>CAVTVG010000001.1:0-16219 GCA_963738155.1 uncultured Alphaproteobacteria bacterium
AGGTCAAACGGCGTTGGCCCACGAGAGGGCGCTTGGCGAGCACGAGTTGGCGCCTTGATCGCCAGCATCCCGGTGGCGATCGCCTCCAACCTGTTCCTCGACCGCTTCGTCTCCGGCATCACCGGCGGCGCGGTGAAATAGACCGGTAACCCGCGGAAGGCCGCGACGACGCGCCGCGATAGGGCTTGCCGAAGCCGAGGGAACTCCCGACAATCCCTGCCCGAATCCAGGGCAGGGGCGGGGACAGTGACGATCTTCTTGCATGGCCTCGATCGCGCGATCGGCTGGCTGGTGGCGGCAGCCAAATGGCTGGCGCTGCCGCTGATCGCGGCTCTGTTCCTGCAATGGCCGCTGCGCGACATCGTGCGCGGCTGGTCGCGCGAGGCCAACGATCTCGGCCAGATCGCCTTTGCCCTGTTCGTGGCGCTGAGCGTCACGGCGGCGACGCGGGCGCATACCCATCTCGCCGCCGACCTTGTGGCGCAACGTTATTCGCGGCGGACACGTGCGTGGCTGGCGCGAGCCGGCGCCGCGCTCGGGCTGTTGCCATGGGCCGTCTTCGTGCTGATCGCAAGCCGGTCGTCCGTCATGACCAGCCTGCGCGTCCACGAAGCTTTCCAGGATTCCGGCAATCCCGGCTATTTCCTGATCAAGCTCGCGCTCTGGGCCATGGCGCTGGCGGTGATCGGCCAGGCCTTGATCGACATCTTGCGCAGGGATCAGCGCTGATGGAGTGGCTCGGTCTGGCGCTGTTGGCTCTGGTCGGCGTCGGCATCATCCTGACCGGTCTGCCGGCTGCGGTGGTGCTGGTCGCGGTCGCCACTCTTGGTGCAATCATCGGTATCGCCGCCGGCGCCATCGAGTTCGCGACACTCGGCGCCTTGCCCTCCCGGTTGATCAACCTGTTCGAGAACGACTTGCTGCAGGCACTCCCGCTCTACGTGACCATGGGATTGCTGCTGGACCGGCTCCCGGTCGCTGACGCGCTCTATCGCACCTCCAACGCCCTGCTGCCGCGCAAGCCGGCGGCGCCGCTGGTGTCCGGCATGCTGCTCGGCGCGCTGCTCGGGCCGATGAACGGCTCGGTCGGCGCCAGCGTGCTCGGGCTATCGCGCGTCGTGGCGCCGCGGCTTGCCGCTGAAGGCATCCCGGCTTCGAATCGCCACGCGCTGGTCGCGGTGGCGAGCACGCTCGGCGTGCTGGTGCCGCCATCGCTGGTGCTGATCCTGCTCAGCGACGCCATGCTGTCGGCGCATACGATCGCGGTGACCACGACCGGACGCAACGACCGCGTCATCAACACCCAGGACATTTTCCACGCCGCGCTGCTGCCGGGCGGCATCTTCCTCGCGCTCTGCCTCGCATTGTCCTGGATCGCGGGCCGCAGCGCGCTGCGCTTGCCGAAGCGCGAGCCGCTGAGCGCAGGCGAGGCGCTGCTGGCGGCGGTGGCGCTGGCGCTGCTGATCCTGCTGCTCGGCGGCGTCACCTTTGGTTATTTCTACGCGGTCGAGGCTGCCGCGATGGGCGCCTTCGCGCTGCTGGCGACCGGCCTCGCCTCGGGCCGGCTGCATCTGGACGCGCTGAACAAGGTACTGGCCGACGCCATCGCGCTGACCGGCGCGCTGTTCGCGCTGCTGCTCGCGGCCACCACCTTCACCATGGTGCTGCGGCTGCTCGGCACCGCCGACCTCGTCGGGCGCATCGTCGCCTCGATCCCCGGCGGCGACCTCACTGCGGTTGCGATCGTGCTCGCCCTGATCGGGCTCAGCGCCTTTGTGCTCGACGCCTTCGAAATCATCTTCGTGATCGTGCCGATCGTGATCCCGCCGCTTTTGATCCGCGTGGCGGACGCGCGCTGGGTCGCGGTATTGGTGCTGCTGACCTTGCAGGCGAGCTTCCTGCTGCCGCCGTTTGGTTACGCGCTCATGATGGTGCGCGGCGTGCTGAAGGAACAGGTCACCTTCCGCGCGCTGCTGAAGGCGCTGGCGCCGTTCCTCGCGGCGCAATGGCTGCTGCTGGCGGTGGTGCTTGCCTTCCCGCAGCTCACCCATACCGGACAATCGGCGGACTCCGTGCGCGTGCCAGTGACGCCGATGTCGAATGACGAGTTCAACAAGCGCCTGCAGGAGATGATCCAGATTCCGGAGTTGCCGGATCTGGAGGAGCGGAACAAGCGGTAGGAGCCCGCGGTGGCCTTATGCGCTCTTACGCGTCTCCGCCGGCCCGCTGCGCAGACTGTGGAAGAACTTCTCCACCTCGCGCGACAGCGTCTCCGCCATGGCGTTGAGCTCGTTGGAAGCCGACAGCACCGAGCCTGCCGCCGTGTTGGTCTCGCCGATGGCGTCGCGCAGTGACACGATGTTGGACACCAGCGTCTCGTTGCCCTGCGCGGCCGATTGCGCGTTGACCGAAATCTCCCGCGTCGCAGCGTCCTGCTGGCCGACGGCGCCCGCAATCGCCGAGGTGATGTCGTTGATCTCGCGCACGGCGGTGCCGATCTCGCGCACGGCGTCGACCGCATTCCTGGTCGAGGACTGGATCAGGCCGACATTCTGGCCGATTTCTTCGGTGGCTTTCGCGGTCTGCCCGGCGAGCGCCTTGACCTCATGCGCCACCACGGCGAAGCCGCGGCCGGCATCGCCTGCGCGGGCAGCCTCAATGGTGGCGTTCAGCGCGAGCAGGTTGGTCTGCTCGGCGATCGCCTGGATCAGCTGCAACACGCCGTCGATCCGTTGCGTGGCCGCGGCAAGGCTCTCGATCTCGCAAACCGATTTTTCGGTGCGCTGGCCGGTCTGCTCGACCGCGCTGGCGGACTGGCGGACCTGACGGCCGATCTCCTGCACCGAGGCCGACAGCTCTTCCGCTGCGCCCGCCACGGCGGAGACGTTGCCGGCGGCCTGCGTGGTGGCGCCGGTCGCGGCCATCGCGCGATCGCTCGCATCGGAGGTGACGCGGGTGATGCTTTCGGCGGTCTGTCGCATCGCGGAAGCATTCTGGTGGACCGAGTTCAGCACCGCGCCGATCGCGCCCCGGAATTCCTCCACCGAAGCCTCGATGTGCCGGCTGCGCTCGGCGCGCGCCACGGAGTCGGCGCTCACCTGCGAATTGAGATTACGATTGCGTTCCATCGCCTCCTGGAAAATCTGGATCGCGCGCGCCAGCGCGCCGATCTCGTCGGCGCGCGCGGTGTGCGGCACCTCGACGTTTTCCGCGCCTTCGGCAACCTGCTTGATGGTCGCCGTGATCACCGACAGTGGTCGCGCGATCGAGCGGGCGATGATGACGATGCCGATGCCGACCAGCAGCAGTGCAACGCCGCCGAGGCATGTGAGCAGGAAGGACAGTTCACGATTGACCTCCGCCTGCGCCGCGATCTTCTTGCCGCGCTCGGCATAGACCTTCGATAGCGCTTCGAGATCCTTGTTCAGCGCCGAGCGCACCGAGCGGTTGGCGTCGTTGTCGCCCCACTCGCGCCCCGCAGCCGGGCTGATCTCGTTGGCGCGGCGCACCAGCTCCTTGCGGAACTCGATGAACTGTTCGATGCGCTTCTTGAAGGCGGCGAACTGTTCGGCATCGTCGGCTTCGACGATGGCTTCCCAGCGCTTGACCACGTTGAGGATGTTGTCGTTGAACTTGAGCAGGCCCTCGCCGTACTTCTTCACCACGTCCTTTTCGGTGGACATGTAGACGCCGCGCAACTCCATCACGACCGCATAGACCAGCGAGTTGACGCGCTCGACATTGAGCGCGGCCAGATTCACCGTCTCGATCTCGTGGGTCAGCTCCGCGCTGCGGCGGGCGTTGGTGTCGGACAGTGCGGTGATGGCGGCGGTCAGAAGCGCAAACAGCGCGAAGATCGAGTAGAGCCTTGCCGCCAGCGAGAGCCTGGATGCCATGATTTTACGAACCAGCTTTTCGGGAATGCCTAACGAAAGGTGAACGCCTCTCCGCGAGTGCCCCGGACGCGTCAACCGTCTAAAAAGCATGCAGAGTTTTCATGGATAAAAGATTAATGGCGGTAACCCGTAAGTCCTGCAATTTACGCATGATTTCCCTTTCTGCTCAGGTTCTTGGGCCAGGCTGACGCAGCCGTGCGGGTTCGGCCGCCCGGCGGGCGAGCGGTATTTGGGTATAGGGAGCGATGCGTCATCGCTCCGACCAGGCGAGGTGCTAAATTCTCATCCATGGCCTATCGCCACACCATCGATGCCACCACTCACGTCTTCGCCGACCTGCGCGAACTACCTGGCCAAGGCGAGCCCGCCGCGCTCCGGCGACCGGCTGGCAGGGGTTGCCGCCGACAGCGCGGAGGAGATGATCGCGGCGCGGATGGCGCTGGCGGACACCCCGCTCACGCAGTTTCTGCAGGAGACCGTCATCCCTTACGAGGACGACGAGGTCACCCGCCTGATCATCGACGGCCATGACGCGCGGGCCTTTGCGCCGATCGCCTCGCAGACCGTCGGCGGCTTCCGCGATTTCCTGTTGTCGGATGCGGCCACCTGCGACGTTCTGAAGCAGCTTGCGCCGGCCATCACGGCGGAGATGGCGGCCGCCGTCTCCAAGCTGATGCGCAATCAGGACCTGATCCTGGCCGCGAAAAAATGCGAGGTGACGACCGCGTTCCGCAACACCATCGGGCTGCGCGGCCGCATGAGCGCGCGGCTGCAGCCCAACCATCCCTTCGACGATGCCAAAGGCATCACCGCCTCGATCCTCGACGGATTGTTGCTCGGCTCCGGCGACGCCTGCATCGGCATCAATCCGGCGAGCGACGAGCCGGCGGTCATCCGCGGACTTTTGCGGCTGCTCGACGACATTGTCGTGCGGCTGCAAATCCCGACGCAAGGCTGCGTGCTCACCCATGTGACCACGACCTTGAAGCTGATCGGCGAGGGCCTGCCGGTTGATCTGGTGTTCCAGTCGATCGCGGGCACCGAGGCCGCGAACCGCAGCTTTGGCGTCGATCTCGCGCTGCTGCGTGAGGCGCACGAGGCCGGACGCGTGCTGAATCGCGGCACGGTTGGCGACAATGTGATGTATTTCGAGACCGGACAGGGCTCCGCGCTGTCGGCCAATGCGCATGGCGGCGTCGACCAGCAGACCTGCGAGGCGCGCGCCTATGCGGTGGCACGGGCATACCGGCCGCTGCTGGTCAACAGCGTGGTCGGTTTCATCGGCCCCGAATACCTCTACGACGGCAAGGAAATCATCCGCGCCGGACTTGAGGACCATTTCTGCGGCAAATTGCTCGGCCTGCCGCTCGGCGTCGACGTCTGCTACACCAACCATGCCGAGGCCGATCAGGACGACATGGACAATCTGCTGACGCTTCTGGCCGCGGCCGGCGTCACCTTCATTATGGGGGTGCCGGGCGCCGACGACGTCATGCTGAATTACCAGTCCACCTCGTTCCACGACGCGCTCTATGTCCGCGACCTCTTCGGCCTGAAGCGGGCGCCTGAATTCGACGACTGGCTGGTGCGCATGGGGCTGGCGGATTCCAGCTTCCGCCTCGCCGGCAATGCGGGGATGTTGCCCGATTTTGCGTCTCGACTAATTGTAGGGGTGTGAACCCTTGCAACCAATTGGGCGTCTCATAGGTTAGGCTTGCTGCCACAATGTCGAAGAATTTATGGCCCAGCTTTGTGACGCATGCTTAACTCGGGCCCTGAAGTGCAGGGTATCGCAGAGGAAATTTGATGAGAGTTGAGGGCATCGAGGCGGTTCGCCGCATTCTATGCGTCTTTCCGCGATATACGTCTTCATTCGGCACGTTCGAATATGCCTATCCCCTGACGGACGGCCAGAAAGCCTTCATGCCGCCGCAGGGCCTTTTGGTGCTCGCGGCCTACCTGCCGGAGCAGTGGCTGGTTCGCTTTGTCGACGAGAACCTGACGTCCGCGACATCGGCGGATTTCGAGTGGGCGGAGGTCGTGTTCGTCAGCGGCATGCACATCCAGCGCCAGCAGATGAACGACATCTGCCGTCGTGCCCATGAATTCGATCGCCCCGTGGCAATCGGCGGTCCCTCGGTCAGCGCCTGTCCGGATTATTATCCCTCGTTCGACTATCTGCATGTCGGCGAGCTCGGAGATGCAACCGACGCGCTGCTCCGGCGTCTCGCCGAGGATGTAACGCGGCCCGAGCGCCAGGTCGTATTCACGACCAAGGACCGCGTCGCCATGACCGACTTTCCAATTCCCGCCTACGAGCTCGCCGATATCAGGCGCTACATGCTCGGCAGCCTGCAATATTCGTCAGGCTGTCCCTATGAGTGCGAGTTCTGCGACATCCCCGGCCTCTACGGCCGCAATCCGCGGCTGAAGACGCCGCAGCAGATCATCGCCGAGCTCGAAAAGATGCGCGAACTCGGCATCGCCGACACCGTCTATTTCGTCGACGACAATTTCATCGGCAACCGCAAGGCCGCGCTCAACCTGCTGCCGCATCTGATCGAATGGCAGAAGAAGACCGGCTACATCACGCGGCTCGCCTGCGAAGCTACCCTGAACATCGCCAAGCGTCCCGAAATCCTGGAGAAGATGCGCGAGGCTGCCTTCATTACCATTTTCTGCGGCATCGAGACGCCGGATCCCGAGGCGCTGAAAGCGATGCACAAGGACCACAACATGATGGTCCCGATCCTGGAAGGCGTGAAGGCCATCAATTCCTACGGCATGGAAGTGGTGTCCGGCATCATCATGGGGCTCGACACCGACAAGCCGGGCACGGCGGATGCGCTGCTGCGGTTCGTCGACGACTCGAAGATTCCGCTGCTGACCATCAACCTGCTGCAGGCGCTGCCCAAGACGCCGCTATGGGATCGGCTGGAGCGCGAGAAGCGCCTGGTGCTCGACGACGACACGCGCGATTCCAACGTCGACTTCCTGCTGCCCTATGACGACGTCGTCCGTAGCTGGAAGCGCGCCATGGAGCTGGCCTACCAGCCGGAAAAATTGTTCGAGCGCTACCAGTATCAGTGCGACTACACCTATGCGAACCGGCTGAAAGTGCCTGTTAGCCCTGAGATGAAGACCTGGAAGAACATCAGGCGCGGCCTGCTCATGCTGCGCAACATCTTCTGGAAGGTCGGCGTTCTCGGTCCCTACAAGAAGGTGTTCTGGAAGTTCGCGCTCGGCCGGCTGCGCCGCGGCGATCTCGAGGGCCTGATCGGATCGGTGCTGATCGGCCATCACCTCATCATGTTCGCGCGCGCGGCCTCGTCCGGCCAACAGAACGCGTCGAACTATTCGATCCGGCTGCGCGAGGCCTCCGTCCCTGCCGAATGACACTCATCCGGCACCGCGATCAACGCTCGATCTTCGCGCGTTGACTCCCGCGCGCGTCGCACTCGGTCGTGCAGGCCCAAGCCTGCCGACCCGCGCGCTGCTGGACTTCACCCTCGATCATGCGCGAGCGCGCGATGCCGTTCATGCCGCCTTCGATGCAACCGCGCTGGTCGCGCAGCTTGCCGGTCTCGGCATTGCGGCCGTCGAGGTCCACAGCCGCGCCGGCAATCGCCGCGATTATCTGCGGCGCCCCGATCTCGGACGGCGGCTCGACGAGGCGTCCGCCCGGCAACTCGCAAGCGGCGAGGGCAGTGTCGGCAAGCTCGCAATGGTGATCGGCGACGGGCTGTCGCCATCAGCGGTGCATGCGCATGCGGTGGACCTGATGCGGCACCTGCTGCCGCGCCTCGCCGCCTCGCAAATTGCGCTCGGGCCGGTCGTGATCGCCTCCGGCGCACGGGTCGCGCTTGGCGACGAGATCGGCGCCATCGTCAAGGCCGAGTTGGTCGTGGTGCTGATTGGCGAGCGGCCCGGCCTGTCGGCGCCCGATAGTCTCGGCGCCTACCTGACATTCGCTCCCGCGATTGGCCGCACCGATGCCGACCGCAACTGCGTCTCCAACATCCATCGCGAAGGCCTCACTTACGACCAGGCCGCCCTCAAGATCGCGTGGCTGGTCCGTGAGGGCCTGAAACGTCGAGTCACCGGCGTCGCCCTGAAGGACGAGAGTGGCGACCGAACGTCGCACCTTCCGAACCCCAAAGCTGGTTCGGTGTGACAAATCCGCGACAGCCGGAATCAGCGCGATCGTGAAGGATTTCGGCCGAGGGCCGCGCTTGCGAGAGGGGACAGGGACCTGCTAAACCGGCGCCTGCGATTTTCTTCATGTTTTCAAGGGTTAGCACCGACCGAAGATAGTCGGCGCGGCCGCTTTCGCGCTCCTGCGACCTAAGCTATTCAGAATAAGCCGAGGATTGGACAAGCCGCATGCTCGAAAAGACCCGCGACAACGAAATCCACGTCGAGATGGTGGAGGAGCCGCCGGCGAAGAGCATCGCGTTCGGGTTGGAGAAGCTCGGCCTGATCCCGATGAAGGCGCCGATCATCTCCTGCATCATCCTCGTGATCTTGATGGTCGGCGCTGTCTTCGGCATCGACCGGATCAAGATCGATGACTCCTTGAGTCAGTTGTTTCGATCCAACACCAAGGAATTCCATCAATACGAAGAGGTGACGAAGAAATTCCCGGCGGAGGAATTCGACGTCCTGGTCGTGGTCGAGGGCAAGAACCTGCTGGCGCGCGACAACCTCGAAAAGCTGCGTGATTTCGTCACCGATCTGCAACTCGTCGACGGCACCCGCGGCCTGGTGTCGCTGTTCTCCGCGCGTCAGTCGCCCGCTCCGGGCAAATTGCCGGCGGCGCTGTTCCCGGCGGAACTGCCTGAAGGCGCCGCCTACGACCAGTTCATCGAAACCGTCAAAACCAACGAGATCATTCGCGGCAAGCTGTTGTCCGAGGACGGCACGCTGGCGCTGATCGTGCTGTCGCTGGAGCCCGAGGTCGTTGCCTCCAATAAGCTCACCAAGACCATCGGCGACATCCGCAAGCTCGCCAGGGATGACATGGGCACCACCGGACTGAACGTGCAGCTTTCCGGCGTGCCCGTCATGCAGCTCGAAATCCGCAACGCGGTCGAGCGCGACGGCCTGACCTACAACATCCTCGGCATCCTCGCCGGCTGTATCATCGCCATCATCTTCTTCCGCAAGATATCCTTCATGATCGTGGCGGCGTTCCCGCCGATGATCGCGATCATGCTGGCGCTCGGCGGGCTCGGCTGGGCCAATTTCAATCTCAACATGTTCCTTAACGTGATGACGCCGCTCATCATGGTGATCAGCTTCTCGGACTCGATGCAGCTGACCTTTGCCGCCCGCGATCGGCTGATCGCCGGGCAGGACAAGTTCACCGCGTTCAAGAATGCGGTGCTGGTGGTGGGACCGGCCTGCGTGCTCACCCACGGCACCGCCGGGATTTCCTTCATCGCGCTGCAGTTCTCCAACTCCGAACTGATCCGCAAGTTCGGCGAGGCGGGCCTTGCCGCCACCATCATCGCCTTGATTGCGGTGCTGTCGCTGGTGCCGGTGTTCGGCATACTGCTCGTGCGCAATGAGAAGCTGTTCGCCGTCAAGTTCCAGAGCGCGGATGCCGGCGTGCAGACGCTGCGCAACTTCTGCTACTGGATCGCGGTGCGCATGGTGAGCCGGCCCGGCCTGTTCAGCCTGATCGCCGTGCTGTTCGTCGGCGGACTCGGGATCGTCTACGCCCATCTGGAGCCGCGCTATCGCCTCGCCGACCAGGTGCCGGACAAGCGCCAGGCGGTCGCCGCCAGCAATCGGCTCGACGCCAAGCTGACAGGCGCCAATCCAGTCAACGTTCTCATCACGTTCCCCAAGGGGGAATCGCTGTATTCGCCGGAGACGCTGCAGACCATCGCTGACGTGCATGCGACCGTCGAGCACGAGGCCGGCGTCGGCAACGTCTGGTCGCTGGAAAGCCTGCGCAGATGGCTCGCCGAAAAAGCCGGAACCAACGATGTCGCGACCTTGAAGGAATATGTCAGCGTCATCCCCGAGCATCTGATAAGGCGATTCATCGACGCCAACCAGGATGCGGTCGTGGTCGCGGGCCGCGTGCCCGACCTCGATTCCAGTCAACTGCTGCCGGTGGTGGACAAGCTCGATCATCAGCTGGACGCGATCCGCCAGAAACATCCGGGCTATGAGATCGCCGTCACCGGTCTTGCCGCCATCGCCGCGCGCAACTCGGCCGGGATGATCGAGAAGCTGAACCGCGGCCTCACCGTGGAGTTCGCGCTGGTCGCGATCTTCATCGGGCTCGCATTCCGCTCCTGGGTGGTGACGTTCGCCTGTATCCTGCCCGGTATTTTCCCGGTGGTGATGTCGGGTACGCTGCTCTATCTCCTCGGCGAGGGGCTGCAGTTTGCGAGCGTGGTCGCACTGACAGTGTCGTTCGGCCTGGGCCTCTCCGCCACCATCCACTTCCTCAACCGCCTGCGGCTGGAGAGCAAGCCGGGCGTCACCTCCGATGTCGCGGTCGAGCGCGCCACCGTGCTGGTCGGCCCGGCGTTGATCCTGACCACGCTGGTGCTGGCTTGCGGACTCGTCGTGACCGTATTCTCCGACCTGCCGTCGCTACGGTTGTTCGGCTGGCTCAGCGCCTTTTCGATGGTGGCAGCTCTCGTCGCCGACCTCTTCATCCTGCGGCCGACCGCGATGTGGCTGATCAATCTAAGGGAGAAGCTGAACGGCGGCAAAAGCGGCAACGCGCTGGGTTAGTGATGAGCCGATGAGCGCCGCGCAATCCTCGCTCGAGCCGGGAAACTCGACATTCCCGACGTCGACTGGAGACGGTTACGAGCTGCAGATGGGGCGCCATAGCCGGTCGCTGGCGCCGCTCTTCATCGCATTCGCTGCGCCCAATGCGGCAGGAAAAGTGCTCGACGTGGGTTGCGGAACAGGCAATCTCGCCGTCGAGCTTGCGAGGAATTCCGCCCTGACCTCGATCGAGGCGTTCGACTTTTCGTCGGCTTACATCGCCTACGCCAAGGCAAGGGCCGCGGACTCCCGCATCAATTTCCAGACTGGCGACGCATGCGCGATTCCCTTTGCGGACGCCTCCTTTGATCTCACTCTCTCGATGCTGGTGCTTCCGTTCATCCCGGAGCCGCATCGTGCCGTGCGCGAGATGGTGCGCGTGACAAGACCGGGCGGAACGGTCGCGGCCTGCATGTGGGACCTGCGCGGTGGTCTGGTGTTCGGCCGCATGTTCTGGGATACGGCAGCCACGCTCGACCCGAATGCCATCGACGTGCGCGGCAAGACAATGTCTCGGCCGATCACGCGTCAAGGCGGCATCGCCGGCGAGTTCAAGACGGCCGGCCTGCGAGATGTGCAGGAAACCGCACTCACCATCACCATGAACTTTGCCGATTTTGCGGATTTTTGGGCGCCGTTCGATGGGCGCGACAGCGGATTTGGCGCCTATGTGTCGGGGCTCGACGCCGTGCAAAAGGACAAGTTCAAAAGCGCGTTGCAGCTCGCCTTTCTCGACGGTTCGCCGGATGGTCCTCGCAGCTATTTCGCAAGCGCCTGGGCCGCGCGCGGCCTGCGAAAAGGATAACCGCAGCCGCACAAGGCACCGGGTTCCCCGCTGATCCAGCGCGCCTGCGCTGTTGCTTTCATGGCTGCCGGGCTTCAAATTGCGCCAAGATGACTCGTTGGAGGAGGGCGTGTGCAATCACGCGCGCTGACGATCCGGCTGATCCGGTTGGCGATGGCGGCGGCATTGATCTTTCCGCTGGCTCTTTTCCTGTTCGCATCATGGTCGTCCTACCGGACCATTTCGGCACTGGCCGATGAGCGCCTGACGCGATCGCTCGATATCGAGCAGGAGGAAGCCGCCAAGGATTTCGAGCTGGTCGGCCTCGTCATGCGCCGCGCGGCCGAGCTGGTCGCTGGAATGGACGCGAACGGCCTACGCGCAAATGAGGAGCGGATCCACGACGGCTTCGCGGACCTGACGAACGCGGTGGCCGCCGTACAGTCGATTGCCGTCTACGCGTCTGACGGACACGTGCTCGCGACCTCGGCAAGTCATCCGCCGCCGTCCGAGAGCTTCGCCGATCGGGACTTCATCATGGGACCGCTGCAAAGCGGCGGCAGTGTTTACTACGGCCGGGTCTATTCCTCGTTCTTCGGCGCCGAGCCGTTTTTCACCGTGAGCCGGCCCCTTGTCGTCAATGGTTCTGTGGCTGGCATTCTCGAAGTCTCGGTGCTTCCCAGCAACTTCTTCCAGTTCTATTCGACGCTCGCCTACATGCAGGGTTTGCAATACGCCCTGATCAGGAGCGACGGCACGTTTCTGGCGCGCTATCCGAAAGTCCCGCCGGGCGCTCCCGACAAGCTTGATCCGAACACGAACTTTCATCGTTTGATCGCGGCCCATCCGGAGGGCGGATCCTACCGCTCGCT
The DNA here is from genome assembly GCA_963738155.1 of uncultured Alphaproteobacteria bacterium. Classification (GTDB taxonomy): domain Bacteria; phylum Pseudomonadota; class Alphaproteobacteria; order Rhizobiales; family Xanthobacteraceae; genus Bradyrhizobium. The sequence continues at coordinate 12,348 of CAVTVG010000001.1, forward strand.
GTCTCCGGTCGACCAGATCGAACGCCGCTACAGCATCCGGCGTCTCGAAGGCACGTCGCTTTATCTGAGCGCCGGCATCGAGGATGCCACCTTGCGCCGGGAATGGTTGGTGGGCATGGCCTATCATTTGATCTTCGGCTTGCCCGCTACGCTGCTGATGTTCGCCATGCTGTTCTTCATCCTGCGGCGAACGCAAACGCTCTATGCCGAGGTCGATGCCCGCACCAAGGCCGAGCAGGCGCTGCGGCAATCGCAGCGGCTCGATGCCATCGGGCAGCTCACCGGAGGCGTGGCCCACGACTTCAACAACCTGCTCACCATCATTCTCGGCAATCTCGAGGGATTGCAGCGTCAGCTGCGCGATGCCGATGCCGGCATCAAGCGGCGCATCGAGAATGCCATTCACGGCGGACAGCGCGCCGTCACGCTGATCAAGCGCCTGCTGGCATTTTCGCGGCAGCAGCCGCTGAGTCCGGCGCCGGTCAACGTCAACCAGCTCATGCAAGGCCTGTCCGACTTCCTGCGGCGGGCGCTCGGCGAGCAGGTCGAACTCGAAGTGGTCGGCGGCGGCGGCTTGTGGCTGGTCGAGGTCGATCCGGCGGAGCTCGAAGTCGGCGCTTCTCAACCTGGCGGTCAACGCGCGCGATGCCATGCCGACAGGCGGCAAGCTCACCATCGAGGCAAGCAACTGCTTCCTCGATGAAGCCTATTGCCGCGACAAGGCCGACATCCAGCCCGGACAATATGTCATGATCTCGGTCTCCGATACCGGTTCGGGCATGACCCGGGACGTCATGGCCCGCGCCTTCGAGCCGTTCTTCACCACCAAGCCGGCCGGGCAGGGCACTGGCCTGGGCTTGAGCCAGGTTTACGGCTTCGTCAAGCAATCGGGCGGCCATATCAATATCTACAGCGAGACCGGTGAGGGCACGACGGTCAAGCTCTATCTGCGGCGCTTCTACGGCGCGATGGCCGACCAAGACGTGGGCGCGGCGGCGCCTGTTGCCGGCGGCCATGAATGCGTGCTCGTGGTGGAAGATGACGATGACGTGCGCGCCTATATCGCGGAGACTTTGAACTCGTTCGGTTACAGGGCGCTGCAGGCGGGAGACGGCGACGCCGCGCTTCGCCTTCTCCGCGACCATCCCGACGTCAAGCTGTTGCTCACCGACGTCGTCATGCCCGGCATGAACGGACGCCAATTGGCGGAAGCGGCGCAAGCCGCGGCGCCGCGGCTGAAAGTGCTCTACATGACCGGCTATTCGCGCAATGCGATCGTGCATCAAGGGCGGCTCGACCCGGGCGTCGACCTGATCCAGAAGCCGGTGGCCGCCGATCGGCTCAGTGCCATGGTGCGCAAGCTGCTCGATGCGTGAGCGCCGCTTAAGTCCGACGTGCCTCTTCGATCAACCAGTCGCAGAATGCGACCAACGCCGGGTTCGATTCCGAAGAGACCGGGTAAACCGCGTAGTGGCAGTAGGAAACGCGGAAGCTGTGCTCGAACAGGCGAACCAGCTTGCCGGCCAGGATATCGGATCGTGTGAACGAGAGGCGGCCGAGCGCAATACCCTGGCCCGTTACCGCGGCCTCCATCAGCGCGTTTGAATCGGTAAAGGACGTGCCTCGGATGTCGCGATCGAGGGTTACGCCGGCCGACCTGAACCAGGCGCGCCACGACACGTTGCGGTCGATCAGGAGCGGCGCCGACAACATTGATACGGGATCTCTGGGCAGACGGCCGTCGTTGAGACTCGGGCTGCACACCGGGAACAGCTCTTCGTCGAGAAGCTTGATGGCCCGCAATCCCTTCCAGTCGCCGGTGCCGAACCGGATGGCGATGTCGACGCCATCCGATTTGAAATTGGCCAGCGACTGACCGGTCTTGATGTGCAGATTGATGCGCGGAAACCGTGTCCTGAAACGCGGAAGGCGCGGAACGAGCCAGCGCGCCGCCATCACCGGCAGCAGGCTTACCGTGATCTCGGCGTCGGTGCGGCGCGTGTTGATGCTGCCGAAAGCGGCGCCGAGCTCTGCGAACGCGCTCTTGACGCCCGCCTGCAACCTGAGCCCGCTTGAGGTCAGCGCCATCCGGTTGCCCTGCCGCTCGAACAGCGTCTGGCCGAGTTCTTCTTCCAATTGCCGGATGCGCTGGCTCACCGCGCTGTGCGTCACATGCAGTTCGCGCGCAGCTTCGGAGTAGCTGCCATGGCGGCTGGCCACCTCGAACACCCGCAAGGTCTCAAGCGGCGGTAAACGTGCCATTTGCGGATTGTTAGGAATGCTAACAACCCTTGTCAAATCATATCGTTCGCTCCGCGGCGATGCCGGGCCTAACTGATGGGCTCGCGAGATGGAGCAGCGCCATGCAGGATTCCGGCTTTCTTCCCCGCCAACACGAAGCACGTTCGCGAAACGACGAACTCGGACCGCACGATGTGCGCGCCCGATTGTCCGTGGTTGCTGCGCCGGCCGCCGATATCGGCCGGAATGCGCCAGCAAATCGGGAGCCCGTCGGCCAGCCGGCCCGTGTCGACGCCCGCACCCGCATGCTGCTGGAGCAGCCGATCGCAACCACAATTTTGCGGCTCGCGATGCCCAATGCCACCGTCATGCTGGTCCAGATCCTGATCGGATTGCTCGAGGTCTATTTCGTGGCGCGAACCGGCGTGGACGGTCTTGCCGGCGTCGCGCCGGTCTTTCCGCTGGTGTCGCTGGTCGTTGCGATCGCGCAAGGCGCGCTTGGCGGGGGCTTCGTCACGGCCGTTGCACGTGCCCTGGGGACCGGCCGGGTCGACGAGGCAAGCGACTACGCCTGGTACGCCGTGGCGCTGGCAGTTCCGCTGGGCCTTGCGACGACACTCGTCATGCATGTGTCGGGACCAGGCCTCTATAGCCATACGGGCGTATCCGGAAACGCGCTCGCGATCGCCATTTCGTATTCGTCGATCATCTTTGCAGGCGCCATTCCGATCTGGTTGTTCAACCTCTTGCTCGCGGTGGTTCGCGGCACCGGCAATCTGCTGGTCCCGGTGATCGTGGTCTGTACCGGAGCCTTGATCCTGGTTCCGCTGTCGCCGGCACTGATCTTTGGCGCCTTCGGCTATCCGGGACTGGGTCCCTCGGGCGGCGCCTTGGCGATGCTCGTCTATTACGTCCTGGGAACGCTTGCGTTCGCGATTTGGCTGTGGGGCAGGTTCGGCGTGCTCAAGCCACCGGTTCGCCTGCCAGGACTTTCGCTCGAGCCGGCACTCGCCGTTCTTCGCGTGGGCGGAATGTCGGCGGTGGTCTCATCCACCACCAATCTCACGCTCGCAATCGTCACCGCTTATGTGGGAATGAGCGGTATCGAGGCTTTGGCCGGCTATGGCGCGGGCTCGCGGCTCGAGTTTCTCCTGGTGCCGCTCGCCTACGGCATCGGCGGGCCGGTCGGAATCGTGATCAGCGCAAACCTTGGCGCGGGACAGATCGAACGGGCCGTGAAGGCGTCATGGATCGGTGTGCTGATGGCCTGCATGCTGACCGAAGCGATCGGACTGGCCGCGGCGACCTTTCCGACAGCATGGATCGGACTGTTCAGCCAGGACCCGTCGGTGCTGCAAGTCGGCGCGGAGTATCTGCACCGGGTCGGGCCGTTCTTCGGATTCTTCGGCCTCGGCTATGTCCTCTATTGTATCGGACAGGCGACGAGACGGATGGAAGCGTCCGTGCTGGCCGCGCTGCTTCGAGCCGTCATCGCCGTGTTCGGAGGCCTTGCGGTGGTCTGGTTCAAGGCCGACGTGACCTGGAATTTCGTGGCCGTCGCGCTTGGAATGGTCGCCTTCGGCCTGCTTGCCTTGCCGCCGCTGATCCGACGCTCCGGCTTTGAGTGAAAG
>CAVTVG010000002.1:0-621507 GCA_963738155.1 uncultured Alphaproteobacteria bacterium
GAGGCCGCGCGCGCGCTCTATGACGATGCGCGCAAGATGCTCGACCTCATCGTCAAGGAGAAATGGTTCACCGCGCGCGCCGCTGTTGGATTCTGGCCGGCCAATGCCGTCGGCGATGATATCGCGGTTTATGCCGACGAGGCGCGCACGAACAAGATCGCGACGCTGCATACGCTGCGCCAGCAGCTCGAGAAGCGCGAGGGCCGCTTCAACGCCGCGCTGTCGGACTTCATCGCGCCCGCCGCCTCCGGCGTGCCGGATTATATCGGCGGCTTCGTCGTCACCGCAGGGATCGGCGAGGACGTCATCGCCGACCGCTTCAAGCATGCCAATGACGACTACTCCTCGATCCTGTGCAAGGCGCTGGCCGATCGCCTCGCCGAAGCCTTTGCCGAGCGCATGCATGCGCGCGTGCGCCGCGAGTTCTGGGGTTATGCGCCGGATGAGCGGCTTGCGCCTGACGAACTGATCCTGGAGAAGTATCAGGGTATCCGCCCCGCGCCCGGCTATCCCGCGCAGCCCGATCACACCGAGAAGGCGACGCTGTTCAAGCTGCTCGAGGCGGAAGCCAATTCCGGCGTCAAGCTGACCGAGAGCTTTGCGATGTGGCCGGGCTCGTCGGTGTCCGGGTTCTATTTCAGCAATCCCGAGAGCTATTATTTCGGCGTCGGCAAGATCGAGCGCGACCAGGTTGAAGACTACGCCGCGCGCAAAGGCATGAGCGTCGCCGAGATCGAGCGCTGGCTGGCGCCGATCCTCAACTACATCCCGGCGCAGGATCAATCCGCCGAGGTGCGCGCCGTGCGCGCGGCGATGCCGGCGGCGGTCGCGGTTGGTTCGCCCGCGAATGATGCGAGCAGTGATAGCGCCGCGCCGCGCGAGCTTGCCTCGCATCCGCCGGGCTGCGCCTGCGCGGTGCATCTCGCCTGGCGCAAGAAGGCGGTGGGGGCGGGGTAACCCCGCCTCCGCTAAGCTGAGATTCGAATTTCAAAGAACCACTCTATCGTGATTCCGGGACGCGCCTCCTAGCGCGGGCCCGCAATCCATACTCACGATGGTGGTTATGGATTCCGGGCTCGCCGCTTTGCGGCGCCCCGGAATGACGACGGAATTTGTAGGCGCGGTTCCGCATTCCCGCGGCGCGATTTGCGTCCGAGTCTTGCGAGAAGTACGTCCTCCTGAAGCAAGAGGGCGCAGGGAATGCCGGGCGCTGGCCGCACCCGCAGGCCTTGTGGGCTGAAAAGGAAAGATGCCCACAAGTCAGTACAGGCAGGCCGAAACATCCGGCACTCCCTGCGCAATGGGTTTACGGCTGCTCCGCGCTCTCCCCGGTGTGTCGGGCGTTTTAGTCACCGTCGTTCGCAAATCATCTTTGCGAACTTGACCCCAGCATCGAGGGGACAGGACCACGCGGCTTGACCGTACGCCTTGGCACGCATCGTCTGCGCGCTTCCGCGTCCATCGCAGCCCGCCTCACGTCTGGTGACGAATGGCCATCACGTCCCTCGTGTCGAGGCGGGGCGGCTTCGTTAAATCATAATTTCGTACTTTCGGAAAGAACAATATTTTTGCGGGACGAGCTTGACCCGTCGGGCAAAACAGGCGGCGGGTTTTTGGCGGCGTGAAGGCACAGTGGGGCGCCGATCCGCCCATGGAACCCGGAAACGCGTCGACAAAGCCAGCGCGTGTTGCTGGCCGGATACATCCTGCAGGCACCCCGCCTGCTACTTTGGCCGCAATATTTCACTGATTTGCTCGCCAGGACCATCGCCATGAAGAAGCTGCTGCTGCTCAGCTCCGCCATCGTCGCCGCCGGACCGGCGCTGGCCGCCGATCTGCCAATGAAGGCGCCGCCGATGGCCGCCGCCGTGCCCTACAGCTGGACCGGCTGTCATGTCGGCGGTCACATCGGCGGGGCCTGGGACCGCACGACCTATTCGGACCCCGGCACATTCGTGACACCCGCGCCTCCGTTTGTACTGGGCGGCCTCACCCAGAATTTCGCGCCGCTCGGCGCCTCGTTCAGCGGCAACAGCGACGCGCGGTTTCTGGGCGGCGTGCAGGCGGGCTGCGACTATCAGTTTGCCAGCCACTGGGTGATCGGATTCGGAGGCGATGTTTCCTGGACCGACCTCAACAGCCTGACGAACGATCCGTTCTTCAACGGCAAGAACGGCCGCCCGATCGGGTTGTCGGCCCGGACCGACGAGATCGCGACCCTCACCGGCCGCGTGGGCTACGCCTGGGACAAGGTGCTGTTCTACGGCAAGGGCGGTGCCGCCTATGCGCACGACAGATATTCGTCCAGCAATGCCGGCGGGATCAACAACGCCATTTTCGGCTGTGGCGCTGGCGTTCCCCCCGACTGCGCCGTGGCCGGCAGCGCCGACCGCTGGGGATGGACGGCCGGCGTCGGTCTCGAATGGGCGTTCGCGACCAACTGGTCGGCCTTCGCCGAATACGATCACTACGGCTTCGATACCAAGACGATCTCGATGAGCGTCACGAATGCCACGTTCCCCGTGGTTCCGGCCAACCTCAACGTCAGGCACGACATCGACACGGTGAAGGTCGGCATCAACTATCGCTTCTGGTCGGCCGGTCCGGTGGTCGCGCGCTACTGATATTTCGCCCGCGCCGACTGCGGTGCGGGTTTCTCAAAAACTATGCCTTGGTCTTGCCGGACTTTCGCGCCGGTGCATTTTCAGCTGACGCCAGGCGGCGAAGGATCCGGCTGCCGATCGGCGTCTCGCGATAGGCCTTGTAGCCGTCGCGCGTCCAGCTCACGGTGCAGGTTCCGAGCGGCGCGCCATCGGTGGCCGATTTCACCGGCGCCCCCGGCGTCTCGTCTTTTTGCCAGCCGAGCTTGAGCAGATAGGCCAGCGTGACATCGTTTCGCTCCAGCACCGAGGCGCGGACGCGCTTGACGCCGACGGTATCGAACAGGAAATCCAGCAGTGCCACGAACACATCGGTGTTCGCACCTCGGTTGCGATGCGCGGCCTCGCCGATCACGGCATTGACCAGAGCGTCCCCGCCCGCTTCGAGATCGATCCGGACGAAGCCGACATGCAGCCGCGTGCCCATCTCGAAAATGCCGAGCAGCAGGCGCGCGCGCTGGTCGAACTGCCTGATGTAATCGGCGACGTCGCTTTTGGTGAACGCGCGCGGCGCGGTGTTGAGAACGTGGACGGTCCAGGGATCGGACAGCCAGCCCGCCCAGCGATCGGAGGCATCCTCGCGCTTGACCGTGCGCAGGAAATAGCGCCCGCAGCGGAACCAGATGTCTTTTTTGGGCGAGGCCATTCTTCGTTCTGCGATTTCATCAACTAGCTGATGATGTCAACTCCCGAACGGGCTATCAAGAAGGCGCCATGGTCAATATCCCGGAGATCACGCGCGAGGCCATTGCGGCGACGGAAACCGTGATCCGTCCCTATGTGCGCCGCACGCCGGTGCTCAACGCCGACCTCGCCGATTTCGGCCTCGCGTCTTCGCCGGTCACCTTCAAGCTCGAGATGCTGCAGCACTCCGGCTCGTTCAAGGTGCGCGGCGCGTTTGCCAACCTGTTGCTGCGCAAGGTGCCGAAAGCCGGCATCGCCGCGGCCTCCGGCGGCAATCATGGCGCGGCGGTCGCCTATGCCGCGCAGCGGCTCGGCATATCCGCGACGATCTTCCTGCCCGACATCACCTCGCCGGCCAAGGCCGAGCGTATCGGGGACTATGGTGCGAAGCTGCGGATCGTCGGCACCCGCGTCGCCGACGCGCTGGCCGCGTGCGAGGCTCATGTCGCCGAGAGCGGCGCGATGTCGGTGCATCCGTTCGATCAGGCCGAGACGATGCTCGGCCAGGGCTCGGTCGCAATCGAGCTGGAGCAAGACGCAAATCTCGACACGCTCCTGGTCGCGGTCGGCGGCGGCGGGCTGATCGGCGGCATTGCCGCCTGGTACGCCGGCAAGGTGCGCATCATCGGCGTCGAGCCCGATCAAGCCCCCACCTTGCATGCGGCCCTTGCGGCAGGGAAGCCGGTCGATGCGCCCGCCGGCGGCATCGCCGCCGACGCGCTGGGGCCACCGCGGGTGGGGCAGCTGATGTTTCCGATCGCACGCGCGCATGTCGAGAAGGTGCTGCTGGTCAACGAGGACGACATCAGGCGGGCACAGGCGGCGCTGTGGCAGACCTTGCGCGTGGTCGCCGAGCCCGGCGGCGCAACGGCGTTCGCCGCCCTACTCTCCCAGCGCTATCGTCCGGCGCGCGGCGAGCGCGTCGGCCTGATCATCAGCGGCGCGAACACGACGGCGGTGAATTTCGAGAGTTAGCTCGATGCAGCAGCGAGTTTCACCTCTCCCCGCAAAGCGGGGAGAGGTGAAGGGAACCCGCCGCACCGGTCGCCATGAGCTGCGTATCAGCCATCCCCGAACGCCCCTTGTGCAGCGCAGCATAGGCCCTAAATGTTGCGTTTCGCATGAGGCGCACGCGTGACTGACGGTTCTACCGCTTCCAATTCCTGGGTTTCATCCAGCCATCGCCCGATGGGCTTTCCTGAAATTCGTCGTCGTGATCGCCTCGATCATGGCGCTCAATCCGCTGGCGATGGACATGATGCTGCCGGCACTGCCCGACATCGCCGCGGCGTTCCATATCACCGATGCGAACGAGCCGCAGGCGGTGCTGTCGACCTTCCTGATCGGCTTCGGCATCGGCCAGTTTGTGATGGGGCCGCTGTCGGACCGGTTCGGCCGCCGCGCGGTGCTGATCGACGGCATGGCGCTGTACTGCATCGCCAGTGTCATCGCGGTCTCGGCGTCGTCGTTCGAGACCTTGCTGCTGGCGCGTGTGCTGCAGGGGTTAGGGACTTCGGCGACGCGCGTCATCGCGACCTCGATCGTGCGCGACTGCTATGCCGGCCGCCGCATGGCCAGCGTGATGTCGCTCGCCATGATGGTTTTCATCGCGGTGCCTGTCATTGCGCCGTCGCTCGGTCAGGCGGTGTTGATGTTCGGACAATGGCGCGGCATCTTCCTCGTGCTGTTGCTGTACGGCTTCGTCGCGCTGGTCTGGAACGCGATACGGATGCCGGAGACGCTGCCGGAGTCCGAGCGCAGGTCGCTCGCGCCCCGCGACGTGCTCGACGCCTTCCGCCAGACCGTGACCAACGGACAAACGATGGGCTATGCGCTGGCGGCCGCCGGCGTGATGGGCTCGCTGTTCGCTTACGTGCTGTGCTCGCAGCAGGTGTTCACCGGCATCTACAAACTCGGGCCTTATTTTCCGATTGCGTTTGCTGCCATCGCGGTCGGCACCGCGGTTGCGGGCTTTCTCAATGCCCGCTTCGTCGGCCGGCTCGGCATGCGCGTGATTTCGCACGGCGCGCTGCTGGGTTTTGTCGCCGTCGCCGGAATCCTGCTGGCCGGGGCGAAACTCGGCTTCATGCCGCTGGCGCTGTTCATGGCGCTCTCGGCGCTGATGATGTTCTTCTTCGGACTGATGATCGCGAATTTCACCTCGCTGGCGATGGAGCCGCAGGGCCATATCGCCGGCACTGCGTCGTCGCTGTACGGCTCGATCACCACCCTGCTCGGCATCGGCATCGGCTCCACCATCGGCCAGGATTTCGACGGCACGCTCACGCCGTTCGCCACCGGGTTCTTCCTGTGCACGCTGGCCTCGCTCGCGGTCGTGCTGGTGACGGAGAAGGGCCGGTTGTTCCGGCCGCATGGGGGACGGGTGGCGGCGACGCCGCCGAATTAATTTCCGTCGTCATGCCCGGCCTTGAGCCGGGCATCCACGTCTTCCCTTTTCTCTCGGCCAAGACGTGGATGGCCGGGACATAGGCGAGCGGAAGCGACGCCGTTCTTCGAACGGCTATGCCCGGCCGTGACGAGCTGAAAGCCACATTACCGATTTGTCAGTGGTGCGCGCTCGCGAATCAGCGGCTTAATGCGACAGCGGAGCCCCGCGATGTCGCGCCATCACATCCTGCCGCCGATCGTCTATACTCCGGAGCCGCCGAAGCCGAAGGAAGCCCGGCGCAAGCGCGGTGTCGGCTACGCGCGCGGCGCCGGCTTGACAGATGAAGCCGAGGAGACCGAGGAAGCCGGCGGGGTCTCGCGCACGACGCAGCCGCGCACCGCGTCGGCTTTGCCGCAGCAGCAGTCTCCGATCGAGAGCGCCGAGCGGCGCATCCCCTCCCCCAACGGCAAGCTCAGCGACGACACGTTGAAGGCGATGCTGGACGTGCAGGAGGAAGAGAAGCCTTAAGCGTTTCGAGCGCCTCCGGCGAACGCAACGGGGTAGCCTAACCTATTAGACCAAGCTGCACATCTCACAGGTTGTGTACGGGATTCGACACAAATTTGGCGTGACTTTGAAGTCTGTTTTCCCTAAAGTTTGGGTCGTTTGGGGGCAAAATGGACGAAAAAGCCGAGTTCCACGAGCCAAAACTGTGGTGGGTCGCTGGCGCGGATTCCCGCATTCTCGCCGATTGTCCCCAAGGCGACCAAATCTTTATTCAGCACTTAGGTATTTCGCTGATTGGAGCGTTCTTCTTTGTATTTTTGATCTCCGCAGCGTCGATTTTAATCGCGTTTCCGGATCTTGCGGACAACAAGTTCGCAATCGCCTTGGCCGTCATTTGCGCGTTCTTGATTGCCACGATGGTATTCCTGATTGATCGCCTCTTCATCCAATCAGACTGGGATTGGCAGGCAGCGAAGCAAAGACGAGAACTTGCACGAGCCTCTTGGGAGGCTACTCCCGTGGAGGAACGACTGACCTCACGGCCGAGAGAACTAAACTGGTGGGTCCGAGTTAGCCGCTTCGTTGTTAGACTCTTGGTGGTATCATTTAGGATTTTTCTATCAGCTGCCATAGGCCTAACTATTGCGTCATTTCTGGAACTCGTCATCTACAAAGACGAGTTGAAACCCTTAATTCAACGACTTCACTATGAAGACAACAGGGTGGTTTACGCGGAAATAAACACGCGAAAGGAACGCTTAGATCAGGAGATTACGAAAGCAAGGGAAGAGAGGGATCGCCTAACCACTTCAAAAAAGGACTTAGAGGCAGAACTGAATAAGCTTGAGTTAGCTCGCGTTCAACTTCCCTCTGACCGAACCACAGCTAACCTCGATGAAGAAATAACCGAATTAAGAGGCAAAATAGCGGAGGAGCAGACAAACGTTCGTCGGTACGCGCAGGATATGGTCGGCGAATTTCGAGGTACCGTCGTTAACCCAGGAAACTCGGGAGTCGCTGGTGCTGGCCAACGATATTGGACTGCGCTGGACCTGAAGACTCTTTCCGAGACGGCTATTGCTCAATACCGCAATCGGATAGCCGCATTGGAAGTAGAAAAAACTCGCATACGCTCAAGTCGGGATACAGAGCAGGATGCAGCAAAAAGACGAGTCGAAGATACGAAGGATTCGCTTCGGACGCGGTTGAAGGGCGTCGTAGCAGAGGGCTCAGTGGCGCAAGATTACTTGACCAGCTTGGAAAGCAATCGAGAAGCAGCGCTTGATTTGTTCACGACCACTTTGAAAACTCGACCTGACTTTGTGCCTCTATCGTTTGGAGTAGCTAGTCAGTTTCGCGCCTTGCGCACGCTCTACAAAGAGTACGGAAGCACCTTTGAAATGTATATGATCAAAATATTGATTATGATGCTGGAGATGACACCCGTCTTGCTCAAGGTATTTCTATCTCCGACCACTTTGTACGCGGTGAAACTAGACGCAGCCAAGCGCACAGGCGCGTATACGCACTTCGAGGAAGAATTGCGGCTGCGGCAGGAACACTTAAGAAACAAGTTTCATGCAGCGGTTGACGAAGCATACAATTCTCAAGATCTTGAACGCGTTCGCAAACCGACCGTCCGAGGAATTCACGAAGGGAGAGGCTAATGGCTCAAGAGATTTACCGCCCAGGCGAGCAAATTCCTGTTCATCAGCGCGCCACAGAAGTTAGGATGTTGGAAGAATCCATCGACTCGCTTCGTGGCAAGATAAACTTGTTTGCACGGCTCGGGGCTCACTTTAAGGCGGGTAAGAACGCGGCAAGCGTTCTTGTTGCGATGCAGAAAGACGTGGCGGACGCGCAACGAGACGTGGTTCAAACTCACGCCAACTTAATAGCTCGTGCACGCAAGATGGAATTGACCGATCAATTCCAGGCTGGCCTCAGCGATCTTACGCGACGAGTTTCAGAACGGACTGATGTCGAAACACGTCACTATTGGGAGCAACTGTCAAAACGGCTCGATCATTATGAAGAGTTTTTCGAGTCTCGTATTCGAGAACTCAAGGCTAAGGTAGCTCGCGGCGAAATGACACAGGAGAGAGCCTCGGTTCGAATTAGTCAGTACGAAAGCGACCGCGATGCCCAACAATCCCAAGACCGCGCATTGCTGCATGAATTAATAGAAGCAAACGTAAGAATTGTCCGAAGAGCGCTCACCGACTATCAGCCCAACTAAGATGCGCCGAGATATGCTCTTACGAAAAAGCTGACTCTTCGTTCGACCTCGATTGTGGTGAGGTTACCGTGATCGGCGGCCACCAGACAATCTCGTATTTCTTGGAACGCAGCAGCTTTTTCCAAGAATGGATCGTTGACGAGCGGCCTGGGCGGTTCTCCGGTGAATTTGTAAAACTGCGCAGGGGAAATTGACACTGCCTTGGGTTGCGAGCGAGTTTTCAGGGAAATGATGTTCGCTGACACGGCGTGCTCCGTTAGCAACGGATTAGCCTTTGCAGGCGAAGGTAAATTATTAGTTACCGGATGACTAAGTTTTTGCAAATCGCTGACGTCAGGCTGAGGGTGTCAATCTGTACTGGTCATTTCTTACGAAATACCATCGTGTCATATCCCGCTAATTCGAGCGTTCCAAGTGACCCATCTTTGTCCTTCGAAATTTTGAAGTGAAAGATTATTTTTCTATCGAGGGCATCTATCCTGACATTCGTATCGTCGATTGGTTTCCATTCTAGTTTTAGAAGGCCCGTGCCTGACAGAGACGCGGTACCGTCGCCATAAAAATAAAGCGCTATCGCTGGTGTTTGCTCCGATACCCACCGGCCCTGGATAACGACCTTGGGGTTGGAGCATGATGTCATACAAAATGACACCAGCAACACGACGCTGAACACAATCAGCCGATGGAACGGCATCTTTGCCTCGTGAATAAAACGAAATACGCGTCGTCTTTCAATTTATAGACGACCGAAAGTACTTATTGTTTACCATCCTATGGAGCAATCTAGCATTGTTCAACCTTTGCGCGACGTGTCTCAGGGTCTCTCATCCCACCCCCTCATCGCTCGCCAAGACCCCCTTCACCGCGCGAGCCCACCCTTTCAGTTTTCGCTCGCGTGTGGCGGCGCTCATGGCCGGCTTGAAGCGATGCTCGAGGCGCCAGTTGTCGGCGAATTTTGCAGGCTCCGGATAGACGCCGGCCTGTAGCCCCGCGAGATAGGCGGCGCCGAGCGCGGTGGTCTCCGGGATCATCGGACGGTCGACCGGCGCATCGAGCAAATCGGCGAGCCGCTGCATGGTCCAGTCCGACGCCGTCATGCCGCCGTCGACGCGCAGCACGTTGGCCGCGGTGCCGCCCGGCCAGTCGGCGCGCATCGCCTCGCGCAAATCGTATGTCTGGTAGCAGACGCTCTCGAGCGCGGCATGCGCGAGCTCGGCGGGCCCGGTGTTACGGGTCAGCCCGAACAGCGCGCCGCGCACGTTCGGATTCCAGTACGGCGCGCCCATGCCGACAAAGGCCGGCACTAGATAGACCGACTGCGTCGAGTCGGACTTGTCGGCGAGCGGGCCGGTCTCGGCGGCCTGCTTGATGATCCCGAGCCCGTCGCGCAGCCACTGCACCGCGCTGCCGGCGACGAAGATCGAGCCTTCCAGCGCGTAGGTGCGTTTTCCCGCGAGCTGATAGGCGATGGTGGTGAGCAGCTTGTTCTTCGAGACGACCGGCGTCGCGCCGGTGTTGAGCAGCGCGAAGCAGCCGGTGCCGTAGGTCGACTTGATCATGCCCGGCGAAAAGCAGGCTTGCCCGATGGTCGCGGCCTGCTGGTCGCCGGCGATGCCTGATATCGCGATGGCGCCGCCGAACAGCTCGCCCACGCTGTCGCCGAACTTGGCCGAGGAGTCCTTCACCTCGGGAAGCATCGAGCGCGGCACGCGCAGGATGTTCAGGAGCTCGTCGTCCCAGGCGCCGGTGTGGATGTTGAACAGCAGCGTGCGCGAGGCGTTGGTGGCGTCGGTCGCATGCACGTTGCCGCCGGTAAGCCGCCACAGCAGATAAGAGTCGACGGTGCCGAACTTGAGCTCGCCGGCCTCCGCGCGTTTGCGTGCGCCGGGCACCTGGTCGAGGATCCAGGCGACTTTCGTCCCCGAGAAATAGGGATCGATAATCAGGCCGGTTTTTTGCGAGATCACCGGCTCGTGGCCCTGGCTTTTGAGCTTCGCGCAGATGTCGGCGGTGCGCCTATCCTGCCAGACGATGGCGCGGTGCACGGCCTTGCCGGTGGCACGGTCCCACACCACGGTGGTCTCGCGCTGGTTGGTGATCCCGATCGCGGCGATGTCCTTGGCCGAGAGGTTCGCTTTCTTCAGCGCCTCGCGGCACACGGCGATGGTCGAGGTCCATATGTCCTCGGGCTCGTGCTCGACCCAGCCCGACGCCGGAAAATGCTGCGGGAATTCCTGCTGCGCGACGGAGGCGATCGAGATATCGGCGCGGAACACGATCGCGCGCGAGGACGTGGTGCCCTGATCGATGGCCAAGATATGTGACATGGCGGAATTCCCGGCGTTGCTTCCTTGAGGTTTGTTGCGGACAAGGACAGCGGATTGGCGGGGTGAGGTCAAGGCGCGATGGCGCGGCGCGTGACGCTCTCTCTTCACCTCTCCCCGCCTGCGGGGAGAGGTCGGAGCGCGCGAAGCGCGATCCGGGTGAGGGGGTACGGGTCTATCGACTCGCACCGGGCTCACGAAGGATGCCCCTCACCCCAACCCTCTCCCCGCAAGAGCGGGGAGAGGGAGAAGAAAGATTAAGCCGCGGCCGTCGTGACGCCACCGTCGACCACGATGGTCTGGCCGGTCATGAAGGTCGACGCATCTGACGCGAGATAGGCGACTGCGCCTGCGATCTCGTCGGGCTCGCCGATCCTGCGAAGCGGCGTGGTGGCGCAGCGGCGCTTCAAGCGCTCCTCGTCCTCCCACAGCGCCCGGGCGAAATCGGTCTTGACCAGACCCGGCGCCACGCAATTGACGCGCACGCCCTTGGGGCCCCATTCGCCGGCGAGGCTACGGGCGAGCGCGAAGTCGGCGGCTTTGGAAATGCCGTAGGCGCCGATCACGGTCGAGCCGCGCAATCCCCCGATCGAGGAGATGATCACGACCGAGCCTTTGCCGCGCTCGGCCATTTGCGGGATGGCGAGCGCACAGAGCCAGATGTTGCTCTTGACGTTGCTGCCCATGATCTTGTCGAAGGCCTCGTCCTTGATGTCGAGCAGCGGGCCGTAATACGGGTTGACCGCCGCGTTGCAGACCAGGATGTCGATCTTGCCGTAATGTTTGGTCGTGCCCTCGATCAGCGCCTTGACCTCGTCGTGACGCGAGATGTTGCAGGGGATGACATGGGCGTCGCCGCCGGACTTCCTGATGCCGTCCGCGACCTCGTGACAGGCATCCGCCTTGCGCGAGGAGATCACGACCTTGGCGCCGAGCCGGGCCAGCAATTCCGCCGACGACTTGCCGATGCCGCGGCTCGACCCGGTGACGACGGCGACCTGGCCTGAAAGATCGAACGGGGTGTTTTTCATTGTTTCCTCCCTGATTTTTTAATCGTCATTGCGAGCGAAGCGAAGCAATCCATCGCGCCGCATTCGCGGATGAATGGATTGCTTCGTCGCGGAGCCTGTCATCGGGCCGGCCCAACTGGACCGGACCCGTTGGCTCCTCGCAATGACGATGGACGGCGCGCCCTACACCAGCCCGCCGGCGTCGGTGACGCGGCGCAGATGATAATCCGTATCACCAAAGGTGTTCTCGATCATGGTCAGCCGCTTGAAATAGTGGCCGATCTTCGCCTCCTGGGTCATGCCGATGCCGCCGTGCAGCTGGATCGCCTGCTGGCCGACGAATTTGCCGGATTTGCCGATCTGCACTTTCGCCGCAGCCACCGCGCGGGCGCGCTCCTTCGCATCGTCGAAATCGGCTGCCATGGTCGCAAACATCGACATGCTGCGCGCCTGCTCCAGCGCCACGAACATGTCCGAAGCGCGGTGCTGCAGCGCCTGAAAGCTGCCGATCGCGACGCCGAACTGCTTGCGCGTCTTGATGTACTCGACCGTGGTTTTCAGCGACTCGTCCATCGCACCGACCGCTTCCGCGCACATCGCGGTGCGGGCCTCGTCGACCACGCGCTCGATCAGCGGCAACGCATTTTCGGGATCGCCGATCACAGCACTCGCGTCGACCTCGACGCCGGTGAAGGTGATGTCGGCGGCATGCAGGCCGTCCTGGGTCGGATAGCCCTTGCGGGTGACGCCCTTGGCGTTGGCGGGCACCAGGAAGGCGCCGATGCCGGTCCTGTCGCGGCGCTCGCCCTTGGTGCGCGCGATCACGACAAGCGTGTCCGCGTTCTCGCCGTTGATCACGACGAATTTTTCGCCGTCGATCACCCAGCCGTCGCCCTTTTTCTTCGCCGTCGTGGTGACGTCCGCGAGATCGTAGCGCGAGTTTTTCTCCAGCTGCGCGAAAGCAAAGGTCTTGCTGCCGTCGATGATGCCGGGAATGTGCGCGGCCTTCTGCGCGTCCGAGCCGCCATGGCGCAGGAAGCCGCCGCCGATCACCACCGTCGCCAGATACGGCTCCAGCACCAGCGCCTTGCCGAGCGCCTCCATCACGATCATGGTCTCGACCGCCCCTGCCCCGAAGCCGCCGTCGGCCTCGGCAAACGGCAAGCCGAGCAGGCCCTGCTCGGCGAGCTTGCTCCAGACCGACTTGCTCCAGCCGCCTTTTTCTTTCTGGTATTTCTTGCGCGCCTCGAAGTCGTAGGAGTCGGTGAGCAACCCGTCGACGCTGTCCTTGAGAAGCCGCTGCTCCTCGGTCAAATCGAAATCCATTTTCTTCCACTCTCCCCGGTATTCATTGCTTCGTCATGGCCGGGCTTGACCCGGCCATCCACGTCTTTGCGCGAAACAAGGAAGACGTGGATGCCCGGCTCATCTGCTTTGAAGACGCGCTTCCCGCTTTTGGCCGGGCATGACGACGGTGTGTGTTGCAGCGTCGGCGCCGCTACAGCCCCAGCACCGCCTTGCTGATGATGTTGCGCTGGATCTCGTTGGAGCCGCCGTAGATCGAGACCTTGCGGTTGTTGAAATAGCTCGGCGCGATCTGCGCGGTCCAGTCCATCGCCTCGTTGGAGCCGTCGTCGCCGTGCTCGTCGTAGGGCGCGGCGAACGGGCCGATCACTTCCATCAAGAGCTCGGTGGTGGCCTGCTGGATCTCCGAGCCCTTGATCTTCAGCACCGAAGATGCCGGGTTGGGCTTGCCTTTGCCATGCTTGCCCTCGTCGGCAACGACGCGGAGCTGCGTCAGCTCCAGCGCCTTCAGCTCGATCTCGACCGCGGCGAGTTTTTCCCGGAATCCCTGGTCTTCCATCACGGGCTTGCCGTTCTGTTCGACCTTCGACGCCAGATCCTTGATGCGGCGCAGCCGCTCCTTGGAGACGCCGACGCGCGCAATCCCGGTGCGCTCGTTGCCGAGCAGGAATTTGGCGTAATCCCAGCCCTTGTTCTCCTCGCCGATCAGATTCTCGACCGGCACCTCGACGTCGTCGAAGAACACTTCGTTGACCTCATGGCCGCCGTCGATGGTCTCGATCGGGCGCACGGTGACGCCCTTCGACTTCATGTCGAACACGATGAAGGAAATGCCCATCTGCTTCTTGGCCGCGGGATCGGTGCGGCACAGGCAGAAGATCATGTCGGCGTGCTGCGCCAGCGTGGTCCAGGTCTTCTGGCCGTTGATGATGTATTTGTCGCCCTTGCGCTCGGCCTTGGTCTTGAGCGAGGCAAGGTCCGAACCCGAGCCCGGCTCGGAGAATCCCTGGCACCACCAGTCGTCGACATTGGCGATGCGCGGCAAATACTGCTTCTTCTGCGTCTCGTTGCCGAAAGTGTAGATCACGGGGCCGACCATGCTGACGCCGAAGGCGAGCGGCGCCGGCGCCGGATGCATCTGCAGCTCTTCGTTGAAGATGTAGCTCTGCACCGAGGTCCACCCCGTACCGCCATATTCCTTCGGCCAGTGCGAGACGCCCCAGCCCTTCTTGTTGAGGATGCGCCACCAGGTGACCATCTCGTCCTTGGAAAGGTGACGGCCTTCCTGCAGCTTGCGCCTTGTGTCCGGCGGCACGTTGTCGCGGAAAAACGCCCGCACCTCTTCACGGAACGCCAGCTCTTCCTTGGTAAAAGCGAGATCCATCGGATCCTCCTTTTCGAAAACGGAAAACTCTTACGCGATCTTTTTCTTCAGCGCCGATTGCTGGCTGCTGCGCAACTCGTGGCGCGACAGCTTGCCGACCGGCGTGCGCGGCAGCTCTTTGACGAATTCCAGCGCGGCCGGCAGCTCGTGCTTGCCGATCTTGCCGGTGAGGAACGTGCGCAGCTCGTCGAGCGAGAACGGCTTGGCGTCGGGACGCAGCGTGATGAAAGCCTTCGCCGCCTCACCGCGGTAATCGTCGGGAATGCCGATCACGATCACCTCGTACACCGACGGATGGGCGTAGATCGCCTGCTCGATCATCTGCGGATAGACGTTAAAGCCGCCGGAGATGATCATGTCCTTCTTGCGGTCGACCAGGAAGAAATAGCCTTCTTCGTCGCGGTAGCCGATGTCGCCGGTGAGGAAACGGTCGCCGACAAACGCCTGCGCGGTTTCCTCGGGCCTGTTCCAGTAACCGCGCGTGACGTTCGGCCCGCGAATCCGGATCTCGCCGGTCTCGCCGTCCGCCAGAACCTTGGTCGGATCGTCGAGCGAGACCACGTCCATCTCGATGGCGGGCAGAGCGACACCGACCGAGCCGGGCTTGTCGGGTCCGTTGTCGGGATGCGCGGTGCCGGCAGGACAGGTTTCGGTCATGCCCCAGCCGGAACGCAGCTTCATGCCGACCTTGCGCTCGAAGATGCTGGCGACCTCGACCGGCAGCGGCGCGCCGCCCGAGCCGGCGCTGCGCAGCGAGGAGAAATCACGCTTGTCGAGATCGGGCAATGCGGCGATCGCGATCCACATCGTTGGCACGCCGGGGAAGGCGGTGGCGCGCTTGACCTCGATGTCGCGCATCACGCTTTCGACGTCGAAGCGCTGGTGCAGCGAGATCAGATGGCCGCGACGCAGGCAGGACAGCATCACCACCGTCAGCGCAAAGATGTGGAACAGCGGCAGCACGCAGATCACGCGTTCGATCGGGTCGCCCCGTTCGGCACGCGCGGCCTTGCCCCAGACATCGTAGATCGACACCGCCGCGGTGAGATTGCCGTGAGAGAGCATCGCACCCTTCGGCAGACCGGTGGTGCCGCCGGTATATTGCAGCAGCGCGATGTCGCCGGGCGCGATTTTGGGCCATTGCGCCGGCTTCGTCGCGCCGTCGACGAAGATCTTGTAGGTGATCACTCTGGGATCATCGGGCAACGCGGTCTGCGGCGTGCCGATCTTGCCCCAATGGTCGTCCTCGCACACGATCAGCCGGTCGAGCAGGCCCTTTGCCAAAAATTTCAGCGCGGTCGGCAGCAGCGCCGAGAGGTTGCTGGTGACCAGCACGCGCGCGCCGGAGTCAGAGAGCTTGTGCGAGAGCGCGATTTCGCCGTCGAGCGGCGACAGGTGCACGACGCGCGCGCCGGCCTTCAGCGCGCCGAAGAAATTGGCGGGATGGTCGGGCGTGTTGCCCAGGAACAGCGCGACAGAGGTATCCTTGCCATAGCCGGCGCGCAGGAACGCGGACGCCGCGACTTCGGCGAGGTGTTCGAGCTCGGTGTAGGTGATCGGACGGT
Source organism: uncultured Alphaproteobacteria bacterium (assembly GCA_963738155.1). Lineage (GTDB taxonomy): Bacteria > Pseudomonadota > Alphaproteobacteria > Rhizobiales > Xanthobacteraceae > Bradyrhizobium. The sequence goes on from CAVTVG010000002.1 coordinate 16,068, forward strand.
CGCGGAATTCGATCGCTGTGCGATCGCCGTACTCGGCTGCGGCCTGCGACAGCAGGTCAGGTAGTGTGCCTTGAGCGATGGGTGCGTCCCACCGCACGCCTTCGGGATAAAATTGTTCGCCGGGATGGGGCATGAGGATTTTTATAGTGAGGGAGGCACGGTGTTTCTGTCCCCTCCCCCCTTGCGGGGGAGGGTCAGGGAGGGGGGTAAGTCACGAGCGCAAGAGTGAGATGACCCCCACCCCCGACCCCTCCCCGCAAGGGGGAGGGGAGCAGAGCGTGAATCGTTGCTCCAGCGACAACTCATCGCCCCGCCCTCAAGCGACATCACGCCGCTTTCGACTTCTCGGAGGCGAGCGAGGCGAACATCTTGCCCTCGGCGGCGAGGCGCTTGAGCAGCGGCGCCGGCTCGAGATTCGGATCGTTGGTCTCCTTGGCGTAATAAGCCAGCCGGTCGGCGATGTGCTTGAGACCGATCGAGTCGGCCCAGAACATCGGGCCGCCGCGATAGATCGGCCAGCCATAGCCATAGAGCCAGATCACGTCGATGTCGCTCGGCCGCGCTGCGATGCCCTCGTCGAGGATCTTCGCACCCTCGTTGATCATCGGATACATCATGCGCTCGAGGATCTCGTCGTCGCTGACGTTGCGGCGCTTCTTGCCGAGCTTCTGCAGGGTTTCGTCGATCAGCTTCTCGACATCGGGATCGGGCAGCGGCGAACGCGAGCCGCCCTCGTATTTGTAATATCCCTTGCCGGTTTTCTGGCCGAAGCGGCCGGCCTCGCACAGCGCGTCCGCGATCTCCGACTTCAAGCCGCGGTCCTTGCGCGAGCGCCAGCCGATGTCGAGGCCCGCGAGATCGCCCATCGCGAACGGTCCCATCGGCATGCCGAACTTGGTGACGACGGCGTCGACCTGCTGCGGCAGCGCGCCTTCGAACAACAGCTTCTCGGCCTGCTTGCCGCGCTGGGCCAGCATGCGGTTGCCGACGAAGCCATCGCAGACGCCGACCACCGCCGGCACCTTGGCGATCTTGCGGGCGATCGCGACCGCCGTGGTGAGGGCGTCCGGCGCGGTCTTGGCCGCACGCACGATCTCGCACAGCTTCATGACGTTGGCCGGCGAGAAGAAGTGCATGCCGAGCACGTCCTGTGGCCGCTTGGTCTCCTTGGCGATCTCGTCGATGTTGAGATACGAGGTGTTGGAAGCCAGCACCGCGCCGGGCTTGGCATACTGGTCGAGCTTGCCGAACACTTCCTTCTTGACCGCCATGGTCTCGAACACCGCCTCGATCACGAGGTCGGCATCCCTGACGTTCTCCAGACCAACCTTGCCTGATATCAGCGCCATGCGCTTGGCCGGCGCATCCGCCGGGATGCCGCCGCGTGCCGCGGTGGCTTCCCAGTTCTTCTGCATCACGCCCATGCCGCGCTTGAGATTTTCCTCGTTCATCTCGATCAGGGTGACGGGGATGCCGGCATTGGCAAAGGACATCGCGATGCCGCCGCCCATGGTGCCGGCGCCGATGATGGCGACCTGCTTCACGTCGCGGGGCTTGGTGCCATCGGGCACGCCCGCAACTTTCGAGGCCTCGCGCTCGGCAAAGAACGCGTAGCGCTGCGCCTTGGACTGGTCGGAGGAGACAAGCTTGAGGAAGCCCTCGCGCTCCTTTTTCAGGCCTTCGTCGAAGGGAAAATCGATCGCGGCGCCGACCGCGTCAGCGGCCGCGAAAGGGGCTTCCAGTCCTCGTGCGCGCTTGGTCATGGCGGCGACCGCATTGGTGAAGATCGAACGGTCGGCCTTGGCCGCCGCGAGCTTCGAGTCATCGTCGCGCAGTTTGCGCAGCGGACGCTTCTCAGCGACCACCTTGCGTGCAAAGGCCTCGCCGCCGGAGGCCGGGCCTTCGACGATCTCCTCGATCAGGCCATTCTTGAGCGCTTCCGACGCCGAGATCGGATCGCCGCCGACGATCATCTTGACGGCGAGTTCGGGACCCACCGCGCGCGGCAGGCGCTGCGTGCCGCCGGCGCCGGGCAACAGGCCGAGCTTCACCTCGGGCAAGCCGAGGCGGGCTTCCTTGACGGCGACGCGGAAGTGGCAGGCGAGCGCAACTTCGAGGCCGCCGCCGAGCGCGGTGCCATGGATCGCGGCCACGATCGGCTTCGGCGAGTTCTCCATCTCGGTCAGCACCTCGTGCAGGCCGGGCGGCTTCGGCGGCTTGCCGAATTCGGTAATGTCGGCGCCGGCAATGAAGGTGCGGCCGCCGCAGGTCAGCACGATCGCCTTCACCTCGGGATCGGCGATCGCCTTCTTCATGCATTCCAGAATACCGCCGCGGACCGCGGCGCTCAGCGCGTTGACCGGAGGACTGTTGACGGTGACGATGCCGATGACGTCGTGACGTTCGAGGGTGACCACTTCGTTCACGCTACGCTCCTTGGGTAATTTGTTCTTGGTTGCGGCTTTGGTGTTTTGCGTTGTTTGGCTTGCATCGGAGTGCTGGTCTTGCGGTGACCGGCTACGCCTTTTAGTCAGTTCCGCACAGCGAAACTAAATTCCACATCTTGACAGCGAGGGTTATTTTGAAGCACCTCCCTTGTCAACGAGGACCGTAAAACGGCGGGACATGAAACGCTCTCCGAGGAAAGGCGCGACCGATCGCAGCTTTGTCGTCGCGCTGTCCCGCGGCCTCGACGTGTTGCGCGCCTTCCAGCCCAATGACGGCCTCCTCGGCAATCAGGAGATCGCGGCGCGCACCAACCTGCCGAAGCCCACGGTCTCGCGGCTGACCTACACCCTGACCAAGCTCGGTTATCTTACGCCGGTTCCGCGCTTTGAGAAGTATCAGTTGACGCCGTCGGCGATGGCGCTCGGCTATGCGGCGCTGGCCAATCTCGGCGTTCGTCATTTGTCCGAGCCGTTCCGCGAGGAAGTGATGCGCGAGACCGGCGGCGCGGTCGCCGTCGGCGGGCGCGACCGCCACAGCATGATCTATTTCGGCCAGAGCCGTAACGGGCTGACGCTCGGCGTTCAGCTCGACGTCGGTTCGCGGATACCCATCGCGACCACGGCGATGGGACGCGCCTATTTCTGGGCGCTGTCGCCGGAGGAGCGCACCAACCTGACCCGCGAGCTGCGCGAGCACTATGGCAGCCGCTGGGCGAAGTTGCGCGACGGCATCGAGCGCTCCGGCGAGACGGTTGCAAAATACGGCTTCGCGATTTCCGCGGGCGACTGGCAGGACGACATCTCCGCCGCCGGCGTAGCACTAAAGTTAAATGACGGGACCGGACCCTATGCGTTTAACTGCGGCGCACCTGCATTCCGCTTCACGGAAGACCGCTTGCGCAACGATATTGGACCTCGCCTGTTGGCGATGGTAAGGAACATCGAGGCGGCGCTCGGGGGAATGTCGCCGCAGCTGACACAATCAAAAAAAGATCCAAAGAGATCAGGAGGGAAACTTGCACGTGTGGCCGAGGGCATCCGGTAGGCGTCGCGCCTGCTCCGTTCGTTTGGGCGAGGCGTCATGACGCAGGCCCAACTCGCGCAGGGACAATCTCCCCTGCTCGCGGTTCGCGACGTCAGCGTCGTGTTCGGCGGCATCATCGCGTTGAACGGCGTGTCCTTTGACATGCACCAGGGCCAGATCCTCGGCCTGATCGGCCCCAACGGCGCCGGCAAGACCACGCTCTTCAACTGCCTCAGCCGGCTCTACCAGCCGAGTTCCGGCGACATCCTGATGGATGGGTCAAGCATCCTGACGCGGCCGGCGCACCGCATCGCCGAGATCGGCATCGGCCGCACCTTCCAGAACGTCGCGCTGTTCCAGAACCTCTCGGTGCTCGACAATGTCCGCGTCGGCACCCATTGCCGCACCAATTCCGACATCGTCAGCGACGCGCTCAAACTCGGCTGGGTCCGCCGCGCCGAAGCCGGGATGAACAAGAAGGTGCACGACATCCTCGGCTATCTCGACCTCGAAAGCGTCGCCCACACCACGGTGTCGGGCCTGCCGTTCGGCACCCAGAAGCGCGTCGAGCTTGCGCGCGCGCTCGCCGCCGAACCGAAAATCCTGCTGCTCGACGAGCCCGCCGGCGGCCTCAATCACGAAGAGGTCCACGTCCTCGGCGACCTCATTCGCAAGATCCGCAGCGACCGCAAGATCACCGTGCTCTTGGTCGAACATCACATGGGGCTGGTGATGTCGATCGCCGACCACGTGGTGGCGCTGAACTTCGGCAAGAAGCTCGCGGAGGGCACGCCGGCCCAGGTGCAGGCCGATCCCGACGTCATCAAGGCCTATCTCGGGAGCAAGGACCAATGACGGCGATGCTCAACGTCAAGGACCTGCGCGCCTATTACGGCCAGGTGCAGGCGCTGCACGGGCTCTCCTTCGCGCTCAACGAGGGCTCGCTGACCACGCTGCTCGGCGCCAACGGCGCCGGCAAGACCACGACGCTGCGCGCCATCTGCAACATGGTGCGCTCGACCGGCGCCATCGAATTCGAGGGCGCGGCGCTCTCCGGCCGCTCCACCGAAAGCATCGTGCGGCTCGGCATCGCGCATGTGCCTCAGGGCCGCGGAACCTTCACCACCATGACGGTGGAGGAAAACCTGCAGCTCGGCGCCATCAGCCGCAAGGACAAGGCCGGCATCGTTTCCGACATCGAGCGCATGTACGCTCACTTCCCGGTGCTCAAGGAACGCTACGCCCAGCAGGCCGGCACGCTGTCCGGCGGCGAGCAGCAGATGCTGGCGGTCGCCCGCGCGCTGATGCTGCGGCCGCGCCTGATGCTGCTGGACGAGCCGTCCTTCGGGCTCGCGCCGCTTGTCGTGCGCGACCTCTTCAAGATCCTCGGCAAGATCAACCGCGAGGACAAGGTCACCATCCTGGTGGTCGAGCAGAACGCACAGCTCGCGCTCGAGCTCGCCGACCAGGCCTATGTGATCGAGACCGGCCGGATCGTGATGTCCGGCGGTGCCAAGGATATCGCGAACAACGAGGACGTCCGCAAATCCTATCTCGGATACTAAGGAGAGCCGGCCCATGGAGCTTTTCGTCAATCAAATCCTGGCCGGCATTTCCACCGGCGCGATCTATGCCTGCATGGCGCTGGCCGTGGTCATGATCTACCAGGCGATCGACCATCTCAATTTCGCGCAGGGCGAAATGGCGATGTTCTCGACCTTCATCTCCTGGCAGCTGATGCAATGGGGCCTGCCCTATTGGGTCGCCTTCGTGCTCACGCTGGCGTTCTCCTTCACCGCCGGCATCGCGATCGAGCGCACCTTGTTCAAGCCGCTGGCGAAGGCGCCGGTGCTGACCAACGTCGCCGGCTTCATCGCACTGTTCTCGATCATCAACTCCTGCGCCGGCCTGATCTGGGACTTCACCATCAAGCAATATCCGACGCCGTTCGGTTCCTCGCCGTTTCTCGGCAGCCAGCTGATCTCGACCCACCAGGCCGGCATGATCGGCGTGACCTTCCTGCTCTTGATCGCGCTCTACTTCTTCTTCCAGTACACGCGGATGGGACTTGCGATGCGCGCCGCCGCCTCGGTGCCGGAATCGGCGCGGCTGGTCGGCATCAACACGTCCTGGATGATCGCGCTGGGCTGGGGCATGGCCGCCGCGATCGGCTCGATCGCCGGCATGCTGATCGCACCGGTGGTGTTCCTGGAGCCGAACATGATGGGCGGCGTCCTGATCTACGGGTTCGCCGCCGCCGTGCTCGGCGGCTTGACCTCGCCGCTTGGCGCCGTCATCGGCGGCTTTTTGGTCGGCATCTTCGAGAATCTCGCCGGCACCTACATCCCCGGCGTGGGCAATGAGCTGAAACTGCCGATCGCGCTCGCGCTGATCGTCACCGTCCTGGTCGTCAAACCCGCCGGCCTGTTCGGCCGGCCCATCGTGAAGCGAGTTTGATCATGAGCGCTGCTGACGAAGTCGAAGCCGTCGCCGAAGGCCAGGCCGTCGAAGCCGTTCCGAAACGGGCCATGACGCTGGGCACGGGCACCTCGATCGCGGTGCTGATTGTGCTGCTGGCAGTGCCGCTGCTCGTCAAGAACTTCATCATCTTCCAGATGACCATGCTGCTGATCTACGGGCTCGCGGTGCTGGCGTTGAACATCCTGACCGGCGGCAGCGGGCAATTTTCGCTCGGCCAGAGCGCGTTCTACGCGGTCGGCGCCTACACTTCCGCGATCCTGATGGAGCAGTTCAACGTCAATTACGCGCTGACGTTGCCGATCGCGGGCATCATCTGCTTCGGGTTCGGTTTCCTGTTCGGCCAGCCGGCGCTCCGCCTGTCCGGCGTCTATCTGGCGCTGGCGACGTTCGCGTTGGCGACCGCTATGCCGCAATTGCTCAAGCTCGGCTATTTCGAGCACTGGACCGGCGGCGTGCAGGGCCTCGTCGTCACCAAGCCGGACGCGCCTGAAATCATCGAGAGCGCGCTGAAGATGGCCCACCTGAAAATGTCACAGGACATGTGGCTCTACTACTTCACACTCGCGATCACGGTTGCGATCTATCTGTGGTCCGTCAACCTGCTGCGCTCGCGCTCCGGCCGCGCCTTCATGTCGATCCGCGACAACGAGATCGCGGCCTCCTCGATGGGCGTCAATGTCGCGCTCTACAAGACGCTGGCGTTCGGCGTCAGCGCCGGGATCACCGGCATTGCCGGCGGGCTCGGCGCCATCGCCGTGCAGTTCGTGGCGCCCGACAGCTACACCATCACGTTCGCGATCTCGTTATTCCTCGGAATGGTGGTCGGCGGCGTCGGCTGGCTGCCCGGATCCTTCGTCGGCGCGGCCTTCATCATCTTCGTGCCGAACATCTCGGAGAGCATCTCCAAGGGCCTCTCCGGCGCCGTCTTCGGCGTGCTGCTGTTCCTCGTGATCTTCCTGGTGCCGCACGGCGCAAGGCAGGTTGCCATCGTCGGCCAACAGCTGGCGGGCAGATTCCGCAGGTGACTTAAGGAGAAACCAGAAACTATGCGTTCGTCCCAACTTCATGCTGCCGTGATCGCGGCGGCAGCCTTCGCCTTGACCTCGTCGGCCGCGCTCGCGCAGAAGAAATACGACACCGGCGCCACCGACACCGAGATCAAGATCGGCAACATCATGCCCTACAGCGGCCCGGCCTCGGCCTATGGCGTGATCGGCAAGACGGAAAAGGCCTATTTCGACAAGATCAATGCCGAGGGCGGCATCAACGGCCGCAAGATCAACTTCATCTCCTATGACGACGGCTACTCGCCGCCCAAGGCGGTCGAGCAGGCGCGCAAGCTGGTCGAGAGCGACGAGGTGCTCGTCGTGTTCAACCCGCTCGGCACGCCGTCCAACTCGGCGATTCAGAAATACCTGAACGGCAAGAAGGTGCCGCAGCTGTTCGTCGCGACCGGCGCCACCAAGTGGAACGATCCGAAGGATTTTCCCTGGACCATGGGCTGGCAACCTTCCTACCAGAGCGAGGCGCGCATCTACGCCAAATACCTGCTGAAGGAAAAGCCGGACGGCAAGATCGCGGTGCTTTACCAGAACGACGATTTCGGCAAGGACTACCTGAAGGGCCTGAAGGACGGTTTCGGCGCCAAGGCCTCGATGATCGTGGCGGAGGAAAGCTATGAAACCTCCGAGCCGTCGATCGACAGCCATATCGTCAAGCTGAAGGCGACCGGCGCCGACGTGTTCATTTCAATCACGACTCCCAAATTCGCGGCGCAGGCGATCAAGAAGCTCGCCGAGATCGACTGGCATCCCCTGCACATCGTCTCCAACGTCTCGGCCTCCGTCGGCGGCGTGCTGCAGCCGGCCGGCTACGAGAACGCGCAAGGCATGCTCTCGGCCGCCTACGCCAAGGACGGCGCCGATCCGCAGTGGAACGACGATCCCGGCATGAAGAAAGTCTTCGAGTTCCTGGCGAAATATTACCCCGACGCCAACAAGCTCGACGGCTCGGTGGTGTACGGCTACGGCGTCGCGCAGACGCTGGTGCAGGTGCTGAAGCAGTGCGGTGACGATCTCACGCGCGAGAACGTCATGAAGCAGGCGGCGAGCCTGAAGAATTTCGAGACCGACACGCTATTGCCGGGCATCAAGATCAACACCTCTCCGACCGACTTCGCGCCGATCAGCCAGCTCAAGATGATGCGTTTCAAGGGCGAGAAATGGGACCTGTTCGGCGAGATCATCTCCGGCGATCTCAGTAACTAATTTCGGCGCATGATCTCCGCGCAAACGCGTTCCGCGTTTGTCGCGAGGGAAAACCGGGTCCCACCCCGCATCAAGTGCGGGGCAGGCTTTTTCCGGATCATGCGCTGATTAATATTCCACGCCGCGGGCTGGAACGTTCGACTAAATGACGCCCTCCGCGGCAGCGCCGCGGGGGGCTTTTTGTTGCCGCTCGGATGCGGAAGGTATTCAATGCCGGCCAAGGGCCGCGAAGTGCTCCCGCTCCAACAAGCGACACATCAACCCACAAGGGAGACAGAAATGCCTGCCATCCGCATGCGATTGGGGCTGTTTTCGACTGCCCTGACAATCGCGCTCGCCTCGACGCCCGCCTTGGCGCAGAAGGGCAAATACGACATCGGCGCCACCGACACCGAGATCAAGATCGGCAATATCATGCCCTACAGCGGACCCGCCTCCGCCTATGGCGTGATCGGCAAAACCGAGCAGGCCTACTTCAACAAGATCAACGCCGAAGGCGGCATCAACGGGCGGAAGATCAATTTCATCTCGCAGGACGACGGCTATTCGCCGCCCAAGACGGTCGAGCAGGCGCGCAAGCTCGTCGAGAGCGACGAGGTACTGCTGATCTTCAATTCGCTCGGCACGCCGCCGAACTCCGCGATCCAGAAATACATGAACTCGAAGAAGGTGCCGCAGCTGTTCGTCGCCACCGGCGCCACCAAGTGGAACGATCCGAAGGAGTTCCCCTGGACCATGGGCTGGCAGCCGAACTACCAGAGCGAAGCCCAGATCTACGCCAAATACATCCTGAAGAACCATCCGGACGCCAAGATCGCGGTGCTCTACCAGAATGACGATTACGGCAAGGATTATCTGAAGGGCTTCAAGGACGGACTCGGTGCCAAGGCCGCGTCCCTGATCGTCGCCGAGGAGAGCTACGAGACCACCGAGCCCTCGATCAACTCGCACATCGTCAGGCTGAAGGCGTCCGGCGCCGACGTGTTCTTCAACATCACCACGCCGAAATTCGCGGCGCAGGCGATCAAGAAGAACGCCGAGATCGGCTGGAAGCCGCTGCACTTCCTCAACAACGTCTCCGCCTCGATCGGCAGCGTGATCAAGCCCGCCGGCATGGAGGCCTCGCAGGACATCATCTCTTCGCAGTACCTCAAGGATCCGACCGATCCGCAATGGAAGAACGACGACGGCATGAAGGGCTGGAACGCGTTCCTGGACAAGTACTATCCCGAGGCGGACCGGGCTGATGCTTCCGTGATGTACGGCTACACGGTCGCCCAAGGCCTGGTTTACGTGCTCAAAAACTGCGGCAACGACCTGACCCGCGAGAACATCATGAAGCAGGCGGCAAGCATCAAGGACCTCGTGCTTCCCGGTCTGTTGCCGGGCATCAAGGTTAACACCTCGGCCACCGACTTCGCGCCGATCTCGTCGGTCCAGCTGATACGCTTCAAGGGCCAGACCTGGGAGCGCTTCGGCGACATCATCTCATCCGACGTCGGCGGTTAACCGCGTCCCGCCTGTCCATTAAAGCAGCAGCCCCTGCGCTCTTGTCGCAGGGGCTTTTTGTTGTCGCGAAGGCGGCAAAATGGTAACGAACGCCTCTGAATTGCGCATGATCTTGTCGGAAAACCGGTATCCACTTTTGCGGATCATGCGTCCAATCGAACAAGAGCTTTCGGTCAAGAAAGCCGCCACATCGATCATCGATACTTTGAAAGGGAGAAACTTGATGCACGCCACTCGTCTGGCCATCGCCTCGACCGCGCTGGCCCTGTTCGCCGCTTCCACCAGCGGCGCGCTCGCGCAGAAGAAATACGACACCGGCGCCACCGACACCGAAATCAAGATCGGCAACATCATGCCCTATTCGGGGCCGGCGTCCGCCTATGGCGTGATCGGCAAGACCGAACAGGCCTACTTCAACAAGATCAATGCCGCGGGCGGCATCAACGGCCGCAAGATCAACTTCGTCTCCTATGACGACGGCTACTCGCCGCCGAAGGCCGTCGAGCAGGCGCGCAAGCTGGTCGAAAGCGACGAGGTGCTGCTGATCTTCAATTCGCTCGGCACGCCCTCGAACTCGGCGATCCACAAATACATGAACGCCAAGAAGGTGCCGCAGCTGTTCGTCGCCACCGGCGCCACCAAGTGGAACGATCCGAAGGACTTCCCCTGGACCATGGGCTGGCAGCCCAACTATCAGAGCGAGTCGCACATCTACGGCAAGTGGCTCCTGAAGGAGAAGCCGGACGCCAAGATCGCGATCCTCTATCAGAACGACGATTATGGTAAGGACTATGTCAAGGGTCTGAAGGACGAGCTTGGTCCCAAGGCGGCCTCGATGATCATCGCCGAAGAGAGCTACGAGACCACCGAGCCTTCGATCGACAACCACCTGGTCAAGCTGAAGGCTTCGGGCGCCGACGTGTTCTTCAACGTCACCACGCCGAAATTCGCGGCGCAGGCGATCAAGAAGAACGCCGAACTCGGGTGGAAGCCGCTGCACCTCCTCAACAACGTCTCCGCCTCGGTCGGCAGCGTGATCAAGCCCGCCGGCTACGAGAATTCGCAGGACATCATCTCGGCCGCCTACCTGAAGGACGCATCCGACCCGCAGTGGGACAACGACGCCGGCATGAAGGGCTTCCTCGACTTCCTCGCCAAGGACTTCCCGGAAGGCAACAAGCTCGATGGCTCGGTCATCGTCGGCTACGGCGTGGCGCAAACGCTGGTCCAGGTCCTGAAGCAGTGCGGCGACGACCTGACCCGCGAGAACGTCATGAAGCAGGCGGCGAACCTGAAGGACTTCCGTACCGAGGTCCTGCTGCCCGGCGTCAAGATCAACACCTCGCCGACCGACTTCGCCCCGATCAGCCAGTTGCAGCTGATGCGCTTCAAGGGCGAGAAGTGGGAGCTGTTCGGCGACGTCATCTCCGCCGACGTCGGCGGCTAACCCGCTTCGTTCCAATGCTTCACCCCCGCAGGCCAGGCCTGCGGGGGTTTTCTTTTGCGGCAAAGGGTTGGATAAGGACCGTGCATTCCGTTGCCAGTGAGCCCATGACCGACCGACGTCCCCTGTTGCGTGCGATGTACGAAGCCGCGGTCGCTGCCGCCCATCCCGGAATCGTGCTGGCGCAGCATCTCCCTGCCATTCCCAAAGGCCGCGTGATCTGCCTTGCCGCCGGCAAGGGCGCCGCCGCGATGGCCGCGGCTGCGGAAACGCACTATCTCGACACGTTGAAGCTCGATCCGGCGCGGCTGGTCGGGATCGCTACCACCCGTCACGGCCATGGCGTGCCGACGCGGCGCGTCCGGGTGATCGAGGCCGGCCATCCGATGCCGGATGAAGCGGGACTGAAGGGCGCGGAAGATACGCTAAAACTCGCCGCGACCGCCGAGGCCGGCGATCTGCTGCTGGTGCTGCTGACCGGCGGCGGCTCGGCGAACTGGATCGCGCCGGCCGAGGGCATCACTTTCGAGCAAAAACAAAAATTGACCCGCGCCTTGCTGCGCTCGGGCGCGCCGATCGGCGAGGTCAACACCGTGCGGAAACATCTGTCGCGGATCAAGGGTGGGCGGCTGGCGCGCGCCGGCCAGCGCGCCAGCGAAATATTGACGCTCGCGGTGTCCGACGTGCCGCGCGACGATCCTTCCGCGATTGCCTCCGGTCCGACGGTGCCCGATCCGACCACATTGGCCGACGCGCGCGCCATCGTCGCCAAATACAGGCTCGAAATCGACGACGCGATCCGCCGCGCGCTCGATAACGCCGCCAACGAAAGTTGCAAGGAAGGCGATGCCGCTTTCGCGCACGCGCGCTTCGAGCTGATCGCGCGGCCGCGGCAGTCGCTCGACGCGGCGGTCAAGCTCGCCAAGGATAACGGCTACGAGACCATCGATCTCGGCACCGACCTCGAAGGCGAGGCGCGCGAGGTCGCGGCCGATCATGCGCGGCTGGCGCTGGACGCCCGCGCCAACGGCAAGCGGGTCGCGATCCTCTCCGGCGGCGAGCTCACCGTGACCGTGCGCGGCAATGGCCGTGGTGGTCCCAACCAGGAATATGCGCTGGCGCTGGCGGATTTGCTGAAGGACGCGCAGGGTATCTCGGCGATTGCCGGCGACACCGACGGCGCCGATGGCGGTGCGGGCTCGGCATCCGATCCGGCCGGCGCGCTAGTCGACAGCGCCACATTTGCAAAGATGAAAGCGCAAGGGCTCGACCCGCGCGCTTATCTGGAGAACAACGACGCCACCGCGTTCTTTGCCGCGACCGGCGATTTGCTGCAGACCGGCCCGACGTTGACGAATGTGAATGATATCAGGGTGATTCTGGTGGATTGATGGACCCTCACGGTGAGGAGCGCGGGCGCCCGAGCAGGCCGAGCGATAGCGAGGCCGTCGCGAACGGCGCAAAAACAAAAGCGCGCGTCACCGGACGATGCTTCGCATCGCCGGGAGAACCGTGAGGCCCGAGCATGGCCTCATCCTTCGAGACGCGGCGAAGACGCCGCTCCTCAGGATGAGGGTTCAAAACTCCGTCGCGATCCTGCTCAGCATCGACAGCAGCGCGGCACGGTTGGCCGGCCCGAGCAATTCATTGAGGCGTGCCTCGTGCTTGCTCGCGACCAGCTTCTTCGCACGCGCCAATACGGCGCGGCCCTTGTCGGTCAGCATCAGCACATGCGAGCGGCGGTCGTTGGCGGAGCGCATCCGTGTGCAGAGATCGCGGCTCTCCAGCCCGTCCAGCATCGCCACGAAATTCGGGCGCAGGATGCCGAGCGTGTTGGCGATCTCGGTCTGGTTGCGGCCGGGGTTCTTCTCCAAGAGCAGCAGCACCGAGAACTGCGCCGGCGTGAGCTGCAGCGGCGCGACGCAGCGCAGGAAATCCTCGAAGATTTTCAGCTGTGCGCGCTTGAGCGAATAGCCGAGCAGCTCGGACAATTCGCCGAGCTGGAGGGCAGCGCCCTCGGCCGTCTGGTCGTCCGCGGCTTCTTTGCGGCCCTTGTCGTGATCGGCCGTGGCGGTCTTGGAAACAGTCATCGCGTGCGGCTCAAAGTCCCGTTAGGCTGAAATGCCAAGGCGGCGCGGTCTTGAGATTATATTTGATAATTGTTATACACTATATCAAATATCCGCAAGCTCATTTAACGGTGCGGAAAGCGGCCGTGACCGGTCCGCGTCGAGGGGGAGCCGCCTTGAACTCCACGATCATGCTGTTCCTGATCCAGGACGGCATCACCAACGGCGCCATCTACGCCCTCTTGGGGCTCGCGCTGGTGCTGGTGTTCGCGGTGACGCGCGTGATCCTGATTCCGCAGGGCGAGTTCGTCACCTATGGCGCGCTGACCTATGCCTCGTTGATGTCCGGCCAGATGCCGGGCACCGCCAAGCTTGCCCTCGCGATGGGGATCGCCGCTTTCGCGCTCGATCTCTACGCGGCGCGGCGGGCGCTGCACTGGCCCAGAATCGCACGTGCCTTTGCGGTCAATGTCGTATTGCCCGCCATCGTGCTGGTCGTGACGCTGTGGGCGGCGAGCCACCGGGTGCCGATTCCCGTCGCGGTTTTGCTCTCGCTGGTGATCGTGGCCTCGATTGGCTTGTTCCTCTATCAACTCGCCTTCCAGCCACTGGCGCACACTTCAGTGCTGGTGCTCTTGATCGCCTCGGTCGGCTCGCACTTTGCGATGCAGGGACTGGGCCTTCTCTTCTTCGGCGCCGAAGGTCAGCGCGGGCCGCCGCTCGCCGATGCCGCGCTCGTCGTCGGCGCGCTGCGCTTCACCGGCCAGAGCCTCGCGGTCTATGCCGCAACCATCGCCTTCATCGTCGCACTGTGGCTGTTCTTCGGACTGACACTGTACGGCAAGGCGCTGCGCGCCACCGCCGTCAACCGGCTTGGCGCCCGTCTCGCCGGCATTCGCACCAGCCTGTCGGGGCAAATCGCCTTCCTGTTCGCCTCGGTGATCGGCGCGCTGTCGGGCATCCTCATTGTCCCCATCGCAACCCTCTATTACGACACCGGCTTCCTGATCGGGCTGAAAGGTTTCATCGCCGCCATCATCGGCGGCCTCGTCAGCTATCCGCTCACGGCCGCCGCGGCGCTGGTGGTCGGCATCGTCGAGGCGTTCTCATCCTTCTATGCCTCCAACTTCAAGGAGGTCATCGTCTTCACGCTGATCATTCCGGTGCTGCTGCTGCGCTCGCTCGCCGCGCCCGCGGTCGAGGAAGAGGAGTGAGCATGCGCGAGCGCTGGCCCGTCCTCGCCTTCGCGCTGGTCATGGCGGCGATTCCGTTTGTCCCCGGCATGCCGCCATTCTGGATCGTGCTCTTGGACAATATCGGCCTGTCCGCGCTGGTCGCGATGGGCCTGGTGCTGCTGACGGGAGTCGGCGGCCTCACCTCGTTCGGACAGGCCGCGTTCTGCGGCTTCGGCGCCTACACCACCGCAGTGTTGACGACGACTTACGGGTTGTCACCCTGGTTGAGCTTGCCGGCCTCGCTGATCGTGAGCGGGCTTGCGGCGGTCTTGCTCGGCCTAGTCACCGTGCGGCTCTCCGGCCACTATTTGCCGCTCGGCACCATCGCCTGGGGCCTCGGCCTGTTCTATCTCTTCAGCAAGCTGGAATTCCTGGGCCGCAACGACGGCATCTCGTCGATCCCGCCGCTGTCGGTCGGATCGTTCAGAATGCTCGATCCCGGCACGATCTATTACGCGATCTGGATCGCGGTCTTGATTGCGGCGCTGCTCACCATGAACCTCTTGGACTCCCGCACCGGGCGGGCGATCCGCGCGCTCCGCCGCGGCCATGTCGCGGCCGAAGCCTTCGGCGTGCAGACGCCACGCACCAAATTGCTGGTCTTCATCTATGCCGCGGTGCTCGCGGGCCTCTCCGGCTGGCTCTATGCGCATTTCCAGCGCGCCGCCAATCCGACGCCGTTCGGCGCCCAGGCCGGCATCGAATATCTCTTCGTCGCCGTGGTCGGCGGCGCCGGCTATGTCTGGGGCGGCGTGCTGGGTGCTGCGATCGTCGTAATCCTGAAGGAGGTGCTGCAGAGCTATCTGCCGATGTTGCTGCATGGCGAGGGTCAGCTCGAGACCATCGTGTTCGGCATCCTGCTGGTGGCGCTGCTGCAGCTCGCACCATCAGGCGTCTGGCCGTTGCTGACGTCGTGGCTGCCGTTCAAGCCGGCGAAGAAGCAGCCGGATACGACGATTGCGCTGCCGCCACGGACGCGCCCGCCGGGCACGCCCGACGTGCTGCTCGAGGTCGATGGCGCGCGCAAGCAGTTCGGCGGCGTGATCGCGGTCAACGACGTCTCCTTCGACGTGCAGGCCCGCGAGATCGTGGCGCTGATCGGCCCGAACGGCGCCGGCAAGAGCACCACCTTCAACCTCATCACCGGCGTGCTGCGCGCCACCGGCGGCAACATCTCCCTGCTCGGCAAGCCAATCTACAACGCGCCGCCGCAGGAGATCGTCGACCTCGGCGTCTCCAGGACCTTCCAGCATGTCAAGCTGGTGCCCGACATGAGCGTGTTGGAGAATGTCGCGATCGGCACGCATTTGCGCGGGCGCGCGGGCGCGCTCGCCAGCATGTTCCGCCTCGACCGCAACGACGAGGCCGCGCTGCTCGCCGAAGCCGCGCGCCAGATCGCTCGCGTCGGACTGAGCGAGCAGATCGACCAACCGGCCGGCTCGCTCTCGCTCGGCCAGCAGCGCATCGTCGAGATTGCCCGCGCGCTCTGCGCCGATCCGATGCTTTTGCTGCTCGACGAGCCCGCGGCCGGCTTGCGGCACATGGAGAAGCAGCGGCTCGCGGCGCTGCTGCGGCAACTGCGCGACGGCGGCATGTCGGTGCTGCTGGTCGAGCACGACATGGGCTTCGTGATGGACTTGGCCGACCGCGTGGTCGTGCTCGATTTCGGCACCAAGATCGCGGAAGGCACGCCTGCGGCGATCAAGAGCAATCCTGACGTGATCAAGGCCTATCTCGGAGCCGCCGCATGAGCGCGCTGCTCTCGGTCGCGGACGTGCACATCGCCTACGGCAAGGTCGAGGCGGTGCGCGGCGTGTCGCTGGAAGTCGGCGACAACGAGATCGTCACTATCATCGGCGCCAACGGCGCGGGCAAGAGCACGCTGCTCAACGCGATCATGGGCATCCTGCGCGTGAGCGGCCGTGTGATGTTTGCAGGCGAGGATCTGGGGCGGCACGAGATCGAGGACCGCGTCGCGCTCGGCTTGAGCCTCGTGCCGGAACATCGCGAGCTGTTCTCGACCATGAATGTCGAGGATAATCTGCAGCTCGGCGCGTTTCGCGTGGCAAAGGCGCAAGCGGCAGCGTCGTTCGAGCGCGTCTACACCCTGTTTCCCCGGTTGAAAGAGCGGCGCAAGCAACTCGCCGGCACGCTGTCCGGCGGCGAGCAGCAGATGCTGGCGATGGGCCGCGCGCTGATGGGTGCGCCGCGGCTACTGATGCTGGACGAGCCGAGCCTTGGGCTGGCGCCGATCATCGTCGCCGACATCTTCCGCACCATCGCAGAGTTGCGCGCCAACGGCGTCTCGGTGCTGCTGGTCGAGCAGAACGCGCAGGCCGCGCTTCGGGTCGCCGACCGCGCTTATGTGATGGAGCTCGGCGAGTTCGTGCTGGAGGGTCCGGCCTCCGAGCTCGCGACGAATGAACGTGTCGCCGCAAGCTATCTGGGCTTTACGCATGAGGGCGCGAGCGCGGTGTAGCACGACCTGCGTCGACGAACTCGGTGCAGTTCCCCTCCCCCTTGCGGGGAGGGGCTAGGGGTGGGGGTTCACTAGGAGCATTATTCGACGCTACCCCCGTCCCCCAACCCTCCCCCCCACCACCACGAAAACGAGCGTGCCTCCGCTATTTTACCTCGCCCGAGGCTTTGGGTGCGTTCTGTCCGTGGGATTTGCGGAGCGCAGCGTGCAGGCTGGCGGTGTTTACGCAGGTGATCCGCATCGTCTCGTAGAAGCACTCGACCACCTCAAAATAATCTTCCTCCGGTCGCTCAGGGTCTTCCGCGGAAATCTGGAAATGTACTGTCCGATTGGCATCGTTCGTTTTGGAGACCGAGGCGAATATGTGCCTGTGCGAGAAGTGTCCTATTGCGGCGAGGTTTTCATACACCTCCTTGATCCACGGATAGCTCTCGCTCAGGCGGTCGGCGAGATAGGCGTCCGTCAACTGCCTGCCCTTCCCGTCCTTCATCTTGTTGATCCGCGCCCCGCCCACGACGTCGCTCGCGAACTGCTCGGGCTTCTCGACCAGCGAGATGGCATTTCCCCGCAGCGCGGTATCGAGCTGCGCCCGGAGGATCGTGCCGGCACAGATGAAATTCCGCTTCTCGATGTGGCCCCGGAATCCCTCGGCGTGGGCGATCGTCCGCTTCAAAACGCCCATGAGCAGGAAGTCGCTAACGTACATGTCGCTGCTGTCTTTCATCACCTCCATGAACAACCTGAGTACCTCTTTTTGCCCGTGCTCGATCTTGTCCAGGCGCTCTTTTAATGTCGCAGGCATGTCTGTCTCCACCGATTCGGTCGCCTAGATTATCTGAAGCCGATGCCGCATACTCGCGCCGAACGCGTTTTCTGCCGGAGACACCCGTGAGCGAAGATGAGCACAGCGAATTTTTTAGAAAGTTCAGCGAACAGCTCCAAACGACCGATCCGTTCATCCAGGCGGTCTTGAACGCTCACCTCGATGTGGAAGCGCACCTTGAGGAATTTCTCGAAGAGATTTTCTTTCACCCCGAGGACGTAGAGGAAGCAAACCTCCGCTTCCGTCAGAAAATCTATATGGCCCGCGCCTACGTGGAGCTTGGGAAGGAAAGGCCGGAATGGCGGGTGATGCTCGAACTGAACGCGATCCGGAACAAGATCGCGCACCGCAGCAACCGAGAGGGCATGACTATCGAACTACAGAAGCTGCGCGACATCCTCAGTGGGTTTGGAACCGAAAAATTCAGGGAAGAGATAAGGGGCTGCAGTCCGACCGTCCTGATCGTGAACGCCGCGCTCGTGGCGAGCGGGTACCTTATTTGCACGACGGACGAATTGAAGAAACTGCAGGGCAAAGAAGTAGACGACGACAAGTAGCCACCGCGCCGGTCGGGGCTGGAGGAATTGTAAGGGGAATTGTGCGATGGCGAAAAAGGAAAAAGAGACGGAGCCGAACAGCAAATACTTTGCCGAGTTCAAAAAGCATTTCGATGAAGTCGATGAACTGACGCAGAGCGTCCTAAAAGGGCATCTGATTATGGAAGGTGCCATCGATAATATTCTGTCGTTGATGTTTTTCCACCCCGAGCTGGCGCAGAGAGCACGGCTGAGGTTCGGGCAGAAAGTCGAAATCGTGCGCGCGTATGCGCTGCAGGAGCACAACAACTCTATCTGGAAGTTGGTTGCCGCGATCAGCGAATTGCGGAACGAGATTGCGCATAAGCTAGAGGGGCCTCGCCGGGAAGAGAAGATCGGGCGGCTGAAGGAACTGTATTTTAGCGAATTGGAGGGAGCAGACCATCAGAAGAAGTATCCGGACCATTTGATTGTGATTATGGCCTGTAGCCTCTGCACCGGATTCCTGGGCCGGATGGAGGAAGACATCGCCGCGCTGCGGCGGATGCTCGACAAGATGGCGGCGATGGTTCCGAAAAAAGGATGAGCATCGAATTGTCGCGCGAGCGGAACGTTCACGTGAAACGGACATAACGGACGCTGACCGGGCGAGGATTATTGGACGCGCGAAGTGTGTTCAATGACCCGCAGTCCTGGTCAGTACCAGCTGGTGCGCTGTGGCGGCGGGACGTGAACTGTCCGCCCTGTGTCGTTGGCGCAGCCACGACCCAATAGGCTTGGCGGCCCGGAGTGGTCCCTTTTGGGATTGTGTCCGATAGGACTGCCCGCGGATGCGGGAGAAGACCAAAAGAGAAGCCATAGGCTATTGGGTCGTGGCTGAATGGCCCGACGCCACAGTGGCGAAAATGTAGGAAATAGCCGCTTTGCAAGCGGCGGGCATAGAGACAGGATATAGAGACAGTGAGTGGGAGTGTGAGTGGACTCGTAAGCAGAGGTGTAGAGATCAGCGAAGCGATGAATGAGAATTGCAGGAATTGCGGGGTGGCGCGGATGCGCCCTCAAAGGGAAGAGCGGGCGTTAGCCGCGAAGGTTGGGGTTATCGGGGATGATGCTGACGGCGTGCATGAACTGTCCCGGCATTGACGGTAGCGACGGGTCGTTGGTGTGATGAAACGAGCGGCCGTTTTCGAGGATAATGAAGCGGCTGTAAACCCGATGATTCTGATCGAGCAATTCGAGTAGCCCGTCTTGGGAAATGCGCCAGTAGTGATAATTTTCGTCTCGGCCTTGCACAACGTCGCCATTGAGGGCGAATGTGATTAGCTTTGATACATCGAAAAGTGGTTCGTATATAAAATTGTAGGTCGTTTTTGGGATCATCGAGTTGATGTAATTCAGGTCGATCTGATCGTTCGCTGGTTCACTCCTGGCGGGCGGTACCAAATCGTCGACTCCGCCGTCGGTGCTGAACCTCGAAAGTTCGTCGGGCAGGTGATCTGTCGTTCTGCGTCGGCCGACGGGCGCTCCCTGGCGATATCGGTTGGGAGGTGTCTCTTTTGGTGTAACGGTTCTCAGCTTTTCCAATTCCGCAGTCAGGGTCGCGATCGCGTCGTCTTTGGTCTTGATCTGGTCGGCTTTGTGCTTAAGCCGTTCTTTCAAGGCGTCTATCTGGCCTTGGTGCCGGAGGCGACTGATGAAGAAGCCCGCGGCACCTCCGATGAGAAAGGCGAAGATTGTTGCAACAGGATTCGCAATCCAGTGATCGAACTGCTCGGCAATGACTTTGAAGAAGGAGTCCATTCGCTAACCCCGGATACGGGTAGTGTAATCCATATGCTACCCTATAGCGATGGTCGAAGAGAGTACAAGATTGAAGTGTGGGATCGGTGGTTCAACCGATTTCGCTCGCTCTCCGGAAAAAGAATGACTTAGGGACATTGTTTTGATCGGCAGGAGGTGAGGGACCAAATCTACGTCGGACTGAATGGCTCTCCGTACCGCGAAGGTCGAGCAACTGAAGCACCGCCGCCGCCGACAGCCCGTCACCCCACCCCGCCGCTCATTGCATTCGCGGCGACCCTCCCCCTCCAGGGGAGGGTGAAGAAAGCGCCTCCTGTCTGCAAAGACAGGAGGCAGCGGCGACCAACTCGACTCTCACTTCACCAGCACGTACTTCCCGTCCTTCACCGTGAGCAGGATGCGCGAGCGATCGTCGAGGCCGTAGCGGTCCTTCTCGGTGAAGTTATAGACGCCCTGGCTCGCGGCGATGTCGCGCTCGGTGAGCAGCGCCTGGCGCAGCGCCTCGCGGAATTCCGGCGTGCCGGGTTTTGCGGTCTTCAGCGCGACCGGGACGATCCGCTGCAGCACCAGGAACGCATCGTAGGAATGCCCGGCGAACTGGCTGCGGCTGTTCGGGCCGTACTTTGCCTCATAAGCAGTCACCAGTGCCGTGCCCGGCTTCTTGGTCAGCGCGCTGTCCGGCTGATCCTCGGGATCCATCACCGGACCGGAGGCCATCAGCACGCCTTCCGCGGCCTTGCCGGCGATGCGGATGAAATCCATGCTGGCGGCGCCGTGGGTCTGATAGATCAGGCCCTTGTAGCCGCGGTCGCGCAACTCCTGCTGCGGCAAGCCCGCCGCTGTGCCGGAAGCGCCGACCAGGATCGCGTCGGGATTGGCCGCGACGAGCTTCAGCACCTGGCCGGTCACCGAGGTGTCGGGCCGCGCGAAGCGTTCCTCGTCGACCAGTTGCAGGCCCATCGGCGTGCCCTGCGCCTTGAAGTCGTTGAACCAGAGATCGCCGTAGGAATCGGAGTAGCCGATATAGCCGACGGTTTTGACGTTATGCGCCTTCATGTGCTCGTACAGCACCTTGCCCATGATCGGGATCGGCTGCGGCATGGTCACCGACCACTTCATGCGCTCCGGCGTAATCGGGAACGGCGCAAGACCGATGTGCGGAATGCCGGCCTCGTTGGCGACGTTGGACACCGCGATCGTCGCCGGCGTGTTCGACGAGCCCATGATAATGTCGGCCTTCTGCTCGGTGACGAAGCGCCGCGCATTGGTGGTGGCGTTGGTGGGGTCGCCGGCGTCGTCGAGCACGGTCACCTTCAGCGGGATACCCGCGATCTCCTTCGGCACGAAATCGAGCGAGTTGCGCTCGGGAATGCCGAGCGCCGCCGCAGGTCCCGTGGTGGTGATCGTGATGCCGATGGTGATTTCACTGGTTTGCGCCGAGGCCGGCGCGCCCGGCAGCGCGAGGACGGCGGTGAGCGCGGCCGCCGCGAGATAGATTGATTTCATTATTTCCTCCCTGAACAGATTTGTTGTCGATTTGCAGAACTTCGGTCGTTAATTCAACCCTTCTTTAGGCGTGGAGAGCGGCAGCGTCGCTTAGCCGCGCATGAACTTCTCCATGATTTCCTTGGGCATCGGCGCCGATTTCAGCTTGTTCGGATCGTCCGGATGGCGGCCGACCAGCACGCGCTTCTCGAAGGCCTCGATAGCCAACGCCTCGCCCTTGAACACCTTGTGGGTGACCTCGAAGCTCGAGCGCCCAAAACTTTCGATCCGGCTTTCGATGGTGATCCAGTCACCATGGGTCGAGGCGATATGGAATTTCGCCCGCGTGTCGACCATGGGAATGCCGACCAGGCCGTATTTGTGCACGATGTCCTGCTTGGAGAAGCCGGCGGCCTCGAACATGATCGAGGTCGAATCGTCGAACATCGCGAAATAGCGCGGGTAGTAGACGATGTTGGCGGGGTCGCAGTCACCCCACTGGATCTGGACATCGCGCCGGTGCACGAACATGAGTTACCTGCCTGGATTAGCGCAACATGGACTGTCCACCTCTCCCCTGCGGGGAGAGGTCGGATCGCGCAGCGATCCGGGTAAGGGGGATCAGTCCCACGATAGACCCTAACCCCTCACCCGATTTGCTCCGCAAATCGACCTCTCCCAAAGGGAGAGGTGAAGTCGAGACCGCGGCGGAAGTCCGGTTCATATCTGACGGGCCTATTTCGGGGCCATGCGCAGCGATGCGTCGAGCCGCACCACCTCGCCGTTGAGATAGGGATTGTCGATCATGTGCATCGCAAGCAGGGCGAACTCGTCGGGTTGTCCGAGCCGGTGCGGGAACGGGATCGCGGCCGCAAGGGAATCCTGCGCCTCCTGCGGCAGGCCGCCGAGCAGCGGGGTGAGAAACAGGCCGGGCGCGATGGTCAGCACGCGGATGCCGAATTGCGCGAGCTCGCGCGCGATCGGCAAGGTCATGCCGACAATGCCGCCCTTCGAGGCGGAATAGGCGGCCTGCCCGATCTGGCCGTCATAGGCGGCGACGGAGGCGGTGTTGATCACGACGCCGCGCTCTCCGCCGTCGAGCGGCGCGAGCTTGGACATCTCCGCCGTCGCAAGCCGCAGCATGTTGAAGGTGCCGATCAGATTGACCTTGATGACCCGCTCGAAATCGGCGAGCGGATGCGGCCCGTCGCGGCCGACCACGCGCTTGGCAACCCCGATGCCGGCGCAGTTGACCAGCACGCGTGCCGGGCCGTGCGCCTTGGCCGCCGCCACGATCGCGGCTTCGGCGGAAGTCGCATCGGTGACGTCGCAGGCAATCGCGGTGCCCTTGATCTCAGCCGCAACGCTTTCGGCGAGCTTGGCATTGAGATCGCACACGGCGACCTTCGCGCCCGCCGCAGCAAGTTTTCGCGCGGTGGCGGCTCCCAGTCCCGACGCGCCGCCGGTGACGACAGCGGCCTGATCCTTCAATTGCATATTTCCCTCCCTGAAATTGACTAGCCGACCGCGATCACGCGCGCTGACGGCAATGATGCATAAAGCTCCTCGATCAGATCAGCGCGATGCTCCAGCACCGCGCGCTGGTTGATCGAGCCCTTGTCGGTGACTTCGCCGCGGTCGATCGACAGCGGCGCATCGAGCAAAATGACGCGGGTGATCCGGTTGGAGGAGCCGGTGGCGGTTGACAAGAATTTCTCGAAACGCTCGCGGAACGCGGAGCGCACGACGGCGTCATTTGCCGCCACGAAAATATCGTCTGCCTTGAGCTTCGGATTGATCAGGCGGCAGCCGTCGAGATTGAGGATCACGATGGCCGCGAGCGCGTCGCGGTTGATGCCGGCAATGACGACGTCGCGCACCAGCGGCGCGCAGGCGGCGATGAAACGCGCACGCAACGGACCGACACTGACCCAGGTGCCGCTCGCCAGCTTGAAATCCTCGGCAATACGGCCGTCGAAATCGAACCCGGCGTCGAAGTCGTTAGCGTCCGCGGGCTTGATGGCGTCGCCGAACCTGTAAAAGCCTTCCTCGTCGAACGCAGCCTTGGTCAACTCGGGTTGGCGCCAGTATCCGGGCGTGACATTGGGTCCCTTCGCGCGCGCCTCGAGCTTGCCGTTGACCGGCACCAGCTTGGCGTCGTTGCCAGGCACCGGCAGCCCGACATGCCCGGAGCGCGAGGTGCGCGGATTGACCGACATGAAGAACGGCGCGGTCTCGGTCGCGCCCAGGCCGGTCAAAACAGGCACACGCGCACCGGTCTCGCGCACCGACAATTCGTCGAGACTGTTCCAGACATAGGGCGACAGCGCCGCGCCGGAGAAGAACATCGCATGCAGCTTGGCAAAGAATTTTCCGCGCAACGTCGCGTCGTCGCGCAGGTATGGCAGCAGCAACTCGTAGCCCTTCGGGACGTTGAAATACACCGTCGGCGAAATCTCGCGCAGGTTTCTCACGGTCTCCTCGATGCCGCCTGGCATCGGCTTGCCCTGGTCGAGATACATCGCGCCGCCGTTATAGAGCGCCAGCCCGATATTGTGGTTGCCGCCAAACGTATGATTCCACGGCAGCCAGTCCACGATCACAGGCGGCTCGTCCTTCAGGAACGCCATGGTCTCGCGGATCATCACCTGGTTGGCGCAGATCATGCGCTGGGTGTTGATGACCGCCTTGGGGTTGCCGGTCGAGCCTGATGTCAGCAGGAATTTCGCAATGGTGTCGGGGCCGATGGCGTCATGCGCGGCATCGAGGCCAGCATGCAGCGGCGTGCGCAGGAGGTCGGAAAGCTTCGTGACGTTGCGGCCGGGCACGGCGCCCGACGTTGCGGCGATCTCGACGCCCTCAGGCACGTTCGCCGCCAATGCAGCCGCAAATTTGTCGGCGTCGTCGGCAAACACCAGACCCGGCGTCAGCAGCTGCATGACGTAAGCAAGCTTGCCGTAGTCTTTCGAGATCAGCGAATAGGCCGGCGACACCGGGCAGAAGGGAATGCCGGCATAGAGCGCGCCGAACGCGACCAGCGCGTGATCGATCGCGTTGCCGGAGAGGATGACGACCGGCTTGTCCGCCGACAGTCCACGCGACAGCAGCGCCGAGGCGATATGCCGGCTCGCGGTCAACAGCTCGGCATAAGTCAGCTTGCGCCAATCGCCGCCGGCCACGCGCTCCGCCATGTAGACATTGTCCGGTGTCGCCGCGGCCCAATGATGCAGGCGGTCGGTGAGACGTCGAGGATAATCGGCAAGCCTCTCGGTCGGACGCAGATAGATCGTGCCGTCGCTCTTGCGCTCGATGGTGACGGCTGGATCGCCGAACGAAATCCGCCGGAGCGGATACGTGCCCGCGCGTGCGGTGGCCTGCGCGTTCATACCGGTTTCACCTTGGCGGTCTTGCGGTCGAGGAACTCGCGGATGCGGCGCTTGGCCTCCTTGTCGCTCTGCGCCACCGTCGCCATCAGCGACTCCATCAAAAGCCCGGTCTGCGGATTGGCTTCCGCGATCATCGGCAGCGCCTGCAGCACGGCGAAATTGGTCAGCGGCGCATTGGACGCGATGCGCGCGGCCAACTCCAGCGCCTTGTTGAGCGCCCCGCCCGCCTCGACCAGATATTGCGCAAAGCCGTAAGACGAGCCTTCGGTCGCTGAATAGACCCGGCCCGTCAGCATCATGTCGGTCATCCGCGCCACGCCGATCAGCCGCGGCAGCCGCACCGATCCGCCGCCGCCGACAAAGATACCGCGCTGGCCTTCGGGCAACGCGAAGTAGGCCGAGGGCTCGGCAACGCGGATATGCGCGGCGCAGGCCAGCTCCAGCCCGCCGCCGATGACCGCGCCTTTCAGTGCGGCAATCACGGGCACGCGGCTGTACTGGATGCGGTCGAACACGCGATGCCACATCTGCGAGTGGATCAACCCGCCGGTCGCATCATGATCGGTCAGCTCGGAAAGATCGAGGCCGGAGGAGAAGTGGTCGCCGACGCCGTGGATCACCACCGCGCCGATATCCTCGGGCAGGTCGGCAAAGCACTCGCCGATCGCCTGGATGATGCCGTCGTTGAGCGCGTTGCGTTTGGCGGGCCGGTTGAGGCCGACGGTCAGCACCGCGCCGGTCTGTTCGACCTTGAGCAGCGGCGAGGCGTCCTCGCGCGAGGCGGCGGCGTTTCCCATGGAAGATTATGTCCTGACCAGAATAGTTATGTTCTATAACTATTGGCGGGGGAGTCAACTTGCGATCTTCCACCCTCCCCTGGAGGGGGAGGCATAGGCCGCCTTCGGCGGCCGTTCTTAGCACTAAGGACGCCGATGCGAAGCATCGGATATGGCGAATGAAATGAGCGGCGGGGTAGGGTGAAAATTTTCATCACCGCGCACCCCACCCCGTCTCGCATTTCGCTTCGCTCATGCTCGCCGACCCTCCCCCTCCAGGGGAGGGTAAAGAATCCTACAGCACCATATGCACGTCGATCACGACGCGGTCGGCGTGGCGGGCGGCCGAGGCGATGAAGATGTGCTCCATCAGCCAGCGATAGTTTGCGTGCCCGGTCTCGAATTTCGGCACGGTGCGGAAATAGATCAGCTTGGGATCGACCGGCTCGCCGCGCTTTAATTTCTGCAGGAGATCGAGCGGCCCGAAGCGGATGCCTCTGTTCTCGACATAGACCACCGCGCCGTCGTCGGTCTGGAAGGCGTATCTGGCTTCGAGATCGATCAGCTCGTTCGGACGGATGATCTGGAAGTCGGCGCCGAACGGCAGCACCTTGCCGTTGACTCTTTCGCCCCTCACCTCGCCGCCAACGATTGGAATGATGCGGCGGACGCCGTGGCCGAGATCGCCCGCGGTTGTCACCTCGGCAATCTCGGCGGTGATGGTGAAGACGTACTTTGTTTGGATTTCCAGTGTCATCGCTCACCCCGCCATGCGCGTCGGCAGCCACAGCGCCAGGATCGGAAACGCGATCAGGATGACCAGCCGTACCAGGTCGGTCAGCACGAAGGGGATCACGCCCTTGAAGATAGTGGCAAAGGAGACGTCCTTCACCACGCTCTTGATGACAAAGACGTTCATGCCGACTGGCGGATGGATCAGGCCGAGCTCCACCGTCATCACGATGATGACGCCGAACCAGATCGGATCGAAGCCGAGATGCGTCACCACGGGGAAGATGATCGGAACGGTGAGGATGATCATCGCCATCGCGTCCATCAGGCAGCCGAGCACCAGATACATCACCATGATGACCGCGAGCACGCCGTAGCTGCCGAGCCCGAGGCCGGTCAAAAATTCCGTCACCTTCTGCGGCGTCTGGGTCACCGTGAGGAAATAGCCGAAGATCAGCGCGCCGATCAGCACGGTGAAGACGGCCGCCGCGGTGCGCGTGGCCTGCAGCAGCGAGGCGAGGATCTTCTCCTTGTCGAGCCGGCCGGTGGCGACGCCGATCAGGAACGCGCCTGACGCGCCGACGCCGCCGGCTTCGGTCGGCGTGAAGCGCGGCAGATAGGGCAAACCATAGAGGCCGCCGATCACGAAGATGAACAGCAGCACCGGCGCCCAGATGTCGCGCAGGCCCGCAAAGCGCTCGCGCCAGGGAATCGCCGGGCCGCGCGGCAGGAAGCCGGGCCTGATGAAGCCGATCAGCGTGATCGTGACCATGTACATGGTCATCGCCAGCAGGCCGGGGATGATGCCGGCCATGAACAGCTTGCCGATGTCCTGCTCGGTGATGATGCCGTAGACCGCAAGCACGGTGGACGGCGGCAGCATCGCGCCCAGGGTGCCGCCGGCCGCGATCACGCCGGTCGCAAAGGATTGCGGATAGCCGAAGCGGCGCATCTCGGGATAGGCGACCGCGGAGAAGGTGGCGGCGGTCGCGACCGATGAACCCGAGATTGCGGCGAAGCCGCCGCAGGCGGCGACCGTGGCGATACCGAGCCCGCCGCGCAGATGTCCGACGAAGCCGTTGGCGGCGCGGAACAGCTCGCGGCTCATTCCGGAATTGGACACGAAGGTGCCCATCAGCAGAAACATCGGAATCACGCCGAAGGTGTAGTCGGTGACCGTGCGCATCGAGGTCTGGCCGACCAGCTTCAGCGCCGCGCTGCCGCCGACCAGATAGGAAAAGCCGGAGACACCGACGAGGCCCATCGCCATGCCCACGGGCACACGCAGCAGCATCAGGCCGAACAGCGAGATGAAACCGATGACGGCAACCGCGTTGGTGCTCACGCGCTACTCCGTCGCCTTGATCGCGGGATCGTGCATCTCCTCGGGATGGAAGATCAGCCGATAGGTGCGGATCGCGATCAGCAGCACCGCCGAGATATCGCCGATCCAGGCGACGGCGAAGAACGGCCAGGTCGGCATGTGCATGTCGAAGGTGAGCACGTGGTCGTTATAGGTGCCGCGCACCTTGTCGAACAGCGTCCAGGTCTGCACGGAGACCACGAACAGCAGCACCAGCGTTGCGAACACGTCGATCCAGCGCTGAGTGCGCGGACCGACATTGGCCCAGACCAGGTCGACGGTGATGTGGGTGCCGCGGTATGAGGTCGCGGCGATGCCCCAGAAAATCAGGATGCCGAGCAGCATGCGTCCGATGTCGAAGGAATCGGGGACCGCATAGTTCAGCGTGTTGCGCAGCAGGACCGAGAGGAAGATGTCGAGCGCGACGAGGCCGACGAAGCCGGCCGCGATCCACTCGATGGTGTCGATGAAGCGGTCCATCGACGCGCGCTGCATGCTTTCCCCCTGAGCAAACGGCGGCAGGAAGAACCTGCCGCCGCACCGCGTTTGATGAATGCGCTGCGTTACTGCGTCAGCGCATTGTACTTGGCGAGCGAGGCCTTCAACTCCGACATCGCCGCATCAGGATCGACGCCGGTCTTCTTGACGTTGTCGGCCCAGGTCTTGACCAGCGGCTCCGCGGCTTTCTTCCACAGCCCAAGTTGCTCCGGCGTCAGCGTGTAGACCTCCTGGCCCGGCTCGGCCTTGACCTTGTCGACGCCGGCATCCTCGAACTTGCCCCAGGGTTCGCCGACGCGGCCGGCGGCCTCGGTGTTGCAGTTGTCGTCGACCGCCTTCTTCTGGCGATCCGACATCGCGTTGTAGGTGTCCTTGTTCATCACGAAGACGAAGGTCGTGACATAGAGCGGCGCGTCCATGTGATATTTGGTGACCTTGTCGACGCCGAACAGGATGAGTGAGCCCCACGGGAAGGTGACGCCGTCGGCGACGCCGCGCTCGATGATGTCGCGCACTTCGGGCGCCGAGGACTGTACATTGGTGCCGCCGAGCAGCGTGACGAAATTCGCCATGGTGGCGTGCGCCGGGCGGATCTTCATGCCCTTCACATCGTCCGGCACCACGATCTTCTTGGTGCGGGTATGGAACGATGACGGCGAATGGATGAAGGCGAGACAGTATTTGACGTCCTTCATCTCGGTCGCCGCATATTTGCGATACCAGGCATCGAGGCCTTCGGAGCCGCCCTTGGCGTCCGACATCAGGAACGGCAGTTCGCCGGCGCCGATGATCGGGAAACGGCCAGGCTGATAGCCGGGATTGACATAGGTGACGTCGGCGATGCCGTCGCGCGCCATGTCGTAATGGTCGAACGCCTTGCCGAGCTGCTGTGCCGGGAAAACCTTGTAATGGATGGTGCCGCCGGAGGCCTTCTCGACCGCGGCGCCCCAGTCCTCCATCGCCTTCTGCAGGGGATGCGAGGCCGGCACCCAGTGCGAAATCTTCAGCTCGAAGGTTTTTTCCTGCGCGAAGGCCGGCGTTACGCTGGCGGCCAGCAGCAACGCCAAAAACGTCTTCCTCATCGGTACGATCTCCCTGCTCTATCCCGTATTGTTTTGGGCTTTTGTCGCCCTTTGCAGGCACTGTTATATGATATAATTATCATTGCAAGCCTGCGACGTCGCGCCCGAGCGAGCGCGAGGCAAACAGCCTACAACACTCCGGGAGGACGGGCATTGCGGACGAAAGTAGCAATCATCGGCGCCGGTCCGGCGGGATTGTTGCTTGGGCAACTTCTTCGCACCTACGGCATCGACAACGTCATCCTGGAGCGCCACACGGGCGAATACGTGCTCGGCCGCATCCGCGCCGGCCTTCTGGAGGAAGGCACCGTAGCGCTGATGGACGAGGTCGGCGCCGGCAAGCGCGCCCATGCCGAGGGCCTGGTCCATGACGGCATCGAGCTCGCCTTTGCAGGCGAGCGCCACCGCATCGACATGCGGGCGCTGACGGGAAAGACCGTGATGATCTACGGCCAGACCGAGGTCACGCTCGATCTGATGAATGCGCGCAAGGCCGCCGGGCTTGTTTCCGTCTACGAGGCCGCCGACGTCGAGCCGCATGATTTCGACACTGACCATCCGCGCGTCACCTACAAGAAGGACGGCGTGACCCATGAGATCGCCTGCGATTTCATCGCCGGCTGCGACGGCTTCCACGGCGTCAGCCGCGCCAGCGTCAGGCCCGACGCGATCGAAACCTTCGAACGGGAATATCCGTTCGGCTGGCTCGGCATTCTCTCCGACACTCCGCCGGTCTCGCATGAGCTGATCTATTCCAACCACGCACGCGGCTTCGCGCTCTGCACGATGCGCTCGACCAAACGCAGCCGCTATTACGTGCAGTGTCCGCTCGACGATCGCGTCGAGGACTGGTCGGACGACCGGTTCTGGGACGAGTTGAAGCGGCGGCTGGACCAGAAGGCCGCGGACACGCTCGTCACCGGCCCGTCGATCGAGAAGAGCATCGCACCGTTGCGCAGCTTCGTCGCCGAGCCGATGCGTTTCGGCCGCATGTTCCTCGCCGGCGATGCCGCCCATATCGTGCCGCCGACCGGCGCCAAGGGACTGAACCTCGCCGCCAGCGATGCGCATTACCTGGCGAGCGGCTTACGCGAATGCTACGACGAGAAATCTTCCGCGGGCATCGACAACTATTCGGTGACGGCACTGAAGCGGGTCTGGAAGGCCGTACGCTTCTCCTGGTGGATGACCCAGATCATGCACAAATTTCCGGACACCGGCGCCATCGGCGCGCGGTTCCAGATCGCCGAGCTCGACTATGTCGTTAATTCGAAGGCGGCGATGACATCGCTATCGGAGAATTACGTCGGGTTGCCGTTTTAGCAAGTGATCATCCTAATCCAGCGTTGTCATGCCCGCGAAAGCGGGCATCCAGTACGCTGCGGCTTCTCCGCTCAATCGCGACTGTCTCCGGAATACTGGGTCACCCGCTTTCGCGGGTGACGACACCGCGTGTGTTTCAAACACACCCGCAAATCACGTTTAAAACTTTGTAGGCGGTGAAATTCGCGCGCGTTTCGCATTGAATGCGCACGACGCATCAACGCGCGAGAGCAGCATGACCGCAAGCGAAATTCCCGCCGGCTTCGAGCCGCAGTCCCGGCGTAGTCCGCTCACCGATCCCTGGGAGCCGATCTATTCGAAGCAAACAGCCGAAGCGCTTATCCTAGGGCTCCGGCTGGCAGCGCCGCACACCAACGCACGCGGCTTCGTTCATGGCGGCTTGATTGCGGCGCTGGCCGACAAAGCCATGGGTCATAGCTGCGGCCACAAGATGGGCGGCTCCCATTCACTGGTGACCGTCGGCATGTCGATCGATTTCATCAGTAGCGCCCAGATCGGACAGTGGCTCACGGTCGAGACCGAGGTGATCAGGACGGGCGTCACGCTTTGCTTTGCGCAGTGCTTCGTCACTGCCGACACCGTCGTGATTGCGCGCGCCAACGCCACGTTCCGTGTGGTGCCGAAACCGAGCTAACCAAAATGCCAATCCGCAGTCTCCACCACCAGATCGATGAAAGTGCGCACCTTGGCCGACAACAGCCGCGAAGTCGGATAGACGATGTGGATCGGCGAGGCCGGCAATTCGAATTTCTCAAGCACGATTTTGAGTCGCCCCGCCTTCAGCGAGGCCGCCGCCTGATAGGCCAGCACGCGCGTCAGCCCGCCGCCGGCCTCGGCATACTGGACCGCGGCATCGGAGCTGTTGGTCAACAGCCTTGGCGTAGTGGCGACGCGCACCTCCGCGCCACCATCGGCAAAGCGCCAGTCCGAAAGCGCCACCGTCGAGCCGAACTGGATGGTGTCGTGTGAAGCAATGTCCGCGGGGTGCCTCAGTTCGCCGCGCGCCTTCAAATAGGCGGGCGACGCCACCACGATCCGCCGCATCTCGCCGACATGGCGTGCCACCAGCGAGGAGTCGGCGAGCTCACCGATCCGCACCGCGAGGTCGATGCCGTCCTCGACCAGGCTGACCATGCGATCTTCCAGCCGCAATTCGCCCGACACCTCGGGATAGCGCTTCAGGTAAGCCGACATCACCGGACTGACATGCAGGCGGCCGAAGCCGAGCGGCGCCGACACCACCAGTTGTCCGCTCGGGCGCGCGCTCTCGCCCTCGGCCGCGCTTTCGGCTTCCTCGATGTCAGCGAGAATCCGCCGTGCACGCTCGAGATAGCGCGCACCGACATCGGTCAGCGCTACCCTCCGCGTGGTCCGTTGCAACAGCCGCGCGCCGAGCCGCTCTTCCAGCGCCGCGATCAGCCGCGTCACCGCCGGTGGGGAGAGCTTCAATTTACGCGCCGCCGGCGCAAACACCTGCAGGTCGGCCACCGTGACGAAGGCCCGCATGGCATCGATCCGGTCCATGGCATTATTTCATAATTCACAATGATAAAGTGTCAATTCATATCATTGTTCCAAATCGAGAGCGGCCCCACCTTTGAGGGCGAAGGACACAGGAGAAATTCCGATGTCAGACACCCACACCTATTCGAGCGACGTCGCCTTTACGCCGGCGGTGAAAGCGATCCAGACGAAGAAGGGATCGCGCGAGGGCTACGCCCAGGTCGAGCGCAACGGTGGTTGGCGCACCGAGATCGACGACAAGCTTGCGGCCTTTCTCGCCAACACCAACAGCTTCTACGTGGCGACCGCGACCGCGGACGGACAGCCCTACATCCAGCATCGCGGCGGACCGAAGGGATTCGTCAAAGTGCTGGACAAGCACACCATCGCGTTCGCCGACTATGCCGGCAACCGGCAATATTTGACGCAGGGCAATCTCTCGGAGAACAAGAAAGCGCACATCTTCATCATGGACTATGCGCACCGCCGCCGCGTGAAAATCTGGGGCGAGGCGCGCATCATCGACGACGATCCGGCGCTGCTGGAATCGCTGATGCCCAAGGGTTATCGCGCGCGGCCCGAGCAGGTGATCCTGTTCAGGATATCGGCGTGGGACACCAACTGT
Organism: uncultured Alphaproteobacteria bacterium; assembly: GCA_963738155.1. GTDB lineage: Bacteria > Pseudomonadota > Alphaproteobacteria > Rhizobiales > Xanthobacteraceae > Bradyrhizobium. The sequence goes on from CAVTVG010000002.1 coordinate 48,976, forward strand.
CCGCAGCATATTCCGCAGAAGTTCGATGCGGCCGATGTCGCACAGGCGATGAGCGAGGCCGCCGCGAAGATCGCCGCGCTGGAAGCGGAGGTTGCGCGGTTGAAGGCGGAGGCGGCGACGGCCTAGGGCTTTTCCCGTCACGCGAGATGCCTGCGCCCCCTCTCCCCGCCTGCGGGGAGAGGGCTGGGGTGAGGGGGAGTCCCCGCAAACCGAATTCGTGGAGGGTCCCCCTCACCCGCATCGCTTCGCGATGCGACCTCTCCCCGTAACCGGGGAGAGGTGAAGAAAGATGAAGGCTACGCCGCCTCGCGCACCTTTGCCCAGGCGAAGTCGGGATAATACTGCCGCATCATGCGGTCGACATAGGCGGTGAGATTGCCGAACGTCTCCACCTCGCTGCGCAGTTTCGAAGCGAAGAACGGCGTCAGGATGCCGGCAAGCAAGCCGAATGCTGTGGCATCGACGCCGCTGGGCTTCTCACCCATCAGATAGTGCCTGTCGCCAAGCTGCACCGACAGCGCGAAGATTGAACGGATCGCGAGATCGACATCATCGTCGGGCGCGTGGCGGCCGAGCCCGCTCAACAGATAGTTCTCGGCAACACGGAACTGCGCGTCCTCGCGCAGCTTCTCGCGGCGGTCTTCCGGCGCACCGTCGAAGAAATGCGCCGGCCCCTTGGCGAAATTCTCCGGCTCGACCCAGCGCGCACCGACCAGCGCCCAATAGATATGGTGCTCGATCATGCGCTCGAACGCCCAGGCTTGGGCGCGGCTCTTCTGGTCGAGCCCGGCGTCGAAGTCGAAACCGTATTTACGCTCGATATGAGCGCGGATGAAGGTCGAGTTGGCGACCACCTCGCCCTCATCGTCGATGAACGGCAGCTGGCCCTTGGGCGAGGCCGGCGGCATCGCCCGCTCCTTGCGATAGGCGAGGCCCGCCATCCTGAGCTGGATCTCGGTCTTGGTCACAAACGGGCTGATTTCCGGCAGGCCGAACCCGGCGCCGAAGCCGTAGAGGGTGATCATGCGATAGCTCCCGGTATCAAACATTGTTGGACGCTAGCGGTGGGCTGCTGCCACCATGCTGTCAGCAGTCTTGGCGGCAGCGGCGAACCGCGCCCCCTTCAGCGCCCGGCGCATGGTATGGCGGGCCAGCGAGACGAGTTGCCGGTGGATCATGGCCTCCAAGGCCGCGAGCGCGGCAATCGCCAGCGCCGCGATCGCCCAACGCAGGTCGACGGAGGCAGGGAGAACCGAGGCGAGACGCTCGATCGCCCAGGCCTGGAGCCGCCACAGCGGCGAAAGGCCGGCGTGGACGGCGCATGCACGAGAGAACATCATGAGGAATCCCCTTCGTTGAGGTGTTGTCCCGTTATAGAAAGGCCCTGCTGACAACATGCTGTCAGCATCCGTAAGCCCTTACGGCAGAAGAGAAATTCGATGAGACGCGCCGACCGGCTATTCCAGATCATCCAGGTGCTTCGGCGCACCCGTAAGCCATTGACCGCGGACGCGATTGCGGCCGAGCTCGAGACCTCGAAACGGACGATTTATCGGGATATTGCCACGCTGATGGGTCAACGCATTCCCATTCGCGGCGAGGCCGGCATGGGCTACATCCTCGAGAAAGGCTTCGACCTGCCGCCCTTGATGCTGACACCCGAGGAGATCGAGGCCGCTGTGCTCGGCGCGCAATGGGTGTCGGGCCATGCCGATTCCTCGCTGGCGCGCGCCGCCGAAGATCTGATCGCCAAGATTGCCGACACCGTGCCCGAGCGGCTGCGGCCGTTCGTGCTGGAGCCCGCGAGCGGCGCGCGACCGGGATGGAATCGCGAGCCCGACCGTATCGACATGGTGAAGACGCGTTCGCACATCCACGAGGGCAAGAAGATCGCGCTGCATTATCGCGACGAGCAGGGCCGCGCCACCGAGCGCACCATCTGGCCGATCGCGGTCGGCTATTACGAGGCGGTGCGGCTGCTCGCGGGCTGGTGCGAGCTGCGCAAGGATTTCCGCAGCTTCCGCACCGACCGCGTCATGAACGCCGATTATCTCGACGAGAAATACCCCGAGCGCCGCGACATCCTGCGCGCGCGCTGGCGCCAGAGCCTGGTTTGGGAACGGCCGAAGGATACATGATGGAAGCGCGCCTACCAGCCATCACGGTCGAAGACATCTGCCAGTCCTGCGGCGCCTGCTGCGCGACGTCGGCAAACTGGCCGCGTTTCTCGACCGAGGACGATGCGGCGCTCGACCTGATCCCCGCTGAGTTCGTCAACGCGCGCGGCTCGGGCATGCGCTGCGACGGCGACCGCTGCGCGGCGCTGAAGGGCAAGGTCGGCGAGGCGACCTCGTGTGGGATCTACGCGATACGGCCTGACGTCTGCCGAACCTGCATGCCCGGTGACGCCGAATGCGCGATGGCGCGGAAGAAGTGGGGATTGCCGGCGTTAGCTTGACTTACGCCGTCACGGCTTCGGTGACGTCCTCGTCGAGCTCGTCATCGATCGGCACGAAGGTCGACAGCGGCTTGGTCGACAACGTGATCGGCTTGCGGCCGTTATGGGAGGTGGACGGCGCGACACGGCTTGCGGGCGCTTCGCGCGACAGCGCGTAAAGCGTGGAGCCGACACGGCCGCCGATGTTGATCAGGTCGCGCTCGTTGCAGCTCGAAGCGATCGACAGAGACAATGCGTAGAGGTGGCTGCGGCGATAGCAGAACAGCGCCAGCATGGCGCGGACTTGCGGCGAGACGCTCTCGACCAACATGGGCAGACCGTGCTCGCTGGCGCGGTACATCTCGCCAAGCAACTCGTCGCGGACCGGGCAGGAATCGCTGTCGTAGGCGTCGCGGCTTGAGATCATCGCAGGAGCCCCCCTCGCCAGCGAAGATGCAATGCAATGTTCTAACGAAGGGTTAACCACCAAAGCCGGTGGTTGTACGGGACGCTTGATCGGCGCGAATCGGGGCGCGCCACCTGCCGCGGGAGAGGGCAGGGTAAGAGTGTGCTCGCACCCTCGCGGCAGATCAACAAATGCCCCTCGCCTTCAACATCTCCGACTTGCGCCGGCAGTCGCTCGCTCAGTTCGCAGCCATGAAGATCGAGAGGCCGAAGCCGGTCAGGTGATGCAACGCCTGGTCGATGCCGATCAGCCACCAAAACCATTGGTGCGGCGGCTCCATCGTCACGTTGAAGGTGGAGACGCAAAGTCCCTTGGCGCGGTCGACGGTGATGTGGATGGCGAAGTCGATGAAGGCGACGAACCAGAAGCGTGGCGCGACGATCAGGATCATCGCCAGCGCAACCGCCAGATGAATCAGGCAGTGCACCAGCAGCGGCAGCGCCCAGCCCTTCTTCTGGTCCTTGCCTTGCGCCATCCAGGCGTTCTGCAAGAGGAAGTCGGCGATGACGTGCTTGACGGTCAAAAGCAGCATCCAGCCGATCAACAGACCGACCGGGACTGAGGACGACATGGATGGGAACGACAAGTTCACCCCTCGCTGAGACCTGGACCACACGGGGACTGGAGGCGCTCAGCGCACTTTCTTTTCAAACCCGGCCAATTTGCCCCGTAACGGCCTTTTATGGCATCTCCCGAAGCGGATTGCACCAGTCGGGAACCGCAAAAACAAACTTGACGGGAAGTGTTGCAACCGGGTCCCGCCGCCCCCCGGTAAGGTTACCGGATTGGTTAATTTGCAATCCGCTCCCCAACGGATATCATGACAAGACTCGGAATTTTCTTTCTTTTTTAGGCAGTTACGATTTTACCGGGCGATCTTCGGATGCCCGCCCCTCGGGTTGAAGCCATGAGCGCTGACGTCCCTGCACCGGCCTACCAGCCTCCGCCGCGCTCACAGGTTGTCAAAAGCAACCGCCGGCAGATGCTGCTGTTCACGGTATTCACCCTCGTTCTGTCGCTCGCGACGGTGTGGGGCGGCCGCGTCCTCCTGAAGGACTCCGAAACGCTCACGTTTGCCGTAGGCGAACCCAACGGCGACGACGCCCGTTTTGCCGCCAAGCTCGCCGCGGTGCTCAAGAGCAACAATTCGCGGCTGAAGCTGAAGATCGTCACGGCGGGCGACGGAGCGAAGGCGGTGGCGCAATTCGACCGCCGCGGGGCCGATTTGATGGTGCTGCGCACGGACTCGAAAATTCCACCGCGGGCGCGCGCGATCGCGATCCTCGAGCATGACGTGGTGCTGCTGCTCAGCCCCGGAGCCAAGAAGATCAAATCCTTCGACGACCTGAAGAAGATCAAGAAGATCGCGGTCTGGGCCGACGGCGACAACAGCGCCTCCTTTGTCCGCAACATCTTCGGCTTCACCGATAGTCCGGATACCGCGGCGAAGGTGCAGATCGCGCCGCCGGGATCGACGCTGGACAAGCTGTTCGCCTCCGGCTTCGGCGCGGTCATCGCGGTGGCGCACACCTCGAAAGTGATGCAGGACAAGAGCTACGAGCAACTCGCCAAGAAGGGCGGCTTCACCCTGAACGCGATCGATTCCGCCAAGGCGCTGGCCCGCAAGATCCCGGGGATCAGCGAGGAGACGCTGTCGGCCGGCACGATCTCGGCATCGCCGGCGATTCCCGACGACGATCTCGACACCATCGGGCTGCAATGGCTGCTGGTGGCGCAATCGAAGATGGCGACATCGACGGCGACCGACCTCGCCCGGGTCATCTATGAAAACCATTCCGAACTGGCGCTTGACGACGGCTTTGCCTCCAAAATCGAGCCGGCCGAGACCGACAAAGACGCCTTCATCATCGCCCATCCGGGTGCGGCCGAGTACATCAACGACGACACCAAGTCGTTCATGGATAAGTACAGCGACGTGATGTATCTGGGCGCCGGCGCGCTCAGCGTCATTGGTTCGATCTTCGCGGCGATCTACACCAAGATCACGCGCGTGGCGCCGGAACGGGCCGGCGAGCTCGCGACAGAGCTGCTCACCATCGGCGAGAAGATCGAGCACGCCCATTCGCTGGACGAACTCGACGAGTTGCAGGACCAGCTCGAAGCCATCCTGCGCGGCGTCATCGTAGGGTTGCGCGACGGCACCATCAGCGGCGACGGGCTCGAGACGTTCAAGCTCGGTTATGAATTCGTGCGCGACGATATCGCCATGCGTCGCGATCACCTCAAGCGCCATGCCGGCGACAAGGTCGCCGACGACAATCTGGCCGTGGTGAAGACGGCACGGAGCGCGTAAAGGGACCCTGCTTCCGCACAAACGGTGTCGTCGCCCGGTCAAGCCGGGCGACGACAGTCTTTGCTTGGCGAATCTGGTACCAAGGACGGAATGACCGCCCCCGAAGTCACATCCGAATCGACGCCGGCGCGCGCCAACCCCGCGCCCTCCTGGCGCGAGAGCCTCGCCGTCTACCTGCAGCCGCGCGTGCTGATCGTGCTGCTGCTCGGCTTCTCCTCCGGCCTGCCGCTGGCGCTGTCAGGCTCGACGCTGCAGGTGTGGCTACGCGAGGACGGCGTCGATCTCGGCACCATCGGCCTGTTTGCTCTGATCGGCACACCCTACACCCTGAAATTCCTCTGGGCGCCGCTGGTCGACGCGCTGCACGTGCCGCTGTTCACGCACGCCTTCGGCCGCCGCCGCGGCTGGCTGGTGTTCTCGCAGCTGCTGCTGATCGTATCGATCGTGCTGCTGGCGCTGACCGATCCCGCACGCTCGCCCTTTGCGGTCGCGCTCGCAGCACTTCTGGTGGCAACGGCCTCATCGACCCAAGACATCGTGGTCGACGCGTTCCGCGTCGAAAGCCTGCCGGAGAGCGAGCAGGCCGCGGGCATGGCGGCCTACGTCGCGGCCTATCGCATCGGCATGCTGGTCTCGACCGCCGGCGCGCTGTTCATCGTCTCCGGCTTCGAGAACGCAGGTCTGATCCGCTCCTCGGCGTGGATGTGGGGCTATGTGGTGATGGCGGCACTGGTGCTGATCGGCACCGTCACCGCGCTTGCGGCGACCGAGCCCCCGCAATCGAAAGCCGCCGAGGCGGCGACAGCCAGCGAGACCGCGTTTGCGCGCGTGCTGCATGCGGCGATCGGCGCCTTCTCCGAGTTCCTCACGCGGCGCGACGCGTTCGCCGCGCTCGCTTTCGTGGTGCTGTTCAAGTTCACCGACGCATTTTCCGGAACGATGACCGCGCCATTCGTGATCGACATCGGTTTCAGCAAGGTCGACTATGCCGCGATCGTGAAGGGCGTCGGCCTCGCGGCCACCCTGATCGGCGGCTTTGCGGGCGGTTATGTCGCGCGGCGCTATTCGCTTGCCGCGAGCCTGTGGATCGGCGGCACGCTGCAGGCCCTCGCCAACCTCTCGTTCTCGTGGCTTGCCCATGTCGGGGTCAACGAATGGGCGCTGGCGCTGGCGATCTGCGCGGAGAATTTCACCAGCGCCATCGGCACCGTGATTTTCGTCGCCTATCTTTCGGCGCTGTGTCAGAACCCGCTGCACACCGCGACCCAATATGCGCTGCTCACCGCACTTGCCGCGGTCGGCCGTACCTATCTGTCATCGGGCGCGGGCTATGTCGCCAAGGCCGTCGGCTGGCCGCTGTTCTTCGTGATCTGCGTGCTGGTTGCGGTCCCGAGCCTCGTGCTGGTGGGGTGGCTGCAGAAGCGCGGACATTTCGACGCACTGGGACCTGTAAGAGTCTAGTTTTGCGCATGATCTCCGCGCAAACGCTATGCGTTTGTCGCGAGGGAAAACCGCTCCACACTTTTCCGGATCATGCGCTAGCGCCTTACCACGCTCCATTTGGTGACGACGGCTTCCGTCATCTGGCCCGCGTCCTGGGCGCAGGAGATTTCGTCGACCTTGACGGAGATTTCCTTGCCGACGAGACGCTTGAGTTCGGCAGCCTGCGAATCGCTCGTGGTGATGAGCTGGAACGTCTCCGGCCCGGTCTCGAGATTACACAATCCGTTCGGCGGCGGCAGCCGCCGCGGCTCGCTGGTGATCTGATAGGTCGCAACCCGCTTGCCCCTGGCCCCGCCCCGCACGCGCATCGCGGTCAGTTCCCCCGACAGCAAATCACCTGCATTGATCGGCTTCGCCACCTTCGGCGCGCCTTCCGCTGGCTTGGCCGGTTCGGCCTGCTGCGCCGGCGCGGGCGATATCCCGAAGCCCATCGCCACCACGGACGCAAAAGCCAGGCGTTTGGCGAATCGGTGTTTCGTCATCAGGATTCCGTCATTTAATTGGTTAGAACAGCGTCCGCTGCCGCATCGCTGCAGATAGCGTACCTTCGTCGAGATAATCAAGCTCGCCGCCGACGGGAACTCCGTGCGCAAGCCGCGTCACCTTGACGTTGGCGTCTTGCAGCAAATCCGTGATGTAATGCGCGGTGGTTTGCCCATCGACGGTTGCATTGAGCGCCAGGATGATCTCGGTCACCTGCGCTTCATGCGCGCGCGCGACCAGCTGGTCGATGGTGAGGTCCTGCGGGCCGACGCCGTCGAGCGGCGACAATGTTCCGCCCAGCACATGATAGCGGCCGTTGATCGCATTGGCGCGCTCCAGCGCCCAGAGATCGGCGACGTCGGCGACCACGACGATGATCGAGGGATCGCGGCGCGGATCGATGCAGACCGTGCAGGGATTTTGCGTATCGATATTGCCGCAGGTCTTGCAGACCTGGATCTTGTCGATCGCGACCTGCAACGCCGACGACAGCGGCGTCATCAGCGCTTCGCGCTTCTTGATCAGGTGCAGCGCGGCACGGCGCGCCGAGCGAGGACCCAGGCCCGGCAGCCGCGCCAAGAGCTGGATCAGGCGTTCGATTTCGGGGCCGGCAACCGCAGCGGGCATCGATCAGGTACCGAACAGTCCCGGCGGCAGGCCGAGCCCGCCGGTCAGCGACTGCATCTTCTCCTGCATCGCGGTCTCCGCCTTGCGCCGCGCGTCGTTGAAGGCGGTCACCAGCAGGTCCTCGAGCACTTCGCGCTCCTCGGCCTTCATCAGCGATGGATCGATCCTGACCGCCTTCACTTCCATCTTGCCGGTAATGCGCACGTTGATGAGACCGCCGCCGGAGGAGCCCTCGACCTCGACCTGGCCGAGTTCCTCCTGCATCGCCTGCATCTTCGACTGCAGTTGCGCCGCCTGCTTCATCATGCCGAGAAAATCGGGCATTGGGTCAAGTCCTCTAGAGATCGTTGTCGGAATCGTCCGGCGGCTCTTCGGTGAAGCCGTCATCGCCAGTGGCGCCGCCAGGATCGGATTCCGGCAGCTCGGCGGCGAGCTTGCGCACCTCGACCACCTTGGCGCCGGGAAAGCGGGAGAGCACTTCCCTCACCCGCGGATCGGCCTCGGCGGCGCGCTCGCGCTGGCCTTTCTCGACCAGACTCTGCTCGCGCAAGGTCGGCTGCCCCGCTTCGTTGGAGACGATCACGGTCCAGCGCCGGCCGGTCCATTGCTCGAGCTTGCGCGAGAGATCGTTGACCAGCGCGCGCGCGGCGCTGCGCTCAAGAGAGACTTCCAGCCGGCCGTCCTCGATCCGTACCAGCCGCACATCGGCCTCCAGCGCGGCCTTGATCAGGAGATCGCGTTGGGAGGCGGCGAGCGCGACGAGTTCGGGGAAAGTGTTGATCCGCAGCGCGGGCGCCGACGGCGCTTCCGCAGTCGAAGCAATCGCCTGCGGCCGTGCGGAAGCCTCCGTGCGCGGCGCAGCGGAGGCGCGCGCGGGCGAGGATGCCATCGACGACACCGGCGCGGCCGGCGCGCTACGCGGCGCGGGACTCGCGGCAATCACCAGCGAGGCACCGCCATTCTGCTCGATCATGCGGATCGCCTCGTCCGGCGTCGGCATGTCGGCGACATAGGCGATGCGCACCAGCACCATTTCCGCCGCCGCCGCCGGCCGCGTCGCTGCCTGCACTTCGGTGATGCCCTTGAGCAGCATCTGGAACATCCGCGACAGCACCCGTATCGAGAGTTTTGCCGCGAAGTCGCGGGCGCGCACGCGCTCGGTTTCGCCGAACGCGACATTGTCCGCCGTCGCCGGCACGTACTTCACCCGGGTGACGAAATTGACGAATTCGGCGAGATCGGACAGCACCACGATCGGATCGGCGCCGGTGTCATATTGATCGCGAAATTCCTTGAACGCGCTTTCGATGTCGCCGCGCGCCAGCGCATCGAACAGATCGATCACGCGGGTGCGGTCGGCAAGCCCCAGCATCTGTCGCACCTGCTCGGCCTGCACGGAACCCGCCGCATGCGCGATCGCCTGGTCGAGCAGCGACAGCGAGTCGCGCACCGAGCCTTCGGCGGCGCGGGCGATGATGCCGAGCGCTTCAGGTTCGATCTCGACTTTTTCCTTGGCGGCGATGCTGGAGAGATGCCGCATCAAGACATCGGCCTCGACCCGGCGCAGGTCGAAGCGCTGGCAGCGCGACAGCACCGTGACCGGCACCTTGCGGATTTCGGTGGTGGCGAACACGAACTTGGCGTGCTCCGGCGGCTCCTCCAGCGTCTTCAGGAAGGCGTTGAACGCCGCCGTCGACAGCATATGGACTTCGTCGATGATGTAGACCTTGTAGCGCGCGCTCGCCGGCGCATAGCGCACGCTGTCGTTGATGGCGCGCACGTCGTCGACGCCGGTGTGTGAGGCCGCATCCATCTCCAGCACGTCCATGTGCCGGCTTTCCATGATCGCCTTGCAGTGAACGCCGAGCGCCGGCATGTGGATGGTCGGCCCCTTCACCGACCCGTCCGGCAGTTCGTAGTTCAGGGCGCGCGCGAGGATGCGCGCGGTCGTGGTCTTGCCCACGCCGCGCACGCCGGTCAGGATCCAGGCTTGCGGAATGCGTCCCGTCTCGAACGCGTTCGACACCGTACGCACCACGGCGTCCTGGCCGATCAGGTCCTCGAAGCTCGCCGGGCGGTATTTGCGCGCGAGCACACGGTAGGCTTTGGCCTCCGGCGCGCCGCCGAGGTCGAAACCGCCCTGGTCGCCATCGGGCTGTGAAGGAGGGGCGCCAGCGTCGGTCATCGATCGATCCGCAGTTCTCTTTCTCTCAGGACGCGCTTTTGCGGAAAGGAGCGAGCGGTGGTTCTGGGCCAACCGCGATTCGCTCGGAAAACAGGTAGGAGACTGACGAGCGACCCGATCCGGACCTCGTTAGGGCTGCTTCCTTCCGGACCTGACCCGGTTGGCGAGTGGCTCGTCCACCGCCAATCTCCCGGTCCCTATTTGGGGCCAAAAGGGCCGGAAAGCAAGCTCCCTGCAATGCCCTGGCGGGACTTGTGCAGGAACTCGGAAAGGCATTAGGTGCCGGGCGTCATTGTGCTTTCTGCAATTCCTCCCGCGAGCTCATGCCCGATTCCGCCTGGACGCTGCACTCCCAACTCAAGAAAGACACCATCGACATCGGCGACCTGCCGCTGTCGAAAGTGCTCGTCATCAAGGACGCCAATTATCCCTGGCTCCTGCTCGTGCCGCGCCGCCCCGACATTGTCGAGATCATCGACCTCGCCGAGGTCGAGCAGGCGCAGTTGATGACCGAAATCTCCCGTGTCGCACGCGCGCTGAAAGAGGTGACCCGCTGCGACAAGCTGAACATCGCCGCCCTCGGCAATGTGGTACCGCAGCTTCATGTGCACATCATCGGGCGCCGCGCCGGCGACGCGGCCTGGCCGCGCCCGGTCTGGGGCGTGATGCAGCCGCTGCCGCATGACGCCGAGGAAGTGCAGACGTTCATCAGTACGCTTCGCCGCAAAATCTGGTTGGGTTGAGAAACATGTCGATCTTCGATTCATTTCCGCTTGGGCGTCCGGCCTTCGTCAGCCATATCCTCGACCGCGCCGCGCATCTGCGTACCAACGATGAAAAGCTGTTTGCCCTGGAAGGCCAGCCCAATGCCCGCGCCTATGTGGTTTACCGCGACTCGCTTGTCGTGAAGCAGGACGAGAGTGGCCCACGCGCGCTGCTCACGATCAAGGAGGCGCTGAACTTCGGCGCCAATCCCGGCACGGTCTTCCTGGGCTTGCGCGATGGCGCGCCGGTCTTCGGCATGGGCATTTCGGCCGCGGCGGCTGAAAAGCTGGTCGGACGCAACGACGTTGCGGTGAGCGAACTGCGCGGCATGGTGATGCAAGGCGTGCTGCCGCTCGAGCAGCTGTCCGCGATCGCGATGGCGAAGTCGATGGTGGGCTGGCATCAGCGCCACGGCTTCTGCGCCAATTGCGGCACACGCAGCTCCATGAAGGAAGGCGGCTGGAAGCGCGAATGTCCGAGCTGCAAGGCCGAGCATTTTCCACGCACCGATCCCGTCGTGATCATGATGGTGAGCTCCGGCGACAGGGCGCTGCTCGGCCGGCAGAAGCAGTTCCTGCCCGGCATGTATTCCTGCCTCGCCGGCTTCGTCGAAGCCGCCGAGACCATCGAGGATGCGGTCACGCGAGAAATCTTCGAGGAATCCGGCATCCGGGTCAAAGACGTGACCTATTACATGACGCAGCCCTGGCCCTATCCGTCATCGCTGATGATCGGATGCTCCGCGCTTGCCATCAACGAGGACATCGTGGTCGATCGCAGCGAGCTGGAGGATGCGCGCTGGTTCGATCGTGACGAGCTCGCCTTGATGCACAAGCGCACGCATCCGGACGGCCTGTTCGCAGCGCATCCGTTCGCGATCGCGCACCACCTGATCGGCAACTGGCTGCATGGGGGAAAGACCGCAGGCGCATAGCGGGGAACTGGCCGCCCTTTGCCCGATTACGTGAGGACGTTGAACGGATGACGGACCCGGGCATGAACTTTCACGCGAAGGCGCCGAAAATTTCGCCGCGCATCCTCTGCATCGGCATACCCGTGCGCGACCTGACGTTTCGAACACCGACTGTTCCCGCGCGCGGTTCCAAGGAGAATGCCACAGGCTTGAGCGAGATCTGCGGCGGCAACGCACTCAATGCGGCGATTGCCATCGTGCGGCTCGGCGGCCGCGCCTCGATCTGCGGCCCGATGGGCGACGCCAAGGAAGGCTCGGCGCGCTTCATTTTCGAGCAGATGGCGCATGAGGGCATTGATACCAGGCACCTCATTCACATGCCGGGCCTGGTCACGCCGATCTCGGCGGTGATGATCGATCCGACCGGCGAGCGCACCATTGTCACGTTCCGCGATCCGGAATTGTGGAAGGTGAAGCTGCCGAAAGCCGACACGCTGCTGGTCGACTGTCACGCGATTTTGGTCGAAAGCCGCTGCGCGGAATTTTGCACCGACATCTGCACTGAGGCCGTCCGTCGCGGCATTCCCGTGATCGTCGATGCCGATCGCGCGATGTCGCTGAGCGAGGGCCTGCTGACGGCCTCGACCCATCTGGTGTTTTCCAGCGAGCCGCTGCAGGAGACCGCAGGGATCACCGACGACGCCGAGGCGCTGAAGAAGGTCGCGAAGTTGACGCCGTCGTTCCTGGCGGGCACGCGCGGGCCGCGCGGCACCCTCTGGCTCGACGAGAGGAACCAACTGCAGGAAACGCCCGCCTTCCCGGTGCACACCGTCGATACGCTCGGGGCCGGCGACGTCTTCCACGGCGCCTTTGCGCTGGCCGTCACCGAAAGGCAGGAGCTGCGGCAGGCGCTACGCTTTGCCTCGGCCGCCGCAGCGCTGAAATGCACGCGCTTTGGGGGTGCCTTTGCGGCCCCGCAACGTGCTGAAGTTGAAGAGCTTTTGAGCCGGGACCAGAGCGCCTCCCCGGCCCCCATGGCGCAATAGGGACCGATTACGGTCTTGTAATAGAAGAATTTTCTCTATATGAGGGAATTAATCCCCTCAAATGGAACAAAGTTCTTCTCATGAGCGAGCTTGCCACCCAACTCCACCCCGAAACCAACCGCCGCCTCGACGCCATCGACCGCAAAATCCTGATGGTGCTGCAGGAGGACGCCAGCCTCTCCGTGGCCGAGATCGGCGACCGGGTCGGCCTGTCGTCGACCCCGTGCTGGAAGCGCATCCAGCGCCTCGAGGCGGATGGCGTGATCCTGCGCCGCGTGGCGCTGGTCGACCAGCAAAAGATCGGCCTCGGCATTTCCGTGTTCGTCTCGGTCGAGAGCGCCGATCACTCCGAAGCGTGGCTGAAGAAGTTCGCCGACGCCGTCAGCGCGATGCCGGAAGTGATGGAATTCTACCGGATGGCCGGCGACGTCGATTACATGCTGCGCGTCGTGGTCGCGGACATGCAGAGCTACGACGTATTCTACAAGAAGCTGATCGCGACCGTGCCGCTGAAGAATGTCACCTCGCGCTTTGCGATGGAGAAGATCAAGTCGGTCACGGCGCTGCCGGTGCCCGCGGCCGCGTAACGATATCTGGTTTGGCGCGCGGAAGCATTTTAAGGTAGGTGCTGCTCCGCAGCCCGATCGAAATCCGTCATGTCCGGCCAACTCATCATCCTGATCGTCGGCGGCTATGGCACGTTCGGCGGCCGTCTCGTCGAGTTGCTGGAAAATGAGCCGCGCCTGACCTTGGTCGTGGCCGGGCGTTCGCTGCAGAAAGCAAATGCGTTTTGCAAAACGCGCGGCAATGCGAAGGCCCGGCTTGTTGCCGCGGCGTTCGACCGCAACGGTGATATCGCCGCACAACTCACCGCACTAAAGCCGGACATCCTGGTCGACGCCAGCGGCCCGTTTCAGGCCTATGGCAGCGAATGCTACCGCCTGATCGAAGCCTGCATCGTGCAGAGGATCAATTATCTCGATCTCGCTGACGGATCGGATTTCGTCGCCGGTGTGCGCACGTTCGACGAAGCGGCGCGTGCAGCCGATCGCTATGTGATCTCGGGAGTCTCCAGCTTTCCCGTGCTCACAGCCGCGGTGGTGCGTCATTTGTCGCCCGGCATGGTGCAGGTGGCGACGATTCGCGGCGGCATCGCGCCATCTCCCTATGCCGGCGTCGGCGAAAACGTCATTCGCGCCATTGCCGGTTATGCGGGACAACCCGTCGCGCTGCGGCGGAACGGCGCAGCCGCGACAGGCTATCCTCTTACCGAGCATCTGCGTTTCACGATTGCGCCGCCGGGCTATCTGCCCTTGCACAATACGCTGTTCTCGCTGGTCGATGTCCCCGACCTCCACGCACTCGCAGAACTCTGGCCCGAGGCCAAAAACATCTGGATGGGCGCCGGTCCGGTCCCGGAAATCCTGCATCGCGCATTGGCCGCGCTCGCATGGCTGGTGCGCCTGAAACTGCTTCCGGCGCTGTCGATGCTGGCACCCGTGATGTATTTTGCCACTAACCATCTGCGCTGGGGCGAACACCGCGGCGGCATGTTCGTCGAGGTCGAAGGTACAAGCGAGTCGGGCGCGCCGATCAAACGTTCGTGGCACTTGCTGGCCGAAGGTAGCGACGGTCCGCTGATTCCATCGATGGCGGTGGAAGCGCTGGTGCGCAGGGCGCTCGAAGGACGCCTGCCACCGTCGGGCGCCCGCGCTGCAGTCCGGGAACTCGAACTCGCGGATTACCAAACCCTGTTCGCCAACCGGACGATCCATACGGGCACGCGCGATGATGCGCCTGATAACGCCGTGCCGCTCTATGCGCGGATCCTGGGAACGGCGTGGGAAACGCTGCCCGCCGCGATTCGTCAGATGCACAATGGCAGTGCCATACGCACGGTGCGCGGGCGCGCCAGCGTCGAGCGTGGCGCCAGCGCGCTGGCGCAGTTGGCTGCCGCCGTCATGGGCTTTCCCAAAGCGACTGCGGATACTCCCGTCAGCGTTCAATTCACCGCCGCGGGCGGCGAAGAGACCTGGACCCGGACGTTCGGAGACGAATCTTTTTCGAGTATTCAATATGCCGGCCCCGGGCGATCGCAGCGGCTGGTGTGCGAACGTTTCGGCCCACTGACCTTCGCCATGGCGCTGGTCGCGAACAACGGACGCCTGTCGTTGGTGTTGCGCCGCTGGAGCGTCTTCGGCATTCCCCTGCCGATGTGGCTATGCCCGCGCTCGAATTCCTGGGAGGAAACGGAGGCCGGCCGCTTCCGTTTCCATGTCGAGATCGGGCATCCGCTCACGGGCTTGATCGTGCGGTACAAGGGGTGGCTGGAGCCGGCATAAATGCCGTTCGGTCACGGCGCTGCGGTGCCTGCCGCCTCATTTCCGCACCTCTGATTGAGAAGCGCGATTGCCTCGCCTCGGGCGGGACAAATGCGCGTGCATCCGCTAACCGAACGTTTACCGCACATTAGGTTCGGCTTCGTATTCTCCCGCCTCGATGGCGCAGGCGAATATCATCAGGACTTGTCCAAACAAGACTTGTCCAGACAAGGCTTGGCGATGGCCCGCCTGGCTGAACGCCGCCGCGTTGCTGATCGCGAGCTTCATCGCGGTCGCGGCGCTGTCATTGCAGGTCCGTCCCGGGGCCGAGATCGTGGCCGTGGCCTTCCCGCCATGGTGGAGCGCAGAGCGAGCCTTCCTGGCTGCCGCCTCAGCCGATGCCGCAATCGTGAGGATGACGGCAATTCCGTCACTTCTGGTGGTCCGCCCGGATCAGCATGACGGCCTGGCGCGGCTGCGCAGGGCCGGCGTATGGCTCGCCGTCGATCCGCAGGTAATCGCTGCCTGCCTTTGAATTTCATTTGTTTGGGAGACCGCGAATGCCGACCGAAAGCGACGATCTGCAAGCCCTGCGTGAGACCACCAGCCGGATGCTGCTGGCCGTCGTGTGGCTGCATGTCCCGATTGCTGCCGGCATTGGCCTGATGCGCGGCACCGAATGGGTGATACCGACCGCTATCGTGGCCGCGATGGCGCTGGCCGCGACCCTGTCGTGGCGCGCAGCGGGCAATGGGCTCTCCACCCGGCTGGTATTCGCGGTCGCGCTGATGGGTGGCGTTTCCATGTTCGTCTACGAGTTGAATGGTCACCCCTGGCAACCCGATACGCATATGTATTTCTTTGCCGCGCTCGCATGCCTTGTCGGCTATTGTGATTATCGGCCCATTATGGCCGGCGCAGTTGCCGTCGCGCTGCATCATCTGGTGCTGAATTTCGTTCTGCCCGCAGCCGTCTATCCCGGCGGCGCCGATCTGGGCCGCGTCGTACTCCACGCCGTCATCCTTCTGACCGAGGCGGGCGTGCTGGTCTGGCTGGTCCATACGCTGTCGCAGCTGTTTGAAACCGCAGCGCAGAAGACCGCCGAAGCAAAAGTGGCCAGTACCGCCAAGGCGCGCGCCAGCACCGAGCGTATCGAGGCCGATCGCCTGACCAAGCAGCAACACGACGCGGCGCGGCGCGAGCTTGCGGCCGGCTTCGAGCGCAAGATCGGCGGCATCGTCGAAGCGGTCGCGGTTGCGGCCGGCGAGATGCAGAACCTGTCGTCGGCGATGAGCGCCAGCAACGCGCAAGCTGCGCGCCAGACAGCGGCCGCCGCAGCCGCCTCGAGCCAGGCGTCGTCCAATGTCGGAACGGTGGCCTCGGCCACCGAGGAGCTCTCCGCATCGATCAACAGCATCGCCCAGCAGGTGACGCGCTCGGCCGAGATCGCCGCCAAGGCCGCGAATGAGGCGCGCCGCACCAATACGGTTGTCGAGGGCCTTGCCAGCGGCACCCAGAAGATCGGCGAGGTCGTGACGCTGATCCAGAGCATTGCCAGCCAGACCAATCTGCTGGCGCTGAACGCCACGATCGAGGCCGCACGCGCCGGCGAACATGGCAAGGGCTTTGCGGTCGTCGCCAGCGAAGTGAAGGCGCTCGCCAACCAGACCGCGGAGGCGACGGAGGAAATCTCTGCCCAAGTGCAGGACATCCAGAACGCCACCAACGAGGCCGTCAGCGCGATCCAGGCGATCGGCGGCACCATCGCCGAGATCGACGGCATCTCCAACGAGATCGCCGCCGCCGTCGAGCAGCAGGGCACCGCGACGCAGGAGATCGCCGGCAATGTGCAGCAGGCGGCGAACGGTACGGCCGAGGTCAACGACAGCATTCTCAGTGTTTCGCAGGCCTCCGACGAGGCAGCAAAGGCCACAACGAAGATGCTGGAGGCCGCGAATGGGTTGTCTGCGCAGTCCGACCAACTGAAGGTCGAGGTGCAAAGCTTCCTCGGATCGCTGCACGCGGCGTAATCTCCCTCGCCCCGCTCTTGCGGGGAGAGGTGAAGATCAAATCTTCTGATTATATTCGCCGACTACGGGGTGGGTGCGCAGCACGCCGTCGACCATCTCGAACATGTCGCGCATGCGCTGCTCCGAGACCGGGCTCTCGACCACCACCACGAGCTCCGGCTTGTTGGAGGAGGCGCGCACCAGGCCCCAGCTGCCGTCTTCCACCGTCACGCGCACGCCGTTGACCGTGACGAGGTCGCGGATCGCCTGCCCCCCGATGGTCTCGCCTTTTTTCTGCATCGCCTCGAAATGCCCGACCACGGCGTCGACCACGCCGTATTTGACCTCATCGGCGCAATGCGGCGACATGGTCGGCGACGACCAGGTCTTCGGCAGCGCGTTCTTCAGGTCGGCCATCGACTTGCCCGCCGCGCGATCCAGCATCTCGCAGATCGCGATCGCCGAGACCAAGCCGTCGTCATAGCCGCGGCCGAACGGCTTGTTGAAGAAGAAGTGTCCGGACTTCTCGAAGCCGGCGAGCGCGCTGAGCTCGTTGGTGCGCCGCTTCATGTAGGAATGGCCGGTCTTCCAGTAAGTGGTCGTCGCGCCCTGCTTTTGCAGCACCGGATCGGTCAGGAACAGCCCGGTCGATTTCACGTCGACCACGAACTGCGCATTCTTGTGAATCGCCGACATGTCGCGCGCCAGCATGACGCCGACCTTGTCGGCGAAAATCTCTTCACCTGTGTTGTCGACGACGCCGCAGCGGTCGCCGTCGCCGTCGAAACCGAGACCGACATCGGCCTTGCTGGCGAGCACCGCGTCGCGGATCGTGTGCAGCATCTCCAGATCTTCGGGATTCGGATTGTATTTCGGGAAGGTGTAGTCGAGCTCGGTGTCGAGTGGCACCACCTCGCAGCCGATCGCCTGCATCACCTGCGGCGCGAACGCGCCGGCCGTGCCGTTGCCGCAGGCGACCACGACCTTCAGCTTGCGCTTGAGCTTCGTGCGGCTTGTGAGATCGGCGATGTAGCGCGCGGGGAAATTCTGGTGGAATTCATACGATCCACCGGCCCTGTTCCTGAACTGCGCGTTGAGCACGATCTCTTTCAGCCACGTCATCTCGTCGGGGCCGAAGGTGAGCGGGCGGTTGGCGCCCATCTTGACCCCGGTCCAGCCATTGTCGTTGTGGGACGCCGTCACCATGGCGACGCAGGGCACGTCGAGATCGAACTGCGCGAAATAGGCCATCGGCGTCACCGCAAGCCCGATGTCGTGCACCTTGCAGCCCGCCGCCATCAGGCCGGAGATCAGCGCGTATTTGATCGAGGCCGAATAGCTGCGGAAGTCGTGGCCGGTGACGATCTCCTGCTTGACGCCGAGCTCTGATATCAGCGCGCCCAGCCCCATGCCAAGCGCCTGCACCCCCATCAGGTTGATTTCCTTGTTGAACAGCCAGCGCGCGTCATATTCGCGGAAGCCGGTCGCCTTCACCATCGGCTCGGATTCGAAGGCATAGGTGTTGGGCTCTAGCTGCGGTTTCGGCTTCGGAAACATTTAAGGCCTCGCGGGAACGCGTCCCCGCAGCCATAGCGAATGCCGGTGGGAAGCGGAAGGCAGGATTAGTGCTCAAAAGGCCAGATTTCAGCCGAGGCTTAACGCCGGACGGCGCAACGTCCGCGTCGAATAATTTGACACGTCGGGCAAAACACCGGCATATCTTCACCGTCGCAAGAATTATGCCCGCGTCGGAAATCCGGTGCGGCCTTTTTTATTTCCGCGACCCAGCCTTCAAACACTCCAAGCGAACCAAGTCCTCTCCGCGAGGACGATCACATCGCGGTCCTATCCGAATGTGCCCGCAAATAACCTAAAAGGTGATTTCATCATGCGTGATTACTCCTTAGTGCCGGTGGACTATCAGCCGGAGTTCGATGACCACTCGCTCGTTCCCGTTGGCTACGATCCGTTCGCCGCGGATGGGGTAGCTCAACAGCCGCAAATTCAACTGGCCCAGGCCCAGCCGCAAGCCCCGCTGCAGCAACCGCCAGCACCGGGCGCCGGTCAACCCGATGCCGGTGCGCCGGCTGCGGGCGGTGTTCTAGGTGCCTTGAAAGAGAACGGCAGGGTTGACAGCTATGTTTATGCAAAGGACTCGACCGGTACCCCGCCGGCAGGCCCTCAGGTTACGACTGCCAACCGCAATCTCACGATCACAGCCACTGAAGGCGCCAACCGCACAAATTCCGGTGGGGTCTATGGACATACGTTGACGTTCTCAGAACCCGGCAGCAATAATTTGAGTATAATCACCCATGCTGACCCGACTGGCTTGTTGGTGGCGACCCCGGATGAAAGTGATCCAAGCAGCCTACGTGTCAGAGAGTACAAGGGCTACTAGATAACCGACCTGCTGACGGGGCAGGTGTAACGGCATCGTACCTGCCCCTCGCGACGCGAATACTGGCCAGCATTTTGCCATATCCCTGCATCACGATGACCAGAGGTTCTAGGCAGCAAACTCATTCCCATAGCGAATTCGGTTTTCGCCCAATAGCGGAGGTGGCCCGAATTCCTGCCGGGCTGAGCATACCGCCCAACATTGTTGGGGAGACATGAAGAGTTCCAGGAAACTTCTGAGGACTGCAATACTCGCGCTACCGCTGATCGTGACGGCGACCGTTGGGTTCGCTGCGGACTACGAAGTTCTTGCTGACTTTGCGACTGTGGAGACTAGGGTAAACCATTATTCTGTCGAGCGCCTCGACCACAAGAACAAGAAGCTCTATCACTGTACCGCGGTCCTCGACGCCAAGCGTGAGCACCTGACCGGTGAATGCACCGAGAGACCGCAGTATCCCTCCGGTCAAGGACCAAACGTGCTGGGAGGGATGTCAAACAGGTTTGGCGGGGTGCCCGTGTTCGGCTCCTGGAAGATCGACCAAGCAACGGGAAAAACTGAATTCTGTATTTCAGACACCACTCGGTGCGTGGACGTAACTCCGCAACCCTGATCCATGGGAACAATCACCGCTGCCGACCCGACTGGTTTGTTGGTGGCGACTCCGGTTGAAGGTGATCCAAGCCGCGTGAGTATTAGAGAGTACAAGGGCTATTAGGTCCTGTACTCACAACCCGACGGCGCAACTTTACGAGGGCTAAGTTCGTCTGCCCTATTGCCAACCAAGGCAATGCGGCACGGGATATGTCGCCAAGGGCCAAAACCTAAAATTCGCCTCCATTCAGCTTCACTATTGCGGTCTATCGGTGCGAACTTTGGCGTTGAGGGTCGCACGGACTGGCTTCACCCAGGGATGATCTTCATGGCTATCCGCCTCCTTAATGTCATGTGTCTGGCTGCGCTGGTTGTCTTTCCTGCACATAGCCAGAATCTACGTGCATTATTTGCACCCGGGGTCTTGGCCATGACGACCTACCTCGAGCCCATCACCGAGGACAACGTCGACCAGCGCACCAGGCTCGATTTGCTGGTCACGCAAAAACAAGTCAGCAGGGAAGACGCAATCAATGAGGTGTCAAGAGACCTGTTCACGATTGCAAAGGGCGAGACAGCGGGTTTGCTATCGGAAGATCTTGTCGACAAGGCCTTCGCCGACATGTGCTGGCGACGAGGTGTCGCGCCGTCAGATCTGATGAAAGCCCTGGAGGAGAAGGGCATCCGGCTCGACACGCTGAGAAAACACCTCAGAGCTGAGGTTGCTCGGGAGCGTCTCGCGCAAATGCAATGCCGCCGCAATTGCGAAGATCGGCTCGATTATCCTCTCGTTCCCAAAAAGTGAACAAGCAGTATCCTCAATTTCCTCTATGCTCCTTGTATGTCCGCCTTCTTACTGCTCCAGCACCAACGTGCCGTTGGAATATTCGAAGCGCCGGAGCTTCGACAGGAACGACAGCCCGAGCAGGTTCTCCGACAGCGCCTCGTCGGGCAGCACCATGGCATCGACGTCGCGCACCACGAGACCGCCGACCTCGACCCGGTCGAGCCGGGCGCGCGCCGCCTTGATGGTGCCGTTCGCGGTCGAAACCGTCGCCGTGTACTGGTTCGGCACCGGGCGCAGGCCGAAGCGCGCCGCGGAGGATTCGTTCAGCGCAATCACGGAGGCGCCGGTATCCACCATGAAGGCGATGCGCTGACCGTCGATGCGGCCTTCGGTGGCGAAATGCCCGCGGAAATCGCGGGGAATGCTGAGCGTGCGCGCGCCACTTGGCGCCGAAGTCGCCATCGCGACCGTGGCCGACGGCTTCGCCGCGACGGCCGTTGCCGCTGCAGGCGCGATCTTGTCGGCCATCTGCGCCATGAAGACGCCAAGGCCGCCGATCACGGCCGCGGTAATCACGATGTTACGCATCACGCCACTCTGTTTACGCAGTTTACGCAAGCCCCGTTCGATTTCATCACGTCCACTGCGAGAGCGCGACTAAGCCGGATCGGCCGAGGCCGCCATTTTCGCGAAAAGGATGAGCGAAGCGTTAACGTGGAGAACTAGGTCCCGCGCGGCTTGACCCGGCGGGTCGGCAGGGCGCTTGCGGGATCCTCCGGCCAGGGGTGGCGCGGATAGCGGCCGCGCAGGTCGGAACGGACGGCCGCATAACTGCCGCGCCAGAAACCCGGCAGGTCGCGCGTTACCTGTACCGGCCGCTGCGCCGGCGACAGCAATTCCAGCACCAGCGGCACCTTGCCTTTGGCGATCGAGGGATGAGCGTTGAGCCCGAACAATTCCTGCAGCCGCACCGCGATGGTCGGGCCCTGCTCGGCTTCGTAGTCGATCGCGAGCATGGTGCCTGTCGGCGCCTCGAAATGCGTCGGCGCCTCGCGCTCCAGCCGCGCCCGCAACTCCCAGGGCAACAGCGTCTGCAGCGCCTCGGACAAGTCGTCGGAGGCGACATCTTTCAGGGATGTCTTGTCGTAGAGCGCGGGCACCAGCCAGTCCGCAGCGTTGGCGGCAAGCGCATCGTCGGAGAGGTCCGGCCAGCTCTCGCCTTCCGCCTTGCGCAGGAACATCACGCGGTCGCGCCATTGCTTGGCCGCTTTCGACCACGGCAATCTGTCGAGTCCGGCGGCGATCAGCCCGTCGGCGAAGATGCGCGCGGTGTCCGCCGACGGCGACAAGGTCAGCGGTGCTTCCGACAGCGTGATCGCATGCAGCGTCTTCCTGCGGCGCGCGCGTAGCGCCAGCGCGGCGCGATCGAAGCTGATCTCGTCCGAGGTTTCGATATGATCGCCGAATTGCGCTTCGATCTCGCCTTCCGTGATCGGCGCCGCCAGCAGGATGCGGCCGGCGGCCGCCGTGCCCGTGAGCTCGCCGACCGCGATGTAGGACGCGCGCGCCAGCGCGGAAGTCTGCTCCACCGCCGCACCGCGGCCATTGGCGAGCACGAAGCTGCCATTGCCACGATTCTTCGCGACGCGATCGGGAAAGGCGAAGGCGAGCATCACGCCAGTGCTCAAATCCACTTCAGCCCGCGAGCTTTTGGCGGAGGCAACTTGCGACGCCCAGCGGCGCGCCATGTCGCGGGCGCTGGACGCACGCTGCGCGCGGTCGCGGCGGAACTGATCCAGCCTGTGATCGAGGTCGACGCTGTCACCGCCGAGCCCGCGCTCGGTCAGGACAGCCGCGATTTCCGCGGCCGGCTCGCCGGCACCGAGCCGATCGGAATCCACGATCATGCGCGCCAGCCGCGGCGGCAGCGCCAGCGCGCGCAACCGCTTGCCCTCAGTGGTGATCCGGCCGTCGGCATCGAGCGCGCCGAGCTCATGCAAGAGGCTCTTTGCCTCCTTCAGGGCCGGCGCCGGCGGCGGGTCGAGAAACGACAGCTTCGCGGGATCGGTCACTCCCCATTGCGCGAGGTCGAGCACCAGCGAGGACAGATCGGCGGAGAGAATTTCCGGCTGGGTGTAGGCGGCGAACGATGCGGTCTGCGGCTCGTCCCAAAGCCGGTAGCAAACACCGGGCTCGGTGCGGCCGGCGCGGCCGCGGCGCTGATCGACCGCGGCGCGCGAGGCGCGGATGGTCTCGAGCCGGGTCAGCGCAATGTCAGGCTCATAGCGCGGCACGCGCGACAGTCCGGAATCTACGACAATGCGTACGCCCTCGATGGTCAGCGAGGTCTCCGCGATCGAGGTCGCCAGCACGACCTTGCGCGTGCCCTTCGGCGGCGGCGCAATCGCACGGTCCTGCACGCTGGCATCGAGCGCGCCGAACAGCGGCACGATTTCGGTGCTGGCGTCGTGGACGCGCTCTTCCAGGAAATTCTGGGTGCGGCGGATTTCGGCGGCGCCCGGCAGGAACGCCAGCACCGAGCCGGGGTCGGCGCGTAGCGCCTGCGCGATGCTGTCCGCCATCTGCCGCTCCAGCTGCACGTCAGGTTTGCGGCCGAGATAACGCGTCTCGACCGGAAAGGCGCGGCCCTCGCTTTCGACCACCGGCGCATCGCCAAGCAGTTTGGCGACGCGCGCACCGTCCAGCGTCGCCGACATCACCAGGATGCGCAAATCCTCGCGCAAGCCGGTCTGCGCGTCGCGCGCCAACGCCAGGCCGAGATCGGCTTCAAGCGAGCGCTCGTGGAATTCGTCGAACAGCACGGCGGCGACGCCGGACAACTCCGGATCGTTGAGAATCTGGCGCGAGAAGATGCCTTCGGTGACAACCTCGATCCGGGTCGCGCGCGAGATTTTCGAACCGAAGCGGACGCGGTAGCCGACGGTGTCGCCGGCGCGCTCGCCCAGCGTTCTGGCCATCCGATCGGCGCTGGCGCGCGCCGCGATCCGCCGCGGCTCCAGCACAATGATCTTCTTGCCCTTCGCCCAGGGCTCGTCGAGCAACGCCAGCGGCACCCGCGTGGTCTTGCCCGCACCCGGCGGCGCCACGAGCACCGCAGCGTTGTGCGCGGCAAGCGTGCGCGCGAGGTCGTCGAGCACCGCGTCGATCGGAAGGGGCGTGTCGAAGCTGCGGGGCAATATGGGTCCAGCGGTCTTGGTGTCGCGCTCCCTCCCCGCTCTTGCGGGGAGAGGGTTGGGGTGAGGGGCTACTGTCCACGAATTCGGAAGCAGCCTCAATCGCTGTGACTCCCCCTCACCCGGATTGCACTTCGTGCAATCCGACCTCTCCCCGAAGGCGGGGAGAGGTAAGGAGAGCGAGTTCTACTTCCCTCCCAGCGGCGGGCGGCCGACGCTTTCGTAGACAAAACCGTTCGCGGCCATGTCCTCGGGGCGATAGATGTTGCGCAGGTCGATCACGACCGGTTGCTTCATCTCCCGCTTCAGCCGCTCCAGGTCGAGCGTGCGGTATTGCACCCATTCGGTGACCACCACCATCGCATCCGCCCCCTTCACGCAGGCGTAGGGATCGTCGGCATATTCGATCTCGGGCAATTCCTTGCGCGCCTGCTCCATGCCGACCGGATCATGCGCGCGCACCTTGGCGCCCATATCGAGCAGGCCGGTCACCAGCGGGATCGACGGCGCTTCGCGCATGTCGTCGGTGTCGGGCTTGAAGGTCAGGCCGAGCACGGCCACCGTCTTGCCGCGCAGCGAGCCGCCGGCCGCGGTCGAGACCTTGCGCGCCATCGCGCGCTTGCGGTTGTCGTTCACTGCCAGCACCGCCTCGACAATGCGCAGCTGCACATCGTGGTCGAGCGCGATCTTGACCAATGCGCGGGTGTCCTTTGGGAAGCAGGAACCGCCGAAGCCAGGACCGGCATGCAGGAATTTCGAGCCGATGCGGTTGTCGAGCCCGATGCCGCGCGCGACTTCCTGCACGTCGGCGCCGACCTTTTCGGCGAGATCGGCGATCTCGTTGATGAAGGTGATCTTGGTCGCCAGGAAGGCATTCGCGGCGTATTTGATCAACTCGGCGGTACGGCGCTTGGTGAACATCAACGGCGCCTGGTTCAGCGACAGCGGCCGGTAGACATCGCCGAGCACCTTGCGGCCGCGCTCGTCATCGGTGCCGACCACGATACGATCGGGGAACTTGAAATCGCGGATTGCAGCGCCCTCGCGCAGGAATTCCGGATTGGAGGCGACCACGACGTCGGCGGACGGATTGGCCTCGCGGATGATGCGCTCGACCTCGTCGCCGGTCCCGACCGGCACGGTCGATTTGGTCACGACAACGGTGAAGCCGGAAACCGCCGCGGCGATCTCCCGCGCGGCGGCGTAGACATAGGTGAGATCGGCATGGCCGTCGCCGCGCCGCGACGGTGTGCCGACTGCGATGAACACCGCATCGGCGTCCGCGACGGGCGCCTTCAAATCGGTGGTGAAGCCGAGCCGCCTGGCCTTGACGTTGCTGGCGACCAGCGCATCGAGGCCCGGCTCGAAGATCGGAATCTCGCCCCGCTTCAGCGCGTCGATCTTGCCGCCGTCCTTGTCGACGCAAGTGACCTCATGGCCGAAATCCGCAAAACAGGCGCCGGACACCAATCCCACATAGCCCGTGCCAATCATGGCAATCCGCATGGATCAACCCGCCTCTCATGGTTAACGCGCCCGCCTCTTAAAACATTTGCAGGCCATGGGGAAAGCCGAAATCGGCATGCTGCTTGAATGAATAAAGGGGAAAGAAACCGCTAGCCCCCATGATGCGCCTTTCGCGCGCCAGAACAGGACAGGGATGACTGCAAACGGCACATCGGACCGCGTCGACTGGGTCGACTATGCCAAGGGCATCTGTATCGTCATGGTGGTGATGATGCATTCGGTGCTGGGAGTCGAGTCGGCCGCGGGCCAGACCGGCTTCATGCATGCGGTCGTGATGTTCGCCAAGCCGTTCCGGATGCCCGACTTCTTCCTGATTTCCGGGCTTTTCCTGGCTCTCGTGACCGACCGCGACTGGCGCACCTATCTCGACCGCAAGGTGGTGCACTTTGCCTATTTCTATGTGCTGTGGGTGACGATCCAGTTCGGCTTCAAGGCCCCCGGCTTCGCCACCGAACATGGCTGGGCTCATGTCGGCGTCGAATATCTGGAAGCTTTCATCGAGCCGTTCGGCACGCTGTGGTTCATCTACCTGCTGCCGATCTTCTTCGTTGTCATAAAACTGACACGCAACATCTCGCCGATTCTGGTGTGGGTTTTGGCCGCGGCGCTCGAGAGCGCGCATGTCACAACCTCCTGGACCGTGATCGACGAATTCTGCGCGCGATTCGTCTACATCTATTCCGGCTATCTGTTCGCCGATTACGTGTTCGCGCTGTCGGATCGCGCGCGGGCGCATCC
The DNA here is from genome assembly GCA_963738155.1 of uncultured Alphaproteobacteria bacterium. Taxonomy (GTDB): domain Bacteria; phylum Pseudomonadota; class Alphaproteobacteria; order Rhizobiales; family Xanthobacteraceae; genus Bradyrhizobium. Next base: position 75,286 of record CAVTVG010000002.1, read on the forward strand.
GCTGCTCGCGATCGCCGGCCTCGCGCTGTGGGCGCTCGTCAACGGCGGCCTCGTGGCGCTGGGCACTAGCGAACTGCCGATCGTCTCGCTGATACTGGGGCTCGCCGGCGCCTGCGCGATCATCACAATCGGCACCTTGCTGGCGCGGATGCACTGGCTGAATTTTCTGCGCTTCTGCGGCGAGCATTCGATCGTGATCTATCTCGCCTTCTTCCTGCCGATGGCCTCCACGCGGACGCTGTTGCTCAAGACTGGTCTCATTCCCGACATCGGCATGATCTCGCTAATCGTCACTGTCGTGGGCGTTGCCGGTTCCCTCCTGATCTGGCGCGCGGCGCTCGCCGCGCACGCCAATTTCCTGTTCGAGCGGCCGGATGCCTTCTGGATCGCACCGCGCAAGGCAGGGCGAGCGCTGCAGGCGGCGGAGTAGTTCTCCGCTGTCATCGCCCGGCTTGACCAGGCGATCCAGTACGCCGCGGCCTCTCGGTTAATCACTGCTGTCTCTGGAATACTGGATCACCCGCTTTCGCGGGTGATGACATCGTGGATACCGTTGATGACAGCGTGGATAGAGCTGGCAGCGGGGCAAAAAACGGCTCCACAAGGCTGTCAATCCGCGCAAAAATTCTTAAATTGCGGCCATGCCGAAATCCCCGCAAAAAGCCGCTCCCGCCAAACCCGCCGCCGCGAAACCGACTGTCACGCCGGTTCCCGCCAAAGAACCTGCGAAGCCAGCCGCCAAAACTTCGGGCAAGAGCGACCACGTCTTCCTGGTCGACGGTTCCTCCTACATTTTCCGCGCCTATCACGCGCTGCCGCCGCTCAACCGCAAGTCCGACGGCCTGCAGGTCAACGCCGTGCTCGGCTTCTGCAACATGCTGTGGAAGCTGTTGCGCGACATGCCCGAGGACAACCGGCCGACGCATCTCGCCATCATCTTCGACAAATCCGAGATCACCTTCCGCAACAAGCTTTATCCCGATTACAAGGCGCACCGGCCGCCGGCGCCCGACGACCTGATTTCACAATTCTCCCTGATCCGCGACGCCGTACGCGCGTTCGACCTGCCGTGCCTCGAACAGAACGGTTTCGAGGCCGACGATTTGATCGCGACCTATGCGCGGCTTGCGACCGAGCGCGGCGCCACCACGACCATCGTCTCCTCCGACAAGGATCTGATGCAGCTCGTGACCGACAAGGTCCTGATGTACGACACCATGAAGGACCGCCGCATCGGCATAGCAGAGGTAATCGAGAAGTTCGGCGTGCCGCCGGAGAAGGTGGTCGAGGTGCAGGCGCTGGCCGGCAACTCAACCGACAACGTGCCAGGCGTGCCAGGCATCGGCGTCAAGACCGCCGCGCAGCTGATCATCGAGTACGGTGACCTGGAGCAGCTGCTGTTCCGCGCCGGCGAGATCAAGCAGCCGAAGCGGCGCGAATCCCTGCTCGAGAATGCCGAGAAGGCCCGGATATCGCGGCAGCTGGTGCTGCTTGACGACAAGGTCGAACTCGAAACCCCGCTCGACGATCTCGCGGTGCAGGAACCCGATGCGCGCAAGCTGATCGCGTTCCTGAAGGCGATGGAATTTTCGACGCTGACCAAGCGCGTCGCGGAATATTCGCAGATCGACGCATCGGATGTGACGGCGGAGGGCGGCGGCAAGAGCTCTCCACCTGCCCCGCGTGCGGAAGGCACCGACCTGCTCTCTACCTTCGACACCCCCACAGCGAAAGAACGCGGTGGCGCTGGAGGCGGAGCGCCGGCCAAGCCGGGCGACCGGTCGGACAAGTCCTCCAGCCTCAAGGGCACGCCGATCTCGCTGGCGGAAGCGCGCAAGGAAGCGGCGCGCAAGCTGCCGGTCGACCGGACGAAATATCAGACCATCCGCACGATCGGCGACCTGAAGGCCTGGATCGGCCGCGCGCGCGAGGCTGGCCGCTTCGCCCTCGAGCTGAAGGCCAATTCGATCGATCCAATGCAGGCCGATATCTGCGGCATCGCGCTGGCGCTGGCGCCGAACGATGCCGCCTATATGCCGCTGGCGCACAAGCAGTCGGGCGGCGGCGCCGGCCTGTTCGATGCGGGGCTCGCGCCCGACCAGGTCAAGGAAAGCGACGCGCTGGAGGCGCTGAAGCCGCTGCTGGAGTCCGCCGGCATCCTCAAGATCGGCTTCAACATCAAGTTCGGTGCCGTCATGCTGGCGCAGGCCGGCATCACCTTGCGCAACCATGAAGACGTGCAGCTGATGAGCTACGCGCTCGACGCGGGACGCAACGCGCACGGGCTCGATACGCTGGCCGAGCTCTGGCTCGGGCACGCCACGCTGACCCATGGCGAATTGACCGGCAGCGGCAAGAACAAGCTCTCCTTCGATCAGGTCGCGATCGACCGGGCGACGGCCTATTCGGCCGAGGACGCCGACGTGATCGTGCGGCTGTGGCGGCTGTTGAAGCCGCGGCTGGTCGCCGATCGCATGACCACGGTCTATGAGACGCTGGAGCGGCCGCTGGTCTCGGTGCTGGCGCGCATGGAGCGCCGCGGCATATCGATCGACCGCCAGGTGCTGTCGCGGCTGTCGGGCGAGTTCGCCCAGACCGCGGCGCGAGTCGAAGCCGAATTGCAGCAGCTTGCCGGCGAGCCGATCAATGTCGGCAGCCCGAAGCAGATCGGCGACATCATCTTCGGCAGGATGGGAATTCAGGGCGGCACCAAGACCAAGACCGGCGCGTGGTCGACCTCGGCGCAAATCCTCGACGATCTCGCCGAGCAGGGCCATGAGTTTCCGAAGAAGATTCTGGAGTGGCGGCAGGTCTCGAAACTGAAATCGACCTACACCGACGCGCTGCCCGAATACGTCAATCCGCAGACCCATCGCGTGCACACCACTTATGCGCTGGCCGCCACCACGACGGGCCGGCTGTCGTCGAACGAGCCGAACCTGCAGAACATTCCGGTGCGTACCGAGGACGGCAGAAAAATCCGCCGCGCTTTCATCGCAACCCCCGGACACAAGCTGGTCTCGGCGGATTATTCGCAGATCGAACTGCGGCTGCTGGCCGAGATCGCCGATGTGCCGGTGCTGCGGCAGGCCTTTCGCGACGGGCTCGACATTCACGCCATGACGGCCTCGGAAATGTTCGGCGTGCCGATCAAGGACATGCCGAGCGAGGTGCGGCGCCGGGCGAAGGCGATCAATTTCGGCATCATCTACGGCATCTCGGCGTTCGGCCTTGCCAACCAGCTCGGCATCGCACGCGAGGAAGCGTCCGCTTACATCAAGAAGTATTTCGAGCGCTTTCCGGGCATCCGCGCCTACATGGATGAGACGAGAGAGTTCTGCCGCAAGAACGGTTACGTCACCACGCTGTTCGGGCGGAAATGCTACTATCCTGATATCAAGGCCTCGAACGCCTCGATCCGCTCCTTCAACGAGCGCGCCGCGATTAACGCACGATTGCAGGGCACCGCGGCCGACATCATCCGACGCGCCATGATCCGGATGGAGGACGCGCTATCAGCGAAGAAGCTGTCGGCGCAAATGCTGTTGCAGGTGCATGACGAGCTCATCTTCGAGGTGCCGGAGGGCGAGGTCGCCGCGACCCTGCCGGTGGTGCAGAAGACGATGCAGGACGCGCCGTTCCCGGCGGTGATCCTGTCGTTGCCGCTGCAGGTCGACGCCCGCGCGGCCAAGAATTGGGACGAAGCGCATTAGGGCCGATGTTACATCCACAATGATGCAGGGCTCCCTCCCCCGCCTGCGGGGGGAGGGCTGGGGTGGGGGCAGGCATAGGGGTTCGAGTGGAGTAATTCCCCCACCCGCATCGCATCTTTCGATGCGATACGACCTCCCCCGCAAGCGGGGGAGGTGGAGCACCGCAAGTCCCGGCCAAAGGTTAATGAGCGACATTGAACCTTCGGGCTTCCGCACTGCGATAACGCTGTTCCACGCCGGTCGTTGACGGACCCTGCCCTTGGGGGCACTTTATCGGGCGGCGGGCATTGCAGTTTGGCCAGATTTTCTCGAGGCGATGAGCGACCTGATCAACACATCCAAGCCGGTGCTGCCGCCGCTGCTGGCGCGATTTGTGGCGGCGACCGCCGGCCGCAACATGACCAGACCTGCCTATCTGGTGGTGCTGATCGGCGTCGCCACCATGATCCTGCTCACCGTGAATCCCGCCTATGAAGCGGCGCATCGCTGGGTCGACGCCATCCTTTGGGCCTGCCTCGCCTTCTTCGCCTTCGAATGGCTGGTGCGCATCCGGCATGCCGTGCTGTCGCAGCGCGGGCCTGCCTACCTGACCTCATTCCGCGGGATGATGGACGGCGCGGCCGTTCTTGCGATCCCCGCAGCGATCCTGCTCGGCGCCCCGCCGAAGACGGCATGGCTGCTGTCGGTGATCTGGCTGGTCAAGATCCTTCCGGCCGTGCCCGGTTTAAGGCAATTGCGCCGGGTGCTGGTGCTGGAATCAGGCCCACTGCTCAGCGTGCTCATGATCTTCCTGATCGTACTGTTTCTGGGCTCGGTCGTGGTCTACTTCCTCGAACGCGACGCGCAGCCCGGCGCCTTCGGCAGCATCCCCGCTGCGTTGTGGTGGGCGGTCGCGACCCTGACCACGACCGGTTATGGCGACGTGGTGCCGATCACGCCGCTTGGCCGCTTCGTCGCCGCGCTGGTGATGATCTCTGGGCTCGGCGTGTTCGGGCTGTGGACTGGCATTCTCGCGACTGGATTTGCAGCCGAAACGCGGCGCGACAACTTCCTGAAGACCTGGGAGTCGGTCAGCAAAGTGCCGTTCTTCGCCACGCTCGGACCCGCGGCGATCGCCGACGTCACCCATATGCTGCGCACCATCGACCTGCCGCCGCGCGTGATGATCATGCGCAAGGGCCAGCAGGGCGACTGCATGTATTTCATCGCCGCCGGCGAGGTCGAGGTCGATCTGCCCGCGGGCAAGAAGGTACGACTCGGCGAAGGCGCGTTCTTCGGCGAGATGGCGCTGCTCGGCAACAGCCTGCGCTCGGCCAATATCGCCACCACCAAACTGTCCAAGCTGCTGGTGCTCGATCTCGTCGACTTCCGCCTGCTGATGGCACGCCATCCGGATCTCGCCCAGACCATCGACGCCGAGGCGCAGCGGCGCACGCTGGAGAACAAGTGATGCTCGAGAAAGTGGAGCTGCTCGATGCGGCGAGCACGCCGGTCTTCACCGTCGAGGGCCCGCGCGCCACCATCCGCCTCAACCGTTCGCGCCATGTGAACCGCATCCAGGCGGAAGACTTGCAGGCGCTGCTTGCGCTGTTCGATCAGGTCGAAGCCGATCCCGCCATCCGGGTCTTGATCATCACCGGCACCGGACGCGCCTTCTCCTCGGGCTACGATCTCAACTCGGTCGCCGAACGCAGCGCGAGCAACACCGGGCAGACCGCGGGCAGCGCGTTCGGGGTGATGGTCGACCGGTTGGAGGACCTCGGCGTGCCCACCATCTGCCGGCTCAATGGCGGGGTCTATGGCGGCTCGACCGACCTGGCGCTGGCCTGCGATTTCCGGATCGGCGTCGACACATCAGAGATGTTCATGCCGGCGGCGCGGCTCGGCCTGCATTATTACCCCAGCGGCATCCGCCGCTACGTGTCGCGGCTCGGCGCCGACAATGCCAAAAAGCTGTTCCTGACCGCCGAGAAGATCGGCGCGCCTGAAATGCTGCGGATCGGCTATCTCACCGCCATGGTACCGGCGGAGGCGTTGGACGAAGAGGTCGACCGGCTGGCGATGCAGCTCGCCGCCAACGCGCCGGTCGCGATGGCCGGCATGAAGCGCACCATCAACGAGATCGCGCGCGGCAAGCTGGATGAGGCCGCCGCCGACGCCCGCGCCCGCGACAGCATGCGTGGGGCCGAGATCAAGGAAGGCGTCCGTGCGCGGGCCGAGAAGCGGCCGCCGAAGTTCTGAGGACTCGATCGTACCGACTGGGCGGCATGGCAGCCATTCCGGCAAATGCGCGGGTTGCGGCGTTTCGTCTACCTTTGTGGCATTGACTCAAAGTTGTCTCGCGTTAGCCTAAACGCTTGGCGGGAGCTTTTTTATGACGGAGTTGGAGCCCAATTTCGGGCACCGGACAATCGAAGGCGTACGTGATCGGGAGAGCTTCAGGGTGGGTGTCGGGCCGTGACCGATCCCGTGCTCGAGGCCATCATTGACCAGCTGCAAACCTGTATCATCAACGCCAGGGCGCTGAAGCTCGACATGCTGGAGCACATCCTGTCGATCGCGCTGCTCGAGGCGTATGTCGCCAGAGGCGAGTCGAACCGGAGCGAAGACGACTAGCCGTCGATGAAGGTGACCGTATCGGCGACCTTGGCGCGCGAGGTGCGGTAGCTGTTGACCTTGTGGCCGTGGTCCGCATAGCCGAACGAAATGCCGCAGACCACGCGGCGGTTGTCGGCGAGATCAAAGTGCTTGCGGATCAGCGCCGAATGCCGCGCCAGCGCGGCCTGCGGAATGGTGCCGAGTCCGAGCGCCTGCGCCGCCAGCATGAAATTGCCGACATAGGCGCCGCAATCGATCGCGCCGTAAATGCCGAGCGGCTCGTCGGTGTGGATAACAGCGACATGCGGCGCGCCGAAGAAATTGTAATTCTCCAGCGCCTGCCTGGCATAGGCGGCCTTGTCGCCCCGGACAATGCCGAGCGTGTTGTAAAGCTGGAAGCCGCTCTCCCGGCGACGCTCGAGATAGACGCCGAGATATTCGCGCGGGAACGGGAAGTCGCTGCTCTCCGCCGCGCCGGACGCGGCCTCGGCATAGATCGCCTTGCGAAAGCGTTCCTTGGCTTCGCCGCTCGCGATCACCACCTGCCAGGGCTGGCTGTTGCACCAGGACGCGGTGCGTTGCGCGACGGTGAGGACATGCTCGATGGTTTCGCGCGGCACAGGTTGCGGCAGGAAGGCGCGCACCGAGTAGCGCTCGCCCAAGAGCTCTTCGAGCACGCCGATGCGGTCTTTTTGTTGTGTTGCTGCGTCCATGGTCGAACTCGCTTGCAGTTTGCGTAGGGTGGGTTAGCCGGATCACGTGTTCTGTGATTCAACGAGCGGCGGCGCAAGGCGTAACCCACCACTTCTGTTGCCGCGGAGAAAAAACAGGTGGGTTACGCGGAGTTTATCATCGGGCGCGCATTCGCGCGACCCGTTGGCTAACCCACCCTACGAGTGCAATCACCGTCCCTTGGTCGGGATCTTGTTGAACGGCACGTCCTTGTCGACCCTGATATCGCCGGGTAGCCCCAGCACGCGCTCGGCGATGATGTTGCGCAGGATCTCGTCGGTGCCTCCCGCAATGCGCATCGAGGGCGAGGACAGCATCATCTGCTGGAACTGGCCCCGCGCCTGCTCTTCAGCGGCGCCGGTGAACACGCCGGCCGCGCCTTCGAGGTCCATCGCATACATCGCGATGTCCTGCAGCATCGAGCCGGCTACGAGCTTGCCGATGGAATTTTCCGGGCCCGGGCGATCGCCTTTGGACAGGGCCGAGATCGCGCGGTAGCTGGTGTATTTCAGCCCGCTCGCCTTCACCGCCCAGCTTGCAAGCTTCGAGCGCACGCCGCGGTCGTCGATCGCGGGTCCGTCCTCGGTCATCAGGTTCGAGCAGAACTCGAACATCTCGGGGAAGCCGGTCGCGAGCCGCGCGCCGATCGACATGCGCTCGTTCATCAGCGTGGTCAGCGACACGTTCCAGCCGTCGCCGACATTGCCGAGGCGCTGCGAGTCGGGAATGACAACGTCGGTGAAATAGACCTCGTTGAATTCCTGCATACCGTTGGCCTGCTTGATCGGCCGCACCTCGACGCCCGGGCTTTTCATGTCGAGGAAGAACATGGTGAGGCCCTTGTGCTTGGGCACATTGGGATCGGTGCGGGTGATCAAGAGGCCGTAATCGGAATAATGCGCGCCCGAGGTCCAGATCTTCTGGCCGTTGACGATCCAGTTGTCGCCTTTTTTCTCCGCGCGGGTGCGCAAGCCTGCGACGTCGGAGCCGCCGGCCGGCTCCGAGAACAGCTGGCACCAGATTTCCTCGCCGGAGGCGAGCTTCGGCAGATAGCGGCGCTTCGCGTCCTCGTTGCCATAGGCCATCACGGTCGGGCCGCACATGCCCTCGCCGATCTGGAACGGCTGTGTCAGCTTGCCGTAGACGCCCTCCTCCTGCTGCCAGATCACGCGCTCGATCGGGGTCGCGCCGCGGCCGCCATATTCCTTCGGCCAGTGCAGGCAGGCCCAGCCGCCATCGGCCTTCTTCTTCTGCCAGGCCTTGCCGACCTCGACCATGTCGTGGTGCTGCAGCCGGATACGGCCGAGCGAGGATTTCGACAGCTCCGCCTCCAGCTCCTTCGGCGCGTTGGCCTCGACCCATTTGCGGGCGACGTTGCGGAACTCGGCTTCCTGCGGCGTGTCGTCGAAATTCATGGCGAACCTCTTTCCGTTTCGCTCGCGCTTATGCGCGTCCCTTGGTCGGTATCTTGTTGAACGGCACGTCCTTGTCGACCCTGATGTCGCCGGGCAGGCCCAGCACGCGCTCGGCGATGATGTTGCGCATGATCTCGTCGGTGCCGCCCTCGACACGGGTGCCGGGCGCGCGCAACAGCATCGCCTGGAATTTGCCGGCGAGCTCCGCCCCCTCGCCGCTCAGCGCGCCGGCCGCGCCCTGCAAATCCATCGCGTACATCGCGACGTCCTGCACCATCGAGCCCGCCACCAGCTTGCCGATGGAATTTTCCGGACCCGGGCGTTCGCCTTTGGACAGCGCCGAGATGGTCCGCATGCTGGTATATTTCAGCCCGCTCGCCTTTACCGCCCAGTTCGCGAGTTTTGACCGCACCGCGCGATCCTCGATCGCGGGGCCGTCCTCCAGCATCAGATTCGCGCAGAACTCGAAAATCTCGGGGAAGCCGGTGGCGACGCCGGCGCCGATCGACATGCGCTCGTTCATCAGCGTGGTCAGCGACACGTTCCAGCCGTCATTGACATTGCCGAGCCGCTGGCTGTCCGGGATTTTCACGTCGGTGAAATACACCTCGTTGAAATCCGACTGTCCGCTCGCCTGCTTGATCGGCCGTACCTCGACGCCCGGGCTCTTCATGTCCAGGAAGAACATGGTGAGCCCCTTGTGCTTGGGCACGTTGGGATCGGTGCGCGTCAGCAGGATGCCGTAGTCCGAATAATGCGCGCCCGAGGTCCAGATCTTCTGGCCGTTGATGATCCAGTCGTCGCCCTTCTTCTCCGCGCGGGTGCGAAGCCCCGCAACGTCGGAGCCGCCGGCCGGCTCGGAGAACAGCTGGCACCAGACCTTCTCGCCGGAGGCCAGCGGCGGCAGGTATTTGCGTTTTTGCTCCTCGCCGGCGAACGCCATCATGGTCGGCCCGCACATGCCGTGGCCGATGATGAACATCGCCGAGAGCTTGCCGAACGGGCCTTCCTCCTGCTGCCAGATCACGCGCTCGATCGGGGAAGCGCCGCGGCCACCATACTCCTTGGGCCAGTGCAGGCAGGCCCAGCCGGCGTCGGCCTTTGTCTTCTGCCAGGCCTTGGCGACGTCGAGGATGTTGACGCCTTCGAGGCGCGTGCGGCCAAGCGAGGATTTGCGCAGCTCTTCCTCGTATTGCTTCGGCGCATTGGCCGCGATCCAGGCTTTCGCTTGGGCACGGAACGCGGCTTCCTGCGGGGTGTCGTCGAAGTTCATGCGTTGGTCCTCATGCCGCGTTCTTCTTGCGCATGCGGTCGATCAGCGCGTCTTCCCACCAGGACTGGCTGCCGAGCCCAAGCGCGAGCGCATTGGCGCGGCGGTAGTACATGTGGCAGTCGAACTCCCAGGTGAAACCCATGCCGCCATGGACCTGGATGTTGTTCTTGGCGCAATGCTGGAACGCCTGTGTCGCGCTGATGCGCGCGGACGCCGCGGCTTCCGGCAGCTCGCCGGCATTGGTCGAGAGCGCCCAGGCGCCGTAATAGCAATTGGAGCGCGCCAGCGTGGCCGAGACATACATGTCGGCAAGCATGTGCTTGACCGCCTGGAACGAGCCGATCGGCCGGCCAAAGGCGATGCGGTCGAGCGCGTAGTCGCGGCCCATCTCCAGCGCGCGGTCGGCGCCGCCGAGTTGCTCGAAGGCGACCAGCACGGCGGCACGATCGAGCACCTGTGTCAGCACGCTCCATCCCTCTCCGGCCTTGCCGAGCGGTTCGGCCTTGGCGTTCTTGAAGGTGACCTCGGCCTGTCCGCGGGTCGGATCGACATTGGTGAGGTCCTTGACCTCAACGCCATCGGCTTTCATGTCGACCAGGAACAAGGAAACGTCGCTCTCGCGTCCACCAGATCCCGTGCGCGCGGCGACGACCGCGAAATCGGCAATGGCGCCATCCGGTACCGGCTTCTTGATGCCATTGAGCGCACCGCCGTTGGCCGTGAGCTTGATCGCCTGCGGCGACGGATTGCCCTTGCCCTCGAACAGCGCCAGCGTGCCGATCGCCTCGCCGCTTGCGATCTTGGGCAGCCACTTTTTCTTCTGTGCATCGGAGCCCGCAAGCATCAGCGCCTCAGTAGCGAGATACACGGTCGAGGAGAACGGCACCGGCGCCAGCGCGCGGCCCATTTCCTCCGCGATCACGCAAAGCTCGAGATGGCCGGCGCCCGCGCCGCCGAACTCTTCGGGAATGGCAACACCGATGAAACCCATCTCGGCGAGTCCCTTCCACAGCTCCTTGTCGTAGGTGGCCTTGCCGTCGAGTACGGCGCGCACCGCTTTCGGCGGACACTGCTCGGACAGGAATTTTCGCGCGGCGTCGCGCATCTGCTTCTGGTCGTCGGAGAAATCGAAATTCATGGGCGTCCTACCCTTTTGCTTTGTCGTCCCGGCCAAGCGAACGCAGTGAGCGCGAGCCGGGACCCATAATCACAGGCCTTTGTTTAGCGAAGTCGTCAACCGCTTGTGTTCAACCGAGACATCACGCGGCATGGGTCCCGGCTCCAGTGCGCATTGCGCACGAGGCCGGGACGACAGCTGAGTCTACTTTAACGCGGCGCCATGCGGATCGCGCCGTCGAGACGGATGGTCTCGCCGTTGAGCATCGCGTTCTCGACGATGTGGACCGCGAGATTGGCGTATTCGTTCGGTTCGCCGAGCCGGGCGGGATGCGGCACCTGCGCGCCGAGACTTTTGCGCGCCTCTTCATTCAATCCCATCAGCAGCGGTGTGAAGAAGATGCCGGGCGCGATGGTGTTGACGCGGATCTTCTGGCTGGCGAGATCGCGCGCCGCCGGCAAGGTGAGGCCGACGATGCCGCCCTTCGAGGCCGAATAGGCGATCTGACCGATCTGGCCTTCATAGGCCGCGACGCTCGCCGTGTTGATGATGACGCCGCGCTCTTCTCCAATGGGTTCCGCGGTGACCAGCCGCTCGGCGAACAGCCGCAGGCAGTTGAAGGTGCCGATCAGATTGACATTGATGATGCGTGCGAACTTCGCCAGCGGATAGACGCCGTCGCGGCCGACGATGCGCTGCGAGCCGCCGATGCCGGCACAGTTCATCAGGATGCGCGCGACGCCATGCGCGCTCTCGGCCTTGGCGATCGCGGCCTTGACCGCGGCCTCGTCGGTGACGTCAGCGTGCAGTGCGACGCCCTTCACCTCGGCTGCGACTTTCTCGGCGTTTTCCTTGCTCTGGTCGAGCACGCCGATCTTCGCGCCCTTTTCGGCCATGGCGCGCGCGGTCGCGGCGCCAAGCCCCGAACCACCGCCGGTGATGAGAACGGCAACGTCTTTCAATTGCATGTCAAACCTCTCCTTGGGCGTTTCTTCTCTGGATTTCCAACTTTGCTATTCGGCCGCGGCCACATACGCGGGACTCAGGATGCCGCCGCAGATCAGCGCTTCCATATGCCTGATGTATTGCCGGCAGACCTCCTCGGTGACGGGACCGACGCCGCTGGCGCGCGACATGGTCTGGCGGCCGAAGAACAGGTGATCGCAGGCGCCGATCAGGCTGGTGTAGAACAGCACCGGATCGACCTTGCGGAACTCGCCGGTCTTGACGCCCTGGATGAGCAGGCGGCGATGAAAATCGAGCAAGGGTGCTACAAAGAATTTCGACACCTGCTCAGCGGCTGTCGCGCTCGTCTCGTGCAGCAAATAATGGATCAGCCGGTTCATGTAGGGGAAGCGGTGATAGGCGCGGATGATGCCGGCGATATGCAGCTTCAGCTTCTCGGTCGGCGTGATCGGCTGCGCCAGCAGATATTCGAGATTGGCGACTTCGGTCTCGGCGTCGCGCGCGAGCAGCGCCAGTAACAGGCCGTCCTTGTTACCGAAATGGTATTTCACCAGCGCAGAGTTGACGCCGGACTTCTGCGCGATGTCCGACAAGGAAACCTCGATCGAGGCGCGCTCGATCATCAAGGCGCTGGCCGCGACCAGCAGCTTGTCGGCCGTGGGATTTGTCGCCGCGGGCCTGATCGGTACGCTGGTGTTCACTTGGATGCCATTGCTGCGGGGTCGCGAAAGTGGCCGCACATAAGCGCATGCCGGGCCCGCACTCAAGAGTTAATTGATCGATTGACTAAGTCGCAACGCATACCTTAAACCCGCGCCCATCAAACTAGGCGATAACGATCAGGGAGAAGCAGAGATGGCCGAGGCTTACATCGTCGCCGCCGCCCGCACAGCCGGCGGCCGCAAGGGAGGACGTCTCGCCGGCTGGCATCCGGCCGATCTCGCCGCCAAGGTGCTGGACTCGCTGGTGGAACGCTCGGGCGCCGCGCCCGACCAGATCGAGGACGTGATCATGGGCTGCGTGATGCAAGCGGGTGAGCAGTCCAACAACATCGCGCGCAACGCCATCATGGCCTCGAAGCTGCCCGAGAGCGTGCCGGGCACCTCGATCGACCGGCAGTGCGGTTCCTCGCAGCAGGCGCTGCATTTCGCCGCGCAAGCGGTGATGAGCGGTGCCATGGATATCGTGATCGCAGCCGGTGTGGAATCGATGACGCGGGTGCCGATGGGTCTCGCCTCACAACTGCCCGCCAAGAACGGCTTCGGCACCTACAAGAGTCCCGGCATCGAGCAGAAGTATCCGAACATCGTGTTCAGCCAGTTCACCGGCGCCGAGATGATGGCGCAGAAGTACGGGCTGTCAAAGGACGAACTCGACGAATATTCCTACAACAGCCACCAGCGCGCGATCGCGGCGACGCAGGCCGGCGCCTTCAAGAACGAGATCGTGCCGCTGCAGATTACGCGTGCTGACGGCTCGACCGATACCCACACCATCGACGAAGGCATCCGTTTCGATGTCAGCCTCGACGGAATCAAGGCCGTCAAGCTGATCGCCGAGAACGGCAAGCTGACCGCGGCGAGCGCCAGCCAGATCTGCGACGGCGCCTCCGGCGTGGTCGTGGTCAACGAGAGGGGGCTGAAGCAGCTCGGCGCCAAACCTTTGGCGCGCATCCATCACATGACCATGATGGGCGGCGATCCCGTCATCATGCTGGACGCGCCGCTGCACGCCACCGAGCGCGCGCTGAAGAAGGCCGGCATGAGTGTCGACGATATCGACCTGTTCGAAGTGAACGAGGCCTTTGCCTCGGTGCCGACGGCGTGGCTGAAGACGACAGGCGCCGATCCAGCGCGGCTCAATGTCAATGGCGGCGCGATCGCGCTCGGCCATCCCTTGGGCGGCAGCGGCACCAAGCTGATGACCACGCTGGTGAATGCGCTGAAGCAACGCAACAAGCGCTACGGCCTGCAGACCATGTGCGAAGGCGGCGGCATGGCCAATGTGACGATCGTGGAGCGGCTATAAGGCATCTCCACATAAATGGTGTCGTCCCGGCCTTGAGCCGGGACCCATAGCCACCGGTGCTGGCTGTGACAACCGCTGCGGCCACAGCTACACTTGCCGCACGCTCTTGTGGTTATGGATCCCGGCTCAAGGCCGGGACGACAGCGGAGAGACGGCGGCTCATGAGCACGACGACCGAGCTCCCCCCGTCCCCCTCCCCGGGACCATCCGTTCGCGCCATGTCGACGGCATCAACGGCTTGCGCATGCATGTGCTGGAAGCCGGCCACGAGACGCCGGGCCGGCCATGCCTGCTGCTGCTGCACGGCTTTCCCGAGCTGGCCTTCAGCTGGCGCAAGGTGATGCCGGCGCTTGCCGAAGCCGGCTATCACGTGATCGCGCCGGACCAGCGCGGCTATGGCCGCACCACCGGCTGGGACTCGAATTATGACGGTGACCTCGCGCCGTTCCGTTTTCCGAATCTGGTGCGGGACGCGCTCGGGCTGGTGGCGGCATTCGGCTACAAGCATGTCGACGCCGTGATCGGCCACGACTTCGGCAGTCCGGTCGCGGCATGGTGTGCGCTGATGCGGCCAGACGTGTTCCGCGCGGTCGCGATGATGAGCGCGCCGTTCGGCGGCCCGCCCTCGCTGCCGTTCAACACCGCAAACAGACCGCCGAGGCCCGCGAGCGAGGATCCCGTGCATCGCGCGCTCGCGGCGCTGCCGCGGCCGCGCAAGCATTATCAATGGTACTACTCGACGCGCGAGGCGGACGCCGACATGAGCCGCGCGCCGCAGGGCGTGCATGATTTCCTGCGCGCCTATTACCATCACAAGAGCGCCGACTGGAAAGACAACAACCCCTATCCGCTGAAGGGGTGGTCGGCCGAAGAGCTCGCCAAGCTGCCGACCTATTACGTGATGGATCTGGACAAGACCATGCCGGAGGCGGTTGCCCCGGTCATGCCGTCGCGCGAAAACATCGCCGCCAACAGATGGCTGCCGGACAGCGAGCTCGCCTATTACGCGGCCGAATATGCACGCACCGGATTCCAGGGCGGGCTGCAATGGTATCGCTGCGGCACCTCGGGCGCGTTCACCACGGAATTGCAGACCTGGTCGGGCCGCACCATCGATGTGCCGTCCTGCTTCATCTCGGGCCAGCAGGACTGGGGCACCCATCAGCGTGCCGGCGTGTTCGAGGCGATGCAGACCAAAGCCTGCACCAACATGATCGGCTGCCATCTCATCGACGGCGCCGGCCATTGGGTGCAGCAGGAGCAACCGACCGAGGTGAGCCGGCTGCTGCTGGAGTTTCTCCAGGCGGCCGGACCAAGCGCGCGATAACGACGCAGGCTGGAACTTTTCTCCAAACGCGGGGCCGCCAGGGAACATTTGCGAAAACGCCGCGTTCGCATTCGGGCAATGGCCTATCTGCAGAGAGGATTCCCCTTATGGACAAGAAGATCGCTGGACTTTTGGGAGCGGTGGCGGCGCTCAGCACCCTTGGCGCCGCGCAGGCCACGCCCGCGCCGGGCCCGTCGGACGCGCTAACGGCGAATTCCTACGCCGACCTGCTCGAACCGATCCCGAATGCGGCAAAGGTGCTGCAGGCGCTGGATGAGCAGGCGCCGGCCAAATCCGCGGAAGGAAATGTGCAGCTGGCTCAAATGCACCACCATCATCATCACCATCACCACAGCCATATGCGGCGTGGCCCGGTCGTGGTGATCGGACGCCATCGGCATCATCATCATCACCACCACCATCATCATCACCACCATCACAATTGATGACCTGACGTCACAAAGGCCCCGGGGCACGACCCCGGGGCCTTTTCGCGTTGATGCTTCAGCCCTGCCGCGCTTTTTCCTTGGCGGCACGGTGAAGATGCCGATAGGTGCCGTCGAATACGGTGTCGGTCGATGAGGTCCACTCGGTGTCGCCCGCGAGCTTGGGCCGGTTGGCATAGATGCGCCGCGCCTGAAGCTCGCGCTCCGCCGCTTCCTCTTCGGTCATCGGTTCGATCTCGAACGGTGCTTCTTCCGGGATCACGATGATTTGCGCAAACGGCTCGCCGGGGCGGAAGATGTGGGTGCGGCCTTCGGCCGGCGACTTGAAGACACAGAAGAACACCATCGGCCACCAGTTGCGGATCAACGCTGGCACTGCGATCGGCACCGTATCGGTGGGGTCGGAATAAAAGCGTGGATGGGGCTCGGTGCGGATGGCAAATCCCTGCGGCACCTTCAGATCGAGCAGCAGCTGATAGGTGTAATACATGCCGCCGAAATTTCGGAACGGCGGCCACTGCAGGCCATTGTCCGGCTGCTCGCCCCAGTCGCCTTCGAGCACCAGCTGCCCATTCTTCGTGCTGACATGCAGTTCGTTGTCGTAAGGGTAGAACAGCTCGATGCCGTATTGGGCCCCTTCGGAGAATGGCACGCAGTGCCAGACTTGCTCGCGCGAGCCATCCTTGCGCGGATCGCGCTCACCGGCCCAGCCCGGAATTTCGAGTTTGGTCCGCCGTGGCGCCAGCCGTGGGTCGTTCAGCCGATATTTGACTTTTTGCATGCGACTTTCCCCTTCAGCCCATCCCCGCCGTCTTCGAACGGACGATCAAGGCCATGAGTTCCCAAAGCGCGGTAGAAGTCGGGAGAATTCGGCAATACGGTTGACCATTGGCCGCTCAGGGGTTAGTAGTTTAGAATAATTCTAAACTGGTGCTCCCGATGAAAAATTTCGCCGATCTCAGCGAGCGCGAGGTGCTGGCGGTTGCGATCTCCTCAGAGGAGGAGGACAGCCGCATCTACATGGCCTTCGCCGAGGACCTGAAAGAGCGTTACCCCGACTCGGCAAAGATCTTCGAGGAGATGGCCGAGGAAGAGCGCGGCCACCGACACCGCCTGCTCGAAACCTACGAGCAGCGCTTCGGCCAGCATCTGCCGCCGATCCGCCGTGAGGACGTCAAGGGCTTCTTCCGGCGTCGTCCGATCTGGCTGATGAAAAACCTGCCGCTCGACATCATCCGCAAGGAAGTCGAGACCATGGAGCAGCAGGCCGAGCAATTTTACGCGCGCGCCGCTGAGCAGGCCGAGGACGTCGGCGTGCGCCGCCTGCTCGGCGATCTCGCCGAGGAAGAGAAGGGCCACGAGAACCTTGCGGGCAAGCTCACGGAAAACATCCTGACACCGGGGGTGCGCGGCGCCGAGGACGCGACGCGGCGCCGCACCTTCGTGCTGCAATATGTGCAGCCGGGATTGGCCGGGCTGATGGACGGCTCGGTGTCGACCTTGGCGCCGCTGTTCGCCGCAGCCTTCGCGACGCATCACAATTGGGAAACCTTCGTGGTGGGGCTTGCCGCCTCGCTCGGCGCCGGCATCAGCATGGCGTTTGCGGAAGCCATGTCCGACGACGGCTCGATCACCGGCCGCGGCTCACCCTGGGCGCGAGGCGCGGTCACCGGCGTCATGACCGCGGTCGGTGGTCTCGGCCACACCATGCCTTATCTCGTGCCGGACAGGTGGCCCAACGCGTTCTGGGTTGCGACCGCAATCGCCGGCGTCGTGGTGTTCGTCGAGCTCTGGGCGATCGCCTTCATCCGGGCGCGCTACATGGACACGCCGTTCCTGAAAGCCGTGTTTCAGGTCGTGCTCGGCGGCGTCATCGTGCTCGCCGTCGGCATTCTGATCGGCGCGTCTTAAAATTTAGAGGATCGCCGGCAATACGACCTCGCGCATGATGCGCAGTGGCGGCAACCATTGGTCCGGCGTGTCGTAGTTGCCCGACGTGGTCACTACCACGAGGTCGCGCTCGGGAACCACATAGAGCCGCTGGCCGCCATTGCCCGCGGCGTTCCAGAAATGCTCGTTCCGCCCGAGATACCATTGATAGCCGTACTCGCGATTTTCGTCGATCGGCACCACGGCGGTCGTGCATCGCTTGATCCATTCCGCCGGAACCACGGCGTGGCCGTCCCACTCACCACCGCGCAACATGAGCTGCCCGATCCTCGCGAGATCGCGCGGCAGCATGCGGATGCCGGAGGCGGCAATCAGCTCGCCGTCATGGCCGGTGTACCAGTCGGTCGGCTCCATCCCAAGCGGATCGAACAACACCTCGCGCGCATAATCATGCAGTGACTTGCCGGTCCCTTTCGCAATGATGCGGCCGAGCAACGCAGTTGCGCCGCCGCAATAGGTCCAGCGCTTGCCAGGCTCCGTCACAATAGGCCGCTCCAGCACGTAGCGATAGCGATCCGGCGCGCGATCCATCGCGATCTCGCTGTTGGCCGGATTGGTGTAGGGAATGCTCAGCTCGTCCCAATCCGTGCCCATGGTCATCGACAGCACATGATGCAGCGTCCAGCGCTTCCGCGCCGGATCGGCGGCGAGATCGGCATATTCCGGAAACGATTGCATCAAGGGCTGCTCGGGCGGCGGCACCTTGCCGTCGCTGAGCGCGATGCCGTACAGCAGTCCGACAATGCTCTTCGATGCCGAACGCAGATCGTGCAGCGTCTCGGGCCCGAACCTGACGACGCCGAGCGGTTTGCCGCGTGCGTCATCGGGACCATCGAAATAGCGCTCCAGCACCAGCCGACCGCCTCTGACGACGATGACCGCATGCATGTTCCAGATGCGCTTGTCGGCAATGGCCTTATCGAGCCGCGCGGCGAGGTCATCTGAAAATCCGGCCTCGGACGGTTTCGCGGCACTCCAATTCATCGCCGCCGCCACGCTTTTCTGCATCGATCCGCCCACCACCGCACCTCCCGCGGCCGCCAGCACATGTCTGCGGCTGACATTCGTCTCGGTCATGTCGTGACTCCCTGTTTGCAAGGCAGAGGAAGGCATGCACGGGTCAATAGCGCATCGCGGATCACGCCACTGTACAGCGATTGCTATTGCAGCGCCTGCCCAAACTGAGCATCATCCGCGCCGTTTCGAGATTAAAAACGGGAGCTCGTTTTTGGCCAAGTCAGCATGGAGTTTCAAGACCGCCGTCGAGGTTGCGGCGGCGCTGAAAGCAAAGAAGGTTTCGTCGGTCGAGCTGACGCAGGACGCGATCGGCCGCATCGAACGGCACGACGGCAAGATCAACGCGATCTGCGTGCGCGACTTCGACCGCGCCATGGACGCGGCGCGCGCGGCGGACGCCGCATTGCCGCGCGGCGAGAGCAAGCCGCTGCTCGGCATTCCGCTCACCGTGAAAGAATCCTACAACATGAAAGGATTGCCCACGACCTTCGGCTTTCCCGCGCAAAAGGATTTCAAGGCAGCCGAAGACGCGCTGGCGATCACGCGGGTAAATGACGCCGGCGGCGTCATCGTCGGCAAGACCAATGTGCCGCTCGGCCTCGGCGACTGGCAGAGCTATAACGAAATCTACGGCACCACCAACAACCCGTATGATCTGAAGCGTACGCCTGGGGGCTCGTCCGGTGGATCGTCGGCCGCGCTCGCGGCGGGCTATGGCCCGCTGTCGCTCGGCTCCGACATCGGCGGCTCGCTGCGGGTGCCGGCATTCCATTGCGGCGTCTATGCCCACAAGCCGACCTTCGCGCTGGTGCCGAACCGCGGCCACACGGCGCCGCCATTTCCGCCGCTACCGTATAGCCGCGACCTCGCGGTGATCGGCCCGATGGCGCGTGGCGCCGCCGACCTGTCGATGCTGCTCGACGTGATGGCGGGCCCCGACCCGCTCGAGGCCGGCAAGGCCTATTCGCTGTCATTGCCGCCGTCGCGCCACACCTCGCTGAAGGATTTCCGCATTCTCTTGATCGAAAGCGATCCGCTGCTGCCGACGGACAAGGACGTGCGCGCCGGCATCGAGCGACTTGCGGCGCATCTGGTCAAGGCGGGCGCGAAGGTGACGCGGGAAAGCCCGTTATGGCCCGATTTCGCCGCGACTTCGCGACTCTATATGCGGCTTCTGTTATCGCAATTGGGTGCGGCATTCCTGCCCGAGGTCTATGCGGGTGCGCAGGCCGGCGTCGCCCAGCTCGCCCCCGACGATATGAGCCTGCGTGCGGAGCGGCTGCGCGGCATCGTGCTGAGCCACAAGGATTGGGTCATCGCCGACAACGACCGCACCCGGCTGAAGGCGCAGTGGCGCGAGCTGTTTGGGAATTTCGACGCGGTGATCTGTCCGATCATGCCGACGCCAGCCTACCTGCAGGACGAATCGCCGGAACAGGAAACGCGCAAGATCAACATCGACGGCAAGGATTATCCCTATCCGGATCAGCTTGCCTGGCCCGGCGTCGCGACCTTGCCCGGCTTGCCGGCGACCGCGATCCCGACCGGCTTCGCGCCGGACGGATTGCCGGTCGGCGTGCAGATCGTCGGCCCATATCTGGAGGACCGCACGCCGCTGAAGCTCGCGGAATTGATCGAGCGCGAGCTCGGCGGCTTCGTTCCGCCGAAGATGTTTGATGACTAGCAAAGCCTCATCCCGAGGAGCCGCGAAGCAGCGTCTCGAAGGATGAGCCCAAAGAGGCCTCATGGTTCGAGACGGCGCTGGCGCGCCTCCCCACCATGAGGGGTAACAGGGAGGGAAAACGATGAACAAAGACCTCGACGACCTGACCAAGCTCAACAGGGACTATGTCGACTCCGTGCAGAATTGCGACGTCAAGCGCTTCGATGAAATCCTGGCGCAGGATTTTTATTGCACCAATCCCGACAAGAGCCTTGTCGACCGCGCGGCGTTCCTGAAGCAGACCGCGATCCCCGTGAAGATCAAGGGCCTGAAGGCGGAGGACGTGAAGATCCGCATCCTCGGCGACTTCGCCATCATCCACGCACAGACCAGCTATATCGGCGCGGACGGCCAGCCGTCGCATGGCCGCTACACCGATTGCTGGGCCAAGCAGAACGGCAAATGGCTTGCCGTGTCGGCGCATGTGGCGCGGTAGTTCTTTCACCTCTCCCCGTCCTTTACGGGGAGAGGTCGACGCCGAGCGCAGCGAGAGCGTCGGGTGAGGAGCAAGGCAGGATGCCAACCCCAATAATAACTCGCACAGAATCGAAGAACTCAGAGTCGGAGAGACCGAAGCCACGGCACTGTCGCGCTTGGCCCCTCACCCGCCGCGCAAGAGCGCGGCGACCTCTCCCCGCAATGCGGGGAGAGGCGAAGAGCGTCACGCATCGAACATGATGACGCTGCGCAAGGTCTTGCCGGCCTTCATGTTGGCAAAGCCCTCGTTGATCTCACTCAGCTTCAGCTTGGCCGAAATCCAGTCCTCCAGATGCAGCCGGCCACGCATGTAGAACTCGATCAGGCGCGGCATGTCGACGCGGAAATGGTTCGAGCCCATCGACGAGCCCTGGATGCGGCGTTCGCGCAGGAAGTCGAAGCCGTGCAGCTCGATCTTCTGACCGAACGGGATCATGCCGACGATGGTCGCGGTGCCGCCGGGCGCCAGCATCGCAAACGCCTGCTCCGCGGTTTCCTTGCGGCCGAGCACCTCGAAGGCGTGGTGCACGCCGCCCTTGGTCAATTCGCGGACTTGGCTCACCACATCGCCGTTGCGGGGGTCGATGATATCGGTCGCGCCGAGCTTGGTGGCCAACTGCAGCTTGGCCGGATTGGTGTCGATCGCGATGATGCGCCCCGCACCTGCGATTTCCGCGCCGTTAATCGCGGCCATGCCGACGCCGCCGCAGCCGATCACGGCCACGGTCTCGCCGGCCGTCACCTTCGCGGTATTCACGACGGCACCGTAGCCGGTGATGACGCCGCAGCCGATCAGCGCGGCGAGCTCCAGCGGCATGTCGTTGCGGATTTTGACGATGGCGTTCTCGTGCACCAGCATCTGCTCGGCGAATGACGAGAGGTTGAGGAACTGGTTGAGTTTCTCCGGCCGGCCCCAGGACAGCCGGTTCGACGCACCCGGAATCATCTTGACCGTGGTGTCGGTGCACAGCACAGGGCGTCCGGTGGTGCAGTTGTCGCACGTGCCGCAGAACACCGAGAGACAGGTGACGACGTGGTCGCCCGGCTTCACATAGTTCACGTCAGAGCCAACCTTCTCGACGATCCCTGCGGATTCGTGGCCGAGCACGGCCGGCAGCGGATGCGGATACAGCCCTTCCATGAAATGCAGGTCGGAATGACAGAGCCCGGCAACCGCGGTGCGGATCAGAACCTCGCGCGGACCTGGATTGGGCAGGCTGACGTCCTCGATGACAAGAGGCTTGTTGACTTCATGCAGGACGGCGGCCTTCATCGTTTTCTCCCGGATATTTTCTGGTTCTAGAGTTAGGGCGGCAGCCTACGCCGCCGCGATCAATTCGCCAACCTCGGCCATGCCGGCTGCGCGGTCACCTAGCAGAAGACCCGCGATCGCATCTTGCGTCTTGTTTTCCGCTAGGCGGAACGGATCGCTAGGGCCAACCCGGTGATCGACCACAAGCCGCGACAGCAGCAGCCGGCGCGCATCGCCGCGCATCTCGTCGATGCGTTGCGCTTCCCAGGCAAGCTGCACGGCGCTGGCGACATGGTAAAGCAGGCTGGTGGCGCGGCGCGCCTCGGCCTCGTTCTCGCTCTTGGCGGCGACCTCGCGCGCGAATTCCACGGCACGATCGATGAGCGCGCGCAGGCGGTCGCGCCAGGTTTGCGGCACCTCGGCGCTATCGTCGAGCCGCGCATGCAAACCCGCAGCGAGCGCCAACTCCGCACCGTGACGGCCGACCGCGCGCTTGAGCGCATCGAGCGCCACGATGTTGCCGGTGCCCTCCCAGATCGAACCAAGATGCGCGTCACGCAACAGTCGCGCGGTCGCGAACTCCTCGATGTAGCCGATGCCGCCGCGCATCTCCAACGCGTCGCCGCAGACCTTGCGCGCGTCACGCGTGGCACGGAATTTCAATGTCGGGGTGAGGATGCGCAGCAGCGCCGCCGCCTCCTGGCTGCCGGCTTCGGCACGGTCGAGCGCGTCCGCCGTGAGGAAGCTCATCGACAACGCCTGCTCGGTCGCAAGCATGATCTTCATCAACTGTCGCCGGCCGAGCGGCAGATCGACGATGCGGCTGCCGAACACGACGCGGTTCTTCGCCACCGTCATGGCGTCGTGATACGCGCGCCGCATCAGCGCGGTCGACTTCACGCCGTTGGAGAGCCGCGACGAGTTGACCATCTCGGCCATCTGCACGAAACCGCGGTCAAGCTTGCCGACCGCATAGGCGATGGCGCCTTCCAGCTTGATCTCACCTGACGCCATCGAACGGGTGCCCAGCTTGTCCTTCAGGCGGACGATCCGGTAATGGTTCTGCGAACCGTCGTCGAGGAAGCGCGGCATCAGGAACAAGCCGACGCCGCGCGTGCCGGGCGGCGCGCCTTCCGGCCGCGCCAGCAGCATCACCACTTTGGCGTCGGCATTGGAGCAGAACCACTTCTCGCCAAAAAGCCGCCAGTGGTCGCCCTCCTGCACCGCGGTCGTGGTGAGCGTGCCGACGTCGGAGCCGCCCTCCTTCTCGGTCATGAACTGACCGCCCTGGGTCAGCTTCGCCATGTCCGTCTGGGTCAGGCCGTCGAGATATTTTTCCTTCAATGCATCGCTGCCGAAATTTGCGAGCAGTTTGGCGCAGCCGTCGGTGACGTTGATCGGGCAGCCAAGCCCGAACTCGGCCTGATTGAACAGGAACGTGAAGGCATGCTTGGCGGTGACCGGATATTTGTCGGGCCAGCCGAGAATGCCCTTGCGGATCGACATCGCGTGAATGCCGAATTCGCCGAAGGCGGCACGCTCGAGCTCGCGATAGGCCGGATGATATTCGATCGATTGCACGTCGCGGCCGAACTTGTCGCGCGCATGCAGCACAGGCGTATGGCGGTCAGCGAGCCGGGCGCATTCGTCGAGATGGCCGCCAGCCAGTCCGCCGAGGCGGTCGAGATGCGGCTCGATGTGCCGGAACAGCGCGTCGGGAAGATAAATGCGCAGAAGGTCGGCCAGAACAGGATCGGCGCGGTAGAAATTCAACCCCGTGGTGTCGGGCGCGAGCAGGCCGGGCTGGTTCGCTTTCTGCGCTACATCAAGGAGCTGATGCATTTTTGACAACTCCTGGTACTTCCGCCCTGTCTTGCCGGCTTTGAATGATGTAGATCATCTACCAAGCGGCGCGTGAAGCCGCACGTTCAGGGAGGCATGATCCGATGGCGGATCTCTATCGCATCTTCGGCGCCGAGATGTCGCCCTATTCGGTCAAGGTGCGCTCCTATTTTCGCTACAAAGCCATTCCGCATCAATGGATTTTGCGCAATGCCGCGAGCCAGGCGGAGTACGAGAAGCACGCCAGACTGCCGATCGTGCCGCTGGTGGTGACGCCCGAGGGGACTGGCATCCAGGATTCCACGCCGATCATCGACCAGATGGAGAAGCGCTTTCCGGAGCCGCCGATCCACCCCAGCGGCGCGGCCTGCTTCATCTCGGCGCTGATCGAGGAGTTCGGCGACGAGTGGGGCAACAAATGGATGTTCCACTATCGCTGGACCCGCGAGGTCGACCAGATTTGCAGCGCGGGGCGGATCGCTCGGATGCGCGCGCCGAAGGCGAGTGAAGCTGAGTTTGCCGGTTTCGCCGGCCAGGTGCGGACGCGCATGGCCGACCGCGTCTGGTTCGTCGGCTCGAACGCCGAAACTGCGCCGCAGATCGAGGCCGGCTTCCTCGACATGCTGACGCTGCTAGAGGCTCACCTCGCGACGCGGCCCTATCTGTTCGGCGCGCGGCCCGCCTATGGCGATTTCGGGCTGTGGGGCCAGTTCTACGAGCTCTGGACCGATCCGACCTCTGGCGCGCTGATCGAAGGCAACGCACCGCATGTGCTGGATTGGGTGCATCGCATGTTGTGGCCCCGCAATGACGGGCCATTCGAGGTATGGCCGGCGCTCGCCCCGACCATGATGCCGATCCTCACGCAGATCGGTGGAAAATTCATGCCGTGGACATTGGCGAACGAGAAATGTCTTGCTGAGGACAGGCAAGAATTCAGCGTCACGCTCGACGGCGAGAGCTGGACGCAGAAGCCGCAGAAATATCATGCGCGCTCGCTGTCGATGCTGCGCGCCAAATACGCCGCAGCGCCCGACAAGGCCGAACTCGACGCTGTCTTGCAGGAGGCGGCTTGTTTGCAAGGCCTGCGCGCCTAGATCAAGCTTCCCGCACTTGTCAGGATGACCGTTCATGGACACGCCGAAATACAAGACCGCCCTCATTGTCGGTGCCGGCGAAGGCTTGAGCGCCTCGCTGGCGCGGCTGTTCGCCCGCGAGAAGATCGCGATTGCCCTAGCCGCGCGAAAAATCGAGAAGCTGGGCGCGCTTTGCGGCGAGACCGGCGCGCATGCCTATGCCTGCGATGCCACCAAGCCCGAGGATGTCGAGCGGCTGTTCGGCATGGTCGAGCGCGAGATCGGCACGCCGGATCTGGTGGTCTATAACGCGAGCGGACGCGCTCGCGGCGCCTTTGTCGATCTCGTGCCGGCTGATGTCGCCAATGCGATCGCGGTCAGCGCCTTCGGCGGCTTCCTGGTGGCGCAGCAGGCGGTGCAGCGCATGCTGCCCAACAAGCACGGCGCCATCCTGTTCACCGGGGCGTCGGCGAGCGTGAAGGGCTATCCGCAGTCGGCGCCGTTCGCGATGGGCAAGTTCGCGCTGCGCGGGCTGGCGCAAAGCATGGCGCGCGAATTGTCGCCGCAAGGCATCCATGTCGCACACTTTGTCATTGACGGCGGCATCCGCAGCACAGCCCGGCCAAATCCGCCCGACCGGCCGGACTCGTTCCTCGATCCTGATGCCATCGCGCTGAGTTACTGGAACGTCCTGCAACAACCGCGCAGCGCCTGGACCTGGGAGCTGGAATTGCGGCCATGGGTGGAGAAATTCTGATGAGCGACGCCCCAACTGCCGGCATCAACGAAATCAAGGTCGACACCGGAACCGACGAACTCCTGTGCGTGGTCCGCGACCGCGTCGCTGTTATCACGCTGAACCGCCCCGAAGTGCGCAACGCCATGTCCGACACCCTGACGCCGGCGCTGCGCACCATGATCAAGACCTGCGGCGAGAATCCCGAGGTCGGCGTTCTCCTGCTCACCGGCGCCGGCAAGGCCTTCTGCGCCGGCGGCAACGTCAAGGGCATGGGCGCGCATCGCGACAAGAAGAAGCTCGAAATGTCCCATGACGAGAAGGTCGCGGACCTGCAGGAGCGGCAGCGGCTGCTGACAGGCGCCCTGGCCTCCGTCCGCAAGCCGACGATCGCCGCCCTGCCCGGCCCCGCCGTCGGCGCAGGCCTCGCCTTGGCGATGGCCTGCGACATCCGCATCGCCGCACAATCGGCTTTCGTGTCGACCGGCTACCTCCGCGTGGCGCTGAGCGGCGATTACGGCATTGCGTGGCTGTTGACGCGCCTCGTCGGCACTGCGCGTGCCCGCGAATTGATGTTCACCGCCGACAAGGTCGACGCGGAGCGATGCGAGCGCATCGGCCTCGTCAACCGTGTCGTGCCTGACGACAGACTGCAGGAGGAAGCGTTTGCGCTGGCGAAAGCGATGGCCGAGGGCCCGACCCTGGCGCTGCGCTACATGAAGGACAATCTCGACGAGGCCCTGCAGTTCGATTTTGCCACCGCGCGCGATCATGAGGCGATGCGGCTGGTTCGGCTGACCACCACGGCCGATCACAAGGAAGCGGTGCAGGCTTTCATCGACAAGCGTAAGCCGGTGTTCAAGGGAAGCTGATCAGGCCGTAAACGCCGGCGCATCGAGTTCGCGCGTAGCCGCCGCGATGCGCCAGCTGGCGCAGGGAATATCCTTCGGCGCGACATTGATGGCTTTCTGAAAGCGCACCAGCTTCCAGTCGTCGGGATGCTGCACGAAGCCGTGGCCGGCCTTGCGCGCCAGCGCGATCATGCTCTCATTCGAACGCAGCGTGTCGCCGAACAGGCTCGAGGCGCCGAGCGAGGCGGCGCGGCATTCCAGGTTCTTCATCAGGGCCGTGCCGATGCCATGGCCCTGCCAGCGGTCCTCGATCGAGAGGCCGAATTCGAGGCTCCCGTCCTCCGGATGAAAAGCGTAACGCGCCTCGCCGACGATGCTGTCGAAGCCGTCGACCATCATGGTCGCGACCACGGTGAAACCCTCGGCGAGACCGACATGGGTGAAACGGTCGAGCACCGGCGCCGGCAGCTCGCTCATGGCGCCGAGGAAGCGGTTGTAGCGGGAGCGGGCCGACAGTGAACGGTAATAGTTCTGCAACTCGTCGCCGTCGCGCGGCTCGACGAAGCGCACCGTGATCGCCTCACCCTTCCGCGAACGCAGCACATCTGAATATTGCTGGAGATTGTCGAACCGAAGCGTGGTCATGGCCGGCTCCCGTCGAAGAGAAATTGGCCGGCGCCCCTCATGCGGAGGCGGCGCCGGCTTTAGCGGCTTGGATCAAGCCCGCCAGAACGGCTTTTCGGTTTCGCGGACGATATCGCTCCACGACAGGCCGACGTCATGCAGGTCGCGATCGGTCCAGTGCGACAGTTCCTGGCGCATGCGGTAGCGCTGCCGCCAGGTGTGGAACGTCTCGGCGAGATTGGCCCAAACGCCCGCAACATGATGATTTGTCATCGATTCATGGGTCAGGATGGACATATGAGGCTCCTAAAGCTAATTTCTGTCGTAAATATCTGCGCTCTCCGGCGGTTCCGCAAACGACATGTTGTACCGCTTCACATGAGATAAAGTCATGATCTTGGGATACCAGCAGGAATGACCGCGAGACTACCGTCCCTGAATGGCTTGCGAGCCTTCGAGGCCGCCGCGCGGCATCTCAGCTTCACCCAGGCCGCCGCCGAGCTGAATGTCACGCAGACCGCGATCAGCCATCAGATCAGGCGGCTGGAGGAAGAGCTCGGCATCCGCCTGTTCATCCGCAAGAATCGCGCGCTGGCGCTGACGCCAAAGGCGCGGGATTACCTGCCGGGCGTACGCGCCGCCTTCAACGATTTGCGGCTCGCGACCGACCGGCTGCTGCGCAAGGACGACGACCATGTGCTGACGGTCTCGACCTTGGCCTCGCTCGCCGCCAAATGGCTGCTGCCGCGGCTCACCGCGTTCCAGGAGGCGCATCCCGGCATCGATGTGCGCATCACCACTTCGACCGCGCTGGTCGATTTCAGAGGCGGCGACGTCGATGCCGCAATCCGCTACGGCCGCGGCAACTGGCAAGGCCTGCGCGCCGAATGGCTGATGGCGGACGACTTCTTTCCGGTGTGCAGCCCGGCGCTGCTCAACGGCAAGCGGCCGCTGAAATGCCCGGAGGATCTGCGCGAGCACGTGCTGCTGCACACCTCGACCAACAGCGACGACTGGCGGCAATGGCTGACTGCGGCCGGCCTGCCCTCCGACATCTCCAAGCCACCCGGCATCACCTTCGACCTGATCCTGATGACGGTGCAGGCGGCGATCGACGGCATCGGCGTCGCGATGGGACGGACCTCCTATGTGCAAGACGACATCGCCAAGGGCCGGCTCGTGGTTCCCTTCAAGATCGCGTTGCCGGTGGATGCCGGGTTCTACCTGGTGTCGCCGGAGGGGGTCGCGGAGCCGCCGAAGCTGGGCGCGTTCCGGCAGTGGCTGATTGCGTCGGCGAAGAACAAGCCGGAGTGATTCTCCCCTTCGCTGGGTGTTTTCCGGTTGGTCATGCCGCGCGGGCGTGACAGATTGCCTCATCATACCAACAGCGGATCGGCGCGAAGCCTCTGGCGTAACCGGTCCCGATCGAGACGGGGAACGTCCATGTCGGAAACCACAAGCGTCCAGCCGCCCGTGATCAAGTCGCGCATCGGCGCTATCCTGCGCGCCACCAGCGGCAATTTCCTCGAGCAGTTCGACTTCTTCCTGTTCGGCTTCTACGCCAAGCCGATCGCGGACGCATTTTTCCCGTCCGCCAACGAGACTGCGGCGCTCTTGAATGCCTATGGCGTGTTCTGGCTTGGCGCCATGATGCGCCCGGTCGGCGCGGTCGTGCTCGGGGCCTATATCGACCGCATCGGCCGCCGCAAGGGCCTGATCGTCACGCTCTCGCTGATGGCGCTTGGCACGGTGGTCATCACATTCTGTCCGGCTTACGCCGCCATCGGCATCGCCGCGCCGATCATCGTGCTGCTCGGCCGGCTGATCCAGGGCTTTTCCGCCGGCGTCGAACTCGGCGGCGTCTCGGTCTATCTCTCGGAAATCGCCACGCCCGGCAATCGCGGTTTCTACACCTCGTTCCAATCCTCCAGCCAGCAGGTCGCGATCTTCGTGGCCGCGATCATCGGCTTCATCCTCAGCGAAGTCATGCCGGGCAATACTTTTCTGGACTCCATCGGCGGCATCGCCAAATGGCGCATCCCGTTTCTCATCGGCTGCCTCATCATCCCGGTGATCTTCTTCCTGCGCCGCACGCTGGAAGAAACACCCGAATTCCTTGCCATGAAGAAGCATCCGACCGCGAGCGAAGTCTTCGCCTCGGCTATCGCGAACTGGCGCATCGTCATCCTGGGCATGATGATCGCGGTGCTGACCACCACGACCTTCTACTTCATCACGGTTTACGCACCCGGCTTCGGCAAGGAGCTCAAGCTGTCGGCGTCGGATACGCTGCTCGTCACCCTCCTCGTGGCCGTGACCAACTTCATCTGGAATCCGGTCGGCGGCGCCGTGTCCGACCGCATCGGCCGCAAGCCGGTGCTGCTGACGATCGCCGTCCTGTCGTTCCTGACGGCCTACCCGGCCCTGCATTGGCTCGCGGCAGCCCCGACCTTCGGCAAGCTGCTGGCGGTGCAGATGATGTTCTCGTTCTATTTCGGCGTCTATAGCGGCACCATGCTGGGCTGCCTGGTCGAGATCGTGCCGGCGCATGTCCGCACCACCTGCTTCTCGATCGCCTTCGCGCTGGCCGCGGGCCTGTTCGGCACCTTCACGCCGTTCGCCTCGACCTGGCTGATCGACAAGACCGGCGACAAGGCCTCCCCCGCCTGCTGGCTGATGTTCGGCGCAGCGCTCGGCATCATCGCCGCGCTGACCGTCTATCGCGGCGGCAAGACCATCGAAACGCGCGAAGCCGTCACCGCGTAGCAGCATGAGACGCCGGCCAGGTCCCACCCGGCGTTTTCAGGTTGGTCGCGCCGCGCGGGCGTGGCAGATTGCCGGATCAGCACAATGTCCGCCGGCGAGAAAACGCCGGCCACTCACAGGGGGGTCTGAAATTGCAGGACGCAAAGAGCGCACCGCCCGGTTTGCAGGACACCGCTGAAGGCTTCTGGCCCAAGGGCTGGTGGTCGATCGTCGATTACAAGATCGGTATCATTCCGCTGCCGGTTTTTCTGCTCCTGTTCGCAGTGATCGGCGGGTTCGTTGCCACGGGGAAAGTGCCGTCCGACATCTTGATGGCGATCGTCCTGCTCTCGATGGGCGGCTTCGCTTGCGCCGAACTGGGCAAGCGAATTCCGATCATCCGCAACATCGGGGCCGCGGCGATCTTTGCCACCTTCATTCCGTCGTTCCTCGCGTTCCATCACTTGCTGCCGGATTCGATCCTGGATTCGGTAAAGGATTTCACCAAGGACTCGAACTTCCTGTACCTGTTCATCTCCTGCATCATCGTCGGCAGCATTCTGGGAATGGATCGAGGCGTCCTGATCAAGGGCTTCCTCAAGATATTCGTACCGCTGGCCGCGGGCTCGGTCGCCGGAGGCATCGTCGGGACGCTGGTCGGCGTCATGTTGGGCCTCGGCGCCTACCATACGTTCTTCCTTGTCGTGGTCCCGATCATGGCCGGCGGCGTCGGTGAGGGTGCGATCCCGCTTTCGATCGGCTATTCGCAAATCCTGCACCAGCCACAGGGCGACCTGTTTGCTCAGGTATTGCCGCCGGTGATGCTTGGCAGCCTCACTGCTATTCTGCTCGCGGGCACGCTCAACTATGTCGGCAAGAGTTATCCGCACCTCACCGGTGAAGGACGCCTGCAACCAGGCGAACACGACGAGCTCGAATTCGAGGAGGAAGGCGCCGACGATCGCGTCGACGTATCGACCGTCGCTGCCGCAGTGGTCACCGCTGTGACGCTCTACCTGATAGGCGCGCTGGCACAACGACTGTTCGGCTTTCCGGCTCCGGTCGCGATGCTTGCGATTGCGGTGTTTCTGAAGCTGGCGCGGGCGGTCTCGCCGTCGCTGCAAGTCGGAGCCTTTCATGTCTACAAATTCTTCTCGACCGCCGTCACCTACCCGCTGTTGTTTGCGATCGGTGTCGCGCTGACGCCATGGGACAAACTGGTGGCCGCTTTTACCCTGCCTTACCTCATCACCATCGTTTCGACTGTGGTTACAATCATCGCCACCGGATTCCTGGTCGGAGGTTGGATGAAAATGTACCCGATCGACACGGCGATCGTCACCGCCTGCCACAGCGGACAGGGTGGCACCGGCGACGTTGCAATCCTCACCGCAGCCAATCGGATGCAATTGATGCCGTTTGCGCAAATCGCCACCCGCATCGGCGGTGCGATTACCGTGACCGTGGTGCTGATCATATTGTCGCAAATCAGCTAGTGCACAGAGAATAGCCGAACCGATGTCGCCCGATACGGATCGCGGACCCAGCAATCGCAAACGGGGCGACTTTTGATTTTCGTGCAGACGAGCAAACAACAGCGCATGGCCGATTTTAACCGCAAATACGACGTGCTCGTGATCGGCGGCGGCAATGCCGCCTTGTGCGCGGCGATCAGCGCGCGGCGCGCCGGCGCCAGTGTGCTGGTGCTGGAAGGCGCGCCGAAATTCTATCGCGGCGGCAACACCCGCCACACCCGCAACATGCGCTGCGCCCACGACGCGGCAACCGACATCCTGACCGGGCCCTACACCGAGGAGGAGTTCTGGGAGGATTTGCTGCGCGTCACCGGCGGCCAGACCGACGAGGAGCTGGCGCGCATGATGATCCACGAATCCAAGGACATCCTGAACTGGATCGTCGAGCAGGGCGTACGCTGGCAGCCCTCGCTCGGCGGCACACTCAGCCTCGGGCGCACCAATTCCTTCTTCCTCGGCGGCGGCCGCGCGATGCTGAACGCGCTCTATCGCACGGCAGAGCAACTCGGCGTCGACATTCTTTATGACGCCGAAGTGACCGACCTCGACGTCGCCGACGGTATGTTCCTTTCCGCGTCGTTGAAGCATGATGGCGCGGATCAAACCGCCAAGGCCTCGACCCTGGTCGCCGCGGCCGGCGGCTTCGAGGCCAACATCGAGTGGCTGAAGCAGTATTGGGGCGAGGCCGCCGACAATTTCCTGATCCGCGGCACGCCCTATAACCGCGGCGCGATCCTGAAGATGCTGCTGGCCAAGGGCGTGCAGGAGATCGGCGATCCCACGCAATGCCATGCGGTGGCGATCGACGCGCGCGCGCCGAAATTCGACGGCGGCATCATCACCCGCCACGACTCGGTCGTGTTCGGCATCGTCGTCAACAGAGACGCGCAGCGCTTCTATGACGAAGGCGAGGACATCTGGCCGAAGCGCTATGCGATCTGGGGCCGGCTGGTGGCGGCGCAGCCCGGCCAGATCGCCTACATTATTTTTGACTCGAGCGTGGTGACGAGCTTCATGCCGACGCTGTTTCCGCCGATCGCCGGCGCCACCGTGGCCGAGCTTGCGGGCAAGCTCGAGCTGGATCCGGCCCGGCTTGATAAGACGGTCGCGGATTTCAACGCGGCGGTGCAGCCCGGCACCTTCGACCACACCGTCCTCGACGACTGCCGCACCGAGGGCATCACGCCGGCCAAGACGCATTGGGCGCGCAAGATCGACGCGCCGCCCTATCTCGCCTATCCGGTGCGGCCCGGCATCACCTTCACCTATCTCGGCACGCGCGTGAACCGGCAGTCGCGCATGCTGATGAAGGACGGCAAACCGTCGGCGAACATGTTCGCGGCCGGCGAGATCATGGCCGGTAACGTGCTCGGCAAGGGTTATGCGGCGGGCATGGGCATGACCATCGGCAGCGTATTCGGGCGGATCGCAGGACGGGAAGCAGCGAACAATGCGAGGAATTGAGATGGCACTCACGTCCGCTTGCGCAGCTCTTCGGCTCCCCTCCCCCTTGGGGGGAGGGGTTGGGGGTGGGGGTATCGCGAGCACCATGTCTCTGGGCTACCCCCCTCCCCGGCCTTCCCCCGCAAGGGGGGAGGGAGCACACGGCGCAAGCGGTAAGAGGAATCGTTGAACACCATGCACGGCACACCCATCCTCGAAGAGACCGACCGCCTGATGACGGTCTGCAACTCCTGCCGCTATTGCGAGGGCCTGTGCGCGGTGTTTCCCGCCATGGAGATGCGCCGCGCGTTTTCCGACGGCGACCTCAACTATCTCGCCAATCTCTGTCACGGCTGCGGCGCCTGCTATGTCGACTGCCAGTTCTCGCCGCCGCACGAGTTCAACGTCAATGTGCCGAAGACATTGGCGATCGCCCGCGCCAACTCCTATGCCGCCTATGCCTGGCCACCTGCGCTGTCCGGCCTGTTCGCGCGCAACGGCGTCGTCATCTCCGTGATCGCGGCGCTGAGCGTGGCCGCCTTCATCTTCGGCTTCGCCGCGGCCAACGACCGCGCGGTGCTGCACGGCATCCATACCGGCCCCGGCGCGTTCTACAAATTGATGCCGCACAATGCGATGGCGGCGCTGTTCGGCGTCGCGTTTCTCTATGCGATCCTCGCGCTCGCCATGAGCGTGCGTGCGTTCTGGCGCGACATCGGCGAGCCGATCGGCGGCCGCGCCGATGCCGGCTCGATCTGGCAGGCGATCCGCGATGCCGGCGAGCTGCGCTATCTCGACGGCGGCGGGGTCGGCTGCTTCAACGAGGACGAGCAGCCGACCGACCGCCGCAAGATCTACCATCATCTGACGTTCTACGGCTTTCTGCTCTGCTTCGCCGCGACCTGCGTCGCCACGCTCTATCATTACCTGCTGGCGCGCGAGGCGCCCTATGCGTGGTGGGATCTGCCTGTCGTGCTCGGCACGCTCGGCGGCATCGGGCTGTTGATTGGGCCGATCGGACTGCTCGTGGCGAAATTCCGGCGCGATCCTGACCTGACCGATCAGTCGCGCATGGGCATGGACAGCGCCTTCATCCTGATGCTGTTTACCACCAGCCTCACCGGAATTGCGCTCTTGATCTGGCGCGACAGTGCGGCGATGGGATTTCTGCTGGCGATCCACCTCGGCTTCGTGTTCGCGCTGTTCATCACGCTGCCTTACGGAAAGTTCGTGCACGGCATCTATCGCTTCGTCGCGCTGGTGCGCTACGCGCGCGAGCGGCAGATGATGGCGGGCGGGGAATAGCGGAGATATGGATACCTGGTGTGCGATTGCACATCAAAGTTCGCGCTTGCGCCTTCGCGCTCCGCGCTTCAGCCGAGACGGCTCTCGCTCATTCGAGACGCGGTTATTCTTCTACTTTTTGAGCGCCAGAGCGCTGCAATACCACCAGACTTCCATGGGTTTCCAGGCCAGAAAATAACTGTGCTCGGTGCACTGAACGTAGGATGTGAACTTTCGCCCGTTTCTGCACCCTTCGGACGTCATAGGCCAGGCAGAGGCGGAGCATCCGACCCAAGGGCGTTTGCCTGACGGAAAGCTCAATTCGCAACCATCGTCGCAACTGTGAGTCTCCCTCTCGATCCTCTTAAGCCTCTCAAGTACCGTCCCTTGCCCGCCCGGTTGCGTTGTGGCGGCCGGCGACGATTCAGCCGACGCCGCATGGCGTGTGGTGGTGTGGCGGGTAATCGCGCGCGGCACCACCCTTTGCGGCCTCACGACCTGCTTCGGCGCCTGGACCGTGATGCTCGGAAGAGAACTGCTGCCCGAAGGCTCCGTGAGCGCCATTGCCGTACCGCCCGGACCGAACAGCAGCAGTACGATTGATGAGATAACGAGCGTGAGATTCGAAAAGAAGCGTGACGAAAACCTCACAGCCGTGTCCTCCGAACTGCGTGGACAGCCAGTCCCAACTCCGCATACCATCGTCGGGAATGAAGAAGCATCACTCTAACCGGTCTCACGTGACACTGGCTCGACGTCGTCGCACGTGAACCTACCGCAGACAAGGACGCGATGCCAGCAAGGCAGCTGACGCATCGGCATCGCTGGTACCTCACGGCCGCCGGACGACGTGACTTTACGGGAGAAGACCTCGCTCGCGAGGCGCCGACAGATGGAGATGAGCTTTCGACCGTTGCAGGGGCGTTTTGTGCGTCTGGAGGCGCTTGCTTCCGGCCACAAAGCGGCAGTTCACGCCTTGGTGGATTGCGATCCGGATTCGTGGTCCATCATGCTGGTGAACCCGGTGGGCGCTGGTTTTGAAGAGTACTGGACAGCAATTGCCGGCGCGCCTCTGACCGACCGCATGTCGTACGTCGTCCAGGATATGTCGAGCGGCCGCGTCGTCGGGATCTCCTCGTACTTCACGGCGGCGGCGAAACATGGAGGCGTGGAGATCGGGGCGACGTTCCTGCATCCCGGCGTGCGCGCGAGCGTCGTCAATCCCGAAACAAAACTCCTCATGCTGAACCATGCATTCGACTCCGGCGCCGTCCGCGTGCAATTCACCGTCGATACGCGCAATACGCGGAGCCAGGCCGCCGTCCTCAAGCTCGGCGCAGTGAGAGAGGGAGTCCTTCGGCGCGACCGGCGAACATGGAACGGACATATCCGCGATACCGTCGTCTTCTCGATCCTTGATGGCGAATGGCCGGAGATCAAACGTCGTCTGGAAGCGCGTTTGAGCGAAGCGAGCTGACCGGACCGGCCTTCGCCGGAGGTCCACCAAGGGCAGCGCAGCGGCGACATTCCGATATTTCACGTGGACGCGCGCCAGAAAACCGATCAAATGTGAAGCATTGAGGTAAGGGAGAGTTTCCGTTGCGGGAAAAGGCGTTCAGCACGTTTAATTCTCCTTAATCGCCGGCATCCAACGTGCTGACAAAACGGGAGCTCATGGATGCGCCTGGCAGTCTTTGGCATGGTTGCCGCCGTCGTCGCCGCTTTCTCCGCCTACGACTCCTACGACAAGAGGACGAATTTTCAGCCTGTTGATGCGCGCATCAGCGCCGTCAGCGAGCAGTGCTACATGGAGAAAGTCGAGCGCAATCTTCTCACGAAGACGACGTCGACCTCCGATCTTCTTCGCTGCGACCTGGCCGAGGTCCTGACCCGCGAGCACCCGAAATGGCAGGGTTATGGCATCAAGCACAAGATTGAAGTACAATTCGCCTATGTTTCTCCGGTCGATGGCGCCTCGCATACATCGAGCCTGAGAATGTCTGCCTTCCCCAAAGGTCAACCCCTGCACCCGGGCGACCGTTTTCAGGTCCTGGCATCGAAGACAAAGGCGGACAAGACGCGGGAAATCTGATCCGCGCCGGGTCAAGCTTCCTGAAGAACGTCAGAGATCGACGACGACGTAATCGCTCTCGACCGCGACCTTGACCGTCTCGGCGATATACGGCCCCTTCACCACAGCCGTACCCGGCTCGACATTGACCGGATAGGCCTTGGCGCGAAAGCGGCGCGGGTCGCAGTAAGACTGCCCGGTTCGGATGTCGAACTCCCAGCCGTGCCAGGGGCAGCGGATGATCTCCCCTAACCTGGTGTATTCGATTTCGCCGGGGTCGGAGGAACGCGCCAGCCCGATCAGCGGGCCCTCGCACAACGCCGCGCCCTGATGCGGGCAGCGATTGAGCAGGCCGAAATATTCGCCCTTGATGTTGAAGATCGCGATCGGCCGGTCGTCGATGGTGACGAATTTACGCGACCCCGGCGGCAATTCGCCGACGGGGGCGATGACGTGCTTCGCCATCAGGAAATTCCGTACAGCGCCTTGGCGTTGCCGAGATAGAAGGCCTCGCGCCTGGTGTCGGAGACGCCCGGCGGCAGCACGCGCGAGGGATCGTCGAAATCCCAGTGCGGGTAGTCGGTCGCGAACAACAGCTTGTCCCAGCCGATCCAGTCGATCAATTCGAACAAATGATCGCGCCTTTCGGGATCCTCCATCGGCTGCGTGGTCCACCAGATGTGGTCGCGGATATATTCCGACGGCGGCCGCTTCACATGTGGTACTTCGCTACGCAGGCGCTGCCAACTCTTGTCGAGCCGCCAGGCCAGCGACGGGGCCCAGCCGAAGCCGGCCTCGATCATCACCATGTTCAGCTTCGGATAACGCTCGAACACGCCTTCGAGCACGAGCGACGCCAGCGCGGTCTGCTGGCATTGCGAATGCCCGACCATCTCCTCGATGTAGTAGCTCGGCCAGCCCGAGGCGGTGATCGGATTGCCGCCGAAACCGAAGGCGTGGACGCCGACCGGAAGCCCGGCTTCTTCGGCCGCCTCATAAATCGGCCAGTAGCGGCGCTGACCGAGCGGCTCGACATTGCGGCTCAAGAGCAGCACCTGCACGTAGTTCTTGTCGCCGGCGCGCTTCCTGATTTCCTTTGCCGCCGTCACGCCGTCTTCATTCGCAACAACGATCGAGCCCTTCAGCCGCGAATCCTTGCTGGTCCACTTCTCGATCTGCCAGTCGTTGATCGCCGAGCAGATCGCGGCGGCCAGATCGTGGTTGCGCAGGCCCTGCCCCGTCTTCAGCGGATTGAGCACGCCGAGCACGACGTTGTTGGGATCGAGATGCTGCTTCTGCATGAAGGACAGCGAGGAGCCCTGCATGCCGCCCTCGGGCGGATAGGCGTCGCGCCGCGACGCATTGGGCTGCGCCTTCGGATAGGGCGGGCCTTCCATCATGCCCTGATAGGCATGCTCCTGATAGACCGCGAGATGCTCGTGCCAGCGCTTCGCCAGGAACGGATAGAGCTCCTGCTTGGTGGCGCGCGCCGGATGGATATCGCAATCGGCGATCGCGACCTTGGCAGCGACCTTCGTTGCCGCTTCCGGACGTTCACGAACCTGGATGTTCATCGCGTCGTCTCCTGGACCTTCAACCGCCCGTAGGTGGCCAGCGGATTGTCGATCATGATCTTGCGCACGAGGTCGGATGATAACCCATCCGGCAGGGCTTCGTTGCCCTCAAATTGCCAGTGCGGGTAATCCGTTGAGAATAGGAGCAATTCGTCCGACTGCATATGGTCGAACAGGCGATGCAGGGTTGCCGAATCGGGCGGCGCGTCGACCGGCTGCAGGGAGAAGCGGATGTTGCTGTGCACAATCTCCATTGGCGGGCGGTCGACCCAGGGGGTCTCCATGCGGATGCCGCGCCAGAACTTGTGCAGCCGCCAGACGAACGGCGCGAGCCAGGTAAAGCCACTCTCGAGCATCACCATTTTCAGCTTCGGGTGGCGCGCGAATACGCCCTCCACGATCAGGCTGGTGAGCTGGGTCTGGAACGCCTGCGCCTGCGCGACATAGTCCTCGACATGATAGGAGCCCCAACCGACCGAGGTCGGCGGGTTGTGATAGGCCGACCCGGCATGAATGCCGATGGGAAGCCCGAGCCGCTCGGCGGCGGCATAGATCGGCCAGTAGACGCGCTTGCCCAAGGGCATGTCGCCCATGACAAGCATCAGAACCTGGACGAAGCGCTTGTCCGTCGCGCAGCGCTCGATCTCGGCGACGGCTTTCTCGATGCTCTGGGTTGGGATGACGATCGAGCCGCGCAAGCGGCTGTCCTTGTCGAGCCATTCCTTGACCAGCCAGTCGTTCAGCGCGCGGCAGAACGCGTCCTGCATGTCCTCGGAAAACACCATCTGCACGCCATAGAGCGGGTTGCAGATGCCGTAAGCGAC
The DNA here is from genome assembly GCA_963738155.1 of uncultured Alphaproteobacteria bacterium. Taxonomy (GTDB): domain Bacteria; phylum Pseudomonadota; class Alphaproteobacteria; order Rhizobiales; family Xanthobacteraceae; genus Bradyrhizobium. The sequence goes on from CAVTVG010000002.1 coordinate 113,925, forward strand.
CTTGAACGGATCGAGCGCCTGCGCCTGCATGTCGGCAAGGCTTGCGCCGGGCTTGCCCTTGGCAGGCCGCCAGTCCGGGCGCGCCGAGATCGGCGAATTGGCCGGATAGGATTGCGAGACGAGGTCGACCATGCCGCGCGTTGTCACCTGGTCGCGCCAGTAGTCGTTCATGTAGGGCAGCAGGCTGGTCAGATGCGGAACGGCCGGATGCAGGTCGCAATCGACGCCGCCGGGCAGCGGGATGGTCATCAAGTGATCCTCTGTTGCGGGCATTGAAGCAGCCTGGGCCTGCTGCCGCAACTCGGCAAAGCATAGTGCGGCGGTTCAGAAGTCCGCATCATTTGCGCTGCGACCTCGTCATGCGGGCTTCTGAACCAAAGCCGCACTAAATCAATAGGTTGCTGGTGTCCTTCGATTCCGAAGTTCGCAAACGGGGCCTCCGCGAAATAATGCGAACTTCGGAATCGGGACACCAGCGCAGCTATGCTAGTGAGGAGGGTAACGAGAGGCTTTGGAATGAACAGGACTGCAATCGCTGTGGTGGTAACCACGCTTTGGGTGGCGAGCGGCGCGCTGGCGCAGCAGGCACAGCAACCGCCCTCGCCCGCTCCCGCAACGCCGCCGCCGATCGACTTCTCCAAGGTCGAGATCAAGACCACCGATCTCGGCGACGGCGTCACCATGCTGGAGGGCCAGGGCGGCAACATCACGGTCGCGACCGCCAGAGACGGCATCATCATGGTCGACGGCGAGTACGCGCCGCTGCATGACAAAATCAAGGCCGCGATCTCGACGCTCTCCGGCGAGCCGATCAAATATCTCGTCAACACCCACTTCCACGGCGACCACACCGGCGGCAATGCGCCGTTCGCCAAGGACGGCGTCACCGTGGTGGCCGAGGTCGACGTCAAGACCAGGCTTGCGGCCGGCACCACCAACGGACTGACCGGCGTCAAGACGCCGCCCGCCGCACCCGAGGCGCTGCCGGCCAAGACCTACACCGGCGCGTTCAAGATCATGATGGCCGGCCGCGTCGCCGATCTCCACCACATCGCCAACGCCCACACCGATGGCGACACTTATGTGTGGTTCAAGACCGCGAACGTGCTTTCAACCGGCGACACCTTCACCAACGGCCGCTATCCCAATATCGACTTTGCCAATGGCGGCAACATCAAGGGCATGATCGCGGCGACCGACGCCTATCTCAAGCTCGTCAACGACAAGACCCGCATCGTGCCGGGCCACGGCCCGGTCGCCGACAAGGCAGCGCTGGTGGCCTATCGCGCGATGCTGGTCACCGCGCGCGACCGCATGGCGGCGCTGGTCAAGGACGGCAAGAGCGAGGACAACGTGGTCGCGGCAAAACCCTTTGCCGATCTCGACGCCAAATGGGCGCCGACCGAGCTTGCCTCCAAGAACTTCATCCGCGTGGTCTGGCATTCGCTGGCCGACAAGCCTGAGAAGAAGCCACTGCTCAAGCGCATCCTGAAGCGGAGCTGACCTTATGAAAGAACTCATCGGCATCGCCGAACAGATCGCGGCCAAACTGGTTGCGCGGAAGCAAACCATTGCGGTCGCGGAATCCTCGACCGGTGGGCTGATCGCGGCCGCGCTGCTGTCGATCCCCGGCGCATCCGCTTATTTCCTCGGCGGCGCCGTGGTCTATACCCGGGACGCACGGCGATTGCTGATGGACATTCCCGACGAAGCAATGAAGGGCATCCGCTCGGCGTCGGAGCCCTATGCGAAATTGCTGGCGGAGACGGCACGCCGGCGCTTTGCGACCGATTGGGGCCTGTCCGAGACCGGCGCGACGGGGCCGACGGGAAATCGCTATGGCGATGCCGCCGGCCACAGCTGCATGGCAGTCGCGGGCGCGCAGACGACCGTGATCACGCTGGAGACAGGCAAGAGCGACCGGCAGGCCAACATGCATGAGTTCGCGAAGACGGCGCTGGAATTGCTGCTGAAGAATTTGGGATAGCTGTCACCACGAATAAAACTGTCGTCCCCGCGAAAGTGGGGACCCATAACCACAGGCAGATGTTGCACTCGCTGTGGGCCCAGCTCGCAAATACAACCGCCTGTGGTTGGGTCCCGGCTCGCGCTCGCAAGCGCTCGCTTGGCCGGGACGACAGTTTTGGTTTTGGCTGTCAACGAGAACTCACCGCTCCCGGAACGCGCGCATCAGCTGGTCGTGCAGCGGCTTCATGAAGTAGGAGATCACCGTGCGATCGCCGGTCTGCACGAAGGCTTCCACCGGCATGCCCGGGATCAGCTTGACCTCGCCGAGGCGGGCGACCTCCTCCGGCGGCATCGAGACGCGGATGGTGTAATAGCTCTGCCCGGTGCGCTGGTCGGTGGCGACGTCGGGCGAGACGCGGGTGACGACGCCGTTCAGCTCCGGCGTGGTACGCTGGTTGAAGGCGCTTAGCCGCAGCAGCGTCTTCTGACCGATTTGCAGCTTGTCGATGTCCTGCGGCTGGACCTTGGCCTCGACCTGCAGATCATCGGTCTGCGGCACCACCAGCATGATGGCGTCGCCGGCCGTGATCACGCCGCCGACGGTATGCACCGTGGACTGCGCGACGATGCCGTCCTGCGGGGCGCGGATGTCGACGCGGCGCAGCTGGTCCTCGGCGGTGACCTTGCGTTCGATATACTCGCCGATCTTGTCGTTGGTCTCGCGCAAATCCTTGGAGACCTCGCTGACCATGTCCTTGTCGACCTGGATGATCTGCAGCTCGGTCTCGGTGATCTTGCCCTTGGCCTGCGCGCGCTGGGAGATGTATTGCGCCTTCTCGCCGTTGAGGCGGGCCTGATCGCGCTGCAGCGTGGTCAGGCGCGAAATCTGCACCAGATGCTTGTCGTAGAGGTCGCTGACGCCGGCGAGTTCCTTCTCCACCAGCGCGATCTCCTGATCCTTGGCCTTGGCCTGCGCGGTGAGGCCGGAAATTTCCTCGTTCAGCTGGGTGACACGCTCGGCCAATTGCGCCTTCTGGCCGGCGCGGCCATTGACGCGCACGTCGAACAGCTTGGTCTCGCTCGCCATCACGCCGGCAACATCGGGATCGCTGGCGCGATCGGTGAGCTGCGGCGGAAACTTGATCTTGTCGGTGCCGCGCTGCTCGGCTTCGAGCCGCGCCGCGCGCGCCCACCCGGCGTCGAGGTTCTTGGTGACGATCGCGAGGTTGGCCTTGGTGACGGTGTCGTCGAGCCGCACCACGATGTCGCCGGCCTTGACGGTGTCGCCGTCGTGCGCGCGCACCTCGCCGACCACGCCGCCGGTCGGATGCTGCACCTTCTTGACGTTGGATTCGACCACGATCTGGCCCGGCGCGATCAGCGCGCCGGAAATCTCCTGGCTCGAGGCCCAACCGCCGAGCCCGCCGGCCAGAATCACGACAATCGCAAGACCGACGATCAAATGCACCCGGATCGAGCGCTTCGCGCCCTTCATGTCCTTCAACGAGATCATGACTTGGCTCCGGCCTCGGACACGATCTTGATCGGCGCGGGGGCGGCGACGCGCGGCTGCAGCACCTGCGCCAGCACCTGCTCCTTCGGACCGAAGGCCTGCATGCGGCCGTCTTTCAGCACCAGGATCTGGTCGACCGCCTCGATGCCGATCGGCCGGTGCGCGACCACGATCACGATGGCGCCGCGCTCACGCGCCGCGCGCACGGCGCGGCTCAATGCCTCGTCGCCCTCGGTGTCGAGATTGGAGTTGGGCTCGTCGAGCACGATCAGGAAAGGATCGCCATAGAGCGCGCGGGCCAGCGCCACGCGCTGCGCCTGGCCTGCCGACAGCGCGGTGCCCTGCTCGCCGACCTGGGTGTTATAGCCGTCGCGCATCTTGATGATCATGTCGTGCACGCCGGCTTCCTTGGCGGCGGCGATGATCTTGTCGGACTTGGCGTCGGGATCGAAGCGGCAGATGTTCTGCGCCACGGAGCCTGCGAACAGCTCGACGTCCTGCGGCAGATAGCCGACGAACTGGCCGAGCACGTCCGACGACCATTGATCGAGCGCCGCACCGTCGATGCGGACCTTGCCGCGGAACGGCTGCCATACGCCGACCAGCGCGCGGATCAGCGACGACTTGCCCGAGCCGGACGGTCCGATCACGCCAAGGCCGTTGCCGGCCTGCAGCGCGAAGGTCACGTCTGCAATGATCACGCGCTGATCGCCAGGCGCGGCAACCGCCACGCTTTCGACCGAGAGACGGCTGGACGGATTTTGCAGCAAGGTCTGCGCCGGGCGCTCCGGCATCTGTTCGAGCAGCTTGTTGAGCCGATGCCAGCTCTGCCTCGCGGCAACAAACCCCTTCCAATGCGCGATCGCGAGATCGACCGGCGCCAGCGCCCGCGCGGACAGGATCGAGCCGGCGATGATGATGCCGGCGGTGGCTTCCTGATGGATCACCAGATAGGCGCCGACGCCGAGCACCGCGGACTGCAGCATCATCCGCATCACCTTCGAGACGGCGCCGAGGCCGCCGGAGACGTCGCTCGCGTTCTGGTTGCCGGTGAGATATTTCTCGTTGGCCTCATTCCAGCGCTTGTTGAGCCGCTCGGCCATGCCCATCGCAACCAGCACCTCGGCATTACGTCGGCTCGCGGCGGCCAGATCGTTGCGCCGCGCCGCCAAGGTCATCGCCTCGCGCGCCGGCTGGCGCGACATGTATTCGGTGATCAGCGTCAGCCCGACCAGCAGGAGTGCGCCGACCAGCGCGGTCAGGCCGATCATGACGTGGAAGGCGAAGCAGATCGCGAGATAGAACGGCAGCCATGGCAGGTCGAAGAAGGCGCCCGGTCCCATGCTGCCTAGGAAGGAACGGACGTTGTCGAGATCGCGCAACGGCTGCAGCCCCTCGCTGCGTCCGCCCGCGACCAGCGGCAAGCGTACCACGATGTCGAACACGCGCGCGTTGAGCGCCTCGTCGAGCGCGGTGCCGACGCGGCCGAGGATGCGGCCGCGCAGCAGATCGAGGAAGCCTTGCGCCATGTAAAGACCGGCGGCGATGACGACGAGACCGACCAGGGTCGGCACGCTGCGGCTCGGCAGCACGCGGTCATAGACCTCGAGCATGAAGATCGAGCCGGTCAGATACAGCAGGTTGATGATGCAGCTCATCATGAACACGCCGATGAACGCGCCGCGGCAGGCGCGTAGCGCTTCACCGAGTTCGGAACGCCGGACACCGGGAGGAGCGGCTGCCATCAATCCTGATCTCGTCAGTAAAGGGGTCGTCCCGATTAATGCGGGAATTCCAAGGGGATACAATACGCAATAATACCGGCTTTTGCCGGAGGCGTCCAATGAACTCCGATTAACCTAAATGCCGCATGCCTGCCAGCGGCCAGCGCCCGGAGGCGTGCAAAAAGGGCTGTCTCCACGGGAACAACAGCCCTTTCCGACTACCCAGGGATGCGCGTTCGCAACCCTGTCACCATCGTCCGCCGCCTCGCACGAGCCGAACGATCAGGAGCAGCACGACCGCGCCGATCGCGGAATAGATGATCTCCCGGACGATGTGGCCGACGGGAATATCAATATGAAGTGCCGGAAACAGCAAACTGGCGATAAACGCGCCAGCGATGCCGACGAGAATATCTCCGACAATCCCAAAGCCGGTGCCACGCACGATCTTTCCAGCCAGCCAGCCTGCGACCAAGCCGACGAACAGGATGACAAGAAGGCTTTCACTCGACATTTGCATAACGAACTCCCCCCGGTTGAGCGCGCGTTTCGTGTGCACGCCGGGCGAGGCTATCCGCAATCGGCCGAGGTGACAACTCCTAAAAGCCGGCCGCCTCCCGATTCGATCTTTGACCGTTACGTGGCGGCAACAGTTTCCGACCGCTCATTGAGGCACTCGTTTAAGGCAATTGCGGCACCTTGTCGTGGAAATCGGTGGCGCGCTGGAACGCAGCGCCGATCGTGAGCAGCGTCGCCTCGTCAAAGGAGCGGCCGATCAGCTGCATGCCGACCGGCAGGCCCCTCGGCGTGAAGCCCGCGGGGACAGCCAGCGACGGCAGGCCGAGATAGTTGATCGGACGGGTGAAGCGCGTCACGCGCTGGAGCAAGCCCTCAGCATCCGGCCCGTTGCCGACGTCGCTCTCGGCGATGGTGGGCGCAGCCAGCGGCGCCACCGGCGCCAGCACCGCATCGACACCGCTGGTGGCCGCGATATGCGCTGACAGCGCCTGGCCGCGCCAGCGCATCGCCTCGAGGTAGAGCACGCCGGGAACGGCAAGTCCGTTCTGCAACCGCATCAGCACCTGCGGGCCGTAATCCTGCGGCCGCTCGATCAGCCAGCGTTTGTGAAAGGCGGCCGCTTCGACCGCCAGCACGAGCTGGCAGACGGAGGCGAGCTGGCGCTGGTCGGGCAGATCGACCTTGACGATATCGGCGCCCTCGCGCTTCAGGACAGCAACCGTGTTGTCGAGGATTTTGGCGACATCGGCATCGAGATCGTCGACATAGAACGCGGACGGCACGCCGATCTTGAGGCCTTTGATCGACGCCTCAGTGGCCGCCACATAATCGCCGACCGGCGCATCGCTCGCGGTCGGATCATCAGGATCGGGACCGGCCATCAGGCCGAGCAGCAGCGCGCAATCTTGCACCGTGCGCGCCAATGGGCCGACGGTGTCGAGCGATTGCGACAGCGGCATCGCACCGGCGCGCGAGATGCGGCCCCAGGTCACTTTCAGACCGGTGACGCCGCAGAAATGCGCGGGCATTCGTATGGATCCGCCGGTGTCGGAGCCGAGTGCGGCAAAGGTCAGGCGCGCACCCACCGCCGAGCCCGAGCCCGACGACGAGCCGCCGGTGATGTAGCCGAACTTCCAGGGATTATGCACCGCGCCGTGGTGAAAATTGTGCCCGGTCGGGCCAAAGGCGAACTCCACCATTTGCAGCGAACCGAGACGGATCGAGCCGGCATCTTTCAATCTCTGCAATGCGGTTGACGTGGTGGTTGGAACGAAATCGCGCCGGATCTTCGAGCCGCAGGTCACGACATGACCCGCGTCGTAATACATGTCCTTGTGAGCCAGGGGTACGCCATGCAGCGGACCGCGGATTTTTCCTTTCGCGAGCTCGGCATCGGCCTCGCCGGCCGCCTTCAGCGCCGCCTCGGCTTCGACCGACATGAAGGCGTTCAGCCGCGGCTGCCACTGCGCAATGCGATGCAGGCAGGACCGCGCTGCTTCCTGTGACGAGACCTGCTTGGCCGCAATCGCCTTGGCGACCGCGGTCAGCGACATCAGGGCGGGCTCGGTGCTCATGACGAAGCCTTCCCGCTCTGGACCACCAGGAAGGTCGCGGGTTCGAGATCGAACGGCAAGGTTCCGGAGACCGGCTCGAAACCTTCAAAGGCCGGACCAATCGAATTGGCGATGCGGGTGGCGACCTCGGCATCGACGGGGACGCCGCCTGCGTCCGCGATGGCCTTGATGTCCTTGGGCGTTGGCCTGGTCATACCGCGTTTCTCCCTTTTGTTTCGCCTATATCAACATGATCGCGATGGAGAGAAAAGGCTTAACCCCGGATGTTGATATGATCGGGCCGCTCACCTGCCTGATGCCGCAGATGCATGGCGGCAAAAGCCGCTTCCATATGCCGCGTGAAGAGCCGCGTGTCGAACAGCGGCATGGTGAGGCGATTTTGCGCGAGCCTGCCGCGGATCGCTGCAAGGCGCGCCGGATCGGAGGCAAGCGCGACCGCGCGCCGCTCGTAATCGGCTGATGTCTCCGTGATCAACTCGCGCAGGCCGATCGCGCCAAGCACGCTCGCCGCCACCCTGCCCGCAAAGGTCTCGCCGATCCGGGTCAGGACCGGCAATCCCGCCCAGAGCGCATCGCACGCCGTGGTGTGCGCATTGTAGGGCAGTGTGTCCAGGAAAAGGTCGGCGGCGCGGTGCCGCGCGAGATGGTCGGCCGGCGGAATCCGCTTTGCAAACACCAACCGCTTCGGATCGACGCCGCGCGCGGCGGCTTCCTTCCGCAAATTGTCCATTGTTGCCTGATGATCGGCAAGCAGCCACAGCACGCCGCCATTGACTGCCTTGAGGATGCGCATCCAGCTGGCGAAGATATCCGGCGTGATCTTGTGGCTGCCGTTGAAGCAGCAGAACACGAAACCGCGCTCCGGCAGATCAAGCTCGGCGCGGCTGAAGGCGCGCTCCGCAATCGGGCGGCGTGAATCGTTGACGAAATAGCTGTTCGGCAGCGTGACGACCTTCTCGGAATAGAATCCACGCGCAGCGTCCGGAATCACGGTGCGGTCGGCGATGACATAATCGAGAAAGGGCGCGCCCATCGGGCCGGCAAAGCCCATGTAATGCGCCTGCACCGGCGCAGGGCGCCGCGTCAAAATCCCGGTTCGCGAGTTGGTCGTATAGCCCATCAGATCGACCGCGATGTCGATCTCGCGCGAGCGCAGGAGATCGGCGACCGCGTCATCGCCGAGCGCGTGGGCGTCGATGAAATGCTCGAACGCCGCAATCATCCGTTTGCGCATCGGCGAGCCGTCGTCGGCACCGAGCGAGACGGCCGATATCTCGAAGCGCGACCGGTCGTGGCTCTCGAACATGCCCGCCATCAGCACCGAGGCGGCGTGCTGACGGAAATCCGCCGACAGATAGGCAATGCGAATCCTTTGGTGGCGGTATTTCTCGCCGCGCCAGCGCGGCGGCTCGGCCTTGAAATGCTGCGCAGTCCAGACGTCAGCGCATTGCAACTGATCCGCAGGAGAAGACGGCACCGCGAGAAAGATGAACGGCTGGGTCACCGGCTTGCCCGCCCGGACCGATGCGATGAGATGCGCACGCTCGGCGTCCCAATCGCGCCAGTCGCAGAGATGCATCTTGGCATAGAGACGATGACCTTCGACGCCCACGAGTTCAGGCGCAAGCCGAAACGCCCTGTCATAGGCGGCAAACGCCTCGTCATGACGGCGCAGCATCGCCAGCAAGTGACCGCAATTGCGGTGCAGCGCCGCCTCGTTGGGCCGCAAATCGGCCGCGGCGCGGTAGCTCTTCAGCGCCTCCTCCGGCCGCCGCAAGGCCAGCATGATGTCGGCGCGGTGGGCATGTGCCTCGATCGAGGTGTGATCGAGCGCAATCGCGCGATCGAAACAGGCGAGCGCCTGGTCGGGATGCCTGTCGAGAACCAGCGCCTTGCCCAGATTGACGTGAGCGGATGCGACCTCGCCATTGATGGCGATGGCCTGCCGGATCAGCGCGACGCCCTCGCTGGTCCTGCGGCGCTGCAGCTGCACCACGCCGAGCATGTGCGTGGCGTCGAAATGCGCGGGCGTGTGCGCGAGAATGTCGCGGTAGATGCCCTCGGCCCCATCGAGGTCGTTTCGCCGATGCAGCGCCATTCCTTCCCGGAAACGCGCTTGCAACTGGCCGGCGTCCTGCGCCAATTTACTTCGTCAGCAGTTGGTAGGCGCCGTTCCAGTCGGCCGGCGGCGGGTTCACCTTGTAGGCCTTGACGCGCGCCTCGTAGAGCTCATGGAGATGGTCCAACGTCTCCGCGTGATCGCTGTTGCGGCCGCGCGCGATCGCATCGAGCGCGCCGTCCCAGTCGCGCGAGCGATAACAAGCAAGCATCTCGATGGTGAGGTTGCGCAGGCGCTGGAAGTCCTCGGACTGCGCGACGTCGTCGCGGCCGGCGATGGCATAGATCACCTCCGGCTCGGTCTTGCCCTTCACCATGATGAAGTCGAGCTCGAGGATCGCGAACTTCTCCTTCACCGCCATCGCGGTCTTCGAGCCGACGATGATCGGGAAGCCGTATTCCTTGGTCTGGCCCTCCAGGCGCGAGGCAAGATTGACGCTGTCGCCGAGTACCGAATAGTTGAACTTGAGATCGGATCCCATGTTGCCGACCACGCCGACGCCGGTGTTGAGGCCGACGCCGACATTGAGCGGGAGGAAGGGGTGGCCGCCTTCGATCGCCTCCTCTTCCCGTTCCTTGTTCACTTCCTCGATCTTCTCCAGCATGTCGATCGCAGCGTTGCAGGCGTTGATCTCGTGCTCGCCGTCGTCGAGCGGCGCATTCCAGAACGCCATGATGGCGTCGCCCATGTATTTGTCGATATAGCCCTTGCGCGCGAGGATGACGTTGGTGAGCGGCGTCAGGAAGCGGTTCATCAGCCGCGTCAGCCCCTGGGGATCGTGCTTGAAGCTTTCCGAGATGGTGGTGAAGCCGCGCACGTCGGAGAACATGATGGTCATCTCGCGCTCCTCCCCGCCGAGCACGAGTTTTTCCGGCGCTTGCGCCAGCTGTTCCACCAGCACGGGCGACATGTACTGGGCGAATTGCCCGCGGATCAGCTTGCGCTGGCGCTGCTCGGTGACGAAGCTCGCGAAGATCAGCGTGAGATAGATCGCCGTGGTCGACAGCAGCGGATAGGTGAAGTCGATCAGCATGCGGTCATGAATATAGAAATACCAGGAGGTTCCGATCAGCGCGGTGGCGAACAGCGCGCCGACGCCGAACAGCGTGGCCGGGCCAAGATTCGGCGCAAAGGCGATCACCAGCAGGCCCGCAATGACAGCGGCGAGGAATTCGTAGACCGTAGCATGGGTCGGCCGCGACAGCGACGAACCGGTCAGCGCGCTTTCCAGCACCTGGGCATGAATCTCGACGCCCGGCATCGTGCGCGACACCGGCGTTGTCTTGATGTCGTTCATGCCGGTGGCGGAGGTGCCGATCAGCACCAGCTTCCTGGCGATCTTGTCGGCCTGCACCTTGCCGTCGAGGACGTCGACCGCCGAGACATAGATCGAGGGATCGTGGCGGGCGTAGTGAATCCAGAACCGGGCGAAGTTATCGGTCGGAATCTTCAACCGTAGTCCCTGCAGGATGACGCTGTCGATGCCGGACTGGTCGGCCTTGATCATGATGGTGCCGGAGCCGCCGAGGATGCGCAGGATCTCGAAGCTCAAGGCGGGCATGCGCACGTCCTGCGCGTCCATGATCATCGGCACGCGGCGCACGATGCCGTCGCGCTCCGGCACGATGGTGAACAGGCCGCGCCCGGCGGCGGCGTCTTCCAGCACCTTCACATTGCGCAACAGCCCGCCGAACTTGAAGATGAAGCGGTCCGGATCCTCGCCCAGCATGGCGAAGCCGGTGACCGGCAGATCCTTGTCGAGGTCGGAGTGGACATCGGGGCCGCCGGATTCGCCGAGCACCACGCGGGAGCCCTTGATGGCGTCGGCGAAGATACGGTCGTTGGAGGGCAGCGCGCGCAGTTTTTCCCGCGTCGCCTCGTCGAGGCCGCGGAAATTCTCGGCGGCGTTGTCCGGATTGAGCCGGTCGGGCTCGGCAAACACCACGTCGAAGGCGATCACGACCGCGCCCATCCGGGTCAGGGTATTGACGATGTCAGCGATGCGGGTGCGCGGCCACGGCCATTGCCCGAGGCGAGGATCGGCGAGGCTCTTCTCGTCGATGTCGACGATGGTAACCGGCCTGGCCTTCTTCAGGCGGGGATCGAGCAGCTGGAAGGTGTCGAAGGTGCGGATGCGCAGCTCTTCGACCGGCGGCGGATCGTAGTGGCGCAGCATCGCGAAGCCGACCAGCAGCACGAGGCAGACCAGCCGCGCGTAGCCGATCCTGCGCGTGAACCATCGCCGTAATCTTCGGAGCTGCCTCATGCCGTCTGCCTAGCACATCATCGCGGATGGTTCATCCCATCTGCGGACTGACCAGATGCCGCGCTCCATCCCGCCGGTGGACGGAAGCTACAGGTGGAAGTCAGTGTGCGAAAGCAGCGGCTTGAGGGAATCATGCCAGGCAGCCAGGTCGACGCCGACGCCTCCAATGGGCGGCGTGTATGGCGACGTCGGTGACGAAGCATTCAACTGCCCCGTGAGAGGGACAAGGTCCTTCAGCGGAGCCAGGATGTCCGAGATTTCCTCGAAAACGTGCTGCAGGACCTGATGAGCCGGCCCGGAAGGATTGAACACGAAGCAGCCGTTGGGGTCCAGATCGTGCAGCAGGGCACCGATTGGATTCTGCGGCGTCCCACTAGCGGGCGCCGGCGGATCGGTGATCAGCGTGCCACCATTGCCGTCTGAAGCGAAGTTCAGCGTCGCCTTGAAATTGTCGAAACTGAAGTTTGCGGAGTGGCTTCCATCGGACACCGACAGCGATCCCGTCTTGCCGTTGTAGGACTCGGTGAACTGCGCCGAATTGAAATCGATCCCCGCAAGATCGATCGTGTCAGAGTGCTCCGCGTCGGGCGCGGTACCAGTGAACCCTGCGATATGACCGGTGAAGTCGACGGGATCGTCGATCACGAGCGAGCCGGTCGCGCCGGTGAAGGTCACGGTCTCGCTCGACGGCCCGTTGATCTCGGCGCTGGCACCGTCGGCGATGACGGTCGGCTCGCTCGCCGCCGAATCGGGAGTGTTCAGGATCATGCCGGTCAGGGGATGGCCGCTCGATGCCGGCGGATCGACGATGTCGACGCCGCCGTTGTTGTCGTCGGTGACGGTCCATGTGGAGGTCGAATAGTCGCCGGCCAACTTGAAAGTCTCGGTCACGTTGCCGTTGGAGTCGTGCACCGTCAGCGTCGTGGTGTCCGTCGTGAAATCGAAGCCGCCGACCGTCGTCGCTGTTGTCGTCCCATAGTGGAAACCGTGCATATCCAGCACGTCGCTATCCAGCACATTGCCGGTTCCGGAAATCCCGGCGATCACGCCGGTGAAGGTCGAAGGCTGGTTGAGCTCGAGGGTGCCGTGACCGGTGGCGAAGACGACCGTGTCGCCCGAGGGGCTGTTGATCAGCAGGTTGCCGCCATCGCCGATCGTATCGGCGGCCGGCGCAACGGAGATGCTGATGTCCTGAATCGTGGAGTGCGGCGAATTGGAGGCATTGTGGCCCTGGTCGTTGGCGGTGACGCTCAGCGTATCGGAACCGACGTAACCGAGCGTCGGATCGTAGACCACGCCGTGCGCCAGCGCCGCGTTGATCGCCGCCTGCGAGCCGAACAGCTCGACCGAGCCGGTGCCGGCGCCCTGCACGCTATCGAGACCGGCGATGCTCTCCAGCGCGATGGTGCCGTGGCCGGCCGCGAGCGTCACTTCGATCTGCGCCGAGCCGGCGGCGGGGTCGGAGACCGAAAGGCTGCTGAGCGTCAGCGCGGTATCCTCGACGGCCTGCGCCGTGGCGCCGCCGGGATCGTAGGTCAGCAGCACGGCCTGGTCCTGACTGGCGCTGCTGCCGGAGACGCCGGCAACATAGAGATAATGGCCGTCGGTCGTGATCGAGGTGAAGTTATTGTATTGCGCGGGGTCGTAGAGGGTCGTCGAGATCACGCTGCCGTTCGACGGATCGATCTCCATCAGCACGCCTTCGGTGACGCCGCTGACGGTCTCCGAGCCGACGACGTAGAGATGGCCGTTGAGGGCGACTGCGCCGTTGAGCGTGTCGCCATTGCCATTGCCGAACGTCTCGCTCCACGCCACCGAACCGTCGGTGTTGTACTTGGCGATGAGGAAATCGCTTTGCTGGGAGACGGGGTTGGCGGAGCCCGCCGCGTAAAGCGCGCTGCCGATCGTCGTCACGGCGTTGAACGATCCGCTAAAGCCGATGTTGTCCTCGTGAGCAGTGACCGAACTCAGGTTATAGCTGAAGGTCCAGACGGTCGGGCTGCCATAGGCTTCGCTGCCGTGCTGGGAATAGCCGGCGGCCCAGATCGCGCCCTGCCAATCGGCAGCACCATTGATGTCAGAGCCGCCGGGCACGCCGCCTTGGTCCTCGGCCGACGCCAGCAGCGCACCGCTGCTGGAATATTCACCGATGATATAGCCGCTGTAACTGTTTGGCTGACCGAAGCCGAAGGCGTAGAGGACGGTATTGCCGCCCTGTGTGGTGGCGAGGATGTTCTGGTAGATTTCGACGCCCTGGTAGGAGGGATAGAAAGTCTCCGTCGTGTAGCCGAGCGCCGGCGGGGGATCGCTGCCCGCTGTGCCGTCGGCATCGAAGCTGACAAAAATCGACTTTGCCTCTTTATCGCCGATGCCATCGGTCGTCAGACCGAAATAGGGACTGCTCTCGCCCGCCGCGTAAATATGACTAGCGTCAGCGGCGACCCCGAGGATATCGCCATCGCCCCATGCGTAGCTGAACGTCTGTGTTGCGCCACCGGGCGCGGTGTTGAACGCGACGATCTCCGCGCTGTCGGAGGTATTCTGATTCTGAGGCCCGTTGTTGTAGGAGAGATAGAGACGTCCGACGGCGAAGTCGACGGCCGCGCCCTGATGCTCGCCCGCGCCGCCGAACGAATTTTGCGTGACCAGCGCCATATTGTTGGTGATGACCACCGGCGCGTCGATGTGAACGGTCGTCGTTTCCGTGGGACTAGAATTGTTGCCGTCTTGTGCCGCCCACGTCACGGTGCGATCGCCGCCGCCGGCGCCCGGCGTGAACTGGATCATCTCCAGCGCGGCCTGGAAGTCGGCGGTCGTGGGTGTGCCGCTTGCCCCGTACAGGTAAATCCCGCCGGCGGGAATGCCGTTGTTGTTGTTGTTGGCGCTGGGGTCGAAATGGTAGTGGATGATGCTGCCATCATTCGGGTTGACGATCTGACCGTCGACGTTGCCGTCGATCGTCAACTCATCCCCGGTCTGGTAGCCCGACGAAATCCAGACATTGACGCTGGTGACGGTGCCGGTCGTATCCGTGACCGCGACCGACTGATCGACGAATAGCGGCGTTCCGGTATAGGTCACGGCATTGTTGGCGTTGCCGATCACCGGCCCGCCATTGTTACCGCCGCCGCCGCCGTTGTTGTTGCCGCTGCCGTCCTGCACGACGTTGGCGGCCTGGATCTGGTCCGGCGAGATGCCGAGCAATGTCAGGACATCGCCGCCGCCGAAATCGGCAGTGGTGATGTTGTTGGCCGAATCGTAGGTCACATTGGGCTGGCCGCTGAACCCGTTGAGTAGGATTTGATCGCCTTCGCTTGCGTCAAACTGGCCGTTGTTGCCCTGGTCGACGTCGATGATCGTGACCGCGCCGTAACCCGCCTGATAAATGAAGGTGTCGCTGCCGGAGCCGCCGCTCAGCGTGTGGACGCCGCCGTTGGCAGGACCGGGATCGAGCGTGTCGTTACCGCCCCCGCCGTTGATCGTTTCGGAACGGCCGGCGCTGCCGAAACTGTCGGGTCCGGAGCCGCCGTTGAAAGTGAAATTGTAGGACGAGACGAGCGCATTCAACTCGCTGAAATCGCCACCCGCCGCGTCCTTGACGTCGGCCATCCATGAAGCGGCATCGAACGGGCCGGTGAAGTTCGCCACCGGATTGCCGTTCGCGTCGAATTCGTGAATCGCCGTGATGGTTCCGCCGGTGACGTCGTTGTTGCCGTCATAGCTGAAGCCATACCCGTCGACGACGAACTTATTCGACGAGGTTGCGTCGATCGTGAACGTGAACATCGAACCGCTTGGCTCGATCGTGCCGGATCCCATCTCGGTGAGCGGATTGGGATTGGTCTGGAAGTTCAGACCGTCCGGCGTCAGCACCGTCACCGAGGCGTCCGGCCGGTACAGGACATCGGTACCGCCGTTCTGATCCTGCACAAGCACGAAATCCGACTGGGTGTAGTTGCCGGAGAGCGTGATGCTTTCATGCTCGGGCGTGCCGTTCGCGACATAATTCAGCGTCAGAACGCCGGTGCCGTTGTCGTAGTTGAGCTGCGGGTTCTCGTTGGATGAGATTCCCGCGAAATCGATCGCATCGCCGCTGGCAAATCCGGCTACGGCGCCGTGAATGGTTCCGCCGTCGAGCTCGATCATTGCGTTCGAGCCCGCTGCAAAACTCAGGGATTCACCGGCGTCGGTGCCGATAAACACGTCGCCGGCGACATGCAGGGTGGCGTGGCCGGCGAGCGAGTAATCGCTGTTGACATCCAGCGTGCCGTTTTCGATGTCGATCAGACCGCTGCTCGAGCCGCCGCCGGCCAGATCGATAATGCCACCGCCGGAGGCCTTAAGCGTGCCGGAGTCGTTGAGGAAGTCGTTGATCTGCAGGGTGGCATTGCCGTCTGCCGACAAGGTGCCGGTATTGTCGACGGCGCTGCCGCCGGTGTCGATCAACAGGGTTTGGCCGGAGCCGCTGGCGTCGATCATGCCATGGTTGATCAGGCCGACATTGATTTGGCCGTAGCCGATGATCGAATCGGCGTTGGTCAGCGTGGCGCCTTCGCCCGCGGTCGTGCCATCGATATATCCGTTGAGGAGCGAGACGGCGCCGCCGCCGTCGAGCGTCAGCGCGTCACTGTCGATCAGCAGTGAGCCGCCCAGATTGATCACGATGCCGTTGGTCCCGGCGACCGGCGTGGCTCCGGTCCAGGTGATGCTGCCGGCCGTCACATCGAGCTGGCCGCTGATGGCCTCGACCAGTCCGGAATTGTCAACGTTGTCATCGATCGTCAGCCCGCCATTGGGCCCTGCTTCCAGCGTGCCGGCGTTCGTGATGGTGTTGCCGGTATCGATCGTAAGCGGACTGTACGGCAAATTGGTAATGATCGAACCGCCGGCTTCGTTGATCAGGATCAGGCTGCCGTCGCCGTTGCCGATCGCGCCACTGGAAAACTCGGCGGTATGAATGGCGTTGTCGACATTGTCCAGCGTCACCGGTTCGTCGCCGGCCTGACCGGCGATCGTTCCGCCATTGGTCAACAGCACTTCGCCGCCACCGCTGAGTTTCAGGGTGCCGGTGTCGACCAGCAGCGTCGAGGACGCGCCGTCGATCACGATGCCCTTGGTCCCGGTTCCGGTGTTGTGGATCTCGCTGTCCTGAACGTCGAGCGTGCCGCCTGAGGTGGCTTCGAGCAAACCGGCGTTGGTGATCACGTTGCCGGTGTTGAGGGTGAGCGTGCTGTCGATCGCGTCGATGGTGCCGCCCGAGTCGTTCTGCAGTGTCGCCGGGCCATCCCCGGCGCCGATCATGCTCGAACCTGTGACGTTGATCGTGCCGTCGACAGTGACGCTGCCGCCGTTGATGGTCGCGTCGTCCAGCGTCAGCACCGAGGATGCATCGACCTGGATCAGATTGTCGTTGGTGACGACGATGCCGTCATCGAGCGTGGCGCCGGAGCCGCTGGCGCCGCCCGCGATCTCGAGCACGCCGGTGCTGCCAATTACAAGCTCGCCGCCGTCGATGGTGGCGTCGTCGTCCAGGGTCAGCGTGGTGGTCTGTTGCACCACCGGATCGACCTGCACCGTCCCGTCGTTGCTGACATAAACCCCGTCGAGCGTCGCGCTGCCATCGAACTCGATCGTCGAGCTGGAATCGGACTGGATCTGGCCGTCGGTGACGGTAGTCCCGTTGAAGAAGACCTCCGCGCCGTCGGATGAGGAGATCGTGCCGTTGAGGTTATCGACATTTACTGCGTCGAACGTGACGGTCGCGCCCGTGCCATCGGCCGAAATGCTGCCGGTGTTCTGGACATAGCCCGAGAATTCGGCCGTGGCGACGCTGCTCGTGGAGCTTCCGGTAACATTGATGCTGCCGTTGTTCTGCACGCCCCCCGATATCTCGACTGACACGTTGCTGCTTGAGCCGGACGAAGAACCGATGTTGAGGGTGCCGCCATTCAGCAGGGCGACATGCGCAGCGTCGGCGGCGCCTGAAATTGTAAAGGTCTGGTTATTGGCGGTGCTCTCGATATCGAGAATCGACGACGACGACATCAGATGAAGCTGGGCGATCGACTGATCGTTACCGAACTCGCTGAGATCGTCGGTGACGGCGTTTCCGTCGCCATTGATGAGGACGTAGTCCGAGGGCCCGGGCACGTGCCCAAGGCTCCAGTTGGAGTTATCCGCCGAGGCCGTCGGGTCGTTCCAGTCATAGTCGCCGCTGCCGTTGGTCCAGACATCCTCGAACTTAATGGTCGATGTCACCACGGTGCTGTCGCCGGTGCCATCGTTGACGGTCACCGTGAAAGTCGTGCCGTCGCTTTGCGGGTCTGTCGTCTGGAAGGTCAGATGACTGAGCACGTTCTCGTAGTCAGCGACCGACGCGTTTCCGGTGAGCTGGTAGCTGTTCCCGACGGCCGTGATCTGGATGCCGTCAACCAGCCCGTTGCTGTCGGCAACGAGGCCTTCGGAGGAGACCGTCCCGTCGCCGGTGACGTTCCACGTCACTGTCGCGCTGTGGATCGTCGAAGCGGTGCCGGTGATCTGGATGAACGGGAAAACCTGGTGCTGCAGGTTGTCGGGCGCGATGTTCAGCGTCACGTCGCCGGTGGCGGACGTAAAGGTGCCGCTGCCCTGGCCGTCGGTGGTGATCTGCAGATTGCCGGCACTGTTGACCACGTCGGCGACAGTGGTGCCGCTGCCATCGTTGAGCGGATAATAAGCGACCAGCCCGGACTCGTTGCCGGTGAGCGCGTTGAAATCGGTGCCCTGAATCTGCGCCTGCGTGAGCGCGGTGTTCCAGACACTGACGTTGGCGACCGCGCCGTTGAAGTTCTCGCCGCCATCGCCGGCGACGAACATGGCTTCCGGTTCATTCGGATAGGATGGGTTGGGAATGCCATTCGCGCCGGCGTCACCCGTGTAGGCGACCGCGCCGTCGACATACAGCGTGAAAGTGCCATTCTCATGTGTGAGGGCAAGGTTGTGCCACTGGCCGGAAGCCAGCGTGACGCCGGTGTCAAGGATCGTACTGCCGCCGGCGAGAATCTGCAGATCGAGACCATTCGCGGTCGCCTCTCCAAAGAGCCCGGAACCGGACACCGACGGATTGCCATTGTAGACAATAACCTGAACGTGGCCGGCGTCGCCTTCACCGTTCCAGTTCACCGAGCCGACCAGCGTGACGCCGTCTGATCCGTTGCCAATATTCGTGGTCGCGACCGGACCAGTCGCGTAGGTGTGCCCTTCGAAATTGAAATCAGCCGGCCCGAGCGTGACAGCCGCGGAGCCCGACGTCGCCGGCGCGGCCACATTGAACGTCGCCGTCGCGGTCGAGGTCTGGCCGCCGTCGGAGATGGTGTAGGTGAAGCTGTCCTGGCCGCTGAAACCCGTCGCCGGCGTGTAGTCGATGACGTTGCCGTTCAGCGTGACCGTGCCGCCCTGCGCGCTGTGGCCACTGTCGCCGACCGAGGTGACGGTGATCGGGTTGCCGAGCGAGTCCGTGTCGTTGGCGAGCAGCACCGAGGTCGCGATCGTGGTCCCGGTGTTCTCCTTGAACGCGATCTGGCCGGACAGCCCGCCCCATTCCTCGACATAGCCGGCCTGGAACGAATTACCGCCATCCAGCACCGCGTCCGTCGGCACGTCGTTCCAGCCGCCGCCATTCGATGCATTCGAGATCTGCATCGCGGCGTTGGTGTCATTGAAGCCGCCGTTGGGCTCGCCGCTGTTCCAGTTGGTGTAGGTGAACGGCGAGCCGCTTTCCGGTCCAGATGTCCATGTCCAGGTGGCGTTTGAATCGAGTTCGTTCTGACTGTTCGCATTGGCGTTGTGTGTCGTGCCGCCGGTCCAGACGCCGAATTCGACACTGCTCATGCCGGGCAGGTTGGCGACGAAGCTGTTCTCGGCCGAGTCGGTGATGGTCGCGAGATAGCTGCCGTCGTTTGCCGCGCCTGCCTGCGCGTCGGCGTAGGTCACCGACGTCGAAACATACCTGTAGTAATGACCGTCCGCGCTATCGAACACCCAGCCATCGCCCGAAGGCGGCGAGGCGTTGCTGACCGCGTCGTCGTTCGCCGACAGCTTGTCGACGGCGACGCTGAAGTTCTCGGAGAAGGTCTTGGTGTCGCTGGCCGGGACGCCCAACACCGTCGCGGTGTCGGTCACCTTGGCGTCGACATGCAGGCTGAAGCTGCCGCCGAAATCCGACGGCGGCGTCATGGTCAGCGACGCGCCGTTGAGACCGGAAATGTCCGTCGCGTCGATCACCCAATTGCCGGTCGTCTGGTCCAGATGCCCGGCGTTGAACGTGGTGCCGGTCGGGAAGCTGGACAGACAGAGCGACAGCGTCTCCGAGCCGTCGGTATCGCCAACCCCGGTGAAGCCGGTCAGCGTGATCGTGCTGTCGGCGTTTGCGCTGTAGCCGGCGGTCAATGTTGCGACCGTCGGCGTGTCGGCGACGGGGGCAACGCCGATCGCGATATCCTGGGTCGTGGTCAGCGCTGCGTTCGGCACCTGGTCGTCAAGCGACAGATGCAGATCGTCGGTGCCGGAGAAGTTCGAGACGCCCTGGTAGCTCAGCGTCGCCAGCGCATTGTTGATGTCGGCGAGCGAGCCGGTGAGCGTCAGCGAGCCGTCGCTACCGTCGAAGTCGCCGGACAGATTCGTCGTGGTCGACACCGCGAGCGTACCATGATCGACGTGCAGGGTGAGTTGCTCGGAACCGGCGTTGTTGTCGGGATCGGACACGCTGAGGCCAGAGATCGCAACAGAGGTGTCTTCATTGGTGTCGATCGTCGTGCCGCCG
The DNA here is from genome assembly GCA_963738155.1 of uncultured Alphaproteobacteria bacterium. Classification (GTDB taxonomy): domain Bacteria; phylum Pseudomonadota; class Alphaproteobacteria; order Rhizobiales; family Xanthobacteraceae; genus Bradyrhizobium. The sequence goes on from CAVTVG010000002.1 coordinate 134,408, forward strand.
CCGTTCGGCGCGAAGGTGATGACCGGAGCATCGTTGGCGCCGGTGATGGTGACGTCGATCTCGGCCGTATCGGACTGGCCGAAATTATCGGTGACCGTCACCGCGGCCTTGACGACCACGACCTGGCCTTCGCCAAGGAAGTCCAGCGCGTTGTCGGCGATCGAATAGGACCAGCCGACGCTGCCGTCGTTGTGGGTGGCGTTGGCGGCGCTCGGCGTGATGATCAGCGCGCTTTCCAGCGCATTGATCTGGTCGACCGTCAGCGTCCCGGTCAGGTCGTTGCCATCGGCATCGACCACGCTCAGCACGCTCTGCACCGTCGAGCGATCGGTCAGATCGGCGTCGGTGAAATGGATCGTGCCGCCCGCCGCCGGCGACGGATCGGTCACCGAAGGCGCCGCATTCGTGGTGTCGGCGTGTTCGGAGGCAGTGGCCATCTCGGTCTTGTCGGCTGCCGCGACGACAGGCGCATCGTCGGTAGCCTTGAGCGTGATCAGCGTGCCCGCATCGACGCCGGTGCCGTCGGCAACGGCGGCAAAGTGCGCGTTGCCAAAGCCGGTGCCGATGTTCAGCGCGACCGAATCGCCATTGCCGTCGGTGACGGTGAGCACGCCGCTGCCGCCATTGTAGGACGCGGTTGCGCTGGCGTAATCGATGCCCTGCAGATCGATCTTGTCGGAAAGGTCGAGGCCGAGAATCTGGCCGGTCAGGCTCGCGGAACTGTCGATGATCAGCTCGCCACCGGTGCCGGCGAAGGTGACGTTCTGGCCGTCGGCAAAATTGCTGCCGAGCTCGAGCGCGGCGCCGCCGTCGATGGTGGCCGAACCGTTGCCGGAGATCGAGCCGGACAGCGTCAGCGTTCCGGTCCCGACCTCGATGCTGTGGCCGTTGGTGATGGCAGCGTTGATCGTGCTGGTGCCGGTCGAATAGATCGTTCCGGCGTTGTTGACGAAACCGCCCGTGATCGAGGAACCGTCGAGATCGAAGACCGATGCACTGTCGGTCAAGACCGTCCCGTTATGGACGACGCTCTGGCTGTCCGTCACCGAGTTGGCGACCGCGATGTTGGTCAGCTTCAAGGTGCCGCCGGTGATCGCTTCCAGCGTGCCGGTGTTGGTGAGCGTGAGCTGCACCACGGGGTCGATGGTCAGCGTGCCGCCGGTCGACTCGATCGTGCCGGCATTTTTGATGGTCGCGCCGTTGATGGAGCTCGAGCCCGACGCCCCGTCGATCACGCCGTCAGCTTCGTTGGTGATGGTCAGGCCACCCGCGTCGGAGATCGAGGCCGAGGTGAGACTGATCGTGCCCGTATTGCCGATCGTGCTCGACGCGCCGAAGTTGCTGCTGCCGACCGCGTTCCAGGTCGCGCCCACCTCGTTGGTGAACGTGGTGGTGGCCGCGTTGATGGCGCCATCGATCACGCCACCGCCGACGACATCACCGTTGTGATCCAGCATGCTGTCGTTGTTGATGACGAGATTGCCGCCGGTCTCGAAGATCGCATTGACGTTCGTGGCGGAACCGATGGTTCCGGTGTTGGTCATGGTTGCGGTGCCGGTGGCGCTCTCTCCCACGAGGATCGCGGCGTTCGATCCCGCACCGGTGACCGTCCCCTTGTTGGTGATCGTCGTCGAGCCGGTGGCGCCCGCCGCGTTCTGGCTGACATTGATGCCGGAGGAGACGGTGCCCGTCAGCATGCCGTCATTCTCGATGGTAACGTTGCCCGCACCATCCGTGTTGGCAATGAGGCCCGTGACGCCGCTCACCGAACCGTCGGCTCCATTGGTGATGCTGATATCGCCGCCGCCGGACGCGTGGGCTTCGAGCCCTATGTCGGTCGTCGCCGACACCATTCCGTCATTGCCGATGGTGATGTCGCCGCCATCCAGCGCCTGGGCCTGGATGCCGAAGCCTTGCGCGGTGATCGACGACGACTCGTCCGCCGTGACCGCGACATTGCCGGTCCCGTAGGTGAAGGCGAGAATACCATAACCGGCCGACGAGGTGATCGTCGCGTCGCTGGTGACGAAGACGTCGCCCGCGACGTTGGGCAGAACGGCGAGGGTCGGCGAATAGTAGCCGGTGTTGATGCCGCCGTTGGTGCCGCTGATCGTTCCGTGAGCGGCGACGGAAATGCTCTTGCCCGCAGGAACCGACGTCGGCTGACCGCCCGCGTTGATGCCAAGCCCGCCCGAGGTGATGGAGTCGCCCGACGCCATCGTGACGCTGAGGCTGCCCGGGCCAAACATCGATCCAAGGATACCGGTGTTCCCTGCCGTGATCGACACGTCTTCGCCGAGCGTCACCGAGACGTCGCCGGTGGCTCCCGCCGCATGGCCGGCGAGAATGCCGGTTTGTCCGCCCGTCACCGTATCGTCGGCGCCAAGGACCACGCTGACGTTGCCGTTCGCGAGGCTGCTGGCGGTAATTCCGGTACCCGTCGTGCCCTTGACGGTCGTGTCATCGCCGAGCGTGACCGTGACGTCGCCGGTACCTGCGATGAAGTGGTTTGCGGCGATGCCGATCTGCCCGCCGGTCACGCTCGCATTTGCACCGACGTTCACCGTGACGTCGCCGGTCCCGCCGCCGTTCGAGGCAGCGGCGATGCCGATGTTGGGCGCGGTGATGCTGGTGCCGTCCTTGTCGTTGACGGTGACGTCGCCATTGCCGAAGTTGAAGGCATCGATGCCGAAGCCGGCATCGGCCGTGATATCGGCGTAGTTGTTGACCGTCACGTCGCCGTTGACGTTGAGATTCGGCGCGGGCGTGTTGGTGTTTCCGATGCCGAGGCCGTTATAGCCGGCAAGGATGCCCGCGATCGTTCCGGTGCCGCTGCTGCCCGAATGGATGGTGCCGTGGGCGTTGACCGTCACCCCGCTCAGCGCCGCGGCATCGAGCGTCGCGGCGGCGTTCACCGCGACAATGCCGCTGCCGCCCGAGTTGATGGTGTCGGTGTCGGTATCGTCGGTCATGTTGACCGCGACGCTGCCCGATCCCACCGTGTAAGCCTGAATGCCGAAGCCCGACGTGGTCGAAATCTGGACGTGATCCTGCAGATTGACGGTGGCGTCGCCCGCGCCCCCGCCCATCACGAAGTTGCCGAGGCCGATCTGCTGGGCGGTGACCGAGGTGTTCGCGCCCTCGTTGATCGTGACGTCGCCGATGCCTTCGTTGTAGGCCTCAATCCCGTACGCAACGGCGGCTAGAATATTGCCGTTGTTGTTGACGGTGACGGTGCCATGGACCTGGGCATTGGGGACGCCGCCCGTCGTTCCCGCGGGGAGAGCGCCATAATAGCCGGCGACGATTCCTTGAGGCGCAGTGCCGTTCGGGTTGTTCTGCGAGCCGGAGGTGATCGCGGCGTTATTGGTGACCGTGATCGTGCTGAGGGCCACCGCGTCAATCGCGGTAGCGAAATTGACGGCGTTGATCCCGGACCCGCCGGAATTGATCGTGCTGCCGGCGTCGGTGGTGACCGTATTGTCCCCGGCACCGTAATTTTCCGAACGAACGCCGAATTGCGACGTTCCGACGATCGCGCCGCCGGCTTCGACCGTGACGTCGCCGCTACCGTCGTTGATCGCCTGGATGCCGTGCAGACCGCCGCTCACGCCGCCCGTCGCAGTGACCGAAACGTCGCCGGTGCCTGATGTGTCGAGGTTCTCGGCAAGAATGCCGATCGTTCCCGTGCCCGTCGCAGTCACGCCGCCGGTCGAGCCCACAACGATGTCGCCGGTTCCGACAGTCGCCGCGAAAATCCCGTACAGGCCGGCGTTGATGCTGCCTTTGTTGGTGACATTGACGTCGCCGCCGCCAAAGGCGTCGGCGAACAGGCCGTCCGCACTCGCCGTGATCGCGGAGGTCGCGCCGGTCGTGATGGTGACGTCGCCGCTGCCGTAGTTGAAGGCGTCGATGCCGTCACCGTTGGTGGCGTGGATCACGGCATTGCTGGTCACCGTCACATCGCCGGCGACGGTGGCGTTCACAGCCGACGTTCCACCGGGCAGATAGCCGGCATTGATGCCGGTCGCCGCGTTGATCGTGCCGTTGGCCGTCACCTGGACGGAATTATGCGCGGCCGTGGTGCCCGTATTGAGCGCGGCGATACCCTGCGTACCCGCGGTGATGGTGTCGCTGTCGGCCGTCGTGACGGTCGTATCGCCCGAACCGCTGTTGACCGCATTGATGCCGATCGCCGACGTTCCCGTGATCGACAGGCCCTGTGCGACCGTCACGGTGACATCGCCGGTGCCGCCGCCGTTCTGGTTCGCGTCGATACCGGTTTGCGCCGCGATGATCGTCCCGGCGTCGTCGTTCACGGTGACGCTGCCGTTACCCTCGTTGTAGGCGTTGATGCCGTAGCCGGCCGCCGCAGTGATGTCGGCGTAATTGGTGACGGTGACGGTGCCATTGACATTGGGATTGGCGACGGTCGGTTGATTGATGTCGCTGCCCTTGAAGCCGGCCTGGATTCCGCTCGCAGCCGATCCGCTGAGATTGTTGGTCGTGCCGGAATTGATGGTGCCGCGCGTCGTCACCGTGATCGCGCTGTTCGCACCCGCGGCCACCGAGGAGGCGAGATTGGCGACGTTGATGCCGGAACTGCCGGAGGTGATGACGGCGTTGGCGTCCGTCGTCACGGACATGTTGCCGCTGCCATAGGTCGCGGCGCGGATGCCGTATTGCGCCGTTCCCGCGATCGTCTTGTCGGCTTCGACGGTGATAATGCCGTTGCCCTGCGTTACCGCCTCGATGCCGTACGTGCCGCCGGAGACGCCGGCACTCGCGGTGACGCCGATGTTGCCATTATTGGCCGCATTGAGGTTGGTGGCGAGGATGCCATCCGATACGGCGCCCCCACCGGTCACCTTGCCGGTGGCGTTGACGGTGATGTTGCCGGAACCAGCCGCGGTGTCCTCGGCGACGATGCCGCTGCCGGCAGAACCCGTGACATTGCCCGATGGCGAGACAGTGATGTCGCCGACGCCGTTCTGGATCACAGCGATGCCGGTGGCTGCACCGGTCACCGTGCCCGAGGTCGAGATCGTTACCGTCCCGCGCGCGCCGGTCGTTCCACCCGCCGCGTTGAAGTCGATCGCATCGGCGCCGCCCGCGGTGATGTTGGCCGCGCCAGTAATGGTGAAATTGCCGCCGCCTGACGAATTCCCGGTGATGGTGCCGGTAAAGGGAATCGACGTGTTGTCGAGCTGCAGCGTGCCGGTGCCGCCCGTGAAGGTGACGGTCTGGGCATCGGCGCCGGCGATTTCCAGTGTCGTGCCACTATCGATCTTCAGCGTGCCGACGCCGGTCAAGCCGCCCGACAGATCGAGCGAGCCGCCTTGAACCTCGATGGTGCCGGTGTTGGTGACGGCGGCGGAGATCGTGTCGTTGCCCGACACATTATAGAGGTGGCCGGAATTGCTCAGCTGGCCGCCGGTGATGTTCGCGCCGACGAGGTCCAACTCGGAAGTGCCGTCGATCGTAACGGTGCCGTTGTGCGTGCCGTCGGTATTGGTCACCGTCAGGCCGGTCAGCTTCAAGGTGCCGCTGTGGATCGCCTCCAGCGTGGCCGTGTTGGTGACTTGCTCGTCGATGATGTAGAGCTGGCCGCCGTCGGCCTTGACCGTGTTCGAATTGGTCAGCGTGAAGGTCTGTGACGGCCCGCTGCCGCTCGTGCTGCCATCGATCGTCAGGAGACCTGCGGTCGATTCGAGGGTGCCGGTGTTGGTGATGTTGGCGTCGTCGATGTTGACGCCGCCGGTCGAGTCGATCGTGCCGGCATTGGTGACGTTGCCGCCCGCGATGGTGACGCTGTTCAGCGTCAGCGTCCCGCTCCCGACATGGACGGTACCGTCGTTGGTGACCTTGCCGTTATTGATCGTCGTGCCGTCCAGCGTCAGGATCTGACTGCTGTCGACCAGCAGCACGCCCGCCGCGGTGTTGGTCAGGACATCGTCTTCGATGCTGCCGGTGGAGAATATTTCGATCGTGCCGGCATTGCTGATCTTGCCGTTCGATACGGCGACGCCGTTCAGCTTCAGCGATTTGCCGCTACCGACAGCCAGCGTGCCGTTGTCGGTGATCTTGCCGTTGTTGACGGTTCCGTCCAGCGTCAGCGTGTCGTTGCTGTCCACCTGGAGGTTGCCGCCACTGGTGATGTCGATCGTAACGCCCGCAAACGTGGCGCCGCCGGTCGACACTTCGAGCGTGCCGACGCTTCCGATCTCGATCGATCCGGCCGTGATCGAGGTACCGTCCTCGAGGATCAGCGTAGCCGGCGAGCCTGCATCGACGTGCATTGTGCCGCCGCCCGTCACGATGACGTTGTCGAGCTTCGCGCCGGTGGATTCCTCGATATTGACGGTGCCGAGGTTGACCAGCTTGCCGTTCGTGATCGAAGACGTGTCGTTCAGCGTCAGCGATGCGCCGTTCTCGACCGTCTCGCCGGAGGTGGCGTTCTGGTTGGTGACGTGCGTGCCGTCCTGCAGCGTCAGCGCCCCGGTGATGTCGATCGCGCTCGCAGTGCCGGTGTTGGACACCGTCACGTTGTCCAGCACGTTGCCCGTGCCGCTCACGTTGACCTGGCCACCGCTCTGATTGGTCAGGACAGCGCCAGTATCGAGACGACCCGATCCCTGCAGGGTCAGCGTACCGCCGCTCTTGTTCGTCACCGTACCGTTCGAGATCGTGGCGTTGGACAGCGTCAGCGCGCCGCCGTTCTCGATCTGCTCCCCGGAGGTGGCGTTCTGGTTGGTAAGATGCGTGCCGTCCTGCAGCGTCAGCGCGCCCGTGATGTCGATCGCACTGCCGGTGCCGGTGTTGGAAACCGTGACGTTGTCCAGCACGTTGCTCGCGCCGGAGACGTTGATCTGGCCGCCGCTCTGGTTGGTCAGCGTTGCGCCAGAGTCCAGACGGCCCGAGCCCTGCAGCGCCAGCGTGCCGCCGCTCTTGTTCGTCACCGTACCGTTCGAGATCGTGGCGTTGGACAGCGACAGCGAGCCGCCGTTCTCGATCTGCTCCCCGGAGGTGGCGTTCTGATTGGTGAGATGCGTGCCGTCCTGCAGCGTCAGCGCGCCCGTGATGTCGATCGCGCTCGCAGTGCCGGTGTTGGAAACTGTCGCGTTGTCCAGCACGTTGCCCGTGCCGCTCACATTCACCTGGCCGCCGCTCTGGTTGGCCAGCGTGGCTCCGCTGTCCAGGCGCGTTGTGCCCTGAAGATTGAGCGTGCCGCCGCTCTTGTTCGTCACCGTGCCGTTCGAGATCGTGGCGTTGGCCAGCGTCAGCGTACCTTCGACCGTCTCGCTGTTGCCGGACGCGCCGTTGGTGATCGCCGTGCCATTGTCGAGCGTCAGCAGCGCGCCGGAGGCAATGTCGATCGTCGCATTGTTGTTGACCGTCTCATGGTCGAGCGTGTTGCCGCTGCCGGTGACGTTGACCTGGTTGCCGTTGGTCAGCGTCCCGTTCTTCAGTGTCGCCGTGCCCTGCAGGTTCAGCTTGCCGGTGTTGGCGACGGTCACCGTGCCGGCGGTGATCGAGGAAGTGTCCTGCAGCGTCAGCGTGCCTTCGACCGTCTCGCTGTTGCCGGACGCGCCGTTGGTGATCGCCGTGCCATTGTCCAGCGTCAGCAGCGCGCCGCTCGCGACATCGATCGTGGCGTTGTTGTTGACGGTCTCGTGGTCCAGCGTGTTGCCGGTCCCGGTGACATTGACCTGGTTGCCGTTGGTCAGCGTGCCGTTCTTCAGCGCCGCCGTGCCCTGCAGGTTCAGCTTGCCGGTGTTGGCGACCGTCACCGTCCCCGCCGTGATCGACGAGGTGTCCTGGAGCGTCAGCGTGCCTTCGACGGTCTCGGCATTGCCGGAGGCGCCGTTGGTGATGGCCGTGCCGTTGTCGAGCGTCAGCAGCGCGCCCGACGCAACGTCGATCATGGCGTTGTTGTTGACCGTCTCGTGGTCGAACGTATTGCCTGACCCGGTGACGTTGACCTGGTTGCCGTTGGTCAGTGTCCCGTTCTTCAGCGTCGCCGTGCCCTGCAGGTTCAGCTTGCCGGTGTTGGCGACCGTCACCGTCCCCGCCGTGATCGACGAGGTGTCCTGGAGCGTCAGCGTGCCTTCGACGGTCTCGGCATTGCCGGAGGCGCCGTTGGTGATGGCCGTGCCGTTGTCGAGCGTCAGCAGCGCGCCCGACGCAACGTCGATCATGGCGTTGTTGTTGACCGTCTCGTGGTCGAATGTATTGCCTGACCCGGTGACGTTGACCTGGTTGCCGTTGGTCAGCGTCCCGTTCTTCAGCGTCGCCGTGCCCTGCAAGTTCAGCTTGCCAGTGTTGGAGACCGTCACCGTGCCGGCCGTGATCGACGAGGTGTCCTGCAGCGTCAGCGTGCCTTCGACCGTCTCGGCGTTGCCGGAGGCCCCGTTGGTGATCGCCGTGCCGTTGTCGAGCGTCAGCAGCGCGCCCGACGCAACGTCGATCGTGGCGTTGTTGTTGACCGTCTCGTGGTCGAACGTATTGCCTGACCCGGTGACGTTGACCTGGTTGCCGTTGGTCAGCGTGCCGTTCTTCAGCGTCGCCGTGCCCTGCAGGTTCAGCTTGCCGGTGTTGGCGACCGTCACCGTCCCCGCCGTGATCGACGAGGTGTCCTGGAGCGTCAGCGTGCCCTCGACGGTCTCGGCATTGCCGGAGGCGCCGTTGTTGATCGCCGTGCCGTTGTCGAGCGTCAGCAGCGCGCTCGACGCGACATCAATCGTGGCGTTGTTGTTGACCGTCTCGTGGTCGAACGTATTGCCGGTGCCGGTCACATTGACCTGGCCGCCGCTCTGGTTGGTCAGTATGCCGTTGCTCAGCGTATTGCCGCGGGTGAGATCGAGCTCGCCGCCGCCCTCGACGGTGAGCGTGCCGCCGGTCACGCCGCCGGCGTTGACATCGGTGCCGAGGACCAGCTTCGCACCGTTGTCGACGTAGATGTTGCCGCCCGTGACGCCGTCGGTGTTCGCGATATCGACGTCGAGGTTGAGCGTGCCGCCCTGCAGCTCGATCGTGCCGGTATTGGCGACGCTCGCGAGCCCCTGGATGTCGCCGCCCTGCGCGAGATCGATCGTGCCGGAGTTGGTAATGACGCTCTTGTTGACCGTCGTGACCGGATTGGTGGCGTCGTCCAGCAGCTCGAGCTTGCCGCCGACATTGACCGTTCCGGCATTGGTCAGAATGGAGTCGGCGCTCAGGTCGAAATCCGTGCCGATCGTCAGCGACGAATTAATCTCAAGCTTGAGCTCCGGCGGAATGTTCTGGCCCGGCGCGGCGACGAAGTCGTTCATCACCACCGAATGCGCGGCGGCCTGGGTGCCGGTCGTGATCGTCGCCGGATAGGCCGGCGTGTTTGGGTGCAGCTGGTCGGTGACGATGATGACGTCGTTGACGCCGGTCGGGGCCTTGCCAGTGCCCCAGTTCGCGCCGGTGGTCCAGTTGTTATCGTTCCCGTCAGTGGTGGTGTGCACCCACACCGTCGCCGCGGCATTGGTGCCGGTGATGTCCACCTCGACGATCTTGGTGTCGGTCGCACCCTGCTCGTCCGTCACCTCGATCGTATAGTAAAGCTTGAGCGTTTCGCCGGCGGGGATGAAGTCCGCGAGAAACACCGGAAGGTTTTCGAGCTGCCAGCTGATCTGGCCCTTGCCGGTTCCGGTGCTGTCGGTCGAGACGTCCACGTCGAGGGCCTGCTCGAAGACGGACATCGGCCCCGGCGCCAGCGCCTCGAGCCCGGCCTTGTCCAGCGTCGTGCCGTCGGGCAGGGTCAGGGACGCACTGGTCAGCGCAGCCTTGTGAACAGAATTAAAGCGATCGGAGGCGTTCGGATCCGCGGTCTTATTGATCGCAGGATCCTTGTTGGCATCGATGATCCAGTGCGTATCGGTCAGGTCCGGGTCTTTGAAGTCGTAGGTGCCGCTCGTCGCGTCGCCATGCTGCGCGATCAGAGTTCCGCCCGAGGTACCCGTGCCCGCCGCGAATTCGATCAGCTGCTTCAGCTGATCGTCGGCGATGACCGGCACGTCGTTGGTGCCGAAGATCGTGAAGGTGACGGTCTGCTTCGTGACTTCCGGGGCGGGCCCGTAATTGTTGTTGACGGTGATGACGTAGGTCAGCGTGAAACGCTCACCCGCCGCAAGGAAGTCGAAGTCCTTGTCGGCGAGGCTGTAAAGAACGTCGGTCGATCCGTCGTTGGCGTTGCCGGCCGCCGCCACCAGCGCCGGGTTCAGATCGATTTCCGCCGCAAGGACGTCTTGCTGCGCCAACGGGGACAACGCCACGTCGTGGCCGGCCGCGTCCTTATAGGTGAAGCCGGTGAAATCGGCCCTCACCGTCGGCGAATCGCCGGAGTTGGGATCAGAGAAACCGACCGTGAGCTTCATCTGATCCAGAGCAGACGAACCGGTCAGGCCTGGCCGCTCGACGAAGACGAGGTTTATCGCCGAGAAGGAAGCCGTCGGCGCTCCCGCCACGTGCTGCGTGCCCTGGCCGTTCGGGCCATTGCCGGAAGTCTGCTTATCCGCCTGACCGTTGCTGGTGCCCTGGGTGGTCGTCGTCAGCGTCGAACTGTCCGCATACTTGGCTGTAGCGGTCGGGCCGTCGGGGGTGGAACTGCCGAACGTGGTGGTCGACTTGGTCGTGCTGTTGTCCGCATGCGCCTGATTGAAGACGTCGGTGATCAGCTGCTGCATTTGCGGCGTCAGCGGATTGTTGGTCTGGCTGATGACGCCGTTGTTGATGTTGATCTGCTGGCCGGCCTGATTGATGATCGCGAGCGGCTGCAGCGTGCTCTTGTCGAACAGGATGTAGGAGCCGGTGGTGCCGTCCGGCTCGACCAGCACCTGGAAGCTCGCATTCGGCGCGCCGTTCGCGCCGGGGATCGAGAAGTCGATCTCGACCAGCACCGCGGTGCCGCGGATGCCCATGGTCGCAACCGGCGTGTCGATCTTCATGTCGCCGTGCTTGGCGGTCTCGCCGGCCACGAAGGTGATGGTGCCGGCCACCAGACTGAGCAGCGACGAGTTGTTCGACCCGTTGGGGTCGTAGACCATGTCGTTCAGCACCATTTTCGCGTTCGACGACAGGCCGAACACGGTGCCGTCGATGAAGGTGATGCCGACGGTGGAGTTGGAGCCGGACTGGACGACGTCGCCCTTCTCGACGTTGTCGCCCATATTGAGGATGATCGAGACACCGTTGCGGATGACGGTCGCGCTGCCGGCGAGCTTGGTGACGTGACCGATCACGGCGCTGGCGGCCGCCGTGCCACCGCCGGCCTGGGCGATCTCGACGTGACCAGTCAGCGAGTCGACCAGGGCGCCGGTCAGGTGCGCGCCGTCGGGCGAGGCCAGCGCCTTGTGTTTTTCGCCCTTGAAGTAGTCGTGCAGGACGAGTTCGCGGTCATCGCCGGACAGGATCAGGTCGACGCCCGAGCGCTTGAAATCGGCGTTGAACAGGAAATGCGCGTCGGGAACGACGATCGCATCCGCCGGCGCATGCACATGCCCGGGGTTCAGATGGGCGAAATGGGAATGACTCCCCGGGCCTTCAGAGGAAATCGCGCCGTCAAATTTGCCAGCGTAATTCAAAGGGCCACCACTATTGGTTAATATCTATTTAATAATCTACCTAGAAAGCTTGCATATCATCGAAGCGGGCATTGCGAAACCATCTTTAGCTTGTGTGACGTGTCACGGAAGCGGCGAAAGAACACGCTCTTTTCTACGAATTTCGCGCGCTTCCAAAGTATTCATCAGCGCACTTCGAAGTATTTCCGCGTTCCACCAAAGAGTTCTGGAACCGCACTGCGTACACAAGCGTATTGATTTGGATATCGATACTTGACTGAGCTTTCTCCCGCACTGCCGTACAGGATAGTGCGCCCGTTTCCGGGCTAATACTGTGAGCCAAGTAACAAAACGGCGAAATCTCCCCAATTAGCCATATCCTGCGGAAATTAGCGGCATTTCAACCCGAACGGGTGTTGCGATCGCGCTCGCGGAACTCTGCGGTTCCCCTCCCGGGATTCCTGAGCGTCGGATCGATAAAATTTTCACGATTCCCGTGAGGGCCATTTCAGCCTGTTTCGAGCTTTCGGGCCGCTTTCCCCTCGTTTTAAGCGGATGAAAAGCCCGCTTCCCCATCATCGCCCGCGAAACGATCCGGTCACGCGCGGGGAGCTCAACGACCTCGCCGATGCCCGGACAAGGGGCGTCAGATGGGGTTGTTCAATCACGCGCGCGCGTTGCGTGCGGCAATGGTCGCATGCCTCCTTGCGTGCTTCGGGACGGTCTCCGCGGGACACGCGGCGGCGCCGGAATTCGCCAGCGCGCTCGGGACGGCAAGCGAGCCCGCCGAGCCTTTCCATCTCTGGGCCTCGCCGGTGTTCTGGGGCGGTCTCGTTACCAAATGGCAGTCGGTCGCGCACAAGCTCGACGACGAGCGGGTACAGCTTGCCCTGTGCGACGGCGATCGCGAGAACTGCGCGTCGGATGCCGCCTTGCAGCTGCTGTCCATCGTCGATGCCGGCAGGCAGCGCGACGGCCGCGCCCGACTCGGCGAGATCAACCGCGCCGTCAATCTGGCGATCCGCCCGATGACCGATCTTGCCCAGTTCGGCGAGGAGGACGTCTGGAGCTCGCCGCTCGCCACCTTCTATCGCGGCGCCGGCGACTGCGAGGATTACGCGATTGTGAAATTCGTCGCGCTGCGCATGGCCGGCATCCCGGCGGAGGATTTGCGGATCGTGGTGCTGGCCGACACCTTGCGCGGCGAAGGCCACGCGGTGGCCGCCGTCCGCCTCGACGGCCGCTGGCTGATCCTCGACAACCGCCGCATGGCCATGGTCGAGGACGTGGCATTCCGGAATTATCGCCCGCTGTTCGTGATCGATCAGACCGGTGTCATGAAATATTCCAACGCGCCACTGCTTGCGAGCGGCGGTGATCGCGACATCGCGCCGGCGACCGCGTCGTCCTCGGCCGCGCAATCCGACCAGATCGCGGCCGGCTATTAAAGAAAGCGCGACGAATAGGCGCGGGCCATTTCATTCTTGTAGCCCTGCCGCCATTCCCGATACCATGGCACGGTGTGATTGTATCTCTCCGGGCGGGGCGTTTTCTGATGCGGGCAGGTTGGCTTGTGGCCGCGGCGGTCTTCCTCGGACTCGCCTGCCCCGCGCTGGCGCAAGATGCGCGCGCCATCAGCGACAGGCTGCCGCTGTTCGCGAAGAACCATTGCGAGACGCATCGCGATCCCGCCAACCAGATCATTTGCGGCGACCCCGATCTCGACGCTGCCGGCCAGAAACTGGGGGCGGCGATCCAGGAGCGGCTGAACCGCCTTGCCGATCGCCGCGTCGCGATCGAGGACAACGCGCAATGGATCAGGGATCGCAACAGGAGTTGCGGCATTTTCGGGCGCACTGCGGTTCGGCTCGACGATTTCGACCGCATCAAGGCGTGCCTGCTGCTGGAGATCGAAGAGAGGACCGCAATGCTGCGCGATCCGAATTTCGACTGTCTCGCCGCCAATTCAGCGGCGGGCGCGCTGATCTGCAGCGAGCCGACGCTTGAGCTCGGCGAGACCGAACTGAACGTGCTGGTGCGCGCGCTGATCGGCAAGTTGAAAGACGACGAGGCGCAGGAGGCGTTCGCCGAATTTTCGCGATGGATCAGGGATCGCGATCGCAAATGCAATCTGGCGGGCAAGGACAATTTGCCGCTCGCCGAGCTTCCGCCTTCGTCGGAAGATTGCCTTGAAAACTGGCTCAAGGAGATGACGGCGGGGATGACCGCTGCGAAAACCGATCCGAAGCGGGTGTTCGGACGACGCATCGCTGCATCGCGGCCGAACGCCGACGCCGTCGACCTCTGCGTCTCGCAGATCCACGCGCAAAATGCCTGCGGCGATTTCCTGCGGGTCAGGCGGGTGTACGAGCTCGACAATCAGGTGGCGGATCAGGGCGCGCTGGTCACGGCCGGCATCGAGATGGTCGTGCTCTCTCCTTTTGCGGTCTGCAGCCCGATCGCATCGAACTGTACCGGAACGTGTTGGGATCTGCGAGCCGGCAAGCCCGGACCGGCGCCGCCGAACAGCCGGGACAGCTTTGCCGTGACCTATCGCGTCCGGATCGAGAAGGCGTTTTCGTTTCAGAAGACCGACAACGGCCGTTGGCGCTGCGCTGCGACCGCGCTGCAGCCGGTTGCGTCGGGCGTCGCCTATAGCGGGCCTTAGACGAAAAACCCGGTCATCAATTCCGCACAGCGAACATGCCGCGCCGTACGAGGGCGAAGCATTTCGTTTGGCGAAAAAATGACGACAGAAATTTTCTCTTTTTGCGTGTCACGCGTGCCTTTGATTGACGCAAGCGGCAGGAAGCATACCATCCCATGCACGATCCGTTAGAGATCGAGATCATTGGGAGGTGAGAATGCTACGCTTGCCGCAGGTCGATACTGCTTGCCGGTTCACCGGCGCCATCCTGCTCGGTCTTGCAATATCGTGCGGCGGCGCGCTCGCCGAAGATTTGACACAAGCAAAGATCAAGGCGGCGACAGGGGCGGTGGACGGCACATTCATCAAAGGCAACACCGCAAGCTCTAACGACTGGCCGACCATCGGCCTCGACTATGCCGAGACGCGCTTCTCCAAGCTCGGCCAGATCACCTCCGACAACGTCAAGGGCCTCGGCCTCGTCTGGAGCTACAATCTCGAATCTTCGCGCGGCGTCGAGGCGACGCCGGTCGTGGTCGACGGCATCATGTACCAGACCGCGTCATGGAGCGTGGTGCACGCGATCGACGCGCGCTCAGGAAAGAAAATCTGGACTTTCGATCCCGGCGTCAATCGCGAGCAGGGCTACAAGGGTTGCTGCGACGTGGTCAATCGCGGCGTTGCGCTGTGGAAGGGCAAGGTATTCGTCGCCGCCTATGACGGCCGGCTGATCGCGCTCGACGCGGCGAGCGGCCAGAAGGTCTGGGAAAAGGACACGCTGATCGACCACGATCACTCCTACACCATCACCGGCGCGCCACGCGTCTACAATGGCAAGGTGCTGATCGGCCAGGGCGGCGCGGAATATGGCGCGCGCGGCTACATCACCGCCTACGACGCCGACACCGGCAACCAGCTCTGGCGCTGGTTCACCGTGCCCGGCGATCCCTCGAAACCTTTCGAGGATTCCTCGATGGAGGCGGCCGCCAAGACCTGGGATCCATCGGGCAAATACTGGATCAACGGCGGCGGCGGCACGCCGTGGGACACCATCACCTACGATCCCGACCTCAACATGGTCTATGTCGGCACCGGCAACGGCTCACCATGGAATCGCAAGATCCGCAGCCCGTCCGGTGGCGACAACCTCTATCTCGCCTCCATCGTCGCGCTGAACGCCGACACCGGCAAATATGTCTGGCACTACCAGGAAACACCCGGCGATCACTGGGACTATACCTCGACCCAGCCGATGATCCTCGCCGACATCAATATCGACGGCGCGCCGCGCAAGGTCATCCTGCACGCGCCGAAGAACGGCTTCTTCTTCGTGATCGATCGCACCAACGGCAAATTCATCTCGGCGAAAAACTTCGTCGACGTCAACTGGGCGACCGGCTACGGCGCCGACGGACGGCCGATGGAGGTGCCGGCGGCGCGCGGTGACGAGCCCTATGACTCGATCCCCGGCCCCTACGGCGCGCACAACTGGCACCCGATGTCGTTCAATCCACAGACCGGGCTGGTCTACCTGCCGGCACAGAACGTGCCGCTCAACCTGACGCCGGAGAAGACCTTCGAGCAAAACGCGGCGACACCCGGCAAGTTCGGCGGCACCACCGGCTGGAATGTCGGCTTCGTGCTGAACGGCGTGCCACCGAAGGCGCCCGCCTATGGCCGCCTGCTGGCGTGGGATCCGGTCAAGCAGAAGGAAGCCTGGCGCGTCGACTATCCGGCGCCGTGGAACGGCGGCACGCTGACGACGGCCGGCAACCTCGTGTTCCAGGGCACCGCCGACGGACGCTTCGTCGCCTACGACGCCACGTCCGGCAAGACCTTGTGGGAGACCCCAACCGGCACCGGCGTGGTGGCGGCGGCTTCGACCTACATGCTCGACGGCGTGCAATATGTCTCGGTCGCGGTCGGCTGGGGCGGCGTGTTCGGCATCGCCGACCGCGCCACGCAGCTGCGCAGCCCGGGCACGGTCTACACTTTCGCGCTCGGCGGCAAAGCCAAGCTGCCGGAGTTCGTGAAGTACCAGACCGAGAACCTGCTGGAAGGCGTGCCGTACGACAAGGCCCATTATGACGAAGGCACCGCGATCTATGTCGTGGCCTGCGCCACCTGCCATGGCGTGCCCGGCGTCGACAATGGTGGCAACGTCCGCAATCTCGGCTTCGTGCCGAAGGAGGAGATCATCAACCTGAAGGACATCGTCTTCAACGGCCCCTTCAAGGATCGCGGCATGCCCGACTTCACCGGCAAGCTGAAGGAAGAGGATATCCCGAAGCTGCAGGCCTTCATCCAGGGCACCGCCGACGCGGTGCGGCCGAAGAAATAACCAACACTCGTCATGCCCGGCCTTGAGCCGGGCATCCACGTCTTGAAGCCTGCTCGAAAAGAAGACGTGGATGGCCGGGACAAGCCCAGCCATGACGAAACTACAAGCAAAAGGGCTGCGCGAGAGCATCGCGCAGCCCTTTATTATTTCTCGTGACGTCCCATCAGAACATCAGGTTGTCCTTCACCAGCACCCAGCGGCCGTTCTTGATCTGCTGGACCTGCGTGATGGTGTTGGCGAGGTGGTCGGTCTTGGAGAACTTGGTCGGCGGCGAGTTGAAGATGTCGAGGAACTTGTCGCCGGACTCGAGCGCATCCAGCATCTTCTGCCCGGTCAGATCCTTGCCCGCCTTGTTGGCATAGAAGGCAAAGGTCTCCACCGTGTTATAGCCGATGATAGCCTGGGTGTTGGCGTCGGTGTTGAACATCTTCTTGTAGTTGACCAGCCAGTCCTTGACCTTGCCCTTGGCCGTGTCCTCGTAGGGGATTTCGAAGCCGGAGGCCGCGTAGAGCCCCTCGACCGCGTCCTTGCCGAGAGTCGGCACCTCGAGCACGTTGGTCGGCGTCGCGCCGAGGAACGTCACGTCCCAGCCGAGCTTCTTGGCCTCGGTCATCGCGCCGATGGTCTCGCGGATGATGGTGCCGAGCACGACCAGATCGCAGCCGTCGGACTTCATCTTGGCGATCTGCGCCGAGAAGTCGGAAGCGCCGCGCTTGTAGCTCGTGACGGAAGCCGCCTGCAGCTTCATCGCCTCGAGCTGCTGGTTGAAGCCGTCGAGCACGTTTTTGCCGTACTCGTCATCCTGATGCATGATGCACGGCTTCTTCGGGTTCTTCCAGTCGATCATGTATTTGAGCGCGGCGCGCGTGCTCTCGACATAAGGCAGCAGGTTGTTGAACTTCAAACGCTCCTGCGGCTTTGCCGGATCGAACTTGAAGGTGAACTCCGCCGCCGTCAGCGGGAACAGCTGCAGCACGCCGGCGTCGAACAGCACGTCCTGCGCGGCGAGCACGGTGGGCGAGCCCATCGGGCCGATCATCGCAAAAATCTTGTCGCGCTCGACCATCTTCTGCGAGGCCAGCACCGCCTTCTTCGGATCGTACCCGTTATCCTCGAGGATCAGCTTGAGCTTGCGGCCGTTGATGCCGCCGGCGGCGTTGATCTCTTCCACCGCCATCTTCATGCCGTTCGACACCGGCACGCCCCAGACCTTGATCGGGCCTGACAGGTCCTGATGGGTGCCGATCACGATCTCGCTGGCCGAGATGCCGTCATTGGTGACCTTGGTCTGGGCGTTGGCCGGAAGTTGCGACAGCGCGAGCGCGCTGACCGCAAGGCCGAGAGCCCTTATCGATTTCGACATTTCACGTCTCCTCTTCCCTTTACCGATTTCTCTTGTCGATTCTTCGTGGCCCGTATCGAAAAGAAGGCCGGGCCTGTTGTCGCCTTCTCCGCTTCTCAAAAACCTGTCCGCTGCGTCACGCCACCGCGCGCTCGCGATACATCCCGTCGATCTCGCTGGCGTAACGCTTGTTCACGAAATTCCGCTTCAGCTTCATGGTCGGCGTCAGCTCCTCGTCCTCGGGCGTGAGCTGGCGCTCGATCAGGAAGAATTTCTTGATGGTCTCGACGCGGGCGAAGTTGACATTGACCGCCTCGATCTCCCGCCAGATCAGATCCTGCACCTCCTGCGCACGGCACAGGCTCGCATAGTTGGTGAAGGGGATATCGTTATCCTGTGCGAACTTCTCGACGTTCTCGTGATCGATCATGACGAGGCAGGTGAGATACGGACGCTTGTCGCCGACGACGACCGCATCCGAAACGTAAGGCGAGAATTTCAACTGGTTCTCGATCTCCGACGGCGTGATGTTCTTGCCGCCCGAGGTGATGATGATGTCCTTCATCCGGTCGGTGATCTTGACGAAGCCCTGATTGTCCATTGTGCCGACATCGCCGGTGTGCAGCCAGCCGTTGGCGTCGATGGTCTCGGCGGTCCTTTCCGGCTGGTTCAGATAGCCCGTGAACAGGAAATCGCCCTTGATCAGGATTTCGCCCTCCGGCGACAGCTTGACCTCGCCCCAGGGCACGGACTTGCCGACCGAGCCGAGCTTGAAGCCATCGGACGGCATCAAGGTCGCGACGCCACAGTTCTCGGTCTGCCCGTACACCTCGCGCAGATCGAGGCCGAGCGCGAGATACCAGCGGATCAGGTCGGGCGCGATCGGCGCCGCACCCGTGAACGCGATATGGCAGCGGTCGAGCCCGATCATGCGGCGGATGTTGCGGAACACCAGCCAGTAGGCAAGGCGATTGGCGAGCCGCAGCGAGGCCGGCGGCGCGGTGCCTTCCAGCCTGTGATCTGTCATGCGGTTGCCGACCGCCAGCGCGCGCTTGTACATCCATTTCTGGAAGGCGGTGGCGTCTTTTATCGCAATGGTGACGACCGAATAGAATTTTTCCCAGATACGCGGCACCGCCAGGAACACGGTCGGTTGCACCTCTCGCAGATTGTCTGGCACCGTCTCCGGGCTTTCGGCGAAGTTCATCACCGATCCCAGCGCCATCGAGGTGTAGTAGCCGCCGACGCGCTCGGCGACATGGCAGAGCGGCAGGAACACCAGCCGCTCCTCGCTGTCGCTCGCCGGGATC
Source organism: uncultured Alphaproteobacteria bacterium (assembly GCA_963738155.1). Lineage (GTDB taxonomy): Bacteria > Pseudomonadota > Alphaproteobacteria > Rhizobiales > Xanthobacteraceae > Bradyrhizobium. The sequence goes on from CAVTVG010000002.1 coordinate 153,636, forward strand.
AGGCCGTTGGCATGGCGCATCTGGTGCACCACGCTGCGGTTGGCATGCATCGCGCCCTTGGGCGGACCCGTCGTGCCCGAGGTGTAGACCAGGACCGCAAGATCGTCCGAGTTGCGGCTCGCCAGCATTTCGGCCCACAGGCTTTCGCGGCCCTGGATGTGATTGCGGCCGAGCGCGATGAATTCGGCGAGCGACATCACCATCGGATCGGAGAAGCCGGAGAGTCCCTCCATGTCGAAAATGACGATGCGCTCCAGGGAGGGGCAGCGCGCGCGGCAGTTCAGCACCTTGTCGAGCTGCTCTTCGTCCTCGACGAAGATGATCCTGGTTCGGGAGTCGTTGAGGAGATACTCGACCTGCGCGGCCGAATCCGTCGGATAGATGCCGGACGACACGCCGCCGGCACAGAGAATGCCCATGTCGGCATGCACCCATTCCGGCACCGCGTTCGACATGATGGAGGCAACGTCCCCGGGCCGAAAGCCGATCGCGTGCAGCGCGTAGGCGATGTCCTTGGAGATCGCCAGCCATTCGCGCCAGGTCGTCGGCTGCCAGATGCCGAATTTCTTTTCGCGAATCGCCGGCCGGTCGCCGCGCGTTTCCACGGCGAGCAGAAAGCTGTTCGCGATCGTGTCGGCGACTGTCAGCACTGCCGGTGCGGCCATGCCGTTCCCTCCCTCACGTGTGGTATGCCAGCTTGAGCCGGTCTTGTTGTCCGAAGCAGTGACGATACTAACGCCAGGTCTTCTTCTTTTTCCAGCGCCGTTCGCCCCGCGCGCCGGCCTCCTTGGCGCCAAGGTAGAATTCCTGGATGTCCTGGGAATGCATCAAACGGTCGCAAGTGTCGTTCATCACGATCCGGCCGATCTCCAGCACATAGCCGTAATGCGCGGTTTCCAGTGCGACTTTGGCGTTTTGCTCGACCAGCAGGATCGACATGCCCTGCTCTTCATTGACGCGGCGGATGATCTCGAAGATTTCCCTGACCAGGATCGGCGACAGCCCCAGCGACGGCTCGTCCAAAAGTAGTAGGGTCGGCCGGTTCATCAGCGCACGCCCGATCGCGAGCATCTGCTGCTCGCCGCCGGAAAGCTGCCCGGCCGGCTGATCGATCCGCTCCTTCAGCCGCGGGAAATAGCCGTAGACCCGCTCCAGATCCTCGGCGACGCCGTCGCGGTCGGCGCGCGGATAGGCGCCCATCATCAGGTTCTCGCGCACCGACAGGAACGGAAACACCTCGCGTCCTTCCGGAACGTGGCTGAGCCCCAGCCGCACGATCTTGTCGGCCTCCATGCGCTGGATCGGCTTGCCCAGAAACTCGATGCTGCCCTTCTGCGGATCGAGAATGCCGGAGATTGTCTTCAACACCGTGGTCTTGCCGGCGCCGTTGGCCCCAAGCAGCGTGACGATGCGGCCGCGCGGCACTTCGAGCGAGATGCCGCGGATCGCCATGATCGGCCCGTAATAGCTCTCGATGTTGCTGACCTTCAGGATGATGTCGGGTGCGTTCATCGCATCATCCTCATGCACCCAAATAGGCGGCAACGACATCGGGATGGCTCTGCACTTCGGCAGCGGTTCCCATCGCCAGCACGCGGCCGTAATTGAGCGCGATCACGCGATCGGAGACGCGGTTCACCAAGGTCATGTCGTGCTCGACCATGACCACGGTGATGCCGAGCTCGGACTTCATGTCGCGGATCCAGAACGACATGTCGTCGGTCTCCTCGACATTGAGGCCGGAGGAGGGTTCGTCCAGCAGGATCAGCTTCGGCTCCGAGCAAAGCGCGCGCGCCAGCTCGATCACCTTGCGCACGCCATAGGGCAGGCCCGAGATCAGTTTGTCACGATAGGGCTCGAGATCGAGGAACTCGATCACGTGCTCGACCCTGCGGCGATGCTCCTTCTCGTGGGCGCGCACGCTCGGCAGGAACAGAATCTCCTGCCACAGTTGAGTCGCCGAATGCCTGTGCCGCCCGACCAGCAGATTACTGAGCACGGTCGCATTCTCGAACAGCTCGATGTTCTGGAAGGTTCGGGCGATGCCGAGCCGCGCGATGCCGTAGGCCGGCACCTCGGTGATGTCCTGATCCTCGAAGAAGATTTTCCCCGAGGTCGGCGTGTAGATGCGCGAGATCAGGTTGAAGATCGAGCTTTTGCCGGCGCCGTTCGGGCCGATGATCGAGAGGATCTCGCCCTTCTCCACCGCAAAGGACACGGCATCGACCGCCTTGAGGCCGCCGAAATGCAGCGAGATGCTTTCGGCGCGGAAATAGCTCATCGGTTCCGCTCCGACTTCACATAGATCTTCTGCCGCTTGAAGGTGGCGCGCTTGTAGAGCGGGAACAGCTGGAAGAACAATTTGATCTTGAGCCAGCGGCCATAGATGCCGAGCGGCTCGAACAACACGAACAACATGATAATCACGCCGTAGATCGCGCCCTTCAGGCCGTTGGCGGAGGCAAAGGCCGCGATGGTATCCTGGATATGGGAAGCGCGTTCGCTGCCGGCGCCAAGCGTGGCGGCGACGCCGGCGATGATGCCGGGCATGTCGTCCTTGAGGTAAGTCAGGAACGGATCGATCATGACGATGAAGATCGCGCCGAGCACCGCGCCATGCAGGCTGAAGGCGCCACCGATCAGGATCACGATGATGAACTCGATCGAGAGCTGGAGCGTGAACATCTCCGGGCTGATGAAGGATAGCTTGTGCGCGAACAGCACACCCGCAAAGCCGGTGATCGCCGCAGAGATCGCAAACGACTTCACCTTGTAGAGGGCGACGTTGATGCCCATGCTGCGCGCCGCGGTCTCGCTGTCGCGGATCGCGACAAAGGCGCGGCCCGTCGGCGAGCGCAACAGATTGAGCGCGCCGACGATGGTCAGGATCAGCACCGCAAGGCAGAGGAAATAGAAAGCCGGACTGTCGCGCGACATTTGGGAGCCGAGCATCTGGATGGCCTTGACCCGCATGCCCTCATTGCCGTGGGTGACGCTCTCCCACCGCGCCAGGATTTCCTCGACGATGAAGGCAAAGGAGATGGTGGCGATGACGAGGTAGATGCCCTGCAGGCGTAGCGCCGGAAATCCGACAATCGCGCCGATCAAGCCGGTCAGAAGGCCGGCAGCGAGGAAATACACCGGAAACGGCACATTATATTGCTGCAGGTAAGCCGCGGTGTAGGCGCCGATCGCAAGGAACGCGGCATGCCCGAGCGAGGCCTGTCCGGTGAAGCCGGTCAGGATCAACAGCGCCACGCCGACGGTGGCATAGATGCAGACGAATACGAGCTGGCTGACCAGATAGCTCGACAGCACGTATGGCGCGATCGCGAGCAGCACGAGCAACGTACCGTAGGACCAGAGATAGCCCGAATGCGGAAACAGACGAATGTCGTCTTCGTAATCGGTCTTGAACAGGAAGCGCATCGCTCAGACCTTCTTGCGCTGGGGAAGGCCGAACAGGCCTTCGGGTTTGAGCAGCAGCACCGCCAGCAGCACGATATAGGCCGCGACGTCCTTCCATCCTTCCGGCAGATAGAAACCGGCCATGCTTTCGATGACTCCGATCAGGACGCCGCCGACCACCGCGCCGGGGATCGAGCCGAAGCCGCCGAGCACCGCCGCCGGGAACGCCTTCAGGCCGAGCACCAGCCCGACATTGGAATGGATGAAGGTGATCGGCGCCAGCAGCACGCCGGCGCAGGTCGCGACCGCCGCGCTGATCGCCCAGACGATCGACACCACGCGCTTGACCGGAATGCCCATGTAGTAGGCAGCCAGCATGTTCTCGGAGGTGGCGCGCATCGCCGTGCCGAGCGTGGTCTTGTTGAAGAACAGATAGAGCAGCGCGCAGAGGATCACGGTCGCCGCGATCACCGACAGCTTGTCATGGGCGAGCACCAGGCTGCCGATCCGCAGGACTCCCTGGCTGAACGGCGTCTCGATCTTGAAGTCGTCGGTGCCCCAGATCATGCCGGACACCGAGCGCAGGAAGTAGCCGAGCCCGATGGTCGCCATGATGATGGAGAACTGGGGATAGCCGAGGATCGGCCGCACCACGACGCGCTCGGCCAGCATGCCGAACGCCGCCATCGCCAGCACCGCGCCGGCAAAGCCAATCCAGTAATTGAGGCCGAGCAGGCCGATGAAGGTGAAGGCGAAGAAGCCGCCCAGCATCATCAGGTCGCCCTGGGCGAAATTGACGACCTCGGTCGCCTTGTAAACAAGGACAAAACCGAGCGCGATCAAGCCGTAGACGCAGCCGAGCGCGATGCCGCTGACCAGCTGCTGAACGAAGTCCAGCATTCATCCCTCCCCGGACGCGCGGCAATTCTTCGATCGCCTGCGCATCTCCGCCGCGCATTCAGCCGAAAGGTTTCGGGAGAGTCAATCAAACCCTGGTTGTTCAGCCGGCGGAATTTAGGGCTGCCGATTCACCGCGCCGAAACGTCTTTTGGTCCATGGTCTTTTCCCGACAGGATCAGGCTGGACGACATCTTCATGAACGGTGAGGTATCCGCGCTGCGGCTACGAGGGTTAACAAAGCGTTTTGACCGGCTTGCGGTCGACGCGCTCGACCTGACCGTGCGTGAGAGCGAGTTTTACGCGCTGGTCGGGCCCAATGGCGCCGGCAAGACCACCACCTTGCGGATGGTCGCAGGCCTGCTCAAGCCTGATGCGGGCAAAGTCGAGATTTTCGGCATCGATGCGCTTTCCGATCCCGTCTCCGCCAAGCAGGTGATGGCGTGGGTCTCCGACGAGCCGATGATCTACGACAAGCTGACGCCGCTGGAATATCTGGAATTCGTCGCCGGCCTGTGGGGCATCGCGCCGAAGACGGCGCAGGCCACCGCCCATGAACTGCTGGTCTCGCTCGGCATCGCGCCGCACATGAACGAGCGTTGCGAAGGTTTCTCCAAGGGCATGCGGCAGAAGGTAGCGCTCGCGGGCGCGCTGGTGCACGACCCGCGTCTGATCATCCTCGACGAGCCCCTAACCGGGCTCGATGCGCTATCCGCGCGTCACGTCAAGGGATTGCTCGGCGATCGCGTTCGCGCCGGCTGCACCGTCATCATGACCACGCATATTCTCGAAGTCGCCGAGCGCTTGGCCGACCGGATCGGCGTCATTGCCGCCGGCCGACTGGTCGCCGAGGGCACGCTTGCCGAGCTCCGCCAGCAGAACGGCCACACCGACACCAGTCTGGAAGATCTCTTCATCGCACTGGTCGAGACGAAAGTCGCCGCATGAGCTCGGCGGTTACGCTAGTGGTCCGATTCCAACATTCGCATCCCCTCCGGGACGCACGTTTGCGAATGTTGGAATCAAAGGACCACTAGCCAATTATGATTCCTAGTGGAGCTTTGGATTTGACGTTCGCGTTAGACAATCGCGGCAACTCGGGAGCGAACGTCAAATCCGCTCCACTAGCGTGGTTCGCCCGGCACGAGCTGCGGCTTGCCTGGCGCGAGTGGCTTTCGATGATGACCGGCGGCCGGCGCCGGCGCACCCGCGCCGCCATCGTCGGCCTGATCATCTTTGCCGCCGTGATGCATCTGCCGGCCTGGGCGGTGGTCGGGCGTTTTGCGACATTGCATGCGCCGCTCGACAAATCCTCGCTGATCGTGCTGTCGGCGACCATCTTGCTCGCCTGGGCCTTGATGCTGTCGCAGGCGATCGAATCGGTGACGCGGGTGTTCTACGCCCGCGCCGATCTCGATCTGATCATGTCCTCGCCCGCGACGCTGGCCAACATCTTCTCGGTCCGCATCGTATCGATCGCGATCTCCGTCACCGGAATGGCACTGTTGCTGTCGACGCCCTTTGTCGACGTACTCGCCTTCAACGGCGGCGTGAGATGGTTTGCGGCCTTCGGCGTCGTCGCGGCGATCGGGCTGTCGGCGGCGGCCTTTGCCATCGCGATCACGATCATCCTGTTCCGCCTGATCGGGCCGGCACGGACGCGGCTGATCGCGCAAATCCTTGCCGCCGTCATTGGCGCCGGCTTCGTCATCGCGCTGCAGATCGCCGCCATCCTGTCCTATGGCACGCTGTCGCGCTTTGCCGTGCTGACCTCGGATGCCGCGGCCGGCATCGCACCCGATGCGAACAGCATCGTCTGGTGGCCGGCGCGCGCCGTGCTCGGCGACGGCGAGGCGTTGATGCTGCTTTTGGCGTCGAGCCTCGTGATCCTTGGGGCGATCATGGCGGGGTTCTCGCCGCGCTTTGCCGACACCGCCGTAACCGCGGCGGCCCATGCCGCGTCCAGCCGCCGTAACAAGGGCGCACGCAGTTTTCGCGGCGGCTCGCGACAGGCGGCGCTACGACGAAAGGAAATCCGCCTGCTGCGGCGCGATCCCTGGCTGATGTCGCAGACCCTGATGCAGCTACTCTATCTCGTGCCACCGGCCATCTTCCTGTGGCGCAGCTTTTCCGACAGCTCCACGGCCATCGTGCTGATCACGCCCGTGATCGTGATGGCCGCAGGCCAACTCGCAGGCGGACTGGCATGGCTGACCATCTCGGGCGAGGACGCCGCCGATCTGGTCGCGACCGCGCCGCTGCCGCCATCGCGCGTGATCCGCGCCAAGATCGAGGTGGTGCTGATCGCGATAACAGCGGCGTTTACGCCGCTGGTCGCGGTGCTCGCCTTTGTTGCTCCCCTGCAGGCTGCGGTCACCGCGGCCGGCATTCTCCTCGGCGCGGCCTCATCGACCGCGATCCAGCTCTGGTTTCGCGTGCAGGCCAAACGCAGCGGGTTTCGCCGCCGCCAGACATCCTCGCGGCTTGCGACGTTCGCGGAAGCGTTCTCCTCGATCGGTTGGGCGGCGACCGCCGCACTCGCGCTGACCGTTCCCGAGGCCGCGGTCGTCAGCGGTTTGATGACCTGCGCGATCGTCGCCGCGACCTGGAAGCTCAGCCCCAGGCGGGATTGAAGCTCACGCCTTCGCCAACTCCATCACCGCTGCAGCGAACGCCTCCGGCGCCTCCTGCGGAATGTTGTGGCCGGCGCCCTTCACCACACGATGGATTCTCCGCGCCGTGAACTTCGCAGCACTTGCGCTGCCGTCGCCGGCCGCAACGACGCCGTCGGAATCGCCATCCAGCGTCACCGCCGGCACCGTGATCGGCGGCATCGCCGCGAGCCGCTTGGCAAGCTCCGCATAGCGCAGGTCGCCGTCGGCATTGCCGAAGCGGTGGCGGTACGAGTGGATCGCGACATCGACGAAGTCGGGATTGTCGAGCGCGGGCATCGAGCGATCGAAAGTCGCATCGTCGAAATCCCAGTCGGGCGACCATTCCTCCCACAGCATCCGCGCGATCCGCCGCCGGTTAGCAGCAAGTCCGGCGCGGCCGCGCTCGAGCTGGAAGTAATATTCGTACCACATCGCCTCTTCGTTCTCGGGTGCCGATGGCGTCATCGCCCGCGAGAGATCCTGGATCAGATAGGAGTTGACGGTGACGAGACCAGCGCAACGTTCCGGCCACAGCGCGGCTGCGACAGTGGCCGCGCGCCCTCCCCAATTGTGACCGGCGAACACCGCGCTTTTGATCCCGAGCGCATCGATCAGCGCGATCACGTCGGCGCCGAACGCAGCCTGCTCGCCCGAACGTAGCGCCGCATTGTCGCGAAACCGAGTTTCGCCGTAGCCGCGCAGACAGGGAACGATGACGCGGCAGCCTTTCGCGGCAAGGATCGGTGCGACCTCCGCATAGGTGTGGATGTCATAGGGAAAGCCGTGCAGCAGGATCGCCGCCGGACCGGTCGCAGGCCCTTCTTCGTAATAGGCAATGTTGAGGATGTCGGTCTCGACATGGCGCAGCGGCTGCAGCTTGCGCAGGGGCGCGCGCCGCGGCCTGGGTTTTGACTGAGCGTAAGCTTTGGCGCTGAGACCATCCAGCGCCGCCATGCCCGACAGCGCCGCGCTGATGATGAGACGGCGCTTGCCATCAACCGCATCAGCCATTCCGTCCTCCGATTAACTCCATCACCGCTGCTGCGAACGCCTCCGGCTCTTCCTGCGGCAGATTGTGACCCGCGCGCGGGATCACCCGGTGGGCGCGGCGGTCGGCGAATTTCGCGGCGTTCGCTTTGCCGTCGGTTGCGGGAACGACACCATCGCCGGCGCCGTCCAGCGTGATCGCCGGCACGGTGATCGGCGGCAACGCCGCAAGCCTGCGCTGGATGTCGGCATATTGCGGATCGCTCTCCGCAAGCCCGTAGCGATGGCGGTAGCTATGGATCACCACGTCGACATAGTCTGGATTGTCAAAGGCAGTCGCCGTGCGCTCGAAGCAGGCGTCGTCGAAATCCCAGTTCGGCGACCATTGCTTCCAGAGAATCTTCGCGATGTCGCGGCGGTTGGCGGCAAGGCCCGCGCGGCCGCGCTCGATCTGGAAATAATATTGATACCAGTAAGCCACCTCTTGCATGACGGGCGCCGGCTTCATCGCGCGCGCGATGTCCTGGATAAGATAAGAATTGACGCAGACCAGCCCGAGGCAGCGCTCCGGCCACAGCGCCGCGCCGACGCAGGCCGCGCGACCGCCCCAATCGTAGCCGGCGAACACCGCCCGCTGAATATGCAGCGCATCCATCAGCGCCATCAAATCAGCGCCCACCGCCGCCTGCTCGCCGGAACGCGGCGTCGCCTTGTCGCGAAATTGCGTCGGGCCGTAACCGCGCAAATAAGGCACGATGACGCGGCATCCTTGTGAGGCCAGCACCGGCGCGATATCGACATAGGAATGGACGTCGTAGGGGAAGCCGTGCAGCAGCACGGCGACCGGACCGTTGGCCGGACCCGTCTCATAGCAGGCGACGTTGAGCGGGCCTGCGTCGACATGGCGAAGCGGCTCGAGCCGCTGTGTCGAGGATGCGCGCGCCATGTCTGGAACCCCCGTATTTGACGGTATCTTGATCGCCGGATGATACTGATGTTTCTGTTTCGGCGATACAGTCGCGCGTCCACGGATAAGACCGCTATGCTGCGCTTCACGGCCATCCTCGCATTGCTCGGGTTCTTCGTCGCGCCCGTGGCCGCGCAGGATAATCCGCGCAGCGAATGCCTCGCGATGGCGAAAGCGCCATGGCGCGTCACGCCGGTCGACTTTCGGCAGGCCGCGGCGTCGAGCGAAGTGGCGATCACCTATGGCGGCCATTCGACCTATTACATCGACACACCCGGCGGCGTCCGCATCGCCACCGACTGGAATGGCGCCTACCGGATGGGACGCCTGCCCGACGTCGTCACCATGAACCGCGCGCACTCCACCCATTACACGCTGTTCCCCGATCCGAAAATTCCGCATGTGTTCCATGGCTGGGCCGAGGACGGGCAGCCGGCGAAAATCTCGGAGAAGATCGGCGACGTCTATATCCGCAATGTCACGACCGACATCCGGCGCTTCTACGGCGACTATTCTGGCGCCAATATGATCAAGGATGGCAACTCGATCTTCATCTTCGAGGTGGCTGGTCTCTGCATCGGCCATCTCGGCCATCTGCATCACCAGCTCGATGACAGCCATTTCGCCGCGATCGGCCGGCTCGATATCCTGATGGTACCGATCGACGGCACCTACACCATGTCGCTCGACGGCGTGTCCGACATCACGAAGCGGCTGCGCGCCTCCGTGGTGCTGCCGATGCACCGCTTTGCCACGCCACTGGACGAGTTCATGGACAAGATCGGCAAGCAGTTCGAAATCGAGGTCCGCAACGAACGCACATTGCGTATCTCGCGCGAGACGTTGCCGTCGACCGCGACCGTCATTATCCTCGACGGCGTCTGAGACGAACAACAACGATATTCCGGGGAGTGAACGTCCATGGTTGCCAGTACCTTGCCGTCGACACGAAGCGGGCTTTATGCCGATCCGAACGTCAAATGGCTCGCGCTGCATGCCGAGCCGGTGCTCGATCCGGCGCGGCCCATCATCGATCCGCATCATCATCTGTGGGATCGTGGCGGCGTGCGCTACATGATGGAGGAGATGACCGACGACATCGCCATGGGCCACAACGTCATCGCGACTGTCTATGTCGAGGCGCGCTCGTTCTATCGCGCCTCGGGACCGGAAGCATTCCGACCGGTCGGCGAGGTCGAGTTCGTCAACGGCGTCGCCGCGATGGCGGCAAGCGGTGCCTATGGCAAGGCGCTGGTCTGCCACGGCATCGTCGGACACACCAATCTGTTGCTCGGCGACGGCGCCAAGGCGGTGCTGGAAGCCGAGATCGCGGCCGGCAACGGCCGCTTCCGCGGCATCCGCCATTCCTCGCCGTGGGATGCGGATAAGGACGTCGCCGGCATCTATGCCGAGCGGCCGAAAGGATTGCTGCTCGATCCGGCCTTCCGCAAGGGTTTCGCCTGCCTCGCGCCGCTGGGCTTGAGCTTCAATTCCTGGCTGTTCTATCACCAGCTCGGCGAGTTCGCCGATCTCGCCCGCGCCTTCCCCGATACGCGCATCTGCCTCGATCATTGCGGCGGCATCATCGGCATCGGCAGCTATGCCGGCCGGCGCGATGAAATTTTCAAGACCTGGAAGGCCTCGATCCAGGAGGTCGCCAAGTGCAAGAACGTGGTGGTCAAGCTTGGCGGACTTGCGATGGTGTTGCCGGGCTTCGGCTTCCATGAATGGCCGAAGCCGCCGAACTCCGAACAATGCGCCGCGGCGTGGAAGCCATATATAGAGACATGCATCGAAGCGTTCGGTCCGGACCGCTGCATGTTCGAGAGCAACTTCCCGCCCGACAAGGGCCAGGCCAGCTATCAGGTGATCTTCAACGCTTTCAAGCGACTTTCCTCTGGTTTCAGCGAGAGCGAGAAGACCGCGCTGTTCTCCAAGACGGCTGCGGATTTCTATCGGCTGAAATTCGATTAGCCGCAACGAGGGGAGGAATCGACATGCAGTGGCCGTACATCACCGGCGGATATCTCGCCGTGCTCGCGCTGGTCTACGCGGCGCTTGCGATCAACGTGGTGCGCCTGCGCCGCCAGAACCTTGCGGCGTTCGGCGACGCCGGCAACCCGTCGCTGCGCAGCGCGATCCGTGCGCACGGGCATTTCGCCGAATATGTGCCGATCATCGCGCTGATGGTGGCGATGCTGGAGATGTCCGGCATGGCGGCATGGCGCGTGCACCTGCTGATGGGAGCACTGCTGATATCGCGGCTGCTGCATCCGTTCGGGATGTACGCCAGGTCCGGCACGCTCGCTTTCCGCATCGGCCGCGTAGCCGGCGTGACGCTGACGCTCATCGTGCTCATCGCAAGCGCAGTCGCGATCCTTTCGCGTGTCCTGCGCGGCGGCTAGAGCACTTCGAAGCGTCAGCCCGCCATCAGGCTCGCGGGCTGGCGATTGCCGGCGGCCGAAAACATCTTCTTCAATTTCAGGACCACGCGCAGCGCAAAGCCGAGCCAGACCGGCTGGGTCTTGCGGCAGAAGGCGAGCTTCTTGACGTGGCTCTCCACGTGCCAGCGCGCGTGCGCGCCGTCCTTGAAGAAGATCACGTCGCCGGGGCCGTAGCGCGTCGGCGGCATGGTATCGCTCTCGAGCACGATGCCGCCTTCGAGGATCAGGATGGTCTCGTCGAAATCGTAGTACCAGTTGAACTTGCCTGCGGTGCAATGCCACACCATGGTCGAGGCGAGCCCATCGGCGCTCTTCGACAGCACGCCCCAGGTCGCGTCCGGCTTGCCCTCGATGATCCAGGACGGCTCGATCGGGCGCGGCGTCAAATCCACCGTCAATTTGGCGATTTCAATCAGCGCGCGCGACATCGAGAACCCTTGGCAATCGGAAGTATTTGCGGGCAGAGGTCTGCAAACTAGCGGCCGACGTTTAAGCTTTCCTTACGAATTGTTCACAAAGCGCCACGACATTGCCGAATGGACTCTCATTCTGCACTCATTGCGCGCACTTCACGCCCACTCGCCCTTGCGGAATACGGGGACGCGGCGGCCGTCGGCGTGGACGCCGTCGACATCGGTCTTGTCCGAACCGATCATCCAGTCGATGTGGATCAGGCTCTGGTTGCCGCCTTGCGCGGCGATCTGCTGTGGCGAGAGCTTTGCACCGTCGACAAAGCATTTCGAATAGCACTGGCCGAGCGCGATGTGGCTTGCCGCGTTCTCGTCGAACAACGTGTTGAAGAACAGCAAGCCGCTGTTGGAGATCGGCGAGGAATGCGGCACCAGCGCCACTTCGCCGAGCCGGCGCGCGCCTTCGTCGGTGTCGAGCACCTTGTTCAGCACCTCCTCGCCGCGCGAGGCTTTGGCTTCGACGATGCGGCCTTCCTCGAACTTGACGGCGATGTTGTCGATCAGCGTGCCCTGATAGGACAGCGGCTTCGAGCTTACGACATGACCCGACACGCGCCGGCAATGCGGCGTGGTGAACACTTCCTCGGTCGGGATGTTGGGATTGCAGGTGATGCCGTTCTTCGCGGTCGATGCACCGCCTTCCCATTCGTGACCGTCCGCCAATCCGATCGTGAGGTCGACGCCAGGGGCCGAATAATGCAACGCGCTGAAGCGCTGGCCGTTCAGCCATTCGGTGCGCTCGCGCAGCCGCGCGTTATGCGCGTCCCAATTGGCGACCGCGCCGTCCTTGTCGACACGCGAGGCGGCGAAGATGGCGTCCGCGAGTTTCGCGACCGCGACGTCCTCGGCATCGTCACGAAAAACCTGCTTCGCCCAGGACGCGCTCGGATAGGCGATGATGTTCCAGTTGGTGTCGAAGTTGACGATCTTCTCCAGCGCCGGCTGATAGGCCCTGGAATTGGCCTTGCTGGCACGCGCGACCTTGGCGGGATCCTGGCCCGACAGCAGCATCGGATCGTCGCCGACGACCGCCAGCCGCGCGGTGTTGCCGGAGAACGCCTTCGCCATGCCTTCATAGAGCCAGCCCACGGCGCGATCGAAACTCGAATCATGCGCGTGTCGATAGCGCGACAGCGTCAGCTCTTCATCCGAGAAGAACGGCGTCACCAGGCCCGCACCGGCTCTGTAGGCATGTTCCGCGATCCGGCGCACCAGCGGCATCGCGACCACCGGTGCGGTCAACAGCAGGTCCTGTCCTTCGCGCAAACGTAAACCGACCTTCACGGCGACCTCCGCGAGGCGGTCGAGTTTCACGGGATCGATCGAAGGAACAAGGTTGCGTTGATGCGTGTTCATGTCGGTGCCTTTGATGGGACGTTTCTATGTAGCGCTGTAGCGTCGGGGTGCAATAGGCCGATGCGGCAACTCTTCATCCCTCCTCCGCGAGCTCGGTAGCGCGCACTTGCGCGCCAGAGCGAGCAGTGGGGAGGGATAAAACAGATCAACTCCGCTTGGCGATCATCGCACTCAATTCGCCGCGCACCCGCGCAATCACCTCGGCATAGCTGCGCCGCGCGTCTTGCCGGAACAGGCGCATGGTCGGATACCAGGGGCTGTCGTCGCGATCGAACAGCCAGCGATCATCAGGCGTGTAGGGCAGCAGCGTCCAGACCGGCCGCCCCTGCGCGCCGGCGAGATGCGCGACGCTGGTGTCGACCGAGATCACGAGATCGAGGCACGACATCAAGGCCGCCGTCTCGGAGAAATCGGTGAGGTCCGCGGTGAGATCGATCACCTCGCTGCGCGCGAGCAGCGCGAGGTCGTCGGCGCTCGGATCTTTCTGCAAGCTCACGAAGGCCGCATCGAGGTCGAACAGCTCCGAGAGAATGCCGAGCGGCACCGAGCGGTTGTGGTCGTTCTCGTGGTTGGGGTTGCCGGACCAGACCAGGCCGACGCGCAAGCGGTCGTGCGACCCGAGCCGCTGCTCCCACGCCTGCACGCGATCGGTGCGGTTCAGACCGACCATGACGTTGGCGACGGCGCGCCAGAGATCGGCGGCCTGCGGCTTTAGCCGCGCCACCTGCTCGAATGCGACAAGTGCTTGCTCGAATTGCTTCTGCTGGCGCAGCACGCTGCCGAGCGTGAACAGATATTGCGGCTTTGCCTCCCGCGCCACCGCGCGGCGCGCCCACTCGGCGGCGAGATCGAACTGCTCGGCGTCGATCGTGATCAGGCTCATCAGGTGCAGCGAGTCGGCGTGCCCGGGATCCGCCGTCAGAGCCTGCTGGCCGCACACCTGCGCATCGAGCATCCGTCCCGCGCGCAAATGCGCCATGCCCGCTTGGTAAAGCGCGGCGGGATCAGGCTGGGCTGCTTTGTCGGCGGCTGCGATGGTCTTGCCGGCGGTCCGGCGTTCGCGACGGGTCATGGGCGAGAAGCGCCTTTCCGATGCAGGGAAACGGCCGAATCGTTGGATGATTCTGTCACTTGTGGGAAGCTGGCACCAGCCGCGCGCGATCCTTTGCGCCAGGATCGATCGGCATGTTCGCAAGCCCGATCAGTCCCGGATTCTCCTCCAGGATGAGATGGGTCGGCATCTTCGCCAGCATGGAAGCGAACCGCCCCTTGCTTTCGAACCGCTCGCGGAAACTGGATGCCGCAAACGCCTCCTTGAACCGCGGCAGGATGCCGCCCGCGATATAGACGCCGCCGAAGGCGCTGACCGTCAGCGCGAGATCGCCGGCGACGCTGCCGAGGAAGCCGCAGAACAGGGCGAACGCCCTGACGCAGACGTCGTCGGTCTTGTCGATCGCGTGCCGCGTCACGTCGGCCGGCGACAGCATCCGGGGCTCCTTGCCGTCGATCTCGCACAACGCCTCGTATAGGTTCACCAGTCCCGCCCCGCTCAGCACGCGCTCCTCCGAGACGTGACTCCAGCGCTTGCGCAGCATCTCGACGATCGCAAACTCTTCCGGCGTCGACGCAGCGAGCGTAGCGTGTCCCCCCTCGCCCGCGACCAGCGTCCAGTCGCCGTCGTTCGGGACGAGCGCGCTCATGCCGAGACCCGTCCCGGGACCGATCACGGCGATGTTGCCTTTCGCTTGCGGCAGCCGCGGGCCGACCGTGAGAATGGCCTCGCGCGGAAGGTACGGGATCGCGCGCGCGGTCGCGGCGAAATCGTTCACGACGACCAGCGAGGCCAGGCCGAGGCCCCGCTTCAATTCATCGACGGAGAACGACCACGCCTTGTTGGTCATCGTGATGCGATCGCCGAGCACGGGGCCGGCGACATCCAGCACGCCGGCGAGATTGGACCGCTCGCCGGCCGGCAGCGACTGCAGATAGTCGGCGAGCGCATCCTGCAGCGAGGGATAATGATCGACCTCGACGTGACGCAGCTGGTCGTATTTTCCGCCTTGCGCGACCGCAAACCGCGCATTGGTGCCGCCGATGTCGCCTATCAGTCGCAGTTCACTCACGGCAGGCTCCAGGAGATCAATCGGAGGGGTACATTCATCAAACAAATGTCGCGAAGGCCGGTTCCATCACCAATATAGCCGACATTCGTCATTGCGAGGAGCGAAGCGACGAAGCAATCCAGACTGCGCCTGTAGCGATAGTCTGGATTGCTTCGCGGAGTGAGTCATCGGGCGGCGCTTCGCGCCGACCCGTTGGCTCGCAATGAGCACACTTCAGCATTCCCGCGGCGCGATTTGCGTCCGAGTTTTGCGTCATCGTCGTCCCTCTGAGAAGAGAGCAACTGTGTTGAAGTAGACCGTCGATCGGCCGGCCTCAAGGCTGGCGCGGCGCGCCACCGCCTTCGGCGGCTGACGGCCTTGACCCCGTCCGCTCACCGGTCTTGTGGATTGGCACGCGCTCGGTCGGTGACCGAGCGATCAGGGCGCGCTCTGTTAGGCCAGCGCGTAACGGCTGGGATCCCACTTCTGTCGTCTTGCGATCATCGTGTTGAGGATAACAATCAGCTTGCGCATGCAGGCAACGAGCGCGACCTTCGGCTTCTTTCCCCTGGCAATCAGGCGGTCATAGTAGGCCTTGATCACCGGATTGTTCAGCGTGGCTGCACCGACACAGGGCATGTAGATGGCGTTGCGAACCCAACGGCGGCCACCCTGGATGTGACGCTCGCCGCGTCGGTTGCCGCTGTCGTCGTCGTAAGGGGCCAAGCCTATCAAGGCCGCGGCGATCTCGTTGCTCACCTGCCCGAGCTCCGGCATTCCTGCAACGAGGTTTGCGGACGTCGTTTTGGCGAATCCCGGCACACTCGCGATGATCTCGGCACGCTCAGCAAGGTGTGGCGTGGCTTTGATCGTGGCCGCGATTGTGGCTTCGAGCTTGGCAATCTCCCCGACTAGGCTCTTCAAGACCCGATCCCGCGCCTTCTGAACCTGCCCTGACGCAACATGTTCGCTCTGGACTGCCAACCGCATCTTGAGATCGACCAGAGCTATGCGCGCCTTCACCAGCGCCACCAGTTCCTCCTGCGTGGCATCGTACACCTGACCCGGCGCCTGGCGGAATGTCTCGGCGAACCAGGCAATCATCTGCGCGTCGATCGCATCGTTCTTTGCCCAGCGTCCGGCTGAATGCGCGAAGCTTCGCACCCGTTTGGGATCGACAACGCGCACCTCGATGCCGGCCTCGCGCAGCACCTTGGTCCAGTCACGCTCATAGCCACCGCTCGCTTCCACGACAGCCTTGCTCACCTGGTGTTTGCGAAGCCAGGCAACCAACTTGCGATGTCCCTGTGCACAGCTCGGCAAAGTCTGATGCAATGCCAATGCGCGAATGCACACGTCCACCTTGTCCTTCGACACATCGATACCGGCGACAACGGGATCATTTTGTGCCATCGTCCACTCCCTTCCTTGCTCGTTCGGGCTCGAAGCCCTTGCAACTGTTCGGGTTGAGGAAGACACCGGAGCTGTCCCTCGCTCTGTTACAGGCTTCATCGCCTTTGGGCGCAACGGGCTCAGTTCCAGCAACGGGCGGTTCTGATCAACCGCCCGTTCGCACATTCTGCCAAATTTTCGAGACACAAGGGCGCAGGGAATGCCGGGCGCTGGCCGCACCCGCAGGCCTTGTGGGCTGAAAAGGAAAGGTGCCCACAAGTCGGTACAGGCAGGCCGAAACGATCCGGCACTCCCTGCGCAATGGTTTACGGCTTACTTCGTGCTCTCGCCGGAGTGCCGGGCTTGTTAGCCTCCGTCGCCCGTGAATCGCTCACAGACTTGATCCCAGCATCGGGGGATCACGACCACACGACTTGACCGTCCGCGTCAGCACGCATCGTCTCACCCGCTGCCGCGTCCATCGCAACCCGCACCACGAATCGTGACGATCGCGAAACGCCCCTCTTGCGGGCGGGATGACTTCTTTAAATCATAAATTCTTTTTTTCGGAAAGACATTTATTTTTGCGAAGGCCGCTTGACAGGAGCTCAGGTGTTTTGCCCGTCGTGTCGCGGCGGCAACACTTGCAGGGGAGCCGCCTTTCGCTCTCGTCAATCTCGAAGAGCGAACCGCCCTTTATTCACTTCAATCGTTTTCCCGGCCAGGATCGACGGATCGGGGGCCGTGAATACGATCTCAATGCCGCCGACCTTATCGATGACATCCGGCGGCACCCGCGTTCGCCGATAGGAACCGACCTGGAGTCCAGGTCCGGCACTGATCCAATCGGCATCGTTTGGCCCTTTCGACCTGCGATCCAATTCAGGGGCGGCAGCACGAACCCGATCGAAGCGGGGAGAAAGCGGAGGCTACTTCGATAGATCAGGCAGAGGCGCAACGCTGTCGTTTGGCGCGTCGGCCCGCATGGTGATGAGGGTCATCGAGGTGATGTCGTAGTAGCCCATGATCCCAATCACATCCATGATGCCGCGTTCGCCGAACTTGTCCAAGGCGGCTTTATAGACGGCGTCCGAGACCTTCTTGTCGCGATAGAGCGCCATCGCGAGGTCATAGAGTGCGGCTTCGTCGTCCTTCATTTCGGCCGGTCTGACGCCATGAGCGATGGCGTCGGCGACTTTCGGGTCGAGCCCGGCTTTCATCGCAAGCGGATAATGCGCGAACCATTCATATTGGGCCGTCCACTGACGCGCCGTGATCAGGATCGCAAATTCGCTCAATCGCGGAGGCAGCGAGGTATTCCAACGCAGGTAGTCCGTCATCGCCGTCAATCGGGGGGCGAGGTCCGGATTGCGGATGTAAGCGCGATAAGGCGGGTTGGTGAATTTCGCATTGCGCGGAGGCGCGGCGATCGAATCGGCCCAGGCCTTTTGCTGCGGTGTGAGCTGATCGGGCGAAAGAGGTGCGAAGCGAACGTTCTCTTCGGCCCGACCGATGCCGGAAAAAGCGATGGCGAGGGCCACGCACGAAGCGGCGATCCAATATTTCATTTGTTTCCTCCCTGATAGAAGTGAATTTCTGCGCACAGACTACGACCGGCGCGCCATGCGCCTACTCGATCACCTCGTCGGCACTGGCGAGCAGTGTCGTCGGGATGCTGAGCCCCAATGCCTTCGCGGTATTCAGGTTTATGACGAGCTCGAACTTCGTCGGCTGCTCGACCGGGAGGTTCGCCGGCGAGGCGCCCTTGAGAATCTTGTCGACATGGTCTGCGGCTTTGCGGCTCATCTGGGTCTGGTCCGGCCCATACGCGATCAAGCCGCCAGCCACGGCGTATTCTCTCGGACCGTAGATTGCAGGCAGTCTCGCCCTGGCGACAAGCTCCGTGGTTTGTCGGATGACAGCGAGCAGAACGGGATCTTCCAGCATCAGCAGACCGGCGACTTCGGCGTCGGCGACCTGACGGATTGCCTTCGGCACCTCGTCGGCCGTTCTCGCCTCGAAGATTTTCAATTCTATCCCCATGACCGCGGCCGCTTTCCGCACCTGATCGAGCGCAAGCGCCGTGTAGGGCGTGTCGGGATTGCCGATCACGGCGACCGGCCTTTTCCCGGGTACGAGTTCGCTCAGCAACTGCAGTCTCTTGGCCGCGATGTCAGTCGCCAGAGCGCTCATGCCGGTGGCGTTCCCTCCGGGCTGCTGCAGACCTTTGACCAGACCCGCGCCGACCGGATCTCCTACCGCGGTGAACACGATCGGTATGCTGCGAGTCGCCGCAATCGCAGCTTTTGGAGCAAGCGTGCCAAATCCCGCGATCAGCACGTCGGGTCGCGTGCCGACCATGTCGACAGCCAGTTGCGGCAGCCGTTCTGCGCGGCCGTCGGCGGACCGGTAATCCCAGACCATATTCTGGCCTTCCCGGTAACCCAGCTCTTCCAATCTCTGCGCGTAAGTCAGGTTCTCGCCGGAAAGCAAAGCGAGGTATGCGAGCCGATACGGCTTCGTTGATTGCTGCGACTGCGCCGCCAATGGCCACAGCAGCGGCAAAGCCGCTGCACGCCCAAAAGCGGTCATGACATCGCGCCGTCGCATCAGTTCTCCTCAACCCCGAGAAGCATTGTAGTCATTTCGACGGACGATCTGAAAGGAGCCAGATGGATATCGCCGAAGCCGACGTCTGCTCAACACGTGCCCAAGCCTGCACGCACCTCAATGCTCCACCCGGTACAGGCGCCATCGCTTCGGCACGCCTCTGAGCTGGTGGACGCCGCGGTCCATAAATCGGATGTCGGACTGCGCCATCAGGTCCCTGACTGCGCTCGAGACCAGCACCTCGCCGGGACGCGCTTTGGCGGCGACGCGCGCGCCGATGTGAACCGCGAGACCGACAAGCTCCTTTCCGCTCACCTTGTAGTCGCCGGCGTGCAGCCCGCCCCTGATCTCCAGCCCCAGCGTGCGCACGGCCTCGCGGATCGCGGTCGCGCAACGGATTCCGGCATCCGGCGCGCGGAACGTCGCCAGCAGTCCGTCGCCCGTCGTCACCACTTCCTTTCCGCGCAGCGCCTTCAGCTCCCTGCGGGCGGCGGCGTAATAGTGCTCCATCACCTGCTTCCAGCGCGCATCACCCAGCCGCGCGGCTTTTTCGGTGGACCGGACGATATCGACAAACAGGATGGTGGCGAGCGCTTGTTTCAGCTCGACATCACGATCGGCGATTCGACGCCGGTTCGCGATATTTCCGGTCAGCGGCTCATAGCGATGGTTGCGCCGCCGCGCGATCGCGGCCTTTGCATAGTCCTGGGCGCGCTGCACCGTGCGGCAGCGAACCGTTTTGTCCATCGGCGGATGCGTCCAGTAGACCTTTCGACCATCTCCGACGCCCTGAACCTCGACGGCGCCCCATTTGAGGAAAATCGTCGCGCCGACCCGTCGAACGCACCATGCCTTCGACGTATATCCGGAGACGTTCGCCTGATGCACTCCGATGCGAAGGAATTTGGGCATGAACGCAAGACCGTTTGGGCCTACCGGCACAAAACGTAGTCATACGCTTCCGCGTTGGCAACAGGACTCCCCATCGAAGATTGCCCATCGTGAACGAACCGAGCGCCGCCTGTCAGGAGCCGCCTGTGGGCGAGGAGATCGGCGGCAGTCTACGGCTTCTTGTCCGTCGCGAAGTCCGCCCGCTCCAGCAGCACCGAGACGACGAGGCCCGCGATCAATCCCCAGAACGCCGCGCCGACATTCAGCAAGGGCACGTCGGCCACCGTGACCAGGAACGCCACTAGCGCGCCGAGCGAGAAGGTTTTCGAAAACGCCGTCACGAAGGCCGTCTGCAACACGCGCAGCATCGCCAGCCCCGCAAGTGCGGCGACAAAGGATTTCGGCGCATTGAGCAGCAGGTGCGTGAAAGTCGGGGCGAACAGCCCGAACAGGATCGCGAGCACGGCGACCACGATGCCGGCGGTGTATTGGCGTTCGCGCTCGCCGCTGCCGGCAATGATGGCGTTGGTCGGCCCGGTGAGGCAGGTGCTGACGGCGCCGACCAGCGCGGCGAGAACGGAGCCGACGCCGCAGGCAATCGTCACGGCGTTGACCGGCGGGTTGTGACCGGCCGCCCTCAACACCGCGAAGCCTTGCGCGTTCTGCACCACCAGCACCGTGATCGCGAGCGGCACCACGAGCTCGACCATCGCCGCCACCGACCATGCCGGCGCTTGCAACACGGGCCTGATCAATTCGAGTTGCACCGGCACGCTTGTATCGAAGCGGCCGAACACGATCACGGCCACCGCACCGGCCAGCAGCGCGCCGATGATCGGCGGCAAGCGGCGGCCGAGTTTTGGCAACGCGCCGAGCAGCAGCCAAACGACGACCATGGGTGCCGCAATCGCGGTGTCCTTGAACACGGCATGGACGAGGTCGAGGCCGAAGCGCAGGAACACGCCGGCAACCATGCCCATCACGATTCCGAGCGGCACCAGCGCCATCACGCGCTTCACCCAGCCGGTCAGGCCAAGCACCAGCATCAACAGGCCGGTCGCGTAGTACGCACCGACCACTTCGGCAAAACCCAGATGCGTCAGCGACTGGCCGACCAGCACCGTGCCAGGAATGGTCCAGAAGAACGCCAGCGGCTCGCGGTAAAGGACGCAGAAGGCGATGGTGATCAGGCCGTTGATGAAGAAGACGCCGAAAATCCAGGATGCGATTTCGGCTTCGGAGAGTCCGCCGTTCGAGCCGACCGTGAGGATGATCGCAACCGGCGCAGTGACCGAGAACAGCCAGCCGATGAATCCGTTCGAGGCGTAGAGCACGCCGAAATCAGACATGAGGTTGCCGTGAGCCGGCGTCTCGGTCGGTCGTTCGAGTTGGGTGAGCATTACCGCGCCTTCACCGGCCGGTCGGCATGGCTCGTCTGCGGCACGCCGCGATTCAGCGACATGTGCGAATGGGTGCAAAGCCAGCCATCGCTTGTCTTTGAGAACACCATGGTGGCGCGGCCGGGACGCGCAAACGGCGTACCGTCGGGGTGATATCCGGTGCTGGTCCATGGCGCGATCACGATCGCCGTCATGTTATCTGATGACGCCAGCACCGAGGTCTGTTCCATCACGAAACGGAAATCGGTGGTTCTCGGCCAGACGTTGTCCCATTGCGTCGCCACCCATTGATCGAGGCCGGGGATGACATCGTTATGCGTGCCGAAGGCCAGCACATTCGGATGAAACAGCGGCCGGGCCGAGGCGTAGTCGACGTCGCGGACATAGCCCGCGAAGGTCTCGAGCCATTGGCGGAAGAATTTTGTGATCTCTACATTCGCGGTCGGCAACGTGGCCATGGCCTACTCCGCCTTCGCGAGCAGCGGAAACTCGACCATCGCCTCGCCGGTCGCGACCGGCTCATCGTTCTGGTTGCGCACGATCACGTCGATCGTGACCCAGCGCGATTTCGACGTCGCCTGCTTGCCCTTGATGATCCCGGACGGACGGATGGTGTCGCCCGGCCGCACCGGCTTGACCCAGCGCGTCTCCAGCCGCCGGTGGATCGCGCCCGCCGGCAGTGCCCAGTCGGTCAGCATGCGCGTGATCAGGCCGAAATTGTTCATGCCATGCATGATGACGCCGCCAAAATGGGTCTTGCCGAAATGGCCCTTCATGTAGTCGTCATCGAGATGCAGCGGGTTGTAATCGAGCGAGGCGTAACAGAACAGCCGGATCGACTCGCGTGAGACTGCGAACGATGGTCCGTCGATGGTGTCGCCTGCGTTGATGGTATCGAACATCATGGCTAATGCCCCTTTCCGAAGTTCGCCATCTGTATCTGGGCCCGCCTTTCGCGAACTTCGGAAAGCAAGGGCATTAGCAATTCATAATTTCAGTGCCGCTTTCGATTTGAAGTCCCTGATCGAGTTCGCAGCCTGCGGTGCAGGGACTTCAAATCGGCGGCACTGATCTCCTCATATCGGACGGATGGTCTGGCCACGGCCGGAGCAGATCACCGCGCCGTGCTGGTTGAAGAACACGTTGTCGTGCACGACGAACAGCCGCTCGCGCTTGATGAACTTGTCGAGCGCGCGCGCCTCGAGGGTGATGGTGTCGCCGGGCCGCGCGGGGATGTTGTAGCTCCAGGATTGCCCGGCGTTGACCGTGCCGGGCGAGCGCATCCAGTCGTCGGGCGGCGTGCAGGCGAACATCAGCATGATGTGGATCGCCGGCGGGGCGATCAGCCCGCCCCAGGGGCCGGCCTTGGCTGCGGCTTCGTCCAGGTAAAGCGGATTGGTCTCGCCGACCGCCTTGCAGTACAGCGCGATCGCCTCGCGCGTCAGGATGTAGGGAATGGTCTTGCGCGGCTCGCCCGGCACGATCTCGTCCCAGACCCTGCGCAGGTTCGCGTCCTTCCAGAAGTCGGTCTCGAACCTCCCCGTGCCCGCATTGTCCGCCTGCGCCATTCGCGCGTTCTCCCTGTTTGCCGCAACAAATGTCTTTATTCTATGCGCACGGCAGCGGAAAGAAACGGCAGGATTGGCTGTGCTACTCCAGCTCCGCGCCGCGCCGTTCCGGAATCAAGAGCCACATGGTCACGAGATCGACCACGTAAAGCAGCGCCAGCGCGGAGATCGCGAACTCGAAGCCGCGGGCAGACGCCGCGAGCCCGACCAGCAGCGGACCGAAGCCGCCGACGGCGCGGCCGATATTGAAAAGCACGTTCTGCGCGGTGGCGCGCGCGGCGGTCGGATAGAGCTCGCTCATCAGCGCCCCGTAGCCGCCGAGCATGCCGTTGACGAAGAAGCCCATCGCCATGCCGGCAAACAGCAGCGCGGTCGGATCCGACAGCCGCGAGTAGCACAGTACCATCACGGCAGCGCCGGTCATGTAGATGAAGAAGGCGGCGCGGCGGCCGACGCGATCAGCGATCTGGCCGAACACGAAAATGCCTACCGCCATGCCCGCGATGGTCGCCACCGTCCAGCCCGCGGTCTGCGTCAGCGCAAGGCCGAACCGCGTCGACAGGTAGTTCGGCAGCCAGATCATGACGCCGTAATAGCCGAAGTTCTGCACCGAGCAGAGGATCGCCATGCCGAACGACAATTTGATCGTCTCCGCGTCTTTGACCAACAGCTTGAATGAAGACTGCGGCGCGCGCGTCCTGGCATCGCGCAGGAACATCTCCGGCTCATCCAGGGTGCGGCGGATGAACCAGGCGACGATGGCCGGGAAGATGCCGATCAGGAACATGCCGCGCCATCCGATCAACGGCAGCAGGAACGGAATGAGGATCGCGGCCGCAAGCACGCCGCCCTGCCAGCCGAGGCCGACATAGGACGAGACACGGCCGCGCTCGGAAGCGGGACAGGCTTCGGCGACCAGCGCCATGCCGATGCCGAATTCGCCGCCGAGCCCGATGCCGGCGATGGTGCGATAGGCGAGCAGATCCCAGTAGCCTTGCGCCAGCGCGCAAAGCCCGGTGAAGACGGCGAACAGCACGATGGTCCAGACCAGCACGCGCACTCGGCCCAACCGGTCCGACAGCCAGCCGAAGCCAAAGCCGCCGATCACCGCGCCGAACAGCGTCGCGGTGACCAGCGAGGCCGCCTGCGGCTGCGTCAGCCCAAGGTCGGCCGAGATCGGCCGCAGCATGAAGCCGAGGATCAAGAGGTCGAAGCCGTCGGTCGCATAGCCGATGGCCGAGCCAAGGATGGCGTTGCGGCGGGCGCGCCTCGCGCCGGTTTCGATCGCAATGTCGCCGATGTCGGTTTCGAGCGTGGCCTGCCTGACGTTCATCCGAGCCCCCTTCGTTGCGGGGATCAACGAACCAAAATCGCTCCGGTGGGCGCAACCTCAATCTTCGCGAAGGCGCGAGCTATCCACGCTAAATCAAGCACCGAATGCCCACGTGGAAGGCAGCCGGCGAAGGGGTTAATGAACAAACTTTAACAGGACATGCCGATTTTCAGCGCCTAACTTTCCATTGTCAGCGACGCTTCGTGCATTTGCGAATCGGCGGTGGGGCAACGATGGCCAGACAGAACAAGAAGATCGCGGCCGGCATTGGCGCGCGAGCCAAAAGAGACTCCGTCCAGATTTGTGCCGGCATCGTCCTTTGCCTTTGCGCGTTCGCGCCGACCGAGGCGTACGCCTATCTCGATCCGGGAACGGGCACGTTCGCGCTGCAGGGATTGATTGCCGGCGTCGCCGGCGGCGTGATCGGCCTTCGAAGCTATTGGAGGCGGATCGGGGCACTGTTCCGGCGATCGAACACATCATCCGAGACATGGTCCGAGACTTTGTCCGGGTCTTGGCCGGAACGGACGCCGTCCGGCGACGATGCGTGATCCGGGATCGTTTCGCGATCCATCCGCCTACGTCTTCTCCTCAGGCGAGCGCATCTTCCGCGCCGTCAATGACGAGGCCTGGCGCAATTTCCAGCTCTTCAAATCATCCGGCGCCTATGAGGATCTGAGCGCCCGAGGCTGGATCATCGCAACCGACGACGACGCCACACCGGACGACGCCCACGGCGGCCGCAGGCTGTTCGAACATCCGAAGCTTCCTTTCGTGTCCTATCCCTACGAGTGGCCGTTCGCGCTGCTCAAGCGCGCCGCGCTGCTGCATCTCGACATCCATCTTCGCGCGCTCGATTTCGGCTTCACGCTGTCGGATGCGAGCGCCTACAATGTGCAGTTCGTCGGCATCCAGCCGATCTTCATCGATACCGCCTCCTTCGTGCCGTACCGGGAAGGCGACTACTGGGCGGGCCATCGGCAGTTCGTCGAGCAGTTCGTCAACGCGCTATTGTTGCGCGCGCTGTTGGGAATATCCGCCAATGCCTGGTATCGCGGCATGCTGGAAGGGTTGCCGACCGGCGAGATCGCCCGCCTGATCGGTCCTGTCAGGCGATGGCTCGCGCCGAACGTGCTCATCAACATCACCCTGCCCGATCTGTTGCAGCGGCGCGCGCGGCGCAGGGGCGATGTCGAGACGGCCCCGTCGAAGCCGCTGCCGAAGACGGCGCTGCGCCTGATGCTGCAGCGGCTGCGCGAATGGATTTCGGGACTCGTGCCGAAGGACGCCGAGCCGAGCGCCTGGCAGGGTTACGAAGCCGACAACTCGTACTCACCCGGGGACGAGGAGCGAAAACGCGCGTTCGTTGCGCAATTTTCGCTGGCAACCCGGCCTTCGCGGACATGCGACGTGGGATGCAACACCGGATATTATTCCGAGGTGCTGCTGCAAAGCGGCGCCAGGTCGGTCATCGGATTCGATTCCGACACCAGTGCACTGGAACTAGCGGTGTCCCGTGCGACGATGGCGCAGCTCAACTTCCTTCCGCTGTTCGCCGACGCCGCGAATCCGAGCCCTGCACAAGGCTGGGCGGAGCGCGAGCGCCCCGGATTGCGCGCGCGCGTCAATGCCGACGCCATGCTCGCGCTGGCCATCGTTCATCATCTCGCGATCGCCAGGAACATCCCGCTGGCCTCTGCGATCGAATGGCTGATGAGTCTTGCGCCGCGCGGCGTCATCGAATTCGTTCCGAAGTCGGACCCGATGGTCCAGCGCATGTTGCGGCTGAGAGCCGATATCTTCGGAGACTACGGCAACGAGCAGTTCGAGGCCGCCCTTCGCCGGCACGGACGGATCGCGCGTATGCTTGAATTGTCGCCGGGCGGGCGAACGCTGTACGAATACGAACGCGCTGCAAGCTAACCGCCGTAACGCGGATTTTGCCGCGCCAGCAGAACGAACGGTCCGTCGCCGGTGCCGCGGCCGCGGCCGATATAGCTGTCATCGGTCAGGTAGTGCGGCGGTTCGCGCATGGCGCAGCCGATCATGAAGCGCATGGTGTTGACCTGCGCGATGCCGTCATAGAGCCAGTGCCGGCATTCGGCCGGCGCGCGGATGAAATTGATCGGCCAGGTCAGTTCATCGCGCAGCGGCGCCGGCAGGCTGTCCCAGGCGACATGTCCATGGGCCTGGGTGAAGCTGCCGTGATCGGACTGGATCACGACAAGCGCGGTAGGATCGTCGCGATCGATCTCGTCGATCAGCGACGTCAGCTTGCGATTCACGCATTGCAACGCGGCGAGATAGCCGTCTCTCTCGACGCCGGTCCAGTTCAGATCGACTGTGGGTGCGGCCTGCGATTGCGTGCAGTCGGCATTGTATTGCGTGGGCGGATGCGGCGCCATGTTGTGCGCGAACACGAAGACCCGGCTGTGGAGCGCAAGCGAGCGGATGTTGTCCGTCAACGGCGTGATCGCATCGTAAAGCGCGTCGAACGGCACGGGACCGGCGGTTGCCATCGTCACGACCGGCGGGAAGATCCGCGCCACCGGCGTGCCATCGAGAAACGTCCCGAACGGGACCGATTGCGAAATCTGCCAGCGGTCGAGGCAGACGAACACCTTGTCCGCGCAGCGCGCGTACCAGTTACCCAGGAACAGCGTCTCGAAGCCGATGGTCTTGAGAGCCTTGATCGCTGCCGGCGTATAACCGCCGATCAGGTGGATCGGATAGGCGTCGGTGCCGTGGATCGGGAAGTGCGAGGCTTCGGTCACGTCGTAATACGCATCCAGCACCGCGCTCATGGTCAGCATGGTCGCGAAGTAGTTGGTCCGGAAGTCGCCAGCGGAGAAGAAGCCGCGCTGCCGCAACTGCTCCGGCAGCGGGTTGTCGAAGCCGAAGACGCGCTTGGTCGTGACCGGGCCGGGATACGAGTCCAGCAGGACGTAATAGATATTCTCATGCAGCGGCGAACGCTTCGCCTGCAGCGCGTCGGGCACATCAGGCAGGCCGCTCGCGGCGTGAAAGGCGTGCGCATCGACCGCAATCCGCGCGCTGTTGACTCCAACCACGATGGCGGCGGCTAACACGGCCGCGCGCTGCAAGGTTGGTCTGCGAAGTGCGAAACCGATCGCGAGCGCCATGGATGTACAAAGCGCCGCGTAGACGGCCATCATGCCGTGGTGAAAGCCCTCGGCCGCCCACAGCTTCACGATCGCGCTCTCGAACGATCTGAAGCAAAACAACATTGGATTGAGGCTGGCAGCGGCGAACAGCACGATGACCGCCGCGCGCTGCTTTCCCAACCACCAGATGGCGGCTGCAAGCAGCGAGGCCGCAACAGGGACCGCCGCGGACACCAGCAAAATCCCGGTGACGCCTTCGAAGCCATAGTCGGCGATCTGATCGAAATTGCCGGCGACGAAATAGGCCGCCGGCCAGAATGAAAGGAGCCACAGGAATGCGAGCCCGCGCGCCAGGTCCGTCTTCATCGACGTCCTCTTCCCCAAGAGCACCAGTGCGGCGAAATTGAAGTTCCGATCAGGTTTTCTGCGCACTCGTCATCGGAACTTCAATTCAATGCCGCACTAGAATCATAGATTTGCTAGTGCTCTTTGATTCCGAAGTTCGCAAACGCGCGCCGCGATATGATGCGAACTTCGGAATCGGAGCACTAGTGCGTCGCCCCACGACACGCGAATCTTACTGCACGCGCGTCGCAGATTTGCGTGTATTTCCGGTAATGTTGGCGAGCTTGTAAGGTTGTCGTAAGCCGGGCGTGATCGCGCTGCCCGGAGTCACGCCGGCGATGGCTCCCGAGCAAAGCGCGGCATTACCTCGCGGGCGAACAGCATCGCCGAGCGCAGCTCTTCCTCGAACGAGAGATTGCCGAAGGCAAAGCGGGTCAGCACGTAGTTGACGCCGGATGTCTCGATCTCGCGCCGCAGTCCTTCCGCCACCTCGTCGGCGGTGCCGACCAGCAGGAAGCCGGCCTCGCAGGCGGCGGAAAAATCCTCCGGCACCGGGTAGTGCGTCATCGGATTGCCGTGCACGCGCCAGAGATGCTGCAGGCTCGCATACCAGCGATCGAAGCCGCACTTGCCGCAGGCGAGCGCCGCCTCGCGGCTCTCGGCGACCACGATGTGGCGGCCGATCGCCATCCGCGGATGCGGTTCGTGCGCGGCGCGGGACGTCGCCGCCCAGACCTCGCGATAGCGGTCGGTGATGGGGCGAACATTCTTCGCCGAGGTGTTGCAGACGATGTTGATGCCGTTCTCCGCCGCCCACGGCACGGCTGCTGCCGCCGACAGCCCGTACCAGATCGGCGGTGTCGGCTTTTGCACGCATTCGAGCTCGACCGGCACGTTCTTGAAGCGATAATGCTGGCCTTCGAAGTCGATCGCCTTCGACTGCAGGCCCTGCATCAGCACCGCATAGCCTTCCTTGTAGAGCGTGGAGGACGCTTCCGCAGTGACGCCGAAATATGCGAGCTCGTAAGGAGAGCTGCCGCGCCCGACGCCGAGCTCGAGCCGGCCGCCCGACATCTGGTCGAGCATGCAGACCTCTTCCAGCAAGCGCAGCGGATTGACCAGCGGCAAGGTATAGACCAGCGTGCCGATGCGGAGCCGCTTGGTGCGCTGTGCCACCGCCGAGAGGAACACGCCGGGCGCACCGGCGGTGCCGAGCGGCGTCGAATGATGCTCGGCGATCAGATAGGCGTAAAAGCCCTCGCGGTCGTAGACCTCGGCGAGGCGCAGCCGGTTCTCGTAATGCTCAGCGAGCGGCAGGTCACCGCGATCGACGTGATCGAAGACACCGAACTTCAAGATGGATCTCCTGTTCACTTTTTTTG
Source organism: uncultured Alphaproteobacteria bacterium (assembly GCA_963738155.1). Classification (GTDB taxonomy): domain Bacteria; phylum Pseudomonadota; class Alphaproteobacteria; order Rhizobiales; family Xanthobacteraceae; genus Bradyrhizobium. The sequence goes on from CAVTVG010000002.1 coordinate 182,967, forward strand.
CGCATGACCTTTCGGAAAACCGCTACACACTTTGCGCTAACGCGGCCCTTCGGGTCCGGGTCATGCGCCGAGCGGATCGATGCCGTCGATCAGCACGAAGGCGATGCGGCAGACCTTGTCGGAGCGATTGACCCAGGCGTGGTTGGTGGCCTGCTGCACCAGAAAGTCGCCGGCCTTCATATGCACCTCGGAATCGTCGAGCAGCATGACGATCTCGCCCTGCAGCACGATGGCGTAGTCGACGCTCCTGGTGCGATGCATGAAGGCGTGGCGCGCCGGGCCGCCCCCATGGCTGTGCTGGTCGGCGCCCATCGATTTCAGCAGGCTTTCCTGATCGATCGCTTCCGCCTCTTTCGTCACCGGCGGAAAATCGACCACGCGCAGGATCGATCCGTTGGACGGCGGCGGCACGCCGATGGTGCGCGCGGCGCGATCCTGCCTCAGGTCGACACGCGCCGGCGTCTCGTCGGTGACCCAGAGCAGGCTGGACACGAAGCCCGCTCCCTCGCGTACCCGAACGTGCGGACAGATGCCGTCGCTCTCGATGATGGCCTTGCCGCTGTCGTCGTGGCCGGTGACGATCCGGCGTATCTGGTGCGTGGGATGCATGTTCATTCTCGTGTGATCATTCGACGGTGGCGCCCGAGGCTTTGATTGCAGGACCCCAGCGCGCGTATTCGCTGCGCACGAAGGCGGCCATCGCTTCCGGCGGGATCGGATCGGTCGGCTCCATCGCCGCCGCGTTCAACAGGTTAGCGAATTGCGGCGTCGCCTGCATGGTGCGGATTTCGTCCGCGAGCAGTTTCACGACGGGCGCAGGCATGTTGGCGGGGCCGGCGACCGCGATCCAGCCGCTCCAGTCGAAACCGGGCACGGTCTCGGCGATCGGGGGGACCTCCGGCAGCAGCACGCTGCGTTTGGCGATCGACAGCCCGACGGTGAACAGCTTTCCCGACTTGATGTTGGGGATCGCCAACGTGCCGTCGAGGAAGGCCATGTCGACCCGGCCGGTGAGCAAATCGGTCATCGCGCTGCTCGAACCCTTGTAGGGCACATGCACGATGTCGAGACCGAGCTGGGTCTTGAGCAACTCCATGAAGATGTGGTGGGGCGTGCCGTTCCCGGCCGAGGCGTAGGTGTATTTGCCGGGATGTTTCTTTATCTCGGCGATCCACTCGGCCATGGTCCGCGCCGGAAAGGACGGATGCACGCTGAGGAAGAAGCTGGTGGCGCCGAGGCGGGCGATCGGCGTCAAATCGGTGAGCGGATCGACACCGGGTTTTACGACAAGCTGCGGCGCGATGCTCAAGGTCGTGACCGTCGGGATCAGCAGCGTGTAGCCGTCGGGCGGCGCTGAAGCCACCCATTTGGCGCCGATCAAGGTGCTGGCGCCGGGCTTGTTGTCGACCACCACCGTCTGCTTCAACGATGCCGAGAGCGTCTCACCGATGGAGCGGCCGAGCACGTCGACCAGCGAACCCGCCGGATAAGGCACGATCAGCTTGATCGGCTGCGACGGGTAAGGCGTTTGCGCCAGGGCGGATGTGGCCACCAGCGCAAGGACGAGCAACGCCGCCCGAAAGGGCAACAATGTCACAGCGCAGCCTCCCCGAATGACACTCGTTGTTGTTTAGAGGTCACACTAAGCCGATGGGAGATGGCGGGCAACCGGCTGACCCATGCGGATATGCAACGATCGCATGGCCGACTGTGGAGCTTCAGACGTTTCTCGAAGCCTCGACGCAGGTCACCTGTGCGTCGGTATGTCGCTGCCGCTCTGTTTACCACAAACGATTTCTTGATTTGCCCGCTTGAACCAACCGGGTGAAACGATCCGACATATTGCTGATCGCTATTTTCAATCCGGGATGCGCAAATGCACCGCCGCGACGATGATGAATTAGGACCGGGCAGGCGCATCAAGCTCACTGCCCTGGGGCGGCTTCGTTGTCCGAAACTGAAAAATGACACCGGAATCGTCATCAGCAAAAGCCCTCAGAGCAATGCATTCCGCATTTTGATCGACGGCCGGAAGATGCCGATCACGCTGCACGAAAGTTACATCGAGTTGCAGTAGGTCGAGACGACGGCCTGGAATGGCACGCGGCTCGGGCGCGGACACTTGTTGTTGCCGCGTCAGGCGGAAAGATTGGACCCCGGATGGTTGCAAGCGACGGCTTTGCCGACTTCCTGCGCGAGCAGCTCGCTCCGATGGGTCACATTACCTTGCGACGCATGTTCGGAAAGACCGGCGTGTTCTGCGATCGCCTGATGCTCGCGATGGTGCGCGACGATGCGCTCTTTTTCCGGGTCGACGACGACAACCGCGCGCTGTTCAAGGAAGCGGAAGCCTTTCCGCCGCTCAACTACGAGAAGGGCGGCGGCAGCATCGACCTCGCCTTCTGGCGCGTCCCGGAGCGGCTGTTCGACGAGCACGATGAACTTCTCGATTGGGCCCGCGCGGCGCTGGGAGCGGCGCGGCGGGTAACGGCAAAGCGGGAGGCGCCGAAGCGGAAGTCAAAACGGAAGTGAACAATCCTCAGCGTCACTAAGCAAAATGTTAGCGACGAACGTGCGTAACCGCCCCCGCGCGGGTCTGGGGAAAAGCTGCAAGCACTGCTGGCATCAATAAGCGCAAGACAGCGACGTCATTACTCGGCGTATGCACGATGATCACGGCGAGTGAGAGGTCTGGGAAGCTTTGTTGATATTCGAGATTGCGATCAACCGTGATCAGAATATCAAACTGGCTCGCCGCGCGTCGCAACAATTCGCCATTCTTGACGCCGCCCCCGCCCATCTCGGCAACAATGCGAACGTCGTGTCCCGGAATGTCATTGCGCAACGCGCGCGGCACACACTCGTCAAGCAACACGCGCATCGGCGATCAAATGTGCCTTGGCCTGCTCCAATGCGGCGATGGCAAGTTCTCGCGTCACGCTCGGAAAATCATCCAGAAATTCTTTCAGCGAGTGGCCGCCTTCGATGTAGTCGATCAACGCCTGCACGGGAACGCGCGTGCCGACGAACACGGGCGTTCCGCCCAGAATGTCCGGATCCGAGTGAACGACCGATGATGGCTTCGCGGTCATGGTTCTGTCAGCCCTCCGTGCCGGCTGATCCTGACAAATGGCGCGCCCGGAACAATTCGAACGTCCGACCCTCAAATTCGTAGTCGGAAAAATTGATTGTTCGCCGTTCGCCATGGCGACCGTAAGCATCTGAATACAGGAAATAATTCCGTTTGGCTAGGTGTATACTGTCTCACAGTACACCGTCTCTATCCGCGCTCTTTGAGAGCCAAAACGGAGCCAAAAATGTCGAAGCTGCACATGACCGATTTAGTCGTGTCGCGGCTTCAGCAGCCGGGCACGTATTGGGATGACACGCTGCCGGCGTTCGGCATACGCATCGGGAAGAACCGAAAGACCTGGATCATCATGCGCGGCGAAGTCAGACAGCGCGTGCGGATAGGTCACTATCCAGCCGTCTCCCTCGCGGACGCTCGTAAGGAAGCGAAGAAGCTTCTCCTCGAAGCTCCCACGAAGAACACCGCCCTCTCGTTCAAGGCGGCGTGCGAGCAGTACAAGGACAGCCTCTCATCGAAGAAGCCCAGGACCGAAAAAGAGTATCGGCGGCTCCTCGATAAGCACTTCGTTCCCAAGATCGGGACAAAGCGGCTTTCCGAGCTTCAGTACGAGACGGTCGTAGCTTGCGTGAAAGACTTGCCGAGCGGTGAGGCCGCCCATGCCCTCGCCGTCTGCCGCGCGTTCCTGCGCTGGTGCGTTCGGCCGCCTCGCCGCTACATCTCGCACTCGCCCCTTGAAGGCGTTGAAGTGAAGCAGTCGAAGAAGCGCAAGCGTATCCTCGATCAGGACGAGCTGAGGACAGTTTGGAAGGCCGCGCTGAAGCAGGGCTACCCGCATGGCACGCTTGTCCAGCTCCTTGTCGCCATGGGCCAGCGCAGGGGAGAAACGGCTGCTCTGCGGTGGCCGTGGATCGACCAAAAGAAGCGGCTCATCAAGCTGCCGGAGGAGATCACGAAGAACTCGCGGGAGCACACGTTCCCTTACGGGGATCTGGTCGCATCCATTCTTGAGACGATTCCGCGCCGCAATTCGACCGACCTGCTCTTCCCGTCCAAGGTATCGGACGAACGCCCGATATCCGGTTGGAGCAAGTTCAAGCGTGAACTGAATGACGGAGTTCCGTCGTGGCGGCTGCACGACCTGCGACGTACTTTCCGCAGCACGCACGGCGAGATAGGGACGCCGCCCGAGATCGCCGAGCGACTGGTCAATCACCTGTCGGCGCGGACCGAGATGGAAGAAACGTACGATCTTTGGCACTACCTGCCGCAGATGCAGCAGGCGGTTCTCAAGTATGAGGACCACATCAAAGCTCTGTTAGCCCGCTGAATGGCGGGCTTTCTTTTGCAGCGCCACGTCCTAACAGGTAGGCAGCGCCATCGCATCAAAGACAAAAACCGCCATCGGACTCCAATCACGTCGGTCCAGGGTGGGCAACAAGTACATCCCGCAATAGATTAGGTTCTCACCCGCTGGTCCGCGCTATCCCTCTTCCGCCAGCAAAGAACAGCGCTGCCATCGATTTCTTCGACGCTCTGACGGCCGAAGCAAAAAGAACCCCGCCGAATGCGGGGCTGTGAGTACCCTCAATGAACGCGCTTCCTCGGGGCTGGGTGAGGAGCTGGCGTTCAAGTCCTATACGGCTCACGTCCTTCAGGGCGGCGTCCTCGCGCCGGTCTGCGGTCATTTCTGCGTATAGTTCGGCGTTTCTTTCGAGCGATGTTTATAACAAGCTTCACAAGGTCAGTGCGCACGCGGCGGTTAGTTATCTTGTCGAACGCTTCCGCCAATCTGAAAGCATCCGGCTTCTGAAGGAACGGCAAGGTGGGGTTGGGACGAGAGGATTGCTCAAGGTCACGATAAAAGGCGCTAACCGGTGCGTCGAGCACATTGGCAATCCTCAACAGGCGTCCGGCTCCCACGCGGTTGGCTCCTGTCTCGTACTTCTGCACCTGCTGGAATGTGAGGTCGATTGCTCTGGCAAGGTCGGTCTGGGACATCTTCGCAGCCAGCCGCGCCAGACGGATATTGCCTCCTATGATCGCGTCAAAAGGATCGTTGCTCATTTCTGCAACCTCTGTGGAGTCGCAGTAAAAGCATAAATCTTGATTTCTGACGGACCTGTAAAGCACTGGAATTGCTTGGTATTTGATAAACTACTTAAATGGGTTCCACCTGTGGGCTACAACCGATTCCACCGCGCCAAGCCCCGCCATTTCCCCTTTTCCAGCCGCCTGCACAATCGAGACTTGCAGAAATCAAGATATTTGCCGGGCTATGAACCTCTACGGCTACGCACGGGTCAGTACCAACGGGCAGACGCTCGATGCGCAAGTGGCGCAATTGGAAGCGGCTGGGTGTGTCCGCATTTTCCGCGAGAAGGTCAGCGGCGCTAAACGAAACCGAGCTGAGCTTAGGAAGATGCTGCGGACTTTGAAGGCCGGTGACGTGATGGTCGTTACGCGCCTCGATAGGCTGGCGCGCTCTGCGCGAGATCTTCTGAACATTCTCGGCGAATTAGGAGAGCGCGGCGCCGGCTTTCGGTCCTTGGGCGATGGATGGGCCGACACCACCACGCCGTTCGGTCGCTTCTTAGTGGTCGTTCTTGGAGGCGTAGCGGAGTTTGAGCGAGAGCTGATACTTGCGCGGACAGCAGAGGGCCGGGCTCGTGCGGTTGCGCGTGGTGTGCGTCTCGGCCGCCGACCGAAGCTCAACGAGGGTCAACGCTTGGAAGCATGTGAGCGGAAGCGTGCGGGTGAGAACGTGGCGTCGATCGCCAAATCATTTAACGTGTCGGACTCGACGATTTCGAGAGTGCAATGCGGATAGAAAATCGCTCGTACTTCGATTTCAACCCCATCCCAATTTTGCCCAGACGGCAAAGCAAAGCTGAGAAAGTATGTTAGTAGGCAGCGGCGCCAGGGGCGGACCCCAACTGCTCCCTATATGGCTGACCTGACTGCAAAATCCCCTGGGTTGGACGCTCGGTACCCACCCTCGTACCCGTACAATTCGATTCCCAATTTGGGAATCGAACTGCCCATTACTCAACTTGAACTCCGTCGCCTCTTCCAGCACCCCCGCGGGCAAAACTTTGGTTGCAGCTGCGATCAGTACGCCTTGTCTGGGGCTTTCGGCGTGCAGCCTCCGGCGCCCCAATTCATAGGCAGTCGCTACCCAATTCAAACAGAAAAACTACCCATTTCTTTGGCATAAATTGCCAAAATTACTACCAAATTGGTCCGTGCTCTACCGTTCCCTCTGCGGTAGCTTGGTTGGCGGCACCACGGGAGAGGAAAATGAGCTTGGTCATTAGCCGCCATGCGCGGCAGCGCCTACGACAGCGTGGCACCCGCAGGGAACAGCTGGGGATCGTACTGGATTACGGCGACATCGAAATCCAGGCGCACAATGGATGCCGTTTTGTGCGCCTTTCACATAGCGCCGCTAGATCGCTACACGAAGCGAAGGCGTTCTCTGTCCAGGTGCTAGATCAAGCTGCGCGATTGATGCTCCTGCTGGACGCAAGCGGCCGGATAGTCACTGCGTTCAAGTGCGATCCGAGTCGACGATATATCAATCGTGCGGCACGGGTGGCCCGGCGATGAAGGACAATCTTGTAGAACTCGACGCGTATCGTGCTCGGATCGCCATGCAATCTGACGCCGAAGCTCGAAGGTTGAGCCGCGCAAGCGACGCTGATGGCCTGCTTGCCAGGCTTAAACAAAAGAAGCGGCTACCTAGGGCGGACGGAGCTACGATTGCTCGCAATCTCGGGCGCATGATTGCCGACATCGACCACGGGCGCGGTCTACTGATCGCGAAACGAGTACTTAAGGACAAATATGAGAAGCGCCGCCGCTATGTCGAATTTCCGGGAGAGAACGAAGCCGACCGGTATGCGTCGTCGGGCGGCGATTTCGCGAGGATTATTCAGGACCTGACCCTTGAAAAGAAACAGAGGGGATTCGACAGCGCCAACGCGACAATCGAAACCGTATACGATGCTCTCCTCGGCACGTCACTTCTTCCGCCAAGCCGCTTTCGAATGCCGGACGGGGCAAACGACGAGGTGTTTTTGCGCGACGCGCTTGATAAAGTGTTGGTCGACCTCGCGCAGTCGTCAGGCTTACCGCAATATTTCGAGCTCGTCTCCAAATATCCAGTTGTCCCGTCGAATGAGGTGCGCGGTTTGGAACTAAGAGACGATCGCGAACCGAATGACCTTTATCGGTGGGATGGCTTCGCAGATGAAGATGAGTTTCAGAATTGGGTTCCCTGGTGGGCGCCCAAGAGCGTAATAGGACACATTTACATTCCCTTTGATTGCAAGCAGGCAAAGGTGAATCCGGAAGGCGTTGCGAAACTCAAGGAGGCGTGCAACGGCGAGATTACGAAGGATAGTTGGGACGAGAAAGAATGCCCTTGGTTAGTTGAAACTCACCTGATCGATGAGGAGCGACACCACGAACGAAGGACATGGCATCGTCTGCCAGTATGGATAGTGGTGGTGCCTTCACCTACGGGCCTTGTCTCATGTCTCTATTGCTCGATATGGCACTGGGATGAGCTTCAAATTTCAAGGTCGGTCGCAGACGAGACGTACACATCCTACTACAATTCGATTACTCCCTGCTTCGTCAGGGCAATCGGTGAGACTCTCGACAAGGATCTCGTCTACTTCCCAAGCGACGATGATCATGCATGGGACCGTCCGTATTATGTTTGTCCAACCGGCGATACCATTACTGTAATCGGATCGAACCTTGATCCTGAGATAGAGCCCTTCGCAGCGCACGCGTGGGGCACCGCCTCGTCCATAGATGAGGTACCGCCATGGCTGCATCCTCACCCCGTTCAACAACTGCTCAAGCTCTCTGCCAATAGCATTCCGGCTAGATTGTTCGTCTTGTCTCCCCGCGTTTTCGTTAGCAGTCTTGAATTTCGGCGCTGGAGGTGGGGCATAGATGACAGCGAAACGGTGTTTCGACCGGCATTCTCCGACCCGATGAAGCAATTTGTTCCACCGATCCGCCAGAACACCATTGCTGCTTATCTGTTACGGAATTTCGTCGATAGCGGCGAATTCGGCATCTACCACATGCTCAAGAAAGATATCCTCGATAAAGCTGCGGCGACTCGCGCTTTGATCGAGAGGGAGGTATCGAAGTTTCGAGACGCGTTTGCGGACCGCTACGGCCAGGAACGCTAGTGTTTGCTTCGATTGTTGGATACTCGCGGCGAGCGCCGTTTGACCCGCCGCAAATGCTCAGGCAATAGGTTTTGAAATTGATCGGGGTGCCTTTTGATAAGGGCCCTCACCTCATTCTGTTCGTCCTTATCCCTCGGTTGCGCCTTGTGATTGCGTGATTTGAGAAAATCGAAGTACTGCCCCATCAGCCAAAGGCATTGATCGAGTTGTCGCATAGGTATGATGCGCTCGGATGGCTCTTTCAAGTTCGCCATCAGGTTACAGGTCTTGAAGAACTCCGGATAGGGCTCGAACCTAATCTTCAACGAGCGTCGTTCGCGCAGTGAAATTAGCTTCCTCAGCGCGAGGCATACGAACTTATCGTAAATTGGGAAATCAGCGGAGACAAAGAAATGGCAGAACTTAGAGGCGAAACTGATGCTTGCATTCCCGGACCCCTGCCGAGCTATATCCTCCACCAGGTTCGGGGTGACCTCCGCCGGCTCCAAGAGCCTCTCTCGAATACGGTAGATGTGTCGCGCAATATCTTCTCGTTGACCGGGACTGTATCTAAGATTCGTACTGTAAAGAGCATCCAAGGCAACGACTGTTAACAAGCACACCTCTTCGCTTTCAAACTGCCGGCTCTTCAGAAATTCAAACGCACGGTCAGCAAATCTCCAGTTGGGGAGAAGTTCGGTGTGCAGTTCGTGCGCGGTGGAAACCTGTGCTTCAGTCAATCGCCAATGGTCGCTCATGGCTGTCATCTCGCTCCTCGTTGGATCGTAATCGTCGCCACGCGGACGTTCAATCCTGATGTCGCCTGCCGCGTGCATGATACGCTGAACGACGAAGTCCTAGACTGGCAGCCGGAATGGGCGGCCAGCTATCGGCAATACGCGAGCGCTTTTGATGGGGAAATCGTCAGCTGGCTGCTTTTGGACGGCTGGGTCGCCTAGCTCTTGCAGGTAAAATCTCGATTCCCCATATACCAAAAGTTTTATGACCTTGGGATTTCCCGTGACCACGAACACCGCGCTAACCGCTATTGAGACTGAACCTAAATATGATGTGGCGATCTCGTTCCTGGCTAAGGACGAGGTGATCGCCAAGGAGCTTTACGACCGCCTTAACGAGGTCCTGAAGGTCTTTTATTTCCCCCATAACCAGGAAGATTTGGTGGGCACGAACGGCCTCGAAAGCATGCGCGAGCCGTTCTTCGACTCGCGAGTCGTCGTGGTGCTCTACCGCGAGCCGTGGGGTAAGACGCCGTGGACAGGCGTGGAAGAGACCGCGATCGGAGAACGCTGCTTGAAGCAGGGCTGGCCCGGCTTGGTGTTCGTCAATCTTGACCTGACTAGCGCAACTCCAAAGTGGGTGCCGACGACGCATGTCCGGTTCGGAATGCAGGTTTACGGCATGGAGGGCTTGGTAGGGGTCATCAAGGCCCGCGTGCAAGAGCATGGCGGCAAGCTAGTGCCGGTCGATGCGGTGACCGAAATGGCGCGCGTCAAGCGCGAGAGGAATTATCTGGAGGATCGCGAGGATTTGATGCGGGACCGGCGCTGGATCGAAGGCGTCGTTCACGCGAACATCGAGCATTCACTGCAAGATGTCATTGCCCTGATGGGAGAGGCGAACGCCGACCACGGATTTAATATTGTCGGCAAAGCGCAGGGCAAAGTTTGCGTCATGCGCTCTGGGTTCGTGAGCCTCGGCATCGGCTGGCATCAACCGATCTTTAACCGTGTCGAAGATGACCAGGCTGGCGAGTGCTTTCTGCGCGCCTCAGAGTTTTCCGGTACGCTTAGCTTGCCCGGTGAGAACGCTTGGGTGATGCACAAGCCGACCGAATTGAAGCGGCACAAATTCAAGGTCGATGTTTCGGAGACGCGAGAGCTGATCTGGAAGGAATCGGGCAAGAAGACGAGGATTGCTGCGCCGATGTTAGCCGACCATATTATGCGTATCTTCTTGGACCTGCTGTCGCGAGCTAATCGCGGCAAAGTACAACCTCCATCGATATAGAGGCACAGGAGGCGTTCAATGACCATTTCGGACCGAGATATGGCCGTCATCTTCAAGAGAGATGCTGCTGACTATATTCGTGCGGTGTTCGAACTGCGATGTGACGAGGACAGTATCAAGCTCGTCGCACCGACGTATTTCATGCGGTCGCACGCGATAGAGCTGCTTCTGAAAGCGTGCCTGCTGGCTAATGGCTGGACGGTGCAAGAATGCAAAGATAAGCTAGGCCATCGGCTGAATGAAGCACTAGCCTCGGCGGAGAAGTGCGGGCTGGTGGTCAATGCAGAAACCAAGTCTGTAATTGCGACACTTTCCCCATTACATGAAGACTATACGTTTAGATATCGGCCGTCGCACCCTTATGTGTTTCCCAATGCGACAGCAGCAACGAAAGCGCTCGACCAGCTATACGCGCAAGTTCACTCCATCGTTGATAGAAAATGCCTTACACCTTGAACAAAGGTTCTTGTTTGCCGAATATTATTGCACGAAGTAATTCTGACCGCCACAATTCTCCGCGACTTGATTGACGCAATAATCATCTGTGTGCGCGAATAGGAGTTGCCGAAATGTGCGGTCGAGTGCGTCTCGCTTCTAATTATTCCGAGATTAAGGTCAGGCTGAAGTTTGACGCGACCTATCCCGCGCCCAACATTCCGGCGTCGTGGAATGTCTGCCCGACCGACCCAGTGCTCGTCGCGGTGTGGAGCGATGATGGCAAGCGTATTCCGCAGCAAATGCGGTGGGGATTAGTGCCGTGGTGGGCGAAGGACATCAAGGTCGGTTTCTCGTCGATCAATGCCCGGGCTGAGACAGTTGATACGACGCCCGCATTCCGGGATGCCTGGAAGCGTGGACAGCGGTGCCTCGTCGTCACTGACGGCTTCTATGAATGGAAGAAGCCTGAGAAGCAGCCGTATGCGATAGCGATGGCCGACGATGGCCTGATGGTCATGGCGGGTCTCTGGGATGACTGGAAAGACAAGAAGACGGGCGAGCGCGTGAGGAGCTGCACGATTATAACCTGCCTGCCGAACGCTGTTGCCGGCACGCTGCATGATCGTATGCCGGTCATTCTCGCGCCAGACAAATGGGCGAAGTGGCTCGGCGAGGAGCCGGGCGTGCCGGGAGAGTTGAAGGCTATGCTCGTACCGTGTCCCGACGAGGCACTAAGGCTTTGGCCGGTAAACCGCCAGAAGATTGGGAATGTTCGAAACAAGGATCAAGAAGTAGCAATGCCGGAAACCGCGCTGTGAGCGGGACGATATGACGCAAAAGCGAATCGTGCAGGCGAACAAGGATGGAATATTATATTCAAGTCTTCCGAACCCAACACGCCGGCATCGAGCCCATTTGGAAAGTCGAGAACAATGAGGCGATCCGGATTGATGTCCTCGACTCGAATCCGGCACCATACCCTGTCGGCATTGGCGAGGATGTAACTGCAAGCTTAGAGAAGCATTTCCCCGGCTCGAAGTTCTACCGGTTGTCTCTCAAACCGGGGCAATATTACCCCGTTATGATGGACCAACTAGCGAACGGCAGAACTGAAGCCGATAACTCGCAGATCCCTCTGCGTGGGAGTAAACTCACCCCATGATAGTTGAACCGAATTGGGGAGCCTTCTCGGCGAAGTTCAACGGTAAGGAGCAGAAAGCCTTTGAATGGTTCTGCTCGCTCCTCTTTTCTAAGGAACATAAGCAATCAATCGGTCCTCTCCGGTATTTCAATCAGGCGGGCATCGAAGAAGATCCGATCACGGTCGGAGATGAGGTTGTAGGATGGCAGGCGAAATTCGTTGGCAAGTTATCGGAGCAGACGCAGACGCTGAAGAAGGCCATTGATGACGCAAAGCGGCAAAACCCAAACCTGACGCGCATCTACTTCTATCTCAACGTAGACTTCGTCCCGAGCAGCAAACCCGGAGCTAAGGAACCGCAGTACAAACGGGGTATTGAAGAACATGCAAAGTCGAAGGGCGTAAGCCTCACGTGGAGAACGAGAAATTCATTTGAAAAGCCGTTCGTGTGCGAAGAGAACGCTAATATTGCTAGGTACTTCTTCACAAATGAAAAGAGTTCGATCGACCTAATACAGGAACTTTCGCGGCACACCGAGGCAGTTCTAGAACTCATTCATTCGGAAATTGCGTCGGATGGAGTTGTGATCAAGATTGATAGGACCCCACTCGTTGCGCGCCTGGAGGCGACGCTGCGGGACTCACCGGTTGTGATTGTCAGCGGCGAAGCAGGTGTCGGTAAGACTGCAGTGGTCAAGGATTTCTATGCAGGATCAAAAGGTCCATCGCCCCTGTTCCTGTTCAAGGCGACCGAGTTCAACGGCTTAACAAACGCCAACCAACTATTTAGTGGCTATGGCGACTTCACGCTTTCAGACCTCGTCCAAGAATTCGTCGCTGCTCAAGAAAAGTACATCGTCATAGACTCGGCTGAAGAGTTATCCGGTATAGAGCATCCCGACGTTTTCCAGGAGGTACTATCGACTTTCCGGCTTGCAGGCTGGCGGATCGTATTTACGACCCGCCTTAGCTATCTTGAGGACCTGGAGCGGACGCTTATTCATGTCTATGGCGTCTCATTCGATGCCCTCAACGTCGAACGTCTGACAGATGAAGAACTAGCCGGCTTTTCTGATACATACAGATTTGTCCTCCCTGACAATGCTCGGTTGCGCACCCTTCTGCAAAATCCATTCTATCTAAACGAATATCTGCGGCACTATCCAAGGGGCCAAACAGAGATCGGCTATTCAGAGTTTAGGGAGGCGATGTGGAACGCACGCATTGCCAAAACGTCCAACACGAAGAACAATACGCACCGAAAGCGCGAACAATGCTTTTTGGACATTGCGCGAAAGAGGGCAGTCACCGGTAGTTTCTTTGTATCTATTGAAGGTGCGGACGAGGTGCTGCCGCAGCTGGAAGCGGATGAGATCATCAGATTTGACGCGAATGCAGGTGGGTATTTTGTCGCCCACGATATTTATGCCGAATGGGCACTCGACAAGATAATCGAGCGGGCATTCGCCTCCTCTACCACGTTCGAACAATTCTATGAGGTAATCGGCAACTCATTGCCGATCCGCCGGGCGTTTCGAAGCTGGCTTTCGGAAAAGCTGATCCTGAACGATGGGAACGCCAAGCGGCTCATTGAAGCGACGGTTGATGCAAGCGGCGTTGAACGACACTGGAAGGACGAGGTAATCGTCGCCGCGCTGCTTTCTCCCTATGCCGATGTGTTTATTAGCTACGTAAGCGCTGCGCTTCTGGCTCCGCCCGAACAGATTGTCGAGGAAGGGGTGTCCACCCCCGTTATTAGATCGGTTTCCATTCACAACAAGTATGAAGATCGGCTCCTTACTAAAATACTCTTTTTACTTCGGATCGCATGTAAAGACGTCGATCAAGAGTTACTCAGGACGTTTGGCGCTCAGGGCAACGTGCTGTCCCAGCTTTTTGCGAAACCAAAAGGATCGGGATGGAATAGTGTCATAGCGTTCATAAACCAGCACAAAGAAGAATTCGGCTTGATGTATATGCATCTCGTTCTTCCCGTGCTCGATGAATGGAACCGCTACAATAAAGAAGGCGCCACGACGAAACATGCGGGGCAGATAGCTCTGTTCTACTATCGTGAGTTGACCAGAGATGATGGTCATTTCCCATACGGTACTAATGACGACACTAAAGAACGTCTCATCAGAACAATTTTTAACGGCTCCGCCGAGATTGCCGACGAATTGAAGGTAATCTTCGATCAAGTCGTCGCAGATGGGGATGTCACCCGCAAAAGTGTTTACTATGAGTTGGCGCATGCCGCGCTCTCAGATCTGGCGAATACGGGTATCGTCGCTCAGCATTTGCCAGAAGAACTCCTGGCGCTCGCGAACCTGTTCTGGGTGTACACGCCCCCGAAGGGCGAACATGCCTGGTACTCACGTCGTGGCGATATCGAGATGGAAACGCATTTCGATCTCGCGAGCAACCACTCTGATTATTACCCGGCAAGCGCATTTCAAACGCCGATATTTGCCTTGTTACGTGCGGCACCGAAGGAAACAGTAGATTTCATTCTCGCGTTTACAAATAGATCGATCGAATACTTCGCTAAGACGGAACTTGGGACACCGGAGGTCGAAGAGATCGAGATACGCTTCGACAACGGAACGACGGTCAAACAGTACATATGCCACCGCATTTGGAATCTCTATCGGGGAACGCAGGTGGCACCCGTCCTCTTGGAGTCCATCCATATGGCTCTTGAGAGATGGCTGCTCGCTCTTGCAAAGCAAGCAGAACCGCAATTACTGGAACAGTGGTGCTTGTATTTGATAAAACGCTCGCGCTCCGCCTCGATCACCGGAATAGTTGCGAGTGCCGTTCTAGCCGAGCCTTACAAGCTGTTTAATGTCGCAAAGATTCTGTTTCGAACAAAGGAGCTCTTCCTTTTCGATACGGGACGATTACAGCTGGACATGTCAGCGAAGAGCACCTTCGCAATCACTCACGATCCGACAGGGCTCTTTACGAATGAACGACTGCGTACCTGCGACGACGAGCACCGGAAAACCACTTTAGAGCATCTCGCACTTAAATATCAGCTGTTCAGACCCGACGGCGAAGAGGAAGAGGTTGCGAAAGGACGGCAAGAAACCATTTGGAAGGTAATCGACGATTACTACGCGCAGCTTCCGGATACGGCACATGAAACCGACGACGATAGGACGTGGCGGTTGTACTTGGCCCGGATGGATCGACGGAAGATGAACATAGCCACTGAGACGAAGGACGAACAAGTATTCATCAGCTTCAATCCGGAGATTGATCCGGAACTAAAGAAATATAGTGAGGACGCGCTCGCTAAAAGTTCAGAGGCGATGAAATACACGCCTCTGAACCTTTGGGCGCACTATCGATTTGATCGCAACGAAAGCGAGTACCAAAAATATCCTCAATATGACACCGACCACAAGCGCGTGATCGCCGATACGAAGGCCATAATAGACGGGCTAAATACTGACAAGAGCGAGAATAGAACCTTCACTCTTTTCTACCGCTCGGTTCCGGCCTATGCCTGCGCTGTGCTCTTGAGGGACTTCTTCGACAGCCTTGATCCGGCCGACAAAGAGTTTTGCAAGGACGTCATCCTCGATTTCGCGTCGATGCCGCTCAGCAACGGGTACGGTTACCAGGTGCGGGACGGCGTGGATGCAGCCACTCTTGTGTTACCCCTGTTAATCAAGCCCTTCCCAAAGGAAGCGAAGCGGATAAAAGAAACGCTTCTCTTCGGGCTATTCAACGAACATACAGTCGGAATGGGCCAGAGCTTCTCGGACTTTTCAGTATCTGCCATTGTGGGCGGCATGTGGAAGGATCACTCTCTTGAAGCAAACTCCTTATTCCTCGGTTACGTTCTTCTAAGGCCGAAGCTCGACGGCATCCGCAAAGCAATCAGAGACGAGAATTTTAAGAAGAAGATATTTCAGTTCTCGGAAACGGCAGTTCGGCGCAAGTTCCTAGCAAGCCACAAAGCCGAGCTCGAACGAATAATCAACAATAAGGTAACGTACGATGAGTTGCCGGCACTAGAGACTGTAAACGAGCGGGTTCTCGTGACGGGCTTTTCGTTACTTCCTCTGCGGACTGAGGATGAGCATCACAAGGCCTTCGTAAAGGGTGTGTGTGAGCTATTGTCGAAGAGGATGCTTGATCGGGATAAGGAGGAGCGATTCGACTATTCACTCCGGCACCGCTTTTTCGACAAGCTTGCGCACTTCGTACTGAATTCCGAGAAGAGCGACATCCCGACATACCTACGTCCGTTTCTGGAGCACTTTACAGGCTCTCGCGAGATGGCAGATGTATTCAGCGCATTTGTTTCCGCAGAGGACAAGGTGCATCAATATGACCAGTTCTGGACCTCGTGGGAGTTATTTTACCCGAGCATCAAGAAGCTGTGCGAACGCGTGCGCGACGGACGCTTTTATGCGTCAGACGTCGTTCACAACTACCTTCTCGCTTGGCCGTATTGGAGGAAAGACGCGAGGGAATGGCGCTCGCTGAAGACTCGTGAGAAAGCTTTTTTCAAGAAAGTTGCTGATGAAATCGGCGGCCACCCAGCTGTGCTTTATTCTATATCGAAACTTTTGAATGAAATCGGCAGTGGCTTTGTTGAGGATGGCATAGCGTGGATTTGCGGGATTATCGAACGAACTCCCGATTTGGTTTCTAGAGAGCTGGAGGTAAATACGGTCTACTATCTAGAAAACCTAATACGCAGTTACTTACTCCAAAATCGGCATAAGGTTCGTACGCTGCCTCAAATTCAACATCAGGTTCTCACAGTTCTCAATTTTCTCCTCGAAAAAGGTTCTGCAACGGCCTACCTGCTGAGAGAAGATATCCTTTGCTGACACGAGCTCGAACGCCGAACCGACACTCCGTCAGTTTAACGGCTGATATAAATATCGTTGGAACCCAGCAAAAATACCGCTGATCTCCTCCGGTGGTCCGAGGTCAGCAACAGCATCCGAAATCGAGTTGTGGTACTTCAACCGGAGCAAAGGCGTCAATTTCTGCTGATCGAGCTCATCGACACCGCCGGTGACGTAGTGTGAAAGCACGAAATCCAAAAAGGCCTGTTGCTTCGAACTAAACTGGCTATTGATAGCGACCTTGGCGTTGGTCGATCGCTCCTCACGGGTCAACGTCGGTAATGCGTATGCGACGTGCGCTAGTACATCGAAGATGTCGCTTCTCTCAGCATCAATGATCTTCTGCATTTCTGCCAACTGATCATGGCCAAATCCCTTTTCCGCGAGACCTTCAAGCAGTTTCTTCCGGGTAATCGGATCGCTCCACAAGGAGCGCAGTTCAGCTTCGTTCTTGAAGAAATCCGGCAGCTTTCCGAAAAGCAGTTCCATGAATTGTTGCGCCGACATTGGCGTCCCGTCGGGATGCCAGAATGTAGTAGACATCATGTGCTGGATGGTGCGGGCCTCACCGTCAGCAAGCTTCACCTTGATCTTCTGGCGGGGCGGAGTAGGGGTCGCGTCTGCACCAGGTGCCACGATCGGTCCGGGAGGCGCCTTGGGACCTTTGGGTTCAGGCTCCAATGGCTCACCGTCCCACTCCGAATCATTGAAATGGTGATGGGCCTTCACGAAGTCGTAAATCGTGAAGTAATCCTTACCGTCGTAGAGCCGGGTCCCGCGACCAATGATCTGTTTGAATTCGATCATCGAGTTGATCGGACGCATCAGCACGATGTTGCGAATATTGCGAGCATCGACGCCCGTAGAAAGCTTTTGCGAGGTCGTCAGAATCGTCGGTATGGTCTTTTCGTTGTCCTGGAAGTCCCGCAGGTACTGCTCGCCGAGCGAGCCGTCGTCGGCGGTGACCCGTTGGCAATAGTTCGGGTCCTTGCTGGTCTTCATTTGGTTGATGAGATCGCGAACTAGCAGAGCGTGTTTCTGAGTTGCACAGAAGACTAACGTCTTTTCATTCTGGTTGATCTGCTCCAGAAATATCTTTACGCGGTGCGCTTCGCGCTCCCTAATCTCGATCGACTTGTTGAAATCGGGTTCTGTGTACCGCTTTCCCGCTTCGATTTCGCCTTCGATCAGCTTGTCGTCAGGCGTGTAGACGTACTCATCCAGTGTCGTCGCGATCTGCTTCACTTTGAACGGCGTGAGGAAGCCGTCATTGATACCTTCTTTTAGGGAGTAGACGTATGCCGGCTCACCAAAGTACGCGTAGGTGTCGACGTTGTCCTTGCGTTTCGGCGTTGCGGTGAGACCGAGCTGCACGGCGGGAGAAAAGTATTCGAGGATACTCCTCCAGTTACTCTCGTCGTTCGCGCCACCGCGATGGCATTCGTCGATTACAATGAAGTCGAAGAAGTCCGGTGGGTACTCACCAAAATACGGCGATGGGTGACCGTCCTTCGCGGGACCGCTCATGAAGGTCTGAAAGATGGTAAAGAATAGACTGCCGTTCTTCGGCACCTTGCCCTTCTTGCTGATATCCGCCGGATCGATCCGCACCATCGCGTCCTCCGGAAACGCGGAGAAGGCGTTGTATGCCTGATCGGCGAGAATGTTGCGATCGGCCAGGAATAGAATGCGCGGTCGGCGCGTCGGTTCGCGCTTCAGGTTCCAACGACTGTGAAAGAGCTTCCAAGCGATTTGGAATGCGATGAATGTCTTGCCGGTGCCGGTCGCCAGTGTCAGCAGGATGCGCTGACTACCATCTGCGACTGCCTCCAGCACCCGATCGATCGCAATGTCCTGATAGTACCGCCCCTGAAAATATCCGCCCTTATCCTCGAACGGTACGGCGGCAAATCGGTCACGCCATTCATTAGCTTCGACGAATGTCAGATCCCAAAGCTCGTGTGGGCTGGGATATTTTGATACCTCGGCCTCATGGCCAGTCTCCATGTCGATGCCGTAGATACCCTGGCCGTTGGTTGAGTAAGTGAAGCGAACAGCAAGTTTCTCCGCGTAGTTCTTTGCTTGGGCGACACCCTCGGTAAGTTCCTCGTCCCAAGCCTTCGCTTCGACAACGGCTAGCTTATGAGTGCGATAGACGAGCACATAGTCGGCGGTTAGCGCCTTGCCGCGCTTGCCGTGGCCTTCTATCCGTCCCGGCGTGATGGGATATTCGCGGTAGATTCGGCTACCTTCCACCCCGCCCCAACCCGCCGCCTTGAGAGCGGGGTCGATATGTTCGGCTCGGGTTTCGGCTTCGTTCATACCCTTACAACCTACCGCTGAATGCCTCGTGCAACAATGACTTCTTGAATGAGTCTAGGGCGGCAAGCTTGCGCTCGTAAACGGTTGCGAGGTGGTGAGTTTCTTCCGACAAGGCATCGAGACTGTTTGCGATCTCTTCCTGCTGCTTGAAAGACGGCAGGGGAATTGGGAGTTCCGAGAGCTTGGCCTGATTAATGTTGCTGATGTTTGCTCCAGCTCCGTCGCTAGTAAGCCTCGCCCGGGTCTCGCTAGATTTAAGGAAATGGAGCAAAAACCAAGGACTAATCACCTCGGTATCGAAGCGAATACGGATGATGAAGCCTGAAAAGGAGGTTGTGTCGCTCACATCAGGAACGAGCATGCAGCGACCGACTAAATCCCGACTGCCATTTGACCTAACCGTCAGAATGTCATTACGCCGAAGCAAATAATCATCACTAAGTGCACCATCAATCGTGACGGATTGAAGCGTGTCGATCGGAACTATGGATCGGTCTAGAAAATCACCGACACCGACGATTCGAAGTGTCTGACCTTTGCTTTGCCGTGTGAAGTTTAAACCGTTCTTAAAATCGGCGATGTCGCCAAGCTTCTTCTCCTCCCAACTGTCGCCGCGTTTGGTGAAGACGGATTGGAGGTGGCTTTCAAAAAGGGCGCGGGCGTTTTGGAGGTTCTTTTCGGCATTGGATTTGGCGGTGGCGAGGCTGTTAAACGTTTCTTCCAGCACCCCAACGATCCGTCGCTGTTCCGCCAGCGGGGGAACTGGAACGGGAATTTCACGGAGATTTCCCTGATTCAGCTTTGGAACTGTTAAGCCCGAAACGAACTCCGACAAGTCCGAATGGTTCAGGAAATAGACCAGCCAGCTGTCGAGGAGCGTTTTGCGATCTGGGCGAAGTACGTGAGCGTGGTTGTTCACCCAACATCTTCCTTCGACTCTAAACGCGGTGTTCTCGCCTGATTCCCATTTCGCGCCGTCTTCGCCGACCAAGACCAGCGGTTCATCGAAGATGAAGTCGTTCACGTAATCCACAATGCCCGTTGCGCCGTAGTAGGGATACCCTCCGGTCGTTCGGTCGCGCTTTGTTATCGGCTTGCGCCGACTGTCGAGAATTTCGCACAGCTCACCGAGTTGCTCTCGCTTCCATCCGTTGTTCATAACAACTCTCGAATGTTCCCCAAGACTTCCGCACTCTCGGCGTCTAGCGCGGCGATTTCCTTCAAGATGGCCGCCGGGCTACGGTGCGCGGTTTCCTCGCCACCGTCCGGGTTCTTCGCGGAGAGGTCGAAGGTAGCTGGGTCAATCGTCTTCGCGTCCAAGCTCCAGCTCTTGGGCGAGTCGGCGAAAGTCTTTTGCAATTTTACGAACTCGGCAAGGTCGTCATCGTTGAGCGGATTGGTTTTGCCGAGGTTACGGCCTGGGTCGAGCTTGTAAAACCAGATTTTTCGCGTTGGAGCACCCTTCTCGAAAAATAGCACCACTGTCTTCACGCCCGCACCCTGGAAAGTGCCGCCGGGGCAATCCAGTACGGTATGGAGATTGCAGCTTTCAAGAAGAAGTTTGCGCAGACTTATTGACGCGTTATCTGTGTTCGAAAGGAAAGTGTTCTTTATAACGATGCCGCCGCGTCCGCTAGCTTTGAGCATTTTGATAAAGTGCTGGAGAAACAGGAAGGCTGTTTCTCCGGTGCGGATCGGGAAGTTCTGTTGTACCTCTTTGCGCTCGCTGCCACCGAAGGGCGGATTCGCAAGAATGACATTGAAACGATCCTTTTCCTGAATGTCGGCAAGGTTTTCCGTAAGAGTATTGGTATGAAGAATGTTTGGAGCCTCGATGCCATGCAAAATCATGTTCATGATCGCGATGACATACGCGAGCGATTTCTTTTCCTTTCCGTAAAATGTTTTCGTCTGAAGAGTGTTGAGCTCCTTTGTGGTAAGGTGTCCCTTCGATTTCATATACTCAAATGATTCGCAGAGAAATCCGGCTGATCCCAAAGCGCCATCGTAAACACGCTCGCCAATTTTCGGATTCACAACTTTGATCATGGCGCGGATCAGCGGGCGTGGAGTGTAATACTCACCGCCGTTGCGCCCGGCGTTCCCCATGTTCTTGATCTTGGCTTCGTAGAGGTGCGACAGCTCGTGCTTCTCGTTCTGCGAACGAAAACGGAGCTCGTCGATATGATCGATTATCTCGCGAAGATTGTAGCCGCTCGAAATCTTGTTCCGAATTTCTCCGAAGATCTGACCAATCTTGTATTCGATCGTGTCCGGTCCTGCTGCTCGTTGCATAAAGCCGTGAAGGTATGGAAAAAGCTTCTGGTTGACGAAGTCACGGAGATCGTCACCGGTCATCGCGACGTTGTGGTCTATTTTTCCGTCCTTGCCCTTCGGCGCGGCCCAGCTGTCCCAACGATATTGCTTTTCAAGGATATAGGCGTGCTTTTTCCCCTCTAGCCGGGCTTCGGTCGCTTTATCCTGCTCCAGACCGTCAAGGTACTTGAGGAAGAGGAGCCAAGATGTCTGCTCGGTGTAATCGAGTTCTGTGGTGCATCCGGCCTCCTTACGGAGGACATCGTCAATATTCCTAAAAGCCTGCTCGAACACCGCGAATTCTCCCGCCCCTGGTTGTCTCATTGCCCCAAATGCTACCACGGGGCAGAGCCTTGGCTCATATCGGGTCAGCCGAGGGGGTATGGTCGGCTATGCCACGTTCGTCGTTTGTGCTCAACAGCCTTTGGACGGTTTCCTGGCGTTGATGGATCAGTTTATGCCTGAGTGGGAACCCCTATTCCTCCGTTGTGGTGGCCTCGGTAGTCGTCCCGCTGGCGGCGGGCGCACCAATTGGACTTATCGTCGCGCTTGAGGCGCTGTCGGCCTCGGTTGACGACGCAGTCGATACCGTGATCGTGCCGTCCACAGTCGTGTTCGTGGTCGAGGTCGCATCCGGTTGATCCAAGGAAGGGGAGCTTGTCGCGCTCGTCGTCGTGCTCAAGCTTGTTACCGGCGGCCGCGTGACAATGCTTGGCGTCTCCGCCGAGGTGGGTGTGTTGGGTGCAGGGGTCGATGAAGTCGCATTCGTCTGGGCCGAAGCTACCGCTACTTCCTGCGGCATTTGAGCATCCGGCTGGGAGAGCGCAGCGTATTGGTCAGGCGTTATCTTGAACTCATATTGGTTGCCCTGGCCATCGTGACAATCGGTCCACGCCTGCGTTCCGGTCTTTGCTGGCAAGAATGCACCGCCAGTCGAAGTGCTCTCGTATGTGGGGTCAAGGTGACCGGAGAGGGTGTCATAGAGATCGCTCACATACGCAGAGGTGCAGGTGAGCGCGGCGCCCTGAGAGCTCGTTGAGTTACTTTCGGTGGTGGCGTCCGCCGATTGATCCGCAGGGGTAGACGTGCTGGCCATCGAGGTCTCGGGAGAGGTCGTGGCTATCATGGTTACAGAAAGTTGCGCAGACGATGAAGCATTCCCCGCAAGAGCTGCCGAGCTGGTGGCATCGCTCACAGTCGATGTGGCCGTTGTGCTCGACGCGGTGTCGGCCGCTATCGTTGTGGCGAACCCCGCGATTAAGACAGTGAAAACGACTAAGGCGATGTATCGATCGGGCACGGACTTGCCAGTGAGATATCGCATGGCGATTTCTCTAGTGTACCGCTCCGGTAAACGAGGCCGCGTGCGAGATGTGGATAGAAAGTGGATAAGAAGGACCGCGGCGAGCAGACAGTGTGCTATCGTGTACACATCCACTTTTCATGAACCGGGGTCTGCATAATCGCGGAAATAGAGGTTCAGACAATCGACCGCGCCGCCCGCGCATCTCTTCTCTCGGTACCGGGGCTGTTTTCGCTTTTATCGCGGCAGTTGGGTGTCTTGCATTTTCATCGCCAGTATTCGCTACCGTAGCCCCTCCGACGATCCTAAGTCCGAACGTCTTCTCGCAGCAGGATTCGAAACCCAAGGTGGATGGCGCGAGCGGCGCTCTCACTCAACAGATTCTCATTGACATCCCGCCGGGTCGAAACGGATTTCAGCCGAGCCTCTCCCTCAATTACGACAGCCAGGACACGGCCCAAGACAGCGAGGTCGGCTATGGTTGGTCGATCCCGATCCCTTACATCGAGCGGCTCAACAAGACTGGATCGGAGGACTTATACGGGCCGAACGCATACTTTACCTCGTCCCTCGATGGCGAGCTTGCTACAACCGCGATAGCGAGCACGAGCGTCGGCTCTGCCGTTTCGACTTCCTCCATCGCATATTGGAAGCTCAATGAGTCGAGCGGTAATGCCGCAGATGCAACGGGCAACGGCTACACGCTCACGAACACCGGGTCTGTGAGTTTCAACTCCGCGCTCATCAACAATGGGGCGGACTACGGGACGTCTCCGACAGGGAAGTATCTCTCGATAAGCAATGCCCTCGGCATCACGAACGGCGCAATCTCCATTTCGCTCTGGGTGAAGCTCAACGCGGAGATTGGGTCCGGCCTATGGATCTTCGTGACGCATGATTCAACCACGGGGAAAGCGCAAGAGAGCATTCGGTATGCCTACAACGGGGGGACGAGAGAACTGCAGTTCATTCGGTATACCGACACGAACGGCGCACCCGAAATTGACTATCACATCGCGCTCGGCACTTCGTCGTGGCACCACCTTGTCTACAGCTACAACGGAGCAACTCTATCCGCGTATGTTGACGGAACCTTAGTCGGCACCACTACAGCATCTGGATCGGGGACGGGGACGTACTCAAACATCACGGTGCTAGGCGACAACTCTTTGGCGAACCAGTACTTCGCCTCCACGAAGTACGACGAGATCGGCATTTGGCCGGCTGGTCTTACGAGCGCTGATGTCACAGCGCTCTACAATTCGGGCGCGGGCCTCGCCTACCCATTCACCGCGACCACCACGATCTCGGCGCCGTCGTCAAACCTTCTGGCTCGTGTCGACGACGGTTCGCTCCGCTCATACACGTACTCCACGTCCACGAACTCATGGACGATGTTCGACAAGGGCGGCAATGAGTATCTCTTCGGCGCGAGCAGTCAAAGCCGGCAAAGCGCGACCACGAGCCAGACCGGCACGGTCCAGACATTTAAGTGGATGCTCGAAAAAGAGGTCGACACGAACGGCAACTACGTTCGCTACGTCTACAGTAAGGATCACAATCAGCTTTATCCATCCCAGATTATCTATACCGGCCACGGCTCGACCGATGGTCCGACGACGATCACGTTCGCAACGTCGTCTCGGCCTGATGCAACCATGACCCTGCTGCCGGGATTTGAGGTCGATACGAACTACCGTATCGCGCAGATCACGGAAGCAATCAGCAGCACCACGGTTCGCCAGTACAATCTATCCTACACGACCGGAAACAACGGTTCACGATCGTTGCTCTCTTCCGTGCAAGAGAACGGCTGGAATGAATCAGGGGCTGAGACCTCCTTGCCTGCATGGACGTTCGGATATGTAAGCTCGTCAACCCCCTTTGTCAGTGCGTATGGAAGCGGAGGTGGCCCTGTAAATTCAGGCGGAGATTACCTAGTAGCAGCGGATGCGAACGGCGACGGAATCAATGAGCAGGTCAATCTTCATTGCACCGGGAGTAGTGAAACTATCAGTATTACGCCCTCAACCGGAAGCCCGACGCCTCCTCAGATAAGTAATCTATGTTGGTCGTATGTTAATACGGCCTATGAGACCGGCACTCAATTCGTAGATATTAACGGTGACGGCAAAGCAGACATCATTCAGAGTGAAACCGGGAGCGGCGGTAGCGGACAGTATGAGTACCTCACCAACTATTCGCCGTCGGGTGGTTACAGCTGGACTTCGACGACATTAGGTAGTTCCACGCCAACGATCGCGTTAAGTTCAAGCGGATCGCATACCATCACGACCGGACTCTTCAGTGACGTGGATGGAACAGGGTTGCCGAGCTTCACGCAACGTGTGGACGGCCAGATATCGTCGGCTGCGTATCTAGCGAATGGCTCGGGGTGGAATGCGACGACCACCATATTCACACCGCCGAAGAGTTTCCCATCGTTTGGATCCGCAGACTGTACGAACTCGCAACTCGTCGATGTTAACGGGGACGGGCTGCCAGACTGGGCTTATACGGACGGCACCAATACGTATGTAATACTGAACGGCGGGTCGGGTTGGGGAGGATCAGCCGACTCACGTTGGACGATTGCGACAAGTACCGTCTACCAATCCGGCGGCAATTGCTACGACCGGGGAATGCGCTTCGTCGACATAAACGGAGACGGTTTACCCGATTTTGTTCGCTCATATTCCAACACTGGGAATACGGACATTCCCGAGAGAGGCACATATCAGCTGGTCTATCTGAACACTGGATATGGGTGGGCGACATCGACGGCCTACACGTTGCCCACGCACATCATTGATGCTTACAACCTCTCAGGAACGAATGAGATAGGCTATTACGACTACGCAAATTACCGAGGGAATGGACAGCAATATCAGGATGTGCTCTCGACCTCGACGAACCCCAAAGGGGGGATCACAAGCGCCACATACGGGTACACGACCCAATCCGGCGTCAACCCGAATCTGCCATTCAACCTCCTAGTCGCAACGAATATCGTCAACGATGATGGCCGTGGTAACAAGCAAGAAACTGATTATTCATACAGTGGCGGCCGGCAATATCTCCTAACGAACGTGTTCGATCGCAAGTTCGCTGGTTTTGCTGCTGTCACCGCCTCTACATCGATCGCTTCAAGTACGACGTATTACAGCCAAGGCTCGACAACGACGGCTCCGATCGCAGGCGACCAAAGCGACGGGTACGGACAACTCAACCATCCGTACCGGCAGGACACGGCGACGCCTTCCGGCACCTTGGTCCAATCCATCTTCTTCCAATACAACCCGATCTTCCACGGCAATAGCGAGTTCGTCGGACTTACGCGCCAACTCGAACAGGACTATGCGAGCGACGGCAGCCACCAGGACAAGGACACCGACTATGCCTATTCGACCACGACCGATGACCTGATCCAGACACTCAGCTACGGCCAGGTAACAGGTAATTCGGACGGAACCTTCAGCACATCAAGCGCAACGAGCCTTCGCACCACCAACATCGCGTATGCGGCAAGTAGCTCGATAAACCTCAGCGTCTCGACAGAGAAGACACTGTTTAACAGCAGCAACGCCACGACCACGGACGCCAAGTACTTCTATGATGGCCTTTCGTTCGGCCAAGTGAACACAGGAAATCAAACGCAGGCGCAAGATTGGATCAGCGGCACGCGCTACGCCTCGTCAACGAAAGCCTACAATTCCTATGGTCTCGTGGCGACTTCGACCGACTTCGACGGCAACGCAACCACGTACGCGTATGACGCGCTCAACCTCTACCCAGCCACGACGACGAACGCACGTGGGCAGTTGACCACATACAAGTACAACTATTCCAACGGCAAGGTCGCGACTTCGACCGATCCGAACGGCAACGTCACCAAGACCATCTACGACGGCATCGGACGGTTGATCGAAACCGACGAATCCAATCCGGCAAGCCCCTCCTCGCTCATGACCAAATCGACTGTCGCGTATACGGACAGCACCACAACGCCATCGCTGGTCCACGAGTCTGATTATCTAAATTCAGCGACCACGACCGACAGCTACGATTACTACGACGGGCTTGATCGGTTGATACAAGAGCGCAAATCGAGTGGTACGAGCGGCACGTTCACGGTCACGGATCGAACCTACAGCAGCTCCGGCATGCTTGCATCGCAGAGTGAGCCGTACTTCTCGACGGGAAGCGGCAATACCTCAGCAACAACAACCGGCAGCCTCTTTGCGAGCTACGCCTACGATCCGCTGGGTCGCGTAGCGACCTTTGCGACGGCCGTTGGCACCACAACGAAGGTGTACGCGAAATGGACGACGACCACGACAGATCCAAACGGCGAGATAAAGGACCAAATGCTGGATGCGTTCGGAAACTTGGTCCAAGTCGTGGAGCACACGTCAACGGGCAACGCCACAACAATGTATGCATATGACGCGGCGAACAACCTGACCGGCATTACTGACGCCGCTGGCAACATTCGCAACTTCACCTACGATGGGATCGGCGACCGATTGACGGCGCAAGACCTTCATACTGTGGGAGACGGCACGTTCGGCTCGTGGTCGTATAGTTACGACGATCAAGCCAACGAGGTCTCCCGGACGGATGGCAAAGGACAGGTCATCACCCACACCTACGATGCGCTCAATCGCATGCTGACCGAAGCGCTCACGGGGGTCGGGACGCTGATAACCGACACCTATGATTCTTGCCCAAACGGCAAGGGCTACCTCTGCACCGCTTCTAGCTCGGCATCTCTCATTTCAAACGCGTACGATATTTTAGGCCGCACTACCACGGCCACCTCGACTATCGCAGGCACCGCGTACGCCACCACCTATACCTATGATCGGTTGGGAAATCCGGTCACTATCACCAATCCGGATGGCACACGCCTCGGCTACGCGTACAACGTCGCTGGGCTTGTGAGCGCGGTCACCAGGTTCGCGGGTGCAGCAACGAGTTCAGTCGCTTCGCTCTTTAACTACGCCCCGACAAATGCGGTTGCGGCCATACAATTCGGCTCCGGTGCCACGACCACTTACACGTACGATCCCACTACGCTCTACCGTCTCACACGAATCCTAACGCTAGGCGCACTCACTGGATCGGCAAGCTCCACGCATGACCTCAAGCTGCAGGATTTGAACTTCAGCTACGATCTCGACGGAAATGTCCTCTCGCGCACCGACAACTCGGACCAAGTACTCGGCCAAGCCGTTTCGTACAGCTACGACCTCCTCAATCGAATGATCAGCGCGACGGCAGCGAGCGGGACACTGCCGCTCTATACGCAGTTGTTCACGTACGATGCGCTCGGGAATATCACGAGCATCGGGACCTCGACGACTACAAGTTCCTCGATATCATACGACAGCGGACTGCAATTCGGCGGAACTGCAAGCTCGTACTCACAGAGCTATACGACCAGCACAAGCACGAACCGAGTCATGATCGTCGCAGTCACGTCCGACAACAGCGGCTCCGCGTCCCTTGTCAGCGGCATCTCATACAACGGCGCCAGTCTCACGAAACTCGCCACGATTCCCTTCAACACCGTTTCGTCGCCGACGAACGCGTTCGATCTCTGGTACCTTATAAATCCGTCGAGCGGCACCCATAATCTCACGGTCAACTTCTCCACGACCATGCCTTTCCAAGCGGACGTATCGACATATGTTGCCGCGTCGCAGGCCTCTTTCCCGAATGCTTCAACGACCGGGGCCCAAGATGCAGGAACCACATTTTCGCTTTCTCTTTGCTCGCCCAGTTGCGCAGCGGGTGCCTGGACGGAGCTCAGTGTCAACTCTCAACGCACAGTAACCGCCGGCGCGGGCGTAACCGCGCGTGTGGGCAACAGCAGTAACCTGTTCATGGGCGACAGCAATGGCCCTGTTTCGGGCGCTTACACGATGACCACGAACATTTCCGCGACGATCCCGACCGGTGGTGCAATGGTGGCGATCGCGCCGTCTGGATTCGGTTCCTTCTCTACGACGACCACATACCAGTATGCATCCACCGGCTATGCGAACCCGGACGCGCCAACGACGATAGGAAATGGTCTTGCCAGCACAACGCTCTCGTATGACAACAATGGAAATCTCATCTCGGCGGTCATCGGGGCAACAACAACGACCTATGCCTACGACTACTTGAACCGCCTCGCGAGTTCGACTGTCGGCTCTGCCACAACGACCTACGGATACGATGCCTTTGGAAGCCGCGTGTTCCAAAAGAGCGGCAACACCACGACCGTGTATCCCTCGAAATGGTATTCCGTGGTCACACTAAGCGCGGCGACCAGCACCGGAACCTCGACAGATTATGCCTACCTGCCAGCGCAAGCAGGACAAAGTGACGTACTTCTGGCGACGGTCGATCAGCCTTTGGTGAACGGCGTTGCAACAGGAAGTCCTGTTGTCCGCTACGTGCACACCGACAATTTAGGCTCAGTTCAAGCCACGAGTGATGCTGGTGGAAATCTCGCGCAGTATTTCAATTATGCGCCGTTTGGTTCAGTGCTAAGCAGTAGCAACACTGGGACGACAACTGTCGCAAGACAATACATAGGCCAATATTTCGACAGCAGCACAAACCTCATCTACGACAATGCGCGGTACTACAACCCCGCGCAGGGGCAGTTCCTCACCGAAGATCCAAGTTTCTTGGCCGTCGGCGATGCATCGCGCGTCCAACAATTGGCGCTACAGCAACAAAATCAGCTACTGGCAGACCCGCAGCAACTGAACTCTTACTCGTATGGCCGCGACAATCCCGTAACCTCTAAAGACACAACTGGAAATCAAGCCGTTGCAGCCGCCGTGCCGTTATTGTTCCCGGAAGCAGCAGCTACGATACTCGCGCCGGAAGTCATGATACCAGCGGTCATCGGGACGGCCGTGGTCTTGGCTTACGAAAGCAGCAACTCCAACGTAGCTCTGCGAACACCTGGCTATCAGTGGCAATCGTTCGATCCGAGACGTTTGCCGCCAAGTTCGATGTTGGGCCCCCAAAATATCCTTGATCCCTTTGGGGGTGGCCCGCCAAATCCAAATCCCAACACACCTAAGTGGATAGTGGGCTCCATTGCTGCGGGGCTTGGAGCCACTGCGGTCTCGCAGTTCGTTCATCCGAACGATGAGAATGACGTCTCGCTAACTCAACTGAATTTCAACGCCCTCAATCTGCAAACGACGCACAACACGTATCAAACTCAAAATACGACCCAAACGAATGTCTCTCGTTCTGGCGGGAACTATTCGGGGAGCTCAAGCCTGCAATCTGCTCTATCGCAACTCTCGTCAGCACTCACACAATTGGGGCACGCATTATCAAGTCTTAGCCACTAGCGTATGCTCATAATTTACAGCGCAATTTACTTGGTGCTCATAGGCCTCAGTTTAATTGGTGCTAGAAAGTACAAAGATCGTCTTTTGCTTTGGTGTGCAGGTGTTGGCGCTACTCTGTTGATCGCTACGATCTGGCAATATCTGATAGCAAACGTCTTCGTATTTTCTAGTTCGGTACAAACTGCGAGCTTACTGATTGTTGAAACGCTCCGCCTTGTCGTCATCGTCCTCTTGGCGATAGCAGGGATAAAAATATTCAGGCGGAAATAATGTATGGATTTGGCTCACCTCAAAGAGATAGAGACGAACGACGAAGTAAGGAAAAATCTCGCCAAGTGGATTGTTCATGATTGCTTTCGGAATGCCGGGATAAGCATCTATGCTATACTACACTTATGATCAAAGTACTCGGCATCCTCATTTGGATCGCTGGCGCAATCATCATTATTCCCTTTTTGCCCTTATTTGGATTGCTCGATCTATATCAGCGTTTCTCAACAGAGGAGGAATAGAGTCGGATGACTTGCGCAAGAGCCGCCGTATAACGAACAATACGACATGCAAAGGTTACTCGATGCCGCATACGCAAAGCGATTTGGTACTATTCATAAGCACAAGAGCTATTTTCGCGAGTACAATTTCTGCATCACCCACCTCAAAGACAAGTCGGTGCGCGTCCTTGAGATCGGCGTATCGAAAGGCGGCTCCCTCGGTATGTGGCAGCAATATTTCAAGAACGCCGATGTCATCGTGGGGCTCGACATTGACACTGAATGCCGGCAGTACGAACGCGACAATCTGCGCATATACATCGGCGATCAGACGGACCGCTCGCTCCTGGAGCGCATCTCGCGCGAGTGCGGCCCGTTCGACCTCATCGTCGATGACGGTGGGCATACCATGCAACAGCAAATCATCTCGTTCGAGACGCTTTTCCCGCTGCTAGCCGACGACGGCGTTTACGTCATCGAGGACCTGCACACTTCGTACTGGCCTCGATTCAAGGATTACGGAATGCGCACGATGATACGATTTCTCAAGGACCGTATCGACGACGTTAATTTTTGGGCAAAAGAGCACCCGCGAGCAAGCCAATTCCTGTGGTTTCGCGAAAAGCGGAATGGCCTCATGGGGCGACTCGGCAAGCATATCGAGTTCGAGCATACTCCGAAGCCAAAGAACGAGTGGCAGCGCTCGATTCGCTCAATCTATATCGCCGATAGTATCGCTTTTGTGTTCAAAGGGGAGACCGACCATTACTCATCCTATGAGTTCTAGATTTGATCGTAACCAACGGGTGACCTAGTATCAGAATATTGGTTCCCGTATTAATCACAACGCGTATCCTACTTGATCGGCAAAGTTTTCGCGCTGAACGGTAGGCTCGGCATGCCATCGATCATCAGTTTTAGATAGATGTGATGGTTCTCCAGTTGCATGAGATCAATCTCAACGAAGCGAGCCTGAAACTCGCGAGCGAGGTACGGCGCATCCTCAGCTCCAACCCGGAACGAGATCATGGTGCCCGCGTTGCCCAGGACGGCATGCCTGATGTCAGGCTCCAGTTGGTGCAGGTATTGGTGGGCGACTGTGAACCCGATGCGATATTTGCGAAGCTCCGAAAGCATGTTTGCTAGCGCCAGCGTCGTGAAGCTCTGGAACTCGTCAACATAGACAAAGAATTCGCGTCGTTTCGACGCCGGCATGTCCGCCCGCGTGTATGCCGCTAATCCTATCGTCGTCACCAGAAGCCCGCCCAAAAGCGATGAGCTGTCGTCGCCGATCCTGCCTTTGGCCAAGTTTGCTATAAGCACCTTGCCCTCGTCCAAGATCTGCCGGACGCGCAGCTCCTGCTTCGGAGCGGTCAGGATACGGTTGAGCATCGGGTCTGCCAGGAAGGCGCCAACCTTGTTCTGGATGGGGGCGATACCGTCGGCGCGATTACCGAACGAAAACTTCTCGTACTCGGATTCAAGAAAGCGCCGAACGGTCTCGTTCCGCAGCGATCGCGCCACTGCTCTTCGGAATGTCTTGTCCGAGAACACCCTCAAAATGTCATGCAGGGTCGCCGCCGGTTGCTCCAGGAGCGCCATAAGCACATTTCGCAGGATGTGTTCCATGCGCACGCCCCACGCCTCCGGCCACATCTTTTTGAACACCTCCATCAATCCAGATGCGGCCAAGGCGGTGTACTGGGAGCCGACGTGCCGCAAGGGATTGTAGCCCCACGGTTGGCTAGGATCGGCAGCATTTAGGTACACAAGATCCTTTTGACGCATTGTCGGAACGCGAGCGGCGATCCTTTCTGCCAGGTCTCCGTGCGGATCGATCAAGGCAAGCCCGTTTCCGTTCGCAATGTCCTGCAGCGCCATGCCTTCGAGCAGCGTGGATTTTCCGGTGCCTGTTTTTCCGATGACGTACACATGGGAAAAGCGATCCTCTCGCTTGATCCCGAACGGCACTTGCCGGGCTCTAAAATCGGTTTCCCCGAGATACGTAACGTCGTTGGTTTGTGTAGTCATCTCGGCACGATACCAGCGGCGCCACTGGGGCACGCGACGCGAGTTCCTGCCAGATCGGCATATTCTCGCGTCTGGTACCGGCGTTCCCCCCGCATATCATGCGCGGCATGGATACATTGGTAATCAATATTAGCTGGGAGTTCTTTTTGAGTGCGATAGGCTCTGTGATAGCTTTGGCGTATTTCGCCAATGGTCGATTTACAGGCCTTGAAACCAACGTCGAATGGCTGAAAGAGACGGTCTCCGAACTCTTGATCACTGCTGAGAACGTTCGTGCCAAACTGTTCAAGAATGGCTCTCCCGTCTCCCTCACGGCAAACGGCTATCACGTCCTCGCGCGTAGCGGACTGCGTTCATACGTCGATGCCAAACGACGAGCCTTGGTGTCCGCGCTGGACACGTCATCGAACCGGTACGAGCTGCAACGGAAGGCCTTTCAACTTTTTTCGGAGTTGAGGCTCGAAGAGCCCGTAGCTCGCCACCTCCAAAACTTCGCATTTGCGAACGGGATCAGTACGGACCTCCTTCGACGGCTCGCGGCCATTTACCTGCGCGACCTCGCCACCCAGTCAAATTGAGCGGACTATGCTGATTCGCAAGATTCTTGATGGAAGTGTATTCTTAGGCCCAGTTGCCGACTCTCTATTGATCCTTGACAGGTATGTCGATTGACGCAGACCCGGTCGAGGGGCTGCTCACCATTCCTGACGTAGCCGCACTGCTAAAAATCTCCATCGCGACAGTGCGGCGCCTTCAGCAGGAGCGCAAACTTCCGTTCGTCAAGATTGGCGGCTCCATCCGTTTCGAAAGGAACGATGTCGCCTCGTATGTGGCGGCACGCCGCGTCCGCGCAATCGGCCAATAACAAAATGTATGGCAGTACGAAAACTAAAAAACTCGTGGTGGGTAGATTTCACGTTCAACCATAGAAGACACAGGAAGCGAAGCCCCGAGAACTCACGCGCTGGAGCAGAGGCTTATGAGATCGCGCTACGGCAGCGATTGGCGCGCGGTGAGCGACTGGATGGCCTGGCGGTATCGACGCAGAACGACTTGACCTTCAAGGAGTTCGTCAAGCAGTGGTTCGAGGACTACGTAAAGCCGAACAACAAGTTCTCTGAACAGGTGATGAAGAAATCTATTCTGTCATCATCACTAGTCCCGTTCTTCGGTCAAATCCCAGTCGGACAAATTAAGTCTCACGATATAGAGCGGTACAAGGCGGAACAGGCAAAGCTCGGACTTACCAACAAGACAATCAGGAATCGTTTAACGGTTCTGAACAAATGTCTCGCGACGGCATACGACTGGCTGGAGCTGGAAGGAGCGCCGCCCAAGGTCAAGTGGCCAAAGTGTACTCTTCCTGAGATTGATTATCTATCTCCTGAAGAGTGCGATTTGCTCCTATCTAGCGCGCATGGGGTCATTCAAGAGATGGTTCTCACAGCACTCCGAACGGGCATGCGGCTGGGAGAACTCGTAGGATTGCAATGGTCATCAATCGATTGGCTTAATCGAAGCCTCGCCGTAAGGCACTCGCAGGACAACCGGCAGAAGGTACTGGTGGCACCTAAGAATAACCGAACACGTCATATACCCCTGGACGTCGATGTATATGAGACGCTGTACCGGCGCAAAAGTGGAATCGGATATGTCTTTCTTGCCAACGACGGCCGGCCCTTCAACAACTACCGACTTTGGTGGGCAATGAGAAGGCTCTGTAACGAAGCGGGAATGAGAAAGATCGGTTGGCACACACTGCGCCACACCTTTGCGTCCCATCTGGCGATGCGCGGGGTTCCACTTCCGGCGATCAAAGAGCTAATGGGACACAGCAGCGTCACGACAACGATGAGGTACGCACACGTCGCACCGTCAACGTTGAGGTCCGCTATCGAAATTCTGAACCCGAAAACGATGGTCAGCGGTTATTTTGGGCAACCTGGTGTCAACCAGTGGCAGGAGGTCCAAAAGGCCGAGGCACTCCGGAAAGCAGCTTGAGACAAAAAGTGTTGAGTTTTCTGGCTAAAATCGACGTCGGGTCTGCGGCCTCGAACAATCCTGATCCATGACCCTATCGGGAATCGAACCCGTGTAATTGAATTTCGCTCGCTCGCAATTCGGGTGCGCGACACAAGGAATATTGGCTTAAATGAAAGACGTATGAGCCAAACGGTCGTTGGGCAATCGTACCCACATGTAGGCGCATTGAAGTAGCTTTTGGCAATTTCCAGGCAACCTGTTGTCAACCGGCGCTGGCCGCGCAACAGCATTAGCAAGAGGATCAATAGAGAGGAAATTGACTAAGCAATCTTGACGCCGAAAAAACATAGCCCCGCTCGCGTCGCGAGCGGGGCAGTCGATCTTCAGCACATCGCAGGTCATCAGGTTCGGCCGTCTTACGCGTCCCAGAGTACGGCCCTACTCCCTCGCCGCTGCCCGTGGGATCGGTTCGCACCGAAGATCAATCGACCCGAAAGAGCTTTCGCACGGTGAAGCGACCTTCCTCCGTTCGCTGCTAGCCGGACGGCTGATGCCCTTCAGCTCTAACAGGATCAATTGACGTAGCATCCCCAATTTTCACTGAGTGCGGCGAGTCCCGTTTGACGATCTCCCGCTTTAGCTGCCGGGCAATGACAAGCGTTACCGAGCTGATGCTGCTGTATGGTCCTCTCAGCTCCTCCTTGTCGCCGTATCGCGCGCTGCGCCCGAAATACCATCCGTCTTTTTTATGCTCGACCGTATACTCGGCCAGCATATACACGCGTCGTCTGTTCGGAAGCATCGGTCAATACTCCGCGGCGAACATGATGGTGAGGACGCGCTCCGTCTTCTCCGGGTCACCCGGATCTTCCGAGCCGCTTTGAAGGTCGACGCCGTAGTAGTCGATCTTCCAATAGAACGTCTCGCCGGCAAACTGGAAGCAGCCAAAATCGTGTTCGCCGTACGGATCGTTATCGCGCGTGAAGTTGTCAAAGCGCTGCACCATGAGCAGCACGCTAGCTTTCACGTCGAGCGGGAGCTCGTTCACGCCCCGGGTCAACATGATTCTTCCGCCGAGGAACGTGACCCGGAAATTGTCGTTGAGGACGCGAACGCGCGCGGCCCTGCCGATTGTTTCGCTGGTCATGGGCGGCCTCTCAGATGAAGCCAGCCAAAACCAGAGCGGAAACGACCGTGTTGCCGCCGCAGGCCTCGCAATAGCCCTCGCGCTGATCAGTCTCCATTTCGGCCGTGTAGTCGCAGCCTTCCGTCATGCAAATCGCCGGACAGAGGCTATCGCATCCAACGGCCTGCAGCAGATCGTGCGGGTCCTTGTGCCCTTCGATCTCGCACAGACGAATCAGCTTCTTTGCTTTCTCGGTAAGAACAAGTTGCATCGCACTCCTCCTCGTTGTCCGGAAACCGACATGCTCGGTTGCCGGATCGCGAGGTGGAGAAATCAGGCTCTAGGAAGTAATGGGCGTGGCCTGCTTCACCCCTCCACCCCGCGAATCGCCACCCGCCAGCGCACGGGTGTCGAATGACGAGGTCGGGTTCGTCGATGCCTGCGAACCATTTTCTTCGAGATGCGGAAGGAAAAAAGACGCGGGGATGTGCCAGGGTGGCAAGTTGCGCGTTCGCCGTCTGTGAGCTTGCACAAATACGTGCACGTGCAGACCCCAGGCAAGAAATACTCGGCTTGCAATGGGCCGCTAAAGCGGAGTGGGGTAATGCGGCGGCACGCTCGTGAACGCGGAACACTCGTTGGCGTCTCGAATAGCAAGGTCGGAAGTTTCTTTAACTTTCGGCGAACGTGCTATTTCGAGGAACGGCTACGAGTTTTCCAACGAAGACGTACGAGCGCCATCACTATTACGCGTCCAGCACAGTGCGCATCACGAACGTATACGCGGGTAGACGAATGATCGTGCCATGCTGCCACGCTCACCCGTCTACCCGCGCATACGTTCGTTCCTGAGTTGCTGCAGCTACTGCCGGTCTTACACTGGCGGTCGGTAGACAGCGACGAGAGAGGGGAAAGGCGCCGACATCTTGCCATCGCCAAACTTCAGGCGCCTCGAACGAACCTGATTTCGACCGCCTTGCCGTACACCCAGTCATGGAACCACCGGGTATCGGTCCGAGCATGGGCGAGCAATACGACCAAGGCGCCTTCTCGCGATGCCATAAAGCACTTGCGCGCCCAATGCCACATTTCACGACCGTACGGCGGATTACAAAAAACACGATTCCTCTTCCAATCCTGCGCGAGGCCATTCTGCGATTTGGTGAAATAGCGTCCGCACTTTGTATTAGCGCGCGATGCACAGGGATCTAGGGAAAAGCGGAACTCGCGGTCTAATGCCTCGAAGAATTGCTGCGGAGTGGGCCACTCCTCCGAACGGCTGCTGTACAGTACGGAGCTTATCGCCATCATCTTGTCCTCGGTCAGAGGACACTTGCATTAGGCACAAATCCCAGATGGGTAACCGGCCGCTATGGCAATGGATGCTGCAGGAGGCGGACTCATGGAGAACGATGAGCAATCATCACTTGTTCGTCAGGCCTGGCGCGTGGCGGCTAAGAGGCAACGGCTGGCAGATCGCTCGGCCGCACCGCGCGGTCAAGGCCGAAGCCGCGCAGCGGCGCGACGAAGGAGCGGCCTTGACCGCGGCGGTGCGCGCCAAGCGACACTCGTGACGAATAACTTAATGGAAGTTTCATGACGGAGACGAGACAATATATGCCTAGCTGACATATTGTCGGGCATAGTATCGGCATCGGCATGGAAGCATCATTGACCGCGTGACCGTCAGCGAATTGTAGACGGCACGTATTATGTCGAGGCTTCCAAATTACCTGCGCACGCAGCGAAGATTATGGCGGTTCACGCAACAGGAGCTTGCGTTTCTTTTTGACTACTTGGATCAGTCCATGGTTGGGCGACTTGAGCGGGACGAGCGGGTGATCCCGCTCGCCGTTGCACACACCTGTCACATGCTCTTTGACGTATCGCCACAGGACATATTCCCGGCGTTCTTCGCCGGCGTAGAGGAAAACCTCTATCGACGACTGCACGAGTTGCGAGATCGCTTGCTCCAAGATTTGCCGACGCCGCCGGTTGCGACAAAGCTGGAATTGATTCACGAGACCATACAGCGGCTGGCGATCCAAAAGCAACGCGAGGCATGAATGTCGAACGACCCGGCCTTGTCCTCGCCATCTATCCGAATGCACGCGGATTTGCGTTTGTCCTTTTCGAGGGGCTGGATGCTTTGATTGATTGGGGCATCAGCGAATTGAGGCGCGACAAAAGGCACGAGCGTTGTTTCAATCTTGTCGAGCGTCTGCTGCAGAAACACAGACTGGATGTCCTCGTGTTGCGGGATATGCCAGACGGACGCAATGCCGCTTTGGCGCGGCAGCTCGTTGGACTGGCCAAGCGCGAGGGAATACCCGCTGTACCGATCTCGCGTGCGGAAGTCCGGCACGCATTCGGGAATTTGGGCAAAGTGACCAGGTACGCAATCATTGGCGAAATCGTCCGGCGTCTGCCGATGCTTGCTTCGTTTCACCCCGGCCGCCGAAAGATCTGGAATGGCGAGGACAGGCGGATGGGCTTCTTTGACGCCACTGCGCTCGCCATCACCTTCCTTGCCTGCCGGCCCGACCTTTATCCCGGAACGAAGGACCAGCAGACAGGGCTGCACACTGACCTGCAAACATAGGCTCACTAGGTGTGCAGGCGTTGTGTGCAGGTACCGTTCAACAAAACCGAGCCATATCCATTGACTTGGGGACCCCTGCACGCCGACATGAGGCTTCCCGACCGACAACAGCGCTCGCTGGTCCCTGTCCTTCCATATTTATTTCTCAGGGCCCGCGGACGCCTACTCGGTGAAACGTCGGGTGCGTTCGCAAAAGACGGTTCATGCTCTGTTCTGAAGCGACAGAAGGGATACCCGTCTCGCATGCGCGAAACGGATAGGAGCAATAGAATTCTATTGCAATCCCGGCGTGCGGCATTCTAATTTTGGCCTACTGCTAGCGGGTAACCCGGCAGCGTTTGCAAACGCTCCAACAGGAGCAATGCAAATGTCTTTCGAGAAACCTTTGGTAGTGGACTGGAAGCAGCTTAAGAAGTTGGGTTGGCCTTACAGTCGAGTACATACGTGGCGTTTTATGTTTGACCCCGACTATGCGAGCGATCCGTTTCCACGGTGCCGCAAGCTCGGCAAACATCGGAATGCTCACGTCGTGTGGCGGGTGTCGGAGGTTCTGGCCTACTTCGAGGCGCACGACTTGCGGGTGACCGTAGATTGGCAAGCTCTCAGTTAAGGAGCAGGAGCTGCGGGGTCCAACCCGCGGCTCCTTTCTTTTGAGGGCACATGCAGCTCACGACCGAATATCGCGATGAACCCAGTGGATTGATGACTGGTGACAAGAGCTTTTATCTTGTCTGCACCGTCACCCTCTCGGAAGAGGAGAAGGCTATCGCGCAAGAGCGCGGCTTATACAGGTATAGTCTCCAAATCGAACAAGACGTGCCCGGCCGGTCGTCGGCCGCTATCCTAGGAACGGGTGTAGCCGCGTCAGTTGGACAATTTCTTTTACTTCCCTTGGGCGGCCTTATCTTTCTCAGCCAGACATTCTTTCAATATTTCTATCCGCCATCATACGTTGTTATCGCGCAGCTCGTCGGATTCGGCATGATGGCCGCTGGCGGTTTCCTGTGGTTCTATATGCACCATTCGGACAACCAATACGAAGAGCGCAAGGCTTACCCATACAAGCGCATAACGCTCGGAGAAATCATTGCCGAACCCACATTCATCATTGAAGCGGCTACTATTCTCCAACTTCGTGAGCACGAAGCCTCTGTCAGGGAACAACTAAAATCTCTCGTCGAGCTGATCCGCCAAAGTGCGCCGATAGGCGAGAGCAATACGTATGAACTCTAAGCGCACAGCCAATCCATTCACCGTTGCCATCATCATCGTGGCACTCCTCACTGTCGCCCTCCTAGCGATTTTCTCCGCCCTTTTCATACTTATACCCGTGGCAATTGCCGGAGCAGGTATCGTGTTTCTGTATCGCTATTGGCGACTGGAGAAGCTTAAGAGTAAAGATTACCTTCCTACGACCATAAAAGAACGACCAGACTATCTGGAGCCGAAAAAGCTTTATGAGGCGATCGAGATTGACCGCTGTCTCTTGAACGACCCAGAGGGGGAGACCGGGAAATACTCATGCCAAGCTCTTGCGGCGACTTTTCATTATGTGGTCTGGCAATTGTACGCACAGGAGTTTTTTCACGAACCGCCAATGCAGCCCGATACGAGCGACCGTATCACGCTAGCGAGATACCATGACCAGCTTGAAGCGTGGCAACGGAAGGTCTCGGACAGCAACAATTTCGAGCTGTTCATGGAACTGCTCGTCCAGTGTTACATGAGCATGCGCGAGCATTTTCCTCCGTACGCACTCCAGGAGACCCTCGAACCGGTTAAGGCCAATCTTTCTACGCCATTGCAGATATCCAACGAAGCAGAGCTTGTCTCGAAACTACTCGGAGCGTTCTTTGACGCCGACTTCAAACGACGAAAGTTGTTCGTCGATCTCCGCGAACAGATAGAAAAGAACGCCGAGGAAGCGCCTGACGAGGCAACCTTAGCGACCTATTTTGCGCAAACGCCATTTCGGGCGTTCACGAAGGTTGACATACCTGTCCCGCTGAATGACGAGACGCGTTTTGCTGGTATGTGGGTCTGTGCCCCTCAAGGCATGGGCAAGACAACGTTGCTTCACTCAATGATCGCGACGGACCTTGAAAAGGACGCTTCCCTGATACTTTGCGATTCAAAAGGGGAGTTCATCCAGCCATTCCTCGACCACCCATCCCTTGCGAAACGTCGTGTCATTATAGGTCCCGACGATCCTATCGGGCTAAACCCGCTCGACATTCCCAAGGGGGACGTTAACAAGGCAGTTGATAACCTAGAATACCTGTTCTCATCGCTTCTCGATTTCAAACTCACCGCGACGCAGTCGATGCTCCTCAAAGCGGTGTTCCGAACCCTCATCGAAACAGTCGAAAATCCGACCCTCGAAGATTTCATACGGCTTCTTGGAAGAGACGGTGAGAAGCACTACGCGCGCAACATCGCCAAACTGAGTCCCGACCTACAGAGCTTTTTCGCCACTGAGTCCTATAACGGCCAGAATATCCGAGAACGAAAGCTGGAGGTTCTGCAGCGACTGCGAGCGCTGCTCGACCACGACGTGATGCGTCGAATGCTCATGGCTCCCAAGACGACCTTCCGTATCGGGGAGGCGATGGACCAGGGAGCGATCGTCATCATCAACAACTCGCGCGGCAAGCTTGGCAACAAGGGAGCCGAGTTTCTTGGGCGGTTCTTCATCGCTCAGGTGCTTGCCGCCGCTCAGGAACGCAGCTTCAGAGTAGAGCAAGATAAAAAGCCGGTATACTTTTACATTGATGAAGCGCACACGGTGGTAGCCGACGACGAACGGATCACCGATGTCTACCACGAGTGCCGCAGCCAAAAGATAGCCTTATGTTGTGCCCACCAGGAAACAACGCAGGTTTCAGAGAAGGTCCTAAGCGCGTTCCAAAACTGCGCCATTCGTTTCGCGCACCCCGACGAAGAAGCGAGAAGGATGGCGATATCGCTTCGCATGGAGCCGCGGCGGCTTCAAACCCTCAAGCGAGGACAATTCGGCGCCTATATCCGCGGGATCGCGAGGCAGGGCATCGTCGTCAATGTTCTCAAACCTGACCTAGCCGACCTGCGGCCGAGCTTGCAGCCGTATCGACCGAAACAACTGCCCCCTTCAGCGGTTCCTCCACAAAGCGGGAGCCACGAAAGAAACTCAGAGCCCTTACCAGCTACCAGTCCTGTTGCTTCAGTGCCCAGTCCTGCTATTCGCTCCGAGGCTCCCACAAAACCAGAGACTCCCGACGCTGCTGCCGAGTGGCCAACTGAGTGACGGTAGCCAACGTACGTCACCGCGCTCCATGGGTGCCTGTGACAAGCCGGAATTTTTTGTATAGCTAACTAGGGCCATGAAGGCCCGAAAACACTACGACCGATTCTCTACAGCCCCGGTGCTTAACGCTCGCGGCGAACCAATCGTCGCTCTCTTGGTCGATCGGCAACCCCACGTCCTCAAAGCGCTCGCCGATCACAACCAGCTTACAGCCGACGACATTCTCGCGGTGGTCGGCGGCAACAGGCGCTCGCTGTACGACAGCTTGCGCGTTCTTAAGGCGGAGCCGAACGAATACATCCGCATCGTTCCCGAGCAGATACGGACGAGGAACTTGCGAGGGCAGCTGTGCTACCAGCTCGCTCCTAAAGGAGTTCGCTGGCTGAACGAACACGGCCACAACGCGGAGCCTCCCAAGCGCTCCTACAGCCTCGCTCACGACGCGTTCGCCTCACACGCGATGGCCTCGATCCGGGCGGGTATCGGGCTGCAGGGGAATGCACGGTTCATAAGCCCGGAAGAGATTCAGCAGCATCCGAGGTTTCCCGCAGAAGGGAAGACTAGCTCGGGGAAGTGGGCGATCCCGCATCCGCGCAAGCGCTGGATCCACGCTGACTCGCCTTTGTGGGCGATCCAGATTCAGATCGAAAACCGCAAGCTCTATCGCTTCTTCCTTCTCGAAGCCGACAACGGCACGAGCGAGAAAGGGGAAACGATCTGGCCCAACGATCCCGACGCATATGCCGGGACTTCGCTGTACGAGAAGCTTGAGGCCTATGTGCCATTTATCAATGAAGAGGCGTTCGTGGCGAAGTGGGGAGTTCCAAATCTCTACGTCTTGTTCGTCTTTCGCGATGCCGTTCGCATGAAGCGAACCGTGCAGAAATTCGCTTCGTTCGGAGGCTCGCGCTTCATCCTTTTCCAATTAGCCAACACCACTGCCGTTCCCGGGTATCTATTCACTCGTGCCTGGACTCGCGTTGGCTATGACTCGTTGTCCCTCAATCAGCCATAGGAGCGAAATGCCGCCGTAATCACTGGAAACATGGGTCACGCGTATTGACGGTTCTCGGGACCATCACTGAGCACATCGACAACCAAAGGAGGAGTTTAGACATGGACGCAAAGCTGCAACGCATCAAAGAACTCATCATCGAAAAAGAACGCGTCGACGGAGAACTAGAGAGTCTTCTCGGCGGCGCGCCACTCAAAGCCAGCAGAAGCCGCGTTTGCTCGGTCTGCAATCAGGAAGGGCACACAGCCCGTTCTTGTCCGACCAAGACGGTTGAAGCGCAATGAGTAGCGTACAGGTGTTTGTCTGCCACGATTGCGCGCAGTCGTGGCGAGACAAGTATTCGTTTTGGAACGGTTACCAATCAACATGTCCTCGCTGCGGGAAAGCATGTGAAGCGGTGTGCGACTCGCAGGTGTTCGCCGATCAAAGGGAGTGGAAGGGCTTCTATGACGCCCCTGTGTTCGACTTCGAAGACGCCGGCCGCGAAAAGACTGAAGCTGACCTGGAGGCTGACCGCGACGTGATCCACGACGAGATCGCGGAAGCGCTCGGTGCCGTTGAGACTGATGTCTCGGACCCCGACAGCGATGCTGACGAAGACGGGGACTCTGGAGCCGAGGGCGACGGCTCTTAAGAAATGCGCTAATCGAGCCGCCTGGCTGTCGCGCTAGTGCCCGCGCATACTCGCAGGCTTACACAGCGATATGGTCATGCTCGTGTCATTTAGGTGGAAGAACGAGCAATTGAAGGAAGCAGCCCGAAAACGCACCGAAAAGCTTTGCGATTCTGCTCTCCTAGACTTCGCAGAACGTATATTCTACGTCCTGCACGCGCCGCGTTGACCGCAGCGCATGCAGGAATCTAGCTTACTTACTTCTTGACCGGATGGGGACGTCCATCTCCATCCGTCCAAACGCCCGTAGATTTGCAGCTGTTGAGGCGACTCTCGCAATCTGCGCTTCCGGCGATCCCCGCATTGTTCGGTCGGACAACCTTGCACTTGTTGTAGTGTGACATGCACGAACCGCCGGCTAGGACAGCCGTAGACAACCAAAGGCTGGCCACGACCGCTCCTAAAATAGAAATACCGATGTAACGCATCATTCACCTCCCAATGTGATTGTGAAGTTGCTGTAAGCTTGAGCTAACGAGCAAGACTCGCGCACTTCGAGTCACAGGTCACGCAAACTATTTTGCTACAACCGGTGAGCGAAGGGATTCACAACGAGAGCCACATGATGTAGTATTCCAAAAAACACACTACCTAAGATCGAGTATAGAAGGTGCCTGTCGCCAAAATAACGTCAGGTGACAGCCGGTCACTAGCCGCACCCTGGAATCTTTCACTTGACTCTTCGTCTTATGTTCACGAAATGTTCTTCATGGAAGTGGAGACCCTTGGCGACGCCTTTACGCATAGCTGGCGGATCAAGGCACGGTGCAGTGGCGGCGTGGTCGATGACCGCACGCATACGCGGCCGTGCGTCTACCAGGAGGAGCTAGACCTTCACACGCTCGTTTGGACGCGA
This sequence comes from uncultured Alphaproteobacteria bacterium, assembly GCA_963738155.1. Lineage (GTDB taxonomy): Bacteria > Pseudomonadota > Alphaproteobacteria > Rhizobiales > Xanthobacteraceae > Bradyrhizobium. Next base: position 227,096 of record CAVTVG010000002.1, read on the forward strand.
GGGCGCAACTTCCCGCTTGCTCGATTGGAGAGCAGGCTCATGTGCCCCCGTTGTGGATGTCGGCGAGTGGTGATCGTGTTCACGCCACCGGCCGAACCGATGGCGAAGGCTGCGAAGCGCGCCTAGGCGATCACCGCTGGTTATGCCTAAACTCGAACCGCTCACCGAACGCGTTAGCGTCGGCTAGCAAAAGTGTATCCACTACTTTTGGCAGAGCAGTTTCTTCTACTCGCTCGAAGCCGTCGAACATTGCCAACAGGCCCTGAAGGGGAACACCGACATACACGTCGCTTTCACCCACACCTTGTTTCATCGAGAACATCATGTATTCGCGGTAGGCTGTCGGGTTCGCCATAAGGAGTTGTCCGAGGCGATCTTGATAGGAAGCGTAGTCTGCGGCTTTGAAGCGACGTTTTGCCCAGTACATTCTTATTCTCCAATCGCCCCTGAGCCAAAAAAGAGCCAAAAATTTTGGCGCATCCCATAAGTCATTGAAAAATGGCGCGCCCGGAACGATTCGAACGTCCGACCCTCAAATTCGTAGTCTGATGCTCTATCCAGCTGAGCTACGGGCGCGTGTTTCGCCTGCTATCGCGGGCTGTTGGCCCGCCTGCCTTCCAATAAGCAAAGAAAGGCCGCGAAAGAGGGCTTTAGCTACCCGCTCCTATCCGGATTGGCAAGGTCCGGAACGCGGGATTTGGCCGGCGAATTCGTCGCCTTACGCCCGCTGCCGCTCGTTCCGGACCGACAGCAGTTCCACCGGGCGGTCGGGGATCACGATGCGGAAGGTCGCCCCGATGGTGCCTTCGACGAGGCTGATTTCGCCACCATGGGCACGCACCAGCTCGGCCGCGATCGCGAGACCAAGCCCGCTGCCGCCCGGACGGCTGGAGGACTGGAACGCCTCGAACAGATGGTCGCGCGCCCTTTGCGGCACGCCAGGCCCCGTATCAGACACTTCCAGGATGGCGACCGCGCCCTCGCGGCGCCCGGTGACGCGGATCTGCATGCTGGCCGGATCGGGATTGCCTTCCAGCGCCTGCGCCGCGTTGCGCACGAGGTTGAGCAGCACGCGGAACAACTGGTCGGGATCGCCGTCCACCGCAAGCCCGCGCTCGATCGCGGCAACCCAGGTGATCGAAGCATCGCTCGCCAGCCCCGCGGTCTCGCGCACTTCGGCGACGACAGGTTCGATCGCGATCATGCGGCGGTCCGGTGCGGCCTCCTGGGCGCGGCCATAGGACAGCGTCGACTGGCAGAAGGCGATCGCCCGCTCCAGTGAGCGCATCAGTTTCGGCGCGAAGCGCTGCACGCGCGGATCCGGCACGCTCGACAGCTGGTCGGACAGCAGCTGCGACGACGCCAGGAGGTTGCGCAGATCGTGGTTGATCTTGGAGACGGCCAATCCCAGCGCGGCAAGCCGGCTTTTCTGGTTGAGCATCGAGACGAGGTCGCGCTGCATCGCCGACAGCTCGCGCTCGGCGACGCCGATCTCGTCGCCGCGCTGGCTCGGCACGATGATCTTGGCCGCGCTTTCCGGATTTTCGTGGAAGCCGACCATGCTGGCGGTCAGCCGCCGCATCGGCCGCACGAACAGATAATGCAGGGCGAGATAGACCAGCGCCGCGGTCAGCACCGCGATCAGGAGCGAGACCAGAAACAGATTACGCGAAAAGCGGTACATCGCCTGGCGCAGCGGCGCCTCGTCGATCACGACCTCGATGAACTGCGCATTGCCCGGCGCCGGCCCGATCACGCGGATCGCCTGGTTGCCGGTCTCAAGCATGGTCTCGAAGGCGCCGGTGATGGCCTGCCACACCGTCTCGGTGCGCAGGTCGATGTCATGATCGATCGCGGCCGGCAGCTCGGCGCTTGCGAGCAGCCGGCGCTGCTGGCCCATCTTGATGGCAACCGCGCGCGCGCCGATGCTGCCCAGGATTTGCCGCGCCAGCCCGTCCGGCACCATGCCCGAGGGCGCGGCATCGAGCACCAGCGCCGCCGTGTTGGCCGCCGCGATGCGATCATTGAGCCGGTTCATGCGGAAGTTCGCGATTGCCGGCACGTAAATCATCAACAGCGCGATCAGCACCAGCGGTATGGTCAGCAGCAACAGCTTGCCGGACAGGCCGAGCTGGGTCGCTCGCACCGTCGGTTGCTCCGTCTTCAGCTGGTCGTCGCTTGCTGACACGCGATTTGCCTTGATTGGCGTCAAGCGAGCATGCGGTCCGGCGCCGGAATCGGTCAAATTACGGATCGCTAATGTCGCGCCTAACAATCATCTGGGGTGGCGCCGTTTCCGGCACCAGCCTCACCCCTAAAAACCCTGCTGGAATCAATATATTCGCCGCAAATACGTCGTTTCGAAGAAAGCCCGGCAAAAGGGGCCGCAAGATTGACGAAAACCGGTCGGTCCCTTATAAGCCGCGCCAACTTGTCCGCGGATGGTTCCGGCTTTCGCCGGAAGCGGCTCTTGGGGGCCGGAACGGCCTTTTTTGGGGCATCCCAGACCGCCGGACACCCTCAATCCAACAGGCAGACTTGCCCCCGGTCAGCGGAGAACGACCCGTGAAGCGGACTTATCAACCCTCGAAACTGGTGCGCAAGCGCCGCCACGGCTTCCGCGCCCGTCTCGCCACCGCCGGCGGCCGCAAGGTCCTCGCCGCGCGCCGCGCCCGGGGCCGCAAGCGTCTGAGCGCTTGAGCCGGGCCTTTCCGGAGATTCCAATATGGATCGTCTAAGGCAGCGGGCGGATTTCCTCGCCGTTGCCGATGGCGCGCGGGTGAGCAGTCCGGCCTTCACCCTGCAGGGCCGGCACCGCGACGATTTGGGTCCGATCCGGGTCGGTTTCACCGTCACAAAGAAGAACGGCACTGCGCCCGAGCGCAACCGGATTCGCCGCCGGCTGCGCGAAGTCGTGCGACTTACGGACAGCATGGCGCTGCGACCGCATTATGATTATGTGCTGGTCGGGCGCCGCGCGGCGTTGAGCCGCGATTTCACTGTGATGGTGGACGATTTCCAGAACTGCCTGCAACGCCTCGGCCGGGGCCAAAAACGCGACGCCCGCAAACCGGATTGAACGACGAGACCTGATGAGATGACCGACAACCGCAACATGATCCTCGCCGTCATCCTCTCGGGTGTGGTCCTGCTCGCCTGGCAATATTTCTACAACGTGCCGCAGATGGAGCGGCAGCGCGCGCAACAGGCGCAGCAGGCCGAGTTGCAGAAGTCCGCGCCGAAGCCGGCCGAGAGCACTTCACCATCGAGCGCGCCGCCGCAGCCCGGTAGCGCCGCGCCATCGCCTGCCGCATCGACCGCTGCTTCCAATGGGCCTGTCGTGAGCCGCGATCAGGCGCTTGCGGACTCGCAGCGGGTCAAGATCGAGACCCCGAGCCTGATCGGCAGCATCTCGCTGAAGGGCGCGCGCCTTGACGATCTCTCGCTGGTCAAGTTCCGCGACACCGTCGATCCGGCCTCGCCGGCGATCGTGCTGTATTCGCCCTCCGGCACCGCCGCACCCTACTACGCCGAGTTCGGCTGGGTGCCCGCCGCCGGCTCGACCGTGCGCGTGCCCGACCGCAACACCGAATGGCAGCAGGAAAACATCGGCGCGCTGACCCCGACTTCCCCGGTCGTATTGAAATACGACAATGGCGAAGGCCTCACCTTCCGCCGCACCATCTCGGTCGACGACCGCTATCTCTTCACCATCAAGGACGACGTCACCAATGTCGGCAACGCGCCGGTGACGCTCTATCCCTTTGCGCTGATCTCGCGCCACGGCGCGCCGCAGGTCTCCGGCTATTACATCCTGCATGAGGGCCTGATCGGCTATCTCGGCGGCGACGGCCTGCAGGAATACAGCTACAAGAAGCTCGACGATGCCAAGCAGGTCAACTTCAACAACGTCACCGACGGCTGGCTCGGCATCACCGACAAGTACTGGGCCTCGGCGCTGTTGCCCGACACCAGCACCAAGCTGCAGGCGAAATATTCGTCGAACCTGGTCGGCAACCTGCGCACCTACCAGGCCGACTACCTCGCCGAGCCGCAGACCATTGCGATCGGCGGCACCACCAGCGCCAATTCGCGGCTGTTCGCCGGCGCCAAGGAAGTCGGCGTGGTCGGCATCAACTTCCCGCTCGGTCCCGGCGGCTACAACAAGCAGCTCGGCCTCAACCATTTCGATCTGTTGATCGACTGGGGCTGGTTCTACTTCATCACCAAGCCGATGTTCCTCGGGCTGGACTTCTTCTATCACCTGGTCGGCAATTTCGGCATCGCGATCCTGCTCGTCACCGTGATCGTCAAGCTCCTGTTCTTCCCGCTCGCCAACAAGTCCTACGCCTCGATGGCGAAGATGAAGTCGGTGCAACCGCAGCTGCAGGCGCTGAAGGAGCGCTATCCCGACGACAAGGTGAAGCAGCAGCAGGAGATGATGGAGATCTACAAGAAGGAGAAGATCAACCCGATCGCGGGCTGTCTTCCCGTCGCGATCCAGATCCCGGTGTTCTTCTCGCTCTACAAGGTGCTGTTCGTCACCATCGAGATGCGGCACGCGCCGTTCTACGGCTGGATCAAGGACCTCTCCGCGCCCGATCCGACCAATCTGTTCACCCTGTTCGGCCTCTTGCACTTCGATCCGACGCAGCTGCCGGTGTTCGGCCATTACCTCGCGCTGGGCATCTGGCCGATCATCATGGGCATCACGATGTGGGTGCAGATGAAGCTGAACCCGGCGCCGCCCGATCCGACCCAGCAGATGATCTTCAGCTGGATGCCGCTGATCTTCACCTTCATGCTGGCGGGCTTCCCGGCGGGACTCGTCATCTACTGGGCCTGGAACAATACGCTCTCCGTGCTGCAGCAGAGCTTCATCATGCGCCGCAACGGCGTGAAGGTGGAGCTGTTCGACAATCTCAAGAGCACCTTCGTCTGGAAGAAGGCGGAGTCGAAGACGTAAAGGCGATGACCCTCATCCTGAGGAGCGCGCGCACCCGAGCAGGCCGAGCGAGAGCGAGGCCGTCGCGAACGGTGCAATGAAGCGCGCGTCTCGAAGGATGAGGCCGCGCCGAGGCCTCATGGTTCGAGACGGCGCTTTCGCGCCTCCTCACCATGAGGGGATGCAGGAAAGCTTCGCATGGCCGCCGACATCGATGCGAAGCTGATCGAGCAGGGGCGAAAACTCTTCGCCGGCGACTGGCAATTCACATGGGCCTCGCCCTCGATCGAGACGCTGCCGCCGATGGCGGCCCTCGAGGTCGCCTTCGCCGGCCGCTCCAATGTCGGCAAATCCTCGCTCATCAACGCGCTGACCGGCCGCAACAATCTGGCACGCACCTCGCACACGCCGGGCCGCACCCAGGAGCTGATCTTCTTCGAAGGGCCCGACAAGGCGCTGCGGCTGGTCGACATGCCCGGCTATGGCTATGCCGCCGCGCCCAAGAGCAAGGTGCAGTCCTGGACCGAGCTGGTCCACAAATTCCTGCTGGGCCGCGCCAGCCTCGCGCGGGTCTATCTGCTGATCGACGCGCGACACGGATTGAAGGATGTCGATCTCGACGTGTTGAAGACGCTCGACCGTTCGGCGGTGAGCTATCAGATCGTGCTGACCAAGGCCGACCAGGTGAAAGCGGGCGAGCTCGACAAGCGTCGCGCGGAAACGGCTGCGGCGCTTGCCAAACATCCGGCGGCATTTCCTGACGTGCTCGCAACCTCGTCGCGCTCCGGCACGGGGATGCCGGAATTGCGCGCGGCCATGGTGCGTCTGATCGAGGAGCGGAATTCATGACGCGTGTGTATCGCATCCTGATTGCGCTGGCGGGTGTGATGGGCGCCGACGGCGTGATCCTTGCGGCGGCCTCCGCACATCAGGCCGATGCGTCGCGACTTGCGGCCGCGTCCTCCATGCTGCTGTTTCATGCGACCGCGATTCTCGGCAGCGTGGCGCTTGCCGAGCGCGGCCTGATCCATGCGCGGCTGGGACTAGGCGCCGGATTCGGCTTTGTCGCCGCGAGCGCGCTGTTCGCGGGCGATCTCACCTTGCGGCAATATGCCGGCCACAGCCTGTTTGCGTTTGCCGCGCCGACCGGCGGCACGCTTCTGATCGTGAGCTGGCTGTTGCTGGCGCTGTCGGCAGTCTGGCCGCGGCGGTACTAGCGGCGGTACCAGGAGCGCTTTGCGCTCCTCCCGCCAATCGGATAGAAACCGCCCGACCTGCCGCCCTGCCGCCCGCCGCCACAGAGACCTGCCTCATGACCGACATCAGCCCGCTCGATCAGGCCCGCATCCTGTCCGAGGCGCTGCCCCACATGCAGCAATATGACGAGGAAACCATCGTCATCAAATATGGCGGCCATGCCATGGGCGCGGAGGACACCGCGAAGGCGTTCGCGCGCGACATCGTGCTGCTGGAGCAGACCGCGATCAACCCTGTGGTGGTGCATGGCGGCGGCCCGCAGATCGCAGCCATGCTGAAGCGCCTCGGCATCGTCTCGGAATTCGCTGCAGGCCTTCGCATCACCGACGCCGCGACCATCGAGATCGTCGAGATGGTGCTGGCGGGCTCCGTCAACAAGCAGATCGTCGGCTATATCAACGAGGCCGGCGGCAAGGCGGTCGGTCTCTCGGGCAAAGACGGCAATATGGTGAAGGCGGCAAAGACGACGCGCACCATGGTCGACCCGGATTCGCATATCGAGAAGGCGGTCGATCTCGGCTTTGTCGGCGATCCCGAGAAGGTCGACCTCACTTTGCTCAACCAGCTGATCGGCCACGACCTGATCCCGGTGCTGGCGCCGCTCGCGACATCGGACGGCGGCCAGACGCTGAACATCAACGCCGATACCTTCGCCGGGGCCATCGCGGGCGCGTTGAAGGCCCGGCGGCTGTTGCTGCTCACCGACGTGCCCGGCGTGCTCGACAAGTCCAGGAAGCTGATTCCGGAATTGTCGATCAAGGACGCCCGCAAGCTGATCGCCGACGGCACCATTTCCGGCGGCATGATCCCGAAGGTCGAGACCTGCATCTACGCGCTGGAACAGGGCGTGCAGGGCGTCGTCATCATCGACGGCAAGATGCAGCATGCGGTATTGCTTGAGTTGTTCACGAATCAGGGCACCGGCACGCTGATCCACAAGTGATGCTAGTGGTCCGACGCCGACATTCGCTTCCCATCGGGGAGCCACGTTTGCGAATGTTGGCGTCAAAGGACCACTAGCCAACTCTATTGATGCTAGTGGAGCTTTGGATTTGACGTTCGCATCAAACATTTCGGCGAGCAGGGAAGCGAACGTCAAATCCGCTCCACTAGTGACCACCTCGCCTCCGATTTTGCCGCGCCGTGCCGGCCCACGGCTGCAGCGGTATTGGAAGCACACGCTGCTCGCCCTGCCCGCCGCCGCGATCTCGTTTCTGACATCGGCCGAGCCGGCGCTCGCCGGCCTGAAATTGTGCAACCGCATGAGCTACGTGGTCGAAGCCGCGATCGGCATCGACGAGAAGTCGGCGACCGCGACGCGCGGCTGGTTCCGGATCGATCCTGCGGGCTGCCGTATGGTGCTGCAGGGCACGCTCACCGCCGATCGCCTGCTGCTGCATGCCCGGGTGCTCGGGCTGTATGGCGCCTCGCCGCTGCCGCAGAACGGCAACGACACGCTCTGCATCGCCCAGGACAATTTCGTCATCGCGGCCGCGCGGCAGTGCCGCTCCGGGCAAACACCCGCGCCGTTCACCCAGATCACGCCGCAGCAGGGCGACGACGGCAACCTCGTCGCCTACCTCGCCGAGGACAGCGAATATGACGACGAGCAGGCGCGGCTTGCCGGCATCCAGCGGCTGCTGGTCATCGCCGGCTACGATGCCGCGCCGATCGACGGCACCGACGGGCCGAAGACGCAAGGCGCGCTGAACGCGTTCCTGAAGAGCCGCGGGTTGTCGTCCGATGCAGTGCAGTCGCCAAATTTCTTCACCACCATGGTCGAAGCGGTGCAGTCGCCCTCGGCGAGCGGGCTCACCTGGTGCAACGACACGCCGCACAAGATCATGGCCGCGGTCGCGACCGACGACGGCAAGGCCGTGGTCAGCCGCGGCTGGTACCGCATCGATCCCGGCAAATGCCTGCATCCCGATGTCACCGGCCAGCCCAAGCAGATCTTCAGCTTTGCAGAAGCGGTCGACAGCGACAACCGCACCATCCGCCTGAAGGACAAGCCGCTGAACTGGGGCGGCGCGACCCAGCTCTGCACCCGCGAGAACAAGTTCGAGACCAACGAACAGGGCGATTGTCCGAGCCGCGGCTTCGCCGCCACCGGCTTTGCCGCAGTCGATATGAGCGGCGGCGGCAAGACCGTGCGCTTTGCGATGCCATGATGATTGAAAAGCGCACCTTCGCCCATATCGACAGCTGGGTGTTCGACCTCGACAACACGCTGTACCCGCATCACGTCAATCTGTGGCAGCAGGTCGATGCGCGGATCGGCGAGTTCGTCAGCTCGTGGCTGAACATCACGCGGGAGGAAGCGCGTGCGCTGCAGAAGGATTATTACAAGCAATTCGGCACCACCATGCGCGGCATGATGACCCTGCATGGCGTGCGCGCCGACGATTACCTCGCCTATGTGCACAAGATCGACCACTCGCCGCTGGAGCCCAATCCCGCGATGGGCGAAGCGATCGCGCAACTGCCCGGCCGCAAGCTGATTCTGACCAATGGTTCGGTCGACCATGTCGACGCGGTGCTGGCACGGCTCGGCCTCAGCAGTCATTTCGACGGCGTGTTCGACATCATCGCCGCCGGGCTCGAGCCGAAGCCGGCGCCGCAAACCTATCAGAAATTTTTGCGCGACCATGCGGTCGATCCGACAACAGCGGCGATGTTCGAGGATCTCTCGCGCAACCTCGTGGTGCCGCACCAGCTCGGCATGACCACGGTGCTGGTGGTGCCGGACGGATCGAAGGAAGTCGTGCGCGAGGACTGGGAGTTGGAGGGCCGGGAGGCCGCCCATGTCGATCATGTCACGGACGATCTGACGGGGTTTTTGAAGGGGCTGGTGAAGTCCTGATATCTGTCGTCCCGGGCAAGCAAACGAAGTGAGCGCGACCCGGGACCCATAGCCACCGACCTCAATTTTGCGAATGGTCTCTGCGGTCCTGCGTTAATGAGAGATTCCGCGGTATGGGTCCCGGCTCGCGCTTCGCTTGGCCGGGACGACGAGGGTTGACTCTCCCCGCTCAAATCCCGAAAAAGCCTCCCCGCAGAGACCATTGCGCCCAGGAAAGACCGATGTCCGCGACCCAGCTCGAAACCACCATCAACAGCGCGTTCGATGCGCGCGACGGCATCTCGACCTCGACCAGGGGCGAGGTGCGCGAGGCCGTCGATCACGCGCTCGAGCTGATGGACAAGGGCGAGCTGCGCGTCGCCGAGCGCGAGGCAAGCGGCAAATGGAAGGTGCATCAATGGCTGAAGAAGGCGGTGCTGCTGTCGTTCCGCCTCAACGACATGAGCGCGATTCCCGGCGGTCCCGGCAAGGCGACCTGGTGGGACAAGGTGCCGTCGAAATTCGAGGGCTGGGGCGAGAACCGCTTCCGCGATGCCGGTTTTCGCGCAGTGCCCGGCGCGATCGTGCGCCGCTCGGCCTTCATTGCGAAAAACGTCGTGCTGATGCCGTCCTTCGTCAATCTCGGCGCTTATGTCGATGAATCGACCATGGTCGACACCTGGTCGACCGTCGGCTCCTGCGCCCAGATCGGCAAGCGCGTGCACATCTCGGGCGGCGTCGGCATCGGCGGCGTGCTGGAGCCGTTGCAGGCCGAGCCCGTCATCGTCGAGGACGATTGCTTCATCGGCGCGCGCAGCGAGGTCGTCGAGGGCGTGATCGTACGCAAGGGCGCGGTGCTCGCCATGGGCGTGTTCCTGAGCGCCACGACCAAGATCGTCGACCGCAACACCGGCGAGGTCTTCATCGGCGAGGTGCCGGAATATGCCGTGGTGGTGCCGGGCGCGTTGCCGGGAAAGCCGATGAAAAACGGCCAGGTGGGCCCCTCCACCGCCTGCGCCGTCATCATCAAGCGCGTCGACGAGCGCACCCGCTCCAAGACCAGCATCAACGAGTTGCTGCGGGACTAGCAGCGCGTATCCCTTTTCGACGAGCGAATTTTCAGGAGCTTCAAACCGGCGGCGCCGGCTTCCCCGCCGCCGTCCATGCATGTTAAGCGAGGGCATGAACGATGCCCTTTCGATTGCACAAGCCCTCATCCGCTGTCCGTCCGTTACGCCGCACGATGCCGGCGCGCTCGGCGTGCTCGAACATCTGCTGAAGCCCGCCGGCTTCGAGGTGCATCGCGTCACCTTCTCGGAAGCAGGTTTTGCCGACGTCGACAATCTCTATGCGCGCATCGGCAAGGACGCGCCCCACATCACTTTCGCGGGACATACCGACGTGGTGCCCGCGGGTGACGAGGCGGCCTGGAAGCACGGCGCTTTTTCGGGTGAGGTGAACGACGGCTTTCTCTTTGGCCGCGGCGCAGTCGATATGAAGGGCGGCATCGCCTGCAGCGTCGCCGCGGTGCTGCAATATCTCGCCGGCCATGGCGGCAAGCCAAAGGGCTCGATCTCGTTCCTGATCACCGGCGATGAGGAAGACGTCTCCATCAACGGCACCATCAAGCTGTTGCGATGGGCTTCCGCGCGAGGAGACAAGTTCGACCACTGCGTGCTCGGCGAGCCCTCCAATGTCGAGGTGCTCGGCGATTGCATCAAGGTCGGTCGCCGCGGTTCGCAATCCGGCACGCTTTATGTCGAGGGCGTACAGGGCCATGTCGCCTATCCGCATCGCGCGGCGAATCCGGTGCCCGACATCGCCCGGCTGATCGTGGCGATTTGCGATGAGCCGCTCGACCGCGGCAGCATGCAGTTCCAGCCGTCGAATCTCGAATTCACCTCGGTCGATGTCGGCAACGGCGCCGGCAACGTCATTCCCGGCCAGGCGCGCGCAAAATTCAATATACGCTACAATGACCTGCACACGCAGGCTTCGCTGCGCGAACTGGTCGAGGCGCGGCTGGCGAAAGCGGCAGGAAATCGCATCAAGGCGCAGATCGTCTGGGAGCCGTCGAACTCCAACGTGTTCCTGACCAAGCCCGGCTTGTTCACCGATCTTGCGGTCAATGCGATCGCCGAGGTGACGGGACGCAAGCCGGAGCTGTCGACCTCAGGCGGAACTTCGGATGCGCGGTTCATATCGGGCTATTGCCCGGTGATCGAATTCGGCCTGCTCGGGCAGACCATGCATCAGGTCGACGAACGCGCGTCGGTGTCGGACATCGAGAAGCTGACGCGGATTTATCGCGGAATATTGGAGCGATATTTCCGGTGACGGCGGCGCTGCCGGCAGGGAAAAATTGTCGGGTCGAGCCCGCCCCGAGCGTCCTTGGCACGCATCATCAGTCTGAGGGGAGCACTCCATGCCATCCAATCTCGTAGTCCGCTGTTTTTCGGTGTCGGCCGACGGTTACGGCGCCGGGCTCAAGCAGGACATCGACAATCCAATGGGTGTCGGCGGGATGGCGCTGCATGAATGGGTGCTGCCGACCCGGTTCTTCCAGAAGAAGTTGTTCAACAAGGACGGTGGGACGACCGGTCCGGACAATGATTTCGCGGTGCGCGGCTTTGAAAACATCGGCGCGTGGATCCTTGGCCGCAACATGTTCGGGCCTGTCCGCGGACCATGGCCGGACGATAGCTGGAAGGGCTGGTGGGGCGACGAGCCGCCCTATCATTGCGACGTCTTCGTGCTGACGCATCACGCCAGTCCGCCGCTCGAAATGAAGGGCGGCACGGTATTCCACTTCGTGACCGACGGGATCGAGGCGGCCTTGCAGCGCGCCCGACGGTCGGCTGGAAGCAAGGATGTACGCCTCGGCGGCGGCGTGGCGACGATCAGGGAATATCTTTACGCGCGCCTTGTCGACGAGATGCATATTGCCATTTCGCCTGTCCTGCTGGGATCGGGCGAAAGCCTGTTTGCGAACATCGATCTGCCGCGTCTCGGCTACAAGCCGACCCGGCATGTCGCAACCGCCAGCGCAATGCACGTCGTGCTGACCAAAGTCGGCTAGTAATCGACCCGCACCAGATACAATCCCTCCGGCGGCGCGACCGGGCCGCAGGCGGCGCGATCGCGCGCGGCAAGTGCTGCGGCAAGGTCATCGGCGCTCCAGCGCCCTTCGCCGACCCAGACCAGCGAGCCCACCATCGAGCGCACCTGGCTGTGCAGGAACGAGCGCGCAGAGGTGACGATGCGGATGGCGTCGCCGTCACGGATCACATCGAGCTGGTCGAGCGTCTTCTGCGGCGACTTCGCCTGGCACTCGGTGTCGCGGAACGTGGTGAAATCGTGCTTGCCGATCAGGCGCTGTGCGGCTTGATGCATCGCCTCGCTATCGAGCCGGCGCGGCACCCGCCAAATGCGACCGATATCGAGCGCAAGGTTCGCGCGCGTGTTGGCGATCCGATAGAGATAATGCCGCTTGATGGCGGAGAACCGCGCCTCGAAAGTGTCGGGCACGATCTCCGCAGCGAGCACCGCAACCGGCGCGGGGCGCAGATGCGCGTTGACGGCGTCCCGCAGCCGGCTCGCCGTGAACGGCTTGGCAATGTCGCAATGCGCCACCTGCCCCAGCGCGTGCACGCCGGCATCGGTACGGCCCGCGCCGTAGACGCGCACGTCCTCGCCGCAGGTCGCCTTCACCGCAGCTTCCAGCGCGCCCTGCACGGTCGGATGATCGGGCTGCAACTGCCAGCCCGCGAACGGCGCGCCGTCATATTCGATGGTGAGCTTGTAGCGGGGCATCAGACGAGCCGCGCCGGCGGCTTCAACGGCGTGCCGCGCAAAAAATCCGCGGCCTTCATCGGCGCCTTGCCGGCGCGCTGCAATTCGACGACGCGGATCGCACCCTCGCCGCAGGCGACGGCGAGATGATCGTCGAGCACGCTGCCGGGCACGCCCGCGCCCTTGGCCAAGTCGCAGCGCAGGATTTTTACGCGCGCGGCTTCGCCGCCGCCCGCGATCTCGCTCCATGCGCCGGGAAACGGCGACAACCCGTGAATTTGGCGCAGCACCGCGTGCGCGGGCTTGCTCCAGTCGATATGCGCCTCGGCCTTGTCGATCTTGGCGGCGTAAGTGACGCCCTGCTCGCCCTGCTTTGTCAGCTGCAACGCGCCGCGCTCCAGCGCCGCCATCGCGCGCACCATCAGATCGGCGCCGAGCCGCGCGAGCGCGTCATGCAGGTCCGACGCCGTCATCGCATCGGTGATGCCAAGACGCTCGGCCATGGCGACGTCGCCGGTGTCGAGTCCGACGTCCATCTTCATCACCATCACGCCGGACTCGGCATCTCCGGCCATGATGGCGCGGTTGATCGGCGCCGCACCACGCCAGCGCGGCAACAGCGAGGCATGCAGGTTGAAGCAGCCGAGCTTTGGCGCACCGAGGATCGCCTGCGGCAGGATCATGCCGTAGGCGACGACCACGGCGGCATCGGCGTCGTGCGCGCGGAATTCGTCGAGCGCCTCCGGCGTCTTCAGGGTCTTCGGCGTCAGCACGGGAATGCCGAGCCGCCGCGCTTCGCGCTCGATCGGGGTCGGCTGCAGCTCGAGACCACGGCGGCCACCAGGCTTCGGCTCTCGCGTATAAACTGCTGCGATTTGATGCCCTGCCTTATGAAGGGCGTGCAGCGTCGGCACGGAGAATTCCGGCGTGCCCATGAAGATCAGGCGGAGGGGCATCGGCCCTACTCTTCCGCGCGCTTGGCGGCCTTCGTAAACTTCTTCTGCACGCGGTCGCGCTTCAGCTTCGACAGATAGTCGATGAACAGCACGCCGTTGAGGTGATCGATCTCGTGCTGGATGCAGGTGGCGTACAGCCCCTCGGCGTCTTCCTCGTGCACCTTGCCGTCGAGATCGGTGAAGCGCACGCGCACCCGCGCCGGCCGCTCGACCTCCTCGTAATATTCGGGGATCGACAGGCAGCCCTCCTCGTAGACAGCTGTCTCCTCGGATGAGGACAGGATTTCCGGATTGATGAAGACGCGCGGCTGCGGCGTGGTCTCGCCTTCCTCGTTCTTCTTCGCCAGATCCATGGTGATCAGCCGCAACGGCTGCGCGACCTGGATCGCCGCGAGGCCGATGCCCGGCGCCTCATACATGGTCTCGAACATGTCGTCGGCGAGCTTGCGGATATCGGGCGTCACCTTCTCGATCGGCTTGGACACGAGACGCAACTGCTTGTCCGGCAGGATGATGATTTCTCTGAGGGCCATGATTCCAAATGCTCTGGCGGGCGATTTAAGGGGCTGATCCCGCGGGGTCAATCGAAACGGGACTGCGTTCACGAAGCGCTAACCATAAAAGTTGGGGCTTCGTTAACTATGAAAATTAAGCCGCTATTAACCATAAATGTTCCCTCTTCGTTCGCGTTTCCGTGCGAATCGGATAAGAGAAGAGGCATGAACCAGATTCTCTTCGTGATCGGCGACTGGCCGGTCCACCTCACCGATGCGCTGATCGGCTTTGCCGCGCTCACGCTGCTGTTGCTCCTGATCATCGCCGTCGTGGTGGGGCGATCGGGCAAGCGCGACGCGCTGCTCGCCCAAGTGCAGGCCGCGCGCGCGGACGAGCTGGAGGAACGGCTTCATGACATGATGCGCGCGCAGGCGGAGGCATCGGGCCGTGTCGATGCGATGGCACAGGCGCTCTCCGGCCGCCAGGCCGAGATGGCCCGCGCGGTCAACGAGCGGCTCGATTCGGTGACCCATCGCGTCGGCCAGTCGATGGAGCAGACCACCCGCAACACGATGGACAGTTTGCGCAAGCTGCATGAGCGGCTCGGCATCATCGACAACGCGCACAAGAATCTCACCGACCTCACCACGCAGGTCACGACCTTGCGCGACGTGCTCGCCAACAAGCAGTCGCGCGGCGCCTTCGGCCAGGCGCGGATGGAGGCGATCGTCCAGGACGGCATGCCTAAAGGGTCGTTCGAATTCCAGTTCACGCTCTCGAGCGGAAAGCGGCCGGACTGCGTGGTGTTCCTCCCGGACCAGCGCCCGCTCTGCATCGACGCCAAGTTTCCGCTGGAGGCGATGACGGCGCTGCATGACGCGCGCAGCGACGAAGAACGCAAGTTCGCGGGCCAACGGCTGCGTACCGACATCATGAAACATGTCTCCGACATCGCCGAGAAATATCTGATCCCCGGCGAGACCCAGGACACCGCGCTGATGTTCGTGCCGTCGGAATCGGTCTATGCCGAAATCCATGACGGCTTCGACGACATCGTGCAGAAGGCCTATCGCGCCCGCGTGGTGCTGGTATCGCCGTCACTGTTGATGTTGGCGATCCAGGTGATGCAGCAGATCCTGAAGGATGCGCGCATCCGCGACGCCGCCGACCAGATCCGCAACGAGGTGATGCATCTCGGCGACGACCTCGGCCGCCTGCGCGAGCGCGTGCTGAAGCTTGGCAAGCATTTCGGCGACGTCAACGAGGACGTGCGCCAGATCCTGATCTCGTCCGAGAAGATCGAGAAGCGCGCCGGCCGCATCGAGGAGCTGGATTTCTCCAAGGAGCCGCTCGACGGTCCCCGGCTGGTCAAGTCGGGGCCGGGCGAATTGCTGCCGCTCCAGCGCAAGCTGCAGGCGGGGGAGTAGTTACGAACCTCGCGGCGCAATCGCGCTCGAGGCGCGCGAATGTGATTCTCGACGAGACCCGCAAACGCGCGTGCGTGCCAGGCGCAGCGCTTTCCGTTAATTTGTTGTGGTCTCTACTATCCTTCTGATTGCCATGCTAATATGATTCAACTTACCACTTTGATCAATTGATTGCACGCGACGGGGCGGAACGCTCATGAACCCGCACAGCAAGAGCAAAGTTTCTGATACCAATTCATGGTTTTCTCGGTCATTGCTCGCACTTGACAGGCCCTTTCGATTTACGGCCCGGCTCACCTCCTTTGGCCTCGTAAGTATCATAGTCGCGGCGATTTTTCAGTATTCCTCTTGGCGCGATGAAAAGCAGCTGACCCGCCATCGAGAAGAGCTCGCGAGCGCCATATCAACATTCTCGGAAGTTTCCGGAGCGCTTTCGGGGACGATGAACCTTCAGCAAATCTTGTATTACACACACATCGACGACAATAAGGACGCTCTGGTCAGGAAATATCTGGCCATGGCGGCAAAAGACATCGTCAAGGACTACACAGTTGCTCGAATAGCGCTAAGGAAAAATATCGACGTGTTAATCGGGAAGGCCGACTTGTTCATCGACCGGCCGATGCGACCTGACAGTGAGCGAATTGCATCGGATGGTGGAATACAGGTTTTTTCAAACAGGGATTTGCTCCATGACGCCGGATTTGACTGCGACAAACACATGCCGCAGGCCGACCGCCTGGACCTTGCAGGCATTTCGCTCGATTGGACTCAAGCAAGATATCATACAGCGACATTCTATTATTGCTTGGAACGCCTGCATTATTTGCTACTTCCAACGAGAGTGTGGGCGACGATGCAAACAGGCGGCAGCGACAGCCAACCGCGGAACGGCACGGACGAACAGATTGAAGGAGGGGAGCGGCCATCTTCCCCATTTACAAAGGACCAAAGAGAGCAGATTGAAAAAGGGTTCAATCTGCAAACGAGGAGATTGAATGAATTGATCGCGTTGTTTGCAAAGAAGATTGAGCAAATGAGATTGCGCACAAAAGAGAATGGATTTTTCAGTCATCAATTCTGCCTGGCTTGTGGAGAATGAAGCGCAACCGAGAACTCAATCTGCGTCAGACGTCGTCTCAATCCAGCTTCGCCTCCATCCCGCGCTTGACCGCGGGCCGCGCCATCAACTGCTCGTACCAGCGCTTGACGTTGGGAAAGTCCACCAACTCCACCTTGTGGCGCGGATGGCGCCAGGCCCATCCAAGAATGGCGAAATCGGCGACCGATAGTGGACCGGCGACGAACTCGTGCTGCGCCAGCCGCTTGTTCAAGACGTCATAGAGCCGCCGCGTCTCCGTCATGTAGCGCTTCAGCCCATAAGCGCGATTCTGCTCGTTCTCGATCGCGATGAAATGGTGCACCTGGCCCGGCATCGGCCCGAAGCCGCCCATCTGCCACATCAGCCACTCATAGACGGGGATTCGCTCCGCCAGCGGCTTGGGCAGGAATTTGCCGGTCTTCTCGCCGAGATAGAGCAGGATCGCGCCGGACTCGAAGATGCTGACGCGCTTGCCGTCGGGCCCATCGGGATCGACGATCGCCGGGATCTTGTTGTTCGGGCTGATGGCGAGGAACGACGGCGCCATCTGCTCGCCTTTGGTGATGTTGACCGGGATCACCTTGTAGGGCAGCCCCATTTCTTCCAGCGCGACCGATATCTTGCGGCCGTTCGGCGTGTTCCAGGTGTGAAGTTCGATGGTCATCCAAACCCCTTCATCTCTCATTCAGGCGAGCGTCTGTAGCATCCCCGTAATCGTACGGCAAAGCACCCCGCACCGCTGTTGACGGCCGCGCGCACCCGCTGGCATGTCGGCTGATCACCCGATAAATTGCCACGCCCTCACAACAGACGGATCCAACCTTGTCCAAATCCGCCAACCGCGCCCGCCTCCACGAGATCATCCGCAAGCGCTCGTTCGGCCGCGGCGAGATCACGCTGGCCTCGGGCCGCAAGAGCGACTTCTACTTCAACCTGAAGCCGACCATGCTCGACCCCGAGGGCGCCACGCTGCTCGCCGAATTGACGTATGAAGCACTCAAAGACGACAAGTTCGACTTCATCGGCGGACTGGAGATGGGCGCGGTGCCGCTGGCGGGCGCGATCGCGCAGCTGTCCTGGATCAAGGGTCATCCGATCGCCGCCTTCTTCGTGCGCAAGGCGCCGAAGGAGCACGGCGCGCGGCTTGCGATCGAGGGGCTTGCCAAGGGCGAAAGCCTCGCCGGCAAACGCGTGGTCGTGGTCGAGGACGTCACCACGACAGGCGGCTCGGCGATGAAGGCGGTCGATGCCCTGCGTCAGACTGGCGCCGAGGTCGCGCTGGTGCTGACCATGGTCGATCGCGAGGAAGGCGCGGATGCAGCCTTCAAGGAGGCCGGACTGCCGTTCCGCTCGCTCTACAAGGCGGCTGAGTTTTTGTGAGTGTGAGTCTCGCTCTCTCACTCCCTCTCCCCGTTCTTACGGGGAGAGGGTTGGGGTGAGGGGCAATCTCATGAATCTCGCTTGTTGAGAGTCCCCCTCACCCGGCTCGCTACGCTCGCCGACCTCTCCCCGCACGCGGGGAGAGGTGCAGAACGGTGTGCTTTCTTTTCCGCAAAATCCCCTGTTCACACACCGCTCGTTTACCATCGCGCCTTAAGGTGAATCCGCGGCTAAAGCGCGTCCCGCTTTGGTGCACCTGTTGCGGTGCTTTGCGTGTGTTGCGTGGGGTGGAGTAAGCGTTGCGTAACGAGTTCCTAATTGCGCGCCGGCGGCGCCGCATGACGCTGGCCGCCACCATGGCCATAATCCCGTTCGCGGTAACGCCGCTGCCCGCCTCGGCCGAAGGCCTGTTCGACTTTTTCTTCGGCGGCAACAAGCAGCAGCGCCAGGAAACCCCGCCGCAAGCGAGCTTCTTCGCCGATCCGACCAACGGTCCGCAGCCGCAAACGCCCGTGCCGCCGCGTCCGGTCGCGGGCGGCTCGGGTCCGTCGTTCTGCGTGCGCAGCTGCGACGGCAAGTATTTTCCGCTGATGCGCGGCGCCGCCTCGCCGGTGCAGATGTGCCAGGCGTTCTGCCCGGCGAGCGCCACCAAGGTGTTCTACGGCTCGACTATCGACGGCGCCACCAGCGTCACCGGCGAACGCTACGCCGACAGCGAGAATGCGTTCGCCTATCGCAAGGCGCTGCGCGCCGACTGCACCTGCAATGGCCGTAACTCCGCCGGCCTCGCGCCGGTCGATCTCGCGCTCGACAACTCACTTCGCGCCGGCGACGTGGTCGCAACGTCCGACGGGCTGGTCGCGTATTCCGGCGTCCGCGCCGACGGAGGGGCCGGCGATTTCACGCCAATCGCATCCTATCCGGGGCTGACGGCTGCGGTGCGCGCGCGACTCGGCGAGATGAAGGTCGCGCCGGTCGCCGCCGAGGTCGCCAGCGACGCGCCCCCGCCGGCGACTGTCAGCGCCGTGCCGCTGCCGCCAATCACGAAGCCGGCGGCAGCGAAGAACAAGCGCGCGGAAGCGAACTAGCGTCCCACGATCACGCCGATCACATTCGGCGCCGTCAGATATTTCTCCTCGATCGCGGCGCGCGCGGCGGCGCGGTTCTCCGGCGTGAGCAGCCCGCGCTTCTCGGCGAGGATCATCCAGCAAAAGCCCCACCAATCGGTGAGCATGCCGTTGTCATCGACGAGGTCGTAACCCAGCTCGGCCGCGAAGATGCGCGCCTGCGCCTCGTCCAGGGTGTCGAGGAAGCCGTGGTCGTCGGCCGAGAACAGCACGTCCGAGATGTCGTCGGTGGTGTAGCCCCACACCGACATGCAGACCGCGTTGAATTCGCGGTCGATCTCGTCGTCGTCGACGGCCCGGCGGCGGGACGCCTGGTGCAGGCGCGACAGCGTCCGTGCGAAGTCGGCAATGCGGGTCAGAGCGAATTGATCAAAGGCTGTTGTGGACATGTAGCCCTCCCGGGCTCGGACAGACCATAGATATTGTGTCGGCAGTATGCCGAATCGCTATTATATATCAAAGACTTGTGAAAGTGTTCTTAATTTGTTCCACTTTCGCAGATCAATCTGCGGCGCTCGGGGTCCAAGGGTAGGAGAGTCAACACACCAGCCAAGAAACAAGAATGCGACTGGACGAAATCATCCGCATAGCGATCAAGACCGGACACCGAAACGGCTTCTTGACGTTCGATCAACTCAACGAACTGCTCCCTGCAGCAACGACCCAGCCGGAAGATATCGAGGCGGTCATGGAGGCTTTGAGTGACTACGGAATCGAAGTCAGAGATCCGCCCGCCTAATTGACCGCCGAGAGCAGATACTTCCCGCAGGCGTTGGCATAAAACTTCCCGCCGCACTGCCGCCTGATCGCGGCACAGCGCGCGGCGGGCGAGGCATTCGCAGGCACGCTGACGCCGCAGCTCACCCCGTCGGCGCCGCGGCCCATCTTGCCGGCGGCAGCTGCGCTGGTGACGGACACACAGCAGACCAGCAGGATCGCGGCGAGGATTTCGATCAGCAGTCTCATGATGGTTCCTCCACCTTGTCGTGCGCTGCGCCGACTATATCAGCATTTCGCACACCCCGAGTCTGGCCGAATCGGCCCAATCCTTGCATAAAACCTGAGCATATCGTGCCTAGGCAGCGGGGTTCCGGTGCCGCGACGCCCGGCGTATCATTCCGCTGGCACCAACGAGAGTTCGTAAAGTTGCAAGAACATTCGCCGTATCAGCCAGCACCCAGCCAGCCCATCGACGAGCTCGCGATCGCCGAGATCAAGAGCGCCGTGCTGACCAAGCTGCGCCTTGCGATCGGCAAGGAAGCCAGCATGGCGACGCGCCAGGACTGGTACAAGGCGACTGCGCTGGCGCTGCGCGACCGCGTCGTGCATCGCTGGCTGATGGCCGAAAAGGACAGCTACGACGCCGGCCGCAAGCGGGTCTATTATCTCTCCCTCGAATTCCTGATCGGCCGGCTGTTCTTCGACGCGCTCAACAACATGGGCCTGCTGAAGATCTTCGAGACCGCGATCGGCGATCTCGGTCCGGGGCTCGGCGACCTCAGGCAATGCGAGCCGGACGCGGCGCTCGGCAATGGCGGCCTCGGCCGGCTCGCCGCCTGCTTCATGGAAAGCATGGCGACATTGGCGATCCCCGCGATCGGCTACGGCATCCGCTACGATTTCGGCCTGTTCCGCCAGATCATCAATCAGGGCTGGCAGCAGGAATATCCCGACGTCTGGCTGAGCTTCGGCAACCCCTGGGAATTCCAGCGGCCGGAAGTGGCCTATCACGTCCATTTCGGCGGCTGGGTGGAGCATGTCGACCAGAACGGTCGCGACCGCGCGATCTGGCGTCCGGCAGAGACCGTGCAGGCGGTCGCCTACGACACGCCGATCGTCGGCTGGCGCGGCAACCACGTCAATGCGCTGCGGCTGTGGTCGGCGCGCTCGCCCGATCCGCTCAAGCTGGACGTCTTCAATAGCGGCGACTATGTCGGCGCCTCGTCGGAGGAAGCGCGCGCGGAAGCGATCTGCAAATTCCTCTATCCGAACGACGAGAGCCCGGCGGGACGCGAGCTTCGCCTGCGGCAGGAATATTTCTTCGTCTCGGCCTCGCTGCAGGACCTCATCAAGCGCCATCTCGCCGCCGATGGGCAATTGCGCAGCCTGTCGCAAAAGGCCGCGGTGCAGCTCAACGACACGCATCCGAGCCTCGCGGTCACCGAGCTGATGCGCATCCTTGTCGACCTGCATAATTTCCGCTGGGACGAGGCCTGGAAGATCACCGTCGACACGCTGTCCTATACCAACCACACGCTGCTGCCGGAGGCGCTGGAGACCTGGCCGGTCGAGCTGTTCCAGCGGCTCTTGCCGCGAAATCTCGAGATCATCTACCGCATCAACGCGCAGCATCTCAAGCTTGCCGAGCATCGCGCGCCCGGCGATATGGATTTCCTCGCTTCGGTCTCCCTGATCGACGAGAGGGGTGGCCGCAAGGTGCGGATGGGGCAACTCGCTTTCGTCGGCTCGCATCGCATCAACGGCGTCTCGGCGATGCATTCGGAGTTGATGCGGGAGACCGTGTTCAGCGACCTCAACCATCTCTATCCCGGCCGCATCACCAACAAGACCAACGGCATCACCTTCCGCCGCTGGCTGATGCTCGCCAACCCGAAGCTGACCGATCTGCTGCGCGAGGTCTGCGGCGAGGCCGTGCTCGACGATCCGACCCGGCTCGAAGCGCTCGAGGCGCGGGCCAGCGACAACACCTTCCAGCAGCAGTTCCGCAAGGTCAAGCTGCACAACAAGATCGCGCTGACGCGCCTGATCGGCGAGCGGCTCGGCATCAAGGTCGATCCCTCGGCGCTGTTCGACGTGCAGATCAAGCGCATCCACGAATACAAGCGCCAGCTGCTCAACATCCTGGAGACCATCGCGCTGTACCAGGCGATGAAGGACGAGCCTCAAAAGGATTGGGTGCCGCGGGTGAAAATTTTCGCCGGCAAGGCGGCGGCGAGCTATCGCTATGCCAAGCTCATCATCAAGCTGATCAACGACGTCGCCGAAATCGTCAACAATGACCCTGTTGTCGCAGGACGGCTCAGCGTCGCGTTCCTGCCGGACTATAATGTCAGCCTTGCCGAGGTGATCATCCCGGCGGCCGACCTCTCCGAGCAGATCTCGACCGCCGGGATGGAGGCCTCCGGCACCGGCAACATGAAGCTGGCGCTGAACGGCGCGCTCACCATCGGCACGCTGGATGGCGCCAATATCGAAATCCGCGATCATGTCGGACCGGAGAACATTGCGATCTTCGGCATGGAGGCGATGGACGTGACGGTCCGGCGCAAGCAGGGACTGGACGCCACCGACGTGATCCGGAAATCGCCGCGGCTGGCGCGCGCCATCAACGCCATCGGGAGCGGCGAATTCTCGCCGGGCGAGCCCGCTCGCTTCGAGCAGATCGCGCATGCGCTGCGCTATCTCGACCACTACATGGTCAGCGCGGATTTCGATTCCTATTTCGACGCCCAGCGCGGCATCGACGCACGCTGGCAGGTGATGCCGGCCTGGACGCGGGCGAGCGTGATGAACGTGGCGCGCATGGCATGGTTCTCCTCGGACCGCACCATCCGCGAATATGCCGAGGAAATCTGGAACGTGCCGGTGCGGCCCGGCCCCCTGGCCGACCAGGGCAAAGGCGTGCGCGGCGCGCGGGGCTGACGCGAATTTCATTACCTCCGGCGTCATTGAAATTTGCCTGATGGTGCTACATCGTCATTGCGAGACTTGAGAGAATCATGCTCACCAAGCTCCCGCACCTTTTCGACGAGGCCACCCGCGTCACCGCCGGTGACAGCAGGTGGCAAGGGCGCACCAGCGCGGACTACTTTGCCTTCGTCGGACCGTTCGGCGGCTTCACCGCTGCGGTCATCCTGCGCGCGCTGATGGAGCATCCGCAGCGCACGGGCGATCCGCTGGCGATCACGGTGAATTACTGCGCGCCGATCGCGGAGGGTGAATTCGATCTCGATGTCCGCCTGGTCAAGGCCAACCGTTCCTCGCAGCATTGGTGCGTCGAGCTCAGCCAGGGCGGCGGCGATGTCGCCACGCTGGCAACCGCGGTGTTCGCCGAGCGGCGGCCATCATGGTCGCATCAACAGGCGCAGATGCCGGAGGCGACACCGTTCGACAAGACCATGCCCTACGCCAAGATTGCCGCGCCCTGGGTCAAGCAATACGACTTCCGCTTCGTCGAGGGCGACCCGGATTTCGGCGCGGGCAAGAGCATGCCGGCGAGCGCCTATTCAAGACTCTGGATCGGCGACCGGACGCCGCGCAAGATCGACATGCTGTCTCTGGTGTCGATGTCGGATGCGTTCTTTGCCCGCGTGTTCCACGCACGGCGCGAGCTGGTGCCGTTCGGCACGGTGACGCTGACGACCTATTTCCACGCTGGCATCGACGATCTCGAGGCCGAAGACATCACGCATGTGCTGGCCTGCGCGGACGCAAAGATCTTCAACCGCAGCTATCATGACCAGAGCGGCGAATTGTGGTCGCCGTCCGGCAAGCTGATCGCGACCACGACGCAGATGGGTTACTTCAAGGCTTAGCTCAACTCGTCATTCCGGGATGCGCCGCAAGGCGCACGCCCGGAATCCATTCATCCACCATTACTATGGCGCGATGGATTCCGGGCTCGCGCTTACGCGCGCTCCGGAAATGACGAAGATAGAGCGCGCAGACCTAACTGTCCTGCGTCGCCGTCGCCTGCACCAGGCTGGTATCGCCGGTGACGGGATCAGTGACGGCGTTGGCAATGTTCGCCTGCCCCGCGTCGGTCAGCATGAACTTGGTGTTGCCGATCCGGAACGAGGAATTTCCGATCAGCACCTGCTGATACTGCACGGTGGTGCCGCTCTGGTATTTGACCTGGGCGCGAAAGCCGTTGACCCCGGAGATGGTGAATTCGAATTTCTGGTTGTTGGTGCCGTACGTCCCGCTCCAGGTGCCTTGCCAGGCCTTGGGATCGACGGCGGTGTATTTGGTGGCTGTCGAACCCAGCGGCGTGGTCGCATAGGCGTTTTGCAGAACGCTGAAAATGTCCGACATGCCGATTCCTTCGCGGGCTGAGACGATCCGCCGCACTACAGGACCGTCATGGTTAACGCGCGGTTAAACATTTCGGTGTTGGCGCAAAAACAAAGGGCGGCCCCGCGGCCGCCCTTTTTGATTCCGATGTCGCCTCCCGCGTCACTCCGCCGCGAGCTTGATCTCCGGCGCGGCGGCGCGGACATCGGCGTCGACCGACTTCTCGAACTTGGCGAAGTTCTTCTGGAACATGCCGACCAGCGCCCGCGCGGTCTTGTCGAACTCGGCCTTGTCGGCCCAGGTCTTGATGGGATCGAGGATGTGCGGCTCGACGCCCGGCAGCGAGGTCGGCACCGCAAAGCCGAAATACTTGTCGGTGCGGAAGTCGGCGTTGCGCAACGAACCGTTCAGCGCGGCGGTGAGCAGCGCCCGCGTCACCTTGATCGGCATGCGGCGGCCGGTGCCGAACTTGCCGCCGGTCCACCCGGTGTTGACCAGCCAGCAGTCGACATTGTGCCTGGCGATCAATTCGCGCATCAGGTTGCCATAGACGCTGGGGTCGCGCGGCAGGAACGGCGAGCCGAAGCAGGTCGAGAATTCCGGCTGCGGCTCGGAGCCCAGGCCGCGCTCGGTGCCGGCGACCTTGGCGGTGTAGCCGGACAGGAAATGATACATCGCCTGCGCCGGCGTCAGCTTGGCGATCGGCGGCAACACGCCGAAAGCGTCGGCGGCCAGCATCACCAGGTTCTTCGGATGCGGCGCGCGGCCGGAGCGCGAGGCGTTGGGAATGAACTCCAGCGGATAGGCCGAGCGGGTGTTCTCGGTCTTGGAGCCGTCGTCGAAGTCGGGCTCGCGCGAGCGCTCGTCGAGCACGACGTTCTCCAGCACCGCGCCGAAGCGCTTGCTGGCCGCGTAAATCTCGGGCTCGGCCTCCTGCGAGAGCTTGATGCACTTGGCGTAGCAGCCGCCCTCGAAATTGAAGATGCCGTCCGAGCCCCAGCCATGCTCGTCGTCGCCGAT
Organism: uncultured Alphaproteobacteria bacterium; assembly: GCA_963738155.1. Taxonomy (GTDB): domain Bacteria; phylum Pseudomonadota; class Alphaproteobacteria; order Rhizobiales; family Xanthobacteraceae; genus Bradyrhizobium. Next base: position 252,473 of record CAVTVG010000002.1, read on the forward strand.
CAAAGTGCGCGCAGGGTCCGCGGACAGCGTGGTCTTGCCGGTGCCGGACAGGCCGAAGAAGATCGCGGTGTCGCCGTCGGGCCCGACATTGGCCGAGCAGTGCATCGGCATCACGCCCTTTTCGGGCAGATAGAAGTTCAGCGTGGTAAACACGCTCTTCTTCATCTCGCCGGCATAATAAGACCCGCCGATCAGGACGATCTTGCGGGCGAAATCGATGGCGACGACGTTCTCCGAGCGCACGCCGTGACGTTTGGGATCGGCGCGGAAGCTGGGCAGGTCGACGATGGTCAGTTCAGGCACGAAGCTCGCGAGGTCAGAGGCCTCGGGACGGATCAGCAGCGTGCGGATGAACAGCGAATGCCAGGCGAGCTCGGTGAAGACGCGGGTCTTGATGCGGAAGCTCGGATCGGCGCCGCCATAGAGGTCCTGCGCGAACAGGGTCATGCCTTCGGCGTGCTTGAGGAAATCCTGATACAGCGCCTCGAACTGCTCCGCGGTGATCGACTGGTTGCCGGCCCACCACATCGATTTGTCGGTGAGCGAATCGCGCACCGTGAACTTGTCCTTTGGGCTGCGGCCGGTGAACTCGCCGGTGTCCGCGCAGAGTGCACCATCGGCCGAGACCACGGCTTCGCCATTGCGCAGCGAATGCTCGTAGAGCTGGGGCGCACCGAAATTCCAGTTCACGCCCTGCAGTTTTTTGAAGCCGAATTTGTCGGCGCCGAATGCACCGTTATGCATGCCCGTCTCTTGCACGAAGAACTCTCCCTCGAACCCACGATGTCATGGCGCGAATGCCGCCGAACGCGCCGCTCTCGCAGTGACCGCACTATAGCCCTAACCCGCTTCGGTCGGGCGACCTATTACTGTTGAACGCTCATTTTGCCAAGCCGATCCCGCACGTTTTGGTTTATTGCCTTTGGAAGCGGCCGGATTGAGCCAGTCCCGCGCTATTGCGTCGCACAATCGGGGAATTTTATTGTGCCGCGCCCTCGCCGATCAGGGCAAACGGCCCCCAGAAGGCCGGATAGGCGTTTTGCGGCGAGGAGGTGTCGTTGAGATAGCCAAGCATGGCCTGGCGCAGCGCCTCGGCGCGGCCGATCTTCGGGTCGGCTTTGAGTTCGATCGAAAGTCGAAATCGTGAGCCGCGTGGCGGCCTCGGACACCACGGCCCAATGTGTGACCAGGAGCGACCGTGCGCCGGCATAGAAGAATGAGCGCGCCAGTCCCGACAGCGCCTCCGCGCCCGGCCGGTCGCCCGCGATGGTATTGCAGGCAGAGAGCACCACGAAATCGGCATTGAGTTTGAGCTGCGCGACCTCGCTGGCCGTGAGCAGGCCGTCGTCGAACGCGGACGGCTCCTTGGGGATGCTCAGCGCCAGCGACGGCTCGGCGATGCCCTTCACATCGCCCGCGACCAGACCGTGGGTCGCGAAGTAGACCACGCGGTAGTCGGCGAGCGGCGTGCGCTTCACGGTGGTTTCGCTGGCATCGGCGCCGAGATGAATGTCGGATTTGGGCACGCCGAGATCCCTGGCGACCGCATTCAACTCGTCGGCGGTGTCGGGAAGCTGCGAGAGCGCGGCCGCAAGCATCTTGCGATCGAGGCCGGCGCCGCGCCAGAAATCGGTATAGGCGACGCTGGTCAGGCTGCGTGAGGCCGTGCGCTTCTCGCCGCTGCTATCCGCAGGATTGAACAAGGGATCGCCGAAACCGGTCATCGGTTTCACGGCCTGGTCGCGGCGCGCGAAGCCGCGCAGCGCCTTGAGGCTTGCGACCGACGGCAGCACCGAGACCGCCTGCCGCTTCAACAGCCAAGCCGCCTCGCGATAGCCTTCGAGCTTCTCGGGGATCGCAGCGGCGGGCTTCTCCGTCACCAGCAGATGGAACGGTAGCGCGGTCAGCGCGCCCGACGGCGCGACCAGCAGGCTGCGCTTGTCCTTGACGATCGCCTCGATCTCGCCGAACAACGCGACATAGAGTTCGTTGGCGCGCGCAAGATCGAACAGCTTCGACTTACCCGAGGCATCGCTGGCCTGGCTGATGTCGAGACCCCGGCGGAAGGCGGAGACTTTTTGCGAGATCGGATCGCTGCCCAGGGGAATCCGCTTCCAGTCAAAGCCGTCGCGCGTCAGCGCGATCGCATAGCTATCCTTGTCCGCCAGCGCGAACAGCACCATCGCTTCGTCGCCGGAGAGCAGCGACTGGATTTCTCTTGTCTTCAATGGCAGCGGATTCGACAGCGCGGAATAATCGGGGAATTCGGTCGCAAAGGTCTTTTGCAAGGTCACGCGCTCAGTCGCGATCGCAGCAAGTCGGTCGCGGGCGCGCTGCGCGGCGGCGCTATCGCGTTGGCCCTGTTTCGAGAGTGCGGCCACCACCGTCTTGTTGAACGTCTCGGCTTCGCTGCCGAGATCCTGGTCGCGCCGCACCAGTTCTGCGAGCCGGTCATTGCCGGCAGCGATGCGCACGGCGAGCTTGTTGACCGCGGAAGCGGCCGAAGATTGGGTACCGCGTTGAATCACGTCGAGCGCTTCATCCAGCGCCCTCTCGGTCGGCATGATCTGCTGCCGCTGCGCGTCGTAGAGCACAGCAAGCGAGATGCCCAATTGCGCGCGGCCCTTGCCGATCATCCGCTCAATCAAGGGAATCGCATCGGCGGCGCGGCCTTCGGCCTGATACAGCGAGGCCAGATTGTTGACGGACGCCGCGGTGTCGGGATGGTCGGGCCCGACCGCCTGCTCGCGGATCGCCAGCGCCCGCTTGGGGATCGGTTCGGCCTCGGCAAAGCGGTTCTCGCGCTGATAGAGATCGCCGAGATTGTTGAGCGAGCGCGCGACGTCGGGATGATCGCGCCCCAACACCTTCTCCCGGATCGCAAGTGAGCGCTTGATCATGGGCTCGGCTTCGGCCTCGCGCCCCTGGACCTTGATGATCTGGCCGAGATTGCTGAGCAGCGTCGCGGCGGGCGGACTTTCCGCACCCGCGACCTTCTCATAGAGCGCAAGCGCGCGCCTGGTCAGCGCTTCCGACTCCGCATGACGGTCCTGCTTCTCGTAGCAAGTGGCGAGATTGTTGAGAGCGCGTCCGATGTCGGGATGGTTCGCAGGCAACTGCGTCTCCGACAGCGCCAGCGCGCGCTTGAACAGCGGCTCGGCCTCGGCATAGCGCAGCTGACGCTGATAGAGCGCCGCCAGATTGTTCAGCTCCGCGCGATCCCGACGGAATCGACTCCGACCGTCTTCTCCATGATGGCGAGCGCGCGCATGTAGAGCGGCTCGGCCTCCGCGTCGCGGCCGACATCGCCATAGAGCTGCGCGAGATTGTTCATCGCGCCGGCAAGATCTTTGGTGGGCGCGCCCTTCTCGAGGTTCGCCAACATGGCTTCCGCTAGCGGAATCGCTTCCGAATATTTCCCGGCGTCGCCGAGCGCGTTGATCTTCGCGCTCTGCGCGGCAAGGCCCTGCGCGAATGACGGCGCGACCAGGCCTGCGCTTGCGGCCAGCGTCAGGCACACCATCAGCGCCAATCGACGACTGCTTTCCCGGATCATGCGCTTAGGTCGCGCCGAGACGGTGACGCGTTCAAAAGGACGACGCGGCTTTACGCCTTCGCCCGCGCCTCGTTTACAAGCTGGACCAGCATCTTGCGCAAGTCCCCGGGCCCCGACACGCGCGCGGGAAAGTCGAGCCGCAAAGTGGCGCGTTCGGCCTGCATGTCCATGCCCTCGGGGTCGCATCCGGTGCAGCGCCAGTCGGCAGCATCCGCGCCGAGCAACTTCGTCGCATACAGATTCATCGCCTCGCGATGATCGGCATTCATATGCTCGATCGCGCCCTGCTCGGCCTCGATCAGCGCGGCGGCATCGCTCACGTCTGTCAGGAACTGCTTCGGCTGCAGATCGAGGATGCGGCCAAAACCCGCGACCAGATGGGTGCCGGCGGGCCTGATCCGGAAGAACGCGAAATCGCCGAAATCGGCATAGGCCTCGGCGGACGGGTGGGCGTTCAGATAGCGCCGCCGCAGAAGTTCCCGATTGTCATTGTCGGCCACCTCGGCCCGCCCCGAGAGCATGATTCGCGCGCCTTCGAGCGGATCGCCGGGCCCCCGCTCGTCCAGCATCAGTGAAATCCTGTCGTCGGCGAGAATATTTTGGGTGTGAACGGCGAGCCGCGAGATCAGGAGAATCGGCGAGCCGTCGGGATGGCTCGCGACATTCACCAGGGAGCAATAGGGAGCCCCGGTTCCCGCCATCAGGGTCGCAAGCGCCCCTTGCCGGCGCTTGCGGAGCAGGGATTTGGCCAGCCTGGAAGGGTTAAAATCGTCCGTCGGTTGCATCGATATTCTCTCGCCATCCTGTTGCATTGCGGCCCTTTTTCCGGCTAAACCGGCAGCCGGAAGGGTCGGAATGCCGGCACGAAATGCGGCACTCTTTCGGAACTCGGTCACACTTCAGCCCAGCTTGCATTGCTCGGTGACCACTTCCGAAGCCCAATTATGCGGCGCATCACCGGAATGCTCGCCGTTTCAGCTGAACCACCTACTGAAAGCAGGCTCATGCCCACAATCGCCCTGGTCGATGACGACCGCAACATTCTCACCTCGGTCTCGATTGCGCTGGAAGCCGAAGGCTATCGCATCATGACCTACACCGATGGCGCCTCCGCGCTCGACGGCTTCCGCACCAGCCAGCCCGATCTCGCCATCCTCGACATCAAGATGCCGCGTATGGACGGCATGGAGACGCTGCGCCGGCTGCGGCAGAAGTCCGACCTGCCGGTCATCTTCCTGACGTCGAAGGACGAAGAGATCGACGAATTGTTCGGCCTGAAAATGGGCGCCGACGATTTCATCCGCAAGCCGTTCTCGCAGCGGTTGCTGGTGGAGCGCGTCAAGGCCGTGTTGCGCCGCTCGCAGCCGAAGGACCCGACGGCCGCGCCGAAGGAGAACGACGCCAAGGCGCTGGACCGCGGCCTGCTGCGGATGGATCCGGAGCGCCACACCTGCACCTGGAAGAACGAGCCGGTGACGCTGACGGTGACGGAATTTCTGATCCTGCAGGCGCTGGCGACCCGGCCCGGTGTGGTGAAGAGCCGCAACGCGCTGATGGACGCGGCCTATGACGACCAGGTCTATGTCGACGACCGCACCATCGACAGCCACATCAAGCGGCTGCGCAAGAAGTTCAAGGTGGTCGACGACGATTTCGAGATGATCGAGACGCTGTACGGCGTGGGATACCGTTTCAAGGAAGCTTAAGTGGGGCTGGGCGGCGCGCAGGCAAGCGCGCTGACGCCGTAATCCTTGTGGGGTAGGATGAGGCGAATTTTCGGGTGGGTAGCGATTGCTTGACCGAACGCAGCCGGATTCGGGTGTGAATGCCGAGAACGCTTCGTCGTCCTTGGCCATGGATGATGTTGTCGCCGAAAAGCCGGGCCTGAAAGGCTGGCAGCGGCCGCTGAGCTGGCTCAGGCGCGCCGGCCAATTCCTGTTTACGCTCTCGTTCTCGAGCCTCACCCGCCGCATTGTTTCTCTCAATATTGCCGGCTTGCTGGCGCTGGTCGCGAGCATTCTTTACCTCTCGCAGTTCCGCGCCGGCCTGATCGACGCGCGTGCGCAGAGCCTGCTGGTGCAGGCCGAGATCATCGCGGGTGCCATCGCGGCCTCGGCCACGGTGCAAACCAACAGCCTCACCATCGATCCCGACAGGCTCGCCGACCTCAAGGCCGGCGACACGCTGAAGGGGCCGGATGAGGATTCCCAGCTCGATTTCCCGATCAATCCGGAGCGCGTCGCGCCGGTGTTGCGCACGCTGATCTCACCGACCAAGACCCGCGCCCGCATCTACGATCCCAATGGCGGGCTTTTGCTCGACAGCCGCACGCTGGAGAACGTGATCCGCTTCGAACTGCCGCCGCCGGTCACGACTCCCAACATCTACGAGCGCGCCGTGATCGCGGTTCGCACCTGGCTGAACCGCGGCGACCTGCCGCTCTACCGCGAGCTCGGCAACTCCGGCCTCGGCTATCAGGAGGTCGCCGACGCCCTGAAGAATCACAAGCGCAGCATGGTGCGGGTCAATGCCCGCGGCGAGGTGATCGTCTCGGTCGCCGTCCCCGTGCTGCGCTCGCGCACCATTCACGGCGTGCTGATGCTGTCGACGCAAGGCGACGACATCGACCAGATGGTGACCGCCGAGCGGCTCGCGATCCTGAAAGTCGGCGGCGTCGCCACCGCCGTCATGATCGTGCTGTCGCTCTTGCTCGCCAGTACCATCGCGGGCCCGGTCCGGCGGCTTGCCTATTCCGCCGAAGGCGTCCGCCGCCGCATCAAGACCCGCGTCGAGATTCCCGACTTCACGCTCCGCCGCGACGAGATCGGCCATCTCTCCCGAGCGCTGCGCGACATGACGGATGCGCTCTATAACCGCATCGAGGCGATCGAGACATTCGCCGCCGACGTGTCGCATGAGCTGAAGAACCCGCTGACCTCGCTGCGCTCGGCGGTCGAAACCATGCCGCTGGCGCGCAACGAGATCAGCCGCGCGCGGCTTCTTGCCGTCATCGAACACGATGTGAAGCGGCTCGATCGCCTGATTTCCGACATTTCCGATGCGAGCCGGCTTGATGCCGAGTTGCAGCGGCAGGACATGGCGCCGGTCGATCTGCGCCGCCTGCTCACGACGCTGACCTCCGTCGCCAATGAAACGCGGCTTGGGCACGACGTCGGCGTCGAAGTGCGCTTCGAGGGCCGCAGCATCAACGACGCCTTCTGGGTGCCCGGCCATGATTCGCGTCTCGGCCAGGTGATCTCCAACCTGCTCTCCAACGCGCAATCCTTCTCCAATGCCGGCGGCAAGGTGCGCATTCAGTGCCGCCGCGTGCGCACGGAGATCGAGATCGTGGTCGATGACGACGGCCCGGGCATTCGCCCCGACGCGCTGGAGCGCGTGTTCGAGCGCTTTTACACCGATCGTCCGCATCAGGGATTTGGCCAGAACTCCGGCCTCGGCCTGTCGATCTCCAAGCAGATCATCGAGGCGCATGGCGGGCGCATCTGGGCCGAGAACCGTCCCGGCCCGAAAGATGCCGACGGCGAGCCGACGGTGACCGGCGCGCGCTTTGTCGTGAGACTGCCCGAGCCATGAGCACGAGTTCGACCGTGCACGCCTCCGCGGTGAAGGTCGGCGATCGCGCGGTCCTGATCCGCGGGCCATCCGGTTCCGGCAAGTCGCGTCTCGCCTTCGATCTCATCCTGGCCGGCCGCACCGGGCAGCTTCCGCCCGCCATTCTGGTCGGCGATGACCGTGTCCATCTGGATACAGACGGCGAAAAATTGTGGGTGCGCCCGGCGCGCGAACTCGCCGGCCTGATCGAGATCAGGGGCCTCGGCATCCGCCGTTGCGACCACCTCAGTGAGGCGGTGGTGGGTCTGGTGGTCGACCTTGCGGCCGATGATGCGGAGCGGCTGCCCCCGGCGGAGGCCCTCGAAATCGATCTTTCCGGTGTCAAAATACCGCGAATCCCGGTCGATCCGGCTTTCAACCCCCTGCCGCTAGTTGTCGCAGCCCTGACCACAACTGCGAGTTCATTATCCGGTAACCATTCGGACCATTGCCGGAAGGGGATTGGTAACCATATCAGCGCAACACTCGCGACCGATTAGACCGGGCGCGGCCCTATTTCTCCGCCGCCAAACTCCGGGCGAATCCCAAACATCCCCTCTTGCGCGGGGGCGCTGGATGGTCAAAGTGGCGCGTTCGTGCGGTGCACCAAATGGCACCCGCGGGAGTTTCCGATGATTGGCCTTGTACTGGTGACCCATGGGCGCCTTGCCGACGAATTCAGGGCGGCGCTCGAGCATGTGATGGGTCCCCAAAAACAGATCGAAGCCGTGACGATCGGCGCGGAAGACGATTCCGATCTCTGTCGCAGCGACATCATCGAAGCCGTCAATCGCGTCGACAGCGGCGACGGTGTCGCCATCCTCACCGACATGTTCGGCGGCACGCCTTCCAACCTCGCGATCTCCTGCATGAGCCGCCCCAAGGTCGAAGTGCTCGCAGGCATCAATCTTCCCATGCTGGTCAAGCTTGCCAAGGTCCGGGAAGAGCGTTCGCTGCCCGATGCGATTGCGCTGGCGCAGGAAGCCGGCCGCAAATACGTCACCATCGCCAGCCGGGTGCTTGCCGGCAAATGAACGACGACGATCCGTCGCCGGAGAACATCCCGGGGCCGAGCGTGCCCGCGGGCGCCATCTCGAAAGAACTCGAGATCACCAACAAGCGCGGCCTGCATGCGCGCGCCTCCGCAAAGTTTGTCCAGGCGGTGGAGCGCTTTCCCGGCGCCGAGATCTGGGTGACGCGCGGCCGCGAGACGGTCGGCGGCCGCTCGATCATGGGACTGATGATGCTCTCCGCCGCGCCCGGCACCACGATCCGCGTGTCGGCGACGGGCGTCGAGGCGGAAGCCGCGCTTGCGGCAATCACCGAACTCGTCGAAAGCAAGTTCAACGAGGAAGGGACGTAGGTCCCGCCCGTGTCGCGGGCACGCTGTACCCTCTCCCCTTGCGGGAGAGGGTGGCGAGAATGAGCGGAGCGAAGTTCGAGCCGGGTGAGGGGTCGCTTTCCTTTTTGCGGAGACAAACCCCTCACCCGGTTTCTCGCTTCGCTCGAAACCACCCTCTCCCGCAAGGGGAGAGGGTGAAATGAGCAAGCGGCGAAGATCAAAACGGATTGGTGACAATCCCGCCATCAGCGCGCAGCGCCGCGCCATTGGTGGCGCTGGACGCCTTCGAGCAGAGATAGCAGATCAAATTCGCGACTTCTTCGGGCCTGGCGTAGCGCTGCAGCAGCGAGGCCGGCCGCCGCTCGGTGAAGGTGCGCACGGCGAGATCGTCGACAGTCGTGCCCATTGCCTTGGCCCGTGCGGCGAGCCGGACCGGCGCCATCTCGACCCAGGTTGGGCCGGGCAGCACCGAATTGACGGTCACGTTGGTGCCCTTGGTCTGCTCGGCCGCGCCCCGCGCGATCACGAGCTGCGCACCCTTGGAGAAGCCGTAATGCACCATCTCCTTCGGCACATAGATGCCGGATTCCGAGGAGACGAACACCAAGCGGCCCCAGTCGTTGCGATCGAGCATGCCTTTCAGATAGTGCCGGGTCAGGCGCACGCCGCTCATGACGTTGACCTCGAACATTTTCAACCAATCGGCGTCCTCGATGTCGAAGAAAGCTTTCGGCTCGTAGATGCCGAGACTGTTGACGAGGATGTCGGCTTGCGGGAACGCCGCAATCAGCGCGGCGCAGCCCTGCGCCGTGCCGAGATCGAAGGCGGCGGCATGAAGCTTCGCGTTCGGCGTCGCCTGCCTGATTTTCGCGATGGCCTCCGCAACAACCGCGCTGTCGCGTCCATTGACGATCACCTCCGCGCCCATGCCGGCAAGGCCCGCCGCGGTCGCAAAGCCGATGCCACGTGTCGAGCCGGTGACGAGCGCGCGTTTTCCCGTGAGATCGAGATCCATCTGTTGTTCCTCTTTATTTTGCGCATGATCTTTTCGGAAAACCGGTGCCCACTTTTCCGGATCATGCGCTACGCCTATTTCCCCGGCGGCTCGATATAGACTTTCCACGCGATCGAAGGTCCCGCATGCCCCCTAAAGAAGCGCTGCGTGGTCATCACCACCTGCTCGGCGTCCGGCGCATTGTCTTTCATCCACTTTTCGCACATCGGCAGGCGTCCATCCGTGGTGTCGCAGATACCGATGAAGCCGAGACGGTTGGCTTCCTCGAACGACGTCAGCCCCGACGACCACAGTTCGCCCGGCGTGAACGGCGCCGGATGATCGGGGCTGTAGAACGTCATCGGTTCGCCGATCTCGGTGGTGCCGGCGACGACCGCCCAGCGCGAACCGAAACGGCTGTGCCAGGCCTGCGTCAGCTCGCGCGCCAGCTGCGAGCGCGCGCCATAGGAGTTGGCGCTGTTGGGATTGTGCTCCATCTCGATGACGGCGATGCGCGGGGCGGCGGCGAGCGTCGCCAGCGACAGCACCAGATAAATCGCCGTGATCCACGGCACCGCGACCGCGCGCATGCGCAGTTTGGGAATCGCGATCAGCGCCAGCGGCACCAGGAAGAACAGCGAGATGCCCCAATCGGTCTTCATATAGACGGTAAAGATCAGGCCGCCGAGCGGCGGGCCGATCGCGACAATGGCCTGGATGAGCCAGACATTCATCGCCTGTCGCGCGTCAACGACCGACGGCCCACGGCCCCATGCGCGCGCGATCCAGCGCGGCGGCAGCAACAGCACCAGCGCGACAATCACAATCGGCAGCGCCAGCAGCGCGAGATTGTGGCCGATATAGCCTAGCACAAGCCACGCGCTCTGCGTGCGGTTCGACAGGCCATAGACATCGCCGGCATAGGTCAGCGGCACGAAGTCGACCTGTTTCAGCCAGATCAGATGCGGGATCATCGCGACCACGACGGTCACGATCGCAACCCACGGCGCGGGCGAGCGCAAAAATCTCACCCGCTCGGGATGGATCAGCGCCGCAAGCCCGACGGCGCCGATCATGGTCAGCACCCAGTATTTGGTCATCAGCGCCGATGCGCCGGCGAGCCCGAGCAGGATGCCGCTCAGCCACGTGCGCCGCTCGAACGCGTTGAGATAGGCCAGCACGACCAGCGGCAGGGTGACGAGCTGCAACAGGTCGGGATTGTATTTGAAACCCTTGAAATTGAAGATCGGGTAGAGCGCGAGCATGACAATGACGAAGAAAGCGCGGCGTCGGTCGACCACGCGCCGCGCGACGAACCAGCAGATCACGAGGCCTATGCCGAGCGTGGTCATGGCGAGCAAATAGGTTGCCCAGTCCGCGACCGGGAAGAATTGGAACCAGAGACCCGCGATCCAGCCTGCCAGCGGCGGATGCTTGCCGTAGCCGAACTGGAATTTCTGGCCCCAGGCAAAAGCTTCGGCGACGTCCATATGGACGTCCTGCGCGGCCTTCAGATCGATCAGGATCCGTGTCCAGAGCAGCGCATGCACCACCGCGAAGGTGATGACGAGCCAGAGATCGGTCTTGGGGCTGGTGGCGCGCGAGGCGAGCCACGCCGCCAGCTTGCGGAAGCGCAATCTGCGGCGGCGGCGCGGGGCTGAGGAGGAAATGGACGTTGAGGACATAGGCCCACGCGTAGCGCGTTTTTTGCGCAAGTGAAATCAGCTTGGCGTGAAGAAAACCCCTTGAAATCAAGCAACATGGTTGCCGCATGGAGTCGCGGATGCTATCCCCCGCGCCATGACGACCGCCCCCATTTCCAACATCCGCAACTTCTCCATCGTCGCCCATATCGACCATGGCAAATCGACCTTGGCCGACCGCCTGATCCAGATGACGGGCGGGCTGACCGATCGCGAAATGGCGGGCAAGGAGCAGGTGCTCGATTCCATGGACATCGAGCGCGAGCGCGGCATCACCATCAAGGCGCAGACGGTGCGGCTCAACTACCGCGGCAAAGACGGCAAGGACTACATCTTCAATTTGATGGACACGCCCGGGCATGTCGACTTCGCCTATGAGGTCTCGCGCTCGCTCGCGGCCTGCGAAGGCGCGCTGCTGGTGGTCGACGCCAGCCAGGGCGTGGAGGCGCAGACGCTCGCCAACGTCTATCAGGCGATCGACAACAATCTCGAGATCGTGCCCGTCCTCAACAAGGTCGACCTGCCCGCGGCCGAACCGGAGAAGGTCAAGCAGCAGATCGAGGACGTGATCGGCATCGACGCCTCAAACGCGATTCCGATCTCGGCCAAGACCGGCGAAGGCGTGTCCGACGTGCTGGAAGCCATCGTCACGCGGCTGCCGCCGCCGAAGGGCGACCGCGACGCGACCTTGAAGGCGCTGCTGGTCGACAGCTGGTACGACGTCTATCTCGGCGTGGTGGTGCTGATCCGCGTGGTCGACGGCGTGATGAAAAAGGGCGCGCGCATCCGCATGATGGGCACCAACGCGGCCTACGACGTCGAGCGCGTCGGCTTCTTCACGCCCAAGATGGAGCAGGTCGAGGAGCTCGGTCCCGGCGAGATCGGCTTCATCACCGCCGCCATCAAGGAGGTCGCGGACACGCGCGTCGGCGACACCATCACCGACGACAGGAAACCGGTCAGCAAGATGCTGCCGGGCTTCAAGCCGGCGATCCCCGTGGTGTTCTGCGGCCTGTTTCCGGCCGACGCTAACGATTTCGAAACGCTGCGCGCGGCGATGGGCAAGCTCCGCCTCAACGATGCGAGCTTCTCCTATGAGATGGAAACCTCCGCCGCGCTGGGGTTCGGCTTCCGTTGCGGCTTCCTCGGCCTGTTGCATCTGGAGATCATCCAGGAGCGGCTGTCGCGCGAGTTCGATCTCAACCTGATCGCGACTGCGCCGAGCGTGATCTACAAGATGAAGCTGACCGACGGCAGCGAGATCTCGATCCACAATCCCGTGGACATGCCCGATGTGGTCAAGATCGCGGAGATGGAGGAGCCGTGGATCGAGGCGACGATCCTCACCCCGGACGAATATCTCGGCAGCGTGCTGAAGCTGTGTCAGGATCGCCGCGGCGCGCAGAAGGAGCTGACCTATGTCGGTAGCCGCGCGATGGTGAAATACGATTTGCCGCTCAACGAGGTGGTGTTTGATTTCTACGATCGCCTCAAATCGGTCTCCAAAGGCTACGCCTCGTTCGACTATCACCTGACCGACTACAAGCCGGCCGATCTCGTCAAGATGCAGATCCTGGTCAATGGCGAGCCGGTCGACGCGCTCTCCATGCTGGTGCATCGCACCCGCGCCGAGGGGCGCGGCCGCGCCATGGTCGAGAAGATGAAGGAGCTGATCCCGCCGCACATGTTCCAGATCCCGATCCAGGCGGCGATCGGCGGCAAGGTGATCGCGCGCGAGACCGTGCGCGCGCTGCGCAAGGACGTCACCGCGAAATGCTACGGCGGCGACGTCACGCGCAAGCGCAAACTTCTGGAGAAGCAGAAGGAAGGCAAGAAGAAGATGCGGCAGTTCGGCAAGGTCGACATCCCGCAGGAAGCCTTTATCGCCGCGCTGAAGGTGGACAGCTAGCTCCCACCGTCACTCCGGAGCGCGGCAAAGCCGCGAGCCGGGAACCCGTCTCTCCCAGCAATGTGAGTCGTGTTTTGCACCAAGCTCGTTACGCTGCATCGATGTCGCGCATTCTCTCCATAATGATCGCCCTGCTCGTCGCGCTGCCCGCGGTGACGTTAGGCGCGCCCGCTCAGAAGCGACACGCTTATCACTGGCACGGCTACGGCTTTCTTCCCGGCTATCATCAGCCCCCGAACAATGCCGTCCCCATCTACGGCCGTAAGGGCACCGTCACGGGTGAGCCGGACTATTCCCCCCAATATTTCGGCTATGACGGCGAGTTGCACTATTTCGGCCGACCTGGATTTGTCCGCGGCCGCTACAATGGCGGCAGCTTCGGTCCATGCTGGAGCTGGACGCCGATCGGGCCGGCGTGGCAGTGCGGACCGAGATAGTCTTTCGTCATTCCGGGACATCGCGAAGCGATGGGCCCGGAATCCATTGTGCCGCTGGGGTGCTTGGAGAAATGGATTCCGGGCCCGCGCCTGTCGGCGCGTCCCGGAATGACGAAGGTGGTGGCAGTGCCCGGCGTTAACTCATCGCATCACGAACGGATTGGCCGGCACATCCGTCGCGGTCGAGATCCACACGCTCTTGGTCTCCAGATATTCGCGGACCGCGTCGATGCCGCTCTCGCGGCCGAGGCCGGAAGACTTCATGCCGCCGAACGGCATCATGTAGCTGATGGCGCGGTAGGTGTTCACCCACACCGTGCCGGCGCGGAGCAGCTTCGGCACGCGTATGGCGCGGGAGAGATCGCGGGTCCAGATGCCCGCGGCAAGGCCGTAGATCGTGTCGTTGGCGATCCGGACGGCGTCCTCCTCGGTGTCGAAGCCGATGATCGAGAGCACCGGCCCGAACACCTCCTCGCGCGCGATCCGCATCGAATTGTCGACGTCGGTGAAGATGGTCGGCTCGACGAACTGGCCGCCGACGATATCAGCGCCGGAGGCCGGCTTGCCGCCGAGCAGGCAGCGCGCGCCTTCCTTGTTCGCGATATCGATATAGTCGAGGATCTTCTTGTACTGCGCCGGCGTGGTGACGGGGCCGATATTGGTATCGGACTTCATGGGATCGCCGATCTTGGCGGATCGCGCGAGCTCCAGCAGGCGCTCGACGAACTTGTCCTTGATCGAGTTCTGTACCAGCAGCCGCGAGCCGGCGATGCAGGTCTGTCCCGTCGCCGCAAAGATGCCCGACACCGCGCCGGCCGCTGCCGCGGAGAGATCGGCATCCTCGAACACGATGTTCGGCGACTTGCCGCCGAGCTCGAGCGAGACCCGCTTCAGGCTCTTCGCAGCGGTCTCGTAGACCTTCGCGCCGGTCGCGTCCGAACCGGTGAAGGTGATCTTGGCGACGCCGGGGTGCGAGATCAACTCGGTCCCAATCTCCGGCCCGAAGCCGGTGACCACATTGAAGATGCCGTCGGGAATGCCGGCTTCCTTGGTCAGCGCGGCAAATTCCAGCGTCGAGGCCGAGGTGAATTCCGACGGCTTGACGATCACCGCACAGCCGGCGGCAAGGGCGGCCGCGCATTTCCAGGCGACGAACAGCAGCGGCGAATTCCAGGCCGTCAGCGCCGCGACGACGCCGACCGGCTCGTGCGTCGTGTAAGCAAAGGTCTCCGGCTTGTCGATCGGCACGAGCCCACCTTCGAGCTTGTCGACCAGGCCGCCGAAATACCACCACCATTCGGGATGATAGCGCAGCTGGCCCAGCATCTCGGCCATCAGCTTGCCGTTGTCGCGCACCTCGATCTCGGCGAGACGCTCCGCATTCGCGGCAACGAGGTCGCCGAGTTTCCGCATTGCTTTGCCGCGCGCGGAAGCCGTCATCTTCGACCACGGGCCGCGCCACATCGCTTCATTGGCGGCTTTCACCGCCTTGTCGGCATCGGCCTTGGAGCCGCGCGGAATCTTCGCCCAGGCCTCGCCGCGATAGGGATCGACGGACTCGAACCATTCGCCGTTGGCGGGATCGACATACTGACCATTGATGTAGAGCTGATAGGTTTTCACGGGTACCCTCCTGTCGATGCTCGCGATGGCAGCAGATGGCGAGACGATACACCTGTGCTGTCATGCGCGCAGGCGCGAATTCGTGACCCGGGCATGACAAAGGCCGCCTTGTCCTCCCGTTCCAAATCGACGACCATCGGGCTGGCAAATATCAATAAGACAAAAAACGGCAGGGAAACGCATGAGGGCCTCGTCCTTCAACTATGGCTGGGTCGTCGTCGGCGCCGGCGCGCTGATGACCTGTGTCGGCTTCGGCACGATGCTGTCGCTCGCGGTGTTCCTGCAACCGATCTCGGAAGCGATGGGCTGGTCGCGCGCGGGCATCTCCGCCGCTGCGACGCTCGATTTCCTGTGCATGGGATTTGCCGCCTTTGCCTGGGGCGCACTGTCCGACCGCTTCGGCACCCGCATCGTGGTGCTTTCCGGCAGCGTGCTGCTGGGTCTCGGCCTCGTCAGCGCCAGCCAGGCGCAGAGCCTCTGGCAATTCCAGCTGCTGTTCGGCGGGCTGATCGGCATTGCCGCCGGCAGCTTCTACGCGCCGATGATGGCGGTCGCGAGCGCCTGGATCACGCAGCATCGCAGCCTTGCGGTGGCGCTGGTGTCGGCCGGCATGGGGGTCGCACCGGTGACGATCGCGCCGTCGGCCAGCGCGCTGATCACCGCCTATGACTGGCGCACCGCGATGCTCGTGATCGGCATCGCCGCCTGGGCGCTGCTGATCCCCGCCTGTTTCCTGGTGCGCCCGGCGCCGAAGAGCGCGGACGATGCGCCCGTTGATATCAACGACGCGCCGCAAACCGAATGGACTGCGGCGCAAGCCTTCCGCACCCCGCAATTCGTGGCGTTGGCGGGCGCGCATTTCGCGTGCTGCGCGGCCCATTCCGGGCCGATCTTCCACATGGTGTCCTACGCCATGGTCTGCGGCATAGCGCCGCTCACCGCGGTGACCGTCTACAGCCTCGCCGGATTCTCCGGGCTCGGCGGCCGCCTGCTGCTCGGCGCGCTGGCCGATCGCCTCGGCGCCAAGCCGGTGCTGGTGGGCGGCTTGTTCGTGCAGGCGCTCTGCATCGCGACTTATCTGGCGGTGGCGCATCTCGGCGAGTTCTACGCGCTGTCTGTTGCGTTCGGCCTCGCCTATGGCGGGGTCATGCCGCTCTATGCGGTGCTGGTGCGCGAGTTCTTCGGCGCGCGCATCATGGGCACGGTGTTCGGCGCAGTCTCCGCTTTCGCAAGCCTCGGCATGGCGCTCGGACCGTGGGCCGGCGGCTATATCTACGATACCACCCATGGATACACCTGGCTGCATGCCGGCTCCTTCGCCATTGGGCTCGCCGCCGTCGCGATCGCCCTGAGCTTCCCGTCGAAGCACAGAGCCTCGCTCGATCTCAGCCGCGCCGCCGCATAAACGGCGGCCTTGCTCTGTAATCCGGGATGGATCACTCTCTGTCGTAATTGATCACTCGATAAAGAGGGCGAGGAAACACGATGAATAAGCCGAACGGCCTCGGGCTTGTCGAACGCGCCCGCGCGCTGCAACCGTTGATCGCAAGCGAGGCCGATGAGATCGAGCGGACGCGCCGGCTGACGCCGGCGGTGACGGCCGCGCTGATCGAGAACGAGCTGTACCGCGCCCTGCTGCCGCGCAGCGTCGGCGGCCTCGAAGTGCCGCTCGAGACGTTCATGCAGATGCAGGAGGAGATCGCGAAGGCCGACGCCTCCACCGCCTGGTGCCTCGGCCAATGCGCGGTCTGCGCCATGACAGCTGCCTATCTCGAGCCGGATGCGGCCAACGAAATCTTCAATACGCCGCCGGGCATCCTCGCCTGGGGAGCCATCAATCACGAGGTGAAGGTCGCCCCCGGCGGCTACATCGCCAATGCGCGCTGGGAGTTCGCCTCCGGCTCGCGGCAGGCCAGCTGGCTCGGCGCACATGTGAAGATCGTCGAGGCCGACGGCACGCTCCGCAAGAAAGCAAACGGCGCGCCTGATATCCGCACCATCCTGTTCCCGATCGATAGTGCGACCATGTACGACGTCTGGGACACGATCGGGCTGAGGGGCACCGCGACCGATTCCTATTCGGTCGAGAACCTGTTCATCCCCGAGAAATTCGTGGCGCAGCGCGACGATATGAATGCAGTCCGTGAAAAGGGCCCGCTCTACAAGCTCACCACCAATGCCGTGTTCAGCATGGGCTTTGCCGCGACCTCGGTCGGCGTCGCGCGTGCCACGCTGGATGCCGCGATCGATCTCGCCCGCTCCAAGATTCCCCAGGGGTTGGGCGCGATGCGCGAAAATAGCGCGGTGCAGGGCGTGATCGGCCGCAGCGAGGCAACGTTACGGGCGGCGCGGGCCTATCTCTACGCGACCGCGGCCGAGATCTGGCGCGATCTCGATCGCGGCGAAAGGATCACCGAGGAACGCCGCATCGCGATCCGCATCGCCGCGACCTGGACCATCCACCAGGCGGCTTCCGTGGTCGACACTGCCTATCACATGTCAGGGGCGACGGCGGTGTTCGCCAAGAATCCGTTCGAGCGCCGCTTCCGCGACATGCACGCCATCGCGCAGCAGATCCAGGCGCGCGACACCCATTATGAGGACGCTGGCAAGGCGATCCTGTCGGCCAATCTCGCGAAGCCGCCGACCTCGCGATGACAAAGCCGGCCGGCAAGGCTGTTTCCAGATCCCGCGGGCCGGCATCGAGTCCTGCAGTGCCCGCGCTGTTCGACGGCTATCCCAAGCCAGTGCGCTCCAGGCTACTGGCGCTGCGCAAGCTGATCCTCGACACCGCGAAGACAACCAGAGGCGTCGGCGCCATCGAGGAGGCGCTGAAATGGGGGCAGCCGAGCTACCTCACCTCGGAGAGCAAGAGCGGCAGCACCATCCGGATCGACCAGGTCAAGGCTGTTCCGGGTCAATACGCGGTGTACTTCCACTGCCAGACCAATCTGGTCGAGACCTTTCGCGAGCTCTATCCGGATTTGAAATACAGCGGCAATCGCGCGATCGTGCTCGATGCCGCAACCAAGCTGCCAGAGGCGGAGCTGCGCCACTGTGTGGGATTGGCGCTGACGTATCATTGGGGCAAGAAGAGCGGGCGCAGATGAGCTCTCTCGTCATTGCGAGCGAAGCGAAGCAATCATTTGTCCGCTTGTGGCGCCATGGATTGCTTCGTCGCTTTGCCTCGCAATGACGAGCGGCTCACGCCACCATCATGGCCTGTAGATCGGCGTCGGCTTCTGCGTCCGCGTCGCATTGCGCCCTCAACAGCGCGACGATCTCATCATGCGGGCGCGCGCGGCTGAACAGAAAACCCTGCGCCTCGTGGCAGCCTTCGGCGCGCAGGCAGCTGAGTTCGGCCTCGGTCTCGACGCCCTCGGCGGTGATGGTGACGCCGAGTCCCTTGCCGAGGCTGACGATGGAGCGGATGATCGCCTGGGCGTCGCGATTGGCGGCGAGGTCGCGCACGAAGATCTGGTCGATCTTGATCTTGTCGAACGGAAAGCTGCGCAGATAGCTCAAGCTCGAAAAGCCGGTGCCGAAATCGTCCATCGAGATGCGCAAGCCGAGCGCGCGTAGCGCGTGCAGGGTGGCGAGCACGGTGTCGCTCTTCTCCAGCAGCACAGTCTCGGTGATCTCCACCTCGAGCCGCTCCGGCGGCAGACCGGACTGCTTCAGCGCATCCATCACCACGGCCAGGAGATTGCCGACCCTGAATTGCACCGGCGACAGGTTGACCGCGACGCGGACGTCGTCGGGCCACAGTGCCGCGTCCATGCAGGCACGGCGCAGCATCAAGCCGCCGACGCCGTTGACCAGGCCGGTTTCTTCGGCGACCGGGATGAAGTCGCCCGGCGAGATCATGCCGCGCTCGGGATGCGGCCAGCGCACCAGCGCCTCGAAACCGGTGATGCGGCCGGTCGAGAGGTCGATCAGCGGCTGATAATACGGCCGCAGCACCTCGTTCTGGATCGCGTCGCGCAGCTCGAGCTCGATCTTGCGGCGTTTTTGCGCACGAGCGTCCATGTCCGCTTCGAAGAAGGAGAAGGTGCCGCGCGATTCCGTCTTGGCGCGCGACAGCGCCATGTCGGCGTTCTTGAGAAGCTTCTCGGAATCCTCGCCATCGCCGGGCGCCATCGCAATGCCGACGGTGGCGCCGATCACCACGGAATGGCCGTCGAGCAGATAGGGATCGCAGATCGCGTCGAGCAGCCGCCGCGCCAGCAGTGCCGCGTCCTCGGGCCGCGCCATGCCGGTCTGGATGATCGCAAACTCGTCGGAGTTCAACCGCGCCAGCGTGTCTTCCTCGCGCAGCGACGAGCGCAGGCGTTTGGCGACGCCGCGCAACAGCTTGTCGCCGACTCCGTGCCCGAGGGTGTCGTTGACCGACTTGAAATTGTCGAGGCCGAGCACGAGCACGGCGACCTTTTCGGCGCTGCGTCGGGTATGCAGCAGGATCTCGTCCATCTGCTGGCGCAGGAGATTGCGGTTCGGCAGGCCCGTCAGCCCGTCATGCTGGGCAAGGAACGCGAGCCGCGCCTCGGCGCGCTTGCGCTCGGTGATGTCCATCAGGGCCAGCAGCACCGACGACTGCTCGTTATGGAGCAGTTCGCGCGAATAGATCGCGAGATCGATCAGCGAGCCGTCGGCCTTGACGTGCTTCCAGGTCCGCGCCGCCTGCTCGTCGCTGGTGTGATCGCCGACCCAGGGCGGCTCGCCCTCGAACGCCTGCAAACTGTGGATGGTGAGCTTCTCGAACTCGGCGCGGCTATAGCCGTAATGCTCGACCGCGGCCTCGTTGACCGACAGAATGCGCCCGCCCTCCGGCGCGCAGACGATCATCGGCACCGGGTTGCTGTCGAACAGCAGGCGGAACGACGCCTCGCGCTGCTTCAGCTCGGTGATGTCGACGCGCAGGCCGATGACGCCGCCGTCCTCGGTCTTGCGTTCCTCGATCAGGATGACGCGGCCGTCGGCCAACGTCTGCTCGTGACGCCCGATCGGCCGATCGAGCTTCGCCAACCGCTCCGCGATCCACTCTTCCTCGCGGCCGACCGCGTCGGGATAATCGCCGCGTCCGACGCCGACGCGGATGGTGTCGGCGAGCCGCGCGCCCGGCTTGAACAGGTCGGAGCTGCGGCTGTAGATCTCGGCGTATTTCTTGTTCCAGAGGATGTAGCGTCCCTCATCGTCGAGGAAGACGATGCCCTGCGGCAGGATGTCGATCGCCTCGCGCAGCCGCTCGTGCGATTTGCGCGCTTCTGCGATGGCGGCTTCGGTCTCCGCGCGGGTGCGCGCGATCTCGGCGGGGTCGACTGAGGCATTCGATGCGGACCTGCCCAGCTTTGGATGCGGTCGCATCTGCCGCACCGGAAGGAGGGTCATCGGCGCGCGTTTGTGCTTCTTTGGTTTTGTTGGCCGGATTGTCGGCATCAACCGCCCCGCTTCGCATTCTGCGTCTCGGGTTGTCGGCTAACTCTCTGAAAAAAAGGTATCTTTGTGCGGATGCAACCAGTTAACGAGGCCGGTCCCGCTGCCCGTTTTGCAGGCGCAGCAGGGGATGGAATGATACGAAAAGTTGTATGACGGCTGTTTGCAGCGCGCCTGAGTGGCACGAAAGGCGAGGAATCGTTGCCAAAGCAACGACGGTTTCGTGACAGGCGACACATTGCGGTGCCGCCGGCACGAAATCCGCGCGCGCCGCATCAACTTTCGTCACTCCGCAACAGGGTTATCGAGGAGTTAAGAACCCCGCGATTCCTGCCTGCAGATGCCAGGCTTTCGGAGCTTCAGTTCGAAATCTCGATGGTGGTGTTGCGCGGCCCGCTGCGCTGAACCAGCGCGAACAGGGTCGCGGCATTGGCCGGATGCAGCCGGACGCAGCCATGCGAGGCCGGCCCGCCAAGACGCGAGATGTCGTTGGTGCCGTGAATGGCGAAGCCGTAATAGAAGAAGATCGCGTGAGGCATCGGCGCGTTGTAGTACTTCTTCGAGAAGTAGGAGCGCATCATCGCTTGCGGATGATAGGTGCCGCTCGGCGTGCCATAGCCATCGCGCCCGGTCGAGATGGCCCAATTGTAACGCGTCGCACCGTCGACGCTGACCGACATGCGCTGCGACGACTTGTCGATATGCACCACCAATTCGGCCTGCGCCGCCGACGTCCACAGCATGGCCGCCAGCACGGATGCCGCGAGCCACCCGCCGCGCGAAATTGTCATGATCGACCCGCCCTTGTTTTTCTTCGCCCATGATGTTGCGTCCGCATCTACCTTGTAAAGAGCCGGTGACGCAGAGTTGGCCGTAACATTAATGCAGGCGTCATCAACCAAATGCGATGCCCTTCCCTCTTCCATCGGACCGCGATGGCCGCATAGAGTAGACCGATGCAGGCTCGTCGAATCCTCCTTGCCCTTTCCATCATTCTCGCCACTGCCTCGTCGGCGCCGGCGCAGGACAAGGGCAGCGTCGACGACAAGCCGCTGCCGCCGCTGGACAATCCCAAGGACCCCAAGATCGCGGCCAGGCAATTGTTCGCGCGCAAGCTCCTGCCCACCTCGCAGACGCCAAAGGTGATCGGCTCCTACACCAATGGCTGCCTCGCCGGCGGCGAGCAGATGCCCATCACCGGCGACACCTGGCAGGTGATGCGGCTGTCGCGCAATCGCTACTGGGGCTATCCCGACATGATCGCGCTCTTGAAACGCCTCTCGGAGAAGGCGCACAAGGACGCCGGCTGGCCGGGCATCCTGGTCGGCGATATCGGCCAGCCGCGCGGCGGGCCGGCGCTGTCGGGCCATGCCAGCCACCAGATGGGGATCGATGCCGACATCTGGCTGACGCCGATGCCGGATCACCTGCTGTCGCGCCAGGAGCGCGAGGAGACGTCGGCGACCATGATGGTGCGCGATGACAGGCTCGACATCGATCCGAAGGCGTGGACGCCGCAGCACTGGCTGGTGATCCGCGACGCCGCGCAGGAGCCGGCGGTGCAGCGCATCTTCGTCAATGCTGCGATCAAGAAGGCGCTGTGCCGCGAAGCCAAGGGCGACCGCAGCTGGCTTTCCAAGGTGCGGCCGTGGTGGGGCCATGACTATCACTTCCACATCCGCATGCGCTGCCCGGACGGCGACAAGGAGTGCAAGGGACAGGCGGACCAGGGCGGCGACGACGGCTGCAAGCCGTCGGAGATGGCCTACTGGTTCAAGGACTCGATCATCCACCCCAAGCCCGAGCCGCCGAAACCGCCGCCGAAGCTGACCGACGGCATCAAGCTCTCCGCGATGCCTGCGGCGTGCAAGGCGGTGCTGAACGCGGCGGATTCCAAGCAATACGCCAAACAATAACGTTATCGTGGTGGGCGGCTCCGCCGGAATGCGCTAGTATCGCTCGGTCCGCGCGCCGTAAGCGCCCGGCGATCCGGGACGACGGTCCCCTTTCCCGTTTCCATCGAACAGCCGCAGCTCGCGTGGCAAGGTCCGCGCGCGGCCAACATTGTGAGAACGATATGCGCATCAGTGCACGCAACCAGCTCAAGGGCACCGTCACCGAAGTGACCAAGGGCGCCACCACCTCGCATGTCCGCGTCGATATCGGCGGCGGCAAGATCGTGACGGCGTCGATCACCAACGAGGCCGTCGACGACCTCGGCATCAAGGCCAAGGGCAACGTCACTGTCGTGATCAAGGCCTCCGACGTCATGATCGGGGTAGACTGATATGCGCAAACTGCTGCTCGTTGCGCTGCTGGCTTTTGCAGCCGCCCCGGTGTGGGCGGCGGAGGAGCCGAGCGGCTGCGACAAATTCAAATGGCCGATCGACCGCGAGCGCGCGGTGCTGACCGCGCCGGATCGGGTGAAGCTGAACTCGGGCAGCGATGTCGCCGCGCTGCCGTCGACCGGCATCACGCTGTCGCTGGTGGCCGCTGGCGAAGCCAAATTGCCGTCGCCGCCGGAGCGCGCGCCGAAGGACGGCACGATGGCGGGGTTCGCGAATTTCAAGGCGGCACCGAAGGCAGGCATCTACACCATCAGTCTCTCGAACGGCGCCTGGGTCGACGTCGTGCAGGACGGGCATTTCGTGAAACCCAAGGCGTTCAGCGGCGCGACCGACTGCGACGGCATCCGCAAGACCATGAAATACGAGCTCGCCGCACAGCCCTTCGTGCTGCAGGTCTCCGGCACCAAGGAGAATGCGATTTCGATTGCGATCCTGCCCTCGGAGTAGGCGCTGATAGGCGAAACGCGCATGATCCGGAAAAGTGGGTACCGGTTTTCCGATAAGATCATGCGCCAAAAAGATGACAATCGGCCGCTTTGACCTCACCGATTGGCCTGTTATGGTCCGCCCCAGCGACATTCCCGTGCACCGTAAGTCACGGGGATTGCCGGAACAGCGCTTCCGCGGGTCGCATTCCGATCGAACCGACGCCTGATTTGCGCGCGCCAAGCGCCCGCGCGAACACGCATGGAGCGCTGTCTAATGTATCGTCTTGCCGGATTGTTCGCCGCTTTTGCCATCCTGTGGGGATCGGCCGTTTCGCCTGCAACCGCGCAGGACAAGACGCTCACCGTGTTCGCCGCGGCCTCGATGAAGAACGCGCTTGACGACATCGACACGGCGTTCACCGCCAAAACCGGCGTCAAGGTCAATGCCAGCTATGCCGCAAGCTCGACATTGGCCAAGCAGATCGAGCAGGGCGCGCCGGCGGACATTTTCGTGTCCGCCGATACCGACTGGATGGACTACGCCACGCAGAAGAAGACCATCAACGAGCCGACGCGCGTCAATCTGCTTGGCAACAGCATCGTCCTGATCGCGCCGAAGGGCTCCAAGATCGACAACGTCACGATCGCGCAAGGCTTCGATCTCGCCAGGCTCGCCGGCGACGGCAAGATCGCGACCGGCGACGTCAAGGCGGTGCCGGTCGGCAAATACGCCAAGGCCGCGCTGGAGAAGCTCGGCGCGTGGACTGCGGCCGAGCCGAAATTCGCGATGGCGGAGAGCGTGCGCGCCGCGCTGACCCTGGTGGCGCGCGGCGAGGCCGTGCTCGGCATCGTCTACTCCACCGACGCCAAGGTCGAGCCCGGCGTCAAGATCGTCGGCACCTTCCCGGCGGACTCGCATCCGCCGATCGTCTATCCCGTGGCGGCGACGTCGACCGCCAAGCCCGGGGCGAAGGCCTATCTCGACTATCTGCAGTCGTCGGCGGCGAAGGCGGTGCTGGAGAAATACGGCTTCAACTACCTGATCAAGCCGACCTCGTAACCTCGCCAAGTGCTCGACCTCACGCCCACGGAATGGACGGCGATCCTGCTCTCGCTCAGGGTCGCGGTGATCGCAACCCTGGTCGCAACGCCGTTCGGAATCGCGCTGGCGTGGCTTTTGGCGCGGCGCGACTTCTGGGGCAAATCGATCCTCGATGCGCTGGTCCATCTGCCGCTGGTGCTGCCGCCCGTGGTCACCGGTTATCTGCTGTTGCTCACTCTCGGCCGGCGCGGCCTGGTCGGCGCCTGGCTCGCCGACCATCTCGGCATCGTGTTCGCGTTCCGCTGGACCGGTGCGGCACTGGCCTGCGGCGTGATGGCGTTCCCGCTGCTGGTGCGCCCGATCCGCCTTTCCATCGAAGCCGTCGATCGCAGGCTGGAACAGGCGGCATCGACGCTTGGCGCCGCGCCGTGGCGCGTATTCGCCACCGTCACCCTGCCGCTGGCCCTGCCCGGCATCCTCGCCGGCATGGTGCTCGGCTTCGCCAAGGCGATCGGCGAATTCGGCGCCACCATCACCTTTGTCTCCAACATTCCCGGCGAAACCCAGACGATTTCGTCCGCGATCTATGCGCTGATCTCTACGCCCGCGGGCGATGCCGCCGCGATGCGGCTGGTGCTGATCTCGATCGCGATCGCATTTGCGGCGCTGATCGGCGCGGAATGGTTCGCGCGCCGCGCGACGGCGCGCCTGCACGGGAATTGAGCCATGCTGCAGGTCGATGTCCGCAAACAACTTGGCGAGTTCTCGCTGGAAGCCTCGTTCCAGAGCGAAGGCCGCGTCACCGGCCTGTTCGGCGCTTCCGGCGCCGGCAAGACCTCGCTGGTTAACATGATCGCGGGCTTGCTCACGCCGGATCGCGGCACCATCGCGCTCGACGGCGAGGTGCTCGACGACACCGCGGCACGCATCCATGTGCCGCCGCATCGCCGCCGCATCGGCTATGTCTTTCAGGATGCGCGGCTGTTTCCGCATCTCGATGTCAGGCACAATCTCGACTACGGCCGGCGCATGAACGGCCTTGCCGCCGATCCCGCCCAGCACAAGCGCGTCACCGAGCTGCTCGACATCGGGCCTCTGCTCGATCGCCGTCCCGGCAAACTCTCGGGCGGCGAACGCCAGCGCGTCGCGCTCGGCCGCGCGCTGCTGTCGAAGCCGCGGCTGCTCTTGCTGGACGAGCCGCTGGGATCGCTCGACGAGGGCCGCAAGGTGGAGATCCTGCCCTATCTGATCCGGCTGCGCGACGAGGGCATCCCCATGGTCTATGTCAGCCACGACGCCGCCGAGCTGCGCCAACTCGCGACCCAGATCGTTATGCTCAGGGGCGGCCGCGTCACATCGTTCGGCGGGGTGAAGGTGCTGTCGTAGCTTAGGCACGCTCTCTCAACTCGTCATTGCGAGCGAAGCGAAGCAATCCATGGTTCCGCAAGCTTCGATATGGATTGCTTCGTCGCTCCGCTCCTCGCAATGACGACGACGTTAGACAATCTCCCTCGCGTGCAAATCCGCGATCGCCTTGGCATCGTAACCGATCGACGCCAGCACCTCATCGGTATGCGCGCCGGGTTCGGGCGCCATGGTGTCGAGCCGGCCGCCGCCATGCGCCAGCCGGAAGCCGCTGCCGGCAAAGCGCAGGCGGCCGTAGGGCGTGTCGATCTCCTGCAGCGCGCCGCGCGCTGATATCTGCGGATGGTCGATCACCTCTTCGACCTTCCAGATGCTGGCGCAGGGCGCGCCCGCCGCATCGAGAATTTTTTCCCATTCGCGCGGGCTCCTCTCCGCCAGCGCCTGCTCGATGATCGCGCGCAGCGCCGGCTCGTTCTCCTGCCGTGTGAACCAGTCGGCGAATCGCGGATCGCTGAACGTGTCCTCGCGGCCGAGCGCAGTCATCAGCGCACGGTACTGCTTCTCGTTGTTGACGGCGAGCAGCAGATGGCCGTCGCCCGCCTTGAACAGATTGGCGGTCGGCTTGCGGCTCACCGCCTGATTGCCGGACAATTGCTGGCGATGGCCGGCGACGGAATAGTCAGCAACCTGGCCGGACAGGAACGCCAGCGATGCTTCCAGCATCGACACGTCGACGAGCTGGCCCTTGCCGGTTGCGTTGCGCTGGAACAGCGCGCTGGAGACGCCGAAGGCAGCGGTGGCGCCCGACAGCACGTCGCAGACCGCAAAGCCCGCGCGCGTCGGCCCTGACTCCTCATGGCCGGTGATCGCCATGATGCCGCTCATCGCCTGCATCTTGCCGTCATAGCCGGCGCCGTCGCGCGCCGGGCCGGTCTGGCCGAAGCCCGACACCGCACAATAGATCAGGCGTGGGTTGATCTTTGACAGCGCGTCATAGCCGATGCCGAGCTTGTCCATCACACCGGGGCGAAAATTCTCCATCACCACGTCCGCCTGCGCGGCAAGTTTCTTCACGATGGCGAGCGCTTCCGGCTTGGAGAGATCGAGCGTCAGGCTCTTCTTGTTGCCGTTGACGGCCTGAAAGGCCGGCGCGAGGTTGCGCTCGGCCCATTCGCGGGAAAGCGGCGTGCGCCGCATGTCCTCGCCGCCGCGCCGTTCGATCTTGATGACGTCGGCCCCCAGCAGCGCAAGCTGGTAGCTCGCATAGGGACCGGCCAGCACCTGCGTGAAGTCGAGGATCTTCACGCCTTCGAACGGTCGGGTCACGTGGGGTTCCTCCGAAGGACATTAGTAGCCTCGTCATTGCGAGCGAAGCGAAGCAATCCATCCATCCGCTTGCGGCGCTATGGATTGCTTCGTCGCTTCGCTCCTCGCAATGACGAAAATTCACGCCGCGCGATTGCCGCGCGCGATCTCCTTCTGGCGGTCGAACTCGGCGCGGCGGCGCGCCAGCTCGTCCGGGCTCATCTGCGCGACGTTGTTGTAGTCGAGCTTCCAGGAGGCATCCGCGCTCCAGCGCAGCGGCGACTGCATGGTGGTGCGCGCGCCGACAGCACTTTCGAGCAGGCCGAGCGCCAGCTCCAGGGTCAGCGCCTGGGAGTCCGTATCATGCGGCCTGCCGGCGGAGTTGCCGAGCGGAAAATCGGAGAACAGGAAGCGCGGCACCGCGGCATGCTCGATGATATCCTTGGCGCATCCCATCACTACGGTCGGGATACCGTTGGCCTCGAGATGCCGCGCGACCAGCGCCGTGGTCTGGTGACACACTGGGCAGTTCGGCACCAGCACGGCGACGTCGACCTTGTCGGCAAGACAGCGCGCCAGAATCTCCGGCGCATCGGTGTCGATGGTGACGCGATGGCTGCGATTGGTCGGCGCGCCGAAGAAGCGCGGTGCGACCTCGCCGATCCGCCCCCGCGCCTGCGCCTTGATCAGCTGCTGCAGCGGAAACCAGGTGCCGTTGTCGGTCGCTGACGTGTGCTTGCGGTCGTAGCCGATATGCGAGATGCGCAGATCGTGCTGCTTCGCCGTGTCGCCGTCATAGACCTTGTAGAACTTGGCGCCGCCATTATAGGCCGCGCCCGGCCCCTGATCGCCCTTGGCGGGATCGAACGGCGCAGCAGTGGTGATGATGGTGACGCGGGACTGCGCGAGCGGCTTTGTCAGCTTCTGGAACGGCGCATCGACATAATGCGCCCAGCGGTACGGCGTGGTGTAGCCGATCGCGGTGTAGTAATCGCGGGTCCGTTGCATGTAGGGCACCGGCGTGTCGTAATCGGGCGCGAAGCCGAATTGTTCGTCTTCCGGGGTGGTCATGCGGTTTCTCTCCCGTATATCCAGGTTTGATGTCCAGACTAGAGATAGTGAGCCTTTTGCTCAACAGCAGAGCTGGCATGCCTCCAACTATCTAGCTCAACCGGCCGACCGGCCGTCAGCCGCTGCTTGAACGAGCGTTTCGAGTGTAGAGCGGGCTGGAGCGAAGAACGTCGTGCCGGTGTGCGGCGTCGAGAAGTCAAGCAGGCGATCATAAGCTCCCGGCGGTTCGCCGACATACATTCGTTGCAGCATCTTCTCGATCACCCAGAGATACCGGGAATAGCCGATGAAATATGTTCCGTATTCCTGGTGTCCCGGTCGGCCAAAGGGCATGTTGTCGCGCAGGATGTCATGTTCGCCATCGGCGTCGACGATCGTGGCCAGCGACTTATGCGACTTGCGAGGAGCGTCGTCGTCGTCGATTTCGATATTGTCTATCTTCGTTCGACCGATAATCTCTTCCTGGAGGGGCGTGGGAACTCGCTTCCACGCGGTTAGATCGTGCAGATATTTTTGCACGACGACATAACTGCCGCCGGCAAAATCAGCATCCTCATTTCCGATGAGCACCGATGCATGAAGATCGAAGTTGGTCGGGTTCGCCGTCCCATCGACGAAGCCAAGAAGGTCACGTGCGTCGAAATACCTGAAACCCGACACTTCGTCGATGACAGTTACGCAGGAGCCCAGACTATCGAGCAGAAGGCGTTCAAACTCAAAACACAAATCGGGACGTTCGGATCGGATATGGAAAAGAAGGTCGCCGGGCGTCGATGGCGCGGTATGAACGGCTCCCTTGATCGGCGCAAACCGTCTGAGTTCCTTCGGTCGCCTGTCCAAATGGAGACGATCCCAAAGATCGCAGCCGATCCCGGCAACGCAGGACAGGCGGCCGGAAAGATCGCGAAATCCGACAGTCTTGACGAGATCGTCGAGCCCGCCGAGTACGGAGAAAACCTTCGCGAGAGCAGCCTGTTCGCCGGCAACCGTGACAACAAGAAAGACCGCCGCCACCGACAGCGGCGCGTCGACGCTCTGCGCGTCGATCGGAACTCTGTCCCAACTCTTGCCTGACATCCCCTATCCTTCGTCTCTTTCGGAGCTGTTCGGATGACCACGAACCGGCGTTGGCGAGTATTTCACGGCAGGATATCGCTATCGGAAACGAGCATGCAACACCGTTAGGCCCGCTTTGTTCAGCCGCCACCAAACCTGGTCGCGAAGCAAAATGCCGGAATCGCTGCACTCCTCGCATGGCGAGCGAGCGCATTCCCGCGGCGCGATTTGCACCCGGGTGATGCGTTAGTCGGTGTCCCTCTGAAAATAGAGGGCGCAGGGAATGCCGGGCGCTGGCCGCACCCGCAAGCCTCGTGGGCTGAAAAGAAAGGATGCCCACAAGTCGTCAGGTAAGGCCGAAACGATCCGGCACTCCCTGCGCAATGGTTTACGGCTTATAGCGCGCTCTCCCCGGAGTCCGGGCTTGTTAGCCTCCGTCACAAGGGGATCATCTCCGCTTGCTTGATCCCAGCGTCGGGGGATCAGGACCACACGCCTTTGTCGTCCGCTTCAACGCGCATCATCTCACGCGCCAACAACGTCCATCGCGTCCCGCCTCGCGTTTGGTGACGATAGGCCTAACGCCCCTCTTGGCGAGGCGGGATGGTTTCGTTAAATCATAATTTCCGTCTTTCGGAAAGAGATATATTTTTGCGCGCCGGACTTGACACGATGTCAGGTGTTTTGCCCGTCGTGTTGAAAAGGCAACACTCAGACAGAGCCCGCTCCTTGCCGTCGGCAAAATCATCGGCCGGCCATGATGGCGATTGCTACGGAACACCCAAGCGCAACCAGTGCAGACAAGTAGGCCCATCGGCGATTGGCCTTTGCCTTAGCTCTAAATTCTGCGCGCAATGATGTCCTTGCCGTAGTTGATCGCGGAACATCTGCGCGACAAATTCAATGTCGTTTGGGCGACATCGACTAATATGGCGCGCGAGCTCTCTCGGGCGCTTTCCGGTAGGTCTCTATCAGCACTTCGACAAGCATGAATGCCCGACCTGCGAGTGCACCAAAGCTTTCTGCATATGTTTCGATTTGTTTGGAGGAGTATCGATAGGCGACCTGCAATCGCATATCGCGTGATTTAGAGCCCCACGTATTAGGAGCCAGAAAACTCGAAATCTCGCCCGCATCATTCTGATCACCGCCAGCGATACCATGGGCGATATCGTTGCGACGACCGGAAGCTGTGCTGTAGATCTCCATGAGAGTCGCAAGTTCTTCCTGCGCGGTTACGTTTGGGAAATTCCGGAAGAATATTTCGGCTGCGGATTCGATCATTTGCCGCTTGGTTCCAGTGGCTATGATTTCGCCATAGGCTCGCTGAGCGGCAAAGCCGCTGCCGTTCGGGTGTACCAACCTTGAGAAAACGTGAGCGAACCCCCGCTCGCAATTTTCCCAAGAGTTCAACGCCCTGCCCACGGCCGTGAAAATCTTTTCATGCCCTCTGTCGCCGATCTGAGTTAATGGTTTTGGCCGAATAAACGTCTCTTTGGTGATTTCGGCCATGTCAAAGCCCGCTGACGATCTAAGTGAAACGAAGCGTTTGATGGATGCCCTCGTGTGGATGAACTCAGAGCCGCACGAGGAATTGAAGGTCGCAAGAAAACGAAGCCCCGAGAACCACGAAGAGTGTCCGTTAGAGCGCATCAAAGTGCCGTCACCGGCGTCCTCTCAGGCCTTGCCTGATTGGTAGAATCCAAAAACTAGCTGATCTTTCGAGGTCTGCAGGCTAAGTGGGTGCCACGAGCTTACCGGTGACGGCGCCCTCATATTAACGCGATTCGCGTCTTAGGCTTTAGCCATTTGCACCTTAGGCTTTAGCCATAAGCGAAAGCGCTTAGCTTGCTTTCTGTAAAAAACTTTGGTGAGTCGGTCGGCACCTCGCAGCTTGTCCGCTAAAGCGCTGGCCATCCGACGGCTAGCTGCCCGGCACTTAGCGTGGGCTTCTATTGTCAATTTGCAGATGTTGTAGAAGGCGTCCCCCAGCGTTCCAGGCTGTCCTCATTGCCGGAGGTGAAAGGGCTATTGGTGCACAACACGATAGCCCTCGCGTGCGAGGACTCTTTAGTGCACGAACAATCACTCTTCACGAGCGTTATTGACAATTCGTAGGTAGAGTCCGTTATTGATGGAGTGCAACTTTAACGCTAGTATGTGCTGCGCCCATTTTTTAGACCTCGTGCGGGGGACACAACATGAGCGAGGAGGGAAAGCGGGAGATAATTGAGACAGAGCCGACTGAACAGTCAGAACCAAGCGATAAGATGAAAGCAAGAGATTGGATATCGATTGGACTCTCTTTTGCTGCACTCACAATTTCGTTTGGCTCTGCGTATTGGAACATCCTCAGGCAGGTCGATCAGTTAAGCGTTGCTGTTACTGGGGAAAACCCAACGGCTTCGATAGATCCGACGACGCGGAAGCTAAGAGTTTCCGAGGACAACACGCTAACGTTCCTGAATTCAGGCAATAGGCCGGTCGCGATAACGGGGATGTGGCTCACTCTCGATAACTTTCCGAAAAAGTATAAAGACGAACCGGAAGATAAAATTTGCTACCACATCGGTTGGGGTGCTGTCAGCATATCCATTGGCGAGCCGTTCGTAGTTCAACCCGGCGCAGTGGAGATTCGAAAGTTTTCGTTGAAAGACGCCGTGGCGGATCGTCCAAGAAATGGCGGCTTTGCTGCACCCAATGCCAAGGACGACAGAGAAGAACTTATATTCTGTGCTGCGTTTAATTTTGTGTTGCCAGACTATCAATGGACCTCGTTAGTCCAAGTTGGAAATTGGGTGGCACAAGTGCCAGATCCCAACGTCACTCAGCTTTACGCTATGAAGGCACGAGTTGAGCCTGTGTACGTATTGCTTTCGAGTTGGCGAACCATTCTAGACCCCTACATTAAAGAACTTCGGAACCGCGTCGGGATAAGACAACCAAGTACTGCCGACAATTAGCACGTCCATTCTAGACTGCGACAACAAATGAGTGATTTTGCAAAACTGATCGGACGTTTCTTTGCGAGGGATTTGATCTATCTCATAGGAGGGTTATTTGTTGCACTCTCCATTCTATTTGCCGTGCAGTATATTTCTACGGTTGATGAGTTAGCTAACAAGGCTTCGACTTTGCCGACCGTGCTCCTACTTCCGCTAGGAGGTGCGGCATACGTTGTCGGATTCTTGACGAACTATTTATTCGTGGCTTGCGCACTAACAGCTCCAAGCGATCGCCTCGTGCCGTGGAGCAACAAGAACCGGATGAGAGGCAAGATTGCGAAGGGCCTTTTTTATCTTTTGAACCGTTTCAGGCTTGAGACACTATTGGAACGCTTGAAGGAAGAGCCTGACTTCCCGGATCTGCTAGCGGTTGAACCCGCCGACATTTACTTGATTCAGGCGCACCAGACGCAGGAATACCTAGCTCGAACAGTCACCGTGTACCACTTTTCTTCCTGTATGGGCTCCTGTCTCACGGTCAGTGGGGCCATTCTCTGTCTTGGGTACGAACGCCTCCCATTTACCCATCCGTTATGGCTGAGCTTCCTAACGCTTGGATTTGGCTTGCTATTATGTGCCGATTCCAATTACCGATCCTTCCAGATAGCGCTAGCGCTCCTGCTGAACAAAACTTGGAGTGAGACTGAAGCGCCTGCTAACGAGGACTCTTTAGACACTTGATTTGCATCGCCTAGAGAGCTTGAGTCGGCGATGATGCGTCGTCCTAGTCTTCGGGCAGGCGCATCCCGCGGCGATTGTGGGTTGACCGCGCTCTGCGCTAGCCAGTACGAGAAATCTCGAGAAGCCTGGGCTGCCTACGCAACCAAACCGGATCACGCCGGTCATCGCTTGCGCACGGTCGGTGCAGAGAGAAGCATCGTCAGCCGATAGTCGGGCCAGCCTGCGAGAGACAGCGACACCTGCTGATAGCGCAGCAGTCCGATGGTCGGATGATTGAACGCGCGTTCGCCGCCTTCGCGCGCCAAAACCCCCTGTGTCTGCCAGCAGCGCGCGAAGTCGGCGCTTGCAATTCTCAGCTCGTCGACGAGCCGGCGAATGTCCGGATCGTCGGAGTAACCTGTCACCGCGGCACGAAACTCTGCGACGACGCGATGCGCACGGGACGTCCAGTCGAGGATCAGCGTTCGAGCCTCAGGCCGGAGGAAGATGTAGCGCAGCAGGTTTTTTTCGCCGTCAGCATCGAGCCATCCCGCAAACAGCCGGGACGCTTTCGCATTCCAACGCCGCGCGCCCCATGTGCGATCGAGGATGTAGGCGGGACCGTCGATCGCATCGACGCAGGCCAGCACCTCCTCAGGCGGATCATCCCTGTTGCCCGGCCGCTCGGGATCGCGCTTGCCCGCAACGTCGAACAGAAAGCTGCGCTCGGCCCGTGACAGGCGCAATCCGCGGGCGAGACGCGCAAGTGCCGAAGCGGAGATGGACACGTCGCGCCCCTGCTCGATCCACGTGTACCAGGTGACGCTCAATCCGCAGAGCTGAGCGACCTCCTCGCGCCGCAGCCCGGGCGTGCGGCGTCGCGGTCCAGCGGCAAGACCGAATTCTGCCGGAGACTGGCGCTCCCGGAGCGCCCGCAGGAACGCGCTGAGCGAGAGAGCCGGAGCGATCGGGTCTTGTCCTTTCATGGTGGTCTTTATACCAGTATAAAATGCATACTTAAACCGGTACATTTGACATGTTATCTCTGGTACCGACTTCGTCGCTGCGCAAAGGACGGAGGGAGCGCGGCTGGGCCGCGCACGAAGGGACGGCGTCTTGAGCAGACATTCCTATCGCATCGGAATCGACGTCGGAGGGACCTTCACCAAGGCCGCCCTGATCGACCACATCGACGGCAGCGTCGTCGGGCGTTCGTCAGTGCACACCACCCACGACCATCCGGACGGCGTCGCCGCGGGCGTCATCCAGGTGTTCGAACAGGTGCTGGGCGATGCCGGCATCGATGCCGGCGACGTGGTCCTGCTCGCGCACAGCACGACACAAGCCACCAACGCGCTGTTGGAAGGCGACGTGGCCCGGGTCGGAATCCTGGGGCTGGCGGCCGCCAAGGCAGCAAAACTCGCAGAGGCGCAGGTTCGCATCGATCCGATCGAACTCGCGCCGGGTCGCGTGCTGCAGACCTACAACCGGTTTCTGCTGAGCGACGCCCTGGAGCGAAAGGCGGTCGAGGATGCCGTCAGCGCGCTGCGCATCGAGGGCGCCCAGGTGCTGGTGGCGTCAAGCGCGTTCGGCGTCGACAACACGTCGACCGAAGAGCTCGTTCGTACGGTCGGCGACGAGTTCGGTCTTCCGACGACGTGCGGGCATGAGGTTACGAAGCTGTACGGACTGACGACCAGGACGCGCACCGCCGTCATCAATGCGTCGATCCTGCCGCGGATGATCGCGACCGCCAATCTGACCGAGACGAGCATGAAGAACGCCGGCATCGACGCGCCGCTGATGATCATGCGCGGCGACGGCGGCGTCATGGACATCAGCGAAATGCGGCATCGGCCGGCGATGACGATGCTGTCCGGACCCGCGGCAAGCGTGGCGGGTTCGTTGATGCATGTCGGCATGTCCGACGGCATCTACTTCGAAGTCGGCGGCACGTCGACCAACCTCGGCGTCGTCAAGTCCGGGCGTCCGGTGGTGACCTACGCGAACGTCGGCGGCCACGATACGTTCGTCAATTCGCTCGACGTGCGCGTGCTGGGCGTCGCCGGCGGCAGCCTGATCAGGATCGCCGACGGCGCGGTGCGCGAGGTCGGACCGCGAAGCGCCCACATCGCCGGTCTCCGATACGCCTGCTTCGCGCCTGCCGAGGTCTTCGAGAACGCCCGGCTGATCTTCTTCGAACCGAAGCCAGGGGACGGCGACGACTTCGTCGCGATCGAAACCGAACGGCATGGCCGCTTTGCCTTGACCACCACCTGCGCCGCCAATGCCGCCGGGTTGACGCATCCGGCGATGCATTGCTACGCGCCGGCGGAAGCCGCGCGCGCGGCCTTCGCTCCGCTCGCGGCAATGCTGGGCAAGGACGTCGTCGCATTGGCAAAGGACGTGCTCGCCTCGGCGGCAGGCAAGGTGATGCCGACCATTCGAACACTGATCAGCGAGTATCACCTCGACGAGGACCAGCAGGTGCTGATCGGAACGGGCGGCGGCATCGGCGCATTGTTGCCGACCGTCGCAGAACAGCTGGGTCTGCGATTCGAGATCGCAAAGGATGCGGAGATCATCTCCTCGATCGGGGCGGCGCTGGCGATGGTTCGCGAGGTCGTCGAACGGGTCAACCCCGATCCATCGTCCGACGATATCGCGCATCTTCGCAGCGAGACGCTGGAAGCGATAAGCCGGCTGGGCGCCGACCCGAAGACCGTCGACATTTCGGTGGAGATCGACCGCCAGACCGGCAGGATACGGGCGATCGCCACCGGCGCTGCTCAACTGCGCAGCGCCGGGGAAACGGACACCGTCTCGCAGCGGCAGGCCCGCCGGATCGCCGCAAGATCGTTCGGTCAATCGGACGATGACATCGATCTCGCCGCCGAAACCCCGGGCGCGTTCGTCTACGTTCCGAAAACGGGTTCGAGGCATTCGCTGCGGATCGTCGACCGGCGCGGAAAGGTGCGTCTGCAGCGCAGCCATGCGGTCGTGGTCCGGACCACCGTCGAAAACTGGCAGCATTCCCTTGGATCAATGAAGCTGTTCGAGCCCGAGGATGCAACCGACGCCTTTTTCGGAGCGGTCCTGCTGTATGATCAGCACCTGCTCGACGTGACCGGCGAAAGCCTCTATTCCAATGCGGTCAAGATCGTCGACAGCGAACTTTCGGGCGTGTCGCCCAAAACGCCACTGGTTTTGATCGGCCTGGAACGACCGAATTTGACCAGCAAGACGCAAGAGGAGAAAAGCGATGGAGAAGTTTGAAAAGCTGAAGGCCGTGGCGGCCCCATTGGGAATTCCCAACGTCGATACCGACGCGATCATTCCCAAGCAATTCCTGAAGACGATCAAGCGGGCCGGGCTCGGCAAGGCGCTGTTTTCCGAACGGCGCTACAACGACAACGGCGAAGAGCGGCCGGACTTCGTCCTGAACCAGGGACCTTTTCGCAAAGCGAAAATCCTGGTGGCCGGCGAGAACTTCGGTTGCGGATCGAGCCGCGAGCACGCGCCCTGGGCGCTCCTGGATTTCGGCATCCGCTGCGTCATCGCGCCCTCGTTCGCCGATATCTTCTACAACAACATGTTCAAGAACGGCATGTTGCCGGTCCGGCTGAGCGCCAAGCGGGTGCACGAACTGATCCAGTTCCTGACCGAGCTTCCCGGCGCCGAAATCACCGTCGATCTGCGCGAGCAGACCGTGACCGGACCGGACGAGCAGGTCGACCATTTCGACGTCGCGGCATTCTCGCGCGAGAACCTCCTGAACGGTTACGACGAAATCGAGCTCTCGCTGCTGCGGAAGGACAAGATCGAAGCCTTCGAGAAGCGAAAGAGCGGCGAGCATCCCTGGCTATAGGGACGCAAGGATCACGCTCTGCCACCCTCCCCTCCAGGGGAGGGTGGGAATCGGCGGCGGCCATCGAGCCTCAAATCGCCGCGACCGAGGTCCAGCGCTCGCACGCCCGCTGAAACCGATGAGATCGGCTTCAAGCCTCAAACGGTCGCGCTGTGAGACTGCGGTTCCGTTCCACCCTCAAATCGGTTTCCAGCTCCACGACGATGCTGCGAAGCAGGCACTCCGCCAGCGGATCGGTCACTTCCCGCTCCAGCAAACGATAGCGCGCGATCTGAACTTCCAGCTCCCTGAATTGGCGTTCGGTCATCATCCTGCCCTCCCCTCTATCAACTCAAAGGGAGGCAGGTTGTTTCGCTAAAACTTTGGGATCATTTTCGATGGTTTCTCTACGGTAAAGACGTCAGCATATCTATTTCCGAGCACGAGCACGTTTAAGGACCGGAACCAGCCGAAAACCGGCTTGCGGCCTTTGATCTGACAAATTCCAAAGCTGTAACCTCTCAATAATGATCGTGATGTCAGCGGACACCGCTCAATTCAATGATCAGTTGTCGGGAGGGATTCGTGGAAAACGCTCAGCGATGCCGCGCAATGGCGCTTCTCTGTCGCCAGCAAGCCGTCTTGCATCCCGAACAAAGATGGACGTGGCTCGGACAGGCGGAGCGTTGGGAGCACTTGGCCGAGGCGCCGCAGATCTGCAGAGTCGATCAGCCGGCTACGCGTAGCGCAGCTGCCTGATCCGGTCGCACACAAGGGGAGCGAGGGCTCGCGCCAGGCAGCTACGGGGCCCGAAGCGAGCTTGTCATTCGGCCCTTGCCGCCGCACTTCCTGCAGGGAGCGGGATAGATCTTGCGGCCCGGCTGGACTGGTTGCATCACCGAGGGGAAGCCCGTGCCACCGCACGCGTCGCACCTCAACTCCGCTGTTTCCGAGGTGTCTCTGAGTTCCTTGAGACTGCCTTTCATTCAATGACTCCTTGCCGGATGGCCGCCGCGCCATCCCCATAGCTATTCAAATGCCGTGCTCGGCTTTGTATTTCCGGATGCCGCGGCTACCCACAGATTGAGCAGGCGACAAAACGGTCCGACTGGTTGAAAGCGTAGCGCATCCGCTTCTGCGCCAGTTCAACAAAAACGAATAAGTAAAGCAGCGCCGCGGCAACGAAAAGGGAACATCCCCGGGGATACCCGCGTGACGCGAAGCACGCTCAAATCCCCGCGACCGAGGTCCAGAGCTCGCCGAGCTTGCGCTTGAACGATTGCATCCGCGTCGGCGGCGGCGCGTCCTCGTCCTCCGGCAGCCGCAGGCCCACCACATTGACCCGCCCGCCGGAGATCGAGCGCGCCACCAAGGTGATCGCATCGAGCGGCAAGGTCGCACCCTCCTTGGGCGCCTGATGAAGATGGATGTCGAAATAGTCCGACAAGGTCAGCCGCTCCTCGCCGGCCTGAACCTTGACGCCGTAGATCTCGGCAAGCTCGAACAGCGTATGCTCGCCGGACACCACGAAATCGCCGAGCAGATGCGGATCGGGCGCGGAGCCCGGCTGCATGTCGACAAAGAAGCGGTCGAGCGCCTCGGCGCGCTCCGGCGGCGCCAGCAGGTAGATGTAGTCGCCGGGCGCGATCGGATCGGCTTCGGCAGGCGTGAGGATGGTCTCCTTGCGGATCACCAGGGTCGGCTTCGACCAGGACGGGATCAGCCCCCGCCGGAAGTACAGGCTTTTCGGCCGTACCGGATAGCCGACCAGCTCCTGCTCGAGCTGGCCGGGCAAATCCAGCTCCACGCGCCGCGGGCCGCGCTCGGCGCGCGGCAGCGCGACATGCAGCTTCCGCGCGGCGACGCCGAGCGTCCAGCCCTGGAACAACAGCGAGATGATGACGACGACAAAGGCGACGTCGAAATAGAGGTAGGCTTTCGACAACCCGACCAGCATCGGGATCGAGGCGAGAAAGATCGCGACCGCGCCGCGCAAGCCGGTCCAGGCGATGAAGATCTTTTCCCGCCAGCTGAAGCGGAACGGCGCAAGGCAGACGAACACCGCCACGGGGCGTGCCACCAGCATCAGTGCGATCGCGATCACCACGGCCGGACCGATGCTGGAGCCGAGCCGATGCGGCGACACCAGCAAGCCCAGCAGCACGAACATCACGATTTGTGCCAGCCAGGTCGCGGCATCGAGGAAGGTCACGACCGAATTATGC
This sequence comes from uncultured Alphaproteobacteria bacterium, assembly GCA_963738155.1. GTDB lineage: Bacteria > Pseudomonadota > Alphaproteobacteria > Rhizobiales > Xanthobacteraceae > Bradyrhizobium. Next base: position 291,434 of record CAVTVG010000002.1, read on the forward strand.
GCGCGGGTCGGCCGGTTGCCGACGACGATGCCGGCAAGATAGACCGCGAGGAAGCCGGAGGCATGCACCATCTGCGCGGCGGCGAAGATCACCAGCGCCGTGGTGGTGACGAACGGCGCATGCAGGCCCTGCGGCAGCGCGACGCGATTGAGCGCGATCACCATGGCGCGGCCGCCGACGACGCCGATGATCCCGCCCAGCACGGCTTCCTGGAGCAGCTCCATGAGCACGTGGCCGGCGGAGCTGTGTCCGACCGAGATGAACTCGACCAGCATCAAGGTCAGGAACACCGCGAACGGATCGTTGCTGCCGGATTCGGCTTCCAGGGTCGCGCCGACTCGCGGGCGCAAGCGCAGGCCCTGCGTATGCACCAGCAGGAACACCGCGGCTGCGTCGGTCGAGGCCACGACGGCGCCGACCAGCAGCGATTCGGTCCAGTTGAGGTCGAGCGCATATCGCGCCACGGGCGCCGTGATGACAGCGGTCAGCAGCACGCCGATGGTGGCGAGCACCATCGAGGGCGCCAGCACGGCGCGGATATGCTGGAAGCGCGTGCGCAGGCCGCCGTCGAACAGGATCAGCGCCAGCGCGACCGAGCCGACGAGATAGGTGCTGCGCACGTCGTCGAACTGCAGCCGACCGGGTCCCGAGTCGCCCGCCAGCATGCCGATGACGAGGAACACCAGCAGCAACGGCGCGCCGAAGCGCAGCGCGAGCAGGCTCGAGAGGATGCCGGCCATGACGAGCACGGCTCCCAGCAGGATCGCGATACTGACCTGGTCGAGCGAAGCCACGCGAAATCACCGTAAAATCGTTGTCGATTCATCCTTATCGCTGCCACACTTCGAGGCCAACCGATTTCGGCCCCTCGCGGCGAAATGCCCGATTTCCGCGGCTTTTCGGCCTCTCGCGGCATGGCATCGGCGCATCCGATGTGGAATCTTTTCAATCTCGCGAATCGCACCTTTCCTGAGGCTTCCCGCCATGGACATGGACACCAACGACGTCCTCGAATACCTGCAGATGGCGTTGCGCACGGTCGGCGCGGAGGTCCGCTCGCCCTGGTTCTTTTTCCAGATCGGCGTGGTGCTGACCGGCGCGGGGATCGCATACGCCATCGGCGCGACGACCCGCGCGCGGATCGATACCAGCAAGCTCGCGACCAACTGGCCGGCCCCCTTCCGCATGATCGTGCATGTGCTGGTGCTGCACGCCCCGACTGCGCTGTTCGCGGTGCTGATGCGGGTCACACGCATCATCATGAAGCTGTCGACCTGGCCGAGCCGCAGCTATCTGATATCGGTGTGCGCCAAGCTGGCGCTGGCCTGGCTCGTCATCCGCCTGCTGGCTTCGGTGATCCGTAATCCTTTCGCGCTGCGGGTGGTCTCGCTGTCGGCCTGGCTGGTCGCGGCGCTCAGCATCATCGGGCAGCTCGACCCCGTCATCGACGCGCTCGGCTCGGTCTCGATCACCCTCGGCGGCCTGCAGCTGACGCCGTTGCTGCTGATCCAGCTCGCGGTGCTGCTGGCGGTGGCGCTGTGGCTCTCCAGTGTCGCGAGCAATTTCGCCGAGAGCCAGATCGCGCGCTCCGGCGATTTGACGCCGTCGGTGCAGGTGCTGCTGGTCAAGGTGATCCGGATCTCCCTGATGGTGTTTGCGATCGCGGTCGCCTTGAGCGCGGTCGGCATCAACCTCTCCGCGCTCACGGTGTTCTCGGGCGCGGCCGGCGTCGGCATCGGCTTCGGCCTGCAGAAGATCGTCGCCAACTTCATCAGCGGCATCATCCTTCTGGTCGACAAGTCGGTGAAGCCCGGCGACCTCGTCACCATCGGCGACAATTCCGGCCGCATCAGCGCGATGAAGACGCGCTACATCTCGGTCGCCGCCGGCGACGGCCGCGAATTCCTGATCCCGAACGAGGACCTGGTGACGCAGAAGGTCACCAACTGGACCTACACCGACAAATACACCCTGGTGAAGGTGATCTTCGGCACCAATTACGACGCCGATCCGAAGGTCGTCTGCAAGCTCGCCATCGAGATCGCGACCGCGCATGCGCGCGCGCTCAAGAACAAGCCGCCGAACTGCCTGCTCACCGACTTCACCGATGCCGGCATGAAATTCTCCCTCACCTTCTGGCTCGCCGACCCCGACGGCATGGACAACGTCAAGAGCGACGTGATGCTGGCGCTGTGGGAGGCCTTCAAGCGCGAGGATATCCGCGTGCCCTATCCGGTGCGTGAGATCAGGGTGCGCGGCGGCGCGCTGCCGGTCGAGAGCGTGGTGGAGGTTTCAAGCTGAATCTGCAGCTGGACCCGCAGCTCACCCGTGCAAACCCCGGCTTGCATGACCCGCGCCGATCATTAAATTAGGCTCCAAATCAGGCTTGCAAATCACCCGTTTCCGGAACCCTCCCCTGCCATGAGCTATATCGAAGCCACCGACACCTCGCTGCGCAAGACCGGGCAGATCAAGCTCCACGGCGCGAGCGGATTTGCCGGCATGCGCAAGGCAGGCGCGCTGGTGGCAAAATGCCTCGACGAGCTGACCGATATCGTGAAAGCGGGCGTGCCGACGTCTGTCATCGACGACTTCGTCCGCGAGTTCGCCTTCGGCCATGGCGCCTATCCGGCGACGCTGATGTATCGCGGCTACCGCTATTCGACCTGCACCTCGATCAACCACGTGGTCTGCCACGGCATGCCGGGCGACCGTGCGCTGAAGGAAGGCGACATCGTCAACATCGACGTCACCTTCATTCTCGACGGTTGGTATGGCGATTCCAGCCGGATGTACGCGATTGCGCCGATCGCGCGGAAGGCCGAGCGGCTGATCGAGGTGACCTATGAGGCGATGATGCGCGGCATTGCCGCGGTCAAGCCCGGCGCCACCACCGGCGACATCGGGCACGCCATCCAGAGCCTGGTCGAGCCGCAGGGCATGAGCGTGGTGCGCGATTTCTGCGGCCATGGGCTCGGCCGGCTGTTCCACGACGAGCCCAACATCATCCATATCGGCCGCCCCGGCGAAGGCGTGCCGTTAAAGCCCGGCATGTTCTTCACCATCGAGCCGATGATCAATCTCGGCAAGCCGCATGTGAAGATCCTGTCCGACGGCTGGACCGCGGTCACGCGCGACCGCTCGCTGTCGGCGCAGTTCGAGCATTCGGTCGGCGTCACCGATAAAGGCGTCGAGATCTTCACCCTGTCGCAGCGCCACGGCGAGAAACCGCCGGTGGTTGCGTAAGACGGGCCGATCCCGACCGCTTCACTGCTTGATCGAAATGAACGAGGCGACGACGCCGGCCGGCTGGCCGTCGTGCGGCTTCGCCCTGATTACGGTCCCTGCCAGCGTCGGGACCTGACCAACGCCATTGGGCCATTTCGGCGTGGTAGAGGCTTTGTAGTCATATTCCCAATTCGCCGTCGGCGTTCCGCCGCGCCCCGTGCCGATCAATTCCACGCTGACTTCGCCGGACGGCGAGGTCAGCACCGTACCCTTGAGATCGAGCACATAGCCGTCACCCATGTCGAGACTGCCGGTGATGCCGCTTCCGGAGGGGGCGTCGAAGGCCATGATGCCTTCGCCGAAAACCAAGCCGAACGCCTTCGCCGCATTGTTGGCCGTCGATCCCTGCCCGAAAATCGCGGCGAGGTTTTTCACGGCAGGCTCCGGATCAGCATTGACGAGGACGTCGGCGCGGTTGAGGTAGCTCCGGTAGGTCCACTTCCCGGGCAGCGACGAGTCCCAACTCGCCGCCGCGGGCGCCGCTGCCGGCGTCGATTGCACTTTCATTTGTGCCGAGGAACTTGCCGGCAACGCCAGCAAACAGGCCGTCAGAATCCAATAGCGATACTTCGGCATCGACGCCTCCATCGAATATCAGAACCGGTCACGCATCTCGTCGTTCGAAGCCCGGACCATCACGACCCGGCCTTACTTGGCGGCGCAACGGCTTTTCGGGATCGGATGTTTGGTGTCGTCAATAGCGCAAAACGGGATAGACCAGACGAAGTCCGCCGAGACGGCACCCGGAATGAGCTGGGCAGCGACCGGCGGCATGGCCGCGGGCGACCAAGGACCGCCGATATTCGTTGTCCAATACCACTCGCCGTGGATCGGACCGAGCGGCGCTCCGGTCACATTGTCGAATCCGGCTACCGTCGTCGCACTCCCGTCGGGCGCGAAGGCCGCGCGACCATGGCATGACATGCAGGACGCCTGGAAATCGAACGTCTCCTCGGTGATCGAGTTTCCCACCCGGATCGCCATCCCGCTGGGATCGGTGAAATCAACCTGCGATCCCTTGAGGCAGTAGTTCTTGAAAACGGGATCGATCGGGCCGGCACCGAACAGCGCATCGAGCGAGGCGTTCTTGGTGCAGGCGGGATAGGGCGTTGGGTTGTTCTTGGGGTTCTGGTAGCTGGGGTCGGTCGGATCGGGGATCAGCGTATCCGGCGCCACGAGGGGTTGCGCCGCGCCAAACACATCGTGGCACCCAATATATTCGCAGCGCCCGGGATTGTTCTGATGCTCGAACGTCGCCCATGTCCAGTTCGGGATCATCTTCGAAATGATGTGCATGGAGACGAGCGCATAGCGCTTTCCGTCCGAAGCCGTGTTGACGTGATAGACCTTTTCCGCGTCGTTCGGACTGCCCGTGTAACCCGGGATGCCGCTCTTGCTCGGATCGGCCGGACTCTCGACCGGGAACCAGTTCGCCTTCACCTCGATCGCGTCCGCGGGGAAGCTCATCAGCTTGCTGTCTTTCGTGAACTTGTCGAACGCTGCTCGCAGGCCGGTCAGCTTGAACAGGTTGTTGCTGACGATGAAATCGAACGCCGGCTTGTTGCGGCGTGTCTCCTCCACATTGTCGCCCGGGTTCAGCGGGCGCGGCGGCGGCAGGGCGAACGGCGTGATGACGCCGCCCTGACGGCCCAGCCCCATGCTGCGCTCGGCCTCACGAACCTGAAGCAGAATGTTCGGCCGAAGCTGCTTGCCGCGGGGCGCGGTGGACCATTGCGGGTCGGGCTGGAACGTTTCGCCGTCGCTCGCCCAGGTCTCGAACAGCACGTCGTTGTTGCCCGCGGAAGCAGCCCGCATGTTCACATACAGGAAAAAGCACCACGCGACCTTGTCTGGCTCGCTGATGGCGGGATTCATCGCACTGACGATATCCTTTTGGCTCGATGGCGCGTGCGCGGGCGTCGTCACGCAGCTATTCAATCGTTGCAGCGCAGGATCGGCTTGCTGCGCCTGTACCGACAGGTTGCTCAGGCTTGCTGCGACAAGTGAGACAATTGCAACGGCACGCATTGGCACCTCCAAATGATCGACGTGAATGACAGGCAGCCGTGATATTTGCAGCCACGTGGCGAAAGCTGCTGTTAATGAGTTCACACTCTTAAATTGTTTTTCCGACAGTATCCCTACACATAGATCACAGGTTGCGGCGGGCGCCTTGCACCGACCGGTATCGGCTCACCGCGTTTTCCGTTGCAAAAGTCGGCGGACCGGGCATGTTGGCGGCCATGCCCGCGAAATCCAGGCCACCCGAAGAGACGCCGGCCGAGACGCCGCATTATGTCGGCCATCGCGAACGGCTGCGCGAGCGGTTCTACAGCGCTGGCCCCGATGCGCTGAGCGATTACGAATTGCTGGAACTGGCGCTATTTGCCGCCATCCCGCGGCGCGACACCAAGCCGCTGGCCAAGGCACTGCTGAAGAAGTTCGGCTCGTTCGCCGAGGTGATCCATGCGCCCGAAGCGCGGCTGCGCGAGGCCGGCCTCAAGGACGCGTCCGTCAACCAGCTCAAGCTGATCGCAGCCGCCGCGGGCCGGATCGCCAAGGGCGAGATCAGGCGCAACGTCGCACTGTCCTCGTGGAACGAGGTGATCGACTATTGCCGCTCGAGCATGGCCTTCGCCGACAAGGAGCAATTTCGCCTCTTGTTCCTCGACAAGCGCAACCAGCTGATATCAGACGAGGTGCAGCAGATCGGCACCATCGATCACACCCCGGTCTATCCGCGCGAAGTGATTAAGCGCGCGCTGGAATTGTCGGCCACCGCGCTGATCCTGGTCCACAACCATCCCTCCGGCGATCCGACGCCGTCGCAGGCCGACATCGCGATGACCAAGGCGATCATCGACATCGCAGCCCCGCTCGGCATCGCCGTGCACGATCACATCATCGTCGGCAAGAACGGGCATGCGAGTTTGAAGGGAATGCGCTTGATTTAGTGCCGCGCAATTAAGGGAGAGAGACATGCCAACCGATCGCCTGACACCAGGACTCAAGGCCGAGATCGTCACGACAGTCGACGACAAGCTGGTGGTCAAGCACATGGGAGGCGATGGCGTGCTGTCCACGCCATCGATGATCGGCTTGATGGAGCGCACCAGCATCCAGGCCGTGCAGGCTTATTTGCCGGAGGGGCACACCACCGTCGGCTTCGAGGTGCACGTCAAGCATTTCGGCGCCACACCAAAAGGACAGAAGGTGATGGTGCGTGCGGAGCTGCTGGAGATCGACGGGCGCAAGCTGCGATTCAAGGTCGAGGCGCACGACGAGGACAAGAAGGTCGGCGAAGGCACTCATCGGCGTGCCATCATCGCCGTTCAAGGCAAGGGCTGATCTGCTTCAAGCGAGGTCACATCGGCGTGCACGACCACATCATCGCCAGCAGAAGCGGTATGCGAGGTGAAAGGGATACGGTTGATTTGAGGCCGCTATCGCCTCGGCTCAGCGAGCACTCCCCTTGCGGATCGCGGCCAGCGCCGCGTCCCGTCGCTCCTTCGCGTAGGCGCGCAGCTCGCCTACTGTGGCGAAGGTTCTGGTAATCGGCTTGCCGCTGTCCGGATGGCCCGGCAACCCCGCCAGATATTTCTTTGTGATCTTGATGATATGCGGCGCCGGCGGGGCGGCCAGCTGTTCGAGCGTGGGGCCGGAATCGCCGGTGATTTGCGCCTCGGTGACGATGGGCGTCAAATATGTGCCGGTATACAGCGGTATGTTGCTCGGGCAATCGGTGCGCATTTGGGCCAGCCCGAACTTGGCATAGTCGAACACCGGCGCGATCGATAGCGCATTCAGGTCCCGCTGGGTAAGGGACAGGCTGCCCGGCTGCGATGGGGTCAGCAAGTCCTGCACGAAGCGCAGGATCGACGTGTTCTGGTACTGGTCACTGCAGATCCCGGCTTGCAGCCATGGCGAGATCAGGAGGACCGGCGTGCGCAGGCCGAGCACGCTGAAGTCGAACGAATAGACGAGCCCGCCGTCGTTCCATTGCCAGGTCGAAACCGGGGCGCCTGGGTCGGGCGGACTGCCCGGCGGGACGCCCCTGTGATCGTACATGCCGCCGTTTTCATCAAAATTGACGATCAGCAGCGTGTTCTTCCAATAGCCGCTCGCCTGCAAGGCGTTGTAGACGCAGGCGAGCAGGTTCTCGCCCGATTCCACGATGGAATCCGGATGCATGCTGGTGTCCGGACCGATATCGTTCCAACACATGATGAAGCTGTAGAACGGCAGCGTGCCATTGGCGAGATCGCTGAACAAATTGGCGATCGGCACCTGCGTCACATTGTACTGCGTCGGGTTGGCTGCGCTGTATTGCTGGCTGAAGATCGTCGTGTTGAGCCAGTCGGTGTCGCAGTTGCTGCCCGGCCAGTACATCTTCCAGGTCTTGTTGTTGTTCTGGATCTGCTCGTAGATGGTGGGGCGATTGACCCTCGAGTAACCTTGCTGCCCGGGAGCGGGAGTGAGGGCCGCATCGTCATTGTCGTCGATGCCGAGATCGCCGGTGGTGGCGCAATGCATGAAGGCGCGGTTCGGCGCGGTATGACCGGGCATGTCGCAGTGCCATGCGTCGCAGACCACGAACTTCTGCGCCAGGCCGTGGAAGACCTGCATCGAATTCCATGCGAAATAGCTCATCACGCCCGCGATCGGTGATGGGCCGATGTTGTTTCCAGGCGCGGACAGGAAGCCGCTGTTGGTCGACGGATAAGTCGTCGCGGGCGCGTTCTGCGGCTGACCGCCAACGATGCCTGTCGTGCCCGGACCATAGAGGTCGCGCAACATCGCATACGAAAAATCGTGGTTATAGCTGTTGCCGCAGGATACCGCGGATTCATTGTCGGGATTCCGCTCGTTCCCGAGCCTCGGGATAATCGCCGTCGGCAAGGCCGGCGGATTGTAGCCGGAGCCTTGCGTGTCGGAAGGCGGGGCGAGCGGGTTCCTCGTGTTGTAAAAATCGGGATTGACCTTGCCCGACGGATCAAGCACGCCGTCGACGCCCGGCATCGCGCCGAGCAAATGGTCGAACGAGCGATTTTCGAACATCAGCACGATGACATTGGTAATGTTGCCGAGAGCGCTCGCCGCGGATGGTTGCCCCGAGCTTGTCATGGTACGTCCCCCCTCGGCAAAGTCATTGCGCTGACGCAGTAGTAATCATATGCCAATTCTCTCACAAGTAGAAATATTGGATCGGCCAAAAGCTGATGCGGGGGCATCGATGAAGCCGAGCTCTTGGCCGATGGGTCAGGATGCCGTCGCCCGCCGCGGCGGGGCCAGCGGCGGAATGGTGCGGATGTAACTCGGCCGCGCCGCATGGGTCTCGAGGTAGCGGCCGAGCGCGGTCGACGGCGCCAGCTTCGGTCCTGATTCCGGCAGCAGCTTCAGATAGTGCAGCATCGGAAGGAGATAGATGTCGGCGAGCGTGAACTGGTCGCCGACCAGATGATTTTTCGCCGCGACCGCATCATCAAGCAGAGCCAACTGTGCGCGCACGTCAGGCAGCAGCGCCTCGATCAACCCGCGATCCGGCTTGCCGTCGGCAGTTTTCGGCGCGGCATAGGCCAGCAGATAGCGTCGCACCAGCAGCGGATCGACGGCGGTGTTGATCAGCGATATCCATTGCTCGGTCAGTGCCGCCAGGCGGGGATCGGCCGGTACGAGTTGGGGGCCGTCAAAGGCGCGGTCGAGATAGGTCGCAATCGCCTTGGACTCGCACAGCACGAGATCGCCGTGGCGCAACACCGGCATCTTGGCGAACGGATGCAGCGCGCGGATTTCCGCCGCACCAAGCAACGCCTCGGTCAGGTCGTAACCGATGCCCTTCTCTTCGCAGACCATGCGCACGACGCGCGTATAGCTCGACCGCTCGGAGCCGATGATTTCAGGTCTCGTCACGGCGTGGCTCCCCCATCGTCCATCGACAAGCCTTTAGAAGGCTGGCCAGGCGTCCCTATATCACACCCAGCGCTGCACGGCTTCCGCGGTGTCGGCGGGCGTGGTGTTGAAGCAGATGCTGGCCTTGGGCGCGAGGCGGTGGATCAGGTTGATGACTGTCTCGAACAGCAGCAGCCGCTCCGGCGGCAGCCGCAAGCCGGCGCCGATCAGCACGCAGTCGAAATCCCGCGATTTGAGCGCGTCGGCAGTCACGGCGCCCGCGGTGTCGCCGAGATCGATCAGGCAACTCGTGACGTCGTAACCCATGCCGCGCACCCGCTCGATCTGGGCATCGATATAGCTGCGAAACATCTCCGGCGTGAATTGCGGAAGCGCGGTGTAGTCGACAAAGACGGGATCGATGCCGATCGCAAGCACGGTCTTTTTGGCCATGATCGGAACTCCTGAATCGAAGCGGTGCCTGCGCCGCAAACGCAAGCCCGGGCGATCCGTTCCGAAAATGTGATAGCCGGCGACGCATCGGCCTGATAGCGCCGACGGGCTTCCCCCAGCCGAACGGCGCATTATCTCTATTCGCGGAGGAGGACCCCCATCATGCCGCTTGTTCGCATCGATCTCATCGAAGGCAAATCCGCCGAATTTCGCAAAACCCTGGGCGAAATCATCTATCGCGCGATGCGCGAGACCATCAACGTCCCCGAGAACGACAAATTCCAGGTCATCACCGAGCATCCCGCACACGGCCTGAACATCGCCGACAACTATCTCGGCAATACCTACAGCAAGGACATCGTCGTCATTCAGATCACGATGAATGCCGGCCGTACGGTCGAGATCAAGAAGGCGTTCTTCAAGCGCATCGCCGACGACATCCACACCCAGCTGAAGCTGCGGCGCGACGACGTGGTCATCAACCTCGTCGAATGCGTCAAGGAGAACTGGTCGTTCGGCGGCGGGATCGCGCAATACGCAGAGTAGAGCCGCGGTTGAACTTTCAAGCTTTGATGAGCGACAGACGAGAAATCGCGCGCGGTCTTGATCGCGGCGCGGGTCGAGGACAACCGATGCGTATTGTTTCGATATCGCTTCTGGTGTTTGCGAGTTCTGCGTCCGCGCAATCCCCGCCTTCCGTCGACTGCAACGCCGTGAAGAATTCCACGGTTCCCGTTGAACTGGCTTATCATGGTCAAGACGGGACGAGGACGGTCGTTCAGGCCTATCGGGACAAATCCGGCGATCACGTCGTCTGGCGTCGCGAAACACTGCCGTCCACCCACCCAAACCCACCCGTCTTCGTGACGAAGGCAAGCTATGTCGATGGAGTTCCCGCATCGGCGGAAATGTCGACAACTTTTGTCGGCAAATATTCGCATCGAACAGGGAAATACGTGCCTGATGGACTCCCCAGGAATTTTGATCATCGATCGGATGTGACTTACAAGATGCATGCGGTGATCACGTCCGGTGACGATACTACCGAGGAAAAAACCAGCACGATCTCCTACAAATTCAAATCAGAAGAAACAACCGCGGTTGGACCGTGTGTCCTCCAGGTGATCCATGGCGAGACCGACACCACCAACGATGCCGCCCGCACAAGACATGGCTTTCTACTATATTTCCCTGAGCTGCAGATATCCGCCACGGCAACCGATGCAGAGCCCATCGTGGACACTCTCAGCACGGCTTTTTCCGAGATCAAGCCGGTAAACTAGGGCATCTACTCATGAATGCGCGGCGTCCGGTTTCGGGGACAAGTTCGAGCTTGTCGAGGTTCGTATTTGAAGTACGATCCGCACTCGATCTGCTGCTCATGGAAGGTTGAATGTCGGCTCGTAGTCTCATAGGCGTGGCGGCTCTCGCCGCGCTGGCGATCTCCACCGCAATTACCGCGGCGGCAACTGCGCCGAAACTCGACTACGAATTTTTCAAAAGCCGCGTCGAGCCGGTCTTTCTGACCAAACGGCCCGACCATGCCCGCTGCTACGCCTGTCATGTCGAAAGCAACAACGCGTTCCGCCTGGAGCGGCTTTCACCCGGGACGGGTGCCTGGACCGAGGAGCAATCGCGCCGCAACTTTGAGGTCGTCTCGATACTCGTCAACCCGGGGGATCCCGATACAAGCCGGCTGCTGCTGCATCCCCTTGCCCCCGAAGGCGGCGGCGATGTGTTTCACTCCGGCGGACGGCAGTTCGCCTCGAAGCGCGATCCAGCCTGGCGCACGCTGGCAGCGTGGGTCAATGGAGCGACGCTCGCTTCTCGGAAGAAATAGCGGCGCCTGGACCATCCGGGATGGTCAGCGTGTTGATGCGCTTGGGCACCTCGCCGACCGGAACCACGGCGATCAGCTTCATCGATGTCGTATCGATCGCCGAGACCGAGCGCAGGCCTGCGTTGGAAATGTAGACCGTCTTGCTGTCGGGCGTGAAGGTCACCCAGTTTGCAACCGCCGAAATCGATCCATGACCCGGCAGCTTGAGGGACGGAAGCGCGACTTCGCCTGTCAGCGCAAGGTCGGCAAGCGAATAGACATACACCGCATTATTCGGAATACTGGTCACCCACAGGGTCTTGCCGTCGGGCGCGACGCCTATGCCGTGTGAAGGCGCCGTAGCGCGGTCCCCATCGGTCTCAAACTCGGCTTTGGCTGCGGGTAGCTGGACCCGTGCCACTTCCTTGCGCGCGGCAAAATCCACCACCGCGAATCCGTTGAAATCCGACAGTTGCACAAAGAGTCGTTTGGTCGAGCCATCCGGACCCGCCTCGATCGCCATCGGGCGAATGCCCTTGTCGAGCTTGAGCTCCCACGCGACCTGTTCGGTCGCGAGGTCGATGACCGTTACGATTCCGGTTCGGATCGAACCGGTGACGACGTATTTGCTGTCAGGTGTCACATAAACGTTATGCAGCCTGCCGTTGACCGGCACGCTTTTGGTCCGCGTCAACGACGCCGGGTCGATAATATCGAGCGCGCCCGGATCGCGGGCAATGCCGACCACGATGCGGCCGTCCTTGGCCACCGCGATATTGTTGGGGTGTGCGCTCAGCGCTACTTTCTTGACCAGCTTGCCGGACTTCCGGTCGAAAACATCAAGCGTCGAATCGACTTCATCGCTGACATAGACCCCGGAACCGTCGGGCGAGAATGCAATCCCGTGCGCACCCTCGATGCCCTTGATCTGCTGCACCACCTTGTTGGTGGCGGGATCAATGACGTGAATGCTGTCGCCTGCGCTGTTGGTGACATAGACGCGGGCCGTACCCGCCCAGGCCGCAATCGGCGCAACCGTCAACAGGATGCACACATGCCGTAACACGCGATAGGCGTTCATGGGCGTCGAGCTCCCATTCCGATGATGTCTCAGAGTACGCAGCAATCGGTCAAACCGCAAGGCGGCGGTCCTGACCCGAAAATGAACCACTACCGCATCGGATTGCGGGCACCGGCCTCGGCGGCGCGCCGCTGCATCAGATTGCGGTCGCGACGATTGCCGGCGAGTTCGGCCGCCGCCTCAAATGCGGCCCGCGCCTCGTCAAGGCGGCCGAGCTTTTGCAGAAAATCGCCGCGCACACCCGGCAGCAGATGATAGTTCTTCAGCGCCGGCTCGTGCGCGATGGCCTCGATGATCGCCAGTCCAGCCTGCGGTCCGTCAGCCATGCCGACGGCCACCGCACGGTTGAGCTCGATGACCGGCGAATGCACGCGGGCATTGAGCGTTTCGTAGAGCGCCGCGATGCGTCGCCAGTCGGTGGCTTCAGGCCTGTCGGCGACGGCATGGCAAGCGACGATGGCGGCCTGCAGCGCGTAGAAGCCGTCCTCGCCGCCTAGTTCGCGCGCCCGCAACAGCGCCCGCAGCCCACGGCGAATCTGCAGGACATCCCAGCGCCGGCGGTCCTGTTCAGGCAGCAGGATGGGTTCGCCCTCCGCATCGATCCGCGCCGCCGTGCGCGACCCGTTCAATTCCATCAGCGCGAGGAGCCCGTGCGCCTCCGGCTCGTGAGGTGCGATCGACACCAGCACCCGACCCATTCGCAGCGCCTCATGGCAGAGCTGAGGCCGCATCCAGTCGTCGCCACGTGAAGCCGCATAGCCTTCGTTGAAGATGAGGTAGACGACCTCCAGTACGGTGGCGAGCCGTTCGGAAAGCGCCTCGCCTTGCGGGGTTTCGTACGCAAGCCCGGATTCCGACAATGTGCGCTTGGCGCGCACGATGCGCTGGCTGATCGTCGCCGCCGGCACCAGGAAGGCGCGCGCGATTTCCTCGGTGGTGAGCCCGCAGATCATGCGCAGCGCGAGCGCCGCGCTCGCCTCTCGCGAGAGCAGCGGGTGACAGGCGGTGAAGATCAGCCGCAGCAACTCGTCGCCGATATCGTCGTCGAGGGAGGCGTCGAAATCCGGCATCGCCTGCTGCTCCCGCTCGAAATCGAGCGCCAGCATCCCGTGCTTGCGCGCGAGCATCTTGCCGCGGCGCAGGTGATCGAGCGCACGGCGCTTTGCGGTTGCCATCAGCCACGCGCCCGGCCGTTCCGGCACGCCGGAGGACGGCCAGTCCTCCAGCGCCGCGACCAGCGCATCATGCGACAGCTCCTCCGCCAGCGGCACGTCGCGCAGCATCCGCGACAGCGACGTGATCAGGCGCGGCTGCTCGATGCGCCAGGCGGCGAGGATCGCGGCATGGATATCGGCGGCCGTCATCGCCGCCGACTGGATGCGCGAGCGCGCCGCATCAGGCGTGGGCGGCCGACTTGACGTTGCAGACGTCCGCGCCCGGAGCAAAGAAGGCGCGCAGCTCGCAAGTGCCTTCCCATCCTGGCATGTGGTCGAGATGGAGCTGCATGAACTCCCTGGCCATCGCCAGCGCCTCCTCCTTGTCGCGCAATTCGAAGATGGCGTAGCCGCCGATCACTTCCTTGGCTTCGACAAAGGGACCGTCGGTGACGCGGAGCTTGCCGTCAGCGACGGATATCCGCGCGCCCTGCTGCAGCGGCATCAACCCGCCATTGTCGACCATCCGGCCAGCCTTGATCTCGCGTTCCGAGAGCTTGCCCATGGCCTCCATCAGCGCGGGCGTCGGTCCCTTCATTGGCTGCGGGGAGGTAACGATGTACATGAAGCGCATGACAACTCCTGTGTGCTGCGAGTTGCAGGCGTCGGCCCGCAATTCCATCTCGCTACCGGGAACGACGATCCTGCCGGCCCTGGATCGACACGGACGGCAAAAAATAATGCCCGGTTCCGATACCTACTGCCGCAGCATGATCAGCGGATCGGCGCTATCGGGCACCAGCCGCCATTGCGCGTTGTCGTCGGCCTCGAAGCGCCAGGTCTCGCCCTTCTCCGACATCAGCATGATCTGGCCGCGCTCGAGCCGCCATTGCTTCGGTGCGAAGGCGGCGACCGCGGGATCGCATTTCGGCTTCAAAAACACCTGGAAATTGTCGTTGCCGGCATCGGTGTTGGTGAGCACGAGCCCGCAGATGACGTTGCCATTGCCGCGCACCATCGCCCAATCGCCGATCATCTGGTCCATCGACTTGGCGAGCGAGCGGGCGGCGGCGAGATTCTGCAGGATGTAGACGCCCTCTCCGCTGCGCACGCCTTCGAGGATGCCGGCCTCGACCTCGGTGAAGTCGATCACGGCCTCGCCGGCCGCATCCTGCAGCCGCACGATGTCGAGCCCCTTGACGTTCCAGCCGGTGATGTCCTTGGTGAAGGGCAGCGCATTGGCGCAAGCGGGCTCGAGCTCGAGCTTCAAGCCTTGCGGGGAAGCGTCAGGTTTCAGCGTCACCACGCAGGTCTTGCTGCGCTCGGTGGTGGAGAGCTCCCACTGCCCGATCATGTTCTTCTTTAAAGACGTAGCGTCCTGCGCACGCGCGGGGGAAGCGACAACGGCGAGCGCCAGCGCCGCCACGATACAAAAATGAACTTTCATCAGCTGGCCTTTGCGGGCGTCTCCGGGACCGGCGTCAGCGGCGGCTTGCCTGAGAACCAGGCCTTGAGATTGTCGACCACCAGCTGATCCATCGCGTTGCGCGTTACCACGGACGCCGAACCGATATGTGGCAGCAAGACGACATTCTGCATGCTCTTCAGCTCGTCCGGCACGTTCGGTTCCTTCTCGAACACGTCGAGGCCGGCGGCGAGGATGGTGCCGGACTTCAGCGCCGCAATCAGCGCCTGCTCGTCGACCACGGTGCCGCGCGCGACATTGATGATCACGCCGCGCGGTCCGAGCGCCTTCATCACATCGGCATTGATCATCTTGGCGGTACCGGGGCCGCCCGGCACGATCGCGATCAGCGTATCCACCGCTTTCGCCATCTCGATCAGGTCGGGGTAATGCTTGTACGACACGCCCTTGGCCGGGTTGCGGCTGTGATAGACCACCGGCACCTTGCAGGCCTCGATGCGGCGGGCGATCGCCTGCCCGATCCGGCCCATGCCGACGATGCCGACCTTGCGGTCGCGCAGCGAGCCGACGCTCAGCGGGTATTGCTGCGTCGTCCAGAGCCCGGACCGCAGATAGCGGTCGGCCTTGACGAATTCGCGCAGCGTGCAGATCAGAAGCCCCACCGTGATGTCGGCGACCTCCTCGGTCAGCACATCAGGGGTGTTGGTGACCATGACGTTGTGCTCGCGCGCGTAATTCGCGTCGACGTGGTCGTAGCCGACGCCGAAGGCCGCCACGATCTCGAGCTTGGGAAACATCGAGAGCGTCTTGGCGTCGCCGCGCACGGTGTTGTAGGTGATCGCCATGCCACGCGCGCGCGCCGCGACATCGGGCGGCACCCGTTCGAGGTCATGGGTGGTCTCGTAGTGGTGCAGCACGAACTGGTCGGAGAACCCGTTCTCGACGATCGGCTTGGCCGGTCCATGGGTGATGATATCGATCTTTTCGGAAGACACCGCGGCCATCAGTTTTCCTTTCCAAGCGCACTCTCATGCCAGCGCCGCAACAAGAGATGTGAAATTAGCGCTAGCAGGGCATAGATGACAATCCCGGCCAGCGATAGCAAAAGCAGCGCCGCGAACATGCGGGGAATGTTGAGGCGGTAGCCGGATTCGGCGATCCTGTAGGCGAGCCCCGAGCCCGCCCCGGCGCTGCCGGCCGCGATTTCGGCCACCACCGCGCCGATCAGCGACAGCCCGCCCGCGATCCTTAATCCCCCCAGGATGTAGGGCAGCGCCGCCGGCAATTTCAGGTAACGCAGCGTCTGCCAGCGCGAGGCGTCGTAAAGCTGGAACAGGCCGGCGAGGTTGCGGTCGACCGAGTTCAGCCCGAGCGTGGTGTTTGACAGCACCGGGAAGAAGCCCACGATCCAGGCGCAGACGATCACCGCGGTCTGCTGCGGCAGGTAGATCAGCAGCAACGGCGCGATCGCGATCACGGGCGTGACCTGCAGGATCACCGCGTAGGGGAACAGCGAGTATTCCAGCCACTTCGACAGATTGAACAGCAGCGCCAGCGCGACGCCGCCGATGCTGGCGGCGATGAAACCTTCCAGCGTGGTGAGCAGCGTCGTCGCCAGCGATTGCGACAGCACGTCCCAGTCGGTGAAGAGCGTATGGATGACCGCGAGCGGACTCGGCAGCACATAAGGCTTGATGTCATAGATGCGCACAATCGCTTCCCAGAGCGCGGTGCCGGCGGCTGCGACGAGCACGGGAAGCGCGATGCGCAGGACGCGCAACGCATGATCGCTGGGGCGCGCGGTAATTTTCCCATTCGCTTGCGTGCTCATAGCGCTGTTAGCCCTTCATAGGAGGGCGCCAGCGCGGCCGAGACCTTGCGGCAATATTCACCGTAGGCCGCGGACGTGCGGAAGTCCTCGGTGCGCGGCTCCGATGTCTGGATGGCGATGTCGGCACTGAGGCGGCCCGGCCGCCCAGTCATCACGACCACGCGCTGCGACAGATAGACGGACTCGAACACCGAATGGGTCACGAACACGACGGTCTTGTTCAGCTTGCGCCACAACGCCAGCAAATCGTCGTTGAGGCGGAACCGCGTGATCTCGTCCAGCGCGGCGAACGGCTCATCCATCAGGAGAATGTCGGGATCGGTGACCAGCGCGCGCGCCAGCGACACCCGCATCTTCATGCCGCCGGACAATTCGCGCGGATAGGCATCGGCAAAGTCTGCGAGCCCCACGCGCAGCAGCGCCTCGGCGATACGGGCATCCGATTGGGCAGCCGCAGCATTGGCTAGCTTCAGCGGCAACCGCACATTCTCGGCGACGCTGGTCCACGGCATCAGGGTCGGTTCCTGGAACACGAAGCCGATGCTGTGGCCCGGCCGTCCGTCGCCGGCATGGTGCGAGACCGCGACGCTGCCCGAGGTCGGACTCGCCAGCCCCGCGATCACGCGCAGCGCCGTCGACTTGCCGCAGCCGGAAGGCCCCAGCAGCGACACGAACTCGCCCTTGGGAATATCGAGGTCGAGCGGCCCCAGCGCCATCACGCCATTGTCAAAGGTCTTCGTGACCGCGCGCAATGACACGGCGAGGCCGGTGGTGTCTGCGTGACTGCCGGACATCACTTCGCGACCATCAAATCCGTTCTTACTTCACGTTGCTGGGACGCAGCTCGACGCCGACACCCTTGTTGACGAAGCGCAGCGTATAGGATCTGCGGTAGTCGATCTCGGGCTTGACGATGCCCGCCTTCACCATCTTCTGGAACAATTTCGTCACCCGCTCGTCGCTCATGGCGCCGATGCCGTCTTTCAGCGCATCTCCGGAATCGACGATGCCGTACTCTTTCATCTTGGCGACCGAATAGGCCAGCAGATCGTCCGTCATTTCCAGGTTGAGCTTCTTGATCATGGCGTTGGCGGCGGAATTGTCGCCATAGAGATAGTTGTACCAACCGATGACGGAGGCATCGACGAAGCGCTGCACCAGGTCCGGCCTCTTCTGGACGGTTTCGACGCGCGCCTCGATCAGGGTCGAGTAGGTGTTGTAGCCGAAATCGGCGAGCAGGATCACGCCCGGCTTGAAGCCGGCGGCCTTTTCTACCGCGAACGGCTCTGAGGTGACATAGCCCTGCATCGCGCTCTGCGCGGTGGCGATGAAGGGTTGCGGATTGAAGGTGTAGGGCCGGACGTTCTTGTCGCTGAAGCCGTATTCGGACTTGAGCCACTGATAGTAGCTGGTCATGCCATCCTTGGAGACGAACAGCGTCAGCGGCTTCAATTCTTCAAGCTTTGTGATCTTCGCTTCCGGATGCGTCAGGAACACCTGCGGATCCTTCTGGAAGATCGCGGCGACCGAGACCAGCGGCACGTTGTTGGCGACCGCGTCGAACGACATCAGCGTATTCGCGGCCATGAAGAAATCGATCTTGCCGGCGATCAGCAACATGCGGTTGTTGTCGTTCGGACCGCCCGGAACGATAGTGACGTCGAGGCCGTATTTCCTGTAGGTGCCGTCGGCGACCGCCTGGAAGAAGCCGCCATGTTCGGCTTCCGCGACCCAGTTGGTTCCGAACGAGACCTTGTCCAGCGTCTGCGGCTTGTCTTTTGCACTGTCCTTTTCCTGGGCCGCGGCGGGCGCTGCGGCAAGACAGGCCGCCAGCAGGCTCGCCGTTAAGGCTCGCAGCAAAAGAGCAGGCCGCATGATTGGACTCCGTCGTTCGTTCTGCCCATGATGGGAGGTCTTAACTAGCCTGCAAACCCGCCAAAAGAAACCTCTTGCGCGATGACGCCACCCGTCCCTCCCCGCGACTGGACCGCAATCGACTGGACCAAGGTCAATGCCACCGCGGCCGCGCGCTGGATCGCGGTGCTGCCTCTGGCGGCGACCGAGCAGCATGGCCCGCATCTGCCGCTCGAAACCGACGTGATGATCGGCGAGGCTTATCTCGCGCGGGTCCGCGAGCATCTCCCGGACACCGTGCCCGCGACGTTTCTTCCGATCGAGCGGATCGGCATCTCCACCGAGCACATCGATTTCGCCGGCACGCAGACGCTGTCGACCGAAGCGGCGCTCGCGAGGTGGAAGTCCATCGGCGAGAGCGTGGCGCGCGCGGGCGTGAGGAAGATCGTGATCGTCACCAGCCATGGCGGCAACGCCGCCGCGATGACCTTGGTTGCGCAGGATTTGCGCGCGTATCACGGCATGCTGGCGGTCACCACCTCATGGTCGCGCTTCGGTGTGCCCGACGGATTGTTTGACGAAGACGAATTGCGGCACGGCGTTCACGGCGGCGCGGTCGAGACGTCGATCATGCTGGCGCGCTATCGCGAGCATGTGCGCGCGGACGCGATCGCGGATTTTCCCTCGCGCAGCATCGGAATCGAAAAGCAATATCGCTGGCTGTCGACGCAACGGCCTGCGCCGTTCGCGTGGCAGGCGCAGGATCTTCATCCGAGCGGCGCGGTCGGCAACCCGACGCTGGCGTCCGCAGAAAAAGGCGAAGCGCTGCTCGAGCACGGCGCGCGCAGGTTCATCGAATTGCTCGAAGACGTCGATAAATTCGACGTGAGAGATTTCGCGCGAAAACCGAGAAAATAGCGGCACGACCTGCAGTCAACTGATTTTACTGAATAATTCACCTTACCGAAAATTCACGCGCAGCTACACGAACCCAACCAAGACTGCCTCCGTCCAATCGGCACAAGCGGGCCACAACGGACCGTTCTCAACCGGATGGAGCATCCCATGACGATCAAGACCAAGATTGCCGCTCTCGCTGTCGCCGCCCTCACCGTCGCCGGCGGCATCGCGTCCACCACCACCAAGGCTGAAGCCCATGGCTTCCATCCTGGCTGGGGCTTCGGTGCGGGCCTCGTCGGCGCCGCCATCGTCGGCAGCGCAATCGCGGCGAGCACGCCGGCTCCGTATTATCGCTCCTGCCTGGTTCGCCAGTACGATGCCTTCGGCCGTTACATCGGCACCGTGAACGTCTGCTACTGAGTTTCTTCTGATTGTGGATCCGCCTGCCGATTTGAAGTCCGGCACGGGCGCCTCATCCACCCCGTGTCGTGCCCCGACCCGCCCGGATGTCCCCCCGGGCGGGTCACCCTTTTGGGGGGCCTCATCAGGACGGCGGCCGCGCGCGATGTTGCACAGCCGTCACATAACAATGCAACTCAACAGCCGCGGCGCTTTGGGCCATTGTATTTGCGAATAACTCGCAATAAGGCTCGACCATAGGGGCTATGAAGGAACGGGGACAGCGGATCATTTCGCTCGTTCGATTTGCTCGTGCGGCATTAGCGTGCCGAGATGGCCGAGAACGAGTCGGGGTATCCGCGCTGGGGACAGCTTTGCGATGAGCCGCTACCGCCCAACCTTGCAGCGTGCACTCGCGCTCGGCCTGTTGGCCAGTGCGGGCACGGCGCATGCCGCGGACATGCCGCTGAAGGCACCGGCGCTGAGGTCGGTGTATGACTGGACCGGCTTCTATGTCGGCGGTCACTTCGGCTATGGCGGCGGCAGCCTCGGGCCTAACACCAATCCGCTGCCCGAGATCGGCGTGCTGTTTCCCTATAGCGTCACCGGCCTGATCGGCGGCTACCAGATCGGCGCCAACCGCGAACTCGCCAACCACGTCGTGCTCGGCGTCGAGGCGGATTCCACCTTCACCAGTCCGCTGGATCACTCCGCGTTCGCGCGGCTGCCGCCGATGCCGTTCAACAGCACCATCGACTATATCGGCACCGCGCGCGGCCGCATCGGCTATGCGTTCGATCGCATCATGCCCTATGTCACCGGCGGCTTCGCCTGGGGCCACGCCCACGTCGATATCAATGACGGCAGCGGCGCCACTGTCGGTCGCACGCAGTTCGGCTGGACCGCCGGCGCCGGTGTCGAGTTTGCCGTCAGCGGCAACTGGAGCGCCAAGCTTGAATATGAATATGTCGATCTGAACCGGCAGCAGTACGATCTGAGCAATTTCCTGTTGCCCGGCGTCGTCATCGATCCGCGCATCCATTTGCTCAAATTCGGGCTGAACTATCACCTCGGCGACACGCCGTGGAATCCGACGCCGCGCGCGCCGCTGTTGCCCGAGTCCGACATCTGGAATGTCCATGCGCAGACCACGTTCCTGCCGCAGGGCTATCCGTCATTTCGTTCGCCCTATGCCGGGCCCAACAGCCTGACCGGCGGCGCACAACTGCAGTCGACATGGACCTCAACCGCATTCCTCGGCATGAAGCTGTGGCAGGGCGGCGAAATCTATTTCGATCCTGAACTGGCGCAGGGTTTTGGCCTCAGCGGCACGCTCGGCCTTGGCGGCTTCTCGAACGGCGAAGCGCAAAAGGCGGGCGCGGCGTTCCCGAAAGTGCGGGCGCAACGCTGGTACTTCAAGCAGACCTTTGGCTTTGGCGGGGAGCAGGAAGACGTCACCGACGCGCCGAACCAGCTTCCCGGCAAGCGCGACATCGACCGTGTCACCTTCATCGTCGGACGCTTCGCGGTCGGAGATTTCTTCGACAACAACGCCTACGCGCACGATCCGCGCGCCGATTTCATGAACTGGGCAATGTGGGAGTCCGGCGCCTACGATTTTCCGGCTGACCTGCCCGGCTTCACCCGCGGCGCCGTCGTCGAGCTCAACCGCAAGGCCTGGGCGGTGCGCGCCGGGCTGTTCGAGCTGCCGTCACAACCCAACAGCGACATCCTGACCACCAAGGGTCTGGGTGGTGTGGTCGAGTTCGAAGGCCGCTACGACATTGCGGGCCAGCCGGGCAAGGTGCGGCTCGGCGCCTTCGACAATGAGGGCAACACCGGCAACTATGCCCAGGCGCTCGCGATTGCGGCTGCCAATCCCGCGCTCGACATCAATGACGTAATGGCGAGCATTCGTCACACCAACCAGAAATACGGCTTCTACGGCAATCTCGAGCAGCAGATCGTCCAGGACGTCGGTCTGTTCGCGCGGGCGAGTTGGAACGATGGAAGGAACGAAATCCTGTCATTCGCCGACATCGACCGCAGCCTCTCGGGCGGGCTGTCGATCAAGGGCAGCTTCTGGGGACGTCCGAACGACACGGTCGGCGTCGGCGGCGTCGTCAACGGTCTCTCGCAGTCGCATCGCGACTTCCTCGCCGCCGGTGGTCTTGGCCTCTTGATCGGCGACGGCCGGCTGAACTACAGCGCGGAGCGGATTTTCGAGACCTACTATGCCTACCTGGTCACCAAGGGCGTGACGCTGACCGCCGACTATCAGTTCGTCACCAATCCCGCCTATAACGCCGATCGCGGGCCGGTCTCGATCTTCTCCGGCCGCCTGCACGCGGAATTCTAGAACCAAGACCCGATCATGGATTTCAGGATTATACGGTCGCCGGCACTGGAGCAGGCGCTGCGGCCGAATATTTGGGACATCGTCGCGCTGATCCTCGTGATCGGCGCCATGGTGCTGATCGTCTATGGCGGCGAGCAGACCACGCTGCCGCTGTCGTCGCTCGACACCACACCTGTCTCGCTCGATCCGATCCATCTGCCCTTCTATGCCTTGCGCACGATCATGCGCATGCTGCTCGCCATCGTCTGCTCGATCGTCTTCACGTTCATCTATGCGGCGCTTGCCGCCAAGAGCCGACGCGCCGAGATGGTGCTGATCCCGCTGCTCGACATCCTGCAATCGGTGCCGATCCTCGGCTTTTTGACCTTCACGGTCGTATTCTTCATGAACCTGTTTCCCGGCAACGTGCTGGGCGCCGAGCTCGCTTGCGTATTCGCGATCTTCACGAGCCAGGCCTGGAACATGACCTTCAGCATGTACCAGTCGATGCGCAACGTGCCGAAGGACCTGGAAGAGGCGTCCCAG
The DNA here is from genome assembly GCA_963738155.1 of uncultured Alphaproteobacteria bacterium. GTDB lineage: Bacteria > Pseudomonadota > Alphaproteobacteria > Rhizobiales > Xanthobacteraceae > Bradyrhizobium. The sequence goes on from CAVTVG010000002.1 coordinate 314,412, forward strand.
AGCTTTCACCTCTCGGGATGGCAGCGCTTCTGGCGGCTCGACGTGCCCTTCGCGATGCCGGGCCTGATCTGGAACGCGATGATGTCGATGTCCGGCGGCTGGTTCTTCGTGGTGGCCTCCGAGGCGATCACCGTCGGCAACAGCACGGTGACGCTGCCCGGCATCGGTTCCTATGTGGCGCTGGCGATCCAGAGGCAGAATCTCGCCGCGATCGGCTACGCCATCCTGACCATGCTGCTCGTCATCATCGCCTACGACCAGCTGCTGTTTCGCCCTATCGTGGCCTGGGCCGACAAATTCCGCTTCGAGCAGACCGCGTCCGGCGATCCGCCGACGTCATGGATGCTGGACCTGTTTCGCCGCACCCGCGCGTTGCGGGCGCTAACCACTCCGTTCGCGGCATTGAACCGCGCGTTCTCGAATTTGCGGTTCAATTTGCCGGTCGCCCTGCAGCCAAAGGCCAGGGGTGGGCCGCCCTCGCGGCTTCTGGATGCGATCTGGTTTGTGCTGATTGCCGTCAGCACGGGATATGCGGCATACCTCGCCTATCGATATCTCTCGGCAAATCTGCGCCCGTCGGACGTGCTCGCCGCCGTCGGCTATGGCCTGATCACGCTCGCCCGCGTGGTGGTGTTGATCGCGCTTGCGACGCTGGTCTGGGTGCCGATAGGGGTCTGGATCGGGCTTCGGCCGAAGCTTGCCGAGCGCGTCCAGCCGCTGGCCCAGTTCCTGGCGGCCTTTCCCGCCAACCTCGCCTTCCCCGTGTTCGTCTCGCTGATCGTCCATTTCGGCCTGAACGCCAATATCTGGCTGAGCCCGCTGATGATCCTGGGCACCCAGTGGTACATCCTGTTCAACGTGATCGCCGGCGCGAGCGCCTTCCCGACCGATCTGCGCGAAGCCGCCTCCAGCTTTCACCTGGAGGGATGGCGGTGGTGGCAGAAGGCGATCCTGCCGGGCATTTTTCCGTATTACATCACTGGTGCAATCACGGCTTCGGGCGGATCATGGAACGCCTCCATCGTCGCCGAGGTCGCAAGCTGGGGCGACACCCACCTCACCGCGGCGGGGCTCGGTGCCTATATTGCAAAGGCCACTGAGGCCGGCGACTTCCCGCGTGTCGTCCTCGGCATTGCCGTGATGTGCGTCCTGGTGACGCTCTTCAATCGGCTGCTGTGGCGGCCGCTCTATGCCTTCGGCGAACGCCGTCTCCGCCTCGGCTGATCAGGAGAGAAACTCATGCTCGATCAACCCAACCGAGCCAACCTGCTCGACATTCGCGGTGTCTGCCGCTCTTTTCCAAAGGGTAGCGGCGAGGATTTGCTGGTGCTGGAAAAGGTCGATCTCACGATCCGCGCAGGCGAGATCGTCGGCCTGCTCGGCCGTTCCGGTTCGGGCAAGTCGACGCTGCTGCGGATCATCGCCGGATTGATTTCGCCGTCGTCGGGCGCTGCCGAATGCCGCGGCGAGGCCATCAAGGGACCGCCGAACGGCGTCGCGATGGTGTTCCAGTCCTTTGCGCTGTTTCCCTGGCTCACGGTACTGCAAAATGTCGAGCTGGGGCTGGAGGCGCTTGGCATCGACAGCAACACACGGCGCCAGCGGGCGTTGGCGGCCATCGACCTGATCGGTCTCGACGGCTTCGAGTCGGCGTACCCGAAGGAGCTTTCGGGCGGCATGCGCCAGCGCGTCGGCTTCGCGCGGGCGCTGGTCGTGCATCCCGACCTGCTCTTGATGGACGAACCGTTCTCGGCGCTCGACGTGCTGACGGCGGAGACGCTGCGCACCGACCTGATCGACCTCTGGACCGAAGGCCGGCTGCCGATCAAATCCGTGCTCATGGTCACCCATAACATCGAGGAAGCGGTGCTGATGTGCGACCGCGTCCTGGTATTCTCGTCGAACCCGGGACGGGTGGCGGCCGAGTTCAAGATCGATCTTGTCCATCCACGCAACCGGCACGATCCGGCGTTCCGGCAACTGGTCGATACGCTGTATGCCCGGATGACCCAGCGCCCCGAACCCAAGGCGCACGCGGCCGATGGCATCCACGGTACCGGCGTCGGCATGGTGCTGAGCCACGCGTCCTCCAACGTGCTATCCGGCCTGATCGAAACGCTGGCAGCGCCGCCCTACAGCGGACACGCCGACCTTCCGGTTCTGGCCGGCCATCTGCATCTCAAGGCCGATGAAATCCTTCCCCTCGGCGAATCGCTGCAGCTCCTGCGTTTTGCCCAGCTCAGCGAAGGCGATCTGGTGCTGACCGAGGCCGGCAAGCGCTTTGCGCATCTGGCGACGGATGCGCGCAAGAAGCTGTTTGCCGAGCATCTCATCAGTTATGTGCCGGTCATGGGGCTGATCCGCCGCGTCCTCGACGAGCGGCCCTCGCATGCGGCGCCGGCCGCGCGCTTCCGCAACGAGCTGGAAGACTACATGTCGGAGGACTACGCCGACGAGACGATGCGGACCATCGTGTCCTGGGGCCGCTATGCCGAACTGTTCGCCTATGACGAGCAGTCGGAGACGTTCAGCCTCGAAAATCCGAACTAGACCCTACATCGTCGGCTGGAACGTGTCGGCGCGCGCCATCGCCCAGGCCTCGCGATAGCGGCGGTCGTCGGTGCCGTCGATCAATTCACCGGGCCGCAGCGCCGGATAAAGCTGGGCGAACGAGCACACTTCGGTGGTCGAGGTCCGCTGCGAGAAGTGGATCGGCCGCAACTCCTGCGGATGCTCGAGGCCGGCCGCGGCAAGCAGCTCGGCCAGCGCATGCAATGTCGAGTGATGATAATTGTACACCCGCGTGATCTTGTCGGGGACGTAGAGCGCGCGGTTACGGGTCGGATCCTGCGTGGTGACGCCGGTCGGGCAGCGGTCGGTGTGGCAACTCAGCGACTGGATGCAGCCGAGCGCGAACATGAAGCCGCGCGCCGAATTGCACCAGTCGGCGCCGATCGCCATCGCGCGCGCCAGGTCGAAGGCGGTCGCGATCTTGCCGGACGCGCCGAGCCTGATGCGGTCGCGCGCCTTGATGCCGACCAGCGCATTATGCACGAAGCTGACGCCCTCGCGCATCGGCATGCCCAGATGATCCATGAACTCCAGCGGTGCGGCGCCGGTGCCGCCTTCATTGCCGTCGACCACGATGAAGTCGGGATAGATGCCGGTCTCCAGCATCGCCTTGCAGATCGCGAGAAACTCCCAGGGATGGCCGATGCACAGCTTGAAGCCGGCCGGCTTGCCGCCGCAGAGTTTGCGCATGTTGCCGATAAACTGCATCATCTCGATCGGGGTCGAAAACGCCCGATGGTTTGCCGGCGAGATGCAGTCCTCGCCCATGGCGACGCCGCGGATCCTTGAAATTTCCTCGGAGACCTTGGCCGCCGGCAGCACGCCGCCGTGTCCGGGCTTGGCGCCCTGGCTGATCTTGAGCTCGACCATCTTGATCTGGTCGTCGCAGGCAATCCGCGCGAACTCGTCCGGATTGAAGCTGCCGTCGCGGTTGCGGCAGCCGAAATAGCCGGAGCCGACCTCCCAGATGATGTCGCCGCCCATTTCGCGGTGATAGGGGCTGACGCCGCCCTCGCCGGTATCATGCGCGAAGCCGCCCTTCTTCGCGCCGGCATTGAGCGCGCGCACCGCGTTCGGCGACAGCGCGCCGAAGCTCATGGCTGAGATGTTGAACACGGAGGCCGAATACGGCCGGGCGCAGTCGGGGCCCCCGATGTCGATGCGGAATTTCTCGTTCGCGTTGGTCTTCGGCGCCACCGAGTGGTGCATCCACTCGTAACCCTCGCGGTAGACGTCCTCCTGGGTGCCGAACGGACGCTTGTCGAGCACCATCTTGGCGCGCTGATAGACCAGCGCGCGGGTGTCGCGCGAGAACGGCATGCCGTCCTTTTCGCTCTCGAAGAAATACTGCCGCATCTCCGGCCTGATCTCTTCGAGCAGGAAGCGCATGTGCGCTGATATCGGATAGTTGCGCAAAACTGCGTGGTTCTTCTGCACGAGGTCGCGGATACCGAGCAAGGTCAGCGCGCCGAAGATGATGAGCGGAATGAGGACGACGTCGAACGTCTTGTGATCGAAGACGCCGAGGGCGAGCAGCAGGGCGGTCACCACGGCGCAAATCGTCAGAACGATGAACCGCGGCGAGAACGGAAGCATCAGCGTTTCCATGGCACCCCTCGGGCAGACCCTGCTGTTTTTGTTGGCGCGGGCCGATCGGCCTTGCGCACGCTATGCGACGCAGCCGTCATGGTTATGACAGCACCTTGTTTTTGAAGCTAGCGCCGCCGGCTGTGCAGAATCAATCCGCCACATTGTATGTCTTTTTGCAGTGCAATGGCCGGTTTAGTGATCGTGCGGCCGCAGCTCGTGGGGGATTTCGCTCTGCTGCAGGCCTTTATCGGCCAGCCACGCGTCGGTGGTGTCGATCGCCCGCGCAATGTGCTCGGCGGTGCGCGAGAAATCGTAGGGCGACCCGACCAGCGGACAGAGCGGCGGCACCACGTAATATTCGATGTCGGGACCGAGATTTTCGAGCTCGTCGACCATTTGCCGCGAGATCAGCAGCGTCAGCGCGTGCAGCGCATTGGCGACCGCGCCGACCGGCGGCGCCTGGTTGGCGCAGGCATGTCCCGTCGGCAGGATGATCAGCCGCTTTGCGCCTTTCCTCACGGCGATACGCACCGGCGTGTTGGAGGAGACCGCGCCGTCGGCGAGGTAGTAATCCTTGTAGTGGATCGGCGAGAATGCACCCGGGATCGCGGTCGACGCCACGATCGCGTCGGCAGTCGGACCATCCGACAGCACCACGCTTTCGCCGGTGATGATATCTGTCGTCACGATGTGCACCGGCAGCTTCGCCTCTTCCAGGTTGCGATAGGGGATGTGATCGTCGATCAGCTTGCGGATGCCGTCATGGGGAATCAGGAAATCGCGGCGCCAGAGAAAGCCGAGCAGCGTCCGCACCGAGAGCGGGAACACGTCCTGGCGCGTCAGGCCGCGCCAGATCGAGGCGAGCCGCTTGACGCCGTCCAGAGTGGGATCGCCGGCATAGAACGCGCCGTTGATGGCGCCGACGCTGGAGCCGACCACCATGTCGGCACTGACGCCGTGGCTCGCCAGCGATTGCATCATGCCGACCTGCACGGCGCCAAAACTGCCGCCGCCCGCAAACACGAAAGCCGTTTTGGATTGTCCGGGACTGCCGGATTCGGACAAGAGGTTTACTCCCTTTGCCGGCGAGTCGCTCGCGCGCCGTTGAGGAGCTTATAGCAGTGGATTGGGAAGGGACGCCACACTCACCGCCGTCGTCCCGGCCTAGTGCGCAATGGCGCACGGGGCGCCGGGACCCATACCGCGTGATCTTTCCGCGACACGCCGGCCGAAGACGATCCGGTGAACGACAGCTGCCTGTGGCTATGGGTCCCGGCTCGCGCTCGCAAGCGCTCGCTTGGCCGGGACGACAGCCGTCACCGCTCCACGAACGCCTTTTCGATCACGAAATGGCCGGGCGCGCTGTTGGAGCCTTCGAGGAAGCCACGCGACTCGAACATCTGCTTCAGCTCGTCCAGCATCGCCGGGCTGCCGCACATCATGATGCGGTCGGTGGCGATATCGAGCGGGCCTTGGCCGATATCGTCGAAAATCTGCTTCGAGGTGATCAGGTCCGTGATACGGCCGCGATTGCGGAAAGGCTCGCGGGTGACGGTCGGATAGTAGATCAGCTTCTCGGAGAGCAGCGGCCCGAACAGGTCGTCGTCGCGAAGCTTGGCGACCAGTTCCTCGCCATAGGCGAGCTCGGAGACCTGACGGCAGCCATGCACCAGCACGATGCTCTCGAAGCGATCATAGACGTCGGGATCCTTGATCAGGCTGGCGAACGGCGCAAGCCCCGTGCCGGTCGACAGCAGCAGCAAACGATTTCCCGGCAACAGATTATCGGTGACCAGCGTGCCGGTCGCCTTGCGGCCGACCAGGATCGTGTCGCCTTCCCGAATTTTCTGCAGGCGCGAGGTCAGAGGGCCGTCCTGCACCTTGATCGAGAAGAACTCGAGCTCTTCCTCATGATTGGCGCTCGCCATGCTGTAGGCCCGCAGCAGCGGCCTGCCCTCGATCTCGAGCCCGATCATCGCGAACTGTCCGTTCTGGAATCGAAAGCCGGAGTCGCGCGTGGCGCGGAAGCTGAACAGCGTGTCGGTCCAGTGGTGAACGGAAAGAACCTTCTCTCGATAGAACGCGCTCATGGTCGTTTATTTTTCCTCGCGAGGGGAAGTTGGAAGAAATCGGGTTTTCGATGGGGAAGTGGCCAAAAGCCCTGATAAATCTGCACTTTTCGCCGGCTGATGTACTTCAATTGGTGCGAGAATCAACCCTCGCTGACGCCGTCTTGAGGACTTCCAAATGCATGTCGATGATTTCTGGTAAACGGTTCGATCCATGCTAATTCGAGACCGAAAAACGCAATTAACTTGCCGCATCGGTCCATGATGCAGCACGAAATTTCAGCGGTGAGAGCGATGTCCGGCAGCAACCGCATTTTTATCGACGCGATAACGAAATATTGCTCATCGCGCGGCATCGCCTGCGAGGTGAAGTCGCAGGGCTGGCTGATCGTCATGCAGAGTGGCGACAAGCGCCGTTTCGCGCTCGGCTACGACCTGGGCTTGAACAGCGCGATCTCCCACCGCATCGCCAGCGACAAGGCGGCGACGTCGGAGATCCTCGCGATGTCGGACGTCGCCTGCATCGCGCACACTCAATTTTCGAATCCGGCGCTGACGGAATATGCCCCGGCCTCTGGACTGGAAGAAGCGATGCGCGTCCTGCTGCGGCAACATCCGCAAGGCGTCGTGGTCAAGCCCAATGAGGGCACGTCGGGACGTCTGGTGTTCAAGGTGACGAGCGCAGCGGAGCTCGACGACGCCGTGCGCAAAATTTTCGCGTTCCATCTTTCGCTAGCGATCTCGCCCTATGTCGAGATCGCCGACGAAGTGCGCGTGGTCCTGATCGACGATGCGCCGCTTGTGGTCTATGCCAAGGCGCGTGGCGCCGACTGGCGCCACAATCTCGACCTCGGCGCGCGGCCCGTCCTGCTGCCGCCGGGAGCGGCGCACGACGCTTGCGTCGCGCTTGCGATCAGAGCCGCACAGGCGATCGGCATCCGCTTTGCGTCGGTCGACATCGTGCGCGTCGACGGCGAGTGGAGGGTACTCGAAATCAATTCGGGCGTGATGATGGAGACGCTCGGCCGGCATCATCCCGAGCTGGTTGACGCGGCCTACACCGCCGCGCTGGACAAGGTGTTTGAATAGGGCGTGCTCTTCCATAAGAACGAGGCGTCCGCTTTTGGGGCGAAAGAGACGTACGCTGATTATCCCGTAATTTCGCCTTTTGATCCACGCGGACTCAACCCTATACGGTTTCTCTGCGGCGCGGTACCATTGGCGCACCTAAAGACCAGGAGCGCGCATGAGGCGGCGGGAGTTCATCCTCGGTGTTGCGACGCTCGCTAGTGTGAGCCGCGTGAGCGCTCAAGGCCGTGCACGTCATGTCGGGGTTCTCACTACGGAGGCAGGTGACTTTATCGGACCGATTCTCAAAGAGAAGGGGTGGGTAGTCGGCCGAAACCTTGACCTCGAATATCGCGTAACGCATGGCGATACTGCTCTCTCACGAGCATATGCCCGGGAGCTGCTCGCCTTGCAGCCTGACGTTCTGGTCGCGGTGACCAACACGTCCATGGCCGCACTGCATGCCGAACATTCTAACATTCCGACCGTTTTCGCGATGGTCAGCGATCCAATCGGTATGCATTACGTCGAGAGCTTCTCAAGGCCCGGCGGCAACGTCACTGGTTTTACGCCATTTGAACCGACCCTTGGCGGCAAATGGGTTTCACTCTTGAAGGAGGTGGCACCAAACATCGAGCACATTGGGATAGTGTACAACCCGGAACCGGGCAACAATTCAGCGGCGTTTCGCAAGTCGATTGACGAAATCGCAAACCAAGTCGGGATTGCGTCCATTGAGACACCGAGTGGCGACAGCTCCGACATTGATCGCCTCATTCGTTCACTCAAGGACAAGCCTGACAGCGGCCTGATTTTTCTGCCCGATGCGATCACCGGGGTCCGGCGCGTCGAGATCGCTGGGCTGGTGGCGGAGTGCCGACTGCCCACGATATACCCACTTCGTTTCTTCTGCGAGGCTGGCGGCCTCCTCTCTTACGGGGTCAAGATCGAGAAGATTATCGCGGGCGCAGCATCGTATATTGATCTGATTTTGCGTGGTGCCAATCCTGCCGAACTGCCTGTTCAAGCCCCAACCGAATTTGAGTTGGTCGTGAACCAAAAAGCCGCGCGGCAACTCGGCCTGCAACTGCCGCCCACGCTGCTCGCCCGCGCCGACGAGGTAATCGAATAAACGACGCACTGCTGCAGTGCACGAGTCTGCTGTTGGCACTCCTCGAAGGTAGCCTGGGGTCCGTTCCCGAGCGGTAGCGCAGACACCGTTAAGCTGTCGGCTTTCCAGGTTCAGGAGCACAGGCTCTGATCAGCCGACAACGGCGCCTAGATTGTTGTGGAGACGCCGCAGCAGGTCGATCAGCACCTCGCGCTCGTCGGCCCTCAGGCAGGACAACAGCCGCTTCTCGCGCTCCAGCGCCACCACGATCACCTTATCGTGGATCGACCGACCCTTCGCCGTCAGCGAGATCGAATGGGTGCGGCCGTCGTTCGGATCGGTCCGGATCGTGACCAGGCCACGCTTCTGCATCACGGCGAGCGTGCGGCTGATCGGCCCCTTGTTGAAGCCGATGACCTGGCAGATGCGCGAGGCCGGGATGCCCGGCTCCAGCGCGAGCTGGGTCATGATCCGCCATTCGGTGACGTTGATGCCGAAGTTGCGCTGGTAGACCGCGGTGGCGCTGTTGGAGAGCTTGTTGGCGATGAAGGTGACGTAGGCCGGAAAGTAGCGGTCCAGATCCAGCGTCGGACCATCGGCCGTCCGTTCGACGGGCGGCTTCCGGCGCACTCGGCCGGCCGGCGCGCTCACCGTTTCCACCGCATGCGCGCCAACGTCACCTAGTTATTCCCGCTCGGCGAATCGTCCATCGCCCTGAAGGCATCCTCGAGCTGCGGCGAGATCCCGACATTCAGCCGCTCGCCGGTCGGCAGCCGCGACACGAACCACTTGTTGTAGAGCGGGATCAGGTCGTGGTTGGAGCCGAGCTTGCGGAAGGTGCGCTCGACCACCGCCGTCAATTGCGGCTCGCCCTTGCGGAACATGATGCCGTAGGGATCGTAGGACAGATAGTCGCCGGTGACGCGGAATTTGTCCTGCGATTTGTGCCGCGCGATCAGGCCATAGAGCAGGATATCGTCGGTCGCGAACGCGTCCGCTTTGCCGTCCACCAGCATCTGGTAGGACTGCTCGTGATCGGCGGCAGTGACGATGTTCAAGCCGAGCGAATACCTTTTGTCGACATTGTGCATCGCCTGCTCGTTGGTGGTGCCCTTGGTCACCACCACGGTCTTGCCCTTCAGGTCGGCCACGGCCGAGACGCCGGAGGCCTTCGGCACCATCAGCTTGGTGCCGGCAACGAACATCAACGGCGAGAACGCCACCTGTTTGGCACGCTCGGCGTTGGCCGTGGTCGATCCGCACTCCAGGTCGATCTTGTTCTGCAGCACCGCTCCGATGCGGTCATCCGAGGTCACCTTGACGTATTCGATCTTCAGATTGGGATCGTCCACCTCGGCGCCGATCTCCTCGACCACGGCCTCGCAAAGTTCGAGGCTGTAACCAATCGGCCGGTTGGACTGGTCGAGGAACGAGAACGGCGGCGAACTCTCGCGATAGCCGAGATGCACGGTGTGGCTGCTCTTGATCGCGGCAAGCGTGGGGCTGAGCCCCTCGCCGCCGCTGGTCTGCGCGGGCGCGGCCGTTGCCAGCAGACACGCTGCCAGCAACGCGACGCCGGCCGGAATGACGGGATGACGCATGGATGGCTCCCGTCAATGCGCCGCTACGGGGTCGCCCGCCACCGCGTCGGACGGAACGATATCGTCAGGTCCAAGCTCATGCTCGGCCTTCAGCTCGCCCTCCCACTTCGCCACGACCGCGGTTGCCAGCGAGTTGCCGATCACGTTGGTGGCGCTGCGTCCCATGTCGAGGAACGTATCGATGCCCATGATCATCAACAGGCCCGCCTCTGGGATGCCGAACTGCGACAGCGTCGAAGCGATCACGACCAGCGAAGCGCGCGGCACGCCGGCGACGCCCTTCGAGGTGATCATCAAGGTCGCCAGCATCGCGAGCTGCGTACTGAGCGACATGTCGATGTGGTAGGTCTGCGCAATGAAGATACTCGCAAAGGTGCAGTACATCATCGTGCCGTCGAGATTGAAGGAGTAGCCGAGCGGCAGCACGAAGGCCGAGATCCGCGACGAGGCGCCGAAACGGTTGAGGCCCTCCAGCGTCTTGGGATAGGCGGCCTCCGACGACGCGGTCGAGAACGCCAGCATCAGGGGCTCGCGGATCAGCCTGAGGAGATGCGAGTAGCGCGGCCCTATCACGATAAAGCCGACCGCGACCAGGATCGCCCACAGGATCATCAGCGAGAGATAGAAGCCGCCCATGAACACGATCAGCTTCCACAGCACCAGCAGGCCGTTCTTCGCGACCGTCGCGGTGATCGCCGCCCACACCGCGAGCGGCGCGAACAGCATCACATAGCTCGTCACCTTCAGCATGATATGGGCGAGATCGTCGATCAGCCCCATGATCGGCTTGGCGCGTTCCGGCGCGGCGCCGAGCGCCACCGCAAAGAACACCGCGAACACCACGATCTGCAGGATCTCGTTCTGCGCCATCGCGTCCGCAATCGAGGTCGGAATCAGGTGGGTCAGGAATTTCTCGACCGAGAAGGCCGACACCGGCAGACCGGTCGACTGACCCTTGTCGGGCAGCGTGCCCGGGAAGTTGGCGCCGGGCTGCAGCAGATTGACCATCAGCAGGCCGAGCAGCAGCGACACGAAGGATGCGCTGACGAACCAGCCCATGGTCTTGGCGAACACGCGACCGAGCTTGGCGCCGCTGCCCATATGGGAGATGCCGCCGACCAGGGTTGCGAACACCAGCGGCGCGATGATCATCTTGATCAGGCGCAGGAACAGCATGGCGATCAGGTTGATGTCGGCAGCAAGCTCGACCCTCTGATCGGGCAGGAAGTTGAAGATCAGCGCGCCCATCACGATGCCGAGCGCCATCGCGATCAGAATGTATTGCGTAAACCTGTTCGACATTGCTTACCCCCGTAAGTCCGGTCTTCCGGCGAACGATCAGTTTGGCAGATTTCAAGGGCCGCGCAACACGATTGGCCTGCTCGTGCGTTTGCCGGAATGTTCCCGTTGTGGATTGGCCACATGGTGAGCTAGCGTTCCATGCAACGCACAATGAATGCAGTTGCACGTTTTCAGCGCGCGGCCTGCATCGATAATCGTCAGGGAGAAAGCGATGAACGCCAGCGTCAATCGGCAGATTCTGCTGGTGGAGAAGCCGTCCGGCAAACTCGGCCCGGAGCATTTCAAGCTGACGAACGGCGCGGTCCCGGAGCCAAAGGACGGCGAAGCCCTGTTACGCGTACGTTACATCTCCCTCGATGCCGCCAACCGCGCCTGGATGCACGGCGCGACCTACCGCTCCGCGGTCGAGGCCAACAGCGTGATGGCCGGCGGCGGCCTTGCCGAAGTCGTGGCATCCAAAACACCAGGACTTGCACCAGGCGATCTCGTGTTCGGTGACACCGGATGGCAGGAGTATGCCGCCGTCCCCGGCAAGCACCTGACCAAAATCCCGAAGATGGAGCCGATGACCCATCTGCTCAGCGTCTATGGCGTCGCCGGGCTGACCGCCTATTTCGGCTTGCTGGAGATCGGCAAGCCGAAGGCCGGCGAGACCGTGGTGGTGTCGGCCGCCGCCGGCTCGGTCGGCTCGATCGTCGGCCAGATCGCCAGGATCAAGGGCTGCCATGTCGTCGGCATTGCCGGCGGCAAGGACAAGTGCCACTGGCTGACGAGCGAACTCGGCTTCGACGCCGCGGTCGACTACAAGGACGGCGCGACCTTCAAGGCGCTGCGATCAGCCGCGCCCAAGGGCATCGACGTCTATTTCGACAATGTCGGCGGCGATATCCTCGAAGCCTGCCTGCCGCAGATGAACAATTACGGCCGCATCGCCTGCTGTGGGGCGATCTCGCAATATGACGGCGTGCCGTCGGCGCACGGGCCGCGCGGCGTGCCTGGGCTGATCGTGGTGAAGCGGCTCGTCATGCAAGGCTTCATCGTCATGGATTTCATGAAGCAGAGCGAGAAGGCGCTGGCCGACCTGCAGTCGTGGGTCGCCTCCGGCAAACTGAAAGTGCAGGAGGACGTCATCGACGGGCTGGAGAATACGCCGAAGGCGCTGATCGGGCTGCTCGCCGGCGAGAACCGCGGCAAGCGCATGGTCAAGGTGTGATTAAGTCAACGACATAATCGGCTTGCTGTGCAGCGCGAAAGCGGGAGAAAATGCGCCTGCGCTTTCATGAATGAACGTCTCACGTTTTGGCATCACCCGAAGCGGCGCTTCGGACAGAAGCGGGAATTGATTGAAATGATGAGGATCACGACGACGGGCTCGCTGTTGCTGGCCGCCACCTTCGCGCTCGCGACCCAGGCATATGCGCAAGGACCCAGCGAAGCGCAGCGCGCGGCGATCAAGTCGAACTGCCGCTCTGACTACATGGCGCATTGCTCCAGCATTCCGCCGGGCGGTGCGGCCTCGCTGGAATGTCTGCAGAAGAACATGTCGAGCCTCTCGGCTGCCTGTGCCGGCGCCGTGCGTGCCGTTGAGGCGCCGGCGGCGGAACCGAAGTCCGAGAAGGCGGAGGAGCCCAAGGCAGAACCGAAGACCGAGCCCAAGGCGGAGACGAAGCAGGAGGGCACGCCGGCAGCCAAGGAAGCAAAACCTGCCGCCGAACCCAAGGCGGCCGGCGCGCCCGGCAAGCCGAGCCAGGCCCAGATCTCCGCGATCCGTAGCGCCTGCCGCTCCGACTATCCCAGGGTTTGCGCGGGCGTCCCGACCGGCGGCGCGCCGGCGTTGCAATGCCTGGAGAAAAACAAGGCCAGGGTTTCCGCGGCCTGTGCCAAGGCAGTCGCGGCGGTCGGCGGTGGCGCAGGCGCACCGGCGGGTGGCGCTGCACCGGCGGCAGCCGGGGGCGCCGGCGTCGGAGGCGCACCCGCCGCAGGCGCTGCGCCCGCCGCGCCCGAAGTGATCGTGCTGCGGCCGATGCGTCCGCGCGAAGTGCTGTTCGTGCTGCGCTCAGCCTGCGGCGGCGACGTCCGCACGCTGTGCGCCGGCGTCCCCGCCGGCGGCGGACGGATCATCGAGTGCCTTGCCTCGCAGGCACCGGCGCTGTCGCCTGCCTGCAAGGACGTGCTCGGTCAGTTCGCCCAATAGAATGAAACGGGAGTCGGGAGGGAGACCTTGCGCATCGCCGTGATCGGCGGAGGCCCCGGCGGCCTCTATTTCGCCTATCTCTGGAAACGGCGCCATCCCGAGGCCCACGTCGAGCTGTTCGAGCAGAACCCGGAAGGGGCGACCTGGGGTTTCGGCGTCGTATTCTCGGAAGCCGCGCTGGAATTTTTGCGCGCCGACGACCCCGATACGGTCGACGCCATCGCCCCGCGCATGGAGAGCTGGAAGAACATCACGCTCAACCTGCATGGCGAAAGCGTCGAGATCGACGGCGTCGGCTTCTCCTCGATCGGCCGGCTCGAGTTACTGAAGATATTGCAAGCACGCGCTCGCGATGCGGGCGTCGCCGCGCACTATGAGACATCTGTGACTTCGCTCGATCAATTCGCCGGCTACGACCTGATCGTCGCGGCCGATGGTTTGAATTCTCTGGTGCGCCGTCTGTTCGAAGGCGATTTCGGCTTCTCGGTGTCGTACGCGACCAACAAGTTCGCCTGGTACGGCACGACAAAGACCTTCGCGACGCTGTCGCAGACTTTTGTGAAGACCGATCGCGGCGCGTTCAACGCGCATCACTACCGCTACTCACCCGCCATGAGCACCTTCCTGGTGGAGTGCGACCGCGCCACCTGGCAGGCCCATGATTTCGCGAACAAGTCGGTCGAGGAGTCGCAGGCGATTTGCGAACAGGTATTCGCCGACACGCTCGATGGCCACAGGCTGATCTCCAACAAATCGGTGTGGCGCAACTTTCCCTGGGTCTGGAACGAGCACTGGTCGCACAAGAACATGGTGCTGATCGGCGACGGCCTGCATTCCGCGCATTTCTCGATCGGTTCCGGCACGCGGTTGGCGATCGAGGATGCCATTGCGCTGGTGAAGGCGATGGAAGCGGAGACCGACATTCCCGCGGCGCTGGCGCGCTACCAGAATGAGCGCAAGCCGATCGTGAGAAAGCTCGTCACCGCCGCGCGCGCCAGTGCCGACTGGTACGAAGGATTCGGAGAGCACATGAAGCTCGGCTTGATGGATTTTGCTTACAGTTACATCACCCGCTCCGGGCGGATCGACGATGCGCGGCTGCGCGCGCTGTCGCCGCGCTTCATGGCGCGCTATGAAGCCTCGCGGAAGGAGGCCCGTCATGGCACGTGAGATCGCCGACGGTGTTCCCCGCGACAATCCCGGCGCGCGCGAGATCGGCTTTCAGATTCCGGAGCGCTACAACGCCAGCCGGGTGCTGTTCGACAATCTTGCAAAAGGAAATGGCGACAGGACGGCGCTGATCGGCCCTGCCGGCACCCGCAGCTATCGCGAGCTCTGCGCCGACGCCTGCCGCTGGGGCAACGGCTTTGTCTCGCTGGGCCTGAAGCGCGGCGATCGTATCCTGCTGTTCCTCGATGACACACCGGCCTATCCGGCAGCGTTCTTCGGCGCGGTCCGCGCCGGCTTCGTGCCGCTTTTGATCAACACGTTGACGCCGCCGGACCTGCTGCAATTCTACCTCGCCGATTCCGGCGCAACGATCGCCGTTGTGGATGCGGAGTTCTGTTCGCACTTCGACGCGGAAGCCTGCAAGGACACCGCGCTCGCCACGCTGATCGTGGTCAATGGCGCCGTCGGGGACAATGCCGCACCCAAGGCGATTGCCGCCGAGCCATGGCTGAAGAATTTCGCCGCCGATCTCGCGGAAGCCGACACCCATCGCGACGAGATGGCGTTCTGGATGTACTCCTCGGGCTCGACCGGCCGGCCCAAGGGCATCGTGCATCTGCAACACGACATGCCCTATAGCGACGAAGCTTTTGCAAAGAACGTGCTGAAGTTGCAGCCCGGCGACATCTGCTTCTCGGTGCCGAAGATTTTCTTCGCCTACGGCTTCGGCAATTCCATTACCTTCCCGTTCTCGGCCGGCGCGGCGACGCTGTTGTTGCCGGGCCAGCCGAAGCCGGCTGCGATCTTCGATGCGATCGGAAAATATCGCCCGACCGCGTTCTTCGCCCTGCCGACGCTCTATGTCATGCTGACCAATGCGGCCGAGGCCGACAAGGCCGACTTTTCCTCGCTACGGATGTCGCTCTCGGCGGCAGAGGTGCTCTCCAGCGAGGTCTTCCACCGCTGGAAAGCGCTCACCGGCCAGGAGATCATGGAAGGTCTCGGCTCGACCGAGGTGCTGCATGTCTATCTCTCCAATATGCCGGACAAGAAGAAGCCGGGCGCGGCCGGCAAGCGCGTGCCGGGCTACGAGGTCGTGCTCAGGGACAAGGACGGTCGCGAAGTTTTGGGCAGCGAGGAAGGCATCATGTCGGTGCGCGGCGATTCCGCGACGCCAATATACTGGAATCGCCCCGACAAGTCCGCCGAGACCATTCGCGACGAGGGCTGGATCTACACCGGCGACCGCTTCCAGCGCGACGACGAGGGTTTCTACTTCTTCCGCGGCCGCGCCGATGATCTCGTGAAAATTTCCGGGCAATGGGTCTATCCGCTCGAGGTCGAGCTGTGCCTCGCCGAACATCCCGAGATCAGGGAATGCGCGGTGTATGCCGCCGAGTTGCCGGACCGCCGCATGACCTTGCGCGCGGTGGTGGTGATGACCGGGGGCGCGATTGACGAGAAGGATGCGACGCGGCGGCTGCAGGATTACGTCAAGGAGAAGCTGCTGCCGTACAAATATCCGCGCGAGGTGAAGTTCGTCACTGAATTGCCCAAGACCGGCACGGGGAAGATCGATCGGCAGGCGGTGATGCGGATGTAGGCTCTTCTCCCTCCCCCGCTTGCGGGGGAGGGCCGGGGTGGGGGCGACACACGACGAGTTCTCGCAGGAATGCCCCCACCCGCCACGCTCCGGCGCGCAAGTGCGCTGCCGAGCGTGGCGACCTCCCCGCGCGCGGGGGAGGTGAAATCAAGAATTCAACCCCGTGCCGCCATAGAGCCACGCGAAATCGTCGCGCCACTCGCCTTGCGACTTCGCGCCCATGATGGCGTTGCGCAGACGGGCGTGCTCACCGTCGGGATGATAGATGTGCTCGCCGATCGCGCGCGACAGCAGCTGCACCCGCGCGGTGCGCGGGAAGCGCTGCGCACGATAGGCTTCCAGCGCCGCCGCATGATCATCATGCTGCGCCAGCATATGCGACAGGCAGACCGCGTCCTCCATCGCCTGGCAGGCGCCCTGCGCGAAATATTGCAGCATCGGATGCGCGGCATCGCCGAGCAGAACGACGCGCCCATCGATCCAGCGCTCGGTCGGATCGCGGTCGCACAGCACCCAGAGCCGCCAGCTTTTGCCATGGCGGATGATCTCGCGCGCCCGCGCGTGCACGTGGGAAAAGCCTTGCATCACCTCGTCGTCGCTCACCGGTTGGCCTGCAACCGGCTCCGGCGCGTCATTGTGATAAGTGACGACGAGGTTGAAGACCTTCCAGCCCGACAGCGGGTAATGCACGATGTGGCATTTCGGGCCGGCCCATAGCGTCGCCGCGTTCCAGCGCAGGTCTTCCGGCATCTGCTCGGTCGGAATCACCGAGCGATAGGTGGTGTGGCCGGAGACCCGCGGCGGCCCGTCTGCGGTGACCTGCTTGCGCACATTCGACCACAGCCCATCGGCGCCGATCAGCAGCGAACCGGTGACGCGCTCGCCGGCTGCGAGATGTGCGGTCACCGACGCGCCGTCCTGGTCGTAGCCCGTGACTTCGCTGGAGACGCGCAGATCGATCAGCGCGCTATCGCGGCAGGCCTTCAGGAACACGCCATGCAGGTCGCCGCGATGCACCACCGCATAGGGATTGTCGAACCGCTTGCGGAAATCGTCGCCGAGGTCGACATGGGTGATCTCGTCGGCCGTGAGCGCATCCATCAGCCGGAGCTGGTCGATGTAGACGGCCATGCCGCGCGCGGCCTCGCCGACACCGAGATAGTCGAAGGCGTGGAAGGCGTTCGGGCCGAGCTGGATGCCGGCCCCGATCTCGCCCAGCGCCGCCGCCTTTTCCAGCAGGATCGAGCGGATGCCCTTTTGGGCGAGGCCCAGCGCGGTGGCGAGCCCGCCGATGCCGCCGCCCGCGATCAGCACTGGCAAGCCGCTGCTCAATTCGACTTGCCCATATGCACGAGCGCGTCCTCGGCACGCAGCGGCACGCGCGAGGCCTCGTTGTTGAGATCGACCAGTTGCGTCAGCAATGCCAGCAACGTCTTGCGGTCGGTGGGCTTCAGCGGCTGCAGCATGCGCGTCTGCGCGCGATCGACGGACGACATGATGTCGCGCAGCAACGCGGCGCCGGATTTGGTGAGATAAAGCAGCTTGACGCGCTTGTCCTCGCCAGACGGCTTGCGCTCGATCAGCCGCTTCGCCTCCAGCCGCTCGATCACATTGCCGAGCGTGGAGCGGTCGAAGGCGATCACCGCGGACAGCCGCGTCGCGTCGATGCCGGGATGGGTGTGGATCGCGATCAGCGCCGCATATTGCACCGGCGTCAGGTCGTACGCCCTGCACTCCTCGACAAAGATCGCGACCGCGATCTGCTGCATGCGGCGGAAGAGATAGCCGGGCGCGGTGTAGACCGCGTCCATGGTGATCGGTCTATTCGGCATCGGGCTGCTTGTCCGGCGCGGCGTCGGCAAAGGCCTGCATCGCTTTGCATGCGGCTTCGGCCTGCAGCAGCCGCGGAAAGGCGGAGACGTCGACGCCGAAGCGGCGTGCATTGGCCAATTGCGGCACCAAGCAGAGATCGGCAATGGTCGGCACCTCGCCGAAGCAGAACGGGCCCGGTTCACCGGCGATCAGCTTCTCGCAGGCCGCAAGCCCTTCGCGGTTGGCCCAGGCGGCCCATTCGGTGACCTTGTCGTCGGCCACGCCGAGCTGACGCAGCCGCGCCAGCACCTTCAAATTCTGTACGGGGTGAATATCGCAGGCGATCGCCAGCGCGAACGCGCGGGCTTTCGCCCGCTGCAATGCGTCAAGCGGCAGCAGCGGCGGCGTCGGGTGAGTCTCGTCCAGCCATTCGATGATGGCGAGCGACTGGGTGAGGACGCCGCCTTGATCGTCCTCCAGCGTCGGCACCAATCCCTGCGGATTGAGCTTGAGATAATCGGGCGCAACCTGCTCGCCCTTGCGAAGGTGACGCGCCAGGTGCTGGGGTGTGAGACCCTTGAGATTCAACGCTATTCTGACGCGGTAAGCCGCGCTGCTGCGGAAATAGCCATGCAGCTTCATCGGAACCTCCCCGCAAATTTATCGTTCTGCCTCGATGGCGCAGCGTTGACGCTATCCATATTGTCAGTATGCTGTCAATCTAGAGAAAATAAAACCGGAGGCCGCCATGGAAGCCGTGCAGAAGACGCCGGAGCGCGAGGCGTTCTACAAGAAGATCGAAGGCGAGAGTCTCGCGGCGCTGTGGAACGTGATGAGCGACATCATCACGCCCGAGCCCAGGAGCCCGTGCCGTCCGCATCTGTGGAAATTCGACACGATCCGCGACTACATGACGGAAGCCGGGAAATTAATCACCGCCAAGGAAGCCGAGCGGCGCGTGCTGATCCTGGAAAATCCGGGCCTGCGCGGCCAATCGAAAGTCACGACCTCGCTGTTTGCGGGAATTCAAATGGTGGTGCCCGGCGATATCGCGCCCGCCCACCGGCACAGCCAGTCGGCGCTGCGCTTCATCCTCGAAGGCAAGGGCGCCTACACTTCGGTCGACGGCGAGCGCACGGCAATGGAGCCCGGCGACTTCGTCATCACGCCGTCGATGACCTGGCATGACCATTCCAATGAAACCTCGGAGCCGATGTTCTGGCTCGATGGGCTCGACATTCCGATCGTGCAGTTCCTCGACGCGTCGTTTGCGGAAGGCCTGAAGGACAACCAGCAGAAGATCACCAAGCCGACCGGCGACAGCTTTGCCCGCTACGGCCATAACCTGTTGCCGGTCGACGAGAAGCGGACATCGAAGACCTCGCCGATCTTCAACTATCCCTATCACTACACCCGCGAAGCACTGGAGCAGGCCAAGACCCGGGACGAATGGGACGCCTGCCACGGACTGAAGCTGAAATTCTCCAATCCCGAGACCGGCGACTTCGCGATGCCGACCATCGGCACCTTCATCCAGCTCTTGCCGAAGGGTTTCAAGACCGCGCGCTATCGTTCCACCGACGCCACCGTGTTTGCGGCGATCGAGGGCAAGGGCCGCACGAGGATCGGGGACAAGACCTTCGAATGGGGCCCGCGCGACCTGTTCGTGGTGCCGAGCTGGCACTGGGTCACCCACGAGGCCGACAGCGATTCCGTGCTGTTCTCTTTCTCCGACCGGCCGGTGCAGCAGAAGCTCGACCTGTTCCGCGAGGACCGCGGTAACGCCTAATTGACGCCACGGCCAGCCGGCCGCACTCTAACATGCACTAGTGGTCCCGATTCCAACATTCGCATCCCATCGCAGCGGGCACCTTTGCGAATGTTGGAATCGAAGGACCACTAGAAGATATTGATTCTAGTGGAGCTTTGGATTTGACGTTCGCTTGCGAGATCGCGGTGAACAGGGAGCGAACGTCAAATCCGCTCCACTAGCGGCCAACCATGACCGGGGTCACAGACCCCGATCATGACGGCGTGCATTGACGGCTTGATTTGGCTCGGGGGTATTTCATGAAAAAGCATTTGCAGATTTCGCTGGCTGCTGCCGCGCTGACGCTCGGCCTCTCAGCTGCTTCCGCGCAGGACAACGCGATCATCGATCGGCACATCGCCGCCGCCAGTAAAGCCGCAAAGGCGGATCTGCTCGGCGCGCTCGGCCTGTGCAAGACCGCGACGCCCGATGAAGCCGCCAGCTTCATGGACACCTACAACAAGATGAAGGCGGAGCCGCCGCTCGAGCCGATGCAGGTGATGGACGACCTCTACTTCCTCGGCAATTACTGGACCAGTGCCTGGGCGGTGAAGACCTCCAAAGGTATCGTCATCATCGACGCGCTCTCCAATGGAGACGAGGCCAAGCAGTATATCGAGGACGGGTTGAAGAAGCTCAAGCTCGATCCATCGGACATCAAATATGTCATCGTCAGCCACGCCCATGGCGACCACTATGGCGGCGCCGGCTATCTGAAGAAGAAGTTCAACGCCAAGATCGTGATGAGCGACATCGACTGGAAGGCGTTCGACGATCCCGGCTTCAATCCCAGGCGCCAGCCGATCTACACCGACGATCCGCCCAAGCGCGACATGGCGGTCAATGACGGCGACACCATCAAGCTCGGCGATACCGTCTTCAAGCTCTACGTCATTCCCGGCCACACGCTGGGCACGCTCGCAACCGTTTTCACCGTGCACGACAAGGGCAAGGCCTATCGCGCGGTCGAATGGGGCGGCACCGCGTATAATTTCGGACCTTTAGCTGACCAACTCCAATTATATGCCGACACCACGGAGAAGTACCGGCCCATCATGAAGAAGGAAAAGGCCGAGGTGCTGCTGTCCAACCACGTGACGTTCGACAATGCCGTCGGCAAGATCGGCACCTTGAAGGACCGCAAGCCGAACCAGCCCAATCCGTTCGTGGTCGGCGAGGACACGGTCGACCGCTTCCTCACCGTGCTCGGCGAATGCGCGCTGGCCACCAAGGCCTATGTCGAAGCGGGACAGCCGGGCAAGGAAAAGAAGGATGAGCCGGCGCCGGCTGCGGAGAAGAAGTGACTTCGTCATGGCCGGGCTTGACCCGGCCATCCACGACTTTCTTATCGAACCAGACCAAGACGTGGATGCCCGCGTCAAGCGCGGGCATGACGAATGTGAGCTGGGGTGCCCGCGAGCCTCATCGCCAGTGCAACAATCGCGTCTCCAGCCAGTTGATCAGCCTGCCCACCGCGAGCCCGAACAGCGACAGGATCACCACGCCGGCGAGCAACTGATCGGTCTGCATCAGGTTGCCGGCCTGCAGCACGAAGGCGCCGATGCCGTAGTCGGCGCCGATCATCTCGGCGCTGACCACCAGCAGCAGCGCCACCGACGCGGTGATGCGGAAGCCCGCGAGGATCGAGGGCAGCGCGCCCGGCCAGATCACCCGGCGCACGATTGACGCGAACGGCACGTTGAAACTCTGCGCCATCCGGATCAAATTGCGCGGCACCGCATCGACCCCGCTATAGACGGAGATCGCGGTGGAGAAGAACACGCCCAGCGCAATGGTCGCGATCTTCGGCTCCTCGCCGATCCCGAGCCAGAGAATCAAAAGCGGCAGCAGCGCGATCTTCGGAATCGGGAACAGCGCCGAGATGAAGGTGATGCCGATGCTGCGGGCGTGATTGAACAGCCCGACGGCGAAGCCGACCGCGATGCCGGCGATGGTGCCGAGGATCCAGCCCGTTCCAATGCGCAGCAGCGAGGCCGACAGATGATGCCAGAGCGCGCCGCTAACAGCGAGATTCCAGATGGCGCGGACGATTGCTGATGGCGCCGGCAGGAACAGCGAGTTGACCAGCCCAAGGCTTCCCGCGAGCTGCCAAACGGCAATGACGGCAAGCAGCGCGATCCAGCCGGCGTAACGGCTGGCGCGCGGGGCGAAGCCGGCGCCGCGAAACGCGACGGGCTTTGCGTCCATTTTGGCCTGCTCGCCCGCGCGGTCAAGCATGCTGCACCTCGCGCTCGGCGTCGATCGCCTGCTCGCGGATCAGCGACCACAGCTCGTTCTGCAGCGCCAGCAGTTTGCCGCGGGCCTCGATCGCGCCGCGCTCTGCGCGCGTCATCGGGATCGCAACGGTCTCTCGTACCTTGCCCGGCCGCCGTGACAGCACCACGATGCGGTCGGCGATCCGCACCGCTTCTTCCAGGTTATGCGTGACATAGACCGCGCCCATCGCGCCGTCGGCGAGCAGACCGATGAAATCTTCCAGCAGCAACTCGCGGGTCTGCGAATCCAAAGCCGACAGCGGCTCGTCCATCAGCAGGATCGCCGGCCGCACCGCCAGTGCACGCGCGATACCGACGCGCTGCCGCATACCGCCGGAGAGCTGCTTCGGATACGCGTTGCGGAAATCGGTCAATCCGGTGCGGCGCAGCGCGTCGTCGATCAGTTCGCGCCGCTCGATTGGAGTCAGCGCGGTATGCAGCAACGGAAATTCGATGTTGGCTTCCACCGTGCACCACGGCAGCAACGCGAAGTCCTGAAACACGAAGGTCAGCGGATTGAGGCTACCCGGCGCCGCGCCGCGCCATTCCGCGGCGCCCGAACTCGGTTGCAGCAGGCCGCCGAGGATCGAGAGCAGCGTGCTCTTGCCGCAGCCGGACGGACCGACGATCGCCACCACCTCGCCCGCACCGACGGTGAACGACACGTCGTCGAGCACCTCGAGCGCGCCGAAGCGGTGGCTGATATGGTCGGCGATCAGGTCCATTATTCACCATCTGTAACTCGTCATTGCGAGCGAAGCGAAGCAATCCATAGCGCCACAAGCGGAGACGTGGATTGCTTCGTCGCTACGCTCCTCGCAATGACGATGTCAATCCGCCCTCACATAGGCCTTGTCGATGATGGCCTCGGCATCGAAACCCTTGTCGACGAAACCCTGCTCCTGCAGCCATTTGATCTGGTTGTCGACATTCTTCACATCGAGCTTGCCGTCGGGATCGATATAGGCGCAATTGCCGACCACCTGCTCGACCGGAAGATTGGTGTATTTGGCGATGATCTCGAGCAGCGGCCTGGTCTTGTCGTCGATGACGGCCTTGCCGTCCTTCACCGAGGCGAGGATCACGTCGTGATATTCGCGATCGGCACGCTCCAGCACGGCGAGCACTTTCGTCACCAGCGTCTTGTTGCCCAGCGTCTTCGGCGAGGCAAAGATGGCGCCGAGCTGCCACGGCGTCTCGTCGCCGACCCAACCCAAGAGCTTGGCGCCGCCGTCATCCATCAACTTTCGCGCGGTTGAAACCGGCAACAACGCTGCATCGACGGTTTCGCCTTTCAGCGCGGCGGCGGCGTTCGAGAGCGACTGCAGCGGCACGATTTTGGTATCCGCAAGCTTGAAATGATATTTGTCGGCGAGCAGGCCGAGCGAATAATGGAAGCTGGAGCCGACCTGCGTGACCGCGATGCGTTTGCCCGCGAGATCCCTGGGCGTCTTCAATCCGGCGGCATAAGCGTTATTGCTGGCGAAATAGCCGATCAGGGGATAGCCGGCCTTCTCCCGGCTCATGCCGCCGATCACCTTCAAGGTGCCCTTGCCGGCGAGATTGTAGAGGCCCGCGGTGAAGGCGGTGATGCCGAAATCGACGTCGCCTGAGGTGGTCGCGACCGCAATCGGCTGCGCGGCGTCGAAGAATTTCAGATCGATGTCGAGCCCGGCGTCGCGGAAATAGCCCTTGTCCTGCGCAATGAAGACCGGCGCCGACGACGACAGGCGCAGCACGCCGATCTTCGCCTTCAGCGGCTCCTCGGCGCGTGCGGCGCTCGATCCCAACGCCAGCAGCGCCACCAACGTGGCCCGCGCAAAACCCTTCATTCCGCTTCCTCCACTTACAAGCCTTGGGGAATTGCCTGATCCCGGCCGATGAAGGCGCCCTGCCGCGTCAGCGCCTTCTGCAGCCGGGGTACCTCAATATCGCGCGGAAAAGTATTACCCGAAAGCGCTAGCGCGGCCGCCGTGCCCGCCGCCTCCCCCATCGCGAAACAGGCGCCGGAGACGCGCGCGGCCGACTGCCCCTCATGGGTCATCGAGGCGCAGCGGCCGGCGACCAGAAGATTGTCGATCTTCTCGGGCACCAGCATGCGATAGGGCAGTTCGTTGTAGCCGCGCGATTCCGGGATCGGCGGGAACTTGAACACGACGTCGCCCGCGACATGGACCTCCATCGGCCAGCCGTTGACGCCGATCGAATCCTCGAACGAGGCGCAGCCGAGCACGTCCTCGCCGGAGAGCTGGTAGCCGCCGACCACGCGCCGCGTCTCGCGGATGCCCAGTTGCGGCGGCAGGTCGACGATGTAGGATTTCTCGAAGCCCGGCACGGTGCGCAGGAATTCGAACGCGGCCAACGCCTGGCGGCGGCCGTCGATCTCGCCGCGGGTGAGATCGTCGGGCTGGAGCCCGTTGATGGCGCTGCCGTCCTCGCGCTTGAGCTGGGTGAAGTTCACCCGCCACTCGATGTCGTGGCGTTGCGGCCGCACGATCGCGGCCTTGCGCGGGAATTTGTGGGACCCTTGCTTCTCGGCCTTCTCCATCAACTGCGGAATGGTGCGCCAGGCATCGCCCGCCTTGACGGGATCGATGCCGTTGAGACGGAGCATCATCGACGGATAAAGCATGTGGCCGTGGTTGTCGCCGACCTCGAAAGCCGCGCCGGCCCAGGCCGCGAGATCGCCATCGCCGGAGCAATCGATCAAGATGCCCGCACGGATCGCCTGCCGTCCCGCCTTGGTCTCGACGAACAGCGCGTTGATGCGTCTGTCGTCATGCATGGCCACTCCCGCGCCGAGCGCATGGAAGAGGATGTCGACCTTGTGCGCGGCCAGAAGGTCGTCGGCGGCAATCTTGTAGGCCGCGGTGTCATAGGCCTGCGCAAAGATCTTGCCGAGGATCAGATGCGGCTTGTTGAGGCCATCGAGGCGGTCGATCCGCGACAGCAGGTCGGAGGCGATGCCCTGCACCACCCGGTGCATCTCGCCATGGACGTTGGCATGCAGCCCGCAGAAATTGGTGACGCCGGCAGCCGTGCCCATGCCGCCGAGAAAACCGTAGCGCTCGATCAGCAGCGTGCGCCGTCCGGCACGCGCGGCGGCCACCGCCGCGGTGATTCCCGCAGGCCCGCCGCCGAGCACGACGACTTCATATTCGCCGTAGAGCGGGATTTCGCGGGCGGGTTCGGAGATCGTTTTAGCGGACAAGGCGGGTATCCGGTTGGTTGGCTGGCATCATGCCCCGGCCAGGAGTTTTTTGCCATCTCGACGACCGCCGAAGCGAAGTGCGCAGGACCAGGTCGCTTTTGCCGCTCGCGATCCAAAACCACTTACCGCTTCGAGAGACGGATGTGTCGGTTGAACAGCACGGACCATCAAAGGTAGTGTCAGTCGCTAGCCGGGGAGGGAAAATTGAGAAGAATTCTCGTACTTTGCTTTGGTCTGTTGTTGGCGGCGCTACGGCCGATCGACAGTCGAGCATTGGATATGAATGTAGCCATCAACAAAGCCGAGAAGCTCGTATACGTGAATCTCACGGGAGATATCGTCCCGGGAGATGATGAACAATTCCGGAATCTGATTCTGCCATACCTACGGGACGGGCATCTGATCTGGCAAGTGAACATCTTCAGCACAGGTGGAAACGTAAGTGCAGCCATGCGGCTAGGAGACCAGATACGTGTGCTGCAGACAAGGACCGTAACAGCGTACAAGGAAAGCAAGATCATCAACAACAGGATGACGCCGACAGGCCGGGCCTCGTGTACGCTCAACGTCCAGATGGGCGATTTTACGATCATCAAGCCAGTCGTTGGAGCGGGCTGGTGCACGTGTGCCAGTGCATGCTTTCTTGTCTGGGCTAGTGGATTGACAAGGGAAGGTGGCCTCGTGGGAATCCACAGGCTGTTCTGGCTTGGAAGCGAGTTTGGCAATCTTCCGGTTGCGGAAGCCCGAGCGAGGTACGAAGCGGCCCAAGCGAGTTATACCGCATACCTTCGGAAATTGGATGTTCCGCAGACGATCGTTGATCGGCTGTTTGCGACGGACTCCCGGTCTATTTATTATCTCACTTGGCCCGAGCACGAATTGATGCAAAGCACGCCATATCTGGAGGAGGTGACGCTGTCGAGATGCGGCAAATCGAAGGTAGAGCACATGAGCAAGAGCAATAACTGGACGATGACTGAAGATGCGAAGCACATCGAGTGTTATCGAGGGATATTGAAGGAAGTCATGGCTTCGGGTGCCAAGAAATATCTAGAGGTATATGGGGGATCCCCAGCCGCCTCGATACCTGCAAGCGCTTCAGGAAAACGCTAGCCCGCCCAAACGGCGGGGCAGAACAAACGAGACCCGCAGATTTCGCCGTCTGCCACGCTGCTGGATGATCTCCGGCGAGATCGCACTTTTCCCTATATCCAATTCGCGGCGCGCTTCTCGGCAAAGGACGCCAGCCCCTCCGACGCCTCCTTTGTTTGCCGCCGCGCGGCGTGCATCTTCACCAGCCGCGCTGAGGTGGCATCACCGACATCCATGCCGCCGAAGGCGCTTTCCATCGCCAGCGCCTTGGTCTCGGCCAATGCCTGCGGCCCGTTGCCGAGCAACTGGTCGACGACCTTTGCGCCGGCGCTCTCAAGCTCTGCGAGCGGCACCACCTCGTGCACCAGCCCGATCCGCCGCGCTTCGTCCGCGCCGAAGCGCTCGCCGGTCAGCGCATAGCGGCGGACCTGGCGCACGCCGATGGCGTCGCAAAGCTGCGGGATGATGATCGCCGCCGTCAGGCCCCAGCGCACCTCCGTGATCGAGAACAGCGCGTTGTCGGCCGCGATCACCACGTCGCAGGCCGAGATGACGCCGGTGCCGCCGCCGAAGCAGCCGCCCTGCACCAGCGCCACGGTCGGGATCGGCAGCCGGTTGAGGCGCTGTACGGCCTCGTAGGTGGCGCGCGACACCGCCTCGTTCTCTTCAACAGATTTCGGCCGCACGCCGTTGATCCATTTCAGGTCGGCGCCGGCCTGGAAATGCCGGCCATTGCCCTTCAGCACCACAACGCGCAGCGACGGCTTTTGGCCGAGTTCATCCATCGCCGCGAGCACGCCATGGATAAGGCCGCCATCATAGGCGTTGTTCACTTCGGGACGGTTGAGCATGACGGTTGCGACCCCGCGCGCGTCGAGGTCCCACAGAACGGGATTGGCTGACATCGGATTTCCTTGGGATCGCGCTACTCGGCCGCGTCCAGAATGGTCTTGCCGACGGCGTTGTCGACGATCACGGGCGTCTCGTAATAGCTGATCTCCGGCGCGCTGCCGTAGCGATCGGTGATCATCTTGCGCCATTCCGCATTGTAGACGCGCTCGGCCGCCTCGCGGCTTTCCCAGAGATAGCAGCCACCGCCGGTGTGGTTCTCGGCATCGAACAGGTAGTATTTGCGCACGAGGCCCTGCAAGTCGCGATATTTCGGCGCCGAGCCCTGGAACAGCTCCGCCGCCCTGGCGGCATCGATGTTTTCAGGCAGCCTGAAGCGGACGATGGCGGTGATCATGGCGGATCCTCCGTGAGTTCGCGGGCTGCGCGGCCGGTTGCGTCGCGCGCGCGCTTGTTGGAAACTGGGTCCTATACTGCCCCTTCCAGACAGGACTTTCCACCCAATGCGGATTTGTATTTTCGGCGCGGGCGCCGTCGGCAGCCATTTCGCGGTGCGGTTGGCGCAGGCCGGCCATGACGTGTCCTGCGTGATGCGCGGTCCGCATCTCACCGCCGTGAAGGCGCGCGGGTTGACCCTGCGCGTCGGGGATGCCGAAACCAACGCCAAGGTGAAGGCCTCCGACGATCCTTCCGCGCTCGGGCCGCAGGACCTCGTGATCTCGACCTTGAAGGCGACCGGCGTGGCGAGTCTCGCAACCGGCCTCAAGCCGCTGCTCGGCGCAGACACGCCCGTGATTTTCGCGCAGAACGGCATTCCCTGGTGGTACGACATCGGCCTGCCGGCAAGTCATCCCGACACGCCCGATCTCTCGTTCCTCGATCCCGGCGGCGCTTTGCGCGCCGCGGTTCCGAAGGAGCGGATCATCGGCGGCGTGATCTTCTCCTCCAACGAGGTGATCGAACCGGGCGTGGTCCAAAACCTCTCGCCCGACCGCAATATGCTCTTGATCGGCGAATGCGACGATCGCACCAGCGAGCGGATCGGGAAGTTCCGTGCCCTTCTGGAAAGCGCTTCGATCGCATCGGCGCCGGTGGCGCAGATCCGCGAAACCATCTGGTCGAAACTGCTCACCAACATGTCGATGTCGGTGCTGTGCCTGCTCACCGGACAGACCGCGCGCGCGGTGCGCGACGAGCCGTCGCTGCAGCATGTGATTCCGCGCCTGCTCGATGAGGCCAACGCCGTCGGCCAGAGCTGCATCCCCGCTGTCAAACGCCTCTCCCGTACCGGCCCCGCACCCGAGCACAAGCCGTCGATCCTGCAGGATTACGAGCTCGGCCGCGCCATGGAGATCGACGTGCTGGTGCGCGCGCCGGCCGCGTTCGCGCGCGCCGCCGAGCTTTCGACACCAATGCTCGATCTGATCGCGGGGCTCGCGATCCAGCGCGCGCGCGACAAGGGGCTCTACAAACCCGGATAAGAAAAGGAAGCGCCACATGCACATCAAGGGCAAGGTCTGCGTCGTCACCGGCGGGGCGAGCGGCATCGGCCAAGCCACCGCACGCGCCTTTGCTGAAGCCGGCGCGCGCGGGGTCGTGGTCGCCGACCTCAAGACCACGCGCGATCGCCTCGCGCAGGTCGCGGGCGATATCGACGGCCTCGCGGTAACAGCCGATGTCGGGCTCGAGGACGACGTAAAAGCGCTGATCGCGGCGGCGGAAGACAAGTATGGCGCGGTCGACGTATTCTTTTCCAATGCCGGCCTGTCGCGCAAGGGCCAGGAGAGCGCGTCGGATGCCGACTGGGACGTGAGCTGGCGGGTGCATGTGATGAGCCATGTGTTCGCGGCGCGCGAGCTCGTGCCGAAGATGCTGGCGCGCGGCTCCGGCTATCTCCTCAACACGGCCTCCGCCGCGGGTCTGCTGGCTTCGCTCAACTCGATGCCCTATGGCGTCACCAAGAACGCCGCGGTCGCGCTCGCCGAGCATCTCGCCATCCAGTATGGCGACCGCGGCATCCGCGTCTCCGTGCTGTGCCCGCAGTCGGTGCAAACAGGCATGACCATGCCCGGGCCGAGTGCCGCGCGGGTCGATGGCGTGCTGCAGCCGGCCGAGGTGGCGCGGATGGTGATCGCGGCGATGGAGGAAGAGCGGTTCCTCATTCTGTCGCATCCTCAGGTGCAGGACTACATGCAGCGCAAGGCCGCGGATCGCGATCGCTGGCTGTCCGGCATGCGGCGGCTGCGGGACAAGATTTATGGGACGGCGGCGGGGTGAGCGAACTGAACTGGCGCGGCATCGGAGGTCAGCTCCCTCCCCCTTGCGGGGGAGGGTTGGGGAGGGGGGTGTCACACAGACATTTCTATCCGTGGACCCGCACCCCTAACCCCTCCCCGCAAGGGGGAGGGGAACATGCGCGGCAAGATCGCGCTTCACACGATCATCTCCGCCAGATCCTTCATGGTCCGCACCAGAATATCAGGCTGATGCGGCGTCTCGCCGAACGGACGCGAGCGGCGATCGATGAAGGCGGTGCGCATGCCCGCCGATTTGGCACCGATGCAGTCGAAGGCGTGATTGGCGACGAACAGGATCTGCTCCATCGGCAAGCCGAGCAACTCGGCGGCCTTGGTGTAGGTCGCCACATGCGGCTTGAACGAGCCGGCCTCGGCGACCGAGATGACCCGGTCGAACGGAATGTTGTGATAGCGCTTCGCCGTCTCCAGCATGTCGGGGTCGCCGTTGGAAAGCACGACCAGCTTGTATTTCGTCTGTAGCTTGCCCAGCGCCGCCGGCACCTCCGGAAACGGTTTCAGCTTCTCGATTTTGCCGACCAAATACCGCACGTCATCCTGTGTGCATTTGATGCCGGCGCGGTCCATCACATGCGCGACCGCGCGATGGCCGATCTCGCGGTAGGGCGTATGCTCGCGATGCAGCAGCGCGTCGATCATCGAGTTCTCGAAGTGGGTGCGCCGCCACCAGGTCACGAAGGAGTTGGGGTCACCGTTCCAGCCCTTGGCCTTCAGGAACGGGGTGGCGATCGCGACCAGCCCGCCCTGCATGTCCACGACCGTGCCGTACTGGTCGAACATGCAAACCTTGACATTGTTCTTGATGGCGTTGACGTCCACGGCGCTGCCCCCTTTGGTTGGCTTGGATCATGCCGCAAAAATGCGCTAAGGGAAGGAGAGGTGCATTGATTTTCGGAGTGATGTTCCATGAAGCGATTTGTTTTGTGTCTGCTGCTCGCGCTCGGCTTCTCCACGCTGGCGCATGCCGACGGCCTGCCGGAATGGTCGATCTGGAAGAATCCGCGCGATTCGTTGTTGGTCATCAGCCTGGTCGACACCGTCGCCGGCACCTTCTCAGGCACCTTCATCAACAATGCGAAGGGCTACAAATGCGCCGGCTTCGGCGTGCCGATCAAGGGCAAGATCAACGGCAACACGATCGCCTTCGTCGCCAACTTCGCGCCCTGCGTCAACACCATCACGGCCTGGAAGGGCACGCTCGGCGACAAGACCATCTCCACCAGCTGGCAGCTCTTCAGCGCCGATGACGATGGCAACTTCAAGGAGCTGAAGAACGACGACGTGTTCACGCGGGTGAATTGACACGCGCTTCTAGACGAGCGGCGCGGCCCAGGCCGCGAACGCATCGAGGATCTCCGCTATCACCTCGCGATCGCTGCGGCCCGAACGCTTCGGCACATGGAAGGAATGGTCGGCGCCGTTGACGAGATGCAAAGTCGCGCGGGCCCCGAGTTTGTTCAATACCGGCTTGAGCAGGTCGATCTCCGCGAGCTTGTCGGCGCTACCCTGCAGGAACAGGACGGGCACGCGGACATCCCCGAGATGATCGGCGCGCTCGCTGGACGGTTTTCCGGCCGCGTGCAGCGGAAAGCCGAAGAAGGCGAGGCCGACGACGCCGGGTAGCGGCGCCTTTGCCTGCGCCTGCGAGGTCATGCGCCCGCCAAAGGACTTGCCGCCCGCGATCAACGGCAGGCTCGGAAAGGCGCGCGCAGCCTCAGCGACCGCGGCGCGCACCGCTGATTGCGCGACTGTAGGCGGATCAGGCCGCTTGCCCCCCTTCTCCATATAGGGAAATTGATAGCGCAAGGTCGCAATGCCGCGCGCGGCCAGGCCTTCGGCCGCTTCCGTCATGAAGGCATGCGCCATGCCGGCGCCCGCGCCATGCGCGAACACGTAACAGGCGCGCGCGGCGCGCGGCCTGGTCAGCAGCGCCGACACCGTTACCGACTTGCCGACCTCGATCGTGAGCTTTTGCGCCTCCGTCATTGCGCGAGCATCGCTCGCGCGCAGCGAAAGCGCAACTCACGCCTGCGCCGCGGGGGCCGGCGGCAGCGGCACGCTCTGCGCGTGCCGGAACAGGTTTTGCGGATCGTACGCCGCCTTCACCGCCATCAGCCGCGAAAGATTGTCGCCCCAATAGGCGGTCGCGTAGTCTGGCAAATCGAGATCGCAATAATTTACATACGACGCGCCCGGCATGAACGGCCGCATCGCCGCGTAGATTTTGGCGACATTGGCGATATGAACAGGCGCATCCGCTGTGCGCAGCCACTCCGAATAATACTGGATGCAATATTGCGTGCCCGCGCGGCGGGGAAACGCCGTGTCGGGGGCCGCGACGTCGCTGATCCTGCCGCCATAGGCGTCGCACAGCAGCACCACGCCGCCGGCCGGGATCGCCGCAAGCGCCGTCATCATCGCCTGGATCGCATCGGCCGCCAGCGGCGTCAGCACGTAATCGGACTTCGCCTTCATATAGACCAACTCGTAATCCAGCGGTCCGGCAAAATGCTTCACCGCGTCGAGGAAGCTCAATGACTGGATCGACAGCGCCGAGGACGGCGCAACCATCATCACCAGCGGATGCAACTGCGTCCGCAACTCGCTCTCGCTGCCGACCGACTGCCCGATGCAGCGCAAGGTGATCGCACCGCCGCCGGCCGAGCCGACCTTCATGATCGGGGTGATATTGGCGGGCGCGTTCGGTGCCCAGGCCGCCCAAGCCGCGAACAGCTTTGCCGCCTGCGCCTGCGTCAATTTCCAGGACACGCCGAACACCAACGCGCTGGCGAGCGGAAACACATGCAGCTTGAATTCGGTCGCGATGCCGAAGCTGCCGCCTCCACCGCCGCGACAGGCCCAGTAGAGATCGGGCTCGGACGTCGCGTTGGCCGTCAGAATGCGCGATTGCGCATCGACGATTTTGACCTGCTGCATGCCGTCGCAAGTCAGGCCATGCGAGCGTGCCAGCAGCCCGTGGCCACCGCCGAGGATGTGGCCGGAGACGCCGACCGTCGGACAGCTTCCCGCCTGCAACGCCAGCCCCTTGGCCGTGACTGCCTGGTAGATCTGATACAGCGACGCGCCGGAGCCGGCGCTAACGATGCCCGCGGTCTTGTCGACATCAACAGCGGCAAGGCCGCGCAGATCGATCACGACGTTGCTCGATTGCGAAAAGCCCTCGTAGGAATGCCCGCCGCAGCGCACGGCGAAATCGAGATTGTTGCTGCGAACCCAGTCGACCATGGCGGCGACGCCCTGCTCGCTCTTGCACACCGCGCGCAGCGCCGGACCCAGTTGCGTGCGCGTGTTGGCGGCGGGCAGATAATCCCGGTAGTGCGGGTCCGACGGCGTCAGCAGCAGCGCGTCGCTCGCAGGCAAATCGGGAAGCGGCGGCAGCGGCGCCGTGTCCTCGGCTGCTTGGAGGGAAACCGCCTCCGCCTGCCTCGCGGGCGGGTTGTCGCTGCGCGGCAGCTCGTCGACCTGAAGCGGATGTTCCATGACGACCCTCCTGCGCGCGATGACGCACGAGGCATACTAGCCGAGATTGCCGCGATTATGACTTCAATGCTTGCGTGCCTGGCGATCTTCGCCATGACGAGGCGATTTCTGCATGCGCCGTCACGCCCTCATTCCGGCGTCAGCTTCTCGGCGACGGGACGCCACTTCACAAGTTCGGATGCCATGAAGCCGGCGAGATCTTCCGGCGTTCCGCCCAGCGGCTCCATGCCGAAATTGAGCAGCGTCCGCTTGCCCTCGTCGCTTGCGAGAAATTCGTTGACGATACGGTTGACCGTCGCAATCGTTTCCGGCGCAAGGCCGACGGGTCCGAGCAGAGCAGTCCAGGCGGTCGCCTCGAATTTCGGCATGCCCTGCTCGGCCAGGGTCGCTGCGTCGGGAAGAATCGCAGTGCGACCCTGCGTCGTGACGGCCAGCGCCTTCAGCGTGCCGTTGCGAATATGCTCGATGTAGGTGGGCAACAGGTCGAAGGACAAATTGACCGTGCCGCCGAGCAGGTCGTTCATCGCCGGCGCCGAACCGGCGTAGGGCACATGCGTCAACTGGATGCCGAGATCGCTCTGCACCAGTTCGGCGACCAGACGCCCCATCGAGCCGGTCCCCGGGCTGGCATAGCTGAACTTTCCCGGATTGGCTTTCACGTAAGCGACGAGTTCGGCGATGTTGTTGACGGAAACGCTGGCGTTGGCGACCACGACCAGGGGTATCGCGCTGAGCTTGACGATGGGCGCGAAATCTTTCGCGGGATCGAACGCGGTCGACCTGTAGATCAGCCTGTTGTAGACGAGTGGACCGGTCGTCGTGAACAGCAGCGTGTAGCCGTCCGCTGGTGCGCTCGCCGCGGCCGCAGCGCCGATATTGCCGTTGGCCCCGCCACGGTTTTCCACGATGAATGGCTTGCCGAGCACGTCGGCCAGTTTTCGCGTGACGATGCGCGCCACGGCATCCACCGATCCTCCCGCCGGATGCGGCACGATGACCCGAACCGATCTTGTGGGCCAGGGTTCGGCGGCAGAGACGGATGTCATGGACAAAGCGCCGCAAAGCGCGAACGCTGCAGCCAAGGCGTCGAACGACCATTTCCGGTCCATCCGCATGGATTCCTCTAGGGGCCGATCGCAAATGGTAAGTGACGATGCAGCTCCGCTCAAGCGAGGCAAGCGCAATGCCGCATTGCCGTCGTCAGGACGCTGAAAGGCAAAGCTTGAATTGGCGATCCCGGCATGACTCGAACATGCGACCTACGGTTTAGGAAACCGCCGCTCTATCCAGCTGAGCTACGGGACCGCGAGCCCCACGGGGCTGGCTGCCTCATAGCAGAGCGCGCGCGCGACCGGAAGCCTCCGGTAGCGCAAGAAAAGCGAGCCTCGAGCAATCCTATTTCCCGTCGACGACGTGCTTCAGCACCAGGCTGGACAGCTGCGCGACCAGCGCCCGTAATCGGGCGTTCTCCTGCAGCAACAAAATCACTTCATGATCGAGATCGGTATCGAAGCCGTCGTCGTCCTCGAGACGCGAGGCGGGTAACCGGCTTGCCGGATTGGCCGGCGGAAATGCGTTTCCCATCACAAACCCCCTGCAACTGAACCCCGCCGAGTCCGTTCGGTGAACTGACAATGCCAAGGAGATTCGCCTGAGTCGGCGTCGAAATTGCGACGCCGCAAGGGGCAAATTGAAGCAGCGATGCAGCGAAGCGTTGACGCGAATAACCGACATCAAACTGACAAGGACAGGCCTGCTTCCGCAAATCTCTAGCCGCTACTTTTTCAAACTCTGGCCACGCTCTTCGACCAGCGCGGCGACCGCCTCGTCACCTGCCTCGCGGAATCCCGCGATCACGCCGGCGCGGTCGGCCTCGGGCCGGTTCTGGCTCATCTTCCATTTGCCTTCGATCTTGAGAATCGGAATCTCGATGCCGACAATGGCGCGCATCTGCATCGCGACGAAATCCTCCGGCGCATCGCCGACGGCCCACGGCTCGGCGCGCTGCGTCTCGCGGCTTCTCGTGAGATCCTCGATCTGCCGCCGCAGCCACGAATCGTCATTCATGACGCGCGGCCTGCCCCAGACGTGCACGGTCGCGTAATTCCAGGTCGGCACCACCTTGCCGGTCTCGCGCTTGGTCGCATACCAGGACGGCGTCACATAATCCTGCGGCCCCTGGAATACGACCAGGCATTCCTCGACGGCCTCGAGCTCGCGCCATTGCGGATTGGCGCGCGCCATATGCAGGCGAAGCGTCCCCGGCCCGGCGCCGTCGGCATCGAGCAGGAATGGGAAAAGATTGGCAAGAAGCCCGGCCGGGCCTGCGGTGATCAACAATCCGAGAGGGTAGCTGCGGATCAGCGCGTGCTGAACCTCGATGCGGTCCTCGCGAAAGGCGGGTGGCTGATACATGGAGCTTTTCGATCCCGGTCTCGTTAACCGAGCCATAATAGCAAAAAGCGCGAGGGCTGTATCCACCATGACCGGCGGTTGCAGGCATGCTAACGTGGCGGTCTCGCGGCCGCGTTTCTCATCGACTGGCAGCACCATGTCTTCCCTGGACGGCTCATCCGACCCCGCCAATCTCGCATCGCGCGGCCGAAGAAAAAGCTCCCCATTCCTGGTGCTCGCCGCCGGCCTGCTGTTCTTTGCGGCCGCGGTCGGCGTCGCCTTCATCATGCTGCGCCCGACCACGCTGCGGATCGCGGTCGGCCCGGCCGGCAGCGACGACCTGCAGCTGGTCCAGGCGATGGCGCAGAACTTTGCCACTGAAGGCGCCTCGGTCCGTCTCACCGTGATCACCACCGCAGGTCCGGTCGACAGCCTCGCCGCGCTTGCCTCGGGCAACGCCGAGCTAGCGGTCGGGCGCACCGACGAGGAGATGCCTGAAGGAACCGAGTCGGTCGCCATCATGCGCAAGAACGTGGTGGTGCTGTGGGCGCCGGCCGGCCCGCCGCGCAAGGCGCCGAAGAAAGAGACCAAGGCCAAAATCAAGGCGATCGAGGATCTGGCGGGCCGTCGCGTCGGCGTGATCGGCCGCACCAAGGTCAACGCCTCACTGCTGCGCGTCATCCTGAACGAGTCCGGCGTCGACCCCGACAAGGTGCAGGTCACGCAATTCGGCACCGACCAGGTCAACGAGATGGTGCGCGATCAATCCATCGACGCCTTCATGATGGTGGGTCCATCCGACAGCAAGCTTCTGCTGGAGGCTGTCACCGCTACCGCGAGGGTGCGCGGCGAGCCGACATTCCTGCCGATCGACGTCTCGGAAGCGATCGCCGCCCGGCATCCGCTCTATGAATCCGAGGAGATTCCCGGCAGCACCTTCACCACCTCGCCGGCGCGGCCCGACGACACGCTGGAGACCGTCAGCGTCAATCATCTCATCGTCGCACCGCGATCGCTGTCGGAGTCGGTGGTCGGCACCCTGACGCGTCAAATCTTCGCCGCCAAGCCCGCTCTCGCGCGACAGGTGCCCGGCGCATCGAAGATCGAAAAGCCCGACACCGACAAGGACGCAGCGCTCCCCGCCCATCCCGGCGCCGCCGCCTATATCGACGGCACCGAACGCACCTTCATGGACAAGTACAGCGACTACATCTGGGGCGTGGTGCTGCTGTTCTCGGTTCTGGGCTCGGCGACCGCCGCGGTGCGCCACTTCATCAAGCGCGACGAGCGCAAACTCAACATCCTGCATCGCGAGAGGCTGGTGGTGGCGATCGCGCAGGTGCGCAGGATCGAAACCATCGAAGAGCTCGACACCCTGCAATGCGAGGCCGACGACATCCTGCGCGAGACGCTCGACTGCTACGACGACGGCGCGATCGACGAGTCCGATATCGCCGCCTACAGCCTCGTGCTCGACCAGTTCCATCATGCGGTCGCCGACCGCCGCGCGGCGCTCGGCACGCCCGTCACCATTCAGCGCATGAAGGCGGCCGAGTAACGCGCGTTTGTGACGCCCCCTTCCCTGTTGCGGCCATCCATGATGGTCTAATAACGCTGCTCCAAGACGCGCGCGATGCTCCAATCGAGGCAATTGTCCGAATGCTGAAATCCCGTCTGACCAAGCTTGCCGCCACGCTTGCTCTGCCGTTGCTGCTCCCGATTGCACCCCTATCCGCGCATGCCGAAGTCAACGTCGAATCCTGGGACGGCAAGCGTGCGCTCGCCATCATTGTGGACCTGCTCCGCTTTACCCCGCGCTCAATGGAAACACCCGGCCACCAGCAGACCATCGATTACATCACGGCCGAACTGAAGAAGACCAAATTCGACGCCATCGAGACCCAGCGCTGGGTCGCGCGCGAGGCCGGCCGCGCCATGGCGATGACCAACATCATCGCCCGCTTTGATCCCTCAAATCCGCGCCGCGTGATCGTTGCCACGCATTACGACAGCATCATCAAGGCCTATCGCGACAAGAAAAACCCGGATGCGCCGATGCCCGGCGCCAACAACTCCGCCTCGGGCGTCGCCGTGCTGCTCGAAACCGCGCGCGCGCTGTCCGAGATGCCGAACGCACCGCCGGTCGGCATCGACATGATCTTCTTCGACGGCGAGGAAGGCCCGATCTCGATGGGCGCCGGCGATCCGGACTTCCATACCATCGGCTCACCGCATTTCGTCGAGCGCCTGGGCGAATTCTATCCGAAGGCCAAACCGGAAAAGATGCTCGACTTCGACATGGTGTGTGACCGCGACCTGCATTTGAAGATCGATCAATCTTCGCTTCATTCGGCGCCGGCGGACGCGAAGAAGTTCTGGGAGATCGGCATGAAGCTCGCGCCGGGCGCGTTCGAGACCCGCCCCATGCCCTACACGATCTCCGACGATCACACCGCGTTCCAGGAAGCGGGCATTCCGAGCTTTATCGTGATCGATTTCGAGTACGAGCCGTTCTACAACACGACGCAGGACACACCGGACAAATGCTCGGTGCAGAGCCTGGAGGCGGTCGGGCGCACGCTGCTGCAGTACCTGTATTTGCCGTGAGGGTATCCCTCCCCCCACGAGCGTAGCGAGTGGGAGGGTCGGCGAGCTCGGCAGCGCACTGGCGCGCCAGAGCGAGCCGGGGTGGGAGTATCAAAACCAGCACGACGCGAATGAAGCGCCCCCACCCGTCTCATCGCTCGCTATGCTCGCGATGAGCCACCCTCCCCACGCTCGCAAGAGCTCGCGGAGGGATAGAGGCACCGCATTAGCCACCCAGCGAAACGCTATTTCACCCTCCGCCGCAGCATCGCGTCGAACGCGGTCTTGATGGCGCGGACGTAACTGTCCTTGTAGGAAAATTCCGCATTGTCGGCGTGCACCAGCATCGAGGCGTTGACCTCGAATACCACGAGCCGGCCCTCGCGATCGAGGCCGCAATCGATACCGAAATAGTCGAGCCCGATGCGCGCACGGATCGCACGCAGCGCGTCATAGTGATCGGCATCGAACACCGCGCCGGGATTTTCAAGAAACGCCGCTTCCTCGTGCTGCATCCATTGATGGTCGCCCATGTCGGTGGAATCGTGGTGCAGCTTCCAGTCGCGCCCCATCGCCAGATGATAGGGCAGGATCTCGTCGTCGGCGAAGATGAAGCGGTATTTGCGGAAATAGCCGTCGTGTGAGGCGTAGTCGACATATTCGATCAGGTAGCGATCGCCGCCGAGCTGTCCCAGGAAATCCGAGAGCGCTTCTGTTGTCTCGATCTTCTCGAAATCGTCGCCGCTATGCGTGCCCGCCGGCCGCGCCAGCAACGGAAACGGGAACGGCAGGATCGCCTCGAGCGCGGCGACCGAGACGTCGGCGCCGGCATCGATACGCAGGATCTTCGGGACAAAGCAGCCCTCGATGCCGGGCAGCAACGCCGCGACCGCGTCGCGCGTGGTCCGGGCGATTTTCGCGGGATCGTTGATCACGGGCTTGCCGAGCTGAGCGGCTAATGCCGCCGCGATCGGCAGCTCGGCTGCCGCCTGGTCGGGATCGGAGATCAGGTTGACGACGACGTCGATGCCGCCGAGCGCAGCCGCGTCGATCCGGCTCGACGCCAGCAGCGCCAGCGTGTCGGTGTCGTAGGCCGCATCGGCAAACAGGTATTCGGCCGGCGTATTGCCGGCAAACGGCGCATACAGCGCCAGCACCCGGAAATCCGCCGGCGACTTGACTGCGCTGCGCCGGATCAACGGCGCGATCTGCGCTGCGCGCGCGTAAGCGGCCTGCGCGGCATCGAGATCGCCGAGGCTCTGGCTGATGCCCCCGATCCAGTAAAGACTTTCGGCGTCGTTGGGGTTGAGCGCGACGGCATGCCGGAAGTGCGTGAGTGCCGCCTGCTTTTCATTGAGCTCGTACGACACGCGCCCCAGCCGTTGCCGGACCTGCGCATCCTCCGCCCGCTCCTCGGCAAGCTCCATCAGCAGCGCCTTTGCGACCAGATACTGCCGCGTTGCAATCAGCGCCTCGGCGAGATTGGTGCGCGACGGCCAATGCGACGGGTTGAGCTTGAGCGCTTGCAGATAGAGCGCGACCGCGCTCTCGGCGTTGCCGGTCCGCAAGTTGATGGTGGCGAGGTTGCACCAGCAGGCGGAAAGATGCGGCGCAAGTCGCAGCGCGGCCTTGTAGCTGTCGGCCGCCGGGTCGAGATGCCCCGCCAGCAGCCAGGCATTGCCGAGCTTGGCATGCAATTCGGCGGCGAGCTCCGGCCCGCTGCCGTCAGCTTCGGCCGATTCGAGTCCCGCGCGATAGGCGGCGACGGCCTCGGCCAGGCGGCCGGCAGCCTGATGTTCGCGGCCGCCGGCAAGATGCTGCTCGGCGCGCGACTGGATTGGTGCGGATGGTTCGGTGGCGGCAACGGCAGGCGGGGTCACGGCGGCTCTCGGGTCAAGATTCGGTTAACCATGCCCGCTGTCGGTAAACAAAATACTTCCAGCGCGGCGATCGCCGGCAATCGCGCGTCTTAAGCTTTCGTAACCTTGAGATCGCTTTTTGCCGAATCAACCCAAGCCGCGGCGGGCCCTCAGCACCTTCGCCAACCCGTCCGGATCGTCGGTGCCGATGCGGCGGATGTCGTTGGAGTGCAGTCGCAGCTCGACCGCGTCGAGGCCGGACACGTTGTAGAGCTTGAAGCCCGGCGCCATCCGGATGCCCCAGCCGTTCCACCATTGATTGCGGACGATGGCGACATCGCTGATCTCGTCGAGCGGCAGGCGGTAGCTCCAGAAGCCGGGTCCGAAGTGCCAGCGCAACTCATTGTCGGCGACCTCGACTGTCAGCGATGAAAACAACGTCGCGGTTGCGATCACGGTGACGAGCATGAAGACGGCCGGCTCCCAATGCCGCGAGGTCCACGACAGAACGAGACCGAGCGCACCGATCATGAGGCACGTGATCAGGACCAGGGTTCCGCGCTGGGTGTGACGATAGATCATGATCCCTCCCTCGTGCTGACAGTCCTACCCGCCTTTGTCGGCCGATTTCGCCGCCCGGTTCGACGCGATACTGCCCGGAAATTGCGGCGTTATGGCTGGCAAGCCGCCGCAAAATGGCGACAATTGGTGCCAATCGTGATCCCAATTTCGCTGGGGACGATCGGCTGTGATTGCATCGCGTGGCGCGGGCCTACCCGTCGCCGTGATTGCTGCATTGGTTCTGCTCTGCCCGTTGCGCGCCTCCGCGCAATGGTGGAGCCGTGCACCCGTCGATTTCGAGGACTGCTCGGAAGCCGCCGAAAAGGCCGCGAGCAAGGAGGCCAGGACCGCGGCGCTCTCCGAATGCAACGCCAAGTTCGCCGGCCGCCGCAAGCCCGGCGGCGGCTACACCTATTACGACTTCATGCAGGATCGCAGCTTCGACATCGCGGGCCCCAATCCGACAGCGGAAGAGCAGAAGCATATCGACGAGCAATACACCCTCTATCTGGAGAACCAGCGGCGCAGCACCATCGCCGCCGCCTTTGCCGCCAAGCAGCAACAGCAGCTGCAGGCCTCGCTGAAGAACGACGCGCCCAAGGTGCCGCTGCCGCAGGAACGGCCGAAGCAGCAGGCCGCCGCGCCCCCAGCTCCCGCCGCCGAGATCCGGCCGCGCTACCGCAACGGCGAATGCGCGCGGCACTCGTTCTCCTGCGAATGGCCGCGGCTCTCGGAAGGATTGAACGACATCAAGAAGCTGTTCACGTCCTCGCCCGGCAAGCAGAAGAAGAGCTAGCGGCGCAGCTAATTCCCCTTCGGCTTCTTGTGACGCCGCGGCGTGACCGGCGCGGCCTCCGGCGGCGTCGCCTTTGCGGCGGCGCGCTGCTCCTGCAGCCGCGCGTCATAGCCGGGCGACGGCGTCACTGTCGGCGGCGCGGCACGGGCCACGGCGCCCGTCACGACGAAAGTGACGATAGCGGCGACTTTGCAGAACTGGTGCATTGCTCACTCCAGCGCATTCGGGGCGACGCAGACAGC
This sequence comes from uncultured Alphaproteobacteria bacterium, assembly GCA_963738155.1. GTDB lineage: Bacteria > Pseudomonadota > Alphaproteobacteria > Rhizobiales > Xanthobacteraceae > Bradyrhizobium. The sequence goes on from CAVTVG010000002.1 coordinate 355,995, forward strand.
ATCGCCCCGGATCGCAGCGGAAGCAAGTTGGCTAGTGGCTGAGAGCAGCCTGCGAGACCGCCTGCGTGAACATCTTTTTCAGCGCGGCGGTAATGTCGCTCGGCGAGTTCGCCGTATAGTAGTAGCCGGACAACGCGCAAGCCTGCAGGCTCGCCGGAATGTTCGGGATGTTGTTGTTGGCGGCATCGTCCTCGTCGCCGGCAAACGAGGCGTTGACCGGATTGATGGGCTGGAACGGGATGTAGAGAATCGAGATGATGATCCCGCGATTCTTCATCGCCGTACAGTTCGAATCCGGAATGGGAATCGTCGTGTCGTGGTTGCTGCCGGACCAGTTACCCCAAGGAACGCCCTTTGTCTGCGGGGTCACCGCGCCGTCGGTTACGATGAAGACGTAGGGCAAGGTGTTGTTCGTGGCGCCGCCGGTGCCGACACTGGTGATGACGCTGTTCATCGACTGCAACGCAGCATCCTGATTGGTGCCGCCGGAGCCCAGGTTGGCATTGGTGTTGGTATCGAGCAGGCTCGCGAGATTCGCCGCCGCATAGTTGATCGTGCCGGGCGTGTTCGCATTTCCGTTGGTACTGCTGGTCAGCGGAAAATAGCTCGAGTAAAGCGACTGGATATACGGGTAGAGCCCGACGCGGAACTGGTTGGGCAGTATCAGATATTTCGGGTCGTTGGCGCTCGCCAACAGCCCGTTGACGGCAACGCCGACCGCATCGAGGCGCAACTGGATGCAAGCGTCCGTGCCGTCGGTGGGACAGGACGATACCGGCGACAACACTGGATCGTTCGGAAATGACGGGCTCGTGCTGTAGAACGCCGTCGGTTGCGCGACCGGGCTCGAGGAAGACACTTGCGTATATTTGTAGGGAGGCAGCACACCGCCGTGGTTCGCGAGAAGCTGGGTGTACGCGCTTTGGCTGACACGCGAGATGTCATAGCCCAGGCAATAGTTGCCCGTCGCATATTTCTGGGTTTGCGTGTAGGCTGGGTTGGTCGGCGTCGAAGGGTAAGGCTGGTTTGCCGCTGGATCGATGCAGGCGCTCTTTGACAGTTGTTGCCCCGACGTTTTCGGAAGCGGCGTCAGCGGCGGCTGCGCGAAATGGCAGGCCAGCGTGCAGCCGCTGGGATACTGGCTGTAATTGTCCGGATTGATGTTCTGCATCCGGACGGCTTCGGCCGACGTGGATGGCAGGCCCATCGAGCTCGACACGTCCAGCATCAAGTAGAAATCGAGATAGAGCGGCATCGAGTAGTTCGATGTCGCGCTGCCGCTGATATGCATCGTGCTCCAGCCGGCCACCTTCATGAAGGTGACGGGCACGTCAGCGGAAAAATTGACGGTGGACGTCAGGACCGCACCCGCCTTGGTGACAGTGCTGTTCACCGACAGATTCTGGTAGCCCGAGAAGGTGGCCGCGTTGCCGTTGAACATTTTGTTGGCTTCGGTGACGCCGGCCGGCACCGCACCGTTCGACGTCATCTGCGACGCGGCGGTCCAGCCGGCCGAATTCACCGAGACCGAGGCGAGGCTCGCGGTATCCGCCGCCGATTGCAGCTTCGTCTTCATTCGCGCGGCCATGGAATAGTCGGTGGCGCACCCGACCGCGGTGAGGATCGGTATCGTCGCGATGGCGAAGATGACAGCGATGTTGGCGCTGGTGTCGCGCCGGAAACGGGAGATCAGCGCGGTGATGCGGCCTGCGGGCATGGCGATGCACTTGCTCGTTTGAGGGCGGAACTGGCCGGGCATACTGCCGTGGAACGGTTTGCTAGATTGTGGCGAAAACCCTTTCAATTTTATTGACTTGAGCGGAGCCGCGACGCCGCGGCGCATTCTTGGCCAGCGCGGGAACCCTCGCCTTGTAACCGTCATGCCCCCCCGATATGGTTTTGCGGGAGCGGGGGCTCCGGGAGGGTTAAGATGGGCTTACTCGACGTACTCAACGGCATGCAGCACGGACCCCGCGGCCCCTCCGGCCCGAGTTCGCAATCGAGCGGCGGCATGTCGCCGATGACCATGGCGATCCTGGCGCTGCTCGCCTGGAAAGCCGTCAAACACATCACCGCGCCGGGCGCGGCGCCCGCCTCCCCCGCCCCGACCCCTTCGCCGGCACCGGCGAGCAGCGGCGGCGGGTTGGGCAACATCCTCAAAGGACCGCTCGGCGGACTGCTCGGCGGCGCGGCCGCAGGCAGCGTGATCTCCGGCGGACTCGGCGACCTCATGAAGCAGTTGCAGCAGGGCGGTCAGGGCGACGCGGCCAATTCCTGGGTCGGCAAAGGTCCGAACAAGGCGGTTTCGCCGGGCGACCTCGCCGGCGCGCTCGGCGCCGACCAGATCGATTCGATCGCCTCGCAAAGCGGGCTGTCGCGCGACGATCTACTCAAGGGTCTGAGCCAGTACCTGCCGCAGGTGGTCGATCATCTGACCCCGGACGGCAGGTTGCCGACCGACAGCGAAGTGCACGGCCGGTTATGAGGTTTGGCTAAGTCGATTTTAGAATTTGGTGGAGGGAGCACATCATGAGCATGGGCGGACTGATCTGGATCATCATCGTCGGCTTCGTCGCCGGCATCATCGCGCGGATGCTGTCGCCGGGACCTAACAATCCGAGCGGCTTCATCCTGACCACAATTCTAGGCATCATCGGCGCGTTTCTGGCCACCTGGATCGGCCAGGCGATCGGCCATTACGGCCCCGACCAGGGCGCCGGCTTCATCATGTCCACCATCGGCGCGCTGGTGGTGCTGTTCATCTGGAACCGGCTGGTCGCGAGCGGCGTGATCAAGGATTACAATCGGTAACGTCGCTATGACGTCGTCATGCCCGCGCTTGACGCGGGCATCCACGTCTTTGCCGTCGCGCCATGGAATGAAGACGCGGATGGCCGGGTCAAGCCCGGCCATGACGAGGCGGATTCACTGAATCAAATGCATCCCGGCGTCCATGCGGACGAACTCGCCGGTCATCTGGCCGGATTGCGGCAGCGCGAGGAAGCAGACCAGCTGCGCGATGTCGTCGGCTGACGACGCCGACTTCAGCGGCACCCGCGCCACGATGGAATCGCGTACCGCTTTGGCGCCGGCCTCGCCGCGGCCCTTGGTGAACCAGGGCGTATCGATATAGCCGGGGCAGACCGTATTGACGCGGATCAAGGGCGCCAGCGCGCGCGCCAGCGACTGCGTCATGGTGTTGAGCGCGCCCTTGCTCGCGGCATAGGCGACCGAGGAGCCGCCGCCGGAAATGCCGGCGACCGAGGAGATGTTCACCACCGCCGCAGGCTTGCCTGACGCCTTGGCGCCGGCCTCCAGCAGCGAGCGCGCCGCGCGGATCATCTGATACGGTCCGATGGTATTGACGGCATAGATGCGCTGGAAATCCTCGGCCGTGAGGTCGTCGAGCTTGTCATGGGCGACATGCTTGGTGGTGCCGGCATTGTTGACCAGCGCATCGAGCCGGCCCCAGGGCGCGGCCGCGGCGGCGATCTTCTTGCAGTCCTCGTCGCGCGAAACGTCGCCCTGCACGACGATGACCTCCGCAGCTCCAGCCTTGCGGCAGGCCTCCGCGGTCGCTTCCGCTTCATTCTTGCTGTTGGAATAATTGACCACGATGCGCGCTCCGCCCTTGGCCAGAATACCGGCGGTCGCAGCCCCCAGGCCCGACGCCGAGCCGGTCACGATCACGCACAAGCCATCCTTGGACATCCCGTTTCCTCTTGTTGTTTGAGCCTTCAAAATCCGCTTGCGGCTCTACCACACCGCAGAACCAAGGCGAAACTCCATTGCGCGGAATTGAGGCATGCCAGCCCCGCAAGGCGACCCGACATCCATGCTTGTCAGGGGGATGGCTTTTCCCCATCATGCCCTTCAAAGAAGACGGCAAATACCAATCCAGAACGGGGAACGCTGTGTCGGAGAGTGAGAACATCGTCGTCGAGACCGCAGAGAAGATCTTTGCCGATCTCGCCGATGCCCAGGAAATCAACCGCGACAAAAAGGGCGACTGGAAAGCGCCGCTGTGGCAGGCGCTCTCCGAGGCCGGCCTGCCGCTGTCATGGGTCGCGGAGGAATTTGGCGGCTCCGGCGCGAGCCTCGCCGAAGGTTTTGGCGTGGTCGGCGCTGCCGGACGGCACGCCATCGCGGTGCCGCTGGCCGAGACCATGCTCGCCGGGTGGCTGCTGGCGCAAGCCAGGATTTCATCTCCCGAAGGCGAGATGACGGTCGCGCCCGCAAGTCCGAAAGACCGCCTGACCCTGAACGCCGACGGCACCATCTCCGGCCGCGCCCGTGGCGTACCCTTTGCCAAGGCGGCCAAGCATATCGCGGTGCTGGTGAACGGAGCGAACGGCGTCTCGATCGCACTGGTCGACGCCAAGAGCGTCCGCATCGAGGCCGGCCTTACGCTGGCGAACGACAACAGCGACACCGTGATCTTCGACAAGGTCTCGCCGTCGGTGACAAAACCCGCGCCGAAAAGTTTCGACCAGACCGCACTGATGCTGATGGGTGGCGTGATCCGCTCGCTGCAGATCGCGGGCAGCCTGGAATCGATGCTCGACATCAGCGTGCGCTATTCCAACGAGCGCGTCGCCTTCGAGAAGAAGATTTCCAAATTCCAGGCGGTGCAGCACAATCTCGCAAGGCTCGCGGGCGAATCCGCCGCGGCACTCGCGGCAGCGACCTCTGCCGCCGATACGCTGGCCAATGCCGAATCGTTCGACGACGACGCCGTGTTCCTCGAAGCGGTAGCCGCGAAAATCCGCTGCTCGGAAGCGGCCGAGAAAGGCGGCGGCATCGCCCATCAGGTGCATGGCGCGATCGGATTCACCATCGAACACATCCTGCATCGCTATTCGTTGCGCGCGCTGTCGTGGCGCGACGATTTCGGCTCGGAGAGCTATTGGGCGGTCGAGCTCGGCAGGCGCGTCGCCGCGCGCGGCGCCGACGAGCTGTGGCCGCTGGTCGCCTCCCGCTGAGCACGAGCATGATCCGGAAAAGTCGGAACCGGTTTTCCGAAAAGATCATGCTCAAAAATTGAGTGAAAAGAGACCTGTCATGACCGCAGCCCTTCGTTTCGATCCGATCCGCCTTCCGGAGAAATGCCAGCAACTCCGCAAGGAGGTGCGTGCCTTCCTCGCCGAGGAAATCGCCGCCGGCACCTTCTCGCCGTTCAAGCCCAGCCGCGAGGACACCGACGTGCCGGCGTTCTCGCGCAAGGTCGGCGAGCGCGGCTGGATCGGCATGACCTGGCCGAAGAAATATGGCGGTCACGAGCGCTCGTTCCTCGAGCGCTATGTCGTCACCGAGGAGATGCGGGTGGCCAACGCGCCGACCCGCCGCTTCTTCGTCGCCGACCGTCAGAGCGGACCGGTGCTGCTGAAATATGCGCCTGAGCACGTCAAGGAAGATATCCTGCCGCGCATCTGCAAAGGCGAATTGTGCTTTGCGATCGGCATGAGCGAACCGAATTCCGGCTCGGATTTGTTCGCGGCCAAGACGCGTGCCACCAAGACCGACGGCGGCTATCTCGTCAACGGCACCAAGATCTGGACCTCGTCGGCGCATATCGCCGACTACATGATCGCGATCTTCCGCACCTCGCCGCCGACCAAGGAGAACCGGCGCCATGGCTTGACCCAGTTCCTGGTCAAGATGAAGCAGCCGGGCATCCAGGTGAACCCGATCGGCCAGATCACCGGCCAGTTCGAATTCAACGAGGTCGTGTTCACCGACTATTTCGTCCCCGACGATCACCTGCTGGGCGAGGTCGACGGCGCCTGGAAGCAGGCGACGAGCGAGCTCGCTTATGAGCGAAGCGGCCCCGAACGTTTCCTCGAAACCTATTACGTATTGACCGAGCTGGTGCGCGCGGTCGGCGACAAGCCCGACACGCGCACAGCGGAGGGCATCGGGCGGCTGGTGGCGCAGGTCCACACCATGCGCCGCATGTCGGTCTCGGTCGCAGGCATGCTGCAGGCCGGCAAGGAGCCGGTGGTGGAAGCCTCGATCGTGAAAGACATCGGCACGGTGTGGGAGCAGCAGCTGCCGCATCGCGTGCGCGACCTCGCCGCCTTTGTCGAGGAAGAGGCGGGCAATCGCGAGACGCTGGAGCACCAGCTGTCGTTCGCGATCAAGACCGCGCCGAAGCTGACCATTCAGGGCGGCACCACCGAAGTCCTGCGCGGCATCATCGCGCGTGGGTTGGGATTGCGCTGAGGGTTATGAGAACGCTAGCTGGGGCCACAAGCGAAGTGCCACCCTCCCCTGGAGGGGGAGGGTCGATCGCGAATGCAATGAGCGATCGGGGTGGGGTGACAGTTTCTCCGCATGATACGGTTCCACGAGTTGAACGATCACCCCACCCCGGCTCACATTTCGCTACGCTCAATGTGAGCCGACCCTCCCCCTCCAGGGCAGGGCTATCGCATATGGAATTTTCGAGTCTTTTCCGCCGCTTGGAATCTGCTCGATCTGCTGTTCGGACCGACCTCCAAGGAATCGGATCGAGAACAAAACAGAATCGAAATTGGTACGATGCCTTTGTCCCGAGGGAACGTGCCGGTATGGACAGACGCCTGCATCCAGCGGGTTTTCCATATGCGATAGCCCTGCCCTCCAGGGGAGGGTGATACCGACATCGCGCAGACAATGAGTTTCACTGGAGATCGAAGATGACCAAATTCACCGATATCGGCGTCGAGACCCACGGGCATGTCGGCCTGATCGAAATCCGCAAGCCGCCTTTGAACTTCTTCGACGTGTCGCTGATCAACCAGATCGCGGACGCGCTGGAGGAGTTCGACCGCAACATCGAAATCCGCGCCTCGGTGCTGGCCGCGCAAGGCAAGGCGTTCTGCGCCGGCGCCAATTTCTCTGACCCCGCGCGGCAGGAGCACCTCGAGAGGGACCCGGCCTCCAACCTTCCGATCAACCACCTCTATGTGCAGGCGGTGCGCATCTTCCGCAACAAGAAGCCGATCGTGGCCGCCGTGCACGGCGCGGCCATCGGCGGCGGGCTCGGGCTCGCAGTGTCAGCGGATTTCCGCGTCACCTGCCCGGAGGCGCGCTTTGCCGCGAACTTCACCAAGCTCGGTTTCCATCCCGGCTTCGGGCTGACCGCGACGCTGCCCGAGCTCGTCGGCAAGAACAATGCCGAGCTGATTTTCTACACCTCTCGCCGCGTCACCGGCGAGGACGCCACCCGGATGGGTCTCGCAAACGTTTGCGTGCCGCAGGACCAGGTCCGCAGCGAGGCGATGAAGCTCGCGGCCGAGATCGCCGAATGCTCCCCGCTCGGTCTGATCTCGACCCGCGCCACCATGCGCGCCGGCCTCGCCGAGCGCGTGCTGGCCGCGACCAATCACGAACTGGTCGAGCAGAATGCGTTGCGTTCGACCGAAGACTTCAAGGAAGGCGTCAAGGCCACGGCGGAGCGCCGAGTCGCAAATTTCAAGGGGCGGTAGCCGCTTGCGCAGGTGCACCCTCTCCCCTTGCGGGAGAGGGTGGCGAGCATGAGCGAAGCAGAATGCGAGCCGGGTGAGGGGTCGGGTCTATCCGAAGATGAAGGACCCCTCACCCGGTTTCTCGCTTCGCTCGAAACGACCCTCTCCCGCAAGGGGAGAGGGTACACCGAGCGCTCGGCACCCCGTGACGACAGCGGGGCTATTTCCTCTTCACCACCAGCGCATCGACGATGGTCACGCCCTGTCCTTGCGGATGAACCAGCACCGGATTGAGCTCGATCTCCGACACTAGATCCTTCAATCGCGCCGCGAGCACCGACACTTCCGAGATCAGTTTCGACAGCGCCGCAACGTCCGCCTTCGGCGCGCCACGGAAACCGCGCAGCAAGGGTGCTGCCTTCAACTCGCTCAGCATCGCCTCTGCCTCCGCCGCGCCGACCGGCGCGGGACGATAAATCACATCGCGGAACAATTCGGTGGTGACGCCCCCTAACCCCACCATCACCATCGGCCCAAACGTCTTGTCCGTGAGCGTGCCGATGATGATCTCGACGCCCTTCTTCGCCATCGGGCAAACCAGCACGCCCTGGATCGTCGCATTCGGCCGATGCTCGCGAGCGTTCTCCAATAGCTCCCGGTAGGCCGAGAACGCCTCGCCCTTCGCGGCGATGCCGACGCGGACGCCGCCGACCTCGCTCTTGTGGGCGATATCCGGCGACTGGATCTTCATGACCAGCGGAAAGCCGACGCGGGCGATCGCGGCATCGAGCGCGCCGCGCTCTTTCACCAGCACCTCATCCGGCAATACGATGCCAGCCTCGCGCAGCAGCGCCTTGCTGTCGGCTTCCGACAAGGCCGGCGCTTGCAGATGCGCGGAGAGATCGCGCGCCGGCAGCGCAGCAACATCAGCCTCCGGCGCCAGCCTGAACTTCGCATACGCGGCCAGCCGTTTCAGCGCGACGCCGGCATGGGTCATGCCTGTCAGCACCACAACGCCTGATTTCGCCAGCTCCCGCCGCGCGAAGTCCGACGGCAGCGTGTAGGAGTAGAACACGACCGGCTTGTTCTGCGCCGATAGCACCGGCTTCAGCTCGGCTTCCTTGAACCACATCCGCGTGTCGCTCGACAGCGACAGCACCACCAGGGTGGCGTCGACCTCGCCGGACTTGTCGAACAGCTCGATGCTCTTTTGCAGGCCGCCCATGCTCACGCCCTGTGCGGTGACGTCGACCGGATTCTTCGCAGACCCGTAGGACGGCATCCACTGCTTGATCTCGGCCTGCACGGCCGCCGACAGCTCCGGCACCTGCAGACCCTGCAGCGACACCGTGTCGGCGCCCCAGATGCCGCCGCCGCCGGACACGGTCAGCACCGCGACGCGGTCGCCGCGCGGCAGCGGATTGCTTGCCAGCACCGCGGCGATCGTCACCGCCTCGTCGAGATCGTTGGAAACGATGAAGCCGTATTTCGCGAACACCGCGTCATAGGCCGCCGACCAGCCGGCCATGCTGGCGGTGTGCGAGGCGGCGGCGCGTTCGCCCGCGCCGGAACGGCCGACCTTGGTGACGATCACGGGCTTGCCGATCTCGGCGGCGCGTTTGGCCGCAGCGAGAAACTTGTCGACGTCGCGGATGCCCTCGATGAACAGCAGGATCACGTCGGTGGAGGCGTCCTGCACCATGTAGTCCAGGAACTCGCCGGCGCCGAGATCGCATTCGTTGCCGGCGCTGACGCAATAGGAGATCGCAACCCCGATCGCCTTGGCGCGGTGCTTGATGGCAAAGCCGATGCCTCCGCTTTGCGCGACCACCGCGATCCGTCTCTTGGTCGCGTGCAACGGCACATGGCCGGGCTTGACGTCGACGGTCGGGCTGAAGGTCGCCGCGACCTTCTGCACCTCGCTCATGAAACCTTCGGCATTGGGGCCGGAGATCCGCATGCCGGTCCGCTTCGCGATCGCGACGATCTGGTCCTGCATGCCGGCGCTATCGCCGCCCTCCTCGGCAAAGCCGGAGGAGATGATCACGGCATTCTTGACGCCGGCCGCCGCGCACTCTTCCAAGGCGCCGACCACGGCGCGCGCCGGAATGATGATCACGGCAAGATCGACCGGCGCGCGAACTTCCGCGATCGACTTGTAGCAGGCGAGCCCGTCGATATCGCCGTAGTTCGGATTGATCGGATAGATCGCGCCCGGATATTCGTTCTTGCGCAGCATCGACAGCAGCCGGCCGGGAATCTTCTCCTTGTCGCGGGAGGCGCCGATCAACGCGATGCTTTTGGGCGCGAAGAAGCTGTCGAGCGGATGCGGCATCTAAACGTTCCTACTATTGAACTCGTCATTCCGGGGCGCCGCGAAGCGGCGAGCTATGATGCGCAATTGCGCATCTGAGAATCCATACCCACCGGCTGGAGTTATGGATTCCGGGCCTGCGTGCTTCGCACGCATCCCGGAATGACGATACGAGAAATTGGAATTCATGCGGAGAGACGGAAACTCACCCCGCCGATGAAGAACGCATTGCCGTCGACCTTGTAACCCCGCGCCTTTGCAGCGTCAGAAACCTTGGCGACGTTACCAACGCGGAAATCGAGCCCGCTCATGATGTCGGCGTTGCCCTTGACGAAGCGGAAGGTGGCATTCGGCAGCTTCAGCTCGGCCACACCGTCAGCGCCCTTCGACACGGCGACGCCGACGATCTTGCCCCAGTGCTCGGCTAAGCCAGCCGGATCGGGGCTTTGCATCTCGACGCCCGTGATCGCCTGTGTCACCTCTGTGCGGATATGCTTCTGCCAGTCCGGTCCCGCCGGCGGATAGGTCCCGAGCACGTCGTCGCTGCCATCGGTGTGGTTGAACTCGATGAAGGCGGCGCGGCAGTCGCGCGGATGCAGCTGCACGCCGAGATAGGGCGCATGCACGATGCGGTTGGCGGTGCGCACGCCCATCGCGTTGGCGCGTTTCCCATGAGCATCCGGATCGTCGCAGCAGAAGATCGCCATGTAGCCGCCGCGGCCCTCCGTCTTCTCGATGAAGCGCCCTGCCGCCGTGCCGTCGCGGAACGGAGCGACGACCTCGAGCAGAATGGTGTCGACCGGCAGCAGCGCGTTGACCAGGCCGTATTTCTCGACATTGCCGTCGCGGTAGCAGACCTCGATCCCCATGATGGCTGCGATGTCGGGGATGACAGGCTCGAGATGCGGCGCGACCAGACAGATTTGCCGCAGCCGCATGTAGGTGGTCATGTGAGTCTCCTGATGATGAGACGCGCTAGAGCCGCATCGGAAGTGCGTCCCCTCCCCCCTTGCGGGGGAGGGTTAGGGAGGGGGGTAAGTTACAAGCACGGCATTCGCGATACCCCCACCCCCGGCCCCTCCCCGCAAGGGGGAGGGGTGAAGAGGCTAATGCCCCCCGAACACCGGCTTACGCTTCTCGACGAACGCTTTCGCCGCTTCCTTGTGGTCCGAGGTCTCGCCGGCGCGGGAGTGATGGATCGCCTCGCCGTCGAAACACGCCTCCAGCGACATCGTCTCGGCATTGTTGATGTTGCGCTTGATGTAGCCGAGCGCGATCGACGGGCCCGTTGCCAGCGACATCGCCGTCTCATGCGCGGCCGCATCGATCTCTGCATCCGGCACGACCTTGGTCACCATGTTCAATCCGAACGCCTCCTTCGCGGTCAGCACCGGCGACATCAGATACAGCTCGCGGGCCTTCGCGGTCCCGAGCATCTTGGTCAGGAAATAGGTCCCGCCATAGTCGCCGGAGAAGCCGACCTTCGCAAAGGCCGTGGTGATCTTGCAGGACTCGCTGGCGATCCGCAGATCACAGGACAGCGCGATCGAGAGGCCCGCGCCGGCGGCGGCGCCATCGAGCTGCGCCACCACGGGCTTGCTCATCTGGTGCAGGATCCGCGAAACTTCCATGCCCTTGCGCAAGGTGACCTGTTTCTCCTCGAACGACATCGGCGCGCGCCCGGCCGCCATCGACTTGACGTCGCCGCCGACGCAGAAGGTGCCGCCGGCGCCCTTGAGCAACACGGCGCGCACCTCGTGATCCTCGGCCGCGCGGCGCGCCGCGTCGACCAGCCCGCGAGTCATGTCCGGACTGAGCGCATTGCGCCGGTCCGGGCGGTTCATGGTGATGGTGAGCAGGCCCTTGTCGAGATGCTGCAGGACGATTTCGTTGGCGGTCATGTGTGTTGCTTTCGTTGTTTGAAGTTCTCTACGTCGTCATTGCGAGGAGCGAAGCGACGAAGCAAATCCACATTTCCGCTTGTTGCGCGATGGATTGCTTCGCTGCGCTCGCAATGACGAGTCCTATTTCTTAACCAGCGGGCACCGCGACGCCTCCAGCGACTGGAACGCCTCGTTGCCGGGCACGGTGGCGAGCAGCTTGTAATCGTCCCAGCGCCCCTTCGATTCCGACGGCTTCTTCACCTCGAACAGGTACATGTCATGCACCATGCGGCCGTCCTCGCGGATGCGACCGCCCTTGGCGAAGAAGTCGTTGATCGGGGTGTCCTTCATCACCTTCATCACGGCCGCGGCATCGGTGGTGCCGGCGGCCTTCACCGCCTTGAGATAATGCGAGACCGAGGAATAGACGCCGGCCTGCGCCGAGGTCGGCACGCGCTTGACGCGCTCCATGAAGCGCTTGGAGAACGCGCGGGTGTCGTCATTGAGATCCCAGTAGAACGCTTCGGCCAAGAGCAGGCCCTGCGCGGTCTCGAGCCCGACGCTGTCGATGTCGGTGACGAAGGCGAGCAGCGGCGACATCTTCTGGCCGCCCTTCATGATGCCGAACTCGGCGCCCTGCTTGATCGAGTTGATGGTGTCGCCGCCGGCATTGGCAAGCCCGATCACCTTGGCCTTGGAGGCCTGCGCCTGCAGCAGGAAGGACGAGAAGTCGGACGTGTTGAGCGGGTGACGTACGCTGCCGAGCACCTTGCCGCCGGTCTTCAACACGACATTGGTGGTGTCCTTTTCCAGGTCCTGGCCGAAGGCATAGTCGGCAGTCAGGAAGAACCAGCTGTCGAGGCCGCTCTTCACCGCCGCAAGCCCGGTCACATTGGCCTGCGCATAGGTGTCGAACACGTAGTGCACGGTGTAGGGACCGCAGGCCTCGTTGGAAAGCCGGATCGAGCCCGGGCCGTTGAACATGATGATCTTGCCCCGCGCTTTCGCGATCTCGCCGGCGGCGAGCGCCGTCGCTGATGCGGCAACGTCATAGATCATCTCGACGCCCTGGTTGTCGATCATGTCGCGCGCGATGTTGGCGGCGAGGTCGGCCTTGTTGAGATGGTCGGCCGCGATCACCTCGATCTTGCGCCCGAGCACCTCGCCGCCGGCATCTTCGGCGGCCATCTTCGCCGCTTCCAGGCTGCCCGCACCGGTGATGTCGGCATACAGGCTCGACATGTCCAGAATGCCGCCGATCTTGAGCGGCGGCTTGTCCTCGGCTTGCGTCGCCGTGATGGACAGCGCCAGCAGCGAGACTGCGGCGAAAACGACTTTTCTCATGAGTTTCTCCCTGTGGCCTGGCGTTAATCTTGGCCGGCCTTTTTGGTTGGGCGCGATCATGCCGCATGGCCATGGGTGCGGCAAGCACGCGCCACGACACCGCGCGCGCGGCATTCGCATGGCTCAGGTCTATTTCCGCAAAGCGGAACGTCGGTGCCGTGAACCATTTGAAGAGTGAGTCTTTCCGGCACCGTCGAATCCTCATTTCCTCTTCATTTTGGTGCGCTTTCCGGCATCCGCTCCGTAAGCCATCAAGAATGTCTCCACGGCCTTATCCGCAATACGATCGAGCTCGGCCGCTGAAAAGGGCTTATCGTTGCCTGTAAACATTGCCTCGTTCACCGGGATCCAAAGCAACATCCCCGCAAAGTGATTGGCAGCCACGTTGGGGCGTTCGATCCGCAACAGACCTCTTTCCGACAATCGGCTGAAACTGCCTTCCAGAGCGGCCAGCACGCGCTCAAATCCGTTCTGGTACCACGTACGCCCCAGCTCCGGCATCCGGTCGGCATTGGCGATGACGAGCCGTCGCAACTTCAGCAGTTCAGGCTGCATCACAACGCTGAGGAAGCGCCGGCCGAGCAGCTGAAATTCCTTCTTGAGGTCGCGCGTTTCGGCGAACGTGCCGAGCACCAGGGCGACAACGTCTTCGACGCGCTCCGTGGTCGCCAGCACGATCTCCGAGAAGAGCCGCTGTTTGTCGGCAAAGTGCTTGTAGACGGTTTGCTTGGAAACGCCTGCGCTCGTCGCGATTTCCTCCATGCTCGTCCCGTCGTAACCCCTGTCGACAAATGCGGCCATCCCCGCCCGGAGGATGTCCCGATGCTTCCTGGCGGATCGCGTCTCGCCTTCCATGAAACCCTCCCGCCCCTGTAGTACTAGACAGTACCGTTCTGTCATGCTACGAGCAATCCCGTTATAGTACCGTACCGTCTAGTTCTATGAATGGAGCCATCCATGAAGTTCCTGACGCTTTACACGCCCTCGACCGCGCCGAGCCGGCCGCCAAGCCCGGAGCAAATGGGAAAAATGGGCGCCTACATGCAGGCATCGTTTCAATCGGGTGTGCTGGTTGCGACCGGCGGGCTCAAGCCGAGCGCCGCGGGAGGCGTGCGGGTCACACTCAGGCAAGGAGATTTCAGCATCGCGAACGGCCCCCTGCAATCAAAGCTCCAGCAAGCCGCGGGCTGGGCGATTCTCAACGTCGGTTCGCGGGACCAACTGATAGCGGAAGCCCGCAAGTTTCTTGGGATAGCCGGCGACGGCGAATCCGACATGATCGAGATCATGGAAGCTCCACTCTCCCAGCAGTGACAGGAAGAAACGGCAATGACGCATTTATCGACTGACACGCGACTTAAGTCCGAACCGAAAGCGAAAGCCTCGGTCTGGGTCGGCCGCGTTTTGAGCGGACTGGCGATCGCATTTTTCGCGTTCGACGGCGTGATGAAGCTTGTGCAGCCGCAAGTCGTCATCGACTCGACGCGGCAGATCGGCTGGCCGGCCGACGCTACAATGCTCGCTACTCTTGGCGCGATCTTGCTTGTCTCCACTACCCTCTACGCCGTGCCAAGGACGGCCACCCTCGGCGCGATCTTGCTGACCGGATACCTCGGAGGAGCCGTCGCCGCCCACGCACGTCTCGAGGACCCGTTGTTCACACACGTTCTTTTCGGGGTGTATCTGGGCCTGTTCGTGTGGGGCGGTCTCTGGTTCCGGGACTCGCGCATAAGAGCCCTGATTCCAATCAGAATGACCGCATAGGCTGCAGTGCCCTCGGGAAGTCTTCGCTTTCCGAGCGGCTTTGCGAGTTCACAACCCGGCCCTTGCTGGCTCACTTGTCCGTCAGCAATCCCCGGCCGGGAACATGATTGATCTCGAGCCGGATGCCATCGGGGTCCTCGAACAGCACCGAGTAGTAACCTGGCGCCCAGGAATCCTCGCGCGGCGCGCGGATGATTTTCGCACCGAGTTGGCTCACGAAGGCACGGAGCTCGTCGACATCGGCGCGCTCGCGGGCGCGGAAACAGAGATGGTGCAGGCCGACACGCCGCTGGTCGAAGGCCGCGCCCGCATGTTCCCCCGCCGGCGCGCTGATGCCGAGCGCGGTGCGCCCGCCGACGCAATAATAGTAGGTATCGGTGTCGATGACGGGCGTCATGCCGAGGAACGGCAATAGCTTGCGATAGAAATCGCGCGAGCGCTCGAAATTCGACACCGTCAGGATGACATGCGCCATGCCGTTGATTTCCATCGCTCAACGCTCCCCTGTGCTAGGCTCGATAAAGCATACTCCAAGGCGACGTGGTAACGATGCACAGGCTTGTCGCAGCGACCCTCTCGATCTTCGTCCTTGTCACCGCAACATCCGCGGCACACGCCGCGCCATGCACATTCGCCGAACAGGACGAAGGCCACGTCACTGAAGTGATCGACGGCCGCAACTTCCGCCTCAGCGACGGCCGCGAGATCAGGCTTGCCGGAATCGAGCTCATCGCGGCTGACGACAAGGGCAGCGCGCTTGCTGCGCTGATCAAGGACAGGGACATAAGCCTGCACGGTCCGGACGACACGCCCGATCGTTACGGCCGGCAAACGTCATTTGCCTTTCTCGCGGGCTCGGATATTTCGGTGCAGGCAGAGTTGCTGGCGCAAGGCGCCGCGCTCGCTTCACCTGATGTCGCCGACAAGGACTGCGCCGCCGCGCTGCTGGCCGCCGAGGCCACAGCGCGGACCGCGAAAAAGGGAACCTGGGCCAATCAGAACGTCATAAAAAACTCGGAAAGTGCAGCCGATATCTTGGCCGGGATCGGGCGTTTTGTGCTTGTCGAAGGCCGGGTGTTGTCGGTTCGACAAGCGGGGACAATGACTTACCTGAATTTTGGCCGGAACTGGACACGGGACTTTGCTGCGACTATTTCAAGGCGCATGATGTCGGGGGTCGAATCTTCCGGCCTCACGCTCAAGTCCTTGGAGAATCGGCGGATTCGCGTTCGCGGCTGGGTCGAAGCGCACCCCGGGCCGCGGATCGAGGTGGTCAGGGCGGGACAAATCGAAGTCTTGAGCGGGAATTAATCCGCCGAATGATGAGTGCCATCGTGGATGGGTCTGCGCGACCGCGCGACAGGGGAATGAGCCGCCGCATCTCGCTAGCGGCAACGCTGCTGTGTGCGCCGATCGCGCTCGCAGGCTGCGGCGACATGAGCCGTTTCCAGTTCTCGACCGCGGTGGCGCCGCCGACCGCGCCGGCCAAGCCGAACCGCACCGTTGCGACCACGCCAGCCACCGAGCGCGAGCATGACCGCATCCTCACCTCCTATGGCGGCATCTATGACGATCCGAAGCTCGAGTCGCTGGTCAGCAAGACCGTCGACCGGCTGGTCGCGGCGTCCGATCGTCCCGATCAGCCCTACAAGGTCACCATCCTCAATTCCGGCGCGGTCAACGCCTTCGCGCTGCCGACCGGCCAGCTCTATGTCACGCGGGGGCTGATCGCGCTGGCGAGCGACACCTCCGAGCTGTCGTCGGTGCTGAGCCACGAGATGGCGCATGTGCTTTCGAAACACGCGGCGATGCGCGAGGACCAGGCGAAGCTGGCCGCGATCGCCGCGCGCGTCGTGACCGAGATGGGCAACGATCCCGAGATCACCGCCTTCACGCTCGCCAAGGGCAAGCTGACGATGGCGAATTTTTCGCGCGAACAGGAATTGCAGGCCGACGACATGGGCGTGGCGATCTCGGCGCATGCACATTTTGATCCCTATGGCGCCGCGCGCTTCCTGACGTCGATGGAGCGCAATGCCGAGCTGAAGGCCGGCCGCTCCTCGCTCGATCCCCGCGCGCAGGACTTCCTGTCGTCGCATCCGGCGACCCCCGAACGCGTGGCCCGCGCGCGAACCTCGGCGCGGCAATATATCTCGCCCGACAATACCGAGCGCGACCGCGAGGATTATCTGTCCGCGATCGACAACATCGTTTATGGCGAAGACCCGAGCGAAGGATTCGTGCGCGGCAGGCGTTTCCTGCATCCGAAACTCGGCTTCACCTTCCAGGCCCCCGACAATTTCACCCTCGACAACACCGCCCAGGCTGTGATCGGCGTGCGCGAGGGCGGCAGCCAGGCGATGCGCTTCGACGTGGTGCGCGTGCCCGGCGAGCAGACGCTCGGCGACTATCTCAATTCCGGCTGGATGGAAGGCGTCGACAAGGCCTCCACCGAGGAGTTGACCATCAATGGCTTCCCGGCGGCGTCCGCAATCGCCAAGGGCGACCAGTGGCAGTTCAAGGTCTATGCGCTGCGCTTCGGCAGCGACGTCTACCGCTTCATCTTTGCCAGCCGCCAGAAGACCCAGGAGGGCGAGCGCAACGCGCGCGAGACCGTGAATTCTTTCCGCAGGCTTTCTCTCGATGAAGTGCAGGCGGCGCGTCCGCTGCGCATCAAGGTGATCACGGTGCAGCCGGGCGACACCGTGGAGTCGCTGTCGCACCGCATGGCCGGCGTCGATCATCCGATGGAGCGCTTCCGGATTCTCAACGGGCTGGACGCTCACGCGCAGGTCAAGGTCCGCGACCGCGTGAAGGTAGTGGTGGATTGACCCTACTCGCTTGTTCGGCGTGAGCGGTTTGGAAAGGTGTCCATGCAGCGGATCAACGTCCTGGCTATTCAGCGCATCAGCGCGGACGATCGAGCGAAGATCGAGGCCGTCGATCCGGCGATCGAATTGACCGACGCCGGGGGCTGGTATGACGGGGAATTTCGCGAAACGTGGCCCGCCGTCACCACGGCACGCTATCTAGCACCAGGCGCCAACGGCGCAGGCACCCGCGAGGAACGCGATCGCCTCCTCAGCGAGGCCGAAGTCATCCTTGCTGGCTGGCCATTTCCGCTCGATCTGCACGCCAGGGCACCGAGGTTGAAATGGTTTCATCAGCGCCCTGCAGGCGCCAGCAATCTGCTGATGGGCGATCTATGGGGCAGCGGCGTGGTGGTGACGACGTCGCGAGGTTCGGGCAATACACTGGCGATGGCTGAATACGCGCTGGCCGGCATTTTTCACTTTGCCAAGGGCCTCCACCGCGCCGCGGTCGATCGAGGCGCGGGCGTGTTCGACCATCGCGCATATCGACCGCTGCTCCTGGAAGGCAAGACTGCGTGCGTCGTGGGCGCCGGCGGAATCGGGCTCGATGTCGGTAAACTCTGCGCTGCGCTGGGCATGCGGGTCGTCGGCACCCGCCGCCACCCGCGCCCGGACCGGCCCCTGCCACAGGGATTCAGCGAGCTTGGCGGGCCTGAGGATCTCGACCGGTTGCTGCCGGAGAGCGATTTCGTGGTGATCTGCTGCCACTGGACACCGGAGACGACCCGTCTCTTCGACAAGGACCGCTTTGCAGCGATGAAGGCGGGGGCGGTGCTCATCAACGTCGCCCGGGGTGAGATCGTCGACGAGGAGGCGCTGGCCGACGCGCTCCAGCGCGATCATTTGCGCGGCGCAGCGCTCGATGTTTATGTCGGCGAATTCGAGCACACGCCGGCGCCAGGGCTCTGGTCCGATCCCAGGGTGCTGATCACGCCGCATATCTCGTCTGCCAGTGATCACGACCGTCATGGCGCCATCGATCTCTTCTGCGACAATCTGCGCGCCTATCTCGACGGCGATCCGCTCCGGAATGTCATCGATTGGGAACGCGGCTATTGAAGCGGGCTGGCGGAGAATTTGCTGATGACAAAAATGTAAAGGGGTCACGAACCTGGCTGCCGTCTGCCGCGCCAGGGTCGTGACCCGCAAACAAGTGCTTTACCGCCGCACCCCAACGCGATTGACGCCGCCATTTAAATTGCCACCGGCGTGATGACGGACCGCAGCGCGCGCCACCGGACGAGGCCTGAGCACGACGCCGGCCCTCGCTATGCAACCTTGCGGATACTCAACGTACTGGCAGTAAATGACGGCCTTGGCCGGTGTTGGGCTGAGAGTGACACCTGCAAACGCCAACATGAGGCTGGCCGCAATTCCCGCAACCGTTACTGACTTAGCCGAGAGACTCTTCGTCCGATGCATGGTGATCCTCCTTATCGCACGCGAACCGAAAGGTGATGGAGCCGCTTCACGCGCGGCCAACCATATGGTGAGAGGCAAAGGATAGGTGATGTTGACATGGATCAACGCTAGCGCCCACTTTCCGAAGTTCGTGCTCCATTGCCGCGCTACCGTTCACGAACTTCGGAAGGTTATGGGGACTGGCAAATCCATGATTCTAGTGCCGCTTTCGATCTGAAGTCCCTGAACCCGATTTCGCCGCGCGTGAGTCAGGGACTTCAGATTCGGCGGCACCAGGCGCGGCGTCGGGTTAGGATGCCGAGCCGCTCCGGAATGTCATCGATGGGGAGCGGGACTATTGAAAGCTGGGCGGAGGCCCAGGGCCGGAATCGCCGCGCCGTGATCGGCAACGTCGGCCCTTGCTCGTTCGGCTGGCGCGTGGTTCGGCCTCAGGCGCCAGAAGCGGAAAATCGAAAGATTTCCGCTCAATCTGCCGCGGACTACGGGGCAGATCGCGGTCTCACCTTTTCCAAGACCCCAACAGGCCAGACGTTGGAGGACACCATCCGCCTCTTGAAGTCGTTCAAAAAATCGATGCGCCGATCATATTCTGCGGGCAGCTCAAAAGGAGGCGTATTGCCGTTAAGCCAATCGTCAATGTAAGGCGCAAGTAAAATCAAGTCGTCACGTGAGATTGTGCCGGGCGCGGAATAGTTCATCAATTTTCCAATGAAGCCACTTGTTCCGTAATTGAGAGACTGCCGGAACTGCAATGTCGAAATCAATTTCGTCAGGCGAGAATTGGCAGATGAGCCTCCCGTGATTCGCGTTAATCCTAGCCGGTCGGCGACATCATTTGCGACTTCTAGTATGACGTTGGCTTCGTCATCACTGACTAGCTTGATGGGTTCAGCAACCATCGACAAAAGCTCTATCATGGCGAGTTATCGCAGCGCCGTGATCGGTAAACCCCGACGCTTGCTCGTTCGGCTGGCGCGTGGCTCGGCTTCAGGCCGCGATCGTCATGTGACTACGGCATATCCGTTTCGTGCCAACAACGGAAGTCACACTATTCGATCACCTCATCGGCTCGACTTAAAAGCGTCGCCGGAACGGTCATTCCAATCGATTTCGCGGTCTTCATATTGACGAAGAGCTGATAACTGGTCGGTTGTTCCACGGGCAGGTCGGCAGGACGAGCTCCCTTGAGAATTTTATCGACATACGTCGCGGACCGGCGAAAGATCGCGAGGGGATCAGGTCCATAGGACATTAGGACCCCCTGCTTCGCCATAAGACCCACAAATGCCAGCGTCGGAATGCCGCGCGCGATTGCCAGGCGCGCGATCCGTTCTGCCTGCGTAAGCAGCAGAGCGTCATTGTTGACGATGATGCCGGGCGTTCCCGATTGAGGTATAGCGGCAAACCCTGCGTCGATTTCTTCGGCTGTGGTCATTTCCACCGTTTGGGTCGAAAGTCCCAACCGGTCCGCTGCTGCATTGCTTTCCTCGACGAACGTCCTTGCAAGACCTGGATCGCCCGGATTGACGAACAGCACCACTTTGGTCAACCCGGCGACAGCCTCTTTCAAAAGTTCAACGCGTTTCGCGGCAAGATCTACCGCCCAATTGCCCAAACCGGTAACGTTGCCACCCGGCCGCGCCAGACTTGTTACGAGGCCGCTACCGACCGGATCGGGAACAACGACCGCCACGATTGGAATCGTGCGCGTCGCCTTCTGAGCGGCAAGTGCCGCTGGTCGCGTTACTGCCACGATCACGTCGACATTTTGTTCGACAAGATCGCGCGCGTTTTTCGTGAAACGATCATATTGTTCGGCCGCAAATGTATTCATCAGCGTGATGTCGCGACCTTCAGCATAGCCCTGATCCCGCAGACCCTGCCGCAACTCACCGAGAAATGGCGCTTCTTCCTGTTCGTTACCCGCGTGCCAGAGAACGCCTACCGTCGGAACGTGTTTGGCCCCAGCCGCCGCAAGGGGCAACGAAGCAACCGATCCTGCGAGAAAGCCAAGAAAGCCTCGCCGTTTCATGCAGCCGCAATCCTCCCACGAGCAAGCAAATCCAGCGGAAGATAGCATATTCTCCTTCCCTCGCGCAGGGTCGTGGCGGACTTCGGATTGCGAAGCCTGGACATCCCCCTCCAGCGGACATTAGTCCGACGCGGCATCCGAGTCCGTTTTGTCAACATCAACTCATGTTTGAAATGAAAAGGCCGCCGACGGAGGCGGCCTGATCTGAGCGAATATCGGCCGTGAGGGAGATTATTGATTTCCTTCGATGGCATATCTGCGGAAGGTCGCGTACTTCTCCCCGATCTTGAGTGCCGCTTGATACTCCGCGCCGTTGTACCAAGCCATGAGCGCCTCCATGCTGTCCCATTGCTGTATGACTGCTCGTTTGGGGGCGGCTGTACCGGCGATGGTGGTTACGGTCTTGGCACCAGCGCCGCCGGCTCCCCCGATAGCGATCTGTCGACCGCCGGCGGCTTTAATGGAAGCCTGCGCCTTCGGCGCAAACTCTTTTCCATAAGCTTCCGGGTTCGTCACATCGATTTCGGTAACGAGATAGATTGGCGGTTTGGCCTGAGCATGCAATCCTTGGAAGGCAAAAGCGCCAATCGCGACGCCGGCGAGCATTGATACGGCAACAGTATACTTTGTTTTCATAGTACTTCTCCTGATCATGATGTGCGTGAAGCCTGCTACCCAACGTCGGGTGCGAATAAGCGCTGTGGTTCAAATCCTGATTATGAAAGATGCCTACCGACGGCACCAGGCTGCCAATTTGATCGAGCGGAGACGTCGGTGCGTCGCCGTTTTTGAGGCAGCTCTCGGGCAAGCAAATACGCCCGTCCGCGACAGAGACGCTATGCCAAATTGAGGTCGGTGTCTGTAGTGTTGAATGTCCGCTTCGGGTCAAGGCGACGTCGGTCGGCAACTAGACTACGTCTGCTTCACCCCTAAGAACGGACATTACACGGACAGGTCGGCATGTCCGTTTCCTGCCGGAAGCGGCCCTTCGACAGCGCCATCAAATGATGCGTTTAGCGGCGTTCGCCATCGCCAGTGAGATGCTCGCGGAAGAAACTGACGATCCGCGCATCAAACTCCTGATGAAAGGCCGTCCTGTCGAAGCCCGGCGGATCAGTGCAAAAACGAGGCAGGTTCGCCGCAAACTGCGGCGTGCAAGGTGCCAGGAATGCGAAGTGGCCGGCCGGCACGACGCGAACTTCCGGTTTGCCGGGCAAACTGCTGGCCGTGAGCGCGGAAGTTTTCGGATCAACGCCTCCGCCTCCTAATTCCGATCGCCAGATCAGCAAGGGGATCTGGATGGGAGCCAATCCCTCCGGAGTGAACATGAAGTTCAGCGCAGTGTCGGCAAGCACCGCGGCTCGGATGCGAGGCTCGTGGGGCACACTGGATGGGATGTTGCCGCTGCGAAACTGCTCACAAGCCGGCGACTTGTCCTGCTTGGGACAGTTCGGCGCTATCTTGCCAAAATCCGGGGTGGCTCCTGCCAATATCAAACCCGTATAGGCACCCGCAGAAAAGCCAAAGAAACCCACTTTGGCCGGATCGATGGCCGCGCGATCGCGCCAATCATTCAACATGAAGTCCAGCAGGCGGATCGTGACTGCCGGCCGTACCGCAATGATGGACAGGCTCTCACTCTGCGATCGGTCGGCGCCGTTGTCGCCGGGATAGTTGACGGCGGCGACAATAAAGCCATTGTCCGCGAGAGCCTGCGCAACGTCATCGTGTCCGCCAAACCATCCGCCTCGGCCGTGCGCGACAATGATCAATGGCAGCTTCGTGCCCGTAACAGGACAGTCCTTCACGCCTTGCAGTGCGTCGATAAAATCCATGGTGAGTTTGCCGAGCGGCACACGCGTGGGCTCGGCCGCACACGGATACCAGATCGCGCCTGCCAGACCCGGATCGGCCTCGAGGAGTTGGATGCCGGCCGCACCTGCGGGAGAGGCCAAGGCGCAAAGGATCGAGGCGCAAGTCCAAAAAGTTCTAAGCGTCAAAGCGACCCCCAGCCCCCGGCCCCCAGGTTCGACAACCGTTAATGCCTAATCAAAGGCGACGGAATTGTGTCTCCGGTCAAACGACCAATATCCGCTTCGGGTCCAAGTGAGACGTCGCCGCGCTTCCGCGCCGCACCCGCTTGTCACCCAACTCCGGACGCACGCCATCGCCGGATCCGGGGGTCAAGACCCCGGCATAGGGGCAACGTCAGATATGCTCGCGCGCTATCCCATTTCCTTATCCGATGTGACATCATGGAGCGCATAACCGGTCGTCTGACGAACCGGATGTAAGGGAGTCTCGATCAGGGAGTCGCCAGCGATGTCGCTTGCCGAAGCTGTGAATGACGGGGGCGCGCCGGCGCGCGCGCTCTATGACAAGCTCGAGGATCGCGTGCTTGCGCGCGATCAGGTCGGCGCCAGCGAATGCTACTATAATCTGGTGCGTGACGGCCGGCCGCTCCCCGAGATGCTGCGCGAGGCGGTGCGCATCCATGGCCCCTACACCCACGTTCCCTATCACGAGCGGATCGACGACGGCTTCGTCAACTTCGTCAACAACGACCATTGCCTGTTAAGCGCGCGCGCCACCTTGCACCTGTCGAAGTGGCTGCCTGCGGAGATGGCCGGACTGCCGATGGCGCAGACCATCTGGTACATTCCGACCGGTCTCGACATCTGGAACCAGAAGATCAACAAGGCGCCCGGCCACTACGCCCGGGGCATGGCGCCCCAGAACAGCGCACCGCCGAAGCCGGTCGTGCACTGGCCGGACCAGGAGCCGGAGCGGCTCGACGGGCCGTTGCGCGACCGCCTCGACCACTGGATGACGCTGGTGCATCGCGGCCGCGTGCTGGATGCCTATCGCGTCTTCCTCGGACTGATGCAGAACAAGGCGGAGCGCAAAGCGGTGCTCGCCGAGCTGGTGTTCGCCGGCCTGATCGATTTGCAGGACCGTGCCTTCCTCAACCGTTCCTATACCACCGGCCACAAGTCCTATCGGGCGCGCGCCACGGTCGAGCTGGGAACGGCGATCGGCTGGGACGACGCGCATGCGGTGCTCTACGCCGGCGCGCTCGATATCGCCGTCGGTCCGCGCTGGTATTCCACCTACGAGATGGCGTGCAACTGCGTGACCCACTATCTCGACCAGCAGAAAATCTCCGCGATCCCCTACGCGGGCACCACGGCCACTGAAGCGGCATTGCTTGCAAACTCGGAAACCCTGACCACGGCCGAGGCCGAGGCATTCCTCGAAGTCGTGTTGCGCCAGCACGAGCCGGCCTATCTCGAGCAGCTGAGCCGGCTGCTGCTCGCGGGCAAAGGGCCGCGCCAGATCCTCGACGTTTTGCAGATCGGCGCCGCGCAGGTGTTGCTCGAGACGCAGGACAGCCTCAACTTCTCCATTTCGCAGCACTGCTACGAATACTGCAACACGCTCGGCTGGTTCTACGATTCCTTCGAGCATCCGCAACGCCTGAAGCTGTTGTACTCGGCCGCCTCGTTCCTCAACCGCAACGCCTGGCATCAGAAGAATATCGGCGATGGAACGACCCGCTTGGGCGAGCTTCCTGCCGGTGCCGAGCGCATGAGCGAGCGGCAACTGCTGGAGCGCACGCTCGCCGCCATCGTCGCACTCGATGGACCCCAGGCCGTCGCCTGGGCCCAAGCGTATCTCGCCGGTAGCGGCGACCGCCAGACGCTGGTGCAACAGCTGGCGCTGATCGCCTGCCGTCTCGGCAACGACCCGCACAACCAGGAAATCGCGCAGTGCCTGCTCGAGGACTACGCGAAGAACCGCGGTTTCGACCGCGACCGGTTGCTGCTGGCGTGCGTGCAGCATACCGCCGCGCACCGGAAGTACGGCGATTTTCTTGAATGCAGTCGCCGCTACGGGCGGGCCATGGACGTTGCCGCGCTGGCCTGACGAATCTCCGCCCGCAACAGTGCAAAATTATCGTGGAGCAACAGCAATGCCGACTCCAACCGTGACCCGCAATCTGGAATCGGAAACGATCCTTCGGGTTTCCTGGCGTCTGTTGCCATTCCTGATTGCCGCCTATCTGGTCAACTACATCGACCGTGTGAATGTCGGCTTCGCCGCGCTGCAAATGAACAAGGCGGTCGGCATCGATCCCAAGACGTACGGCCTCGGCGCGGGCATCTTCTTTCTCGGCTATTTCCTGCTGGAAGTGCCGAGCAACCTGGCTCTGCAGAGGTTTGGCGCGCGCACCTGGATCGCCCGCATCATGATCACGTGGGGCCTGGTCTCCGCCGCCTTCGCGCTGATCGGCGGACCGACTTCGTTCCTGGTGTTGCGATTTCTGCTTGGCGCTGCCGAAGCCGGCTTCTTTCCCGGGGTGATCCTCTACATCACCTATTGGTATCCCGCGCAGTATCGGGCGATCGTCGTCGGCATCTTCATGGTGGCCCTGCCGGTGGCAGGCCTGATCGGCTCGCCGATCTCGGGCGCCATCCTCTATATGGACGGCATCCTTGGCCTTGGCGGCTGGCAGTGGATCTTCATTCTCGAAGCCGTGCCGGCGGTGCTGCTCGGAATCGCGAGCTACGTTTACTTGACCGACGGACCGGAGCATGCCTCGTGGTTGTCGCCTGAGCAGCGCCAATGGTTGGTGGCCACGCTGGAGAGCGAACGCAAGCGCGCGCCTCGCATATCTCACGACTCGGTCTGGCGTGTGATGCTCAACAAATACGTGCTGATCATGGCGCTGGTCTATGCCGGGGCGGCTGGTGCTTCGACGTCACTCGCGCTGTGGGTGCCGCAGCTGGTCAAGTCGTTCGGACTGACGAACTGGCAGACCGGCCTCATCACCGCTGTGCCTTTTGGCATCTCTGCCGTGTGGATGGTGTTGTGGGGCCGCAACTCCGACCGCAGTGGAGAGCGGGTGTGGCACAACGCGCTGCCGCTCGCGTGGATGGTCGCCGCCATGATCGCGACGTTCTTCGCGATCGGCAGCCTTTGGATGATGGTTCCGCTATTGACCCTGATCGCGGCCGGTACCTATGCCAGCAAGGGGCCGTTCTGGGCGCTGTCGTCGGAATGGCTGGGTGCAACATCGGCCGCAGCCGGGTTGGCGCAAATCAACGCCCTCGGGAATCTGTCCGCTTTCGCCTTCAACTATTTGATCGGATATATCCAGGCCGAGACTGGCAGCTTCCCGCTGGCCATGATGCCGATCGCGGCGACAGCCACGGTCGGCGTGATCTGCGTGTTGACCATTGGCCGCCGCCAACCGCGCACCGTGCCGGCGGTGCCGTGAAGGCCAAAGACCGTATCGCCTTCAAAGCCGGTCTGTCGTGGCCACTAGTGCCCACTTTCCGAAAGTCCCGGCCTCACGCCCGAGGCGATCGACGGCCTCGTCACATCGGGTGCCGTGCGTCAAGCCAAAGGAGACGATGCGTGAACTCTGATCTGGTTCGTTACTCCGCGGCGGACGGCATCGCCGAGCTGATGCTCGATCGCGCCCCGGTCAATGCGCTCAGCATACCCCTGATCGATGCGCTGCTCTCAGGGCTCGCGAGAGCGCGCGACGACGAGAATGTCCGCGCTGTGATCATCGGCAGCGCCCACAAGGTATTCTGCGCCGGCCTCGACCTCGATCTGGTCCGCGGCAAGCCGGGGATCGAGACCAAGAAATTCCTCGAAAAGCTGTATTTCGCGCTGAACGACACCCAGTATCGCCTGGGCAAGCCGACGATTGCGGCGATCGACGGCGCGGTGCGCGCCGGCGGCATGACCATTGCGATCTCATGCGACATGATCATTGCCGGCGACGCCTCGACGTTTGGATATCCCGAGATCGATGTCGGGCTGATCCCCGCCATCCACTTCGTGCAGCTGCCGCGGCTGGTCGGAAAACATCAGGCGTTTGGGCCTTTGTTCCTCGGCGATTCCTTCGATGCCGCGACTGCGTACCGCATGGGCCTGCTCAGCGAGGTCGTACAGAAGGGCACCGCGCTCGATCGCGCCCGCGAGGTAGCCCGGCGCCTCGCCGCCAAATCACCCATCATCATGAAGATCGGCCGTGACGCTTTCATGCGCGCGGTCGATGCCGATTTCCGCCGCTCGGTCGAGAATGCGGCAGAGAGCTTTGCACTCGTTGCGACCACCAACGATTGCCAGGAAGGATTGAATGCCTTCGTCGAGAAGCGCGCGCCGAACTACAAGGGAAGCTGACCATGGCCGGACTGTACTTCGAGGAGTTCGTGGTCGGACAGGAATTCCACCACGAACTCTCCAGGACCGTGACCGAGATGGACAACACGATGTTCAGCCTGCTAACCATGAACCCGCAGCCGCTGCACATCGACGCGCATTTTGCCGAGAAAACCGAGTTCGGACAGCGTCTGTTCAACAGCGTTTATACGCTCGGCATCATGATCGGCATGAGCGTCTACGACACCACGCTCGGGACCACGGTCGGCAATCTCGGCATGACCGAGGTCAGGTTTCCCAGGCCCGTCTTCCATGGCGATACGCTGAAGGCGCATACCAAGATCGTCGCCAAGCGCGCGAGCAAATCGCGTCCCGGGCAAGGCCTGGTCGAGTTCGAGCACACCATGACCAACCAGCGCGGCGAGGTGGTGGCAAGCTGCAGGCGTACGGGGTTGATGCTCGGCAAACCGAAGGCATAGCGGCATGCGCTCTTTCCTGTTCGTGCCCGGCGACAGCGTCCGGAAATTCGAGAGTGCGAAGAAGACCGCGGCCGATGCCCTGATCCTCGACCTCGAGGATTCGATCGCACCGGATGGCAAGCTCGCGGCGCGCGGCATCACGCTCGGGATGTTGGGCCAGCGGAACCCAACGCAGAAGATCTACATCCGTGTCAACGCGCTCGATACCGATCTGACGCTTGGCGATCTCGCCGCCGTCATGCCCGGACGGCCCGACGGCATCGTATTGCCGAAGTGCGCAGGTGCGGCCGACGTCAACCGGCTTTCGCTCTGGCTCGATGCGTTCGAGGCGGCCTCAGGCATTCCGGTTGGCGCGACCCGCATCGTCACCGTGGCGACCGAGACCGCCCGCGCCGTGATCAAGCTGATGGATTTCGAGAACATGAGCCCGCGGCTGTGGGGAATGATGTGGGGCGCCGAAGATCTCGCGGCGTCGCTCGGCGCCTCACGCAACCGCAGCGACGGCCGCTACCATTCGCCGTTCGTGCTGGCGCGCGACCTCTGCCTGATCGCAGCTGCGGCCGCCGGCGTCGTCGCGATCGACACGATTGCAACCGACATCGACGATCTCGACACGCTCAGAGCCGAGTCGATCGCGGCGCGCCAGGACGGCTTCCTGGCGAAAGCCGTGATCCATCCCAAGCATGTCGACATCGTCAACGCGGCATTCATGCCGACCGCCGACGAGATCGCCTGGTCGGAACGCGTCGTCGCGGCCTTCGCCGGAAATCCGTCCGGCGTGGTGAAGATGGACGGCAAGATGCTGGACAAGCCGCACCTGCGCGCAGCGGAGAAGATTCTGGCGCTGCGCGGGCGGTAGGGGTGTTGATTGGTCGGACTGAACGCTGCTGGGAAGCAGACTCGGTCCCTCCAACCGAGCAAGGGTTTGCGCAATCAGCCCGGCTGCGACTCCCCTCCCCCTTGCGGGGAGGGGTTGGGGGTGGGGGTCAACGCGGATTTTATTTCGGTTAGAACACCGTCGATATTTCCAAGCACATCATTGTTCCAGAAACGCAGCACACGATATCCCCTTGCCTCGATCTGGCGTGTGCGTCGTGCGTCAGCAGTTCGCTGCTCATCGTGCTGACCGCCATCGAGTTCGATCACCAGCCGCGCCTTGCGGCTGACGAAGTCGACGATGAAAGGGCCGATCAACGCTTGGCGGCGAAAATGCGAACCGGCACGCGCGATGTCGTGGCGAAGTCGCTGCCAGAGGACGCGCTCGGCCTTCGTTGGTTTCGCGCGCATTTGCTTCTGGCGTTCGTGCATCGTCGGATTCGATCACGCTCGTCTTCGCTTTGGAACCCCCACCCCCGACCCCTCCCCGCAAGGGGAGGGGAGCAAAGCGCGATTCGCGACACCTCAAACAAAAAAGCCCGGTCTTGCGGACCGGGCTTTTGAATGTCTGTACCGATTTACGGCTATCGCTTTCAGGCGGCCTCATCGGCGACCGCGGTATCGTCGCCGGCCTCGTCGGTCTCGTCGACATCGCCATCGGCATCACCTTCACCCTCGGCGCTGCCTTCGGTCTTGACGCCGCGGCGCGGGCTCTTGGCGAGCTGGCTCTCGATTTCCTTGACCGCTTCGGTCTCGGTCACGTGCTGCACCACCGCGATCTCGCGCGACAGGCGGTCGAGCGCTGCTTCATACAGCTGGCGCTCGCTGTAGGACTGCTCGGGCTGCGATTCCGAACGGTAGAGGTCGCGCACGACCTCGGCGATGGCGACGATGTCGCCGGAATTGATCTTGGCTTCGTATTCCTGGGCGCGGCGCGACCACATGGTGCGCTTGACGCGGGCGCGGCCCTTCAGGGTCTCCAGCGCCTTCTTCACCAGCACCGGGTCGGAGAGCTTGCGCATGCCGACATTGGCGACCTTCGCGGTCGGCACCCGCAAGGTCATCTTGTCCTTGATGAAGTTGATGACGAACAGCTCGAGCTTGGCGCCGGCGATCTCCTGGTCCTCGATGGCCAGAATCTGGCCGACGCCGTGAGCGGGATAGACCACGAATTCATTGGCCTTGAACCCCTGGCGCTGGGTCACGACCTTCTTTTCCTCGACGCGGGGCGCGACCGCCGGCTTGGCGGCAACGGGCTTCACGGCGGCCTTCGGGGCAGTTTTCGCGGGGGCCTTCGAAGCAACGGTCTTCGAAGAGGCCGCTTTCGCGACAGTTTTGGCAGTCTTGGATGGCATTGCGCTTCTTTTGTTCTTCGAGGACTTTGAAGCCGTAGCCGCCTTACCGGCGGTCCGGGTATCCCGGGCACGGCTCTTGGATGCGCTACGGCTGGCCGCGGCGGCTTTTTTCGAGGGCTTGGAGGTACTCTTCTTACGCGTTTTCTGTGACACGGCCTGTGCGCGGAACTGCCACGCCCCTGTTCGATGGTTTTTCGCGGAAACCCTGTGAAAGGGTCAAAGCGGCTGACCGATTCAGCTCAGATGTGCCATATATAGCACATTTTCCGGAAAAATCAATGGTTTAGAGGGTGTCAGGGCCGCATTTGGCCGGTCCAACGCCTATTAGGGTTAAGTCTGAGGCGTTTTTGAGGTCGTGTTGCACCGCAATACTACGGCGGTGGATCGCCGGGGAGGAAATTTGGCCGGAAGCGGGGGTGATTCGCGGGCTAATCACCCTCACCCGGCTTCGGAGAAAAATATTTCTCGAATTTGCCTTCCTCGCCCTCGAAATCCTTCGCGTCGGGCGGCGATTCCTTCTTCTGCGTGATGTTCGGCCAGCTCTTGGCGTATTCGGTGTTGACCTCGAGCCACTTCTCCAGCCCCGGCTCGGTGTCCGGCTTGATGGCGTCCGCCGGGCATTCCGGCTCGCACACGCCGCAATCGATGCATTCGTCCGGATGGATCACCAGCATGTTCTCGCCCTCGTAAAAGCAGTCGACGGGGCAGACCTCAACGCAATCGGTGTACTTGCATTTGATGCAGGCTTCAGTGACGACGTAAGTCATCCATAACTCCGAAAAAAGGCTCGAAATTCGGGCTTTGCCTAGCGCAGGACGTGCGGTGCCGCAAGGGAAGCAACAATTAGAATTGACGCCCAATGGAGATAGTCATTCCTGGCCTAGTGTCCACTTTCCGAAGTCCGCGCTACCCCGCCCGAACACCTTTTCGCGGACTTCGGAAAGTTATGGACACTAGCAAATCTATGATTCAAGTGCCGCTTTCGATCCGAAGTCCCTGAATCGGATTTTGCAGCGAGTGGGTCAGGGACTTCGGATCGGCGGCGCTTGCTCCAAATCCTCATAGAGCACGCGGGCAGCGGACGCGGCGCCGCGCCGCTCGGAAAAGCCGATCACCTTGAGCACGCGGACGCTGCGGTCGAGCGCGATCGTGAGCACGTCGCCTGGCTTGACCGCATGTCCCGGCGCGGTCTCGCGCACGCCGTTGATGCGGACATGGCCGCGTTGGACGAGTTCGGCGGCGCTGGTGCGGGCTTTCACCACCCGCGCGTGCCACAGCCATTTGTCGAGGCGCTGCCTATCCATTCTTTCTTTTATGACGCGTTTTCTTGACGCGAACCGGTCCCCACTTCGCTTGAAAACGCTATGTGCGCTAGTCCTTGCGGTTACCGGCGAGCTGATCCTTCAGCGCGGCAAGCTTGGCGAAGGGCGAGTTCGGATCGGCGGTGCGGTCGCGCGGGGACGCTGACGTCGCATAGTGGCGCAGCGCCGGGCCGCTCTCGCGGTCGCGCTTGTCGCGTCCCTTGTCGCGATCACGGTCACGCGGACCACGATCCTCGCGGCGAGCGCCCTGACGGTCGCCGGATTTCTCGCGCTTGTTGTCGCGATCGCGAGTCTTGTCGCGATCCTTGCCCTTGCCTTCGAAGCGCTCGCGGCGGTCGCCGCGCTGCTCGGGCGCCGGTGCGGACACGCCTTCAGCGGGCGCAGCCGCGGTTGCGGCGGCGGCTTCGGCCGGCGCGCCCTCGGGCTTGCGGAAATCTCGTCCGCCATGGCGGCGGTGACGATGCCGCTCGCGCTTCTCGCCTTCGCGCTTTTCGCCCTCGCCTGCTTCGCCAGGCGCGGCTGCAACCGCCTCGCCTTCCTTGCGCGGACCGTGATGGCGACCACGATGACGCTCATGGCGCGGACGGCGATCCTCGCTGCGGCCGCCGGGCCGCCAGACTTCGACCAGTTGCGGCTCTGCGGGCGTTTCAGCCGTTGCCGGAGTTTCCGCTGCTGCTTCCGATGTTGCCTCAGTCGCCGCAGCTTCCGCAGGCGCTTCAGGTCCGGGCGCTGCAGCGCTTTCTGCGGTTGCTTCGGCGGGCAGCTGTTCCGGCGCGGCTTCCGGCGCAGGCTCCGGCTGCGGCTCGATCACAACAGGGGTTTCTTCAGTTGCTGCGAGCGGCGTGACCTCGGGCAGCAAGGCGGCCGACGGCGCGGGATCGCCGGACACCGGCTGCTCGACAATCTCCGCCGGCGTATCCGCGGACGCTTCGGCCGGCGCTTCAACGGACGGCTCGCTCGGCGTGCCCGCCGGCACTTCCGCCACGACATCATCAGGCGCAACGCCGGCGCCTTCCACCGGCGGCGTCTCCACAGACACCGTCTCAACCACCACCGGCTTCGGCGGCAATGGCGGGCGCCGCTCACTGCGATAGCCGAGCGCGCGCAGGATCGAGGCGAAGTCCTCGCCGGCCGAGCCCGTCAGCGAGGTCATCGCCTGCGTCACCACGAAACCGCGGCCGTCGAACGCGCCGGCCGGCTTGGTGCCCGGCATGGCCTCGCGCCAGGCCAGCGCCGGGCGGATCAGGTCGGCGAGCCGCTCCAATATATCGACGCGCACCGCGCGCTCGCCGCACTGGCGATAGCCGAGCATGCGATAGGCATCGCGCGGCAAGCTCTTGTCGACGGGGAAGGAGGTGCGGCCGCTGCCGGCCAGATGCTGCGCTCCCGACAGCGCGGAGAGATCGACGTTGTCCTGCTTGATCGCCCACAGCAGTGCGGCCAGCGCACGCGCGGCCGGCTTCAGCAGGTTCGGGAAATAGATGTGATAGGCGCCGAACCGCACGCCGTATTTGCGTAAAGTGGCGCGCGACGGCTGGTCGAGATCCTTCATCTCGGCCGCGATCTTCGAACGCTCGATCACGCCGAGCGCCTCCACCAGCTGGAACGCGATGCCGCGCGCGATCCCGGCGACGTCCTCGGCCTTGGCGAGGTCAAACAGCGGCCCCAGCAGCTTCTCGATATGCGTCTTCAGCCAGAGATTCAGCCGCGCCTCGACCTTCTCCCGGCTCGCGCCGGTCAGCCGCTCATCGGCGATGATGCGCAGCCGCGGATGCAGCGCGTCGTCCGCCGCAATCAGCTTGGCCACGGCATCGCCGGTCCAGCGCATGGTGCCGTCGGAGGTCAGCACGAACTGATCGTCGGGAGCCGCGCCGAGTTTCTCGGCGCGCGCGTCGATCTCGCGTGCCAGCACCTGGCTCGCTGCGGCCTGCAGCGCCTTGGCGTCGGAACCCGCTTCCGCCGCGTCGGGCGCAAAGGTGAAGCCGTCGAGCCGGCCGATCGCATGGCCCTCGACGATCACCTCGCCCATCTTGCCGATTTCGGTACTCAAGCTGACATTCTCCCGCAGGCGGCGCATCAATACACTGGTCCGGCGGTCAACGAAACGCTCGGTGAGCCGTTCATGCAGCGCGTCGGATAATTTATTTTCCACCTCACGGGTGATGCCCTGCCAGTGATCGGGATCGGACAGCCAGTCCGGCCGGTTGGCGACGAAGGTCCAGGTGCGGATTTGCGCAATCCGCCCCGACAACGTGTCGATATCGCCGTCGGTGCGGTCGGCCTGGTCGACCTGGGCGCCGAACCAGCCGTCCGGCACCTTTCCGTTGCGCATCAGGAATGCGTAAATCGTGGTCACCAGCTCGGCATGCGCGGCCGGGGACAACTTGCGGTAGTCCGGGATCTGGCAGGCCTCCCACAGCCGCTCCACCGCGTCCGCGCCGTGGGCAAAGTCCCGCACCTCGCCGTCGCGCGCGGCGTGATCGAGCACGCGCTGGTCCTCGGCGACCGGCGCGCGGGTCAGCGTCTCATGCGCGGGCGTTGCGAGAAGCGACACCTGCAAGGACCCGAGCGAAGAAAAATCCGGCTTGGCATTGCGCCACTGCAGGACTTTCACACTGTCGAAAGCGTGGTTCTGCAGCGCGTTCACCAGCTCCGGCTCGAACGGCGCGCAGCGGCCCGTGGTACCGAAGGTGCCGTCGCGGGTGGCGCGCCCGGCGCGACCCGCGATCTGGGCGAACTCGGGCGGGTTGAGCCTGCGGAATTGATAGCCGTCATATTTGCGGTCGGAGGCGAACGCGACGTGATCGACGTCGAGATTGAGGCCCATGCCGACCGCGTCGGTGGCGACGAGATAATCGACGTCGCCGTTCTGGAACAGCTCGACCTGCGCGTTGCGGGTGCGCGGCGAGAGCGAGCCCAGCACCACGGCGGCGCCGCCGTGCTGGCGCTTGATCAGCTCGGCGATGGCGTAGACTTCATCCGCCGAGAACGCGACGATCGCGGTGCGCCTGGGCTGGCGCGTGATCTTGCGGTCGCCGGCAAATTCCAGCTGCGACAACCGTGGCCGCGTGATGATCGAGGCGCCCGGCAACAGCCGCTCGATGACCGGGCGCATGGTGGCGGCACCGAGCAGCATGGTCTCGTCGCGGCCGCGCCGGTGCAGCATGCGGTCGGTGAAGACATGGCCGCGCTCGAGGTCGGCCGCGATCTGGATCTCGTCGACGGCGAGAAAGGACACGTCGATGTCGCGCGGCATCGCCTCCACGGTCGAGACCCAGAAGCGCGGGTTCTTCGGCTTGATCTTCTCCTCGCCGGTGATCAGCGCAACCGCCTCGACGCCGGCGCGCGCGGCGATCTTGTTGTAGACCTCGCGCGCCAAGAGCCGCAGCGGCAGACCGATCATGCCTGAGGAATGCGCGAGCAGCCGCTCGATCGCCAGATGCGTCTTGCCGGTGTTGGTCGGCCCGAGGACGGCGGTGACGCCCGCGCCGGGTGCGCGCTCGTGGGAATGAGCGAGTGGAGAGAAGGCCATATTTGGAGGATGTTTCTATTCTTGTTTGTCGACGCGGATTCGGTGTTCTTCTCCCTCCCCCCGCGAAGCGGTGGGGAGGGTCGACGCGAGTGAAACGAGCGTCGGGGTGGGGGGCGTTTTCATTCGCGCCGTATTGGCAGAGCTACCCCCCACCCGCCTCGCTTTCGCTCGGCACCCTCCCCACCACTCGCTCTGGCGCGCAAGTACGCTGCCGAGCTCGCGGGGGGAGGGATGGAGATTCGTAACTCGCGCCGAACTTTTTTGACCCAAGCGCTTACGCTCAATTCTGTCTCAGATTGCGACGTCTCTGACATGATATGGGGTGCGGAGCTAAGCTTCGGAACGAGTCTCGAACGAAACGGGCCCGAATCGCTGACTCCAGGTGGTAACCGGCTTCGTTCACCGCAACATCTCGCGCGTGGTGCTGTGACTAAGCACTAGATCAAGTTTGGCGGGGCACGGCAAGCGACGGTTTGAGGTGCGAATTTCTTAAATTCCTGATGGTCCCGAGTTGAATCAGAATCGGGAAAGAGTCAACGGGATTCCTTCGTCGCTGCTGCCTGTGCGAGGCCCGCTTTCTTCGACTCCTTGTGCACATAGCGAAGCGGGCGGCTCTCTCTCGCTCCCTCTCCCCGTTCTTACGGGGAGAGGGTTGGGGTGAGGGGCCGACACACGATGACTCGCGGAGACTCCCCCTCACCCGCGCCTTCGGCGCGACCTCTCCCCGCACGCGGGGAGAGGTGAAACGGAGTTCGCTGCGAAAGCGGAATTACTGCGTCTTCGCGACATGCGGCGGCATCGCCTGCGTCATGAAATGCGTCGCCTCCAGCACCGCGGTGCCGAGCGGCGTCGGAATGACCGTGCGGAACGGCACGAGATAGCGGGTTCCCGCGATCGGCACCAACGCGACCTCGATGTTGCGCGCGGCCGCGAGATATTTGATCACGGGACGGTCGGGGATGTAGCCCGCGATCGGCGTGAAATACAGCGCGCAGACCACGGCCGGGCCGTAATAGCCCTTCTCCGCCTTCACCGTTTCCATGCGCTTGAAATCGAGCTTCAGCTCGTAGCGCAGGCGGCCGTCGAACACCGCAGCACCCGCGCGGCACGCTTCCGGCGTCAGCAGCTCGCCGGTGCCGGGCACGCGCACCAAGGTCGACGACATCGGATCGAACACGCCCTTCTTGTGCGCGTCGGTGACCGGGATGCGGTCGGGATCGACCGGCGGCACCGGCTCGATGCCGAAATCCTTGACGTTGCCGTTCGACAGCGTGATGTGCACGGCCTCGGATTTTTTCGAGGTGGTGGTCGCGGCCTCATAGGCCTGCGGCACCAGCGCGCCGTTGACGACGCGGCCCTGCGAGGCGCCGGTGCCGGCGCCGTTGGAGATGGTTTTCAGGAGGCCCGTGGTGCCGCCCTGGGCGGCAGCGGAATAGGAGTCTTCGCCGATCTCGATCGCCCAGGTGCCGCGGCCGACCGAAATGCCGGCCAAGGTCGCCTCGTACTGTGCCTCGAGCCGGCCTTGCGCGGCGGCAGGCAGCGAGCCCAGCACAAGCCAGGCGGCGGCTGCGAGCAACGCCGATCGGGCCAAGCGAGGGAGGCGGGTGGTCACAGGGTGGTCCTTGGGCACACGGCGCAAAAAGCTCATTCGGCCTGGAAATCCGGCAAACAACGCGCTTTTCCGGCCAAATCGCCGCGTAGAGAAGTCTCCGCCCGCGCTGCCGGGAACATTCCCCTTTTTCGGGTCCGAATGCGCCCTTTATATGGTGGGTTAAGGTGCGGAAGTGCCTGCTAAATCGGGATTTGCGTTAGCCTTTCGGCGGCCCCAAAACCTTGACGCATGGCGGCGCGCCCCCTATACGTCCGCCCGCTCCTTACAAGGATCAGTGTTTTCGACCCCCTCAAGGCGCCCATGGGGCTGCCAGGGTCAGAGAAGGATTTTCGACATGTCGCGGCGCTGCGAACTGACGGCCAAGGGCCCCCTGACGGGCCACAAGGTCAGCCACTCCAATATCAAGACCAAGCGGCGTTTCCTGCCGAACCTGTGCAACGTCACCTTCATCTCGGACGCGCTGGGGCGGAACGTGCGGCTGCGCGTCTCGACCAACGCGATCAAGACCGTCGACCACAATGGCGGGCTGGATGCATACCTGTTGAAGGCCCGCGCCACGGTGCTGTCGCCGCGCGCGCTGGAGCTGAAGCGCCAGATCGAGAAGAAGGTCGGCGGCGCGAGCGAAGAGAAGAAGGCGAGCTGAGTCTCGCGCATCGCCCGGAGCCGAAGGCCGCGTTAGCGCAAAGTGTGAAGCGGTTTTCCGATAAGGCGATGCGCCAAAATAGGATTTAGGGAGCTAACGAACTGGGGGCGCGTCAGTCGCGTCCTGTAGCGTAAGCTGTGAGTTGTGTAGTGAGATGGGCGGCCGGGTCGGAAACGATCCGGCCGTTTTCATGTTCAAATCGAACACAGGCTCTAGTAATAGTCGTAAGCGACTGACCTAACCTTCGCGTATTCGCTCCCCGACCATCGGAAGTGAGGGAATGTTCTTTAGCAAAATTGCCCTCGCAAATTTAGAAAAAGACCTCGGATCAATCGACGCAAGTTTCGAGGAAATTCGCGATCGCTACTTCGCTCGCAGCTTTACATGTCCCAGGGCGAAAGAATTTGCGCTTCAAGGCTACATTAGACGCTTGGACATTTTAAGACTCTGCATAAAGGACGTTTTTGAGTTGCTACCACCAAATCAGGAGGACATCCCCGATATCGTGACGAGAACAGAGGCAGTTGTTCGACTTCAAGCGTTCAGCGTGAACGTATTCGGAGCAGTCGATAATCTTGCTTGGATCTGGGTCGCCGAGAAATCAATTACGAAAGAAAATGGAGACAAAATTCCAAGCGGCTGGATCGGTCTTGGTCCAAATAACAAAGTGGTGGTTGCGACGCTATCGCAAGAGTTCAAGAAACATTTGGGAACGCTAAAAAACTGGTTTGTCGAACTTGAGGGCTTTCGTCACGCTGTCGCACACCGAATACCCCTATATATCCCACCATACGTAATACAACAAAAGGACAGCACGGAACATCAGCGGCTGTACAGCCAGCTACTAGCACTCGGATACGACCCAGGCGAGTACCGCCGGATTTCCAGTGAATTGCGAAGGCTAAAGAGGTTTGAGCCGCGCATGCGGCACTCATTCGAAGAAAAATCAAAAAACATTATCTTCCATTCCCCAGCTACTTGCGGATTTCAAGATCGTCGTCGGGCTCGGACTACGAATGTTGAAAGAGCTAGATAACGAAGTTTCCAAGAAGCAACAATTCTCGCTGAGACGCTACCTTTGCTGTTTGATCGAACGTTTGTTCAAACTCACTACCTCGCCGTTCGAGTATCGAAATTAGATTACTCGAAACGAAAACCAAAAAGACCGCCCGTTTCTGTTTCATCAGACAGGCGCGTAGACAGAACAATCTTGTCGCGATCCATGTCTTCAGAAAGAGGTAGCCGATCGAATATGTCTGAGTTCATAGTCACAATATATTGGGAGTCATCCGCCGCAGCCTGGTGACCCAATTTAAGTGCTAGCGCTACCTGTCGCTCGTCCACTCCGTCGAAAAGATGACTGTCGTGAAATAAGAACCCCGGCCCCCCGACGCGCCCCTTAGTGATCTTGAAAAGAGTAAGATCGAAACAAAATACCTCCATATGCGAGATTCCGCCGCCACGATCACCCTCTATCGAGATGCCGAATTCTGGTCCATTTTCGGTCGCTTCCACGACGAAACGACCAGCGCGATCTCCATACAGTGTACTAATGATCTCTGCGATGATGAGTATCGCTTCGTCTAGCGATTGGGTTCTCGCCTTATGGTCAGCCTGTAGACGCCGCTTTAGATTGACTCGATCGATCTCGAGTTGAGTCGCCTCTCCCTCGAGGATTTCCGCCGCCTTGAATCGTTCGCGCAGGCTTGCGGCCAAAGCATCCAACGTTGCAAGTTCGCTCTGAAGTTTCAGAAAATCGTCCAGTGCCCCTCTTCCTTCGAGTGTTTTCAAAACGTCACGACGCTCGACATCAAGCCGAGATATGCGACGCTCGCCGTCCACCAATAGCGCGCGTGTCTCTGTAATCTCGTGCTGAAGATGGTTTCTACGATTTTCAATAATAGAGCTGTAGAAGCGATTTACTTCCTCAAATCGGCGAAGCGCCAAACCGGGAAGTTCTATACCCGCGGCGTGGTACATCTGCTGAAGATCGGCACGCTCCGGTGGCATTTCAGCAGCGAGGGCCTGTTCCAGATGCTGTATCGTTTCCTGCAACGAAACAGCCGCGCGGCCTATTGCCTGCATTTCAGTTTTCGCCCGGGCCGCGCGGAGCGATAAATCCCTATAAGAATCCAGAACCTGAAAATTTGTAAGTTGTTCGCGCAGCTTTTGAGCTTTGGTCTCGGCAATCGTGACCTGCGGTCGTAGTTCAGCGACGGTGCCGATGACCTGCCCAAGCACAGCTCCCTGCGCAGCTTTCCGCAATTCCTCCAATGTTCGTTCTTTGTTGCGGACCTTTTGAAATTCGTTCGCTATCTCCCAATCCAACCCGAATAGATAGGAAAGGTTAACCTGCCAATCGCCCCTTTGCTGCTGCTTTGACTGCTGTTCTGGTTGTAGAAACCCGCCATTGTCGTCACGACGAGCAAAATAGGAGAACATCGAGCGAAAGGTAGGAGCACCGGCCACGTCAAACGCTGAGCTTGCGGCGATCGAGGGCAAACCGAACATCGCCTGCCCTAAGAAGGTTCGCCAATTCACATTCGATACAAATGCAAGTCCGCTATCTTTGTCGACCTTTCTAGCTAGGCGCCCATCTGACTCACCTCCGCTTATCAAGAAAATCTTCGACGCCTCTTTCCCGCTTCGCATTACCTCGAACAAGGCGCCTTCGATCGCAAAGACGCCCGTGAAGGTACAATCGACTAACGCCGTAGTCCGGAATAATGAGTCTTTGTCACAGTTAGCACCCAACAGAAAATGAACTATCTCGACCAGGCTCGTTTTTCCTGCGCTATTGCGCGTTTCAGTCTCTTTAGAATCTTGACGTGTGTCAGCAAGCAGCACATTTAGGCCGCGTTGAAATTTGATCGCCTTGAATGTCGGAATCGAACTGGTGATGGATACAATCATCCACTTCGTCTCGCCCGGATGGGTCCTGAAGCATCCTCAACTGCGTGTATTGCGTAGAGAAAACTCAAAGCTAATATGAACCAGTCGAAGGTAACCGGCGACGTATTGGCTCCGCGCGTAGCACGAACATGCTCCCACAATTCGGAAACGCTGCGCGGCTGATCAAGTCGAGAAAGAACTTCAGCGCCGACACCTAGCAATGCACGATCGTATCCGAGATGCTTTCCTG
Organism: uncultured Alphaproteobacteria bacterium; assembly: GCA_963738155.1. Taxonomy (GTDB): domain Bacteria; phylum Pseudomonadota; class Alphaproteobacteria; order Rhizobiales; family Xanthobacteraceae; genus Bradyrhizobium. The sequence continues at coordinate 396,213 of CAVTVG010000002.1, forward strand.
GCAAGATCATGTTGTGACCGTTTCAGGCGGTGTTTCGAAGATGTCGCAACTCTCAAACAAATGGGCAAGCAATGCTTGCGCTGCAACCTGTCGCGCCGGGGTAACTATTCCCACCCCTGTAATGCCTTCGTAAAGCGAGGACATGATCGTTCCAGGCGCGAGCGTTTGCGCTTTAAAATAATGATATCGGACGCGGAACCGTTGAGCGATGCGCTCGCCGACCATGGGATCGTGGTGATTGCGCCGAATTGACTGCTCCATAGCAGGCGAAGACCTTCCCGTTCGATTGAAGATATCCGTCGCAACCTTTGTCGCCTAGTGAGCCGAAGGACCTCACCCTTACGAAGTCGGAGCCGTGCGCGGCGGCCATCACGCTCGAAAAGAAATCCTGGAACGCGTCGCCGCTGCACTTACGAAGCTTGAGCTCGAGAGCGATACGCCACCAGTAGCGCTGCTCAGGGGTCAACATGGCTAAGCCTCGAATTCAAAGAACACGGCATAGCACCATGTTATGCCTTGCAATTATTGCTTGCAAATACTCCCCTCTTCGCCCCCATTCTTTTTCCAACGCTCATTCGAGTTGTGCGCAGCACACAGAATAATCGCCCGACGGGCAAAACACCCGAGCGGATTCCTACGCGATTTTCGCGCTCGCCGCACCAGACCCACGCCTTCAATGTACGAATTCGTGTGCGAGTAGATTTTAATTTCGTTTTTCCCTTCAACAGGGTGCGCACTTTCACGCCTTCCCGCAAAATATTTCTCTTTACGAAAACCAGAACTCATGCCTATATTCGCCCTATCTCGTCCCACCCGGAGGGGCGTACGCGTCGTCACTTACGCGGGACGAGGATGCGGTGGACGCGCGCGGTGCCCGGCGAAGGCATGCGGCGTGCGGACGGCGAAGGCGTGTGGTCCTGTCCCCCCGACGCTGGGGTCAACCCCGGGTCAAAAGCCCGGGGGACGGAGGCTAGAAAGCCCGGTACTCCGGGGAGAGCGCGCGATAAGCCGTAAACCATTGCGCAGGGAATGCCGGATGATTCGGCCTTGCCTGACGAACTTGTGGGCACCTTTCCTTTTCAGCCCACGAGACCTCTCGGGTGCGGCCAGCGCCCGGCATTCCCTGCGCCCTCCGGCTTTTTCCGAGGGACGCGGTCTTGGCATCACCCGGGCGATTGACGCCGCGGGACTGCGCAGGCGTGTCTTGTCGTCATGCGTGGCTGTTTGACATTCACATCGGAAAATCGCGACCCGCAGGTCATGCGATCTGAAGAATCATCGATTGCGGATCGACATCCGGATGATTGTCCGGGAGCAGGTCGAGCGCCATCGCAGAGATTTTCTCAAGCAACTCGTCAAGCGTCGGTGCGTCGGCGGCGGCGGGAATGTCGTCGCAATGCCCGCTCCATACCGAGGCTTCGTCGTCCCAAGCCGCTGAAATCGTGAATATGACGGGCTTCGACATCGGGTCCTTGCTGCCAATGACCGCCCCAAAGGTAGCACGATTGCCATCTGCCAAGATGTAGCGTATAAGCTACACATGCCCACGATCAGGAGAACGGACGAATTCTCGCGTTGGCTCCGGGATTTGCGGGATATCCGGGCAAAGGCAAAGATCGTCGCAAGGATCGATCGACTGGCGCTCGGCAATCCGGGAAACGTCGCCCCCGTTGGCGGCGGTATCAGCGAAACGCGCATCCACCACGGGCCCGGCTATCGCGTCTATTTCGTACAACGCGGCGACGCACTCGTCATTCTCCTGTGCGACGGCGACAAGGGCTCGCAAAGTTCGGATATCGCGACGGCCAGGAAGCTGGCCAGCGAGTTGGAGGACTGAAGATGGCGAAGACCAAACCATTCGATGCGGCTGACTATCTCGACAGCCCGGAGATGGTGGCGGCCTATCTCACCGAGGCCTTCGAGTCGGACGATCCGTCGGCAATCGCGATGGCGATCGGCGCCGTCGCCCGCTCCCATGGAATGAGCGCGGTTGCGGAGAAAGCCGGGCTGTCGCGCGAAAATCTCTACCGTGCGCTCGGCGGCGACGCCAAGCCTGAGTTTGCAACGGTGGTGAAGGTTCTGCGCGCGCTGGGAATCGACTTGATCGCGCAGCCGCACGCCGAGAAGGTCGCGTAACGCCTCACGGCGTGCCGCCCATCCCCTGCACGATGGTGATCGCGCGGGCCATGGCGTCCTTCTTCGCGGCCCGGTTGGCCGGCACCTTCTGGCGCGCCTCGCCGGGATCGTCGAAGTCGTGCGTCGCGCCGGGATAGATGGTGAGGTTGAGCGTGGTGTCGGCGACGAGCGAGCGCCCGACGACATGCTCGCAGATCACGTGCGAAACCTCTTCGTCGTCGGCGCCGGAAAATATCGCCATCGGCGTCGTGGTGCGAACCGTGGTCTCGAGCAAGGCGTCGTCGCCGCAGCCGGGATAAAAAGCGAGCGCGCCGCGGAAGCCGGCCTTGCTGCCCTGCCGGATCATCACGTTGAGCAGGGTCGAGCCGCCGTTCGACCAGCCCTGCAGGAAAATGTGGCCGGCATCGACGTCGTCGCGGCCGCGGAGCCAGGCCAGCGCGCCCTCGGCGTCGAACGGACGCACGGTCTTCTCGTTGGTGCTCTTGCGATCGTCTTCGCCATGGCTGTCGCGCGGGAAGCCATGCGCCTTGTCGCGCGGGCCGAAACTGTCGGGCAGCACCGCAAGGTAGCCGTGCTCCGCCCAGTACTCGCCCCACATCACGTGCCGCTTCGAGAGCGTCGATGCATTGCAGGGCGAAGTGACGCCGCGCGCGACGCGGGTGCAGGTCGCATTGTCATTGGCGGAGTAAGGCCCGGCGCGGCCGTGCAGCATCACCATCGCCGGATGCGGCGCGGGACCGGAGGGCTTGAACAGATAGCCGACGATCTCGGTCTTCCCGTCGGCGCTCATGAAATAGACGGTCTCGGGCTCGGCGTGCGCGGCGGCGGCTGCGAGGAGCGGGAGAGTGCGGGCGAGGAGGCGGAGAGCGATGTTCATTGCGGGAGGTTAGCACATCAGCAAGCGGGCAGCGATGTTGCCACAAGCCGTGAACTCCACCTCTCCCCGCACGCGGGGAGAGGGAGCAGAGCCAGCAAGCGGAGAGAGATATGGTACGTCGCGCAACGCAGACGCTACGCCGCCTTCCCCAGCCTCACATCGAGATGCTTCAGCCGCGGCATCACCTCGTGCTTCAACAGATGCAGCGAGCGCTGCCAGGCCTGCGGCTTGTGCTTGTAGTCGAAGCCGAACACCAGCAGCACGCCGAAGCCGCCGACCTCGTGCCAGATCTGCTCGATCTTCTCCGCGACCGTGTCGGGCGAGCCGACGACCCAGTTGTGCTTGGCGCAATAATCCACGGTGACGTCGCTGTCGGGCACCTCAGGGGCGTGCTTGAGATAATCCTTGAAGCCGAAATGGCCGAGCAGCGGCAGGAAATACTCGCTCATCATGCGGCCCATCATGTCGCCGACCGAGAGCTTCCACGCCTCCTCGTCGGTGTCGGCGACGAACACCTCGCGCACCAGCCGCCAGTCGCGCCGGTCAGGCTTGCGCCCGCTCTTGGCCGCGCCGGCCTCCACCGAGTCCCAGTGGCTGCCGACATAGGCCGGGTTGAGGTTGAGGCTCATCGGGATGAAGCCGCGCTCGCCCGCGAGCTTCAGCGTGTCGGAATTTTTCGACAGCCCGGCGACGCCGATCGGCGGATGCGGCGCCTGCAACGGCTTGATGTGCGGTTTCAGGAAATCGAACATCACGTCGGGTTTGGTCACCGTCCAGTATTTGCCGGTGTAGGTGAAGGGCGCGGGATCGGACCAGAGTTTCAGGATGATCTCCAGCGCCTCGCGCGTCATGTCGCGGTTCTGCCCGCTCATGCCGTCGACATTGAACATCGCCCAGTCGCTCGGCAGGCCGCTTGCGGCGACGCCGAAATTCAGCCGGCCCTCGGAGAGGTGATCGAGCATCGCTACGCGGTTCGCAAGCTCGGCCGGATGATGATAGGGCAGCAGGAAGCCGCCGGGGCCGATGCGCAAATTCTTCGTTTGCCGAAAGCCTTCGACCACGAGCAGGTCAGGCGCCGGATGCGGCTCCCAGGGCGCGGTGTGGTGCTCGCCGATCCAGGCTTCCTGATAGCCGAGCTCGTCGAGCCAGCGCAGCACCTGCAGATCCCATTCGTGCCCTTCCTTCAGCCCGCACTCCGGCGGATGCGACGGCATCGCGAAATATCCGAGTTCCATGGGGACTTCCTCTCGCTGTTGTTTTTGCCACGTTGTGTGGTCCGGGCGCAGCCCGAGGGAAATTACCTGCCTCGCTTGCGGCGGAATCATGGCTCGGCGGCGCAACTACCGCATGCGCGCTTTGGCGCCGGCAACGATCTGCATCGCGATACCGAACACCCAGGCGGCGAAGATCAGCCAGGTCAAGCCGATATGCGGCTCCTCGCGCAGGATGATGATGCCGACCGAGACGAACGCGGCGAGCGTGGCGAGGAAGGTGCCGAGCGAGCTCAACAGTTCAGCCGCATCGATATGGGGATCGTCGTCGCCATGAAATTCAAGCTGCGGCGTGTCGATGCCGAGATAGAAGCCGACCGCGCCGACAATCATCATCACCAGCAGGAAGGCCTGCGAGGTCAGCGCGCCGATCGCCGAGCCGACATGGGCGGAGACGAACAGCCCGCAGGCGGCGCCGGCCATCGCAAGGCCAAGGCGTTCCAGCACGTGGGCGGCTTTGCGGGCACCGAAAGGCATGGGCGGCCACCAACCGTAGAGTTCCATACTATCCCGTTTGCGGGACGGCCGTATGAGGGATCACACAGAGGGTCGCATTCAATCCATCACATCGGGTTGATCCAGCTCAAGGTGAGATGCGGGCATTTGCCGCGCGCGTCATCGCGCACCGAATGTGGTGGCGCCGGACGGCGCCTTCTGGTTGGAGGGCTGCGAGCGCCAGTATTGCGGCGGCGCCGTCACCTCGCCGGGCAGCTCGGCCGCGGCGTGCCAGCCCCAGCGCGGGTCGTACAGCATGCCGCGCGCGAGAGCGACCATGTCGGCCTTGCCGGGGGCGCTGGATCTGCGGCAAACTTTGCAACCGGATATTGTACGATGATTTTTTAGGAGTTGAACAAATGCCCAAGGATCTCAATGACGCGATCGATTCCATTTTTCGTGGAGTTGTCTTCATATTCTACAACTATTTCTATTCACTCGCGCGGATAGCTGCCCGTCCCGCTCTTGGTGGGTTTGAACTCGTCCGTCGCCTGCGGTTGAGCTCGACCGATCAGGTCCGCCCCTACGTTTTCATCTTCCTCAGCTTCTTCGCGTGCCTCGCCGTACCCCGCTACATCGCCCGCATTTCACATTTCCACAAGGGTGACGATTTCCCTCGATCGAGTGAGCATGCGACAGCCTTGCAGAACGCCTATTCCAAAGCCCTCCAAATGTTCGACCCGAAATCCGTGCTCGCCATCACGCTGGCCTGCATTGCCATGAGCGTGGTCGTTGACGGTCTCATCTCGTTGTTCGTGGTTGCCCTCACGCGCAAAGGTGTCGCCAGAACCTCGACCAAATCCGCTTTGCTCTACGTTGCAGGCCTGCAACCCATCCTGCTCACATTGGCAATCGTTTTCGTCTTCTTCAATTTCAGAGGGTGGGCCTGGAGCACGCTAAATCCGAATGACCAGTCGCAGTTCGCCTCGACCTTTCGCGACATATTTGATGCTGCGACCAACCTGGAAAGCGGTTGGGATCTGTTCATCAGCTTGACGATATTTGCAGCCGGAGTCGGAATTTTCATTTACGGGCTGTTTCAGCCGGCACATTTATTTTTCGCGCTCCTCAAGCGGCCCCGGCCCGGACTCTTGAAAATTCGCGCGACCCCCTTATTGATCGCGGTCATTGCAATCGCGGCAGCCGTGGCAGCCTTCGCCAACTACCAGGGCGGCCTGATGCTGTCCGAGCGAATCCAACCGGCTGAGTGGGAGCAACCCAAGGTTTCCGACGTGTCGTGCACGCTCAATGATGACAACAGAGTCCGGGCGACTGCCACCATATCAAATCCGTCGGGTGAGCCCTTGAGCATCGAACCGGAAAATGTCGAGTTGGAGCTGGCGATCATGCTTGAAAAGGATCAAGCCGAAGCACGCATCAAGGCTGCGACCCCCCAAGTGCAAAAGCGGTTGATGAAATTGAAGGACAATGAACAGAAGTCCTTCCAATATTTCAAAGAGACCACAATCACCAACTCGTCCCAAGGATCGGGAAAGCCGATCTACATGATTTCTCCGGGCCAAGCGATCTGGATTGAAGCCCTCGCGAAGAACCCAGCCAAGCCCTTCGAATTTGGCGGTGAAAACCTGCTGTATTGCGGGCTTTCCTTGCCTGACGTCGATGTCGATCCGATCAGGGCGTATGCCATGGTCGGCAGGGACGGTCATCGGGAAGCCTTGACAGCGGACGCGCTGAAGCCGCCGGCAGAGCAACCGAAGAAGTAGCAACGGGAGAAAGTCTGGCCTGATCCGAGATTCGAATCGTGAGTTCCAAAAGAACCCTTAAGTCGCGCTTATCTTGCTCCGAATGTGGTGGCGCCGAACAGCGCCTTCTGGTTGGAGGGCTGCGAGCGCCAGTATTGCGGCGGCGCCGTCACCTCGCCGTGCAGCTCGGCCGCGGCGTGCCAGCCCCAGCGCGGGTCGTAGAGCATGCCGCGGGCGAGAGCGACCATGTCGGCTTTGCCAGAAGCGACGATGTCCTCGGCCTGCCTGGGCTCGGTGATCAGGCCGACCGCGATCGTGGTCAGACCGGTCGCATCCCTGATCGTCTCCGCGAACGGCACCTGGTAGCCGGGGCCGAGCGCGATCTTCTGCAGCGGCGAGACGCCGCCGGAGGACGCATCGATCCAGTCGGCGCCGCGCGCCTTCAGCGCCTTGGCGAATTCGATGGTTTGCGGCAGATCCCAGCCGCCGTCGACCCAGTCGGTCGAGGACACGCGAACGCCGATGGGCTTGTCATTCGGAAATACCGCGCGCACGGCGTCGTAGATTTCGAGCGGATAGCGCATCCGGTTCTCGAGGCTGCCGCCATATCTGTCGGTGCGCTTGTTGGAGATCGGCGACAGGAATTGATGCAGGAGATAGCCGTGCGCGCCATGCAGCTCCAGCGCGTCGATGCCGAGCCGCTCGGCGCGCCTGGCGGAGTCGACAAAGGCGTCGCGGATGCGCGCGAGGCCGGCATCGTCGAGCGCGGTCGGCGCGGTCTCGCCCTCCTTGTGCGGCACCGCCGATGGCGCCACCGCCTGCCAGCCGCCTGGCTGGCCAAGCGGAATCTGTTGTCCGCCGTCCCAGGGCCGCGCGCTGGAACCCTTGCGGCCGGCGTGCGCCAGCTGCATCGCCACCGCGGCTTTCGAATGTTTGCGCACCGAGGCGAGGATCGGCTTCAGCGCCGCCTCGTTGGCGTCGCTGTAAAGGCCGGCGCAGCCCGGCGTGATGCGGCCGATCGCCTCGACATGAGTCGCCTCGATGCAGAACATCGCCGCGCCCGACAGCGCGAGGTTGTTGATGTGGGTGAAGTGCCAGTCGGTGGCCGAGCCGTCGACCGACGAATACTGGCACATCGGCGACACCATGATGCGGTTGGCCAACGTCAGGCCGCGCAAGGTGATCGGCGTGAAAAGCGTGCTCATGGGACAGTCCGGGGGAAAAAGGAAGCGGGCGGGAGGCGCGTGGCCAATGTAACCCGTCAACCCGGCCTTGTCAGGGTTGGCCAGGCATAGCAGCGATGCCGCGCGGGTTTCATTCCACCAGCGTGAATTGCATGAGCAGCGTGCGCTGGATCAGGGAGAAATTGTCGTCGGAGACCAAGGTCAGCACGGTGTCGCCCTCCGGCGTGACGTGGGCATCGATGCCTTCGAAATTATCGATCTCCTGGCCGAGATCGGCATTGAAGATCGAAGGCCCATCGACCACCGCGCCGGGCGCAACGGTGTTGAGCGGGATGCGGCGGATGCGAATGCCGATGCCGCCGAGCCAGGAGAATTTACGCTCCAGGATCAAGAGATCGCCGGAGGGAAGCAGCACGGCGTCGCTGATGTCGAAATTCTCGGTGCGGCGAACGGAAAATTGTCCGGGCGACGGCCCACCGACGAGAAAGCCGATCAGATTGCCCTGCGCATCGAGCCCGCGCTCGGACATCGCGATCAGAGTGCCCGCGAGCGGCTGGCTCCTGGGCACCACCACCAGCGCCTCAAGCCCCTTGTTGTACGGCAGCTTCTTCGCGGCCGGCGGCAGCGGCACCACCTCGCCGCGCGCGCGTGTAAAATCTTTCGAGAAATCATAGCGCAGCACCTGGTTAACGCGCTCGAGCCCGATGTAGACCAAGGAGCCATCGAGCGCGATCGATTCCGAATCGAACCAGCCGCGCGCGGTGATCGGCCGCCCGTCGGGACCGAGCATCGGAGAGGCTTCGACATCGTCGAGGCCTCTCATCTCTCGTCCTTCGTAGCGGATGCGGCCGGTGAACCAGCCGCCTTTGTCGGAGATGGCGATGAAGCGCTCGCCTTTTGGATCGAGCCTTATTCCGGACAGTCCGCCGAAGCCGCGAAAGCCCGAGGTCAGCACCAGCCCGCTTCTATATTCCAGCGAACCGAACCGCACATGCGAGCGGTCCCGCGGATCGAACGAGGCGATGGGGCGCGCCTTGACGTCGATCGCGGCCGGCGCGGTGACGGAATATTCGTCGACCGCGCCGCGCTTCGGCGGCGGCTGTGTCGCCAATTGCGCGTGAGCGAGGCGCGAAGCGGCGAGCGACGAAAGCCCCGCCGCCGCGGATACAAGCAGGCGGCGGCGGCTCGGGCTGTGCCACATAGTTTACGAATGGAGCCGGCGCTGGCGCTTCGCGGCCGGCGGCGCGCCATGGGTCTCGGTGAAGAGCTCGGCAAGCTTTTCGGTGATGGCGCCGCCGAGTTCTTCGGCATCCACGATGGTGACCGCCCGGCGATAGTAGCGCGTCACGTCGTGGCCGATACCGATCGCGATCAATTCCACCGGGGAGCGGGTCTCGATCTCCTCGATGATGTGGCGCAGATGCCGCTCGAGATAATTGCCGGGATTGACCGACAGCGTGGAGTCGTCGACCGGCGCACCGTCCGAGATCATCATCAGGATCTTGCGCTGCTCGGAGCGGCCGAGCAGGCGCTTGTGCGCCCAGTCCAGCGCCTCGCCGTCGATGTTCTCCTTCAACAGGCCCTCGCGCATCATCAGGCCGAGATTTTTCCGCGCACGGCGCCACGGTGCGTCGGCGGCCTTGTAGATGATGTGGCGGAGATCGTTGAGGCGGCCGGGATTGGCTGGCTTGCCGGCGGCGAGCCAGGCCTCGCGCGATTGCCCGCCCTTCCAGGCGCGCGTGGTGAAGCCGAGAATCTCGACCTTGACACCGCAACGCTCCAGCGTGCGCGCCAGAATGTCGGCACAGGTCGCCGCCACCGTGATGGGGCGACCGCGCATCGAGCCGGAATTGTCGAGCAACAGCGTCACCACGGTGTCGCGGAAGGTCGCTTCCTTTTCATGCATGAAGGACAGCGGGTGATAGGGATCGGTCACCACGCGCGACAGCCGCGCCGGATCGAGGATGCCCTCCTCGAGATCGAACTCCCAGGCGCGGTTCTGCTGTGCCATCAGGCGGCGCTGCAACCTGTTCGCCAGTCGCGCGACGATGCCTTGCAAATGCGCGAGCTGCTTGTCGAGGTAGCTGCGCAGCCGTTCCAGCTCGTCGTGATCGCAAAGGTCTTCGGCAGCAATGACTTCGTCGAACTTCGGCGCGAAGGCGTGATATTCCGGTCCGCGCGGCTCGTTCTTCCCGTGCGAATTCGGCCGCGTCGCCTCGCCCGGCGTCTCGTCATCGCCGAGCTCGCCGTCGTCGAGCGTATCGCTGGTGGAGGCCTGCGCGCTTTCCATCGCGCTTTCGGACATGTCGTCCGAGCTCGCCTCGGCCTGATCGGCGCTCATCTCCTGCGCGGCGTCGGAATCGGGCGTGCCCTCCGAGCCGGACTGATCGCTGTCTCCGTCCGGATTGTTCTCGTCGTCGTTTTCGTCGGTTTCCGCGTCGCGCTCGTCGCCGAGATCGAGCGCCGAGAGCAAATCGTGGACCATGTCGCCGAATTTGGTCTGATCCTCGGTGACACGGGCCAGTTGATCGAGCCGCGCACCGATCTTGTCTTCGAGCAGCGGCCGCCAGAGGTCGACCATTTTCTTCGCGGCCGCGGGCGGCGCCATGCCGGTCAGACGCTCGCGCACCAGCATGGCCAGCGCATCCGACAGCGGCGCATCGGCGCGGTCGGTGATCTCGTCATACTTGCCGCGGTGGAAATGATCGTCGAGCATCGCGGTGAGATTCTTTGCAACGCCCGACATCCGCCGCGCGCCGATCGCCTCCACCCGCGCCTGCTCGACTGCCTCGAACACGCCGCGCGCCTGCGGATTGCCCGGCATCAGCTTGCGATGCACCTTGGGATCGTGACAGGCGAGTTTCAGCGCGATCGAGTCCGCATGCCCGCGCACGATGGCGGCATCGCGTCGCGTCATCTTGCGCGCCGGCTCCGGCAGCCGCGCCTTGCCCGGCGCAAGCCCAGGGCGTTCGGCGGCGAAAGACACCTCAAGCTCGGGCGAACGCGCGATGGCGCGCAGGCAGGACGTGACCGCGCGCTTGAACGGCTCGGTCGGCGCTTCCTTGGCTCCGGTGCGGAATTTGCTGTTGGATGTGCTGCTCATAGCGATTTGGCGAACCAATGACGGGTGACGTTGCCCGGATAACCCTCGATCGAACCGTATTCCCTGTAGCCGGAGGCGCGATAGAAGCCCGGCGCCTGGAAGCTCATCGTGTCGACGTAGGAGTGCGTCGCCCCGAAGCGCCGCGCCTCATCCTCGATCGCCTTGATCAGCTTCGTCCCGTAATCCTTGCCCCGCAACTTCTGCTCGATCCAGAACAGCTGGATGAACAAGACAGTGGTCCAGAGTTCTCCGACGATACCCCCGACGACCTTGTTTCGCTCACGCAAGGAGACGGCAAGGCGCTTGTACTTCTGCTTCCCCATCTTCTCGGTGTTGTAACCGATCAATCCGTCGAGCACCGCCTTCTTGGTCTTTCCAATGGTGCGCTCGACGGCGATTTTCGGCATGGGCTAGCTCAGCGCCACATTGACGGAGGATTCCGCGAGCTCCGCGTTGAAGCAGCGCTGATAGAATTCGGCCACCAGCGACCGCTCCAGCTCGTCGCACTTGTTGAGGAAGGTGACGCGGAAGGCAAAGCCGATATCGCCGAAAATCTCGGCGTTTTCCGCCCACATGATCACCGTGCGCGGGCTCATCACCGTCGACAGGTCGCCGTTCGCGAATGCGTTGCGCGTGAGATCGGCAAGCCGCACCATCTTGTTGACGATGTCGCGGCCTTCCTGGGTGCGATAGTGATGCGCTTTCGCCAGCACGATTTCGACTTCCTCGTCATGCGCGAGGTAGTTCAGCGTGGTGACGATCGACCAGCGGTCCATCTGGCCCTGGTTGATCTGCTGGGTGCCGTGATAAAGGCCCGAAGTGTCGCCGAGGCCGACGGTGTTGGCGGTCGAGAACAGGCGGAACGCCGGATGCGGCTTGATCACCTTGTTCTGGTCGAGCAAGGTCAGGCGGCCGGAAACTTCCAGCACGCGCTGAATCACGAACATCACATCGGGGCGGCCGGCATCGTATTCGTCGAACACCAGCGCGATGTTGTGCTGGAGCGCCCAGGGCAGGATACCGTCACGAAATTCGGTGACCTGCTTGCCGTCCTTGATGACGATGGAGTCCTTGCCGACCAGATCGATACGGCTGATGTGGCTGTCGAGATTGACGCGCACGCAGGGCCAGTTCAGCCGCGCGGCGACCTGCTCGATATGGGTCGACTTGCCGGTGCCGTGATAGCCGGTGACCATCACGCGGCGGTTCCTGGAAAAGCCCGCAAGGATCGCAAGCGTGGTCGCGCGGTCGAAGCGGTAGTCGCTATCGACCTCCGGCACATGCGGATCGACTTCGGAATAGGCCGGCACTTCGAGATCGCTGTCGATTCCGAACACCTGCCGGACCGACACCTTCATGTCGGGCAAGCCGGTGATTTCCTGTGCATTGGTCGCGGCGGTCGTCATCAATCCTCCGAGGTCCCGGGCGTTCCCGAAACCAGATTTGGCGTATGGCTGCGGATGAGGGCTTAACCGAACCTAGCAGAGAGCAAGGGCCGGCAGAAGCCCGCCGCCCAATCAAAGTTCCGCTGTCATTTCATCGAGATAGGCGCGGGACGCGGTTTTTGGAAGGCTGCCCTGCGAATCACGTGGATTTCCGGCATGGGGCGCCGTGGGGCGGCCGGTTCCCATGGCACTTTCCGCCGTCCGTTATAGTTATGGTAGGCCGGTCGGCGCCCGAGCACTCCCACCAGCGCAGGAATTTTGTGGCTTCCTATATCGATCCATTGATTGCGTTTGTGTCGGCCAACGCCTGGCTTGCCTATCTCACGCTTTTTCTCGCTGCCATGCTCGAGGCCGTTCCGGTCATCGGCAGCGTGATCCCAGGTTCGACTGTTATTCTGGCATTGAGCGCGCTGGTGCCGAGCGGCGAGCTGAAGCTGCAATGGGTGCTGCTCGCGGCCATTGCCGGTGCACTGTTGGGCGACGGATCGGCGTTTTGGGCAGGTCACCGCTCCCAGCGCGAAATCCTCTTGAGCTGGCCGCTGACGAATTATCCGCGCGTGGTCGCGCAGTCCGAGGCCTTCTTCCAGCGCTGGGGCATCTGGGCGGTGTTCTTCGCGCGCTTCGTGCCGCCGATCCGCGCCTTCGTGCCGGTCACGGCCGGCGCCCTCGCCATGCCGCCGTCTCGCTTCTATCCCGTGAACATACTCGCGGTGCTGCTGTGGGCGCCGGCGCACGTGCTGCCCGGCGTGATGGCCGTCTCGCTGCTCGACCGCTTCGGCGTTTTCAACAACACCGGCGGCAGCGCCAAGCATCACTGGATGCCGATCATCATCGGCGGCGCCATCATCCTAGCGCTGGCGGTGTGGACGATCCGGCGCCGGCATGGCGGCAGCGCCGTCGAGCCCGCGCCGCAGCGGGTCAAGGAGTTGCGGTAGCCTCCCTCATGCGACATCCTGCCCCCACGCCGACCTCGATATTCAGATAATAGTCACGCTGGGCAGGAGCGGAGATGGCGACGTTGCGGCGCCGTGACTTTGTCACGCTGATCGGCGGCACGGCATTAATGCCGTTCGTGGCGCGCGCCCAGCAGGCTATGCCCGTAATTGGCCTGATCAACGGCACGTCGGCAGAAAAATATGAGCCGCAGGTCGCCGCCTTCCGCCAGGGCCTGAAGGAAAGCGGATTTGTCGACGGCGAGAACGTCACCATCGAATACCGCTGGGCTGAAGGCGACTACGGCCGGCTGCCGGCGCTGGCCGCCGATCTCGTCAAGCGCCAGGTCGCGGTGATCGTCGCCAATACGCCGGCCAATATTGCGGCGAAAAAGGCTACCGACACCATTCCCGTGGTGTTCACCACCGCCAGCGATCCCGTGCAGATCGGCCTGGTGACAAACCTCAATCATCCCGGCGGAAATGTTACCGGCGTCACTCAGCTCAATGCGTCACTTGGTCCGAAACGCCTCGAGCTCGCGCACGAGCTGCTGCCCGCTGCCGCCGATTTCGCCCTGTTGGTCAATCCGAACGACCCGGCCCGGTCCGAGAAATTCATCGGCGAGGTACGGGAAGCCGCGACGCGCTTCAGCGTGCAGCTTCACATTCTGCGCGCGGGCACCGAGGCCGAAATCGAGTCGGCACTGGTGGGATTTTCGCAACTCAAGGCCGGCGCGCTCGTCGTCGGTGCGGACGCGTTTTACAACGCCAACTCGAAGCTGCTGGCGGAAACCGCCCTTCGTCACAAGGTGCCGGTCATCTACGAATACACCGAGTTCACCGAGGCGGGCGGCTTGATGAGCTACGGCGGCGATATCAAGGAAAGCTATCGCTGGGCCGGAATCTACACCGGGCGGATATTGAAGGGCGCCAAGCCCGCAGACTTGCCGGTGCAGCAATCCACGACGGTCGAGTTGATCGTGAATTTGAAAACCGCCAAGGCACTTGGCATCACGGTGCCGCTGTCGCTGCTCGGCCGCGCCGACAAGATTATCGAATAGACGCTTCGTCCTTGGACGCGACACCCCGCCCCGGCGCGGGACCGACATAGCGTGCGCGAGGGCGGATCAGCTTGCCGTGCTGCAGTTGCTCGCTGGCGTGCGCGATCCAGCCGACGGTGCGGGCCATCGCAAACAACGTGAGCTCGCTGCCGGGCGCAAGCCGCAGGCTGTGCGCCAGCACCGCCAGCGCATAATCGATGTTGACGAACTCGCCGGTCGCTTCCGCGATGCGGTCCGGCACTTCCCTGGTGAATTTTCGCGCGGCGCCGGCGCGCGTAAGCGCGTTCAGCAGCGAGATCGCGCGCGGATCGCCGCGCTTGTAGACGCCGTGACCGAAGCCCGCAAAACGCTCGCCGAGCGCCACGCGCTCGCGGATGACGGGCTCGGGATCATGATCGATCAGCATCTTCACCAGCCGCGAGGCCAATACGCCCGCGCCGCCGTGTTTCGGACCTTTCAACGCCGCAAGGCCGGCGATGACGGCATCGTAGAGACTGATGCCGGTCGAGGCTGCGCATCGCACCGTGAAGGTCGAGGCGTTCAACTCGTGATCGGCGAGCAGCACCAGCGCACGGCGGATCAGATCGGCGGCATGCTTCTGGTCAGGCGCCCAAGCCTTCGCGATTTGCAGGTGGAGCGGCTCGGCCGACGGCGTGGTGTTGAGCATGGTCGCGACCAGCAGCCGCAGGATGCGCGCGCCGACTATGGCGCGGCCTTCCGGTGCCCTCGTGAACGCACCGGGATCGGCACTGGTTGCCAGCGCCAGCACGGCAATCGCCCGGTCGATGGGCGCCGCGCGGCGCGCGGCCTCGGCAATGGCGCGCATCTCGTCGGACACTTGCGGGCAGTTATCCGGTGCAAACGGGTCGACACCGGTCACATCCCATAAGAGCGTCGCGGCATGTTCGAGCGTGTCCGTTTCGGCGAGATCGACGCAGTTCACGCCGCGATAGATCGCGCCTTCCTCGGCGATGGTGGCAATCGCGGAGTCCATGACCGGCAAATCCGGATCGAAACTCTTGAAGCCGCGTGGCTCGACCGAAGGCACCCGCCGCTCCTTCAGGCCGCGGATGTCCTCGGCGCGGTAGCGGTGGCTGCGCGAGTCCGGCGACGGCTCGGAACGGATCAGGCCGCGGCTGACATAGGCGTAGAGCGTCGCCGGCGAGATCGCGAGCTCGGCCGACGCTTCTCTCGCGGAAAGGTAAAGCGCCTCGGATTTTTTCATATTGATTTATATAATCAAGATTGATCAATCTGTCGAGTCCGCCGATCTTTCCAGCCTGACCTTCAGGCTGAAAGGAGATCCGGTCATGAACATGCACCTCACCAAGAGCAAGATCGGTCTCGACGGCGTGCCTGCCGCCGAGACCGTGTTGAGCCATGTCGACGGCGAGCGTGGCGAGTTGATCATCGCGGGCGACCGCGTCGGCGATCTCGCCGGCAAGGCGAGCTTTGAAAGCGTCACCGCGCGGCTGTGGAGCGGCGCGACGGGCAAGGCGTTTGCGGAAGCGGACGTGCGGGCCAGCCTCGGCGCCGCGCGCGAGCGGGCCTTCGCCCGCCTGGCCGACTTGCTCCCGGCAACGCGAGGCTTGTCGATCGTCGACGGCTTTCGCGCGGCGGTCGCTGGCTTGCGTGTCGAAAGCGGGCTCGACCACGAAGCGATCATCGTCGGCGCGTGTCCCGTCATCGTCGGCGCGCTGGTGCAGCAGGCCAAGGGCCAGGCGCCGATCGCACCCAATGCAACACTGTCGCACGCGGCCGATACGCTCAGGATGCTGCATGGCCACGCAGCGGAGTCGCGCAACGCCGCGGCGCTCGATACCTATTTCGTCACCGTGTGCGATCACGGCATGAATGCCTCGACCTTCACGACGCGGGTGATCGCATCAACCCAAGCCGATCTGTTCGCGGCGATCACGGGCGGCTATTGCGCGCTGACGGGTCCGCTGCATGGCGGCGCACCAGAGCCGGTGCTGGAAATGCTGGATGCGATCGGCACGCGCGAGCGGGTCAAGCCATGGATCGACGATGCGTTGGCGCGCGGCGAGCGGCTGATGGGTTTTGGCCATCGCGTCTATCGCGTGCGCGATCCGCGCGCCGATGTTCTGAAGGCGGCGATCGAGCGGCTGTCGGCCGACGGCGCCGACCTGCCGTTTGCGAGCGAGGTGGAAAGCTATATCCGCGAAGCCTTGCGGAAGAAGAACCCAAACCGCCCGCTGGAGACCAATGTCGAGTTCTTCACGGCGATCCTGCTCGACGCGCTCGCCATTCCGCGCCAGGCCTTCACGCCGATCTTCGCGGTGGCGCGCGCCGCCGGCTGGACCGCGCACGCGCTGGAGCAGCGCCGTACCGGACGGCTGATCCGGCCGAGTTCTCATTATGTGGGGAGAATTCCGGAAGCTGCGTAGACCCAGACGGTTTGATCGGAGCGCGCGGGCTAGCTCGCGCGCACCACCGTCTTCAGATAATTATAGGCCTTGATGATCTCGATCAGGCGATCCTCGGTCGAGCGGTCGCCGCCATTGGCGTCGGGGTGATGCTGCTTCACCAGCGCCTTGTACTTCACCTTGACCTCTTGCAGCGTCGCCTCGGGGCCGAGCCCCATCACCTGCAGCGCCTTGCGCTCGGCATTGAATATCTTGCGGGTCTCGGCCTTGGCTTCGCCCCCCGGACCGGGCCGCCAGCGGCCGCGGCCGTTCAGTTCCGAGAATACGCTGAAAGGATCGGCGGCGCCGTCCCAATCGGCGGCGGCCGGGCCGGTCTTGCCTTTACCGGGGCTGCCATTGGCGCCCATCTTCCAGGTCGGACGATGACCGGTCAGCGCATCCTTCTGGTAGCGCGCGACGGCTTCCGCATTCATGCCCGAGAAGAAATTGTAGGACTGGTTGTACTCGCGGACGTGATCGAGACAGAAGTGCCAATATTCGCGCGAGTTCTCGCGGCCCTTGGGCGCGCGATGCGGACCCTTGTTCTTGCACTCCGGCCATTCGCACATGACGGAGGCTTCGCGCGCCTGCGCCTGTTGCTTCGCGGTCTGCCGACGTGGCTTGACGCGAATGGAGTCGAAGAATTTGGATGAATCGATCGGCATGACGAACTTTGACTACGCAACGCGAAAAGCTTCAAGTCTTGACATTGCGAAACCCTTAAACTCCCGCATTGACGGACGCCGGACAGCGGATTAATGCGCCGCCATGACCACCCGCGAGACTATCACCAACAAGTTGCGCGAAGCTTTCGTCCCCGAAAGCCTCGAGGTGCAGGACGAATCACATCTGCATGAGGGTCACGCCGGCCATCGCCCCGGCGGCGAATCGCACTTCCGCGTCTATATCGTGTCTGATGCCTTCAAAGGGAAGAGCCGGGTCGAACGGCACCGCATGATAAATGCGACGTTGGCCGGCGAACTTAAGGGTTCCGTGCATGCGCTCGCCATTCATGCGCAGGCGCCGGGCGAGAGCCGATAGCCCGGCTGTGTATCCTCATCCTGAGGAGCCGCACAGCGGCGTCTCGAAGGATGAGGCCAATGTCCGGGCCTCATGGTTCGAGACGCGCTTCGCGCTCCTCACCGCGAGGGTCTAAAACGCCGTTCCTGCCCGCTTCGGCCGCTTCTCCTCCAACTCGGTTTCGCGGGGCACCGGAACAATTCGGAGCGCGGTGATGCGATTGCGCTCACGCCTGAGTACGCGGAAGCGGAAGCCGTGGAAGGTAAAACTCTGACCACGGTCGGGGATCGACCGCGCCTCGTGAATCACCAGGCCCGCGACGGTGGTTGCCTCCTCATCGGGCAGGCTCCAGTCCATCGCACGGTTGAGATCGCGGATCGGCACCGAGCCGTCGACCACCACCGAGCCGTCGGGCTGGGCGCGCACGCCAGCCACCACGACGTCCTGCTCGTCGGAAATATCACCGACGATTTCTTCGAGGATATCCTCCAGCGTCACAATGCCTTCAAACTCGCCGTACTCGTCGACCACCATCGCGAAATGGGTCTTGCGGCGGCGGAACGCCTTGAGCTGCTCGGAGACGGGACGCATCTCCGGCACGAACCAGGGCGGCAGCGCCAGGCTGGAGACGTCGATCCGCGACACGTCGCCCTCGGCGGCGCGGATGGCGCGCAGCAGGTCCTTGGCATGCAGGACGCCGATGATGTTCTCCGGCTTTTCGCGCCAGAGCGGTATGCGGGTGTATTCGGAGGCCAGCACCTCGCCGACCAGATCGTCAGCCGGCAGGTCGGCGTTGACCATCACCACCTCGGTGCGGTGGATCATCACGTCGGACACCTGCAGCTCGCGCAAATCGAGCAGGCCGCCCAGCATGTCGCGGTCATGCTTTTCCACCTTGCCTTCATGGTGGAGCAGGTCGACCGCGCCGCGCAGGCGTTCGGTCGGCGACAGCAGCGGCTGGTTGGCGCCGACCCTAAAGCCGAGAAGGCGCATCAAGACGCGCACGATGGCCTCGATCACCGCGAGCAGTGGCCCGAGCACGAACATCGTGATTCGCATCGGACGCGCCACCGCGAGCGCCACGCGGTCGGGCGCGTTGATCGCGATCGTCTTCGGCAACACCTCGGCAAAGATCACCACCAGAATGGTCATCACCGCGGTGGCGTAGAGCACGCCGACCTCGCCGAACCACCCCGTGAAGACGTTGGTCGCGAGCGCCGACGCACCGATATTGGCGATGTTGTTGCCGAGCAGCAGCGCGCCGATCAGCCGCTCACGGCTGGCGATCAGCCCGGACACCACGCCGGCGTCGCGATTACCCTGCTTCGAGAGCCGCAGCATGCTGCCGCGCGAGGCGCCGGTCAGCGCGGTCTCGCTTGCCGCAAAGAACGCGGAAGCGCCGAGCAGCGCGGCCATGATACAGAATGTCAGCCAGTCCATGGCGTGATCGTTATGCCTTGCTCTTCAGCTTCGCCTGCAGGAAGTCGCGAACCCGCGACGGATCGACGTCCTTTGCAATGACGGCGCGGCCGACGGCCTCCAGCAGAATAAACGTCAGCTTGCCGCGCCGGACCTTCTTGTCCTGCGCCATCAAAGCCATCAGCGCGTCGGGGTCCGCAAGCCCCTCCTGCGCGAAGCCCGCGATATCCTGCAGATGGGTCGGCAAACCGACCTCGGCAAGGTGACGCTTCACCCGCGCTGCATCCGATTGGCCGATCATGCCAAGCGAGGCGGAAAACTCTGCGGCCAGCACCATGCCGATCGCAACGCCCTCGCCATGGAACAGGCGGTCGGAGAATCCGGTCGCGGCTTCCAGCGCATGGCCGAAGGTATGGCCGAGATTGAGCAGCGCGCGGTCGCCGGTCTCGCGCTCGTCGCGCGCCACGATTGCGGCCTTGGCGCGGCAAGAGGTCGCAATCGCGTGCTCGCGCGCGGCACCGCCCTTGAAGACCTCGCCGTGATTGTTCTCGAGCCAGGAAAAGAACGCCTCGTCGCCGAGCACGCCATATTTGGCGACCTCGGCATAGCCGGCGCGGAACTGACGCGGTGACAGCGTGTCGAGCACCGCGGTGTCGGCGATCACAAGCACCGGCTGGTGAAACGCACCGAGCAGGTTCTTGCCCCGCGGCGAGTTGATCCCTGTCTTGCCGCCGACGGAGGAGTCGACCTGCGCGAGAAGCGAGGTCGGCACCTGCACGAAGTCGACGCCACGGCGCAGGATCGCGGCGGCAAAGCCGGCGAGATCGCCGACCACGCCGCCACCAAGCGCGATGACGAGATCGTTGCGCTCGATCTTCGCCGCGATCAGCGCTTCGGAAACTTTCTCGAGACCGTCATAGGTCTTCGAACCTTCGCCTTCGTCGACGATCACGCGTGACGACGGAACGCCCGCCGCGGCGAGCGACGCTTCCGCTTTCTCCAGCCAATGCCTTGCGACCGTCTTGTCGGTGACGATGGCCGTGCGCACGCCGGGCCGAAGTGCCGCCACGCGCGCGCCGAGCGAAGCGAGCACGTCGCGGCCGATCACGATGTCATAGGCGCGATCCTCCAGCGCAACGTCGACGACAGTGTCCTGATGTTTCAGCGGCGCGGTCATTGCACGGCACTCACTGGGCTGGTCACCGCATCGCTGCCGCACAACCTTGCATGCAGCGCCGTGATGACCTCATCGACGATCCTGTCATGCGGCACATCGCGCGAGGCGACGGTGAGATCGGCCTTCCCGTAAACCGGCTCGCGTTCGGCCAGCAAACGATTGACGGTCGCAACGGGATCCTCGGTCTGCAGCAGCGGACGGTCGGTGCGGCGCTTCACCCGCTTCATGATGACGTCGGTGTCGGCCTTGAGCCAGATCGACACCGCCTTGTCGCCGATGCGCCGCCGCGTCTCCTCGCGCATGAACGAGCCGCCGCCGGTCGCCAGCACGCCGGGTCCGCCGTCGAGCAGCCGCGCGATCACCCGCGCCTCGCCATCGCGGAAATGCTGCTCGCCATGCACCTCAAAAATTTCGGGGATGGTCATGCCGGCCGCCGTCTCGATCTCGGTATCCGCATCCGTGAACGGCAGGCGCAGCCGCGCCGCGAGCCGGCGCCCGATGGTCGACTTGCCGGCCCCCATCATGCCGACCAGCACGATCAGGCGCGATCCCAGCGCGGCCAGGATGTCGGCCTCGGGCGAGGTGGGAACGGCAATCTGTGACGAGGTCTCGGACATTGCCTTCAAATTCGGCGATTGGCGGATTCCGCCGGTTTCTGAACCACCTATACTACCCCCGGCAACACCGTTGCCAGAGAGACTTGCAACCGGGTCGCGAACATGTTGGATGATTTCAATAGTTAATTTGCGTCCAGGGCATAGAGATGCCGAGCCTGTTCCGTTTCCTGACGGCGGTCGCCGTAATCGTCGGCATCGTCTATGGCGCGATCTTCGCGCTGGCGAATTTCGTGACGCCGAAGCCGCGGGAAATGACCGTGACCATTCCGCCGGACAAGTTTCTAAAGAAATAGCGCATAAGGTCTAGTGCGGGGGTTCAGAAGTTCTGTTCAGACCCTGAACCGCCTTCGTCAAGAGAACTTCTGAACCAAAGCCGCACTAGAATCATGATTTTTGCTAGTGTCCTTTGAAACCGAAGTTCGCTCCGATGGCTGCCGCGAGAATCGGCGAACTTCGGTCTCAGGACACCAGGACCATGCGTTCCAAGGCCTCAGATGCGAAACTGACCGGCCTGTTCCTCGACATGCTCGCCGCGGAACAGGGTGCCGGCGAGAACACCATCGAGGCCTATCGCCGCGACCTCACCGATTTCTCCGAATTTTGCGCCCGCGCCGGGCAAAGCTTTGCCGGCGTTGCGACCGAGACGCTGCGCGACTATCTCGGAGATCTCGATGCGCGCGGCTTCAAATCGTCCAGTGTCGCGCGGCGGCTGTCGGCGATCCGTCATCTCTTCCGCTTCCTCCTCAACGAGCGCATCCGCAGCGACGATCCGGCTGCGATCCTCTCTGGGCCGAAGCGCGGCCGCGGCCTGCCGAAAGTTCTGTCGATATCAGATGTCGACCGCATGCTGACGCGCGCAAAGGAGCTTTCGCAAACGGCAGATGCTTCGTCCTCGCAGCGCTTGCGCGCGCAACGTCTCTATTGCCTGCTCGAGGTGCTCTATGCCACGGGCCTGCGCGTCTCCGAACTGGTGTCGCTGCCACGTTCGGCCGCGCGCAACGATGCACGCATGATCGTGGTGCGCGGCAAAGGCAACAAGGAACGGCTGGTGCCGCTCAACGACGCCTCGCGGCAGGCGATGGCAGATTATCTCGCCGCGACCGATGCTGCGAAGACCGGCAAGCAGAAGAATGCCGCCATTTCGAAATGGCTGTTTCCGTCCTTCGGCGAGAGCGGTCATCTGACGCGGCAACATTTCGCGCGCGATCTCAAGGAGCTCGCGGCCGTATCCGGGCTGGCGCCACGGCTGGTGTCGCCGCATGTGCTACGCCACGCCTTTGCCAGCCACCTGCTGCACAATGGCGCGGACTTGCGCATCGTGCAGACGCTGCTCGGCCACACCGATATCTCGACCACGCAGATCTACACCCACGTGGTGGAGGAGCGCCTGAAGAGCCTGGTGCGCGACCTGCATCCGCTGGCGGAGAAATAGCCTCCTTGACTTCCGCGCATTCTCCCGCAAAACAGCCCCGACGCGCTCGGTCGCTTCCCATCGACCTGCCCCGGATGACACGCTAAACCCTTGAAGCAGCGCGTTTTCCGCTAGTCCGCCCGAAACCGCTTCGCTCCCTCGCACGTTGTTACCTATATTGTCCTGATGCCCGATCAGATACGTTCCTATCTCGATTTCGAAAAGCCCGTCGCCGAACTCGATTCCAAGCTCGACGAGCTGCGCACGCTTGCGGCCGGCGGCACCGACATCCATGACGAGGTCGCGCTGATCGAGCAGAAGGCGGCGCAGGCGCTTGCCGAACTCTATGCCAATCTGACGCCATGGCAGAAGACGCTGGTGGCGCGGCATCCGCAGCGGCCGCACTTCACCGATTTCATCAATTCGTTGATCACCGAATTCACGCCGCTCGCCGGCGACCGCAAGTTCGGCGAGGACGAGGCGCTGATGGGCGGCTTCGGCCGCTTCCGCGGCGAGAGCATCTGTGTGATGGGCCAGGAGAAGGGCGCCTCCACGGAGTCGCGCATCAAGCACAATTTCGGCATGGCGCGCCCCGAAGGCTATCGCAAGGCGGTGCGGCTGATGGAGATGGCCGAGCGCTTCGGCATTCCCGTGCTGTCGATCGTGGATTCCGCGGGCGCCTATCCCGGTATCGGCGCCGAGGAGCGTGGACAGGCCGAGGCGATCGCGCGCTCGACCGATGCATGCCTCTCGCTCGGCGTGCCCAATGTCGCTGTCGTCACCGGCGAAGGCATGTCGGGCGGCGCGATCGCGATCACGACCGCCAATCGCGTGCTGATGTTCGAGCACGCGATCTACAGCGTGATCTCCCCTGAAGCGGCGTCCTCGATCCTGTGGCGCGACGGCACCAAGGCGCAGGAAGCCGCCAACAGCATGAAGATCACCGCCCAGGACATGCTGCGATTCGGCGTGGTCGACACCATCCTGAAGGAGCCGGTCGGCGGCGCCCATCGCGAGCCCGCCACGATGATCGCGGCCACGGGCGATGCCATCGAGCAGGCCTTCAACGAGCTGCGGAACCTCGATGCCGAGGCGATCCGCAGGCAGCGCCGGCAGAAGTTCCTCGATATTGGTCGCAAACTCGGCTGAAACGCCGCGTTTTTTCACCGAATTCGACCGAAAATGGCACAGGAGCCCGCTTTTTCCGCAAATCGGGCGCGCCCGCCAAATTCGGCCGCAATTAGGCCGCGACATCGTAATTTAAGCCTTGTTGACCATCGCGGCTTTGCGGCCTGTTGCGGTGCCCGCTTCGGGTTGCCGGGACGGGGGTCAAAGGGTACAATTTTAGTCAATGGCTTCAGGGCATTCGCCGCGAGTTGGGGTTGGCGAAAACGGCCCGGAGGGTGTGGAGCTCTAACCTTGATCGATCGCACGCTGGTCCGCGCGCTCATCACCTCGGCGGCACTTGCCGCCGCGGGCGCGTTTCTGTCGGGTTGCGACACCGATGAAATCTCGCTCGCCACCAACGCCAAGGCCAACCAGCCGGTCCCGCCGAAACTGATCCAGGCGATGGTCGACAAGGACATGGATCTGCAGTCGCCGATCCTGATCCGCCTGTTCAAGCAGGAAGCCGAGGTCGAGGTCTGGAAGCAGAACCGCTCCGGCCAATTTGCGCTTTTGAAAACTTACCCGATCTGCCGCTGGTCCGGCGATCTCGGACCGAAGGTCAGGGAAGGCGACCGCCAGGCGCCGGAAGGTTTCTACTCGATCACGCCCGGCCTGATGAATCCGTCATCGGCCTACTATCTCTCCTTCAACACCGGCTATCCCAACACCTATGACCAGGCGCTCGGCCACACCGGCTCGCAGCTGATGGTGCATGGCGACTGCTCCTCGCGTGGCTGCTACGCCATGACCGACGAGCAGATCGCGGAAATCTATTCGCTCGGCCGGGAGTCCTTTTTCGGCGGGCAGAAGGCGTTCCAGTTCCAGGCCTATCCGTTCCGGATGACGCCGCTCAACATGGCGAAGCATCGCAACAATCCGAACATGGCGTTCTGGAAGATGATCAAGGTCGGTTACGATCATTTCGAGCTGACGCGGCAGGAGCCGAAGGTCACCTATTGCGAGAAGAAATACGTGTTCGATGCGATCCGCGCGCCGAATGCGAAGAGCGATCCGGTGTTCAACGTGTCGGCCAAGTGTCCGGCCTACGCGATCGACGAGCAACTCGCCGACGCGATGCAGCAGCGACAGTCGGACGAGCAGGCCGAGTACAACAAGCTGGTGGCGCGCGGCACACCGGTCGCCAAGCTCAACACCGGCATCGATGGCGGCATGAATCCGATTTTCGCCTCGCACGTGCCCGGCGGCAGCACCGGCCTCTCCGAAGGCGGCGACGGCCAGGGCCTGTCGCTGCTGACGTTCTCGCGCGCGCCCGGCACCATCCCCGGCACCGTCAATCCGCCGCGCGCGCCGTGGCAAGCGCAGCAAGGCGGCGATGAGCCTGTCGTGGCCGCCGCGCCGCCGGCGCAAGGATCTGCGCAAGGCACGAGGGTCGCCTCCGCGGCCCCCGCCCAGCAGCAACAGTCCGAAGGCTTTTTCGCGAGCCTCGGGCGCAAGATCGGCATCGGCGGCGCCACCGCCGACACCACGGCAAGCGCACCGCCTCCAGCGGTGTCGCCCAAGCCGAAGGCCGAAGCCAAGCCGCTGCCGAAGGCGTTCAAGCCCGTCGAGACCAGGCAGGCCGCCACCCGTCCGCCGCTCAAACCGTCGGTTGATGCGCCGGCTGCAGCGGCTCCGGCCACCGCCGCCGCGCCCGCCAAGGACACCATGGTTGCCGGCTCGCAGCCGATCGTGGCGCCGAACTCGTTCGACAGCCGCTTCTCCGCGGTGAAGTAGCGACTGTTCTTCACCTCTCCCCGCAAAAGCGGGACGAGGTGAGTACCAACCTCCCAATCATCAAACCTCTCTTAAACCTTCGCCGGTAGACTGCTTCCCCGCGTCGTTCTCAGAGGCGCGTCCAGAATGGAAGTCCCCGGCCTGTCGCAGACAGCCGGGGTTCACTCTCTGGCGGATGCATCGCATGGCGAAATTCATCGTGCTCAAGCGGCCCGGCCCTCCGACCCGTGAGGTGCTGGTCAACATCGCCCAGATCCTGACCGTGCAGCCCGGCCAAGGCACCGGCTGCTCGCTCCTGTTCGGCAAGGACCACGCCGTCAATTTCGAGGAAGACGTCGCGACCGTGATCCGCCGCATCCAGAGCGGCCCCTTCATCGAGAGCGCCGAGAAGAAGTAGTTGCTCTGTCGTCCCGGCGAACGCCGGGACCCATACCGCGGAATCTATCTTTGGACCCAAGTGGCAGACGCTCTGCCCAAGACGACGGCCCGTGGTTAGGGGTCCCGGGTCGCGCTCGCACTTGACGGCGCGGAGCCTGTCATCGGGCCGCGCTTCGCGCGGACCCGTTGGCGCCGCAAGGGGCTCGCTTGCCCGGGACGATACTGATTTTGATCAGGTGGCGCGGAGCATGACAGCGGAGGTTATGACGGATAGACGCCCAACAAATAATCTGTAGTTTGTCGAACCACGCGGCCCGCAGAAGGCGCGCGAGACGAAAGTCGCGGGAGGTACCAGGAAATGCCGGGCGTTCACCTGCTTGATCGTGTCATCGGCAGCGAGTATCCGAGCTTCGCAACCGATGCGGAGGTTCGCGCTTTCGAACAAACTCCCTATGCCGACCGCATCGCGGCGCAAAGCACGTATGATGCGCTCAAGCTCGGCGCCGCGCACAATCCCGATGCGCCCGCGCTGCAACTCCTCGCCAATGCCGATCCGGCGGATACGCCTGTGGTCATCAGCTATCGCGATTTCCTCGGGCGAGTGACGCAGGCCGCCAACATGTTCGGCGCGCTCGGCGTCGGTCCGAACGATGTGGTGAGCTTCCTGCTGCCGCTGGTGCCCGATGCCTTCGTGACGCTGTTCGCCGCCGAAGCCGCGGGGATCGCCAACCCCGTCAATCCGCTGCTCGAGCCGCACCAGATCGCGGAAATCCTCGAAGCCGCCAACACAAGAGTTCTCGTCGCGCTCGGCCCGGTGCCCGGCACCGATATCTGGCAGAAGGTCGAGCAGGTCCGCGGCAAGCTGAAAAATTTGAAAGCCATCGTGCAGGTGCACGGCGCCGGAGATCCTGCGAACGGAATTCATTCGTTCAACGAGCTGATCAAGACGCAGCCGTCCGACCGGCTGGTCAGCGGCCGCAAGTTTTCAGGCAGCGACATCGCCGCCTATTTCCACACCGGCGGCACCACGGGCACACCGAAGCTGGTGCGCCACACCCACACCAATCAGGTCTATCAGGCCTGGGCGGTCAACCTGATGCTCAAGCAGCGGCCCGGCTCCAACCTGCTGTTCGGCATGCCGCTCTATCATGTCGGCGGCTCGCTGACGCAGGTGCTGACGACCTTGTCGGCCGGCGGCTGCCTCGTCGTGCTGTCGCCGTCGGGCTGGCGCAATCCCAACGCGGTGAAGAACATCTGGCGGCTGATTGAGCGCTACAGGACGCCGACGCTGTCGAGCGTGCCGACGGTGCTGGCTGCGGCGCTCACCGTTCCGCCCGGCGATGCCGACATCTCCAGCCTCAAATATGCGGCGGCGGGCGGCTCGGCGATTCCGGTGGCGGTCGGCAAGGCGATCAAGGACAGGTTCAAGCTGCCGGTGCTGGAGGTCTACGGCATGACCGAAACGTCGAGCGTGCACACCATCTCGTTTCCCGACCGGCCGATTCCGCTCGGCTCCGCGGGACTGCCCGTACCCTATAGCCGCGTGCGCATCGTCAAACAGGACAGCGTCGGGCGTTATGAGCGCGACTGCGCGGCTGACGAGATCGGCGTCGTCACCATGGCCGGGCCCGGCGTGTTCGGCGGCTATCTCAACGACGTCCACAACAGGGGCGCGTTCGTTGACGACATCTGGGTCAATTCCGGAGACCTCGGCCGGCTCGACAGTGACGGCTGGCTCTGGATCACCGGCCGCGCCAAGGATCTGGTGATCCGCGGCGGCCACAATATCGATCCGCAGCCGATCGAGGAGATCATGTTTGGGCATCCGGCGGTGGCGCTCGCGGCCATGGTCGGCCAGCCCGACGCCTATGCCGGCGAGCTACCGGTCGGCTATGTGCAGCTCAAGCCGGGCGCAACCGTGCAAGCGGGCGAACTCGAAGCCTGGGTGCGCGAGCGCACGCCGGAGCGCGCCGCCGTTCCCGTCCAGGTGATCGCGATCGACCCGATGCCGCTCACCGGCGTCGGCAAGGTCTTCAAGCCGCAGCTGCGCTGGGATGCGGCGGGCCGCGTATTCGACAAGGTGCTCTCGCCGCTTCGCGAGCGCGGCATCGACTGCAAGGTCAAGGTCGGCGCGCATGGCAGCCACGGCAGCATCGCGACCGTGACGTTGACGGGCGTGCCCGCCGACAAGCGCGAGGCCGTCGCGGGCGAAGTGCACGCGGTGCTCGCGCCGTTCGTGATGCGTCATGAGGTGAAGCACGTTTAGCCAGGTGCAGAGAGCGGCTCACGCCGCTCCCCCTCGCCTGCTCCGCCGCACCGCGGCCTGCTGCTGCGCGCGCAGTTTGGCGGCTTCCGCAAGGCCGCATTCCAGCGTGCAGCGATCGAGTCCGATGTCGCGAAGCTGACGGTCGTCGAAACTGCGGAGCAATACGAGGCTGGCCTGGCGGGCGCGCTGCTCGATCAGGGCCGCGACGAAGCGATTGATGAGGCGGCCGGCGCGCGCGAAGAAATAGGCTGCCGTCCTGCGGACCGTGCCCGAGGCGGGAGTATAGCCAGTGGTATGATTCAACAACGTCATGATGGTCATCCTTGAGAGGCGGAGTGATGTCCCCCTTCCCCGCCTGCACCATGCATGCGTTGTCCGTCCAAGACTTTCAGGAAACGACGATTTTTCATCCAGAGCGGCTTGAGATTATCTGACCGCCGTGGCCTGCTTGATTTGACGCGGAGGCCGGCGGCAATATCGCTGCGTCGGAAGGGGATTTCAGGGAATGGAATTGCGACGGCGCGACATTTTGGCAGGCCTCTTATGCGCAGGCGCATGGCCGCTCGCGGCACGCGCCGAGATGCCTGCCAAGACCATCGCCATGCTCGGCGCGGCCTCTCCGGCGGCGTGGGGACCGATGGTCGCGAGCTTCGACGAGCGCTTGCGCGAGCTTGGCTGGATCGACGGACGCACCGCCACCCTCGTTTATCGCTGGGCGGAGGGCGACTCGAGCCGCTATGCCCCGATTGCCGCCGAGCTCGTCGCGATGAAGGTCGACGTGATCGTGACGGTCGGAAGCGCGGCCGCGACCGTGATGCGCGCGACCAGCACGATCCCGATCGTGCTGGCCGCAGCGGTCGATCCGGTCGCGAGCGGCTTCGTCCAGAGTCTCGCGCATCCCGGCGGCAACGTCACCGGCCTGTCGCTGCAATCGAGCGAGATCGGCACCAAGCGACTGGAAATCCTGCGCGAGGCGATCCCCGGTCTCAAGCACCTCGCGGTGATGGCCAACGCCAACTATCCGGGCTCGGCACGGGAATCGACGGCGGTCCAGGAGGCCGCGCGAAAGCTCGGACTCACCGCCGATGCGCTCGACATCCATCGTCCCGAAGACATCGCACCCGCGATCGGCTCAGTGAAGGGCAGCGCCACGGCGCTTTACATCTGCACGGATTCGCTCGTCGTCACCAACTCGCTCAGGATCAACGCTGCCGCGCACGACGCTGACATGGCGACGATGTGGGGCGCCCGCGAATGGATCCGCAGCCAGGGCGGCTTCATGTCCTACGGACCCAATGAGAGCAGCCAGTTCAAGCAGGCCGCCGATTATGTCGACAGGATTCTCAAGGGTGCCAATCCCGCCGATCTTCCCGTGGCGCAACCGACCAAGATCGATCTGGCGGTCAACCTGAAAACGGCGAAAGCCCTGGGGCTTTCGATCCCCGAGACGTTCCTGCTCCGCGCCGACGAAGTCATCGAGTAGCGGAGGGATCGTAGGGTGGGTTAGCAAAGCGTAACCCACCTCTTCTGTTGCCGCGGATAGAGAGATGGTGGGTTACGGCGCTACGAGCCTGACCCACCCTACGAACCGCGCAAATGTGATCGCGTAGTTGCGCCTCAAATCACGAAGAAGCCGTGCGTGCCGTCGCGCGCGAGCTGCTCGACCAGGCCGTATTCCCAATCGAAATAGGCCTGCATTTTTTCCGCCGACGCATCGGTGCCCTCATACGGCCGGCGATAACGATGCGCGGCATCGGGTTTCGGCAGCACTTGCGGCGGGCCGGCTTCGAGCGCGCCATCATAGCCGCCGTCGAGCACGAAAGCGTCCCATCCCATCTGCGCCAGCCATGACGCCGTCATGTCCGCGCGGATCCTCATGTTATCCGTGAGCACGATGCGCGCGCCCCGCACAGGTGCTGCCATGTCGATCTCCTGCACCAGCTGCCCGCCCGGATAGTGGCGGAAGCCCTTGAGGTGGCCGGCGGTGTATTCCTCGGCGTCGCGCACGTCGAAGCGATAGAGCGTGCGCGACGCCTGCGCCTGCAGCGCGGCGAGACCACTGAGGTCGATACGGCGCACGCCGGCGCGGTAGGCGACGTCGCGCGCATTGGCGTCAGCCTGCGTAAAGGGACCGATCGCGCCGCGCCTGCCCGCGCCATGCTCCAGCACCTGCCTCGCGAGCGTCCATCCCATGGTGCCGTTGCGCAACGCCACCACTTTGTTGGGCACGCCGGCATTGATCAGCGACTGCGTTCCGATGATGGAGCGGGTGCGGCCGGCGCAATTGACAACGATGGTGGTTGCGGGGTCGGGCGCAGCAGTCCCTGCGCGCAGCACCAGCTCGGCGCCGGGCACGCTGACCGAGCCCGGGATGTTCATGGTCGCGTATTCGTCGAAACGGCGGACATCGAGGATTTTGATATTGGCGCCGCTCTCGATCAGCGCGGCGACGTCGTCGGCCGGCAGCGACGGCGTGTGGCGCCGGGATTCGACGAGCTCGCCGAACGCCTTGGCGTAGGAGTTGACGTCCTGGAACAGCTCGTAGCCGGCCTCGCGCCAGGCCTGCAGTCCGCCCGCGAGCGCGCGGATATTGCTGTAGCCGAGCTTTGCAAGTTGTTCAGCGGCGGCGGACACCAGCCCCTCGCCGCTGTCGTACAACACGATCGGCACGTCCTTGCGCGGCAGCCGTAAACCCGCTTCGAGCAGGATCCGGTCCGCGGCCATGTTGGCCGCAAACAGCGGATGGGCGGTGGCGAACTCCGCCTCGTGCCTGACGTCGAGCAGTGCGGTCTCGTCGCGCGCGAGCAGCGCGGTGCGGATGTGTTGGGGTGTGATGGTGGAAATCGAGGACATGAGCCGGCGACGCGCCCCTACACCACGCCGCTCATATCACGCATTCCGCCCGTGGCAGTGCTTGAACTTCTTGCCCGAGCCGCAGGGGCAATCCTCGTTGCGGCCGACCTTGCCCCAGGTCGAAGGGTTCTTCGGATCGCGCGCCACATCGCCGCCATTGGCCGGCACCAGCGACGCGGTCGCGAACGCCATCTCGTCCTCGCCGGTATCCGGATTGAGCTTGTGCGCTTCCATCGCCGGAAGCACCGGCGCCTGCTCTTCCGGCGGCACGATCTCGACCCGCATCAGCTGCGCGGTCACCGCCTCGCGCAGATGCGCGATCATGGCTTCGAACAGCGAGAATGCTTCGGACTTGTATTCCTGCAAGGGATCGCGCTGGCCATAGCCGCGCAGGCCGATCACCTGACGCAGATGATCGAGCATGATCAGGTGCTCGCGCCAGAGATGGTCGAGCGTCTGCAGCAGGATGGTCTTCTCGACGTAACGCATCACGTCGGGGCCCCATTGCGCGACCTTGGCCGCCATGTGCTCGTCGACCTTTTGCTCGATGCGCGACAGCAATTCCTCGTCGGCGATGCCCTCTTCCTTGGCCCAGGCATCGACCGGCAGCTCGATGCCGAGCACGCGGTTCAACTCCTCCTTGAGGCCTGCGACGTCCCACTGCTCGGCATAGGCATGCTCGGGCACGTGCTTGAGGACGACGTCATCGACATAGGCGTGGCGCATGTCGGCGATGGTCTCGGCGACGCTCTCGTCCTTCATCAGGTCGATGCGCTGGTCGAAGATCACCTTGCGCTGGTCGTTCTGCACGTTGTCGAACTTGAGCAGGTTCTTGCGGATGTCGAAGTTGCGCGCCTCGACCTTCTGCTGCGCCTTCTCCAGCGCCTTGTTGATCCAGGGATGGATGATCGCCTCGCCTTCCTTGAGGCCGAGACGCTGCAGCATGCTGTCGAGCCGGTCGGAGCCGAAGATGCGCATCAAATCGTCTTCCAGCGACAGGAAGAATTTCGAGCGCCCGGGATCGCCCTGACGGCCGGAACGGCCGCGCAGCTGGTTGTCGATGCGGCGGGATTCGTGCCGCTCGGAGCCGATGATGTAGAGCCCGCCGGGCTTCTGCACCGTCCGCGCGGGCTTGGAGCCCTTGGCCGGCTCGATCTCCATCGTCTCTTCCGCCTTCAGCACGAGCTCGCGAAAGCGCTCGACGTCGGCCTTGATCCGCTCGATCCTGGCCGCCTTCTCGGTCTCGTCGGTGATCTGTGCCGTCTCCTGCGCGATGCGCATCTCGAGCGAGCCGCCGAGCTTGATGTCGGTGCCGCGGCCGGCCATGTTGGTGGCGATCGTGATCGCGCCGGGCACGCCCGCTTCAGCGACGATATAGGCTTCCTGCTCGTGGAAGCGCGCGTTCAGCACAGCGAACAGTTTCGCGGGCTTGCCGGCGCGCGCGGCGGCATACAGCTTTTCCATCGCGTTTTCGTTGCCGAATTCGATCTGCTTGTAGCCGTTCTTCTTCAGATACTCCGCCAGCACCTCGGACTTCTCGATCGAGGCGGTGCCGACCAGCACCGGCTGCAGCCGTGAATTGGCGCGCTCGATCTCGGCCAGGATCGCGGCATATTTCTCGCCCTGGGTACGGTAAACCTCGTCGTCCTCGTCGAGGCGCGCGACCATGACGTTGGTCGGGATTTCCACGACCTCGAGCTTGTAGATGTCGAACAGCTCGTCGGCTTCAGTCGCCGCCGTGCCGGTCATGCCGGCGAGCTTCTGGTACATCCGGAAATAGTTCTGGAAGGTGATCGAGGCGAGCGTCTGGTTCTCCGGCTGCACCGGCTGATGCTCTTTGGCTTCCAGCGCCTGGTGCAGGCCTTCCGAGTAACGGCGGCCCGGCATCATGCGTCCCGTGAACTCGTCGATGATCACGACCTCACCGTCGCGGACGATGTAGTCCTTGTCGCGGGTGAACAGCGTATGCGCGCGGAGCGCCTGGTTGACGTGATGCACCACGGAGACGTTCTCGACGTCGTAGAGCGACTCGCCCTTGAGCTGGCCGGCGTCGCGCAAAAGGTTCTCGAGCTTCTCCATGCCCGCTTCGGTCAAGGTCACCGTGCGCTGCTTCTCGTCGACGTCGTAGTCGCTCTTGTCGAGCTGGGGAAAGAACGTGTCGATGGTGTTGTAGAAATCGGAGCGGTCGTCGAGCGGACCGGAGATGATCAGCGGCGTGCGCGCCTCGTCGATCAGGATCGAGTCCACTTCGTCGACAATGGCATAGAAGTGGCCGCGTTGGACCATGTCCTCCAGCCGGTACTTCATGTTGTCGCGCAGATAGTCGAAGCCGTATTCGTTGTTGGTGCCGTAGGTGATGTCGCAGGCGTAGGCGAGCTTGCGCTCGGAATCGTCGAGGCCATGCACGATCACGCCGACGGAGAGACCGAGGAAGTTGTAGATCTGGCCCATCCACGCGGAGTCGCGGCGGGCGAGGTAGTCGTTGACGGTGACGACGTGGACGCCCTTGCCGGCGAGCGCGTTGAGATAGACCGCGAGCGTCGCGACCAGCGTCTTGCCTTCGCCGGTCTTCATCTCGGCGATGTCGCCCTCATGCAGCACCATGCCGCCGATCAGCTGCACGTCGAAATGGCGCTGACCGAGCGTGCGCTTGGCCGCCTCGCGCACGGTGGCGAAGGCCGGAACCAGGATGTCGTCGAGCGTCTTGCCGTCCGCGAGTTCTTTGCGGAATTGGTCGGTGCGGGCCTTGAGCTGATCGTCGGTGAGCTTCTCGAGCTCGCCCTCCAGCTCGTTGATGGCGGCGACGCGGGGCTGATAGCCCTTGACCCGGCGGTCGTTGGGAGTGCCGAAGAGCTTGCGGGCGAGCGCGCCGATCATGCCGAATTCCTGTTCTCAAGGTACCGTGTTTTGCGCATGATCTTGTCGGAAAACCGGTGCCCACTTTTCCGGATCATGCGCGTGCAAAGCCCTAAATCCATCTGCCAAATCGCCTGCATCAACTCACCGTGACGCCTCGGGTGCCCTCCTGGCGCCCGAGCCTTCGCGAAATGAGTGGGAATAAGCAATTCCGGGTTCAACGGCCAAAAACGATAGACAAAATAAGCGCTTCCGCCACCGAGCCGACGCCGCAGAGATATGGCCGGGTCAGAGCCTTGTCAACGGCGGTTGCCGGACGCAAAGCTGTCAGCGAATTCATCATTTTGCCAGAGTTTCGCGTTGCCAAGGCCAGGCGATTGGGCGAGTGTCCGCCCGCCCAATCAGCCCTTCCCGAACATAAGGATTTTCCATGACGACCTCGTTCCCGGTGACGAAAACCGGCCTTGGCCTTGCCGCCGCGAGCTTCTTTGTGATCGCGCTGCTGGCGACCCCCGTCCGGGCTGACGACAAGGTGCTGGCAAAGGTTAACGGCTCCGAAATCAAGCAGAGCGACGTGACGATGGCCGAGGAGGAGCTGGCGCCGAGCCTGGCGCAGATGGACCCCGCGACCAAGGACGAGAACGTGCTGGCGTTCCTGATCGACATGAAGATCGTGGCCAAGGCCGCCGAGGACAAGAAGGTCGCCGACAGCGAGGAGTTCAAGAAGCGCCTCAACTTCACCCGCAACCGCCTTTTGATGGACAGTCTGCTCGCCTCAGAAGGCAAGGCCGCGACCACCGATGCGGCCATGAAGCAGGTCTATGAGGACGCTTCCAAGCAAATCACCGGCGAGCAGGAAGTGCACGCCCGCCACATCCTGGTCGAGACCGAGGATGAGGCCAAGGCGGTCAAGGCCGAGCTCGACAAGGGCGCGGACTTCGCCGAGCTCGCCAAGAAGAAGTCCAAGGATCCCGGCGCCTCCGACGGCGGCGACCTCGGCTTCTTCACCAAGGAACAGATGGTGCCGGAGTTCTCGGCGGTCGCCTTCGCGCTCGAGCCGGGCAAGATTTCCGACCCCGTGAAG
Organism: uncultured Alphaproteobacteria bacterium; assembly: GCA_963738155.1. Lineage (GTDB taxonomy): Bacteria > Pseudomonadota > Alphaproteobacteria > Rhizobiales > Xanthobacteraceae > Bradyrhizobium. The sequence goes on from CAVTVG010000002.1 coordinate 430,828, forward strand.
TCGCAGTTCGGCTGGCACATCATCAAGGTCGAGGAAAAGCGCAACCGCAAGCCGCCGGAGTTCGATCAGGTCAAGGCCCAGATCGAGACCTATGTGTCGCGCAAGGCGCAGGCCGACTATGTCGGCAAGCTGCGCGAGGCGGCCAAGATCGAGCGCATGGACAAGCCGGCGGAGACCGCGAAGTCCGACACCAAGCCGGCCGATCTCGCCAAGCCCGCCGACAGCAAGATGGCGCCTCCGGCGAAGAAGTAACGTTGCTGCCACCCTCCCCTGGAGGGGGAGGGTCGGCGAGAGTTGAGCGCAGCGAGACACGAGACGGGGTGGGGTGAGACTGTCACCCCACCCCGTTTTGCATCTTGCTTCGCGCGATGCAAAGCGACCCTCCCCTCCAGGGGAGGGTGAAGAGGAGAGCGACGCAAACGCCCGCATCCCTCTCCCGCCGGGGCGATTGAGATGATACAGAGCGCTGCCTTTTGCTCTCACCGCCGGAAATCCCATGTCCACCTCCGTCTCCCCGCTCGCGCCGACCGATGTTCCCGCCATGCCCGAAATCGCGGGCGTGAAGCTTGCGACCGCCGCAGCGGGCATCCGCTACAAGGGCCGCACCGACGTGCTGCTGGCGGTGCTGGACGAGGGCACAGCGGTGGCCGGTGTCTTCACCAAATCAAAATGCCCGTCGGCGCCGGTGGAATGGTGCCGCGCCAAGCTCGGACGCGGCAAGGCGCGGGCGCTGGTGGTCAACTCCGGCAACGCCAACGCCTTCACCGGCAAGACCGGCAAGCAGTCGACTGCGTTGACCGCGCAGATCGCGGCGAAAGCCGTCGACTGCAGCCCCAACGAGGTGTTCCTGGCCTCAACCGGGGTGATCGGCGAGCCGCTGGATGCGCAGAAATTCGACGGCGTGCTCGGCAATCTCGCGACGAGCGCCGCTCCCGGCGACTGGATGGCGGCCGCAGGCGCGATCATGACCACCGACACTTTTCCGAAGGTCGCGACCGCGACGGTCAAGCTCGGCAAGGCCAAGGTCAGCATCAACGGCATGGCCAAGGGTGCCGGCATGATCATGCCCGACATGGCGACCATGCTGTCGTTTGTCTTTACCGATGCGCCGATCGGCGCGAGCGCGCTGCAGTCGCTCTTGAAGAGCGGCGTCGAGGACACCTTCAACGCGGTGACCATCGACGGCGACACCTCGACCTCGGACACGCTGCTGGCGTTTGCCACGGGTGCTGCCGCCGCGCATGGCGCGCCCAGGATCAGCCGCGCCAGCGATCCCCGCCTGAAGGCGTTCACCAAGGCGCTGCACCAGGTACTCGCCGATCTCTCGGAACAGGTGGCGCGCGACGGCGAAGGCGCGCGCAAACTGGTCGAGATCATCGTCGAGGGCGCGACGACGAAAGCCTCGGCGCGAAAAATCGCCATGTCGATTGCGAACTCGCCGCTGGTGAAGACCGCGATCGCCGGCGAGGATGCCAATTGGGGCCGCGTGGTGATGGCGGTCGGCAAGGCAGGCCAACCCGCCAACCGCGACAAGCTCGCGATCTCCTTCAACGGCATTCGCGTCGCCAACAAGGGTGCGCGCGATCCGTCCTATGACGAGGCCGAGGTGTCGGAGGCGATGAAAGCGCCGAAGATCCAGATCAAGGTCGCGCTCGGGCTGGGCAAGGGTCGCGACCGCGTGCTGACCTGCGATCTCACCAAGGAATATGTCGCCATCAACGGCGACTACCGCTCCTAGAGCTGATGGCCGAAGTGAAACTCACCCTGGTCGTGGCCTGTGCGCTGGTCGATGCCGACCGGCGCGTGCTGATCGCGCAGCGGCCCGAAGGCAAGACGCTGGCCGGCCTGTGGGAATTTCCCGGCGGCAAGGTCGAAATGGGCGAGCGGCCGGAGGTGACGCTGATCCGCGAATTGCACGAGGAGCTCGGCATTTCAGTCGAAGAGCCCTGCCTCGCGCCGCTTACTTTCGCGAGCCACGCCTATGAGAGTTTTCATCTGTTGATGCCGCTCTATATCTGCCGGCGCTGGGAGGGCCAGGTCACCGCGCGCGAGGGCCAGCAACTCGCCTGGGTGCGCGCCAATAAATTGCGCGACTATCCGATGCCGCCGGCGGATTTGCCGCTGATTCCGCATCTGGAAGATTTGTTGCTGTGATGAGAAGCCTCATCCTGAGGAAAGCTGCATGGCGTCAACAAATGCGCTCGGCCTTTTGCGGTTGCTTGCGATGAAAATTAGCAAGCGGTTATGGACTGCTGAAGGAGTCCATAAAAGACTTCATGTCCATGAAGGAGCTCGAGCGAGTCAGCGTTCCTCTGCGAAGCGGACTGCTGCATTTTATTTATCGACATTAGAGGGATTTTTGTCACTCGTCTCGAACGAAGGCGCTCTCTAGGCCTCATGGTTCAAGACGCGCCATAAGGGGTCAGCGCTTCGTCCCCCGCTTCACCGCCTCCTCCAGGCTCGCCGTCGCCGAGCCTGGCCGCAACGGCTTGGGCTGGCTTGCATCCGGCGCCCAGGCCGACAGCCAGACGATATCGAAGGTGGCGCGGATGCGGCCGTCAGGATCGGCGAAGCGCTGGGCATAGGTCGCCGCCATCCGCAGCAGAGTCGCGCGGCGCGTCGGCGCATGCCGCCGCTCCAGCAAAATGTTGGTCGCGCCCATGCGGCGCAGATCATTCATCAGCGCGAACGCATTGTCATAACGCACTACCACGCGATCGACATCGGTAACCGGCAGCGCGAGGCCTACGCGCTGCAACAGCCCGCCGATGTCGCGGAGATCGGCAAAGGGTACGACGCGCGGCGACACGCCGCCCTCGCATTCGGCTTCGGCAGCGGCAAAGCTTTGCCGCAGCTCCGTCAGCGTCTCGCCGCCGATCAGCGCCGCGAGCAAGAGCCCGTCCGGCTTCAGCGCGCGGCGGATCTGCGTGAGCACGCCGGGCAGATCGTTGACGAACTGAAACGCCAGTGCCGAGACCGCAAGATCGAGCGACGCGGGCGCCAACGGCAAGCTCTCGTCGCCGGAGCCGATATCGACATGCCGAACCCTGAGCCGCGGCAGCGAAAGCCCCTCGCCCGGCGTCCAGACATCGGCAGCTTCCGTAAACTCACGATTCACCGCCGCAAGCCGCTCCGCCATGTCCTCAGCGACACGATCGAGCAGGAACGTCGCCGGCCCGAGCCTTTTCGCACGCGCGATCCGCCGCGCCAGAAGGGCGCGGTCGAACAGGACCGGTGCGGTCGTCGAAGCCATGCCGGGTTGGTACGCCGCGCTGCACTGTCTGGCAATCGAGGCGGCAGCGCGCTAACCTTGTGCCATGCTCAAGGTTCATCTTCGCGACATCAACGCCAGCCTCGTCAAAGCCTGGGAACAGAGCTTCGCCGACGTGTCCGAGGTCCGGGTCACGCGGGGCGACATTTTCGAGCACGCAGCCGACGCCATCGTTAGCCCCGCCAACAGTTTCGGCTTCATGGACGGCGGGATCGATCTTTTATACTCGCGTTATTTCGGCTGGGAGCTGGAATCTCGGCTCAAGGAGCACTTGCTGGAAAGACATTTTGGCGAGCTCCCTGTCGGTCAAGCGATCGTGCTCGCCACCCAACATGAATCGTTTCCGTTTCTGGTGAGTGCACCCACGATGCGGGTGCCCACACGCATTGCCGGCACGGTCAACGTTTACCTGGCCTTTCGCGCCGCCCTGATTACGGTGCTTGCTCACAACGCTGCCGGCGGCAGGACGATCCGATCCCTCCTTGTGCCGGGGATGGGAACAGGCATCGGCGACGTCGCTCCCGAACAGGCCGCGCGGCAAATGCGATCAGCCTATGACGCGATCATTGGCGGACATCGCGCGAAGACTCGAAGCGCGCGTGCCATCTTGGGCGAACATCATGAACTTATCTCCTAGCCCGCTGCGCCGCGCAGTCCGCGTGCTCGGCGGCGCCTGGACCCACGCGGCCAAATTCGCGCTCGACATCGCGCTGCCGACCCTGTGTGTGTCCTGCCGCGAGCCGGTCGAGGGCGACGGTGTCTGCGCCGAATGCTGGGCGAAACTCTCGTTCATCGAACCGCCCTACTGCCCGCGGCTCGGCATTCCCTTTGTCTACGATCCCGGCCCCGACATGCTGTCGATGGAGGCGATCGCCAATCCGCCCGCCTATACGCGGGCGCGCGCCGCGGTGCGCTATGACGAGATCGCCCGGACGCTGGTGCATGCGCTGAAATACCAGGACCGCACCGACCTGGCACCGGCGATGGGCCGCTGGATGGCGCGCGCCGGGCGCGAACTGCTCGACGGCACCGACATGCTGATTCCGGTACCACTGCACTGGCGCCGTGCCTGGGGCCGCCGCTTCAACCAGTCCGGCGCGCTGGCGCGCGCCATCGAGCGGCAGAGCGGCGTCAGGCTGCGCGGCGACCTGTTGCAGCGGGTGCGTGCCACCGAGCAGCAGGTCGGGCTGTCCCGCGCGCAGCGGGCCAGCAATGTGCAGGGCGCATTCCAGCTCTCGGCGGCTGCGAAATCGATAGTCCAGGGCCGCCGCGTGGTGCTGATCGATGACGTCCTGACTACGGGTGCGACGCTGGACGCCTGCGCGCGGGCACTCTTGCGGGCAAAGGCGTCACAGGTCGACGTGCTGGTCTTCGCCCGGGTTGTGGACACCCCCAAAGCTCCCATATAATCAGCGCTTATTCGCAAAAGACCGAGCGCGAGATGCCTGCTGCCATCGAAATCTACACCCGTCCGGGCTGCGGCTATTGCAGCGCCGCCAAATCGCTGCTGACTCGCAAAAAGGCCGCTTTCACCGAATACGACAACGGCAAGGATTCATCGGTGCGTCAACAGATGTACGACCGCGCCGGAGAAGGCGTCACCTTCCCGCAGATCTATATCGGCGGAGTGCTGATCGGCGGCTGCGACGAACTTTATGCGCTGGATCGCGAAGGCAAGCTCGACGGCATGCTGTCGGGAGAAAAGGCCGCTTCATGAGCGACGGCAACATTTTTACCGCGGCGATGGTGCAGATGCGCACCGGACTACTGCCGGGGCCGAGCCTCGAGCAGGGCACGGCGCTGATCCGTGAGGCGGCCAAGCAGGGTGCCGACTATGTGCAGACGCCCGAAGTCAGCAACATGATGCAGCTGAACCGCAAGGCGCTGTTCGAGCATCTGGCGGCGGAGGAAGATGACGTCTCGTTCAAGGCTTATCGCGCGCTGGCAAAAGAGCTGAAGATCCATCTGCACATCGGATCGCTGGCGCTGCGCTTCTCGCCGGAGAAGGCGGTCAACCGCGGCTTCCTGATCGGACCCGACGGCAACATTCTCGCCTGCTACGACAAGATCCACATGTTCGACATCGATCTGCCCGGCGGCGAGAGCTATCGCGAGTCCGCCAACTACCAGCCGGGCGAGAGCGCCGTGATCTCCGACCTGCCGTGGGGCCGGATCGGGCTCACGATCTGCTACGACCTGCGCTTCCCGGCGCTGTACCGCGCGCTGGCGGAAAGCGGCGCGTCGTTCCTGACCGTGCCGTCCGCCTTCACCCGCAAGACCGGCGAGGCGCATTGGCAGGTGCTGCTGCGCGCCCGCGCCATCGAGACCGGCTGCTTCGTGTTTGCCGCGGCGCAGGCGGGATTGCATGAGAACAAGCGCGAGACCTATGGTCATTCGCTGATCGTGGCGCCCTGGGGCGAAATCCTCGTCGAGGGCGACGTCGAGCCCGGCGTTTTCCTGGCCCAGATCGATCCGTCGAAGGTCGACGCGGCGCGCAAATCGGTGCCGTCGCTGCAGCACGGGCGGCGTTTCTCGGTCGCCGATCCCAAGACCGGCCCCGAGCATCTGCACCTGGTGCGGGGATCGGCATGATCCGATACTCGCTCCGCTGCGAACGCGATCACACGTTCGAAAGCTGGTTCCAGGATTCCGCCGCCTACGACTCGCAGGTCAAGCGCAACCTCGTCAGCTGCCCGGTCTGCGAGTCCGTCAAGATCGAGAAGGCGATCATGGCGCCGCGGATCGTCGGCAAGAAGGGCCGCGAGCGCGCCGATCCTGTGGCCGCGCCTGCGGCTCCCGCCGAGGCGCCTGGGGCTGCGGGATCGACGCCACTATTGATGGCGCAGGAGCGCGAACTGCGCGCCAAGATCAAGGAATTGCGCGATCACATCGTCAAGAATGCCGACAATGTCGGGGAGAAATTCCCCAACGAAGCGCGCAAGATGCATTACGGCGATATCGAGCACCGGCCGATCTATGGCGAGGCCTCGCCCGAAGAGGCCAAGTCGCTGATCGAGGAAGGCGTCGAGGTCTCGCCGCTGCCGGTGCTGCCCGACGACCGCAATTGACGCGCGATAGGCGCGTCATCCCGGGGCGCGCCTTAGCGCGAACCCGGGATCTCTCTGTAGAACGATGAACCCTGATACCTTCAATTCCTGGCAGCTCTGGGCGGTCCTCTCCGCCATATTCGCCGCGCTCACCGCGATTTTCGCCAAGGTCGGCGTGGAAGGCATCAACTCCGATCTCGCGACCCTGATCCGCACCGTGGTCGTGCTGGTGACGCTGTCCCTGATCCTGTTCGCGACCGGACAATTCAGCCAGCCCGGACCGATCGCGGCGAAAAGCTGGCTGTTCCTGCTGCTCTCCGGTCTCGGCACCGGCGCGTCATGGCTTTGCTATTTTCGCGCGCTGAAACTCGGGCCGGCGACGCTGGTGGCGCCGATCGACAAATTGAGCGTGGTGCTGGTGGCGCTGTTCGGCGTTGTCTTCCTCGGCGAGCGTCCGTCATGGAACGGTTGGCTCGGGATCGCGCTGATCGCCGCCGGTGCGGTGCTGATCGTGATAAAGCCTTGATTGTTTGGCGCATGATCTTTTCGGAAAACCGCTTCGCACTTTTCTGGATCATGCGCTAAACGGCGACCAGCAACGCCACCCCAACCACGATCAGCGCAATGCCCGAAAGCTCGCGCGCCGACAGCGGCTGCTTGAACGAGTAATACGCCACGCCCTGCGCGAACAACACTTCGACCAGCGCCAGGGTGCGCACATTGGCGGCCGCCGTCAGCGCAAATGCCAGGAACCAGAACTGCGAGGCGAACGCGCCCATGAAGCCCGCGAGCATCGAGGGTTTCCACAGGCCGAGAATCTTCTTCAGGATGTCGGGCGCGCGCCACAACAGATAGATCGTCAGCACCACGGTCTGCGCGAACAGCCCCCACACCAGCGTATAGGACGCCGCAGTGACGAAGCTCACCCCCGGCACGGTGAGGATGGCGCCCCGATAGCCGATCGCCGACAGCGCGAACGCCGCCGCCGAAACCAGGCCGATGATGGTCGGGCGAACCTGGGCAAAGCTCTTCTCGGCGCCGGGCCGCAGCGCGGTGATGACGACGCCGACGGTGGCGATCAGGATCGCGATCACTTTCAGCCAGGTGAGGTGATCGCCGAGGAAGACGAAGCCGAAGATCGCGGTCTGGATCGCCTCGGTTTTGAGATACGCGGTGGTCACCACGAAGGAGCGGTCGTTCATGGCGACCAGCATCAGGCCGGTGGCGATGATCTGGCTCAGCGCGCCGAGCAGCAGCCACGGCCAGAACGCGGGCGTCGGCCACGGCACATGATCGCCCGTGGCGAGCCACACCACGACGAAGAAGATCACCGAGAATGGAAAGCCGAACAGGAAGCGGATGTTGGTCGCGCCCCAGGTGCCGAGCGGACCCGTGAGCGAACGCTGCATCGCGTTGCGCGCGACCTGGCCGAGCGCGGCGACGATGGTGAAGGGAATCCAGAGCGAGGCGACGGAGAACATGGGAGCTTCTGTTCACCCTCCCCTGGAGGGGGAGGGTCGGCTCACATTGAGTGTAGCGAAATGTGAGACGGGGTGGGGTTACATCTCCACTTCAACCACAAAGCGGGTGCTCGGCGATACGGAGCGGCACGCATGCGCGCGTCGTGATCATGCATGGCAAGCATTCACCCCACCCCGCCGCTGCGCCATAGCCGAAGCTTCGCTTCGGCGTCAAAGCTAGACGGCCGCCGAAGGCGGCCTATGCCTCCCCTCCAGGGGAGGGTGAAAGCAAGATCACACCATCTCCTCGGCAATCACCATGTAGTTCACGTCGACGTCCGACGACAGGCTCCACCGGTCGGCGAAGGGGCTGTAGACCACGCCGGACTGCTCGGTGATGGTGAGGCGGTTGTCGAGCAGATGCTTCGCGAGTTCGTCGGGGGTGACGAACTTGTCCCATTGATGGGTGCCGCGCGGCAGCCAGCGCAGCACATACTCGGCACCGACAATAGCGAGCGCAAAGCTCTTCCAGTTGCGATTGAGGGTGGAGACCACCATCAGGCCGCCGGGCTTGAGCATCGCCGCGCAGCGGCCGATGAAAGCGCCGACATCGGTGACGTGCTCGATCACCTCCATCGCCAGCACGATGTCGAAGCGCTCGCGCACGTCCATCTCTTCCACGGTGGTGCAGCGATAGTCGATCGACAGATGTCCCTTCTCGGCATGCAGCTTGGCCGCGGCGATGTTGGAGGCGGAGGGGTCGACGCCGATCACCTGCGCGCCCAGCCGCGTCAGCGGCTCGCACAACAGGCCGGCGCCGCAGCCGATATCGAGAACACGCAAACCGGAAAGGCAATTCAGGCTTTTGACATTGCGGTCGAATTTGCGGGCGGCCGCGTCGCGAATGTAGGTGAGCCGCAGCGGATTGATCTTGTGCAGCGGCGCCATCTTGCCTGACGGGTCCCACCATTCCTGCGACAGCTTCGAGAATTTGGCGATCTCGGCGGGGTCGACGGTCGAGGCGGCGCGCGGGATAGTGGCCATGGCAGTTACCGCACGGTGATGTGGCTGCGAAATTCGAGCGGCGCGGCGATCGTTCTTATGATTTCCTTGCCTTCGCCGACGCCCATGATGGTGACGTCGCCATAATTCAGAATGCGCCCCATGATGCTCTGGTTGACGTCGACGCTCTCGACCTTGTCCAGCGCCATCTCGAAGGTGCGCCGCTTGATGAAGCCCGTCTTGTGCACGACGCGCATGTTGGTGACGTCAGTCTCGGTGGTCCAGCGGTGGAACCAGGCTTTTAGCGTCAGATAGAGCGCCGCAATGGCTGCGACGGCGGCACAGGCCCAGCAGAACAGCATGAGGGCCGGGACCATCACCAGACCCGATGCCGCCAGCAGGATCGCCACCAGGATCCAGACCCCGATCGCCGGTAGGTAAAACATCCAGTGTGCGTTGGTGGAATACAGCACCTTTTCGCCGGGCTGCAGGATCTCGTCGATGTAACGCCCCATACGCTCGCCTCACCTCTCCGCAACACTAACCAACAACAGCCTTAACGCGGCCGGAACCCGCTTGCTCCCGGCCGCATCGCTATGTATACGCGCGTTTCGGCCCGGACGCCCCAGCTTTCGCGCCGGGTTCAAGAACTTATCCTCGTTCGAAGGGCTTTTGCGCGTCGTCATGGGCCGCCTCGTGATGAAATTCGGCGGAACATCCGTCGCCAATATCGACCGAATCCGCAACGTCGCGCGCCACGTGAAGCGCGAGGTCGACGCCGGACACGATGTCGCGGTCGTGGTGTCGGCGATGGCCGGCAAGACCAACGAGCTGGTGGCCTGGTGCAGCGAGGCCTCCGCGATGCATGACGCGCGCGAATATGACGCGGTGGTCGCCTCCGGCGAGCAGGTCACATCCGGGCTGCTCGCGATCGTGCTGCAGGGCATGGGCATTCAGGCGCGATCCTGGCAGGGCTGGCAGATCCCGATCAAGACCAGCGACGCGCATGCCTCCGCGCGCATCCTCGAGATCGACGGCGCCGAGCTGATCCACCGCTTCAAGGACCGCAAGGAGGTCGCCGTCATCGCAGGCTTCCAGGGCATCAACCCGCAGACCGGCCGCATCACCACGCTCGGCCGCGGCGGCTCCGACACCTCGGCGGTGGCGATCGCCGCCGCAATCCACGCCGACCGCTGCGATATCTACACCGACGTCGATGGCGTCTATACGACGGACCCGCGCGTGGTGCCGAAGGCGCGCAGGCTCGACAAGATCGCATTCGAGGACATGCTGGAATTGGCGTCGCAGGGCGCCAAGGTGCTGCAGGTCCGCTCGGTGGAACTCGGCATGACCCAGAGTATGCCGATCTTCGTCCGCTCCAGCTTCGACAAGCCCGAGGATATCGACCCGCATGCCAACCAGCCGCCGGGCACGCTGATCTGCAGCGAGGAGGAAATCATGGAAAGCCACGTCGTCACCGGCATCGCCTTCTCCAAGGACGAGGCGCAGATTTCGGTGCGCCAGATCGAGGACAAGCCGGGGGTCGCCGCGTCGATCTTCGGGCCGCTCGCCGATGCCAACATCAATGTCGACATGATCGTGCAGAACGTCTCCGAAGACGGCAAGACCACCGACCTCACCTTCACGGTGCCGGCCACCGACTACAAGCGCGCGCACGACACCATCACCTCGTCGAAGGCGAAGATCGGCTATGCGCGGATCGACAGCGCGACCGATGTCGCCAAGGTCAGCGTGATCGGCAGCGGCATGCGCAGCCATGCCGGCGTTGCCGCCAAGGCGTTTTCGGCGCTGGCCGCGCGCAACATCAACATCCGCGCCATCACCACCTCCGAGATCAAGTTCTCGGTGCTGATCGATGCGGCCTATACGGAACTGGCCGTGCGCACGCTGCACACGCTCTACGGGCTCGACCAAGCGTAGAAAAAGCTTCTCTTAGCTGTCGCAGCATCACAACTTGGCGGACGGCACAGGGCTGGCAGGCCTTTTGCTTGGCAAAACAAGCCTCAATTCGCTATACGGCGGAAAGCGGTGGACAGAAGTCGGCGCCGAATGACTAAAATTGTTGTTTTTTCGGAGTTTGGCGCCACCCCGCGGCAAGGCGGCGGCTCGGCTTTTGGGAGGGGGATTTTCGGTAATGCGAAGCGCGTCGGGCGGCCCCCGCGTCCTGTTGAGACGGCTTCGCGAAACCATGGCGGAGCAGGTCTCGGCCCAGGAGCGGCTGGACAAGATCGTGGTGCTGATCGCGGCCAATATGGTGGCCGAGGTCTGCTCGGTCTATGTGCTGCGCGTCGATAACACCCTCGAACTCTACGCCACCGAAGGCCTCAACCGCGATGCTGTGCACCGCACCGTGCTGAGCGCGCATGAGGGCCTGGTCGGCCTCGTCTCCAGCGAAGCCTCGGCGCTCAATCTGAGCGACGCGCAAAGCCACCCGGCCTTCTCCTACCGCCCCGAGACCGGCGAAGAAATCTACCACTCCTTCCTCGGCGTGCCGATCCTGCGCGCCGGCAACACGCTCGGCGTGCTGGTGGTGCAGAACCGCGCCAAGCGCACCTATGTCGAGGAAGAGGTCGAGGCGCTGCAGACCACCGCGATGGTGCTGGCCGAGATGATCGCCTCGGGCGAGCTCTCCGCGCTGGCGCAGCCCGGTCTCGAGCCGGCCGCGCGCCACTCCGTGCAGAAGACCGGCGCGGTGCTGTCCGACGGCATCGCGCTCGGCCATGTCGTGCTGCACGAGCCGCGGGTGGTCATCAAGGACTACATCGCCGAGGACCTGCCGAAGGAAATCAAGCGGCTCGATCTGGCGCTGACCAAGCTGCGCGCCGATCTCGACCGCATGCTGGAGCGCGGCGACGTCGCCGACGGCGGCGAGCATCGCGATGTGCTGGAAGCCTACCGCATGTTTGCCAACGACCAGGGCTGGTCGCACAAGCTGCATGAGGCGGTCGCTACGGGCCTCACCGCGGAGGCCGCGGTCGAGCGCGTGCAGTCCGACACCCGCGCGCGCATGCTGCGTTCGACCGATCCATACCTGCGCGACCGCCTGCACGATCTGGAAGACCTCGGTTTCCGCCTGATGCGCCAGCTGGTCGGTCAGGATCACGCGCCGTCGCGCGAGCATCTGCCCGACAATGCGATCCTGATCGCGCGCGCGATGGGCCCGGCGGCGCTGCTCGACTACGACCGCAAGCGCCTGCGCGGCCTCGTGCTGGAGGAAGGCACCGCCAACTCCCACGTCTCGATCGTGGCGCGCGCGCTCGGCATTCCCGCGGTCGGCGAAATCCCGAACGCGCCCGGCATCGCCGATCCCGGCGACGCCATCATCGTCGACGGCACCACGGGCGACATCTATGTGCGCCCGTCGCAGGAGATCGAATCGGCTTTTGCCGAGCGCGTGCGGTTTCGCGCACGACGGCAAGCCCAGTATCAGGCGTTGCGCGAAAAGCCCTGCGTCACCAGGGACGGCCAGAAGGTCGAGCTGATGATCAATGCGGGGCTCGCCATCGACCTGCCGCACATCGACGAGACCGGCAGCGCCGGCATCGGCCTGTTCCGCACCGAATTGCAGTTCATGGTCTCGCCGAGCCTGCCGCGCTCGAGTGACCAGCTTGCGCTCTATCGCACCGTGCTCGATGCCGCCGGCCAGAAGCCCGTCACCTTCCGTACGCTCGACATCGGCGGCGACAAGGCGCTGCCCTATCTCGAGACGGTGATCGAGGAAAACCCGGCGCTCGGCTGGCGCGCGATCCGGCTCGGGCTCGACCGGCCGGGCCTGCTGCGCGGCCAGATCCGCGCGCTGCTGCGGGCCGGCGGCGGCCGCGCGCTGCGCATCATGTTCCCGATGATCTCGGATATTGCCGAGTTCGACGCCGCGAAAGCCATCGTCGAGCGTGAGCTGACCTATTTGCGCCAGCACGGTCATGCGCTGCCCGAGCGCGTCGACGTCGGCACCATGGTCGAGGTGCCGGCGCTGCTCTATCAGATGGACGAGCTCTTGAAGAAGGTCGACTTCGTCTCGGTCGGCTCCAACGATCTGTTCCAGTTCCTGTTCGCGGTCGACCGCGGCAATGCGAAAGTCTCGGAACGCTTCGACACGCTCTCGGCGCCGATCCTGCGCGCGTTGCGCGACATCGTGCGAAAGGCCGATGCTGCAAAGAAATCCGCCTCGCTCTGCGGCGAAATGGCGTCGAAACCGATCGGGGCACTTGCGCTGATCGCGATGGGCTATCGTTCTCTCTCTTTGTCGGCAACTGCGCACGGTCCGGTCAAGGCGTTGATTCTCGACCTCGACGCCAAAAAGGCGGAAGCGATGATCAATCCGCTGCTGGATGCGCCGGCCGGCAGCGTGTCGATCCGCGAGAGGCTGACGAAATTCGCGGAAGCCGAGGGACTGACGTTGTAGCGAGGCTGTTGTTATAGCCAGCTCCGCTTCCCATCTTCCGTCCGAGATTATCCGATGTCCGCCCTCCCTGAAACCAAACTCGACGTTCTGCTGGCGCACCACGCTTCGCTGGAGGCGCAGGTGCTGGGTCAGCTGTCGTCCGAGAAATATGTGCAGATCACCCGCGAACTTTCCGAGCTCAATCCGCTGATCGAGGCGGTGAAGGCCTATCGGGCGGCAGCGAAGGAGCTTGCCGACACCGAAGCCTTGATCGCCGATCCCGCGACCGACGCGGAGATGCGCGCCATGGCCGAGGCCGAGCGCGAGACGCTCGCGGCCACGCGCGAAGAGCTGACGCAGAACATCCGCGTTGCACTGTTGCCCAAGGACGCCATGGACGACCGCAACGTCGTGCTGGAAATCCGTGCCGGCACAGGCGGCGACGAGGCGTCGCTGTTCGCCGGCGACCTGTTCCGGATGTACGAGCGCTTCGCCAACCTGCAGGGCTGGAAGGTCGAGGTGATTTCGGCGAGCGAAGGCACCGTCGGCGGCTACAAGGAAATCATCGCCGAGGTGAAGGGCCGCGGCGCGTTTGCGAAATTGAAATTCGAGTCCGGCGTGCATCGCGTGCAGCGCGTGCCCGACACCGAGACGCAGGGCCGCATTCATACGTCGGCGGCGACAGTGGCCGTGCTGCCGGAAGTCGAGGAGATCGACGTCGATATCAAGAACGACGATCTGCGGATCGAGACCATGCGCGCTCAAGGCGCGGGCGGCCAGCACGTTAACAAGACGGAATCGGCGATCCGCATCACCCATATCCCGACCGGCATCGTGGTGATGATGCAGGACAGCCGCTCGCAGCACAAGAATCGTGCCTCGGCCATGAACATCCTGCGCTCGCGCATCTATGACGCCGAGCGCCAGCGCCTCGCCGCCGCGCGCTCGGCCGACCGCAAGGAAAAGGTCGGCTCGGGCGATCGGTCCGAGCGTATCCGCACCTATAACTTCCCGCAGGGCCGCGTCACCGATCACCGCATCAACCTGACGCTATATAAGCTGCCGCAGGTGATCTCGGGCGAATCACTTGGCGAGTTGATCGACGCGCTGACCACCGAGCATCAGGCGGCGCAGCTCGCGGCCCAGGGTGCGGCGGCGTGAGCTCCGCAATGTCGTCCCGGGCAAGCGAGCCCTTTGCGGCGCGCAGCGCCGTCAAGTCGCGAGCGCGACCCGGGACCCATAACCACAGGCCCTGGTTTTGCGAAGATCGTCGACCACCGCGCATCATTGATGGATTCCGCGGTATGGGTCCCCGCTTTCGCGGGGACGACGAATGAGTTCGCCTGCCGGCCAAACCATCGACGCCGCGCGGCGCGCACTCACGGCGCGCTTCAACGCAGCTAATATCGAATCTGCCGAGTTCGACGCGCGCGCCCTCGTCGGCGCAGCACTCAATCTCGATCTCACCGGCCTGGTCGCCTCAGGCGCCCGAACACTCGCCGCAAGCGAAGCCACCCGGTTGGACGAATACGCGCAACGCCGTCTCACCGGCGAGCCGGTCGCGCGCATCATCGGAACAAGAGAATTCTGGGGCCTGCCGCTGAAACTCTCCGCGGCCACGTTGGTGCCGCGGCCCGACACCGAGACCGTGGTCGAACGCGCGCTGGACATCCTGCGCGCCGACGGCGCACAGAACCGTGCGCTGCGCATCGCCGATCTCGGTACCGGGTCGGGTGCGATCCTGCTTGCGCTGTTGTCGGAATTGCCGCATGCGCAGGGCATCGGCACCGACATCAGTGCGGAGGCGCTCGACACCGCCGCATCCAACGCGACACAGCTCAATCTCGCAGATCGCGCGAGCTTCATCCGCTGCGATTACGCCACCGGCCTCTCCGGCCGCTTCGATCTCATCGTGTCCAATCCACCCTATATCCGCTCCGCGGAGATCGCCGGTCTTGCCACCGAAGTGCGCGACCACGATCCGCTTCTCGCCCTCGATGGCGGGCCGGACGGGTTATCCGCCTATCGCGCGCTGATCCCGCAAAGTGCAGCCCTGCTCGCCCCGGGCGGTGTACTGGTCGTGGAGGCCGGGCAGGGCCAGAGCGGGGCGATTGAAACTTTGATGACCGGTGCGGGGTTAACGCTGGCAGGTGGGCCGAAAACCGACCTGGCGGGCATTTTCCGGGCCGTTACGGGGCGAAAAATGCCCTTCTAAAGCCCGATTGGAACGCAAAAACCTCTTGGAATATCCGTCGGGAGCGACTACGTTCCGCTCACAACACTGGTGCAGGACCCCGGCATAAAGTGGGTCGGAACAGCGGTTCTCGAGAGCGAGAGCCACACCGGTTGAAAGGTTCCAAAACGCTGGTCGAGTTGAGCGCGATGGCTGATTGAGCTGCGCTGCTCGTGACCGCAAAGCGAACGAAAGCCTGATTTGCGCTTGAAGACTTACGCAAGAAAACTGGGCTGAATTGAACAGGTTCGCCGGCATGTGCTGGCGGGTGGGGAACGCGTTTTTGTTGAGCGCGACGGTCGACGACATCGGTCATTGCTGTGACGGCGCCGAAATCGGCGCACGTGAGCGTTTGGACTCCTCGTTCCCAACAGAGTTTCATTTTGGTGCGTCTAACTTCAGGGCTGGAATAAAAGGCAGGACATGAGAAACGGTCAGAACAACAAGCGGATGCGCAACCGGAACAACAACAATCATAATAATAACAATAACCGGCGCGGCCAGAACCCGATGACCCGGGTGTTCGAATCGAACGGCCCCGACATCAAGATCCGCGGCACCGCATCCCACATCGCGGAAAAATATCTGCAGCTGGCGCGCGATGCCCGCTCCTCCGGCGATCCGGTCGCCGCCGAGAACTACTACCAGCACGCCGAGCACTATTTCCGCCTGATCGCGGCGGCCCAGGAACAGTTCCGCCAGAGCCAGCCGCAACATCTGCAGCAACCGCCGCGCCCCGACGACGTCATGGGCGAGGATGGCGAGGACGAGGGCGAGAATTTTTCGAGCTTCGGGCAGGAGCCCGGCTTCGTGCCGCAGCAGCCGCAGCCCTTTATACGCGACAACGGCCAGCAGCCGCGCGAAGGCCAGCCCTTTGTGCGGGATCAGCAGCAACAGCCGCGCGAACACCGTGAGCATCGCGAGCATCGTCAGCAGCCGCAGTACCAGCCGCAACCGCAGCCCCCGGTCGCGGATCGCGCGGATAATGCCAGTGTCGATCGCCTGCCCTCCTTCATCACCGGCCCGCAGCCGCAGATCAATGGCGGCGCAGGCGGCTATGAAGGCAATGGCGGCGGCGATCGTTTCCCGCGCCGCCGGCGCCGGCCGCATGGCGGCCCGCGTCCCGAAGGCACGCCACCCGGGCCGCAGGGCGACGATTTCAATCCCGGGAACGAGTAACGATTACTCGATCCCCGAATTCGGCTTCACCCTCCCTCAACGGGGAGGGTGAAAAATTTTCAGCCTCTTGTCGCCGTCGAGGACGGCACCAGCACCGGCTCCAGCGTCGGGATCAGGCGCGTGCGTTCCCGCTTGGCCGGGATCGCGCGATAGACCTGCTTGGTCGCTTCCACGATATGCACGCCGGCGAACGGCAGCGACAGCGCCGCGCCCATGCGCTCCCACGCCAGCGCCGAGCGCAGGAACCAGCCGCCTGCGAACGGCGGCATGAACAGCGCCTCGCCCCATGATGCCGGCGTGAACCAGGTCTGCCGCAACAGTTGCGTGATCTGCGAGCGCGAATAGGGCCGCCCGTGGCCGAACGGCGTGGTGTCGGTGCGGGTCCACACGCCGCGCCGGTTCGGGATCACGGCGATCACCCGTCCCGACGGCGCCAGCACCCGCCACACTTCGCGCAACAACCCTTCCGGATCGTCGGACATTTCCAGCGCATGGATCAGCAGCACGCGGTCCACGGCTGAATCCGGCAGCGGCATGGAGAACTCGTCGACCAGCGTCGCCAGCGTCGGCCGCGCCGTCGGCCATTTCAGCACGCCCTGGGCCGCCGGCATGAAGGCGATGCAGCGCTCCGAATCTTCACGAAAAAGTCCGAGATAGGGCGTGGGATAGCCGACGCCGAGGACGCGCTGGCCCTGCGCATTGGGCCAGCGCTCCCTGATGCCGCGATTGATCAGTTGCCGCGCCACGATGCCGAGGCGTTGCGAATAGAAATCACGGAGATCGATGACGTCGATGCTCATGACAGTAATCTAACACGCTCACCCCTGCGGGGCGCTTGGATTATTGCGTTGCCCGATCAGCGTTAACGCCATATCTCTTGGGCCCTTGGTCCCAATAGCCGGAATGGAGACTTCATGGCCGCCGATATCAGAACCTTTCCCTGCCTCAACGACAATTTCGGCTATCTGATCCACGATCCCGCGACCAAGGCGACCGCCTCGATCGATGCGCCGGAAGCCGGCCCCATCATCAAGGCGCTGGAGCGCGAGGGCTGGAAGCTCACCGACATCCTGATCACCCATCATCATGGCGACCATGTCGGCGGAGTCGCCGAGCTCAAGCAGAAATATGGCTGCCGCGTCGTTGCGCCGAACGACAAGAAGGCGAAGATCGCCGACGTCGACGCGCGCGTCGGCAATGGCGACGTGGTCAAGGTCGGTAGTCTCCTGGCGCGCGTGCTGGAGACGCCCGGTCACACGCTCGACCATATCTCCTACGTGTTCGATACCGAGAAGGCGCTGTTTGCGGCCGACACCCTGTTCTCGATCGGCTGCGGGCGGGTGTTCGAGGGCGACTATCCCATGATGTGGGATTCGCTGTTGAAGCTGCGCGCGCTGCCCGACGACTTCAAACTTTATTGCGGCCACGAGTACACCGCCTCGAACGTGAAATTCGCGCTGACCGTCGATGGCGACAATCCCGCACTGAAGGCGCGCGCCGAGGAGGTGACGCGGCTGCGGGCTGAGAACAAGCCGACCATCCCCTCGCTGCTCGGCGAGGAGAAGAAGGCCAACGTGTTCCTGCGCGCCGACGATCCCGCCGTCGCGCAGAAGCTGCACATGAAAGGCGCAGGCGCTGCCGAGGTGTTCGGCGAGCTGCGCGAACGCAAGAACAAGTCCTGATGCTGTCCGCCACCGAGGTCATCGCACGTCTCGAGCTCCGCCCGCATCCGGAGGGCGGCCATTATCGCGAGACGTTTCGCGACAAGCGCATCGACGAGAACGGTCGCGCGCATTCGACCGCGATCTATTACCTGTTGGCGCGCGGCGAACGCTCGCACTGGCATCGCGTCGATGCGGTGGAGGTCTGGCATTATTATGCCGGCGCGCCGCTGACACTGCAGATCGCCCATGAGGGTTGCAAATCGCACACGGTGACGCTCGGCCCCGATCTCGCCGCGGGCGAACGGCCGCAGGGAATTGTGCCGGCGGGCGCCTGGCAATGCGCCGAGAGTACCGGCGACTGGACCCTGGTCGGTTGCACGGTCGCGCCGGGATTCGAATTCGCAGGCTTCGAAATGGCGAAGCCCGATTTCGAGCCGGCGAGCGCGTGATCCGGAAAAGTGGGCACCGGTTTTCCGACAAGATCACGCGCAACTAAAAGAGGTTAGTGCTTCCGTAAAATCATGTCCTTCGCCGCAATCAATCCGCCGCCGGCGATCAGCGCGGCGGCGAGCGCAATGTTGGCGCTGGCCTTGGCGAAGCCGGCGAGGATCAGGAAAGCAGTCGAGAGCAGCGGCGTGGCGTAGGAGGCCGCGCCCAGCACGCGGATGTCGCCGCGCTTCATGCCGATGTCCCATGCATAGAACGCCGCGCCTACCGGGCCGACGCCAAGGGCTGCGATGGCGGCCCATTGCAGCGCCGACTCAGGCCAGACCGTGGCCTCAACCAGCGCATGCACGAGCGCGGCGAGCAGCGCGGTCACCGCGCAGAAGCCCGCGACGGCATCGGTCGGCACCGATTTGAGGCGGCGCGACAGCACGGAATAAGTCGCCCAGACGAAGGCCGCGACAAAAGCCGCGATCAGGCCGGGCACCTGGCTGGCCTCGAAGCTGGCATTGCCGGCGAACAGCAGCACGGTGCCGATGAGCCCCAGCATTGCGCCGATGATGTGATGCGAGGCCAAGCGCTCACCCGGCAGCAGCGAGGAGAACAGCACGATCAACAGCGGCCAGAGATAGTTCAGCAATCCCGCTTCGGCCGGGGGGGCAAAGCGCAGCGCCAGGAAATACAGCGCGTGATAGCCGAACAGTCCGCCGACCCCGACGATCCAGGCGATCAGCGGTTGCCGCAGCGCCTTGAATGCGTCGGCGCGGCCGATCCAGGTCAGCGCGCATGTCGCAGCGCCGGTCGCAAAGGTCATCGCCGCAAGCTGGAACGCGGGGATTTTTCCAGTCGCGACCGTCATGACTGCGAGCAGCGACCACATCAGGATCGCCGTCAGTCCTATCAGCGTTGCGGTCCGGGGATTCGTCATCATTGCGAGCGAAGCGAAGCAATCCAGCCTTCGCAAATCAAGTACTGGATTGCTTCCGCCTACGCGCAAGAGCGCTTGGGCGGACTCCAAGCGCGCCATCGCTCCTCGCAATGACGGAGCGGTCTCAAACCATGTACTGGCCGCCATTGATCGAGAGGGTCGAGCCGGTGATTGCGCCGGCCTCGTCGGCCGCGAGGAACACGACAGTGCGCGCGATCTCCTCAGGCTCGCCAAGCCGATTGATGGGGATCTGCGGCAGGATGTTTTTCTCCAGCACGTCCTTCGGCACGGCCTGCACCATCTCGGTGTTGATGTACCCCGGACAGATCACGTTGACGGTGATGCCGCCCCTGGCGTTCTCCAGCGCGAGCGCCTTGGTGAAGCCGATATCGCCGGCCTTGGCCGCGGAATAGTTGACCTGGCCGAACTGGCCCTTCTGGCCGTTGATCGAGGAAATGTTGATGATGCGCCCGAACTTGCGGGCGCGCATGCCCTCGATGATCGGCCGCGTCATGTTGAACAGCGAGCCGAGATTGGTGTTGATGACCGCACTCCACTGCTCCAGCGTCATCTTGTGGAAAGCGCCGTCCTTGGTGATGCCGGCATTGTTGACGAGCACCTCGACGGGACCGAGGTCGGCCTCGACCTTCTTGATTCCGGCGGCGCAGGCGTCGAACGAGGAGACGTCCCATTTGTAGACGGGTATGCCGGTCTCGGCCTTGAACTTCTCCGCGGCGGCATCATTACCGGCATAGCTCGCCGCCACCTTATAGCCCGCCGCTTTCAGCGCCTTGCTGATCGCCGCGCCAATGCCTCGCGTACCGCCCGTCACCAATGCAACACGTGCCATTTGTCTCCTCCTTGGTCGTCTTTTAAGCCGGAATTTCTCCGGTCTTTTTCGCCGGCCGAAACCGGCGTCCTCCGTCAAATCAACCGTTAGATAAAAATGCCCGGCGCGAGACCGGGCATTTTCTTATTACCAGCTTGCGATGCGGCCGACAGATGAAGTTTTCATCACTCAACGCGCCTTGCTGACAATTCTCAGTCGCGCGCGATGCACATCGCAATACCCATGCCGCCGCCGATGCAAAGCGTGGCAAGGCCCTTCTTGGAATCGCGCTTCTGCATCTCGTGCAGCAAGGTCACCAGCACGCGCGCGCCGGACGCGCCGACCGGATGGCCGATGGCGATCGCGCCGCCATTGACGTTGACTTTGGAGGTATCCCAGCCGAGGTCCTTGTTCACCGCACAGGCCTGCGCCGCAAACGCCTCGTTGGCCTCGATCAGGTCGAGATCGCCGACATTCCAGCCGGCCTTCTTCAACGCCGCGCGCGAAGCGGGGATCGGCCCGGTGCCCATGATCTTGGGATCGACGCCGGCCTGGCCCCATGAGACGATGCGGCCGAGCACCTTCTTGCCTTCCTTGGCCGCCTGCTTGGCGGTCATCAGCACCACGGCGGCGGCGCCGTCATTGATGCCGGACGCGCTGCCGGCGGTGACCGTGCCGTCCTTCTCGAAGGCCGGCCGCAGCTTGGCCATCGCGTCGAGCGTTGCGCCATGGCGCGGATATTCGTCGTCGGCAACGACGATGTCGCCCTTGCGGGTCTTGATGGTGACCGGGACGATCTCGTCCTTGAACCTGCCGGCCTTCTGCGCGGCCTCCGCCTTCTGCTGGGAGGCAACGGCGAACTCGTCCTGCTGGGCGCGGGTGATCTGGTACTGCCGGGCGACGTTCTCGGCGGTGTTGCCCATGTGGTAGCCGTTGAAGGCATCCCACAGGCCGTCCTTGATCATGGTGTCGACGAATTCGATCGGACCCATTTTGGTGCCGCCGCGCAGATATTGTGCGTGCGGGGCCATGCTCATGGATTCCTGGCCGCCGGCCACCACGATCTCGGAATCGCCGTTGAGCAGCGCCTGGTAGCCGAGCGCCACCGTGCGCAGGCCGCTTCCGCAGAGTTGGTTGACGCCCCAGGCCGGGCTCTCGACGGGAATGCCGGCCGCGATCGACGCCTGCCGCGCCGGGTTCTGGCCCTGCGCCGCGGTCAGGATCTGGCCCATGATGACTTCGGAGACACGGCCCGGCTCGATACCGCCGCGCTTGAGCGCTTCCTTGATGGCGACGGCGCCGAGATCGTGCGCGGGCATGGTGGCAAAGGCACCGTTGAAACTTCCGACCGGGGTGCGGGCGGCGGCGACGATGACGACATCGTCTGACATAGGCATCTCCTGGGCTTGAGGGTCTTTTTGAAATGGCGGGCGCCGGATGGCTGGCCACTCTCAGGCGCCATCCTGTTAACGTCATTGCGGCATGTCAACGGTTGCACAATCGATTTGCTCCGTGCTGCCTTCAAATCGACGCGGCCGATCAGCTCGACTCGCAATCAGCAGGTTTCAAAGGTTGCCATTTACCCCTGCAGCAAGGCGCGCCGAGCGCCTCGCCTGCCCTGCGGCGCTCCTTCGCAAAAAATGCTGCGCAATAAAAAATGCCCGCGGTTTAACCGTGGTGCACAAAACGGTAGCCTACCCCCGTTGAAAATGCTTAGTTTGTTGCAATGCTCCTCGCATTGCCCTGCGGCAAAGGCCGCCGGGTTCCCTGTCCCCCGGTTTGCACGTGTGAGCCCATGGCGAAAACAGACACCCCCACCACCATCAAGAAGTATGCGAACCGGCGGCTCTATAATACCGGTACGAGCACCTATGTGACGTTGGAAGACCTCGCGGCGATGGTGAAGGCGGGCGAGGATTTCCTGGTCTACGACGCCAAGACCGGCGAGGACATTACCCGCTCGGTGCTGGCGCAAATCATCTTCGAGCAGGAGAACAAGGCGGGGCAAAATCTGTTGCCGACCACCTTCCTGCGCCAGCTGATCCGCTTCTACGGCGACAGCATGCAGATGGTGGTGCCGAAATATCTGGAGCAGTCGATCGATACCCTGACGCGTGAGCAGGAGAAATTCCGCAAGCAACTGACCGACACGTTCAGCGGCACGCCGTTTGCGCCGCTGGAAGAGCACGTCCGCCGCAACATGGAATTGTTCCAGCAGACCTTCTCGATGTTCAAGCCGTTCGCTGCGCCGTCGCGCGGCGGCGCCTCCGACCCCAAGACGCCGGAGCCGGCGCCGGAGGACGGCAACATCGACGATCTGCGTAAGCAGATGAAGGAAATGCAGGAGCGGCTCGAGCGCATGTCGAAAGAGCCGAAGAAGGAAGAGTGATTTCTTCTTTGTTCGTCGCAAAATTTTAGAACGTCGTCATGGCCGGGCTTGACCCGGCCATCCATTTTTTCAGCAGCAAAGAATCAGCAGCAAAGAAAAGGCGTGGATGCCCGGGTCATGCCCGGGCATGACGAGAAACCTACAGCGGCCTGCTTACCCCACCTTCGGCAGCGTCTGCTTCGCCACGCCCCACGGCCGCTCCGACGACGCCAGGCCAATCAGCCGGCCCTGGATGTAGTCGCAGCCCCAGCCGCGCAGCAACTGGGCTGCCTCCTCGTCCTGCACCCATTCGGCGACCGTCTTGAGGTCAAGCCGGCGCGCCAGATCGATCAGCGTCTGCACGAAGGCACGATCATCCGCCGAGCGAACGATGTTCTGCACGAAGGCGCCGTCGATCTTGACGATGTCGACGCCGAGCTTGCGCAAATTGCGGAACGAGGTGTAGCCCGCGCCGAAATCGTCGATCGCGATCCGGCTGCCGAAATTCTTCAACCGGGTGACGAAGCTACGGAGGTCGTCGACGTCCTGGATCGCGACCGTCTCGGTGATCTCGACGATCAGCCGCTCGCCGATGCCGGGATGGGCGCGCATCACGGATTCGATGGTGGCCCACCAGTCCGGATCCATGGTGGTGTCAGGCGAGATGTTGAGGCTGAGCACGACATCGGGCGAGGCGGCGAGCTCGGCGATCACAAGTTCGAGCACGCGATGGTCGACCAGCCGGATCAGGCCGAGCCGCTCGGCGACCGGCACGATGTCGGGCGCGAGCAGCACGCGGCCGTCGTTCTGCTCCATCCGCACCAGGCATTCATAGAACGCGCTCTCGCGCGAGGTGGCCGTCACCACCGGCTCATAGGCCATCACGATGCGCCGCTCGTTGAGCGCGGTGACGATCTCGTCGGTGACGCGGATATTGACGCGGCGCTGGGCGTCGCGTTCGACATTCGGGCGCCAGGCGAGATAGGAGCCGGCGCGGCGGCGCTTGGCGCTGTCGAGCGTCTCATGGGCGCGGTTGATCGCCTCGTCGGCGGAGCGGGCGTAACGCGGCAGGCTCACCGCGCCGACCGAAGCGGTGACCGAGACCGGGCCCGACCTGGTCGGCACCACGTCGTCGCGGACCCCAGCAAGGAAGCGCTCGGCGGCGATGTTCATGTCGTCGACGGTGCAGTTCTTCAGGATCAGCCCGAACTTGTTGCCGGAAAAGCGGCCGAGCACGTCGCCGCCGCGCAGGCGCGCGCGTATGCGCCTGGCGACATCGGAGATCACCGCATCCGCCACGTCGAAGCCGAAGGCGTCGTTGACCCGTGCCAGATGGTCGATGCCGATCAGCATGAAGGCGCAGGAGGAGCGGTAGCGCTGCGCCTCCTCGATCGTCTCCGCAAGCGAAGCGATCAGATGCGTGCGGTTGAGCTCGCCGGTCAGGGGATCATGCTGCGACAGCTTGAGCAGTTGCTCGTCACGGGCGTGGCGCTCGTTGTTGATACGGACGATGCCTTGGGCGCGCGCCGGCTTGCCATCGGGACCCGCAAACCAGCAGCCGGTCTCCTCGATCCAGAGCAGCGGCGCCGAGGTCGCGGCGCGCACGCCATATTCAATTCGGTAGGGCACGCCCTCTCCACCGTGAACCGGCGGCGTCAGCGTCAGCGCCTCGCTGCGGACGGAGCGCTTCGGCTCGATCAGCTTGGCAAGCTCGGCGCCACTCGCCAGCGCCTCGGGTGGGATATCGGTGAACACCGCGCCGGCGTGGTCGCTCCAGGCCATCGAATCGGTCGCGATATCCCAGATGAAGGCGGCCTGGCCGAGACAGGCCAGGATGGTCGAGGTTTGCGGCAGGACGGCTGTCAAGTTCGCCTCGTTTCGGGACAGGGAGGTGATTCCCCCGCACCTCAGGATAAAGCCTGTACAGTCCAAATCCCTAAACGAAGTTCATAAACATTCCGGAAACCACGATTCAGAAAGGCGCTGAACTCATCGGCCAACTGCGGCATACATATTGCGGTGGTCAAACCGTAGCGGGACCAGATGTCCCAGAATGTGACGGTTTGCGATGTCCAGCGTTAACGAACATGAAATAGAAGACGGCGTCTTCGAGGACGTGGAGCCGCCCTGTGTCGCGCTGGTCCCGCTTACCCAGGAAGTGCACTGGGTACGCAAGCTGGTGCTGCCCCGCCCCGACCCGAGCTTTGTCACGCAACTGATCGCAACCGCGGAACATGAGCCGCAAACCCGGATGCTGCGGCGCGCGGCGCCCGCGGACGCGACATCGGCCTACAACACGCCCGCGCGGATCGTTCGCGAAACCGGGCTTTGCACGCGTCAGGTGATTTGAAAATCAAGGCTTGTCAGATGCCGGGGACGAACCGGAGTTCGGCTGCAGGTCGGGCGAGGTAATCGTCGGGCTTGGCTCACCGGTCGGCTTCGTTTCGGGCTGATCGCTGGAAACCGCCGGCGGCACAGGCGCCGGCTCGACCAAGGCAGGCGCGGCCTGCTGTGCGGCGCGCCCACGGCGCGTATGCAGCGAGACGCCCGACAGAAATTCGACCAGCGCCAGCAACGTCAGCAGGAAGAAGATCGAGCTGCCGAATCTCGGCCACAGCAGGAATTCGGCCGCGGCCGCGCCGAACACGACCAGCGAGAGCAGATGATCGGTGAGAAATTTGGCGCCGGGACGCGCGCCCTTCATCACCTCGAACAGCAGCAGCACGACACTGAGCGCGAGCAGGATGTCGCCCAGCGTGATCGGCCACACCGCGCCCGAAAGCAGCGTCAGCTTCGCAAGCGGATCTGAAAGGGAGACGTCCGGCATCAGCCCGACGATGATGTTATAGATCGCGAGCGGAATCAGAAGCAGCGGAAATCTGACCATCGACCGGCGGGCCCCTTTGCGGGATTAAGGGAATAGCGCACTCAGTTGCGGGCGAGCGCAACTCACTTCGCTGCGACAACCCCCGCTGTCCCCACCCCGTCGCCTGAACCGGCGGGCACGGGCCCGCAAAAGCTCAGGCTTCCTTTTTGGGCTTCAGCACCTGCCGGCCTTTGTACATGCCGGTCTTGAGGTCGAGGTGGTGCGGGCGGCGGAGTTCGCCGGAATCCTTGTCCTCGACATAGGTGGGCTTTGCGATCGCGTCCGCCGAGCGGCGCATGCCACGCCGCGAGGGCGAAGTTTTTCGTCTGGGAACGGCCATGTCGGTATCCTCTAGGGGTATTTTTCGGGGCATCGCCGCAAAACGCGGACGGCGCAAGCGCCGGATGCCGGTCAAGGCCGCGCTTATAGAGGATGGGGTCCGGCATTGCTAGGCCCGATTGCTCGAGAACTGGCCGAAAATCCGGTCAAAAGCCGCGTTTTTCGCCCCAGCAGGTCGCGACCACATTGGCCCGCGCGGTGTAGACCCCGGCCAGCCGCGACACGCCGGGTTTGGGGTTGCGGGCGCTGCGTTTGACCGGGTTGGGCAGGGTCGCGGCCAGCAGCGCCGCCTCACGTGGTGACAGGCTGGCGGCGGAGTGGCCGAAGGCATAGGCCGAACCGGCCTCCGCCCCGAACTGGCCGGACGGGCCCATCTCGGCGATGTTCAGATAGATTTCCAGGATGCGCTGCTTAGGCAGCACGAGGTCGATCCAGATCGCCAGCGGAAATTCGAACAGTTTGCGGATCGGGTCCAGCACCCGGTGGAGCGCGCCTGGCGCTTGCCACAGGAACAGGTTCTTCGCCACCTGCTGGGTGATGGTGGAGGCGCCGCGCAGCGCCTCACCTTCTTGCGCGTCCTGCATCGCCTCGCGCAGCGCGCCAAAATCGATGCCGTGATGCTTGCAGAAATGCGCATCCTCGGAAGCGACAACCGAGCGCGGCAGATAGGGCGACATGAGCGCAAGATCAATCCACTGCCGCGACATCGGCGCGCCCGTCAGCTCGCGCCAGGCCATCAGGGTCGAGACCGGATGGCCGGTGCGATAGAACGGCGCCACGACATAGGGCACGAGCAGCGCGACCACGAGGATCAGGAGCAGGGTTTTGACGATGCGCAAATCGAGAGCTGCGATGCGAGGAGTGGGAAATCGCCGGGGCTGGACAACCAAGTCACGATAGTTCCGGTCATTTTCAAGCCCTTTCAAGGCCGTTTGAAGCGGTTGAGCGCAATTGACGCGGGCCGTGGCATCAACGATTGTCCGGCCGATTTTTGCTCTGGAGCCCCTTTGATGACCGGCATTACCCCCGATTTTGCCAAGCGCCTGGACCAGACCGCGGAGGACACCGAAGCGCTGCTGGCGAAGCTGTTGTCGGACGCGCTGCTGCCCGACGAGATCGCGCGGCCGAAGCGGCTGATGGACGCCATGCGCTATTCCAGCCTCGGCGGCGGCAAGCGCCTGCGGCCGTTCCTGGTGGTCGAGAGTGCCGCGGTGTTCGGCGTCGACCGCAGCGCCGCGCTGCTCGCGGGCGCGGCGCTGGAATGCATCCACTGCTACTCGCTGATCCATGACGACCTGCCGGCGATGGACAACAGCGATCTGCGCCGCGGGCGCCCGACCCTGCACAAGCAGACCGATGACGCCACCGCGATCCTCGCCGGCGACGGTCTGCTCACGCTCGCCTTCGACATCGTGACCCGTGACGAAATCCATCGCGATCCGACCGTGCGGCTGTTGCTCACGCGCGCGCTGGCGCGCGCCGCCGGGATCGGCGGCATGGTCGGCGGCCAGATGCTCGATCTCGCGGGCGAAGGGCGCTTCGGCGACCGCGAGCCGGTCGACGTCGCGCGGCTGCAGCAGATGAAGACCGGCGCGCTGCTGCGCTTCGGCTGCATCGCGGGCGCTCTGCTGGGTCAGGCCTCGCAGGCCGAGTACCAGGCACTCGACGATTACGGCAAGGCGCTCGGCGAGGCCTTCCAGATCGCCGACGACCTGCTCGACGTCGAGGGCGACGCCGCGGCACTCGGCAAACCGGCCGGCGCGGACGCGGCGCTCGGCAAGACCACCTTCGTCACCCAGCTCGGCATCGACGGCGCCCGGCAGCGCGTGCGCGATCTGCTGGCGCGCGGCGACAAGGCGCTGTCGATCTTCGGCAACCAGGCCGGCGTGCTGCGCGAGGCATCCCGCTTCGTCGCCGAGCGCAAGAACTAGCGGGTTTCGACGTGGCCAAGGCACCGAAGGGCGGCAACGAACTCGAGGAGCTGCTGCGTCGGTTCCGCAAGCTGCCGAAGCCGGTGCGCGTCATCTATTCGCGGCCGCGCACCTTCATCGCAGTCGCGGCCGGGATCGTCGCATTCCTGTGTCTTTACCTGACCGGGCTCGAACTGGTGACGCGGGCCTTGATCGGCTGGGACGCGTTCGCCGCGTCTTATCTCGTCCTCGTCTACGCCATGATGCTGCAGAGCGAGCACCAGAGTATCCGCAAGCACTCGATCATGCAGGATGACGGGCGCTTCCTGATCCTGCTGCTGACCGGGCTCGGCGCCTTTGCCAGCATCGTCGCCATCGTGTTCGAGCTCGGCGCGCGCCACGGCGTCGGTGCGCTGTTACTTGTGATGCTGACCATCACGCTGTCATGGGCGACCGTGCACACCGCCTTCGCCCTGCATTATGCGCACGACTATTACGGCGACGACACGCCGGGCGGCCTGCAGTTTCCGAGCGGCAACAAGACCGAACACGCCGACTATTGGGACTTCGTGTATTTCTCCTTCGTGATCGGCATGACCGCGCAGGTCTCCGACGTCGGCATCACCGACAAGGTCATTCGTCGCACCGCGACCGTGCACGGCATCATCTCGTTCGTGTTCAACACGGCGTTGCTGGCGCTGACGGTCAATATCGCGGCGAGCGCGATTTCGAATTGACGTCGCGCCAGTGGCCTACGGGCACACGCCCGACATGATGGCCCCGTAGCCGTTGCAACCCTGCTGGCGTTCCAACCCGGTGAGCGGTTGGCCGTGCGACCCCGTCCCCGGGCCGCCCTGCGCCGGCGAGCGCCTAGCCGTGCTCTGGTATCCGTCCGGGGCCTGCCTCGCGTCCGGAGCGTACCTTGCTTGCGGGGCCGGCTTCGAGTCCGGCCTGTCGCGCTTGGCAACGGGCTTCTTGTCGCGGCGCTTCTCGCACTCATTGTCGTCGTTGAGGACCGAGCCTTCGGCGCAGACGATCTTCACGCATTGATCGCCATCGGCCTTGAACCCGTGCTCGCACACCAGCGGGCAGACCCGCGACGGCTTCTGCTTGATCGCATCGAGCGTGTCGGCACTGACCGTTTTGACGTCGAGCCTGGTGCCGGCATTGCGGTTGAAGGCCGACAGCGAGCGCTGCGCGCTTGCATTCCAGTCGCCATTGGCGTCACCGGTGAGACAGCCGACGCGACGCAGCTCCGATTGCACCGACTTGGTGAGATCGGCCGGCGCCGGCGCGGCCGGATTCAGCGTGGCAATCTTTTCGGGCGCAGCTGAGGGCGCTACCACCTCGGCGCGCTTGCGCTCGGCGTCGGCAGCCTGATCCTGCGCGATCTGCTTGGCCTTCTCGGCGGCAAGCCGCGCCGCCTCGGCGGCCCTTGCGTCGGCGTCGGCCTTGGCCTGGGTATCCTTCTGCGCGCCTTCGGCTGCAAGCCGCGCACGCTGCTCCTCGGCCTCTTTCGCCCGTGCGGTCGCCATCGCATGCGCATCTTCGGCGGCGAGCTTTTCGAGCTGCAGCCTGGCGAGGCTCGCATAGAAGCCGTCGGGATGCTGCGCAAGGAAGGCGCTGAACGCGGACTTGTTGCCGACCTGCAGCGCCAGCTCATAGTCGCGGCGCTGATCTGCCTGCGGATTGCCGGTGGCCGCGGCCGGCGCGGCGACGGCAGGCGCCGGCACCAGCGGCACATCGTCGCCGCCGAGCGAACCATAGACAAACGGCTCCTGCCGATTGGCCGTCGACTTGATCACGTCGTCGCGCACGAAGCCGAACGCCTTGCGCACGTCGAGCCCCGGCGTGGTCAGATGCTGCGACAGCGCTGTCGTGAACGGGCTGTCCTTGCCGTCGCCGTCCTGCGCGGTCGATCCTGCCTTGGCGGAATAGGCGATCAGCGTGTTGGGATTGTTCGGCTCGATCTTGGCGAGCCCGCGCCCGATCGCGCGCAGCGCCACCGTGCGCCGCATCGTCTTGGAGAACGGATTGTCGCGGCAGGCATCGAGGATCACCAGCCGCAGCTTCTTCGCGGGCTCGACCGCGAGCAGGACGCGATCGAGCGAAAACGCCTCGTCGAATACGTCGTTGTCGCGCTCGAGTTTCGCGTCGACCGGAATCAGGTAATTGACGCCATCGACCTCGATGCCGTGACCGGCATAGTAGATCACGGCGATGTCGGCGTCGGCCGCGCTGTCGGCGAAATCGCGCAGCACCCGCCGCGTATCCAGCGCGCCGAGATCCTGCCGCGAGACCACCACGTCGAAGCCGGCTTTCTTGAAGGTATCGGCCATCAGGGCCGCGTCGTTCACGGGATTGGTGAGCTGCGGCACGTTTTGATAGGCGGAATTGCCGAGCACCAGCGCCACGCGCTTGCCGGCAAAGGCCGGTCCGCACGCGAACAACAGCAGGGTGGCGAGGAGGATTTTATACAAGCAACTCATCATGGCGTCTCCGAAACGACGGCCCTACCCCCTCACGAATACCCTAGCAAAGCTCCGCTTCGAAGTGTTGTGAGGCAGATCACCAAGGAACTGCCGCACCCGCAATGAAACCGGATTCCCGAGGTCTCCCCTGATGTTAGGTCGCGCCAGCAGCGGATTGGTTCGGCCTTTGCGTAATTTGCGATTTCCGTCCAAAATCCCGCCGAAGACAGTGCCAATTTGTCGCAGGGAGGATTGTCGTGAGCCAGAACCATTCCACCGTGGAAGCGGTGGTGAAAACCTATTTCGACGGCCTTTACGAGGGCGATGCCGACAAGCTTGGGGCCGCTTTCCATCCGTCCGCCGACCTGCGCTGGGTGGAGAAGGGCGAGCTGAAAGTCCTCACCGTGCCGGATTGGCTGGCCTGGGTGCGCAAGCGGCCTTCCGCCAAGGCCGAAGGCAAGCCGCGCGAGGATGTCATCGTCACCATCGACCGTTCCGACGAGCAGACCGCCTTCATCAAGGTGCGTTGCCAGCTGCCGCCGCGTTATTTCACCGACTACCTCGTGGCAATGAAGCTCGGCGACGGCTGGCGCATCGTGTCGAAGTCGTACCGCTACGATACGCGGGAGTGATGCGGGCACATCGTCATTGCGAGGAGCGTTAGCGACGAAGCAATCCATAGCCCTGCTTGTGGCACGATGGGTTGCTTCGCTTCGCTCGCAATGACGAGAGCATGATTCCGCGTTCTCGCGGCGGGATTCGCCCGAGGTTTGCAAATTCGTGTCCCTCCTGAAAGCAGAGGGCGCAGGGAGCACCGGGCGCTCAACCGCACCCGCTAGCCTCGTGGGCTGAAAAGGAAAATGCCCACAAGTTTGACAGGCAGGCCGAAACATCCGGCACTCCCTGCGCAATGGCTTTACGGCTGCTCCGCGCTCTCCCCGGGGTACCGGGCTTTTTAGCCCCCGTCGCGAATGGATTGCATTCGCTTGATCCCAGCGTCGGGGGATCAGGACCACACGGCTTGACCGTACGCGCTGCTGCTGCCCGCTTGGCGGCAGATGCGCGTCCATCGCATCCCGCGCCACGTGTCGTAGCGATCGCGAAACGCCCTCCGTAGTGGGCGCGGGACGGGAGAGAATATAGGGGTGTTTCCGATTTTCGCAAAGAGATTTATTCTTGCGCCGAGGGCTTGACACGTTTCTGTAAAACAGCAGGTGTTTTGCCCGTCGTGTCGTGGCGGCAACAGTCGGCCGCGCGTGATACAGTGTGGTCCCGTGACACGAGGCAGTGCCCTGCCAAGACCATTTGGTGTTTAGATGTATTTGAGATCGCAATTTTCGGCAATTGTTCGTCAGCTTCAGGGCAGATTTATCCGACCGAAAGTTATCCTTTGTTCCAATTGCTTCAAAGATCGAGGACTCGCCTACGAGGCACGCAAACTTGGCGAAGAATCAAATGAGAGGTGTCCGGAATGTCGCTCTTCGACAGGCTTCAAACTCTCCGAAGCCGCCGTTGAGGACCTAACCCGTAACTTTTTTATATACGGCAGCTACCTAAAGACTACGTATGGAGGGGCTTCCTTACTCAAGTGGGGAAATGGAGATGTGAAATTTCCGGATTGGTTAGCCTGCGACGTTCGCTTGCTCGAACGAAAGACGGGGTTAGGCTTCCGGTACAACGGTCCAAGAACCTTTCAAATCGGAGAAGTTTATCCTCTTGATGAACTGAATAATGCCGAAACTCGTGATCGGGCTGCTGATGAGGTGGTTAGACTTTTTCCACGACGACAGCTCAAAAAAGGTGAGACATTCTACCGATTAAGAAAGGGTATTGAGTTGGGCAAGCAAAGCTCGCCTCTACAATTCGATTCACCTCCAGACGAGAGGCTCGGAGATGGACGTCTCGATACAGACGGATTTCCAGTTTTGTATGGTTCTCAAGATCTCGAAATCTGTGTGCACGAGTGTCGAGTTACTAAAGCGGATGAATGCCATATCGGGGTATTGGAGTCGTCTACAACAGTTGACCTTCTCGATCTATCGGCATCAATCGAAGATCCAGGAGCGACTCCGTTCGAAAGCTTGTCCCTTGCAATACATTTTGTTTTCGCCGCCGAATCTCATAGCTATCAAATAACTCGGGCCATTGCCAAAGCAGCTAAGCGCGCGAACCTTCAAGGCGTCATTTTCCCCTCTTATTTCAGTTCCCTTAGGGGAGCGACAATAGAAAACATCGCCGTGTTTGGGCGACCTGTCGAGGATGGTCGCCTCAACGTCGTGTGCATCAATCGGCTTCTTCTGCAATCGGCAAAATATGATGTGGCTCTAGGACCCTGCTTACCCGAAGTGGGCACTTGGTGGGCTGATGAAGCCAACCCACCAACTTGATCTTAAAGCGACTCGCGGCGTTCACGAACCAACCGTCTTTCTGAACTCTTCGCGCAACGCTCTAAGGTACTCAAGCCGACCTCGCAAATAGCCCATTTTCGCTTGACGCGAGAGGTCCAGTTGACGCACCGGTCGCAGGAACCCCGCGTCGTCCAGAAACCGGGTTTCCGCTTCCATTGCGGCGCGTTGTGCCGCCAAGGCTTCTGACCAAACGCCGGCATCGTCCCAAACTTCGATAGAACCGAGCTTTCCAGTGATCTCGTCCTCCAATCTGACAATTTCATCCTTCAACTTCCCCAATTCATCTTCAGGGCGGCCCTCTGCATCTAACCGATTGGGAAAGTTCGCGGGTGTTGTCCGAGTAATTACTTCTTCGATGATCCGCATAGCATTAAGTGCAATTTCCCCGACCCTTATGGCTTCGTCCAAATCCCACATCTCGCGCAGAGAGAAATGAGCCATCTGGTTGGGGCCAATTTCGTGCACGAGTGCGTTTCTAGTTTCAAAAAGCTCTTCTAGCGCCTGAAATATAGTTAGAGGTGGCTGTCTTGGAAGTCGCCACTTTGGTTCTACGGCGACCTGCTCTCGAAGCAGCTTCTCTGCCTTCAAATCGAGGAGGCCCAAGCCTTCGAATATGCGCGTGAAGGTCGAACCGTATTCACGCGCCGACGAAACGCTGGTGGCCGCACCAAGGATGTAAGGCAGCGTCACCTTCTCAGCCGACATCTGGCTGAGTACAGCCTTGTCAATTGTTCGGACATCGGCTGTTTCGATCAAGGCTGGCATGTAGTTCAGCACGTCAGCTACTCTCGATCTGGCGTGCCATTCGAGACAAGTGGCAAAACCCACAACGTAATAGTTGATTACTTCATACGTCGAGAGGCGGTTTCCGAAGCGGCCCCCGTTTTTCTCCGCTACGGTCTGAAGCTCTTGGAGAGAGCGTATGTCGTAAAGCAGTTCCTCTAACCGCCAAATTGCAGAGGATGCATTGAACGTCGGAAGCCACAGGCTGGCATTCCTAGCGGCAAACTCAACAAGGTGATGTCGTTTGGGCTTTTCGTCCACAGTTGCTCCCTCTTCGATGATCCTCCACCGATCGCCCCGGTCCACCACACGTTCGCGATCTCAAATCGCGATCCTGGTTTCGATCACATCATAATCGGCCTGCACGCCTCCATCGGCGGTGTCGAGAAGCCCAGCCGCCGCGAGCGCCTGGACGTCAGCGTGAACGTTGCTGTAGTCCCGCCCCAGCGCCTTCGCCAGCGCTCGCACGCTGCTCACCTTATTCCGGCGAACGTATTGCAACAGCTCCATCCGCTTGCCCGTCATGACGCGGGCGAGAGCATCCCAGCTCTCGAATGCGAGATGGCGCTCATGAACGCTTTCACCGCGCTCGGCCCGGTGCCAGGCCTTCGCGAAACGCCGTGAGGCGTCTTCCTCCATCGCCCCGCCGACCGTGATCTTCACCTTGCTCATTTGCCACCTCGCAAGGTCCGCACGTCGGACCAGAAATCAGCCACCAGCTGCTCGACGCTGGTGAACGCATAGGCGTCTCCGCGCCCTGAAAATGCCGATGATCGCCTTTGCCACGTTCGTTGTCGTACCCGACCTCACGAATGCCCGGACAACCGTAGAAGAGCGAATACTTCAGTCCATGGACGGACGGCAGCACCGGCGACGGGACACGCCAAAGCACCATCTCCACGATCGCGCCATCGTCGTAATCGATGCGCTGGTGAAAGAGGAGTTCAGCCTTCATTCGGCGCGAATAATGGCATATTATACCATATGGTGTCAATGACCATAGATCGGCGGCCTCTGACAAAGCGGGGAATTCTTCGTCGGGACCGGGGTACGTTACGAGCTTCTGCTCGCCGACCTCTGCGCCGTGGATGCGGTCTTGCGCGAGCGAGGAGTGATTTGACGACCATCATGAAGGTCGGCATCGCCAGCTAACAGAGATGCAGGCGCGCACCATGGCGCGCGGCGAGCTCCAAAAACCTTGGCGACGGCTGGCGCATCGTGTCGAAGTCGTAACGCTACGACACGCGGCAGTGACTACGCCTGCGCGCCGGCCTACCAGGCGTGCCTCACAGCAGCCGCAACCTCATGTGCCCAAGCAGCGATAGCGATACTTCACTTAATATAACCTTTCGCCACTCTGACGGGATGGTCTTCCACCTCTTTGGCCAACGCGCTTTGCGAACATCCAGCCCTACGGCCGGGGGCAAAGCGGAAAACATATTCTCGCATTGAGCTTTTTCGCTTTTGACCCGAAGCGGGTGTGGAAGTCTTCCCGGGATCGCCACTCTATTGACAATCCGTCGGCGTTTGCTGCAAATCACCTGATATGACCGGGGTGCCCGTATCACATGGGCTGAGATCAAACCCGTTGAACCTGTCTGGGTAATGCCAGCGAAGGGAGTGCTCGATGCGCAGACCAGCTCTCGTTATCCGTGTTTACAGCTCGTCGGTGCGACCGTTTGTGCGCGTACCGCGATGCTCATGCCGGGTATCGGTGGCCGCTTAAGCAAACCGCCCGCGGCGAGCACCGCCGCCCCTGCCGACCTACTGCAAGAGATTTCACGATGCGATTTGGATTGTTCGGCGGCGCGTCCGCGCCGCGTGATGTGGATGCCGCCGAGAGCGCTCGTGGGCTCCAGCAGGTTGTCGACGCGCACGTCGAGGCTGAAGAGCTCGGCTTTCATTCGAGCTTCATCACCGAGCATCACTTCACCGGCATCGGTCAGATGTCCGCGATCCTGACGATGCTGACCTTCATCGCCGCGCGCACGACGCGGCTGCGGTTGGGCACGGCGGTGCTCGTGCTGCCCTGGCATAATCCGGTTCTTCTCGCCGAGCAGGTTGCGACGCTCGACATGCTCTCGGGTGGACGGTTCGATCTCGGCGTCGGCAAGGGCTATCGCCACAACGAGTTTGCAGGCTTTGCAATGCGACCCGAAGAGGCCGAACCTCGTTTCGAGGAAGTTCTGGCAGTGCTCTGCCGCGCGCTTTCGTCCAACGAGCCGTTTTCGCATCGCGGCCGCTTCTGGCGGTTCGACGACATCGTGGTCGAGCCGGCGCCGTACCAGCGGCCACACCCGCCGGTCTGGCTCGCGGCCTCCAGTGCAAACTCGATTACGCTTTGCGCCCGTCGCGGCTACAACCTGCTGCTGGATCAGTTCGCTTCGCCCGAGCAAATCGGTGAACGCATCGGGCTCTACCGGCGGGAGCTGGAGGCGGCCGGTCACGCCTATGATCCGATGCGGGTTGCGGTCGCGCGCAACTGCTGGGTCGCGCTCGATGCGGCCGACCGCGACGAGGCCATCGGCCGCCAGGCGCAGGTGCACCAGAGGCTTCTCGCGCTTTCGCGCGGATCGGAAAGCCGTCCCGCGTCGCACATCCTCGCCTATTCGGATACAGCCGGCGCGCGCGAGGCGCATTCGCTGATCGGCTCATCTGCGGAGATCGCAGCCAGGCTGACCGCGCTGAAGGCGCAGGGCGTGGCCTATGTGCTGCTGTTCGGCCAGGGTTCGCGCGAGAACATGCGGCGGTTCGCCGAGACGGTCATGCCGGGCTTCGCTGCCGAGTGAGCGGCATGCCGGCAACTGCCTCTGGCGTCGCCAGGCTCGTCCGTGAGTAAGCGCCCGCATTGACGCAAGCCGCCGATCCCTGCCAAATCTTACTAGTGCGGCGACTTTGAAGTTCCGATCAGTTCATTCGGCGCATTCTCCATCGGAACTTCAAAGTCAAAGCCGCACTAGAGTCAAAGATTTGCTAGTGCTCTTTTGATTCCGAAGTTCGCAAGCAAGGGCGCGGCGATATAATGCGAACTTCGGAATCGGAGCACTAGGTGGAAGGCTATTTCCAGATCTTTCTGATCCTGCTCGCGGTGCTCTCCGGCACCGCCTATCTGGCGCGGCGGGTCGAGATTGCCCCCGCGATCCTGCTGCTGCTGGTCGGCATCGCGCTCGCCTTCGTGCCCGGCATGCCCGCGGTGCAGCTGCCGCCCGAGGTCGTGCTGCTCGTGGTGCTGCCGCCGCTGATCTATTCGGCTGCGGTCGCCATGAGCTGGCGCGAGTTCAAGCACAGCTTGCGCGCAATCAGCCTGCTTGCGGTCGGCTGCGTGATCTTCAGCGCGGCCGCCGTCGCGGCC
This sequence comes from uncultured Alphaproteobacteria bacterium, assembly GCA_963738155.1. Classification (GTDB taxonomy): domain Bacteria; phylum Pseudomonadota; class Alphaproteobacteria; order Rhizobiales; family Xanthobacteraceae; genus Bradyrhizobium. The sequence goes on from CAVTVG010000002.1 coordinate 467,784, forward strand.
GCCACGCACTATCTGATCGGACTGCGCTGGGACGTCGGCTTCCTGCTCGGCGCGATCGTGTCCCCACCCGACGCGGTGGCGCCGCTCGCCATCGCGCGCAAGCTCGGCATCCCCCGCCGCATCCTGGTCGTGCTCGAGGGCGAAGGCCTCGGCAATGACGCCACCGCGCTGATCCTCTACCGCTTCGCGGTGGTCGCCATCACCACGGGCGCGTTCTCGCTCTCGAAGGCGACCGGCATGTTCGCCGGTGTCGTGATTGGCGAGTTGCTGTTCGGCATCGCCGTCGGCTGGCTCACCCTGCGCGCCCGCCACCATGCGCGCGATTCGCAGGTCGAGATCACGCTGTCGCTGATCACGCCCTACATCGCCTATTGGGCGCCCGAGCATCTCGGCGGCTCCGGCGTGATCGCCACCGTCGCCTGCGGTCTCTATGTCAGCTGGAATGGTCCGCTGTGGATCTCCTATGCGACGCGGCTGCAGGGCATCTTCTTCTGGAATTTGATGATCTACCTGATCGAGGGCCTGCTGTTCCTGCTCACCGGATTCCAGATGCGGCTGCTCTACGAGAAGTCGAAGGCGTTTCCGCTCGACGATATCCTGTTTGCGACCGCGCTGGTCGCGGCGATCATCATCGTCGCGCGCTTCGTCTGGGTTTATCCCGCGATCTATCTGCCGCGGATGCTGAGCAAACGCTTGCGTGCGCGCGATCCGTCGCCGCCCTGGCAATGGATCTTCATCCTTGCCTTTGCCGGCGTGCGCGGCGCGGTCTCCCTGGCGGCGGCGTTGGCGCTGCCGTACTGGCTCGACAGCGGATCGCCGTTTCCCAACCGCGACCTGATCCAGTTCGTCGCGTTCGGCGTCATCTTCATCACGCTGGTCGGCGTCGGCCTGTTCCTGCCGATGGTGGTGCGCGCGCTTGGCGTGTCCGATGCCGTGCGCGGCGAGATCGTCCGTGAGCACGAGCGGGAGATCGCGGCGCGGCGCGAGGCACTGGATGTGGGACTGAAATCGCTCGATGCCATCGTCGAAAAACGCGACCTCTCCGACGAGGTGGTCGGCCTGCTCAGGGCGCGGCACGAGGTTCGCGCCAGCCAGCTTCCGGACTCGCTCGATCCCGACAAGCACGATGTCTCGGCCACCGGCACGGGCCTGACGCGCGAATTGATCGCGGCCGAGCGCAAGTTCATCCACACGCTGCTGCGCGACGGCAAGATCACCGACGAGACCCGGCGGCGGATCGAGCGCGATCTCGATCTGGAGGAAGCGAGCCTCGCCAACCGCGAATACCGCGGCACGCCGCTGTGAGGCCGTTTGAAGCTGCCAAATGCGCACTCGGTTCACCTCTTCCCGCCTGCGGGGAGAGGTCGGAATTCAAGCGCAACTTGAATTCCGGGTGAGGGGGACTCTCCGCGAATCCATCTCTCACCATTTTCGCGGAAACGGCCCCTCACCCCAACCCTCTCCCCGCGAAGAGCGGGGAGAGGGAGGAAGACGCATCGACCCGGTCTCACCAAACGTCAGTTCTTCTTCCCGCTCGCGACGGCCTCCGGCTCGACGACGCCGCAGAACTTCCTGAACGCAGCCGCAACCGAGCCCGTGATCATGTCCTGCCGCTCGGGGGAGGCCATCTGCACTTCCTCGTCGCGGTTGATGATCGAGCCGGCCTCGAGCAGCACTGCCGGCATATGCGTCGTCATCAGCACGACCAGATGGTCGTAGCGATAGACGCCGACATCCTTGTCGAGCAGGTCGTGCCGGTATTTGCCCATGATCGGCGAGGCGTATTGTTCGGCATATTTCAGGCCCTTGGCCTTCAGCTCGCGGCCGATCAGCTGGGCGAGGTTGAAACTGGTCTCGAAATAGGGATTCTCCTTCGAGACAAATAGCGAATGGCCGCTGAAGCGGTCGCTGTATTCGATCTTCTTGCCCTCGAATTCCCATTTCTCCTTGAACTTGTCGGGCACCGAGTCGTGGTGGATCGACAGGAAGACGTCCGCCTTCATGCCGTTGGCGGTGGCGACCCGCCTGATCAGGCTCGGCCGCGCCTTGCCTTCGGTGATCATCAGCCTGGTCTCGGCGAAACCTTCCGACTTCAATTTCTCCACCACGCGCCGCGCCAGGTTGAGGTTGAAATTGTATTCGGGGACGTCGCGGGCGCTCATCGCGCCGTCGGATTCCTTGGTATGCCCGACATCGACGGCGATCCGCAGTTTCGCAGGATCGCATTTCGCGGCCGCAGGTTGCGCCGGCTTTTCGACAGCGGGCTTCTCCGCCGGCTGCTTTTCCGTGAGGTGTGGCTTCGACGGTGCCGGCTTTTGGCTGGTGTCCTGCTTCGAGTCCTTGCCCTTGAACAGATTCGAGAACCAGCCGGCATGGCTCACGCCGGCCGGCAATAGCGCGAAGGCGACCAATGCAGCGATAAGCGTGCGGTGACGCAATGGTGATTCCTATTGTTGGGGCATGATCTTTTCGGAAAACCGCTTCACACTTTTCCGGATCATGCCCTATTCCGCCGCCGCGATCCGCGGCCGGCCGACGAAGCCGGCGGCATCGCCGAAGCGCTCGACCATCACCGCCGGCAGATCCTTGGCCTTGTTGGTGACGCAGGCGCCGGAGCGCACGGCATAGCGATCCTGGTGCGCAACATGCGGCGGGACGACACCCTGTTGCAAGGCGCGCGCCGCCTCCATCACCAGCTTCCTGAAATGCATGATGCCGAGATCGGTCGGGCCGAGATGCTCGCGGCTGCGGTCGGCGATCGGGCCCTGGCTGTCCTGCATCGCGGCGTCTTGCTCGGAAACGCCCTTGATGCCGGTGTAGCTCTTGGTCCTCTGCAGCTTGCGATCGATCAGATAGTCATTGCCCTTGTGGCGCAGCGGCACGTAGTTCTCATCGACCACAGCCATCACGCCGTTGCCATTGCGGTAGCCGTCGCGTTCGGCCTGCGTCAACGGCCGCTCCGGATTCCAGGCATAGGTGTAGATCCAGCAATTGGTGTCGGTCACCGGCACGAAGGTCTGGCCGAAGATGCTTTCGCCCGGCATGGCGCTTGGGGCGTAGGAATGGAACGGCATCAGGAACTGGGCGATGCGCCAGTAGATATTGTCGCTGCCGGTGAGCCGGCCGCCGGCGACCGTCAATCCGGCCTCATGCGGAGTGATCTTGATGACCGGGCGCGGGTCTTCCGCAATCCATCGCATGTGATCGACATTCATGCGCGCAATCGGATTGATGAAGTGCTTCTTGATGTCGAGGATCTCGTTCTCCTCCTTGTCGAAGCTGAGATGCGCGAAGGTGAAATGCGCGGTATCGATCGAGCCTTCGACCGCCTGCACCCAGTTGCAGTCCTGCCATTTCTTGGAGACGTAGCGGTGCGAAGCGGGCACCAGCGCCATTTCGAGATCGGGCAGATCGGGCATCGCGCCGGCCGGGCCCATATAGGCCCAGATCATCTCGCCCCACTCGCGCACCGGATAGGATTTGATGCGGATTTTGTCCTTGGCGTTGAGGTCGGGATAGGAGGTCGGCATATCGACGCACGCCCCATCGGTGTCGAACTTCCAGCCGTGATAGACGCAGCGGATGCCGCATTCCTCGTTGCGGCCGAGCCAGAGATTGGCGCCGCGATGCGGGCAATACTGGTCGATCACGCCGACCACGCCGCGTGAATCGCGGAAGGCGAGCAGCTCCTCGCCCATGACCACGATCTTCTTCGGCTCGCCGTCGGCTTCCGGCAATTCTTCCGAGAGCAGCACGGGAATCCAGAACCGGCGCAGCAACTCGCCCATTCCGGTTCCCGCACCGGATTCGGTCAGGAATTTATTGTCCTCGGCGCGGAGCATGATGGACCTCCGGAGCAAATCGATTTGGCGCGAGCTTGGCGCGAGACCGCGGAGGCGTCAACGTGGAAGGTGCACGAATCGACGTACATAATGTCGTCATTGCGAGCGAAGCGAAGCAATCCATTGCGCCACAAGCGGCGAGGTGGATTGCTTCGTCGCTAGCGCTCCTCGCAACGACGAAAACATGCGACATCCCGTTCCCGTGACATGACACGCCCGGGTGATGCAAATATCCCGCGCTCACCGATGCCAGGTCGACATGTGCGCCGCATGCTGCGGGCCATAGGCATCGCTGCCGAAGAAGCGGTCGTAGTAATCGGTATCGATATGGTGCGCCTGCATCACCCACATCAAATGCATCGCGTCCGTAGTGCCGGGAAAGCGGCCGTAGGTCTCGAAGATATAGTTGCAGACCGCCTTGGTGCAGGCGAGGCCTTCGGCGCTGAGGCGGACGGCGCCGGCGCGATGCGCCTCGTTCGACATGCGATGCGGCACGGCCGCCGCGCTCCCGCGCGGGCTCCGCGAAAACACCGCGTCGACCGCCGCGTCCATGGTCGGATACCAGGGCGGACAGCTTGCTGTGACGACGCCATTGAGCCCGACCGGATTGCCGAACGGCGAGCCGTCACTGCCCGCCGCGATCCGAAAACCCATGCGCTCAAAAATCTCCAGCGACAGGAATCCGCAATGCTTCCATCCGCCGAGCCCGAGCGCCTCGGTTGCGAGGAACATGTTCTGGCAGATCGCCGCCGGCTCGCTGAAAACATAGTAGCAGGCCTGGCGCTCGAGAATCGACAGCGGCATGGCCCGTTCAGCGTCGAGAAATTTGCTCTTGAGCCAGCGCTCGGTGCCTGCGGGGCGAAAGCCGCGCCGGTCGTCGACGATACTGAAGCCACCGCTCGCGGGTGCATAGCGCCGCAGCGCCGGGTCAACAAACTGCGCGATCAATGAGATCACCTCGGCGCTCACATCGCAGACCGGCAGAAACAGGGTCGAGCCCGGCCGGTTTGATTCCCAATGGTCGTGCCCGCTCAAGGTCGGCGCACGGCGGGGAATATCGAGCCGGCCCTGGCCAAGCGTGCGGCGCTGCGCGCGGTAGACGTCCAAAAGCTTGCCGCGCTCCTCCGCGGTTTCAATCTCGCGCAACCTTGTCGGCTCGACCTTGTCGTCGAGCACATAGAATCCGTCGTCATTGGTCCAGAACAGCGTGGTATGGCCGCCGGGCCGCGTGGTCGGGAAAGTGCGCCCGCTCACGCGAGGCTGAGATTGAGATTGAGGGTAATGTGTCGAGGTCGGCAGATCCCAGAATGCGACGCCGGAAAATCCGGCGCCGGCACCGAGCAGCATCGCTTCCTCGAGTTCGCTCAGCGGCACGGGCGCGTGCGCCGACTTGTACTTGAATGGGCCCTCCGGCATCTCGAAGCCGAGGCCGAAGCGCCGGGAGCGTCGCCGGTAAAGCGCCTCGAACAGCGGGTAGTTCCAGGCCTGGTCGAGGGCTGCGGAGGCGGTCATCGCTTTGATCCCGGCTGATCCGCGGGTCGGCGCGGAAGGACTTCAAGCTAGCGCTTTACTGGACCGGTGACATGGTCCAATTTTCTCTGTTGTAGCAGACCACTTTTTTCCGATGATGACGACCTCGCAAGGATGGGCCGATCTCTACGCCTGGCGGCTGGAGCGCGCGAGCGGCACGCCGCTGTCACGGCAGATCTACATGCAGGTGCGCGCTGCCGTGCTGGCGGGCGCGCTGCGCGCGGGCACGCGCGTGCCGTCGTCGCGGGTGATGGCTGCGCGGCTCGGCGTAGCGCGAGCCTCCGTGGTGTCGGCCTATGAACAGTTGCTGGCCGAAGGCTACCTCGAGAGCCGCGCGGGCTCAGGCACCTTCATTTCGGACGAGGTGGCCGGGTTCACACAAAGGCGGCGCCGTGCCCCGCGCGCGACGCGTGCGGCGGTCGTGACGTCGGCGCGGGCCTTTCCCGACTTTGAGCGATCGGCGATGCAGGGCGAGGCGCGCCCGTTCAACACCGGCCGCACGCTGATCGATGCGCGTACCGCAGAGACCTGGCGCAGCCTGACCCACCGCGCCGTGCGCCGGCTCGGACCCGACGATCTCGGCTATGCCGACCCCGCCGGACTCATCGAGTTGCGCACCAACATCTGCGAATATTTGAGGGCCGCGCGCGCCGTGCGCTGCGAGCCGGATCAAATCGTCATCACTGCGGGAACGCAGCAGGCGCTCGACATTGCCATCCGCGTGCTGCTTGCGCCTGATGACGAGGTCTGGGTCGAGGATCCCGGCTATCCGCTGACGCACGCACAACTGTTGCTCGCCAAGGTGCGGCCGCACGCGATTCCCGTGGACGCCGAAGGATTGATCGTCGATGCCGGGCGGCGTAGCGCGCCACGGGCACGCGCGGTGTTCGTGACGCCCTCGCATCAGTTCCCGACCGGCGTTGCGATGTCGATGGCGCGGCGCCTGGAGCTGCTGGCGTGGGCGAGAGAGAGCGGCGCCGTCATCATCGAGGATGATTACACCAGCGAGTTTCGCTATTCGGGTCCGCCGCTGGCATCCTTGCAGGGCCTCGCCGATTCCGAGCAGGTGATTTATGTCGGCACGCTCAACAAGGCGCTGTTTCCGGGATTGCGTCTTGGATATGCCGTGGTGCCGCAGTCCCTGCTGCGGGCTTTCGTCGGCGCGCGCTATCTGATCGACCGCCAGCCGGCGACGCTGCAGCAGGCGGTCGTCGCGGAGTTCATGGCGCAAGGCCATTTCGCCGCGCATATCCGCCGCATCCGCGCACTCTATCGCGAGCAGCGCGACGCGCTCACGGAGACGCTGACACGCCGCGCAGGAAGCCGGCTTGACGTGACGCCGCCCGATCAGGGCATGCATCTCATCGCCTGGTTGCGCGACGGTTCGTCCGACACCGACATCGAGGCGGAGGCAAGGCGCGCCGGCATCATCGTGCGCGCGATCAGCCGCTTCTACCGCAAGGCGCGCCCGCGCCCCGGCCTGATGCTCGGCTTCTCAGGCTTTCCGCGGCAGTTGATCGTGCCGGCGGCCGCGCGGCTTGCAACGCTCGTCGCCAGACGCGGCCGGAGCTAGCGCGTAGCCCGCGTGAGCGTCAGCGATACGCGGGAATCACGAACATCCGGATGTCGCTTCGCTCATCCGGGCTACGGGGCTCACACCGGCCGTTCGCCCTTCACCGTAACGCGCGTTCCGGCGCGGGTATGCGGCCAGTAGTCCCACATCGCGCGATGTTGCGCGCAGCGATTGTCCCAGAACGCGATCGCGTTCTCGCTCCAGCGGAAGCGGCACTGGAACAGCGGGTTCTCCATGTGCTGGTAGAGATAGGACAGCATCGCGTCGCTCTCGTCGCGGGGAATGCCGACGATGAAACGCGTGAAGCCGCGGTTGACATAGAGCGCTTTCTTAGCCGTAACCGGATGGGTGCGCACCACCGGATGCTCGGCGCGCGGATAGGCCTGCTTGTCGGCAACGCCGTAATTGGCATAGAGGCCGCGGTAAGCCTGCTCGCCGTCATGCAGCGCGGTCAGCCCGTCGAGATAGGCCTTCATGCGATCCGACAGCGCCTCATAGGCCGCGTACATGTTGGCGAACAGCGTGTCGCCGCCGCGCGGCGGGCATTGCTTGATGTGGAGGATCGAGCCCATCGGCGGCTCGAGATCGCAGGATACGTCGGTGTGCCAGCCTTCGCCATTGGCGCGCGGAGAATCCTTGTCGGCGTAGATTTTCATCAGCGCTGGATCGCCCTCGTTGGGCGCAGCCGGGTGGACGTGCAGATCGCCGAACTTGCGGCCGAAGGCGAGATGCTGCTGTGGCGTGATGTGCTGGTCGCGAAAGAAGATCACGAGGTTTTCGGCGAGCGCGCGATGGATCTCGTCCATCTGGCGGTTGGAGCGGTTGTCGCCGTCGACCAGTTGGCCGATGTCGACGCCTGATATCTCGGCGCCGATGACCGGGGTGAGCTTCTCCACCGCGATGGTCTCATAGGGCTCGGACTCGCCGGCCTCATGCCGATAGCGCGGTCCCTGCTTGCCTGACAGCGAGCTCATGGGGTTCCTCCGAATAAAGACGTTTACGTCATCGTAGACCGAACCGACGGACGACGCCAATTACATTGTTGACATACTTTAAAGCTTTACTTAGTGTGTCTACGGAGTTTGAGGAGATCGGTATGGGCAAGTACAGCCGTTTGGGAGAGTTCCTACGGTCGCAGCGCACCAAGGAAGTGCCGATGACGTTTGCCGAGATTGAACGAGTCATTGGAGACAGGCTGCCGCCGAGTTCGCCGCAATATCCGGCTTGGTGGAGCAACAACCCCTCGAACAACGTCATGACCAAGGTCTGGCTTGCCGCCGGTTTTCGGACCGAGCAGGTCGATACGAAGGCACGGAAAGTCGTGTTTCGTCGAGTCGAACAGACCGCGGAACCAACCATGCCGCGGGCGAAGTCCGGACAGCACCCGATCATCGGCGCTCTGAAGGGATCCGTTTTCGTTCCGGAGGGCGTCGACCTCACAGACCCGGCCGATCCTGATTGGGGCAAAGTCTATGAGTGAGACCGCGCCGCCTCTTCTTCTCGATACTCACGCCGCCGTATGGATTACCGAGGGACTGCCAATCGCATCGGGAGCCAGCGAAGCAATTGCTGCCGTTCACCGTGCGGGCAGCACAATCTTTCTCTCTCCAATCAGCGCGTGGGAAGTCGGTCTGTTGGTCTCACGAAATCGCATCGGCCTCTCGGCGAGACCCGAGCGCTGGTTTCAAAAAGTATTGGCGATTCCGGGCGTCAAGCTCGCCGAACTGACTCCCGACATCCTCATCGAGTCTTCGTTTCTGCCAGGTAACCCGCCGCGCGATCCCGCCGACCGGATTATCATCGCAACCGCACGCGACATTGGCGCGACTCTCGTCACTCGCGATCGTCTTTTGCTCGAGTACGGCAAGAGCGGCCAGATCAGCGCGCTTGGCTGCTGATTCCTTATTCCAGGAGAGTTGAGATGCCAAATACGTCCAAACTAGAAGCCGAGTTTGAGAACGACTTGCGCAAGCCGCCCGTGAATGCATTGCCAAATATAATTATCGACCAACTTACTTCTTGTCGATGCTCGGCGAACATGGCGGCGTAGCGACGGCTCGTACGCTCCTCACGAAGCCGACACCGTCGTCGGGGTTTACTAAGCTTGTTGTCGACTACAGTCGTCCGGACTTAACAATGGAGCACTTCGTATCAATCCCCAGATACGCCGAATTATTCGCGCGTGACGAGATCGCAAAGGCCAAACGCTGGCTTCAAAATTAGAACGTAGAGCAACCGTAACAGCCGAGCCTGCGCGCAAAGAACAAGGCGGATTACGCTTGCGCTAATCCGCCCTACAATTCCGGTGCTCCAGCGAAGCTACTCCGCCGCACTCGTTTCCGGCGCCTTGGCGCCCGCACCATACTTCTGGTCGATGTAGTCGATCACCAGCGCCTTGAAGTCGGTGGCGATGGTCGGGCCGCGCAGGGTGCGGAACTTCTTGCCGTCGACGAACACGGGCGCGGCCGGCGCCTCGCCGGTGCCGGGCAGCGAGATGCCGATATTGGCATGCTTGGATTCGCCGGGGCCGTTGACGATGCAACCCATCACCGCGACGTTGAGCTGCTCGACACCCGGAAACTTCGTCTTCCAGCCCGGCATTTCCTCGCGGATGAAATCCTGGATCGAGCGCGCCAGCTCCTGGAAGGTGGTCGAGGTGGTGCGGCCGCAGCCGGGGCAGGCCGCCACCAGCGGCACGAAGGTGCGGAAGCCCATGGTCTGCAGCAGCTCCTGCGCGACCTGCACTTCCAAGGTGCGGTCGCCGCCGGGCTCCGGGGTCAGCGAGATGCGGATGGTGTCGCCGATGCCCTCCTGCAGGAGGATGCCAAGCGCGGCTGACGAGGCGACGATGCCCTTCGAGCCCATCCCGGCCTCGGTGAGACCGAGATGGATGGCGTAGTCGGAGCGGCGCGCCAGTTCCTGATAGACCGCGATCAGATCCTGCACGGCCGACACCTTCGCCGACAGGATCATCCTGTTCTTGGGCATGCCGAGCTCTTGCGCGCGAGCGGCCGACAACAGCGCCGACTGCACCATCGCCTCGCGCGTCACCGCGCGCGCGTCTTTCGGGTTCGCCGAGGCCGTGTTCTCGTCCATCAGCTTGGTGAGCAGCTCCTGGTCGAGCGAGCCCCAATTGGCGCCGATGCGCACCGGCTTGTCGTTCTTGTTGGCGATCTCGATGATGTCGGCGAACTGGGTGTCGCGCTTGTTCTTGAAGCCGACATTGCCGGGATTGATGCGGTACTTGTCGAGCGCCTCGGCGCACGCCGGATAGTCGGCGAGCAGCTTGTGGCCGATGTAATGGAAGTCGCCGATCAAGGGCGCGGTGATGCCCATCTTGCGCAGGCCGTCGCGGATATGCGGCACGGCGGCAGCGGCCTCCTCGCGGTCGACGGTGATGCGCACCATCTCGGAGCCGGCGCGCGACAGGGCGGCGACCTGGGCTACGGTGCCGGCGACATCGGCGGTGTCGGTGTTGGTCATCGACTGCACCACGATCGGCGCGCCGCCGCCAACCGCGACATTGCCGACCATGACTTGCGTGGTCCTGTGCCGGGCGCTCGGGCCGGCGACGTCAGTCTCGATTTTTTCGGGCTTGTTCATGGGGCAACCGAATATCAGGTTTTTGTGACATTCACCAAGGGAGCGCTGGCGCGCCATGCGGGCGTCAGGTAGGACACTTTCCCGAGCTATTTCAACAGGTTAATCCCTCGACCCAGCGCGGCCAGAGGCATTTTGCATGACCGCTATATTGGACCGATCGGCCGGGAATCAAAGGGCTGTGCCGGCTTTTCATGTCATCGCCTGCACCCTAGCATCGCTGAAAAGAACATCGGGAGGCGGCCATGGCGCGCAGCGAGCTCATCTCAACGGCGGAACTCGCCGATACTCTCGGCCAATCGGCCTTACGCATCTTCGATTGCACCACGACGCTGGACTATCAGCCGCCCGGCAGCGGCGTGCCCTACATCGTCGTTCCCCGCCGCGACAGTTTCGAGGCCGGCCACGTGCCCGGCGCCGGCTTCCTCGATTTGCAGGGCGAGTTCTCCGACAACGCGACCAAGCTGCGCTTCATGATGCCTGCGACCGCGCAGCTCGAGGCCGCATTCGGCCGCCACGGCGTCGGCAACGCCAGCCACGTCGTACTGTATTCGATCGGGACCGCGATGTGGGCCACACGGTTCTGGTGGATGCTCAAATCGCTCGGCTTCGACAATGCCGCCGTGCTCGACGGCGGCCTCGACAAATGGAAGGCGGAGGGCCGCGCGCTGGAGAGCGGACCGGCGAAGGGATATCCGCGCGCGACATTCAAGGCGAAGCCTCGCGCCGGCTATTTCGTCGGCAGCGACGACGTGCTGACCGCAACCGGCAAGCGCGACACCATCGTCGTCAATGCGCTCAACGAGCAGCTTCACCGGGGACTCGAGCCCAGCCGCTACGGCCGGCCCGGCCACATTCCCGGCAGCTGCAACGTCTCGGCGGCCGCGATGGTCGATCCTGCGACCAAGGCGTTCGTGCCGCTGGCGGAGGCCGAGACGAAATTTGCCGCGCAAGGCTTCTCCCGCGACAAGCGCGTGATCGCCTATTGCGGCGGCGGCATTTCGGCGACCGTCGACCTCTTCATGCTGCATAAACTCGGCTACGACAAGCTGACGCTTTATGACGCCTCGATGGGCGAATGGGCAATGAACGACAAGCTGCCGATCGAGGTGGGGTGATCGCTCTTCTCCCTCTCCCCGCTCTTCGCGGGGAGAGGGTTGGGGTGAGGGGCTCGTTCAGCGAAAACCGTGAAAGACGAACGCGTGGAGAGTCCCCCTCACCCGCATCGCTTCGCGATGCGACCTCTCCCCGCACGCGGGGAGAGGTGGAGACTAAGCAGGCACATTCGGATCGGGCACCACCTTCGACCCGATCGTCTCGGGCCGATTGACCAGCCACAGGCCCGCGATGACCAGCAACGCCGCCGCGCCGAACGTCGGCGTGAGCTGGTCGTGCAGAATAAAATAGCTCGCGACCACGCCGAACAGCGGCGTGATGAAGGTGAACGCCGAGAGCTTGCTCGCCGAATAGCTTTGCACCAGCGCAAACCACATGGTGAAGGTCAGTCCGACCACCCAGATCGCTTGATAGCTGACCACGCCGATCGCAAGCGGCCCGGGGATGTGATCCAGCGTTTCGCCCGACAGCCATGCCGCCGCGGCGAGGATCGGGATCGAGATCGCGACCTGATAGCCGAGTGCCTTTTCCGGTGCGGCGAGCCGGAGCCTGGTGCCCTTGGCGATGACAGTGGTCGCGCCCCACATCATGCCGCCGCCGACGATCAGGAGATCGCCGAGCAGCACGCTGCGGTCGACATCGGGTTGCGGCACGCCGATCGCGAGCGCCACCCCGGCGAAACTCAGCGCGAGCCCCGCCCATTGCGAGGCGCGCAGCCGCTCGCCGAGAATGCGGTAGGAGCCGAGCGCGACGAAGAATGGCGCGGTGTAGAGAAACACCACCGCACGCGAGGCCGTGGTGAGGCGCAGGCCCTGATAGATCAGCACGAACTCGAGGCCGAACAATACGCCGGCAACGATGCCCGGCCCGAGCGTGCCGTCGCGCACCGAGAAATCCACCTTGCGCACCCAGCCGACGATCAACAGCACCGGCAGCGCGCCGAGCGAGCGGAAGGTCGCCTGCATCATCGCCGGCATATCCGGCAATGCGAGCTTCACCGCGATCTGGTTGAATCCCCAGGACAGGCAGAGCAGCAGCATCAGCGCAATCGCGCCCGGGCTGAGCGGCCGCCCGTTGTCCGGCCTGGATTTATCTGAAGGCATTTTCTTCTCTTGGCCGGCTTATTCGCCGTTCTTTTTCTAAAGCGTGAGGGGATTAGGCTCCCTCTCCCCGCTCTTTGCGGGGAGAGGGTTGGGGTGAGGGGCTGCGTCCGCAAGAATGGTGAGAAGCGGATCCGTGGAGAATCCCCCTCACCCGGAATTCAAGCTGCGCTTGAATTCCGACCTCTCCCCGCACGCGGGGCGAGGTGCAGCGAGTGCGTTGCTCGATTGGATGCAACAACATCATGCCCTACGCAGCCTTCTGGCAGTGCGCGCAGGTGCCGGTGATTTCGACCACCGAGAGTTTTGGCGCAAAGCCGCTCGCGCGGGCGGCTGCTCCCAGGCTCTGCGCCACGGGTGCTGCGGGAATTTCCCCCACCGAGCCGCAGCGATCGCAGATCAGAAAGGCCACCGCCGCCGCGGCGTCGTGATCATGCGCGCAGGCCAGATAGGCGTTGCGGCTTTCGATGCGGTGCACCAGCCCGTTGGCCATCAGAAAATCCAGCGCGCGATAGACCGTGATCGGCGCCGGCCGCGGCATCGACTTGGCGAGTTCGTCGATCACCTCATAGGCGCCGAGCGGCCGGTGGCTCGAGAGCAGCGCCTGCAGCACATGGCGGCGAATCGGGGTGAATTTTTGCGACCGCTCCCGGCACACGGATTCGGCATGGCGGATCGCGTCCGCAGCACAGCGGCCGTGGTCGTGATCGGGCGCGGGAAAGGCCGGTTTTGTCGAAATCATTGCCGTGATTTGTAGCAGTTTCCCTGGCATTCCCAAAGCCCAAGGGCCCGGGCGCCCCAGCCATGCCGAGAGCGCGGGGCAGGTTTTCAATTAACTTGCCATGAAAAATTCATAAGCTAGCTTATTATATCCAAAGCTTACGGAGCAGAGCTCCTAAAGGACGGGGGACAATCATGCGCGGTTCCGTGGATATGAACTTCCTGTTCACGCTCGGCGAGGTGCAACGCCTGGTGCGCGCCTATGCCGACAAGGAGGCCGCGCGCTTCGGCATCACCCGCGCGCAATGGGCGGTGCTGGCCAAGGTCGAACGCAACGAGGGCATGACGCAGACCGAGCTCGCCGAGCAGATGGAGATGCAACCGATCACGCTGACGCGGCTGATCGACAAGCTCTGCGAGAGCGACTGGATCGAGCGGCGCGGCGACGCCAGCGACCGCCGCGTCAACCGCCTCTATCTGCTCAAGGCCGGACGCGCGCTGCTCGGCAGGCTCTCGGGCCTGCGCTCCGAACTGACCGCGACCGCGCTCGAGGGGATCAATCCGGCCGATGCGCATCGGCTGCTCGCGCAACTGGAACAGATCAAGGAAAATGTACGAAACGCCATCCAGATCGCCGCAGGCGAATCCCGAAAGGAGCAGCGCTATGGCTGATCCTGTCCTGAAGTTCCCGCCCGAGCAGAAGGGCGTGCCTGCCGGCAGGCCGACCAAGAAACTCGCTGCCGAGCCGCGCCGCCGCCTGATGGCCGGCCTGCGGCGCTATCGCCGCTTCCTGCTGCTGGTGGTGCTGCCGCTCGCCGTCGCGATCGGCGGTTTCGTGTTCTATCTCAATGGCGGCCGCTACGTGACCACCGACGACGCCTATGTCGGCGCCCAGAAGGTGCTGATCACGCCCGACATCTCCGGCAAGATCATCAAGGTCACGGTGAAGGAAGGCCAGAACGTCAGGGAAGGCGACGAGCTGTTCACGATCGATCCCGAACCGTTCCAGCTCGCGGTCAACCAGGCCAAGGGGCAGCTGGCGCAGGCCAGGACCACCTATGACAATCTGGTCGCCAATGTGAAAATCTACGGCCAGATGGCCGACCTCGCCCAGCAGGGCGTCGATCTCAAGCAGCGCGACGTCGAGCGCAAGCAGCAGCTGGTGAACCAGAAGGTCGGCTCGCAGCTCGATCTCGACAATTCCGCGACCGGCCTCGTCACCGCGGGCGCGCAATTGCAATTCGTCAAGCAGAACCTCTCCAACGCCAAGGCGCAGCTGCTCGGCAATCCCGAGCTGCCGATCGCGGAGTTTCCGCCCTATGCGCAGGCCAAGGCCGCGCTCGACATGGCCCAACGCAATCTCGACCACACCGTGCTGCGCGCGCCGATGGCGGGTATCGCCACGCAGGTCGAGCAGATCCAGCTCGGCCGCTTCGTCGCCGCCGGCACGCCCGTGTTCTCGGTGATCGACGTCGCCAATCCCTGGGTCGACGCCAATCCGAAAGAGGGCGATTTCACCTATGTCACCGAGGGCCAGCCGGTCACGCTCGACGTCGATGCGTTCCCGAACCATCTGTTCAAGGGCTATATCGGCTCGCTGTCGCCCGGCACCGGCGCGCAATTCGCGATCCTGCCGCCGCAGAACGCCACCGGCAATTTCGTCAAGGTGGTGCAGCGCGTGCCGGTGCGGATCTATTTCGACAAGGATGATCCGTTCGTCGGCAAGCTGAAGGCCGGCATGAGCGTCTATGCCACCATCGACACCGGCCACAAGCGCACGCTTGCCGGCCTGCTCGGCCTCTCGTCGGCGGCTGCCACCAAGGACTAAAAGAGCCAAGATGTCGCCGACGACGCTGCCCTCACCCAGCCTGGCGCCCGGCTTACGCCGGAACATGGTGACGATCTGCGCCATGACGGCGACGATCATGCAGGCGCTGGACACCACGATCGCCAATGTCGCGCTGCCCTACATGCAGGGCACGCTGTCGGCCTCGCAGGACCAGATCAACTGGGTGCTGACGTCCTACATCGTCGCCGCCGCGATCATGACCGCGCCGGTCGGCTGGGTCGCCAACCGCTTCGGCCGCAAGCGCATCTTCATCATCTGCTCGGCCGGCTTCACCGTCGCGTCCGTTTTTTGCGGACTGGCTCAGGACATCAACCAAATGGTGCTGTTCCGCCTGATGCAGGGCGTGTTTGGAGCTGCGCTGGTGCCGCTGTCGCAGGCGGTGATGCTCGATTCCTACACGTTGCAGGAACGGGCGAAAGCGATGTCGATCTGGGGCATGGGCGTGATGATGGGCCCGATCATGGGGCCCTCGCTCGGCGCCTGGCTGACCGAAACCTATTCCTGGCATTGGGTGTTCTTCGTCAATCTGCCGTTCGGCTTCTTCACGGTGCTCGGCCTCATGGTCTTCATGGACGAGACGAAGAAAGACCTCAACCTGCGCTTCGACTGGTTCGGCTTCAGTGCACTGGCGATCGGCATCGGCTCGCTGCAGCTCGCGCTCGACCGCGGCGAGCAGCTCGGCTGGCTGGAGTCCAACGAGATTCTCGCCGAGTTCATCGTCTCGGCGATCGGCTTCTATTATTTCTTCGCCCATTCGCTGACGACGTCACGGCCGTTCATCCAGTTTTCGCTGTTCAGGGACCGCAACTTCCTGACCGGCTGCGTGTTCATGGCCGTCATGGGCCTTGTGCTGTATTCGACCATGGCGCTGGCCTCGCCGTACCTGCAAAACGTGATCGGCTATCCCATCATCACTGCCGGCGTGCTGCTCGCAAGCCGCGGCTGCGGCACCTTCGTCGCCATGATGCTGGTCGGCCGCATGATGCGCTACATCGAGGCGCGCACGCTGATCATATCGGGGCTGGGGATCACCGCGGCGTCGCTGTACTACATGTCCGCCTGGACCGACCAGACCGGCGGGCAGGAGATCGTCACGCTCAGCATCATCCAGGGCTTCGGCTTCGGCCTGGTGTTCGTGCCGCTGTCGACGGTGGCGTTCATGACGCTGCCCAATCATTTGCGCACCGACGGCACCTCGATGCTGACGCTGATGCGCAATGTCGCGAGCTCGATCGGCATCTCCATCGTGATCGCGCAACTGACCGAAGGTTCGCGGCGCATCTACGCGGTCCTCAACAACCACGTGAATCCGTTCAATCACGCGATGCAGATGCCTGATGTATCAGGCATGATCGACATGGGCACCGACAAGGGCCGCGCCATGGCGGACGTGATGATCGGCCTGCAGGCGCAGATCATCGCCTTCTCGCAGGACTATCAGCTGGTGATGCTCTTCATCCTGGTCTCGATCCCGCTCGCGCTGATGATCGGCTCGACCAAGGCCGCGCTACGCTCGCAGGCGGCGGGGCCGGAACACGCGGTGATCGAGTGACTTCTTCACCTCTCCCCGCAGAGCGGGGAGAGGTGAAGAGGGTCACACGTCGAAAAACACCGTCTCCGCGCCGCCCTGCAGCCGCAGGTCGAGCATGTAAACGGCGTTGCCGCCCGGCTGGCGTTGCGCGATCAGCGTGGCGCGGCGATCGGCGGGGACCTGCGCCAGCACGGGATCGCCGGCATTGCCCTTCTCGTCGCCGAAATAAATCCGCGTGTAGAGATGGCGGAGCATGCCGCGCGCGAACACCGCCAGCAGAAGATGCGGCGCCTGCGGCTTGCCGTCGGGATCTGGCACCGAGCCCGGCTTGATGGTGTCGAAGACATAGCGGCCCTCGCCGTCGGTGCCGCAGCGGCCGAAGCCGCGGAATTTGGTGTTCGGCAGCGCGCGATTGTCCTGCGGATCGGCAAAACGCCCCTGCGCGTCCGCCTGCCACACTTCCAGCATGCAATCCGGCACGATCGCGCCGTCGCCGTCATAGACCGTACCCTCGACGCGGATGCGCTCGCCGGTCGCATCCGGCGTCACCAGATTGCTGGTGAAGGCGTCGTTCCAGGCATATTGGCGGTTCGGCGTCAGCCCGTATTTGAAAAACGGCCCGACGGTCTGCGATGGCGTGATGCCCGTCACTTCTTGTTCTCCATGGGAGTCGCGTTCTTGCCGCGCAGCACGATGTTGAAGCGGTAGCACAGCGCCCATTCCGGCTGGGTGCCGGCGAGATCGAAGCTCGAGACCATCCGCATCCGCGCGTTGGCATCCGGCACCGAATTGAAGATCGGATCGAATTCGAACAAGGGATCGCCGGGGAAATACATCTGCGTCACGATCCGCGAGACAAAGGAGTGGCCGAACACCGAGAAGTGGATGTGCGCGGGACGCCAGGCATTATGGTGATTGCCCCAGGGATAGGCGCCCGGCTTGATGGTGACGAACTTGTAGTAGCCGGAGGCATCCGACTGCGCGCGGCCGGCGCCAGTGAAGTTCGGATCAAGAGGAGCCGGATGCTGGTCGCGGACATGGATATAGCGGCCGCAGGCATTGGCCTGCCAGATCTCGAGCAGCGTATTCGGCACGCCGCGGCCGTCCTCATCAAGCACATGGCCGTGCACGAGGATGCGTTCGCCGAGCGGCTCGCCCGAATGTTGTCGCGTCAAATCGCTGTCATGCTCGCGCACGGTCTCGTGGCCGTAGACCGGACCAGTCAATTCCGAGAGCGTGTGCCGCATCGGGACCAGGGGCTTTTGCGGCGCGCGCTTGATCGAGCTCTTGTAGCCCGGCGACAGCGGCAAGGGATGGGCTTTGTTGCTATCAACGGGATAGGAGAGTGTCACGCGGCGTACTCCTGCTGAACGAATTAGTTCAGTTTCTCGATCGCGACCGCGACGCCCTGGCCGACGCCGACGCACATGGTGGCAAGTGCGCGCTTTCCCCCGCGAGCCTCCATGCCGTGCACCGCGGTCATGGCGAGGCGCGCGCCGCTCATGCCAAGGGGATGGCCAAGCGCGATCGCGCCGCCATGCGGATTGACGAAATCGGCATCGTCCTTGACGCCGAGCTGGCGCAGGCAGGCGATACCTTGCGAGGCAAAGGCCTCATTGAGCTCGATCAAATCGAAATCGCTGATCTTCAGGCCGAGCCGCTCCATGAGCTTGCGGGTGGCCGGCACCGGGCCGATGCCCATAATCCGCGGCGGCACCGCGGCCGACGCAAGCCCGAGAATCTTCGCACGCGGAGTCAGACCGTGTTTCTTCACAGCGGCCTCGGAGGCGAGGATCATCGCGGCCGCGCCGTCATTGACGCCCGAGGCATTACCGGCCGTTACCGTGCCGGGATTGCGCACGATCGGCTTCAGCTTGGCGAGCCCTTCCAGCGTGGTGTCGGGCCGCGGATGCTCGTCCTTGTCGACCGTCACAGGACCGGCCTTGCCGCCGGGGACCGTGACCGGGGTGATTTCGGCCGCGAAATATCCGGAGGCGATCGCCTTGCCGGCACGCTGCTGGGAGCGGATCGCAAACGCGTCCTGGTCGGCCCGCGATACCTGGAATTCCTCGGCGACGTTCTCGCCGGTCTCGGGCATGGCGTCGACGCCATACTGCGCCTTCATCAGCGGATTGATGAACCGCCAGCCGATGGTGGTGTCGAAAATATCAGCCGAACGCGAGAACGCTTCCGGCGCCTTGCCCATCACGAACGGCGCCCGCGTCATCGACTCGACGCCGCCGGCAATCGCCAGATCAATCTCGCCGGCGCGGATCGCGCGGCCGGCCGCGCCGACCGCATCGAGGCCGGAGGCGCAGAGGCGGTTCAGGGTCTGGCCGGGAACCTGTTCGGGCAGGCCCGCGAGCAAAAGCGCCATACGCGCGACATTGCGGTTGTCCTCACCGGCCTGGTTGGCGCAGCCGAAAAACACCTCGTCGACCCGCGACCAGTCGAGCTTGGGATGCTTGGCCATCAAGGCCTTGATCGGGGCGGCTGCCAGATCGTCGGCACGGACCTTGGCCAGCGATCCGCCGAAGCGGCCGATCGGAGTTCGCACGGCATCGCAAATGAACACATCACCCATCGGCGTTCTCCCAAGGCAGCTCGATTTTGATGCGAGTTGTAGGAGTGCGCCCGAAAGAGGTCAATTGACGCTTGGTCTCCAGTCGCGGCTTTCGTGCATGGCGGGTCGTGGAAAACCGTATCCCCCACGGCAAACCGATAGGATGGATTGGCGAAATTCGCTAGGTTGCCCGGCCTATGACAGCCCAACCGTCCATGTCCGTTCCACCCGTCCCACCCGCCGATGCGACGCCTCCAGAGGCGAATGCGCGGGTCACGCCGATGATGGAGCAGTACCTGGAGATCAAGGCCGCTCATCCCGGCCTGCTGTTGTTTTACCGGATGGGCGATTTCTACGAGCTGTTCTTCGAGGATGCCGAGATTGCGTCGAAAACACTCGGCATCGTGCTGACCAAACGCGGCAAGCACCAGGGCATGGATATCCCGATGTGCGGGGTGCCGGTCGAACGCGCCGAGGACTATCTGCATCGGTTGATCGGCGCCGGCCATCGCGTCGCGGTGTGCGAGCAGACCGAGGACCCGGCCGCCGCGAAGGCGCGTGGCAACAAGAGCGTGGTCAGGCGCGCCGTGATCCGGCTGGTGACGCCGGGCACGCTGACCGAAGACACCCTGCTCGATGCTCGCGCCAACAACTATCTGCTGGCCATCGCGCGCGCCCGCACCTCCGGAGGCGGCGACCGCTTCGGGCTCGCCTGGATCGACATTTCGACCTCCGAATTCACGGTGACGGAATGCGGCGGTGGCGAGCTGCAGGCGACGCTGGCGCGGATCAATCCGAACGAAGCCATCGTCGCCGACGCACTCTATGGCGACAGCGAACTCGCACCGCTGTTGAATGAATTGCCGGCGGTAACGCCGCTGACCCGCGACGTCTTCGATAGCTCCACCGCCGAGCGGCGGCTGTGCGACTATTTCGCGGTTGCGACCATGGATGGGCTGGCCGCCATGTCGCGGCTGGAGGCGACCGCCGCGGCCGCCGCCGTCACCTATATCGACCGCACCCAGGTCGGCAAACGCCCGCCGCTGTCGCCGCCCGCGCGCGAGGCGACCGGCTCGACGATGGCGATCGACCCGGCGACCCGCGCCAATCTCGAATTGACGCGCACGCTTGCGGGCGAGCGGCGCGGCTCGCTGCTCGATGCCATCGATTGCACCGTGACCTCGGCGGGCTCGCGACTGCTTGCTCAACGGCTTGCTGCGCCGCTCACCGACAGCGACCAGATCGCCCGTCGTCTCGATGCGGTCGCGACCTTCGTCGGAGACAGCGGCTCGCGCGAAGACATCCGTTCCATCCTGCGCGGCGCGCCCGACATGTCGCGCGCACTGGCGCGGCTGTCGGTCGGGCGCGGCGGTCCGCGCGATCTCGCGGGTCTGCGTGACGGCATCCTCGCGGCCGACCAGGCGCTGGCGCGGCTGCACGAGCTGGAGCAGCCGCCGCAGGAGATCGCGTCGGTGATCGCATCGCTGCGGCAACCGTCGCGTGAGCTGGCACGCGAATATGCGCGCGCACTGGCGGAACAACTGCCGCTGATCAAGCGTGATGGCGGCTTCGTGCGCGAAGGCTACGAGCCGGCGCTGGACGAGGCGCGCAGCCTGCGCGACGCCTCGCGGCTGGTGGTCGCCGCCATGCAGACGCGCTACGCCGACGACTGCGGCATCAAGGGCCTGAAGATCCGCCACAACAATGTGCTCGGCTATTTCGTCGAGGTGACGGCGCAGCACGGCGACAAGCTGATGTCGCCGCCGCTGAACGCGACCTTCATCCACCGCCAGACCCTGGCGGGCCAGGTGCGCTTCACCACGGCAGAGCTCGGCGAGATCGAAGCCAAGATTGCCAATGCCGGCGATCGCGCGCTCAATCTCGAGCTCGAGATTTTCGAGCAGCTATCCGCCAAGGCATTGGCCGCGAGCGACGACCTGCGCGCCGCCGCCCATGCCTTCGCGCTGCTCGATGTCGCGACCGCGCTCGGAAAACTCGCGGTCGACGACAATTATGTGCGGCCCGAGGTCGATGCCTCGCTCGGCTTTGCCATCGAGGCCGGCCGTCACCCCGTGGTCGAGCAGGCGTTGAAGCGCGCCGGCCAGCCCTTCATCGCCAACACCTGCGACCTCTCGCCGGTCCCCCCACCCTACCCTCCCCCGCATGCGGGGGAGCGAGGGGTGGGGGCCGGACAGCTTTGGCTGCTGACCGGCCCGAACATGGCGGGCAAATCGACTTTCCTGCGCCAGAATGCGTTGATCGCACTCCTTGCTCAAATCGGCTCCTTCGTGCCGGCCTCGCGCGCGCGGATCGGCATCGTCGACCGGTTGTTTTCGCGGGTCGGCGCCGCCGACGATCTCGCCCGCGGCCGCTCCACCTTCATGGTCGAGATGGTCGAGACCGCTGTTATCCTCAATCAGGCGAGCGAGCGTTCGCTTGTGATCCTCGACGAGATCGGGCGCGGCACCGCGACCTTCGACGGACTGTCGATCGCCTGGGCCGCGATCGAGCACCTGCATGAAGCGAACCGCTGCCGCACGCTGTTCGCCACGCATTACCACGAGTTGACCGCGCTTTCGGCGAAGCTGCCGCGCCTGTTCAATGCCACGGTGCGGGTCAAGGAATGGCAGGGCGACGTGGTCTTTCTGCACGAGGTGCTGCCGGGCTCGGCCGACCGTTCCTATGGCATCCAGGTTGCCAAGCTCGCCGGCCTGCCGCCGCCGGTGATCGCGCGCGCCAAGGCGGTGCTGGCCAAACTGGAGGCACAGGACCGCGGCCAGACCGCCCGCGCGCTGGCCGACGATCTACCGCTATTCGCGGTGCCCTCGCGCGCTGCCGCCGAAGCCGCGCCGCCGAGCGAAGCCGAGCAGTTGCTTGAGGCGGTGAAAGCGCTGCATCCCGACGAAATGTCGCCGCGCGAGGCACTGGAGGCGCTGTACCGTCTCAAGTCTCTGCTCGGAAAGACGCCGTCATGACCTTGGCCGCATGGCTGCTGGTGTGGCTCGCGCTCGCGGCCGGAGCATTGCAGGTGCTGATCTGCGGCGTGCTGCTGTTCTCCTCGGGGTGGGCGGTGCCGGTCGTGCTGATCTTCGCCGTGTTGCCGCTGGTGCCGTTGATCCTGATGCAGGAAATTCGCGGATGGCGGCGGCTCAATCCCGTGGTGCCCGCGAGCGCCGCCATCCTGTCGATCGCCGTCTCCGGCGGATTTTACTGGGAGCTGTTCACGAAGATGCAGCAGTGACCTTCTGACGCGCGGCTAATCTCCGTCCGATCTGCCACAGCGCGAGATTCCAGATCACGCAGGTCGCCAGCGCAAGGCTCAAGCCCACCGCAGAGCCGACATGCGATGCACCCAGATGCAGCACGACGAAGGCGAGCCCAAATCCCATCAGGCCCCAGGCCGAGTTGGCAATCACGGCCGCGGTCGCCGGACCGCCAATGCGCGGATGCAGGATCAGCATCAAGCTGCAGAACACCCCGGGAAACAGCGCGAGGATGCCGCTGATGCTGGGGCCGACCTTGCCTGACAGCGTGACCACGGTCGCGACCAGGACCGCCACCAGCGAGGCGCGGAACGGCACGTCGTACCAGCGCCGCGCAACCGGCGGCATTTTGGCGTGGCGATAATGCTGCATCAGCGGCGTACAGATGGCGAAGGCCACTGCGTTGAGCGCAAAGCCGCCCCACACGGACCAGCGCACGGAGGCGATGAAGCTTGCGATCGCGATCCATACCGCGGCGGCGCTGAGAAAGCTCACCGCGAGATTGTGACGCTGCGCCAGCAACACATAGACCAACCCAAGCGTGATCGTGGCGGCGTTGATCGGCAGGCTGGTCAGCGCGCCCTGCGCGATGAAGGCCGCATCATGATCCAGCGCGAGGAATAGGTAGGACGGTCCCGCCGAGATCGGCAAGGTCGCAATCAGGGCGCCGATCACGGGACCCGAACGCTCGGTGATGAAGGACGCCGTCACCACGAAGGCGGCGGCCACCGCCATCCGCAGGCCGAGCATCAGGAGGAAGGTGAGATCGGGGGACATTTGTTTTTCTTACCCTGCCCTGGAGGGGGAGGGTCGCCGCGAATGGAATGAGCGGCGGGGTGGGGTGAATAACTTCATCACCGCGCACCCCACCCCGTCTCGCATTTCGCTTCGCTCATGCTCGCCGACCCTCACCTCCAGGGGAGGGTGAAGACCTACATCCGCTTCATGCTCACCGAAACCTTCGGGCCGTTCCTGATGGTCTGATAGACCACGCAATAGCGCTCGGTGAGTTTAAGTAGAAGGTCGAGCTTCTCCTGCGGCGCCGGTGTGTCGACCTCGAAGCGCACGCGGATCTCGGCAAAGCCGACCGGCGCTTCCTTGTCGACGCCGAGCGTGCCGCGGAAATCGAGATCGCCCTCGGCGAACACGACGCCCTGCTTCAGCGGCACGTCGATTGCGGTCGCAACCGATTTTAGCGTAACGCCGGCGCAGGCGACCAGCGCTTCCAGCAGCATGTCGCCGGAGCAGAGCTCGAGCCCGGAGCCCCCGGTTGCGGGATGCAGCCCCGCGACGGCGAGCGCGCGCCCGGTCTCGACCTTGCAGGTCAGGCCTTCGGTATCGGTCGAGCCTTTGGCCTTGAGCGTGATGATGGCGGCGGAAGGATCCTGCTTGTAGCGCTCCTTGATCGGGGCCTGCATCGCGCGAAGTTCGACGGCGTCCATTGTTGTTCTCCCGTTCTTTCGACGCCGGATTTACCGGGGAATTGCTTCGCTGTCACCACCACATCGATTCACCGACGCGCGATCCGAGGTCGCGGTCGGGCACGCTGCGGTCGAGCGAACGGTCCAGGGCGGTCAGCACATGGCGCTTGAAATTGTCGAACAATTGCGAGCTGCGGTCGCGCGGCCGCGACAGATTGATATTGATCGCCTCGAACAGCCGGCCGGGCCGTGGCCGCATGACAAGCACACGGTCGGCCAGCACCACGGCCTCATCGACGTCATGCGTGACCAGAACCAGTGTCGGGCGGGTGTCGGCCCAAAGGTCGAGCAGATGGTCCTGAAGATCGCGCCGGGTGAAGGCATCGAGCGCGGAGAATGGCTCGTCGAGCAGCAACACCTCGGGCTGCGGCACCAGTGCGCGGGCAATCGCGACCCGCTGCGCCTGCCCGCCCGACAATTCGCGCGGCCAAGCATCGGCCTTCTCAGTGAGACCGACGCGATCGAGCGCGCGCGCCACGCGCTCGCGCCGCTCGCTTGCGGGAAGGCCGGACAGGCCGAAGCCGATATTGTCGGCAACGGTCAGCCACGGCAGCAGCCGCGGCTCCTGGAAGATGATGCCGATCTTCTCATGGGGGGCTGCGATCGCGGTGGCGTCGAGCGTCACCGTGCCTGTGGTGGCGCGGTCGAGACCGGCGATGGCGCGCAGCAGGGTCGACTTGCCGCAGCCGGAGCCGCCGATGATGGCGACGATTTCGCCCGGCGCGATCTCGGCGGAAAAACGCGCCAGCGCGTTGACGCCGTTCGGATAGATCTTGCCGACCCTGTCGAGCGCGAGCATTAGTTTGGTCCGTCTTGCTTGCCGAATGCGTCCTGCCAGCGCAACAGCGGCGCGAAGCCGATTTCGATCAGCCAGTCCGTGGTCTTGCCGAGAATGGCGAAGATGACGATGGCCGCGAGAATCTGCGCGGGCTTGCCGAGCTGCTGGCCGTCGAGCAGGAGATAGCCGAGGCCTTCGGAGGCGCCGATCAGTTCCGCCGCGACCACGAACATCCAGCCCAGGCCAAGGCCGACGCGCAAGGCCACAACATAGGCCGGCAGCACCGCGGGCAGCAGGATGCGGCGGATCATCGCCGGACCGGAGAGGCGGAAGGTGCGGCCGACCTCGACGATCTTGCGGTCGACCGAGAGGATCGCGCCCATGACGCCGAGATAGACCGGAAAGAACACGCCGACCGCGATCAGCACGATCTTCGAGGTCTCGAAAATCCCGAGCCAGAGGATGAACAGCGGCACCCAGGCGAGCGACGGAATCGCCCGCAGCGCCTGCACGGTGGGATCAAGCAGCCGCCGCGCCAATCCCCAATAGCCGGAGATCGCGCCGAGCAGCGTACCGGCGATCACGCCGAAGCCGAAGCCGAGCACGACGCGGGTCATCGTTGCCCTGATGTGCAGCCACAGCTCGCCGGAACGAGCCAACTCCGCGATGGTGGCAAACACCTTGCTCGGCGGCGGCACCAGCCGCCCGTCGGACCAGCCGCGCCAGACGATCAATTCCCAGGCCAACGCGAAGGTGACCGGCAGCAGCAGGCCAAGCACCGGCCGCGCGAGGTGCGACCAGCGCGACGCTTGCGCATCCGGCGCGTCGGTTGCGGGCGCGGAAGCACCGGTCTGCGGCATCGCCGTGCTGTGTTGTTCAAGGGGCAGTTCGACCGTCATGGCCATAGCAAGACGCTTCCCGCGCGGAATTGCAAGGTTGTGGCCACCCTCCCCCCTGCGGGGAGGGTCGGCACGCATGAGCGCAGCGAAATGCGTGACGGGGTGGGGGTCCACAGCAAAGACTCTCGCAAGTCACCCCCACCCGGCGCTCATGCGCTTCGCTTATTCGCGCCACCCTCCCCGCAAGGGGGAGGGTGGAGACTCAATTCGTCGGCAGCGGAACCTGGTCGTCGATCAGCGAATCCAGCGCCGCCTTGACGTCGGTCTTGCTGTCGATGACGCCGGCCTGCTGTAGGGCCATGCCGGCGGCGAGGATCGAGTCGCGCTGCGGCGCGCCGATCCGGCTATGGGTCAGCTCGGTCCGCTCCTTCAGCTGCTTGTCGACCACGTTCTCCGGCAGCTTGGTCACGCCGATGAAGGTCTTCTTCAACTCATCGTAATTTGCCAGCGAATATTTCCGCGCTTCCTCGTAAGCTCCGAGCACGCGGCGGACGATGTCAGGATACTCCTTCAAAAACTGCTCGCGCACATTGAGGATCCCCCAGGTGTTGGCATCCGCCTTGCGGTAGAACAGTTTTGCACCGTCCTCGATCTCGGCTTGCGCCATCATCGGATCGAGGCCGGCCCAGGCGTCGACGTCGCCGCGGATCAGCGCGGTCTTGCCGTCGGCGTGCTGCAGCAGCACCGGCGTGATGTCTTTTTCGGACAGGCCGGCGCCGAGCAGCGCGCGCACCAGGAAGATGTGCGGATCGGTACCGCGGGTCACCGCGACGCGCTTGCCTTTCAGGTCCGCGACCGAAGCGATCTTCGAATCTTTGGTTGTGACCAGCGCGGTCCATTCGGGCCGCGAATAGACATAGATCGACTTGATCGGGTTGCCGTTGATCCTGGCGACCAGCGCCGCCGAGCCCGCGGTCGAGCCGAAATCGATCGAGCCGGCATTGAGGAATTCCAGCGCCTTGTTGGAACCGGCGGATTGCACCCAGACGATGCTGATGCCGTCCTTGGCGAACTCCTTTTCCAGCAGTCCCTTCTGCTTCAGCACCATCGAGACCGGATTGTAAGTCGCCCAGTCGATATGAATTTCCTTGAGCGCGTCGGCGGCGAAGCTGCCCGTCGACATCGCAACACCAAAGGCCGCCGCCAATGCTGCCCGCACGAAAGTTTTCATCACTCACCCCTCCGCAAAAACCGGCCGTATTTCAATGCGTTATTCTCCAAGGTCAACTGGAAAAAAGCATACCCCGCGACCCTTCCGGCGAGAACAGCCTTGCCGAAATGAAGGGGAATACAGCATGGGAGCGCTGCCGCCCAACAATCGGCCGTGACAGCGCACCCATCGTCCGATATCGGATTGAGCCATGGACAGCATTGTCGCGCCGGCCAACGCAGACAACGAGACCGACTTCGATACGCAGCGGATCACCGCCGCGGTCAATACGCTCGCCGAGAAACATGCCGGCCGCGAGGACGTGTTCCGCTCATCGCTTGCGCAACTGCTGAAGGCCGAGCTGATCGCCGCACGCGGTGCCGCCCAGGCGACGCTGCTGAGAGACCGTCACGGCCGGCGCTGCGCCGAGCGGCTCTGCTTCGTGCAGGACGAGATCATCCGCATCCTGTTTGCGGCAGCAACCCGGCATCTCTACCGCTCGCCGATTCCGTCGCGCGCGGAGCGCATGGCCGTGGTAGCGACCGGCGGCTACGGCCGCGGGCTGATGGCGCCGGAATCCGACATCGATCTGTTGTTCATCCTGCCCTACAAGCAGACCGCCTGGGGCGAGCAGGTCGCCGAAGCGATTCTGTACTGCCTGTGGGACATGGGGCTGAAGGTCGGCCATGCCACGCGCTCGGTCGATGAATCGATCCGGCAGGCGCGCAACGACATGACCATCCGTACCGCGATCCTGGAGACGCGGTTTCTGACCGGCGACCAGCAATTGTATGACGAGTTGGTCGAGCGCTTCGACAAGGAGGTCGTGCAGGGCTCAGCGGCCGAATTCGTCACCGCCAAGCTCGCCGAGCGCGAGGAGCGGCACCGCCGCGCCGGCCAATCGCGCTATCTGGTCGAGCCCAACGTAAAGGACGGCAAGGGCGGCCTGCGCGACCTGCACACGCTGTTCTGGATCGCGAAATACGTCTATCGCGTGCGCGAGACCGACGAGCTCGCCGAGCGCGGCGTGTTCGACGCGCAGGAGTACCGCATCTTCCGCCGTTGCGCCGACTTCCTGTGGTCGGTCCGCTGCAACCTGCACTTCTTCGCAGGGCGCGCCGAGGAACGGCTGTCGTTCGACATGCAGCGCGAGATCGCGGTCCGGCTCGGCTACACCAGCCATCCCGGCATGCAGGACGTCGAGCGCTTCATGAAGCACTACTTCCTGGTGGCAAAGGACGTCGGCGACCTCACCGCGATCCTGTGCGCCAAGCTGGAGGACCAGCAGGCCAAGCCCGCGCCGGTGTTGAGCCGCATGATGGCGCGGCTGCGCCCGAGCACCGTGCGGCGGCGCGTGCCCGACAGCGACGATTTCATCGTCGACAACAACCGCATCAATCTCGCCGCCCCCGACGTGTTCAAGCACGATCCGGTCAACCTGATCCGGATCTTCCGGCTGGCGCAAAAGAACAACCTCGCCTTTCATCCCGACGCGATGCGCACGGTGACGCGCTCGCTGAAGCTGATCAACACGGAGCTGCGCGAAAATCCCGAAGCCAACCGGCTGTTCATGGAGATCCTGACCTCCAACGACGCCGAGACCGTGCTGCGGCGGATGAACGAGACCGGTGTGCTCGGCCATTTCATCCGCGCCTTCGGCAAGATCGTGTCGATGATGCAGTTCAACATGTACCACCACTATACGGTGGACGAGCATCTGATCCGCTGCGTCGGCTTCCTGCAGGATATCGAGCGCGGCGGCAACGAGGAGTTCACGGTCGCAAGCGACTTGATGCGCAAGATCAGGCCGGAGCACCGGCCGCTGCTCTACATCACCGTGCTGCTGCACGACATCGCCAAGGGCCGGCCCGAGGATCACTCGATCGCAGGGGCCAAGGTGGCGCGGCGGCTGTGTCCGCGGCTCGGCTTCTCGGCCGCCGACACCGAACTGGTCGCCTGGTTGATCGAGCAGCACCTCACCATGTCGACGGTGGCGCAGTCGCGCGACCTCTCCGACCGCAAGACCATCGAGAATTTCGCCGCCGTGGTGCAGACGGTCGAGCAGATGAAGCTTTTGACCATCCTCACCACCGCCGACATCCGCGGCGTCGGTCCCGGCGTGTGGAACGGCTGGAAGGCGCAGCTGATCCGCACGCTCTATTACGAGACCGAGCCGGTCTTGACCGGCGGCTTCTCGGAGGTAAATCGCGCCAAGCGCATCGCAGCAGCCCAGGGCGAATTCCGCGCCGCTTTCACCGAATGGCCGGAGGCGGATGTCACCGCCTATCTCGGCCGACACTATCCGGCCTACTGGCTCAAGGTGGAGTTGCCGCGCAAGATCCGGCATGCGCGCTTCCTGAAAGCGAGCGACGAGGCCGGCCACAAGCTCGCGATCAATGTCGGGTTCGACGAGGCGCGCGGCGTCACCGAGCTCACGATTCTCGCGATCGACCATCCCTGGCTGCTGTCGATCATTGCGGGCGCCTGCGCGTCTGCCGGCGCCAACATCGTCGACGCGCAGATCTACACCACGACCGACGGCCGCGCGCTCGACACCATCGCGATCTCGCGGGAATACGACCGCGATGAGGACGAGGGACGGCGCGCGACAAGGATCGGCGAGATGATCGAGCAGGTGCTGGAAGGCAAGCTGCGGCTGCCGGACGCGGTGGCAAAGCGCGCCGCCGTGCGCGGCAGGAACCGTCCATTCACGGTCGAGCCGGAGGTGATCATCAACAACCAGTGGTCGGACCTTTACACCGTGATCGAGGTCTCCGGCCTCGACCGCCCCGGCCTGCTCTACCAGCTCACGACCGCGCTTTCGAAGCTCAACCTCAATATCGCCTCTGCGCATGTCGCGACCTTCGGCGAGCGCGCCCGCGACGTTTTTTATATTACCGACCTCCTGGGCGCGCAGATCAACGCGCCGACCCGGCAGGCCGCGATCAAGAGCGCGCTGCTGCATCTGCTCGCCAGCGAAGACGCGGCGGTGCAGCCGGCGGCGTAAAGAGGACTCTCCAAGGACCGTGCTCGTGGAGACTCCCCCTCACCCCAACCCTCTCCCCGCACGCGGGGAGAGGGAGCGGAGAGACCGCCCTCGCTTCAAATTTCGACCCCCTCGTGCCGCAGCAGCCACTGCTTGCGATGCAAGCCCCCGCCATATTTCACCAGCGAACCATTGGCGCCGATCAGGCGATGGCAGGGAATGACCACGCTGATCGGGTTCGAGCCGTTGGCATGCCCGACTGCGCGCATCGCATTGGGTGAACCAAGCTTTGCGGCGAGCGCGCCATAGCTCATGGTTTGCCCCGCGGGAATCCCGGGCAGCGCGGTCCAGACCTTGCGCTGAAACGGCGTGCCGGCGACGCGCCAGGCAATCGTCTTCAGTGCTGCGAAATCACCGTCGAAATAGGCCGACAGCGCCGATCGCATCGCTTTGGGCGCGCGCCCGCTTGCCAGCTTCACCGCGCCGTAATGCAGCCGCAACAGGTCCTTCATCCGCGCTTCGTAGTCTTCAAAGTCGAGCGCGCGCAACGCGCTGCCCTCGTCGGTCACGAGCAGCATCGTCCCGATCGGTGTCGTCAGCCGGTCGAGCACGAAGCTTTCGGATGGCATGGTTTTGGTCATATGACGTCTTCCTGCAAGGTATCGCCGTACTTTCAACTCTGGCATGGCTAGTGCGGTGGATTTGACATTCGCTACAATATGTCCGCGAGCTCTCATGGCGAATGTCAAATCCAAAACCGTACTAGAATCATATTGTTGCTAGTGTCCCTTGGTTCTGACATTCGCAAACGAGTTCGCAGCGACATGGTGCGAATGTCAGAACCGGGACACCAGGTCCACCCGAAATCAGACTTTCGAACAGGCCTTTGAACCGCTTTCGCGGCTTTAGTGCGCATTGCTTTGCAATGCAGCATCGAGTATCCCGGCCGCACAAATCCACACAACCGAGGAACGCACACGACATGAGGAACGGCTTATTCCACCTGGCTGCAGGGACGGCGCTCGCGATTGCGCTGACCGCTTCGCCGGCCTTGGCGCAGAAGAAATACGACACCGGCGCGACCGACACCGAGATCAAGATCGGCCAGACCAATCCCTTCAGCGGACCCGCCTCGGCCTATGCCACCATCGGCAAGACCCAGGCCGCCTATATCAAGATGATCAACGATCAGGGCGGTGTGAACGGCCGCAAGATCAATCTGATCCAGTATGACGACGCCTACTCACCGCCGAAAACGGTCGAGCAGGTTCGCAAGCTGGTCGAGAGCGACGAGGTACTGCTCACCTTCCAGGTTCTCGGCACGCCGGGAAATGCCGCCGTGCAGAAATATCTCAATTTGAAAAAAGTACCGCAGCTGTTCGCGGCGACCGGCGCATCGCGGTTCACCGATCCGAAGAATTTTCCGTGGACGATGGGCTTCAATCCGAACTACTTCGTCGAGGGCCGCATTTACGGCGCGTACATCATCAAGAATCACCCGAATGCCAAGATCGGCATCCTCTATCAGAATGACGAT
Organism: uncultured Alphaproteobacteria bacterium; assembly: GCA_963738155.1. Lineage (GTDB taxonomy): Bacteria > Pseudomonadota > Alphaproteobacteria > Rhizobiales > Xanthobacteraceae > Bradyrhizobium. Next base: position 499,302 of record CAVTVG010000002.1, read on the forward strand.
CTCGGCAAAGACTACCTCAACGGCATCAAGGCCGGCCTCGGTGACAAGGCCGCCAGCATGATCGTCGCGGAAGCTTCCTACGAAGTCTCCGATCCCACCATCGATTCGCAGATCCTCAAGATCAAGGATGCCGGCGCGGACCTGTTCTTCAGTGCCTCGACGCCGAAGCAGGCGGCGCAGGCAATCAAGAAGATTTCCGAGCTCGACTGGCACCCGGTGCACATCCTCGACATCAACGCCACTTCGGTCGGCGCCGTCATGAAGCCGGCGGGGCTCGAAGCGTCCAAGGGCGTGATCAGCGTCAACTACGGCAAGGATCCGCTCGATCCGACCTGGAAGAACGACGACGGCATGAAGAAATATCTGGACTTCATGGCCAAGTACTATCCGGACGGTGACAAGGATTCGTTGTTCAACACCTACGGCTACTCGACCACGCAGTTGCTGATCCATGTGCTCAAGCAGTGCGGCGACGACCTCACCCGCGAGAACGTGATGAAGCAGGCGACCTCACTCAAGGACGTGGTGCTCGACCTGTCGCTGCCGGGAATGAAGGTCAACACCTCGCCGACCGATTATCGCGTCAACAAGCAGCTGCAGATGGAACGGTTCAACGGCGAGCGCTGGGAGCTGTTCGGCCCGATCCTGGAAGATACTGGCCCAGCCGGTTAGTTGCTGACTTCACCAAACCACAGATCGGCGGCCTCCGGGCCGCCGATTTTTTTGTGGTGTTACTTCGGAATCTCGCCGAAGTTCTTGCCGACCGGCAGCACCGCATGGCGGATCAGGCGGGAATCCTGGACCGCCGCCTGGCGATGTTTCACCGCCTCGCGATAAACGGGGTCGCGGATCATCTCCACGAATGAGCCGACGCTCGGATATTCCGCGATGAAGCAATGGTCCCAGCGCTCGTCTTGCGGTCCGATCAGCATCAGCTCGAATTTGCCCTGCCAGACGATGCGGCCGCCGAGCCCCGTAAACACCGGCCCGCTTTCGCGGCCATAGGCGGCATAGGCTTCCTCGCCGGTCGCCTTGCGGCCGTCGGGATAGGCCGCCTGCTTGCGCAGGCGCACCAGATTGAGCATGTGGATCGGTCCCGGACGGTCGCTGTCCCGAAACTGCGCAAAGATTTCTTTAGTAGGATCAATATGCCCCATGCGGCGCTCCCAAACGTCGGTTTGCCAGCTTTAGCAGGGCTTCCGCACTCAGCACTAATCACGAATTAACCTCTCCGTAACCGGCCCTTAAACCCTGCGGCGTTAGCGTGCGCCACACTAGTTTTGGGCGGCGTATTGCGTATGGCGTGGGGACGAAAAAAGAGCGGCGGACGCAAGGAGCCGCGGTTTGGCCTCGCGGCGGCGCTCGCCGATCTCCGGCTCGATCCCAAGGATCGCATTCCCGCATCCGATGACAAGCCGAAGAAGGCCGCCAAACGACAGGCCGAGAATGACGAGCCTCCGCCGCCGCGTGAGCGCAAAGTGAAAGAGAAAGCCAGCAAGCGCCGATCATCCTCGCGAGGCTTCGGCCTGTCGCGTCTGTTCTATTGGGGGGCGGTGCTGGGACTCTGGGGCGCGATCGCAGTCGTCGGCGTCGTGGTCTGGGTCGGCGCGCATCTGCCCGCGATCCAGTCGCTTGAAATCCCCAAGCGGCCGCCGACTATCGAGATCACAGGCCTCGATGGCAGCATGCTGGCGCAACGCGGCGAGATGGCCGGCGCCAATGTGTCGCTGAAAGACCTGCCGTCCTATCTGCCAAAAGCCTTCATCGCCATCGAGGACCGCCGCTTCTATTCGCATTACGGCGTCGACCCCTGGGGCATCCTCCGCGCAGCGGTTGCCAACGTGCTGCATCGTGGCGTCTCGCAGGGCGGTTCGACCCTGACGCAGCAGTTGGCCAAGAACCTGTTCCTGACCCAGGAGCGCACGCTTGCGCGCAAGCTGCAGGAGGTTGAGCTCGCGATATGGCTGGAGCGCAAATATTCCAAGGCCGAAATCCTCGAGCTCTATCTGAACCGCGTCTATTTCGGCTCCGGCGCCTACGGCGTCGAGGCCGCCTCGCAACGCTATTTCGGCAAGCCGGCGAAGAGCGTGACGATTCCGGAAGCCGCGATGCTTGCAGGCCTGGTCAAATCGCCGTCGCGGCTGGCGCCGAACCGCAATCCTGAGGGCGCCGAGAAGCGCGCACAGACCGTGCTCGCGGCGATGGCCGACGCAAAATTCATCACCGAAGCGCAGGCGCAGGCCTCGATCGGCCATCCCGCGATAAGCGTAAAACCGGTCGGCGCCGGCACCGTCAATTATGTCGCTGACTGGATCGGCGAGGTGCTCGACGATCTGGTCGGGCAGGTCGAGCAATCGATCGTGGTCGAGACCACCATCGATCCGAAGCTGCAGAGCGTGGCGGAAGCCGCCGTGATCGACGAGCTCGCGGCGAAGAGCGTAAAGTTCAATGTCAGCCAGGGCGCGCTGGTGGCGATGACATCAGACGGCGCCGTGCGCGCCATGGTCGGCGGGCGCAACTATGGCGAAAGCCAGTATAACCGCGCGGTCACCGCCAAGCGCCAGCCGGGCTCGGCATTCAAGCCGTTCGTTTATCTGACCGCAATCGAGTCGGGGCTGACGCCGGACACGATCCGCCAGGACGCGCCGCTCAACGTCAAGGGTTGGACGCCCGAGAACTACTCCAAAGAATATTTCGGACCGGTGACGCTGACCCAGGCGCTGGCGATGTCGCTCAATACGGTTGCTGTCAGGGTCGGCCTCGAAGTCGGACCGAAGAACGTGGTGCGCACCGCGCACCGGCTCGGCATTTCCTCCAAGCTCGAGCCCAACGCCTCGATTGCGCTCGGCACCTCGGAAGTGTCGGTGCTCGAACTGGTCGGCGCCTATGCGCCATTCGCCAACGGCGGATCAAGCGTCTCGCCGCATGTCGTGACCAGGATCAAGACCCTCGAGGGCAAGGTGCTGTACCAGCGCCAGCCCGATGAGGCCAACCAGGTGATCGAGCCGCGCAATGTCGCGATGATGAACCAGATGATGGAGCAGACGCTGATCTCGGGCACCGCGCGCAAGGCGGAGATTCCGGGCTGGCAGGCCGCCGGCAAGACCGGCACCAGCCAGGATTTCCGCGACGCCTGGTTCATCGGCTACACCGCCAATCTCGTCACCGGCGTCTGGCTCGGAAATGACGACAACTCGCCGACCAAGAAGGCGACCGGCGGCGGTTTGCCCGTGGAGGTGTGGACGCGCTTCATGCGCGCGGCGCATCAGGGCGTGCCGGTCGCCTATCTTCCGAGCGCGCCGGCATCCGGCGGATTGACGACGCTGACCCAGATCGCGTCGCAGATCACGGGCCCGACGCCGCCTGCGCCGGTGCAGGCAGGTGCGGGCCGACAGCCCTCACGCGCGCCGGCCCGGCCCGAGCCTGCCGCTGGCCTTGACGGCTGGCTGATGGACCGGCTGTTTGGGGGGCGAAGGTAGCGCACGTCGGCGCCACAAATATCGCTGTCGTCCCGGCTCGCGCTCGCACTTGACGGCGCTTGCGCGCCGCATGGGGCTCGCTTGGCCGGGACGACAGCGGAAATCAATCCTCGATCCCGTAGCGGTGCAGATCATTCCCCGCCGCATCCAGCCACTTCTTGGCGCGCTCCATCGATGGACAGATCCGCCCGACCACGCGCCAGAATCGCAGCGAGTGGTTCATCTCGACGAGATGCGCGACCTCATGCGCGGCGAGATAATCCAGCACGAAGGGCGGCGCGAGGATCAGCCGCCAGGAGAACGACAGCGAGCCCGCCGAGGTGCAGGAGCCCCAGCGGCTCGACTGGTCGCGGATCGAAATGCGCTTCACCCGCACGCCGAGCGCCTGTGCGTGCTCGTGCGCCGACTTCTGAAGATCGCGCCGCGCCTCGCGCTTGAGGAAATCGTGCACGCGGCGATCGGTGAAATCGACATCGCCGGCGACGCAGATGATCTTCTCGCCGCTGTCGCGCGTCTCCGTCCACACCGTGCCGCGCTCGCCGGCGCGATGCACGATCCGGTGCGGCACGCCGCGTAGCGGCACGATCGTGCCGGGCTGGAAGGGTGCTGCCTTGGGCAGGCGGCCGAGACGCGCGGCGATCCAGCCGCCATGGAGCTCGGCGAACTCCCGCGCATCCTTCAGCGTGCCACGCGGCGGCATGGTGAGGATGGCCTCACGGTCAGTCGGATGGATGCGCAGCGTGTAGCGTCTGGCACGCCGGTGCCGCCGCAGGCGGATCGCAAACACTTGCGAGCCGTGCCTGACAACAAGAGTCGCGGGTTCGGCGGGGCGCCGATAGAGGAGCGCACGGGTGGCCATGTCTGTCAGTCCGGGGAGGAGCAATTGCCCCGAAGTCTGCCATAACCGCGACCAGTGAAATCGCTCGGCGCAAAAACAAATCATTTGCCCAATATACAGGGCCCGGCCGGCCGTCAGGCCCTACAGAATGGTCCCGAAACCGGAATATTTAGGGGGAACCGGGGGTTCCAAATCGTCTGAAAAGGTGAGGTCACAATCACTCTTTCCAAGGGCGAATCGGGTCCAAAACGGCCCGTTTTCCGACCCTCCAGATGGGCCGTTTCGGGGCTTTTTCACCCGGAAATGGGGGGGGGGGGAAATATGGCCTGATCCACTCGGCCTATTCGGCGGCCAACGCGAGCAGCGACTTCGGATTCGCCGCCGACATCATGAAGTCGTTGATGCGCGGCACGATCTCGGAGCGGAAGCGGGAACCGTTGAACACGCCGTAGTGCCCGACGCCCTTCTGCACGTAATGCACGCGGCGTTGGTTGGGGATCGAGGTACAGAGCTCGTGCGTCGCCTCGGTCTGGCCGAGGCCGGAGATGTCGTCGTTCTCGCCTTCGACCGTCATCAGCGCAACGCGCATGATCCGCGACGGGTCGACCGGCTTGCCGCGATGAGTCATCTCGCCCTTCGGCAGGGCGTGGCGCACGAACACGGTCTCGACCGTTTGCAGATAATATTCGGCAGTGAGGTCCATCACCGCCAGATACTCGTCGTAGAATTCGCGGTGCTTGTCGACGAGATCGCCGTCGCCCTTCACCAGGTTGGCGAACAGCGCCTTGTGCGCGTCGGTGTGACGGTCGAGATTCATGGTGATGAAGCCCGAGAGCTGCAGGAAGCCCGGATAGACGTCGCGCATGACGCCCGGATGCGGGAACGGCACCTTGGTGATGACGTTGTTGCGGAACCAGTCGATGCCGCGCTCGGCGGCGAGATCGTTGACCCCGGTCGGGTTGCGCCGGGTGTCGATCGGGCCCCCCATCAAGGTCATCGACAGCGGCACGTAGGGATCGCGGCTGGCTTCCATGATGGAGACCGCCGCCACCACCGGCACCGAGGGCTGGCACACCGCGATGATATGCATGTTGCCGCCGAGCGCGTGCAGCATCTCGATGATGTAGTCGATGTAGTCGTCGAGGTCGAAACGCCCCTGGGCGAGCGGCACCATGCGCGCATCCGCCCAGTCGGTGATGTAGACTTCATGCGAGGGCAGGAAGGCCTGCACCGTGCCGCGCAGCAGCGTGGCGTAGTGGCCGGACATCGGGGCCACGATCAGCACCCGCGGCTGCGGAACGCGCAACGGACGCGTCAGCTTGCGGTCGAAATGCAGCAGGCGGCAGAACGGCTTTTCCCATACGCTCTTGACCTCGACGGGCGTGCGGACGCCGTTGACCTCAGTGTCATGGATGCCCCATTCCGGCTTGCCGTAGCGGCGCGTGGTGCGCTCGAACAACTCGCAGGCCGCGGCGACCGACTTGCCGAACTCGGTATGCGACCACGGGTTCAGCGGATTCTGAAACAGGATCTTGGTCGCGTCCGTCACCGCGCGCGCCGGATTAAGCGAGGCCTGCGCCATCTCGTACATCCAGTACATCGGCGTCGTCAGTGCCGGACTACCTGCGGACGCTAATGGCGGTGCTTTGCCAAACTCACCAATCGGCATTGATCTCAGACCCCTGTTTTGCGCCGCAGCATACTGTCGAATGGGTAATATTGCGTCAATCCACAGATCGGTATTTCCACGGGCGGAAGCCAGTGAAGCGACAGAGATTCCACGGGAAAGTGACTTATTCGCCACCCCCGAGCAGCGATCCGTGGCGTTTGGCGCTGCGCAAAAGGGCAAGAAATGCCGCAAACGACGCCATTAGCAGCACGGCGTTCAGGGCGAGCGCCGTCAGCATCAGATCGGTGCGGAAAACACCCTCGATCAGCAGGGTGCGCATGCCCTCGAACACATAGGTCGGCGGCAGCGACCAGGAGACATGCTGCAGCCAAGGCGGCAGCACGCGGACCGGATAATAGACGCAGGCGAGCGGCAGCAGCGCGAACATCAAGGTCCAGACGATGCCCTCGGCGCCCAGCCCGTTGCGCAGCACCAGGCCCGAGACGAAGATCCCGACCGCCCAGCTGGTGAAGATCAGATTGCAGAAGAACGCGATCAGCGGCAGGCCGAGGTTGAAGATGTTGAAGTGGAACAGCACCAGCGCCAGCACCACCATCGGGATCACGCCGACGGCAAGCCGAACGATGCTCATCGCCATCAGCGCGATCAGGAATTCGATCGGCTTCAGCGGGCTCATCATCAGGTTGCCCATGTTGCGCGCCCACATCTCCTCCAGGAAGGAGATGGAGAAGCCGAGCTGGCCGCGGAACAGAATGTCCCACAAAATCACGGCGCCGATCAGCGTGCCGCCGGCGCGTGCGAAGAAATTGGCGTTCTGCGCGATGTAGCTCTGCAGGAAGCCCCAGGTGAGAACCTGCAGCACCGGCCAGTACGCGAGCTCCAGCAGCCGCGGCCACGACGATATCAGAAGGTACCAGTAGCGCAGGATCATCGCGCCGATGCGGCGGAACGAGATGCCATGGACCGCGAGATCGTTCATGGCATCGACTCCCGCGAGGCGGCCCGCTGGGGCTTCTTCATCGCGTCGGATGAGTTCGCATCAGCGCCACCCTGGCCGCGGCCGCGCGCGACGTCGAGGAACACCTGCTCCAGCGTATCGCGGCTATAGCGCGCCATGATGGCCTCGGGGCTGTCGTCCTCCTGGATCCGGCCGCGCTTGAGGATGATGACGCGATCGCAGAGCCGCTCGACCTCGAGCATGTTGTGCGAGGCGAGCAGGATGGTCGCCCCGCGCGTCCGGCGATAGGTCTCGAGATGCTCCCGCACCCAATCGGCGGTGTCAGGATCGAGCGACGCAGTCGGCTCGTCCAGCAGCAACAACTCCGGCGCGTTGATCAGCGCCTTCGCCAGTGCGACGCGCGTCTTCTGCCCGGCGGAGAGCTTGCCGTTGGGACGATCGAGGAATTCATTCAGATCGAGATCGGAGGCGAGTTGCGCGATGCGGTCCTTGAGATGCTCGACGGCATAGAGACGCCCGAACACCGTCAAGTTCTGCCGCACTGTGAGCCGCATCGGCATGTCGACATAGGGACTTTCGAAATTCATCCGCCCAAGCACATCGGCGCTTTCCGCCGGCATCGGATGGCCCAGAACCTCGACGGTGCCTGAGGTCGGCAGCACCAGTCCCATGATCATGGCGATCGTCGTGGTCTTGCCGGCGCCGTTGCCGCCGAGCAGGCCGGTGATGCTGCCGCGCGCAATGGCAAACGAGACGTCGTCGACCGCGCGCACGGTCTTGTACTGTTTGACCAGGCGCACGACCTCGATCGCGGCGGAGCCTGCCGGATCCGCCGCGCTGGGAATTACGGAGCTTGCGTCACTTTGCGCCATGCGGGCCGTTCATTGAGGCATTACGTAACCAAGTGCAACCTTTGTGGGCGGGCACAGCGCGAGTTTGTGATCGGCCTGCCGCATGGATAAGCTCCTGATATGACTGACATCGCCGAGTCCGACTTCCGCCATCCGCAACGTCATGTCCGTCTGGACACCATCCTGCGGCTGCGCTGGCTTGCCGTGCTGGGACAGCTCGCCGCGATCTTCATCGTGGCGCAGGGGCTCGAATTCGACCTGCCGATCACCCCCTGCCTCGTCATCGTCAGCCTGTCGGCGGTGGTCAATCTGGGGCTGCAGATCGCCTTCAACCCGATGGAGCGGATGGAGCCGGTCTATGCCGCCGCCCTGCTCGCGCTCAACATCGTCGAGCTCGCCGCATTGTTGTATTTCACCGGCGGGCTGCAGAACCCGTTCTCCTTCCTGTTTCTCGCGCCCGTGCTGATTTCGGCGACGGCATTGCCGGTGCGGTTCACCATCGCGCTCGGCCTGCTTGCGGTTGCCTGCGCCTCGGCGCTCGGCTTTTTCTATCTGCCGCTGCCGTGGGATGCCGAGGAGCCACTGGTGTTGCCGCCGATCTATTTGCTCGGCGTCTGGCTCTCGATCGTGCTCGCGATCGGCGTGACCAGCCTCTACGCCTTCCAGGTCACCGAGGAATCGCGAAAACTCTCCGACGCGCTTGCCGCGACCGAACTGGTGCTGGCGCGCGAGCAGCATCTGACCCAGCTCGACGGCCTTGCGGCCGCCGCCGCGCACGAGCTCGGCACGCCGTTGTCGACCATCGCGCTGATCTCGCGCGAGCTGGAGCGCACATTCGCCGGCAACGGCCAGGAAGCCGCCGACATCAAGACCCTGCGCGAGCAGGCGCAGCGCTGCCGCGACATCCTTGCGAAAATCACCCAGCTGTCGTCGACCGGCGCGCCGTTCGACCACATGAAGCTCTCGACCCTGATCGAGGAGACGGTGGCGCCGCACCGCGACTTCGGCGTCGCCATCAAGGTGCGGATCGCGGTGGCCGCGACCAAGGAGCCGGTCGGCACCCGCAATCCGGCGATCCTCTATGGCGTCGGCAACATCCTGGAAAACTCCGTCGATTTCGCGCGCAGCGAAGTCGAGGTCAATGCGTGGTGGAATGCCGACACCGTGGAGATTGTGGTCTCCGACGATGGTCCGGGCTTCGCGCCCGAGATCATCAAGCGGATCGGCGAGCCCTATCTGTCGCGCCGGCCGCAGACCGAGGAGTCACAAAGCGAGCATGGCGGGCTAGGACTTGGCGTGTTCATCGCCCGGACGCTGCTCGAGCGCACCGGCGCCACGGTCTCCTTCTCCAACCGCGTTTTCCCCGACCATGGCGCTGTGGTGCAGATCGTATGGCCGCGCCGCAGCTTCGAAGCGAGCGAAATCCCCGAGGCGCCAGCCACTTAACGCCCTCTTAACAAGGAGCGACGTTCCGCCGCAGTCCTTTTGTTGAGTGGCGGCGGCCTTGGCAGCGCCACCATGTCGCGCCATATGTTTAGGGAGTAGCCAAGGATCGAGGCCAACTTTGACCACCGCCGAACTGACCGGGACCACCGACCGTTCGCTCTTGATCGTGGAGGACGACAAGGCCTTCCTTGAACGGTTGGCGCGCGCAATGGAAACGCGCGGCTTTGAGGTCACCTCCTGCGATACCGTCAGCGACGGGCTGGCGCAGATCGGCAAGAGCGCGCCTGCCTTTGCGGTGGTCGATTTGCGGCTCGGCGACGGCAACGGGCTCGACGTGGTCTCGGCGCTGAAGCGCAAGCGGCCGGACGCACGCGCGATCGTGCTCACCGGCTATGGCAATATCGCGACCGCCGTGACCGCGGTGAAGATGGGTGCGGTCGACTATCTCGCCAAGCCGGCCGACGCCGATGACGTGGTGTCCGCCCTGCTCTCCACCACAACGGAGAAATCCGAGCCGCCGCAGAACCCGATGTCGGCGGATCGCGTGCGCTGGGAGCACATCCAGCGCATCTACGAGATGTGCAACCGCAACGTCTCCGAGACCGCGCGGCGGCTCAACATGCACCGCCGTACCCTGCAGCGGATTTTGGCCAAGCGCGCGCCGCGTTAGCGAGACGCCTCCACTCCCATCGCGTCCCACTGCCACATTGAACGCGGCACGGCCGTTTGCGTCCGCGGCGAAGCCGAACACGTCATTTTAGACGGTCCACTAGCCTCGTCATCGGCTATTCTGACGGTCTGTCGGATCACTGGCAGGTCGCTGTCGTGGCCAGGAAGCGTCTTTCGCGCCAATCTGCTTCGGTTGATCGAGGATCTCACATGCTGGTTCAAAAGCTCAGGCTTCAGCGGGGCTGGTCCCAGGAGCAACTTGCCGAGTTGAGCGGCCTGAGCGTGCGCACCATTCAGCGGATCGAACGCGGGCAGCCCGCCAGCGTCGAAACCCTGAAGGCGCTAGGCGCGGTGTTTGAGGTCGATTTCTCAGCCTTGAAGGAGCCGGAGATGAACACGCCCACCAGCCCGACCGTCGATTCCGATGAAGCAATTGCGCTCGCACACGTCCGCAAGCTGAAGGCCTTCTACCTGCACGTCGGCGAATATGCAGCCGTAATCCTGTTTCTCGCGATCATGAACTACTTCATATCGCCGCGTAATCCGTGGGCGCTTTGGGCAGCATTGCCGATGTGCGCAGCGCTGGTATTTGAGGGACTGCGTGCATTCGAGAGGATTCCGTTTCTCACCGCCCACTGGGAGCGCCAACAGGTCGAAAAATATCTCGGCCGAAAACTCTGACCTCCATCTGTATTGACGATTTGTAATTCGTCCGCTCCGAACGGTGGTCATTTTGCCGGCGACCAACGGCTGTTCACGTTGGAGACCGTCATGAAGCCCCTTGCCATCACCGCATTCGCGCTGCTCGCCGCCGTCGTCGCAGGCCCGCTCGCGCATGCCGCCACCTACACCGCCCATTATGATTATGTCGGCAAGCCCGCGCTGCCGGACTCGCAGATCGATAGCCAAATTCAGGCCGATACCGTGACCTGCGACAGCATCGCCGGCGTGCAGCGGATGACGCCGTCGGCGAGCTATCGCAGCTGCATGCGCCAGCGCGGCTGGCAATATCGGTACGTGACGCGCGACAGGGGTACTGCCGATCCGAATTTCCGCTCGAATGCCAGGCTTCGGCCCGGCCATTTCATCGACCATGACACCGGCATGGATTGCCAGAACATCGGCGGCGCCTCGGTGTGCACGCCGCCCAACGGCACGGTGAAGTATTACGACCCCGATCAGGGCTTGAACTGCACGCGCAGCGGCATCGTGGCGGTCTGCTCGAACTTCTGAGCTGCCGCGAGCCCTATGCAGGCGCTGAACTCAGGATTCCGTATGCCCCTGCGGATCGATGAGGCGGCTCATCCGCTGCGCCGAGGTCAGCGCAAACCGCACCGTCATCAATTTGCGGGTCGGAGCCGGCAAGCGATGCTCCGGCGCGTCGCACACCATGTGCGCGCCATAGGCGTCGGCGACGATCAGGCCGGTATCCTTCGGAAATAATTCGCAAGGCATGGCCTGCGTGAAGGCGAAGAACAGCCGGTCGCAATGGGCGCGGTAATCCTCCCATTTGTGATCGGCGCGCAAATCCTCCACCGACGACTTGATCTCGACGATCCAGACCTCGCCGCGCTCGTTCAACGCCACCAGATCGGCGCGCCGGCCCGACGGCAATGCCAGCTCGCTGATGCAGGCAAAGCCGAGCGAGCGCAACAGCCGCGCGGTGCCGCGCGCGACCGCAAGCGCGGTGTCGGATTGGCGTCCGTCGGCCGGAGGAACCGGGCTTATGTTGCGGAGAGGCGATTCCATCCGCCGATCCTATTCGATCCCGTCGGCACCGCATATCCGAAAGGTTCTGCACGGCAGCCGGAGGTTTCGGCTTGGGAAAGCCGGCGGGCCGCGCTATCCTGTCGCGGAGGACAGTTCTTTGACCGAGTTCAGTTTTTTCCAAGTGACGGAGGGGTTGAGCGTGGCGGATATCGCCGCGCTGACGGGTGCCAAGCCCCAGGCAGGCGCCGACCTCGGCCGTCGCCTGACCGGCATCGCGCCCATCGACGGCGCCGAGGCAAACGACCTCGCCTTCATAAAGGACACCAAGTTCGCGGACGCGCTTGCCGCGACCAAAGCGGGCGCCGTGCTGACCAGCGAACGCTTTGCCCGCCACGCGCCCGCCCACGTTGCGGTGCTGTGCGTGGACAAACCTTATGACGCCTTCGTCACGGTTGCCCGCCAGCTCTATCGCCCGGCGCTGCGGCCGACATCCGCGTTCGGCACCGTCGGTATCGCGCCCAACGCATCGGTGCATCCGACTGCCGAAATCGGTGACGGCGTGACCGTCGATCCCTTTGCGGTGATCGGACCGTCGGCCAAAGTCGGAAGCGGCAGCCTGATCGGTGCTCACGCGGTGATCGGCGAACGGGTCAGGGTCGGCCGGGATTGCGCGGTCGGCGCTCATTGCACCATCACTCACACGAGCCTCAGCGACCGGGTCATCATTCATCCCGGCTGTCACATCGGCCAGGACGGTTTCGGCTACGTCTCGAGCGCTGGCGGTCATGTCAAGATTCCGCAGGTCGGCAGCGTCGTCATTCACGATGACGTCGAGATCGGATCCGGTACACGGATCGATCGCGGCGGCATGCGCGACACGGTCATCGGCGAAGGCACCAAGATCGACAACCTCTGCCAGATCGGACACAATTGCATCATCGGCAAGCATTGCATCATCGTCGCGCAGTCGGGCCTCAGCGGCAGCGTCACGATCGAGGATTTTGTCGTGCTCGGGCCACGCACCGGCATCATTCCACACATCACCGTCGGCAAGGGCGCAATCACCGCCTCGCGCTCGACCATCTACGACGACGTGCCGGCGGGTGCGGTCTGGGGCGGCTTCCCGGCTAAACCAAAAATGCAATGGATGCGCGAAGTGCTGGCATTGCAGCGCCTCGCCGGGCGAGGCTCCGCGAAACCACCAGGGAACCCGTCGAAGTCCTGATCGCGGTGGTGCGATCCACCATCGAGCCGCACGAATCTTTCACTTGGCGGCCCGGCAAAAATCGGCATTGTGCGGCAATGGCAAACGAAACCGAGACCCAGGCCAAGGCTGGCGCGATGATCGTGCCGGTGACGCTGTTCGAGCAGAACTGCACGCTTCTTTGGCATGAGCCGAGCAAGAAGGCCGTGGTGATCGACCCCGGCGGCGATGTGGAGAAGATCCAGGCCGCGATCAAGCAGACCGGCGTCACCGTCGAGAAGATCTGGCTGACGCACGGCCATATCGATCATGTCGGCGGTGCTGCGGAACTGCGTGACGCGCTGAAAGTGCCGATCGAGGGCCCGCACAGGGCGGACGCCTACATGCTCGAGCATGTGGTGGACAGCGGCGCGCGGTTCGGTATGACAGGCGTGCGCAACTTCACCTCGGACCGTTATCTGGAGGAAGGCGAGCAGGTCACGATCGGCGAGTTGATCTTCGACATCCTGCATTGTCCCGGCCATTCACCGGGCAGCCTGGTGTTCTTCAACAAGGAACTGCGCTTCGCCCATGTCGGCGACGTCCTGTTCAACGGCTCGGTCGGCCGCACCGACTTGCCCGGCGGCAGTCACGCCACGCTGATCAAGTCGATCATCGAGAAGCTGTTGCCGCTTGGCGACGACGTCAGTTTCATCTGCGGCCATGGCGCCGGCTCCAGCATCGGGCAGGAGCGGATGACCAATCCGTTCATCACCGGGGAACTTTAGGGTTTTATTCCGCCGCCTCGGCGATCATGGCAGTCTCGGTGAGATGCCGGTGGCCCCAGTCGCGGATCGCGGCAATCACGGGCACGAAACTCTTGCCCTTGCGGGTCAAGCGGTACTCGACCTTGGGCGGCACCACGCCATAATCCCTGCGGTCGATCAGCCCGCTCATCGTCAGCGCCTTCAATTCCCGGCTCAGCACCCGCGGGGTGACTTCCGCGCTACGCTCCATGCCGCGCAACAGCCCGCTCCTGATCTCGCCATAGCGGCGCGGGCCGTCCTTCAGGTCCCAGACGATCCTGAGCTTGTACTTGCCGCTGATCAGCCTCTGGAACGCCGCGACCGGGCAGGCTCCCTCGCGCTTGGCCATGTGACGCCTCCTTGAACATCCTCACGATAGGTGCTCTCGCGAAAAAGTCCATACTATCATTTTTGTCCATACTTGCGCCGATGCACCTAAAAGCCAGATGATCGCGCACAGCATACAAGGGAGCGCCCCGATGAAATACAACATGATCAGATATCAGTTCGCCAACGGCACGCCCGAGGAGTGGCATCGCGAGGTCGCGCGCTTCATCGCCGCGCTCGACGGCGATCCAGAATTGAAGGGCAAGATCGGCTACCGCGTCATGAAGAACCGCGACGATTCCAGTTACTTCCATCTCGCGTCGGTCGCCGACGACGCGGCCGTGAAGACGCTGCAGTCGCGCGAATTCTTCAAGGCGTATCAGGCCAGGACCCGCAGCGTTGCCGCCGGCGGCCAGGTCACGGTGACGCCGATCGAGCTGATCGCGGAGACGACGGGTTGATTGTCGGCAGGTGCCGCTTGCGAACTCTTCTCCCCTCCCCCTTGCGGGGAGGGCATAGGCCGCCTCCGGCGGCCGTCCTCTTTAGATAAGAACGCCGAAGCGAAGTTTCGGCTACGGCTCGGGGTGTCGAGAGGACGATGCTCGTGGCCACCCCCTCCCCAACCCTCCCCCGCAAGGGGGGGAGCGCACCGCCGTCGTTGCTACTACTTCATCAACCCGGCGGCCGTAAGCGCGCGGGTAATGATCGCGCCGACGTCGACGCCGGGGCGCCGCGGCTTGGGCTCCGGCCGCGCGGGACGCGGCTGCAAAGTCGTCAGCGGCCAGAGCACTTTGGAAAGATCGGGCATCGGCATCGGCTCAGGCGCCGGGACCGGCAACACCTTCGGAATCAGCTTCGCACTCGGCGAGTCCGCGGCCGTCACCTTCGACGCGGCCGCCGCCTTAGCTTCCCTGATCCATGCCGTCAGGCCGAAGAATTTTGCGATCAGCCAGGACGAGGAAATGCCGGCCTCGATCAAAAACGCGCCCGCGGCGCCGTAGCGATTGTCGTTATCGGCAACACCGAGCGGCGTGCCATGCGCCATGTCGGTGATGGAATAGGATTCAATCACCGTTTCGCCGTCGGCATCCCACCAGACCCGGTGCGGATGACCATTGACGATACCTTCCGACATCGGCGCCGCAGGCAAGCCGTGCACGTCCAGCCATTGCTTGACGATCTCGTCGGCATTCGCGGGATTGACCACCCGGTCGAGGCTGCCGTGCCACACCGACAGCTTCGGCCATTTGCCCTTGTGATCCGAAGCTTCGCGTACGAGCTCACCGAGGTCATGCGCCGAATACGCGCGCGAACCATGCATCCCGGTCAGTGCTTCCCGAACATTGGAGGCGACGCCATAGGGCAGACCGGCGATGATCGCACCGGCCGCGAACACTTCGGGATAAGTCGCGAGCATCACCGAAGTCATGGCGCCGCCGGCCGACAATCCGGTGACGAAAACGCGGCGCGGATCGATGCCGTGGTCAACGCTCATGCGCGCGACCATCTGTCGGATCGATGCGGCCTCGCCCTGCCCGCGCGCGATGTCATCGGGATTGAACCAGTTGAAGCAGCCATTGGCGTTGTTGGACAGCTGCTGCTCCGGCATCAACAATGCAAAGCCGCAGTGCTTGGCGAGCGTCGACCAGCCCGCGCCGAGATCGTAACCGGCCGCCGTTTGACCGCAGCCGTGCAGCACCAGCACGAGCGCGCGCGGCTGCTGCAGGTGAGGCGGCACGAACGCAAACATGCGCAGGCTTCCGGGATTGCTTCCGAACTGCGTCACTTCGACCAGCGGGCTGCGCGCAGGCAAGCGGGCGCGCGCATACTCGGCCATACCGCCGAGGCGGCCGGGTTTCGGCAGACGCTTGAGAAATTCGATATTGTCGGCGAGTGACATGGCAGCTCCTGCAGCAGGCTCAGACAATTCAAATCCGAGCATGGACAAATAGTTGCTGCACTGCAAAATAAAAAGACCGTGTGCTGTCGATCCACGGTTTTTACCGCCCCTACGCAACAAATGAGATGAAGATGATGCTTTTGCGCAACGCGCGACGAAGCGCGCCTAAACTTCAGGCAGAGACGCGGCGCATCCATGACAACAATGAGATGCAGGCCGCGATCGACGCCGCGAACGTCCCAAGCGCGGCGAACATCGCAGCTCGCGGCGAGGTCTGCGCTTCAATCGCAAAATACACCGCGCCGATAGCAGCGACGCCAGCGGCGTTGGCGATCTGCGCCGTGGTGCCGTAGAGACCCGAGCCCGCACCGGCCGCGGCAGGTTTTACCGTCGAGAGCACGACGCTCGACAGCGGCGCCATCACCAGTCCCTGGCCGAAGCCGAAGATCGCGAGCACCAGCGCGATCATGAGCGCGGTCGGCACGTCGACGACGGCGATCGTCAACGCGAGCGCCGCAAGGCCTGCGATCTGGATGGCGCAGCCCTCGATCAGCACCAGCATACCGCGGTGCTTCGCGCGCACACCGGCGTAGCGCGAGGCGAACACGAAAGTCAGGGTCAAGGGGATGAAGACCATGCCGGCATTCAGCGGCGGAATGCCAAGCGCCTTCTGCATGAAGACGGTCATGATCAGGTAGAAAGAGAGATTGGCGAAGAAGAAGCAGAACGCCGCGGCAAGCCCGCGCATGAAAGCCCCGTCGGCAAGCAGATCGAGATCGACCAGCGGCATGCCGCCTCTCGCCGCAACCGCGCGTTCCAGCCGCAGGAAACCGGCGATGATGGCGACGCCGGCCGCCATCACCAGCCACAGCCAGGGCGCCCAATGTGCGTCATGGCCGAACAGCAGCGGCCCGATCAGGCAGAGCAGTCCAGCAAACAGCACGACTGCACCGAGGACGTCGAGCTTCGTGCCGGCCCGGCGCGGCACCGACGGCATGATGAGGGCAGCACCCGCGATGATGAGAAGCCCGAACGGTACGTTGACGAGAAACACGACGCGCCAGCCGAGGCCCGCGATGTCGAGCGTCACCAGCGCGCCGCCGAGCAGGAAACCGGTCGCGCCCGCCAAGCCCAGCACGATGCCGTAGATCGCAAACGCGCGGTTGCGCTGATGATCGGAGAACAACAGATGCAGCGTGGCCAGCACCTGCGGCACCATCAGCGCCGCGGTCGCGCCCTGCGCCAGCCGCGCCGCGATCAGTTCGGGGCCGGACTGCGCCAGCGCGCACCACAGCGACGTCGCCGTGAAACCGAATGCACCGGCAAGGAACACCGGCTTGGTCCCGAAGATGTCGCCGAGCCGGCCGCCGGTTACGATCAAGGTCGCATAGGCGATCAGGTAGATCGCAATGACGGATTCGACCTGCGCCGGGCTGGCGTGCAGCTCGGACGCAATGGTCGGGATCGCGACATTGACGATGAAGGCGTCGACGCCGAACATGAATTGCGCCGCGACCACGATCGCCAGCACCCACCAGCGGCGCGATATCTGCAGATTGGCGACCACCATCTGATGCATGAAAACGCTCCGGGATTCCAATGCATCGGATATGTCAGGTGCGGGTCATCTCCGCGATTACCTCGGAGGTAATACTTCGTCATTGCGAGCTTCGTCGCAATGACGATGCCGCGAGCTATCAAATCGCCTTCAGCTTGCGATAGGCGAACCAGACCATCTTCAACAGCAGCCAGCCGTCGCGGAACCGCGAGATCTGGGTCTCGCCGAAGGTGCGCGCCTTGTAGTGGATCGGCGTCTCGATGATCTTCAGATTCTGCTTGGCCGCGCCGAAGATCAAATCGAAATCGCCGAACGGATCGAAATTGCCGAAATAGTCGCGCTCGCGCACCAGCACCTCGTAATCCCGGCGCATCAACACCTTGGTGCCGCACAGTGTGTCGGTCAGCCGCGTGTTGACGAGATAGCTGAAGAGATAGGCGAACAGGCGGTTGGCGATGAAGTTGAGCGGCCGCATCGCCTCGTTTTCCATCGGGTAGACCAGCCGCGTGCCGTTGACGAAGTCGGCCTTCCCGCTCTCGATCACGGCATGATATTTCGGCAGCGCCTCCGGCGGCATGGTGAGGTCGGCGTCCAAAATCATCAGCACGTCGTGCTTGGCCGCGGCAAAACCCTTCCGCACGGCATCGCCCTTGCCCTTGCCGTCCTGCTTCAGGACGGTGATGTCCCACTGGCCCTTGTAGGCATCGCGGACGCGCTCGCATTCCGCGAAGGTGCCGTCGGACGAATTGCCCTCGACGAACAGGATTTCCTGCGCGCTGCCGAATCGCGGCATGCGCAGAATCGCATCCTCGATGTTGCCGCGCTCGTTGCGGCAGGGAATCAGAATGCTCGCCGAGAATTTCCGCTCGGGAAACAGTTTCACGGGCCGGCCGACCAGATAGGTGCGCAGGCACAGCGCGCGGATGCCCGGCAGAGGCGCGATGTATTTGTTGACGAAGGTACCGAACCCCAACAGCCGCAACGGCAGCAGTTGCCGTTGCTCGCGGTTGATGACCTCGAAGTCGGCGAGGTCCATCAGATTCAAAAAGTCGGCAGTCGCGATATAGTTGACGCTCGGCTGCTTGCGGCGCAGCCCGAGCGCTTCCGCCGACTTCAGCACGGGCTCCCAGAGATGGGAATAATAGGCGATGACGATCCGGGTCGACGGCGTGCAGCGCTGATAGACCAGCCGCAGCGTGGCGTCGATGTCTTCCCACATCCCGATGGTGTCGGCGATCACGATGTAGTCGAACGGCCCTTCGATTTGCTCGAGCGTGGCCGCATCCTCGGCATCGCCGAGCACGAAGGCGAGATGCGGATAGCGCGCGCGCGCGCGATCGAGCGGCCCCTCGGCGAAGTCGATACCGACGCCGTAAGACGGCGCCAGCGACGCCAGCAGCTCGCCGGTGCCACAGCCGAGCTCGAGCACGCGCTTGCCCGGCGGAATCAGGAAGCGCATGAATTTGAGATCGTCGGCGTGATAGGCCGCGTTGGTCTTGCGCCAGCGCTCGGCCTCGTCGAGGCCAGCCTCGATCTCCGCCCGCAATTGCTGCTTGCGGGAGTTTCCGATTGGCTGTGCTGACAGCGCCGTATCCATAACGCCTCGTGACGACACGCCCGCCTTTTAGACGGAAAACGGCGGCAGACAACAGCGGATTTGGCGGCATTCGTGCCCAAAACCGGCGGAGCGTGGGCCGCGATCCATCGCGCCCACGCATGGCCGCATTCCGATAGCCCGTGCGACCGCGGCGACGATTGCGCTGATGGCTGCCAGCACGTAGCCTTCCACCCAAGAGCAAACACAAATTCCGCTTGGGAGAAAACTGCCATGGCCCGCCTGAAATTCGGAGCCTTCCTCGCCCCGCATCATCCGATCGGCGAGCATCCGACCTTGCAGTTCCGCCGCGACCTCGACTTCGTGCAGCAGCTCGACGACCTCGGCTATGACGAGTTCTGGTGCGGCGAACATCATTCCTCCGGCTGGGAGATGATTGCGTCGCCCGAGATGTTCCTCGCCGCCGCCGGCGAGCGCACCAAGCGCATCAAGCTCGGCACCGGCGTGATCTCGCTGCCCTATCATCATCCCTTCAACGTCGCGCAGCGCATGGTGCAGCTCGACCACATGACCGGCGGCCGCGCCATCTTCGGCTCCGGTCCCGGCGCGCTGGCCTCCGACGCCCACACGCTCGGCATCGACCCGATGACGCAGCGCGACCGCCAGGACGAGGCGATCGCGATCATCCGCCGCTTGTTCAAAGGCGAGCGCGTCACCGCCAAGAGCAACTGGTTCGAGATGCACGACGCCGCACTGCAGATCCTGCCGCTGCAGGAGGACATGCCGTTCGTGGTGGCCTCGCAGATTTCCCCCTCGGGCATGACGCTCGCCGGCAAATATGGCATCGGCATCATCTCGCTCGGCTCGATGTCGACGCAGGGCCTGATGGCGTTGCCGCAGCAATGGCAATTTGCGGAAGACGCGGCCAAGAAGGCCGGCACCACGGTGAGCCGCGACAACTGGCGCGTGCTGCTCTCCTGGCACATCGCCGAGACGCGCGAGCAGGCCTATCGTGAAGCCGGAGCCGGCTTGATGCGCTGGCACAATGAATATGTCGTCGGCACCCTGATGCGGCCGGGGATCGAGGCGTTCAAGTCGCCGGAGGACGCGATCGAGAAGACCGCAGGCGGACCGGCGGCCGCGTCCACCATCGGCACGCCGGACGATCTCATCGCCACCATCAGGAACCTGGTGAAGGTGTCCGGCGGCGTCGGCACCATCGTCGGCTTCGCGCATGACTGGGCCAATCCGGAGAATACGCGCCGGAGCTGGGACATGGTTGCGCGCTACGTGATTCCGGAGCTGCAGGGCTTGATCCAGCCGCTGCGCACGTCGCGGCAATTCGTGATCGACAACCGCGAGGTGTTCGAGCGTGCCGGTCAGGCGGTGATGGCCAAGATCATGGAGAACGAGAAGGCGGCCGCCGCGCTCCAGCATACCGGCCCCGGCCGCGTCGCGATTCCCACCATCAATGCGCCCGACCTGCAGAAGGAAGCCGCGAAGCGCAAGAAGGCGTGAGACGGGCGGCGCGCGACGACCGAGGCCGTTATTTCCCGTAATACTCCTGCACCGTGTCCCAGGCGACCTGTTGCAGGAACTTCGCCGTCGGCTCATCGATGCCCGCGAGATAGGAGTTGCCGACCGGCGAGCGGCCGGTCAGCGCGGCAAACGTCGTGCAGGCGGCGAGATAGGTGCCGGCGAGACTCGGATGCCGCTTGTCCGGCACATAGAGATTGAGTTCGGGCTGCATCGAGCGGGCACGTGCAAAGGCGAGGCCCGCCGGGATCACCAGCGCATCATTGGCGTTGCCGGCGACCGTGTAGGCCTCGGCAAGCTGCGCCGTCATCTCCGGCTTGTCGGCATAGGCCCATGACATGAAGAAGATCGGTCGCGTGCCATGGCCGCGGACGATATCGACGTCCTTCTTTGCGTATTCCGTGAACACCGACTTCAGCTTCGGATGGATCGGACACTGGCTGCAATCCATCATCACCGCGGCATCGAACAGCCGGTCGCGCTTGCCGAACACGACGTTGTTGTTCTCGTCGAAGTGATAACTGCCGATCGCGTCCGGGCGGAAATAGCTCTCGACGTCATGCCAGTCGAAACCGGAGCCGCCGATCGTCACCATGGTGTTGCCGTAGTCACCTCTGTGCTCGGGATCGGCGGCCTTCTCCAGCAGGGTGACATGGCCGGGCATGCCGTTGTTGTAGTAGAAGAAGCTGTTGCCGATGAAGATCGCCACTTTGGGGTAGTCCGGGCCGAGGCTCGTCACGGCAGGCCTGGTTTGCGCCTGCGCCATCGATGCACAGGCGGCAAACGCCAGTGCGGCCAAGAATCCCCTGATCATGTCGCTTCTCCCTGATGTTTTTCCCAACCTAGCACAGCTGGCGGCGTTGGAGCCGCCGGGACCGGCGTATTTTCGCCGCATGAAATCTGCTAGCCTTTGCCGACAGCAGACATCAGGCTAATACCGCTACCCGTCCGAATTCCGGAGCCATCGCCATGTCGATGCAACATGCGGCCTCTCCCGCTATCGGCTTCACGCCGCCGAAGCGCAACTCGCTCACCCATGTTCCAGGCGACGAAGGCTGGCCCATCATTGGTCAGACGCTGAAGGTGCTCGCCGATCCCAAGGGCCATGCCGAACGACACGCCAGGAAATATGGGCTCGTCTATCGCACCCATACATTCGGTGAGACCAACATCGTGTTGCTCGGGCCGGAGGCCAACGAGCTCGTGCTGTTCGACCAGGCCAAGATATTTTCGTCCACCCATGGCTGGAATCCGATTCTGGGGCGGCTGTTTCCGCGCGGGCTGATGCTGCTCGATTTCGACGAGCACAGGCTGCATCGCCGCGCATTGTCGGTCGCCTTCAAGGCCGGACCGATGAAATCCTACCTCACAGAACTGGACAAGGGCATTGCCCGGCGTGTCGCCGAGTGGCGACAAAAGCCCGGCGAGATGCTGCTTTATCCGGCGATGAAGCAGCTCACGCTCGACCTTGCCGCGACCTCGTTCCTCGGCGCCGACATCGGGCCCGAGGTCAACGAGATCAACCGCGCCTTTGTCGATCTGGTGGCGGCCTCGATCGCCGTCATCCGCAGGCCGCTGCCGGGCACGCAGATGGCGCGCGGCGTGGCAGGGCGCAGGCGCATCGTCGCTTATTTCCGCGAGCGGATTCCGGAACGCCGCGCCAAAGGCGGCGGCGACGATCTGTTCTCGCAGCTCTGCCAGGCCACGCATGAGGACGGCGCGCTGCTGTCCGAACAGGATATCATCGACCATATGAGCTTCCTGATGCTGGCCGCCCACGACACGCTGACGTCGTCGCTGACCTCGTTCATCGGCGAACTCGCCGCGCATCCAGAGTGGCAGAAGAAATTGCGCGACGAAGTCGCCGGTCTCGGCCTGCCCAAGGACGCGCCGACCAGCTTCGACGATCTGGAGAAGCTGCCGCTGTCGGAGATGGCGTTCAAGGAGGCACTGCGGCTGAAGCCGCCGGTGCCGTCGATCCCCCGCCGTGCGGTGCGCGACTTCACCTTCAAGGGCTTCGCGATCCCCGCCGGCACCGCGGTCGGCGTCAATCCGCTGTTCACACACCACATGCCGGAGATCTGGCCCGAGCCCGAGACGTTCGACCCCCTGCGTTTCACCGAGGAGGCGCAGCGCAATCGCCATCGCTTCGCCTGGGTGCCGTTCAGCGGCGGCGCGCATATGTGCCTTGGCCTGCATTTCGCCTACATGCAGGCCAAATGCTTCGCGCGGCATTTCCTCGGCAATCTCGAAGTGTCGATGCCGCCCGGCTACAAGGCGGACTGGCAGATGTGGCCGATCCCGAAGCCGCGCGATGGATTGCGCGTGGTCATCAAGCCGCTTAGTCGAGAAACGTCGTCAGCTGCGCGCCTTCGTCGGCCACGAACACCGCGACCAGTTCGGCTGGTTCGGTGTTGGAAGCGTTGGCCGAGATCATGTGCGTCGCGCCGGGCGGCTCGAAGAACGACTGGCCGACCTTGAACACTTCGACCGGACCACCGCCGAGCTGCGAGCGGATCTCGCCCCTGGTGATATAGGCCGTCACCGAACCGGCATGCTTGTGCGGCCGGGTGAAGCCGCCCGGCCCGTAAAACACCCGCACGACGGTGACGCGCTTGCCCGGCACATTGGGCAGCGGATAGGACGCAATCGGCTCGACCTTGTCGAGCGCAGAGCCGGTGGGCTCGGCCGACATGCAAAGCGGCGCGACCGCATTCGAGATCGCGTCGTACGCCGCCGGCAAGGCGCGTGCGACCGCCAGCGCGCAGGCGAGGCCGGCGACGACGGCGAGCAAAGCCGGGCGCCCATCGGCGCGTGACGGCGAAAATCCCGAGATTGCGACCATTGCCGCCTCCAGCTAACCCGAGTGCTGATCGAACGCCTTGCGCAGCGCGACATAGCCTTGCTGCTGCTGGCTCCAGTTGCGGCCGCCGGTGATGGCGCCGTCGACCACGAGATCATGGCCGTTGATGAAGCTCGACTCGTCGCTGGCGAGAAAGACCGCGGCATGCGCGATATCATCCGTCAGGCCGGCGCGCGGAATCGGCTGCGCGCTCTTGTAGACCTCACTCATCATCGCCGGCGTCTTCTCGGCGGCCTCGGTCGGCAGCCCCAGCGCCTTGCCGATAATGCCGGTTGCGATCGCACCGGGCGAGATCGAATTGACGCGGACACCGGCTTCGCCAAGCTCCATCGCCACGCATTTGGTCAGATGGATCACCGCGGCCTTGGCCGCGCCATAGACCACCGACGAGGAGAAGCCCGCGAGCCGGCCGGCGATCGAGCCATTGTTGATGATGCTGCCGCTTCCCTGTTTGCGCATGTGGGGCGCGGCATGCTTCATGCCGAGCATCACGCTGCGCACCAGGGTCGCCATCGCCGCATCGAAACGCGCGACCTCGAGCCCCTCGATGCCACCGGTCTGCGCCGGGCCGCCGGCATTGTTGAACAGGCAATCGATCTTGCCGAATTTCTCCACCGCCAGCGCAATCAGCGCCTGCATCTGCGCTTCCTCGGTGACGTCCGTCTGCCGGAAGGCGCAGTTCGCGCCCAACTTCTTTGCCAGCGCCTCGCCTTCGGCGATGCGGCGGCCGGCGATGACGATTTTGGCGCCCTCGCCCACGAAAATCTCCGCCGTGCGATATCCGATGCCGCTGGTGGCGCCGGTGATGACCGCGACCTTGCCGTCAAGCCTTCCCATCCTGTTGTCCTTCCCCGATACGCGCGGGCAGCAACCGAGCCGTCCCAAACTGAGGTCATTGGAACTGATATTGCCTGCCGGCTCAAGTCAGGGAGAGCTAGGCTTCGCGCGCCCAAGGGCCTATTTTCGAACGGGCGGCCATATTTGGGTCCGCTGGTCGGGCTCAACTGGGGTGATGAAAAAGCTGATCGACGAATTCCGGCACGGCTGGCAGGGGATTTCCCAGCCGTCGACGGCGTTCTGCGTCGGATTTTGCGCCTTTTGCCTCCTGCTCTCGACTTTTGTGCGCTGGGGATTGGCACAGATCCGGCCCGACGTTTTCTTCACGCCCTATTTCCCCGCCGTGTTCTTTGCGACCGCCGTCTGCGGGCTTCGGTTCGGCTTCGCCACCGCCTTGTGGGGCGGGGTGCTCGGTTTGGCCGTCAATTTCAGCACCGCCACGGCCGATGCCGCGCGCCTGGTGCTGCTCGTGATCTTCTGGCTGGTGGCTGCGCTGACGATCTGGGGCGTCGCGCATTATCGCGGCATGGTCAGCCAGCAGCGCGAGGTGTCGCAGCGGCTGATCCAGGAAGAGGGCTACCGCAAGCTTGTGGTCGCCGAGCTGCAGCACCGGCTGAAGAACAAGCTGTCGACCATCCACGCCGTGCTGCATCAGGTGCTGCACAACCAGCCGCAGGTCTGGCCGGTGATCGACCACCGGCTGCGGGCGCTGTCGGCCACCGACGACTTGATCTCGCGGGCCGACGGCTCTGGCTGCGAGCTCGGCGACTTGCTGCGCTCCGAACTCGGCCCCTACGACCATGTCCGCTTCAACCTGAACGGCGACCCGCTGTTCCTGCCGGCCAAGCTCGCGGTCAGCCTCGCGCTGATCTTTCACGAGCTTGCGACCAACGCCGGCAAATATGGCGCGTTTTCCTCGCCGCGCGGCCTGCTGCAGGTGTCATGGACGTGCGCCGAGGATCGCCTCACCGTCACCTGGGACGAGACCGAGGGGCCGGCCGTCGAAACTGTCGGCGCGGCCGGCTTCGGCACGCGCCTTTTGAAGGCGGCGCTGACGGCGTTCGACGGCAAGACCGAGATCGCCTACCTGAAGACCGGCGTTCATTGCACCATGCAGTGCCGGATTCCGAAGAGCTGAGGACGCGTTGATAGTCTGTTAATGACGTCGCGCGGCGTGATGCGACGGCAAGCCTCACATGCGCGGCACCGGCCCGGTTTACGTGAAGTGTTTAACTAAAATGAAGAGGGAACTGATCACAATCCGCGGCATGCAAGGAAGTGCCGACCACGAGTTGCGGACCGATGCGAGCGAGCCTGAAGATCAGCGCGCGCGTGACGCGGAACTGAACTTTTTCAAGGACGTGCTGAAACATCTGCCGGCCGGCGTCACGGTCCAGGACGCGCACGGCCGGCTGTTGCTGGTGAACGATAGCGCGGCCAGGCAACTCGGAATGGATGGATCGGCGCCGGGCGCCTCGGTGCTGCTCGATCAGCGCAGCGAGCACGTCGCCGATCTGCTGCAAACCGGGCACGAATCGGTCAGCGAGGAATGCGTCGGCGAGGGTCAGGCGCGGCAAGTCCTGCTGACGAGCCACCGCCCGGTCCGCATCGGCGGCCGCGATCTGCTGCTGTCGTCGTCGGCCGACATCAGCGAGCAGAAGGCGTTCGAGGACCAGCTGTTCCGCTCCGCTTTCTATGACGAACTGACCGGCCTGCCGGCGCGGCGGGTGATCGAACACCGCGCCAACAAGCTCGCGCGGCACGGCGGCGCGGACAAGTTTGCCCTCGCCTTCCTCGACATCGACAATTTCAAGCACATCAACGACTATTACGGCCACGGCATCGGCGACCAGCTGCTCGGCGAGCTTGCCAAGCGGCTGGGGCGCGAGCTACGCGACACCGATATGCTGTCGCGCATCTCCGGCGACGAATTCCTGCTGCTGCTCGCGCCGGTCCAGAATCTCGCCGAGGTGGCCGAGTTCTTCGAGCAGACCCTGCAGCGGCTGAACGCGCCGTTCTTCATCGACGGCTCCGAAATCTTCGCCTCGACCTCGGTCGGGGTCAGCCTTTATCCCGACCACGGCGAAAGCTACGACGCGCTGTGCCAGAACGCCGACCTCGCCATGTACCGCGTCAAGAACGACGGCAAGGGCAAGGCCGCCTTCTTCGACGTCAGCATGGAGCACGAAGCTTCCGCTCGCATGAAGGTGGAGCAATCGCTGCGGCTCGCCATCCTCGAGAAACGCTTCTGCTGCGCGTTCCAGGCCAAGGTCGACATCCGCACCCAGGAGATCAAGGGCATCGAGGCGCTGGTGCGGCTACGCGACCATGAGGGCGTGATCCAGGCACCCGGCACCTTCGTCAATCTCGCCGTCGAGCTTGGACTGATCGACGAGCTCACGCATCTGGTGCTGGCCGAGATCGTCAAATCGATCGACCTGATCAACGAAACCTTCGGCCCGACCGCGACCATCAGCATCAACGTCGCGGCCAAACAGGCCGGCAATGTCGAGTTCATGCGCTCCTTTGCCAGCGTGCTCGAGGCGACGGGCTTTCCCGGGCGTTTCATGATCGAGGTGACGGAGGATGCCTTCGTCACCAAGACCCACTTCCAGGATGAAATCCTGCCGATCTTCCGCGAGCTCGGGGTCGGCATCTCCATCGACGATTTCGGCACCGGCTATTCGTCGCTGTCGGCACTCGCCGACATCACCGCCGACGAGATCAAGATCGACCGCTCCTTCATCACCGACATCCATAAGCGGCCGCGCAGCCAGGGCATTCTGCGCGCGATCGAATCCCTCAGCGAAGCCCTCGGCATGACCGTGATCGCCGAGGGGCTGGAGTCCTACGAGGAGCTCGCCTATCTGCAGGCGGCAACCCGGATCCGCTACGCCCAGGGCTATTATTTCTCGCGGCCGATCTTCCTCGAGGAGCTGAAGCTGACGACGCCGGTGGCGAGCGAGGCGCGCGTCAGCATGACGAGCCGCGCCGCGCCGGAAGGCCGTTCGGCATACGCGCGCGGCGACCGTTATCGCCGCTGACGACCCGCCGGATTAGGCAAGCCTTAACCATGCGCGCGTCATTCGCATACCGTGAACCATAGTCCGTGCAACCTGCGCACACATGTAGCTTCCGGTATCGATTAAATCGAAAGTAACCCGATTTCCTAACGGGTTATCTCCTTTCTGCATTGTATGCATTCGCCTCTTGGGAGGGGGAATGCACGGCTTGATCTCCAGCATTCGGGACAGGATGTCCCGTCGCCAGGCGACGATGACGCGGTGGCGCGATCCCATCGTGTGGCTGATCCTCTGCGGCTGCTTTCTGGTTGCGGCGATCTTCGCCGGCACCACCATGATGGTCGGCGAATTCCGCGAACGCGCCATCGCCAACAGCGAGCGCGAGCTGGAAAACACCGTGCGGCTCCTGACCCGCCATTTCGACCAGCAATTCGACGACACCGAAGTCATCGCCGCCGACGTGATCAGGGAGATGCAGGTCTCGAAGATCGAGACCGCGGACGCCTTCCGCCGGAAGATGTCGACCTTCGACGCGCATGAGATGCTCAAGTCGAAGGTCGCCGTGCTGTCCTATATCGGCGAGGTCACCATCTTCGACGCCGACGGGCAACTGATCAACTCGTCCGGCCTGTGGCCGCTGCCCGACATCAACGTCTCCCAGCGCAGCTATTTCCAGACCTTCAAGAACGATCCGCAGTCCGACGCCGTGCTGGCCGAGCCGCTGCGCAGCTACATCACCGGCGGCTGGACCACCGTGATCGCCCACCGCCTGACGGCGGCGGACGGCACCTTCCTCGGCGTGATGTCGCGCCGGATCGATCCCGGTAGCTACGAGAAGTTCTTTGCCTCCGTCGCGCTCGGTCCGAGCGCTGCGATCGCGCTGTTCCATGCCGACGGCACCATGCTGGCGCGCTATCCGCATATCGACGAATTGATCGGAAAGAAATTCAAGTCGGCGCCGCTGATCAAGCGGGTGGTAAGCCAGGGCGGCCTGCAGACGCTGCGCGTGGAGAGCCCGGTCGACGGTCAGGACCGGCTCGGCTCGGCTGCGCCGCTGACCCACTTCCCGTTCGTGGTGGTTGCCACCAACACGGTGGAGGCCGCGCTCGCCGACTGGCGCGAGCAAACCCGATTCATGGTGTCGGCGGCGACGATGTCGGCCGGGGTGGTCGCCATCATCCTGTTCCTCATCATCAGGACGATCATGCGGCAGAACCGCGACGTGCAGCAGCGGCTGGCCACCGAAAAGGAACGGCTGGACACCGCGCTCAACAACATGACGCAGGGGCTGGTGCTGTACGACGCTGCCGCGCGGATCGTCACCTTCAACCAGCGCTACATCGACATGTACAATTTGTCGCGGGACGTGGTGAAGCCGGGCCTTCACTACTACGACCTGATCCAGCACCGCAAGGACACCGGATCGTTCGACGGCGACATCCGCGCGTTCTGCGACCCGATCATGCGCAATGTCTCGCAGGGCAAGATCAACAGCACGATCATGGAGACCGGTGACGGGCGCGCCCATCTGGTCGTCAACAAGCCGCTCGCCAAGGGCGGCTGGGTCGCGACCATCGAGGACATCAGCGATCGGCTCAAGCTCGAGCAGGAGCGCGATCGCAACCACGCCTTCCTGCGCGAGATCATCGACCACATCCCGACCCAGATCACGGTGAAGGACGCGGGCGACCGGCGTTACGTGCTGGTCAACGCGGTGGCCGAGGAGCAATTCGGCGCCTCCAGCGAGGAGATCGTCGGCAAGACGCCGGTCGAGCTGTTTTCGAAGGAGATCGCCGCCCAGATCAACGCCGACGACGACCGCGCGCTGCAATCGCGCGAGACGCTGTTCATCGACGAGCATCGCTGGGAAAGCCGCAAGCAGGGCACGCTTTACGTCACCTCCAAGCGGCTCGCGATCCGCGACGCCGCCGGCGAGCCGCGCTACCTCATCAACGTGGTCGAGGACGTCACCGAGCGGCGCCGCGCCGACGAGAAGATCGAACATATGGCGCATTACGACGCGCTCACCGACTTGCCGAACCGCGTGCTGTTCCGCGAGCAGATCGAGCGCGAGCTGAAGAAGGCGGCCACCGGCCAGCAGTTCGCCCTGCTCTACATCGACATCGACGAATTCAAGGGCATCAACGATTCGCTCGGTCACCATGTCGGCGACGAGCTGTTGAAGACGGTCGCCAACCGCATCCGCGGCTGCATCCGGCCGACCGACCTGATCGCGCGGCTCGGCGGCGACGAGTTCGCCGTCATCCAGACCGGCGTCCATTCGGTCGCCGACGTCGAGAGCTTCGTCGGCAGAATTTATGAAGAGATCCGCCAGCCTTATGAGTGCCTCGGCCACCAGCTGTCGACCGATGCCTCGATCGGCATTGCGCTGGCGCCGCAGGACGGCACCGAGCTCGACCAGCTCATCAAGAACGCCGACCTTGCGATGTATGCCGCCAAGTCCGGCGGACGCCGCATCCACCGCTTCTTCGAGCCGGCCATGGACGCAAGCGCCAAGGCGCGCCTCACCATGGAACAGGATCTGCGCCAGGCGCTGGTCAATGGCAGCTTCGAAATCCACTACCAGCCGCTGGTCAATCTCGGCAACGGTGAGATCAGTGGCTGCGAGGCGCTGTTGCGCTGGCGCCACCCCGAGCGTGGCATGATTTCGCCGGCGGAATTCATTCCCGTCGCCG
Organism: uncultured Alphaproteobacteria bacterium; assembly: GCA_963738155.1. GTDB lineage: Bacteria > Pseudomonadota > Alphaproteobacteria > Rhizobiales > Xanthobacteraceae > Bradyrhizobium. The sequence goes on from CAVTVG010000002.1 coordinate 529,167, forward strand.
AGGATACCGGCCTGATCAACGAGCTCGGCGACTGGGTGCTGCGCACCGCCTGTGCCGAGGCCGTGACCTGGCCCGATCACATCCGCCTTGCGGTCAACGTCTCGCCGATCCAGCTGAAATGCCAGACGCTGGCGCTGCGCATCGCCGGCGCGCTAGCCGCCTCCGGACTGGAGCCCGGCCGGCTCGAGATCGAGATCACCGAGGCCGTGCTGATCCGCGACGACGAGGCCGCGCTCGCCATCCTGCATCAGCTCCGCGATATCGGCGTGCGTATCGCGCTCGACGATTTCGGCACCGGCTATTCCTCGCTCAGCTATCTGAAGCAATTCCCGTTCGACAAGATCAAGATCGACCGCTGCTTCGTCACCGACATCGAGGAAGCCGACGGTTCGGCCTCGATCGTGCAGGCGGTGGTCAACATCGCCGCCACGCTCAACATGACGACGACGGCGGAAGGCGTCGAGACCGAGGCGCAGCGCGACATGCTGCGCAAGCTCGGTTGCACCGAAATGCAAGGCTATTTGTTCAGCGCACCGAAACCGGGCGCCGACGTCAAACGATTGTTCAAGGCGGCCGGCGAAGCAATCGCCGTCGCGTAAATACTGGAAAGGCGCGGCGGTCCGGAGAAGGCGGGCCGCAGCACAAGGTAGGCCGCAAACATATTGGCGGCGCCGGGGGATACGATGAGGAAGGCTAAGCCGAGGAATTCGGAGCTCGCACATTCCTATGCCGTGCGGCTGATGCAGCATCTGGTGGTGCCGACCTTCGTGATCGATCCGAAGCGCCGCGTCGTGATCTGGAACCGGGCCTGCGAGCGGCTGACCGGCGTTGCCGCCGCCGAAGTCATCGGCACGAGCCAGCACTGGCGCGCCTTTTATGAGCACCGCCGCTATTGCCTCGCCGACCTCGTGGCGCTGGCGCGTCCCGACAAGCTCGGCGAGCTCTATTCCCAACACGCCGTGCACAGCGAGCATGGCACCGGCTTTTCCGCCGAGAACTGGTGCGTGATGCCCAAGCTCGGCAATCACCTTTATCTGGCGATCGACGCCGGCCCGATCCATGACGAGGCCGGCAATCTGATCGCTGTCGTCGAGACCCTCCGTGACATGACCGACCAGAAGCGCGCCGAGACGGCGTTGAAGACGCTTGCCGCCAAGGACGGCCTGACCGGGCTTGCCAACCGCCGCGCCTTCGACCAGTCGCTGGAGAGCGAATGGATGCGCGGGCAGCGCAGCCGCAAGCCGCTGTCGCTGCTGTTCGTCGACGTCGATCATTTCAAGCTGTTCAATGATGAGCATGGCCATCAGAGCGGCGACGAGTGCCTGCGGGCGGTCGCGGCCATCGTCGGCGCCCAGGCGCTGCGGCCGACCGATCTCGCCGCGCGTTATGGCGGCGAGGAATTTTCCATCATCCTGCCCGAGACCGACGGCGACGGCGCCATCGAGGTGGCCGAGCGCATCCGCAAGGCGGTGATGGATTTGCGCATCGCCCATGGCGCGGCCCGCGCCGGCGTTCATGTCACGCTCAGTGTCGGCGTGGCGACGCAGGTGCCGAGCCTCGACATCGGGCCGGACTGCCTGCTCGGGCAGGCCGACCAGGCGCTCTATGCGGCCAAGCGCCTGGGGCGCAACCGCGTCATCTCGGCCGAGACCATGCTGGCGGAGATCGCCCGGCTCAATGGCGGCAAACTGGCCGGACGCGCGCGACGCCGCGGGACGCGCTAACGGTAACTTTCGCCGGCGCTGTCCAGCGCCTATATTGAAGGCCTCGATGTCCGGCGCGAGGCTGCCATGCAACCCGTCTCCATCCTCCTCAACGTGCTCTGGATCCTGATCGGCGGCGCCTGGATGGCGTTCGGCTGGCTGGTCGCCGCCGTCATCATGGCCATCACCATCATCGGCCTGCCCTGGGCCCGCGCGGCGTTCAATATCGCCGCCTATACGCTGCTGCCGTTCGGCTCGAAGGCGGTGCCCCGCTACGAGGTCACCGGCACGGAGGATGTCGGCACCGGCCCGCTCGGCGTGATCGGCAACATCATCTGGTTCGTCCTGGCGGGCTGGTGGCTGGCGCTGGCGCATCTCATCACCGCGCTGATCTGGGCGATCACCATCGTCGGCCTGCCTTTCGCCTGGGCGCATCTCAAACTCGCCGGGCTTGCGCTGTGGCCGATCGGCAAGGCGATCGTGCCGGCGTAGACTTTCGGCTTTCACCATCTTACGGAGCGATTGATCGTGCCCGCATTGTTTCTCGTCGTCTCGACGCCACGGCCGGAGCGTCCCTCCGAGCAGGCCGCACGGCGCCAAGGCTTTTGGCCATGGATCGGCAAATATCAGGCCTCAGGCATCTGCAAGCACATCTATCCCCGGGTCGGCCGCGGCGCGGTCGCGGTGTTCGAGGTCGAGAGCAACGAGGTGCTTCACCGCATCCTCAACGAATGGGCCGATATCATCCCGGCCGAGTTCGGCGTCTATCCGCTGGTCGATCTCGAGGCGACGCACAAGATGCTCGCCGCGCAGGTCGCCGCGAACAAGCAAGATTAAGCCGCCAGCCGCCCCCGATTGTTTTCCGCAAGGATCGGCCGCACCAGTCGCCCGAAGCGCTCGGCCTCCTCGTCATGAAGATAGCCGGACAGGCAGAAGGAGTGGCAGCCGGCATCGATGAACTGCTGCAGCATGCCAGCGCATTGCGCGGGATTGCCGACCACCGCGATGCCGGCGCCCGGCCGCACCTTGGTGATGCCGGTCCACAAATGCGGCAGCAGCAGATCGCCGTGCTCGCGCGCCAGCTGCTGCACGCGCTTGTTGGCTTCCGAATTGTTGTAGAGCGTGGCGCGCTCCTGCTTCAGCCGCTCCGTGGCGTGCCGCACCAGCTGGTCCGCGGCCTCCCACGCGTCGCCCTCGTCCTCGCGGCAAATGATTTGCAGCCGCATGCCGAATCCGATCTCACGCTCCCTGCCATGCACGGCGGCCATCTGTCTGATCTCGGCGATATTCTCCGCGATCTTCGCAGGGAGATCGCCCCAGAACAGATGCACGTCTGAATGCTTCGCCGACATCTCCCAGGCCTGGCGCGAGCCGCCGCCCAGATAGAATTTCGGATGCGGTGCTTGCAGCGGCTTGGGGCGGATCTGCGCGCCCGTGAGAGTGTGGAACTTGCCTGCGAAATGCAGCGGCCCGCGCGTGGTCCACAGCGCCTTGAGGATCGAGACCTCTTCCTCCATCAGCCCGTAGCGCTCCTCCTTGGCGTAGCGCACGCCTTCGGACTCGACCTCGCTCTCGTTCTGTCCCGCGATCAGGTTGATGCAGATGCGCCCGCCCGACATCTGGTCGAAGGTCGAGATCATCTTGGCCATCAGCACCGGATTGATGTAGCCGGGGCGCGCCGCGATCAGCGGCTTGATGGTTTTGGAGCGCGCCGCCATGAACGCACCCGAGATCCACGCCTCCCAGCAGGTCGCGCCGACCGGGATCAGCAGATATTCGAAGCCGGCTTTCTCGGCCGCGGCCACCACACGCTCGCAGAGTTCCGGCGAGCCGGGAATCTGCGCCTCCATCAGCCCATAGGCCGTGGTGTCGCCATGGGTCGGCAGGTACCAGCCGAATTCGAGCGGACGCATGGATGTCTCCTGAAAGAAGCGGGCGTTCTCCGACCGCAGTTTACAGCCCGCATCGCATCGGACAATCGGGCGCAGCCATTGCCGATATCGGGCCAATCGGCTAAAGGGTGGCGCTTACGCGCCCGTAGCTCAGCTGGATAGAGCGTTGCCCTCCGAAGGCAAAGGTCACACGTTCGAATCGTGTCGGGCGCGCCAGCATTGCGCGGCCACGGCTTCCTGATTCAAGATGTCAAACAGCTGATCGGTGTCGTTGCCCGGCTTGACCGGACAACCCAGAGGCGTGAGACCGCGTTCCCGCGGCGCGATTTGCGTCCGAGTGATGCATCAAACGTCGCTCCCTCGAAAGCAGAGGGCGCAGGGAGTGCCGGGCGCTCAACCGCACCCGCAATCCTCGTGGGCTGAAAAGGAAGAATGCCCACAAGTCGTCAGGCAGGGCCGAAATCGCACGGCACTCCCTGCACGATGGTTTACGGCTTACTTCGCGCTCTCGCCGGAGTACCGGGCTTGTTAGCCTCCGTCACCTGTGAAATCGCTCACAGGCTTGATCCCAGCGTCGGGGGACCACGACCACGCGACTTGACCGTCCGCCTTGGCGCGCATCGCCTGCGCGCGAGAGGCGTCCATCGCATCCCGCCCAACGTGTCGTGACGATTGGCCGAACGTCCCTCTGTGTCGGGGCGGAATGGCTTCGTTAAATCACAAGTTCCGGATTTCGGAAAGAGGAATATTTTTGCGGGAAGGACTGGACTCGTCGGGCAAAACAGGCGGCGGTTTTTTCGGTGTTTTGCACGTCGTGCTGAAACGGCGACAGCGGGCAACTCTGGCGCTCCGGCCTTGTTGCTTGCCTGCTTTCATTAGCGAACCTTAACCCAGCCCCTGAAAATTTCGGACATGCCGGTAAGCAGGCCGAAAGTGCGGTGTCGTACTGATCAGGTATTGAACCGCCGGGTCCAGGATGCGCAAGGAACGCCAGAAGCCGCCGAAGGTTCGTCTGGGCCTCTTCGACAGAATAGGCTTGGCGTCATCCACCTCTCGGCGCCTTGACGGAATTTGGATCGGAAGCTTTCGGGGGGCGCCGGAAGACCTGACGCGCGTGGAACACGCGCTGTTGCTGGTCAAGCAGCATAGCCCTCTGGACTATTCACGCATCATCCGCGAGCTTGAACGAATTTGGGTAACCTTATCGGTTCATGGCCTTGGTGAATACAATCAGCCGTTGAAGGCCTGTATCCTCGACGAGCGATACCTGGCCGACCCAGCGACGACGGTCGAGAGGATCGCGTCAACGATTGTGCACGAAACCACACACGCAAGGCTCGAACGATACGGGATCAAATATTGGGAAGAACTGCGCACGAAAATCGAGGCGATCTGCTTCCGCCGAGAGTTGGCTTTTGCTCGTCGCTTGCCCAACAGCGCCGAACTGCAGCAGGAGATTGCACGATACCTGGAATGGTATCAGTCCAATGCGGACTACTTCAGCGATGCCAACTTCCGGGACAGGCACATTGGAGGTGGAATGGAAGCGCTGCGCTACTTGAAGACTCCTGACTGGCTTGTCCGAGCCATGCCAATTCACAAATCAATGATCGATCGCGCAAGGAGATTGTCCCCTATTGCAGCGTGGGCTCTTTCGGTTCCCTTCGTCATCTTCTTCGGTCTCTGCTACGCTTTTGCTGCCTTCTTGGATCCAAAGCCAGACTCCAATAGCAAACCTCCAAAGCAGTGAGAAATCGTAGATCGTCGCATATTTGCAAACCGGATAGTTTGGGCGACCGCTCTGTCACAGCGCTACGTCGAAGCAATAGCGCCAATCTTCATCGGCCGTGGCGCCAGCCGGTTGCCGCGTTCGAGGCTCACGCGATCGCCACAATCTCCAGCACCTGATCGCCCACGCCCACCACGTCCCCGACCGCCTTGCCGATCAGCGACTTCGCCACCGGCGAGACAAACGAGATCGAGCCGGCCTTGGGATCGGCTTCGTCCTCGCCGACGATGCGATAGGTCTGCACGCGGCCATCGGCGCGGCCGAAGGTTACCGTGCTGCCGAACGCGACGACGTCCGACGACGCTGGGGCCGGGACGAACTGGGCCGTCCGCACCCGCTCGGAAAAATACCTGATGTCGCGCAGCGGAATGGCCGACAGCCGGCGCCGCTCGTTGATGTCCTCGGTCTGCTGTGCGGCGGCCCAGGCTTCGCGCGCTTCCCCGAGCTGACGCGTCAGGGCTTTCAGCCCGGTTTGTGTGACCAGGTTGGGATGCGGCGATATCGGGCGATCCGGCAACAGCGTCTCGGACGCCGTTTCCGCGCTCTCTTCCTTGGTGAAGGCAACGCTCAATCCGGGCCCCCTAAGTCGGCCTCGCGGGTTCTTCGCGATCGCCCGGAAATATAAGAGGTCGGCCCGTGCGCGCAAACCGGAACAACGGGCTGAACGGCCTTAAGCGAGCAGCTTCATCAGCACCGCCGCGCCGAGCACGACAATGATCTGAACCAGGCGCTGCGTCGTGAAGACTCTGTTGAAGGTGGCCATCTGCATCCCCCGCTGGACGCGTCCGTATAGAGGGCCCCGGCCCGGGCCACAAGCAGGCAAGCGGCCCGTCCGTAATCTTGCGGACAGGGTCGGAGATCGCGGCAGCTACGCCCCGGCGCTGTCGGCGCCGGGGTTATCCGCATATCGGCCTCAATCAGCGCGACACGTAGCCCGAGGCAATCGGCTTGAAGCGATAGATCAAATACGGCGTCTTGTTTTCGGCCTTGCCGCCATGGAACATGGCCGCTGCCGAGATTTGCGAGGCCGACACATACATGTATCCATCGGGCGACGCGGTGATGCCGTCGGGCCAGACCATCTCCGGGTCGCTCAGATAGGTGCGGTACTTGCGGTCGGCGCCGACGACGCCGATCGACTTCGTTTCCACCGCAGTCAGATAGAGATTACCGGCATAGTCGATCGACAGACCCCCATTGTTCGGTTTGTCTGAATATCGCTCGACCTTGGCGCTCAGTTCCGCCGGCGCGAGCTTCTCGTCATTGAGATCGGCAACCTTTATCCGGTAAAGCGAACGGCCGCTGAGCGGCGCGAAGTAGACCCATTCGGACCTGACGTCCATGGTGATGCCGTCGCAGCCGACCTTGATGATGACAGGCTTGCCGTCCTTGCCCGAGACGGTGAGATCGTTGCCGTCGACGGTGATCGGCAGGTTTTCGGGGACCGTGGACCGATCGCCGTCAAGCACGCGCCGCGCACGCCCCGTATCCATGTCGATGATGATGATCGCGGCATGCGATCCGTCGCCGCCCGGACCGATGTCTTCATCGGCGATGTAGAACTTCCGGTTCTTCTGGTCGATGACGATATCCTGCGGCTGCGATCCCGGCCGCGTGACCGGCTCGGGCATGTAATAGAGGCGTTCGAGCTTGTCGGTCCGCGTATTCCATCCGACCAGCTTGGGTGTGATCCTGGTCCGGAATCCCATATCGATGATCCAGACGATACCGTTTTCGTCCGAACGAAGTCCCAGGACATTGTCGAAATACTGGTCGGTCCCCTTCCGCGGCGTGTTCCAGTCCGCATTCGGAAGCGGCTCAAATGCCGTCGGCGATGTGAGCTTCGCCACCCGGATGTCGGGACTGAAGAACGGGTGATGGCTGAAGATGATCTGGTTGTCCGGCGTGATCGCAATGTTGCCGACCGACTGGGGCAACCGGGCGACGATCTCGGCACGGACGGGCGCCTCTTGCGCTTGTGCGACCGGCACAAACATGCTCGCGGCCATGGCGGCGATCGGCAGAATCCCTCTTTTCACGTGTGCTCCTCCGTTGTTCGGCTTTGCAGGAGGAACATTGCGCGCTAACCTGGACGCTGACAATTACGCACAGAAATGTCCGGTAGTATCATGGAGTGAACCATGAAGACGCTCGATGCGAAGAGTTACGATTGCGCGGTTGGCTGTCCCGTCGAGGCGACGCTCGATCTGATCGACGGCAAGTGGAAAGGCGTGATCCTCTATCACCTGCTGGGCGACACCGTTCGCTTCAATGAGCTCGGACGGCGGCTATCGAGAATTACGCAACGCATGCTGACCCGGCAGCTTCGGGAGCTGGAAGCGGCGGGGCTCATCCATCGCGAGGTCTATGCCGAGGTCCCGCCGCGCGTTGAATACTCGCTGACGGCGCTCGGTCGCTCGCTCGAACCGGTCATCCGGTCGCTGTGGACCTGGGGGAATTCGTATCTGGAGGTTCGCAGAACCGCACCCCGGCCTCTCAAGGGCGCTTCGGCCTCGGTGCACAACGTCAACTGAGGGCGTCACCGTATCAGCAGGGCCTCCCATGCTCACGGTCCATCATCTCGGCAAATCGCAATCCGAGCGCATCGTCTGGCTCTGCGAGGAGCTGGAGATCCCCTACGAGCTGAAGCGCTACACCCGAGACGCCAAGACCATGCTGGCGCCCCCCGACTACAAGGCGCTGCATCCGATCGGGTCCGCGCCCGTGATCACCGACGGCGATCTGGTGCTGGCCGAATCCGGCGCGATCGTCGACTACATCATGGCCAGATACGGCAAGGGCCGGCTCACCGTCGGCGCTGATGATCCCGGTTTCGCGCAATTCCTGTACTGGTTTCATTTCGCCAACGGCACGCTGCAGGCGGCGATGGGCCGGCTGATGATCCTGAACCGGCTGAAGCTTGGCGACGACAATCCGACCTTGCCGCGATGAAAACGCGGGTCGACCGTGCCTTCGACCTCGTGGATGCGCGGGCGCGCGAGGCGGACTATCTCGCCGGGAACGCGTTCACGACCGCCGACATCATGATCGTCTTCTCGCTCACCACCATGCGCTATTTCCAGCCCTACGACATCGCGCGCTGTCCGAACGTGGTGAGATATCTGGCGCAAATCGGCGCTCGGCCGGCCTACCGGCGCGCGATGGAGAAGGGCGATCCCGGCATGGCGCTGCTTTTGACCTGAGCTCTCTGCTTCGCCGATATGGACGACGACGCTGGCGCGTTCTAGCTTCTTGCCCATGACGACGATCCAACGTCGCATCAAAGCGCGATGAGATCAGGATGAACATCATCGCGCTTTAGTTTTTGTTTGGGCATGATCTTTTCGAAAAACCGCTTCACACTTTTCCGGATCATGCCCATAAGGGAGCAAGCTCATGAAACGTCTCGTCGTCACCACGATCCTGGCTGCCGCACTTGGCCTGCCCTGCGCAAGCGCGCAGGAGATGCGCCGCGTCGTCACCGGTCTCGATGACAAGAATCATTCGGTGGTGCTGTTCGACAGCGCGATGCCGCTGAAGCCCGCAGCCCCCGGCATCACAGCCACCAATTTCTGGATCACCGACAGCTATCCGCCGCCGCTCACCACCAGCGATCCGTCAGGACGGCAGATCGGCACGGCGCCGCCCGACAACGGCACCAAGTTCCGCGTCGTCGAGTTCGCGCCGCTCGATGCCGCGGCCGAGGCCAAGCTGCCGCCGGAGATGATCATGCGCGGCATCAGCAACGCTCCGGCGCGCGGGATTCCCGTCAAGCATCCGCTGATGCATCGCACCCGCAGCCTCGACTACGCCATCATCCTGTCCGGCGAGATCGACATGATGCTCGACGACACCAGCGTGCATCTGAAATCGGGCGACGTCATCGTGCAGCAGGCCACCAATCACGGCTGGGTCAATCACGGCACGCAGCCGTGCCGCATCCTGTTCGTGCTGTTGGATTCGAAGGAGCCGTAGCGCAGGAAGGCCCACGCCGATGTCGACCATCTTCATCAATTACCGCCGCGATGACAGCGGGACCGATGCACTGCTGCTGAGCAAGGAGCTAGCCGGCAAGATTGGCGACTGCGATATCTTCATAGACGTGAGGAACATTCCGGCCGGACGCAACTTCGTGCAGGAATTGCAGGATCGGGTTGCCACTTGCGACGTTCTGCTTGCCGTCATGGGCCCCGACTGGCTCGACATCTGCGACGATCAGGGCAAGCGGCGGCTCGAAGATCCCGAAGACCATGTACGGGTGGAAATAGCCGCGGCACTGGGCCGTGAGATACCTGTGATCCCGATCCTGATCAACGACACCAAGATGCCTCGTCGAGAACTTCTTCCTTCCGATCTCAGAACTCTCTTGAAGCAAAACGCACGCCGTCTAAGGCACGACACGTACGACGCGGATTTTTCGCAGCTGCTTGCGGAATTGAAGCAGCTCGTTGAAAAGGCTCAAAAAGCAGCCAAGCAACGGGCCAGGGAGGAACGAAAGGCAGCCTCGGCGCGGCTGGCTCGAATGCCGGAGGATATTCCGGAAGCGCTGAAAGAGTGCCTCTGGGGCAGCTTCGCCGGCGTCGTGGTTGGCAGCATTCTCTACACGGCGTTAGGCTGGCTGATCTCGACAAACTCGGCCTCCGAGACCAGGCTCGCAGCTGCCATACCGGTCCTTGCCTCTGCCACGATCCTGACCCTTCTCGCCAACAAGAAGCTGTTTGAATGGCCGATGTTCCGGGCGGCGACACTCGTCGGATATTTCTCTGCGGGGATTCTCGCCATGCTTCACGCATGGCTCAGCTCGATCAGGATGGGCTACCTTCCCGCCGACAACAGCCTCACTGTATTTTTCCTCTCGTTCGTCGTTCCACTGCTGTTCGTAGTGATCCGCCTGCGGTACCGGAACGGACCGGATTTCTGGCGTCATCTGCTGGAATAGCGCCTGACGGCGCCTGCTCCGAGCCGGCGATGGCGTAGATCAATCCCAGCGCGGCGGACACCACCGCCAACGAGATACCCTCGATGGCAAGCGAGGTCTTGCTGACGAGATCGAGCAGCCATTCGAGCGGAAGTCCGGCGACCGCCATCACCAGCACCATGGTGAAGCCGATGAAGATGCCGTCGAGGATTTTCATGGCCTTGTTGTTCTGGCTCATCTCCGCCTCCCGGGCTTGATCCGAGATTCGCGCGACGATGCGCCGGCGCGGCCGTGCAGGCGGTGCGAGGCCCAGCTCGCAGCCTGTCGCTCGCGCCGGAGCAGCATGGCGGCGACCCAGGTGTCGACCAGCCGCTTCATGCGGCGCGGCGAGCGGCGCAGGCCGACACGCAGCCATACCAGCGTCCCCGTTGCTGTTCTCGCCGGGCCGACCGCGACGATCGCGAGCAGGTTGGACGCCAGCGACGCTGTGACAATGATGGCGACTGTCATCGCGAGGTGAAATCCGCGCATTAAAAAACTCCATGGCAATCGAAGGCGGCAGCGCCGCTCGAAATATTTCCGAGATAGCTAGGGCGCGCGGGACGATTCGTCTTGGTCTGCAGCGACAAGCGGTCGGACAGAGCGGGTCTGCGCGATCACATCCCGATCACGTCCCGATCACGCGACAATCACATCTACTTGTCGCCACGCACCTCGCGCGGCGTCATGCCGTAGTAACGGCGGAAGCGGCGATTGAAATAGGAGAGATCGCCGAAGCCGACGTCATAGGCGATGGTCGAGATCGCGGCAGCAGCAGCCTGCGGCTCGCAGAGCAGCCGGTGCGCGCGCGCCAGCCGCTGCTGCAGCAGGAACTCCGAGAACGTGGTGCCGTCGGTCTCGAACAGCCGCTGCACATAACGCGGCGTCACGTTGAGGTGGGCCGCAAGCGCCGCCACCGACAGATCGCGCCGATGGCTGTTCGAGCCGACATACGATTTCGCGAGCTTCAGCCGCGCCGCGCGCAGTCCGCGCGTCCGCGCGGTGTCGGCGAAATCGGCGGCCGGACCGATCGCCAGCGCCAGCAGGTCCTGGATGTGGCGCACCGAGAGATTGAGCAGCTGCTGGTCGACGCTGCCGGCATGCAAGAGCCAACCCGCATAGTCCTCCATCAGCTTGAGCGCGCCGCGGTCGGGAATCGGCCGCATCAACGCGTCCTCGACGCTGACCACGGTCGATTCGAAGGTCGCGCGCGGCACCCGCAGCGTGAACGACTGGCCCGTGCTGACGCGGTGATATGACGCCGGCTCACCGCCGCTCAAGACGATAGCCTGGCCGGCGCCGAGGGCCTGCTCGCGTCCGCCGGAATTGATGACGATGGAGCCGGAGCGGGCGATCGCCACCACGACGTCGTCATTGCCATCGGCAAGATAGCGCCCGCCGCGCGAGACCTTCACCGGCGACGACGACAATTCCAGGAGCTGCAGCCCCGGCAGCGACAGGCAGCGATTGCGTGCCTCGAAAGTCATATCCGGCGGCGGCTCGAGATCCACGCGCATCATCACCTGGCCGTAATACTCGCGCCAGACCGCGACCCGGTCGCGCTCGGCAATGCCGTCGGTTGAAAATTCGACAATGCGGGGTGCTAAATCTGTCATCCATTTTACTTCCTTGAATAGCAGTTATCCAGCCTCCCCTTCCGTCGTTTCCTCTTCCCAGCCGCGTGTTAGCGGATGGCAGCACAGCTAGCGTCCTCTCAAGGGATGACGAATGTGAACCAGCGCACATTTGGAGACGCTATGTCGCACCGTGCGCAGCCTTGGTCGCGCCAGTCCAAGACGATCGCTTCGCAAGGAGCAACTCTCGCCGGTTCACACGGAGGACTTTTGGATGAAATTGTCAGGAAAATGTTTTTGTGGCGCCGTCGAGATCGAGGTCTCCGGTACGCCCGAGGCGATGGGCTATTGTCACTGCAGCTCCTGCCGCTCCTGGTCGGGCGGTCCCGTCAACGCCTTCAGCCTGTGGAAGCCGGAGAGCGTGCGCATCAAGGAAGGCGCCGAGCATGTCGCGATGTTCCAGAAAACCAAGCTCAGCCGCCGGCAATATTGCGCCAAATGCGGCGGCCATCTCCTGACCTGCCATCCGCCGCTCGGCCTCGTCGACGTCTTTGCCGCCACGCTGCCGGGACTCGCGTTCACGCCGGGCGTGCACGTCAACTATGCCGAGACGGTGTTGCCGATGCGCGACGGCCTGCCGAAGCTGAAGGATTTTCCCAGCGAGTTCGGCGGATCGGGCGAAATCATGGCGGAGTGATTTCCGCGACAGCTGCGACATTTTGGACTAGTGCCGCCGATCTGAAGTCCCTGACTTACCCGCGGCGAAATCGAGTTCAGGGACTTCAGATCGAAAGCGGCACTAGAATCATAGATTTGTTAGTGCCCATGACTTTCCGAAGTTCGTGAACGGTAGCGCGGCAGTGGGGCACGAACTTCGGAAAGTGGGCGCTAGGGCCGAAAAAAGCGGTGCAGGTTTGAACCTGCGCCGCTTTTGTCGCGACTAATGGCGGGGGAATGCGTCGCCTGATGGAGGTCGAACAGGCGGCCACGCGTGACGATCGAAAGATCGTCAACGCCATTCCGGAGAGACAATGGCGAACGGCAATCTTGATGTGCATGCCGTCGATAGCGACAAATCGGCCGGCGAACTGATCTCGTCATGCCCGGGTGGGCTCCCTGCGCTTGCAGGCACCCGGCATGAGCGTGGGTTCGCCGTAGGCACTTTCATTTCAGCGGCGCTCGACAGGACAGACAGGATCGTATCGGTGCAACGATCGCACTGATGCACCGCCTCCGTCCGCATTTTCCAGAGAGCTTGAGATGAGAACGCTGCTGCCCCAAGAAATTTCCTCGCGCGAGAATCTTTACGAGAGCGCGTTCGACCTGCTCGCCGACGGCATCGCGCTGCTGAAGCGCGATGGCGGCATCGTCTACGTCAACGAGGCGCTGCGCCGGCTCGCAGCAGGCGGCAACGAGATCCGGATCGAGCGCAACGCCATCGAATTCGCAAGCCCCGATCTGCGCAACCGCTTCGCGCAGGCGATGGGCGCGGTCGAGCGCATGCGCGATCCCGATGCGGCCGCGATCGCCACCGACTTCGCCGTACCGCGCGAGGACGGCCAGCCACCCTACACCGTCTCGGTGCGGCCGTTGTCGCGCAGCAAGGAGGCGGCCCATCCGGACGCCGCGGCGATGCTGCTGGTGCACGATCCCTTGCAGCAAAGCGCGGCCGCGGCGCAGATGTTGCGCGAGCTCCACGGCCTGACCAATGCCGAAGCGCAGCTGGTGCAGGCCTTGAGCAGCGGCATGACCGCGGTCGCCTATGCGCAGAGCCGCCAGCTCAGCATCACCACGGTGTATACGCATCTGCGGCGCACCCGCGAGAAGACCGGATGGAAGAGCGTCGCCGAGCTGACCCGGCGCTTCCACGAACTCAATGTCGCCTTGCGGCCGAACTAGACCGAGGTTTGGTACCGTCAAAGACTCGGCGCCGGCTCCATCGGCAGCGAGGCCAGGCCGCCGAAGCGGCGTTCGCGGCGATGGAAGGCGGCGAGCGCCTCAGTGAGGTCGGCAGGCCCGAACTCCGGCCACATCCGCTCGGTGAAGTGCAATTCGGCATAGGCGCCTTCCCACAACAGGAAATCGGACAGCCGCTTCTCGCCGCTGGTGCGGATGATCAGGTCGACGTCGCGCAATCCTGCTTCGCCGGTGACGAGTTGCGAGAACAGCTCGCGGCTGGGTGCGGTGATGCCGGCGAGCCTTGCAGCGGCATTGAGGATGGCGTCGCGCGATGAATAATCGACCGCAATGCGCAGGTGCAATGTGTCGCCATGCGAGGTCGCCTGCTCCGCGCGCGCGATTCCCGCCGCAATGCCGTCAGGCAGCCGGTCGCGCCGGCCGATCACCGAAAGCCGCACGCCGTTCTTGATCAGGCTCTGCACTTCATTGGCGAGATAGAAACGTAATAGCGCCATCAGGCCTGAGACTTCCGTCTTCGGCCGCCGCCAGTTGTCGGTCGAGAAGGCATAGAGCGTCAGCGTGCCGACGCCCTGGTCCGGCGCGGCCTCGACCACCCGGCGGATCGCCTCGACGCCGGCCTCGTGGCCGCGCAGGCGCGACAGGCCGCGCCGGGTCGCCCAGCGTCCGTTGCCGTCCATGATGATGCCGACATGCAGCCGATCGCTGACGGACGCCGGTTTGGGCGAGAGAGGACTTTGCATGACAAAGCTCCTGGGTAAAAAAGGGGGGACAAAAAAAGGGATCAGGTCGCAAGGATGCCGAGGCGGCCAAGTGGCGCACCTTCCTTGCCGGCAGCCCTGGCGGCGTCGCGCACCAGGCCCTCCAGCACGGCAAGATAATCGAGGAAGCGGCGGCGGCCGGTCCGGGTCAGGCGGCATGAAGTGTGCGGCCGGTTGCCTTCATAGCCCTTGGTGACCTCGACGAGGCCCGCCTCCTGCAGCACCTGCAGATGCCTCGAGAGATTGCCGTCGGTCAGGCCGCAGAGCTGCTTGAGATCGGCAAAGGCGAGCCCCTTGGGATGCGCCATCAGCGAGGTCAGAAGTCCCAACCGCGCCTTCTCGTGGATCACGCGGTCGAGCCCGTCATAGGAGAACGGCGCACTCGTCGTTTCACTCTTCGGCATCACTCTCTCCGGACGCAAAATGAATGATGGTCGCCATCAGGAGCTGGCCGATCACGAACGGCAGGCCCATGGTCCAGGGCGACAACGCGTGGCTGTGGCTTGCGATGACGAGCACGACGAAGCCCGCGATGAAATACCAGGCGCCGGCGAGCGCCACCGTACGCGGCAGTGAGCGGACGGATGCGAACACGCCGAGTGAGACCAGGATCTGCCAGAGGCCAGGCAGCATCCACAGCGTCTCGGGCGCGAACTTCCACAGCATCACCGCGAGCAGCACGCCGGCAACGCCGGCAGGCAGGAACTGCTCGACCGCCTGGTGGATCATGGCGTCGGCGAGACCGGAATGATGCCGCCGCGTGCGCGCCAGCATCTCGATCCAGATCATGGCGGCGGAGAGAACCGCGGCCACCGCCCAGCCGAACAGGAAGATCAGCGGATATCGGTCGGGTTCGGTCAGAAGCAGATGCTGCAGGATCGCCGTGACCAGCGCGACGCCGCTAGTGGCGGCGATCGTCGCCGGGCCATAACCGCGGAATGCCGTGCCCGCCGCAAGCTGGCTGCGGATGGCGATGATATCGGCCAGCGCCTTGTCGAGATCGCGCATTTCTTCGGTCTGCACGCCCTTTTGCCCCCGGGCCCAGTTCACTTTGCGATACAAAGTATACCGGACCGCAAAGCAAAAGCAAGGGACCGGGCGGCCGCGCCGAGCGAACCACTCCCGGTTGCCTTTCACCCGGCCGAACACGTAGAATGCGGTAACCTGGCTGGGGAGGGTTGGGGTATGCGTAAGGCGTTGCTTGTTTTCTGCTTGTTACAGGCCGCGGTCGTCTCGACCGCACATGCCGGCGGACCGTTCGGCAATATCAATGTCGGCGGATGGAAGGGCGGCGCCTACAGCAACGAGGCCGGCGAATTCTCGCACTGCGCCGCGGGCTCCACCTTCGGCAGCGGGATCAGCCTGATCGTCGGACAAAACGCCAGGAATGCCTGGCTGCTCAGCTTTGCCAGTCCGAACTTCAACCTCAACAAGGGCGCCACCGTTCCGATCGACGTGGTCTTCGACGGCCAGGAACAGGCGAAGCTGTTCGCCACCGCCAACAACAACAACATGGCAACCGCAATCCTGCCGCCGAATGTCGCCCGCACGTTCCAGAAGGCGAGCCTGATGGTCGCCGTCTCCGGCCGCACGACCATGCAGTTCAATTTGACCTCGACCGCGCCCCTGATCGCGATGCTTGGCGACTGCGTCAGCAAGGTCAAGCAGAAGGGGCTGGATGCGGTGGCGGCATCCGACTTCACCGTTCCCAAACAGGTCGCCGCCAACGATGCGGGGGCTGGACCACCGAAGCCTGGCAGGACCGGCAACGCCAACGGCACCGGCTTCGTCATTGACGCCACCGGTCACATCATCACCAACCATCATGTGATCGACGGGTGTATCAGCGACATCAAGGGCAATCTGACCGGGGGCGCGACGGCCGTGCTACGCGTGGTGTCGAAAGATCCCGCCAACGACATGGCGCTGCTGCAGGGCCCGGCCGACACGTTCAAGAGTTTCGCGAAGATCCGCGACCGCTCGATCCGGTCAGGCGACGGCGTGACCGCGATCGGCTTTCCCTTTCATGGCCTGCTGAGCTCGGACTTCACGGTCACCACCGGCATCGTCAGCTCGCTGAGCGGCATCAAGAACGACTCGCGCTACCTCCAGATCAGCGCGCCCGTGCAGCCCGGCAACAGCGGCGGACCGCTGATCGACAGCAGCGGCCATGTCGTTGGTATCGTGTCCGAGAAGATCAACGCTATCGGCGTTCTGCGCGTCACCGGGGCTATCCCCGAGAACATCAACTTCGCGATCAAGCCAGGCGCGATCCGGGATTTCCTCGACAACAGCGTCGTCGCCTACGAGACCGCCGCGCCCGGCACCGAACTCAAGACCTCGGAGATCGCCGATGCGGCGCGGGCCTGGACGCTGTTGATCACCTGCACCGCCACCGAGCCGGTCGCCAGCGCGAAGCGGTAAGGCTCCCTCTTATCCCTCCCCCCGCGAAGCGCTGGGGAGGGTCGCCACGAGCGGAGCGAGTGGCGGGGTGGGGGGTTTTGCTTCACGTCGTGCTCGCGGAATTGCCCCACCCGTCTCATCGTTCGCTTGCGCTCTCGATGAGCCACCCTCCCCACGCTTCGCGGGGGAGGGATTAAGGCGGTCGCCAACTTCGCCCGAAGCCAGTCAACTATGACAACCCGCCGCCTTGTCGGCATCCGGCTGATACTGATCGCGCAGGCGCACCCAATCCATCGGATAGGGCAAGCCGTCCTCGTGGCGGCCGAGCGGCGTCAGGTCGAGATAGTGGTAGGCGGCGTTCATCATGTCGAGACCACGGGCGAAGGTCGAATAGGTGTGGAACACCGCACCCAGCTCGTCGCGATAGAACACGCTGATGCCGGGCAACTCCTCGCCGTAGAACGGCGTGGTGCCGAAATTGTACATCGGCTTCCCGGCTTCGATCTGCTGCCTCGTGAACGTCACGCCGTAGTCAGAGTTGAAGTCATTGTTGCCGGATGACACCCAGTCGAAGGTCCAGCCCATCCGTCTCTTGAACGCCTCGAGCTTGGCGACGCCCGCGCGAGAGACCGCGGCCATGGTGGTATCGCGCGCGGCGAGATGCGGCACCATGCGCTCGAAACCGTCGGCCCAGAACGAGCAGCTCTTGCAGGCGGCGTCCCATTCCGGCGCGAACATCACATGCTGCACCACCAGCTGCGGCCGGCCCTTGAACAGGTCGGGGAGCGTGAGCTTGCCGTGCGGCCCGTCGAACACGTAAGTCTTGTCGACCTCGACCCAGGGCAAATTCCGCCGCTGCTCGCTCACCGCGTCGCGGGCTTGCGTCAGCTCCTTTTCGCGCGCCATCAGCGCCTTGCGCGCCTCGATCCACTGCTCGCGGGATACGATCCTGTGCGGTTGCATGATTATCCTCCCTATTCAGCGACGAATTTTTCGAGGCCGTCGAAGAAGGTGCTCCAGCCGCGCTTGTGGTTGTCGCGCGCGGTCTCGTCGGCGAACTGCTCGTGATGGAAGGTCAGCAGCGTGCCGACGGCATCGGGCTTGAGCTGCACCGTCACCAGCGACTCCCGCTCCGGCGTCGAATGCCAGGCCCAGGTGAACTTGAGCCGCTCGTTCGGCACCACCTCGCGATAGACGCCGCCGACCTCGAAATGCTCGCCCTTCTCGTCGAACCAGCTGATGCGGTAGCGGCCGCCGACGCAGACGTAGAGCTCGGCTTGTATCGAGCCGGGTTTGGCCTGCGTCTGCGCGAACCACTGCACTAGCTTTTGCGGGTCGGCCCACGCGGCGTAGACTTTTTCCGGCCGGGCGCGGAGCCGGCGCGTGAGCGTGAGGCTTGGCCGCGCGTCGAGATTGGTTGCGGCTGATGACTGGGCCATGAGGTGTCCTCCTCTATAAAGGCGGCAAGGCGGTCGAGATTGTCGGACCAGAAGCGCTGGTAGCGATTGAGCCATTCCATCGCCTGCTCCATCGGCTTCGCGGTCAGGCGGCAGGCCACCACGCGGCCGGTCTTTTCCCGCGCGATCAGTCCGGCATCGGTGAGCACGTCGAGATGCTTCATGACCGCGGGCAGCGACATGTCGAAGGGTTTTGCAAGTTCGCTGATCGAGAGCGTATCGCGCGCTTGCAGCCGCGCCAAAAGCGCGCGGCGGGTGGGGTCTGCAAGTGCGGCAAAGGTGCGGTCGAGGGTCACATCTTGTTGCTTAACCATATGGTTTAGCATAGGCGCAAACCAAATGGTGTCAAGCCGGCTGGCTCGACAAAAAAATGCCGGACCTGCGGGAACAGGTCCGGCGAAATTCTCAATAGTCGTAAGTGCCGCGGCGAGCGCCGCGCTGCGGCATCCGGTTGAGCGCGGCGCGCGGATTGCTGTTGCAATAGAGGCCGCGGCCCGAGGCCGACGCCTCGCACTGTCCGTAGGTCTGGTAGGAACAGTCGCCGGGGATGCCGACGCCCCTGCCCTGCACGCACCAGGGATAGTCATAGGCGGCGGCGGGCGCGGACGTTGCGAGCGTCGCCACGCCAGCCGCGCTCAACGCCAACATCGTGAGTAGGAATTTACGCATTGTGATCTCCTTCGCGCAAAGCGTGCGCTTGTCTCGCGTTAGTCGAGACAACGCGCTGCCTTGTTCAGAAGTTCACCTGCGTTAAAGTGTCACTCGACTTTGATGCCGGCGAAGTCGACGACCTTCTTCCACTTGTCGGTCTCGGCCTTGATCTGGTCGCCAAAGGCTTCCGGCGTCTGGATCGTCGGCGCGCCGCCGAGTTCCACCAGCCTCTTGGTCATGTCGGGCTCGGCCAGGATCGCATTGATCTCGGCGTTGAGCTTGCCGATGATCTCCTCCGGCGTCTTGGCCGGCGCGCCCATGCCGAACAGGGCGCTCGCCTCGTAACCGGGAACGGTCTCCGATATCGCCTGCACGTCCGGCAGCTGCGGCGAGCGCTGCGTCGTGGTGACGCCGAGCGCGCGCACGGCGCCGCCGCGGATGTGCTGGATGATCGAGGGCATGTTGTCGAAGATCACCTGCACCTGGCCGCCGAGCAGGTCGGTGATCGCGGGCGCGGCGCCGCGATAGGGAACGTGCTGCATCTTCACACCGGTCATCGCCATGAACATCTCGCCGGACAGATGCACCGAAGTGCCGTTGCCGGACGAGGCCATGTTGATCTTGCCGGGATTGGCCTTCGCATAGGCGATGAACTCGGCAACGTTGTTGGCCGGCACATCCTTGTTGACCGTCATCACGTTCGGCACGCGGTTGAAGCAGGCGACCGGCGCAATGTCGTCGACGAAATGGAACTTGAGATTGGTGTAGAGCGAGTTGTTGATGAAATTGGCGGGGTTGACCAGCAGCACGGTGTAGCCGTCAGGCTCGGCATTCACCGCGGCCTCGGTCGCGATATTGTTGCCGGCGCCCGGCTTGTTCTCGACCACGAATTGCTGGCCGAGCTTTTCCGACAGGCGCTGGCCGATCAGCCGCGCGATAATGTCGGTGGCGCCGCCCGGCGGATAACCGACCAGAAAGCGGACCGGCCGCGTCGGATAATCGGCGGCGCTTGCGCCGCGTGACAACAGCAGGGCTGGAACACCCGCGGCAACCAGGCCCAATGCGGCGCGGCGTGAAATCATCGAAATATCTCCCGTTCTTGCTTGTTCTTGAAGCGTGTGGCTAGTGGTCCGATTCTAACATTCGCACCCCTTGGGGCTGGCACGTTTGCGAATGTTAGAATCAAAGGACCACTAGCAAAATTATTAGTGCTGGTGGAGCTTTGGATTTG
Organism: uncultured Alphaproteobacteria bacterium; assembly: GCA_963738155.1. Lineage (GTDB taxonomy): Bacteria > Pseudomonadota > Alphaproteobacteria > Rhizobiales > Xanthobacteraceae > Bradyrhizobium. Next base: position 549,502 of record CAVTVG010000002.1, read on the forward strand.
ACGTTCGCATACGGAATCGCCGCAAACTGCTGGCGAACGTCAAATCCGCTCCACAAGTCCGCTGCGACGAAAGGATGATGCCATGCCGGTCAAGGTCAACGCGCTCGACCATCTCGTGATCAACGTCAACGACGTCGCGCGCTCCGCCGAGTGGTATGCCAAAATCCTCGGCATGGAGATCAGGGTGTTCGATCCCGGCGCCGGCAAGAGCAAGCGGACCTCGCTGGTATTCGGCAACCAGAAGATCAATGTGCGGCCGAAGGGCGCCGACAAGGTCGAGTGGTTCACCGCCGATCACGAGGCCGCCGGCAGCGACGATCTCTGCTTCCTCACGTCGAGCACACCGGACGAGGTGGTCGCGCATCTCAAGGCGAACGGCGAAGCGATCGAGGAGGGCCCGTCCAGGAAGCAGGGCGCGCGCGGCACCATTCTTTCGGTCTATTGCCGGGATCCTGACGGGAGCCTGATCGAGATTTCGTCGTACGAGAAATAGGAGACGCGGGCGCGATGTTTCTTATCCCTCCCCTCGCGAGCTCGGCACCCTCCCCACCGCTTCGCGGGGGGGAGGGATAAGACAGCGTCGTGCAATTTGCCCGCAGTCGCGGCTAATGGCACAACAGCAATCAAACAAAGCGGCCGGCATTCAAGCCTGGGCCGCGCGGGAGGACCACATGAGGCTATCGGAGCCGCCGGGCGTCGTCGGACCCTTCGCCGGACTCGACGTGCCCTGGCTGCTTGCCATGCGCGCCGAGGTGCGCCGCGATCATCCTTTCCTGATCTGGGCGCCGTTCGACGCGCCGGCGCGCAAATGGAGTTACGGCGAATTCCACGCGCGCGTCGGCGCGCTGGCCGCGGGCCTCCTCAAGCGCGGCGTCAAGCAGGGTGACTACGTCCTGATCCATCTCGACAATTGCATCGAAACGCTGCTCACCTGGTTTGCCTGTGTCGAGCTCGGCGCGATCGCGGTCACCACCAACACGCGCTCGGCGGCGGCCGAGATGGAATATTTCGCCGGCCATTGCGGCGCCGTCGCCGCGATCACGCAGCCCGCTTACGCCGAGCTGGTCGCGGCCAATTGCAAAAGCCTGCGCTGGATCGCCGTGATCTCGCATGATGCGGGCGTGCCAGCGAACGTCGCCCACAGTACCAGCTTCGAATCCTTGTTCGCGGATACCGCCGACCGGCCGCGCCGCCCCTCCGATCCGCTCACCCCTTGCAGCGTGCAATACACCTCCGGCACCACGTCGCGGCCGAAAGCGGTGCTGTGGACCCACGCCAATGCGCTATGGGGCGCCAAGGTCAATGCCGCGCATCAGGACCTGCACCAAGGCGACGTGCACCAGACCTATCTGCCGCTGTTTCACACCAATGCGCTGGCCTATTCGATGCTGGCAAGCCTCTGGGTCGGGGCGACCTGCGTGATTCAGCCGCGCTTCTCGGCGAGCCGCTTCTGGCCCGTCGCGCTGGAGCACGGCAGCACGTGGACCTCGACCATTCCCTTCTGCATGAAGGCGCTGCTCGAGCGCGAGATTCCGAAGGACCACAAATTCCGGCTGTGGGGCAGCGCCGTGAACGATCCGCCGCCCTTTGCCGCCTTCGGCGTCAAGATCATCGGCTGGTGGGGCATGACCGAGACCATTACCCATGGCATCATCGGTGAGGTCGACCAGCCGAATATTCCGATGTCGATCGGCCGCGCCGCATCGGAATATTCGATCCGCATCACCGATGACGACGGTCGGCCGATCCAGGTCGGCGACACCGGCAATCTCTCGATTAAGGGCGTGCCGGGCCTGTCGCTGTTCGCGGAATATCTGCACAACGAAAAGGCCACGCGCGAGAGCTTCGACGAGCACGGCTATTTCCTGACCGGCGATCGCGTCACCTTGCTCGAGCGCGGCTATATCAAGTTCTCCGACCGCGCCAAGGACATGCTGAAGGTCGGCGCCGAGAATGTCGCGGCCTCCGAGATCGAGCAGGTCATTGCGGTGGTGCCCGGCGTGCGCGAGACCGCCGTGGTCGGCAAGCCGCACCCGATGCTGGATGAGGTGCCGGTCGCGTTCATCATCCCGCAGGCGGGTGTCGGAAAAGCGAATGAAGAGGTGTATCTCAACGTGATGGCCGCCTGCCGCTCGGCGCTTGCCGACTTCAAGGTGCCGCGCGAGATCAGGTTTGTCGACGAGATGCCGCGCTCGACCCTGGAGAAGGTCGCCAAGGCCGAGTTGCGGAAGCTGCTGACGTGACGCCCGAGACGACAAGGACAATAACAATGCGCTGCGCCCTCGCCCTCCTCCTCACAAGCCTGTTGCTTGCGTCGCCCGCCTCCGCCGAGACCGCCGACACCGTGCTCTACAACGGAAAAATCGTCGCCGTGGACAAGGATTTCTCCGTCCGCGAGGCGATCGCGATCGGCCATGGCCGGGTGCTGGCGACCGGCACGTCGGCCGAGATGAAGAAGCTCGCCGACAAGGGTACCAAGCAAATCGATCTCGGCGGCCGCACCGTGATTCCCGGTCTGACCGACGGTCACATTCACGGCATCCGCGCCGCGCTCACCTTCGGCACCGAGGTGAACTGGATCGGTGTACCCTCGCTGAAGGCGGCACTGGCGAAAATCCGCGACGCCGCGAACACGCAAGCCCCGGGGTCCTGGATCATCGTCGCCGGCGGCTGGACCGAGGAGCAGTTTGCCGAGAAGCGACGTCCGACGCCGCAGGAGGTCGCGGATATCGCCGGCGACCATCCGGTCTATATCCAGCATCTCTATGACTGGCTGCTGTTGACGCCGAAGGCGATGACCGAACTCAACATCCGCGGCGATGCCGACGTCATTTCCAGCAGCAAGGTCGAGCTCGACGGCGACGGCAAGCCGACCGGCATCATCGTTGCCGGCGGCGCCGCGCTTGGCAAAATCTTCGATCATTTGCCGAAGCCCACCATGGCGCAGCAGATCGAGGGCTCCAAGAAATTCTTCCGCGAGATGAACTCGCTCGGGATCACCGGCATCAATGACGGCGGCGGCGTCAGCATGTACCCGGCGAGCTACCAGGCCGTGTTCAAGCTCTGGCACGACAAGCAGCTCAGCGTGCGCGTCGCCTATCATCTCTGCTCGCCGAAGCCCGGCAGCGAATTCGCCGACCAGCAGAACCTGACGCAGCTCCTGCCGCAGGGCTTCGGCGACGACATGCTGCACTTCAACGGCCCCGGCGAGATCCTGATCTGGGCCGACTGGACCGACGGCGACATCACCGCGGACGGCAAGGCGAAGCTCGCGGAATTGCTGCGCTGGGCGGCGTCGAAAGGCTACAGCATCCAGCTGCACTGGAATCCCGATCGCACCGTCCACGACCTGCTCGACGTGGTCGAGGACATCAACAAGGACTATTCCATCCGCAATCTGCGCTGGAGCGTGCTGCATCTCTATAATGTGTCGGGGGACAGCCTGAAGCGAATGCAGGCGCTCGGCCTGATCTGGGGCGTGCAGGACGGGCTCTATTTCGGCGGCGAGCGGCTGCAGAAGGAGGTCGGCGTCGACGCGGCGAAAGCGATGCCGCGCATCGTCACCGCGATGAAGCTCGGGCTCACCGTGACCGGCGGCACCGACGCGCATCGCGTGTCGTCGTACAATCCCTTTGTCGCCCTGCAATGGTACCTCGACGGCACCACCATCGGCGGCGTGAAGACGCGCGACGACACCGAAGCCCCAAGCCGGCGCCAGGCGCTGGAAATGTACACCCGCAACACGGCCTATGCCGCCAACGACGACGACAAGCGCGGCACCTTGGAGCCGGGCAAATATGCCGACCTCGCGGTGCTCTCGGCGGATTATTTGACCGCGCCGGTGAAGGACATCGGCAAGATCCGCTCGCTGCTCACCATGGTCGGCGGCACCGTGGTCTACGCCGCGCCGCCATTTGCGGCGCTGGAGCCGCCGGCGCCGAAGTAGGAACTAATAACACCCGAACGCGACGGGACGGAACGCCTGCAGCAATTGCTGGTCGAGCTTGCCGCCCATGCCTTCCATGATCGAGAACGCCTTGGCGTGCGTGAACGGCATGCGGTAGGCGCGCTTCTCGACCAGCGCGGCATAGATGTCGACGATGGTGGTGAGCCGCACGATGTCGGAGATCTCGGAGCCGGCGAGAGCCTCCGGATAGCCGCTGCCGTCGAGCAGCTCGTGATGATGCAGCACCACGTCGAGCATTTCCGGCGGGAAGCCGCCTTGCGCCTTCAGCGCATCATAGCCGCGGCGCGGATGTGAGCGGATTTCAGCAACCTCCTCCTCGGTGAGCTTGCCCTGCTTGTCGAGGATCGCGACCGGAACGAAGGCCTTGCCGACGTCGTGCAGCAGCGCGGCGCGGGTCAGGCGGCGCTGGTCGTCATCGCGCATGCCGAGATGCTGGGCGAAGGCAACCGCAAAACCCGTGACGAACAGGCAATGGCGATAGCTCGCCTCGTGGTGACAGCCGACCGCGGTCAGCCATTCCCGCAAGGAGGAATGCTTGATGGCCTTGAGGATCTTGGTCTCGGCCTGCGCGAGATCTTCCGGCTTCAACGGCTCGCCGGCCGGCAAGCGCCGGAAGATCTTCGAGATCACCTCATGGGCGGCCTCGACGCCGCGGTTCAACGCCTTGCCGCGCGCGCTGGCGTCATAGCCGACGGTGTCGGGAAACGCGGCGCGGATGCGCTGCAGCACTGCGCCGGGTTCGAGCGGCCGCGCGATGGTGTCGGTGGCCCCTAACGCCCAGGCCTGCATCGAGGCATGATGCAGCGCTTCGGCGAGCACGAACAGCCGCGGCATCGCGCTGTAGGCGTCTGCCCGGAGGCGGTTGCGCACCAGCTGCACGCTCTCGGGCGAGCGCAGGTTGATATCGACCACGATGCCGGAGATTTCCTCTCGGGGAGCGGTGGGAATATCCGAGGTCGTGATGGTCTCGACGTCGCCGACGCGGCTCAGGATATTGGCAAGTTCGCTGCTCTGGTCGCTGCGGTCGGAGGCCAGCAGCAGGCGGCGTTTGGAAGGGGCGTGGGGGGCTTGGGGGGCTTGTTGGGCCAGGGCGTTCATGACTTTCTGCGCTCACGGTCAGAATTGGTTTGCCCTAGTTACCCGACAAGGCGTTCCACGCGGCTTAACGGGCATGATCAATTGCGAACGAGCGCGGTCGGTAAAATTGCAATCGCTAAAATTTTAGGTTTCTTGGCTGCGGAACCTCGGCGCACAAAAAAATCCGCCGGAGAACATCTCCGGCGGATCGTCGTTGTCTCGTGCGCGGGCTGAAGCTTTAAGCCTTCATCGCGGTCTTCACCGCATCCGCCGTGATCGGCAGCGAGCGCACGCGGGCGCCCACCGCATTGAACACGGCGTTGCCGATCGCAGGCGCCACCACGGTGACCGCCGGCTCGCCGACGCCGGTCGCCTTTTCGCCGTTGGCGATGACGCTGACCGCGACCTCCGGCATCTGGCTCATGCGCAGCGGCGTGTAGGTATCGAAGTTGGTTTGCTCGATACCGCCGTCCTTGAGCGTGGCCTTCTCGAACAGCGCCAGCGACATGCCCCACAGCGCCGCGCCCTCGACCTGGGCGCGGATGTTGTCGGGATGCACCTGCGTGCCGACGTCGGTAGCGACCGTGAGCTTCTTCACCTTGACCTCGCCGCTCGAGGACACCGCGACATGGGCGACGCACGCCGTCCAGCTCGCGGTCGCGCGCTCCTGCGACGACACGCAGGCAACGCCCATGCCCTCACCTTTCGGCAGTTGCTTGGTGCCATAGCCGGCCATGCCCATCGCCGCCAGCAGCGTGTTGCGCAGCCGCTGCGCGCCGCCGGCATTGGCGCCTTTGCCGTCGAGCATGTCGATGCGATATTGCGCCGGGTCTTTGCCGACCGCATGCGCAAGCTCGTCGACCATGCTTTCCACCGCCCAGAAGGTCCAGCCCGGTGCGACCGACCGCAGCTGTCCCGACGGGGTGGCGTTGTGCGCCATCTCGTTGAGGATCGCGCGCACATTGTGGTTCGGCACGGTGTAGAAGAAGTCCGCGCCATTGACGGTGAAGCCGTCGAGACCGCCCTTCTTGTCGACCGAGGGCGTGAGGAAATCGGGAATTCCCCAACGCTTGGTCGGCCACGCCGAGACCACGTCGTGATTGAGCGCGATCAGCCGGCCATCGGCATCGAGCCCCGCCTTTACTTTCTGGTAGGTCAGGGGCCGCGAGAAATCCATGGTCATGTCGTTCTCGCGCGAGTAGATCACCTTGACCGGTCGGCCTGCCGCCTTCGCCGCCTGCACCGCGGGCACCATCATGTCGGCGTCGAGACGCCGGCCGAAGCCGCCGCCCAGCCACATCTGGTGCATCACCACGAACTTCGGATCGATCCCGGCCGCGCCCGCCGCGATCGCACCGGAGCGCGTCGCGAACTGGTTGCCGGAATAGATGTGCAGGATGTCGCCCTTGAACTCCGCGGTGGCGTTCATCGGCTCCATCGGCGCGTGGATGTTGATGCTGGTGGTGTACTCCGCCTCCATCAGTTTCGCCGCCGTGCCGAACGCCGCCTTGGTGTCGCCGTCCTTGACGAAAAACAAGCCGGAATCGTCGAGCGCCTGCAGGCGTTTTGCTTCCGTCAGCAGCGACTCGCTCGACAGCTTGGCGTTCGGACCGCCGTCATAGGCGATCTTCAACGCGCCCGCCGCCTTCTTGGCGTTGGCATAGGTGTCGGCGACAGCGACCACCCAGCCGGTAGTGGTTGCGGTCTTGTCGTCGAGGGTGACGGCCTTGATGAAGCCTTTCACCTTCTTCGCCTCGCTGTCGTCGACCGATTTCACCGTGGCGCCGTAGCGCACCGGCGGGGTGACGACCGCGCCGTAGGCCATGCCCGGCAGCATCACGTCGATGCCGTATTTCGCCGTTCCGTTGACCTTCGAGGGGATGTCGAGCTGCGGCACCGAGACGCCGATCATGGTGTACTGATCCGCAGTCTTCAGCTTGATCGTCTTGAGCTCGTCCGGCGTGAACGTCTTGGTCGCCTTGCCGCTCTTGACGATGTCGGCAAAACTCACCTGCTTCTTCGACTTCGGATCCGTGATCACGCCGTCGTGCACCACGAGCTGGCTCGCCGGCACGCCCATCGACGCAGCGGCGGCTTCGGTCAGCGCGATCCGCCCCGCGGCGCCCGCGCGGCTCATCGCATCGAAGTTCATCATGGTCGACCAGCTGCCGCCGGTGATCTGCGCACCCAGCACGGGGTCGTTGAACTTCGGATCGTTGGATGCGAGCTGCACCCGCATGTCCTTCCAGTTGGCGCCGAGCTCTTCGCAGACGATCTGCGCCATGGTGGAGGCGATGTGCTGGCCCATGTCGGCCTTGCCGCAGGTCACCGTGACGATCCCGTCGGGGGCGATCGCGTACCAGACGCTCGGATCGAAATTGGCGGGCGCGGCGGCGAACGCACTGTCGATGCCGGCAACGCCGGAATAACCGAGCGCGAGGCCCGCGGCCGCGGTGCCGACCAGGAAGGAGCGGCGCGACAGATCGGTGGTGTGGACGTCTGACATTTTCACGTGGCTGTTCATGTGGGCCTCCGCTCGTTGCTGCCGACTGAGGCCGTGCGCATTTCGGACGCGGCGCGCATGATCGCCTTGGTGATCCGCGAATAGGTCATGCAACGGCAGAGATTGCCATCCATGTGCGCGACGATCTCGTCCTTGGTGGGATTGGTGTTCTTCGACAGCAGGCTTGCCGCCTGCATGATCTGCCCGGACTGGCAGTAGCCGCATTGCGGCACCTGCTCGGCGACCCAGGCCTTCTGCAGGGGATGATCGCCCTTGGCGCTCAATCCTTCGATGGTGGTGATCTTCTTGCCGGCGACGTCGCTGATCGAGGTCTGGCAGGACCGCACCGCTTCGCCGTTGACGTGAACGGTGCAGGCGCCGCACAGGCCTGCGCCGCATCCGAATTTCGTTCCGGTCATCTGCAATTGCTCGCGGATGGCCCAGAGCAGCGGGGTGTCACCCGCCGCATCGACGGACTTGCTCTGTCCGTTGATATTCAGAGTAGCCATTTGCTTCTTCCCCTGCCGGTGCATGAAGCCGTTTACGACGGCATCTCACGTTGTGGGTAGCTGGTCGCCCACCGGGTCAGCGCCAGTTGGCGCGCAGCATGATCGCCTTGCAGTTGAGAGGCAATCCAAATTGGAATTGGTCGAGGAGAATAACTTTTCGAATTGCCTTGTTGTGCGTTGCGGCAACGTCGCTGGCGCAAATCCGCGCTGCGGAATGCGCGCGTTCACTCACTTGTGGAACTGGTTTGCGCCGATGCCGGGTTCACACCCCGGAGGAGATCAAGCTACAATTGAGCGCGACAATCAAAAGCAGGGACGCGTCATGCCGAACATCGATCGCGACGGGGTCAAGATCCATTACGAGGTGCATGGCGACGGCCCGCCCCTGATCCTGACCCACGGCTATTCCTCGACATCAGGCATGTGGACCGGCCAGGTCGAGGCGCTGTCGCGCCACCACAAGCTCGTGCTGTGGGACATGCGCGGCCACGGCCGGTCCGATTATCCCGACGAGCCTGCGGCCTATAGCGAGGCGGCAACCGTCGGCGATATCGCAGCGCTGCTGGATGCGGTCGGCGCAAAGCGTGCCATCGTCGGCGGGCTATCGCTCGGCGGCTACATGTCGCTGGCGTTCTACCGCGCCTATCCGGAGCGGGTCTCGGCGCTCTTGATCATCGACACCGGTCCGGGCTTCAAGAAGGACGACGCGCGCGAGGCCTGGAACAAGCGCGCGCTCGACACCGCCGACCGCTTCGACCGCGAGGGACTGGACGTTTTGAAATCGGCGAGCCGCGAGCGCTCCACCGTCAGCCATCGCGACGCCACGGGGCTCGCGCGCGCCGCGCGCGGCATGCTGACCCAGCGCGATGCGCGGGTGATCGAGGTGCTGCCCGAGATCAAGGTGCCGTCGCTGGTCGTGGTCGGCGCCGACGACACGCCGTTCCTTGCCGCGTCGGACTATATGGCGGCGAAAATTCCGGGTGCCCGGAAGGTGGTGATCCCCGCCGCCGGCCATGCCGTCAACATCGACCAGCCGCAGGCCTTCATCGAAGCGGTGCTGCCGTTCCTGGATGATTTGCCGAAAGCCAAGGCGGCATAGAGGCTCGCATGATGATCAATCACCTCACTGCTTTCGCACTGCTGCCGGCAGCCATCGCTCTCTCGAGCGGAGAAGCGCAGGCGCAAGGCAGCACGCTGGACGGACGCCCGCCGTTTTACGCCAAGCTGTCGAACCACCGTCCGCTGGTGTTCGGCATGGACGTCGAGCAGGTCTCGGCGGCGCTGAAGCAGCCGCTGCAATATGTCTCCGGCCCGCCCGGCGATGAAATCTATCTCGCACTCCGCAATCTCGGCGGCAGCGGGTTGATCAACCATCACGACCGCCTGTTCCTGCAATTCCGCAACGGCAGGCTCGCGGGCTGGAAAGAAGACTACGGCAAGAACTGGATGTGGCAGTAGCCGACCAAGTAGACACTCGTCATGCGCGGGCTTGACCCGCGCATCCATCGAAAAGAATCTCTTGGGTGATGGATTGCCGGGTCAAGCCCGGCAATGACAACCTAGAACCAGCGTTCGCCGACGTACACCGTGTCGCCCGGGCTGAGCGAGGTGCCCATCGGCACGACGTAACGCCCCGAACCGCCGGCATCGGTGTGCGTGATCGTGACCATGTTGCGCTTGGCGCGCGGCGTGAACCCGCCGGCGATCGCGACCGCACTCTCCACCGTCATGTTGGGCACGTAGGGATATTGGCCGGGCGCCTGCACCTCGCCGAGAATGAAGAACGGCCGGTAGGAGTCGATCTCGACCGCGACCGAGGGATCCCGGATGTAGCCGTTGCGCAGTTTTGCAGTGATCTCGGCAGCGAGACCTGCCGGCGTGCGGCCGCGCGCGGACACCGCGCCGATCAGGGGCATGGTGATCGAGCCGGCGGCATCGATCGCATAGGTGTTGGTGAGGCCTTCCTGGCCGTAGACGACGACGCGCAGCTTGTCGCCGGCATCGAGGTGATAAGCGCTGTCATAAGCCACCGGCTGAGCGACGACGACCGGACCGGACATTGGCGCGGCATAGACCACCGGCGCCGGCACTTGCGCGACATAGGTTCGCGGCGACGAGGCCATGGTCCTGCGCAGCGCGGAGATCGCGCCGCCGCCGCTGTTGTCGGCGACCACCACTGGTGCTGTGGCGGGCGACCCGTAAGCCATGGCGTCGAGATCGGACCGGGGACTAACGGCGGCCGGATAGGTCGTCTGCATGCAGCCGGATAAGGCAACTGCAGCCGTAGCGACAATGATCGGCAGGAATGACGCGCGCACCCAAACCATCCCCAAAGGAGAGACAGCTTAAGTCTTGCACCATTTATGGTTAATAAAGGGTTTTCAGCGGCCTCTCCTTGCCTTGGCAAGGAGAGGAACCGCGTGAAAACAGAGAGATGTGGTCAAGCGGTGACGCCGACGCCGATCGGGCAGGACACGCCGGTGCCGCCGAGCCCGCAATAGCCGGCCGGATTCTTGGCCAGGTACTGCTGGTGATAGTCCTCGGCGAAATAGAACGCGCCCGACGGCGCGATCTCGGTGGTGATGCTGCCAAGACCCCTCGCCGACAGCGCCTTCTGATAGGCGGCCTTCGAGGCGTCGGCGGCTTTCTTCTGCGCATCGCCAAACGTGTAGATCGCGCTGCGATACTGCGTGCCGATGTCATTGCCCTGGCGCATGCCCTGGGTCGGATCGTGGCTTTCCCAGAACGTCTTCAAGAGACGATCGTAGGAGATCTTCTTCGGATCGAACACCACCAGCACCGCTTCGGTATGGCCGGTGCGTCCCGAGCAAGCCTCTTCATAGGTCGGGTTCGGCGTGTGCCCACCGGCATAGCCGACGGCGGTGGTGTAGATGCCGTCGCCAAGCTCCCAGAACTTGCGCTCGGCGCCCCAGAAACAACCCAGCCCGAACACCGCCTGTTCGAGGCCTTGCGGATAGGGCGGTTTCAGATTGTGACCGTTGACGAAATGGCTGGTCGCGGTCGGAATGGCTTGCGCACGGCCCGGCAGCGCGTCAGCAGCGCTCGGCAGTGCGGTGGACTTGCGCATGAACAGCATGGAATTTTCTCCGGGCGGGAACTGGCCGCCATTATATAGGCGTTTACGCCTGATGAGGCAGCCCCGTTACAGCGACTTGCCGCACCTTACGAAGGCTTAATCCCGGGAGTAGCCGATCAGCGGCTTGCGCGGCCGGAACAGGATCATCAGCACGATCCCGAGCACGCCCATCACCGCGAACACCGGCTGGTCGAGGATCACCTTGATAACGCTGTTCCAGAGCCAGGGCGCGTTGCTTTCGACCCAGGTGCGGAAAGCCTGCTGGCTCGTCTGATGGATGTCGTTCCAGAACTGGCCGAAGCGGGTGAAGCGCAGGTTCTGGTCGGCGACCCAGCGCGCGCCGTCATAGACCATGAAGATGAATCCACCGGCCAGCAGCAACACCCCGATTAGCCGGAAAAAACCGCGGATCATGCGCCACCTGTCCCGCCTTGTACTTGAAGCCCTGAATTAGCCCTACCGGGGCGGACGCGGAAATTCAACCTCATCAGTACTTTACCGGTGTTATGCGACGGCCTCGCGGCCGCTTCGCTGGCGCCGGAAAGCGTTGACGCTCCAATACCCTGCCTCTATAAGGGCGCCGATGGCGGCGGGTGCAATCCCGCCGCCGCTGTTCTTTGGGCGTAGCTGAAGCCTTCGAGCATTTTGGCTCCGGCAAGCGGCACGCGCAGGAACGTTCCGAAACACCGGCAGTGTCGATCACGCCCTTGAGCAGGCGACGCGCCTATCCACGAGCAAGACACAGGCGACACCCGTAAGGAATTTGAGACGATGGCCAACACCACTTCCGCCAAGAAGGCGACACGCAAGATTGCCCGCCGCACCGTGATCAACAAGTCGCGCCGCACCGAGATGCGCGGCGCCGTTCGTATCGTCGAGGAGGCGATCAAGAGCGGCGATCGCGACGCGGCGCTGAAGGCGATGGCGCGCGCCGAGCCGGAGCTGATGCGCGCAGCGCAGCGCAACATCGTTCACAAGAACAATGCGAGCCGGAAGGTGTCGCGGCTCAGCCATCAGATCGCAAAGCTCGCGAAGTAGTTCGAAAGTCTGGTTGCACGGCGCGCGACCTGATCGAAATCGAAATTCGTCATCAAGCCCGGTCTGGTGCCCGCCAGCCGGGCTTTTCTTTTTGCCGATCTCTTGCGCGCCGCGCGAGAGCGGCGTTACACTTTCTCTCAAATCCGTAATTCTACCGGTGCATCGCTCAAGGTGCATTATTGCCGCACCCGAAACTCGCGCATGTTGCGAGAAAGCGCTGCGGCATGCCCATAAGATGGAATAGCGGCTGTAAGTCGCCTGCGGGAGTTACCCTGTTTCAGCGCGCAAAAAAATATGCGGCTCTCTCGTGACTTAATGGCAATGCGCAAAGCACCATTTGGAAAAATTGACCGCGCTGCCGGCTTCTATGAAAGCGGTGTGACTTTTATTTTCCATTTCGACGAAAATGTCACAGTCGCAGCGCGGGTGGAATCAGCGAAATGAATCAGAGCGTTGGATTTGCGCGGCAAACAACGGCGTTGCTTCGGCGTGTCGCGCGCCGTCGTCGCTGGGAAAATTTTCGAATCAATTTCGTTGCCGTCTGCGCAACATGGTGTATTCGTTAATTGCTCGCGGCGCCCACGATCTCTGACCAGCGCGGTTCTAGACACGGGGCGGACGTGCAAATCGGCGGCGGTGTGCGCGTAGGCGACGCTTTCCAGGCGATTGTCGGACCGAGACCTTTAGCAATAGGGGTAACGGAGAACTGCGTCCAAATCTCTCAAGCGAGGTTCGCCTCGCCGGTGACAACAAGAGAGAACGGACAAGGGGACGGCAAGCGTGAAGAAGGCCAGAAGGCCCGAGCGGGCAAGTTGTACGAGTGAACGAGTACAGCGGTGTAATCGGGGCAACCGGACGCGGCTGAAGGCTAATTTCAAGGGATGACACTTGGCGCGAGCAATCGCGACGAGGGCGGGGAGGTCAAATGACTTACGAAGACGCTGCGGTATTTGGCCAGTTGCCATTTTCGAGCCAGAGATTTTTTGAAGCCGTGCGTCAGAGCTTTCGGCCCCCCACGCGTCGTCCAGAAAATCCGAGTAGGCGCTGACCTCGCGGAAAACCTTCCGCTCCTGACATCATCGAGCTGATCGCGGCGTTTTGCCGAACGGTCGGGCTTTGTCCGGAGCAAGTCCGCTCGAGGTCGCGTCGTGGCAGGAAACCTGCAACGGCGATTCCGACAACGTCACTTTCACTCGTTTTGAAAAGTTTCTCACAATGACAAATTCGGAACAGGATCGTTGGTCGCGCGTCAAAAGCCGCCTGCGTTCGAGCGTCGGCGAGGATGTTTATACGAGCTGGTTCGCGCGCATGGATCTGGAAGGCGTCCAGGAAGAAAGCGTGCGGCTTTCGGTGCCGACGCGCTTCCTGAAGAGCTGGATCCAGGCGCATTATGCCGAGCGCGTGCTTTCGGCCTGGCAGGCCGAGATGCCCGAAGTGCACCGGATCGACCTTGCCGTGCGCTCCGCGGTGCGCTGTGCCACGCCTGCGAAAGAGGCACCGGTTGCCCTCGATGCGCGCCGCCCCGAAGGGGTCAATGGCCGCGGTGCGATCGAGTTGCGCTCCACCGCGACCGCGCCGGTCTCGGCCAGCCATGACGCGCTCGGCGGCTCGCCGCTCGATCCGCGCCTGACCTTCGCAAGCTTCGTGGTCGGCCGCTCCAACACGCTGGCGCACGCAGCCGCGCGTCAGGTCGCCGAGGGACGCCGCGGCGATGCCGTGATGTTCAATCCACTCTACATCCATGCCGGCGTGGGCCTCGGCAAGACGCATCTGTTGCAGGCGGTGACCTGGGCCGGCAATGCGGCCGGCGAGCGCAAGGTGTTGTATCTCACCGCGGAAAAATTCATGTACGGCTTTGTCGCCGCGCTGAAGACCCAGACTGCGCTTGCCTTCAAGGACGCGCTGCGCGGCATCGACGTGCTGGTGATCGACGATCTGCAGTTCCTGCAAGGGAAGTCGACGCAGGCCGAGTTCTGCCACACGCTCAATGCGCTGATCGACGCCGGCCGTCAGGTCGTGATCGCGGCCGACCGTCCGCCGTCCGATCTGGAAAGCCTCGACGACCGCGTGCGCTCGCGGCTGGCCGGCGGCCTCGTGGTCGAGATGGCTTCGCTCGGCGAAGAGCTGCGGCTCGGCATTCTCAAGTCGCGCGTTGCCGCGGCCCGCGCCCATCACGCCAGCTTCGACGTGCCCGATCTCGTGCTCGACTACCTTGCCCGCACCATCACCCACAACGGCCGCGACCTCGAAGGCGCGATCAATCGGCTGTTGGCGCATTCGAAACTCAATAATCAGCCGGTGACGCTGGAGATGGCCGAGCGCGAGGTGCGCGACCTGATCCGGCCGCAGGAACCGAAGCGGATCAAGATCGAGGACATCCAGCGCGTGGTGGCGCGGCAATACAATGTCAGCCGGTCCGACCTGCTGTCCTCGCGCCGAACCGCCAACGTGGTCCGCCCGCGCCAGGTCGCGATGTATCTGGCCAAGACCCTGACCTTGCGTTCCCTGCCCGAGATCGGCCGGCGCTTCGGCGGACGCGACCACACCACGGTGCTGCATGCCGTGCGCAAGATCGAGGCACTGGTCGCCAAGGACACCGCGCTGTCCGAAGAGGTCGAGTCGCTGAAGCGGCAACTGCAGGAGTAGTTCCCGCTCAAGCCCGGAACACCAGTTTGCTCCCTCCCCCTGCAAGGAGGAGGGTTGGGGAGGGGGGTCGTATTTGATGGCTCGAAGCTGATCCCCTCCCGGTTTGCGCTGCCGGACGATGCTGCGCATCGCCAGCAGGCAAACCGACCTCCCCTTTTCAAGGGGAGGTTAAAGGCCCAAACCTTGGGAAACGGCTCGCCAGTCCCTTGAATCCGCGCCCTTTCCGCGCCACCTTACGCTCCCCCAAAAGCCGGCTTCGCGGGCTTCAAGGGGCCAATCGGCCGCGGCGGATGCCCGGCATTCCCAGGACATGTTGGATCGGGCGGATATTGCAATGAAGGTCACCGTCGAACGCGCGCAACTCCTGAAATCGCTGGGCCACGTGCACCGCGTGGTCGAGCGGCGCAACACCATCCCGATCCTCGGCAACGTGCTGCTGCGCGCCGAGAACGCGCAGTTGGCGCTGAAGGCGACCGACCTCGACCTCGAGGTGACGGAGACGCTGGCCGCCGAGACCGGCAATGGCGGCTCGACCACGGTTCCCGCGCACATGTTCTACGACATCGTGCGCAAGCTGCCCGACGGTTCGCAGATCGTGCTCGAAGGCGACGGCGACCGCTCGGTGCTGGCGATCCGCGCCGGCCGCTCGCGCTTTACCTTGCAGACGTTGCCCGAGAGCGACTTCCCGGACCTCGCCGCCGGCGACATGACGCATTCCTTCACGCTGCCGGCCGCCGACGTCAAACGGCTGATCGACCGCACCCAGTTTGCGATCTCGACGGAAGAGACGCGCTACTATCTCAACGGCATCTATCTGCATACCGCCGGTAGCGCCAAGGCGCAGACCTTGCGCGGCGTCGCCACCGACGGACATCGTTTGGCACAGATCGATCTCGTGATGCCCAAGGGCGCGGCCGGCATGCCCGGCGTGATCGTGCCGCGCAAGACGGTCGGCGAGGTGCAGCGGCTGATCGAGGACAGCGAGGCCGAGGTCGCAATCGAGCTGTCGAGCGGCAAGATCCGCTTCACCATCGGCAATGTGGTGCTGACCTCGAAGTTGATCGACGGCACTTTCCCGGACTACGGCCGCGTCATTCCGCAGAACAACGACAAGGAGCTCGTCGTCGACAAGCAGGATTTCGCCGCCGCCGTCGACCGCGTCTCCACCATCTCCAGCGAGCGCGGCCGCGCGGTGAAGCTCGCGCTGTCCGCCGGCAAGCTGGTGCTCTCCGTCACCAATCCGGATTCCGGCAGCGCCACCGAGGAGCTTGAGGTCGAATACGCCTCCGACCCGCTCGATATCGGTTTCAACTCGCGCTATCTGCTCGACATCGCCGGCCAGATCGAGGGCGAGGTCGCGGTGTTGCGGCTCGCCGATCCCGGCTCGCCGACCCTGATGCAGGATAAAGAGAACAAGACCGCGCTCTATGTCCTGATGCCGATGCGGGTGTGATACCCCCACCCCGACGCTCATTTCATTCGCGTCGACCCTCCCCACAAGGGGGAGGGATAAGAGCACCGAACGTGCCGCGAATTGAATCCCTCCCCTCGATGGGGAGGGTGGCTGGCCGTAGGCCAGCCGGGTGGGGTGATTTGGTTGATGACGACTGACAATGACCCCCTCGCGCATTCATCAACTCAGCCTCACGCATTTCCGCAACTATCGCGCCGCGGGGCTGGAGACGTGCGGCGACATGATCGCCCTCGTCGGCCCCAATGGCGCCGGTAAGACCAATTGCCTGGAGGCGATCTCCTTTCTCTCACCCGGCCGGGGCTTGCGCCGCGCCACGCTGGAAGACGTCGCCGACAACCAGGGTGACGGCTCCTGGGCGGTCTCCGCCGAAGTCGAGGGCGCGCTTGGGCTTGCGACGCTCGGCACCGGTATCGAGGCGCCGCAGGGCGAAGCGCAGAGCACGACACGACGCTGCCGCATCGACCGCGAGCCGGTCGGCTCGGCGGCCGCCTTCGGCGATCATTTGCGCATGGTGTGGCTGACGCCCGCGATGGACGGCCTGTTCATGGGCGCGGCCTCCGAGCGGCGGCGCTTCTTCGACCGGCTGGTGCTCGCCATCGACAGCGAGCATTCGAGCCGCGTCTCGGCGCTGGAGCGCTCGCTGCGCTCGCGCAACCGCCTGCTGGAAGTGCGCAATTTCGACGACCATTGGTGCGACGCGATCGAGCGCGAGACCGCCGAGCTTGCGGTCGCGGTGGCCGCCACGCGCGGGCAGACCGCGGTAAAGCTCGCCGCGATGTTGCGCGCACGCGGCGCGGCGTCAGCCTTTCCGTCCGCCGAGATTGCGCTCGACGGCTGGATGGAAAATGCACTGCTGTCCGAGCCCGCGACCACGGTCGAGGACCGCTACCGAAACATCCTGCGCGACAGCCGCGTGCGCGACGCCGCCGCGGGCCGCACCCTCGATGGCCCGCATCTCACCGACCTGCAAGTGGTGTATGCGCCGAAATCCGTGCCGGCACGCGACGCCTCGACCGGCGAGCAGAAGGCGCTGTTGATCGGGCTGGTGCTGGCGCATGCCGCGCTCGTTGCCGAGACCACCGGCATTGTGCCGTTGCTGCTGCTTGACGAAGTCGTCGCGCATCTCGATCCGAACCGCCGTACCGCATTGTTTGCCGAGCTGGGCAAGCTCGGCGCACAGGTCTGGCTGTCAGGCGCCGATCCCGCGGCATTCGCGGAATTGAAATCGTCAGGCGAGATTTTCGACGTCGAGAACGGCCGCGTCACGCGGCGCGGTTAATGCCTATTTGCCCGCTGCGCTCGACGCGCGTGAGATGTCGATGCGGGGCGCGCGTGAGCGCGAACTCTGGTGCGCGATTGCGCATCAGAGGATCCTGAGGTTCCGGGTCCGGTTCTCGCGGACGGTCCCGGAGTGACGGTCTTGCTGTTTTGAAGCGCAGGCGCCGCACCGGTCGGGATCACGCGATCGATAATCCCCTGCACCAGAAACACCGAGGCCTTCTCGGTCAGATGCACTGTGTCGCTCGACGTGATGTCGCTTGCGGCATCACCGAGCCGGGCCAGGCAGCCCTGCGCATCGCACAGCACGTCGGCGGCGGAGATGAACTCCGCGCCCGCCGCTACAGCCGCTTCGCGCAGATCGCGCTCGACTCCGCCGGCCAGCACGGCTTCGTTCGACCGCACCGGAATCAACTCATGATGCAGCATGTAATAGCGCAATACCTCGTTCGGCAGGCCGCGCCGCCAGAACACACCGGGCCCCAACACGACGATGCGCGCGGATGTCTCTCGCTTCAGGGTCGCCAGCGTCGCCCCGACACGGTCGAGGTTCTTCTCCCAGGTGCCGTGCAGCAGAATAATGTCGGGCTTCATGGCGCGTGCCATCGCCAGCACGCGATCATTGTTGGCGCGGCAGTTCGGCGTCACCGCGATATCGATGTTCAGGATCGGCACGCAGGAGCTCGCGGTGAGCTGCGCGATGCCGAAATTACGCGTCCGCTGCGCCTCGAAGAGGCCCGGCATCAGCGCGCCGGCAGTGGAGTCGCCCCACAGCAGCAGCAGCGGCCGGCGATTGCGCTCGACGCATTCGTCGGCAAAATTGGTCTGGTGGGAGAGGTCGATGAGACATTTGCCCACGCGCCACTGCGCATTCTGCTCCGGCACATCGGCCATTGCGCGGATTTCCGCCGGCAGGCGAAACTCGAAGCCACCGCCGGCGGCAACGACCACGCCGGCAAGCGCGACCGCCGCCATCGCGGCGCCAAGCGCCACAGCCTTGAGTTCGCGCCGGCCGCCGAAACGCACCGGCTTCTCGACAAACGCGTAAGTGCCCCAGGACAGCCCCACGCTGGCGAGCAGGGCGAGCTCGCGATCGAGCAGGGTCAGCGGCTCGAACTTGATGATCGCAGGGAACACCAGCAGCGGCCAGTGCCAGAGATAAAGCGGATAGCTGATCAGGCCGATCCACACCATTGGCGGCCAGCTCAGCAGCGTCCGATTGACCCGCGAGGCAGGCGCCGACAGCAGCAGCGCGCTGCCCGCGACCGGCAGCAGCGCCCACCAGCCGGGAAAGGCGCGATGCACGTTGAGGACAGCAGCCGCCAGCACGATTAGCGCGAGCCCGATCGTGGCGCGCCAGTTGCTGGCCGTTCCGGACTGATCGACCCTGGTCCAGGCCAATGCCAGGACCGCACCGACAAGCAATTCCCAGGCGCGGGTGACCGGCAGATAGAAGGTTGCGACCGGATCGTGGCCGATCAGCGCGACGTTGAGGGCGAATGATGCCAGCGCGATGCCGCCCGCAATTTCAAGCCATCGCAGCCGCCAGCGCGCCGCAATGATCAGGACCAGCGGCCAGGCCAGATAGAACTGCTCCTCGATGCCGAGTGACCATAGATGCAGCAGTGGCTTCTTCGCCAACTCGATGTCGAAATAGCCGGACTGCAGCATCAGCGCGATGTTGGCGGCAAACGCCGCGCTGGCGAACACGTCGGAGGAGAGCCGCGCATAGGCATGCGGCAGCATCGAGAGCCAGCCCATCGCCAGCACCGCAGCGAGCACCACGATCAGCGCCGGAAAGATGCGCCGGATGCGGCGGTTGTAGAATCCGATCAGGCTGAAACGCTTCTCGGAGAGCTCCCGCGCGATGATGCCGGTGATCAGGAACCCGGAGATAACGAAGAAGATGTCGACGCCGATGAACCCGCCCGGCATTGCGTCGGGAAAGCCGTGGAAGTTCACCACCAGCATGACGGCGACGGCGCGCAGGCCGTCGATATCCGGCCGGTAGCGTTCTGAAGGCGGCGGCGACATGAAAACCCTGCGAGGCGTTCCCTTTAGCAGTTCTTTTTCAGACTGCCATGCGCCCTTCCCTCAAAGCTGCGAGAGGCCGAATGACCTCTGCGGCGCACCGCAATCCGGCCTCGAATCGCTCTTTTACAAGGCCCGGGAATCGACCTCCTGCGTCCTTGAAAAAACGTCAAAAAGCACTATTTCTTCAATAGTTTATGATAGGTTACTTTGCGCTAGGCGCTACGTGGCTTTCATGGCACAACTAGACCCGATCGGCTCCTCGTTCCGCGCAGTCCGATCAGGACACCCCTCAAAGGCCTCACATGACTGAACCAGCCCGGCAACCCGTTGCCGACACCGACCATTCCATTCCCAGCGACTACGATGCGGAATCGATCCGGGTGCTGAAGGGCCTCGACGCCGTGCGCAAGCGGCCGGGCATGTATATCGGCGACACCGACGACGGGTCCGGCCTGCATCACATGGTCTACGAGGTCGTCGACAACGCGATCGACGAGGCGCTCGCAGGTTTTGCCACGCGTGTCGAGGTCGTCCTCAACGCCGACAATTCGGTGACCGTGCGCGATGACGGCCGCGGCATTCCCGTCGACATCCACAAGGGAGAAGGCGTCTCGGCGGCCGAGGTCATCATGACCCAGCTCCATGCCGGCGGAAAGTTCGACCAGAATTCCTACAAGGTCTCCGGCGGCCTGCACGGCGTCGGCGTGTCCGTGGTCAACGCGCTCTCCAGCAAGCTGCTGCTGCGCATCTGGCGCGACGACAAGGAGCACGCCATCGAGTTCGCTCATGGCGATGCGGTCGCGCCGCTGAAGGTGGTCGGCGACGCCCCAGGCAAGCGCGGCACCGAAGTGACCTTCCAGGCCTCGACCGAGACCTTCAAGAACATCGAATATGATTTCGCCACCCTCGAGCATCGCCTGCGCGAGCTCGCCTTCCTCAATTCCGGCGTCAACATCGTGCTCTCGGACATGCGCCATGCGGTCGAGAAGCGCGAGGAGATGCGCTACGACGGCGGCGTCGAGGAGTTCGTCAAATATCTCGACCGCAACAAGAAGGCGATCGTACCGGCGCCGATCATGGTGCGCTCGGAGAGCAACGGCATCGGGGTCGAGGCCGCGCTGTGGTGGAACGACAGCTACCACGAGAACGTGCTGTGCTTCACCAACAACATTCCGCAGCGCGACGGCGGCACCCATCTCGCCGGCTTCCGCGGCGCGCTGACGCGCCAGGTCAACGGTTATGCCGACGCCAACGCGAAAAAGGAAAAGATCCAGCTCACCGGCGACGATTGCCGCGAAGGCTTGACGGCGGTGCTTTCGGTGAAGGTGCCGGATCCGAAGTTTTCCTCGCAAACCAAGGACAAGCTGGTTTCGTCCGAAGTTCGCCCCGTGGTCGAGAACGTGATCAACGAAGCGCTGCAGGCATGGTTCGAGGAGCATCCCGGCGAGGCCAAGGTCATCGTCGGCAAGGTGATCCAGGCCGCCGCCGCCCGTGAAGCCGCGCGAAAAGCCCGCGAGCTGACGCGCAAGAATCCGCTCAGCGTCTCCTCGCTGCCCGGCAAGCTCGCCGACTGCCAGGAAAAGGACCCCGCCAAGAGCGAGCTGTTCATCGTCGAGGGCGACTCCGCCGGCGGCAGCGCCAAGGGCGGCCGCAACCGCGAATTCCAGGCGATCCTGCCGCTGCGCGGCAAGATCCTCAATGTCGAGCGCGTACGCATGGACAAAATGCTGTCAAGCGAGCAGATCGGCACACTGATCACCGCACTCGGCACCGGCATCAGCGACGACTTCTCGATCGACAAGCTGCGCTATCACAAGATCATCCTGATGACCGACGCCGACGTCGACGGCGCCCACATTCGCACGCTGCTCCTGACCTTCTTCTACCGGCAGATGCGCGAGATCATCGATCGTGGCTACCTCTATATCGCGCAGCCGCCGCTCTACAAGGTGACGCGCGGCAAGTCCGAAACATACCTGAAGGACGAGCGCGCGCTCGAGGACTACCTGATCTCGACCGGCATCGACGAATGCGTGTTCAAGCCGGTGTCCGGCGCGGAGCGCGCCGGGCGCGACCTGCTCTCACTGGTGGAGGACGCGCGCGGAATCCGCGCGGTGCTGCGCAACCTGCACAGCCGCTATAACCGCACGGCCGTCGAGCAGGCTGCTATCGCCGGGGTGCTGCGCCGGGAGATTTTCGGCGATCCCGCGAAAGCGAACGCCGCCGCCGACTACATCGCCAAGCGCCTCGACGCGCTGGCCGACGAGGTCGAGCGCGGCTGGGTTGGCCGCTTCACCGAGGGCGAGGGCTTCCTGTTCGAGCGCACGGTGCGCGGCGTCAAGGATGCCGCGATCATCGACCACGCTTTGCTCGGCTCGGTTGACGCGCGAAAACTCGACGATTACGCGCCGAAGCTGCAGGATGCCTATGCGCGGCCGGGCATGCTCCGCCGCAAGGATGCGGAGACGCCGATCCACGGGCCCGTCGATCTCTTTGAGGCGGTGACCGACGCCGGCCGCAAGGGATTGACCCTGCAGCGCTACAAAGGCCTCGGCGAGATGAACGCCGAGCAGTTGTGGGAGACCACCCTCGACACCGAGGGACGCTCGCTGCTGCAGGTCAAGGTCAAGGAGGTCGACGAGGCCGACGATATCTTCACCAAACTGATGGGCGACGTGGTTGAGCCGCGGCGCGAATTCATTCAGGATAACTCGCTGAGCGCCAACGTCGACGTCTAACTGGGTGAGTGAGTCAATCCGTGCCGCCGATTCAATACATTGTTGAGGGCGGCCACCGCCTCAGTGGCGCCATCGAGCCGTCCGGCAACAAGAACTCCGCGCTGCCGATCATCGCGGCGTCGCTGTTGACCGATCAGCCTGTCACGCTGGAAAACGTCCCGCGCATCCGCGACACCGAGACGCTGGTCGAGTTGATCCGCTCGGTCGGCGCGTCCGCCGAGTGGCGCGGCCGCAACCGCCTTGCGATCCATGCAAAGGAAATCCGCGCCGGCGATCTCGATCCGGATCTGTGCGCGCGCATTCGTGCCTCGATCCTGCTCGCCGGTCCCCTGCTCGCCCGCTGCGGCGAGGTGACCTTGCCGCCGCCCGGCGGCGACGTGATCGGCCGCCGCCGTCTCGACACTCACTTCCTCGCCTTCGAGCAACTCGGCGCGACGGTGAAGGATACCGGCAGGCTGGAATTCCACGCCACGCAGCTGCGCGGCGCCGACGTCTTCCTCGACGAGCCCAGCGTCACCGCCACCGAGAACGCGCTGGTCGCCGCGGTGGCGGCGAAAGGCACCACCTATCTGCGCAACGCCGCCTCCGAGCCGCATGTGCAGGACCTGGCCCTTTTCCTGGTCGCGCTCGGCGCGCGCATCGAAGGCATCGGCACCAATACGATCATCGTTCACGGCCAATCCACGCTCGGCACAACAAGCTATTCGATCCAGCCGGACCATATCGAGGTCGGCTCGCTGATCGGGCTCGCCGCGGTGACACGCTCGCCTTTGCGCATCGTGCGCGCCGGCGTCGAGCATTTGCGTTCGATCCGGATGGGGTTCGAGCGGCTCGGCATCATCTGCGAGGTTGCGGGCGACGACCTGGTCGTCTCCTCCGACCAGACCATGAAGATCAGGGATGATTTCGGCGGCCATGTGCCGAAGCTCGAGGACCAGCCGTGGCCGGCCTTCCCGGCCGACCTGATGTCGATTGCGATCGTCACCGCGAGCCAGTGCGAGGGCGTCATCCTGATGTTCGAGAAGATGTTCGAGTCGCGGATGTTCTTCGTCGACAAGCTGATCTCGATGGGCGCGCGCATCGTGCTGTGCGATCCGCACCGCGCCATCGTGGCGGGACCGAGCAAGTTGCGCGGCGCCTCGATGATCTCGCCCGACATCCGCGCCGGCATGGCGATGCTGCTCGCCGCGGTCTGCGCCGAGGGCAAGAGCACGATCAACAATGCCGACCAGATCGAGCGCGGCTACGAGCGCATCGAGGAGCGGCTGAACGCGCTTGGCGCGAAGATCACGCGCGTGCCGGCGCGTGAGCGGTAGCGCTCCCTCATCTCTCCTCAATGTCGTCGTCCGGCCTTGTGCGCAATTGCGCATCAGGACCGGACGGCCCAGTATTCCAGAGACGCCAGTGCTTAACCGAGACGCCTCTGGAATACTGGATGCCCCGCATGCGCGGGGCATGACAGTGGAATAAATGGCATCCAGAACGGATACGCTCTATTTCACCCCCACCATCGTTCCGCCATGCGCAGTGCTATTGTCCACCCATGACCGTCTACAAGATCGACACCCCCGCGAACGCGGCGCCGCGCGGCCATCTCGCAGCCGAACTGGCCGAGACACTGCGGCTGGCGACGCCAATGGCGGCGCAGCAGCTCGGCCAGATCGCAATGATAACGACCGACCTCGCCTTTATTGGCCGCCTCGGCGGCGAGGCGCTGGCCGCCGCGGCGCTGGCCGGCACAGTCTATTTCATGGCCTTCACTGTCGGCATGGGGCTGATGTCGGCGGTGGCGCCGCTTGCCGCTCAGGCCTACGGCGCCGGCAATGCGCGGCAGGTGCGGCGCGCGCTGCGCTCGGGCCTGTGGGCGGGACTGCTGATCGCGTTGCCGATCATGGCGTTTCCGCTGCGCGGCGAGCAGATCCTGCTCGGCCTCGGCCAGGCACAAGGTCCGGCGCATCTCGCGCAGGACTATCTGTTCGGGCTCGCTCTCGGCGTTGCGCCGGCGCTGTGGTTTATCGCGATCCGCGGCTTCATGGGCGCGGTCAACCGACCTGAGCCGGTGCTGTGGATCACGCTCGCCGCTATCCCCGCCAATGCGCTGCTGGTCTGGCTTTTGATGTATGGCGAGTTCGGCCTGCCCCGGCTCGGCATCTTCGGCACCGGGCTCGCCAGCAGCATCGTCAATTTCGGTACCTTCGTCGCCGGGCTCTGGTTTGCAACGCGGCGGCCGCCCTTCGTCGATTATCGCGTGTTGACGCGCTTCTGGCGCATCGACTGGAACCTGATGCGGCAGCTCGTCGTGCTCGGCGCACCGATCTCGATCGCCTTCCTGCTCGAATACGGATTGTTCTCCGCCGCCGCGCTGTTGATGGGGCGCCTCTCCACCCCTGCGCTTGCTGCCCACCAGATCGCGTTGCAGGTCACCGCCATCCTGTTCATGGTCCCCTTCGGCATCAGCATGGCCGCGACCGTGCGCGTCGGCCATGCCGTCGGCCGCGGCGATCCCGCGGGCGTGCGCCGCGCTGGCTGGATCGCCATGCTGATCGGCATCGCCTTCACCGCCGTGCTGACGGTCGCCGTCATATCGTCGCGCTTCGGCATCGCGCGGCTGTTTCTGGGCACGGATGTCGGTTCCGATGCGACGATCGCGCTAGCCGCCGAATTGCTGCTGATCGGTGCGACCTTCTTCATCACTGACGGCCTGCAGACGATCGCGGCCGGCGCGTTGCGCGGATTGAAGGACACCGGCGTGCCGCTGGCGTTCGCCGCGATCAGCTATTGGCTGGTCGGGTTCTGCACGGCCTATTTCCTCGCCTTTCATACCAGCCTCGGCCCGGCCGGCGTCTGGATCGGATTATCCGCAGGCACGCTGGTCTATGCCGCGCTGCTGGTGATACGTTTTCGCTTGCTGGCCACCGGACTGGAGCGGCAATGAAGGTCCACGAAGTCACACCCGATCCAGATTGCGGCGCGCTGCTTCCCGATGCGCAGTTCATCGACGCCCATCGCGTCGATATCGGCGACACTGAGATCGACGCCCGCGAGGCTTGCGTCAGGATGGTCCTCCATCCGCCGCGCTGGATCGACGTTCTCCTGCGCCTGCGCAACATCCTGGTGTCGCCCTTCGGGCTCAAGACGTCAGGCGAAGGCGCGCCTGCGCCGGGCGGCCTGATCGGGCTGTTTCCGGTGGTCAGTGAAACTTCGGACCGACTGGTCGCCGGCTTCAACGACTATCATCTCGATTTTCGCCTCGTGGTCGATGTCAGCAATGTTGCCGAAGGCCGGAACGTCACATCGACGACGCTGGTGCGGACGCACAACCTGTTGGGACGCACCTATCTCACCCTGATCATGCCGTTTCACAAGCTGGTCGTGCGCAGCATGATGCGGCAGATCGTGGACGGGGCCCGATGACCCTTTGGGGGACTGACCCGCAGGAACGCACGTTGACGGAACGGAACGGCAGCCGTACCTAAAATCAACCAAAGCACACGAGGCAACGCCATGGCCCATGAAACCGAAACGCTCGCCGGCTATGTCGCCGACCTGAAATTCGACGACATTCCGCCGGAGGTGCTGGAGCGCGCCAAGGTGCTCACGCTCGATTTCCTCGGCAGCGCGATCCGCGCGCGGCGCGACGCGGAATCGACGCCCTCGCTTCTGAAGATGCTGGAGGCGTTGGCGCTTGATACCAGGGGCGAAGCCACCGTGTTCGGCGACACCAAGACCTGGACACCGGCGGTCGCAGCACTCCTCAACGGCGCGCTCGGCCATTCGCTGGACTTCGACGATACCCACGCGGATTCCTCGCTGCATGCGAGCGCCCCGGTGGTGCCGGCGGCGTTCGCGGTCGGTGAAATCGTCGGCGCCTCCGGGCGCGACGTGCTGACCGCGATCGTCGCGGGCTATGAGGTGTGCTGCCGGCTCGGCAACGCGCTCGACCCGACCTCGCATTACGCGCGCGGCTTCCATCCGACCGCGACCGCCGGCACCTATGGCGCGGCGGCTGCCGCAAGCAAACTGTTCGGCCTGTCGCAACAACAAATCGTCGCCGCCTTCGGCGTCTCCGGCAGCCAGGCCGCGGGCTCGCTGCAATTTTTGGTCAACGGCGCCTGGAACAAGCGCTATCAGGTCGGCGCCGCCGCGATGAACGGCGTAATCGCCGCGACCCTGGCACGCAACGATTTCATCGGCTCGACCGAATCGGTCGAGGGCAAGCACGGCCTGTTGGTCGGCTACACCGACAATCCGCATCCTGACAAGGCGGTCGCAGGTTTGGGGTCGACCTACGAGACCATGAAGATCGGCGTCAAGCCCTATCCGAGCTGCCGCTACACCCACGCCGCGCTCGATGCGATCATCGCGATGCGGCGCGAGCACAACCTCACCCCCGATCAGATCAGGAAGGTCGAGGTCGGCCTGCACCGCAACGGCATCACGTTGACCGGCGACGCCGCCACCAAGCGGCATCCGACCTCGATCGTCGGCGGTCAGTTCTCGATGTTCTTCACCGGCGCGGTCGCGCTCGACCAGGGCCGCTTCGGCTGGGACGATTACGAGCGGCTCGGCGACAAGGCGGTCGATGCGCTAGCCGACAAGTTCAACGTGGTGCAGGACGACCGCCTCGAGATCGGCCGCACCCACCCCTTCGGCGCACGCGTCTCGATCACCACCGATGACGGCGTGCATGAGCGGATCTATGCCGACCCCTCAGGCGAGCCGGGCTCGTTTCCGGACGCGGCAGCGATGCAGCAGAAATTTTTGACCTTGGCGCGCCCGGTGCTGAACGGCCGCGCCGATCAACTCGCGGATGCGATCCTGTCGCTGGAGCGGTTCGACCGCGTCGCGAAGGCGACGCAGCTGGGACGGCAGTAGGATTTAGTGCGCGCCGGCCATTTTCGACTTGCCGCTGGTAGCGGCCACCACATCGCGCACCAGCTGCGACACGCCGTCGGCATCGAGCGGCCAGTTCACCGTCGTGCCGAAACGGGCGATCACGAGGCGCTCGCTCGGAATCACGATGACATACTGGCCGATCGTGCCCTTGGCGAAGAAGGCGTCGCGCGGCCACCCGTGCTCGATGCGATAATGTGCGCCAAAACTGTCGCCGCGATTGGTCCAAAAGCCCGCGCCATAGCCGACCCAGGCATTCGCTGTCGGCCGCGCTGAATAGTCGACCCAGCCTTCGGGCAGGATGCGCCTGCCGCCGATCACGCCGTCATTCAGATAAAGCAGGCCGAACCGCGCCCAGTCTCGCGCCGAGGCCAGCATCTGGCTCGATCCTTCCGGCGTGCCTGACCCGTCGAACTGCATCACGGCATGGCGCATGCCGAGCGGACCGAACAGCTCGGCCTGCGCAAAGCGCAGCACATCCTGGGGCGTGCCGCCGGCGGCGTTGCGGATCAGGTGCGAGAGGATGAGGTAATTGCCGTCGTGGTAATTCCAGGCGCTGCCGGGCGGCGTCACGAGACCCGCCGCTTCGGCAAACGCCGCCATGTCGTTCTCCATGAATTTCATCCGGTTGACCGACTCGAGCGCGGCGGCGAGCGAGGCTGACAGCGAGCTGCCGAGATCGAGGCCCGCGGTGTGGCGCAGCAACTGATCGACCGTGATGACTTGGCGCGGATCGTTGGGGTTTTGCCACGCCGCAACCGGTGCCGGCGTGTCGAGGGCGAGCATCCCCTTGCGCAGGAGGATGCCGGTCAGGGCAGACATCACAGACTTGGTCGCGGAGAAGCCGAGGAGCGGCGTATCGATCCCCACACCTTCCGCATAGCGCTCGGCCACGACGCGGCCATCCTTGACGATGACGACCGCCCTGGTGCGCTTGAATGGCGGCGCGGCAGGCTCGGCGAAGGCACGCTCAAGCGCGGCGGCAAGCTGCGGGTCTTGCGGCGCGACCACCGCGGAGCCCGCGATCTCGGGCAACAGCGCCGGTGTGTCGCCGGCCGCGGGCGTGCTGGCCTCGACGATCGGTGCACCCTGATCGAGCACGCAGCCGAGCACGCCCCGATAGACCGCGCGGCTGCGGCCGAAGCCCAGCAGTGTCACCGTGACCTCTCTCCTGGCGCGATCCAGCCGGTAATCGAGCGCCCAGCCGATCAAGCCCGCGCCCGGCATCGCCGCGGTGGTCTCGGCGAAGACGCGCTGCGGATCGAAGCCGGAGATGAACGTGCCCGAGCACAGCACACTGGCCATGAAGCCGGTCGCGACTTTTGGCACGTCGCGGGCGCGCGCGGCGGACAGCGCGACTGCGCCGATCGCGGCCGTCGCAGCAAGGGTCAGGATCAGTTTTCGCTTGGTCATGGCTCTCTCCGGCATAAGCACGCCGGTGAAATGCCGTAATGCTGGCGCGAGCGCTCGCCGGATTCGAAAATCCGGCTAGCGGAATGCTTGAAGCGGTTCGCCGATTTTGAAATCCAACTGAAATTACAGGTGCTTATGGAATCAGGCCGCGGACGCCTTCTGCCTTCGATATTCGGTCGGCGTGACCCCGGTGCCCGCCTTGAAGGCGCGATTGAACGGCCCGAGCGACTGGAACCCGGCGTCCATCGCAATGGTGATGACGGGCACCTCAACCTGCGCAGGATCGGCGAGGGCCGCCTTGGCCTCGGCGATGCGGTGCTCGTTGAGGAAGACGTTGAAGTTGCGATAGCCGAGCCGCTGGTTGATCAGCCGCCGCAGCCGGTATTCGGGGATCGCGAGCCGGGTCGCGAGCGTGCCGATGGTGACGTTGTCGTGGCGATAAATGCGCTCATCCGCCATCAGACGCATCAAGGCATCGACCAGTTTCTGATCGGCGGCTGTCTCTGCCAACGCGGGCGTGCTCGCGAGCATCACGCTCGGAGCGGGAAACAAATCGACGGGCGCGACCCGCATCATCGCGACCGAGATCGCCGCCACGATCAGCGTGAGCATCGCGGTATTGGCGACGGTGGCGATTTCGGCCACTTCGCCTTGCGGGGAAAACATCTGCGCGAGCGCGCTCACACCGCCATAGAGCGCGGCCGCGGTGACGATGAACACGCGCACGCGCCGGCGGCTTTCGACGAGGTCGGCGGACCAGGAAGCGATCATCTGCGCAATCGCCAGACCGATGAAAGCGAGCGCGAGCAGATTGACCGCGACGATGGAAAGCCGCGCGTGGCCCCCTGGCGCGATCCACATGCAATTGACGAAGCTGAAGGCTGCGACCGCGAGCCAGACCAGCGCGTGCCGAGCGCGCGGCGCGAAACCATCGTCGAACAGCGCGCGGGTGAACAGCCACAATACCACGACATTGCCGGTCGACAGCGCAATCAGCGGCGCGTGCCAGGCCGAGATCGCAGGCGCAGCGCCAATACCCACTGTTGCGGCATGCGCCGCCGAGCCGAGCGCGAAGGCAATAGCGAGCTGGCCTGCAACGCTGTGCCTGACGTCGCGAAACAGCGATGCCGCCAGCACCACCAGCAGCGCAACGGTGGCGGCGCGCAAGGCAAGGTCGAAAAGTGGAAGCGACATCGATATCGGCTCGGTCATTCGATGCGCATGACTCTAGCCGACATCGTCAGCCGGTTCAAACCCGCACGATCATCCGGGCCACGCGCTGCGACGCGTGACCCAGAGATCGACGGGGTGACTGAGCAGCATGGTCCCGCCTTCGTTGACGGCGCCGAGCCGCCGCGCCACGGCTTGCGACGCGGCATTTTCGGGATCGATGCAGTGGACGATCTCGTCGAGCGCGAAGGTCGCAAACGACCAGTCGATCGAGGCGCGCGCCGCTTCGACCGCGTAGCCCTTGCCGCGAAATTCCGCCGCAGTGCCCCAGCCGACCTCGAAGCCCGGCCAAACCGGCGGATAGAACGGGCCGACCCGGCCGACGAATTTGCCGCTCGCCTTCTCCTCGACCACAAACATGCCGAAGCCATGCAGCGCCCAATGTCCGGCCATGACGGCGGCGTTGCGCCAACCGGCCATCGGTTCGGTGACGGGCTTGCGGTCCGGCGTGATGAAGCGCGCGCTCTCGGGATCGCCGAGCATCGCGGTGTTCCCGGCGATATCGGCGGCGCGCCATCGACGCAGGATCAACCGCTCGGTTTCGATTCCCGGCCAATCCGGTGGCGGCAGCATGGCGCCCATTTTTAGCGGCGGTATCATTGTTTTGTCATCCCGGCTGGAGAGCGTCGCGGGACGCATCTTATATTGTCTGCTAGGCTCGCTGCAAAACATGGAGGACCCACATGAGCTGGCTTCCGTCCAACGATCCCGAGCTTGGCGATCCCAAAACCTGCGACGCGCTCGAGCTCATGATCGTGCCGCGCACCCGCGACCTCGGCGACGGCTTTGCCGTGCGCCGCGCGCTGCCGCATGGCAAGCGGCAGATGGTCGGCCCTTTCATCTTCTTCGACCATTTCGGGCCGGTGCAGTTCGTCTCCGGCAAGGGCATGGACGTGCGGCCGCATCCGCATATCGGGCTTGCCACCGTCACCTACCTGTTCGACGGCAGCATCATGCACCGCGACAGCGAGGGAAACATCCAGGAGATCACGCCCGGCGCGATGAACCTGATGACCGCCGGCCGCGGCATCGCGCATTCCGAACGCACGCCGGATCTGCAGCGCCGTGAGGGCGCGCACATGCTGGGCCTGCAAAGCTGGATCGCGCTGCCGGCGGGCAAGGAGGAGATCGCGCCGACGTTCCAGCATTATGCCGCCGGCGATCTGCCGATGATCTCGGAGCGCGGCTTCACCGCACGCGTGATCGCAGGATCCACCTTCGGCATCGCCTCGCCGGTCGAGATGGTGTCGCCCTGGTTCTATACCGAGGTCACGGCGGAGGCCGGCGTCAGCGTGCCGCTCGATCCCGACCATGAGGAGCGCGCGATCTATCTGGTCGACGGCGAGGTCGAGATCGCGCATGAGCGCTACGAAGGACCGCGGCTGCTGATCTTCCGGCCCGGCGACCGCATCACCGTGAAGACGGGCAAACCGACGCGGATGATGTTCCTCGGCGGCGACGCGCTGGAAGGTCCGCGCCATATCTGGTGGAATTTCGTCTCCTCCAGCAAGGAGCGGATCGAGCAGGCCAAGCAGGACTGGAAAGCCGGACGTTTTGCCCCTGTTCCACAGGAGCACGAGTTCATTCCGCTACCGGAATGAGCTAACTCCAGCGTCCCGTTCTCCTCTCCGAAAGTCCTGCCGATGACCGCGCTGCGCTCTAGTGACCTGCCTCTTCCACGAATCGGGCGCGGCAAGGTGCGCGACATCTATGCCGTCGGAGACGATCGCGTGCTGTTGCTCACGACCGACCGCATCAGCGCCTTCGACGTGGTGATGGCCGAGACGATTCCGATGAAGGGCGCGGTGCTGACCCAGATCAGCGCCTACTGGTTCCGCAAGCTCGAAGGCACGGTGCCGCATCACATGATCTCGGCCGATGCCGACGAGATCATCCGCGAGGTACCGGCCTTGGAGGCACACCGCACGGACATCCTCGGCCGCGCCATGCTGTGCAAGCGGACGTCCGTGTTTCCGATCGAATGCGTGATCCGCGGCTACATCTCTGGTTCGGCCTGGAAGGAATATGCCGCTGATGGCACGCTGGCCGGCGAGAGGCTGGCATCCGGGTTGACTGAAAGCGCCAAACTCGAGCCAGCGATTTTCAGTCCCGCAACCAAGGCCGAGACCGGGCATGACGAGAACATCACGATTGCAAAAATGCGCGCGGCGGTCGGCGACGAGGCGACGGACACGCTGGAGCGGATGACGCGCACGATCTATCGGCTCGGCGAAGAATCCACTCGCGCGCATGGCATCATCATCGCCGACACCAAGTTCGAATTCGGCCGCGACAAGGACGGCAAGATCATCCTGATCGACGAGGTGATGACGCCGGATAGTTCGCGCTTCTGGGCGGTCGACGCCTATCAACCGGGCCGGCCGCAGGCGAGTTTCGACAAGCAGCCGCTGCGCGACTATCTCGACGGCGAGCGGCGTGCCGGCCGCTGGAACGGCGACGCGCCCGCGCCGCCACTGCCCGATCATGTCGTCGACGCCACCAGCAAGCGTTATCTCGAAGCCTATCGCCGCGTGACGGGGAGCGAGTTGAAGATTTGACAGGAGCATGCCATGTCCGAACCCGACGCCGTGCTGGTCGAGCGCGATGGTTCCGTCACCATCGTCTCCATCAACCGTCCGCATTGCCGCAACGCCGTCGACGGCGCGACCGCGCGCAAGCTCTATGACGCCTTCCTCGCCTTCGATGCCGACAACGATGCCTCAGTCGCGGTGTTCACCGGCACCGGCGGCTATTTTTGCGCGGGCGCCGATCTGAAAGCCGTTGCGAAAGGCGACCGCGAGAAGAAGCGCGAGGTTGGCGGCCACAACACCATGGCGCCGATGGGCCCGAGCCGCTTGCGATTGTCGAAGCCCGTGATCGCCGCGGTCGAAGGCTTTGCGGTGGCGGGCGGCATGGAGCTCGCGCTGTGGGCCGATATGCGTGTGGTCGCCGAGGACGCGACCTTCGGCATCTTCTGCCGCCGCTTCGGCGTGCCGCTGATTGATCTCGGCACCATCCGCCTGCCGCGGCTGATCGGCCATTCCCAGGCGATCGACCTGATCCTGACGGGACGGCCGGTCGGCGGCCCGGAAGCGCTACGCATGGGCCTTGCCAACCGCCTGGTTCCGAAGGGCGAGACCTTGGCGCATGCGGTCGCGCTGGCCAAGGACATCGCCCGCTTCCCGCAAACCTGCATGCGCGCCGACCGGCTCTCGGCACTGCGGCAATGGGACCTGTCGGAAGAAGAGGCGATTGCCAACGAGATGCGCGGTGGCCTCGAAGTGATCGCCTCCGGCGAGACGCTGTCGGGCGCGACGCGCTTTGCCTCCGGCAAGGGCCGCCATGGCACATTCGATGGCGGCGCTCTCGGTTAGGTTGCGCCGTATCATCCTCCTACGACAGAGGTTTAGCGCTGTCACGAAAATGTTGTTTTCGCGGACCGCGCGGTCGGTTACGACTTGTTTGTTGTTTGCGCATGATCTTTTCGGAAAACCGCTGCACACCCCACATCAAGTGCGGGGCAGGCTTTTTCCGAATCATGCGCTGGGCGATTTGAGGCGTTCGCGCGTGGTTGATTTATCCATTCATTCCAGCTCGCCCTTTAAGGGCGCCCTCAACGACATCCTCGGTGGCGCGGCCGCGAGCGTGCTGACGGCCACGTTCGGCCTGTCCTACTCGCTGCTGATCTTCGCCGGACCGTTATCGCCCTACCTTTCCTATGGCGTCGCCACCACCTTCATTACTTCAGCGATCCTCGCCGCCGTGCTGGCACTGCGAAGCTCGTTTCCGTTCGCGATCGGCGGACCGGAAACCTCGACCGCGGCGATGACGGGCATTCTCGCCTCATCGCTGGTCGAGCACATGGCCGCGCATCAACCGGCGGCGCCGATCCTCGGCCCCGTGCTGATCACCTTCGGTATCGCCAGCCTCGCTACCGGACTGGTGCTGTGCGGCTTCGGGATGACGCGGATGGGACGCGCCATCCGCTACGTGCCCTATCCCGTGGTCGGCGGCTTCCTCGGCGCCACCGGCTGCCTGATCCTGCTCGGCTCGATCAGGGTCGTCACCGGCGTGAAGCTGCAGTTTGCGACCCTCGATCATTTCGAGAACACGCAGACGGCCTACGAACTCGCGGCAGCCGGCGCGATGGCGCTGGTGCTTTATCGCACCTGGCACCGCTCCCGCACGCCGTTCGGCCTGCCCATGATCCTGATTGGCGGTACGCTGGCCGCGCATGTCGCGTTCCGTCTCGCCGGGATTTCGACGGCAGAGGCGCAAACGCTGGGCTGGACCTTCCGGCCCCCGCCGCACATCTCGCTGATGCTGCCGTGGAGCGCGCACGAGATCGAGCACTATCCATGGTACGCGCTGCCCGAAGTTGCCGGCAACATCATTGCCGTGATCTTCGTGACCGCGTCCAGCACGCTGTTCAACACCACGGGCGTCGAAGTCGCGTCGAACCTCGAGGCGAACCTGGAGCGTGAGCTGAACACCACGGGCGTCGCGAACATGCTGTCGGGCGTGTTCGGCGGCTATACCGGCTGTATCTCGGTCAGCCGCACCGTGCTGAACTACAACGCCGGCGGCAGCGGCCGCCTCTCCGGCCTGACCTCGGCGGCGATCGCCGCCTCCATGCTGCTGTTCGCGCCGGCCCTGCTCGGCTATATGCCGAAATTCGTGCTCGGCGGCTTGCTGCTCTATCTCGGGGCCGACACGCTGCACCGCTGGATCGTGCAATCACGCCGGCGGCTGTCGCTCACTGAATATCTGTCGCTGCTCGCCATCATCGTCATTATCCTGCAATGGGGTTTCATTGCCGGCATTCTGATCGGCGTAGTGATCGGCTGCACCACCTTTGCGCTGAGCGCCTCGCGCATCGACTCCATCAAGTTCAGCTTCGACGGCTCGGAATATCGGAGCTCGCTCGACCGCTCGCGCGAGGATCTCGCGGTGCTCTCGGCGCATGGCGGCAAGATCCAGGGCCTCAATCTGCAGAGCTATCTGTTCTTCGGCTCCGCCAACAAGCTCTACCAGCACGTCAAGGCACTGTTGACGGACAATCCGGAATGCCGATTCCTCTTGTTCGATTTCAAGCTCGTGACCGGCATCGACTCGTCGGCCGCCTACAGCTTTGCGCAGATCAAGCGCGCGGCGGCCGATCGCGGCATCCGCCTGGTGCTGGTGCATCTCCCGGCCACGGCCGAGAAGGCGTTGCGCTCCAGCGAGTTCATCACCAGGGACGTCTCGATCGTGCCGGAGCTCGATCACGCACTGGAATGGTGCGAGAACGAGATCATCACCCAGCATCAGGACCGCGCGCAGGAGGAAACGGACTTGCGCGGCTGGTTCATCCGCATTCTCGGCAGCGAAGAGGACGCCGCGGAGTTGATCGCTCATTGCGAGCGGCTGGAGGTCGAAACCGGCGAGACCATCGTCCGCGCCGGTGACGAGGCCAGCTCGATGCACTTCATCCTCGACGGTCGCGTCGGTGTCATGGTTCCCGCCGACGGTGGCATGACGCGGGTGCGCAGCCTCGGCCGCTACACCACCATCGGCGAGATGGGGCTGGTCTCGCAGGCGCCGCGCAGCGCCACCATCGAGGCCGAGGTGGAAAGCGTGCTCTATGTGTTGAGCAAGCCGCAATTCGACGCACTCAAGCGCGACACGCCGATCCTCGGCCAGAAGCTGCTGACCTATTTCGTTTCCGTGATGGCCGAGCGGCTGTCATTTGCCAACCGCATGATCGCGGTGCTGCGCCGATAGTCTGCGCGACAGGGGATGTTGAACATGACGACACTGGTTGCCGACGCTGAAACGACCGCTTTCACGATCCGCGATTTCCGCCTGCAAAGCGGCGAGGTCCTGCCCGAGGTGACGATCGCTTACCGCACGATGGGTACGCTCTCGCCGAAGCGCGACAATGTCGTGCTGGTCACCCACGGCAACACCAGCGGGCCGCACATGATCGATCCCAACAGCTCGGCCGGCGAAGGCGCCTGGAACGAGATCGTCGGTCCCGGCAAGGCCGTGGATACCAACCGCTATTTCGCGATCTGCCCGAACATGCTCGGCTCGTCCTACGGGTCGACCAATGCTGCCAGCATCGATCCCAGGACGGGCAAGCGCTACGGGACGCGTTTCCCCGGCCTCACCGTGAGCGACATCGTCGCGACCCAACGCCTCCTGCTCGATCATCTCGGCATCGACAAGATGGTCGCGATCGTCGGCCCGTCCTATGGCGGCTTCCAGGCGTTTCAATGGGCGGTGAACTATCCCGACGCGATGCGCGGCATTGCCGCCGTCGTGACCGCGCCGGCGCTGCCGCCCGAACGCTCCGACGCCAACGTGGCGAACCTGATGGGCGTGCTGTCGAAGCACCCGAACTGGAACGGCGGCGATTACTACGACCACGGCGGCGTGCTGGAGAGCCTGATCCAGATTCGCTCCGCGACGCTCAAGACCTACGGCATCGAGACTCGCTTGCGCGACACGATGTCTGACCCGGAGCAGATCGAAGCGGCGATCCGCGAGGAGGCCGCGCGATGGGCGCGCGGCTTCGACGCCAATTCGCTGTTGATCCTGGCGCGCGCGCTCCGCGGCTTCGACGTCACGTCAGAGCTTCACAAGATCAAGGCCAAGGTGTTGTACGTGCTGTCGCGCACCGACAAACTGTTTCCGCCCGAGATCGCGCCGCGGGTGATGGCGGCGCTGAAAGCGGCCGGCATCGACGCCGACTATTTCCTGCTCGACAGCGAGTACGGCCACACGGCCTCTGGCCGCGACTGGGCGAAATGGGCGCCGCGGCTGCGGGAGTTTATGGAGAGTCTCGGTTAAATCCCCGCCATCATCACGTATTTGATCTCGACATATTCTTCCATGCCGTGATGCGAGCCTTCGCGCCCGAGGCCCGATTCCTTCACGCCGCCGAAGGGGGCGACCTCGGTCGTGATCAGGCCGGTGTTGACGCCGACCATGCCCGACTCCAGCGCTTCCGCAACGCGCCAGACCCGGCCGAGATCGCGCGAATAGAAGTAGGAGGCGAGACCGAACGGCGAGTTGTTGCACATCGCGATCACCTCGGCCTCGTCCTTGAAGCGGAACACCGGCGCGAGCGGACCGAAGGTCTCCTCATGCGCCACCAGTGCATCGGGCTTGACGTTGGCAAGCACGGTCGGCTCGAAGAAGCTGCCGCCGAGCGCGTGGCGCTTGCCGCCGGTGATGATTTTGGCGCCGCCCTTGACGGCGTCGGCGATGTGCTTCTCGACCTTCAACACAGCGTCCATGTTGATCAGCGGCCCCTGGGTCACGCCCTGCTCGGTGCCGTCGCCGATCTTCATCGCCGCGACCTTCTTCGACAGCTTGTCGACGAACTCGTCGTAGATCTTGTCCTGCGCATAGATGCGGTTGGCGCAGACGCAGGTCTGGCCCATGTTGCGATATTTCGAGACCATCGCGCCGTCGACCGCGGCATCGATGTCGGCGTCGTCAAACACCACGAACGGCGCGTTGCCGCCGAGCTCGAGCCCGAGCTTCTTCACACCGACCGAGGCTTGGCTGTAGAGAATCTTGCCGACTTCGGTCGAGCCGGTGAACCCGACAAAGCGCACGGCGGGATGCTCGCACAAGACCTTGCCGATCGCCGAGGAATTGCCGGTCAGGATGTTGAACACGCCTTTCGGCACGCCCGCCTTCTCGGCGAGCGCGACCAGCGCCAGCGCGGTGAGCGGCGTCTCGTTGGCGGGTTTGAGCACGACGGTGCAGCCGGCCGCGAGCGCCGGCGACACCTTGCGGGTGATCATCGAGGCCGGGAAATTCCACGGCGTGATCGCGCCGCAGACACCGATCGGCTGCTTGATCGCGAGCAGCCGCGCATCGGCGCGCTGGGTCGGAATCGTCTCGCCATAGACGCGGCGCGCCTCTTCCGCGAAGAACTCGACATAGGCGCCGCCGATATCGACTTCGCCGAGCGCCTCGCTGAGCGGCTTGCCCTGCTCGGAGGTGAGGATCAGCGCGATGTCTTCGCGGTTGGCGATGATCAGGTCGAACCATTTGCGCAAAATGTTGGAGCGCTGCTTGGCGGTGAGCTTGGCCCAGGCCGGAAAGGCGCGCTCGGCGGCTTCGACCGCCTGCGTCGCCTCCGCCGTGCTCATCACCGGTATCTTCGCGAGCTCGACGCCGTTGACCGGATTCGTCACCGGACGCGACGGCGTGCCGACCCAGGCGCCGTCGATGTAGCAACGGTCGCGCAGCAGCGAGGCGTCCTTCAGGCGATCGCGAAGCGAGGGGTGAGAGGGTTGCGAAGCGCGAGCGGCGGCAGTCGGGGTCATGGCGTTGCTCCCAAGGCTATTGTGGATGTTGAGCCGAATATAGGCTCAATCCAGCCGCAATGCACCGGGGCGCGAACGCCGCTTGGCTTCAAGCAATCTTGAGAAATGCGATGCGGCCTATTATGCCGCGCCGCTCATATAGGCTTCGCGCCGGCCGATCATGCGTTCCGCCGCGGCGCGCGCATCCGCCTTCGACGAGGTGGCGCAGGTGCGATATTCCAGATCGGGGGTTCCAGCGGCATCGCGGCGGCCGAACCAGGACTTCGGTCCGACCGTCAACAGTGACAACGCCTGCGCGACATTGTCGACGGCGCCGAACGAGTGCAGCGCGCCGGTTCCCGCAAACCGCACTTCATAGATACCCGGAGAGATCGGCGCCTCGATATTCTCGCCGCGTCCCGCCCGGGGATATCGCTTCCATTCACTCCACGTCGTGATCATCGCCTTCCCCTTAGCGGCATCGCCGGCCGCCAACAATTTGAATCAAAGTCCCGGTCGGAAACCGCCGATTTGACCGCGTTCTCAACGCCTTACTGGGAAATAAGTTCGAAACCCCCACAAACCCGCAAAAAGCATATCGCCGCGACTCGGGAGGGTCACTGTCGGAGGCGACTATTCACAGTTGATTGTGGCGGAGTGTTGCAAATCTGTATCCCTTTTTGTGGCTGACCTCCCCCACTTGGGGGATCGGGGACGATCACGAGACCGCGACCGCTCCGGTGGGGAGGAATCGGCCGCTTGCGGGTTTCCCGGGCCGGGAGGAAGATCACCTCACTTCCATAAAAATATCCGGGAGGAGACCCCATGCAGAGCAAGGCTCAGATCGACGAGATCCTGCGTCAAAAGAGCGAGGCGGCGGAAATACCGGGCGTGGTCGCCATGGCCGCGAACGGCAAGGAGGTGATCTACCAGGGTGCGTTCGGCAAGCGCGACCTGTCGAAAGACGATCCGATGACCGCCGACAGCGTGTTCTGGATCGCCTCGATGACCAAGGCGGTGACCAGCGCCGGCGCCATGCAACTGGTCGAGCAGGGCAAGCTCTCCCTCGACACACCGATCGGCAAGCTGTTGCCGGATCTTGCTTCGCCGCAGGTGCTGGAAGGATTCGACGCCAAGGGCGAGCCGAAGCTGCGGCCCGCCAAGGGCACGATCACGCTGCGCCATCTCATGACCCACACCGCCGGTTTCTCTTACGAGCTGTGGAACACCGACAAGGCGACGTATCTGGAGAAGACCGGCACGCCCGGAATCACCACCTGCCAGAACGCGGCACTGAAGACGCCGCTTTCGAGCGATCCCGGCACGCGCTGGGAATACGGCATCAACATCGATTTCGTCGGCAAGGCGGTGGAAGCGGCGAGTGGCAAGAAGCTCGATGCCTATCTGCGCGACCATCTGTTTGCGCCGCTCGGCATGAGCGACACCGCCTTCAAGATCAGCGACGACATGCGCAGGCGGCTGGTCGGCATGCATGTGCGCGGCGAGGACGGCAAGCTGGCGCCGCTTCCGTTCGAGCTGGAGCAGAACCCGGAATTCCACATGGGCGGCGGCGGCCTCTATTCGACCGCGGCCGATTACATCAAGTTCTGCCAGATGATCCTCAACAAGGGCAGCGGCAACGGCAATCAGGTGCTGCGGCCGGAGACCGTCGCGGCGATGGGCCAGAACCATATCGGCGCGCTCAACGTGACCAAGATGGTTTCGGCGATGCCGGTCTACACCAACGACGTCGATCTCTTCCCCGACCAGGAGAAGAAGTGGGGCTTGAGCTTCATGATCAACACCCGCAAGACGCCGGAAGGCCGTAGCCCCAACAGCCTGTTCTGGGCCGGGCTCGCGAATACCTATTACTGGATTGATCCGTCGCGCGACGTCTGCGGCGTGATCCTGACGCAGGTACTGCCGTTCGCGGACCGGCTGTGCCTGGAAGCCTTCGCGGGCCTGGAGCGCGGCGTCTATGCCGGGCTTGACGCGGCGCAGAAGGCGGCTTGAAGCACTCGCTCGCGCTTTCTCTCATTTCCCTCTCCCCGCTCTTCGCGGGGAGAGGGTCAGGGTGAGGGGCTTTCGCGGCATCGGGACTCGCGGAGAGTCCCCCTCACCCGGCGCGCAAGGGCGCGCCGACCTCTCCCCGCAAGCGGGGCGAGGTGAAGACAGACGCATGGAGAATCCGCCTTGACCGAGAAGATCGACAGTTACGTTTCCGGCATTTCCGATGCGCCATTGCTGGGCGAAACCATCGGCCATGCCCTCGACAGGGCGGCGCAGCGCTGGGGCGATCGCGAGGCGCTGGTCTCGCCGAGCCACGACGTGCGCTGGACCTGGAGCGAATTCGCCGAGCGCGTCGACGCGCTGGCGGCCGGCTTGCTCGCGCTCGGCCTGCAGCGCGGCGAGCGCATCGGCATCTGGTCGCTGAACCGGCCCGAATGGACGCTGACGCAATTCGCCGCCGCCAAGGCAGGCCTGATCCTGGTCACCATCAACCCCGCCTATCGCCTGACCGAGCTCGAATTCGCGCTTCACAAGGTCGGCTGCGCCGCGATCGTCACCGCGACCGCGTTCAAGACCTCTGATTACATGGAGATGATCAACACGCTGGTGCCGGAGTTGGCGAGCGCCGAGCCCGGCCGCCTGCGCGCGGCAAAGCTGCCGCAACTGCGTTACGTGATCCAGATCGGCGGACCGAAATGCGCGGGCACCATCGCGTTCGACGAGGTGGCGCGCATGGGCGGGCCGCGGCACCGCGAGCAGCTCACCGCGCTGGCTGAGATCCTGCAATTCGACGACGCGATCAACATCCAGTTCACCAGCGGCACCACCGGCTCGCCCAAGGGCGTGACGCTGACCCACCACAACATCCTCAACAACGGCTATTTCCTCGGCCGCACCATGCGCTTCACCGAGCGGGATCGCATCTGCATCCCGGTGCCGCTCTATCACTGCTTCGGCATGGTGATCGGCAATATGGCTTCGCTCACGTCGGGCGCTGCGATGGTCTATCCCGGCGAAGGGTTCGATCCGCTGGCGACACTGCAAACCGTCGAGCGGGAGAAATGCACGGCGCTGTACGGCGTGCCGACCATGTTCATCGCCGAGCTCGACCATCCCGACTTCGCCAGGTTCGATTTGTCGTCGCTGCGCACCGGCATGATGGCCGGCGCGCCCTGTCCGATCGAGGTGATGAAGCGCGTCAACAACGAGATGAACATGCGCGAGGTGACGATCGGCTACGGCATGACCGAGACCAGCCCGGCCTCGTTCCAGAGCGCGGTCGACGATCCCCTCGAACGCC
Organism: uncultured Alphaproteobacteria bacterium; assembly: GCA_963738155.1. Taxonomy (GTDB): domain Bacteria; phylum Pseudomonadota; class Alphaproteobacteria; order Rhizobiales; family Xanthobacteraceae; genus Bradyrhizobium. The sequence continues at coordinate 591,015 of CAVTVG010000002.1, forward strand.
GGGTGTCGACGGTCGGGCGCATTCACCCGCATGTCGAGGTCAAGATCGTCGATCTCGAGGGCCGGATCGTGCCGCGCGGCGAACGCGGCGAGCTCTGCACCCGCGGCTACAGCGTCATGCTGGGCTATTGGGACGAGCCGGAGAAGACCGCCGAGGTGCTCGACGCGGCGGGGTGGATGCACACCGGCGATCTCGCCACCATCGATGCCGAGGGCTATTGCAACATCGTCGGCCGCATCAAGGACATGGTGATCCGCGGCGGCGAGAATCTCTATCCGCGCGAGATCGAGGAATTCCTGTATCGCCATCCCAAGATCCAGGACGTCCAGGTGTTCGGCGTCGCCGACGACCGCTATGGCGAGGAGCTGTGCGCGTGGGTGCGGATTCGCACGGGCGAGACGCTGACCGCCGACGAGGTCCGCGCGTTCTGCCAGGGCCAGATCGCGCACAACAAGATCCCGCGCTATGTGGAATTCGTCGAGGAATTCCCGATGACGGTGACGGGCAAGATCCAGAAATTCCTGATGCGCGACGCGGTCGAGGCGCGGCTCGGTCTGAAGGCGGCGAAGACGGCGTGAAGGGTTAGCAGCCGTCATTGCGAGGAGCGAAGCGACGAAGCAATCCATGGTGCAACAAGCGGATAGGTGGATTGCTTCGCTTCGCTCGCAATGACGAGTTTCCATGCAAACGCACCTTCGCGTTCTCGCGGCGCGATCCTGCCCGAGTTTTGCAAGACGTGTCACGCCCTGAAATCAAAGGGCGCAGGGAATGCCGGATGCGCGCTGCACCCGCGGTCCCGTGTGCGAAAAAAGGAGGGCGCACACGAGCATACAGGGCAGCGGAGGCGATCCGACATTCCCTGCGCAGTGGCTTACGGCTTATATCGTGATCTCCCCGGCGATCGGGCTTGTTTGACACCGTCGCCTGCGAATCTGGCTGTCAGAGCCCGGTTGGGATGACGGGCCTCCGCAGACTTGACGCCAACCATCGAGGCGTCAGGACCACACGACTTCACCGTACGCTTCGGCGCCGTTCGCCAGCCCGCCGTATCATCGCTCACGGGAAACCGCCCTGCGATCACTTGCGCGCCTGACGCTGACGCGTCCACCGCTCCCCGCCCCGCGTGTCGCGGCGATCATGATACGCCCCTTTGGTGGGACGGGATGAAGCGAATATAGGGGTGATTTCATTTCTGTAAAACGGAAATATTTTTCCGAGAGAGGCTGGACAGGGCAAATCACATTGATTTTGTTAATGAAATCAATTTCTGCGCGCAGCGGTTTTTCGCAAAGTGGAAGGAGTTCGCCTGTCGCGAACACCCACGAATCAACAAACAGGCAACGCTGCATGGCGGCTGAATGGCCCCCCGCCCGCCACGAGACCTCACGTACACAGGCAATGCAAGCGACGGTTGCGGCGAGTTTAGAAGAATGCCACGATGATTCTAGTTCTGCACATATGCAGCATCAAAAAAGTGATTCTAAAGCTCCGGGGAGACACGGTTGCCGCGAATATTCGACAACATCGAGAGCAATCTCCTTCCGGCATTGCGGCAAACGTTATCCCTATCCGAGCGAGGCGACTTCTGCGTTGGCTATTTCAATCTACGAGGCTGGAAGACGATAGATGACCTGATTGCGAATTGGTCGGGCAAGGAAAACGAGCAATGTCGGCTGCTCGTCGGAATGCAGCGCCTTCCTCAGGATGAACTGAGGATCGGGTTAGGAACTGCAACCGGCGACGAGTCCCTGGATAATCAGTCTGCCGCGCGCCTGAAACGAAAGCTCGCAGAAGATTTCCGGCTGCAACTGATGTTGGGAATGCCGACCAACGCAGATGAGGCTGGTCTCCGGCGTCTTTCAGAACAATTGAAAATGGGAAAGGTAGTCGTCAAGCTGTTCTTGAAACACCCGCTGCACGCCAAGCTGTATCTTCTATTTCGTCCAGACCCGAACAACCCGATCACGGGCTTTCTGGGAAGCAGCAATCTCACCTTATCGGGTCTCTCGAAGCAGGGTGAGTTGAACGTTGATGTGTTGGATCACGATGCGACCATAAAGCTCGCCAAGTGGTTCAACGACCGCTGGGCGGATCATTGGTGCGTGGACATCACCAGCGATCTAATCGAAGTAATTGAGCAGAGCTGGGCGCGTGAAGTAACGCTCGATCCTTATCTAATCTACGTCAAGATGGCTTACCACCTCGCACAAGAAGCCCGAGCCGGTCTGAATGAGTTTCGAATCCCGCCAGAATTTGGCAAGCGCCTGTTTGCCTATCAAGAAGCAGCAGTAAAAATTGCGGCGCACCACCTGAACAAACGCGGGGGCGTTTTGATCGGCGACGTTGTGGGTCTTGGCAAGACTTTGATGGCAACGGCTCTCGCCAAGATCTTCCAGGACGATCACTTCACCGAGACGTTGATCATCTGTCCCAAGAATCTCGTCAAAATGTGGGAAGGCTACGTCTCCGAATATCGGCTTATCGCAAGGGTTCTTTCAGTAACCAAGGTGATTAGTGAGCTGCCGGAGCTTCGGCGGTACCGCGTTGTGCTGATCGACGAAAGCCACAATCTCCGAAACCGCGAAGGACGACGATATAGAGCGATCCAAGAATATCTCGCGGAGAACGAGAGTCGCTGCATTTTGCTTTCTGCAACGCCGTACAACAAGACCTACGGCGATCTTTCAAACCAACTGCGCCTCTTTGTCCCGGATGACCATGATATTGGCGTCAGACCCGAGCGACTACTGCATGATCTTGGTGAAACTGAATTTGTCAGACGGCATCAATGTCCTGTTCGGTCTCTCGCTGCATTTGAGAAGAGTACCTACGCGGACAACTGGCGCGAACTAATGCGCCTCTACATGGTTCGCAGAACCCGAACATTCATCCAAGACAACTATGCCAAGACGGATGCGGCGACCGGCCGCAAGTTCTTGACATTTGAGGACGGAACCCGATCCTATTTTCCAGCGCGCATTCCCTTGACGCTCAAATTCAAGATCAATGACAGGGATGCAAGCGACCAGTACGCGAGGCTGTATGCCTCGCCAGTCGTGGATGCAATAAACCTACTGCACTTGCCACGCTACGGCCTGGGTAACTATGTGGCCGCGAAGCCTCATAAGCCGCCGACCCAGAACGAGGCCAAACAGCTCGACGATCTCTCTCGCGCGGGAAAGCGCCTTATGGGCTTCTGCCGCACCAATCTATTCAAGCGGCTTGAAAGTAGCGGAGAGGCGTTTCAGCAATCATTGGAACGGCATGTCCTCCGAAATTACATTTTTCTTCACGCAATCGAGAATGATCTTCCGCTACCCCTAGGGACTCAGGATGCCGGACTTCTCGATACGGCGAATTACGACGAGGATGTTGACGATCAAAGTGCCGACGCCGAATTGTTTTCGGAGGGTGAGGACGAAGGCCTTCAGAAAACAGAAACTCTCGACCTCCACGATGAGCCGGCCTTTCAAGCGCGGGCAGCGGAAACCTATCGTCTATACGCAACTCAATACAAACGGCGTTTCAAATGGCTCCGCGCTGACCTGTTTGTGGCTCAATTAAAAAGAGACCTCAGTTCCGACAGCTTGCGTCTCCTTAAGATTATCGATGACTGCGGTCAGTGGGACCCTGCCAAGGATACCAAGCTTACTTCGCTGATCAGTCTGATCACCAAAAAACACCCGCAGGAGAAGATCATCGTCTTCTCTCAATTCGCGGACACGGTGCGGTATCTCGAGCGGAACTTGAAGAGCGCCGGAATAAAGGCGATAGCCGGGGTTTCGGGCGATACTTCAGATCCGACGAGCTTTGCGTGGCGTTTCAGTCCGGCTAGCAACAATCGCCATGATAAGGTCGGGCCCGACCAAGAACTGCGTGTTCTGATCGCCACCGATGTTCTAAGTGAGGGCCAAAACCTTCAAGATGGCGCAATCATCGTGAACTACGATCTGCCATGGGCGATTATCCGTCTCATCCAGCGCGCGGGCCGCGTTGACCGTATCGGTCAAAAGGCTGATAAAATACTTTGCTATTCGTTTCTGCCGGCAGATGGCGTTGAACGATTGATCCAGCTCCGTTCGCGCGTTCGTCAACGCCTTAAAGAGAACGCAGAAGTCGTCGGAACTGACGAGGCGTTTTTCGAGGACGAAGGCGAACGGAAAGAGCTTGTCGATCTCTATAACGAGAACGCGGGCATTCTTGACGGCGAAGCCGATACCGAAGTGGACCTTGCGTCTTACGCTTACCAAATATGGAAGAACGCTATCGACGCAAATCCGGCACTGCAAAAGGCTATCCCGGAGCTTCCGGCGGTGGTGTATTCGACGAAGGCTTATGCTCCGCAAGAGGGCAGACCAAATGGCGCGCTCGTGTATCTGCGAACCGCGCAGGGCAACGATGCTTTGGCTTGGGTGGATACGGACGGCGCAAACATCACTCAATCGCAGTTCGAGATTCTGAAAGTTGCCGTTTGCAATCCGGAAACCCCAGCACTGCCACGGCAGGACGAGCACCATTCTATGGTAGCCAAGGGCGTTGAGCACATTGCTACCGAAGAAAAGCAAGTCGGTGGTCAGCTTGGTCGCCCATCAGGGGCGCGATTCCGAACATACGAACGACTGAAGCGCTACGCCGAAAAGGTCAAGGATACTCTGTTTGATTTACCCGAGCTCGGTAAAGCCATCGAAGAGATTTATCGGTTTCCGTTGCGACAGTCTGCCACTGACGCGTTGAACCGTCAGATGAAATCTGGCATCGGTGACGACAAACTGGCTGAGCTTGTCCTCGCGCTCCGCGAGGAGGATCGGCTTTGTTTGATTCACGAAGGAGACGAGACGGGCGAGCCGCAGATCATTTGTTCGCTAGGGCTCGCGCCGGAGACGGCGTGACGGGGGATTGAATGGGACTCCACGTCGATAATGCCAAGAAGCTGTTGGCGCAATTCGAGTTCGCGAAGCTTTTCATCGAGGAGTTGGGTTGGGACCGGCACACCTCCGACCTTCCCGTAGCGATCTCGGGCACAACCTTTGCCCTGAAAGCCGTTGCGGAGAAGCGCGGAATGGTTGCTTGGGTATGCCAAGCGGCTGTCGGGCAACAAATCCCCGATCGCGCCGCGAGAAAGAAGATAGAAACTCAGGTCGCTAAAACCACGCGGGAGCACTTGATCATCTTTACCGACGCGAAACGCGCCGAACAAATTTGGTGCTGGGCGCGACGGGAACTCGGCAAACCTGCGTCTGTTCCCGAGCATTTCTGGTACGCCTCATCGGGTAATCGAGGTTTCCTACAGAAGCTCGCCGCCATCGCCTTCTCACTAGACGAAGAGGAGAGCCTCACGTTATTCGATGTCACTGCGCGGGCGAAAGCGGCGTTTGATGTCGAGCGGGTGACGAAGCGCTTCTATGATCAATTCAAGACGGAGCACAAGGCCTTTCTGGACTTCATCAAGGGCATTGCCGATGTGGCCGATCGCGAATGGTATGCCTCGCTGATGTTGAACCGCCTGATGTTTATCTACTTCATGCAGCGCAAGGGCTTTCTAAACGGCGAGCCTCACTATCTGCGTGACCGTCTCTCCCGTTGTAAAAAGGAGAAAGGCCAGGACAAGTTCTATTCGTTCTACCGTTACTTCCTGTTGCGCCTTTTCCATGATGGGCTTGGCGGCAAGGCGCGGAACCCAGAACTTGAAAAGCTCATCGGCCGCATCCCCTATTTGAACGGCGGCCTGTTTGAGAAGCACCTAATCGAAGAGCGCTTTCCCGATATTAAGATACCAGACGAGGCCTTTGCGCGTATCTTTGCCTATTTCGATCGGTATCAATGGCACCTCGACGAGCGCCCGCTGCGCAACGACAACGAAATCAATCCTGACGTTCTCGGCTATATCTTTGAGAAATACATCAACCAGAAGCAGATGGGGGCTTATTACACCAAGGAAGACATCACCGGATATATTTCCAAGAACACGGTGGTTCCCTTCCTATTCAACGCCGCTAAGACAAAGTGCAAGGTGGCCTTTGAGAACCCAGGCGGACCGACGATCTGGGATCACCTTCGCGACGATCCCGATCGCTATATCTACAATACCATTAAACATGGCGTTGAGAGACCACTGCCTGCCGAGATCGCGTCAGGAATTAGCGACGTTTCGTCACGCACACTATGGAATCACACTGCGCCGGCGGAATTCGGACTACCGACTGAAATCTGGCGCGAGGTCGTCGCGCGCCGCACGCGGTATGCGGAGGTCCGTGCGAAGCTGGCAGCTGGTGAGATTCGCGAGATCAACGATCTCATCACGCTAAACCTTGATATCCAGCAGCTAGCTCATGACGTGATAGAACGTTGCGAAGGGCCGGACCTTTTGCGGGCCTTCTGGAAAGCGATCGAGGGCGTCACGGTACTCGACCCCACCTGTGGCTCCGGCGCCTTCCTGTTTGCCGCGCTCAACATCCTCGAACCGCTCTACGAGACTTGCCTTGACAGGATGGAAGCGTTCGTCGCCGACCTTGAGCGGTCGACGGGAGGGCACGCGCCGAAGAAGTTCGAGGACTTCAAATCAACGTTGGCTAAGGTGAGCGCGCATCCCAACGCACGCTATTTTACGCTGAAGAGCATCATTCTAAACAACCTATTCGGCGTCGATATCATGGAAGAGGCAGTGGAGATCTGTAAGCTCCGACTATTCCTGAAGCTCGCCGCGCAAGTTGATCCCGATCAGGGGCACGAAAACCTCGGCATCGAGCCCCTGCCGGATATCGACTTCAATATTCGCGCAGGAAACACTCTCGTTGGATACGCGACGTATGCCGAGGTGAAGAAGGCGCTCACGAGTACGCTGGATTTAGAGGACGTGTTCGAGCGCGTTTCAAGAAGTGCGGCTGATCTACAGCAAGTTTTCGATGCCTTCCGCACTCGTCAAATAGAGGGGGATGGTTCTGTCCCGACCGCGGACAAGGCGAAGCTTCGTGAGCGTCTTAAGAATTTGGATGTCGAGCTAAATAGGCAGCTCGCCGCAAGTTACGGGGTAAAAACGAATAATCATACAGCCTATGCAAGCTGGCTAAAGTCGCACCAGCCATTTCATTGGTTCATCGAATTTCATGGGATTATGCAGGGCGGAGGCTTCGATGTCGTAATTGGCAATCCACCATATTTGGAAATTCGGCAGGTCGATTATAAGCCGCAAGAATTTCAATCGCTCGATGGAAATGCGATCCACGCAATGTGCATTGAGCGAAGTCTTCAGATCATGAATAAAATGGGAGCAATCAGCATGATTGTTCCCCTCTCTCTGCCCTCAACGCAGAGAATGCGCTGTATTCAGGACATGCTCGAACGACACGGGAATGCTTGGTATGCTAATTTCGCTTGGCGACCAGCAAAGCTGTTTGACGCGGTCAATCGTGCGCTCACGATATTTGTCGTTACGCAAAGTAGTCTAAAAAAGACTTTCTCCACGGGCTATCAAAAATGGACGAGCGAAAACAGGGATGACTTAATTCAACGCATGTCATATGTTGAGGTTCCCAGGAATCGAGCGAGTTTCTGGGTACCTAAGCTCGGATACGATATTGAGCGAACGATCCTTGAAAAAATCACGAGCTCTAAAACTAAGATGAGCCACTTTGTCGCTCGATCCGATAACCGAATATACTATCGAACGACTGGTGGACTGTACTGGAAAGTCTTTACTGACTTTCCTCCGGCATTCAAGGTGAACGGAAAGAAAGGAAGCAGCAGTCGAGAAACACATTTCTCAGTGGCGCGCCGAGACCACATTAAGCCAGTGATAGGCATCCTCAGTAGTGGACTATTTTGGTGGTGGTACACGATTTCTTCAAATCTGCGCGACCTGAACCCCACAGACATACAGTCGTTTCCGGTTCCGTTGGCGGCGTTGGACAGCGCCGAGGTAAGAAAAGCCAGCCAAAAATACATGACCGAACTAGTTGCAAACAGCACGATGTTAGTTCGAGAGCAAAAATCCACTGGTAGAACTGAAACCCAATCTTTCAAGATTCAAAAATGCAAGACAAGCATTGACGAAATTGATAAACTGATAGCGCCATTTTATGGTCTTACCGCCTCTGACTTGGATTTCATTGTCAACTATGATTTGAAATTCCGTCTCGGGAGTGGCGACGACCCGGAAGAATGAGCATCGTCATTCTCGCTTAGGGCCTCGCGTGGGTAGCTACAAGCCGAACGGGCCAGCCATGCGGACCACGCACGCCACCCGAGCAATTGCTCAAGGCGACAGGGCTTATCCCGACCGCTTAATCTCGCGGCTCGGAACTGAGGCTCCCAAACTTATCACTGTAGCGGGGCCTGTCTCGTCATTTTCGCTGCCGCTGACGGCCTTCTTCTGTTCCAAGGAAACGCCGGGCGCAACGATATTGAAAGCGATTGATCAAGCGGCGGAGTTGCGCGACGCAGGGCAATGCGTCGTTGGTGGCTTTCACTCCCCGCTTGAGAAGGATTGCCTCGATATTCTGCTGCGAGGAACCCAGCCGGTCGTCTTAGTGATTGCGCGCAGCATTAATGCGCTGCGATTACCAGCACCGCAAAGAAAAGCCTTTGATGATGGCAGGCTAACTATCGTCTCTCCGTTTGCCGGCAAAGAGACTCGGGTCACCGCCGACCTCGCACGTCAACGTAATCGCTTCATTGCTGCCTTGGCTGATACGGTGATTTTTGCTTTCATCTCACCGGGTGGGAGTCTCGCGTCGCTTGCGGCAGAGATCGCTACATGGGGCGAAGATTATCGGCAGCTTCATTCCTAACGTCTCGTCGCCCGAAGTAAGGCAACCGGCGAGGGCCGCCTTTCGGATAACCGGAACGTTTACGGCCTACACCGGCAATCCGTGCTGCTTCGCCAGCTCCTTCAACGACACCTGCGGCCGCGCGCCGATATGCTGGATCACCTCGGCTGCCGCCAGCGCGCCGAGCCGGCCGGCGTTCTCGTAACCGGCATTGCGCACCAGTCCGAACAGGAATCCGGCGGCGAACAGGTCGCCCGCGCCGGTCGTATCCACAAGCTGCGAAATCGGAAACGCCGGCACGGCGGTGACGCCTTCGCCTGACGCCACCACGCAACCCTTCTCGCTGCGGGTGACCACGCCGAGCTTGACGTCGCCGCGCAGCGCCGTCAGCGCGGTGTCGAAATCCGAGGTCTGGTACAGCGAATGCAATTCGCTTTCATTGGCGAAGATCAGGTCGACCGTGCCGTTCTTCATCAGCTCGACGAACTCGCCGCGATAGCGATCGACACAGAACGCATCCGACAGGGTCAGCGCGACCTGGCGGCCGGCGTCATGCGCGATGGTCGAGGCCTTCACAAAGGCGTCCTTGGCGCTTTTGGGGTCCCAGAGATAGCCTTCGAGATAGACGATCCTCGCGCTGGCGATCTGCGCGGCGTCGATGTCGGCGGGCGTCAGGTCCTGCGCCGCGCCGAGATAGGTGTTCATGGTGCGCTCGCCGTCGCCGGTCACCAGGATGTAGGAGCAGCCGGTCGCCGGCCCGCCCGCCGCGGGCCTGGTCTCGAACGCGACGCCGGCGGCGCGGATGTCGTGGCTGTAGAGCCTGCCGATCTCGTCGTCCCGGACCTTGCCGACATAGGCGGCGCGCGCGCCGAGGCTGGCGAGGCCGACGATGGTGTTGGCGGCCGAGCCGCCCGACATTTGCCTCGACGGTCCCATGTCGCGATAGATCGCAGCCGCGCGCGCCTCGTCGATCAGCGCCATGCCGCCCTTGGTCATACCGTGACGGCTAAGGAATTTCTCGTCCGTCCGCACCAGCACGTCGAAGATCGCATTGCCGATCCCTAGAACGTCGTATTTTGCCTCAGCCATTCAACAAAGTCCTGTTTACACCGTCGCGAAAGGCTGCGGCCTATCATAGGAGACGCTGGTATAGAAGCCCCATGATCCGCCCTTTCCTCACGGTGTCGTCGGGCACGCTGGCCTCGCGGCTGCTGGGCTATTTGCGCGATTCCATGATCGCGAGCCTGCTCGGCGCGAGTGCAATCGCCGATGCCTTCCTGGTCGCCTTCCAGTTCGTCAACGTGGTGCGGCGGCTGTTGTCCGAGGGCGCGCTGAACGCGGCGCTGGTGCCGGCCTGGATGAAGCTGCGCGAAACCTCGGGCGCGGTCGCCGCGGCCGGCTTCGCAGGCGCCGCGCTCGGCACCATCAGTGCGGCCTTGATCGTCACCGCCGCAGTGCTCGGCCTGTTGATGCCGCTGGTCATGACCGCGCTGGCGCCGGGATTTGCCGGACATGACACGTTGCAGCTGGCCGTCACTGACGCGCGCTTGATGTTGCCCTATCTTGCCTTTGCCGGGCCTACCACCGTGCTGCTGGCGCTGGCGAGCGCGCAGGGCCGCTTCTTCGTCACCGCCTTCTCGCCGCTGCTGTTCAACGTGGCTTTGATCGCGGTCATGATTGCGCTGATCGTCGCGCGCGAGGACGCGGGCTTTGCCGCGCTGGCGCTGGCCGCCACCGTCGGCGTCGCCGGCTTCCTGCAACTCGGCGTGCTCGTGCTTCGCGGCGGCGAGACCGTTGCAACGCCATTGTGCGTCACTTTCAATGCGGAGATGCGGAGCTTTGTTGGCCGCGCCATCCCCGGCATGGTCGCGAGCGCGGGACCGCAACTGCTGGCGATATCAGGCGCGGTGATCGCTTCGTCCTCGCCCTCGGCGGTATCGTGGCTGTATTTCGCCAACCGCCTGATCGAGCTGCCGCTCGGCATGGTCGGCGTCGCCATGGGCACGGTGCTGATCCCGGAGCTGACGCGCGCGCTGCATGGCGGCGACAGAGCTGCGATCGCGCATGCGCAATCGCGCGCGCTCGAGCTCGCGGCCGGGCTGGCGCTGCCTTCGATGCTCGGGCTGATCGTGTTGAGCGCGCCGATCGTGCGGCTGCTGTTCGAGCATGGCGCGTTCACGGCAGCCGATACCGCATCGACCGCGCAGGCGCTTGTTTGGCTGGCACTCGCCTTGCCGGCCCATATGCTGGTGAAGGCGCTGTCGCCGGCCTTCTTCGCACGCGGGGATACCTGGACGCCGTTGCTCGCGACACTGAAAGGCTTCGTGTTCGCGATCGCGCTGGCGCTGCTGCTCGGCCATTTCCTCGGGATCGCCGGCATCGCCATCGGCCTCGCTTTCGGCGCCTGGAGCACGGCGTTCTCGCTGATCCGGCAAGGCGCGACCAGCTTCGGGCTCTCACTCGATGCCGATGCGCGCCGCCGCCTGCCGCGCATCGTCGGAGCCGCGCTGGTGATGGGCGGCCTGCTGTGGTTGGCGTCGGGCCTCACCGCAAACACCCACGGCCTGGCGCAGGCCGCGATCCTGCTCGCTCTGATCACAGGCGGGATCGTGACTTACGGCCTGCTGCTGCTGGGCTTTCGCGTCGTCACCCGCCATGAGGTCGTTGACGCGTTCAGCCAGAGGGGGCATCGCGACTTGCACATGTAGGCCTTGCGTGGCAAACGGGCGCCCATCGAACAGCGGGAACGGACGATGGCATTCGTTGAACGGGTTTTTTCGGGCGTCCAGCCGACCGGCAATCTGCATCTCGGCAATTACCTCGGCGCGATCGTCAACTTCGTGAAGTTGCAGGACACACACAACTGCATCTATTGCGTCGTCGACATGCATGCGATCACGATGGGGCTCGACGTCTGGGGCGGCCCGGCCGAGCTCGCGCGCAACACCCGCGAGGTGACCGCGGCCTTCATCGCGGCCGGCATCGATCCGAAGAAGCAGATCGTCTTCAACCAGAGCCAGGTCTCCGGACATGCGGAGCTCGCCTGGATCTTCAACTGCGTGGCGCGGATGGGCTGGCTCAACCGCATGACCCAGTTCAAGGAGAAGGCGGGCAAGGATCGCGAGAATGCGTCGGTCGGTCTCTACGACTATCCGGTGCTGATGGCGGCGGACATCCTGGTCTATCGCGCCACCCATGTGCCCGTCGGCGACGACCAGAAGCAGCATCTGGAGCTGTCGCGCGACATTGCGCAGAAATTCAACAACGACTTCGGCGATTCCATCCGTAATCAAGGCATCAATGACGGGATGTTCTTCCCGCTGCCGGAACCGCTCATCACGGGACCGGCGACGCGGGTGATGAGCTTGCGCGACGGCACCAAGAAGATGTCGAAGTCGGATGCGTCGGATTATTCGCGCATCAACCTGACCGACGATGCCGACACCATCGCGCAGAAGGTCCGCAAGGCGAAGACCGATCCGGAGCCGTTGCCGACCGAGGAAAAGGGCCTGGAGAAGCGGCCCGAAGCCGACAATCTGGTCGGCATCTTTGCCGCGCTCGCTCACCGCGGCAAGGACGACGTGCTGCGCGAGTTCGGCGGCGGTCAGTTCTCCAGCTTCAAGAACGCGCTGGTCGAGCTCTGTGTCACCAAACTGTCGCCGATCGCAGCCGAGATGCGGCGTTTGACCGCGGACCCCGGCCATATCGACGCGATCCTGATCGAGGGCGCCGACCGCGCGCGCGCGATCGCGGCCGAGACCATGCAGACGACCAGGGACATCGTCGGCTTCGTCCGCAAGCGGTAGGTTGCTGCGATGCAAAGCGCGGCGTCGCCCTCTCCCAAAGCCGACCCGGCTGTGGCACGATGGGTGCGCATGAGCACCCAGCGACGAAGCTACGAGACGGGTCACAAGCCGAAATGCCTGGTCATCGTCGATGACAGCGCCGAGTGGGACCGGGCGGTGTATTACGCCAGCCGCTGGGCGATCCGCGGCGGCGGCGGCGTGGTGATGCTGCGCATCATCGAGACCGAGGACGAGAACCAGCAATGGCTTGGGGTCGCCGACATCATGCGCGCGGAAGCGCAGGAGGCCGCCGAAGCCGCGCTCGATCGCGCCGCCGGCCGCGCCAACGGTATTGCCGGCATTACGCCGGAGCGCGTGATCCGCGAGGGCGATCCGACCGAGCAAATCCTCGGGGCGATCGAGGAGGACGTCGACATCACCATGCTGGTGCTGGCGGCCAATCCCGGCGCCGAGGGACCCGGTCCGCTGGTGAGCGCGATGGCCAAGACCATGGGCTCGTTCCCGATTCCCGTGGTGCTGGTGCCGGGCGACCTCAGCGACGCCGATATCGACGCGCTTTCTTAGGGTTATGCGGGCGCGGAACCGCTGAATTGCAGCCCTTGATCGTGCCTTTGGCGATGCCATCTGCTAGACACACCCCAAATCGCCGGCCTTGAACCGGCGACTTCGGAGAAAACCATGTTCATCCAGACTGAAGCGACACCCAATCCCGCGACCTTGAAGTTCATTCCCGGCCGCGTCGTGCTCGACGGCGGCACCATGGAGTTCGCCAGCCGCGAATCCGCCGGCCGTTCGCCGCTTGCCGAAAAGCTGTTTTCCGTGCCCGGCGTCACCGGCGTGTTTTACGGCTCCGACTTCATCACCGTGACCAAGGACGACGGCGACTGGCAGCACCTGAAGCCCGCGATCCTCGGCGCCATCATGGAGCATTATATGTCCGGCGCGCCGCTGCTCGCCGACGGCACGGCCGCGAGCGACGAATTGAGCGACGAGGAAGGCGAATTCTTCGACGAGGCTGATGCGGAAACAGTCGAGCAGATCAAGGACCTGATCGAGACGCGGGTGCGGCCCGCAGTCGCCAATGACGGCGGCGACATCACCTTCCGCGGCTTCAAGGACGGCGTGGTCTATCTCAACATGAAGGGATCGTGCGCCGGATGTCCGTCATCGACGGCAACCTTGCAGCACGGCATCCAGAACCTGCTGCGCCACTTCGTCCCCGACGTGGTCGAAGTCCGGCCGATGTGATTGGGAGCGGCGAATAGTGAGTAGCGAATGGCGAATGGCGGTTTCCCCTGACTTCCCATTCGCTATTCGCCACTCGCCATTCGCCCGCCCCTCATGCTGATCCTCGCCATCGATACCGCGCTCGACGCCTGCGCCGCCGCCGTGCTCGACACCGGCGCCAACAGGCTGATCGCGGTGGAATCGCAAACGATGAAGCGCGGACACGCGGAAGCGCTGATGCCGCTGATCGCGCGCGTGATGAAGGAATCTGGGGTGCCGTTTGCCGCGCTCGACCGCATCGCGGTCACCACCGGACCCGGGAGCTTCACCGGACTGCGCGTCGGCCTTTCGGCGGCGCGCGGCATTGCGCTCGCCGCGCACAAGCCGGCGGTCGGCGTCACCACACTGTCGGCCTTTGCCGCGCCCGTCGTCAGCGAGGGCGGCGAGCAGCCGGTAATCTCCGCAATCGACGCGCGGCACGACCAGGTCTATTTCCAGGTCGTCAGCGGCAATGGCAGTTCGCTGATCCGGCCACGCGTCGCGCCGATCCGAGAGGCGCTCGAAGCATCGCGCTTCGGCGCGCCGCATCTGGTCGGCAACGCGGCGAAAATTCTCGCCGAGCGCTGGCCCGCCGATGCGCCGCCGCCGGTGAGGATCGATTGCTTGCCCGCGCCCGATATCAACTGGGTGGCGTGGCTCGGCGCCGCCGTCAATCCGGCGACAGCGTTGGCGCGCCCGTTCTATTTGCGCGCACCCGACGCCAAACCTTCGCTCGTCGAAGAGGCCACGCAGCCTCCGCCATCGTCATGACCTGGCTCTCCACGCTCTGGAGCAACAGCAGCATACCGGTGGTGGAAGCCGCGCAGTTGCGCGATGCGGCGCGGCTGGCGCAACTGCACGGCGCGTCGTTTCACCGCGGCTGGGGCGAGGGCGAGTTCGAAACCATGCTGCGCGAACGCAACACGCTGGTGCATCGCCTGCAGCTGGGACGCAAGACCGTCGGCTTTGCGGCCTCGCGCATGGGCGCGGACGAAGCCGAGATCCTGTCGATCGCGGTCGATCCGGCCTATCGCGGCCGCGGCTGGTCGCGCGACCTGCTCTTGACCCATCTCGGCCATCTCGCTGGAAGAGGCGTGCGAACAATCTTCCTCGAGGTCGAGGAGAACAATCATCCGGCACGCCGGCTCTACGAACGGACCGGTTTTTCCACCGTCGGACGCCGTGAGAGCTACTACCGCCAGAGCGGCGGGGAGCAGTTGAACGCGCTTCTGATGCGCCGCGACTTGTCCTAATATGTGCGCAATGGCAAAAGGCGCTTTCACCGGGGCAAGGCGATGACCGCATTGAAATCTCCGTCCGCTGCGAAAACCTCCGTTATCGAAGCGCGCTGCGCCGCGACCGGCATGCGCATGACCGAGCAGCGGCGGGTGATCGCGCGCGTGCTGGCGGAAGCGGCCGACCACCCGGACGTCGAGGAGTTGTACCGCCGCTGCGTTGCCGTCGACGACAAGATCTCGATCTCGACCGTGTATCGCACCGTCAAGCTGTTCGAGGACGCCGGCATCATCGAGCGGCATGATTTCCGCGAGGGCCGCGCCCGCTACGAGCAGATGCGCGACAGCCACCACGACCATCTGATCAATCTGCGCGACGGCAAGGTGATCGAATTCACCAACGAGGAGATCGAGAAGCTGCAGGCCGAAATCGCCCGCAAGCTCGGCTACAAGCTGGTCGATCACCGCCTCGAGCTGTACTGCGTGCCGCTCGACGACGACAGCAAGAGCTGACGCGCGAGTGGCTGTTGACCTCATCATCTTCGACTGCGACGGCGTGCTGGTTGACAGCGAGGTGATCTCCTGTCGCGCGCATGCGGAGACGCTGACGCGGCACGGCTATCCGATCACGTCGGAACAGGTGTTCGAGCGTTTTCTCGGCCGTTCGATGCGTCAGGCCACTCGCGAAGTCGAGGCAGAATTGGGCCGCAGCCTGCCGGACGATTTCCATGCCCAGGTCTATGCCGAGATCTTCCGGTTATTCGCGATATCATTGGAGGCGACGCCCCATATCGGCGAAGTGCTGGACCAGTTGACCGTGCCCGCCTGCGTCGCATCCAGCGGGCCGCCGGAGAAGATCAGCGCCAGCCTCAATCGCGTCGGATTGTACGACCGGTTCGCGCCCCACATCTTCTCGGCCGTGCAGGTGCCGCACGGCAAGCCGGCGCCCGACTTGTTCCTGTTCGCGGCCGACCAGATGCAAACACCGCCGGCGCGTTGTCTGGTGATCGAGGACAGCGTGGCCGGCATCGCCGCCGCGCTGGCGGCCGGGATGACCGTGCTGGGCTTCTGCGGCGGCAGCCATTGCCGGGACGGCCATGCCGCAACGCTGCGCGCGGCCGGCGCGCACGGGACTTTCGACGATATGCGGCAATTGCCGGCTATGATCGCTCAAAAGGAGCGCCTCGTCGCTGGATTTCCGGCCCCTTAGGCTATATTTGATGGCCGCGCCCTCAATGCGCCGCTTCCATCGTTAGTCCAGGTTCCATGACGCCGCCGCGCAAGCTGCATATCAAATCCTATGGCTGCCAGATGAACGTCTACGATGCGCAGCGCATGGTGGACACGCTGGGCCGCGAAGGCTTTGTCGAGACGGCCAGCGCTGACGAAGCGGACCTCGTCATCCTCAACACCTGCCACATCCGCGAGAAGGCCTCCGAAAAAGTCTATTCGGAGCTCGGACGGCTGCGCGTCGCGCGTGATGCAGCCGCACGAGAGGGTCGCGACATGACAATCGCGGTCGCGGGCTGCGTCGCGCAGGCCGAGGGCGAGGAGATCATCCGCCGCGCGCCCGTGGTCGACGTCGTGGTCGGCCCGCAGAGTTATCATCACCTGCCGGAGCTGCTCGCGCGGGCAGCGCGCGGAGAGAAGGCGATCGAGACCGAATTTCCGGCCCAGGACAAGTTCGGCTTCCTGCCGCAGCCGAAATCGGATGCGATCCGCGCGCGCGGCATCTCGGCCTTCGTCACCGTACAGGAAGGCTGCGACAAGTTCTGCACCTTCTGTGTGGTGCCGTACACGCGGGGCACCGAAGTTTCCCGGCCGGTCGAGAAAATCGTCAACGACGTGAAGCGGCTCACTGAGAACGGCGTGCGCGAGCTCACGCTGATCGGGCAGAACGTCAACGCCTATCACGGGCAAGGCCCGGACGGGAAAAGCTGGCCGCTCGGCAGGCTCCTGCATCGGCTCGCCGCGATTCCGGGCATCGCGCGGCTGCGCTATTCGACCAGCCATCCGAGAGACGTCGATGATTCGCTGATCGAGGCCCATCGCGATCTCGCCGCGCTGATGCCGTTCGTGCACCTGCCGGTGCAGTCCGGTTCCGACCGGATTCTCGCGGCGATGAACCGCAAACATACCGTCAGGGATTACCTTGATGTCATCGAGCGTTTTCGCCGCGCTCGCCAAGACATTGCATTTTCATCGGATTTTATCGTTGGCTTCCCCGGCGAGAGCGCGGAAGATTTTTCCGCCACACTCGCGCTTGTCATGCAAATCGGATACGCTGCAGCCTATTCGTTCAAATATTCGCCGCGGCCGGGGACGCCTGCGGCGGACATGCGGGAGACGGTTTCAGCAGCTGACATGGATGAGCGATTGGCGCGGCTCCAGGAATTGATCGACAGCCAGCAATCGGCCTTCAACAAGGCTGCGATTGGCACCACGATGGATGTGCTGTTCGAGCGGCCGGCGCGCAATCCCGGCCAGATCGTCGGCCGCACCGCTTACCTGCAACCGGCCCATGTGATGGCCTCGTCCGACATCATCGGGCAGGTATTGCCGGTCAGAATCGAAAGCCTCGAACGTTACAGCCTGAAGGGCGAACTCTCGCCCCCGAAGCAGCGCGTTTCCGCGGCCTCTCACCAGATCAGCATTGGAGCCTGAACCCTTGCCAAAAAGCGCATCGGATTCGCCCTCGCTCGTTCCCAGCCGCAAATTTGACCGCGACATGCAGGTTCCACCGGAGACACAGGTCGTCATCGACTTCGACGACAACCGCGCTGTGTCGTCGCTGGTCGGACCCTACGGCCAGAACCTCGCGCAGATCGAGCGGCGGCTCGGCATCGTCGTCGACTCCCGCGGCAACCACATTACCATCGCCGGCTCGCGCGACGGCTGCGACGCCGCGCGGCGCGTGCTGGAGACACTTTATGCCCAAGCCACGCAGGGCCATGATCTCGCCCAGGGCGACGTCGAGGGCGCCATCAGGGCCGTGATCGCACAGGGCTCGCTGTTCGAATATGACGCCAAGACGGCGAAGTCGGCCTTCGAGACCATCATCCTGCGCAAGCGCCCGGTGCGCGCGCGCACCGCCGCGCAAGACTCGTATATCCGCGCCCTGAAGCGGCATGAGCTGGTGTTCGGCATCGGTCCGGCCGGCACCGGCAAGACCTGGCTTGCGGTCGCCCATGCCGCGCAGCTGTTCGAGCGCAAGGAGGTCGACCGCATCATCCTGACGCGGCCGGCGGTCGAAGCCGGCGAGCGGCTCGGCTTCCTGCCCGGCGACCTGAAGGACAAGGTCGACCCTTACTTGAGGCCGATCTACGACGCGCTGTACGATTTGATGGATGCGCGCATCGTCGAGCGCGCATTGCAGAGCGGCGAGATCGAGATCGCTCCCCTCGCCTTCATGCGCGGCCGCACATTGACCAATGCCGCCATCATCCTGGACGAGGCGCAGAATACCACGACGATGCAGATGAAGATGTTCCTGACGAGGCTCGGCGAGAACAGCCGCATGATCGTCACCGGCGATCCCTCGCAGGTTGACCTGCCGCACGGTCAGGCCTCGGGCCTTACCGAGGCGACGCGGCTGCTCGACGGCGTCGATGGCATTGCGCAGGTGAGATTCACGGCCGAAGACGTGATCCGCCATGAACTGGTCGCGCGAATCGTCGCGGCCTATGAGGCCGCACCGAAGAAACAGCCGGGCGGCGGAAAGTAGGAGCGGCAGCGCTTTGGAGCGTGCCGAAGCCAGGTTTTGTCCCAACTCACCCTTCCCTTCACCGAGGTTCTCGTGGTCGCCGAGTGCTGGCATGACGCACCCGATGCCGAGGCCATCATCCAGCGCGCCATCGCGGCGGCCGCCGAAAGCGTCGATACCGACGTCGGCGAGGCCGAGCTTGCGGTGATGCTGACCGACGATTCCGGAATTCGCACCCTGAACGGCAACTGGCGCGGCATCGACAAGCCGACCAATGTGCTGTCGTTCCCCGCGCTGCAACCGACCGGGGTGCGCAAGCCCGGCGACGCGCCGCGCATGCTGGGGGACATCGCCATCGCCTACCAGACCATGCGCCGGGAGGCGGATGAGGAACAAAAGCCGTTCAATCATCATTTGAGCCATCTTGCGGTGCACGGGTTCCTGCATTTGATTGGCTACGATCACGACAACGATGCTGACGCCGCGGCGATGGAATCGCTGGAGATCGAGATATTGGCGCAGCTCGGGATCCCCGATCCCTATGCGGGCCGGGAGCGAATGGACTGAAATGCCGGATTCCGACCCGACCCACGACAATCCGCGCAACACGCGCAACCTGCCCGCGGTGGTGCCGCAGGACGAGGCCGGCCGCACCGCTTCCGAAAACTGGCTGCTGCGCGCGATCCGTACGCTGTTCGGCTGGAAGGCAGGATCGGTCCGCGACGACCTGCAGGTCGTGCTCGACGCCTCGCAGCCGGACGAGGTCGGATTTTCCGCGGTCGAGCGCGCCATGCTGCGCAACATCCTCGGCCTGCACGAGCGCCGGCTTGCCGACGTGATGGTGCATCGCGCCGACATCATCGCGGTCAAGCGCGACATTCCGCTCGGCGAGCTGATGGACCTGTTCGAGCGCGCCGCGCATTCGCGGCTCGTGGTCTACAACGAGACGCTCGACGATCCCGAGGGCATGGTGCACATCCGCGACCTGCTCGGCTTCATGACCGCGCGGGCGCGCGTGCCGGCGAGCGGAAAGTCGCGGCGCAAGAAACCGCCGCCCGCGGGGCTCGACCTGCGCGCCGTCGACCTGGGAGTGTCCCTTGCCGATGCCCACATCATCCGCAAGCTGCTCTATGTGCCACCCTCGATGCGGGCGATCGATCTGTTGGCGCAGATGCAGGCCTCGCGCATCCATCTCGCGCTGGTCGTCGACGAATATGGCGGCACCGACGGCCTCGTCTCGATCGAGGACATTGTCGAGCAGATCGTCGGCGAGATCGACGACGAGCATGACAGCGACGAACCGCCGGCGATCGTGCGCCAACCCGACAACTCCTTCATTGCGGATGCGCGCGCGAGCCTCGACGACGTCCGCGCTGTGATCGGCGACGAGTTCGTGTCGGGCGAGGCCGGCGAAGAGGTGCAGACGCTGGGCGGCTATCTGGTCAGCCATGTCGGCCGGCTGCCGGTCCGCGGCGAGGTGATCTCCGGTCCGGGCAATTTCGAAGTCGAAGTGCTCGACGCCGATCCGCGCCGGGTCAAGCGCCTGCGGATCGCCACTCGCAAGGAACGCCCCGCACCACGCACGCAACGTGAAAGCCGGCGCCGCGAGGCCACCTCCGAGACCCCGCCCGCACAGGCGAACGACAATGCGAACCCAGGGCCGCCGCCGGCCGAGGGAAGCGGGTCGCAGTGAATATGCTGGATAAACTTCGCGCGGCCGGCCTTTCGATCATTCTCGCCTGGGGCTGGAAGCGCGCCTTGATTGCGCTGGCGGCCGGCGCGCTGTCGACGCTGGCGATGGCGCCGTTCAACGCCTGGCCGGTGCTGTTTCTGACCTTTCCGGTGGCGGTCTGGCAGATCGATGGCGCAGGCGCAGGCCGGATGCGCGGCATTCCGGCGGCGGCGCTGACCGGCTGGTGCTTCGGGCTCGGCTATTTCGTGCCGGGCCTGTACTGGATCGGCAACGCCTTCCTGGTCGATGCCTCGACCTTTGCCTGGCTGATGCCGTTCGCGGTCCTCGGCTTGCCCGCCTATCTCGCGCTGTTCACCGGCTTCGGCTTCGCGCTGGCGCGCTTGCTCTGGACCAGCGACGCCTCGCGCGTGCTGGCGCTCGCGATCAGCCTCACCATCGCCGAGTGGCTGCGCGGCCATTTGCTGACCGGTTTCCCGTGGAATGCGTACGGCTATGCGCTGTTCCGGCCGCTGGCGTTGGGACAGACGGCGTCACTGATCGGACTGTGGGGCATGACGTTTCTCACAGTCGCGATCTTTGCTTCGCCCGCCGCGCTGATCGACGGCACCTCGCGCGGGCGCAAGCCGTGGATCGCGCCGGTGGCGGCACTTGCCGTGCTCGTTGCGATGGGAATTTTCGGCGCGATCCGCCTGTCGATGGAACCGACGCGGCTGGTCGGCAATGTCCGCATTCGCATCATGCAGCCCAATCTGCAGCAGGACGTCAAATTCAACTACTCCGCCAAGGCGGCGGTGATGCAGAAATATCTGACGCTGTCCGATCGCGCGTCAGGGCCGCAATCGACCGGCGTTCGCGACGCTACGATCCTGGTCTGGCCGGAATCGGCGTTTCCGTTCTTCCTCACCCGCGAGGCCGACGCGATGGCGCAGATCGCGGCGTTGTTGCCGAAGGAGACCGTGCTGATCACCGGTTCCGTGCGCGCGCCCGATCAGCCAAGGAACCTTCCCGTCACGCGCGCCTACAATTCGATCTACGTCATCGATCACGACGGCAATGTGCTCGACGTCTACGACAAGCTGCACCTGGTCCCGTTTGGCGAATACCTGCCATTCCAGGATTGGATGGAGAGATGGGGCTTCGAACAGCTGACCAGGATCCAGGGCGGCTTCATTCCGGGCACCGTGCGGCGCACGATGGCCATTCCGAACGCACCGCGTGCGCTACCACTGATCTGCTACGAGGCGATCTTTCCCGCTGACATTGCTTCCCGCGATGACCGCCCAGGCTGGATCGTCAACCTGACGAATGACGGCTGGTTTGGAATTTCAACCGGTCCCTATCAGCATCTCGAACAGGCGCGCATGCGCGCCATCGAGCAGGGATTGCCCGTGGTCCGCGCCGCCAATACGGGCATTTCCGCCACCATCGATCCCTTGGGACGATTCGTCGCACGTCTGGGGCTCGGCGTCGAAGGCGTGCTGGATTCGCCGCTGCCGGCGGCCAATCCGCCGACCGTCTACGCACGTCTCGGCGATGCGCCAATCGCAGTAATCATCGCTGTTGCCTTGATATTCGTGGTTCGGCGGCGCTCCACAAAACGCCGACTGTGACGGCGGGCTTTGCGCGCACGACTCCCGTTCGGCTTTCGATTTCCAATAGAAACGTTCTAACCAGCGAAAGCCGGACAGTTGACAGACCGTCGCTGCGCTCCGCATTCTGTTTAGAACCAGAAAAATCCAGTCAGTTCATTGCTCAAATTGTCTGCAATGTTACCCGGCCTCCGAGCAGGATTTGACGGTGTTCGCGCCGGAGGCTTGCGCCTCTTTCCCGGCCCGATCGCAAGGAGAGTTGGCAATGACGACCAAGGCACCCAACCCGATCGATAAATATGTCGGCAGTCGGGTGCGAATGCGCCGCATCATGCTCGGCATGAGCCAGGAGAAGCTCGGCGAAGCGCTCGGGCTGACCTTCCAGCAGATCCAGAAATACGAGAAGGGCACCAACCGGGTCGGCGCGAGCCGTATCCAGCAGATCTCCGAAATCCTGCAGGTGCCGGTGTCCTTCCTGTTCGAGGGCGGACCGACCAGCACTCCCGGCAACGGGTTCGGCGAAGGGACGTCCCCGACCTATGTGTCGGATTTCCTCGCAACCTCCGAAGGGCTGGCGCTGACGCGCGCCTTCACGCGCATCGCCGATACCAAGCTTCGGCGCAGCATCGTCGACCTGGTCGAGCAGATTGCGGCGCGCGAGGCCCAAGTTAAAACCTGACATTGCCAAAACCTGATCTTTCATCGTCGATCGAGCATTGACGCGGCTTGGGCGGCAAGCGCATGAGAGGGCGCTCGTTTCCGCAGTGTGCCGATGACAATGACCAATCCCTTCGATTCCAAGATCATCCTCGACGGCATCCGCCGATGGGTCGAGATCGAAACGCCGTCCGATGCGCCCCAACAGGTCAACAAGCTCGCCGACATGGTGGCGGAAGGCTATCGCGGCCTGCCGGCGACGGTCGAGCGCATCGCGGGCAAGGCCGGCTGCGGCGACCATCTGGTCGCGCGCTCCTCCTGGGGACAGGATGCGCCCGGCATTCTGGTGCTGAGCCATCTCGACACCGTGCATCCGATGGGCTTCATCGAACGCCTGCCGTTTTCTGTGCAAGGCGACGCCGCCTTCGGTCCCGGCATCTACGACATGAAGGGGGGCGCCTATCTCGCCTACCATGCGTTCCGGCAACTCTGTGCCAGTGGCGCGCCTTCTCCGCTCAGCGTCACGCAGCTCTTTGTCTCGGATGAGGAGATCGGCAGTCCAACCTCGCGCACGCTGATCGAGGCCGAGGGACAGAAGGCCAAATATGTGCTGGTGACCGAGCCCGCGCGCGACGGCGGCAAGATCGTCACGGGACGCAAGGGTGTCGGCCGCTTCGAAGTCTTCATCACGGGTCGGCCGGCGCATGCCGGCACGCGTCCGCTGGATGGCCGCAGCGCCATCCGCGAGCTCGCCAATGTCATCCAGACGCTGGAAGCCATGAACGACGTCAAGCGCCGCATCACCGTGACCGTGGGCGTGGTCAGGGGCGGAACGCGGCCGAACGTCATTCCCGAGGAAGCCTATGCGCAGGTCGACCTGCGCATGCCGACGATCGCCGATGCCGACGAACTGGTGCCGAAAATCCTCGATCTGAAATCGCGCAGCGAAGGGGTCACGGTGAAGGTGACCGGTGGATTGAACCGGCCGCCATATGAAAAGGGCAATGCCGTCGCGGCGCTGTATGAGCATGCGAAAGCGATCGCGGCCGATATCGGCTTCGATCTGGTGGATACGTTTACGGGCGGCGGCTCCGACGGCAACTTCACCGCGCTTCACACCGCAACCCTCGACGGGCTCGGCGTCGACGGCAAGGGCGCGCATACTCATTACGAGCAGTTGTACATCTCGTCGATCGAGCCGCGCGCGCGATTGCTCTATCGGCTGTACCAGACGCTGCGATGACCGCGCCGGCCGGCAATTCAACCAAACGCGACTCCCCGACCGGCGACGACGGCAGGCGGCAGGGCTCGTTCTTCGGCCGCCGCAAGGGCCACAAGCTTCGCGTGCACCAGGCCGACCTCGTCGAGAATCTGCTGCCGCATCTCGCGCTCGATATCGCAAGCGAAGCTCCCGCCGATATTTGTGACCTCTTCGATCCCAGGGCCGATCAGCTGCGACTCGAAATCGGGTTTGGCGGCGGCGAGCATCTTGTTGCGGAGGCACAGCGTCCTAGGGACACGGGCTTCATCGGCTGCGAGCCCTATGTCAACGGCATGGCGAAAATCCTGGCGCAGATTGAAGCGCACAATATCGGCAACATCCGCCTGTTCGCCGGCGACGCCGCCGAATTGCTGGCATGGCTGCCGCCGAATTCGCTGTCGCTTATCGACCTGATCCATCCCGATCCCTGGCCGAAGCGGCGGCACTGGAAGCGTCGGTTCGTGCAGGATGCGAATGTCAGGGCGATGGCGCGCGTGCTGAAACCCTCGGGCGAATTCCGTTTCGTCAGCGACATCGACGATTACTGCGCCTGGACGCTGGCGCATCTCGTCCGTTCGCCGGATTTCCGCTGGATGGCCGAGCGGGCCGACGACTGGCGCAAGCCATGGGATGGCTACACCATGACGCGCTACGGCAGGAAGGCAACGCGCGAAGGACGCGTGACGAGCTATTTGCGGTTTCAGCGCGTTGGTTAGGGCTTCGCAGTCTCGGCCAGCCGCGCTTTCTTCACGTCGGTTGCTTCCCACACCATGCGTTTTCCCCGCTCGCGGCCGAGCAGCTCGATCGGATCGTGGTTGTCGATGTGGCCGAACTGTCCCTTATAGACGCTGTAGCCGCACAACTCCTGCAGCCGCCGCGGAAACTTCCGCGCGATGTCCATGGGGATACCGAGCTGCAGATTTTCCTGCTGCCGCATCCAGCCCCAGCAATAGGCGCAGGAGAAGGCGAAGCGACGCGCATCGCTGGTGTTGGCGCCGCCGCCATGCCACAGCGCGCTGTCGAACAGCATCACGCCGCCGGCCTGCATGATTGCGGTGACCGTGTCGTAGTCCTTGCCGTATTCGGGTGAGGATTCGAATTTGTGGCTGCCCGGCACGACCCGCGTCGCGCCATTGTCGGCCTTAAAATCCGTCAGCGCCCAGATCGCATTCACGGTGATCGGGATGTGCGGCCGCGGCAGCGGAATGAGCTGCGTATCCTCGTGGATCGGCTGCGCCTCCTGGCCGGGTCCGAGCACCAGCGAGCAGAATGACGACAGCAGACATTCCTTGTCGAGCACGCGCTCCACCACCGGCAGCACGCTGCCGTGCAGCGGCACCTCCCAGAACATCTCGTCATAGGTGAGGAGATTGTTGATGCGCAGCGTCTTGAAGCCTTCGAACGAGGTCCTGGCCGGTCCGAGATTGTGCTGGCGCTCGATGCGTTCGACCGCCTGCTTCAATCCCTCGACCAGATCTGCGGAGGCCGCGCCCTCAATGATCGTGAAGCCGTCGTCGCGAACCTTCGCGGCGTGGGAAACAATGGCGGCTTCCGTCAGCATCCTGGGCTCCCTGATGGCGCTGTCAGGGAACATAGCGGGCAATGCCTGACCTTGGGAAGGGAGAGGCTAAGGCCGGCTCTTCCAGAAGTTCACCACGCGCTCGGCAGTCGACGGCATCAGCTTGGCGAAATTGACGCGTGCTGCTTCGATATCGGCGGGCGCCGGGACGCGGTTCGGCCCGAGCCGCAGCAGGATCAGGGCGCGCACCGTCGCCCATTCGAGCCCGATGGTCTTGCCGACGATCAGGATCGGATCGAAGCGCTCGCCGGTGATCAGGCTGTCGAGGATCGGTATCTTCACGCCCGACATCGCCGACAGTGCCGCGACCAATTCCTCGTAGCGGTAGGATTTGGCGAATCCGAGCAGCGCGGCCTCGTTGAGATTGCCGGCTTCGTGCAGCGCCAGGACCGTGCGCTGCGCCGGCAAGAAATCGCGCTTGCTCTCGAAGCGCTCGGCAACACCCGATATCTGCGCCATCGCCTGCTTGATCGCGGCCTGTCGTTCGGGTTTTACGACATCGAAGAGACGGCGGCGGATGACGTCGAGCGAGCCGGCCAGGAGCTGCTTCAGCCGGTCGTCGGACAGATCGTTGCGCTGGCCGACGGTCAAGGTCAGCACGCCGTCCTGGCTGGCGCGCTTGATCAACTCGCCATAGCCGCCTTCCGAAAACCGCGCACCATTGTTGCCGGCGGCGCGCCGGATCACCTCGCGATCGCCACGCCGCACGATGACATCGGTGAGATCGGTCGAAAGCGCAGGCCGCTCCGACATCGCCAGCAGATGACCCTGCCCCTTCACTCGCGCGATCTCGAGCAGCGCATCCTCGTCCAGCACCGGCGAGCGGCGCAGCAGGGGACCCGCGACCATGATCTCGTTCTCGCGCGCCAGCCGTCCGACCAGCACGCGAGGCGCGTTGACGATCAGCGACATCCGTTCGGCCAGCTCGACCCGCGTCAACAGCTCGGCATGCGGAACGAGGCCGAGCAGGATCTCGTCGAAGAGCTCGACGTGGTTCGGCCGCAGATTGGCGGCGTCCTCGAAAAACAGCTCGGAAATCAGGCGCGCCGCCTCGGTACGGCGTTGCGGATCGCCGTTCCTGACGATCTCGTCGAGTCCCGGGATCATCGACGCGGCGACTGTCATCGAACTCTACTCGGTACGCACGCGATAAGGGGCCAACCCGCCCGACCCGGCGGGCAAGGGATTACCGGCAATCTAGGGGGCCTTTGGTGAAGGAAGGGTTAGATTTAGGGGCAGAAACCCGCCCGCGAATCCCCTCACTTGGTCTTGCCGCCCATGGGGAAAAGCGCTATATGAGCCGCAACTTAAGGTCTCATACGAAACGCGTATTGAGAGTGGGCCCCTCGGGACCCGCTCTTTTTTATTACCTGAGCCTGCCGGAACCGCCATTCGCGGGTCCGGGACGCAAACCCAGACAAAGCAAGAGCCCGTTTGACGCTGGATATGACCGAACCGACTACTGGTTCCATGGATGCCGAACTCTTGGCCGAGCCGCGCCTGGTGGTCGAGCCCGGGGTGGCGGCGCGCGTCTCCGCGGTCGCAGGCCCCGTCCTGCAGCAGCTGGGCTATCGCCTGGTGCGCATCAAGATTTCCGGCGAGGCCGGCTGCACCGTGCAGATCATGGCCGAACGGCCGGATGGATCGATGCAGATCGAGGATTGCGAGGCAGTGTCGCGTGCCCTTTCGCCGGTGCTCGACATCGCCGACCCGATCGACCGTGCCTATCGGCTGGAGATTTCCTCGCCGGGCATCGATCGGCCGCTGGTCCGCCGTTCCGATTTCGAGCGTTATGCCGGCTATCTCGTCAAGATCGAGATGGCGGTCGCCCACCAGGGCCGCAAGCGGTTCCGCGGCACGCTCGTCGGCGTCGAGGGCGATGCGGCCAGGCTGCATCGTGACGATGCGCGGGCCGGCGAGGACGTCGACATCCTGCTCGCGATGGAAGACATCGCCGAAGCCAAGCTCGTGCTCACCGACGAACTGGTCGCGGAATCGATGCGCCGCGGCAAAGCCGCCGAGCGCGAGCTGAAGCGCAATCTCGGGCTTGAACCGCCGCCCGCGCCGCATGCGCGCGACCATTCGCCGAAATCGAAGACCGGCAACAAGCCGGCTCCGAAGAACACCAAGCAACATCGCCTCGCCGCCGCAAGGGCGCGCAGGGGCGAGATCGACCTGACCGAAGGAGACTAAGCCATGGCCGTCAGCGCCAACAAGCTCGAACTGCTGCAGATCGCGGATGCGGTTGCGCGCGAGAAGTCGATCGACCGCGGGATCGTGATTGCCGCGATGGAGGACGCCATCGCGAAGGCGGCTCGCGCCCGTTACGGCGCCGAGACCGATGTGCATGCCGAGATCGATGCCAAGAAGGGCGAGCTCAGGCTGTCGCGCCACATGCTGGTGGTCGAAGTCGTCGAGAATTCCGCCAACCAGATCTCGCTGACGGACGCGCAGCGCGCCAATCCCGGCGCCCAGGTCGGCGACACCATCGCCGACACGCTGCCGCCGCTGGAATACGGCCGCATCGCCGCGCAGTCGGCCAAGCAGGTCATCGTGCAGAAGGTCCGCGAGGCCGAGCGCGACCGGCAGTACCAGGAGTTCAAGGACCGCATCGGCGACATCGTCAACGGCATCGTCAAGCGCGTCGAATATGGCAGCGTGATCGTCGATCTCGGGCGCGGCGAGGCCATCATCCGCCGCGACGAGATGCTGCCGCGCGAGGTGTTCCGCAACGGCGACCGCGTCCGCGCCTATATTTTCGACGTGCGCCGCGAGACCCGGGGGCCGCAGATTTTCCTCTCCCGCACCCATCCGCAGTTCATGGCGAAGCTGTTCGCCCAGGAAGTGCCGGAAATCTATGACGGCATCGTCGAGATCAAGGCAGTCGCCCGCGATCCCGGCTCGCGCGCCAAGATCGGCGTGATCTCGCGCGACTCCTCGGTCGATCCGGTCGGCGCCTGCGTCGGCATGCGCGGTTCGCGCGTGCAGGCCGTGGTCAACGAGCTGCAGGGCGAGAAGATCGACAT
The DNA here is from genome assembly GCA_963738155.1 of uncultured Alphaproteobacteria bacterium. Taxonomy (GTDB): domain Bacteria; phylum Pseudomonadota; class Alphaproteobacteria; order Rhizobiales; family Xanthobacteraceae; genus Bradyrhizobium. Next base: position 619,595 of record CAVTVG010000002.1, read on the forward strand.
CATTCCGTGGTCGCCCGACATCGCGACCTTCGTCGTCAACGCGCTGGCACCGGCCGAGGTCGCCAAGGTCGTCATCGACGAGGACCGCGAGCGCATCGAGGTCGTGGTGCCCGACACCAACAATCAGCTGTCGCTGGCGATCGGCCGCCGCGGCCAGAACGTCCGCCTCGCCTCCCAGCTCACCGGCTGGGACATCGACATCCTGACCGAGCAGGAGGAATCGGAGCGCCGTCAGGCCGACTTCGAGAACTCGACCCGCGTGTTCATGGAAGCGCTCGATGTCGACGAGGTCGTGGGTCAGCTGCTCGCCTCCGAAGGCTTCACCTCGGTCGAGGAGCTGGCGCTGGTCGACGCCAAGGAACTGGCCGGGATCGAAGGCTTCGACGAGGACACCGCCAACGAGCTGCAACATCGCGCCCGCGAATATCTGGAGCGGCTGGAGTCGGAACTTGAAGCCAGGCGCAAGGAACTCGGCGTCGAGGACGCCATGAGGGACGTGCCCGGCATCAGCTCCAAGGTGATGGTCAAGCTCGGCGAGAACGACGTCAAGACGGTCGAGGATCTCGCCGGCTGCGCCACCGACGACCTCGTCGGCTGGACCGAGCGCAAGGAAGGCAGCGAGCCGGTCAAGCATGCAGGCTTCCTCGATGGCATCGAGATTTCCCGCGAGGAGGCCGAGGGGCTGATCATGCAGGCTCGCGTCAAGGCCGGCTGGATCACCGAGGCCGACCTTGCCAAGCCGTCCGAGGAGGCCGAGGCCTCCGAAGACCAGCCTGCTGCTGTTTAAGGTCGGGGAGATGGCCCGCACATGCTCGCCATGGCTGACCCAGATCTCGACAACGGGCCGCGGACCGGCAAGTCCGCGACGTTGCGGATGTGCGCTGTCAGCCGCGAGCAGAAGCCGGTCGACGAACTGATCCGTTTCGTGATCTCGCCGCAGGGCGAGGTGATCGCGGACATCAAGCGCAAGCTTCCGGGCCGGGGCCTGTGGATTTCCGCGTCGCGTCAGACGGTTGCGGAAGCGGTCCGGCGTCACCAGTTTTCCAGAGGCTTCAAACGCGACGTCCGCGTCGCGGAAAGCCTTGCTGCCGATACCGAAACCCTGCTGGCGCGAGCCACCATCGCGGCACTGGCGATCGCCGCCAAGGCCGGCCAGGTGATCTCGGGCTTTGCCAAGGTCGAGGCTGCGCTAACCGACCGGAAGGACCGGGCAGCCATCGCGGCGTTGCTCCACGCCTCCGACGGGTCCAGTGACGGAATCCGCAAACTACAGGCGCTGGCCCGCCAAAATGCCGGGATTAACCCTGAATTACCGGAGTTTCCGGCCGTCACCGCGCTGAGTTCGGCAGAATTGGATTTGGCACTGGGCCGGTCAAATGTGGTACATGCTGCGCTGCTCGCGGGCCCGGCGAGCAAGACATTCCTGTCGCGCAGCCAGACCCTGGTCCGATACCGGGCGGCCGACGCCGACAAGACTGCCGGAACCGCGGCCAGGAATTCGAGATAAATACGACTTGCATCAATCGACGGTGCGCGACGCGCATCACAGGAACTTAGGACTTTTGAATGGCCGATACGACCAACTCCAGCGACAAGAAAATCGGCGTGACGGGCAAGACCCTTTCGCTCAAACCGCGCGTCGAGACCGGCACCGTGCGTCAGAGTTTCCCGCACGGCCGCACCAAACAGGTCGTGGTCGAGAAGCGCGGCAAACGCCGCATCGGCGGCGATGCGCCCGTCACCGAGACTGCGCGTGCGCCCGAACCTGTCGCCGCAAAAGCCCCACCCGCCGCCGCCGCCAAGGCGCCGCTCGGCCGTCCTGCGGCAAGCCCGCCGTCGGCCCCGCGCAACGCCTCGGGCGTGGTGCTGCGCACGCTGACCGAGGACGAGCATGCCGCGCGCGTCAGCGCGCT
>CAVTVG010000003.1:0-1147190 GCA_963738155.1 uncultured Alphaproteobacteria bacterium
CCAACTCGGGCACCAGCATGTCGGCAATATCCTCGAAATCGCCGGGCGAGACCGCAAAGGGCATGTTGAGCCCGTCGACGTCGGTGGCCTCGAACCAGGCCTCGATCTCGTCGGCGACCTTCTCGGGCGTGCCGACGATCACGGGCCCGATGCCGCCGATGCCGACATGCTCGGCGACCTCGCGCACGGTCCAGACCCGATCGGGATCGGCGCGGGTGATGTTGTCCATCGCGCTGCGGCCGGCATCATTGGTGACATGACGCACTTCCTGGTCCAACGCCATGCGCGAGAAGTCGACGCCGGTCCAGCCTGACATCAAGGTCAACGCGCCCTCGGGACTGATGTGGCGGCGATACTCCTCATATTTCGCTTTTGCTTTCGCCTCGGTCTCGCCGAGCACCACCGTGAACATGCTGAACATCAGGATCTCGCGCGGATCGCGGCCGCATTTGGCCGCCTGCTCACGTATTGCGGCGACGCGCGGCGCGATCACCTTGGCCGACGGGCCCGACATGAACACGCATTCGGCATGCTCTGCGGCGAATTGCCGGCCGCGCGGCGAGGTGCCGGCCTGGTACAGCACCGGCGTGCGCTGCGGCGACGGCTCGGCGAGATGGATGGCGTTGAGGCGGTAGTTGGCGCCCTCATGGGTGACCCGATGCACCTTGGACGGATCGGTGAAGATGCCGCGCGCGCGATCGCGGATTGCCGCGTCGTCCTCCCAGCTTCCCTCCCAGAGCTTGTAGACCACCTCCATATATTCGTCGGCGACGTCGTAGCGGTCGTCATGCGCGGTCTGTTTGTCCTTGCCGGCGCCGCGCGCGGCGCTGTCGAGATAGCCGGTGACGACGTTCCAGCCGATCCGCCCCTCGGTCAGATGGTCGAGCGTCGACATCCGCCGCGCGAACGGGTAGGGCGGCTCGAACGACAGATTGCTGGTGACGCCGAAGCCGAGATGCTTCGTCACCGCGGCCATCGCCGAGATCAGCAGCAGCGGTTCGTTCGCCGGCGTCTGCGTCGCATATTTCAACGCCGCGTCGGGGCTGTTGCCATAGACGTCGTAGACGCCGAGCACGTCGGCGAGGAACAGCCCGTCGAAACGGCCGCGCTCCAGCGCTTTCGCCAGATCGAGCCAGTAGGGCAGGCGGTTATATTCCGCCGTGCGGTCGCGCGGATGGGTCCACAGTCCCGGCGATTGATGCGCCACGCAATTCATGGCGAAGGCGTTGAGCCGGATTTGCTTGGTCATGCGCGCGACTTGCAGTTAGCGCCCGGCCTGCTTGAACGGCAGTTGCGCGTCCTTGGGCGGGGCGACGTGGGCGACGTTGAGGGTCATCGAGACCACGTCGTAATAGCCGCTGACCGCGATGAGGTCCACCACGCCGGTCTCGCCGAATTTGTCGACGGCCTTGGCGTAGATGTCGTCGTCGACATGATGATCCCTGCGAAGCTGGGTGGCGAATTCCCAGACGATGGCCTCGTCGTCCTTCATCTTGGCAGGTTTGTTACCGGCGCCGATGGCGGCGACGATATCCGGATCGAGCCCGGCCTTGATCGCCAGCGGCGCATGCGCGAACCACTCATAGGTCGAGCCCCAATATTGCGCGGTCATGATGATCGCCATCTCGTTCAGACGTTTGTCGAGTGAGCTGTTGAAGCGGACATATTCGCCGACCTTCTGCAGGCGATCCGCGAGTTCCGGGCTGCGCAGCCACGCATTGAACGGGCCGCTCATGCCCTTGCGGGGGCCGGACATGATGGCATCGGCAATCGTGCGCTGCGGAGGCGTCATCTTGTCCAGCGGAATTTCCGGAAAGCGCTCGCCCGTCAGGGCCAGAGCGGAACCTGCAAACAACAGGCAAACGGCAGTCGCGCGCAGAATGGTCTTCATGACTTTCTCCCTGATCGTGCCCGATCTGGTTGCCGGGCTGAGGCGCGGAATTGTTGTCGGGCACCAGCATGTCGGCAATGTCCTCGAAATCGCCGGGCGAGACCGCAAAGGGCATGTTGAGCCCGTCGACGTCGGTCGCCTCGAACCAGGCCTCGATTTCGTCGGCCACTCTCTCGGGCGTGCCGACGATCACGGGCCCGATGCCGCCGATGCCGACATGTTCGGCGACCTCGCGCACGGTCCAGACCCGATCTGGATCGGCGCGGGTGATGTTGTCCATCGCACTGCGCCCGGCATCGTTGGTGACATGGCGGACTTCCTGGTCCAACGCCATCTGCGAGAAATCGACGCCGGTCCAGCCCGACATCAGGGTCAACGCGCCCTCGGGACTGATGTGCCGGCGATACTCTTCGTACTTCGCCTTCGCCTTGGCCTCGGTCTCGCCGAGCACCACCGTGAACATGCTGAACATCAGGATCTCGCGCGGATCGCGGCCGCATTTCGCCGCCTGCTCACGGATTGCTGCGACGCGCGGCGCGATCACCTTGGCCGACGGGCCGGACATGAACACGCATTCGGCATGCCGAGCTGCGAACTGCCGGCCGCGCGGCGAGGTGCCGGCCTGGTACAGCACCGGCGTCCGCTGCGGCGACGGCTCGGCGAGATGGATGGCATTGAGACGGTAGTTGGCGCCCTCATGGGTGACGCGATGCACCTTGGACGGATCGGTGAAGATGCCGCGCGCGCGATCGCGGATCGCGGCGTCGTCTTCCCAACTTCCCTCCCAGAGCTTGTAGACCACCTCCATATATTCGTCGGCGACGTCGTAGCGGTCGTCATGCGCAGTCTGCTTGTCCTTGCCGGCGCCGCGCGCGGCGCTGTCGAGATAGCCGGTCACGACGTTCCAGCCGATCCGACCTTCGGTCAGATGGTCAAGCGTCGACATCCGCCGCGCGAACGGGTAGGGCGGCTCGAAGGAGAGATTAGAGGTGACGCCGAAGCCGAGATGCTTCGTCACTGCGGCCATCGCCGAGATCAGAAGCAGCGGCTCGTTCGCCGGCGTCTGCGTCGCGTATTTCAGCGCCGCGTCCGGGCTGTTGCCGTAGACGTCGTAGACGCCGAGCACGTCGGCCAGGAACAGCCCGTCGAAACGGCCGCGCTCCAGCGCTCTTGCCAGATCGAGCCAGTAGGGCAGGCGGTTATATTCCGCCGTGCGGTCGCGCGGATGGGTCCACAGTCCCGGCGATTGATGCGCCACGCAATTCATGGCGAAGGCGTTAAGCCGGATTTGCTTGGTCATGCGCGCGACTTGCAGTTAGCGCCCGGCCTGCTTGAACGGCAGTTGCGCGTCCTTTGGCGGCGCGACATGAGCGACATTGAGGGTCATCGAGACCACGTCGTAATAGCCGCTGACCGCGATCAGGTCCACCACGCCGGTCTCGCCGAATTTGTCGACCGCCTTGGCATAGATGTCGTCGTCGACGTGATGATCTCTGCGAAGCTGGGTGGCGAATTCCCAGACGATCGCCTCGTCGTCCTTCATCTTGGCAGGTTTGTTACCGGCGCCGATCGCGGCGACGATATCGGGATCGAGCCCGGCCTTGATCGCCAGCGGCGCATGCGCGAACCACTCATAGGTCGAGCCCCAATATTGCGCGGTCATGATGATCGCCATCTCGTTCAGCCGCTTGTCGAGCGAGCTGTTGAAACGGACATATTCGCCGACCTTCTGCAATCGGTCGGCGAGTTCCGGGCTGCGCAGCCAGGCATTGAATGGACCGCTCATGCCCTTGCGCGGGCCGGACAAGATGGCATCGGCAATCGCGCGCTGCGGAGGCGTCATCTTGTCCAGCGGAATTTCCGGAAAGCGCTCGCCGGTCAGGGCCAGAGCGGAGCCTGCAAACAGCAGGCAAACGGCGGTCGCGCGCACAAAAATCTTCATGGCTCTCTCCCTGATCGTGCCCGGATCTCGCGTCGGGCTATGAGCCAGAATTGTTGCACTACGGCAGGTTTTAGCAAGGCTAATTCGAGCAAGTTTCGCTACCCGGAATTTCACGGCTAGTTGCGTCCCGATGCAGGCTCTCTAGGATCAAGGACGGACGGAGGTCATTCCATGCAAGATGTATCGTTCGGCTTTCAGGCGGCGGCCTCGGATGTGGCCGGGGTTCCCGACGCTCAGCTTTATCGCGACCTGATGGCGGACTGCGAACTCGGCCACCGGCTCGGCTACGACGCGGCATGGCTGCTGGAGCATCATTTCAGCGACTATTACCCGACGCCGAGCCCGCTGCTGATGATGGCGCATATCGCGGCCAGATTTCCCGACCTGTCGCTCGGGACCTCGGTGCTGGTGCTGCCCTGGTATCATCCGCTGCGGCTCGCCGAAGAGATCGCCATGCTCAACATGCTGACCCGCGGCACCCTGCATCTCGGCATCGGGCGCGGCACGGCGCGGATGGAATACAATGCCTACAACATCGACATGAACGAGGGCCGCGCGCGCTTCGCCGAGGTTTTCAAGATTGTGGAGCAGGGTCTCTCCGGAAAGCCGTTCTCCCATCACGGCAGGTTCTGGAACATCGAGCAGCCGATCCGCATCCGCCCCGAACCATCGGATAAGCCGGTGCGCTTCTATGGCGCGATCGGCAGCCCCGCGAGCGCCGAGGTGATGGGCGATCTCGGCATTCCCCCGATCTGTCTCTCGACTTTCCCCGACGGCCTGCTGGTGAAAATCCTGGATCGCTGGCGGGCGTGCGCCGGCGCGAAAGCAAACGGCGCCATTCTTCCGATCTCGGTGAAGATGTTCATCGCCGACACCGACGAGGAAGCGCGCGAAATGGGACGCCGCTATTATCCGCCCTATTTCGCGCTGCAGGCCGATCACTACGAGGCGGATACCGATCCCTGGACCAACATTCCGGAATATGCCGATTTCAGCCGGATGTTCGCCAATTTGCGCAAGATGACGGACCCGGGGGAGCTCGGGCCGTTCCTCGATTCCAACCTGGTCGGCAGTTCCGAGACGATCTGTAAGCGCATCGACGCCTTGATCGGACTCGGCTTCAACTACTTCATGGTGTCGTCAGCGACCCCGGGCACGCCGCGCGCCGTCCGTCAGCAGATGATGACGCGTTTTGCCGAACAGATCTGCCCGCGTTATTCCCGCGCGATGCGCAAGGGCCGCGCCGCATGAGGGCCGATGCCATCGCCAATGTCCGGCAGCAATTTGCGTCAGGCGACTTCCTGCAAACGCTGGCGCGCCGCGTTGCCTACAAGACCGAAAGCCAGAGCACCGGCCGCGAAGCGGAGCTGCGCGCCTATCTTGAAGTGGAGATGCGCCCGTCCTTCGCCGAGCTCGATTTCGAGAGCCGGCTAGTGGAATCGCCGAGCGGCAAGTCGCCGTTCCTGGTCGCCGAGCATCGCGAGGACGCGCGGCTGCCGACCGTGCTGGTCTATGGCCATGGCGACGTGGTCCCGGGCATGGAAGGCGAATGGCGCGGCGGGCTCGATCCCTGGGCCACCACGACGATCGGCAACCGCGTCTATGGGCGCGGCACCGCCGACAACAAGGGCCAGCACAGCATCAATCTCGCGGCGCTCCGTGCCGTGCGCGATGCCCGCGGCGGCAAGCTCGGCTTCAACGCCAAATTCCTGGTCGAGATGGGGGAAGAGATCGGCTCGCCCGACTTGAATAAAGTCTGCGCGTCCCTGCGCGACGAGCTGAAAGCCGATCTTCTGCTCGCCTCCGACGGGCCGCGACTGGCGGCCGACCGGCCGACCATCTTCCTCGGCTGCCGCGGCGGCATCCGCATCCATCTCGATGTGAATTTGCGCGAGGGCGGCCATCATTCCGGCAATTGGGGCGGGCTGCTGGCCAACCCCGCGACAATCCTCGCCAACGCGATCGCGAGTTTGGTCGACAGCCACGGCCGCATGAAGCTCGAGGCGTTGAAACCGCCGCGGCTCACCAACCAGGTTCGCAGCATGCTTGCGGACGTCGAAATCAAACCGCTGCCGGAAGAGCCGGCCCTGTCGGAGGATTGGGGCGAGGACGGTCTGTCGGCCGCCGAGCGGGTCTACGCCTGGAACACGCTCGAAGTGCTGGCGATGTCGTCGGGCAACATCGACCGCCCCGCGAACGCCATTCCCGGCCACGCCCGCGCCATCCTGCAGCTGCGCTTCGTGGTCGGCACCAAACACGAGCAGGTCGTCGAGGCCGTGCGCGCGCACCTCCACGCCAACGGCTTTCCGATGGTCGAGGTCAGCGCCACCCAGAGCTTCATCGCATCCCGCACCGATTTCGATAGTCCCTGGATCAAATGGGCGGCGGACTCGATCCGGCAGACCACCGGCAAGGCGCCCGCGGTGCTGCCGAATTTCGGCGGCTCGCTGCCGAACGATGTGTTTTCGGAAACGTTGGGACTACCGACCATCTGGGTGCCGCACTCCTATCCGGGCTGCTCGCAGCATGCGCCTGACGAGCACATCCTGCTCGATGTCACCGAAGAAGCACTCGGCATCATGGCGGGGCTGTTCTGGGATCTCGGCGAGATGAGAAAGTAACGGGGCGGGAAGGGGACATCGACAATGGCTTTGGCACATGCGGAAGGTTCCGACATCGCGCCCTCGCGCGGCAAGAACGTCACCAGGCTGGTGGTCGCCACTTCGCTCGGCAATGCGCTCGAATGGTTCGACATCTCCGTCTATGCCTATTTCGCGGTCTATCTCTCCAAGGCGTTCTTTCCCACTGATGATCCGACCACCTCGCTGCTCCTGACTTTCGGCACCTTCGCCCTGACATTCCTGGCGCGGCCGGTCGGCGGCGTGCTGCTCGGCACCTATGCCGACCGCTACGGCCGCAAGGCGTCGTTGCTGCTCTCGATCGTGATGATGACCTTCGGCACGCTGGCGGTGGGCTGCATGCCGACGTACGCGCAGATCGGCGTGCTGGCGCCGCTGCTGGTGATCGTCGCCCGGCTGGTGCAGGGCTTCTCCGCCGGCGGCGAGTTCGGCAGCTCGACCGCATTCCTGGTCGAACACATGCCGGGCAAGCGCGGCTTTGTTGCGAGTTGGCAATTCGCGAGCCAGGGCATGAGCTCGTTTCTCGGAGCGGGTTTCGGCTTGCTGCTGTCCTCGACCTTGAGTGAAGCCGACATGCAAAGCTGGGGCTGGCGGGTCCCGTTCCTGTTCGGCGTGCTGATCGGGCCGGTCGGCCTCTACATCCGCAGCAAGATCGACGATGCCAACGCGCCGCCGGCCGACAAGAACGATACGCCGGTGCGCAATGTCTTCCTGGAGCAGAAGCTTCGGGTGTTGCTGGCGGTCGGCGTGATCGCGACGGCGACCTCCGTCAATTATCTCATCATCTACATGCCGACCTATGTGGTCAAAGCGCTGCATTTGTCGCCAGTCATCGGTTATCTCGCAGCCTTCGCCGTCGGCATCGCCGGTATGCTGTTCAACCCCGTAGCCGGCGTCATATCCGATCGCGTCGGGCGCACCCGTTACATGATCATCATGGGCGTGCTGCTACTGCTTGCGATCTTCCCCGTGTACCTCGTGCTCGCGGGCAAGCCGTCCGGCGCGATCATCGTGCTCGCCGTGCTGCTGCTCGGATCGCTCAAGGCGCTCTATCTCGGTGCATCAGCCGCGCTGATGTCCGAGTTGTTTCCGGCCTCCACGCGCGCGACCGGCCTGGGGTTGAGCTACAATATCGGCGTCACCGCCTTCGGCGGCTCGGGGCCGGCGATCGCAACCTGGCTCGGCTCTTTTGCCGTCATCGGGGACCTCGCGCCGGGTTATTACCTGACGGCAGTCTGCCTGTTCAGCCTCTGGGCGCTGATTACCATCCGCCGCCAAGGAGCCGACTGCTACACCTGAACGGAAAACCGAGCCTTTGGCCGCCGAAAGTCACATTCTATTCTGGCCCGGTTTGTGCTTGCATTCGGGCCGATCATCCAAGTGGGGAGAAAAGTAATGAAACAATTGCAGATTTTGGGTCTTGCGCTGGCCGCCGCCTTTGGCGTGAGCCAGGCCCAAGCCGAAGACCTGACCGGTACGCTGAAGAACATCAAGGACACCGGCGCGATCACGCTCGGCTTCCGCGACTCCTCGATTCCGTTCTCCTATCTCGACGACAACCAGAAGCCTGTCGGCTTCGCCATGGACATTTGCTACAAGGTCGTCGATGCCGTGAAGAAGGAGCTCAAGCTCGACAAGCTCGAGGTCAAGCTCAATCCGGTGACCTCGGCGACGCGTATTCCGCTGATGGCGAACGGCACCATCGATCTCGAATGCGGCTCGACCACCAACAATGCCGAGCGGCAGAAGCAGGTCGCCTTCACCAACACGCATTTCCTCACGGCCAGCCGCTACGTGTTCAAGAAGTCGAGCAACATCAAGTCGATCGACGATCTGAAGGGCAAGACGGTGGTCTCGACCGCCGGCACCACCAACATCAAGCAGCTCACCGAAGCCAACGCCGCACGCAACCTCAACATCACCATCGTTCCGGCCAAGGATCACGCCGAAGCCTTCCTGATGGTGGAGACCGATCGCGCCGCGGCCTTCGTGATGGACGACATCCTGCTCGCGAGCCTCGTCGCCGGCTCGAAGTCGCCGGATGACTACACGATCTCCAAGGACGCGTTCTCCAAGCCCGAGCCCTACGGCATCATGCTGCGCAAGGACGATCCGGCCTTCAAGAAGGTGGTCGATGCGGCAACCGCTGCGGTCTACACGAGCGGCGAGGGTTCGAAGCTGTACGAAAAGTGGTTCATGCAGAAGATTCCGCCGAAGGGCCTGAACCTCAACACGCCGATCGGACCCGAGCTGAAGGCCGAGTTCGCCAAGCCGTCGGACTCGCCGGATTCCGGATTCCTACAAGGCGATGTGAGGAATAATTCTTCACCTCTCCCCGCGTGCGGGGAGAGGTCGGATCGCGAAGCGATCCGGGTGAGGGGGACTCTCCATGCATCGCGCTTGTGGAGACTCCCCCTCACCCCAACCCTCTCCCCGCACGCGGGGAGAGGGAGCGCAGCCAGCGAGCGGCTATCATTCGACTTCGTCTCGGTCGCCTTGATTGAGATGTTTGCGGAGAACGCGTGAACTATCACTGGAACTGGCATATCTTCTTCGAGCCGAACCCGATGGGGACCGGCAACTACCTCGACATGCTGCTGTCGGGACTGGTGCTCACCATCAAGACCGGCGTGCTCGCCTGGATCATCGCGCTCGCCTTCGGTCTCGTCATCGGCGTGCTGCGTACCTTGCCGTCGCGAATGGCGTCGTGGGTCGGCTTCGCCTATGTCGAGTTCTTCCGCAACATGCCGCTCTTGGTGCAGCTGTTCCTGTGGTTCTTCGTGCTGCCGGAATTGCTGCCGCGCTCCGCCGGGCTGTGGCTGAAGCAATTGCCGAATGCGCCGTTCTGGACGGCGGCGATCGGCATCGGGCTTTTCATGTCGGCACGCGTCGCCGTGCAATTGCAGGCCGGCATCGGCTCGCTGCCGCGCGGGCAGAAGATGGCGGCGACCGCTCTCGGGCTGACCACGGTGCAGACCTATCGCTACGTGCTGCTGCCGATGGCGTTCCGCATCATCCTGCCGCCGTTGACCTCCGAGTTCCTCAACACCATCAAGAACACCGCGGTTGCCATCACCATCGGCCTGCTCGAGTTGACCGGTGAGGCGCGCTCGATGGAGGAGTTCTCGTTCCAGGTGTTCGAGGCGTTCACCGCGGCGACGGTGATGTACCTCCTGTTGAACGTCATCGTCGTGACTGCGATGCGGCTGCTCGAGCGTCGTGTCGCGATCCCCGGCTACATCACGGGGAAATAGCGATGTTCGGCAGCTTCGATTTCGATGTCATCCGCCGCTCGTTTGTCTACCTCTTCTATGAGGGCATGACCTTCACGGTCATGCTGACGGCGCTGGCCGCGACCGGCGGCCTGATCGTCGGCACGCTGATCGCGTTGATGCGACTATCCGGTTATCGCCTGCTCGGACGAATCGCCGGGCTCTATGTCGACTTCATCCGTTCATTGCCGCTGGTGCTGGTCATCTTCTGGTTCTATTTCCTCGTTCCCTATATCGGACAGTGGCTGACCGGCGCCTCGCGCCCGATCACGGTCGGCGCGTTCTCTTCCTGCTTGATCACCTTCGTGATGTTCGAGGCGGCCTATTTTTCCGAGATCATGCGCGCCGGCATCCAGTCGATCTCGCGGGGACAGCCGGCCGCGGCGCAGGCGCTCGGCCTGAACTATTGGCAGACCATGCGCTACATCGTTCTGCCGCAGGCCTTTCGGAACATGCTGCCGGTGCTGCTGACCCAGACCATCGTGCTGTTCCAGGACACCTCGCTGGTCTATGTGCTGTCGATCACCGATTTTCTGGGTGCTGCGAGCAAGGTCGCGCAGCGCGACGGCCGGCTGGTCGAGATGTATCTGTTTGCGGCGCTGGTCTACTTCACGATTTCCTGTGTCGCGTCATTTGCCGTGCGCCGCCTGCAGACGCGCATCGCGGTGCTGCGCTAAACGAGAACCCCATGATCGAGATCAGCCACGTCGACAAATTCTACGGTCCAGCCTTCCAGGCACTGAAGGATTGCACCACTTCGGTCGCCAAGGGCGAGGTGGTGGTGGTGTGCGGCCCGTCGGGCTCGGGGAAGTCGACGCTGATCAAATGCGTCAATGCGCTGGAGCCGTTCCAAAGCGGCGACATCACCGTCGACGGCATCAAGGTCAACGACCCCAAAACCGACCTGCCGAAGCTGCGCGCCCGGATCGGCATGGTGTTCCAGCATTTCGAGCTGTTTCCGCATTTGCGCATTGTCGAGAATCTCTGCCTCGCGCAGGAGAAGGTGCTCGGCCGCGACCATGACGTAGCGATGGCGAAAGCCATGACGCTCTTGGAGCGCGTCGGGTTGAAGGAACAGGCCAAGAAATATCCGGCCGAGTTGTCCGGCGGCCAGCAGCAGCGCGTCGCGATCGCGCGCGCGCTGGCGATGGACCCGATCGCCATGCTGTTCGACGAGCCGACCTCGGCGCTCGACCCCGAAATGATCAGCGAGGTGCTCGACGTCATGGTCGACCTCGCGCGCGAGGGCATGACCATGATGGTGGTGACTCATGAGATGGGCTTCGCCAACAAGGTCGCCGACCGCGTGATCTTCATGGACCGCGGCGAGATCGTCGAGGACGCGGCGAAGGCCGATTTCTTCGGCAAACCGCGCAGCGACCGCGCACAGAAATTCCTGTCGAAGATTTTGTCGCACTAGCAAATCGGCTATAAGGACGGGCCAATCGTCCGCCTCACTGGAGATTCCGCCTTGGATTCGATCGCTTACGTCAATGGCGCCTTTGTGCCGCTCTCGGAGGCCAAGGTCTCGGTCCTCGACCGCGGGTTTCTGTTTGCCGACGGCATCTATGAAGTGTCGGCGGTACTTGACGGCAAGCTGGTCGACAACGCCTCGCATTTGGCGCGGCTGGAGCGCTCGGTCGGCGAGATTTCGCTCAAGCTGCCGGAGAGCGTCGACCGCATCATCGAAATCCAGAAAGAGCTCATTGCGCGCAACAAGCTCGATGCCGGCCTGGTCTATCTCGAGGTGACGCGCGGCGCCGACAAGGGCCGCGACTTCGCCTTTCCGAAAGGTGTCAAGCCGACCTTGATCATGTTCACCTCGGTGAAGGACATCGTGAACGCTGAATCGGCCAAGACCGGCATCGGCGTGATCACCGTGCCTGACATCCGCTGGACGCGGCGCGACATCAAGAGCGTGGCGCTGCTGGCGCAGGTGCTGGCCAAGCAGGCCGCGGCCGAAGCTGGTGCCGGCGAGGCCTGGATGATCGAGGACGGCAAGGTCACCGAAGGTGGATCGTCATCGGCCTTCATCCTGACCCAGGACGACGTCATCGTCACCCGCCAAAACGGCAGCGAAATCTTGCCGGGCTGCACTAGAAAGGCGGTGGTGAAGCTTGCGGAAGAACGTCAGCTCCGGATCGAGGAGCGGGCGTTCTCGGTCGACGAAGCCTTGAAGGCCAAGGAGGCCTTCATCACCAGCGCCTCGTCCTTTGTACAGGCGGTTGTGACCATCGACGGCAAGCGGGTGGCCAGCGGCAAGCCGGGGCCAATGACCGACCGCTTGCGCGAAATCTATATCGATTTTGCCCGCGCCACCGCGACCTGACTAGTGCCCACTATCCGAAGTCCGCGCTTCATCGCCGCGAGACCTTTTCGCGGACTTCGGAAAGTCATGGGCACTAGCAACCTTATAATTCTAGTGCCGCTTTCGATCTGAAGTCCCTGAACCCCAATTGGCCACGAGTGAGTCAGGGACTTCAGATCGGCGGCACTAGGCCGCGGTCGCGGAAGCACTGACCTTGACCTGCGGTATCGCGCGGAAGGCGATCGAGAGCCTGTTCCAGGTGTTGATGGCGCCGATCAGCATGGTGAGGTTGACCGTCTCGGCCTCCGAGAAATGCGCGCGGACTTCGTTATAGACCTCGTCAGGCGCGTGCGTCTCGGAGATCAGCGTCACGGCTTCGGTCCAGGCCAACGCCGCGCGCTCGCGGTCGGTGTAGCAGGGCGCCTCGCGCCAGGCGTTGAGCAGGTACAGCCGCTGCTCGGTTTCGCCACGCTTACGGGCGTCCTGGGTGTGCATGTTGATGCAGAAGGCGCAGCCGTTGATCTGCGACGCCCGGGTCTTGACCAGTTCCATCAGCGATTGTTCCAGACCGCTCGCCTGGATCTGGTTTTCCAGCGCCATCATCGCCTTCATCGTCTCGGGCGCGGCCTGGTAGAAGTTCATGCGTGGTTTCATGGTCATTCTCCTTTGCTACGGGTGAAAGATGTTAGTGGGCGCCGCCGGCGTCAAGATGGTTGGGCTTCCTCAGCATCAGCGAAGCGATCAGGGCGACGATCAGCGCCACGCCGAGCAGATAGAAGGTGTCGCTGAAAGCGAAAATGAAGGCCTGCTTCTGCACGATCCTGCCGATCGCGACATAGGCGCGGTGGATGGCATCGGCGCGGTCGATCACGCCGTGGTTCATGAAATATTGCGTGAGCTGGTCGAGCCGGGTGCGGGTCGCCTGCTCGAACAGCGTGACGGACTGCGACAGCACGTTGGAGTGATATTGCTCGCGCTTGGTGAGCAAGGTCTGCAGTGCGGCGATGCCGATCGCGCCGCCGAGGTTGCGCATCATGTTGAACAGCGCGGAAGCGGAAGCGGCGTTCTCGGCCTCGATGCCGGCGGTCGCGACAACCGACAGGGGCGTGAGCACCAGCGCCTGGCCGACGGCGCGGACCACGTTGGGCCAGAACAGCTGGTCGGTGGCGTAGTCGTTGGTCATAGTGATGTTCATGAAGTTGGATGCGGCGAACAGCGCAAAGCCGATGCCAATCACGATACGCGGATCGACGCGCTTCATCAGCTGGGGCACCAGCGGGATCAGCACGAGCTGCGGCAGGCCCGTCCACGCCAGCACCATGCCGATCTGCTCGGAATTGTAGCCCTGGATGCGCGCGAGATAGACCGGCAGGATGTAGACCGAGCCGTACAGGGCGACGCCGAGCAGGAAGTTGGCGAGCAGGCCGAAGCCGAAATTGCGGCGGAACAACAGCCGCAGGTTCAATAGCGGCTTGTCGCTGGTCAGTTCGATGATGACGAACAAAGTGAGCGCGACCGCGGCGATAACGGCGAGGCGGACGATGAAGGGCGAGCCGAACCAGTCGTCCTTGTTGCCTTCCTCCAGCACGGTCTGCAGCGCGGCAAGCCCGATCGCCATGGTGGCGATGCCCGGCCAGTCGCCGTCGCGCAGCAGTGACAGGTTCACCGGCTTGGCCTCCAGCGAGAAGAACAGCATCCCGATCATGACCGCGCCCGGCACGATGTTGACATAGAAGATGTACTCCCAGCCGAAATTCTCGGTGAGATAGCCGCCGATGGTCGGACCGATCGCCGGCGCAAAGGTCGCGGAGACGGCAAACAGCGCAAGCCCGATCGGCTGCTTCGCCTTCGGCAGCAGCGTGATGATCAGCGTAAACGCCATCGGGATCAGCACGCCTCCGGTGAAGCCCTGAATGGCGCGGAGCACGATCATTTGCGGCAAGTCTTGCGCGAAGGCGCACGCCGCCGAGAACACCAGAAAGAGAACGGCGTTGGTGAGGAGATAGATTCGGACCGAGAATACGCGCGCCAGCCAGCCGCTCAGCGGAATCACCACGATCTCGGCGATCAGATAGGACGTCGAGATCCAGCCGCCGTCGTCGATGCCGGCGCCGATCGCGCCCTGGATGTCGGCGAGCGAGGCGTTGACGATCTGGATGTTCAGCACCGCCATGAAGGCGCCGAGCGTGGCGCCGATCACCGCGATCCAGGTCTTGGCCGGGATCGATGGTGTTGCCGGCGCAGCGGCGCCGGTGTTGGAGACGTTGCCGATGGTGGCCTGGAGCGCGCTCATGGCTGTCTCCTCAGCTTCGGGGGGCCGGATGGCTCGACGCGATCCGCGTCTCGGCCTCACGTTCGGCGATCGCAGTCGCCTTGGTGTCGATGGTGGGCAGCGCCGACATGCCCGGCCGCAGCAGGCCGTTGAGACCGTGATCGTCGAGCACGATCTTCACGGGCACGCGCTGCACGATCTTGGTGAAGTTGCCGGTGGCATTGTCCGGCGGCAGCAGCGCGAACTCGAGGCCGCTGGCCGGCGACAGGCTGTCGACATGGCCCTTCAGCTTCCTGCCGTGGAAGCTGTCGATCGTCATCGCGACCGGTTGACCATTCCGCACATGGGTGAGCTGGGTCTCCTTGAAATTGGCGACCACATAAACCTGATCCAGCGGCACAACCGCCATCAGCTGCGTCCCGGCCTGGACATATTGTCCGACCCGGAGCGTGCGTGCGCCAACGGTGCCTTCCACCGGTGCCGATATCTCGGTGTAAGACAGGTTCAGCGCGGCCTGCTGCTCGACGGCGCGGGCATGGTCTAACTGCGCGACGGCTTGAGCGCGCTGGGTTGCGAGCACTTCGATCTTCTTGGTGGCTGCGAGCAGGCCGGACTTACCCTGCTGCAACTGGGCGGTCTGCGCGCGCAAGGCGGCATCGGTCTGCTGGGCGCGCTGGATGGTGCCCGAGCCCGACTTCATCAAATTGTCGTAGCGGGCCTGTTCTTCTCGCGCGAATTTCAAGGTGGCTTCAGCAGCGTCCACCTCGGCGGACTGCTGCTGGATCAGCGGCTGCTGCAGTTCGATCTGCGCATCGAGGTTCTTCACCGCGGCGTCGGAGGCCGCAACGTCGGCCTGCGCCTGGTTCAGCGCGGTGCGGAAATCGCGGTCGTCGATCCGCGCCAGCAGCTGGCCGGCCTTGACCGGCTCGTTGTCGGCGACCAGCACCTCGGCGATGTAGCCGGAGACCTTCGGCGCGATGATGGTGGAGTCGGCTTTGACATAGGCGTCGTCGGTCGATTCCAGATAGCGGCCGGTCGTCAGGTAGTAGTGGCCAAAATCCGCGAACCCGGCAACGCTGAGGGCGACGGCCAGTGCCAGGGCGCCGCGCTTGACCGTCCGGCGAGACGGCCTCAGGCCAATTTGTTGTTTCGTTTCAGTGGTATACAAAGCGCTCGACATGGCATCCTCATCGATCTGGCCTGAGAAGCCCTTGGGGCTATCGGGCATAGCGTGAAGATGCGTTGTCTCCCTGCCTGTGATAATCCAATAAAATTCGGAAGGATTATCCATCCATGGTAGACAATGCAGGGCGCCGAGCATGGATCGCCTGACCAGCCTCACCGCCTTTGTCCGCGTCGTCGACAACGGCGGCTTTTCCGCCGCGGCGCGTAAACTCAACATGTCCACGACCATGGTAAGCAACCATGTGCAGGCGCTGGAGGAGCGGCTCGGCGTGCGGCTGCTCAACCGCACCACGCGCAAGGTCAGCCTCACCGAAGTCGGCCGCGCCTATTACGACCGTTGCACGCAAATTCTTGCGGACATCGAGCAGGCCAATGACATCGCAGGCGCGCTGCAATCGACCCCGCGCGGCACGCTGCGCCTCTATACCAACACCCACATCGTGCAGTTTCTCTCACCTGTCGTCGCCGAATTCCTTGCCTCTTATCCCGACGTGAAGGTCGATCTTGCGATCGGCGAGCGCAATGTCGACATGATCGACGAGAATTACGACGTCGCGGTCCGAATGATTCCGCCGCCGGATTCGAGCCTGATCGTGCGCAGCCTTGCCACCTGGCGTCACGTGCTGTGCTGCTCGCACTCCTATCTGGAAAAGCACGGCCGGCCGCAAACGCTCTCCGAGCTCGCCGAACGCAATTGTATCCGTCATGCCAGCTACCCCTTTGGCGACGAATGGCATTTCGTCGACCGCAAGGGCGCGCCTGCCGCCGTGAAGGTCTCCGGCAATCTGGTCTCCAACAGCGGCGAGACGCTGCACCGCGCCGCGCTCGCCGGTGTCGGCGTTTTCCTCGGAGCGGGTTTTCTGGTCCATGACGACCTCGAATCCGGTCGCCTCGTCCGCCTGCTGCCGGAATACCGGACCGTCGAATTTTCCATGAATGCGGTCTATCCGCATCGCCATCATCTGTCGGCGAAAGTGCGAACTTTCATCGATCTGCTGGTGCGTCACGCCGCCGAGCAGCAAAAGCTGATCAACCCCTATTCCTAGCCGTCGTCTGGATCGGGGCACGTCTATGCAATAAAATGCGCCCAACATGCACTAAAATGTGCCCGGATGACCCGCACGGCCGTACCCCTGATCGCCTTGTTGACGTTGCTCTCGCTGGCGCCTGTTGCGCGCGCGGAGATGGCGACGTTTGGCCCTCCGCCTGGCGCGAAACTGTCGGTTGAGAAACTCACGCCGATCGCCGAGTTCATCAATGGCGAGATCGCCGCGCAGCGGATTCCCGGCGCGATCGTGCTGGTGCAGCAGCATGGCAAGCCGGTCTATTTGAAATGGTTCGGCCTGCGCGATCCCGACAAGGGGACGCCGATGACGGAGGATGCGATCTTTCCGATCCATTCCGTCACCAAGACCGTCACCAGCGTTGCCGCGATGATGCTGGTCGATCGCGGCAAGATCACCCTCGACGATCCCGTCACCAAATACATCCCGTCCTTTGCCGGCATGAAGGTCGGCGTCGAGCGCAAGGACGATAGCGGCAAGACCATTCTCGACCTGGTACCCCCGCTACGGCCAATGACGGTCAGGGATTTGCTGCTGCACACGTCCGGCATCACCTACGGCTTCTATGGCGAGGGCCTGGTCAAATCGGCCTACAACGGCATCTATCTCGGCGATTTCGACAATGCCGGCTTCGCCGAGCGCATCGCCAAAGTGCCGCTTGCCGAACAGCCGGGCACGCTGTGGGATTACGGCCACTCGGCCGACATCCTCGGCCGCGTCATCGAGGTCGCCTCCGGCCAGTCGCTGTACCAGTTCGAGAAACAGAATCTCTTTGATTCACTCCGTATGACAACGACGAAATTCTTCCTGACCGATCCGGCCGAACGCGTGCGCTATGCACAGCCGCTGGCAAAGGACCGTCATGTCGAGCGCAGCTCGCTCGACGTGACGCGCTGGGAATCCGGCGGGGGCGGCCTGGTCTCGACCGTTGCCGATTTCGCCCGCTACGGACAGATGCTGCTCAATGGCGGTTCGCTGGACGGCAAGACCTATCTCAGTCCCGCGACGTTCAAGGCGATGACCACGGACCACGTCGGGCCGGGCGCCGGCGTCGCGCGCAACTTTTTCTACTATCCCGGCGACGGTTTCGGCTTCGGCTACGGTTTTGGCGTGCGCACCGACCCCGGATTTGAAATCCCGTCGCCGCCCGGCTCATCGGGCGAATTCAAATGGGACGGCGCGACCGGTGTTTATATCGTGGTCGATCGCGCACAGGACATGTTCTTCGTGGTGATGCAGGATTCTCCGTCCGGGCGCCAGCACGTCAACCGGACGGTCAAGCAGATCGTCTACGACGCGTTCGAGAAGTGAAGAGATGTTGAAGCAGTCCGACATGTGCGATCAAACCGTCGCGGCGCATGCGCGCATTGTCTCGCTCGACCGCGCGCGCACCTTCGTCACGCTGCTGGTCGTGCTGCACCATTCCGTCGTCAACTACACGCATTTCGGCAGCGGCGACAAGGCACGCTGGCTCGGCTTCGACCTGATCGTGCTGTTCAACGACAGCTTCTTCATGGCCTGCATGTTCCTGATCTCGGGCCTGTTCGTCTGCGAGAGCCTGACGCAGCGGGGAGCCGCGAACTTCCTGGCCAGTCGCGCCTGGCGGCTCGGAATTCCCTTCCTTGTTTCGATCTTCGTGCTGATGCCGATCGCCTACTATCCGACCTTTCTGCGCTATCATCTGCCGGGCACGACCGACTTCAACTTCCTTCATTTCTGGGGACGGGTTTTCACCGTCGGGCCGTGGCCGTCGGGGCCGGCCTGGTTTCTGTGGGTGCTATTGGCGTTCGATGCGATCACAGCGCTCGTGTGGCGGCTTGCGCCAAGTGCGCTTCCCGCGCTCGGCAGGGCGATTTACGCGCTGCGCTACCGGCCTGGCTTTGCTTTCCTCGCGTTCCTGATTTTCTCGGTGATCGTTTATCTGCCGATGCGGCTCTATTTTGGCGACGCGGCCTGGTATGAACTGGACAACAAATATCCGCTGCCGATCCAGACCAGCCGCATCTTCCTCTATTCCGGCTATTTCCTGGTCGGTGTCGGCATCGGCGCCGCCGATCTGCGCTCAGGCATCTTCGCGGAGAATGGCGAGCTTGCGGCGCGCTGGAAAATCTGGCTCGGCGCCGCGCTCGTCTTCTATGGCGCGATCCTGCTCTTGGTCTACGCGCACCATAATTGGGTTGCCGACTTCAATGCGCCGCCGCTGTCGTGGCGCGTAGCTTACGCGCTCGCCTTTGCGCTGTTCAGCGGCGCGATGGCGTTTGCCGAGCCCGGCTTCTTTCTGCGTTTTGCAAGGGCGCCGCTGCGGCTGCTCGATGCGATGCGGCCGAACGCTTACGGCATTTTCCTCACGCACTACATCTTCATCATCTGGCTGCAATATGCCATCTACGAGCCGGCGCTCTCGCCGTTTCTCAAATTCGCGATCGTGTTCGTGGGGACGCTGGCGGGAAGCTGGGCGCTGACGGTGTTGCTGCGGAAAATCCCGGTTGTTGGACGGATGATTTGACTCCGCTGCTCTACCTCCCCGTTCACGGGGAAGCGTAGGCCGCCTATGGCGGCCGTTTCTAAATACGCCGAAGCGAAGCTTCGGCTACGGCGCTCGAGGAGCGCGGCGCGTGGGGGCTTTTCGTGCAAAACGCCCCCACCCCGGCCCTCCCCCGCAAGCGGGGGAGGGAGTCAGACCGTTACGGCTTCAGCATCAGCTTCTGCACCCGCCAGTTCAACAACTCCGCCACGTAAAGCGTATTTTCCGACGGGCACGCCATGGCGTGAATCCAGCCGAACTGCTTCAGCTGCTTGCCGGACTGGCCGAGCACGCCCAGCACCTTGCCGTCGAGCGAGAGCTTGTAGATACGGCCGGGCCAGGCGTCCGACGAATACAGCACCTGGTTCGGCGGCGGCGTGATGCAGATCGACCACGGCGAGCCCGGTGCGAACGTGCCGCCCGCCATCATCGCCTCGTCCGGAATCTTGCCGATCGCGGGCTTGGCATCCTTCGGCACCGGCACGTCGATGGTGAATTGCTTCAGGAACTTGCCGTCGCCGTCGAACACCTGGATGCGATGGTTGCCGCGGTCGGCGACATAGACATTGCCGTTGGCGTCGGTCGCAATCGAATGCGGCGTGTTGAACTGGCCCGGCTCCTTGCCGCGGTCGCCCCACGACTTCAGCCAGTTGCCGTCCTTGTCGACCTTGGCGACGCGTGAATTGATATAGCCGTCGCTGATGAAGGTATTGCCGGCCTTGTCGAAGGCGACGTCGGTGACCTGGCGGAAACGGCCGTCTTCCGACGGCAGCGGGGGCTTGGGATGTTTCAGCGGCGCGGTGTCCTCGTCGGAAGCTTCCTGCTTGCGGCCGAACACCATCAGCACGCGCCCCTCAGGATCGAACTTGATCACCATGTCCGAGCCCTTGTCGGTGACCCAGATGTTGTCTTGCGGATCCACCTTCACGTCGTGCGCGAACGACCAGGCGTAGAGGTTCTTGCCCATCTCGCCGATGAAATTGCCCTTGGCGTCGAACTCGAGCAGTTGAGTCGCGGCTGCGGCGTAAGCGGGCCCGGAGGTGTTGCCCCGCGAGAGTGCGAAAACGTGGCCCTTGGAGTTGACGGCGACGCCCGAGACCTCGCCGAAATACATGTTCTTCGGCAGTCGCAGCGGATTGGGCACGGAGTCGAAATTGATGGTCGGCACCGTCTGCTGCGCCAGCGCAGGCGATGCTGCGAGCAGCAATAATCCGATCAGCGCGCGCTTCATGAAGTTCCTCCCGGAATGTTGTTGGCTTTTCTGAGGGCGGCGGATGCTAGTCTCGGCTGCAGCTGCCGTCCATGGTCGGCCGCGCGCGGCCGTCCGTCGTTCGGCGCATGGCGCAAGCCGCAATCTCGCTCTAGGAAGGTTGCATGAAAATCAGATCGATCGTTGTTGCGTTCGCGCTTGCAGCATGCGCGTTCGCCCTGTCGGCCAGCGGCGTGCGCGCCGCCTATCCCGACCGCATCATCAAGATCGTGGTGCCGTTCGCGCCGGGCGGCGGCACCGACGTGGTGGCGCGCACGCTGGCGCAGGAGATGGCCAAGGACCTCGGCGTCTCCATCATCATCGAGAACAAGCCGGGAGCCGGCACCATCATCGGCACACAGGCCGTCGCCGCCAGCGAGGGCGACGGCTACACGCTGCTGATGGGCACCTTCGCCAACGCAGTCAATCCTGGCCTCTATTCGAAGCTGCCTTACGATCAGCACCGCGACCTTGCGCCCGTGGCGCTGGTGGCGCGTTCCTTCAGCATTGTCGTGGTCAATCCGGCGTCGGACATCAAATCGATCGAGGATCTGATCGCGGCCGCCAAGGCCGCGCCGGATAAATTGTCATACGGCACCTACGGCACCGGCACCTCGGCGCATCTCGCCGGCGAGCTGTTCAAGCATATGGCGCGGGTCAACCTGACGACCGTGCCCTACAAGGGCTCGGCGCCGGCCATCACCGATCTGATCGGTGGCCAGATCCAGGTGATGTTCACCACGGTGGCGAGCTGCGCGTCGCTGGTCGAAGGCGGACAGTTGCGTGCGCTTGCAGTGACCTCGGCCGAGCGCTCACCGGCGTTCCCGGACTTGCCGACGGTCGCCGAGGCAGGCGTGCCCGGCTATGACGCCGAAGCCTGGTACGGACTTTTCGTTCCAGCCAAGACGCCATCCGAGATCGTCGAGCGGCTTAACAAAGCTGCGGCCACGGCGGTGAAGGCCGAGGCTTTCAAGAAGCTCAGCGTCAATGAAGGCCTCGTGATGGTCGAGAAGCCGCCCGGCGAGCTCGAGCGCTACTTCCGCGAGGAAGAGGATCGCTGGCGCAAGGTGATCCAGGATGCCGGTATCAAAGCCGAGTAGGCTTCCGCGCCAACTCAATCCGGAATATCCAAGCCGTGCGGGGGTTGCCCCGGGAGGACGCTGCGCATCTGGCGGGCGTTGCACGCAAAGAACATCAAAGGGAGGACCAGCATGCGATCCATCATTTCTTTCGGCCTTGCGGCCAGTGCCATCGTCTGGATGAACTCATCGGCATTGGCGCAAGGGCAAACGCCGGCACCCGCTGCACCTCCGGCGCAGCCGGCGGCGGGCGGCACGCCCGACGTGATGCCGTTCGACATTCCCTATGGCCAGTCGATCGGGCTCGAAAAGGCCAAGCAGGTGATGGCCGCTGCCGAAGCCGAAGCCAAGAAGCGGAACTGGAAAATGAACATCGCCGTGGTCGACACCAATGGCGAGATCGTGATGTTCGAGCGCATGGAAGGCGCGCAGATCGCCTCGGGGAACATCTCGATCGGCAAGGCGCGCACGGCCGCGCGCTTCCGCCGGGAGTCGCGCGCCTTCTACAATGCGTTCGAGACCGGTCATGGTTATGTCTCGACCCTCGATCCGACCCTGGTCGCGAGCCCAGGCGGTTTCCCGCTGGTCGAAGGCGGCAAGCTGATCGGCGCGGTCGGCTGCAGCGGCGGCACCGGCGACCAGGACGCGGCAATCTGCAAGATGGGCGCCGAGGTCGTGAAATAGCCGGACGTTCCAGATGACGCCGCAGCCGGCCGACCGGCCGCGGCGGCATTTTGCTTACGCAGGAATAATACCGGATTACCGGGGTTGCAGGGTCATCGTTGCCCCTTCCCGGAGGTTGTCATGGTCGGAACGGTCCTGCGCGTGCTCGCTGCCTCAAGCTTCGCTCTTTGCCTTGCTCTTCCCGCATCCGCCCAGGACACCGTGCGCGTGCGCGGCACGGTCGAGCGCATCGAAGGGCCGGTCTACATCGTCAAGACCCGCGACGGTTCCGAGGTGAAGCTCGTCACCGTCGAGGACAAGCCGCTGTTCGTGGCGATCGTGCCGGCCACCATGAAGGACATCAAGCAGGGCATGTATGTCGGCTCGGCCGGCATGATGCAGGAGGACGGCACGCAGAAGGCCATCGAGGTGCACATCTTCCCGGAATCGATGCGCGGCACCGGCGACGGCCATTACGACTGGGACCTGCTGCCGAAGAGCAAGATGACCAATGGCAGTGTGGAGGAGGCCGTCACCGCCGTTGACGGTCCGGTACTTCGCGTCAAATACAAGGACGGCGAGAAGAAGCTGGTGGTGACGCCGCAGACCGTGGTCGTCACTTACGAGTTCGGCAAGCGCGAAGAGGTGCAGCCGGGCACCAGGATCTTCGTCGCGGCGGCGAAGAAGCAGCCCGACGGTACGCTGTTGACGCCGCGCATCACCTATGGCCGCAACGGGGAGGGGCCTGCGTTCTGATCGCGGCAACGCAGCAACGAAATCCTCTGGCGCAAATTCACGGCGGTGCTTAGCTTCGAACTTGAAGCAAGCTGGCCCGAGCAGCGAGCTTGCAGCCGGAGGACGCCATGTGGGTTCTTTTGCTGTTGCCGTTTGTCGGCCTGTTGTGGGTCCCCTTCTACAATTTCACCGAGCCGTCGCTGTTCGGTTTTCCCTTCTTCTACTGGTACCAGTTCGCCTGGGTGCCGATCACCTCGGTGCTGATCTGGCTGGTCTATCGCAGCCAGCCGCATGACGAAGCCAAATAGAGGGCATCGCCATGGCCGATCAGATCGAATGGATTGCGCTTTCGGTTTTCATTTTCTTCTTCCTGCTCGTCACCGTCATGGGATTCTTCGCGGCACGCTGGAAATCCGGCGAGGTCAAGGAGCATCTCGATGAATGGGGCCTCGGCGGACGTCAGTTCGGCACCTGGATCACCTGGTTCCTGATCGGCGGCGATTTCTACACCGCCTACACCGTGATCGCCGTGCCGGCGCTGGTCTACGCGGTCGGCGCCTACGGCTTCTTCGCGCTGCCCTACACCATCATCGTCTATCCCTTCGTGTTCGCGGTGATGCCGATCCTGTGGAAGGTCGCGCATGCCAACGGCTACGTCACCTCGGCCGACGTCGTGCACGGCATATACGGCTCGCGCGCGCTAGAGCTCGCTGTGGCGCTGACCGGGCTGATCGCGACCATGCCCTATATCGCGCTGCAGCTGATCGGCATGGGCGTGGTGATCAAGGCGATGGGGCTGACCGGCGAGGCGCCGATCATCATCGCTTTCGTCGTGCTGGCGCTCTACACCTACAGCTCGGGCTTGCGCGCGCCGGCGCTGATCGCCTTCGTCAAGGACATCATGATCTACATCGTGGTGCTGGTCGCGGTCGTGGTGGTGCCGATGAAGCTCGGCGGCTATGGCGCGGTGTTCTCGGCCGCCAATGATGCGTTCACCGCCAAAGGTGGCGCCACCGGCCTGACGCTGAAGGACAGCCAGTACCTCGCTTACGCGACGCTCGCGTTCGGATCGGCGCTCGCGGCCTTCATGTATCCGCATACCCTGACCGGCGTGTTCGCCTCGAAATCCGCCGACACCATCCGCAAGAACGCGATCCTGCTGCCGGCCTATACCCTGCTGCTCGGCTTGATCGCGCTGCTCGGCTACATGGCCTACGCCGCGCATCTGAAACTGTCGTCGCCGAACGACGCGGTGCCGATGCTGTTCAAGACGCTGTTTCCGGAATGGTTCGCGGGATTTGCTTTTGCCGCGATCGCCATCGGCGCGCTGGTGCCGGCCGCGGTGATGAGCATCGGCGCGGCGAACCTGTTCACGCGCAACGTCTGGAAGTCGTATGTCAACCCGGACATCACCCATGCCGGCGAGGCCGCGGTGGCCAAGATCACCTCGCTGGTGGTCAAGGTCGGCGCGCTCGCCTTCATCCTGTTCCTGCCGACGCAATTTGCGCTCGACCTGCAGCTGCTCGGGGGCTTGTGGATATTGCAGACTTTCCCGGCACTGGTGTTCGGCCTGTTCACACGCTGGTTCCGCGCCGAGGCGCTGCTACTCGGCTGGGCGGCGGGCATCGGCTGGGGCACCTGGACGGCGTGGAGCAACGGACTGAAGCCGCTGGCAAGTCTTTCTCTCGGCGGCACCAGCTACACCTTCTTCGTCGGCCTCGGCGCGCTGCTGCTCAATATCGTGGTGGCTGCGATCGCAACCGTGATCGTGCAGATGGTGATGCCGAAGAGCGCTACTGCTCGATCTTGATATTGGCCGACTTGACGACGTCGCCCCAGCGGGTGACCTCGGATTTGAGGATGTCAGTGAACTCCGCGGTCGAGGTGCCAACCGCATCGACGCCGATCGCTTTCAGCCGGGAGGCGACGTCCGGCAGCTTCGCGATCTTCATGAATTCGGCTTCGAGCTTCTTGACGATTTCTGGCGGCGTCGCCTTCGGCGCAAAAATCCCCGTCCAGATGATGGCGTCGACGTCGGCGCCGGACTCCTTCATGGTCGGCACATCGGGGAAATCCGACAGCCGGTTTTGCGACGTGACAGCGAGCGCGCGCACTGTTCCGGCCTTCACTTGCGGCGACACCGGGCCTGCATCGGCGATTGTCGCGGCGACCTGGCCGGAGACCACGGCTAGCACCATCTCGTTGGCGCTCTTGTAGGGGATCGCCTGCATCGGTGCGCCGGTCTTCTGCTTGAACAGTTCGGTGACGAGTTGGAAGGTCGCGGATGAGGTCGCATAATTCATCTTGTCGGCATTGGCCTTGGCATAGGCCACGAACTCGGCGACCGATTTGATCGGCGAGGAGGCGTTGACGACCAGGAGCAGCGGGAACGAGGCGAGCTCGGAGATGGCGACGAAATCGCGAACGGAATCGTAGGGCAGCTTCGCGTAGAGCGACTGGTTGATCGCCATGCCGCTGGCGCCGACCAGCAGGGTGTAGCCGTCGGGCGCGGCCTTCGAGACATATTCGGTCGCGACGATCGCGCCGGCGCCCGGCTTGTTCTCGACGATCACGGGCTGGCCGAGATCCTCCGACAGCTTCTGCGCATAGATGCGCGCGATCACGTCGTTGCCGCCACCGGCTGCGAAACCGACGATGATGTGGATCGCTCGCGTCGGATATTTCGAGGGATCGTCCTGGGCGAGCGCGGTGCTCGCCGCGAAGACGAGGGCACAGAGACCGAAGAGAACGCGAAAGGACATCACCATCTCCTACAGCCTCGTCACATGAACGTGCAGCACCGCGGCCTTGCCGTCCTCCAGCGCTGTGAGGCAGCGGTCGATCGCACCGGCCAGTTCGTCCGGCTCGCGCACGCATTCGCCATGCGCGCCGAACGCCTTGGCAACTCCGGAGAAATCGCGCTGTTCGCCCTGGCGGCCCGACATCAACCGCGACTGGAACTGGTCGGTCTCGGCCGCGATCCCCTTGGGATAGACGCGCTGGGTGGCCGATTTCACCGCCTGCCAGCCGCCATTGTCGAGAACCACTGAGAAAATCGGAATCTGATATTGCTGCGCGACCGCGTAGACGCTGTCGGGCGAGGAAAAGTGGAAGCCGCCGTCACCGATCACCTGCACGATGCGGCGCTTCGGCTGCGCCAGCTTCAACCCCAACGCCATGCCGCCGGAAAAGCCGAGCCCGCCGCCGGCAAGCCCGACGTAGCTCTGCGGCCTGGTGCGCTTCAGATGCTCCTGCAAGATCGGTCCATTGCGGATCGCTTCGTTGAGCACGATGTCGTCCTGCGCGAGTTTGTCGGAGAGCGTCGCGGCCACGAAAGCCATGTTGAGCGCGCCGGACACGCCCTTGGTGGTGTTTGCCGTTGCGCGCCGCTTGGCGGAGGCGTCTCGCGCCGCGCTCCAGCTGTCAATTCTTGCGGCGACGCGCTGGCGCCAGGCGTCATCGGCGCGCGCTTCGACCGCATCCAGCACCTGTTGCAGGATCACGGCGCTGTCGCCCTGGATGCGCATATCCGTGGCAAAACCCCACATCGGAAAATCGCTCTTCAGCGGATCGACATCGATCTGGATCCACTTCATCTCGCGTGCACGCTTGGACTGCGGAACAAAAGGCACGTCGGTGTCGAGCAAGAGGCCGAGATCGGCATCCTCGAGCAAGGGGAGGGGATCGCCGCCGAAATGACAGGGCGAGTCCTGCGGGATGTTGAGATCGATCGCGTTGAATTCGGCGACCCGGATGCCGCAGGTTCGCGCCAGCTTGTCGAGTGCCGCGACGGCGCCAGGTCTGCGGCCGAGATAGGCTGCGAAAGCCACCGGATTGTCTGATGCCATCAGCTGCGCGGCGATGGCTTCGGCGCGCGCCGGCTCGATGCCGCCTGCGCGGATATGGCCGTAACGCGCCGGCGGATAAGACGGCATCGCGGCCTCGTCCCACTCTTCGGCGAGCGTCTCGCGCGGCAGCATCATGTAGACCGGACCCGGCGGATCGCTGTGCGCGAAGGCGCTGGCGCGGGCTAGTGCTTCCTTCACCACCACGCCGGAGGGCAGCGAATATTCCCACTTCACATAGGGCCGCACGATGCTGGCGATATCGAAGGGGTCCTGCACGAAATGCACATAGGTGTCGCGCGAGCCCGTGAGCTCGCCATGCAGGGTATGCGGCGCGCGGCCGGCGAACATCATCACCGGCAACCGGTAGCGGAACAGGTTCTGGATCGCCATGCAGGCATTCGCGGTTCCGGCATCGACATGCACCAGCACGGCCTGGCTTCTTCCCGTCGCCAGCGCATAGCCGCCCGCCATGTGCACCGCGACCACCTCGTGTGGGCACAGGATGACTTCGGGATGCTTGCGGCCTTCCTTGTCCCAGCGCGCCAGTTCCTCGATGATCGAAACGTGGTCGGTGCCGAGATTGGCGAAGATGTAGTCGACGCCGAGGTCGACCAGGCCTTCGAGGAAGTAGTGCGCGGCGGAATAACGAGCCACTAACGCTTCTCTGCAACAAACTTGTTTCGCAAGGTGCCGATGCCGGTGATCTCGATCTCGACGACATCGCCGGCCTTGATGTCGGGCGAGGCGCCGTCGGTGCCCATCCAGATCACGTCGCCCGGCCACAGCGTGAAATATTTGGTCAGTTCGACGATGAACGGCACGATGCCGAAGATCATCTCGTTGGTGTGGAAGCGGCCTGTCTGTTTGCCGTTGACCTTGATGATGGTCTCCATCTTGTCGAGGTCGACATCGGTCTCGATCCACGGTCCCATCGGCTTGAAGGTGTCGGCGTTCTTGGCGCGCCACAGCCCGCGATCGGCCTTCTGCCAGGTACGCTCGGAGACATCATTGCCGATGGTGTAGCCGAGCACGCAGCTCATCGCGTCCTTTTCGGTGAGGTGCTTGGCCTTCTTGCCGATAACGACGACAAGCTCGCCTTCGTAGTGGATTTTTTCGGTGGCAGTCGCGGGGATGACGACGTCCTCGTC
This sequence comes from uncultured Alphaproteobacteria bacterium, assembly GCA_963738155.1. Lineage (GTDB taxonomy): Bacteria > Pseudomonadota > Alphaproteobacteria > Rhizobiales > Xanthobacteraceae > Bradyrhizobium. The sequence goes on from CAVTVG010000003.1 coordinate 27,820, forward strand.
ATGCGCGATCAGCGCGTTCTGGGCGCGATAGCCGATCTCGGGTCGGTCGGGCACGTTCGGCACGGTGCCGGCCTTGTCGGCCGCTTCTTTCAGGTGCTTGAGATAGTTCAGTCCGACGCAATAGAAGGTGCGCGGCATCACCGGCAGCTCGATCTTGACGTCCTTCAGCGCATGGGTCTGCGAGGTGCGCTTGTGCCCGCCAAAGGGATCGCCGCTGACAGCCACGACCTTGTCGCCTTCGACGATGCCCCAGGAGGTATTGCCGCCTGCGGTAAATTTCAACCAACGCATATCTTGTTTCCTTATTCTGCCGCGGCGCGCGGCTGGGTTTTCCAGGCGCCGGCCACCGGTCGCTTGAGGCCAAGATTTTCGCGCAACGTCTTGCCGGCATAGTCCTTGTGGTAGAGGCCGCGGCGCTGCAATTCCGGCACGATATGCTTGACGAAGTCGGCATAGGAGCCGGGCACGATGGTGGCCGCGATGACAAAGCCGTCGCAGCCGCGCTCGACGAACATCTCTTCCAGCCTGTCCGCAATCTCCTTCGGGCCGCCGACGATGGCGTCGTTGACCTGGGCCCGGCCGGAATAGGTCACGAAATCGAGCGCGGTCGGATTGGCCTTGCCCGAGGTTTTCAGCACGCGGTCGCGGATGCCAAGGATGCCCTGCATGCCCTTGAGCTCTTCGGTGGTGATCGGCTCGTCGAGCGGCTTGGCGGCAAAATCGAAATTCAGCGCCTCCGCCAACAGCGACAGCGCGTCGATCTGCAGCGGCAGCTTCTGGATCACCGCCATCTTGTCTTCGGCTTCCGCCTTGGTCGCGCCGCAGACCGGGGTCGTCAGATTACAAAGTCGCATCTGGTCGGGATCGCGGCCGGCCTTCGCGGCCTCGTTGCGGATCGCGGCATAGCCTTCCTTGGCGCCCGCCAGATTATGCGCGGCGGTGAAGATCACCTCGCCCCAGCGTCCGGCAAAACGCTGGCCGCGGCCGGACGCGCCGGCCTGGATGACAACGGGATGGCCTTGTTGCGACCGCGGCACCGTGAACGGTCCGCGCGACTTGTAGAACTCGCCCTTGTGATCGAGCCGCTTGACCTTGGTCGGATCGGCAAAGCGGCCGGTCTTTTTGTCCATGATCACGGAGCCGTCTTCCCAGGTGTCCCAATGACCAAGCACGATTTCCATGAACTCGTCGGCGCGGTCGTAGCGATGATCATGTTCGAGATGGGCGTCCTTGCCCATATTCTGGGCTTCGCCGTCATTGAGCGAGGTGACGACATTCCATCCGGCGCGCCCACCCGACATCAAATCGAGAGTCGCAAAGCGCCGCGCCACGTCGAACGGCTCGAAATAGGTGGTCGAGGCGGTCGAAGCCAGTCCGAGCTTGGTCGTCGCCATGCCCATGGTCGTCAGCACGATCAGCGGATCCATCTTCACGCAGCGGATGCCGTATTCGACGGTGTGGGCGTGGTCGTTGCCGTAGCGGTCGGGCATTGCCAGGCGGTCGTCGAAGAAGGCTATGTGGAATTTACCGGCTTCGAGGATGCGCGCGATTTCCTGATAGTAATCCGACGACATGGAATCGTCGCGCGATTCCGGATGCCGCCATGAGCTCGGCAGGTTGGTGCAGTTCTGTGCCTGCAGGAAGCCGACCATCGCCATTTGCCGTGTCATGCCGTCCTCCCTGTCACGCCAGATCGAGATCTTTGGCGAGATTGTATTCCCCCGCCAGGCCGCGCAGCTTTTCCCACGTCGCGTCCTCGATCTCGATACCGTCCTTGCGGCGCTGCTGCTCGCGGATGTATTCGACCTCGCCGGGATAGAACACGCCCGGCGAACCCTCCGAGGGCGGTGTCGATTTCAGATAACGCGCGAACTCGCCGACTTCCTTTTTGAACTGCTCCAGCGGCCGGAAGGCGGCGACATTGAACACCGCCATGAAGCAGCCGTCATTGTGCCGGCCGGTCGGCTCGACGCCGAAGCCGAGACCGGTGAGCAGCCCGCACAGCACCTCGACTATCGCGGCGAGCCCGCTGCCCTTATAGCCTTCGCTGCCGCCGAGCGGCAGCAGCGCGCCGCCCTTGCGGTATTGCGTGGGATCGGTGGTATGCCGTCCCTCGGCGTCGATGATCCAGCCTCTCGGAATCTCTTCCTTGCGTGCGACCGACAGCATGATCTTGCCGGCAGCCACCGCCGAGGTCGCCATGTCGAGATAAAACGGCGCATCGAGATCGCTCGGTACCGCGATCGAGATCGGATTGGTCCCGAGCCTGGGCTCGCGGCCACCAAAGGGCGCGACCAGCTTCGGCGATCGGCCTGAATCGGCGGTGGCAAGCCCGATCATGCCCTCGCGCATCGCCATCATCGGATAGGCGGCGAGCCGTCCGACATGGCTTTGCCGGAATACGGTACAGGCCGCGACGTTTGCTTTTTTCGCTTTCTCGATGGTCAGCGCCATCGCCTTGGCATTGACGTGAAAGCCGAAACCCCAATGGCCATCGATTACGGTCGTGGTCGGCAACTCCTGTTCGATGGTCCATGGCGCGCCGGGCACGATATGGCCGGCCTTGACGCGGTCGATATAGGTCGGGATCGCGATGATACCGTGCAAATCATGGCCGGCGAGATTGGCGCTGACGCAGCCGACCGCGACCGCAGTCGCTTCCTCGTCCGACGCGCCGGCCGCCTTCAACAGCGCCGTGCCGATGCGGGTGAGACGCTCGGCCTGAACGATCGGCATGAGGTTTCCTCTTGAACGCCGCCCGCGGAACACGGGTCTTGTTGTTATCGTCTCAAACGGGTGGCGCGAGAGCAAGCCCGCAAACCGGTCAAACGGCGACGGCCGCCGTGCCGGTTACGCATGGCCGATTTCCACCAAGCGGGAGGTGAAGCCGTTACTTCTCCTCGGTAACTTCCGTCGAGGTCGCGGGTCCCTCTCCCATGATCAGGAGCACGGCGTCCTCGTCCTTGGCGCCGTCCCAGTGCACCTGCTTGCCGTAGTGGGTGACGAAGCTGCCGGCCGGCATCGGAACCGTGCCGTGCTCCGGATCGAACTTCGGACCGGTGCCGACCCACCACGTTCCCTGCAGAACCACGATGTAGCGGTCGTTGGGATGGAAGTGCGGATGGCTGAAATGGTTGCCCTTGGTCCACTTGTTGTAGACCATGTAGAAGCCGGGCTTGGAGGGATCCCCGACCACTACGGCCTGCTGAGAGCCGCGCGCGCTGACGGGACTCCAGGGAATTTGATCGGGAAGCTTGTAGACCAGGGCGGCGGGATTGAGTTCCGCCGCCGAACTTATGCTCAACATGCCGGCAAAGACAGCGGGCAAGGCAAGATAGCGCCAGAAGCGGTTGGTTGATGTCATGACGTCCTCCCGATGCGCGGCGTTTTGGAATACGCCTGCTTGTTGGTTGTTATGCTATCCGGTCACATCATCGCGGCGCAAGCCGCCCACGAAGATGTGGCCACAGCGCAGGACGCAGTTGCAGCATGAAAAGCGCGTTGGCTTCGTTCCGCGCTTTGCTATCGTGCCGCTTCCAAAAACAACAGTCAGGGAGGATCTGATGCGAACAGGATTGAAAGCGATCGCGGCCGGGCTCGTGATCGGCGCCGCGGCGCTTTACGCCAATACGGTGTCCGCCGAAGACGGCTGGATCACGCTGCTCGATGCCAACAACAAGGGCGACTGGACCGAGGTCGGCAAGGCCAACTGGGCGATGAAGGACGGTGCGCTCTCCGCCGACAAGCTCGACGGCAAGGACCCGTCCTATATGGTCAGCAAGGACGCCTACAAGGACTTCCAGATTCGCGCCGAGTTCTGGACCGATGAGGAAGCGAATAGCGGTATCTTCATTCGCTGCGAGCAGCGCGAGAAGATCGACTCCAAGATCTGCTATGAGGTCAACATCTTCGACAAGCGCCCCGATCCGAGCTACGGGACCGGCGCGATCGTCGGTGTCGCCAAGGTCGATCCGATGCCGAAGGCGGCGGGCAAGTGGAACGTCTACGAGATCACGGCAAAGGGACCGCATCTCACCATCGTGCTGAACGGGCAGAAGACCGCCGAGGCCGATGACTCCACGCACGTCAATGCCGGACCGTTCGCGCTGCAATATGGCTCGGGCGTGGTCAAGTTCCGCAAGGTGCAGATCAAGCCGCTCTGACTCAATTACTCCTTCAGCGATGAGGATTCACCTCTCCCCAGCGGGGAGAGGTGAAGAGAGCTCACGCGGCCTTGCGCGGATGAGCCTGCTGATGCCAGGCCCAGGCGGTGCGGACGATGGTCTTGAGATCAGAATGCGCGGGTGCGAAATCCAGGACCTTGCGCGCCGCGCCGACATCCGCGACCAGATAGGCGGGATCGCCCGGCCGACGCGGCTTGATCACATGTGGCACCGTGTGGCCGGTTTCATCAGCGATCGCGTTGAGGATTTCACGGACCGAATAGCCGGTGCCGGTGCCGAGATTGAAAGCGCCGCCGGCATGGCCCTGCAGCAGCAATCTCAGTGCAGCGACATGCGCCGCGGCGAGATCGGTGACGTGGATGTAATCGCGGATCGCGGTGCCGTCGGGCGTGTCGTAATCGTCGCCGAACACCGCGAAATCGGACAAATGGCCCTGCAACGCCATCATGGCGCGCGGGATCAGATGGGTCTCGTTATCGCGCCGCTCGCCAATGCTGCCCGAGGCATCGGCGCCGCTGGCATTGAAATAGCGCAGGCAGAAGGCGCCGAAGCCATAGGCGCTGCGATAATCGGCGAGCATGCGCTCGATCATCCACTTGGTCGCGCCGTAGGTGTTGATCGGCGCGCAGGGGTAATCCTCAGGCAGCGCCTTACTGTCGGCATTGCCATAGACCGCGCCGGTCGAGGAGAACACGATGCGACGGCAGCCGGTGCCGTGCATCGCTTCCAGCAGCGACAGCGTGCCGGCGACGTTGTTGACGTAATACTTCTGCGGGTCGCTCATGGACTCGCCGACAAGGCTGGCGGCGGCGAAATGCATCACGGCGACGATCTCGTGCTGCGCCAACACACGTGCGAGCCTGGCCTTGTCGATGAGGTTGCCGATCACGAGCGTACCGCGTACGAAGCTGCGATGGCCGGTCGAGAGATTGTCGTAGACGATGGGTTGATAGCCGGCGGCGTCGAGCGCGCGGCAGGCGTGCGCGCCGATATAGCCGGCGCCTCCGGTGACCAGGATCGCCGGCCTGTCGGTCATCGCTTGCGCGTCCGGCTCGTGTCGGACGGCCGGCTGCGGTTGAACAGGAGATAGAGCGCGCGTGGATTGGTGGTGAGATAGCGCCAGAACAGCCGGCGCGGCTCGAGCCAGATGCGCCAGGCCCATTCCAGACCCCAGACTTGCATCCATTGCGGCGCGCGAGCGCGTCTTCCCGAGAGGAAGTTGAACAGGCCGCCCGATGTCTTGATAACACCGACATTGGTCAGGCGCGGCGTGAACTCCTCGACAAAGGCCTGCTCATAGGGCACGCCGAGCGCGATCCAGAGATAGTCAGGGGCCAGCGCGTTGATCTCGTCGACCTTGGCGCGTAGCGCGTCGCCGCGCAGATAGCCGTGGGAGTGGCCGACGATGCGAAGCGTCGGGTGCAGCTTCTGCACGTTGGCGACCGCCGCGGCGTTTTCCGCCGCATCGGCGCCGAACATGTAGAAGGTCAAACCCGCAGCCGCGGCCTTGCGCGCCACCACATGGAATAGGTCTGTCGTCGCCACCCGCTCCGGCAAGGGAGTCTTGGATTTGAAGCGCGACACCGTCACCAGCGGCTGGCCATCGGCATTGATCAGGTCGGCGGCGCGGAACAGCCGCTCGGTCATCGGCTCGGTCGAGCAGCGCGCCAGCACCTCGCCATTGGCGGAGGTGAGATAAAGCGGACGGCCGAGGCGGCGATGCGGGAAGGCCATCTCGATCATGAAGTTCGCGGTTTGCTCGAGATCGAGCACGGCGAGGCGCAAACCGCCCAGCGTAATGCGGGGGATGGCAGCGGTCGCGGCGCGACCGAGCGGGTTCTGGCGGCGCTCAAGCATAGGCGCTGCCTTTCTGCCGCGCCACGGATGGAGGCGGGCTCAGTTCGTTCAGGATCACGCCGGCGAGCTTGCGTTGCGCCGGGCCGAGCGCGGCGATGATCTCTTCCAGCGCATCGTTGATGTCCAGATTGACCGGCAGCACCGCAATGATTGCATCGGCTTCGTCGAGGAGCTTGCGGTCAGCCGCGCCGAGCGGCAGTGCCGGACCGTCGAGGACGGCGAGGTGGTAGCCCCCGGCCGCCTTGGCTTGGGCGATGGATTTGCGGATCGCGTCCGCCGCTCTGGCTTCGCTGGCCTTGACCGCGGGCAGGATCGAGATGCCGTTCGTCGTGACGGTTGCTCGTGACGCCTTGCTGCCGATCGAGAGCCAGCCGAGCCGGCTCGGCTCGCTCTTGCCGAGGCGGTTGACCTTGTTCGAGAGCTTGTGCGCCTCGCGATCGGCGTCGATCATCAGCACCCTGGCATCGTCGCGCGCCGCGGCGAGCGCGAAATTCAGCGTTGCAATGCTACGGTCGACAGCGGTGCCCGCGCCGATCACGGCAATGACCGGCATCCCGTTGGCGGACGCGTGGCGGCTGATCGCGGTGCGGATCTCGCGCAGCGCATTGAGGAAGGTCGTCATGGGAAAGCCCGGCCGCAGCGTCGGCCAGCCGAACCGCGAGACGTCCGCGGTCGTGCCGCCTTGCAGGATGCCGCCAAGGGTGCGGATCACGTCGGAGTCCTGCAGCCGCGCGATGGCGGGCTTTTCGAAGATGGCCGCCGGTGCCGGCTGCGGGTCAGCCCGTTCTGTCGCCGGTTTCGGCGCGGGCGCAGCGGCCTGCGGCTTCGTGTCGGGCTCAGCTGCGCGGGGCTTGATGTTGTCGGGTGGCAGCCGGTCGATTGCGACAATCCAGGCCGCTGCGCCGAGAGCGCCCAGCATGAAGCCGAGGATTGCAAGGATGCTCATCGCCGGCGGGAAGGTGCGCCGCTGCGGCACGGTGGCTTCGCCGATGATGCGCGCGGCCGAGGTGTTGAGGCTTTCCTGTTCCTCGGTTTCGCGCGAGCGCTTGAGGAACGACTGGTAGACGTCGCGGCTGGCCTCGACCTCGCGCTCGAGCTCACGCAACCGCACCGAGGCCTGGCTCAGGTCGGTGCTCTGGCGCTTTTGCGCCTCCAGCGCCTTGTTGAGCGAGCCTTCGTAATCACGCGCGCGCGTCAGGTCGTTCTTCGCCGACTGGGCGAAGCGCTCGACCTCTTCGTTGATCGTGCGCCGCATGTCCTCGACCTGTTTTTCGGCCTGCTTGATCGCAGGATGCAGCGGGCCGAGCTCGGCAGCGAGTTCCGCATGCTTCTTTTTCGCTTCGGCATATTGCGCGCGCAGATTGGCGATGGTCGGCGATTGTAACGTCTCGGCAGTCGCGCCGGGATCGGTCGCGGAGCGGCGGCTCGCTTCGATCTGGTCGTACTTGGCCTGCGCATCGAGCGTCAGCGCATGGGCCGCCGCGAGCCGCTGGTTCGCGGCTGAGAGCTGCTGGTCGCTGAGCAGCGCGTCCTGGGTGCCGACGAAGTTGTTCTGCGCCTTGTAGACCGCGAGCACATTCTCGGCGTTGCGCAGCCGCTGCTGCAGTTCTTTCAGGCGGCCCGACAGATCGGTGGTGGCGCGCCGAGCGGCGGTCGCCTGCGAGCTCTTCGACTCCGTGAGGTAGGCGTTGGCAATAGCGTTTGCGAGCATCGCGGCCTTGGCAGGGTCGTAGGACCAGACCTCGACGTCCACCACGAAGCTGCGCTCGGTCTTGCGGACGGTGATGTGCCGGACGAGTGCGTCCAACGCGATGGTGTGATCGACCTTGGGCGGCGCAGTGAAGCGCAGCTCGATCCCGAACAGGCCGAGCAGCGAGGTCAGCGCCCCCCTGGACTCGCCACCGAACTCGGGATCCTTGTCGATATTCGTGTCCTGGATCACCTTGAACAGCACGCTGTTGGAGGTGATGAGCCGGGCCTGGCTTTCCACCACCATCGACAGGCCGGAGACGTCCTGGGCGCGCGGCGTCAGCTCGCGATCGACCAGCTGCAATTCGCGCGGATCGACATAGAGCTGGGCGGTCGCGGTGAATTTCGGCGAGAGACTCTTGCCGATAACGACGGCGGCAATCGCGCAACCGAGCGCGGCTGCAATAATCGTGGTCTTGCGCCGCCACAACAGGCGGAACAGCGCCAGCAAGTCGAAGCCGGACGACGCGGGCGCCCGCGCGCCTGACTTCCCCTGATCTATCGGCTGGTCAAAAACAAGCATCCCCAGCTTCCATTCGAACGGCCGCACACATCGGCTGAGGGGTTACTCTTCGGGTTACGCGACGCGCCGAAAGGGACGCGGAATCAACGCAACACGAAACATTAACCATACTCATTGAGGGACTATTCACCGAAAAGGCAAAGAAACCGTTTAAGCGCGCGCTCGCGCTATCGGCGGAAATTAACGAAGCGTTAGCGATCGCGGCTCTCGCGCGACACGCTGTCATTCCGGCAATGTTGTGCGGGTTGCTCATGGCTCAGGGCTTCCGCAGGATGACGTGATAGTCGCCGCGCCGCACGTCGGTCTTGCGCGGCAACAGCAGGTTCAGGGCCACCGACAACGTATCGATCAGGGCTGCGAACACCGGCGCGCGTTCGCGCATCTCCGGATAACGCGGGCTCTCGTATTCCTTGCGATAGATCACCTGCAGGCCGTTCTTGCGCGCAAAGGCTTCCAGCAGCGATGGCGTGACCAGCTGATGGAAATAGGTCGGGAACGGCGGCTCGCCCGGGAGGCCGGCATTCTTCTTGCCGATGACCTGGCGGTAGAACCAGATGTGGAACCAGTGCGGCGTGTATTTGGTGACGACACCCGACAGCGACCGCGGATTCGGCGCGCCGATCAGGATCAACCCGCCGCGCTTGAGCGACTGGAAGAAGCCGGCGAGCGCCGCTTCGACATAAGGCACATGCTCGAGCACGTTGTAGCAGATGATGAGGTCGAAACTGTCAGGCGGGAAGCGCCAGGTCTGGATGTCGCCGAGAATCGTTTCATGCGCATAGGTGTTGTTGCGGATCTGATCCTCATCGATGTCGACCACGGTGACATGCGAGCGGCGCAACACTTCGCGCGGCAGGAAGCTGGTCGAGCCGCCGCCGGCCTCGTAGACGTTAAGCCCGTGCTCCGGAAGCTCGATATTGAGAATTTCATGCACGGTCAGAAGGCTTTCGAGTGCTTCGCCGGGCGGCAAATCCAGCAGGGCCTGCAGTTCGGCGGCCGACAGGGTCGGGCGCGGCGCGGAATCCGGCACGGGAGAAGCTGTGCGAATGAGATCGAGGGCGGCCGATTTGGTCATTGACTCGGTCCAACGGTGATATTGGCGCGGCGGGCACGGAGCAGGGCAAGACCGCTCCTGAGGCGCCGGCGCGCGTGAGAGATGTCGAACAGCCAGCCCAGCGCTGCGTAAGTCGCCGCACCCGTGCCCGCCAGCGCGATGCACGCGGTGAGATGGGTAACGTGCAGCTCGCGGTCGAGTGCGGCCACGGCGAGCGCCATGGTAAGGCTCGCGAGCATGATCAGCCCCAATCGGCCGGCCGGAAGCGGGACGGGGAAGGCGAGGCGGGTCAGGGCGAGCGCGCAGACAAATCCGATCACGTCGGCGCCGAGCCGCGCCCAGGCGGCGCCGATCGCGCCGTGGCTTTGCACCAGCACCCAGGAGAGCATCACGTTGGCGACGATGATTGCGACCGTGTTGATCAGGTAGAAGCCGTTACGCCCCGAGAGCAGGAAGCTGGCGTGAAGATATTGCTGCGTCATGATCTGGAAGATCACGGCGACGGCGACGATCGGCATGGTCTGGGCGGCGATCTCGCGGAAATCGGCGCCGAGCACCACATTGGCGATGTGCCAGGAGATCATGGCGAAGCCGAGTGCGGCAGGCAGCGTGATGCCGAACAGCAGCTCGGCGCATTCGGCGAAATGGGCGCGAACGGCGGCATCACCCTGGCGCGCTTGAATCTGGACCGCGAGCGGAAAGAACGCCGCGGCCGTGCTCATCGCCGGCAGCATCAGGGTCTGGCGCACGAGGTCGAGCGCGGCGACATATTTTCCGGCGTCGGCCGGACCGACCAGGTTGGCGATCATGAAGCGGTCGGTGACGCTGGAGATCGCAAGCAGCGTAAGCGACAGCGTCAGCGGCAGGCCCTGCCGCGCCAGTGCGGCAAGTTCCGAGCGATCGAAGACGAGTTTCGTGCCGCGCCATGCCGCGCGCGACTGCAACAGGATTGCGAGAACGCAGGCCGCGGTCGCTGCCAGCAGGAGCTGCAGTCCGGTCGGGCTCACGAGTGCTGCGATCACGCCGAGGCCGAGCACGCTCGTCGAACGTACCAGCGTGCCCCTCATGACCGAGAACGCCATCAACCGCGCCCGGATCAGATCCTGGGTGAGATCGAACAGGCCGATCGCAATCGAGAGCGCGACGGCAGCGAGCGCTGCAGTCGTATCCAGCCCGATCAATCGGCCGAATGCAAAAGCGAGCGGCGTCGAGAGACAGACGAGGAAGAATCCCGAGGCGACAACGCCGCGCACTTCGGTGCCGTCGTTGCGGGCATGGCCGCTCATCACCAGATTGCGGAACCAGCCGGCCAGGAAGACACTGATGACGGAGGCAAAGCCGACGCCGAGCAGGTAAACGCCGTAGTCATGCGGCGAGAACAGCCGCGTGAACACGAACACGCTCAACAGGCCCAGCACTGCCGAGAGCACGTTGGCGGTCAGGTTGATGCTGGCTTGTCCGATCAGCATGCTGGCGCGAGCCCCGCAGGTTCGATGGTGGCGACGAGCGGCGCCAGCGTCGCCTCGTTCTCCATGATGGCGGCGCGGATGATTTCGACCGGCGTCAGCGAGAAAGACGCGACCGAGAACGCGACGTCATCGCCGTTGGCGCGGCAGAACAGCCGGTTCAGCCCGGCCTTGTCGAGCCGCGGCGCTTCCCAGTAGCTGACACAGGGCGTGCTCGAGACCGGCGAGTGGGCCGCGGCGGAGGCGGCGTCGCTTTCGGCGAAATAGCCATAGAGCATGTATTCGGAGAAGTCGCGGGTGCGGCACAGCGCTTCGACCCAGCCGCGGCCGGTGACGGCCTCGATCCGCGACACCATCGCACGGGTCGTATCGCGATCCCAGAAGATGATGTGGCCGATATAGTCAGGCGCGGGCAGCGGCGGCGTCGGAAGCCCGAGCAGTTGGTGGCTGGTCGTCACCCAGCGCGAGTGGCTGGCCTGATCGGCGGTCACCTCGTTGGTGACGCGGAACAAGGGCAGCGTATTCGGAACCTGGAAGTGCGCAAGATCGAAGTCGCGGAAGAACACGATGTCGGAATCGAGGATACAGTAGCGCTCATGCGGCAGCGCCATCGCTGCGGCAATCTTGAGGAATTGCTGCACATGCCAGCCGCTCACCGGCTTTGCGCGCATCGACCACCAGAACTGGCGCCGCTTGCGGTGGAACATGCGCGGCATCGGCCGCAACCAGGCTGGGAGAAAGGCGGAGGCGGGAATGACGGTGCGGCGGTCGCTGATGAAGCGGGAGAACAGGTCGTAGTCGCTGTCGGGCACCAGCAGATAGTGCTTGTCGAATGACGTGACGTGCCGGTCGACGCTCTCGCACAGCAGTGTGCAGAGCTCGATGTCGCGCGCATAGGTCGGGGTCAACAACGCAACAGAAGTCATTTCCGAATTGCTCACAATTCTGACGGCAGAATCCCTTTGCCTACAAAGAGCAAGATCGGTGCCGAAGGGCCGTTAACGCAATGACAGTGCTTTGCGGTGGTTAATTCGGGCCGCGGTTAACCATCGTGCCTCAAGATCACCTCAGCGGCATGCTGTTGGACTACGACTTGCAAGCACAGACCCGAGAAATTGCGATCCAGATGCGGATATGACAGTTAAGGCCCATACCAGGCGCGAATTCCTCGCAAGCGTTGCTGCGTCCGGCGCAACGGCGCTGTCCGGCATGTCCGCTTTTGCGACAGCAGGGACAATTGCGCGGGGAAGCGAGCGCGCACGGTTAATTCCATACGGTTCCGCGGTGCGCGCCGGCGCGCTTGCCACCGACATGGCCTATCGCCAGGCGATCGTCGCGAATTGCGACATCATTGTCCCCGAAGGCGAGATGAAATGGCCGGACGTGCATCCCGCCCGCAACCGGTTCGATTTCGAGAAGGCCGACGCGCTGGTGGATTTTGCCCGGCAGAACAAGATCGAGATCCGCGGCCATACGCTCGCCTGGTACGGCGGCATGCCGGACTGGACCAATGAGATCGCGAGCCGTGCCGAGGCGGAAGAGGAACTGGTCGGTCATATCGAGACGGTGGTGTCGCGCTATCGCGGCGACATTCCCTCCTGGGACGTCGTCAACGAGCCGCTGGTCGACTGGCCGGAGGACGCCAATTCGCTGCGGCCCTCGATCTGGACCAGGCAACTCGGGCCGGACTACATCCCGATCGCGCTACGCACGACCGCGCGGGTCGATCCGGCGACGCGGCTGGTGTTGAACGAATACGACATCGAATACAAGGGTGATCGCTTTGCCGCCCGCCGCAAGGCGCTGATCCAGTTGCTGCGGTCGTTGCGCGACCGTGACGTGCCGCTGCACGCGGTCGGATTGCAATCCCATCTGTTCGGCGACCGCGCGCTCGATCGCGATGCCCTGCAGGCGTTCCTGCGCGAGATCGCAGCCCTCAAGCTCGACCTGCTGATCACCGAGCTTGACGTCATCGATTACGAATTCCCGGCCGATACAAGCGAGCGCGACGCGCGCGTCGCCGCAATCGCGCGGGACTATCTCGAAGCCGTTTTCGAAGTCGTGCATCCCAAAGCACTTCTCACCTGGGGTCTGACCGACCGCTACACATGGGTGCCGACCTGGTTCAAGCGAGCCGACGGCCTGCCGAACCGGCCGCTGCCGCTCGATGCCGATCTCAAGCCCAAACCGCTGTTCGACGTCATCGATGGATTCAGGCGGAAATTCGCATGAACCAGATCTCGACCCAGCCGTTCGCGAATGCAGGGCGCGCGCTCGCCGCGGTCTCGGCTGCGCTTGATGGTTCGGTCGCGACCGTGGTCTGTATTCCCGCCTTCCGCCGCCCCAGGCATTTGCGCGCGACGCTGGAGTCGCTGGCGAAGCAGCGGTACGACCGGCCGTTCGCCGTCGTCATCGTCGACAACGATGCCTTGGCCAGCGAGAGCGTTCCGGTCGCGCGCGAGTTTTTCGATTCCGGCAAGCTGGGCGGCCTCTGCCTGGTCGAGCCGCAGCAGGGCAACTGCTACGCCATCAATGCCGCCTTCGAGACCGCGCTCGCGACGTTCCCGAACGCCTGTCATTTCCTGATGATCGATGACGACGAGATCGCCTCGCCCGATTGGCTGACGCTGATGATCCGCGCCGCGGAGAGCACGGGCGCCGACGTCGTGGGCGGGCCGGTCTGGCCGGTGTTCGACGACGCGGCCAAACAGACTCTGGAACGTCATCCGGCGTTCAAACCGGCTTATGAAGTGAGTGGCGCCGTACCGATGATCTATGGCTGCGGCAATTGCCTGGTCGCGCGCTCTGTCTTCGAGCAACTGGGTGCGCCGGCGTTCGACCTGCGCTTCAATTTCCTCGGCGGCGGCGACGTCGACTTCTTCACCCGCTGCCGCCGCGCCGGGATGAGGTTTCACTGGGCGGCGGAAGCCGTCATCACCGAGACCGTGCCGGAAACCCGCAGCCATCCGCGCTGGCTCGCGCTGCGGGGCTTGCGCATCGGCGCCATCAACTACCATGTTCAGCGCAAGGTGGCGCGGACGCCTCTCTCCCGCGCAAAACTGCTCGCCAAGGTGCTGGCCTTGATGCCGCTGTCGCTGCTCCGCGCCGCGAGGCTCGCCGCGATCGAGCACAAGGCGCTGATCGCACTGCATCCGATCATCGTTGCGATCGGCGGAGCGCTGGCCGTGATCGGTATCGAGCCGCATCAGTACACGGCCTCGAAGATCAAGCCATGAGCGAGTTCGCCGTCATCTCGCAAAGCCGCGCGCTGGTCGGAGAGATCCGGCGGCAGCAGGTGATGGACGTGGTCCGTGCCGCCGCTTTCATCGGCGCGCTGCTGGTGGCCTGGATTTCGCTGCGTCCCTTCGTCGACCTCAGGGAGCAGGAGTTGAAGGACACGTCCACCGGCAACGAGACGATGACCTATCTCGTCTTCGGCGGACTAACGGTGCTGACCTTCCTGCTTGCGATGCGCGACAGCCTGCGCGGGCTTGGAACGCTGGTCGTACCCGGATATCTGCTGTTTGCGGGCTGGACCGCCGCGGTCGGTGTGCTGCTGTCGAGCGATCCCTCCACCTCGCTGAAGCGCTTCGCCCTGACCGCCTGCGTCGCCGCGGTTGCGGCGATGCTGGTGCTGCTGCCGAAGTCGCAATCCGAGTTGGCGCGATGGCTCGGCATCGCCGGGCTGATCCTGCTCGCGACCTGCTATCTTGGCATCGTCTTCGCACCTGACTTGTCGATGCATACTGCATTCGACACCCAGGAACCGCATCTCGCCGGCGACTGGCGCGGCGTGTTCGGCCACAAGAACGTCGCGGCGGCCGTGATGGCGATGCTGCTGTTTCTTGGCATTTATGTCGCGCGCGCCGGCGCGAAGCTGCTGGGCATGTCCGTGATCGTGCTCGCCGCTCTCTTTCTTCTGAAGTGCGCCGGCAAGACGTCGTCCAGCCTGATCTTTGTTGTGCTGGCGCTGACCTCGCTCACGACGATCATTCGCTCGTTCGCGCTGCGCACGATCATGCTGCTCGCGCCGCTGGTGATCCTCACGCTGCTCAGCATCGGCACTGTCATGAGCGACCAACTCGCCGAGATCGCAAAACTCCTGCCGCTTGACACCAGTTTCACCGGCCGCACCGACATCTGGGCGTTCTCGCTCCAGGCGCTGCAGGCGAAACTGCTCACCGGCTATGGCTTTGCCGCCTTCTGGGGCACGGGTGCGATCCGCGACCTGCCGCAAGGCATGGAATGGACGGAATATGCTTCGCACAGTCACAACGGCTATCTCGACACCGCGCTCTCGATGGGCCTGCCCGGCACGCTGCTCCTGATCGCCGTGTTCGTGATCGCGCCGCTTCGCGACTTCCAGCGCGCCGAGGAGGGCGGCAATGGCGGGCCGCTCGCGATGGCGCTGCTGCGGATCTGGCTGTTCGGTATCTATCTGTCCTCGCTCGAAAGCTTCTTCCTCGATCGCGCCGATCCGATCTGGTTCACGTTCCTGTTCGCGGTGTTCGGACTGCATTACCTGGCGCGGTTTCGGGTCAAGGAGTGAACGCCGCCGCGATCGTTTGCGCGGCATCGCGCCACCAGCCGTCGAAATCGAACGGCACCGGGACCGGCGGCCGCTTTGCCGCCGCGGCGATTTTGTCGGCATAGGCGTCCGCATCGGCGCCGCGGGCGACCGGCACGATGGCGCCGCGATCGATCAGCTCCTTGAACCGCGGATGGTGGTCGAATTCGGTTGCTGCCGCCGGCCCCGTGACGACCAGGGGCTTGCCGGACTGCACGCCGGCCAGAATGCTGGAGCGCCGCGCGGTGATGCCTTCGTCGAGCGGATAGCAGAAAACGTCGAGCTCGCTGAACAGCCCGAACACCTCGTGCTCGGACGCGACATAGCCGGTGACGATGACGTCGTCGGCGACGCCTAGTTCCTTGGCTCGTGCGTAAAAATCTTCCTCGACATTGTCCATCGCGCGGATGAACGAGCCGATATAGACCAACAGCGGCCTCAACCCGCGCGCCTTCAACGCTGCGCAAATCGCCAGCAGCGCATTCGGCTGCTTGGCCGGATAGATCGAGCCGAAATGACCGATCACCAGTCGGCCCTGCGTGCGCGCTTCGGCAAGCCGCTGACGCAGTTTTGAATCGGCGATCCCGGCCGGTGCGGCGATGTTCGGCGGCAGCGGCGCAAGGCTGCATTTCCGGGCGGTCCAGCCGACCACCGGATCGTCCGCAAGCTCGTTCCGTACCATCGGAGAAAACATCACGATCCGGTTCGCGAGCAGCACCGCCGGCAGATAGGTGATGCGGCGCAGCCAGTGCAGGCTGCCCCATTCGTGTTGAATGAGGATCACGCGCCGCCCGCGGAACCGCGCGAACAACAGCGCCAGCAGCGGCGACAGGATGACGCGCTTCCACGCCACGATTGGAAAGTTGCTGACGATGTTGCGCGCCGATCCGACACCGCGCCAGATCTCCGCGAGCGAGCCTTGCGTTTGTGACAGGGTTAACGCCGCGGTCGAGCCGGGCTCCAGCTTCTCCAGCGTCTCGGCAAGACGAATGGTAAATTGCCCGACGCCGCATTGCATCTGCGGGCCGGCGCCAAGGATCAGCGTGCGCGTGGTTGTTGGCGGTGTCGTCATGCAGCCAAAGTATGAGTTTGCCGACGCGGATTGTAACGATTCGCGGAAACGAAAGCTTTGCAGCGACAATAATTCTGTCGCGTTAGCCTTACTCTGCGGTGACCGGGTTCCACCGCACGTTTTCACTTTCCCCGGCACTCGTCTTGCCAGATGGTGCGGTGAGATCGCACCGCCGTCCCGCGTGAGGACAGTGGAGGACCGGCTGACGGCGCTTCGGGACAGGTCGCCAAACCGTCGGCCCAAAAAGACTGCAACGAAGGCAAGGGCGTGAACATGACATTCGGCACCGTGTTTACCAATTGGGACGCGACGCATTCAGCGCTGTGGGGACATCGGCCGATCAAGCTCTCTCACGAATTGCACAAATCGCCGCTGTTTTCGCGCGATGCGCTCGCCGAATTGATCCAGCGCTATCCGCGCGAGCACTACAGCCTGATCCAGACCGGTCTCAAGGACGGCAAGCGCGTCTGGCGCGAGGGCGAGATCGGAAGTTTTGACGGTGAGCAGGTGATGCGCGCGATCGCGGGCGGTGGGCTGTGGCTGATGATGCGCGATATCGGCACCATCGATGCGTCCTATTACGCCATGATCGAGCGGATGTTGCGTGAAGTCGGAACTCACGTTCCCGGCTTCGAGACGCGCACCCACCAGGAAAGCCTCCTCATCTCCTCGCCCGATGCGGTGGTGCCCTATCACGCCGACCTGCCGGGGCAGGCGCTGATCCAGCTGGTCGGGCGCAAGCGGGTTTACGTCTATCCGAGCACGTCGCCCTTCATCACGCCGGCGCAGCTCGAGGACATCGCGCTGTTCAACTATGAACTCGACTTGCCCTATCAGGCCTGGTTCGACGAGCACGCCAGGGTATTCGACATCGGACCCGGCGAGATGCTGAGTTGGGAGCTCAACGCGCCGCATCGCGTGGAAAATCTCGATAGTTTCAGCGTCTCGATGACGGTGTCCTACACCACCGACCAGATTCGCCGCCGCGACGTCGTCAATCTCGCCAACGGATTGTTGCGGCATCGCTTCGGCTACACGCCGAAGACGCGCAACCTCGCCGGTCCGTCGTTCCTCGCCAAGAAAGTGCTGCAAAAACTCTGGCGCGACTCTGGCTGGGTCAAGCGCGAACGCAGCGCACGCCGTCCGACCGAGTTCAGGCTGGATGCCGCCGAGCCCGGTGGGATCGTCGAGCTGCAGCGTGCGGCCTGACGGTTCAACATGGCAATGGCGGTGCTGACGGCAGCAGCGGGACATCTGGACGCAAGCGCAATCGCTCGCGCCGCGCGATACCGCGTCGAACTGTTCGACGACTGGAAACGGGCGGCCGCGTGCTGGAACGCGGCGCGCGCCACCACGCCGTTCCAGGATTTCCGCTGGCTGGGTGCGTGGTATGGCGCGTTCGGCGAGGTCGAACCTGTCGTCGCAGTCATCACCGACGCGAGGACTTTGGAGCAGGTGGTGCTCCTACCGCTGGTGCGCCGTGCGCGCCGCGGCCTGCGTATCGTCGAATTCGCCGACCTCGACCTCACCGACTACAACGCGCCGCTGCTCGGCCCGGCCGCGCCGCGCGATGCCTCGGGTGCGCAGGCGATGTGGCAGGAGCTGCTGGCCGCGCTGAAGCGCATGCAAGGCGGCGCCGACCTGATCCGTCTGCGCAAGTTGCCGCGCGATCTCGACGGCCGGCCCAATCCGCTGGCGCTGCTCGAGGGCACCGGCCGCTCCGCGGTGAACGGCAATCTCGTTACGATCGGCGAGGATTTCGACGCCTGGCGGCACTCGCTGGGCCGTAATGCCCGCAAGGGATTTTTGAAGAGCTGGCGCGTATTCAGCCGCGAACCCCAGGCGCAGTTCAGGATCATCGCGGTTTCCGAAGAGGCGTCGCGTGTGATGGCGGCGATGGAGGTTCAGCAGGGCGCGCGGATGCAGGTTCTCGGCCTGAGCTACTCGCTGAACGGCGAGGCCTACGCCGCCTTCTACCGCGATCTCGTCGCCACCAATCTCCGCGACGGCTATGCCGTGCTCACGGCGCTGACCGTCGGCGAGGAGGTGGTTGCGACACTGCTCGGCATCCGCAACGGATCGCGCTATGTGATGGTCCGTTTCAGCAATGCCGGCGAAAAATGGGCGAGTTGCTCGCCGGGGCTGCTCGTCATCGAGCGCACCATGGAAGCTCTGCATGCGGACGGCGTGCGCAGCTTCGATTTCGGCACCGGCAATTATGCCTACAAGCGGAAATTCGGCGTGACGCAATTGCCGCTACTCAACATCACCAGGGCATTGAGCTGGCGCGGCAAGCCGCTCGCCTTGCGCGACCGCATCGTGCGCGAGCTGCGCCGATTTCCACGGATTGCCGCCCGCGTCAGCCGCGCGTTGGGTACGCGTTCGATGCGCGAGGAATTTTAAACCGGCCGCACGACGCCCGGTTGTCCGAAATCGCATTCCAGCGCCTCGCGATCCCATTTAGCGGCATTGGCTGCCGCCTCGTAGGTGGTTTGCAGAAAGTCGAGCAACGCCTTGTCGGGATCATCGGCCGTGCGCACGGCATCGTAGGGCAGAACGAATTCGCCCAATGCTTCGCTGAAGAACGTTGCTTCGGGTTTGACCCGCGCCGTACGAAATCCGGCCGGCTCGGGATAGGCATACGAATAAAACGCGGGATAATCGATCGCGCCGCTGCCGGGCCAGAAGCCGGCGCTGCTGACCTCGTGCGAATAGGCCTCGCAGGCGACCGCATCGGGCAGCGACGGAACGCCGCCGGGATGGCGCGGCGCGCGGCGGCCGGAAAAGCGCGTCACCGCGAGATCGAAGCTGCCCCAGAAGAAATGCACCGGACTGGCCTTGCCGAGGAAGCCGGTGCGGAATTGCTTGAACACGCGATCGGCGTTGACCAGGATGGTGAAGAAGCGACGCGTCGCTTCCGCATCATAGGACGCATGCGCCGTATCCAGCGGGAAACGGATCGGGTCCGGAAGCTCGTTCGGCGTCTCATCGATTGCGACGTGAATGCCGAGCTCGGCGAGATCAGCCATGATGCGTGTGTAGAAGCTCGCTACCGAGTGTCCGGCGAGCGCGAACCGACGCGTTGCGCCGTCGCTGACGGATATCCTCAAGACGTGATCGATGAAGTCGAATTCGATTCCGAAATTGCGCGCGGCATACGGGATCGGCGACGTCGATAGCCCCCGCGCTGTCACATAGAGCGTGACGTGCCAGGAATGATTGAGCCAGGGCGACAGCGTCAGGCGGATCTTGCCGACAATCTGTGTCCAAAGCTGCAGCGTCGCGTAGGTGTCACGCCAGGATTTGAGCGGCAACTCCGGCCAAGACGTTTTCTGGCTCTCGATCATGGCAACGCTCCCGGCATGGTGATGCATCGCTGCATATCACGGGCCGGTAACACACGGTCACGAAGCCGTGCAGCCCTCGCAGCGGCGCTTGCCGCGCGTGGCGCGGAACAGGCTCTTGCAATACCAGCGCCGCGCGATGGCCTCGAGCGGGCTGCGTACCAGTTGAGCCATAAAGAGAATCTCGACCATGGCCAATCCTTCGTCCCCAAGCCAGGGAGATAGGGCGGCATTCCCATAATAGAACGCCGCCCTTTTCGCATCTGCCATGCGCTGGTGCCCACTTTCCGAAGTCCGCGCTACCTCGCCGCAACGCCTTTTCGCGGACTTCGGAAAGTTATGGGCACTAGCAAACCTATAATTCTAGTGCCGCTTTCGATCTGAAGTCCCTGAACCCGATTTGCAGCGAGTGAGTCAGGGACTCCAGATCGGCGGCACTAGGCAATGACGCTCACCCGTGCAGCTTCTTCGCGGTCTCGGCAATCACGCGGCCTTGATAGCGCGCGCCCGCAAGCTCGTTGACGGTCGGCTGACGGCTGCCGTCGCCGCCGGTGATGGTGGTCGCGCCATAGGGCGAGCCGCCGGTGACGTCATTGAGCTCCATCTGGCCGGCGAAGCCGTAGTTCAGGCCGATAATGGTCATGCCGAAATGCAAGAGGTTGGTGATGATCGAGAACAGCGTCGTCTCCTGGCCACCGTGTTGAGTCGCGGTCGAGGTGAAGGCGCCCCCGATCTTGCCGTGCAACGCGCCCTTGGCCCAGAGGCCGCCGGCCTGGTCGAGGAAGTTCGCCATCTGCGACGACATGCGGCCGAAGCGGGTGCCGGTGCCGATGATGATGGCATCGTAATCGGCAAGCTCGTCGACCTTCGCGACGGGCGCCGCCTGGTCGAGCTTGTAGTAGGAGGCCTTGGCGACCTCGGCCGGCACCAGCTCCGGCACGCGCTTGACATCGACGCTGGCGCCGGCTTCGCGCGCGCCTTCGGCGACGGCATTGGCCATCGCTTCGATATGGCCGTAGGCGGAATAATACAGGACGAGAACTTTGGTCATGGTGGTCTCCTTGGATTTTGGCAAAGGGGTTGGCGTCATGGCCGGATGTATCCGGCCACGGATGCCTTGGTTGAAGTGAAGTGTGGGGGGTTACGCCGCGTCGACCAGCACCAGCTCGGAATCTTCCAGTGCCTTGATGGTCAGTTTGGCTTCGTCGGAGATCGCGGCGCCGTCGCGGGCATTGACCCTGATACCGTTGACCTCGACGCTGCCGGCGGCCGGCACGAGATAGAGATTGCGCGCCTTGCCGGCCTCATATTCCGCGCTCTCGCCTTTCTTCAGCGTGGTGGCGAGCACCCGCGCATCGGCGCGGATCGGCAGTGCGTCGGCGTCACCAGGCAATCCGCTGGCGATGGTGACGAGCTTGCCGGAGCGGTCCGCTTTCGGAAACGGCTTCGAGCCCCAGGTCGGCGCACCGCCTTGCGTGGTCGGCTGAATCCAGATCTGGAAAATCCGCGTCAGCGTCGGCTCGAGATTGTATTCGGCGTGACGGATGCCCGAGCCCGCGCTCATCACCTGGACGTCGCCGGCTTCGGTGCGGCCCTTGTTGCCCAGCGAATCCTGGTGGGTGATCGCGCCTTCGCGGACATAGGTGATGATCTCCATGTTGGCATGGGGATGCGGAGGAAAGCCGCTGTTCGGTGCGATCTCGTCGTCGTTCCAGACGCGAAGCGCGCCATGGCTGACATTCTTCGGATCGTGATAGTCGGCGAAGGAGAAGTGATGCTTGGCCTTCAGCCAGCCGTGATCGGCACCGCCGAGAGAATCGAATGGTTTGAGCTTGATCATGTGACGTTCCTTTGACTTGGTTTCTCGTGATGATGAATTCTTCAGGCGCTGAAGCCGCCGTCGACATTGAGCACGGTGCCAGTCACGAAGGAGGCTTCGGGACTGGCGAGGAATGCGACGCCCGCCGCAACTTCCTCGGGCCGGCCGAAGCGCTGCAGCGCATGCAGGCTGCGCTGGGCCTCGGCAAAATCGCCGTTGTCCTTCGGGTTCATGTCGGTGTCGATCGAGCCCGGTTGCACCACGTTCACAGTGATGCCGCGCGGTCCGAGGTCGCGCGCCGCGCCCTTGGTGTAACCGACTACCGCAGCCTTGGTGGCAGTGTAGTCGGCAAGCCCCGGGAATGAAGCGCGGTCGGCCAGCATCGAGCCGACAGTGACGATGCGGCCGCCGTCGCCCATCAATTTCGACGCTGCGCGGATCGCCGCGATCACCCCGTGCACGTTAATCGCATCCTGGCGTGCCAGCGCCGATGTGTCGGGATTGTCGACCGGGCTGCCGACGGCGACGCCGGCATTGTTGACGAGGATGTCGAGATGGCCAAAGTCCTTGGCGACCGCGTTGACGAGCGCTTCGACGGCCTCGGGCGAGGCTTGATCGGCCTGATAGGCGCGGGCGTTGACGCCCTTCGTCTTGAGATCGGCGACGACAGCGTTCGCCTTCTCCGGGGAAGCGACGTAACTGATGGCCACGTCGGCGCCTTCATTGGCAAGTGCGCGAGCCGACGCCGCGCCGATGCCGCGCGAACCGCCGGTGACGAGGGCGACCTTGCCTGAGAGTTTCTTGGTCATGGGATTTCCACCGCATTGGAATTCGATGGCTCTTGGATATGCCTCCCACCGTGGTATATAAATAGAAACTATCGAAACACATTGTTTCTATTATTAGGTGTCACATGGCCAAGCTTCCGGACTTCGAGGCGCTCGCGATATTTGCGAAAGTCGTGGAATTGCGGTCGTTTGCGCAGGCCGCGACCGAGCTCGCGCTGTCGAAGGCGACCGTCTCGAAGGCGGTCGGGCGGCTGGAGGAACGGCTCGGCGCGCGACTGTTCAACCGCACCTCGCGGCGGCTCGCGCTGACCGATGCCGGGCAAAAGCTTGCCGAGCGCGCGGCGCGCCTGCTCGCCGACGGCGAGGCCGCCGAAAATGAGGCGCTGGCGCAATCCCTGGTGCCGCGCGGCCTGGTCAAGCTTGCGGTGCCCATGAGCTTCGGGGTGAAAGAGGTCGCGCCGATCCTGCCCGATTTCCTCCAGACCTATCCCGAGGTCACCGTCGATCTGCATCTGAGCGATGCCACCGTTGACCTGATCGGTGAGGGTTTCGATGCCGGCTTGCGCATCGCGCGGCTGCCGGATTCCTCGCTGATCGCGCGGCGGCTGTGCGCGGTGCCGCGCTACACCGTGGCCGCGCCGTCCTATCTGAAGACGCATGGCCGCCCGACCCATCCGATGCAGCTCGCGCAGCATCGCTGCTTCGGTTACGCCTATCTATCGACGCCGAACGTCTGGCACTACACCAACGCCGCCGGCGAGCAGGCGAACGTGCGGCCGGGCGGCGCCTTGCGCGCCAACAACGGCGAAGCGGTCATGCCGGCGCTCGTGGCGGGGCTCGGCATCGCCGACCTGCCCGAGTTCATCGTCGGCGATGCGATCGCCTCCGGTGCGGTCGAGGTGATCCTCAAGGGCTGGAAGCAACCCGAAGGCGCGCTGCACTGGGTGACGCCGCCGGGCGGCCCGCGGCCCGCGCGCGTCGAGGTGCTGGCGGAGTTCTTGTTGAAGCATTTCGCGAAGGGGAAGAAGAAATGAAGGTGAGTCCTTTCATTTCGCTGTCATCGCCCGCCTTGTGCGCAATTGCGCAAAGGGCCGAGCGACGACATCGAGTGAGACAATATCCAGTATTCCCGCGGCGCGATCTGCGTCCGGGTGATGAAAGCGCTGCCGTATCGATCAGTGCGCGGCCGCGCCGCCGAGCCTCTGCAGCCCGGTTTCAATCACGACGACCTCGTCGTCGAACGCCCGAATCGAATTGCTGAAATCGAAAGCGTCGGTCTGCTTCAGCAGCAGCTCCCGCTTGAGCCGCTGGCGATGTTCGCGCAGATCCTCGAGCGCTTGACGATTTTTCAGGGACACATACGCATCGACAATCAACTTCATCGCAACAGACATGACGCAACCCCACCCACTGGACCGCCGAACGGCCACTATTCAGATGGCGCCTGACACACGCAAGAAAATCATCAGCAGGCTGTGGATAACCTCGGAGAGTGCGACTTTGGCGCACCAGCGCCCGAGCGGACTCGGCGGTATCGGGATGATAGGTTCGCCGCTCACCCGACGAGACCAGAAGACTTACGGGGAAACCGCCGATGAATCGCCGCCAACTTCTGAAGACCACCGCCGCGCTACCGCTGGCCCAGGCGGGATTGATCCGCGGCGCGCTGGCGCAAGGCGACTATCCCAACCGCAACATCACCATGATCGTACCGTTTCCGGCGGGCGGCCAGGCTGACTTGGCGGCACGGCCGGTGGCGCTGGCGCTGGAGCGCATCCTCGGCAAGGCCGTCATCGTCGATAACCGCGCCGGCGGCGCCGGCGGGTCGATCGGCAACGCGCAGGCGGCGCGCGCCGAGCCGGACGGTTACACGCTGCTGATGACGCTGTCCTCGCTGGCGGTGCTGCCGGAGGCGGACCGGCTGTTCGACCGCCCGGTTGCCTATGAGGTCAGCCAGTTCGCGCCGATCGCGCGCGTGCTGGCCGACCCAACCCTGCTAGCGGTACCGGCCTCGGCGCCGTGGAAGAGTCTCGCGGAATTCGTCGACGACGCGAAGAAACGTCCGGGACAAATTCCTTATGGCTCGTCCGGTCCCTACGGCACGCTGCATGTCGCGATGGAGATGTTTGCCGCCAGTGCCGGGATCAAGCTATTGCACATCCCGTTCCGCGGCGCCGGCCCCGCGCTGACCGCGCTGCTCTCGGGTACGGTGCAGGCGCTGGCCTCGGCGCCGGGCACGCTGAAGCAGCAGGTCGAGGACGGCAAGATGCGCGTGCTCGCCAACTGGGGCGCGGAGCGGATCGCGAGCTTCCCTGAGCTGCCGACCTTCAAGGAACTCGGCTACAGGGATGTCGAGTTCTACATCTGGGCCGGGCTGTTTGCGCAGAGCGCCTTGCCGGCGCCAGTCATGACCCGATTGCGCGAGGCGATGGCGCAGGCCGTCAAGGCGCCGGAGGTGACGAAGACCTTCGAGACCGCCGGCAGCCCGGTGGCCTATCTCGACGCGCCGGAATTCCAGAAATTCGTCGCTGACGACAGCGCGCGGCTGATCGCGGCGGTGAAGAAGATCGGCAAGGTGGAGTAGGGAACCGGAACCGCCTCACATTTTGTTGTCCGATACAAACCTTCCCGTGCCGCATTCGTTCAAGAATTTCGGCGAGCGCTGCGGACCATGGGGCGCTCTATCCGACGGAAGGATTTGTTCATGCGGACAAAGCTGGTTGTCCTGAGCCTCGTGCTGCCGCTCGGCGGCTTGCTCATGCCGAGCGCTGCGAGCGCAGAGCCCTATAAGGGAACCTGGGAACAGCAGATGGCCTGCACGCCCGATGTATGGCGGCTTTGCGGCGCGGCGATCCCCGACGTGGACCGTATCGTCGCGTGCCTCAGGCAAAACACGCCGAACCTGTCGGACGGCTGCCGCGCCGTGTTCGAATCCAACAACAGCATGGACCAACAGCAGCCGGTGCCGCCGCGCGGCCGCGTTGCGCCCGCGCCGGGCACACGCGCCGCGCCGCAACCGCCGACGCGGATCGCGCCGCCCCCGCGGCCAAATGATGTCGACGATTAGGACGGGTGAGGATCGCTGAACCGGGCTGCCGATCCTAACATTTGTTGGAGAGGCCGCGAAGAGGCGCCTGTTAGGGTTCACCCGTCAGGGGCACCCGATGCAGGATATGAAGGCGCATCTTGAGAAGCTGCGCGCCGACGCAGCCGAATGTGCGTTGATCCGCGATCTCGCGACCGATCCGCAGAAGCGGGCGCTATTCACGCGGCTGGCGGATCATCTCGCCACGTTGGCGAGCGAGGTCGAAGCGGCGATCGCGGCCAGGTTCACCGGCGGCGAGGGCGTGTAGCGATCTCGTTCGGTCCGGGCCCGGACTGCGGTCACTCGATCAATTCGTCAGCCGCAATCTGCATGGACTGCGGGATGGTCAGGCCGAGCGCTTTTGCGGTCTTTGTATTGATGACCAGCTCGAACTTCGTTGGTCGCAGCACCGGCAAATCATCTGGCTTGGCGCCCCGCAAGATCTTGCCGGCATAGACGCCGAGCTGGCGGTAGGTATCGGAGAGGCTGGCGCCATAGCTCATGAGCCCGCCGTCCGCCGGATATTCGCGGATGTGAAAGATACCGGGCAAGCGGCTACTGGCAGAGAGCGCCACGATGTGGCTCCGCCGGGAGTCGAAGAACGGATCGTTCTGCACAATCAACCCGGTGGTGCCCGCCTTGGCGAATGCAGCGAAAGCCGCCTCTATCCCGGAATCCGTCGCGGCTTCCTGCACGACGAGTTCCCGGCCGAGCTCCTTGGCTGCGGCGGCCAGCGCCTTCCGCTGCTGGTCGGCCATCTCGGCCCCGAAGCGCGGATTGATGAGCACGCCCACGACATGCGCGGACGGCACCATTGCGCAAAGCAGCTCGAGCCGCTTGCCACCGAGATCGCCGGTGAAGAAGTTGACGCCCGTGGCAACTCCGGGTCGATTCATGCTGGTGACCAGACCTTCGCGCACCGGGTCTCCGCCGACGAGAAAGACGATGGGAATCGCTGGCGCGGCCGCCTTGGCCGCGAGTGCGGCCGGATCTCCTGCCGCGACCATCAGCGCAAGCGGCTTGCTCAGCAGCTCAGCCGTAAATCCGGGCAGCTTGCCGTAATCGCCCTTCGCCCAGCGATATTCGATGGCGACGCTTTTGCCCTCGACATAGCCCATCTCTTCGAGCCCGCTGCGAAAGGCGTTGGTGTGAACGGCGGCTTCGTCGGGCGAACGCGTCGAGAGGAATCCGATCACAGGCGGCGTCTGCTGGGCGCGCGCAATTACGGGCAGGGCAGCCGCGATTCCCAACCCCAACATGAACTCACGCCGCTTCATTGTTGCCCCTGGGCTGCGTTGACGCGCTTCATTCGATCACCTCGTTGGCGCTCGCCAGCAATGCCTGAGGGACGCTGAGGCCGAGTGCCTTGGCAGTCTTGAGATTGATGACCAATGCGTACTTGGTTGGGGCCTGCACTGGCAGGTCGGCGGCCTTTTCGCCCTTCAGGATACGGTCGACATAACCGGCTGCGCGTCGAAACTGGTCGACGAAATCGGGTCCATAGGAGATCAATCCACCGCTGGCGACGGCGAAGCGGTCGGTGTAGAACGTCGGCAGTTTGTGCCGCGCCGCCAGCGTGATGATCAAGTCGCGATGAATCGTGGCGATCGCACTCCCAGTCACGATCATCCCGCAATTTTCGGAGCTTGCGTAGGCCGCCACCGCGCGTTCGATTTCGCTGGCGTCCTGCACGTCTATTGGAGTCACCGTTACTCCCCGCGACGCAGCTACCGCCTGGATGGCACCGAACTGGGCAATCCCGGCAGGATTGGCCGAATGTCGAAGCACCGCTACTCGCTTCAACTCGGGGACAACCTGCATCAGCAGTTCCAGCCATTTCCCGCTCACACTGAATTCGGCCAGCATGAAACCAGTGGCGTTGCCACCCGGCCGGGCAAGGCTGTCAACAATGCCGGCCCCTACCGGATCGGCGACGGACGTGAAAACGATCGGGATGGAACGCGAGAATTGCCGGAGCGCGGCCACGCTCAAGGTGCTGGCCGCCAGAATTGCGTCCGGCGCAAGCGTGACCAGTTCTGAGGCGTACTTGCGAAAAAGTTCGGGGTTACCTGCGCTGTAACGATATTCGATCCGCAGGTTGTCGCCGATGCGCCAACCCAATTCTCCCATGCCCTGAACGAAGGCGCCCATGCTGTCCGCTGCTTCCGGATCGCCAGCGGCCCGATTGAGCAGCACACCGATGTGCCGCAGCTTCGCGGGTTGCTGGGCGGGTGCCGCTAGCGGCCATAGCGCCGACAGGCCGCCTATTAGCTTGATCAAATCGCGGCGTTGCATGTCCAACCCCCAGCTCAGGAGCGGGGCATCTTAGCGGCTTTGCCGGGTATTTTGATAGGGCAGCACGCCGCTCAAGCCCTGACCTCGCAGACATCGACCCATTCGGCACCGACGAGCTCGGCCATCCGCTCCGGCGCGATCTTCACCGCGCTGTGGGTCGAGCCCGCGGCCGGCACCACGATATCGAACGCCTTCATCGAGACGTCGCAATAGATGGCGAGCGGCGCCTTCAGCCCGAACGGGCAGACGCCGCCAACTTCGTGGCCGGTGATCTCGGTGACTTCTTCCACCCCAAGCATCTTGGGCTTTCCGCCGAACAGCGCCTTCACCTTCTTGTTGTCCATCCGCGAGGTGCCTGACGTGACGATCAGCACCACGCGCTCGCCGACTCGCAAGGACAGTGTCTTGGCGATGCGCGCCGGCTCAACGCCGTAGGCGGCGGCCGCAAGCGGCACCGTGGCAGAGCTCTGCGTCGATTCGATCACGGAAATGTCGGGAGCTTTTTCGGCGAAGAAGGCGCGGACGGATTCAAGACTCATAGTGCCCACTTTCCGAAGTTCGTGATCCATTGCCGCAAACACTTACACGAACTTCGGAAAGTTATGGGCACTACAAACCTATAATTCTATTGCCGCTTTCGATCTGAAGTCCCTGAACCCGGTTTTGCCGCGAGTGAGTCAGGGACTTCAGATCGGCGGCAATAGTGGGCAACAACCCCGGGCAATTCCGACAGCGAGTGGATGCGATGGTCGGGCGCGACGCCCAACTCGTCCATCTGCGTCCGGATCGCCTTGAACATGGTGAGCGGTGCCACGAGATCGCTTTCGACGCAAGCGAGCGCCATCGCTTCCGGCGTCACCCGCTCGATCCAGGCGACGTTGAGGCCGAAGGATTTTGCGCCGCAGGCGTCCCACGGGTTCGACGACACGAACAGCACGTCGGCCGGCTTGACGCCGAGTTCGGATTCGATCGGCGTGTAGGCGTCCGGGCTCGGCTTGAACACTTGTCGAGAATCGACACTGAGCGTGGCATCGAGCACCTGATCGAGTCCGCTGTTCTTCACCAGTGCATTCAGCATGTCCGGGCTGCCGTTGGAGAGGATCGCAAGCTTGCGCCCTTTCAGCGCCTCGAGTGCTTCCCTCGCATCCGGATAGAGATCGAGATGCCGGTACTTGTCGATGATCGCGGCAAAGCTGTCGTTGTCATATTGCAGGCCAAGGCAGCGCAGCGTGTAGGCGAGCGAGTCGCGCGTGACAGCAGCGAAATCCGCATAGCGCCGCATCAGCGAGCGCAGCCAGCTGTATTCGAGCTGCTTGATGCGCCAGATTTGCGTGATGATCTCGCCATAGCCGGGAAACGCCTCTTCGGTGATCTCGGCCACCGACTGCACGTCGTACAGCGTGCCGTAGGCGTCGAACACGACGGCCTTGATGGTCAATTTCCCGTCTCCTTGGCGCCGACGACAGCGTCCAAAAACTCGCGCAACGCGACGGCCGAACGGTCCGCGGCCGTCTGATTATATTCCAGGCGATGTCCGAGCAATTGCCTTGGCGTCTTCAGTGCCGGCGAATCGAAACTGTGGTACGCGCCGGGATAGACGATCAGTTTGATCGGCGCGCCCTCGCGCCGCCGCGATACGCCATAGTCGTTACCGCCCTCGGCAAGCAGTCGGCAGCCGTCCGCCGGCGTCCAATCATCGAGCTCGCCGATCATGATCAGCGCCGGCACGGTCAGATTGCCCCGGATGGTCCGGCAGTTGGGATAGAACGCGGCCGCGGCGCGAAACTTGTTGGGCGAGGAATGTTCGACCACGCCCTGTTCGACCGAGCTCAGCGCGAGCCAGCCGCCTTGCGAGAATCCGAGCACGGCGACGCGACCGGAGTCGACCGAGGGATCCCGCACCAGGAAATCGAGCGCGCGATAAGCGTCGAAGGCCATGTCGGTGGGTGTGCCGTTGCCACAGGTGTTGTCGATGCCGCGCGGCCCGAAACTGTCGACGGCGAGCGTGACATAACCCCAGGGGGCGATCTGCCTGCCCCAGCGCTCGTCGAGTTTTCGCCAATTGCCATTGCAGCTGTGCAGCAGCACGATGGCAGGGAAGGGGCCGGCACCCTCGGGCCGCCTGAGCAGGCCTTGCAGCGGCTGCGTATGCGCCAGCGGCGATTCCAGCTCGACGATTGTCGCATTGGAATCGAGCGCGGCCACAGGACTCCCTGCGAGGAGGACGACCAGGCCTGCGACGATGCCGTGCTTGGACATGGGCCACCCCTGCGCTTCGTAACGCGAGATGGCGCTACGTTAGATGCCGAGCAGTTTCCGTGCGTTCGCCTTCAACACTTTCGGTCGAATCTCGTCGCGGATCTCGAGCTTGGAAAAGTCCGAGAGCCACCGGTCCGGTGTGATCACCGGCCAGTCCGATCCGAACAGCATCTTATCCTGAAGGATCGAATTGATGTAGCGCACCAGGATCGGCGGGAAGTATTTCGGCGACCAGCCGGACAAGTCGATATAGACGTTCGGCTTGTGGGTCGCGACCGACAGCGCCTCCTCCTGCCAGGGAAAGGACGGATGGGCGAGGATGATCTTCAGGTCCGGGAAGTCGGCGGCGACGTCGTCCATGTACATCGGGTTGGAATATTTCAGCCGCATGCCCATGCCGCCGGGCATGCCGGAGCCGACACCGGTCTGGCCGGTGTGGAACAGCGCGATCGCGCCGCCATCGTTGATCGCCTCGTAAAGTGGATAGGCCATGCGGTCGTTCGGGTAAAAACCCTGCATGGTCGGATGGAATTTGAAGCCGCGGACGCCGTACTCCTCGATCAGTCTCTTCGCTTCGCGGACGCCGAGCTTGCCCTTGTGCGGATCAATCGAGACGAAGGGGATCAGCAC
Source organism: uncultured Alphaproteobacteria bacterium (assembly GCA_963738155.1). Taxonomy (GTDB): domain Bacteria; phylum Pseudomonadota; class Alphaproteobacteria; order Rhizobiales; family Xanthobacteraceae; genus Bradyrhizobium. The sequence continues at coordinate 58,512 of CAVTVG010000003.1, forward strand.
GTCGAGATTTTCGGAAGCCGCCTCCAGCATCTCGTCATTGTTGTAACGGCGGAAACCGGTCTCGCGCTCGGCATCGACCGGGAAGATCACGGCGGCGATGTTTTTCGCGCGATAATAGGCCGCGGTCTCCGGCACGGTCGGCGGATGCTTGTGCGGCGCCTTGAAATATTCCGCCATCTGCGCCTGGAAGTCGTCATAGCCGTCGTCGCCATGCATGCCGCAGGGTTCCTCGGCATGGGTGTGGATGTCGATGGCGACGACCTTCTCGATGTCGGGCAGCTTGAGCTTGGGCATGGGCGATTCCGGGCGGGGGCGCGATTTTCGTGTCGGAAATTGATTATAGAATATAACAAATTGCGCAAGGCCGGCGAAATGGGGCCGAAATCGGCATTTAACGCCCTGTTCGGATTGACATTTGCGCCCGCCTTGGCCTAGAAACCGCCGCGTCCCTGATGGCAGCGGCCGGTTCCGGGGCAAATCCAATCATTGCGCTACGGTCGGCCTGTCGATACGGCCTTTCGAAACAATCGGGATTCCCAGAGATGAAAGTCCGTAACTCGCTGAAATCGCTGCGCGGCCGGCATCGCGCCAACCGTCTGGTCCGCCGCAAGGGACGGGTCTATGTGATCAACAAGGTGCAGCGCCGCTTCAAGGCGCGCCAGGGCTGATCGCCCCGCCTCTGATCTGACGCGCAAATTTCAGGCTTCACAAGTGTTTGACGCTCTTGCTTGTTGGCAAGAGCGTTTTGTTGCGTCTAGACTTTGACAATGGCATTGAGATTCCCGCGCGTGCGTCACCTCGGACTGGCGACCCTGCTCGCTGCGGCCTTGGCCGTGCCCGCGCTCGCACAGGACAATCCGCGTGCCGCGCCCCGCAAGAAGCCGCCGGAGGCGCCAAGCAAGCTGCCGCGCGCCGACAAGGGTCGCGGACTCGACTTCCTGTTCGGCGCGCTGAAAGCCGCGCCCGATGAGGCCAGCGCCAAGCATGTCGAAGCCCGTATCTGGGCGATCTGGATGCAGACGCCGAGCGATACCGCCGCGCTTTTGATGGTGCGCGCCAAGGTTGCGATGGACGCCCAGCAGATGGACGTGGCGCTGAAACTGCTCGATGCCACCATCAAGCTGCGGCCGGATTACGTCGAGGCCTGGAACAGGCGGGCGACGCTGTACTATCTGAAGAACGACTATGCGCGCTCGCTCGCCGACGTCCAGCAGGTCTTGATCCGCGAGCCCCGGCATTTCGGAGCGTTGGCGGGGCTCGGCATGATCATGCAGGATCTCGGCGACGACAAGCGCGCGCTCGATGCCTTCCGCCAGGCGCTCGCGATCAATCCGCACCTCGAGAAGGTGCCCGAGCTCGTCAAGACGCTCAGCGAAAAGGTCGAAGGCCGCGATATCTAGTTGATCGCGGTTAACCCTCTCCCGAGATCATCCATTGTAAGGTGAATCGACCCGCGTTAACGCGCTGGATCGTGTTCAAATGCACAACAGGAGCGACCAGCGATGAAACGCTTGATCCTGACAGGCGCCCTGGTTCTTACGAGCTCGATCAGCTACGCCGACGGACGCTACTGGGTGGTCGGAAACCGCGCCACCGGCAAATGCGATATCGTGACGTCGAACCCGGTCATCGGCGGCGGCTCCGCCTATGACAATGGCGCTGGCTATTCCTTCGGCGACGGGCCTTACAAATCGAAGGATGACGCCAGTCTCGCGCGTTCGACGATTGGCGTCTGTCCGCCGCCAGAGAAGGACTCCGCGAAGAAGTGAGCCGCGGAGTCCTGTCGTTGAATGCTAGTGCAGCGCGCCGCTCGAGCGCTCGTTGATGCCGTAGCGCGCCGCTGCCGCGTAGAGCTGCGCAATCTCCGCTTCGAGATGCTCGTTGACCATCAGCAGCGCCTTCAGCGCGCCGCGGACATCGCCCTCGCAACGGGCGACGATCTCGTCGATTGCGGCTTCACTCGATCTGAAACTCATTCCAAAACCCCTTCCCATTGTCCCTGCGGGATTTAGCTACGCCGACCAATTCAAACTTCCCGTAGAGGATGTGAACGAGGCCGGGTGGCACCTACCTTCGATGCACGCCCGGCAGGCAGACAATGTGCCGACCGTGACTATAAAATGGCCGACGACAGCCGTGTGACGGTGCACGGATTCGTGAGGGGAAAACTCCTCAGTTCTGCCGCGAAACCGCTGTGTCACAGTGACGTAACTTGGGCCGTGACCTGGGCCTGTCGGAAAATATCAATGATATCAATTATCCTCGTCGCGGTGCTGGTGGCGCTGGCACTGCTGACGCAGGCTGGCGTTTTTGTCCTTGAGCGGACTTATCCACCGCGGGGTCAAACCGTCGCAGTCTCCGGCGCGAGCTTGAATGTGGTCGATCTGGGGCCGCGGGACGCGGCCCTCCCGCCGATCGTGCTGATCCATGGTGCAAGCTCCAATCTGGAGGTGATGCGGCCGCTCGCCGAGCGGCTGGCGGGCCAGCATCGGGTCATTCTGATCGACCGGCCCGGCCACGGCGGGAGCACGCGCGAGCGCGTGGAGGATTCGACGCCCAGAGTGCAGGCGCGCATGATTGTCGAAGCGCTCGACAAGCTCGACGTCGGTCCTGCGATCATCGTGGTGCATTCGCTGGCCGGCGCGATCGGCGCGCGGATGGCGCTGGATTATCCCGCGCATGTCGCCGGTCTCGTGATGCTGGCGCCGGTCACTCACCCCTGGCGCGGCGGCGTCGGCTGGATCAACAGGCTCGTCACCACGCCCGTGATCGGTCCGCTGCTGGCCTTGACCGTCACGTTGCCGCTCGGACTTCTTGTCGCCGAGTCCGGTGCACGCGGGGTGTTTCTGCCGCAGGTGATGCCGGACAATTTTGTCAAAAGCAGCGCGACACGGCTGTTGCTGCGTCCGCGCGAATTCCTCGCCAATGCGCGCGACCTCGTCGATTTGAAAGCGGCGGTCGCCGCGCAGGCGCCGCGCTATGGCGAGATCGAGGTCCCGGTGACGATCATCTCGGGTGATGAAAACGACAAGACGGTCTCGACCAACATTCATTCGCGCCGGTTTGCCGCGGCGGTGAAAGGCGCGAAGCTGATCGTCTTGCCCGGCGTCGGCCACATGGTGCAATACGCCGCGCCCGATCTGGTGGTTGACGAGATCGAGGCGATGGCGGGACAGATCGGGCAAAACGCGGCTGAGGCAACGCACGGTTAGGGCCGAAAACCCCGCCAAATCAGCAAATTGTAGGGAAGATTTGTCGATTTCTTAATTAAAACCGCCGCATGCTGCCGCCTTGCAGACAGATAAATCCGGACGGGCAGCATGGACAATCATTCCGCGCATGTGGGGCAGGGCGACGACGCCAATTTGCGGCTGGTGCGCTTCTTCAGCATCTGCCTCGGCAGCCTTGTCTTCGTCTATGCGTTGTTCTCGGTGCGGCTGTTCGTCGATGCAGGGCGCTTTGGATTCACGGATGATCTCCTGATCGCGCTGCGCGTTCTGCTCGGCGCCACCGCGCTGGTCGTGATCTCCTATCCGGCCTGGCTCGCGCAACGGCTCGAACCTGTCATCTCCGAGATGGGCCGGGTGTTCGAAGGCGAGTTTGCGAGCGCCGAAACGCGCGAGAAGATCCGCATGATCGTGCTGGTCACGATGATGAGCTTGCTGCTCGAGCTCGTCATGATCCGCTGGCTGGCCTCGGTCTTCCCGGTGTTCTCCTTCTTCAAGAATTTCACGTTGCTGGCCTGCTTCCTCGGCCTTGGCGCCGGCTACGCCGTCTCCGACAAGCAGCCCTGCGCGCCGGCGCTGGTGCTGCCGATGCTGGCGCTGTTCGTCCTCGTGATCACGCTGTTGCGCTACGACGTCGGCGCCACCACCGACATCTTCTCGGGGCTACCGATGCAGGAGCAGACCTCGATCTCGATCTGGATGGACAAGCTGAACTGGCTGTCGCTGTTCCAGCAGAGCGTCCCGCTCTATCTGTTGCTCGGCATGAGCTTCGTGCTGTGCGCCTGCATCTGCTATCCCGTGGGTCAGCTTTGCGGCAAGCTGCTGGGCGCCACCGATGCGCTCAGGGCTTATGGCCTCAACCTCGCCGGCAGCATCTTCGGCGTCCTGGTGCTGTTCGTCATGAGCCTGTTCTGGCTGCCGCCGGTGGTGTGGTTCACTGCGGTCGGATTCGTGCTGCTGTATTTCGTGCTGGCCCGCGGCACCATGCTGCCGCTCGGCGTCGGCAGCTTCTGCCTGCTGCTGACGGTGCTGGCCTGGCCGGTACAGACCGACATCCAGCGCATCTACTCGCCCTATCAATTGCTGGAGAAGATGTCGAAGGGCGACGGCCTGATGAACATTCTCTCAGGCGGCTCCTACTACCAGAAGGTCTTCAACCTCTCGGATGCGATGCGCGGCCATGAGCCGGCCGAGGACAAATATGTCCGCGCTTATTACGAGTTTCCGTTCAACTTCAAGAAGCGACCCGAGCGCGTCGCGATCGTCGGCGCCGGCAGCGGCAACGACGTGGCGGCGGCGCTGCGCATGGGTGCATCCCATGTCGACGCCATCGAGATCGATCCCGCGATCGTTTTCCTCGGCCGCGCCTATCACCCTGAACATCCCTACGATGATCCCCGCGTGAATGTCATCGTCAATGACGCCCGCAACTTCTTCCGCACCGCGCATCAGCAATACGATCTGATCATCTACGGCGTCTTGGATTCGCACACCGCGTTGAGCCACGCTTCCAACCTGCGCGTCGATTCCTACGTCTACACCCGTGAAGGCATCACCGAGGCCTTCAACCTCTTGAAGCCCGACGGCGTGATGTCGATCGCGTTCGCGCTGCCGAACGAGTCGCTCGGCTTCAAGCTGTCGCACATCCTCTCGGGCATCCCGGGCGCCGGCAAGCCGCTGGCGGTGCGCGTCGGCTACGACTCCAAGACCACGACCGCCTTCGTCACGGAGCGCGGCCATGACATCACATTGCCCGACGCCAACGCGTTCGCCGCCTTCGGCTTCAACGACGTGTCGGCGCATTTCGCCCAGGCCTATCCCGAAGAGAGCATCCCGACCGACGACTGGCCGTTCTTCTACATGATCACGCGCACCTATCCGGTCAGCTACATGCTGGCGCTCGGCATGGTGCTCTTGCTCAGCGTCATGTTCGTGCGCAAGACCATCGGCTGGACCGGCCCGGTCGAGCGCTCCTACCTGCCGTTCTTCTTTTTGGGCAGCGGCTTCATGCTGGTCGAGACCAAGGCCATTACCGAGCTCGGCCTGCATCTCGGCGGCACCTGGTTCGTGATTGCCATGACCATCGTCATGGTGCTGCTGATGGCGTTCCTCGCCAACTGGATGGTGCAGCGGAAGATCGTGCCGCGCATGTCTCTGGCCTATCTCGGCCTGCTCGCGAGCTTGCTTGTCGGCTATGTCTCGGCGCGCAACCACGGCCTGATCGCGTTCGGTTCGCCGATGCTGAGCCTGATCGTGGCCTGCGTGCTGCTGACCTTGCCGCTGTTCTTCTCCGGCTTCGTGTTCTCCACCGCGATCGGAAAGTCCGGCGTCAACGTCTCCACCGCGCTTGCCTACAATCTGATGGGCGCGCTGTTCGGCGGGCTGATGGAATACAACTCGATGTATTTCGGCTTTGCGTTCCTTTATCTGCTCGCGATGGGCTTCTACGCGCTGGCCTGGGTCTTCTCGTTCGAACCGGCCGCGGCCGCGCGGCGGCTGACGGCAGCGGCGAGTTCGCAGTAGCGCCTGAAATCCTCAATTGCCCGCCGCGGTCCGCGCCGTGCCGTCGGCGCAGGAGGCGCCGACGATGTGGCACGCCTTGCCGCGCTTGCCGCATTCCTCGAGCGCGGTCTGCCGGGCCTTCTGGATGTCGTCACGCGATACGATCGACCAGCTGGCCTGAGACAGTGCAAAGGCGCCGCAGGAGGTACCGAAGAAGCTGATCTCCGCGCCGCATTGTGCGGGTTTGCATTGCGCGCGCGCGCTCGCCACCGCCGCTTGGCGCGACGGCTGGTCCCACGCCATGCCCCACTGGCCGGCGCTCTTGTCGTAGACGATGGCGCCCCACGGCTTGAGCCCGCCGATCTCGCGCAACCGGCTGAGCAGGCCCCGGGTGATCTCGCCGGTTGGCGGCAGCTTGTTCTCGGTCTCGAATTCCCGGATCGCGACCTTGACGTCGGTGGCCTTGGCGGAGGCCGGATCGAAATTCAGCTCGTAGAGCCGGTCGTGGACCTCCTGCAGCAGGGTGGGGTCATTGATCGCGGCCTTCTCGTCGGGTGCAGAGGCCATCGGCCGCGCGGCGAGCCCAAGCATGCCGGCAGTACAGAGCCGCAGCAAGCATGACGGCTGCCGCGAGAGCAGGACGCAAACGATTCCGATGCAGCACGCGCCGTCCCCCGGGGCACCAAGCTTCGATGAAGCAGGATAGGCCAACTGAATCCGGTTGCAAGCGGCGCTTCAGGGAGGGATTGGCAAAGCGGAAGCTTTTCTCAGCCCTAATAACGTAGATCGGCATCGTGCCAGCGAAAGCTGCCGGCGTCCTTGAGACGCTTTTCGGTCAAGCCGCAGGCCGCACCCTCCAGCGGCTCGCGATACGCTGCCAGAACTCGGTCAGGCCGCCCGGCTCGAACCGAGCCAGCAGCACGATGATGCCGCCATAGAGGATGTAGGTGAGGCCGCTTCCGCTGCCGCCGAACCAGGTGTTGGTGGCGGCCTGCAGCGGCACCAGGATCAGCGCGCCGGCCAGCGGCCCGAACAGCGTGCCGGCCCCGCCGAGCGCCGCGGTGATCAGCATTTGCACGGAGACGAGCAGGCCGAAGCCGCTCTCCGGATCGATGAAGCCGGTCTTGATCGAATAGAGCGAGCCGGCAACCGAGGTGAAGGCGGCGCTCACCATCAGCGCCTTCAGCTTGACCATCCGCACCGGCACGCCGAGGCTCGCGGCGGCGCGCTCGTCGGCCCGGATCGCGCGCAGATAAAATCCGAAGCGGCTGCGTTGCATCCGGTAGGTGAGGTAAAGCAGCAGCATCAGCGTGCCGAGGAAAATGTAGTAGTAGGGCAGCTCGCTGCGGAACACGAGGTCCCACCAGCCGCGGCCCACCGCCGGACCCTGCAGGCCGATCGCCGCACCGAGATAGTCGGCGGTGCTGACATAGATGCGGATGAGCTCGGCAACAGCGATTGTCGCCATGCTGAAATAATGGCCGCGCAGCCGGAACGTCGGCAGTCCGACAATCACCGCCAGCACCAGGCTGAGCCCGATGCCGAGTGGTACGCCGGCGACCGGCGGCAGCTCGCCATGGCGATAGGCCAGCATCGGCGCATAGGCGCCGACACCGAAGAACATGCCGTGCCCAACCGAGATCTGTCCGGCGTAACCACCGATCACGTTCCAGGCCGACGCGGTGATGGCCGCAAGCAGCAGGCTGACGCCGATGTCGTGATAGAACGGATCGTTCAGGATCAGGGGATAGGCGACGAACGCGACGGCGAGTATGGCAAGGCGGATTTTCATGCCGTGCCCAACAGGCCTTGCGGCCGAAACCACAGCAGCGCGGCGAACAGCGCATAGACCACCATGTCCTTGTAGATCGGGCCGAGCCAATAGGCCGACAGCGCCTGCAACAGGCCGATGATCAATCCGGCATAAAGCGCGCCCGGCACGCTGCCGAACCCGCCGAGCGTCACCACGACAAACGCAGTCAGGCCGAAGGTCTCACCGACCGACGGCGACCACGGATAGGACATCGCCATCAATGCGCCGGCGATGCCGGCGGCGCCTGCGGCGAGCGCCCATGCCAGCGCCTGCATGTGATTGGGCCGGATGCCCATCAGCATGGCCGCCTGGCGGTCCTCGGCCACCGCGAGCAGTCTAGAGCCGACGGCGGTGCGCGTCAGCAGCATGTGCAGTCCGATCGTCAGCGCGATCGCGACCACGCCCGACAGCAGCTGCGAAGCGGGCAGGAAAATTCCGCCGATATTGTAGATGCCGCCGAAAGACGTCTGCGGCAGCGACACGATATTGGCGGAGAACACCCAGAAGGCGGCGTAGCGCAGCAATAAAGCGAGCCCGAAGGTGGACAGGATCTGCGCCATCATCGGCCCGCGGATCACATGGCGGATCAACGAGAAATAGACCGCGATCCCGAGCGTCGCGAGTGCGCCGGCGGCGATGAAGCTGAACACCGTCGGGCCGCCGCCGAGCCACATGACGACGGTCAGCGCCACATACATGCCGAGCATGACGAACTCGCCATGCGCGAAATTGATGAAGTTCATCATGCCCCAGATCAGGGTCAGCCCCGCCGAGAACAGGGCGTAGATCGCCCCGAGCAGGAGGCCACCGACGATAACCTGCAGGAGAAGCATGGCGTGCTTTCGAATTCGTGCCCGATGTGCTGGGAGCCTACACTCCCGGCGGCATCAGGCAATGCGGCGTGCTACCTCCAGCCCTTCATCGGCCACTCCAGCTTGGCCTCGGCCGCCTTGTCCGGCCACACCAGCTTGTAGGCCTTGTCCTTGAGCTGGATCAGATAGGTCGAGGCCAGGATGTTCTGGCCGGTCTGGTCGAACTTGACGCCGTCATAACCCATCATCAGCTGCGCGGGCTTGAGGTCGGTCTTGGCGAGCGCGTCGCGGATTTTTTCCGGATCGGTCGAGCCGGCGCGGTTGATCGCCTCGCCGAGCGCCAGCATCGCCTGCATGTTACGCGCGCTGGTGTCGTCGAGGTCGCGACCGGTCTTGGCCTTGTACATCTCGTTGATCTTGGAAGTGGTCGAGCCCGGCTTGCCGATATCCCAGGCGCTGCGGTTCATCGCGCCCTGCGCAATGTCGAACACCGCCGGAATGAAGGACGGATCGGAGAAGCCGGAATCGTCGCCGATCACCATCGGCGGCAGGTAATCCACGTTACGCATCGTCTTCATGTAGAGGATGCTGTCGGAGGTGTAGCTGATGAAGATCACCGCGTCGGGATTCTTGTCCTTGAGCTGAAGTACCTGCGGCCCGACGTCGGTCGCGTTCGCGCTGTAGGGAACCCGCAGCGCGATGGCGATGCCGGACTTCTTGGCTTCGGCCTCCACCGCATCGGCAACCGACGTGCCGTAGTCCGTGTTCTCGTTGACGATCGCGATCGAATTGATGGTCTTGCCCTGTTTCTTCATGTCGGCGAAGAAGCGCATATAGGTCGCGGCATAGTCGCTGGCGATCGGGGTGACGCGGAACACCCATTTGAAGCCGCGACCGGTGATGTTGAGCGCGGCCGAATCGCCGACCATGAACGGGATGCCGTAACGCTCGCCGACCGCGGTCGCCGTCAGCGAGCAGGACGACTGATAGGCGCCGAACAGCACGTTGACCTTGTCCTGGCTGACCAGGCGCAGCGCTTGCTGCTGGGCGACCGACGGATTGCCCTGATGGTCGACGAAGATCAGCTCGAGCTTGGCGCCGCTGAGGCCGGGAAGTCCTTCTTCCGCCGCAAGCGGAATATCGGTGAGTTCGGGATGCTTGCCGTTGATGATCTCGGCCGCGACCTCGACGGCAGCCTTCGACGCCTGTCCCGCCGCGGCCGCGTTGCCCGTCAGCGGAAACAGTACGCCGATCTTGACGCTGTCCGCGGCAAACGCCTGTGTTGCCACGGCCGACAGGGCAAATGCGGCAAATGCGGCCGCCACTCTCGCTGGTCTCCTCACGTCATTCTCCCTTTTCGTTTTCTTGTGAATTGTCTGGCCGGCGCGCGGGCGTCCGGCCTGTCCCGTCATTTGATCGGCGAAAAGCCGACGGGAATTACGATCTTGCTCTCCTGGTTCAAGAGCGCGCCGAGGTCCTCGTTGCGGCGCATGAACTCGTGCCAGGCCGGGTCCTTGGCCATCTCGGCGCGGCGGCGCTGGCGTTCGTTCAGGTCATCGAAGCCCCACAGATGGATGACCTGGTTCAGGCTGCCGATCTCGGTCTGGAAGAACCCGATCAGATTGCCGAGATATTTCCTTTGCACCGGCAGGCCATATTGCTCGTAGAGAGCAATCCATTTCGGCATCTTCGTCGGATGAAAAGTGTAGGTCCGATGATCGATGTACATTGTCGAGCGATCCCGTTCAGAGAGTTCAAACCGCCGCGATATCGGCCGATCGGCCCGTGGCCTCCGACCTTGGGTCCGGACCGGTCTGCAAGCAATGGCGACGATGGTCGAGGTCGTCAATCTTTGTGCGGCGCAGCGCGTTGGTTGACGTTTGCCATCTGCTCAGCGCAAGAAAAAAAGCCCCGGCTATAAAGCAGGGGCTCTCACGCCGCGCGCGAACCGCACCTACTTCTTCTTCCCGTCCTTGTCGAACTGCGAGATGTAGGCCCAGAGGTCGTTTCGTTCCTTCTCGTTCTTGATGCCGGCGAACACCATCTTGGTGCCGGGAATCTTGGCCTTGGGGTCCGTGATGTATTCGAGGAATTGATCCTTGTTCCAGGTGATGCCGGAGCCCTTGTTGGCATCGGAATAGTTGAAGCTTTCGACCGAGCCGGACTTGCGGCCGTCCAGACCGTTGAGGACAGGGCCGACCTTGTTCTTGGCGCCTTCGCCGATCGAGTGGCAGGCCAGGCACTTCTTGAAGGAGTTTTCGCCGGCGGCGGCGTCCTGCGCACGCGCGCCGTGTGCGGCGGCAATCGAGGTGAGAACAACCAATAGGCTCAAAGTCAGTTTTTTCATGGGGATGCTCTTTGGCTTGATCGCGTTGAGGCAGGCGTGTGTTTTTGCACCACAGCCCGAGCCGGGACAAGCCGCCAAAAGTTCATTGGTTTCACGACGGCGTGCATTTTGGATAATGCTCCGGGCGTGCCAATCCGCTACCCAAGCGGCCGCGAACATGCTTGATTTACCGTGACAATCGGCGGCCGTGCCGCTTTCGGAGTTGATGATATGTCGATCATGATGCCCGCCGCCGATCAGGCCATCCTGGCGCGCCGCGCCGAGATCGTGGCGGCCTTGCGCGCCATCGTGCCGGGCGAGGGCGTGATCGACAGCGCCGACGAGTTGCGTGCCTACGAGTTGGACGGGCTGACCGCCTACCGCCAGCCGCCGATGGTCGCGGTGCTGCCCGACACGTCGGAGCAGGTATCGAGGATCCTCAAATATTGCCATGAGCATGGCATCAAGGTGGTGCCGCGCGGCTCCGGCACCTCGCTGTCGGGCGGCGCGCTGCCGCTCGCCGACGGCGTGCTGCTGGGGCTCGGCAAGTTCAAGCGTATCCGCGAGATCGATTTCGACAACCGCGCGGTCGTCACCGAGCCCGGCGTCACCAATCTCGCGATCAGCCAGGCGGTGGCGCATGCCGGCTTCTACTACGCGCCCGACCCCTCGTCGCAGATCGCCTGCTCGATCGGCGGCAATGTCGCGGAAAATTCCGGCGGCGTGCACTGCCTGAAATACGGCATGACCACCAACAACGTGCTCGGCTGCGAGATCGTGCTGATGACCGGCGAGATCCTGCGGATCGGCGGCAAATGCGCGGAAAATGCCGGCTACGATCTGATGGGCATCATCACCGGCTCCGAGGGGCTGCTCGGCGTCATCACCGAGATCACGGTGCGCATCCTGCAGAAGCCGGAGACGGCGCGCGCGCTGATGGTCGGGTTCGCCGAGGTCGAGGCCGCCGGCGAATGCGTGGCTGCCATCATCGGCGCAGGCATCATCCCGGGCGGCATGGAGATGATGGATAGGCCTGCGATCCACGCGGCCGAGGCCTTCGTCCATGCCGGCTATCCGCTCGACGTCGAGGCGCTGCTGATCATCGAGCTCGATGGGTCGAGCGTCGAGGTCGACGAGCTGATCAAGCGGGTCGAGGCGATTGCGCTCGGCTGCGGCTCGGTGACCTGCCAGATTTCCAACAGCGAGGCCGAGCGCAACCTGTTCTGGGCCGGGCGCAAGGCGGCTTTTCCCGCTGTCGGGCGCATCTCGCCGGACTACCTCTGCATGGACGGCACCATTCCGCGCGGCGCGCTGCCGAAGGCGCTAACGCGCATCCGCGAGCTGTCGGAGAAATACGGCCTCGCTGTCGCCAATGTGTTCCATGCCGGCGACGGCAATCTGCATCCGCTGATCCTGTACGATGCCAACAAGCCCGGCGAGATCGAGCGGGCGGAAGCTTTCGGCGCCGACATCCTGCGCTGCTGCGTCGAGCTCGGCGGCGTGCTCACCGGCGAGCACGGCGTCGGCATCGAGAAGCGCGACCTGATGGGCGAGATGTTTTCGGATATCGACCTCAACCAGCAGCAGCGGCTGAAATGCGCCTTCGACGCGCAGGGCCTGCTCAATCCCGGCAAGGTGTTTCCGACCCTGCATCGCTGCGCCGAGCTCGGCCGCGTTCACGTTCACGGCGGCAAGCTGGCGTTTCCGGACTTGCCGAGGTTCTAGGCGAAGCAGGTTTCGGGAGCGCGCATGGCTGACATCGCGATGGGCGCTCCCGCCAAGGCCGAAAGCGGCGCGCCGCGCGGCTCGCGCCTCGCCTTCATCGACAACATCAGATGGTCGATGATCATGCTCGTGCTCTCCATGCACGCCTGCGACACCTATAGCCCCTTCGGCAACTGGTACTACGTCGACAGGCCGGCGAGCGGGCTTGCGACAAAACTGTTCTTCGGCATCTACCAGAGTTTTCTGCAGGCCTTCTTCATGGCCGCGCTGTTCTTCATTGCCGGTTATTTCTCGGCGGCAGCCTTCGACCGCAAGGGCTTTGCCAATTTCGTCCGCGACCGCGTCCTGCGGCTGGGATTGCCGACGCTGCTCTACATGCTGGCGATCGGCCCGCTCACCCAGTATTTCCTGTCATGGACCTGGGGCAGCGGCGGCTTCGGCCATCAGTGGCTTGTGCATCTGAAGGACGGTGAATGGCTGTCGGAGACCGGGCCGATGTGGTTCTGCGCGGCGCTGTTGATATTTTCAGTGGCTTACGGATTGGCGCGCGTCGCCGGCTGGCGCGAAAATGCGATCGAACCGACAGGCGGCGCGCTTGCGATCTTCATCGTCGTGATGGCGGCGGCGACATTTGCGGTACGGATCGCAATCGACGGCGGGGCCTCCGTGCTCAACATGCATCCCGGCGATTTCCCGCAATACATTCTGATGTATCTGGCGGGAGCGTACGGCTATCGCAGCGACTGGCTGGCAAAGCTTGCCGATCGCACCTGCCTGCGCGCGGCCGCGGCCGCGCTGGTCGTGTCAGTGCCGCTGTTCGCTGCGCTGGTTGCCTTCGGCGGCGGCTTGCAGGGCGACACCGCAAAATATTCCGGCGGCTTCAATCCGGTGAGCGCCGGCAAATGCCTGTTGGAAGCGCTGGTCTGCGTCGGGATGGGTTTGTTGATGCTCGCGGTCTACCGGCGTCATTTCAACGAACAGGGCCCGCTCGCGCGTTTCCTCTCGGACAACGCCTTCGGTGTTTACCTGATCCACCCGCCGGTGCTGATCGCCATCGCAATCGCGCTGCATCCGCTCGCCTGGCCCGCGATCGCCAAGGCCGCGCTGCTGACGATCCTCGCGGCGATCGGCAGCTTCGCGGCCTCAGCTTTCATCGTCAGGAAATCGCCGCTGCGCGCGATCGTATGACTGCGCGCGAGCGATGTTCGGATCAGATCAGCGTGTATTGCGTGCGCTCGCGCTTGGCCAGAAGCGGCAGCGCCTGGCCGGCGATATAGGTCTTGAAGTGCGCGGCTTCCTGATGAGCCTTGAAGGCGGCTTCGTCGCGGAACAGCTCGTAGAACAGGAATTGCGCCGGATTGTCTTTTGAGCGCGAGATCAGGAACATCATGGCGCCTTCCTCGCGCTGCGCCTCGGGGAGGAAGCGGTCGAGGATGGTGGCGACCTTGTCGGCCTCGCCTTCCTTGGCCTCCCACTGCGCGACGACCAGAAGCCCGCCGCCGCGTACGGCGTCGCTGATGGTACGGTTATCGATGGCATATCGGTTCATGTGTCGCTCCTTGGCTCTCGTCTTGAATGAACGCGATATGGCACCGATCGCGGCAGCTACAATTCGATAGCCGACGAACTGTGCCGTAAACGGTTCGATACCGGTCGAAGTGCGATCGCAGTTCCAGGCAGGCGCTTGCGCCGGGCGACGGTCTTGTGCCGGCCGGCCACGCCTATAGAAGGATGGATCAAGCAAGATTGGCCGCGATAGGAAGCGGCCGGAGAAGCTGGCGGGAAGGGCGCGAGGGTTTGGATATCCTGAAGATACGGGACGCCGGCGATGTCGAGCAGGCGGTGCGGGCGGCGATCGCCGCCGAGCAGCCGATCGAGATCATCGGCCACGGCACCAGGCGCCGGATCGGCCAGCCGATGGCGACCAATGCGGTGCTTGACCTGTCGCCGCTCAATGCCGTCACCTCCTACGAGCCGAACGAGCTGATCATCACCGTGCAGGCCGGCGCGCCGCTGTCGGACGTGATGTCGCTGATCAACTCCAAGAACCAGCAATTCGCCTTCGAGCCGGTCGATACCGCGCCGCTGTTGGGTGCTGCCGGCTCCGGCACCATCGGCGGCATGATCGCCGCAGGCCTCGCCGGGCCGCGCCGGGTCAAGGCCGGTGGGGCGCGCGACCATCTGCTTGGCGCACACGCGGTGTCGGGCTTCGGCGACAGTTTCAAGACCGGCGGCAAGGTGGTGAAGAACGTCACCGGCTACGACCTCTGCAAGCTCTTGGCCGGCTCCTGGGGCACGCTCGCGGTCATGACCGAGGTGACGCTGAAGGTGATGCCCAAGGGGGAGGCCGAACGCACTTTGGTGCTGCGCGGCCTCGACCATCGCGCTGCCAACAAGGCGATGACGGCGGCGCTCGGCTCGCCCTATGACGTGTCGGGCGCGGCGCATCTGCCGAACTCGGCGCTGTGGGCCGAGGTCGCCGGTCTCGATGCGATCGGCTCGCCGCGCGAGGCCGTCACCCTGATTCGGCTGGAGGGAATTCTCGCCTCGGCCAGCCATCGCGCGGCCTCGCTGGCTGCGGGGCTGAAACCGTTCGGGACTGCGCAGGTCATCGAGAATGTGGCCTCCGCTGAGGCTTGGGCTGCGATCCGCGACGTGCTGCCGTTCGCCGCCAACGGCCCGCTCGGGGCCTGGCCGGTGTGGCGAATCGTGTGTCCGCCGGCTTCGGGCGGTTCGCTCGGACAAGGGCTGGCGCGGGAGACCGGCGGCGAGGTGATCTATGATTGGGGCGGCGGCCTGATCTGGGCGGCGTTGCCGCCGAAGGCCGACGCGCAGGCAGCACTGGTGCGTCAGCGCGTCGAGGCCGCGGCCGGTCATGCCACCTTGTTGCGCGCAGGCGAAGCGGTGCGGCGGCAGGTCGACGTGTTCCAGCCGCAGGCCGAGGGTCTTCGCGCGCTTTCCGAGCGGGTGCGGGGCAGCTTCGATCCGAAAAATATCCTCAACCGCGGCAGGACCGTGCGCCGGAGCGCCGCATGAAGACCGAATTTTCACTGGCCCAGCTGGCCGACCCTGATATCGCCGAGGCCGACAAGATCCTGCGCGCCTGCGTGCATTGCGGCTTCTGCACCGCGACCTGTCCGACCTATGTGCTGCTCGGTGACGAGCTCGATAGCCCGCGCGGGCGCATCTACCTGATCAAGGAGATGCTGGAGAAGGACCGCCCGCCGACGGAGGCGGTGGTCAAGCATATCGACCGCTGCCTGTCGTGTCTGGCCTGCATGACGACTTGTCCTTCGGGGGTGAACTACATGCACCTGGTCGATCAGGCGCGGGTCCGGATCGAGCGGGATTACAGCCGCCCGCCGAGCGAACGGCTGCTGCGCTGGGTTCTGTCGCTCGTGCTGCCCAATCCAAAACTGTTCCGCATCAGCATGTGGCTGGCGCGGCTTGGGCGTCCCCTGGCAGCGTTGCTGCCAGCGCCGAAAACGCCGTCGTCCACGCCCTCGCTGTTGCGGCGCATCAAGGCGATGCTGGCGCTCGCGCCGGGCCGCTTGCCGGCCCCGGGACCGGCCGCGGGCAGCGTCTTTGCCGCACTCGGCCCACGCCGCGGGCGGGTTGCGCTGTTGCAGGGCTGCGCGCAGCAGGTCCTGGCGCCGCGCATCAACCAGGCCGCCATCAACGTGCTGACCCGCCATGGCATCGAGGTGGTGCTGGTCAAGGACGAGCAGTGCTGCGGCGCGTTGACCCACCATATGGGCCGCGACGACGACGCGCTGGCGCGTGCCCGCGCTAACGTCACGGCCTGGATGGCCGAGGCGCAATCCGGCGGGCTCGACGCCATCCTGGTGACGACCTCGGGCTGCGGCACGGTCATCAAGGACTATGGCTATCTGCTGCGCGACGACCGCGATTTTGCAGGCGCCGCCGCCAAAGTCTCGGCGCTGGCCAAGGACATCACCGAATATCTCGCACCCCTTGAATTGAAGCGGCAATCGCGCGGCGAGGGCGTCGTCGTCGTCGCCTATCACTCGGCCTGTTCGCTACAGCATGGGCAGAAAATCACACAGGCTCCGAAAGATTTGCTTTCCAAGAACGGATTCGTGGTGAAAGATGTGCCCGAGAGTCATTTGTGTTGCGGTTCGGCTGGGACCTACAACCTTCTCCAGCCTGACATTGCGACGAGGCTGCGCGATCGCAAGCTCGCCAACATCGCAAGCGTCAAGCCGGACATGATTGCTGCGGGCAACATCGGATGCATGATGCAGATCGCCGGCGGTACATCGGTTCCCGTCGTGCACACGATTGAGCTTCTCGATTGGGCGACGGGCGGTCCACGGCCAGGATCGACTTGATCGGCTCCGCGCGCTTCTCGAAGGCGCGGATGATTTGAGCGCCTGATGGACATGGATCGGCGGCAACAGGAGGACCACGATGGCTAAGGCGAAGAAGAAAGCCAAGAAGGCCAAAAAGAAGAAAACGGCGGCGAAGAAGGCCGCGAAGCGATACGTCAAGAAGTCGGCGAAGAAAGCCAAGAAAGCCAAAAAGGCGGCACCGAAGAAATCAGCCAAGAAGGCTGTGAAGAAGGCGGCTCCCAAGAAGGCTGCCCCCAAGAAGTCCGCGCCGAAGAAGGCGGCCGCTCCCAAGCCCGCACCTGCAGCCGAACCGGCACCGGCGCATGAGCCCGAGCCGGCCCCCGCGCCAAGCTGGGCGACACCGAGCCCGGCCCCGTCCTTGGGGCATTCGGGCGACGGCGAGCACAACAACTAGCCGGGCGCATATGACCGGCAATTGAGAGGGCCGCGGCTCGAAGGAGCCCGCGGCCTTTTCCATTGGTCCCTGTGGATTGCTGTCTGCAGCGAAGCCTGATGTCGGCGAAAATGATTCGCGAGACCTTTCCCGCGCGTCGAATTCGCGCTCGTTGGCGGGCATATAAGGGTGCGCGTCGGGCAAATTTGTTGTTGGAATGCAACACAGCCCAACAACCTTTCGTGGAATCCTGCAAACGCCTAAAAAGTCGGCAAATGCTCGCGTTTTTTGCTTCACGACAGATGCGCCGCGTTCCAGATTGCAACCAGTTAACGACCAGACCGTCCCGGGGGGCATCCGGCAATCGGCTGGTTTCTGGAAAGTGATGGGGATTGTCATGAAAAAAGTGGTCTTGGCAGCAACGGCGCTGGCAATGATTTCGGGTTCGGCTCTTGCGGCGGATATGCCGGTCAAGGCCAAGGCGCCGCCTCCGCCGGTCGTCAGCCCGTGGGACTTCGCGTTCGGCAGCGCTCTGATGAGCGATTACATCTTCCGCGGCGTCACCCAGTCCAACCACAAGCCGTCGGTCGCCGCCTATTTCGAGCCGCGCTACAACATCAACGACAAGCTGCAGCTCTATGTCGGCGTTTCAGGTGAGAGCATTTCGTTCCCGAACCGCGCCGCAGCCGAGATCGACATCTACGGCGGTATCCGCCCGACGGTCGGCATGTTCGCCTTCGACTTCGGTGTCTGGGGTTACCTCTATCCGGGTGGCACCTGCTACAACGCCGCCGCGGTCCCGGGTTCGGGCATTCCGGGCTCGGACGCGAGCTGCGCCGTCAGCCCGTTCGGCAATTCCGACCCCGTCACCGGCGCTCTGCCGATCAACGGTAACGTCGCCAAGAAGGACGCCAGCTTCGTTGAAGCTTACGGCAAGGTGAACGTCACCATCAACGACAACTGGGCGGTGGGCGTCAACGAATACTACTCGCCGAACTTCCTGAACCTCGGCGCCTGGGGCAACTACGCGTCGTTGACCGCCAAGTACACCGCGCCCGCCACCATCTTCGGCTCCTCCGGCGTCGGCCTGTACGTCTCCGGCGAGGTCGGCCGTCAGTGGCTGGGAACGTCAAACTCGTTCTACGGCACCGGCTTGATCAACCCGGCCTTTGCCGCTGGCATTCCCGAGCCGAGCTACACCACGTGGAATATCGGCATCGGCTTCACCTACAAGGTCTTCACGCTGGACCTGCGCTACTCCGACACCAACCTGTCGAAGGGCGACTGCAACGCCTTCACCAGCGACTACACTGCACATATTGCATCCGCCAGCAGCGTCTCCGCCATCAATCCGCTTGGCTTCCAATCCAACTGGTGCGGCGCGACCGGTATCGCCAAGCTCTCGGCCGACCTGACGGCGATGACCAACCTGAAGTAAGCTGACTTTCGATAGTCGGTGGCGAGGGCGGCAGATCAATCTGCCGCCCTTTTGCTTTTTGGCGGGGAAATCGTGTGTCCGGATTGGCGTGAAATGGTAGGTGAGATGTTCCGTGGGTTGAACCGGCGCAATGCCGTCGCCGGCGCCGTGGCAGGGCTTGGCGGCGCGATTGCGATCGGCGGCATGGAATGGTTTTCGCTGAGCGCGCGCTATCCGCTGGCCGCGGTTCCCTTTGCGACATCGATCGTGCTCGTGATCGGCGCGCCGGAAGCAGAGCCGGCGCAACCGCGCGCGCTGATCGGCGGCCACCTCGTCTCCACCTTCGTCGGGCTGGTGGTCCTGCTCCTCACCGGTCCGCACGCCTGGGCCGCGGCGCTCGCGGTGGGGCTTGCTATCCTCGCCATGTACCTGACCGACACGTTTCATCCGCCGGCGGGGATCAACCCGCTGCTTGTGGTCTCCAACAACCTCGCCTGGACCTTCCTGTTCGTGCCGGTGTTCGCCGGCGCGGTGCTACTCACCCTGTTTGCCTACGGCTGGCACCGCTGGGTGCATCGCCTGGATTGGCCGCAACGCTGGTTCTAAGACTGTTCAGGCCGCAGGCTTGGCGCCCTTCGCTTGCAGGGCGAAGTGATCGCCGGCCGGCGCGAGTGCGGCATTGCGTTGATGGAACGCTTGCAAGGTCGAGCGGTGGCCGATCGAGACCACGGTGGTCCCGGGCAATCGCTGCTCGATCAGGCGATACAGCCTCGCCTCGGCGGCCTCGTCGACAGAGGCGGTCGCCTCGTCGAGAAACAGGAAATCCGGCGCATGCAACAGCGCCCGCGCCAATCCCAGCCGCTGCTGCTCGCCGAGCGACAGCATCCGGTTCCAGTGATCCTCCTCGTCCAGCCGCCCAGCCAGTTTCGGCAACTCGACGTCCTGCAGCACGTCGGCGATCTGCTCTGCCGTGTACGCGCTCTCGTCCGAGGGATAGGCGACCGCGCCCTTCAGTGTGGCGATCGGCAGATAAGGCCGCTGCGGCAGCATCATCAGCGTAGCTTTCGCGGGCACTGCAATCGCGCCGCCGCCATAGGGCCAGATGCCGGCGATGGCGCGGAATAGCGTTGATTTGCCCGCGCCCGAGGGGCCAGTCACCAGGATGTGCTCGCCTGCGCGAATAGTGAAGCCGTCCGCCGACACCAGCGGCGTGCCGTTCGGCAATTTCACCAGCAGCTCGGACAGGTCGATCTGGCCGGAGGCGGACGGCGTGAGCACGATCGAGGAGGGCGCATGGACCAACGCGGTCGCGCTGCCGATCGCATGTTCGAAGCCGTCGAGACGGGCGATCACCGCTCGCCATTCGGCCATGGTGCGATAAGCCGACACGAAGAACGAGAGTGCGTCCTGCACCTTGCCGAAGGCCTCGGCGATCTGGATCAAGGAGCCGAGCTGCACCGTCTTGCTGACGAAATAGGCGGGACCCGCGAGTGCGAAGGGAAATACCACGGCTGCCTGCGCGTAGCTTTGCGTGAAGAAGGTCAACCGCTTGGTTCGACTCATGATGCCATACCAGTTGCCGACGACGCGGCCGAAGCGCTCCGACAATCGCTGGCGTTCGGCCCCCTCACCCTTGAGCAGCGCGATCTGCTCCGAGTTTTCGCGAACCCGCACCAGATTGAAGCGGAAATCCGCTTCCAGGCGCTGCTGGTTGAAGTCGAGGTTGACCAGCGGCGAACCGATCCATTGCGTCAGCAAGGTGCCGAAGATGGCGTAGATCAACGCGCCCCAGACCAGGTAACCGGGAATCGAAAAATCGACGCCAAACATCAGCAGCGGCAGTAGTTCCGACAGCCCCCACAGGATGACGAGGAAAGAGGCGAGCGAAACGATCGAGTTCAACAGCCCGAGGCCGAGCGCGAGTGTCTGGCTGACGAACAGCTTGACGTCGTCGGTGATGCGCTGGTCGGGGTTGTCGGCCGCGTCGCCGGCGAGCTGCATGCGATAGTGATTGGCGTCATGCATCCACTCGCCGAGATATTTGCCGGTCATCCAGCTGCGCCAGCGGATCTGCAGCCATTGGTTCAGATAGAGCTGATAGACGCTAAGGACCACCGAGGCCGCCGCGATCGCGCAGAACACCAGCATCTCGCGGTTGAAGGTGCTCCAGTCCTTGTTTTGCAAGGCTGTGTAGAAACGGTTGCGCCACTGATTGATCAGCACGTCCATTCCGACCGACAACAGCTCGATTGCGATGACGGCGGCAAGCAGCCCGAGGCCCGCCCATTTGTCCGAGGATTTGAAGTAAGGCGTCGCGATCCGCCATACGATCGCGAGCGTCGCGCGCATGTTGTTCACAGGTAAACGTCTCCAGGAGAGCGAGGACAAAAGCTTGAGATAACGGGGGAATCGAGCGCACTTAGACTAAGGTCGTAAGTATCATGATGCTGCTTATCTTGTCCCCGCCCGCAACTCGACCCTAGCATGCAGCTAACGGCGCGAGGCAGGGGGCCGGCCGACTTCGCGACCTTGTGAGCGAAATTTGCCAAGGGCAGACTTCGCGGGACTATTTCGCACATTGGATGGTTTACCCCTGCAATCGCGTTAGGCACTCCACTTGGGGGGACGTGCCGGAAAAGCGCGTGGGGGAGAAACGCAATGTGGAACCAAGTCTATAACCCGACGGGCAGCGTTGTGCTGTCCACGGTTTTCGCAGCCATACCGGTCGTCACCCTGCTGGTGCTGATCGCCAGCGGCAAAGTGAAAGCGCATATCGCGGCCATCATCGCCGTGATCCTGACCAACCTGATCGCGATCTTCGTCTTCACCATGCCGGCCAATATGTCGATCCGCGCCTCCGTGCTCGGCGTCGTCGCAGGGTTCTTCCCGATCGGCTGGATCGTGTTGAACGTCATCTTCCTCTATCAGCTCACGGTGGTAACAGGCCAATTCGAACTGTTGAAACGCGCGGTCGGTGGCGTCACCGAGGACCGCCGCCTGCAGCTGCTGCTGATCGCCTTCTCGTTCGGCGCATTTTTCGAAGGCGCCTCGGGCTTTGGCACGCCGGTCGCGGTGACCGGCTCGGTTCTGATCGGGCTGGGCTTCTCGCCGCTCGCCGCTTCCGGCCTGTCGCTGATCGCCAACACGGCACCGGTTGCTTACGGCGCGCTCGGCACACCGATCCAGGGGCTTGCCTCGGTGACCGGGCTCGATCCCTACATTCTCGGTGCGATGGTCGGCCGGCAATTGCCGGTGTTCTCGCTGATCGTGCCGTTCTGGGTGGTATGGGCGTTCGCGGGCTGGAAGGGCATGAAGGACGTGTGGCCGGCCATCCTGGTCACCGGCGTTTCCTTCGCGATCCCGCAATTCGTGATCTCCAACTACATCAATCCCTGGATCGTCGACATCGGCGCGTCCCTGATCTCGATGGGGTGCCTGATCCTGTTCCTGAAGGTCTGGCAGCCGAAGGAGCTCTGGTTGTCGCCGGCGTTGCGCGGCAAGGATGAATCGACGGCCACGATGGCCGCGGCCAAGCCCATGGATAAGACGCCCTTGAGCCAGCGTGAGCTTTGGACCGCGTTGCTACCGTGGATCATCGTCTGCGTCGTGATGCTGATCTGGGGCAACGGCGCGTTCAAGACCTGGGCGAACTCGATCTTCACCTGGAACTATGCCGTTCCCGAACTCGACAAGATGATCAATGTGGTGCAGCCGGTGGCGGCGAAGCCAACGCCGCAGGGCGCGGTGTTCGGCTTCACCTATCTGTCGTTCACCGGAACCGGCATGCTGATCGCGGCGATCATCTCCGGGTTCCTGGCAGGCTTGTCGCCGGTCAGGATGATCAGCGAATACGGCCGCACCATCCGGCTCTGCGCGATCTCGCTGATCACGATCTCGGCGATGCTGGCGATCGGCACGCTGACGCGGCTGTCGGGTGTCGACGCGACGCTGGGTCTCGCCTTCGCGGCGACCGGCGTGCTCTATCCCTTCTTCGGCACCTTGCTCGGCTGGTTGGGCGTGGCGCTGACGGGATCGGATACCGCATCCAACATCCTGTTCGGCAATCTGCAGAAGATTACCTCCGAGCAGCTCGGCCTGTCATCGGTGCTGATGGGCGCCGCCAACTCGTCAGGCGGCGTGATGGGCAAGATGATCGACGCCCAGTCGATCGTCGTCGCCTCCACCGCCACCAACTGGTACGGACATGAAGGCACCATCCTGCGTTTCGTGTTCAAGCACTCGATCGCGCTGGCCTGCCTGGTCGGCATTCTCGTGATGCTGCAAGCCTACGTCTATCCGTTCACGCAGATGGTCATCAAATAAGCGTACGGAAATCGACATGAGTTGAAATCCCCGCGGTCAATCTTCCGCGGGGATTTTTTTTGCGCGAAGTTTCTCACGGGCGAACCTGTTCAAGGGGGCACGCGTCCAATAGAAGAGCGCCGGGAAGATTCTCGAGGGATTGCATGAGTTCGGTCACATCTGTCGTTCGCATTGCCGCGTTTGCATTGGTTGTTTCCCTTTCATCGCTGGATTGCGTCAAGGCCGCCGACGGCTTTCCGTTCGGCATGGAGATGACGCTCGATACCGCGCGTCTGCCGGGCTCCAAGCGCGTGCCAGACCTCGATATCGGCGACCACGGCGAGGTCGTGCTCGAGCTCTGGTGCAAGGGCGGCAAGGGCCAGTTCTCGATCGCGGGCAACACCGTGATCTTCGTCGCCGGCCAGATCGAGGACCGCGGCTGTCCGGCGAACAAGGCGCAGCTCGATGACGAACTGGTCGCGGCGCTCACCGAGGCCACCACCTGGAAGCGGCAGGGCGACTATGTGTCGTTCATCGGCGCCAGGACGCTGAAGTTTCGGATCAATACGAATTAAGGTTTGATCGCCCCGCTTACTTCCACACCGACTTGTCGGCGTCCCAGCGCTGGCCCTTCAATTCCCTGGTCAGCGCCTCGATCATTCCGGAATCGTCCTTCTGGTCGCCTTCCTCCTCGCCCGCGGAATCGTTGGAGAGGATGAGCTTGCCGCCCGCGCTCTCGTCGGCCGTTGACGTGACGGGATTGCCGATCCAGACCATCAGCTTGTCCGATCCGCCCGGCTTGTCGGGGGCCACGAGCCCGGTGACCTCGACGGTGTCGGTCAATTCCAGCGCGGGATAGATCGGGCTCGGCCGCTTGAAGCTCAGCTTCACCTTGCCGGTGGTCGGGCTCCAGCTCGCGCCGGCGGGCTTGGCCGACAGCACCTTCGCCAGCACGTTGGAGACAGCCGACGCGAGCTTGTCGCGGTTGAGCTTGCCGCCCTCGCTGTAGTCGGCGGCCGAGATACGAATCGTGCGCTCCATCTCGACAATTCCGGTGGTCCATCCCACCGCGACCACGCCCGGCGTCGCCTTCGCCTTGGCGATCAGCGCGGGCGCACGCTCGGGATCGACCGAGAGGTTGATGGTCTGCACGCCCGAGCGCAGCGCGTCGCAGGTCACGCCAAGGCTGTTGGTGGCGACCTCGACGTCCTGGCCTTTCAGGCTCTTCAGATAGTCCAGCGCGGAGTCGAGCTTCAGCCGCACGCCGACCGACTCCGGCGAGACGTCGGAAAAGTCTTTCGGGGCCGGGTTGATGCCGTCGTCGACCACCTGGCTGTCCTTGAATTCCTTTTCGCTGATGTCGGAATTTTCCGACGAGGTGACTTCGGTCGTGTTTGAACCGACGGTGATCTGGCCGCGGAAATCGAAGGTGTCGCCGGTCTGCTTGCGCGTCAGCTTGACGGTGACCGGCTTCTTGTCAGTGAGGCTTTGCGTCGTGCCGCTCAGCGTCGGACCGTTGACCGCGAGATTGACGACGAAACGGTCCTTGCGGTCGGCGCCCTTGTCGACCGGGTAGCAGATGTCGAGCGAAGCCTCCTTCAGCGTCTTGCCCTGCCGGACCTCTTTCAGGATCACGTCGGCATTGCCGTCCATCAAGCCGTCGATCGCGGTGAAATACCGTGTCTCGATCGCGTTCGGATCGGGCTTGGTCGAGAGCTTGATCTGGGCGCTGGCGAGGTCCGGCATGGCTACCGTGAGACAGGCAGCGAGAAGCAAGGGCGCGCGCATGCATATTTCCTTGAGGAAGGAGAATCGAGGAAGCGTCTTAGCAAACCTGTGCGACATTCGCCAAAAAGAAGGCCGCCTAGTGTCGCCGATCTTGAAGTCCCTGCAGCACCCGCGCGAGTTCATCCTAGGGACTTCAGATCGAAAAGCGACACTAGAATCATATATTTTCTAGTGCCCATGACGTTCCGAAGTTCGTGAAAGTGCTTGCGACGATGGATCACGAACTTCGGAACGTGGGCACTAGAAGCGGCCTTCGCGAATGTCTGGAGTTATGGGCGGCTCAGAAGCCCATACCGCCCATTCCACCCATTCCACCCATGCCGCCGCCGCCGGCAGCGGGCGCTGCCGATTCCTTCGGCAGTTCGGCGACCATGGCTTCCGTGGTCACGAGCAGGCCCGCGACCGAGGAGGCGTCCTGTAGCGCCGTGCGCACGACTTTGGCGGGATCGATGATGCCCTTCTCGACCATGTCGACATATTCCTCGGTCTGCGCATCGAAGCCGAAGGTCTCCGACTTGTCCTCGAGGATCTTGCCGACCACGATCGAGCCTTCGACACCGGCGTTCTCGGCGATCTGGCGCACCGGGGCCTCCAGCGCCTTCAGCACGATGTTGATGCCGGCCTGCACGTCGGGATTGTCGTTGTGGATGCGCCCCACAGCCTTCTTGGCGCGCAATAACGCCACGCCGCCGCCGGGCACGATGCCTTCCTGCACCGCGGCGCGCGTTGCGTTCAGGGCGTCCTCGACGCGGTCCTTTTTCTCCTTGACCTCGACCTCGGTCGCGCCGCCGACGCGGATCACCGCGACGCCGCCGGCGAGCTTGGCGAGACGCTCCTGCAGCTTCTCACGGTCGTAGTCCGAGGTGGTCTCCTCGATCTGCGCCTTGATCTGGCCGACGCGGGCCTCGATGTCCTTTTTCTTGCCGGCGCCCTTGACGATCGTGGTGTTCTCCTTGTCGATCACGACCTTGCCGGCACGGCCGAGCATGTTGACCGTGACGCTCTCGAGCTTCATGCCGAGTTCGTCGGAGATCAGCTGACCGCCGGTCAGGATCGCGATGTCCTCCAGCATGGCCTTGCGGCGATCGCCGAAGCCCGGCGCCTTGACGGCCGCGACCTTCAGGCCGCCGCGCAAGCGGTTGACGACAAGAGTGGCCAGCGCCTCGCCCTCGACGTCCTCGGCGATGATCAGGAGCGGACGGCCCGACTGCACCACGGCTTCCAGCACCGGCAGCATGGCCTGCAGGCCGGAGAGCTTCTTCTCGTGCAAGAGCACGTAGACGTCCTCGAGCTCGGCGGTCATCTTCTCGGCATTGGTGATGAAATAGGGCGAGAGATAGCCGCGGTCGAACTTCATGCCTTCGACGATGTCCACCTCGGTCTCCAGCGACTTGTTCTCCTCGACGGTGATCACGCCCTCGTTGCCGACCTTCTGCATCGCCTGCGCGATCATCTTGCCGATGGCAGTGTCGCCATTGGCGGAGATGGTGCCGACCTGGGCGACCTCGGCGGATGAGGCGACCGGCTTGGCGCGCTTCTCGATATCCTTCACCACGGCGTGGACCGCGATGTCGATGCCGCGCTTGAGATCCATCGGGTTCATGCCGGCCGCCACCGACTTGGCTCCTTCGCGCACGATCGCCGCCGCGAGCACGGTCGCGGTGGTGGTGCCGTCGCCAGCGGTGTCGTTGGTCTTCGAAGCGACCTCGCGCACCATCTGCGCGCCCATGTTCTCGAACTTGTCCTCGAGCTCGATCTCCTTGGCGACGGTGACGCCGTCCTTGGTGATGCGGGGAGCGCCGAACGACTTGTCGAGGATGACGTTGCGGCCCTTGGGGCCGAGCGTCACCCTGACCGCGTTGTTGAGGATTTCGACGCCGCGCAGCATGCGGTCGCGGGCGTCTCCGGCAAATTTCACGTCCTTGGCAGCCATCTGAACTTTACTCCTGAAAATGATTGAAAATGCCCGGCCGGCGGCCGGGCATGAGGCACGAAGGCACGGCTCAGACCAGCACGCCCATGATGTCGGACTCCTTCATGATCAGCAGCTCCTCGCCGTCCAACTTGACCTCGGTGCCGGACCATTTGCCGAACAGCACGCGGTCGCCGACCTTGAGATCGATCGGGATCAGCTTGCCAGCCTCGTCGCGGCCGCCCGGGCCGACCGCCGTGACCTCGCCCTGCGAGGGTTTCTCCTTGGCGGTGTCGGGAATGATGATGCCGCCCCTGGTCTTCTCTTCGGCGTCGATACGCTTGACCACGACGCGGTCATGCAGCGGACGGAACTTGGACTTGGCCATGACGTCTCCTGACGAGTTTTCTTCGGATCGGTTTGTGATGAGCTGATCGGAATGAGGCCGTCTCCGGCGCGCCCCCACGCGCGCTTAAAAAGGCCAACATCTTTGGCAATCATGCCCTCGGAGTGCTAATCGCGCGCCCGAAATATGGCCTGGCCGCTGTCCTGTCAAGCAAAGCGGTTAAGCCCTTTTTGAGGCTGTTGTAGGATGCTGGGCCGCCGAAACCAGGGCCGAGGCGACCGCGTAGTTGTTGCTCCGACAGAGGTTTTACGGTTGGCTGTGTGACGGGTGCGGCCAGATCTTATCCGGGGGAATGCCATGGCCAGTTTCGGGACCACGCGGACGATCGCCAATCTGGCGGTCATCTCGGCGCTGACGGTCACTTTGGGGGCCTGCGGCGGTGGCATGAGCCTGCCGAGCTTCGGCTCCTCGTCTTCGGCACCCGCGCAGGAGCCGGGCGTTGCGCCAGAGGTGCCGGCTACCATTCGCGCCGATGAATTGGTCGGCAAATGGGGCCTCGCGTCCTATTCAAACCCCGCCGAACGAGCCCGTACCGAAAAGCAGGCCCTGGGGGCGTGCAAGCAGCCCTACGTGATCGGTGCCGGCCAGTCCGGCGGCGTGATCATGCATCTCGCCGATCAGGCGACGCCACAGGAATTGCGGATCAAGGGCAGCCAGAGCGGCAAGAACTATATCGGACCGCCCGGACCGCCCGGAGGCGAACAGGACCGCGAGATCGTTTCTTTCGACGGCCGCGTGCTGGTCACGCGATTCATCGACAAGGATGCGGCAACCCGTTACGGCAACCTCATTTATGTGCGTTGCGGGCCGAGGGCCTAGCAACCAACATCGTCAGCAATGACGAGTACAACGAAAAACGCCGGCTACTAGTGCCGCCGATTTGAAGTCCCTGCACTGCACGTGGAAAGATCAATCAGGGACTTCAAATCGAAAGCGGCACCAGTGTTATAGATTTGCTAGCGCCCTTACTTTCCGAAGTTCGTGAACTGTCGTGCGGCAAAGGAGCACGAACTTAGGAAAGTGGGCGCTTGGGCCGGCGTTTTCTTTTGATCTCCGGCAATCCGCTTAGTTGAACAGCGCGTCGATGTCGTCCTGCGAGGCGTGGCCCGCGTCGCCTTCGAGCTTCGGCCCGTTGAGCAGCTTGGCATCGCCCTCGCGGGTGTCGACGATGACGGGCGCGTGCGCCCGGATCGCATCGACGCCGCCCCAGATCTCCATCATCGCGTTGATGTGCTGCTCGATGAAACGCATCGTGGTCATCACCTTGGTGATGCGCTGGCCGGTCAGGTCCTGGAAGTTGCAGGCCTCGAAGATCGAGATCACCCGCTCCTGGATTTCCTCACTGAGGAGTTTCTGCTGCTCGGGCGAGCTGACCTTCGACAGCGCGCTGGCGGCCTGATCGATTGCCTCGGCGGCTTCGAGGATCTGCTGCGTCGCGTGTTCGGTGCCGCCGACCACGGCGCCGAGCTCGCCGTTGACCTTGGCCATCTCCTGGCCGTCGAAACTCTTGCCGTGCAGCACCGCGATCTCGCGCTTGGTGCGGTTGATGGCGTCGTGGATCAGGTCGAGCTCGATCTTCAGTTTCTCGCACTGCTCGATCTGCGCGCGGTAGGTCTCCAGCAAGGCCTGCGCCTCCGCCACTTCTTCGGTCACCGAGCCGGCAGCGGCCAGTGTTGCGCCCTTCGGGCTTGCCGTCATCTGGGCGCGGATCGCGCGCAGCTCGCTCATGATCTCATGGTGCATCGGCCCGGCGTCACCTTCGACGATTTCCGGCATCGGCAACTCGCCGCTGATGGCTGCTTCGGCGCGAAAGCGCTTGCGATGAATCGGCATGGAATTCTTCCCCGTCCCCAATCCCTCCGGTTTTAGCCGGATGCGATTTAACATCGGGTTCACGGGGGAACGCGCGCAACGCACTTCGAATCCGTAAGGAAGCCCTCGCACACCAGCGGTTAACCATGAGGCTCGCGGGTTCATCGAAAATAAACGCTGTTGGATAAATCCGCGCGCAATTGGCGGTGTGGTGAATCCAAACGCGGCTTCCGTTTACCAAACCGAGGAGCTTTTGGACTTAATTAGCCATAGCAGGCGCGCGGAAATCGCGTGTCGGCGAGCGATCAGACGAAACAGTACAGAGTACGTCGATGTTCAGAAACTTCACGCTTGCGCTGCTTGGCAGCGCCTCCTGCCTGTGTGCAGGTATCCAGCAGGCCGCGGCAATCGATGGGGCGGCGCTTCCCGAACCCAAGGTGATCTACGCGCGTGAGCCTGCGCCGACGGCACCGGTGCGTGTCGCCTCCAGCGATATGGGCGGGGGCTTCATCCAGTTCCTGTTCGGCGACGGGCCGCGCAGTCAGCGCTATCAGCCCGAGGACGCGTATCAGCAGCAACCGGGCTACTACGTGCCGCAGGTGCAGCCGCAGCAATCTTACGGATCGGCCGATCCGGCATCGCGGTCTTTTGATCCCAGATACGAAAAACAGGAAGTCAGCTATAGCGGCCATGAAGGTGCGGGCACCATCGTGGTCGATACGCCGAACAAGTTCCTGTACCTGGTGCAGGGCAACGGTCGCGCGCTGCGTTACGGCATCGGCGTCGGCCGTCCCGGCTTCACCTGGGCGGGCACCAAGACCATCTCGGCCAAGAAGGAATGGCCGGACTGGACGCCGCCGGCGGAAATGCTGGCGCGCCGGCCGGACCTGCCGCGCCATATGGAAGGCGGTCCGGAAAATCCGCTCGGTGCGCGCGCGATGTATCTCGGCTCCTCGCTGTACCGCATCCACGGCTCCAACGAACCCTGGACCATCGGCACCAACGTCTCCTCCGGTTGCATCCGCATGCGCAACCAGGACGTGATCGATCTCTATGGCCGCGTCAATGTCGGCACGAGGGTTGTCGTGCTTTAAGCACGGCCTGCCTCAAAAAGAGAAACGGCCGCCCAGAAAGGGCGGCCGTTTGTTTTTCAGCTCAGGCATAATCGCTGTCGCCGCCGACATCATCCGAGTCCATATCCATGTCGTCGCGGTCGTTGTCGTCGTTCGACGCGGTGTCGAACAATCCGGCGCGCTGGCTGTCGTCGGCGCGACCGGAGGTATTGCCGATGTCGTTGACGCCGAGATCGCGCGCCGCCGAGCTGCTGGACTGATCGCCGCCCCACGGACTTCCCGAGCCGGCCGTCGCGGTGTCGCCGAAGGCCTGACGATGGCCGCCGCCGCCCATCATGCCGCGCATGCTGTTCATCAACAGCGAGCCGCCGATGACCCCGGCCGCGGTCGCCGCAGCCGTGCCGAGGAACGAACCGCCGCCGCCGAAGGGCGACTGCGGGCCGCCGCCGTAAGGTCCTTGCCCGTAACCCGGTCCGCCGTAACCGCCCTGGCCGTAACCTTGCTGGCCATAGCCTTGGTCATAGTGACCTTGGCCCTGACCTTGCTGGCCATAGCCCTGGTCATAATGACCTTGGCCTTGCTGCAGCACTTGGCCTGAGTTCCACACCGGGCGGCTCTCCGGCACCGGCGGTGGAACATTGGGAACCGAGCCGCGCGGTTGGTTGGACTGGCCGAACAGCTTGTCGCGCATGGAATCGAGAAAGCCGCCGGATTGGCCCTGTTCCGGAGCCTGACCTTGTTGTTCCAGCTGCTGGATGCGCTCGGCGGCGCGGCGCAGCGCCTCGTCCTGCAGCAGGACGGTCTGCACCAGGGGATAGATCGCGCTGGGGGCGTTGCGCAGACCCTGCATGATCGCGCTCATGGCCTCCGCATCGCGCGGGGCGCTTTCCACCTTGGCAAGGCGGTCGAAAAGCTCGTCGATCAACTGACGTTCTTGCGGTGTCATGGCGTCCTCCTCGCTCGGTCACCGAGTCGCGGCTCAAATGTAGGAACGCTTTGTGTCGCAGGTAGCACGCCGTTCAATTAAATTTAGGTCTGCGACAAGTCGCCCCGCGCGCCTTGCGCGAGGTGCCGTCAGGACAGTGTAACTTTGTTCACTGCCAGAAGCTCGGCAAAAGCATCGCTTGCGAGATAGGCGTGCTCGATCTCGCGCACCGTGGTCATGGGATCGAGCGAAACCAGCACGTCATCGACAAAACCGGGATGGCACATCACCACCCCGTCCTCGGGCAGGCCATCGAGGAAGTCGCGCATCAGCGCGCCGTAGTCCGGCTTGTGGGTAAAGTCATAGGCGCCGGCGAAGGCCGGGTTGGTGGGGAGATCGGAGCGTGCAGCGCGGCGGCGGAATTGCGTCGAGAGAAAATCGAGGAGCAGCGCCTTGGGCGGGCCAAGCCGCCGGCCGAGCGGCCGGTTGCGCCGCGCCTGACGGACCCAGGCGTCCGGCGCTTTCTTTTTCACCGCGGCGAGGAAACCGTCGCGGACCTGCGGGTAGAGCTGCACATGCTGGTGGCCGTCGACGAAATCCGGCGCGCGGCCGAACAGGTCGCGGAAGGCGTTGATCTGCATCGCCACTTCGTCGCGGATGATCTCGGGATCGAGCCGCCGCAACTGCCCGGCGCGCAGCAGCTTTGCAAAGGGCAGGAACATGCCGCCGTCGAGCGGGCGGAAATGCAAGGAGAGCGGCCGGAACGGCGCCGTCAGCGTGACGTGCAGGCCGATGGCGCAGCGCGGACTTCTTACGGCGACCTCTTGCAGGCTAACGACCTCATCGCGGCCGATTGCGGACGTCACCACCATGACGGACGTTGCATTGAGGCGGCGGCGTTCGATCAGGTCGCGGATGGCGCGATTGACGCCGGGGCTGATGCCGTAGTCGTCGGCGCACAGCCAGATGCGCCGCAACGCCGCCGCGTTCATTCGGCGGCGGTCCGTTCGACGGTCTCCTTGGCGCCGCCCGCCTTGTCGGCCTCAACACGCTTCTCGCTATGCTCGGCGACGAAGTAGATCGGCCGCGCCTTCAGCTCAGAGAGTATCTTGCCGATATATTCGCCGAGCACCCCGATCATGATCAACTGCACGCCGCCGATGGTCATCAAGCCGACCACCAGCGACGGATAGCCCGGCACCTGCTTGCCCGTGGTGAACACCTCCCACAGGATCGACAGCCCGAACAGGAAGGCGCCCGACGCCAGCACCACGCCGAGCAGGCTCGCGAAGCGCAGCGGCGCCACCGAGAACGAGGTCAACCCCTCGATCGACAGGCCGAGCAGGCGCATGAAGGAGAACGTGGTGACGCCATGCGCGCGCGGCGCGGGTTCATAATCGACGCGGATCTGGCGGAAGCCGATCCAGCTTGCGAGCCCCTTGAAGAAGCGGTTGCGCTCGGGCAGTTGCCGAAGTGCCGCCACCGCACGCGGCGACAGCAGGCGGAAGTCGCCGGCATCTTCCGGAATCTTCTGCCGTGCGCCCCAGTTGATCACCGCATAGAAACCGTGCACGGCGAACCGCCGCAGCGCCGGCTCGTTGTCGCGATGCGCTTTCGCGGTGTAGACCACGTCATAGCCGCCCTCGATCCAGTGCGAGACCAGCTTCTCGACCAGATCGGGAGGATGCTGGCCGTCGCCGTCCATGAACATGACCGCGCCGCGTCGTGCGTGGTCGAGGCCGGCCATCAGCGCCGCTTCTTTACCGAAATTGCGCGACAGCGAAACCACCTGAACATCGAGCGCTTCGGCCTTGAGGCCGCGCGCGATTGCGAGCGTCGCATCGGTCGAGCCGTCGTCGACATAGACGACCTCGCAAGCAAGATTGAAGCGCTGGCGCAGTCGCACCGCGAGATCTGCGAGCCGCCGGTGCAAGAGCTCGAGCCCGGCCGCCTCGTTATAGAGGGGGACGACGATCGACAGCCCTTGCGCCGCAGCATCGGCCGCGGTGGTGGACAGTCTTGAAACGTCGCTACCCAGCATCATCGATCAGCTTTCCCATTCACTCCATGAACCGTTCCTGAACCAGCATATGGCAACACCTGCGGCTTGTCGCCACGGCTTAACGGCTGAGAAACGCCTCGAGTTTCGCAAACAGCGGGTTCTCGCGGTCGAGCACATAGTCGAGCGAGGCCACCGAGACGGTGTCGGCGCCATGCGCGCGCAGGAAGCTGCCGAGCGCATAGAGCTGGTTTGGTGGGCAGTGCAGCGTCAGCATGCCTGACGAGGTCGGGCCGCCGAACGGCGACACCACGCCGAAGCGGTTATGGGCTTCCGTAAGCAGCGCGTCGTTGCAGCCGGCAAAACGGGTGCGCACCTCCCGGTATTTGTTGGCGCGGGCGCGCGCGGCGATGTGATCGAGGATGATGCGCGCGGTCTCGCGCGCCTCCGTCGACCAGTCAGCGTTGCGTGAGGCCACCAGATTGGCTTGGCTGCGCAGGATTACGCCGTCGTCGAGCACCTTCAGTCCATTGGCATCGAGCGTCGCGCCGGTCGTGGTGATGTCGACGATCAGCTCGGCGGTGCCGGTCGCGGGTGCGCCTTCGGTCGCGCCTGCGCTTTCGACGATGCGATAGTCGACCACACCGTGCGTTGCGAAGAAGGCGCGCGTCAAATTGATGTATTTGGTCGCGACCCGCATGCGCCGGTTATGCTGCTCGCGGAAGCCGGTGGTGACGTCGTCGAGGTCGGCCATGGTGCGGACGTCGATCCAGGCGCGCGGGACCGCGACCACGACATTGGCGTAACCGAAGCCGAGCGTGTCGATCAGCAGCACGCGCTTGTCGGCGTTCGCAATGGTCTCGCGCACCAGATCCTCGCCGGTGACGCCGAGATGCACCGCGCCGCTCGCAAGCTGCGAGGCGATCTCGCTCGCCGAGAGATAGGCGATCTCGACATTGTCGTAGCCCATCATGGTGCCGCGATATTCGCGTTGCCCCCGGGGCTTGGCGAGCGACAGGCCTGCGCGGGTAAAGAAGCCTTCCGCGTTTTCCTGCAGCCGGCCCTTGGAGGGAACGGCGACGACAAAGGGCGTGCTCATCGCTTGCCCTCCGGCGCGCGGCCGATTTTCGTCAGCGCCTCGACCCAGATCGAGAAGCCGACAGCAGGAATCGGCGAGGCCGCGCCAAGCTGGGTCATCAGCCCGTCATAGCGGCCGCCTGCGACCAGCGGTTCGGCGCCGTTGCCCCTGGCGTGGACCTCGAATTCGAAGCCGGTGTAGTAGTCGAGCCCGCGTCCGAATGCGGTGGAGAAGCGGGTCTTGCGCATGTCGACGCCGCGCGCGGCCATGAAGCCGACGCGGCTTTCGAGCTGGTCGATTGCGGCGTCGATATCAAGCTTGGCGTCGGCCGCGAGCGCGCGCAGTTGCGCGACCGCCTCATCCGGGTCGCCGGCGATCGCGAGAAACCGCTTGATGATGCTCGAGGCGTCGCGCGGCAGCGCGCCGGCCTTCAGGGTCGATTGCTCGAGGAAGCGGTCGGCGATCTCCGCCACCGTGCGGCCGCCGACATTGCTGGTGCCCGCAATCGACATCAGGTCGGTGACCAGCGCCAGCGCCGCCTTGCGGTCGCTGCCGGCAAGGGCGGCGAGCACGCCCTCATATTCGTTGCGGCCCGGCGCGGTCTTCAAGGTCAGCTGCTCGATGTCGTCGGTGAGGCTGATCTTGCGGTTGAAGTCCTTGATCAGCCGGCGTCGCCACACCGGATAGAGCTGCAGCGCGTCGATCAGGGTGTTGAACAGCGCGACGTCGCCGGTGCGGACTTCGACATCGGTGACGCCGAAGGCGCTCGTTGCTTCCAGCGCCAGCGCCAGCATCTCGGCGTCCGCCGCGGCGCGGTCCTGCCGCCCGAACGATTCGACGCCCGCCTGCAAGAACTCGCTCGGCCGGCCCCAGCGATAGCGGAACACCGGTCCGAGATAGGAGAAGCCGGTCGGTTGGCCGGCGCGCGGCGAGGCGAGGTAGTCGCGCGCCACGGGAATGGTGAGGTCGGGCCGCAGGCAGAGTTCCTCGCCGGTCGCGTCCGAGGTGAGGTAGAGGCTCTTGCGAATGTCCTCGCCGGAGAGATCAAGAAACGGCTCGGCCGGCTGGATGATTGCGGGTTCCGCGCGCTGATAGCCCGCCTGGGTGAACGACAGCAGCAGCGCGTCCGCCCATGTGGCGGAAGCTGTCGCGGAATTGGCTGTCGTCGCGGTCATGAACGATCTCGAAAGGCTCTGAACCCGGGTTTCTCGGCGGATTTGGCGCTGCCCTTAGCACGGCGCGGATGAGGTTTCGACAGACATCCGGCAAGTGCCTTAACAGCCTATGCTTCAACGGCTTTTGCCGGCTGTTTACCTGCTCGATGGGCCTCTCCAGTCGCCCAAGGCAGCCTGCACCAGCGCCAGCGCGGCGACCCCGGCGGTATCCGCCCGCAGGATGCGCGGGCCCAACGACAGCCGCAATGTCCGGGGTTGGCGCAACAGTGTGGCCCGCTCGTCCGCGGCAAATCCGCCCTCAGGGCCGATCAGGACGTCGATGCCGTGCCCTGCCATGCGAGTTGCCGTCAGCGCGCCGAGCGGGTCGGGGACATCAGCCGCCTCGTCGCAGAACACCAGCAGGCGCTGGTCATCACGTTCGCTGAGGAAGCGCTCCAGGGTCAGGGGCTGGGCGACCTCTGCGAGGCTCAGGATGCCGCACTGTTCGGCCGCTTCGATCGCGTTGGCCCGCATCCGCTCGCCATTGATCCTCGCGACTTGCGTGTGACGGGTCAGGACCGGCTGCAGTTTGGCGGCGCCCATCTCGACCGCCTTTTGCACGACATAGTCGAGCCGGGCGTGCTTCAGCGGTGCAAAGACGTAAGTAAGATCGGGCAGGCGGTCCTGCGGGCGGGTCTGCACGCCGACTGTGAGCAAATCCGGCCGTTTCCGACCCGACAGCGAAGCCTGCCATTCGCCGTCGCGGCCGTTGAACACCAGAATGCCGTCGCCGGCCTTTAGCCGCAGCACATTGCCGAGATAGTTGCTCTGGTCGCGCTCCAGCGCCACGCTTGCGCCGGTGGCCAGTGTGGCGTCGACAAAAAGCCGGGGCGCGCGAAAGTCATAGTCAGGCATGGGCAGAAGTCCGTGTCCGGGGCCGCCTTTTAGCCCAAAATGTCGGGCCAAGTATCAGTGGCAAACGCCGCGTTGGAGGGCCCTTGGTGATCCGCTGCCTGACCGTGCTGTTGTCGCTCGCTGCCGTATCGATTTCGGCGACGCCTCTGCTGGCTCACGACGCGTCGTCGCCCGAGCGGCAGAGGGCCTGCATGGAGGGATTCACGCCCTTGCGTGACGATGCAGAGAACAAGGGCAAGCTGATCAAGGCGGCCAGCCAGCGGCTTACGCCACCAAGGGAGGCTTGCGAGCTCTTCAGCAGCTACGCCATCGCCTCGGCGAAAATGATCAGATATGTCGAGGCCAATGCCGCCGAGTGCAGCATTCCCGCCTCGATATTGGAACAGTTGAAGGCAGGCTATCAGCGAACCGATGACCTGCGGATCAAGATTTGCGCGAAGGCCGACCAAAGCGCCACGCCGGAGGGGGCGCCCAATATCAGATTTCAGGGATCCCGCCGCTCGGGCGCCTTTTAACCGAACGGTTTCGAATATCGGGCAATTGTTCGCCTAAAGGTGCGGCCGCCCGCCGCGCTATTGCCCCAATCGGCGGGTTGTTAACGGCCGGCAGGAATCGTAGAAAAGCCTTACCGGACTATCGCTTCGACCCTTGGGGATTTCGGACCATTCGTGGGCC
Organism: uncultured Alphaproteobacteria bacterium; assembly: GCA_963738155.1. GTDB lineage: Bacteria > Pseudomonadota > Alphaproteobacteria > Rhizobiales > Xanthobacteraceae > Bradyrhizobium. The sequence continues at coordinate 95,119 of CAVTVG010000003.1, forward strand.
AACGGGGCCCTGCCGGAGACTTGAGCCTTGATGATGCATCGCCTGATCCTGCCGCTGACGCTCCTCGCGCTGTCCGTTCCGACAGGCGCGGCGCTGGCGCAGGGTGGGTTTCCCGCGCCGCTGCCGGGGCAGGCCGCGCCGGCGGCGTCACCCCCGGCCAATGACCCGGCGTTCCCGCCGGTCAACGGTGCGGCTCCAACCGCCTCGATCGGCACTCCCGCGGCCGCCTCACCATTTCCCAGCGCCGGCGCTGCACCCATGATGGGCGGCGCCGGCGGATTTGGCCCGCCGCCCGGCGCGCCGCGGCTTCCCCAAGGCGGTCCGCCGGAAGCCTGCATGAAGGCGTTCGTGCCGCTGCGTGAAGATGCCGAGAAGAAGGGCAAGCTGATCAAGGCGGCGAGCGACCGCCATGCGCCGCCCGATGAAGCCTGCAAGGTGATCGGCAATTACTCGGCCGCCGAAGTCAAGATGATCAGCTATGTCGAGAAGAATTCTGAAAAGTGCGGGATCCCTCCGCAGATCGCGGACCAGCTCAAGGCAGGCCACAAGGGCACCGAAGCGCTACTGAAGAAAGTCTGTACCGTAGCTGAGCAGATGAAGACCGCTGGCCCCGCCGGGCCGACGCTGAGCGACGTGTTGGGCACCTCCAGCGCCGTGCCCGAGGCGACCGTCGCCAAGAAGGGCGGCAGCACCTTCGATACGCTGACCGGCAACGCTCTGTCGCGTGAGTGAACAGTGCCGCCGATTTGAAGTTCCTGTCGCGCTCGCCTTGACTTCGGATCAGGAACTTCAAATCGAGGCGCCACTGCAAATGAGTGGCTAGTGCCCTTTGCTTCCGAGGTTCGTAACAGGTGCGCGGCGATGGAGTACGAACTTCGGAAGCAGAGCGCTAGCGCAACGCGCGTTGCGGATTCGACCGGCAATTGGGTCGACACCTCTGCGCCTTCCTGGTCGCGGCCATATCTCAGGCTCGCGCGGCTCGACCGCCCGATCGGTTCCTGGCTCTTGCTGATGCCCTGCTGGTGGTCGGTGGCGCTTGCGGCCGGCGTCGCGCACGAGCCTCGGTCGTTACCGCTCGATATCGCGCTGTTCTTCGTGGGCAGCTTCGCCATGCGCGGCGCCGGTTGCACCTGGAACGACATCACCGACCGCGATCTCGATGCCAGGGTCGAGCGCACGCGCTCGCGGCCGATCCCTGCGGGCCAGGTCAGCGTGACGCAGGCATTCGTCTTCCTGGCAGCACAGGCCCTGATCGGGCTTGCCGTGCTGTTGCAGTTCAACCGCTTCGCAGTCTGGACCGGCATCGCCTCGCTTCTGATCGTGGCGATCTATCCCTTCATGAAGCGCATCACCTGGTGGCCGCAGATCGTGCTGGGCTTGGCCTTCTCCTGGGGCGCGCTGATGGGGTTTGCCGTGATTTTCGGCAGGCTCGATGCGACCGCGATCGTGCTCTATGCCGGGTCGATTGCCTGGGTGATCGGTTACGACACCATCTACGCGCATCAGGACACCGAGGATGACGCGCTGATCGGCATCAAGTCGACCGCGCGCCTGTTCGCCGAACGCACCCGGCCGGCGCTGATTGCCTTCTACGCGCTGGCGGTGATCCTGATCGGCACAGCGCTCGCGCTGGCGGGCGCGGGAGTTGCGGCGTGGATCGGACTTGCGGCGTTCACCGCGCATCTTGCCTGGCAGGTCGGCCGGCTGCAGATCCGCGATCCCGCATTGTGCTTGCGGCTGTTCAAGTCCAACCGCGATGCGGGGCTGCTGCTGTTTGCGGGATTGTTGATCGATACGGTGATGCGCGGGGCTTAATTCCGCGCGATGATCTCGCGCTCGCCGCGATAGGAATTCGCTGCGTTGAGCAGGGCGCCGGCACGCCGACGCACCAGAAATTTCGGCCGCCTCGCGCGGATCGCGTTGCGCCGGCGGCGCCGCGGCGCGGGCTCGCGGGCGTTGTCCTGCAATTGCGGAAGCGCGAAGATCTCGCTCCACATCTGCCAGGCGGTCGCGATCTCTTCCGCGTCGCTGCTGACGCCGAGCGGCACCGTCAGCGACGGGTCGCGATGGAGCAGCACCAACATCCTGGCATCGCCGGCCTCGCGCAGCGCGATGCCGAGGAAATCGTTGACGCGAACGTTGATGGCCATGCGCATGCCATGCACGGCACGGCGCAACACCACGCGTTCGCGATGAAGTTCGACCTGGCGCGTGCCGCCATCCGCACGGATGTCATGCGCGCTGAAGCTGACGGGCAGAGAAAGAGGGTCGAGCCGCAGAGCGCGGCTCGACCCGGCGGGATTGATCCCGCTTGTAGCTGTTTGACGCCTCACGGCTTTGTCTCCCCGCCGGGATTATGTTCCCGGTCGATGCGTGAGACTGTGCCACGGCGATGTCCGGATCGGCTTAAAAAGGCTGGTTAAGGAGGCGTGAGCGCACCTGAAGCTCGCGGCATGATTGACAAGGCCTTGGCCCGCATGATTGACGAGTTCTTGCGGAGACCTCTTCATTCCAAGGTTTTCGCCCCTAGTACCGCCGATCTGAAGTCCCTGACTCACTCGCGGCGAAATTGGGTTGAGGGACTTCAGATCGAAAGCGGTACTAGAATCATAGGTTTGCTAGTGCCCATGACTTTCCGAAGTTCGTGAACGATCGTGCGGCCATGGAGCACGAACTTCGGAAAGTGGGCACTAGAAAATGCTTGAAGTCCGCGCCAATCGGGCACATCTGAGGGGTCGGCCGATTTGCCTTCAAAGCTTCCCCAATCCTTCAGGGTTTTGTTCGTGATCTCTTCACCATCCGCCGCATCGGCACTGTCCTCAAAAACCGCCAACACCGCTCTGTTCGATCAATCGGCGCTTTCCGCACTGGCCGAGCGGCTGGTCGAGGCCGCAAAGCGCGCGGGCGCGGACGCTGCGGATGCGGTCGCCGTGCGCGGCGTGTCCCAGGGCGTCGAAGTGCGTGACGGGCGCGTCGAAGAATCGCAGCGCTCCGAGGGTGACGATGTCGGCTTGCGCGTTCTGGTCGGACGGCGTCAGGCGGTGGTCTCGACCAACGATGTCGGCGGCGACGGCATTGCGCGGCTTGCCGAGCGCGCGGTGGCGATGGCGCGCGTCGCGCCGGACGACAAATATGTCGGGCTCGCCGATCCCTCGCTGCTCGCGCGTGACTTTCCCGAGCTCGATCTGCTCGATCCCGTCATCCCTGACATCGCCGAGCTCGAGCGCCGCGCGAAGGCAGCGGAGGCCGCGGGCCTGGCGGTGAAAGGCGTCACCAAGTCGGGTGGCGCATCGGCTTCGGCGGGCATCGGCGGCATGGTGCTGGTCACCAGCGCAGGCTTTCACGGCTCCTATTTGCGCTCGAGCCAGGGCATCTCGATGACCGCGATCTCCGGCGACGGCACCGGGATGGAGCGCGACTACGACTACACCTCGGCGCCGCACGCTGCCGATCTCGAAACCCCGGAGAAAGTCGGACGCATCGCCGGCGAGCGCACGGTGGCGCGCGCCAATCCGCGCAAGGTCGAGACCTGCAATGTGCCTGTTGTCTACGACCCGCGTGTCTCGGGGTCGCTGGTCGGTCATCTCGTCGGCGCCATCAACGGCGCCGCGATCGCGCGCAAGACCAGCTTCCTGAAAGACAAGCTTGGCGCGCAACTGTTTGCGAACAACATCCGTATCATCGACGATCCCCTGCGCAGGCGTGGCCTGCGCTCGCAATCCTTCGACGCCGAGGGCGTCAAGGTGCAGCGGCGCGCGCTGGTCGACGAGGGCGCGCTGACGACGTGGCTCTTGGATTCCGCGACCGCGCGCGAACTGGGGCTTCAGACCACCGGCCATGCCCATCGCGGCGTCTCCTCGTCGCCCTCGCCGGGGCCGTATAATCTGCATCTCGAAGCAGGCGAGCTGACGCCGGACGAACTGATCGCCGACATCAAGCAGGGCTTCTACGTCACCGACCTGATCGGCTCCGGCGTCAACGGCGTTACCGGCGACTATAGCCGCGGCGCCTCCGGCTTCTGGATCGAGAACGGCAAGATCACCTATCCCGTCAGCGAGGTGACGATCGCCGGCCATCTGCTGGAGATCTTCAAGTCGCTCGTGCCCGCCAACGACCTGGAGTTCCGCTACGGCGTCAACGCGCCGACGCTGCGCATCGAGGGACTGACGCTTGGCGGACGTTGACGGCGCCGGACATCTGGCGCGCGACGCCGAACTCCTGAAATCGACCGTGCGCGAGGCGGGCGCGCTCGCGCTATCGCTGTTTCGTACCGATCTGAAGAACTGGACCAAGGGCGCCTCCTCGCCGGTCTCGGAAGCCGACATCGCGGTGAACGATCTCCTGGAGGCGCGCCTGCGCGCGGCCACGCCCGACTATGGCTGGCTGTCGGAGGAAAGCGCCGACGACGATACGCGGATCGGCAAGTCCTTTGTCTGGATCGTCGATCCCATCGACGGCACCCGCGGCTATCTCGCCGGCCGCGAGGACTGGTGCGTCAGCGTTGCGCTGGTCGAAGATGCCGCGCCCGTGCTGGCGGCAGTGTTCGCGCCCGCAAGCGATGAATTTTTCTTCGCGGCGCGCGGGCAAGGCGCCACGCACAACGGAAGGCCAGTGCAAGTGACCGGCGGCACCGAACTCGACTTTTCGCGCGTCGCCGGTCCTAAGCCACTGGTCGAGCGGCTCAAGGCGTCGTCAGGTGAAATCACGCTGCATCCGCGCATCGGTTCGCTGGCGCTCCGGTTGTGCCGGGTGGCGCAGGGCAGTCTCGATGCCGCTTTTGCAGGCGGCAACAGCCGCGACTGGGACCTTGCGGCGGCGAATTTGATCGTGCAGGAGGCGGATGGTAAAATGACCGCGCTTTCCGGGGACGCGATCCTCTACAATCGCCGGGAAGTCGGGCACGGGGTGCTGGTGGCTGCGGGACGCGATCGTCATGCGAGCATCGTCTCGCATTTTCGAAGCCGGCCGTTGCCGTGACGTATCCTTGACGTGTCCCGTCGAACCGTGCTTGCCGGGCGCACCTTCCCAAGGGAATCCATCATGCCAGACAGTGCCCCAACGCAACTGCTCCATCTCGTGATCGGCGGCGAGCTGACCAATCTCGAGCACAACACCTTCAAGGACCTCGATCAGGTGGATATCGTCGGCGTGTTTCCCAACTATGCGACCGCCTACGCGGCGTGGCGGGCGAAGGCGCAGTCGACCGTCGACAATGCGCAGATGCGCTATTTCATCGTGCACCTGCATCGCCTGCTCGATCCCAGCCAAGACCCGAAGCCTCCCCGTTGAAAAAGCTGCTTCGCAATACGCTGCGCAGCGGCTGGTTTCAGCGGGCTGTGGGCTTTCTCGCGGCCGAATGGTTGCGGCTGGTGTTTCACACCAACCGCTTCGTTTATGAGCCGTTGGGCAAGGACGGGCTCTACCAGGCTGTCGAGGCGCAGATCCCGGCGATCTTCGCGTTCTGGCACGGCCAGCATTTCCTTACCCCGTTCATCAAGACCAGGGACACCCATCTCGCCAAGGTGCTGATTTCGCTGCATCGCGATGGCGAGTTCAACGCGATCGCCGCCGAACGGCTGGGGATCGGCACGATCAGAGGCTCCGGCGATCACGGCGCCGCCTTTCACCGCAAGGGCGGGGTCGGCGCCTTCAAGGAGATGGTACGCGCGCTCGCCGACAACTATAATGTGGCGCTGACCGCCGACGTGCCGAAGCGCTCGCGCGTGGTGGGGCTTGGCATCATCATGCTGGCGCGAGAATCCGGACGGCCGATCATGCCTTTTGCGATGGCCACCAGCCGCTTCATCCAGCTCGACAATTGGGATCGCACCACCATCAACCTGCCGTTCGGCCGCGGCGCCGTGGTCGGCATCGAGGAGCTGCACGTGCCTGCCGACGCCGATGCCGCCGTGATGGAGCAGTGCCGCCAGAAACTGGAAGCCATTCTCAATCAGGCGACCGAGCGCGCCTATCAGCTGGTGGGCCGGCCCGAGGGAGCCAGGCATGGCTAGCTCGCTGCCAATGGCGCTGCGCGTCTATCGCCGGTTGTCGACGGCGATGGTGCCGCTGGCGCCTGCGCTGATCAAGCGGCGGCTGAAACTCGGCAAGGAGGATCCGGCGCGGATCGCCGAACGGCGCGGCTTGACGCGCGATGCGCGCCCCAGCGGACCGCTGGTCTGGATTCACGGCGCGAGCGTCGGTGAGGTGCTGGCCGCGGCGGCGCTGATCGAGCGGCTGCGCGCGCTGAATATCCGCATCCTCTTGACCTCCGGCACGGTGACATCGGCGGCGATCGTCGCCCGGCGCTTTCCCGCCGACGTCATTCATCAATATGTGCCTTACAATTCCCCGCGTTATGTCGCGCGCTTCCTCGATCACTGGCGGCCGTCGCTGGCGCTGTTTATCGAGTCCGATCTGTGGCCGAACCTGATCCTGCAAAGCGCCGCGCGGCGGCTGCCGATGGTGCTGATCAACGGGCGGATGTCGCAGCGCTCGTTCCCGCGCTGGCGCCGCGTCTCCGGCACGATCTCGGCGCTGCTCGAGAAATTCGACATCTGTCTCGCACAATCGCACGCCGACGCGGAACGTTTTTCCACGCTCGGCTGCCCCAACGTGCTCATCACCGGCAATCTCAAGCTCGACGTGCCCGCGCCGTCCGCGGACCCTGCGAAGCTCGATCGGCTGATGTCGGTGACCCGCGGCCGGCCGATCGTGTTGGCAGCCTCGACCCATCCGGGCGAGGAGGAGATCGTGATCGAGACGCACAAGACGCTCGCCGGATTCTTTCCGGGGCTTTTGACCGTGATCGTGCCGCGTCATCCCGATCGCGGCAACGCGATCACGCGCACGATCGCGGCGGCGGGGTTGAAGTTCGGCTTGCGCTCGCGCGAGGAGCTGCCGACCGGAGCGACCGACATCTACGTCGCCGACACCATGGGCGAGCTCGGGTTGTTTTATCGCCTGTCGGAGATCGTGTTCATGGGCGGCTCGCTGGTCGAGCATGGCGGGCAAAATCCGATCGAGGCGGTCAAGCTGGGGGCGGCCGTCGTGCACGGCCCGCATGTCTTCAATTTCAGCGACGTCTATGAGGCGCTCGATGGCGCCGGCGGTGCGCGCCGCGCCGACGATGCCGAAGCGCTGACCAAGCAGCTCGGTCAATTGCTGGCCGATCCCGTCGTCCGCGACCGGATGGTGGCCGCCTCGACCCAGATTGTCGACGAACTCGGCGGCGCGCTCGAGCGTACGCTCGCCGCGCTCGAGCCGTACATCCTGCAACTGCGGCTCGAAATGGGAGCCGCCAATGCGTGAGCCGGGCTTCTGGCACCGGCCGTCGTCGTGGAAATCGCATCTGCTCCGGCCTCTCGCCGCGCTCTATGGCGCGGTCGCCGCGCAGCGCCTGCTCCGGCAAGGCTTCGATGCCGGCATCCCCGTGCTCTGCGTCGGCAATTACCACGTCGGCGGCGCCGGCAAGACGCCGACCGTGCTGGCGCTGGCGAAAATCCTGCGCGCGCTCGGCGAGACGCCGCTCGTGCTCAGCCGCGGCTATGGCGGACGGCTGCGCGGACCGGTCATGGTCGATCCCGCGCGGCATCTGGCCGGCGATGTCGGCGACGAGCCGTTGATGATGTCGCTCGAGGTGCCGGTCGCGGTGGCGCGCAACCGCATCGACGGCGTGGCGCTGGCGAAGTCGCAGCGCGCCAGCGTGATCCTGATGGATGACGGCTTTCAAAATCCGTCCATCGCCAAGGACGCCTCGCTGATCGTGATCGATAGCGAGCGCGGGCTCGGCAACGGCCGCGTGCTGCCCGCGGGTCCGCTGCGTGCGCCGCTGAAACCGCAGATCGCGCGCACCGATGCGCTGGTCGTCGTCGGCGACGGCACGGCAAGTGCGGCCGTGGCCGCTGATGTCGGGGCGCGGGGCGGGCTGGTGTTTGCTGCGCAACTCAAGCCGGATCAAACATCGCTCACCGCGCTCAGGGGTAAGCGGCTGCTCGCCTTCGCAGGCATCGGCGATCCCGGTCGCTTCTTCCGCACGCTGCGCGGGTGCGGGCTCGATGTCGTGCGCGAGTGCGCCTTCACCGATCACCATGTGTTTTCGGAAAGCGATCTCGACGCGCTGCAGGCGGATGCACGCCGCGATCAATTGACGCTGGTGACGACGGAGAAGGATTTTGCCCGACTACGCGGCGGCGCCGAGCCGCCCGCGTTCGGCAACGAAATCGCGGCTTTCGCGGTGACGCTGGAATTTGCCGATGCCGCCGGGGTGCGGAAGTTTCTCACCGGCCGATTGTTCAAGGCGCGCGAGAAGAAATACAGCAAAAACTGATGTCGTACCCGCCTGGTGCGCAATTGCGCAGGGGGCGCGGGGACCCATAACCACCAGGACATTGTCGTTAAAATGGGCTGGGGCCTCTGCCTTCGCAAAACCACTTCCTGTGGTTATGGATTCCGGATCGCGCTCGCTGCGCTCGCTTGTCCGGGACGGCAGTTTAACTCTTCAACGCGCTGGGAAAATGCCGCTGCAGCACCGCGCTCGGCAGCGCATAGGCTTCCTGCAGGTCGACGCTCCAGTATTTTAGTTCGTCCAGCGGAATCCGCGCATCTGATATCGCGCAGCGCACATAGGTTCCGGGCGAGATCACGCGGAAATCGCCGTCGAGATATTGCACCTGCGCCTCGCCATGGCCGGATGGGCCGAATTTATTGAGCACGGCGGCTAGCTCCGTTCATCTTTCTGACAATAGAAACTTTGCGAGTCATCTAGCATAGATAGGATGTGCTGTCCGCCCGCGAAACCACCGATTTGTGATGTTTTGCGCGCGAAAGCGCGTGTTAGCCTTTTGGTTCGGACGGATCGCCGTTCTCCCTTTCACTTGTGACCGCGGCCTAGCGCCGCCGATTTGAAGTCCCTGACTCACTTGCGGCAAGATCGGTTCAGGGACTTCAAATCGAAAGCGGCGCTAGAATCATAGATTTGCTAGTGCCCATGACTTTCCGAAGTTCGTGAACGGTGGCGCGGCAATGGAGCACGAACTTCGGAAAGTGGGCACTAGCTCGATGCGTTTCCTCGCATGTGTTGCATTGATAGCGCTCATCGCCGCGGGCTCCCCCGCAGGCGCCGCGCCATTGGGCTCGCCGCAGCAGGTCGAGATCCCGGCGCCTGAGGGCGTGCTGCATGCCGAACTCTATAAGCCCGACGGCGGCGGCCCGTTTCCAACCGTGATCGCGCTGCATGGCTGTGGCGGGCTTGGCGGGCATTCGGAAGCACTGCTGCCGCGCTATCGCGACTGGGCTGAGCGGCTTCTGAAAGAGGGTCACGCGGTGCTGCTGCCGGACAGCTACGGCTCGCGCGGCATCGGCCCGCAATGCCGCGTTAAGGAGCGCAAGGTGCGCGCGCGGCGCGAGCGGGTCGAGGACGTGGTGGCGGCGCGGCAATGGCTGTTGCAACAGCCCTGGGTGGCGCGCGACCGCATCAGCCTGATCGGCTGGGCCAATGGCGCCAGCACGCTGCTCTGGGCGGTGCGCCCGCAATTGTTGACGCGCGGCACCGAGCCGGATTTTCGTGCGGCGATCGCGTTCTATCCGGACTGTCGCATTTCCGCAGGGTTAGGCTGGAGCGCGCGGGTGCCGACGCTGCTCATGATCGGCGCCAGGGACGACGTGTCGTCGCCGCCGGCCTGCCGGGCAATGATCGACGGCGCGCGCGGGCGCAGCGCGCTGACGCGGATCGTGGTCTATCCCGGCGCCTATCACGATTTCGACCGCGCCAATCTGCCGCTGCATGCTTTGACCGGCACGTCGGATGCGGCTGCGCCCGAGCATGGTCATCTCGGCAGCGACGCTGATGCGCGCGCGGACTCGCAGAAGCTTGTCGCAGAGTGGCTGGCGCGGTGAAGCGCAACTAAAACAGACTGCCCTGATCGGCCGACTTGACCGCGCGCTTCGGCGTTCGCGGGCGGCGTGGAGCCATGACGGGATTCTGTTGCGGGCTCAGCACAGGTTGATCGTGGCCAGCGGTAGCGGCGACGCGTCCATCCGAAAACTCGAGCTCGAGCCGCGCGCCGGCCGTGACATCGGCCGCCGCATGCAAGGGATGACCGGCCTCATTGCGCACAAGGGCAAAACCGCGCGCCAGCACGCTGCGATAGGACAGGGCAGTGAGCAGTTGCCCACTATGAAGCATGCGCGCCTCGAGCCGGTCCAGCAGGGTCAGCATGGCGCGCTCGGCGCGCGCGGCCAAGCGCTCCGTCCGTTCGAACTCGCGTGCAATCGCATTGCGGTGGGCCTGCGCGTTCGCAAGCTTCGAGGCCTTCAGGCGCGCTTCGAGCGCGACATAACGCTCGCGGCGGCTGCGCAGCAGCGCGCGCGTGCAATGGCTCAGCCGCTCGCCCGAAATCGTCAGATGATGCCGCGCCTGCGCGACCTGGCCGCGCAGCACGCGCAAGGTCAGTTTCGAGCTCGATGCCGTAAAGCGGCGGAAATGCGCATGCGTGTTGGCCTTCAGCGCACGGGGCAGGGCGCCCGCGCTCGCATCGAGCCGCTGCCGCGGGATATCAAGCACCTGGACGCCCGACGGCAGCGCGCGGCTTGCGGAGCGAAACTCGTTGCGGCGGCCTTCCTGGCCGCGCTGCCAGCACACGAAATTACGGCGCGCCAGACTGTCGACCCGCGCGACCAGCTCGCTTCTGACCGGCACCGCCATCTCGGCCGCCGCCGTCGGCGTCGGCGCGCGCTTGTCGGCGGCGAAATCGATCAGGGTGATGTCGGTCTCATGGCCAACCGCCGAGATCAGCGGGATCATGCTTTCGGCCGCGGCGCGTACCACGATCTCCTCATTGAACGACCAGAGATCCTCCAGCGAGCCGCCGCCGCGCGCCACGATCAGTACGTCGGGGCGCGGAATTTTTCCGCCCTCGGGCAGCGCGTTGAAGCCGCGGATGGCGGCCGCGACCTGCTCGGCCGAGCCTTCACCCTGCACCCGCACCGGCCAGACCAGCACATGGCGCGGAAAGCGATCTCGCAGGCGATGCAGGATGTCGCGGATCACCGCACCCGTGGGCGAGGTCACCACGCCGATCACCTCAGGCAACCACGGCAACAGTTGTTTGCGCGCTTCCGCAAACAGGCCTTCAGCAGCGAGCTTCTTCTTGCGCTCTTCGAGCAGCGCCATCAGCGCGCCGATGCCGGCCGGTTCGAGCTGTTCGATGACGATCTGGTAGCTGGACTTGCCGGGGAAGGTGGTCAGCCGCCCGGTCGCGATCACCTCGAGGCCTTCCTGCGGCTTGAAGCGCATCCGATAATACGCGCTCTTCCAGATCACCGCGTCGATCTTGGCGTTCTCGTCCTTGAGCGCGAAGTAGCAGTGGCCGGAGGAATGCGGCCCGCGGAAGCCGGAGATCTCGCCGCGCACCCGCACATGGCCATAGGCGTCCTCCACCGTCCGCCGCAGCGCGGAGGATAGTTCGGACACCGTAAATTCGGGCGCATTGATCAGCGGTTCCGCTGCGGGCATTTCGATCAATCAATTCGGGTTTTTCAGACTGGCGCACAAGGTAGGCATTTTGTCCGTAGCCGCAAATCTCTACTTGCCAATCAGATTACTCTGTGATATAGAGTTCTCTAAGACTGTCAGCCGTGGTGGTGAGCGCCTCAGCGTTGAGGCGTCGGTGCCGCGCCAAACGTGAGAATCCCGTGAGGAACCTGTTCGAAGCCGGCAAGCTGCTGTTTCTCGATATGGCGGCGACGCTGTTGTTTCTCGCGCTCTATCTGTTGACGCAAAACGTCACCTTGTCGGTGGTGCTCGGCATGGCGCTGGCCATCACCCAGATCGGATGGCAGGCCGCGCGGCGGAAGCCGATCGACACCATGCAGTGGATGAGCCTGTTTCTGGTGCTGGGCGCCGGCGCCGTCACGCTGATCACTCACGACCCGCGCTTCGTGATGGTGAAGCCAAGCGTGATTTACCTCATCGTCGGCGTCGTGATGCTCAGGCGCGGATGGCTCAACCGCTATCTGCCGCCGATCGCGATCGAGCTGATCCCCGATATCGCGATCGGCTTCGGCTACGCCTGGTCGGCCCTGATGTTTTTTTCCGCAGGCCTCAACCTGATCGTGGCGCTCAATTTCAGCGTGGTGGCGTGGTCGGCGACGATGTCGATCTGGGGCATTGCGAGCAAGCTCGTCTTGTTCCTGATCGGATATTTGACCATGCGCACCATGGCCGTTGCGCGGGCCCGGCGCCGAACGCTGCAAGACGGTGCCGGCTATGGCCCGATCGCTGCCGCGCCGGCGCAGCGTTGATGATCGTGGAAGGAAAGCAGGTCATGCCGAAATTGTTGATCGTCTGGTCGTTCAAAACCATCCGATGGCTGCTGTGCATCGTCGGCGCACTCGCGCTCGTGCTTGCGGCGATGATCGCAACGCCTCTGACGCAGCCCCCCGAGCTCGCCTCGATCTCGGCCTCGCGTCCGGGCATCGACGTCTCGACCTTGCCGGCAGTCGAGCGGTTCCAGGCGCGCGACGGCACCATGCTCGGCTTTCGCCGCTATCCGGCGGCCAGTCCCGCAACCGGCCGCGGAGCTATCGTGATTCACGGCTCGTCAGGGTCGAGCGGCAGCTCCATCCACGTACTGTCCGCGGCACTGGCGTCGCGCGGCGTGGAGACATGGGCGGTGGACATCCGCGGCCACGGTACGTCCGGCACGCGTGGCGACATCGGTTACGTCGGCCAACTCGATGACGATCTCGCCGATTTCGTCGCGGTCGTCCGCAAGACCAACCCAACCGTGCCGCTGACGCTGATCGGGCACTCCGCCGGCGGCGGCTTCGCGCTGCGGGTCGCGGGTTCGCCGATCCGGGACCTGTTCGACCGCACGGTGCTGTTGGCGCCCTATCTCGGCTACGACGCGCCGACCAACCGCCCGAATTCCGGTGGCTGGGCCAGCGCCGACATCCCGCGCATCCTCGGATTGCTGGTGCTGCGCAAGATCGGCATCGATTGCTGCGAGGCACTGCCGACGCTCGCCTTCGCGGTGCCTCCCCATTCGGAGAAGCTGCTGGTGCCGGCCTATTCCGACCGGCTGATGCGCAATTTCGCGACCAAGGGCTATCGCAGCGACCTTGCGGCCGCGACCAAACCGTTGACGATCTTCTCGGGCGCCGCCGACGAACTGATGCTGGCGGACGAATATGAAGAAGCCGCACGCGCCATCAAACCGTCGGTCGACGTCAAACTGATCGACGGCGTCAACCACATGGGTATTGTCAGCAACCCCGCCGCGGTAGCGGCCATCGCCGAGGACGTCGCCACCCGCGGCGCGGCGGGGAGCTGAGGAGCCATCATGATCGACAGCAGGGAAGCCCAGGCGGCACTCGCCGACATCAACGACATGGTCGCGCGGGTGCGCCAGTCGCGCATCTACGACATCGCAAGCCAGATCATGATCGTCGCCGGCGTGATGGTGGTGGCCGGCAATATCGCCTCCTACGTCGCGCCGCGCTACAGCACCTATATCTGGATCAGCATCAACGTTCTCAACGTCGTCGCTGCCGCCGTCATCAGCGTGCTGAGTTATCGCCGAACCCGCGTGCGGGCGTTCGACTACCGGGTGCTGTCGGCTTTTCTGCTGTTCTTTGGTTTTGGCATCCTCTGCATCTCGCTCGGCCGTTTCGGCTGGCGGGAGATGAGCGTGTTCTGGCCGACCTATTTCATGCTGTTCTATTGCCTCGCGGGGCTGTGGTTCGGCCGCGCTTTCCTCGCCATCGGCCTCTCCATCGCCGTGCTCACGCTGATCGGTTATTTCTTCATCGGCGGTGCCTTGTTCCTGCTGTGGATGGCCGCGGTGAACGGCGGCGGCCTGGTCCTGAGCGGGTTCTGGATGCGCTGGGGCGAGTAGTGCCGCCGATTTGAAGTTCCTGCAGAGTATGCCGCGAGTCCGCCCCAGGAACTTCAAATCGAAAGCGGCACTACAAATCTAAAATTGCTGGTGCCCCTTAGTTTCCGAAGTTCGTGTAAGGGGCTCCGCGATGGTTCACGAACTTCGGAAACGGGGCACCAGGTGGCCGAGCTCGACGACGTCATCCACCAGCCGCTGCGGCTACGCATCATGGCGGCGCTGAACGCGCTGCCGGGTTCGATCGGGCTGGAGTTCTCGAAACTGAAGAAGCTCACCGGCGCCACCGACGGCAATCTCGGCGCGCATATCGAGACCCTGGCGAAGGTGGGTTACGTCAAGGTCGACAAGGCCTTCGTCGGCAAGAAGCCGCAGACCACGGTGACCGCGACCGCGGTCGGCCGCGGCGCCTTCGCCCGCCATGTCGCGACCTTGCAGGAGATCATCGCAGGCGGCGAGGGAGAGAAGTGACGGGGTGTGGATAATCTCTTGCCGGGGGTGGGAAACTCGTGCAACCGACAGCGCATGCACATCCTCCTGCTCGGTTCCGGCGGCCGCGAACATGCTCTCGCCTGGAAGATCGCCGCCTCGCCGTTGGTGACGAAGCTGTGGTGCGCGCCGGGCAATGCGGGGATCGCGCGCGAGGCCGAATGCGTCGCGCTCGATATCGCCAACCATGCCGCGGTGATCGATTTCTGCAAGAATAATGCAGTGGAGTTGGTCGTAGTCGGTCCCGAGACGCCGCTCGTTGCTGGAATCGTCGACGATCTCGCTCATGCCGGCATCAAGGCGTTCGGGCCGGGCAAGCAGGCTGCGCAGCTCGAAGGCTCCAAGGGATTCACCAAGGATCTCTGCCGCGAGTTCGACATTCCGACCGGTGCGTATCAACGCTTCCACGCCGCCGCCGATGCGATTGCTTACGTGCGCAAGCAGGGTGCGCCGATCGTGGTCAAGGCCGACGGCCCTGCGGCCGGCAAGGGCGTGGTGGTCGCCAAGACACTTCCCGAGGCTGAAGCCGCTGTTACCATGATGTTCAATGGCGGCTTCGGCCCGGCCGGGGCCGAGGTCGTGATCGAGGAATGCCTCGTAGGCCGTGAGATCAGCTTCTTCGCACTGTGCGACGGCGAGACCGCGATCCCGTTGGCAAGCGCGCAGGACCACAAGCGCGTGTTCGATCACGACGAGGGTCCGAACACCGGCGGCATGGGTGCCTACTCGCCGACGCCGTTCGTCACGCCTGAAGTGCACGACCAGATCATGTCGCGCATCATCCTGCCGACCCTTGCCGGCATGAAGAAGCGCGGCATGCCGTTTCGCGGCGTGCTCTATGCCGGCGTGATGCTGACCGCGCAGGGCCCGAAGCTGTTCGAATATAACGTCCGTTTCGGCGACCCGGAATGCCAGGTGCACATGCTCAGGATGATGTCGGACATCGTGCCGGCGTTGCTGGCTTCCTGCGATGGGCAACTGAAAAACTTCAACGTGCGCTGGTACCCCGAACCTGCGCTGACCGTGGTGATGGCGGCGAAGGGTTATCCCGGCGACTACAGGAAAGGCACGCGCATCGACGGACTCGATGAGGCCGCTGATATCGACGGCGTCGAGATCTTCCATGCCGGCACCATTGCGAAAGACGGCGCGATCCTCGCTAATGGCGGCCGCGTGCTCAACGTCTGCGCCACCGGCAAGACGGTGACGGAGGCGCAGGCGCGCGCCTATCAGGCGGTCGATGCGATCCGCTGGCCCGATGGTTTCTGCCGCCGCGACATTGCCTCGCAAGCGGTAGCGCAGGAGCGGGACGGCTAGATTTCGTCATTGCGAGCGAAGCGAAGCAATCCAGAGCCGAGAAGAAGGTCTGGATTGCTTCGTCGCTTCGCTCCTCGCAATGACGGCTACAGCAAATCCCCACCCGCGGCGAGCGCGGTGGTGCCGTGCTCGCGGAACGCCTTGATGACGTTGCGGCCGACCTTCCATTTGTGCACCTCGTCGGGACCGTCGACCAGCCGCTGCGAGCGCACCTGCGTGTACCATTGCGCCAGCGGCGTATCCTGCGAGAAGCCGAGCGCGCCATGCAGCTGGATCGCGGTGTCGATGACGTGGTGCACCATGTGCGCGAGGAATACTTTCGCGATCGAGTTCTCCTGGCGGAAGTCGAGTCCTTTCTCGGCCTTGTAGGCGATGTGCAGCAGCATCAAGCGGCCGATATAGAGCTGGCTGGCGCATTCGGCGAGCATGAACTGCACCGCCTGGCGATCGGCGAGCTGCTGGCCAAAGGTCGAGCGCTTGGTGACGCGGGCGGCCGCCATGTCGAGCGCGCGTTGCGCTTTGGCGATGTTGTGCATGCCGTGGCGCAGCCGGCCGTAGCCGAGGCGGTGCTGGCCCATGTTGAAGCCGTTGCCCTCGCCGCCGAGCAGGTTCTGCGCCGAGACCTTCAGATCCTTGATATCGATCTCGGAATGGCCGCCATGGATCTGGTCGTAATAGGGACCTTCGATCGCCATGTTCTTGATGTTGCGCTTGATGTTGTAGCCGGGGTTCGGCAATTCGACGATGAAGGTCGAGTAGCGCTTGTGACGCGGTGCGTCGGGATCGGTCATGGCCATGACAAGCGCCATGTTGGCGACGCTGGCGGAGGAGGAGAACCACTTCTCGCCGTTGAGGACGTAATTCTCGTTGCCGTCCTTGACCGCGCGGGTTTGCATGCCGGTGGCGTCGGCGCCGGAGGCCTTCTCGGTCATCGAGAAGCAGATGCGCTTCTCGCCGTTCAGCAGCGGCTTGAGGAATTTCTCTTTCTGATAGTCGGTGCCGTGCTCGAGGATCGTAAGCATCGAGGCGTCGTCGGGCCCCTGCGTGTTCATCGACAGCGCACCCAACATGCTTTCGCCGAGCTCCATCTGCACCAGCGCGTTGGCGAGCGGACCCAAGCCCATGCCACCATATTCCTTCGGCACGAAGGGGCACCACAGCCCCTTGGCGCGCGCCTTCTTGCGCAAGGCCGCCAGCACCTCGTCGAACGGCTTCGAATCCAGTTCCTTTTCCGCCGGGATGCATTCCTCATGCACCCATTTGCGCACCTTCTCGCGGATCGCCTTGGCTTCCGCCGGGACTTCGAAATCGAGCGACATGGCATTTCCTCATATGTTCTTGCTGGTTTAGCTTGCCGGATGGCATAACGCTGCCACGGCTGAGCGGCAACGACAAACAAAGTTTGAACCGATGAGCGACCTCGCAGACCTCTTCCCGGGCTATGACTCCAGATGGATCAACACCTCGTCAGGGCGGATTTTCGCCCGCGTCGGCGGCAAGGGTCCGCCGCTGTTGCTGCTGCACGGCTTTTCATCGACCCATGTGATGTGGCACGTGGTGGCGCCCAAGCTTGCCGACAAGTTCACGCTGATCATCGCCGATTTGCCGGGCTACGGCTGGTCCGACATGCCCGACAGCGACGACAATCACACGCCCTACACCAAGCGCGCGATGGCCAAAGCTGTCATCGAGGCCATGGAGCAACTCGGCTATGTGCATTTCGCGCTCGCCGGTCACGACCGCGGCGGCCGCGTCTCCTATCGCCTCGCGCTCGATCATCCCGGAAGGCTGTCGCGGCTCGCCGTGCTCGATATCCTGCCGACCTATAATTACTGGGAGCGCATGAACCGGCTTTATGCGCTGAAGATCTATCACTGGACGTTCCTGGCGCAGCCGGCGCCGTTTCCGGAGACCTTGATCTCGGGTGCGCCGGATTTTTTCCTGAAGAAGAAGATGGCGAGCCAGACCAAATCGAAAACGCTGAACGAATTCGATCCGCGCGCGTTCGAGCATTACCTCGCGCCATTTCGCGATCCTTCGCGGGTGCACGCGATGTGCGAGGACTATCGCGCCGGCGCCTATGCCGATTACGAGATCGACAAGGCGGATTTCGAGGCCGGCAAGAAGATCACGATCCCGATGCTGGCGCTGTGGGGCGATGCCGGCATCGCGTCTGCCGCGGCGACGCCGCTCGACACCTGGAAGCAGTGGGCGACCAATGTGACGGGATCGCCAGTCGATTCCGGGCATTTCCTGACGGAGGAGGCACCTGAGCAGACGGCGAAGTTGCTGCGGGAGTTTTTTCTCGCGGGGTGATGCTCTCGTCATTGCGAAAGAGTGTAGCGACGAAGCAATCCATTCTTTCTTTTTGCGGTAGATGGATTGCTTCGCTTCGCTTGCAATGACGATGCAGGCGGTCACCGCCGCTCCCGGAAAAACTCCTTCAGCATCGCCGCCGACTCGCGCTCGCCGAGCCCCGAATAAACCTCCGGAACATGATGGCAGGTCGGCGACGCAAAGAAGCGGACGCCGCTGTCGACCGCGCCGCCCTTGGGATCTGCCGCACCGTAGTACAGCCGGCGAATGCGGGCGAACGAGATCGCGCCCGCACACATGGTGCAGGGCTCCAGCGTCACATAGAGGTCGCAGTCGGTGAGCCGCTCGGTGCCGATCCGCTCGGCGGCCTGCCGGATGGCCAGCACTTCGGCATGCGAGGTCGGGTCGCGGTCGGTCAGCGTCCGATTGGCAGCGGTTGCGATCACCTCGTAGTTCCGCACGATGACGCAGCCGATCGGCACCTCACCGGATTTGCCGGCGTTTCTGGCCGTTTTCAGCGCCAAATCCATGAAAGAAGGGGCGTTCATGCCTCGTATTGCCCGGTCAAGTCTGCTAATGCGCGCGCTTCTCACTTTCAAACGAGCCATTCATGCCCCGCGACAACGATAAAGACAACGCTTCCCGCGGGCGGCGCGACCGCCCGTCCGGCGGCAAGGGCCGCTCGGGCAAGCCGCGGGGGCCGGAGAAGAAGTTCGCCAAAAAATTCGAAAAGCGCGGCTTTGGGCCGAAAAAATTCGATGGCGACGGCGATAAGCCCAGGTTCAGCCGAGATGACCGCCCCCGCGGTGATCGGCCGTTCCGCGATCGTCCCGCGCGCGATGGCGACGGCGAGAAGCGGGCATTCAAGCCGCGCGGCGATCGGCCGAACTTCGACCGTGACGGCGGCAAGCGTCCGTTCAAGCCGCGGGAAGACCGCGGCGGTGAAAAGCGGCCCTATACTCCGCACGGCAATCGGGACGAGGGCCGTCCGGCCTCGCGTTTTTCCGATCGGAAGTTCGGTGACAAGAAGCCTTACGCTGCGCGGGATCGCGATGGCGACAAGCGCCCTTACACGCCGCGCGGCGAAGCTTTTCGCAAGGACGGCGACCGGCCTCGCGGCGATCGCCCCTATAGCCCGCGCCCGTCACGCGATGGCGACAGGCCCGAGCGGAAGTTTGGCGGCGAGCGCAAATTCTCCCGTGGCGCTTTGGATCGCGGAGATCGCGGTCCGCGCAAGGATTTCGGCGATCGGCCGCCGCATGGCGAATCCAAGCCGTGGCAGAAGCGCGAGGGTGGTGACGATCGCGGCGCACGGCCGCGTTTCGACAAGCCGCGTTTTGATCGGCCGCGCGACGATCGTACCGGCGACGAACGCCCGCGTTTTTCGCGACCGCGCGAGGAGCGCGTGCAAGGCGACCGCCCCCGCGGCGACCGGCCGTTTCGTGAGCGGCCGAAATTCGATCGCGGAGACCGGCCCAAGTTCGATCGACCGCGTCGGGATCGCAAGAGCGACCCGGGGGATGGCGACAGGGAAGGGCGCGGCGAACGCAAATTCGACCGGCCGCGACCTGAAGGCCGCACCGATTGGCAGGAACATCCGCGCAGCGACGACCGGCCGCGCCGCGACAATGAAGACGACAGCAAGGTCTTCGCCAAGCGCCCGGCGTTCGGTGGCCGCGGCGACTATCGCGAGCGCAAGCGCGATTTCGACAAGCGCGACGACAAGCGCGCGCCGCGCGAGGAATCGAAGCCGAAGAAAGCCGGTGAGCGCATCGCCAAGGTGCTGGCGCGCGCAGGGCTTGCCTCGCGGCGTGACGCCGAGGAGATGGTCGTGCAGGGCCGCGTCACCGTCAATGGCCGTGTCATCAACTCGCCGGCGCTCGACGTCACCGCCAACGATGTTGTCAGCGTCGATGGCAAGCCGTTGCCGCCGCGCGAGCGCACGCGGTTGTTCATGTTCCACAAGCCGCGCGGTCTGATGACCACCCACGCCGATCCGGAAGGGCGGCCAACGGTGTTCGACAATCTGCCGGAAGGACTGCCGCGGCTGATTTCGATCGGGCGGCTCGACTTCAACACCGAAGGCCTGCTGCTGCTCACCAATGACGGCGGGCTGGCGCGGGTGCTGGAACTGCCCGATACCGGATGGCTGCGGCGCTACCGCGTCCGCGCGCACGGCGAGGTCACGCAGGGGCAACTCGACCAATTGAAAAACGGCATAGAGGTCGACGGCGTCAAATACGGTCCGATCGATGCGACCTTGGAGCGCGACCAGGGCGCCAATGTCTGGCTGGTGTTTGCAATCCGCGAGGGCAAGAACCGCGAAGTGCGCAACGTGATGGCGCATCTCGGGCTCGAGGTGAACCGGCTGATCCGGGTGTCCTATGGTCCGTTCCAACTTGGCGAGCTTGCCGAGGGGCAGGTCGAGGAGGTCAAGACACGCGTGCTGCGCGAGCAGCTCGGCGAAAAGATCGCAACGCTTGCCGGCGCCGACTTCAATCGGCCGATGCCAGGCGAAGCGATCGCCGAGCTCGCCAACGATAAGGCCCCGCTTGAGAAAAAACCGTTCAAGCCGTCCGGCAAGAACGCACTGGTGTCCGACCGCAAGGGTCGCCGCGTGCTGGTGCAGCGGAGCGGCAGCGAGGAAGCGCGCGCGCGCAACGAGGACGAGGCCAGGGGCTACGGGCCGCCGCGGCGGCCGAAGCGCGGCTATCACGGCAAGCGCGATCTGCGGCCGCGGGATGAGTAGTTGATGCTCGCTCGTGCGACATCGGTCTGCTCCCCTTCCCCTTGCGCGCTCTCTCTTCTCCCTCCCCCCGGGGAGGGGGGTACCGCACGAAGGTTCACAATGTTTTGCACCCCCACCCCCAACCCCTCCCCGCAAGGGGGAGGGGAGCGCACCGCCATCGCGGCGAGAGCAATCTGATGCGCGTGGTCGGTGGACGGCTGAAGGGCCGTAACATCGCTGGGCCCACTTCGCGCGACATCCGCCCGACCGCGGACCGCCTGCGCGAGTCCGTGTTCAATATCCTCGTGCATGCCTACGACAATCCGATTGACGGTGCACGCGTGCTCGATCTCTTCGCCGGAACCGGCGCGCTCGGCATCGAAGCGGTCTCGCGCGGGGCGGCTTTCGTGCTGTTCGTCGACAACGGCGCCGAGGCGCGGGCGTTATTGCGCAATAACGTCGAGTCGCTCGCGCTTGGCGGCGTCAGCAAGGTGTATCGCCGCGATGCCACCGATCTCGGCCCGGCGCATCCGATGCAGCCGTTCGCGCTGGCGTTCCTCGATCCGCCCTACGGCAAAGGGCTGGCGGAGAAGTCACTCGCCTCGCTGCGCGACAGCGGCTGGCTGGTGGCGAGCGCGCTTGTGGTGGTCGAGGAAGCGAAGGCGGCCGCGTTCGTGGCTCCGGAAGGATTCGAGGAGCTGGAGCGGCGGGCCTATGACGACACGGAGTTTGTGTTTTTGCGGCGCGCATAACGGCGCTCTTATCCCTCCCCCGCGAAGCTTGGGGAGGGTGGCGCGTTGTGAGCGAAGCGAGCAACGTGCCGGGTGGGGGTGTGCCAAGTAAGGCCCCCACCCCGGTCTCGCTTCGCTCGACCGACCCTCCCCACGCTTCGCGGGGGAGGGATGAACCTACCGCCGCCCGAACAGCTTCTCGATATCGGCGAGCTTCAGTTCGACATAGGTCGGCCGGCCGTGATTGCACTGGCCGGAATTCGGCGTGTCTTCCATCTCGCGCAACAGCGCATTCATCTCTTCAGGCTTGAGGCGGCGGCCGGCGCGCACCGAGCCATGGCAGGCCATGGTGGCCGCGACATGCATCAACCTCCGTTCCAGCGGCAGCGCCTCGTCCCATTCCTCCATGTGCTCGGCGAGATCGCGCAACAGCGAAGCCGCGTCGGTCTTGCCGAGCAGCGACGGCGTCTCGCGCACGCAGAGCGCACCGGGGCCGAAGGATTCGATTGCAAGCCCGAACGAGGCCAGTTCATCGGCGCGTGCCAGCAGCCGCTCGACGGTCGCTTCATCGAGCTCGACGATGTCGGGGATCAGCAGGATCTGCCGTTGCACGCCGTTCTTCGCGAGCGACGCCTTCAGTCTCTCATAGACGATGCGCTCATGCGCGGCGTGCTGGTCCACCACGATGAGGCCGTCGCGGGTTTGCGACACGATATAGGTCTCGTGGATTTGCGTGCGCGCCGCGCCGAGCGGCCGGTCGATCAGCTCGGTCGCAGGCTGGCTCTCGAAACGCACGTCGGCGGACGGCGTGCCGACGTTGAAGGCAGCCTGGTCCTGTTCGGCGAGCACAGTCGCGCCGGCATAGGACGGCATCGAGCCGACCGGAAAAGACGGTGAGCGCTGCCAGTCCCAATTGCCGGGCCGCGGCGCGACGACCGGACGGAACGCGGAGATCGCGGCTCCCCCGCTGTTGGCCGCGGTGCGTTTGCCCTCGCGCGCGAGGCCATCCTTCAGCGCGTGCACGATCAGCGCGCGCACCAGGCCCGCATTGCGGAAACGCACCTCGGTCTTGGCCGGATGCACATTGGCGTCGACCTCGCGCGCGTCGCAGGTAACGAACAGCGCCACCACCGGGTGCCGATCGCGCGGCAGATAGTCGGCATAGGCCGCGCGCACCGCACCGAGGATCAGCTTGTCCCGTACCGGGCGGCCATTGACGAAAAGATATTGCCCGAGCGCGTTGGCGCGGGTCAGCGCGGGCGAGGCGGCGAAGCCTTCGACCACGACGCCCTCGCGCTCGGCACGGACCTCGATCGCAGAGCCGCGAAAGTCGGCGCCAAGAATATCGCCGAGCCGCGTCAAGCGTCCCGCCGCGCCGGGCAGCGCCGCGGCCCAGGTCACGGGCGCGCGTTCTTCGCCCGCAAGCGTGAAGGCGATATCGGGCCGCGCCATCGCAAGCCGCCGCACCACCTCGCGGATCGCTTCGGCCTCGGTGCGGTCGGTCTTCAGGAATTTCAGTCGGGCCGGCGTGGCATAGAAAAGATCGGCGACCTCGACGCGCGTGCCCAGCGACAGCGCCCCGGGCGCGACGGACGATTTCACGCCGCCTTCGACCGACAACGACCATGCATGTGGCTCGCCATGATGACGCGTCGCAATCGACAGCTTCGCCACCGCGCCGATCGAGGGCAACGCCTCGCCGCGGAAGCCGAGTGTCTTGATCTGCAGCAGATCCTCGTCGTCGAGCTTGGACGTGGCGTGACGGTCGACCGCGAGTGCAAGGTCAGCGGCGCTCATGCCGCCGCCGTCATCCGATATGACGATCTTGCGCCGCCCGCCGCCGTCACTGAACACGTCGATCCGGCTTGCGCCGGCATCGATCGCGTTCTCGACCAGCTCCTTCACCACGCTCGCGGGACGTTCGACCACCTCGCCGGCGGCGATGCGGTTGACGACCTGTTCGGGCAGCTGGCGGACGGGCATGGGCGCAATTTAGTGCAATAGGGGCGCGATTGCATGGTGCTAGACGGGCTTATCCCTCCCCCTTGTGGGGAGGGTGGCTGGCCGCAGGCCAGCCGGGTGGGGGTGGCCTCTATGGAAATGGTTGATGAAGCCCCCACCCGTCATGTTGTTCGCTCCGCTCACAACATGCCACCTTCCCCACTCAGGCGCGCAACGGCGCTGCCGACTTCGAGGGGGAGGGATAAGAGCCTCACTCCTCGAATCCGCGGGTGCCGCGGCGGGCCTTGACGTCGCCGCGGCGTTTCTTGCCTTCGAGCCGGCGCTGTTTCGAGCCATAGGTCGGCTTGGTCGCGCGCCGCGGAATCGGGCGTTCCATCGCTTTTGTCAGCATCTCCTCCAGCCGCCCGATCGCGTCAGTGCGATTCTGCTCCTGGCTGCGGAAGCGATAGGCCTGGATTACGATCACGCCGTCCTTGGTCATGCGGCTGCCGGCCAGCCGCGCCAGCCGCATCCTGGCGTCGGCGGGCAGGGTGATCCCGTTGGTGTCGAAGCGAAGCTGCGCTGCGGTCGAGACCTTGTTGACGTTCTGGCCGCCGGGACCCGAGGCGCGGACGAACGAAATCTCGATGTCGTCTTCGTCGATGGAGAGGTCGCGGGAAATCCGCAGCATGGCGTCACCGGAAAAGGAATCGGGGCGCAGGATAGCGGGTTTGCGAAGAAGTTGCTGCGTGCTCCGGGCTATCATTCCCTCCCCCGCTTGCGGGGGAGGGGCAGGGTGGGGGCAAACCCCATCAGCGGTGCTTGCGACGCCCCACTCCAACTCTCCCCCGCAAGCGGGGGAGAGGGCTCAGCGCGCCGGGTTGAAGCAAAGGAGATTCAATTGGCCTTTGGTGCCGTCGTCACCGGCGCCTTGGCCGCCGCCTGCGGCTCGCGGCCGACCACGACCGTAACCAGTCCCTCGCCCCACAGGCGTTTGGCGGCGGCTTTCGCGTCGTCGAGCGTCACCGCGTCGATGACGCCGTTACGCTTCTCGAGATAGTCGATCGGCAATTCGTCGAGCTGATATTGCAGCAAGGCCGACGCCAGCTTCGATGAGGTATCGAGCTGCAGCATCTGCGAGCCCTTCAGATAGGACTTCGCCTCGTCGAGCTCCTGTTGGGTCGGGCCCTGGTCGGCCATGCGGTGGATTTCATCCTGGATCGCTTCCAGAGTCTCGCCGGCGCGATCGAATCGCGTGCCGGTGTTGCCGATGAAGAGCGCCGAATGATCCATCCAGAGCAGCGACTCGAACACCGAGTAAGCCAGCCCGCGCTTTTCACGTACTTCTCGATACAGTCGCGACGACAGGCCGCCGCCGCCCATGATGTGGTTGACCACATAGGCGGCCATGAAATTCGGATCATGCCGCGTGACGCCGGGACCGCCGAAGGTGATCGTGGTCTGCGGCACGTCGAGCGGGATGTAGGCGCGCTGCGGCGGCTTCGCCGCCACGATATCGGGGACGGGTACGAGATCGGCCTTCTCAGGCAGGCTGCCGAAGGTCTGGTCGAGCAGCTTGCCGAGGGTCGCCGGATCGACGTCGCCGACCACGGCGATCTTCAGCGTGTCCCTGGCGATCACGCGGCGGGCATAGTCCTTCATGTCGTCGACGGTGATCGCAGGCACGCTCTCCAGCGTGCCGGAGGCGGTGCGGCCATAGGGATGGTCGCCGAAGGCGATCTCGAGGAATTTGCGGCCGGCAAGCGCGTTCGGGTTGGAGGTGTCGCGGTGCAGCCCGGAGATGATCTGCGAGCGGATGCGCTCGACATCGGTCTTGTCGAAATGCGGCGAGGTCAGCGCCAGATGCAACAGCTCGAAGGCCTCGTCCTTGTTGTCGCGCAGCATGCGCAGTGAGCCGCGGAAATTGTCGCGGGTCGCGCTGAAGGAGAGGTCGATGGCGCGGCGGTCGAGGCGTTCGTGATAGCTCCGGGAATCGAGATCGCCGGAACCTTCGTCGATCAGGCTCGCGACCATGTTGGCGACGCCGGGCTTGTCCTTGGGGTCCTGCGCCGCGCCGCCCGCGAAGGCATATTCCATCGCGATCAGCGGCACGGTGGCGTCCTGCACGAACCAGGCCTCGATGCCACCGGGCGAGATCAGGTGCTGGATTTTGGTCGCCGCCTGCGCGGGCGCGAACGTGACGACAAGCAGCAAGGCGAGCGCGCCGGCGGCGCGGCGCCCGAGGGCGGAATAACGCGCGAGCGCGAAACAGGATGTCACGAACGCTTCTCCTCGCGCTTCTGCACGGTGTCCTTGATCAGATAGCCCGTCACCGAACGCTTCTTGTCCAGCCATTTCTGCGCCACCGCGCGCACCTGCTCGGCGGTCACCGCGCGAATGCGGTCCGGCCAGCTTCTGATGTCCTCGATGCTCGAGCCGGTGGTGAGCCCGCCGCCATACCAGCGCGCCAGGGTCGCCTGATTGTCCTGGGCGTAGATCGCCTCCGCGATCAGTTGCGTCTTGACCCGTTCGAGATCTTCCGCGGCCGGCGGATGCTGCGCGATGTCCGCAATGACCTTGTCGAACACCTGCTCGATCTCGGCGAATTCGACGCCGGCTTTCGGCACGGCCGCGACCACGAACTGCGTCGCGTCCAGCGAGGCGCTCTGATAGGAGGCGCTGGCGGCGACCGCGAGCGGATGATCCACCACCAGCGCGCGATAGAGATAGGAGTTGCTGCTGCCACCCATCAGCTGCGCCAGCACGTCGAGCGCGGGGCTTTCGCCCGCGGCGGCGGTGGTCGATGACGGCACGAGGTAATAGCGCTTCACCGCGGGCTGCTCGACTCTGGGATCGGCGAGCGTCACGGTGCGGGGCGCGACCGGCTCGGGCTCCTGCGGACGGATGCGCCGCGCCGGGATTGCCGGTTGCGGCGTCACCTTGCCGAAGGTCGCCTCCGCCATCGGGCGCACGTCGTCAACGGTGACGTCGCCCGCGATGACCAGGATCGCGTTGTTGGGCGCATAGAAGCGCCGGTAGAAGGCGAGCGCGTCCTCGCGGCTCAGCTTCTCGATCTCCTGGTGCCAGCCGATCACCGGCCGGCCGTAGGGATGATTGAGATAGAGCGCGGCCATGATCTGCTCGTTCAACCGCGCATCCGGATTGTTGGCGACGCGCATGTTGTATTCCTCGAGCACGACGTCGCGCTCGGGCAGCACGTTCTCGTCCTTCAGCACGAGGCCGGTCATGCGGTCGGCTTCGAACTCCATCATGCTGGAAAGCTGGTCGCGCGGCACGCGCTGGAAGTAGCCGGTGTAGTCGACGGAGGTGAACGCGTTCTCGTTGCCGCCGACCTTGAGCACTGTCTGCGAAAACTCGCCGGCCGGATGCTTCGCCGTGCCCTTGAACATCAGATGCTCGAGGAAGTGGGCGAGACCGGACTTGCCGGGCGTCTCGTCGGCGGATCCGACCTTGTACCAGACCATCTCCGTCACCACAGGCGTGCGATGATCCTGGATCACCAGGACCTGCAGCCCGTTCGGCAGCGTGAACGTCGCCGGCGGCTCTGACGTGACGGTGTTCTGGGCGGAGGCGGGGCTTGCTAGCAGGACAAGCGCAACAGCGAGAGCAGCAAAGCGTGTGATCTGCATCATGACCCGTGTGAAAAGCCGGGCAAAAGCGCCCGGCAAAATGTCGCGACATCGTACATCGCGTAGACCTATGCGCGCGTCACGAAGCCGAGAGAAGCGTGACCAGAGAGCGAGAATTATTCGCCGTACTTGCCCTGGGACGGATTGTATTCCTTGTTCAGGGATTCCTTCGGCCCGGTTCCATAGGCGAAGTTCGGCGACGGCGTCTGATAGCCCGGCGGCGGCATCGTCAGGGTCTCGCGCGAGGGCTCGCCCTTGAACGGAGCGACCTCGGCCTTGTTACCTTTGAACAGCTTGAAGAAGCCGCCTTCATAGCCGAGCTGCGACGGACTGAGGATCGCGCTCTTGCCGGGATCGCCGCCGGGCGTGGCGCTATCCGACACCGCGGTGCCGCCGCTGCTTCCTGCCGTACGCACGCCATTGAGCTCGCTCGGCGACAGGATGCGGCTTTGCTCCATCGGATCCTTGTTGGCTTTCTTGCGCGCGGCGATCATCGCCTTGCGGCGCGCTTCGTCGGGATCCTTCGGCCAGTTCGGAACCTTTACTTCCTTGGAGGAGGCCGGCGGCGGCAGATCGAGCCTGGGCGGCACCACCAGCGGCGAGCGCTCGCGATAGTCGATGCCGGAATTGTCCATGTTGACGCCACCGAGGCCATGCATGATGCCGGTGATGATCTTTTCCTCGAAGGTGGGTTCGTCCTCGTCGTCGCCGGCGCGCGCCGCGCTCGAGGCAAACAGGAGACCGACGCCGAGCGCAAGCGCGGACAATCGTGCAGCGCGCGTCAGCGTCCCCGGCAGCACCAAGCAAGCAGCTTCTGTCTTGCGCATCGCTTCAACCCGTTCAAAAGACAAGGGTTCTGTTCGGCCGCGATCACGGCGCTTTTGCGGCGCCCACCCCCAAAAATGAATCATACAATAGCGCAAATACCCCGGCAACAATGGCGGTGTCGGCGAGGTTAAAGACATACCAACTGTAGGTATTTCCGCCGATATCGAGGTGGAACAGGGCAAAATCGACCACCGCGCCGTAAGCCAGGCGGTCGATGGCGTTCCCGATCGCCCCGCCGATGATTAATCCGAGGGCAACGACGGCAATCAGGGTCCGCGAGCGGGCCATCCAGATCGCGAGCGCCACCACGGCGAGCGCCTTGACTGCCATTAGGCCGAACTGGACGAACTGGCTATCGTTCTGCAGCCAGCCGAAGCTGATGCCGATGTTCCACGCCAGCTCCAGGTCGAAGAACGGCGTGATCGGCACCCTGGGTGGGTAGCGGTCGCCGAGGTGGAACACATGGAGCAGCCAGAGTTTTGAGGCCTGGTCGATCAGCAGCGTCGCGACGGCGGCGATGATGCCGGGGCGGAGCGTGGAGGTCACACCGTCACTCCCAGCGCCTTCCATTCGCGCAACGCCTTGGCGTCGCGCGGCGAAACGTCGGGATACTCCTTGTCCTCGCCGACGGTCGGCAGGATTTTCCACGAGCGTGCGCATTTGATGCCTGCCGCCTTCTCGACCACCACGGCGACGCCCGCGACGTTGTCGAGACGGAAGGCGCTCTCCGGCCCGTCGCCTTCCTGCACCTCATAGCTCGAGGTGATGCAGACCTCGGCGAGATCGACATCGAACAGCGTCGCGAGAAGATTCCTGTCCGACACATAGATGACGGGCGAAGCCTCCAGCGATGAGCCGATGTTCTTCGCCGCACGCTCCAGCTCCAGGGCGCCGGTAACGACACGGCGCACGTCGCGGATCGCCTCCCACTTCTTGGCCAAGGCCTCGTCACGGAATCTCTCGAAGTCCAACGGGAACAGCGTCAGATGCACCGACGGTTTCTCGTCCGGCTTGTACATGCTCCAGGCCTCGTCGCAGGTGAAGCTCAACACCGGCGCCAGCCATTTCACGATCGCGTCGCAGAGGATATCGATCGTGGTCAGCGCCGCCTTGCGCGCGACTGACGACGGCGGATCGCAATACAGCGTGTCCTTGCGGATGTCGAAATAGAACGCCGACAGCTCGGAGTTCATGAACGCCGCGAGCTCAGCTACCACGGTCTTGTAGTCGAACTCGGCATAGGCCTGCCGCACGGTGTTGGCGCGCCTCGCCAGCTCGTGCAGCATCAGCCGCTCGAGCTCCGGCATGTTTTTATGCGCGACAGCGTCAGACGCGTTGAAGTGATGCAAGGTGCCGAGCATCCAGCGGACGGTATTGCGGAGCTTCCGATAGGTCTCGACCGTGTTCTTGAGGATTTCAGGGCCGATGCGCTGGTCATCGCTGTAGTCGCAGGCCGCGACCCACAGCCGCAGGATATCGGCGCCGGATTCCTTGATCACGGCTTGCGGCTCGATGGTGTTGCCGAGCGACTTCGACATCTTGCGGCCGTCTTCGGCCTGGGTGAAGCCGTGGGTCAGCACGATGTCGAACGGCGCGCGGCCGCGGGTGCCGCAGCTCTCCAGCAGCGACGATTGAAACCAGCCGCGATGCTGGTCCGAGCCTTCGAGATACATCACGGTGTCGGCGCCGCCGTCGACCTTGCGCTTGATGCCGGCCAGCCCCGGGAAATGCACGGGGTCTTCCAGCACGAAGGCATGGGTCGAGCCCGAGTCGAACCAGACGTCGAGGATGTCGTCGACTTTCTGCCAGTCCTCGTTGGCCTTGGCCCCGAGGAAACGCTCGCCGGCGCCGTCGCGATACCAGGCATCGGCGCCTTCCTTCTCGAAGGCATCCGCGATGCGCTTGTTGACATCGTCGTCAACTAGGGGTTCAGCGGTACCGTCAGCCTTCTCGCGCACGAATACCGCGATCGGCACGCCCCAGGCGCGTTGCCGCGATAGAACCCAGTCTGGCCGCGCCTCGATCATGCCGTTGATGCGGTTCTGACCCGAGGCCGGCACCCATTGCGTCACCGAGATCGCGTGCAGCGCGCGGGCGCGCAGGGTATCGCCCTTCTTTGCCGCGCCGTTGGTCAAGATGTCCTTGTCCATCGCCACGAACCATTGCGGCGTGTTGCGGAAGATCACCGGCTTCTTCGAGCGCCAGGAATGCGGATATTGATGCTTCAGCCGGCCGCGCGCCAGCAGCTGGCCTGCCTCGACCAACGCCTTGATCACGGCGTCGTTGGCGTCGCCCTTCTCGCCCTTGTCGTTGATCACGCGCTTTCCGGCAAAGCCCGGCGCGTGATCGGTGAAGGCGCCGTTCTCGTCGACGGTATAGGGGATCGCGGTGTTGATACCGCGCGATTCCAGCTCGCGTGCGTTCGCCGTCCAGACGTCGAAGTCTTCGCGGCCATGGCCGGGCGCGGTATGCACGAAGCCGGTGCCGGTATCGTCGGTGACGTGATCGCCCGGCAGCAGCGGCACGATGAAATCATAGCCGCCACGGCCTTTCAGCGGATGCGCGCATTCGACGGCGTCGAGCGTGTCGGCAGGGATATCACGCACCTTCTCGTACGACGTCACCCGCGCCTGCTTGAACACACTTTCGGCCAGCGCATCGGCCAGGATCAGGAGATCGCCGGTCTTCGCCCAGTTGTCGGCAGATGCATCCGTCACCTTGTAGAGGCCGTAAGCGATCTTTGGCGAGAACGAGATGGCGCGGTTGCCGGGAAGCGTCCATGGCGTGGTGGTCCAGATCACCACGCTCGCTTTGGCGAGCGCCCCATGCGCGGGCGAGGTGACTGGAAATTTCACCCACACCGTATCCGAGGTGTAGTCCTCGTATTCGACCTCGGCTTCGGCCAGCGCGGTCTTCTCGACCACGCTCCACATCACGGGCTTGGAGCCGCGGTAGAGCGTTCCGTTCTTCACAAACTTCATCAGCTCGCGCGCGATCTGCGCTTCGGCCGGAAATGTCATAGTGGCGTAGGGATGATCCCAGTCGCCGACCACGCCGAGCCGCTTGAATTCCTCGCGCTGCACGTTCAGCCAGTGCGTCGCATAGGCACGGCACTCCTGACGGAATTCGACCATCGCCGCCGAGTTGCGGAAGTCGGGCTTCACCTTGCCTTTGGAGCGGTAGTTCTCTTCCTCGACCTTCCACTCGATCGGCAGGCCGTGGCAGTCCCAGCCCGGCACATAATTGGAATCGAAGCCCAGCATCTGCTGGCTCTTCGTCACCAGGTCTTTCAGGATCTTGTTGAGCGCGGTGCCGATATGGATGTTGCCGTTGGCGTAGGGCGGCCCGTCATGCAGCACGAATTTGGCGCGGCCTTTGGCCTCCTCGCGCAGCTTCGTATAGAGGCCGATCTCGTTCCAGCGCTTGAGGATTTCCGGCTCGCGCTTGGGCAAGCCGGCGCGCATCGGAAACTCGGTCTGCGGCAGGAACAGGGTTTTTGAATAGTCTTTGGCGTCGGACTTTTGCGGCTTTTCGGACATGGAATCTGGCTTGGGCTCAAGAGGGCGCGGAAACGCGAGGGGATCGCGGGCGAACGTGCGGATATCCCGGTCTTGCGCCGAGCCTAAAGCTCAGGCGGAAGCCGGGCCGCTAATGCCTATGATGCGCCGCGCAAACATGGGCTCTCCATAGCAGGGGGAGACCGAATCGCAAAGCCCCGAGAGCCGCTCACGGTGACCGCCGCCGGGCCGGATTTCCCATGACGGTTACCCCGGCGCCGACATCCCGCGTCACCACGCTTCCGGCGCCGATCACAGCGCCATTGCCGATGGTGACGCCGGGCAGGATGATGGCGCCGCCGCCGATCCAGACATCGCCTCCGATCTTGACGGGACGGCCAAATTCGAGCCCGACGCGCCGCGTTGCAGCGTCACGCGGGTGGTCGGCGGCATAAATCTGCACCGCGGGCCCGATCTGGGTGCGATCGCCGATGATCACCTCGACCACGTCGAGGATGACGCAATTGAAATTGAGGAAGACACCGTCGCCAAGATGGATGTTAGTGCCGTAGTCGCAGAAAAACGGCGGACGGATCACGGCATCCTTGCCGACATGGCCGAGACGCTCGCAGAGCAGCGCGTGTCGCTCGGCAACCGGCAGCGCCAGTGCCGCATTGTAGCGCACCATCCACGCCTTGGCGGCAGCTTGCTCGGCGCCAAGCTCGGCATCGGGCCGATAGAGTTCGCCCGCCAACATCTTTTCTTTTTCAGTTTTCAACCGATCTCACCAAGCCTGGGAAACGCTTCCGGCGCCGCCTTTAGCGCGGCGCGGGCGCGGGCGGAATCGTCGTCCATCTGTTTCACCAGCGCATCCGCGCTGGAGAATTTCAACTCGTCGCGGATGAAGCCGATGAAGGCGACGTCGAGCGCCGCTCCGTAGAGATCGCCCTCGAAATCGAACAGGAAGATTTCCAGCAGCGGCGCGCCGTTGTCGAAGGTCGGGCGGCGGCCGAAGCTTGCGACACCGTCGAAACGCTCGGCACCGAGCCCGACCCGCACCGCGTAAATGCCGTGACGGAGCCCGCAATTGTTGTCGAGCCGGATATTGGCGGTGGGATAGCCGAGCGCGCGGCCGCGCTTCTCGCCATGGATCACCTCGCCGGTGACGAACCAGGGACCGCCGAGCATCGCCGTGGCATCCGCGATCTGGCCCTCGCTCAGCGCATCGCGGATCGCGCTGGAGGAGACCGGCCGCTCGTCGATGTCGATATGCGGCTGCACGTCGACCTCGATGCCGAGCCGCGGCGCCTCGTTGACCAACAGGCTCGGCGAGCCGACGCGGCCCTTGCCGAAATGGAAGTCATAGCCGACCGCGATCCCGGAGATTCCGAGCCGCCTGATCAGATCATGGTGAATGAAATCTTGCGCCGAGGTGCCGGCGCGCATCTTGTCGAAGGTCATGATCACGGCGCCGGCAAGCCCGGTGCCGGCGAGCAGGCGAAGCTTGGCGGTCTCGTCGCTGAGGCGGAATTGCGGAATGGTCGGCGAGAAGAACCGGCGCGGATGCGGCTCGAAGGTGAGCGCCAGCGCGGGGCGGCCATGGATGCGTCCCATTTCCAGCGCGGCTGCGATCACCGCGCGGTGGCCGAGATGGACGCCGTCGAAATTGCCCATCGCCACCACCGCCCCCCTCGGGATCGCCTCAGCCGGCGTGGTGTCGCGGATCACGGTGAAAGCGGGCATTTCTGTTTGAATCTTCGGCTTCAATGACGGCCGGACGGTGACGCGGCGGGTGCGGACAAGTCAAGCCGGGAGGGAATATCCATTTGAAGTTGAGGGGTATAACGACACGACTCAGGGTCAGTTAACGCCCTGTTTAAGGCCTTTTGTTAGTCGTTGGAGTGGATTGCGGAGGGCCTGAACGGCCTGCTTCCGCCGGTTTGTTGGTGGCGTGAGGGGGAGTCAAGAATGGCGGTTGATCTGTCGATGCCGGTTCTGGTGGTGGACGATTATTCCACCATGATCCGTATCATCCGGAATCTGCTGAAGCAGCTTGGCTTCGAGAACATCGACGACGCCAACGACGGCTCTGCGGCGTTGAACAAGATGCGCAGTAAGAAATACGGGCTCGTGATCTCCGACTGGAACATGGAGCCGATGACCGGTTACGACCTGCTGCGCGAAGTGCGCGCCGATCCCAACCTCGCCACCACGCCCTTCATCATGATCACCGCGGAATCCAAGACCGAGAACGTGATCGCGGCCAAGAAGGCCGGCGTGAACAACTACATCGTCAAGCCGTTCAATGCGGCGACCCTGAAGACCAAGATCGAGGCGGTCTTCCCGGACATGGCGCACGCGTAAGGCGCTAGCTTTACCTTCACCTCCCCCGCGAGCGGGGCGAGGGAGCACAGCGTGCACGTGGCTACCACCGCAACTCGCGCATCAGCGCGCGGGGCGGGTGGCCGAACAGCTCCTTGACCGACGCCGGATCGAGTTGGTCGACGCCTTCGAACTCCTCAGAATGAATGCCGCGGGTCACGAACAGGCAATCGATGCCGAAACCGTGCGCGCCGGCGAGGTCCGTGCGCACGGAATCGCCGATTGCCAGCACGCGATCGAGCGGCGTGGCGCGGCCGCGACGCTCCGCGGCCAGCTCGATCGCACGTTCATAGATCGGCCGGTGCGGCTTGCCGTAGAAGATCACCTCGCCGCCGAGCTCGCGATAGAGCTCGGCGATCGCGCCGGCGCAATAGATCAGGCGGTCGCCGCGCTCGACCACGATATCCGGATTGGCGCAGATCAGCGGCAGTTTGCGCTTCAGCGCCTGCATCATCATCGGCCGGTAATCCTCGGCCTTCTCGGTCTCGTCGTCGAGCAATCCGGTGCAGACGATGTAATCGGCCTCATCGAGCGGCGACAGCACCGGATCGAGGCCGCGATAGATCGAGTTGTCGCGCTCGGGGCCGAGCCAGAACACCTTTCGGCCGGGATGACCGGCGACGTAAAGCCGTGTCAGGTCGCCGGAGGAGACGATCGCATCATAGATGTCGTCGGCGACGCCGAGCTTCTGCAATTGCCGCTGCACCGAATCGGCAGGACGCGGCGCGTTGGTGATCAGGATGACGGTACCGCCGCGGTTGCGATAGCTGTGCAGCGCCGCGCAGGCCTCGGGAAAGGATTCGAGCCCGTTATGCACGACGCCCCAGATATCCGACAGCACGACGTCGGTATGATCGACGAGGTCGCGCAACCGCTCGACAAAACGCAGACTAGTGCCCACTTTCCGAAGTTCGTGATCCATCGCCGCAAACGCCTTTCACGAACTTCGGAAAGTCATGGGCACTAGCAAACCTATGATTCTGGTGCCGCTTTCGATCTGGAGTTCCTGAACATGATTTTGCCGCGCGTGAGTCAGGAACTCCAGATCGGCGGCACTTGTCATGTTGCTGAAACGCTAACCGGGGCCGGCGACGCGGCGTGCCAGCGCGGCATTGCCGGCGGCGCGCATGGTGGGATCGGCGGTCGGCGCCTCCGATGGTGCCGGTTTGGCCGCGCCGGCCTCCGCGCCGGTGACCGGTGCGCCGCCATTGGCGCCCTCGGGCCTCAGGGGACGCGGCGGCGCAAAAAGGAAGCCCTGGCCGAACCGCACGTCAAAATCGAGCAGGTCGACCACGGCGCGTTCGCCTTCGATCTTCTCGGCGATCAGGTCGATGCCGAAACGGCCGAGCAGGTCGGACAGGTCGGAGGGATGGATGTCCGACGACGAGGTCTGCTTCGGATCGAGCAGCAGCGAGGCGGGTACCTTGATGAAGCGCACGCCGCGATCGGCGAGATCGCGCGGCTCGAAGCGCAAATCGGTGACATGGTCGATCGAGAAGCGGTAGCCGCGCTGGGCGAGGCTCGCCAGATGCTCGGTCTCGGTCTGGCCGAGACGGCGGAAGGTCGATTGCTTGAACTCGAGCACGAAAGAGGGCGCGAGCGCGCGGTTGGCCTCGAGGAAATCCAGGCATTGCGAGAAGGTCGCGCTGTTGGCGAGCGTGGCGGCCGCGACGTTGCAGAACACGCCGACCTCCTTGTTGCGCACCATCAGCCGCCGCAGCACCTGTATGCAGCGGAGCATCACCATGTGGTCGATGCGTCCGATCATGCCTGAGGATTCGGCGACGCCGATGAAATCCTCCGCCGCGAGCACCTGATCCTTGTCGTCGCGCAGCCGCGTCACCGCCTCGTAGAAGCGCACCTTGCGCTGCGGCAGCGTCACCATCGGTTGCAGGTAGATGTCGATGCGGTTCTCGTCGACCGCGTTCCTGATCGCAGCCAGCACCTGGGCGTGGCTGCGCGAGGGTTCGGCTCCCGGCGGCGGCGGAGGCGGTGTCAGGATGTGCCTCTCGTCAGGGGCGGACGCCGCCCTCGGCGCATCGGTCTCGGATTTGGCGGGCTCCGCCACGGCAACGCCGCTGGCGCGGAGCATCGCGATCATGTCGTCATGATTGGCAACCGACGCCGCGAGCTGCCGCACCAGTCCGCCGAGTTCGCCGATCTCGTTGGCGACGCCCTGGATGCGGTCGGCGCCGGCCGAGTTGGCCGAGACCATGCGGCCCTCGACGGCGGCGAGCCTGCGGCCGAATTCGGCGACCTGGCGGGCGAGATCGGCGGTGCCGCGCGACAGGTCGGCGATCTGGTGGCCGACGTCGCTGCGGTCACGCATCCGCATCGACACCGCGTTGTAGAGCACCAGGAAGGTCAGCGCAGCCAGCGCCGCGATCGCCGATTCCGAGCCGGAGATGCCGGCCACCGAATACAGGATCAGGCCAAGCGATGCCGCGACCAGCACCATGCAGATGGCGATAAAAATCGTGGAGATACGGATCATCGGTGCGCAACGCCCCCTCAGGCCTGCGCAGTTTAGCACTAATGTTGATTCGAGGGGCTAGTGTTCTTTTGGCAATGCGGGAACAGGCCGCCGCGGCAGCGGTCCACTCCCTCTCCCCGCACTCGCGGGGAGAGGCGTAGGCGGCCTACGGCCGCCGTCCTCCCATATAATCAAAGAACGCCGATGCAGAGCATCGGCTATGGGTGAGGGGCTTCAAGCCACGGCCTTGATCACCTTGCCGACCTTCTCGATCACCTCGCCGATCTGATCCTCGGTGATGATCAGCGGCGGGGTCAGCGCCAAGGTGTCGCCGGCAATGCGCAGCATCAGATCGTTGTCGTGGAAGGCCGAAACCATGGCGTCATAGCCGCGCTTGCCGGGCGCGTCCGCCCTCGGTGCGAGATCGATGCCGGCGGTCAAGCCCACCGTGCGGATGTCGACCACATTGGGCGCACCCTTCAGCGACATCACGGCTTCGGCAAATTTCGGCTCGATTGCCTTGGCGCGCTCGAACAGCTTCTCGTCGCGGTAGATGTCGAGCGTGGCAAGGCCCGCGGCGCAGGCGAGCGGATGGGCCGAATAGGTGTAGCCGTGGGTCAGCTCCACCATATGCTCCGGGCCGTTCATGAAGGCGTCGTGGATGGTGTCGCGCACCAGCACGCCGCCCATCGGAGCCGCGCCATTGGTGACGCCCTTGGCGAAGGTGAGCAGGTCGGGGAGCACGCCATAGCGCTCGGCGGCGAAGGCATGTCCAAGCCGGCCATAGCCGGTGATGACCTCGTCGAAGATCAAGAGGATGCCGTGCTTCTGGGTGATCTCGCGCAGCTTCTTGAGATAGCCCTTCGGCGCTGGAATGACGCCGGTCGAACCCGCCATCGGCTCGACGATCACGGCGGCAATCGTGTTGGCGCCATGCAGGTTGACGAGGTTTTCCAGCTCGTCGGCGAAATGCGCGCCATACTCCGGCTCGCCCTTGGAGAAGGCCTGCTTTTCGCGGTCATAGGTCGCCGGCAGATGATCGACACCTGCCAGCAGCGAGCCGAAAATCTTGCGGTTGCCGACGATGCCGCCGACCGCGGTGCCGCCGAAGCCGACGCCGTGATAGCCGCGAACGCGGCCGATCAGGCGGGTGCGGGCGCCCTGGCCGTTCAGCTGATGATAGGCAAGCGCCATCTTGAGCGCGGTGTCGGCCGCTTCCGAGCCCGAGTTGCAGAAGAACACGTGGTCGAGTCCATCGGGCGCGAGATCGGCGATGCGGCTCGCCAACTCGAAGGACTGCGGGATGCCGAACTGGAATGGCGGCGCGTAGTCGAGGGTGGCGGCCATCTTGCCGATGGCTTCCGCGATCTGCGGGCGGCCGTGGCCGGCATTGGTGCACCACATGCCCGAGGCGGCATCGATGATGTTGCGGCCGTCGACCGTGATGTAATGCATGCCCTTGGCGCCGGCGAGCAGCCGCGGCGCCTTCTTGAACGCGCGATTCGCGGTGAACGGCATCCAGTGCGCGGCGAGATCGTTCGGCACGTTGACCTTGGGGGCGGCGGGGCTCTTGTCCAGCATGGGGGCCTCTTTATCGAGCTTTAAGCGGATGGGGGGCGGGGGGCTTGAGCCGGAAACTATCAGCTTCAACGCGCGAGGTGAACGCTAGTGGAGCGGATTTGACGTTCGCTAATCTCCATCTATGCACTCGCAAGCGAACGTCAAATCCAAAGCTCCACTAGAATCAATAATTTGCTAGCGGTCCTTTGGTTCTAACATTCGCAAGCGTGCAGGCCTCAACGGTGTGCGAATGTTAGAACCGGACCGCTAGTGGCTTGCGTTATTTAGGCCCAATCCGGCCGATTGTTGCGCGGCATCAGCGCATGATCCGGAAAAGTGTGTAGCGGTTTTCCAAAAAAGATCATGCGCAAACAGGGCTAAAGGTCGGAGGCCGCGATCCAGAACACCTCGCCCTCGCTGTCCTCGGTGTCGAGCCAGAGCAGCGGCAATTGCGGATAGGCGGCTTCGAGATTGTCGCGGCCGCGGCCGATCTCGCACAGCAGCCCGCCGCTGGCGTTGAGGTGTTTGCCGGCCTCATCGAGGATGCGCCTCACAATATCAAGCCCGTCGACGCCGCCGTCGAAGGCGAGCTTCGGCTCGGCGCGGCATTCCCGCGGCAGCGACGCCATGCCGGCTTCATCGACATAGGGTGGATTGCAGATGATGAGGTCGTAACGCTTGTCCCCGAGCGGTTCGAACAGGTCACCGCGATAGAGCTCGATCTGGCCTTCCAGGCCATGATCCCCAACATTGCGTGCGGCGACGTCGAGCGCATCTTTCGAGATGTCCACGGCGTCGACCTCGGCATTGGGGAAATGCCGCGCCGCCAGGATCGCGAGACAACCCGAGCCGGTGCAGAGATCGAGCACGCTGCCGATCTGCGCAGGTTCGCCGATCAGCGAGGCGTCCTCGCCGCCGAAATGCGAGTCCAGCAGTTCGCCGATGAAGGAGCGCGGCACGATCACACGCTCGTCGACATAGAACGGCAGGCCGCGCATGTAGATCTTGTTGACGAGATAGGCGGCCGGTTTGCGCTCGACTTCGCGACGCACGAGCAGGTCGAGAATCTTTTCGCCCTCTGTTCGAATAACGCTTGCGCCCGCAAACGTCTCGAACTGATCTGGGTGAAGATGCAACGCCTCGCAGACCAAAAACACGGCTTCTGCTATAGGGTCGGTGGTGCCGTGCGCGAATGTCAGCTTTGCCTGGACAAAGCGGCTGACGGCAAAGCGGACGAAATCGAGGAGCGTTCGTAGTTCGCCTAGCAGTTCGTCCACCTCCAGCGGGATCACCTGATAGGAGCGCTGTTCGCCGGGTCGGACCTTCGGGCGGTGGGCTTTGGTCTTTTTCGTCGGCGCCTTGACACGTTTGGCCATCAGGATTTGGTCCAGCGCGCGGCGGCCGCGTCGTCATGGGCGCGCGCCTCGATCCATTTTGATTCCTTGGCGCCTTCCTCCTGTTTCCAGAACGGCGCTGAGGTCTTCAGATAGTCCATCAGGAATTCCGCGGCCTCGAACGCCGCCTGGCGATGCTGCGACGCGGTCAGCACCAGCACGATGTTCTGGCCCGGCTCGATCCGGCCGAAACGATGGATCACGGTCAGCCCCTGCAGCGGCCATCGCGCCATCGCCTCCTGCGCGTGGCGCTCGATCTCGGCTTCGGCCATGCCGGGATAATGCTCCAGCTTCAGCGCGGCGATCTCGCCGCCGCCCTCGGTGCCGCGGCAGAGCCCCAAGAAGCTCACGACCGCGCCGATATCGGTGCGGCCGCGCGTCAGCAGCGCCATTTCGTGCGTGACGTCGAAATCGGCCTGCTGGATGCGGATGGTGAAGGGCGCAGCCATCGGAGGATCAGCCGCCGGTCATCGGCGGGAAGAAGGCGATCTCGCGCGCGCCCGAGATCGCGGTATCCGATTTGACATGGGCGTGGTCGATCGCGGCGCGGATCACCTTCGGTCTCTCGAACGCATACGCGTAACCTTCGTCGCGCGCGGACAGCCATTTGATGAGGTCGTCGACGGTCCGCACATTCGCCGGCGGCTCAACCGTCTCTTCCGCCTTGCCGATCCGCTCCCGCACCCAGGCGAAATATTTCACCTTCATCCCTCATCCTCCTTGATCAGGTGATGGATGCCGGCGCGGAAATAATCGTAGCCGGTGTAAATGGTGAAGATGGCCGAGGCCCACAGCAAGAGCAGGCCGATCTGCGTGACGACCGGCACCACCATGTCGCCGGCTTCGCCCGCGAGCAGGAAGCCGATCGCGACCAGCTGGATCGTGGTCTTCCATTTCGCGAGTTTGGTCACGGGCACGCTGACGCGCAGCGCAGCGAGATATTCGCGCAAGCCGGACACCAGGATTTCGCGGCAGAGAATCACCATCGCGGCCCACAGCGACCAGCCATGGATGATGCCGTCGGCGGCGAGCATCAGCAGGCAGGAGGCGACCAGAAGCTTGTCGGCGATCGGGTCGAGCATCCGCCCGAACGCCGATTGCTGGTTCCAGATGCGCGCGTAATAGCCGTCGAGATAATCGGTGACCCCGGCCGCAATGAACACCGCAACCGCGACCCAGCGCAACCAGAGCGGATAATCCAGGATCGACTGGGCATAGATGCAGCCGATCACCACCGGGATTGCGGCGATCCGGGCATAGGTCAGGATATTCGGCAGCGACAGGCTTTTCGGCTGCGTTCTGGTCGTTACGACGTCCATCCGTTCTACCAATACCCGTTGAAGTTCGGGGTCAACCGGCACCATCGTCGGCCGCGGACGACACCGACTCCCTGCGACAACTTAGCCCGACTGGGCGTGGAAAAACTCGAAGATCTTGCGGGCGCTCTCGGCGCTGACGCCCGGAACCTTGCCGAGATCGGCGATCGACGCCCGCTCGATCTCCTTCAGGGTTCCGAAGTGGTGCAGCAAGGCACGTTTGCGTGACGGGCCGATGCCGGGAATCTCCTGCAGGCCGGCCTCGCGGATGTCCTTCTTGCGCAGCTTGCGGTGCGAGCCGATCACGAAGCGATGGGCCTCATCGCGCAGCCGCTGGATGAAGTAGAGCACGGGGTCGCGCGGCTCGAGCTTGATGGCCTCGCGGCCGGGCATGAACAGGGTTTCGCGCCCGGCATCGCGCTCGGGTCCCTTGGCGACCGCCATCAGCGACACCTGGGCCAGGCCGAGGCTTTGGAAGATCTCCCTCGCCGCATTGAGCTGGCCGCGTCCGCCATCGATGATGACGAGGTCAGGCCATTGCGGCACGGAATCCTCGTCGGCCTTTGCCTTGGTCTTTTCCTTGGCGGCATCGCCGTCGGCCGGTTTGAGCAGCCGCTTGAAACGCCGCTCCAGCACTTCCTTCATCATCGCGTAGTCGTCGCCGGGCGTGAGCCCCTCCGACCTGATGTTGAACTTGCGGTACTGGTTCTTCACGAACCCGTCCGGTCCGGCCACGATCATCGCGCCGACGGCGTTGGTGCCCTGGATGTGGCTGTTGTCGTAGACCTCGATCCGCTTCGGCGGATGCGGCAGCTGCAACGTCGCAGCGAGGCCGTCCAGCAGCCGGCCTTGGGTTGCGGTGTCCGCAAGCTTGCGGCCAAGCGCCTCGCGGGCATTGGTCAGCGCATGCGTGACCAATTCCTTCTTCTCGCCGCGCTGCGGCACCGACACTTCGACTTTGCGCCCGGCCTTGACCGAGAGCGCATCTGCCAGCAGCGCGCTCTCCTCGATCTCGTGCGACAGCAAGATGAGCTTCGGCGGCGGCTTGTCGTCGTAGAATTGCGCGAGGAAGGAGGACAGCACTTCCTCGGGCGTGAAGGTCTTTTCCGCGCGCGGGAAATAGGCGCGGTTGCCCCAGTTCTGCCCGGTGCGGAAGAAGAACACTTCGACGCAGGAATAGCCGCCTTCCTGGTAGATGGCGAAGACGTCGGCCTCTTCCACGGTGCGCGGATTGATGCCCTGCTGCGACTGGATTGCCGACAGCGCGGCAAGGCGGTCGCGGTAGCGCGCGGCGCTCTCGAATTCGAGCTCGTCTGAGGCCTTCTCCATCTCGCCGGCAAGCAGCTGCTTTACCGCATCGCTGCGGCCCGAGAGGAAGTCGGTCGCCTCGCGCACCAGTTCGGTGTAGCCGGGAAAATCGATCTCGCGGGTGCAGGGGCCGGCGCAGCGGCGGATCTGGTAGAGCAGGCAGGGGCGGGTGCGGCTTTCGAAGAAGCCGTCGGTGCAGGAGCGGATCAGGAACGCGCGCTGCAGCGCCGTGATGGTGCGGTTGACGGCGCCGGCGGAGGCGAACGGGCCGAAATAGCGTCCGGGCCGGCTCTGGGCGCCCCGATGTTTCAGGATTTGCGGCGCCCAATGGTCGCCGGTGATCAGGATATAGGGAAACGACTTGTCGTCGCGCAGTTGCACGTTGAAACGCGGACGCAGCTGCTTGATCAGATTGGCTTCCAGCAGCAGCGCTTCGGTCTCCGTCGTGGTCGAGATGATCTCGACGGTCACGGTCGCCGCGATCATGCGCAGGATACGCGCCGGCAAAGGCGCATTGACGCGCGCATAGGAGGCGAGGCGCTTGCGGACGCTTTTCGCCTTGCCGACATAGAGCACGTCGCCGGCCGCATTCAGCATGCGGTAGACGCCCGGCGAGGTCGGCGCGAGCTTGACCGCATTCTCGATCGCGGCATGTCCGACCGCGAGCGGGCCCTCCGCGACCGCCTCGATGGGCTCCTCGGTGAGTTCAGGCAGCCGCGCGTCTTCATCCTCGTCCGGCGACGAGGTTGCGGGATCGATATCGGGAGTGTCCGGCAGGTCGGTGCCGGCGACAGCAGCCTTGGCCTTGGGCGGAGGTGCCGCAGTCTTCTCTGACGTCATGGGGGGAATTTAGTGGCAGGCCGCGACGATTTGAAGTTCCGCACCCGCGTAACGCACAGGAGTGGAGGGGATACTGCTGCCAAAAACCGCGCGATAAGGTTTCGTTAAGAACGTTAAGCGCGCGGTAACCCCGCTTAACAAGCCATTAACCCGAAACTCCCGATAAATCTTAGCTGAAAAGGCCGGAGTTCCGTAACCATGGGGTTCGCCCGCGCTGGCAACAGCGGGAGCGAACGATCCGCTGGTCACGGCAGTTGCGTCGGGAGTGGGGAATGCAGCGGGTGGTTTTGGGCGCCGTGGGGATGGCGCTTGCGGGCTTTGCGGCGAGCGCCGAGGCGGCCGACCTCTACGCGCCGCGTGCGCCCTATACGGTCAATCAGCCGCTCAATTCCTACAGCTGGGCCGGGCCCTATATCGGCGGCAATCTCGGCTACGAATGGGGCAGCATCAGCAACAATCCGACCAAGCCGTCCGGCTTCGCCGGCGGCGTGCAGGCGGGGTATAATTGGCAAAGCGGACCTTGGGTGTTCGGTGTCGAGGGCGACATCCAGGCGACCGCCGCGAACGATACTTTCGCGCCCTGGAAATTTTCCAACCCATGGTTCGGCACGCTGCGCGGCCGCGCCGGCTATGCCATCAGCAACGTGCTGTTCTACGGCACCGGCGGCCTCGCCTTCGGCGAGTTGACCGGCCAGACCTTCGGGCTCTCGGAGTCGCACACCACGGCCGGATGGACCGCGGGCGTCGGCGCCGAGGTCGGGCTTGCACCGCACTGGAGCGCCAAGATCGAATATCTCTATGTCGATCTCTCGAGCAGTCAGTTCGTCACCGTCACCGGCACGCAAAACGGCTACCGCTTCGGCACGTTTCGTGCCGGCGTGAACTATCATTTCTGATAGCAACAAGAAGACGTCTTTAATCATAACTCCCGGCCGCGGCGGCGGCCGGGATTTTTTTCTACGATTGAATGACGAGATTGACCGCCTTCGGTCCCTTGCCCTTTTTGTCCGGCTCGACCTCGAACGAGATGCGTTGTCCTTCGGTCAGATCCTTCAATCCCGCCCGCTCGACCGCCGTGATGTGCACGAACACGTCACGCCCGCCGTCGTCAGGCTTGATGAAGCCATAGCCCCGTTCTCCATTGAAGAACTTGACCGTCCCAGTCATGGCCATCGGGTCTCCTCCCCCGCAATGCTCCGCCGCGATGCGCGTGTCAGCGCCGCGCGGCCCGACCGGACATTCACTGCCGGAAAGCTTGGCCACCTTAACGGGCCGGCGCTTGGCCGCCGGTCCGCCTGGGTATTTTTGAGGCCTTCATCACTCCGCCGCAACCATTCGCGGAAGCGGAACGTAAAGCCAGTCCCAACAGGGCAAGCATAATACGGTTCCAATCAAAATGAATACGGATTTTGCGCGATTCCCTCGGGCTTACGGCTTTAGCGCTTCAAGGCGGAAGCGGCCGGCGCCGCCCTGGCCGAGCGGCTTCTCCAACTCGGGCAGGATCGTCTTGAGTTCGCCCTGCAACGTCCACGGCGGGTTGACGATCAGGAGCCCGGTCGAGGTCAGCGCGGAGCCTGCAGCCTGCGGCGCCACGCTGAACTCGAGCCGCAGCGCTTTGCCCGGCGGCTTCACCGACGCCGCGGTCGCGGCAACGCTGCGCGCCAGTTCGTCGGTCGCCCGGCGGCTCTTGGCCGGGTACCACAGCACGTAGATGCCGGTCGGCCATTTGACGAAGGCGGCCGCGAAGCCTGCCGCGAGGCGCTCGAACTCGTCCTTCTGCTCGAAGGGCGGGTCGATCAGCACCAGTCCGCGCCGCTCGTTCGGCGGCACGAAGGCCGGCAGCGCGGTCCAGCCATCGAGATCGACGACGCGCGCTTGGGCGTCGCGCCGCAACTGCTCGATCAGCTGTTTGCGCGCGGATGGTTCGACCTCGCAGGCCGTCAGCCGATCCTGCGGCCGCAGCAATGCTCGGGCGATCAGCGGCGATCCCGGATAGGCGGAGAGCGCCGCGGGCGTCGGATTGAAGGC
The DNA here is from genome assembly GCA_963738155.1 of uncultured Alphaproteobacteria bacterium. Taxonomy (GTDB): domain Bacteria; phylum Pseudomonadota; class Alphaproteobacteria; order Rhizobiales; family Xanthobacteraceae; genus Bradyrhizobium. The sequence continues at coordinate 139,809 of CAVTVG010000003.1, forward strand.
GCGTACGATGTCGAGATAGGGTTGGATCAAGTGTGCGGATTGTTCGGAGAAGCGTGCCTGCATGATCCGCGCAATCCCGGTCAGCCATTCGCCGCTGCGTCTGGCCTCATCGCCGGTGAGATCGTAGCGGCCGGCGCCGGCATGGCTGTCGATCACGCGGAAGGCGGCGGGCTTCTCCTGCAGATAAAGCAGGATCCGCACCAGCACGATGTGCTTGATGACGTCGGCGAAGCCGCCGGCATGAAAGGCGTGACGGTAGTTCAAAGCTGCGGACCGTTTTCGAGGAGGCGCAGCACCTTCTACTCGTCATGCCCGGGCTTGTCCCGGGCATCCACCCGCTTGCACTGTTGCAAGGACGTGGGGTCATAGGCGATCAGAAGCGACGGCGTTCTTCGAACGGCTATGCCCGGCCATGACGAGCGGTGGATTTATCCCCCGCGCACCGGCGGCATGGTGACAGAATCGAGCGGGCAGGCCTGACGGTCGATCTCCGGGCAATCGCGAAATTCGAGGTCCTTGCTCATGCAGATGCGCACTTCGCTGAGCCGCTTGCGGTTGCAGGTCACGGCCATGCCCGAGGTCTTCAATCCGGGATTGACCTTGACGAAGGCAGCCTCGATCTCGGACGGCGCGACCGCCTTTTCTTCCGATAATTGCAGGTAATCCTCGGGAATCTTCACGGCCGCCCGCGCTTTCCGGATGGTTTCGAAATAGGCGCGCTCGCCGAGCCCTGAGCAGGTGCCGTGCTTGTCCCATTCATTGTAGATCAGGCCGGGCGCCGGCATCAGGTCGAGCATCGACGTCATGATGTTGCGTGCGAGCGGAATCCGCCGCTGGCAATATTCGGGATAGCCCTTCTCATATTGCGGCCAAAGCCCGTGCACCACGAAGGAGAACGGCCGGCCGCCGCACTGGGTCTGCTGCGAGCGCCCGCCGCCTCCGCGCTCCTCCGCGCCTTCGCAGTAGGATGGCGACCACGACAGCGACAGCACATAGAAGTCGAACTCGCCCGGCGTGTTCTGGCGCTTGTCCTGCGCCGAGGTCGGACCGAGCGATGCGGCCAGCGCCGCGAGCGAAATCAGAAAAAGGTGAATTCGGATCGATCTGAACATGACGCTTCCCTCACTGCCACAGCTCGGGAAGCCTACCAGCAAACGAGAACATTTCAAGAACGAAAATCAAGGTTGAGGCAAATTGCCCCGGAAGGCGCGGCGCCCCACGATCGGGTTAGGGCGCGGCGGTCTTGCAGGCGGGGTTAAAGGCCCAGTTGCGGTCGAGCCCGACCACGCACCATTCGACGCCTTGGCCGAAGCCGGCAAAGCCGCCGTCCTCGATGATCGAATAGTTGATGGCGTGGACCTTGCCGTCGCTCAGCATCACGCTGCCGGTGCAGTAGCGGCGCGGAATGTTGTCGGACTGCCATGGCCGGAAGGCGATCTCATGGATGTCGCCATAGGCTTTGATCGTGAGCTTCGAATTCCAGTACATGTTCTCCTTTTCCTGGAATTGCGTGGTGATCATGCCGAGCGCCTTCTCGCAGACCTTGACCCGTCCGTCATAGCTCGGGCCGAACAGGCCGAAATTCAGCTCCGCCGGATTGGCGGCCAGCGCCGGTTGGGCGAGGGCCGAGAGCGCCAGCGCAGCGCCGACAAGGGCAAGGCGTTTCAACGAAGTGGCGAGGTCGCGCATGTCACATCCGCAAAGAGGCAGGAGTGGTCCCAAAACGATCCGGGACCGTGCCGCGAAGGCCTTTGGGGGTCAAGTGCAACGCGGCAACACTCCCGGGGAAGTCGACATCGACAGGCGCCAGCGTTCTTTCCACGGCCTGCCGCGCCCCCTAAGATGGGATCACGTGAAATGGAGTCTCCGATGCGAAGGATGACGGCCGCTCTTGCGGCTATGGCGGGAATGCTGGCTGCGCTACCGGCACAGGCCGATTGGGTCGGGAAGTTCAGGGGCAACGATACCGGCGGCATCATCGCCTACGATCTCGCGAGCCAGTATGACGCGCGCCAGGTCGCGGTGACGCATTGCGCCAAATACGGCAAGGTCGCGAAATTCCTGGCGATTGACCCGCAGCAGGGCGGCTACATCTCGTTTTCCTGCCGCTGGGTGCCCTATGGCAGCCCGGATCGGCCGATAAGTTCGGCTTACTAGCGCATGATCCGGAAAAGTATGAAGCGGTTTTCCGAAAAGATCATGCGCAAACAATAGACGTTCGCGAGCGATCATCAGCGAGGAGCGCGCAACATGATGCGACGGCTTCTTTCGTCGGGCCTGGGTGCGGGACTGCTGGCGCTATCGTCGGCCGCGCTCGCCGAGGACTTGCCGCTGCGCAAGGCCGGCCTTTGGGAGATGAAGATCACCAAGGTCGGCGGTTCGGTGCCGGAGATGACGATGCAGCATTGCACCGATCCGACCACCGACAAGGAAATGAACAACTCGGTCTCACCGCTCGCCAAGCAAATCTGCACGAAGCAGGACATTGTGAAGACCGCGACCGGCTATGTCACTGACTCCGTCTGCGCCGTTGCCGGCGTGTCGATGACCACGCATGCGGAGATCTCGGGCGATTTCAATTCCGCCTATAGCGTGACCAGCATTACCCACAGCGACAAGGGAGTGACTGGCAAGCCGCTCGACGCCACGACCAAGATCCAGGCGAAGTGGCTGGGCGATTGCCAGCCTGGTCAAAAACCCGGCGATATTCTCATGCCCGGCGGCTTCAAGCTCAACGTCAAGGACGCCGAGAAGCTGAAGAACCTGATCCCGTCGCAAAACAAGTAGCTGTCTACACCGGTACGCGCACCGTCGCGCGCAAGCCGCCCATCGGGCTGTCGCCGAGTGCAATATCGCCGCCATGCGAGCGGGCGATGTCGCGCGCGATGGCGAGGCCCAGTCCCGTGCCGCCCTCATCCTGGTTGCGGGCGTCGTCGAGGCGGAGGAACGGCTTGAACACCTCCTCGCGCATGGCGAGCGGAATGCCCGGACCGTCGTCGTCAACGGTGACGGTCAGGTTGCGATGATCGCGGTGGCCGGTGATGGCGATGGTGTTGGCGTGGCGCGCCGCGTTGGAGACGAGATTGGCGAGGCAGCGCTTGAACGAGGCCGGCTTCACCGTGACCACCGGCAAGCCGTGGAAGGCAACGGTCGCGGTATGGCCGTGGCGCTCGGCGTCGCTGCGCAATTCCTCCAACGCCATCGCCATGTCGGTCGGCTGCGCATTCTCGCCGGAATCGCCGCGCGCAAAGGCGAGGTAGTCCTCCAGCATCATCGACATCTCGTCGACATCCTTGCGCATGGCGTCGACCTCGGGGCTGTCGCCGATCAGCGCCAGCTCGAGCTTGAAGCGGGTCAGGATGGTGCGCAAATCGTGGCTGACGCCGGCCAGCATCGCGGTGCGCTGCTCGAGCGTGCGCTCGATGCGCGATTTCATTTCGATGAATGCCTGCGCGGCGCGGCGTACCTCGCGCGCCCCGCGCGGCCGGAAGTTCGGCGCTTCGCGTCCCTTGCCGAAGCTTTCGGCGGCGTCCGCCAGCCGCAGGATCGGCTTGATCTGATTGCGCAGGAACAGCACCGCGACGATCAGCAGGATCGATGAGGTGCCGACCATCCAGAACAGGAAGATTTCCGAGTTCGAGGCGTAGGCGGCGCTGCGTTGCGCAAACACGCGCATCACGGCGTCATCGAGCTGGATGCGGATCTCGACAAGGTTGGAATTACCGACGGTGTCGATCCAGAACGGACGGCCGATCTGGCGCCCGAGCTGGCGCGACAGCGTCTGGTCGAGCAGCGAGAAGAACGGCTTTGGTCCGGGCGGCGGCATGTCGCCGACCGGGAGGAAGTCGACCACGAGGCCGAGCCGCTGCTGGGCGATGCGACGAATCTCGGTGCGATCCTTGTCCAGCGGCGCATAGGCTTTGTAGACGTCGATCAGGGCGGCGATGTCCTGCACCACGGCGGCCGACAGATGACGCGTCACCGTGTTCCAGTGCCGCTCCATGAACACGAAGGCGACCACCGATTGCAGCACCACCATCGGCACGATCATGATCAGCAGCGCGCGGGCATAGAGGCCGGTCGGCATCCAGCTCTTGAAGGCGTTGCCGAGCCTGCCATTTGCCGCCGAGACGCGGCCCGCCGCGCTACGGATCAGTGTGAGGCCGGTGTCGAGCGTGCTCATGCGATGCCGCCACGTCCTTCGCTGGTCTTATCCCTCCCCCCGCGAAGCGGTGGGGAGGGAAGGCCGACGCGAAGCGGAGGCCAGGGTGGGGGGCCTTCGCCGTGGAAACACCCCCCACCCCGACGCTCGCTTCGCTCGCGTCGACCCTCCCCACCACTCGCTCTGGCGCGCAAGTGCGCTGCCAAGCTCGTGGGGGGAGGGAGGAAGAAAGGGTGGCGCAAATGGAGTAGGTCCATCACGGTAATCTTGCTCTCCCCGGCCCTACGGCGATGCCACCAGGCGATAGCCGATGCCGCGCACCGCCTGCAGGAACAAGGGATTGGCGGGATCGCGCTCGATCTTGCGCCGCAGCCGGTTGATTTGCACGTCGACCGCGCGCTCGTTGACCGAGCCGTTGCCGGTCAGCGCGCCGCGCGGCACGGTCTCGCCCGGTGCTGCCGCAAGCACGCGCAGCATGTCGCGCTCGCGGTCGGTGAGATGGATGACCTCCTCGCCCTGACGCAACTCCCCGCGGTTGAGGTGATAGACGTAAGGGCCGAACGCGACCTGCTCGACCGTCTCGGTGGCCGGCGGCGGCGCGGCACGGCGCAGGATGTTGTTGATGCGCAGCGCGAGCTCCCGCGGTTCGAAGGGCTTTGCGACATAATCGTCGGCGCCAATCTGCAGGCCCTCGATGCGCGCCTCCGCCTCATGACGGGCGGTCAGCATCACGATCGGCACCGACGAGGATTGGCGGATGAAGCGGGCGAGGTCGAAGCCGGTCTCGCCCGGCATCATCACGTCGAGGATCAGCAGATCGAAGTGCAGCCCGGCGAGCTTGGCGCGGGCGTCGCTCGCGCTCATCGCGGTGGTGACGCGATAGCCCTCCGCGGCGAGGAAGCGCGACAACAGATCGCGGATGCGGCGGTCGTCGTCGACCAGCAGGATATGCGGCGCATCGTCGGCCGGCTGTGCCGGACGGCGTTGCGCGATGGCGGCAAGCGTCACGATCACTCCTTTGCGGGCACGGCGCGGAAGATGGTCTCCAGCACCTTGTCGGGATCCTCGCGGTCGATCATCGCGCGCAGGAAGCGGCGCACGGTCTCGGCATTGGCCGGCCCGATCTCCTCGAGCGCGCGGTTGATGCGCTTGGTCTGCAGGCCCGCAAGCTTGCCGACCAGCGCCTCGCCCTTGGGCGTGGCATAGAGCAGGCGCTGCCGGCGGTCGTTGTTGCCGGTCTTCTGCACGATGTAGCCTTCGTCGAGCAGCTGCTTCAGCACCCGCCCGAGCGACTGCTTGGTGATGCGCAGGACGTCGAGCAGGTCGGCGACCTTCAGCCCGGGATAGCGGAAGACGAAATGCATGACCCGGTGATGCGCCCGGCCGAAGCCGAAGGCCTCCAGTTCATTGTCGGCGTCGCCGACGAAATCGCGGTAGGCGAAGAACAGCAACTCGATGATGTCCCAGCGCAAATCGGCGTCGCGCGGCGAGGGGCTGCGCGACTCAGCGGCACCTGCGGAGGGACTCGAGAAATTTATGTCAGCCATATTGACGTATCTTGGGTTCAATGTTACAAAACGATCGACCACGACGAAATTTTAGATCGTTTCGTACGCGGTGACGTTTCGGAACGGCTTGAGAGGGCCTGACTGCGGCAACAGCCGCGCATCGATTGACCGTGCGATTGTCGAGCGGCACATCGGCAAACATACTGGACTTCCGCATCCGGCAAAAGCATGTCCTGCCGGTCGGGACTGCCTGATAAGGCGGGTGCGGGAGCCGTCCAAAAGGAGTAAACGGCGCCTTTGGCTGTGGCTGGCCAAGGCGCGCAATCCGGGAGAGAGCCATGGCGGTTTCTTTGGCGGTTTCAGACAATGCGGCCCGAAAAATCACTCCGGCGCCGGAGGGCGTGGCAAGCATGACATTCGACATCCGGCCGACGGCTAGTCCCACCTCGGACAAGGACCGCGCGGCGAAGCTCGTGGACCCTGGCTTCGGGCGGGTCTTCACCGATCACATGGCGATCGTGCGCTATAGCACGGCCAGGGGCTGGCATGACGCGCGGATCGAATCGCGCGCCAATTTCCCGCTCGATCCGGCGCTCGCCGTGCTGCACTACGCGCAGGAGATTTTCGAGGGGTTGAAGGCCTACACGCGCGACGACGGCGGCGTGAACCTGTTCCGTCCCGACGCCAACGCACGCCGCTTCCACGATTCGGCCGACCGCCTGGCGATGGCGAAGCTGCCCGAGGCGGTCTTCATCGAGGCGGTCGAGCAACTCGTCCGTATCGACCGCGCCTGGATCCCCGGCGGCGAGGGCAGTCTCTATCTGCGTCCGTTCATGATCGCGAGCGAGGTGTTCCTCGGCGTGAAGCCCTCGTCGGAATATATCTTCGCGGTGATCGCCTCGCCGGTCGGCTCTTATTTCAAGGGCGGGCCCGCGCCGGTCTCGATCTGGGTGTCGGAGAACTACACCCGCGCCGCGATCGGCGGCACCGGCGCCGTCAAATGCGGCGGCAATTATGCCGCGAGCCTGCGCGCGCAGGCCGAGGCCATCGATCACGGCTGCGACCAGGTCGTGTTCCTCGACGCGGTCCAGCGCCGCTATGTCGAGGAACTCGGCGGCATGAACATCTTCTTCGTGTTCGACGACGGCTCGCTGCTGACACCGCAGCTCGGCACCATCCTGCCCGGCATCACCCGCGACTCCATCATCGCGCTGTCGAAAGATGCGGGGAAGCGCGTGCGCGAGGAGCCGTATGCAATCGAGCAGTGGCGCGCGGATGCCGCGAGCGGCCGGCTGAAAGAGGCTTTCGCCTGCGGCACCGCGGCCGTGATCTCGCCGATCGGCAAGGTCTGCTCGGTGAATGGTGATTTCACCATCTCGGGCGGCGTCGCCGGTCCGGTCGCGATGGGCCTGCGCAGGCAACTGGTCGACATCCAGTACGGCCGCACCAACGATCCGCATAACTGGATCAAGAAGGTGTTTTGAGGGGAAACTACGCGGCAAAAAATTAAGCGTTGTGCTCTAGACAAAAGCGAGATCGCGAAACGCGGTCTCGCTTTTTGAATCGTTGCCGAAGCGCTGGTCGTTCATGCAATTTCTTGGACGATCGCTTCGCGAAGAACTGACAGTTCAATCACATTCTTGATGTGAAGACCTTCGAGCGAGTTGTCAGCTCGGAAAAGCCGTGGTGTTTCAGATTCGAAGCGACACTTTCTCATCCATAATCTCGCCGTTGGGTGCGAACTCCGGTTGCCGCACGGCGGCGGCGCTGATACCTACCGGCCATGAACGACAAACCCAAAAAACCCCAGAAATTGAAGGCGCGGCTGCCGCGCGGGCTGGAGGATCGCGGTCCCGCCGCGATCAATGCCACGCGGCAGATGGTCGAGAAGATCCGTGCCGTCTATGAGCGCTACGGCTTCGAGCCGGTGGAGACGCCGGCGTTCGAATATACCGACGCGCTGGGAAAATTCCTGCCCGACCAGGACCGGCCGAACGAGGGCGTGTTCTCGTTCCAGGACGACGACGAGCAGTGGATCTCGCTGCGCTACGACCTCACCGCGCCGCTCGCGCGCTATGTCGCGGAGAATTTCGACACGCTGGCCAAGCCGTATCGCAGCTATCGTTTCGGCTGGGTGTTCCGCAACGAGAAGCCCGGCCCCGGCCGCTTCCGCCAGTTCATGCAGTTCGACGCCGACACGGTCGGCGCGCCGACCCCGGCCGCCGATGCCGAGATGTGCATGATGGCGGCGGACACGATGGAGGCGCTGGGGATTCAGCAAGGCAACTACATCATCAAAGTCAATAATCGAAAGATACTTGACGGAGTGCTGGAATCGGTTGGCCTCGATGGTGACGCGAACGCACAAACGCGCCTTACCGTTTTGCGCGCTTTGGACAAATATGATCGTCTTGGAATCCAGGGAGTCGAAGAACTATTAGGTCCAGGACGAACCGATACTAGCGGCGATTTTACAAAAGGTGCTGGGCTAAATGAGCTTCAAATTAAGCCGCTGCTTCGCTTTTTGCGCTTTCGCGACATTTTCTCTGAAATTGAACAGGGCGTCTTCGACGAAATCGATCCTGACATCGACACGAACTTTCCAAATCCCTTTTGCTCGCCTCCTCCGACTTGGAACTTGGAGGAGTATGCGGATCACGACCGCATGGCACGGAAGGCGGCCGAGTGGAAAAACATCAACCCGACTGGCCGAGTCCATGATTGGAGTTTCAATCTCGATGTTCTTTGGCGCGTCGCACTTGTATTTGAGATGAACGACACTCTTGCTCAAGGCCTAAACGAATTGGCTGAAATGGAGAGAGCTTTCCAAGCTGGCGGGTATGTTGAGGTGGTTCCACGCCGTGAGGAAGTAGAACACGACGGCGAGGAAGAGGAATCCGAACATCTCACTCGGATTACGATCGATCCCTCCGTCGTGCGCGGCCTCGAATACTACACTGGGCCGGTCTACGAGATCGAACTGCTGCTGGAGACCAAGGACGAGAAGGGCAGGCCCGTGCGCTTCGGCTCGGTCGGCGGCGGCGGGCGCTATGACGGCCTCGTCTCGCGCTTCCGCGGCGAGCCCGTACCGGCGACCGGCTTTTCCATCGGCGTGTCGCGTTTGCAGGCCGCGCTCACCATGATCGGCAAGCTCAATACGGCCAAGGAATTCGGCCCCGTCGTCGTCACCGTGTTCGGCAGCGACATCGCCGACTACCAGAAGATGGTTGCGGAACTTCGTGCCGAGAACATCCGCGCTGAGCTCTATCTCGGCAATCCCAAACACAGCCTTGGCCAGCAGATGAAATATGCTGACCGCCGCAATTCGCCGTGCGCGATCGTGCAGGGCTCTGACGAGAAGGTCAAAGGCATAGTGCAGATAAAAAATCTCATCGCTGGCGCAGAGCTGGCCAACATCGAGGATCGTGAGGAATATTTAAAGCGGCAGGCCGAAACACAGAAAGAGGTTAGACGAGACCTTCTTGTGGTCGCCGTGAAGACATTCCTCGCGCAAAATGACGTGAAGTGGGGATAGCCATTCACTCCGGACGTCGTGTCGGGCCTTGTGCCTGATATCTACGTCTTGTTTGATGGCGAAGGACGTGGATGGCCGGGACAAGCCCGGCCATGACGAATAACAACAGGGAGACGACAATGCCTGAGATCACCATTAGCATGGCCGCCGGCCGCACCGAAGAGCAGAAGGCCGGCATGATGCGCGACATCACCAAGGCGCTGGTGACCAACCTCGGCGTTGACGCCGACGCGGTCGTGATCCAGATCAACGAGGCGCCGCTGCACCACAAGATGAAGGGCGGCAAGACCTTCGTCGAGCGCGCGGCTGCCGCGAAGAAATAATCTCCGCTGTCATCCCCGCGAAAGCGGGGACCCGTAACCACAGGCAGACATATCTTGCGACGCTGGGGCCCCAGCTTCGCCATTTTTAATATTGGTGGTTATGGGTCCCGGATCGCGCTCGCTGCGCTCGCTTGTCCGGGACGACAGCGTGCGCGTGAAGATCGGCTGATGAAACTCAACGACGAAGAACGGGACATCCTCGCAGGCCACGCCGGCCCGGTGCCGCAGCTTGCGCTGAAACACCAGATCAAGGTCGGCGAGTTCTTCGACGCCGCCGACTTCGTAGCCGTCACGCAGGCCCACATCATGGCCGACACCGAAAGCCTCGGTGAAGCCGGCGTGCGGTGGCTGGAGGGCCTCGCCGCCACGACCGTAGGCCAGCACAGGGTTCGCGTACCGACCATCACCGATCCGCGCGGTACCGATTTCGCGCACGCGCATCTGCTTGGGCAAACCTACACGATGCTGGATCTCGAACGGCGCACCATTGCCGCCTTCGAGAAGCTCGGCGTCGCCATGACCAACACCTGCATCAACTACCAGACCATCCAGGCGCCGACCCGCAACGAGCACACCGCCTTCGGCGACACCGGCGTCGTGATCTACGCCAACTCGGTCTGCGGCGCGCGCTCCAATTTCGAGGGCGGCCCGTCGGCGCTGTCGGCGGGCTTGACCGGCCGCACGCCGCGCTACGGTTTTCACCTTGCCGAGCAACGCCGCGGCAGCCTGCGGATCGAGGTCGACCACACGCCGACGACCTTGAACGGCTGGGGCGCGCTTGGCGGCGTGATCGGCCGCCTCGCCGGCAATTACTGGGCGGTGCCCGTGATCGAAGGCATCGAGAGTGCGCGATCCGACCAGCTGAAGCATTTCGGCGCCTCGATGGCGAGCTTCGGCTCGGTCGCGCTCTATCACATCGTTGGGCTGACCCCGGAGGCGGCAAAACTCTCCGATGTTGCCGCAAGCGATCTGCCGCTGCATCGCGTCGGCAAGGCCGATGTCGAGGCGCTGCAGAAATCCTATCACACCGACGATGAGGTCGACGTGGTCGTGTTCTCCGCGCCGCAGCTCTCGCTCTACGAGCTCGGCGATCTCGCCGCGCTCTGCGACGGCCGGAAATTTTCGGTACCGCTGCTGGCGGTAACCAGCCCGCAGGTGAAGCCGGACTGCGACCGCATGGGCTACACCGCGCGGATCGAGGGCGCCGGCGGCCATGTGCTGTCGGGCATGTGCTTCTACCAGTCCTATGCGCGGGAGATTTCCGAGGCGCGCGGCTGGAAGCGGCTCGCCACCAACAGCGCCAAGCTGGTCAACATCCTCGGCGGCTACGGCTACCGGCCGATGCTGGCCTCGATGGAAGCCTGCGTCGACGCTGCGGTCAGCGGCAAGATGGTGCGGACATGAGCAGGCTGTTTCGGGCGCGTCACGCGATGGGGCCGGTCGTGCGCGGGCCGGCGCTGGTCGCCGATGACGGCTTTTCCGCGCGTTACGATCTCGACCGCATCAAGGGCACCTTCAGCCGCCCCGCGCACAAGCTCGCGGGGCAGTCCTATGTCGGCAAGATCCTGGTGCTCGACACCGCCAAGGGCGGCGTCGCTACCGCCTGGATGCTGCACGAGATGAAGTCGCGCGGCATCGTGCCGCTGGCGATCGTGCTCAACACGGTCAATCCGATCCTGGCGCAGGGCGCGGCGCTTGGCGAGGTCGCGATGCTTGCGGGCTTTGATGAAGACATCACCGCGTCGGTGCCCAACGGCGCGGAAGTGGAAGTCAATCCGCAAGAGAAGTGGCTGAGGATAGTTTAAGATGGACGCACGCGAGGTCATAAAAGTCGGCATGAGCGCCGAGCGCACGCTGGTGGTGCCGGTGGAGCGGACGGTCGGGCATCTCTTGCCGGGCATGCCGATGGTGTTCGCGACTCCGATGATGATCCTGGAGATGGAGCTGACCTCGGGCGACGCGATCCGGCATCATCTGGCAGCAGGCTGGATCACGGTCGGTACCGAGGTCGACATCAAGCATCTCGGCGCGTCCGCCATCGGCGCCACCGTGCGCACCACCGCGAAGGTGGTGTCGGTCGAGCGCCGCGTCGTCCGCTTCGAGGTCGAATGCTTCGACGGCACGCGCAAGATCGGCGAGGGCCGCCATGCCCGCGGGCTGGTCAATCTCGAAGCTTTCAACAAGCGGCTGGGGACGGGATTGTGAAGTTCGCGTAGCCCGGATGAGCGAAGCGATATCCGGGGCATTCACCCCGCGAACTGGCCCCGCGTGTCGCTACGCTCACGCGGGCTAGGTGTAAACCTATTTCGCCAATTCCTTCGACCTTGCGGTCGCCGCGGCGATCGCGTGGATCATGAGTTGCGAGAGCCCGTCCTTGCGCATCAGCACTTCGAGCGCGGCCGCAGTGGTGCCGCCCGGCGAGGTAACGTTCTGACGCAAGGTTGAGGCGGAGAGGTCCGAGCGATGCAGCAGCTCGCCCGAGCCGGCCACGGTCTCGCGCGCCAGCCTGGTCGCGAGCGCTTCCGGCAATCCCGCGGCAACGCCGGCGCGCGCCAGCTCCTCCGCAAGCAGGAAGATATAGGCGGGGCCCGAGCCCGAGACCGCGGTCACCGCGTCCATCAGCGCCTCGTCATCGACCCATTCGACCGAACCGATCGCGCGCAGCAGCGCATCGGCGGTGCCGCGCTGCGCAACGCTGACATTCTTCGCGGGCACTGCCACCGTGATGCCGCGGCCGATCGCGGCCGGCGTGTTCGGCATGGCGCGCACCACGGCGCCGCCGCACACCTCCTGCAGCACGGCCATGGTCGTGCCGGCCATGATCGAGACCACGAGCGTCGACGGCGCGACCAGCGCTTTCAGCGCGGGGCCGGCCTCGCGGAACGACTGCGGCTTCACCGCGATCACCAGCGTGTCGACGCGACCGGCGTCCTCCGGATTGAGCCGGATGCCCTTGGCGGCGAGCGCGGTGATGTCGGCGGACGGCATCGGCTCGATCACGATCGCGCGCTTGGGATCGAGTCCCCCCGCCAGCCACCCGGTCAGCATCGCGCCGCCCATTTTGCCCGCGCCGGCGAGCGCGATGGTGCCGGTGATGTTTTGTAAAGTGCTCACGACATACTCGCTTGTCGTCCCGGCCAAGCGAACTCCTGGCAACGCGAAGCGTTGTCCAGAGTGAGCGCGAGCCGGGACCCATGACCACAGTCGGTTCTAGTAAAGCACCGAAGGTGGTACAAGCGCTTTACGCGAAGGTGAGATCACGCGGTATGGGCCCCCGCCTTCGCGGAGGCGACAGTGAGTGTGTGGAAGCGCCTACGCTTCCCCCTCGGTGTCGAACATCGACGCCGACATCGCTTCCGCGGCCGTCTTGCCTGCCCACACCACGAACTGGAACGCCGGAAAGTAACGTTCGCAGGCATGGATGGCGCCGGACAGCATGCTCTCGCATTGCGCGGTGGAGGCGCGCAGATTGCCCGGCAGCACCAGCGCCTGACGGTGCATGATCATGCCGGTGTGGGTCCAGAGATCGAAATGCCCGACCCACAATTGCTCGTTGATCGCCGCGATCAGCCGCTGCACCTCGGCCCGCCGTGCCTGCGGGATCTTCATGTCGAAGGCGCAGGCCAGATGCAGCGCCTCGATCTCCGCCATCCAGGTGAAGGACAGCTGGTAATCGGTCCACTCGCCCTTGGAGACGATGGTGATCTCGTCGTCGCCGGAGCGCTCGAACGCCCAGTTGTTGTCGGCAGCGATGTCCTCGACCGCCGCAAGCGGGTGGCTGTGGGAATCGACGACGCTTTCGAGCATGGACATTCCGTCTCGACCTCTGACGTTTCTCGATCTTTTTGGTACACACGCGGGGTGCCCGGCGCGCGTTCGCCGGGTGCAATCCCGATCGCGGCCGGGCCTTGCCGGGATCAAGTGATGTGATTTGCGGAATCCGCGCAACACCCCCGTGAGTCATTCCATGGGGACACTTTCGCGTCGTCCACAACAGATCGAGGCGACCCTGTTAACAAACGGAACAAACCGGAATCGGAATGGCTCCGTTAAGAAATTGTTAACTTTTTCAGCGCGCCGGGTTGCTCGCGAAGCGGACGACCTTCCGCTGATTCGCCCTGACCGTTCACCGGCAAGGTCGGGTCTGGACCGCTACAAAAACGCGGAGGCTTGCCTGTCCAGCGGCTCGACGACGTCAGCCAGCGCCGCTCCGTTGGCCTTCCACGCAGTCCGATATTCCAGGATACGCGCGGTCTCGCTGGCGATGTCGCGGCCGAAAAAGCGCTGGATCAGGTGCAGGGTCATGTCGATGCCGAGTGAAACCCCGCCACCGGTGAGAACGGTGCCGGTGTCGACCAGCCGCGCCTCGATCGCCGTGATGGTTGGATCGCGCCCCAACAAATCCAGCGGCCGTTGTTCGCCCTCGACGATCTCGCGCTTGGTGGTGGCACGGCGCCCCGCGAGCAGTCCGGCGGCTGCGAGGATCATGCCGCCGGTGCAGACCGCGGCGACCGGTCCGCTGCTATGGTGAAACTCCCTGACGAACGCGAGGATCGAGGCATCGGCGCTGGCCGCTTGCCAGCCCGGTCCGCCCAGGACCATCAGGACGTCCGCGTCGGGACAATGGCCGAAATCGTGGTCGACGATGAGCCGCAATCCGTTCGCCATCACCAGTTCGCCGGTCGATTTGGCGACCACGAAAAATCGCAGCGCGGGCGCCAGCCGCCTCGCCATCGACAGCACGCCATAGGTGGCGCCGATGTCGATCGGCTCGATGCCGTCATAGGCGAGGATGGCGAATGTCGCGCCCGGCAGTGTCATCGATGTTCCCGTCTCAATAGAGACCACGCTCGGCCATGATGATCGTCTGTCGCTCGTTCTCTTCGCGGGTCAGGCCTCTGACGTGATCGAGCAGCATCTCCGGGTAGCTGGGCACGATCTCTCGATCGATGTGTCGCTTGGGGTCCCACAGCGCCGAGCGAACCAGCGCCTTGGCGCAATGCAGGAACGCCTCCTCGATCGCTATCAGGAGACCGACTTTCGGCGGGCGGTTGGTGATGGCGCTCGGCGCCAGCAGCCGGGCATCGTCGGTGATCCGCGCGGTCCCGTTGATACGCAGCGTCTCGTTCATGCCGGGCACCAGGAACAGCAGGCCGATGGGCGGATTGACGAGCAGGTTGCGCATCGCATCGAGGCGGTTGTTGCCAACCCGGTCGGGCAGCAGCAGGGTGCGCGTGTCGATCACCCTGACGAAGCCGGGTGGATCGCCGCGCGGCGAGATATCGGCGCCGTCCGGTCCCTGGGTCGCGACGACGCAAAACGGCGAAAGCGAAATGATCTGGAGGCAATGCTTGTCGAGGGCCTCCAGCACCTTGTCCGTCGCCCGGCTCAGCGGTGGATGATGCAACGCCCGCAGGGTGGCCTCATCGGCAATAAAGCTCGTATCGTCGGGGACCACGGGGGCCTCGCGTCCTGAGTTCGCCGGCCCAAAAGGTTAACACCGCTCCCGCGCATTTCCCATCGCAATGATCCCGTTGGGAAATCTAGCTCCTGCCCAATCGATGGGCATCTCGGCACGGTGTTTGCTTCCCGAAAGTGAAGCGCTGGTAGCGCAACGGAGGGCAGCCATGACGATGACCGCGACGACGCCGATCGCGCTGGGGCAGACCAGGCTCAATTCCGTGGTGTTTGCCAGTTGTATCGGCACCATCATCGAATGGTACGACTTCCTGATCTACGCGACCGCCGCGGCGCTGATCTTCAACAAGGCGTTCTTTCCGACCTTCGATCCGCTCGCCGGCACGCTTGCAGCACTCGGCAGCTATGCCGTCGGCTTTCTGGCGAGGCCGCTCGGCGGGGCGCTGTTCGGTCATTTCGGCGACCGGCTGGGCCGCAAATCCATGCTGGTGCTGACGCTGTTCATCATGGGACTGAGCACATTCTGCATCGGGCTGTTGCCGACCTACGCTTCGATCGGTGTCTTTGCGCCGATCCTGCTGATCCTGTTGCGCATCATCCAGGGCATCGGCCTCGGCGGCGAATGGGGTGGCGCCTCGCTGATGGTGCTCGAGCATGCCCCCGCCGACCGACGCGGCTTCTATACGAGCTTCGTGCAGATCGGCTTTCCGATCGGGCTGGTGCTGGCGACGCTGGTGTTTGCGCTGGTCACCAAATTGTCCGATGCCGATTTCGCGTCCTACGGCTGGCGCATCCCGTTTCTGATCAGCATCATTCTGCTGGCGATCGGGATATTCGTTCGCTCGCGGGTGCCGGAGACACCGGTCTTCGAGGAACTCAAGAGCCGCGACGGCCTTTCGAAAAACCCGGTTGGCGAGGTTGTCGGCCGAAACGGAAAGACCTTCCTGATCGCGGTCGGCCTGAAACTGTCCGAGGTATCATGGGTCTACATGCTGACGGTATTCGTCGTCGTCTACGCGACGACGAAGCTCAGCCTGCCGAAGCAGCTGATGCTCGATGCGGTGCTGTACGCCGCGCTGCTTGAACTGGTCAGCCTGCCGTTGTTCGGCTGGCTCGCCGACAGGATCGGACGCCGACCGCTCTATATATTGGGCGCCTTGTTCACGATCGCCTTTGCATTCCCGCTGTTCTGGATGATCGAGAGCAAGAGCGCGGTCCTGATCTACATGGCGGTCGCGATCGCCATGAATTTCGGGCACGGCATGATGTTCGGGCCCGAATCCTGCTATTTCCCGGAACTGTTCGGCCCCAACGTCCGTTACAGCGGCGCCTCGTTCGGCTTTCAGCTTTCGGCGGCAATCGGCGGCGGCTTCTCGCCGATCATCGCCACCGCCCTGGTCGGATATCTCGGTGGCACCAGCGGCGTGTCGATCATGATGATCCTGCTGGCGCTGATTACGCTCACGGCCGCGCTGGCAGCCCGTGAAACGAGGGGACAAGCCTTGATCTAGCACGGCGACGCAGCCGGTTCGGAGCGTGGATACAGCGCGCGTCTGTTCCGCCGTCATGGGGGACATGTGGTTTCCCGATAGCAAGGTTCTTGCCGGGACCGCCGCGATTGGTCATATTTCGCACAGGTTGGTTCATCCCGAACCAGCCGATGTTCTCAGGGCGGGGTGAAAGTCCCCACCGGCGGTAAGGGCTTCCCTTCAAAAGAAGCCCAAGCCCGCGAGCGCCTTCCTCTCCGAGCGCGAGTTCAGGGAAGAAGGGTCAGCAGATTCGGTGCAACTCCGAAGCCGACGGTTAAAGTCCGGATGAAAGAGAACGGCCGCGATGCCAGCGCTCCCCGCAAGGGACGCGGGCTATCTCGTTCCGTGTGCCCTGATTCTGGTCTCGACAAGAGGAAAGCCATGAATCAGATGCTGCAAGATCCCCAAACTTCCGAAACCACAGACCCGCCGGTGCGGTCGCATCCGCGCTTCGCCAAGCCGCAACGGATCGCCTTTGTGCAATCCTCGTGGCACCGCGAGGTGGTGATGGAATGCCAGACCGCATTCCTCACTGAGGCCGAGGCGCGGCACATCCCGCGTTCGGCGATCGACGTCTTCGAGGTGCCGGGCTCGTTCGAAATCCCGCTGCATGCGCAGATCCTCGCCAAGACGCGGCGCTACACCGCGATCGTGGCGGCCGGCCTCGTGGTCGATGGCGGCATCTACCGCCACGAATTCGTCGCCGACACCGTGATCAAGGCGCTGATGGATGTGCAGCTGCGCACCGAGGTGCCGGTGTTCTCGGCGGTGCTGACGCCGCAGCAATTCCACGAGAGCCAGGCGCATTTCGATTTCTTCCGCAGGCATTTTGCGGTGAAGGGCGTCGAGGTCGCGGAAGCCTGCACCAACACGCTGCTCTCGCTGGAGCGGCTGCGCGGCCAGGTCGCCGCGGGCATCGTGCAGAGCGCGTGAAGTAAGGCGCAACGCGCGGCGTTACGTTTGGCACAAACGCGCAGCAAACTCGGTTTACCCTCCCCCCCTGCGGGAGAGGGTGGCGAGCATCGTCAGATGCGAGCCGGGTGAGGGGTCATTAAAGAAAGAAACCCCTCACCCGGTTTCTCGCTGACGCTCGAAACCACCCTCTCCCGCAAGGGGGAGAGGGTAAGATCGAGCAAGTGGAGAGGATAAATGCCGCGCATTCTCGTTCTCGGAGCCGGCTTTGCGGGCCTTTGGGCTGCGCTCGGCGCCGCGCGCAAGCGTGAGGAGATCGGCGCGAAGGCGGGCGATACCGAAATCCTCGTGATCGACCGCAACCCCTATCACAACATCCGCGTTCGCAATTACGAGGTTGAGCTCACTGACGCCGCCATTCCGCTCGCGAAGCTGCTCGATCCCGTCGGCGTCAAGCACAGGGTTGCGGAAGTGGAGGCGATCGATCTCGCGAAGCAAGAGGTCGTCATCGCCACAGGCGGCAGCCGCGAAACGCTGAACTATGACCGCCTGGTGCTGACGCTCGGCAGCGAGCTGGTGCGGCCGCCAATCCCGGGTCTCGCCGCGCACACGTTTGACGTCGATACTTACCAAGCCGCGCTGAAGCTCGACGCGCATCTCGCTGCGCTCGGCAAATGCGAACCGTCTGCATCGCGTTCGACCGTGGTCGTGGTCGGCGCCGGCTTCACCGGCATCGAAGTCGCGGCCGAGATGCCGGCCAAGCTCGCCAAGGCTGATATCACCGGCAAGCCGCGCATCGTCATCGTCGATCCCGCCACGCCGCTCGGCGCCTCCATGGGCGCGCACGGGCAGCCTGTTGTCGATGAAGCGCTGTCGGCGCTCGGCGTGGAGTCGCGCTGCGGCGTCAGGGTCGCCGCTGTCGATGCCGACGGCATCATGCTCTCGTCGGGCGAGGTCATATCTGCGCAAACCGTGGTGTGGTGCGCGGGCATGCGCGCCAGCCCTTTGGTGTCGGCGCTGACGGGTGAGTGCGATCGCTATGGCCGCCTGATGGTGGACGAATTCATGCGCGCGAAGAATCTCGCCAATGTCTTCGCGGCCGGCGATGTCGCCGCGGCGCAGTGCGACGGCGCGCATGCCACCGTGATGTCATGCCAGTTCGCCCGCCCGATGGGCCGTTACGCCGGCCACAATGTGGTCTCGGACTTGTTTGGCGAGCCGATGCTGCCGCTGCACATCGACTGGTACGTCACCGTGCTCGATCTCGGCACATGGGGTGCGCTCTACACCCTGGGCTGGGACCGTCAGGTGAAAACGACAGGCGCCGCGGCCAAGGTCACCAAGCAGACCATCAACCGGCAGCGCATCTATCCGCCGCTCAATGGCAGCCGCGCCGACCTGTTGGCCGCCGCAGCACCTTCGGTGCAGGCGCCCCCGCCGGTTACGCGGGCGAAGTGAGGTTAGTTAGCAAGAACGAGCCGCACGCTCGGTGTACCCTCTCCCCTTGCGGGAGAGGTGCCCGAACTGCGAAGCAGTGAGGGCGGGTGAGGGGTCTCTTCGCGCTTTAACAAAGTGACTACCCGGCTCAAATCTCGCTTCGCTCGATTTTCGCCACCCTCTCCCGCAAGGGGAGAGGGTGGCACAGCGCAAGCGGAGAAGAGAGCGAACTCGTTGCGCGAGCGAGCCACAATCGATTGAGCACCACAATCGATTGATTGTCATTTTTATCGTCCCGCCTATAACATCGGCTGCGGAGGAGGCCGTCCGTGGAGACGGACGGCCGAGACGATCATGTTCGAAGGACACGATCCCTGGCTCGTCGCGCTCTCGGTGGCGATCGCGATTCTGGGCGGCTACACCGGCTTCTCGCTGGCGGCGCGCGTGCGTGCCGCGCCGGGAGGTGGACGCCGCGTGCTGCTGGCGGGTGCGGCGGCCTTTCTCGCGGTCGGCATCTGGACCATGCATTTCGTCGGCGTGCTGGCGGCGCCGCTTCCGTCCGACGCCGTCTATCTGGTGCTGCCCACCATCATCTCGTTTTTGATCTGCGCGCTGGTGGTCGGCATCTCCCTGTTCTTCGTCAGCGTCGGCGAGCCGAGCCTGCCGCGCGTGGCATCTTCCGCGGTGCTGCTCGGGCTCGGCATCGTCAGCATGCATTATGCCGGCATTCATGGTCTCGCCGGGAATTTCGTCATTGAACATGACTGGCCGATGGTGCTGCTCTCCGTCACGGTCGCGATCGGCGCGGCCTATGGCGGCCTGCGTGCCTTCCTGGCGCGGCAGGACGGCATCCGCCTCGTCGTCAGTTCGATCGCATTCGGCGTCGCCGTGTCCGGCATGCACTACACCGCGATGCACGGCATGCATTTCATGCCGGCGGCGGGCGTCGCTCATCACCATATGGGCGGTGGGCTCGCCGCTTCGCCGCAGATTCTGTCCATCGTGGTCGCCGTGCTGTGCTTCGTGATCGCGGCCGGCTTCCTGCTGTCGCTGGTGCCGGACCCGCGCCGGCAGGCGGTGGCCGCCGAACCGATTGCCGAGGCGGCGGCGTCAAATGCCGGCCCGATCACCATGACCTCGCCGCGGCTGATGCCGGCGCCGCTCGGCGGGCTCGGTCAGCCGCCGCGGCCGCAACCCGCGCCCCGCCTGCCGGTCGAGGGCGCCAACGGCACCCATTTCATCGACGCCACCGAGGTCCGCAGCGTCCGCGCCGACGCGCATTACACGCGAGTCCATGACGGCACCCGCGAGCGGATGTGCCCGTGGTCGATCTCGGAGGCGGAAGCCCAGCTCGACCCCGGCCTGTTCGTCCGGGTGCACCGCAGCCACATCGTGGCGATCCCCCATGTCTCCTTTGTCCGCAAGGAGGGCGACGGCGCCGTGATCGAGCTCGACGGACCGACGCCGCATCGGGTGCCCGTCAGCCGCGCCAAGATCGCCGAGGTGAAGGCACGGCTCGGGCTCGCGCGGCGGCATGCTTAGATTCTTTTACCCTCCCCTGGAAGGGAATCGCCATTGCCAAGGTTGCTGGTGCCTCCGTGATTCATACGGATGACAGCGATGTCGTAACACTGGCGAAACAAGCTGGTATCAAAGCAATAGGACTGGCAGACCTTCCCCTTCCTGAAGAAGATCGGCAATTCAAACTAAAACTAGAGGGCCATGTTGATGCTGACATCCCCGCGCCAAAAGAACCCGAAGAAGAAACGCGCGGCCCGGAAAACCGGCCGGGAGCCTGACGATTTTGTCTCAGTCGGCCGCCGCCTTGGCGCGGACGAAAGCAAAGAGCGGTTTGAGGCGAAGCTTAAAAAGATCGCCAAGGTGGGGAGTCCAAAGAAATGAGCGAAGACAATCCGGCCCCCGTGGACCGCGCCAAGCCAACGAATTGGACGAATTTGCTTGGAACGATCGCTCAACTCACAACGCTTATAGCGTTGGTAGTGGGAGCTGCAATTTGGATCCAGAGGCTAGATGCGAAAGTTGACAAACTTGATGGAGAAATCAGTCAGTTGCATGCCTTTACGGATGTTTGCGCTAAGATCGCCACGCACATTACGAATATTACAGTAGGGGGCGCAGGATATCCGCCAAACGCGAAAGCCGAACTAAAACAACAAATGGACGAACTCAAATGTGTAAAAAAATGAGGTTCGCAAATCTTTGGGTTTGCCAACTATAACAATCCCCCCTGGAGGGGGAGGGTCGGCGAGCATCGCGAAGCGATGCGAGACGGGGTGGGGTGATCCCGTGCAAGCACGCTGGCCGGCAAAACCTATGCGGCGCTTTCTTCGGCAGCTTCATGCTCTGCAAGATCGTTCTCGAAATTATAAATCATTTCGATTTGATCCTCTTTTGGATGGTAGTCGTTATAGCTATCCACGCTCGTCTTGAGCTGCACGCAGTCCCAAAAAATACCCTTTCTCTTTTGCTGAAAAGAAAGCTGCATATGCGCGCGCGGGGCGGTGCGAATATCATCCCAAAGGACAAGCTGGTCCCCTTCGCGCGTTTTAGTTTGCGCTGGATGCAATAGTCGAACTCGACGGCCCTTTTTATCGACGAAATATTCCTCCCGCATTGCCGTCGCTAGATCTTCAGCACATCGATTGATTGCTGCAGCCGCGTGCATTTCCCAGCGGCCCATGCGAATTGCCCAAGCGGCGATTACTTTGGTCGAAGTTGGCCAAGGTTCACCGGCGTTCCGGTAATCCTCAACTATTTGTTGCATTTGTTTTGAGTAGCTAGCCATTTCTAACCCCATCAGATTTCGATTGAGATCGTGCGACCGTATCCATCGGTCAGCGCCGTCTGCGTGATGATATGTCTAATTTTCGCTTGGAATTTTTTGAACAAGTCCCAGCGATCTAGCTTCTTCTGTAGTTGCCCAGCTACGATACCGGGGTGCCGCTTCATAAGGCGTGAAAAGCCGATGAGGGCTTGGTTCGTATAGATCGGGTGATGGCGCGCGACGAAATCGTCCATTCGCTTCTGAGGTACGCAAAAATCAGAAGCGGCGAGATTGGCCGCCTTCTCGGCATCAGATTCAGACGCTGATTGATCCTCAAAATCATCAAGGATAGCTTCGTTTCTTCCGTCCCCGCGTAAAACATGCTCAATCTCGTGCCGCAGATTGAACCAAACACGATCGATTTGATCGCTCCCTTTAAGCGACAGTCCAATGACCGGACTTCGGTTTTTATCTAACCAGAAACAAACGCCGTCGATCTTGGAGCCGGGAATGGGTTCCACAATCACGAACCTTACGCCGCAATCGGCTAAGATGCGCGGAACGTGACGGATTTCCTCAGGCTCAATCATCAACGCTTCAAGCTGGGCGAGCGATTCGCGTAATGTGCTTTCGGAATATTTCGGAACGCTTAGCGCGAAGGCGAGCTTGTAAACCCTCATCAACCAAGCCTCCTGCATTGCCGAAAGTTCGGTTGAATAATTTCTCCTTGCTGCGTGATCGAACACGACGGGATCATCGACTGAAGCGATGCCGAAGAACTTAAGCACGGCTTGTTCAAGCTCATCATCCGATGATGCTTTGATCCACCCGCGCTTCAACATTTCGCGGACAGGAAAGCGCTTATGCAAGCGCGCTCGGCGATTGATACGATCTGCCGCTGGTGCGGCCTTTGATAGTTGATACGCCGCATCCAGGTTCAACCAGTATTCGGGAGAACTGTTGAGTGCAGCAGCGAAGGCAACGGCGGTGTCCGGAGTAATGCCGCGCTTTTCAGCGATAATCTCGCTGATTAACCGTCCGGGTCGCCCTACGATCTCGGCAAACTCTGTTTGAGTCCAACCATGCGCCTCAATTGCCTCCAAAAGATGCTTTCCCGGGGATCGAATTTCCATAGCTAGTCCCTTGCTCTACCCCAACTCATATATCTTGTGTCTGAATAGCGTACAATGCGGATTTACACAAAATGTAAAATTCTTGTTAAAAACTTGATTTCGTCGTTCGAGATTCCTGCAAGCAACGGATTGCCGATGAAGTTTTCGAACTGAGACACCGCGTCCGTGCGCAGAAAGGGTTCACCCCACCCCGTCTCGCATCTCGCTTCGCTCGATGCTTCGCCGACCCTCCCCCTCCAGGGGAGGGTGGTCCATCGCACCGATAGGTCTCCTTCCCTGACGCAATTCGTGCACGGCTTTCGGCAACTCGTGCGAAATCCGCCCGCCCGTGAGCCTCCTCAGGCCCTCGCCTTGCGCGTGTAAAAGTCCGGGTCGAGCCTCCCCCCAAGTCCGCGCTCCGTAAGAGCAAACTGGACGATGGGAGGACACGATGATTCCTGGCTCATTCAGCTACCATCGGCCGGCGACCGTGGCCGATGCGGTCAAACTGCTCGCCGATCTCGGCGACGACGCCCGCGCGCTGGCCGGCGGCCACAGCCTGGTCCCGATGATGAAGCTCAGGCTGGCCACCCCCAGCCATCTGATCGATCTGCATGCGGTCGCGGGGCTGAAAGGCATTCGCCGCGACGGCAGCAAGATTGTGATCGGGGCGATGACCACCCAGCACGAGTTGCTGGGCTCGGATGAGATCGGAAAATCGCTGCCGATCCTGCATGAGACCGCGCTTCTGATCGCCGATCCCCAGGTGCGCTATCGCGGAACCATCGGCGGCAATGTCGCCAATGGCGATCCCGGCAATGACATGCCGGCGCTGATGATGACGCTTGGCGCGAGCTACCAGCTGCAGGGGCCGAGCGGCGCGCGCGACGTGGTCGCGAGCGAGTTCTACCAGGGCGCCTATTTCACCGCGCTCGAGCCCGGCGAACTCCTGACCTCGGTCACGATTCCCGTGCCGGCCGCCGGTCACGGCTACGCCTATGAGAAATTGAAGCGCAAGATCGGCGATTACGCCACCGCGGCCGCCGCGGTCGTGCTCACCATGTCCGGCGGCAAGGTCGCAAGCTGTTCGATTGGCCTCACCAACCTGCACGAGACGCCGCTGCTCGCCGTTGACGCCGCAAAGGCCGCTGTCGGCACCAGCCTCGATGCGGCCGCGCTGAAGAAGGCCGCGGATGCGGCGGTGGCGATCATGTCGCCGGCTGCCGACGCTCGCGGGCCGGTCGAATATCGCAAACATGTCGGCGGCATCATGGTGACGCGCGCGCTGCAGCGCGCCGCAAGCCGCGCCAGGTGAGGAGGGGACAATGGCAAAAACGCATGTGACCATGAAGGTCAACGGCGCCGAGGTCGAAGGGCTTGTCGAGCCGAGGACACTGCTGGTGCATTTCATTCGCGAGAATCTGCAGCTGACCGGCACCCATATCGGCTGCGAGACCACCCATTGCGGCGCCTGCACCGTCGATATCGACGGCATGTCGGTGAAATCCTGCACCATGTTCGCGGTCCAGGCCCAGGGCAGCGACATCATGACCATCGAGGGCGTCGCCAACGCCGACGGCTCGCTGTCGGCGCTGCAGGAAGGCTTCCGCATGATGCACGGCCTGCAATGCGGCTTCTGCACCCCCGGCATGATTCTCCGCGCGCAGCGGCTGCTGCAGGAGAACCCGTCGCCGACCGAGCAGGAAATCCGGATGGGCATCTCCGGCAATATCTGCCGCTGCACCGGCTACCAGAACATCGTCAAGGCAATCCAGTACGCCGCCGCCAAGATCAACGGCGTTGAATTCAAGGAGGCCGCGGAATGAATGACCTCACTCCCACGCGGGAACAACGCACCGCCGCCCTCGAAGGCATGGGCTGCAAGCGCAAGCGCGTCGAAGACGTCCGCTTCACGCAAGGCAAGGGCAACTATGTCGACGACCTCAAACTGCCGGGCATGCTGCACGGCGACTTCGTGCGCTCGCCGCATGCCCATGCGCGCGTCAAATCGATCAACAGCGAGGAGGCGCTGAAGGTGCCGGGCGTGCTCGCGGTCATCACCGCCGAGACGCTGAAGACCGTCAACCTCGCCTGGATGCCGACCTTGGCGGGCGACGTCCAGATGGTGCTGGCCGACGGCAAGGTGCTGTTCCAGAACCAGGAGGTGGCTTTCGTGGTCGCGACCGATCGCTATGCCGCCGACGACGGCGTCAACAAGGTGGTGGTCGAATACGAGGCGCTGCCGGTGGTCATCGATCCCTTCAAGGCGATGGACAAGGATGCGCCGGTGCTGCGCGAAGACCTCGCCGGCAAGACCAGTGGCGCGCATGGGCCGCGCAAGCATCACAACCACGTCTTCGAGTGGGGCGTCGGCGACAAGGAGCTCACAGACGTTGCCTTCAAGAAAGCTGACGTGACCATCAAGGAGATGATCAGCTATCACCGCGTCCATCCGTCGCCGCTGGAGACCTGCCAGTGCGTCTGCTCCTTTGACAAGATCAGGGGCGAGCTGACGATCTGGGGCACCTTCCAGGCCCCGCACGTGATCCGCACCGTGGTGTCGCTGATCGCCAAACTGCCGGAGCAGAAGATCCATGTGATCTCGCCCGACATCGGCGGCGGTTTCGGCAACAAGGTCGGCGCCTATCCCGGCTACATCTGTGCCGCGGTCGCCTCCATCGTCACCGGAAAGCCGGTGAAATGGGTCGAGGACCGCATCGAGAACCTGACTGCGACCTCGTTCGCGCGCGACTACCACATGACCACCGAGATCGCGGCGAACAAGGACGGCAAGGTCACCGGCCTGCGCGTGCATGTGCTGGCCGACCACGGCGCGTTCGACGCCTGCGCCGATCCGTCGAAATGGCCGGCCGGCTTCTTCAACATCGTCACCGGCTCCTACGACTTCCCGGTGGCGCATCTCGTCGTCGACGGCATCTACACCAACAAGGCGCCGGGCGGCGTCGCCTACCGTTGCTCGTTCCGCGTCACGGAGGCGGCCTATTGCATCGAGCGCGGGATGGACATTCTCGCGCAGAAGCTGGGCATGGATCCGGCGGCGCTGCGGCTGAAGAACTTCATCAAGCGCGAGCAATTCCCGTATCACTCGGCTCTCGGGTGGGAATACGATTCCGGCGATTACCACACCGCCATGAAGAAGATGATGGAGACGACGGACTACGCCGCGCTCCGCAAGGAGCAGGCTGAGAAGCGCGCGGCGTTCAAGCGCGGCGAGACCCGCGAGATCATGGGGCTCGGCGTCTCCTTCTTCACCGAGATCGTCGGCGCCGGTCCGTCGAAGAATTGCGACATCCTCGGGATCGCCATGTTCAATTCCTGCGAGATCCGCATGCACCCGACCGGGGCGGGCATCGCGCGCGTTGGCTCCAAGAGCCAGGGCCAGGGCCACGAGACCACCTGGGCCCAGATCATCGCCACCGAGATCGGCATTCCCGCCGACAACATCATGGTGGAGGAGGGCAACACCGACACCGCGCCCTACGGGCTCGGCACCTACGGCTCGCGCTCGACGCCGGTGGCGGGCGCCGCGATCGCCATGGCCGCGCGCAAGATCAAGGCCAAGGCCCAGATGATCGCGGCCTACAAGCTCGAAGTCCACGAGGACGATCTCGAATGGGACATCGACGGCTTCCGCGTCAAAGGCCTGCCGGAGAAGTCGATCACGATGAAGGACCTGTGCTGGGCGGCTTACAACTCGGTGCCGCCGGGCATGGAGCCCGGACTTGAGGCGGTCAGCTATTACGATCCGCCTAACATGACCTATCCGTTCGGCGC
Source organism: uncultured Alphaproteobacteria bacterium (assembly GCA_963738155.1). GTDB lineage: Bacteria > Pseudomonadota > Alphaproteobacteria > Rhizobiales > Xanthobacteraceae > Bradyrhizobium. The sequence goes on from CAVTVG010000003.1 coordinate 166,325, forward strand.
CTATCTCTGCGTGATGGACATCGACGTCGATACCGGCGTGTACAAGGTCAGGCGCTTCTATGCGCTGGACGATTGCGGCACCCGCATCAACCCAATGATCATCGAGGGCCAGGTGCATGGCGGCCTCACCGAGGCGTTTGCCATCGCGATGGGCCAGGAAATCCGCTATGACGAGGCCGGAAACGTCGTGACCGGCTCGTTCATGGATTTCTTCATGCCGACCGCGGTGGAGACGCCGCATTGGGAAACCGACTTTACCGTCACCCCCTCGCCGCATCACCCGATCGGCGCCAAGGGCGTCGGCGAAAGCCCGAATGTCGGCGGCGTGCCGGCGTTCTCCAATGCCGTCAACGACGCGTTCTCGTTCCTCGGCTCGACGCATATCCAGATGCCGCACGACTACTGGCGCAACTGGAAGGCGGCGAAGGATTTGGGCGCGGTGGCGTAACATCGTCATTGCGAGCGAAGCGAAGCAATCCATCCATCCGCTTGCCCCGCTATGGATTGCTTCGTCGCTTCGCTCCTCGCAATGACGGAAACACGTAAAATGAAAGACCGTAACGAAATCGCAGAGGCCCTCGCCAAGTCCGGCTATATCGCCGACGGCGAGCTTGCGACCGCGATCGCGCTGATGCAGCGGCTGCGGCGACCGCTGCTGCTGGAAGGCGAGGCCGGCGTCGGCAAGACCGAGGTCGCCAAGGCTCTCGCCTCGGTCCATGCGACCGAGCTGATCCGCCTGCAATGCTATGAGGGACTCGATCAATCCTCCTCGCTCTATGAGTGGAATTACCAGCGGCAGCTGCTTGCGATCCAGGCGCATCGCGGCGAGCCCGATACGATCGAGGATCAGATCTTCTCGGAGAAGTATCTGCTGGAGCGTCCGCTGCTCGCTGCGATCCGCCGTGACAAGCCGCCGGTGCTCTTGATCGACGAGATCGACCGCGCCGACGACGAGTTCGAGGCGTTCCTGCTCGAATTGCTGTCGGACTTCCAGGTCTCGATCCCCGAGCTCGGCACCGTCAAGGCCGTCAGCATCCCGCATGTGGTGCTGACCTCGAACGGTACGCGCGAACTCTCGGACGCGCTGCGCCGCCGCTGCCTCTATCACTATGTCGACTATCCCGATGTCGAGCGCGAGGCGCGCATTATCATGGCGCGGATCGACGGCGTCTCCGCTTCGCTCTCGCTGCAGATCGCACGCATGGTCGAGGGCATAAGGAAAGAGGAACTGCGCAAGGTGCCCGGCGTCGCCGAAACGCTGGACTGGGCCGCGGCGCTGGTCGGCCTCGAGGTGCGTGACCTCCACGACGATCCTGAGACGGTGCACGAGACGATGATGTGCCTGGTCAAGACGCAGGAGGACAAGTCGCGCGTCACCCGGGAAGTCACGACGCGTATCCTGGGGAAGGTGGCATGAGCTGCTGCGGACCCGCCCCGTCGTTGGAGGAGATGAACGAGGTCTCGCGCCTGGTCTCCACCAAACTTGCGGCGTTTCTGCGCACCTTGCGCGACAACGGCTTTGCCGTCGGCCTTGCCGAGGGGCGCGATGCAGCCGAGTTGATGGCTGGCGGCTACGCGGCGAAGCCGGGCCTGCTGCGCTCGGCGCTGAAACATCTGTTCTCGGCGCGCAAGTCGGACTGGGACAAATTCGATGGCATCTTCGACGCATTCTGGCTGGGCCGGCGCGTGCGCTCGCGCTCGATGGCCGTCGGCTCGTCGAAGGCCGCCAACAATCCCTCGCTGAAGAGTTTGCAAGACACCGGCAGCACGCGAGACGGCAACCCATCCTCCACCGACCAGATCCCGTCAGCCGACGATGCGCCACAAGCGAGCGGGGAAGGGCGGATGGAAGGCGCCTCGCGCGTGGAGAATCTGGCCGAGGTCGATTTCCGCAAGCTCGCGGACCCTACGCAGGTGGCGCAGGCGCATGAGGCCGCAGCAAAGCTGGCGCGGATGATGCGCACGCGGCTGACCCGGCGCGATCTCGCCCGCCGCCGCGGTTACCGGCTCGACCTGCGCCGCACCATTCACCGCAACATCAGCCATGGCGGCGTGCCGATCGCGCTGGTCAAGCGCCGGCGCAAGGACAAGCCGCTCCGGCTGGTGGTGCTGCTCGACGCCTCCGGCTCGATGAGCATGTACACATCGGTGTTCCTGCGCTTCATCCACGGCGTGCTCGATGAATTCCGCGAGGCCGAGGCCTTCCTGTTCCACACCCGCCTGGCGCATGTCTCCGGCGCGATGAAGGAGAAGGATGCCGCGCGGGCGCTGGATCGCTTGTCGCTGCTGGCGCAGGGCGCGGGCGGCGGCACCAGGATCGGCGAGTCCTTACAGACCTTCAACCGCTGGCACGCTTCGCGCGTGATCCATTCGCGCACGGTGGTGATGATCGTCTCCGACGGCTACGAGACCGGCGATGCCAATTTGCTCGGCCGTGAGATGGCGGCGCTTGCAAAACGCTGCCGCCGCATCGTCTGGCTCAATCCGATGATGGCGTGGGAAGGCTATTCGCCGGAGGCGAGAGGCATCAAGGCCGCGCTGCCCTTTGTCGATCTTTACGCGCCGGCCAATACGTTGGCGAGTCTGTCGGCGCTCGAACCGTATCTGGCGAGGCTGTGAGATGAGCGGACTGGTTCGCGCTACTTGCGACGAGGGAGCTGCGCTCCCCTCCCCCTTGCGGGGTCCGAGGCGAGCGAAGCTCGCTCTTGAGGTTGGGGGTGGGGGTCAACGCACACCGCGCTTGGTGCTTACCCCCCTCCCTAACCCTCCCCCGCAAGCGGGGAGGGAACAGAGCGGAGCAAACCCATGACCGCGCATGCCGAAGTCATGGACCTGGTCGCGCAGATGAAGGCCGCCGAAGAGGCCTTCGTGCTCGCCACCGTCGTGCGTACGGTGTCGGTGACCGCGGCCAAGGCCGGCGCCAAGGCGATTATTCGTCCCGACGGCAGCATTGTCGCGGGCTGGATCGGCGGCGGCTGCGCCAAGGGCGCGGTGCTGAAAGCCGCGCGCGATGCGCTGGCCGACGGCGAGCCGCGCATGGTCTCGGTGCAGCCGGAGAATCTCCTGGCGGAGCTCGGCGTCAGGCCGGGCGAGACCCGCGAGGGCGTGCGCTTCGCCTCCAACATGTGCCCGAGCAAGGGCACCATGGACATTTTCGTCGAGCCGGTGCTGCCGCATCCGTCCCTGGTGATCCTCGGCGCCAGCCCGGTGGCGCTGTCGCTCGCAGCCCAAGCGCGCCCGCTCGGCTATCACGTCACCTTGGCCGCGCCGGCGTCCGATCTGCTGGCGCCGCCGCAAGCCGATATGCTGATCGACGGATTTGCGCTGGGCGAGTTGCATGAGGCCAAACGCTTTGTCGTGGTGTCCACGCAAGGCAAGGGCGACGAGGCGGCGTTGCGCGCGGCCATTGCCACGGAGGCCGCCTGGCACGCCTTTGTCGGCAGCCGCCGCAAGATGGCCGCGCTGCGCGAGAAGCTCGTTGCCGAGGGCGCGGACGCTGCCGCAATCGACCGCGTCAAGGCGCCGGCCGGACTCGACCTCGGCGCCATCACGCCCGAGGAGATCGCGATGTCGATCCTCGCCGAGATCACGCTGGAGCGGCGGCGCGGGCAGCGTGACAACCAGCCTGCTGCAAGAAGTTAGTGGCAGACGTGCGGACGGGTGGCGGCCGCGCCCTCAGCGCAGGATGATGTCTGCCGGATACGAAAGAACGGGAAGTCCCATACAGACGCGGTCGCGTACCTTCACCGCCTCGCGGTGGGCCTTCTCGATCGTGTCCAGCGTCGGAGACGACACGTCGCAGGCCTCACGATGGTCGCTGGCGTATTTGACGACGTCGTTCCATGCGATGGAAATCCGGATGTAGGTCTCGCAGCGGGGCAGCAGCGGCGCTGGTGGGCCGCGGGTCGGCTTTGCTGCCGCCACTGCCTCGGCGCGCAGCCGCGTCAATTCCGGGCATTGGGTTTGCGCGTTTGCCGGTAACCCGACTAGCGTCAACAGGAAAAGCGATGTCCCATGCTTCCACATCGAAGTGCCTCCCCGCATGCGATCGGAGTGCATGCTGGCTTTGGAACGCGGCAAAATCGCGGCCGGGTGCAAGCTGCAGCTAGCACCACACCCAGCTGCAGCCGATGAAACGATAGCGGCGGATGATGATGGTGTGGGGTCGGCCGGAGGCGGTATGGCGCACCGGTGTCGCGACCGCCGCCGGCACGTCCGGGTTCTGGCTGTCGGGATCGACCATCTGCGCGCGGGCCCGCAGCGCGCCGGCCTTTTCGGGATCCTTGGGGCCGAGCAGGCCGCGCTCATGCATGATGGCGAGGTATTTCAGCGCGTAGCCGTCGTCGAGATCGGCCGCCTGCTGGAAATATTCGGCGGCCGCATGGTAGTCGCGCTCGACGCCCTTGCCGGCGAAATACATCACGCCGATCTGGTTGAGCGAAAAGGAATTGCCGGCCTCGACCGCTTTCTCGTAATAGTCGAGCGCCTTGGGAAAATCCTGCTTCACGAACAGGCCATTGCTGTACATCGAGCCGAGATTGGACGTCCCGCTGGCGTTGCCGAGCGCAGCCGCCTTGCTGAACAGCTCGAAAGCGCGTTCGGGGTTTTTCACCACGCCGCGGCCGGTCGCGAAGTAGAAGCCGAGCGAGTCCATCGCGTCCGCGTCGCCGGCCTCGGCCGCCATCTTGACGCGGCGCAGTGCCTCCACGGTGTTGTTGGTCTTGTCTAGCGCGAGCCCGTAATAATATTGCATGCGCATGTTGCCGGGCTGCTCGGCGACCACGGCCGCGCAGGCGGCTGCCGCAGCCGGCCAGTTCACGTGTTTCGCGCGCTTGAGCTGTTCGGGCGTCGAAAACGGCGGAGCGAAGGCGACCAGACGGTCACATTCGTTCTGAGGCGGCGGCGCGGGCGTTGGCGCTGCCGGTAACGCCGGCGGCGGCGCAGCCGGCATCGCCGCGACTTGAGCCTTGGTGCGGGAAGTGTCGGGCGCATTGCCGGTGTTCGCAGCCGGCGCGGGCGGCAGGGTTGGCGCAACGGCGGCGACGTCGGACGGCGATGAGGGCGCGCCGGCGAGATAGACGTCGCCCGTGAGCGAGGAACTGTCCCACGGCGTCTGCCGCCGCTCCGTTGCCGAGAGCACGTCGCCGCGCACCCGCGACAGCATCTGGCGCACTTCGATCCCGGGCGTGACGACGTGTTTCAACAGCGCGGCCGTGAACGGCGAGTTGCGTCCGGCGCCGTCGAGCGCGACGTTGTTGGGCTGCGTCGAATAGACGATCAGCGAGCCTTCGCCGGCGGCGTCGATCCGCCCGAGTCCGCGCGAGGGTGCCGCGCGGCCGCTCTGGGCGAGCCGGTCGGCGAACGGATTGTTGCGGCAGGCGTCGAGAATGATGATGTTGACGCGCCCGCTTCCTTCCATCTCCTGCTGGATATCGGTGAGGTTGACGGTGTTGAAGCGCACGTCCGCGGGCGTCTGGATATCGGCGTCGACGGGCAACAGATAGTTCTCGCCGCTCATTTGCATGCCGTGGCCGGCATAGAAGAACAGCGCCACCTCCGTGCCGCGAAGCCGGCTCGAAAACTCGCGCACCGCCTTGGTCATGGATTCGCGCGAGGCGTCCTGCTGCTCGATGACTTCGAAGCCGACGTTGCGCAGCGCCGCGGCGAGATCGGCCGAGTCGTTGGCGGGATTCTCGAGCTTCGGTGCGTTGGCGTATTTGCCGTTGCCGATCACAAGCGCGAGGCGGGTGCCGGCGCCGGCCGGGGCCGCCGCGAAGGCCATCAGCGCGAATGTCAGGACCGTGGCGGGCCAGCAGCGGCGCATGCGCGAACTCCCTCAAAGGCGGACGACGCCGTCCGATCCGCTGTCGGCAAGCTTTTGACGAAAAGCCGGGGAAAGCAATCGGCGGCGTCACAACGAGGCCGGCGGGATGATCAATATTTCGCTAGGAGGCCTCGGCAAGATGCCCGTGGTCGACTCATGGATGGGGCCACCCGATCCGTAGGAACCGCTCAAGGTCGTCGTCCAGCGACACTTCCTTAGCGTTGAAGGCCAGTCGCTCCATCTGGAACGTCATAGAAAGCCAGCGTCATCGCGACGCTCGAGTAGTGCCCCATCAGTGTGATCACGTCGGTAATTCCGACGTGGCCGAGGGCCTTGACCGCACGCTGGGTTAGCCCGCGCGGCACCCATCGAGCGCCGGACAGGACTGTCGCCATCTCGTAGACGATCTGTTCGCGTTCGTCGTCGAACGCGGTCGGCATTCCCGAGATCATCGCCTCGACTGCGGCGGCCGGCAGGCCGACTTCCTTTGCCCGGCGCTCGTGCGCGGCGGTCGGGTAAGCCGAATGCCAGTGGCTCGTGATGATACAGACCGCGATCTCCCGCTCGCGCTCGGTCAGCGAGTAGCCACCGGGTTGAAAATGAACGCCGAAAGCGCTGACGACCTTTGCCAGCTTTGGATTATGGATCCAGATCTTGACCGGGCCCGGCAAGCGCCCGCGCGCCTCAATGATGGTGTCATAGGCATCCTTCTGTTCTGATGTCATCTGGTCGTATTGTATCTCGGCGTAGCGTCCGAAGGTCGGGGTTTCCGATGTCACTGTTTGCTCCCGTTGTTTCGTTGTTTGCGCTGATCGGACATTTCATCACCGGAGCCTCGACAAAGCTACTGCGGCCCTGGCAGCAGGGTGGTGGCTCCCGACATTGCGGCTGGCCGAAAGACCCGCGCAATGGGTCGAGAGCCATTACGGACCGTCATGGCACTCCTGATGGATTTTGCTACCGCAATCCGCCCTGACTGCTCATACTGGTGCCGCCGATCTGAAGTCCCTGACTCACTTGCGGCAAGATCGGGTTCAGGGACTTCAGATCGAAAGCGGCACTAGAATCATAGATTTGCCAGTGCCCATGACTTTCCGAAGTTCGTGAACGGTAGCGCGGCAATGGAGCACGAACTTCGGAAAGTGGGCACTAGATCATCCCATTCCGCCCATCCGGAGCGCGACCATGGACAAGGCCCTCGCAGGCATCCGCATCATCGACATGACGCACAACCAGGCGGGACCTGCCTGCACGCAGATTCTCGGCTTCCTCGGTGCCGACGTGATCAAGCTCGAGGAGCCCACCGGCGGCGACATCGCGCGGGTGAACATGCGCGACCACAAGAACAGTGACAGCCTGTTCTTCCTGATCCTCAATGCCAACAAGCGCAGCCTGACGCTGAATCTCAAGACCGACGCCGGCAAGGATCTGTTCCGGAAGGTCATCGCCGAGTCGGACGTGCTGGTGGAGAATTTCGGGCCGGGCGCGCTCGATCGCCTCGGGTTCGGCTACGCAGCGCTGGCCAAGGTCAACCCGCGGCTGATTTACGCCACCATCAAGGGCTTCGGCACCTACGGACCCTACAGCGGATTCAAGAGCTTCGAGCCGATCGCACAGGCCATGGGCGGGGCGATGAGCGTCACCGGCTTCCCCGAAAATCCGCCGACCTACATCTATCCGGCGATCGGGGATTCCGGCACCGGCATGCATATGGCGATCGGCATTTTGGCCGCGCTGCAGCAGCGCCATGCCACCGGCCGCGGCCAGCAGGTCGAGGTGTCCATGCAGGACGCGGTCGTCAACCTGGTGCGGGTGAGCCTGCGCGACCACCAGCGCTACGGCCATGCCATGCCGCGCAACGGCAATCAGCTCGGGCGCAACGTGCCTGGCACGACCTACCCCTGCGCGCCGGGCGGCCCGAATGACTACGTCTTCCTCTATGCGCAGCAGCAGATGTGGCCGGCGGTGGCGAAGGTGCTGGGGCAGCCGGAACTGACCGAGGACGCGCGCTTCAAAACCGTGGAAGCGCGCTGGGATAACCGGGCAGAGCTCAATGCCATCGTCGAGGCGTGGACGCGTCAGCGCAGCAAGCACGAGGTCATGCGCCTGATGGGGGATGCGGGCGTTCCCTGCGGCGCCTGCCAGGACACCGGCGAGGTGCTGGCCGATCCGCATCTCAAGGCGCGCGAGATGATCGTCGACGTGGACTACCCAACTCGCGGCACCTATCAGACGGTCGGCTGCCCGATCAAATTGTCGGACTCACCCGTCGCGGTCAGTCGTCCGCCCCTGCTGGGCGAGCACACCGACGCGCTGCTTAAATCGCTGTGCGGGGTCGAGCCCGACGAAGCGAAACGCCTGCGCCAGCAGGGGGTGGTCTAGGGGTGTATTCATGGGAGCTATGTCGGCGTCATCAACATCACCACGGCGAAGGCGCTCGGCCTCACTGTGCCGCCCGCCCTGCTCGCCTGCGCCGACGAGGTGATCGAATAGATCACTTCCGCTTCTGGCCCTTGGCGGACAGGTCGAGATGGCCGCCGGATGTCAGCTTCTGACCCTGAGCGGAAGTCGAGACCGCCACCATCTCGGGCCGCCGGACACCTGATGTTCGAGCAACGCAAGCTCCCGCCAATTTCATCAGCTGTCAGTGTGCCTTATTGTGCGAGTACGCCGCGTTGCTCCCATGGTCCCGGATTGAGAACCGCGCCGTTGACTTTGCCGGCTGCGTCTCTGACGAAGGCGATCCGCGTGTGATCGCCACTCTCGACCTGGAATTCATCTTTTGAGCGAACCTCCACCGATGTCGGCTGGCCCTTGTCGAAATCAAGGATCGACCACCCGCCTGTTGCTTCAACGACCAGCTTGCCATCTGCGACACGAATTCGAAGCTGGACGCTGTGCGAAGGGACAGCCTCTCGGGTAAAGGTGACAATGATTGGATCACTTTGGTTTTGGCGGAAGATTTTGAGCTTGATCGTGGCGTTGACCGGACCTGAAATCCGGCGAAAGGCCGCTTCCAGGGTCAGGCCCCTGATAGAGCTGTCGCCGACCGCGGCGATGAGATCTCCCGCCATGACGCCTGCCTTAGCGGCAGGGCCTGCGTCGACCAATTTAATCACTCTGAGGCCGCCGGCCTCCGCGACAACGGACTCAAGCCCGGTCCAGCCATTCCCGTCGGCGACCAAGGCCTGTCGATCCAGCGAACTTGCGGATCCGCCGAAATCGTAACGTCCGACATATTCGGCAATCGCGCCGGCATTCTCTTGTCCGGACGCGACTGGCGCGGGCACTTCGGGCACCTTCAACGCGGCATAAGGCAGGCGACGGATGGCGTTGAAGTAGAAGCCGTTCTCACTGTGCTCGCTCCGCTGCATCATCATGATCAGGATCAGCTTCTGTGCCGGATCGATCGAGAAGAACGTGCCCCAGCTTCCCTGCCAGTTGAAGCTTCCGACTGCGCCCGGAATGTAGCTGAAATCGGGGCTGGTGCGGACTGCGAAACCGAGCCCCCAGCCCGTACCGAAGGCCGGACCGACTTCATGCCCCGCAATGTGCATTTTCGGTGGCAGCGAATTCGTCGTCATCAGCCTGACCGTTTCGGGCTTCAAGATACGCACGCCGTCAAGCTCGCCGCCGTTGAGCAGCATCTGGCAGAAGCGCAGAAAATCAGGAACCGTGGAGACGATGCCTCCGCCGCCCGAGAAGAACGTCTGCGGCTTGCCGACGTCGCTATTCGCGAAAGGGGGTTGGGGCTGCGGCCCCGGCACGGCGACGAGACGGGCAAGCTTGGCCTGCGGCACCGAGAAGCCGCTGTCGACCATATGGAGCGGCGCGAACAGGCGCTCTTGCAGAAACCGGTCGAAAGACTGGCCCGACACGACTTCGATGACATGCCCGAGAACATCGAAACCGATGGCATATTCCCAGACTTCGCCCGGCTGGTGCAACAGCGGGAGCGAGCCAAGGTTCGCGACCCAGTCGGCGATGGGCTTGTCGCGCCGGAACGGCGCCCTGGCGCCGTACAGTACGTGAATCGCGGCATTCTCAAATCCGGGATCGGCGTAGTCCGGCGAAGCATAAACGAGCCCGGACGTATTGCGCAGCAGGTCACGGATCGTCATCGCGCGCTTCGCCGGTTCAAAATTTCTCAGCGCAACATCCGAGAGGATCGGATCCCCGGTGACCGGATCCTTTTTGACGACCTGCATATCCCTGAGCTCCGGCAGATACTGGGCCACGGGAGCATCGAGGTCGAGCTTGCCTTCATCGACCAGCATCATGGTGGCGACGCTGGTGATTTGCTTGGACATCGATCCGATGCGAAAGATCGAATCCGGCCGCATCGGCATTTTCCTGTCGTGGTCCTCGAAGCCGGTGGCTTGCAAATAGGCGAGCTTGCCGCCCCGAGCGATCCCCACGACAAAACCGAAAGGATCGCTTTTTTCGCTCTGCGCTTCGAACCAGGAGGTCATGCGCGCCAGCCGCCGCGCCGAAAAACCGAGACTGTCCGGGTCACCGACGGTCTGCAAATCGTTGGCAAGCGCCGCCCCTGCCGCACAGAGTGTAAGTCCCGCCAGCGCGGCCAATAGAACGACAAACCGCTGATTTCGCATGGGGAGCCCCGTTGGCGCAACTACCGCGAGGAAGCATCGCCATCAGTCTGTCAAATGTTTTCGATTCCTTCTCGCCGATTCCCGCAATTCGGCTGGCCAATTCTTCAACTCGACTGGCCGACTTTCAATCGATCGTTTACCGGGGCCGCATTTCCCGCCATGGCGAGGCGGCGAAATTCGGTTGGAGTTAAATTTGTCGCGGCCTTGAAGGCGCGGTTGAACGGCCCGATCGACTGGAAACCTGTGTCCATGGCAATTGTCAGCACCGGGACTTCTACTTGTTCGGGGTCGACCAGCGCCGCCTTGGCTTCCCCGATCCGGTAATGATTGAGAAACGCATTGAAATTGCGGTAGCCGAGGCCCTCATTGATGAGCAGCCGCAGCCGGTACTCCGGCACACCAAGCTCGACGGATAGCAATTTGATGGTCAACCCCTCACGCCGGTAGATACGCTCGACGGTCATCAACTGTTCCAACCGGCGCAAGAGAGCCGGTTCAATCGTGGCAGGCTTGCTCTGATCGTCAGACGCCTTGGCTGGCGCGCCGAAGCGGACATTTGTCGCGGGCAGCAGGATCGAACCTTTCCGCGTCCCCGCCTCCAGCAGATTCCACGCGCTTAAGCCGACCAACACAAACAGAACGAAGGTGTTAGCGACGCTGGTCACAGAAGAAATGGGATGCGAGGGCTGCTGCAAGAAGCTTAAGAAGGAGTCGAGAACGATTTGGCCCGAGCCCCCGATCAACACGACCAGCCGGAGCCTTCGCCGACCCTGCACCAGGTCCGCCGGCCAGGTGATGAGCGTCTGTGCCACCGCCAACAACGCCAGGCCGGGAAAGGTAAACGACAGCGTGCGTTCGATCGCACGCTCAAGCGCGGCCGATCTTGTGACTCCGCTAGCGTCCAGCCATTGCGCGACGGCGACGGCCGCCCACAAGACGCCATGCCAGGGCCGTGGTACGAAATCGTCATCGAAGGCAGCACGCGCCCATAGCCAGAACACGACACAATTCGCGCTGGACAACGCCAGCAGCAACAGGCCCCACCACGCAAATGGCCGCGGGAACGTGGGTGCCGAGCAGACCATCGAAGCCGCGACGCCGATTGCGAGCGCGGCGCCCAGCAGTGCGGCCGTGCTATCGCGGCGATCGCGTAGCGCCAAAGTTGCGATCAGCAGGCACAATGCTACGACGGCGCCCCGTAACCCCAGGTCGATCGACATCAAACCGCTGGTGCCCACGATCGGAAATACTCCGAATGCCATTGTTGAGCCGCGGCTCGCTCATACGCCCTGGGCGCAACTGATGTCGAGTCGTCAGATAATCTCGAAGCGGCTACGAAATGAAAGAGCCCCGATCCGGCTCAGAAGTGATGTCCGAAAGCCAGCTCGCAACGGCCACTTCGGGTTTGGCCCATCGGCGACCTCCGGTGATGTCCGCTTTTGTGCTGCTGTTGAAGAATGAGCGGACATCGGGGCAGCCACCGACACACCGTGACCGGCGGCCACGAGTGTTGGCCATTCGCGGCCACGCGCCGCCTGGCTATTCCTACTCCGCCGCTGAAGCGATCTTGGCCGGGCGGAAGGCGGGCATGACCTCCTTGGCGAATCGATCGAGGTCCTCCAGCTGGACCTCGAGGGGGGTCCCCAGCGGCGTGGCGCACACCACCCGGTCGACGCCCGGATAGCGCTTTTCTACGGCCTTCAATTGCTCGATGATGTCGGCGGGCGTACCGGTCAGGAAGCCGCCGGCCTTCACTGCGTCCTCGATATCAGGCAATTTCGTCGTGGCGGCGAGCCGCGGATCGCGCATCGCGGCGATCTGCTCGTCGGTCAGCGCCCGCACGAGGCGCAACTCGCCAAACATCTTCATGTTCTCCTCGTAGTGTTTGGCCGCCTCGCGCATGCCGTCTTCGCGGCTCTTTGCGATGTGAAACTGGAAGCCAAGCGCAAGCCGCTCGCCTAATCCGAGTTCGATGCCGCGGCGCGCATAGGCGGCCTGGAAGCCGCTCATGTGCCGCTCGACGGCGCCACCCTCGGCAGAGCCGCCGCCGATCATACCGGAGATGCCGTGCTTGGCCATGAAGTCGAAGGCCTGCTCGGAGCCGCTCTGGATCGGCTGCCAGCATTCGACCGGCAGCCGCTCCGGCGCCGGCACCAGCGTGATCTCCTTCAGCGTATAGCCGCGATACGGCACCTCCGGCGGGATCGTATAGTACTTGCCCTTGTGCGAGAACGGCTTGCCCTCGAACGCCTTGAACAGGACATCAACGCCTTCCTCGAACAATTCGCGGTTGGCCTTCTGGTCGAGCAGCGGGGCACCGAACGTCTCGACCTCGCGGGTGTGATAGCCGCGCGCGATGCCGAAGATCACCCGGCCACCGGTCAGGATGTCGGCCATCGCATAGTCTTCCGCAAGGCGCAGCGGGTGCCACATCGGTACGACATTGAAGCCGCAGCCGATGCGCAGGTTCTTCGTCACCCCGCACAGGTGCATCGCCATCATCAGCAGATTCGGGATCAGCTCCGTGCCTTCCGGCTGGAAATGGTGCTCGGCCATCCAGAACGTGTCGTAGCCGCGCTCATCCATCCACTTGGCGTAGTCGACGACCTTGTGCAGCGCGCCGCCCAACTCCGCTTGCGAATAGCGGCGCTCGTTGATCGGGGTGCCGGCGTACCCCAGATTCTCCATGTCGACTGTGCCGTAATAGGAGCTATCGAATTTCGTGATCATCGCGGTGCCCTCGGCAGATACCGGCGTCGACTGTCGCCTGCGTCGGCGGTTTCGTCTAGCGGAAATCTCACGCGCCCTGGCCGGACCTATTCACCGCCGAAATAAAGCTTGCGCGCCGTCTCGCCGAAAATTTTCGCACGCGCGGCAGGATCGGGCACGGCATCGACCAGCCAGTCGATCGTGGCAGAATAGGGGAATTGGCCCTCGCGGCCGACGAACGGGCAGTCGCTCGCCCACACCAGCCGGTCGGCGCCGGCGACGCGCACCAGCTCGCGCGCATAATCCTTGGCCTGCGGTCCGAGCCGGTAGCCGCCCGACATCTTCACCCAGGTGCGGCCCTTGTCGATCGACTGCAACAGCCGCTTGAAGCCTTCGCTGTTGATGCCCGTCTTCGGATCAGGCCTGCCGAGATGATCGACCACGATTTTGACCCCGGACGCCTCGAGTGTCGGCAAAATTCTCGGCAGATCCTCGCCGTCGACATGGGGATGCACATGCCAGTCGAGATCGGCCAGCCGGCGGAACAACGCGCGATGCTCGAAGTCGGTGATGTCGGGCAATTTGGGCAGGCCGATAAAGGGCAGGCGGATGCCGACAAAGCCGTCGCGGCTCATCGCCTCCAGCGCCGAGCGTTCCATCGGCCGGTTGAAGATCGCCGTGCCGCGCAGGCGCTTCTTGTGCGCGCGCAACGCCGTCCAAGTGTAATCGTTGTAATCGCCCCAGGGGCTTGCGGCGGCGATGACAGCGCGCTTGACGCCGTTGGCGTCCAGCGTCGCGATCAGCTCCTCATGGGTGAAACTGTATGTCGGCGCATGGCGCGGATTGTCGATCAGCGGCATGTCCGACGTGAAGACATGGACATGGGCGTCGATCTTGAAGTCATCGGAGGATTGCTTGGACATTCGCCTCTCTTCTTGCCGAGTTGATTTCCATTCAGACCGAGCCACGCGCGAAAAGAACCACCGCGATCGCCGCCGCGAGGCCGAACAGGCCGTAGGCGATCTTGCGCGAGCGCGGGCTGTCGCTCGCGTACCATTGCGCGATCGCCAGCATCAGAATCCCGAGGATCGTGAGTTCGCCTTTCATGCGAATTAATCAGGCCGCGCTTAGGCGCGGCACCAGCCGCAAGGCGTTGTTGCGATCGACCGCCTTCAGGTCGTCGGCCTTGAAGAAGTCGGCCAGCGGTTTGGCATATTCCGCGGCTCGCCGGTACGGAAAGTCGGTGCCGTAGAGGATTTGCGACGCCGGCACCATTTTCGCGAGCGCCGACAGCGTGACGTCGTTCGGAATCGCTGCGGTGTCGTAATAGAACCGTCGGATCTGCGTCTCCACCCGATCGCGCGTGAATTTGTCCTTGTAGGGCGGCCGCATCAGCGCCTGCACCGTGAACCGCTCGTAGAAAGCGGTGATCGACCCGCCGCCATGCGACCAGATCCAGTTGACGTCAGGATATTTCTCGGCGAAACCCGAGAAGATCATCGAGAAGATCGAGCGCGTCGTGTCGGTGCCGAATTCGATATAGGCTTCGTCGACGTCGCGGACCAGGTTGACGCAGCAATTGGCGCCGGTCGGATGGGTGTAGACGATGGCCTTGCGCCGGTTCAGCTCCTGCCAGACCGGCTCGAACTCCTGATAGCCGAGCCACTTGTCGCCATAGCTCGTCATGATGCCGACGCCGTCGGCCTTCAGCGTGTCGAAGGCGTATTCGATCGCCTTGAGGCTCTCGTCGACGTGCGGCAACGGCAGCATCGCCCAGGTGCCGAACCGGCCCGGGTGATCGGCCTCGAGCTTCTTGGCGAATTCGTTCGAACTCTTTGGCGACGCGGGCCGCGGCCTGGGCATCCAGGCCCTGAAGCTGCGGTGTCGTTGGCGACGTCATCGCGGTGGCGACGCCGCCTGCGTCCATGTCCTCGATGGTCTTCTGCACCGACCAGTTCGTCACGGGCGGGGTGTCTTTCTTCATGCTCTTGAGCGCATCGACCCAGCTCGGCGGCGAGATGTGATGATGCACGTCGATGCGATGCGGCTTGGCCTGCGCCGCCGCTTTCGGCACGAAGCCCGAGGTCGCCGCGCCGAAGGCCAGCGTCGCGGCACCGCCGATCAGAAGATCGCGGCGATTGAGGCGCGGCTCGTGGATGAGGCCGCAATCGCAAAACGATAACCAGCGGCGTGAGGGCGTGGCGGTCATGGTTTCCTCCGTTTCAGTTCGGTTCGAGGCCGGCCTTCTTGACCACGCCGGCCCACATCTCGACATCGGATTTCAGGCGCGCGTCGAGCTCTTCGGGTGAGCAGGTTGCCGGCTCACCGCCGAGCTCGATCATGCGCGTCCTGAAATCGGTGTCGTTGATGATGGCGCGCAGCTCGTTGTTGAGGAAGGCGATGATCTCCTTCGGCGTGCCTGATGGAGCCACCAGCGAATTCCAGCCGTCGACGGTGGCATCGAGCCCGAGCTCGCGCATGGTCGGCACATCCGGCTGCAAGGCCGAGCGTTTGCTGCCGGAGGAGGCGATGGCGCGGATGTTTTTGTTGTCGATCGCCGACTTCAGCGCCGCATAGGAATCAATGCCGATCTGGACGTCGCCCCGCAACAGCGCAGTCAGCACATCCGCCGAGGTGCGGTGCGGCACGATGGTCATGGGGATGCCGGTCGCCGAGCGCAGCAACTCGCCGGTGACGTTCTGGGTGCTGCCGGGATTGATGGTGCCGAGGTTGAATTTTTGCGGTTCGCCACGGGCGGCATCGAGCGCGTCCTTCAGCGTGTGGATCGGCAAGTCGTCCTTGACCAGCAGCAGCAGGTCGAACAGCGCCATGGTCGAGATCGGCGCGAACGCCGTGACCGGATCGAACGGCATCGACTTCAGCAGCGACTTGGACAGCGCGATGCCGCTGGAGAACACGAACAGCGTGTAGCCGTCCGGCGGCGATGATATCACCGAGTTCGCGGCGACAATGCCGCCGGCGCCGGGCCTGTTTTCGATCACCACCTGCGCGCCGGTGCGTTCGGTCAGTTTCTGTCCGAGCAGCCGCACCGTGATGTCGGCAAAGCCACCGGGCCCGAACGGCACCACGATGCGAATCGGGTGGCTGGGGTAGGGCGCCTGCGCGCGGGCCGGGAGGATCGATGCAAGGCCGATCGCGCATGCGATCGAAAGGCCCGCCAGTTTCTGCAGCAACCGACTCTCCCGGAATTTTCTTCGCTGCTGTTTTCGAAAGAGTGCAGCGCTTGGGCCATGACTATAACAAGGGTGCAGCCGCGGTCCACCATCTCCCGAGCCTCTCTTCATTGCGGCAAACGGGGTGGACACGCTAGGCCGGCTTCTGGCCGGCAAAGCGACCGCCGCCGAGGTGAGCCGCGTTCACCAGATCGACAAACCTGACATAACTTTCGTAGAAGGCGTCATGGCCGGCGGGCGCGCCCGCGGCGAGCGTCTCCTCGCGCAGCTTGCGATACATCGCCAGCCGCTGCGTCAGGATCGTGCCCCAATCGCGAGTCAAATCTTCAACCGAGGTAACGGCGAAGCCGGCGTCGCGGACGAGATCCGCGTATGCTGGCAGGGTGTACAGCTCCGTCACCGCCATGCCCTGCCACATCAGTTCCTTGTCGGCCGCGGACAGCGGACGATGTGCCACCCAGTCGGTGAAGGCGATGCGTCCGCCGGGCTTGAGAATGCGGAAGGCTTCGGACAGCGCGCGCCGCTTGTCAGGCACATGCAGCAGCGCCTCCTGGCTGACCACGGCGTCGATGCTGGCATCGGTGAGCTGCACCTGCATGACGTTGCCTTCGATGATGCGCACCCGATCCTGGAGGCCGACGTGCCGGGTCAGCTCATCCGCACCCTTCACGCGGGCCGGCGTCAGCTCGATGCCCGTGACGTCGGCGCCGTAGCGATGGGCGAGATAGCGCGCAGGCCCGCCGAGCCCGGTGCAGAAATCGGCGACGCGCTTTCCCTTGCCGATGTGCGCGCGCTCCGCCAGCGCATCGTTGGCGGCGAGCCCGCCATAATGATCCTGGTCGTGCGGAAACAACTCTTCCGGCGTGAGATCGTCGAGATGGCCGCGGCTTGCGGTGAGCCTGGCGAGAATGATCTCGCAGGAAATCGGATGCCGCTCGTAAAAGTCGACGGCGGATCGGATGTCACCCTTCATGTCGAGGCCCTCAATGCTTTCATCAGTCCGCAGACCTCGTGAAGATCGGCCGCGATATGAACGCACAATTTTTCCATCTCCGGCGTCGGCATCATCAGGTCCGGCACCATGATGGTCATCATCCCCGCGCTCGAAGCCGCGCGCACGCCGTGATAGGAGTTTTCCAGCGCGAGACAGCGCGCCGGCTCGACGCCGAGCCGTTCGGCGGCTTTCAGGAAGGGATCGGGATGCGGCTTGCCGCGCGCGTAATCGCCGTGGGCGATGACCGCGTGGAATCGATCCGTGAGACCAAACGCCGTGAGATGATGCCGCGCATGCTCGTGGTGCGATGACGTGGCGACCGCGCGCGGCAGCGCCAGCTCATCGAGCAAAGCGAGCAGTTCGATCACGCCCGCCTTGAGACGCAGCTGTGTTTCGACCGCCATGGCAAAGCGCTGCTTGGCCTTGGCCCAGAAGTCGTCGAAGCCGAAACCGGCGCCATAGTGCGCTTCGAATATCTCGCGTGTCCCCTGCAGGGGGGTCCCGATCGTCGAGAGATAGAGCTCGAGCGGCATGTC
The DNA here is from genome assembly GCA_963738155.1 of uncultured Alphaproteobacteria bacterium. GTDB lineage: Bacteria > Pseudomonadota > Alphaproteobacteria > Rhizobiales > Xanthobacteraceae > Bradyrhizobium. The sequence goes on from CAVTVG010000003.1 coordinate 184,195, forward strand.
GTGGCCGGCCTCGAGCGCGGCGGCGATCGTCGCATCCCGATAAAGCGTCTCGGTGTCGAACAGCAGGCCGTCCATGTCGAAGACGACGGCGCGGACTTTGCGGGGGAGACTCATCGGCGGCAGCGTAATCGCTGGAGATGTGGCCGAAAAGATGAATCGTCCGCGAGATGGGCAAAGCCGCGCAAAGCCGGGTTGATCAACGCTCTTTCCGTGTCGACCGAGTCGAAACCGAAGCCTTGCGTCTTCCTGCCGCCTTTGCCTTACGCGAATCGGGACCGCGCGAGAGCACTGTTGTGGTGCGCCGTGATTTGAGCGCTTCGCCGAGGCCAATACAGAGCTCGATGAAATCGGTGACGATCGACCGGCTCTCGCCGCGCCTGTAGACCAGGGTCAGCGGCGCGATCAGTGACGGCGCGTCCAGGATCGAACAATAGGCGATGCCGACCTGCCGAACCTCCCGGAGGGAAGCGGGGACCAGGGAAATGCCGACGCCGGCGGCGACCAGATTGATACTGATCAGCATCTGCTCCACCTCGGCAATGACGAGCGGTTCGAACCCGGCCTTGTGGCAGGCATCGATCACATTGGCGTACATGCCTGGAGCGGCATGGCGGCGCACCAGGATCATGCGCTCGCCCGCCAGCGCGCGAAGCGGCACCGGCGCGTTGTCGCCCGAAGCCGTGCGCTTGACGAGGTGGTGGTCGGCCGGCAGCGCGAGCAGCATGCCTTCGCGCGCCAGCTCGGTGAATACCAGGTCGGCCGGCCGCGCCACCGCGGCGCGGATGATCGCCGCCTGCACATCGCCGCGCAGCAGCGCCTCGGTCAGCCCCGCCGCGCTCCCGGCATGCAGATCGAGCGCCACTGCGTTATGACTCTCGGCATAGGCGCGCAACATGCGCGTCACGTCGGGATGCAGCGACGCCGAGGTTGTCAGACCGATCGAGATGCGGCCGCGTTGGCCGAGCGCCGACGCGCGTGCCCGCACGATGGCGCGTTCGACCCCGCTCAAGAGCGCGCGCGCTTCCTCCAGAAATCCTTCGCCGGCGGGCGTGAGCTCCACGCCGCGCGGCAGGCGCGTGAACAGTTTTGTGCCGAGCTCCTTCTCCAAAGCGTGGATTTGCTGACTGAGTGGAGGTTGCTGCAAGCCGAGCCGGGCTGCGGCGCGCGTGATGTGACGCTCTTCGGCGACGGCGAGGAAGTAGCGGAGATGACGCAATTCCATGACAGACCCATATGTAATAGATATGGATTATGCGATCACAATATATTTTACAAGCGTTCGCCCGCCTGATTACAACGCGAGACGGTGGACACGCTGCCCGGGACGGCAGCGGCGACAGGGCAGGAGGGGACGATGGCGAGCAGCATTGGCGCCGGTGTTGGCGCGCGCCGAGTGAAGTCACGCTGGATGAGTGGCGCATCGCGCGCTTGTTTGCTTGTCCCGGCCACGATCGGCATCACATTGGCTCTGGCCGCAAGCCCCGCCTCCGCGCAAACCGCGGCCAACCCGATCGAGCTCTTGTTCGTCGGCAACAGTTTTACGCACGGGCGATACCCTCCTGCGCTCAACTACAATGCCGGCACCGCGGCCTCGGTGGGCGATCCCAGTGTCGTTCACGACTTGCTGTGTCCGTCAACGAGCGCGACCGGACCGTGCACCTCGGGGGCCGAGGCGGTTGCCCGGGTCACGCCGACGACAGCCAATACACCCGGCGCCAACCTGACGGCGCAACTAAACTATCTGCAAGCTAATCCGTCGTCTCAGTATACCGAGGCGGGGCCGTTCTCCGGCGTGGCCGGCGTCTTCCTGCAATTCACCAAGGAAGCCGGGATGCATTACGACGTCTCGATCGTCTCGGTCTCTAGCGCCACGCTGACGGGCTATCTCAACAACACCGGCAGTGAGGCCGGCGACCTTCCGCTGATCGCGAATGCGAAGTGGAACCAGATCGTGATGCAGGACCAGAGTTTCCGGCCGCTGCCAACGACAGTAATGGTCAACGGCATGAGCGTGCCGACGCGCGGCAGTCCGTCCGGCTTTCAGTCCGGCGCGAACGGTTTGATCAATGCCATCGACGCTGCTGACGCGACGGCCGGCAAGGCCAACGCCGCCATCACCCTCGAACAGACCCAGCCGCTGGCCTCCTACGGCTACACCAGCAGCAACCCGAACGCGCCGATCTTCGGCAGCAGCACGGTCGCGCAGAACGGCGGCAACCCGGCCTTTGCACCCTATGTCGGCGCGCCCAATCCGATCGCCCAGATGGCTGGCGACCTGCACAACGCCTATTCGAACGAAGCCACCTCGTATAATTCCGCAAATCCGGCCAAGTCGCATGTCGGCGTCGCGTTCTCAGGCGACGCCTGGGTCAGCGCCATCAATCTCGGCATCGCCGTCCAGAATCCTTATCTGGCCAACAATCCCGTCAATCAGGTCAATCTCTGGGACAGCAACCCGCTGACCGCGTGCTGCACCACGCCGATCGGCTATCATCCGAGCGCCTACGGCGCCTATCTCGATGCGCTCACGCTGTTCTACAAGATCACCGGTATGGACCCGGTTCTGCTGGCGTCCGAGTTCAATCCGAACGATCCCTCGTTCCTGTCGTCGGCGGCGAATGCGTTCGGCATTTCGGCGAACAACGCGCAACTGCTGGCGATCGCCGCGGCCGACACCGTGCGTTCCGGCGGACCGGTCTCCTCGTTCGAGCTGCAGGTCGGCACAATCTGGGCCGCGCTCCCGGGCAGCGGCGGACTGCTCAAGGACGGTCCGGGCCTCGTGACATTGCTGGGCCAGAACACCTACACCGGCGCGACCACCATCACGGGCGGCGTGCTGGCGGTGAATGGCTCGATCGCCTCATCCAGTCTGACGACGGTGGGCAATGGCGCTGTCCTGACCGGCAATGGCACGGTCGGCAACACGATCGTCAACAGCGGCGCCTTGTTCGCTCCCGGCAACGGAACGGCCGGAACGTCAATGGCGGTGTCCGGTAATCTCGCCTTCCAGTCCGGCGCGGCCTATCTGGTGCAGGTCGGCCCGACCGCGGCTTCATCCGCGAACGTGACGGGCACGGCGACGTTGGGCAACGCCACCGTGAATGCGCTCTTCACGCCCGGAAGCAACATCTCCAGCCGATACACCATCCTGTCAGCGACCAACGGCGTCTCCGGGACATTCGCACCGACGGTCGTTACCAACCTGCCGGCGACGATTCAGAGCACGCTGGGCTACGACGCCCATGATGCCTTCCTCAACCTGAGCCTGAACTTCGCCGCATCCGGCCCGCTCAACGGCAATCAGCAGGCGGTGGGCAACGCCCTCAATACTTTCCTCAATAACGGCGGAAGCCTTCCGTTTGTGTTCGCCACGCTGACACCTGGCGGCCTGTCGCAAGCCTCCGGCGAGAGCGCCACCGGCTCGCAGCAGACGACGTTCAACGCGATGACTCAATTCCTGGGGATCATCACCGATCCCGTCATCGACGGCCGCGGCCCGTCGAGTCCGGCATCGCCGGCGCCGGGTTTTGCGGACGAAGGTCAGGCCAACGCCTATGCCGCGAACGGCACGCGCGCAGTGCCGCCGAGCGCGATGCCTATGCCATGTTCACCAAGGCGCCGCCGCGCGACGCCTTTGTCCCGCGCTGGAGCGTGTGGGCGGCAGGCTTCGGCGGCTCGCAGACGACCGACGGCAGCACGGCACTGGGATCGAACAGTACGACGAGCCGCATCGCCGGCACGGCGGTCGGCGCCGATTATCGCTTCTCGCCGTTCACGGTAGCCGGCTTCGCGCTTGCCGGCGGGGGCACCAATTTCAGCGTCGCAAATTCCGGCACCGGCCGATCCGACCTGTTCCAGGCCGGCGCCTTCATCCGGCACGATACCGGTCGGGCTTATCTCACCGGCGCGCTGGCCTATGGCTGGCAGGACGTCACCACCGATCGCACGCTCACCACCGCCGGGATCGACCATTTGCGCGCCGAGTTCACTCCTAACGCCTGGTCCGGCCGGGTCGAGGGCGGCTACCGTTTCGTCGCGCCGTGGATCGGCGGCGTTGGCGTTACACCCTATGCGGCAGCCCAGTTCACCACCTTCGATCTTCCCGGCTACGCCGAGCAGGTCGTCTCAGGCACCGGCACCTTCGCGCTCGGTTACGGCTCGCGTGATGTCACCGACGGCCGCAGCGAACTCGGCATCCGCACCGACAAATCCTTCGCGATGACCAACTCGGTGCTCACCTTGCGCGGCCGCCTTGCCTGGGCGCACGATTACGATCCGGATCGTTCGATCGCGGCCACTTTCCAGGCGCTGCCCGGCGCGTCCTTTGTTGTCGGCGGCGCGCGGCAGGCCAGCGACTCCGCGCTGACCACCGCCTCGGTCGAACGCAAATGGACCAACGGCTTCTCGCTCGCCGGCGTCTTCGAAGGCGAGTTCTCCAACGTCACTCGCAGCTACCCGGGCAAGGGGGTGCTGCGGTACACGTGGTGAGCGGGCGACCGCATCGCGGGCGATGACGCTCAACTTCGCTGTTTGACAATCAAATCCGTTGCTAGTCTTCTTCCCCGACCACAAGAAGAAAAACGGGAGGGGACGCCATGACCGATCAACTTTCATCCGACTGGTTGGGTCTCGCCGGCCGCGTCTGCGTGGTGACGGGAGCGGGCGGCGGCATCGGCCGCTCGGTTGCCGTCAACCTCGCAAAGGCCGGCGCATATGTTGCCGCGCTCGACCGTGACGAGCAGGGACTTGAGAAGACGCGCGCGGAGCTCGCGAGCAACCGCCATGTGATCGCTCCCTGCGACGTCACCAGCGCCGACAGCATCGCGTCCGCCGCCGGGACCGTCGAGAAAGCGCTCGGTCCGGCCCAGGTGCTGGTCAACGCCGCCGCGATCCTGCGGCCCGGCACGCTCGACACGCTTTCGCTCGCCGAATGGAACACGGTGCTGGCGATCAACCTCACCGGCTACTTCCTGTGCGCGCAGACTTTCGGCGCGCAGATGCGCAAGCAAAGGCGCGGCAGCCTGGTCCATGTCGCGTCGATTGCCGCAAGCAACGCGCAGGGCAAGAGCGGCGCCTACAGTGTCAGCAAGGCCGGCGTCGTGATGCTGTCGCGGCAGCTTGCCGGCGAATGGGGACCGGACGGCATCCGCAGCAATGTCGTGAGCCCCGGCATGGTGATTACGCCGATGAGTCAGGCGTTCTACGACACGCCGGGGGTGACCGAGCGCCGGTCGGCGGTGACGCCGATGCGCCGCATCGCCATGCCGCAGGACATCGCGGACGCCGTGATGTTCCTCGCCAGCGACCGCGCTTCATACGTCACCGGCGACGAGATCATCGTCGACGGCGGTTTCACGCGCACCATCATGAATCTGGTGCCGCGGCCTGGGCATGATTAGCCGCCTTTGACCGCCCCTGCCGTCAATCCCGCGACGATCTGGCGCTGCGCGAACATGGTGAGCAACAGCACCGGGAAGGTGACGATCAGCGCGGCGGCGGCGAGCGGACCCCAGCTCAATTGATCGAAGGAGATCATGTTGTAGACCGCGACCGGCAGGGTGCGTGTCTCCCGCCCCGCCAGCACGATGCCGAACACGAAGTTGTTCCAGGAAAAGATCACCGCGAGGATGAAGGCGACCGCGAGCCCCGGTTTCGCGACCGGCAACGCGACATGCCGAAACACCTGCCAGCTGGTCGCGCCGTCTATCACGGCGGCTTCCTCGAGCTCGATCGGCGTGGTCTCGAAATAGCCGATCATGATCCAGATCACGATCGGCACGGTGACGACGAGATGAATGATGATCTGCGGCACCAGGGTGCCGAGCAGGCCGAGCCACTGAAACAGCAGGAACAGCGGGATGAGATAGGACAGGCCCGGCGTGATGCGCGCGATCAGGATCACCACCGCGGATTTGTGCGCGGCCATCCGCGCGATGCCGTAGCCCGCGGGTACGCCGACCAGCATCGCGAGTCCCGTCGCAGCTCCCGTTACGATCAGGCTGTTTCTGAAATAGGTCAGGAAGCGGTTGGAGGCGACCACGTCGGCATAGTTCTTCCAGGCGAAGTGATCGGGAATGAACACCGGCGGATAGGCGGCGTTGTCGACTTCGAACTTCACCGACAGCGATGCCATCCAGAGGAAGAACAGGATGGCGGGCGACACGATGATGAACACCGCGACCGCAAGTCCGATCTTGCCGAGGATCGCGCGGACGCTCATGCGGCGCTCCCGGCCTCGGTCCACATCGTGCGCTTGCGGACGTAAAGCAGCAGCGCGGCCATCGCCACGATCAGCGCGAAGAAGATCACCGCGATCGCCGAGCCGTAGCCGAGGTCGTAGTAAACGAAGGCGACGCTGTAGAGATACAGGTTGATGGTCTCCGACGCCGAGCCCGGGCCGCCCTGCGTGATCGCGAAGATCACGTCAAAGCTCTTGATGGCGTCGATCGAGCGGATCATCGCCGCGATGAAGATGAAGGGCAGGATCAGCGGCAGCGTGATGAAGCGGAACATCTGCCACATCCCGGCGCCGTCGATCTGCGCGCTTTCATAAGGCTCGGTCGGAATCGCGGCGATGCCGCCGAGCACGATCAGCATGACCAGCGGCGTCCATTGCCAGGTCTCGACCAGCACCAGCGAAGGAATGACGGTCGCGGGATGAAACACCCAGAGCTGCGGCGGCAGGCCGACCAGCGACAGCAGATAGTTCAGCACGCCAAGTTGCGGATGAAACATCATGGTCCACACCAGCGCGATTGCCACGGGTGTCGCCATCATCGGCATGATGAAGATCGCGCGCAGGATACCGCGAAAGGGAAATTTGGCGTGAAACACCACGGCCGCGAAGGTGCCGAAGATCAGCGGCAGCAGCACCGAAAGTGCGGTGTAGAGCAGGGTATGTCCGACCGCTTCGATGAAGCGGGGATCGCTCGGCAGGCGCAGATAGTTCGAGAACCCGACGAAGGTGGTGGGCGAGCCGACCTTCCACTCGTTGAAGCTCATCCAGATCGTGAACGCCCACGGGAACACGATCACCGCCAGCACCACGACCAGTGCCGGTATTACGAATGGCCAATAGGACGGCGGACGCCACGCCCGCCCCGGCAGCGGCTCAGATTGAACCGCCGCCCGAGTGGTTTGGATGACCGTACTCACGCTCTCTCGCTGCGCTCCAGGATCGGGCGAAATTGCTCATGCGCCTTCTTCAGTTCGGTCGCGGGATCGGCGCCGGACAGCGTCGCCGTCAGCGCGGCGCCGACGATGTCGCGGAATTCGGCAACCGGAACTACCACGGGCAGGCCAAGTTTGCTGATCTTGGATGCATCGACCACCGACTGCAGCCATTCCTGGGACTTGACGCCCTTGCGGACCTCAGCGTCGTTGAGGATCGAATTGCGGAAGGGCACGCCACCGCCGGCCTGCAACAGCCGCTCGCCTTGCTTCCTGGAGGCTACCCACTGGCAAAGCAGATAGGCGGCTTCCTTGTTCTGGCACGCGGCCGCGATGCCGATGCCGTCGCCATAGGTCGACGAAAATTGTCCCTTTGGCCCGGCCGGCACCACGGTGTAGCCGACCTTGCCGACGATACGCGACGCTGCAGGATCCTCCAGCGGCGGCGCCCAGCCGTCGGCATCGATCCACATCGCCGATCGCCCTTGCGTGAACGAGGCCATCGACTCCATCCAGTTGAATCCGGCGACGCCGGGAGGCGCACACTTCGTCAGGAGGTGCTGATACAGCTTCGTTGCCTCGATGGCTTCGGGCCCATCGGTCAGGATATTGCCCTTGGCGTCGAGGAACTCGCCGCCATAGTTCAGGTAGAAATTGCTCCACATCGCCATGTTGGCGTTGCGCAGGCCGCGGCCGACGAAGCCGGAGATGCCTTCCTTCGGGTCGGTCAGCTTGTCCGCCGCCATCACCATTTCATCGAGCGTCTTGGGGACTTCGACGCTTTTCTTCGCGAACAGCTCCTTGTTGTAATAGAGGATGAAATAGTCGACCGACCATGGCAGCGACAGCATCTGCCCCTTGTCGTTCCTGGCGTATTGAAGTCCTGCTGAAGAGAAATCGCTTTCGACGAGGTCGGGCGGCGTGAGGTTCGGGTCCTTCAAATAGCCCGACATGTCCGCGAGCCAGCCGGCTTTCTCGAACTGTCGCTTTTGAACGTGGTAGCTCAGATGGACCACGTCGAAGCTCGGCTTGCCCGACGCAAGCTCGATCACGACTTTCTGCCGCTGCTGCTGTTCGGGGATCTGCTCGGACTCGACCTCGATGCCGCTGAGCTGCGTAAATTCCTTGATGTACTTCTGGAAGTTGTCGCCGCGTGGACCCTTGGCGAGGATTACCTCGAGCTTGGTGCCGGCATATTTCTTCCACTGCACCTCGGAGCGCGCCGGCGTGCCTGTGAGCGCGAGTGCGCCTGCGGCGGCTGAGCCGGCCAGCACGGCGCGGCGGGATATGCGATGGTCGATCATGAGGTGCCTCCCTGGGGTCGTCTTGTTCTGGAGGCGAAGTCTAGCGCGCGAACAAGCGCCGCGACAGGTCTATCACGGCGCGTCAATGCATCGCGGGCGCGGCACTAGTCAAACAGGCTGGACACCGACTCTTCGGCGGCGGTGCGGTTGATCGCTTCCGCGATCAGGCCGGCGATCGAGAGCGAGCGGATGTTGGCGGCCTTGCGCACCGCCTCCGTCGGCTGGATCGAGTCGGTGATAACGAGCTCTTTCAGCTTCGACGAGGCGATGCGCGTCACCGCGCCGCCCGACAGCACGCCATGGGTGATGTAGGCGTAGACTTCCTTGGCGCCATGGGCGAGCAACGCGTCGGCCGCGTTCACCAGCGTGCCGCCGGAATCCACGATATCGTCGACCAGAATGCAGGTGTAGCCGGCAACCTCGCCGATCACGTTCATGACCTCGGATTCGCCGGCGCGCTCGCGGCGCTTGTCGACAATGGCCAGCGGCGTGTTGATGCGCTTGGCGAGGCCGCGGGCGCGGGCCACGCCGCCGACGTCGGGCGAAACGACCATGACGCTGGAAACGTCGAGGCGTTCCTTGATGTCGCGCACCATCAGGGGCGAGGCGAACAAATTGTCGGTCGGGATGTCGAAGAAGCCCTGGATCTGTGCGGCGTGCAGGTCGAGCGTCATGACGCGGTCGACGCCAGCCTGGGTGATCAGGTTGGCGACCAGCTTGGCTGAGATCGGCGTGCGCGAGCCGGAGCGGCGGTCCTGCCGCGCATAGCCGAAATAGGGGATCACGGCTGTGATGCGGCGCGCCGACGAGCGCCGCAGCGCGTCGGTGATGATCAACAGCTCCATCAAGTGGTCGTTGGCCGGATAGGATGTCGACTGCAGGATATAGGCGTCGGAGCCGCGCACGTTCTCCTGGATCTCGACGAAGATTTCCATGTCGGCGAAGCGCCGGACCACGCCCTTGGTCAGGGAAATACCGATCCCGTCGGCGACGGCCTGCGCCAGCGCCGGGTTGGAATTGCCGGCGATCAGCTTGATCGAGCCGTTCTTGGCCGACATCGAGGTCTGTTCCCGTTGGTTGCTGGAGACCTTTTTCAGCATAGCGGGCTTTTCCATGAAAACGGCGTGTTTGGACGAGCGAGGGAATATCAGGGAGGGGACGCCAAAGGCAACCCGCGCCGGCCGATTTCCTGGGCAAAAATGGCAGTCGTGGCCGGGATTTGGCTAATGCTCGGTGTAGCCCAAAGCCGCAAAACTACGGCTCGGCGGAGCCGCCGGCTCCTCAGCGCTGGCCACCGCAGGACCGCGTCGGCTGGTGGGCGCAGCAGGTTCCGGCGTGCCGTTGATCATGCCGGTCAGGCCGCTCAAGCCCGCTTGCGCGATCTTGCGCAGCACGAGGTCGTCGGCGGCATTCCAGGCGTCGCGGCCGGCCTTGCCGCCGACTTCCTGGCCGGACAGGCGCAGCGCGCGCTGCTGGTCACGGTCATAGACGTCCCACACCCAGGCGATCACGGTCTTGCCGCGGATCACCTGCGCCGAAAGGTAGGAGCGCACGCGATAGGCGGCCGAGCCTTCGCGCGAGACGATCGAGAGATTGCGCAGCTTGGTCTCGCTGTCGAGCACGCTCACCATGCGGTCGAACACGGCCGGAGGCGGACCGTCGATCGATTCGAAAGCCACCGTCGGTCCGTCACTCGCCATGGCGAATGAGGCGCCGGGTGCGCCGCCGCCGGCGCAGCCGCCGAGGGCGCCTGCGGTTGCAAGCAACAACGCCACGCCGCCGGCGCGCAGCAGCGCCCGGCAGTTGCGGAGCGGAGAAAGAGTTGACGCGTCCCTCATTGTTATCCCGGCGTTATCGCCAAAACGCTGATACGTCTAGGGCTGCGGGGACACAGGCGCGGCAAAATCGGGCCGGAGCGGGCCGAAAATCCGGGTCAACTCGAGACGAGTACGATTGGCCAAAATGACCGGGACCGCGGCCGGCATCGACATTCATGCCAGACCGCGCACGGGTTGTATCACGGGATAATGGGAAGCGCGTTTTCGTGCGACGGGCCTATGGCCCCGGCAAGCCAAGCGCCGTCCAGCACTGCTGATCGCAGAGCGGCTGAACTGGAAGTGCGTTGTCGCCTTGAAATGATTCCAGGCCGTTGAGCGTATCGTCGTTAAAGGTGCCATTTGCGCCGGCGGAGCCGACGGAATAGCCTTTGCCGATGATCGCAGTTTGCATTTGCGTCACCATGGGTCCGGTGTCGCCGGGACGCAGTGGAAGTCCGGCCATCGTTTTTCTCCTTGCTGATGCGTGATGCATCGGAAGTTTGGTGCAAGGCAATACCCATTACAAGTTGTTTATTGAACAGATTCGAGTTCCCGTAGTGGAACGTTTTCGGTGTCGGGCAAATGTCAAAAAAGCGTCATGAAGTCGATGCCGCTACGCGCGCTCCAGCGCGATGGCATGCACATGCCGGCCGTAATCCGTTTCCCCGCGATGCACGGAACGGCGATAGCTGTAGCAGCGATCGTCGGAATAGGTGTCGATGCCGAGATCGTCGATCATGAGCACGCCGGCATTTTCCAGCCGCCGGCGGACATAGCCCGCAAGATCGAACATCGCGTGACCGTCGCGCTCGCCGGGCAGGAAGAACATTGCGTTCTCCGCGTCGGCCTCGATGAAGCGCTCGACGAATTCGCTGCCGACCTCGTAGCTCGGCTGGCGGATCAGCGGGCCGATCGCGGCGACCATGCGGCTCGGCTCGGCGCCGAGTTTCTCCATCGCGTCGACGGTCGACTCCAGGATGCCGGTCAGCGCGCCCTTCCAGCCGGCATGCGCGGCGCCGATCACGCGCGCCTTTGGATCGGCGAACAGGATCGGCGCGCAATCGGCCGTGGTGATGCCGAGCGCAACGCCTTCGCTTGTCGTGACCATCGCGTCCGCCTTCGGTCGCGTCGGACCCGGCCATGGCCCGGTCGCGACGATCGCATCCGGCGAGTGGGTCTGATGCACGCTCAAAAAATTCTCAGGCGTCACGCCGAGCCGCTCGGCCATGCGGCGGCGGTTTTCCCTGACATCGGCGGGATCGTCGCGCGAGCCGAGGCCGCCATTGAGGCCGGCATAGACGCCACCGGACACGCCGCCCTCGCGGGTGAAGAAGGCATGACGAATGCCGGGGATCGCGGACAGCAGCGAGGAAGCAAGCATTACTTGTTGTCCGTAGGCTGCGGCGCTTCGCTCAGGCCCGGCAGTTCCTCGATATGTGGCTCGGACACGCCGAGCACCTTGAACATCGAGCCCATGCCGCCGCGTCCGCCGCCGGTCAGCCGCTTCAGCGCGCCGTCGATCTCCGAGGACACCTCATGCGAGGGCGTCTTGGCCATCAAGGTCGCCGCGCGCTGCTCGATGCCGAGGCGTTTGAGGAAATCGCCCTGCGTCACCGGCCCATGCACGCGTGCGCCGAGGTCTTCGGCGGCGCGCGCGAGCGCCTGGAAGTCGACATGCGCGGTGACGTCGGCCTGTCCCGGCGCTTTCAGGGGATCGGTGAAACTGTGGCGCGCGATCGCCTGGAAGGTGTCGCCGGCGTCGCTGCGCACATGGCCGTAATCGATGATCAGCGCCGCACCGTCCTGATCGCGTACCCTTGTGGCGATCTTCATCATCTCGGCATCCGGCCGCCATTCGAACACCGCGCCGATCGGCGCCGCGCGCACCAGCGGCGGCAGCAGCACTTCGAAGCGCGGGGTGGGTTCGGCGGCGGCGGCGAAGGCCAGCTTGCCGGTGGCGTCGATGTCGACCACGCGCTCGTGCCAGCCGGTCTGCTGCTTCACCGCTTGGCGGATCGGCAGCACGTCGAAATATTCGTTGGCGAGAATGATGGCCGGCCCTTCCGGCACTTCGTCGAGTTGGTCGTGCCAGGCGATGTTGCGCACGCCCGACAGCGTCGACTTCTGTTTTTCGCGCAATACCGGGTTGATCTCGACCAGGTGCACGCTCAGGCTTTGATAGAGCGGCGGCAGCACGCGAAGCGCGCGCAGCGCGTCCGCCATCATCGTGCCGCGGCCGGGCCCAAGCTCGACCAGCCGCAGCAGCGGTGGTGAGCCGATCGAGTTCCACACCGCGGCGGCCCACAAGCCGATCAGCTCGCCGAACATCTGGCTGACCTCGGGCGAGGTGGTGAAATCGCCCTCGCGGCCGAGCGGATCGCGCGACACGTAGTAGCCGTACTGCGGATGCAGCAGGCATAGCTCCATGTAGCGCCAGACCGGCATCGGGCCGGACGACTTGATCAGCTTCTTGATCTCCGACTGCAGCGGCGAAAATTCAGTCACGGTCTGCCTTGGTGCAATTAATGGGGCGCGTCAGCTTTGCGTCGCCACGCTGCTACAATAATGATCGCGCCCGCAATTACCATCGGGACCGACAGCAGCATACCCATGGTGAGCCCGCCCCACAAAAAGCCGAGCTGCGGGTCCGGCTCGCGGAAATGCTCGCCGGCGATGCGGGCAAGGCCATAAAGCGCGATGAAACTGCCGAGGATCAGGCCCGGCCGCTTCAGCGCGCCGAAGCGGATCATCACCGCGAGCACCGTGAACAGCAGAATACCTTCCATCCCGGCCTCATAAAGCTGGCTCGGATGCCGCGGGAGTTGGAGCTTGTCATTTGGAAAAATCATAGCCCAGGGCAGGCTCGGATCGGCCTCTCGTCCCCACAGCTCGCTATTGATGAAATTGGCGATACGCCCGAGGAACAGGCCGATCGGCCCGACCGCGGTGGTGATGTCGCCGAGCGAGAGAATGGAAATGCCGTTCTTCCGCGCAAACCACATCACGGCGATCACGCAGCCCATGAAGCCGCCATGGAAGGACATGCCGCCCTTCCACAATTCGAGGATTTCCGCCGGGTGCTGAATGAAGAACGGCAGATTGTAGAACAGCACGTAACCGGTGCGGCCGCCGAGGATGATACCGACGGTCACCCACAGGATGAAGTCGTCGAGCTGTGGCAGCGTCATCGCCGCCGGCCCGCCCCACAGCCGCTCGTTCTTGACCAGCGCGCGCGCGTAAATCCAGCCGAACACGATGCCGCCGATATAGGCGAGCGCGTACCAGCGGATCACGATCGGCCCGATCGCGATCGCGACCGGGTCGAACACGGGAAAAGCGATCAGCAGCGGGTGCATCAAGCCGGATCAGACGAGGTTGCGCTTGTAGAGCGCGAGCAGCCGCTCCCAGTGCCGCTCTGCGGCGTCGCGGTCGTAGACCGGGCGCTTGGGGAAGGCGAAGCCGTGATGCGTACCGGGATAGACCTCGACCTCGTTCCTGGTGCCTTTCATGCCTGCGGAAACCTTGTCGATCACTTCCTGCGGCGCATAGACGTCGGTCTCGGCGCAGGCGAAGTAGAGCTCGGCCTTGGTCTTGCCTGCGGCGAGATGCGGGCTGTCGGGCTGATCGGTCGCCAGCTGCACGCCGTAGACCGAGGCGGCCGCCTTGACGCGATCGGCAAAGTGTGTGGCGGCATTCACCGCGTAGCGGCCGCTCATGCAATAGCCGACGGTGCCGACGATCTTCGTATCGGCGGCTTTCTGGGTCTCGGCATAGGCGAGCAACGCCTTGGTGTCTTCCATCACGAGCGGAATCGAGAGCGAGCCCATCAGGCTGAACATCTTCTTGCGTTCCGGCGATTCCGGATCGGGGTTGATGGGCCCAAGCTCCATCACGCCGGCGCGGTAATACATGTTCGGCAGCATCACGTAATAGCCTGACGTGCCGAGGCGGCGCGCCATATCACGGAGTTCCTCGCGAATTGCCGGCGCATCCATGTAGAAGATGACGACCGGGAACGGCCCGCCGCGTTCGGGATGGGTGATGAAGGTGGTGGTCTTGCCGTCCTTGGTCTGGATATCAACCTGGCTGTCGATCATGGGCGTTGCTTCGCTCTCTGATTCTGGGTTTTTCCCTGGGTGCTAGTGCCCACTTTCCGAAGTCCGCGCTACATCGCCGCAACACCTTTTCGCGGACTTCGGAAAGTTATGGGCACTAGCAAATCTACGATTCTAGTGCCGCTTTCGATCTGAAGTCCCTGAACTCGATCTTGCGGCGGGTGAGTCAGGGACTTCAAATCGGCGGCACTAGATACGATTGCAAGGAAAGGGCAGTGTGACAAGGTCGCCCGGCCCTTGAACGCCGCTTCCGGGATCGCCATTGTCTGATAACAGTTTCGTGCACGGAGGACCTCGGATGACCCAGACCAACAACCGGTTTTTCGACGAGATCGGCCGCCTGATGAACGACGCCGCCGGTGCGGCGCAGGGCGTCAAGCGCGAGGTCGATGCCGTCGTGCGCAACCAGGCCGAAAAAATCCTGCGCGACCTCGACATCGTCAAGCGCGAGGAGTTCGAGGCGGTCAAGGACATGGCGCGGCTGGCGCGCGAGGAGAACGAGGCGCTGAAGGCGCGGATCGCCGCGCTGGAGACGAAGCTGGGGCAGGTGGGCACTTGAGTTTACCTCTTCCCGCACGCGGGGAGAGGTGAACAAAAATCCCCCCATTTCCTTGTCATTTGCGCCCTTTGGGGCTACAAGCCCGGCAGTTTCGCGGCCCCCGCACCCCTGGAGGCTTGCCGCGAGCGATCAGCCGGGCCGCGTTGCGGCCTTTCTCTTTTGAAAACAAGGACTTAAGACAATGGCGACGACCGTCAAGGAATTGAAGGCGACCGCACGTCCGTCAGTCGGCAAGGGGGCCGCACGGGCAGAGCGTCGCGCCGGGAGAGTGCCCGGAGTGATCTATGGCAACAACCAGCCCCCGCTGCCGATCTCGGTCGATGACCGCGACCTGCGCCAGCGCATCCTGGCAGGCCGCTTCCTCACCACGCTTTACGACATCGAGCTCGAGGGCAAGAAGCACCGCGTGATCCCGCGCGACTTCCACCTCGATCCGATCCGCGATTTCCCGCTGCATGTCGACTTCATGCGGCTCGGCGAAGGCGCGACCATCCGCATCAGCGTGCCCCTGCATGTGCAGAAGGCGGAAGCCTCGCCGGGTGTGAAGCGCGGCGGCACGGTCAACATCGTCACCCACACCATCGACATCGAATGCTCGGTCGACAACATCCCGCAATACATCGAGGTCGATGTCTCTAGCCTCGAGATCGGCCACTCGCTGCATCTCGACGACGTGACGCTGCCGTCAAACGTCAAGCCGTTGCGCACGGATCTCACGCTGGTCACCATCGTGCCGCCGTCGGGTTACGCCGAAGAGCTGAAGGCGGCTGCGGCTGCCGCGGCTGCTGCGGCGGAAGGTGCTGCGGCTGGTGCGGCTGCGCCTGCGGCTGGTGCGGCAGTTCCCGCGCCGGGTGCGCCGCCTGCGGCAGGTAGCGCTGCGCCTGCGGCTGGCGCAGCGGCGGCGCCTGCGGCTGGTGCCAAGGCGCCGGCTGCCGGTGGCGGCGACAAGAAGAAGTAGTGATTTCGCGCGGGATGCCGCGTCATGCTGCTCTTTGTCGGCCTCGGCAATCCCGGTGCGAAATACGCGCGTAACCGGCACAATATCGGCTTCATGGCCGTCGACGAGATTGCGCGGCGTCATGGTTTCGCACCATGGCGCCGCCGTTTTCAGGGCGAGACATCGGAAGGCACGCTCGAGCGCGAGCGTGTCATCCTGCTCAAGCCGACGACCTACATGAACGACTCCGGCCGCGCGGTGCAGGAAGCCGCGAACTTCTTCAAGCTCGGAGCGGGCGAGATCACCGTGTTCCAGGACGAGCTCGAACTGCCGCCGGCGAAAGTGCGGGTCAAGGTCGGCGGTGGCATCGCCGGTCACAACGGCCTGCGCTCGATCACCTCGCATATCGGCAACGACTATCGCCGGGTGCGGCTCGGCATCGGTCATCCCGGCGTCAAGGAGTTCGTGCACCACCACGTGCTGTCGGATTTTGCCAGGGATGACGGGGCGTGGGTGACGGCGCTGTGCGAGGCGGTGGCCGACAGCGCGGGATTGCTCGCCGCGGGCCAGGACGCCTCGTTCCAGAACAAGGTGCATCTGGCGCTGCAGGGCAAGGGATTTTTCGATCAAGGCGATGACGGCGCTACCTAGCGCATCGGTCGCGAACGGACTTCAGGACACATTATGGGATTCAAATGCGGTATCGTCGGATTGCCCAATGTCGGCAAGTCGACGCTGTTCAATGCGCTGACCGAAACCGCGGCGGCGCAGGCGGCCAACTATCCGTTCTGCACCATCGAGCCGAATGTCGGCGAAGTCGCGGTGCCGGATCCCAGGCTCGACAAGCTGTCCGAAATCGCCAAGTCGGCGCAGATCATCCCGACGCGGCTGACCTTCGTCGATATCGCGGGTCTGGTGCGTGGCGCCTCGAAGGGCGAGGGCCTCGGCAATCAGTTCCTCGCCAATATCCGCGAGGTCGACGCGATCGCGCATGTCGTGCGCTGCTTCGAGGATTCTGACATCACCCACGTCGAGGGCAAGATCGCCCCGCTTTCCGACATCGAGACCATCGAGACCGAGCTGATGCTCGCCGATCTCGAGAGCCTGGAGAAGCGCGTCGACACTCTGTCGAAAAAAGCCAAGGGCAACGACAAGGAGGCGAAGGAGCAGCTCGACCTCGTCAACCGTGCGCTGGTGCTGCTGCGCGAGGGCAGGCCTGCACGTTTCGTCGAGCGCAAGGCGGAGGAGGAACGCAGCTTCGGCATGCTCGGGCTCATGACAGCAAAGCCCGTGCTCTATGTCTGCAATGTCGAGGAGGCTTCGGCCAAGGACGGCAACAATTTCTCGGCCGAAGTGTTCAAGCGCGCCGAGGAAGAAGGCGCGGTCGCCGTCGTGATCTCGGCCAAGATCGAGTCTGAAATTGCGACGCTGTCGCGCGAGGAGCGCAAGGAATTTCTGGACACGCTCGGGCTGGAAGAGGCAGGCCTCGACCGGCTGATTCGCGCCGGTTACCAGCTGCTCGACCTCATCACCTATTTCACCGCGGGTCCGAAGGAGGCGCGCGCCTGGACCGTTCATCGCGGCACGCGGGCGCCGGCTGCCGCCGGCGTGATCCACACCGATTTCGAAAAGGGATTCATCCGCGCCGAGACCATTGCCTATGGCGACTATGTCGCGCTCAACGGCGAAGCCGGCGCGCGCGACGCCGGCAAGCTGCGGCTCGAAGGCAAGGACTATGTCGTCGCCGACGGCGACGTCTTGCATTTCCGGTTTGCGAATTAGCGCAGCGTTACGGAGTGCCGCGCCTTGCGGCCATGTGCGCGAGATAGGCGATGATCTGATCGATCTCCCGGTCGCTCAGCTGCGCCGCCGCAAACCCGGGCATTTGCATGGTGGGCCAGCTGCGAACCGATTTCGGGTCGCGGATCAGGGCGTGTAACCCGTCCTTTGTCATGTACCGGGTCGGATTCATCGGCGCATTCAAGTCCGGTCCCATGGTGCCTGCGCCGGCGCCGTTCAGGGTATGACAAGGCAGGCATTGCGTCTTGAACAGCGCAAGACCGGCGCGGATCGGATCTGTGGCGGACAATGCCGGATCGACATCGAGCGCGGGCCAGCGATCGAGCGGCGAGGATTGGCTCGCGAGCCGCTTCAACTGGTACGGCCATTGCTCGCTGCGGATCGCAGCCACCGCCGCTCCGGTCCAGACGATATAGAACGGCCCAGCACTCTCGGCCTTGCCGGGAAGCTTGGGCCAGCGTGGATCATCGGGCTCGATGGCAAGCCAGGCCACGGCCTTGGCCGGGTCCGTGTTGGTGAGAAGATTCAGCGGCAGTTGCGCGGCGAACCCGTCGATGGCAACCGACTCGATCACGGCATTGGCCGGAGGATCGAGCCCGGCAAGCAGCGCGGCCACGGGGACCGCGAGATAGCTCATGGCCTTGCCGTAGGCGACATCGTTCGCAACGGTGATGCGAGCCACGTCCGGCCGGCGCAGCAGCTCGTCTCGTCCGAAGTGGCGGGTCTGTGCACCGATGACGACATCGAGCGCCGGGTCTGCCGAAGCGCTGCTCAGCATCAAGAACAGACAGGGCAGGACAATCGCGAAAATAGAGCTGATCCGGTTCTTGATGGTTGAGGCGCTCATGGGACGACCTTCAGTTTTCGGCACGAAGAGTGTTACCCGCCACGGATCGCGAGAGCGCGCCGATCGCGACGAGTGCAGCCGCGAAGCCGGCGGCCGCGCCGACGCCGAGCGCCCAGCGCGGGCCGAAGTGGTCGGCGACCCATCCGACGATCGGCGCGCCGATCGGCGTGCCGCCAAGTGCTACGCCGAGCCGCAGCGCCATCACGCGGCCGCGCATCGCGGGCTCGGTCGAGAGCTGCATCAGCGCGTTCGACGTGTTCATGACGGTCAGCGCGGCGACGCCGATCACGATCAGCGCGGCCGCGAACAGCCAGTAATTCGGCGCCAGCGCGGCCAGCGTGCAGCCGAGGCCGAAGATCGCAGCGCCCGCGAGCAGTGAATTGAATCGCGGCCGCTCGCGGTGGGCGGCGAGCAGCGCGCCCGACATCGTCCCGATCGCCATCATCGAGGACAACAGGCCGAAGCCGCGTGCATCGGTATGGAAGACGCTCACAGCCATCGTCGAGATGAAGATCGGGAAGTTCAGCCCGAAGGTCCCGATCAGGAACAGCATGATCAGCGTCGCCCTGAGATCGGAGCGCGACCAGACATAGTGAAATCCCTGCAGGACGCTGCCCTTGGTGGGATGGGCGCGTGCATTGGGGCGAAGCTCGGAGCTGCGCAGCAGGCACAGCGACGCCAGCACCGCCATGAACGACGCGCCGTTGAACAGGAATGCCCAGCCGGTGCCGACGGACGCGATGACGAATCCGGCGACCGCGGGTCCGATCATGCGCGCGGCGTTGAACGTGGTGGAGTTCAACGCGATCGCGTTCGACAGGTCGGCATCGCCGACTAGCTCGGCCACGAAGGTCTGGCGCACCGGGGCATCGAGTGCCGCGCTGCAGCCGAACAGGAACGCGAACACATAGACGTGCCAAAGCTGCACGAGACCGGTGACGGTGAGCAATCCGAGGATGAGCGCAAGCGCGCCCATCGTCGCTTGCGTCGCCATCAGAAGCTTGCGCTGGTTGAAATGATCGGCGGCAAAGCCGGAGAATGGCATCATCAGCAGCTGTGGCCCGAACTGCAGCGCCATCACGATGCCGACGGCGGACGCGCTGTGATTGGTGAGCTGGGTGAGGACCAGCCAGTCCTGGGCGGCGCGCTGCATCCAGGTGCCGATGTTGGACACCAGCGCGCCGGCCGCCCAGACCCGGTAGTTGAATTTCCGTAACGATCGAAACATGCGTCTCATGTTCGCCCGGGTTCATTGCCGCCGTGAAGCCGTCCGAAATGCCGCGCCAGGAACAGGCCGATCAGAAGTCCACCGAGACCCAACGCGGCGACATCGCTTGTGCTCCTCAAATCGAAATCGCCGACGCGGCACACCAGCAGATATCCGACCAGCAGGTTGAAGAATCCCCAGAGGATGTTGACCGTCGACGTGGACAGCCCTTCGCCCGGCGGCTTTGCGAACGGCGTCTGGAACGGCTCTCCCATCATGCCGGCGACGGCATGGGGAATGGCGTTGGTGAGGAAGGCGCCGCCGAAGAACCAGGCGACGAGGTCAAGCCAGTTCATGCGCGTGGGTCCTTTCGAGGAGATCGATGATGGCCTGCGTCGAGCCGGTTTCGCCGAGCCGCGGGAATACGTTGGCGATGCTGTAATCGTGCGCGTTCGGCCGCGCGTCCGTCATGGCGTCGACGGCGAGCGTGACGTTGAAGCCCGCCTCATAAGCCTGGCGCGCCGTCGATTCGACGCCGGTGCCGGTCGCGACGCCTGTTATCACGACCTGCGTGACGCCGCGCCCTTTGAGCCGGGTCCCGAGATCGGTGCTCGCGAACGCGCCCCATGTGCGCTTCGTGACGACAATGTCGCCCGGCTGCCGTTCCAGTTGCGGAAGAAAGTCGGTCCAGCCATCGGGAAACGGTTCGCCGTGGCGTGGCCGCTCGGTTCGTCCGGGCGCCGTGCCGTCGACATTGACCAGCACGATCGGCAAGGAGCGCCGCCGAAACGCTGTCATGAGCGCGCAGGTCCGCGTCACGATGTCATCGATCGGATGGATGAAAGCCGATCCGGCGATCCCGTTTTGCAGATCGACGATGATGAGCGCCGTGACCGGATCGAGCGTCGTAAGGGCCATGAATGTCCTTTCAGCGAATGTTTCGCGCAATCGGCGCGGCGAAGCCGGCCTCAATCTTCGATGAGCCGCCTCAACGACTTCACCGCGGCGGCAAGCTCCTGCTGCTCTTGCGCGGAGAGCTTTGCTGCGATGGTGCGCGACAGCCAATCCTGCCGCGCGGCCCGGCTGGTGCGCAGCCGCTCGCGGCACGCATCGGTGAGCGACATGATGGTTTGCCGCCCGTCGTCGGGATCGGGTGCGCCCCGGACGAGGCCGGCCGCCTCGAGGGATGCGATCGCCGCGCCCATCGACTGCGGACGCATTCCCTCCGCGCGCGCCAAGCTCGATACGGTCGCGGGGCCGTGTTTTTCGAGGCGAAGCAGCACCGCGACCTGGGACGGCGGAAGGTCGTCCCCTTGGCCCTGCTCGCGCAGCCGCCGCTTCAGCGTTCCAATCAGCAAGCGAAGGTCTTCGGCGAGCGCGGACGGGCGCGCCGTCGCGGTCCTGGCAGGTGAGGTGCTCATGGCGGGTGAGGTAGCATATGTGAAGGTAAACTGCAAAGGTGATCTTTGCAGTTTGGCTGCGGGAATTTCGACTGTCGACGCTATGCAGTTCAATCCAACCCCCGCAACCATTTCCCGTAATTCACCGACGCCCGCAACACGACTCGGCTATAACCGCGATCGCGGCAGTTGCGAGGGAGCCGGGTATGCAGGCGGATTTTCGATCTTTAGCAAAACAGGCATTGGCGCGCTAAAGCGGAGCTCACTACCCAGCAAGCGGAACGCGTGCGCTATGCCGCACTCGAATTGCGCTTCGCGATGGAAAGCGGTGACTTATGATCGCGCGCTTGCGCTTAAGAGTGAAATACCTCCAGACGAGTACAAGACGTGGCAACCACGGAGGCTCATGCAGGTGCTTCATGGGATCGACTCGGCTTTAGGCATGACCTCAAGCATTGCGGTAGGAATCGAAGAAACCTCGGTGTAGAGCCGCCGCCCGAAAAGATGCAGTTTCTTGGGACTGACAAGGTCTTCACGCTGGCTGATCTTAAAGAGCACTACGACGCCATTGGCAGTTATCTGCACGTGCCATCCCTTGACCAATTCATGAAATCCGGGATTCCCGACGAATCCAAGCTGCGTGCGCGGTGTGAGGCGATCATCTTGTTAATGGAGACCGTTCTTAGTTCGCCGCTGTGGAATGCGACCTTTGGCAATTTTGCACAATTTGAATGCCTGCGACGCAAAAAACCTGTGCGAAAAAGGATGCCCCACGGCACAGAAGAGATCGAGGCTACCTGTTTCGAGTGCCACGCGCAGTATGTTGTTACATCGGTAGGAGATCACCAAGTATCGACGAGGCCGAAACCTGTTGTCGTTCCATGCGAGACAGATGGCTGCGTCGAGACGATGGCGCTTTGGCCTGATAAAGTAAAGTCGGGCACGCATTGGACGTGCAAAGGATGCAGCGAGCATTGGGCCATTGAGTTCGGCCTCATTCGTGTTCTTTCCGCCGAGGATGGCAGCAAAGATGCTCAATATCGCTTCCCCCACGAACATTTTCGTGGACGTGCCGGGACCAACAGGTCCAAATAGGCTTCCAGTGCCATGCCGTTGAACGCCCCCCGCGATCATCACTATGTGCCGCAGTTCTACTTGCGCAACTTTGCTTGCGACCCCGAAAAGCGGAAGATCAGGACTCTTGCCAAGGAAGGGGAATACGCGATCTGGGCCGAGCGCTCGATCGAAAGCCTCGGCTTTGAACGTGACCTGTATGTGCATTCGGTAGCTGGTGTTCCCGTTTCGGTGGAAGATGCGATCAACCGGCTGATCGAGACGCCGATCTCACAAAGCGACACCTGGGCCAAAATTCAGAGCGGGCGGATCGATGCGCTCGACCGGTCGGATAAGCCCATCCTTTACGCCTTTATCCGTCATCTGGAGGCACGCACGCCGCACTACCGAGTAACCCAGCAAGAACTCGCTCAGTTTGCGGCCGATCCGAATAGCGACATTCCATTTACGGAGGAGGAGCGCGAGCAATATGCCGAGATGCGCGGCAACCCAACGCTCACGAGAGCATTCGTGAACTATCTATCCGCCTCGACGGATTGGACCGAGGCCGCCTATCGCGGCTCCGGACTGACCGTTGTACGCACCGCAAAGCCCCTGCGGAGTTCAACCACGCCCGTTCTGGTGATCCGCGCCCCAGAACACCCGGCGTTGCGGATGTCGCTGCCCGGGATGGTACCGTTTACCTATAACCTTGTGCTCAATCCAACGACCGTTGTGAACCTTGTATTGGGGGATTTTGACGATGGGTTTCTAAATGTGGAGCAGGGAGAGGATTTCCGGCTCGGCATGAACCGGCACTTCACCGGGCAGTTCGGTCCCTTCCCGCATGTGCGGCACATGATCACCGACAACGGTCCTGAGTTGTCGGCCGACATGGAATGGGCGCACTACCGCCTGCTAAGGAGCGGTCACCGGAAGATAGTTTTTCACCGGCCGGCGGATTTTGCATCTGCGCGCAGAAGGAGAGTCATTTCCTGAGGTGCCGCGGTTTCCCCAACGCGCCAATCCTTAACCGCCTCGAAGACCGAACGACGCCCACTGTGTCCATTTCAGCCCGACGGGCAAAACACTTCGGCTATTCATAAATCGCAAGCAATGTCCATGCCTCGCGGCGAAAATATTCTTCTTTGCGAAAATCGGAACACAGGCGCATAACCTTTCCATCCCGCCCGCATGAGGGGCGTTTCGCGATCGTCACGAATCGTGGTGCGGGCTGCGATGGACGCGCAGGAATCGCAGGCGAGCGATCCCGGCGCGTACGGTCAAGCCGTGTGGTCCTGTCCCCCCGACGCTGGGGTCAAGTCGATCGAGATGCGATTTCGGCCTTGCGGTCGAAACGCCGAAATCGGCGACGGAGGCTAACAAGCCCGGTACTCCGGGGAGAGCGCGGAGTAAGCCGTAAGGCCATTGCGCAGGGAGTGCCGGATGTTTCGGCCTGCCTGTACTGACTTGTGGGCACCTTTCTTTTCAGCCCACGAGGCCTGCGGGTGCGGCCAGCGCCCGGCATTCCCTGCTCCCTCTGCAATCCGAGGGACAACGACCGGCAAAAGCTCGGGCATTCGTGCCGCGGCAACGCGCAATTGCGCGCGAGAACAGACACCAGTGAAATTTCTTAACGCGTCTCGCCCTGGTCGCGGATCGCGCCAAGGTGCTCATTGATGCGGAAGGCGATCAGGACGAATTCGGCAATGACGCGTGAGCACATGATTCCGGCGACGACGCCCACAATGCTTGCGACCACGATGATGAATCCGCCGAACGGATTGATGGCCATCGCGGTCAGCCCTGAGAAAATGCCGGACAAGCCCATCAGGACGACAAAGCCGATCATCACGCCGAAAAACGGCTTGATCAGCGTCGGCGTGATGAACCGGTCCCATTTGAAGAGGTCGCGGTATTCGAACATCACCGCCCCCTTCCTCGTCCATTTCCGATATCGTGAAAATCGCGCATCACCTTCCCCCAGCGAATCGGCCACGAGTTTCGTCCAAATCCGCACGTCCGCACAGGCCCTCGGCACGCAGGCGGGTTGAGATTGCCGCAAAGTACGGCCACAATCTGACTTCCCTGCCGCAATCCCCTGACAGAATGACCCTCACTTTCGAAGATTTTCCCGTCGGCCGCCTCGGCACCTTTGGTCCGCGTCATGTCTCGCGCGAGGAGATCCTGGAGTTTGCCGGCGAATACGACCCGCAGCCGATGCATCTCGATGAGGAGGCCGCCAGCAAGACCATGCTGAAGGGGCTGTCGGGCTCGGGCTGGCATCTCTGCGCCGTCATGATGCGGATGATGTTCGACGGCTTCATCGGCCGCGCCGCCTCGCTCGGTTCGCCCGGCGTTAACGAGCTGCGCTGGGTGGCGCCGCTCAGGCCGGGCGACGACATCACGCTCGACGTCGACGTGACCGAGGCGCGGATTTCGCGTAGCCGCCCCGAGACGGGAATCGTGACCTTCAAGGGCGTCGCGCGTAACGCAGCAGGCCAGATCCTGTGCGAGATGACCTCGCCGATCATCATCAGCCGCCGGGAGGGCGTGGGCTGATGTTGTTTTTCGAGGACATCCATGTCGGCCGCCGGCGTGAGGTCGGCTCGTTTACCTTCACCGCCGACGAGATCAAGCGCTTTGCGCGCAAATACGATCCGCAGCGCTTTCATCTGTCGGAAGAGGAAGGCCGTAACTCGCTGTTCGGCGGGCTCGCCGCTTCGGGCTGGCATGTCGCATCCGTCTGCATGAAGTTGATGGTCACAAGCATGCAACGCCTCGCGCGCGAAGCGGTCGCGCGCGGCGAGACGGTTGTCGCAGGCGGGCCGTCGCCGGGCTTTCGCGATTTGCGCTGGATCAAGCCGGTGATGGCCGGCGACACCATCAGCTTCGTCAGCGAGGTCGAGGGCCTGCGCCCGTCAGCCTCGCGCCCGGAATGGGGCATCGTCGAGATCCGCAACACCGGCACCAACCAGCGCGGCGAAGTGGTGTTCTCTTTTCTTGGGACCGGCTTCGTGCCGTGGCGAAACCCGCCCCGCGCCGAAGTAACTCAATAACAAGGTTACCGCATTGTTGCGCGCCTGCATCGCGTCGGAAGAATCGGCGGAACGAATCGTTTGCTAACGCATTTTGAACTTGTGGTGGGGATAGTGAGCCCGCACATTCCGGCGGGGGACGACGATGGCGGATCGCAGCGGGCTGAAACTGGTGGGTCTCATCTTTGCAACGGTGACGCTTGCGGTGATGCTGACGGCCGCGTTGGTGGTGAGGGGCTACGCCGAAGGCTCATACCGGCTCGAGGTCGCCTCGATCGATCGCCAGTAGCTCAGCTTTCCCAGACCATAGCCGCAGCCGATGCTGCGGCCAATTCAGCGCAGATAGACCAGCGCCATCGCTGCGACGGCGAGGAACAGCAATCCGATGAAGCGGATCATGAGGGCGCCGACCCGGTGCGGCGAGGCCTGCAGCGGAATCGGATCTGGCTTGTCGGGCCGAATGCTTTCCATGGTCGAATCCCCGTTTGCGCCAGGCCGCGGCGCCTGACCTTGGTCGCGGGCAGGGATCGAGACGTTCATACTCATCGCAGGCTTTTTCTCTGGTTCTTGTCCACCGGCGGGAGACGAAACCGCCGCGCACCGGACAACCGGAGGCGGCGGGCAACATCTGTCAAGAAATCAGCCGTTGCGCAGCCCGTCGGCGGCGCGCTTCCACTGCTGCACGTTGTCGGCGATCATCCGCGTCGACTTCATCGCGGCCTGGCTCAACTGCGCATAGCCGGAAATCTCGCGCTGGACGCGCTGGCCCTCGGCATGCAAGAGGTCGCGCACCGCCTCGAGCTCGGCGATCAGCTTCTCGATTTCCGACACCGAGGTGCCGGCGACGCGGTGGATCAGCGAGTTCACATTGTTCACCGTGGCTTCGGCGCCCGGATCGAGCGTCGCTTCTGGAGCGCTGACCGCGACCGGTCGGCGCAGATAGGCGATATCGTTGCGGACGAACTCGCGGATGCCTTCCTCGACTTCCGAGACTGCGGCGAGATTGGCGTCTTCACCCTCAACCTGTTCGATTTGCTCAGAACGAATGGCGTTATTCATCGGCCTTCCCCTTTTCGCGTTGGCGAGTGTCCCCCGCGCGACGAATTTCCGAATGGAAACGGTGCCATCAGGCGGGCCGATTTTGACCTCATCGCGGCCAAGTTGCGGCATCAAAGGTGCATTCAACCGGCTTCGCCGTGGCGAATTCGGCGCATGATCGGGAAAAGTGGGCACCGGCTTTCCGATGAGATCATGCGAAGACCAAAGCGAATTCACCAGCTTTTCTTGAAGCCGGCGCTGATGCTCTTGCTGGTGGCGCCCTGCGGCGTCTCACTGACCGAGCCGGAAATGGTGACGCCGTCCAGCACCTTCTGCTCGGCGCCGAACTTGCGCAGCCATTTGTCCTCGGTCGAGGACAGGGTCTGGCCGGCGACGACGCTGGTCCCGGTGTCGCCGATCGAGACTTTTGCCGATTGGTCGGTCTCGTAACTGCGTTGCAGGCGCTGGCTCAGGCCGGGCACCGGCACCATGCCCTGCTGGGTCATGCTGTAGCCGTTCTGCAAGGTGAGCGACGACTGGCCGCTGATCGGCACCTGCTTGCTCAGCGAAGTGCCGAGCTTGCTCTGCTCGGAGGACGGATCGACGCGGGCCTCGACCGCGGTCTTGTCCCAGACCGCGCCTGCGCCCGGCGCGGTCATCGTTGCCCAGGCCGAGCCGCCGGATTGCGGCAGGTTGCCGCCATTGGCGGTCTTCTCGGCAAGCAACTCGGACATCGTGGTGGGTTCTCGCGCGACGGTCATGTCGGCGCCGACACGGGTATCCCAGAACGGCGCGACCTGCTGCTTGACCGACACCGCGGAGCCGTTCGGCTTGTTGTTATTGGACCACTTCATGTCGCCGTCGGCGCTGGCGCTCCGCGCCGGCGCTTTTGGACCGTAGGTAAGGGTGGCGGGATCGAGGTTGAGCTGGCTCCAGTCGAGCGTGCTGGCGTCGACCTCGGCGGTATCGGTGGGCTTTTGCTCGGACGCCGTCTCGGCGGGCTTGGTCGCGTCCGTTTTTGCCGTTGTCGATTCGTCGGCCTCCTCTTCGGTGGGGGTCGCTTGCGTCTGCGCGAAAGCCGGGTGCGTCGGTGCAAAGGCGATAAAGCCAAGTGCAGCGCTTGCCGCCAGCAAAAGCGCGGCGGTCCGCTCCCGCAATGAATATGAAGTCATGAACCCAGCCCGTCCTCAGACGAACCCTAACATGGGGCATTTCAGGTGCAAGATTATGGCGGACGATTCACATCCGCGTCAGCCGGCTGCGGCACTTTTGCGCACCATCTTGCACTTTGCGCCAGCAGGGCGGCGCTTGAAGCGCCGCCCGCTGGGCGAAGCGATCCCGACGGGGGCTGGAAGGTCGGATCGCTTCAAACTTTGGCGACGCGCGGCGTCAGGCCGTCATCCGCGGCAGATGCAGGGGATGGCCAAGCGCCTGCTCGACCAGATCGAGGCTGTCGATGAGAACACGGATGTTGCTGAGCCGGCCGCCCCTGAACTGGGCGAAATGCGCCACGCGCAGCGAGATCGGCTTGTTGGATTCGAGCGAGGTCAGCGAGTAGCGCATCATCGATGCGGCCGAATCGACGCCGAGCATGATGGTCTCGCGGTCGAAGCGGTGGACGCGGACGTTTTCGGCGATCTGTCTCACCACCTCGATGACGGCGTCGCGGCCGCGCCGCGCGCCGAGAAAGGGAAACATGTCGATCGGCCCGTAGATCGCCCAATCGACGTCGTCGTCGAGCGCGGCGGCGAGTTCGTCGAACTGGCGGTCGTTGATCGCACGGTGCAGCGCGCGCGAAAAACGCCAGAGGCTGTGCTCTGTCATGTCGCTTGATTCCCGGACTGGCTGTGAGACGCAGCGAAAGTCCCGCAATGGACTCAACCCGGCCGCAGACGCGATCCGCGTCCCGCCGGGGTTTGCTGCCGATTTATTTGAAGCTTCAAATAATCCAAATCCGCAGAAACGCAATCGGCATTTTTGCATTGCACACTTGCGGCAATCCCGCGAATTTACGGGGATTGTTAACGGTCCCTGCGCGGCATCTGATCGCGCTCGATCGCGATTTCGTTATCGCGCAACGCCATCATGGCAAACAGCAGCCCGCCTGCGATTGCCCCGATCATCGCGCCACCCGGCATGAAGCCCAAGAACACCAGCATGCCGCTATAGCCTTCAAAATCCGAGGTTTTGAACACCTCGACCCAGGCGAGCCCGGCGCCGATCCCGAGCGCGGCGCCGCCGATGGCGCCCAGAAACAGCCCGAGCAGGGCCAGAAACAGAACCTTCATCGAACCTCGATACCCCGATCAGCCGCAATTTCCCGTGATGGGTCGCAAGCCGATGCGGTCAGGTTCAATGCGCTTTGCTTATCCCTCCCCCACGAGCGCAGCGAGTGTGGGGAGGGTGCCGAGCGAAGCGAGGCGGGTGGGGGTAACTCTGCGAGCGCGATACGAGTGAAGCGCCCCCACCCCGCCACTCGCTTCGCTCGTGCCGACCCTCCCCACGCTTCGCGGGGGAGGGATAAGCAGGTCACAGCTCGTCCGGTCTCGTGACGGCGATCGCGGCGGCCAGATCGCGCTCCAGCACCTGCTGCACCAGGTCGAAGGTGTCGATGATCTCGCGGATATGCGCGATGCGGCCGTCGCGCAGCGTGTAGAAGGCGGCGAGGTCGAACTGCACGATGCGGTTGTTGAGGCTCTTCTTGAAGAACACCCGCAAGTCCACGGCGACCTTGTCGCCTTCGGCGACGATGGCGCGCACCTCGTGGCGCATGTCGTAATAGCGGGTGTGGATGGTGCGCCACATCTCGCGCAGCTCGGCCTTGCCGCGGTGATGACCCATATGCGGCAGCAGATCCACCGGCGCGTTGGAAAAGAACTCGACCTCGTCGCTGCAGCGCGACAGCGCACCCTCGACGTCACCCGAATAAAACACATCGAGGAAGTTCAGCACGCGTTGACGATTCAGGCTCTCGACCATTTGTACTCCGTCGGATTCTTGTCGCCCAACTCGTGATCCGGGTTCATTGTGCGCGCGCGATCGAAGCCAAATCAATCCGCAAAGCTACGCATGCGACATCCCGCGCATATGGCACCGCAATACCTAATTCAATCTTAAGGTGTAGACAGGGATCAAGCACTTCGCGCGGGGCGTAGGCCGGCGTGACCGCACAGCCGAGGGTTTTATTGCGGGCCGGCGTCCAGCGACGCTGTCTGCCCGGTGGAACAATGGCCGCGCATCCGCCGTTATCGATACGAGCTTTCATTCCCGGAGACCGCACCATGAAGACCGCACTCGCTTTCGCCGCCATTGCCGCACTGGCGCTGGCGTGCTCACCGGCCGACGCCAAGGGCTGCCTCAAGGGCGCCGTGGTCGGCGGCGTCGCCGGTCACTATGCCGGCCATCACGGCATGCTCGGCGCCGCCGCCGGCTGTCTCTACGGCCGCCACCGCGCCAACGAGCAGGATCGCCAGCAGCAGACGCAAGGCAATCCGCGCGACGCGCAGGGCAAGATGTAGCGCGCGGCCTCGTTTCGGATTCGATTGTCAAACAGCATTCTCGTCATTGCGAGGAGCGACAGCGACGAAGCAATCCATCTCGCCGCAAGCGGATAGGTGGATTGCTTCGCTTCGCTCGCAATGACGAGCGATCGCATTCCCGCGGCGCGATTTGCGTCCGAGTGAATGCATCTCTTGTGTCCCTCCGGAAGCAAGAGGGGCAGGGAATGCCGGGCGCTGGCCGCACCCGCGGGCCTTGTGGGCTGAAAAGGAAGAATGCCCACAAGTCGTCAGGTAAGGCCGAGACATCCCGGCATTCCCTGCGCAATGGTTTTACGGCTGCTCCGCGCTCTCCCTGGTGTGCCGGGCTTTTTAGCCACCATCGCCTGGCCGATCATCTCGGACAAAGCTTGATTCCAGCGTCGGGGAAACAGGACCACACGGCTTGACCGTACGCGATGTGCCGCACGTCTTGCGGCGCAACGCGCCCATCGCATCCCGCACCGACGAATCGTGACGACCGCGAAGCGTCCCTCTTGTGGACGGGATGCGCGCATTAAAACACATATTCCGAATTTCGGAAACAACTTTCGCCTGCGACACAGTAACGCGACGTGCAAAAAAAGACACACCTCGTGGCGGGACGCCGATCGGTTCCTGCAGGAACGGCTGCGCGCGCCCCGCGTTGGACTTCATAAACAACGGAGACCAGCGATGACGAAGCCGTTGAACAAGACCATTCAGCCCGTGCCGCAGGACGCGCAGAGCCACAAGGGGCCCGGCAGCACGCCGTCCGTCCCATTGGACACCACCAAGGGCCATCGCGACGACGAAAAGCACAACATCCGCGAACAGGCCGCGCACGGCAATCTCGTGCAGAACACCAGCCATAGGCGGTCGGGGTAGCGGCGGGTTCACCGTCATTGCGAGGAGCGAAAGCGACGAAGCAATCCATTCTTTCTTTGCGCGGATAGATGGATTGCTTCGCTTCGCTCGCAATGACGAGAAGAGGCGATTAGCCGCGCTTCGCGTGAACAATCGCCTTGGTCGGTTCAAACGTGGACGCGTTCGAGCCGCCGACTGATCCTGCCACCCCCTTTCAACTGTCGCCGGCAAGCCTATGATGCCCGCTTTCCTGGGCCCCGGAGCATGCCATGAGGCGGCGGGACTTCATCTCGTTGATCGGCGCGGTGGCCGCGCCGTCCATCGTCCGTGCGCAGGTCGTCAGGAAAATGCCGACGGTCGGCTATCTCTGGCACGCCGGCGGCCCGACGGAAGAGTCGCCGTATTACGAGGCGATCATGGACGGCTTTGCCAGGCTGGGCTACGTCGACGGGCAGAACATCAGCATTCTCCACCGCTTCCCCAACGAAATTCCCGACCGCTTCCGCAGCATGGCGGCCGAGCTCGTGTCGCTCAACGTGGACGTCTGATGGGCGGCTCGCTCGGTTCTTCGTATCTGCGGGACATCGCGACGACGATTCCCATCGTCTTCATGTTCGTGCCCGATCCCGTCGGGATGAAACTGGCGCAGAGTCTCGCGCATCCCGGCGGCAACATCACGGGGCTGTCCAACTTCGGCGGCGAGATCGCCGGCAAGCGTTTGCAGCTCCTGAAGGAGCTGGTGCCGGGTTTGCAACGGGTCGGGCTCCTGAGCAATCCGGACCAGCAGACCAACCGCATTTATGTCGAGGTGATGGGCGAGGCGGCGCGCCAGCTCGGGCTGACGCTCGGAACGTTTGACGCGCGCTCCGTCGCCGAAACGGAGGGCGCCTTCGACGCCATGGCGAAAGCCGGTGTCCAGGCCATGACACCTGCCCAGGGCGGCACCGCGTTCCAGGGCCGCGCCGTGATTCCCAGGCTTGCGCTGGAGCGGCGCATCGCGATGTGCGCCTATTCGAAGGAGACGTTCGAATTCGGCGCGCTGGTGTCCTACGGCGCCGACCAGATCGAGATGTGCCGCCGCTCCGCGGTGTTCGCCGACAAGATCCTCAAAGGCACGAAGCCCGCCGACCTTCCGATCGAGCAGCCGTCCACCTTCGAGTTTCTGATCAACCTCAAGACCGCCAAGGCGCTCGGGCTGGAGGTGCCCTTAAGCCATCAGCAGCTGGCCAATGAGGTGGTGGAGTAGAGCGCTGACGAGGCGAAGTGGCGGAGCTCAGCGTTCGGGGGAAGCCAGAAAACTTCTCCGCTTTCGCGCTTGCTGCTCTTACGCGGCGGCCTTGAATAGCGCTTCGACTTGCTTGAAACGTTCCTTGAGTCGCACTTTCGAATACTCCCTGAAAGCAGATCGAGCCACCGCGATGCCTTGATCTCGACTGCAATTCAAGATTTTGAAGACCTCATGCTGGATGAACAAATCCTCAAAGTCCGACCTCGGATCGGAAGGTCCTAGATTGCCGTCAAAAATCTGGCGATCCCAAAAAAGCTGTGGGGCGGAAATCATTGATAGGGATGCAACATCGGGAGTCGAAATTCTTCCGTCGACGAGAAAGCCAGTTTGCTGCAGCATGAAGCGATAATTGTTTCGCATTTTCCGTCGAGTCTCTTCGACCGCCTCAACGTGCTCCTCGATGAAACGCAGCAGTGCCTGCTTCTCAAAAGCCGAAGCCAACCAACTGCCATTCTTCCAGGCTCTCTCGCGAATAAACATGTTCGCCCAGCCTGCGACGTCACCTTTAGGCCAGTCGGAGCCACGCCAATGGCCGGAGTTCGCCAAATGGAAATTGAAGACTGCCAATTTCAAGAATTGGGCGTCGTGCGGGCGATCAAGGGCGAGTTCGACGAATGTGTCGACCAGCAGGTAATCGCCGGAGGCGCATCTTTTTGAGTAGAGGAAGAAGTCCATAGGGATAAGGTCAATGTTGCTGTCCCTTAGCCCACAATGACTGCGCCACGCATCGCGCGTTACGGGTCTTGCCTCGTTCTGAAAGCCACTGCGGATCGATCGATGAAGTCGATGGGGATCCTTTCGCCAGCCAAACTGTTTGGTGGAGCTGCCGGGCAAGAATTTGGTAACCATGATTCGCCCCTTAGATCTCGATTAACCTATTGAAGATCCAATCTAATTAACTTCGTTTGGTCCCCGGTATCGGGGCTCACTTTCGATTGGGCGCCAAAATGACTTCGGCCGCAACAGATTTGAGGCGTTTCGTCGCCGCGAAACGTTACGCGACGATCCTTGCCGACCCACCTTGGCAGTTTGTCAATAAGACAGGGAAGGTAGCGCCCGAACACAGGCGCCTTTCACGCTATGGGACGATGAAACTTGATGAGATCGCCAAGCTTCCCGTTTCGGAAATAACTGCGCCGACCGCCCACTTGTATCTTTGGTGTCCGAATGCGCTCCTGCCGGACGGACTCGCGGTGATGGAAGCATGGGGCTTCACCTACAAGTCTAACATCGTCTGGCATAAAATCCGCAAGGATGGTGGCTCCGATGGACGCGGCGTCGGATTCTATTTTCGGAATGTCACTGAACTCATTTTGTTCGGCGTTCGCGGAAAGAACGCGCGCACGCTCGCGCCTGGGCGTAGTCAGGTAAATCTCATCGGCACCCGAAAGCGCGAGCATTCTCGCAAACCCGACGAGCAATACGACGTTATTGAGTCGTGCAGTCCCGGTCCATTTCTTGAGTTATTCGGTCGCGGCACGCGCAAAGGCTGGACAACCTGGGGCAATCAGGCTGACGATGGCTATTTTCCAACCTGGAAGACTTACTCGAATCACTCGAGGGTTGGGCTTGTTGCCGCTGAGTAGCCCTACTTACTGATCGAGTTGCTTTTGGCGAAATCTCTTCTCAAAGGGTGGCTCCAATCGCTTTAGCAATCGATGAAGCTCTTTGACGAGCTTTGGGGCCTCGCGCTCGAAATCGAGTTGTATTTCGGCGAGCACTTGCTTGTGGATCGGAGCTAAGTCGGCTTCTAGCTTTGCTGTTCTCCACCTACTGGAAGTTTCGGCTTTGGCCAAAAATTGAAAGAATGCCGGATCTTCATAGGGTAGGGGATCTTCTGCGCGATGGAAGTTTCGGTCTCGCGCGGCCCTAATCTTGCTTCCCACCAATCCAATTCGTTCCAAGGACTGACAAATTTGTTTGGTGCCTCTGATGGCCTTGATCTTTGAGATGCGGATATTTCGTGGATCTTCACGAATTTCGAAAACTGCGGCGGCGACGAGTAGCGCACTATCGCGCACCGAAGTAAATCTGACTTGCAAGGTGTCTAGCGTCAGGCGAATCCAGTCGTATCTAGAAAATATCCTGTGTCCAAGTCTTATCGGAAGCCTCTCGTGCTCAAGCAGATCGAAGATCTGATTTAATGATAGCACCCTATCCATCAATGGAAGCAGCCGATTCAAGATCCCGTCTACGTAGTCGTCCACTGAAAACATCGACAGGTTCATAATATGGGCGACGAGATCTGAACCTTCAATATTCAGTTCGTCGATCTTGCGCTTCTTTCGCTTGCGGCGCGTCATTGTATGGGGGGCGGACATGGACCGTGTTCACGTGTCGCGGATTATTTAAAGATGGACCTATTGAAAAAGTCGGCTAGGTCCTTTTCTCCACTCGATCCAGGCTTGAACCGTTCGACGCTAAAGTAATCGTCGGCAACATCAACTCTTCGAAACAGTTCAGCAAATTTTTCCTTCGAAACAACATCTCCTGGCCGTGCAAAATAGAGATAAGCTCTGGGCAACACCCGCATTAGAGCTCGAAAACCGTTTGTCTTGTTGAGCATTCGGCCCTCTCCGCGAAACTCCCAAGCATCGTTCCATCGCTCGCGGACCGCATCAAAATAATTGCCCACAATTCTAGCAATCGTGAGATCCTTGTCGTCGATAAAGAGATTGCGAAAAACAAGTTTTGCGCTCGATTTTTGATCGATTTTCTCGAGTTTTTCATTGCGCAGTAGACGATCCCGGTCCTCCTTAGGGTTGGCAGAAATCAGAGGCAACAAGTTTTCCACGAAGGTGGATTGCGTAATCGTTTCAAATTTTCGGTCCGGTGTAGCGAAGCCCAAACGCTTTATGCGTTTAAACAATGGGCCCCGTTCATCTCTATCCAGGGCTACCGCTATATTATGCGCTGTCTTTTGCGGGCTGCGGGTTTTGGCTAGCTCAAACAAATCATACACGATACTCCTGCTTACCTTTGTTTGTTCAAGATTTACGGTCGAAAAAATATACGCTTGGTCGGCGATGTCGCTTCCGATAAAAATCGTTACTGACACGTCAAAGGTCTCGCCGCGGAAATCTTCTAGGCCGGCAATGCGATGCTGCCCGTCGAGTACCCGCGCTATCTCGGAAATTGCGATCGAGGGGTTGTCTTCATCCGCTTTGTAATTCCGGATTAGAAGTTTTTTATTTTTTTCATCATACTCCGCGTATTCATCTTCAATTGCGAGAATGATCGAAGAGGGAAACGTTGCATCTAGAAAGTTTACGTAGGCCCCTAAATCGGCAACGCGTTTCTCGCTGAGCGGGCGTTGAATACCTAGATATCTCTCAAAATCGCGGCTGTCGCGTAAAACTCGCCTTACATCAAAATAAGAGATTTTGATCAGGGTTTTATGATCGATGCTTGCAATGAAAAAGTCGCCGATGGGCTGACTGACCTTCAATGCATCGATAGTAAGACTAATCTTGTCCGGATCAGTTTCCATCTGATGCTCCGGAGCGAAATCTTTCGGCGAAATCATTCTCCTCTTCCCGCATTTGTTGAGGCGGAGATTCGCTCACCAGTTCATTCCGCGATTTAGTCGCTATCAGAAGCGAGACTACGGAGACGACGAAGATGATTGCAGAGAGGATGATGTAACCAGTATTGCTGATCTTTGAGGCAGAAAAATCGGGATTTATCTTTTGCAGACCAAAGACAGCCGCTGCCGTAATGCAAATCAGGAAGATTATCACTGCAAAGAGGAGGCTGTTTGGGAAAACGAGTGACGTTTTATACTTTGCCTTGAACGAAGTATCCCTAGGATCGTACACGCGAAACAAAATATAAATTAGCGGCCCAACCAATGATGTCGCGAACAAGAACAGCTCTCCATTCGAGATGGAGTGTTCGAGAAGTTGAAGCGAAATAGATGGACTAAACAAGAAAAGGCCCATCAGCGGGAAGAACCAGATCGGCAAAGTTGCCGTTCCGACAGTGATTGCGACTTCCTTGCTGGCTTCCATAAATGAAGGCCTTGTGAGGCGCTGCTGTAATCGCTTTTTCCAATCACCAAATGCTTGATACACGGACTTCCCCCGCCGAAGACGAACCGATTACGAAAATCCAAGGAAACCGAGCAACAATCAACTGAAAGTTGAGATTTACTACACGATTCTATTGATCGACGCCTCTTCTTCCCCCCTTCTTCCTCGGGGCGCCACCGCCCAGGACGCGGGACGGGGCCAAAACTTTGGGCTGGATTACTGCTCGCTCGTCAGCGGCCTGAAACGACCTCCCGACATCACGCGCCTACCCTCACCTGATCTCCCTCACCTCACCTGCCTTCAACGCCAGCACCGCAACTTCCTCCGGCGTCACCTGGTTGGGCAGCAGCGCCGCGGTCCAGCCTTCGGGGATCGCGTTCAGGACTTGCGTCACGGCATCGTCGCGCGGTCCGCATGCCGCATAGAGCAGATGCTCACGGTCGTCGGTCGTCACCCGAACCAGATGGACACTGCCTGCAAGCGCGTTTGCCATCAGGCACTATGCGGCCGGGCTCGCTCCGGCGCCATCCGTCCCACCCAATATAATCGGCCAGCGGCGCCGCGTGCCCTTGCTTTTCGCCGCGGCGACCTATAGATGGAACCCATTCGATTAGCCGCTGTGCCTTTTGAATGTGCCTGCCGGCTCTTTCCCAAAGACATCGACCAGTTGAATGCAAATCGCGTGATCATCACGCGATGTCTTTTGGAGAAGAAAATGACGACAGGTACTGTTAAGTGGTTCAACGGCCAGAAGGGCTTCGGTTTCATCCAGCCTAACGACGGCGGCACCGATGTGTTCGTGCACATCAGCGCGGTCGAGCGGGCCGGTCTTTCCGGTCTCGCCGAAGGCCAGAAGGTCAGCTTCGAGCTCAAGACCGACAAGATGCGCGGCAAGACCAGCGCGGAAAATCTTTCGCTGGCCTGAAGCTGATTGACGTTTGCGCCATTTCACGGATGTACTGAAATGGCTGATCTGCCCGCTCGATCCCGGGATTGAGCGGGCTTTGCTTCGTCAAAATCGGGTGCGCGGATGGTCAGCAAAAAGTCGGGACAACCCTCGCCAACGAGCCTCGCACGCGCCGAACGGCAGCGCGTGGCCGCGGAAGAAGGTGCGCGCGCGATGGCGGACGTCGACCGCAACGCCGTGACCATCCGCAGCAACATGGAGCGCCTTCGCGCGCTGCGGCAAGCCAAGGAGGCGGAGGATGCGATCGCGCAAGCCGCGCTGCCGCCGGCTGCCAAGAAAAAGCGAAAAGCATCTTCGAAGCGGAAGGTTTAGCTATTTTTTGCGCATGATCTTTTCGGAAAACCGCTGCACACTTTTCCGGATCATGCGCCCGGCTGGCGTTTCCTGATCGGTTCTAGCGCCGCTTCCAGCCGCCGCGCTTGCCCGGCGCGCCGCCGCTCGATCGCGGCGCCGGGCCGAACTCGGGGCCGGAGTGCTGCGAGTTGGTCGGCTGGATGACGCGGCTGGTTTCGCCGAACGGCTTGGCGGGCAGGGCACGCTCGCCGCGGAACGGCAGCGATTCCGGGCCGTGCATCTCGTCGAGATGCGGCTTGTGCACGCGTGAGCCGGATTTGCCGCTGGCCTTCAAAGCCGACTGTACCGTCTTTTTCTTCATGGCGCTGACCGGCAAATTCGCCGCGTCGCCGTATTTCTTCGCGCCGGCATACGCTCCGGCGCGGTCCTGCACCGAGCGCTGCTTCACCGTGGGATCGTCGACCACGGCCAATTCTGTCGCGCGCAATCGTTTGACCTCGTCGCGCAGCCGCGCCGCCTCCTCGAAATTCAGGTCGGCGGCGGCCTCTCTCATGCGCGTTTCGAGGTCGCCGAGAACAGCCTCGAAATTGTGCCCGATCGAGATCACGTCGTCGGCCATGCCGCCGTCGCCGATTTCCACCAGCACATGGTCGCGCTCGTAGACCGAGTTCATGATGTCGTGGATCGAGCGCTTGATGCTCTCCGGCGTGATGCCATGTGCGGTGTTGTATTCGACCTGCTTCTCGCGGCGGCGGTCGGTCTCGGCGATCGCGCGCTCCATCGAGCCGGTCACGGTGTCGGCATAGAGGATCACCTTGCCATCGACGTTGCGCGCGGCGCGGCCGATGGTCTGGATCAGCGAGGTCTCGCTGCGCAAAAATCCTTCCTTGTCGGCGTCGAGGATCGCGACCAGCGCGCATTCGGGAATGTCGAGGCCCTCGCGCAGCAGGTTGATGCCGACCAGTGCGTCGAACGCGCCCAAGCGAAGATCGCGGATGATCTCGATGCGCTCGATGGTGTCGATATCGCTGTGCATGTAGCGCACGCGAATGCCCTGCTCATGCAGATATTCGGTGAGGTCTTCGGCCATGCGCTTGGTCAGCACGGTGACGAGGCTGCGATAGCCGGCCTGCGCGGTGGCGCGCACCTCGCCGACGAGATCGTCGACCTGGGTGCGCGCGGGTCTGATATTAACGGGAGGATCGATCAAGCCGGTCGGGCGGATCACCTGCTCGACGAACACGCCGCCGCTTTCGTTCAGCTCCCAGCCCGACGGCGTCGCCGACACCGCGACCGATTGCGGGCGCATCATGTCCCATTCCTCGAAGCGCAGCGGGCGGTTGTCCATGCAGGAGGGCAGGCGGAAGCCGTATTCGGCCAAGGTCGCCTTGCGGCGGAAGTCGCCGCGGAACATGCCGCCGATCTGCGGAATGGTGACGTGGCTTTCGTCGGCGAACACCAGCGCGTTGTCGGGCACGTATTCGAACAGCGTCGGCGGCGGCTCGCCGGGCCGGCGCCCGGTGAGATAGCGCGAATAGTTCTCGATGCCGGCGCAGCTTCCGGTCGCCTCCATCATCTCCAAATCGAAGGTGGTGCGCTGCTCCAGCCGCTGAGCCTCCAGCAGGCGCCCCTGCGCGTTCAACTCGTCGAGCCGCAGCTTCAACTCGCCCTTGATCGCCTTGATCGCCTGCACCAGCGTCGGGCGCGGCGTCACATAGTGCGAGTTAGCGTAGATCTTGATGAATTCGAGATCGTCCTGCTTGTGGCCGGTGAGCGGATCGAATTCCTCGATATTCTCCACGGTGTCGCCGAACAGGTTCACGCGCCAGGCGCGGTCCTCATAATGCGCCGGGAAGATGTCGATGACGTCGCCGCGCACGCGAAACGTGCCGCGGGAAAAATCGGTGGTGCGCTTGTATTGCAGCGCGACCAGGTCGGCGATCAGCTGGCGCTGGTCGATGCGCTCGCCCTTCTTCAGCGCGAAGGTCATCGCGGTGTAGGTCTCGACCGAGCCGATACCGTAGATGCAGGACACCGAGGCAACGATGATGACGTCGTCGCGCTCGAGAAGGGCACGAGTAGCAGAATGCCGCATGCGGTCGATCTGCTCGTTGATCGAGGAATCCTTTTCGATGTAGGTGTCGGTGCGCGGCACATAGGCTTCGGGCTGGTAGTAGTCGTAATAGGAGACGAAATACTCCACCGCGTTGTCGGGGAAGAAGCTCTTGAACTCGCCATAGAGCTGCGCGG
Source organism: uncultured Alphaproteobacteria bacterium (assembly GCA_963738155.1). GTDB lineage: Bacteria > Pseudomonadota > Alphaproteobacteria > Rhizobiales > Xanthobacteraceae > Bradyrhizobium. The sequence goes on from CAVTVG010000003.1 coordinate 223,692, forward strand.
CCAGCGTCTTGTTCGGCGCGAGAATCAGGGCAGGGCGCTGGGTGGCCTCGATCACCTTGGCCATGGTGTAGGTCTTGCCCGAGCCGGTGACGCCGAGCAGCACCTGGGTGCGGTCGTTGCGCTGAATGCCTTCGACCAGGTCCTTGATCGCGGTGGGCTGGTCGCCCTTCGGCTCGTACTCGGACTTGATCTCGAAGCGGACGCCGCCTTCGGATTTCTCCGGGCGCGGCGGCCGGTGCGGCGTCCACACTTTCAGGGTGCCGTCGTCTTTCTTGAATTCGGGACGGCCCTCGCGGATCAGGTTCTCCAGCGCTTCCGCGGTGGCCTTGACGCCGAACGCTTCCATCTTGTTGCGCGGCGGCCGCGCCAGCGCCTCGTCGTCATCCTCGGCGGTCGGCAGGCCGAGCTGGCGTGCCAGTTCGGGATCGAGCGTCGGGATGGTGGCCGCGGTGCCGTAATTGGCCTGCGGGGTTTCGTCGAGGCCTTGCACCGCTCTATCGCTTCCTCCCCCCTTGCGGGGGAGGGTTGGGGAGGGGGGTAAGCCATGAGCACTGGGGTTTGATGCTCCCCCCACCCCCGACCCCTCCCCGCGAGGGGGAGGGGAGGACGACGGAGTGCGGGAAGGGAACGCAGCATCATTCGCGGCGCTAGTATCTCTCTTCGCGACATCATCACTCTTTCCCCGCGTGGACGCGCGGGCGCGATGCGCGGCCGCCTCCCCGCCGCTGCGGCGATCCCATGAATTATCGGGCGGCGGCTGCAGCCCCGTGGACGAGCCGGTGCCGGCATCGCCGCGATTGATCGCGGGATTGAGCAGTTCCGCCAGCGCCGGCCCGATCGGCTGAACGTCGGGCCGGCCTGCTTTGGTCTTCGGGGATCTTGGCTTTTTCGGCCGGTCGGGGGTCTTCGCCATGAGGCGAATATGTGACGAGTCCGGCCGACATGAAAGGGCAGGATCGGCGGTTGCTGACAGCATGCTGTCAGCAGGTGTCAGTCGCGGGAACCGCGTTGTTTACGCCCCGATCGGCTCGGCGACAGGCTTCAGGATATCGAGATGGATGCCGCCGCAACCGACGCAGCGCATGGTCCAGTACTCCGACCTCGCGCGGCCCGGGATGATGCGCAACACGGTCAGGCGGCCGCTGCAATCGGGACATTTCGAGCGCACCGGCGCACGCGCCTGTCGGACTTCGTTGAGGTTGATAATCGTCACGCTACTTCCTCCCCGCCGCCATCAGGCGGCCCATTTTTGTTTGAAGCGGTCGATGTGCTGCTTGGCGTCCTCGACCGCCGCCTCAGGCGTGTCCCAGGCAAAGCCGACGTGCAGCGTCGGGAACGGTTGGCCGTTGATCAGGACGGGGCGCGAATCCGCTCGCCGGATCCGCGCATGCCACTGCCCGCGGCCCATCTCGAAGGGTTCGATGTCATACTCCTCGTAAACCAGTGTCATTCGCCGATCCATTCTCCCCCGGGGCCGAGGGGAGCACGGATTGCGCAGGGACGATGTGAACTGGTTCACAAAGGGCGCACTTTTCGCGACGAAGGAACTTCAGTTCCGCGTCGCGATGTGTTCCGCGAGCACGGCGGCATCGTCGCCGACGCCGGACATGAAGGACGAGGCCATCCGGCTCATCCATTGCAGGCCGAGGAAATAAAGACCGGGGACGACGGAGACGCCGCGGCGCTGCAGCGGGTTGCCGGCGGCGTCGAAGGCTGGAATGTCGATCCAGCCGAAATCGACGCCATAGCCGGTTGCCCAGAGCACCGCGTTGATGTTCTCGGAACGGAGATCGAGGCGACGGATCGGTTCGGTCACGCAGGGCGGGTCGGGCAATGTGGTCCGCGCCGAGGGCTCTTCGGGCAAATCGAGTCCGCGATTGCGCGCGTAGTCGTCGGCCATGTCGAGGAAGGCCGCATAGTAGACATCGGCCTCGGCGAGACTCTTGCCAAGGCCGGGACCGATCTCGAGCACACGGTCGCGGGCGGCGGCGACGCGGCCGACGAGCTTGATGCCGTCGGCGGCGAAGCGGCGATAGTCGATGGTGTGGCCGCCATAGGCGCCGGATATCGCGGGATAGACGCGAATCGGTCCGCGCTCCTCCGGGGTCCTGTGGAAGATTCCGAGCTGCTCGAACCACCAGATGAGGTCGTGTCCGCGATAGCGGCGCGGCAGACGCACGGTCTGGCCGACGGAGAGAAAGATGCGGCGGCCCGCGCGCAACAGCTCTTCGGCGATCTGCGCGCCCGACGCGCCGGCGCCGACCACGAGCACCGCGCCGTCAGGCAGTTGCTGCGGATTGAGATAGCGGCTGGCATGGACCTGGAACAGGTCCGGCGCGTCGTGCACCAGGGTCGGCAGAATCGGGCGTTGATAGGGGCCGGTGGCGACGACGACGGTCTTCGCCGCGATCGTGCCATCCGATGTCTCGGCGATGAAGCCTGCGCCATCTTGCGACAGCCGCGTCACGTTCACGCCGGAGCGGATCGGCGGCGCGACAAAGGCGGCATAGGCGTCGAGAAAAGCGACGATATCAGCGAGATCGGCGAAGCCATCGGGATCATCGTGCGGAAACGGAAAATCCGGCAGCCGCACCGACCAGTTCGGAAACTGGAATTTCAACCCGTCCCAACGTTCGCTCTTCCAGCGCTCGCCGATGCGGCCGCGCTCGAGCACGAGGTGCGGCAAGCCGCGCTGCTTGAGATGATGGCTCATTGCGAGGCCTGCCTGGCCGCCGCCGATCACCAGCGTCTCGACGCGTTCAGCCGGCATGGCGCGGCGTCTTGCTCTTGCCGGCCGCGGGCTCCGCCGCGGCGCGGACAATCCAGCGCCGGAACGCGGCGAAGTCGCGCTGCTCGGTCCGGTAGCTGCGATAGACCAGGTACCACCGCATGCCCTTGGGCACGCTGAGCGCAAACGGCGCCACCAGCCGTCCGGCGGCGAGGTCGTCGTCGATATAGGGCCGGATGCCCATGGCGATGCCGAGCCCGTCGCTGGCGGCCTGCAGCGCCTGGCCGTAATATTCAAACTCCGTGCCGCGCGCGGAAATGCGCGTGGCGCCCGCCGCCTTCAGCCAGAGCGGCCAGTCTTCCGAAGCGTGCGCGACGCGGAGCAGGCTTGGTCCTTTGAGGTCGCCCGGGCGCTTCAGCGAAGCCGCAAGTCTTGGCGCGCACACCGGTAACAGATCGGCGGCAAACAGCGGCTCGGCAACAAGCCCGGGCCAGTGACCGTCGCCGAGCGTGACGCCGCAACTCCAGTCGTCGGCAAAGGGCGCGGCCACGCCGCCGGTGGTGATGCGCACCTCGATATTGGGCTCCTGCTTGCGGAAATCGGCGAGGTGCGGGATCAGCCAGCGCATCGCGAAGGTCGGGCCGACGCCGATGGTCAGCACGCGCAAATTCGCCGGCGCGGTGACCTGCGCGGTCAGGCTCGCCAGCGCGTCGAAGATCGGCGTCAGCCCGCCCTGATAGGTGCGCCCGGCCTGGGTCAGCGCCAGCTTGTTGGCCTTGCGCTCGAACAGCGCGACGCCGAGCCGCTCTTCGAGCAGATGCACCATGCGGCTGATCGCAGCCGGCGAGACGTTGAGTTCGGCTCCCGCCGCGGCAAAGCTGCCGCTGCGCGCGGCGGCTTCGAACGCCTTGATGCCGTTGAGGAAGAGCAGGCGGCGCAAGGTTAAGCCTCAGGAAAGCTGATGCTGGGCCAAGATAACTCCTTTTGCGGAAGCTGCACAAGCGAGGCAAAAAGCACAACGGAGATTCTCGATGACGCCGCTGATGATCGCAGCGCTCGGCGCCCTGATGGTTGCCACCGCCTTTCTCTCAGGCCTGTTCGGCATGGCCGGCGGGCTGATCCTGATCGGCGTGCTGCTGGCCTTGATGCCGCTGCCGACCGCGATGGTGCTGCATGCCATTACGCAGATGGCCTCGAACGGGTGGCGCGCCTTTCTGTGGCGCGCGCATATCCGCTGGCGGCCGGTCTCGGTCTATTTGATCGGCTGCGCGCTGGCGCTCGCTTTGTGGTCGCTCACCAAATATGTGCCGGCCAAGCCCGTCGCGCTGTTGATCCTCGGCGTGACGCCCTTCCTGGCGCGGCTGTTGCCCAAGGACATCAAGCCCAATCCGGACAGCGTCTGGCAGGGCGCGATCTACGGCTCGATCTGCATGGGATTGATGCTGATGACCGGCGTCTCCGGGCCGCTGCTCGACACCTTCTTTCTCGGCGGCGATTTCCAGCGGCGCGAGATCATCGCCACGAAAGCGACCTGCCAGGTCGCGAGCCACTTCACCAAGCTGATCTATTTCGGCGGCATCATCGACCAGGCCGCAACACTCGATCCGGTGCTGGCCGCGGTCGCGGTTGCCGCCTCGATGCTCGGCACCACGCTGTCGCGACGCGTGCTGGAGGCGATGAGCGACCAGCAATTCCGCCGCTGGGCCAACCGGCTGATCACGACGGTTGCGAGCTACTACGTTCTCTATGGCGGCTGGCTGCTGGTGGCAAAAAGTTCGGCCGCGACTTACTGAGGGCCGATGCGATGAGCGACGCCGATCCGCTGGTGCTCGATTTCGTCGAATGGGTCGCGCGCGAACCGCGTGGCTATTCCGAGGTGGTCGACACCTGGAAAACCTCGTGCCCGCGGCTGACGATCTGGGAGGACGCGGCGGAAGGCGGCTATGTCGCGCGCGAAAGCGTGGCGGGTCTGGGGCTCGTCGTGAAAGTCACGCCAGACGGTGAGACGTTGTTGCGGACGCACGGCCGGATCGGCCAGGGCACGACGACGCGTCGCAGCTAGGTGTGCACCCGGTCAAACGACGTGAACTGGCGCAACGCAAAGTAAATCGCGATCGGCGGCAGGCAATAGACCAGCGCGACCGCCATCATGTAGTTCCAGGGGGCCTCGTCGCTGTCGAAGAACTGATCGATGGCCGCCGCCACGGTCATGTTGCGTGTCGATGAAAGCAGCATGAACTGGTAGAGGTAGTCGTTCCACGCCAGCAACAATGCATAGACCCCCACCGCTGCGAGCGCCGGTGTCATCAGTGGCAGGTAGATGCGAAGATAGATCTGGAGAGGTGAAGCTCCATCTATCCTGGCGCACTCGTCGAACTCCATCGGCAACAGCTTGCCGTATTGATGCAGGATCAGGATGGCGTATGGCGTCGCGAACGCGACATAGGCGGCAATCGGCGCCCAGAGGCTGTCGGAGAGCCCGTAGACATGCATGACATGGACGTACGGTATGATCAGGATGGCCGTCGGCAGCATGTAGGTCAGTAGCGCGACATCACCAATGAGCTGACCACGGCGAAGCCGCATCCGTCCGATCGCAAAGCTGGCGAGCGAGCCGATGGCCACCGTGAGCACCATGGTGGCAAGTCCGAGAAATATGCTGTTGCCGAACTGATGCCAGAAATTTTCCAGATACCAATGATCTTGCGTCCAGACCGCGCGAAAGCTCTCGAACGACGGCTCCGGCGGCCAGAGGCTGCCGGTGAACTCGCTGCCCTCGTCATCGAGCGCAATGAGCAACATGTTGTAGACCGGCAGCAGCGTCCAGATCAGCAGTACGACGCCAAGGGCCGCACCGGCGATGCCACCGGCAAGTCGGCGTCCGCGGCGATAACGATGGCGCGCGGTGCGATCGGCGGCAACGCGGCTCACGGCGGGTCGATCGGTCATAGTTGCACGCCGGTCCTGTGCAGACGCCGCATCAGGAGGATGGCGATGGGGATGACGAGCGGCAAAGCCGACATCATCGCCGCCGCCCCGAGCGCCGGACGGCCAAAGCCGAACGCCTCGTGAAAGCCGTAAGTTGCGAGCACCTCCGTGCTGCGCGCGGGCGCGCCCGCAGAGACGAAATGGACGGTCGAAAAATCACCGAGCGTCCAGAGCGTGGAGAGCAGCGTCGCCGCCAGATAGACATTGGCCATCAATGGGAACGTGACATGGACCGTCTGCTGGATGGCGGTCGCGCCATCGACCGCGGCCGCTTCATAGATTTCCCGCGGGATCGCCAGCCGCGCGCCCAGGAATATCAGTGTCCAGAAAGGCAGCCACTTCCAGATATAGGCGACGATGTTGGATGTCATTGCCAGGCTTCGCGACACCAGGAACAGCGGACCGTCTCCGCCGGTCACCGCTGACCACAGGCTGTCGAGCAGCCCCCATTGCGACACCAGCATGTAATGCATCGACAGGAAGACGGACAGCGCGGGCAGTGCCCAGGGCAGCAGAAACACGGCCAGCAGGGCCCGAACCCACCAGTGCCGCTGCATGAAGAAGCCGGAGATCAGGAACGCAAGAAACATCTTCACGTTCACGCCGATGCAGACGAACAGCAGCGTGTTGATGAGGGTGTCGATGTAGCGCGGATCGGAGAACAACAGAGCGTAGAGCGCCGGCCGGCTGCCCATCCACAGGCCGAACACGACGGGGTAGGCGACGAAGGCTGCGAATACGGCCGCATAGGGCACGACGAAAGCGATGGCCCAGGCGGTCTCCGAACCTTGCAGGCGGAAACGCCAACGGGGACGGCGCGGCTGCACCCAGCTCATCGTGCCCCGCAGGGCATCATCCCTTCACGCCGCCCATGGTCAGGCCGGCGGCCATGTTCCGACGGAACATGTAATAGATCATCAGCGGCGGCAGCGCATACACGATCGCCGTCGCCATCATCAAATTCCAGGGCGATTCGTCGCTGTTGAGGAACTGCGCCAGCGCGACTGCGACGGTCATGCTGTCCGGCGTGGAGAGCATCAGGAAATTGTACAGATATTCGTTCCAGGCGAGCAGCAGTGCATAGGTGCCGACTGCGACCAGCGCCGGCGCCATCAGCGGCAGGTAGATGAACAGATAGATCTGGAGCGGGTTCGCCCCGTCGATCCGCGCCGACTCGTCAAGCTCCATCGGGATCGATTTGCCATATTGCGAGAAGATGAAGATCGCGTACGGCGTGGCGAACGTCGTGATGGCGGCGACCACGGCCCACAAATGGTTGGTCAGGCCGTAAATCTGCATGATCCGGTAGAACGGAATCGCCAGGAACGACGCCGGAATGACATAGGTCATCAGCGCGGCGTTCGTGAGCAGCCAGCCGTTGCGCAGCCGCATCCGTCCGACGGTGAAGCTGGCGAGCGAGCCGATCAGCAATGTGAGGACCATCGTCATCAGTCCGACGAAGAAGCTGTTGCCGAACTGATGCCAGAAACGTTCGAGATACCAGAAGCCTTCGGTGAAGACGACATAGAAGGCGTCCAGCGTCGGGTTCTCCGGCCAGATCGTGCCCGCAAAGATGGCGTCGTGGCTCGAAAGCGCGATGACCGCCATGTTGTAGATCGGCGCCAGCGACCAGACGATCAGCACGATGCCCAGCAAGATGCAGGCGGCGTCCACGGTGCGGCGACGCGCGCGGTAGCGCCATGGCGGAAGATGCCGGGCGCGGGCGACGCTCACAGCTGCTGCTCCGACATGCGCAGCTTGCGCATCAGGATGATGATCAAGGGGATCAACACGGGCAAGGCGGTCATGACCTCCGCCACCCCGAGCCGGGGCAGGGAAACCGTGTAGGCATAGCGGATGCCGAGCGTGGCGAGCACCTCGGTCGACATCGCCGGGCCCCCGCCGGAGACGAAGTAGGTGGCATTGAAATCGCCGAGCGCGAAGACGGTATCGAGCAGCACGCAGACGATGTACAGGTTCGCCATCAGCGGCAGGGTTACATGGGTCAAACGACGCAGGCCGCTCGCGCCGTCGACCGCGGCGGCTTCGTAAAGTTCCTGCGGGATCGCCATACGACCGGACAGCAGGATCAAGGTCCAGAACGGCAGGTTCTTCCAGATATATGCGCCGATGTTGGCGCCCAGCCCCATCCAGTGCGAGTTCAGATAGACGGGCCCGTCGATGCCGGTCAATTCATACAGCACATTGTTCAGCATCCCCCACTGTCCGTTCAGGAACCAGTGGATCGACATGTAGGCGGGAAGCGCCGGCGTCGCCCAGGGCAGGATGAAGATGACCAGAACCGCTTTGACCCACCATCCCTTGCGCATGAAGAAACCGGACAGCAGGAAGGCCAACGCCATCTTCACGTTCACGCCGATGCCGACGTATAACAGTGTATTGATGACCGCCGTCAGATAGCGCGGATCGTCGAACAGCTGGCGGTACAGCGCCGGATCGCTGCCCATCCACAGTCCGTAGACAACGGGATAGAGGACAAAGGCAAAGAAGATGAAGACGTAGGGCAGCGCAAATGCGACGGCCCAGAGACGGTCAGAGCCATAGAGGCTGCCACGCCGCGCGCGCCGCCTGATCGCGACGGTCGTCAGACGCCCTCCAGCCGGAAGCGCGGTTATGCTCATGTGGCCCTCGTGAGGCTGTCAGAACGTGACAGCCGAGAAGATCGCCTCCGCTCGCTTGAACGCCTTGTCGATCGCCTGTTCCGGCGTCATGCCGTTCTTGATGACGTCGGCATGCGCCTGGCCCCAGAGTTGCTCTGCGCTGACCTGGCCCCAGGCCGGGTTGAACCCTTCGTAGTTCGACGTCGTCGGCCCGAGCACCGCCTCGGTCACATAGGGGGCGCGATGCGGGTCCGCCGGATCGAGCCACCAGGGATCATCCTTGACGATCTGCGGCATCGCCGGCACCCACCGTCCAAGGCCGACCTTCAAATTGTCGTTCATGACCTTCGGCTGCATCCAGTACTTCATCAGGTCCTTGGCGACCTCGACGTTTTTCGCTCCCTTCGGGATGAAGCCGCCGCCGGCATTCACCTGGGCCGCCATCGGCTTGCCGTCGTTGCCGTTGGGCAGGCCCATGGTGACCACGTCATGCATGTAGGCCTGCGTGTCCTTGATCATCGCGAGCTCGGTCGAGATCGTGCCGTCGAAGTCGGCGATGAACACCTTTTCGTGGAAAGCGTTGTTGTCGTCCGCATCGTTCCAGCTCAACGCCTCGGGCGGTACGTAACCCTGCTTGTAGGCATCGGTCAGGTAGGCGACGGACTTGATCGCCGCCTCGCGCACCTTGGGGTCGTCGGTGTGCAACTTGCCATCCGGCGTGACCATCGTGCCGCCGTTGGCAATCACGAAGGCCGCGAACAGGCCGTTGCCGTCGTTGGGCCCGACCGTGGTGATTTGCAGGCCAAGCGCATAAATCTTGCGCATGCCCTTGCCGCGGAGTTCCTTTTGCGCCGGCTTGAAGAAGTCCCAGAACGCATCCCACGTCTTCGGCGCATCGGACAGTTTCAGGCCGGCCTTCTCGACCAGGCTGCCCCAGATGTGGAACGGGATGCAGGCCTGCTTGATCGGCGCCAGATAGTAGCTGTGGGCTTTTGCGGTCTTGTTGTAGAAAGTGGAGCATTCCCTGGCCGTCTTCGAAAGCTGCGCTTCGTAAGGCTTAACGATGTCGCTGACATCGACCAGCCTATCGTCAAACGCGTTCTGCGGAATGATGGACTGCGGAGCGTCCATGAAGACCAGATCGGGGACGTCGCCGCTGGTCAGCGCGGAGACCGTCTTCTGGTTTTGCGCCTGGAACGGCATGATGCTGTAGTCGAGCGTATTGCCGCTCGTCTTCATGTAGTCCGCCGCCAATTGCTTGAAGGCATCGTCCTCCGCCTTCACGAACCCCTGGTTGACCCAGACGGTCGCCGTCGTGGCGGCAGCGTTGGCGATGTACGGTTTACCCAACGTGGCCGCCGCAGCGAGTCCAAGGGAGCCGCGCAGTACGGATCTTCGGCTATACTTGCCCATTGCCATCACCCTCCCGGTAGGAAAGGGCGCCTTTTCGAAGGCGCTCCAAGTCTTGTTGGTATGATGTAGGAAAACAGCCTGCGTTGATGTTCGCAAACGGCCTGTGTGAAGTCAACGACCGTGGTTCGGGTTTCAACTTAGCAGAAAGTCGCTGCGGGTCTTGTGCTGCGCGAAAGGACCGGCTTTGTCCGCTCCTCGCGATCCATGAATGTGTGCACGCTGACGAATATCAGCCGCGTCATCGCGCGCGATCACATTCGCGCGCGATGGTTGACTCGTCTCACAGGCGGGCGCAACCTTCATGCATCCGCATCCTTTTTGGGATGCGCACCAATCAAGTCAAGACAGGGAAGCGTCCGCCATGATCGACCTCTATTACTGGTCCACGCCGAACGGCCACAAGATGACGATGTTCCTCGAAGAGACCGGGCTGGAATACAAGTTTTTCCCGGTCCAGATCGGCAAGGGCGAACAGTTCAAGCCGGAATTTCTGGCGATCGCGCCCAACAACCGGATTCCCGCGATGGTCGATCATGCGCCGAACGGCGGCGGCAAGCCGATCTCGATTTTCGAGTCCGGCGCGATGCTGCTCTATCTCGCCGAGAAGACCGGCAAGTTCATCCCCTCGGACCTCCACGGCCGCTACGACGTGATCCAGTGGACATTCTGGCAGATGGGTGGGCTCGGGCCGATGGCCGGGCAGAACCATCACTTCCGCAACTACGCGGTGGACAAGCTGCAATACGCCATCGACCGCTACGTCAACGAGACCAACCGTCTCTATGGCGTGCTCAACAAGCGGCTCGCCGATCGCGCGTTCATCGCCGGCGAGTATTCGATCGCCGACATGGCCTGCTATCCCTGGGTGGTGCCTTACAAGAACCAGGGCCAGGACATCGAGCAATTCCCGCATCTGAAGCGCTGGCTCGAAGCCATCAAGGCGCGGCCCGCGACCGAGCGCGCCTATGCCAAGGCGAAAGAGGTCAATCCGAATTTCGGCCAGCCGGTCAACCGCACCGAGGAGGAGCGGCGGATTCTGTTCGGGCAGACCGCGGCGGTGGTAAGGTAATCTGAATCGTCGTCATGGCCAGGCTTGACCCGGCCATCCACGTCTTGGCGCCGATCAAGAAAGACGTGGATGCCCGGCAGCGCAGACAAGTTTACGCAGTCTGCGCAAGCTTGACTGCGGGCCGGGCATGACGAAAGGAGATATCGTCATGTCCATCGACACCGTCTCCACCAGGCCCAAACTCGTCGCGGCCGAACCGCAATTGTTCGTCGCCGACGTCACCGCATCCTGCGCGTTCTTCACGAACAAGCTCGGCTTCTCCATCGTCTTCACCTATGGTGAGCCGCCGTATTATGCGCAGGTGAAGCGCGACGGCGCGGCGCTCAATCTGCGCTGCGTCGAGGGCGACGCGATCGATCCTTCGCTGCGCGATCGCGAAGAGTTGCTTTCGGCATCGATCACACTGGCGAGCGCAAATGAGATCACGCAGCTCGCGCGCGATTTTCAGCAGGCCGGCGTCAGCTTCGCGCAGGCGCTGGCGAAGAAGCCCTGGGGCGCGCTCGATTTCATCGTCAGGGATATCGACGGCAATCTGCTGCTGTTCGCAGGGCCGGCGGAATAGCCGCGCTATTGTGCCGCGGCTTCCGCCGCCTTGCGCAGGCAGTCGCGGCACAGGCAATCCTCGCCTTCGAGGGGCATCGGCAATCGCGCGGTTTCCGTGGCACACCAGCAATCTCCGCCGGGATTACAGGCGAATTCGGTCCCGCAACGGGAACAGGCGAGGCGACGAGAAGATTCTGTCCGATCGTTCATGACGGCAGTTTAAGGAAACCCGATCCGATTTTCATGCCGGGTTCATCTCGAACGGCGGTATAGTCCTCCGCCATATAAGCGCAAAGGGAAATCAGGAAGCTGACCCATGGCCCGGGACTCGCTCACGGCGCTTGTTGCGCTCAATCGCTTCGGGTTCGGCGCGCGCGGCGGCGCCTCCGGCGATTTCGTCAACGCCGCCTCCGATCCGCGCGGCTTCGTCAAGGCCGAGCTGAGCCGGACCAACGGCGCGCTGCTGGAAGTGCCGGGACTGCAGCCGACGCCGGTGTTGGCGAAGGCGATCTTCGAGTATCAGTTCGAGGTGCAGCAGGCGCGCGCGGCCGCGGCGAAGGCTGGCGCGGCCGAGAGCCCGCCTCAGGCTGATCCGGACACGAAGCAGCCGCAGCGGCGCAATTTGTCGCTCTCCGATCTGGCGCAGCAGATGGCGCCGAAGGAGCCGGCGATGCAGAGCGCGGGCAACGCCGTCCTCGCTCCGCCGGCCGCTGCGGAAACCATGACGCCGAACGCCGCGGCGCCGAAGCCGGCGCCGCCGCAGCTCAACGTCATCCAAAAGACATTTCGCGCGGAAGCGCTGGCACGGGTCCAGCGCGCAGTGTTGGCCGAATGCGGCTTTGTCGAGCGTCTGGTCGTGTTCTGGTCAAACCATTTCTGCATCTCCGCAGGCAAGGGCGGGCTGGCGCGGATGTGGGCAGGCTCGTTCGAGCGCGAGGCGATCCGGCCTCACGTGCTCGGTCGCTTCGCCGATATGCTGAAGGCGGTCGAGCAGCATCCCGCGATGCTGTTCTTCCTCGACAACCAGCAATCGCTCGGCCCGGATTCGCGCGCCGGCATCAACCGCAATCGCGGGCTCAACGAAAATCTCGCGCGCGAGATCATGGAGCTGCACACGCTCGGCGTCGGCGGCGGCTATAGCCAGGACGACGTCACGTCGCTTGCCCGCGTCATTACCGGCTGGACCTATGCCGGGCGGCAGGGTCAGCTCGGCGCGCCCGGCAGCTTCGTGTTCAACGCTAATGCGCATGAGCCCGGCGCGCAGCGCGTGCTCGGCAAGGTCTACAATGCCGGCGGCGTCGAGCAGGGCGAGGCGGTGCTTGCAGACATCGCGCGCCATCCCTCCACCGCAAAATTCGTCGCCAGCAAATTCGTCCGTCACTTCGTCGCCGACGATCCGCCGCCGGCGCTGGTGGCGAAGCTGCAAGGTGTGTTCACGAAGACCGACGGCGATCTCAGGGCGCTCGCGGTTGCGTTGGTCGATGCGGATGAATCCTGGACCGCGCCGATCGCCAAGATGCGCAGCCCTTATGAATACCTGATCGCGACCGCGCGCATCCAGGCGCGCGTGCCCGAGGACCCCGGCGGCGTCCTCAATGGCCTCAACGTGCTCGGCCAGCCGCTGTGGTCGCCGGCAGGGCCGAACGGTTTTCCCGACAGCAACGCGGCCTGGGCTGCGCCAGAGGGCATGAAGCTGCGTCTCGATATCGCCTCGCAGGTGGCCTCGCGCATGAACAACAATATCGACCCGCGCGAACTGCTCGAACTCGCGGCTGCCGATGCCGCGTCGGAAGAGACCCGCCGCACCATCGAGCGCGCGGAGTCGCGGCAGCAGGCGATGGCGATCCTGCTGATGTCGCCGGAATTCCAGAGGAGATGACAATGGATTGCGGTTACACCTCTCTCGTCGCGTCGCGGCGCGCGCTGCTGTTCGGCGGCGCATCCTTTGCGGCCTGGGCCTATTTGCCGAAATTTGCCCGCGCGGCCGACGGCCGCGATCCCCGGCTGATCGTGGTGATCCTGCGTGGCGCGCTCGACGGGCTCGCCACCGTCGCGCCGCTCGGCGATCCCGATTATGCCGGCCTCCACGGTGCGATCGCGCTGACTGCGGATGGCCCGCACGCCGCGCCGATGCTCGACTCGTTCTTTGCGCTGCATCCGTCGATGCCGGAATTTGCGCGGATGTATCGCGACAAGCACGCCGCGGTCGTGCACGCGGTGTCGACGCCGTATCGCGACCGTTCGCATTTCGACGGACAGGATGTGCTGGAAAGCGGCTACGCCGGTCCCGGCCGGGTGCAGTCCGGTTGGCTCAACCGCGCGCTGGAAAACCTGCCGAAGGGCGAGCGCGTCACCAGCGCGCTCGCGGTCGGGCCGACCACGCCGCTGGTGCTGCGCGGTGCAGCGCCGACCGTGGGCTGGGCGCCGGTGGCGCTGCCGCAGGCCGATGACGACACCGCGATGCGGCTGGTCGAGCTTTATCGCCATCGCGATCCCGCGCTCGCGACCGCGCTGTCGCAAGGGCTACAGCTGGAGAAGGCGGCGCAGGGCGACGACATGAAGCCGAAGCCGGGCGGCAATGCGATCACGGCGATGCGCCAGGTGGCGCGCGGCGCCGCCAAGTTGATGGCGGCCGACGACGGCCCGCGCATCGGCGCGCTCGCCTTCGACGGTTGGGACACCCATGCCAATGAGGGCGGCCCGGTCGGCCGGCTGGCGCAGCTGTTGTCCGGCCTCGACGGCGCTTTTGCCGAATTTGAAAGCGGGCTCGGACCGCATTGGCGCGACACCGCAGTGGTCGTCGCGACCGAGTTCGGCCGCACCGCGCGCATCAACGGCACCGAAGGTACCGACCACGGCACCGGCACGATTGCGCTATTGGCCGGCGGCGCGATCAAGGGCGGCCGCGTGATCGCGAACTGGCCGTCGCTGAAAGCGGCGAGCCTCTATCAGGGCCGCGACCTGTTGCCGACCACGGATCTCCGTGCCGTCATCAAGGGCGTGCTGGCGGATCATCTCGGCTTGAGCGAGCGCGTGCTGGCGGAGACGGTGTTTCCGGACAGTGCGGCGGCCAAGCCGATGAAGGGGTTGGTTGCTTAACCTCTCCCCGCGCTTTGCGGGGAGAGGTCGGAGCAGTGCGAAGCGATGCTCCGGGTAAGGGGCAAGCGATGCGGGGCCGCAACGACAAGACGATCCGACTCGCAAGGCGGCTGCGTGGCAATCAGACTGATGCGGAGACCGCCCTGTGGAATCGCATTCGCAACAGCTCGACGGCAACAAATTCACGAGGCAAGTCCCGATTGGGGTCTACATCTGCGACTTCGTCTGCAGGGACAAGCAGATTGTGATCGAGGTCGACGGAGGACAGCACGCGGAGTTTGCCGTCGATGCTGTGCGGGATGAATATCTAGTGGCAGAGGGCTATCGCGTTCTTCGATTCTGGAACAACGATTTGCTCGGCAATCTCGAAGGCGTGTTGATCACGATTCAGACCACGCTGCGCGGATAGATGCCCCTCACCCCAACCCTCTCCCCGCAAGAGCGGGGAGAGGGAGCGAGAGACCTCGCCCCGCTTCCAGAATGAGGACGGTCAAGCTGTGATCCCGCCGATCTCCGCCATGTCTTCTTTCGTCATGTGCCAGGCGATCGCCTTGACGTTCTGCTCGAGTTGCTCGACGCGGGTGGCGCCGGCGATCACGCTCGACACCTGGGGCCGCGCCGCGAGCCAGGAGAATGCGAGTTCGAGCATGCTGTGCCCGCGCGCTTTCGCGAAGGCCTGCAGCTTCTCCACGATCTCCTCGTTACGCGGCGTGACATAGCGGTCGCGCAGCCGCGCGATCTTGCCGAAGCGGGTATCATCCGGCGCGGCCTCGCCCTTTTTGTACTTGCCGGTAAGCAACCCGCTCGCGAGCGGGAAGAACGGCAACAGTCCGAGATTGTACTCCTGAGCCGCCGGCAACAGGTCCTTCTCGATGTCGCGCACCACCAGGCTGTATTCGTCCTGGCAGGAGACGAAGCGGGGCACGTTCATGGCGCGCGCGACATGCTCGGCCTCCGCAACACGCCATGCCGGAAAATTCGAATTGCCGATGTAGCGGACCTTGCCCTGGCGCACGAGATCGTCGAGCGCGCGCAAGGTCTCCTCGATCGGCGTCAATGGATCGTAGTCGTGCTGCTGGTAAAGATCGATGTAATCGGTCTTGAGCCGCTTCAGGCTCGCTTCCACCGCTTCCATGATGTAGCGCCGCGAGGCGCCCTGCTTGGTGCCGTCGTTCGACATCGCCTTGGAGTATTTGGTCGCCAGCACGATGTCCTTGCGCCGATCGCCGAGGACCTGGCCGAGGATGGTCTCGGAGCCACCCATGTTCGCGTAGATGTCGGCGGTGTCGAACAGCGTGATGCCGAGGTCGATCGCCTTGTGGATCACCTTGCGCGAGGCTTCGAGATCGATGCGCATGCCGAAATTGTTGCAGCCGATGCCGACCGCCGAGACGCGCAGGCCGGAGCCGCCGAGATTGCGAATTTCCATGTGGGATTTCCGTAGGAAGGAAAAGGGGCCGTCATTGTGACGCGCCGGCCCCAATGCCGCAAGGTGCGGTTGTGCCGCGCGGGGCGCATCTGCTCTGCCGGGCCGGCAACGGCCCGGTCAGAGAACGCACTACGCTAACCCTTAAAAAAGATGCGGCCCCGGTCAGACGCGGCGACTGACAGGGACCGCTGGGGCGCTTGATCTGTGACGGGGGGCCTGATCAGACGCAGGCGTAACCTAGGCGGGCTTTGTTACGTGGTGGTGACAGGTTTATTTATCCACAGGGCTGCAAGAGCCCAAAAACAAGGGTTTTGCGTCGCTCGGTGCGGTCGCTCCCGCGGCGGGCGCGATATCCACAGGCCGGAAGCCCTAGTGTGGCGGTTCAGAAGTCCGCATTGTTCTCGCTGCAATTTCGTCATGCGGACTTCTGAACCAAGGCCACACTAGATTCAAAAATATCTAGTGTCCTTCGATTCCGAAGTTCGCGAAGGAGGCTCGCCGCGAAACGGTGCGAACTTCGGAATCGGGACACTAGACGTCCTTGCGATAGACGATGAAGCCGAGATGCGCGGCGACCTTGTCGTACAGCGTGCGCGCGGTCGTGTTGGTCTCATGGGTCTGCCAGTAGACCCGCGGAGAACCGGCCGCCTTGGCCTCGCGATAGACGCGCTCGATCAGCGCGCGGCCGACGCCCTTGCCGCGCGCCGCCTCCGTCGTGAACAGGTCCTGCAGGTAGCAGACCGGCTCGATCAAGGTGGTGCTGCGATGGTAGAGATAATGCGTGAGCCCGAGCAATTCGCCGCCGCTTTCGGCGACGAGACCATGCACCGGCTCATAGCCGTCGAAGAAGCGCGACCACGTCGCCTCCGTGATTGCACGCGCGAGCGCGGTTGGACCCGAGCGGCCGTAGAAGGCGTTGTAGCCGTCCCACAGCGGCAGCCATTTGTCGAAATCGTCGCGCCTGACGAAGCGGACGGAGAGGTCATCAGACATCTTATGGCTTTCGGGTGCGTGCGGTCGCCGTCCTCAATAGGGACTCCCCGCATCGCGATCAACGAGATTCATAAACCCTCATGGTGAGGAGCGCCCAACGGGTCCGCGCAAAGCGCGGCCCGATGACAGGCTCCGGCGCGTCTCGAACCATGAGGCCCGACTGTGGCCTCCATCCTTCGAGACGCCGCTTCGCGGCTCCTCAGGATGAGGGAGAGAGTTGTGAGCGGTGCTTGAGATTTACTCCGCCGCGCGCAGCGAGCGCGCCAGTCCGCGATCGCCGCCGCGCAGCGCGCGATAATAATCGGCGCTGCCGGGATCGTCGGAATGGCGCACCAGTTCGGTGACCGGCGTATAGCTCAGCATGCGCCCGCCGTCGGGCAGCGCGGTGCAGGAGAAGCGCAGCACCTGGCCGTCGGCGAGATTGATGTTGATCGGCGTGGAGTCGCCCGAGCGCATCATCTCCATGCGCCGCGCGATGAAGGCGTTGAGCTCGTCGGCCGGCATCTCGTAGGCGCCGGTGTCGCGGCCGTGATACATCAGCGCGATGAAGGGCAGCCTGGCGTCGGCCTTGTCGTCGGGCAGCGCGAAGTAGTCGCGGAAGGCGCGATTGATGAACTCGGCGCGGGTGTCGGCGTCGAGCAGCACGATGCCGATGTCGACCTCGTTGAGCGCCGCCGACAGGCGGCCGGCGGTGGCGTGATAGGTGCGCTCGAGCGCGAATGCATCGACCATCTGCTGGCGCAACAGCCCGGTGATCCCGGCGGTGCCGCCCGCGGTGACCGCGAGCATCGCGAGGCGCACCAGGTCGGCCGTGTCGTATCCGGCAACGCCGCGATGATCGAGGAAGAAGGCGGCCGACCCGATCACCGCGATGGCCGCGCTCACCGCGGCCGAGCGGATTCCGCTGAGCGAGCCTGCGAAGGCGACGATGCAGACCAGCAGCGGCGCGGGATTGGGAACGCCGATGCCCAGGCCATGACGATCGGCCAGCATCGCGGCCAATGCGGTCGCTGCCGCCAGTCCCGGACCTGCGAGGCTGCGCCACTCGAACTGCATGCCTTTCCTCTTCGGTTGCAACGAGTAGGCGCCCCAAAGGTGACCGATCGTTGCATAAGCGGAGAGTTTTCCGTGCAGCGGCTAAGAAGCCGTTGACGCGGAAAGGCGAACTTTCCGATCTGTTGGGTCAAATTGCGCGCGCGGTCGCGGCCGCGGACCGCTAGAACGGCATCGCCATGCTGGCTTTCATCGACAATGCAGCAACAACAACCGCAAGGCAGAGCGAAAACGCGCCGAAGGCGAGCGATGCCGCAACCGCATCGATCAATCGGGGCGAGGCAACGTTGGCGCTGTGGCCGCTAAAGCCGTGCGCGCCGGTAAACCGTGTCATGGCAGGAAATCCCTTGAAGCAAGGTGCGGGCGAATCACCCGCAATGTTGCGGGAACCGTGGCTTTTCCGGCCGGCAATATTGCGGCAGTTCCGCGCCGGATTCGCCGCAGGCGTTAATGGCCGTTAACGATTTGGAGTTTGTCGGCCGATCTATCCCCTCATCCTGAGGAGCCGCGAAGCGGCGTCTCGAAGGATGAAGGCCCGACCGGGGCCTCATGGTTCGAGACGGCGCTTCCGCGCCTCCTCACCATGAGGGTGTTGCTAGGCTCCCGCCGCGATGCTCGCGTTGTCCTCGATCTCTTCCGCGCGCCAGTCCATGGTGACGAAGCCCGGCGACTGTTCGACGCGCCTGAGCCAGGCGCGGGTCGCGGGGAAGGTCGAAAGATCGAAGTCGCAGCGGTCGGCGACATGGGTGTAGCCGTAGAGCGCGATGTCGGCGACGGTGAGTTGGTTGGCGGCGAAATAGTCGTGGGTCTTGAGGTGATCCTCCATCACCTGCAACGCCGCATAGCCGCGCTCCATCCAGTCCTCCAGCGCATGCGTCTGCAGGGTGCGGCCGCCGCGCACCAGCGCCAGCCAGAAATAGGCCGCGCCGATATTCGGCTCCAGCGCGTGCTGCTCAAAGAACATCCATTGCAGCGCTTCGGCGCGCTCGATCCGCGACTCCGGCGACAGCGAGGTGCCGTTGGCGACGTACCACAGGATGGCGTTGGATTCGGCGAGAAAGCGTCCTTCCTCGACCTCCAGCAGCGGCACATGGCCGCTCGGATTCTTGGCGAGGAAATCGGGCGTGCGGCTTTCGCCGCGCAGGATATCGATCTCCACGACGTCATAGGGCGTGTTCAGGAACGCCAGTGCGAGGCGGACCTTGTAGCTGTTGCCCGAGCGCTGCATCGAATAGAGCTTGTACAATTTGGTCGATTCCCCCCAAGGGATTTCAAAGGCGCGTCGTTGAGTCGACAGGCCTTATCGCCCCACAACCCGGCTAAACAATGATGGCGGCGGGCGGACGCCGCAAGAGCGGGATGTCGGAAAAAATCTAAAACTTCTACCGCAGTGCAAACATGCGGAAGATCATTCTCAATAGATCGGAACAATCAATATCATCACGCTTGCGCGATGCGCGGCGCAGAAATTTTGACGCTCGCGCGATCCAGCAATGCACGCTTCAGGGTGAAGCCGTAAAGCGCCAGCATCACGATCAGGCCCAGCGGGATTCCGGTTGCGCCGGCGACGCCGCGCGACAGCAGCGGCACGATCCAGGCGGCTGCGAGCAGGCTGATCTCGTAATCGCGGAAGCCGCGCGCGAAACCGTGGCGGACGAAAAAGGCGATGGCGACCGCTGCTACGACGAGGTCGTAGTCGAGCACATAAGGCGTGGCGAGCAGGCTTGCGGTCGCAAGCGCGGAGGCCTTCAGCTCGAACGCGGCCTCGCTGTGCCATAGCCAGGCCAGCGTGGCGGCGAGCGTCACCGCGAGCGCGGTCTGGATGGCATAGGCGGTCTTGATGTCGGCGCCCCAGTTGCGGGCGGCCGAGAAGATCGACTGGATCTTCTCCCAGCCGGTGCCGCCCTGTTCGAGCACGACGGTTTGCGTGAAATTCATGGAGTCGATGAAGGCGTGCCAGACGCCGCTGCCGATAGTCGCGAAGCTGATCGCAACCAGAGCTGCGATGGTGGCGGCAGCGGCAATGATGCTGCTCCAGCGCTGGCCTGCGAGCAGTGCGACGGGAATCAGCACACCGAATTGCGGCTTGTAGGCAAGCAGACCGATCAGCATGCCCGCGAGCCACGGCCGGCGATCGAGCAGTTGCAGCGCGCCGCCGAGCAGCGCCGCGGTGAGGAATCCGTTCTGGCCGTGGCCGGCATTGACGAACACGGCGGGGAAGGCGGACGCAATCAGCAGTGTCTCGGGGCGCGGCAGGATCGCGCGGATCGCGGCGAGATAGGCAGCGAGACTTGCGGCGAGCCACAGCGCCAGGCCCCAGGCATACGGAAGCGCGGCGACAAGAAACGCAATCGCAAAGAAGAATGGCGGATAGTGCCAGCCGAAGAACGGCACCTCGCGCCCGCCGAAGGTCGCTTTCTCCGCGGCGTGCTGAAGCGCGGAATTGTAGGCGTCGGCCGGCTTGCCCTGCCAGGTCAACTCGCCCGCGGCATAGACATTGGAGAAGTCGGTGCCGACAGGCTTGCCGTTGCGGTCGATCAAACCATCGGAGATGGCGATCCAGCCGGCCATGGCGATGACCGCGATCGCAAGCAGGATCAGGCTGTAGCCACGGGCGCGCGCCGCCGTCAGCCAGTCGCCGGATCGAACGCTCTGCCAGATATGAGTCATTTCGGCGCGGAATTTGGATAAATGTTGCGCCACGCTAGGCCGGCGCCCTTTAACGTTCCCTAAAGTTTTCCCCCCGCTGGCAAAGCTTCTTGCGATGCAGCGGCGCTGGCTTTAGGGTGCATCATTCCCGCAAAAAGAGTCGTGGCCAGCAATGGGTTCACGACGCCTGCAAGGAGACGATGATGCCGTTCCTGTCCGCCGCGCTCGACCGTGTGAAGCCGTCCGCAACGATTGCGGTCACGGATAAAGCACGCGCGCTGAAAGCGGCGGGACGCGACGTCATCGGCCTCGGCGCCGGCGAGCCGGACTTCGACACGCCCGCCAACATCAAGCTGGCGGCGATCCACGCCATCGAAGCCGGCAAGACCAAGTACACCGCCGTCGACGGCATTCCGGAATTGAAGGATGCCGTGATCGCCAAGTTCCAGCGCGAGAACGGTCTCTCGTACAAGCCGAACCAGGTCATCATCGGCACCGGCGGCAAGCAGGTGCTGTACAACGCGCTGATGGCCACCATTAATCCGGGCGACGAGGTGATCATCCCCGCGCCCTATTGGGTGAGCTATCCCGAGATGGTGGCGCTCGCCGGCGGCGAGCCGGTATCGATCGTCTGTACGGCCGAACACGGCTTCAAGCTGCAGCCGGCCGACCTGGAAAAGGCGATCACAGCGAAGACCAAGTGGATCATCCTCAACTCGCCGTCGAACCCGACCGGCGCGGCATACTCGCGTGCCGAGCTGAAGGCGATCACCGACGTGCTGGTCAAGCATCCGCAGGTCTGGGTCATGACCGACGACATGTACGAGCATCTGGTCTACGACGACTTCGTGTTCACGACGCCGGCACAGGTCGAGCCGAAGCTCTACGATCGCACCTTGACGGTGAACGGCGTGTCGAAGGCCTATTGCATGACCGGCTGGCGTATCGGCTACGCCGGCGGTCCGGCCGAGCTGATCAAGGCGATGGCGACCATCCAGTCGCAGTCGACGTCAAACCCGTCTTCCATTTCGCAATGGGCGGCGGTCGAGGCGCTCAACGGGCCACAGGATTTCATCCCCGTCAACAACAAGGCGTTCAAGGAGCGGCGCGACCTCGTGGTCTCCATGCTGAACCAGGCCAAGGGCATCGATTGTCCGCGCCCGGACGGCGCATTCTACGTCTATCCGTCATGCGCGGGCACGATCGGCAAGAAAGCGCCATCGGGCAAGGTGCTCGCCACTGACGAAGACTTCGTCACGGAGCTCCTGGAAAACGAAGGCGTCGCCGTCGTGCAGGGCACACCCTTCGGACTTGGCCCGGCGTTCCGGATTTCCTACGCCACCAAGAACTCGGACCTCGAAGAGGCCTGCAAGCGCATCCAGCGCTTCTGCGGTAACCTGCGGTAAGATGAATTCGCCGACATGTTTAAGGGGGCCCGCATCAAGCGGGCCTCTTTCATTTGCGGCGTCGCCGGGCGTTGTGGCATAGAAAAGCAGGCTCGCATCACATCTTTGCTTCGGAGTTTTCTCATGCGCCGTTTACTCGTTCTTGCCGGGATCGCCGCGACCTTGCTGGCTTCAAGCGCCGGAGCACAGGCGCCGATGAATCGCGTGCGGGTCGGCGTGCTCGAATGCCGCGGCGGCGCCAGCATCGGCTTCGTGGTCGGCTCCGTCACCAATCTCGGCTGCGTGCTGCGCGTCGAGGGTCTGCCCGAGGACCGCTACATTGCGACCATCCGCAAGGTCGGCCTCGATCTCGGCATCACCCAGGAGACTGCGCTGGCCTGGGGCGTGTTCGCGCCGGTCGCCCGCCTTGCGCCGGGCGATCTCACCGGCACTTATGCCGGTGCCCAAGGCAGCGCCTCGCTCGGTGTCGGCGTCGGCGGCAACGTTCTGGTCGGCGGCTCCAACAATACCATCGCGCTTCAGCCGCTCAGCGTGCAGGGCCAGGTCGGCATCAACGTCGCCGCCGGTCTGGAAAGCCTGGAACTCAGCCCCGGACGTTAGCGCGCGACTATTTGTCCATTGCCGTGAACAGCGGGGAGAGGTTTGCGCGCTTGAACTAACGATGCACCGCAGCGACATTTTCCCGCTTGCCAAAATCCGGGAGCAGGCAGAGCATTGATGCTTGCCGACCCAATCAAGGGCCGAGCTCCAGACACAGGAGGCGGCGAAATGGGACAAGACGTCAGAAGTCCCCGCGGTCCACGGTGCATCGCACTGGTGGGCCCTTTCCAAAGCGGTAAAACCACACTTCTCGAAGCAATACTGGCGCGCACGGGCGCAATCCCCCGCGCAGGCACCGTCGACCACGGAACTTCGGTCGGCGATTCCAGCCCCGAGGCCCGCCATCACAAGATGAGCGTCGCGCTCACGGCGGCCACCACCACCTTCATGGGCGAAACCTACACCTTCATCGACTGTCCGGGTTCGGTGGAGTTCGCCAACGACATGCGCGCGGCGCTGCCCGCGGTCGACGCGGCCATCGTGGTCTGCGAGGCCGATGAAAAGAAGCTGCCGCAGCTCCAGATCATCCTGCGCGAGCTGGAAGAGCTGAAGATCCCGCGCTTCCTGTTCCTCAACAAGATCGACCGCGCCAACAAACGCATCCGCGAGACGCTGGCGACCTTGCAGCCCGCCTCACGCGTGCCGCTCGTGCTGCGCCAGATCCCGATCTGGAACGGCGAATTGATCGAGGGTTTCGTCGATCTCGCGCTGGAGCGCGCCTTCGTCTATCGCGAGCACAAGGCCTCCGAAGTCATCGACCTCGAAGGCGGCAATCTCGACCGCGAAAAGGAGGCGCGCTTCTCCATGCTGGAGAAGCTCGCCGACCACGACGACGCGCTGATGGAGCAACTGCTGGAAGACATCCAGCCGCCGCGCGACGCGGTGTTCGACGATCTCGCCCGCGAACTGCGCGAGGGGCTGATCTGTCCGGTGCTGCTCGGCTGCGCGAGCCGTGAGAACGGCGTGCTGCGGCTGTTGAAGGCGCTGCGCCATGAGGCGCCCGGTATTGCGGAGACCGCAAAGCGGCTCGGCATACCCGCGTCCAAGGATGCGCTCGGCTATGTCCTGAAGACCGTGCATCTCCAGCACGGCGGCAAGCTGTCGCTGACGCGGCTGCTCTCCGGCCATCTCGATGACGGCGCTACGCTGCAGTCGTCGTCGGGTGGAACGGGGAGGGTGTCCAGCATCCTCGGCGTCAGCGGCGCGCATGACAGCAAGCGTGCGGCGGCTGAAGCCGGCGACACCGTGGCGCTCGCCAAGGTCGACACGATCAAGACCGGCGACACCATCTCGACCGGCAAGGCCGCGCCCGCCGCGCTGGTGAAAGTCGAGGCGGCGGCGCCGGTGCTGTCGATTTCGGTTGCGGCCGCCGATCGGAAGGACGACGTCAAGCTCGGCCAGGCGCTGTTGCGCCTGAACGAGGAAGACCCGTCGCTGAGCATGGTGCAGAACGCGCAGACCCACGACACCGTGCTGTGGGGACAAGGCGAGATGCATCTGCGGGTGGCGCAGGAGCGCCTGCGCGATCGCTTCGGCGTCAATGTCAAATCGCATCCGCCCGCGATCGGTTATCTCGAAACCATCCGCAAGGCGGTCAACAACCAGCGCGGCCGGCACAAGAAGCAGTCCGGCGGTCACGGCCAGTTCGGCGACGTCCTGCTCGACGTCAAGCCACTGCCTCGCGGCGAAGGCATCAAATTCGACGAGAAGGTGGTTGGCGGCGCCGTGCCGCGCAACTACATCGGCGCGGTGGAAGAGGGCGTCAGGGATGCCATGGCGCGCGGACCGCTCGGCTTCCCCGTGGTCGACGCTCAGGTGACGCTGACCGACGGCTCCTATCATAGCGTCAATTCCTCCGACCTCGCCTTCCGTACCGCGGCGCGGATCGGCGTCAGCGAGGCCCTGCCGAACTGCCAGCCGGTGCTGCTCGAGCCGATCCATGTGGTGGAGATCGTCTGCCCGACCGACGCCACCGCCAGGATCAACGCGATCCTGTCGGCGCGGCGCGGTCAGATTCTCGGCTTTGACACCCGTGACGGCTGGCAGGGCTGGGACTGCGTCCGCGCCATGATGCCGGAAGCGGAGATCGGCGAGTTGATCGTCGAGCTGCGCTCGGCCACCGCCGGCGCCGGCAGTTTTACCCGTCAGTTCGACCACATGGCTGAAGTGACGGGGCGCACCGCCGACCAGATCATCGCCGCGCATCGCGACGCGGCGTAGCAACAAGGCCGGCAACGGCCGTCGAGGCATCGTGCGGGACCGCACGATGTCTCGCTTGCGTTTTGGGATCTTGCATTGCTGACCATATGATGTATTTTACATCGTTGTACATGTTATAAACATCTATTATCATGCGCTGAGGCTGATGCGATCGTGATCACGTCGTTCCAGATGCGGGCGGGACGAGCGCTGCTCGGGATCGACCAGAAGACCCTGGCCGAACTGGCGGGCGTATCGCTTCCGACCATTCAAAGGATGGAGGGCTCGACCGGGACCGTCCGCGGGGTCGTGGAAACCCTGATCAAGGTGGTCGACGCCTTCAATCGCGCCGGCGTGGAGTTGATCGGCGAACATGCGCGTAGCGACGATGGCGGACGCGGCGTGCGGTTGAAGCAGCCGGGACCGCCGCGCCATATCAACGGGTAGGGCATGAGCATCGCGAGCGAACCTGCTGGCAAGCTGCATCCGCACCGCCAGCCGACCTTTGCCGAGCTGTATTCGCCGAAGTTGCTCACGGTGCTGCGCGAGGGTTACGGCCTCGCCGATCTCCGCGCCGATATCGTCGCGGGCCTGACGGTGGCGATCGTCGCGCTGCCGCTGTCGATGGCGATTGCGATCGCATCGGGCGTGACACCGGGCCGCGGGCTCTTCACCGCCGTGGTCGGCGGCTTCATCGTGTCGCTGCTCGGCGGCAGCCGCTTCCAGATCGGCGGGCCGGCCGGCGCCTTTGTCGTGCTGGTGTCGGTCACCGCCGATCGTCATGGCGTCGATGGCGTGATCCTGGCGACGCTGATGGCCGGCTTCATTCTGATCGCTGCGGGCCTCTTCCGTCTCGGCACCTATATCAAGTTCATTCCCTATCCCGTGACGGTCGGTTTCACCGCAGGGATCGCGGTGATCATCTTCGCCAGCCAGTTAAAGGATCTGTTCGGCGTCACGCTCGTGGGCAAGGAGCCCGGCGAGCTGATCCCGAAACTTGTCGCGCTCGCGCACGGCTGGCCGACCGCAAATGTCTCCGCCATCGCCATCGCCGCCGTCAGCATCGTGCTGATCGCCGTGATCAGGCGGTTGCGGCCGAACTGGCCGGGACTGCTGATCGCGGTCCTCGTCGCGAGCCTCGCGGCCTGGGCATTCGCGCTGCCGGTCGAAACCATCGGCACCCGCTTCGGCGGCGTGCCGCGTGAATTGCCGTTACCGGCGCTGCCGCTGTTCTCATTTGAGAAAGCGGAGGCCGTGCTGCCCGACGCCATCGCCTTTGCGCTGCTCGGCGCGATCGAGTCGCTGCTGTCGGCGGTCGTCGCCGACGGCATGACCGGGCGCCGCCATCGCTCCAATTGCGAGCTGGTGGCACAAGGCTTTGCCAATATCGGCTCGGCCTTGTTCGGCGGCATCTGCGTCACCGGCACGATCGCGCGCACCGCGACTAATGTGCGCGCAGGTGCGCGGGGCCCGGTCTCCGGCATGTTGCATTCGATCTTCCTGCTGCTGTTCATGCTGATCGCAGCACCGCTTGCGAGCTACATTCCGCTCGCCGCGCTCGCGGCCGTGCTGGTGACGGTGGCCTGGAACATGGCCGAGAAGCATGAGTTCGCGCTGCTGCTGCGCTCCTCGCGCGGCGACGCCGTCGTGCTGCTCGCGACCTTCCTGCTCACGATCTTTCGCGATCTCACCGAAGGCATCGTGGTCGGCTTCGCGCTTGGCGCTGTGCTGTTCATCAACCGCATGGCCGAGATGACCGGCATCGAGGACGGCACGCCGCTTGTTGCCGCCGACCAGGCTGACAATGACGATGGCCGCACGCCCTACGATCCCAAACTCGCGGTCGATCCCGACGTGATGGTCTATCGCATCACCGGCGCGTTCTTCTTCGGCGCGGCCTCCGCGATCGGCGGCGTGCTCGACGGCATCGCTGACAAGCGCAAGGCCTTCGTGGTCGATTTCGCCGCGGTGCCATTCCTGGATTCGACCGCGGCGAATGCGTTGGGCCGTGTCGCGGCCAAAGCCGGACGGCAAGGCATCCGTCTGTTCATCACCGGCGCTTCGCCCGCCGTGCGCCGCGCGCTCCTGACCCATGGCGTCAGTCCGCCGCGCGCCCGCTATCGCGAGAGCATTGCGCGGGCGATCGCCGACATCAAGGAGAGCGCCGGCAAGCCGGTGGCCGATCAAGACCACGCTGCCGCAAGCTGAGCCGCGCTTTTCAACGGCCACGAAATCGCCGACAGTGGCTCGACCATGCTCGAGTCACGCCGCAACCTGATGCTCGCCTGCGCGCTCAGCGCGCTCGCGGGCTATGTCGACAGCATCGGCTTCCTGCATCTCGGCGGGCTGTTCGTCTCCTTCATGAGCGGTAACTCAACGCGCATGGGCGTCAGCCTCGCCGCGGGCAACTGGTCGGCGGCCGCCGAGGCCTTGAGCCTGATCGCGCTGTTCGTGCTGGGCGCCGCCTGCGGCAGCCTGATCGTGCTCGGGCGCGGGCAGCAGTCGCAGGGCCGCCTGCTCTTGATCGAAGCCTTGCTGCTGGCCGCCGCCGCGCTGCTTTATGCCTTCGGCCTCGACCGCCTCGCCATCGCGGCCATCGTGCTGGCGATGGGATTGGAGAATGCCGTGTTCCAGATCGACGGCGGCAGCGGCCTCGGGCTCACCTATGTCACCGGCGCGCTGGTCAAGGTCGGGCAACTGATCGCCGCGGCGCTGACCGGCGGCGAGCGGTTCGCGTGGGTGCGGAACCTGCTGCTATGGGCGGCGCTGGTTGCCGGGTCCGTGTTCGGCGCGCTGGCCTATCACTGGATCAACCTCGCCGCGATCTGGTTTGCAGCCGGATTCGCGCTGGCCCTAAGCGCGCTCGTGGCTGCGACGGCGAAACGCCAGGGCCATATCCTGCCGGTACGGAGTTTTCGACGCCTTATTCGCCGGGATTAGTCTCCGAACGACGGGCGGTGACCAGACGGGCGTCCACAATCGTTGTTTTCGAACCGGCGTTGCGCAGGCACGCAGTGGCAATATTCGGCCAGGTCTGCCCGTCACAGCTCTGCGGAGACGAACTGACGGCGAGCCGGTCGGACTTTGCCAAGACCGGTCTCTCGTTTGCCTCCGCTTTGGGGAGCGATAACTCGATTACCGATGCCCCCGAGACGGCGAGGATAGCCAAGGCTGCGAATGCTTTGATCATCATGGTCCCGCTGACAGCTGAATCGTGTTTCGTCCAAGAGCACAATCTCAACAGCCGCTCCCGGTGTTTGTTTCGAGGGCACGACCTTTATTTGCAGCGGGCTCTCCGCGCACAGGAACCGAAGCCATCGTTTGCGATTGGCTCTTTGGGGCTTCCTTTCAGATATGGTGCACCATGGATAGAGATCGAATTGCCGGTTCGGCGAAGGATGTCGCCGGTAAAGTCGAGAGCGCCGTCGGCGGGTTCGCTGGTGATGCAAAGACCGAAGCAGCGGGCCGAGCCCGCGAAGCGGCAGGTGCGGCGCAGAACTTCTACGGCCAGGCCAAGGATACAGCACGCGACGCTGCGGATGCGGCCGTGAGCTACGCCAAGGACGCTTATGACAATAGCGGCGACACTTTCCGCGACGGCACACAGGCAATTGCGAAGAAAGTACAGGAAAATCCGCTCGGAGCCCTGTTGACCGCCGGTGCGATCGGCTTTGGGTTGGCGCTGTGGATGATGCGACCGTCACACCGGCCGGCACCGCGCTCGCGCTACTTCGGCTAGGAAGGCCGCATCAAATGCGGTCAACGCTCATGTCGAAGGCTGTTTGTCGCCTTGCTGTTTGTCGCCTTGGAGGGTCACATCGTGAGTGAGGAGAGGCCAGAGGTCCCCTTCGTCTATGAAGGCCTGGACCCCGTTGCAGAACAGAAATCCACCGTCACGGAGGTTTCGGAAGCCGTGAAGGGGACGGTCAATCGTATTGGGGGCGCGATAGAGGCAGGCCGGAAGCCGGGGATGCCGTTGAGCATCCTCAGCAATATCGCGCGCGAAGCCCCGCTAGGTTCGCTTTTGGCTGCGTTTTTGTTGGGAATTGCCGTTGCCCGCCGCAGGTGATCGCTGACGTCGATCCAAACCGATTTCTACCTGTCGATCCGCCGACATGCAGCGACAAGCTGCCGGTCGCCAACGGCGACCGGCCTTGGTCGTCTTATTCGAGGATTTCAACGATGCGGTGGGTGCGAGGATCGACGAGGACCGTTCGGCCATTGACCACCGTGTAGCGATAATCGCGAACGCCGTATTCCGGCGGCACGTCGTAGTAGGTTACGCCCTCGCCGGGCAGGTCGGCGCCCACCCGCAAATCGCCCTGGTAGGCGTAAGACGGATGATGCCGCTCGACGACGTAGCTGTGAAACCGGGGACGCTGATCGATACCGAGCACACCATTAACGCCGCCGACGACGCCACCAATGGCCCCGCCGACAATTCCTCCGATCGGGCCGGCGGCGCGTTCGCCTTCGCGGGAGCCGCGTTCAATCCCTCCGGGTACGCCCTGGGCTGAAGCGACGGCGGGAAGAAGAAGTAGCGTCGCTGCAACAAGCGACGTCGTGACAGTCCGTTTCATCAAAATATCCTTATGTGTTTGGGAGCGCACGACAAGCGAACTGAGCCCGATTGGTTCCATCACACCGCCATCCCTGCGCTTTTCTTCGAACCGCTAACGACGGCGAGGCAGCTAAGAGGCAAGACCCCGAGCCCGCTCGACCGTCGGGCCTCGGCTCGTGACCGCACATCGCCCTTCGGGATTGACAGCCCGCGCGCCGTGCCTGAAGTGACAGGCATGACGGAAGATCGACCTCGTCTTGCCTGTTTGATCGGGTGGCCGGCCGCGCATTCGCGCTCGCCGCTGATCCATCGCTACTGGCTGCGCACGCTCGATATCGAAGGCGGCTATGTGATCGAGGCGGTACCGCCCGATGACTTCCGCGATTTCGTGCTGCGGCTGTCGCCGCGCGGCTTCGTCGGCGCCAATGTCACTATCCCGCATAAGGAGCGCGCGCTTGAGCTATCAAAGCCGGATGCGCGGGCGCAGGCTGTCGGCGCCGCCAATACGCTGTGGTTCAAGGACGGCGAGCTGTGCTCGACCAACACCGACGTGGAGGGTTTTGTCGGCAATCTCGATGCCTCGGCGCCCGACTGGGACAAGGTCGGGGAAGCGCTGGTGCTCGGTGCCGGCGGCGCGTCGCGGGCGGTGCTGTTCGCCCTGCTCGATCGCGGCATCAAGCGCATTCATCTTGCCAATCGCACGCGCGAGCGCGCCGAAGCCCTGGCGAAGCAATTCGGCGAGAAGATTCAGGTCGCGGCCTGGGAGCAGGTGGCGGAGCTGCTGCCGCGCGCGGGACTCTTGGTCAATACCACATCACTTGGCATGCACGGCCAGCCCGCGCTCGATCTCGATGTCGGCAAGCTGCCGGCGGGAGCCGTTGTTGCTGATCTCGTCTATGTGCCGCTCGAGACGCCGCTCCTGAAAGCAGCGCGCGGGCGCGGCCTGAAGACCGCGGATGGCCTCGGCATGCTGCTGCATCAGGCCGTGCGCGGCTTCGAATTGTGGTTCGGCCAACGCCCGCAAGTGACGGCCGAGCTTCGTGCGTTGGTCGAAGCCGATCTCACGGGTGCATGAACGGCTGGTTCCTGCCCCTCGCGCGCTTTTGACAGGGAATATCGAGCAAGGGCAGGGGTCTGGTGCTACATCCACGCCCGGGCATTCGGAGAATCCCTATGCATCGTCCCTCATTCGCACGTCCGCTGATCGCGCTTGCCATGGTCGCAGCCTCGACCGCGTTCGCCATCGCGCAGAAGGCGCCGGTCCCGACGCGGGTTCGGGGCGCCATCGAGGCCGTCGATGGCGATACGCTGACCGTCAAGTCGCGCACCGGCGAAGACGTCAAGCTGCACATGACCGGTGACATCCGGATCGTCGGCATTACCAAAATTTCATTATCGGACATCAAGGTCGGCTCGTTCATCGGCACCACTACCGTGCCGGGGCCGGACGGCATGCCCACGGCGGTCGAGGTGCATGTGTTTCCGGAAGATATGCGCGGTACCGGGGAGGGCTCGCGGCCCTACGATCTCAAGCCCAACTCGACCATGACGAACGCCACCGTATCCGAAAGCGTGGTCGGCAATGACGGCCACACCCTGCTGGTGAAATACAAGGACGGCGAGAAGAAAGTGCTGGTGACGCCGGAAACGCCGGTCGTGACCTACGTCCCCGCCGACAAATCCGACCTCAAGGCCGGCGCCAAGGTGATCGCCTTCATGAAGCAGCTTCCCGACGGCTCCTTCGAGACCAATCGCGTCAGCGTCGGCCGCGACGGGCTCACCCCGCCGATGTGAACTGATGTTACGGAATACCCCTTGTTCCCCGGGGTTGCGAAGGTTGGTCGCATAAAACACCGGAGGGAGAGTCATGCCGAAATCGAATTCGTGGATGCCGCCGGCGCTGACGGGCGCGCTGGCGGCCGTTTCCGTTTTTGCAACGGTCGCCTGGGCGCAACAGCCACCCCCGATGCGCATCCGCGGCACCATCGAGGCGGTCGATGGTCCGACCTTGAGCATCAAGACCCGCGAGGGCACCGACGTGAAGGTCAACATGACCGACAACGTCGCGGTGTTCGCCGTGGTGAAGACCGAGCTGTCGCAGATCAAGGAGGGGTCCTATATCGGCGTCTCGGCGATGCCCCAGCCCGACGGCACCCAGAAGGCGTTCGCCGTGCACATCTTCCCGGAGAACCAGCGCGGCGCTGCCGAAGGTTTTCGTCCCTGGGACGCGCGGGCCAACTCGACCATGACCAACGCCACCGTCGCCGAAACGGTGAAGGGCACCGAGGGCCAGAACATCCTGGTCAAGTACAAGGACGGCGAGAAGAAGGTGGTGGTGCCGCCGGACACGCCGATCGTCACCTTCGTCGCCAGCGACAAGTCGGAAGTGAAGCCCGGCGCCAAATTGATCATCTTCGGTGCCAACAAGAAAGACGACGGCACGCTGGAAGCGGCGCGGGTCAATGTCGGCCGCGACGGCATCACGCCGCCGATGTGATTTCAGCCGTCATTGCGAGGAGCCTGTCATCGGGCCGCGCTTCGCGCGGACCCGTTGGCTCGCAATGACGAGTCACACCGCCAGCACGTGGTCGTCGATCTCGGCGATGGTGTTGACGCCGCACAGGCCCATGGTGGTCGTGAGCTCCTTCGCCAGCACGTCGATCGCCTTCGCGACACCCTCTTGTCCGGCGGCGCCGAGGCCGTAGGCATAGGCGCGGCCGATCATGCAGGACTTTGCGCCGAGCGCCAGCGCGCGCATCACGTCCATGCCGGTGCGGATGCCGCCGTCGAACATGATCTCCAGCTGCGAGCCGACGGAGTCCGCGATTTCCGGCAACACCTCGATCGACGATTGCGCGCCGTCGAGTTGGCGGCCGCCATGGTTGGAGACGACGATCGCCTGCGCACCGCTTTTCGCCGCGATCTCGGCGTCCTCGGTGTCGAGAATGCCCTTGAGGATCAGCTTGCCCGGCCAGATCGAGCGGATCCAGTCGACGTCCTTCCAGTTCAGCGTGGTGTCGAACTGCGAATTGATCCAGGTCGAGAGCGACGTTATGTCGTCGCTGATCTTGAGATGACCGGCGAGATTGCCGAAGGTTTTGCGCTTGCCGCGCCAGATGCCCTTGACCCAGCCCGGCTTGGTCGCGAAATCCACCAGCTTCGACAGCGACCATTCCGGCGGCACCGTCATGCCGTTCTTGATGTCCTGGTGACGCTGGCCGATCACCTGCAGATCGACGGTCAGCACCAGCGCCGAGCATTTCGCCGCGATTGCGCGTTCGATCAGCGCCTTGATAAAACCGCGGTCCTTCATGACGTAGAGCTGGAACCAGAACGGCTTGTCGACGGCGGCGGCGATGTCCTCGATCGAGCAGATCGACATCGTGCTTTGCGTAAAGGGAATGCCGGCGGCCTGCGCCGCGCGGCAGGCGTAAATCTCGCCGTCCCCGTGCTGCATGCCGAGCAGCCCGACCGGCGCAAGGACCAGCGGCATCGAGGCTGGCTCGCCGAGGATCGTGGTCGACAGGTCGCGCTTACTGACATCGACCAGGACGCGCTGGCGGAACTTGATTTCCTGCAGCTTCTCGCTGTTGGCGCGCAGCGTGTCCTCGGTATAGGAGCCGCGGTCGGCATAATCGAAGAACGCCTTCGGCACCCGCTGCTTGTGCAGCAATCGCAGGTCCTCGATGCAGGTGACGTGTTTCATGAACGTTTCCGCCCCTTCTTGTTTTGGCAGCCTTTGACGTCATCTACCACGGTTGAGCGCGCGGCCAAATCGCACCGAGAACCAGCTGGGAGTCATCGATGAGCGGACCCAAAAAGACGCCTGACAAGTCCGACCGCGCCGAAAAGCGTGAGCTCGACGACGCCCTGGAAGAGGGACTGGAGGAGACCTTTCCGGCCTCCGACCCCGTCAACGTCACCCAGCCGGCGCCGAGCAAGGGCGATCACCACGTCCGACGGAAGCCCCAGCGCCGCCCGGCTCCGAAGTAATCAAAGCGTTAACAATGAGTTACCGGCGCGTTGCGGCGCGGTTCCTCGGTAATCGTTCATCATATTTTTTGAAGCCATCTTAGGCCGGGAGGCATTATAAGACCCGAATGCGCTGGGGAGGCGCGAGTGGTGCCGTTCGCGCTGCAAAACAGGGGGCCCGGGTTGGTGCTGGGGGTCATATGAGCCGCAATTATTTCGGTACGGATGGAATCCGTGGCCGTGCCAATGGTCTGATCACGCCTGAGCTCGCGCTCAAGGTCGGGCAGGCTGCGGGCCTGGTGTTTCAGCGCGGCGAGCATCGCCATCGCGTCGTGATCGGCAAGGACACGCGGCTGAGCGGCTACATGATCGAATATGCGATGGTGGCGGGCTTCACCTCGGTCGGCATGGATGTGCTGCTGGTCGGTCCGATGCCGACGCCGGCGGTCGCGATGCTGACCAAATCCATGCGCGCCGATCTCGGCGTGATGATCTCGGCCTCGCACAATTTGTTCGAGGACAACGGCATCAAGCTGTTCGGCCCACAGGGCTTCAAGCTTTCCGACGACGTCGAGAAGCAGATCGAGCAGCTGCTCGACGAATCGCTCGACCGCAAGCTGGCGCAAAGCGCAAGCCTCGGCCGCGCCCGCCGTATCGACGGCGTGCATGACCGCTACATCGAATTCGCCAAGCGCACGCTGCCTCGCGATCTCTCGCTCGACGGCCTGCGCGTGGTGGTCGATTGCGCCAATGGCGCGGCCTACAAGGTGGTGCCGGAAGCGCTCTGGGAATTGGGCGCCGACGTGATCGCCATCGGCGTCGAGCCCGACGGCTTCAACATCAACAAGGAATGCGGCTCGACCGCGCCGGAAGCACTTTGTCGCAAGGTGCGGGAATTGCGCGCCGACATCGGCATCGCGCTCGACGGCGATGCCGACCGCGTCATCCTGGTTGACGAGCGCGGCCATCTCGTCGACGGCGACCAGCTGCTCGCGGTGATCGCACAGAGCTGGAAGGAAGACGGGCGTCTTTCCAAACCGGGAATCGTCGCGACCGTGATGTCGAATCTCGGTCTCGAGCGCTTCCTGCAGGGCCTCGGCCTCGAAACGCTGCGCACGCCGGTCGGCGACCGCTACGTGCTCGAAAAGATGCAAAGTGGCGGTTACAATCTCGGCGGCGAGCCATCCGGTCACATCATCCTGTCCGATTACGCGACCACGGGCGACGGCTTCGTCGCCGCGCTGCAGGTGCTGGCCGTGGTGCAGAAGCTGCGACGCCCGGTGTCGGAAGTCTGCCACCGCTTCGATCCGCTGCCGCAGATCCTGAAGAACGTGCGCTATCGCAGCGGCAAGCCGCTCGACCATGCCGACGTCAAATCCGCGATCGACGCCGGCGAGAAACGCCTCAACGGTCACGGCCGTCTGCTGGTGCGCACATCCGGCACCGAGCCGGTGATCCGCGTGATGGGCGAGGGCGACGACCGCATCCTGGTCGAGGATGTCGTCGACAACATCGTCGCCGCGCTCGGTCAGGCCGCGGCCTGATTTTGCTTCCGCTTGCCCCAACATCTCTGCCCCATGGGAGAGGTGAAGCGCTTTCACTGCCGCTTTGCATCGCAGCTATAATCTAATGGCGGTAGCGGGCAGGGGCCTGCCGTCGTAGGTACAGTGTCGAAAATCGCTGCGGGAAACGTGCATTGAACAAGTCTGTCGTCGTCTCCGAAGAAATATTGACCGAACCGGTCATTGTTGAAGACGTCACGCCAGGCCTGAAGGCGACGATGGCTGCCGGACCGGCCTATGTCGTGCTCGCCGGCATCAGCTTCTCGCACTTCCTCAACGACACCATGCAGTCGTTGATCGCCTCCGTCTATCCGATCCTGAAAGACGCCTATGCGCTGAACTTCGCGCAGATCGGCATGATCACGCTGGCGTTCCAGTTCACCGCCTCGCTGTTGCAGCCGGTGGTCGGCCACGTCACCGACAAGAAGGCGCAACCGTTCTCGCTCGCGATCGGCATGGGCTCGACCTTCGTCGGCCTGCTGCTGCTCAGCATCGCCGCCAGCTATCCGGCCATCCTGATCGCTGCGGCGCTGGTCGGGCTCGGCTCGGCGGTGTTTCACCCGGAATCGGCGCGGATCGCGCGGCTTGCCTCCGGCGGCCGCTACGGCTTCGCGCAATCGGTGTTTCAGCTCGGCGGCAGCTTCGGCACCTCCATGGGTCCCGTGCTGGCGGCGCTGATCGTGGTGCCGTTTGGGCAGCCCTCGATCGCGTGGTTCTCATCGATCGCGTTCGTGGCGATCATCATCCTGTGGCGCATCGGGATGTGGTACCGGCCGCAGATCGTGGCGAAGAAGTTCGCAGCCGTCGCCACGCATCCGGACGCGCCGGACTCGCGCCGCGTCGTGGTTGCGCTGGCAGTGCTGGTCGCGCTGCTGTTCTCCAAGCAGCTCTACGTCTCGAGCCTGTCGAGCTATTACATTTTTTATCTGATCGACAAATTCCACGTCTCGACCCAGACCGCGCAGCTCTATCTCTTCATCTTCCTTGCCGCCAATGCCGTCGGCGCCTTCCTCGGCGGCCCGCTCGGCGACCGCTTCGGCCGCAAGATCGTGATCTGGATTTCCGTGCTCGGCGCGCTGCCGTTCACGCTGGCGCTGCCCTATGTCGGCCTGCATGTCGGCGCGTTGCTGACGATCTGCATCGGCCTTGTGTTGTCCTCGACCACGTCCTCGATCATCGTGTTCGCGCAGGAGCTGGTGCCGCACCGCTTCGGCATGATCTCAGGCATGTTCTTCGGCGTCGCCTTCGGCATCGGCGGCCTCGGCGCGGCGGCGCTCGGCAAGCTCGCGGATTTCACCAGCATCGGCTTCGTCTATCAGGTTTGCGCGTTCCTGCCGGCGATTGGATTGCTCGCGGCGTTCCTGCCGAATATGAGGGCGGCGAATAGGGAGTAGCGAATAGCGAAGCCGAACCTCTTGGCTACTCGCCATTCGCCATTCGCCATTCGCCACTCAACACTCGGCACTTCATCAACACATCGTTAGGATTTGCGGCAAGCGTGCCACATTCGTGCGCCGCGTTTTCAGTGGTGAGAAAATATCAACCTTAAAAATTAGGGTTAAGTGCTGCTTAAGCTTTTGCTGGCATCGTCCGCACGTGGATTTTTGATGTGAGGCCTTTGAGGCGCCTCACCGGCCAAGAGGACGATGCCAATGCGTAGCGTTAAGTTTCTGATTGCCGCCGGAGCGGTCACCCTGTCGACGGCGGCGTTTGCCGCGGATCTTCCGATCGCAGCGCCCCCGATGTACGCGCCGCCTCCGCCGGCTGATTTCGGCGGCTGGTACCTGCGCGGCGACATCGGCATGACCAACCAGAGGCTCAAGTCGCTCGACAACCCCGATCCGAATGCCGCGCTGTTCACCTCGGTCGGCATGGGCTTCGATTCGTCGATGCTGTGGGATGTCGGCGTCGGTTACCAGGTCAACAACTGGTTCCGCGGCGACGTGACCGCGCAGTGGCGCGGACGCGCCAACTTCCACGGCTCGCAATTCACGACGGCCTTCCCCGGTGCGGCGCTGGCCGACAACTACAGCGGCTCCAAGTCGGAGCTGACCTTCATGGCCAACGGTTATGTCGATCTCGGCACCTGGTGGTGCTTGACGCCGTTCATCGGCGCCGGCGTCGGCGCCTCGTACAACCAGATCTCGGGCTTCCGTGACGATGGCTTGGGCAGTCAATTCGGCGTGGCCAATCCGCCCAGCGTCGTCTACGCCGCCGACAACGGCAAATGGAATTTCGCCTGGGCGCTCCATGCCGGTCTCGCCTACAAGGTCACCCCGAACGTCACGATCGAACTGGCCTACAGCTACATGAACCTCGGCGACGCCGTCACCGGTGCCAACTCCAACTTCGCAGGCACCGCGACCCCGCAGTTCCCCTGGACCATGAAGGACATCACCTCGAACGACCTGAAGCTCGGCGTTCGCTGGAACTTCGACTCGCCGCAGCCGGTGATGCCGCTGATTCGCAAGGGCTGACAAGCTCGCTGTTGTTAAGCTTTCGGAACGGCGCGGTTAACACCGCGCCGTTTTGTTTTGCGCTTTTGGCGTCGTGGAAGTCTGGTGATGGGATGCGAATGTTGGAATCGGACCGCTAGCGACAACGATTGGTTAAGGTTAACGAGCGATGATCATCGCGAGTTCGGAAGGCTTTGGAGTGTTGCGATGCGTAGATTCTTGCTGGCGGCGGCGATGTGCGTGGCGGCGATGTCGGGCTCGCGCGCGGCCGACATGCCCGATCTTCCGATCCTGCGCGGGCCCGTGGGCCTTTCGTCGACCAGGGTCAACTGGCAGGGTTTTTATGCCGGCGGGCAGGGCGCCTTCGGCACCTCCGACATGAATTTCACCGGTGCGACCCAGCCGCTCGCGCAGAAGCTGCTGTTCGACACCGCGATCGAGAATTTCGGCGGCACCGCCGAATGGCCGGTGCTCGGCAAGACCTCGACTCACGGCAACGGCTGGGGCGCCTTCGTCGGTTACAACAGCCAGTGGAGCGACATCGTCCTCGGCGTCGAGTTCAATTATATTCACGGCTCGTTCGGCGGCTCGCAGACCGACTCGATGTCGCGCTTCTTCGATGCCGGCGGCGGTTACACCGACAACGTGACTTACCAGGCAACTTCCAGCATGAAGATCTCCGACATGGCCACCGCGCGGCTGCGCGCCGGCTACGCGATCGGATCGTTCCTGCCCTATATGTTCGGCGGGTTTGCCATGGGCCAGGCCGATATCGTGAGCACCGCACGCATCTTCGGCGATCAGGTCAATCCGTTCGCGGCGCCCGGCTTTCAGGATGTTCCGTTCGATCTCTCCGCGACCGACGCCAAGAACAGCCACTTCATCTATGGCTATGCCGGCGGTCTCGGCGTGGACATGATGCTGATGTCCTGCCTGTTCCTGCGCGCCGAATGGCAATATGCCCGCTTTGCGTCCCCGATCGACACCGCCGTCAACACGGTCCATGTCGGCCTCGGTTACAAATTCTGAGTTGAGCTGAAGCATTGCGGCGCGGGGTCAGGTTGACAGGCGCGGTCGCGCCTGCTGCTCTGGCGCCATGAAGATTTACGGCGACAGCATTTCCGGCAATTGCCTCAAGGTGAAGTGGGTCTGCGACCGTCTTGCGCTGCCCTATGCGTGGATTGCGGTCGACGTGGTGAAGGGCGAGACGCGCACTCCGAAATTCCTGGCGCTCAACAGCGCTGGGCAGGTGCCGGTGGTCGAACTCGACGACGGCCGCACGCTGGCGCAATCCAACGCCATCATCCGCTATCTGGCCCGCGGCAGCACGCTGATCCCTGCGGACGCCTTTGCCGCGGCAAAGATGGACGAATGGCTGTTCTGGGAGCAGTACAGCCACGAACCCTATATTGCGGTGTGCCGCTTCCATATGCGCTATCTTGGCAAGGCAGCTTCCGAGCTCGACCCCGACAGGGTGCAGCGTGGCTATGCCGCGCTGGAGCGCATGGAGCAGCATCTTGCCGGCTCCCATTTCCTGGTCGGCGATCGCCTCTCGCTGGCCGATGTTGCCTTGCTCGCCTATTCCAGGCTCGCGCATGAAGGCGGCTTCGATCTGGCGCGGTATCCCTCGATCCGGCGCTGGATCAAAGATAGCGAGGCGCAGCTTGGGCTCTCGCCGGCGCCTTGATGAGGATCTCACCGTGACTGCGACGCCAGCCATCACCATCCGCCGCACCCGGCGCGACGACGTACCCGCGATCGTTGCGATGCTCGCCGACGATCATCTCGGCAGCGCGCGGGAGCGGCTCGAGGACCCGCTACCGGCGTCCTACTATGATGCCTTCGCGCGCGTCGATGGCGATCCGCTGTTCCGGCTTGTCGTCGCCGAGCAGGGCGGCCGCGTCATCGGCTCGCTGCAGCTCTGCATGCTGCCGGGCCTGAGCTCGCAAGGCGCCTCACGCGGCCTGATCGAGGATGTGCGCGTGGCCTCCGACTGCCGCAGCCGAGGCATCGGCGAGCAGCTGGTGCAATGGGCGGTCGCCGAGGCGCGCAGCCATGGCTGCAAACTGGTCGAACTGCTCACCCACCACACCCGCGTCGATGCGCAGCGTTTCTACGAGAGGCTGGGATTTGCCCGCAGCCATGTCGGCATGACGATACGGTTCTAGCGCATGATCCGGAAAAGCCTGCCCCGCACCTGATGCGGGGTGTGCAGCGGTTTTCCGAAGAAGATCATGCGCCAAATAATCAGTGCTTGATCTGGCTGAACTGGATGATCGTGCCCGTCATCTCGGGAGCATGCGGCATCAGACTGGTCAGTGTCGGGTCCGACCAATCCGCAAGACTGACGACCTCGCCGGCCGGGATTTCTGTTGCGACCGCCGTAGCGACATCGGTCGGCTCGAGCACCTTGAGACCGCTCTGATCGAGGAAGAAGGTATGGTCCCCGAACATGTCGCACAATTGTCCGGCCACCGGATGGCTGTCGGGCAGGACCTGCGCATCGATCTGGCTCAGCGTCTGCTTCACTTGCATGTCATTCAGTTTCATCGGCTGCTCCTTCTTTGTGCTTGAGCTGCCAGGTTGTTCCTGACCGAGCGGTTTCGTATCGAGACGAACAAACGCCGCAAGCTTGCGTTCCCGCCGCAGGCAAACTCTCTCGCGGCGGCGCGCTGTTCCAGCACATGTTATGAAGGGAACTTCCGGGAACAGGGAGGCCGATGATGTCCGCCATCAATCCATTGACCGCGATCGCCGTGGTGCTTGCGACCGCCGCAACCGACGCCGTCTATGTCATGTTCACGTCGGCGGTGGTGGCGCGCAAACGCGTGCCGGCGGCGACCTGGAGCAGCGTGTGGTATCTGCTCTCGTCCTTTGCGGTGATCAGCTACACCGATAATTGGGTCTATGTGGCCTTTGCCGCGATCGGCTCCTGGATCGGCGCCTATGCGTCGATCACGTATCTACACCGGCCACCCGGCGGTTCTCCTGTCGGCGCCTCACCGGAATAAGGCGCGCAAGTTTATTCCTCGCGCGCGACGAATTGCGAAAGAACCTGCTCGCGGTCCTTCAACGGCCTGTGAAGCGCACAAAGTTCCTTGACGGAACTTAGCAGTAGGGTAGCCGAAATGAAATCATTGAGGAAAAGCGCTTTAATGTCCAACTAGTTTCCGGGGTTGGACAGTCGGCGTTCAGGGTTTGAGCCGATTACAACCGCTCCGCCAGCATCGACTCCGCTTCCCGCTTGGCTTCCGCAACCGTCCTGTGGGGCGCAGCGGGCGACGTAGCCCGAACCCGCGCCCGGTGCCGCGCCTGTAGGACGACGTGCACGCGTTCGCCGTCCCAACCGATTAGCAGGCATTGGCGCAAGTCGTGTTTTTCTGCGACGGCTTTAGCCGTTGTTATGGGGATTCGTTTAGGCATCAATCAAACCTCGCTGGCTTCGTCGGGTAAACCGCCTTATTGGGGAACGCAAAAAGCTTGCGGTCTTCCTCCGTACCGAAACGATCAGCACCATACCGCAAGAGTGAACCGTTTCCGAAGTTGTCGGACAGGCGCCGCATTTCTTCGTAGCACGCGGCTTCCTTTACGGCGCTACGTCGTGCGAAGTAATTCAGAAAAGCGCGGATCATGCTTACCGCCACGGTAGAGCGTAATAGGTGCGCGGACGATTGCGCCAACGCAGAACATTCCGTAGCCAAACGAGTCGCGGGTAGTGTCCTAGCCGCTGTCTGTCCCATTCGTCAGGTCCGTACAGCGACACAGGGCGCCACGCGAACCACCAATGATAGTCGTCGTCTTCTTTGGTTCGTTCGAAGATCATTGCCTCAACCTCGCAACCTATTCCAGATTTTCTTCGCGCTATCCATCTTCAATCCTTCCAAGGGTCGAACTCCCCGTCGCCGGCCATCGCAACCGCAAACGGTCGCAAGGTGTGCAGCACTCGAATCGAACCGGAGTGCTCCGCTAGAACTTCCGGAAGACGTCGGTACGCCATTGGCAACTCGTCAAGATCGGCGCCGATCAAAGTAACGCCGCGCTGTTGCAACCACGAGTCCATTTCGGCCTTTGTGAAGCGGCGCTTGGCTTCCTTGCGGCCGAACAATCGGCCGGCACCGTGCACTGTTGAATAGAGCGACGCCTTGGCCTCTTCTCCGTCTACGCCTTCCACAATCACAGCGTCGTCGCCCATTGAGCCGCCGATAAAACCGCGCTGCCCAGGGAAGGCCGGTGTTGCGCCCTTGCGGACTACCCACAGGTCTTTGCCGTTGTGCGTCTCGCGCCAAGCGTAGTTGTGGTGGTTGTGCACGGACTCTGTAACGGAGCCGCCGATAAGCTGGCGCACGCGCTCAACAACCCATTCGCGTCCAGCGTAGGCATAACGGCCAGCCAGTTTCATTGCCGCGATGTATCGCTGTCCTAGCTCGCTGTCTTCGTCGACGATGGCCGGCGCAACGTTCATGCCGTCTTTGCCGCCTGCCGCCTTCAAGTATCGTGACGCCGACGTATGGCCAAGGCCGCGCGAGCCGAAGTGAACGCCAATCCAAACGTAGCCCTCTTCGTCGCGCAACAGGTCGACGTAATGATTGCCGCTTCCGACAGTGCCGAGTTGCGCTGCAGCCTTCGGGCGATACGACTCCATATCGGCCTTGTCCCATGCAAAGCCATCGTCGAATAACTCATGTTCGGCGCGCTCGTTGTTGGTGCGGCCAACTCCGAACGAAATAACCTTCGCCGTGTCACGTATGATTGTTTGCGCGCGGTCTGCGATATCAGAAAACTTGGTATCGAGACGTACGGCCATGTTGCCGCAACCGATATCGAAGCCCACGCCTGAGATTGAAATCTGTCCTTCGTACGCGATGACTCCGCCGACAGGCTGCGCGTATCCTAGATGACCGTCAGCGCAAACAACTCCGCCAACCACGTTACCAACAGACATGCAGTTACGCATCTGAGCAATCGTCGCGTCGTCATGCGAGCCGAAGACCTTCAGCGGCGCGTTCTGGAATTGCACTTCTTGCGGTCGCAGGTTCACAATCGACGCGGCGGCTTCGTCTGTCTCTCGCTTTAAATGTTCGTCGCGAGCCGCTTGCCGGAATGTACACCATGCAGGTTGACCGCGACCTTCGCCAATGCGGGAATCTGGATCAAGGCCAGCTAGGGAGGCTAGCTCGCGGGCACGGGTTTGGTAAGGGTCGGAACGTTGCAAATTGTATTCCTTTAATGTGATGTTATCGCGAAATACGTCTAATACCGGGGTGGCCCGCGCCATATTCGTCGAGGGCGTCCGATACCTGACCTTCCAATTCCCAACCCGCCTTATTCTTGGCCGCATTTAGACATCATGCTCGTGGAAGTGCCGAAACGCCTTCTATGTCCATTGTCGGGTTTATAGGTGCTCATTTCTTTATCTGCTGATTAACTCGTTTCTTCGAACCCTTCGCCGTCGCAGATACGGCTAGCTTGCGTTGGTTGGCCATCTTCGTGTAGCGCTCGATTTCCTTTAGCGTGGTGTGGCCGGTGATTGCAGCTACTTCCTTTTCAGTGGCGCCGCGTTCGATCAGACGAACAGCCGCAGCCTTGCGCAGCCCGTGCGAAGTCCCCGGGACATTGGCCGTTATGCACGCAATCTTAAACCAACGATCAAACGACCCGGTGTCGGGAAATGCGGCGCCACGCGTTGCTGTAAGCCACGTGTCAGCTCCGACAGGAGACTCCGCAACGATATCTTCCAACTCGTGCCAAAGCGGAATTTCCATGTGCACCGGACTGCGGCGCCGGTTTTTGTGTTGCGTGAAGATCAGCCATTTTGTTTCGATCTGCTCTCCTTCTCCGTCGACGTCGACGCGGACTTTAACGGAGTGCTTTCCGAACCTGATAGCGTCAGACGCGCGTTGTCCGCTGTAGAGAATGGAGGCTAGCGCCAATCGCTCTTTGGTGCCGACAGGAAATACCGACTCGAATTGTTCGACTTCTTC
Source organism: uncultured Alphaproteobacteria bacterium (assembly GCA_963738155.1). GTDB lineage: Bacteria > Pseudomonadota > Alphaproteobacteria > Rhizobiales > Xanthobacteraceae > Bradyrhizobium. Next base: position 267,014 of record CAVTVG010000003.1, read on the forward strand.
AATCGTCCAAGTATGGTGCCCGTCAGGATTGTCGCCCTTCAGCTTTTTAATGCCAATCGTCGGGTTATCTTCGACGTGCTCCGCTTCCTGCGCCCAAGCGAACAGTGCGCTTAGCGCCTTCTTGAAAGCATTGGCTGTATCCGGCTTGTCGGAGAACCTGTCGCGAATGGCTCGCACGGCTTTCTTGTTGAAAGACCGATAAGGCACATGCGCGAACAGCTTCTTGGAAGCCGGCGCAATTGGCTCTGCTCCGATGCGCTCAAGGTATCGCCTGCGCTTCGCCTGCGTTTCCTTTTCGTCTAGCTCCCTGAATTCCGCCGACTTGAAATATTCCCCGCACAGCCATTCGAACGAGTTGACGCGCAACTCCACAGGTCCGGGCATCAACGCAATAACATTCGGCCCACCTAGCGCGGCCTGATACTGCGACATGAACGCGGGAGTCCAAGGCACGCCATGCAAGCGAACCTTCTTCTCGCCCTTACGGCGCAGATAGAAGCGCTCCTTGCCATCGGCGCCCGCGCCAGAGTCGCGCGTGACGTAGTCAGGTAGCTTGATGCGTGAGCGGGGCATTAGGATTCCTCTGCGGCTCGCAAAGCCATGCGCCCGGTGTCCGTCAAAACAAACGGCGTAATTGTCGGCGTCAGACTATCACCTTCGCGGATCATCTTTAGAGATTCCAGCTTCCAAATGACTGAAGCCGCGCCTCCGTCCTTACTGTGAACCGTGTTTCCCTTTGCAGAGAGCTGACGATAGCACCGGCCGTTGCGAACGGAGTTAAGGACTAGGTGCTGTGCTGTTGTGAGTTTCACGACTCAATCTCCGGCAACGTCGGGACGTGATAGTCAATCTTGCGGTCGAACATGGCGGGATAAGAACGAACCTTGTTGCCGTTCTCGCCGACAACGTCGACAGTGATTTTGTTGACCTTCAGCACGCGGTAATATCCTGTGCCCCTGCTATCGGTGCTGCAAACCACGTCGCCGCGCTTTAGGTCTTCTATATTCACGACTCGCCCTCCAAATAGATTTCAGTTTGCCCGTCGACTTCCCAATAGCCGGTTTGCTCCCATGACTTCACTGCATGGTGCACGTCGTCTTCTGGTCTCTCGCTGAACGTCTCTTCGCGAATACGCGGCATGTGGAACACGTCTAGCTTCTTGTTGCGCTGTGCCCATGCAACGGCTTTCGACTTTGTCGGAAACGACTTACAGACGGTGATTTCTTCCTGACTGCAATAATCCCAAATCGTGTCATAGTCAGGATCAGCGCCGTCAGCTACCATCAGCGCGCGGGCCTTGGCATAGTCGACATATTCCACGAAGTAGCGCCAATCGCCGATTTGGGGCTTACTCTGTTGCATCGTCGCACCATTCACATTCAGGGCGGTTGGGGCACTTCTCTATACCGTACGCCATGCCGCACTCCGTATCTGATAAGCCGACCATAGGGCATCCTGCCCTACCTGTCAAGCGGCAAATTCAAAGGTTTCTTCCCCCTGTGGATTGGTGCCAAAGAGCGCGTCTAGCGCCTTGTCGACCGCGAAGCGGTCCCACAAAGACCGGCCCTGTATGGGCGTAGATGCCGGCATGGCGCCGTCCGCAACCATCCTGTCGAACGATTGCGGAGTCACGCCGCAATAGAACGCGGCCCGCAAACGTGACATGCCACGAGGCCAATACGGGGCGCCGCGCTGGTTATCGTTAGCGGGTTGCAATGACATAGGCAAAGGCACCGCACATAAGAAGCATTGAAACGAATATAATGATTTCGGTCATGGCACGAATACCCATTTGCGAATTGCTGGACACCAATCATAAAAGTACAGCGCGGAGTTTCCAAAGTCCGCGTGATGGCGTGACGGGACGAAGTCCAACGCGGAACCGTTGAAGATGCAAATTGGAAAACGGCTGTACTTGTGAACTAGGTTTCTACCTTCCCAAGGCCCGTCGTAGCAAACGCCTGCGTAGGTCATGCTGCAACACTTTCTTGTGAAACGTTGTTGTCGTTGGCCGCAATCATATTTGCACCGATTCCAATTCGTTCGCGAGCCATAAGGGCGTATTCCGGGTTTATCTCTAGCAGAATGGAGTCGCGGCCAAGTTGCTGCGCAACAAGACCGGTCGTTCCGGTGCCTCCGAATGGATCAAGAACGATGCCGCCAGCGGGACTGCCAGCTTTTATGCAAGGCTCTACTAGCGCTGGCGGAAACGTTGCGAAGTGCGCGCCCTTGAACGGCTTCGGAGTTATCGTCCACACTGAACGCGGTTGGCGAGTCTCGGCGCCTTGGTTGCTTCCAAGCGTGCCATTTTTGTTATTACCGAGTGCATTCTGTTTATGTTGTGACGACGTTTTGGGAGTGCCACGCGGCTGTAAGGCCGGTTCCTTGATCGCTTCCATGTCGTAATAATAGTTTGCAGATTTGCTGAACATATAAAGCATTTCGTGCGCCGGAGTGGTCCTGTCTTTGACTGAAACCGGCATTGGATTTGGCTTATGCCAAATTATTTCGTCTCGTAGCCACCAACCATCAGCTTGCAAAGCTAGCGCCACGCGAGCGGGAATCATCAGTCTGTCTTTAGGCTTCGCCGTCCCATCTCCCGGCCGGGATGACATGCCACGACCGGCATTCATTTTGTCGGAGTCGCGAGTCTTCCTGCCGCCGTTAGCGTAACTGTCTCCTAAATTGAGCCAAAGCGTCCCGTCAGCCCTAAGCACGCGACGGACTTCTTGGAAGAGAGCGACCATTTCCGCAATATATTCATCCGGAGTTTGTTCTAGTCCTATCTGTCCGGTTACGCCGTAATCACGAAGGCCGAAGTATGGAGGAGATGTAACACAGCAATGAATGCTGTTGTCTTCCGCTTCTAGAAGCAGTTTTCGACAATCGCCTACAATAATTTGGGTTGTCAAAACGGAATCTCCTCTAGCTCTACATCTTGAATATTATTTGTCGCCTTCGGCGCCTCGTGTTGCGAAGCCGCCTTGTACCCGACGATTTCCCAAAACTTTCCCTTCGGCCTTACTTGAATTTCAGCCGTTGGTCGTAGCTCGCCAATGCGCGACAGAAATTCGTCAACGTCGGCGGGGTATGGCTCGCGTCCGACGTGGTCGCGCCAAAACTTATCGCTGCGACTCTTGGCCTTCCTAATAGATAGCCACATTTTATAGTTATTGAAGCCAGCCAAGAAATCGACGCGCACGCTTTCGTTGCCTTCGGCGTTCTCGTGATAGTAGAATTTTGTCGACTGCACCTTTAGCCATTTCGGCGGCTCGCTAAGCATGATCGGCAACGCTGCCGACGTCGCGGTGTGCTTCGGTTTCTCGTTAAGCGGAAACACGAAGCCGCAATCGGGGCACGTCTTCAGGCTGATATGTACAAGCGATCTACATTCAGGGCATTCCTTGACCGGCGCCTCTCCGTCTCCCATGCCCGGCTTGCGCGGCACGACGGCATCAACCGGCCCGTGTCGGCGTACGTTGCCGGCGAAGTCTAACACGATACAGTTAGGCTTAGGACCGGCAGCGATGGCCGCCAAGCGGCCTTCCGCGTCGGACAGGTCGAACCCCGGCGCGTACACGTTACGCGTACCACGGCCCATGATCTGTACGTAAAGACCGCAAGATTGCGTAGGGCGAAGCGACGCTATCAGGTCGACCCCCGGCGCGTTGAAGCCGGTTGTTAGAACGCTGTTGTTGGTGATGGCGCGAAGACGTCCCGCCTTGAAGTCTTCAATGTAGCGCGCCCGTTCGTTGCTAGGCGTGTCGCCCGTGATTGTCTCGCACGCGATACCATGCGCGCGGATTTCGTCGCGAACGTGGTTGGCGTGCGCAACGCCGGCACAAAAGCACAACCACGACTTCCGGTTTGCGCCAGCGGCGACAATCTCCGCAACAGCGGCGCGCGTCGTTTCCGTCTTGTCGACCGCGTCTTGCAGCGCGCTCTCAATAAAGTCTCCGCCGCGACGTCCAACGCCCGTCAGGTCAAATCCCGTGTCGGTTGCCTTCGACACGAGCGGAGTCAGATATCCTTCCTTGACGGCTTCGCCGATTGGATATTCGTACACGACTTCGGTAAACAGCCGTTCGTCGCCTTCATCCAACCGCCCGGAGTCGGTGCGGTACGGCGTCGCCGTGAGGCCGGCGACTCGCATGTCCGGGTTGATGGCGAGCAAATCGCGAATGAACTTGCCGTATCGCGTCTCTGCATTGCGCGGCATCAAATGCGCTTCGTCGACAAGCAACAAGTCGACGTGACCGATAAGACTCGCCTTGTTGGCAACCGATTGAATGCCGCAGAACAAAATCTGCGCTTGCGAGTCTCGCATCCCAAGGCCAGCGCTGTAGATACCGGCCGGGGCAAATGGCCATATGCCTAGTAGCTCTGCGAAGTTCTGACTTATAAGCTCCTTGACATGCGTAACGCAAACCACGCGCAATCCACTGTAGGAGTCGATTAACTCCTTCGCAAGCGTCGCCTGTACAAGACTCTTGCCCGTACCCGTTGGTAGGACAATCAACGGATGGTCGCCGCCATCCTGCCAATAGGACAGGACAGCGTCGATACTGGCGCGCTGGTAGGGGCGGAGGGTGTGCATTACGACTCTTGTTTATGCGCTTCGCGTAGCGCCGTCGCGGCGTCCAACATCATTTGCCAAGCGCCGTTCTCGATAACCGGGCTAGGCCCGGGCAGACGTGCCCTAACGTGTTGTTCCATCCTGTCGGCTAGCAACAAAGCAGAATGCTTCGGAGTTATTTGCGCGTACCCCGGCTTCCAATCCGTCAGTTCAAACGGCATGACGTCGTTGGCTGTCGCGTCCATAAATTCGCAACGCCAGCGTCCCCACCTATCGGCGTCGCCATCCCAATACGCCCATTCGGTTTGCAGTATCAGCGCGCCGTCGGGTGCCACGCGATAGCGGCGCCGTCCTGTGAGGGTGTTCAACATCAGGCGGCCATCGCTACGGCCGGCGTGTTGTCGACAACCCACATAATTGCGCTTCGTCCCGACGACGTCTCGCTACGCTGTCCGCTGTCTTTAACGCGACGCTCTTTGACAAGCTCGTTGATGCGGGCCGTGATAGAAGACCGGCGAGCGTCCAACAGTATTTCAACGTCTTCAGCAATGATGCCGTCCGGGTGCAGAGCTATAACGTCAAAGACTTTATCCTTCATTGAAGGGATATTGGCGCGTACGCTGTTGAGCGCGTCGATTGAGGTTGGTTGAGTGGTCATGCTGTTCAAGCCTTTTGCCAAGTGCGCTTCGGTGAGTCAGAAACGAGAACGCATTGATTGAATTTCAATACGATCTTCCAGTGCCGCGACTTCCTCCGCCGCGCTCGTTGCTTCTTTTAATGTTATGTACGGGCCGTCGTAATTATCTTTGGTGCTGAACCAAAACTTCTGATCTGCTTTCTTAGTCACGCTGCATTCTCCTCTGTTACTTGTCCGTCGATCCAAATGGTTCCGTCGCTAAATCGGTATGTGACGGTTTCGTTAACATCGTCGCTGTCGATTTGCTCAGCCGGCACGAAATCAGGATCATAAAGGTGAGCACCGCAACCGTCTTTTTGTTCATCGAAACTAAGCGGCTTGTTCCAACGCGCGCACGACCAATGAGCATCGCCTCCCATTTCAGGAGTCGAGGAAAGGCACGTCCGGCAATTCGTGCGCGGCATTTCTCCGTGATGGCATACGTCCTTGTGCTTACAGAATTTGCACGCGAACGCTTCAGGGTCTTCGCTGATGCGCGCGGGTATCGACGTGGCGCGAATGATGCGCTCCAATCTAACTAGGAGGCGAAGGCAATATTCCGCGTCGTAGGGAATCCGCTCTTGGTGAATCCATTCGTCGTCTTTGTTCTTCACGAGATACAGGCAGCGCGTTAGTCCGAAGTGATGCATACCAAGTTGTGCTTGCCCGTAATGGTTCGGCTTCGCCTTCTGCACACCATGCTTGACGATAGCGCGCCAATCCGCAGCCTTCGACGTCTTGAACTCGCACAGGTGTTCGGTCTTCGGTGCCTCCGGCAACCCTAGCGCGGCGCCGTCGCGCTTGCCGCGAACGTGGCCGGCGACCAAACGAATCTTGTCTTGCGCGCCGTAGAAGTCGACGCCGATGTTCAACAGGTCCGCTTCAAAGCGCGGCTCTTCCAAGTTTCCCGTCTCAAGTAGACGGCGCATACGGCCGCCCTTGCGCTCCGGTGCTGTCACCCAATGCAGATTGTAGAAAAGCTTGCGGTCGCACTCTTCGCCGACGTCGCCGACGTTGATACCAAGCGAGTCCCACGTCTCTTGATTCTCTTCGTACCATCGGTAGATGGCTTCGACCGTCAACTGCGGCGGAGCAATCAAGTCGGGTTCAATCTTGGTCATCTAAATTCCAAAGTAGGGGCAGGGCGCGCAATTGCGCCCCGCCGTAGTTGTCTCACTTAACCTTCGGATCAAGCGTCGCCTTGATATGTTTCAGCGACTCGTCGATTGTCGTTGAGGCAAAGCGGAACGGAAAACGACGGTTGCCGTCTTCCCATCCGTTGCGGCCGTAACCGTCTGACACCAAGAATCCGCCTTCCGGCATTTTCTCAATCGTCAGTGTGGTTACGCCGCGCGTCGTACATGATGACGTATCCATGTCACTTCTTCTTCGGCCAAGCGCCCTTGGCACCGGCAGCGGCGGCCTTCTTCGGCTCCGCAGCCGCAACCGGCTTGTTGTCCTTGGCAGGCGCAGCGCCGGCCTTGTTGTCGTTGGCCGCAGTCGGTGCAACGGTGACTTCCTCGCCGCTGAACAGCTTTGCCGTCTTGCCCCAATTGATGACGTTGCGGGCCTTGTAGGTCGTGCCGTTCACAGTCTTGCCGGGTTCGACTTCAACGACAGCCTGAAACGCCTTGAAGTGAAGATCGGTCGTATCTTCCGGGCTGGCTACGCCGGTCACAAGACGGAGCGCAGCAAACTCGCCTTGACCAATCTTGGTCGCAACGGCGTTAGGGTTCTGAAGATTCATCTGCCCAAACAGAAAGCGGCCCTTCAATTCGCCGTCGATAATCTCGCCCTTGTACTTAAACAACTTGCCGGTGCCGGCTTTCGTCGGCGCGATATCGGACTCAATCAATTGAGCCGGATAGACTCCGCCTTCTAACACTTCGAAATCGCCGGGAAGTTCTGCATCCGGATCATAAGCGCCATTAAGATTAGCCAAGTGGTAGTCTCCTTCGTGGTGAAAAATGGATGGTGAAAGCGGCCCTAAGCCGCCTTCTGAATAAAGTCGTTGTCGTAAAATCCGTCCGGCATGGCGCCGTCCGCGAACTTCAGGAACGTAACGCCGTCTCCGACCCTGACGACGCGAGCGGTAAGCGCGCTCGCAAAGAACGGATTGTGATACTCAACCCGTTCGTTGGGTTCGAATGAGTCAGGCTGCAATGCAGGCGACTCCACTTCCGGAAGGTCTTCATCTTCATCGGAGTATTCGTCGAACGGCTCCAGTTCAGAGAGCGGCCAACGTTGCGCTACCGGGAAGCCTTCCCAAAGAACGCTTGCGTCGTCCTGCAAAAGACCGATAACAACTCCTACGATTCCGTCTTCGGCGTTCAACTCAAGAACTTCGTCGCCGACACGCGGAGTCCACAACTCCAATTCGTCGGCGTAAAACGGGACGTCGTCGCCGGCCTCGTTATAGAGCGCAACCCAATAAGGCGCGTCGTCTTCGCCGTCGTCTTCGAAGACCATTCCGACCAAGCCGAAATATCCCGGGTCAAGACCCAACACTCTTACGAAGTCACCGGGCTTGAAGGGGCGCCCGACAAGCTTGAAGTCTTCTGCCGGCCAAAGCCCGTTAGTGTGCGGCCAGCCATCCCACTGAATTTGAAGATACGTGCGCGCGCCGACAACGGTTGCCGTGTTGCCGTGAACGTCTACGATTTTGTCCCCATTATTAAACGTCACGTTCAAGCCGCCTTTTCTTTTGTGGTCGGTGCTGTGTACCCGTACGGGTGTGGAAAGTGCTTCGACAGTTCGCGATAGCCGTGACCGACGCGATACTGAATGTTTGCCGGCATCTGGAAGCGGTTCTTCGCAATAAATCCCGGGCGCTCCTCAAGGTGAATCTGCCTGTCTCCGCCGCCCTCGCCGTGTGCGACGGTCTTCTGTCGCGCAACTTCCTTTTCCTTGATCGTGGTTCGGTAGTTCAGGAATCCGACGATATCCGCCTTCTCACGAATGAGAGCGTTTGCGCGCTTGTGAAGTTTTGGCGTGTACCGGCTGTACGGGTCCGTAGTCGGCGAGTCGAAGCGAACGATTTCAGGATGCGCGATCAGCACGACGGCCATTCCCGCTTGCTTAAGAGCTACGAGGCCGTCAATGAAGTACGCCCATTCGGCGTCAGTCTCGATATAGCCCTTGCCGTATCCCGGCTCTTCGATCGAAGAGAAGCCGCAGCGTTCGCACGTCTTGGCCCACACGAGGGACTCAAAGCCGTCGACACTGTCGAACAGAAGAGTCTTGTGTTGATGCTCCGTCGACAACAACTCTGCGATTAGTTCGCAAGCTTCGTCGTAGGATTCGAGAACGCCGGGTGAATTCAATTCAACGCCCTTGGGCGGCTCCTCGCCCTGCGTATGCAGGTAGATCGGGTCCGGCCATTCCGCGCCAAGCGTCGTCTTACCGACGCCGTCGACGCCATAAAGAAGGGTGATAGGCGGCTTGTCCGACTTCGTGCTATTCAGTGCTGAAATAGATTTAGCCAATTAAATTTCTCCCAACCATTTTGAAAAACACCACGCGGCCCAAATGCGTTTGGCGACGTAGCAGATAAAACAGGCGGCTAAGACGCTGCCTGCGGTGACGGTTATCCAATAGCCGTAGCTAATGGTGTGTGAGGCGTCTATGAGCGACTGAAGCATGGTCACTGATAGTTTTCCGCTTCAACGCGCGTGATAAAGAAATGAATGCCGCCCGTGCATTCTTCGGTCCAATCCGTATTGAAGTGGTCACAGTGAACCCGACAACCGGCGCGATATTGCGTTGCGTTATCGTACGATGAAATGCCGAATTCGGCGCCGAACACTTCGATAACGTCGACGAATTCCGCGCGGCACTTACGACCGAACGCGTGGCTTCTCTTGGCGTTTTCTGGAACGCGAAGCTTTACCAACACGCCGCGTTGGCAAGACTTCCATCCGATAATATCTCCTTCATCGGGTAGGATGCGTGTTTGAGCTATAACCAAGTCGGCGTGTTTAGCGTCTTTCAGGTCCGCGCCGTACAGGTTCGCGCCGCGCAGGTTCGCGCCGCGCAGGTTCGCGCCGCGCAGGTTCGCGCCGTACAGGTCCGCGCCGTACAGGTTCGCGCCGTACAGGTTCGCGCCGCGCAGGTTCGCGCCGTACAGGTCCGCGCCGCGCAGGTTCGCGCCGCGCAGGTTCGCGCCGCGCAGGTTCGCGCCGTACAGGTCCGCGCCGCGCAGGTTCGCGCCGTACAGGTCCGCGCCGCGCAGGTTCGCGCCGCGCAGGTTCGCGCCGCGCAGGTTCGCGCCGTACAGGTCCGCGCCGCGCAGGTTCGCGCCGTACAGGTCCGCGCCAGCGAATGCACGGTTACCTTCGCTATATAACTTCAGTAATTCTTGAGCATTCATTTTATCTTTCCCCCTTCAATGCAATGCCGTGCTGCGCTAGCTTCACGGCGCGATAGATTTTGCAACCCTCTTCGATGGCGACAACTCGTTTCTCTTCGGTGTCGTAGACCCGAATAACGGACGTATGACCGTGCGCAATCGAGTCGTAGCCGTGCCAGCGCTGCACGTAGATTTGCGCAATTCCGATGGCGTCTTCCCGGTGCTCAAACAAGCCCATGCGATTGCGAGTGTGCCAAGAGCCGTCAACGAGCGACTGAATTTCAATCATTCCATTCGTACCCAACGACTTCGCCAAGATGATTGAACACTTCGCGTCCCCGCGCTTGCGGCTCTCCGTCAGTGCAATGAAAGCAAGTGAAGGTTTCTCTCTCTTGCTGCGAATGCAGCAAGTTGGAACAGCCCGGTTGCCAACAGTGATTCAGGGGCGGCGGGTAGGTCGTCATGCGGCATCCGTGTCCGGAGCGACGTAAGCAACCGTTGATGCAAGGGCTAGTGAAGCCGTTGGATAAGAGAATGAGCGCAACATATCGTCGGGGACGTTATCCAAAACGACTTGGACGTGACGCTGTTTGAAACCCGTAACGGTAGCCCTGATAGTGAGCTTGTCGCCAATCTTGAAGGCCGGCTGTGTTAAGTGAGCCTTGAATGCTGCGAAGGCGGCATCAAGGGAAGCTTCTGAGATTGGCTCGTGCCACGTAAGGGCGCCGTACTTGTCCGCAATCCATGTCATTCCGTCACCTTCAATTGCCCGGCTTCGATCTGGCGCAGCCGCCGTGCAACGGCGCGCTTGCCATTGAGTCCGGCTACCGCGTAGCGCGTCGCATTCATCAACCGCTTGATTTGCCGCGTGCGCTGGCGCTCAAGGCGCCGGTAGAAGGCTGGCGACAGCGGCAGAACGTATTCGCTACTACCAATCACGCGCGCACCGTCTTTGTCGGCGACAGGGGCGTCTCAGAGTCGGCCACAAGCGCGAACGTTCCGAACTTCACGCCCGGGTGCTTGCGCGACAAGCGCTCCGCTTCAGCGACAGCCGCAAACTCCGTCTCGTGAATGAATGGATTGCTGTTCGGGCGATATTTGCCGTTTTTGAAAATGGCGACGATATGGGGAGCGGACTTCGGAGCTAGCGCAAGATCGGACTCCACTTCGGTTGAAATACCGAACAGCGGCCAGTCGACGCGCCAATGACCGGGATTGTAAGACGCGCTTCCGTCAATAACTCCGATTTCGCCGCGCAAGTTTTTGTAGGTCAAATGATTGACCTTATCGCCCTTCTTGAACTTCGGCGCCGGGGTCTCAGTCGGCTTAAACTGTGCGATGGCTTCGACGGTGTCTTTCGCCTCCTTGAGGCCAACTCCGTAGATGGTGCGATACGCTTTGATAGCTTCAATCTTCTTGCCGGCGTTGATGGACGCGAAGACGTCGGCGAGGGTAGGGCGCGGGTCGCCGTAGAACTCTCCCGGTGTAGAAGCGCGCCGCACGAGAATCAGGGAAGACTCCAAATCCCAACCGCCGTCATTGGCATATTCATACGCCAACGGGCCGGTATACGGCTTCCCCCCTAATGCTTCTGTCTTCACGCGGTCAATAACGCCTTCCGATGACACATTGTTTTTCACCACGTCCCCCGGCTTGAATTTCGGTTCAACGAGCGTGCAGCGTGAATAATGTACGGGTTCGGCGCCGTAACAATAAACGAGCGACCCGGAAGCGAAGCCAACGCGGTACGTCGCAAATCCGACACGCACGTAATCAAACTTCTTAAAGGTGTTCATTAGTTCTTCCTCGTTTTGGAAATCAGGTGCAGCGGAAACCAGCGCTCTTCCGGAAAGCCGTCGCCGTTAATGACGACCAAGCGTGCAGCCGGCGCCAGTTCGTCGATAACACCTAACTGTGTGCCGACTGTAACTTGCTCGCCAAGGTAGAACTCTTCGGCATCGGGTTTTTCAGACACTCTGCATTCTCCGTTTGTCAGGCGATTTCCGCCAAGCGCAGCGGCACAAATGGCGCGCTTGGAAGCGTGATAGCCGGGGGTTTCGTGTGCGATTGATCGGCGCGGCGGTAACGATCTTGAAAGAGCGGGGCAGAGACAATCACAGGGCCGCCTCTGTATTCGTCACGAGAGCCGGCATCGTCGGTGTAACCTTCACGGCCCGTAGCAACGAGCGCGGCCAGTTCGTCGGCGCACATTTCTTCGTTGCTGCGATTCGGAATGAAGTCGTCTTCATCGGCTGAGTTGATGATATCCGCAACGGCGGTCTTCGATATCCGGAGTACGGCCGCGATGTTGCGAACGCTGATGTTGGGGACGGTCGCCTTGAGGTCGAAGACCATTTCGTGAACCGCTTTGTCGTATCCCGACTTGGTCCCGGCCGGCTTAACGATTGTCGTGTAAAGATCAGGGCGAGCAGCCGCCCTCGCTTGCGCGAGCGCAATTATTCCGTCAGTCATTGAAGTTGTACCCCACCCCGAAATGTTGCGATATCCGCAACATCATGGTTAAGCTTGTAGCTAAAATCGGAACAAAAAGCTAGCTGTCCGCAGAAAATTATTTGACGCTAGGAACGGTAACGGCCTACAACCATTGTGTAGGTTACGGCCGAGCGCAGCCTTAATGGGGTTCTTGGTCGGGGGTTGGGAGCGTGCGTACATGAAAAGCGTCTATTCAAAATGGATCGCTAACGGGACGAAAAAGCCCGGAAAGAGTAAGGCCGGGCTTGCGAGATATCTTACGAAAGCGTTGAAGCTCAAGCCGCCTATGGTTAGGGGCACGCCGGGTAAGATGATTGCAGGCACCCGCAAGGTTTTCGGCGAAGAACTGGAGCATATTGCCGCTTACATCGAAGAACCTATTCCGGTTCTGGCACCTGTCGGCGAGCTTCTAACTCTGAAGATAGAACGTGAGCTAGCGGCCGGTGTTTGGGTTGAGCCTGACAGCCATAAGGATTTGGGCGACGTCGTTACACCACGAGACTTCGTCTATCCGACAGCCGAACACCATGCGTATTGCCTAAGAGGCAACTCAATGGTGGATGCCGGACTATTCGACGGAGACATTCTGATTTGCATTGAGCCGAACGGCGACCGCGTCGTAGAAGGAAAGTTTGTAGTGATAGAACGCGAGCGCGCCGGTCTTATCGAGACTTCGGCTCGCATCGTGCATTTTTTCAAGGATCGCACGGAATATGTCTGTGCGCCTAACTCTGAAAAATACAAGCCTGTGATTGTTCGCAACGGCGGAAAACGAAGTCCAAACTCCGAAATAGTGAGGACTGTTGCAATTATACGTCGACAAACTCGCGATTTGGCGTAGGTTTCATTTTGTATCTATCCAACTGTAGCCACATTCGCTACACGTCTCTTCGTTAGGGTTGTTGGATTAAAAACAAGCAACGAGAGGGGTAAGACCGTGTTCGCATCACTACCCGTAACTTTCGATTACGCGATTTATGTTCAGCTATCTGCAAGCCTGCAAATCTTTTGGTTCGTATGGCAACCTCCCGGGGGCGTTCTCAGGATCGAAACGTCTCTACCTGTTCGAATCGGTCGGCGCGCAAAGGGAGAATTCGCTACACTTATGCAATGGGCGGAGCACACCGACCCGGGACAGAAGATCAGGATGCAGCAAGCGCGAAACGAATGGGGCAGTAGAAAGCCGGGGCAACTGGTGGCGTCCCCGTTTATTTCTCCGGACAGCTTGCATATGTAGCTAAAATCGGTACAGTGTGTTCCGAAGATTGGGAACGCGCAAACAAAACTAAGCGCCCCGGTTGGGCGCTATTTTTTTGTCTGTCGCGATTTGACGGGGACACGGGTTGAACAGCCTTCTGCCAATCGAGACTCTGGGCGGACAGATCAAGGCGCATATCGCGGCCGGTGACAAATCCGCAGACAAGGCCGAACAGCATTACAAGGCGGCTGGCATTCATCTGTCGGAAGCAAAGCAAATCGTTTCCCGTACGAAGAACCTCACTTGGCCGGTCTTTCTTTTGAGGCATTGCGAGATTGGCAGGCGGCGAGCCGACGAATTGATTTCGATTTCTGAAGGGCGGGTGTCGCTGATTGAAGTGAGAGAACGGGCCAAAACTTCAATGGCAGAGTCCAGAGCGCGAAAAGCGGAATCGGCGCAACGTTGCGCCCAATCAGACGAAATTTATGAGAAAAAACAAGAGCCAAAATCGGAACGGCCCAAGTCTAAGACCGCAGACGACCCGAAAGGTGCGCTCCTTAGAGCGATAACCCTAAAGATGCGTGACGCGTCATTGTCGGACCTTAGAGCGTTCGACAAGTTCATAACCGAACGATTGAAGGCTTAGAAGATAATGACAAAATCACTTGCAACCCAATCTATCAAATCGATTCAGAAGACGGTGAATTCTCTTGCGACCGGCAAGAGCTTCCTGCCTGTGCCGTCTCACAACAAGCCACCGAACGGTCCTACCGCCGCGAATATGTGGGCCTTCGCTCTTCTTGAAAACTCTCTTTACGAAATGAGCGGATATGAACGCAGGTTCGCGGCCGATCTAACGGAGCGCGCGGCCCTGACCGATAAGCAACGCTCGTTCCTGAAGAAGACTGTCGTTCTCCATCTTGGAATCGATATCGACGAACAGGAAGAACCGGAAGCGGACAACGACAACGTTAAACCAGCGTCGAACAAGAAGGCGGCTTAACCATGCTTTCAGCAACGGACCTTGGAATCACCGAAGCTGAACACGCCGCGCTTCAGGTTGTGCGCGACGGATTGGCAAGCGGGAAGTTTAAGCATCACTTGAGCATTTGTGGCGCCAAAGGCGATTGCTTCAATATGCAAATTCCGTTCGACAATGGCGATTGCGGAATTGTCGCCTGCATCGGCGGTTGGGTTGCAAAGATCATGGGAGAAGACTTCCCGCGTACGTACGTCGTTTTCCTCGAAAACGACAGTCCCCTTTTTCCTCTCTACTACCCGGCCGGTATCGACGCTTGGGACTTGATTACCCCCGCCATTGCAGCACGAGCCATCACAACCTTTCTTGATAGCGGAGACGTCGACTATCCGGCCTTGATCGGAGTCGCGCGATGAATGGCGCTCGCAAGACGGTTATCGTCGACGCTGATTGCACCAAGGCGACTCCGCTTGTCGCTCTCGTGCGGTCGCTGTCCTATGACACGCGAGTCGTCATTATCGCTGACGTGCAGGGCGACCAATACAAGTCGCGCCGCGATTGGCTTGATGACCATGCCATCCCATACGACGAATTGCACGCGCGACTACAAGGTGACGAAAGACCTACACCCGAATTCAAACAAGGTGTCTTATCGTACCTCAAGGAGCGCGGGCATTCTATTTTGCTGGCCATAGACAACGACGCGCCAAGCGTCGAAGCGTGGCGAGCTAACGGAGTCCACTGTCTACAAACGACGGTGAACTAGCGCGGCCAGTAACAGAACCGGCTTGCGCGAAACCCTAGTGTCAGTAGCCCTCTTGGTCGATGGGCGAACCACACCAACACAGGAGTCAGGCATGAAGAGCGCTTAAAACCTTCTCTCTGTAAATAGATCATATTTGTAAAATGGCGCTTTGTACGACCAACCGGCCTTCAGCGCGGACCACTTAGCAAAATCTGAAAACTCAAGTTGGCCCGAACACGGGGCGCCAAGAAGTGTGACTTGCCGGTGGAAAGTAACCGGTTTTTATTTGGGGAGACACTATGAAACGCCTTCTTGCTATCTTCGTCGCCGCGTCAACGCTCGCGCTATGCGCTTGCTCCAACGACGCACAGATTGCTTCGGCTAATCTGTCGCAGGCCGCAGACAACTTCCAAATCAATCGTCGCATCGTGTTCTATAACGGAATCACGGGCGAATACATGCTGACGATTGAGGGGCTTTGTTCGCAAGATCAGGGCGACAGGAAGTTGACGGTGACGTGCAAAACCGGTGCGGCAGATTACAAAAAGCATTTCTTGGGCCTTAGCAACAACGTGACGTACTTCTCAGAGCAGATGGAAGCCGCCCAAGTCGGTGTCTATCGCTACGTCGTCACGTTCAAGCCTTCGTCAATCCTTCCGACTATCGACGTTCGGTAAACAATCCTTGCTGCTCGCGCAGCAAGTACGGAATCCGTCGCCTGATCTAGCACTAGGAAGGCGACAGCCGAACGCGCGGTGATAGCGCGACGTTTCGGCGGGGGTTGGTGGCAGATGTACACCGGCCAATGCGTACAGCGTGTGTTGCATTAGTCCGTTCGCGGAGCGGGCAACACTTTGGGGCGGGGCTGTATGCGCTAATTCGAATGCTGACTGTGTACGGGTGTTTTGCCCGACGCGTCAACACCTTCATAGGATACCGTTTAGGGGAGCGACTATGGACTTCTACAATCGAAAATACTTCGAACACAAGTCAATGAATTTGTACGATTGCGTAGAGCCACTGCAACAGCCGATTGGCTTCGTTCATTTCAAGGATTCGCCAATCTCGGAATACGTGCAGCCGGTCATTTACACCGAAGGCCAACAGAGGGTTATGCAATGTTCGTGACTATCGCGGTCGTGATGTGCCGTCTTGTTGTCGCCGCACCAACTCTCGCGCCGGACAGGGATTGCACGGCGGAAGAAGTGAAGGTCGTTGAAGTCGTCACCGACTCCGACCGCGACGACAAGGTAGATTTTTTCGCGTGCCAGCTAGGACAGGCGCCTATTGCAGATTGGAAGCGGCACCATCCTATCTACTTCAAAGACGCGTGGCGCATCGGTCGCATTATGTGTGTGCCCGGCCACTACGAACCTCCGGGGAAGGCGTGATGCATATTTTTTCAGCCATGTTAGCGGCGGTCGCGGTTTACGGACTCGTATACTCATTTTATCACGGCGCCATGTCGCTGAAGAGGGGTTGGCGGTGACTGACACCTACACGGTAGACGAATTTCAAGGCGGCCGAATAATGTTGTTCGGCGGCGACAACCGGGTCGTGCTGGCGGACGCACCGGATAACAGCATTGATAGCTGCGTCACGGACGGGCCGTATGCCCTCGTGTCCATCGTCAAGCGCTTTGGCAAAGAAGGCTCTGCGAACACGCCGACAGGGGACGGAAAGCACGCGCGCCTTGCGCGCGGCTTCATGGGTAAGACTTGGGATACGGGCGAAGTCGTCAACAGCGTCGACTTCTGGCGCGAGATTTACCGCGTCCTGAAGCCGGGCGGGCATTTGATTTCGTTCGGCGGTACGCGGACATTTCATCGCATGGCGTGCGCAGTCGAAGACGCCGGCTTTGAAATCCGCGACATGATTCAATGGCTTTACGGCACCGGGTTTCCGAAGTCGCACGACGTGATGAAAGGAATCGACGCAAAGACGAAGCTTGGCTCCGCGCGCACCGAAGATATGCGCAAACTGGCTATAGGCAACGATTACGAGCCATCAGGACGCGGGCGAGCGAACTACGATCACGGCGGCGGCTCCGCAATGAACGGCGCTGTAGGGCGCCCGGAGACGCCTTGCGCGGAAGCGCAAGCGTGGGAAGGATGGGGAACCGCTTTGAAACCGGCCAACGAACCGATTTGCCTTGCGCGCAAGCCGCTGTCGGAAAAGACGATTGCCGAAAATGTGCTGAAGTGGGGCACGGGCGCGTTGAATATCGACGGGTGTAGAGTGGCTGCGCAAGGTCCGGACGATTACAACCACAGTGGAAACGACCTTGAGCACATGCGGCGCGGCGCCGAAGATTGGAGAATGCCGATGCAGCAAACGAAACCGAACGCGGCCGGAAGGTGGCCGGCGAACGTCGTCACGGACGGCAGCGAAGAAGTCGTAAGCGTGTTTCCGTCAAGCAAGAGTACGCAAGGCAAGCCGCGCGGTAGCGCTAAGCCCGGCGACGGTTGGGGCATGACGAAGACCGGCGCTGAATACACCGACGAAGGCTCCGCAGCCCGCTTCTTCTACAGCGCCAAGGCCAGCAAGCACGACCGCGCCGGTAGCAGCCATCCGACCGTCAAGCCGGTGTCGCTAATGCGCTACCTATGCCGGCTCGTGACGCCTCCGGGCGGCATCGTGCTTGACCCGTTCGCGGGCAGCGGCACAACGGCAACCGCCGCGTTCCTTGAGGGCTTCGACTGTTACCTTATCGAGCGCGAGGAAGAGTACCGCGCCGACATTGCCGCGCGGCTTTCTACTTTAGCGGCCAACGATAACGAACCTGCCGATAGTCAGATTGATTTGGAAGAGGCGATTGCAAATGCAGCTTGAACCGGGAATGCGCGTGCGGTGTGTTAGTGATGGGTGGTATCCGCAACTGAAGCTTGGTGAAGAATACATAATTGATTCTTTGGAAAGTTACGAACGTGTCAAAATTATTGGCACAGGAACGTTTTACGCTGATCGCTTCAAGCCAATCGTTCGCGTCAGGGCGGTTACGTGTCCCGCCTAGGCCAGCACAAGCCTCCCGCCATTGTCAGCCACACCCCTAGAGCGCGCACGCCTATCAACTTCGTCGGCGTGTGCTGTGTCTGCAAGCGACGTCACGACAACATCGGTTGGAAGCGTTCGCGCAATCATCCTATCAAATGGTTCTGCCGTGACTGTTTTTCTCTAGAGGCTGCGAAAATGCCCAAGAAGCTGTTCGACCAATACGAGTCAGACTCCATCATGGAGGGCGGTGCAAAGGCCGGGCAGTACCTTGACGAAATCGGCGTTACCGATCTTGCGGAGCTAGACGTGGATCAATTCCGCGCGTTCTTCGTCAACTTCATGAGCGGCTACGAAGACGCGATGAAGTCGGCAATGAAAAGGGTTGGGTGATGCCAACTGATGCGGCGGAAAGAGCAAGACTATGGAGAAAAAATAACCCGGAAAAATACAAAGCCCAAAATAAAAGAGTACGTAATCCGGAGAAGAAAAGGGAAAAAGATGCACGTTATAGAGAAAGGAATTGAGAGAGAATCAGGGATAGGGACAGGCTATACAAGCGAGAAATAAATAAAGGTAGTCGAGGCCGCGCGCTAAGAGAGAAAGACAGATTGAAAAAAGCCAAGGACTACTATTTATCATCATTGATGCGCGCCATTATCAAAGACCACGGCAAAACCGTCGACCAATTCTTGAAGGAAGCAGGCTATGCGACATAACCAATACCGCGAAGGACTCCTTGAGCGTCTGCGTACGTGGCGCATTGCCAACGTCAACGCGACAATCGCACAAGCCCGCAAAGAGCTACGCGCCGGTCTCAACAAGTCAGACATTGATTTGTTGTTTGATAATTGGTTGAACGCGAATTTTGATCGCATCGAAGTCAAGTCGGAAGGCCCGCATAGGCACACCGCAGTTATTCGCGGTCGCAATCAGGACACGCCGGAACAGCGCGCCGAAAAGCGTAGAGAGCACGACGCAATCGTTAGCCGTGGCATGGCAATAACCAAGGATACCTTTTTCGAATCCTTCGCTGCGCAGATTTGGGAAACCGTGTTGCCAAACGGTGTCGTAATGCGAGACGCTACCGGCAAAGACCTTAAGCACGCTCACGGTTGGTTCGGTGTTCTTGCGGGCCGCATGAAGTCGACAGAGAAGGTGCATAAGAAGTTCACGACGAAACAGCTTTTCGATTTGTCGAAGCAGTTGTCGTGATGCCAACAAGTTGACAGCCATAAATCTCTGAGTTTATTGTCGAATTCCAACAACACATGGAATAAGACAATGGCTCGAAGTTTTGTCTCCTCTCATAAAACAACTTGCATGGTATGCGGCAATGGGTTTGTAGCAAAATACGCACTAAGAAAAATTTGCTCTGCAAAATGCAAGAAAATCAACAGGGATAGACTCAAGAGAGAATATGAAATTAGAAACCCTAGAATTTCTCTTATTAGAGTTGGAGAACTTAGAGAAGAATTGAAATCTGCAAAGGTAAAAAGTCGCGGATTAAATATCACTATAGCTTGCGAAGATTACGACACGAAAGAAAAAATTCTTAACTATTTGCTTTTTGCCGGAGCCCCTAGAGATAAGGCGCCGTCAAAAATAGATTGAGAAAGAGTCCAAGAAATTGACTTCACCCTACGCACAAATCGGCGCGCGTCTAGTCGATAATGGCTACGCGGCTATACCGATCTTGCCCGGCACAAAGCGGCCGGGCGTCTACCAAATGCGGGAGTGGTACGGCACTAATGATTGGCAGCGTTATTGCGAGCGATTACCCACAGATATTGAAGTTGAGCTATGGAGCGCGTGGCCTGATGCTGGCGTGTGCGTTGCTCTCGACAAGCGGCTGAAGGTTATCGACATTGACACCGACGACAGCCATCTTATGGCTGCGGTGCTTTCGGTGTTACCGGATAGCGAGGTAAAGAAGCGTGGCCAAAAAGGCTTCAGTGCGTTCTATCGAGGAAGTCCCGCCATCGTCTCCGTACCGTTCTCCGTGGGGAAGAACCGAGTCGTCGATTTGTTGGCTTATGGACGGCAAACCGTTTTGCCGCCAACCATACACCCCGACATTGGCCAGCCCTATCACTGGCTCGGCACAGACACCCTTGAGACGGTTTCTATCGACTCTCTTCCGGAGCTACCGGACAACGTCGCAGAGCAGCTAGCGGCAGCGCTGGCGCCGTTCGGCTACGAGCCGGAAGAGGAGCACCACAGAATTGCGGCGGGCGATGGCGACGGCTATTGGAGGAACATTAACGCGACTGCGTTAGCGAACCTTCCCGCGTGGGTGCCGGCGCTTGGCCTGAAGAAGCTGACGAAGCGCGGCAACAGCTACCGGGCCATTGCCGATTGGCGCCACGAGATAAACTCCAACGCCAAGGGAGAGGCGCTTTCGATTCACCCTGACGGTATCACCGATTGGGGCACCAACGAGAATTACACGCCGATTGATTTGGTGATGTTGTGTACGGGCGGCGACCTGTACCACGCAACGCAATTTCTTTGCGACAAGCTCGGCATAAAAGAAGAGGTTGACGATGGTTTCGATATTGCTGGCTTTATTGCCCGCGCGATGGCTAAGGCTGCGCCAGTGGTTAATCCATTATCGGCTCCGGAGCCTGCACAGATCATTGAAGCGGTTGAAGTACATACATCAAATCTTGTCCGCGCGCCAAGAGGGACGGTCGACCCGTTCAATCTCTGGAATCAAGGCGGCTTACTTCAACAGGTGACGAAATGGATTCTAGATACATCACGTGTTCCTGTTCCAGAGTTCGCTACTATTGCTGCGCTGTCGTTTCTTGCAGCCTTCTTCGGCCGACGATATGTGACGCCGACAGAATTGGGTCTCAACATATATATGATTGGGATCGCGGGTCCGGGCTTCGGCAAGGATCATCCCCGGGCGGCAATCGAAATGTTGGGGCACGAAGCAGGAATGTCTTGGCTGATCGGCCCGAACGAAGTCACGAGCGACAGCGCGATTGAGAAAATAGTTCGACGTCGTCCGTGCTTCGTTATGCCTTGGGATGAAGTCGGCGTGCTGTTTCAAAGTATGACGGGAAGGAATGCGTCTTCTTGGTCAAGATCAATTCGAAAATCCCTTTTGGAGTTGTACTCCCGGTCGACTCGCGTATGGACCGGCAAGGAGAAGGCGGACGACAAAAAGGATTCGAGTGGCGAGCCTGTGTGGTTTCCTACAGTTTCGATGTTAGGCTTCTCTACGCCGAAGGAGTTTTATGCGGGGATTACCGAACAAAGCTTCAGCGATGGTTTCATAGCGCGATTGTCGATTATTGGCGTGACCGAACAGCCGAAGCGGAAAGAAGGGCGTTCGGTGCTGAAGACTCCTACGGAGCTAGTAGAGAGTTTGAAGACGGCTTACACCTTGGCTCCTACGAAGGGAAATATGGCGGCTGTCGCAGTACGGCAGTCGAATCAAAAGCCGGTGATGCATCTTTGCGAATGGGGCGATGGGGCGCTGTCTCGCTGGCAACAAATTGAGGGTTGGCAACAGGACTACATGAACGATCATCCTGAGAAAGAAGGCATCGTTGGTCGTACGGCAGAGCAAACGCAGAAGCTTGCCACGTTGCGCGCTATCTCTCGTAACCCGGCGCGTCCGGTTGTTGAAGTGGACGACGTCGAATTTGGTTACGCAATAGTGCAGCGGTCAATCGACGTGATTGATGACGCCCGCGATAAACACATGAGCGGGTCGGACCATGAGGCGCTGCACAAGCTGATCTTGCAGCACGTCAAGGAAGCCGGCGAAGACGGCTTGGCGAGGTCGGTTCTGTTGCGGAAGAAGGGCGTCAGCGCGGCCAAGCCTCACGAGTTGGACGGCGCGATTAAGTACCTGACGGAGTCGGAATTGATGGTGTCTCGCATTGGCGAGAAGGGCAAAAGCGGTCGACCGGGGATGAAGTATTTTATTAACGAGGGGATTTGAAGATGCCACATGTACTAGAAATCACTGAAGAGAACGCGCACGCTGCTTTGCCTCCGTATTTGAGGCCGAAACCTGAGATTAAAAAAGAAGCAAAGGTTAAAAGACGTTTCGCTAAAGAAGCGATAGAAGAAATGGTATTGCAATATTTCAAGGATGCGTCAGAGCCCCTTACAGCCGACGATTGCGCGGCACTGCTTGCCGCTTGAAGGTTGTTGCAAAGCGGAGGTTATTGCAAAACACGTGCGGGAGGTTGTTGTTACAATAACCCCCCTTATTGCAAAGCTGTTTGCAATAACTTTCTTCTTATGAATCAA
Source organism: uncultured Alphaproteobacteria bacterium (assembly GCA_963738155.1). Taxonomy (GTDB): domain Bacteria; phylum Pseudomonadota; class Alphaproteobacteria; order Rhizobiales; family Xanthobacteraceae; genus Bradyrhizobium. The sequence goes on from CAVTVG010000003.1 coordinate 289,295, forward strand.
TCTCTTCTTATATTATTGTAAAATATATAGGGGGGTCTATTAAACCCCTAAGAAAGGTAGTCATTTTGAGGGGTGAAATAGAGGTAGGGGGATTACAACAAAGGGCACTCTTCTCCGCTCCAAAGCCGAAGGTCAAACGCGACAAGCCGGAGTGGCGAATACAGGCAGAGATTATTTCCTTCTTGCACAAGCTACAGGATCAAGGTTGGAACTTCGAAGTTGAAGGGGACATGAACCAAGGCCGGCGCAATGCATCGCGCGCCAAGGTGACGGGCATCAAAGCAGGCACGCCCGACATGAGGTTGTTGTTTCCGGGCGGCGTGCTGCGGCTGATAGAGTTGAAGGCGAAGGGAGGGCGTCGCAGCGACGAACAGATTGCGTATCACAAGCGACTCAGTGAATTGGGATTTGAAGTCGTAACGGTGAAGGCGAAAGACGAACGCGACGGCGTCGCACAGGTTGGGGAGTTGATGGCAAGATGGCAGGTGCAATGACAGAACGAAGCAAAGATTGGAACGAAGGTTACGAAGTCGGACACCGCGAAGGAGAGAACAGCGCCAACGCTGATTGGATTATAGCGCTAGAGGGGCGTTTCGATTTGAAGGATATCGAGGGGCCGCAAGACTTCATTGAGAAAATAAAATGGCGGGTTTTGCATTGAACGACTTGCGACCGATTAGCGACGTGCAACCGGGGATGAAATTATGATTATAACATACGTTGGTATTTGGTTGTTTCTAGCAATGGCAGTAGCTATGGCAATAGGCCCCGTTATAACCAAGAGACTTTACCAATGACCGACACCGAAACAATCGAAGCCGACATTACCTCGCTTCGCCTCGACTCCTTTCTCGACAAGCTAGCAGCCAAGGGCGCGCTGTATCCCGACAAGGGAATGAACGCGGTTCTTCATCATGCCGGCGAGAAGTATTACGAGGATTGGTACAACGCCGGCATGTCGACGTTGAAGGCGATTGACTATGGCAAGGTGTCTGGCGGCGCTGGCGGCTCCGGGGGTAGTGTACCGACTGGAAGGATGCAGGCACAGGCGAGGGAGAGCTATCGAGCGGCCCGGAAGGCGCTCACGCCGAAGTACAGGAAGCCTGTAGAGGCCGTGTTGCTGGAGGGGCAGGACGACTTGGTTGACGTGGGCCGCGCCGCCAGCGGGGCTGCTAGCCCGCATACCTGCCGGGCTGTGGCTATCGAGCGGTTTACGGCCGGATTGCTCATTTTGGCCCGGCATTACGCCATGTTGGCGTAGTTCTCCGGACAGATTGACAAATGTACCGAAATTAGGTACAACTAACTTAGATGTGCTTATTGCGTCTTGAGCACCCCCAATTCCATCCTCGCCCGGCCAAGAGCCGGGCTTTTTGTTGCCAAGGCATATGCACCCGATTTTGAAAAGCGCAATTGATAATCCGCGTATGCCAAAGCCATACGGCAGCGACCCGGCTGATATCGGATTCAATCATGGTCTTGGTATGCCGTGTGATGTTTTTATAAAGTCTCGCATTACGCGTTGGGACACACGCTCTGCAAACGATAACAGCCGCCGCGATTATAGGGCTGAGTAAAATAGCCGACTTTCCTTTGCGGTAAAGGAGTCGGCATTCAATTTTAATTCTGAGGAGAAGAATTGCGATGTTGAAGATTTTCTTTGTTATCATGTTGCTGACACCGGGAATGACGGAGCCGGTTGTCAAGAAGGACCAAGTCGAAAGCTATCAGGCATGTCTCGACGAAGTCGCGAAGATCAAGGAAGTCGCCGAACGCAAGAACAGCGAAGGTCACGCCTTCAAGGTTCTTGCAGGCTGTGAATTTCAGTCTGATAAGTCGGACCCGACGTAAGAGAATTCGAGAGCCGTAGGGTTGTCGTAAGACTTCCGGAGGTCGTGGGTTCGAATCCCACTCACCCAAACATAACTGCCGCGCCTAGTCGTACTTAAAGCAGTTGGGTGGTAGCTCAGTGGTAGAGCGCCGGGAATGCACTACGGAAAATAACGAGGCGTCATTGCACGCCTACAACGAATTCAGGATGCGAGCCGTAGCAGCACAGCAAATCGGCAGGCAACGTGCAGCCTCCTAACCGCGACAGCGGAAGGTTCTCTGAGTTGCAGAGAGAATAAAGCGCGGGCAAATTCGGTAGAGTATGGCCGCCTAACTCGCGAGAGAAGGTGCGTCACAAAAACGTGTCGCTAGTAAAACATACTCAATGCCCCGTTAGCTCAGTCTGCTAGAGCAATCGTCTTGTAAGCGATAGGCCGAAGGTTGGAATCCTTCACGCGGCACCAAGTCTTCGTTACCCGTTGTATTCGCCGCGCAGAAGAGCGGAGAGAGATTGGCAACGGTTGGCCTTGTCGGTTGAGCCTATCAACCGTCATTTATTCAAAAGATCATGTGTGCGCGTCTCCTCCGCGCACCGTGACGCCGCTCCGGTAGGGCGCGTCGACTTGCACATTCTTAAACCAGTGCGTTTGTCGACTGCGACACCGGAGCGGCTACAAATTAGTTTCCTAGAACGGGCGTTTAAGAAACGCGACCGCTAATCTGCATAGAGTGCCGTAGCAAGGTGCAGACGATTATGGGACGCGTGTAGCTCCCGGCCGGATGGCAAATCGAAAGGCACGCACAGCGTTCTAGGATTTATCTGCGGTGCCAGTTGCACGCTTCGAAAGAGCGCGTGTGTTGGTGTCCGTTTCCGACGTTGCCTACCTAAGCCATGCTGATTGCGACTACATGCATGGAAAGCCAGCGCGAATACGGTCGCACCGTTATCGCGTGCGACGTCGGAGCATTTTACCCACGAGGAGAATCCAAATTGACATTACTAGAAAGAATTTTGAAGCGGCTTCGCGACTTTATGCGACCGCAATACGTTTTCTGAGGAGAAAAACGAAAATGGAAGAGCCAAAGAAGGACGTCGTCCTATTCAGCAACGTCACGCTTGTTCGCGACGTTGAAGGAAATCTTTCGCTGTATGCCGGCAATGAGAAATTGCACGGCGTCGCGTCAATCAACATTCAGCAAGGCTTCGTGTCATGTGCGATTCCGGTCGCTCGCGTTAGGCTTGCTGAAATCGAACCGGCAAAGGTCGTTTACGAAAACAAAAACGTTCTGCCGTTTGAGCGTTTCAGGGCTGCGCAAGATGGCGGGGAGTCAGCATAATGAACATTACGCAAGAGAAGTTATCGAAGCTATTCACAGAATGGCTTGATAGGTACAATTCGAACCCGGAAGAGTTTGAAGCACTATACGGCGAGTCAACCACATATGGTGATGTATGCGCTGCATATCTTATCAAGCTTGATGGGGAGATTGCAGCGTGAAACCGACGGTTATCATTGTTGGAGCGGACAAGGGCGGAGTTGGTAAGACGACCGTTACGCGGTTGCTTCTCGATTACCTTGCATCGAACGGTATCGAGTACAGGGCGTACGATACGCAACGTCCTGACGGCGCGCTGAAGAACTTCTTTGGCGAGACTACAACTGTTGTCGATTTGGAAAAGTCTGACGATCAGGTCAAAGTTTTCGACAATCTGTCGCCGTCGTATGTCAGCGTAATTGATATTCAAGCCGGTTTGCTTTCGAAGACGCTTACGCTTCTTTCGGAAATCGGCTTCCTCGATATGGCGCGTGAAGGCAAGCTTCAGGTTGTCGTCCTGCATGTTCTAGGTCCGGCTGCGCAGTCGTTGTCAGAAGTTGCGCCGATTATCGCGGCGTTGCAAGGCTCGCGACACATCACGATTGCCAACCATATCAACGACACCGAATACAAGGCGCCTGATGGTGCTGTCGTAATCAGCAAGCTTGATGAATTGGCCGCGAAGTCAGTTGACACCGCGTCGCTTGGCTTCGTCGCGTACACACAGAGCGACAATTCGCTTACCTTGCGCGGCAAGGTCCGTCATTGGATGGGCAAGTCATTCGATGCGTTCAACGCTGTCGGATTGAACCGGCTGGCATGATCTGGATTGCGATAGCGATTATGGGAGTCGTTATCGTTCTTCATAAGATCGAAGCGCGACTTGCCGACATAAACAATACGCTCAAGAGGGTCATAGAGGATGATGATTGATATTGAGGAGCTAAAGAAAGTCTCCCTGAACGCAAGCGATATTGTCGTTATCACCACCAAGAAGTCAATTTCGTTAACCCAAGTAGAGCGTCTGAAAAAATCTTGGAAGGATTTCGTAAGTGGCAACAAGATTGTTGTCTTTGAACCCGGAACGAAGTTTGAAGTCATCGAAACCAAATGACCTTCGAACAAGAACTATTCCTATCCGGCCTAGGAGTTGGCGTCGGAATTTGTATGTTGTTCGTCGTGCTGTTGGTTAGGAGTCTTTTTCGTGCCGACCCGTGCACAACAGTTCAAGCCGAAGCAGTGGCGGCCGTATATACGGCCCGTGTCCAAAGACAACTTCTATCAATCCGCAAGTTGGCGGGTTCTGCGCAATGCTTGTCTGAAGCGCGATGGATACCGTTGCACGGTGCTGGATTGCGCAACACCAACACACAGGTTGACTGCGCACCACATCGTTGAGCGCGGGTTTGTCGGATCAACGGACACGTTGGATAATCTGCGAACGCTGTGCACCAACTGCCATAACGCGATACACGGATTAAAGGGCTATCGTCTATGACACCGAAGATTTATCCAGCTACGAATGATAGTTGTAAGCGTGCAGCTAATACGCTGTTCGCTAGACGTATTGATAAGTCATACAAGCGAATGACTATCGAGTGCGTGCCCGCTGTCGGTACGCAAGCATGAGTGTAACGCATTCAATCATGCTGATAGTTATTGTTACACTGTATGGCTATCTAGCTTTGTCGTCTGATGGTTGGTTTCGAGTAACACACCGCAAGTAAAAGAAGGCGGTCCATCCTGAAGCAGTACCGTATAGGTACTGCCTACCGTATGGGTGTGGGGGGTATTCGATCTTTCAGAAATGCGGGGCTTGAACCGGCCCATGAGAAATGTTGCACGTCCGCAAAATGGGGAGATTTTGAGAATGACGACTAGATTATGGGATTGTCCGCCAATTGACTCGCGCTCTTTGACATTCGAACTACCGCGCGGCGAAGTCATTGGAATATTTGATGGCGACGTGATGTTAGAGTCTAGCTGTTATAGGACGGATTGCATTGACAGAAGAGTTAGGTTGGTCCGTAACCCATTTCATACGGTGAGGGCATTGGTACGCACATGACCACGAAAGTAACGGTCGTAGTGACGAACGGCAACGCGCCGGTTGACGTCATTACAGAGAGTCATACGGCAGATGGTTGGGTGCGCTCTTCATTCGTGCAGCGTGTCAGTAATGGCGGCGTGCATCAGGAATGGGTACACGGCTCACAGCGTATCGTTATCGAGGAAGCGGAGCCGGAGACCTACGGAGACAATTATCAATTCAAGAATCCCGCGCCGCATTCTGACATGAAGGTGAGCGCATGAGTTGTTCGCATTGGGGAATGTTCTTCGGCTACTACACGTTGGGGCACGGCGTCGGCGTCTACAGCGGAACGGCAACTTACGTTGCGTGTTCGCCTGACAAGGTCAAATGGAAGCCCGCGCGATGACTGAGCCTCTAGAGATTCCGGACTTCCTTCGGCGACCTTTGCCGGCAGAGAAGCCGAAGCCAATCAAGTAAAACGCGCCACGGCAGAAACGGAGCCGTAAGGGGTAGCCCGCCAAAGAACCTTTCCGAAGGGCGCGGGCCTAAGTCGCACGTAGCGGCCCGCCGTGGTGCGCAACGAAACAGGACTAACGACAATGGGCGGACGCCCGCCTAAGCCAACCGCTGTATTGAAGCTGAACGGCTCTCTTGATCACGATAAGAAGCGATACGAGAAGCGCAAGAATGAGCCTAAGCCTAATGGCCCGCTTGGTGAACCGTCCGAATGGTTGACGGAAGAGCAGCAAGAATTATGGCGTACGATGGCGGCCGAAGCCCATTGGCTGACGAGCGCTGACGCATTCATGTTTGAACTAGCTGTGAAGTACATGGCGGATTTTCGCAAAGGCGAAAACGATACTAAAGCAGACGCGTTGCTTATCAACGTGCTCAACAAATTAGGATTTGGTCCTGCCGAAAGAAGCAAAATCGGCGGTCCGCGCCCCAAAGAAGACGAAGACGAAAAGCCGGACTCCCCTTTCGCCAAGCGAAAGAAAATTTAAGGGGCATTGCAAAGCCGGCGTTGATTACTGCACGGCTGTAGTTTCCGGCATCATTCCCGCGTGCGTCTACGTTCAACAGGCGTGCAAGCGCCACTTAGACGACTTGGCGCGAGAAGGCAACGCTAGCTGGCCGTACCGCTTCGACAACGAAGCCGGGGAGTATGTCGCCAAGTTTACATGCGGCTTTCAGCACATCAAGGGACCGCTTGCCGGAACGAACCTCACGCTTGAAGGCTGGCAGTCTTTTCTTCTTACCTGCATCTTCGGTTGGGTATTCAAGAAGACAGGCAAGCGGCGCTTCCGCCGCGTCTACATTGAAGTGCCACGCGGAAACGGCAAGACAACCATTAGCGTTGCGCCGGCACTCTATATGCTCGCAGCGGACGGCGAGGGGGGCGCGGAAATCTACAGCGCGGCCCGCGTCAAGGATCAGGCTAAGATTGCGTTCGGCCTTGGTCAGCATATGGCCAAGAAGTCGAAAGAGTTTCGCGACAGTTGCGGCGTTGAAGTAATCGCGCATCGCATTGTGCAGGCTAACAGCGCTTCGTTTTTCGAAGCTGTTTCGTCCGACGCGGATTCCTTGGACGGAAAAAATGTACATTTCGGCTTGATTGACGAAGTACACGCGCACAGAAGCCGCGACGTGTTCGACGCGATGGAGACAGGCTGCGGCAAGCGTGACCAAGCGCTGTTGTGGGCTATCACCACGGCCGGCAGCGACAAGACAGGCATTGCTTACGAGCAACGTACGTACGTCGTTAACATTCTGAAGGGCACCGTAAAAGACGAGTCGTACTTCGGAATCGTTTATACGATTGACGAGGGCGATAATTGGGCAGACCCGGAGATTCACCGCAAGGCAAATCCTAATTATGGCGTGTCGGTCGAAGCAAAGAACCTCGACGATATGTGCCTGAAGGCGAAGCACTCGCCAGCGTCACAGGCCGCGTTTCTCACGAAACACTTAAACGTTTGGATACAGACAGACCAAGCCCTCTACGACACTATGGCTTGGAATCGTTGTTCTGATCCTGCACTCAATATCGAAGACTATCGCGGCAGGCGTTGCAGGATCGCAATCGACTTGGCGTCGAAGATCGACATTGCAGCGAAGACGTTGTTGTTCGACGAAGAGGACGACACCGTAACCGAGTTCACTACGTTCTACCTGCCTCAGTCGGCAATCGACAATACCAAGAACGCGTCTTACGGCGGTTGGTCTATCGAGGGACATATCAAGGTTACTGACGGAGACGTTATCGATTTCAACACGATTGAATCCGACGTTCGTTCGGATTTATCCACGTTTGAAGTTGTTGAAATCGGCGTCGACCCTTGGCAGTCAACTCAAATGGCAACGTCGCTCACGGAGTCGGGCGCCAACGTCATTGAGTTCCGACAGGTGCTAGCCAACTTTTCCGAGCCTACCAAGGAACTTGACGCAATGATGCGCGAAGGTCGCATCAAGCATAATGGCAATCCCGTTATGGGGTGGATGATTGGAAACGTCGTCGGACATTACGACGCGAAGGAAAACGTCTACCCGCGCAAAGAGCGTCCTGAGAACAAGATCGACGGCGCGATTTCCCTGATTATGACTCTCGGCATGAAGATGAAGGGCGAGGTCCAAGCGACTTCGTATCTCGCCAACAATGATTTGTTGGTTTTGTGAGGATGAAAGCACGTGGTAGCGAAGATCAAAATTATCTTTCGGGACGTCGTCGGATTGTGCGGCGTCTGCCTCGTGTCTTATGGCGCTTGGCTAATTACCCCTCCGGCCGGATTTATTGTCGGCGGTTTGTTTATAATTGGCGGCTGTTATTTCAGCGCGCAAGCGAAGGCGGCGGCGAAGTAAATGGGGATTTTTGATAGCGTCGCCGCAGGTGTTCTGGAGACGAAGACAACCGACATTTCCGATTATATGTGGTCGAATCTATTCCCGATGACCAACGCCAAGTCCGGCGTTGTCGTCAACATAGATACGGCTCTTCGTGTTTCGACTGCGTTAGCTTGCGGCAGGGTACTAGCTGAAGGTTGTGCGCAACTTCCGTTGCAGTTCTTCAGGAAGAAGACAGAGGGGAAGACGGCTTACGATGGGCCGGAAGTCAACGTTCTGACTGTCGCACCTAACGATTGGATGACTCCATTTGAGTTGCGCGAGGCTATGACGCTTCACGCGGTCTTCACCGGCAACGCGTACGCATACAAAGGTATGGCCGGCGACAAGCTCGTAGAGCTGTTGCCGCTCGTGCCCGGTAGCGTGTCGGTACACCGCAACGTCGATTGGTCGCTTGAATATTTCGTGTCGGACCTTGAAGGGTCGACCGTCCGGTTAGGTCCGGAAAGCATCTTCCATCTACGCGGACCGTCGTGGAACGGCTACACCGGAATGGAGGCCGTTCAGCTTGGGCGCGAGGCGCTAGGGCTGGCTATCAGCACGGAGGAGACACACGCTAGCCTGCACGCCAATGGCGCACAGCCGGGCGGCGTATTGTCCGTGAAGGGCAAGCTAGACGACAAGGCCAAGGAGCGCCTGAAGGCGCAATGGCAGGCGTTCCAAGGAGGAGTCGCCAACAAGTATAAAACAGCGGTCCTAGATATGGACGTTGATTGGAAACAGCTTGGCATGACCGGCGTTGACAGTCAGCATATCGAGACTCGCCGATTCCAGATTGAAGAAATCTGCCGCGTTTTTCGCGTATTTCCGCAGATGGTTATGCACAGCGACAAGGCGTCGACATTCGCCAGCGCTGAACAGTTCTTTCTAGCTCACGTCACGCATTCTCTTATGCCGTGGCTGCGACGTTGGGAGGAAGCAATCGGCCGGTGTTTGTTGAACAGTTCGCCGAAGATTTACGCGCGCCACAACGCAAACGAATTGTTGCGCGGCGACGCTACGGCCCGGGGCGTGTTCTACATGCAGGCTTTGGGCGGCGCACGCGGAGAAACCGCGTACCTTACCCGCAACGAAGTGCGAGACCTTGAGGGCTACGACCCGATTGAGGGCGGCGAGAAGCTTCTGATTCCAACTGTAGCGGCGCCTGTAGATCAGGCTCCGCCCGGTAAAGACCCGAACGCTGAAGTCGTGAAGGCTCTCGTTGCCGCGATGCTAGCGGAGTTTAAGAAACAGGCTTCGACGTAACGTCGTTAAGCCATTCGCGCGTACGTCCAAGAGCGACAAGCACACGCAACAGCATTGCTAGCGGTTTAGGTAGCTCCAAGTCACCGGAGGCGTAGCGACGCGACGTGCGCGGGTCTATGCCGAGTATGCGAGCCGCTTCTACCTGTTTCCAGCCAAGGCGAGCAATCGCCTTGGTGTATTCTGTCTCCGGATAGTCGTAGATTCGCTCTCTTGCCATTTTGTCCGGAATAAAGGAATTGTGCGCGGATATCGAGAGTTTTTCGGGATTTTTCGGGGATTTACACGGGTTTTACCACTCCTTTATAGCCTCGTTTGAGTGATCGCGGAAGGCTTCAATAAGCTTGAAGCGCAGTTCGTCCGCGTCGCGTTCGGTAACGGCCGGGATGTTCCAGCGCTGTCCGTCCTTAATCATGACGACGTCGAACACTGGCGACTTGTCCGGTAGCTCGTGACGTTGAGTCAAGATTTGCATTGGATTCGCTCCATTCTTTTCGCTGATAACTCCGCCATCTTTGCCGCCTTTGCTGCGCAGCGCTTGCATATGCATCCCCATTTCGACGCGTCCTCCGACGCGACAACGATATGAGCGCGCATAGACTTACATAACGGTGCTCCGCCAGCCCTGAATGACAAATGGGCGATGCCCTGATTACGAACGTTGCTTGTCATGGCGGCGACTCCGTCTTTGATGACCCAAACATAGGGCCTTCCGCCCTATCGGTCAACCCCGATTTTCAATTTATTTTCAGGATTTTTTGCCTATGTTCGACCGGCTTGGTTGCGGGTTTGAGTTCAAGTTTTCCGACGCGGAACCCGGCGCCTTCAGGGGCTACGGCTCGGTTGCGGGCAATATTGACGACTACGGCGACATTGTCGCCAAGGGCGCTTTTGCCGACACGCTGGCGCAGCATAAGGCGGCCGGCACCATGCCTTCGATGCTGTTGCAACACGGCATGGGAATGACGGTCGAAGACTCGCTTCCCATCGGCGTTTGGGAGGGTATGGCCGAAGACGACAACGGCCTGATGTGTGAGGGCAAGCTTTGCCTTGGCAATCAGCGCGCGGACGAAGCGCACCGGCTCATGAAGATGACGCCGCGCCCCGCTCTAACCGGGCTGTCGATTGGTTACAAGGCGAAGAAGTGGACCATGCACGGTCGCAACGACGCCGCGCGACGCACGCTTAACGCCGTGAAGCTGTTCGAAGTGTCGCTTGTCGACACTCCGGCAAACGGCAAGGCGCGCATTCATTCAGTGAAATCATTGCGGGCGCTGTCCGTGAGAGAAACCGAAGGGCTTATGCGGGATGCATTTGGTCTTTCGAACAACGAGGCGAAGCAAGCCGCTAGCCTTTTGAAGCCGATGCTTGGTCTTCGCGAGGAAGACGACGGCGAAGACGAACGGAAATTGTCGGACGCCCTTAGCGCGCTCCTCAATTTAATTTCATCGAAGTAATTTCATCAAGGAAAAATTATGACTGAGAAGACTCCGGCCGAACAGGTCGCCGAGATTATGACTGCTTGGAACGAGTTCAAGTCGACCAACGACACTCGCATTGCAGAGCAGATCAAGAAGGGCGTCGCCGACGTCATCACTACCGACAAGCTGGCCAAGATCGAGTCGACCCTTGCGGCCGGCGAAGACGCCAACCAGAAGGTTGTTCTTGCGCAGAAGGCTGCGGAGAAGGCTGCGGAGGAAGTTGCAAAGCTTCAGACCGCGCTTGACAAGCTGGAAGCCAAGATCGGTCGTCCCGGCCCCGGCAAGGAAGAGAAGGAAGCCAAGGCGGTTGCTTACAAGTCGGCTTTCGACAACTACCTTCGCAAGACCGACAACGGCCTGAACGACGAAGAGCGCAAGACGCTACGTGAGTTCAAGGCGCTTGTTGCCGCGAACGACACCTTGGGCGGCTATTACCTCGCCCCCGCCGAAATGCAGGCGGAGATTATCAAGAACGTTATTCTTATGTCGCCCGTGCGTACCATTGCGCGCGTGACTTCGATTGGCGTTGCGTCTCTGAAGCTCCCGAAGCGTACCGGCACGTTTGCCGCGCGCCGCGTCGGCGAGTTGGATACCCGCACCGAGACGACCGGCTACACAACCGGCATGTCGGAAATCTTCGCTCCCGAAATGTACGCGGAAGTGTTGATTTCGGAGCAGATGATTGAAGACTCCATGTTCGACATTCAGTCGGAAATGTCGTCGGAGTTCGTCGAACAGTTCGCCGTCAAGGAAGGCGCCGAATTCGTCGCTGGCACGGGCACTGACAATCAGGCGGAAGGTTTCATTACCTCCGGGCAGGTTACGCAGATCACCAACTCCGGGACGGCTGCGGATATCGCGGACGCGAACGGCGTTGCTGACGGCCTTATCAATCTGTTCTACAGCTTGAAGACCGTTTACGCCAAGAACGCTCTGTGGGTGATGAACCGGCAGACAATCGGCGGCGTGCGCAAGCTCAAGGACTCGCAGAAGCGTTACATTTGGGAGCCGGGCATTGCCAACAACGCGCCTGCCACCATCCTTAACGCTCCCTATGTTGAGCTTCCGGACATGCCCGCGATTGCCGCGAACGCGTATCCGATTGCCGTTGGTGACTTCACCAAGGGTTATCGCATCGTTGACCGTGTGCTGTTGTCGGTTCTCCGCGACCCGTTCACACAGGCGAGCAACGGCCAAATCAAGTTCTTGGCCCGCAAGCGCGTCGGTGGCGCGGTTGTGCAGGGCGAGGCTTTGGCCAAGCTGAAGTGTTCGACCTAATAGCCTGAACACGAGAGGGAGGCGACCGCGTCTCCCTCTTTTTCATTTTCAATTCTCAAGGAGTTTAAGGCTATATGGCCTCTCGTGATTTCGTGAACAGTGTCAACACTGTCAATCTTCTGCCCCCGGGCACTACGGTTACGAACGCTAACACCGCGTTCGTTTCCAACATTCTTGATACTGCCGGCTATGAGGGCGTTACCCTCGTTATTCTCGCTGGCGCCCTGACGGACGCCAACGCGACGTTTGCAACGACCGTTGAGCACGGCGACAACTCCGCGCTTGCCGATACTGCGGTCCCGGCCGCGTCGGACACTGTCGGGCTTGCCAGCGCCAGCCTTACCTTCGCGGACGATAACCGTTCCAAGAAGTTCGGCTATGTCGGCTCCAAGCGTTACGTTCGCGTGACCGTCACCCCGACCGGCAACGACGCTGGCGCGGCTACGTTCGCTATCGCGGCGTTGCTGACCAAGGGTCGCAACCTGCCGGAAGCTGCCGTTCCTGCGATCTAAGAAACGACACACTAAACTGAGGGGCGGCACTTGCTGCCCCTCATTCTTTTAGAGGAGTTGAAATTTTGAAGGTGCGAGTTCTGAGGGGATTCCCTTATTCGTCCGATGGCGTGAACAACAAGTATCTCACGGCAGGAACGGAAGCAATTCTGAAGGACGAAAAGTCGGCGCGCTCGTTGTGCGACGAAGGGTATGTTGAGGAAGTGAAACCGGCGAAGCAACCGCTTTCGCTGAAGAAATAAGTTTCAAGGGGTGATACGTTGACGACGCAATTTTTTTCCAAGGTTATCACTCCCGCTAGCAGCTACGATTTGACGGACCTAGCGACGGTTAAGGCCGCGCTCGGTATTACCGGGACGAATGAAGACGTTTCTCTAGCGAAGTTCATAACAGATGCGTCGGGTGATATCGCGTCATATTGCAATCGCGTCTTCATCAAGGAAACGATTAAAGACACGTGGCGCGTACTGTTCGTGCGTGGGCTTCAGAAGTCTCGCCTTGATGAAATAGTGTTGTCACGTCGACCTGTTGTCTCAATTGCATCAGTTGTGATGGATGGAACGACGCTTGCAGAAGACACAGACTATGAAGTCGACTACGACGAAGGCGTTTTATATCGACTAGATTCCGGCAATGCAGTGCGTTGGTTCTTCGGTCGACTAGACGTGCAGGACGACGCCGGTTACGTGCTGGCAGATGTACCGGCGCCAGTATCGAAGGCGTGCATTGATCTTGTGAAGCTGTCCCGCAGCGGCTCTACGCGCGATCCTCTTGTGAAGCAAGAGAGCGTCCCGGGCGTCGGCGAAACTCAATATTGGGTTGGTGGAGTCCCCGGTTCTGTTGGCAACATTCCGCCGCAGATTCAGAACGCGCTTGATCCGTTCCGGAGCGTTTCCGTATGACCGCAGATCAGGCAATTGACATGCTTGACCGCATGATTGCGGTCAATGGAAGTACGGTTACGCTTCGGCGCCTGCCGTCGACTGACGTTGACTGCCCTGCGCTCGTGCGCGACCAAGGGCCTAACGAATTGGTTGGCGGTCTTACGCAGGGCGACAGCACCGTTATTCTAAGCCCTACGCAAATTAATGCGGCAGCTTGGCCCGGAGCGCAGGTTAACGGCAAGCCAGACAATCGCATTCCTAGCAAGAACCTTGGCGACTTGGTTGTTATCAATAACCGGGTGCGTTCGGTACAAAACGCTAACGCAATCTATATCGGCAACGTTCTGGTTAGAATTGAAATTCAGGTGCGGTGATGGATCAAGGGTTCGCAGATTTCATTGATGCGAACCTGTCGCAAAGCGCGCAAGTACGGGCTTACGCTGAAATTATCGGACAGATTGAGAAAGAGACTAAGGAACAAGACGAACGAGCGCTTGGGAGCGACGGCGTAGCCGGGGAGCGAGGCCAAACGGTTCACGTGAGCGGCTTTGTCAACAATAGCGGCACCGGAACGAAAGCTGTATCCGATTCCACATTTTCGGACGCGGGCCTTGATGGCGGCTCTAGTGGCGCGGGGTTGGGAAGCGGCAACGATATGGTTAGCGGCGATGAAGCCGTTTTAGAGTCTGTGCTATCGCAAGTCACAAGCCTTTCAGATGTTATCGTGTTCACGTTCGAAACGGGTCAGCATGAAGTTCTTTCGTTCATTGAAAACGAACTAGCGAAACATTCTCCGGTCAAAAGCGGCCGATACATGCACAGTAATGTAGTCTACGCAGACGGTTCGCTTGTGGAAGACTTGCGCAACCTGTCTACGACAGAGGCGAGTGAGTACATTTTTGTAAATACTCTTCCGTATTCGCGGAAGGTAGAACACGGCGAGTCCGCGATGGCGCCAAGCGGCGTCTACGAAGTTGTCGCCAACGAAGCCGAACAACGGTACGGCGGACTCTATAAAATAGCCTTCATTGATTATGTCGGAACGTTTGGACCGATGATTGAATCGTCCAAGAAAAAATATAGCAGCCATACGCAGCGGCACATGAACCGGGCCAGCAACCGTTACCCTGCGATCAGTGTTCGGCCGCCCAACAAGTAGGAAGTCTTTTCATGGCCACAGGGCCGGTCTTCGACGCCGTGAAGGCGTTTCTAACTTCTAATTGGACTACCACGTATATTCGATTTGAAAACGAGCCGTACGACCCTGACGGCGTTACACCATTTGTCGACGTCGAAATGACGGGTACTGCGTACGGCCAACAGTCAATCGGCGCCGGGAGGCAGCAAGACAATCGTTGGGACGAAGAAGGCCAACTATGGCTTCACGTTCTTGTGCCGTCCAACACTGGCGGGTCGACCGTCAGAACGTACGCAAAACAGATTGCAGATTTGTTCAAGGGTCTGACGCTTATCAATGGCAACCTTGAATTTCGAGACGCGTTCATAGGACGCGGACAGCCGGGATTTGAAAACGGCACTTACTACCGCGTTTCGGTCTACCAAAAATATAGGTGGCAGGACGTAACCTAACATCTTTTACATTTTTCGTTTTTTTTCCAAGCCGCTCCGATGGGCGGCTTTTTTATTTGGAGCATTGATTTTTAATGACCGTTAGCAATCGCGTAAGAATCGCGACCGTAAAAGAAGTTACGCCCGGCACAACTCCCGCAACTCCGCGCATGCGTACGGCGCGCTACACCGGAGAGTCGCTTTCGTTCTCTCCCAACTATATCAATTCGGATGAAATCCGCGCCGACCGTATGTTGAATGATCCTGTAAAGGTCATGCAAGCGGCGAGCGGCGGAATCAATTTCGAGCTTAGCTACCCCGTCGACAACACGTCGCTTTCCGATTTCCTGTCTTCGACGTTCTTCAGTACGTGGGTGAATACTCCGACGTTCTATAACGACGGAACCGCCGACAGCGTTGTGACCGATGCCGGCACCGTGGCGAACACATACGCTGTCGCGTCGGGCGGCGCCGCTGTCGTCGCGGGTCATCTTGTGCGCGCCACTGGCTTTGCTCAGAGCGCTAACAATCAGGTTTTCCGCGCTGCATCTTCAACGGCTACAACCATTGTTGGCACGGCGCTTAGCCTTGTTGCTGAATCGGCTCCGGCTGCACAAGCCAAGCTGAAGGTTGTCGGCTTTGCCGGTGCTTCGGGTGATATCACCGCGACGTCGACGGGGCTTGCGTCTACTGCCTTGGACTTCACGACATTGGGTCTTGTTCCCGGTCAATGGGCCAAGGTTGGAGGAACGGCTGCGGGCGATAAATTCGCTACTGCCGCTGACAACGATTGGGCGCGCATTACGGTCATTGCCGCGCACGCCATCACGTTCGACAACCTTCCGGTTGCTTGGGCGGTTGACGCCGGCACTGGCAAAACAATCAAGGTCTGGATTTCGGATTATCTCCGAAACGGTGTTGCGCCGACGTCTATCTCGATTGAGAAGGCGTTTCTTGACCAAGCCGTTCCGACCTACATCATGAATACGGGTATGCAGGTTGACAAGGCTGCGCTTACGATCACAAGCAAGAAGCAGATTACGGGTAGCTTCACGTTCGTTGGTATGGGCGGCGGGCAAGGCACGGTTGCTAACGGCACGAGCTACGATACTGCAACAACTAACTCGGTGATGGCCGCTAACGCAAACGTCGGCAGGCTTGACGAAAGCGGTTCACAGTTGGTTAGTCCGAATTGGGGCAAGTCGTTGACTCTCAATTTCGCGAACAACCTTCGCGCCGTTGAGGCCATCAACTCTACGTCCCCGGTTGCCGTTAACCCCGGGCAGTTTGAGGCGACGGGCAAAATTGAAACGTACTTCGGCAGCAACGCGATGTTGTCGCAATTCTACAACGGTACGGTTACCGCGATCAACACACGCGTTCAGAAGAACGGCCAAGCCATTATCATTCAGTTGCCGCGCGTGACTTTGACCGGAGGCGGCAACCCTGCCGCGTCGGGGAAGAACGTCGATATCATGACACAGTTTGACGTGACCGCGTCGGTTGATACGGCTCTTACCGGAGTCGCTGCGCAGATCGAGAGATTCGAATACACGGAGTCGTAATAGCTTGGGATTATCGCTAGATAACAATGAGAAAAAGCCCGTAACGATATACGGGCTTTTTGATCCTCGCAATTCCTTTTGTTTCTATGTCGGAGCGACGTCACGAACTACGGGGCATCGCCTTTCTTCGCATGTCAACGATGCCGTCACGCAGAAAATGGTTGGAGAAAAATGCGATATCGTCAGATCAATTGTTAGCGACGGATTCAGGCCAGAAATTGCAGAGCTAGAAATTGTAACAGATGGCTATTGGTCTGATGTAGAGCAATTCTGGATTGAAAATATGAGGTTCTTGGGATACAATCTCACAAACAAAGCGGCTGGCGGTGCCGGTGCTTATGGAATGAGACAAACCGAAGAAACCAAAAGGAAAAGGCAAGTCGCCGCCGCTGGTAGGGATATGTCCCATCTTCACGGCCCCGAAGTAAGAGCTAAGGTTTGCCAAAAGACAAGAACGCCAATCAAATACAACGGTGCTACCTACGCCGGATTGGCGGTAGCTGCACGCGCTTTAGGAATCTCGTCCGGGCACATCATGCACTACAAAGTAATGAAAGGTTACGCGACTCGCGTAGCGGCCTAACAAATAGGCTCTCTTCCCGACAAGGAGAGTCATGTCTACCGCGTCGGTGCGCGGGATGCAGCTAGCTTTTGCTGTGACAGAATACACGTGCACGTTAAAGGCGGGCGACCTGTCGGGGTCGCCCGTTCCTTTTTCTATTTCACAAACACCGGAACCCCACATGCTAAAATTAGATTCCATCGCCGCTGACACCGAACTTGAACGGGCAGGGCAGTACATTGAAATTCCCGGTTGGGAGGGTGTGTCTCTTGGCGTGCGCTCCATTGAGCTTCCGGCCTACAAGATTGCGTTTGAGCAGACTGTTGAACGGTTAGCGCGCAAGCATAACGGCAAGCCTGTTCCTCCGGAGGACCGCGAAACCGAAGCCGGCAAGCTTCTGGCAAAACATATTCTGTTCGATTGGAAAGGCATTAGCCCGGAGTACAGCGCCGAATCGGCGTCTGAATTTCTGTCATCGCCGCGCGGCCGTCACCTTGCCAATAAGGTTCTTTGGGCGGCCCGGCAGGTTGCTAAGGTCGAAGAGGAATACGAAGAGCAAGCCGTAAAAAACTAACTGGCGCCTTTCTCTACGATCTTGAGAAGAAAGGCACGGACGAATTTTTGCGCGACCTTGCCGAAGAGGAGGGTGACGCCAACCAATTCTCAGACGTCGCAAGGCCGTTCGACAAGAATTGGCCAACATGGTCTGGATTCATAACGAAGGCGTGGCGCGCTCTTCGTGACGACAGGCACTACGGTTTAATGGGCGGTATGGGGCGCATATATTATGCGTCGCTACGCGAGTATGCCAAAGATCACGACATAAAGCTGTATCCGTTCCTTACCTACATGCAAGCGTTGGATGACGTTTGGTTAGATTGGAACGCGAAACGCGCACTATCAGAACAAGAAGAAACAGACAATGGCTGACGGCGGCGATATCGTTCGCAGAATTACAATTTCTGCAACTGGCGACGGAATCGACTCCACAACCGATTCCGTCAACAAGCTTGGCGACGCGTTCGACAATACGAACAGCAAGGCTAGTGGCTCGCTGTGGGCCGATATGGCGGCCGGCATTCTCGGTGTCGGCGCTGCCGCTACCGGCATGGTTGCGGGATTAAGCGCGGCGCTAGATTATGTCGCCAAGTTTAATTCAGGCCTGTCCGACATGGCGACCGTGGCAAATCAGGTCGGATTGTCGCTGAAGGACTTTCAGGGAATCCAGTTCGGCGGACTAACTAAAGGGCTGAGCACAGAACAGATAAACACTGGATTAGAGAAATCAGCTTCTCTTCTCAATGACGCGAGCCGCAACGCTAATTCTCTGTCGAAGGAACTAGAAGCCAACAACATCAGCCTGAAGAATTCCAACGGGCAGTTGATTAGCGAAAATCAATTGCTCGGCATATCGGCGAATTTGATTGCCAACGCAAAAAATCCCGGCGACGCGCTGGCGATTGCTCAGATGTTGGGATTCACGAAAGAGTGGCTGCCGTTGCTTCAGCAAGGCTCTTTAGCAATGTCCGGCCTTGGCGACGCGGCCACGACTGCCGGCGCCGTGATTGACGATGAAACAATAAAGAAGGCTTCGGAGTTTGACGAGGAATGGAAGAAGAGTACGGCTACGTTCTCGTTGAACATGAGAGCCGCTCTTGCCGGTTTGCTCCCTTACGTCGACGACCTTATCCAGCGAGCGCAGACATTCGTTGAGGCCCTGCCGAATAACCTTCAGCAACATGTTGACGATAACGTAAACGCGGCTAGCGATGCGCTTGGCTTGCCTCCGGGCGGCGGCATCAAGATTAACGTAGACGGCATCACAGAAGCCTTAGATAAATTCGTCAACCAAAGCCACGGCACTCCGTTTTCGTTGGAGTTTTGGACCGCAGCCGGCAAGGCTTGGAGGGACGCTGCGGCTGGCGTAACGACGTTTGATCGAAACTCGCCCAATTCGTACCCTGTCTCTCAAGACCCGATGAATGCGGGCGCCTATGGTGCTTCGCGTAAACCCACGACAGGACCGCAATCAAGTTCGTTGCAGGGGCCGCAATCAATCGAGGAAATTACAAAGGCATGGGACGCGGAAATAGATGCTGAAGCGGACGCTGCCGATGGTTTTTCCAAGGTTGCGGCAAAGGCGGACAACGCCAAAGACGCGGTAGACCGCGCCATAAACAGTCTCAACAAGCATATTGAGACTCAGAAGGCTGACACTCTAGCGATTGGCCTTGGTGATGGCGCTCTAGCTTCGTTTCGCGCATCGGCCGCCGAGACTGCGGCTGTGCAGGCAAACTCCGGCAAAGAAACGGACGCGCAAAAAGCGTCCTTCGCTGCCCTAAAGATTGCTGCATCAGACGCGGCAGACGCGTTAGCAAAAGCCAAGGTATCTTCTGACATTTCGCGCGGCTCGCAACTTGCGTTCGCTTCACCAGAAG
Source organism: uncultured Alphaproteobacteria bacterium (assembly GCA_963738155.1). Lineage (GTDB taxonomy): Bacteria > Pseudomonadota > Alphaproteobacteria > Rhizobiales > Xanthobacteraceae > Bradyrhizobium. Next base: position 308,906 of record CAVTVG010000003.1, read on the forward strand.
ATATCAAGATAGCCAATCAATTAAAGGGAATCTACGGCGACGATATTCCGGCTGCTTTGGCGTCTAGTGAAGCTGCGGCTATCAGGTTCAACGATGCCGTAAAGTCAGTCAGCGACACCGCGCGAAGTATCGGTGCAACGATAGGAACCGATATCGTAAACGGTCTTCGCCAAGGCAACAGCCTTGCGCAGACGTTTGCCGACACCATGGCCAGCGTATCGAAGACGCTCACAAGCAAAGCGTTTACCGATCTTCTTAGCGGCAACTTTGCACAAGCCGCCATCGAGGCCGCTGCCGCGCTGGCAACAGCACTGTTTTCTACCGACGACAAGGCTCAAGAGCAATCAGCCTCAGTAAAGGCCGCTCAAGATCAGCAAAGCATTACTGATCGAAAATGGCAATACGCCGATGCGTCTTGGAGCGCGAATATTGATACCAGCACTGAACAAGGTCAGTTGCAGGCGTTCGATATTCAAGCGAATGACCAACGGCGAGCCGAAGAGCAAGCCGGTAATCAGGCGATTGTCGAACTTGAACAGAGTCTAGCCGTACAGCGCAAGGCGATTGTCGATAAGGCAAACCAACAGGTTCTTCAGTCGTACAACGACTTCTTGGCTTCCATCAAAACCGGAAGCTTGTCGACGTTGTCACCAGAAGATCAGTTGAAGTATGCGCAAGACCTTTTCAACAAGGACGTTCAAGGCGCGAAGAATGGCGACCAAGCTTCAATCGACGCCGTCACCAAAGATGCGCAAAACCTTCTGACGATTGCGCAGGCTTACTATGCGTCTTCGTCAGGTTACTCCGATGTTTACAACGGCGTAACTGACGCAATAAACGGCCTTTCGAGCAGCGGCGGTCCATATAAGCAAACTACCGACCCGAATGCTCAAACGAACGTTTCTGATGTTGCGGGACCGGCTGATGTGTCCAAGGCGTTACAGGCTGCGCTTAGCGTAAGCCCTACCGCCATGGCTCTTTCACAGACTGGCCATGCTGGCGGCGGTTTGATTACGAACGGCATTCGCGGCGTCGATAGTCTCTTTGCTCTTGTGGCAGGCGGCGAGTTCGTCACGAAAGCTTCAAGCGTCAATGCTTCGACGATGAGCGCACTTCAGTACATCAACAACACCGGAAAGACTCCCGGCGCCAATGACAACAGCGACGTTGCACGAATTCTGACTCAAGGTTTCAATGGGCAGACCCAAGCCCTGTCTGAAAAATTGGACATGATCGCAGACAGAGTGTCCCGCGTCGAAAGCGTCACACGTCAAGCTAACAATCAACGGCGCGTGCCGGGAACGAAGGCAGCATAAAAATGTCGTCAATGACGTCTTATCTCGAAAAGAAGCTCCTAGACCATACTCTCGGTCTAGGAGCGTACACTATGCCGACGACGGTTTATGCTTCACTTCATACGGCTAGCCCGGGTCAATCCGGCTCACTTACGAATGAGGTTTCTACCGCGAGCGGCTACGCTAGAATTGCCATCACTTCGAAAATGAATGCTACTGACGCTGTCTCCGGAATTGCGGCGAGCAACGCAACGATTGTCTTTGGTCCCGCTTCTGCGGATTGGGGAACGGTAACGTATGTTGCCATCAGCGATGCGTTAACGGGCGGCAATATGCTGATGTATGGAGCGCTTACAATCGTTCAGACAACTCCTATCGGTCAAACCTTGCAGTTCGTCGCGGGTCAGTTCATCGCTGAGTTCTCTTAAATGTTCGGCAATGGAAGTTTTATGTCTACGCCTTTCGAGGACATGACAGAACAGTTGTTTGGTTCAATCACTATCGTTGCAACGTCTTCGCTCGGTGGAGTTCCTACGAGCGACTACAAACTGATATTGGCTGAGCCGATACGACAGCTAATTTACGCGGCTGAAATATCGCCTTGGACTCTTTCTTAAAGTAAGGAATAACACTTATGTTCGGCGGGTTGGCGTTTGCGGAATTATCGGAAGCCGCCCTTCCCGAAGTAAGCGTTTGGTTGGCGGGAAGTTCTTCCCTAACGATCAATCGTGAGTTTAGAATCTTTTCGGCGACAAAGGAATTTGTCACTCAATCCACAGACACGCCGGCGACTCAACCGTTCTTCGGAACATTGGTGCAGCCCGTAAGCTTCACGCGAACGTTGCTAGGCTCCAGCGCTATCGGAAGCTTCACGGCCGGTACAGGCGAGCTAGACATTGCCAACGCTGACGGAAGCTACGACTTTCTTATTCAGGGTTTGGCAATCGACGGACGCAACATCGTTGTAAAGATTGGCAGACAAGGCGACCCGTATAATAATTTCTACACCATCTTTTCAGGCACGGCTTCAGATTGGTCGGTTGAAGAAGACCTTGTGAAGATCATGCTTATCGACAACAGCTACAAGCTAGCTGTTACACTTCAGCCGAATTTGTATGGCGGAACGGGCGGAGTTGATGGAACGACTGACTTACTAGGTAAGCGAAAGCCGCGAGCCTTTGGTTATGTCAACAATATAAGCCCTCCGCTTATTACGCCGACGTCGCTTGTATATCAGGTAAACGACGGCCCGGTGCAGGGCACGACCGCCGTTTATGACCGTGGTTCGTCCCTGACATTCAGCGCGGATTACTCGACTTACGCGGCTCTTGTGGCCGCGTCTATCCCTGCCGGCAACTTCGCTACATGCAATGCGTTGGGATACTTCCGGCTTAATTCGGCTCCTGTTGGCACGGTCACAGCCGACGTTTCAGGCGATAAGACAGGCGGCGTGTTCGCTTCGACTTCGTCGGCAATCGTTCGCCGAATCCTAAGCACGACAGGAACAATCGGCGACCCTAGCGGACTCTACCTGCCTTCGTTTGCTTCGGTGCTAGCCGCGCAACCTGCCAATATCGGGTATTGGGTTGCACCTGACGACACGAACACCATAGCGGACGCCCTGTCTAACATCATGGGCGCTATCGGCGGTTGGGCCGGATTCCGTCGAAACGGTTTGCTTGAAGTCGGAATCTTTCTTGGTCCTGCCGGACGTTCTCCGAACGCGATCTTTGACAAGTCGGATATTATTTCTATTAGCCGCGACCCTCTTCCGACTTCACTGTCTCCGCCTCCGTACAGGCAGCGTTGCGCGTATCAACACAATTGGACGACGCAAACTGATATTGCGGGAAGCGTCGGAGCGACAAGAACAAGCTTCCTTGCGCAAGCCGACAGATACTCTGAGTCCGTCAATCAAACTATATTGTTGAACCATCCGTTCGCGATAGATCAAACACCCGTCGCTAGCTATTTCCTGAATCAAGCCGATGCGCAAACGGAGTCAGATAGGCTTCTGGCGTTGTACGCGAATAACGTAGCTCTGTATCGGTTCAAGGTTGGTATTCAGCCGTTCGCTCTTGATTTGGGCGATATCGTCAACGTCACCTATCCTAGATGGGATTTGACCGTTGGCAAGAACCTTGAAGTCGTCGAAATGACGGAAGACGCACAGAACAACACAATTGAATTGGTCGGTTACGGATAATGAGCAACGCCTGTATTGCCTACAAGAATTTATTCGATAGCGCGTCTACTGTTGCGTCAAGCTCTCAGCTTCTCATGCCTGTTTCAAATCTGGTAGTCCCGCACATCGCAAGAAAGTGGCGCGGGACTAGCGGAGCTACAGATTCGTTCGTCTCTGATTTGAAGGCCGCTACGTCGGTCGACACGCTGGCCGTGTTTGGAATCACAGGAACGCAAATACGCTTCAGGATTTCAAGCGTAGACGCCACGGGTGCCGCTGGAGATATTTACGACAGCGGGACGGTTGCCGTTGACCAAGTCTATCTTTCGTCCATTCAGCTTATCGTGACGCCTGTTAGTGGCCGATATGTCAGGGTCGACATAACCGGGACAGGTTCATACGTTGAGGCTGGCCGATGTTTCATCGGACTTCGTACGACGTTCTCTTACAACTTCGTAAAGAATTGGTCGAGACTTTGGAACGATAGAAGTCTTAAAACGAAAACTAGGGGCGGCCAAACTCAGATTTGGGCTGACAACGTCTACAGGTCAATTGACGTCACGTTTGATTTTTTGAGGCAAGTTGACAGAGACGGTTTTGTTGAGACTATTGACAGCATCAACGGCACAAAGACTGACATTCTTTTTGTAACCAATCCAGCCAGCGCCAATCTTTCAAAAGATTCCATTTGGGGTTTGATTTCAGGAATGACTCCTGTCGTGCAGCCGTACGTTTCAGCGTTCTCAAAGCAATACACGATTGAAGAAAGACTTTAATGGCGTTCATTCTTGCGGACAGGGTTCGAGAGTCGTCAACGACTACCGGCACTGGCAACATTGCGCTTGGTGGCGTTCCTAGCGCTTCATACCAATCTTTTAGCTCGGTTATGAGTATTGGCGATACCTGTTGGTATTGCATCGTTCTACCCGGCTCCGGGTGGGAGACCGGAAACGGAACGTATAGCGCGTTGAACACTCTCACGCGAACGTCAGTCATCGCAAGTAGCAACAGCGGGTCTGCTGTGTCGTTCGGTGCTGGCACCAAAGACGTCTTTATGTGCCAACCTGCGTTGCCATCGAAGCCGTTTCCGTCTGGTACGTTGATGCTGTTTCAACAGACGGCGGCGCCGGTCTATTGGACGAAGCAGGTTACGCATAACGACAAGTTGCTTCGAGTTGTGTCAGGCGCCGCTAGCTCTGGCGGGACGAATGCGTTTTCTACGGTAAACGGTGCGACGGCAGCATTCATCAACGGTTACACGCTGCAAGTCGCAGACATTCCTTCGCATACCCACACCGCGACCCAAGGCGCTCACAATACCGGGCAACTTGTAAGCATCGGAACAGGCGCAGCGGGCCAAGGCGCCTTGGGCGGTCTTTCTGGAACAGGCCTTACCGAAGCCACTGGCGGCGGCGGAAGCCATACGCACACTCTCAACATGCAGATAGCTTATGTTGATCTAATTCTGGCTCAGAAGGACTAACACGCTGATGCTACCCGACAAGAAAATCAAGTGCCCGTACACGGCGTTTAAAACGTCGTGCTTTGATGGCGTGACAAAGCACCATTGCCCAAAATGGATTCACGTAATCGGCCTCCATCCTAACACCGGACAATCCGTCGATAACTACGATTGTTCTGACGCGTGGGTGCCCGCGCTCTTGATTGAGAATTCGCAACAGCAACGGCAGACCGGCGCGGCAGTTGAGAGCTTCAGAAACGCGGTGATTGGAATTAATCACGGGCCGGTTCTTCCTTCGCCGGAGCAAGCTAGATTGATCGAAGGCCGATAAGCCATAATCCACACGATGAAATCAAAGCCGCCCCCATGGCGGCTTTTTTATTTTCTAAGCGAAAGACAAACAAGTAAAAATGGCGCTCGTTCAAAAAGATAGAGTTCTGGAGTCAACAACTGTAGCCGGCACAGGAGCAGCAACGTTGCTAGGTGCCTTCGCTGGCTATCAGTCGTTCGGCTCCGTTATGAGCGTTGGCGATACGTGCCCTTACGCGATTGTGCAAGCCGGGTTTGCTTGGGAAACAGGTTTAGGAACCTACAGCGGAACTAACACGCTTACGCGTACGACAGTTTATGAATTTAGCAACGGCGGCGCTGCGGTTTCGTTTGGCGTCGGAACCAAAACGGTATTCCTTGGATTGCCGGCTTCGCAAGCGGTGATGAAGTCGTTTCCGGTTGCTCTGGCGTCGACGCTGTCGGTCAATGGCGCAACCATCGGGGCAAGCGCGTTCGCCGTTAACGGCAATTCTGTTTTAGGCGGAACTCTTACAGCGCAGGCTAGCAGCGCTAGTGTATTTCTTGCTCAGAATGGCGGCGGTGTAACTGCGTTTCAGGTTGACGCCTCAGTTGCCTTGATGGCGGCCGGTCTAAAGATTACCGGTTCTGTTACATCTGGTTTGGTGGCCATAGCGGTCGTAGACATTGGTGGTGGAAGTAACACCAATCTCGGTATTGACGGCAAGGGCACCGGACAAGTTATCATCGGAGCTAACAGTACAGGCGCGGTTGTTCTAGGGACTGCCGGAGGCGTCTCGATACCAAACACCACAGCGTCAACCTCAACCACAACCGGAGCGCTAAAAGTTTCTGGCGGCTCGGGTGTGGCCGGCACTTCGTATGCAAACCAGTTTATCGCTAATCAGAACACTAGCGTTACGGCTGACACTAGCACACTCGGCTCGGCACTTGGGCAGTTCGTGGCGGCAGACGGCGCATTAGCCGTCGTGTTAATTGACAGCTACGGCACTCAGGGCCTTATAGGCTCGCGATATGCTGGAGGCACCAAGGCAAGTAAGACCGCCGCTGCGACGGGAGTCACAGCATTCTCATTCGGGGCGCAGGCATGGGATGGGACCGGCTTCTTCACCGGCGCGGCGATGGATTTCGTCACGGCGGGAAATTGGAGCGGAACAAGTCACGGATTTGATATAAACTGGCGCACGGCCGCGTCAGGATCAACGACTCTGACTCAGAGAATGAGTCTGCATGCGTCGGGAGGACTCTATCTAGGATCAGCCGCGACCGACCCCGGCTCGGGGTGTATGGCTATATCAGGAACGAACGCGTCGACGTCTACAACAACAGGCGCGCTTACTGTTGCGGGCGGAGTTGGACTTTCGGGTGATTTATACGTCGGTTCCGGGACCGTCATTGGAGCACCGACAGGCGGCAACAAAGGCGCGGGCACTGTCAACATTTCCGGGGCATACTATGCTAACGGTGTCGCGGTTTCTGGCACCGGAACGGTAACCAGCATTGCGACGGGAACCGGATTAACAGGCGGTACTATCACCGGCTCTGGCACAATCAGCTTGGCCACAATAACCGGCCCCGGCGTATTGGGCGCGAGCGGTTCCGGAGCGGGGCAGACTGTTACGACCGTGCAGACTCCGATTCTGCTAAACACGTTGACCGCTTCAAACTCCGCGACGTTGAGCGACACGACGAGTTTTACGTCGGCGTACTCAATGTACGAATTGGTATTCGAAAACGTTATTCCGGCAACAGCCGGAACAGCCTTCGAACTACAGGTTCATAGCGGAGCTGCTTTCCAAAGCACGTCATACTTGTCCGCAATCAACATTTCGATTGCCGGAGGCGCATTCGCTTCAAGCGCGCCAACCACATTTATCCAGTTGTCAAGCAGTGTCCAAAATAACACCGCTCCCGGTATTAGCGGACGCATTCGCATCCACAATCCCTCCAGTTCGACGGCAACAAAACAATGGATAGGTGAATTTGCTGGAAACAGCACAGCACCGCAGACTGTTATTTCCCTTGTTACTGGCTGGTGGAACGGAGGCAATGGAGCAATTGATGGATTTCAGGTTCTAATGTCGTCCGGAAACATCACGTCAGGCGTCATTAAAGTTTACGGGTATCCATAAAAGGAAAATTGGAAAATGGCTATCAATCAGGGGACCGAAACCGTCGCGGTCACTTCTCAAGAGCGTACTTGGCGCATCAATATAGAAACGGCGCGCCTTTCCGATCCTGTCGTAACAGCCTTTCGTCAGGTAGTTAAAACGGCTGCGGACAGTTCTCTAATTTCTATTGAGGGTGCGCCAAGTACGCAGCGGACTGCATCAAGTGTAGCAACCGAAACTCAGCCGTTTACTCCATCACAACCCGGCGTGGTAACCTGCACCGAACTAGCGACCTTGCTTGCTGCTCGCGCCGATATGTGGCGCGCGGCTGATCTGGCAGCGCAGTAACACTTTCAAAAAAAGGAAACCGACATGACCTTACTTACTGTAGATCAGCAAAGCAATTTGTTGAATGCGTTCAGCCAGCTTGACGGATACGACTCTATTGTTGCTGATAAAGTCGTGCGGACTCCGTACAAGCTTGGCGCACAGCGCCGAGTCATTGTGAAGAACTTGAACGCTTTGAAAGCCTCTCTTGAGGTTTGGAAAGAGACTGCAAACGCCATCTTCAAGGAAAGCTTCCCGTCGCTGGAATTAGGGCAAACAGCCAAGGAAGAAGAGTTTCCCGAAGAGTTTCCGAAATACAGGATAGCCATTCAAGAAGCCGCGACCAAGAAAGACGAATTCGATTTGCTGCCGCTCACAGAAAAGGCGGTTTACGAAGACAATGAAATGCCGGTTGCTGCGCTGGCCGTCTTGGACGAACACGGATTGATTGCGGCGTAATAAAATTTTCAAAAACTCGTTTATTGGAGCCGCCTTCGGGCGGCTTTTTCATTTCAGGGAAAAATAAAAGTGACAGACACACCGACCGGGCAACCCCCGGTCAGCGCAGCCGCGCTTGCGGCTGTAGACGCCGCGATCAGCGGCGTAGAAGTAGAGGCTAAACAGGCCCTCATTCGTCTTCACGACGATTGGAAACACATCCTCGCTCATACATGGTCGATCCGATTCATGTTTGCAGCGTTCTTGCTGTCGGCGCTTGAAGTGTTTTTGCCGCTTATGGTCGGCAAGACGTCTATCAACCCCGTCGTGTTCGCATCCGTAATCGCGCTCGTAACCGGCGCCGCGTTCGTCGCGCGCATCATTGCGCAGAAGAAGGCGGGCGTAGATGGCCAATAAAACCCAAAGTACACTTCGCTGGATGGCGGTTTGCGCGACTCTTGTTGGCGGCTATGAGGGCTGCGACACCGTTGCAAAATACGACATGATCGGCACAGGGCATCCTCTTACATGGTGCCACGGCGAGACAATCGGCGATGCCAAGCCGGGGCAACACTTCACTAAGGAAGAGTGCGACGCCAAGCTTGCGGCGCGGCTTCCTGAATATTGGAACGGCATCGCTCCTCATATCAAGGTTGAGACGTCCGACAACGAAAAAATTGCTTACACGTCATTTTCGTACAACGTCGGAGTCGGCGCCTTCAATCACTCCGGACTTCTGAATAAGCTTAACGCTGGCGACCACAAGGGCGCTTGTGACGGGCTGATGGCGTACACCCATGCCAGCGGCAAGGTTGTTCAGGGCTTAGTCAATCGGCGCAATGCCGAACGCAAAATTTGTCTTTCTCAGGAAACCGACGAAGACAAGAAGCAACTTGCTAGCAATGAGCCGTTACCGCCCGGAGAGTTGGCGCCGATCAAGAAGCGAGCGGCAGTGAAGAAGCCTGTTTGCGAAGATCATTGGTACGGGAAGGTTTGTAAATAGAATGTGGGCCTATGTCTCGTTTTTCGCTTCGCATTGGGAATTGGTTGTTGTCAATATCGTTGGTCTTGCTGTTCTTGCTTATGTGGCTTTCGTCCTCAAAAACTGGAAGCTTGCAGCGGCGGGCCTCATTATCGCGTGCTGTGGACTCGTCTATCAACACGCCGACATTGCCGGCTACAAACGGCGCGTAGCGGAAGACGTGGCAAAACAAACCCAAACCTACAAAGACCGCATCGACGTTCTGAACAAGGTAGCCTCCTCGCATGGCGCGGAGACGCTGAAGGACGCAACAGACGTCGACAAATTACAGAAGGTAGCTAGTGACACTCCGAAGAATGATAATGCTTGCTTTGATCGTGCTGCCGCTGGCCGCGTGCGTGGAGTCAGCGACAACGGGCGGCCCGACTCCAAGGAGTCAATTGCCTCCCGTGCCCGCAGACATTCAGGCCTGTTTTCGCGCAAGTGATATCGTCATTCCCGACCGTGAGTTAACGGCCGGCGATGTTGAGTCACTTTGGAAGGAAGACAGGATTCAGAAAGTCGTCATGAGACGTTGCGGCGCTCGCTTCCTCTCTTGGTACGGCTCGCTAAGAGCAAGTTGGAAATGATGAACGAAGAAGTATCCCTAGCCGGAGTCAGGCAACAAGTTATCGGGCTAGAGGCCGGCCACAATCAGCTTCGACGTGAATTGCATTCCGTTGAGGAAAAGATGGACCGGGGCTTTAGCGCCATCGCAGCCAAGTTGGATGAAAAGACGACTCCGCCTTGGCAGGCGTACGGCATTATGGCCACGGTTCTTATTACGATTGGCGGGGCGCTGTTCTGGCCCATTCGTGAAACGTCTGTTGAACAGAAGGCGCAAATTGAATCGCTTCGTTCTCAGATGGTGCCTCGCATTGAGCACGAACGGTTTTGGCGCGATCAGGCCGAAGCTGACAAGCGGATTGATGACCGCGTGCGAACTCTTTGGTCCGAACACGACCGAACAAGAGGCGACTTGAGGTATTTAGAAGGCCAGCTTCACCCGTTGCCGCACTGACATTTCTCCGGACAGCTTGAAAAGTGTTCCGATTTTAGCTACAACATCAAACATTGATAAAGGGGCTTGTTTTGGGAAGCAATTTGCCGCCGTCCGACGATGACCTTGCGAATGCCGTTAGGCATTACGAGGCGAACGACAGGGTAAAGTCGCGCGCCGTGGCGGCGTCCGGCATTAACCGTTCAACCTTCGAACGCTGGCTTCGTCGGGCGGCTGCTAAGGGCCTGTTGCTGGATCATCCCCCGGCCATGCCGGGATTTGAAATAACGAAGGTAACAACGTCGCCTGATGGCGGGAAGCACGTTACGCAGAAGCTGGAGCACGGCGACGTGTTCGAAATGCCGGCTACGCATCATCTAGGCAAGATGACCGTGCAGGTAGACGCCGAAGGCCGCGTTGTTCAGAATTGGCTTCGGGCGCTGCCGGATACGCAGTCTACCGTTGCGCTCTCAGAAGCCATCAAGGAGGAATTCAGTCAGTATCGCGGCTTCGCCCAACTCGTGCCGCCTCCGAAGGAAACGTATGCGGATTATTGCAACTACTATCCGATTGTTGACCCTCATATCGGTTTACTTGCCTACGGGAAAGAAACCGGCGAGTCCAACGACCTTAACATAGGCGTAGGACGCGTGCAGGGCACGCTACAGCGTCTTATCAGTCGCTCCCCGCCCGCAGAGACGGCGGTTATCGTCAACACCGGAGATTTCTTCCACTCCGACAGCCAACGCAACGTCACTGAGGCTTCCGGCCATCAACTTGACGTCGACGGACGCGACCAAAAGGTGAAATGGGCCGGCGTCAATATGCTGCGCACCACGATTGACCTTGCGTTGCAGCGGCACAAGAAGGTTATCGTCAAGAACTTAAAGGGCAATCATGATGCCAATTCGGCAATGTGGCTAAACATCGCGCTAGGCATGTTCTATTGGAACGAACCTCGTGTGAAGATTGACCCCGCCGAAGCCAACAACGATCACTTCTTCCATCTGTTCGGCGTCAACTACACCGGGGCGACACACGGGCACACCATGAAGCCTGACCGCATGTACGTCATGATGGCAGAAGACAATCCGGAATACTGGAACGCGTCTCTCTATCGTTGGTGCATCTTCGGACACATTCATCACGAGACAAAAAAGCAAATCGGTTCCCTGATTTGCGAGTCGTTCTCTCAGCCCGTGCCGAAGGATTCCTTCGCGCACAGCCACGGCTACCGCTCCGGAAGTTCGATGCAGTCGATTACCCTGCACCGTACGGACGGCGAAGAGGGGCGGCAGATTGTGAAGTTTCCGCCGACACGCGGCAAGACGGTTGCAGCAAACGACAACGTTGTGTCGCGAGCGCTCGTTAAGGCTGCGGCGTAACCGGCCGGCACATAATGGCTTTTTCATTTTAGAGTGAGCAAATGCTTACTCCTGACTAGATGAGGAGAATCCGCCGATGATTTTACCCGTATAGAGACACCCTTCTCTCTCCTTAGCGCCGCCCGCTGGCGGCGCTATTGATTCCGGCTATGGCAAAACCACAACGCAAAGATGACGAAACGTTTCCTCCTGGTGAGGCTCATACTCGCCTAGTTGCTGGGCCTTTGCTTTCTTGGAAGCCGCACAAGGTCAAGTAAAATGGACGGACTCGATACGGTGCAGGCGGACGCTAGGCGTGTCTACCTGCACCCTACCGACGAAACGATATACTGCCTTGTGTCACCGGAGGATCACGAATGGTGTTCGCAATGGAAATGGCAATTCACTTGGGATCGCCACAAGAGAAAGAAGTGCGCAACACGTTCGACCACGCTACCCGGCAATAAACGCATCAAGATATATTTGCACAAGGCGATCTTGTCGGAGCGAATGAATAAGCCGCAGCCGTCGCCAAAACACACTATCGGCGACCACGGAGACGGCTACAGCCTTAATAACTGCCGCCGGAATCTCGATTGGGCCACACCGAGTCAAAACGCATTGAACCGCCGCAAGCCGGCAAACGATAACAACCACAGGATTGAGAAGGTGGCGTGAAATAGAAAATGGGGAGCTACAGAATTCGGGAAGTCGACGGTGAGGAGTCGGACGATATTCTGGCAGAGCTACACGAGAACACTTTTGCAGATGCAGCCTACCTTCCTGATTTTAAAATCGGCTTTTGGTGGATTGTCTACCACGGAAAGGAACCTGTCGGGTTCGCTGGCCTCGTTCCTAGTCAGCAACGTGTCGACGCGGGGTATATGATACGGGCCGGGGTTGTTCCAAAGCATCGCGGCCGCGGCTTGCAGAAGCGCTTAATCCGAGTCAGGGAGGCAAAGGCACGAAGGCTAGGTTGGACAAGCTTGGTTAGCGATACGATGGAAAACATTAGAAGCGCAAATAATCTCATTCGACACGGATTCAAATTATACAATCCGATTTTTGCCTACTCATTTGATACCGCCCTGTATTGGGAAAAGAGAATTTAGAAGAGGAGTCTAGATTGCCGTTATCACGAAAGCCTTGCATTTACATCATAGGTTCGCTTCGGAATGAAAAGATTCCCGACGTCGGCAATGCTATCCGCACGGCAGGCTTCGACGCCTTTGATGATTGGTGGGGCACGGGGCCGAAGGCAGACGATCATTGGCTAGACTATGAGAAGAAGCGCGGCCGAACGTACGAGGAAGCGCTACAGGGCCGCGCCGCTCAGAACACTTTCGCTCTTGACCGTGACAACATCTTGCGCAGCGAAGGCGTGATTATGGTTCTACCGGCAGGTAGGTCCGGGCATTTGGAATTTGGCTTTGCGCGCGGCCACGGTAAGCCCGGTGTGATCTTGCTCGATAAGGAACCGGAACGCTACGACGTCATGTACAACTTCGCGTCGAAGGTCACGACGAGCCTTCCGGCCGCAATCGAGTTCATGGCGGCTGCTCTTGATCGGGTGGTGCAATGACCGATCAGAAAGCGCACAGCTTCTCCCCGGGAGGATACGGCGCCTATTGCCCGCGCGCCGACAACGACAATTGTTTGCCGTTCGATGGGCGACTGTCACGACAACGTCGCGCTTGTGCGAAAGTTGAAGCCGAAATGGCAGGAGGTAGCCTGAACGGAATCGGAGGAGCTATCGAGGCCGGCGAAGAGCCTATTGATGCCATGCGGCGCGAATGGAAAGAAGAAACAGGGGACAATCATCGTGAATGGGAGCGGTTCGCGAAGCTGATGGTCGGAAGCGGAAGCATCATTTACTTCTTCAAGGCAAGCGTAGACACGTTGCCGTTATTTCCGTCTCACAACGATATCGGCGAAGCGCTTGAAGTTTTTCCGTACGACGTCGCCATTCGTACGCCGACAGGCGGCATGATTCAAAATCTGAAATGGCTATTGCCGCTCGCGTTCGAAGACGCGGGAACGCAAGTAAATGCGATGGCCGCGTGACACTGTCTATTGTTCTGCAAATCATCGCTGCGGTTGTCACCGTGGCGGCGATATGGACAGCCGGCAATCGCAACATTTGGGGTTGGGCGCTCTATCTGGCTAGCGACGTGTGCTTTATCGTCGTGAATGCTTACGCCGGCATGTGGGTGCTTGTCGGTTTCATCTTACTTGTGATGGTGCTGCACACCCGTAATTTTCTGAAGTGGAGGAGAGAAATTGTCACTTGATTTATTGAAGTCGTTTCCGCTCGTGTACGTCGCATCGCCGTACAGTAAATATCCGACCGGAATTGATTGTGCCTTCGTCGAAGCGTCGCGCCTTACCGGCGAGTTAGCCCGACACGGCGTGCGCGGATACTCTCCTATTGCTCACACACACTCGTTGGCGCGTTACGCCAACATTGACCCGTACAGCTACGACATTTGGTTGCCGTTCGACGAAGCTATCATGGCCAAGTCCGACGCGATGACTATTCTGAAAATGGAAGGTTGGGATAAGTCGTTCGGCATCAATCATGAGATTGATGTTTTCCGCGCGGCGTCTAAGCCTATCTTCGTTACCAATGTCAACACATTCGAGACGGTGCAGCTTTGATTATCGGAATCGCGGGAGTTGCCGGCAGCGGCAAGTCGACGTCGGCACAGGTTCTTACGGAGGAGTTCGGTTACACACGCGGTCGATTTGCCGGCGCCCTGAAGGAAATGTTTCGAACATTTCTTACGTACAGGGGAGCACCGTGGCACGTTGTGGAAGCCATGGTTGAAGGAGACCTTAAGGAGGAGCCGTCGCCTTTACTCAACGGCAAATCGCCCCGGCAGTTCATGCAGAGTATCGGCGAATGGGGCCGGCGCGAGATTCACCCTGACTTTTGGGTCGATACAGAATTTGAGAAACAGGCTGACAACGACAATATGTTGTTTGACGACTTGCGCCACGACAACGAAGAAGAGGCAATTGTCAAGCGCGGCGGGTTCGTCGTGCAGCTTGTAGGCCGGTCTAAGGACGTCAACGACCACGTGTCGGAGCATTTCGAACCGAAGCGGCCAACGGCTGTAATCGGTAATCACGGAACAGTTGAGGAGCTACAAAGCAAGGTTAGAACGCTCGTCAAGGATATGAGTTGGATTGATAGAGCGGCGTAGCCGCTAGATACGAAAACGCCCCGGCCGAAAGGTCGGGGCTTTTTTTGTTGTCGACGCATTAAGGCGCAGTTTGATTTCTGTGGCTGTCGTTGAAGCTGAAATCCTCCAAAGTGCCAGCCATGCGCTTTTTCTCGACATCCACTGCGGATGCCACGACCTGGGCCTTTAGCTCATCGCGCCTCTCGGCAAACTTAGCCTCGAAGGCGGCGACGGCTTCAGGCGGCAGCGGGCCGAATCCGTATTTCTGCATAGCACCCGGCCCAAGCCATTCGTCGAAGTCGGACCCAAGTGTCATCGACCCGCGCACCATCGCTCCGGCATCCGGATTGATTTCGCGCACGGCGGCGTTGATCGCGTCAACAAAGTCTTGTGGCATCCGCATTTTCAGATTCCCCTCGGTTCGTCGGCTTCCATCGCTTCATCGGCCATGCGTCGCAGTTGGTCGGCACCGTATTTGCCGTAGTCGGTCGGCGTGTTGTCGAGACGGCCGACCATGAAGCCGTGCCGGTAGCTATTGGAGCGATTTGCGGTGGGCTCTGGCGCGTTTCGGTCATAGCCGTCGCGGAAGCCCTCGATCATGTCGGCGTTAGCAGGTCGCTCTTTCATCGAATGTTCCTTCAGGGCGCGATTAGGTAAGTTTCTTCGCTAGCTGGCGATTTCGCCAGCGCTGTTGCTCTCGCGATCCGCCCGTCATAAATCGAAGCTTGTCACGCCAATTGAGGTGATGCCAGAACAGGCGGCGCGCGACTTCTAGGCGATCAGGATATTCCAGAGGGAATCCCGTTGTTGCGTAATGATATCGCATCGTCGTGGTCCTTATCTTGCCGTTATCAAGCCGCGTTCAAATACGATTCAATCTGCCGGATACGCTCCGCTACGGTGAGGTCTTTTTCGGCAAGCTTCGGCACCTTCTTACGCGCGTTTATAACGCAGGTATGATCCTTGTTGAAGATGCGTCCTACGTCGCATGTGCTTCGGCCGCTATGCCGCTCCATAAGAAACATCGCGACGTGTCGCGGTAGCGCGTACTTCGGTTTCCGGCTGGCGCCCATTAGCTCTTCGCGCGAGACGTCAAACGTGTGGCAGACGGCGACAGTGATTGTCTGCGACATGGTGCTACATCGGGCTAGCCGTGCTTCTAGGCGCGTTTCCAGATGGCGCCGGTAGTTCGCAACCAACGGCTCCGGCAGTATCACCACGGGCAACGCAAAGCGCGCGGGGCGGTGAAGGCTTTCTATCTTATGCCACAACGGTCCTCTACGCAGCGTCGGCATTGTACACCTTTTCGAATCGGCTGGCCTTGCACCATCCAAGAATCCCGGTAACGCATACCATGCCGTAGAACGGCTCGGTTTCGCCGATGGCTTCGACTCTCCGAACTATAGCTTTGTCGCCGAAGTAGTGCTTGAATTCCATTACCCGGACTTCATCGCGAATCTTCAATTCTGCGCCGTGTGCGTCTATGGCTGGCATGGTTATTTTACCTCCTTCAGAAATAAGCGCTATCATCGTATGCGTACGGCCTGACCGGTTGGCTTTCGTCGCCGGTTGCAAACACGACCCTGTCGCCCGGCATAACCTCAGAGACGCAACGGGCATCGTAGAATCGATGGATGAAATCAGGTTGTCCGAAAACCTTGACAGCATTCGAATAGCGGTCGTCTTTGAATCCAACGAAGTGCAGAGGATTGTCTGTCACGCCGTCGCCTCCTTCAACTCTCCCGCGATGCGCCGCAGCGCCTCCAGCCGGCTACCGGTCTTCGGCAGGCCGCTCATAATGCTAGTGGCTTCGTCGCGTAGCGTCTTGTTGCCCTTCAGGTTCGGCAACAGCGCGCGAATAGTGTCTTCGTGCTCGTAGACTTCCTCCATGCCGGTTGTTGTGGCTGTCTTCATTTCCGATACTCCCCTTTCCCAACGTAGCGCCAACCTGCCGCTATCAGCCTGTCATGTTCGCGCTGCAAGGCTTGCTCCGGAGACGGAATCGCAAAGTGCGCCAACGCTACGCCGCTGCCGGCGCCAAGACTGATAGCGGTTAGGAGAATGGTTGCGAGCATTGTTGCGACTCCTCAGAAGAGAATGATTGCGGCGAGGGCGACCGCGTTAGCGGCGAGCAAGCCAACGGTTAGGGCGCCGACTCGAATGGCGGTGCGGGTGCGGATGGTCATGCGCACACCTTGAAAGATTCAAAGTGGTCGCGAACTTCAGGAAGTCCGTAACAAGTCTTCAACGGACCGATGCCGAAAGGAGCGCCCGCGACTGGATGCCAATAGCCGCGCCATTTGGCGACGCGGCCTTTACGCGCCATCTTATCTAGGGCGTACGTCGTGGCTTGGTTGATTTGTCCAATTTGGCAGGCGACCGAACCGGCAAGAACCTTGTCCAAGATGTGTTGCTGAAGTTCGTTAGTCATCGTCTCGACTCCGTTGCTGTTCACTCTTCATAGGGCATACCGCCCTAGCTGTCAACAGCCTGTAGCTAAAAAAGGTACAGGCTCTTTCCGGACGTCGCAACAGGATAGAGGTTCCGTCAGGCACAAAAAAGCCGGTGTAGCTATTTCAGCAACACCGGCAGTCCGGTAGAGAACGGCTTTTTGGGCTACGGTGACAGCGGCGCCCCGCGTGGGTCCGCTGCGCAGTAGGCTCGCCACAGGCGGGTAGCTGTGCCGGCTTCCGGGTCGGTTTCGCCGCTGTATAGGAGAATGGCTCTGTCTCGCTCGCGCTCGTAGGTAAAGCCGGTGACGCCGTTGTAGCCGCCCATGCGGTTCTTGGGGTTCACGGTGCCGCAGACAAGGCCGGTGGCGGCTTCGCCAGCGACTTCCCAAAAATCGCCCCATCTGGCGCCCTCCGGGTCCGCCAGCTTGCGAGACATGGCGGCTTTGGCCGGCGCCCATTTGTCAGGCTTTGGCTGAGCCGTTTTAACGGCCGCCTGTGCGTCGTAGCAGGCGAGGCGGGAATGGTCGTCAGGAATGGTTTTGCACGCTGTGGGAGCGGCGCTGCAAGCCACAGGCGCGAGCAGAGCGGAAACGAGAATGAGGGTACGCATGGGGACTCCTAACAATGCGGCTGGTCTGTTCCTATGCTAATTGGGTGACACGCCGGGTTCAATGGCTGATCCAGCCAAAGCAAAGGGCCTAGGAACAACGCTAGGAAGAAGGCCAGCACGATCAGGTATCCGATGAAATCACGCATGGGTGCTGTTCCCAAAATGGCTACAAGGCCAGCCGTAGCCCGAGAACGGGTTGCCGTCAAGGTTGCGGGAACGGGCAATACACGACTTTAGGCGGTAGCGGCGATCCCGGGAGCATCGTTGTATGACGGCTCTCTTAGGTTGTGTTAGTTGGACAATGCTCTAAATTTTCGATTGGTCCTATTTTTAAAGACTTTTGTAAATTCAATATGACCCTGTTGGACAAAAACGCCTAAAATATCAATAAAATCAATGCTAACAAGTTCCTTGACGGAAACGAGCGATTCCCATATTGGCAGCGGCGGGACACCTCCCCCCAACGGGAGGCTTGCTATCTGGAAGGGTAGATCATGACTGCAGCGAAGCCCGCTCAGCGGCCGACTGTGCCGCATTTTTCGTCCGGCCCCTGCGCCAAGCGCCCCGGCTGGAATCCCCAAAATCTCAAGGACGCAGCGCTCGGCCGCTCACATCGCGCCAAGCTTGGCAAGGCCAAGCTGAAGCAGGCGATCGAGTTGACGCGCGAGGTGCTGGAAGTGCCCGCCAATTACAAGATCGGCATCGTGCCGGCGTCCGACACCGGCGCGGTCGAGATGGCGCTGTGGTCGCTGCTTGGCGCGCGCCCGGTCACCACCATCGCCTGGGAATCCTTCGGCGAGGGCTGGGTCTCTGACATCCTCAAGGAGCTGAAGCTGAAGGACGTCACCCAGCTTCACGCCGGCTATGGCGATCTTCCCGACCTCTCCGGGGCCGATTGCGACACCGACATCATCTTCACCTGGAACGGCACCACCTCCGGCGTGCGCGTGCCCAATGCCGACTGGATCAAGGCCGACCGCAAGGGCCTGACCATTTGCGACGCGACCTCGGCGGCGTTTGCGCAGCCGCTCGACTGGGCGAAGCTCGACGTCATCACCTTCTCCTGGCAGAAGGCGCTGGGCGGCGAGGCCGCGCATGGCATGCTGGTGCTGTCGCCGCGCGCGGTCGAACGGCTCGAGACCTACAAGCCGGCGTGGCCGTTGCCGAAGATCTTCCGCATGACCAAGGGCGGCAAGCTCAACGCCGGCATTTTCGAGGGCGAGACCATCAACACGCCGTCGATGCTCTGCGTCGAGGATTATCTGGACGCTTTGGCCTGGGGCAAGTCGATCGGCGGCCTGAAGGCGCTGATGGCGCGCGCCAACGCCAACACCAAAGTACTGGCCGACTGGAAGGCGCGCACGCCGTGGATCGATTTCCTCGCGAAGGATCCCGCCACGCTGTCCAATACCTCGGTGTGCCTGAAGGTCACCGATCCCGCCATTACCTCGCTGTCGGCCGACGCGCAATCCGACTTCGCCAAAAAGCTCGTGGCGCTGGTCGAGAAGGAGAATGCCGGTTTCGACTTCGCGCATTATCGCGATGCGCCGGCAGGCCTGCGCATCTGGTGCGGCGCGACCGTGGAGGCCAAGGACGTCGAGCTGTTGACGCAGTGGATCGACTGGGCCTTCGCCGAGACCAAGGCTGCCTTGCCCAAGGCAGCGTGAAAGCAGCGCGAGTTGACTCCGCGCGGAATTTTCCGCGCGGGAAACCAGGGCCATCTCCATGTTCGAACCTGAAAACGAAATCGAGCGCCTGTTGGTGCGCGCTGCCTCGGACCCGTTCGCACGGGCAGCCTTCACCCGCGCGCTGATGGATGCGCAAATCTTCCTGGTGCTGGTGCCGGACGGCCCGGTCGAGCAGCAAGCCGACGGCAGCGTCAAGGTTCCGGAAGGCACCAAACTGGCACTGCCGAGCGCCTCGCGCGGCGAGGTCAAGCTGTTGCCGTTCTTCACCTCGCCGTCGCGTGCGCGCACCTGGTTCAAGGGCGAGTACATCGTGGTGCCCGACAAAACGCGCGACCTGTTCGTCCGATACAGCAGCGCGCCATTCGTGCTCAACCCGGCCTCGGACTACGGCAAGGAGTTCACGCCGGATGAGGTAAAGCGCCTGCTGTCCGGCCATTTCGACGATGGTCCTGTGACTGAGGTGATGCAGAAGGCGGAGCAGGTGTTGCTGTCGCATCCCGATGACGTTCCGAAAAAGCTGATTGCGGCGCTCGGGCGCGAGCTCGGTGCGCTCAAATCCGTGCGCGGCGCCTGGCTGATGCAGGCGATGCGCGCCCACCAGAGCGAGCCGAGCTGGATGCTCGGCGTCGACAATATGGGCAGTTGGCAGGACGTGCAGGCCGCGATCGGCCGTGCGCTCGCCGGTGGTCGCCTGCTCGACCGCGAGTTGGATGCGATGCCGCTCGATCACAGTCCGATCTCCATCAACCTTCGTACCGGAATTCCCGTTGTCGCCGCCAAGAGCGGCATCCTCAATTAGGTTCAGGCCAGACCGTCATGACCAAACCCAAAGTTCTCATTTCCGACGCGCTGTCGCCGGCCGCCGTGCAAATCTTCAAGGATCGCGGCGTCGAGGTCGACTTCCAGCCCAATCTCGGCAAGGACAAGGACAAGCTCGCCGAGATCATCGGCAATTACGACGGGCTTGCGATCCGCTCGGCGACCAAGGCGACTGCCAAGATCATCGAGAAGGCCACCAGGCTGAAGGTGATCGGCCGCGCCGGCATCGGCGTCGACAATGTCGAGATTCCCGCCGCCACGGCCAAGGGCATCATTGTGATGAACACGCCGTTCGGCAACTCGATCACGACCGCCGAGCACGCCATCACCCTGATGCTGGCGCTGGCGCGCGAAATCCCGCAGGCCGACGCCTCGACCCAGGCCGGCAAATGGGAAAAGAACCGCTTCATGGGTGTCGAGATCACCGGCAAGGTGCTAGGGGTGATCGGCTGCGGCAATATCGGCTCGATCGTCGCCGACCGTGCGCTGGGCCTGCGCATGCGCGTGATCGCGTTCGACCCGTTCCTGTCGCCGGAGCGCGCCAAGGACATCGGCGTGGAGAAGGTCGAGCTCGACGAGCTGTTCAAGCGCGCCGACTTCATCACCCTGCACACGCCGCTGACCGAGAAAACGAGAAACATCATCGATGCCGCGGCGATCGCAAAAATGAAGAAGGGCGTGCGCGTCATCAATTGCGCCCGCGGCGGCCTGGTTGACGAGCAGGCGCTGGTCGATGCGCTCAATTCCAAGCATGTCGCAGGCGCGGCCTTCGACGTCTTCACCGAGGAGCCGGCCACCTCGAACGTGCTGTTCGGCCATCCCAACGTGATCTGCACCCCGCATCTCGGCGCCGCCACCACCGAAGCGCAGGAGAACGTGGCGCTGCAAGTCGCCGAGCAGATGTCGGACTATCTGCTCTCGGGCGCGATCTCCAACGCCGTCAACTTCCCCTCGATCACTGCGGAAGAGGCGCCGAAGCTGCGGCCGTTCATCGAGCTCGGCGAAAAGCTCGGCTCCTTCGCCGGACAGCTCACCGAGACCGGCATCCTCAAGGTGCAGATCACCTATGAAGGCCACGTCGCCGAGATGAAGATCAAGGCGCTGACCTCGGCGGTGCTCTCCGGCTTGCTGCGACCGATGCTCGGCGACGTCAATGTCGTCTCCGCGCCTGTGGTCGCCAAGGAGCGCGGCATGATCGTCGACGAGGTCGTGCGCGCCGCGCAGAGCGATTATGAAAGCCTGATTACAGTGACCGTCACCACCGAACGGCAGGAGCGTTCGGTGTCCGGCACCGTGTATGCCGACGGCAAGCCGCGGCTGGTCGACATCAAGGGCATCCGGGTCGATGCCGAATTCGGCAAGTCGATGATCTATGTGACCAACGAGGACAAGCCGGGTTTTATCGGCAGCTTCGCGGGCCTTTTGGGCGATGCCAAAATCAATATCGCGACCTTCCATCTCGGCCGGGTCAAGCAGGGCGGCGACGCCATCGCGCTGGTCGAGATCGACGGCGCGGTATCGCCGGAGGTGATCGCCAAGGTGCAGGCGCTGCCGCAGGTCAAGCAAGCCAAGGCGCTGGTGTTCTAGGCAGCGCTCCTAAGGTCATTGCATCTCTCGCCTTGTTGAGGGAGGGCAAGCAAATCTAGTCGCCCAATTCCCGCGCTCGATCTTGTGGTGAGACGGCATTCTCTCCCGCTATGGCGCGGTCCAGGGCGTCGATCAGCGTTTGAATTTCCGTGAACTTGCTGCGTGCTCGCTCGGCCTTGTCCCGGTCAAAGGGAGCGGCCAGTACCTTTGCATGCGCGTCCCTGTCCTCGATCATGCGCTCACGGGCTTTTTTCAACGTTTCGAGTCGTTCATTCATTTCGGCACCCTGGCTCATGTAGCCGCTGCGACGCTCAAGATGGTCTCAGTCGAAGCCGGAAGGAACCTGGCCTTGACGGAAGATGATCGTCGGCTCGTCGTCATAGTCACCCATTTCCGGATCGCCAGTGGAGGAGAAGGCAACGACGCCGAGCTTGTTCGGTGCCAGTCTCTCCGCTGTTCGAAGCGCGCTGGTCTGCGTCTTGCAGGCGATCGGAGCATCGCCTTTCAGGTTTCCTCCGCGGCCGGCATTGAATGCCTGAACGAAGTAGTTGGTTTCGCGAGCCATGGGGCTCTCCTTCCGGGGGCAAACAGTCGCGAGAAGCGACGTCCGTTTCATGCCATCGCTTGCATCAGCGCAGATATCTTGATCGTGGCAAAGTTGGAGAAGGTGTCCGATACGGCGTATGGCAGGATGATCTGATCGTTGTGCCGCATCGCTCCGCAGGTGTAGACCACATTGGGAACGTATCCCTCGCGCTCGGACGGCTCGGGCCGCAACAGCGGTTCGCGCGATCGCGCCAGCACTTTCGATGGGTCGCGCTTGTCGAGCAATGCGGCGCCGATCGAATATTTTCGCACCGGGCCGACGCCGTGCGTGAGCAGCAGCCAGCCTTCTTCCAGTTCGATCGGCGATCCGCAGTTTCCGATCTGGACGAATTCCCAGGGAAATTGCGGCTTCAGGATCGCCTGACCGCCTTCCCATCTGTACAGGTCGCCTGAATAGACAAGATAGAGATTCTCGTTGTCCTGTCGCGCGATCATGGCGTACTTGCCGTCGAGCCTGCGCGGGAACAGCGCCATGCCCTTGTTGCGCGCGGCAGCGCCCTGCATAGGCGACATCCGAAACGACAGGAAATCGCTGGTCTCGATCAATTCCGACCGGATCCCCGTGCCGTTGTAGGCGGTATAGGTTGCGTAGTAGGTCTTCCTGCCGCCATCGGTGAATTCGACGAAGCGGGCGTCCTCGATGCCGTGCGACTGCGAGGCCGTGATCGGAAAGATGACCCGTTCGCTGATGTCCTGGTCCGCCTCGAAGACCACTTCAACTTCATCGCCGATGGGTCCCGGTATCAAATACCCGATCCGCGGACTTGAGGCGAGCCGGGCCGTCGGGTCGACCGTAATGGCGCCATCGGCCGCGATGGTGCCGGCGCGAAAGGTCAACGACGACACGTGTCCTTCGCCGACGGCACGCAGGCTGAGAATGAAGCGCAGGCTGCCGGCCGCAATTCCCGACTGATCGGGATGCGGCACGATGCTGGGATTGAACAATGCCGACGCCTCGAACGAATACTCGTTCAGGAAATAGGCACCGATGAGCTGGCGCTGGACTTCCGAAAAGCTGCAGTGCGTCGCGAGCGCCTGCTCCATTTCGTCGGCGCGGACCTCGAAGGTTTCCAGCAGGTTGCGGTGACGACCTTTGAAGTTCTCCAGCACATCCGCCAGCTGGCTGGCGGCGGCTTCCGAATCGAGATCGAGAACGCGCTCGACGATATGATTGGCGCGCGTCTTGTCGGTCGGATTGAGATCGCGGGGCTCCGTTGCCGGCTTGAACGGGCGTACGATAACGCGCGCCGGGTCGGGGCGCAGATGGAGTGCGCGCCGATTTAGAAAAGTGGCTTGCGACAACGTGCCCTCGGTTGGCCGGAGTGAGCGTCAGATCAAGCGCCGATGGCGTGAAGTGCCACGGGATTTGTCGGACTGATACTGACGCGGGCAAGCTGACGAATCTCAGCCAGCCCCAGAAGATAGCACACTACCGACTCGCCCCCGCGATTTTCGTTGGCACGATCAGGATGCAGTCCGTCCCTGCAACTGCCGGTCTCGGGATCGACGAGTGCGACCGACAGGTCGTTGTTGCCGAGAAACCAGGAGAAAACCTTCGTTGCCATGGTTTCCCATTCGGCATCGTCGTCTGCGCGCGACGCCGCGAGACAGGCGGCAATCGTTGCCGTGGCTTCCACCGGCTGCTGGTCGAACGCGCGGGGAGGGGTTCGAAATTCGCCGAAACCGGCGGTGCCGACGGGGCGGAAGTGACCCGTCGATGTCATTTGCAGCGTCATCAGCCAGCGCAGCGATCGCAGCCCGGCCTTGACATAGCCGGGCGTTCGCGTCGCCAAGCCTGTGGCGATCAAGGCCTGCGGCAGGCGCGCATTGTCGTAGGCGAGGCTCTCCTCGAACCACGGCCAGTCCGGCGTTTCCACCTGCGCCAGGCCGAACATCAGCCTGTCGGCGAGGATAGGGCGGATATTCCGGGCTTGGCGGTCGTCGGCAACAACGGCGCAATAGGCGTCCAGACCCAGCAGCGTGAAGGCCAGGGCGCGGGGCGAACGAAAGGTCCTTGTGGTCGGGAGTGCCTGGGCGAACAAGGCGGCGGCCCATCGACGCCGGGTCGGGCTGACATCTTTGCGCGCGCACTCACCCAGGGCCCAAAGGGTTCGTCCGTGACTGTCCTCGGACCCTTGGTCTTCGAGCCAGGTCCGGTTGAAGCCCATGAAGTTGCGGAATCGTCCGGTGTCGGGATTCCAGGCATGCTGCACAAAGGCGGCAAAGCGGGCCGTTAGGGCGTCCGCAAGGGGATGCTCACCCGGCACATTGAGGGCACAGGCCAATATCAGCGCGCGCGCGTTGTCATCGACGCAATAGCCGTGCGATCGATCCGGCACCGAATGCACGGCATGCTGGAACAGCCCGGTATCGTCGCACATCGACAGAAGATGACTCGTTTGCATGGCCGGCGCCGCGGGGCTGTGCCGCGCGGTCGCGTCCGGCTCCATGCGCGCAATCACCTTCAGCCCGTGCCCCTGTCGCGCATTCTCGAAGACCGTAATGTAGCGTTCGGCGGTCCGCTCCCATGTCATCGATCTGCTGGCCGCGTAGGCCCGTTCGCGCATGGCTCGCCGACGCGGGTCGTCGGTGAGCAAGTCCGCGACGGCGTCGCCGATCGCCGCGGCATCGCCAAAAGGAACCAGAACGCCGCGGCCACCGGCAAGCAATTCGCTCGCGTGCCAATACGGCGTGGAGACGACCGGTTTTCCGAGGCCAAAGCTGTAGGCCAGCGTACCCGACGTCATCTGCGCTTCGTTGAGATAGGGCGTGACATAGACGTCGCTCATCGAAATGAATTCGAGCAGCGTGGCCTGGTCAACGAACCGGTCGAGAAATACCACGTTATTCTCGATGCCGAACTCGCGCACGCGTGCCATCAGGCTCTGGCGATAGGCTTCGCCCTGGTCCCGAACCAGATTGGGATGGGTCGCGCCGAGCACGACATAGACCGCGTCCGGGCGTCGCTGCAGGATCGAGGGCATGGCGTCGATCATGACCTCGATGCCCTTGCTGGGCGACAGCAGGCCGAACGTGAGGATGACCGAGCGGTCGCCGAAACCGAGCTTGGCCTTCGCTGCGTCGGGCTCGACAAACGGAAAATCGGGAATGCCGTGGGCGATGACTTCGATTTTTTCGTCCGGCACACGATAGACGCTGCGCAGCAATTCGCGTCCCTTGTTGGCCATCACGATGATCTTTGAAGACAGCTCGACGATGCGGTCCGTCACTGTGCGTTGACCCGCGGTTGGCTTGGCCAGCACAGTATGCAGCGTCGTCACGATCGGCATGGTGAGGCGAGACAGGAGTTCGATGACGTGGGTGCCGGCTTCGCCGCCGAAAATTCCGAACTCGTGCTGCAGACAGACGACGTCGAACCGGCCGGCGTTCAGAAACGCCGCGGCGCGCACATACTCTTCGATGCGGTCGTCCTTGATCTGAAGGGTGACCGAAACGGGATAGTCATAGGTCTGATCGCGGTCGGTCATGGCCACGATAGAGCACTGCAGGCTTTGTCGTGAATTTGAAATTGCGCTTTGCAGGTCGGTCGTGAATGTTGCGATGCCACAGCGGCGCGGCAGCGAGTTGCCGACTACCGCGATCCGGCGGATTGGCGTCACGTCCACGCCTCGGCGCGGCCTGCCAATTGCGATACAGCCACAGCGGTTTGCGGGACAGGATCGGCCGATGGTTCACCGAGCCGCTGCAACAACGAAGCAACTGGAGCGGTTGCCGGATAGGCGACCAGCGCGGTCAACCCGTTGGCGCCGACTTCGATACTGCTGCGACCGCCGGCAGCGAAGATCGCTTCGCCGGCGGATAACGCGGCCAATCCGATCGCCGCATGGCCGTCGAGAACGAGAATCCATGTCTCCGGTTCAGCCAGCAGCGCCCAGCTTGAACCCTCCGGCAGGTCAAGGCGCTCGAGAACGAAATGCCGGCTGGCGACAAGAAGCGTCCGTTCATCCGAAAGGCGCGTCGGACCGGGTGAAGATCGAAGCGGCCACGCATTGGCAACGGCGACGCCGTTGTCTTCGTGCAACTCGCGCTGCCTGCCGTAATCGAACAATCGGAATGTCGTGTCACTGCGCTGCTGAATCTCGGCAAGCACGATGCCCGCGCCGATGGCGTGGATGGTGCCGGCCGGGATGTAGACGACGTCGCCCGTCGCAGCCGGACGCCATTGGACCAGTTCGACGATCGAACCGTCCCTGATCGACGTCCGTAATTCTTGCGGCGTTATCCGGCGCTTTAACCCGACGCCGATCTGCGCGCCCGGCTCTGCCGAGACGATGTACCAGGCCTCGCTCTTGCCGTTCGGCATTCCCATCGCGCGCGCGAAAGTGTCGTCCGGATGGACCTGGATCGACAATGGCTCGCTGGTGAACAGCAGCTTGAGCAGCAAGGCAGGGATCGGAGCATTGCTGTCGGACCGCTCGAACCACAACTCCCCCACGGCGTCGCCGCTGCCATCGATGTTGCTCCATGGCTGGAGATCGCTCGCTCCCCACGGTTTGTGAATGACCCGCACAGAAGCTCGTTCGATGGGCATATGTTTCCTGACCCGAACGTACGCACGTCGAAGCGACGTGACGTTCGGTCGATTTACTCATGGGATTTGGGCATCTAAGGCGTCGCGTTCCGGGACACGCCTTATGCGAAGAGCCGATGTATGCTCATGGCACATATGGATGCTCCCCCACCCGATATCAACGTTCGCGCGCCGTTCGCAGCCGATATTTCCCGCTCGGACGTGTCATGAGAGGTGACCTACCGCTTTCTGGAGCGGCGTCGACGCAAACTTTGGGCATGTCGACGATTTCTTCGAGATTTCCCTCGACATCGTGACGGAAAGAGCCTCTGCTGCGCTCAACACCGTATTTGGCCGCAATCGGTGACGGAGAGTTTTGAGCTCTCGCCACAAAACGGGGCGGTCGTGATGTCCGGCATCCAGAAATTCGACCTTCGCGAGTGGCTGGTACCTCCAATATTGGTGCCGCTCTTCCTGGGTCTGATCGTTGCCGGCGCGGTGATCGTGCGCTGGTAAACGCCGCCTTCGATTTTCGGAATGCGCCGGTGCGACAATCGAAGCCTTGCGAGAGATCGCGGCTACGAACAAGGCGCCGACGACAGGAGGATTCCCAATGTCGCTTACACAATTTTGCGTCGATGACGGACCGCATAGCATGGACGGGCTACGACTATTGGCTCGGGATGGCTCCGAACCGATCGAGGCGTTCATAGGCCGCAAGGTGATGGACGTCTGGGCCAACTCCATCGAGCACCGCGGAGTACGCCAAAGTCTGTTCCGCGGTCAATACAATGCGCTTGGCAAGCTGAACCTCGCGGCGATCGAGCGGATTGTAAGCGCGAAATATCAGCGAGGCGTCGCCTCCAACCGCCAGCATCCGTTTGTCGAGGTCCTGTTCTCGGACATCACCGAAAGCGGCGAAGTTCTGGATCTGCGTGAACTTGTGCGCCAGACCTTGCCGCCGGCGTTTCACCGGGTGAGTTGAACCTGGGTAACCGACGCGGCATCCCGGAAGGATCAAAAATGAAAAAACCTGTTCTCTCGATCGACGAGCCGGAGCCGAAGAAAATAACACGAGCCGACCGGCCGCCTGCCGAAGGGTTCGCGATTGTCGTCGACGGTCATTTCAAGACGGAATTTGACACGGTTGATGCGGCGGAGGCATCGGGTCGAAAGCTGAAATCGGCTTATCCGATGCTTCAGGTCCAGGTCTATGACGCTGAGAAGAAGACCCGCACCTTGCTGAGCTGACGAACCCGGCAAATCGCGCGGTCGGCGCGCAAAGCTCCGAAGAATTGGACTCTATCCCAAGCCTCCTCGGGTACAGGGGGAGGGCGGACTGCCGCGGCTGCTGCAGCTCGCGCCAATTTCGCAAGACGCTGGTATTTTGGGAGACGGAAAATTTGGGGTCGTGGCAGGCCCCGTTTCTGTTGCTTTCGGCGAAATATCTGTGCTGTAACGGTTTCACGAACCAAAAAGCGGCTCTCAACAGGGAGGCAGAAATGCGTGAAGCTGTAGTGGTTTCCTATGCGCGTACCGGGCTGGCCAAATCCGGCCGTGGCGGATTCAACATCACCCCGCCCATGAGCATGGCGGCGCACGCCATCAAGCATGCGGTCGAACGTGCCGGTGTCGATAAGGAATACGTTGAAGACTGTTATCTCGGCAATTGCGCCCACGGTTCTCGCAATATCGGTCGTGAGGCGGCACTGCTTGCCGGCATGCCGAAGACCACCGCCGGCGTCTCCGTCAACCGTTTCTGCTCATCGGGGCTGCAGACCATCGCGATGGCCGCCAACTCGATCCGCTCCGACGGCGCCGATTGCATCGTGGCCGGCGGCGTCGAAAGCATTTCCGTTCCCGCTCTCGGCAATCCGAAAGAGGCCCTGGACCCCGATCTTCTCAAGAACGCACCCGACATTTATATGGCGATGATCGACACCGCCGACATCGTCGCCGAGCGCTACAAGCTGAGCCGGGAATACCAGGACGAGTATTCGCTGGAGTCGCAGCGCCGCATGGCCGCCGCCCAGCAGGCCAACAAGTTCAAGGACGAAATCGTCCCGATGAAGACCAAAATGAAAGTGGTCGACAAGGCGACCAAGGCCGAGAGCATCGTCGACTACGTCGTCGATCGCGACGAATGCAACCGTCCGGACACGACGATGGAAGGCCTCGCCAAGCTCGAGCCGGTCAAGGGGCCGGGCAAATACATCACGGCAGGAAACGCCAGTCAGTTGTCCGATGGCGCCGCCGCGGTGGTGCTGATGGAAGCCAAGGACGCCGAAAAGCGCGGTCTCAATCCGATGGGCCGCTTCGTCGCCTGGGCTTCGGCTGGTTGCGAGCCCGACGAGATGGGCATCGGACCGGTGTTCGCCGTGCCGAAGCTGCTCAAGCGCCATGGTCTCAAGATCGACGACATCGACATCTGGGAGCTCAACGAAGCCTTTGCCAGCCAGTGTCTTTATTCGCGCGACCGGCTCGGCATCGATCCGGAGAAGTACAACGTCAATGGCGGCTCGATCGCAATCGGCCATCCCTTCGGCATGACCGGCGCCCGGCTCACCGGCCACATCCTGCAGGAAGGCCACCGCCGCAAGGCCAAGTGGGGCGTCGTGACCATGTGCATCGGCGGCGGCCAGGGCGGCGCCGGCCTGTTCGAGATCTACTGAGTTTTTTCGGACTCGGACCTGAGCGGATTGGCAGCGCGGCGATGATATCGCCGCGCTGTTGTTTTTGGGCGGCGTGACATGGCGGCGCCCGTGCGCCGATAGCTCCATGCGACGGCCGGGCGCCACGTCCGCGCCATTCCCCTGCCGCAGACAAACCGCATTCGAACCTGCTGCTTGTTGTCACCAAGGCCTTGCAGGAGGGAGCCAATGCGATTGATGTCAACTTACTTTGCCACGACGAGTCTTGTGCTGGTGTCGGCCTTTGCCGCCATGCCGGCACTCGCCGCCGATCTCGACGCTGTGTCTTCGATCGATACCGTGACCGTCTATCCCGACGGCGCGAGCGTCACGCGCGTGATCTCGCTCGATCTGCCGTCCGGCGACAACACGCTGGTGGCGAAAGATTTCCCGCTGACGCTGGATCCGTCCTCGCTGCGGGTCGAGGGTGAGGCGGGCGAGAAGCTGGCTATCGGCGCGATCGATACGCTTCCGCCGCGGCCGCTGCCCCCGGTCAATCTGTCCGAAATCGACCGTCGCATCGAGACGCTCAGAGATCAAGGCGCCGATCTCGACGGCGCGATTGCTGCTGCACAAGCGCGGCGCAAATTTGCAGAGCGGTTTGCGGAGGCCTCTCCGGCCGGATTGGGCGAAAAGGGCGAGGCGCGGCCGCTCTCGGACTGGCGCGCTGCCTTTGCCGCGGTCGCCGACGAAGTCGCGACCGCCGAGACCGCGATCCGCAATTCTAAGCGCAAGCAGCGCGACATCGACCGCGAGATCGCGCGGCTCGAGCAGGACCGCAACGCCAAACCTCCGGCCAAGCTCGAGGTTCGCATCGATCTCGCATCGGCCGCCGCGACGAAAGCGACGCTGCGGGTCACCTATTCCGTGCGCAATGCGCGCTGGACGCCGCTCTATGATGCGCGGCTCGAGACCGGCGCCAGGGACCGCAAGCCGGCGCTTGAGCTGGTGCGCCGTGCCGAGATCACGCAATCGACCGGCGAGGACTGGTCGAATGTGAGGCTCGATGTGTCCACGATCCGCACGGCCCGCGGCGGCGATGCCCCCGATCTCAGCACGCTCGTGGTGCAATATCCGGTGCCGGCGCGTCCACGGGGCGAGGCCGCACTCAGGGGACATTCGGAGCAGGACTTTGCGGCGCCTGCCGCGGTGCCGGCGCCCGAACCAGGCAAGCTGATGCAACAACGCGCCGATGAGCAGCAGGCGACGGCGGAAATCGGCGCCTTCCAGGCGTCATTCAGGATTCCCGGCCGCGTCAGCATCGGCGCGAGCGAGGGGGCGAAGAGCCTGCGGATCGCCAGCGCCACGATCGCCCCCGATCTGGTGATCCGATCCACGCCGGTGCTCGATCCGACAGCGTTCCTAGAGGCGAGCTTCGTGCAGGGCGAAGATGCGCCGCTATTGCCGGGCAGGGTTTCGATCTACCGCGACGGCACGTTCGTCGGTCGCGGCAGGATGGCGGCCGCCGGCAAGGACGAAACGGTCCGGCTCGGTTTCGGCGCCGACGACAAGGTCAAGATCGAACGGACCGTGCTCAAGCACAATGAAGGTTCGACCGGCCTGATCGTGACCTCCAAGACGGACGAGCGCGCCTTCAAGACCAGCATCCGCAACGGCCATGATTTCCCGATTCGGATCGCGATCCAGGACCAGCTTCCGGTCAGCGAGAACGAGGACATCGTGGTGGAAATGCTGCCGTCGACGACACCTCCGGCCACCACCAACTTCCATGACAGGCGTGGCGTGCTGGAATGGGCATATGAGGTCAAGCCAGCCGAGGTCAGGGACATCAATTTCGCCTGGCGCGTCCGCTGGCCAAGGGACAAGGGCGTGGTGATGCTCCCGGCGGGCTGATCGCATCCAGCGCATGATCCGGAAAAGTGTGTAGCGGCTTTCCGAAAAGATCATGCGCAAACAAGAATCCGGAGGTCGCGGTGGCAACGCGAAATCCAACGACGGTTGGAACGAACATCAGCGGCACGGCGATCGACATCGCCGCGCCGTTTCCTTTCTGCGTATTCCTACGGAGTTCGAATTTAACCTGATGTTGCCGGCAACCGACCTAACAATCCGCGCATACTGTCTCACTTTTCGGCCCGGAGATCACGATGCGCGGCCTCTCCATGCGCTTGACTCAAAAGATCCTCGCCATCGGCGTGGTCGGTCTGCTCGGCGTCATCTTCGTCGGCGGCATCCACTTCTACGGCGAGAATGCCGTCGCGACCTATCGCCTGGCCGCGGACAAGGCGCGGGCGATTTCGGAACTGAACGGCAAGGTCGAGGTCGAGCTGCTGGAAGGCCGCCGTGCCGAGAAGGACTTCCTGCTTCGCAATGATCCGAAGAAGGCCGACAGACAGGTTGAAATCGGCAAGGCTGTCTCCACGGATATCGCTGCGCTGCATGACGGGATCGCCGCCATCGGAAACGCCGATCTGGCTGCGCGGATCGAGGCCATGCGTGCCTCGCTGCAACAATATCAGGAACATTTCGAGGCGGTCGTCGCGCTGAAGCAGAAGCTCGGGCTCAACGAGGAAGCGGGGCTGGAGGGCAGGCTGCGCGTCTCGGTCCACGCGATCGAAGCGAAGGTCGATCAATTGCGTGAGCCGGCGCTGCTGGTGACGATGTTGATGATGCGCCGGCATGAGAAGGACTTCATGCTCCGGCGTGATGCAAAATATGGCGGCGAGATGCAGAAGCGCGCCGCCGAGTTCACCGCGGGCGTCGAAGGCGCCGATATTCCCACGGCCGCGAAATCCGAGCTCAACAGGCTGCTGGCGGACTATCAGCGCGATTTTCAGGCGTGGATGGACACCGCGCTCAAGCTCGCGGCCGAGTTGAAGACAACCTCGGATTCGTTCTCCGCGGTCGAGCCGGTGATCGAAGCCGTATCGAAATCCGTCTACGACATCCGTGCCGAGGCTGAACGGCAAAATGCGATCGAGCGCGATCGGATCCAGTGGCAAATGGAAATCGCCATGCTCCTGATCGCTTCGCTGGTGCTCGGCGCCGGCTTGTTCATCGGGCGGTCGGTCTCCAAGCCGCTCAAGGCGATGACATCGGCCATGATCGAGCTTGCCAACGGCAACTTTGCCATCGTGCTGCCCGGTCTCGGCCGGCGGGACGAGATCGGCGAGATCGCGCAGGCCGTCGAAACCTTCAAGGTCAACGCCGAGCGCAAGGCGCGCGAGGAGGCGGAAGCGAAGGCGGCGCAGGATCGGCTCGCCGCGGCCCAACGCAAGGCCGACATGATGCGGATGGCGGACGCCTTTGAGGGCGCGGTCGGCGAGATCGTCGAGACCGTCTCGTCGGCGTCGACCGAACTGGAAGCCTCGGCCACGGCATTGACCTCCACCGCTGCGCGCTCGCAGGAACTCAGCGCCATGGTCGCCGCTGCGGCCGAAGAGGCGTCCACCAATGTGCAGTCGGTAGCGTCCGCCACCGAGGAATTGTCGTCGTCGGTGAACGAAATCAGCCGGCAGGTTCAGGCTTCGGCCCGCATGGCCAATGAGGCGGTCGAACAGGCCCGCCAGACCAACGATCGCGTCAGCGAGTTGTCGAAGGCCGCGGCACGGATCGGCGACGTCGTCGAGTTGATCAATGCCATTGCCGGTCAGACCAATCTTCTGGCGTTGAACGCCACCATCGAGGCCGCCCGCGCGGGCGAAGCCGGCCGCGGCTTCGCGGTTGTCGCCTCCGAGGTCAAGGCACTGGCCGAGCAGACCTCGAAAGCGACCGGCGAGATTGGTCAGCAGATCACGGGAATCCAGGCGGCGACACAGGAATCGGTCGGCGCGATCCGCGACATCAGCGGGACGATCCAGAAGCTTTCCGAGGTCGCTTCCACCATCGCGGCTGCCGTCGAAGAGCAGGGCGCCGCGACGCAGGAGATTTCACGCAACGTGCAGCAGGCTGCGGAGGGCACCACCCAGGTCAGCTCGCACATCGCCGACGTGCGGCAAGGTGCGACCGAGACCGGATCGTCCTCGACGCAGGTGCTGTCGGCGGCGCAATTGCTGTCCACCGACAGCAATCGCCTCAAGCTCGAAGTCGGCAGGTTCCTGGATTCCGTACGCGCGGCCTGACGTCAGGTGATGCTCACCAGCGGCCGGCCGCGATCCGCATCCGCTCGCGCGGATCGTTGCGCCATTCGGTGATGCTGCAGCCGAAGCGTTCGCGGAACCAGCGTGCCATGGCGCTCTGGGCGGAGAAGCCGATCATTATGGAAATCTCGGCAAGCGATCGCGAGCGGTCCTTGACCAGGTGCATGACGAGGTCTGCGCGTTGGGCATCGAGCACTTCCGAAAACGTCGTGCCGCAATCCGCGAGACGCCTGTGGATGGTTCTTCGGTTGCACGCCAGATGGTCGGCCACGCGTTCGATCGAGCAATCTCCGGCGGGCAGCAACATGCGGATCAATTGGCCGATCTTGCCGTCCCACCCATTGTGTTGCGCGTCGAACTCGTCCACACGGCTTTCGACATAGCGGGCGATCAGCGGGTGAGCCGTCGGAATCTTCCTGTCCAGGTCGCGCGCAGGCAGCAGGATCGCGTCGAATTCGGAATTGAAGGCGACGTCGCACCTGAAAAATTTCCGGTAATAGGTGCGGTTGCGCGGCGGCGGGTTCATCAAATGAACTTCCTGCGGCCGCCACTCGCCGCCGAACAGCGACTGGATCACGCGGAAGACGGTGCCGAGCGCCATCTCGACCGATTGACGCGGCACGCGCGGGCGTCCGCCACGCAGGAAGAGCACGATGATGACGATGTCGCCGTCCGGCTCGATCGCGAGCCGCATGCCCTCGTGATGGATGTGGATGTAGCGTGACAGCGATTCGAGCGCGGAGCCGACCGTGGGTTGGTCGCGGATGATCAGCGCGACCGGTCCCAGATTGGACAGGCCGCCGCGCTCGGCCATGCGCAGCCCGAATTCGTCGACACCGGCCGCCATCGCGGTGATTTCGAGCAGCCGTCGAACCTTGGCCACGGCGATACGCATGTTCTGGTGCGCGAGGCAACCGAGCGGCAGACGCACCTTGCGCAACATCGCCAACGGATCGAGCCCGACCGAGCGCGCCAGCTCCGGGTAGTGCGTCAGGCAGGCGCTGCGAATCAGGTCGGTCATGCCGAGCGCTCCAGCGTTGTCCCGAAATGTAAAATAGCTGTCCCCAACCGTCAAATGGTCGGTTCGGTTCCCGCATATATACGGCCTCGAACTGCTGCTGGGGCGATTGCGATAACGCCCGGCTCACATCGAAAGCACTGATATCGGCAGGGTTTTCAACTGCCGGCGCTCGCCGATTGCTGTCGGCGGCCGCCGGCTTTTTGTTGGCTCTATTTCGGGGGGTGTCATGCAGGCTAATCCGGATTCCAGGGGCGAAATCTTCGTGATCGACGACGACGCGGCCGCGCGTGCGACCTTGGCGGGCGCACTGACGCTGGCGGGCTATGAGGTGATCTGCTTTGCGGACGGTGCGGGACTATTGGCCCGTGCGAGAATCCGCATCCCGCTCTGCGTGTTTCTCGACGTCGGCATTCGCGACAAATGCCGCTTCGAGTTGCTCGAGCGCATCTGCGCGGAGCACTGGCGCGCGCCGGTGTTCGCAAGCTCGGCGGAGGCGAGCATTCCGCTCGCCGTCGATGCCGTGCGTCGCGGCGCCTTCGATTTCGTCGCAAAGCCGTTCGACGGCCGCGATGTCGTCGCGCGCGTCCACGCCGCGCTCGGCGAAATATCGCGCAGCCGCACCGGCATCCCCACCGATCTCTGCGACCAGATGCATCTCAGCGGCCGCGAATGGGAAGTGCTGGAAAGGATCGCGCTCGGCGCGAGCGCCAAGGAGATCGCGCAGGCGCTCGGACTAAGCTCGCGCACCGTCGAGGGCTATCGCGCCAACATCCTGCGCAAGGCCGGCGTCAGGAGCACCACCGAGCTGGTGCGCCGCGTGTTCGGTCAGCACGGCCGGCCATGAAGACCATGACATCGCTGCCAATCTCGGGCATGTACACGTGCCGAGCACCATGCAACGAGCGCGAGGAAGCAACCGATGTCACACCAGCACATTCTCGTCGATGATCCCCGGCCGCGGGTGCGGCGAATCACGCTGAACCGGCCCGAGAAGCGCAACGCGCTGAACAACCGCCTGCGCGCCGAAATTTTCGAGGCGCTGGAGGCCGCCGACCGCGATGGCGAGGTGTCGATCACCATCCTGCGCGGAGCCGGTCCATGTTTTTCGGCGGGCTACGACCTGTCCTCGAATAATTCGGTCGATCAGCCCTATCACTCGGCGTCGGGACCGGGGCAGTGGTCGCGCCACGTCGTCGAGGGCTGGTTCTCGATCTGGGATCTCGCCAAGCCCGTGGTCGCGCAGGTGCACGGCTATTGTCTCGCCGGCGGCACAGAGCTCGCCACCGCCTGTGACGTGGTCTATGTCGCCGATGACGCCCAGATCGGTTATCCGCCGGTGCGGCTGATGAGCCCGCCGGACATGCAGTATCATCCCTGGCTGGTCGGCATGCGCCGCGCCATGGAATTGATGTTGACGGGCGACGCCATGTCCGGGCGCGAGGCAGCCGAATGGGGGTTTGCGACGCGCGCGTTTCCGCTCGCCGAATTGGAGCAGCGCACACTCGATTTCGCCGAGCGGGCGGCGAAAGTGCCGGTCGAGCTGCAGCAGCTCAACAAGCGCTCGGTGCATCGCGCCATGGAGATCATGGGCGCGCGCGCCGCCATGCGAGCGGGGACGGAGATCCAGGCGCTGGCTTTCACCACCGAGGCGAGCCGCGCCTACATGTCGACCTTCCGCCGCGACGGCGGCAGCGTGAAGGCGCAGCTCGACCAGCGTGATACCGGCTTTGGCGATTACCGCACGAAAAAGCCCTGAGGCGTTGTTTTTGCAGTTAAAATGAACCGGTGTGACAGGGCCTGCGACAACCGAATCCGGCAAAAGTCCTCCTTGTGTGATATGGTTCACGCTATCCTCGCCCGTGCGCCATTAGCTGTCGGATGTGCTTCATCGAGGTCCACCATGAGACGCCTGTTTGCCGCAACCGCCTGCCTTCTTGCCCTGACCGCGATCGCGCGCGCGGAGCCGCCGGTCGCCGTGGTCGAGGACGTGCAAGGCAAGGTCACCGGCGCGGAGTTCATGGACTATGTCGTGCCCGGCCAGGTCATCAAGCTCGGCCCAGGCGGTAAAATCGTGCTCGGCTACATGAAGTCGTGTTGGCGCGAGACCATTTCCGGCATCGGCACCGTCATCGTTGGAAGTGAGCAGAGCGCGGTGCATCTCGCCGACTTCAAGACCGAGAAGGTCGCCTGCGATCCGACCCAGGCACAGCGCATCGGCAAGGAGCTTGGCGAGAGCGCGGCCACCGTGGTGCGCAGCCTGAAGGACGATCCGAAGAAAGGGCCGCCGCCCCTGGTGCTGCACGGCCAGTCGCCGATCGTGTCGACTTCGGAGCGGGGTAAGCTCGTGATCGAACGCCTCGACGTCAAGGGCGAGCGCTATGAAGTCGACCTCGCCGGGGTGCAGCCGGCGCATGGTCGATTCTACGATCTGAGTAAAAGCAACGTCTCGCTGACGCCCGGCGGCGCCTATTCAATCACGTTGAAATCGAAATTTGCGGCCTTCGTGGTCGACCCCAATGCCACATCAGGCGCCGGCCCGGTGATCGGCCGGCTGGTGACGTTGCAGTAGCGGCAATACTGGGGCAGGGATGAGTTTCAGGCGGGACGCCGTCGCAATCCTCGTGATCGCCGTGGCTTGCGGCCTGCTGTCCGTGCTGCCGCCGTTCAACCTCGCCCATGGCTGGTCGATCGATGCGCTGACCGCACTGCGCTGGCAATTGCTCGGCCCGCATCGCGACGCCGCCTCCGCGCCCGTCGCGGTGATCGCGATCGATGAGGAGACCTACGAGACGCCGCCGTTCAAGGGTTCGCCGACGCCAATCTGGACCACCGAGATCGGCCGCGTGCTGACGGCGGTGCTCGACGGCGGTGCCAGGGTCGCCGGCTTCGACATCGTGTTCGCCAATTCGATCGAGCAATCGGAACTGCCGTTCGGCGACGATGCGGTCGGCGCAAAGCTGCGCGGCTTCGACCGGCCTTTCCTTCGCGCGCTGGCTGCCGGTGCTGCCGCCGGCAAGGTCGTGCTCGGCGAGGCGTTGCGCACCGATGGCGCCAACCAGCCTTCGGACGGGCAACGCATCGCGGTCCGCGGCCCGCAGAACATCCGCCCGCTCAACATCCTTTCAGATCCCGATGATGTGGTCCGGCGCGTGCCGCTGAGTCTTGCCGGCAAGGGCAAGCCAATTCCGTCGATGGCGCTGGAACTGGCATCGCGCGCGCTAGCGGCCGAGCCCGTGATCGGCGCGGACGGCAGCGTGACGCTGGCGGGTTATCGTGTGCCGTCCGCGGTGAAGGGGACGCTGACGCTGAATTTCGATGGCGGCGCGGCCGACGTGCGAACTTATTCGCTGGCGGATCTGCGCGCCTGCGTCGAGAAGGGGGATACGGAATTCTTTCGCCAGTTCGCGGACAAGATCGTTATCTTCGGCACACTGCTCGACGCCGAGGACCGCAAGTTTACCTCCAAGCGCTTCGCCACCGGCATCGAGCAATCGGCCGCGCCGCGTTGCGACCTGCCGCCGGTGAAAGTTGGAGCGCGCTACAACCGCAGCACCATCGCCGGCGTGTATATCCATGCGACCGCGGTCAACAATCTGATTGCCCGCGACGCATTGAGAGAGCTCAAGCGGAATCCGACGATTGCAATCGCGATCGGCTTTGCGCTGCTGACGGCGCTGGCGGCATGGATGCTGGCGCCGGCCGCGGCTGCAGGCACTTATCTCGGCCTCGTCACGGTGGGCGCGCTCGGTGCCACCTATGCCTTCTCCAAAGCCTGGGTGATCCCGCTCAGCGAGCCCTTTATCGCAGGACTTCTTGGGTTGCTCTTGATGATCGCCTGGCGGCTGGTCGTGACCGATCGCGGCCAGCGGCTGTTGCGCAGGAGTTTTGCACTCTATCTGGCGCCGCAGGTCATCGATCGCATGCTCGCCTCCAACAAGCTGCCCGACCTCGGCGGGGAGACGCGCGATGTCACCGTGTTCTTTTCCGATCTTGAGGGTTTTTCGTCCATCTCCGAGAAGATGACACCGGCCGAACTGGTTGCCTTCATCAATGAATATCTGTCAGCGATGACCGACATCATCGAGAGCAAGGGCGGTTATGTCGATAAATATATCGGCGACTCCATCGTCGCCGTGTTCGGCGCGCCGGTGGACGATGCCGATCATGCCCGCCATGCCGCGGAGGCCGCGCTGCTCTGTCGGGCGAAGCTGGACGAGCTCAACAAAACGTCGGCCGCGTTCCGCGGCCTCACCGTGGCGCACCGCATGGGCCTCAATTCCGGCGAGGCGCTGGTCGGCAATATCGGCTCGCGGCGGCGCTTCAACTATTCCGTCATGAGCGACGCGGTGAATGTCGCCTCACGGCTCGAAGGCGCCAACAAATTCTACGGCACCACCATCATCGCTTCCGAGACCACGGTGACGCAAACGGGCTCGGCCTTCACCTGGCGCGAGCTCGATGCGGTACGGGTGCGGGGCCGCGAGACCCCGGTGAAAATCTACGAGCTTATGGCGCTGGCCGGCGAGGAAACGCCGCAGCAGCGCGCGGCAGCCGACGCCTATGCCGAAGGCCTGCTGCATTGGCGCAAGCGCGAGTTCGCCGCCACGGTCGCGTGCTTTGCGCGCGCCGCCGGCACCGACAAGCCGTCGGCACTGTTTTTGAAGCGCGCCAGCGAATTCGCCAAGCGCCCGCCGGGGCTCGGCTGGGAGCCGGTCAATTCGCTGGAGAGCAAATAGGTGTTTTCCGAGCCGCGTTTTCGCGCGCCGCTAACTGTTCGGTCCGCGGTCCATGCCGACGGGCTGCCAGCGCCGGAGCTTGGTGGTCTGCAGCACCGACGGGTTGACGCAGCTCACCGGCCACATGCCTTGCAGCACCAATGACAATTCGTGGCCGACGCGGCGCTTGCGGGCCTCGTCGAAACGTGCCGAAGCCGACGCGACATGCGCGGTCAGCGTCACGTTCTCCATTCGCAGCATCGGATTGTTATGCGAAGGCGGCTCCGTCTCCAACACGTCGAGCGC
Source organism: uncultured Alphaproteobacteria bacterium (assembly GCA_963738155.1). GTDB lineage: Bacteria > Pseudomonadota > Alphaproteobacteria > Rhizobiales > Xanthobacteraceae > Bradyrhizobium. The sequence goes on from CAVTVG010000003.1 coordinate 348,729, forward strand.
GGCGTGCGCGATCCAGCCCTCCTGCAGCGCCTTGATCAGCCCTTCCTCGTTCACGGTGGCACCGCGCCCGGTGTTGATGAACACCGCGCTCTTCTTCATCTGCTTGAAATGCGCCTCGCCGAGCATGTGATGCACCTCGGGACGGGCCGGCGCGTGCATCGACACGAAGTCGGATTGCGACAGCACTTCCGACAGCGTCGCCGGCATCACGCCGTGATCGTACATCAGCGTTTCCTGGATGAAAGGATCGTAGGCCATCATCCGCAGACCGAATGGTGCGGCGCGCTTTGCCACCGCACGCGCGACGCGGCCGAACGAGACGAAGCCGAGCGTCTGTCCCATCAGCCGCGGAATCTTCAACAGCGCCGGCCGGCCCTCTCTCCAGCGGCCCTCGCGCACCATCTTGTCCTGCTCGATCAGGCGGCGGAAGCCGGCAAGCAGCAAGGTCATGGCGTGGTCGGCGACTTCCTCGATGAAGGTGTCGGGAACGTTGGTGACGGGAATGCCGCGCGCGGTTGCAGCCTTGACGTCGACCGAGTCGACACCGACGCTGCCGAGCGTGATCACCTTGCAGTTCTCCAGCGAGTCGATGATCGCCTTGGTGATCGGCATGCCCTTGGCGTAGATCGCGTCCGCCGTCTTCGCCGCAGCGATGAACTCGGCCTCGTTGAGCGGCGCCTCGACGATCTCGGCCCCGATCGGATCGAGCGCCTCTTTTTCATAGTCATAGCCGCCGCCGGCCACCGTGAAACTCGCGCCCTTCGGCGTCACAACCCTGAACCTGGACATCGGATCTCCCTGTGTTGGCCCCCTGGGCCTCTTTTTTGCGATCGGCATAAAAGCATGGCCGGGCGTTGTTTTGCTAGGGCATCGCAGGGCATGGCGGGGCGGCAAAACAGCAGATTTGGCCGTTTGTCCATGCCTGCGCCGAGTTCAAATCTCGCTGAGACCAGACGGGCTCGCGCAATGCTACGATGCGCGAAATCCTGTTGGACCAAACGGAGCCGGCGATGGGCGTGGAATTGCTGAATGTCAGAGGGCTGGAAACGATGGAGCGCGACAAGCCTGTCGTGATGGTCAACCTGATGCGGTTTCACGAGCGCTCGCGCGATGGCCACGGATCGGGCTGGGACGCGTACTTGCGCTACAGCGCACTGACGGTGCCGATGATCAAGGCGCGTGGCGGCACGCTGTTGTGGACCGGAGATGCCAAGGCGGTGGCGCTCGGTGTCGAGGAAGGCAATCAGTGGGACTATGTGGCGCTGGTCTACTATCCCTCGGTCGCCGCCTTCATCGACATGATGACGTCGCCCGATTACGAGACGAAATCCGATCCGCACCGCCGCAACGGCTGCGCCGCGCATGTCATCATCGCGACGAACGAGGCCTACAGCAAGTTTGCGATGGGGAAGGGGTAATCTCGTCATTGCGAGCGAAGCGAAGCAATCCATAGCGCCGCACAAAGAGAGATGGATTGCTTCGTCGCTCCGCTCCTCGCAATGACGAAGCTACTGACAGCTACCTCTGCCTCCGCGAGGCGATGTAGACGCCGGTCAGCACGAGCGCGAAGCCGACGAAGTGGAAGGCCTGCGGCATTTCGCTTAAGAAAACCATCGCCATCACGGCGCCGAACACCGGCACCACATGGAAGAAGGGCGCTGCGCGGTTGGCGCCGATCAGCTGCACACCGCGGTTGAAGCAGAGATAGGCGACGATCGAGGGAAACACTGCGACGTAGAACAGCGTCAGCAGGTTGTGCGCGTCGAACGTCATCGTCGGCCGCGTGAAGAACTCGTAGATCAGCAGCGGAATCAGCGCGGCCGCGCCCGCGCCGAAGGTGAAGGCGGCGAACGAAAGGGCATGGATCGGCGGCCGCTTCAAGGTCAGCACCGAATAAAGTCCGAAGCTCGTCAGCGCGGCCAGAAAGATCAGGTCGCCCTTGTTGAACTGGATATTGGCGAGCGCAGTCACATCGCCCTGCGTGAGGATGATCAGCACACCGACCATCGACAGCAGCACGCCGATCGCCTGCGCGAGCGTCAGGCTTACGCCGAGCAGCAGCAGCGACCATACGGCGACGATCAGCGGCCCGGCCGATTGCAACAGCAGCGTGTTCAACGCCGTGGTGTACTCGAGCGACCAGTATTGCAGCGTGTTGAAGACGCCGATGCCGGTGACGGAGACCATGATCATGACGCCGAGCTTGCCGCGGATCGCGGCCCAGTCGCGCTTCAGGTGCCTCCAGGCAAACGGCAGGATCATCACGAACGCCAGCGACCAGCGCAGGAATGACAACGTCACCGGCGGGATGTGGCCGGCCGCCAGCCGGCCGACGATGGCGTTGCCGGCCCAGCAGGCCGCGGTGATGCAGAGCAGGAGATAGGGCTGGTTGGCGATCCAGAGCCCTGACGGTGCGTTCTGCGATGATGTGGTGTGGTCCGACGCGGACATCAGCGGATACGATCAGTCTCGATGCGCCGCGACGCGGCCCGGTGCTGGTTCCGCACCCGGTTCTGCCCGGCCGCACCACAGACACGGATTCCCGGCCGGCATCAACGGCGTGGGGCGCATCGCGACCATGCGCACGAAAGCGCGCATCGGGCTTGCGCACCCCGTTTCGGCAGAGATACGGATTTTCCGGGGATATCAAGGGCTTGTCGACGAATTCGGCAGCCCCGAAGGACCCTTCTTGCTTGCCTCTGTCTCCCGCTTCCGTTATCCGGATACATGCCTCGCATGCGAGCGGCCCCGGCCGTGATTTAGGCTGGGCGCATGAGCCGGAAGTAGGGGACCATTTTCCGGACCAATCATGCTCGTAAGGATCAGGTTGCAGAGGGACGAGTCCGCGAATGGCCAATGTCGTCGTCGTCGGCGCCCAGTGGGGTGACGAAGGGAAGGGCAAGATTGTCGACTGGTTGTCCGAGCAGGCCGACGTCGTCGTGCGCTTTCAGGGCGGCCACAATGCCGGCCACACCCTCGTCATCAACGGCCAAACCTACAAGCTCGCGCTGCTGCCGTCCGGTGTGCTGCGCCCCGCCAAGCTCGCGGTGATCGGCAACGGCGTGGTGTTCGATCCGCAGGCATTCCTCGACGAAGTGGCGAAGCTGAAGTCGCAGGGCGTCGCCGTCAGTCCTGAAAATCTGCGGGTCGCCGAGAACGTCACGCTGATCCTGCCCTTGCATCGCGAACTCGATGCCTTGCGCGAGTCCGGCAACAAGCTGACCGCGATCGGCACCACGCAGCGTGGCATCGGACCTGCCTACGAAGACAAGGTCGGCCGCCGCGCGATCCGCCTGATGGATCTCGCCGATCTCGACACGCTGCCGCACAAGATCGATCGGCTGCTGGCCCACCACAATGCATTGCGGCGCGGCTTCAACCTCGATGAAATCGATGGAACGGGCATCGTGCGCGACCTCAGCGAGATGGCGCCGAAGCTGTTGCCCTATGCCGAGACGGTATGGCGGCTGCTCGATGCCAAGCGGCGCGAGGGCAAGCGCATCCTGTTCGAGGGCGCGCAGGGCGCGCTGCTCGACGTCGACCACGGCACCTATCCCTATGTCACCTCGTCCAACACGGTGGCGGCACAGGCGGCAACCGGTACCGGCATCGGGCCGGGCGCGGTCGGTTATGTGCTGGGCATCTGCAAGGCCTATACGACGCGCGTTGGGCTGGGGCCGTTTCCGACCGAGCTGAACAACGAGATCGGCGAGGAGATCGGCCGCCGGGGCAAGGAATTCGGCGTCAACACCGGGCGCAAGCGTCGCTGCGGCTGGTTCGATGCGGTGCTGGTGCGCCAGACGGTGCGCACCTGCGGCATCAACGGCCTGGCGCTGACCAAGCTCGACATCCTCGATGGCTTCGACAGCATCGAGGTCTGCACAGGTTATGAGCTGGACGGCAAGGAGATCGACCATCTTCCGGCTGGCGAAGGCGCGCAAGCCCGGGTAGTGCCGATCTACGAGACCATCGAAGGCTGGCAAGAGCCGACCGCCAAGGCCCGATCCTGGGCCGATCTGCCGGCCCAGGCCATCAAATATGTCCGCCGCGTCGAAGAATTGGTGGGTTGTCCGATCGCCTTGCTTTCCACGAGCCCCGAACGCGAGGATACTATCCTGGTGCAGAACCCCTTTGAGGCTTAACGAGATATTACTTGAGAGCGCGCACAGTTGAGTTGATATGGCCGATTACTACCCGCTGATCGCTCGTGCCGTTGCCGGATTGGACCCCGCTGCCCCCGGCGAGGCCCGCCGTGCGCTCTATGAGCGCGCGCGTGCCGCGCTGATCGCGCAACTGCGTAGCGTGCAGCCGCCGTTGTCGGAATCCGAGATCACCCGCGAGCGGCTCTCGCTGGAAGAAGCCGTGCGCAAGGTGGAATCCGAGGCTGCGCAACGCGCCCGCGAAGCGCGCGGTGGCGGTTCGCGCCCGGGCGATGCGCTCCGCCGCAATCGCCCCGGTGATCCGCCCGCGGCCGGCGGCTCGGCAGGCTCGACCGTGCGTCCGCGCGCGCCGGCGCCGCCGCCACCATCGCCACCGCCTTCACGCAACGACCGTCCGCCGCTCGGGCAGGAAGGCCAGCCGCGCCCGCCCCGCGACTTGCGCGGCGAGGCACCGCCTCCGCCCCCGTCACGTCCGCAGCCGCCGCCGATCGATATGCCGGATCCGCCGCTGCCGCCCGCCAATCGAGCGGGTGGTCCGCGCCGCGGTGTCGACGACCAGGCGCCGGGCGTGCGCGGCTTCCGCGACATTGCCGCCGACACCGAGGATCTCGGCCGCGCCGCGGCGCAGGCCAACCGCGCCGCGCGGCGCACCTACGCCAACGTGCCTTCGCCGTCGCCGGAATTCGACCGGGTCGAGCCGAGCCTGGAGGATCGCGGCGGCGATCAGGACATGCCCTATTCCTGGGACGACACGGTCGAGGAGACCGAGCGCCAGACGCCGGCCTCGCCGCCGCCGCCCGTGCCGCGCGCGCGCATCGGCGTCGACCGCGATCGCCAGCCGAAGCGTGCACGCGGTGCCGCGGTGTTTCCGTTCAAGAGCGCGATCGCCGTCGGCGTCGTGCTGATCCTGGTCGGCGCCGGCATCCTCTGGGGCAAGCAGCTCATCTCGGGCGTCGGCGGCCTGTTCAAGTCGCAACCCGCGGTGGAAGCGCCCAAGGATAATTCCGCGCCGGCGACGCGGCCGAAGATTCCCGATCGCGTCGGCCAGCCGTCGGCGTCCGATCAGCCGGTGGCACCGGTGGCGCAGCGCGTCGTGCTCTATGACGAGGATCCGTCCGATCCCAAGGGCAAGCAATATGTCGGCTCCGTGGTGTGGCGCACCGAGCCGATCAAGGCCACCGGCAACCAGAAGGCCGACATCGCCGTGCGCGCCGACATCGACATTCCCGATCGCAAGTTCAAGATGACGATGTCGTTCCGCCGCAACACCAACTCGTCGCTGCCGGCGAGCCACACCGCGGAATTGACCTTCATCCTGCCGCAGGACTTTGCCGGCGGCGGCGTCTCCAACGTGCCGGGCATCCTGATGAAGTCGAACGAGCAGGCGCGCGGCACGCCCCTTGCTGGCCTCGCCGTAAAAGTCACCGACGGCTTCTTCCTGGTCGGCCTCTCCAATGTCGACGCCGATCGGCAGCGCAACATCCAGCTGCTGAAGGAGCGCTCCTGGTTCGACGTGCCGCTGGTCTACACCAACCAGCGCCGCGCCATCATCGCCATCGAAAAGGGCGCACCGGGCGAGCGCGCCTTCAATGACGCCTTCGCGGCCTGGGGCGAGTAGGGGCGTTCGACCATCGTCGCGATTGCGCGCCGGCAATATTTTGTCCCGCCTTCATACGTCGCTGCTATAAATGCTCAGGCTAGTGCCCACTTTCCGAAGTTCGTGCTCCGTCGGCGCGCTACCGTTCACGAACCTCGGAAAGCAAGGGCACTAGCAAATCTAGATTCTAGTGCCGTTTTCGATTTGAAGTCCCTGATCGATCTCTCCACGTGCGGCGCAGGGACTTCAAATCGGCGGCAATAGACGAAGGGGCGGAGCATGAAGCGCTATCTGATCTATGTCGCCGTGGGTCCGCTGCTCGGCGGATTCTGGCTGCTACTGACCACCACCATCATGTCGGGCTACTGGAGCCAGCCGATGACGGCGGCGCTGGTCGGCAAGCTCCTGAAGGTGTTCTTCACCACGCTGCAATACTCCTATCTGTTCGGCTTCCTGCCGGCGCTGATGATCGGCGCGATCGACGACATCCTCTCCCATGTCAGGCGCATCGCGCCTGTCATGCGCATGCTGCTGGTCGGCGTCATCGCCTTCTTCGCCGCCGAGTTTCTCTATGGCGGACGCGGACCGGATTCCGGACCTTTCCAGTTCGTCATGTACGGCCTGGTCGGCTTCATCCCCGGCGCAATCAGTTCCTGGCTGGTGCACAAATTCGTCGGCGAATTGCCGGATGCGCCTGCGCAACCGCCCGCGGAGAAGGCCGCGGAAGCCTGACACCGCGGGCAGCGGCGTCGACGTGACGCAACTTGCGCGCCTCTCGCGCGTTCCTATTTGATGGCCATGCCCGACAGCAACACCAGATTCCGGCCCAGCAGTAGCTCCCGCGCGAATTTCGGCGCGGCGAAGGCGCGCGGACCCGTGATCGACCAGGAGGGACGCGAGATTCCGCCGGAATCGCTGCAGGAGGGGTTCCGCGAGTTCCGCTTCGATTTCGGGGCGGCCAATCCGTTCGGCAATCTCACCCGCGAGCAGCGCCTGCAGCGGCTGGAAGCGATGGCAAAGCTGCTCGACGTCGCGTTCATCCTGCCCGGCACCAATATCCGCTACGGCATCGATGGGATCATCGGGCTGATCCCCGTGGTCGGCGATATCATCGCGACCGCGCTGTCGCTGTGGCTGGTGCGCGAGGCCCGCGCGTTAGGGGCGCCCTGGTATGTCACCGCGCGCATGCTCGGCAATGTCGCCTTTCAGGGCGTGGTCGGCGCGGTGCCGGTTGCGGGCGATGCGATCGACGTGCTGTTCCGCGCCAACATGCGCAATGCGCGGCTGCTGCGGCGCTGGCTCGAGACGCAGCCGCGTTAATTCCACCAAAAGAAAAACGCCCCCGGACATCGTCCGAGGGCGCTTCACGCGAGCAGCGAAAAACCTTACGCAGCGTCCTTGTTGCCGTCGGCGGCCGCAGGCTCGGCCTTGCGCGGCCGGCGCGGCAGCGGGAACGCTTCGCTCTCATAGAGCGAGCGGATGCCGCTCTGGTCGAAGCGAGCTTCCTCGACCTGCAGATAAGCGCCGTTCAGCGAATCCGCCGGCAACTCCTCGATCGCGAAGCGAACCGCTTCGGCCGCGGTGCCAAAACGCCGATAGGCGAAACCCGCACGCTTCTTCTTGCGGATCGCGGCGGGGAAAAGCTCGGCGGAGGTGTTGAAGTTGAACGGACGCATAAGACGCATGATTGCGGACCTCTTTATCTTATTGGCGCTTGGCGTAGCGAGTTGGGGATTTTGGGTGACAGTCAAGCCGCGAGTGGCGGCATGCCGCACGTCATTTCATCTCCTAATATAGGCCTGTTTGACAAAATTGCGAACCCCGTCGGATCAAATCGTGAACCTCCATGCGGTCAGCGCATGCATAGTTAACGCTGTTATATCAATCAGTTAGACGATCAGATTTTGTGGAGCAGCAATAGCACGAGCAATACGACCAAAATCACTCCACCCAACCCCATGCCGGAATGGCCCCTGCCGTAGCCATAGCCGCCGAACCGGCCGGACAAGCCGCCCAGCAGGTAAATGATCACGAGAATGATCAGGATCAGCCCAAGCGACATGATGCTCCTCCTAGTGGTCCAATTCCAACATTCGCACACCATTGCGGCGAGCACTTATGCGAATGTTGGAATCAAAGGACCACTAGCAAACTATTGCATCTAGTGGAGCTTTGGATTTGACGTTCGCTTTTGTACCCGTGACCTATGGAGGAGCGAACGTCAAATCCGCTCCACTAGTGGCGGACAGTGCGTGAGGACGACGCTCCGCCGCATCAAAGCATATTCATGGCTCGGGTTCCAAGGGATGATGCGCTACTTCTGGCCGTCCTCGATCGGCAACACTTTCAGCGGCGTCGCATAGGGTTCGACGCGCAGCGAGTCCGTGGCGATCAACCCGATCTTGCGTAGCGGGGCCTGCTCGAGATCGCCGTTGGTGGCCTTGCGCACCGCATATTGCCAGACACCGAGCGAGCCCTTGGCGACCAGCGCCTTGGCGACGCCGGCGGCATTGCCGTCCATCTTCGAGAGTTCTTCGTCGGAAAGGCCGATGACGATCTCGTCCCTGGCCGTGATCACCTTGAACAGGGACACCTTGTCCGCGGCGAAGGCGGGACAAACGAGAAGGCTCTCCATCGTGAGACAGGCCAGCAACAGCCGCTTCGAGACTTGCATGATCGAATGATTCCTCTTCGTTCTCGCGCGAAAAAAACCGCGCGAGCCATTGGTCGCGCGGGGTTGTGAACGCGTTCGAATGTGAGAGGCGATTATTTCGCCTTCAGCTTCAGCGCCGCCGAGTTGATGCAGTAGCGCAGGCCGGTCGGTCCCGGTCCATCCGGGAAGACGTGGCCGAGATGGCCCGAGCATTTCGAGCACAGCACCTCGGTGCGGATCATGCCGTGGGTGGTGTCCTGCTCCTCGTCGACATGGCTCTCGGCGGCCGGCGCCGTGAAGCTCGGCCAGCCGCAGCCGGAATCGAACTTGGCGTCGGACTCGAACAATGTCTGGCCGCAACCGGCGCAGACATAGGTGCCGGGCTGCGTCTCATACTCGTACTCGCCGGAGAACGGCCGTTCGGTCGCCTTCTCTCGCAATACTGCATATTGCATCGGCGTCAATTCCTTGCGCCACTCGGCTTCGCTCTTGGTGACCTTGTCTGATGTCTTGGTGTCAGCCATTACTCCTCCAATTTTTTAGGTGGGCATGATCTTTTCGGAAAACCGCTTCACACTTTTCCGGATCATGCGCCCGCTAATTCGTGACCGCGCGGACCAGCGTCGGCTTCTCGATATAATTGTCCGCGAACAGCTTCTTCAGGTTCTCGACCTTCGGCAGGTCGTTATAGGCAATATAAGGCTGGTTCGGATGCAACGTCAGATAGTCCTGGTGATACGCCTCGGCAGGAAAGAAGCCCTGTAGCGCGCCGACCTTGGTGACGATCGGCTTGCCATAGACCTTGGCGGCGTTGAGCTGCGCGATATAGGCGTCCGCGACCTTCTTCTGCTCGTCTGAGGTGGTGAAAATCGCCGAGCGGTATTGCGTGCCCGAGTCCGGGCCCTGCCGGTTGAGCTGGGTCGGATCGTGCACGACCGAGAAGAAGATCTGCAGGATCTTGCCGTAGGAAATCTTCTTCGGGTCGTATTTGACCTGCACGGATTCGGCGTGGCCGGTGGTGCCGCTCGAGACCTGATCATAGGTCGCGGTCATCTGGCTGCCGCCGGCATAGCCGGAGACGGCGCTGGTGATACCGGCGGTGTGCTGGAACACGCCCTGCACGCCCCAGAAGCAGCCGCCGGACAGCACCGCCGTCTGGATGCCGTCGCCAACTTGCGCGTCGGCCGCGGGCGGCGGGATCTTCACCGCCTCCTCGGCGGCACGCGACGGCATGACAACGAAGGCGGCGATCATAAGCGCGCCGATGGCGGCGACGCCGAGGGCAAAGCGGCTGAACGGGTTGCGCATGGGGTGTCCTCGTGGTTCGGGAATTGGGGGCTAATCTAGGGCCGGCGACGGCGGCTTCACAATCGCTTTTGCCCCGCTGAATACCCGGAGATACGGCCGCGGACTGCATTTGTTACGGCGGGGCGGACACGACTGCGTGAATAAGTGGCGCGCCGCCAAGGCGTTAGCCTAGGCCATCGGGGAAATCGGGCGGTGCTTCGGTTTGAAAATCGATCTATGATCGAGCGGTATCGGCGGGGCGACAGCAGCGGAGGGTCGTCACATGCGCACGTTGACTGCTTACCTGATCGGCGTCGTCATCGTTCTCGCTGCACTCAACGGCATAATTTGGCAATTGGGACTGCCGCGGCTGCACAATGTGAACGTATTTTCCGCCGGGTTCACCCTCGGGGTCCTCGGGACGTACATTGCGGCCTGGGTGTACGGATATCGGCGGGTCACCTGATCGCCGAAGCGCCGCAACCGGTCACAAAATGAACCGGCGCGCGCGTGGGCCGACCAATCTTCGTCGTGGCGGAGCAATTTTCGATGTGGCGTGCCCTTGGTCTCTCGCTCGTCCTTCTTGGCACGATTGCCGGACCCGCGCTCGCCGATCCCCAACTCGGCGACGACGTGACGGTCTGCCGCGACCGGCAGGCCGAGCAGAAGTCGCGCGAGGACGCCTGCGAGCGATTGATTGCTGACGGCAAGGCGCCGGCCAAGGACCTCGCCTTTGCCTATGGCATGCGCGGTGAAGCGTTCTCCAAGAAGCGCAACCACGACAAGGCGATCGAGGCCTACAGCAAGGGGCTCGAGCTCGATGCCGACAATGTCGGCCTCCTCAATGCGCGAGGCTGGTCTTACGAAAGCAAGGGCCAGGATGACCTCGCGCTTGCCGACTATAACGCGGCCCTGCAGAAGCGGCCGAACTTCGGCGCGCCCTACAACAATCGCGGCACGCTGTACCTGCGCAAGGGCGCGCTGCAGAGCGCGATCGACGACTTCACCTCGGCGATCAGGGTCGCGCCGAAGTTTCTGCTGCCCTACACCAACAGGGCGCGCGCCGAGACCATGAACAAGGAGTATGACGCCGCGCTCGCCGATTTCGCCAAGGCGGCCGAGATCGATTCGAATTCGCAACAGATCGCCGTCCACCGCTGCCGCACCTACGCGGCGATGGGAAAATTCGACGAGGCGCTCGCCGACTGCAATGCCGTGATCGAGAAATCTCCGAAATATCAGTTCGCCCTCAACAACCGCGCCGACATCTACATGGCGAAGGGCGACCTCGACGCGGCGTTGAAGGAGTACAACACGATCCTGGGGCTCAATCCGAACAACGTGCGCGCCCATGAGGGCCGCGGGCAGTTGTTCGAGAAACGCCGGAGCCTCGATCAGGCGCGGGCCGATTATCGCTCCGCCGCCTATTTCCTTTTGCCGTATGACGACATCGAGATCGCGATGGCGCGCCAGAGGGCGCAGGACAGGCTCGCCGCGCTGACGGAGACGGGCGCCGGCCGCTCGGCCAGGACCCAACGCATTGCGCTGGTGATCGGCAATGGCGCCTACAAGAACGTGCCCGCACTCGACAATCCGCCGCGCGACGCGAAACTGATCGCGGATTCGCTCAAGGGTCTCGGTTTCCAGACGGTGACGCTGGCCAATGATCTCACCCGCGACAAGTTCTTCGAGACGCTGAAGAGTTTTGCCAGCCAGGCCGAGAAGGCGGACTGGGCGGTCGTCTACTATGCCGGGCATGGCTTCGAGATCGGCGGCGTCAATTATCTGGTGCCGGTCGACGCGAAACTGAAGGTCGACAAGGACGCCGAAACCGAGGCTGTGGCGCTGGAGCAGGTGATCGCCGCGGTCGGTGGCGCGCGGGGCCTGCGCCTGCTAATGCTCGATGCCTGTCGCGACAATCCATTCGCGCCGACGATGCAGCACACCATCGCGCTCAAACTGGTCGACAAGGGCTTTTCCAACATCGAGCCGTCTGCCGGCTTCATGGTGGTGTATGCGGCCAAGCATGGCGAGACCGCGCTCGACGGCGAGGGCGCCGACAGCCCGTTCGCGACCGCGGTCGCGCGCGACCTCAAGGAGCACGTCGAGGTGCGCAAGCTGTTCGACATCGTCCGTGACGACGTCTGGACCGCGACCAGGCACCTGCAGCAGCCGTTCACCTACGGCTCGCCGCCGGGCCGCGAGGATTTTTATTTCGCAGGGAAATGACGGCCGCGGAATTCTGCGGCAATCCGCAGACGTCATTCCGGAATGATACGGCCGGCGGCCGTCATTTTAGCGTCACGCCAGCACTCGCAGCCGCGTCAACTGTGCGTCCATTGACATTTCTAGCAAGAGTTGCAACCATATTTGGATATTTGAAGGTGTTGTTCGTGCGAAGCAGGTCATTGTCGGCCGGCCAAATGGGTTTCATCAGATCTCGCGCGGCCGGCGCGCTGCCTCGCGAAAACCGCCGCCGGCAGGGATTGCCGGCGTTTCCCTCGAACGCTCAAAATCAGCAGTTTGATCCATGACCAAGATCGTACCGAGACAGCTTTATACCGCCGACGATCTGCTCGGGGGTTTTAATCAATGGGACCAGTTGGGCTACACCCTGACCCGGGATTTCGGCATCTTTCGGCAGTACATCGCCGATGGTGGACCCGTGCCGTCATCGATCGCGACGCGATTAGCCCAAGCCGAACATGACGCCGGCATCGCGGACGCGCTTCGGCTGCTCTTGAAAAATCTGCAGCGGCCGTTGGTCGGCGTCATGGGCGGTCACGGTGTCGCGAGAAATTCGCCCGCCTATGCCGATATCGCCAGGTTGACCTATCGGCTGGCGCAGGACGGCTTTCTCCTGGTTACGGGCGGCGGGCCTGGAGTGATGGAAGCTGCGCATCTGGGTGTAGCCTTCTCTTCGGCAGACAGTCAGCGGCCGCTCGATGCAGCCCTTGAGGGTTTGTCGTGCGCCGCGGAAGCCCCCACGCTGGACGGCATTTTCGAGAATGACGGGACGATCAAGCAGTCCAAGCTGGACGCGATCGAGTATGCACGCAAATGGCTGGCCGCGGCGCTCGACGTGCGCGCCTCGGCGCCGCGTACGCTTCCCGTCAGCCTTGCGATTCCGACCTGGCTTTACGGGGCGGAGCCGACGATGCCTTTTGCGACGCACTATGCAAAGTATTTCCAGAACAGCCTGAGGGAAGAAGCTCTGGTCAACAACTCACGGGCGGGGATCGTCTACGGGCGCGGGGGAGGAGGCACCATGCGGGAGATATTCCAGGACGTCGAACGCAACTTTTATGCTCCCTCGATCGATCAGGTCACCCCGATGATCTTCTTCGATCGCGACGGGTATTGGGCCAGGGACGCGGTCCTTGGCGACGACGCCGTCACCACGGCCGGGCTGAAAGTGGACGCCGCGCTTCCAAAGATTCTGTCGTTTGGGTTGATCGGCACGATCAAGAACAAGAAGGCGGTCGAAGAATGTCTGAAGGCGAGACTCAGGTTTACGGTCGATCACGAGGAGATCGTCGCCGCGTTGAGAGGACATTCCGATACCTCGCAGCGAAACCTGCAATACGCTCTGGCTGCCGACCCATTGAACATAGCGACCCTTCGGATGAACCGCGCCTAAAAGCAGCGTTCCGGTCCGGAAGCGTCAAGGCGTGGCGAGGTCGCCGCAAATCGACCCTACGTCCCGACAATCGCCCGATACGTCCTCTCGATCAGCTCATCGGCCAGCTGTGGCGGCGCTTCGCGGCGTTCGAGATAGCCCTTCACCGCGGCGATCGGGACTTCCGCCAGGACGAAGGTGGCGCGCTTGAGCTGCGAGGGCCCGGCGCGGCCGAAGGCGTCGCGAGCGAAACGCACCAGGCACGCCTCGAAGCGCTCGGCCTGTTCGCGCACGCCACGTTTCAGCGGCGCGGGAAAATCGCCCTGCACGAAGTCGTGGCGGCTGTAGAGCAATAGCAGCCGCGCGTCGTCGGGATGCGCCCGCGACCAGGCCGGGGTGTGCAGCGCCGCGGCCAACCCGTCGCCGGCCTCGATCGCCGCGACGAATCTCTCCTGATAGGCCAGCACCGTCGTGAGCCAGAGCTCGCCGAGCAGCGCGTCGCGCGAAGCGAAGCGGTGATAGAACGATCCCTTCGGCGCTTTCAGATGTTGCGCGACGGAGTCCACCGTCACTGCCGCCGGACCATGCGCGCTAGCCAGCGCGCGGGCGGCCTGGATAAAACCCGCGTGATCGAACATCGGTTTGCCCATTGATGTAGACTATTTGGTCTAGACCAAATGGTCAACATCTGCTAACGCAGGCCCGTGGTCCTGTTATGGGAGTAAGCCGATGCTTGACGCGATCGACCAAACCAACGCCGAGGTGAGTGCGCTGCTGGCAGGTGCCGCGAAGACGGTTCAGGCCGTGCGCTATTGCTGGTTGGTGACGAAGGCCGGGAGTGGTTTCAACGCGCGGCCGATGGGACGCGTGGTGCCGGACAAGAGCGAGCACGGCTGGATCATCCGCTTCGTCACCGACGGCCGCTCGCGCAAGGCGCATGAAGTGTGCGGAGAACAAGAGGTCGGGCTGATCTTCCAGTCCGACCCTGATGAGGCCTATGCCGCGCTGTTCGGAAAGGCGAAGCTGCTCGAGCGCGCGGCCGACGTCGAACGCTTCTGGAAGAAGCACTACGAGGTCTATTTCCCGACGCCGGCCGACCGCGCCGCCGCGGCCTTCATCGAGGTGGACGTTACGAGGATGGAACTATGGATCCGCGGTGTCACGCCGGAGCCGTTCGGTCTGCACGCCACCAAGCTCGCGCGCACTGCGGATGGTGCGTGGCTCCTGGCGTGAACCTGCGTTCATGACCATGGCCAAATGGTCACCGAAGTTTCATGGAAAGGCCACAGGGAACTCCATACCTCCTGATGCAAGGAGGAACTTGTCATGAAGCAATCGCAGCAGTTCTTGGAGAACGCGGTGACCTGCGCGCGCCTTGCCGAGCAGGCCACCGACGCAGCAACGCAAGACCGCTTCAAGCGCGCCGAACTCGCCTGGCGCGCCTTGGCAAACGAGCAGGATTGGCTCGACGGCGAGGCGCCGCCGGTCAGGCTGGCGTCTTAGGTCCATCGCACCGCCGCCCAACTCGCTGCGGGCCCGATCAGCCCGATACGATGTTCAGCTTCTGATCGACGATCTCGACCGTGCGGTCGATCTCGGCGTTGGGGCTGCCGAGTTGATGCGAGATCAGCTTCACCAGCAAATCGACGCGCTCGATGAAGGGCGCGCCGCTCGCGACCGCCCGTGCGGCCGACGACGGCTTGAGCAGGCTCTCCGCGGCCTTGGCATATTTCTCGAACGGCACCTGATCGGCGGGGTCGGCGCCGAGACGCCGGGCGATGCCGTCGACATGCTCATAAATCGATTTCGAGAGTTTAAGATCTTCATGCACCGCGTCGCGGATCGATTGCGGCTCGTGCGGCGTGATGCAGCGATAGTTTCCGGTCAGCAGCATCGACCATTTGGCGAGTGGCACGAACAGCGAGTCGAACACTTTCAGCTTGACCGGAACGTCGTGACCGTCGAGCCGGACCGCGTCGATGTCGGCTTCCAGCTCGCGCATCAGCTTGTTGTGCGCCTCGTCGGCGAAGGCCGCCGCCTTGAAGTTCGTCGGCAGCCCGACATGCAGCACGTTCGGCGCCTCTTCCGGCGGGCGGAACGCCTGTGGATCGGGTGAGCATAATGTCACCAGTCCCGGCTCGAAGCGCTCCCACACGCTCGCATTGGTGTATGCCTCTTCGAGGTCCATGCCCTCCAGCGCCGCGATCCGCTTCAGATACGGCAAAGGCGGCATGTTCATGATCGAGAGACAAGGCAGCTTCGCTGCCGCGATCTTGATCATGAGGACGCGGATGGTGTGGTTGGCGTATTGCGGCTCCTGCATTGCGAGCCCGACCAGATCGTAGCGGGAGACGTCGACCTCGCCGGGCGTGGTTGCGTCGAGCTTGCCGGGCAGATCCCGCGAGAAGATGGCGCGATGCATGGCCTCGTCGCGCAGCTTGATGCGCACTTCCGTGCCGTCGCGATTGATGAGATCCGCGGTCTTCCGCCGGCACACCAGGGTCACGTTGTGACCCGCCATCAGAAGCTTGATCGCCAACAGCGAGCCGTACGAGGCCCCAAGGATCAGAATGTTACGCGCCATGTCCCCTCCACACACAACAGTTTCGCGCGGCTATCCACGAGCCCTGTAGATTGACGCTGAATGAAGTTTGGTAGCGGGGGAGGGACTCGAACCCCCGACCCCAGGATTATGATTCCCGTGCTCTAACCAGCTGAGCTACCCCGCCACGGGTCCGCGCGGGTCTTTAGACCGCCAGGCGCGAACGCGCGGCATATAAAGAGCCGCCTCTCGGCCTGTCAAGCAAAGCGGGCGCCTCCAGATACGCGCATTCGGGCCTATTTCGGCCGCACCGTCGGATCGCCGCCGGGGCTGCCGGGCGGCGGGATCACCGGCATCTTGCCGGTCTCGGGCGCAGGCGCGCGCATCGCCGGGTCGACGTTGGACGGCGGGCACAGCACGCCGTCGGACTGGGCGAGCTTGTCGCCGAGTTCACCGCCGCCGGCGCGGCCGACGGTCGAATGTTCGGTGCTGTTCGTCCCATCCGGCGACATCGGCGCGCAATTGGTGGAGTTGTGCGGCGGGGGAGGCGCAGTCTGTTGCGCCGGCGTCGCCCTGGTCGGCGGCGCCTGCGCGAACGCGACGGCCGGGCTGACCAGCAGCAGGCAGGAGAGAAGAATTGTCGGTTTTATCCTCATGAAGCGAAAACGCACGAACGGCCGGGCGGTTCCGCCTTGCTTCACGTCTTCCGGTAACGGATCAGCGAGAAATGCCCCATCGGCGGCATCGGCCGCCGCTCCGCCAGCGTGATGCCGCCGTGTTTGGCGGCCCAATCGACCAGCCGGGCCCAGGGAAACTCGGGTCGCCAGCCGAGCCGGCGCGCCAACGGCGCAAAGGCGAGCTCGAAAGCGCGGCGCGGGCCGTTCTCCGCGCCGATGTGGTTGACCAGGATCAGCTCGCCGCCGGGTTTGAGCACGCGGACGAAATCGTCGAGCGTGCCTTCGGGATCGGGGACCGCCGTGATGACATATTGCGCCACCACCGCATCGAAGGACGCATCCTTGAAGGCGAGGTTCTTGGCGTCCATCACCGCCAGCGTCTCGACATTGGCCAGCTTTTGCGCGCGCACGCGTTGCTGCGCCTTGCGCAACATCGGCTCGGAAATATCGACGCCGCAGATTCGTGTCGAACGCGAATAGTCCGACAGCGACAGGCCGGTGCCGACACCGACGTCGAGGATCCGCCCGCCGATGCGGTCGGCTTCCGCAATGGTCGATTGCCGGCCGGCGTCGAACACCTTGCCGAACACGAGGTCGTAGACGGGCGCCCAGCGCCCATACGCCTTTTCGACCCCTTCGCGGTCGATGTCCCCCATGCCCCCGCCTTGAACTTTCTACTTGAGCGCTTCGGCCAGCTGCCGCGCGTCCTTTTGTCTCGCCGCACTCTGGATGAAGCCGCCGCCAAGCACGCGCGCTTGGCCAGCGGCCGCATCATAGAACACGCAGGCCTGTCCGGGCGAGACGCCTTCTTCGCCGGCGACGAGCTCGACTTCGTAATGACCGTCAGCGCCGCGCAACCAGGCCGGCTGCGGCGCGCGGGTCGAGCGCACCCGCACCAACAGCTCGAGGCCGTTGCCGACGACGGAATCGATCGCGCCGTCGCCGATCCAGTTGACGTCGCGCAACGTGATGCGGTCCATCCGCAGCGCTTCGCGCGGACCGACCACGACGCGGCGCGCGGCGGCATCGAGTCGCACCACATAAAGCGGGTGGCCGAGCGCGATGCCGAGCCCCTTGCGCTGGCCAACGGTGAAATGCGCGATGCCCTGGTGGGCGCCAAGCACATTTCCGTCGAGATCGACGATCTCGCCGGGCGCGAGCGCGTCCGGCTTCAATCGGCTGATGATGTCGGTGTAACGGCCGGTCGGCACGAAGCAGATGTCCTGGCTGTCGTGCTTGTCGGCGACAGTGAGGCCGAAACGCCGCGCCAGCTCGCGCACCTCGGGCTTGGTCATGTCGCCGAGCGGAAAGCGGATGAAGTCGAGCTGCTCGCGCGTGGTCGCGAACAGGAAATAGCTCTGGTCGCGGTCGGCATCGGCCGCGCAATGCAGCGCGCGCGATCCGTCGGCGAGGCGGCGCGACGACACATAATGGCCGGTTGCGAGCGCCTGCGCCCCGAGCTCGCGCGCGGTCGACAGCAGATCGCGGAACTTGACCGAGCGGTTGCACTCGATGCACGGCACCGGCGTCTCGCCCGCGGCGTAACTCTCGGCAAAGGAGTCGATCACCAACTCCTTGAAGCGCTCCTCATAGTCGAGCACGTAATGCGGGATGCCGATACGCTCGGCGACGTTGCGCGCATCGTGAATGTCCTGGCCTGCGCAGCAGGCGCCCTTGCGGTGGGTCGCCGCGCCATGATCGTACAGCTGCAGGGTAATGCCGACGACGTCGTAGCCCTGCGACTTCAAAAGCGCAGCCGTGGTCGAAGAGTCGACACCGCCGGACATGGCGACGACGACCCTGGTATCCTCCGGCCGGCCTTCGAGATCGAGACTGTTGCGCATGGTTCGGTGTCGGTGCGGGCGGGTGCTTCCCGAAGCGGAAGTGATTGTTGCGCCCGCAGGTCAGGAGCCTCATCCAGTTCCGGCGCGGGCCGGGCTGAGAAGCCGCTCTTTAATATAGGCGGCCCTCCCCACAGGCAATCAGCCCTCGGCGGTTAGCCACCATGCAAACGGCAAAACTTGCCGGGGAGGCAGAAAGGGGCGCGCCAGTGGCGCCCGGGAGTTCCAAAGCCTCTCCTGCAAGATGCTGTAATTGCTTGTGTTTTGTCGAAGCATTGGCTGGCCCGCTCCTTGCTAACTCCCTGATAGTTCATCGCGAGAGGCCCGGCCCAGTGTTAAGCGTCACGTCAGATGTTGCAGCAAGCGCATCCCTGCAGGTTGCGCCACCCAAGCCCGCGCTCCCCGATCCCTCGGCGCAGGCGGGCGATGATTTCGGCGCGCTGGTCGACAGCAATCTGCCGGCTGCTCCTCCTCCACCGCCTGCGTCTTCGGCGCCGTCGCGTTCCACGGCGAGCGACAATCCGCCACCGGCCAACAATCCGCCGCCGCGCGACACCGCGTCCGGCGACAAGCAGCCGGCCAATAATGACAACGATCCAGCCGCGCGCACGCAAGCCAGCGACACGAGCGCGGCCGGTCCCGCCGATGGCGCGCCGAAGAGCGGCGCGAAGTCCAAGACCAGCGACACCAAGTCATCGGATAATGCCGCCACGACCGATCAGAAGGCCGCAAAGGGCGACGATGCCTCGGCGGCTGCGTCGCCGACGGCAACCCAGGACGGCACGCCTGCCATCACCGTGATCGCCGCCGCGACCGCGGCGATCATCGTCAATCCGACTCCGGTGACCGCCGACGCGCCCGCACCCGCTTCGACCAATACGACTGCGCCGCTCGCGATCGCCGCGGCCGGCATCGCCGCGAGCACCTCGACCACGGCTGTCATCGCAGCGCAGGCCGCGCAGGCGCAAGAGGCCGCGCAGGCGCAACAGGCCGCCGCGGTGCCGGCGGCCGCGCCGACCGGCGAAACCACAGCCGCGACTCCCGCCACCGCCAAAGCGGCGACGCCAACGCCAACTGCGCCGACGGCCTCGGTCACGGCTCCGCAAGTGTCTCCGCCGCTCGTCACCGCGCAGGCAGAGGCAACATTGGCGGCTGCCGCCGTCTCCGTGCCGGGCACGCCGCCGGTGGAAAAGCCGACCACCGGTTTCAAGACGCAGGTGGCTGCGCAAGCCAGGTCCTCCGCGACGGCGACTGTTGCAACCACATTCGGTTCGACGAATGCTCCGTCGCAGGCAACGACAACCACGCCACAAGCCCCCTCCAATGTGGCGCCGCAGCCGCAGCCGGTGTCCAACGGCAAGCCCGACAATGACAATGCGGCGGCCCCGTCCACGAAAACGGATGTTGAGGTGAGCGCCACTGCGCCCGCGCCATCGGCGCCCGCGTCGCACGACCACGCCGCCGTCACGGCCAGCACCCAAGCAACGATCGCACCCGATCCGAGCGCGCAGGCGGCCGCGCTCGCAGCACCATTACAGAATCCGGCGCCAACGCCCATCACCACGGCCTCGTTGACCGCCGCACCCGCAACCGGCGCGCCGGTGCCGGTGAGCGGACTTGCCGTCGAGATCGCCGCCTCCGTGCAGAACGGCAGGACCCGTTTCGAGCTGCGGCTCGATCCGGCCGACCTCGGCCGCATCGATGTGCGCATCGACGTCGACCGCTCCGGCCAGGTCACCTCGCATCTGACGGTGGAGAAGCCGGAAACGCTGTCGATCCTGCGCCAGGACGCGCCGCAGCTGCAGCGGGCGCTCAACGACGCCGGGTTGAAGACCGGCAGCAACGGCCTGCAGTTCTCGCTGCGCGACCAGTCCGCATCAGGCCAGCAAAACTGGCAGAACAACGGCCAGCAAAACGGCAATGCGCAGCGGCTGGTGGTGAGCGAGGACACCAACATATCCGCCTCGCTCGCAGGACAATCCTACGGCCGCATGGCGAGCGCCAGCGGCGGCGTCGATATCAGCGTTTGAGGAGACCATCATGGCAACGCCTTCGGCAACCACCGCGCCATCTGTCGTATCGGGAACCACGACGCTTCCGGCCGGCTCCTCTACGTCGAGCGGCACCAATGCGCTGGCCTCGCAGCAGATCGCCGGCAATTTCCAGACCTTCCTGCAGCTCCTGACCACGCAGCTGCAGAACCAGAACCCGCTTGACCCGCTCGATACCAACCAGTTCACCCAGCAGCTGGTCGAGTTCGCCGGCGTCGAGCAGCAGCTCAATGCCAACTCGTCGCTGCAGACGCTGGTGTCGTTGCAACAGACCGCGCAATCGACCCAGGCGCTGCAGTTCGTCGGCAAGACCGCCGTCGTCAACGGCAGCACCAATTCGCTGACCAATTCGACGGCGACCTGGGATATGAACGTCCCATCGAATTCGAATGTGACGCTGTCGATCGCCAACAGCGCCGGCCAAACCGTGTTCACCGGAACCTATTCGGCCAACGCCGGCAACAACCAGCCATTCACCTGGAACGGCCAGGGCAATGACGGCACGCAATGGCCTGATGGCCAATACACGCTGACCGCTACGGCCGCCGACGCCAGCGGCAATTCGGTCGGCGTCACCACGCAGATCCAGGGCGTGGTGTCCTCGGTGGATCTGACCCAATCGCCGCCGCTTCTGACCATCGCCGGCCAGACCTACACCGTGAATCAGATCCAGAGGATCGCGAATTAGCCAGCTCGATCGCCCGGATTTAAGACTCCGTTTACGCATTCCGCGCCTTCCGGTGTCGATCACGACAGCCGGAAAAGCGCGCTGCGCTCATTTCGAAGGAGAATCGTATTGAGGGCGTGGGTTTAGGCAAATTTTAAGCCGCTCGGCGTACGGTTGGTCCCGTGAGTTCAGTGGTTAAGAGTTTGTGAGTACACCATGACAGAACCCCATCGCCCGAGGGTCAAATATGTCATCGGGCCCGACGGCAGCCCGCTGACGATTGCGGATTTGCCCGCGCCCGGCACCAAACGGTGGGTTATTCGCCGTAAGGCCGAAGTCGTCGCCGCCGTTCGCGGCGGATTGCTTTCGCTGGAAGAAGCCTGCAGCCGTTACACGCTGACAGTGGACGAGTTCCTGTCCTGGCAGTTCTCGATCGATCAGCACGGCCTTGCCGGCCTGCGCACCACCCGCATCCAGCAGTATCGCCAGTAATCTTTCGAAGCAGCAGCTTTAAATCAAATCGGCCTCGGAAAACGAGGCCGATTTTTTTCATGCCGCGAGAAAGCATGGGTCACTTAACCATCATTAACCATATCGAAACCATACCCTAGGCAATATTTGCCCACTCGGCGCTTGGGGTGCCGAATCTGGGGCAGTTAAGTTGCAGGGTCTGTTCGACTTTCTGAAAGGCCTGGGGGCTGCGCGGATGGCCGCGATGGTCGCGGTCACGGCCGCGCTGATCGGCTTCTTCGCGTTCGTCATCATGCGCGTCACCACGCCGCAGATGACAACGCTGTTCACCGACCTCTCGATGGAAAACTCCTCGGGCATCATCAAGGACCTCGAGCGCCAGGGCATCCCCTACGAGATACGCAACGAGGGCAGCATCGTCATGGTGCCCAAGGACAAGGTCACGCGGCTGCGCATGAAGCTCGCCGAGGGTGGCCTGCCCAAGGGCGGCGGCGTCGGCTACGAGATTTTCGACAAGTCGGACGCGCTCGGCACCACCAGCTTCGTCCAGAACATCAATCATCTGCGCGCGCTGGAGGGCGAGCTCGCCCGCACTATCCGCGGCATCGACCGCATCCAGGCCGCGCGTGTGCACCTGGTGCTGCCCGAACGGCCGCTGTTCGCCCGCGAGACCCCGGAGCCGTCGGCCTCGATCGTGGTGCGGGTACGCGGATCGCTGGAGCCGCAGCAGATCAAGGCGATCCGGCACTTGGTTGCCTCCTCCGTCAACGGATTGAAGCCGCAGCGGGTGTCGATCGTCGACGAAAGCGGCACGTTGCTCGCCGATGGCGCGGCCACCGACGCCGACCAGGCCGTGGGCGACGAGCGCCGTGCGTCCTACGAGAAACGGATGCGCAAGCAGGTCGAGGACATCGTCTCCTCGGTGGTCGGCGCCGGCCGCGCCCGCGTCCAGCTGTCGGCCGATTTCGACTACAACAAGATCACCCAGACTTCGGACAAGTTCGATCCCGAGGGCAGGGTGCTGCGCTCCAGCCAGACCCGGGAGGAGTCCACCGCCAACGGCGTCGAAGGCGGCGCGGTCACCGTCAACAACGAACTGCCGGGCAATCAGGGCGGCGGCAATTCCCAACAGCCGCGCGACCAGAGCAAGAAGAGCGAGGAAACCAACAATTACGAGATTTCCCGCACCACCAAGACCGAGGTCACCGAAGCCGGCCGCGTCAACCGCATCTCGGTCGCCGTGCTGGTCGACGGCAGCTATTCCAAGAACGAAAAGGGCGACCTCGTCTACAAGGAACGCAGCAAGGACGAGCTCGACCGCATTGCGACCCTGGTGCGTTCGGCGATCGGCTTCGAGCAGAAGCGCGGCGACCAGGTCGAAGTCATCAACCTGAAATTCGCCGAAGCGCCCGCGGTCGCCCCGATCGCCGAGCCGGCCGGCTTCCTCGGCATGATGCAATTCACCAAGGACGACGTCATGTACGTCATCGAGCTCGGTGTGATGATGCTGCTCGGCCTCGTCGTGCTGTTCATGGTGGTGCGCCCGCTGGTCAAGAAGGTGCTCTCCTCCGAGGAGATGGCCGCGCTGACCGCCGCCGTCACCGCGCCGGCGGCCGATGCCACCGCCGCCGTGGCCGCGCCGACCGGCCAGGCCCTGCTTCCCGGCAACGCGACCGCGCATCTGATCGACGTCGCCCAGGTGCAGGGCCAGGTGCACGCCCAGTCGGTGCACCGCGTGGGTGAACTCGCCGAGCGCAACCCCAATGAAACCGTCTCCATTGTCCGTCAGTGGCTGGGTGAAGACGACCCCGTCGAGGCAACCTGAGCATGGCCCTGCCGCAAACAGCAAACACCAACGACATCACCAGCGTGATCCAGGGTCTCGCTGCGCGCCAGAGCGGCAAGTCGCAGCAGAAGATCGCGGGGCCGAAACGCGCCGCCATGCTGATGCTGGCGCTTGGCGAACAATATGGCGGCAAGGTGTGGTCGCTGCTCGACGACGACGAGGTGCGGGAGCTGTCGCTCGCGATGTCGACGCTCGGCACGGTCGAGGCCGATACCGTCGAGAATATGCTGCTGGAATTCGTCTCGCGGATGTCGGCTTCCGGCGCGCTGATGGGCAATTTCGACGCCACCGAGCGGCTGCTGCAGCAATATCTGCCGCCCGAGCGCGTCAACGGCATCATGGACGAAATCCGCGGACCCGCGGGCCGCAACATGTGGGAGAAGCTCTCCAACGTGCAGGAAGAGGTGCTCGCCAACTACCTGAAGAACGAATATCCGCAGACCATCGCCGTCGTGCTGTCGAAGCTGAAGCCGGAGCATGCCGCGCGCGTGCTTGCGATCCTGCCCGAGGACATGGCGCTCGACGTGGTCGGGCGCATGCTGAAGATGGAGGCGGTGCAGAAGGAGGTGATCGAGAGCGTGGAGAAGACGCTGCGCACCGAATTCATGTCGAACCTGTCGCAGACGCGCCGCCGCGACGCCCATGAGGTGATGGCGGAGATCTTCAACAATTTCGACCGCCAGACCGAAACCCGCTTCATTACCGCGCTGGAAGACGAGAACCGCGAATCGGCCGAGCGTATCAAGGCGCTGATGTTCACCTTCGACGACCTGATCAAGCTCGATTCCGGCTCGGCGCAGACGCTGATGCGTAACGTCGACAAGGACAAGCTCGGCGTTGCGCTGAAGAGCGCCAATGAGGAGGTCAAGGCGTTCTTCCTGTCCAACATGTCCTCGCGCGCCGGCAAGATGCTGCTGGACGATATGCAGGCGATGGGGCCGGTGCGGCTGCGCGACGTCGACGAGGCGCAGGCGCTGCTGGTCAACCTCGCCAAGGATATGGCCGCCAAGGGCGAGATCACGCTCACCAAGAACCGCGCCGACGACGAGCTGGTGTACTGATGGCCGCGCCCGCAAAATTCCTGTTCGACACCGACTTCGCGGCGCCCGACAAGTCGCGCGAGCGGCCGACCCAGGCCGAGGTCGCCCAGCGCATCGCCGCCGCCGAGGCCCGAGCCTATCGCGACGGCTTCGATGCCGGCCAGCGCGAGGCCAAGGCCGAGAGCGACCGCCGCACCGCGCTCGCGCTGGAAGAGATCAAGATCGCGATGCAGGACATTGCGGCGCGTTTTGCCGGTGTCGAGACGCGGATGGAGACGGAAGCCGTCGACGTCGCCGTTGCGGTCGCGCGCAAGCTCTGCAGCGCGATGATCGCCGACGAGCCGCTCGGCGAGGTCACCGGGCTGGTCGCCGAATGCTTCTCGCATCTGGTCGCAACCCCGCATCTGGTGGTGCGCGTCAACGAATCACTTTACGAGGCCGCGCGCGAAAAAATCGAGCGGCTGGCGAAGCCGAGCGGCTTCCAGGGCCGGCTGGTGATCCTCGCCGAGCCCGACGTCGCCACCGGCGACTGCAGAATCGAATGGGCTGATGGCGGCGTGGTGCTGGAGCGCGCCGCGATCGAGGCCAAGATCGACGAACTTGTCGGACGCTACATGGCGTCCAGGAATCGGGAGACCTAAGAGATGAGCGACACCGACACCCAGGTCCCGCTCCCCGACCTCAACGCAGCGGAGCCGCCGGCGCCGGCCGACGACGTCGGCTATCACGACGACGACGCGAACGCGCGCATCGCAGCCGATCTCGAGGCCGTGTTCGATGTGCCGGTGCAGGTCTCGGCCGTGCTTGGCCGCTCCAAGATGGACGTCGGCGAGCTCTTGAAGCTCGGACCCGGCACCGTGCTCGAGCTCGACCGCAGGGTCGGCGAGGCGATCGACATCTATGTCAATAACCGCCTGGTGGCGCGCGGCGAAGTCGTGCTGGTCGAAGACAAGCTTGGCGTCACCATGACCGAAATCCTCAAGGCCGAACGCAGCTAGACTGAACGGCCGCGCATGGCGCGGCAGACAAACAGGAGATGAACATGCGGCTTCTTATCGTCGGCACCCTGAAGGGGCAGCTTACGACCGCCACCAAGATCGCCATGGACAACGGCGCTTCGGTGACCCACGCAGAGAGCGCGGAGCAGGCAATGGCGGTGCTGCGCGGCGGCAAGGGCGCCGACCTGCTGCTGGTCGACGTCGCCCTCGACATCCGCGACCTGGTGATGCGGTTGGAGGCCGAGCACATCCACGTGCCGATCGTCGCCTGCGGCATCTCCAACGACGCCCGCGCCGCGGTCGCCGCGATCCATGCCGGCGCCAAGGAATATATCCCGCTGCCGCCGGATCCGGAGCTGATCGCCGCCGTGCTCGCCGCGGTCGCCAACAACTCCCGCGACCTGGTCTACCGCGACGACGCCATGGCCAAGGTGATCAAGCTCGCGCAGCAGATCGCGGGCTCGGATGCCTCGGTGATGATCACCGGCGAGTCCGGAACCGGCAAGGAAGTGCTGGCGCGCTACGTGCACGCCCGCTCGGGCCGCGCCAAGCGGCCGTTTATCTCGATCAACTGCGCGGCGATCCCGGAGCATCTGCTGGAGTCCGAGCTGTTCGGGCACGAGAAGGGCGCCTTCACCGGCGCGGTGGCACGCCGCATCGGCAAGTTCGAGGAAGCGACCGGCGGCACGCTGTTGCTCGACGAAATCTCGGAAATGGACGTGCGGCTGCAATCAAAATTGTTGCGCGCGATCCAGGAGCGCGTGATCGACCGCGTCGGCGGCACCAAACCTGTGCCGGTCGACATCCGCATCCTCGCGACCTCGAACCGCAATCTCGCGGACGCCGTGCGCGACGGCACATTCCGCGAGGACCTGCTGTTCCGCCTCAACGTCGTCAACCTGAAGATCCCGCCGCTACGCGAGCGTCCGGCCGATATCCTCGAACTGGCGCAGCATTTCGCCAAGAAATATGCCGACGCCAATGGCGTGCCGCTGCGCCCGATCTCGGCCGAGGCGCGCCGCGTACTGTCAAGCAATCGCTGGCAGGGCAATGTCCGCGAACTGGAGAACACCATCCATCGCGCAGTGCTGATGGCGCAGGGCGACGAGATCGGCGCCGACGCCATCCTCACGCCGGACGGCGACCGGCTGGACATTGCGAAGACCCCGCCGGCGGTGGCGCATGCGACCTTCGCCGCCGAGCAGGTCACGCGGGCGCTGGTCGGACGCACGGTTGCCGACGTCGAGCGCGACCTGATCCTGGAGACGCTGAAGCATTGCCTGGGCAATCGCACCCATGCCGCCAATATTTTGGGCATCTCTATCAGGACGCTCCGCAACAAGCTGAACGAATATGCCGACGGCGGCGTCCCGATCCCGCCGCCGGGCGCGGTGGAGTACGGTCAGCGCGCTGCGGTGGTGGGGTAACGCCGAGATCGGTCTGTATCGGAACCCGTCGGCCCTATCGAGAACGCACGGAGATCTGATCTCGACGTATTGTGTGCGCTCGTTCAAACGAGATAACCTTCGACGCCCGGGTTGGTGTGCGAAGGGATGCTCATGATCACGCTGACGATCAATGGTGCGCAAAAGGACGTCAATGTCCCCGATGACATGCCCCTGCTCTGGGTGCTTCGCGATGTCCTCGGCCTGACCGGCACGAAATTCGGTTGCGGCATCGCGCAATGTGGCGCCTGCACGGTCCATATCGGCGGCAAGCCGGTGCGATCCTGCATGCTGCCGGTCTCTGCCGTTCGCGATCGGCCGATCATCACAATCGAAGGCATCGGCGACACGCCCGCCGGCGCCAAGGTGCAGAAAGCCTGGCTCGACCTCGAAGTGATCCAGTGCGGTTATTGCCAGTCCGGCCAGGTCATGTCGGCGGCGGCGCTGCTGGAGGCAACGCCCAACCCTGACAACTCCGACATCGATGCCGCGATGGCGGGAAATATCTGCCGCTGCGGGACGTATGTGCGCATTCATGCCGCGATCAAGCACGCCGCTTCTCAACGTGGATCGTAGGAGCGCGCCATGGGACGGGCCGAGCGATACTCCCGCCATGTTTCCCGTCGCAGCGTGCTGACGGGCGGATTGGCAAGCGGGTTCCTGTTTGCGTTTCATGTTCCCGTGCGCGCGTTCAACGAGCCGGTGCAGCCGCCTGATGTGACCGAGGGCAAGTTCGCGCCGAACGCCTTCATCCGGATCGACGACAACGGCCGTACCATCCTGGTGATGCCGCAGGTCGAGATGGGCCAGGGTGTCTACACCTCGATATCAATGATTTTAGCGGAAGAACTCGACGCCGATTTCTCGCGCGTGGCGCTGGAGCACGCACCGCCCAGCGACAAGCTCTACGGCAATCCGATGTTCGGCATTCAGGCCACAGGCAATTCCAATTCAATCCGGGCGTGGTGGCCGCATCTGCGCACTGCCGGTGCCACCGCGCGTGCCATGCTCGTCCAGGCCGCCGCGCAACAATGGCAAGTCGATCCGGCAAGCTGCACGACCGCCAATAGCGAGGTCATGCACAAGGAAAGCGGCCGCAAGCTCTCCTATGGCGCGCTGGCGCTTGCCGCAGGCAGCGAGGTGCCGCCAAAGGACGTCCCGCTCAAGGACCCGAAGGACTTTGTCCTGATCGGTAAGCCGCTAAAGCGGCTCGACACCCCCGACAAGGTCAACGGCAAGGCGGTCTACGGCATCGACGCGATGCTGCCCAATATGAAGTTCGCAACGCTGAAAATCTGTCCCGTGTTTGGCGGCAAGGTCGCCAGGGTTGACGACTCTGCTGCCAGGAAAATCCCGGGCGTGCAGAAGATCGTGGTACTGGACGATTTTGTCGCCGTGGTCGGCGACCACATGTGGGCGGCCAAGAAGGGCCTCGATGCACTCGCAATCGAGTGGGACGAAGGTCCGAACGCGAAGATCAGCTCGAAGGATGTGTGGCGGGATTTGCGCGCCGCCAGCGAAAAGGACGGCGCGGTCGCCAAATCCGCCGGCGATATCGCCAGGGGGCTTGCCACCGGCGACCGGATGGATGCGGCTTACGAACTGCCGTTTCTCGCGCATGCAACCATGGAGCCGATCAACGCCACGGTTCACGTCACGCCCGATTCTTGCGAAATCTGGACCGGGACGCAGGTCATGACGCGCGTGCAGTCGGAGGCGGCGAAGGCGGCTGGCCTGCCGGTCGAGAAGGTCATCGTCAATAACCACCTGCTCGGCGGCGGATTTGGGCGCAAGCTCGAGGCCGACATGGCGGTCAAAGCCGTGCGCATCGCCAAACAGGTCGACGGGCCCGTCAAGGTGGTGTGGACCCGCGAGGAGGACATCCAGCACGACGTCTATCGTCCGGTCTATCGCGACACCATCGCCGCGACGCTCGCCGACGGCAGGATCGTCGGCTGGAAGTATCGCGTCAGCGGCTCGTCCATCATGGCGCGCTGGTTTCCGGGGGGCTTCCAGAAAGGCGTCGACATCGACGGCGTCGATAGCGCCATCGACATGCCGTACGACATCCCGAACTTCCATGTCGAATTCGCCCGCGCCGAGCCGCCGGCGGTGCCGACAGGTTTCTGGCGTGGCGTCGGTCCCAACAACAATGTCTTCGCCATCGAATCTTTCATGGACGAACTGGCGAAGAAGGCCGGCAAGGACCCCGTCGATTTCCGCCGCGGCATGCTCGGCAAGAATCCGCGTCTGCTCGCCGCGCTGAATCTCGCAGCGGAGAAGTCGGGCTGGGGGCAACCCTTGGCGGCTCGCGTCGGACGCGGTGTGAGCGTGCAGCCGTCGTTCGCCAGTTTCATCGCTACCGTGGTGGAAGCGGAAATTGACGAACTCGGTGAGGTGAAGCTGCGCCGGGTCACCTGTGCGGTCGATACCGGGATCGCTGTCAATCCAGACACCGTCATGGCGCAGCTCGAAGGCGGGCTGATCTTCGGCCTCACCGCCGCACTTTATGGTGAAATCACAATCGACAAGGGCCGCGTGCGTCAGTCCAATTTTCATGACTACCGGATGCTGCGCATCGATCAGGCGCCGAAGATTGACGTCCACGTCATCAAAAGTGGCGAAGCGCCGGGCGGCATCGGCGAGACCGGCGTCACCGCGGGACCGCCGGCCTTGCGTAACGCAATCTATGCCGCGACCGGCGTTGCGTTGCGTCGGCTGCCGATCGATCGATCGCTCATCGCGGGAAAGAAAGCATGAGCCCGGCAGCGCGCCGCATCTTCGGAAGCATCGTCGCGATTGGCGTGATCGCTTTCCTCGTCGCCGTATGGATCATCCGTGGGCCGGGTCCGATGGCGTTCGGCACCGGTCCGAATGTCGCGCTCGCCGAATTCAAAGGCGCCAATCCCACCGGCGTTCCGGCCAAACTTGCGCAGGCAAGCACGATCGAGCGCGGTGAATATCTGGCGAAGGCTGCCGACTGCATGGTCTGCCACACGGCGGCGGGCGGCAAGGAATATGCCGGCGGCCTCGGCTTCAAGCTGCCGTTCGGCACGCTGTATTCGACCAATATCACGGCGGACAAGGAAACCGGCATCGGCAATTACAGCGATCGGGATTTCCTCAACGCGGTTCAGCGCGGCATCCGCCACGACGGCGCGCGGCTTTATCCGGCGATGCCCTACACCTCCTACACCTACATCACCGACGCGGACGCGCTTGCGATCAAGGCCTATCTGTTCAGCCTGCCGCCGGTGAAGGCAACGCCGCCGGCCAATACGCTGGTATTTCCGTTCAACCAGCGCTGGGCCATGATCTTCTGGTCGGAGCTGTTCAATCCGGACACGCGTTTCGAGCCGGACATCTCGAAGACGGCGGAATGGAATCGCGGCGCCTATCTCGCCGAAGCGCTGGCCCATTGCGGCGAATGCCACACCCCGCGCAACCTCGCCTTCGCGCTCGACAACCGCAGGAAATTCGCAGGCGCGATCGCCGCCGGCTGGCGCGCCTTCAATATCAGTTCGGACAAGGCCACCGGCGTCGGCGGCTGGAGCGACGACGATCTGATCACCTATCTCTCGGTCGGGCATGCGGCCGGACACGGCACCGCCTCGGGCCCGATGGGCGAAGCGGTCGATCACAGTTTTAGCCAGATGACGCCGGACGACGTCCGCGCCATCGTCGCCTATCTGCGCACCGTGCCGCCGGTCGCCTCGCCCGATCTGCCGGCCACGCTCGCGCCGCCGGCGCCCGCGTCGCACAAGGATGGCGTTGCGATCGCGGACGCACGCGGCAAGATGGTCTTCGAAGGCGCCTGCGTGAGCTGTCACGGCTGGACCGGTGAAAGCCCGATATCGCCGTTCGCGACCCTCACGGGCGCCTGGGCCGTCAACGATCCCGGCGCGACCAATGTCGCGCAAATCGTCATTTCCGGCACCAAACGTCATGCGCCGCCGGGGGCGATTTCGATGCCGGCATTCGGCGATGCCTACTCCGATGCCGAGATCGCGGCCGTCGCCAACTACGTCACCGCGCGTTTCGGCAGCAAGGGTTCGCAGATCACTGCGCGGGACGTTACCGGGTTGAGGAAGCAGACTGCGCAGTGAGCCGTCTTGTCGGCCGCCGGCGGTCACGAATAATCCGGTGCGTCCGGATTGCGGAAGATGTGGATCGGCTCGCCCGGGGTAAAACGCTTATGCCGGACCATCGCATAGGCATAGAGCGCGAGATACAGGATCGCGAGCGTGCCGATCGCGTAGAACGCAAGAGTTGCAATTCGTTTCATCGCCCGGGAAGCCTCTGCAGATATCCTGCCACCGGCGTCTCGCGTCAACCATGGCCTGGACTGCGAATTATTCGGCCGCTGCCAGGCCAGCACACTTGCGTTTAGCAACCTTTTGTTGCTAAGTTATCTTCAACAACGGGAACGCGACATGGCTATGTACGCGCAGACAAACGGCACGCATCAGCACTGTTAACATAGACAGCCCCGCGACGTTGTCGGCGATCCTCGCCTAGAGGCGACCGCTCAGCGTCGAAAGGACAAGGCCGGCATTAACGCCGGCCTTGTTCTTTTTTGAGTGAGGTTTTGGCCGGCATTGGCGCCGGCCTTGTTCTTTTTGGGATCAGATCTTGATCGGGACGAAGTGATTGACCGCGATCAGCACGGCGAGCAGCGCCAGCCCAAGGCCGAGGCTCCAGCCGATCAGTTTCTTCTCGATCGGCAGCAGCGGCTCATGGGCCTGGGCGGCGAGTTCTTCTTTGACATCAGGCATGACACGTTTCCTTGTTCGCTAACTTGCCAGCGGCGGCTTGAAACCGTTGAAGAACAGCCACGAGATCAACAGGCCGACCCAGATCACGAAGCCGAACAGGCTGACGAAATAGACCGCGGCAAGCCTGCCGAATCCCTGCTGCCACAGTTTGCGGAAGTCCGAGAGCACGCCGATCGAGAAGAAAGTCAGGATGAAGAAGATGACGCGGAAGGCGTTGGCCTCCGTGGCCGCGGCCGGCAGCGCCTTGGCGATTTCGGGCGTGGTGCCGACCGCCAACCATAGCGAGATCGCGAACACCAGCACAAAGCCGAGGATGAATTTCGGGAAACGCTGCCAGATTTCACTCGCTTTCGCCTTGTCCGGCCCCTTGTCGATGTGGTTGGTCCAGATGTAGCCGAGGATGAAGGCCCAGATGCCGATGAAGATGTCGATGAAGATTTTCACCGTCGTCGTCGTGGCGAGAATCCAGCCCGGCTGATATTTGATGCCCTCGGCCGCGGCCTTGGCCATGATCAGCGACTCCGTGATGCCGCCGCCCGCAACTGCCGCGCCGTCGGTCTTGATCGCGAGCCCGATCCAGGCGCCGGCGACCAGCGGCTCCTGCCACAGGAAGGTCTGGGCCAGGAACGGCAGTATCAGCACTTCCACCACCGCGAACACGACGACCAGCGACGACACCAGCACCGGCACGGCGGGGCGGGCGCGGATCGCACCTCCCGTGGCGATCGCCGCGGCAACGCCGCAGATCGAGATGCCCGAGGCCAGCGGCACCGACCATTCGCGGCTGAAGCCGAACCATTTGCGCGCGACGAAATACACCACGGCCCAGTAGATCAGATAGGCCTCGACGATTGCCGCCGCCCCGCGCGACAGCAGCGAGGAGGCGAGATTGAGGCGGCCGGCGGCGGTGACCGCCACGGTCGCGCCGAGAATGACGATCGCGATCTTGATGTAGAGTTCGGGCCGGATCGCTTCCTTCAGCCACGTGGCGAAGCGCGGGAAGAAGTTGGCGATCACGAGGCCCGACAGCAGCGCGATGACGAAGCCGCCTTCATTGGTCAGCTTGAGCGACCAGCCGATTCCGAACTTCTGCTGGTCTGCCGGCGTCACGGCGGCGACATAGGCGTAGCTCCCGGCGATCCAGCTTGCATAGGCGATGGCGAAGACGGCGGTGAAGGTCAGCGCGAATTTCCTGACGTCGGCGCCGAGCGCAGAGACGCCAACGCTCAATACGGCAAGCAACGCGACATAGGTCGCGAGCAGCGCGCCGCCGCCACCGAGCCAGGCATAGGCCTTGGCAACGGGACCGAGCGCCTTCGACAAATCGGTGTAGACCGACGTCGTGACCGCCCAGCCCAGCAGGTCCGGCCCGTTGACCGAGATCAGCGCGAGAGCGAACACCAGAAGGCCGATCGCAACCGCAAGCCAGTCCTCGTTCAGCGTGGTCTTGAGCGCCACCCTGTCAGGCGCCTTGATGGCAATATCCGACATCGAAATCCCCGAAATCCGTTCTGAGCCGGGAATCTCGGGCGAAAGAGCCGCGTCTGCAATCTCACAGAATTTCTTTGTTGAGGGCGAAACGACAACGGCCTTCCATGGCGGCGAGCGCGGAGAGAAGGAATGAATGGAAGGGGCTGACGCGGCATTGGCAACTGTGGCACAACGGGCGCCGCCCGACCAACGCCAGAGTCCAACATGCCCGCACCTCAACCACCCGGCTTTGAAACGCTCAGTCTCCATGCGGGACAGCATCCCGATCCCGTGACGGGAGCGCGTGCGGTCCCGATCTATCAGACCACGTCCTACGTCTTCCAGGACTCCGACCATGCCGCCGCGTTGTTCAACCTCGAACGCGCCGGGCACATCTACACCCGGATTTCCAATCCGACGATCGCGGTGCTGGAGGAGCGGCTGGCGGCGCTGGAGGGCGGCGTCGGCGCGGTCTGTACCGCGAGCGGCATGGCCGCGATGCATCTGGCGATCGCGACCCTGCTCAATGCCGGCGACCACATCGTGGCCTCCGCCTCGCTCTATGGCGGCACCATCAATCTCTTGGCGCACACGCTGCCGCGCTTCGGCATCAGCACGACCTTTGTGAAGCCGCGCGACCTCGATGCGTTCAGCGCCGCGATCAAGCCGAATACGCGGCTGGTGATCGGCGAGACCATCGGCAACCCCGGCCTCGAAGTGCTCGACATTCCGAAGGTGGCCGACATCGCCCATGCGGCGAAGATTCCGCTGCTGATCGACAACACCTTTGCGACGCCTTACCTCAGCAAACCCATTGAGCTCGGCGCCGACATCGTCATGCATTCCGCGACCAAATGGATCGGCGGCCATGGCATTGCGATCGGCGGCGCGATCATCGACGGCGGCCGCTTCGACTGGCGCGCCTCCGGCAAGTTTGCCGTGCTGACCGAGGCCTATGCCGGCTACCACGGCATCGTCTTCGACGAGCAGTTCGGCACCGCTGCCTTTATCATGCGCGCGCGCACCGAAGGCCTGCGCGATTTCGGCGCCTGCATGTCCCCCATGAACGCGTTCCAGCTGTTGCAGGGCGTCGAGACGCTCGGCGTGCGCATGGAGCGCCACATGGCAAACACATCAGCGGTGCTCGATTTCCTTAAAGGCAACAAGGCCGTCGAGTGGGTGTGGCATCCGCAACTCCCCGATCATCCAGATCATGAGCTGGCAAAGACCTTGCTGCCGCGCGGCGCCGGATCGATCGTCAGCTTCGGTATCAAGGGCGGTCGCAACGCCGGCAAGAAATTCATCGAGAGCCTGCGCATGATCAGCCATCTCGCCAATGTCGGCGACGCCAAGACGCTGGTGATCCATCCGGCCAGCACCACCCATCAGCAGATGACGCCGGAGCAACTGAAGGCCGCCGGCATCGGCGAAGAGCTGGTGCGGCTTTCGGTCGGCATCGAAACGGCGCAGGACATCGTCGACGATCTTGGCCAGGCGCTGCGCGCCTCACAGAGGACCTGAACCATGCAGCTCACTGTGAAAGGCGTTGACACTTTCGTGGCCACCGGCGGCAAGTCGTTCGATGCGGCCCTGCCGACGGTCGTATTCCTGCACGGCGCCGGCATGGATCATACCGCATGGGCGCAGCACGACCGCTGGTTTGCGCATCACGGCTACAATGTGCTGGCGCCGGACTTGCCCGGACATGGCCGTTCGGCCGGCGCGCTGCTTCCGTCGATTGGCGAGATGGCGGAGTGGACGGCCGCGCTGCTCGATGCATCAGGCGCGAAAGATGCGAAGCTGATCGGGCATTCCATGGGATCGCTGATCGCGCTGGAGCTGGCGGCGCGGCATCCGGACAAGGTTTCGGCGCTGGTGCTGGTCGGCACCGCGGCGGCGATGACGGTCGGGCCCGATCTGTTGAAGGCGGCGGAAGCCAACGACCATGCCGCGATCGACATGGTTGCGATCTGGGGGCTCGGCCAGGCGGCCGGGCTCGGCGGCAGCCTCGCGCCGGGACTGTGGATGCATGGCGGCGCGCAGCGTCTGCTCGAGCGCTGCAAGGGCGGCGTGCTGTTCAACGATCTCGCCGCCTGCAACGCCTATCAGAATGCGGCCGCCGCCGCCGCGACGGTGAAGGTCCCCGCGACGCTCGTGCTCGGCGAGCGCGACATGATGACTCCGGTGAAAGCGGGCAGGGCGCTCGCCGCGGCGATTCCGAATGCGCGCACCGTCGTGCTGGCCGGTGCCGGTCACATGATGATGGCGGAGCGGCCGGACGAATTGCTGGCGGCGATGAGGTAGTTGCTGCCACCTCCCTTGGAGGGGGAGGGTCGGCACGCATGAGCGCAGCGAAATGCGTGACCGGGTGGGGTGATCTCTCAACGCGGAAACTAACCAAGGCAGAAACTGCCACCCCACCCCGCCGCTCATTTCATTCGCGGCGACCCTCCCCTCCAGGGGAGGGTGGGCGCTCAACCTTATCCCGCGGCCGCCCTCTTCGGCGCAACACCGACGGCGATCTTGACTGAAGGCGCCCCCCCGCGCGGCGTCCGCCTCGGAAACTTCAGCGATCAGTACCTGGCGGCGACTGGTGCGCCCCAATTGAACTTGTAGTTGGCTCCCAGCAGGACTTCCTCGGAACGAGAACTAAGGAACCAGGCCCGGCTCGAAAGTGGGAATGCAACATTGACGGTGCCGTATTCAACATATCGATATTCGGCTCTCACGGTCAGGTTGGACATCACGCCGACCTCGACGCCAGCTCCGGCTGTCCATCCGGTGCGGGTCGCTGAAGCCGTCTCAACGGTGGCGGCGGGCGCACCGGGGTTGAACGCCGAGATCTGAACTCGGGTGAAGTTAATGTCACTCCAGGCGAAACCACCGGTCCCGTACAACAGCACGTTATTGACCGCGTAACCGACGCGACCTCGCGCAGTCCCTGACCAGTCGAGGACGCCTTGGCCGAACGAGCCGTCATTCATTCCCAGCCCCCATGCCCCCGCGTTGTTGCGCGAGACATCGGCCTCGACACCCAACAGGATGTGGGGGGTGATCATGTAGTTGTAGCCTGCCTGAAAGCCGGCGAAGGCGTTGGTGAAGCGTTTTGAGATGGACTGGCCGAATGTTCCCGTATCGGTATGAATGCTGTAGCCGTCGAAATTTTCCCAATCGTAACCCAGATGCGCGCCGACATAGAATCCGCTCCAATCGAAGGCCGCGACGGGCGGTGGCGCGTTGTACGGCGCCTTGACCGGCATATCGGCCGCCATCGCGCGCCCTGAAATCATCGCCGCGAGCGCCACGCATCCCAGTATGAACTTCTTCATGATACGCCTCCCCGTTGCAGTGCAATTTTTGCACCGGAATTCGGAGGCTAACACGCGATAGTTGCAGTGGCTGTGCTTATTTGAACACAGTCAATCGATAAGCACTTCTCGCCGAGGTTGGCCAACGGCAGAGAGCGTCGTGATGATGGCAGAGCGGCCGGACGAATTGCTGGAGGCGATGAGGTAGTTGATCGGACCAAACTGTCCGCGGTCTCTCTTTTTCGCTCCCACAGGGCGCGGTGAACCGGTTTACTCGATGACTTCGTCAGCGAGTGCAAGGACGTTGGCAGGTGCCTCAATGTTCAACGCCTTCATCGTCTTCAGGTTGAGCACGAAATTGAACTTCGTCGGCTGCATCACGGGAAGCTCCTGAGGTTTCTCTCCTTTGAGGATGCGGCCCACAAATCCTCCACACAAACGGTATTGTTCTGCCAGGTCCGGTCCATAGCTTGCCAGGCCGCCGGCACGCGGAAATTCGGGCCAGCCATATATCGTTGGAATCCAGTGACGGCCGGCCACCGCAATAATCGAATCGCGCTGATTGTTGAAGAACGCGTCCGTGGTTAGAACAAGCGCCCCGCATCGCTTTTGGACGAACGTATCGAAGGCGGATTCGAAGTCGGCCTCAGCCTTGGCTTCCGCCACGATCAACGTCTTCCCTCGCGCCGCCGCTGCGCCCCGAGCAACTCTTGTTTCGTCAAGGTAGCCCGCATTCGTGGGATTGGCGAGCAACCCGAATACATCGGCGCCAGGAACGAGTGCGCTCAGCAGCTCGATCCGTTTTGGAAGAACCTCGGTGGTAAGAACGCTGACACCTGTCATGTTACCGGCCGGCCTGTTCAGGCTTGCAACCAGACCGAGTTCGACTGGATTGGGAACACCCGTAAAAACGATTGGAATTGTGGAACTCGCCTTCTTGGCCGCAATGGCTGGTGCCGTACCACCAGACGCAACGATGACCTCGACCCGCATGCCCACCAGCTCTTCCGCAAGTCTCGGCAGATTCGCATAGTTGCCGTCGGCCCATCGATATTCGATCGCGACGTTGTTTCCCTCGACGAATCCGAGGCCGCGCAAGCCGTCACGAAACGCGGCAAGATAGGGTTCCCAGCCGAGCGGTGCAGAACTGGCGAGAAATCCCACGACCGGCATCGCCGTTTGCTGTGCCCACGCCGCGAGCGGGCGCGCTCCCGCCGTGCCGCCAAGGAGCATGATGAAAGTGCGACGCTGCATGTCCACTCTCCAGGCCAAGCAGGTGGCATACTAGCTGCCAAGGCGCGTAAATTGATAGGGGTCGGAGCCTTTATCCGAGGCGCCCCCGCAATCGCGGGAGAGGTCGCAGATGGCTGCTGGGATCGCGATCCGGGACGCCGCTACCCCGCCGCCGCCTTCTTCGGCGCGACGCTGACCGCGAGCTTGCCGTAGCGGTCGGTGAAGGCGGCGGTGTCGATCTCCTCGAGCTTGATCGCGCCGCTCATCACGCCCTTTTTCCACTCTTCGTGCTCGGGGTCGTGCTGGAATTCCGGCATCACTTCTTTTGCGAACAGCTCCAGCGATTCGCAGATATGCTCATGGGTGTTCTTGCCGGCCTGGTTGAGCAGGATCACCTGGTCGATATGCGAGGAGCGGAAGCGATGCAGCTTCTTGCGGATCGTCTCCGGTGAGCCGATCAGGCCGCCGCGCAGCGCTGCCTCCTGCGCTTCCGGATTCTCGCGCTTCCACTTGTTGTATTCGTCCCACATGTTGACGGTGCCGGGCGGCGGGCGCATCCGGTTCGGACCCTGGCCGTAATAGCGCAGCGCGAACTGGAAGAAGGTCGCGCCATCCGCGCGCTTGCGCGCCTCCTCGTCGGTCTCCGCGCACATGAAGAACGACACCAGCGCCATGTTCGGGTTGATCTCGTAGTCGGCGAGCTTGTTCAGCCGCTTGGTGATGGCGTTGTAATAGGCGTGCACCCAGGCATGCGCGGCATCCGCGCTGACGAACTGGAAGCCGAGCGCGCCAAAACCGTTCTGGCCGGCGCGCTCGATGGTCGGCAGCTGCGAGCACGCCATCCACAGCGGCGGATGCGGCTTCTGCACCGGCTTCGGCACCACGTTGCGCAAGGGGATGTCGAAATACTTGCCGTGATGCTCGGTCCCGATCTTGGTGAACATCGGGAAGATGGCTTGCACTGCTTCCTCGAACACCTCGCGCTTGGTCTCCATGTCGCGGCCGAACGGCGTCAGCTCGGTGATCGAGGCGCTCTCGCCCATGCCGAACTCGCAGCGGCCGTTGGAGAGCAGATCCAGCACCGCGACGCGCTCGGCGACGCGTGCCGGATGATTGGTGGTGAGCTGGAAGATGCCGTGGCCGAGCCTGATCTGCTTGGTGCGCTGGCTCGCGGCGGCGAGGAAGGATTCCGGCGCCGGCGAGTGCGAATATTCCTCGAGGAAATGATGCTCCACCACCCAGGCATAATCGTAGCCGACCCGGTCGGCGGTCTCGAGTTGCGTCAGCGCGTTTTGATAGAGCCGCAGCTCGTCGCCCGCTACCCAAGGCCGCGGCAGTTGCAGCTCATAGAAAATGCCGAATTTCATGACGTCTCTCCCGCGACCTCTGTTCTTGCGGTGAGTGTAGTCCGCGCAGGCCCCAAGTCCAGCGCAAGGAGCCTGCAAGGCAATTCCGCCCCACGGGAGGCGCTTGCGCAGAGCGCATGCGTCACCTCTCCCCGCGCTTTGCGGGGAGAGGTCGAAATTCGCGGTAGCGAATTTCGGGTGAGGGGCATAGCACGGTGCGCGTCGCGAATTCAGTGCGCGCGGAGAGAAGGGCCCCTCACCCCAGCCCTCTCCCCGTAAGAACGGGGAGAGGGAGCCAACCGCCGTCGCCTGCTTGATCTATTCGGCTGACGCCTTAGGTTCTCCGGGTGCCGACTCTGAGTCGCGCCCCTCCCGAGAACCCATGCCCCAATTCACGCCGCACCAGGATTCTGCGCTGAAAGCCGTGGCCGACTGGCTGAAAGCCAGGCCCGGCAAAGGTGGCACGCCGCAGGTGTTCCGCCTGTTCGGCTATGCCGGCACCGGCAAGACCACGCTGGCGCGGCACATCGCCGACGGCGTCGACGGCGGCGTCAAGTTTGCGGCCTTCACCGGCAAGGCGGCGCTCGTCATGCGCAACAAGGGTTGCGACGGCGCCTCGACCATCCACTCGCTGATCTATCGCGCGCGCGAGAGCGGCGTGGAGCAGCCGAGCTTCGAATTGTGGGACGACGCGCCCGCTTCGAAGGCGAAGCTGATCGTGATCGACGAATGCTCGATGGTCGACGCCGAGATGGGCCGCGATCTCCTGTCGTTCGAATGTCCGCTGCTGGTGTTAGGCGACCCCGCGCAGCTGCCGCCGATCCAGGGCGCCGGTTTCTTCACGGCAGCCGAGCCCGACGCGATGCTGACCGAGGTGCACCGCCAGGCGCAGGACGATCCGATCGTGCGGATGTCGATGGACGTGCGCGAGGGCCGCGACCTCGAGATCGGCCGTCACGGCGAGAGCGAGGTGGTGTCGCGCAACGAGCTCGATCCGGAGCGCGTGATGCAGGCCGACCAGGTGCTGGTCGGACGCAACAATACCCGACGCGCCTACAACATGCGGATGCGCGAGAGGCAGCACATCGAGGATCCGCTTCCCGTCGCCGGCGACAAGCTGGTGTGCCTGCGCAACAACCGCAAGAAGGGCCTGTTCAACGGCGGGCTGTGGCGCGTGAAATCGCGCACCGCCTCGCGCGCGAAATCCTCACGCATCCTCTCCATGCGGCTCGCGCCCGACGAGGAGTTTTCCCACAAGGTGACGCGGGTGTCGGTGCGGCAGGACTGCTTCGAGGGCGGCTGTGATGCGCTGCCGTGGGAGCAGCGCAAGCCCTATGACGAGTTCGACTACGGCTATGTGCTGACCGTGCACAAGTCGCAGGGCTCGCAATGGGACGACGTGGTGCTGTTCGACGAGAGCTTTGCGTTCCAGGATTCGCGGGCGAGGTGGTTGTACACGGGGATCACGCGGGCGGCGAAGAGGCTGAGTGTGGTGGTGTAGTGTTCGTCTGAGGTGACCGACCTTCAACTCGGCGCAATCCGACTACTTTAGTTTTAAGCGCGGTCTCTTAACACGCTTTGGCTTCGGACCAAGGTTGCGACTTAGTGCTCCGGCGCGGACTCGTATCTCGAAATTGAGCCAGGACGTATACCGATCGCAGTAGAGATAGTAGGCCTCTTGCTCAGCGAGTAGGAGCGCATTGACGTGAAAGGTACGAAGCTTCCGTAGATCGTTCACAGGCCGCTTGAGCCTTGCAAGACTTTCAAGGTTTGCGAATGCAAGTTTGCCACTACTGTCATCCCATAGAACCCAGTGAGCGTACTGATTTCGAATTTGAAGGCATCGTCGAATTACCGCAATTGCATGTTGGAAGTGTGGCGTTAGATGATGCTGCGCAAAATGCGGATGGCCGAGTGCCTCAGCTCGATCGATTCGCTTGGATTCGCTCCGTATCGAGTACATGGGCTTCAAAATCGCGTTTAGGTTTCCGCCGCATGCCATCTGAACGCAGTTCATCAGGTCGATTTCGAGATTAGAATACCCCAGCAGTATTCGGCCGACGGCTGCGGCCTCGGTAGTAAACCTATGAAAAGGGTTCAAAGTCTGAGCCATTGGATATCGCTGTGCATCTTGCTCAAGATACAGCCAGCGACGCAAGAGCGAATAGTGCGTCTCGAGTTGTCCGCAGGGGTAGAAGATGATCGACATTTACAGGATAAAGTTTCCGAAGGAACGACTATCCGAGTTAACGAGCGAAGAGCGATCGCTCTTTTTCCTGTTGGGCTACGCCGCGAACCAGATTGCCATCTTCAAGAAGCTCACAGTCTTTGCCACCAACATCGATTCGGAGCCGCAAGTGCGTTCGCGGGTTGAGGCGGCGCAAAGTCAGATACTCGTCCGTCACCTAGTCGGGGTCGTTGCCGAGGCGTGGGAACTGATCGACAAGCGCTTCCTCAACAAGCCAATTGGGAAGGAGTACCGCTCGTCGCGGCTTGGGCCGATAGGTTTGTCTGCTATCGAAGCGCTTCAGAAGCAGTTCGGCTCTTCCAATATTCTGAACAATATCCGCAATCAGTATGCCTTCCACCACCCGTATAATGCGGAAATGGATACGGCATTCGCCGCCGCGGTAGCCAACCCTGAGTTTGATGACGAATGGAATTGGTATCTGGCGGAGGAGAACATCAACTGCTTCTATTTCATCTCCGATATGGTCGTGGTCCACGGCATCCTCAAAGCCATCGGTGAGGACGATTTAGTGGAGGCGCAAA
The DNA here is from genome assembly GCA_963738155.1 of uncultured Alphaproteobacteria bacterium. Lineage (GTDB taxonomy): Bacteria > Pseudomonadota > Alphaproteobacteria > Rhizobiales > Xanthobacteraceae > Bradyrhizobium. The sequence goes on from CAVTVG010000003.1 coordinate 390,527, forward strand.
AGAAGATGCACGCGCAGTTGAACATTGCTTCGGAGCAAATCATCCGGTTTGCGCAGGCATTTTTCGACGCGCTTCTAACTAAATACTTCTCGCCAGAGATCATCGCGGAATGTGTCGAGAAGGTTTCTGATGCCCCAGTGGCGTTCGATGTCAATTTGCCATTTTATGTCGAGCCGCCAGATGGAGGCCTTTTGACTTCAGATGGAGCACTGAAGCCTCCTGCTCAGAGCATCTTCAAGTGAATTGATAGACCGAAGGATGCGGTCCGTTTGCGCAGCGTCCGTTTTAGGAGGTAACGAAGTGCTCAGAGGAAAGAGAAGCGCAAGCGGAGCGTCGACCAACTAGCGTCTCTCCTGCTGAGAGTAGTCCTGCCAATACACTATTTTTAGCGCCTCACTTAACTTCCGAAACTGAAGTGAATGATCGGTCGTCTGGTCAGGCAGGGACGATACGAACCAGCGATATTGCCTCGCTTTTTCATATTCTTTACTTGAGTCTGCAAGCTTTACAGTCAACGGCGTAGAGGTCGTCCGTCCGTCAGGGCCTATCCCGACATACGTCGCATCCTGCTTTGCCTCATCTCTCTTGCCTCGAGCAACTTTGCGAACATCTAGATCATACTCCGGTGCATCCAACATGCTGCGAAGCATCTTATCAAAGTAGAGAATGTTTAGTGCGCTAGACACATGCTTTGGGAAAGCGCCATCTAACGCATATTCATCGTCGTAAATCTTTTGCAGTTCTTCCAGAGAGCTCCATTGAGGATCAAGGTAGTCCATCACGATGGCAACGAGATGCTTGCATTCATGGCTTTTCGTGATGCGGAGCGTTTCTCGACACCAAGGCAAGATATCTTCGCGCACGAGATAGAGAACAAATGCTTTGGCAAATTCCTCCTGGGCAAGCATGCAGATCACCGTCCGTGATCCGGCTGGCTCTTGAAATTCCAAGCACACAGCATCGTCGAGCAGTCGATCGCCGTTAGCAATGCACGCTTCAATCGATGAATTGAGATCAGAAATCCGTGGCTTTGCGAGGACATTGAGAGTGTTCACAGTCGTCTCCGTGGGGACAATAGTTTCTCAAGTCGTCTACCGTGTCAGGCCGCTTGACACGTAAGGCATTGATGAGTTTCGATATTTGCCGCGGCTCTTCAATATTCCGTGCGTAGTTGCGGACGTGGATCATTTGATTTGTGGCACCCCGACGAATCGCACCTAATTGCGGCTGAAAAGGAGCGGCGCATGGATCAAAAAGACAAGGTGTCGATCGGCGGTCCTTTGGGTTTTCAAGTCGAAGGGCCCTTCGCAATTTCTGTCGTCTCTCTGCTTTTGCTGGCTGCGCTGGGTACTGCGTTCTATCTAGGAAAGCTCTCTAGCCTTATGGAATCGTGTTTCGGCTTAAAGTTTTGAACCGAGTTGGAAGCCTTTCATTGGATGAGCACTCGCAATAACCCGGGCTTGAGGTATTAACCTCGCTTGAGCAATCGACATGATGTAGCGGGTGCCTTGCCCGTCGCGTTAATCTGTCGCACCTCTCGTCTATTTGCGTAAATCGGAATATACCGTATATCCGAACTATCCCGCCTCGATAACGAGGACGTTTCGGCCGATCGTCACCTTAACGTGGGGCGGGATGCGATGGACGCGTTGGCGCAAGACGAACTGCGCTGATACGTACGGTCAAGCCGTGTGGTCCTGTCCCCCCGACGCTGGGGTCAATCTCCGGGTCAAGAACCCGGGGAGACGGAGGCTAACAAGCCCGGTACTCCGGGGAGATCACGGAGCAGCCGTAAAACCATTGCGCAGGGAGTGCCGGGCTGTCTCGGCTTTACCTGACGACTTGTGGGCATTCTTCCTTTCAGCCCACGAGGCCTGCGGGTGCGGCCAGCGCCCGGCATTCCCTGCGCCCTCGTTTTATGAGGGAGCTACGCTGAAGCATCACTCGGGCGAGAATCGCGCCGCGGGAATGCGAACGTTTGGCTGTTTGACAATCAAATCGGATGGTGCCGCGCATGCGGATCACCTCGCCCCGCCTGCGGGGAGAGGTCGCGAGCGTAAGCGAGCGGGTGAGGGGGAGTCTCCGCGAGCTTGGTGCTTGGAGAGTCCCCCCTCACCCGAAACCTCCGCTGCGCGTCGGTCATAGCCGAGGCTTCGCCTCGGCGTTCTTGAGAACGGCCGCCGATAGGCGGCCTACGCTCTCCCCGCACGCGGGGAGAGGTAAAGAATCGCGCACTTCGACAATCCGGTTGGATGGTCCCACAATCGTTCCCCGTCGGAATCGCCTTGCCTCCTAATATCGGGTATTGGAACTATCGGCCCGGCTTCACGGTTGAGCCGTGTCAAAGGGAGTGTTGGGAATGCGGACCGTCGCAAACGAACCCCTGGCGCGGCATGCTCTGGCGTTCGTTCTGGCAGGCGGCCGCGGCAGCCGGCTTCTCGAGCTGACCGACCGGCGGGCCAAGCCTGCTGTCTATTTCGGCGGAAAATCCCGCATCATCGACTTCGCGCTGTCGAATGCCCTGAATTCAGGCATCCGCCGCATCGCGGTCGCTACCCAGTACAAGGCCCACAGCCTGATCCGCCATCTGCAGATGGGCTGGAATTTCTTCCGCCCCGAACGCAACGAGAGCTTCGATATTCTTCCCGCCAGCCAGCGCGTCTCCGAGAGCATGTGGTATGTCGGGACCGCGGACGCGGTCTATCAGAACATCGACATCATCGAGCCGCACAACTGCAAATACGTCGTGCTGCTCGCCGGCGATCACGTCTACAAGATGGATTACGAGATCATGCTGAAGCAGCATGTCGAGAGCAAAGCCGACGTCACCGTCGGTTGCCTCGAAATGCCGCGCGCGGAATCCTCCGCCTTCGGCATCATCCATGTCGACGAGAACGACGTGATCCAGTCGTTCCTGGAGAAGCCGGCCGATCCGCCGCCGATGCCGGGCAAGCCCGACAAATCGCTGGCGAGCATGGGCATCTACGTGTTCGACACCAAATTCCTGTTCGACGAGCTGAAGCGCGACGCCGCCGATCCGAACTCCAGCCACGATTTCGGCAAGGACATCATCCCCTACATCGTCAAGCACGGCCGCGCCGTCGCCCACCAGTTCAGCCGCTCCTGCGTGCGCTCCAACGATCAGCGCAGCTACTGGCGCGATGCCGGCACGGTCGACGCCTACTGGTCGGCCAATATCGACCTGACCGACGTCATCCCCGAACTCGATCTCTACGACCGCTCCTGGCCGATCTGGAGCTATGCCGAGATCACGCCGCCGGCGAAATTCGTGCACGACGAGGACGGCCGGCGCGGCGAGGCCGTGAGCTCGCTGGTGTCGGGCGGCTGCATCGTCTCCGGCGCGGCCCTGCGGCGCTCGCTGCTGTTCACCGGCGTGCACCTGCATTCGCATGCCAAGGTCGAGAATGCCGTGATCCTGCCTTATGTCGACGTCGCCCGGCATGCCCGCCTCAAAAACGTCGTGGTCGATCGCGGCGTCAAGATTCCCGAAGGCCTGGTGGTCGGCGAAGATCCGGAGCTCGACGCCAAACGGTTTCGGACCACGGACAATGGCATCAGCCTGATCACCCAGCCCATGATCGACAAGCTCAGCGCGTGACATCGATGCGCGTCCTGTCGGTCGCCTCGGAAATCTATCCGATCATCAAGACAGGCGGCCTCGCCGACGTCGCCGGCGCGCTGCCGCTGGCGCTGCGCGCGGAAGGTGTCGAGATGCGCACGCTCATTCCGGGCTATCCCGCTGTGATGGATGCGCTCGAGAGCGCCGAGCCGCTGCTGGAATGGCCGCTGTTCTTCGGCGGGATCACGCGATTGCTGAAAGCCCGCTGCGGCGAGCTCGACCTTCTCGTGCTCGATGCGCCGCATCTGTTCGGCCGTCCCGGCAATCCCTACGTGATGTCTGATGGAACGGATTGGCCGGACAACGGCCTGCGCTTTGCTGCGCTGTCGCGCATGGCCGCCGACATCGGGCTTGGCGACGTGCCGGACTTCGTGCCCGACGTCGTGCACGCGCATGATTGGCAGGCGGGACTCGCGCCGGCCTATATGCATTACAGCCATCGCCGGCAGGCCGGGACTGTCATCACCGTGCACAATCTCGCCTATCAGGGTCAATTTCCGCCGGCGATGCTCGCGGAATTGGGTCTGCCGCCGGAGTCGCTCGCGATGTACGGCGTCGAATATTACGGCACCATCGGCTTCCTGAAGGCCGGGTTGCAATTCGCCGATCGCATCACCACGGTGTCGCCGACCTACGCCAAGGAGATTCAATCCGACGAGGCCGGCATGGGATTGTCGGGTCTGCTGCGCGACCGGGCGAACGCGCTTCATGGCATTCTCAACGGCATCGATATCTCCGTGTGGAATCCGGCCACCGATCCCGGCATCCCTGCGCGCTACAGCGCTGACGGCCTTGGCCCGCGCGCTGACGACAAGGCGGCGCTGCAGGAGCGCTTCGGTCTGGAGCCGCGCGCGGACGCGTTCCTGCTCGGTGTCATCAGCCGCATCTCCTGGCAGAAGGGGCTCGATCTGCTGCTGGAGTGCCTGCCTGACATCGCGGGCGAGGGCATCCAGCTGGCGCTGCTCGGCAGCGGCGATGCCGACCTGCAGCGCCGTTTCCAGCAGGTGGCCGAAACCCATCCCGGCCGCATCGGCGTCGTGATCGGTTATGACGAGCGGCTTGCCCACCTCATTCAGGCCGGTTCGGACGCCTTGGTCGTGCCATCGCGCTTCGAGCCGTGTGGGCTGACGCAGCTTTGCGCGCTCCGCTATGGCGCGGTGCCTGTTGTCGCCGGTGTCGGCGGGTTAGAGGATACCGTGATCGATGGTGGCGACGCGCCGACCGGCTTCAAGTTTACCCCGGTGACCTCGAATAATCTCGCGGCGACCATTCGCCGGGCGCATGCCGCATTCGCCGACAAAACGGCTTGGCACCAAATGCAGATCGACGGCATGACCACCGATGTATCATGGCGCGGCCGGGCGGCCCGCTATGCAGAGCTCTATCGCGAGATTGCGCAAATGCGCCATGTCGCGATGTGAGCGCGCAATGCCAGAAGAAGAGGCGATGACGTGACGACACCAAAACCAGGACAACCGGTTCCGGCCAGCGCGCTTGTCAACATCCCGCGGCTGGTGACGGCCTATTTCGCCGGCAAGCCCGACCCCGACGTAGCAGCGCAGCGCGTCGCCTTCGGCACCTCCGGCCATCGCGGCTCGTCGCTGAAAACCTCGTTCAACGAGAACCACATCCTCGCGACCACGCAGGCGATCTGCGACTATCGCCGCGACGCCGGGCTGACCGGACCACTGTTCATCGGTATCGACACCCACGCGCTGGCCGAGCCGGCGCTGGCTAGCGCGATCGAGGTGTTCGCCGCCAACGGCGTCGACATCATGATCGACGAGCACGGCGGCTACACGCCGACGCCGGTCATTTCGCACGCGATCCTGACCTACAACAAGGGACGTGCGAACGGCCATGCCGATGGCGTCGTGGTCACGCCGTCGCATAATCCGCCGGAGGATGGCGGTTACAAGTACAATCCGCCGCATGGCGGGCCGGCCGACACCGACGCGACCGGCGTGATCGAAAAGCGCGCCAACCAGTATCTGAAAGACGCCATGAAGGGCGTCGCGCGGATGGATTATGACAAGGCGCGCAAATCGCCGCTGGTCCATCGCCACGACTATGTCGGCCCCTATGTCGCCGACCTCGACAACGTCGTCGATATGGCACGCATCAAGTCCGCCGGGGTCAAGATCGGCATTGATCCGCTCGGCGGCGCCGCCGTGCATTTCTGGCAGCCAATCGCGGAGCGCTACGGTATCAACGCCACGATCGTGAACGACGCCGTCGATCCCACCTTCCGTTTCATGACCGCGGACTGGGACGGCAAGATCCGGATGGATTGCTCGTCGCCTTATGCGATGGCGAGCCTGATCAGGATGCGCGACAAGTTCGACGTGGCGTTCGCCAACGACACCGACGCCGACCGCCATGGCATCGTGACGCCGAGCGGCTTGATGAACCCCAACCATTTCCTGGCGGCGGCGATTGCCTATCTCTTCACCGAGCGCAAGCAATGGCGGGACGATGCGGCGATCGGCAAGACGGTGGTCTCAAGCTCGATCATCGACCGCGTCGCGCGCAAGCTAAATCGCAAGCTGGTGGAGACCCCCGTCGGCTTCAAATGGTTCGTCGACGGGCTCGGCAGCGGCAGTTTCGGTTTCGCGGGCGAGGAGAGCGCGGGCGCCTCGTTCCTCAAGCGCGACGGCACGGTGTGGACCACCGACAAGGACGGCATCATCCTGGGTCTGGTCGCGGCCGAAATCCTGGCCAAGACCGACCGCGATCCGAGCCAGCTGTTCAAGTCGCTCACCGACAAGCTCGGCATGCCCCATTACGAGCGCATCGACATGCCCGCGACCGCGCCGATGAAGAATGCCCTGAAATCGGCGACGCCCGAGAAGCTCAATATGAAGGAGCTCGCCGGCGATGCCGTGACCGCGATGCGGACCACCGCGCCGGGCAATGGCCAGTCCTTTGGCGGCATCAAGGTGGAGACGGCGTCAGGCTGGTTCGCCGCGCGGCCGTCGGGCACCGAGGACGTCTGCAAGATTTATGCGGAAAGTTTCCGCGACGCGGCGCATCTGAAGCAAATCCAGACCGAGGCGCGCGCGGCGATCGCCAAGCTGTCCTGATTGAACGGAACGAGCCTGCATGAAACCGCATCTCATCTGCCTCATGGTCTCCAGCGTGGATGGCCGCACGCTCAACAGCCGTCAGCGACCCAAACGGTCGGGCGGCGAATTGTTCGAGCGCATTCACGACGAACTCGGCGGCGATGCCTGGTTGATCGGCCGGGTGACCGGCTCGGAGTTCGCCAAAGGCAAACCGTATCCCGCTTCGACCGACAAAACCTTTCCGCGTGAGCCGTGGTTCGTCCGGCGCGACGCCAAGGCTTACGGCGTCGTGCTCGATGCCCACGGCAAGATTGGCTGGGGTCGCTCCGATATCGGCGGCGATCCGATCGTGGTCGTGCTGACCGAGCAGGTATCCGATGCGCATCTCGCCGGGCTACGGAGCGAGAATGTCTCCTATATCTTTGCAGGCAAGTCCGAGCTCGATCTTGCGCTTGCGCTCGACATTCTCAATCGCGAGCTTGGCGTAAAGCGGCTGTTGCTGGAAGGTGGCGGCGGCGCCAACGGCGCGTTTCTTCGCGCCGGACTCGTCGACGAACTCAACCTCGTCATCGTTCCGGCGGTCGACGGTGCAAAGGGGGCGCCCAGCGTGTTCAATTCGACGGAGGCGGAAAGAGATCAGCGCGCGCCGGTGACGGCGATGACGCTGGAGAGCAGCCGCGTGCTGGATGGCGGCGCAATGCTGCTGCGATACAGGATCGAGAACTCGCCGCCCGGCGAGCGCCGATAAGCCACGCGTGACGCACTCCGAGCACATCGTCGTCATCGGCGCAGGCGCCGCGGGCCTGATGGCCGCGCGTGAGCTTGCAACGGCGGGCAGGCGGATTACCATCCTGGAAGCGCGCGACAGGTGTGGCGGCCGCATTTTTCCGCTTCCGGTTTCGGAGTTTGGATATGCCGCGGAGGGCGGCGCCGAATTCGTTCACGGCGAGGCGCCCGTCACCCATGCCGTGCTGCGCGAAGCCGGCCTCAGGCTGCAAACGATCGAGGGGCAACGATGGACCTTTGAAGGCGGAACGCTGTCCCGCCGCGCGCCGGAAGATGCCCATCAATTCGAGCTTCAAGCCGCGCTGCAATCATTGACGCAGGACATGTCCGTCGCCGAATTCCTGACGCGGCATTTTGGCGGCGGAAAATACCATCGGCTACGCCAATCGATCGAGCGCATGGTTGAAGGCTATGACGCTGCTGAGCCGGAGCGGGCCAGCGTCTTCGCCCTTCGTGAGGAATGGCTGGGCGGCGCGCGGGGTGGGCAGTCGCGAATCGTCGGCGGTTATGGCGCCTTGATCGATTTCCTGGCGGTGGAGTGCCGCAAGCACGGCGTTGCGCTGCGATTCGGCGCGGTGGTGAGCGCGATGGAGACGGCCGCCGGTGGCGTGATTGTTCGTTGCGCTGACGGCAGCACCCTTGATTGCGGTACCGCGATTCTTACCGTGCCTGTTCCCCTTCTGAAGGAGACCGCGCTTCCGCCGGCCGAACGCGAGACAATCAAGGCAGCCACGGATATCGGCTTTGGAAACGTCATCAAGCTATTGCTGCGTTTCGAGACCCGCTGGTGGCTCGACGGGCGAAGCAAGCTTGCCGATCTGACCTTCCTGCTTTCAAAGGAAGCAATTCCGGTCTGGTGGACGCAACGTCCTGACGAAAGTCCCGTCCTGACCGGCTGGTTCGGTGGCCCGAAGACCGCAGGGCTCGCTCATCTCGGCGAGCAGGACTTGATCGAAGCGGGGCTCGTCTCGCTCGCAAATATCTTCGGCGTGCCTCCAGCGCAGCTCAGAGCGCATCTCGGCGCGGCGCGGGCCTTCAACTGGGCGCATGATCGCTTTGCGCGCGGCGCCTATTCCTGGGCGACGACAGAAACGCGCAAGGCGCAATCGCGGCTTGCGCGCGACGATGGCAGCCCGATTTTCCTCTGCGGCGAAGCGCTGTATCGCGGACCCGACATGGGAACGGTCGAGGCGGCGTTAGCCAACGGCCAGGAGGTCGCGCGAGTGGTACTTCGGCGAATGGAGTAGAGACGCTTTGGCTACTCCGCTACTTCACCTCGATGTGGGCCTGCTTCGCCACGTCCCTCCACAGCACGACGTCCTGCTTGATGAAGGCCGCGAACTCTTCCGGCGTGCTGCCGACGATCTGGATCGCCTGCGCCTCGATCAGCTTCGCGGTGCCGGGCTCCTTCAGCGCCTTGACGATCTCGGTATTCAACCGCTTCACGATCGCAGGCGGCGTCCCGGCGGGCGCCATGATGCCGTGCCAGGCGACCGCGTCGAAGCCGGGATATCCGCTCTCGGCAATCGTCGGCACATCAGGCGCGACCGGCGAGCGCGCCCTGCTGGTCACGCCGAGCGCGATCAGCGTGCCGCCCTTGACATGCGCCAGCGCGGAGACGGGATCGGCGAACACCAACTGCACCTGTCCCGCGATCAGGTCGGCGACCGCGAGCGAAGTGCCGCGATAAGGGATATGTGTCACCTTGATCCCGGCCTTGTCGGCAAACAGCTCGGTCACGAGATGATTGGAGCTGCCGACGCCGGTGGTGCCGTAGTTCAGCGCGCCGGGCTCGCTCTTCGCCAGCGCCACGAGCTCGGCCACCGTCTTCACGCCGAGCGAGGGGTTGACCACGAGGACATAGGGATAGGACGTGGTCATGCAGATCGGCGCCAGGTCCTTTTCGGGATCGTAGGAGAGTTTCGGGTAGATGCCCGGGTTGATCGAGATCGGGCCGGATTGACCGAGCAGCAACGTATAGCCGTCAGGGTCTGCGCTTTTCACGATCTCGGTGCCGATGCCGCCATTGCCGCCGCCGCGATTTTCGATCACGAAGGTCTGGCCGAGCGCATCGCCGACCTTTTTTCCGATGATGCGCGCGGTCGCATCCGCCGCGCCGCCGGCCGCAAACGGCACGATCAGCCGGATCGGGCGGGTCGGATAGTCCTGGGCGTGCGCGGCGGCGGTGGCGCCGGCAAGCACAAGCGCCAACAACATGGTGACCTTTCGCATGAAGTCCGCCTCCCGAATTGCGCCCGTTTTCGTCGCGGGTCTGATGTATCGGGTACAATAGGGCGAAAATGCCGGTCGGGTCTATCGCTCCGGCCGTTGCGCTTTTCATCCTTCCGTCGGATGCTGCCTGAAAATTCCGGAGGAAACATGCTGCACAAGCCTGACGTGACCGCGACGCTGGCGCGCTACGTGGCCGCGACGCGCTGGGAGGACATCCCGCAGGAGGTGCGGCATCAGGCCAAGCGCTCCTTCATCAATTTGTTCGCGGTGGCGCTCGCGGGCTGCCGCACCGAGCCGGTCGAGATTGCGCTTAGCTCGCTCCGCGAATTTTCCGGCGGCAAGCAGGCGACCGTGATCGGACGCAGCGAACGCATCGATGGGCTCTCCGCGGCCTTCCTCAATGCGGCCGCGGCCAATGTCCATGATTTCTGCGACACCCACCTGCGCACCGTGATCCATCCGACCGCGCCGGTGGCGCCGGCCGTACTCGCGCTCGCCGAACTGCGCAAGGTGGGTGGGCCGGAGCTGCTGCTGGCCTTTATCCTCGGCAACGAGGTGCAGGCGCGCATCGGGCTTGCGATCTCGCCGCAGCATTACGACAAGGGTTGGCACATTACCTCCACCTGCGGCGTGTTCGGCGCGGCGGCGGCGAGCGGCAAGCTGCTCGGCCTTGACGAACGCCAACTCGTCTCCGCGCTCGGCACCGCATCGACACAATCCGCGGGCCTCTGCGAATGCCTGGGCATGCCGGCGAAGAGCGTCAGCGTCGGCAATGCCGCGCGCAACGGCTTGTGGTCGGCGCTGCTCGCCGAGAGAGGATTCGATGGCCCCGCCGAGCCGCTCGCAGGCCGCCAGGGTTTTTACAATGCGCTGGGCGATGAGCCCAATCTGGCTCTCGTCACCGAAGGGCTCGGCGACAGCTTCGAGATCATGGCGACCTCCTACAAGCCGTATCCGTGCGGCTTCGTGATCCATCCGGTGCTCGACTGCGTGCTGGACTGGCGTCGCGATCATCCCGCAGCCGAAGTGACGCGGGTCGTGGTGCGCGGCAATCCGCTGCTGGCGCATCGCACCGACCGGCCTAAGATTTCGACCGGGCGGGAGTCGCAGGTCAGCGTGCAGCATGCGGTGGCAGCCAGTCTCGTGCAGGGCGCGGCGGGGCTCGAACAGTTCACCGACGCTTGCGTGGTCGATCCGGCCGTCGCGGCGCTGCGCCGCAAGATCGAGGTGGTGCACGATGGCTCGTTCTCGACCATCGCCGCGGCGGTCGAGATCACGACGTCGGACGGCACGGTGCATCGGCTGTCGCAGACGGCGGCGCGCGGCAGCGACGTCAATCCGATGAGCGATCACGACCTGGAGCAGAAGTTGAAAACTGCGGCCGGCGCCTTAGGTCATAACGTGGCGCCGCTGATCGAGGCGGTGTGGGGACTCGAAAGCAGCACCGACGTGTCGCGTCTGGCGTCGCTGGCGGTGCCCAAGCAGTAAAGGAATGGCGATGACCGATTCATCCGCACCGCGGCCGACCTGCGAGATCGCGAGCTACCACGCCCATGTCTATTACGATCCCGCCACCACGCGTGGCGAAGCCGAGCGTTTGAGGCAATGGATCGGCGAGCGCTTCCCGGTGACGCTCGGCCGCTGGCATGATGTCAAGGTCGGCCCACACGACCAGGCGATGTATCAGGTGGCATTTGCGAACGAGGTGTTTCCGAGCCTGGTGCCGTGGCTGATGCTCAATCACGGCAGACTCAGCATCCTCGTTCATCCCAACACATCAAATCCGAAGCGAGATCATCTCGCCGATCCCCTGTGGATCGGGCCGGCGCTGACGGTGCATGGCGACAAGCTTCCTGAGCACACCGAGAGCGAGCAGCCGCTCGCGCCGAACACGCAGCCGACCATGCGGCCATGACCGAACCCGACCGCCGAGCGCACTGGCAGAACGTCTACCAGACCAAGGGCGAACAGCAGGTGAGCTGGTCGCAGCCGTCGCCGGAGCCGTCGCTCGGTCTGATCGAGAAATTCGCGCCTGGGCCGAGTGCGTCGATCGTCGATATCGGCGGCGGCGCCTCGCGGTTGGTCGATGCGCTACGTGAACGGGGTTATCAATACATCACCGTATTGGATCTCTCCGAGGCCGCGCTGCAAAGCGCGAAGGATCGTCTCGGCACCAATGCCACTTCGGTGCAATGGGTCGCCGCTGACGCCACGCAATGGCAGCCGTCGCAGGCCTTCGACATCTGGCACGATCGCGCCGCGTTCCACTTCCTGGTCGAACCGCGCGACCGCGACGCCTACATCGCGCGGCTGCGTCAGGGGGTGAAGAGCGGCGGTCACGCCATCATCGCAACCTTCGCATTGGATGGGCCGGAAAAATGCAGCGGCCTGCCGGTTCAGCGCTATGATCATGCCGCGCTCGGCAAAGCCCTCGGTCCAGCATTCGCGCTGGTACATCACCAGCCACACCGTCACGTCACGCCCTGGGGCGTGTCGCAGTCGTTTCAATTCAGCGTGTTCAGACGAACGTAATTGTTAGCCGAGTTCTTGTCTTACCTTCGCCGCAGCATCCGCCATCGCCTTCAGCTTGCCGAAGGCGGTCGCGCGCGGCATGTATTTCATGCCGCAATCGGGCGCCGGCACCAGCCTGTCGGCCGGCACATATTTCAGCCCGTCGCGAATGCGATCGGCCACGACATCGACGCTCTCCACATTGGTATCGCCGAGATCGAGCACGCCGAGCATGATTGTCTTGCCCGACAAATCCCTGAGCACCCCGAGATCGAGCTTCGGTTGTGCCGCCTCGATCGAGATCTGCGCCGCCTTGGTGTCGGCAAGCTCCGACAGGAAGGAGTAACCGGCCGGCTTGGTCGAGCCGGGCACGACGGCGGCATAACCGAAGCAGAGATGCACTACGGTCGGCACGGTGATGCCTTCGAGCGCGCGGTTGATCGCCTTCACCGCATAGCGGCGGGCGAGATCGGGATTGTTGCGCACCCAAGGTTCGTCGAGCTGGATCACGTCGGCGCCGGCCTTCTGCAGGTCGCGCGCCTCGGCGTTGACGGCTTCCGCAAACGCCATCGCCAGCTCCTCGTCGTCCTTGTAGAACTCGTTCTTGGCCTGCTGGCTCATGGTGAACGGGCCGGGCAGGGTGATCTTGGCGGCGTGGCCGGTATTGCTGCGCAAAAATTCCATGTCGCGCAGCTCGACCGGGCGGGTGCGCTTGATGGTGCCGACCACGCGCGGCACCGGCGTCTTGTTGCCGTTGCGTGCGACGATGACGCCGGGATTGTCGGCGTCGACGCCCTCGAGGGCGGTGGCGAAGCGGTTGGAGTAGCTCTCGCGGCGGATTTCGCCGTCGGTGATGATGTCGATGCCGGCGCGCTCCATGTCCCTGATCGCGACAATGGTCGCATCGTCCTGCGCCTCTTCGAGATGTTCCTCCGGCAGGCGCCACATCTCATGCATGCGCGTGCGCGGCACGGACTTGGACAGCATGGCGCGGTCGACCAGCCATTCCGGCTGCGGATAGCTGCCGACCACGGTGGTGGGCAGCAAATGCTTGGGCAAGTTCATGAACGTTCTCCTTGCTTCTTGTTGTCAGGTCGCCGGCTGCAGAGTGACGGGCGCGATCTCTTGAATCTGGCCGCCGCGGGTGCCGGTCTGCCAGATCGCGGCCTTGCGCTCGAGCAGGCGTATGAAGGCGTTGAAGGCGATCGCCATCGCGAGCACCAGCAGCACGCCGGCGAACACATGCGGGCTGTCGAGGATGGTGCGATAGCGCGAGATCAGATAACCGATGCCGGCCGACGAGATCAGCATTTCCGAGACCACGACGCCGACGATGACCAGCGCCCCGCCGACGCGAAGGCCCGACAGCACGGTCGGAATCGCGGCGGGAAGGATCACCCGCACCAGCCGCTGGCTCATTGTCGCGCCCATGCTGCGTGCGGCGAGCAGCAGTTGCGGGTCGATGGTCTGGATGCCGGCTGCGGTCGACAGCATGGTCGGCAGGAAACCGTAGATCGCGGCAAAGGCGATCTTGGATTCCGAGCCGATGCCGAGCCACACCGTGAACACGGGATAGAGGATCACCAGCGGTACGGCATAGAGGCTCGATACCATCGGCATGATCAAGACGCGCGGCCGTGGCAGGCTGCCGACGATCGCGCCGAGCAGGATGCCGCCGCCGCAGGCGAAGGTAATGGAGATGCCCACTTCATAAAGCGTGACGCCAAGCGCGTCGCGATATTCGACTGCCTCGTTCCAGCCCGCGATCAGCGTGGAGGACAGCGCCGGCAGGAACAGTTCGGGGATCAGGCCGAAGCGCGGCAGCGCCTCCCACAATGCGATGAGGGCGATCACGATCAGCCAGCGCAAGGTCGAAGCCTTCATGATCGCCTCACGCGGTTTTGCGGATGTGGCGCCAGATGCGCTCACGCAAGGTACCGAACGCATCGCCCGACAGCATCTCATAGGTGCGTGGGCGCGCCAGCGGCACCTGCAGATGATCGACGATGCGGCCCGGCCGCGCCGACATCACGGCGACCTCGTCGGCGAGGTAGACGGCTTCGGTGAGGCTATGCGTCACGAACACCACGGTCTTGCCGGTCGCGGCCCAGATGCGCAACAGCTCGTCGCCCATGGTCATGCGGGTCTGCTCGTCGAGCGCGGCGAAGGGCTCGTCCATCAACAGCACGGGCGGGTCTTGCACCAGCCCGCGCGCGATCGAGACCCGCTGCTTCATCCCGCCGGAGAGTTCGTGCGGATGGCGCTTGCCGAACCCTTCGAGGCCGACCAGCTTCAGCATGTCCTCGGCCTTGCCGCGGCGCTCGCCTTTGGCAATACCCCGCAGCGCCAGCGGAAACTCGACATTCTCTTCCGCGGTCAGCCAGGGAAACAGGCTCGCTTCCTGGAACACCACGCCGACGCGGTTCGGATCGGGTTCGAGGATCGGCGCGCCGTTGACCAGGATGCTGCCCGAGGTCGGCTGCCGCAGGCCGGCAAGCATCATCAGCAGCGTCGACTTGCCGCAGCCGCTCGGGCCGACCAGCACAACAAAGCGCCCGGGCTTGATGTCCATCGAGACATCGGCCAGCGCGACCACCTCGGCGCCGGTGGTGCGAAACACCTGGCCGACGCCGTTGATCTGGATCGCGCCGGCGCGCGACGCAGGTTTGAGCGGCGTTATGTTCGCCAATGGCTGCATCGCGTTTCCACCGATCGGATCAGTTCGTTGAAGAGGACAGCAATGACAGCAATCATCACCACGCCGGCGAGCAGCTGTTTCATCTGGAAGTTCTCGCCCCAGGTCGCGATCTGGTGGCCGATCCCGTCGCGCGAGGCGTACATCTCGGCCAGCATGACGCCGGTGAGGTTGAAGATCATGGAGATGCGCATCGCTTCCAGCAGCACCGGCAGCATACTGGGCAGATACACCCGGAACGCGGTTTGCGATGGCGTCGCGCCGTATGAGCGCGCCACGGTGAGGTATTCGACCCGCACCGATTCCACCGCCGTCGTGGTCGACATGACGACGATGAATATAGTGGAGAAGAAACCGAAGCCGACCTTCTCGGCAAAACCGACGCCGAACACCAGAATGAACATCGGCAGGAAGATCGATTTCGGTATCGAGAAGGCAAAGAACAGCAGCGGCTTCACCACGTCGGCGAAGTAGCGGTATTCGGCGATGAGATATCCGACGAGGCAACCAAAGGGAGCGGCGATGGTGAAGGCGACCGCGACTTCGGTCGCGGTCACCATGAGGTCATTGCGCACACTGGGCCGCTGCAGGAGATCGCTGAGCGTCGCAAGCGTGTCGGAAGCCGACGGCAGAAGCCGCGGGTCGACCGTTCCCGTTCGCGACAGCACTTCCCACAGCGCGAAGATCGCGACGATGATCGCAAACCGCGACAGGATGAGTGCGAAGCGAGTGGCCATGCGCTGCTCAGGGCCTGGTCGGCACCGGCTTGAACTGGGTCGAATACAAATCTTCCGTCGGCATGATGTCCTTCAGCCCGCCGAGCTTGGCGAGATCCATCGAGAGCTGAACCGCGTCCTTGATACCAGGTGCAGACATGTCGCCGCTGGTCTCGAGTTTCATGATCGTGTTGTCGTATTCGAGGCCGGCGATGTCAGGCGGGATTTCGTAGAGATCGGCGATCAGCTTGACGGTGGCGTCGCGATTGGCGCGCATGAACGCCACCGCGCCATAAAGCGCATTCAGCGCCTTCTGCACCACCTGCGGCTTCTCGGCCACGAATTTGTCGGTCACGATCCAGCCGCCGGTGAGATTCGACGGCACCGCGGCAGAATAGTCGATCAGGGTGCGCGCCTCGCCCGATTTCAAGATCTGGTAGCTCAGCGGCGAATAGACCACGGCGGCCTCGACATTGCCGGCGAGCAGGTTCGGCACCAAGCCGCCGCCGCCGACCGGCACGCGGGTGAAGTCGATCTTGCGGTCCTGGATGGTCCAGAGCGCGAGCAAATCGGAGCCGGAGCCTGCCGCCGTGATCCCGACCTTCTTGCCGTTAAGGTCCTTGACGTCCAGCGCCGATTTCACCGGCACCATCAGTTGCCAGCCGAAATTACCCATCGCGGCGTTGGCGACGATTTTCGACATCACGCCCTTCTTGCGCCCGGCGGAGACCAGCGACGGCGGATCGAGGATGATGTCGGCGGCGCCCGCCGCCATGCCTTCGAAAGTCTCGGCGCCGGAGCGGTAGATCGTCAGCTCCGCGGTGATGCCTTCCTTCTCGAACAGTTTTTGCCTGACTGCGGTTTCCGCGATCGTGGTGGGCCAGTAGGTCTTGGTGGGCAGCCCGACGCGGATGGTCTCGGCATTGGCAGCCGACGCGAGCAAGAGCGCGGCCAATGCCGGCAACAGGCGCGATACCTTCATCATTTTCCTCCCGATTTGCTGGCATTGTCGCTTTGCGTTGCGATACCAGTCAATCGAAAACCGGCTTTTTGCAATTGACCCTATGGAGGGCTCCCTTCCCTGTCCCACAATACTGGCCCACTGCACGCAACTTGTCGGGTGGTGTGGGCGCGGCCGGTCGCGCGGTGAGCGAAGTTCTGGAGAAGACGATGGCGCCATTGCCCGCGTCAATCCAGCCTTTCAGCGCAGATGTAGTCGACGATGACCGAGACCAGCTTGTCGTTCCCGTCAGCCCTTGCGTAGTTTGCGCGGCTGAGTGCCAGAAGGCGCGGCGACTGACGGGACGCGTCATAATCCGATATCGCGCAAAACGCCAAAAGGCCACCCGGTGCGCCGTGAAAATCCTTGGCGAGATTCCGCTCGAAGCCCAGCGGTTTGAGAACATTCGCTTCCTTTGGCCGCAACGGCCTGTCGACCCAGGCGCAAGATCCCTCGGCCATGTCGATGGAGGCCTGATCCTTGTATTGTTCGAACCTGAAGCCATCGTCGCCTGAGCCGTAGGCGAATTTTTGGCCTTCGCGGCAGACCAACTGGTACGGCTCTGCGGCGACGAGGTCGACCTCGACGCTCTGCCAGGTGAAGAGGTGCGAGCCCGGGGCCGGCCGTTGCACGGACACGACGTCTATACTGCCGTTCCGTGGCTCGATCTTGTGACCGATGAGTTTGAGCCCGGCGTCTCTCACGAGCTCCCGCGCGTATCGATGGCTCATGTTCTTCGGGATATCGGGAACCTCCCGGCGCAGTGCGAAAAACGCAATGACACCGACCGAGACAACGACAAGCGCGGCTGCCGCCGCCGCGGCGGCGCGGATCATCCAGCGCGTGCGCGAGGTCGGCAGGGCGCCGGTCTTGCGCAGGGCCTTGACCAGGCGCTCAACGTCGGAAGCCCAGGCCGATCCCCGGACCTCGATCGCATTCAGGTCGGTGAGGCCTTTCATCTCGTCCGGCAGCGCGCTCTGCGCGGGAACGCGCGCGCCATTCACGAGCACGGGAATGACCTGGACGTCGGATCTCTTCAGGCTGGCGGCGATTTCCACGCGAACGGAGTCGAAGGCGCCGGCCGCCGCCCGCGCGTTGAGAAGGTCGAGCCAGCGCGGACCGATGACGACAACGACCGCGTTGACCCTCTGAAGCATGTTGTCGATGCGCGTCCGCCAGTTCTCGCCGGCGTCGATCGCCTCGACATCGAGAAACAGATTGCTCGCGTCGGTTTCCTCGGCGAGGCGGTTATAGATCGCGCGGGTATCGCCGTCGCTGTCCTCCCGCCGGTAGTTGATGAATACAGCCATGTCCGCGCCATCACGATGTCGAGCCGCTTCGGCGTTTCACATTGGCATCGATCGAGCTGTTTTGTCGAACTAAAGTTGACACGACAGTTCGGCCAGCCGCCCGACCCGGGGTCGTTTTGGATTGACCGCCCCGATCACCCCCGTTACCAGTTCGGCGGGGAAACGAACGAACAAGAATCCAATGAACGATCATCACGATACGGCAGAGTTCGATTACGTCATTGTCGGCGCCGGCTCGGCCGGCTGCGTGCTCGCCAACCGGCTGTCCGCCGACGGCAAGTATTCGGTGCTGCTGCTGGAAGCCGGCCCAAAGGACACCAACATCTGGATTCACGTACCGATCGGCTACGGCAAGTTGTTCAAGGAAAAATCCGTCAACTGGATGTACCAGACCGAGCCCGAGCCTGGCCTTGGCGGACGGCAGGTGTTTCAGCCGCGCGGCAAGGTGCTGGGCGGGTCGAGCTCGATCAACGGCCTGCTTTACGTGCGTGGTCAGCATGAGGATTACGATCGCTGGCGCCAGCGCGGCAATGTCGGCTGGGGTTATGACGACGTGCTGCCCTATTTCAAGAAAGCCGAGAACCAGCAGCGCGGCGCCGACGATTATCACGGCAGCGGCGGGCCGCTGTCGGTGTCGGACTGGCGCCACGACGATCCGTTGTCGGAGGCCTTCGTCAAGGCCGCGGTCGAGACCGGCATTCCCTTTAATCCCGACTTCAACGGCGCGACTCAGGAAGGCGCGGGCTTCTTCCAGACCACGACACGGCGCGGCCGCCGTGCGTCGAGCGCGTACTCCTATCTGCGTCCCGCCAAGAACCGCGGCAATCTGCATATCGAGACCTCGGCGCTGGCGCAGCGCATCCTTTTCGACGGCAAGCGCGCGAAGGCAGTCGAATACAAGCAGGATGGCGAGTTGCGCACCGCGCGGGCGCGCAAGGAGGTGCTGGTTTCCAGCGGCGCCTACAATTCACCGCAGCTGTTGCAGCTTTCCGGCGTGGGTCCAGCGGACTTGTTGAAGACGCACGGCATCAACGTCATACTGGACTCACCCGGCGTCGGCAACGATCTGCAGGATCACATGCAGGTGCGCATCGTCACGCGTTGCGCCCAACGCATCACGCTCAACGACGTCGTCAACCATCCGGTGCGGCGAGTGATGGCCGGCGTGCGCTGGGCACTCGCGCGCAGCGGACCGCTGACGATTGCGGCAGGCACGTCGGGAGCCTTCTTCAAGACCAATCCGCGGCTGGCCTCGCCCGACATCCAGATCCACTTCATCCCGTTCTCGACCGACAAGATGGGCGAGAACCTGCATCCGTTCTCGGGCTTCACTGCCACGGTGTGCCAGTTGCGCCCCGAGAGCCGCGGCTCGCTCAAGATCAGGAGTGCCGACCCGAGTGCGCCGCCGGAAATCCGGATCAATTATCTCGCCACCGAAACCGACCGCGCCGCTTTCATCGACGGCATCAAGATCCTGCGTGATATTCTCGCTGCACAGGCGCTAAAGGCCTATTGCCTCGACGAGGTCTATCCCGGTGCCGAGGTTACCAGCGACGAGGATTTGCTCGACTTCTGCCGCAAGACCGGCAGCACGGTCTATCATCCGACCTCGACCTGCCGCATGGGCAATGATCCGCTGGCGGTGGTCGATCAGCGGCTGCGCGTGCGCGGCATCGAGGGGCTGCGCGTGGTCGACGCCTCCGTGATGCCCGACCTGATGTCGGGCAACACCAACGCGCCGACCATCATGATCGCGGAGAAGGCCTCCGACATGATCCTGGAGGATGCGCGGTGACAAGGGAGCGCGTGTAGTGGCGGAGATGTTGCGCATCGGCACGCGCAAGAGCGCCATGGCGCTGGCGCAGACGGAAGAGATTGCGCGCCGGCTGAAGGCGTTCGGCACCGAGGTCGAGATCGTCAAGTTCGAGACCACTGGCGATATCGACCAGACCGGCAAGTTGTTGCCGCATGGCGGCAAGGGCGGCGCCTTCGTGGCGCAGATTCGCGACGCGGTGCTGGCCGGCAAACTTCACGCCGCGATGCATTCGCTCAAGGACATGCCGGGCAACGAGGAGACGCCCGGGCTTGTGATCGGCGCGACCCTGTCGCGCGATCCGCCCGGCGATGTGCTGGTGCTGCGGCCCGGACTGTCGTTTGACGAATTCAAACGTGCGGGAGGCAGGGGCTTCAAGGTCGGCACCAACGCGGTGCGGCGTGCAGCTTATGCGCGGCGGCTGTTTCCCGAGGTGGAGGTGATCCACTATCGCGGCGCCGCCGACACCCGCGTGCGCAAACTCGACAATCTGGAGAAGCAGAAGCTGCCGGATGGCGGCGCTGTCGGGCCTGCCGACGCGCTGATCATGGCACGCTCGGGCCTGGAGCGGGTCGAGCTCGCCGATCGCATCGCCCATGAGTTTCCGGTTGGCGACATGCTGCCGGCGGTAGGGCAGGGCATTGTCGCGCTGGAATGCGCCGCGCGCGATTTCGAGACGCGACGCATTCTGTCGGCGATCGACGACGCAGTCGCGCATGCCTGCGCCGATGCCGAGCGCGAGGTGCTGTGGGTGCTGAACGGTCACTGCAATTCGCCGATCGCGGGATTTGCGCAAGTTCAGGGTGCACAGATGTCGCTGACCGCCTCCGTGCTCGATCATGCCGGCAGCCGCATCATCGAAGCGTCGCGATCGGGGCCGGCGGATCGCCCGCGTGAGCTCGGCCGCCTGGTCGGGCTGGAGTTGCTCGCCAAGGGCGCCGCCGAGATCATCGAGCGCAGCCGGCCGGTCTAGCCTTTATACTCCCGCACCCGCCGCACCATCCGCTCGACATGCGCGATCGGAGTCTCCGGCTGGATGCCGTGGCCGAGATTGAAGATCAGCCGGCCCTTGGCGTAATTCGACAGCACGTCATCCACCGCGCGGTCGAGCGCATCTCCGCCTGATATCAGCACCAGCGGATCGAGATTGCCCTGCACCGCGACGCGGTTCTGCACACGCTCGCGAATGAAAGCGGGATCGGCGGTCCAGTCGATGCTGACGGCATCGACATGCGTTGCGTCGACATAGGACGGCAGCAGCGGACCGGCGCCGCGGGGAAAACCGATGATCTTCGCGCCGGGCACCTCTTTGCGCACGCCGGCAACGATGCGCGCGGTGGGCTCAACCGACCAGCGCTGGAATTCGCGCGGCGGCAGCACGCCGGCCCAGGTGTCGAAGATCTGCAAGGCGTCGGCGCCGGCCCGCAATTGCCCGAGCAGGTATTCGATGGAATTGTCGACCAGCGCGTCGATGATTTTCGCAAATGCGTCGGGATGCCGATAGGCCATCATCCGCGCCGGCGCCTGGTCCGGCGTGCCCTGGCCCGCGACCATATAGGTCGCGACCGTCCACGGCGCACCGCAGAAGCCGATCAGCGCAATTTTGGAATCGAGTTCGCCGCGTACGCGGCGCAGCGCTTCATAGACCGGCTCGAGCTTGACGAAATCGGCCTGCGCGGCGAGCGAGGCGATCTTGTCCGGCGTATCCAGCGGATCGAGCCGCGGGCCTTCGCCGACCTCGAAGCGCACGCTGCGCCCGAGCGCGTAGGGGATGACAAGGATATCGGAAAAGATGATCGCGGCATCGAAGCCGAAGCGCCGGATCGGCTGCAAGGTGACCTCGGCGGCGAATTCCGGCGTGAAGCAGAGGTCGAGGAAGCCGCCGGCCCTGGCGCGCAGCTCGCGGTATTCCGGCAGGTAGCGGCCGGCCTGGCGCATCATCCAGATCGGCGGCACACCTTGCCGCTGGCCCGCGAGCACGTCGAGGAACGGTTTGGCTGGGACTTGCGACAAGCGGATTTCCATCCATTTCGGGGGCGTTTCGGCGCTCCTGATACAGCGCGCCGCAGCGAAAGCCAATCCGGGATGGAACCCGCCCGAATCCGGCGCGTTGGTTCTGCCACGGAGGCATATCATGGCTGAGAAAAAGTTCGATCCCGCGCCCCACGACAAGCACGCCGCTCATCCCGAGGAGGCGGCGAGGGCCGACAGCGAGATGCATGCGCGGCTGGAAGCTGGACTGGTCGACAGTTTCCCGGCGTCCGATCCTGTCAGCGCCGCCCAGCCGGCAAAGACGAAGCATGAGCAGCATCCGCCGGCTCCGGACAACGATCCAGATGGCTCGCTCTGGGACAAGGTCAAGGCCGTGTTTCGATGACCAGAGGCAGCGAGTTCGACCACTCCGCCAATGACTCGCCGCGCAGCGGTTCCTCGAAGCAGGTCTCGCCGGCGGTCTGGTGCGCTGTCACCGTGGCCGTGGTCGCGGTGACGACCTATTTCGTTCTGCACTAGGTGCTTATTGTTTGGCGCAGGATCTTTTCGGAAAACCGCTGCACACTTTTCCGGATCATGCGCTAATAATGCGGCGGCCGCTCGTTCGCGGGCGAAGGCGCATTGGCCTCCGCTTCCTGCAAACGATCGGTCAGTGCGGCGAGCTGCCGCGTCAGCGCATCGATCTGCTTCCACTGCGCCGTAATCGTCTCGTTCAACTGCTCGATGGTCTGATCCTGATAGGCAAGGCGCGTCTCCAGCGCGTCGATCCGCTCCGACAATTCCTTCTCACCCATGGACGTTGTCCTTGACGCGTTCGCGCAGGCCATGGCCGAGCGCGACGCGCTCGTCGAACACGAAGCATTCGCCTCGCCAGCGGCTCTCGGCCGCCGGCACCTCTTCCAGATATTTCAGGATACCGCCCTTGAGGTGATAGACCTCGCCAAAGCCTTGCGCGAGCAACAGCGCGCTCGCCTTCTCGCAACGGATGCCGCCGGTGCAGAACATCGCGATCTTCCTGTGTTTGACAGGATCGAGCTGTCGCGCGACGAATTCCCTGAATTGCCCGAAGCTCGCGACTTCTGGATCGACCGCGCCCTCGAACGTGCCCATCGCCACCTCGAACGCGTTGCGCGTGTCGATCACGAGCGTATCGGGTGAGGCGATCAGCGCATTCCATTCCGAAGGATCGACATAGACGCCGACCTGCAGGAGCGGGTTGGCGCTCTTGTCGCCGAGCGTGACGATCTCCTTCTTCAGCCGCACCTTCATCCGGCCGAACGGCATCGCTTCAGCCTGGGAGAATTTCAGCTCGAGCTTGTCAAGCCGGCCGCCAAACAGCTTGCCATGCTGCAACTCGTTGACCAGCGCGGCGATGCCGTCCTTGCTGCCGGCGAGCGTGCCGTTGATGCCCTCGGCAGCGAGCAGCACGCTGCCTTTCAGGCTAAGCTCCGCACAGAACGCGCGCAGGGGCTCGCGCAGCTCCCGGAAATCCGGCAGCGCGACGAATTGGTAAAAGGCGGCAACTTGGAAGGGCATGGCGGCGGTCTATCAGGCCCCTCAGCCGCGCGAAACCCCTGCAAATCCCGCATTGCTCCCTGGTATACCAGCCATTGCCGAAGACCTCGGGAATGTGCCAAGAAAGCCGGCCTCCCATCCCCCGCGGCATCACCACGACACATGAGCCATTTTCCATGAGGAGCTTCCATCTCGCCGGCCGCTCGACGGTCCACTCGATGAACGCGATGGTGGCGACCTCGCATCCGCTTGCCGCGCTGACCGCGATCGAGGTGCTGCGCGCCGGCGGCACCGCTGTTGACGCGGCGGTGGCGGGCTGCGCGCTGCTTGGCGTGATCGAGCCGCAATCGACCGGCATCGGCGGTGACTGCTTTGCGCTGATCCAGCCGCGCGGCGAGGGCAAGATCACAGCCTATAACGGTTCGGGCCGCGCGCCCGCGGCGGCCAAAGCCGAATGGTATCTCGAACGCAAGATCAAGTCGGTGCCGCTGACCTCGGCGCATGCGGTCTCGATTCCCGGTTCGGTCGATGCCTGGGAAACGATCCTGCGCAATCACGGCAAGTTCGGCCTCGACCGGCTGCTGCAGCCAGCGATCAAGGCTGCGGAGGAGGGTTATGTCGTCGCACCCCGCATCGCCTTCGACTGGAAGAATCAGTTCGAGAAGCTGAAGAACGGCACCAACACGCCGCGCTACCTGCTGCCGCACGGCAGGCCCATGCTCGCCGGCGAGGTGCTTCGCCAACCAGAGCTTGGAAAAACCCTGCGCGCGATCGCTCAAAAAGGCCGGGACGCCTTTTACTCGGGCGAGATCGCGGAAGACATGGTCGACACGCTCCGCGGCGTCGGCGGCCTGCACACGCTGGAGGATTTCGCCGAACATACCACCGAGGTGACCTCGCCGATCGGCACCATGTACAAGGGCTTTGACGCCTGGCAGTGCCCGCCCAACGGTCCCGGCATCACCATGCTTGTCATGCTCAACATCCTCTCGCATTTCGACCTGACCAAATTCGCGCCGCTCAGCGTCGAGCGCTTCCACATCGAGGCGGAAGCCGCGCGTGTCGCCTACATGGTGCGTGAGCAATATATCGGCGATCCCGCGCAGGTCGATGTCGACGTGCCGCGGCTGCTGGCCAAGGAATTCGCCGACAAATGGGCCGGCAAGATCAGGCTGGACCGGATGCTCGACCTGCCGAATGTCGCGCCGCCGATGAACCCGTCGACCATCTACATCACCGTGGTCGATGCCGAGCGCAACGTCTGCTCCTTCATCAACTCGATCGCGCACGCCTTTGGCTCGGCGATCGTCTCCAACAACACCGGCGTGCTCTTGCAGAACCGCGCCGCGGGCTTCCGCATCCAGCCCGGTCATCCCAACTGCATCGCGCCGCGCAAGCGGCCGCTGCACACTATTATTCCGAGCCTGATCACCAAGAATGGCCGTTCGCAGATGTCGTTCGGCGTGATGGGCGGTCAGTATCAGCCGGTCGGCCAGTGCCATGTGATGACCAACATCCTCGACTATGGCTGCGACATCCAGGAAGCGATCGATATGCCGCGCGGCCTGCATTACGAAGGCGTCTACCAGCTCGAGGACGGCGTGCCGGCCGCGACCGTCGAAGGCCTGAAGAAGCTCGGCCACAAAACCACGAGCCTCGTTGCGCCGCTTGGCGGCGGGCAGGGCATCTGGATCGACTGGGAAAAGGGTACGCTGACCGGTGGCTCCGATCCGCGCAAGGACGGCTGCGCGCTCGGCTATTGAGCGCCCGCGTCGGAGGATACGCCGGCGGGTTTGCCCTCCCTGGCAACGTCGATCTCCGAATTCAGTTCGGCGCCGCAGAGCACGATGATCGCTGACATCCACATCCAGGTCATCAGGCCGATCGCCGCGCCGAGCGAGCCATAGGTCGCGGTATAGTTGCCGAAGTTCGACAGGTACCACGACAGCAATGCCGATCCGGCGAGCCAGAGCAGCGTTGCCGCGACCGCGCCGGGGCTGATCCACTGCCAGCGCGCGTTGGTGCGGCTTGGGCCGAAGCGGTAAAGGATCGCAAGCGCGGTCAGCAGAAACAGGACAAGCGCCGGCCATCGGCCGAGCGTCACGATCCATTCGCCGCGCTCGCCAAGCCCGAGCCGCTGCAGCGCCAGCGGCACCGCGATCACGCCGCCGACCATCAGCATGATCGCCGCAAGTGCCGCGACGGTAAAGGCCAGCGAGGTGAGATTGAGGCGCAGGAAACTGCGCTTCTCCCGTTCCTCATAGACGACATTCAAGGCATCGAAGATCGCCTTCATGCCGGCATTGGCGCTCCAGATCGCCAGCAACAACCCAAAAATGAAGGTGACGCCCAGCGTTCCGTTTCCCTTGGAGAGCACGCGGGCGATCTGGTCCTGCACGATGGCAAACGTGCCGTCCGGCAGCAACACCGCAAGGCTTTGCAGATTGGCGGAGATGGTTGAAGGATCGGCGAACAATCCGTAGCTCGACACCAGCGCGGTGACGGCGGGAAATATCGCCAGCAATCCGTAGAACACCACGCCGGCCGCGGTTGCGAGCAGGCGGTCTTCGTCGATCTGTTGAAAGGTGCGCAGCAGGATCGCCTTCCAGTCGCGCGCGACGGGACTTGCCGACCCCTCGCGCGGGGGCCCGGCCGTGGCGAGACGCGAGACGTGACGTTGAACGGCGAGCGTTGCGAGGACCGTGCCGGCGACCAGCGCGAGATAACCGCGAGAGCTGGCCGGCGCTTTGCTCATTTGACGCCGGCCCCTCCGCGCGAGCGGCCGAGACGCGAGGCAGCCAGCCAGCCGACAAGGCAAGCAGCGGCCAATCCGATCATGATCTCCGTGGCAGGGTCCGTCTTCAGCAGGCGTTGTGGCGTCGCGGCCAACATCGTTTCAGCCGCAAGCGATCGTCCGACTGCTCTGGTGTGTCGCCGCCGCGGGCGCGGGATTGGCGGCAGCTTGCCCTTCAGGAACAGGATGGCGACACCAGCACTGACAAAGGCGAGAACCACCAGCAGTCCGGCAACGGCCGCGTACGCCGCATTCAAGCCATAGGTGGACTCAAGCCAGTGGAAAAGAGCGGCAATGCCAACAGCGATCGCGCCGACAAAACCTGCTCCGGCTCCGAGCAGGAGAGCTACGGCCACGGCGTAGCGGACGACAATCCGCGTCGTCCATCCCTTCAAATCCCCTGCATAGGATTGCAAGAACCCGTGGATTGGCCCGGGCGGGATTTGGCCGTGCGGCGGCATGGATGACCTGCGGTTGAACTGGTCCTCATCAACGGCGCCTTGATGCGAAGGTTCCGGCTGTGAGGTGCCCGTGTTCAGCGAGAGCAGCCAAAGGACGAGCCGCGCGCGCAGACCGCGCACAAGATGGACGCGAAGGATTCGGTATCGAGAGAGCAGACGCGCAAAATGGCGATCGGCGCGGCTGTTCTGTCCGCGTCAGCAGCGCGGGAATAAGTCCGCGCCGGCCCGCAGCGCTCAATTCGCCGGGCGTGCTATCGGAGTTTCCGCGCGGCAATGCTGATCGAATAGACCGGACCGTCCGCATCCCGCACTTCGACAATCCAGTTGCCGTCCGGTTCCAGCGTGTCCTCGATATCGCGGGTCAGCCGCTTGGCCGAAGACCATGCCTCGCAGTCGTCACGAAGCTCCTCGCCGACCTCGTCGTCGTGCGGCTTGCCGTTTGTGATATGAAAGAAGTATCGCGACATCATCCGAAACTGAACATTCGTACAGGCTGGAAATCAATCTGCACGAATTTTGTTCCTGCTGTTTTCGCGCGCAGCGTGATCGGCCGCATCCGCCGATCGAGTGCTCTGCGAGGACTCTCAGGTGGGCACCACGCCGTAGTAGTCGTCCACCGCACGGTTTCCCGCGGCGTCGCTCCAGTTCCAGTCGCCTTCGCCGCGATATCTGGGCGCGCCACGCAGCTGATCCTCGGTGATCCCGGTGCGGTAGCCGCCGAGCCTTGTGTCGTATTTCAGCGATTGCCAGGGCAGGGGATAGTGATCGTTGCCGAGCCCGAGGAAACCGCCGAAGCCGAGCACGGCGTAGGATACTTTGCCGCTGAGCTTGTCGATCATGACGCGCTCGATCGAGCCGATCTTGCCCTCATCCGGACCGTAGACCGCCGTACCTTCCACCTTGTCGCTGCCGATGAGATTGCCGAACTCGCGTTGGTCGAGCTCGCGTTCATTCATAGCCATTTTCATTTCCTCACTGTTTATCAGCCCGTGGGCGCGTCGCCGCGATCGTTTGGCACCATGCCGGACCCTGGCGTCTTCTCCGCATCGTTCAGCTTGGGATCGCGCGTGGCCTCACGCGACACCGACTTCTTCGGATCGCTCTTTTGCGCGGTTTGCGCGCGATCCTTGTCGGCCGGTTGCTCCTCGCCACGCTGGTTCCTTACGATACCCTGATCGGACGCAGTCATTTGGAGCTGCCCATCGTCGAGGACCTGTTCTTGTCCAGCGACTGCGCCATCTCGAGATGGTGCTGCAGCGTGGGCAACGTCTTGCCAGCCCAATCCTTCAGCTTCGCATTGTCGCCCGATTTGGAGTAACGCTCGAACAGGGACACGGCGTCCTTGTGGGCGCTCACCTGCATCGAGTCATAATCGCTGGCGAAATTGTCCGCCTTGGCATCGCGCAGCTTGTCGAGTTTGGACTGATGTGACGAATCGAGGGTTGCCGGGATTTCCGCCTTGACGTCGCCGCTCTCCACCATGCTCTTGATGTCGTTGGTGGTCTTGGTGTGATCGGTGATCATCTGTGCGGCGAATTTCTTCTCGTCGGCATTGCCCTTGTCCTGGGCAAGCTTGGCCGCGGCGATTTCCATCATGTCGCTGTTGGCGGCCTCGGTCACGAAATCCTGTGTGGTCGGACTGATGCCGAGCGCCGAGTTGACGCCGGTCTTTTCGCCGACCGATTGGGCGTGGACGGGCGCGAGCAGGAACAGGGCAATAGCGGTCGGTAGCAGAAGTTTATTCATTGGAGCCTCCAGATATTGTTCCCTTCTCAATCCGCCCGACATCACAGAGTTCCTACCCGAAGCTGCTGGAACAACACGCAATTGGCCTTGTTGATTCCCGCGAAGGCGCAGGTGTGCGCCGTTTTCTTGAAATTCGCGGCGGAGGCCGTTCTATGTCTGATCCTAAACCCACATCCGGATTCGATCGGCGCAGCTTCATGGCGGGCGCCGCCGGAGCGGCCGTCATGCCGATGACGGCGCGCGCGCAGGGGCCGACGCCCAATTTGCCAAGCGCGGGGGACCCCACCGCACCCATCGACGTGACTTTGCGGGTCAATGGCAAGGACCACACGCTTTCCATCGACGCGCGCACCGCGCTGCTCGATGCCTTGCGCGAACATCTTGGACTTACCGGCAGCAAGAAAGGCTGCGACCATGGTCAGTGCGGCGCCTGCACCGTGCTGGTCGACGGACGCCGCGTGCTGTCGTGTCTGACACTTGCGGTCACCACGCTCGGCAAGAACGTCTCCACCGTCGAGGGGTTGGCGCAGGGCGACAAGTTGCATCCGATGCAGCAGGCCTTCGTCGACCAGGATGCGTTCCAGTGCGGCTATTGCACACCCGGACAGATCATGTCGGCGATCGCCTGCGTGCGGGAAGGCCACGCCGGCAGCGAGGACGATATCCGCGAATTTATGAGCGGCAACATCTGCCGTTGCGCCGCCTATCCCAACATCGTCGCGGCCGTGAAGCAGGCCGCGCCCGACATCGCGAAAGGCTAGGCCATGCGTTCGTTCACCTATCAACGCGCAACAGATCCCAACGCTGCGATGGCGGCACTCGCCGCATCGGACGGCAACCCCCCGCCCACCGAGGCCGCCGTACAGGTGCTTGCCGGCGGCACCACGCTGATCGACCTGATGAAGCTCGACGTGATGCGGCCGCAAGCGCTGGTCGACATCAATCCGCTCGCAGGCAATTGGTCGGAGATCAACCTCGATGGCGGCAACCTTCGACTCGGCGCGCTGGCGCGAATGTCCGACGTTGCCGCGCATCCGGAGGTGCAGCGCAATTACCCTGTGATCGCCGAGTCCTTGCAGCTCGCCGCGAGCCCGCAACTGCGCAACATGGCGACGCTTGGCGGCAACGTGCTGCAGCGGACCCGCTGCAGCTATTTCCGCGACGTCAGCTATTCCAGTTGCAACAAGCGCAATCCCGGCTCCGGCTGCGCCGCGATAGACGGCGTCAACCGGATGCATGCCGTGCTGGGCACCTCCGACCAGTGCATTGCAACCTATCCCGGCGATTTCGCGCAAGCCTTGATCGCGCTCGACGCCATCATCGAGATATCGGACAAGTCCGGGACGCGCAGCATGCCGTTCGCGCAATTGCACAGGCGGCCCGGCAACACGCCTCATGTGGAGACGGTGCTGGCGCCCGGCGAATTGATTTCCGCGTTCACGGTCAACGGCCGCTGGCCGCGCTCGGTCTATCTCAAGGCGCGCGACCGGCAATCCTACGAGTTTGCGCTGTCGTCTGCCGCGGTCGCGCTCGACGTGCAGGACGGCATCGTCCAGGACGCCCGCGTGGCGCTCGGCGGCGTCGCGACGGCGCCGTGGCGCGCGCGGGAAGCGGAGGCGCTGCTGAAAGGCCTGAGATTCGATGACGGCCTTGCCGGCCGCGTCGCGGAAGCGGCCTTTGCCGGCGCGAAAGCCCGCGAGCACAACGCCTTCAAGATCGATCTCGGCAAGCGCGTGGTCGCACGCGCGCTGCACAAGGCCGCAACGATGGAGATTTGAACATGTCGACCGCAGCTCCCGAGCCCAAGGCCAATATGGGTCAGCCGGTCCCGCGCTATGACGCCGTCGCCAAGGTGACGGGCAGGGCGCGCTATGCGGCCGATGTGCCGCTTGCCAATCCCGCGTTCGCCTATCTCGTGACCAGCGCGATCGCGAAAGGTCGCATCGAGAGTTTCGACCTTGACGACGCCAGGAAGGTACGCGGGGTCATCGACATCGTCACCCACGAGAATGCCGAGAGGCTGGAGGACGCCAAGCTGTTCAGCAATGGCGGCTACACGTCGACCACGATCCAGCCCTTGAAATCGGCCGACATCGCCCATGACGGCCAGATCATCGCGGTGGTTGTCGCCCAGACTTTCGAGGCGGCGCGCGAGGCGGCGCAGCAGGTCAAGGTCAGCTACAGCGAGGACAAGCCGACGGCGTCGTTCGATTCGCCGGGAACGACGGCGGCGCGGGCGAAAGGGCAGCTCGCCCAATTCAAGGACGACCCCAAGGTCGGCGATTTCGCTGGGGCATTCGACCAGGCCGAAGTCAAGGTGACCGCGTCCTACGAGACACCGGCTCAGCATCACAATCCGATGGAGCTGTTCGCCACCAGTTGCGTCTGGAACGGCGACTCGCTGACGATCTACGAGCCGAGCCAGTATGTGCACGGCCTGAAGAACGGCGTCGCCGAGCAACTCGGCATCGACGCGGACAATGTGCGCGTCATCAACGACTATGTCGGCGGCGCTTTTGGCTCGAAGGGATCGATGACGCCGCGCACCGCGATCATCGCCAGCATCGCGCGGCGGCTCAATCGCCCGGTCAAGCTGGTCGCGACCCGCGACCAGGGGTTCACCATCGCGACCTATCGCGCCGAGACGCGGCACGAAATCCAGATCGGCGCGAGCCGCGATGGCAAGCTGGTCGCGCTGCGCCATGAAGGCGCCGAGCTGTCGTCGCGTCCGGATGCCTATGCCGTCGGCGGCACCAAGACCACGACGCGGCTTTATGCCTGTCCGAATGTCGACAGCATGGTGTCGATCGTACGCGCCGACCGCAACACGCCGGGTTTCATGCGTTCGCCGCCGGAGGTGCCGTATCTGTTCGCGCTGGAAAGCGCGATGGATGAGCTGGCCGTGAAGCTCGACATGGACCCGATCGAACTGAGACGGATCAACGACACCATGAAGGAGCCGATCGGCGGCAAGGCCTACACCTCGCGGTCGCTGATGGCCTGTTTCGACGAAGGTGCGAAAGCCTTTGGCTGGTCGCAACGCACGGCGAAGCCGAAATCGATGGCCGACGGCGACTGGCTGATCGGTTATGGCTGCGCTGCCACCTGCTATCCGACGCAAGTTGCCCCGGCCGCGGCGCGGGTGCAATTCCGCCGTGACGGCCGCGTGCGCGTCGAGATCGCGGGCCACGAGATCGGCAACGGCGCCTACACCGTGATCGGCCAGGCGGCGGCCGAGAAGCTCGGCGTTCCCTTCGAGAAAGTCTCGGTCGCAATCGGCGACAGCGATCTGCCGCCGGCGCCGGTCGCAGGCGGCTCCAATTCCACCGCGAGCACCTGCTCGGCCGTCATGATGGTCTGCGACAAGATCAGGCAGCGCCTGTTCAAGGCGTTGATGCCGAATGAGAGTTTGGTCGACAAGACCAAGGAAACGGTCGGCATCGGCAACACGCCATCCACTGAGGCCGCAAAAAGCAATCAACCGTTCGACCGCGAGAAGGCGTTCGATGCGCTCGGCGTCAGCGCGGTGGAGGAATATGGCGAGTGGAAG
This sequence comes from uncultured Alphaproteobacteria bacterium, assembly GCA_963738155.1. Lineage (GTDB taxonomy): Bacteria > Pseudomonadota > Alphaproteobacteria > Rhizobiales > Xanthobacteraceae > Bradyrhizobium. The sequence continues at coordinate 422,353 of CAVTVG010000003.1, forward strand.
CCCGACGGTGCGCCGCTGGACTCCTTCCGCGCCATGCACAAGGGCCAGATGCGGATGGTCGGCGGTCCCGATCTCAACGGCAAGATCGCCTATGCCTTCGGCGCGGAGTTCGTCGAGGTTCGCATCAACCGCTGGAGCCATGAAATCCGCGCGCCACGGCTGGTCGGTGCCTTCGCCGCCGGCCGCATCATGAACCCGCGCACCGCGCGAAGCCAGTTGATGGGCGGGCTGATCTGGGGCATGTCGTCGGCGCTGCTGGAGGCGACCGAGATCGACCCGCGCAATGCGCGTTACGTCAACGATAATCTCGCCGACTATCTGTTGCCGGTGAACGCGGATGCGCCCAGCGTGGAAGTCATCATGCTGTCGGAGCGTGACGACCAGGTGAATCCGGCTGGCGTCAAGGGTCTCGGCGAGCTCGCCAATGTCGGCACCAACGCCGCCGTCTGCAACGCCATCTTCAATGCCACCGGCCAGCGCATTCGCAAGCTGCCGGTGCGGCTGGAAAATCTCGAGATTTGACGGTGGTCACGTCGGTCGCGTTGGGCTAAACACCTCCCCGATTTCAAACGGGAAGGTGAGCCGATGCTATTCCGACACGCAAAACTCTCGATCATGAGTGTGATCGCATGCGCATTTGCGGCGGCGATCCTTGCCTCCTCGCCGGCATCAAGCCAGACCACAGGAAAACCCATGACCACAGCATCCGGACTCCAGATCATCGACGGCAAGGTCGGCACCGGCGCTTCGCCGAAGCCCGGACAGACCTGTGTGATGCACTATACCGGGTGGCTCTATGAGAACGGCCAAAAGGGCAAGAAATTCGACTCCTCCGTCGACCGCAACGAACCGTTCGAGTTTCCGATCGGTCAGAAGCGCGTGATCGCAGGCTGGGACGAGGGCGTTGCGAGCATGAAGGTCGGCGGCAAGCGCACGCTGATCATCCCGCCCGCGCTGGGCTATGGCGCGCGTGGCGCGGGCGGCGTGATCCCGCCGAACGCGACCTTGATGTTCGACGTCGAGTTGCTGGCGGTGAAGTAAAGGCGGGGGGGCGCGACGTGAAGGTCACCGTTCTCGATGACTATTTCGATACGGTGCGCACGCTCGACTGCTTTGCCAAGCTCAGAGGTCATGACGTCACGATCTGGAACGATCATGTCCAGGACGTCGACAAGCTGGCCGAGCGCCTGAAGGATACCGAAGCGCTGGTCCTGATCCGCGAACGCACGCAGATCAGGACGCCGTTGCTCGAGCGCCTGCCGAAGCTGAAGCTGATCAGCCAGCGCAGCGTCTATCCGCATATCGACATCGACGCCTGTACGCGGCTCGGCATTGTGGTGTCGTCAGGTCAGCACGCGGATACGCCGTCCTACGCCACCGCCGAGTTGACTTGGGGATTGGTATTGTCCACGGCGCGGATGATCCCGCAGCAGGTGGCTTCTTTAAAGGCTGGAAACTGGCAGTTCGGTGTCGGCTCGACCATCCGCGACAAGGTCTTCGGCGTCTATGGCTACGGCCGGATCGCCGCTGTCGTGGCGGGCTATGCCAGGGCGTTTGGCATGAAGGTGCTGGTGCTGGCGCGTGAGGCCTCGATGGCGAAGGCGCGCGCCGACGGCTACGAGCCCGCGGCGAGCAAGGCCGCGTTCTTCGAACAATGCGACGTGATCTCGCTGCACATGCGGCTGGTCGACGCCACGCGCGGCATCGTCAAGGCCGAAGATCTGGCGCGGATGAAGTCATCCGCGATGCTGGTGAATACCAGCCGCGCCGGCCTGATTGTGCCGGGCGCGCTGGTCGACGCGTTACGCGCGGGCCGGCCGGGTTTTGCCGCGGTCGATGTATTCGAAGAGGAGCCGCTGCGCGACACCAGCAATCCCTTGCTCAACATGGACAACGTGATTGCGACCCCGCATGTCGGCTACGTCTCGCGCGACGAATATGAAATCCAGTTCAGCGATATCTTCGATCAGGTTGTCGCCTTCGCTGCCGGCGCGCCGATCAATGTGGTCAATCCGAACGTGATGGGCCGCCGCAGGACATAGGCAAAAAGAAAAGACCGGCCGCATTGCGACCGGTCTTTGTATCCTCAATTTCAGCGGAAACTCAGAGCTTCTTGTTCGCCTCGGCGGCAGCGCGGTTCACCGCGTCCTTGGTGGCCTGCTTGGCATCGCCGAGAGCCTGTTGGCCCTTGCCCTTCACCTCCTGGACCGCGCCTTCGCCTTCCAGGCGCTCGGACCCCGTGGCCTCGCCGATTTTCTGCTTGGCCTTGCCGACGGCCTCGTTGGTCGCACCTTTAACCTTGTCAGTGGTTGCACTCATGAAATTTCTCCTCCTACTAAGGGTTCACGAAGACAACGTCGAACACACGAAAAAGTTCCCTGAACGGCTGGCCTGCCGCGGTGGAGTTCGCTAGCGTTGCGCCACGGAACCCAATCTGAAAGCCGGCAATGACAGCTCACGATCACGCGCATTCTCACGACGACCGCTGGAAGAATGACGGCGTTCGCGTCATTCCCGGCAACCAGCTCGATCCCAACGTGCCCTCGACGCCGGGCATGGATCGCAAGGCCGCGATCAATTTCGCGCGCACCGGCGCGCAGAAGCTGTGGGCCGGCACCGTGACGATCAAGCCCGACGCCAAGACCGGCGCGCATCATCATGGCCATCTCGAAAGCATCATCTATGTGGTGAAGGGCAGGGCGCGGATGCGCTGGGGCGAGCATCTGCAGTTCACCGCCGAAGCCGGCCCCGGCGACTTCATCTATGTGCCGCCTTACGTGCCGCATCAGGAGATCAACGCCAGCCGCGACGAAATCCTGGAATGCGTGCTGGTGCGCTCGGACGGCGAGGCGGTCGCGATCAATCTCGACATCGAGCCGGTCGAGAAACCGGAGACGGTGCTGTGGGTCGATCCCGTGCACCGCCATCCGGACGAGAACAAGAAATAATTGCCTCGTCATTGCGAGCGAAGCGAAGCAATCCATAGTGCCACGAGTGGAGATATGGATTTGTTTCGTCGAGGAGCCTGTCATCGGGCCGGCCCAAGTGGGCCGGACCCGTTGGCTCCTCGCAATGACGGGAGTTGTTGCAGGGAGGTCAAATGTCACTCGTCCGCTACGAAAGCAAAGACCACGTCGCCACCATCACCATGGACCGCGCGTCGTCGCACAACGCGCTCAACAATGCGCTGGTCAACGAATTGCGCGAGGCCTGGCTGCGCTTTCGCGACAGCGACGACCGCGTCGCAGTGCTGGCCTCCTGCGAGGAGAAATATTTCTGCGTCGGCGCCGACGTCAGGGATCTGCCGTCGGACATGTGGCACGCGGTGCCGGGCCTCGGCGTCGAGCTCGACAAGCCCGTCATCGCCGCGACCTCTGGCTGGGTGGTCGGCGGCGGCTTCGTGCTGGTGCAGATGGCCGATATGTGCGTGGCCTCCGAGACCACGCGCTTCAGCTACCCCGAGGTGAAGATCGGCACCACCGGCGGCGGGATTTCCTCCATCGTGTCGCGCATGCCGCACAAGATCGCGATGGAGTTTCTGCTGGTCGGCGAGGAGCTGTCCGTCGAGCGCGCCTACCAGATCGGCTTCGTCAATCGCGTCACGCCGCAGGGCCAGCATATCGTGCAGGCGCAGGAGATGGCGGCGAAGATCGCCGGCAGCGCGCCGCTGGTGGTACAGGGGCTGAAGCGGCTTGCCCGAGACGCCATGCCGAAGGGGCCGCTGGAGGTGGTCGCCGAAGCCCGCCGCATCCTCGATCCGATCCGCACCAGCGAGGATCTGAAGGAAGGCGTCGCGGCGTTTCGCGAGAAGCGCAAGCCGAATTTCAAGGGGAAATAGTCGTCGTCATTGCGAGGAGCGAGGCGACGAAGCAATCCACATCATCGCTTGTGACGCGATGGATTGCTTCGCTTCCGGCTACGCGTAAAAGCGCTTCGCCGGACTTCCACCCGGCGTAGCTCGCGCAGCGAGCGTAGACGGGTCGCTCGCAATGACGAATTACGCAAACACCTTGTGATCGATATTGCCGTTCGGCACCACGTAGCCATAGCGCACGTTCGACGGCTCCACGCCGTTCTTCTCGTACTCGGCCTTCATCAGCGCGAAGCGGTCGCCCTTCAATTCAAGCATCGCCTTTTTGGGTTCGATGTTGTAGAGCCGCGCATTGTTGCCGCCGAAGATCGCGGATTTCACCGGACCATCGGCGGCCCCGAGCGGCGCGTAGCCGAACTTCTTCTGCATGCCTTCCGGGATTTCCAGCCGGCGCAGGCCCTCGATCTGCCATTGCGGCGCGCCGGTCCAGAGCGCATCGGTGCCCCAGCAGACGTGATCGACGCCGAGCCCCTTGATCAGCGTGCCCATCAAGGCGGCGCAGACATTGGGCTCGGCCACCAACGTGGTCGCAAACAATTGCCCGACGTCGCCATAGACGTTGCTCACGCCATACTGCGCCGGGATGTCGGCGAGGTCGGAGGTCCAGGCAATGCGCCCGGTGCGTTCGAACTCGGCGAGTGCCACCTTCGGGTCCCCGCCGACGTGACGATAGGCCGAGTGATAGATCACGAAATTGAGCTGCGGCCAGTCCTTGGCCGCCTGTCCGACGTCGGCGACGTCGGCGAAGCCGCGCAAATGCGGGAACTGTTTCTCGAGGCCGGGCGGGAACAGGCCTTTGTGGATGCAGACATTCTTGATGCCCGCCTTGACCATCTTCTCATAACCCTTGTAGGCGACCTTCTCGTCGTCCATGCGCCAGGGATAGCGGCTGATTTCCTTGTGCGTGTTGTCGCCGATGGTGTAGCCCTTGCAGGACTCCGGCTTGAGCGCCAGCCCGGCATCGAGCTTGTCGAGCCAGTCCGGCTGGCCCGGCGTGAAGATGCAATGGGCGAAGACTCGCCGCGAGCCCGCCTCATCGTTGATCTTCTTGCGCGCATCCGCCATCTGCTGGTTGGTCAGGAACCAGTCCTGCTCGATGTCCGACGGCGCCGAGGAGATCAGCGAGATCTTGGTGTCGCTGTCGAGAAACATCTCCTTCTTGTAGTTATTGAACTTCAGGTCCTCGATGGTTTGCTCGCGGCTGCCAAGCTCCTTGTTCCAGCCGGCCTTGCCGACCGCATTGCGCATGTTGACGAAGGTCATGATGCGGGTGTCGTCGCGCAGGAAATGCGTGTGCATGTCCATGATGAACTGGTCTTTCAGGGCGGACGCGCGCTCATCGGCCATCGCGGGCGTGGCGGCTTCCGCGCGGCTCACCTCGAACAGCGGACCGTAGACCTCGTTCATCGCCACGAAGGAGGCCGCCATGCCGGCCGCGGTCTGGAAGAATTTCCGGCGGTCGAGGCCCTGCTGGCCGCCGAGCTCGTCGGCCATCGCGAGCAGGCGCTGCTCGACCTCGCGCTGGCGCTCATTCTGCGGGTCGGGATAGAATTCGTCGCTGGAGACGATCTGGGTCGGGATCGGCGTCTGCCACTGGCACAGTTCGGACGGCATCAGCGCGGCAAGTTCTTCTTCGGTCAGATTGCTGCTCACGGCTCTTCTCCCTGTTGCGCTCCCGGTTGCTCCGGGTTGGGGCGGCGCGGAGACTAGACCCGCTTCGACATGAAGTCAGCCTGTTACGCGCATCGCAGGATGGTGTTTATGCGGTGCAGCGCACAGTGCTTTCAAAGCCCGGGGGCCGCTGTTACACTTTGTGCAACAATTCAAATTGAACGAAAACGGGAAGAAGCCATGACCCATTCCGACCACTCCCTGCCGCGCCGCACGCTCATCAAGGGGGCAGGCCTCGGCCTGATGGCGGGAGCGCTTTCCGGAACAGCGCCGGCACAGGCCGAACCGGTCGAGGGCAGCCGGATCTGGAGCGGGGAATACTGGGCGAAAAAGGGTGACGTGCCGCTGTGGATGTATCGCAAGCGGCTCGGCGCGCCGAAGGCCGGTGAGCCGGCCCGGCCGGTGGTGTTCTTCGTGCACGGCTCGTCGGTGACCTCGCGGGTGTTTGATCTGCATGTGCCGGGCAAGGGCGAATATTCCGTGATGAACGAGTTCGCCCGCTTCGGCTTCGACTGCTGGACGATGGACCATGAGAATTACGGCAAGTCGGGCCGCACGTCGGGCAATTCGGACGTCGCCAGCGGCGTCGAGGATCTGAAGGCCGCCGCCGAGGTGCTGGCGCGCGAGACCGGTCAGAAGAAATATCACTTCGTGGGCGAGTCCTCGGGTGCGCTCCGTGCCGGCGCCTATGCGATGGCCGCGCCCGACCGCATCGACCGCCTGGTGTTCGCCGCCTTCACCTACAAGGGCGAGGGGTCGCCGACCCTGAAGAAGCGCGCCGAGCAGGTCGATTATTACCGCAGCCACAACATGCGCAAGCGCGACCGCGACATGATCCGCTCGATCGCAACCCGCGACAAGCCGGGTACGTCGGATCCTGCTGCGATCGAGGCACTGGCCGACGTGGAGATGCAGTTCGGCGACCAGATTCCGACCGGAACCTATCTCGACATGACCGCGAACCTTCCGGTGGTCGACCCGGAGAAGGTGCTGGCACCGGTGCTCTTGGTGCGCGGCGAATATGACGGGATCGCCACCGTCGCCGACCTCGAGGAATTTTATAACAGGCTGCCCACCGGCGACCGCCAGTTCATCATCCTGCCCGGCACCGCGCATTCGGTGGCGCTTGCCATCAACCGGCAACTGTTCTGGCATGTAACGCGGTCGTTCCTGAACATGCCGAACCCGATCGCGACTTGATCGTTCGTCATTGCGAGGAGCGATTGCGACGAAGCAATCCATAGTGCCGCAAGTGGACAGCTGGATTGCTTCGCTTCGCTCGCAATGACGAAAATTCCAAAAATTTCGCACCCGACTGTCGGAATGCCCGCCACGGCATCGTCCTTGGGACGAACCCGAAAGGAATCCCGATGGCCAAAATGATCTTCGTCAGCCTGCCGGTCAGCGATGTCGCCCGGTCGACCGCTTTCTACGAAGCGATCGGTCTCACCAGGAACACACAGTTCAGCGACCACACCACATCCTGCCTGGTATTTTCCGACACCATCCAGGTCATGTTGATGAGTCCAGACAAGTACCGGCATTTCACCAGCAAGAAGATCGCCGACCCGAAGACGATGAGCCTGGCTCTGCTCTGCCTGTTCGTCGACAGCCGCCAGGCCGTCGACGACATGATCGGCAAGGCCGAGGTGGCCGGCGGCAATCTCGATCCATCGCCGGTGGATGATTTCGACTTCATGTATGGCCGCAGCTTCGAGGATCCCGACGGCCACATGTGGGGCGTGTCGTGGATGGATGCCGAGGCCGCCGCGAAAGCGATGGCCGTGCCTGCGAACGCCTAATTTTCACTTTGCCTTCACGCGCCACACCGAGTCCGAGAGCATCACCACGCTGCAGATTGCGGCGTAGGCGATCAGCGATACCGTTACCATCGCGGCGAGACCCGCCATGCCGGCGCCGAAGCTGGCCACGGCAAGCCAGCCACCGCCGGCGGCGATCAGGATTCGCGCAAAGGAAGCGACGAATGTCCAGAGCACGTGGCCCGCTCCCATCGCGGCAAAGGCAATGACGAAGCCGAATCCGAGCGCGCCGTAGGCGGGCGCGACCAGCCGCAGATAGATCGCGCCCTGGCGCAAAACTTCGGCGTCGTGGCTGAACAGATGCAGCCAAAGCAGAGGGAACAGTCCAACCACCAGCCCGACCGAACCGATCACGCCGGCGCCGACGCACGCGCTGATCCAGCCGATGCGTCTGGCGCGCGCCCCTTGCCCGGCGCCGATATTGACGCCGACCATGGTCAGCGTCGCCGTGCAGAGGCCGAACAGGATCGGGATCATCACATAGTCGAGCCGCGAAGAGATGCCGTAGGCCGCGAGCGCCGTGGTGCCGAACAGGCCGACCGCGCCGGTGACAAGGATCACGGTGAGGTTGGTGAGCACGGTGTTGACCGCGGTCGGTATGCCGACCTTCAGGATGTCAGCAAACAGCCGCATCTGAAGCGGCGCGAAGCGGAAGGTCAAACCCGAGCGGCCGGCCGCCATGTAGCGCAGCATGAACAGCATTGCCACGCAGTAATAGAGTGCGAAGGCGATGCCGGCGCCGGCAATCCCGAGCCGCGGCATCGGGCCAAAGCCGAAGATCAGGAGCGGCGAGAGCGGGATCAGAACCAGCGCGCCGATCAACGTCACCAGCGCGGGTACCTTGACATTGCCGGCGCCGCGCAACGCCGCTGCCTGAAAGTTGACGATCCACACCGGGATCGCGCCGGCAAACAGATAATTGGAGTATTGCACCGCCGCCTCCATGGCGCCGGCCTGGCCGCCGAGCGCGCGATAGAGTGCCGGACCGCCGAGGATCGGGCCTGCGGTGAAGATCGCGCCGACGACGATGGCGAGGATCGCGGCATGAAACACCAGCGCGTCCGCGTCGTCCTTGCGTCCGGCTCCGACCGCGCGCGCCACGGACGAAGCGACGCCGCTGCCGAGCCCGCCGTTCGACATCATGGTCATCATCATGAAGACCGGAAACACCAGCGCCACGCCTGCCAGGGCATCCGTGCCGAGAAAGCCGACATACCAGGCCTCGGCGATGTTGACCGCAGTCTGCGCCACCAGGACCGTCACGGTCGGCAGCGCCAGCTTAAGCAATGTCGGCAAGATCGGCGCGGTCAGGATCGAGGTGCGGGTCGCTTCGCTTTCGGCCCGCGCGGCAGAACTGGCCTGTGCCGGGGCATGCTCTGCCGTCGCAACCTCGATGTTTCCGCCCGCGGGCAATGCCGCCGCCTGCTTCAATCCCATGACCACTTCCCGACCAACTCAGCTATTGAATTACGGTCATACTACGCTATTATGATCGTAATGCAATACGGCGAACCGGTCACAATTGCATGGATGGCATGAGGACGAGGCGAGCGATGCGCTATGAAAAAGGCCACAAGGACGCGACGCGGCAGCACATCATCGATGTCGCCTCGGCGCAGTTTCGCGAGGGCGGCGTTGCCGCGGTCGGCATTGCCGGCATCATGACGGACGCCGGGCTGACCAACGGCGCCTTCTACAACCACTTCGAATCCAAGGAGGATCTGGTCGAGGCGGTGCTCGCCAACGCGCTCGGCGGGCGCAAGACAGGGCTGCGCGCCAATCTGGAAGCAGGCAAGCGCCTGGACGCGACCATTCGCGACTATCTGTCCGCGCGCCATCGCGACGACGCGAGCGGCGGCTGTCCGACCGCGGCACTGGTCGCCGAAATCGCGCGTCACCCGAAGACGACGCGCGATGCCTTCACCGGCAAGATCGTGGAAATCGTCGATCTGATCGCAGCTCAGGCCGGCAAGAGTTCGCCGCGGGAGCGCCGCAAGCGGGCGATCGCGGTCTACGGCCTGATGGTCGGCGCGCTGCAGCTCGCGCGCGCCGTCAACGACCGCAAGCTCTCGGATGAAATTTTGGCGAGCGCGGCAAATAGCGCACTTTCACTGGCCGGCGTGGGCTGATCCGCGCTCCAGCTCCCCCGGTACGGTTACGCTCGCCATCCCCCAGTTGGGGGGTGCGGCAAGTTGTGCTTATTCTGCTTCTGGTGCATGATTACCGATAATTCTCGGCGTTGCAGGGCGGGAATGCCACTTCAACCCATTGTTGTACTGAAGAAATTTGGAATCTGACGGCTGCCTTGAGTCCCGCAAATGGGACCTGTATTCGCGCCGCCAAGCGAAACGACGACACATCCGACGGGGAGGGGGTGGTCATGCGTATGGTCAGCAGACGAAGTGTGATCCTGGCGACTGGGGGTCTGTTGGCGACCTCGGCCATGATCGGAGCGAAAGCCCAATCCAATCCACCCAAGCGCATCTACATCGTGCAGAGCTACGAGAAGGGCCACGTTTGCGGCGAGCCGCAGGCGGAAGGAATTTTGGGCGCGCTGGCCGCGGCCGGCTGGGAGAAGGGCCGTAACCTTGCGGTGCAGTCCTATTACATGGACACTTACCGCACCAATGCCGCGCCGGAGGCGATGAAAGCCGAGGGGCAGAAGGCGCTCGCCGAGATCGCCGACTTCAAGCCCGACATCGTCTTCGTGCTCGACGACGCCGCGGTGCGCCAGGTGATGCTGCCGCTGATCGGCCGCACCGACATGTCGATCGTGTTCTCCGGGATGAACGGCCAGCCGGAAATCTACAACGAGCCGTCGCATTATCTCGACAGCCGCGAGCGTCCCGGCGGCAACGTCACCGGCGTCTACGAAAAGCTCTACGCCGCACAATCGCTGAAGGTGATGGCGCAGGCGGTTCCGGCGCTGCGCAGCGGCAAGGCCGTTATGATCACCGACGGCTCGCCGACCGGCAACGGCCTGACCAAGCAATTCGAGATCGAGCTGAAGGATTCCGAGATCGCCTGGGAGGTGCGCAGGGTCAAGGATTGGAGCGAATACACCGCGTTGATCAAGACCTTGAACGACGATACGGCGGTGAAGGCGATCTATCCGGTCGCGCTGACCTTGCCGGTTGAGGGCGGCGGACGTTATGCGGCAGCCCAGATCTACGACTGGACCATCGCCAATTCGCGCAAGCCGGAAATGGCGATCAACTATTTCTTCGCGCGGATGGGGCTGTTCGGCGGCGCGGTGATCAACTTCAGTTCGATGGGACGGCTGGCGGGCCAGAAGGGCGCCAAAATCCTTGCCGGCACCAAGGCGGGCGATCTGGCGATCGAGGACGCGCCGGACTACGCCATCGTTTTCAACCTCAAGCGCGCCAGCGATCTCGGCATCGAGATCGCGCCGCGCGTGCTGGCGGCCGCGAATGCGATCTACCGGGACAATCTGTTGCCGTTGGCGGGACGCGCGCTGCTCTACGACCCGGAGATGAAATCGTTTTGACGCTCGCGATGCCCCAACTGGCTGACAGCGCCGCGCAATCGAGGCGGCGCAACCCGCGCTGGCTGCCGCGGTTCGGCTCATTCCGCGCGCGGTTGATGGTGCTGCTCGTGCTCGCGGTCTCGGTGCCGGCGCTGCTGACCTGCCTGATCCTCGGCCTTCGGCTCGACAACCAGGCCCGCACGCTGTTTGCCAACACGGTGTCTGCGAGCCTCGAAACCTTCTCGCTGATCCTGCGTGACAACGAGCGCAACCTCAGCGAAGGGTTGGCGCGGGCGGCGGCCGACAACACGCTGCAGATCACCCTCGATCTCGAGATGAAATCGCAGCTCAACAAATATATCGAGGCGCAGCGCCAGGTTCTGCACATCGCCTTCCTCGGCGTGCACGACAAGAACACTTCGGTGATCGCATTTTCCGGCGAACAGGGCGCCGGCGAGGGGCAGTGGAAGCTGGTGGCAAGCGGTCATTACGGTGACGGCTGCATCGCCACGCTGCAGGTCGAGCAGCAACTCGTCAAATGCGACGGCACGATGTACCTGGTCTCGGTCGTGCCGGTCGCGCGTCCGGCCGATTCCAACCTCGGCGACGGCTCGGCGCAGAAGGGCGGCGGCCTGCTCGGCTATCTCGTCGGCGGCACGCCGCTGGCGGCGCCCGCGCTGATCGCCTCGCTCAGGGATCGCGGGATCGAGCATCCGCTGATCTGGGTCGGCGACGACGTCGTCTATGCGAACATTCCCTGGAGCAGCGAGCCGCCGCCGGCGCCGACCTACGGCGCGGTCAGGGAGTTCGACATCGAGCAGACCGCCTATCTCGGCGCGGTGCGGGTGTCGCAGGCCGGCGTGCAGCGCATGACCTACAGCGTGTTCGCGCCGCTGGCGCCGCTGCGCACCACCCTGCTGCAATCTCTGTTCACGGTCGCGGGCATCGGCGTGCTGCTGGTCGCGATCACGCTCGTTGCCGGCGGTCTGGTCGCCAACCGGATGCTGAAGCCGATTCGGCAGCTTCGGCAGGGCGCGGCGCGGCTCGGCGCCGGCGATCTCACCCAGCGCATCAGCATCCATACCGGCGACGAACTGGAAGCACTGGCCAACCAATTCAACGACATGGCGGGCAAGCTCGAGGAATCCTATGCCGGCCTCGAGCAAAAGGTGGCGCAGCGCACCCGCGAACTCGCAGCTTCACTCAACGATCTCCGTGCCGCGCAGGATCGGCTGGTGCACACGGAGAAGCTGGCCTCGCTCGGGCAACTCACCGCCGGCATCGCCCACGAGATCAAGAACCCGCTCAACTTCGTCAATAATTTCGCGGCGCTGTCGAGCGAATTGCTCGATGAGCTCGATGCGATGCTGAAAGACGCCCCGCTGGACGATCGCCTGCGCGAGGAGGTGCGCGATCTCAGCCAGACCCTGAAAGGCAATCTCGAAAAGGTGGAGCAGCACGGCAAGCGCGCCAACTCCATCGTGCGCAACATGCTGCTGCATTCCCGCGAAGGCACCGGTGAGCACCGCGCGACCGACATCAACGCGCTGGTGGAGGAGAGCCTCAACCTCGCCTATCACGGCGCGCGCGCCGAAAAGTCCGACTTCAACATCACGATGGAGCGCGATCTCGACAGCAGCGCAGGGATGGTCGACCTCTATCCGCAGGAGATCACGCGGGCGCTTCTCAATTTCATCTCGAACGGATTCTATGCCGCCATCAAGCGCAAGGCGCAGGCCGATCCTGGCTACATGCCGGTGCTTGTCGCGGCCACGCGCAATTTCGGCGATCGCGTCGAAATCCGGATTCGCGACAACGGCACCGGCATTCCAGCCGAGGTGAAGGACAAGATGTTCAACCCGTTCTTCACCACCAAGCCGGCCGGTGAGGGCACCGGGCTCGGGCTTTCGATGAGCCACGACATCATCGTCAAGCAGCACGGCGGCACGATCGATGTCGAGACCAGGCCGGGCGAGTTCACCGAATTCCGGATCGTGCTGCCGCGCGCCAATGCCTTCCGGGACAACAAGGCGGCGAGCGCGTGAGTGGCTGCTAGTAATTGATCCGCAGGCCGACGCCGCCATGGATGGTGTTGCCGACCGGCTGCGGGCCCAGCGTGCCGTTGACGAAGAGGTCGGCGACCCAGCCCTTGCTGAGGCGGAAACCGAGCCGGCCACCCAGTTCGACCCAGCTCTGATTGCCGATGGTCGGCGTGATCAGGCCGTCACCGGTGACCGCTGCGACGATGCCGGAATGATTGTTGAAGGACTGCACGAAGAAGCCGTTGATGTTGCCTTCGACCATCGAGCCGAACAGATGCGTCCATTGTCCGCCGATCTTGACCAGGTTGGTGCGGTCGGTGCCATCAGCGATCGTCGCGTCGAATGGATTGAATGCGACCGTCGGATCGCTGTAGCCGCTGACGCGCTGCCATAGCTGCCACAGCTCGACCGAGGCCGCGACCTCGTCGCGGCCGGAGAGGCGAGTGATCCAGCCGGCGCGGCCGTACACGCCGTAATCGGAACTGTTGGTGGAACTCTCGAGCGAGACCGCGCCGAGACTGGTGAGATAGCTGCGGCTGTAACGCACCTTCTCGAACGGCGACAAGATGGTGCCGATGTCGAAGAACGGCCGCGACGATCCCCAGTCGGTGAAGTCGTAGCGCAGCGCGAAGGCGCCGATCGGCGCGCTGGTGACGTGATAGCCGTTCTCGCTGTATTGGGTGTAGGCGAGGCCAGCGAGCAGCGACAGATTGTTGGTGATCTCCTTGCGGCCGTGGATGCCGGCCGTGAACGAGCCGACCGAGCCGAAGGTCGAGATGCAGTCGCTGCAATTGACCTGCTCGTTGACGCCGAGCAGCACCGAGCCGAGCACCTGGTTGGTGATCATCTGGTTGAAGCGCTGGCCGGCAAGGCCATTGATCGAGTTGCCGCTGGTGCCACCGTCGGTCGGCGTCGGCGAGGGGCTCGGCGACGGTGTTGGCGTCGGCGTTGGAGTCGGCGTAGGCGTCGGCGTCGGCGTGTAGGTCGGTGTCGGCGTCGGTGTGCGGCAATCCGCATTGTCACATGCTTGCGCCGCCGCCGGACGCGTCTGCACGGCCATGAGCATCAGCGACAGCACCGCGACGAGCGTGGCCGGCAGGATGATGGTGCGGGTGACGCTCGCCATGATCAGCGTCCGCACAGCAGGCCGGCCAATTCATCGACCGGTGCGGCATCGGCGAAAGTGGTGACGGTACAGAGCCCCGGCGCGGCGGCGCAATTCTGCGCGAACGTCCACGGCGAATTCGAGGTCTTCGTAATCGTGGTCTTGCCGCCGGTCGTTGTGATGATGGCGGTATCGCCGGGCTGCGTCAGCTGGATGCATTGGAAGCTCAGCGTGCACACCATCGCGGCGCCGACCTGCAGCACGATGGTGGACTTGCCGTTCTGCGAAAGGATGTCGAGCGTGGTGCCGCGCACGCCGATGGTCGCGAGCGGCGTCGTGATCTTGTAGGCGGTCTTTTCCGAGTGCCCTGTGACAAAGCGGAACGCGCCGGTGGTGAGCCGGATTGCGATCTCCTTGTAGGAGTGCTCGTCGTTGAAGACGGTGCGGTCGAGCCTGATCGAGGCGTTGGCGCCGAGCGAAAGATTGGTGCTGTCGATCATCACCAGCCGCGCCGCGCTGTCGGCGCCGGTGCGCACGACTTCGTCGCGCAGCAGGCCGTCGCCGACATTGATCTGGTTTGTCGCCGATCCCGCAACGCGCAGCACTTCCTTCTGGACGACGGCGGCTTCGCCGACGCGGGCCGGCGACTGCGCATGCGCGCGCGGCGCCGCGAGCGCGACGAACAGGCACAATGCAAATGCAAGCAGGACGCGACGACGCCAATTCATTTCAGTACCGATCGATCGATCCCGTATCGTACCGGACGATGCGCATCTGCGATGTGGTAAAATTATCACAAGCGCGGCCCTATCAACCCGCATGGTTAGTGGCGCCGAGTTCGGGCTGCGTTCAAATGACTGGACGCAAAAATTTCGTTCAATCACATTCGCATCGATTGAGACGGCAATCATTGGGTGTGAGACCACGTTGCTCCGGTGAAAATCAAACCTGAATCACATTCTGTTCCCCGGATTTCGGTGGCACGCACCTGCCTTTTTTCGGCCATCATCTTTATCGCCTCGCATCTGGCGTTTCTGATCGGCATAGAAACCCCCGACAAGTTCGTGTTCGATGAATTTCACTACGTGCCGGCGGCGCGGCAGATGCTGCTGCCGGTCATGCCGGAGCCGATGCTCAACCCGATGCATCCGCCGCTGGCCAAGCAGATCATCGCGTTCTCGATCCGCAATCTCGGCGACAATCCGCTGGGCTGGCGTTATCCGGCCGCGCTGTTCGGCGCGCTTGCTATCGTCGCGGTCTATCTCTGCGGGCTCGCGCTGTTTGCGGCACAGGGGCCCGCGATCGCGGCGGCGTTGCTCGCCTTCTTCAACCAGATGCTGTTCGTCGAGGCGCGAATTGCGATGCTGGATATTTTCGCGCTGACCTTCGGCCTGTTCGGCACCGCCGCTTTCCTCTGGGGCTTTCGCAAGGCGCAGCCGTTTGGCGCGTTTGCGCTGTCGGGTCTCGTCTTCGGGCTTGCGGCGGCATGCAAGTGGAGCGGCCTGTTTCCACTCGCTGTTTGCATCGGGATCGTCGCCGCCGTCAGGCTGATGCAAGGCTGGCGCACACAATTCGCCGATTCACGGCCAACCGATTGGTACCGGCCCGAGCTCTGGCCCGATCTCAGGGCGTATCAGGTCGCGATCAGCTTCGTGCTCGCGCCGGCGCTGACCTATCTCGCAAGCTTCGTGTTGCTGTACGGCTTCTCGCTCCACGACCTCGTCGAGGCGCAGCGCCGCATCTTCTCCGACAACACGACGACCGCGATCGCGGGCCACACCTACATGAGTTCGTGGCCGTCATGGCCGCTGCTCGCGCGGCCGGTGTGGTTCCTGTTCGACAAGATCGGCGACGACCGTGTCTCCGCGGTGGTACTGCTCGGCAATCCCCTGGTGCTGTGGCCGGCGCTGCTCGCGGTTGCGCTCGCTCTCTACGACTGGATCGCGACGCGAAGCCGCGACGCGTTCCTGATTCTCGCGTTCTATTTCGGACCCTGGCTTGCCTGGGCGCTGCTGCCGCGCACGCTCGGCTTTCTCTATTACTACATGCCGGCCGCGACCTTCGCTTCGCTCGCGCTGGTCTATGCGCTCCGACGCAACGACATGCCGCGCTGGCTGTTGTGGGGCTTTGTCGCGATTGCAGCTTGCGGTTTTGCGGTGATGCTGCCGATCTCGGCAGCCTTCATCGGCACGTCGATGACGACGTTCAACCGCCTGATGCTGTTCCAGAGCTGGATTTGAGGGAGAATGGATCGCCAAAGCTGGTCGTTGTGCCGGCCGACGTTGCGAAGACTGGATACGACCGGTACATTGCCCGCAGGGAGTAGTCGGTCATGAAATTCCAGCCGGTATCGCTCGTGCTATTTCTTGCCATTGTCCTGACGGGCGGCTCCATCGCGGCGCGAGCGCAAGACGGGCGCTCTCCAGCCATCGAAATCACTCCCAACATTCCGCATACCAACGTGGTGAACTCGGTTGCCATTTCGCCCGATGGGAGCCGCGTCGTCTCCGGGAGCCACGACAGCACCGTCAAGCTTTGGGATGCGAACACCGGAAGGCTGCTTCGCACCTTCAATGGTCACACCGGCGTCGTTCATTGTGTCGCTTTTTCGCCGGACGGAACGCTCGTCCTTTCCGGTAGTGACGACAAGACGGCCAGATTGTGGGACGCAGCGACCGGCAAGCTCATCCGGAGTTTCGCGCATTCCTGGACCGTGACGGCCGTTTCTTTCACTCCGGACGGCCGCCGCATTCTTTCCTATGGTGACCGGATCGAGATCTGGGACGCAGCGTCGGGCCGCCTCGTTCGATCAATTCCGCCTTTCAAGAACGGATCCATGTCCGCGTTGGCATTTTCCACGGAGGGAACACTGGCAGCATTCGGCGTATTTGTGACGTTTTGGGATACGACGGTCAGCATTCTGGATTTGACGTCCGGCAAGTCCACGGTTCTCTCGGAGACGCATGCCGAAAAAGTAGATGACCGAACAAAGACACGTACGGAGAGGATCAACTCGCTCGCATTTTCCCCCGACGGAAAGCTGCTGCTGTCGACGACGGAGAGGGACTACGAACCGCGCGAGTACGGAGTCAAGCTCTGGGACGTCGCAAGCGGAAAGCTGCTACGCACGTTCAGCGGGCATTCCGACGCGATTAATTCGGTAGCCTTTTCAAAGGACGGCAAGCGCCTGCTCACTGCGAGTTCGGACCAGACTGTCAAGGTTTGGGTGACGGATACGGGGCAACTGTTGAGTTCCTTCGCCGATCAGGGCCGTTTCGCCCGCTTCATGTCGGGCGTCTTTTCGGGCGACGGCGCCCGCATACTGACGGGAAGCTGGGACAATACGCTGAGTCTGTGGGACATCACCACGAGCAAGCGCATTCAGCGCTTCGAAGGGTACTCTTCGACGGTCTACTCGGTTGGTTTCACCCCTGACGGCAAGCGCATCGTCTCGGGTAACGGCGACCGGATAACTAGGTTCTGGGATGTCGAGTCGGGCGCGCTGCTGGACACGATCAAGAACAGCGGAGATCTTGCCAGAATCTCGCGTGACGGTTTGCGCGTTGTGACGAGTGATGATGACAAGCTCGAAGTTTGGGACGCCACCTCCGGGAGACAGTTGAAGACGCTGGATGGGGGTGGAACAGAAATACGGACGTTTGCGCTTTCGGATGAGGGAGATCGAATTGCGGCGGGATATTACAAGTTTGCAAAAACATGGGATGTGCGTTCCGGCACCGTTCTGAGCACCCTTGGCGGTCATTCCAACTCCGTTTACACCGTGGCGTTCTCTCCGGATGGCGCGCGCGTACTTTCCGGGGACATAAATGGACCCGTGGGCATCTGGGATACGGTCACGGGGCGTCTTGTTCGCTCGTTTACGCCGTTTGGGGACAATGGCCTTCAGTCGGCTGCTTTCTCCCCCGATGGGGCGTTCGCGCTCCTCGGAGGGTACGGAAATGGCGTGTTCATTGGAGGTGACAACAACGGCCTGAGACTGGTTGAAACGAAAACGTGGAGCACGCTGAAGAACCTCGCCGGCCACGTCAGTACGGTGAGCACGGTCGCCTTCTCAAAGGACGGGAGACGTGGCCTTTCCGGAAGTTGGGACGGCACGATCAAACTGTGGGACCTGACCCGAGGCTCGTTAATCCGCACGCTCAACGGGCATGCCGGCCACGTCAATTCAGTGTCCTTCTCGCCGGACAACAAATTGATCGTGTCCGGTAGCTCCGACACCACGATCAGGATCTGGAATACAGAGAACGGGGAGTTGTTGACCAGCCTCATTTCGTCGGCGGATGGCGAATGGGTGGCGATCACGCCGGAAGGCTTCTTCGCAGCTTCGGAAAAGGGTTCGCGAATTCTGAGTGCGATCCAGGGATTGCGCGTTTACGCGATCGACCAGTTCTACCAGTCGCTTTATCGGCCCGACCTCGTGCGCGAGAAGCTCGCCGGCGATCCCCGCGGACTGGTGCGCGAAGCGGCAGCCCGGCTCGATCTGCGAAAGGTGATCGCGAGCGGCAGCGCTCCGGACGTCCGTTTGACGTCGCCGGCGAGAGGGGCGGGCTCCGCGAATGGCAGGCTCGTTGCCGCCGCGGAGATCATCGATCGGGGCGGCGGCATCGGGCGTGTTGAATGGCGAGTCAATGGCCTCACCGTCGGCGTCGAGACGGCGCCTGCGACCACGGCAGGCCAGCCGGTGCAACTGACACGCAGCCTCGCGCTCGATACAGGCGACAACATCATCGAGGTCATCGCCTATAACGCCGCCAACCTGATCGCGTCCGTGCCCGCGCGCCTGGACGCAGCGGGTCCAACGGCAGTATCCGCTTCGGCGCCGCGTCCCTCGATGGCCAAGGCACCGCTGCCGTCCGTCACCGCAGCGGCATCGCGACTATTTGTGCTAGCCGCCGGGCTGGATGAATATGTCGATGAGCAATTCCGGCTGCAATATTCGGTGCCGGACGCGAGGGCCATTGCACAGGCATTCACGGAATCCGGCAAAGGTCTCTACCAAACAGTCGAGATCAGGCTGATGAGCGATGCGCAAGTCACGGCTGACGGGCTGGAAGCTGTATTTCAGGACATGTCGAAGAAGATCGAACCAAACGATGCATTCGTTCTCTACCTGGCAGGCCATGGCAAGACGGTAGACGGCCGCTACTATTTCGTGCCGCAAAACTTCAGGATCGATGGCAAGGTCAACAGCGCCGCCATCGATGCCGCGGTCAAGGCGCAGGCCATCTCGCAGGAGCAATGGCAACGCTGGTTTGCGCTGATTCCCGCCCGAAAGAGCCTCATCCTGTTCGACACTTGCGAAAGCGGCACCCTCACGGGAGATGCCGGTGAAACCAAGACGCTCGAACGTAGTGCGGCCAACGATCGTCTGTCGCAAGCAACCGGGCGCTCGATCATAACGGCCTCCAGCGGCAGCACAGAAGCATTCGAGGGCTATCGCGGTCATGGCCTTTTCACCTACAGCTTGCTCGATGCGTTCGACAGGGGCGATGGCGACAACAACGGGACGATCGAGGTGACCGAACTCGCGGCTTACGTCTACTCGCAGGTTGCGGCACTCAGCGAAAAAACATTCAAGCAGCGCCAGGAACCGCAGATGAAGATAACCGCAAACTACCCGTTAGCCCGGAAGGCACACGTGCTTCAGGACAATGTGTCGCCGATCGCGATCCAGACGAAGCCGAATTACCAGCTCACGCAGGCTGCGCAACTTCAGGTCAGGCCTCATGAGGGCGCGACGGTGGTACGTAGTCTTTCGGCGAAAACTGAGCTGACTGTGCTCAGCAGCGAAGGCGGCTGGGCACTGGTCGCGAGTGAGGGTAAGCCGCTCGGCTACGTCTCCACGCGAAATCTCACGCCGATCCCGTGAGTGCTCAAGCGGTGATGCTGCCGATTTCGGCAGCGTTCATCGGCACGTCGATGGCGACGTTCAACCGCCTGATGCTTTTTCAGAGCTGGATCTAGCTCTTAAAAGAACCAGGGGATCCGGCTCCAATAGATGCCGTGATGACGCGTGAAGTGCGGGAAAAAGATCGGGAACGGCTCCCAATAGGCATAGCGCCGGTAATAACGGTGAGCGTAGCGGCGATGCCGGCGGGGCGCGGGCTCGGCGTCGGCCTGCGGTTTTGCGCTGGCGTCGGGCTTGGCGGCCGTGTCGTTGGTCTTCGGCGCGATCGAGGGCCGCGCCACGCTTGCGGGTGCGGAATCACTCGGAGCGGCCGCCGGCGCCGTGGGACTCGCGGCCGGAGCCGGCGCGGCGTCTTCGGCCTTGGCGCCGAGACTCGAAGCGGTGAGAAGAAACGCTGCGGCGATAGCCGCCGAATAATGCCTTTTCATATGCGTCATCCCGATAAACGTTGCGCTGGTCAGTCCCGGTAGTTTGCCGGGGTGGTGTCCAAAGGCAAGGGCCTGTGTGATCTCGTTTGCTTGAACATCAAACATCCGCCTGCCACGGTTGCGCGGCAGGCGGATCGAATCTTGCAGCCGTCACTTGGAGGCGGATTTGGTATCCATATTGACGACCTGGACGCGGCGGTTGACGCCATCGGCCGGGTCGGCCGCATTCTTCAGCTTGGTCTTGCCATAGCCGACGGTGACGAGGTCGCCGCTGGCGAGATGGTAGTGATCGACCAGATAGTGCTTGATGGTGTCGGCGCGGCGCTCGGATAGTTCCTGGTTGAACTCTTCGCCGCCGACGCCGTCGGTGTGGCCGGCCACCACGAAGGTCGAGCCGCGCAACTTGGTATCGGACAGCGCCTCGCCCAGTGCCTGCACCGAGGGCATTGAGTCCTTGCTGATGTCGGCCGAGTTGAAGTCGAAATGGATTTCCAGATCGATCTTCGGCTTGGTGGCGGCGATCTCGGCGATCTCCTCGCGCTCGCCCATCGACATCGACCGCGTCTTGCGGTTGCGAATGCTGGCCACGAAGTTCACTTCCTTCGCCTTGACCGCGGGGTCGACCTTGGGAACGTCGACCGAAAGGCCGCGGGTCAGCGGCTTCGGCTGCAGCGCGTGAATGATCTGGTCCGACGACACGTTGTCGCCGGCGAAAGCCAGGCCCGCGGTCATCGAGAGCGCGGCGCAGATGGTGATCGCCTTCAATCCTGAAAACCTGACGAAGCTGGTCATTGTCGTAATCCTCTTTGTTACTCGCCCGCCCCTTTGGCGTTTGGATGCTCCGAACATAGGACGGGTTCATCGAAATGAATGTGATGGAAGTCACATGGGGAAAATCGTCGCTGGGCCGGCATTTGGGGCAAGCGCCAAGCGCACCTCTATTAGACGACTCATAGCAGCATCCTCCGGGTTCGCCCGGATATGAAAAGGACCGCACAGCGTTCAAATTCGCCCTTTGGCACATTTTTGGCTGGGCTTTCGGCTCCGAACCCTCTGCGTGATCCACATCACGGTTCTCGCGCGTGTGTTCGATCACATTGGCCGCAACGGACCGGGAAGACCGGCCCAAGTTTCGGATCAAGGGGAGAATGGATCATGCGCTTCTGGATCGCAGCACTCTCAGTCGCAGCGCTTTTGGTCAGCGGCGATGCCGCGCTTGCCGACAAGCGCGTCGCTTTCGTGGTCGGCAACGCCGCCTACCGCAACGTCCCGCAGCTTCCGAACCCGGCGATCGACGCCAAGGCGATGGCCGCCGTCCTGCGCAATGTCGGCTTCGATGTCGTCGAAGGCACCAACCTCACCCGCGACAAGATGACCGAGAAGCTGCTCGACTTCGGCAAGAAGGCGGAAGGCGCCGACGTTGCCGTGTTCTTCTATGCCGGCCACGGCATCGCGGTGAACAACACCAATTACCTGCTGCCGATCGACGCCGACCTGAAGTCCGAGATGGACGTCAAGTTAGGGGCCGCCATCAATGTCGACCTCACCCTCGAGCAGACCATGGCGGATGCCAAGGTCAAGCTGGTGTTCCTTGATGCCTGCCGCGACAATCCCTTTGCCGCCCGCATCCGCTCCGCCAAGGCGACCCGCAGCGTCGCCGTCAATTCCGGCCTCGCCGAGATGAAGTCGGGCGAGGGCACGCTGCTCGCTTTCGCCACCGGCCCCGGCCAGACTGCGCTCGACGGCGACGTCGGCAACCACTCGCCATTCACCCGCGCGCTGATCTCCAACATTGCCAAGCCCGGCGTCGAGATCCAGCAGGCGATGACCAAGGTCCGCGCCCAGGTCAACGAGGAGACCAACAAGAACCAGCTGCCCTGGGGCCACACCAACCTGATCGGCGAGGTCTATCTCAACCCGCAGGCTGCCTCCGCCGACAAGCCCGCCGCTTCCACCGATACGCCGGCTGCGACCACCGTCGCTTCCGCTGCCCCGACCGCGACCGCGAGTGCCATGGAAGTCGAGTTCTGGCGCTCGGTGAAGGACTCCAACAAGCCGGAAGAGCTCAACGCCTACCTCAGCCAGTATCCGAACGGCGCGTTCAAGGCGCTGGCGCTCGGCCGCATCGCCAAGCTGCAGGACAACGGTCAGCCCAGCGCGACGCGGAACCTGACCTCGGCCGTCGATCCCGACACCTTCACCCTGGAGGCCGACCAGACCTCCGAGGACCAGATTGGCCTTGATCGTAGCCAGCGCCGCGATGTGCAGCGTCGCCTGACCGGCCTCGGCTTCGATAACAAGGCGACCGGCAAATTCGACGACACCACCCGTTCCGTGATCAAGCGCTGGCAGGCCTCGCGCGGCTATCCGGTCACCGGCTATCTGAACGCTCTGCAGCACAAGGCGCTGCTCGGCGAGATCGTCTCCACCCGCGTTGCCTCCGCCGACAACTCGTCGAGCAGCAGCGATGACGACTCCAGTTCCGGCGGCGGCCGTCATTATCGGCGGAGCGGCGGCGGCGGTGGCAGGCACTATCGCGGCGGCGGCGGACCGGGCGGCCTGTTCGGCCATATGATGGGCGGCATGTTCCGCTGATCAAGAGAGCACAACACGATCCACAGATGAGGCGGCCTGCGGGCCGCCTTTTCGTTGCTCGCCCATGATCCGGAAAAGTGTGGAGCGGTTTCCGAAAAGATCATGGGCAAACAAGTCGTGCGCCCGATACAATCTCAAAGCGGACGCGGATGCGCCGATGTCTCACCAAGAAATCGGCTAGATGCGCGCCTAGAGATGGGCTTGCCAACAAAGCAAACAAGAAAAGCCAACAAAAAGCGAAGCAGGGGCCGTGATTCCGTCAGTAAAGCGACAAAACGAGTACCAGGGTTATCGTTCCGGGCCGCCGGAGCGAACCATCACCATAAGTTCCATGCCGGTCCTGGTTGGTGCTGCGATGATCGCGGCCGCGATCCTGCTCTCGACCCTGCTGAGCGCGATCGGCACCCGTTACATCGGTATCGAAGGTCCGAACGAGGAGAGCGCCTGGCTGGTCGATCGCCTGACCGGCCGCGTCTACCGCTGCGAGGCCTCCGCGCGGGGTAAGGCATCCTGCGACAGCGAAATCGCGACCGGCAGCATTCCGGAGCGATCGAAATCGCAGCGAGATGGCGGCACGCCCTGACGCCGCAGCGCGGCGTTTTTCTCGGTCGCGCGCGTCCCGAATCCCGCTAAATTGCGGGCCGCGATGTCCCGCCCGCCCAAACCTCACGCCTTGAGCACGCTCGACGCCCGCCGCATCTGGCTCGGCGCGCAGCGGCTCGACAGCTCGGCGCCGTTCGGCGAGGGGCCGCAGGCGGTCGCGGATGCCGTCGCCCATCTCGGCTATGTGCAGATCGATACCATCAACGTGATCGAGCGCTGCCACCACCACATTCTCTATACCCGGATCCCCGCCTATCGCCGCGCCGACCTGCGCCAGGCCCAGAGCGCGGACAAAAGCGTGTTCGAATACTGGACGCACGCGCTGTCCTACGTGCCGTCCGGCGATTTCCGCTTCTTCATGCCGGACATGCGGCTGCACAAGCGCGAGGGCCATCGCTGGTTCGCCAACGTCAAGCCGTCAGACACGCGCAAGGTGATGCGGCTGCTCAAGGGCGGCGCGCTGACCATCCGCGACATCGAGGATGACGAGCTGACCGAGAAGGAGCATCTGTGGGCAAGCCGCAAGCCGTCGAAGCGCGCGCTGCAGCTCGCCTTCTATTGCGGGAAGGTCACGGTCTCCGAGCGCAACGGCATGCTCAAGACCTACGAGTTGATCGGCCGGCATTTCGGCTGGGACAAGGCGCCGAAATCGGCGACGCTGCCAGAAGTCACGGCCTATCTGCTCGACCGCGCCCTGCGGTCGCAGGGCGTGGTTTCGCTGGACTCGATCTGTCATCTCGATGCGCCGAACAAGAAAGGCGTGCGGCGGGAGATCGATCGGCGTGTGCGCCGCGGCGAGCTGGTGCCGGTGATGATCGAGGGCGCTGGCAAGCAGGAGCATTGGGCAACCCCTGAGGTGCTGGAGACGAAGCGCGACGCCGCGCCGCCGCTGGCGCATATCCTGTCGCCGTTCGATCCCTTGATCATCCAGCGCAAGCGCACGCAGCTAATCTTCGACTACGGGCATCTGTTCGAAGCCTATGTGCCGAAGCCGAAGCGCAAGTTTGGCTATTTCGCGCTCCCGGTACTGGTCGGCGAGGACATCGTCGCGGCGCTGGATCTCAAGACCGACCGGCAGAACAGGAAGCTGCTCATGCTGAAATGGACCTGGGTCGGCCCGGGCAAGGCTGCCAAGGGTGAGGCGCGCGCCGAGCTGAAGCGGCGGATCGAGGACGAACTGGATCGCTTCGCGCGATTTCAGTTGAGGGAATGAGTGATCCTCTAAAGAAAATGCGCTGCTAAAGAACGGCCAGCTTGGGCAGCGGCGTCTCGACCGCTAGCTTGTTGAGGTCTACAGCGAGAACGCTAAGCCTTGTTTGGAGAAAGCGATTAAGTCCATAGAAGGCGTAACGCGGATTGATAGGCACGTATTTGTATACGTAAATCAAACTAGCGAGCTGATCAGCGTCATCTTCGATGTCACCAGTCGCCACTGCCAAGACGAGCGCTCCAATTAGAGCTTCGACTAATTGCGGAAGATAGATTGAGGAGGTTGGCATAGGAGCACTTTGAGTGTCCGACTTCGTGTGCTCATCAGCTTGAGGCGTCAAAAGCGGGCGAAACACGACGTGGCCAAAGTGTTGACGTAGAACGCCAACGATATCGTGCATAAACCGATTAAAATTAGGCGGGCTTTGAAGTGACTGAACCTGCTCAACAAAGGCTTCTGTGCAAATCAAAAATCTATAGTGATCCTCGACACCAGCGGCTTCCTTCGGACCCGCGATTGACTGCATCGATTCCAGCATACTCAAGTAGAGCGCTTTCCACAGATCGAATGGCGAACCGGTTTCCATTGAGATGCTGTGAGCGTAAGCGGCAAACAAATTTCTCTTTATTTCTCTTGGTATGCCACCCGCGAAAATCCATTGAACAGCACAGTTAAGATCAAAACTTTGCGGACTTCGCTCTGCTAGACCAATAGATTGTCGCACCACTTTTTTTGTTAGATCTAGTGTGAGGCGATCCAGATAAACGATTTCCTCAAATGAGCTTTCCACCAAGCTTCGTTCACGGCTTAAACGTTCATTGAAGAACGCCATGGCGTCTTCAGACACGGTTAGCATGAAATGTGTGTTTTCCTGGCCAAGAATTCCTTTGATGCCCTTGAGAAGTCTGAAGAGCTCTGTGACGTCGGTGATCTTGTCAAGTTCGTCGATGCAAATAACGACTCTTCCAGAGAATACTTCCGCAACATACTGAAGAAATTCGCTGCAATTCGCTGTGAGGCCCGGCAGAGAAAGCGGTCGATCTTCGAGTTGTTTGCTCTTTCCCAATTTTCCTGAAAACAGCTTGGGCGCAAAGGCGATCTCTGTGTTTGAAGCCATGACGCTTTGATACCTTATTAATTCCATAAAAGCCTGGCTCTTTTGCAGCAGGCCGATGTGTTTTCTGTATCTTCTGAAGATTCGCAGACGTCTGAAAATTCGTTGGCCAAGATAACCGCAGGCAAATAGAACGACAAATCCTGTGCTGGCGGCTCCTATAACCCAAGGCCGCGCATCGAAAGCCGGATCTTTTGTGATGTCTGCAACTTTTTGACCTACCTCATCTTCAACATCTTTGAGCGCGGCGTTGGTACCAACGCCGTGGAGTTTAGCTTTAAAGGCTGAGAGGCTATAATTTTGCAAGTTACCGATTATTTCATAAGGGTACTGGTAATTTTCTGAGGACTGCACAGGGAGGGCAGATGCCTTGTCCCTTTCCTTTGCCGCTGGCGTGGTTGGAGCGGCAATTTTTGTGTCTCGCTTCGATAGCTCTTCACGGACAAGATCCTGCTTTTGCTTTAAGTCCGCCAATTGCTTTTGGTTTATGTTTTGCTGTTCAGCCTTGTTGAGCGAGTAATTGGCAACCCACACGGCAAGGGAAAGCAGCAGTACAACACTCAACACCAGATAGAGTTGTAGGCGGAGGTGTCTGGCTTGCCGATCTCCTAGTTCCGCCAGGCTCTGCGCACCCTCAATGATGTCTTGAACTTGCTTGGTTGCGTGCTCTGCAATGCGCTGAAAAATCGCTAACAAGAAGTCTTTGGGATCGTATTCAGTTGGAGACGGGATTAGCAGTGTGAAGAAACCTGCGTCCGCGCACTCGCTGAGGGCTTTCTTGGCGAGACTAGACTTTCCAGCGCCGCGGACACCCGCAATTCCGATGACTGATGCGGAACTGGTCTTGATCCTATCAACGATGTCATGAGCTTCTTTCCCGCGTTCGATATAAGTTGAACCGCTGGCACGCAGGCTATAATCGGCGCGGGCGACGATAGCGTCCATTGGAACGAGGTTACTGTTGTCCTCCTTGTTGCCGTTTGCCTGCGCATTGATGGCGTCATCCATAGATAGCCCCCGCTCCTTAGCCCAACCGATAGTTTAACGCTATTGAGAGAGGACAACAATGAAAGTCTTCCGCTGCCTAGAGTGAGGTTAGAGTGCCGCGACCTCCGCAAATGGAACCTGCGTCTTTCCTGCAGGTTTAACTCGGCCAACTGGAGGGCATCATGTCCAGGGACAAATCGATACTCGAGCGGTTCACCGACACGGTAAAGGACATCGCCAACAGCGCATCCGAAGCGCTGAAGGCGGAGGAGCCGCCGAAGGTCGAGCAGGCCAATGCGGCCTACATGCCGTTCGCGGCTGAAGGACTGGTGTCCGATCCGCTCCTGATCCCGCCAATCGCGACGCGACCGCCGCGGCGGAAGCGGACCGCCAGGAAGACCGCGAAAAAGTCATCGGCAAGGAAAGCGACGGTCAAACGCGCCGCGGCGAAGAAAGCACGCAAGACCGCGAAGACGTCCGCGCGCGGCAAATCGAAGTCGAGAGGCGCCGCGAAGGCGTCAGCCAAGCGGACCACCAAGACGGCGAGCAAGAGGAGAACGACCAAGCGACCGGCGCACAAGCGAAGCCGGCGGTGACGGGCGGCCCACCGCCCATCACCCCGAAATCACGATTTCATGATGACTGACGATTATTGACTTTTATCATTCAGTATTCGATACTCCCCTCTAGGAACAGAGCTAGAGGAGTACCCGATGCTGGTCCGGTCGATTTTATCGAGTTACTCCAGGCTATTAGCCGGCGTGGCCTTGGCTTTCCTGGGGGTCGCGCTGGCCGGTTGCAACGACAAGGTCGCGGAAAAGCCAGTCCCGTCGCGGCCTGTCCTGGTTGCAACCGCCCATTACGAGGCGGAGACGCCGGAGCGCAGTTTTGTCGGCACCCTCAAGCCTCGGATCGAGGCCGACATGGGTTTTCGTGTCCCCGGCAAGGTCGCGAAGCGCCTCGTCGAAGTCGGCCAGACCGTCGAGGTGGGCCAGCCGCTGGCGACCCTCGATGAAGTCGATCTGAGCCTGCAGGCCGAGCAGGCGGTTGCCGAATTCACCGCCGCGACCGGCGTGGTGGCGCAGGCCGTTGCCGCCGAGACCCGCGCCAAGGACTTGCGCGGAAAAGGCTGGACCACCGACGCGCAGATGGATTCGGCGCGCGCCGCGGCCGACGAAGCCCGCGCCCGGCTCAACCGCGCCGAGCGCTCGGTCGATCTGACCAAAAACTCACTGTCTTACGCGACGCTGGCGGCCGATGCCCGCGGTGTCGTGACTGCGACCCTGATCGAGCCGGGCCAGGTGGTTGCCGCGGGCCAGACCGCGATCCGGGTCGCACGCTTTGCCGAGAAAGAAGCCGTGGTCGCGATCCCGGAAACGCTGGTGGAGCGGGCCAAGACCGGCAGCGCGTCGGTCACGCTGTGGTCGGAGCCGAACAAGAAGTATAGCGCGAAGCTGCGCGAGATTTCGCCGAGCGCCGATCCCGCAACCCGTACCTATCTTGCCAAATTCTCGCTGCCTGACGTCGGCGACAGGGTCGAGCTCGGCATGACCGCGACCTTGACGCTGTGCGACCAGAAGACCTCGCGCGTGGCGCGGCTGCCGCTGTCGGCGCTCTACGATGCCGGCGACAAGCCGTCCTTCTTTGTCGTCGATGATGCCGGCAACGTCGCGCTGAAGCCCGTCACCATCAAGGCCTATGAGAGCAACGACGTCGTGATCACAGGCGGCGTGGAGGAGGGCGCAAAGGTCGTTGCCCTCGGCGTGCAGAAGCTCGATCCCTCCCAGAAGGTGAGGGTGGTGTCGTCGCTGTCGTTCTAATCGCAATCGTCATTGCGAGCAGTGAAGCGACGAAGCAATCCACGCAGCGAAAAGATTCCGGATTGCT
The DNA here is from genome assembly GCA_963738155.1 of uncultured Alphaproteobacteria bacterium. Classification (GTDB taxonomy): domain Bacteria; phylum Pseudomonadota; class Alphaproteobacteria; order Rhizobiales; family Xanthobacteraceae; genus Bradyrhizobium. The sequence continues at coordinate 451,102 of CAVTVG010000003.1, forward strand.
TCGCTTCGCTCGCAATGACGAAATTGGAGAGTTGAGATGAAACGCTTCAATCTGTCCGCCTGGGCCGTCAGCCATCCAGCATTGGTGATGTTCCTGATTGTCGCGCTCGGTGTCGCCGGCTTCTTCTCCTACCAGAAGCTCGGTCGCGCCGAGGATCCCTTCTTCACGGTGAAGGTGGTCAACGTCTCCGTGCTGTGGCCGGGTGCGACCGCCAACGAAATCCAGACCCAGGTCGCCGACCCCATCGAGAAGAAGCTGCAGGAGTTGCCCTATTTCGAGAAGGTGCAGACCTATTCCAAGCCCGGCTTCACGGCGATGCAGGTGACCTTTCGCGACAACACGCCAGCCAAGGATGTGCCTTATCTGTTCTATCTCCTGCGCAAGAAGCTGGCCGATGCGCAGGGCGACCTGCCCGCAGGCATTCTCGGTCCCGTCGTCAATGACGAGTTCTCCGACGTCGATTCCATTCTCTACATGATGACCGGCGACGGCGCCGATTACGCGCAATTGAAGAAGGCTGCCGAAGGCCTGCGCCAGCGCCTCTTGAAAGTGCCCGGCGTGACCAAGGTCGACGTCTACGGCAACCAGGACGAGCGCATCTTTGTCGAGTTCAGCCACGCCAAGCTTGCCACCCTCGGCATCACGCCGCAGGCGCTGTTCGATTCGCTGGCCAAGCAGAACAATGTCGTGCCGGCCGGCACGGTCGAAACCTCCTCACAGCGCGTGCCCTTGCGCGTCACTGGCGCGCTCGATGGCGCCCGGGCCGTCGCGGAGACGCCGGTCGAAAGCAACGGCCGCGTGTTCCGGCTCGGCGACATCGCCACCGTCACCCATGGTTTCGTCGATCCGCCGAGCTTCAAGGTGCGGCAGGAGGGCAAGCCCGCGATCGGTATCGGCGTCGTCACGGCGAAAGGCGCCAACATCCTCGAGCTCGGCAAGGACGTCGCCGGCGCCTCGGCCGAGTTCATGAAGGCGGTGCCGCAAGGCATCAATGTCGAGCTGATCGCCGACCAACCGAAAGTGGTCGAGCAAGCGGTCAGCGAGTTCGTCGACTCCTTCGTGGAGGCGCTCGCGATCGTGCTGTTCGTCTCGTTCCTGGCATTGGGCTGGCGCACCGGTTTCGTGGTGGCGGCTTCGGTGCCGCTGGTGCTCGCGATCGTCTTCATTGTCATGAACGTGATGGGTATAGATCTGCACCGCATCTCGCTGGGCGCGCTGATCATCGCGCTCGGCCTCCTGGTGGATGACGCCATCATCGCCGTCGAGATGATGGTGGTGAAGATGGAGCAGGGTTGGGACCGCGTCCGCGCCGCGTCCTTTGCCTGGGAATCCACGGCGTTTCCGATGTTGACCGGCACGCTGGTCACCGCGGCGGGCTTCCTCCCCATCGGCTTTGCCAATTCGGCGGTCGGTGAATATGCCGGAAGCATTTTCTGGGTCGTCGCGATCGCGCTGGTCGCCTCCTGGTTCGTCGCCGTGATTTTCACACCCTATATCGGCATCAAGCTGCTGCCGAACATCACGGTCCACCACAATCACGATCCGCACGCGGTCTACGAGACCCGCGTCTATCGCGCGCTGCGCTCGGTGATCCAATGGTGCGTCAATCACCGCGTCAAGACGGTGGTCGCGACCGTCGGCGTGTTCGTCGCGTCGATCCTCGCCTTCGGCCATGTGCAGCAGCAGTTCTTCCCGCTCTCGGAGCGGCCCGAGCTGTTCCTGCAGTTGCGACTGCCGGAAGGCACGGCTTTCAACGTCACCGAGAAGGCCGTGAAGCAAGCGGAGAAGCTGTTGAAGGATGACAACGACATCGGCACCTACACCGCGTATGTCGGGCAGGGCTCGCCGCGTTTCTGGCTCGGCCTCAATCCGCAGCTTCCGAACGAGGCCTTTGCCGAGATCGTCATTGTCGCGAAGAACGTCGAGGCCCGCGAGCGCATCAAGGCGAAGATCGAGAATGCCGTCGCTGATGGCGCGCTGCCGGAGGCGCGCGTGCGCGTCGATCGCTTCAATTTCGGCCCGCCGGTCGGCTTCCCCGTCCAGTTCCGCGTGATCGGGCCGGACACGAAGAAGGTGCGCGAAATCGCCTATCAGGTCCGCGACGTGATGCGGCAGAATCCGAACGTCAAGGACGTCCAGCTCGACTGGAACGAGCAGTCGCCCTACCTCAAGCTCGTCGTCGATCAGGATCGCGCCCGCGCGCTCGGCCTCACCCCCCAGGATGTCTCGCAGGCGCTCGCCATGCTGATCTCGGGCGCGCCGGTTACGACCGTCCGTGACGGCATCGAGAAGGTCGGCGTGGTCGCCCGCGCTGTCTCCTCGGAGCGGCTCGACCTCGCGCATGTCGGCGATCTCACTGTCACCTCGCGCAACGGCGTCGCGGTGCCGCTGCAGCAGATCGCCAGGATCGAGTATGCGCACGAGGAGCCGATCCTGTGGCGGCGCAACCGCGACATGGCAATCACCGTGCGCTCCGACGTGAATGACGGCGTGCAGGCGCCCGATGTCACCAACCAGATCTGGCCGAAGCTCGCCGAGATTCGCGATCACCTCGAGCCGGCCTACCGGATCGAGGCGGGCGGGGCCTTCGAGGAATCCGCCAAGGGCAATGCTTCGATCTTCGCGCTGTTCCCGGTGATGGTCATCGTGATGCTGACGCTCTTGATGATCCAGCTGCAGAACTTCTCGCGGCTGTTGCTGGTCTTTCTCACCGCGCCGCTCGGCATCGTCGGCGCCTCGCTCGGGTTGAACGTCGCGAACCAGCCGTTCGGCTTCGTGGCCCTGCTCGGCCTGATTGCGCTCGCCGGCATGATCATGCGCAACACCGTCATCCTGGTGGACCAGATCGAGACCGACGTGTCGCACGGAATGACGCGCAGGGAGGCGATCGTGGAAGCCACCGTCCGACGCGCGCGCCCGGTGGTCTTGACCGCGCTCGCCGCGATCCTTGCCATGATCCCGCTGTCGCGCTCGGCGTTCTGGGGCCCGATGGCGATCACCATCATGGGCGGATTGTTTGTTGCAACCTTCCTGACCTTGCTATACCTGCCGGGGCTCTACGCCCTCTGGTTCCGCAAGAGCCTGGACGAGGCCGGCGCGAGCGAAGTGATCGATCTTGCGCCGCAACATTACGGTCCTGTCAGGCCTGCATTTCCACTTGCTGAAGCAGCCGAATAATTGAAGATTGAGTCCACCATGACGCTGGTTTCTGAACACGTCGAGCCGGACACACGAGAGCGGATTCTCGTGGTGGCGGAACGTCTGTTCCGCCAGATCGGCTATCAGAAGACCACGGTCGCCGACATCGCCAAGGAATTGCGGATGTCGCCGGCCAATGTCTACCGCTTCTTCGATTCCAAGAAGTCGATCCATGAGGGAGTCTGCCGCATCCTGATGGGCGAGGTCGAGGAGGCTGCCGCCGTGATCATGCAGCGGCCGGGCTCCGCATCGGAGCGGCTGCGCGAGATGATCAAGACCGTCCATCGCATGAATTCGGAACGTTATGTCGGCGATTCCAAGCTGCACGAAATGGTCGAGATCGCGATGCAGGAGAGTTGGGACGTCTGCGTCGCCCATATGAAGCTTGTTACCGAGACCATCGGCGGCGTCATCGCGCAAGGCGTGGCGTCCGGCGAGTTCGCGGAAACCGACGTGGGGCTGGCGGCGTTCTGCACCTGCCACGCCATGATCGGCTATTTCCATCCGCAGATGATCGCGCAGATGACGAACAAGCCGGGGCCTACCATCGATGAGATGATCGATTTCGTGCTGGCGAGTTTGAAGAAGCCGAAGTAGACGGCTTCCGGAGCAGGAAGAATAACAATGGACGCGAAAAGCCCCAGGGACCTGCACTTCTACGAACCCAAGAATGGCCACGGGCTGAAGCACGACCCGTTCAATGCCATCGTCGCACCGCGACCGATCGGCTGGATTTCATCGCGCGGCGCCAAGGGCAATATCAACCTCGCGCCCTACAGCTTCTTCAACGGCTTCTGCTACAAACCTCCGATCATCGGCTTTTCCTCCACCTCGTGGAAGGACAGCGTGCAGAATGTGCAGGAGACCGGCGAGTTCTGCTGGAATCTCGCGACCATGGATCTGGCCAAGCATATGAACGCGACCGCCGCCCATGTCGCGCCCGACGTCAGCGAGTTCGAGATCGCGGGCCTGACACCCGCACCTGGGAAGATCGTCAGCGTACCACGCGTGGCCGAAAGCCCGGTGTCGTTCGAATGCAAGCTCTGCCAGATTATCCAGCTGCAGGGCGCGGACGGCAAGAAGGCGCAGGCTTGGCTGACGCTCGGCGAGGTCGTCGCCGTGCATATTGACAAGGCGATGATCCGGGACGGTGTCTACCAGACCGGGCTCGCGCGTCCGATCGTGCGCGCGGGGCGCAAGGGCGACTATTTCGAGATCAGGCCGGAGGCCATGTTCGAGATGGTCCGGCCGGATTGACTTTTCCACCTCCCCCCGCAGGCGGGGAGCGGTGAACAAAGTCAGGTTCTCCGGGTTATCGTCGACCGATCAATTTCGCTTTATTTGCGACCCAACGCGTCACCTTTCCCTTCACGCTTTCCGGTAATGTGGGCGCCAAGCGGACATCAAGAATCGCGCAAGCCCAACCCTCGAGAGGATCGCCCCATGAGCTTTCGCCGCGACACCATCACCAAGCCGATCTTTTCCTGGGCGCGCGGCGTGCTGCCGTCGATGTCCGACACCGAGCGCGAGGCGCTGGAGGCCGGCGACGTCTGGTGGGACGCCGACCTTTTCACCGGCAATCCTGACTGGGCCAAGCTCTTGTCCAATCCGCCGGCGACCCTGACCGAGGACGAGAAGGCCTTCCTCAACGGCCCCGTCGACGAGCTCTGCGCCATGCTGGACAACTGGAAGATCAACTGGGAATGGCGCGACCTGCCGCCCGAAGCCTGGGACTACATCAAGGCGAAGAAATTCTTCGGCATGATCATCCCCCGGGAGTTCGGCGGGCTCGGTTTCTCCCCTTATGGGCATTCCGAAGTGGTGCGGAAAATTTCCACGCGCTCGCTCGCTGCCGCCGTCACCGTGATGGTGCCGAACTCGCTCGGACCCGGCGAATTGTTGATGCGCTTCGGCACCAAGGAGCAGCAGGATCGCTGGCTGCCGCGCCTGGCTGACGGCCGCGACATTCCCTGTTTCGGCCTCACCAGCCCGGAAGCGGGCTCGGACGCCGCCTCGATGATCAACTCTGGCGTCATCTGCAAGGGCACATTCGAAGGCCAGGAAGTGCTCGGCCTCAAGCTCAACTGGCACAAGCGCTACATCACGCTCGGCCCCGTGGCGACGCTGCTCGGTCTTGCCTTCAAGGCCTATGATCCCGATCATCTCGTGGGCCCACAAGACGAGCTCGGCATCACCGTGGCGCTGATCCCGACGCATCTCGCAGGCGTCAGCATCGGCCATCGGCATTTGCCGTCGATGCAGGTGTTCCAGAACGGCCCGAACTGGGGCAAGGACGTTTTCATCCCGCTCGACTACATCATCGGCGGCAAGGAGCGGCTGGGACAAGGCTGGAAGATGCTGATGACGGCACTTGCCGCCGGCCGCGGAATCTCCCTTCCATCACTATCTGCTGCCGGCGCGGCCTATGCCGCGCGCACCACCGGCGCCTATGCGCGCATCCGCGAGCAGTTCGGCATCTCGATTTCCAAATTCGAAGGTATCGAGGAGCCGTTGGCGCGTATCGCCGCCACCGCTTATCAGCTCGATGCCGCGCGGCGGCTGACCTGCGCCGCGCTGAACCAGGGCCATCATCCCGCCGTGATCTCCGGGATCATGAAGCTGCACGCCACCGAGCGCATGCGGATTGCGATCGACGACGCCATGGACGTCCATGGCGGCAAGGCCGTGATCGACGGGCCGCAGAACTATCTCGGCAATCTCTATCGCTCGGTGCCGGTCGGCATCACCGTGGAGGGCGCCAACATCCTGACCCGGAATCTCATCGTGTTCGGGCAGGGCGCGATCCGCGCGCATCCCTATCTGCTCGAGGAGATGAACGCGCTGCGCGACGACGACCACGCGCGCGGGCTCGACGCCTTCGACAAGGCGTTCTGGGCTCACGTCGGCCATACCTTCACCACGCTGTTCCGTGCATGGGGCCGGAGCTGGAGCTTTGGCTTGTTCGCACCGGCCCCTGATGCAGGCGATGCGACAGGCTTCTTCCGCCAGCTGTCGCGCTACTCCTCGGCCTTTGCGCTCTGCGCCGACATGGCGCTGCTCACGCTCGGCGGCGCGCTCAAGCGCAAGGAGATGCTGTCGGCGCGGTTCGGCGACGTGCTGTCCGAGCTGTATCTGCTTTCGGCAGCGCTCAAACGCTGGGAAGACGAGGGCCGGCAGAAGGAGGACTTCGCGGCGCTGGAATACTGCATGGCGGCGGGCATCCGCACCATCGAGAATCGTCTCGCCGAGATCTGCGCCAATATGCCGAACCGCTTCGTTGGCGGGCTCTTGAAATTTGTGGTGCAGCCCTTTGGCGCGCGCGTGGTCGGACCGAGCGATCGCGTCGTGCAGGCCTGCGCCCAGTTGATTGTCGAGCCCTCGGCGGCCCGCGACCGGCTGACTGCCGATCTGTCCCATGTCGATGACGATGGCGGCCGCGCCCGGCTGGAGAAGGCGTTTCTGCTGGTCACCGGCACCGAGGAGATCGCAAAGCGGATGCATGCCGCGCATCTGCGCGACCCGGCCGAAGCCGTGAAGAAGGGCATCATCACCCAGAGCGAGGCCGACCGGCTTGCCGCGGCGCATGAGGCTGCGGCCAAGGTGATCGAGGTCGACGATTTCGCGCCCGAGGCGCTGTCGCCGATTTACAAGAAACCCGCCGACGTGCATCAGTTCTTCCAGGAGCTTGGAGAGCAGAGGGCGGCGAGCTGATGGCGCGACCGGTCTTTATCGTTGACGGCAGCCGGACGCCGTTCCTGAAGGCGCGCTCCGGCCCCGGCCCATTCACTCCGGTCGATCTCGCCGTGCAATGCGGCCGGCCGCTGCTGGCGCGGCAGCCCTTTGCGCCCGACGACTTCGATCAGGTGATCCTGGGTTGCGTCAATGTCATCGCCGACGAGATGAATCCGGCGCGCGTCGCCGCGCTGCGGCTCGGCATGGGCGAATCCATGGTCGCCTTCACCGTGCAGATCAATTGCGGCTCCGGCATGCAATCGATCGATACCGCCTACCGCTATATCCGCGAAGGCGTCGCCAACATGGTCCTGGCCGGCGGCACCGAGGCGCTGAGTCACGCGCCGCTGGTGTGGCCCAATTCCGGCGTGCGCTGGTTTGCTGGCCTTGCCAGCGCCAAGGGCATCGGCGCCAAGATCATGGCGCTGCTCAAAACGCGGCCGCGCTATTTCAAGCCGATCATTGGCCTGGAGCGCGGCCTGACCGATCCCATCACCGAACTGAACATGGGCCAGACCGCCGAGGTGGTCGGCCATCTCTTCGGCATCACCCGCGAGCAGTCCGATGCCTATGCCGCCGAGAGCCATCAGCGGCTCGCGCATGCGCAGCAGCAAGGTTTTCTGAAGGGCGAGGTCGAGACCACCTTTGCGCGCGACGGCAAGTTCTACGACCACGATGACGGCGTGCGTCCGGACTCCACGCCCGAGACTCTGGCGAAACTCCGCCCCGTGTTCGAGCGGCCCTGGGGCCAGGTCACGGCCGGCAATTCCTCGCAGATCACCGACGGCGCGTCCTGGGTGATCCTTGCTTCCGAGGAGGCCGTCGCCAAGCATGGCCTGACGCCGAAGGCGGTCATCCTCGACAGCCAGTGGGCGGCGCTCGATCCCTCCATCATGGGGCTCGGCCCGGTGTTGTCGGCGACCGCGCTGTTGAAACGCAACGATCTCACGTTGCAGGACATCGAGACCTGGGAATTGAACGAGGCCTTCGCCACGCAGGTGCTCGGCTGCCTCGCCGCGTGGAATGACGAGACCTTTTGCAAGGAGATTCTCGGCCTTCCCGGCGCGGCGGGCGCGATCGACCAGAGCAAGCTCAATGTCGACGGCGGCGCCATCAGCCTCGGCCATCCCGTCGGCTGCTCCGGCAACCGCATCGTGCTGCATCTCATCAATGCGATGAAGCGGCTCGGCACGCGGCGCGGCATCGCCACCGAATGCATCGGCGGCGGGCAGGGCGGCGCAATGCTGATCGAGGTGGTGTGATGCAGTCGCGAACCCTCGACGTGCTCGCCGACCGCGTGCTCGAGCTCGGGCCGAAGCCCGATGCCGGCGGGTCCTATCGTAACTTCAAGCTGACCCGCGATGCCGATGGCATCGCCTGGCTGCTGTTCGATCGCGATGGCGCAAGCGCCAACACGCTTTCCGCCGATGTGATGGAGGAGTTCGACAAAATCATCGGCGAGCTCGAAAGCGCGCGGCCGGCGGGTCTCGTGATCCGCTCGGCGAAGACCTCCGGATTCATCGCCGGCGCCGACGTCAATGAATTCCGCGGGGCGACCGATCCGGCCACGGTCGAGGCCACCATCGCGCGCGCACATGCGGTGATCGACCGCCTCGAAGCGTTGCGGGTGCCGAACGTCGCCGTGATCCACGGTTTCTGCCTCGGCGGCGGGCTCGAGGTCGCGTTGGCCTGCCAGTCGCGCATCGCGATTTCGAACGCGCGCTTCGGCTTCCCCGAGGTAATGCTCGGCCTGCATCCCGGCCTCGGCGGCACCGCGCGCTTCACCCGGCTGGTCAATCCGATGCAGGCGATGACCTTGATGCTTACCGGCCGCACCATCGATGCGCGCCGCGCCAAGGGTCTCGGGCTGGTCGATGCGGTCTGCGAGGAGCGGCATGTCCGAAATGCCGTGAAGGACGCGATCTTCGGCCGGCTCAAGCGCGCTCGGCCCGGTCTGCTCCCGACCATCCTCAACCTCAGCCCCGTGCGCGGTTTCCTCGGCTCGCGCATGCGCCGCGAGGCCGAGAAGGCCGCGCCCCACGAGCACTATCCCGCGCCTTACGCGCTGATCGATCTCTGGGAAAAGCATGGCGGCGACAAGGCCGCGATGCTCGCAGGCGAGAAGCGCTCGTTCGCGCAGCTGATGGTAACGCCGACCGCGCAGAACCTGATTCGCGTGTTCTTCCTGCGCGACGAGATGAAGAAGCTCGCAGGCTCCGGCAACAAGATCGCGCATGTCCATGTCATCGGCGCCGGCGCGATGGGTGGCGACATCGCGGCCTGGTGCGCCCATGAAGGCATGCGGGTCACGCTTGCCGACATGAAGGCCGAGCCCATCGCGGGCGCGATCAAGCGCGCCGCCGATCTCTACGGCAAGATCATCCGGAAACCGATCGAGGTGCGCGACGCGCTCGACCGGCTGATGCCGGACATGCAGGGCGAAGGCGTTCGCAACGCCGACCTCATCATCGAGGCGGTGCCGGAGAAGCTCGAGCTGAAGCAGAAGGTCTATGCCGGCCTCGAGCCGAAGATGAAGCAAGGTGCGATCCTTGCCACCAACACCTCGAGCATTCCGCTGCAGGATCTGCGCACCACGTTGCAGCGGCCCGAGCGGCTGCTCGGCCTACACTTCTTCAACCCGGTGTCGCGGCTGCAACTCGTCGAGGTCGTCAGCCATGACGGCACCGATCCCGAGCTGCTGAAAGAGGCGCGTGCCTTTGTCGGTGCCATCGACCGGCTGCCGCTGCCGGTGAAGAGCTCGCCGGGCTTCCTCGTCAACCGCGCGCTGACGCCGTACATGCTGGAAGCGATGGTGATGCTGGACGAGAAAATCGACCAGCGCCTGATCGACGAGGCCGCCGAAAAGTTCGGCATGCCGATGGGACCGATCGAGCTCGCCGATCAGGTCGGGCTCGATATCTGCCTGGATGTCGGCGACATGCTACGCTCGAAATTCGGCGACCAGCTGCCGCCGACGCCGGCCTGGCTGCGCGAGAAGGTCGCTAAGGGCGAGCTCGGCCGCAAGACCGGCAAGGGATTTTACAGCTGGAAGGACGGCAAGGCCGAGAAGGCGCCGCGGCCCGAGACCGGCGCGCGCGTATCCGACGAGATGATCGACCGCCTGGTGCTGCCGATGTCCAATGTCTGCGTCGCCTGCCTGCGCGAGGGCATCGTCGACAATGCTGACGTGGTCGACGGCGCCATGATCTTCGGTACCGGCTATGCGCCGTTCCGCGGCGGACCGCTCAACTACGCGCGCACGCGCGGCGTCGACGATGTCGTTGCGACGTTGCGCCGGCTCGCGGAAAAATTCGGCGGCCGCTTTACCCCCGATGCCGGCTGGGAGAGCTTCAAGTGACGGATACCCATATCCATGCACCCGCCGTCGCCGAGAACGAGCCGTCCGGCGAGCTCTGCACCCGTACCTTGGCGATGCCGGCCGACACCAACCAGAACGGCGACATTTTCGGCGGCTGGCTGCTGGCGCAGATGGACGTCAGCGGCGGCGTGTTCGCCGCCAAGATCACCAAATCGCGCAACGTCACGGTCGCGATCGACGCGATCAATTTCCGCAAAGCCGTCTATGTCGGCGATCTCGTCTCGGTCTATGGCAAGCTGGTGCGGATCGGCCGCACCTCGCTGACGGTCCATCTCGAAGCCTGGGTGGTCCGGCGCAAGGAGACCCAGCCGATCCTGGTCACCGACGGCAACTTCACCTATGTCTCGATTGACGACCAGGGCCGCCCGCAGGAGATCAAGCAGGATCCCTCGCTGCTGGTGACGTGAGGTGGACCTCTCCACGTTTCGGTGTCATCACCCGCGAAAGCGGGTGATCCAGTATTCCAGAGACAGCGAGGCTCTAGCCGAGAGGCCGCGGCGTACTGGATGCCCCGCTTTCGCGGGGCATCGAAACTCCGCTACACCACGCCCTCACGCCACCGGAGGAAAGATGTTCCGCCGCACTCTGAAGCTTTCGGCGCTCGTTGCGTTCCTTGTGATCTCGATCGCAGGTGGCGCGTCGGTGTCCGCTGAAACCTATCCTGCCCAGCCGATCAGGGTCATCGTCGGGTTCGGGCCCGGCTCCGCCGCCGACATTCTTGCTCGCGTCGTCGGCAAGCAGATGGAGACCGCGCTCGGCCAGCCGATCGTGGTCGAAAACCGTCCCGGCAACAGCAGCATGATCGCGGCGGATGCGGTGGCGCGCGCTAGCGCCGATGGTTACACGCTGTTCATGGCGACGATCGCCAATACGCTCAATCCCGTGGAGACCAAATCGAATTTCAATCTGGGCAAGGATATGGCGCCGATCACGCTTCTCGGCGTGGTTCCGAACGTGCTGGTCGCGCATCCATCGGTACCGGCCAGCAACCTGGCGGAATTGATCGCGCTGGCGAAGAGCAAGCCGGAAACCCTGACATTCGGCTCATCCGGTTATGCGACCGCAAGCTACATGGCGGCCGAGTTGTTCAATGCCAAGGCGGGGACCGCCGTCGTCATGGTTCCTTATCAGGGCGGCAGCAACCAGGCGCTATCGGACCTGCTCTCGGGCCGCATCACGCTGATGTTCAATGTCGCCGCCACGCTCGCGCCGCATATTGCCACGGGCAAGCTGAAGGCATTCGCCGTCGCGCAGTCGAAGCGCGCATCGATCTTGCCCGATGTTCCAACCCTGGCGGAGGCCGGCATGACCGGCTATGACGCCGGAATCTGGATCGGCCTGCTGGCCCCGGCCGGAACGCCGCCCGGGATCATCGAGAAGCTATCGGTGGCCGCCAACGAAGCCTTGAAGGCGGAAGCCGTTCGCGCCGCACTGAAAGCCCAAGGCACCGATCCCGTCGGCGGCACGCCGAAGGAGTTTGCCGACTTCATCCGCGCCGATATCGACAAATGGACTGCGGTTCTTGCCGCGCCCGGCGTGAAGCGGTGAGTGCGTCGGCCCGCTTTTTTCGTTCACGCAATCTGGCTTTTTGCATTGCCTGCTCACGCAACCGTGTGAGGAACGAACGGGCAGCATGCCCGTTATTTGCCCGGGCGAGGAAATGAGACCACGGGCAATGTCAGACTCCTACATCATCGAAGTTTCTTCTCAGGCGGCCGGCATCGTCGTGCGTGACCGGCTTGGCTATCGTTTTTTTGCCGCCGCGCAGCCATTCTTTCGGCTCGACGGCCGCCTGTTCCGCAGCACGCGCGACGCCGAGCGCGCCGCCATGCAACTGGCGAACAGCGATCTGACGGCGGCCTGATGAGCGATGGATCGTAGGGTGGGTTAGCCCGGAGGGCGTAACCCACCTCTTCTGTTTCCGCGGATATGAAAGTGGTGGGTTACGCTTCGCTAACCCACCCCACGCGATCACAGCTTCGTCGCCGCGCGAGACAGCAGCTTCCAGTCCGAGCCCTGCTTCTGCCAGTTCATCAGGATGTGCAGGTTCTGCGGCGTCTTCTTGCCGTCGTCGAATTCCTGCTCGCCGACGAAATTGAAGCGCACGATCGCGGCAGTTCCGACCACGCGGACGGTGGGATCCTTGTATTCGAGCGGCTTCCATTTGTATTTGGCCTTGGCGATAGCGTCGAGCAGCGACGCCTTGGTGTCGATATGGGCGTTCGAATGGCTGTAGCTGAGTTCGTCCATACACAGTGTGGCGAGCACCTCGGTATTGCCCGCCACCTGCGCGGCGCGGAAAGCCTCGAGGTTCTTCAGGATCGCATCCTCGTCGGCGCCGGCAAAGGCGGGGACGGCAACAAGCAGGGGAAGCGCAAGCGCAGGCAGTGCCAGTCGACGCGTGACGGTCATCGTTTCCTCCCGGGATTTTTGTTAAGCCCGGTCAGTCTCGCAGTGGTGCACGCCTTTGTCGAGTGATTGCTTCGCCGCATCGCGACAATAGTGGAGCGGATTTGACGTTCGCGTTAACCCACTTTGCGCGTTGACCGCCTCCGCAAAGGCGCTACCTTGGCGTTCTTTCAGGGGGTTAGCACCGTGCCCGGACTGTCGCATCGCCAGACCGAAATCCTCAACCTCGCCCGCGCCTCCGGCCGCGTGCTGGTGGAGGACCTCGCGCGGCGTTTCGAGGTCTCGGCGCAGACCATCCGCAAGGACCTCAACGATCTCTGCGAGCAGCGTGCGCTGACCCGCATCCATGGCGGCGCCATGATCGCCTCCGGCGTGGAAAACCTCGCCTATGAGGCGCGCCGCTTCGTCGCCGCCGACGAGAAGAAGGCGATCGGCGCTGCGGCCGCAGCCTTGATCCCGAACGGCTGCTCGCTCTTCATCAATATCGGCACCACGACGGAAGAGGTCGCAAGCGCGCTGACCTCGCACGAGGACCTGCTGGTCATCACCAACAACCTCAACGTCGCAATGCTGCTCTATCGCCATCCGCGCATCGAGGTGGTGGTGGCGGGCGGCGCGGTGCGCCGCGCCGACGGCGCCGTGGTCGGCTCGACCGCGACGCAACTGATCGGCCAGTTCAAGGTCGACTACGCCATCATCGGCACCTCGGCGATCGACGAGGAGGGCGCGCTGCTCGACTTCGACTATCGCGAGGTGCAGGTGGCGCAGGCGATCATCGCCAATGCGCGCAGCGTCATGCTGGTCGCCGATTCCACCAAGTTCACCCGCTCCGCGCCGGTGCGCATCGCGCATATGAGCCAGATCCAGACCTTCGTCACCAACTCCGCGCTGCCGGCGGGCATCGCCAATATCTGCAGCCATCGCGGCATCCAGGTGATCGAGGCGATGGACAAGCCGGCCGCGGATGATGAGGCCGAGGCGGGCGAGGGCGCCAACGCGCCGATCCCGATAAGGCGGGGGTGATCCTAAGTTATTCGTTATGATGAATTGCCCTATGTGAGCGCGTAGTTGGAATATTGCCCGGCGCCATCAGGAAAGTGGATTTCCCAGATTTCATACGCCGTGAAATTGAAAACTTGGAGCTTTGTGGTTTCAACGAACAAAGTTAAATCGGCCATCTCACCGTCAAATTGCACGTTGTTGCAATTTTTCCATCTAACAAACTGGATATTTGTTCCTTCGTGTCAATTGGTGCGGGCAGACCGTATTTCGTTTGATGGTCGAAGCTACTCAATAGCGCGCGTCCCTCTCGGATTAAGCGCCAGTAGTGAGTCCTCAATACTGTGCCATCTGAAAACTTCACAACGACGGACGCGGTTCCCTCTGCATCGGGTACGTTGTCGGCTACAATCACGACGCTGACATTTTTCAGTCCGGCTAGTTTTTGTTGGAATGGCTTCGTCACTGGCGTTCCTGCCTATCCGGGCGAACCTGTCAGGGTTTCACAGCAGTCCTTCGCCCGCGATGGGTTCATTCTCATCGCTTGCGGGTGAGGAGGCGCACCGACGCAAGTTGGAAAGCGCGCGCCCGCACGCAAGCTCGGCGTTTCAGCCTAGCGTGGCTGCTACTCCAATTCCTTTGAATAATCCCCCCTCAGTTCCGCTTTCGCTTGCTTTCGTTTTCCTTTGTGATCTAATTCAAAACGAAAGTTAAATCGCCCAAGTGAAGGCGATCTGCCGGGGAAGCGTCTGTTGGAGCGGATTTTCGACCTCGCCATCATTGGAGGCGGCGTCAACGGTTGCGGCATCGCGCGCGATGCGGCAGGCCGGGGCAATTCCGTATTTCTCTGTGAAATGAACGACTTGGCGAGCGGGACGTCGTCCTGGTCGACCAAGCTGGTGCATGGCGGACTGCGCTATCTCGAATATTACGAGTTCCGCCTGGTGCGCGAGGCGCTGATCGAGCGCGAAATCCTCTGGCAGATCGCGCCCCACATCATCCGTCCCCTGCGTTTCGTTTTGCCGCACCATGCCGGCCTGCGCCCGGCCTGGCTGCTGCGGCTCGGCCTGTTCCTTTACGACCACATCGGCGGGCGCAATCTGCTGCCGCCGACGCGCTCGGTTGACCTTGCGACCGACGCGGTCGGCCGGCCGCTGATGCCCGGCCGCTACACAAAAGGCTTCGAATATTCCGACTGCTTCGTCGATGACGCCCGGCTTGTCGTGCTGACCGCGCGCGACGCCGCCGATCGCGGTGCCGATATCCGCACCCGCACCCGCGCCGTCGAGATCCGCCAGGTCGACGGCATCTGGCATGTCACCGTCGAGAACGCACTCACCAAGGCGCGCAGCGAAATCCGCGCCCGCGTGCTGGTCAATGCCGGCGGTCCCTGGGTCGAGCAGGTGCTGGCCTCGGGCGCCGGCGTCAATGCGCGCGCCAAGGTCCGGCTGGTGCAGGGCTCGCACATCGTGGTCAAGCGGCTCTACGAGCACGACCGCGCCTACATGTTCCAGAACGCCGACGGTCGCATAGTCTTCGTGATTCCCTATCAGGATGACTTCACCCTGATCGGCACCACCGATCGCGACTATCACGGCGACCCCGCAAAGGTGAAAGCCACGCAAGAGGAAATCAAATATCTCTGCGACGCCGTCAGCGAGTATCTGGCGAAGCCCGTCAAGCCCGAGGACGTGGTCTGGGACTATGCCGGCGTGCGCCCGCTCTATGACGATGGCGCCAGCGAAGCCAAGGCGGCGACCCGCGATTACGTGTTCGAGCTCGACACTCCCGGCGGTGCGCCACTGCTCTCGATCTATGGCGGCAAGATCACGACCTACCGCCGCCTTGCCGAAGAAGCGCTGCAGCGCCTCGAGCCCTATCTCGGAGGCAACGCCAAGGCGCGCGAAGGCTGGACCGGCAAATCGCCGCTGCCCGGCGGCAATATGGATGTCTCGGCGCTGCCGGCGCTGACGGCGGAATTGCAGCGCAACTATCCTTACCTCACGCTGGAGCATGCCAACCGTCTCGCACATGCCTATGGCACCCGCGCCACCAAGGTGCTGGGCAACGCAAAATCGCTGGCCGATCTCGGGCAATCCTTCGGCGCGACGCTGACCGCGGCCGAAGTGTCCTATTTGATGACATGGGAATGGGCGATGAGCGCCGCCGATGTCGTCTGGCGGCGGTCCAAGCTCGGCCTGCGTCTGTCGGCCGCGGAGATCGCAACGATTGACGAATGGATTGTGACAAAGGCGCCGCACGAAAGTCCCCTGCTGCAGGCGGGAGGGCGGCCATGAGCGTGATGCTGGACCATGTGACCCGTACGGTGGACGGCATTCCTACCATCCGCGACGTGTCGCTGACGCTGGAGAAGGGCACGCTCAGCGTGCTGCTCGGCCCGACGCTGTCGGGCAAGACCTCGATCATGCGGCTGCTCGCGGGACTCGATAAACCGACCACGGGCAAGGTGCTGGTCGACGGCAAGGACGTCACCGGGGTCGACGTGCGCAAGCGCTCGGTGGCGATGGTCTATCAGCAGTTCATCAATTACCCGTCGCTGACCGTCTACGAGAATATCGCCTCGCCGCTCCGCGTGCAGGGCAAGCCGAAGGCCGAGATTGACCGGCGCGTGATGGAAGCCGCGAAGCTGCTCCGGCTGGAGCCTTACCTCGCGCGCACGCCGCTGCAGCTCTCCGGCGGCCAGCAGCAACGTACTGCGATCGCCCGCGCGCTGGTGAAGGGCGCCGACCTGGTGCTGCTTGACGAGCCACTGGCCAATCTCGACTACAAACTGCGCGAAGAACTGCGCACTGAGCTGCCGCGCATCTTCGAAGCTTCCGGCGCGATCTTCGTCTATGCCACAACCGAGCCGTCGGAAGCGCTGCTGCTCGGCGGCCGCACCATATGCATGTGGGAAGGCGAGGCGCTACAGGCCGGCGACACCTCGAAGGTCTATCGCGATCCCGACACGCTGCGGGTGGCGCAGGTGTTCTCCGATCCGCCGCTCAACCTGGTCGGCATCGACAAGAAAAACGGCAGCGTGCAATATTCCGGCGGCGCCGCCGCGCCCGCCGCGGGGCTTTATTCCAAGCTCGCCGACGGTGCCTATCGTGTCGGTTTTCGCGCGCATCAGCTCGAAATCGCCAGTGGCCAGGCCGGCCGCCACGCGTTCCCGGCGACCGTTACGGTAACCGAGATCACCGGCTCGGAAAGTTTCGTGCATCTGCATCGCGCGGACACCGATTGGGTCGCGGTGCTGCATGGCGTGCACGAATGCGAGCCCGGCCAACAGCTCGAAGCCGTACTCGATCCCGACAATGTCTTTGTGTTCGATGCGGCGGGCAAGCGCGTCGCTTCGCCCGGTTCCATAGCGTTTTCAAGCGAAGTGCGTAGCGGTTCGCGTGAAGAAAACGCGTCAAAAAAAGAATCATGAGGGAGATGCGATATGGCCCGCATTGACCTTGTCGATCTCGCGCATTCCTACGGCGGCAACGACGCACCGCTGGAGAGTTTTGCACTGAAGCCGGTCACCATGACCTGGCGTCAGGGCGGCGCCTATGCGCTGCTCGGCCCCTCCGGCTGCGGAAAGACCACGCTGCTGAATCTCATTTCCGGCATCATCGCGCCGTCGCGCGGCAAGATCCTGTTCGACGGCACCGACGTCACGCCGCGGTCGACGCGAGAGCGCAACATCGCGCAGGTGTTCCAATTCCCGGTGATCTACGACACCATGACGGTCGGGCAGAACCTCGCTTTCCCTTTGAAGAACCGCGGCATTGCCAAAAGCGAGATCGACAGGCGCGTCGCCGAGATCGCGCATCTGCTCGATCTCACGCCGCATCTGACCCGCAAGGCGACAAGGCTCACCGCCGACGCCAAGCAGAAGATTTCGCTCGGCCGCGGCCTGGTGCGCTCCGATGTTGCCGCCGTGCTGTTCGACGAACCGCTGACGGTGATCGACCCTGAGTTGAAGTGGCAGCTGCGCTCCAAGCTGAAGGCGCTGCACCGCGAGCTCGATCTCACCATGATCTATGTGACGCACGACCAGACCGAGGCGCTCACCTTCGCCGATACCGTCGTGGTGATGCACGACGGCCGGGTGGTGCAGAGCGGCACGCCGGCCGAACTGTTCGAGAAGCCCGCACATACCTTTGTCGGTTATTTCATCGGCTCGCCCGGCATGAACATCGTGCCTGCCGAAGTGAAGGGCAGGGAAGCGCGGATCGGCGGTCACCTCATTGCCCTGAACCGCAACTATGACGGACTGCCGCCGGGCGCGAAGATCGAGGTCGGCGTTCGGCCCGAATTCGTCGACATCGCGACGCCGGCGCCGGACTTGCTGTCCGCCCATATCGACCGGATCGATGATCTCGGCCGCGTGCGCTTTGCCCGCGTGCGTGTCGGCGATGCCCGCCTCGCCGCGCGCGTTCCGAACGGTTTTGCGGTCGATGGCGGAACGGCCGGGCTGAGATTCGATCCGGCCCACGTCCACGTCTATGCCGACAGCATCTTGGTCGAGGGGACGGCGTGATGGACAAGACCGTCAACCAGAAAGCCTGGTTCCTGGTGCTGCCGGTGTTCGCGCTGGTCGCGTTCTCCGCGATCCTGCCGCTAATGACGGTGGTGAACTATTCGATGCAGGACACCTTCGGCAACAACCAGTTCTTCTGGAACGGCGTCGGCTGGTTCAAGGAATTGCTCGATCCCTCGACCGATCTCGGCGGTCGCTTCCTGGCCTCGCTCGGCCGCAATTTGTTTTTCTCGCTGGTAATCCTCGCCATCGAGGTGCCGCTCGGCATCGTCGTTGCGCTGTCGATGCCGCGCGAGGGCTGGAGTGTCGCGGCCTGCCTCGTCACTCTCGCGCTTCCGCTTTTGATCCCGTGGAACGTGGTCGGTACCATCTGGCAGATTTTCGGCCGTCCCGATATCGGCCTGCTCGGCTACACGCTGGAGCGGCTCGGGCTGAATTACAATTACGTGTCGAACGACATCGATGCCTGGGTCACCGTCATCGTGATGGACGTCTGGCACTGGACCAGCCTCGTCGCGCTGCTCTGCTATGCAGGCCTGAAGTCGATCCCCGAAGCCTATTACCAGGCAGCCCAGATCGACGGCGCCTCGCGCTGGGCCGTGTTCACCGCGATCCAGCTGCCGAAGATGAACCGCGTGCTGCTGATCGCAGTGCTGCTGCGCTTCATGGATAGCTTCATGATCTACACCGAACCGTTCGTCGTCACTGGCGGCGGACCCGGCAACTCCACCACCTTCGTCTCGATCGAGCTGGTCAAGATCGCGCTCGGGCAGTTCGATCTCGGCAAGGCCGCCGCGCTGTCGCTGGTCTACAATCTGATCATCCTGATCGTTTGCTGGGTGTTCTACACCGTCATGACCAATGCCGGCGCCGAGCGCCCGCGCAAAGAGGGGGTCGCCTGATGCATTCGATTCCCGGCCGCCGGCTCATCCTCGGGTTGTTCCTGATCTTCCTGCTGTTGCCGATCTACTGGCTCGTCAACATGAGCTTCAAGACCAACGGCGAGATCGTGTCGACCATGACCTTGTGGCCGCACGCGCCGACGCTGCAGCATTACCGGCGCATCTTCACCGACGAGAGCTGGTATTCCGGTTACATCAATTCGCTGGAATATGTCGTCATCAACACCATCCTCTCTGTGTCGGTGGCGCTGCCGGCGGCCTATGCGTTCTCGCGCTACCGCTTCCTCGGCGACAAGCATCTGTTCTTCTGGCTGCTATCGAACCGCATGGCGCCGGCCGCGGTCTACGCGCTGCCGTTCTTCAATCTCTATTCGGCGATCGGCCTGTTCGATACGCCATGGGCGGTGGCGCTGGCGCACTGCATCTTCAATGTGCCGCTGGCGGTCTGGATCCTCGAAGGCTTCGTCTCCGGCGTGCCGCGCGAGATCGACGAGACCGCCTTCCTCGACGGCTACTCCTTCCCGCGCTTCTTCGTGAAGATCCTGGTGCCCTTGATCGCCAGCGGCATCGGGGTGGCCGCCTTCTTCTGCTTCATGTTCTCCTGGGTCGAGCTGCTGCTGGCGCGCACGCTGACTTCGGTGGCCGCCAAGCCGATCTCGGCGGTGATGACGCGCACGGTGTCCGCTGCCGGCATGGACTGGGGACTGCTCGCTGCCGCCGGCGTGCTCACCATCATCCCCGGCGCGCTCGTGATCTGGTTCGTCCGCAACTACATCGCGCGCGGCTTCGCGCTCGGCAAAGTCTAGGAGGCGCCGATGAAGCAAATCGACGCTGGCACAGCATTTTCCTTCACCTCTCCCCGCGTGCGGGGAGAGGTCGGCGCGCAGCGCCGGGTGAGGGGGACTCTCCACGCATTCGTGCTTGCGGAGACTCCCCCTCACCCCAACCCTCTCCCCGCAGGCGGGGAGAGGGAGCTCTGCAGCGTTGCAAGCGGAGAAAGGCATTAGCCATGGAAAGCATCGCATGGATGGCCTGGACATTGCCGACTGCGATCTTCTTCGCGCTCTTGGCATCCACGCTCGCGGTGATGACCTGGCTTGCCGTCGCATACCCCGAGGCCGAGCGCGTCGGCGTGTTGCGCATCCCGACGACGCGCGGCGACCGCCTGTTTGTGTCGCTGATTCTCGCTGCCGTCATTCATCTCTTGTGGATCGCCTTCATCGGCACCGATGGCCTTTTCACGCTGCCGATCGGCGAAGAAGGATTCGAGATTTCGAGCCTGTGGCTCGCAACACTGATTTCGCTTGCCACCGCCGTGCTGGTGTTTCGCACGGTCTGAGCCAGACGAAGAAGACAGATCCGGGAAGTCAACCCGGGCCTGAGAGTACGTCAGTCGCTGCAACGGAGGAACCAACATGCGACGCTTAGTGAGAAGGAACGAGCCCATGGCTTCCAAGATTTGGGCTTCCAAGGTCCTGATGATGACGAGCGCGGTGGCGTTGATGGCGGCTTCGGCTGCGATCACCGCGCCGGCCTACGCGGACGAAGCGGCCGCCAAGAAGTGGATCGACAGCGAATTCCAGCCGTCGACCCTGTCCAAGGACGACCAGTTGAAGGAGATGCAGTGGTTCATCAAGGCCGCTGAACCCTTCAAGGGCATGGAGATCAATGCCGTCTCCGAAACGCTCACCGTGCACGAATATGAATCGCGCACGCTGGCGAAAGCGTTCGAGGAGATCACCGGCATCAAGGTGAAGCACGATATCATCCAGGAAGGTGACGTCGTCGAAAAGATCCAGACCCAGATGCAGTCGGGCAAGAACGTCTATGACGGCTGGATCAACGATTCCGACTTCATCGGAACGCACTTCCGCTACGGCCAGGCGGTCGACCTGACCGACTACATGGCGGGCGAGGGCAAGGATGTCACCGACCCCATGCTCGACGTCAACGACTTCATCGGCAAGTCGTTCACGACGGCACCGAACGGCCATCTCTACCAGCTGCCGGATCAGCAGTTCGCGAACCTGTACTGGTTCCGCTACGACTGGTTCCAGAATCCCGACTACAAGGCCAAGTTCAAGGCCAAGTATGGCTACGATCTCGGCGTGCCCGTGAACTGGTCGGCCTATGAGGACATCGCCGAGTTCTTCACCAACGACATCAAGGAGATCAACGGCGTCCGTATCTATGGCCACATGGACTACGGCAAGAAGGATCCCTCGCTCGGCTGGCGTTTCACCGACGCCTGGCTGTCGATGGCCGGCAACGGCGACAAGGGCATCCCGAACGGCCTGCCGGTCGACGAGTGGGGCATCCGCATGGAAGGCTGCCGTCCTGTCGGCTCCTCGGTTGAGCGCGGGGGCGACGTCAACGGACCTGCGGCGGTCTATTCGATCGTCAAATATCTCGACTGGATGAAGAAGTATGCCCCACCGCAGGCGCAAGGCATGACCTTCTCCGAATCCGGCCCGGTTCCGTCGCAGGGCACCATCGCCCAGCAGATCTTCTGGTACACCGCCTTCACCGCCGACATGGTGAAGCCCGGCCTGCCCGTGATGAACGCGGACGGTACGCCGAAATGGCGTATGGCGCCCTCGCCGCACGGCTCGTACTGGAAGGATGGCATGAAGCTCGGCTACCAGGACGTGGGTTCGGCGACGCTGTTGAAGTCGACGCCCGCGGATCGCCGCAAGGCGGCCTGGCTCTATTTGCAGTTCATCGTCTCCAAGACGGTCAGCCTGAAGAAGAGCCATGTCGGTCTCACCTTCATCCGCGAGTCCGACATCTGGGATAAGTCGTTCACCGAGCGCGCGCCCAAGCTCGGCGGCCTGATCGAGTTCTACCGCTCGCCTGCGCGCGTGCAGTGGACCCCGACCGGCAACAACGTGCCTGACTATCCGAAGCTTGCGCAGCTGTGGTGGCAGAACATCGGCGATGCGTCGTCCGGTGCGAAGACGCCGCAAGCCGCGATGGACTCGCTCGCCGCCGCCCAGGACTCGGTGATGGAACGTCTCGAGAAATCTGGCGTGCAGAAGGAGTGCGGACCGAAGCTCAACAAGAAAGAGACGGCCGAATACTGGTTCGCCAAGTCTGCGAAGGACGGCAACATCGCGCCGCAGCGCAAGCTCGCCAACGAGAAGCCGAAGGGTGAAACGGTCGACTACGATACGCTGATCAAGTCGTGGCCAGCCTCGCCGCCGAAGCGGGCCTCGAATTGAGGTGCTGCCAACTCGTGATTGCGAGCGAAGCGAAGCAATCCATATCCCCGCAAGCGGAAAGATGGATGGCTTCGTCGCGGAGCCTGTCATCGGGCCGGCCCAAGCGGGCCGGACCCGTTGGCTCCTCGCAATGACGGAAAAACAGAAGGCCGGGAGCGATCCCGGCCTTTTGCTTTGCATTGACGGCCGCGCGCAGCGGCCGCACCATCGGCGGACAGGGAGCTTTCCATGCGCATGATATTCCGCTGCGATCCGCGATTGTCGGGACACCTACCGCGGCCCGTGCCCGCGCGAACGGCGCTGCCGGACTGGCTGCGCGCCATGCCGGCAAAGGCACATTCGGAGATTCATGGCCGCGACATCCGCACCGTCAAGCAATGCCCGCCCTTTGTCGACGCGATGGCCTATGGCGCGTTGATCCTGCTGCCCTGCGACGTGACAGTCGAGCGCGGCGCGTTCTCCTGGGACTGGGACATTCCGGAGCCCGCGACCGCTGGCCACCCGCGCGCGCCGTTGAGCTTTCATCCGCCTGCGCAATTTCCCGACGCGCCCTTTGCCGACGGCCGCGCGGCGATCAAATTCAACAGCTTCTGGACCATCGAACTGGACGAGGGTTGGTCGCTGTTTGCGACTCATCCGGTCAACCGCGACGATCTCCCATTCCGTCTGATATCGGGACTGGTCGACGCCGATCGCTTCCACGATGGCGGAATCAATTTCCCGGCAGTCTGGACCGACGGCGATTTTTCCGGCGTGCTTCCCAAGGGAACGCCCGTTGCCCAGTGCTTCGCCGTGCCGCGCGCCGCGCCGCAGCTCGTGTTCGAAAGCTTCGACGACGCGCGTCGTGAAAGCTATGCGAAGACGGTGGCCGCGGTGCTGGCCGCGCCGAACGTCTACCGCAAGCACTTTCGCGCCCGGCGCGGCCGGCTAAGCCCGTGAAGCGAGCGCGCGTCGCAGCGCCTCTTCGTCAAGCCACAGCCGGCCGTGCGGCGCCGAGGTAAGGGCCATCGCGATGGTGCCGAACACGTCCGGCCGCAATCGATAGGCATCGGCATAGGCGCGCATGGCGCCGTCGAGATCGCCGCCTTCCTGCAATGCCGTGCCGAGATTGAGCGCGGCCACCGCGTAGCCGGGCTTGATGGCGAGCGCCTTGCGGTAAGCTTCGGCGGCCGCGGCGTGATCGCGCAGATCCTGACGAACGACACCGAGATCGAACCAGACGGACGCGGACGCTTCGCCGATCGTCGCGCGTTCAAGCAGCGACAGGGCGGCCGCGTATTCGCCGTCTTCCCATGCCAGACGTCCGAGCCGCGCCGCGGCCTCCCGGTTTTGCGGCACGGCTTTGAGGATAGCGCCCCACGCGTCGCGCGCCTGCGGCTTCAGGCCCGCGGCATCAAGTGTCCGGGCCTTTTCGAACAGCGCGTCCCGTTGCGGGGAGAGCGCCAGCGCGCGATCGAGATGAGTGAGCGCGGCGTCGAAATCGCCGAGGCCGCCTGCGATGCGCCCGGCCAGCAGTTGCGCCGGCGCGCTGTCCGGCCTTTTGGCCAAGCTGGCTTCGACATGGAGGCGCGCCGGCTGAAGCTCGCCCGCGGAGAGGAGCACCGCGGCGAGCAGATGGTTGAGCATCGCGTCACCCGGCTCCCGCGCGAGCCCTTGTTCGCAAAGCCGCCGCGCTTCCTCGCGGCGCCCCGCATTGAACGCGGAGGTCGCCTGGCGGACGATGTCTTCGGCGGCCTTTGTCATGCTGTGGACATGCCGCGGCGCGCCCCTCAATCCAGCGGTTCGACCTTGACGATCGAGGCGCCGTCGTTGCTGCCGACCCAGAAGCTGACGGGTGTTGTCGAGTTGTCGATGAACACCCTGCGGATGTTGGTCGAGCGCGGCAGCAGGTAATCGGTCATCTCGCCTGTTTTCGTGTTCAGCCGCGTCACCTGGTCGGTCACCATCGACCCCGTCCACGCAAACTCGTTCCTGTCGAGCACGACATCATACGGTGCCGACCAGCGCGTGCCGAGCTTCCACTCCTTGAATTCCTTGCTTCTCGTGTCGAACATCCCGATCCGGTCGGCACGGTATTCGCCGAACCACAGGCGGTCCTGCGCATCCATGTTGCCGCGCCGCGGCGCCGAGCGCGCCGTCGGCGTCTGGAACAGCGCGACCTCGCCGGTCTTGGCATCGATGCGGCCGATCTGGCCCTGGCGGAAATCGGTGAAGAAGGCGTTGTTATGGGAGTCCGGAATGACGTCGTAGATGTTGTGCGGCTCGCCCCTGGGTGAGCCTTTGAACGGCATCCAGGTCTCGATCTTTCCGGTGGCGATGTCGAGACGATGCACGCCGGCAAAGCCGTTGTTCTGGGTCCAGACCTTGCCGTCGACGTCGGAGTGCTGCGGGCTCACCATGTTGACCTGGGCTGCTGCGATGTTGGCTTCCGGCGGCAAGGTCCAGAACTTGAACTGTTCGGTCTTCGGATCGAATTTGACGATCGTCGCCTGGTACATGTTGCCGAGCCACATGTTGCCGGCGCCATCGGCGCGCAGGCCGAGGCTGCCGGTCGGCGCATTGTCGCGATGCATCGGATAGGGATATTCGCTGACCTTGCCTGTCTTCGGATCGAGCCTGCCGAGCTTCTGTTCGCCAAAATTCCCAAACCAGACGATGCCGCTCTTGTCGACGATCACGTCGTGCGGCGCCATCTCCTCGCGCGGCAAATCATATTCGGTGTAGATCACTTTGGTGGCCGCGCCCTTCGGACGCGGCAGCGTCTTCAGTTCGTATTTCCACTGTTCGGTGGCGCTGAGGTTGATCGTGCTCAGATATTGCGCCACGGCGCGATAGATCTCGATCCGGTCTTCGCCCTGCTCCTCCATCAGCCGCTCGGCGGGGCGCAACTGCGGATGGATCGGCAGGCTCTGTTGCACATAACCCTGCATGCGCGGCAGGATCTGCGTCAGGAATCCGTCGGCATCGTATTTCGACCGCACGATGCGCTGCACGGTGTGGCAGCCGACGCAGTTGAGCAGTTGTCCCTTTTGCTGGTCGGTGCCGGGAACGCTGGCCAGCCATTCGCCGTTCGACAATTGCGCGGCAAGGTCGGCGCTCTTGCGCAATTTGAGGTCAGCCGATGCCTCGCTCGCGCCGATGTCGACCTTGCCGGGCTGGACGAGCTCATAGCCGACCGCGCGAACGGCAAGGGCATACTGACCGGGCGCCAGCCGGTTTTGCGGGAAACTGTAGCGGCCGTCCGCGCCGGTCACGACCGTGACCGTGATGTTCGATTCGGTTTTGGTGGCGCTGACCAGCACGCCTTCCATCGCCGGCTCCTCAGCCGAACTGACGACGCCCGTCAGCGCGGCGCCCTGTGCCTGGGCCGGGGTTGAGTGCGGGACGGTGAGGGCGAACGCCATGGCGATGGCGATAGGCAGGGTGTGGCGCATCGTTTCCTCCCGGCATTTTTTGTTGCCGAGAGAATAGGCCCAGCCGGTAGGGTGTCGCAAGTTCTGCAAGTATTCGCGCCACGCGAGCGCTCTCTCAACTCCCTCCCCCCTTTACGGGGGAGGGTCGGGGAGGGGGGTGACTTGCACCACCGGTCGTGTGGACCCCCACCCCTAACCCCTCCCCGCAAGGGGGAGGGGAACACGCCTACTCCGCCGCCTGTTTCGCCTCCAGCGCCGGATAATCGGTATAGCCCTTGGCGCCGCCGCCATAGAACGTCGCCTTGTCCCATTCGTTGAGCGTCGCGCCGCGCTTCAGCCGTTCCACCAGGTCGGGGTTGGAGATGAACGGCTTGCCGAACGCGATGAGGTCGACGGCATTGTCGGCCAGCATCTGCTCGGCGAGCGCGAAGTCGTAACCGTTGTTGGCGATGTAGGCACGCTTAAAACGCTTGCGCAACGAGCCGTAGTCGAACGGCGCGATGTCGCGCGGACCACCGGTGGCGCCCTCGATGACGTGGATGTAGATCAGCTTCAGCGCTTCCAGTCCGTCGACGATGTGATCGAACAGCGGCTGCGGATTGGAATCGGAGACGTCGTTGGCGGGTGTGACCGGCGAGATGCGGATGCCGGTGCGCTCCGCGCCGACCTCGCCGACGACAGCCTTGGAAACCTCCAGCATCAGCCGGGCGCGGTTCTCGATCGACCCGCCATAGGTATCGGTGCGCTTGTTGCTACCGTCCTTGGCGAACTGGTCGAGCAGATAGCCGTTGGCGCCGTGAATCTCGACGCCGTCGAAACCGGCCGCGAGCGCATTCGCGGCACCCCGCCTGAAGTCGTCGATGATCCCTGGAATTTCGGATAGCTCCAGCGCGCGCGGCTCGGAGATGTCGGTGAACTGGTTGTTGACGAAGGTCTTGCCCTTGGCGCGGATCGCCGACGGCGCCACCGGCTTGCCGCCGCCAGGTTGTAGCGCAGTATGGGAAACGCGGCCGACATGCCAGATCTGGATGAAGATGCGTCCGCCATTGGCGTGCACGCGCTCGGTCACCTTGCGCCAGCCCTGAACCTGCTCCTTCGAATAGATGCCGGGCGTGTCCTGATAGCCCATGCCCTGCTGCGACACCTGGCTTGCCTCGGTGATCAGGAGACCCGCGGAGGCACGCTGGCCGTAATACTCGGCGGCGAGCGGGCCCGGCACCATGCCGGGCGGGGTCGCGCGGTTGCGCGTAAGCGGTGCCATCACGAAGCGGTTGGGCAAGGTGAGCGGGCCGAGCTTGTAGGGCTCGAGAAGCTTGGACGTGGTCATAAGGGATTCCGGATCATGGAAGGTCGCTTTGAGATGGTCATTTCTAGCATTGAGGCAATGTCGGGAGCCACTCGTCCCACGCAGGGGTGATGAGACGCAGGCGGTCGAAATCGAAAAATTGTGCGCCTGTTTGGCAATCACGCGACACATTTCTTTCGTCATTCCGGGGCGCCGCGAAGCGGCGAGCCCGGAATCCATATCCCCTGGCTGTGGTTATGGATTCCGGGCCTGCGCCTAACGGCGCATCCCGGAATGACGAGAGGAGAGAGTTACGCCACTCCTAGAAAATCGCGCTTGCCGATTTCCACGCCATTGTGGCGCAGGATGCCGTGCGCGGTCGCGGCGTGGAAGAAGAAATTCGGAAACACCGAGCGATTGACGTACTCCTGTCCCGGCACAGTCATCGTGTTGGTCGGACCGACCGGGAAGGTCACCTGCTTCGCGTCGGCCCCTTCGAACTGCGCCGGCTTGAAGGTCTTCAGATAGTCGATCGTCTTGTCGATCCGCTGCCGCAATTCCTCAAAACTCTTTTCGCTGTCCGGTGTCGTCGGCACCTCGACACCCGCAAGCCGCGCGGAGCCCTTGCCGGCGAAATCGGTGGCAAGCTGGAATTGCTTGGTCAGCGGCAGCATGTCGGGATAGAGCCGCATGGCGAGCATGACGTCTTCCTTGATGTTCTTCGCCTTGCAATGCGCCTCGGCCTTGTTGAGCAGGCCGTTCAGCGCGCCGAGGATGTTGATGAAGACCGGGACGGTGGAGTCGTAAAAGGACATGTGATGCTCTTTTTGTTGTGGGTCCGTGCTATCGAGATGGGGCGGCGGGAGTAGGAAAGCAACGGTGTCATTCGCTGGTTGATCCCTCCCCCCGCGCAGCGGTGGGGAGGGTCGCCACGAGCGAAGCGAGTGGCGGGGTGGGGGGTAGCACAGCAAGTCTGGTGTGACTGGAAGCGCCCCCCACCCGCCTCGCTTCGCTCGGCACCCTCCCCACCACTCGCTCTGGCGCGCAAGTGCGCTGCCGAGCTCGTGGGGGGAGGGATAAGAAGACTACCGCGCCACCTGCAGCGGCGCTTGTCCGGCTTGCGGGCGCGGGCCGCCGCGCATCTTCGCCAGCAACTCCGCGGTCGGCCATGAATCCGCCGGCAGGCCGTACTTGACCTGCATCGCCTTCACGGCCGTGCGGCTCTGCTGGCCAAGCACGCCGTCGACCTTGCCGACGTCGAAGCCGGCGCGCACCAAGAGCCCCTGCAATTCCTTCATTTCGTTGAACGGCAGCTGTGCGACGGCGCCGGCGGGTTTGCGCATCGGCGGCGCGCCGGCGATGCGGGTGGCGAGATAGCCCGCCGTGGTCGAATAGATCAGCGAGTTATTCCACTCGGTGTAAGCAGCGAAATTGGCGTACGCCAGGAACGCCGGTCCCATGCGGCCCATCGGCAGCAGCAGCGAGGCCGGCAGATCGTCATTCGGTAGCGGACGCCCATCGGGATAGGTGACGCCGAGCTGCGCCATTTTGGAGCGCGGCAGCTTGACGGTGAGATCGGCCTGATCCCACGGGAAGTTCGCAGGTGCGCGCACCTCTTCAAGCCACGGCTCGCCGCGCCGCCACTTCAGGCCGGTCGCGATATAATTCGCGGTCGAGCCGATCACGTCGGGCGCGCTGCGCAGCATGTTGCGGCGGCCGTCGCCGTCATAGTCGACGGCGTAGGTGAAATAATGCGTCGGCAAAAATTGCGTCTGGCCGAGTTCGCCGGCCCAGGAACCGATCATCTCGGCGGGCGAGAGATCGCCACGATCGACGATCTTCAGCGCGGCGATGGTCTCGTTCTGGAAGCGCTCGCTGCGCCGGCAGTCATAGGCGAGCGATACCAGCGACGGCAGCACCGGCAGGTTGCCCATGTTGGCGCCAAAGTCGCTTTCCAATCCCCAGAACGCGGCGATGACGGCGGGCGGCACGCCATATTCCTTTTCGGCGCGCGCGAACGCCGCCTGATATTGCTTGATATGCGCCTGGCCGCTCTGCATCCGGTAGGCCGCCGCCATGCGGCCGGCGAACTCGGTAAAAATCTGTCCGAACACGCGCTGGCCGCGGTCGCGATTGACGATGCCCTGATCGTAAGTGAGATAGGGCGCGGCTTCGCTGATCGCGCGCTGCGAGACGCCTTGCGCGATAGCCTGTTGCTTCAGGTCGGCGAGGAAACGGTCGAAGCTCGCGCCGTTGTGGCAAGCGGCGGCGCTGCGCGAAGGTGCGGCGGCAACGGGCGCGCCCGGCGGCCTGGGTGCCGCTGCGGGCGGTCTCGCCGGGGCCGGTCTTCCCATCGGCGGAAGCACCTGCTGCGCGATGGACGCGGGCGAAAGTGCGATCGCCGTCACAAGCGCCGCTATCGCAGATCGGGTGTTGACCATGGTGCTCACCGAGAGGAGGAAAGCCTTAACTATCAGGATTCGTGGTTATCGATAAATTGCAAACTATCGCGCTAAGCCGGGCTTTACGAGATGGCCGTTAACTCGGCAAACGGGAAGCTTTGTGAAGCCAAGGATAGGCGACTCTCATGAGCGTGGAGCAGGCAAAGAGTAAGGTCCAGCGCGAGCTGCGGCGGTATTTGAGCCGGCATACCGGCTGGATCAGCACGGACAACGGCGCGACCAGGCGCGATTGCACGGTGCTGGACGTCTCGCCCGGCGGCGCGCGGGTCGTCACCGATATGGGCATCGACATCGGCGACAAGTTCGGACTGACTTTGGTGCCGAGCCGTCCGCAAAGCCGGAATTGCGAGGTCGTGTGGCGCCGTGGCACGACGTTTGGCGTCAAGTTCCTTTCGTAGATTTCGGCCTGGTTCCCGCCCAAACTGCACATTCATCCGGAACCGCGGCCGTTGCTCACAAGTTCTCCCTGCACGCTGTTGGATTGGTGATGCGATGAAAGACTTTCCGGACGCGGCCTTCGCCCCGGAAGCGGTGGACGTGATGGCAAAGGCGCTGGATGCGTCGGTGGCGACGCTGCCCCATCCTGTGACCTCGGGGCAGGTCAACCAACTCGCCGAGTCCATCCTGCGCACCGCGCAGACCGGTGAGCGCGATACGACCACCCTGCAACGCCTGGCCTTGTTGGAGCTACGGCTCATGGAGCGGGCTTAGTCCGCCTTCACCCGCCGGTAGCGGAAGTCGCAATGATCGGCGCCCTGCATGATCGTCTGCGTGCGGGTCAGCTTGACGTCGTCGCCGAACCCGTCGGCGACCGCGAAGTCGGCGGTGCAGACCAGCAGGAAGCCGAGTTCCGGCTCGCCCAGTTCCTTGTAGAACTCCGCATAGCGGCATCGCCGGATATTGATCGCATAGGCGTCCGGCGTCTGCTCGATGACGTCGTATTCGAGCGCATCATCGCGGGCGTAAGTCCTGAACGCCGAGGCCACGAACTTGCCGAGATCGGTTTCGTTCTTGGCCTTGGCGAATTCTTCGCTGTAACCGCGATAGAGATCGGCGAGCGTCTTGCGCACCAGCGCATTGGCGCGCGCCCCGCCAAGCTCGGCCTGCAGGGCCTTGACCAGCGGCACCAGCACCTGCGCCTGGATCTTGGCTCGTTCGATGACGGTGGTGCTCAAGCGGGCCTCCCTATTCCATTTATCTTGTTCAGATCATCCGCGCGACGATCGGAATTTTGCGCAGGCCCATGGTTGCGAGCCAGCTTGCCGACAAGGTGCCCGTGAAGACAATCGCTGCCTTGACGAAGGCCGGCAAGGGCGGATCGGCGACCAGATACTGCAGCCAGATCAGCGGAATGAAGTGCAACAGGTAAATGCCGTAGGCCTGCTGTTGCATGGCATCGAGGATGCGGAACGGATGCTTCGCAAAATGTAGGAAGAACGCCGGCACCGTGAAGGTCATGGCAGCACCGAACAGCGCGAACGCGACGCCATAGGCCGCATGCCACCATAGCGGCGGCGAGCGCAGGTCGATCATGCCGCTGCGATGGATATAGACCAGCAACAGGATTGCTGCATATCCGGCTAGCGCAATGGCAAGCCAGCTTCGCCAGCGCCGCGCGATTGCGCCGCCTTCGTCCAGCACGCCCTTCTGCAGGCCGGCCGCGCCGACGGCAACACCCGCCAGGAAATATCCGGCATAAAGCGGCGCGCGGCTGGTCTGGATGAAGATGGGATAGTGGCCCAGCGCCGACCAGTGAGATTCTCCGATGCTGACACGCAGCGGCAGGTAGATCAGGATTGAGAACAGCGCGAAGACGGCGAACGCCGTCATTGGCTTGTTGCCGATTCCGTCGACAAGCCGTCCGATCGCGGCAATGACACGGGGCGCGATGGCTGATATCGCGGCGGCGATCGTGTCGAAGACCAGCAGCACCCACAGGAACCAGGCCGAGCCCGCCGACCACGGTCCCGTCGTCACCATGTGCGCATAGTAGTGAAAGAAGTCGAACTCGACATGATAGTAGCGGTAATAGGCGATCGGCATCAGCACGAAGACCGAGATCAGAAAGGGCACGCCGAGCCTGAAGGCGCGGTGTGCCAGATAGTTCGCCGCTCCCCGGCGCGACAGGCTGTCATGCACGAACAGGCCGGAAATGAAGAACATGCAGGCCATGAAGAAGCTGTCGCAGAATAGCACCACCAGGTCGAAGCCGAGCCAGCGCATGCGGTCGCCGCCGATGCCGAAATGCGTGTAGTTGATGACGGCGTGGTAGAGCACCACGAGCAGCGTGATGAAGGTGCGCGCGCGATCGAGCGCAACGACGCGGTCCGGCGCAAGCATGGTCGTATGATCACCGTCGTCGGGTGTCTTCGGCATCGGCAGACACTGCCCATTCGCCGGGTTGGCGGCGTCAGATTATTTGGTCGGGATTGAGTACGCTAGCGCAAAGCGAGCAGTTCACTCTTCCCGCACGCGGGAGAGATGGGCTGGGGCACTCGAGCAAGGAACCATCGGCCGCGCCGGTTGTTCTCATCCGCTGAAGTTGAAGTTGAAATTGAAGTATGAGGTTGTGATGATAAGATTGGCTTTGGCTTTCGCGCTGCTCGTGACCAGCGTTCCCGTCGCCATGGCGCAAGGCACACCGCAGGAGCGTCAAGCCTGCACCCGTGACGCCCAGCGCTTTTGCCGGCAGGATCTCGGCAATGACGGCGCGGTTCAGGGCTGCCTGCAAATGAACCGGGCGAAGCTCAGCATGTCATGCAGGAAGGTCTTCGAAAGCCACGGCATGTAGGAGCGGCTATCTCGTCGTCCGCGGGCTACGAGCGCTCGCCGCTGGTATGGGAGCTCCAATGGCTCCAGCTGACATTGGTGAGGCTGCCGAAATCGGTGCCGAGCGGACGCTTGGTCGCGCGCTCATGGGCTGCGACGCACTTCTCGGATTCGGCAATCTTGCGCTGTAGCTCGGCCATCGCCTTCGCGGTGTCGCCGCTCCTGTCATGGCTGCCGGCAAAACGCGCTACCTCGAGCGATTTCAGCGCCTCGCGGTTCTTCTTCAGTTGCGCGCGATGCCAGGCAATCCGGCTATTGCTGTCGGCCATACGCAAATCCCCTGATTCGCGTCCAACATATCACAGCGATTCCATCGCGAGAATCTGATGGCGGCCGTGGTTCCCGTGCACGCTATTTGGGCGCATGATGGCTGATATCGGGCGAGACCTTGGCGAGAGACATGCGGTCACGACGACACATCATTGGTGCGGTTGCAAAAGCGATCGCGGCGACGCCGCTGCTCGGCGTAATTGCCGCGCGCGGTTCCGACAAGATGACCCGGAAGCAGGCCGAATACCAGGACACGCCGAACGGCATCTACAGCTGCGGCCTGTGCTCGCTGTTCGAGGCGCCCAACGGCTGCAAGGTGGTCGAGGGCGAGGTCAGCAAGGACGGCTGGTGCAAGGCGTTCGCGTTGCAGGATTGATCTTCTTCACCTCTCCCCGCGTGCCGGGAGAGCATAGGCCGCCTGCGGCGGCCGTTCTTAGCGCCAAGGACGCCGAAGCGAAGCTTCGGCTATGGCGCTCTTGCGCGGCGGGTGAGGGGGACTCTCCACGAGCCGTGCCCTCGAAGGCCCCTCACCCCAACCCTCTCCCGTAAGAGCGGGGAGAGGAGCCTCACAACTCCCTCGCATTGGAAAACGCAAACGACGTCACCCGCCGCGTGTTCTCGTCAAGGATCAGCGTGCGCGTGATCGGCGGCTCGGCGCGCTGGCTGCAATTCTCGCGCTCGCAGAGCCGGCAGTTGACGCCGATCGGCGTGCCCTCGGCCGTGGCGAGGTCCATGCCGGCGGCGTAGACCAGCTTCGATGCGTGGCGGATTTCGCAGCCAAGGCCGATCGCAAAGCGCGGCTGCGGCTGTGGATGAGGAGCGACAAGCCGGCGCACCATCTGCGCGATCGAAAAATAGCGCGTGCCGTCGGGCAGCTCGATCACCTGTTTCAACAGGCGATCCGGTGTGTCGAAGGTCGAGTGCACGTTCCAGAGCGGACAGGTGCCGCCGAATTTGGAGAACGGGAAAGTGCCTGACGAGAAGCGCTTTGAGACGTTGCCGGCATTGTCGACGCGGAGCAGGAAGAACGGGATGCCGCGCGCGTTCGGCCGCTGCAGGGTGGTGAGGCGATGGCAGACCTGCTCGAAGCCGGCGTTGAAGCGTTGCGCAAGCACATGAACGTCGTAGTTCAAGGTTTCGGCCGCGGCGAGGAATGCGGGGTAAGGCATCATCACGCTGGCGGCGAAATAATTCGCGAGCGTGATGCGGTAGAGCCGCCGCGCTGCATCGTCGAGCGCGCCGGCGCGACTGAGGATGGTCTCGAACTGCGTTCCGCATTCGGCGAGCGCGATCTGGAACGCAATCTGGAAGGTGCGGCCGGGCGCATCGACCAGCTCGGAAATGAGAAGCTGACGACGATGGCGGTCGAAGCGGCGCAAGGTCTCGCGCATGACGTCGACCGGCATGATGCGAGTCTGGATCGAGTGCTTTTCACGCAAGCGTGTCGCTAGAGCCGCAAAAAGCCCTTCGGCGGGTATGTCGAGTTCGTCGCGCAGGGTCTCGGCGGCCTGCTCCAGCTCGCCGAAATAATTGCGGTTGGCTTCGATCAGGTCGCGCACGCGCTCGATCGGGTTGGCCTCGTACGTGGTGCCCTCGCGATCCGCCATTTGCGCCGCAACCAGCGTCTCGCCGCGCCGCGCTTCGGTATAGGCCGCATAGAGCCGCTGCAGCGCGTGGGTCACGCCGGGACAGAGCTCGGCGAGATCGCGCAGCTCCTGCTTCGGCAGGTCGATCTGGCGGAACAAGGGATCGGAGAAGATCTCGTTGAGTTCGGCGAAGAAGCGGTCCTCGTCGGCGGTGGCAAGATCGCGCAAATCGAGGTCGTAGGTCTCCGCCAGTCGCAGCAAGAGCTGCGCGGTCACCGGGCGCTGGTTGCGCTCGATCAGGTTGATGTAGCTCGGCGAAATCTCCAGGCCCTCGGCCATCTGGGTCTGCGACAGGCCGAGCTGCTGGCGGATGCGCCGGAAGCGCGGGCCGACGAACAGCTTCTTTCCGGAGTCAGCGGGCATGGGTCACCTGTTGGAACCGGTCAGGAGAGGCCCCAACCATGGCAGCCTTTCTGACCCAATTTGTGACAATATTTACAAGATGACATCTATGACAAGTTTATATGTTACATGACATCACGAATGAAAATCAATGCATCTGTACTAATTAATGCGGCTCGCGTTTAGCTCCTAACACGCATTTTGCAATGCACTGTCAAGAATGTCGATGAAAGAGGTAGCGAGGAAAACGCTACCGCAATCGTCGCCGAAAGGATCAAGAAAATGAACTTCCAGCCGCGTGGGATCAGCGAACAGGGCCTCCAGGGACCAGGGTCGTATCAGAGCGAGGTCGAGGCGGCACAAGCGCTGCTCAAGACCAAGGAGACCTGGAACGGAATCACCGCGGAAGCCGTGGCGCGCATGCGCTTGCAGAACCGCTTCAAGACCGGCCTCGACATCGCCCGCTACACCGCGGCGCTGATGCGGGCCGACATGGCGGCCTATGACGGCGACCCCACCAAGTACACCCAGTCGCTGGGTTGCTGGCATGGCTTCATCGCCCAGCAGAAGCTGATCTCGGTCAAGAAGCATTTCGGCACGACCGATCGCCGCTATCTGTACCTTTCGGGGTGGATGATCGCCGCGCTGCGTTCCGAGTTCGGACCGCTGCCCGATCAGTCGATGCACGAGAAGACCTCGGTGCCGGCGCTGATCGAAGAGCTTTACACCTTCCTGCGTCAGGCCGATTCGCGCGAGCTGAACGACACCTTCCGCGCGCTCGATGCCGCCCGTAAAGCCGGCGATCAGGCGAAGGAAGCGGCGCTGATCGAGAAAATCGACAACTTCCGGACCCACGTCGTGCCTGTCATCGCAGACATCGACGCCGGCTTCGGCAACGCGGAGGCGACCTACCTGCTTGCCAAGAAGATGATCGAGGCGGGTGCCTGCGCGCTGCAGATCGAAAACCAGGTCTCCGACGAGAAGCAGTGCGGCCACCAGGACGGCAAGGTGACGGTGCCGCATGACGTCTTCCTGGCGAAGATCCGTGCCTGTCGCCACGCCTTCCTCGAGCTCGGCGTCGAAGACGGCGTCGTCGTGACTCGCACCGACTCGCTCGGTGCCGGTCTCACCCAGCAGATCGCCGTGAGCCACAAGCCCGGCGATCTCGGCGACCAGTACAACAGCTTCCTCGATTGCGAGGAAGTGACGGCTGCCAATGCCAGGAACGGCGACGTCATCATCAGCCAGCACGGCAAGATGATGCGCCCCAAACGGCTGCCCAGCAACCTCTACCAGTTCCGTCCCGGGACCGGCGAAGATCGCTGCGTGCTCGACTGCATCACCTCGCTGCAGAACGGCGCAGACCTGTTGTGGATCGAGACCGAGAAGCCGCATATCGAGCAGATCGCCAAGATGGTCGACCGCATCCGCAAGGTCGTTCCGAACGCCAAGCTCGCCTACAACAACTCGCCGTCGTTCAACTGGACGCTCAACTTCCGTTGGCAGGTCTACGACGCGATGAAGGAAGCAGGCCAAGATGTCAGCAAGTACAATCGCGCCGAGCTGATGAAGCCGGAATATGACGAGACGCCGCTGGCAAAGGAAGCCGACGAGCATATCCGGACCTTCCAGGCGGATTCGGCGAAGCGCGCCGGTATCTTCCATCATCTGATCACGCTGCCGACCTATCACACGGCGGCGCTGTCGACCGACAATCTCGCCAGGGAATATTTCGGCGAGCAGGGCATGCTGGGCTATGTGAAGAACGTCCAGCGCGCCGAGATCCGGCAAGGCATCGCCTGCGCCAAGCATCAGAACATGGCGGGCTCCGACATCGGCGACGATCACAAGGGATACTTTGCCGGTGAGGCTGCCCTGAAGGCGGGCGGCGCCCACAACACGATGAACCAGTTCGGCTAACGGTGACAACAGGAGACGAGTCATGACCACAGGCAGTAATTTCTGGGTGATTGGCGGCGAGTTCGGCTCGATGAACTTCCACAAGCTCGTGGAAGGCTCGGCCCAGGTGCAGGGTCCGTTCAAGACCCGCCAGGAGGCCGAGGACGCCTGGCGCGCGGTCTCGGAAGAGAACCGCCACAAAGCCGGCGTTCGCTTCTCGATCGTGGAAGAGCCGAACCGGAACGCGGCCTGAGCTGTTCGTTGCCGGGTATGTGATGCAGGCGGCCCCCTCCGGGTTTCCGGGTGGGGCCGCCTGTCTGTTCCCAAGTCTAAGGTCCAAGTATTTGAAAACAAACGACCTTTGCGGAAGTTGCGGTTACTGCTAGGTTAAGCCGTTGCACGCACAAGGGAAACAAGGCCCGGCCATGTCAGAAGCGCCAGTGAGCGGACCGAGCGGCGCGGAGGAGACGCGTCCGATTCGCCTGCGCGACGCGCTGCGCCAGGCGCGTATCGAGGCGGCCGATCGCACCGGCGTGGTGGTCGACTTGCGCGACGCCGAAGTGGCGCGGCTCGAGATCCTCAACGAGGCGCTCGATTCCTTGTTCAAGGAGATTCCCGATCATGTCGACATGTTCGATCGCGGCATCAGCCAGGGCGTGACGCCGCGGCTGTGGATCGACGTGATCGCGCATGTGATGATGGGGCGCGACAAGCGCATCTACCGTTTCGTGCAGGACACCCGCTACGGCCGCAAGGTGCTGGCGGAATCCCACGACGTGCCTGTTATCGTGAAGGCGGTCACCGATTACATCGCGCGCCGCATGGTCGAGCGCGAGCAGGCGCTGGTGACGACGGTCGAGCCGGAGGCGGAAGAGGAGGCGAAGCCGCGCCGCCGCGGCGGCTTCTGGACCTTCGTGCTCGGCTTCATTGTCGGCGCGGCGGCGCTATTCGCGCTGGCGCTGTACGCGGCCTTGCACAATTTGTGAATGCGCTCAGAGCAGCCGCGTGCGGCCGATCTCACTGACCCTTAGATTGCCATCGATGCCGCGCGAAATTTGCTCGCAGCGCCACGCGTTGCCGTCGCGTTCGATTTGGTAAAGGTTGTAAGCCGCCGCGGGATGCCGGCCGCGCGCCAGCGCAGAGGCCGCGGGCACGCCGATTGACGGGATTTTCCGGTCCGGGCCGTCGAACCACATGGTGGAATGGATGTGGTCGTGGCCGTGCAGGATCAATTCGACGCCATACTTTCCAAGCAGCGCGATCAGCGCTGCGGAGTCCGTCAGCCGCTTGGGACGGGAATCCGACCTCAGGGGATGATGTACCAGCAGCACGCGAAAGACCTGCTCAGTCGAGAGCGAAATCAGGATATGTTCCAGTGCTTCGATTTGTGCGCGGCCCAGCGTACCCGTCGCCATGAACGGCGCGGTCGGCACCGCCGACGACAGGCCGATCAGCGCAACCGGTCCGCGCCGGCGGAGAAACGGAAAGTCTGGTCCCGCAGGTTCATCGCCGCGCAGATACTCGCCGAACGACTCGACGAAGCGATGCCGGGTTGCGCGCACATAGGCGTCGTGATTGCCGGGAATCGCGGTGACGCGATCGGCGCGGCCCACGCTTTGCAGCCACGCCTGCGCGGGCGCAAATTCCGCTGTGAGCGCCAGGTTGACGAGATCGCCGGTGACCGCGATGTGGTCCGGCCTCTGCTCCTGCAGGTCGCGCACCAGCGCGTCCAGCACCTCGCGCCGGTAATATTTGTGACGATTGCGCGTCCAGTTGAGATACCCGAGCACGCGCTTGCCCGCGAGCTCCTTCAACCGCGGCTTCGGCAGCGGCGGCAGATGCGGATCGGAGAAATGCGCAAGCGTGAAGGCCATGCCCTCAACTATTGGCAAGCGCGCCGGGACAGCGCAAGATCAAAGGCGATGTCGGATACGCAAAGCCAGATGCGCAGGAAACTCGAGCCGCTGTTGCGGCGGATGTTTCACTTCTATTGGCGCGTGGTCCGCGGCATGACGCTCGGCGTCCGCGGCGTGGTACTGGACTCCGACAACAAGGTGTTTTTGGTCAAGCATTCCTACGTCGCCGGCTGGCATCTGCCGGGCGGCGGCGTCGAGGTCGGCGAGACCTTCATGGAAGCGCTGATGCGCGAGCTCGCCGAGGAGGGCCGCATCGTGCCGTCGGGCACGCCGCAATTGCACGGCCTGTTCTTCAACGGCCACGTCTCGCGCCGCGACCACGTCGCGGTCTACATCGTCAGGCAGTTCAGTCAGGACCGCATGCCGGAGCCGAACCACGAGATCGTGGCCTGCGGCTTCTTTGCGGCCAGCGCGCTGCCGCAAGGCACCACCGAAGGGACACGGCGGCGCATCGCCGAAGTGCTCGATGGCGCGGCACCGATCGCGACATGGCGCTGATGACGGTGGACGATGCCCTTGCCGGGCGGGCGGCAAATGCCCGATCATGATATGCGTTGAGTCGGCACCTGGTGTCCCGATTCCGAAGTTCGCATCATTTTGCGGCGAGTGCGCTTGCGAACTTCGGAATCGAAGGACACTAGCAACTTATTGATCTAGTGTGGCTTTGGTTCAGAAGTCCGCATGACGAAGGTACCGCAAAAGCGATGCGGACTTCTGAACCGCCACACTAGTCCCATGGCAAGCGCTTTCCCGAAATGACATCTCCCTCGATGCGCATCGCCGTTCTGGTGCCGTGCTTCAATGAAGAAGCGGCGGTCGCCTCCGTGGTGAGCGCCTTCAGCAAGGCGCTGCCATCGGCGCAAATCTACGTCTACGACAACAATTCCAGGGACCGCACCGCGGAGGTCGCGCGTGCCGCCGGCGCCGAGGTGCGCAGCGAACGGCGGCAGGGCAAGGGCCATGTGGTCCGCCGCATGTTCGCCGATATCGATGCCGATGTTTACGTGCTGGTCGATGGTGACGCGACCTACGACGCCCCGAGCGCGCCCGGAATGATCGAGCGGCTGATCAAGGATCATCTCGACATGGTGGTGGGCTTGCGCGTCGATCAGGAGCAGGCGGCGTACCGGCGCGGCCACCGCACCGGCAACTGGTTGCTTACAAGCTTCCTCTCGTCGGTGTTCGGCCAGGCCTTTACCGACATCCTGTCCGGCTATCGCGTGTTCTCGCGGCGTTTTGTTAAATCGTTCCCCGTGCTGTCGGACGGCTTCGAGATCGAGACCGAGCTCACCGTGCACGCGCTGGAGCTCGCGATGCCTGTCGCCGAAATCGAAACGCCCTATTACGCCCGGCCCGAAGGCTCGGTCAGCAAGCTCAACACCTGGCGTGACGGCTTCCGCATCCTCGGCACGATCCTGAGGCTCTATCGTTCGGAGAAGCCGCTACGCTTCTTCACGATCATCGGCCTCTTCCTGGCGCTGGTGGCAATCGGCCTCGCGATCCCGCTCGCGGTCACCTATCTGGAAGAAGGCCTGGTGCCGCGGCTGCCGACGGCGATCTTGTCGACCGGGTTGATGATCGTCGCGGTGCTGTCGGTGTCGTCTGGCCTCGTACTCGACACCGTGACGCGAGGACGGCGCGAGATGAAGCTGCTGGCCTATCTGGCCCAGCCGCCGGTGAGTGGCAAGTAATGCAGTTAATCCCGCGGCGGGATCGGCGATAGACGGCGCCAGCGGTAGATGATATCCGCAACGTCACGACCATGAACGAGTTGTCTCTCACTATATCGCCGGAAACGCCCAGGGACGCGCAGGCGATCGAGCGGCTGCATGAGCGCACCTTCGGGCCCGGTCGCTTCGTGCTCTCGGCGTACCGCTTGCGCGAGCATGTCGATCATCTGCTCGATCTCTCCTTCACTGCGCGCATCGGCACGCTGATGGTGGGTTCGGTGCGGCAGCTGCCGATCTGCGTCGGCAATACCAAGGCGTTGATGCTGGGACCGTTGACGGTCGAGCCGCCGTTCCGAAAGCGCGGCGTCGGCCGCATGCTGCTCGACCGCGCCTTGAGCGATGCCAAAGCGAAGGGCCACCGACTGGTGCTGCTGGTCGGCGACGAGGCCTATTACAGCCGCGTCGGATTCAGGAAGGTGCCGAAAGGCAGGGCGACCATGCCCGGTCCGGTCGACTACGATCGCCTGCTGGTCGCCGAGCTTGCTGGCGGCGCATTCGACGGCGTCTCCGGCGCGATCAAGCCCGATTGGGATTTCGCTCGCGCCTAGAGTGTGATGAGATTAAGTTGAACTGGAGCGGCACTGAAGATCCACCTCTCCCTGCTGGGGAGAGGTGAACCGAGTGCGTGGACAAATCCATTCAATCGAACTCATGGTGCTCTAGAACTTCTGCGTCACCCCCGCGAAGAACCCGCGGCGCGGCCCGAATTGCGGCGCGAACACACCGATGCCGGTACCGTCCCTGATCTCGTAAATCTTGTCGAACAGATTCACCACGTCGAACCGCAGCGTCGTCGGCTTGTTCGGCGCCACGATGTTGAAGTCATGGGAGATGCCGACATTGACCTGGGTGTAGGCGGGCAGGTGATCGGTGTTGGCAAAACCGGAACGAAGTCCGCTGCCGAAAATCATCGACGTGCTGAAGCGCGTGCCGTTCCAGAGATAGGATGCGCCGGCGGATGCGGTCCACAACTGGGCGTGATCAGTGTAGACATAGTGCGAAGCGATGTAGGCAAGCTCGTCCGGATCGAACAGGAACTGGTTCGAGACGACATTGGTCGCGACCTGCCTCGCCCAGGCGACGTTGGCATAGGCGTTGAAGTTGCCGTTCTTGTAGGTCGCCTTCAACTCAACGCCGACATTCTCGCCGCGGTCATAGTTGAAGCCGTTCAGCACATAGGCCGCGCCGAATTGGCCGTCGTCGAGCAGGTCGCGCGCGAGCTTGTAATAGCCGTCGATGCCGACCTCGAGGCCCGGAACAGGATAGATTTTCTGGTCGACGCCGACATCGAAGACGTGCGCCCGCTCGGGCAGCACCGGGCTGTTCAAGGGCACCGCGGGTGTTTGCGTGTTGGCGGGCACTGCGGGCGGCGTCACCAGCGCGAGATTTGTCGGCGCCGCGATCACCTGCGTCGGTGGCGTAAAGGTGCGCGCGTAGCCGGCATGGAACGTGGTGCCGTCCTGGGGTTTCCAGGTCAGGCTGGCGCGCGGGCTAAGCTGGTTCGCATCGACATATTGATACATCTGGTCGAAGCGCAGTCCGGCATTCAGCGTGAGCTGATTGGTGATTTTCCACTCGTCCTGTACGTAGGTGCCGACCAGCCAGCCGAGCTTGGCGCTCTTGTCGAAGATCGAGAACGGCGCATCCACCGTCCCTGCGGTCGGATCGGTGGGGTCGGCGAGCGGAAGGACGACAGACGCATTGTTGACCAGCGAGCGTTCGCCGCTGACCATGAGGCCGAACCGCAGCGTATGCGCATCGGCAACACGCCAGGACGTGTCTTCCTGGATGCCGTTGATGAAGCTCTGGCGGTAGACGTCTGATGACACCCCGTTGAAGACGAGATCGCCGATCGGGTCGGGATAGAAGTGCAGCTGGCTGTAACGGTTGAAATAGGCGATCTGGTAATCGAATCCTTCGGCCGATTTCTGGTAGGCCACGACGTTGAACTGGTTGAACTCGTTCTGGTGCTCGTTGAGGGAGGCGGAGTTGAAGTTGGAAACGCCGAACGCCGTGTTGTTGGGCGTCTGCCCGGGATTGTTCGGAATCTGGAACGTGCTGTTGGAGACGCCGCCGATATAGGTCAGGCGGCTGGTCGGATCGAGCACGGTCGAGACATAGGCGAATCCCTTCTCCTGATTGGTGCGGTCGTGGATCGCCTCGTTCGCCGGTGTCGGGTTTTCGATGCCGAGATTGTTCTGCATGAAACGCCCGGACACGAAGTACTGGGTTTGCCCGGCCGTACCGCCATATTCGAAACTCGGCGTGATCGTGCCGTGGCTGCCGCCATAGACGCTGACGCTGCCGGAGTTATTGAAGGCATCGGTCTTGGTCTGGATGTCGACCACGCCCGAGGTGCGGAAGCCGTATTGCGCCGGCAGCGCGCCGGTGAGCAACGCCAGTGTGCCGACAATGCCGGTGTCGAGGATCTGTCCGAATGCGCCGACACCGTCGGGCAGCATGATGCCGTTGATGCGATATTGAACGTTGGCGTGCTCGTTGCGCACATGCAGATCGCCGCTGGCGGCGGAGTCCTGGGTCACGCCGGGCAATTGCAGCAGGACCTTGTCGAGTGGCGTGTTGGTGCCTTGCGGCAGCGCTTCGATATTCTGGTGGTTGATCTTGGTTGAGGTCGCGCCGCCAGGCGGAATGAGGTCCTGCCGTGCAGAGTCGAATTTGTCGTTCTTGCCGGCGAGGATTTCGGTCGGCGTCTGCTGCGGCACTTCGGGGGCTTCGCGACGCTTGCCGTTGGCGACGGGAACCTTCGGCTTGCGCGGCGTTTGGGTTCGGCGCGGTGCGTCGACCTCGAGACTAGGCAACGTCGTGCCGCCGCCTGCGGATTTGGCGGCAGGTGCGGGCGTTGTCGAAGGCGCAGCAGGCGTCGATGTTGTCGGCGGTGCGACGGGCGCAGGCGTTGTCGTTGGCGCAGCCGGCGCCGCGGCATCTTGCGCCAGCGCCATGCCGCCGAATGGAGGCAGCAACAGCACGGCAGCCGCCGCGATGGGTATTTTGGATTTTGGCATGATCCCGATTCCAGTTCAGGCAACCGCCTTGGCGGAGGCCTGCCGTCGGCATGCGACGGAGCTATTGGGAAGTCCTGCCGATCGCCGCGAGGTGCGGGCGATCGTTCAGGCGTTCGTCAGCTCTTGGGAATCAGGAGGCGGGCGGCGCGCGCGGCTGAAAGGCCGTGCCGGCGGATTTCAGATGCGCGAATTCGGCATCGGTGATCCGGTGCAGGATTTGAACCGCATCCGGCAGCAGCAGAATCGGCGGTGACGAGAAAAGCACCGTGCTCGCCATCGCCATGACGGCGCAGATGGCACAGACATCGTTGGTCTGATCGCTGTCGTGCTTGCCAGGTGCGGGCTGAGGGTTGGCCTTGCTGTCGGTGGCATGATCAGCCGGCAGCACCGATTGCGTCGCCGACGCCGCCGGCGGTGCGAAGCCATGGATGTGCCCGAACGACAGCGCGAACTGCACCAGCAGCGCCAGAAGCGCCAGCCGCGCGCCAGTCCTGATGTTCGACCGGAACCACTTCATGACCAAACACACCTCGCATCGCGTGGCGCAGGCCTCACGATGTTACAATATAACATCGACGGGATGGCGCGGGCTTGTCAACCGGGGTGGCCGGAACTGCGTCTCGAATCAAAACGCGCTGTGGCTTTTGCGTCACGACGGGAACGCGAAAGATCAGCGCCCCTCGCGCAGCCAGGTGGCGGCGAAAGCGCCGAGCAGCAGGAGCAGCCCGATCAGGCCGGCGAAGATCGGCAGCACGCCGACGCCCTTGACCACGCTGGCATCGCGCATCTTGACGCCCATCCATCCGTCGCCATGGAACGTGCTGGTGGCGCGCACGGGCACGATGCGTGGCAGGTCGATGCTGGTGCCGTCGACCACGCGCCGCGCGTCGCCGCCGGTGGCGAGCGCCAGCGGCTTCAGCATGTCCGGCGTGGAGGTCACTTCCGAAAATTCCTTCGGGTTGGTCGGCCCGACATTGATCAGCGCTTTCAGCGTGCCGTCGGTCGCCTGCCACAGCCCGAGTTCGTTGGCTGGAATGGTCGCGCGCCATTCACCGGGCTCGCCCGCGGTCAGCGTCAGTTCGCGCGTCGCGCCTGACGGAGAGGTGACCGTCACGGGCGTGACGCTGTCGGCCATGGTCTGCCGGACCACCTGCAGATCCTTGCCCTGCACCCGCAGCCGCAACGCTTCCTCATCGAGGTCCGGCTGCTTCATCAGCCAGTGCGACATCCGCCTGAGCAGGTCGAGATGCGGACCGCCGCCTTCATAGCCGCGCGCCCACAGCCAGATGTGGTCGGACAACAGCAGCGCG
This sequence comes from uncultured Alphaproteobacteria bacterium, assembly GCA_963738155.1. Taxonomy (GTDB): domain Bacteria; phylum Pseudomonadota; class Alphaproteobacteria; order Rhizobiales; family Xanthobacteraceae; genus Bradyrhizobium. Next base: position 495,598 of record CAVTVG010000003.1, read on the forward strand.
ACGCGGCCCTCGCCGAAGCGCGACAGCAAGAGCAGCGGCTTGCCGTCGGCGCCGGTCATGACGGGCGGATTGACCGCATTGCGTGTCTCGACGGTGCGGAAGAAGCGGCTCCAGTGCGGCGGCTCGCTGTTCGCGCCTTCGAGCCCGCGCGTCACCGGATGGCGTTTGCCGGCTTCCGAGAGGTGCGCGTAGAACGGCTTCTCGGTGACGCCGACCGGTTCGGCCGGCAGCACCGAATCGAGCGGCGTGCGCCAGATGCTCGTGGTCGAGGCGTAGTCGGGACCGGCGGAGACCAGCACCGCGCCGCCCGAACGCACATAGCGCGCGATGTTGTCGAAATAGGCGATCGGCAACACGCCCTGGCGCGCGTAGCGGTCGAAGATAATCAGCTGGAATTCGTTGATCCTCTGCTGGAACAGCTCGCGGGTCGGAAACGCGATCAGCGACAGCTCGTTGATCGGCGTGCCGTCCTGCTTCTCCGGCGGCCGCAGAATCGTGAAATGCACGAGGTCGACGCTGGCGTCCGACTTGAGCAGGTTACGCCAGGTGCGCTCGCCGGAATGCGGCTCGCCCGACACCAGCAGCACGCGCAGCTTGTCGCGTACGCCGTCGATGGCGACCACCGCGCGGTTGTTGACCAGGGTCAGCTCGTTATCGAGCGGGGAAGCCTCGATCTCGACGATGTTGGGACCGGCGTGCTTGATGTCGATGTCGACGCTCGAGGTCTGGCCGCTTTGCAGCGTGCGCTCGCTGATGGTCTCGCCGTCGCGGCGGATGGTGACCTTGGCGCGCTCGCCGGTGACACCCTGGTCGTCAAGCCGATAGGTGACGGTCTGGGTCTGGCCGACGATGCCGAAGCGCGGCGCGGCCGAAATCGCGATCCGGCGGTCGCGTTCATCCTTGTGACCGGTGATCAGCGCATGCACCGGCGCCTGGAAACCGAGGGCTCCGGCGTTGGCGGGAATATCGTGCACCCGCCCGTCCGTGATCAGGAATGCGCCGGCGACGCGATCGACGGGAACATCGGAGAGTGCCGAGGACAGCGCGCCGAACAGATGCGTGCCGTCGGTTTCACCATCAGCTTGCCCCGCGTCGACCACGCGGACTTCGAGTCCCCTGATCTTCTTCAAGGTGTCGACGAGTTCTTCCTGCGCCTTCGCCGTCTCCTGGTTGCGCGTGCCGAAATTCTGGCTCGGGCTCTTGTCGACGATGACGGCGACAACCGAGCTCAGCGGCTCGCGGTCCTCGCGGGTAAAGGAGGGATTGGCGAGCGCCAGCACGATCAGCGCGAGGGCTGTGACGCGCACCGCCCAGCCGCGCGCGCGGGAGAGCAACAGCAGCGCCGCGATGACCACGATGGCGCCGATCGCGATCCAGAGCACGAGCGAGGGAACGAGCGGCGTGAAGGCGATGCCGTAATTCATGACGCGAACCTACTGTCCTAATCGCTCGATCAGCGCCGGCGCATGCACCAGGTCGGCCTTGTAGTTGCCGGTCAGCGTGTACATCACGATGTTGACCCCGGCGCGGAACGCGAACTCGCGCTGCTTGGGCTCGCCCGGCGTCAGCGGCAACATCGGCTGGCCGTCGGGCCGGATTGCCCAGGCGCCCGCGAGGTCGTTCGAGGTAATGATGATCGGCGAGACGCCGTCGCCGCCGCGAGCGGGGCGCTTGTCCTCGCCACTCTCTTCGTCGTCGCGCGGCAGCGCCTCGACCCATGTCTGACCCGTCGTGAAGCGCCCGGGGAAGTCGCGCAGGATATAGAAGGTCTTGGTCATCACATGCTCGCGCGGCACCGGCTCGAGCTCGGGCACATCGAGCGAGGAGAGCAGGTCGCGCAGTGTCTGCATGGCCGGTGTCTGCGACGCGCCATTGTCGCCGGGACCGGCCTCGATGGCGTCGCGGGTGTCGAACACCACGGTGCCGCCCTGCTTCATGTAGGCATCGATCTTGTTGAGCGCGTCCTGCGGCGGCTTCGCCGCGCCGGGCACGATCGGCCAGTAGATCAGCGGGAAGAAAGCAAGTTCGTCATGCGCGGGATCGACTCCGACGGGGTCGCCGGCTTCCAGCGCGGTGCGCTGCGCCAGGAACAGCGTCAGCCCGGCCATGCCGGCTTTCACGATCGCATCGATATCGGCATTTCCGGTGACGACATAGGCGAGCCGGGTCTGCGACACCGCGCGCATCGCGAACTCGTCACTGGTTTCGGCCCGCGACGGATATGGCACGGTCAACGCGCCCACCGCGAATATCGCAAGCAGGATCGCGGCAGGTGCTGCGCGGCGGCGGATCAGCGCGGCAAGCCCGCCGCCAAGCATGGCGACGATGATCGCGTCGATCAGGAACAGCGCCAGTGCAACCGACAGCAGTATGCCGCGGAGATCGCGCGGCTCGGCATTGGTGTAGGTCGCATGCCGCGCGCGCAGGGCTGAGGTGTCGAGCGGCGCGACGCGGTCGGCGGCGGCAAGCGTGTTGACCGCGACGGGTCCTTCGGCGGGACCATAGAAGCCCGGCGGATGGTCCGGCGTGGCGCGATCACTGTAGTCGGCGGGTAGCGGTTTTGCCGTGGCGGGCGGCGGGCCGAACGCGCCAAAACCGTCGAGCGCATGCAGCGGCGCCAGCGTCTCCTTGCCGGTTTCGCCGGCGACGCCCGCGCCGGGCGTGGACGTATAGCCGGAGTTATCGACGACCTTGCGCAACATTTCGACGAATGTGCCCGACATCGGCAAGTCGGACCAGCGCATATCGGCGCTGACGTGGAACAGCGCGAGCAATCCCTTGCCGCGATGCTCGCCGGTGACGAGCGGCGTGCCGTCCTCGAGCGAAGCCCAGCTCTTGGTCGAGAGCCCGGGATCGGGCTCGGCGAGCACCTGGCGGCTTACGGTGACGTCCTTGGGCACCGTGAGGCCCGCAAAGGGACCGTCGGCGGCGAACGCGGCGAGATGCTGCGGCTTCTCCCAGGTCAGGCTGCCGCCGAGCGTGCGCCCGCCGCGGCGCAGCCTTACCGGCACGAGATCGTCATCGCCTTGCGCCAGCCGCGGGCCGGCGAAACGCACCAGCACGCCTCCCTGATCCATCCAGGCCGCGAGCCGGTCGCGAAGCTCGGGCGCGAGCGTGCCGACATCGGCCATCACGATCATCGGCAGCTTCTGGTCGAGGAACTGCGTCAGCGCCTGTTGCGGGGCGGCAGCCTTGTCGCCGAGCCGCACATCGGCGAAGGGCGCGAGCGCGCGGGTCAGATAGAAGGTCGAGGCCAACAGCGGCTGCGCGGTGTCGCTGGTTGCGCCGCTGACGATGCCGATGGCGCGGCGGCGCCATCGTTTGTCGAGCAGTTGCACCGCGCCGGCCGAGCGCTCGCCTGATATCTCGAGCCTGGAAATGTCGTTGCGTAGTTCGACCGGAAGATCGAACGCGGCCTCGGTCTCGTTCGTGTTCGGCGCAAAGCCGAAGCGCGCCTCGCCGATCGGCGAGCCCTTGGCGTCGAGCCCGCGCACGATGCCGCCCGCGACGCTGTTGTCGGTGCGCAGCACCTTCACCGTCATCTTGGCGGCGGCGTTCTCGGCCGCGGCGAGCGCCAGCGGCGAGGGCGTGCCGCCCTCGAAGATCGTCAAGCTGCGGTCGCCGATGGTCTTGCCGAGGGCTTCGACGAATTCGACGCCGCGGCCGGTGTCGACGCCGTCGGTCAGCCAGGCGATCTCGGCATCGCCTGTGCCTTTCAGGAAGCGCTCGAGCGTGCCGAGCGTCTCGACCCGCTCGATCGAATACGGTTTCGGCGTGAGCTGGCGCAGCGCGACGCGCGCCGCGCCGGCCGGCATGATGGTGATGTCGCGCGAGGGATCGGACAGCGGCACCAGCGCGACGCCGCGACGGCTGGTGTCGGCATTGGCGATCAGCTCATCGGCGGCCTTGATGCGCGTGTCCCAGCTCGAGGCTGCACTCCAGCCGTCATCGAGCAGGATCACCAGCGGCGAAGTGTTGCCGGCAAGTCCGGCTTGCGGATTCCAGATCGGGCCGGCGGCGGCGAGGATGATGAGCGCGGCGGCGGCCAGCCGAATGGCCGTGAGCCACCACGGCGTGCGCGACGGCGTTTCCTCTTTCGGGGCGATCTCGAACAACAGCCGCGTCGGCGGAAATTCGATGCGCCGCGGCCGCGGCGGCATCACGCGCAGCAGCCACCACAGCACCGGCAGGCTCAACAAACCCAGCAGCAGCAGCGGTTCGGCAAAGGAAAGCGGCAGGCCTGCGATCATGCGCTGCGCCCTGCTTTGACGTTCAGCCGCGTGCCGCCCTTGCTCACCATCATGCCGCCGTGCAGGAACAGCAGCAATTCAGCGGCCGAGCGGCTGGTGGTGTGGGTGGTGAACAGCCAGTCGAGCTTGTTGGTCTCGTCACGGATCTGGTCGCGGTGCAGCGCGACGCGCGCGACATAGTCGCGGGCCCAGGTCTCGGCGCGGCCGGCAGTGATGGTGCCGAACCCTTCCGGTTCGATGAACTCGACCCGGCCGGAATAGGGGAAGGTCTCTTCCGCGGGATCGACGATCTGCACCAGCGTGCCATGCGCGCCCGACGATGACAGGCCCGCAAGCATGCCGTGGATATCCGAGATCGGCGACCAGAAGTCCGACAGCACCACGATCTCCGCGAGCGACGACGGCACGAAGGACGGCGGCAGGCTGAGCCGCGCGGCATCGTCGTGCAGCATCGCCTGCGCCATCTTGTCGATAACGCTGCGGCTGGCGGTCGGGTTCATCAATCCGGGAATGCCGACGCGCTCGCCGCCCTCGACCAAGAGCTCGGCCAGCGCGAAGGCGACGATCAGCGCGCGCTCCAGCTTGCTGTCGCGTGCGCCCCTTGAGGCGAACGCCATCGACGGCGAACGGTCCGGCCAGAGCCACACCGTGTGGGCGGCTTCCCATTCGTGCTCGCGGACATAGAGATGGTCGTCGCGCGCCGAGCGGCGCCAGTCGACGCGCTGGGCCGGTTCGCCCGAGACGAAGCGGCGATATTGCCAAAAACTTTCGCCGGCGCCGGCGCGGCGGCGGCCATGCAGGCCGTGGATGACGTTGGCGGCGATGCGGCGGGCCTCGAGCACGAGACGCGGCAAGGAAGCGGCGAGCGTACGGCTTTCACCATCGGCTCGTCTTATTGCCAGGATCTCCCTTGTCTCGGGCTTGTCGGCTACCGCCATCAACCGATCCGCGTCTTCAATTGCCTGATCACGTCCGGAATGGTGCGCCCCTCGGCGCGCGCCGAGAAGGTCAGCGCCATGCGGTGCTTGAGGATGGGCTCGGCGAGGTCGAGCACGTCGTCGATCGAGGGCGCGAGCCGTCCCTCGAGCAGGGCGCGAGCGCGCACGGCGAGCATCAGCGACTGGCTGGCGCGGGGTCCGGGACCCCAGGCGATCATCTTGCCGGCTTCGCCGCCTTCGGGGCCGGGGCGCGCCGAGCGCACCAGCGACAGGATGGCTTCAACGACGGAATCGCCGACCGGCAGGCGGCGCACGAGCCGTTGCGCTGTGATCAGCGTATCCGCCTGCATCGAGGCCTTGGCGAGCGTCTCTTCGGCGCCCGTGGTTTCGAACAGGATACGCCGTTCGGCGTCGCGATCGGGATAGTCGACGTCGATCTCCATCAGGAAGCGGTCGAGCTGCGCCTCGGGGAGCGGATAGGTGCCTTCCTGCTCCAGCGGGTTCTGGGTGGCGAGCACATGGAACGGCTTCGGCAAATCGTGGCGCGCGCCGGCCACCGTGATGTGTTGCTCCTGCATCGCCTGCAGCAGCGCCGATTGCGTGCGGGGGCTGGCGCGGTTGATCTCGTCGGCCATCAGGAGCTGCGCGAACACCGGACCCGAGATGAAGCGGAACGCGCGCTTGCCGCTCGTGCTCTCGTCGAGCACTTCGGCCCCGAGAATATCGGAGGGCATCAGGTCGGGCGTGAACTGGATGCGCTTGGCGTCGAGCCCAAGCGTGATGCCGAGCGTTTCCACCAATTTGGTCTTGGCGAGACCGGGCACGCCGATCAACAGCGCATGACCGCCGGACAGGATCGTGACCAGGGTGTTTTCGATCACGCGATCCTGGCCGAAAATGACGGTGCCGATCGCCTCCTTGGCCGCGCGGATTTGTCCCGAGATCTGTTCCGCAGAGCGGACAATCACGTCCTCGAGTTTCTCCACATTCTCCGCCATCGGCCGCTCCTGTTCCAACGGTGCCTCGCACCGCAAACGTCGTGCCACGAACCCATGCTAAACTCGTGCAGAGTCCATGTATTCGTTGAATTAAACTATCCCCACTTTATCGGCATTTCGGGGTATGAACGGCATCACGATGTGGCGACCTGAGCCCGTATTCCCCCTTGGAACCGGTCACACCATCTATCGAAAGTCTTGCACCGATCGTGCCAGATCGGGCGGTCAAACGTTAAGGCAAACCATGGCGAAGCAAGGGCAAAGCACAACCAACCTTGAAGGCCTGACCGTCGCTGCGCGGGAGGCGACAAACGCTGCGCCTGCCGGAAAGGGACTGCCCCCGGTGCACCTGTGGAATCCGCCGTTTTGCGGCGACCTCGACATGCGAATCGCATCCGATGGTACTTGGTTCTACATGGGGACGCCAATCGGCCGCCATGCGCTGGTGCGGCTGTTTTCGACGATCCTCAAGCGCGAGGACGGCAAGCATTATCTGGTGACGCCGGTCGAGAAGGTCGGCATCAAGGTGGACGACGCGCCGTTCACGGCGGTCGAGATGGTGAAAGAGAACGATGCAAAGGGCCGGCTGCTGCGCTTCCGCACCAATGTCGACGACTGGGTGCCATGCGATGCCGCGCACCGGCTGCGCTTCGAGATGGCGGCCGACGGTGGGCTCACGCCCTATCTTCATGTTCGCGCCGACCTCTGGGCCAAGGTCACGCGCGCGCTGTACTATGATCTCGTCGATCTCGGCGAGGAGCGCGAGGTTGACGGCCAGGACATGTTCGGCGTCATGTCGTCAGGCGAATTTTTCCCGATGGCGGATGCCGAGCAGGTGAGGGCGGCGCTTTGAACGAGCCGATGCTGAAGATCACGCCGGCGGTGACTGCGGCCGAATTCTTCAACCGCGCACACGCGCGGCTGAGCTTCGACGTGCCGCCCGGGCTGGTCGATCCCAACATCGTTCCGCCGAGCGGCGATCCCGGCACCGATCGCATGCTGGAGATCATCGCGCGCGAGCAGCCGGTGCGGCCTGCCGCTGTGCTGATCGGCATCGTCGAGCGCGAAGAGCCGATGGTGCTCTTGACGCAGCGCTCGGCCGACCTCAACGAGCACGCCGGCCAGATCGCCTTTCCCGGCGGCAAGATCGATGCGACCGACAGGTCGCCGCTCGATGCGGCGCTGCGCGAGGCGGAGGAAGAGGTCGGACTCGATCGCTCCTATGTCGATCCGATCGGCTATCTCGATCTCTACGGCACCGGCTTCGGTTTCCGCATCCTGCCGACGGTGGCGCGCGTGCGGCCCGGCTTCACGCTGAAGATCAACGCTTCCGAAGTGGTCGATGCCTTCGAAGTGCCGCTGGCCTTCCTGATGAACCCGGCCAACCACCAGGTTCACAGCAAGGAGTTCCGCGGCATGGAGCGTTCCTATTACGCCATGCCCTATGCGGAACGTTACATCTGGGGCGCGACCGCCGGCATGCTGCGCGTGCTGTACGAACGGATCTGCGCGTCATGATCCGGCCGGTGCTGACGGAGATCGGCATTTTCCTGATTCCGTTCGCCCTCTATGTGCTGTTCCTGTTTGCCACCCGCTCCGCAGTGATGGCGCCGTCGTCATGGCCGATCCGGATGGTGGCGCAACTGGTGCTGGGATCGCTGCTGCTGGTGGTCATCAGCTTCATTCTGCTGGCGCATTTTTCCGGCGCGCCGCCGAACTCGACCTACATCCCCGCGCATATGGAGAACGGCAAGTTCGTTCCCGGAGTCGAGAAATGAGCGCAACATTGGGCGACGCGCCTTGGCTGAAATCTGGCGCGACAGCCCGTGTGCTGCAGCTTCTCAACGGCGATGGTGAGGAGGCGCGCGTCGTCGGTGGCGCCGTTCGCAATGAACTAATGAAGCTGCCTGTCGCCGATATCGATATCGCGACGACCGCCGCGCCGGACGAGGTGGTCCGCCGCGCCAAGACCGCCGGCATCAAGAGCGTGCCGACCGGCATCGATCACGGCACCGTCACGCTGGTCGTGGATAGCAAGCCGTTCGAGGTCACGACATTGCGCGAGGACACCGAGACCTTCGGCCGCCATGCCAGGGTTTCGTTCGGCCGCGACTGGATCGGCGACGCAAACCGGCGAGACTTCACCATCAATGCGCTGTCGGTGGGTCCCGACGGCGTGGTGCATGATTATGTCGGCGGGCTTGCCGATATCGCGGCGCGGCGCGTGCGCTTCATCGGCGAAGCGGGCAAGAGGATCGAGGAAGATTATTTGCGCATCCTGCGCTTCTTCCGGATGCATGCCGCGTTTGGTGCGGGCGAGGTGGATCGTGCCGGCTATCTCGCCTGCATCGGCGGCCGCGCGGGACTTGCGACCCTGTCCGCCGAGCGGATGCGGATGGAGATGCTCAAGCTGCTGGTTGCCGGCGGCGCCGCGGCTGCGGTCGACGCGATGGCCGACAGCGGCTTGCTGCAAACGATCGTCGGCGGCGTCACCTATTCCGGGACGTTCGCGGCCATGATTGCGGCCGAGGACGCGCTTGGCCTGCAGGCCGATGCGATGCGCCGGCTCGCCGCGCTCGCGGTCGCCGTCACCGAGGACGCAAAGAGGATCGCAACCCGGTTGCGGCTCTCCAATGCCGAGGCCAAGGCGCTCGACTCCATGGGCCATCGCTGGTGGCGGCTTGCCGGCATGGACGAGGCGCGCGCGAAGCGGCGACTGTACCGGCTGGGCGAAGCAGCCTATCGCGATCGGCTCTTGCTGGCCTGGGCGCGCACGGGCGGTGACAGCGGGCGCTGGACCCTGCTGGCGCGGCTGCCGGAGCGCTGGACCGCGCCGAAGTTCCCACTGAAGGCCGCCGACTTCGTCGCGCGTGGCGTTGCCGAAGGGCCTGCGCTCGGCCACGTGCTGACCCTCGCAGAGGACGCGTGGCTCGCGGCCGACTTTCCGCTCGAGACGTCAGCGCTGACCGCGATCGCCGACCAGGCAGTGGCGCGCGTCAAGGGCGATGCGCGCTCGTGAATATTCTGTCAGGCTTCGCCGATATCTCGATATTGCAGCTGCTGCTGGTCGCTGTGGTCGCGATGTTCGCGGCGATCGTCGGCGGGCTCGCCGGCTATGGCACCGGCGCGCTGATGCCGCTGGTGCTGGTGCCCCTGATCGGCGCCGAGCCCGTCGTGCCGATCATCGCGATCTCGGCGATCTTCGCCAACCTAAGTCGGGCGACGGCCTATTTCCGTTATGTCGATCGCCGCCGCGCGCTGATCGTGATGCTGGCGGCGGCTTTCACCACGGCGCTCGGCGCTTACGGCTACACGCGGCTCACCAATGCAGGTGCAGCAACGGTGATCGGCTCGATGCTGATTCTGAGCGTGCCGCTACGGCGCGTGCTTCGCCGCCGCGCGGTGCGCATCAGCGACACCACGCTTGGCGCAGGCGCAGTCGCCTACGGCGTCGTGGTCGGCGGCACCTCGGGTTCGGGCGTGATCCTGCTGTCGCTGTTGATGGCCGCGGGCCTCGAAGGCGCCGCGGTGATCGCAACCGACGCGGTGATCTCGGTCGTCACCAGCGTGATCAAGATCTCGGTGTTCGGGCTCGCCGGTGTCGTCACCCCGCAGGTCCTCGCCTTCGCGCTGCTGATCGGCTGCATCGGCGTGCCCGGCGCGTTCCTCGCCAGGGCCTTTGTCGAGCGCATGCCGGTGCACATTCACACCGCCATCCTCGATGTCGCCGTGATCACGGGCGGGCTGGTGATGATCTCGGCGGCGGCGAGGCAGCTGCTGATGCTTTAGTCTCAGTGTTCCCGCTACCGATGCTCGGTCTGTAGGGAACAGGAACCTTACGTTCTGAAAATGAGCCCGCTTTGTGACGCGCTGCAGACGTCCCCCGCTGTTTTGGCCTTCGAACATCCGGCGTGCAGGGATATGCTGCGTTTCCATGATTGGGAACGCAGCATGAGACGGCGGGATTTCATTGCTCTAGCGGTGAGCGCAACGTTGCCTGCCAGGTCCTGGGCCCAGCGAAGGACGACAATTCCGCGTGTCGGCGTGCTCTGGCACGCCGCAGATGCGGACGGCGAGTGGCCCTATTATGGTAGTCTGCTCGAGGGGTTTGAAGAGCTTGGCTATGGCCGGGGAAAAATCGAGCTCATTCATCGCTTCCCCGACGAAAAGCCGGAGAAGTTTCAGAGCATGGCGGCCGAGCTCGTGGCGCTCGCACCCGACGTGCTGGTGGGCGTCGGCGGTGCGGCGCCTTATGTCAAGAAAGCCACGTCGACCCTCCCGATGGTGTTCATGTATGTTGCCGATCCGATCGGAGCCAAGCTTGTCGAGAGTATCCGTCATCCCGGCGGCAACGCCACGGGTCTTACCAATTTCGGCCTCGAGCTTGTCGGCAAGCGCCTCGAATATCTAAAGGAGATCAATCCGCAGCTCGCCAGGGTTGCCATGATGGTCAACCCTACCAACCCGATCTCCAATTTCTATATCGAGCAATCGAATGCCGCCGGTCCCAAGCTCGGACTGATCTGCAAACCTTATAACGTCGGCGCGCTCGACGGCATCGAGCCTGCTTTTGACGCCATGGTGCGGGACCGCATGGAGGCCGTCTCGTTCAACGCCGAAAGCCTGTTCTATGTCGGCAAGAAGAGGATTGCAGAGCTTGCGCTGGCACGCAAATTTCCGTGCTGCGGCTATGTGAAGGAAGTGCTGGATGCCGGCGTGCTCATCTCCTACGGCGCGGACCAGCGCCTCATCGCGCGCCGCACCGCTCATTATGTCGATCGCATCCTGAAAGGCGAAAGACCAGCGGACATGCCGGTCGAGCAGCCGACCGGTTTCCAGCTCTGCATCAATCTTACGACCGCAAAGGCGCTCGGGCTCACCATTTCTCCCGCACTGCTCGCACGCGCCGACGAGGTCGTCGAGTGACTACGCTCACTTCCGCTCTGGCCTGTTGCCGAAAGTGGACCAGGGCCGAGCGGCAATTGTGACGAACTTCTGAAGGCACGCACGGGTCTAGCGCTTGCCCGGCACCAGCTCCGCCAGCGAGCGGATGATGCGGTCGGGCTTGACGGTCGAGCCGTCCGGCAGGCCGTCGCCATGGACGTCCATCCAGATCGCATAGATGCCGAGCCGCTGCGGCGCCTCGACCTCCCATTCCAGATTGTCGCCGATCATCCAGGTCTCGCGCGCGGTGACGCCGAGCGCTTGCATGGCGTGCAGATAGGCGCGCTCATCCGGTTTGCCGAAGCCGTGCTCGCCCTCGATCTGGACGTGATCGAAGCGGTGCGCCAGCGCAAAACGCTCGACCTTTGCGCGCTGGGTGTCGGCCGCGCCGTTGGTGACCAGCGCCAGCTTGACGCCGAGCGCTTTGAGCTCGTCGATCGCCTCATGCGCGCCGGGGAAGACGAACATCTCCTCCTCGCGATAGGCGGAGAAACGATCGGCGATGCGGTTCGCGAGTTCGTCGGGCAGGGGAGGGTGGCCGTTCGCAGCCAGCGCCGCAAATCCGCCCCGCACCGTTACGCGTCGCGCCTCGTCCAGCTTCAATCGCCATGCCGGTTCGGCCGTCGCCCAGAAATTGCGTGCGAAGGTCAGGACCGCCGCGGCGGCCTGCTGAGGTGAGACAGGTGCAAGCTCATCGGCAAATTCGCCGGCGATGTGATTCCAGGCGATCTCCGGCCGGCCATAGGCCGACAGGATGGTGTCGTCCATGTCGATCAGCATGGCGCGCGGCAGTTTGATCGTCACGGCCATTTCACCTCCGGCGGCATCGACGACAGGATCGAGTCGACATTGCCGCCGGTCTTCAATCCGAAAATGGTACCACGGTCATACAGCAGGTTGAACTCGACATAGCGTCCGCGCCGGATCAACTGCTCCTCGCGATCCTCCGCCGTCCATGTATCAGCGAAATTGCGCCGAACGAGATCGGGATAGATCTTCAGGAAGGCGCGGCCGACGGCTTGCGTGAACGCGAGATCGGCATCCCAGTCGCCGCTGTCATGCCAGTCGTAGAAGATGCCGCCGATGCCGCGCGCTTCCTTGCGATGCGGCAGGTAGAAATAGTCGTCGCACCATTTCCTGTATTTCTCGTAGGGCGCAACCGTCACATGGGCGTCACATGCGGCGCGCATCGCGGCATGAAAATCTACCGTGTCCGCGTCGTCCTGCGTGCGCCGCCGCTCCAGCACGGGCGTCAGGTCCGAGCCGCCGCCGAACCAGCTTTTGGTGGTCACGACGAAGCGCGTGTTCATGTGCACCGCGGGCACGTGGGGATTGTGCAAATGCGCGATCAGCGAAATGCCGGATGCCCAGAAGTGCGGGTCTTCGGCAGCTCCCGGGATCTGCGCCCGGAATTCCGGGGCGAACTCGCCATGCACGGTCGAGCAATGCACGCCGACCTTTTCGAACAGCCGGCCGCGCATCATCGACATCACCCCGCCGCCGCCCGCAGCACCGGTGTGGTCGGTACGCTGCCATGGCGTGCGCTCGAAACGGCCGGGCCCGCCGCCGTAAAGTGCCTCCGGCGCCTCGTCCTCGAGCTGCTCGAAAGCCCTGCAGATGTCATCGCGCAGCGCCTCGAACCAGGCGCGCGCCCGCTGCTTTCGATGCTCAATGAGGTTCACGTCCATCAAATCACGTCCAATCGGGTCTGCCGCAACGCCTCACCTACGACCATGGCCGCCGCCATCGCGACATTGAGCGAGCGCAAAGCAGGCTTCATCGGAATCTTCAACCGCGCATCCGCCGCTGCCACCACCTCGTCCGTCACGCCCACGGTCTCCCGTCCGAACAACAGGATGTCCGACGCCGCATAACGAAAATCAAGATAGGAGACGGCAGCCTTGGTCGTGAACAGCAGCAGCCGAAAACCTTCGCCGCGGCGCCATTGCTCGAACAGGCTCCAGGAATCGTGACGCATCCACCTCACCTGGTTGAGATAGTCCATTCCCGCCCGGCGGAAGGCGCGGTCCGAGACCGGAAAGCCCGCCGGTTCGACGATATGGGCCCGCACATCCAGGCACGCGCAGAGCCGCAAGATGGTACCCGTGTTCTGGGGGATGTCGGGCTGGAATAAAGCCAATTCCATCCTGGTCGTGTCCTGGCGAATGTCTGAATAAAACAACGGTCTGGACGGATTTAGTGCATTGCACGTGGGCCGGCGGATAGTGGGCTTGCGCTCTTTCGGCAAGGGTGCCAATAGAACGATTCTGGACTGCTTGTTTGGCCCCAATCAGCCGAAAAAGCCGGTCTTCTTGCCGCCGCGGGGGTCGCGGGCGCCGGCATCTATCCTGTTGACGTCTGGGGCGTCTTTCGGGACGGTTCCACCGGCTGCGAGCTTGAGAAAGGGTTTGGAATCGTGACGACAACGTCTTCGGCGGACCATCCGACACGCCGTGATTTCCTCTTTATTGCAACCGGCGCGGCCGCCGGCGTCTCGGGACTGGCCGCCCTCTGGCCCTTCGTCTCCCAAATGAATCCGGACGCCTCGACGATTGCGGCCGGTGCGCCGATCGAGGTCGACCTGACCCCGATCGCCGACGGTCAGGACATCAAGGTGTTCTGGCGCGGCAAGCCGATCTACATCATGCACCGGACCAAGAAGCAGATCGAGGAGGCCCAGAAGGTCCCGCTCGGCGACCTCAAGGACCCCGCCACCGATCAATCCCGCGTCAAGGACGGCCACGACCAGTGGCTGGTCGTGATCGGCATCTGCACCCATCTCGGCTGCATCCCGATCGCGCATGAGGGCAATTACGACGGCTTCTTCTGCCCCTGCCACGGCTCGCAATACAATTCTTCCGGTCGTATCCGCCAGGGACCTGCGCCCGCCAACCTGCCGGTGCCGCCCTACGCCTTCCTTACCGATAGCAAAATCCAGATCGGCTGAAGCTCCGGATCGCTCCGGGACTTGAAGCCTCGTCGTCTACCTTCCTCAGGATCGCATCATGAGCGGACCCTCCGATTACCAGCCGAGCCATCCAGCCTTGCAATGGTTCGAACGGCGCCTGCCGATTTTGAGCCTGATGCATTCCTCGTTCGTGGCGTACCCGACGCCGCGCAACCTGAACTACTGGTGGACCTTCGGCGCCATCCTCTCCTTCATGCTGGGCATCCAGATCCTGACCGGCGTGATCCTGGCGATGCACTACACGCCGAGCTCGGACGTCGCCTTCAAGTCGGTCGAGCTGCTCGTTCGCGACGTCAATTACGGCTGGCTGCTCCGCAACATGCACGCGGTCGGCGCGTCGATGTTCTTCTTCGCGGTCTACGTCCATATGTTCCGCGGCCTGTATTACGGGTCGTACAAGGAGCCGCGCGAGGTGCTGTGGATCCTCGGCGTCATCATCTATCTGTTGATGATGGCGACCGGCTTCATGGGCTACGTGCTGCCGTGGGGCCAGATGAGCTTCTGGGGCGCCACCGTGATCACCAACCTGTTCTCGGCGATCCCTTACGTCGGCGACAGCATCGTCACGCTCTTGTGGGGCGGCTACTCCGTCGGCAACCCGACGCTGAACCGCTTCTTCTCGCTGCACTACCTGCTGCCGTTCCTGATCGCGGGCGTGGTGGTGCTGCACGTCTGGGCGCTGCATGTCGCCGGCCAGAACAATCCGGACGGTCTCGACATCAAGACCGACAAGGACTCGGTGCCGTTCACGCCGCACGCGACCATCAAGGACATGTTCGGCGTCTCGGTGTTCCTGCTGCTCTACGCCTGGTTCATCTTCTACATGCCGAACTATCTCGGCGACGCCGACAACTACATCCCGGCCAACCCGGCGCAGACGCCGGCGCACATCGTGCCCGAATGGTACTACCTGCCGTTCTACGCGATCCTGCGCTCGATCCCCAACAAGCTCGCCGGCGTCATCGCGATGTTCTCGGCGATCATCGTGCTGGTGTTCCTGCCCTGGCTCGACAGCGCCAGGACGCGCTCGTGCAAGTATCGGCCGCTCGCAAAGCAGTTCTTCTGGATGTTCGTCGTGGTCTGCATCCTGCTCGGCTATCTCGGCTCGAAGCCGCCGGAAGGCATCTATGTGATCGCCGGCCGCATTCTCACGGTCTGCTATTTCGCCTATTTCCTGGTCGTGCTGCCGCTGCTCGCCCGGATCGAGACGCCGCGCGCCGTGCCGAACTCGATTGCAGATGCGGTGCTGGCGAAGACCGGCAAGGTCGCCGCCGCGATCATCGTCATGATCGTGGCCGGCGGTCTTGTGATCGGCAGCGCTGGCACTGCGCGCGCCGAGGATGCTCCGACGCCGCCCGCGCAGAAGTGGTCGTTCTCGGGTCCGTTCGGCAGCTACGATCGCGGCTCGCTGCAGCGCGGATTGAAGATCTACAAGGAAGTCTGCTCCAACTGCCACTCGCTGAATTATATCGCGTTCCGCAACATCGCCGACCATGGCGGTCCCGGCTATTCGGAGGCGCAGGCCGCAGGCCTCGCCGCCGAATACAAGATCAAGGACGGCCCGAACGACCAGGGCGAGATGTTCGAGCGGCCCGGCCGCCCGGCGGACTATTTCCCCCCGCCGTTCCCGAACGAACAGGCGGCCCGCGCGGCCAATGGCGGCGGCCTGCCGCCGGACCTGTCGCTGATCGCGAAAGCGCGCGGCTATGAGCGCGGCTTCCCCTGGTTCATCTTCGACTTCTTCACCCAGTACCAGGAGCAGGGCCCGGACTATGTCGCGGCGATCCTGCAGGGTTTTGAGGACAAGCCGCCGGCGGGCGTGACGATTCCCGACGGCTCCTATTACAACAAGTACTTCCCCGGCCACGCCATCAAGATGCCGAAGCCGCTCAACGACGGGCAGGTGACTTTCGACGACGGCGCGCCGACGACCGTGGCGCAATATGCCAAGGACGTCACCACCTTCCTGATGTGGGCCGCCGAGCCGCACATGGAGGAGCGCAAGAAGATGGGCTTCATGGTATTCATCGTGCTGATCATCCTCGCCGGCATGGTGTACTTCACCAAGAAGAAGGTCTGGGCCGACGTGCACTGAGCTTCATTGAAGTGTGACGAGATCGAGAGAGCCCCTTCGGGGGCTTTTTTTGTTGGGCCGTCATTGCGGGGGGTCCGTTTCACTGGCGCCCGGAATGACGGGAGTGTGATTGCGTCCCGGCGCTTCTGCGGACAGAATGGCGCCAATCGTCTCCAAAAATCGTCGGAGGAACCATGGGCACCATCATCACCTTCAAGCGTCCGGACGGCAAGGACGCGTCCGGCTATCTCGCCAACGCGGCGCGGGGCGACGCGCCCGGCGTCGTGGTGATCCAGGAATGGTGGGGCCTGCAGGACCAGATCAAGGGCATGTGCGACCGCTTCGCGCGCGCCGGCTTCGACGCGCTGGCGCCCGATCTCTACAAGGGCAAGGTGGTGCCGTATCACGACACGGACGCCGCCGGCAAAGAGATGAACTCGCTGGACTTCATGGACGCCACCACCCAGACCGTGCGCGGCGCCGCGCAATATCTCGCGCGCAACGGCGCCAAGGTCGGGCTGACCGGCTTCTGCCTCGGCGGCGCAGTCACCATCATCGGCGCGACGAAGATTCCGGAGTTGACCGCGGGCGTGGTGTTCTACGGCATCCCGCCGGAGCAGGCGGCAAAGCCCGCGGACGTGCGGATTCCGCTGCAGGCGCATTTCGCCAGCAAGGACAACTGGTGCACGCCGGCCGCGGTCGATGCGTTCGAGAAGGCGATGAAGGCGGCAAACAAATCGCTCGACATCCATCGCTACGAAGCCGAGCACGGCTTTGCCAACGAGCAGCGCATGTCGGTGCACGATCGCAAATGCGCCGAGCAGGCCTGGGCCCGCGCGACGGAGTATTTTAAGAAGCATCTGGGGTAGGGCGGTTTTACCCTCTCCCCTCGCGGGAGAGGGTGCCCGAGCGAAGCGAGGGCGGGTGAGGGGTTTTCTCCGCGCAAAGAAAGTAACCCCTCATCCGGCTCGAATTTCGCTTCGCTCATTCTCGCCACCCTCTCCCGCAAGGGGAGAGGGTATTCATCGCGCCACTATCATCGTGTCAGTTCTTCACCTCATCCCACCAGGCGCAGGTCCCCGACATCAGCCTGTAATTGCCGTCGAGCACCTGCACCGGAGCGCGCAGGCCTTCGCGCGCCGCATTCAATCGCATGTCGCGCGCGACCGCGCGGTCCTTCTCCGGCAACCAGACCCGCTCATGGCCCCACAGGCTCGGGCCGTGGTGCATTTCGACCGGCTGCCAGTCGGCATCGAGCTCGCGGCCGCCCCAGCCGCATTCGACCATGAACGACGACGGCGTCTTGGCGTAGAACGAGGTCATGAAATCGTTGGTGTGGCGGCCGAGCGTCACGCCGATGCGGTCGGGCTCGCCGAGCGCGACGTCGTAAGCCTGGCCGACGTCGTCGAGCGAGAACAGCTCCACCATCATGTGATGCATGCCGCTCTTTCCGGTCTCGATCAGGGCGAGCGAGTGATGCCGCGGATTGACGTGGAAGAAATAGGCGCGGAACGGTTTCTCGATGTAGTCGGAGAGGCGGAAGCCGAGCACCTCGACATAGAACTTCATCACCGGCTCGATGTTGGCCACCGTGAGCACGACATGGCCTAAGCCGAGCGGTCCGGTGCGGAAGCCGGAGATCGAGCGTCCCGGGCTGAACGGCGTGTCGTCGATCTCGGCGCCATGGAAGGCTTCCAGCCGGTTACCATCAGGGTCATGGAAGGAGATCAGCGCAGCGACGCGCCGCGCATCGGCGAGCGCCTTCGGCTCGGCGGTGACGGCGATCCCGGTGCTCTCCAGCTTGGCCGCGAGCGCATCGAGCGCTGTGCCGTCAGCAACCTCCCAGCCGAAGAAGCGCGCGCCGTCGCCCATGGCGCGGTCGATCACCACGCGCTGCTTGCGGTCATCCATCCGGAACGCGAGCAGGGAGTTGCCGCGTTCCACCGCCTGGAAGCCGAGCAGGTTGGTGCCGAACTGACGCCAGTCGTCGAGCTTGTCCGATCCGAAGCCTGCATATCCGAGAGCTCTCAGCATGGCGCGCCTCCTGTGTTCCTTGTCGCGATTTCATCCGAGCTTGCTGATGAGCACAAGTCAATTCGCGGTGCTCTTATCCCTCCCCCCGCGAGCTCGGCAGCGCACTTGCGCGCCTGAGCGAGCGGTGGGGAGGGTGGCTCATCGCAAGCGCGAGCGAGCGATGAGACGGGTGGGGGGAATTCCGCGAGCCGGAGTGAACGAAATACCCCCCACCCCGACGCTCGCTTTGCTCGCGTCGACCCTCCCCACCGCTTCGCGGGGGGAGGGATAAGAACGCACCCTTGACGGCGCAGGCCTGCCATGGTGTCTACCTCAGTCATGAGCACCGTTAACCCGTCTCGACGCTGGTGGCGCACCTCTTAAAGAGGTGGCCGGTGCGATTTTGCTTTGATTTCAATCGTTCAGGAGCCGCCATCGCAGGCGGCCTTTCCTTTGTCCTGTGTGGCGTTCCCTCCGCAAGTTTCGTAAGAGGAACACATGAACAGGACGGTTTTCTCGCTTCCCCGGCGCAGCGAGTTCACGACAGCCAGCGGTCTCACGATCCTGCGCGCGGTCGAGCATTTCTCGGGCGGCGCCAACCGGCTGGACGCGCTGATCGACCTGCTCGATCGCCGCCGCGGCGTGGTGCTGTCATCGGGCACCACGGTGCCCGGCCGCTATGAAAGCTTCGATCTCGGCTTTTCCGATCCGCCGCTGGTGCTGGAAACCAACGGCGTCAACTTCGCGTTGTCGGCGCTGAACGCACGCGGCGAAGTCCTGATCGGCTTTCTCGGCGATACCATGCGCGAGCCCTGCGTGGTCATATCGGAGAAGACCGCAACGCGCCTCGCCGGCCACGTCATGCGCGGCGATGCGCCGATCGAGGAAGACCAGCGCACGCGGCGCGCCAGCGTGATGTCAGTGGTCCGCGACCTCGTGCGGGTGTTCGCCTCCAGCGATGACGGGATGCTCGGCCTGTTCGGCGCCTTCGCCTACGATCTGGTTTTCCAGATCGAGGATCTCGTGCAGAAGCGGCCGCGCGAGAACGACCAGCGCGACATCGTGCTGTACGTGCCGGATCGCCTCTTGGCCTACGATCGCGCCACCTCGCGTGGCGCCGAGTTGAGCTATGACTTCACCTGGAAGGGCAAGTCGACCACGGGTCTGCCGCGCGAGACCGCGGAAAGCCTTTATGCCAGCACGCCACGGCAAGGTTTTGCCGATCACGCAGCCGGCGAATATCAGGCCACGGTCGAGACCGCGCGGGCGGCGTTCGCCCGCGGCGATCTGTTCGAGGCGGTGCCGGGCCAGCTGTTCGCCGAGCCCTGCGAGCGAAGCCCAGCGGAAGTGTTCCAGCGGTTGTGCCGGATCAACCCGTCACCCTATGGCGCGTTGATGAATCTCGGCGACGGCGAATTTCTGGTGTCGGCATCGCCCGAAATGTTCGTGCGCTCCGACGGCCGTCGCGTCGAGACCTGCCCGATCTCCGGCACTATCGCGCGCGGGCGCGACGCCATCGGCGACGCCGAGCAGATCCGCCAGCTGCTGAACTCGGAAAAGGACGAGTTCGAGCTCAATATGTGCACCGACGTCGACCGCAACGACAAGGCGAGGGTCTGCGTGCCCGGCACCATCAAGGTGCTGGCGCGCCGCCAGATCGAGACCTACTCGAAACTGTTTCATACCGTCGACCACGTCGAGGGCATGCTGCGGCCGGGTTATGACGCGCTGGACGCGTTCCTCACCCATGCCTGGGCGGTGACGGTGACCGGCGCACCGAAACTGTGGGCGATGCAGTTCGTCGAGGATCACGAGCGCTCGCCGCGCCGCTGGTATGCCGGCGCGATCGGCTGCGTCAATTTCGACGGCAGCATCAACACCGGGCTCACCATCCGCACCATCCGCATGAAGGATGGCCTGGCCGAGGTGCGGGTCGGCGCGACATGTCTCTTTGACTCTGATCCGGCGGCGGAAGACCGCGAATGTCAGGTCAAGGCGGCGGCGCTGTTCCAGGCGCTGCGCGGCGATCCGCCAAAACCGCTGTCGGCGTTTGCGCCCGACGCCACCGGAAGCGGCAAGCAGGTTCTCTTGATCGATCACGACGACAGCTTCGTGCATATGCTGGCGGATTATTTCCGCCAGGTCGGCGCCAGCGTCACCGTGGTGCGCTACGTGCATGCGCTATCGATGATGAAGCAACGGAAGTGGGACCTGCTGGTGCTTTCGCCCGGTCCCGGCCGGCCGGAGGATTTCAAGATCGCCTCCACCATCGATGCCGCGCTGGAGAAGAAGCTGCCGATCTTCGGCGTCTGCCTCGGCGTGCAGGCGATCGGCGAATATTTCGGCGGCCAGCTCGGCCAGCTCGGCCAGCCCGCGCACGGCCGGCCGTCGCGGGTGCAGGTGCGGGGCGGGCGGCTGATGAAGAGCCTGCCGAACGAGATCGTGATTGGCCGCTATCACTCGCTCTATGTCGAGCGCGACAGCATGCCCGAGGTGCTCGACGTCACTGCCTCGACCGAGGACGGTGTCGCGATGGCGATCGAGCACAAGACGCTTCCCGTGGGCGGCGTGCAGTTTCATCCGGAGTCGCTGATGTCGCTCGGCGGCGAGGTCGGTTTGCGGATCGTCGAGAATGCGTTCCGGTTGAATGTCAGTTGAAGGGGGCCTGATGACTTTCGATCACGATTTGAAGGCGAGCGTTCGCACCATCCCGGACTATCCCAAGCAGGGCATCCTGTTTCGCGACATCACCACGTTGCTCGCAGACGCGCGCTCGTTCCGCCGCGCGGTCGACGAGCTGGTGCATCCCTGGGCCGGATCGAAGATTGACAAGGTCGCGGGTATCGAGGCGCGCGGCTTCATCCTCGGTGGCGCGGTGGCGCATCAGGTTTCCGCCGGCTTCGTGCCGATCCGCAAGAAAGGCAAGCTGCCGCACACCACCGTGCGCATCGCCTATTCGCTGGAATACGGCCTAGACGAGATGGAGATGCACGCCGATGCGGTGCAGGTGGGCGAGAAGGTGATCCTGGTCGACGATCTCATTGCGACCGGCGGCACCGCCGAAGGCGCGGTCAAGCTGCTGCGCCAGATCGGCGCCAATGTTGTTGCCGCCTGCTTCATCATCGATTTGCCGGACCTCGGCGGCGCGGCCAAGCTGCGTGCGATGGACGTGCCGGTGCGCACGCTGATGAGTTTTGAGGGGTACTGAGCCGCTAGCTCCGTTCACCTCTCCCCAGCGGGGAGAGGTCGAATTGCGAAGCAATTCGGGTGAGGGGGTGCTGTTCTAACGCGAGACTTTAACCCCTCACCCGGATTGCATCGGACGATGCAATCCGACCTCTCCCTATGGGAGAGGTGAATCTTCGCGACTACCGCGGCGGGGCGTTGCGGGGATCGTCAGCCTTGTCGACATAGGTGATCTCGACCGGGCCCATGCCATGGATCTGGATCACCGACGGGCTGGTCGCGACCGCATAGTGGTTCATCTTGGCCGGGGCTTCGGCGTAACCGCCGGCAGTCAGCACGGTGCCCTTCTTGGGATCGAGCTTGTCGCCCATGCCGAGCAGCAGCTTGCCGGACAGCACGGTGATGGCCTCGGTGGTCGGATGGCTGTGCGCCGGGATTTGGTAGCCGGCCGGCAGCCGCAGGCGGATCGTAAAGGGACCGTCCTTGGAGGGATCGCCGGACAGGACGAACCACTGTGCCCCCGGCGGCAGCATGTTGGGCGCGCCGGTGAATTTGATCTGCGAAGTGTTGATGGGCTCCTTCATGTCCTCGGCAAGCGCGACATTCGCGGTGGTAAGAAGCAAAGCGAGGCTGAGTATTTTCAAACGCATGGGTCCCTCCTGATAATTGGCTCTTTCATAGTGAGCCGGTGGAGGTGCAGTCAAGGAGCCTGCGGACGAACATGACCTCGCTGCCTTCACTGCTCCGTCATTTCACTCCGCGGTCATGCCCCGCTTTAAGCGGGGCATCCAGTACGCCGCGGCTTCTCGGCTTACCCATCGCTGTCTCTGGAATACTGGGTCGTCCGGTCCCGTCTCCGCCAAGGCTACGCCGGGCCAAGAACTCACTCGGCCGCCGAAGCTGTTAGCGCAGGCGGCAAGCCGGACGACGACACCGAGCTTGTGGTTCAGCCCGCAACCTCAGTCGTCGCAGCTTCCCGCTCCTCGGGCACGGCAATCACGACGTCACCGCCCTCGACGGCCACCTTGATCTTGCGCAGGCGCGCCCTGGGGTTACCTGGATGCACCCCGGTGCGGATATCGAATTCGAAGCCGTGCCAGGGGCAGACGATGTGCGTCCTGGTCTTTGAGAACGCCATGCCCTTGCTGGTCTTGTCCTCGGCGATGATCTCCTCGACCTTGGCGATCATCTTGCCCTGACAGACCGGCCCGCCCATGTGCGGACACAGGTTGAGATAGGCGTAGAATTCGCCGTCGAGCTTGAACACCCCGACCTCGAAATTGCCGAAGCCGACGATCTTGCGACCCGGATCGGAGAACTCTGAAGCGGCGCCGATGTTCACTTCACGCATTCACGCCCCTCATCGCTTTTCCCGGTTGAACCACATCGACACGTCCCAGAGATTGAGGCCCACCGCGCGGATCAGCGCGCTCACGGTCACCACGATATCGGTCGGCGTGACCTGCTCGGGCGCGACCACGGCAGGCGCCGTGTCGCCTTCGGCCTTGGCCGCATAGAGCCGTACTGCCGCCGTCATCACCCGTTCGAGCTCGGCATCGGAGACGCCGTCGAGTTGACCTGAGGCAAGCGCACGCTCGGCCGCGTCGACAAAGTCGCCGCCGAGCGGACGCGTCTCGGTCTCCGCCTGCACCGCCATCAGGACAGGCCCGGCCGTGCCGCCAGCACGTCCTTTGCCTTCGGCCGCATGCGCTTGACCTCAAGGTTGAAGGCGCGCGCGGCGTTGAGCCCGAGGATGTTGCGCTTGGCCGCTTCGGAGAGGAACGGCAGCGTCGTGATCGTGCTCGGCGCGTCGAAATCCCAGTGCGGCCAGTCCGAGGCATAGAGCAGCTGCGTCTCGGCGTTGAAGGATTCCATGGTCGCCTGCAGCAGCTTCGGATTGGTCTTCTCCATCGGCTGGCTGGTGTAGAACATGTCGCGCATGTAGTCGCTCGGCAGGCGCTTGAGCAGCGGCGCCTCGCAGGAGCGCATCTGGTATTCGTGGTCGAGCCGCTGCATCAGGTAGGGAATCCAGGCGAGCCCGCTCTCCACCCACATCACCTTCAGCTTCGGGAAACGCTCCGGGATGCCGTTGATGATCCAGTTGGTCATGTGGATCAGGTTGTAATGCACGAACGACAGGGCGTGCATGGAGATGAAGCGATTGAGCTGCAGGAACGACGGGTCGTTCCAGTTGAAGCCGGAGTGGAACGCGAACGGCTTGCCGGTCTCCTCCATCAGCGCGTACAGCTTCATGTAGCTGTTGTGATGCACCGGCTTGTTGCGGGTCGAGCAGACGGTGTAGCCGATCACGCGGTCGTTGCCGGCGAAGCGCTCGACCTGTTCGACGCAGGCTTCCGGCGTGTTGAACGGCAGATAGAGCAGGCCCTTGAGCCGGTCATCCTCGGGCAGGATGCGCTCGACCAGCCATTTGTTGTAGGCGCCGCCGAGCGCCGCCTCGAGATCGTCCTGCGGATGCATGCCGAGCGAGAGCATCGGCGTCGGAAACACGATCTGATAGTCGAGACCGAGCGCGTCCATGGCGCGGCGCGCCAGCTCGACGAAGCGGTGCGAGCCGTTCTTCTCCACCGGCTCAAGAAGACCCTGCTGGTGCGGGATGCGGCCATAGAGGTGCTGATGCAGGATGCCGGGCTGGTGGTTGAGCAGCGAATGGTTCGCGGTGCCGGGACGCTCCGCATTGGCATGGCCCATCTGGCGGATCACGTCGTTGTCGATCAGGTCGAGGATTTCCGGCCAGAACGACGTCTCCGAGACATGCGCGTCCATGTCGACCAGGAAATAGTCCTCATGATTTTCGGCCTGCCGCGTGGCATGCGCGAGGATGTCGCGCGTGTCCGTCTGCATGGTGATTTCAGACAACTCGCGGAACTGCTGCGGCGTTCGCTCAAGCATCGCACTTCTCCTTCTATTCGGCGGCATGCAGCGTCGGCGGGTGCTTGCCCGCGGCGAGCTGTTTCGCGTAGACGTCCTGCCATTCGCCCTTGTCGTTGCTGACGAAGTAACCCGAGCGCGCGCCGCGGTAGATGCCGGCGTCGTCGGCGCCCGGCGGCAGCGTGCCCTGGTCGCGCAAGCTCCGGGCCGCCATCAGCAGCCGCCGTCGCGTGCGGGTGATCATCTGGTCGGACGGCGCCAGATGCTCCCATTCATGATCGACAATCGGGCCCATGCTTTCGGTGATCGCCTGGTCCTGCAGGTGAATGCCGTCGATGCCGCTGTAGATCGCGCCGTTGTGCTGCGCCTCGCGGTCGATGTTCCAGTCGTTCGACGGGTTGGCTTCCATCCGGAATCGGCCGAGCCAGTCCGACGTGTTCGGCAACAGCTTGTTGCCGCGCCCGGTGCCGCCGACAGGCCGTCCGTCCTTGTAGGCCGGCTGCGGCAGCGACATCGCCGCGACCGCCTTCTTCCACCAGATGAACACGTACATGGTGTGGGTGTCGTCGAGCGGCACCCAGCCGCGCGCATGCATGTGGCTGGCAAATTCGCCGTTCGGCGCCTGGGTCCAGAACGGAAACAGGAAGTTGCCGACGCGATAATAGGTGCTGTCGGGGCCGGCCGGGCGGTAGCCGGCATATTGCGTGCCCCAGGGCACCTCGCGGTGGTGGTAGCGCGGCGCGCGATCGGTGATGGTGTAGCGCAGCGGCTCGTCGTCGGCGAGCTCGTCGGGATCGACATGGCCCGCATGCAGGAAACCGAAATGCGAGGTGTCGATCTCGCCTTCCAGCGCCTGCAGGAAATTGCATTCGCGCTGGATGAAGCTGACCTGGATTTCGTCCGCGGGCATGTCGAGGATTTCGAAGCCCGGCAGCGGCGGCGCCTCGGCACGCGCGCCCATATAGACCCAGACGACGCCGGCGCGTTCGACCGTGCGGTAGGCCTTCGCCTTGACCTTCTGCTTGAAGTCCGGCGGCGGCACGCTCGGCATGTCCACGCAATTGCCTGA
The DNA here is from genome assembly GCA_963738155.1 of uncultured Alphaproteobacteria bacterium. Classification (GTDB taxonomy): domain Bacteria; phylum Pseudomonadota; class Alphaproteobacteria; order Rhizobiales; family Xanthobacteraceae; genus Bradyrhizobium. The sequence goes on from CAVTVG010000003.1 coordinate 520,927, forward strand.
CACGTCGAACTTCCAGCCGTGATAGATGCAGCGCAGCCCGCTCTGTTCGTTGCGTCCCAAAAACAGCGAGGCACAGCGATGCGGGCAGCGATGGTCCATCACGCCGATGCGGCCTTCGGTGTCGCGAAAGGCGATCAGCTTTTCGCCGAGCAGCATCAGGCGGATCGGCGGTCCGTCGGCGACCACTTCCGACGACTTCAATGCGGGAAGCCAGTAGCAGCGCATCAGCTCGCCCATGACCGTGCCGGGGCCGACGCGCGTCAGTTCCATCCCATCCTTGGCCGTCGTCATGTCATTCTCTCCTGTGATCCCTGATCACTTGAGAAGCCGCGACTGTGCACTTGTGAGCAGAGGGTGCCATATCGGGGGATTTTTGTCGACGGCGTGGAAAGCGCCGAAGTCGGGAAACCTTCCTGCGATTGCCCGGTTAACCTGCGTACGGACAGAGAGATTTTCGGAGATTGTTTTGCGAATTTTGGTAGTCGAGGACGATCAGCTCATCCGCGAGACGGTCGCCGACATATTGGCGAGTGAAGGCTTCGACATCCTCGAGGCGGAAAGCGGCGAAGAGGCGCTGGGCTTCTGCAGCGAGCATTCCGCCGATCTGATTTTCACCGACATCCGTCTGGCCGGCCCGCTGACGGGATGGGACGTTGCCGAACGCTGCCGGGCGGAAAATCCCGGCATCCCCGTCATCTATGCGACCGGGTTTTCCGACGTGCGGCCGCGGCCTGTGCCGGGCAGCCTGTTCTTCCACAAACCTTACCGTCCCGAGCAAATCCTCGCCGCGATCCATTCTTTCGGGCTGCCTGCCTGACAAGGGGACGGCGAACTGGCGAGACAGGGACCTACGGCTTTGCGGGAAGCTCGGCCGAAATCCAGCAGCGAACGCCCTCGGGAGCGAATTCGAGCCGGGTCTGTCCCTCCAGGTCGCGAGACAGTGCGTTCTCGATCAGCCGGCTGCCGAACCCTCGGCGCGCCGGCGGGGGGACCGGCGGGCCACCGCTTTCAAGCCAGCTCAGCTCGAGCCGGTCGTTCTGCACCTTCCAGCGAAGCTCGACCCGGCCCTCCGGACGCGACAGCGCCCCGTATTTCGCCGCATTGGTTGCGAGCTCGTGCACGGCCAGCGAGAGTGCCAGTGCCTGGCTCGGCGAGATATCCTGGGAAGGGCCGTCGAGAATGATCTGACGCGTCACGAACGGCGCAACAGCGTGCGCAACCAGATCGGCAATGTCGGCGCCGGTCCAACTGCGGTCGGTGAGCAGATCGTGCGCCGCGGCGAGGGCGACGATCCGCGCACTCACCGCCGTCCGCGCCAGCTCGACATCGGTCGCGCCCCGCAGCGTCTGGTTGACGATCGACTGCACGGTCGCGAGCGTATTCTTGACCCGATGATTCAACTCGTTGGCCAGCAGCCGCTGCAATTCCTCGATCTGCTTTCGCTCGGAGAGATCGCGGCTTGCCCCGGCGATGGCGACCGCTTTGCGTTGGGCGCCCTGGCCTTCGAACTCCACAAGGCCCCAGGCGCTGAGCCACCGCCAGCTGCCGTCGAGCTGCTTCACCCGGTACTCGACGTCATAGCGGGCGTCGCCGGCGGGATCGAGCGCCTTGGCGACACGCTCCCACATCAGCTCCATGTCATCAGGATGGAATTTGGCTTCCACGCCGGCCTGGTCGTGGAGAAAGCGTGCCTCGGTCAGGCCATAGAGCCGCTGCGCGTTGTCGTCGTAGATGCAGATGTTGTCGGCAAGGGTGTAGCGCCAGGTGCCCATCCGGGAGGCGATCATCGCGAGGTCGAATGTGCGTTGCTGGCGCTCCAATGTGAGCCGCATGTCGTGCTCGCGCGTGACATCCTGGAAGCAGTTGATGGCGCCGATGATCGTGCCATCGGTGTCGCGCAGCGGCGCCACGTTGACCCGCGCCACCCAGCGTTTGCCGTCCGGGTTTTGCACCACCGCCTCCGCGCCCTCGAAGCTTTGACCCGTCAGCACCGCGCGGGCCATCGGCGTCTCGCCGGGCGGGATGAAATGGCCGTCCAGGCTCTCGAGGTGGAACGAGCCGCAGAAGCGCTGCAAAGGATCGAGCAGGCGGGGCGCCCGGCCCCAGAGGTCGATCGCACGCCGGTTGACGCGCAGGATCCGGCCTTCGGCGTCGCAGGCGTAGATGCCTGCGGGCAGCGCGTCGAGAATCGCCTGGTCCAGATCGAGAAAGGATTCCAGCAGCGGCGCCGGGACCGGAATATCGAGCTTCAGGAGGGACATGCGCGTCTCATGGGGATGCGTCAGCCTACCAGACCGGACGTTGGGGGAACAACCTCTACGATTGGACAGCAAAGGCGAACGCATTGGAGGAACTTTTGTTCCGCTCGGGCGTTTGGCGCGGTTCGCCGCCGGGATTGCGTGGGCAGCCCCGGGAGATCGCGGGGGCCAGATGAGGCGCACCTCCGCGAAGCGCCCGTTTCTCCCAGCTGCCCGACGGGCAAAACAGTTGCGGGGTATTCTGCGCGATTTTCGGGATGCCACGCGGCTTTGGACCGGCTCCCGACCGCCAAAAAACACGTGCGCGCAAAAGCTAATTTCGAGTGACAACTCAATACCTTCGAATCCGTCAGCCCACCCACGACAAAAATTTTGCTTCCGTTTTTCGGAAAAATGTGCCTATCATCGCGCCGTCCCGCCTCGACAAGAGGGGCGTTAGGCCTATCGTCACCGAACGTGAGGCGGGATGCGATGGACGCGACAGCTGCGCAAGACGTGCGCGGCCGACGCGTACGGTCAAGCCGTGTGGTCCTGTCCCCCCGACGCTGGGGTCAAGTTGCGCAAACGAAATGCGCAGCGACGGAGGCTAACAAGCCCGGTACTCCGGGGAGATCACGGAGCAGCCGTAAAACCATTGCGCAGGGAGTGCCGGATGTTTCGGCGTACCTGTACTGACTTGTGGGCACTTTCCTTTTCAGCCCACAAGGCCTGCGGGTGCGGCCAGCGCCCGGCATTCCCTGCGCCCTCTTCTTTCACGAGGGACGAGAATGACGCATCACCCGGACGCAAACGCGCCGCGGGAATGCGGTCGCTTGTTTACTCCGCTGTCGTCGTCCGGCTTGACCGGACAACCCAGTATCCCAGAGGCGGTAGTGCTTGAGCTCAAACGCCTCTGGAATACTGGATCGTTCGCCTTCGCGGACGATGACACCGAATAGCTGTTTGACATGAGAAAGCCGGGCGATGCATGACGACGATGTTCCGCGCTCTCGCGCACCGCCCTCACCCCCGCTGCATGATGAAACTCAGCTCGAGATCGCGGAACACGGTGTAATTACGCCGGATCCATTGATGCAGCTCGGTCGAGGAATCCTTCTCCTGCCGCAGATAATCGGTAAACGAGAACGTCAACCGGTCGATGTACGTCTTGAGAAACGTCGGCAGCGCCGGGATGCGCAGCACGCGGCCGCGCTCCATCGCTTCCGGCAGTTCGCCGCGCACGACATGCTCGTTGTCGACCACGACGAGATTCTGCGCCGGGATCTGCTGGCGTAGGGTCTCATGACCGCGCACGGAAAGCCGGTCGGTGTCGGCCATGAACAGGATGACCGGCGCGACGTTGTGCCGCGCTGCCTCCTTCAGGAAGCCGATCTGCCCGGTCATCGCAAAGAACTCGTCGAAGGCGTGGAAGCCGAGGTCGATGATCTTCGCCATCCCGTCGTCGACAATGATGCGGTCCATCAGCTGCATCTTGCCGTAGGTGTCGATGACGTCGGCGGTCTCGGTGACATCAGGCAGGAAGTCGAGCAGCGACGGTTCTTTCAGGTTGATGTCGAATGCCTGCACCCGCCCGTTCTTGAGCAGCAGGAACTCGCCGAGCAGCCGCGCGGTCAGCGTCTTGCCGACCTGCGGGCGGGGCGAGCAGATGATGTAGACCGGCGTCGCGGGCATGATCCCGCACTATCAGGAGAAATCCAGCGCCGATCCAGCCGGATTGCGGCGGCGTCCAAAAAATTATTTTTCGCTGCCGCGCACCGCTTTGCCGGCGCCGACGATGTCGGTCAGCTTGATGCGGTCGAACTCGCTCCAGACGTTGGCCAGCCAGTGCCGGACATAGCCGCGCAGCACGAAGGAGTAGTTGGCGGCGTCGTCATGAATGCCCTTGTTGGCGACGAACTTCAGGAACGGCACCGAGGCGATCTCGACCTGCTCATAGGCCATCTCGTTGAGCTTCGGGATGGTCAGGTCGGTGGCGTCCTTGATGCGGTGGAAATAGGAATTGTAGGTGGCCTGGTCCCACTGGAAGAACTGGGTGTCGTTGATGAAGTTCTTGACCAGGAAATACTTGGCGCCGGACATGAAGCCCGCGGTCTCGGCGATCTCGTCGAGCGAGGCGATCGACGGGCCGAGGATGTGGAACACGGCGAAGGTGATCTGGCCGCCTTTGGCGGCATCGAGGAAGCCGATGTCGCGCAGCGAGGCCAGCGCGCGCGACAAGAGACCGGCGCGGACGTCGATCACGGTGACCGAGGGCGCGGCCGAGTTCAGCGTGTCGAAGATCTTCATCTGGTCCGCGGTCGCCGTCATGTCGACGATCTCGGTGATGTCGGGGTGGAAGCGCTTCAGGGTGCCGCGCGGGGATTCGGTGTCGAACGCCCGCGTCGGCACGTTGTTGGCGCTGAAATAGTCGAGCAGGGTGCGCGACACCGTGGTCTTGCCGACCCCGCCCTTGTCGGCGCCCACCACAATCACTGCCGGCTTTGCTGCTGCCATGTCCGTCCCTGCTGCGCCCCCGACCCAGAACGGCCGGCTGATCCCGATACCTTGTTTGGGCGCGAACATGGCAGAAACAAGGGGGAATTCAAATCATTGGGCGCGCGGAACGCCGCCATTCCGCGAAATTCCTTAATGGCGAACGGCCTTTGCGCAGTCTCAATGCCGGCCCCACGGGCCGGCCTGATTTCCCCAGGGACCGGACGGAAGAGCAGGAGGTTGCGATGGCGGAGCGGGCTGGCTGTCACTCCACGGCCCCTGCGGCAGCGGCGGCGCGCCATCCGGCTGGTCCTGTTGGCCATCCGGCTGCTCGGGATGATCAGGCAGTGCCAGCGGGCCCTCATAGTGACCGCCGGCATATTTCACCAGCGCGTCGACGCGCGCTTCGACCGAAGGGTGGGTGGCGAAAATATCGGCAAAGCCCTCGCGGGGATTGTCGACGCAGAGCTCCATCACGGCCGAGGTCGCGTCGGGCAGTTCGCCGCGGCCCTCGATCTTGCGCAGCGCGGAGATCATCGCGTCGGGGTTCTTGGTCAGTTCGACCGAGCCGGCGTCGGCCAGGAATTCGCGCGAGCGCGACAGCGCGAGCTTGACCAGTTGCGACAGCGCCCAGGCGACCACGATCAGCACGACCGCCAGCACGATGATGAGGACGGCCGCGCCGCCGCCTCCCTTGCGGTCGCTGCTGCTGCTCTCCGAGGACGACGAGGAAGAGGACGACCTATAGGAGCCGCCGCCCCAACCCCAGCCGTAACCGCCGAAATTACCAAAGCCGCGGAACAGCAATTCGGCGGAAAATCCGACCACGCCGGCGATGACGACAGCGATCACCATCATCTGCACGTCGCCGTTGCGGATATGGGTCAGCTCATGGCCGAGCACCGCCTCCATCTCCTGGTCGTTAAGCGAGTTGAGCAGGCCCGACGTGACGGTGACGGCATATTGGCGACGGTTCAGGCCGGTCGCGAACGCGTTCAGCGCGTCGCTGTCCATGATTTTCAGTTTCGGCATCGGGATGCCGCGGGAGATGCAGAGATTTTCCAGCAGATTATAGAGCCTCGGCTGCTCCTGCCGCGTCACCTCGCGCCCGCCGGTGACGGCATCGATGATCGACTGGTGGAAGAAATAGGCGATCACGATCCACAGGATCGCCGCGCCCGTCGAGTAGGGCAGCGTGCGGATCACGTCGGCGAGCGCGGCCTTGAGATAGTAGTCGAACGGCGCATCGCCGACGTTGAGCACCTCGATGACAAGGGCGCCGGCATAGACGATGACATAGACCAGCAGGAACAGGCCGCCGAGCAGCAGCATCGACTTTGTCTTGTTCGATGCGATGTGGGTGTAGAGACCGTAGGCGGCCATGATGCGTTGCCCGAATGGGCGTTGTCAGAACTTCACGCTCGGCGCGGCCTCGACCTCGCTGCGGCTGGCGCCGAGATCGAAGAAGTCCTTGCGGGTGAAGCCGAACATGCCGGCGAACAGGGCGGCGGGCATCTGCTGGATGCCGGTGTTGTATTCCTGGACCGCGTTGTTGAAGAAACGGCGGCTCGCCGCGATCTTGTTTTCGAGGTCGGACAGCTCGCTCGCCAGCTGCTGGAAGTTGGCGTTGGCCTTGAGGTCCGGATAGGCCTCCGACAGCGCGATCAGCCGGCCGAGCGCGCCGGAGAGCTGGTTCTCGGCGGCGGAGACCTGCGCCGGTCCTTGCGCGGAGATCGCGGAGGTGCGCGCCTTGATGACGTCGTCGAGCGTGCCGCGCTCATGCGCCGCATAGCCCTTCACGGTCTCGACCAGGTTCGGGATCAAATCGTGGCGCTGCTTGAGCTGCACGTCGATGTCGGCAAACGACTGGTCGACGCGCTGGCGCAGCGAGATCAGCCGGTTGTAGGCGCCGAAGGCGAAGATGACGAGGACGACGATGACGCCGAGAACGATCCAGCCGGTCGACATAGAGATGCTCCTGAAGGGGTGGAAAGGCGGTCAAAAGACGAGCAGGTGCGAGCCGCCACGAGGTGGGTATCCCCTTGGTCGGCCGCAAGGCGGCAAAAGTTCAAGGCTAAGCCGTGGAATCCGTTAACTTTTCTCCATGACGGCATCGCCCCAGGCCCAGCGCCGGGCGCGCGCATAGGCCGGTTTGTCCCGGCGCGGGACCTTCGCGAGCGTGAGGCCTTCGGGCGCGCAGAGTTTGGCTGTGATCTCGGCTTTGCCGACGACGGGCGGCGCCAGCACGCGGGAGGGACGCTGCACAAGCGGCGTTCGCGTCAGCACCACATAGGAGAATTTCTCGTCCTCGAACGGCACCTCGGCGTCCTTCATCTGCATATGCGCGCGCGATCGCGGCAGCCGCTGCGCAAAATGGCACCAGTCGGGAGGCGTGAGCGGACATGGCCGGTCATGCGGGCAGGGTGCCGCGACATGTGCGCCGGCCGCGATCAGCTGCGCACGCGTTGCGATGATGCGGGCGTAACCCGCGGGCGTGCCGGGTTCGACGATGACGAGCGTGTCGCGTGTGCTGGCCCACATGACGTCGGCGAGGTCGCGGCGCTCGTGCTCGTCGAGTTCGCCGATCAGGTAGCTCGCGATCACGAGGTCGGCTTCAGCGGCTTGTGCAAGCGATGCGCGCGCCGGGCCAAGTTCGTAGGCCGCCGCGCCAACGCGCGAACTGCCCGCCGCGAGTTCCAGCGCCAGCATACGCAGTGCGGGATTGGCGTCGAGCAGCGTCAAGCCTGCAAGTGTCGGAAACGCCTCGGCCGCCGCCCAGCTCGCCGTGCCCGGTCCGGCGCCGACGTCGAGCAGGGATCGCGGCGCGAGGTCGGGCCTGATTTCCATGAGCGCGTTCAGGCTCGCGGCGACGGCGGCATAGGTCGCCGGCATCCGTGCCAGCGCGTAAGCCAGCGCATCGGTTTCGGATGCGATCGCGCCCGAGTTGCCGCCCTCGCGATAGGCTTTCGAGATAGAGGCGGCACGGGAGGCCACGTTAGTCCGCGGCAATCCTTCGAGCTTCGCATCGAGCGCGGCTCTGAGTTCGACGGGCAGGGTGGACGGGATCACGCCACGTCTTGGTCGAGAATTTTTACCGCCTCAGCGAGCGCGACCGAGACCAGTTGCGAGACGCCGCGCTCGGCCATGGTGACGCCGAACAGACGGTTCATCCGCGCCATGGTGATCGGGTTGTGGGTAATGATGATGAAGCGCGTCTCGGTCGAGGCGGTCATCTCGTGCAGCAGGGTGCAGAAGCGCTCGACATTGTGGTCGTCGAGCGGCGCGTCGACCTCGTCGAGCACGCAGATCGGCGAGGGATTGGTGAGGAACACCGCGAAGATCAGCGCCAGCGCCGTCAGCGCCTGCTCGCCGCCCGAGAGCAGCGACAGCGTCTGCGGCTTCTTGCCCGGGGGCTTCGCGATGATCTCGAGGCCGGCTTCCAGGGGATCGTCGCTCTCGATCAGGTGCAGCGCGGCCTCGCCGCCGCCGAACAATTCGGTGAACAGCCGCTTGAAGTGGCCGTTGACCGTCTCGAACGAGGCGAGCAGGCGCTCGCGCGCCTCGCGGTTGAGGCTCTGGATACCCTGGCGCAGGCGCTTGATGGCCTCGACCAGGTCGTCGCGCTCGGTGGTCAATGTCGTGTGCTGGGCCTCGACCTCGCGCAGCTCTTCCTCGGCGCGCAGGTTGACGGCGCCCAGCCGCTCGCGGTCGCGGCGCAGCTTCTCCAGATTTTCCTCGATCTCGGAGAGCGGCGGCAGTTCCGCGCCCGGCGCGATCTCGGCCAGCGCGGCGACGCCCTGCGGCTCGATCTCCAGCATGTCGTGGATTTCGCGCTCGACATCGGCAAGCCTGCGCCTGGCGCCCTCCATCCGTTCTTCGGCGCGCGCCGTCGCCTCGCGCGAAGCGGACAGCGCTTCGAGCGACGCCTTGGCGGCGCGGTCGGTTTCCGCCATCACCGTCTCGGCTGCGGCCAGCGCGTCCGCAGCGACGCGGCGATCGCTCTCGGCATGGCTGATTTCGTTGATCAGCGCGTTGCGCTTCTCCGCGAACACGGCCGGTGCGTTCTCGAGTTCGGTGCGCTCGGCTCTCACCTCGGCAATGCGGGCTTCCACCGTGGCGATCTGCGATGCCGCGCTGCTCTTGCGGCCCTGCCACTCGTTGCGCTCGGCAACGATCGCCTGCACGCGGCGGTCGGCGAGTTCAGCCTCGCGGGCCAGCGCCTGCGCCTCGGCGCGCACCTGTGCGGCGTTCTTGCGGTGGCCGTCGATATCGGAGCGGACCGCGGCGAGCTTCGTCTCGGTCTCCAGGCTCGGCGGCAATTCGGCGAGCGAAGCAGCTGCGCCTTGATGGGCCGATTCAGCCTCGGTGCGGTCGATGGAGAGGCGGCTATAGGCCTCGAACAGCGCCGATTTGCGCGCGGCGTGGCGGTTGATCTCGCGCTCTGCGGCAGAATGGCGCTCACGCGCGGAATCCGCATCGCGCTGGGCGGCGCGCCACGCATCGCGGGCAGCGCTTTCAGCTTGCGCTGCAGCTTTCACTTCGGCATCGGCCGTTTCCAGCGCCTGCCGCTTGGTGGCGGCATCGCCGCGTGCCTGCTCAAGCTCGTGCTCGATGTCGACCAGCCGCGCGCGTTCGGCCAGACGCCGTGCCGCGCCGGTTGGCGCGTGGGCGGCCGCGACAAACCCATCCCAGCGCCAGACGTCGCCTTCCGGCGAGACCAGCCGCTGCCCGGTCTTGAGCTGCGAGACAAGCTCGGCGCCGCGCTCCTTGGCCACGACGCCGATCTGGCGGAGACGGCGGGTGAGTTCGGGCGGCGCCTGCACATGCGCGGCCAAAGGTTCGACACCCGACGGCAGCGACGGATCGGCGCCATCATGGCCGGCAACCGTCCAGCGCAGGGGCGCGGACGGATCGACCGGCGCGTCAAGATCGTCGCCGAGCGCTGCGCCCAGCGCCTTCTCGTAGCCCTTGGAGACGGTGATCCCGTCGATGATCGGCGGCCACAGATTCTTGGTCTCGCCATTGACGATCTTGGAAATCGTGCGCGCCTCGGTCTCGAGCCGTTGCACACGCTTGTCGGCTTCCGCGGTCGGCGCGCGCGACGACTCCAGCCTTTGCCGCGCGGCGGCGTGCGCGGTTTCGCTGGCCTGTGCGGCGGCTTCCGACTGCGTCAGATGGTGCTGCGCGCTTTCGATACCGGCCGCAAGGGTCGCGAGATCGCCAAGACCGCTGGTCTCCTGCGCGAGCTTCTGCTCCTCGGCCTGGACATTGGCGATGTCCTGGTCGAGCCGCGCCAGCCGGTCGCGGTGGCTGCGCACGCTGGCCTCGAGCTGGTTGCGCCTGGCGGTGAGATCGGCAAGCGCGGTGGTCAATTCCGCGAACAGCCGCTCGGCATCCGCCAAGGTTGCTTCAGCCGCGGCGACCCGCTCGTCGACGCCACTGCGCTTCTCGACGCGCGACTTGATCTCCTCCTTAAGCTCGGCGTCTTCGGCATCGAGCCGTGCGAGGGCGACATCGGCATCGGAGGCCTGCTGCTGCTCGCGCGCGATGTCGGCGGCAAATTGCGTCAGCCGGCGATCCAGTTCGGCGACGCGCTCCTTGGCGCGCTCCTCCTCGCGGTCGAGCAGGTCGCGCGCATTGGTCAGCCGTTGCAGCCCGGCGGCGGCGCGGGCTTCCGCCTCGCGCAGCGCCGGCAGTTCGGCGGCGCGCAGCGCCTGGATGCGCGCGGCTTCCGCCTGCTCGCGGGTCCGCTCGGCCATTTCGCGCACGGCGAGATCGTGGGTGCGCGCGGAGTCCGTCACATCCGAATTGGCCTCCATCCAGCGCAGATGGAAAAGCATGGCCTCGGCCTTGCGCACCTTGGCGGCGACCTCGCGGTAGCGGATGGCTTGTCGCGCCTGCTTCTTCAAGCCGTCGATCTGGCCGGCGAGCTGGCCGATCACATCCTCGACGCGGGTGAGATTGGTTTCGGCCGCCTTCAGCCGCAACTCGGCCTCGTGACGGCGCGCATGCAGGCCGGCGACACCCGCGGCATCTTCCAGCACACGGCGGCGCTGCTCCGGCTTGGCCTGGATGATCTCGCCGATCTTGCCCTGGTGCACCAGCGCCGGCGAACGCGCGCCGGTCGCGGCATCCGCGAACAGGATCTGCACGTCGCGTGCGCGCACGTCGCGGCCGTTGATGCGATAGACCGAGCCGGCCTCGCGTTCGATGCGGCGGGAGATTTCCAGCAGCTGGCTGTCGTTGACGGCGGCCGGCGCCGAGCGATCGGAATTGTCGATCGTCATCACGACTTCGGCGTGGTTGCGCGCGGGGCGGTTGCCGGAGCCGGCAAAGATCACCGCGTCCATGTCGGCCGCGCGCAGCGATTTGTGCGAGGTCTCGCCCATCGCCCAGCGCAACGCCTCGACCAGGTTCGACTTGCCACAGCCGTTCGGACCGACCACGCCGGTCAAGCCGGGCTCGATCATGAAGTCGGTGGGTTCAACGAACGACTTGAAACCATGGAGGCGAAGGCGCGTCAGCTTCATAAGCACGATTCTCTGTTGGCAGGGCGCGAATCTCCCTGCCGGGACAATACCATAGAAGGCAATGTCGGTGTGGTGTGAGTCGCTTCCTGCGCCTCGAATGAGCTGGGACAATGGCCGCGCCGGTGCCCCGGGGCAACCTGCCGGGACCGCTTTTCCCAAGGCTTTTGCTGGGGTTATCCGTCAAAATGAATCTTGACGGCGAGGCGGTTGCGAATCGGGTCTTCATCAACGGCTTGAACGTGCTGTCGAATCGGTTCGACGCGAAGGATCGGTTCCTGATCAACCCAGCAGCGGATTGATCTTCTTCTGGAAGTCCTCGAACGAGGTCTCGCCCTTGATCTTCTCGCCATTGATGAAGAAAGTCGGTGTGGAGTCCACCTTCAGCACCTCGCTGGCGTATTTCTGGTCGGCGACGAGCTTGTCGAGCAAGGCCTGATCCTTGAGACATGCCTCGACCTGGGGCGCGCTCAGGCCGGCCTGCTTGCCGATCCGTGTCAGCGTCTCCGTGGTGTTCTTCATCACCCAGTCGCCCTGCGACCGGAACAGGAGATCGGTGACCGCGAAATATCTGGTGGCGTCGCCATTGGCGATGCAGCGCGACAGCATCGAGCCCGCCGCTGCCTTGATGTCGAGCGGGAACTCGCGGAAGATATAACGGACCTTGCCGGTGTCGATATATTCCGACTTGATCTTGGGGAACACGTCGGCGTTGAAGGCCGCGCAATGCGGACAGGTCATCGAGGCATATTCGGTGATGGTGACCTTGGCATCCGCCGCCCCGATCGCCATGTCCGGCAGCGACACGGGCTTGGCAACATCGCTGGCGCTGGCGCTTTGGGCCAGCGCCTCGCCGATCAGCCGCAGCGGCGTGAACACGCCGAGGGCGGCAAGGCCGGTCAGCGACAGGGCGGCGGTGGTGAAGGCGCGGCGCGTAATTGTGCTCAACGGTCTGCTCCGGACTTAAATCAGCTGTTCGCTAGCTTGAAACCGCCCTTGAAGCAATGCCCGGTTCCGCGCGCCGATCGTTCGGAAAGCGTCAATTTCGCTTGATTGCGGCGCCAAGTCTGGCCAGTGCCGCGCGCAGCTCGTCGTCCTCGATCGCGGTCAGGGTTTGGGCCACTTCTTCGACTGCCTGTGGGTCGGGCGGACGCGGGGCCGTGGGCCGCTCGCGCCGCGACAGCGGCGCCTGCCGCAGCGCCAGCCGGCCGACCGCGCTCCAGCCGAGGAAGCGATTGACGCGCTCCAGGATCACGTCGGACTTGTGCTGGATCTCCAGCGCCATCGGCCCCTCGACGCGCAAGACGAGCGTGGCCGGTTCTTGCACCTGCCCCTCGACCGGCCGCGGCCATTGCAGTTTTAGCGGCTCCGAATGGGCTGCAACGTCCTGGCCTGCGATCTCAGCCCAGCGTGTCACCAACTCGCGCGCGGCAAAACCCTGCCTGGCGTAGGCGTCCTTGAAGACGTCGCTGAGCAGCAGGGATAAAGGCTTGGCGCTGATGCGGCCGGGCTTGGACATTGACGGAGGCTTTGCGTAGATACGCGCATGACTCTAGCAGGCGCAGCCATCAAGCGAAAGAAAGCTTCGTCACAAAGCGACGCGAACGACCGCCCCGCGCTGCTGCTCGCCTGGTATGACCGTCATCGGCGCAAGTTGCCGTGGCGGCCGCCGGCCGGTGTGCGCGCCGATCCTTACCGGGTGTGGCTGTCGGAAATCATGCTGCAGCAGACCGGGGTCAAAACCGTCGGTCCCTATTTCGAAAAATTCGTCGCGCGCTGGCCTGATGTGACGGTACTGGCGCGCGCCTCGCTCGACGATGTCTTAAGGATGTGGGCCGGTCTCGGCTATTATTCGCGCGCGCGCAATCTGTATGCGTGCGCGGTTGCGGTCGCGCGCGACCATGGCGGCGCGTTTCCGGACACCGAAGCAGGCCTGCGCGCGCTGCCAGGGATCGGACCCTACACGGCGGCGGCGATCGCGGCGATCGCCTTCGACCGCCGTACCATGCCGGTCGACGGCAATATCGAGCGCGTGGTGTCGCGGCTGTTTGCATTGGAAGAGCCGCTGCCGCAGGCCAAGCCGCGCATTCAGCAGCTCGCATCAACCTTGTTGGGAGAGTCTCGTGCAGGCGACAGCGCGCAGGCGCTGATGGATCTCGGCGCCTCGATCTGTACGCCGAAGAAGCCGGCTTGCGTGCTCTGTCCGCTGGGCGACGAATGCGCGGCCCGCGCGCGCGGCGACCAGGAGACGTTTCCGCGCAAGCTTGCGAAGAAGACCGGCGCGCTGCGCCGCGGCGCGGCCTTCGTGGTCACGCGCGGCGGCGAGCTGCTGGTGCGCTCGCGCCCGGAGAAAGGCCTGCTCGGCGGCATGACCGAGGTGCCCGGCTCCGACTGGCTCGCCGCGCAAGACGACAAGGCGGCGCTGAAACAGGCGCCGGCGTTGAAAGGCGTGTCGCGCTGGCATCGCAAGGCCGGAATCGTCACCCACGTCTTCACGCATTTCCCGCTGGAGCTCGTGGTCTATACTGCAGAGGTGCCCGCGCGCACCCGCGCGCCCGAGGGCATGCGCTGGGTGCCGATCGCCACCCTCGCCGGCGAGGCGCTGCCCAGCGTGATGCGCAAAGTCGTCGCGCATGGCCTGAATTTGTAGCTGCTGACAGCAGGTTGGCAGCAGGCCTGGCTTAGAAAGCACCGACCAAACGGAGACTGCCATGATCAAGACGGTGCTCGACCAGATGACGCCGCCGCCCGCCGCGAAATTGCTCGGATGGCATCTTTTGGATTCGCGGCCCGAGGAAGGCTGGCTCAGGGTCGGATTCGACGGCAAGGCGGAGTTCCGCAATCCGGCCGGTTTTATCCAGGGCGGCATCCTCACGGCCATGCTGGACGACACGATGGGGCCCGCCGTGCTCATCATGACCGAAGGCAAGCTCTACACCACCACCATCAGCCTGACCGTGAACTTCATGGCAGCGGCCAAGCCCGGTCCGATCATTGCGGAAGCGCGAGTGACGCAACTCGGCAAGACCATCGCCTTCATGGAGGGCAAATTGACCGCCGACGACGGTACGCTGCTTGCGACCGCAACGACGGTGGCGCGGCTTCTGGAAGCGACGCGGGCGTTGCGCTAGGCTACGATGGCCCTCAACTTGATCGGGAGGAAAACATGGGAAGGCTCGCTGCAGCTTCGCTGATTGTCGTGTTCACCTCGAGCGTTTCCGGCGCCCAGGTCATCATCAAGCAGGAGCCGATGGAGGGTACGCTGCGAACCGGCGCGACCGTGCTGGTGGATGACGGCACCTGTGGCGCCGGAAAGATCAAGCTGATCACATCGACCGGCGGCAATGGCAACGAATTGAAGGGACTGCCGCCGCGCACCAGAACCTGTATTCCACGACAGTCCGTCATGCACTGAGCGATGAACGCTTCAGCGCGACCGGCGGTCCTGTTGCTGGCGCTTGGCGCGATGGTCGCTCCTTGCGGCGCCCAAACCATCGTCAAGCAGGAGCCGCTGGACGGGAGAAACGGGGCTACGGTCTTCGTCGATGATGGCAGTTGTCCGAAAGGAAGCATCAAGCAGGTCAGCTACACCCACGGCAATGCCATGTCCGGCGCGCCGTTGCGTGCCGCCAAATGCGTACCGAGGTCAGCCGCGAGATAGCACACGCACCTTGGATCAGCTGGCCTTCGCCTTCGGCACTTGCACGATCGGCGGCTTGGCGTTGAGCGCCTCGACCTGGAAGCCCGCGACGCGCTTGTAGTTGGCGGCGATGTCCTCCAGCTCCTTCTGCGACAGCACGTCGGTGACGAGTTTGTAGCCGGCGGGCGCGCGCTCCTCGACCAACTGCATCACCTGCTCCGGGCCGTTGCGGCGGTTGAGCATCACGAGATCTGATGTCGCCGGCCGACGCTCGGCCTCATAGGCGAGCAGTGCGGCGTTGGTCGGGCCGTGCGTGAGAATTTCGCGGGTCAACGTTCGCGCATCGAGGATCGCCTGGGAAGCGCCGTTGGAGCCGATCGGATACATCGGATGCGCGGCATCGCCGAGCAGTGTCACCTTGCCGAAGGTCCAGCGCTGCAGCGGATCGCGATCGACGAGGGGATATTCATAGGCGTGCGCGCAGTTTTTGATCAGGCCGGGCACGTCGAGCCAGTCGAAACGCCAGTTCTCGAACAACGGCAGGAACTCGTCGAGTTTTGCGGTGCGGTTATAGTCCTCGCGGCGCCACTGATAGGTCGGCGGCATGTGCCGCTCGGCGATCCAGTTGATCTGGTATTTGCCTGCGGCATCCGGCTCCTTCGAAATCGGATAGCAGACGAATTTCAGCATCTCGTGGCCGGCCATGATCATGGTGCGGCCGGACAGGAAGGCATCGCCCGCGGTGATGCCGCGCCAGAGAATGCGGCCGTTCCAGATCGGCGGGCCCTCGTTCGGATAAAGCTTCTCGCGCACCGCTGAGTGAATGCCGTCGGCGGCAATGAGAATGTCGCCTTCGCAAGCGCCGGCCGGTTGGCCCGTGGCGCGATCGATGAAGGTCGCGCGGACGCCGTTTGCCGTCTCGGTCCAGTCGGACAGATGATGGCTGGTGAGGATATTCTCCGCGCCCAGCCGCGCGGTCGCGGCATCGAGCAGGATCTGCTGCAGGATGCCGCGATGGATCGAGAATTGCGGCCATTTGTAGCCTGCGTCCAGCCCGCGCGGCTCGCTCCAGATCGGCTGGCCGCGCTTGGAGAAATAGGCGAGTTCCCTGGTGCGCACGCCGGATGCGTCGAGCTTGTCCATCAGCCCGAGCTCGACCAGCTCGCGCACTGCATGCGGCAGCACGTTGATGCCGACCCCGAGCGGTTTCAGCTGCGGCACGCTCTCGAACACGCGGACGGGGACGCCGATCTGGTGCAGGCTCAGCGCCAGCGTCAGTCCGCCGATGCCGCCGCCCGCGATCAATACCGTCATGACACGCCCTCACGCTTTGTTGATTCATGACATGGGAGCGTGGTGGTGGGCAACCGCGAAACGGCGGGATGGACGGCGGAACGCCGCGCCGTTAACGTCGAGCCTTCTCGGAGGAAACAAAAATGTACAAGCTCTATTACGCCCCCGGCACCTGCGCGCTCGCCTCGCATATCGCGCTGGAGGAAGCCGGCGCCGACTACAGCGCAATCCGGCTCGACTTCAAGGCCAACCAGCAGCAGAGCCCGGACTACCTCAAGATCAATGCGAAAGGCCGCGTCCCGGCGCTGGTAACCGACCAGGGCATCATCACCGAGAACCCGGCGATCCTCGCCTATATCGCGCAGACCTTTCCGAAGGCGAAGCTCGCTCCAACGGACGATCCCTTTGCGTTTGCGCAGGTGCAGTCGTTCAACAGCTATCTCTGCGGCACCGTGCATGTCGCGCATGCGCACAAGGGCCGCGGCTATCGCTGGGCGACGCAGGAATCGTCCTTCGCCGACATGAAGGGGATGGTGCCGAAGAGCATGGCCGCCTGTTTCGATCTGATCGAGAAAAGCATGCTCAGGGGCCCCTGGGTGATGGGCGAGCAATACACGATCTGCGATCCCTATCTCTACACCATCGCACTCTGGCTCGAGGGCGACAGCGTCGATCTCAAGAACTTACCGAAGGTCGCCGATCACATGAAGCGCATGGCCGAGCGCCCCGCGGTGAAGAAGGTGATGGGCGAGCAGCACGCGAAAGCGGCGTGACATGAGCAAGGACATCTTCAATCCGCCTGATATGATGAAGCCGGCGGGCTATTCGCATGTGGCCAAGGTCACCGGCGGTTCGCTGGTCTATATCGCGGGCCAGGTCCCGGCCGACGCGTCGGGCAATCTGGTCGGCGAGGGCAATCTGGAAGCGCAGGCCGAGCAGGTGTTCAAGAACCTGAAGGCCGCGGTGGAAGCGGCCGGCGGCACCATGGCCGACATCATCAAGTTGAACGTCTATCTCGTCGCCGAGGTCGGCTACGATGATTTGCCGAAATACCGTGCCGCGCGCGATCGCTATGTCAACGTTGCGAAGCCGCCGGCCTCGACGCTGCTGGTGGTGACGCGGCTGGCGCGGCCGGGCTGGATGATCGAAATCGAGGCGGTTGCCGCGATCGGGTAGCGCAAAATGAAAACGGGCGCCGGTTGGACACCGGCACCCGCCTCATATCGCGCAAAGCGAAATCAAGCCGCCTTGGTCTTGAGGTGGCCGAACATGTGGTTGCGCGCCTCGTCGTCCATCTCGGCCTTGAAGGTGAACTTATCCTTCAGCGCGATGGCGCGCGCCGCCGCCGGACGCGCGGTGATCTCGTCGACCAGCCGCTTCACGTTCTTGTACTTCGCCGCGCCTTCCTCGCCGAGGACGAACGGCGCCATGCGCGCCCAGCCCCACAGCGCCATGTCGACGATACTGTAGGTGTCGCCGACCATGTACTTCTTGCCGGCGAGGTGATCGTCGAGGATTTTGTAATGCCGATGCGCCTCAAAGGCATAACGGTTGACCGCGTAGTCGGTGTCTTTCGGCGCGAAATGCTTGAAGTGCACCGCCTGCCCCGAATAGGGGCCGAGGCCGGTCGCGATGAACATCAGCCAGGACAGCATCTCCGCGCGGTTCTTGGGCGTGTTCGGCGGCAGGAACTTGCCGGTCTTCTCGGCGAGGTAAAGCAGGATGGCGTTCGAGTCGAACACGAAGGTGCCGCTGTCGTCGATCGCCGGCACCTTGCCGTTCGGATTGACCTTCAGAAACTCCGGCTTGAACTGCTCGCCCTTGCGGGTGTCGACGGCGACCGGCTCGAAAGGCAGGCCGGACTCTTCCAGGAACAGCGCGACCTTGTTCGGGTTGGGCGCGCCATTGAAGTAGAATTTGAGCATCAACATCTCCCTGTTGTTGGTTGCCAGAAATCGGGATGCGGCGGCTAGTGCCGCGGGCGGAGGCTTTTTGCGCAAATTTTGCGGCAAAGCGCAAGCGACGAGTTTGTGAGCGCGCCGCAAACGCGGCGCCCCGGAATGACGATTTGAGAGAGTGGCGCGATTAGCCCGCCGCCATCTGGCTGCGGATTTCGGCGCGCAGCTCGTCGATCAGCCGCAAACCCTGCTTGGTCTCGACATGCCAGAATGTCCAGCCGTTGCAGGCTTCCGAGCCCTGCGCCACCGCGCCCATGCGGTGGATCGAGCCGACCTTGTCGCCGAGCATGATGGCGCCGTCGGCACGTACCAGCGCGCCGTGCTTCTTCCTGGCGTCGACCAGCTTGGTGCCGGGCAGGATCATGCCGCGCTCGATCAACTCGGAGAACGCCACGCGCGGGGCGTCGCGCGCGGTCATGAACGGCGCCAGCGTCGCTTCCGGCAGCGGCTCGATTGCGGTGATGCGTGCTTCCGCGGCCTTGGCATAAGTCTCGTCGCGCTCGAAGCCGACATAGCGCCGGCCCAGGCGCTTGGCGACCGCGCCGGTCGTGCCGGTCCCATTGAAGGGATCGATCACGAGGTCGCCGGGCTTCGACGACGACAGCAGCACGCGCGCAAGCAGGCCTTCCGGCTTCTGGGTCGGATGCACCTTCTTGCCGCTGTTGTCCTTCAGCCGCTCATCGCCGGTGCAAAGCGGGATCAGCCAGTCGGAGCGCGCCTGCACGTCCTCATTGGCCGCCTTCAGCGCTTCGTAATTGAATGTATAGCCCTTCGCCTTCTCGTCGCGCGCCGCCCAGATCATGGTCTCGTGCGCATTGGTGAAGCGGCGGCCGCGGAAATTCGGCATCGGATTGGATTTGCGCCAGACGATGTCGTTCAAGACCCAGAAGCCGAGGTCCTGCATGATGGCGCCGACGCGAAAGATGTTGTGATAGGAGCCGATCACCCAGAGCGTCGCCGACGGCTTCATCAGGCGGCGGCACGCGATCAGCCAGGCGCGGGTGAAATCGTCATAGGCGGCGAAAGAGGTGAACTTGTCCCAGTCGTCGTTGACGGCATCGACATGGGATTCGTCGGGGCGCTTCAATTCGCCCTTGAGCTGCAGATTGTAGGGCGGGTCGGCAAACACCAGGTCGACTGAACCGGCCGGCAATTTCGACATTTCGGCGATGCAATCGCCGACAATGATGCGAGTCTTTTCCTGAGACTCAAAATTTGTGCGGGGCGCCTTTGCAGACGCCCCGCGACGCGACACAACCATGACTCAAGAACTCTGACTCAGGCGACGCTGTCGGCGACGCGGGACCAACAAACCGACTGGCCACACAATGACGTGACTGGGTAAACATCTCCTTTATCGCTGGGCAATTTTGGCCGCGCTGTTGTGACGTTCAGCAAAATAACGACCCGAATGTTCGACCTGTCGCACTAGGCAATTTTTGCCGGGCGGGTTATTGCTTAATGGAATGGAAATTTTCCGCGGCGGGGCGGTTATGTCACGACGCGATCGAAGTTGAGGAAGCCGCCATGCAATACGACGATTTCCGCCGCAGCAGCGACATCGAGGACCGCCGCGACGATTCTGGCGGCGGCATGGGCGGCGGCGGCATCGGCCTGCCGATGGGCGGCGGCGGGCTCGGCATCGGCACCATCATCGTGCTCGGTCTCGTCTCCTACGCCTTCGGCATCGACCCACGCATCCTGATCGGCGGCGCGGAAATCCTCACCGGCGGGAGCAACTCGTCGACCTATCAGTCCGACCGAACCTCCAGCTCCGCCAAGACCGGCGCGCCGACCGACGAGATGGGCAGCATGATCGCAGGCATCCTCGGCGAGATCGACGACCGCTGGAGCGAGGAGTTCAAGGCGCGAGGGCAGAGCTACACGGGTCCGAAGATCGTGCTGTTCCGCAACGCTACCAATGGCGGCCGTTGCGGCATGGCGCAGTCGGCGATGGGGCCGTTCTATTGTCCGCCCGAGCGCAAGATCTTCCTCGATACCGGCTTCTTCCGCGAAGTCGAGACGCGCTTCCACGGCTGCTCGGGCAGCGCCTGCAAATTCACCGCGGCCTACATCATCGCCCATGAGGCCGGCCATCACGTCCAGAACCTGCTCGGCATCCTCCCGCGCGTCACGCAACAGCAGCAGGCCGCCGGCAAGACGGAAGCCAATGCGCTGCAGGTGAGGGTGGAGCTGCAGGCCGACTGCCTGTCCGGCATCTGGGTCAACCGCGAGGCGAAGAAACGGCCGAACTTCCTCGAAGCCGGCGACATCGACGCGGCGCTGACGACCGCGTCTGCGATCGGCGACGACACATTGCAGCGTCAGGCCACCGGGCGCGTGGTGCCCGACTCCTTCACCCACGGCTCGGCCGCGCAGCGCAAGCAGTGGTTCATGAACGGCTATCAGCAGGGCACGCTGGAAGCCTGCAACACCTTTGCATCAGGGGCCTCGGTGCGATAGTTCCTATCTCCTCATCCTGAGGAGCCGCGTAAGCGGCGTCTCGAAGGATGAGGCCCGTGAAGCTGATATCGGGGCCTCATGGTTCGAGACGGCGCTGGCGCGCCTCCTCACCATGAGGGGGAAATGCAGTGGGATTAACCGGATGTCTTCCTCTGACGCAGCACGGCCCTTCATCCCGCTCAACATCGCGGTGCTGACGATCTCGGACACGCGCTCGCTTGCCGACGACAAGTCGGGCACTACGCTCGCCGATCGCCTGACGGCTGCGGGGCACAAATTGGCGGCGCGCGACATCGTCACCGACGACGTCGAGGCGATCCGCAGCGTGATCCGCAAATGGATCGGCGACGACGGCGTCGACGCCATCATCACCACCGGCGGCACCGGCTTCACCGGCCGCGACGTGACGCCGGAAGCAGTCGAGCCCTTGTTCGAGAAGCGGATGGACGGTTTCTCCATCGCCTTCCACATGCTGAGCCACGCCAAGATCGGCGCCTCCACGATTCAAAGCCGCGCCACCGCGGGCGTTGCCGGCGCCACCTTCATCTTCTGCCTGCCCGGCTCGCCCGGCGCCTGTCGGGACGGCTGGGACGGGATCCTTGCCGCGCAACTCGACTACCGCACAAAACCCTGCAATTTCGTCGAGATCATGCCGCGGCTCGACGAGCACCTGCGGCGGCCGAAAGCCAAGGGCGCGTCGGCGTAGGGATGCTGTTCCGGGGGCGGACATGAAGCGGCGCGAATTTCTCGCTCTGGTGAGCCTGTCGGCGGCATGGCCGGCTGCCGCGCGGGCTGAGCAACAGCCGACATTGGGGTTGCTCAGCTCGAGCGTCATGGCCGATTCGTTCATCAGGCCTTTTCGCGAAGGTCTGGAGCAGGGGGGCTACGTCGAAGGCCGCAACCTCACCGTCATTTATCGTTCTGCGGAGAACCAGTTCGATCGGCTGCCGGCGCTGGCGGATGAGCTCGTGCAGAGCCGTGTGTCCGTCATCTTCGCGACGGGATCGCCGGTCCCGGCGCGGGCGGCGAAAGCGGCCACGCAAACGATTCCGATCGTCTTTGCCTATGGCGGAGATCCCGTCGGTGACGGGCTTGTTGCAAGCTTCAATCGGCCCGGAGGAAACGTCACTGGCGCGACCTTCATCGGGGCGGCGCTGACGTCAAAGAAGATGGGCCTGCTGCGGGAAATCCTGCCTCAAGTTTCGGATGTTGCGCTGCTCGTGAACCCGAAAGGGACGCTCGCAGAAATGCAAATCAGCGAAGCAAAGGACGCAGCCAAGGCGCTGGGTCTAAACCTCAGTATCGTAGCTGCCGCCAGCGAGAGCGAGTTCGACGAGGCTTTCGCGACGATGAGCCGGTTGAAGGTTGGCGCGTTTCTCACCAGCACCGATCCCCTGTTCGGCTTTAACGGCAAAAATCTACACATCACAAAAGGCCTTCTCCAGGGGATTCCTGCGATCTGCGTGGGGCGCTCGGACGTCGCTGCCGGCGGTCTTTTCAGCTACGGTCCCAATCTGCCGGACACGTGGCGGCAAGCGGGCATCTATGTCGGACGTATTCTCAAGGGCGAAAAGCCGTCCGAACTGCCGGTTGTGCAACCCATCAGGTTTGAGTTGATCATCAATCTCAAGACAGCCAAGCAGCTCGGGATCGACATCTCACCGCCGCTGCTTGCCCGCGCCGACGACGTGATCGAATAGGACAGTTGGGGACACACATGAAAGCAGCCTTCATCGAACGGCATGGCGGTCCAGAGGTCCTCAAATACGGCGACATGCCGGATCCCGTGGCCGGACCCGGTCAGGTCGTGGTCGACATTGCTGCGGCCAGCGTCAATGGCGCGGACTGGAAGGTACGCGACGGCAAGTCGGGTCAGCTCTCGCGCTTTCCCTACATCCTCGGCCGTGATTTCTCCGGCGTCGTCTCCGCCGTCGGTAGCGGCGTCACCGATCTGCACGTCGGCGACGAGGTGTTCGCGGTCTGCGACGTGGGGCAAGAGGGCGCCTATGCCGAGAAGATCGCGATCAAGGCCGCCATCGTCGCGAAGAAGACGCCCGTGCTGTCGCATGTCGACGCCGCGGCGCTCGCGCTGGCCGGCCTAACCGCGATCTGCACCGTCGAGGACACGCTGAAACTGAAAAACGGCGAGACCATCCTGATCCAGGGCGGGGCCGGCGGCGTCGCCGCCTTCGCCATTCAGCTCGCCAAACATCTCGGCGCGCGCGTGATCACGACCGCGAGCGCGGCGAACCATGATTACGTCCACTCACTCGGCGCCGACGAGGTCATCGATTACAACACAACCGATTTCACGTTAGCCGTGAAAGACTGCCACGCGGTGTTCGACACCGTCGGGGGCGAGGTCGCGCAGCGCTGCTTTGCCGTGCTCAAGCCCGGCGGCCGTGCGGCCTTCATCGGTTCAGGGCCGCAGGCGCCGAAGCCGGATCGATCAGATGTCACCGCACTGCGGCCGGCTGTCGGGCGCGATCGGCCGCATCTGGAGCGCATCGTCGAGCTGGTCAGGATCGGTGCCGTCCGTCCGCCGGAGGTCACGCGCTACAAATTGAGCGACGCCGTCGCTGCGCACGAGGTCAGCCAGTCCCGGCACTTCCGCGGCAAGCTGGTGTTTGTGGTGCGCTGAACCTCTCATATGTTGAGATCGGCCTCGCTGAGCATGTCGTAGGCCAGCAACTCCGCACCGGTCTCCGTGGCATCCATGATCCGCTTGCCGATGAGATCGCGCAGCGTCTCCGTGGTGCCGCCGCCGAGCGTGCCGTAGCGCGCGCCGCGATAGAGCCGCGACACCGCGTATTCGTCGGTGAAGCCGAACCCGCCGTGCAGCTGGATCGCCTCGCTGGTGACGCGGTTGGCCATCTCGTTGCAGGTGATCTTGGCGACCGCGGCCATGAAGGGATCGGGGAACGGGTTCGCCGTGATGCAGGCGCGGTAGAGGATGCTGCGCGCTGTCTCGATCTCGCGGTACATCTCGGCAAGCTTCCAGCGCACGCCCTGAAAATTGCCGATCGCCTTGCCGAACACCGTGCGATCCCGGACATAATTGCGCGCCTCGTCGAACGCGCCTTCGGCGAGCCCGAGCGAGATGCTCGGGTTGAGACAGCGCTGGGTGTTGAAGGCGGTCAGGAGCTTGCGAAAGCCGTCGTCGCGGATCACCAGATTCTCCAGCGGCAATTCGCAATTGTTGAACTGGATCTCGTGGAGGTTCTCGCCACCCATGGTGTGATAGGTCCCGGTCACCTCGAAGCCTTTGGTATCGGGCTCGAGCAGCACGCAGCCGATGCCTTCGCGGCCCGCCCTGCCGTCGATCCGGGTGAAGATCACGAACATACCGGCCTCGCGCGCGCGGCTGATCAGCGTCTTGGTGCCATTGAGGATGACGCGGTCGCCTTTGATGACGGCGTTGGTACGATAGTTCGCGACATCGGTGCCGGCATGCGGCTCGGTCATGCAGACCGCCAGCATGCAATCGCCGGAGACGATTTTGGGCAGGATCCGCCTGCGGATGCTCTCGGGCGCGTAGGTCGCGATCACCCGGGTCTGCACGCCGGCCTCGCCGAGAGTCGCCATCGCCGTCACGTAGCAGGTCTTCGCGATCTCCTCGAGCAGCAGCGCGGTGTCGAACACCGGCAGGCCGAGCCCGCCATACGCTTCCGGCACCGACATGCCGAGCACGCCGATCTCGGCAAGTTTCTTCATGTTCTCCCAGGGAAACGTACCGTCCATGTATTTCTGCGCGTTCGCCTTGAACTCGCCTTGCGCGAGCTCGCGCACCGCGGCCACCATGCGCCGCTGCTGTCCGGTGAGCTGGAAGTCCATTGCTTGTCCCTGAAAAATGCCTGTGATGCGGAAAAGCCTGTCGCGGTGAGGGCGATTATAGGTCATTTTCTTCCCGCGTATCGCCACGCCATCATGCGGCGGGAGAAACCTGTCATGATCAAGGTTGCAACCGTACTCGCCGCCGTGCTGGTGCTCACGAATCCTGCGGCGCGCGCGCAAAGCTGGCCGTCGCGGGCCATCACGCTGATCATTCCGTTTGCGGCCGGCGGCTCGAACGACGTGGTCGGCCGCGCCATCGGCAAGAAGCTGACCGAGGCATGGGGCCAGCCGGTGGTGATCGAAAACCGGGCCGGCGCCGGCGCCTTGATCGGCACCGCGGCGGTCGCCAAGGCGCAGCCGGACGGCTACACGCTGCTCTTGGTGTCGCCGACGTTCACGATCGGGCCGGCGGTCCGGAAGAACATGCCGTTCGACCCGGTCAGGGATTTTACACCGGTCGCCTTCATCGGCCGTTCGCCGCTATTGGTCGCCGCGTCGAACAAGTTCCCGGCACAATCCGCCAAGGAATTGTTCGCCCTCGCCAGGACCGAGCCGGGCCGGATCACCTACGCTTCGGCCGGTGTCGGCAGCATCAACCAGATTTCGACCGAACTCATCGCGCGCTCGGCCGGCGTCAAACTCATGCACGTGCCCTACAAGGGCGGCGCACCCGCGGTCAACGATCTCGCCGGCGGCCATGTCGACATCTTCGTGTCGAGCCTGCCGCAGGTGCTGCCGCTCGCCAAAAGCGGCCAGGTCAAGGCCCTTGCAGTGACCGGCAACAAGCGAACCGCGCTGTTTCCCGACGTGCCGACGCTTGAAGAGTCCGGCGTATCGGGCGCCGAACAACTCGGGACGTGGTGGGGCATTGCCGGACCCGCCGGGCTGCCCACGGATATCGTCAACGCGCTCAACGCGGAGATCGGCAAGATGCTGACCTCACCCGAACTCACGACGTTTCTCGCCAATGAGGGCGCCGAAGCCGAAGCCATGACGCCAAAGCAATTCGGAGACATGATGCGCATGGAGACCGAGCGCTGGATCAAGGTCGCGCGCGAGGCGGATATTTCGATCGATTAATGTACCAGGGTTCATGGAGGAAGGCTGCCATGTTCGTTTCACGACGAAGGCTGCTTCAGCGCTCGCTGCTGTCTGCCGCGACAGTGGCGCAGGGGCGCTGGCCGGCGCTGGCCGAAGTGACGGCTGCGTCACCGACTGCGGACGAGCACACGCGGATGGCTGCGCTCGCCACGGACTTCATGAAAGCCGGCAAGATTCCGGGTCTTTCGATCGCCATCGCGATCAAGGGCAAGCCTGTCTATGTCGAGGCGTTCGGCGTTGCGGATCGGGAGACCGGCGAGCCGGTAACGCCGCAGCACCGCTTCCGGATTGCGAGCATCAGCAAGACCATCACCGCGACCGGGATTTTCACCCTGCTCGAAGCGGGCAAGCTCAAGCTCGACAGCTACGTCTTCGGGTCGGACTCGATTCTCGGCGCCGATTACCCGACCCCGCCGAGCGTGCAGAGCCTGATGAAAGCGGATGCGCCGCGCGCGTTCAACGAGCAGATCACCATCGAGCATCTCCTGACGCACACGACGGGTGCCTGGCCGCACGGCCCTCCCGATCCCCTGCGGCGCAATCCGGAGATGACCCAGCGCCAGCTGATCGCCTGGACGCTGGAGCACATGCCGCTGACTGCGCCGCCGGGCGAGAGCTTCGCCTATTCCAACTTCGGCTATTGCATCCTCGGCCGCGTCATCGAGAAGCTGACCGGCCAGCCCTATGACCAATATATCCAGGACAATATCCTGAAGCGTTGCGGCATCACCGACATGCAGATTGCCGGGAACACGCTGGCCGAGCGGGCGGCGGGCGAGGTCAGATATTACGGCTCCTACGATCCCTACAAGCGCGACGTCGTGCGGCTGGATTCCTGCGGCGGCTGGATCGGCACGCCGAGCGATCTGACGGCGTTCTTCGTTCATATCGACGGCTTCAAGGATACGGATCAACTGTTGTCCGACGACACGCTGCGTGTGATGACGACCCCGAGCGCCGCAAATCCGCGCTATGCGAAGGGCCTGTTCATCGACAGGCGCGGTGGACGCGACAACTGGTGGCATGACGGCCTGCTGGATGGGACGACGACCGTTTCCGTGCGCACCGGCGGCGATTTCTGCTGGTCGGCGTTCTCCAATGCGGGAGGCGGAGGCCCCGACGACTTCACGCGCGGGCTCGGTGCGCTGATGTGGAGCATGGCGCACTCGGTGGCTGGCTGGAATCCCCGGGGCGTGTGAAGCGTAACGCCGCATCCGGGCCGCAGCAGGTTGCCTCGCGCAGGCGAGGGCTTCTCGCTGGAATTGGATAGCTGGTCGATCAGTCTTCCTCGATGCGGCTGTTGCGGCTCGGCAGGCAGGAGGGCCGATCGCTTCAATCGCCGACCTCGACGAGTTTGACGTCCTTCTGATATCCGCGCAGTTTCTTGCCGGAACTTCCGTTTTTGGCTGTCCGTTTGGCTTCGTCAATCAGGCGGTCAGGGCTTCGCTCGATTTCATCACAAAGCGTCTTCATCACCTTTTCGCGCGCCTTTTTGCTTTTGAGCGCGTATCCGCGGACCCATATCTTCAGCACGTCTTTGCCTGCGTGGTATTCGTGTTCTATTTTGGGGTGTTTTGACATTTTTTCTCCGGTGCGGCGCGCAGCCGACTGCAATGCGGGCTAGGCCCGCTTGCTCAACCCGGCGGGTTTTTCCTTTGCTTTTGCGCGGCGCGTCAAATTGTTGACCGTCGCCTTCAAGTCGGTGCCTTTGGGCGCGGCCGATGCGACCGGCGAGGCAAATCTGGCGGCCCAGCGCCGGTCGGACTTTCTTTGAATGTGAAGAGGAATATCGCTCATTGCCAAAGCTCCGCGTTCGTCGTCGCCCAGGTCTTGCGGGCTCAACGCGCGTGGCCGCTCAAAGGTCCGCTCAACTCGAAGTCGGACAGTGAGCAAAACAGCGCGGCGCTGTCGGATGTGGCCGGCTGCACCGGAAGCTGCAGCCGCTGTGGCTTCTTCCAAGACCCGGACGGCCTCAGCGCTCCCCGCCCTGGGGCCGTTCTTGCGCAATCTTTCTCTCGAGAGTGAGTCGAATACGAAAGCCGGAACGCACCGGAACATTAGCGACGCTGCACTGTTCCCTTTATGACTCATCAGGAGAAAATGGTCATGACTCGAATCGGAACGATGACGGCTGCCTGTCTGGCAGTTGCACTCGCGGCGACGTCCCCGGCGCTCGCAAGAAGCGGACATGTCGGCGGCGCGCACGTCGGCGGCGGAAGTTTCCACGCCGGGGCCGCTCACTATGCTGGTGGAGGCATGAGAGGCGGCGGATATCGTCGCGGCGGCTATGGACCCGGAATAGCGGGAGCCGGAATTGCAGCCGGCATCGTCGCCGGCTCGGTAATTGGCGCAACATCCGGTTACTACGGCGGTTATGGGCCAGGCTACTATGACAATTCATATGCCTACGATAACGGCTACGGCGGCGGATACGATAACGGGTATGCCGTTCGCAATGGCTTCGTCTGCCAGCCAGGGACAGTTTTCCGTGGCGAGGACGGCCGCACGCACCTGTGCCAGTAACGACCTGAAAAGCGCCCGGCCGGGCGCTTTTTGAACCTGGGAAAGACGTGCCGAGACCGTCGGCACGACTTTTCCGCGATTGATCGAAGTTGAGGTTAAGCAAGGGCCTTCTTGGTCGTTAGCCGTCAGCGAGGAAGCGATGTCGAAACACGGACAACACCTGCCGCCGGTTCCTGCGGCGAACCATAGCCAAAAGGGGACGGGCGATCACTCGGAAGTGCCCGCCGCTGAACTCCGCAAGAAGACTCGCATCAATCCGGCTGAGCAGGGCCAGACCGCCAACATCAAGCAAAACACGACGAACAAGGGCTTTTTCAAGGGCCGCCGGGTCAAGTGATCGGAAGCCGCTCAGGCAATGGAGATGATTGATGCTGATCGAGGTTAGAACAGATGGCAACATTCAGGGAGGTGAGCAGCTTTCGGACCATGTGAAGACCGTCGTGCATGCTGCGCTGGACCGCTTTGGAGATCGCATCAGGCGAATAGATGTGCACCTCAGCGACGAAGTCGGCAGCAAGATCGGCCATGGCGACAAATGCTGCATGATCGAGGCGCGTCGCGACAGCCGCGAGCCTATCATCGTGACGCATCGTGACACGACGATGGATCAGGCAATCCATAGCGCAGTCCATAGCCTGAAGAATTCGATCGAGAGCGCCTTTGGAAAAGAAACCAGTTCGGCTCATCGTCGGGGTCGGCACTAGGCCGCGAGCTGGACGGCATTCCAGCCGGGGAGTTCGCTGCGTTGATGTGGACGATGGCGCGCTCGGCGGCTGGCTGGAATCCCCGGGGCGTGTGAACCGTCCTGTTCCGTATCATACCGGTGAGAGACCCGATTTGCCTCGCTATTTGCGGGCAGAGCTGCTACATCTCCGACATTATCGCGCACTCCTGGGCGTTGTCCGGTAATGAGGATCGTGCGCGCTCGGCGGGAAGCGACGCCGGATCCGCGGAAAAACAAGCCGTTTCGCAAGAGCTGAACAGGGCGGAAGCGACAGGCCGCATGTCGCATAGCGTCATCATCAAATTCGAGGAGACTGGCATGGCCAAGGGAGAGCAAAAGGGAAATCGGGAAGCCAAGAAGCCCAAGAAAGAGAAGATCAAGACCATTGCTGCCGCGCCAAGCCAGAAGACCGCGGGCTGGCAGCCGAGCTTTGGTTCCGGCAAGAAGAAATAAGAGTCCGAGGCGATCCAGGTCGTGGACGGGATTTGATCTCGGATATCTGGCGGCATTTCGCCCGCAAAAAGGAAGATGAGATGAAGATGGCTTTCGCCGTGCTGTCGCTCTGCGCATGCACGCAAGGCGCGCTCGCCGCCGGACAGGAGTGCCGCGCAATCGACAGCACGACCGGGAGACTCGCCTGTTACGATGCGGCGTATCCTCGGCCGAAAATCGAAAAGCCGGCTTCCGTTGAAGACGACGCATCGCGCACCGCCTACAAGGATCCGTTCGTCGCGGAGGACGCCCGAACGCGCAGCAAGCTGAACAACATCTGTCGCGGTTGCTGAGAGGTGCAGAATAACCCTGTTCCCACGCCGGAAGCCCGCGCGCTGGCGCAGCTGCTCGGCCGTTATCGTGAGCCGGATAGCGTGCGCGGCGGCCTCGAGCTTGCGATCACTGCAGTGCCATTCGTCGTCATCTGGACGTTGATGTGGGTGTCTCTCTACCTTGGTTACTGGATTGGCCTCGTGGGGGTGATACCCGCCGCAGGCCTGCTCGTCCGTCTCTTCATGATCCAGCATGATTGCGGCCACGGCTCATTTTTCCGCGGCCGTCTCGCCAATGATTGGGTCGGCCGGATCATCGGCGTGATGACGCTGACCCCGTACGGCTACTGGCGGCACAACCACGCGCTCCATCATGCGAGTTCGGGAAATCTCGATCAAAGAGGCTTCGGCGACATCGACACGCTGACCGTGCGTGAGTTTTTCGCGCGGTCCGGATGGCGCCGGATGCTCTATCGCCTGTACCGGCATCCGATGGTGATGTTCGGCGTCGGCCCAATCTATCTGTTCATCCTGCGGCATCGATTGCCGATCGGGATGATGCGCGGCGGCTGGAAGCCCTGGCTCAGCACGATGGGCACCAACGCCGCCGTCGCGATCCTGGTCGCCGGCATGATCAGCCTGGTCGGCGTCGGGCCATTCCTGCTGGTGCACCTGCCGATCACCATTCTTGCCTCGTCGATCGGCGTCTGGCTGTTCTATGTTCAGCACCAGTTCGAACACACCTCCTGGTCCCATGACGAGGCCTGGAGCTTTCACGAGGCGGCGCTGCACGGCAGTTCCTACTATCATTTGCCGGTCGTCTTGCGCTGGTTCACGGCAAACATCGGCGTCCACCACATCCATCACCTGTCCAGTCGAATTCCCTGCTATAGGTTATCGGATGTGTTGCGGGATCATCCGCAACTCGCCGCCGTCGGACAAATCACCATGCTTCAAAGCCTGTGGTGTGTGCGGCTGACCTTGTGGGATGAGGACAAGCGGCGACTGGTCTCGTTCCGGCGAGCCGCCATGGGCCATTCCGGCGTGGCACAGCCGAGGCTGGAGCAGCCGCAACTTTGAGAGGTCGATACATGTCGCATACATACAAACTGAATGAAGACGTTCAGCACTCGCCGCAGGGGCCGCAAGGCCGCGTCGAAATCGAGCCGCCGATGATCTACACCGTCGTTCAACGCATGCCGATCGAGGCTGACGGGCGTCTTCGATACCGCATCAAGAGCAAGTCGGAAAATGTCGAGCGCGTGGTGACTGAAGATCAGCTGTCGTATTACTGGCGCCAATGACGACGGCAACGCGCACCCTGCGTCAATTTGTGAATTCAGAGCGCGGTCCAGGTGCCCTGGCGGTCATGCGATTGACCGGCCAGGTTCGTGTCGGGCCTCATGCCGCCGCCGCGACCGAGCCAAGCGGCACATCCAGCGAGTAGATAAACCCACTCGCTTCGTATGTGAGCTGCACCTGACCGTTCAATTGTTGGCCGAGCGACTCCATCATGCGGGTGCCGAAGCTTCGCCGTGTTGGTGGCTCGACCTCCGGACCTCCTCTTTCGGTCCAGACGAGGTGAAGCCGCTGCTTCACTTCGTCGATCGTCCATGCGATTTCCACGCGCCCTGCGGGGACGGACAGGGCGCCGAATTTGGTCGTATTGGTGCAGAGTTCGTTGAATGTCATCGCCAGCGCGACGACGGCTCCGGACGTAATCCTGATATCCGGGCCGTTGAAATGAAAGCGTCTGGCTCGCTGACGCTCATAGGGCTCCGTCGCACTGCTCAGCGTGTGATTGAGACTGGCATTTGCCCAGCTGACCTGCATCAAGAGATCGTGCGCCCGGCCTAGCGCGATCAGCCGGCCCTCCATTGCCTTCTGGCCGTGCTCAATGCTGGGCGCGGCGCGGAAGCTCTGGGAGGCGATCGCGCTGACCGTGGTCAGGGTGTTCTTGATGCGATGATGAAGTTCCCCAAGGATCAGCTTTTGCAGTTTGTCGGCGGCCTCGCGCTCCCTGGCGTCGATCCCGGACTGGACGAGCAGGGTCTTGGCGTCGATCCCCGCTTGTTCGAGCAGCAGGCGAAGGCTGTCGTTCTCCGCTGCCAGGGCCAACTCCTGCGCAGACCGGGGTGGGTGGTCATTCGGCTCCGCACGAAGCGCCTGATCCGCCGGCAATACGGTTGCGCTCGGCACGATCGTCAGCGCGCCGGCGCCGACCATCGCCTGCAACTCAGTGGCCATTTGCTCGACCCCCAGCGGTTTGCCGAAGAACCGGCTGTTCGCCGGCCTTTCCGCATCGGATGGCTGCACGTGGCCGGAAACCAGGATGATCTTGATGGAAGGCCAACGATCGTGCACCGCGTGGGCGAGCTTCAGCCCGTCCATGCTGCCGGGCATTTGAATATCGGTGAATAGCAGCGAGATATCCGACCGGGACTCGAGTATCGAGATCGCCTCGTCGGCGTTGATGGCCTCGACAGGGCAGAACCCGGCATCCTCCACGATGTCGACCGCGCGCATGCGCAGAATCATCTCGTCTTCGACGACAAGAACGTTGGGTACCGGAGTTAGCTCTGTCGACATGGATAGCCTCACTCTCTCACCGGCTGCGAGCGTCATCGCGGGATCGTTGCTGCGCCTTTCGAGCAAGAATAGCGAGCTAAATCGCTCCGCCCGGCAGGCCAGCCACTTTGGGCGTGACCGGCGGCGTCAATGATTCGATCGGGTGGGGCGGCGAAGACGCAAGTAGTCCGTTGGAGGGCTGATCGCGCCATTGTCTCACAAGCATCGCCAAATGCTGCGGCATTCCAACCGGATTCAAATCCAGACTCGGCCCAAGCCGTTCACCGATTGCCTTGCGAAGCGCCGCGTTATCGGCGCGGCTGATTTGCGCGGGATGAGTCATGAGAAATCCGATGAACCAGTTTCAAAAAATGGAGATGGGAAAAGTGCTACCGGCGAGCGGTCACAAGGCGGGCTTCCACGATTGTCGTGTGCGAACCCGGGTTGCGCAGACAGGATGCGGCCAACTCCGGCCAGACCTGTGTCGAGCAGTTCGCGGCAGCAGCACGGACCTCCAGCCGGTCTCCCTTGGCCAGCGCCGCGACCTCGCCCGCTGCCGCTTTGGGGGCAAAAGCCGGCAAGACGACAACCGACGCTCCGAGGAGCAGGAAGATCGCCAGGGCTGACATTGATTTGATCATTTTGGGCTGCTGACTTTTTTCATTCGATCCCTCTGGTTTCGGGGATCGGCACGACAACAACCATGATTAGAAATAGTTCCAATCAGACAACTTTTACTTGTTCAGTCCTCGCCGTCCAGCTGGCGATTCCCGCGATCGAACCGCAGTACGGATGCGCCAAAGCGCAAATCGCGCCCCGCCTCACAACTCCATCTCCCAGGTCTCGCCCACCAGATCGACGCCGAAACTGTGATGCTTCTCCTCCGCGACCTTGCGGAAGCCGGCCTGCTGATAGATGCCGCGC
Source organism: uncultured Alphaproteobacteria bacterium (assembly GCA_963738155.1). Taxonomy (GTDB): domain Bacteria; phylum Pseudomonadota; class Alphaproteobacteria; order Rhizobiales; family Xanthobacteraceae; genus Bradyrhizobium. The sequence goes on from CAVTVG010000003.1 coordinate 553,976, forward strand.
GCGGCGAGCAGGCAGCTCTGCGTCCATAGCGTCATCTTGGCGTAACCCTTCTCGCGGGCGGCGCGGATGCATTGCTCGACCAGCGCGCGGCCGACGCCCAGTCCGCGCGCCTTTTTTTCGACCATGAGCAGGCGAAGCTTCGCGACCTTGTCGGAGCTCTTCACCAGGAACACCGAGCCGACCGGTTCGCCATGAACCTCGGCGATCCAGCAATGCTCTCGCGCCGGATCGTAACTCTTGATGAACTGCGCGCAGATCTCGGCGACCAGCGCCTCGTAGCTGATGTCCCAGCCATATTCCTCCGCGTAGGCGATGCCCTGTCGCGAGGTCACCCAGCCCATGTCGCCGACGCGATGGCTGCGCAACAGCAACGGCGCGCGCTCGCGCGCCGGCGCCAGCAGATGCTCGATCGTCGCCATCGCCTCCGTCAGCCGCCTGCCGTCGTCGTTCGAGAGTGGCGCCAGCATGTCAGCGACGTCGTCCCGCGAGGCCTTGTTGAGTTTCGCGAAAGCCTGGCGGCCCTTGGCGGTGAGGCTGAGGCGGAATTGCCGCCGGTCGGTCGCAAGCGGCTTGCGGGTGATCAGGCCGCTCTCCTCGAAGTTCTGCACGATCCGGCTGAGATAGCCGGGGTCGAGCCCGAGCTCGCTGCCGATCTCCTTCGCGGCAAGCTCGTCGCGATGGGCGAGCTCGTACAGCACGCGCGCTTCGGAGAGCGAGTACGGGCTTTTGGAGAGGTGCTGGTCGAGCACCCCGAGCTTGCGGGTATAGAAGCGGTTGAAGGCGCGGACGGCCGCGATCTGGCCATTGGAATCGACAAGGGAATCGACAAGGGACATGGCGGCACCTCGATAGTTGCCATTGTCAATCAATTGATTGACTTTGGCAAGTATCTGGCTGGGCGCTCATCATCATGATCCGGCTGCGCAGTAGGGTGCGGGAGGAACGGCCAAGTTGGCGCAGCAGCTTGGCCTCGGAACGGCGGGCGTCCGGCGCATGTCCGCCGAGCCGGAAATAATGGTCGCGCGCGATCACGAGGCCCTGGTCGGTGCTCACCCCCGAGACCAGCCGGGACAGCGAGCTGAAGCGATCGCGCAGTCGCATGTCGGCATAGGGCGAGCGCGCATAGCGGAAAATGCCGGCGCGCTCCGATCCGCTCAGCGCCACGCCCTGGATGAACTGGGTGGTCTCCTCGATCCAGCCGGTGTCCAGCACCGCGCCGGCCCGCAGGAACATCAGCCAGGGTGCACGCGCCTGACGGGCGCCGGCGGCAAGCGCCGCCGCGCGGGGGCCTTCAAAGGGCAGGAATCGGCAGCCGGCGACGTCAGCGACGCGCTCGATCACGCCATTGCCGGCGCGGTCGACCAGCACCACCTCGCGGATCAGGCCCGAAGCTGCGCCCGGCACCAGCGCCGCAAGCGTCGCAACCGCGGTCCGTTCCACGCCTTCGGTCGGGATGATCACACTCAGCATGAGACGTCGTTGGCTCAGTCGTTGAAAAACGCCGCCGTGTTATCAGCTTGTCACATTGAAAGCAGCCGGTTCGCTGGGGGAATTTCGGGCAAACATTCCGGCATTACGCACAGGCCGCGCCGACATTGTTCTTGATTTGTTCTCATGTCGTGTTATCTAGGGAGCCATGAGCCGAGCATCCTCTCATGCCCTCAGGCACCCGCCGGTCACGGCGCCCTCCGAACCGGCGGGTGCATCTTTTTCCGAGCTGGCCGTTGCGATCGACAGCGAGCGCCGGCGCGGCCGCGGCGCTCAATCCAATGCCAGCGGCCGCTTCGAGGCCGAGGCGAGGGTCGCCTTCGACGACGGCTGGCAGAGCCTCGAAGAGCTGCCGCCGTTCAAGACCACGGTGACGCTCGACACCGCGCGCAAGGTCATCACCCGAAACGACTCGCCCGACATCGGGTTCGATCGCTCCATCAATCCCTATCGGGGCTGCGAACACGGTTGCGTCTACTGCTTCGCGCGGCCAACCCATGCCTATATGGGCCTGTCGCCGGGGTTAGATTTCGAATCGAAGCTCTTCGCCAAGCCGGACGCGCCGGAGTTGCTCGAGAAAGAACTCGCGGCGGCGGATTACGAGCCGCGGATGATTGCGATCGGCACCAACACCGATCCCTATCAGCCGATCGAGCGCGATCGCAAAATCATGCGCGGCATTCTCGAAGTGCTGGAGCGCGCGGGCCATCCCGTCGGCATCGTCACCAAGTCGGCGCTGGTGGTGCGCGACATCGATATTCTGGCGCGGATGGCCAAGCGCAATCTCGCCAAGGTCGGAATCTCGGTGACGACGCTCGACCCGAAGCTGGCGCGCACCATGGAGCCGCGTGCGTCCGCGCCTGCGCGCCGGCTCGATGCGATCAAGCAACTGTCGGACGCCGGCATTCCGACCATCGGCATGGTCGCGCCGGTCATCCCCGCACTGAACGATTCCGAGATCGAACGCATCCTCGATGCAGTCGCGCATGCCGGCGCCAGGGAGGCCAGCTACGTGCTGCTGCGCCTGCCGCTCGAAGTGCGCGACCTGTTCCGCGAGTGGTTGATGGCGAATTATCCGGACCGCTATCGCCACGTCTTCACCTTGATCCGCGACATGCGGGGAGGGCGCGACTACGACTCGCAATGGGGCACGCGGATGAAGGGCACCGGCCCTATGGCCTGGATGATCGGCCGCCGCTTCGAGATCGCCTGCGAGAAGCTGGGGCTGAACAAGCGCCGCACCAAGCTGACGACGGATCATTTCGCCAAACCCAGGGGCCGGCAACTGAGTTTGTTTTAAATGACCCATCATTGCGAGCGAAGCGAAGCAATCCACTTATCCGCTTGCAGAGCTATGGATTGCTTCGTCGCGGAGCCTGTCATCGGGCCGGCCCAAGAGGGCCGGACCCGTTGGCTCCTCGCAATGACGAGGAGAGAGTGTCATGAGTGATACCCCACCGGTTCCGCGTTTCACCTTTATCACGCTCGGTGTCGCCGACATGCGCGTCAGCATCGCCTTCTATGCGGCGCTGGGCTTTGCGCGAAAGTTTCGCGCGACCGGCGAGGCGGTGGCTTTCTTCGACGCCGGCGCCACCGCGATCGGGCTGTTTCCGTGGGATGAACTGGCAAAGGACGCGACATTGCCGGCAAATCCGCATCCCCAGGGCTTTCGCGGCGTGACGCTGGCGTGGAACTGCAACTCGACTGAGGAAGTCGACCAAGTCTTGCAATTCGCGATCTCGAAGGGTGCGACGCTGCTGAAGGCCGCCCACAAGACCGATTACGGCGGCTATTCCGGATATTTTTGCGATCCCGACGGCCATCCTTGGGAAGTCGTGGTCGCGCCCAACATCAGGGTTGGCGACGATCGGCGCGTGCAGCTGCCTGATTAGGGGCAAGTCAAGGCGTTAAAGGCGGTGTGTTGAGAGCGGTGAAAGCAGATTTTCGCGCCCGAGTTCCCGGTTGCGCCGCGGGCAGCGCTTGCGCACTGTCGCGGCATGATTCGGGACCCGAAGAAAAAGACCGAAAAGAAGGACGACAAGGCCGCGCTGCCGAAGGGCGTGATCGCGGTGAACCCGCCGAGCTTCCGGCGCGAGCGGGCGCTGATCAAGCGCGGCATCTGGCCGGTGGCGGGCTGCGACGAGGCCGGCCGCGGTCCGCTGGCCGGCCCGGTGGTGGCCGCGGCCGTAATCCTCGATCCCGATCGCATCCCGAGGGGCATCGACGATTCCAAGCGGCTGACCGCCGAAGAACGCGAGGATCTGTTCGAGAAAATCTGCGCGACCGCCTCATTCGCGGTGGCGTTCGCTTCGCCGGCGCGGATCGATCGCGACAATATCTTGCGTGCCTCGCTGTGGGCGCTGGCGCGCGCGGTGCAGGCGCTGCCCGAAGCGCCGAAGCACGTATTCGTCGACGGCCGCGACCGGCTCGCTCTCACCTGCGAATGCGAGGCGGTGATCGGCGGCGACGGATTGGTCAAGTCGATCGCAGCCGCCTCCATCATCGCCAAGGTGACGCGCGACCGGCTGATGTGCGCGCTGGCGCAGGAGTGCCCGGGCTATGGCTTCGAGCAGCACAAGGGCTACAGCGTGCCGGAGCATCTGGCAGCGCTGGACCGGCTCGGTCCCTCCATCCATCACCGCAGCTTCTTCGCCCCTGTCGTCGCCGCGCGGGAAAAGCACCAGCCCTGGACCATCAAGCGCGAGCCCGATCTGTTCACGGTCGATACCTCGATCGAGGTCGCCGTTTCCGTCCCGAATTAGAGATTATCGACGGTAGTTGCGCCGCAGCGCGGCGCGCTTTATCAAACGTCGGGGACCGGTCGCCGCACCGGCAGGGGATTTCCAGGCGTTTCATGCGTTTCACGTCGCTTGTCGTCGAACTGATCCGGGCCCGGCCGCGGCTGGTGGTCTGGATCGTCGTGCTGTTGCAGACGGCGCTGTGGCTTTTTGTGCCGCTCATCTTCTACTCCAGCCCGCCCGGCGACCTCGCCACCGTGCTCGCCTATGGAAGGGAATATCAGGTCGGCACCGATCTCGGGCCGCCGCTGGCATTCTGGCTCGCCGACATCGCTTTTCGTGCCGCCGGCAACCACCTGATCGGCGTCTACTTGCTGTCGCAACTTTGTTCGGTTGCAACGCTCTGGTTCCTGTATCTGCTTGGGCGCGCGATCGTCGGCGGGCAGCAGGCGGTGCTCGCCGTGCTGCTCACCATGACGGTGTCGGCCTTTGCCTCATCGAGCCTCGAATTCGGTCCGCTGGTGCTGGCGCGTCCGCTCTGGGCGCTGCTGCTGCTCGATACCTGGCTCCTGGTCGGCCAGAACCGGCGCAATGTCTGGTTCGCATGGTCGATCGAAGCCGGGCTGCTGCTGCTGACGACGCCGGCGGCGATCGGCCTGTTGTTGCTGGTCGTCGGCTTCATGGTCGCGACCGAGCGGGGCCGCCGCACGTTGATGTCGTTCGATCCGCTGTTCGCGCTGCTGGCGATCGCGGTGCTGGCGCTGCCCTATCTGATCTGGCTGGTCCGCGCCGGTGTGCTTGGCGTTCCCGCCTTGCCATCGGTCGCCGAGCTGTCCGACCGAGCCATGCACTGGGTCTGGCTGGTTGGCGGCCTCGTGCTCGCGATGAGCGCAATCCTGATCCTGGTGCTGCTTAATCTGCGCCTGTTCAGCCGCACGGAGGAAGCCCCGATCATCTACCGGCCGCCGGTTGATCCGCTGGCGCGCAACTTCGTCTATGTCTTCGCGATTGCGCCGGCGCTGGCCGGAAGCCTGATCTCCGGCCTGTTCAATCTCGACCGCGTCGTCGGCGGATCGGGCGTTGCTCTGCTGATGTCGGGACTAGCCGTGATCGTTGCGACCGGCGACCTCGTGCATCTGCGGCGTCAGCGCCTGCTCCGCTCGGTCTGGGTGATCGCGCTCGTCGCGCCCGCCTTCGCGGCAATTGCGTCCACGCTGTTCCTGCCCTGGACCGGCGGCAGCGAGGTCGCGACGTCGCTGCCGGCGCGCTCGATCGCGCAATTCTTCGGCGACAGTTTCGAGCGCCGCACCAATCAGCGGCTGCGCGCGGTGGCGGGCGACGCCGGAATCGCGAGCCTGGTCGCGCTCGACCGCGGCCGTCCGCATCTGTTCCTCGATGCCACGCCCGAGCGCACGCCATGGCTGAACCCGCAGAAATTCGCGGAAAGCGGCGGCGTCGTGGTCTGGCGCGCCTCCGATACCGCGGGCACGGTGCCGGCCGAGCTCGCCAAGCGCTTTCCGGGCCTGACGCCGGAAGTACCGCGCGCCTTCGAATGGCTGGTCAACGGGCGGCAGCCGCTGTTGCGCATCGGCTGGGCCATCGTACGTCCGAAGGCGCAGTAGCGCTCTTAGGCAGCCAGCGCCTTCGCGATGGCGCGCAAATCCTGCCACGACATCCGCTTGTAGGACGGTGAGCGCAACAGATAGGCCGGATGGAAGGTCGGCAGCGCGCGGATCACCCGCGTGCCGGTGTCATAGTCAACCCATTTGCCGCGACTGCGCATGATGCCTTCGCGCGTGCCGAGCAGCGTTTGGGTCGAAGGATTGCCAAGCGTCACCAGGACATCCGGATTCACCAGCTCGATCTGGCGCTGAATGAAGGGCAGGCAGATCTGCGTCTCCTGCGGCGTCGGCGTGCGGTTGCCGGGTGGCCGCCACGGAATGACATTGGCGATGTAGGCCGAGCTGCGATCTAGACCAATCGCGGCGATCATGCGGTCGAGCAGCTTGCCGGAACGGCCGACGAACGGCAGGCCCTCGATGTCCTCGTCGCGTCCGGGCGCCTCGCCGACGAACATCACGCGGGCCTTGGGATTGCCGTCGGCGAACACCAGTTGCGTTGCGGTCGATTTCAGCGCGCAGCCGTCGAATTTGTCGAGCAGCGCACGCAACGCCTCCAATGTCGGCGCGGTGCGTGCCGCCTCGCGCGCGGAGGCGATTGCTGCATCGGGCGCTGGCGGCGGTTCGGCGAGACCGGTGAGGGCGGGCGCGGACCTTGCGGGTTGTGCGGCCACGCGCGGCGGCGGGGCTAGTTCGGGATCGGCGAGCCGGTTGACCGGCTCGTCGCCGAGCGTGCAATCGACCCCGGCCTCGAGGTAAAAGGCCAGCAATTGCTGAAGCGTAGGCGTGGGTTCGGGCATGAGGGGCACGCAGCCAATCTAGGATGGATCGGGGTCTCGCGAAACGGTCCTGAGGGCATTTCGGTGGTTGTCTCCCCGCAAAAAATCGGAAAGAACGGAGTTTGGAAGCGTTCTGAAGAGGCCGGGTGAAATCATGAGCAGCGAAGAGTTACCCCCGCGCGAGTCCATGGAATTCGATGTCGTGATCGTCGGCGCCGGTCCCTCCGGCCTGTCGGCCGCGATCCGGCTGAAGCAGCTCAATGCCGATCTCAACATCGTCGTGGTCGAGAAGGGTTCCGAAGTCGGCGCGCATATTCTGTCCGGCATGGTGATGGACCCGGTTGGGCTCGACAAGCTGATTCCGGACTGGCGCAAGGATTCCGACTGTCCGCTGAAGACCGAGATGAAGGACGATCGTTTCTACTGGATGACGGCGGGCGGCGCGATCCGCTTGCCGAACTTCATGATGCCGCCCTTGATGAGCAATCATCACAATTACATCGGCTCGCTCGGCCAGGTCTGCCGCTGGCTTGCGCGCAAGGCCGAGGCGCTGGGCGTCGAGATTTATCCGGGCTTTGCCGCCACTGAGGTGCTCTACGACGACAAGGGTGGCGTGCGCGGCATTGCCACCGGCGACATGGGCATCGCCAGGGACGGCACCCACAAGGATTCCTTCACGCGCGGCATGGAGCTCTGTGGCAAGTACACGCTGTTCGCGGAGGGCGCGCGCGGCAGCCTGACCAAGCAACTGATCGCTAAGTATTCGCTCGACGCCAAGAGCGAACCGTCGAAATTCGGCATCGGCCTGAAAGAGGTCTGGCAGATCGATCCCGCCAAGCATCAAAAAGGTTTGATCCAGCACTCGTTCGGCTGGCCGCTTGACATGAAAACGGGCGGCGGCTCGTTCCTCTATCACTACGACGACAATCTCGTCGCCGTCGGCTTTGTCGTTCACCTCAACTACGACGATCCGTATCTCTCGCCGTTCGACGAGTTCCAGCGCTTCAAGACCCACCCCTCGGTCCGCAGCGTGTTCGAGGGCGGCAAACGCCTCGCCTATGGCGCGCGCGCCATCACCGAGGGCGGCTACCAGTCGGTGCCGCGGCTGAGCTTTCCCGGCGGTGCGCTGATCGGCTGCGCGGCGGGCTTCGTCAACGTGCCGCGCATCAAGGGCGTGCACAATGCGATCGGCAGCGGCATGCTCGCCGCAGAGAACGTTGCAGCCGCGCTTCAAGCGGGCCGCGCCAATGACGAACTCGTCGAATACGAAAACGCCTGGCGCGACTCCGCCGTAGGCCGCGACCTCTACAAGGTCCGCAACGTCAAGCCGCTGTGGTCGAAACTCGGCACTGTCCTCGGCGTCGCGCTCGGCGGCTTCGACATGTGGTGCAATACCCTCGGCTTCTCGCTGTTTGGAACGCAATCGCATGCCAAGCCCGACCGCAAGACGCTCGATCCGGCAAAGGGACATCAGCCGATCGCCTATCCGAAACCGGACGGCAAGATTTCCTTCGACAAGCTGTCGTCGGTGTTCCTCTCCAATACCAATCATGAAGAAGACCAGCCGGTGCACCTGAAGGTCGCCGACATGAACCTGCAGAAGACGTCCGAGCATGACGTCTATGCCGGTCCGTCGAATCGCTATTGTCCGGCAGGCGTCTATGAATGGGTGGAGGAATCGTCAGGTCCGCGCTTCCAGATCAACGCCCAGAATTGTGTCCACTGCAAAACCTGCGACGTGAAGGACCCGAACGGCAACATCACCTGGGTTCCACCGGAGGGCGGCGGCGGACCGAATTACGAGGCGATGTGATGTCATGCACGATTGCGTGAGACGGATTGTCCGGGTTTATGGAGAGCGGCCACGATAAGGCCACACTGCGGCGGTTTTGGAGGGTTGAACGGGCGGCCGGAAGGGTCCGAGCGGCCCAAATTGCCGGGCAAATCCTTGCGGTTAGGCGCCAAACACGGCATTGTCAGACGCCTTGATGCGTCGCGCCGGTAGCCATCGCATTCGAGACGATCCGTAAATTCCTCAAAGAGCCAGAGCGAACCGTGATGTTTTCCATTCGTTGCACTCGCTGGACCGTTGCTGCCGTCGCGCTGACCGCTGCGCTACCCCTTTCGGTCCTTGCGCAGACGCCCGAGCGGCCCCAGGACAGCGCGGCGCAATTTCCCACGCGGAGCGACCTGAAGGCGCTGACCACATCGGGCAGCTATCTCGCCGCCCGCCATGCCGGCGTCGAGCGCGATGCGACGTCGGCCGCCGCGTTCTATCGCTCCGCGCTGCGTACCGATCCCAAGAACAGCGAGCTGCTCGATCGCGCCTTCATCTCCTCGGTTGCCGATGGCGACATCGACGAAGCGGTGAAGCTCGCCGAGAAGATCCTCACGGTCGACAAGACCAATCGCGTCGCGCGTCTCGTGGTCGGCGTGCAGGATCTGAAGCAGAAGAAATACGGGCCGGCGCAGCTCAACATCAACCAGTCGATCCGCGGCCCGATCACCGACCTCGTCGCGACGCTGCTGTCGGCCTGGGCGAGCTACGGCGCGGGCGACGCCAAGACGGCGGTCGCCGGTATCGACAAGCTGACCGGGCCGGAGTGGTATCCGTTGTTCAAGGATCTGCATGCCGGCATGATCCTCGAGCTGTCGGGCAAGGAAAAGGATGCGGGCGCCCGCTTCGAGCGCGCCTACAAGCTCGACGATTCCATGCTGCGCATCTCGGAGGCCTATGCGCACTGGCTGTCGCGCAACAAGGGCGACGATCAGGCGATCCAGATTTACGAAGCCTTCGACAAGAAGCTCGCACGCCATCCGCTGGTGCTGGAGGGACTGCGCGAGACCCGCGCCGGCAAGAAGCTGCCGCCGCTGGTCGATTCCGCGCAGGCCGGTGCGGCCGAGGCACTCTACGGCATCGGTGCCACGCTGATCCGCCGCGGCGGCGAGGATCTCGCGCTGGTCTATCTGCAGCTTGCGCTTTATCTCCAGCCCAACCATCCGATGGCGCTGCTCTCGCTCGCCGATCTCTATGAATCGGTGAAGAAGCCGCAGATGGCGATCAAGGTCTATGAGCGCGTGCCGGCGTCCTCGCCCTTGAAGCGCAACGCGCAGATCCAGCTCGCCACCGATCTCGATAGCGCCGACCGCAGCGACGAGGCGATCAAGATCCTCAAGGGCGTGATCTCGGACGATCCGAAGGACCTCGAAGCGATCATGGCGCTCGGCAACATCGAGCGCGGCCGCAAGAAGTTCGCCGATTGCGTCGGCACCTATTCGCAAGGCGTCGATGGGCTGACGCCGGGCAACGACAAGACCAACAGCGTCTGGTACTATTATCGCGGCATCTGCGAGGAGCGCTCCAAGCAGTGGAGCAAGGCGGAAGCCGACATGCGCAAAGCGCTCGAGTTGCAGCCCGACCAGCCGCACGTGCTGAATTATCTCGGCTATTCCTGGATCGACCAGGGCGTCAATCTCGATGACGGCATGAAGATGATCAAGCGCGCCGTCGAGCAGCGCCCCGACGACGGCTACATCGTCAATTCTCTGGGCTGGGCCTATTTCCGCCTCGGCAATTACGAGGAGGCGGTGAAGAATCTCGAACGCGCGATCGACCTCAAGCCCGAGGACCCGACCATCAACGATCACCTCGGCGATGCCTATTGGCGCGTCGGCCGGACGCTGGAAGCCAAATTCCAGTGGTCGCATGCACGCGACCTCAAGCCCGAGCCGGAAGACCTGCCGAAGATCGAAGCCAAGATCGAGAATGGCTTGCCGGAAGATCAGTCCCCGGGTGCCGCTGCCGCCAATGACAAGAAGAAGGAAGGCGACGGCAAGGACGAGGGCAAGGGCGGCTGAAGAGCGAGTTTGGGGTATCTCGCCGATGTTGAGTGAACAGGGACGCGCCAAGGTCAATCTGAGCCTGCGCGTGATCGGCCGCCGCGTCGACGGCTATCACGATCTCGAAAGCGTGGTGGCGTTCGCTGATTGCGCCGATCGTCTGACGCTGGCGCCCGGCCCCGACCTCAGCCTCCAGACCATGGGTCCGCTGGCGCAGGCCTGTGGCGACACGTCCGACAATCTGGTGCTGAAGGCGGCGATGCTGCTTGCCGCGCGCGTGCCTGACCTCAAGGTCGGTGCTTTCACCCTCGACAAGGTGTTGCCGGTGGCGGCCGGCATCGGCGGCGGCTCGGCGGATGCCGCCGCGGCGCTGCGCCTGCTGGCAAGGCTCAACGATCTCACGCTCGACGATCCGCGCCTGCTCGAAGTGGCGCTTCAGACCGGCGCCGATGTGCCGGTGTGTCTGGCCTCGCAGGCCTGCGACATGACCGGCGTCGGCGAGACGCTGCTGCCGCTGAATTTGCCGAAGATACCGTGCGTGCTGGTCAACCCCTGTGTCCCCGTTGCCACCAAAGACGTGTTCGCGGCGCTCGGCCTGCGCAATGGCGAACTGCTGGTCGGGGCGACCGACGTTCTCCGTGGCACGGCCTGGCCGGAGGATGGTGCCTCCGTCGAAGATTGGGTCGAGGCGCTTGCAGCAAGCTCCAACGATCTGGAAGAGCCGGCCACGCGAATCCAGCCCGCCGTTGGTGAGGTGATCGCGGCGCTGTCGGCGACCAACGGGGCTTGGCTGGTGCGGATGTCGGGCTCCGGCGCGACCTGTTTTTCGATCTATGAAAACACCGCCGACGCCGGCCGCGCGGCTGAAAAGATTCGCTTCGATCACCCCGGCTGGTGGGTGCATGCGGGGGTGTTGAGCTGAGCTCGCCCCTTCATGGTGAGGAGCGCGGGCGCCCGAGCAGGCCGAGCACTTGCGAGGCCGTCGCGAACGGCGCAAAAACAAAAGCGCGCGTCACCGGACGATGCTTCGCATCGCCGGGAGAACCATGAGGCCCGACCGTGGCCTCATCCTTCGAGACGCCGCTTTGCGGCTCCTCAGGATGAGGAGATCAATGCGACCTTGCCAGGCAGAACGCCACCACCTGCTCCAGCGCGCCCTTCATCGGAGAGGCCGGAAACAGCGCCAGCGCGTCGACCGCCATTGCGCCGTAGTGGTGGGCGCGGTTGATGGTGTCCTCCAGCGCGCGGTGCTTGGTCATCAGCCCGATGGCGTGATCGAGGTCGCCGTCGGCGATCTCGCCGCGCTCCAGCGCCCTGATCCAGAACGCGCGCTCGGTGTCGTTGCCGCGGCGGAAGGCGAACACCACGGGCAGCGTGATCTTGCCCTCGCGGAAATCGTCGCCGATGTTTTTGCCGAGCTTGGCGGCCTTGCCGCCATAGTCGAGCACGTCGTCGACCAGCTGGAACGCGATGCCGAGATTCATGCCGACCGAGCGGCAGGCGGTCTGCTCGGCCTTCGGCCGGTTGGCGATCGCGGGGCCGACCTCGCAGGCGGCCGCGAAAAGCTCGGCGGTCTTGCCGCGGATCACGGCGAGATACTCGTCCTCGGTGGTCGCGGTGTTCTTGGCGGCGGCAAGCTGCATCACCTCGCCTTCGGCAATCACGGCGGCGGCGGAGGAGAGAATGTCGAGCGCGCGCAGCGAGCCGACCTCGACCATCATCCGGAACGCCTGGCCGAGCAGGAAGTCGCCGACCAGCACGCTTGCCTCGTTGCCCCACAACATCCGCGCGGACAATTTGCCGCGGCGAAGCTCGCTCTCGTCGACCACGTCGTCATGCAACAGCGTCGCGGTGTGCATGAACTCGACGGCGGCGGCGAGCTTGATATGGCCGTCGCCGGAATAGCCGGAGAGATGCGCCATCGCCAAGGTCAGCATCGGGCGCAGCCGCTTGCCGCCTGAGGAGATCAGGTGGTTGGCGACCTCGGGGATCATGGTCACTTCGGAGCCGGTGCGCGACAGGATGGTGGCGTTGACCCGCTCCATGTCGGCGGCGACCAGCGCGACCAGCGGCTCGATCGACGCGTCCCGGGGGCTCTCGAAGGGTACAATTACCGCCACGCCACGCTCCACATTTGCTATCCTGGTGCCGCCGATCTGAAGTCCCTGACTCACTCGCGACAAAATCGGTTCAGGGACTTCAGATCGAAAGCGGCACTAGAGATAGACCATAGGAACTGCCAGGTGAAGCGGCAAGTACGGGCCTGTTCTTGACTTGGATAGGAGTGCGGTAAGTTGCGGGAATTGGTACGGACCAACGATATCGTGCTGGTGTCGGCGATCGGCGCGTTGCTCGACGGCGCCAACATCCATCACCTGGTGCTGGACCAGAACATGAGCATCATCGAGGGCTCGCTCGGCATCCTGCCGCGGCGCATTCTGGTGCACGAGGACGATAACCGCGCGGCGCGGCAAATCCTCACCGAGGCCGGGCTCTCGCACGAATTGCGGCCGGATGAGTGAGGCTCTCGCCGACACCACCGAGGACGTCTTCCTCGGCGGACAACTGCGCCTTCGCCAGCCGCGATCCGGCCACCGCGCCGGCCATGACGCCATGTTGCTCGCGGCCGCGACCGCGGCAAAGGCCGGTGATCGCGTCGTGGAATTCGGCGCGGGCGTTGGCGCCGCGGGACTCGCGCTCGCCAGGCGCGTCGGCGGCATCGAGCTGGTGCTGGCGGAGATCGATCCGGCTCTCGCTCAGCTTGCGCGCGAGAATGCCGGCCGCAATGCGATTGCCGCCGAAATCGTCGTGCTCGATGTGACGTCGTCGGCCGAAGATTTTACGAACTTTGGATTGACGCCCGACTCCGTCGATGCCGTGCTGATGAATCCACCGTTCAACGACGCCGCGCGACACCGCGCCTCGCCCGATGCGTCGCGAGCGTCGGCGCATGTCGCAGATCACACGACCTTGGAGAGCTGGGTTCATGCCGCGCGGCGCGTTCTCAAATCCGGCGGTGCGCTCACGCTGATCTGGCGAGCCGATGGCATCGCCGAGGCGCTGGCTGCGCTCGCGCGCGGGTTCGGCAGCCTCGCGATCCTGCCGGTGCACGCCGACGCCGGACGCCCGGCGATCCGCGTTTTGATTCGCGGCGTGAAGGGTGGCAAAACGCCGGCTCGCGTCTTGAGTAGCCTTATGCTCAATGATGAGTCAGGGCTGCCCAATAAAAAGGTCGCGGAAATGTTATCGGGAAAGCGGGTTCTGCCGTTGGCGAACCCGTGAAGGGGAGGGCGGAACTATTGCGACAGCGACTTCGAGCCCTGTTCACGGGCGGAAGTGAAGTGGGTGGCGGCCAGGAGGGCGCCGATCAGCATCATCAGCAGATAGATTTTCATGTCTTTCTCCGCTGCGTCGTTGCAGCCTGCAACGAAACCAATGCAAGCCGCGTTCCAACCCCAGCAGTGACAGTGACGTGATAAAAAATGGTTAAATCGAGGTTGCGACATGACGGCACAATTAAGTGATCTTGGCGGATGGCGGGGGGCGGTCGACCGCGGCATGGCCTGGTTGCCGGCCAGGCTGCGGCGCGGGTCGGCGGTGGTGCCGGTGGTGCGGCTATCCGGCGTGATCGGCGCGGTGACGCCGTTGCGGCCAGGCATGACGCTCGCGGGTATCGCGAAAACGCTCGAAAAGGCGTTCGCGACAAAGAACGCGCGGGCGATTGCGCTGGTGATCAATTCGCCCGGTGGCTCGCCGGTGCAGTCGCGCCAGATCTTTTTGCGCATCCGCCAGCTCGCCCGCGAGAAGAACCTGCAGGTCATGGTGTTCGTCGAGGACGTCGCGGCGTCCGGTGGCTACATGCTCGCCTGCGCCGGCGACGAGATTTACTGCGACCCGTCCTCGATCCTCGGATCGATCGGCGTGGTCGGCGGCTCCTTCGGCATGACCGAGCTGATCAGGAAGATCGGCGTCGAGCGCCGGCTCTATACCGCGGGCGAGCACAAGGCGATGCTCGATCCATTCCTCCCCGAGGACCCCGACGATGTCGCGCGGCTGAAGGCGATCCAGCGCGAGATCCACGCCATCTTCATCGACCTCGTCAAGAACAGCCGCGGCACGCGGCTGAAAGGCGCCGACGATTTGCTGTTCACCGGCGAATACTGGGCCGGCGAGACCGCGGTCTCGTTGGGGCTGGCCGACGGCATCGGCGATCTGCGCTCGACCTTGCGCGCGCGCTTCGGCGACAAGGTGCTGACGCCGGTGATCGCTCCCGCAAGCGGGATGCTGTCGGGGCTGTTAGGCCGCCGTTCGCCTGGCGCCGGATCGCTCGATATCGCGGACAGCGTGGCGGGCCTGCCCGACGAACTGATTTCCGCGCTGGAAACCCGCGCGATCTGGTCGCGATTCGGCTTTTAACAGTTCCGTGAGCGCGCCATTTTGCCTCAGGACGCCGATTGCGGCGCGCCGGCGGTTCGGCGAAAATGCACGCGGGGGCTGAGCATGGACAGGAATCGACCGATGCCGATCGTTGCATTCGCAGGCGTATTGGGTGGGCTCGCCGTTGTCCGCTGGGCCTACAAGACGGCGATGCGGGTCAATCGGGAGCTGGAGGAGGCGCGGCTTGCGCGTGTCGCCGAGACCGCGCGTACCGGCGAGATCAAGACGCTGCGCCGCGACCCCGTCACCGGCGCCTACCGCCCGGGTTAAGTCTTTCGATTTGGCCGATTTTGGCGGGCTAGTCGCCCGCCATTGCCTTGATTCCCACCACTGCCGCCGATACGGTCCCGCGCAATTTCCGCCCTCCGCAGGACTGACGATGGATTCGCTGCCCGACCACATGCGCCCGGAACGGTCGTTCCAGGGCTTTATCCTCGCGCTCCAGCGGTTCTGGGCCGAGCAGGGCTGCGTGATCCTGCAGCCCTACGACATGGAGATGGGCGCGGGCACCTTTCACCCGGCGACGACCTTGCGCGCGCTCGGGCCGAAGCGCTGGAACGCGGCCTATGTGCAGCCCTCGCGGCGGCCGAAGGACGGCCGCTATGGCGAGAACCCGAACCGGCTGCAGCACTATTACCAGTTCCAGGTGATCATGAAGCCGTCGCCGCCGAACCTGCAGGAACTGTACCTGAAGTCGCTCGCCGCGATCGGCATCGACTCCTCTCTGCATGACATTCGTTTCGTCGAGGACGACTGGGAGAGCCCGACGCTCGGCGCCTGGGGCCTGGGCTGGGAATGCTGGTGCGACGGCATGGAGGTCTCGCAGTTCACCTACTTCCAGCAGGTCGCCGGCGTCGAGTGCGCGCCGGTCGCGGGCGAGCTCACCTACGGGCTCGAGCGGCTCGCGATGTATGTGCAGGGCGTCGACCGCGTCTACGATCTCAACTTCAACGGCCGCGACGGCGCGGACCGCGTCAGCTATGGCGATGTGTTCCTGCAAGCCGAGCAGGAATATTCGCGGCACAATTTCGAGGTGGCCGACACCGCGATGCTGTTCGAGCAGTTCAAGATGGCGGAGGAGGCGTGCAAGAAATATCTCGCCGCCGGCTGGCGCGAGCGCGGCAATCAGCGGGAGCACGAGCTGGCACTGCCGGCCTATGACCAGTGCATCAAGGCGAGCCACGTTTTCAACCTGCTCGATGCGCGCGGCGTGATCTCGGTGACGGAGCGGCAGAGCTATATCCTGCGCGTGCGCGAGCTGGCGAAAGCCTGCGGCGAAGCCTGGGTGCATACCGAAGCGGGCAGGGCGGCGTAGTTCACCCTCCGCTTGAGGGGATGCATCCGCTCCCCTCCCCCTTGCGGGGAGGGGTCGGGGGTGGGGGTCCACAGATGACGACCAATATGATTGAATCCGCCGCGATGAACGATCGACAACGACAATATGCGCGGCGCATGCGTGCCGAGCCGACCGATGCCGAGCGCGTGCTTTGGCTACGGCTTCGTCATGACATCAAGCTGGTTGATTCGCACTTTCGCCGACAGGCCGCCATCGGACCCTTCATCGTCGACTTCGCAAGCCGCAAAGCAAAACTTGTCATCGAACTCGACGGCGGACAGCACGATTGGCAACAGGGGGCGGACGCATCGCGAACGCGGAGGATCGAAGCCGCCGGCTATCGCATCTTGCGCTTCTGGAATAACGACGTGCTGGGAAATCTTGAGGGCGTCCTCAATGAAATTCAGTGCGCGCTGACCCCCACCCCCGACCCCTCCCCGCAAGGGGGAGGGGAGTTGCACCAGCGCAAGCCGCGTCGTCCTCGCAAAGAGCGTCATTGAATGCCCGATCTTCTGCTCGAACTGTTTTCCGAGGAAATCCCCGCGCGCATGCAGGCAAAGGCGGCGGAGGATCTGCGCCGCATGGTGACCGACAAGCTGGTGGCGGAAGGCCTCGTCTATGAGGGCGCGAAAGCGTTCGCGACGCCGCGGCGGCTGGCGTTCACCGTGCACGGCATTCCCGCGCGGCAGCCCGACCTGAAGGACGAGCGCATGGGCCCGAAAGTGGGCGCGCCGGACGCGGCCGTGCAGGGATTTCTGAAATCGACCGGCCTCGCTTCGCTCGATGAAGCCAAAATCCAGCGCGATCCCAAAAAGGGCGATCGTTACGTCGCGCTGATCGAGAAGCCCGGCCGACCCGCCATCGACGTGCTCGCCGAGATGCTGCCGGTGATCATCCGCACCTTCCCCTGGCCGAAATCGATGCGCTGGGGCGCGCGCTCGGCCAAACCGGGTTCGCTTGTGTGGGTGCGGCCGCTGCACGCGATCACGGCGACCTTCGGGCTCGAGACCGAAGAGCCTGATGTCGTGAAATTCTCGGTCGATGGCATCGAAGCCGGCCAGACCACCTACGGCCATCGTTTCATGGCGCCGGCTGCGATCAGCGTGCGCCGCTTCGAGGACTATGAGGCGAAGCTGCTTGCGGCTAAGGTGGTGCTCGACCCCGAGCGCCGCAAGGACGTGATCCTGACCGACGCGAAGCAACTCGCCTTCGCGCAAGGCTTTGAACTCGTCGAGGACCAGGGATTGCTTGACGAGGTTGCAGGCCTCGTCGAATGGCCTGTGGTGATGATGGGCGCGTTCGAGGAGCGCTTCCTGTCAATTCCAAGCGAGGTGATCCGCGCCACCGTCCGCAACAACATGAAATGCTTTGTGGTCAACGATCCCAAGACCGGAAAGCTGGCCAACCGTTTCGTGTTGACTGCAAATATCGAGGCCAGCGACGGCGGCAAGACCATCGTCGCCGGCAACGAGCGCGTGATCCGCGCGCGGCTGAGCGATGCGAAGTTTTTCTATGACACCGACCTGAAGACCAGTCTCGAAGACCGGCTGCCGAAGTTCGACAACATCGTGTTTCACGAGAAGCTGGGCACGCAGGGCGAGCGTATTCGACGCATCGAGCGGCTTGCCGCCGAGATCGCTCCGCTGGTCGGTGCCGATGTAGAGAAGGCTAAGCGCGCTGCCAGGCTCGCGAAAGCCGACTTGTTGACCGAGGTCGTCGGCGAGTTTCCCGAGCTGCAGGGCCTGATGGGCAAATATTACGTGCTGGCCCAGGGCGAGGACGCGTCTGTAGCCGCGGCCTCCGAGGAACACTACAAGCCGCAGGGACCGAACGATCGCGTTCCGACCGATGCGGTCAGCGTAGCGGTTGCGCTCGCCGACAAGATCGACACGCTGGTCGGGTTTTGGGCGATTAACGAGAAGCCGACGGGGAGCAAGGACCCGTATGCGCTGAGGCGGGCTGCGCTGGGTGTGATCAGATTAGTTCTGGAAAATGACTTCCGTGTCGATCTCGTTGCGCTGTTCGAGCGACACGCTTGGACGATTTACGAAGCCTTGGGGCGTCGTGGAATTTCCAGTGGGGTAGTGTCGACTCCCTTTAATGGGCGGCCTGTTCCGACGATTTGTGTCGACCTGCTCTCCTTCTTCGCCGATCGCCTCAAGGTCCAACTCCGCGACCAGGGCGCGCGGCACGACCTCGTCGATGCGGTGTTCTCGCTCGGCGGTCAGGACGACCTATTGATGGTGGTCCGTCGCATCGAGGCGCTCGGCAAATTCCTCGACACCGACGACGGAAAGAACCTGCTTGCGGGCACCAAGCGCGCCGGCAATATCCTCGCCATCGAGGAGAAAAAGGACAAGCGAACTTTCGATGGCGCGCCTGATCCCGCGCTCTACAGCCTCAATGAAGAGAAGGCGCTGGCGAAGGCGATCGATCAGGTGAAGGCGGAAGCGGGCGCTGCTGTCGCGAAGGAAGACTTTGCCTCCGCCATGAGCGCAATGGCAAAGCTGCGACCGGCGGTCGATGCGTTCTTCGATCACGTCAAGGTCAACGACGACGACCCCAAGGTGCGTGAGAACCGGCTGAAGCTGCTCAACGAAATCCGCAGCGCCACGCGCGCGGTCGCGGATTTCTCGAAGATCGAAGGCTAGCATGGACCGCACGACGCTCGCCGCCTATGACAAGGATGCGGCGGCGTTTGCCAAAGACTGGCACGAGCAACCGCCGCCGGTCGATCTCTACGACGTCGTTACGCGCTTCTTCGTCAAGGGCGGCACCGCCGCCGATATCGGCTGCGGCAGTGGCCGCGAAGTGGCCTGGCTGAACGCCAACGGGTATCCCGCGACGGGGTTTGACGCCTCGGATGGCCTGTTGGCCGAAGCGCGCTCGCGTTATCCGGCGCTGCCGTTCATCCATGCGGAGCTGCCGGAGCTGAGCGGCATCGCCGCCAATTCCTTCGACAACGTGCTCTGCGAAACGGTGGTCATGCATCTCGCCCCGTCGGCCGTAGCCCCTTCGGTGGCGCGCATGGTCGACATCGCAAAGCCCGGCGGCCTCTTCTATCTGAGCTGGCGCGTTACCGACGGCGCCGATCTGCGCGACGTGCACGGCCGGCTCTATGCCGCGTTCGATACATCGATCGTGCGTGCGCAACTATCGACCGCGACGCTGCTGCTTGATGAGGAAGTCGTCAGTGCGTCTTCACGCAAGAAGATTCATCGGCTGGTGGCGAAGAAAGGCGAATAAAAAAGCCCCACCCGGCGGGGGAGACCGGGCAGGGCCTTGAAGTGTCCGGACGCCGCTGCGGTTCGCCGGACACTCGTAGTTCAACAAGCTGCTATTCGATTGGTTCAACCAGCTCTTACTCGATCACCTGCACGATGCGCCGCGTGCGGGGCTCGACCAGCACGGTCGCGCCGTTCACCACGGTGTAGCGATACGGGGTCGCGCCGTAGGTCTGCGGCACGTCGTAATAGGTCACGCCGGTTTCCGGCAGCACGCCGCCGACCACCACGCGATCCGGGATGGTGTAGTTCGGGATGCGCTCGCGAACGATGTATTCGCGGAACGCCGGCCGCTGATCGACCGCGATGCCTTCGGATTCGGTGACGGCGACGCCGGGTCCCGGCGCCACGCCGACGGTCACGCCTTGCGCCTGCGCTGCAATCGGCGCGCCGATCGCAGCCGCGAGCGCTGCAATGGCAAAAATCCTGGTCCGCATGGGCAACTCCTGTCCGTTGCTTCAACTCCGCGAGCAAAATGCCTCGCGCGAACGATCGTTCCCTGCGCGAGGCGATCACATCGGCGGAATTTTCGGGCAATTTTTGTGGTTGAGGGAACCCATTGAGACGCCAAGCGTCTCCTATTCCGGAACCCGCGAAGCTAGAATACGGCCCTCGGACAATTCCCCAAACAGCATCACTTGGAGAATAAGATGGTCATCACCGCTGCGCATATTTCGCCAATCATGGCGCTTGTCGCCGGCATACTGATCCTGATCATGCCGCGGCTGCTGAACTTCATCGTTGCGATCTACCTGATCCTGTTCGGGCTGATCGGTCTCGGCCTGCTCCATTGGCTGCATATGTGAGGCTGGAAAGCCGGTTCCTCGCCTTGCGCTAGCCACACCAAAGTGGTGTAAGGCGCGCCAATCCCTCCCCACAGGATGTTTTGAAAGCCATGGCCAAAGCCGTCGCGAAATCGAAGAAAATCGCAGCGAAATCAAAGCCATCCGCGAAGCCCGCGGCGACGGCCCGAAAGCCCCTGAAAAAGGCCGCGGCCAAGCCGGTGGCGAAGGCCGCTGCCCGGCCTGTGGCGGACGCAGCGAAGGCGGGGAAATGGGTCTTCACCTTCGGCGACGGCAAGGCGGAGGGCCGCGCCGACATGCGCAACCTGCTCGGCGGCAAGGGCGCCAACCTCGCCGAGATGGCCAATCTCGGCCTGCCGGTGCCGCCCGGCTTCACCATTCCGACCTCGGTCTGCACCTATTTCTACGCGCATGACAAAACCTATCCGAAGGAATTGAAGGCGCAGGTCGAGAAGGCGCTCGACTATGTCGGCAAGCTGACCGGCAAGATTTTTGGCGATCCCGACAATCCGCTGCTGGTGTCGGTGCGCTCGGGCGGGCGCGCCTCGATGCCGGGCATGATGGACACCGTCCTCAATCTCGGTCTCAACGACCGGACGGTCGAGGCGCTCGCGGAATTGTCCGGCGACCGCCGCTTCGCCTATGACAGCTATCGCCGCTTCATCACCATGTATTCGGACGTGGTGCTCGGTTTCGATCATTCGCATTTCGAGGACATCCTCGACACCTTCAAGGACAGCCAGGGCTATTCGCTCGACACCGACCTTTCCGCCGACGACTGGGTCGATCTGGTCGGCAGGTACAAGGATGCGGTCGCGCGCGAGACCGGCAAGGATTTCCCGCAGGATCCGCACGACCAGCTCTGGGGCGCGATTGGCGCTGTGTTTTCATCATGGATGAACGCGCGCGCAGTGACCTATCGCAAGCTGCACGACATTCCGGAATCATGGGGCACTGCGGTCAATGTGCAGGCCATGGTGTTCGGCAACATGGGCGAGACCTCGGCGACCGGCGTCGCCTTTACCCGCAATCCCTCCACCGGCGAGAGCAAGCTCTACGGCGAGTTCCTGATCAACGCGCAGGGCGAGGACGTGGTCGCCGGCATCCGCACGCCGCAGGACATCACCGAGTATGCGCGGAAGGATTCCGGCTCCGACAAGACGTCGATGGAAACCGCGATGCCCGATGCGTTCGCGGAGCTGACGCGCATCTACACCATGCTCGAGAAGCATTACCGCGACATGCAGGACATGGAGTTCACGGTCGAGCGCGGCAAATTGTGGATGCTGCAGACCCGCGGCGGCAAGCGCACCGCCAAGGCGGCGCTCAAGATCGCAGTCGAACTCGCCAATGAGGGGCTGATCAGCAAGAAGGACGCGGTGTCGCGCATCGATCCGGCTTCGCTCGATCAGCTGCTGCACCCGACCATCGACCCCCAGGCCAAGCGTGACGTGATTGCGACCGGCCTGCCGGCTTCGCCCGGCGCGGCCTCGGGCGAGATCGTGTTCTCGTCCGACGAAGCCGCCAAGCTGCAGGCCGACGGGCGCAAGGTCATCCTGGTCCGCATCGAGACCTCGCCCGAAGATATTCACGGCATGCACGCCGCCGAAGGCATCCTGACCACGCGCGGCGGCATGACCTCGCATGCCGCCGTGGTCGCGCGCGGCATGGGCAAGCCCTGCGTCTCCGGCTGCGGCTCCATCCGCATCGACTACGGCCGCGGCACCATGAGTTTGGGTTCGCGCACCTTCAAGACCGGCGACGTCATCACCATCGACGGCTCGCTCGGCCAGGTGCTGGCCGGGCGCATGCCGATGATCGAGCCGGAGATGTCCGGCGAATTCGGCACGCTGATGGGCTGGGCCGATCAGATGCGCAAGATTGGCGTGCGCGTGAATGCGGATACGCCCGAGGACGCGCGCACTGCGATCAAGTTCGGCGCCGAAGGCATCGGGCTGTGCCGCACCGAGCACATGTTCTTCGAGGAGACGCGCATCCGGACCGTGCGCGAGATGATCCTCTCCGAGGACGAGCAGTCCCGCCGCGCCGCGCTGTCGAAGCTGCTGCCGATGCAGCGGGCCGATTTCGTCGAGCTGTTCGAGATCATGAAGGGCCTGCCGGTGACGATCCGTC
This sequence comes from uncultured Alphaproteobacteria bacterium, assembly GCA_963738155.1. Classification (GTDB taxonomy): domain Bacteria; phylum Pseudomonadota; class Alphaproteobacteria; order Rhizobiales; family Xanthobacteraceae; genus Bradyrhizobium. The sequence goes on from CAVTVG010000003.1 coordinate 576,433, forward strand.
TTCTTGATCCTCCCCTCCACGAGTTCCTGCCGCACACCCAGGCCGAGATCGAGGAAGTCGCGCGGGCGATGAACACCGATCCGCGCAGGCTCGCCGACCGCGCCCGCGAGCTCGCCGAGTTCAACCCGATGCTCGGCTTCCGCGGCTGCCGTCTTGCGATCGCCTATCCGGAGATCGCCGAGATGCAGGCGCGGGCGATCTTCGAGGCCGCGGTGGAGGCGCAGAAGCGCACCGGCAAGGCCGTCGGCCTCGAGGTGATGGTGCCGCTGATCGCGACCAAAGCCGAGTTCGATCTGGTCAAGGCGCGGATCGACGCCACCGCGCAGTCCGTGATGAAGGAGACCGGCACCAAGCTCGCCTATCAGGTCGGCACCATGATCGAGCTGCCGCGCGCCTGCCTGATGGCCGGCGAGGTCGCGGAGACCGCGGAATTCTTCTCTTTCGGCACCAACGACCTGACGCAGACCACCTACGGCATCAGCCGCGACGATGCCGCGAGCTTCCTTGGGGCCTATGTCAACAAGGGCATTCTCGAGGTCGACCCATTCGTCTCGATCGACCGTGAAGGCGTCGGCGAGCTGGTGAAGATCGGTGTGCAGCGCGGCCGCAAGACGCGGCCAAATCTGAAGGTCGGCATCTGCGGCGAGCATGGCGGCGATCCCGCCTCCGTCGCGTTCTGCCACGATATCGGCCTCGATTATGTCTCGTGCTCGCCCTATCGCGTGCCGATCGCGCGGCTTGCGGCGGCGCAGGCCGCGATCGGCAAGGCGGTCACGAGCCAGGCCTGATCCCTCGTCATTGCGAGGAGCGAAGCGACGAAGCAATCCATAGCGCCGCAAGTGGTGAGATGGATTGCTTCGCTTCGCTCGCAATTGTGCATGTTCACTAATTCGCTGATTGAATCCACCGTGCGGGAGGATTCGATGCGCGACAACAGTTTCGACCGAACGATTGAACGGAATTACATTCAGAAATGGCGGTTCTTGATCGCCGAGTATGAGGCTGTGAAGGCCGGCCGGTCGCCGACGTTCGGCAGCGTCGGGGAGTTCTATAGGCACCACGGCACCTGTTCGCAGACCTTCCGGAAGTACTACAACCGCTATCTGCGCAGCGGCGCAGAGGCGGACCTGTTGCCGCAGCGCCGCGGGCCGAAATGGCGGGAGCGGCGCGAGCCGGAAGGCATCGAGGCAGAGATCGTCGCCTGCCGCAAGCGCGGCATGAACCGCTATGAGGTTCACGCTGCCTTGCGCGAGCGGCGAGATACGATACCGTCGCCCTCGACCATCTACCGGGTCTTCAAACGCTATCAATTGAACCGACGCACGCCGGCCATGCGTGAGGAGAAACGTCGCATTATCAAGGACAAGATCGGCGAACTCGGCCATGTCGACCTGCACCAGCTGTCCCGCGACATGTTCCTGACGCCACCACAAAACACGGCCTTTATCGTCAGCCTGGTCGACAGTTGTTCGCGGCTGGCCTGGGCCGAGGTGTTGACCTCGAAAAAGGCGCTGCCGGTCATGTTCAAGACATTGAAAATGATCAACACCCTCAACGTCACCTACGGGGTTCAGTTCACCGAGATCTTGTCTGACAACGGGGCAGAGTTCGCTTCCCGTAACACCCCCGAAGATCACCCCTTCGAGGCCATGCTGATCGAGCTCGGCATCAAGCATCGCTACACCAAACCCTATCGACCACAAACCAACGGCAAGGTCGAACGCTTCTGGCGAACCCTGGACAACGACGTCATCGATGGCGCGACCTTCGACAACCTGGATCACTTCGCCAACGAACTCTTCGAGTACGTGATCTACTACAACAACTTCCGACCTCATCAGGCCCTCGGCGGCAAGACGCCGAAGGAATTTGCTGCGGCTCAGACACAAACCGTTCAATCAGCGAATTAGTGAACATGCACAGCAATGACGAAGGCTGTCGTCCCGCTGTGACTCGCGCCGCAACGGTTCCTTCATCCCTTTCGTTGACCATATATTTACCACTTCCGTGGAAGCGGCATTTACCAACGTTTTCGCTGTGAAAGCGGAAACTGACGCGATCCCTTGCCTGTGTCGCGCGCGCAACGCCGATTAACGCCCCGGCAACCTAAATTCGATAACACCAAAAAAGATCGAATTGCACGGATGTACTGCGTTCGACCTTTTTGAACGGCGTATGCGTTGCGTGAGCGTAACATGTCTGACGTGCGTAAAAAGCCGAGGGGCGCACGGCTTGCGTCCTTCGGTTTCGTGCTCTGCGTCTTCGCATTGACGCCGAACGAGACCGGCTATCAGGACATTACTTCGCTGCTCGCGCGCCAGCCCGGCGTCGCCGAACGTTGGCGGAAGCGCGTGTTCAACGCCGCCGCCAATGTGCAACTTGCGACCTATACTTTCGGGCGTCCGATCGGCACGTCCGCGCCGCAGAGCGCGAGCTATCGGCTTGCCAATCTCGATGCGCAGGATCTCGACGTCGTCACCGGCTCGATCCCGCGCAACCCGGTCATGCAGGTGCCGCCGCGCTACCAGGCCGCCGATTTTCCCAAGGTCGATCGTACGCTGAAGGGTGATCGCCTTGTCGTGGCAGCGCCGCCCGCGATCGAGCCCGAGACCGGCTTGCCGGACGACGTCCCCTCCACGCTGGAAAATCCGGCGGCATCGAATGCCTCCGTCAAGGGGATGAAGACCGCCGCCGCTTCCGAGCGCCCGCCGCTCGATCCGGAATTGCAGGCTGCGCTCAGTGAACCGCCGCTGCCGCAATATGATATTTCCCTGTCGCTGGAATCGAAGCCGCTCGACGATCTCAAGACGCAGCCCGAGACGCGTTCGGTCACGATCGTCGCGCCGCCGCAGCGCGACGGCTTCAACATCAAGACCTCGAGCCTGTTCTTCGGCAATTCCTCGCTCGGCGGTTCGCTGGAGAACATCGAACGCTGGAGCCCCGGTGAAGAGCCGATCGTCATGTTGCCCGACCCCGACATGAAGGTGATGGCGTCGCTGCCGCCGGCTGGCGATAGCGCGAGGGAGACCGCAAGCGGCGAGACCATCGCGCCGAAGGGCGAGGTCAACACCGAAGACCAGCGCACCAGGACGCCGGCCGAGCGGCTCGGCCTGTTCAATGCGGGCGAGCGCGGCAAGCAGGAGAAGTGCCTCGCCGAGGCCGTGTATTTCGAGGCGCGCGGCGAAGCCGTGCGCGGCCAGATCGCGGTGGCGCAGGTGGTGATGAACCGCGCCTTCTCCGGCTACTATCCGAACACGGTGTGCGGCGTGGTCTATCAGAACAAGCACCGTCACTTCGCCTGCCAGTTCTCTTTCGCCTGCGACGGCAGCCCGGACGTGATCCGCGAGCCCGACATGTGGGAGCGCGCGCAGAAGATCGCGAAAGCGATGTTTGACGGCCAGATCTGGCTGCCCGAAGTCGGCAAGTCGACGCATTATCACGCCTATTACGTGCACCCGTCCTGGGTCGCCGAGATGAAGAAGCTCTACACGTTCGGCGTACACAAGTTTTACAGGCCGAAGGCCTGGGGCGACGGCAGCGAGGCGCCGGCCTGGGGCACGCCGGCACAGACCGCTGCGCTGTCCGAGCAGCTTACGGCGGAAGCCAAGAGCGAAGCCGAGATGTATCCGAACTCGGTGCGGCGGTAGCGATTCCCGAGCATGAGCGGTTTCTCTTCACCTCTCCCCGCGTGCGGGGAGAGGTCGCGTCGCGTCAGCGATGCGGGTGAGGGGGACTCACCACTAGCCGCGCTCGTCGAGACAGCCCCTCACCCCAACCCTCTCCCCGTAAGAACGAGGAGAAGGGGAACGGCCACCGAGTTCGCTTCGCGTGCGACTAGACCTCGATATCCAGCGCGCAGTCGAAATTCGGCGCGGAATGCGTCAGCGCGCCTGACGAGGCATAGTCGACGCCGGTCGCCGCGATCTTTGCGATCGAGCTTTGCGTGACGCCGCCGGACGCCTCCAGCACGACGCGGCCATTTGCGAGCTTCACCGCCTCGGTCAGCGTCGGGATGTCCATGTTGTCAAGCAGAACGACGTCGGCCAAACCGGTGTCGAGCACCTCGCGTAATTGATCGATGGTGTCGACCTCGATCTCGACTTTGACGAGATGACCAATGTGCTTGCGCGCGCGCTCCAGCACCGGACGCACACCGCCGGCGACGGCGATATGGTTGTCCTTGATCAGGATGGCGTCGTCGAGCCCGAAGCGGTGGTTGAAGCCGCCGCCGCAGCGTACCGCGTATTTCTCCAGCGCGCGCAGCCCCGGCGTGGTCTTGCGGATGCAGCAGATGCGCAGTTTGGTGCCGGCGGTGTGGCGGACATAGTCGGCGGTCAGCGTGGCGACGCCGGAGAGCCGGCCGACGAAATTCAGCGCGGTGCGTTCGCCCGTGAGCACGGCGCGGGCCGGGCCGTCGATGGTCAGCAGATGCAGGCCCTTGGCGACGACGGCGCCGTCACGTGCGTGCGCCTCGATCCGGATGTCGGTCGAGAGTTTCTGGAATGTCGCGACGGCGAGCGGCAGCCCCGCGATGACTCCAGCCTGGCGCGCGACCAGGATCGCACGCGCCGGCGTGTCTTCCGGGATGGTCGCAATCGAGGTGACGTCGCCGGCGCGGCCCAGATCCTCGTCGAGGGCGCGGTGAACCGCCTCGTCGATCGCAAGCGGCGACAGGAACGCTTCGGGATGCAACAGCGAGGCGGGGGTCATGCGATCATCGGCTGCGCGGTGCGCGGCTCATGCACGCCTAGCTTTTCCGCGATCTCGCGCGCCAGCGCCAGCGTGGTCATGGTGCGATGAGCGGACGCCGCGGCCTCGTTCGGATAGTCCGAGCGATAATGCGCGCCGCGGCTCTCGCGCCGCGACCAGGCGGAAGCCGCGACCAGCAGCGCCGTGGTCGCCATGTTGCGCAGCGCGATATTGCCGGTATCGCGTTCGATGGCGGCAAAGGCGCGCACGGCGTCCTCGAGGCTTTCGCCGTCCCTGATCACGCCGACATGGGACGTCATCATCGCCCGGAGATTCTTCTCCGCAAGCACGGGGAGGGCGCAGTTGCGCGGGACCACCAGCACGGGCGGGAGGTTTGCCGGAGCTTCGATCTCTTGACCCGCGATGTCCTCGGCAATGCGCGCGGCATAGACCACGGCTTCCAGCAGTGAGTTCGAGGCGAGACGGTTGGCGCCATGCGCGCCGGTCGACGACACTTCGCCGCCGGCCCACAGGCCTTTGAGAGACGTGCGGCCATGCACGTCCACGGCGATACCGCCCATGTGGTAATGCGCGGCAGGCGCCACGGGAATCGGCTGTGTCGCAGGGTCGATGCCGGCGGTAAGACAGCTCGCATAGACCGTCGGGAACTTCTCGGCAAAGCGCGCGCCGAGCGCCGCGCGCGCGTCGAGGAACGCGCCGCGGCCGGCCGCTACCTCGGCGAACACGCCGCGGGCGACGATGTCGCGCGGGGCAAGCTCGGCGAGCGGATGGCGCGCTTGCATGAAGCGTTCGCCGCTGTCGTTAATCAATGTCGCGCCTTCGCCGCGCAGCGCTTCGGTTGCAAGCGGCGCCGGATCGCGACCGACCATGATCGCGGTCGGATGGAATTGGACGAATTCGGGATCGGCGATGACGGCGCCGGCGCGCGCGGCGATCGCAAGCCCCAGTCCGCTGGCCTCGTGCGGATTGGTGGTCACCGCATAGAGATGGCCGATGCCGCCGGTCGCGAGCACCACCGCGCGCGAGGCAATCGTTAGCGGCCGCGCCGTGACATCGTCGGCCGTGCGCAACTGTAGCCCTGTAACCGCGCCATCGGCGGTCAGCAGCGCCTCGGCGACAAAGCCTTCGATGACGCGGATCGACGGCGTGTTGCGGACCGCTTCGGTCAGCGCCGAGATGATGGCCTTGCCCGCCATGTCGCCGCGGACATGCACGATGCGGCGCGCCGAATGCGCGGCTTCGCGGCCGACCGCGAGCTTGCCCTCGAGATCCCTGTCGAACGGCACGCCGTAATGCAGGAGGTCGCGGATGCGCGCCGGCGCTTCGCGCGCCAGCGCCAGCGCTACGTCCTCATCGACGATGCCGCCGCCGACGGCGATCGTATCGGCGGCATGCGCCTCGGCGCTATCGCCTTCGGCGACTGCCGCTGCGATGCCGCCCTGTGCCCAGGCGCTGGAGGCGCCCTGGCCGAGCGGAGCCGCCGAGATGAGCGTGACCGGACGCGGCGCGAGTTTCAACGCGCAGAACAATCCGGCTAGTCCCCCGCCGACGATGACGACATCGTGGGTCCGGCGGGTGAGATCATGGACGTTGTCTGACATGGCATTTCCCTATCTGGTCGTCCCCGCCTAGCGCGCAATTGCGCGCGGGGAGCGGGGACCCGTAACCACAGGCGGCAGTTGTTTCGTGAAACTCTGCGTTATCTTTCTTCGCAACCACACTGATCGGTGGTTATGGGTCCCTGATCGCGCTCGCTTTCGCTCGCTTGTCCGGGACAACAATTAGTTCTTCAGGTTGATCATCCGCTCGACCGAACGCCGCGCCTTGTCCGCAATCAGGGGATCGACGGTGACTTCCTCGCGCAGATAGACCAGGCTGTCCAAAATCTTCGGCAGCGTGATCCGCTTCATGTGCGGGCAGAGATTGCACGGGCGCACCATCTCGACGTCGGGCAGCTCGGCCTGCACGTTGTCGGCCATCGAGCACTCGGTGATCATCACCACGCGCTTGCTCTGGTTCTTGCGCACCCAGTTGATCATGTGCGCGGTCGAGCCGGTGAAATCGGCTTCCGCGAGCACGTCGGGCGGGCACTCCGGATGCGCGATGATCTGCACTGAGGGATCGGCTTCGCGATAGGCCCGCAACTCGTCGCCGGTAAAGCGCTCATGCACTTCGCAGGCGCCCTTCCAGGCGATGATCTTCACGTCGGTTTTGGACGCGACGTACTTCGCCAGATATTGATCCGGCAAAAAGATCACGGTGGGCGCATTGAGGCTTTCGACCACTTGCACCGCATTCGACGAGGTGCAGCAGATGTCGACCTCCGCCTTCACGTCCGCGGAGGTGTTGACATAAGCCACGACCGGCACACCCGGAAAGCGCTCGCGCAACAGCCGCACGTCGTCGCCGGTGATGCTGGAGGCCAGCGAGCAGCCGGCGCGCGAATCCGGGATCAGGACGGTCTTGTGCGGATTGAGGATCTTGGAGGTCTCCGCCATGAAGTGCACGCCGCATTGAACGATCGTGCTTTCCTTCACCTTGGTCGCTTCGATGGCGAGCTGCAGCGAGTCCCCGACGATGTCGGCGACGCAATGGAAGATTTCCGGCGTCTGGTAATTATGCGCGAGGATCACGGCGTCGCGTGTGGCTTTCAACTCGTTGATGGCCTTGATGTAGGGCGCCATGAACGGCCACTCGACCGGCGTGATGACGTTCTTGACGCGATCATAGAGGTGCGCGGTGGCGCGCTCGACCTCGGGCGTCCATTCCAGCGAGGGCATCGGCACCGCGCGGGCGCGCTCGGCCGGGCTGATGAGGCGGCGCATAGCCGCCGGATGGGCGCGGCCGGACTTTGCGAAATCATCGGGACCGTAGATTCCAGTGATCGGCATGATAGCCTCCCTTCGCAAGTCTCTCTCGGAAGTCATATATACTCACTTTGAGCATATATGGGGTCTGAGAAATCCGGCCACGGCGGGCCGGCAGTTTTCCCAGGTTGCTGCATCGACGCCGAACCAACCCGCAGCTTTGCAAAGGGTCCGGTACGTTCTGAGGAAGCAGACTTATCCTCATAACGAGCAAATCGAATATAGCATGGCAATCTGGGCTCCGCTAGATGGCTCGAAAATTAATTGAGCAGTCCTGTACTCATCGATTTGCAACGCTGCATTGCGAAGCGGTTTTCGAGGGCCGCCGAGGTTGGGATTTCCATGCGCATGCATTAACTCCGTGTAACAAACGCGGCCGGCCTCGCGGGGCCCGCGGACAGAAAATGGGGAATACAAATGTCAGCCGCCGCAGGCGACCTTCGTCCGGCCTCGAGTTTCTCGGGCTGGCGCACGCCACTCGTGATCATGGTCTGCGGTTGCGCGATCGCGCTGCTCAGCTTTGGTCCGCGTTCGACGCTCGGCTTCTTCATCCAGCCGATGAGCCGCGAATTCTCCTGGGGCCGCGACGTGTTCGGTCTCGCGCTCGCCGTGCAGAATTTGCTGTGGGGGCTCGGCCAGCCCCTTGCCGGCGCCATCGCCGATCGCTTCGGCATCCTGCGTGTGATGTTCGTCGGCGCGCTGCTCTATGCGGCGGGCTTGTTGATGATGCGCTACGCCACGACGCCACTGTCACTCGATCTCGGCGCCGGCGTGCTGATCGGCTTCGGCCTGTCCGGCTGTTCCTTCAACCTCGTGCTGTCGGCGTTCTCCAAGCTGTTGCCGCCGGACCGTCGCGGGCTGGCGCTCGGCGCCGGCACCGCCGCAGGTTCGTTCGGCCAATTCCTGTTCGCGCCGATCGGCGTTGCCTTGATCGGCACGATCGGCTGGCAGGGCACGCTGATGGTGTTCGCAGCGTTGATGCTGCTGATCGTGCCGTTGGCGCTCGCGCTCTCGACGCCACCCGCGGCCTCGATCAATGTGCCGGCGGCGGACCAGCAATCGTTCAAGACCGCGCTCGCCGAGGCCTTCGGCCATCGCTCCTATGTGCTGCTGGTGCTGGGCTTCTTCACCTGCGGCTTCCAGCTTGCCTTCATCACCGTGCATCTGCCGGCCTATCTGGTCGATCGCGGCATCACCGCGCAGACCGGCGGCTGGGTCATCGCGGCCATCGGTCTCTTCAACATCATCGGTTCGCTCAGTGTCGGCTGGCTGCAGAACCGCATGCCCAAGCGCTACATCCTCTCCACCATCTATTTCATTCGCGCGGTCTCGATCGTGGCCTTCATCTCGCTTCCGGTCACCCCGGCCTCCGCGATTCTGTTCGGCGCCGTCACCGGGCTGACCTGGCTGTCCACGGTGCCACCGACATCGGGGCTGATCGCGCTGATGTTCGGCACGCGCTGGTTTGCGACCCTCTATGGCTTCGCTTTCGTCAGCCATCAGGTCGGCGGTTTCCTCGGGGTCTGGCTCGGCGGCATCGTGTTCGAGAACTTCGGGTCGTACACGCCAATATGGTGGCTTTCGGTGCTGTTCGGCGTGCTCTCCGCGCTGATCAATCTGCCGATCGTCGAAAAGCCCGTCGTGCGCGCAGTGCCGGTGGTTGCGCAGCCCGCTTGATCGGCTAAACATCCCCTGAAAGCATAAATTCAGGGAGCGTGCCGTGGCAACCTTCAAGGCGATCAGGATCGACAAGGCGGAGAAGGGCACCACTGCCGCACTCACGCAATTCGACGAAGCGGAATTGATGGAAGGCGACGTCACCGTCCGTGTCGAGTGGTCGACGCTCAACTACAAGGACGGCCTTGCCGTCACCGGCAAGGCGCCGGTGGTGCGGCGTTTCCCGATGATCGCCGGCATCGATTTCGCCGGCACGGTCGAGCAATCCTCGCATCCCCAGTGGAAGGCCGGCGACAAGGTGGTGTGCACCGGCTGGGGCATGGGCGAGACCCATCTCGGCGCCTATGCCGAGAAAGCGCGGGTCAAGGGGGACTGGCTGGTGCGCTTGCCCGATGGCCTGTCGGCGCGCGACTCGATGGCGATCGGCACCGCCGGCTTCACCGCCATGCTCGCGGTCTTGGCGCTGGAGAAGCACGGCGTGACGCCTGCTAGCGGTCCCGTGGTGGTCACGGGGGCCGCGGGCGGCGTCGGCTCGGTTGCCACCGCCGTGCTCGGCAAGCTCGGCTATCACGTCATCGCCTCGACCGGGCGAATGTCGGAAGAGCCTTACCTGAAAAGCCTAGGTGCGGCCGAGGTGATCGACCGCAACGAACTCTCCGCTCCTCCCAAGGCGCTCGCCAAGGAGCGCTGGGCCGGCGGCGTCGACAGCGTCGGCTCGACGACGCTCGCCAATCTCCTCTCCATGACGAAATATGGCGGGGCGATCGCGGCGTGTGGACTGGCCGCCGGCATGGACCTGCCGTCGTCGGTGGCGCCGTTTATTTTGCGGGGGGTGTGCCTTCTCGGCATCGATTCCGTGATGTGCCTGCTTCCGCCGCGCAAGGCAGCTTGGGAACGTCTGGCCCGCGATTTAGACCGGACGAAACTGTCTGAAATTACTCACGAAATTCCACTCGACCAGGTCATCGCCACTGGCCCCAAAATCCTCGGCGGCCAGGTGCGCGGTCGAATCGTGGTAAAAATTCCCTAATCTCGTTCAGACTTTGCCAACGTTCCTGCTCCAATGTTGCCACTGTTGGTATGGTAAGCAGCGGGTAAAGACAGGCGTCACCCGCGGCTTGGGTTAAGTCGGAGTTTGGAAATGCTTGCGCGTTTGGTTTTGGGGACCATCACGGCCGGGGCGATCATTACACCGGCGCTGGCCGGGATGATGTCGGCAGAAGAAGCGCGCAGGTTCGTCGCCGGCAAGGTGTTCGCCTTCACCTGCTTCGACGGCACCCGCGGCGCAGGCCGTATCCTCGACGACATGGGCGCGGCCGGCGCGGTGCAGTTCTCCGGCTCCGGCCCGATCAAGCGCATCCGCCTTCCCGGCAATACGCTCCAGGTCCGCGGCCAAGCCGTCTGCGCCTCGTTGCGTGGCTTGCCGTTCGAGCCCTGCTTCAATCTCGACAAGAAGGACGATCGCAGTTTCCGCGGCTCCGTGTCGGGCATGGGCTTTGCCTATTGCGATTTCCACCATCAAGGCGGCGGCCAACAGATGCTGATGGCCCGCGCGGTGGCGCGGCCGCGGACGCTGCATCCTGCCGAGGTGACCGGCTCGACCGAGACGCGCGAGGTTTCGGCGCGCGTCGAGACCCCTGCGGTCGAAAGCAGCAAGCTCGAGCCGGTGAAATCCGAACCGGCGCCGGCAAAGACCGAGAGCACGCCGGAGCTTCGCCACTCGACCGAGTAGGCAGTAAATCCACGGGATTCACCGGCCGCCAGCGACCGGCCCTGCTCGTGAGAGTTGCTTGTGGGCATAGCGCCGCAAGGCTAGAATTGCATGATTCAGTAGCGGGGCTATCACCATGTTGCCGTTGTTCTTGCGGGCTTTGGGTCCGGGAGCTTTGATTTCAGCGCTGTTCGCAAGCGCGGAACCGGCTTGGGCAGGCGGAGTTCCTGCGCCTCTCGTCGGCGTCACCGGCCCGTTCGGGGTCGTGGCTGCCGGTGTCGCCGTTGGGGGTTACTTGCTGTTCAAGCGGTTTCGCGATCGTCGCTAGAGGTTTGGGCCACGAGGCCCGCACCGGACCGCTTTGGGGAATCCTCGCCTTGAGCCGGGTCGCCGCCAGAGTTGAAGGGCCGCCGTCGGAGATCGCCGCAGTATCGATCAGCCGCCGCGAATTGCTGCTCTGGATCGTGGTGTGTCTGTTTGCCAATCAGGCGCTGCTGCTGCTGGACGTCCAGTCGTTCGACGCCTTTGCCGCAAGCCTGTTGACCCAGAACGACATTTACTGGCTGGCCTGTGCAGTCACCATCTATCGGCTGTATGTCAGCGACCAGGCGGTTCGCGCCAGTCGTCTCGATTGCGCGCTGGCGCTGGCCCTCGGTATTAGCATCCTGCTGAGCAGCCTTCTGCCGTACCGCTTCGGGATCGGCCTGCTCGCAACCGTGGTCTCCCTTTATCTTCTGCTGCTCGATCATGGCGATCGAAACCTGAGAGCGGCAGGCGGTGTGCTGCTTGCGGTCTCGACCCAACTGGTCTGGGGTCCGATCCTGTTTCAGCTCTTCACGCCGGAATTGCTGAAAGCCGATGCGACGCTGGTCGGAACGATGCTGTTACAATTCCGGCCGGATATCGTCTGGAGCGGCACCAACTTTTTTGCGCCCGACGGTCACGCCGTTTCGCTTATTGCCGGATGCTCGTCGTTCAACAACGTCTCCAGCGCCGTGCTCGCTTGCGTGGCGGTCGCCATGTGGCGGCGCAACGAGTGGGTCCGCCAGGACCTCGCAACCATCCTCATCGCGAGCGTCGCGATGATCCTGGTCAACACCGTGCGCATCTGCCTGTTTGCCTGGAGCGAAGACTATCGCCTCTATTGGCATGACGGCGCTGGCGCGCAGATCCTGGCTATCGCGCAGACACTCGTCGTTCTCGCGATCGCGTGGTGGGGCGCTGCGCCGTCGAAGCGAGCGTCATGAGCAAGGCTGCCGTTCGAGGCATCGCGGTCCTGGTATTGCTGCTCACGGTGGCTGTCCGATTTCAAGCCGACCTGGCACGCCAGACGATGATATCGGAGTTCGATGCCAGCGCCGCGGTTGCGCAGGTGCTGCGCAATCAGGGACTTGAGTTGCGTGAGAATCCGGTCAAGCCGCCAAGAGTGCTTTCCGTCGTCGTCTATTTCCAGCGCCCCGAATGCGACCGCGTCTCGCTGGTGCTGCCCTATTTCATCAATGCCGAGGCCGAGCCGCTGCTTGCGCGGGTCACCGAGCCAGGCTTCGACCGCCATTTCTATTACATGGACTCGTCCTGGCCGGAGCAGCACCGCGTGTCGATGTTCCTCGCCTGGGCAAAGTATGCGGTGCTCGATCTCCTGGGCGCCTCGCCCTATCTGCCCGTGAAGAAGGCAATCGTTCTCGCCGATCCGCCGAACTGCAGTCCATCGGTTGCCATCGACTGGCGACCGTTGTGGGAGAAGAAGCCAGCGCCCAGCCCGGTGACTGCGGGTAGCAGCGCCGCCCGTAGTTGATTGTCAGGAAGTTGGCGTGGCCAGCGGCGGCGCCTGCCGCCGGAACAGGATGCGTTGGTACAGCCAGCCGATTGCGACCAGGACCAATCCCAGACAGATGAACGACAGCGCGCGGTAGACGCCAGTCAAGGTCGACATATCAACCAGGAACGCTTTGGCGATTGTCAGCGCAATCACTGCCGCAGAGGCCAGCCGTGCGCGCTGCGAATTGACGACGATGCCGATACCAAGCAGCAATACCCCGAAGGCGAGCCAGGCGATCGAATAGGTGTATTGCTCGGCGCCGGTGGTCGGACCGTAGATGACATTCGGTCCGTGGTAGAGCCTGCGGATTTCGAGCCAGATATAGCTGAGCGCGAAGATCAGTGCGCCGGCGGCGATTGTGTTGGCGTAGCGCACACGGCGCTGCCCGGCCACCGCATAGGAGAGCAGCAGCATCAGCACGGAAGGCAGCAGGTAGGCGAGAAACAGCAGGTTGATGAAGCTGCCGTCGAGTCTGACACTGGACAACATCGGGTTCTCGAGCACCAGCAATCCGAAAATGCTGATGAGCCCGGCAAGCACCGTGATCAGCAGCGCGCCGACATTGTGCACGACGCTGCCGGTGCGCAGACGCAGGCGCTCCAGCCCGATCGCCATCGCAAGCAGGACGCAGGCTTCCAGCGCGAACTCCGCAAGCGAGGGAACGACGTGCGTGATGTCGCCGCCGTAGACGGCGTGTCGGATTTCCATGAAGGCGAGCAGCACCGTGAACAGGATCGCGGCCAATTCCACGGTGCGCAGCGGGGCGTCGTCGGCGCGCTGGCGCAGGAAATGGCTGCCGGCCCAGAACGAGGCCGCGGGAATGCCGTAACCCCACAACAGCCAGTTGAAGATCGGCGTGGCGCCGATCGCGTCACCCGCGATGCGCGGCTCATAGCCGATCCGCAAGACCACAATGCCGGCAAGCACCGCCGCAAGCGTGCGCAGGAACGGAATCGGCCGCTGCAGTGAAACCCAGGCCGTGCCGGCCGACATCAATGCGAGCGCGATGGTGAGCCAGCCTTTCTCCAGCGCAAATGTCAGCGCCAGCGCGCCGAGCGTGCCGGTTGCAAACAGGGCGGTCGCGATCGCAACGCCGGGCCGGCTGTCGCGCCTGGCAAGGCTTTCGGTGGCTGCGCCGAAGGCGGCAGCGAGAATGACCGCGAGAATCGCAAAGGGAATCGAGCGATCGAGATGGGCGATGCGCGCATAAAGCGCAATCAACAACGCCAGTGGCACGAACACGGCTGTGGCCGCCCAGGTCACGGTGATCCTGGCGGCGCCGAAGCGGCCCTGCGCGAGGAAGCCGGCGACGCCGAATCCGACCGCGAAGATCGCCGCGGTGGTCATGTGCAACGATACCGATCCCTCCGTTGCCGATGGTCCGATCCCCGGCAGCGCGCCTCCGGGCACCACAAGCATGTCGGGATTGCCGCGCACCACCCATTCGGCGAACACGATGAAAATGAACGCCGCGGCCGCGCCGAGCGCGCCGCTTGCGGCCGGCGCCCGCCACGCCACGAACATTGAGCCGCCGACCAGCACGGCGAAGGTAATCAGCGCCGAATCCGCGTGGCCGCTCATCAGCACGATCAGCATTGCGCCGAACAGATAGGCGGCAAGCGAGGTAGACGAGATCGGCTCGAGCTGATCGGGCCCGATCGCAGGACCGAACGCGAAGCCGCACACCACCAGCAGGCTTGCGAGGATGATGCCGACGATGACGTGGAAGGCATGTGGAGCGACCATCGAGGGGCCACAGTCCAGGCAGGGCAGGGTCCAGAGCAGCGCAAACACGATGGTGGTGATCGCAAGCCAGCGCCACAGGCGGATGCGCGCCAGCCCAAGCGCCGCCGCGCTGACGATCGCGAGATAGACATAGAGCGCCCAGAAGTCGGGCTGCTCCGACGACACCAGCAACGGTGTGACAAAGCCGGCGGCGACGCCGAGGCCGGCCAGCGCCGGTCCATGCAGCAGCGCCGCCGCAAGCGTGCCGAGCGCGACCATGCCGAGCAGGATGAAGGCGGTGGCGGGTGCGATGAAGCCGTAGAGTGCGTAGGCGGCGTAGACGGTCGCGAACGCCACCGCGGTGCCGGCCGCAGTCAGGATCGCCGGGATGTTGGCGATCGGGAGTGCTGCGATGTCGGAAATGCTTTCCTTGCGCCGCGTCCATTCGCCGGCGCCGAGCAACGCGAGTGCAAACAGGCCGCCAAGGGCGACGCGCACGCGCGGCCCGAGCAGGCCCGCCTCGATCGAGTAGCGCACCATGAAAAAGCCGCCGAGAGCGAGCGTGAGCCCACCGATCCAGACCACCCAGCGGGTGCCGATCCGCTCCTCGAAACCGGGTTCGGGAGGTGGCAAAGACGGCGGCACAGCGCCTGTCGCAGGCTCAGTCTCCGCCGGCGCAGCCTCGGGCCTGGCTACCTTTGGAGGCGGTTCGGCCGCCGCGGCCGGCGCAGATGGCCGGGCCTGTTCGAATTGCGGCAGCGGCGGCGGAGCTGACTGCGTCGACGCCGTGACCCTTGTTGCCTCCAGTCTATCGAGGCGCGCGCGCAGATCCTCGACCCGGTTATAAGCCTTGCGTGCGAAGATGATCGCGGCAATCGCGAGCACCAGCGAAATAAAGATGATCGCGAGCACCTGCGAAATCGGATCGAACGGCAAATCGAACATGCTGACCGGCTTTCCGGGAAACGACTAAATCTTCAGCGCCGGCCGCGAACGCGCAGGCCCGGCGCCGGACGCTCCTGCAGCACCTCGCGGCGGAAGCGAAACAGCGCGGCGGGACGTCCGCCGGTCTGTGTCGACATCACGCCGGTCGGTTCGACCAGGGTGCCGGCTTCGACCAGCCTGCGGAAATTCTGTTTGTGCAGGTGACGCCCCGAGATCGCCTCGACGGTCCGCTGCAATTCAGTGAGTGTGAACTCCGGAGGCAAAAGTTCAAATACGACGGGGCGATATTTCAGCTTGGCGCGCAGTCGCGCGATCGCGGTGGCGAGGATTCGCCGGTGGTCGAAGCGCATGGAGACGCCGAGCGAAGGAAGCGACCTGCGCGCCAATGCCGCAGGCCGTCCGTCACGGCGGGCTTCCTCGACCAGTCCAGCTTCGTACAGAAGCTCGTAGCGGTCGAGCACGCGCTCCTCGTCCCAATGCGCGCCCTCGGTGCCGAAATTGAGCCGCACGCGATCCTTGCGCGGCAGCGCGCGCGTCGTTTCCGGTGTTTCGCCCTGTTCGGCCCATTTGGTCAGTTCGGGAAGGATGTCGTGCTCGATGATCTCGGGCCGCGCCTCGCGCCAGTCTTCCCATGGGAAGAAACGGTACCAGGGCTCGAAGGTCGCGCCCGGCGCGCGCGAGGCGTTGTTGTCGGCGGCGCGCGTCAGCGCGAGATAGCCGATGGAAGCGACATGCATCTCGGTGTCGCCGGCCTGGGTGTGCCGGCCGCGGTCGCCGAAAGTATACAGCTGCTCGACATAGCCGAGCCGCAAGCCGGTCTGCTCTTCCACCCAGGCGCGCAGGCCGATCTCGAAAGTGCGGTGCGCGACCGCATCGAACGGGCCGAACGGAAGGCCTTCGAGCTTGTCGCCGCCCGTGCCTGACGCGGTCAGGATCAACGGCTCGTTGCCCTCGATCGCGACGATGGCCGCGGTGAGGCCGATCTCGACCGGCGTCAGAACCTTGTCGCTCATGTGGCGCCGGTCGGATGCATGAGGATCAGTCGAGCTCGAGCAGGAAAGGCTTGCCTTCGACCATCACGCTGGCAGGGCCGATCTCCTCGAGCGCGCGCACCATGCGTCCCTCGCGCCCCAGCGCCTTGTCGGCGAGCGCGACGATCAGCCGGTTGGGAGATGCGATCGGGGAAGCCGCGCGAAGCTTCCTTGCGATCTCGAACTCGTCGCGTTGCGGATTGAGTGCGCAGGCTGCGGCAAAGGCGCTCGCCGTGGAGCGGCTCACGCCGGCCCAGCAATGGATCACCAGCGGCGCGCCGCGGTCCCAGCCGCGCACGAAGCCGAGCACCTGCGCGACATGGTCTTCCGACGGCATCACATAGCCGTCCATCGGCTCGGTGATATCGTCCACCGCCACCTTCAGATGATTGGCGGGAAGCACCGAGACCGGCCGCTGCACCTGATCGACGTTGCCCATGACCGTCAGCACATGGCTGGCGCGGGTCAGGCGTACGATTTCGGGCAGGGCGGCAAGCGAGCAGACGTGAATCATGGCGGTCCTTGTTGGCGCGCCGAATATAGGCGTGCGCGCGATGCCGTGAAAGCAACTTCCTCGCTGCGTTCAAGTCTGTAAGGCCTTGAATCGCGCGAGGAACCGCTTCTCGGCCTTGGCCGCGCTCCAGGGCGTCAGATAGTCGTCGCGCACGCTGGCGGTGAGGTCGGGATCGCGGCCGAACAGGCGCCTCGCTTCGGCCTCTGCAAAACCCGCGAGCATGGTTGCTTCCAGATAGGCCGCTCCGCGGTCGGCATGCTTGATCTGCTGTGTAATCTCGTCGGCCAGCACCGCAGGCAGGCCGAAGCGGATATGGATGGCGGCGAGCAGCCGCTTCTCCACCAGCTTGTAGTCGCCGCCGAGCACGGCCTTGAACGGCGAGATCATGTCGCCGATGACATATTCCGGCGCGTCATGCAGCAGCGCTGCGAGCCGCAGCCGCGCATCGATTCGCGGATTCTGCAGGCGCATCACGGTTTCGACCAGCAGCGTGTGCTGCGCCACGGAGAAGATGTGGGTGCCGCTGGTCTGGCCGTTCCAGCGCGCGACCCGCGCCAGCCCGTGGGCGATGTCTGCGATCTCGATGTCGAGCGGCGAGGGATCGAGGAGATCGAGCCGCCGTCCCGACAGCATCCGCTGCCAGACGCGGGTGTCGGTGGCGGACGGCTTCTTCGTCATTTGGCTTTCAGGCGCGGGGTGCGGCGCCTGGCGCTGCAGGCCGCGTGGCAGAAGCAGGTAACGAGATGGTCGTTGACCATGCCGGTTGCCTGCATGAAGGCATAGACGATGGTCGGGCCAACGAATTTGAAGCCGTGCGACGACAGCTCCTTCGATATCTTGATCGAGAGCGGCGTCGAGGCCGGCACGCTCGCCGTGGTCTTGAACTGGTTGACCTTCGGCTTGCCGTCGACGAAGTCCCACAGCAATTTCGAGAAGCCTGCGCTTTCGTCCATGATCTTCAGATAAGACTTGGCGCTTTCGATCGTGCCCTCGATCTTGGCGCGGTTGCGAACGATGCCGACGTCGTTCATCAAGGCGTGGATTTTCTTCGCGTTGTAGCGCGCGATTTTCTCGGGCCGGAAATCGTCGAAGGCGCGGCGGAAATTGTCGCGCTTGCGCAGGATGGTGATCCAGGAGAGCCCGGCCTGGAAGCCGTCGAGGATCAGCTTCTCATAGAGCGCGCGGTCGTCATATTCCGGAACGCCCCATTCGGTGTCGTGATAGGCGACGTAAATCGGGTCTTCGCCGGGCCAGGGGCAGCGCGTCTTGCCGTCGGGATGCAGTCGCGCGGTGCGGCTCATGCGACGGTCTGCTTCGGCTCGGTGCGAATGGAGTTGGGATCGGCGAGGCGCAGCCCGAGCCCGCCGGAGGTGAGCGTGACGCCGGCCCCGAGCGCCTCAGTGACACGATCGATACGGACCAGCGCCAGGCCGTTCTGGCCAGCAGCCGAACCCATGGTGCCGACCTGCTTCTCGCCGGCGAGGATCGGCCTGCCTGCCTCCGATGCGAAATCGTCGAACACCACCTTCACCATGCGCGTGCGCGCAGTGCCGCGATGCTGCATCCGCGACACCACCTCCTGCCCGACATAGCAGCCCTTGTCGAAATCGACGCCGTGCAGCCGATCCATGTTTGTCTCGTGCGGGAAGGCATCGCCATACATGAAGTCGAGTCCGCCGCGCGGCGCGCCGCAGGCAATCCGGTGCGCCTCATAAGCCGTGTCATCGACAAGCTTGGCGCCGATGAGGGCTGCGACCTTCTGCGCAAGCTCTTGCGGCGCGAGGATTCGCCAGCCGAGCAACGCCTCGCGAGGATCGGCGAAAGCAAGATCGGGCTTCATCGCGGGCTCGCCGTCCCAGGCCGCGATCACGCCCATGTTGTCGGAGAGATTCTCGACTGCGACCTTGGCGCGCAGCTTGTAGAAGCCAAGCTTGTCGGCGAAGCCCTGTGCCAGCGGCCGTGGGCAATCGATCAGGAAGCCGCCGCCATGGCCGGAGGGCGCCTCCGTGATCAGGAAGTCGATGATGATCTTGCCCTGCGGCGTCAGCAGCGCGCCGAACCGCCCCTGTCCCGGCGCAAGCTGCGTCACATCCGTCGTGACGAGGCCGTTGAGAAAGTCGCGCGCATCCTCGCCGGATACCTTGACCACACCCCGATCGGGAAGAAACGCTGCCTTCATGTCGCGAAGTTTCTCTTCAAGTTCTTGTTGAAAGCCAACTGGCGGATGTTGCAGTGGAACGTAAGCCGCTAAGGTCCGCCTCACAAGGCCTGTACGCCTCCAGTTCCGATGTAGAGCCATGAATCAACGTTTTGATACCATTCTAAAATCCGGCACCGTGGTCAATCAGGACGGCGAGGGCGTCCGCGACATCGGGATTATCGACGGCCGCATCGCCGAGATCGGCGGATTGGGGCAGGCGGCCGCCGCCGAAGTGATCGACTGCAAGGGCCTGCACATCCTGCCCGGCGTGATGGACACCCAGGTGCATTTCCGCGAGCCGGGCCTGACCCACAAGGAGGATCTGGAAACCGGCTCACGCAGCGCCGTCATGGGCGGCGTCACGGCGGTATTCGAGATGCCCAACACCGATCCGCTCACCGTCAACGAGGCGGCCTTCACCGACAAGATCAAGCGCGGCCGGCATCGCATGCATTGCGATTTCGCTTTTTTTATCGGCGGCACCCGCGAGAATGTTCAGGATCTGCCTGAACTGGAGCGCGCGCCTGGCTGCGCCGGGGTGAAGGTCTTCATCGGCTCCTCCACCGGCGCGCTCTTGGTCGAGGATGACGCGAGCCTGCGGCGCATTTTCCAGGTGATCCACCGCCGCGCCGCCTTTCATGCCGAGGACGAGTACCGCCTCAATGAGCGCAAGCCGCTGCGTGTCGAGGGCGATCCGCGCTCGCACCCAGTATGGCGCGACGAGACCGCGGCGCTGATGGCGACCGAGCGGCTGGTCAATCTCGCCCGCGAAACCGGCAAGCGCATCCACGTGCTCCACATCTCGACCAAGCAGGAGATCGAATACCTGCGCGACCACAAGGACGTCGCTTCCTGCGAGGCGACGCCGCATCACCTCACCATGGCCGCGCCCGAATGCTACGAGCGGCTCGGCACGCGCGCGCAGATGAACCCGCCGGTGCGCTCGGCCGATCACCGCGAGGGCATCTGGCGCGGCATCGCGCAGGGTATCGTCGACGTGCTCGGGTCCGATCATGCGCCGCATACGCTGGAGGAGAAGGCGAAGACCTATCCGGCGTCGCCCTCGGGCATGACGGGCGTGCAGACGCTGGTGCCCCTGATGCTCGACCACGTCAATGCGGGGCGGCTATCGCTGGCGCGTTTTGTCGATCTCACCAGCGCCGGCCCCGCGCGCCTCTTCAACATCGCCTGCAAGGGCCGCATTGCGGCGGGCTATGACGCCGATTTCACAGTGGTCGATCTCAAGCGCAGCGAAACGATCACCAACAAATGGGTCGCCTCGAAGGCCGGCTGGACGCCTTACGACGGGATGCGTGTGACCGGCTGGCCGGTGGGTACCTTCGTGCGCGGCAGGCGCGTGATGTGGGAGGGCGAATTGGTGACGCCGTCGCTCGGCGAGCCGGTACGTTTCCTGGAGACGCTAAGGCCGTAATTACTGCTTCGCCAGCGCGATGGAGAACTCGCCGTGGCGCACGCGCGCCGGCAGTCCCTCGACGAATTTCGCGACCGCGTCCTCGCCGTAGGTGCCGACCAGTTCGGCCAGCGCCGCAAACAGGCTCGCCTGCGCCAGGCAGTCGCCGTCGACGCCGTCATGGCGCGCATCGGCCCAGGCCTCGTTGAGATAAGAGAGTGCGGCCCGCTTCTGCTCGTTGTCGGGCAGGGGGTCGCGGACGGGGCTGAACGGATGGGAATGGGGCATGAACTCAACAGGCACACTTGCGCGTTTGCCGGGAGCGGAAACGCGTCGGAGAAGCGAGGTTTAGCATGCGCCGCGCACACGCCTAGGCCAGTTCTTTAGGAAAGGTTAACGCGGTTCTCCGAATTTGAAATGTTCAGCCGGATCCGTCGATATGGCCGAGGATGGCGCGCGGCGTGGCGCAGATATGGCTGGCGCCGGCTTCGATGAGTTCCTCGGGGCTGCCATAGCCGTAGGCGACGCCGATGGCGTCCATGCCGTTGCGCTTCGCACCCACGATATCGTGGCTGCGGTCGCCGATCATGATCGACCGCGCCGGATCGGTGCCGGCGATCTCGATGGCATAGGCAAGAAGCTCGTCCTTGTGGACGCGCGTGCCGTCGAGCTCGGAGCCGAACACGGTCTCGAAGTGCCGCGCCAGGTTGAAATGTTCGACGATGCGCTTGGCGTAGATCGCGGGCTTGCTGGTCGCGACGAAGAGGCGGCGGCCCGGCCGGGCCAGTTCCATTAGCACGTGCTCGATATCGGGATAGACCGCGTTCTCGTAGAGGCCGATATCGGCGAAGCGTTCGCGATAGAGCGCAAGGCCGCGATCGGCCAGGCTAGCGTCGCCGAGCAGCGTGGCGAAGCTTGCCCGCAAGGGTGGGCCGATGCACCAGGTCAGCTCGTCCTCGGATGGGACCGGGCGATCGAGCTTCTTCAACGCATACTGGATCGAGCGGGTGATGCCGGGTTTCGGATCGGTCAGCGTGCCGTCGAGGTCGAAATAGATGTTGTCCATCTGCGCTTGCGTCCGCGACACTAGTTCGCGTAACGCGCGGTAAGGTCGCGCGAGATTTTCGAACCCTCGTCGATATAGCGGCGGATCGCGACCAGTGCCGCCGGCGTGCAGGTCCGGTAGGTCTGCTGAAACCCGTTATAGCCGCGGTTGAAGCCGGCGATCATGCGCGACCGGCGGTCGCCGCTCGGCGTCTCCGCGTCGATCAGCGCCTGCATCTGGTTGCGCCATTTGGCGCCTTCGTTGCTGCCGCAGATGCCGCGCAGATAATGCAGGGTGCCGAGGATTTCGGCGAGCCGCTGCAGGTCGCCGTCGAACGGCGCGGCGGCGTCCTCCGCGCGCGCGGGGAAGGCGAGGCAGGCGGCCAGGCAAAGGACGGCGAGAAAGCGTGTCGGCATGGCCTGCGTGATAGCCCCTTAAATGTGCTGGAAGCAAGGCCGCGAAAGCCCGGTCTAGTGGAGCGGATTTGACGTTCGCTACCCTGTACACCGCGGGGCTCGAAAAGCGAACGTCAAATCCAGAGCTCCACTAGATTCAATATTTTGCTAGTGGTCCTTTGATTCCAACATTCGCAAAAGTGCTCGCTGAGACAGGATGCGAATGTTGGAATCGGACCAATAGTGCCTAAATCAGGCGGCGCGCGGCCTCGACCACCTCGTGCAGGCCACCGGTCAGTTTCAGGTCGCCGAACCGGCCCGGCTCGACCCATCTGAAATCGTCGTGTTCCTCGTTCAGCCGCGGCTCATTGGCCACCCAGCGCGCCGCGAACGACATGATGAGATAGTGCCCGCCGCTGCCGCCCGCGCCCGGCAGCACCTCGCGCCAGCCGGCCAGCGCGAGGATGTCGATCTTGAGGCCGGCTTCCTCGTCGACCTCGCGCGCGAGCGCGATGTGCAAAGTTTCGCCGAATTCGACACGGCCGCCCGGCAGCGACCAGAATCCGTGTCCCGGCGATTTCGCGCGCTTGAGCAGCAGCACCTTGCCGTCGCGAAAGATCACGGCACTGACGGCGAGCTGCGGACGCTGGGGAGGAGATGCATCTCCCATCGGCCCTCACTGGTTCATGATGGAATCGACGTCGGCTTCCGAGCCGCCATTGATCACGCCGCCGGCGACCGAGACCAGCGGCTTGAGCCAGCCGATCGCCTGCTCGGCGAGCCTAGCGCGCGTCTTGTCCTGGTTCGCTTCGCGCATGCCGGTGCCGACGGCGGTGAGGATCGACGTCATGGTGTCGGTAATCTGCTCGAACTCGGCGCGGATGTCGGGGTCGGCGGATTCATAGGCCGAGATTGCGAGATCGCGCGCCTTGAAATTCGACGCCATGAAATGTTCGCAATAGGACAGCGGGCACCAGGCCAGAAAATCCTCGCTGCATTCCGGCATGTCGGGGATCATTTCAAGCAGCATGATGGCTTCGTTGAAATGATTGAGGTAGTCAGTGGCAAGCCCCGTACGCGGATTGATATTGGCGGCCTTGAGCTCCGCTGCGCGGGCCTCGTCCGGGTCGGGGCACGCGGAAAGCGGTGTCGGGGAAACGGAGAGGCAAGCGTGAGCGGTCATTCTGTCGCAGTCTTAACAATCGGGGTTAAAAGGTACTGAAGAACCACCTATTTTGGACGCAAGAATGTGCGGACGTTTCGTCATTACCTCGCCTCCGGCGGCGATCCGGCAGGTTTTCGGCTATGCCGAGCAGCCGAATTTCCCGCCGAGGCATAATATCGCGCCGACGCAGCCTGTGCCTGTCGTGATCGCCGGAACCGACGGTGCGCGGCATTTCCGGCTGATGCGCTGGGGGCTGATCCCGTCCTGGGTCAAGGACCCCCGTAAAATCACGCTGATGATCAACGCCCGCTCGGAGACGGTCGAGCACAAGCCGGCGTTCAAGAACGCGATCCGCCGCCGTCGCTGCCTCATTCCCGCCGACGGCTATTACGAGTGGCAGGCGGTGGCGGGGCGCAAACGGCCGCTGTTCATCTATCGCCGCGACCGGGGTTTGTTCGGCCTGGCGGGACTCGCCGAAACCTGGATCGGACCGAACGGGGAAGAGCTCGACACCGTTGCGGTCGTCACTGCGCCTGCGAGCCGAGACCTCGCGGTGCTGCATCCGCGCGTGCCCGTGACCATCCGCCCGGAGGATTTCGCGCGCTGGCTCGATTGCTCCAGCGACGATGCGACGGACGCGACGGGGTTGCTGGTGCCTCCGCTGGAAGGCGAGTTCGCCTGGCATGAAGTATCGACGCGGGTGAATCATGCCGACAATGATGACGCGCAATTGATCCTGCCGATCACTGACGAGCAGCGCGACGCCGAGGCCGCCCCGAAGCAGCCGAAGCGCGCCGCGCCGCGCAAGGCGGCGCCTGCGGCCGACGACGGGCAGGGGAGTTTGTTTTAGGCGCGTCATCCGAAAACATGCAGCTTCGCCCATTGCAGCAGCATGATCGTCTTCGCGTCCATGATGCGCCCCTGCGCGATCATCGCCAGCGCCTCTTCGATCGACAGCTCCAGCACTTCGATGTCCTCGCCCTCGTCCGGATTGCCGCCGCCGCTGCCGATCTTCATGTCGGGTTGGTATTCCCCCACGAAGAAGTGCAGCTTCTCGGTCACCGAGCCCGGGCTCATATAGGCCTCGAAGATTTTCCTGATGTCGCGCAGGCGATAGCCGATCTCCTCCTCCGCCTCGGCGCGGATCCGCTTCTCGGGCAACTCATTGTCGAGCAGGCCGGCAGCCGCCTCTATCAAGAGATCGTCGCAGCCGTTGACATAGGCGGGATAGCGGAACTGCTTGACCAGCATCACCGTGCGCCGCACCAGATTGTAGGGCAGCAGCGCCGCGCCATTGCCGCGATCGTAGGTCTCGCGATGCTGGGTCTGCCATTCGCCGTCGGCGCGCCGCCATTCGAGAGTCGTGGTCTTCAGCGTGTAGTGATTGTCGGACAGCAGGCGGACGTTCTTGACGCGGATGCGATCGGAGATGGTCATGCGTGTTTCCGCTTACGGCGTTGGATCGCGACCGTCGAGCCATTTGGCGAAGGTGACGCGCTTCTGGTCGTAATAGCCGAGCGACTGGTAGAACGCATGGACCTTTGCATTATCGCCGCGCACCATCAGTTGCAGCTTCATGATGCCGCGCGCGCGAAGCCAATCCTCCGCCGCCGTCATGATCTGCCGGCCAAAATCCTTGAGACGGTGGTCGGGATCGACGCTGACGTAATAGACCCAGCCGCGGTGGCCGTCATGCCCCACCAGCACCGACGCCACCGGGACGCCATCACTGTTGCGGCCGAGTAGCACCGTCGCGTTGCTGTCTTTCCGCGCCAGCGCGATGTCGCCGGCCGGATCGTTCCATTCGCGGACCAGGCCGGCGCGCTTCCAGAGATGGATGACCTCTGGAACATCGCGATCTTCGATCGATGTGATGGCGAGGGCGAGGCCCTTCGATTGCTTGCTCACAGTACCTTGCCGGGATTCATGATGCCGTTGGGATCGAGCATCGCCTTGAACGCGCGCATCAGCTCGATTGCGGTCTTGTCCTTCACGTCAGGCAGTTCGTCGCGCTTGAGCACGCCGATGCCGTGCTCTGCCGAGATCGAGCCGCCCATCTTCATGACGATGTCGAACACGACCTTGTTGACCTCGTGCCAGCGCGCGAGGAAATCGGCGGCGTCCGTGCCGACGGGCTGGCTGACGTTATAATGGATGTTGCCGTCGCCGAGATGGCCGAACGGCACCGGCCGCGAACCGGGAATCAGCTTGACCACGGCGGCATCGGCCTGATCGAGGAAGTCGGGCACCGCCACCACGGGCACGGAGATGTCGTGCTTGATCGAGCCGCCTTCGGGTTTTTGCGCCGCCGACATCTCGTCGCGCAATTTCCAGAGTCCCTGGCGCTGGCTCAAATTCGCAGCGATCACGGCATCGTCGACCACGCTGGCTTCCATGGCTTTGGCGAGGATCGCCTCCAGTGTGGGGCGGGCATCGTCGCGCGGCGACGACAGCTCCATCAGCACATACCAGCGGTGCTTGGTCTCCAGCGGGTCGCGCACGTCGATGCCGTGCCGAATCGAGAAGTCGACGGCGACGTCGGACAGCAACTCGAAGCTCGTCAGCGTGCCCGCGGCCTCGGCTTGCGAGATCGACAGCAACTTCAGCGCGGCCGCCGGCGATTTCAGCCCGACATAGGCGGTTTCGATCGCGCGCGGTTTCGGAAACAGCTTCAGCGTCGCAGCCGTGATGATGCCGAGCGTGCCTTCGGCGCCGATGAAGAGGTTGCGCAGATCGTAGCCGGTGTTGTCCTTTTTCAGTTTCGACAACAGGTTCATCACTCGCCCGTCGGCGAGCACGACCTCGATACCGAGCGCCATCTCGCGCGCGACGCCATAGGCGAGCGCGGTGGTGCCGCCGGCATTGGTCGAGAGATTGCCACCGATGGTGCAACTGCCTTCCGCACCCAGCGACAGCGGAAACAGCCGGTCGACCCCGGCGGCACGCTGCTGAGCGACCTGCAGGATGACGCCGGCCTCGCAGGTCATGGTGTTCGACGCCGTGTCGACGTCGCGGATTTTGTCCATGCGGCGCATCGAGATCACCACCTCGCCATTGTGCGGCGTCTGGCCGCCGACGAGGCCGGTGTTGCCGCCCTGCGGCACCAGTGCGATCCTGTGCTCGTTCGCGAGTTTGCAGATCGCGGCGACCTCGGCGGTCGAGCCGGGACGCAGCACCAGCGGCGAACGGCCGTGGAACAGGTCGCGCTCCTCGGTGGTGTAGGGCGCGATGTCGGCGGGATCGGTCACCGCATATTTGTCGCCGACGATGGCGCGGAATTGCGTGATCAACTCCGGCGACAGCAGCGATGGGCTGGATTGCGCGATGTTCATCTTATTCCCGGTCAGTCGCGTCCGACGGCCGCGCGGCGCAGCCGGTCGTTGATGGCTTCGCCCAGCCCCTCCTCGGGGACCGGCATCACCGCAATCGTCCGTGCGCCTCTGGCGTCGAGCGCGCGAAGATAGCCGAAAAGATTGGCAGCGGCTTCATTGAGATCGCCACGTGGCGACAGATTCATGACGGCGGCGGCATTGTCAGCGCCTCGCGGGGGCGCGCCGAAGGCGAGCAGCGCGTCGCCGGCCTCGACGCTGGTCGCATTGAGCCGCACGCGGGTACGCGGCGCGTAATGCGAGGCGAGCATGCCCGGCGCCAGCGGTTGCGCGCTGTCACTCTGTGCATCGGCCGGCGGCTGCACCAGCGCCCGGCCGAGCACGCGCTCGATCTCCTCGCGCGGCAGCCCGCCGGGCCTCAGCAGTATCGGTTCGTCGAAGCAGCCGACAATGGTGGACTCGACGCCGACCTCGACCGGCCCGCCATCGACGATCAGGTCGATGCGGCCCAGGAGGTCGCTTTGCACATGGGCCGCCGTGGTCGGCGAGACATGGCCGGAGAGATTGGCCGAGGGTGCCACCACCGGGCGGCCGAACGCGCTCAGGATCGCGCGTGCAACCTCGTGCGAGGGGACGCGGATCGCGATGGTCTCAAGCCCCGCGGTCGCGAGTTCCGCCACCGGGCAACCGGCCGCCCGCGGCAGCACCAGGGTCAGCGGACCCGGCCAGAACGCTTCGGCAAGGGCGAGCGCGGTCGCGTCGAAGCGGCCGATCGCGCCGGCGGAGGCGAGATCGCTGACATGGGAGATCAGCGGGTTGAAAGCGGGCCGTCCCTTGGCCTGATAGAGGCGGGCGATGGCAAATGCATTGGTGGCGTCGGCGCCGAGCCCATAGACCGTTTCGGTCGGGAACGCGACCAGACCGCCGTCGGCCAGCATTCGCGCCGCGGCAGCTATTGCAGCCTCGCCGGCAGGCAAAATCGCTGTGGTCAGGCTGGTTTGCACGGGGGTCCAAATCCTCATCTCGGGCTGCTTGCGGTGCGGGCACGCCGCCGCTATAAGCCGCGGTCTTAGTCGGAGTGTGGCTCAGCCCGGTAGAGCACTGCGTTCGGGACGCAGGGGTCGCAGGTTCGAATCCTGCCACTCCGACCAAGTAATCATTAGGCTTTTTCTTCTGATTGCTGCCGGTGCCTGAGTCAACCACCAATTCAACCACCGAAACGAAGCGGGCTTTTTGGCCTATCGCGGCCGCCGCGCCCTGAAGATGGCCGGGTGACGGTGACCGTCGACCTGCTGCAGGACCTCGGGCGACATTCTCAGGAACCCGGCGGCCTCCCAGATCGGGACTCCCAGCTGCATCAGCCACGCGCAGCGGGATGGCGCAGGGTGTGAGGCGTGATCTTGCCCGTCAAGCCGGCCAGTCTTGTCTACGACATAGGCACCGCGACAAAGCGCGGAGGTTCGATTGGTGTTCGCTCACTCCGCGTGCACGCCGCTCGCCTCGATCACCTTCCCACTTCGCGGTTTCGCTGTCGATGTAGGTCTTGAAGTCCTCGGGCGACTTGCTGCTGACCGCGATCGCGCCACCCCTGCGCATGCGCGCCTGAATCTCGGGATCGGCAAGCACCTTGGCGATCGCGGCGTGCAGCATGTCGAGGATCGGCCGCGGCGTACCAGTTGGTACCAGCACGCCCTGCCAGGATGACGTCACGAGGTTCTTCCATCCGAGCTCGTACATGGTCGGTATGTCCGGCAGATCAGTCATTCGCTCTCGCGTGGTGACGGCAAGTGCCTTGACCTTGTTCTCCTTCACGAACTCGATCGCCGACGAAAGAGTAGTGAACATGAGGTCGACGTGCCCGCCAAGGACGTCCATCACCGCCGGTCCGGCGCCGCCCTTGTAGGGCACATGCACCATGTCGAGCCCCGCGTCCTTCTTCAGAACCTCCATTTCCAGCCGATTGAGGGTGCTGCTGCCGGGTGTGGCAAAGGTGACCTTGCCCTGGTTCGCCTTCACATAGGTGATCAGTTCGTTGACAGTGTTGACCGGAAGGTCCGGTCGGGTGATCAGGATGCTTGGCGTGTCGGCGCAAATCGTAACCGGCGCGAGATCCTTGTCGGGCTTGAAGCGCATGTTGGACGCGTAGACGCCGGGGTTGATCGAGAGGGTGCCTATATTGCCGAGAAAAGTCGTGTAGCCGTCCGGCGCCGCACGGGCTGCGTACTCTGTTCCGATCAGACCCGCCGCGCCTGGCCGATTGTCGACCACGATCTGCTGGCCGAGGATGTCGCTGACGCCGTGCTGGATGATGCGGGCGACGAAATCGGAAGCGCCGCCGGGCGCGAACGGCACGATCATCATAACCGGTCTGTTGGGATAGTTGCCGGCGTCCTGGGCGGCGGCCGCCGCGCCAAGCAGGAAAAACAGCGTACTGCCGACCGCGAAACCAAGTCCGGTTGTCCTTCGCTCTCGCAATACCATGGTTATTCTTTGCCCCAATCAGTCCAGCTGAAACCACGCCCATGCAGCCTTGTCGGCTTCAACGTCGCCTTCCGAGAGCAAGGCGGCCGCGGTAAATTCATGACGACGCGCCCTGGCATGAGGCTAATTCAGCGGCCACGATCTCGATAATATCGGTGACGGTTGGAAGCTCCTCGAGCGACGAGCATAACGCGATCAGGCGGGTCCGGACAGGAGCGTTCAGAAGACCATCCACATTGGCGCCGAACTTGCGCTCGATGTCAGGCCGCTTGACGGGATTTTCGGGGCTGCCGCGCCGATGCAGAACTTCGCGTTTAAAAGCACGTCCATCGGCGGTCAGGACGCGTAGACGGGCTGCATGGCGGAAGGCGGCACCCCGGTTTTCAAGTTCGCCGTCTTCTTCAATCCGGATCCTGGGGATGAATGCCATCGTTTCCGGATTGGCTATCTCTGCCTCGCCGTAGTCGGCGGCGGTCACGTCCTTGCGGAGCGCTATGACGGCAAGGCCGTAATACATGTTCATTTGTGCCGCGGTGACGCCGGTCGGCCGATATTCCCACGCGGTATGGACGAACGTCATGTGACCGCATCCGACGTGGATTGCGCTAATCTCGGGGGCGGTGAGCTTTTCCTCGGTCAGGATCGATCGGAGTGCATCGAGGGCGGCGTGGATGCTGGTGACGTTGGGATACATCTTGAAGCCGACTTTGCCGGCTTCCCAATCGCTCCCCAGACCTTCCAGCAATCTCGCCGGATTGGGCGTCCGCGCAAACGAGCTCAGGAAACCGCCGTAGCCGGCCTCGACGACGTCCGAGGTGCCCGTAAATCCTCTTTTGGCCAGCAGTGCCGCGAGAAGGCCACCTTGCGCCGCGCGGCCGGCATGGAGGCGCTTGACCATCGCGCCTTCCTGCGCGGCCATCAGGCCGGCTGCCATCGAACCGGCGATACCCAGCGCATTCTGCATCTGTGTGGTGTCGAGTCCGAGCAACTTCCCTGCCGTCGCGGCTGCGACGAACGCGCCCGAAGTTCCCTGCGGATGGAAGCCGTTCAGGAATAGCGACATGGTCGCTGCATTGCCGATGCGAAGCCCGACCTCGTAACCGACTGCCAAGGCGAGTGCGATGTCCCGCCCGCGAATGGAGGGGTCGGCCTCCGCAAGCGCCATCGCCACTGGTACCGCCAACGAATTGGGATGAACGATCAATTCCTTGTGGATGTCATCCATCTCGAAGGCGTGGCCGGCCGTGCTGTTGACCAGGACGGCGTTCGTCAGCGAAGTGCGCTGGCCGCGTCCCCAGACCGAGGCGACCGGCTTGCCGCCTTCTTCACGGATCACCTCGTGAACAATTCGCGTCCAGGGCAAGGTCGAGCCTTGAAGGCAAACGCCGAGGCCGTCGATCAGGCTCAGCTTGATGCGTTCGATGACCTCGGCCGGTATCTGCTCGAAGCGGGTCGTAGCGGCAAACTTCGCCAGCTCACGCGTCGCGTGAGGAAGAAGGGATGGTTGCGAACTGCTCATGATGTCTCAGCTTCGAGCCAGAGCATCGTCGCGTCGATACAGCATGCGCCTCGATCTCCGTCTTGCTGCTCGGCATGGCGGTTATTGCGTCGGGGACAGGGGGCCGCGCGACCGTGAACTTGTCAAGTTCCACATAGCTGTCCGGTCGGAATGCAAGGGCGGCCATTTGCAAGTCACAAGCGTTTCCATCCGTTGCGATGTCCGCTACTGTTGCTGTCAAAAAAGCGATCGGTGGGGAGAAGCAATGGAATTTGGTCTATTCCACGAGTTTCAGAAATCCGGGGACACGAGCGAAGCAGAAGCCTTCGCGCAGTCCTTTGCGCTGGTCGACGCCGCCGAGCAGTGGGGGCTCCACGCCATGTGGCTTGCGGAGCTGCATTTCGTGCCCGATCGCTCCGTGCTGGCCTCGCCATTGATCCTTGCGGCCGCCATTGCGCAGCGCACGCGCCGCATGAAGATTGGCACCGCAGTTCAGGTGTTGCCGCTCTGCCATCCCCTGCGGCTCGCCGAGGAAGCTGCCACCGTCGACCAGATCAGCGACGGGCGCCTCATCTTCGGCGTCGGACGCAGCGGGTTTCCCCGCACCTATGAGGCCTACGGCGTACCCTATGAAGAAAGCCGTGAGCGCTTCGCCGAGACGCTGGAGATTGTCAAACGGGCCTGGACCGAGGAGCGCTTCTCGTACCGGGGAAAATATTTCGCCTACGACAAGGTGGCATTGGTCCCAAAACCTCGCCAGAAGCCGTATCCGCCGATCCGCATCGCCGCGACCAGCGTCGATACCTATGCCGCGATCGGAGCGCAGGGCCACGCCATCTTCGTCGCCGCCCGTATCGGCACGATCTCGGAGCTGGCGCCGCTGGTGCGCGGCTATCGCGAAGCCTATAGCGCCGCCGGCCATCCCGGCACCGGCGAGGTCTATCTGCGTGTGCCGGTCTATATCGCCGAGACCGAGGAGCGGGCGCGGCGCGAGCCCGAGGAAAGCGTCATGCATCTGTTCCGTACCATCGGCGGCCAGCTCGAAGCATCCGCGAACCTGTCGGGCGCGCGCGCCATCGAGCAGCGCGCCGAGCGCGGCGCGCGGCTGCAGAGCGTCGACTACGAAGAAGCGCTGCGCGACAAGATGATCGTCGGTACGCCCGATCAGGTGACCGAAAAACTGCAACGCCTGCGTCAGGAGATCGGGCTTGACGGCATTCTGGCCGAACTCAACCCCGGCAGCCTCATTCCGCATGCGCTTGTGATGAATGCTTTGCGCCTGCTCTGTCAGGAAGTCATGCCGCGCTTCCACTAGCAGCATCTTGTCAGCACCAGTTACCCGCGTCGGCTATCGTGCGTCGCGTGGCATCTGTGTGCTTGCGCTTCATCCGGGATGGGCGGCGACTGAAGCCGGGGGCCGCGTATCCGTGGCCGAGAGTGTCTCCGGCATGCGGGGTGATAACCTTGGCCTTCGGTTGCCTTGGTCACTTCTTGTCGGCGTCGGCGTTCGAAAGTTGCAGCGGTCGTTTCAGCACGACATCTTCCGACTGGAAATAGAGCCTGACCGGAATGCGGGAGCGACCGACCCCGGGTTTCTCCGCGCTGAGCTGGATGTTGTGCGATGGATTTCTGGCGAACTCGAACGAGCCGTCGTTTCTGGTTTGCGTCGACGCCTGTTCGACAAAAGTCGTGAAGTTGAAGACCCATAGTTTGACCTCGGCGTCTTTGACCGGTGCGCCGGAAGCGTCCACCACCCGCCCCGCGACCACACCATGATTGTGGGTGAAAACCCAGGCGTTCCATGCAATGGCGATGAGGACGAGAAAGCCGGGCACGAAAACGAAGCGATTGAACAGCCATCGCCTCCAACGCGGTTGCGCAAAAGCCTCCTTGTGGCTCATCCCTTGGTCGCTCCTGTGGTCAGCCCCTGAACGAACTCCTTCTGCGCGAGAAGGAAGAGCAGAATTCCCGGCGCAAGTACCATGATGCAGAAGGCGTAAAGTGCACCCGTGGTGTCTTCCTGGTAGGAGATGAAACGGGCAAGCCCGAGCGGCAAGGTCTGCATGTCCTGGGACCGAGTGGCGATCAGCGGCCACATGAAATTGTTCCAGGACCATATGAACGAGAGAATGATATTGGTGGCGACTGCCGATTTGGCCAGCGGCATCATCACCTTCCAGATGATGCGCCACTCGGACAAACCGTCCACGCGCGCAGCGTCGATCAGGGACCGCGGTACCGCATCGAAGCTGGCCTTGAAGACGAAAATGCAGATGATGGTCGAAAACATCGGCAAAGCGAGACCGAGATAGGAATCGAGAAGGCCGAGCTTGCCCGTGATCAGATAGGCCGGGATGATCGTCGCCTGGAACGGGATCATCATGCAGGACAGGAACAGCATCAACACGAACCGCTTGCCGGGGAACGACTGCGTGAGCGAGTAGCCCGCCATCGCATTCAGAACGATGTTCGCGATGATTGTCAGAACTGAGACGACAACGCTGTTCAGAAAGTATCGCGCAAAGGGAATCGCGTACCAGACGTCGACGTAATAGAAGGGATTGGGCTGACGCGGGATGATGCTCGGCGGGTACGAGAAGATGTTCTCTCCGGAGATCGACGTCTTGAGTACCCAATAAAACGGCAGCAGCATGACGAAGCATACGGCGATCAGTGCGAGGTGAATCGGCCAACGCCGTCGCCGCTTGACCATCAATCCTGCTCCACCGCGCCGACATTGCCGCCCGATAGCCGGTTCGCGGTCCACGTCACGACCAAGAGAAGCAGGAAGAAGACCACGGTGATCGCCGCCGCATAGTCGAAGCGGGTCTGATTGAAGGCAAGCTTGTAGATATAGGTCACGAGGATTTCGGTGGCGTGGCCGGGGCCGCCATTGGTCATGACATAGACGAGGTCGAAGCTTGTGACCGAATTCAGCATACCGATGACGAAGCACAGGAACAGCGAGGGCCTCAGCATTGGAAGCGTGATGCGAAGGAAGCGGCGAAACGAATTGGCGCCGTCGATCTCGGCTGCCTCGTACAGATTGCCGGGGATGGTCTGGAGGCCCGTGAGAATGATGATCATGTAGAAGCCGAGCATCTGCCAGACATTGGCGGCTATGACGCAAGGCAATGCCCAGGTGAAGGAGTTGAGGAAGGGAATTGGCTGGTCCGCGAGGTGCAAGGATCGCACGACGTAGTTGATCAGTCCGACGCGCTCATCGAACATCCAGCGCCAGATGATAGCAACCGCGACCGTCATGAGCGGATAGGACAGGAAAATCACAGTGCGGTAGACGTCGCGGCCGCGAATGTCGGAATTAACCAGGAGCGCGAGCCCAAGCGCGATGACGATGCCGACGGGGGCGGAAGCGATGATCCCAAGGGTATTCCAGAGCGCCTGCCAGAATACGTCATCGTCTGATAACATCTCCTGATAGTTGTCGAGCCCGATGAAGACAGCGGGCTTCAGCGGAGACCAGGCCTCGAAGGAAAGCAGCACGTTCCAGCCGAGCGGCAGGATCCGATAGAGCAGAAAGATCAGGAGCGACGGTGCAAGGAAGCTCCAGATCAGCACGACCCTGCGCGTCGATCGTCGCTCGGTAAAGCGAGGTCGCGTGGCCGAAGGCTGCACTGTCGTTACCGACATTACCAATCCCCGCTACACCGCGATGCCCTGCAGTGAGCATCGTGCGGTGGCATCGATGTTACGACCTGCGCAAAACCCGCGTAACGGCGCGCTCGGCATCGGCGAGCGCAGTCTTCCCGTCCTTGCGGCCAAGAACTGCATTCTGGAATTCCGGCCAGAACGCCTCCTTGATCTGGGCGTCATTCGCCAACGGCCAGTTGCCCGTCATCTTGTCGGTATGCTCGAGCTGGGTCTGGAGCACGGCGTAGGCCAGCGGATCGTCGGCCTTCACCGAATCCAGGCCGGCCTTGTCGGCCTCGATGTTCGCCGTCAGCACCCGGCGGATTTGCGCAAGCCGCGTCGCCCACTTCACGCTGGTCATGTGCTTGACCAGCGCAAAGGCGAGGTCCGGGTTCTTGGAGCTCTTCGAGACACCAAAACCGTGGTTGGTCGGCGTCGACCAGTCGCCCGGCGCTTGCGCCGCGCCTAGCGTATCCGGGTTGATCCAGCGCCCCTGCCCCTTGACGAAGAAGTAGGACGCCGAATGCGCCTGCATCATGCCGACCGTGCCGGATGCGAACGCACCATTCGGCTCGACCCAGCGGCCCGTCCAGGCGATCTTGTTGATCGCACCGGAAGCGGTCGATTTGGCGAGCCGATCGAGCAATTCGGCGGCAGCGGCCGTGTTGAAGGCCGGCTTCTTGTAGTCGGGCGTCAGCAGCTCGATGCCGTTCATTTTCATGAGCGGCCAGTACAGCCAGTCGAAGTTCAGAGTCAGAAAGCCGGTTTTCTCGCCTTTGCCCATCGCTTGCGAGAAGGTGAGGAGTTCGTCGAACGATTTGGGTGGCGCAGACAGTCCCGCTTCTTTGAACATCGTCTTGTTGTAGTAGAGCAGAGTCTTTGAGACGTAGAACGGAACGAGATAGTTCTTCTTGTCGTAGACAAAGGAGGACATGTAGTCAGGATTGAACAGCTTCACGAACGCGGGATCGTTTTGGAAATAGGGCGTCAGATCGAGCAGCGCGCCGTTCGCCGCCCATTCGACCCAAAGCGCACCCTGGATGTCGATGACATCCGGTGCCGTACCGGCCACCAATTGGGTCTGATAGAAAGCCGGAAGGTCGGGCCCCTTCTTGTCAAGCCACTCGATCTCGACGCCGGGATTGGCCTTCTTGAATTCCTCGAACTCTTCCTTGAACAGGGCCTCCTGGTCGGCAATGTTCCAGGTCAGGATGCTGAGCTTCTTGTTCGATTGCGCCCGCAGATAGGCGGGCGTCGCCAGGGTTCCGGCCGCAGCCAGGCCCGTCTTGAGAAGCTTCCTGCGATCCATCATATCCTCCCGGATTTCGAGCGTGTGGCGATCTTGAAGACCGTCCGCGATCGCCTGCGGCGCTTTTTGCGCTCCTTTCAGGGAATGTTAGCGCTTGCAGAAAGGCGGTCAATGGGAACGCTCATGTATTAAAGTAACACGCCTTTTGCGACGCATCCTCGATTGACAGCGATGTGAAGCCGCTTTCATTCTGGATCGGTCTGGCTTTTCCTGCGGCGGGGCAATGGCGGAAACGCAATCGTGCCGGCTTGCCTCGGCGTGGAGCTGGTATCGCGCGCGAGTACGTGAAACGAGGTGGCGATGGCCACGGTTGAATTTCGAAAACTCGTCAAGCGCTACGGAACGCTTGAGGTCGTGCATGGGATCGATCTCTCGATCGGAGAGGGCGAGTTTATCGTCCTCGTCGGGCCCTCGGGCTGCGGCAAATCAACGACTTTGCGTATGCTTGCCGGCCTTGAGGACATATCTGACGGCGAAATCCTGATCGGCGACCGCAAGGTCAACGAGATCGAACCGCGCAATCGCGACATTGCGATGGTATTCCAGGACTACGCGCTCTATCCGCACATGTCCGTCTACGACAACATGGCGTTTTCGCTTCTGTACAGGAAAATGCCGCGCAAGCAGATCGATGCGCGGGTCCGTGAGGCTGCGGAAATTCTTGGTTTGACGCCGTATCTGAGCCGTCGTCCGAAACAGCTTTCCGGCGGCCAGCGCCAGCGTGTTGCCATGGGACGGGCGATCGTCCGCAAACCCCAGGTCTTCCTGTTCGACGAACCGTTATCCAACCTCGATGCGAAGCTTCGCGGCACTATGCGGGTGGAGATGAAGAAGCTGCACCAGCGGCTTGGTGTAACGACCGTCTTTGTCACTCACGACCAGGTTGAGGCCATGACGCTCGCCGATCGCGTCGTCGTGATGAACAGTGGCCGTGTCGAGCAGATCGGCACGCCGGACGAGGTGTATCATACGCCCGTTAGCTTGTTCGTGGCCACGTTCATCGGCGCTCCCACGATGAACCTGCTGCCAGCGCGCTTTGAGAACGATACGCTACGGCTTGGTGAAATCGAAACGACCCGGGTACGAAAGAAGGGCAGTAGTGGCGACGAGGTCACGTTCGGGATAAGGCCTGAGGAAGTCGAAATCGCTTCCGGCGAGTTGCCGCCTGGCTCGGTGGATTTGCCGGCGACGGTCGAAGTCGTGGAGCCGCTAGGATCGGATACTTTGGTATTCGCCAACGTCTTTGGCGCGTCGGTGACCGCGAGGGTACGCCCGACAAATAGGCCAGCACCCGGTTCACAAATCACGCTGAGGATAGATCCGAAGCGGGCGCACATATTTGATGCCAGAACCGGAAAAGTCGTTCTCAATGCGGACAGTTGATTGGCGTCGTTGGGATAATCCGTTCCTCGCTGTGTTGATTTTTCCGCGGTAATCCTTGAGATTGGCTTCCAAAGCTCTGGTACGGGACGCGGCGCCGGAGACACAAAAACGGCAGATGCCTTTGATGCGCATCGGCGGTTTAAAGAAAAACGGCGGGAGGATCGCTTGGTTGAGGCAACGACACTGCGCGCCCTGCTGCGCAAGGATGGTTGTCTGACGCTCCCCGGCGTCTACGACGGCATTTCGGCGCGCATGGCGGCGAGTGTCGGTTTCGACGCGCTTTACATGACCGGATATGGTGTCGTTGCGTCTGCGCTTGGCGTCGCCGACGCCGGCACCGCGACATTCACCGAGATGCTTGACCGCGTGCGCTGTGTCGCGGGCGCCACCAGCATTCCTTTCATTGCCGATGGCGATACCGGCTATGGCGGACTATTGAATGTCGATCGCACCGTGCGCGGCTATGCGGCCGCCGGCGCATCCGGCATCCAGCTGGAAGACCAGGAATTCCCGAAGAAATGCGGCCACACCGAATTCCGCCGCGTCATCCCGGCCGATGACGCCGTCGCCAAGATCCGTGTTGCGGTCGATGCCCGGCCGAGCCGCGACTTTCTCATCGTGGCACGCACTGACGCGCGCTACGCCGAAGGGTTGGATGCGGCGTTGCGGCGGGCTGAGGGTTTCCTCAAGGCCGGCGCCGATGTGCTGTTCGTCGAGTCACCCGAGAGCATCGAAGAATTGCGCCGCGTCGCCGAAACCTTCAAGGGCGCGACACTGCTGGCGAACATGGTCGAGGGCGGCCGCACGCCGTATTTGTCGGCGAGCGAGCTGGCGGCAATGGGCTTCAAGATCGCGCTTTATCCAGGTTCCGGCTTCCTGACCGCGGCAGGCGCCCTGCAACTCGTCTACCGCAACCTGAAAACCGAGGGAACGAGTGCGGGCAGCCCAGCGCCGATGTTGTCGTTCGCCGATATGAACAAGCTGATGGGCTTTCCCGCGGTTCATGCCTTCGAAACGCGCTATGGCCTCGCCGACAGCCATAAGACGTAGCTTCCATTCAATCCAAATCGGGGAATCAACAGAAAAAGGAAAACGTCATGGCAAAGGCAAAGACGTTCACGCGAATAGGTCTTGTCGCAAGTCTCGCCGCTTCAATCCTGATCTGGCAGGCACCGGTTGCCCAGGCCGAGACCATCACCGTGACCCATTGGGGCGGGCAATTCTACGGCGTGCCCTATGCGGTCGCCATGGACAAAGGCCTTTTCAAGAAGAACGGGGTCGATGTCACGGGCATCCTGACCGCGGCAGGCGGAGGCACCGCGGTCCGTAATACCCTGGCCGGCGGCATTCCGTTCGGCGAGGTCTCGCTGGCGGCGGCGGTCCAGGCCATCAATTCCGGCCAGAAGCTCATCATCATCGGCGCCGGCGCTCAAACCGTGTCCGACCAGATGTGGGTGGTGAAGAAGGATTCCGCCCTCACGGGTATCAAGGATCTCATCGGCAAACAGATCGCCTATACCGCGCCCGGATCGGTGAGCAACATGGTGATACTGATGGCGCTGAAGGCCAACGGCATCACCCAGAGCCAGGTGAAGCTCGTGCCGGCCGGCGATCTCGGCGCCAACCTCTCCGCCGTCGGCAGCGGTGCGGTCGACGCCGGCTTCTCCGACGAGTTGGTGTTCGCGCAAAACAAGGAATTGGTGAAGCCGCTGTTCATGGTGCGCGACACCATGGATCCGCGCATGATGCAGACCGTGATGATCACGACCGCGGAATATGCCAAGGCGCATCCCGATATCATCAAGGGGCTGATTGTCGCCCGCCGCGAGGGGCTGGCCTATGCGATGGAACACCCGGACGAGGCCGCCGACATCACGGCGAAGGCCTACAACAATCCGAATGTGGACCTGTTCCGGGCGCACTTACGCAATCTCATCAAGGAAAATTACTGGAGCGACGGCAGGCTCGACTACACCGCCACGAACCACATGGTCGAGGGGTTGCAGATCACCGGACAGATCAAGGGCGATGTCGACTGGCCGAAATACGTCGATACGTCCTATCTGCCTCCAGATCTTCGCCCCACACAATGAGCGATCCGGCAGTGAGCGAGCCCTCGCATGTCGCGCTGAACGGGGTGGTCCGTGATTACGAGGGACCGCCCGTGGTGCACGCGCTCGGTCCGATCGATCTCGCGATACGCCGCGGCGAGTTCTTCTCCGTCGTCGGGCCATCGGGTTGCGGCAAGTCGACCCTGCTCGACGTGCTCTGTGGGCTGGCGCGCCCCACCAGCGGCAGCGTGCGGTTCGAAGGCAAGGAATTGCACGGCGAGGTTCCGGACGGCATCGGCGTCGTCTTCCAGGAAGATGCGAGCATGCCCTGGCTGAGCGTGCGCCAGAATGTCGCCTTTGGCCTGCGCACCTCCAGCCTGCCGCAAAAGGAAGCCGCGGAACGGGTCGATCATGCCGTGAGCTTCATGGGGCTGGTGCAATTTGCCGATCATTATCCGGCCCAGCTCTCCGGCGGGATGCGCCAGCGCGTCTGCATTGCGCGGACACTGGTGCTGCGGCCTCGGCTGATCCTGCTCGACGAGCCGTTCGGCGCGCTGGATCAGCAGACGCGGCTCTTGATGGGCGACGAATTGCTGCGGCTCTGGCGCGAAACCGGCGCCACCGTGGTCCTCATCACCCATGCCCTGGACGAGGCGGCGATGTTGTCGGATCGCGTCGGCGTCATGAGCGCACGGCCGGGCCGCTTCATCGATATGGTGGAGACCGGATGGCCGCGCGATCGCGATAGCCGCATTGTCGCGGATCTAAAATTCGGCGCGGTGACGGCGCGCCTGTGGTCATCGCTCCGCGAGGAGTCGCTGAAGACGATGGGGCGGGCGGCGTGACACGGCGGCGCGCCGTTCTCCTGGCCCGGATCGCGGTATTGGCGGGCCTGGTAGCGGCGCTCGAAATCTGCTGCCGCACCGGCATCATCGATCCCCTGACCGTCATCCCTCCCAGCGAGATGGTCGCTTCGATGATCGATCGCATCAGCTCCGGCGAACTGGACGAGAGCATCGTCAACACCTTCTCGACCATCGCGCTCGCCTTCGTGCTGGCGATCGGGTGTGGCACCCTGGCCGGTGCCCTGATCCACCGTTGTCAGCGGCTGCGCGACGTCGCCGATCCCCTCTTGGCATCGTATTACTCGGTGCCGACCTTCATCTTCTATCCCTTGCTGGTCGCGCTGCTTGGCCTCGGCAAGGCTCCGCTGGTGGTGTTGGGGGTGCTCTCCGCCGCGCCCGCCGTCATGATCAGCACGCTGTCGGGGCTGGACGCCGTCTCGCCCGTATTGCTGAAGCTTGCGCGCGTCCATCGGTTGAGCCCGGCGCGGACGCTGTGGTGGATCGTATTGCCGGCCGCTCTGCCGCGCCTGTTCAGCGGTTTCAAGCTGGCGCTGAGCTATGCACTGATCGGCGTGATCGCCGGCGAATTCATCCTCTCGGGGACCGGGCTTGGATACGCGATTTCCTTTGCGTACCAGAGCTTCGACAACCGCGCCATGTACGGCCTGATGCTGTTCGTTTTGCTGGTGGCGGTCATCGCCAACGGGATTCTTTACGCCTGGGAGGGGCGGCTGGCGCGCCGCCGTTCGCAGGGATGAGTGACCTCGCAATCGAGGAGGCCCTGTCCAGGCGAACCTCGCGTGGGCGCATCCGCGCGTTCGATGCTGCCGTGCTGGTCCTGCTGATGCTGGCGATCTGGCAGGCGATCGGCAGCTGGACCCATGGCGTTGCCGTCTCTCCGCCCTTGCAGACGTCCGTCTATCTCTTCCATCTCGTCCGCACGTGGATGTTTTGGGAACATGCCGCCGCGACATTGGCCGCGTTCCTGCTGGCCTTCGTGCTCTCGGCGCTGATCGGCCTCGCGCTCGGCCTGGCCTTCGGCGTGCAGCGTTTCGCTGGAGAGGTCGCCGAACCCATCCTGGCGGGTTTCTACACCATCCCGAAAGTCACGCTCTATCCGGTCGTGCTGCTGATCTTCGGCCTTGGCATGTCGGCGAAAGTCGCCTTCGGCGTCATGCACGGGCTGGTGCCGATGACCCTGTTCACTCTCGGTGCGGTGCGCAATTTGCCGCCCGTGCTGATCCGGACGGCCAAGGTGCTGCGGCTTTCACCGTACGATGCTGTGGGTGCTGGTGCCCGCCTGCCTGCCCGATATCGTCAACGGCTTACGGATCAGCTTTTCGCTGAGCATGCTCGGCGTCTTGATCGGCGAGATGTTCTCGTCGCAAAGAGGTCTCGGGTTCCTGCTGGTGAGCGGGATGGCGCAGAACAACGTGCCGCTGTCGACTGCTGTCGTCACCGTGATTGTCCTGATTGCGATAGCAGCCAACACGCTGATGTTGCGCCTCGGTAAACGGGCCGCGCACCGTTCGAGCTAATCGGGAATGCAGAAGGGCACCGGGCGAAAACAATGCCACACGATCTTAAATTCACCGTTCAACGCCCGCCGGCCTATGGCGAACTGACCGACGTGCTACCCGGACTGTTCTGGGTGCGATTGCCCGTTCCGTTGACACTGAATCACGTCAATTGCTGGCTGCTCGACAACGGTTCCGGCTGGACGCTGGTCGACTGCGGCATGAATACCGACGAGATTTTCGAGATCTGGGACAGACTCTGGCGCGGGTTGCTGCGCAGTCGTCCATTGCAGAATCTCACCTTGACGCATGCGCATATCGACCACGCCGGTTTTGCCGGATATCTGGTGAAGGAAACGAAATGCGCCGTGCGCCTGCCGCTTGCCGAATGGCTCAACGGTTGGATGCTGTGGCATGAGCGGGAGGAGGGGATTGGCGAGCAGTTTGTCTCCTTCATAACGCGCAATGGCGCCTCGGACGACGATGCCGCGGCGATCGTGGGAGCACAACGCAAGCCAAAGTACCTTGGCCTGAGGCCGCCGCGCGAATTCACGCGCATACGTGACGGCGACGTCGTCACCATGGGGCAGCGCGAGTGGCGGGTCATCACGACAGGAGGACATTCGCCCGAGCACGCGTCATTCTATTGCGAGAAGGATGGGATTTTGATCGCGGGCGATCAGATCCTGTCACATATCACGCCGTCGGTGATCGTGCCGCTGGCGCAGCCGGACGCCAATCCGATGAAAGAGTATCTGGATTCGCTTGATCGGTTCGAGTCTCTGCCATCAGACACATTGGTGCTGCCGTCGCACGGGATACCGTTTTGCGGATTGCATACACGGCTCGCGCAGCTGCGCGAACATCACCAGGCGCGGCTCGACGACGTCGCATCCATTATCACCGGCAAGACCAGCGCATTTGCGATTGCACAGGAAGTGTTCCCGCGCGTGCTGTACGACAATCCTCGCCACGCGTTCGGCGAGTCGCTCGCCCATCTCAACATGCTTGCGTCGATGGGCAGGCTGACGCGCGATGTCAGTGCGACCGGCGCGATCAGCTTCGCACCGGTGTAACGCCAGTCTTACGTGGCCTGCTATTCCTGTCTCATTTTTCCAGGCCGAAGGGATCGTCGACCGAGTGTGCCGGCTGGGTGAACCAGCGCGCGCCGGTCTCAGTAATGACCATGTGGTCTTCGAGGCGTATGCCGAACTCGCCGTAAATGCAGATGGTCGGCTCGTTCGAGAAGGTCATGCCGGGTTTTAGCACGGTCTTGTCGCCCTTCACGAGATAGGGCCACTCGTGCACATCAAGACCAATGCCGTGACCGGTGCGGTGCGGCAGGCCGGGTGTCGCATATCCGGGGCCGAAGCCGGCGCCGTTGATGACGCCGCGGGCGGCGATGTCGATGTCCTCGCAGCGGTTACCCGGTTTGGCGGCCGCGAAACCCGCGGCCTGCGCCGCCTTCTCCAGGTTCCAGACATCGCGCTGTCGCTTGCTTGGTTCGCCGAACACATAGGAGCGCGTGATATCGGAGAGATAGCCATCGACCGGCGCGCCGGTGTCGATGAGAATCATGTCGCCGTCCCTGAGCGTCTGCGGGTAGGGGACTCCATGCGGATACGCCGTCGCTTCGCCGAACAGCACCGCGTTGAATGGCGGGTCGCCCTCCGAGCCGAGCTTGCGGTGCGCCGCCGTGAGAAACGCCTGCACTTCGGTCGTGGTGATGCCTTCGCGCATGATGCGAGCCGCGGCCTTGTGAGCCTCGAGCGTGATGTTCTTGGCGGTCTGCATCAGCGCCAGTTCCTGCTCGGACTTGATCATGCGGCAGCCTGCGGTCACGTCGATCGAGTTGACGAAGGTGTAGGCGTTGCCGGCCCGGCGCAATCCATCGAACGTGAAGAACGGCGTTGCTTCGTCGACGGCGATCGTTCCGTTGGGATAGCCGAGCGCGCGTACCGTCTCGGTGACGGTGGCGGTCGGATCCTCGTCCTCCTCCCAGACGGCAATCTTGTCGCCGAACGCGATCATGGTCTTGAGTTTTTCGACCTCGAACGCCGGCGAGATGTAGACGATCTCACCCCTCGCAGGCAGAACCGCGCTGTGCATGCGCTCGGTGCGGCGGAATTTCAAACCGGTGAAGTAGGTCATGCTCGAGGAGACATCGAGATAGAGCGCGTCGATGCCCTTCTCGCGCATGATCGCCTGGGCGCGAGCAATACGCTGCAGCCGCTCGTCGACGCCGATCGGGGGTACGTCGCCACGCATGTTCTTGATGGCGGCGAGTTCCGCCTCCGCAGTTGAACCGCCAACGCCGACCGTCATGAGAGACCCCTGTTTAAGTACGCAATCATCGCCGAAACCGGCGCTGGACCAGAACGTTTGCGGTCGCGGTCAGTGCCAGGGTTGCGGTCATCAGGATGAAGGCCACGGCAGCACCGAACGGCCAGTTGTTGAGCTGAAACTGTCCGTAGATCAGGGGACCCATCATCCTGAACTTTGGACCGCCAAGAAGGACGGGCGTCGCATAGGCGTTCATGCCGAGGATGAAAGTCAGGATGGTTCCTGCCACGAGA
The DNA here is from genome assembly GCA_963738155.1 of uncultured Alphaproteobacteria bacterium. Lineage (GTDB taxonomy): Bacteria > Pseudomonadota > Alphaproteobacteria > Rhizobiales > Xanthobacteraceae > Bradyrhizobium. The sequence goes on from CAVTVG010000003.1 coordinate 620,288, forward strand.
CCGGGCAGCGACAGCGGCAGCAGGACGCGGCGAAACATCGTTATCGGCCCGGCGCCGAGACTGAAGGCTGCCTCCTCGACATTGCGATTGATGCCTTCGATCACGCTCTGCAAGGTCAGCACCATGTAAGGCAGGTTGACGGCGATGATTCCGGCAACGACGGCACCTTCCGTATACATGATCTGCAGCGGCTCATTGATCACGCCGACTTGCATCAGGGTCACGTTGAGGAAGCCCTTGGACCCGAAAATCACCATCCATCCGGCCGCGCGAACGGCATTGCCGACGAACAACGGCAGCACCACCAGCATGATCATCAGATTTTTGAACCGCGATTGGGTACGCGCCAGCACGTAGGCGAGCGGCAAACCCATGACGAGGCAGATAACGGTGCAAAGCGCAGCCACGCGCAATGTCGTCCACAGCACGCCGGTATAATAGGGGTCGGAGAAGAACTTGACGTAATTGTCCAGCGAGAAGGTTTCGACCATGATGCGCCGCGGGTCGAGACGATTGAAGCTGTAACGGAGCAGGATCGCCAACGGCACGAGCAGGCCGGCGGCCACGAACACCGTGGCCGGGCCAACCAAGGTCGTTGCCGACAGCAATGACGTTGATGCCTCGTCTGCCTGCAACTGTGTCGCGCCGGTCGTAGCCATCGGTTCTTGACGCCTGCTCAGCTCTTGAGCTCCTTGTCCCACCATTCCTTCAGTGCGACGTCGTTCTTGTTCATGTAGTCGTAATCGAGATCGACGAGCTTCTTGATCTCTTCGGGAGTGAAGCCGATACGTTGATTGAGCTCGGGCGCGACCGCGGCATTGGTGACCGTGGGATTGTAGCCCATGTCGACGGCGAAGGCTTCCTGAGCGCTTTTTTCCAGCATGGCGTCGAGGTAGGCGTAGCCGCCGTCCTTGTTGGGCGCATTCTTCGGAATGACGAATCCGGAGATGTAGGCAAGCGCGCCTTCCGTGGGTGCGACGGCGGTAACCGGAATACCCGCATTCTGCCATTGCACGACGCGCGCTTTCCACATCACGCCGATACCGAATTCCTCCGCCTTCAGGCCCTGCGCGAACGCTTCGTTGGTCGGATAGATGCGCATGCCGGCGTTCTTGCATTCCAGCAGCAATTTCCTGCCGGGCTCGAGATCGTTGACCTTGCCGCCGGCAGCGAGCGCCGCACAAACCATCGTATATTGATACTGGATGTCGATGATGCCGAGCTTGTTGCCGTGCCTGGGATCGAACACATCCTTGTAGCTGGCGGGCGCCGGTGTGAACATTTTCGGATTGTAGACGCCGACCTTGCCAGAATAGATATGGCCGACGCCATAGGGATATTTCATCGCCGGCAGCAGATTGCCGGCGTTCTTGAGCCGGCTGTAATCGATCGGCAATACGGTGCCGGCGTCATGCATCTGGAACATGTTGAGCGCGGAAAGACCCTGAACATCCGACGTGCCGCGGGGCAGGCGCTGTTCGGCGATCATTTTCGAGCGGCGTTCGGGATCGCCCGCCTGGTCCTGCACCACGTCCCAGCCCTCCTTGATCAGGATCGGGACCTCGATGTTCTTGTTCAGCAGACGGGCGTAGTCGCCGCCCCAGGTGCCGACGACGATGCGGCCTTTCGCCTGCGCCAAGGCCTTGCGCGGCAAGCTGGCTGTGCCGGCCAGCGCTGCCGCGCCGAGCAGGACGTCACGACGGGATTTCGGTTGGGTCATGGCGAAGCCTCCGGGCATCGGTGAGTTGGTCGAGATATTACGATTGAAAGACGTGGCCTGTCGATTTGCTCCAGCTGATCTGGACCTGTTTTCCGATCACGGGCAGCGATTGTTCCGGCCGGTTCTGCACCTGCACGATGACCCGTTCCAGCGGCGACAGGCGCACGTGAAGATCCACTTGCGATCCGAGATAGGAGATGAACTCGACCGTCCCGGCAAAGTTGTTGTCCATCGTCGCCGCCGCCGACAGCGCCAGGCGCTCGGGCCGCAGCGCGAGACAGGCACTCCCGGCGCCATCAGCTTCGCAGGCGATAACGAGGCCGCCGGCGGAGACGAAACGCCCGGGGCCGTCCATGCGGCCTTCGATGAAAGTCGAGCGGCCGACGAAATCGGCGACGAACTTTTCCGAGGGACGTTCGTAGAGATCCTGCTGCGACCCGATCTGGCGGATACGGCCTTCGCTCATCACGACGAGGCGGTCGGCCATGGTCAATGCCTCCTCCTGGTCGTGGGTGACCATGACGGTGGTCAATCCCAGTTTGCGCTGCAGCTCGCGGATTTCGACGCGCACCTCCTGGCGCAATTTGGCGTCGAGATTGGACAGCGGCTCATCAAGCAGCAGCACGTCGGGCCGGAAGGCAAGCGCACGCGCCAGCGCCACGCGCTGCTGCTGACCGCCGGACAATTGTCGCGGCAGCCGGTCGCCGAAATGCTCGAGCCGCACCAGACGCAGGGCCTCGGCGATTTTCAGCGTCATCTCCGCTTTTGGCATCTTTCGCATCTCGAGGCCGAACGCGACGTTCTCGGCGACCGTCATATGCGGGAACAGCGCGTAGCTCTGAAAAACCAGACCGACGTTACGCTTCCACGGCGGCAGCAAGGTAATGTCGCGTTCGCCGATCCGCACGGCACCGGATGTCGGCTCGACAAAACCGGCAACGATGCGCAACGTCGTCGTCTTGCCGCAACCGGAGGGACCGAGCAGGACGACAAACTCGCCGTCCGCGATGTCGAGCGAAATATCGTCAGTCGCCTTGAACTCGCCATAGCATTTGGTGATGCCGGTCAACTGCAGGCGCGCCATCGTCAGACCACTCGGCCGATTTTGACGAAGCGATCGGTCAGCAGCATCGCCCCGCCGATCAACAGGATCTGCAGAACGGACACTGCGGCGATCGTTGGATCGATCTTCCATTCGAGATATTGGAGGATCGCGATCGGCAAGGTCGTGCGGCCCGGGCCGACGAGAAACAGGCTCATCTCGAGGTTTCCGAACGAAGCGATGAAGCCGAACAAGGCGGCGGCGACAATGCCCGGCAAAATGCCGGGCAGCGTGATGCGCCGGAACGTGGTGAAGCGACCGGCGCCGAGGTTTTGCGCCGCTTCCTCGACGGCGCGATCCATGCCCAGCAGGCTCGCCGTAATGAGGCGAACCGTCCAGGGTATCGTGATCAAGACGTGCCCGGCGATCAGGCCGCCGAGTGAACCGAGGATCGGCCAACCGGTCGCGATTTCGGTCTCGACATGGAAGACATAAAGCGCAAGGCCGAGAACGATGCCCGGCACGATCAGCGGCAGCAATAGCAGATTGTTCAGCACCTCGCGCCCAGTGAAGCGGCCGCGCACCAGGCCGACGGCTGCGGGAACGCCGATAGCCAGCCCGATCGTGGTTGCGACGATGGCGACCTGCAGGCTAAGCAGAAATCCAGTGACGAACCTGTCGTTATCCGGAACGGCGCGAAACCATTTCAGCGAATAGCCTTCCGGGGGAAACGAGGGAATCTCTTGCGCGAAGAATGCCAGCCAGATCACGAACAGCATCGGCAGCAGGATATAGGCCAGCGAAACGCCGGCCGCGGCGCCAAGCGCCACCCGGCCGAGCCTGCGCGATGATGTCCACCCCTGTGCGACGGTCAAGATCGTCTCTTCTCACCAATGCCTGCGATCAATTCAACCGGTTCTTGTGCAGCCGGCCGGCCTTCATGATGAGGGAGAGATGTTTGCCTTGATCGCCCAGCAGTGCAAGGTCTTTCAACGGATTGCCGTCGACCACCAGCAGGTCGGCGAAGGCGTCGGCTGCGATGCAGCCGAGCTTGCCCTCCATCCGCACGATCTGGGCGCCGATCGTGGTGGCCGAGCGGATGATTTCCGCCGGCGACAACACCCGGGCGCGCAGCGTGAACTCTTCCGACTGCTCCATCTGCAACTGGCCGAGCAGGTCGGTACCATAGGCGACGGGGATGCCATGGCGCTTGCAGATTTCCAGCGACTTCAGGGCGCCGTCGATGACGAGGTCGTTCTTGGCGAGCATGTCCGCGCTCATGCCGTATTCCGCGGCGCGCTTCTTCATCTCGAAATAGGTGACGAGGTTGGCGACCAGGAACATACCCTTCTCGGCCATCAATTTGGCAGACGCGTCATCAATGAGATTGCCGTGCTCGATGGTGCGCACGCCGGCGTTCGCCGCGCGCGTGATGGCTTTGGGCGTATAGGCGTGGGCGCAGACGTAGCGGCCGAAGGCGTGCGCTTCCTCGACGGCCGCCTCCACCTCACCCACCGAGAATTGCAGGCTGTCGAGCGGATCGTAGGGCGAGGCCACGCCGCCGGACATCATGATCTTGACCTGGTCGCAGCCCTGGCGCATTTGCTCGCGCACGGCGCGGCGGACCTGGGAGACGCCGTCGGCGATGCCCATCGAGAAGGAGAGCGCGTTGCAGCACTGGCAACGAACGCCGAAATCGGTGCGGCGGCGGCCGTCGCTGTGGCCCCCAGTGGGGCCGATCGCGCGTCCGGCGATGAAGAGCCGTGGTCCCGGCAACAATCCTTTCTCCGTCGCTTCCTTCAAGCCCCAGTCTGCGCCGCCGGTGTCACGCACGCTGGTAAAGCCGCGGTCGAGCATCCTGTGCATCAGATCGGCGGCGCGCGCCGTCATCAGCGTCAGCGGCACACTCTCCAAATTCCGGAGCACGACGTCGGACAGCACGACGTGGACATGGCTATCGATCAGGCCGGGCATCACAGTCCGCCCGCCGCAGTCGACGACGCCGGCATCTGCCAGTTTGATGGGCCTGTCCGAGACTTCCTTGATCGTGCCGCCCTCGACGACCAATTCATGGCCGCCGCGCAATTCGCCGGCGTCAGGATCGAGCATCTCGAAATTCTTGAAATGGTAGGCGCTCATGGCCGCACGGACAATCCCGCTATCTGCACGGTCGAAATGTCCTATGCTGATCCGTTTGCGTCAATGGGGAAGCGGATCGCGGTCGGAGCGTATCGTGCCGGGGATTTCGGAATCGGTGCGGTTCGCATCGTCTCCGGCAGGGCGAGCCGCGCGGCAGAGCGCCGTGGATCGCGGTGTTCTGCTCCGCGCGACACGCTCTCAAGGTCGCGCTCGACGATGGATATGCGGAGGTCGCGCGCCGCGGGCTGGTGGGAAGTGAGGTGAAGAAGGCGGGGTGAGGGGGAGGGCGGTGCGCGCTGAAGGCCGCTTCGTGGGCCTCACGCGCGCTGCGCCCTTCGCTTGGCTGTTAAGAAGCGGCTCCTTCGAGGCCGAAACAGGTTTGATTCCCTTGGGAAGTGCCAGCTAGACAGCATTTTAGCGCTTTTCCACGTTTTGAATGGCCGGGATTGTCATCCGCACAGCCTTATGAGGCTTAAGCCTTTGCTCCCGCCGCTTTTTGCCACCAAGGTTTTATGGGGCTGTTGCAGTTCTAAGTTGAGACGGCTACGCACTGAGTACCCAAGGCTCACTGCGATTCGAATTTGCCCGTTTGGAGGCGGATTGGTCGCGGTCAGAGCTTCAATTAGGATAGCGAGCATTGGGCCGATGAGGTACATCGATTCCGGTCTTCGGGAGGAACAGCAGACCGTCGGCTTCTGGATGAAGTCTGCGGTTGAGTCAAAGATTCGCGAGTTCCGATGTCAGGCTGGATATTTCACGCTTGATGGATCTAGCCTGCTCCTCCCACTTTTGAAACGATGCGCCGCTGAAGGAGCGGTAGTGCGGCTCCTCCTTGGCTCCAATGGGGGCGCGACCCTCGCAAGTCACATCGCGTTTCTTGCCGGGACACTCGGTATACCGCAAAAGCATGTGTCTCTCGGCGTTATCAGCTTCGACAACTGCCTTTTCCATCCCAAGGTCTACCATTTCGTCCGTGAGGACGGGAGCCAGACGGCTTACGTCGGGTCGGCCAATCTTACTGAATCCGGAATTGCGGGTAGAAATGTGGAAGCTGGCGTCATACTCAACTCCAGCGGAGGAGACGACATTGAGGTGCTTCGCGAAATCGAGAGACGTATTGAGGCTTGGTTTGAGGGCGAGTTGATTGGCCTTTCTCACATCACAAAACATGCAGACATTGATGAGCTACTTTCCTCTGGCTTTCTCGCCCTTGCGCCAAAGCCTCGTGCCAGAGAAATCGAAGAGGAGGGCGAAGACGCTGCAGAGAGGCCATCCCGCCCTCGCGCCACCCTAAAATCAATCTTCCAACTGCCGGCAATAGAAGAAGAGAAAAAGGCCAGTTCGAGAGGGCCGGAGCTTCTGGCTCCATTAAGCGTGCCGGAAAGACGGCGGTTCGTTAGACATACCGAAGCAAGTTTCCACTATCCACAAGGAACCCATCTCGGACATATACTTACCATCCTTTCCCATTTCTCGGCCGACAGGGTAGGGACCGCATTCGATGATAAATTCATCCGGCTCGAGGGTTCGCTGGGGACTGGCCGGATTGCCGCTTATCGACGCCAAGTAAAACATAAACTTCTTGCGGCAATCGAATTGGGACTAGTCACCGACATTCGGTTGGTGGATGACGCGGTTTTGTACGAACCAGCTTTAACGGAAGCTGGTCGAAAATTCTGGAATATGGTGCAACCATTTGTCGCCCCGGCCAATCTCATCTTGGAGGCGGACGCGGATGGTGACTATTCAACGAAAATGCCGCAGCTGCCGGACTTTTACAACCAACTGCTTAGAAATGCATCCGACGCATCACCAGAGTTGGGCGGCTTATACCGGTCAATTGTTTTGAATATGCCAGCAGCGAAGCAAATGCTGAAGCTGCTTTATCATAAGGAAAGAACTGCCGACATTCAGAAGGCTCTTATCTATGAAGACTTCTTTGATTTTGAACCGGTGCGAATGTTCTGTGATGAGATGGGTATCGAGCCAGGTAGCCTGGAGTCAGCGAAGCATCGCTGTCCATTTCTGTTGAATATCACCGAAAGCTGTGGCCTTGCGACCCAGAGTCCGGCAAGTATTCACGTTAGTACTCTTGCGTTGTCAGCCGATATGCTGATCTCGGAAGGTGGGGATATCTCCATTGGTCAAGAAATTCTTCCGCAAGTTCTTGCCGAGTGGGGCAAGGAATCGACCCTACCGGCCCCTGATAAGAAGTTGTTGCGTGAGTTGTTCGGTGAGGATTTCCTTACGCCAGATTATCATCTCAAAACGGTCCTCGAAATTCCGGTGAAAGATGTCGAATAGATCCCATCGCAACGCCGGGCACATCGGAATGAATATTCTGCGTAAGAACGGTTTGCGTCATTCTTCAGCTCTTGCCGCGATTGCGCCGACCTCTAATCCCACGTCGCACATTATTGCCGTAGGTGATTGCTTGGATACCCTGAGTAAAATTCCTTCGGAATCGATCCAACTAGTGATTTGTGATCCTCCATATAACATCAACGTCGCTGCATGGGATGATATGGAGCACTACGTCGATTGGGCCGGGAAGTGGATACGCGAAGTAGAGCGCGTGTTGGCTCCATCTGGGAATTTCGTAATCTTCGGCGGCATACAATATCAGGGGGAGGCCGGGTCAGGTGATCTGCTTAGCTTGATCAGTTGGATGCGGCAACACAGCCAAATGCTCTTAGCCAATCTCATAATTTGGAATTATCCCAACGGAATGGGAGCACAACGTTTCTTTGCCAACAGGCATGAAGAAATCGCATGGTTCGCCAAGACTCCTAGATATTATTTTGATTTGGACGCCGTTAGAACGAAGCTCGATGCGCGAACGTTAGAAATTTACAAGAGAGATAAGCGCCTAAACAAAGAAAATCTGGACAAGGGCATCAATCCTACGAACGTGTGGAAAATTCCCCGCCTCAACGGCAATTCGAAAGAGCGCGTAGGACACCCGACACAGAAACCGAGGGCTTTGATCGAAAGAATTATTCGCTCAATGTCTTTTCAAGAATCTACCGTGCTGGATTTCTTTGCAGGTAGTGGGGTCACCAGTCGAGTAGCCATCGAGGAGCGTAGGCACTCGATCTCCACTGACTCAGACAAAGAATTTTTGACCTACTTCAGACGCCATCTGGACCTCATGGGCGACGGTGGTTTGATCCCTCGTGATTTTTCTCTAGTTGAGAACCAAAGTTGGTCGAGCCACCCAGTGTTTCGACTACATTCAATTGCTCTCGAGGATGTTACGCCAACTCGCGAAGCGGGGCGGGTCGCCGAGAAAAAATCGATCAAACAGGCGAGCTCGCGGAAAAGCGGTTTAGCTGTCTCAGGTATTAAATGATCCCCTGACGTAGTTCTTTTGCGCTCTTAGCCAAGATCGCGCTTCCTCCAAAAACCCGCCGCCTGTTTTGCCCGATGAGTCAAGCGCGTGACGCAAAAATATTCTGATTTACGTAATTCGGAAAACATGGTCTAAGTTACGCCATCCCGCCCCGACACAGAGGGACGTTCGGCCAATCGTCACGATACGTTGGGCGGGATGCGATGGACGCTTTTGGCGTGTGAGATGATGCGCGCTAGCTGCGGACGGTCAAGTCGTGTGGTCGTGGTCCCCCGACGCTGGGATCAACCCCCGGGTCAAGAGCCCGGGGCGACGGAGGCTAACAAGCCCGGTACTCCGGCGAGAGCGCGAAGTACGCCGTAAACCATCGTGCAGGGAATGCCGGATCGTTTCGCCTACCTGACGACTTGTGGGCATTCTCCCTTTTCAGCCCACGAGGATTGCGGGTGCGGTTGAGCGCCCGGCATTCCCTGCGCCCTCTTGCTTTCGAGGGACACGGATTTTCTCATCACTCGGGTGCAAATCGCGCCGCGGGAATGCGGTTGCTTGTCCTCCTCGACGTCATATCCCGCGAAGGCGGGGCATCCAGTATTCCAGAGGCCTCTCGTGTTATCACTGACGTCTCTGGAATGCTGGGTCGTCCGGTCAAGCCGGACGACGACACCGGATGCGTTCATCGCGCTAGATCACGCCATCATCCCGCATTTGCCGGAGGTCGGCATCCTTCAAGCCAAGCAGGTCGCGAAATATCTCCTCGTTCTGGGCGCCCAGGCCTTCGCCGAGCCAGCGTATTTCGCCGGGGGTTGCGGACAGTTTTGGCACGACGTCGGGAACGGCAATGGTGCCGGCCCGGGAGTCCGTCATCTTGATATTGCCGCGCGCGCGGTATTGCGGATCCTCGAAGATGTCGGCGATGCTGAAGATCAGGCTGGCCGGCACGCCGCCCTTCGTGCATCGCGCCAGCACGCTTTCGAGATCGAGCGAAGCCACCCATCTGGCGACGATGGCGTTGACCTCGTCGCGCGCGCCGAGCCGCAATTTCTGCGGCCCGAACTGCGTGTCCGAGGCGAGCTCCGGCTGCTCCATCACTTCCGCCAGCCGCGCGAACATCGCGTCGCTGGTGCAGGCGATCGCGATCCACTTGCCGTCTTTGGTTTCGTAGTGGCTGTGCGGACAGACATTCACGGTGTCGGCGCCCATGCGCTCACGCACATAACCGAACTTCTGGAACGCCGGCGCGATCTCGTCGAGCACGCGAAACACCAATTCATAGAGTGCGAGATCGATGCACTGGCCTTCGCCCGTGGCCTGCCGCGCCTGCAGCGCCACCAGCGCGCCGATCGCGCCGTACATGCCCGACATATAGTCGGCAAGCGACGTCGAGCCGGGCACCACCGGCACGCCGCCCGGCAGGCCCGCCAGATAGGTCAGACCGGAGAATGCGTGTGCGATCCTTGCGAAGCCCGGCTGCGCGCGCATCGGCCCGTCCTGGCCGTAGGCGGAGATGCGCACCAGAATGACGCCGCGATTGAGCTTCTTCAATTCCTCGTAGCCGAGGCCCCATTTCTCCAGCGTACCGGGGCGGAAATTCTCGACGACGATGTCGCATTTCGCCGCCAATTGCCGCAGCATGTCGCGGCCGCGTTCGCTGGAAAGGTTGAGCGTGACGCATTTCTTGTTCCGTGCCTCCGACAGCCACACCAGCGTGTCGCCGCACTCGGTGTTGGTGCCGAGCCGCCGCAGCGAGTCGCCGGTCGCGGGCGGCTCGACCTTGATGACCTCGGCGCCAAACTCGCCGAGGATGGTGGCGCAGTGCGGGCCTGCGATGAAGGTGCCGAGATCGAGCACGCGGATTCCCTTGAGCGCGCTCATCAGCGGTCTCCGATGCGCGCGGCGCGTTCGAGCAGCTTGTTGGCGACCTTGATGTGCATGAGGTCGATCATCTCGCCGTTCTTGTCCTTGACCGCGCCACGCCCCTCGCGCTCGGCGGCGGCCATGGCTTCCAGCACCTCCTTCGCCCAGGCGATCTGGTCGGCCGAGGGCGTCATCACCTCATGAATGATGTCGATCTGGGAGGGATGGATCGCCATCTTGCATTCGAAGCCGAGCACGCGGGCGCGTCTGGCGGCCGCACGGAGCCCATCGGTGTCGGGAATGCCGGAGAACGGACCGTCGATCGGCATCACCCCGAAGGCGCGGCAGGCATTGGCGATCCGCGCGGTGGCGAAATGCCAGAGATCGTTCCAGTGACTCTGCCGCGCGCCTTGGCCGCCGTCGTCGGTCAGCACCACATAGTCGGCGGCCGGCGCCCCGACCGCGCGCTGAAAGCTGCCGAGATCGAGCTGATAGTCGCCGCCGCCGAACACCAGCGCGCGCAAGCGGCCGCCGGCTTGCGCGATCGCTTCGACATTGGCGACGCCGCGTGGCGTCTCGATCAATCCCATGATTCCGACCTTGCGCTCGCGCGGGGCGGCGGCTTCCGCCGCGGCGATCATGACGTCGACCGCGTGCACGTCGGCCGGCGCCTCGCATTTCGGCAGCAGAATATAGTCAAGCCGCGGGCAGGCCTCGACCACCTCGATGATGTCGCGGCAACCCCATGCAGTGCCGAAGCCGTTGACGCGAACGGCGACGCCGCGCCGGCCCCAGTCCAGCTGGTTCAAGGCTGCAATTGCGTCCTGACGCGCCTTCGGCTTGAGCGAAGGGATCACGGCGTCTTCGAGGTCGAGGAAAATGGCGTCAGCCGGCCCCTGCGTGGCCTTCTCCATGAAGCGCGGGGAAGAGGCGGGAACGGCGAGCAGCGACCGGTATGTCGGATGGGGCGTCATGAGTATCTCATATTCGGGTTGGTGGCGGCGAGCTCGGTGACCGATTTGCGGGTGGCGCCGTTGCCGCGGTGGCTCTGCGGATCAATGCCGAGCAGCGTGGCGATCTCCCTCGACAACGCAACCGTTCGCTCGGGATCGATCCCGGTCTCGATGCCCATCTCGGCGAGCATGGTGACCAGATCCTCGGTCGGAAAATTGCCGACCGAGCCGATCTTGCCGGGCATCGCGATTCCGCCGCCGATGCCGCAGATCGCGCCTTCTAGCCACGCTGCGCCTGCATCCAGCGCCGCCAGGATATTGGCGGTCGCCATGCCCGAGAGATTGTGGATGTGGAATCCGAACGACGCGTTCGGGAACAGGCTTGCGAGCCGCAGGAACAGGCGGTTGACGTGAGCGGGATCTTCCATGCCGAGCGAGCCGGCGAGGTAGAAGCGGCGAATGCCGCCAGCATGAAATTGACGGACGACCGCGACAACATTCTCTTCGGGAATCTTGCCCTCGTAGGCGCACCAGAAGGACATGCCGAGTGCCATGACGAAGGCGGTCGAATGCTTCTCCGCGATACGGAACGACTCAAGATTCTCTGCGATCGCCTCGTCGATCGTCATGTTCTGGTTCTTGCGGGTATAGGTGGCGCTGATCGTGATCAGGCCGAGCATTTCGTCGACATGTGCCGAGGCGGCCCGTTCGGCGCCGCGCGCATTCGGGACCAAGCCGCGATAAACCGTTCCGGGTCTGCGCTTGATACGCTCGAATACTTCCTCGGCGTCGCGCAGATGAGGGATGACCTTCGGATGGGCGAAATTCGAGACCTCGATCACCGGCAGGCCGAGCTCGGAGAGGCGATCGATCATTGCGACCTTGGTGTCGGTATCGATCCAGCGCGGAAAGCTCTGCAGGCCGTCGCGCGGCCCGACCTCGGCGACCACGATCTCGTTGGGAAGGTACAGCGCCATCGCCAGCCCTCACAGACCTTCGAAGCTGGCGTAGTCGGCCAGCGGTGCGCGTGCGGTGACGAGCTTGTTGACCGGCGCATCCGGGTCGATGTGGCCCAGCGCCATGCCGCAGATGATGACTTCCTTCTCGGGAATGTTGAGCAGCGGCCGGATGACCTTGTGGAAATCGGCAAAGGCCGCCTGCGGACAGGTATGCAGCCCGTGGCCGCGCGCGGCGACCATCAGCGTGCCCAGATAGATGCCGAGATCGAGCCAGCTCCCGATTTCGAGATCTTCATCGAGCGTGAAGATCATGCCGATCGGCGCCCCGAAGAATTCGTAATTGCGCATGCGCGCGCGTTGCGTGCCCTCGAAATCGCCCTTGGCGACGCCGAGCAGGTCGTACATGTCCCACCCGATCTTGCGACGGCGGGAGAGAAACGGCTCGCGCCAGTTGACGGGATAGTAGTTCCACTCGCGCTGATAAGGCTCGAAGCCGTCGCGCGCGATCGCGTCGAAAATCGCCGTGGTCAGGCGGTCCTTGATCGCGCCGGCGATCACCCGGACACGCCAGGGCTGGATGTTGCTGCCGCTGGCGCTGCGGCTGGCAAGCTTGAGCAGCCGCTCGACCGTGGCGCGTTCGACCGGCGTCGGCAGGAACGCGCGCACGGATTGGCGGGTCGTGATCGCGTCATCGACGGCCGCGGCCGCGCTGGGGGATTTCTCAGGCATCGGACAGACTCAGGGACTTCATGCTTTCGGGGATTTCGCCGAGGAACAGCCGTTTGACATCGTCGTTGCCAAGCAGATCATGCGCAGCGCCTTCGATGGCGACCTGGCCGAGATGCATGACATAGCCGCGATCGGAGATCGACAGCGCGTGCGAGGCCTTCTGCTCCACCATGACGACCGTCAAACCTTCGTTCCGCAGCGACAGCAGCTTCTCGAACACGACGTCGACGAATTTGGGCGCCAGGCCAAGCGACGGCTCGTCCAGCATGATGATCTTTGGCGCCGTCATCAACGCCCGGCCGATCGCGAGCATCTGCTGCTCGCCGCCGCTCATGGTGTCGGCCTGCTGTTTCATGCGCGACGTCAGCACCGGAAACAGCTGCAACACCCGTTCGGTGGCGGCTTCGACCGCAGCGCGGTCATTGCCGAGGATATGCGCGCCGATCAACAGATTGTCGCGCACCGACATGTCAGGTACGACGATCCGGCCCTGCGGCACATAGGCGATGCCGCGGCGGACCCGCCGGTCGGCGGGCTCGCGTGTGATGTCGGTACCGTGAACGAGGATGCCGCCCTTCCAGGCTCGCAGCAGCCCGGCGGCCACCTTGATTGCCGTCGACTTGCCGGCGCCGTTGGAGCCGACGATGGTCGTGATAACTCCCCTGGAGAAGGTCATGTTGACTCGGCGGATCGCGGCAACGTCGCCGTAACCCGACGTCACGTCCTTCAGTTCGAGCGGTGCCGCTTCGTTCGTCATTTCGCTTCAGCGCTTGTCCCAGCTCGGGATCGGCAGTTTGGGCTCGGCAGTCCTGTATTCCTCCGGCCAGACCACTTGGCGCTTGCCGTTCTGGACCTGGACCACCAGGCCGCGGACGCCGATCTGCATATAGGTGGCGGGATCGACCTCGTGCTTGCCCATGACGCTGCCGATCTTGAGCGTGGTGAGAACCTCGCGCACCTTTTCGGTATCGATCGATCCGGCTTTCTTTACGGCGGCCTCGAGCACGGTGCCGGCGACAAAGCCGAAGGCGGCGTAATAACCGGGATCGGCATTATATTTGTCGTGATAAGTTTTCACGAACTCCTTGTTGCCTTCGCTTGGCAGCGAGGGCTCATACAAGGACATGCCGAGCGCGTATTCGGCATCCTTGCCGGCCGCGGTGATGAAATCGTCCTGCGACACGCCGTTGGCGATAAAGAATTTCGGCATGTAGTTCATCGAGTGGAACTGACGCACCGTCTCGATCGCCTCGCTCGGATAGAGCAGGCCGATCCACAGGTCAGGCTGCAGCTGCTGGCCCTTGGCGATCTGGGAGGAAAAGTCGGCGGTGCCGGCCGGGAAATACTCGTCCATCACCACCTTGACGTCCTTGTCCTTGATCTGCTCCTTGATCGCCTTGCTGATGTCGCGGGCAGCGGCGTAGTCGCGCGAGACGAGCGCGATCGACTTGATCTTGTACTTTTCGATCATCGGAACGATACCGTCGGCGTAGGAAGAGATGCGCGCTGCGGTCTGGAATACGTATTTGAAGCCACGCTGCTGGATCGCTTCGGCTGCGCCGCCGCCATTGATCATGACGATCTTGTGCTTTTCGGCGACCGCCGAGCCGGTCGCAGCGGTCGCCGAACCCAGCGACGAGATCACCAGATTGACCTTGTCGTCGGTGATCAGTTTCTCGTAGAGCCGCGCGGCGGTTGCCGGGTCGGAGCGGTCGTCATAGACGACGAACTCGATCGGACGGCCGGCCAGTCCGCCGCGGGCATTGGCCTGTTCGCGCCAGAGATCGAGGCCCTTGAAATAGGGCGCCGCCGAGTTGGCGAGATTGCCGGTCTGGGACAGTGCCACGCCGATCCGGACGGGGTCGGCCGCGTTCGCAGATACGGACAGCGTGATGGCGGCGACGGCTGTCGTTGCGGCCAGAATGAATTTTCTCATTGTCTTACCTCCCTCGCGAACTCTATTGGTCCTGATTCAGAAATAGGCTTGCAGCACTTTTGCATCGTTGCGCACGGATTGCGGGTCGCCGCGCGCGATCAATTGGCCTTCGGCAAGCACATAGACGAGATCGCACTCCCCGAGCACGATGCGCATCTCGTGATCGATGAAAAAGACGGTGATGCCCCTGGCACACAGCGTTCGCAAATGCTCGACAATACGGTTTTGCAGACGCGGATTGACGCCGGCGAAGGGTTCGTCGAGCAGCATGATTTTCGGCTGCAGCATCAGCGCGCGGGCGATCTCGACCAGCTTGCGCTGGCCATACGAAAGCTCAGAGGCCCAGCGGTCGGCGATATCCGTGATCTCCAGGAATTCGAGCAATTCCAGCGCCAAGGCGATCGCGGCACGATCGTCGCGGCCGCGCGCGACCGCGACCAGATTTTCCAGCACCGTCATTTCCGCAAACAGGCGGCTGATCTGGAAGGTGCGCGCGACGCCAAGCCCGCAAATCTCGGCGGCCGACGACGAACCGATATTCCGTCCGCGGACCAGCACGCGGCCTTGGTCCGGGCGCAACGTGCCGGCAATGATGTTGAACAACGTCGACTTGCCCGAACCGTTCGGGCCGATCATGCCGGTGATCGATCCCGGCGCGACATCGATGCTGACGGAATCCAGCGCAATGCGACCGGCAAAGCGCTTGGAGACGTTTTCGACGGCAAGGATGCTCTCGCTCATGACCGCGCCCGTCCTGCGTCCGCGGCCAACCGGCGCAACAACGGCCGTCCGATCGCGAGCCACCCGCTTTTCATGCCGAGACTGACGATTCCCCGCGGCATGAACAGCACGGCGAGAAGGACGATGACGCCGACGCAGGCGAGATAGATTTGCGGATAGTTCGCCCACAGCACCTCGTTGACGATCGAAAGCACCAATGCGCCCACGAGCGGGCCGAGCACGGTCCCCATGCCGCCAAGCAGCACCATCGCAATGGTGGTCAGCTCCATATTGGGAGCGAAGGCGGTTGGTGGATCGATGAAGCCGAGATAGGCGGCATAAAGCGATCCCATCGCGGCTGGCGCGACGGCGGAAGCGATGAAGGTACCCACCTTCAGGCGCGTCGTCGGAATGCCCAGCGATTCCGCGGCGTTCTCGTCTTCGCGGATCGCCAGCAATTTGAGGCCGAGACGTGAATTGTCGAGCTTCCAGGTCAGGAGCAGCATGATCATGGCGACGGTGGCGACGACATAATAAATCGGCCGAAGATCACTGATGGGCTTCAGGTAAATGCCGGTGCCGCCGCCGGTGATGGAGTTGAATCCGAGCGCGAATGCCTCGAGCACGCGCGCGAGGCCGAACATCCCGATCGCAAAGAACGGTCCTTTTAGCCGCAGCATGGCGCCGCCGAGCGGAACGGCTGTCACGGCGCCCGCAAACGCGGCGGCGATGGCGGCAAGATACCAGGGCGCGCCCCAATGGAAATTCAGCAGCGAGCCGACATAGGCGCCGATCCCGAAAAAGCCGACCTGACCGAAATGGGTGTAGCCGGTGTAGCCGCCGATCCAGTTCCAGGAATAAGCCAGCACCAGGAAGATCAGGAGCTGGATGGAAAAGGAAACGGCGTAGTCCGAGCCGACGAACGGCACCGCAATCGCGGCGATGCCCGCGACGACGGCGACGGCAAGCGGGTTGATCCCCTTCATGCGCGAACACCCGCGCCCAGCAGGCCCCGCGGCCGTACCAGCAGCACCGCGAGCATGAGCAGGAAGAGGAAGGCCGAGCCGATCACCGCTCCGACAAAATAGCTGCCGACGACTTCGATGACGCCAAGCAGCAGTGCGGCAAGGATGGCGCCGGGGTAGCTGCCCATGCCGCCGACGATGATGACGGCGAACGCCTTGATGATGAAACGCGAGCCAAGCTGCGGATCGATCGCAAACGCCGGGGCGACCAATACGCCGGCAAAGCCGGCCATTCCGGTGCCGAGCGCAAAGGTCGCGAGCCGCACCCGCTCGATCGCGATGCCGGAAATGCTGGCGAGCTCCGGCGCCGCCGACACCGATCGCACCGCGCGGCCAAACCGGGTGAATTCGAGGATCCACCAAACCGCGAGGCTGATGCCGATCGCGCAGGCGAACGAAACCAGCCGGGAGAGGGAGACATTGACGCCGAAAACGCGAAGCGAACCGCTGAGCACGCCGGGCAGGCCGCTATAGCCGCCGCCCCAGATCAGGATCGCGATATTCACGAGGATGGTGGAGAGCGCATAGGTCGCCAGCAACGACATGATCATGGGTCCATCTTCGATACGTCGAAGAATCACGACCTGGATCAGCGCGCCGAGGGCGGCGCAGCCGATCGGGACCGCGACGATCGCCACCCAGAACGGCAACTTGAGGCCTACCGCGATCGAGACCGTGGAGAGCGCCGCGATCGCGAGAATGTCGCCGTGTGCAAAATTGATCACGCGCATCACGCCGAAGATCAGATTGAGGCCGCAAGCCATCAGCGCGTAGACGCCGCCGAGCAGAATGCCGCCGATCAGGAGATCTGCTACCGGCATGAGATGCCTGCCAACTGCCGTAGGGCCGCGCGTAGCGCGCGGTCCGCCTCGCAACGCTTCAGGCCGGCACCCGGCATGGTTCCTCCCTGGAACGCAGATCGATTTTGTCCAGACAACTACTGGGGACTTTACTTGACGTCAAGGCTAGCGATATACACACCTTCGGATAAGAGCAACGGACTTGTCCGTACAAATTTGGAGGACGCCATGACGCAGCTGCTGCGGGATTCGCCCGTGGGCGCGGACGACGACGGCCAGATTCTGGACATGATCGATCGCTGGGTGGCGCGCGAGCTCAAGCCGATCGCCAAGGAATACGATCACGCGGATCGCTATCCGCATGAGATCGTCGAACAGATGAAGGAGCTCGGGCTGTTCGGTGCGACGATCGCGCCGGAATATGGCGGCCTCGGACTGCCGTCAGTGACCTACGCCAGGATCGTGATGAGCATCGCCTCGGTCTGGATGTCGATCACCGGCATCATCAATTCGCATCTGATGCTGGCGCTGGCGATCCAGAAGTTCGGCACGTCCCAGCAGAAGGCAAGATGGCTGCCGAAACTGGCGACCGGCGAGATTCGCGGCGGACTTGCTCTGACCGAGCCCGACGCCGGCACGGATTTGCAGGGCATCCGCATGACCGCCAAACGCGACGGCGATCACTACGTCATCAACGGCACCAAGACCTGGATCACCAATGGCGCCGAGGGGTCATGCCTGGCGCTGTTGGTGAAGACCAATCCGGATGCGCAGCCGCGTCACAACGGCATGAGCCTGTTCATCGCGCCGAAGCAGGAAGGGTTTTCGGTCGGCCGCCGGCTGCCCAAGCTCGGCTACAAGGCGATCGACACCGCCGAACTGATATTCGAGGACTATCGCCTGCCCGCCGACAATTTGATCGGCGGCATCGAGGGCCGCGGCTTCTTCCAGGTCGCCGGGGGACTCGAGCTTGGCCGCATCAATGTCGCCGCGCGCGGTGTCGGCATTGCCGAAGGCGCCCTGAAGCTCGCGTCGGAATACGCGCAAATCCGCAAGACGTTCGGCAAGCCGATTTGCGAGCACCAGGCGATCCAGCTGAAGCTCGGCGAAATGGCGACCCGCGCCCGTGCGGCGCGCCTGCTGACGCTCGATGCGGCGCAGGCCTTCGACCGCGGCGACCGCTGCGACTTGGAAGCCGGCATGGCGAAATATTTCGCCAGCGAGGCCGCGCTGGAAAATTCGATCGAGAGCATGCGCATCCACGGGGCCAACGGCTATTCCACGGAATTCGACATCGAGCGGCTGTACCGCGACGCGCCGCTGACCTGCATCGGCGAGGGCACCAACGAGATGCAGCGCATCATCATCTCGAAGCAATTCATCAAGAGGAATCCCGCGGCATGAAGCCACTTCAGGGCGTGCGTATTGTCTCGGTCGAGCAGTTCGGTGCCGCACCCTACGGCACGATGCTGCTCGCGGATCTGGGCGCCGAGGTCATCAAGATCGAGAATGCCGCGATCGGCGGCGACCCCGCGCGCAAGACCGGACCGTATCTGCTGGGGGCCAACGACAGCGAATATTACCAGGCGTTCAACATCAACAAGAAGAGCGTCGCGGTCGATCTGCGTTCGGCCGAGGGCAAGGCGGCGCTGACAAAGCTCGTCGCCACCGCTGATGCGCTGGTGAACAATCTGCGTGGCGACCTGCCGGCCAAGATGGGCCTCGATTACAAGACGCTGTCGAGCGTCAACGCCAAGCTGGTTTGCGTGCATGTCTCGGCCTATGGCCGCGACAATGAGCGCGCCTCCTGGCCCGGCTACGACTATTTGATGCAGGCGGAATCCGGCCTGATGCACCTGACCGGCGAGCCCGACGGTCCACCGTCGCGGCTCGGCGCTCCCTCGATCATTGATCAGACCACCGGTCTGACCGCCGCCGTGGGCTTGTTGTCCGCCGTGATCCAGGCGCGTTCGACCGGCAAGGGCTGCGACGTCGATACCTGTCTGCTCGATGTGGCGCTGCATCAGCTCGGCTATGTCGCGACCTGGTATCTCAACGAGGGCCTGGCGTCGATGCGGCAGCCGCGCAGCGCGCATTATTCGGTGGCGCCGGTCCAGACCTTTCCGACGTCGGACGGCTGGATCTTCATCATGTGCATGACCGACAAGTTCTGGAGCGAACTGCTTGTTGCGATCGGGCGGACCGATCTCGCCTCCGATCCGCGCTTTGCGACGCAGCCTCTGCGGCAGGCCAATCGCGAAGCTCTGATGGGTATCATCGACGGCGAATTGACGCGCGAATCCACCGCATTCTGGCTCGACAAATTGAACGGCGTGCTGCCGATCGCTCCCGTGCTCGACTTGGCGCAGGCGCTGGATAGTCCGTTCCTGAAGACCACCGACATGATCCACACGATCTCTCATCCCGCCAAACCCGGGATGCGCGTGCTCGCCAACCCAATCAAGATCGACGGCGAGAGGCTTGCGCAGGCACCGTGCTCGTCCTATGGCGCGGACACCGCTTCCTATGTCGGCGAGGCGCGTGCCGCCGAGCACGCCGGTTCGCGATGAAGCTCGAGGGCATTCGCGTCATCGATCTCTCGGTGTTCCTGCCGGGACCGTATTTGACGCTCGCGATGGCCGATCACGGCGCCGAAGTGATCAAGGTCGAGCCGCCCGGTGAGGGCGATCCGGGCAGGCATATCGGGCTTTCGGACGGGCCGAGCACCGTGTTCTTCCGCAATCTCAATCGCGGCAAGAAAAGTATCGTGCTCGATCTAAAGGATCCTGCGCGGCGCGAGGCGCTGTTGTCGCTGTGCGAGACCGCCGACGTGTTCGTGGAATCCTACCGCCCCGGCGCTGTCGACCGACTCGGCGTCGGGTATGACGCGGTGCGTGCGCGCAACCCGCGCATCGTCTATTGCTCGATCAGCGCCTTCGGACAGGACAGCGAATGGCGTGGCCGGCCGGCGCACGATATTGCGCTGCAGGCCGAGAGCGGATTGGTCAGCATGACACTCGGCAATGACGGCAAGCCCGCGATGCCGGGCATTCCCGTCGCCGACGTGCTGGCGGGGCTGCAGGGTCTTTCGGGCGTACTGATGGCACTGCTTCGCCGGGAAAAGACCGGTGCCGGCGACTACATCGACATCAGCATGCATGATGTGACCGTCGGTGGGATGCTCAACATTCTGGGTCCTGCCTTCGCGGAGGGTCGCCAGCCGATTGCGGCGCATGAACGAACGACCGGAGGCGCGGCTTTCTATCGTCCCTATGAGACGCAGGACGGACGCCATCTGGTGCTTGCCGGGCAGGAGCCGAAATTCATTCACAACCTGCTGCGCGCGTTCGGCCGCCCTGAATTGGCCGAATTGTGCCTGCGCGGTCCCGGTCCGCACCAACAGCCGGTGATGGATTTCCTCAGCGCCGAGTTCCGCAAGAAGCCGCTCGCGGAATGGCAGGACTACCTTGCAACCCTTGACGTCTGTTACGGGCGCGTCAACACGCTGCCCGAAGCGTTTGCGCATCCGAACCTGCTTGCGCGCGGCATGGTCCGCCGCGACGAGTCCGGCCGGCGCCATGTCGGGCCGCCGATCCGCTTCCGCAACGAGCCGGCGCAGCCGGTGCTGCGCGAGCCCGCGCTCGGCGAACACAATTCATCCATCCTCAGAAGAGTTTCGGAGTAGGGCGATGCAAGGCCACGATCAGATTGGTCCCCAACGCTACCGGGAAAGTTTTGGCAGGTACTATGATGATTTCACCATCGGCGACGTCTACGAGCACCGTCCGGGCCGCACCATCACCGAGAGCGACAACACCTGGTTCACGCTGATCACGATGAACACGCATCCGCTGCATTTCGACAAGGAGTACGCGGCGAAGTCGGAGTTCAAGCGTCCGCTGGTCAATAGCTGTCTCACGCTCTCGATGGTGGTCGGCATGAGTGTCAGCGACATCAGCCAGAAGGCCATCGGCAATCTCGGCTGGAACGACATCAAGCTGACCGCGCCGGTTTTTGTCGGCGACACCATCTATGCCGAATCGGAAGTGCTGGCGAAGCGTGAATCCGCATCGCGGCCCGGGCAAGGTCTTGTCACCGTGCGGACGATCGGCAGGAAGGCAGACGGCACGCAGTTCATGAGCTTTGAGCGGACCGCGCTGATCGCCAAGAGAGGCCACGGGATTGAAGACTGACGTCAAGCCGCGCCGTACGGGCTCGCCCAAGGCGAGAACGCGCACACGCGCGCCGGTGGCGGTCAAGTCCACCGATCCGCTTTATCTTCAGGTCGTGCGCGCGCTGAAGGATGAAATCGTCAGCGGGGCCTTTCCCATCGGTTCGCAATTGCCGACCGAGGAAGAGCTGTGCGCGCGGTTTTCCGTCAGCCGCTACACGGTGCGCGAAGCCTTGAGGCGGCTGCGCGAGGACAGCCTGGTTTCCTCGCGTCAGGGTGCGGGTACGACGGTCGTTTCGCCGCGACCGGCCGATTCCTTCGTGCACGAGGTGATGTCGATCAACGACCTCGTGGCGTTCGCGACCGACGTTCATTTTGCAATCGATACCATCGAGATGATCGAGATCGACGACAAGCTGTCGGCGCGCACCGGAATTGCGCGTGGCGGGCAGTGGCTCGCGGTGCGCGGCTTCCGCCATACCGAGAGCAGCGAATGGCCGGTTTGCTGGACCGAGGTTTACATCAATCGCGAATTCGCAGCTGTCGGCCGGCTACTCCAGCGTCACCGCGGCCCGATCTTTCATCTGATCGAAGACCTGTTCGGCCAGAGTATTGTGGAAGTACACCAGGAGATCGCCGCCGCGCTGATTTCGCCTGCGCTCGCGGGCGGTCTCAAGGTCAAGGCAGGCACGACGGCGCTGGAGGTGCAACGCACCTACAAGCTGACGAAGGGGAAGGTAGCGCAGGTTGCGATCAACACCCACCCCGCCTCACGCTTCCGCCATTCGATGACGATGCGGCGCGTGAAGGGCTGATCGCGGAGTGCGTCGCCCGCGATGACGTCGCTCGTCAGGCCTGACCCTTCGGGATGTATTTGCCCAGCACGCATTTGTAGCCTTGCAAGGTCCAGCTGCGGTACGGGCCGTGCTGGAGCCACTCGGCGATGCCTGCCTGAGCATGGACCGCGCAATCCGTCATCGAGATATTGGATTGATCGCTGTTGGTGACGACTTTTTCCAGGCAGAGTTGACTGTTGCAGAGCACTGCGACGAGGGTAACGAGCATGGCCTCTCCATGAGACGGGACGATCCGGCTCATTTTGCCATGCAGTGTTCGTGCCAGCGGCTGGGCATTCGCCCGGTGTGAGGGCGGGAACGCCTGAAAACCGAAAGCCATCAGGACCTTACCTTCGTGGAACGGCGGCGAGGGCAATGCCGCGCCAGAAGCGGCCTCGCCGCGGGTCGCGCGCGAGGCCGCAGTTTTGCTCAGGGAGGAAGGCTGGATTTAAGACCAGTCATTATTATTGCCGGCCCGGGGGAAGAGACGGCCGGTTTGGTTCGACAGTCGCTCGCACACGCCGGCGACCCCCGCGCAGCAGTCGAGCTGCTGCGCGTTTGCCTCTTGTGACCCGCCGTGGCTCAGGCAGCCTTCGACTTGGCGACGTGGGTCGCGATCGCGTCCATCAGCGCCGGCGACAGGCAGTCATAGGGCTCGAGACCGAGCTCCTTCAGCCGGTGCCTGATGCCGTCCATCTGCTCCGGCTTGACGCCGGCCTCGATGATCGAGGACACGAAGGCCGCAAATCCCGGCGCGGCGGAGCCGGCTTCCTGGAACAGTTCGGGGTGAATGAAGTCGAGGCCGTAGAACGGATGGCCCTTGTTCTCGATGCGGCCATACATATGCGTGCCGCACGCCTTGCAGGCGTAGCGCTGGATGGTCTTCGAGGCGTCGACGACATGCAGCTTGTCGCCGTTCTCCAGCACGGTGACGTTCTGTCGCGGCACCACGGCAACAACGGAGAACGTTGCGCCGTCCGGCTTCCAGCATTGGGTGCAGCCGCACGCGTGATTATGCGCGACGTCACCCTTGATGCCGACCTTGACCGGCTTGTCCTTGCATTTGCAGACCAGCGTGCCGCCGGCGAAGCTGCCCGAACCTTTCTTCACGCCGCTGTCGACCGATGGATGGATATGAACGTTCATGGGCCTATCCTCCTTGTGTTTGGTTTCTTGCTAGTACACGACGACCGAACGGATCGATTTACCCTCGTGCATCAGATCGAAGCCCTTGTTGATGTCTTCGAGCTTCAGGGTGTGGGTGATCATCGGATCGATCTGAATCTTTCCGTCCATGTACCAGTCGACGATCTTCGGCACGTCGGTGCGGCCGCGCGCGCCGCCGAACGCCGTGCCTTTCCAGACACGTCCGGTGACGAGCTGGAACGGCCGTGTGGCGATTTCCTTGCCGGCCTCGGCGACGCCGATCACGACCGAAACGCCCCAGCCGCGGTGGCAGGCCTCGAGCGCCTGTCGCATGACCGTGGTGTTGCCGGTGCAGTCGAAGGTGAAATCGGCACCGCCGTCGGTCAGCGTGACCAGGTGCGCGACGATGTCGCCGGAGACCTTCTTCGGGTTGACGAAGTCGGTCATGCCGAACTTGCGGCCCCACTGATCTTTGGAGTCGTTGACGTCGACGCCGATGATCTTGTTGGCGCCGACCATCTTGGCGCCCTGTATGACATTGAGGCCGATCCCGCCTAGGCCGAACACCACGACATTGGCGCCCGGGTTGACTTTTGCGGTGTTGACCACGGCGCCGACGCCGGTGGTGACGCCGCAGCCGATATAGCAGCTCTTGTCGAAGGGAGCGTCCTGCCGGATCTTCGCCACCGCGATTTCCGGCAATACTGTGAAATTGGAAAACGTCGAGCAGCCCATGTAGTGGTAGATGGTCTTGCCCTGGTAGCTGAAGCGCGAGGTGCCGTCCGGCATCAGGCCCTTGCCCTGGGTGGCGCGGATCGCCGTGCAGAGATTGGTCTTCTGGCTGAGGCAGCTTTTGCACTGGCGGCATTCGGGCGTGTAGAGCGGAATGACGTGGTCGCCCGGTTTGACCGAGGTGACGCCTGCGCCGATCTCGCGGACGATGCCGGCGCCCTCATGCCCGAGGATCGACGGAAAGATGCCCTCGCTGTCGAAGCCGTCGAGCGTGTAGGCGTCGGTATGGCAAATGCCGGTGGCCTTGATCTCGACCAGGACTTCGCCCGCTTTCGGTCCTTCCAGATCGAGCTCGACGATTTCCAGCGGTTTCTTGGCCTCGAAAGCGACGGCGGCGCGTGTCTTCATGATTCCTGTCTCGCTTCTCTCTCGGCTCCGCTAGTTTTTGGTGCCCATACAGGAGTTTTCAGCCTGGGTATAAGCAGCAGACTTGTCCTCGTGCTTCGCAGGCCGCACCCGTGCCAATGCGTCGTTGGCGCGAGCCCGCAAATAGACATAGAGGTCGTCCATGTAGCAGGCGACGTTCGGATTTGCGCCGAACGCCGGCATCACGTTGTCCTGGGCCGTGCTGACGTTCTTGCGGCCGCTCGCAACGACGCCCAGGAAGTCGGCGTAGCTCATCGTCTTCAACGAATCTTTCAACGCCGGCGCATAGCTCGATCCCATGCCGTCGGGTCCGTGGCAGACATGACACTCCGAATGATAGCGGCGGTATCCGGAATAGGTGTACCAGTCGACGGTGCCGTCGGCCTGAATCTTGTAGGTCGGGTTTCCCTGGCTATCGAGATATTTGCCGTCTTCGGATTTCACTGCGGCCGGATCGCCTGAGCCGTCGGCGAAGGCGGCTCCGCCGGCAGCGATCAGCATAACTGCCGCTGTCACGAGAAAAATGAAACGCAAGAGCTTGTCCTCGGATGTCGATGCCGCGTCTTCCGGCGCGTGAGCGAACTCACGCGCCGGAACGAGGTCTGTCAGCTCATTGCGGCAGGGCAAACACCGTGAGGCTGCCTCCGAGCGAGGTGTAGTTGGTCAGCGCAGCGTAACCACCGACTGCGCCGAGACCTGCGGTCGGATCGGTCAGGCCGGCCGCGAGACCGATGCCTGCCCAGCCGCCGACGCCCGACAGCACGGCGACGTACTGCTTGCCGTTGTGCTCGTAGGTCGTGACGTTGCCGATGATGCCGGACGGAGTCTTGAACTTGTAGAGCTCCTTGCCCGTCTTGGCATCGACGGCCTTCAGGTAGCCTTCCAGCGTGCCGTAGAACACGACGCCACCGGCCGTTGCGAGCGCGCCCGACCAGACCGAGAACTGCTCCTTGTTCGACCAGACGATCTTGCCCGTCTTGCCGTCCCAGGCGACGAAGTTGCCCATATGGGTTTCGCCGGGGGGCGGATACATCGACAGCGTCGCACCCACATAGGGTTGACCTGCGGTGTAGCTCACCTTGAACGGTTCATAATCCATGCAGACGTGGTTGGTGGGAACGTAGAACAACTGCGTATCCGGCGAGTAGGCTGCCGGCTGCTCGTCCTTGGAGCCGAGCGCGGCCGGGCAGATGCCCTTGTTGTTGTGGTCCTCGCCCTGCTTGTCGGTCGAATACTCATCGATGACTTTGGGCCGGCCGTAGGTCGGCGAGCTCTTGTTCATGTCGACGCCGCTGGTCCAGTTGACCTTCGGGTCGAATTTCTGGGCGACCAGCAATTCGCCGGTGACACGGTCGAGCGTATAGCCAAGGCCGTTCCGATCGAAATGGGTCAACAGCTTGCGGGGTTTTCCTTCGATCGATTGATCGGTGAGGATCATCTCGTTGACGCCGTCATAGTCCCACTCGTCATGCGGGGTCATCTGGTAGACCCACTTCGCCATGCCGTCACTGGAATTGCGGGCGAAGATGGTCATCGACCACTTGTTGTCGCCGGGACGCTGCTTCGGATTCCAGGTCGAGGGGTTGCCCGAGCCGTAATAGACGAGGTCGAGCGCAGGATCGTAGGCGAGCCAGCCCCATGTGCAGCCTCCGCCGATTTTCCATTGATCGCCTTCCCAGGTCTTGGTGCTGGAGTCCTTGCCGACGGGTTTGCCGAGCGCCGTCGTCTTCTCGGGATCGACCAGGATCTGATCATCCGGTCCTTCCGAATAGGCTTTCCAGACCTGCTTGCCGTCCTTGAGGTTGTAGGCGGTCAGGCTGCACTGCACGCCGAATTCGCCGCCGGACGTTCCGACCAGGACCTTGTCCTTGACGACCATCGGCGCGGAGGTTCCCGTCTGTCCCTTGCTGGGATCGCCGTTGACGGCGGTCCATTCGACATTGCCGTTCTTCGCATTGAGCGCGACGAGCTTGTCGTCGGCCTGATGCAGGAAGATCTTGCCGTCGGCGTAGGCGAGGCCGCGGTTGACGGTGTCGCAGCACATCACCGGAATGACGTTCGGATCCTGCTTCGGCTCGTAGCTCCAGATGATCTTGCTCTCGTTAGATAGGTCAAGAGCATAGACCTTGTTGGGGAACGGCGTATGGACATACATGGTGTTCCCGATGATCAGCGGTCCGCCTTCGTGACCGCGCAGCACGCCGGTCGAAAACGTCCAAGCAACCTGAAGCTTGCCGACGTTGGAGGCGTTGATCTGCTTGAGCTTGGAGTAACGCGTGTTGGCGTAGTCGCCCGTCGGCATCGCCCACTCGGCCGGATTCTGCGACATCCGGTTCAGTTCGTCGTTGGCTGCGGCGCTTCCTGCGGCGAACGCCGCCAAGGCGCCGAGACCAGTCGCGAGTAACAGCTTTCGCATCGTGGTTCCTCCCGGTTTGAACTCGGGTTCCGCGCATGCGGCCCCGATTTTCGAATTCTCGTTAAGCTCAATCCCTATCCCCTTCCAAAACCTGAGACTTGCCCGAGAGCGAAACACGTTTGCTTGAAAGGGAAGCTCGATTAACTTTTTCGCCGCGGCTGAAAGCGCCGCGACGTTCCGGGACCAATGCTGCGCGGCGTCAAAGGGGTTCTCGGGGGATGCTGCCCATCGATGTTTTCCTTGACGCCGCCTCGACTTGGACAGAGGATCAACCTCGACGGGAGCAGGAGGAGCGCTCCACAAATCCCGTCGGGACGGCCTCAACTTGGCCTCAAGTTGACTGTTGCCTGCCGTGATCAGCTGGGGAGCTCTCACGGTTGATCTCACCTCGGTGGCCGGAAATGCCCGACACGATTCACTCGCTCAGCACTGCCGGATTGGGACCGAAGAGGCAGATTCAGTGTTGGTCAGATGCCCTGACCGATCTATGCGGTCAGTTCGCCGTTGATCCGCTCGACGCTTCGACGCTGGAGGCGCGCATCAACTACACCACCGTTTCGAAACTGAAGCTGTGCCAGATCGAGGCCAGCCAGCATCGAATCGCCCACGTCTCCAAGCCGACCCACAACAGCGAGCACCCCTACGTCAAGATCCTGTTCCAGACCCATGGCATATCCTACTTCGAGCAGAACGGTTGCCAGATCGAGGTGAGGCCCGGCGACTGCCTCGCCTATGACGTGTCCGCGCCGCACACGATCATCAGTCCTGCCCTGACACGGCACGAGGTTGTCATCGTGCCAAAGGAGTTGCTGCAGGAGCGCGGTTTTCACTTCGGCAAGATGTCGGCCTGCAAGCTGTCGGCGCTGACCGGAACCGGGCGGATCGCGCATGACTTCGTGCATGCGGCTTTCGACCAGGCCGCCAAGCTTTCGGCCAACAGCGCCGTCGGCGTCGCCGATTCGCTGATCGATCTGTTGTTGCTGCCGCTACGCGAGGCCGACACGGCCTTCGATCGTGTCGGACCGGAGGCGATGTATGTGCGGGCGCAGGCCTTCATCCGGGAACATTTGCGCGACCCCGACCTGTGCATCGACCAGATTTCGGCGGCGCTCGGCTGCACAAAACGCTATCTGCACATGCTGTTCAGCGAAAGGGGCATGACCGTCAGCGATTATATCTGGCGGGCGCGCCTGCAGCATTGCCGGCAGGAGCTGGAAGCGCATGGCGGCAAGACCATCACCGACGTTGCCTTCTCCTGGGGATTTTCGAGCTCCTCGCATTTCAGCCGCGTGTTCCGGAAATGCTTCGGCGTCTCGCCCTCCGCCATTCACAAGGGACATGGCGACGCGGCGGACCTAAGCTGAGCGACTCAGCTCGAGGGATTGTTCGCGCAGGCACTGGGCCGCGGCCTGATGCCGCGCTTGTCGACGGGAACATTGCAATTGTCGATGCGCTGCTCGTCCGTCCATTTTGGACCAAGCCGCTCCTTGCCCGTGAGCACTCGCGCGCGCGTCTGCGCCGGGACGGCGGCCGCTCTGCCGCGATCGTGCTGGCCATCCTCGGCCCAAGCGCAGGACGCAAACGCGATGCCCAGCAATGCGCCGGCGATTCCTCGACATAGTTGCATACGGACCTTCCTCGAATGTCGCGTTCTTGCAGGCATAGCAATGGCGCAATTCCCGCCGCCACCCGGAACCTGACGACGTACGATCGATTTCAATTCGCGGCGTTGAATCAAAGATTTGCTGGTGCTCCTTTGATTCCGAGGTTCGCAAACGAGGATGTCGCGATATGGTGCGAGCTTCGGAATCGGAGCACTAGACACAGGAGATCAACGATGCCAACGCGCCGATCTATCCTTTTGATATCAGCGGCATTCCTGGCAACAGGCGCGGAGGCGGGCGCCGCTGCGCGCGATCCGATCAAGATGTTCGACACCGACGCCGACGGGACGCTGGATCTCGCCGAAGTCAAGAAAGCTGCAGCGGCGCTGTTCGCAAAGCTCGATCCTGACCGTGATGGCACCCTCGACAGGCGCGAGCTGGCAGGCAGGCTGAGCGCGCGCGAGTTCGCGGCCGCCGATCCCGATCATGACGGCACGCTGACCCTGGACGAATATCTCGCGGTGGTCGAAAAGCGCTTCCAGGCGGCCAACCCGGACGGCGACGGAACGCTCGATGCGAAGGAGTTGCGCTCGCCGGCAGGGCGCGCGCTGTTGCGTCTGTTGAGATAGAATCCGATTTTCTCGCGAGGCCTTGCATCGCGCACGCGGCGGTTTTACGTTCCGCCTCGGTGCGACTGTTGCACCAGACTGCTTGGGAGACCCACATGTCTTGGAAAACTCCGAAGATCGTCGAAGTGCCGGTGGGCATGGAAATCAACATGTACGCCTGCGCTGCGCGCAAGTAACGGCGCTCTGCCCGGCTTCGGCACTCGCTGCCGGACGCCGGGCAGACGTCGCATACGTCCACGAATTTTCTGTCGCCGGTCGCACCGGCTTTTCCCTTGATCCGGCCAAACTCGGCGATATCAGCGCCTCGGCCTGTGCTAGGCTGGGCCAGCGGACCTGTCGATTTGCGCCGGAACGGGAATGAGCATTCTTGTCAGATCATGCTGTGCTGCGATGCTGTGCCTTGCGCTGCAGCCTGGCCCCGGCCGCACCGAGGGCATCGACAGCGAGCACATCTACGCCTTCATGATCGGTACCGATGTCGGCGATCTCGGCGAGCGCGAATTCCAGAGCGAGACCGCCGGACGGTTCGGCAAGCAGGCAGGAACCTACCAGGCCATCGGCCAGCAAATGGAGCTGGAGTTCGTGCCGATCAAGAATTTCCGCATTGAGATCGGGACCACGCTCGCGGCTCACAATATCGAATCCGTTCCAAGCTTTGTCGATCGCACGCAGGTCAACTGGCAGGGCGCCTCCCTCGATCTGCGCTACCGGTTTCTCGATCGCGAGACCGCGCCGTTCGGCCTGACCTTGGCACTGGAAAGTCACGGCAACCGCATCGACGAGACATCAGCGGCGCGCGCGCAGAATTACGGGACCGAGCTGACATTGGCGCTGGAGCGCGATCTGATCCCGGAGCGTGTGGTCGCAACTCTCAACCTCGGTTACCAGCCGGAATGGACCCGCTTCGCAGGCGCACCCGCCGAGGAACAGGACTCCACGCTTGCGATTGCATTCGGCGTCATGGCGAAACTCCGCCCGAACTTTCTGTTCGGCGGCGAGGTGCGTTACTTCCGCAAATATGACGGAATCGGTCTCGACGCGTTGGCAGGACAGGCGGTGTTCGTCGGACCGACCGCCTATTTCCAGCTTTCGGAGCGCGCGCGCATGACGGCGAACTGGAGCGTTCAGGCCTGGGGGCGGCCCGCGGTATCGAACGCGACGCTCGATCTCGTCAACTTCGAACGCCACCAGGCGAAGCTTGTATTTGGCGTTAATTTTTAAGATCGGATGGTCCTAGTGCCCCACTTTCCGAAGTCCGCGCACCATCGCCGCGACACCCTTTCGCGGACTTCGGAAAGTTATGGGCACTAGCAAATCCATGATTCTAGTGCCGCTTTCGATCTGAAGTCCCTGCGCCGAATTTGCCGCGAGTGAGCCAGGGACTTCAGATCGGCGGCACTAGACTTCACGGGCTAGTGAAACTCCGCACCGGCCGGTTCGTAACTGATCGTGCTATCGATGCGTTGGTTGCTGCGGAGGATGCCGGCATGGACGCGATCAATCTGGTCATCACGGTTTGCGCCGTGCTCGCGCCGGCCAATTGCGAGGAAAAGAACCTGGTGTTTTCCTCGACCTTCTCGCTGCAGCAGTGTCTGATGGCCGCTCCGCCCTACATTGCGCAATGGATCGGCCAACACCCGCAATATCAGGCGGTGAAGTGGCGCTGCGAATATCCACACAGCCGCGAGAGGATCTGATCGCGGCGCCCCTGCGGGCAAAGGCGCGCGCGGGCTATTTGTTACAATCCTTCAAATCCTTGTCGGCGATCGAAAACACCGCGTCGGCCTTGATCTCGATGTCGCGCACGAAGCATTGCCGGGAGTCGCGATAGCTGACCCTGGCGTCGTAACGTCCCGGCTCCACGCCGGTGATGCGCAGCCGCTCGTCGTGATCGACTTCCTTGTCGCGGTCGTTCAGGGTCTGGTTCGGTCCCCACTCGTTCTTGCCGGCAGGCGACAGTTGGAAGCCGGAGATGGTCGCGGTCGTCAGGTTCCACAGCCGGATGCCTTTGCCCTGCGCCGTCACTGCGCCCGGCAGCATCATCGCCACCAGACAGATTGCAATCGGTGTTCGCGGCATGATGACCTCCCTCGGCATGCGGCTTCATGACATCGTGAGCCGTCTTTCCAGCGCGAGATCGATAGCATAGGTTTTGCTTCCGGGAGAAACGCCAATGACACGCGCTGGACGGATACGAGCGATTGCCGCTGCGCTGGGGAGCCTCGTGGCGAGCGCCGCGATCGCGCACGCTGCCGACGTCAACGACTATCCGACCTCGGCGCGCGCCGAATACGTGTTTGGCTGCATGAAGGCCAACGGCGAGACGCGGCAATCCATCGAGCAATGCTCGTGTTCGATCGACATTATCGCGTCGCTGTTGCCCTATGACCGGTATGTCAGCGCCGAAACCGTGCTGAGCATGTCTCAGGTTCGCGGCAATCTCGGCACGCAGTTTCGCTCGTCCGAGCAGGCCAAAGGCGCGCTCGATGATTTGCGCCGCGCCCAGGCCGAAGCCGAAGTGCGGTGTTTCTAGCGACGTATTGATCCGGAGGCGGGATCAGGTCCCGGAACCGTCGACCTTCCATTCCTTCTGGAACACGTGACCTGAGGTGTCCTTGGCTTCGGCTCGGAACGTCCTCGCGCCGTTCGAGACGTAGGTAAAGCGGATATTGGGATCTTCCGAGATGGAAATCCCGCCCTCCATCGACAGCACGGGGCTGTTGTCCTGCCACAGATGCAACTCGTCGACAAAGAACGCCGGGATGTAAAGATGCGTGATCTGGTCCATCTGCAGCCCGGAATTATTGGGATGCCCGATCATGATCTGCGCTTCGCGCTTGCCGCTGCTGGGACCTTGATCGGCTTCGGTGAACTGCCGGTATTTCATCTGGCCGAGCCGGTTCTTCGCCTCTTCCATATTCTTGGCCGCGGGCGCCGAACAGCCGCCTGATGCCTTCACGTAGGTCCTGACCATATAGAGTTTGCCGTCGCTGAGCTCGGCCACCGCATGAACATTGGTGTAGCTGTTGACGCGCACGCGGGTCGAGATTTCCGATATCCGCGCGTCCGCGCCAAGCTCGAACTTTGCTGCCATCGGCGCCGGGTTCTGGTCGATCACCAGCGTGATCGTTTGCAGGCGCCTGCCATCGTCGGCCGCAAGCTTCGAGCGCAGGGTCACCGGCACGATCGCGGCATCCTCGGCGCGATAGGGCATTTCGATGGCGATGACGTCGCTGCCGTCGTTCATGGGACGATTCTTGAAGATGTCCTGAACGAGGCCCGGCCAGGGGTCGTAGGGTTCGGCTGCGATGGATGGAGCGACACGCAGTCCCAATCCGGCGCCAAGAAGCGCCAGTGTACAGAGCAGGCGAAGACGATCTGCGAGCATGGTCGCGCTCCCCGAGGGCATCGAAGCAGCAACGCTTTCGATATAGGTTACCCCGCCCGCTATTCCCACTCAATCTCGGAAAATGCTGCGGTTGCGTTGCGAGCGTTGTAATCGTCGAATAACTGCCATTGCGGACGTTCGGAAGCGGCAGCAGTATCGGCGGCGACCTTGATCGACGCGCCGCGCTTGACCAGCGCGCGCACGTCGGCCGCCAGTGTCTCGAGATAACGGCGCTCGCCGGCGAGTGCTGCAGGCCATTCACTCACGGGACCGTGACCTGGAACCACGCGCTGTGCAGCTTGCCCACTCAGCTTGCCCATGATTTGCAGCCAGCCGCGGATGCTGCCGTCCATGACGGGAATATGGCCGAGAAAGACAAGGTCGCCGGCAAACAACGTTTTGGTCGTCTCATCGATCACGGTGAGATCGCTGTCGCTATGCGCCACCGGCCAGGCGTCCAGCAAAAGCGCGCGCGCGCCGAGTTCGAGCCGCAGCGTGCCGTCGACCAGCACGGTCGGCGGGATGATCCGCACCTCATCGATCAAACCGTCGCCCATGATCCGGCGAAAATTGTCGAGATAGAATTGCCCGCGCGTGCTGAGCGCCTGCGGCAAATTCCTGTGGCCGACGAAGATCGTTCCATTTCCGGAAAAAGCAGCATTGCCAAAGACGTGATCCGGATGGCCGTGGGTGTTGATGACATAACGGATCGGCTTGTCGGTGCGGGCGTGGATCGCTGCGAGAAGCTGCCGTCCTTCCTCGACGCTGCCGCCGGTATCGATCACGGCAACCGCGTCCTGGCCGACGACGAAGCCGACATTGGCGATCGCGCCTTCATTCTCGCGCGTCATCAGCGCGATCTGGCCGATGTGGACGAAAACGCCGGGGGCAATTTCGGTGACGGACAGTGCCGGGTGCTGCGCACAGACAAGCGGCGAGGCAACGAGCGCGGCAAGCAGCGCAAGACAACGCACGATCCTGTTGCCTGATCTCATCACGTCGTCACGTCAGAGGTTCCGATTTGCGTCGCAGCACGCTTCGTGAATTCGCCCCGGGGAATATCCTGTTGCACGCCCGGATTGAGAAGCATAGCATTTTGACGGGCGAGGTGATGCAAACCGAACACGGCAAACAATGATTCATGATCTACCAAGTCGCCGCCTGACGATCGCGCTTCTCGCAGCCGTCGCAGTGTTTATCGGTCAGGGTCGTGCACACGCGCAATCCGACAATGAAGGTCTCGATCTCTCGATCGAGCTCGTCGATCCCAAAGTGCTGAGGGTCTGCGCCGATCCGCGCAACCTGCCCTTCTCAAACGAGAAAGGCGAGGGCTTTGAGAACAAGCTCGCCGAGCTGTTTGCGGCCAAGCTGCAGAAGAAGCTCGACTACATGTATTTCCCGCAGGCGACCGGCTTTGTGCGCGTCACGCTGGGCGCGCATCGCTGCGACGTGATCATGGGCTTCCCACAGGGTGATGATCTCGTCCAGGGAACCAATCCGTATTACCGCACGGCCTACGCACTCGTCTCCAAGCAGGGCTCTGGTCTCGAAGAGGTCACGGTGCTGAACGACGCGCGCCTGAAGGGCAAGCACATCGGTATCGTTGCCGGCACGCCGCCCGGCACCAACATGGCGGCCAACGGATTGATGGCGAACGCAAAGCCCTATCCGTTGATGATCGACACCCGCGTCGATTCGTCGGCACAAGCCATGATCAACGATCTCGCCAAGGGCGAGATCGAGGCCGGCGTGCTCTGGGGACCGATGGCGGGCTTTTACGCCAAAAAATCCGATCCGCCGTTGCACGTCACACCGCTGGTGAATGAGAAGACCGGACCGCAACTGGTCTATCGCATCGGCATGGGCGTCCGCCGGGCCGACCAGAACTGGAAGCGGCTGCTCAATCGGCTGATCCAGGAGAGCCAGCCGGAGATCAACAAGATCCTCACCGACTACGGCGTTCCCTTGCTCGACGAGAACAACCAGCCGATCGCTGCGGAGACCGCGACCAAGTCGCCATGATTCGTACCGTCGCCAGCGTGGCGCTTGCGATCGCCGCGTTCGCGGTCGGGGCGAGTGCGCAGCAGCCCGTGCGCGAGCCCGAGGGTTATCGCACCGAAGACTATCGCGCGCCGGTCCCGATGACGCTCGCCGGCGGACGCGTGCTCACGACAGCGGAAGCCGAAGCCATCTGGCGCGCCAAAAGCGGCGTCTTCATCGACGTGCTGCCGCGCCCGCCGAGGCCGTCGAACCTGCCGGCAGGCACTGTCTGGCGAGACAAGCCGCGCTCTGACATTCCCGGCAGTGTCTGGCTGCCGGACACCGGGTACGGCGAACTCGCGGACGCGACGGAGAACTATCTGCGTCAAGGCTTGATCCGCGCATCCGGCGGCAATCGCGCTGCGCTGATCGTGGTCTACTGTCAGGCCAATTGCTGGATGTCGTGGAATGCCGCCAAGCGGATCCTGTCCTACGGCTATTCCAATGTGGCCTGGTATCCCGAAGGCACCGATGGCTGGGAGCGCGCCAATCTGCCGACGGTCGAGTCGCAACCGGAGCCGCGGCCGGGCGAGAACAGCGAGAAGTAAGCGGCTATTCGATTTCCTGCTGGATGGTGCGGCCCAGCGCAAACAGGCGCTGGTCGAGCGTGGTCGGCACGTCGCAGACGAATTTCACGACGCGGCGCCGGTCTTCGAAGATGCGCGTTTCCCAGACCAGCTGATTGCCGAGCTCGTCGATCTTCGGCTGATCGGGCGGCGTCGCGTCCTGCAGCGCTTGCAGGGCGAGCGTATCGCTGCGGATCTTGTCCGCGGCCTCGCGCTGCTTGCGCGTCACCCGCTCGAGCCCGTTCATGACCGACGAACGCTCGGCGTTCAGCCGCTCGAACAGGCCGGCGAACAACAGTTTGCCCGCCGCAACCTTGTCGGTCCCGGGCGAGGCGAGATACTCCGTGATCGCCTTCTGGGCGTCGTCGATTGGCGTCCGTCTCGCCGCCGCTTTTTCCACCAGCGCGCTGACCTTCTCGTCGTCCTTCCATTTCGTCTCAGCGTCGCCGAGCGGCGGCCCGGCCCAGACCGCGGCCAGCGAAATATCCGGCACCTTGGCCTGCGCGCAGGGCCAGTCGGGATAGCGCGGATCGGCAGCGGCGCAGGGCGTCGTCGTGGCCGCGAATGCAAGCAACGTCAGAACCGCAATTCGCGAACTCATGTCTCGCCTCCGGCGGGGCCGCGGCGCGCCAACCCACGCGACGGATCATAGGCGAAAATCGCGCCAATCATGAAGGCCGCCGTGCAACCGCCGACGACGGCGAGCGACATCCAATCCATCTTGCCGTAGAGCGCAAACCGGATCAGCTCGACGGCGTGAGTGAACGGATTGAACTGGCAGACATAGTAGAGCATCGGGCTGCCCTCCTGCACGCGCCAGAGCGGATAAAGAGCTGACGAGGCGAAGAACATCGGAAAGATCACGAAGTTCATGACGCCGGCGAAATTTTCCAGCTGCTTGATGCCCGACGAGATCAGCATGCCAAGCGCGCCGAGCATCAACCCGGACAGGATCAGCGCCGGCAACACGGTGAGGTAACCCGCAGGCGGCGGCGTGATGTCCCAGAACCAGGCGATCAGCAGGAAAGCGTAGACCTGCAGCAGCGAGACCGCGGTTCCCGCGAGCAGCTTGCAGAACAAGAGATACCAGCGCGGCAGCGGGCTCACCAGCAGGGTGCGCATGTTGCCCATTTCGCGGTCGTAGACCATTGAGAGCGAGGATTGCATTCCATTGAACAGCTGGATCATCGCCATCAATCCCGGCGCGATATAGACCTCGTAGAGGATGTAGGTCTCGTAGGGCGGGATGATGGAGATGCCCAGCACCTGGCGAAATCCCGCCGCGAAGATGAAAAGCCAAACCAGCGGCCGTACCAGCGCCGAGACGAAGCGCTCGCGTTGATGCAGGAAGCGCAGCGCCTCGCGCCATACGATGCCGTTGAGGCAAGTGACATATTGGGCGAACGAGAAGCCGCGCGGCGTCCCGGTGAAGCTGGTGATGCTCATGGTGCCGGACTCCGCGCACCGGTCAGGCGCATGAAGGCCGAGTTGACGTCGTGTGCGCCGGCGTCAGTCAGGACTCGCGCCACCTCGTCCTGTGCAAGGACCTGGCCCTGATGCAAGATGACGAGATTGTCGCTGGGGACGATCTCGTCGAACAGATGCGTTGCCCAGAGCACGCCGATGCCCTGTTCGGTGACGAGTTGCCGCACATGACCGAGGATATCGGCGCGCGCCTTGACGTCGAGCCCGACGGTGGCCTCGTCGAGCAGAAGCAGCCGCGGCCGATGCAACAGCGCGCGCGCGATCTCGAGCCGGCGCATTTGCCCGCCCGAGAGGTCGCGCACCTTGCTGCCGGCGCGGTCGGCGAGTCCGATCCGCGCCAGCTCCTCCTCGCTTCGCGCGCGCGCATCGCGCCGGGCAATCCCGTGCAGCGCAGCGTGATAGAGCAGGTTCTGCATGACAGAGAGATCGAGGTCGAGCGTGCGCGGCTGGAACACCACGCCGAGCAGCCGCAATGCTTCGCCGGAGTCGCGGCGGATGTCATGACCGAAGATGGCGATCTGTCCGGCCTGGATTCCGAACAGCCGCGTTACCAGCGAGAACAGCGTGCTCTTGCCGGCACCATTGAGGCCGAGCAGGGCGGTGAAGCTCGCAGGCGCCACGGCGAAGCCGACGTCGATCAAGGCGCGGCGGACGCCATAGGAATGGCTGACGCCTGCGATCGACAAGGCCGGTGTCGCCGCGGCCTCGCTCAGTGCGGACACGTCCGGGACAGCGGTCAGGCTATGGGCGTCTGACGTCGTCATGGCGATATCGTCACGCCCCAGGGCAGTTCGCCGACCTGAATGGTCTTGACGACCTTCTGCGCGGCGACGTCGATCACCGAGACGTCGTTGGAGACGCCGTTGGTCACCAGAAGGAATTTCTCGTCCGGCGTGAACGCCATGTGCCAGACCCGCTGACCGACCAGCAGATATTTGGTCACTGCATGGCTTGCGGCATCGACCACGGCGATCCGATTGGCCGGACCGAGCGCGACGAAGGCCGTCTTGTCGTCTTTGGTGATGCCGATGCCGACCGGCTGGATGGCTTCACTGCGCAACCCCGGAATCGCGAACGTGACCTTGCCGGTGACGGCGTGCTTGGCCGGATCGATGATCGACACGGTGCCGCCGATCTCCGATGACACCCATAATTCGGAGCCGTCGTGCTTGAACTCGGCAAAGCGCGGCCGCGAATCCACCAGCACGTTGGCGACGACCTGGCGCGTCGCGGTGTCGATGAAGTGCGCCATGTTGGTCGTCTCGGAGGTGTTGATCAGGATCTTGCCGTCCGGGCTCACGGTCATGCCTTCGGGCTCGACGCCGACCTGGATATCGCCGAGCCGGGTCCGCTTCTGGATGTCGATGACGGTGACGGTGTTGTCATTCTCGTTGGCGACGTAAAGGATCTTGCCGGCGGCGTCCTGGGTGAAGAGCTCGGGATCGGGGCCGGAGGGCAGGGTGTCCACGATCTGCCTGGTTTTGGTGTCGATCACCTGGATGGTGTCGTCGTCGCCGACGGCGACCATCACGAACTTGCCGTCGCGCGTGAATTCGATGCCGCGCGGGCGCTGGCCGACCTTGATGGTGGCCGTCACGGTCCATGTCTCGGTGTCGATGACCGAGACCGTGTTGCCCTTCTCGTTGGAGACATAGGCGACGAACGCCGACGCAGGACTTGCCGCGGCGAGCCACAGCACCGGGAGAGAAAGCAGGCACGACCTGCGCATACGCGACTGCTCCGTCATTATTGCAGCCTGCATTTGGTCTCGGGCCTGTCGACGCCGAGCGTATCAAGTTCCGAGACCTGGTGCAGGAAGCCTTCCTGCGGCGACACCGACACCACCATGCGGCCGTCGGCCAGCAGGATCGGCTGGCGAAGCTGCAGGTTCCAGTCCCGTAATGTCAACCGTTGGCCCTTGAAGGCGGCGACGGAAAAATCCTTCCCCTTGATGAAGCCGAATACCGTCTTCGCATCGCCCGAGTTGGTGCGCGAGGTCGCCTCGCCAATCATCCGCGCGGCGGTCCAGGCCTGCATGTCGAGCGCCGTCATGTGCCGCGAATTGAGCTTGAGGAAACGGTTCTGGATCTGGATCGCGCCCCATTGATCATGGGCCGCGTCCCAGCTTGTCGGCATCAGGCCGGCCGATCCTGCCACCGGCCGCGGATCCCAGGTGCGATAGGGCAGGTAGGATGCAAACACCTCGCTTTCGTCGGCGGCCACGAGCACGTCATAGGCCGGCGCGGCTTGCGTGAACACCGGCATCTGGCGCTGGATCAGGGTCACGCCGCTGTCGGTGCGCCTCGCACCGCCGGTATCCTCGAAGGTTTTTTCCTGCACGATCTTGGCGCCGAACCGTGTCGCAGCACGACGAAGCGCGTCGGCATAGAGCTTGTCATTGTCATGCGAGCCGGCCACCAGCAGCCAGCGCTTCCATTGCTTCCAGACCAGATATTGCGCGAGCGCGTCCGCGAGCATCGATCTGGTGGGCGCGACATGAACGACGTTGGCGCGGCAATCCTGCTCGCGCAGCCGGTCGTCGATCGCGCCGGCATTGAACAGCACGGTGCCGCGGCTGCGCAGGGCATCGGCGGCTTGCAACAGCTGATCGGCGGGCAGATCGGCAATGATGAAACCATCGTGATCGGCCAGCGAGCTTGCCGCCTTGGCGACATCGTCGCCATCCTTGAGCCGGACCTCGGTCAGCGTAAAATGCTGGTTGAGAAATTTGCCGGTGGTGTTGTTGTCCTCGATCGCGAGCAGCGCGCCGGCCACACCATCGTTGTCCGCGGGCTGCTCGAGTAGCGACAATGTCGACTTGACGCCGGCATGGCGGAGATAGCCGATCCCGACCTCGAGCGGGTCGGCCGCGAGCGCATGGGTCGCCACCACGCTCAGGCCAATCGCGCCGATCAACATCCGGATCATAGCGTCTTCCATTTGGTCCTCCTTGCGCGGAGAACTTTTCTTGAAACAAGACCGGATTGTCCTGGCTTGCAAGGGTGCATTTTGTCGTTACATCGACCTAGTGCCCACTTTCCGAAGTTCGTGATACATCGCCGCACACATTTTCACGAACTTAGGAAAGTCATGGGCACTAGAAAACTTATGATTCAGTGCCGCTTTCGATCTGAAGTCCCTGGGAGGAGCTTGCGGCAGGCGGTGCAGGGACTTCAGATCGGCGGCACCAGCGTTTGCAGGTCACGATCATGAGAGCGCGTGTTGTCCTCCTGCTGTCGGCGTTGGCAAGTCTCGTTCCGCTTCATGCGGCCGAGCCACCGAGGCTTGCGGTGTTCGATTTCGAGATGATCGACACCAGCCTTCCCGGACAGTTTTATGGACCGCAGGCGGATGAACATGACCGGCTAATGCGGGTCGGCGATCTCCTGCGCAAGGAACTCGGCGAGTCCGGCAAGTTCCAGATCGTTGACATCGCGTCGGTCAATGTTGCGGCGCATGAGACCAATCTGCAAGCCTGCGGCGGCTGCGATGTGAAGCTCGCGCAACAGCTCGGCGCCGATCTCGACATCACCGGCGTGGTGCAGAAGGTGTCGAATTTGATTCTCAACATCAACGTCTATCTGCGCGACGTCCATACCGGCCGTCTCGTGACCGCTGTTAGCGCCGACATGCGCGGCAACACCGATGAATCCTGGTCACGCGCAACGCGCTATCTCATCCGCGAGCGATTGCTGGCGCCGAATTACGGCGCGCCGCAGTCGAGATAGCGGGAATGGCTTAAGTTTTCAACCGCTCGGCATGCCAGCGCAGATGGTCGCCCATGAAGGTCGAGATGAAATAGTAGCTGTGGTCGTAGCCAGGCTGACGACGCAGGGTGAGGGGAATGTTCGCCTTCTCGCAGGCGGACTGCAACAGTTCAGGCTTGAGCTGCTCGGTCAGGAACTGGTCGGCGTAGCCATAGTCGATGAGGAAACCGGAAAACCTCGCGCCGTCCTCGATCAGCGCGACGCTGTCGTGCTCGCGCCAGGCGTGCTTGTCGTTGCCGAGATAGCCGCCGAGCGCCTTGATGCCCCACGGCACGCGCGAGGGTGCGACGATCGGTGAAAACGCGCTCGCTGCGCGGTAGCGATCGGGATGGCGAAGGGCAGCCGTCAGCGCGCCATGCCCGCCCATGGAATGTCCCATGATCGACTGCCTGCCGGTATCGACGGGAAAATGTTCCGCGACGAGTTTTGGCAACTCTTCGGTCACATAGCTCCACATGCGATAGTTACGTGAGAATGGCGCTTCGGTGGCATCGACATAGAAGCCCGCGCCGAGGCCGAAATCATAGGCGTTCGCGGGATCGCCCGGCACGGCTTCACCGCGCGGGCTGGTGTCGGGCGCGATAAAGATCAGCTCGTGCTCGGCGCACGCACTGCGGAATTCGCCCTTCTCCGTGACGTTGGCGTGGGTGCAGGTCAGCCCCGACAGATACCAGACCGCAGCGAGCTTTGTGCCCTCGCGATGCGCGGGAACAAAGACCGAGAAGGTCATGTCGGTCTGCGTTTCGCGGCTGGCATGGCGATAGACGCCCTGGCTGCCGCCATACGACCGGTTCATCGATAAGGTTTGCAACGTCATGATCGCACGATCCGGCGTCAGGAGACGCCGCTCTCGATGGCCAACCGTACAAGCTCGGCGGACGTGCGCACCCCGAGCTTTTGTCGGATGATCGAGGATGTGTTCGCCACCGTCTTGTAGGGAGAGTGCACCAGCCAGGCGATTTCGGACAGGCTCTTGCCCGCGCTGAGCAGGCGCAGGATTTCCATCTCGCGCGCGCTGAGCCTGGCGAGGGGGCTTTTGGCGACGGCCGGTCCGGCAAACGCGATGCTCCGCGCCAGCGCGGGCGGCAGATAGACGCCGCCCTTTCCGACCTCGCGAATGGCCTCGACCAGGTCCTGCGGATCGCCGGTCTTGGAGACGTATCCCTTGGCGCCGGTCTCGATCGCTCGCGCGACGAATACGGGATCGTCATTCATGCTGAACATGATGATGCGCGCGGACGCATCGTGCACCAGCAGGCGGCGCGCCAGTTCGAAGCCCGACACCGTCGGCAGATTGATGTCGATCACGCAGATATCGGGGTGCTCGACGATGAAAGCGCGCTCGGCGCTCTCCGCGTCGGCGGCCTCCAGCAGGACGATCCCCGGCTCGTCGGCAAGCACCGTGCGGCAGCCGGACGCCACGATCGGATGATCATCAACGATCAGAACTCGCATCACTCCGGCCCGGACATTCGTTTTCGTCGCTGCACCGCATTGCGTGAGCGATGGCGCAACACGTTCAATCCGCCATGCAACTTGGGCGATATTGCGGTACGTTTCATCCGTCTGTCAACGCTGCCCCCGATCGGGAGCGGAACTCGACGGCGAGGGAAACACGTCATGTGGCAGCGATTGTCGTTGCGTGGGCGTATCAATCTGCTTCTCGCGCTGGTGCTGACCTTGGGTCTTGCCGTCAACGTCGCGCGGCTCGTGCTCGAGGCGGCACCACGCGTGCAGGCTGAGGATCAGAGCGTCACACGGCTGGCGCGCGAGTTTGTCGAGACCATCGTCGCGGGTTTGCACGAGTTGCCCGATCCGGAGGCGCGACTCGACCAGATCGTTCGCGATCTCAAGCGGTTGCGCCATGTCAGCATCACCTTGCGCGACGACGGAACGATACCGCAAGACACCGCCGATGGCAGCGATGATGCGCAATCGGTCCCGGCCTGGTTCGTCGCGCTCGTGCATCCCGAGAAGACCTCGGTCAGCGTGCCGATCTCGCTTCCCGGCAAGGCCACGGCGCTGGTCATCACCTCGATTCCCAACGACGAAATCGCGGAGATCTGGGAGGGCATCGTGACGCAGCTCGCGGTCGGCTCCGGTGTTGCGGTCGCGCTGTTCCTGATCACCATGGTGGTGGTCGGCCGCGCGCTGGCGCCGCTGCAAGCGCTGTCGCAGGCCATGACGAAGATCGAATCCGGCGCCTACGACGTGCGGGTCGAGCCTGCCGGAGCACCCGAGCTTGCGGCGATCTGCGCCAAGCTCAACCATCTCGCCGCCGCCCTGGGTGCGGCGATCGAGGAGAAGCGGCGGCTCGCCGAGCGCACCGTCTCGTTGCAGGACATCGAGCGCAAGGAGATCGCGCGCGAGCTGCACGACGAGTTCGGGCCGTATCTGTTCGCGCTGCGGGCGCATGTCGGGGCGCTGATGCGACAGGCCGACGCGCCCGAGCCGGACAAGAGCGCGTTGCGCAGGCATGGCGGGGCCATCCTCGATCAGGTCAACGACCTGCAACGGCTCACCCGCCGGATATTGGAAAAGCTCCGTCCCGTCGGTCTCGCGGAGCTCGGTCTTCGCGAAGCGTTGGGCGCCTTGCTACGTTTGTGGAACGAATCCCACCCGGATGTCGCCATCGCCACGACCATCTCGGATGCGCTGGGCGAAACCGGCGAGACCGCTGACCTCACGATCTACCGCGTGGTGCAGGAGGCGCTGACCAATGTGTTTCGTCACGCCGACGCCACCGCGGTCGACGTGAGTATCGCTCCCGCCGCGCGGCCGGCGGACTCACAAGACGCACGCGGCTACGCTCTGGTGCGTGTCTGCGACAATGGCTGCGGCCTGAAGCCGGATCACAGGTTCGGCCACGGCCTGACCGGAATGCGGGAGCGGCTATTGGCGTTGGGCGGCACGCTCACCGTGGCGTCCGGCGAGACAGGCGTCACCATCGAGGCGATGGTTCCTACCCACGCGGCCTAGCGGCAGGGGTCGGGAATTTTCCCGAATCGTCCGGGACGTTTTAGGGATGCGCGCTGTCCTGCGCCGACTACTATGGTGTGTTCCGAAACCGGCGGGGACACAAGAAGCCGGACGGAATGGGGCGAGTCAGATGGGCGTTCGGGTCCTGCTTATTGCGTCGGTGTCGGCGGCTTTGGTCGTCGACAGCGGGCAAGCTCGCGCGCAGGACAAAGACAAGGGGAGCTATACCACCGAGCTTCCCGCCGTCGAGGTTTCCCCGTCGCAGACCTCGGCGAAGCCCGGGCGCCCAA
This sequence comes from uncultured Alphaproteobacteria bacterium, assembly GCA_963738155.1. GTDB lineage: Bacteria > Pseudomonadota > Alphaproteobacteria > Rhizobiales > Xanthobacteraceae > Bradyrhizobium. The sequence continues at coordinate 663,992 of CAVTVG010000003.1, forward strand.
GGGCGCCTACTCGTGTCGTCCCCCGCCGCGTGACGACGCTGCGTGCCTATCCAACCTCGCCGGTCGCAACCCCGAGCACGGCGCTCGCGGTCGACAAGGTGCCGTCCAGCATCAACTTCGTCGATTCCGGACAGATCCAGCGCACCAATTCGCTCAACATCACCGACGCCCTGCAGCAGAACGTCGCGGCGCTCAACATCAACGAGGTCACCGGCAATCCATTCCAGCCCAATGTCGAGTTTCGCGGCTTTGTCGGATCGCCGGTGTCGGGCACGCCGCAGGGACTTGCGGTCTACCAGAACGGCGTGCGCGTCAACGAAGCCTTCGGCGACACCGTCAATTGGGACTTGATTCCGACGACCGCGATCAAGTCGATCGCCGTGGTCACGAACAACCCCGCCTTTGGCCTCAACGCGCTCGGTGGCGCGGTGACCATCCAGATGAAAGACGGCTTCGGCTATCACGGCGCCGAGATCGACACCATGGCCGGCTCATTCGGCCGCCTTCAGAGCGCGGCGCAATGGGGCAAGCAGATCGATAACTTTGCGGTCTATGGCGCGCTCGAAGGATTGCATGACGACGGCTTCCGCAATTTTTCGCAGTCGGACGTCCGCCGCTTCTATGGCGATGTCGGCTATCGGAACGACGGCAATGAATTCCACCTCAACATGGGGCTTGCCGACAACAAGTTCGGCGCCACCGCGACCGTGCCGGTCGAGCTGCTGCAGCAATATTGGGGCGCGACCTACACCACGCCGCAGACGACGGCCAACCAGGTCGCCTATCTCAATCTGACGGGAAAGGTCGAGGCGACGCCGACCTGGACGATCGAGGGCATCGCCCATGTCCGCGCCTTCGGCCAGCAGGTCGTCGACGGCAATCCCACGGGCGCACAGCCCTGCGCCGCCGACGCCACGCTGTTGTGCTTTGGCGACGGTAGCACGCCGGCGAACGGACCGAACGGGATGCAGCTGTCCAATCCGTTTGCGCCGGATGCGATCCTCGGCGAGATTGATCGCACGACGGTTCGCTCGACCACCGGCGGCTTCTCGTTGCAGGCGACAAATACCGACAAGCTGTTCGGACACGACAACCGCTTCGTCGTGGGCACCAGCCTCGATTCCAGCGTCACGCATTTCGGCGCCAGCGCCGAGCTCGGCACCGTCGGCTCGAATTACGTCGTCACTGGCAGCGGCATCTTTCTGGGGCAATCCGGCAATCCCGTTTCGATCGGTCCGGTGTCGCTGCGCACCACCAATCAATATACCGGCCTCTATGTGCTCGATACTTTCGATGTCACCAAAGCCTTCTCGATCACCGCGGGCGGTCGCTACAATGACGCGCGCATCGCGCTGCAGGACCAGATCGGCACCCAGCTCAACGGCAATGAAACCTTCGATCGCTTCAACCCGATCATCGGCGGCACCTACAAGATCAATTCCGGCCTGACGGCCTATGCCGGTTACTCCGAGGCCAATCGCGCGCCGACGCCGCTCGAGCTCGGCTGCGCCGATCCGGCGCGGCCCTGCATCATCGCGGCGTTCCTGGTCTCCGATCCGCCGTTGAAGCAGGTGGTGTCGCGCACGGTCGAGGCAGGGTTCCGCGGTAGCCGGGACATGAATATCGGCACGCTGGAATGGAAGGTCGGCGGATTCCGCGCCACCAATACGGACGATATTCTTGCCATTCCGGATCCGCAGTTGCAGGGGTTCGGCTTTTTCCAGAATGTTGGCTCGACGCGCCGGCAGGGCATCGAGGCCGAGGCCAGCCTCAAGTCAGCGACGTGGCAGCTCCGCGCCAGCTATGCCTTCATCGACGCGCGCTTCCTCGACGCGTTGCAGGTCGGCTCGAACAGCCCGTTCGCCGATGCCAACGGCAACATCCAGATCGTTCCGGGCAATCAAATTCCGGCCATCCCCCGCCATCGCATCAAGGCGGGATTTGATTATTCAATCACCGATGCGTTCAAGGTCGGCGGCGATGCGCTGTTCGTCAGCAGCCAGTATCTGGTGGGCGACGAATCCAACCAGGCGCAGAAGCTGCCGCCTTATGCGGTCTTCAACGTCCACACCTCCTATCAGATCAACAAGACGTTTCAGGTCTACGGCCGCGTCGACAACGTCCTCGACAATCGCTACGCGACCTACGGCACCTTCTTCGACACGGGCGCGTTGCCGAATTTCGCCAATGGCGGTGCGCCGTTCACCGACGCACGCTCGCTGAGCCCGGCGCGCCCGCGCGCGTTCTATGCCGGCCTGAAGGCGACTTTCTGAGATGACGCCAGTCGTTGCTATTTAAGGCAGATAGCGACATTTTACCGAGCGGCTAAGGTCTTGCCGCCGCCGTCCTGCCGTTTCATACACAGGCATGACCGCACCACTCCTCGGCCGCAGCCTCGATCGCCTCGAAGACGAACGCTTCCTGCGTGGGCGAGGACGTTATATCGCCGATCTGGCGCCGCCAGGTGCGCTTCATGGTGCGGTGGCGCGCTCGACGCATGCGCATGCGCGGATCGTGTCTGTTAACGTCGAAAGCGCGCGCGCGATGCCCCGCGTTGTTGGTGTGTTCACCGCCGCCGATCTCGCTGCGGACAATATCGGACCGTTGCCCTGCGCTGTGACCAACATCCCGATGGCGACGCCGCTGGTGGTTCCGCCCTGTCATGCACTGGCGCGCGACGCCGTTCGCTATGTCGGCGAACCCGTTGTCTTTGTGGTGGCAGTGAGCGAGCAGGCCGCGCGCGAAGCGGCCGAGGCGGTCGCCGTCGACTACACACCGCTCACGCCCGTGACTTCGCTGACGGACGCCGTTCAAGCCGGAAGTCCGCAGGTCTGGCCGGACGCGACGGACAATATCGCGTTTGAGTTTCGGCGGGGTGAGACGGCGCCTGTCGAAGCCGCGATCCGCGATGCCGCCCATGTCGTGGAATGCGAACTCATCAACAACCGCGTGGTGGCGGCATCGCTGGAGACACGCGGTGCGCTCGGCGAATTCGATGTAGCAAGCGGCCGGCTGCATTTGACGGCCTCGGCGGCCGGCGCGCATGCGATCCGCGACCTGCTGGCGGGCTCCGTCTTCCATCTGCCGCGTGAAAATCTGCGGGTCAGCATTCCCGATGTCGGCGGCGGGTTCGGCATGAAGAACGTGCTGTATTCCGAGTGGGTGCTGGTGCTGTTTGCGGCGCGGCGCCTGCGGCGTCCTGTGATGTGGATCGAGGATCGCAGCGAGAGCTTCCTGGCGTCCGTGCATGGCCGCGACAGCCGCGTCCAGGCGCGCCTTGCGCTCGACCGCGACGGCAAATTCCTGGCGCTTTGGGCGGACGTTCTTGCCGACATGGGCGCCTACATCTCGACGGTCGCGCCTGTTGTGCCGACCATGGCGATGGGCAGCGCGATGGGCGGCGTCTACGACATTCCCCTGATCGCGTTCCGCACGCGTGGCGTCTTCACCAACACCACGCCGGTCGATGCCTATCGCGGCGCCGGCAAGCCCGAGGCGAATTACCTGATCGAACGCCTGATCGACATCGCCGCGGGTCAGCTCGGGATGGATGCCGTGAGCCTGCGGCGCAAGAACATTGTTCGCCGCTTCCCGCATCGCTCCGCCATGGGGCTCTCGATCGAGCAGGGCAGCTTTGGCAACGCGATCGATCTCGCGGCCCATGCAGCCGACGGCTTCAAGGCGCGCCGGCGCGCTTCGCGCAAGCGGGGCAGGTTGCGCGGCCTCGGGCTCGCCTGCTTTCTGGAAACCGCGCGGGGCCAGCCCAACGAGGTGGCGGAGCTGCAAGTCGGCGCGGACGGCCGGATCGATCTCCGGGTCGGCACCCATTCGAACGGCCAGAGTCACGAGACCACCTATGCGCAGATCGCCTCTGACGCGCTCGATGTGCCGATCGAGCGCTTTATCTTCCGGCAGGGCGATACCGACGATCTCGACAGCGGCGGCGGCCATGGCGGTGCGCGTTCGATGCATCAGGGCGGCACCGCGGTGCTGATGGCGGCGGAAGGCCTGATCGCGAATGCGAAACGCCTGGCCACGCGCCTGCTGCAGACCGGTGCCGATGCCGTGCAATATCAGGCAGGCATGTTGCGCGTCGCTGCGACCGGGCAGGAGATCAGTCTCGACGAGGTGGCACGTGCTTCATATCAAACGCCGAACGACGACATCGTGCCGGGACTCGCGCACAAGGCGACGCATCTCTGCGACCGCTACACGTTTCCGAACGGCTGCCATGTCGCCGAAGTCGAGATCGATCCTGATACGGGTGAGGTGACGCTCGACCGCTACGTGATTTCAGACGATTTCGGCCGGCTGCTTGATCCGCGCCTGACGTTAGGCCAGGTCCATGGCGGCGTTACCCAGGGCATCGGCCAGGCCCTGCTCGAGCAGGTGCTGTACGATGGCGCGAGCGGCCAGGTGCTCTCCGGCTCGTTGATGGATTATGCGCTGCCGCGCGCCGCCGACCTCCCGGCGTTCGAGGGCGGACTGACGTCCGATTTTCCGAGCCGTGCCAACCGGCTCGGCGTCAAGGGCAGCGGTCAGGCCGGCGCGATCGCCTCTCCGGCCACGATCATGAATGCCGTCATGAACGCATTGGCCCCGCTGGGCGTGACCCATCTCGACATGCCGGCCACGCCCGCGCGGATCTGGGCGGCAATTCAGGCAGGGCGGAAGGGTTGCGCAGACTGATGGCAGGCGGCAAGCTGGCCCACCAACAAGAACCGGGGAAACCAACATGGGCCACAAGATCGTCATCGTGGGGGCGGGCGCCGTCGGCGGCTATGCCGGCGCGCATATGGTGCAGGCCGGCGAGGACGTGACCTGGATCGATCCCTGGCCTGAGCATGTCGAGCATATGCGCAAGCACGGCCTGCGAGTCACCCATGCCCGCGACGTGCCGGAGTTCACCGTTCCGGTGCGGGCGCTGCATGTCACCGACGCCCAGCAGCTTGCGAAGGAGAAGCCGGTCGACATCGCCTTTGTCTGCATGAAGTCCTACGACACGGCGTGGGCGACGATGATGATCAGGCAGTATCTCGCGCCCGACGGCTTCGTCGTGTCGCTGCAGAACTGCATGAACGAGGAAACCATCGCCGGCGTGGTTGGCTGGGGCAAGACGCTCGGCTGCATCGCCAGCAGCATCAGCGTCAACCTGCCCGAGCCCGGTCACATCCATCGCGGTGCCGGCAAGGGCGGCGCGGCGCACACCGTGTTCCGCGCCGGCGAGGTGCACGGCCGCATCACGGAGCGCGCCAAGGAGATCGGCCGGCTGGTCGGCTTTGCCGACAGCGCGCTGGTCACCAACAATCTCTGGGGCGAGCGCTGGTCCAAGCTCGTCGCCAACGCCATGCAGAACGGGCTCTCGGCCTGCACCGGTCTTTCCGGTGGCCAGATGCTCGAGAGCGAGCCGATCCGCCGCTTCGCCGCGCGCATCGGCAGCGAGGCGATCCGGGTCGGACAGGCGCACGGCTACGAGCTTGAGGACATCCTGCATCTGGCCCCGGAGACGATCGCGCGCGCGGGCGAGGGCGACGAGACGGCGACCAAGGCCTATGACGCGCAGCGTTTTGCCGACGGCAAGAAGACAGCGTCGGGGCAGCGGCCCTCGATGGGCCAGGACATGGAGAAGGGACGGCGCACCGAGATCGAGTTCATCAACGGCTACATCGTCCGCGAGGGCGAGAAGCTCGGCATGACCAGCCGCGCCAATGCGATCCTGACCGACATCGTCAAGAAGGTCGAACGCGGCGAGCTGAAGCAGGATCCGCGGCACATCACCGAACTGCGGTTGAACTAGTGCTGGCGCGGCTTGCCGTGCTGCTGGCGGTTTGCGTGTTGCAGGCCGCCGTGCACGCGCAAGACGCCGACAAGGTGTCGCTGACCGAATCCACCATCACCTGGCACACCGCGAAATATGCGACGGAGCCGAACAACGGATTCGTCGACGGCTCGCTCGACGAGAAGACGATCGTCGAGCGCACGTTCAAGACCTGGGTTCTCGAAAACCGCTATCTGAAGGTAACGCTGCTGCCGGAGTTCGGCGGGCAAATCCTGTCCATCGTCTACAAGCCGACCGGTCATGAGGAACTGTATCGCACCGAGGTCGGCATGCCCTACGGCATCAAGGCCGGCAATTTCTATTACGACTGGATGATGGTGTATGGCGGCATCTTCCCGACATTCCCGACTCCCGAGCACGGCAAGATGTGGCTGCGGCCGTGGAATTTCCGGGTTGTCAAACAGAGTGATGCTGAAGTCACGGTAGCGATGTCGATCAGGGACGATTTCGACTATGTCGAGACGCCGAGGCGATTCGGGAGAGGCGCGACGAGGCTGGAAGCGACCTATTACGTCACGCTGAAAGCCGGCCGCGCCGCACTCGACGCTCGCGTGGTGCTGAAGAATCCGGGAGACGAGGCCGTTAATTACGAATACTGGACCTGCACGACCTTGGCGCCCGGGTCGGACCCGCAGCATCCGCTCGCCACCGGCGGCGCGGAGATCGTCGCGCCGGTCGCGGCCTACGTCACGCCGCGCTGGTCGGCCAATATCGCGGAAGGCGACGCGAGCGCGGGTGAGGGAAGGCATCGTTTCGAGAAGCTGCGCTGGTTCAGGAACTGGCCGGCGGCGGGCATCGCCTATGCCGCGCCAGACATGGGGGCTGCCAATTTTTGGGGCGTGATCAACCATGACAACGAGGAAGGCATCATCCGCATCGCCGACAACAGGGTCACGCGGGGCCTCAAGATGTGGACATGGGGATTCCCGGCGCTGGCGAACGACGCGGTCGCGCGCACGAAGCCGAACCCGGCGCAGCCCTATGTGGAATTATGGGCCGGTGTTTCGGATCAGTTCTTCCACGGCGCAACGCTGCCGGCGCAAAGCGAACTGTCGGTCCCGGAGACTTACAGCCCGACCGTCGGCATAAGTGGCGTGACAGATGCGAATGAAAACATCCTTGTAAATCTCTCGGCGGAAACGTCGCGCGTGAAGCTCGAGTTCTTCAGCCTCGAACCGGCGACACCGCTGCGCGTCACGCTACGGTGCGGCGACGCGGTGCTGTTCGACGAGGCCGTGACCGCCGATCCAAAGAACGGCAATCGCATCTCCGCAGCGATTCCTGCCGGCAGCGGCGGCGACGTGAAGCTGACGATTGTCGTCCCTGGCGGCGGAGAACTGATCTCGGCTACGGCGCCGATCAAGTAAGCGCCGCCTACGTCCCCGACTTGGCGCGCTCCGCGGCCTGCTTCACCCGCTCCGGATCGGCCGCGATCTCGACGCCGGCGCGTTCCTGCTCAAGCAGCATCACCACGCGGGAGTCGCGACCTTCCCAACCGCGGTTGCAGGCCTCCATCATCTCCGAATAGGCGAGATTGCAGATGCGCATGGGTACGCCGAGCTCGCGGCCGAGCGCGGTTGCAAGCTTGACGTCCTTGGTGGCGAGTTTCAGCGCGAAATCCGGCGGATCATATTTGCCAGGCAGGAATTGATTGAGGAGGCCGTCGAGCGTGAGACGGCGGCCGGTGACGCCCTGCCGGACGGCTTCCCACAACGCGACCGGATCCATGCCGGCCTTGACGCCCATGGTGAAGGTCTCCGCCAGCGCGCAGGTAATCGCGTAGCTCGACATGTTGTGCACGAGTTTTGCGACGGTCGCGGTGCCGATCCCGCCGACATAGGACGCGCGATCTCCCATCGCGTCGAGCACGCCCTTGTGCTTGTCGTAAGTGCCGCGGTCGCCGCCGACCCAGATCGCCATCTTGCGCGACGCCGCACCCGAGGGCCCGCCGCTGACGGGCGCGTCCAGCATCTGTGCTCCCTTTGCTGCGAAGGCGTCGTGGATGCCCTTCACCACGCTCTGCGCGTTGGTCGAGAGATCAAAATACGCCGCGCCCTTTTTCACGCCTTCGATCAGGCCGTCGGCGCCGAGCGCGACGCGCTCGACATCCGTGGGCTCCGGCAGCGAGGTGAAGATGACGTCGGATTTCTCCGCCAGCGCACGCGGGGTTTCCGCCCATTCGGCGCCGGCCTGCAGATGATGGCTCGCGGATTGGCGATGCAGATCGTGCACGACGATCTTGTAGCCGGCCTTCTGGATGTTGGTGGCCATCTTGCCGCCCATGGTGCCGAGCCCGATGAACCCGACGACGATATCGTTTGCCACTGTTCAGCCCCCCTTGTTGCCTTCGACCAGCACGGTATAGGCCACCTGCGCGGCCGACATCGCCGCGGGCCAGCCGGCGTAGAATGCCATGTGGGTGATCACCTCGGTGATCTCTTCCTGCGTGACGCCGTTGTCGATGGCGCGCGTCAGGTGCGAGACCAGCTGCTCCGGCCGGTAGGTCGCGACCAGCGCTGCGACCGTGATCAGGCTGCGGTCGCGCTTGGAGAGGCCCTTGCGCTCCCACAAATCGCCATAGACCACGTCGTTGGTGTAATCGACCAGTGCGGGTGTGAAATTCCTGATGCGGTCCCGCTTGGTTGACGGCGGCGCCTTGGCCATGTGCTGCTCCCTGCTGTTGTGCGGACCGGTCGTGAGGTGCCAGTCCGTTATTGGTGGCATTTTGTAACATCGCGGGGATAGAGTGTCGACGGAGGTAACGGCATGAGTGACCGCCACACGCTGCGCAGCGAGCGCATCAGCGCGACCGTCCTCGCGCATGGCGCCGAATTATGCTCGCTCAAGACCGCCGACGGTCTCGAACTGTTGTGGCAGGCCGGGCCGGAATGGCCGCGGCATTCGCCGTTGCTGTTTCCGGTCATCGGCGAGGTCAGGAACGAGCAGATCCGCGTTGGCGGCAAAGTCTACAAGATGCTGCGTCATGGCGTCGCGCGCGACAATGATTTCACTTTCACCGATCGCTCACCGCAATCGTGCAGGCTGGTGCAGGCCGATACGGCCGAGACGCGGGCACGCTTTCCATTCGGCTACCGGCTGATACTTAATTACACGCTTCGCGGCGCCGACCTTGAGATCACGATGGCCATCGCAAATCCCAACGAGGAGGTCTTGCCGTGTTCGATCGGCGGCCATCCGGCGCTGAACTGGCCGTTGCTGCCGGGCGTTCCGAAGGAAAGCTATCGGCTGACCTTCTCGCATGACGCGCCCGCACCTATCCGGCGTTTGAAAGATGGTCTGCTGCTGCCTGATCCGCGCCCGAGTCCGATCCGGGGCAGGGTGCTCGATCTGTCCGAGCGCCTGTTCGACGAAGATGCCATTATCCTCGACCAACTCGTCAGCGCGTCCGTGCGCTATGCCGCCGACAAAGGTCCCGCGCTTGAAGTGTCATGGGATGGCTTCCGGCAACTCGGCATCTGGTCGAAGCCGGGCGGCGCGCCATTTCTCTGCATCGAGCCGTGGTACGGCTATGCCAGCCCGATTGATTTCGACGGCGAGTTTTCCGACAAGCCCGGCCTGATGCACATTCCGCCGGGCGAGGCGCGCTCGTTTCGGTATACGATCGGTTTGCGTTAACTCAGGCCGGCACTGCCACATTGCCGAGCACGCGGTCGAACACCTCGCGCAAGCTTGCTTCCGGACTGGGAACGCCGGTACGGCTGCGCCAGGCGACATAGCCGTCGGGGCGGACCAGCACCGCGCCGTCGGAATCGATGCCGTAAGCGGCATGCCAGTTGCCGTCGGGATCGCTGACCTCGGTGTCCTTGCCGATGACATGCGCGACCAGCGGCGGCCATGACAGCGCCACAGCTTGCGCGGCGCGTTGCCACGCCTCGCCTTGCGCGCCCGCCATCAGCAGGAAATGTGCTCCGCCCAGATCGATGCTCGAAATCTCCTCATTGCCGCGCTTGAGCCAGGCATGCGGTGCGCGGCTGCCGGGCCGCGCCGAGGGCACATATTCAGTGACCATATCCTCCAGCGCGGGCGCCGGCGTGCCGTCGGGCACGACAGCCCTCGACTCGTAATTCGCGCCGAAGATCAAACCTTGCTCTGCCAAAAACTCGCGCCGCGGCAGCACGCCGGCCTTGTTTTCGGTGCGGCCCATCGACATCGCGTTGGCGAGCGAGTTCTGGGTGATGATCGTGCCGAGCGGCTGGCGCTCGTCATGATAGCTGTCGAGCAGCTTTTCCTCCGCGTCGCCGCGCAGCACGGCCGCGATCTTCCAGGCGAGGTTGTGCACGTCCTGCACGCCGGTGTTGAGCCCGAAGCCGCCGGTCGGCGGCATTTCGTGGGCGGCGTCGCCGGCGAGGAACACGTTGCCGGCGCGATAGCGGTCGGAGACGATCGCGGAGGCCTGCCACGGGTTGACGCCAAGCACGGTGACAGGGATGTCGGATCTGCCGATACCTTTGCGGATCAAGTTGACACAGAACTCCGGCGTAAAATCTTCCGGCTGCCAGCCATATTTCGACGGGCTGTGAATCAAAAAGCCCCAGCGGTCGGTGCCGTTGATGGTGAGGAAGGTGGCGCGCAGCTCATCCAGTTCGACAAAATAAAGCGCGGCCGGCCGGTCCTTCACCCACTGGGTGAGGTTGGCATTGAACAGAATGTTGACGCTGTCGTAGACCTTCTCGGTGCCTTCCATTTTGACGCCGAGCGCGCGGCGCACCTTGCTCTGCGCGCCCTCGGCCGCGATCAGGTAACGCGCGCGGAATTTGGTCTCTTCGCCGGTGATGCGATCGGTCAGCGTGCCCGTGACGCGGTCGGCGGTCTGCGTGAACGACGTCATCTCGGTGTTGAAGCGGAGCTCGCCCGGACCTGCCGCTTCCGCGAAGCGGCGCATCACCGGCTCGAGGTCGTCCTGCGCGCACAGGCAGTTCTTCACCGGCGTCATCGCCATGTTCTTTGCCAGCGCGCGGCCCGGCACGAGGCGATGGATTTCGCGTCCGGCCAATGTCTCGGTCCAGACGATCAGGCCGGTGCCGGTCTGCGACAGTCCCGCCTCGCGTACTGAGGCCTCGATGCCGCATTGCCGGAACAGCTCCATGGTGCGGGCATTGATGCCGCGCGCCTTCGGGGTCAGCGCCGTGCCGGGGTGGCGCTCCACCAGCAGCGACTTCACGCCATGCTGCGACAGCAGCAGGGAGGCCATCAGTCCAACCGGGCCGCCGCCGGAAATCAGAACGGGGATATCGAGCATTTTCTTTTCCTTTTCTTTCAGCCGATATCCATCGGCTTGCCGTGCGGCTCGCGGCGGAAGGCGAAGATCGCGATCAGCGCCGCAAGCTCGCAGGCCGCGAGGAACAGGAAGGCCGGCGCCACCGCGTCCGTGGTCGCCTTTGGCGAGACCAGGTCGTTGCTCCCAGCGATCAGCGCGAGGCAGACGGGCCCCATGATCTTGCCGATGCCGTTGGAAGCTTGTGCGAGACCGAAGGCACGGCCGCCGAGCGAGACCGGAAACACCTCGACCACGTAGGGCGAGATGTTGGAGAACATGCCGCTATAGAACGCCGCGCCGAAGATGATCAGCACCACGAAGGCCGGATAGCCGAAGATGAACTCGCGATAGAACGCGAAGATCGCGAGCATGACCATGATCGAAATGGTCGTGCCGACCATCGCCGCGCCGCGGCGACCGATATAGAGCGGCAGCACGGAAAACATCACGCGTCCGAGCAGCGAGGAGAGGCTGACATAGACGAAGTAACCGGCCGCTTCGTGCGGTTTGATTTTGAGAAGCTGCGACAGGATGGTCGGGCCCCAGAGCTGCACGCCATAGGTGGCGGTGGAGATGCCGACCCAGATCACGACCACCCACCAGAACCGCGCCTGATCGCCGAGCAGCTCGGCGATCGAGCCTGCCTTCTTCGTGGGCGGCGCCGCCGACGGCAACGCGATGCTGCTCTCGGCAACGCCAAGCAGCCTCGCCGCCTCGCGCCGTGCATCGGCGTTGCGCCCGCGCGACAACAGCCAGCGTACCGACTCCGGCACGATCCAGAGGATCAGCAGCGAGGTGACAATCGGCGCAGCACCGGTGAAGGCCACGCCGCGCCATCCGATCACCGGCAGCAGGCTTGCCGAGACCATGGCTGCGAACATGGTGCCGAGCGCGACCGGAACCACCATCATGCTGGAGACGAAGGTGCGGTACCTCGTCGGCGTGATCTCGACGATCAGCGGGTTCTGCGCGGTGGTCGCCGCCATCGAGCCGAAGCCGACGACGAAGCGCAGCAAGGAGAACAGAATCCAGGCGCCGTCGGGAATCAGCGCGATGCCGGCCGCGCCCAGCGCGAAAATCATGCCGCCGCCCCACACCATCGTTTTGCGCCCGATCATGTCGGCAAATCGTCCGCCGATGACGGCGCCGGCGATCGCGCCGACACCCGACGACAGCAGCATCAGCGCGCTCTGGCCGTAGGTGAGGTGCCAGCCCGGTGCGAGCACCGAGACGAGGTAGCCGACCAGGAAGAAATCGTAGAACTCGAACATCTCCTGCAGCACGATCAGCACGATCGTGGCGTAATAGCGCGGTGTCAGGTTCGATTTTTCGATGGTGGTGAGCCAGTCCTGCGCGCCGTCTCGTGCGGCGGCGCGCGCGGCGCTGTCCTGCAGGCCGACCGGTGCGGCGCCGTGGGCGTCGAGCGTCACATCCGCCATCTGTTTCCCCCGGATGCCCGTCTGCTGCCGTCATTGGCGCGGCAGTTCGGATGACGCGGCGATCCGGCCGTCAGGCTAACACCGGATCGCCGGTTGCGCACGCGCCATTTGATCGAAAATGCGCGACGTGCAACGCACGCCTTCGATGATCAATTACCCGTGTGGGGGAATATGCTATTCCTTGACAGTGCAGGGCCAAGGCGGCTCCCATGCGTGTTCAGGCGCGGACGAATATCATTCGCATGCAGGACGAAGCTTCACCGATCAGGCGGCGCGATCTGCTTTCGCTGATTGGGGCGATGGCGGGCAGCGCCGCGATGTATCACGCGATGACGAGCCTCGGCTTCGCTTCGGAGTCGCGATACCAGGGCCCGATCAAGCTGGAAGGTGACGCGAAGGGCGCCTCCGTCCTGATCCTCGGCGCAGGCCTGGCCGGCATGACCGCCGCGCTCGAGTTGCGCAACGCCGGCTACAAGGTGCAGGTGCTGGAATACAATGCGCGCGCGGGGGGGCGCAACTGGACCTTGCGCGGCGGCGACAGCTTTACCGAGCTCGGCGGCTTCACGCAGAAATGCGAGTTCGAGGACGGGCTCTACATCAACCCGGGTCCGTGGCGGATTCCCTATCACCACCGCGCGCTGCTGGATTATTGCAAACGGCTCAACGTCGCGTTGGAGTCCTTCATTCAGCTCAACCACAACGCTTATCTGCATGCGGCGGGCGCCTTCGGCGGCGCGCCGCAGCGCATCCGCACCGTCAAGGCGGATTTCCAGGGCCAGATCGCCGAGCTGCTCGCGAAATCGACGAAGCAAGGCCGGCTCGACGATGCCATCACCAAGGAAGATCAGGAAATCCTGCTGCAGGCGCTGCGCGCCTGGGGCGCGCTCGATCGCAACTACAACTACAAGGCCAATCTGTTCTCCGCCGAAACGCGCGGCTATGCCACCGCGCCCGGCGGCGGGCTCGCGGCGATGCCGGTGCCGAGCGATCCCGTTGCGCTCAGCGACATTTTGAAATCGCGCGTTTGGCGCTACCTGCAGAATTTCGCCAACTACAATTTCCAGACCACCATGTTCCAGCCGGTCGGCGGCATGGACATGATCGGCAAGGCTTTCGCACGCGAGATTGGTGATCTGATCCGCTACAATGCAAAGGTGACGGGGATCGCGCAGAGCGATCGCGGCGTCACCGTGAGCTATGTCGACGCGACGAGCGCGGGCGAGACGCAGACCGCGACCGCCGACTGGTGCGTCTGCACCATTCCGCTGTCAATCCTGAGCCAGCTGCCGCTTCAGGTCGGGACAACCATGAAATCGGCGATCGACGCGGTGCCCTATGCCGGCGCGGTCAAGATCGGCTTGCAGTTCAAGCGCCGCTTCTGGGAAGACGACGACGCCATCTATGGCGGCATCAGCTACACCGATCTGCCGATCCGCCAGATCGCCTATCCCAATACGAGCTTCAACAAGACCGGACGTGGCGTGCTGCTCGGCGCCTACCTGTTCGACGGTGCCAATGCTTACGAGTTCACGGCGATGCCGCCGGAGGAGCGGGTCAAGCGCGCGGTCGAGTTCGGTGCCGCGATCCATCTGCAGTACAAAAACGAGTTCGAGAACGGCGTCGCCGTGGCCTGGCATCGCGTTCCCTTCACGCTCGGCTGCAGCGGCGACTGGTCGGAGGAGGGGCGCACGCAGCACTACATGAACCTCTGCCAGATCGACGGGCGCATCGTGCTCGCCGGCGAGCATGCTTCCGCGCTGCCGGCCTGGCAGGAAGGCGCGATCCTCTCGGCGCTCGATGCGATTGGCCGGCTGCACCAGCGCGTGGTGAAGACATGAGGCGGGTCGTGCTCGCAGGGCTGCTGGCGCTGATACCCGTCCTCGTGAACGCGCAGGAAGGCCAGCGCGTGTTCTCATCGGGCTACCGCTTTGTCGAGATGAGCGGAGACGAGCTATTCAACAATGTCTGCCGCGGCTGCCATATGCCGGACGGGCTAGGTGCGAGCGGAGCGGGGAGCTACCCCTCGCTGGCGAAGAATCCAAACCTGCAATCGAGCGGCTATCCGATCACGCTTGTCGTCCGCGGCCAGCGTGCGATGCCGCCGTTCGGCGACATGATGAATGACGACCAGGTCGCGGCCGTCGTGAATTATGTGCGGACGCATTTCGGCAACGATTATCGCGATGCCGTCACCGCAAAGGACGTCAAGGACGCAAGAAAATAGCGAGGGGCGAATATGAGATACGGTGTGTTGCTGCTGGTCGCAGTGCTGTCGATGGCGGGCACGGCGGGCGCCGAAGTCATCAGGCATCCGATTCCCAATTCGACCTTCCCGATCGCGTTAGCGGTCGAGGTCAAGGGTCCGGTCACCACCTATTATGTCAGCGGCCAAGTGCCTCCGGCCGTCAACAAGGATGCCGATCCGCAGAGTCTTGCCGCCTATGGCGACATCACGACCCAGACCGTCGGCGTGCTCACCCGCATCAAGGGAATCTTGGAAGGCCTTGGCCTGACCATGGCCGACGTCGTCAAGATGCAGGTGTTTCTGGTGCACAGCCCGTCCGCGCCGATGGATTTCGGCGCCTTCATGAAGGGCTATACGCAGTTCTTTGGCCAACCCAACCTGCCGGCGCGCTCGGTCGTCGGCGTCGCCTCGCTCGCCAATCCCGGCTTCCTGGTCGAGATCGAGGTGATCGCGGTCAAGGATGCAAAATAGGGGTGAGGTGACCGGTGCGAGGTGACTGACATCAATGCTTGCGGTAAGTCGCACGGCCTGTTCGAATGACAAGAAAATGGAGGTCGGCATGAGCGTAAGCAACATCGGCATGGTCCTGGTTTCCGCGGCACTCTGCGCGCTTGCCGTATTTCCAGCGCGCGCCGACAACCTGACGCCGGACCAGCAACGCGCGCACGACATCTACAAGGAGCTGGTCGAGATCGACACCACGACCGCGACCGGCGACACCAAGCAGGCGGCAGACGCAATGGCCGCGCGGCTCAAGGCGGCGGGCTTCCCCGATGCCGACGTGCAGGTGTTCTCGCCGGCGCCGCGCAAGGGCAATCTGGTCGCGCGGCTGCATGGAAGCGGCGCGCGCAAGCCGATCCTGCTGGTGGCGCATCTCGACGTGGTGGCGGCGCTGCGCTCGGACTGGTCGGTCGACCCGTTCAAGCTGACCGAGCAGGACGGCTTTTATTACGCGCGAGGTTCGAGTGACGACAAGTATATGGCCTCGTCGTTCATCGCCAATCTGATCCGCTACAAGAACGAGGGCTACAAGCCCGACCGCGACATAATCGTCGCGTTGGAGACCGACGAGGAAATCCTCGACCGCGACGCGCTCGGCATCCAGTGGCTGCTGAAAAATCACCGCGACCTGATCGATGCCGAGTTCGCGCTCAACGAAGGCGGCGGCGTCGGCCTGAAGGACGGCAAGGCGATCCGCAATTCGATCCAGACCAGCGAGAAGGTCTCGGTCAGCTTCCTGCTCGAGGTGACGAACAGCGGCGGCCACTCCTCGGTGCCGCGCAAGGACAACGCGATCTATCATCTCGCCGACGGCCTGTCGCGGCTTGCGAAATTCGATTTCCCGCTGCACCTCAACGATACCACCCGCGCCTTCTTCGAGCGCTCCGCGCAATTCGAGAGTGGACCGATGGCGGCCGACATGAAGGCTGTCGTCGCCGAAAAGCCCGATCCCGCCACGCTTGCCCGTCTCGGCAACAACGCCGGCTACAACGCGCAACTGCGCACCACCTGTGTCGCCACCATGTTGCAGGGCGGGCACGCGGTGAACGCGCTGCCGCAGCTTGCGACCGCCAAGGTCAATTGCCGGGTCATGCCGGGCGAGCCGATCGAGGAGATCAAGGCGACGCTGGTGCGCGTGCTGGCCGACGACCAGATCGCGGTGACGCAGGAAGGGCAGGCGGTGCTGAGCGAGCCGTCGAAACTCAGCGAGGAGATCGTCGGCGCGATCGAGAAATTGTCGCATGAGACCTGGCCGGATGCCGTGGTGCTGCCGGTGATGAGCGCGGGCGCGACCGACGGCAGCTATCTGCGCAACGCCGGCATTCCGACCTATGGCCATTCCGGCATGGCCAATGACATCAACGACATCCGTGCCCACGGCAAGGACGAGCGGGTGCCGGTGAAGTCGTTCTACCAGGGCAATGAATATCTCTATCGCCTGGTGAAAATGCTGTCGGGCGGCAGCTAGCTGCGCCTGTCGCAAGGCCGGGGCGAGGACGTTCGGCCAGCTGCACCAGACAATGCGGCAGGATGCGATGGACGCGGTTGGCTCGCGACGATGCGCGTCGGTGCGGGGGCGGCGAAAGCGATGGACGGCGACGGAGAACCGTCGGCGAATGTCCGCTTTGGGCCAACTCTGGTCATTAAACGTGCACGCCATGGAATACGTTGCCCAAGGCTTTTCGATGCAGTCGTGATGTCACGTAGGACCGGCCCGTAGCGCCCGGGGCCCGAAATCGGTTGATCCCCGAGCAACCGTGCGGCACCATTGCATTTCGTAAGAGGGATGCCCGCCGTGGCCGACGAAGAGCACGCGACACGACTCGAACTTGGCAAGGCTGATCTGCGCGGGGCCAATCTGGTTGGCGTGAACTTGATCCGCGCCGACCTGCGCAGCGTTGACCTGCGTGGCGTTGATTTGCGCGAAGCTAACCTCCGCGAGGCTGATCTATTCGCCGCCGATCTGAGCAACGCCAATCTTGGCGGCGCCAATCTGGCTGGGGCCAATCTGAGCGACGCGGATCTGAGCCATGCCGACCTGCGTGGTGCAGACTTGAGCGGCGCCGACCTGCGCGGTGCCGACCTGACCCGTGCCGCCCTAAGTGTCGCTAACTTGATGAACGCCGATCTGCGCAGCGCCTACCTGATCAGCGCGCACCTAAGCGGCGCCAACCTTGCCGGTGCCAACCTACGCGACGCTAACCTGCGCGGTGCCCGTCTGATCAACACCAACCTGACCGGCGCCATCCTGGCCGGTGCCGATCTGACAGAAGCACATCTGGCGGAGACTGGTTTCGCGAACGTTGCCCTTGGCGGGGCTATCGGCCTAGAAACCTGTCATCACGAAGCGCCAAGCACGCTTGATCATCGCACGCTGAAGGATTCCGGATCCCTTCCGCTTGCGTTTCTTCGTGGAGCCGGGCTGCCAGACAACCTAATTGACTTCCTGCCTTCGCTTTCGAATCAAGCCGTCCAGTTTTATTCCTGCTTCATTAGTTACTCCGCCAAAGACGAAGAATTTGCTTTTCGACTTCATGCCGACCTCCAGGCCACCGGGGTGCGCTGCTGGTTCGCACCACACGATCTGCCGATCGGCGCACGGATTTTTGATGAAATTGACGCCTCAATCCGACTGCGGGATAAGATGTTGCTGATCTTGTCCGATCAATCCATCAAAAGCGATTGGGTTGAAAACGAAGTAACGATGGCGTTCGAAGAGGAACGCAAGCGCGGACAGACGGTGCTATTTCCGCTCCGCATTGACGACGCGATTATGGAGGTCACGAGCGAACCTTGGGCTGCGAAGCTCCGCGCAGATCGGCACATCGGCGACTTCCGGCATTGGAAAGCCTATGACGCCTACAAGAAGAGCCTTGAGCGACTACTGCGCGACCTCACGAAGTCGGAAGGTTCCTCAAAATGACAATTACGCATCGGGCTAATGCAATCCGCAAAACACAGCCAACCTTCGGGCATTCCTCGCAGAGGACCGCACGGCTGATTGCTGCGTTGCCCCTTAGCGCACCGGGTCCTTCAAGAATTGACTCTAGTAGCTGCTTAAGGTGAGTCGATGCAAATTTTCATTAGTTGGTCCGGAGAGAAAGGGCGACGGGTCGCCCAAGCATTGAAAACGTTTCTACAAGACGTCAATCAAAAGCTAAATCCATGGTTCTCTAACACAGATATATTTGCTGGTCAGCGTTGGGGGCTGGAACTAGCAACCAAACTTGAGACAACGGAGTTTGGCATTGTCTGTGTTACGCGAGAATCGTTTAATCAGAGCCAGTGGCAGATGTTTGAGGCTGGCGCTATCAGCAAATCAGTTAAGGGCAGCAGATTGTGTCCATATCTCATCGACGTACCGCACAATCAATTAGGTAGTAGTCCTCTCAGAGACTTTCAGGCAAAAGAGGCAAGCAAAACCGGTACGTGGGAAATGCTGCTGTCGATCAATGAGAACGCGCCACCAAGTGTGGTACTATCAGAGATCCGCTTGCAAAAATATTTTGATATGTTTTGGGAGGATATCGAGAAAGAAATTCTCGCAGTGAACCGTGATCTTCCACCTCTGCCGCAACACCTATATCGGCAACTAGTCGAGAAGGTGCCAATGATGCTGTACAGGAGGGAAGATGTGGAGATGAACGCGATAGATGCAGGTCTGCCAGTATGGGAGGTGAACTTAAATCAAGCGGCCATCCATGTCTGGCGTGAACTCATTCAAATCGCTGCCCGCGAAAAGAAGCTTCCCGTGTTGATGAAGACGCTTGCGGCCTACCATCCAAATGAAACTTTGCAAGAGCTCAGCTCGCAGGTGCAGCAGTGGTGGCAAAACACTACTCAGGATCGCGGTGAGAGCTGAGAGGCGCGCACCGGGATGTCCCGAGCTGACCCAAAGCAGGTTCCGTCGGGCCGTGCAACGCCCGCTTCGAACACCAAGCGCATTTTGAGTAGCGCTCCTTGGGAGTGTTGCCATCACGACACGACGGGCAAAACATCTCTTTTGTCATCCAGAAATTTCGCACAATGTCCAGTTCTTCCGATAAAAATAAATATCTTTACGTAAATCGGAAGTCGTGGTTTAACTGCGCCATCCCGCCTCGACACGAGGGACGTTCGGCCATTCGTGACCAGACGTGAGGCGGGCTGCGATGGACGCGCTTCTGCCGCAAGACGTGTGGTGCGAGTGCGTACGGTCAAGCCGTGTGGTCCTGTCCCCTCGACGCTGGGGTCAAGCGGTGCAGAGCGATCTGCGCAGCGACGGTGACTAAAAAGCCCGACACACCGGGGAGAGCGCGGAGTAAGCCGTAAAGCCATTGCGCAGGGAGTGCCGCGCGATTTCGGCCCTACCTGACGACTTGTGGGCATTCTTCCTTTTCAGCCCACGAGGCTTGCGGGTGCGGTTGAGCGCCCGGCACTCCCTGCGCCCTCAGTTTCGAGGGAGCGACCAGAATATGCATCACCCGGACGTATCAGCGCTGCGGGAGTGCCGGAACTTGTGTTGTTGAGATGTCCGGCTTGTCGCCCGCCCTTGCCAGCGCGCATCGCGCACGCGAATATCGTCTTCAATCGGCGGGCCTTGATCGCGCCGAACGCAAAAATCGACCCCAGGGAGAACCAAGCATGCTTTCCGCTCTCCGTCTTCACCGTGCCGCGATTGCCGGCCTCGCGCTCCTCGCTGTCACCGCCGAGGTGCGCGCTGAAGGGCCCGTCACCGCAAATCCGACGGCTGCCGGCTTCTCGAGCGAGGGCGTTGCGCGCATCGACGCTTACTTGCAGAACGAGGTCGACACCAGCAAGATCCCCGGCGCGGTCATGCTGGTCCGCCGCAACGGGCACACCGCTTATTTCAAGAGTTTCGGCGTGCGCGATCCCGCCACCAAGGCGCCGATGACACCGGACACCATCTTTCGCATCTATTCGATGTCGAAGCCGATCACGACGGTGGCGGCCATGATGCTGGTCGAAGGCGGCAAGCTCCAGCTCGACGATCCCCTCTCCAAGTACATTCCGGAATTCAAGGACGTGAAGGTCGGCATGGAGAGCGCGGGCGAGGACGGAAAGCCTCAACTCGATCTCGTCCCGGTGAAACGCCAGATCACCATCCAGGATCTGATGCGCCACACCTCGGGGCTCACCTACGGCTTTTTCGGGGAGGGGATGGTCAAGAAGGCCTATGTCGACGCCGATCTCAAAGCGGCTGATCCCAGCCTTGCGGAATTCACCGGCCGCCTCGCCAAATTGCCGCTCGCCTATCAGCCCGGCACCACCTGGGACTACAGCCAGTCGACCGACGTGCTCGGCCGCGTGATCGAGATCGTCTCCGGCAAATCGCTCTATCAGTTCGAGAAGGAGCGCCTGCTCGATCCGCTCGGCATGAAGGACACGAGCTTCTATGTCACCGAGGATGGCAAGAAGCCACTCGTGGCCGAGCCGTTTCCGGACGACCGCAAGATCGGCGCAGGCAGCGAGATGGACGATCCGCGCGTGATGCAGAAGCTGGAATCCGGCGGTGGCGGCATGGTGTCGACCATCGACGATTACGCGCGCTTTGCGCAGATGATCCTCAATGGCGGCATTCTCGACGGCAAGCGTTACCTCAGCCCGAAGACGGTGGCCTATATGGGCGCCAACCATATCGGGCCTGGCTCCGGCGTGGTGCCCGGACCGTATTATCTGCCGGGACCCGGCTTTGGCTTCGGGCTCGGCTTTGCGGTGCGGACCGAGGTCGGCGTCGTTCCTTATGAGGGCTCGGTCGGCGAGATGAGCTGGTCCGGCGCGGGCGGCACCACTTTCTGGGTCGATCGGCAGGAGGACATGCTCGTCGTTTTCATGGCGCAGACGATTTCCCAGCGCGGCCGGATCCGCACCACGCTGAAGAATCTCGTCTACAGCGCCTTCGAGAAATGAGGGTTCCAACCGGTAACCTTGACGGCGGTTGGCACTGGACCTGAACCTCAGGCTCCCTAAATAGACCTAGAGGGGGAAGAGTCGTTTTGCGTCTTTCAGGAGGCCGCAATGGTCCCCAAAAGCCTGGTTCCCACCGTATTTGCCGCCGCGCTGCTCATCTCCGGCGGCGCTTCTGCGGCCGACTACCATCCTGGCGATTTCCTGAACCTCGATCTGTCGAAAGCCGTGTTGTCCAAGGCCCCACTCGGGCCGCCGGCGGAGTTTGCGCCGGTCGCAGTCGAGGCCAAGGGCGATCGCGGCGGCGAACCCGCTTGGGCCCGCAACGATCTCAAACTCGAGCCGAAACCGGTCTCCATCCGTACCGTCAGGGCGGCGCAGCCGCACCGCTTGACCCATGTCGCGAGCGAGCGTCGGCATGGCACGGCGCGAGTAAGACTTGCTCATCGCCACGGCGATCCGCTCAACGCCCAGGCCATGGATACGCGCATCCAGACCTGGCCCTGCCGGTCCGGCGGCGGCATCTGCGACTGGAAGCGGTAGCGGGACGTTCACACAAACCGGTTCTGCAGCAGTGGCCTGTGGTATCGACCGCCTCTGTCGTATCGTGTGCTGGCAACTGGCGCGGTCTTGATCTGATGCGGCCCTTGCGGGCAAACTGCTGAAACCGCCGTCTCCAACCTATCCCACAACAACGTGCGTTTTCCGGCCTTGCCGTGCGCAGGGCGGCGCAAAAAAATTCAGGGAGTTCTCATGGACACTTTCAACACCCAGGGCATCCGGATGCCGCGGCTCGGCTTCGGCACCTTCCGTATGCAGGGCGATGTTTGCCGTGCGGCGGTCGAGAGCGCGCTTGCGCTCGGCTATCGCCATCTCGACACCGCGGAGATGTACGCCAATGAGGAGGAGGTCGGCGCTGCGATCGCGGCAAGCGGCATTCCGCGTGGGGAGCTGCATGTGACGACCAAGGTCTGGAACGAGAATCTCGCCCCCGATGCCATGCGCCGCGCCTTCGATGCGAGTCTCAAGAAGCTGCGGCTCGACGTGCTCGATCTCTATCTGGTGCATTGGCCGAAGCCCGGCATGCACCTGCCGTCGATGCTCGAGACCATGATGAAGCTGAAAGAGGAGGGACGCA
The DNA here is from genome assembly GCA_963738155.1 of uncultured Alphaproteobacteria bacterium. Classification (GTDB taxonomy): domain Bacteria; phylum Pseudomonadota; class Alphaproteobacteria; order Rhizobiales; family Xanthobacteraceae; genus Bradyrhizobium. Next base: position 686,339 of record CAVTVG010000003.1, read on the forward strand.
CCCGCGCCATCGGAGTAGCCAATTTCAACATCGCCTTGCTACGCACCGTGGTCGAGGAGATCAAGGCACCGATCGCCTGCAACCAGATTGAATATCACGTGATGCTCGATCAGAGCAGGATCAAGAAGTACATGGACGCGCACAAAATTCCGCTGGTCGCCTATTGCCCGCTGGTGCGGGGGCAAGCCGGCTCCGACGAGACGATGATCGCGATCGGCAAGAAGCACAACGCCAGTGTGGAACAGGTGGCACTGAGATGGTTGCTCGACCAGGACGGCGTCGGTGCGATCCCGAAGGCCTCGCGCCGCGAAAACCAGCAGGCCAATCTCGACGCGCTCAAGGTCCGGCTCGACGACGAGGACCGCAAGAAGATCGCGTCCCTGCCGAAGAACAAGCGCTTCGTCGCGCCCGGCTTCTCGCCGGTGTGGGATTAAGCAAGCACACAAGCGAATGGCCCCTTGCGGGGCCATTGCCGTGTCAGCCTTGCGTTTCTTAGTAGCCGCGGCGCTCCTTGATCACGACGCGGTCGTGATCATGATGACGCCAGCCCTCATGCCAGCCATTATCGCGATGCACGCGAACTTCGGCACGGGCGCGGTCCCAGTTGTGATGATAACCGCCGCGCTTGATCACGACGGTCTCGGCGCTGGCAATGGTGGGCGCCGCAACCGCGATCGCACCCAACGCCGCGATGACATAAGCAAACTTCTTCATGATGTCCTCCTCACTCGAATGTGCGGATTAAACCTGCGGTGAGGAGGAACGTTCCGACGGAACCTGAAGAGAATTCTGAACAGGCGTTCAGTTGCCGCATCCATGGCTGCGACAACTGAGCGCAGTTTCGCGCACTACTCCACGATGGCCTGATAGACCAGCGCGTTAATCTTTTGCCGGTAGTGCCAGCGGATCGGTCCCGGCGCCGCCGAGAGATAGACCACGACGAGGTCCTCCTTCGGGTCGGCCCACCAGTCGGTGCCGCTCGCGCCGGGCCAGGAGAACTGCCCGACCGATCCCATCATCCTGACCACGCCGGGCGTGGTGCGCACGGCAAGGCCCAGGCCGAAGCCGTAATCGGCGCGCGTCGGGTCTGCGTTGCCGACCAGGTTTCTGATATTGGGTCCGAGTTGGTCCGACAGCATGTAGGCCACCGTGCGGGAGCCGAGCAGGCGGGCTTCGCCGAAGCGGCCGCCGTTCATCAGCATCGAGGCGAAGCGCAGATAATCCGACGCGGTCGAGGCGGCGCAACCGCCGCCGCAGTCGAACTTGATGGGCTGCGTCAGCTCGGGACTGCGCGCCTGCGGCTTGCCGGTGTCGGGATCAAAAGGCAGCGGCTTGGCATAGCGCGCAGCCTTATCAGGCGAGACCGCAAAGCCGGTGTCGCTCATCCCGAGCGGATCCCAGAGATTGGCCTGCAGATATTGGCCGAGCGACTGCCCGCTGATCTTCTCGACGGTCAAGCCCAGCACGTCGAGGCCGAAACCGTAGTCCCAGGTGGTCGCGGGCTGCCACAGCAGCGGCAGCGATGCGAGCTTGTCGATGAAGGCCGCACCGTCATAGTCGCGCGAAGCGTCGCCGCTGCCGGCCGGATATATCTTGTGCACGATGGTGTTGCCGCGGCCGCCATAGATCAGGCCGGAGGTGTGGCGCATCAAATCCTGGATGGTGATCTGCCGGTTGGCGGGCACGGTATCCGCGGTCGGTTCGCCATTGTCGCGCACCGCGACTTTCATGTCGGCGAATTTCGGAAAGTACTTCGATAGGGGATCGTCGATCAGGAGCTTGCCCTGCTCGTACAGCAATAGCGCGCCGACCGTCGTCATCGGCTTGGTCATGGAGGCGATGTTGAAGATGGTGTCGGTGGTCATGGCCACGTTGGCCGCCTTGTCGCGAAAGCCGTAGGCGTCGAGCTTCACGAGCTTGCCGTGACGGGCGATGGCGATCACCGCGCCGGGGATACGGCCCGCATCGATGTCGGCCTTCAACACGCTATCGATCCGCGCCAACCGTTCGCCGGAGAAGCCGACCTCCTCTGGCTTGGCGCGGGGCAGGGGATCCTCGGCAAAGGCGGCGCTGGAAGCAAACAGGCACAGTGCGCCTGCGAACAATCGCATCGATGTCATGAGCGTCTCCCGTTTGGGACCGTTTCCCGGCCCCGTTATTTCTTTGCGCAACGTAGAGCAGCGCGACCGACGAGGCCAGCGCGCCAAGCATTCGTTTTCGGCAGCTCACCCGCGCTGCATTCGCGGGCCTGCTTGTCAAACCCCGGCCGCGGGCGCATCATTCCCCTTATTTGCGCATGATTTTTTCGGAAAACCGCTGCACACTTTTCCGGATCATGCGCGAAAAACATCTCGGGGGGAGCATCATGTCCGCGTTGTCACGCCGCGATTTCCTTGCGCTTTCGACTTCGGCTGCCGCCGCGACCATCGCCGGTCCCGCAGGCGCTGCGATGGGACCGAACGACAAATACGATCTCGTCATCCGCGGCGGCGAGGTGCTCGATCCCAGCCAGTCGCTTCGGGCCAAGCGCGATATCGGCATCCGCTGGGGCGTGGTGGAGGCGGTACAGGAATCCATCCCCGCCGAGCGCGCGCTGAAAAGCATCGACGCGTCAGGCAAGCTTGTGATGCCCGGCCTCGTCGACCTGCATTGCCACGTCTACCCCTATGGCTCGGCGATCGGCATTCCCGCCGACGAGCTGGTGCAATTCCAGGGTACTACGACGGTGGTCTCGGCGGGCGACGCCGGCGTCAACAACCTTGCGGCGCTGCGGCGTTTCATCGTCGCGCAGACGCGGGCGCGGATGTACGCCTTCGTCCACATCGCCAATAACGGGCTGTCGGCGTTTCCCGTCGCCGAGCTCTACAACATCGACAACGCGCAGGTCGAAGCCTGCGCGATGGCGCTCGCCGAAAATCCGGACTTCCTGATCGGGGTCAAGGTGCGGATGTCGGAGAACGTCATCTTCAAGCACGGCCTCGAGCCGCTCAAGCGCGGCATCCAGGCCTGCGAGATGTGCGGCTGGCCGGCCAAGATGATGGTGCATATCGGCGGCGTCGAGACCAAGGAGCTGATGTCTCAGATCCTCGATCTGTTGCGGCCGGGCGACGTTTTGACCCATGCCTATTCCGGCTTCCCCAACATGTCGAACGTCTTCACCAACATCGTGCAGGACGGCAAGCTGCTGCCGGCGGCGCTGGCGGCCAAGCAACGCGGCGTGATCTTCGACGTCGGTCACGGCGGCGGCAGCTTCGATTTCACCGTGGCGGAAGTCGCGATCCCCGCCGGCTGCACGCCGGACACCATCTCCTCCGATATCCACGTGTTCTCCGGCAACTCGCCCGGCATCCCCTTCCTGCCCAACGTCATGAGCAAGTTCATGGCGATGGGCTTCTCGCTGGAGCAAGTGGTGTCGATGGCGACGATCGCGCCAGCGAGGATCATCAACCGCGCGCCGAAGATCGGCACGCTGCAGGTCGGCGCCCCCGGCGACGTCGCGGTCATGGAGCTGGTGGAGGGACCCGTCAGCTTCCTCGATACTCGCAACAACAAGCGCGACGGCAAGGCCTATCTGAAGCCGATCCAGACCGTGATCAACGGCGTGCCGTTCGGCCGGCCCTATCAGGCGCCGTTCGCGGTGCGGTGAGTTAGCGAACGGAAACCAGACTGCGCCCCGGATCGGGCAGCACCACCATGTGGCACTTGCCGCCGGCGTCCACGAACACCCAGGGATGGGTCATGTAGGTCGGCTGTGTGTAGGACTCGCCGCCGCCGAGGCGGCGATAGAACACGCGCTTGCCGCCATAATCGAGCCAGTAGGCGCTCAGCGCCTCGCTGGAGACATTCTTGAACGTCAGGGTGACCGGCCGGTTGCCGGTCTGCGACTTCAGCTTCGGCTCGGCTGCACAGGACGCATCGGCGCCGGCCGCCGGCGTATCGGCCGCCGACGGGCCGGTGGGCGCCGCAAGCGCGGTGCGCGGCGCGGTCAGCGCGGCCAGACGTTCGCGCGCGATAGAGGCGAAGACGCCGTCGGGGAAGCGCGTGAGATAATCGCGGAACATGGCGGCGTCGCTGCTGTCCTTGATCGAATTCCAGAAGGCGAGCTCGATCTCGTTCTTCTTCGACTTGTCCCTGCTCTTGAGGTCGTCGATCCTCGCTCTGGCAAGGCCGGCATAGGCGCAACTGGGAAAGCGCGCGATGTGATCCTCGAACGCCGCAGCGCTGCCGACGGCTTCCGCACTCTTCCAGTGCTCGGCCGCGTCAGTGCAAGCGTCCGGCGCCGGCTTGCCCGGCGTGATCGTGACCTGCAGCTTGCCGTTGAGATAAAACTCGCCGAAGAACGACAGCGACAGTTCCGGCACCTGGCCGCCGCCGCTCTTGGCATAGACGTCGGCGCTGATGCGATGGAAGACGGTCGAGATATCGTCCTTCTCTTCGATGTGCTTGAGGAACGCGGTGGTGTAGGGGCTGTTGCGCCCGTCGCCGTCGGCGGCGGTCCGGCCGGCCTGCGTCGAATAGGAGATGATGGTGCCGTCCGGGCTTTCGATCTTGGCAAGCCCGCGCTGGATCGTGGCGCTGCGGGTCGTGCCGATCGAGCGCTTGAGTTGGTCGGCCAGCGGATTGTCGCGGCACGAATCCAGCACGAGGATGCGCAGGTTCTTGGCCTGCTTCAGGTCTTCCAGAATGTCGTCGACACGGGTGGCGCGGCGCAAATCGGCCTCGTCGGCAAGCTCGGCATCGACAGGGATCAGGTAGTTGACCCCGGCATATTGCAGCGCGTGGCCGCTGTAATAGAAGACCGCGACGTCGGCGTTGCGCGCCGCCCGCGCGAATTTGATCGCGGCGTCCTCCATTTTGTTCTTGTCGAGATCGAGCCCAACGATCGTCTCGAAGCCGGTTCGCTTCAGTGCGGCCGCGACGTCTTCGGCATCATGCGGCGGATTGGGCAGATGCGGCGCGTGAAGATAGCCGCCGTTGCCAATGACGAGTGCGACCCGGCGGTCGGCCGCCGCCGGCTGGCTTACGAGGCAGAGCAAAAGGAGGGCGATCAGCCCAGCCGCTATCCGCAATCGTCCCTCCCGATCAGCCTTTCGCGCGCTTTTCCACGTTCGCGCTTCGCGTCGGTACCCCGAATTCCCTGCGGCAGACGTCGGCGAGCACGGCCACGCCCTCGCGGATTTGTTGCTCCGAGGGACTGGCGAAGCAGAGCCGCAGCCGGCTCCCGGAATACGCCTTGTGCGTCGACCATTCCGGTCCCGGATTGATGGCGACACCGGCCGCGAGCGCAGCCTGATAAAGCTTCAGCGTGTCGACATTGTCGGGCAGTTTCACCCACAGGAAGATGCCGCCCTTGGGGTCCTCGAACTCGGCCGCGGTGCCGAACTGCTCGTTCAGCGCCTCCATCAGGGTGTCGAGCTTCTTGCGCAGGCCGCGCGTCAGCTTCGGCACGTGGGTTTGAAAATGCGGCGCGCAATATTCCGACAGCACCATCTGTTCCAGCGCGCCGGAGCCGGCATCGGTCTTCAACGCCAGCATGCGCGACATCATCTCCCACGGCGCGACGATGAAACCGACGCGGAGCGCCGGCGCGATCGACTTGGAAAATGAGCCGATATGGATCACGCCGCCGTTCCTGGCCATGGCATAGATCGCGGGCGGGCGCTTGCCGTCCCAGATCAGGTCGGCATAGCAGTCGTCCTCGAAGACAGGCACGCCGTATTCCTGCGACAGTTTGAGCAACTCGGCGCGGCGCGCCTGCGGCATGATGGTGCCGGTCGGGTTCTGCACGGTCGGGATCGTGTAGATGTATTTCGGGCGGACGCCTTTGGCCTTGAGCTCGGCGAGTTTTGACGCCAGCACATCCATCCGCATGCCTTCGCCGTCGAGGGGAATGCCGATCGCGGTGACGCCGAGCCGGGTCAGCCGGTTCAGCGCGCCCTGATAGGTCTCCTGCTCGACGATCACGGTGTCGCCGCGTGCCAGCAGCGTCTGATTGACGAGGTCGAGCGCCTGCAGCGAGCCCGACACGATCATGATGTCGTCGGCACCGCACCGGATGCCGGCGTCGCGCTGCAATTTCGCTGTGAGAAATTCGCGCAAGGGCCTGTAGCCCTGCGGGCCGCTGGCAAGGCCATAGGTCGCGAGCGTCTTGCCCTCGCGCTTCAGCACGGCATTGACGGCGTCGATCAGGCCGTCCACCGGCACCTGATCCGGATCGTTGTTGCCGCCGACAAAGCTGTATTTCGCAAGGCCCTTCCATCTGACCGCGGGCGCGGGCAGTCCCTCGGGCAGCAACGGCGCGAAGTCGAACGTGGCGGCGGTCATCGGAGGCGTCTCCCTTGTTCTTTCTTGGCGGCAATCCTAGACAAATAGAGCGCGCATCGCCAGCCACGGCGCGGCAATGGCGCCGTCCAGCCCTGCATAAGGGTGCTAGCGTAATTGCCGAAGTCCGGCTAAGGCATCCCGGCATACAACAGAGACTTTGGACGCATGGCGGATTCGGTTCAGGACGTGTTGCAGGCCTTTGCCCGTGGCGAGCTGGTCGTCGTCACCGACGATGACGACCGGGAAGGCGAGGGCGATCTGATCGTGGCGGCGTCGCTGTGCACGCCGGAAAAGATGGCGTTCATCATCCGCCACACCTCCGGCATCGTCTGCGCACCGATCACGCCTGACGACGCGCGGCGGCTGCGGCTCGATCCGATGGTCGCGCACAACAACTCCGCGCACACCACCGCCTTTACCGTCTCGATCGACTACAAGCCAGACGGCGGCACCGGCATCTCGGCCGAGGAACGCGCCTCCTGCTGCCGCGCGCTCGCCAACCCCAATGCCGGCGCCAATGATTTCGCCCGCCCCGGCCACATCTTTCCGCTGATCGCGCGCGACGGCGGCGTGCTGCTGCGCTCCGGCCATACCGAGGCCGCGGTCGATCTCTGCAAGCTCTCCGGCCTGCCGCCGGTTGGCGTCATCTCCGAACTGATGAACGACGACGGCACGGTCATGAAGGGCGAGCAGGTCGCGCGCTTCGCCGTCGCCAACGGCCTCAAGCATGTCACCATTGCCGACCTGATCGCCTACCGCCAGGCGCGCGAGAAGCTGATCGAGCGGGTCTCGACCTTCACCACCGAAAGCCCGATCGGCACGCTGCAGGGCTATGCCTACCGCTCGCCGTTCGACGAGATCGCCCACGCCGCCTTCGTTTACAACGGCATCGGTGACGGACGGAACGTGCTGACGCGACTGCACAAACCCAACATCGTGAAGGACCTCTTCACCGGGCAGGCGCGCATGCAATTGGTGCTCAATCATTTCAAGCGCGCGGGCCGTGGCGTGCTGGTTTACTTGCGCGACGGCGCGGCCGGCGTGCCGGTCGAGCCGATGGTCCAAACCAAGACCGCGGAAGCGGATCGCAACAAACAGTGGCGCGAGGTCGGCGTCGGCGCCCAGATCCTGCGCGACCTCGGCATCACCTCGATCGTCAATCTCACCTCGTCGGCGCATGACTACAAGGGACTGTCCGGCTTCGGTATCGAGATCGTCGCCAACGAACGGCTTGAAGGCTGATCTTCCAGGATTTAACTTGAAGAGGTCGCGCTTGATGCGCGCGGCCGTTACGCGAAAGGATTTTTCATGAGCGTGCGACCCCAGACCAAGGACAAGCCGGCGGCGGCAAGTTTTGCGTGGGACGATCCGTTCCTGCTCGACGAACAGCTCACCGAGGACGAGCGCCTGATTCGCGACACCGCGCGGGCCTATGCGCAGGACAAGCTCTTGCCGCGGGTGATCAAGGCCTATCTCGAGGAGAAGACCGACCGCGAAATCTTCAACGAGATGGGCGAGCTCGGCCTGATCGGCGTCACGCTGCCGGAAGAATATGGCTGCGCCAATGCGAGTTATGTAGCCTACGGCCTCGTCGCGCGCGAGATCGAGCGCGTCGATTCCGGCTATCGTTCGATGAACTCGGTGCAGTCGTCGCTGGTGATGTATCCGATCTACGCTTATGGCGACGAGACCCAGCGCAAGAAATACCTGCCGAAGCTTGCGACCGGCGAGTGGGTTGGCTGCTTCGGCCTGACCGAGCCCGACGCCGGCTCCGATCCCGGCGGCATGAAGACCCGCGTCGAGAAGGTGTCGGACGGTTACAGGCTGAACGGCAGCAAGATGTGGATTTCGAACGCACCAATCGCCGACGTCTTCGTCGTCTGGGCGAAGTCGGCCGCGCATGACAACCAGATCCGCGGCTTCGTCCTCGAGAAAGGCATGAAGGGCCTTTCCGCGCCGAAGATCGGCGGCAAGCTCTCGCTTCGCGCTTCCGTCACCGGCGAGATCGTGATGGACAATGTCGTGGTGCCCGAAAGCGCGCTGCTGCCGAACGTGTCGGGCCTCAAGGGTCCGTTCGGTTGTCTCAACCGCGCCCGCTACGGCATTTCCTGGGGCGCGATGGGCGCCGCCGAGGACTGCATGCATCGCGCACGGCAATACACGCTGGACCGCAAGCAGTTCAACCGGCCGCTGGCGGCGACGCAACTGGTGCAGAAGAAGCTCGCCGACATGGAGACCGAGATTGCACTGGGCCTGCAGGCAAGCCTGCGCGTCGGCCGGCTGATGGACGAGGGCAAGATGGCGCCCGAGATGATCTCGATCGTCAAGCGCAACAATTGCGGCAAGGCGCTCGATATCGCCCGCATGGCGCGCGACATGCACGGCGGCAACGGCATCCAGATCGAGTATCACGTGATGCGTCACGCCGCGAACCTGGAAACCGTGAATACCTATGAAGGCACCCACGACGTGCACGCGCTGATCCTCGGCCGCGCCATCACGGGCATCCAGGCGTTTTCGTAAATCCCTTGCTCGTCATTCCGGGGCGCGCCGAACGCGCGAACTATGGTACGCAATTGCGTACCTGAGAATCTCGTGGCGTACTCTTTTCCCTCCCTCCAGATTCCGGGTTCATCGCTGCGCGATGCCCCGGAATGACGAATGAGCTGCCATGGCCGACGAAGACATCCCGTTTAACCGCAACTTCCCGCTCAAGCCGGGCGCCGTCGAACAAGCGCGCCCGGACGTGCGCCGCGTGCTCTGCGACAATCCGAGTCCGTTCACCTTCACCGGCACGGTGAGTTACATCCTCGGCAAGGGCAAGGTCGCGATCATCGATCCCGGTCCAGACAGCGAGGCGCACGCGAATGCGCTGCTGGACGCCGTGCGCGGCGAGACCGTGACGCACATCTTCGTAACGCATACGCACCGCGACCATTCGCCGAACACCGTGCGCATCAAGGCCGCGACCGGCGCGACCGTCTATGCCGAGGGGCCACACCGCGCCTCGCGGCCGCGCTATGAGAGCGAGAAGCACAATCCGGAATCCGGCGCCGACCGCGATTTTCGGCCGGATGTTGCGGTCAAAAGCGGCGACGTGATCGAAGGCGCGGGCTGGAAGCTGCAAGCCGTCGCCACGCCCGGCCATACCGCCAACCACATGGCCTTTGCCTGGCCCGAGCGGAAGGTCAGCTTCGTCGGCGATCACGTCATGGGCTGGTCGACCTCGATCGTGGCGCCGCCCGACGGATCGATGGTCGACTACATGGCTTCGCTGGACCGGCTCGCGGCCCGCGAGGAGGATTTGTATTTCTGCGGCCACGGTCCCGAAATTCCCGAAGGCCCGCGCTATGTGCGCTTCCTGATCAGGCATCGTCAGGCGCGCGAGGCTTCGATCCTGCATCGGCTCGCCAAGGGCGAGGCCGATATCCCGAGCATGGTGCGCGCCATCTATATCGGCATCGACCCGCGGCTGATGACCGCGGCCGGCTATTCCGTGCTGGCGCATCTGGAGGATCTGGTCGCCCGCGGCGTGGTCGCGACCGACGGCGATCCGGTGATTGATGGGACGTACAGGCTGGCTTCTTGAGGCGAGTAGCGAATAGAGACGCCCTATTCGCCATTCGCTACTCGCCACTCGCTATTTCTTCACCGTCTTCGCAGGCCCCTTCGGCGGCGGCGGCGGCGGGATCTTCTTGGCGGGCTTCAGCGCATCGACTTCCGCGGCCGTGCTGAGATCGTCGATGAACTTCGTCACGCGCGCCGCATTGGAGCCGAGGTCGCTTTCGAAATAGCGCGAGGACGAGCGGATATCGACCCGCGACTCGTCGCCATCAGGCATCACCCGAATGGAAACGTCCTCGCGAAAACCCATGATCGGCGTGCGCGCCACCGCCTCGATGCGGCCGATGCGGCGCGGCGGCTGCGGCGGACGTTCGTCGATCACGAGCCATTTGCGCTTGGTAACCAGCGCCAGCGCGAGCGCATAGGCGCGCTCGGCCGGAATCTCGACCTGGATCGGCTCGATGTCGGGATAGGCCTGCCGCTGCTGCTCGGCGGAATAGAGGCCGGCATATACGGCGGTGTTGGCGCCGTCGCTGGCGCGCAGCCGCGCCAGGGCCTCGAAGCGCGGCGGATCAATCGGGTCGGTGGTGATGTCGTGGATCGGCGGCAGCTTGCGGTACTGCAAGGCGAGGTAGGCGGGGTAGGCGAGCACGACCGCGTCGATGGCGAAGGCGAGCAGGATGCGCGCCATGCCGCGCGTGCCGTTCTGCCAGATCGCGGCAAAGCCGAGAAGGCCGATCAGGATCGAAAGGGCGGCGCAGCCGAGCGCGCCGAAGAAGGTCGCGATCGCCGGCTTCATCTCCAGGAAGCCGAAGCGCACGATCAGAATCGAGACCACGACCGCGATCACCGAGAACACGGCGAGATTGCGCGCCCAGGTGGCAAGGCCGGAGAACGGTTCCGACTGATAGGGAGCGGAGAACCTGCGGGCCATCGGTCGATAAAACTGCCGGGTTGGAGCGTGCCGGGCGAAGGCGCCCGGCCGCTCATGGCAGACCACGCCGTTGCGGCAAATTCAAGGGACTCTTGACCCTTACGCCGCCGCGTTCGGGAAGCGGTAGCTCTTGAACTGTTCGCGCAGCGCGGTCTTGAGGATCTTGCCGGTCGCCGTGTGCGGAATGCCGTCGACGAACGCGACGTCGTCGGGCATCCACCATTTGGCGATCTTGCCGTCCATGAACTTCAGGATCTCCTCGCGGGTCGCCTTCTGACCCTGCTTGAGCTGCACGATCAGCAGCGGCCGCTCATCCCATTTGGGGTGATAGATGCCGATCACGGCGGCTTCCGCGACCGCGGGATGGCCGACCGCGAGGTTCTCCAGATCGATCGAGGAAATCCACTCGCCGCCGGACTTGATCACGTCCTTGGAACGGTCGGTGATGCGCATATAGCCGTGCTGGTCGATGGTGGCGACGTCGCCGGTGTCGAAGAAGCCGTCGTCGTCGAGGATGTTGGCGTCGACACGGAAATAGGCCTTGGCGACCGCGGGACCGGAGACCTTGAGCCGGCCGAACGTCTTGCCGTCCCACGGCAATTCCTTGCCGGCATCGTCGGTGATCTTCATCTGCACGCCATAGGGCGGGAAGCCCTGGGTCTGCAGGATGTCGAGCTGCTCCTCGCCGTCGAGATCCGTGAACGGCGGCTTCACCGCCGCCAGCGTGCCGAGCGGGCTCATCTCGGTCATGCCCCAGGCGTGGCGCACGGTGACGCCCATGTCGACGAACGCCTTGATCATCGAACGCGGCATCGCCGAGCCGCCGCACACCACGAATTCGAGCAGCGGCAGCTTCAGATTATTGGCGCCCATATGGTTGAGCAGCATCAGCCAGACCGTTGGCACGCCCGCGGTATGGGTGACCTTCTCGGTCTCGAGCAGCTCGAACACCGAGGCGCCGTCGAGCTTCATGCCGGGCATGACCAGCTTGGTGCCCATCGCGGGCGCCGAAAAAGCAATGCCCCAGCTGTTGGCGTGGAACAGCGGCACCACCGGCAGCATGACGTCACTGGCGGACGTGCCGAGCGCATCCTTCGAATTGGCCATGAAGGAGTGGATGACGTTGGAGCGGTGCGAATACAGCACGCCCTTCGGGTCGCCCGTGGTGCCCGAGGTGTAGCACATGGCGGCAGCGGTATTCTCGTCGAAATCCTTCCACTCGAACTTGCCGTCGGCCTGCGCCAGCCATTCCTCATAGGCGATGGCGTTCTTCAGCGTGGTCTGCGGCATGTGCGCCTTGTCGGTCAGCACGATGTAGCGCTCGACGCTCGGCACCTTGTCGGCGATCTTTTCCAGCATCGGCACAAAGGTGGTGTCGACCATCACCACGCGGTCCCCGGCGTGGTTGAGAATCCAGGCGATCTGTTCCGGGAACAGGCGCGGGTTGACGGTGTGGGAGATCGCGCCGATGCCCATGATGCCGTACCAGCATTCGAGATGGCGCCAGGTGTTCCAGGCGATGGTGGCGACGCGGTCGCCGAGCTTGATGCCGTCGCGCTGCAGCATCTGCGACAGTTTCAGTGCGCGCTTGTGAATTTCGGCGTAATTGGTGCGGACAATCGGTCCTTCGATCGACCGCGTCACGACCTCCTGGGTGCCGTGATACTTCGCCGCGTGCTCGATGATCCGGTGACACAGCAAAGGCCAGTCTTGCATCAACCCCAGCATAAAATCCCTCCCGCCTGGTATTCGCCCCGCACACCCGCTTCAACGGGCGCGGCGTGATCATGGAATTGGCATGAACCTTAGCGCGGAGAAACGGCGGCGAAAATGCCCTTATGGCAGCATCTGGCGGGGGTGGGCACCCATGGTTACCGCGGCCGCCGCGCTGACGCTGGCGCAGGCCGGCCCGGCCCCGGCTGCTTCCCCCAAGCCGTTCCGCATGGACGACCTCTTCGGCAGCAGGCCGCCGTGGCTGCGCGGCGGCGTCCACGCGGCAAAGGTGCCGTTGCCGCGGCCGCGGCCGGCCGAGGCGCCGCAGGCGGCACCCGACAATGCCAAGGTTGCCCCCTCCGAGCCCGAGAAGACCGCCGAGCCGGCCGCACCCAAAGCGCCCGAGCCTTCAGCCTGCCGCTTGGCGCTTACCGAGGAGATCGCGATCGCGCCCTCGATACCCGACATCCATGGTGCCGGCGGCTGCGGCGGCGAGGACCTGGTCAAGCTGGAAGCGATCGTGCTGCCGGACAAGCATCGGGTCGCGGTGACGCCGCCGGCGACCCTGCGCTGCAAGATGGCGTCGGAGATTGCGGACTGGGTCCGCACCGACGTTGTCAGCCTCACCGCGCCGCTCGGCAGCGAGCCCAGCGTGCTCGACAATTTCGATTCCTACGAATGCCGCGGCTTCAACCGGATTCCCGGCGCACATTTGTCCGAGCATGGCCGGGCCAACGCGCTCGACGTGCGCGCCATCAAGCTCGCCAACGGCAAGTCGATCGAACTGACCGACCGCACGGTGCCGAGCGATCTGCGCGAGCGCTTCCTGCATTCGGTCTGCGCGCGTTTCATGACCGTGCTCGGTCCGGGCTCGGACTGGTACCACGAGGAGCACATCCATCTCGACCTGATGGAGCGGCGCAACAACTACAAAATCTGCCAGTGGAACGTGTGGGACCCGCTGCCGAAGATCGCGCCCCTGATGCCGGCAGCCAGGCCCGACGAGGCGCCGCCGCGCGAGGTCGCCGGCAAGGCCGAGACGGACAAGAGTGACAAGGGCGATGCCGACGAGCCGAAGGGGAGCGAGGACGCCAAGCCCGCGCCCGCCAGTCCTTCACCAAACAAGCCGGCAACAAAAAAGCGCCGGTGAAACCGGCGCTTTTCAATCTCTCGCGGAAATCCGCGCTTACTGCATCACGTTGTTGCCGCCACCCTGCAGGGCCATCTGCGAGTTGAATGGCGAGTCGCCCTTGTGCGGATCGAGCACGACGACGATGGTACCGACCTTCACGCGGTTATAGAGATCGATCGCGTCCTCGTTGGTGAGGCGGATGCAGCCCGAGGAAATCGATGCGCCGATATATTCCGGCTGGTTGGTGCCGTGAATCCGGAACAGCGTGTCCTTGCCGTTCGAATACAGATACATCGCGCGCGAGCCCATCGGATTGTCCGGTCCGGGTGCCACGAAGGTGGGCACGCCGAGGCGCGAGATTTCGCTGGCCGTCGGATGCCAGGGCGGCCATTCGGTCATGTTGCCGATCTTGGCGATGCCCGACCAAGCCATGGCTTCTTCGCCGACGGTGATGCCGTAGCGGATCGCCTGGCCGTCTTTCAGCACGAAATAAAGATAGTGATTATCGGAATCGACCACGATCGAGCCGGGCGCTTCCTTGCGGTGATATTCGACGATCGCGCGCCGGAACGGCTCTGCGACCGGCGTGTTGGTGTACTTGATTTTCGCGAGATATTCCTTGTCGCGCGGCTTGAAGTTGGCGGTGTTGGTCGCCTCGTAGGTCGCGGCCTGCATGCAGCCTGTCAGCATCAGACCGGCGGCCAGAATTGCGAATTTTGTTTTCAGCGACGACATGATGTCTTCCAATTGAAAAGCGCGCTGGCAGCAATGATTCTGCGCCCCAAACGCCACGATTCCGTTAAACCCATTATCGTCGAAATCCGCCGTAATTCCAGCGCTTAGAGACTTGTCCCGCACTGCTGGACTCAACGTGTGGCCTTTTTGCCGCAACGTTGGCGGATCGCGGCTGTTTCTTGGGCAAAGCTCGCGGGCGCGCCGAATCAGTGCCACGATGCTGCCCCGGGAACGCCACAAAGTGTGAACGACGGTTAACGAACGCCGTCATCCAATGCCTGTCCGAACTGAGCTAAGCCCCAAAATGCCACGCCCGTACCTTCCGGAGTCCCTATGTTTTCGGTGTTTGTTCCCTCCGACGCTTCCCTCAAGAAAGCAATCATCGAGGACCCCTCGAAGCTGCCGGACAACGCGGTCTGGGTCGACCTCGTCAAGCCTACCGCGGCCGAGGACAGGGCGGTCGAAAAGCTGGCGGGCATCGCGGTGCCGACGCGGGAGGACATGCAGGAGATCGAAATCTCCAGCCGTCTCTATATCGAGAACGGCGCGCGCTACATGACCGCGACCTTGATGTGCCAGTCCGACACCGACACGCCGAGGACCACCGCGGTCACCTTCATCCTCGCCGGCCATCGCCTCGTCACCGTGCGCTATGACGAACCCAAGCCGTTCGCGCTGGTCGAGAACAAGCTGGCGCGCACCTGCTCACCGGGCGTCACCGGCGAGATGGTCCTGATGGAATTGCTGGACGCGGTGATCGACCGCTGCGCCGACATTTTGGAGCGCATCGGCGCCGACGTCGACCAGGTCAGCCACGAAATCTTCGAGCCCGAGAGCGAGCGACATGGCCATGCCAAACGCTATTCGCAGATCCTGATCGCGATCGGCCGCAAGGGCGACCTCACCTCCAAGGTGCGCGAGAGCCTGGTATCGATCGGCCGGCTGGTCGCGTTCCTGTCGGCGGTGATCGAAGGCGTCAAATGGACCAAGGACATGCGCGAGCAACTCAAGACCATGCAGCGCGACGTCGCCTCGCTGACCGACCACGCCTCCTATCTCTCCAACAAGATCACCTTCGTGCTCGACGCCATGCTCGGCGTCGTCAATCTCGAGCAGAACAACATCATCAAGCTGTTCTCGGTCATGGCCGTGGTGCTGATGCCGCCGACCTTGATCGCCTCGATCTACGGCATGAACTTCAAGGCGATGCCGGAGCTCGAATGGGAGCACGGCTACACCTTCGCGCTGGTCGCGATGGTGTTCGCGGCGATCGTTCCGTACTGGATTTTTAAATGGAAGAAGTGGCTGTGAGAGGCGGTTAACGCGCCCCCACGAACCGCTCCAATCCCTCCGGTAAAATTTGAGCGTTGCCCTGAACGCTTGATCCAAACTTCTCTGCGATAAGCGTGGTGAGCTGATCGCACGAGAAGCGTGCGCGGACTTCGGCTGGCGGATCAGGCTCAACAAAACGCTAAGGCGTGTGAAGAAAACGCGCCCGGGCCATGAGGGCTGCAATGGTTGAGAAACGGATAATGTCGTCGGAGAACGTCGTCGACATCGCGCGCTACCGCCGGCGCGCCGACGGCTCACGCTCGCTTGCGATCAGCCCACGCCTGTGCCGGCATTGCGGCGCGGCGCTGATGGAGGGCGATCACGAGGACGAGTGCTCCAGCGCGCTCAATGTGGACGCAGTGCGGCTGCGCTGGCAGGCAGCGCAGATTTTGCGCGGAATCGTCTGAACTTTTAGGGCATGATCCGGAAAAGTGTGAAGCGGTTTTCCGAAAAGATCATGCCCAAATCGAAAGCCTAAAGCGCGAGTCATCGCGCTTTAGAGGCGCCGCGCGACGCTGGCGGCCGACATCAGCGTCTCCTTGAGAACGCCGTCGCGTGCGAACGGCAACAGCCGCGCCTCGATGTCGGCCAGCATCGCGTCCGCTCTGTCGCCGAGCGCGGCGGGGGAGGACGACGAGAAGGTCAGCACGCGCCGGGCCAAATCGGTCGCGCTCACTTGATGCGTGGCCTTGACAATGATCGTGTCGGCGACGCCAAATCCAAGGGGACCGAGAACATCATTCGGATTGCGGTGCGCGTGCTCGCCCCTGCGCGACCCCGTCAGCAGGTCCTCGTCCGACCATCGCCGCCGCGCCGTGTCGTACTCCTCCAGCCATGGATTGCTGCCATCGCGCGCCGAGAACGACGAGCAGATCACGATCGCGCCGCCGGGCGCGACCAGCCGCGCGAACACCGGTCCGAGCGCACTGTGGTCCATCCAGTGCAGCGCGCGGCCGATGGTGACGACGTCGAAGCTGCCGATATCGACGGGCAGGTCTTCGGCGCGGCCTTCGATGAAGGTGACCCCAACGCTCGCCCGTGCGGCCGCGGCGCGCGCCGCCACAAGCATCGTGGGCTCAGGGTCGACGCCGACGACGCGGCCGACTGAGGGCGCAAAGCCGAGCGCCAGCACGCCCGGGCCGGTGCCGAGATCGATCAGCGCATGCCGCTTGTCGAGCATCAGTTTCCGCGCGACCGTGCGAAAGAATTCCTCCGGGTAGGGCGGCCGGTATTGCTCGTAGAATTCGGCTGTGGTGGCGAAGCGTCCCATGCGCCAACCCTAGTCCGCCAACTCGGCCGCCGCTACATCGGGCGGATCACATCCGCGCGCCTTTCCCGTTCGCTCTCGTTCATCTACCTTGCCCGCGCATCACTTGATGCGGAGCCATTCATGATCCCATCCTTCGCGCAGCGCGACGAATTGCTGAAGGGCTTTGCAAAGGCGCTGTTTCGCCGCGACCTCGATGCGCTCTATGCCGTGGTCACGCCGGATTTCCTGTGGACCTTTCATGACGGGCTGTCGGTGACGAAGTCGCTGATTGGCCGCGAGCAAATCCTTGATCATCTCGATGCGCAGAAGGAGCTGTTCTCGGCCCAGCGTTTCGAGGACGTGGTCTATCATCACTGTCCCGACGTGAGCTTCATGACGTGCCGCATCGACGAGACGTTGCGCGCGAGCGGCGAGAAGCGCGTGCAGCGCGGCATCGAACTCTATCGATTTAGGGACGGCAAGCTTGCGCTGAAGGATGTCTACCGGAAGCCGGTCTGATGTGAGGCGCGCGGCTACACGTGCTGCCCGCCGTTGATGTGGATCTCGGCGCCGTTCACATAAGACGACGTCTCCGTGCACAAGACATAGATGATCTTGGCGACCTCGTCGGGCGTGCCGAGCCGGTGCAACGGGATATCGTGCTCGACGATCTTCTCGGTGCCGGGGGAGAGGATCGCGGTGTCGATCTCGCCGGGCGCGATGGCGTTGACGCGGATGCCGTGGCGGCCGAAATCAGAAGCCATTTCCCGTGTGAGTGAAGCCAATGCCGCCTTCGAGGTAGCGTAGGCCGCGCCTGCGAATGGATGCACGCGGCCGCCGGCAATGGAGGTGACGTTGACCACCGAGCCCTTCGCCGTCTTCAGTTCCTCGATCAATCCGCGCGCCATCATGATCGGCGCGAAAAAATTGACCCGGAACACATGGCTCCAGGTGTCGACGTCGGTCTCGATCGTACCCAACCTGCTGCCGCCTTCCGCTTTCGGCGAAATCGCCGCATTGTTGACCAGTGCATGCAGCGCGCCGCCCTCGAGCCGCTGGCGGATTTCCGCGATCGCGCGCGTCGTGTCGGCATGGTCGGCAAGGTCGACCTGGATGTGGTCCTCGGGGCCGGCGTCCCAGGGACAATCCTCCGGGAAGGGATGGCGCGAGCAGGTCAGGACGCGCCAGCCGGCCGACGAGAAGCGGATCACGGTGGCGTGGCCGATGCCACGGCTGGCGCCGGTCAGGAGCAACGTGCGCCGGGGCTGGTTGGCTGATGTCGCCATGTTATTTCCTACGCGTGCGCGACGTCAGGGATACAGCCGCGTCTTGGTCCAGACGCCGGCCGGCGTCTCGCGGCTGAACTCGATGCGGTCATGCAAGCGGAACGGGCGGTCGTGCCAGAACTCGAATCGCACCGGCGCGATGCGCCAGCCGCTCCAGCCCGGCGGTCGCGGCACCTCGCTGACGACGTACTTCGCGGCCACCTTGGCGATCGCCTGCTCGAAGGCGAAGCGGCTTTCCAGCGCTTGCGACTGCTTGCTGGCCCAGGCCCCGATCTGGGCCTGCTTCGGACGGGTGGCGAAATAGGCGTCGGCCTCTTCTGATGTGACCGGCGACACATTGCCGCGGATGCGGACCTGCCGGCGCAGCGACTTCCAGTGAAAAAGTAACGCAGCCTTAGGATTTGTGGCGAGCTCGCGGCCCTTGGGGCTTGCGACATGGCTGTAGAACACGAAACCGGCGGCATCGTAGCCCTTCATCAGCACCATTCGCACGTCAGGCATGCCGTTCTCGTCGACGGTGGCGAGTGACATGGCGGTGGGATCGTTCGGCTCGGCCTTGACGGCTTCCGCAAACCATTCCGCGAACAAGGCGAAGGGTTCCCCGGCCTCGGTGAAATCACCGGATGTTAAGGGGGACGGGTGTTTGATGGAGGTCGTGTCGGTCATGTCCGGAGTCCGAGTTTGCGTGCGTCCGCGGCCCATAGCGTGCTGCAGCCTGCCCTATATAGGGCATGGGCGCGCGTTGGCCTATCGGCGTTCGTTCCGTTCGTCCCCCGGAGCGCCGCGGTTACAGCGATTCTGATCGGCCTTGGCGCCGGCGGCTGCAGCTTCTCGCGAGGTGGCGGCGACGGGCCGTTTGCCAAGATGAGCGACAGCGAGGTGACCGGTTCGCTCGGCGATGCCGTGCCTTTGCCGACCGACGCCGATCTGGCCTTTGCCCGCAACGCCGCCTCCGACGTGCTGACCAAGGGCGACAAGGATTCCAGCCAGCCCTGGTCGAACCCCGACACCGGGGCGCGCGGCTCGGTGACGCCGCTGGCGCAGGCCTATACCGCCGAGGACGGGAGGACCTGCCGCGATTTCCTCGCAAGCTACGTCAACGGCAAGACCGAGAGCTGGCTGCAGGGCGCGGCCTGCCGCGGCGGCAACGGCCGCTGGGAAATCCATACGCTGAAGCCGTGGCGGCGGGGTTGAACCCCGTTGCAAAAATGCAACGCAATCACCAGATCAAATCCGACGCGGCCGAGCCGCCATTGGTTTATGGTCTGATTTTCCGTGAAGGAGACGTGAGGGATGCGCGACCCCTATGAGGTCTTGGGGGTGCCGCGGAGCGCCAGCGCTGCGGCCATCAAGAGCGCCTATCGCAAGCTCGCCAAGAAGCATCACCCCGACAGCAACAAGAACGATCCGAAGGCCGCCGCGCGCTTTTCCGAGATCAACACCGCCAACGAAATCCTGGGCGACGAGGACAAGCGCAAGCAGTTCGACCGCGGTGAGATCGACGCTGAAGGCAAGCCGCGCTTCTCGGGCTTTCCCGGCGGCGGTGGTGGCCGCGCAGGTGGTCCGGGCGGCTTCGAGAGCCACACCTTCCGCACCGGTCCGGGCGGCGGATTTGGCGCGAGCGGTGGCGCCGGTGCTGGCGGCTTTGAAGACATCCTCAACAGCATGTTCGGCGGCGCGGCTGCCCGTGGCGTACGCGGTGGCGCGCGGGGCGGCAGCCCGTTCGAGTTCGAGGGCGGCGGGGTCGGGCTCGATCTCGACGTCAACGTCGCGATGTCGGTGACGCTGGAGGAGGCGGTCAAGGGCGGCGAGAAGCGGGTGCGCTTGCCCAACGGCAAGGAGCTCAATGTCAAGGTGCCGGCGGGCGTGACCGAGGGCCAGCAGATCCGCCTGCGCGGGCAGGGTGAGACCGCTGCCGGCCATCCGCCGGGCGATCTCCTGATCACCATCAACATCGCCCCGCATCCGTTTTTCAAGGTCGACGGCAGCGACCTGCGCGTCGACTTGCCGATCACGCTCTATGAGGCAGTGCTGGGGGCCAAGGTGCGCGTGCCGACGCTTGGCAGCGCGGTGGAACTCTCGATCCCGAAAAACACCTCGAGTGGCCGGACTTTCCGCTTGAAGGGCAAGGGCCTGCCGAGGCCGACGGGAACTCCGGGCGATCTCTATGTCACCACGGAAATCAAGCTACCTGACGGGAACGATTCCCAGCTTGAGGCTTTGATGCGATCGTGGCTGGAGGGGCACCCCTACAATCCGAGAAAAGATTTCGATTAAGCCTGAAACCAACGGAATTGGTGATCGTAGCTATCCCTTTCGGGGCCTGTCCCCGGAAACGGTGCGGCCTCGAGAGGGGGACCAGCGCGGTACAAAACCCCAGCTCGAGGCCGCGTGCGTCGATCGGCGGATCGAACGCTTCTCATTTTCTCGTGATCATCCGGTGCGATAATGAGACGCACCCATGGTCGATTTAAGAATTTCAATGTCCGAATTGGGACACCCGCTTTGACGTTTCGCCAAAGCGCATTCTGAAAATTCCGAGCGCAAAAATCTCGCGCTGTTCGGTAGCGTGACACGTCTTACGGGATTGCTCTTTTGATGCCGCGCAATTGACTCAATTGCGGCGCGAACGCGGCGCGCTCTTCACCTCTCCCCGCAAAGAGCGGGGAGAGGTGATCACGCTACCCGCCGCTCTTCTCGCCCTTGTCGGCCTGGTCGTAGACCAGGCGGGCGACCTGAGCGAGGCGCTCGCGATCGCTGCTGCCAGAGACGACATAGCCGACACCACGGTCGGCCCAGAACATCGCGCCGTCCTTGTCCTGCGTCGTGTAGCGCATCTGAGTCGTCTCGGTTGCCGCCTTCGCGGTGTAGACCGTGAAGCGTTCGCCGGAGGCGCTCTCATACATCAGGAAGGATGCGGGACCCGTCGGGCCCGGCAGCAGCCGGCCGCCGACCAGCTTCAATCCGGTCGCGTCAAGCTCGGGCGCGCGCACGGTCCAGCCGCAGCGCTTGGTCAGCCATGCCTGCAGATGCGCGCGCTCGTTGCCGGGCACCTCGACCGGATGCCGCACCTCGACGACATAGAGCCGGTGCGCATCGAGCGCATCATCGGTGAACATCTGGAAACTGGATGGCGAGGCGGCGACCGCGCCATGGGCGACCCAGCCGGTGCCGCCGCCGGCGACGAAGGCGAGCAGGGATGCGGCGACCGCGCCATACAGCCATCGGCGCGGCTGCTGCACTAGGCGTTCGAGCTCGAGCCGCTTCGGCACCGGCTCGTTGACCACGGTGTCGTAACGGGCGTGCAGGGCCTCGGCCATCGCGCGCCATGATTGCACCCGCTCGGCATCCTCCGGATGCGTTGCAAGCCATGCCTCGACGTCGCTGCGGCGCTCGGCCGGCAGCTCGTTGTCGACGTAGGCGTGAAGCTCGTCCTCGGTGACGGGAATATTGCGGTCAGTCATTGTCGTCGTCTCTGTCTAATTCTCTAACGAAATGTCCATGCATAACGCTTGCCAGTGTACCTTTGCCTAACCCAGGTTTATTTGACCCGGCGCAACGCCGGCCGTTCGCCTTCCAGCGAGGCCTTAACATGGGCGCGAGCCCGCGCAAGGCGTGACATTACGGTGCCGATCGGTACGCCCTGGATGTCGGCGACCTCGCGGTAACTCAGTCCTTCCAGCATCACCAAAAGCAGGACGGCGCGCTGCTCCTCCACCAGGGTCGAGAGCGCGCGCGCGATGTCGCGGCCCTCGGCTTCGGTGCCGCTGGCATCGGGATTGTTGTCGAGCAGCGGCATGAATTGCGGCCGCCGTGCCAGCGAGCGGCGGCGGTTCTTGTTCAGATTGGTCAGGATCGTATAGAGCCAGCTCCTGACGTCGCCACCGAGAAACAGACGCTCCGAACGCAACGCGCGCACCAACGTGTCCTGCACCAGATCGTCGGCGATGTCGGCGTCCCGCGCGAGCGCACGGGCATAACGGCGCAGCGCCGGGATCATGGCTTCGACACTCTGGCGAAACGCGCTCATACAGGTCCAGTATTGCCGTCGATTTCGTTCACATCGAACATAACACCCAAATCATCGGCCTATTCCGTGTTTCCCCGAATGGGGTAAACGGCCGCACAGAGTACCGATTCGGGCTGTACCGGCAGGAGTAGCTGGTGTAGCCAAACGTCCAAAAGCAGGGACTTGGTGGACGGTCGGTATGGCGCAGAATTCCTCCCTCATGCAAGGCAAGCGCGGCGTGGTGCTCGGCGTCGCCAATAATCGCTCGATCGCCTGGGGCATTGCCAGGGCCTGCCAATCCGCAGGCGCCGAGGTCGCGCTGACCTGGCAGGGCGATGCGCTCAAGAAGCGGGTCGAGCCGCTGGCCAAGGAGCTCAACGGCCTGTTGCTCGGCCATTGCGACGTCACCGAGCCCGCGACCATCGACGCGGCGTTCGACGTCGTGAAGCAGAAATGGGGCAAGATCGATTTCGTCGTGCACGCCATCGCCTTCTCCGACAAGGATGAGCTCGACGGCCGCTACCTCGAGACGACTGCGGACAATTTTTCACGCACCATGCTGATCTCCTGCTACTCGCTGACCGCGATCACGCAGCGCGCGGAGAAGTTGATGACCGACGGCGGCTCGATCCTGACGCTGACCTATTACGGCGCCGAGAAGTGGATGCCGCATTACAACGTCATGGGTGTGGCGAAGGCGGCACTCGAGGCCAGCGTGCGCTATCTCGCCGCCGATCTCGGCGAGAAGAATATCCGCGTCAACGCAATCTCGGCCGGGCCGATCAAGACGCTGGCGGCGTCGGGCATCGGCGACTTCCGCTATATCCTGAAGTGGAACGAGTACAATTCGCCGATGCGCCGCACCGTCACCATCGAGGAAGTCGGCGACAGCGCGCTCTACTTCCTGTCGGATCTGTCTCGCGGCGTCACCGGCGAGGTGCATCATGTCGATTCCGGCTATCACGTGGTCGGCATGAAACGGCCGGACGCGCCGGATATCACGCTGGCGAAGGATTAGCCGGCTCCCGACATGCCTGCGCCCGCGATCTACTACATTCGCCATGGCGAGACGTCGTGGAATGCGGAAGGCCGGCTGCAGGGCACGCGGGACACCGCGTTGAACGAACTCGGCCGCAGGCAGGCGGTGCAGTCCGGTCATGTGCTTGCCGATCTGCTTTTGCGCGACGGCCGCGACAAGGCGCAAATCCCGTATCTGTCGAGTCCGTTGTTACGCGCGCGCACGACCATGGAATTGATGCGCGGCGCGCTGAATTTGCCGCCGCGGGATTATGCGACCGACGATCGGCTGCGCGAGATCGGCTACGGCCAGTGGGAAGGCTCGACCTTGGCGGAGATGCAGGCCGCCGATCCCACCTTCTTCGCACAGCGCCTTGCCGACAAATGGCGGGTCGCGCCTGATGGCGGCGAGACCTATGAAGCGGTGCAGCGGCGCATGCGCGACTGGTACGATCACCTTCGTAGTGACACGGTGGTGGTGGCGCATGGCGGCACCGCGCGGGCGCTGATGGTGGCGCTCGGCTTCGAGACGCCGCAAAGCGCCTCCGACCTCCCGATCGCGCAGGGCGCGGTCTATGTGTTCGGCAATGGCGGGCTGAAGAAGTATAGTTAATGCGCTTTCTTACCCTCTCCCCTTGCGGGAGAGGGTGGCGAGAATTGAGCGATGCGAAATTCGAGCCTGGTGAGGGGTCCTTTCAGTCGGAGCCAAACCCCTCACCCGGTTTCTCGCTTCGCTCGAAACCACCCTCTCCCGCAGGGGGAGAGGGTGACGGCGATCGTTTCGGCGTTGTTCGCGTTGACAATCAAGTCAATGCTGACTGATACAGACGAACATGTCCCACAACACCTTCGGCCACCTGTTCCGCGTCACGACCTTTGGCGAAAGCCACGGGGTTGCGATCGGTTGCGTGGTCGACGGCTGCCCGCCGCTGATCCCGCTTATCGAAGCCGATATCCAGCGCGATCTCGATCGCCGCCGGCCCGGACAATCGCGCTTCACCACGCAGCGGCAGGAGCCGGACACGGTGAAGATCCTGTCCGGCGTGATGGCGCATCCCGAGAGCGGCGTGCAGGTGACGACGGGCACGCCGATTGCGCTCTTGATCGAGAACACCGACCAGCGCTCCAAGGATTATTCCGAGATCAAGGACAAGTTTCGTCCGGGCCACGCCGACTTCACCTATGAGGCGAAGTACGGCCTGCGCGATTATCGCGGCGGCGGCCGCTCGTCGGCGCGCGAGACCGCGATGCGGGTCGCGGCCGGCGCAATCGCGCGCAAGATATTGCCTGAGGTGACCGTGCGCGGTGCGCTGGTGCAGATGGGCCCGCACAAGGTCGACCGTGCCAAGTGGGATTGGAATGAGGTCGGAAAGAATCCGTTCTTCTGTCCCGACAAGGACAAGGCCGCGTTCTTCGAGGACTATCTCGACGGCATCAGAAAGAACGGTTCATCGATCGGCGCGGTGCTCGAGATCGTCGCCGAGGGCGTGCCGGCGGGGCTCGGCGCGCCGATCTATGCCAAGCTCGATGCGGACCTGGCGGCGGCCTTCATGAGCATTAATGCGGTCAAGGGCGTCGAGATCGGGGCCGGCTTCGCGGCGGCCGAACTCTCGGGCGAAGAGAACGCCGACGAGATGCGGATGGGCAATCAGGGCCCGAAATTTCTCTCCAATCATGCCGGCGGGATTTTGGGCGGCATCTCCACCGGCCAGCCGGTGGTCGCGCGCTTTGCGGTCAAGCCGACCTCGTCGATCCTCAGCCCCCGCCGCACCGTCGATCGCAACGGCGGCGAGACAGACATATTGACCAAGGGCCGCCATGACCCCTGCGTCGGCATCCGCGCCGTGCCGGTGGGCGAGGCCATGATGGCCTGCGTGCTCGCCGATCACTTCCTGCGCCACCGCGGGCAGACCGGTAAATAACGTCAACGACCTGACTGTTTCCCCTCATCCTGAGGAGCGGCGCCTTCGCCGCGTCTCGCAGGATGAGGCCCCGGCCTCATGGTTCGAGACGGCGCTCGCGCGCCTCCTCACCATGAGGGTCAGGCTGGCGTCCCCATGATGTAGGGCTTCAGCAGCGCGTACATCATGCCATGCGTCGGCGTCGCCACGCCGAACTCGCGGCCGAGTGCCACCACCTTGCCGCCGAGCCAGGGCAGCTCCATCCGGTTGCCGCGCTCGAGATCGAGCGCCATCGAGGCTTTCATGGCGGGTGGGGCGTGTCCGATGAATTCGAGGACCTTGTCGACGGCATCCGCCGGCAGCGAGATGCCCTTGGCCTTGGCAACCGCGTGCACCTCCTTGACGGCGGCAACGATCACCGGACGTATATCGGGGTCGTCGCGCAGCTTGCCGAGAGGCTGGCGCGTCGATGCCGTGATGCTGGCATTGGTGGCAAGCAGGATGAACTTCATCCAGAGATCGGTGAGGATTTGTTCGCTCAGAGTCGAATCAAAACCCGCCTTCTGGCACAGCGCCAGCAGATTCTCGCCACGCTTGGTGATCTTGCCGTCGAGCTCGCCAAAAATCATGCGCATGAAGGTGCCGACCTGGACAATTACGCCGGGCTTGACGATGGAGGCGGAAATCTGCGCGACGCCGCCCATCACGGCCTCGCGGCCGAGGATCGGAAGCAGGCGGTCGGCTGCGTCGATGCCATTCTGCAGCGGTATCACTGCCGTACCGGGGCCGACCAATGGCTTGATATGCGCACCCGCGCTTTCGACGTCCCACAGCTTGACGCAAAACAGCACGATGTCGACCTTGCCGACGCTGGTGGGATCGTCGGTCGCCTGCGTCGGCACCAGATGCGTGTCGCCGCGCGGGCTGTTCACTCTCAGCCCCTCGCTCTTCATCGCGGCGAGATGCGCGCCGCGCGCGATAAAGGTGACATCCGCGCCCGCCTTCGCCAGTGCCGCGCCGAATCCGCCCCCGACGCCGCCCGCGCCAACCACCGCAATCCGCATCAAGTCCTCCCATTGGCGCCTCCGTCCGAACGCGGTCGACGCTGTGAAATCGATGTAGTTCAGGCAGCGCCTCAACGCAAATCCGCCGTACACTTCCCGCTGCGGGCGGTTGCCTGCGCCGGCAAAAGGGTTTGTAATCCAAACGCGCAACACAGGAGCAGGATTGATGGGGGATGCCAAAACCCATTACGAGGTCATCGTCGTCGGCGCCGGCGTGGCGGGCATCTACCAGATCAAGCGGCTGGTCGATCTCGGCATCGACGCCACGGTGCTTGAATCGGCCGGCGATCTCGGCGGCACCTGGTACTGGAACCGCTATCCCGGCTGCCGCTTCGATTCCGAGAGCTACACCTACGGCTTCTCGTTCTCGCGCGAGCTGCTCGACGAGTGGCACTGGAAGGAGCGTTTTTCCGGCCAGCCCGAGAATTTGCGCTATCTGAATTACGTCGCCGACAAGTTCGATTTGCGCAAGCACATGCAGTTCAACTGCAAGGTTCAAGCGATGCGCTTCGACGAGACGCGCGACCTGTGGCATGTGACGATCGGCGACGGCCGCACGCTGACGAGCCGTTTCGTGGTGCTCGCGATCGGCCTGCTGTCCGCGCCGACCATGCCGCGGCTGGACGGCATCGACGACTTCAAGGGACTCTCGTTTCACACATACTACTGGCCGCATCAGCCGGTCGATCTCGCCGGCAAAAAAGTGGCCGTGATCGGCACCGGCGCCACCGGCATTCAACTGATCGGTGAGATCGCCGACAAGGTCGGCGATCTCACCGTGTTCCAGCGCCGGCCGAACTGGAGTGCGCCGCTCAACAACAGCGCGATCTCCGAAGAGGAGATGGCCGACATCCGCGCGCGCTACGACGAGATCTTCGCGGCCTGCGCGCTGACGCCGGGGAGCTTCCTGCACGGGCCTCAGAAAAGCGGTTTCTACGAAGTGACGCGCGAGGAGCGCCTCGCACTATGGGACAGGCTCTATGACGAACCCGGCTTCGGCATCTGGCTGGCGAATTTCCGCGAGATATTCATGGACGAAGCAGCCAATGCCGAGCTGTCGCAATATATCGCCGACCGCATGCGCCGCCGGGTGAGAGATCCCAAGGTCGCCGAAAAACTGATCCCGAGGGATCACGGCTTCGGCGTGCAGCGCCTGCCGCTGGAGACGAAATATCTCGAGGCCTATAACCGCAACAATGTGCATCTCGTCGATCTCAGCGAGACGCCGCTCGTCCGCGTGACCGAGAAGGGCCTGCGCACCACCGAGCGGGACTACGAGTTCGACGTCATCGTCTACGCCACCGGATTCGACGCCATCACCGGCGCCTATGACCTGATCGACATCAGCGGCATCGGCGGCGAAAAGCTGGCCGAGAAGTGGAAGCATGCACCATCCACCTTCCTCGGCATGCTCACCCACAGCTTTCCGAATCTGTTGATGCCCACGGGGCCGCAAAGCGCGTCCGCCTCGACGAATTTCCCGCGCGGCATCGAGAACGGCGTCAACTGGTGCACGGACCTGCTGCAGCATATGCGGGGCCGCGGCTACACCCGCGCCGATGCCACGCGCGAGGCCGAGGGGCGCTGGACCGCGCATGTGATCAAGATGTACGAGCTCATGCTGATGCGCAAAGCCAAGGGATGGTTCACCGGCTACAACTCCAATGTCGCCGGCCACGAAGAGGGCACGGTGCGCTACTTCGTCTATAACGGCGGCACGCCGAAATTCGTCGGCATCATCAAGGAAGTAGCGGCGAAGAATTATCAGGAGATCGAATTCAGCTCGCGCCCGCGCGCCGGCGTACAGGCGGTGGCTTGACGCCTCGGAAATCACGGCCGCTAATGCGTGCATGGACACGCAAAAGCTGCAAAACCTGATCGACTGGTTGATGGACGGCGCGCGTTCGGCGCCGACGCCGCCCGCCTTCCTGAAGGAGACCTGCGAGCGTCTGGTCGATGCCGGCATTCCGCTCTGGCGCGCCGCCGCCTTCGTCACGACGCTGCATCCCGACACTTACGGGCGGTCCTTTATCTGGAAGTTTGGTGGGGACGTTGCGGTCAACACCGCCGACTTCGATATTCTGCAAACGCCCGAATTCATGCGCAGTCCCGTTGTGGTGGTTCAAACCACTGCGCGCGAGCTGCGTTATCGCATGAACGATCTCGACAGTCATCGCTTTCCTTTCTTCGACGACATGCGCAAGGAAGGCGTCACCGACTACCTGGCGCTGCCGCTGCTCTACACCGACGGCACCGTCCATGTTGCAAGCTGGACCACGAAGGAGCCGGGTGGCTTCACCGACGAGCAGCTCACGGCGCTGCGCAAGATGTCCGCGCCGTTTTCACGGGTCGGCGAAATCATGGCGATGCGTCGCACCGCCGCCACCCTGCTCGACACCTATGTCGGCAACCGCGCCGGCGAGCGGATTTGGGCTGGACAAATCCGCAGGGGACACGCCGAGGAGATGCAGGCCGCGATCTGGCTGTCGGATCTGCGCGGCTTCACCGCGCTGTCCGACCGCCTGCTGGCGGCAACCGTGGTCGAGATTCTCAACCAGTATTTCGATTGTCAGGTGCCGGTGATTCGCAAGCACGGCGGCGAGATCCTGAAGTTCATGGGCGACGGGCTGCTTGCGGTGTTCCCGATCGCCAAGGACGGCGGCAATCTCGGCGAGGTCTGCGACGCGTGCCTGGAAGCCGGCAAGGAAGCGCGCACCAATGTCGATGCCATGCAATATCCGAGCAGCGACGGCGTCGAGCGTTTCCGCTTCGGCGTCGCGCTGCACATCGGCGCCATCCTGTTCGGCAATATCGGCGGCATGAGCCGGCTCGACTTCACCTGCATCGGCCCCGCGGTCAACCTCGCGGCGCGGCTGGAGAAGATCGCCTCGAAGCTGCATCGCACGGTGGTGGCGTCCGCGGCGTTCGCCGGCGCCTGCCACAACGACTGGACCGATCTCGGCGAATTTCCGATCGCGGGTTTCTCGCGGGCGCAGCGGGTGTTCGGGCTGCGCGATGAAGTATCACATGATGTCGCAAGTTGACCGGCAGTATCGCACGGGCATTGCGCTCGTGCTCATGGCAGCGGTCGCCTGGAGCACCGCGCCGTTCTTCACGCGGCTGCTGCACTATGATTCCTGGACCATCATCTTCTGGCGCGGACTGTTCGGCGGCGGCTTCGTCGCGCTGTTTCTGATCGCGACACAAGGCCGGCAAGGCCTGCGCGATCTCGTGACGATGAAGCCCAGCGGCTGGCTGGTCGCCGCGCTTTCGACCTTCGGCATGGTGACGTTCATCCCATCGCTGCAGCTCACCAGCGTGGCGAATGTCGCCATCATCGTCGCCTTTCAGCCGTTCGCCGCCGCTGCTATCGCCTGGCTCTGGCTCCGCGAGCAGACCACGCCGCGAACCATGCTGGCTAGTCTGGTGGCGCTGGCGGGGATCGTCGTGATCGTCAGCGGCGCCGCCGGCGCTGCGGACTATCGCGGCATCGGTCTCGCCATTCTGATGATCCTGTCGATCTCGGTCATGACGGTGGTGATCCGGCGCCACCGCGACACCTCGATGGTCGCAGCCGCATCGGTTTCGAATTTCCTCGGCAGCCTCGTCAGCATTCCCTTTGCGCAGGACATCGCCGCGGTGACGCCAACCGATCTCGGCATTTTCGCGATGTTCGGGCTTTGCCAGGTCGGCCTTGGCCTGACCCTGTTCGCCACCGGCTCGCGGCACCTGCCGTCGGGACAGGCTTCGCTGATCGGAACGCTGGAGACGCCGCTGATGCCGTTCTGGGTCTATCTGGGATTTGGCGAGATTCCGTCGCTCCGTGCGCTGTTCGGCGGCGCGCTGGTGATGGGCGCGGTCGTGTTCGACATTCTCGCCGACAGCCGGCCCATGCCGGCGATGCCACCGCAAAGGCGGTCACATCAGGCGAATAGCTACTCTTCCGGCTCGGTGGTGAACAGCAGCGGGTAGCCCTTGGCGCGGCCGGCATCGGTGGCGCGGGTCGCCTTGGTCTCGGCGATGTCCTTGGCGAACACCGCGACCACGCAGACGCCGCGGCGGTGCGCGGTGATCATCACCTTGTAGGCCTCCTCCTCGGTCATGCGGAATTCGCCCTTCAGCACGGTCACGACGAACTCGCGCGGCGTATAGTCGTCATTGACCAGGATGACCTTGTGCAGCCGCGGCCGCTCGACCTTGGTTTTGACTTTGGTTTTCGGCTTGGTGACAGTATCGGCCATACCGGCGGTCCGTGTTTCTGGATCGCGAGCGAGTTTACAATCTCCGGCGCGGCGGCGAAACCCGCATGTTTTCGATGGCTTGGTTGCGATGCTAGCGCGGGCACGCCCTGTAGCCGAACTTGCGGATCATATCGCCGCCGGAGATCGAATGGAATTCCAGCGTGTCCATGAAATGATGGGACGTCACGTATTCGCGGAGCGGCGCGTTGTAGGCCGCCAGCATGTGCTGGGTGAGCGCGGGCGAGACGTTGCGCTGGCGGTCGTGCGCCGAGTGGAACAGCAGCGTCGCCGACGGCTCGATGCAGACATTGCGGATCGCGAGGAACAGCGTGCAGGAGGACTGGCAGTGCCCCTGGATGCGGAACAGTTCGCCCGACGCATTGTACTGCGCGACCACCGGATCGAAGCGCGCATAGTTTCCGCCCATTGCCCAGGGCGTCGAAGAGCCGGCCGCCCAGGCTTGGCTCGAGAACAACAGCAGCAGCGCAGCAAGGGCCTTCTTCATGACGCCTTCCTCCGAATAGCGGGCTCGCGCCTTATAACATGTGTTGCGGGACGCGCGGACTCCGACCGGCGGTGGAGTCATGACGCGTGGGCTCTCCTTGCCGCAAATGTGAAGGATAAATCATGTTCCCGCTAGGCGCGGCGCAATTTGCGTGTCACGATCATCATGACGATGGGAGGTCAGCAGATGCGCTGGTTTGTCTCGATCGGAGCTGTGCTTGCGGCTTCACTGATGGCTGGAGACGTTGCCAGCGTGGCCGCGCCGGGCCCGCAACCTGGCCAGCAGCGCGCCGAGACCGACGCCAATGCGGTCGACGTCCAGCTCGTTCTCGCCGTCGACGTCTCCTATTCCATGGACATGGACGAGCTCGCGATCCAGCGCGAAGGCTACGCGCAGGCGATCGTATCGAAGGAATTCTTGCAGGCGCTGAAGACCGGACCGAACGGCAAGGTGGCCGTCACCTATTTCGAATGGGCCGCCTCCAGCGACCAGAAGATCATCATCCCATGGCGGGTGATCGACGGCCCGGAAAGTGCGGACGCCGTCGCCGCCGATATTTTGAAGACGCCGATCCGCCGCGCCTCGCGCACCTCGATCTCGGGCGCGATCTATTTCGCCATGCCGTTGTTCGACGAGAGCCCGTATCGCGGCTTGCGCCGCGTCATCGACATTTCCGGCGACGGCCCCAACAACAACGGCACGCCGGTGACGATCGCGCGCGACGAGGCGCTGTCGAAGGGCATCATCATCAACGGCCTGCCGATCATGGTGAAGGAGCCGTCCTACTCCACCATGGACATCGACAATCTCGATTTCTACTACGAGGACTGCGTGATCGGCGGCCCGGGCTCGTTCGTGATCTCGATCAAGGATCGCGAAAAGTTCAAGGAGGCGATCCGCACCAAGCTGTTGATGGAGGTCGCAGGCCGCATGCCGGAGCGGGTGCCGGTCGCCGAGAAGGAAAAGGAGCCGCGGGTGTCCTGTATGATCGGCGAGAAGATCTGGCAGGATCGCTGGGGACGGTAACCGCGGCGATCGGTCTCGGCGCGGGCGACCGTGGTTTAATGTTTCATTAACTTCGCTGGCGTCTTGATCGGAGGCTGCACCCCTGCCTTCGTCCGCCGATGACCACGATCTCGCCAACCACCAGCCAGATTTCGCCCGCCACCGAACGGGTCTATCACCAGAGCAATCTGCTCGGTGACTGGAAGGGGACGTGGGCGAACACCAGCCGGCCCGTCGAGTTCAAGGTCGTCAATATCAGGGGCGACAAGGCGCAGGTCGAATACACCCATGACGGCCACACCGAGCGCGGCCTGGCCGATGTCAGTGGCGCCACCATCACCTTCGGCAATGTCACGATCGGCACCCGCAACGGCTCGGCCGCGGCGTTCGAGTTCTCGGTTGCCGGCGCCAAGAAGACCGCGACCTTGAACAAGCAGGCTGCGACCGCCGACCAGAACAAGCTGGTGGGCACCTGGAACGGCTTTTCGACCAGCAACGGCAAGAGCGCGAGCTTCACGGTCAAGTCGGTCGACGGCCGCGACGCTGTGGTGAGCTGGACCGTCGATGGCGTGGCGCACGCGGGCACCGGCACCGTCTACAAGAACACCGTGATGTTCGGTAAGGCGCAGGTGACCAGCGACGACGGCAAGGCCGGCACCGTCGTGCTCCAGGTCGGCAACAAGAGCTATGCGATTCCGGTGACGAAATACGTGCCGCCGAGCACGTCGACGGCAGTGAACAAGCTGGCGTGATCTTCTTATCCCTCCCCCGCGAAGCGGTGGGGAGGGTGCCGAGCGAAGCGAGGCGGGTGGGGCGGTCATCGTGGAGACGCCCCCCACCCAGACCTTCGCTGCGCTCAGCATAGCCGAAGCTCCGCTTCGGCGTTCTTAGCGCTAAGAACGGCCGCCGAAGGCGGCCTACGCCTCGCCACCACTCGCTCTGGCGCGCAAGTGCGCTGCCGAGCTCGTGGGGGGAGGGATAAGGAGCGATCTCATTCCAGCTCTCACATTGCAAGCCGCTTCACGTCGCGCGCGATCGCACGCAAGCCTGCAAGCGCTGTCCGCAACTCGTTGTAGCAATCACCGTGAGAATCGCGCCACCAGCTCGACATGTGGCGTGTACTTGAACTGGTCGACGGGCGCGACGCCGTCGAGACGGTAACCCCCATCGACCAGGATGCGCGCGTCGCGCGCGAAGGTCGCGGCATTGCAGGACACCGCGATGACGACCGGCACCTTGCTCGCCGCGAGCTGCGTCGCTATCGCCTGCGCGCCCTGCCGCGGCGGATCGAACACCACGGCATCATAGTCGCGCAATTCCTGCGGCATCAGCGGGCGGCGGAACAGGTCGCGCGCCTCGGCCTTGACGGGCTTCAATCCCGCCGTCGCGCTCGCCGCTTTCTGCAGGGCAGCGACCGCGCCGGCATCGCTGTCGAAGGCCGTGACGCGCGCCTTCGCAGCCAATCGCAGCGCGAACGGTCCGACGCCGCAGAAGAGATCGGCGATGTGCTTCGCCTTTCCGACATGTCCGGCGACGAGCGCCGCCAAGGTCTCTTCTCCCGCAGCCGTCGCCTGCAGAAACGATCCCGGCGGCAGCGTCACCTGCGCGTTGCCGATCGCGATCTCAGGCGCGTTACGCATCAGCACCAGCTCGCCATGGCGCGTCAGCCGCGCCAGCCGATGTTGCTCGGCGAGGCGCGACAACGTCGCGATCATCGCCGGCGGCAGCGGCCCGGAGCCGCGCATGTCGATATCGAGCCCGCCTTTGGTCGCGGTCACCTGGATGTCGAGCGGCTTGCCGATCTTCGTCAGCGGCTCAGCCAGCGCCCACGCGGCTTCAAGCGCGCCCGACAGCGCCGGATCGAGGATCGGGCAGCGGTCGATCGGGATGATGTCGTGGGTTGCGGCCGCGGCGAAGCCGACTTTCAGGACGTCATGCGTGCCGAGCCGCGCATGCACGGTGATGCGGCGGCGGCCGGTGCCGTGGGCGTCGATCAAGGGCGCCACCTCGCAGTCGAGCTTCGCCTGCCTCAAGGTGTCGACGACGATGCTCCGTTTCCATTCACGGTAGGGATCGAGCTGCCAATGCTGGATCGCGCAGCCGCCGCAAACGCCGAAATGCGGGCAGAACGGCTCAATCCGTTCCGGACTCGCTGACGTGACCGCCAGCAGCCGCGCACGGTCGGGATGACCGGGGACGCGATCGACCTCGATCGTTTCGCCGCCAAGCGTGTACGGCACGTAGATCGCCTCAACGCCGCCAAGCGCGACGCCATCGCCACGCTGGCCGACATAGTCGATCCGCAGGGGTTCAGCCACGGCGCGCGCCGAGGAAGAATTCGGCATTGCCATCGCCGCCGGCGATCGAGGAAGCGAAGACCTTGATGTCCGTGCAGCCATGGGCTGCGGCAAACGCCGCAATGTCGTCGCGGACCTGTTTGTGCACCTCGGCGTCGCGGATGATGCCGCCCTTGCCGTGCTTTCCCTGCGCCTCGAATTGCGGCTTGATCAGCGCCAGCAGATGCATCGGTGCTGCGGCAAGCGACAGCGCCGTGGGCAGGACCGCCTTCAGCGAGATGAAACTGACGTCGATGGTGACGATGTCGGGCCGTGCCGGCAGCCGCGTGCCCTCGAGCTTGCGGATGTCGGTTGCTTCCATCGACACGATTTTGGCGTGGCCCTGAAGCGAGCGATGCAGCTGCCCATGGCCGACATCGATTGCGAACACGATGGCCGCGCCGTTCGCCAGCAGCACCTCCGTGAAGCCGCCGGTGGAGGCGCCGACATCGAGGCAGACATGGCCTTCGATATCGATCGGGTATTGCTCCAGCGCGCCGGCGAGCTTGACGCCGCCGCGGGAGACCCAGGGGTGCGCGGGCTCGGCTTGCAGCGTAGCGTCGGATGGCAGCATGTCCGACGGCTTCAGCACCGGCTTGTCATTGGCGATGACGCGGCCGGCCTCGATCGCGGCGCGCGCCCGCGCGCGGCTCTCGAACAGACCACGTTCGACCAGCAGCAGGTCGACGCGCTTCTTTGAGGCGGACATCTTTTTACTCCCGCGCGCAAAACCGCTTTGCGGCCATGCGCACGCATGTCTCGAAGGCCGTCAGGTCATGCCAGATATCATCGGGCCTTTGTCGCGGCGTGACCAGCGGGCAGCCGTGGAGATCGAGGGCATGAATCATCATCAGATTATCGTTGAGGCCGAAATCCTCAACCGTCAGACCGTCGCTGTCGATCAAATGTCCGTCGCGCGCCGTGACCTTAGTGAAGCGCCTGACCCGATTGGCATAGACGGCGGGATCATTGGAATAGCCGAGACAGAATTTCTTGCGCGCCGCCATGGCGCCGAGCTCATAGGCGGTTCCGGGGTCGGCGCCGGGTCCGCGGAACGGCGTTAGATTGGCGATGATGGCGTCTGCCTCATCCATCATGGCCTCGTTCGCCCTGAAAATCTGCATGGAGGCATCGGGTGAGCCGGGCGCAATCGCGTTGTCGAGCGGATAAAGCCCGGTGGTGCCGTGGTGCGCGCAGATCGCGACCTTCTTACGGCCGATCTCGACCGCATCCGGCAGGAACACGTCGGGCCCTGCCAGATAAATTTTCATGAGTCACCGGGGACCCTTTACCTCTCCCTTAGGGAGAGGTCGCGCCGAAGGCGCGGGTGAGGGATTACGCTCTATCGAGGGACCGCCCTCACCCGATTTGCTTCGCAAATCGACCTCTCCCCGATGGGGAGAGGTGAAGAAGGTCACGCCAGCTTCACGGCCTCGGTCTTGAAATCCTTGCCCAGCGTCTCGAACACCTTCTTGACGATGCTCTTGGCGTCGAGGCCGGCGCGCGCATACATCGCGTTCGGCGAGTCGTGATCGAGGAACACGTCGGGCAGGATCATCGAGCGCGCCCGCACCGTGCCGCTGTCGAGCATGCCGTTGTCGGTGAGGCACTGCATGACGTGCGAGCCGAAGCCGCCGATCGCGCCTTCCTCGACGGTGATCAGCACGTCATGGTCACGGGCGAGCTTCAGCACCAGCTCCTGGTCGAGCGGTTTCAGGAAGCGCGCGTCGGCGACCGTGGTCGACAAGCCATGGGCGGCGAGCTCGTCGGCGGCCTTCTCGCACTCGGCGAGCCTTGTGCCGAACGACAGCAGCGCGACCTTGCTGCCCTGGCGGATGATGCGGCCCTTGCCGATCGGCAGCGGCACGCCGGCCTCAGGCATCTCGATGCCGCGGCCCTCGCCTCTGGGGTAGCGCACCGCGCTCGGGCGGTCGTTGATGCCGACTTGCGTAGCCACCATGTGCACCAGCTCAGCCTCGTCGGCCGCCGCCATGATCACGAAATTGGGCAGGCAGCCGAGATAGGCGTTGTCGAACGAGCCGGCATGGGTCGCGCCATCAGCGCCGACAAGGCCGGCGCGGTCGATGGCGAAACGAACCGGCAGGCTCTGGATCGCGACGTCATGGACCACCTGGTCGTAGCCGCGCTGCAGGAAGGTCGAGTAGATGGCGCAGAACGGCTTGTAGCCTTCACTTGCCAGACCGGCCGCGAACGTCACGGCATGCTGCTCGGCGATGCCGACGTCGAAGGTGCGCTTTGGGAAAGCCTTGTTGAAGATGTCGATGCCGGTGCCGGACGGCATCGCGGCGGTGATGCCGACGATCTTCTCGTCCTTTTGCGCCTCTTTGACGAGGCTCTGCCCGAACACGTTCTGATAGGCGGGGGCATTCGGCTTGGCTTTCGCCTGGGTGCCGGTCGCGACGTCGAACTTGACCACCGCGTGATACTTGTCGGCGGAGGCTTCCGCCGGACCATAGCCCTTGCCCTTCTGCGTCACGACGTGGACCAGGATCGGTCCGTCCTCCATGTCGCGCACGTTCTTCAGAACGGGCAGCAGATGGTCCAGGTTATGGCCGTCGATCGGGCCGATGTAGTAGAAGCCGAGCTCCTCGAACAGCGTGCCGCCGTCCATCATGAAGCCGCGGGAGTATTCCTCGACGCGGTTGGCGCGGTTGGCGATGATCTTCGGCAGACGCTTGTTGATCTGCTTGGCGACCTCGCGCAGCGTGCGATAGGTCTTGCCGGAATAGAGCCGCGACAGATAGGCGCTCATCGCGCCGACCGGCGGCGCAATCGACATGTCGTTGTCGTTGAGGATGACGATCAGGCGGGAGTTCATCGCGCCCGCATTGTTCATGGCCTCATAGGCCATGCCCGCCGACATCGCGCCGTCGCCGATGACTGAGATTACATTGTTCTTGCCGCCGGAGAGGTCGCGGGCCACCGCCATGCCGAGGCCGGCGGAGATCGAGGTCGAGGAGTGCGCGGCGCCGAACGGATCGTAGTCGCTCTCGCTGCGCTTGGTGAAGCCGGATAGCCCGCCGCCGGTGCGCAAGGTGCGGATGCGGTCGCGGCGGCCGGTGAGGATCTTGTGCGGATAGGCCTGGTGGCCGACGTCCCAGATCAGGCGGTCGCGCGGCGTATCGAAGATGTAATGGATCGCGGTGGTCAGCTCGACCACGCCGAGGCCGGCGCCGAAATGGCCGCCCGTCACCGAAACGGCGTCGATGGTTTCCTGGCGCAGCTCGTCGGCAACCTGGCGGACCTGCTCGATCTTGAGCTTGCGCAGATCGTCCGGCGTACGGATCGTATCGAGCAGCGGTGTCTTACTGTATGCGTTCACGGCGATCTTCCAGTTCTGAAGGTCGGACAATAACTCCGACACGAGATGGGTATGGGCGCAGTGAGAACCGGTTCAGCCGGCATCTCGTCAGCGCGGGCAAAGCTGCCCAAATTCCAAGCTTAGAGGCGCTCCGGATCGGTCAATGTGATATCAGTCACTTTTCGCGGCTTTCAGCCACTTTCGTCAACCATTGCAGCGAGTTAACACTACCGCAATCCGGTGGCTCGTCGCCTGCAAGGTTCCAGGTTCCTGCAAGCTTTACACCAAAGCGGAAGCCAAAGCCAACCCGCGAAGCCCGAGGGGAACCCGACGGCAGGGCCGGTCGACCTCAACGTTACCGCGGCGCGGGCGGTTCCAAAGTGCCCAATTTGGGGGCGTCGGCGGCAGTCGCAAGGGGCGCTTCGAGTTCTCGCCACGCCTGTGCGCGCATGGCTTGATCATCGGATGCGATCGCGAGTGCGGCGTCGGGCCGCGCCACTCGTTCCCGCAGCGGCACCGGGCCGCAGACGATCATGAAGAACTCGTAGGCGTGCTTGACCTCGTTTGCCATCACGAACTGGAAGTGCACCCGGAAGAACTGCCAACGGAAGCGGTTGTAGTTTTCTGGTCTGATCATGTCGCGGAAGCGGATCGGCACGATGGTGGGGTTGCGGCGGGCGAGGCCGATGTCGATGCCGTGGCTCTCGAGCGGATCGAAGTCGAAGAAATTCATCACGTCCTTGCGCGCCTGACAGTCGATCCAGTCGACCGACGGCTCGGTCGCAATGAGGCGCAGATGGTCGCGGAAGAATTTTGCGGCCCTGTGATAGCCGACGATCGGGGTGTTGCCGCCCAGCGTCAGCAGCACGATGCGCGGGCCGTGCCGGCCGAGTTGGGGATCGCGCTCCAGCGCGCGCGCCAGAATTTCGGTGCCGAGGAACGAGCCCGAGCTGTGGCCGACCAGCACGATTTCCTGGGCATCGCTGTTGCGCGCGACCTCGCAGAGATGTTCCGCGAAGCGGTCGAGCCGAGCGTCCCATTCGGGCCGCTCACTGTGCGAAAACTGCCAGGTCCAGATGGTGTCGCACATCAGATAGAGCAGGTAGGTGTATTTCTCGGTGGTTTTGAGCAGCGCCCACAGCGCGGCGATGAACAGTGCCGTCGTCGCCAGCCAGTCGAACGGAGCGGAGATTTCGAGTGCATCGAGCGCGCGGCGCACGAACCATGCGATCAGCGCGAGGCAGGCGACCTCGAACCAGAACAGGATATGCGGATAGGTGATGAAGGTGAGGAACCGCCAGTTCGCCGCCATGAAGCGGAACACGGTGCCGTGCACGATCAGCCGCAGATAGATCCAGATCGTGGTGGCGACGATGCGCCAGATCGGCATCGCCATGTCGCGCTGGATGAAATCCTCAACGCGCAGGAAGTCGTAGGTCGTGCGCGTCTGCCAGTCGCCGGCTTTGGTGTCGATCGACCATGAGGCGATCTCGCCCTCGGTGACGGTCTTCGGCCGGCCGATCGTGGAAGCGACGCCGTAGAGGGCGTCGAACTTGCGCAGCTCGGTGCGGAACATGCGGTAATATTGCGCCAGCCCGCGCGGGTCGTAGCCCTGCACATAGATGATGTGGCGGTTGGTCACACGCACTTAGAATAAAGTCCCCGGCGGCTGATGGTCGGGGACTATAGCAGGCGGCTTCGCGCGCCAAGAGGGAATGTACCGTGCAGCAACACACGCGGTGGGCTCTCCCGCTTGCGGGGGGTGGGGAGGGCGCGTTGAAACGAGGCTGCGAAATGGCGGGAAGAAGAGCCCCCACCCGCATCGCATTTCATGCGACATAGCCAGCTTCGCTTCGGCGTCTCTTAAGAACGGCCGCCGAAGGCGGCCCACGCTCCCCCGCAGGCGGGGGAGGTGGTCAAGATTCTACTGCACGTCGAGCGGCGCCACTCCCGCGGCCTGGCCGCTGGCATCGGTGGTGATCTTCTCGACCCGGGCCTCGGCCTGGCGCAGCAGTTCCTCGCAGCGGCGCTTCAGCGCCTCGCCGCGCTCGTAGATCGCGACCGATTCCTCCAGCGGCACCTTGCCATCCTCCAGCCGCTTGACGATTCCCTCCAGCTCCTCGATGGCGCGCTCGAAGGAGAGTTTCTTCACGTCGGCCTGGGTATTCTCGACCATGCTGCTGTCCCTGGAAAAATGAACGCTTTACGCTGGTGGAACAATTTTAGGGTCACCACTGCGGACGGAATGTGGCGCACTCAAGGTTTTGACGTGGTGCCCATCAGGGCGGTGACGTGGGCCGCCACCGATTCCTGAAGGCCCTGCAGATCATAGCCGCCCTCGAGCACCGAAACAATTCGCCCGCCGGCGCTGCCGTCAGCGATATCCATCAGCTTTTGCGTCACCCAGCCGAAATCGCCCGCCTCGAGGTTGATGTTGGCCAGCGGATCGCGGCGATGCGCGTCGAAGCCGGCGGAGATGATGACGAGCTCGGGCGCGAACTTTTTCAGCTGCGGCAGGATCAGATTGTCGAACGCGACGCGGAATTTCGCGCTGCCGTCTTCGGGACGGAGCGGCGCGTTGACGATGGTGTCGTGCTCGCCGCGCTCGCCTGATGCGCCCGTGCCGGGGAACAGCGGCATCTGATGCGTCGAGCAATACATCACGCTCTTGTCCGCCCAGAAGATGTCCTGCGTGCCGTTGCCGTGATGCACGTCGAAATCGATCACGGCCGCGCGTGAAATGCCATATTTGCGCTGCGCGTGGCGCGCGGCGATCGCGGCATTGTCGAAGAAGCAGAAGCCCATCGGGGTCGCCTTTTCGGCGTGATGGCCGGGCGGCCTCACCGCGACAAAGGCGTTGTCGTGCTCGCCTCGCATCACGGCATCGGTCGCGGCGACCGCGCCGCCGACGCCGCGCATCACCGCTTCCCAGGTGCCCGGCGACATCGAGGTGTCGCCGTCGATATAGACCATGCCGCTCGATGGCGCGACGCTGCGCAATTCGGTGACGTAGGGCTCGCTGTGGCACAGCGTGACGTCGTCGAGGCTGCCTTCCGGCGCCTCGACGCGTATGAGTGGATCAAAGCGCTTCTCGGCGAGGACCTGGTTGACCGCGCGCAGCCGATCCGGCCGTTCGGGATGTCCCGGCGGCGTCAGATGGTCGAGGCAGGCTGGATGGCTTAGCAGAAGCGTGGTCATGCAAGCACTGGTTACACGACGCCGGGGAAGGGCGGCAAGGGTGATATGTCCGCTCACCTGTCAATTGATCCGCGAAATCCGCGTCGGCGGACCCGGCGTCACCGGGCTGTTCGCGCCGAAAAATGCAAACAGCGCCTCGTCGTCATAGATGCCGTATTGCGGCGCGCCGCCGTCCTTCAGTACGGTGAAACCATCGCCGCCGAGCGCGAGATAGTCGTTGACGGTGACGGCGGTAGTTCTTTGCGGGATCGATCGCAACCCCGTTCAGCTTGATCGAGGCGGCGTCGACGTGCTCGCCGTACGGCCTGGCCGCATCCCAGGAATAACCGAATCCCCTGGAGACCTGCAGGATGCGCGGCCGCGCCGGGTCGCGCCATTGCTGCTCCAGCATCTCCCTGATCTGCGCGCCGGTCAGCGTCAGCGTCACCAGCCGATTGCGGAACGGCTGCGCCGCAAACATATCGGCATAGCTCACCGCGCCGCCGTCCTTCATCGCGATGTCGGTGCGGATGCCGCCGGGATTGGTGAAGGCCATCACGGCCCCGCCGTCTTTCTCGCTTTGCGTTGCGGCAAGCTGCGCATCCGCCACGACATCGCCGAGCACGCTCTCGCCGGTGAAATTCGGCACGCGCGACAAGGTCGCGGTGATGGTGCCGGCGCGGCGGTTGGCGATGGGCGCGGCGACTTCCTCGTAACTCTCGATCAATGCGGTCTGCTCAGGATCCTTCGCAAGGCTCGTGCGCACGACGGTATTGCCGGCCTTGGCGCTGACGACGTCGCGCGTCGTGCGATCGAGCTCGAGATCGATCGCGGTCACCAGCGTGCCGAACTTGTCGGCGCTGGTGACGAGCCGGCCGTCGATCTCGCAGATATAGGCCTGATGGGTGTGACCGCTGATGACGACGTCGACCGCGTGATCGAATCTCTTCACGATGTCGACGATCGCGCCGGAGATGCTCGGGCACTCATTGTAATCGCCGGTCGGAGTGCCGCCTTCGTGGATCAGCACCACGATGGCCTCCACGCCCTTTGCCTTCAATTCCGGCACCAGCGCATTGACCGTGTCGGTTTCATCGCGAAATTCAAGGCCGGCTGCAGCCACGGGCGAAATGATGTCCGGCGTGCCTTTCAAGGTGAGCCCGATGAAGGCGACGGGAATGCCGTCGAAGATTCTGATCTCGTAAGGCGGAAATAGCGTCTTGCCGCTATCCTTGAGAAAAGTCGAGGCGGCGAGGTAATGGAATGTCGCGCCTGCAAAGGGATGCGGACCCTTGCAGCCTTCAGGGTTGCAGCCGCCGTTCTGCATGCGCAACAGCTCGTCCTTGCCCTCGTCGAATTCGTGATTGCCCACCGCCGAGATCGCCAGGCCCATCTGCGACAGCAACTCGATGGTCGGCTCGTCATGGAACATCGCAGACAGGAACGGGCTGGCGCCGATGAGATCGCCGGCCGCCACGAACACATTGTTCTTATGGCCGTCGCGAAGCTGTTTCACCAAGGTCGCCATCTGCTCGGCACCACCGGCCGAAACCGCGATCTTCCTGCCCTTGTCCTTGGGATCGTCGATGCGGATGCCGCCTGCCGGCGGCTTCAGATTGCCGTGGAAGTCGTTGATGGCGAGGATGCGCAACTCGACCGGCGCGGCTGATTGCGCCGTGGCCGGTGAGACGATGGCGCACAGAGCGAGCACGGCGAAGAACGGACGGTGCAGCTGTATCATCGCGTTATCCCAACTGCTCCGACAGCGCCGCCCATAACTCCCACAGCTCTTGCGTCGGTCCGACGCCGGTCTGGACCAGGATCAGCTTCGAGACCGGGTCGACGCAGATGCGTTGTCCGGGAAAGCCCAGCAGCGCGAACTGCCGCCGCGCGCCGCCGAACAGCCACAGCAAATAGCCGTAGCCAAATCGCGGCGTCGCGTGCCCCGGCGCAAGATAGTTGGCGGACGCGCGCAACGTGGTCGCCTCGATCACCCATTCCCTGGGGATGATCTGCCTGCCGTTCCAGGCGCCGTCATGCGCGAGCAACCGCCCAAGGCGGGCATAGTCCCGCAACACGGCATTGAAAAAGGCGTGCGCGAGTTCAAAACCTTCGGCGTCCACCAGCCACATCGCGTCGGCCTCCGTGCCGATCGGCTGCCATACCTTCTCTTGCAGATACTCCGACAGCGACTTGCCGAGGACATGGCGCAGCACGACGCCGAGCACATCGGGCTCGATGCTGGCGTAGAAGTAGCGCGTGCCCGGCGGCGCGATCCGCGTGTTGAACTGCACGAGGCTGCCGATGGTGCCTTTCTTCGAAAGGAGACCGCCGATCACCATGTCGTTCCAGAGCCGGTTGAGATCGCGGTTGTCATCGCGATCTTCCCAGAACGCGACTCCCGACGACATGTGCAGGAGATCGCGGATCGGCGTCCTGCCATATTCGCTGCCCTTGAAGCCCGGAACGTAGGTCTCAGGCGTATCGTCGACCGACTTGACGGCGCCTTCGGAGATCGCGATTCCCATCAGCAGGCCTGTGATCGATTTTGTCATCGATCCCGCATTGAAACGATCGCGATCGGTGCGTCCGTACTGATAATGCTCGAACAGGATGGTGTCGTCCTTTGCGACCAGCAGCCCGGTGACCGGATTGCGCGCGAGGTAGTCGGTCAGCGAGGCCGGGTTTCCCTTGAAACTGTAGCGGAAGTCGAGCGGCGCGCGCTTGAACGTCCATGGCATCGCCGCGTGCGCGATGCGGCGCGTCGGATGAATCTCGTCGTAATGGCTGTAGGCGCCGATCTTGTATTTGTCGGGCGGATCGCCCGGCTGATTGACGCGCAGGGGAACGGCGATCGGAAAACCTTCATCGGCGCCATAACGCACCGCGTCCGGACCCGAGGGCGAGAACACCGGGCCGGAATCCGTTTGAGCGACCGTCTCGGAGAGCCCGGCGCCGCTGACGACGGATGCCGCGAGCCCTGTCAACGCCGCGCGGCGGGAGATTGTCGGTGCCTTGGTCATGGTCAGGGTCCCGAAGGCCATCTATGGCCTTGAATCCGCTGCGAAGCAGCTGCGTCATGCCGGGATATTAGGATGCCGCCAGGACGATTTCACGAAAATTGCAAGAGGTGACGGTCGTCGAGTTCTGCCGCGGGTTCAAGATCGCGAACAGGCGTTCGACCGGAATTCCTGAGCGAGGACGTCGAACACGAACGAGCGATCGCGGGGCCAGATTTCTCGGGCGCGCACGTAACCTGCATCGAGCCACTGCTGCACGAGCGCGTCGATTCTCAAGTCGTTCGGCGACCTCAATGCCTCATCGATAAATTGGGTCGCACGAGGCCCGCGAAAATGAAACTCGTTAAGGAGATATTTTTTAGTGCCGTAGTATCTGCGGATCGCGACAATCAATTGCGTGCGCTGATCGTTTTCACAGAGGGCTGGACCCGCCAACCCGGCGAATCCAAGTACCACGTCCCGGTTCCGCTCGACCGCGCTGCTCGAAAAGCGTTCCCGGAATTTGACCGGATCATCCAGATTGGATTGCGACTGTTGTGGCGCGGGCTCCTGGTCGACAATCGTCAGCGCGCGCCCTGCCGTCAACGATCCATCCGCCGAGATGGGGTCACGCGGACCCGGGACCCGTTCGCGCACACCTGTGTAGAAAAGTGTCGCGAAAATCGCCGTCACCAACAGCAAATTGCGCGCCACGGCCATCGGTTCAGGACCGGCACGCCAGCCGGCTGCGGCCTTTCATCGTGATTTCGCGAACGGCCAGCTCGGCGTCCGGATTGATCAAGGGGTCGCCGGACATTCTCGCAACCATGCCGGCAACTCCGGGAGCGAAGTCGCCTTCGCGTATCGTGCCGGTATTGTGCACGCGGCGCATCAGATCGCGCACTGTTTTGTCGAACGGCGTGTTGAACGCCTTCTGCGCCAGCTCCAATTTGGTCC
The DNA here is from genome assembly GCA_963738155.1 of uncultured Alphaproteobacteria bacterium. GTDB lineage: Bacteria > Pseudomonadota > Alphaproteobacteria > Rhizobiales > Xanthobacteraceae > Bradyrhizobium. Next base: position 731,141 of record CAVTVG010000003.1, read on the forward strand.
AGTCCTGTGAACTGCAGTTCCGGTAACAGGGTGCAATGCTCAACCACGCGTGCGCATATTTTGTCGCTGCTACGATGTATTGGTCCCGCAAAGTGCCGTTGCATGGATCGTTGGTGAGATTGTTGGCCGCGCTTTGAACGGCGCGCCGCAGCTCGTCGCGAACTTCGTCGCTGTCACTCTTATAGGAATCCTCTCGGTTTTCGCGCGGGTCATCGCTGGTTCCGACGCGATGGTACGACGGCATGTTTACGTTCGGCATCATCTGCCCCGCGCTGAACATCCAATGCAGGGTCGCGTAGGAAACGAGGAAAAGTACGCAGGCGACAGCCATGAAACGGTAGGTTGTCACAATGAAATCTCCGTTTGCTCGACATCCTACCCGATGGAAAATTAACGGCCTGTATGCCTATCGCCTTGAATTGGCGGCCAGAACGGAACCCGAACCCCCGATCCGCAAAGGTTAACGGCCCGAGGGCCGTTCACTTTGGCAGGCTCCAATTCTTGACTTCCCTCGCGCCCGATAGTCTTAATGAATCGTTAAGACGGGGCCGCGAAGTGTCGGTAATCGATCAGGAATATTATCAGGAGGTGCCGGCCGGCGGCGTGGCCGAGCGGCTGATGATTGCCGCGCGCGACCGCATCTTTGGCGACTTCGTCGCCCGCATGCGGCCCGCGGCTTCCGACGAGATCCTGGATGTCGGCGTCTCCGACGTGATCAATGACGGCGCCAACGTGCTGGAGCGCAGCTACGCTCATCAGCAAAACATCACCGCCTGCGGCTTGGGTGCCGGCGCCGGTTTCAAGGCGGCTTTTCCCTCCTGCCGTTACGTCCAGATCGAGCCCAACACGCGGCTGCCGTTCGCTGACAACGCGTTCGACATCGCCACCTCGAACGCGGTGCTCGAGCATGTCGGCGGCTACGAGAACCAGATCAATTTCGTGAAGGAGCTTTGCCGGGTCGCAAGCCGCGTGTTCATATCGGTGCCGAACCGGTTCTTCCCCGTCGAGCATCACACCGCGATGCCGCTCGCGCATTATCTCGACGGCACGTTCAAGATTGCCTGCCAGATCGCCGGCAAGCCGGAATGGTCGCAGGAAGAGAATTTGGTGCTGATGACGCGCAAGCGGCTGTGGCGGATCGCGGCGCCCGCGGGGCGAAGCGCGGCGGTGGGCTACACCGGATTGCTGCTCGGTCCGCTGTCGTCCAACCTCTATCTCGCGCTGCACTGATTCCGGCGGCCGCCAGCCAGGATGAAGAACGCCTTCGCGCTCAAGATCGTCTTTGCCGTCCTGTGTCTCGTCATGCTGGCGCTCCAGCTCCGCTCGATGTCGGGATGGAACGAGGATCGTCCCATCTATGACGACATCTGCTATCTGCGGCAGGCGCATCTGTTCCAGCGTTTCGGACTTGCCGGCTTCGACACCGACATTTCCCGCGACGATGACGGCTACTTCAGGTCGAAGCTGAAGCAGATCGGCTTTCCGGACTGGAAAGATGCGACGGTCTTGCCCTGTCACAACCCGATGCCGGCCAACGGCAAGACCGTGATCCAATACCCGCCGGGCACCGGCATGGCGCTGGCGCTGTTTCCGGCCGGCCATCAGGTCGTGCCGATGTTCTGGCTTTCCACCATTGCGGTGTTCGGCGTCGCGCTCACGGCAATTTTTCGCGCGCGAACGATCAATTCCATCGTCACAGCGGGATTGTTCGGCTGCTTCGCCATTTACATCATGATCAATCCGATCAAGGCGAGCTATTCGATGGCGCCGACCGCGGTCGTGTGCGCGCTGTCGGGATATCTCACCGCGCGATGGCTGACGGGATCGCCGCAGGACTCGCGAACTGCCTTGCTTGTGGCGCTCGGCCTGCTGCTTGGATTTGCGGTCGACCTCCGGCTCGCGAATCTCTTCCTTGCTTCGGGATATTGCTTGCTGCTTCTCGTCGCCTTTCTCAGGTCGCGCACGGCCGCGCGGTTCCTGCAAGGCGCGGTATTCGGCGTTGCACTGCTCGTCGGGATGGCGCCGATCATCATTTCCCAGAAAATCAACACCGGAAATCCGTTCATCTCCACCTATACCGGCGCGCCGGACGTCCAGCCGCTCGATTTCTCCTTGACTGCGATCAGGGGCTATCTCGGCGATTACCTGCAGGTCGCGCTGATCGCGCTCGCGATCGCGGGCACGATTGGATTGTGGCTCGCGCGCGATCAGGCTCTTCTGCGCGTTGCGCGGCTGACGGCCATCAATCTCGCGATCAATCTGGCGTTCTTCCTGACCTATCCGATCGCCACGCCCTATTACACAATCCCGATTTCGCTACTGTCGCTATGGGGCCTGCTGTTTGGCGTCGTGCTGTCGGAGGCGCAGGCCGAACCCCGGGGTGCGGAGGTGACGGGAACCATAAGCCCGGCCTCTCGTTGAGATGGATACGCCGGACGGCGCCGCCCGATCCGGTACGTTCGCTTGAGCCGCTGGATCACCAAATGTGCCGCTGGATCGCATACCGAGGCGAAACCACGTCGTTCGAGCCCTACGTCACCGAGCCCGAACACTCGCTGATCGCCCAGAGCAAGCGCGCGCTGGAAGGGACCACCGGCATGAATGGCGACGGTTTCGGGCTCGGCTGGTATGGCGAGCATCCCGAGCCCGGCCTGTATCGCGAGACGCGCCCGGCCTGGTCCGACGAGAACCTGCGCTACCTCTGCCGGCACCTGCGCTCGCACCTGTTCTTCGCCCATGTCCGCGCCGCCACCGGCACGGCGGTGACGCGCCAGAATTGCCACCCCTTTGCCTGCGGCCGCTGGATGTTCATGCATAACGGTTTCGTCGGCAGCTGGAACCGGCTGCGGCGCAAGGTCGAGCAGCTGATTCCCGATGCGCTTTATCCGTCGCGGCTCGGCACCACCGACTCGGAGGCCGTGTTCCTCGCCATTATGGGGGCGGGGCTCGACCGCGATCCGATCGGGGCGACCGCGCGGGTGCTGCGGAGCTTGCGCGACCTCGTCAATGAGGAGGGCAAGCGCGAACGGATGCGCTTCACCACCGCCATTGCCAACGGCCGCGACCTCTACGCCTTCCGCTTCGCCGAGAACGATGCGACCAACACGCTCTATTTCCGCGAAAGCGGGGACCAGGTGGTCGTCGTATCGGAGCCGTTCGACAAGGAAGACGACTGGACTGAAGTCCCCGAGGGCCACGTTTTGGTGGCGCGTGCGTCCAAACCCATCGAAATAGTTCCCCTCCATCTGGCGGTTTCCCCGCTCGAAAAGGCGGAACTCCCGCGCGACCGCCGGATTATCGCGCGCAACTAGTGGTCCGACGCCAACATTCGCTCCCATCGGGCAGCCACGTTTGCGAATGTTGGCGTCAAAGGACCACTAGCCAACTTATTGATGCTAGTGGAGCTTTGGATTTGACGTTCGCAACAAAACATTTCGGCGAGCAGGGAGCGAACGTCAAATCAGCTCCACTAGCGCATGATCCGGACCCGGAGGGCCGCGTTAGTGCAAAGTGTGAAGTGTTTTCCGAAAAGATCATGCGCAAAACAATGAGATTTGCGACGGTATCCCACTCTTCTGCGGAGCGCGGACCATGGCATTCGATTCCGATCTTTTGAAACGGCTGCGTCTTGGGCTGAGCGAGGACCGGAAGCATCTGGTCATCCGCTCGGCCGCGGGACGCGGCGAGATCATCGAATACTCTTTCGGCATCGAGGAGGAATATTTCCTTGCCGACAAGCGCACCCTCGATGTCGCGATGGAAACACCGAACGCGCTGTTCGAGGCGGCAAACTGGTCGACCGGCGGGCAGGCCATGCGCGAGATGCTGCAGGCGCAGCTCGAGGTCGCGACCAATGTCCACGTCGATGCCGCCGACGCGCGCGAGGAACTGGCCTTCCTGCGCCGTGAGGTCGCGAAGGTGGCCGATCAGTTCGGCTTTGCCATCATGGCCTGCGGCACGCATCCGACCGCGGTGTGGCGGCTGTCGCAGCCGAGCCCGAAGCCGCGCTACGAGGAGATGATCGAGGATCTGCGCAGCATCGGTCACCGCAACATGATGTGCGGCATGCATGTTCACGTGCAGCTGCCGGACAGCGAGAAGCGTTTTGCCGTGATGCGCGCCATGATCCCGCATCTGCCGCTGTTCATCGCGCTGTCGGCGTCCTCGCCGTTCTGGGATTCGCACGAGACCGGACTGAAGGGTTATCGTCTGGCGGCCTACAGCGAGCTGCCGCGGACGGGATTGCCGGAGCTGTTCGAAAACCAGCGGGCCTATGACGACTATGTCGACGCGCTGAAAAAGTCCGGCGTCATTCCCGACGAGAGCTATGTCTGGTGGGCGATGCGGCCGTCGTCGCGGCATCCGACGCTCGAACTGCGCGCTCCCGACACCTGTACCCTGATCGAGGATGGTGTTGCGATCGCCTCGCTCTATCGCGCGCTGGCGCGCCATCTCTATCTGCGGCCGCAACTCTCCCATGACGTGACCAGCGTCGATCGCGCGATTGCGGTCGAGAACAAGTGGCGCGCGCAACGTTACGGCACCGATTGCATTTTCGTCTCGAAGGACGGTCCGGTCCCGATCGGCGAGCTATTGTCGGGGCTGATCGACCGGATCGCCGCCGATGCCGAGGCGCTCGGCTGCGCCCAGGAGGTTCAGCATTGCCGCACCATTGTCGCGCGCGGCAGTTCCGCCGACTTCCAGCTGCGGGCCTTTCAGGAGGGCGGCGAGGATATCGCGGCGGTGTCGCGCTGGATCGCGGCCGCGACAGCACCGAAGAAGCCGAATCGGGCTCCCGCGGCGGCTTGACCGCCCGCCCATGCGCCGGTGGCACGACTTTATTCGATCACCTCGTCGGCGCGGGCCATCAGCGGTGCCGGAAATTCGAGGCCGAGCGCCTTTGCGGTTTTGAGATTGATGAGTAACTCGAACTTGGTCGGCTGCTCGACCGGCAGGTCCGCGGGCCTTGCCCCCTTTGCGATGCGGTCGACATAGTTTGCGGCCAGCGCGAACATTGCCGTGAGGGACGGGCCGTAGGACATCAGGCCGCCCGCGGCGACGTGTTCGCGCAGCTCGCAGATGGCGGCCATGCGGTGCTTGATGGCAAGTTCAGCCATGCGGACCCTGTCGAGGAAGAAGAACGGAGATCCACCAGCGTAGAAAAAATTCCCTCTCGCCGCGGCCTCGGCGAAGGCGTGATCGTAATCATACGGCCGCTCGCGGAACTCGACCCCCGTAACTTCGATACCGGAGCGCGGCGCCATGGCCTGCAAGGCCTGCCAGTGATCGGCGGACGCTTTGTCCCAGAACACCGTCATTGCCTTTACGTTCGGAAATGCCTCTTTCACGATTTCCAGGCGCTTCCCCACCAGCTCGACGTTCTGGAAGTAGACGCCGGTGACGTTTCCGGATGGCCGCGACAGGCTGCGCACATAGCCCTTGGCCAGCGGGTCGTAGTCGACGGCGATCATCACCACCGGCAGGCCATCGGCCGCGGCGAGCGCCGCCTGCAGGCTCCTCTCGGGGCCGGCTCCCAAAACGATGTCGGGCCGTTGCGCGACGATACTGCGGTAGCTCGACTCCCACGCATCCGCATTTGGAATCTGGATGGCATCGTAGGTGAAGTTCTCGCCTTCCTTGTATCCGAGCTCGGCCATGCGCTGGATGAAGGCGACCCATTGCGGCGCGGTTCTCGGCTGCACATTGGCGGTGCCAACTCGTAACGGCTTCGAGGATTGCTGCGCACGCAGCGCGATCGGCCACGTCGCCGCGGCGCCGACCGCTCCGAGAAATTGCCGCCGCTGCATGTCCGCCCCATCGCCGATAGGCCGGCATCCTAGACCAATAAGACGGAGAAATGGATACGATTTTCCGAAAGGATTTGGGACTTCAGTCCTTGGCCCATTCGCCGACTACGCGATGCACCTCTTCGAGATGCTCACGCATCTGCTCCAGCGCAAAGCCGAGCGCATAGAAGCGCTCGGCTGCCTCGCTGGTCATGTCGCGGATCAGGCCGTCGTGGCGGATCGCGCTGAATTCCTCGGTATAGTCATGGAAGACGGATTCGACCTCGTCGAGACCAGGCGGCCCCTGCCGTGCGCGTAAAGCCCGCGCGCTGGTGCGCAGGAAAGTGCCCGCGACCTCCGAGATGCGCTTGATGTGCGGTATCAGCCGCGCTTGCGCGTCCGGCGGCAACTCGCAGCCCACCGCGCGGCCGAGGATGACGATGTCGTGGCGCAGGCGCAGCGAGGTGCGCAGCAGCGGGCCGGTGTCGGGACCCGCGGTGAGGCGCGCGGTGCGCTCGTGCTCGGCTTCGGCGCCGGTCGCGTTCAATTTCGTGATGAAGTTGGCGAGCTCCGCATTGATCTGCCGGGTATCGAGTCCTTCGCCGCCGACGTGATGCGCCAGCATCTGCTCCAGTGCGGCGGCGACGAGGTCGAGCGTGCCGGCGGCAGCCTCGATCGTCAGCACATGCGCGCGGGAGGGAAACACCAGGAAGGAGACGATGAAGCCGACGGCGCCGCCGACCACGACCTCGAGCACGCGGTCGAACGCAGACGCCATCGGGCTGACATGCTGCATGCTCGGCACCAGCAGCACGATGATTGCGGTGATCGGCAGCACGTTGAAATTGGTGCGGAAGGCGGCGACGAAGGCGAGCGGCGCGATCGCCAGCGCGAGCACCGCGAACAAGGCAATTTCGGTTTCATGCGGGATCAGGATCGCCAGCAGCCCGCCATAGGCGACGCCGGCAAGCGTGCCCGTCAGGTAGTCGCCGGCGACTTTCAGCGAGCGGCCGAGGCTCATCTGCGTCACGATCAGCGAGGTCAACACCGCCCACAGCGGCAGCCGCAGATGCAGCGCCTGCGCCACCGCCAGCGCGGAGAGTGCGGCGACCGTGACCCGCAGCGCGAGGATCAGCTGCGCCCGGTAGCGATGGGCAAGCGCCCGGAGATGGGTGATGGAAGCGAGCAGGCGCGAGGGGGAGGGAGACATGGGGTTGTTATAGCAGCAGATGATCTATCTCTCATATCAGACTCGGCCATTGAAAACTGTGCCGTTCAGGCTCTTAACTGCCCAAAGACTTGTTGATGCCGATGGCGGGAGGAGCCAGTGCGACAACGGCTATGCGAGATGCTCGGAATCGACATTCCCATCATTCTGGCGCCCATGGGCGGCGCGGTGGCTCCGCGTCTTGCGGCGGCGGTGAGCAATGCGGGTGGGCTCGGCACATTGCCGCTGTGGCGCGCCCCTGTCAAAACCCTTCGCAGCGCGGTGCAGAAGACGCGCTCGCTCACCGCAAAACCCTTTGCGGTCAATCTGAACATGGAGTTTCCGCAATCCGAACGGCTCGACGCCTGCCTCGAGGAAAGGGTGCCGGTTATATCCTTCTTCTGGCGCGATCCCGGCGATCTGGTGAAGCGCGCGAAAGCCGGCGGCGCAGTGGTGATGTACACGGTCGGCAATGCGGAGGACGCCCGGCGCGCCGTCGACATCGGCGTCGATATCGTCGTTGCCCAAGGCTGGGAAGCCGGCGGCCATGTCAGGGGCATGGTGGCGACTTTGCCGCTCGTGCCGGCGGTCGTCGATGCGGTCGGTGACACGCCGGTGATTGCCGCCGGCGGCATCGCCGATGGACGCGGCATGGCCGCGGCGCTGGCGCTCGGCGCGGCCGGCGTCTGGGTTGGCACGCGGTTTCTCGCCTCCGAGGAGGTGTCGATCCATCCCGAATACCAGCGGCGCATTCTCGCGGCTTCCGAGAGCGACACGGTCTGGTGCGAGAATCTGTTCGATGGCGGTTGGCCCAATGCGCCGCATCGCGTGCTGCGCAACTCGACCGTTCGCAACTGGGAGGCCGCGGGCCGGCCAGCTCGGGGGCAGCGGCCGGGCGAAGGGGTGACCGTGGCCAGATCGGAGTCGCGCGGAGATGCCGACCGCTATACGAGCATCACGCCCGGACCGGACACGGTCGGCGACATCGAGCCGCTGTCATTGTGGACGGGGCAGGGCGCGGCGCTGGTGCGCAAGGTGCAGCCGGCCGCTGAGATCGTTCGCGAGATGAATGACGAAGCCAACGCCATCCTGCGGCGGCTCGGACAGGAATGCGCGGCGGGTTAGGGAAATCGCTTCGATCGCGAAAACCCGCCGCCTGTTTTGCCCGACGAGTCAAGTGCGGCTTGGCAAAAATATATCTCTTTCCGAAATCCAGTATTTATGATTTAACGAAGCCATCCCGCCTCGACACGAGGGACGTTCGGCCATTCGTCACCAGACGTGAGGCGGGCTGCGATGGACGCGGTCGTGCTGCAGACGTTCGGCACGAGCGCGTACGGTCAAGCCGTGTGGTTCTGGCTCCCCGATGCTGGAGTCAAGTTTGTGGGTTGGCGATGTCGGCCTTCGGTCCGACACGCCGCGCAGGCGATGGTGGCTAAAAAGCCCGGCACACCAGGAAGAGCACGGAGCAGCCGTAAAGCCATTGCGCAGGGAGTGCCGGATGTTTCGGCCTACCTGTACTGACTTGTGGGCACCTTTCCTTTTCAGCCCACAAGGCCTGCGGGTGCGGCCAGCGCCCGGCATTCCCTGCGCCTCTCTGTTTTCGAGAGGGACGATGTCGATGCAAAATCCGGACGCAGATCGCGCCGCGGGAATGCGGTCGCTCGTCATTGCGAGGAGCGAAGCGACGAAGCAATCCAGCAGCGTAGCCGGGGTGAGCGAAGCGACACCCGGGGCCCCGCATCTCGCTTCACTCATGCGGGCTACGCCTCAACGATGTTTGAAATGTGAATCGGAAACCGGATGCCTCGCGCGAGCGACAGGCGTATGGTGCGCGCGGGCGCGTTATCGCTCCCGCTACACAACAGCCGGAAGGAGGATCCCATGTACGCCGCCATCCGCCAAGCCAAAGCCAAGACCGGCAGCGCAGAAGAACTGGCGCGCCGCATCAAGGAAGGCGCCATTCCCATCATCAGCGACGTCGAAGGCTTTCGCGCCTATTACGTCGTCTATGCCGGGGACGATACCGTCACCGCGATCAGCCTGTTCAACAATTTCGCGGGTGCGGAAGAGGCGAACCGGCGCGCGCTGGTATGGATCGATGAGAATCTCGGTCCGCTCCTGGTCGGGCAGGCGAGCGTGGGCGCGGGTCCTGTGATCGTGCACACGCTGGCGTAAGGCGCGGCGAGCCGCGCCCCTCGCCTGGGCCGAATGATATTGTATGCTGCGTTCAGGCAATAAGCCCGATCACGGGGAAACACAGGCGAGGGATCACGGGCATGCGAGTTGTTGCGTTGGAGGAACATTTCACGGTGCCGGCTCTGGTCGGCCGGATCGATCGGGACACGATCCGCCGGCGCGGCTTTCAGCCGAGGAAGCCTCCCAAGAGCGGCCCCAATCCGCTCGAGCTGGCGCCCGAGATCGGTGAGCGGCGCCTGCAATCGATGGATGAGGCAGGCATCAGCGTGCAGGTGCTGTCGAATACCGGTCCGGGGCCGGACCTCGTGCCCGGTCCCGACGGCATCGCGATCGCGCGCGAGATGAACGATCATCTGGCAGCGGCGGTTGCGCGCCATCCGAGACGGTTCGCGGGCTTTGCCGTGCTGCCGATGCAGTCTCCGGATGCGGCCGCGAGCGAATTGGTTCGCGCGGTCAGGGAATTGGGTTTCCTCGGCGCGCTCGTCAACGGCACCACCGAGGGCCGCTTTCTCGACCATCCCAGCTATGAGGCGCTACTGGCGAGCGCGGTGGAGCTCGATGTTCCCATCTACGTTCATCCGCATCTCGCGCCCGAGCCCGTCCGGCAGGCTTACTACTCCGATCTGCCCGATGGCGCGGGCCGCGTGCTCGAAGGCCCCGGCTGGGGCTGGCATTCGGAGACCGCCATCCAGATTCTGCGCCTGGTCTTGTCGGGCGCGCTCGACCGGCATCGGCGGCTGAAACTCGTCATCGGCCACATGGGCGAAATGCTGCCGATGATGATGGCGCGCGCCGACGAGGTGTTTTCGCTCGACGTCGATCATCTTTCGCGGCCGATCAGCCGCACCATCCTCGACCAGGTCTGGCTTACAACCAGCGGCATCTTTACCGAGCCGCCGTTCCTCGCGGCGCTAAAGACCTTCGGGATCGACCGCATCATGTTCTCGGTCGACTATCCCTACGCCCCCAACGCCAAGGGTCGCGCCTTTCTCGACCGCCTTTCGCTTTCGCCGACCGACATGGAGAAATTGTGCCACGGCAACGCCGACGCACTGCTGAAGCTGAAGGTGGGATGACGCGCGTTCAAATCGGAAAACAAATTCGGTGTCGTCCCGGCCAAGCGAGCCCCTTGCGGCGCGCAAGCGCCGTCAAGTGCGAGCGCGAGCCGGGATCCATAACCACAGGCCGTTGTGGCTGCGCAGAGCGTCTGCCACCTGGGTCTACGGATAAATTCCGCGGTATGGGTCCCGGCCTTCGCCGGGACGACAGCGGAGTACTACCCCAACAGCACCGCGTCCGCGCCGTTCACCGCATCCGCGCTGTCGGTGACGGTCTTCTCCAGCGACGCCGCTTGCACCGTGACGTTCTCGGCAAAGAAGCGTGCCAGCGTCACGTAGCGCTCGCCGTCGCCATTGCTTTTCGCGGCAAGCGCTTCGCCGGCGAGCATGCAGCCGCCGAGCGTCGAGCCGAACAGGCGCAAATAGGGCGTTGCGCCCGCCAGCGCATCGTTCGGTTTTGCCGTGACGCGCTCGAGCAGCCACTTGCTCGCGCGCTCCAGCGAGCCGAGCGCATCGTGCAGCTTCGCGCCCGTGGTGCCGAAGGCGGGATCGTTCGAGGTCTCGACCTGCTTGACCGTGGCATCGAGCTCGGCGAGCAACGCCCAGACCGATGCGCCGCCATTGGCCGCAAGCTTGCGGGTGACGAGATCGATCGACTGGATGCCGTTGGTGCCCTCGTAGATCGAGGTGATGCGGGCGTCGCGATAATGCTGCGCGGCGCCGGTCTCTTCGATGAAGCCCATGCCGCCATGGACCTGTACGCCGAGATAGGCGACCTCGTTGCCGATGTCGGTGGAGAAGGCCTTGGCGATCGGGGTGAGCAGCGCGCCGCGCGCGGCAGCGTCGCTCCGCACCTTCGCATCCTTGGCGCGAACGGCGACATCGAGCGCGACCGCCGTGGCATAGCAGATGGAGCGGGCGGCCGCCGTCATGGCGCGCATCTGCAAGAGCATACGCTTGACGTCGGGATGCACGATGATCGCGTCCGAGCCGTCGCCGTTCTTGCCGACGGCCTTGCCCTGCTTGCGCTCCTGCGCGTAGGCGAGCGCCTGCTGATAGGCACGGTCGGCAACGCCGACGCCTTCCAGGCCGACGCCGAGCCGCGCCTGGTTCATCATCGTGAACATGCACAGCATGCCGCGATTTTCCTCGCCGATCAGATAGCCGACAGCGCCGCCGTGATCGCCCATGGTCATGGTGCAGGTGGGCGAGGCGTGCATGCCGAGCTTGTGCTCGACGCCGCTGGGGTAAATGTCGTTGCGCTCGCCCAGCGAGCCATCGGCATTGACCATGAATTTCGGAATCAGGAACAGCGAAATTCCGCGCGTGCCGGGCGGGGCATCGGGCAGGCGCGCGAGCACGAAATGCACGATGTTGTCGGTCATGTCGTGGTCGCCATAGGTGATGAATATCTTGGTGCCCTTGATGCGATAAGTGCCGTCGGCCTGCTTTTCGGCGCGGCTGCGCAGCGCGCCGACGTCCGAGCCGGCCTGCGGCTCGGTCAGCTGCATGGTGCCGGTCCACTCGCCGGTGACGAGCTTCTCGAGATAGATCTCCTTGAGTTCGTCCGAGCCATGCGCGTCGAGCGCCTCGATCGCCGAGAGCGTGAGCAGCGGGCAGAGGCCAAAAGCGACGTTCGAGGCGCTCCAGATCTCGGTGCAGGCGGCATTGATCGCCAGCGGCAGGCCCTGGCCGCCGAAAGCTTCCGGCCCCGACACCGCGTTCCAGCCGCCGTCGGTCCAGCGCTTGTAGGCATCGGGCCAGCCCGGCGCGGTCGTGACCTTGCCACTATCGAGCTTGATGCCGTGTTCGTCGCCGACTTGATTGAGCGGCGCGAGCACGTCGGTTGCGAACTTGCCGGCTTCCTCCAGCACGGCCGCCGTGATGTCGGCGTCGAAATCGCCGTAATGGCCGGCCTCGACCGCCGCTTTCAGCCCGGCGCCGTGATTGAGCGCAAGCAGCATGTCGTTGATCGGCGCGCGGTAGGTCATGGCGTCACTCCCGGATCCCTGTTGGCGCCGTCTTCCCATGAAACGGGAGCGCCCTCAACTGCCGGGCGGGCCATTCTCCGTGACTGCGGAGCCAAGGGAGCGGGAAAGCAGGGCGCGAGGCCGGCAAGGCGTCGCGACACCCTATGTAAAGGGTGCACGCAATATAAAGGGTGCACGCGGAGGCCGAATTCGCGCCGCGAAAGCCTGTTGAAATGGCCGCCCGCTCTCTATAGACGGGCGGGACTTACGGGAATCTGCGGTAACCTAATCCGCTGTTCCATCAGCGCGTTGGGGCGTAGCCAAGCGGTAAGGCAGCGGATTTTGATTCCGCCATTCGGAGGTTCGATCCCTCCCGCCCCAGCCAGTCCATGGCCCCGCACTTCGAGCAGCGCTGGCTGCGCCTCGTCATCGACATCGATGCTCGCGAGTTCTTCCACCTCGCTGGAGCAACGATCAAGCGCTTCGAAGCTGACAACATCAACCGGCGTCCGTCGTGCGTCAGGTTTCGCATCGCGGAGAATTCTTCTGCATATTCAAGCACTCGAACGCATGATTTCTGAAAATCATACGAGATAAAATCCCGTTGAGGCCGGCTGCAGAATGGGATTTGCTTGAGGTGCTGTCGATCGAATGCGTGTTGTTTCGGCCATGGATTCCAGAGCTCAAACCGATTTGTTAGAGGGCCGCAGATCCCATGCAGCTTTCGAAGTCGCCTCGACAGACCCGGCGGAAACGCCGCTGGTCGCAGCCATCCGCCGCTACGCACGGCGAGACGCCGAACCCCGTGCCCAACTGACGCCGCATCTGCGGCGATTGGAAGCGCCGCGCTCGGCCCCCGCCGAAGCCGACAGGAGATATTCCCTGCCGGCGAGATCGAGCCAGCCTTATCCCTTAAGAACGGGCGTATCAACATTGTCCTGAATCGTTTGCGCATCGCCGAATACCCCGGCCGCGGGGGGACCTTCCGCGCGCCAAGAACACCGTTATTCTCTCGAGGTAAAGCCGTTGGCCGTCTGACAAGCCCTCATATAGGGACCATCAAGTCGTTCTCGCTCGACCACTGGCCGGCTTGTACCGTAACATCTCATCTCCGAATGAAGCGGCCTTGAATCAAAAGCATCCGATATTTAGGCGACACTGCTTTCGTCGGTGGGGTCTGGAATTCGAACAACAGCTCCAAGAAATGTTTGGCAAGATGATCGACAACTCGTCCGTTGCCTAAACCTTGGAAGAAGAGCTGATCGCTTGCACTAGGTCCTAGTGTCAGCGCAAAAAATGCTCGTCGACAGACTGTTCAGCTGCCGCAACCTGAGAACCTGCCGCCAAATTCTTTGTGGTGCCTTCGAAATGCGCCACCACGCGCCCGCACTTTCGTAGATGCTCTCTTTAACAGGCAGCAGTGTGCAAGAATTGTCGCGGAACCTCAATATTTTTGCAACCAAAACACTTCACATGCGCCTGTTAGTTGTGATTATATCTTTTTGTTTGAAGAGTCTGTTGCCGGTCCCATCTGCTGGAGGCCGGACATCCCGGTTAGTTGGCGAGATCGATTGTGACGCCGTCCAGCGACATCGATACCGGTTTGCAATCGTTGGCGCTTCTGTTGCGCTTCCACGGAATTGCCGTTGATGCAGGCCAGATCGAACACCAGTTTTCCGGTGTGCGCATCAAGGTTCCCGAAATGTTGCGCTGCGCGAAGTCACTGAAACTCAAAGCGCGCGCGGTAACGGCCGACTGGGAATACCTTCAGAAGATTCAACTTCCGGCCATCGTAGAATGCCGCGCTGGCCAATTCATTATCGTCGGCAAAGTCTCGGGTGAGGAAGCATTGATCCATGCGCCTTCAACGGGCCGCCCCCAGACGATCACACGCGAGCAATTTGCTGCCAACTGGACCGGACGCATTGTCCTGATGACGAGGCGGGTATCGTTGGGCGATTTGGCCAGGCGGTTCGACGTGACCTGGTTCCTTCAAGCAATGCAGAAATACCGGCGGATATTTGCTGAAGTGCTGGTCGCCTCTTTCTTCCTGCAGCTATTCGCACTTGCAACTCCCTTATTCTTTCAGGTTGTTACCGATAAAGTTCTTGTACACCGCGGTTTCAGCACCCTCGACGTCCTTTTTGTCGGACTGGTGACGGTTTCCATTTTTGAGGTCATCCTTGGGGCGCTAAGGACTTACGTCTTCGCTCATACTACCAATCGTATTGATGTCGAGTTGGGCGCCCGCCTGTTCCGCCATCTCTCGGCCCTGCCGATCGGATATTTCGAGGCGCGCCGGACTGGAGATTCCGTAGCCCGGGTCAGAGAGTTGGAAAACATCCGGAATTTCCTGACCGGCTCGGCGCTGACGCTAGTCGTCGACTTGTTTTTCACCTTCGTCTTTTTGGCAGTGATGTTTTACTATTCGCCGTCGTTGACCTGGATCGTACTTGGCTCGTTTCCTTTCTATATTGCGCTGTCCGCCGGCGTTACGCCCGTTTTCCGCCGGCGCTTGGAGGAGAAATTCAACCGCGGCGCGGAAAATCAGGCTTTTCTGGTCGAGTCCGTCAGCGGCATGCAGACCCTCAAAGCCATGGCGGTCGAGCCGCAGATGCAGCGGCGCTGGGAAGAGCAACTGGCCGGTTACGTGCAATCGAGTTTCCGAGTGCTCTCGCTTGGCAACTGGGCCAGCCAGGGCGTGCAACTCGTCAGCAAGCTCGTCACCGCGCTAACGCTTTATTTTGGTGCGCATCTGGTCATCAACGGAGAACTGACGGTCGGTGAACTGATCGCCTTCAACATGCTGGCAAGCCGCGTGGCCCAGCCCGTGTTGCGTCTTGCCCAACTCTGGCAGGATTTTCATCAGGCACGGATTTCGATTGCCCGGCTTGGCGATATTCTCAACGCGGTTCCTGAGCCGGCCTATAATCCTGCTCGCGCGGCGCTGCCGAAGATACGGGGCGATATTGTGATCGACCATGTCAGCTTCCGTTACCGGCTCGATGGGCCGGAAGTCCTGCAGGACGTCAGCGTCGCCATGCCGGCAGGCCAGGTCATCGGCATTGTGGGATCTTCGGGTTCTGGCAAATCCACGCTGACCAAGCTGATCCAGCGGCTCTATGTTCCCGAACGCGGTCGTGTTCTGATTGATGGTGTCGACCTCGCGGTCGCGGACGTTGCTTGGCTCCGCCGTCAGGTCGGCTCCGTTTTACAAGAGAACGTTCTGTTCAATCGCTCGATCCGCGACAACATTGCGCTCGCCGATCCGGGAATGGCGATGGAGCGGGTGATCGCCGCAGCGGAGCTCGCGGGCGCCCACCAGTTCATTCTGGAGTTGCCGCAAGGCTACGACACGATGGTCGGAGAACGGGGCGCGAGCCTCTCGGGTGGCCAGCGACAGCGTATCGCGATTGCGCGCGCGCTTGTGACCGACCCCCGGATCCTGATCTTCGATGAGGCCACGAGTGCCCTCGATTACGAGAGTGAGCAAATCATCCAGGCGAACATGCGCCGCATCGCTAAGGGGCGCACCGTGTTGGTGATTGCGCATCGCCTATCAGCGGTCCGTCAGGCTGATCGTATCATCACGATCGAACGCGGGCGTATCGTCGAGGATGGCAGCCACGATGACTTGATCCGGAGGAGTGGACGCTACGCGGACTTACACAGGATGCAGGCGGGGATACATGAGGTCGTCTGAATTGGAGTTAAACGACAACGTGGTGCCGCTGCCGCGACCGGACAGCGTCTCCCGCCGTTCGCAGCTGGAATTCCTCCCCGCGGCCTTAGAGATCATGGAAACGCCGGCCTCGCCGACCGGCCGCGCAATCGCCGCAACGATCATTCTGTTCTTGGTGGTCGCGATCGGCTGGTCGATCGTTGGACATATCGACATTGTCGCCACGGCACCGGGCAAAGTGGTGCCGACCGGACGTACCAAGACGGTACAGCCTCTTGAGACCGGTATAGTCACAGCCATCCTGGTGACGGATGGAGACCATGTCTCCGCTGGCCAGTTGGTGATGCGGCTGGATCAGACCGTTGCCACAGCAGAGCGTAATCACGTCGGTCACGATCTCTTGGTCTCGAAGCTGGACGTAGCGCGGTTGACCGCCTTGCGGGCGGCGCTGGAAGCGGGGGCCGATCTTGAAGCCGCCTTCGTGCCACCTGAAGAAGGCTCCGTGGCACAGATCGCTCGAACCCGCGCGGCGATGATCAACCAGGCGGCCGCTCAGGACAACAAGCTTGCCGCACTGGACCAGCAGATCGCGCAAAAAAACGCCGAAGCTGACGAGATCGCGGCGACAATCGCCAAGCTCGAAGCGTCACTGCCGTTTATAATGGAGGAAGCCGACGTGCGGCGCAAGGCAATGGCGATCGAGTTCGGAAACAAGATCGCGCACCTCGATGCGCAAATCCGCCTTGCAGACCAGAAGAACGAATTACTTGTCCAGCAACGCCGCGCGGCAGAAACCTCGGCTGCTCGCAAGGCATTGGAACGCCAGCGCGAACAGGCAAGGTCGGAATACGCCGAGAAGGTCCTGAGCGATCTCGCCGAGGCCGATCAAAAGGTTGCCGGTTTTACCGAAGACGCCATCAAGGGAGACCAGAAGCTCGAGCAGCAGCTCCTTCGCGCCCCCGTCGATGGTACGGTCCAGCAGCTGGCGGTTCACTCCCTCGGCGGGGTGGTCACGCCCGCGCAAGAGGTCATGATGATCGTGCCTACCGATAGCCATCTCGAAGTGGAAGCGATGGTTCCCAACCGTGACATTGGATTTGTCAGTCCGGACCAGGAGGCCCAGATCAAGGTCGATACATTCAACTTCACCCGGTACGGCCTGCTGCACGGCAGGGTCCTCGGTGTCTCCCACGATGCGATCGTTCGGGACAAACCTCAGGACAAGACCAATCCCACCAAATCCCAGACTGCTCTTACCGACGGCAGTGAACCTCAAGGCCAGGAGTTCGTATATGCGGCCCGGGTCGGGCTCGATCAAACTCAACTCGAGGTCGAGGGACGAATGGTGGAACTTACGCCGGGCATGGCGGTCACCGTCGAGATCAAGACCGGCTCACGCCGCCTGATCGAGTATCTGTTGTCGCCCCTGTTACGATACAAGCAGGAAAGCTTGCGCGAACGATAGAAAGCGCCGCAGACATTTCTCAGTTCGTCCTTGTGAACCGTCGTGTTGAGCCAACGTTGCAATTTTCAGTGCCGTTGTGGCTAGCAGAGTTCCTTTTGAATTTTTTCAAAGTTCCGCACGAAAATAGTTGCGAAGCGACCGTCGGTTGTGCAGTGTCAAAAACACCAAGCGCCGTCGCAAGTTTTTCTCTCGGATGCAACGCGGGTGTGCGAAAGCACTCCGGGCCGGCGAATGCGATTGATGTGATGTGGTCGGGTAACGCAAAAACGTGATGCGTTAAGCGGGGAAGGGCATTCATGGCGCTAGCCGGAGATGACCTGTCGGGAAGCGCGCCTTCCGTCCGCCGTGTAGCCGAGGTCTCGCCTCGCGTGCCGGCACAGGACGAGAGGACGAATAATTCGATCCGCGTACAGACAGAGTATTCCAGGGGATTTGGTGACTGGCTGATCGAACAGCAGGTCGCGTTGGTGTGCTCGACATATCTAACCGGCTACCTGCTGTTCATCGGCGTTCGCGCCGACGGCATGCTGGTGCCGTCCGCCGCCGGCTTTTCCCACGCGATGGGCCTGGTGGCCGACGCGCAGCGCATCTATCTCGGCACGAAAAACGAGATCTGGCGGCTCGAAAACATCCTGAAGCCGGACGAACTGGCCAACGACATGTTCGATCGGTTTTACGCGCCGCGTACTTCACACATGACGGGTGACATCAACATTCACGAACTGGGCGTCAATGCGGGCGGCGACCTGCTCTTCGTCAACACGCGCCATTCCTGCCTGGCGACCGTCAGCTCTACGCACGCCTTCAGGCCGCTGTGGAAGCCGAAATTCATTTCCCGGCTCGCCCCGGAAGACCGCTGCCATCTCAATGGCCTGGCGATGGAAAACGGCCGCGCGCGCTATGTCACGGCATGCTCGACGGGCGATATCCTTGAAAGCTGGCGCGGCAACCAGCGCGACGGCGGCGTGCTGATCGACCTCGAGACCGATGCCATCGTTGCCGACGGCTTCTCCATGCCGCACTCCCCTCGGGTTTGGGGTGACGCGCTCTATCTGCTCGAATCCGGGCGCGGCTATCTCGTCAGGATCGATCGTCATACCGGCAAGCGCGAGGATATGACGTTCTGCCCCGGCTTCGCGCGCGGCATGGCTTTCGTATCGCATTACGCGGTCGTCACCGTCTCGTTGCCGCGGCATGCCAACTTCGGCGGCCTGCCGCTGGATGCCACGATGAAGGCGAGCCGCGCCGCGCCGCGTTGCGGGCTGCTGGTCATCGATCTGCGCAACGGAGACATCGTGCAGTGGTTCCGGATCAGGGGCGAGGTCAAGGAGCTGTTCGACGTGGGCGTTATCGCGAGCACGCGCTGCCCGCGCGGAATCGGCCCTCACGCGCCAGGTCTGGAAGAAGCGATGCGCGGTGAGAAACTAGTGTGAAGTATGCGTTGCGTCGACAAATGAGATTCGGGGAATTTCAAGACCAGCAGCTGACATTCAAATTCGCAAGTCCGGACAGAAAGTTGCGGGATGATCGCGTCAGAAAGCCAAACGCAGAAAGCATCCGAAGGCGGGCCGATTGACTGGACGGTCGCGGACGTGCGGCTGCTAAAGTTTGCGCTCTGGTATGGTGTTGTTCAAATCGCGATGAGCTGGGTCTTGTACTTCGTGTTCTCATCGAGCGTGGAAACCAGCAGATCCGTTCATTCGCTCTTTGCCGGGATGGACCATGTTACGCCTCCATTTGCGCTGCTGAAGGCCTACTACCGCGTCCCCATTGGTGGCCGCGAGTTTTCGCAAGTGTTTGCCGTCTATTTCTCCCTGCTTGCGCTTCTCTGTCTTTGCTGCATCGGGCTCTGCGGACTTTTGTTGAGCCGAAAATTTCGAAGCCTTCCGTCGCGCAAAATGTTGACGCGCAACGACATCCTGCTGCTGCTCGTGTTTGGTCTTCCTGTTGGACTTTGGCAAATCTATTTCTTCTTTTACGGTCCGTGGTCCCTCAACGAATATTCCGGGCTTTTTGGCGAAGGCTTTATCACCTCAGTTTGCGTCCTGCTGCCCACAGGGCAGTTTCTGATCCTGACTACGCTCGCGCTTTGCTACTCGGTAGGGGAATTTCTGAACAGAACATCCGGATAGCGGCATCGCCCTAACGGGCGACGCTGTCGATCCGATCGCAACTTTAGTCAAGAAAGCAGGAAGTTGGCATGTCAGACGAACTCGCCAATTCAGCCGGGCAAGCAGATCGAGTCGAGCTCCCGTCACTCAGCGATGCGGACATTTCGCAGCTGATTTTAGCTTCGTCGCTTTCGGCGACGAGGCCGCTCCTGGGCTTGATCAATTTCATGATCAAGGAGCGGATCCTGGACGGAGATAAGCTCAAGGAATTTCTGGGATCGATGCTTGTCGCCGATGGGTTGCCGCCGACGACGAGAGAAATGTTGAGGCCGATCTGGAACTCGCTGCTCGCGCAAATTGGCGCATCAAGCGAAGCATCGCGCCACAACGGTAAGGATGAAGACGTTGGGTGAGACAATCGATGAAGTCGTCAGATTGAGAGTGAAGCCGAACGTGCTGCTGTATGCGTTCGAAGCATCGAAGGTCTATTTTGTCGTCATGCTGGCCATGGCATTTGTGCTGCTACCCGCAGCTCACTTCAAATCGGGACTTCCAATAGGCGGTTTAATGCTGGCCATTACGCTGACGGGCTTCAGCGCAATCTTTTCCATTTTCTTCGTCGCTGTTATTTTGGCCGGACGCTGCATGGAATTCATAATAACGAATTCGAGGGTGATCGTGCGCGCCTCTTTCATGCGGGATGTGAGAGACAATATCTCCATTCCGATCGAGTCAATAAGGCGCATCGAGATTCGTCGTTACAATGCGCGTTATGGAAGCGTCTATTTTGAATGGGACGATGCGCCGCCGCTCGATGGCTTGCCGGCATCTAATGTCTCGCCACGGAATGTCTTTGATCATTCCCGCGTTTCGCCGGACGACCCCGCAGCAGGTCGATCGCGGCACTTCGCTAATCTGGTTGTGAGGCCTGGTTGGGCGCCAATCTGGTTGTCGATGCCCTCGAGCTCGCCGCCATTGTCGGGTTTCTACGGCTTTAGGCACTTCGACACTTTCGCAAAACTGGTCGCTGAACTTCAGGCTAGGGCCTGAGTTGTTTGAATTAAATCGTGGGAGGCAATCATGGGTGGTCGTGTTTCGTCGGGACAGGTTGCTTCGGATCTCTTCGGGAATTTGTTCTCCAACGGAGTAACGTATGGAACTTCGGAATCTCCTGATGCGGCGAAGACGCTCGGCGAGATTGTTGTCGGTGGTCTTGGGACGCTCGCTGGCGAAGTCATTGGCAGTGCAATACCCGGCATCGGTACCGTTGCCGGTGGCGCCATCGGCGGCGGCATTGGCACATTTCTTGGCGGTCTCGCCGGGATAGCCTTGAGCGGTGGAAGGATCGATGCCGAAGCATTGAAGGGGTTAGGCGAGGACGCCATCGTAGGTGCGCTTGCAGGCGTTGCGGGCGGCATCCTCGGGCCCAAGATCGCGCAAGGGCTATTTCCCGAGATCACTTCAGCTTTCCCCAAAGCATCGGAATTGACTGGCGCGGGAGTGGCGAGCGGCGTCATAGGAGCGGTCGTCGGCCACCTGGACGAGGGGAAAAATGTCGTAGTCAACGGCGCCTCGAACGCCTTCAATAATTTGATAAATCCGCCGAGCACTTTTGACCAACGTTTTTCTGCTTCAGATCCGACGTTCGACCAACGCTTTTCCCCTTCAGACCCGACCTTTGACCAACGCTTCACGGGAGAGCCCAATACAGGAAGCAACCCCGGTGGGGATCAAAGCAATAGCGGAGGCGGCCAAAACAATAACGCCCCCGACAACAGCAATGCGCCTGATCAGAGCACCAACGCTCCCGGGCAGACCAACAGCGACAGCAGTGTTTTCGACACCGGCACCACGCCGTTCAACGACTACGGTCTTGGCAATTCCTCCGATGGTATCTTCGGCGCGACTCCCGTGGGTGACGCGCCAGCGACTGACGGCAATGGCACCGAGGGCATTCCCATGAGCGAGGCCCCGGCCAGCGAGGTGACGACGACTGCTGAGATACAAACGGCCAGCGAGATGACGACGACTGCCGGGATACAAAACTTCGATGATTCCGCTCTCAACGCCAACGCCCAGATGGAGGGCGACGTTCCAGCCGAGAGCTCGCCTGACGTATTTTCGGACGGCACGCAACCGGTCGGTTATATCGAGCCGGCGGCGTTCCAGGCCGCCTTCGATCCTTCGGTCGGCGACAACGGGACCAACACGGCAGGAAATGACAACGGCCAAACGGACAATCCCACCAACACCGACACTGGCAACGGCAGCGGCAGTCACGGGGGTTCTCACAGCGGCAGCGGCAGTCACGGCGGTTCCAGCGGCGGTTCCAGCAGCGGCGGCGGCAGCAGCGGCGGCAGCGGCGGCAGCGGCGGGGGCTCCCCGATCGTGCTCGATGTAGCCGGCCCGCTTCATCTTCCTGAAGGCGGGATCAAGATCACGCCACTGTCGTCATCCGACACCTTCTTCAACATCACCGGCAATGGCCAGCAACACCTGACGGCCTGGGCCGGCAAGGGAAACGGCGTCTTGTTCTTCGACCCAACCGGTACGGGGCAACTGACGCAGGAAAAACAGATCGTCTTCACCGCCTGGGACCCCGGCGCCAAGTCCGACATGCAGGCGCTGGCGGATGTGTTCGACACCAATCACGACGGTTCGCTCGATGCGGGCGACACCGATTTCAACGATTTCTACGTTATGGTCACCAATGCCGACGGCACGCAGACGGCGTATTCGCTGGCGCAGCTCGGCATCACCTCGATCAATCTCAACGCCAATGCGGCGAACATCATCCTGCCCGACGGATCCTCGATCAACGGCGAGACGACCTATACGACATCGGGAGGCGCCACCGGCACGGCGGCGACGGTGACGTTTGCCTTCGATCGCGATGGCCATGTCGTCGCCACGACAACGGCGGTGAATGCCGACGGGTCGAGGACGGTCGCCAATGTCGCGCTCAACGCCGACGGCAGCGTAAACTACAGCCGTGTCCTTAACACCAGCGCCGATGGTCTTTCGAAGACGTTGACCGATCTCAACAACGCCGGTGTCGTCACCACGATCCAGACCGACGATACGGTCGTCCACGGCGACGGGTCCATCACGGAGACGCTGACGAACTATGCCGGCGGCGCGATCCAGGCGAATGGCGAGTTGACCGCCAGCGGCACCACCGGGTCGAAAAAGCTGAACTCGACGACGACGAACACCAGCGCCAACGGCCTCGTCGTCACAATTTTGCGCGATCAACTGGGCGGCGGCTGGACCACGCAGGAGGAAGTCCAGACCACCAACGCCGACGGCTCGATCTCGATCGTGGTGTCGAACCTAAACCCTGACGGCTCGGCCAGCGGCGTCACGACGACCTCGCTTACGGCCGACGGCCTGACCCGTACGACGACGAGTCTGCTCGATGGGATCGCCGCGGATTCTGCGACAACGGTCGATGCCACCGTCGTCAACGGAACGATGCGCACCGAGACCGTGACCGATTCCCTGGGGACCACCGTTATCGATCGGGCCACCACCGTTACGCAGACGGCCGCCAATTCGGTGACGCGCACGACGACCAGCGATCTGACGGATGGCACGACCCTCAACCTGACCTCGGTCGCCCAAACCGTCACCGGCCCCACCGGCTCGACCACGACCCAGACCGACACCAGCGCCAACGGCACCGAGCTCGATCAGGTTGTCACCGTCAACACGCCGCAGAGCGGCGGCGGGCTCGTGACCGCCGTCACGACGGCCGAACTCGACGGCTATGGATATTTCATAGCTACGGGGAGCGAAACGACCACGATCTCCAACGCCGGCGCCACCGCGACCACGACGGTCGTCGACCGCAGCGCCAACGGTACGCTGCTCTCGGAAAGCGTTACCACCAATACCGTTGGCAGCCCGGTGGGATCGGCCACCATTTACGGCAATGGCGACGGGGCGGTGACGCGAACGAAAACGACGACGGTCAATGGAACGACCGGCGCGACGACATTCACCGTGTCGGATCTCAATGCCGACGGATCGCTGGTCGATCAGAGGGTGACGACGACTTCGGCCAACGGCCTGTCCAGGACCACGCAGCTGGATTCGACAGGCGCCACGTCCGGCGGCGCCGCGGTATTCGATCACACCACGACAGACGTGACCACGACGTCGGGTGGCGCATCCACGGAAACCGTGACGCAGTATGGAGCTTCCACCAGCAATCTCATCGCCGTGCAGCAGACGACGGTCAGCGCCAATGGGCTGACGACGACGGTCGACAGCGACTTCACCGGCGCGGCCGGCGTCGCCGATGGATCCTGGGACCAAGTCACCGTCGACCAGACGGTGGACAATGCAGATGGCACCGTGACTGAAACGCTCACGGTTTCGGATGGCTCCTCGCATGTTCTAAGTCAAACCATCAAGACGCAGTCGGCCGACCGCAAAACGATCACCACGACGTCCACGCTGGGAACGACGGGCCTTGCCCGGCAGGTCGAGACGGTCGCATTGCAAGCCAATGGCGCGGTCGTCGACAGTGTCGTCAATTTCGATCTCAACGGCGACGTGCTCGACGGGTCAGTTACCACGATCAGCGCCGATGGGTTGACCAGGACGACCCAGAACGACGTCCAGGGACAATCGGCAGCCGCATACGCGGCAAGCGGTCTTTCGTTCGACAGCACGACCACCGGGACGGTCTCCATCAGCGCCAACGGCAGCCGCACCGAGACGACAAACGTCACGTCCCACAACGGAACTCTGCTTTCGACTTCGAGCGTGTCGACCAGCGCCAACGGTCTTTCCACCACGACGACGGAAAACCCCTTTGCGACCGCGCATTACAAGACGCAATTGACCGACGTAACCGCGATCAATTCCGACGGCAGCCGCACCGAAACCGTGTCGGCCTACAATTACAACACGACGCTTGTCGACCGGATCACGACGACGGTCAGCGCGACCGGCATGGCGACGACCGTTCTCCATGATTACAACGGCGACGGCGTCACCGACCAAGCGTCGACGGACACGATGACGATCAACGCAAACGGCAGCCAGACCGAGGTCGTTACCGAATACACAGGCGGCACCAACGGAAACGTTCGCAATATCACGACGACTACATCCGGCATCATCGTCCAGGGCGCGGGGCTGGAAACGACGATCGTGCGGCAATCGAACGGTTCGGTTCCGATCTACCAGGTCGAGACGATCGCACCGAGCGCCAACGGCACCACGACGGACACGACACAGACCTATGCGCAACCAGGCGGAGCGTTGCTCAAGACCACCACGCTCACCACCACGGCGAACGGACTGTCGAGGGTTTTCGCGACCGCGGTGAACGGCGACACGTCGAGCGATTTCTGGACCAGCGATACGATCCAGCTGAACGCCAATGGCAGCCAAACCGAGACCGTAGCCAATTTCAACAGGGCCGGGCTGATAAGCGAGACGGTGACGACCGTCTCCGCCAACGGCCTTTCGAAAATGACCGCAATCGACGCCAACGGGGCGCTCAGCGGCTCGACTCCGGTCTTCAATTACACAACGACCGACAATACGGTTCTGAACAGCAGCGATGGCAGTCGCACCGAAACACTTACGGCCACCGCGGCCAACGGTGCAACGATCGAGCAGTCGGCGACCACGACGTCCGCCGATCAGCAGACCATCACGATCAACCGTTATCTCAAGGAGACCGGAACCATCGGAACGGTCGATCAATCCGAGAACGTTCAAACCCAGGCGAACGGCTCGATCGTGGATACGATCACGAGCTATGGCGCCAGCCACAACCTGCTCGGCACGGTCGTCGAGACGATGAGCGGCAATGGCCTTGCGCTCTCGAAAACCTATAAAAACGCCGGCGGCACGGCCGTCGATACCGAAACCTACGCGACGACCTATGATTCGAATGGCGATGGCGGTCAGGTCGAGACATGGCAGGATAACGACGCCGCCGTCGGCTTCACCACGTCGCTGACCAGGCAGGTCACCGGCAACGATCAAAGCACGATCACGACGATGGCTTTGGCCGGAGCGCTGTCTGCGACCAATACGTCAAGCTTCAATGCGGTTACAAGCGATGGCATCGCCGTCGCCGACACCGGCATAACGACGGAGACGATCGCCGATACGATAAACGGCGCGTCAAGCGCCAACGATACCACGACCATCGTCACCTCGGCGAACCAGCTGACGACGACCATATCGACGGCGCTCGGCAGTGCCGCCCCCTATATCGTCCAGCAAACGTCGACCGCACTCGACGGATCGACATCCCAGGTCACGACCTATTACAACCCGGGATCATTGAGCACGATCCAGAAACAGGTCACGATCAACACGAGTTACGACGGCCGCACGGTCACGACGACGACGTTGGACGACCTGGATCTCGTTAATCAATCGTTCGGCTCGTTTACCCCGACGTTCTCTGGAACGGGCTACAACGCCGAGACCGATACGCTCGTCGACAACGCCAACGGTACGACTACGCGCACTCGCACCGGCTCCGGCTCGTTCGGGGCGTCCGCCTACGTTCAAACCGTCAATGTCGTCACCAATGCCGATTCGAGTATCACCACGACGACGCTGAATTACGACGGCTTCGGCGTTCTGACCGACCAGATCGTCGCCGACATCTCGCCTGACGGCCTGGTGAAATCCTACGCCTATGACACGACCGGAAAAGAATCGACCGCCACTCTCGATGCGGCAGCCGCCGATATCATCGCCGGAGCCGCCGCGCCCGGATCGATGCTGGGAACGGATATCATCGAGTCCGACGCCACGACGCTCAATGCCGACGGCAGCAAGACCGAAACCGTCAAAACAGCGTTCGGCAGCAGCTTTGCCAACCAGCGCTCGCTGACGACAACGGAAACCAGCGCCAACGGTCTGGTGACCACCGAGTTCGTTGATAACGACGGCTCCGGCATTTTTCAGGAAGTTGGCACCATCACTAGGCAATCGGACGGTTCGCAGACCGAAGTTTACAATTTCTATGACAATAGGTCCGGCACGCAGCAAATCGGCGGGATGAGCGTTGGCGCGACCCTTATTGGCACCAATACCTATTCGGTCAGCGCCGACAGGTTGGTCAAGACGCTGACGACCTCGACGGGCATCACGGACACCACGGCGACTTTTGCCAATGCAAACGGCAGCTACGAATTTACGCGCAGTGTGGCGTCGGGGAGCAAAGCCGCTTCGGCTGGCGATACCAACGGAAGCGCGTCACACTTTGTCGACGCGAACGGGATCGATACGTGGAGCTGGAACAACGGAGCTGGAAGCTCCGGTACCATCCAAATTGATCTCGCGACAGAAAAGCAGGACATCGCAATCGCCAACGAGATCTATCAGACGCTGTTCGGCCACCCGATGGATGACGCCGAAACGCAATATCTGGCGCAATTCATCACCAATGGCGTGCTGGATCGCGAGGCTTTGGCGGCCAGTATCGTCAATACGACCGAATACAAAAATAACTTCGTCCTTTTCGGATTCGAAGGCGATTTTACCGGGTGGAATATCCTCACGGCGCTTGAGAATGCGTTGGGCCGGCTGCCGACGGCAGAGGAGATGGCGACTTTCGGCAACTTAACCTCTTCCACAGAGTTCAGCTCAGCTACCGCCTCCGCTCAAGCTTTCGTACCGGCGGCCGTGGCGATCGCCCAATACGCCACGGACCACGGCGACAGCGCCAACCTTACGGTCATTGATCCTAACCAGAGCCTTGTGGCGCCGCCGGTGCAGTGGGAAAATGCGGCGCTGACCGCGGCAATCAGAAACTCCGGCACCTATTCCTTTGCCAACTTCCTGCTCATCCCTCAGGGCGTGACGGCTACGATCAACGGCAACAGCAACATCATCGTGGCTGAAGACAATCAGAACACGGATAATGTGCTCACCGTTAATGGTTTCAACGATGCAATCGAAGCCGTCGATCCCGCAACGATCAATGCCTCGAATTCATCAATCCTGGTTGACGATTCGGACATCGTCACGGTCGCCGGAAGCAACGATCAAATCGCGCAAGCCGGCCCGTCGGAGCTTACCCTTTCGTCGGGTACTGGCGACACCATCGCCATCAACGCGGCTCCTCCGGTCACGTTTGAGCCGCCTTATACGAATTCCTATTCCATCACGAACGCATCGAATGCGACGATTATTATCGGTTCGGGTAACGGCACTGCGGCTGCCCCCGACCTGATCAACGGCAGTGGCGATACGATCATGCTGAAGGGCAGCGATTACCTGTCCCTGAGCGGGTCCAACAATGCCCTCAGCCTCGGCAGCGGGATAACCGGCGGCGTGACGGTCAGCGGCAGTGGGAATACGGTTACGTTGACCGGAAACGACAATGTATCCGTCACCAGTGGCGGTGCGCTGATCAAAATATCGGGCGGCGGCGACACACTTGCCACCACGAGCGCTTCGATCAGCGTTGGAAGCGGTTTAACTGGTGTCGTCGTCAACGGGAACGGCAATACGGTTACGTTGACCGGCAACGACAGTGCGACGGTGAGCGGGGCCAATGACACGGTTGATGTGACGGGTAGCAATGTCACGATCGCAGCCAACAACGTTGTTATCAATGTCGCTAACGGCGTGACTAACCTTACCGTCATCGGCACTGGCGACAAGGTTGTCACCGTGGTCGAGCCGTTTGGATCGATCAGTTTGGTCGAGATCGGCAACGATTACTTCCTCGATAGTAACGCCACTGGCGCTGGCCCGGAGCTGATGTATGGCGGCGCGGCATGGACCGTGGGAACCTGGGGCTCCTGGGCTCCGATAGGCGCGGAAGCGATCTCGGGCGGCTATGAGGTGGCGTTCAAGCTCGGCGGCACCAACACCTACACGGTTTGGAATACCGATGCGAATGGCAATATTACCTCGGACTCGATTGGGTCCGTCGCCGGCAACAGTGCTGCACTGGAATCGTTGGAGCCCAGCTTCCATCAAGATCTGAATGGTGACGGGTTCATCGGCATAGTCGTCGAGTCGGCCGGGTCAACCAGCCTGGTTCAGGTCAACAACAATTACTTCCTTGATAGCAACAGCACCGGGACAGGCCCGGAACTGATGTATCAGGGCGCGCCTGTGACAGTGAATGGATTTGGCACAAACTATGTACCGCTCGGCGTGGAGCGGACGTCAACCGGTTATGACGTCGCTTGGGAAAACACCAGCAACGCTCAGTATACCGTCTGGGCCACCGATAGCAGCGGCAACTATCAGAGCAATTTGTTTGGTTGGACGTCAGGCACGAGCATCGCACTGCAATACATGGAGACCCTCTTTCATCAGGATTTGAATGGCGACGGTACCATTGGCATTCCCAACAGCACCGTCATCGAGTTGTTTGGATCGACAAGTTTGGTCCAGGTCGGCAACGATTATTACCTCCTTAGCAACACCACCGGGCTCGGTTCCGAACTGATGTATGGCAGCGCGCCGCTGACAGTGGGAGAGTTCGCCTGGACGCCGATCGCCGTAGAGCAGACCTCGACCGGTTATGAGATCGCCATCAAGAATGGCAACTCCTACAGCGTCTGGTACACCGATACGAATGGTAGTGTCAGCTATGGGGCGACTCCACTGGTCCAATCGATCGAGCCGAGCTTCCAGCAGGATCTCAACGGTGACGGCATCATAGGGCTTCCTACCAACGCCACCCTAATCGAGCAGTTCGGTTCGACGAGTCTGGTCGAGGTCGGCAGCAATTATTACCTCGATAACAACAGCACGGGAGTCGGTCCGGAGCTGAAATACCAGGGCTCCGCCGTCACGTCAGGCGAGTTCAGCGGCACCATTGCGCCTGTTGGCGTCGAGCAAACCGCGACAGGGTATGAGGTAGCCTGGAGGGATACCAGCGACAATAAATTCCTATTCTGGAACACCGACAGCAGCGGCAACTTTGTCTCTGACGTTTTCAACGGGTGGGTGTCGCCCGCGAGCCCGGTGCTGGAATCGCAGGAAAATACGCTTCACCAGGATCTGAACGGTGACGGCACCATCGGCCTTCCTGCCGGCACCACGCTTATCGAGTCGTTCGGATCAACCAGTCTCGTTCAGGTCGGCAACAATTACTATCTCGAGAGCAACAGCACCGGTGCGGCTCTCGAGCTGATATATGGCGGCTCGCCGCTGACGGTGGGTGAGTTCGTCTGGACGCCGTTCGCCGCTGAGCAGACCTCGAGCGGCTATGACGTCGCGCTCAGCTATGCCGGCTCCTACGGGTTCTGGAGCGTCGACACCAACGGCAACGTCATCACTGGCCTGTCCGGCAGCGTGGAATCGTTCGAGCCAACCTTCCAGCAGGATCTCAACGGCGACGGCGTGATCGGCTACGCGGTGCCGACGAGCGGATCACTTGAATTGTCCGGCGCGATTTCCGCCTCCGTTCAATTCATCGGATCGACGGGAACGCTGATTCTCGACAATTCGTCGCAGTTCAGCGGGCAGATCCTGAATTTCACCGGGACCGGCTCCTTGTCCAGTTCGGACGAGATCGACCTGAAAGACATCGGATTTGGGTCGGGGACTTCGGCCTCCTATGCCGGCAACTCTTCGTCAGGCACTCTGACGGTCACCGATTCCCAAAATCACGTGGCCCATATTTCCTTTGCCGGAAGTTACACAACTGCCAATTTCTCGCTATCCAGCGATGGAAGCGGCGGAACGATCGTTATCGATCCTCCTGCAGGGCAGGGCGGCGGCCCGTTTTCGCCGAGCGGCGCTGATTCGACGGGTCAAACCCCAGCCATTGGCGGGCTTGGATCCACTGGTAGTCCGACGCTTGCCGCAACAGATCAATCTCTCGATCTGTCAAACTCGAGCGCGCTTGACTCGCAGTTAAACCGCCTCGTGCAGGCTATGGCGAGCTACTCGCCCGGCAATAACGGTCTGGAGTCGCTCGTCCCGAGCAATGCGCAATTGCCCTTGGTGCCCGCGACAGTCGCGGCATCGTGGCATTGACGGCAAGATGAATAAGTTTTCGCCTCGTGTCTTCATCCGCGGCGCCGAGCCTTTCATCGCGGCAAGCTGCGGATCTTCGGCGCGGAATTGCTTCATTTCGTCCCAGCTATGGGCCGGCACCTCCGACCCGACTGCCTTCGAAGGCGCTACGGGCTTCCTCCGACTGGCCCCGTGCCTGCGGCGTCAGGCCCGATGCCATCGTTTGGATCGAGGAACGACGGGCCGATGGCGAGCGCGCGCTCGTAATACGCCTGGCCGGGGATGTGGAGGGAGAAGCCGAGCGCGCACAAGGCTACGACCCAATCCTGCTTGGCTCGCTTGAAGACGCTAATTCTTGCTGGCGCCGGAAATCCCAGCGAGCTGACGCGCGGCGGTCGCGGAGATCTGCTCGGTAGCCTCGTCGAGCACGATGCGCTCGACTTGATAGCCGACATCGCGGCCATAGAACACGTTGGTGATGTTTGGTAGCGGCACGACGACGAAGCGGCCTGCGTGGGCCGACAGCGCCGTCTCGATGCGCTGCTTGACCGCGAAGAAGGGCAGCGGATTTTTCTCACCGATGCCGTGGGTATCGCGCACAGCGATGCAGACTTGGCCGACGCGCCGCAAGCCTTCCTCGATCAGGCGCTGATGACCGGGATGGAACGGCTGATAGCGGCCGATGAACAGCGCGGTCGGCTTTTGCGGATCGAAGGACGGCCGCAGCCGAAACAGCGCCTGCTCGGCCCAGAACTGTGGCGCGCCCTCGGCGGTCACGCGTAGGTCGACCTTATCCGGCGCGACGAACATGCGGTTAGTGTCCTCGAACCGTCCCTCGGCAATGCGGTCGATCCAGATTACGAAAGCGTCGCCGAAGCTCGCGCGCGTCTCCGGAGTCGGGCAGATAAAGTCGGCGATCACTGTGCCGCCGGCTTCGACCACGCGATCGCACATCCAGCCCATGCGGCGGGCGTGTTCAAGGCGATCCTCGTGGCTGAAGCTGAGATCGCGCGAGAGATTGGCGCGTACCGCGTCGGCATTGAACACGACCGCATTGAGCAGCGGCGCCAGCGACGTGGCGAAGGTGGTCTTGCCGGCGCCCGGCAGCCCCATGACGAGTATCTTGCGCGACATTTTCGATCCTATTCCAGCGCATCTACAAAGAAACCTTAAGCTGCGCACTCTGCTTAGGCGATCAGCACGCTGACGGCAACGGCTGCGTAAGGTACGCTTGAAAGGAAAGATAAAGACATGGCCAGCCAGCATTCTTCGGACGTTCTTGACGGCTAGATGCGGCGCTCTCTACGGGAACTGGCTTGCAACGATCCTCGTCGAACCTAGATGGTCGGGTAAATCATTTAGCAACAAGCCGAAGGATCACCTCTTGCCGGTGGTGTGGCGATGCCGTATCAAGCAAATACCGCTCGCCAAGACGATAAATTTCTGCAACTGCGATTCGCCTCATTCAAAACAAGCACAGCACCAGATATCTCGATTTTGAGCGACGAGGCGAAGAGTAGGCTACCTGGTTAGAACCTAATTCCCTTTGGCGCTGTCCGGCCGAAGTGCGGACGTGGTCGTCTATGCTTTAGGATGTTCGCTCTCCCACGGACGGAGCAGACGAAACTGTCGGTCCGTCCCAAGGCCGATGTCGCTGCAATCCAACCGCTCCGCATACCGTAAGCGTCCATTTCTGACACGTGGGTCAGTTGAGGCGGTCGACGGGCGCCAGTTCCACGGCATCAGCTCGTCGAGGCGGCTGGCTGAGTGCCCGTTGGACATGCGCTCGAGCACGTCGGTGAGTAGGCGAAGGGTTCGATGTCGTTGAGCTTGGCGGTCGCGATGAGGGAGCAAACCGTTGCCCAGCGGCACCGCCATCGGATCCCGCGAACAGATGGTTTTTACGGCCCAGCGCGACAGGCCGGATCGCGCGCTCGACGGCGAGCCGGCGTCTGGGGCCGCATCATAGACGCGCTTGCCGGCGCCCACGATGCCGCTGTCCAGATGATCGACACATCTATTGTCCGTGTGCACCAGCATGGAGCCTGCATTACAAGAAACCAGCGTCAATCAATGGGAAGGTCACGCGGCGGCTTGACGAGCAAAATTCATGCGGTCGTCGATAGCAATGGTCTGCCGGTGCGGCTGGCGCTGAGCCCCGGTGAGGCCCACGACGTTCGACTTGCCGGAAAACTGCTTTCTCGTCTGAAGGTCGGATCAATGCTGCTTGCCGACCGTGGCTATGACGCCGGCTGGGTCAGAGAGCTTGCCAGGAAGAAGGGCGCGTGGGCCAACATCCCGCCGAAAAGCAACCGCAACGATCCGATCTGCTTCAGCCCCTATCTCTACCCCGCACGCAACCAGATGGAACAGTTCTTCAACAGGATCAAACAATGTCGTCGCGTCGCGACGCGCTACGACCGGCTTGCCGCCAACTACCTGGTTTTCGTTCAACTGGCGTCGATCAGGCTATGGCTGCGCCTTTATGATTCCGCGTCCTAGTTGGGTCCGACAGCTCCTTTATCCAATTTTGGCATGTCTATCTCTCGACTGGTTTGTTCGACGACGGCTGCCTCGCTGGACGCGCGGTTAGGTCGCCGAAAGTTTTCCGATCCTTTCCGCGAAAACTCCCGTTTCGGGGAGGGTAAGACCGGGGACTTTAGTTCTAACAGCCACCGCGTGCCCATCCCTGCTCATGCTCGAATTGCGTCGAAGTCGATGTCGCTGGCCGAAAGCACATGTTCGGCCCGACGAGCGGCGATCTGGATCGCTGGCAGGTAGCTTGCGACAAACTCCTGCTCGGACATTGCCGTTGCAATCCAAGTGACAGAGAGGCAGGCCATTGCGTGGCCGTCATACAAGATAGGGACGGCTATCGCGCTGAATTCAAGCGGCACGTTCGGCCGATTGGCAAAATACCCTTTCTTGCGGAAAGCATAACCGCGTTTACGATTCTCCATCAGCAAAGCGTCGATTGCCTTTTCGTCGCGAGCAAGCTGATCGTTGAGGTCGCCGGATTTTCGAAGAGCAGCCAAAATATTATCGCGCTCAAACGGTCGACAAAAAGCAAGAAACGCGCGGCCGACCGCCGATTGCAACATGTGAACGCGATAGCCTGCGTTCACGGGGTGCACTAAGTGCGGTGACTTGCGGCGCGTCGTCTCGCAGACAATCATATGATGACCATCGCGTACGGCGATGTCGGCAGGCCAGCTAAGTTTAGGCAATAAGTCCTGCAGCACAGGCCCAACCAAATCAGCCATAATGGCTGGTAGCCCGCGGCTCTTTACGATTTCAGGTGCATTAAAACTAATTCGGTAACGACCGTCAGTCAGCCATCGACGAACGTAGCCTTCCGCTTCCAAGGTTGCGAGAAGACGCAGTAGTGCAGGTCGTGAGATGCCGGAATCTTTGTGCAATTCCGCAAGCGAAGTCGACCCGCGATTCGAAATGCAGCGGAGTACCGCGAGCCCCCTCGTCAACGATCTAACCGATTCGTCCTTCACGTCAGTCGAATACCGATGTTTCCGCTAAGCGGAAGCGTGTGACTTTGTCGTTGAATGTAAAGTCGTACGCCCGTTTCATAGCGCTGTCTATGAGCATCAGTTACGCGGCAGCGCTCGCGCCAGGTCGGGCGCTCACGACGATTGGTGTCAACGTGACTGCGGCTATTTGCGATGGACCTTGCGGTGAGAAAGTTGGTGTCCAGGAACCTGACGACCTAGCAACAGGGCCAACCCAGGGAATCAGCATGAAGAAATCGCTCGCCGGCAAGGTCATTATCGTTACCGGGGCTGGCCGCGGAATTGGCCGAGAGATCGCGCTACTTTGCGCCGGTGAGGGTGCCAAGGTCATAGTGAACGACCCTGGCGTTGCCGCTGACGGCGCAGGCAGTAGTGCTGCTCCGGCCGAGGAGGTGGTCGAGGAAATCAAGAAGCGTGGCGGCACGGCAATTGCCAACTTTGAAACCGTGGCGGAAACCTTACCCGCCAACCGAATCGTCAAGAATGCAATCGACGCATATGGTCGGCTCGACGGTGTCGTGAACAATGCCGGCATCCTTCGTGACATGATCTTCCATCGCATGAGCGTGGAGGCATTCGAATCCGTGATCAATGTGCACTTAATGGGCTCGTTCTATGTTGCGCATGCTGCGGCACGGCTGTTCCGCGAACAAGAGAGCGGCTCGTTTGTTCATTTTACATCGACTTCCGGTCTCGTCGGCAATCTCGGCCAGGCCAATTACGCCGCGGCAAAACTTGGCATCGTGGGTCTGTCAAAGTCTATCGCACTCGACATGAACCGGTTCAACGTGCGCTCCAACTGCATATCGCCGTTTGCTTGGAGCCGGTTGACCGGAACCATTCCAACCGAGACCGAAGAGGAGAAGGCGCGTGTCGCCAAGGTCCAGCAGATGGGTCCGGAGAAGATTGCTCCTCTCTGTGCGTTCTTGCTCGGCGACGCCGCTAAAGAAGTGACCGGACAAATCTTTACGGTTCGCATGAACGAAATTTTGCTGATGAGCCAATCGCGCCCGCTACGTTCGGTTCATCGAAGCGAGGGCTGGACGCCGCAATCTATTGTCGAACACGGAATGCCGGCGCTGAAATCATCTTTCTACAAGTTGGATATCTCAGCGGATATTTTCGACTGGGACGCGATCTAAACACTAATTCGCATAACCGACCACGTCGATCTGTCAACTGTATGCCGATGTTCCGCTGAGCGGAAGCGTGCCGCTTTAATATTGAAAGTGGTGCCGGGCCACGGTCTGTTGCGCTCGTCGAGTGGCGCTGATCGCAATTTGCGAAAACCAATTGCTGACTGGAATGGTTATGGATCGGTCTCACCGTATAGTGTTTGGCGACATACACAATCATAACGCACACGGCTACGGCCAAGGAAGCATCGAGCGGAGCATCGAAATCGCTGAAGCGCATCTGGATTTCTATGCGTTCACGGGACATGCAAGCTGGCATGACCTCGAGGTGGGAACCGACGAGCGGCTTTCCCATTTCACGTCGGGATTTGAGCGATTGGCCGCGACGTGGGAGCGCGTTCAAGGTGCTATAGCGGGGGCAAACAAAAACGGAAAATTTGTCACCTTTCTCGGCTTCGAGTGGCACTCCAATTGTTTTGGGGATCAATGCGTCATTTTTCCGGGTGACCATATGCCTATTTCATATGCCAAGAACATAGACGAGTTGAAGGCGTTCTGTCGGGCTCATGGTGCGATACTGTTGCCTCATCACGTTGCTTATCCGCGCGGAGCGAGAGGTGCAAATTGGGATGTATACGATTCCCAGCTTGCCCCAGTCGTCGAGATATTCTCCATGCATGGTTGCTCTGAAGACGATCGTGGAGCTTACCCAATGAAACTCGGCTCTCCTGGAGGTCGATCAACTATCAATACAGTGACCGCGGCCTTGCGGCGTGGTCACAGATTTGGCTTTACCGCTTCGACGGATAGCCACCGCGGTTTTCCAGGCGCTTGGGGAGAAGGCGTCGTCGCTGCATTGGTCGCGAACCTTGATCGCGCCTCGATATGGGATGCTTTCCGCAACCGGCGAACGTATGCGCTAACTGGTGATCGCATAGAGATCGATTTCACGGTCGACGGCGAGTTGATGGGAAGTACGTTGGCGGCGAGACCATCTGTCGACGTCGCGTTTGCCGTCGAGGCACGCGACGAGATAGCGATCGTTGAGATCATTCAAGACGGGGACGTTGTTGCGCGTTTCAGTCCGCTGAGAGCTGCATCGTCAGAGGTCGATTGGAAAAAGCCGGTTCAGTTGCGGTTCGAGTGGGGTTGGGGTCCCTGGAGTGAACTCTCTCCAGCGAGAACAGTGGATTGGCGATTTCGGCTTCGTCTGAACGGAGGTGTCATTATGCGACATTTCCCCTGTCTAGCGTCGCATCCGTTTGATGAAAGTCGCCGCCATCGCTTTTTTGCTCAGAGCGACGAACTAGCGATTTGTTCGTATACGTCTCGTGCGGGTGCTTTCAACGGTAATCCAAATCAAGCCGTCGTTATCGAAGTCATTGCCCAGCCGCAGGCAGAGCTACAAGTCGAGATGAGCTTGCCGGTAGAGGCCAGCTTCGTTGTCCCAGTGCGGGAACTGGCGGCGCGTTCCGTGGAGGCCCACACAGGATCTTATCCCTCGGAGAGTTATCAGCTGCATCGTTTGGTCGCTCATCACGAATCTCACTTGGTCGGTCGAGCCACCATCCGACTGAACGGAGAGACGGGTTATGTATATCTGCGGGTATTACAGAAGAATGGCCAAATGGCTTGGAGCAGTCCCGTATTCGTCGGAGCAACTGGAGCTAGTCCGGCATGAAGCCAGTCAAATCGCGGCGATTTGGAGAATGTAACCTTTCGGATCTTTGTTCTGAGATCGTTGAGTGGATTGTTCCTGTGTTGCTTCGTCAATCGCCGACGCACACAATCGTCCGCCGTGTAGCTCATGCGAAAGTTGCCGAATTCAGTAGCAAATAGACGGTAGAATTAAATGCTGATCCCGATCGCTGATGTTCCTCGTTGGTATGCAGAGCGCAAACCGCAAAGGGCGATCGCAATACGGCATGGTAGAGAGCTGCTATCTTGGGAGCAGCTAGAGCGTGGTGCAAACCGACGCGCGCGAGCGTTCGCAACTAAAGGCGTGAGGACAGGCGATATTGTTGCGATTGGACTACGTAATGGCAACGAATTTTTCGAAACAACATTTGCGGTGTGGAAGCTCGGCGCGACACCGGCCCCTCTGTCTCGGAGGCTACCGCGGGGTGAGGCTGACGCGCTGCTCGATATTTTGAAACCTGCGCTTGTCGTCGGCGGCGAGCCTGACTGGAACGCACCCGTCTCCCTACCTGAGGATTTGAATTTGGCGGGATTCTCGGATGCGCCGATCGAGGCTCCGGTGGCGCGGTACTGGAAGGCAATGACCAGCGGAGGATCGACGGGGCGACCGAAGGTAATCCTCGACCATCAACCGGCAGTTACTGATCCCTCAGCCGAACCTCCGTTTGGGGTCCCGCCGGGCGGATCGGTACTAAATGTCGGTCCACTCTATCACAACGCGCCATTTCTCTTTTCACATCTAGCATTGTTCGCAGGTGCTCGCCTTATCGGTCTGACTAAATTCGATGCCGAGGAAACACTCCGAGAGATAGAGACGGAGCGGACGCAGTGGGTCAATTTCGTTCCAACAATGATGCATCGGATTTGGGCACTGCCAGAGAAAGTGCGCAGGGCTTACGATGTATCAAGCTTGGAAAAGGTGTTTCACATGGCCGCGCCGATCCCGGAATGGTTGAAGCAAAATTGGATCGATTGGCTAGGCCCAGAACGAATTTGGGAACTTTATGGTGGGACCGAGCGACAAGGGACAACAGTGATATCGGGCGTCGAGTGGCTCTCACACCGAGGATCGGTCGGAAAAATCGGCGAGTCCTCAGGGTTACGAATCATTGGCGAGGACGGTAACGATGTCGGGGGAGGTGAAGCGGGCGAAATCTATTTTCTTCCGAAAGACGGCGCCGGAACAACATATCACTATCTGGGAGCCGAGCCAAAACGTCGCGTCGATGGTTGGGAATCGCTTGGCGATATAGGGCGTTTGGATGTCGAAGGATACCTCTACCTTGGTGATCGGCTTACTGACATGATTTTGCGAGGCGGCGCTAATATCTATCCGGCGGAAGTAGAAGCCGCCGTAACTGCGCATCCTGAAGTGCGCTCTTGTGTTGCCGTGGGCCTACCCGATTTGGAATTTGGTCAGCGTGTGCATGCCATTTTGCATCTTGATCCCGGAGCCGACGCCCTAACAATCGTTCGGGGAATAAAAAAAATCTTAGAAGGAAGGCTCAGCCGCTACAAGCATCCAGAAAGCTTCGAGGTCGTCAGCACTTCATTGCGAGACGACGCTGGCAAGGTTCGGCGCACGCTCTTGCGTGATGAGCGTGTGGTGTGGCTGAGGGAAAACCGTCTTTTTCGTCTCACCTAAGCTGTAGATCATTCTGTCTTCACGAGCCGCAGCTGCATGAGCGAGCGGCTGCGTTTTTAAAAGGACAAAGGTTGCTTTAGCAGGGCGCAGTCACTAGACGGCATACTGGTTTGGAACTCGAAAGTGCGCAAACGACAATAGCCATCGTGGCTTCGATTCCCAGCGGTTGATCCGCCTAGCGGAAAGCCAGGTCATTTTTCTTGTCGCGATCCAGAAAACCCGTCATTGCTGCCAGCATGATCAATGTTCGATGCTCGTACGTACATTTGAGTGAGAAGAAGATAGTGCAGCAGTCGCGGACGAGGACAACATGAAGACACGGCGTGAAATTCTGGCGGGAGGTACTGCAGTGGCAATCACCGGCACGTTCGTCGCGAGCGTAACAACGTTGTCGGCGTCGACAGATCACGCAACTCCGATAGCGCCCTCCGAGTGGGACTATCGCTCGGTCAAGGAGCTCAGCGAAGCGCTGCAGATGCGCAAGCTATCAGCAGTGGAGCTAGTAAATCATACGATTGCGCGCATTGAGGCATTGGACCAACGGATCAACGCCGTCGTCGTGCGCGACTTCGAACGGGCGCGGGAAGCAGCAAAAGCGGCGGATGTTGCCCTTGCTCGCGGCGAGCGGCGTCGACTGCTGGGCGTACCGATAACGGTTAAGGAATCGTTCAATGTCGCGGGGCTACCGACGAGCTTCGGCGTGCCGAAATTCAAGGACTTTATGCCAAAGGAAGATGCCGTCCTCGTTGCCCGTACGAGAAGCGCCGGCGCTGTTATCCTCGGCAAAACGAATATTCCGATGATGCTGGCAGACAACCAAAGCTACAACGACATTTACGGGACTACCAACAATCCCTGGGACCTCAGCTGTGCTCCCGGCGGATCCTCCGGAGGATCGGCAGCGGCGCTTGCTGCCGGTTTTGGGCCTCTTTCTTTTGGCTCGGACCTCGGGGGATCCTTACGCGCACCGGCGCACTATTGCGGAGTTTACGCTCACAAACCCACGCTTGGGCTTGTGCCTGATCGCGGACAATCGCCTCCGCCATTGCCGCCTTTGGTGCGTGACCCCGACCTAAGCGTGGTCGGTCCGATGGCCATACGGGCTGCTGATCTTGCTGTAGCCCTTGATGTTGTGGCCGGTCCGGATGAGGAACGTGACGGTGTCGGGTACCGGCTGGCACTCCCGCCGTCCCGTCACGATAACTTAAAGGATTTCCGCGTCCTTGTCATCGAGACCAACCCACTCATTCCGACGGAAGCTGTAATTAGCTCAGCGATTGACCGGCTATCAGGAAGGCTTGCAGGTGTGGGGGTGAAGGTCGCGCGATCCAGTTCGCAACTACCGGACCTTGCTGAATCAGGGCGACTTTGGGTTCGGGTGTTGTGGTCACGCCTAGCGGCCTTGGTGCCACCTGCTTTCTATGACCAGATGCGAGCCACTGCGTCGTCCCTTGCGCCGGACGACAATAGTCTCGCGGCAGAGCGTGCGCGGGGTGCAGCCATGAGCTTCCGTGACTACGACTTGGCTCGCAACATCCGCGCTCGATTGCAGCAACAATGGAGCTTGTTGTTTCGCGACTATGACGTGGTCTTATGCCCAGTCATTTCCACCGTCGCGTTTCCTCACGACCACAGGCCGCCTGCAGAACGACGCATTGTGATCGATGGCAAACAATATGGTGGCGTCGATCCGGTGTGGGCTGGAAACGCCACAATGTTTGGCTTCCCGGCGACAGTGGCGCCGATTGATCGCTCGCCAATCGGCCTGCCGATCGGCGTGCAGATCATCGGTCCTTATCTCGAGGATCGAACTACGATTGCATTTGCTGAATTTCTGGAACGTGAGTTCGGAGGTTTCATGCCGCCTCCAGGTTACGCAGGCACAGGATAACACTCTAAGCCGCTCACTGACGACCAGAATGATCTTTCCGAGAAGCATGCTTATCCGGTTGCCGCACGCAAACGCTGAGACCTACTAGATGTCGAAGGACCCCAAAAAAGATGCGCCTGATGATATCGTCGGCCATCGCACCTTCGATACGGGCGAGATTGAGCCAACGACGGGCGTCCCGGTCTTACGGCATGAGCCGTCAAGGTGCGCAGACACGGGTCATACGATGCTCGCGCGAGCGGCAGCGCAGGAAAACGTCGAGCGGATTCCTGACGAACAGGGGGCAATCTTCGCAATCTGGCGTGGCTACCAGCGGCTCAAAGAGCTTGGCTGGAACGACGCCTGCTATTGCCCGAAAGACGGCTCACAGTTCTTTGTAATCGAGCCTGGAAGCATAAGCATTCATAAAGCACACTTTGATGGGGCCTTCTGGGTTGCCAAGAGCGGCAATCTTTGGCCCTCGCAACCGATCCTGTTCAAGCGCTCTTCCGAAGCACAAGCCAAGGAGGACGCGCGTCGTGAAGAAACCCGTGAAAAGCTCGAACGAGGGGACCTAAAAAGGTGATCGCGGAATCGAACGGCCACAAGTGGATGGGCTGGCACGTCATGACTTGCCCCGCGATCGCTGGTCCCTTCGAAAACTCGATGACAACAGCAGGCCCTGTAGGGGTGGCGTCGGCATCGCGCTTCGCCGTACGGGTTAGATCCTGAGCACAACATCTGGGGCCTGTATCCTAACTAAATGATTATCTTTTCCGAAAGAAAAGCGGCCTGTCGCGGGGTCGTGCCCCGACCTCGGCAAAGCCGCGGTCTAAAGTGGACGATAAGAGATGATCAATATTTCGAAGGTTAGCGCGATCGACATTCACACCCATGCAGGAGAACCCTGCGGGTGCCATTCCGATGATGGTTACGATCAGTTGCAGAGTTCAATGGCGCGTTACTTCCGTGCGTCCTGGGCGCATCCGCCGACTGTAAGTGAAACGGCCGCACACTATCGCAAATTGAACGTAGCGGCAGTTATCTTTACGATCGATTCCGAACGCGAGACAGGTTATCGGCGTTACAGCAACGAAGAGGTTGCAGAGATTGCTTCAAAAAATGACGACGTATTGATTCCTTTTGCCTCGATCGATCCTGCCAAGGGCAAAGTCGGCGCAAGGGAGGCGCGTCGTTTAGTAAATGAATTTGGCGTTCAAGGCTTCAAATTCCATCCGACCATGCAGGGTTTTTTTCCGAACGACCGATTGGCCTATCCACTATACGAAGCCATCGCGGAGACCGGAAAGCCGGCGCTATTTCATACCGGGCAAACCGGAGTGGGATCTGGGATGCGCGGCGGAAATGGCATGAGGCTCAAATATTCGAACCCCATGCATATTGACGATGTTGCGATCGACTTCCCTGACATGCCTATCATACTCGCGCATCCCTCATTCCCTTGGCAGGAAGAGGCGCTCGCGGTCGCTAATCACAAACCGAACGTTTATATCGATCTGTCGGGCTGGTCACCGAAGTATTTTCCGCCAATCCTCGTTCAGTATTGTAACTCGCTTTTGCGGGACAAAGTGCTGTTCGGTTCAGACTGGCCGATGATTTCGCCCGAACGGTGGCTATCGGACTTCGAGAAGGTCCCGTTCAAGGACGACGTGCGGCCGTTGATCCTCAAAGACAACGCTGCGCGTTTG
Source organism: uncultured Alphaproteobacteria bacterium (assembly GCA_963738155.1). Lineage (GTDB taxonomy): Bacteria > Pseudomonadota > Alphaproteobacteria > Rhizobiales > Xanthobacteraceae > Bradyrhizobium. The sequence continues at coordinate 773,169 of CAVTVG010000003.1, forward strand.
CTGAAGCTCGCCTGATTCCAGTCGTCTCAAGACGCGATCCAGGGTGTACCTATGATGAATGCATACGAGTTTGCAGGACAGACAAAAGTCACTGTAGAAAGTGCTTTGTTTCTCGCTGCGCTGTTGAGCGCGGTACATATTGTTTCACCCGCGGGAGCCCAGCCAAAATACGATCCTGGCGCTACCGACTCCGAGATCAAGGTCGGCAACATCATGCCGTACAGTGGACCCGCATCTTCATTCGGTTCCATTGGAAAAGCAGAAGCGGCCTACTTTAACAAGGTCAATTCCGAGGGCGGCGTCAATGGCCGAAAAATGAATTTCATCTCCTATGATGATGCTTATTCGCCACCCAAAGCGGTAGAGCAGGCTCGCAAGCTTGTCGAAGACGACGGGGTGCTGCTGGTGTTCAGTTCACTCGGAACGCCCTCAAACACAGCGATCCAGAGCTATCTAAACAAGAAGCAAGTGCCACAGCTTTTTGTTGCGACTGGTGCAACCAAATGGGGAGACCCCGAGCATTTTCCTTGGACGATGGGTTGGCAGCCGACCTATCAAACCGAAGGTCATATTTACGCGAAGTATATTTTGGAGAATAGGCCATCCGGCAAGATCGCTATCCTGTATCAAAACGACGATTACGGTAAAGATTATCTCAAAGGCTTAAAGGATGGCCTTGGAGACAAAGCCTCAGCAATGATTGTTATGCAGGAGGCCTACGACCAAGCAGAACCGACAATCGACTCTCACATCGTCAAGCTGAAGTCGAGCGGGGCAGACGTACTCTACGACGTCTCCACGCCAAAGTTTGCGGCGCAGGCTATTAAAAAAATGGTGCAAATCGGTTGGATGCCGATGCACATCCTGAGCAATCCAGCTGCTTCGATTGGTGCCACACTGCGGCCGGCAGGTTTTGAAAATAGTCAAGGCATTATCTCCGCTACTTACGGGATGGATCCGTCGGACCCCCAATGGAAGAACAATCCATCCATGAAGGCATGGTTTGAGTTCATGGATAAATGGATCCCGAATGGTGACAGGAAGGATGCCGGTTACGCGTACGGCTATAACCTTGCTCGCACCCTAGTGCAGGTTTTAGGGCAGTGCGGTGACGATCTCACCCGCGAAAATGTCATGAGGCAGGCGGCGAACCTCAAGGAGTTTGAGCCCGGGACCTCGCTGCCAGGTGTGAAAATCAATACAACTCCGACGGATTTCTATCCAATTGAGCAATTGCAACTGATGAGATTCGAGGGCGAAGGTTGGAAGTTATTCGGACCGGTGATGAGCGGAAAACTACCTCAATGAGCTCCGGCGCTTTTACTTTCAATGGTTGCCCAAAACGACGCCCATGTTGCTCAAATTGGTTTTCCGGAAGATCACCTCATGAGGTCATGGCCGATACAGTCAGCGACGCAGTATTTTAGCATTGGGCCACGACGCCAATGAGCGAGAACGTCGAGATTCGAAAGGACACCGCGCTATGATGAGTCAGCAGCAGAACGACTTGATCACCCGTATCGGTCCGGCCGACCCCGCAGGCAAGCTTATGCGGATGTACTGGCAACCGGCTGCACTTATCGATGAATTGCAAGGCGAGCGACCGGTCAAAGCGGTGAAGCTGCTAGGGCAAAGCTTCGTACTTTTCCGCGACGAAGGAGGGCGATACGGAATGTTGGACCGAGACTGTCCGCACCGGGGCGCTGACCTAGCCTTCGGTCGTTGGGAAAATGGTGGCCTTCGCTGTGCCTTTCACGGTTGGCTCTTCGATGTCAGTGGCCGATGCCTTGAAATGCCTGCCGAACCGGTGGATTCGTCGTTTTGCAAGAAGATCAAGCAGCGCGCTTATCCGATTGTCGAGAAGGGTGGAGTGCTTTGGACCTATCCAGGGGATGGCGAACCGCCTGCGTTCCCTGAAATCGACTGCTTCGCCGCGCCCGACGCCTATACGTTTGCTTTCAAGGGACTGATGGAATGCAATTGGCTCCAAGCTTAGAGGTTGGCATCGACCCAGCGCACGCCTCTTTTCTGCATCGCTTCTTCGAAGATGAAGATACTTCGATCGCCTACGGCAAGCAGTTTCGCGGTGTGTCTTCAGATAGCGAAACGCCGATGACGAAGATCCTTCGTGAACACGCTCAGCCGATTATCAATGTTGAGCACACCGAATACGGCCTACGCCTTGTCGCACTGCGTGCCCTCGACGAGGAACGCACGCACGTCCGCGTAACCAATCAGCTTTTTCCTCATGCCTTCGTCATTCCGATGAGTTCGGAAATGACGATAACGCAGTGGCACGTACCGGTGGATGACAGGAATTGCTATTGGTACGCTATCTTCACCAGCTACACTGTTCCCATCGACAAGAAGATGAAGGAGCAGCGGCTCGAGCTTTACGAGCTACCCGATTATCGATCGCGCAAGAACCGGGCCAGCGACTACGGCTTCGATCCGCACGAACAAAAGCACGAGACCTACACTGGGATGGGCGCAGACATCAACGTCCATGATCAGTGGGCAGTTGAATCGATGGGCGCCATCCAGGACCGAACTCGAGAGCATCTCGGCCAGACGGACAAGGCGATCATCCAGTATCGCCGGCTGCTTCGGCAGGAGATCGAGAAAGTCGCCGAAGGCGGAAAGCCGTTCATGTTCCTGGATAGAGCAAATGCTCGAAGCATCCAGGGACCGGCGACGATGGACGGTATCGGCCCCACAAAGGGCTGGGAAACCTACTGGATGGAAGTCGACGTGAAGCGGAGGAAAGGCGCGCCGTGGGCGGGTCCTGTGTCTCCGAATGCCAATCAGAAGATCTCCGGGTTTACTGCAGCCGAGTGATTTCCGGCTGCAGATCCCGGCTCGGAAAAGGAAACGAGGTGAGTTTCGTCAAGAAGCACGGGCTCTGGTCCTGTGAACAGAACGACGCGGTGACCCGATTGCGGCAGGTAGCCGAAGAAAGCAAGCTGGAGGTCATCCGGCTGTCGTTTCCAGATCAGCACGGCATCTTGCGCGGCAAGACGCTGATTGTGTCCGAAGCGTTGAACTGTCTTGAAAGTGGGTGTTCGATCACCACGACGATGTTGGCGAAGGACACGTCGCACCGCACGGTGTTTCCGGTTTTTACGCCCGGTGGCGGTTTCGGCATGCGCGAGATGCAGGGCGGCAGCGATATCCTCATGGTGCCTGATCCGACCACTTTCAAGGTCCTGCCCTGGGCGCCAACGACGGGAAGGTTGCTGTGCGATCTCTATTTCGCCGACGGGCGGCCCGTACCCTTCGCAACTCGTGCGATCTGCAAGTCCGCATTGGAAAAGCTATCCCAACGCGGTTACGATTTCGTGGCCGGCCTTGAAGTCGAGTTTCACATCTTCAGGATTAACGATCCTAAGATGCGGCCGGAACATGCGGGCCAACCCGGTGAGCCTCCCGACGTAAGCCTTCTGTCTCATGGACATCAGTATCTGACCGAGCAGCGCTACGATCAGATGGAACCGGTGCTGGAGCTTATTCGCCGCGACGTTGTGGCACTCGGCCTTCCGCTGCGCTCGATGGAAGTCGAGTACGGACCGAGCCAGGCAGAGTTCACATTCCAGCCGACCGTCGGTCTCGAGCCTGCCGACACGATGGTCTTGTTTCGCGGGGCGGTCAAGCAGATCGCTCGTCGCCACGGCTATCATGCGACATTTATGTGCAGGCCGCGAATTCCGAACGTCGAGTCCTCCGGTTGGCATCTTCATCAGTCGATAGCTAGCCGGATAGGTGGTGAGAATGCGTTCATGTCCAAGGTCGCCGGTGAACTGCTTTCTCCATTTGGAAAGAGCTATCTCGCAGGCGTGCTCAAGCACGCGCGCGCTTCGGCGGTATTCACGACACCGACGATCAACGGTTACAAGCGGTATCGGTCCTACTCGCTGGCACCCGACCGCGCGATCTGGGGTCGCGATAATCGTGGCGTGATGCTTCGCATTCTCGGCGGTCCAAACGACAAGGCAACGCGCTTGGAGAATCGGATAGGGGAGCCGGCGGCCAATCCGTATCTCTATATGGCGTCACAGATCCTCTCGGGGCTCGACGGTGTCGACCGCTCCCTCGATCCAGGACCATCCGCAGATGTGCCCGCGGCATTCGTGGATTACTACGTGCAGATTAAGAATGCGGAAATCGAACGTTTTCAGGGCTGAGGTCACCGAGTGGGAACAACGAGAATATTTCGAGATGTTCTGAGGCATCCCGACGATCGCAATGGCGATGCATAGCGTATTTCGGAGGTATTGCGATGATTGACGATGTCTCTACTACACCTTGCCCGCGGTATGATGCCGGTGGTTGGATGCATTGGCCCGACAATGAGTTATATTGCTTCCAGTTTATGAAGGTGTTGGGTGCTGCGCAGGAGGGGGGCAGCACGATCTCAGAGTGCTTTTTGACCGCGAACCGCATCACCCCGGGTGACGACGAAAGCTGGCACAAGGAATGGAAGGCGATAGCGGATGCCAATCTGGAACGTGGCAACTTAGCCCTCGCACGCGGCAATATAAGTACCGCGCAAAGTAACTGGCTGCGTGCATCAAATTATTATCGAACTGCCGAACTTCTTCTTGGGTTTGCCGATTGCAGGCGGGACCAGGTTCTGCAGTTGATGCGGATATGCTCCCATCTCTATCTGAAACATTTAGTTCCGGCAGGCGAGATAATCCGAATACCGTGTTCCGGCGGCAGATCGCTGGAGGGTTATTTTCTCCGTGCGCCGGGAGCCGTTTGTCGAACGCCGGCAGTGATCTGCATTGGCGGTCCAGACCATCTTAAGGATGAGCATCTGTATAAAATGCTTAGGCACGCTCATGCTCGTAAATTATCACTTCTCCTCGTCGATCTTCCGAAACAAGGAACTCCGGTCAAACAAAATATCGCTGGTTCGCAGGATATCGAAGCCTTCATTAGCAGTTGCGTAGATTACCTAATTGATCGTGGCGACGTGGAAGATCGGCAGATCGCAATTTTTGGTGACGGTCTCGGCGCGTCGTTTGCATCACGAGCGGCTTGCTTAGATGATCGCTTTGGCGCGGCCGTCTGTGACGGTGGCATCTTGGACTTGCACGAACGTGCCTTTTTGGCGCAATGGATTTCGGGATGCGGAGACCGAAAATCCATTAAAGAGGAGATTTACAAAGTACGCCATCGAATCGCGAAGCGGATCAGGTGTCCGATCTTGGTAGCGCTAGGCGAGTACGATTTGCTTGATGCACATCATGCCGCCGATTTCTGCGAGGCTTTGAAAAAGGCCGGACTGGACATAAGCCTGAAAGTTTTCTCGGCGACCGAAACAGCGGCATCACATGCCCAGAGCGATAACCCGACTATTGGAAACGAAGTGATCTTTGACTGGATTGCCAGTCGCCTGCATAGACAACAAGAGCAGATTTGCAGTGTCAACACGATGATTGTGCGATAACAGTAGGTGCTTTCACCCTATTGACTTGCAAACTCGATTTTCGCCTCAAGAAAGATGGTGCCGATTCAGTTCCTCGCGCGGACGTTGGTCAGGTGGGTTGAGCGGTTCGACGTCATTTCAGCCTACAAGTCTCAATAAGAGATGCGCCGGTGGCCCAATGCTCGGCGCCTCCGTCGGAACCCGCGAACAACGCGCTCTTCCGGGCCGAGCGCGATCGGGCAGATGGCAGGTGGACCGCGGGACACCGCTTACGCATCATCCATGGATCTGTTGGGTGTATGGCGCGCGCTCGACGCAGGCTTGATCGCAATTATGCGTCGCTCGACGAAAAAGCCTCCGGCGGGCATGCCGGAGGCTTCCTTGGAGGTTAAACGTTGGTCGAGAGTTTCTCCTTTGCTGCAGGTTGGGATCAGAAGTTTCGCTGAACACGAACGTTGAGGGCCACTGTATCCTGGTCCTTGAACTCGTAGGGAACGCCCTGAGCCGCTCCGGGCTTAGGAGCTGCGGGAGTCAACGCGGCGGTACCGGTGAACATCTGGTCGAGATGGAACCACAACACTTCGGCGGAAAACGTCAGGTTCTTGACAGGAGTCCAGCGAGTGACCGCGCCGGCCATTCCGACGGTGTAGTTGAAGTTACACTGGTAGTTCGCACTGACAGCCTTGCCGGGCGTGTAGACGGCGCACATGTTGGCTTGTGCAACCGCGTCATACCGAACGGCCGAATAGCTGCCGAACACGCTGCTCGACCAGTATGCATCCCAGTTGTGGTTGAATGCACCACGGATACCGTAAGCGGTCGTCAGATGAAGGGTCCCGTCACCGCCCGCGAACGTCGGAAGCCAAACTGCATCCGTCGTCGTACCGAAGCCAACGCTCTGGTAAGCGATGTTGGAGCCACCAAACATCGCGAATTGTGGCGAGGTTGCGCTGGTGGAGATCACGTTCTTCGTGTCACCCTTCGCCCAGCTCGCGTCGATCTTGATGTCATCGCCCGGACCCGTCGGGATATTCCTGACCTGCAAGGCAGCCATTACCGAGCCGCCCATTTTGGAATCGGGGTGGCCACTGATTTCCGAGAAGCCGGTCGGAGCTCCGGCTGCAAGGCCTGTCGCGCCAGCGGGAGCCGCCGCAGTGTTCAGTACGTTGTAGGAACCGTCAACTTCGTGCAACGCGCCCGAAATCTGGAACAGGCCCCAGGCCTGATCGACACGGACGTTGCCGACGAGATCAGGATAGTGCACGCCGCCGTAGGCATTGGGCACTCCGCCGGTTGCACCGATACCCAAGGTCAGGTTGGCGACGTTCGTTCGGTTGAACACGGTTGGATCATCGAGGCCGATGGTGACGGACACGCCGCTGCCGAACTGCGCGGTGTACTGGATGTTGTTTACGCCGGTGACGGTGTCATGACCGCCGATCAGGTACGAGTTGTTGTTGCCCGGATAACCATGCCAGGGCGTCGCATAGGCCGAAGCCGATTTACCGAAGGTGAAACCAGCGAACTGGATGAACACCATTTCGACCGCGGTATAACCGCCACCTGGAGTATAAAGCAGATTAGAGCTGCCAATCGGAGCGGCCATAAAGATCGTATTCGGGTTGAAGGTGGATTGGCCCAGGGTATCGAACGTAAAGTCGCCCTGACCGAAGGCGCGGACCACGCCGTATTCAGTGGCGGTGCGCGTATCGATCGTCAACGCCAAGCGCGAACGGGCCGAGTAATTGTCGAAGTAACGATTGTGCTGGCCGGCGTCGCCGGAATAGGCCGGCGCATTTTGGACAGCACTGGCGTTGAACGACGTGTCAATACGCAGGTAGCCACCCAGCTTGATGCAGGTATCGGTACCCGGGATGTAGAAGAATCCGGCTCCATACAGCGAGCAGATTCTCACGTATTCGACGGCTTTGGCCTTCACGGGAAGATCAGCTGCCTGAGCCCCAGTCATCGCGGCGAGACCCGCCGCGGAGCCGAGGACAAGGCTCTTAACTATGTTCATGTTAACCTCCAAGTTGCCTCGGGCGAGGGGGGTGCCTGCAGGTGTACGCACTCGCAGAGCTGTTCCTTGCCCTGAATAAGACCGCCTAAGTGCTTTGCTCCCCACGGAAACTCCACATCAAACTCAGAGCGGTACGACCGAAGATCGTGTATTGAAATTATAGAATCTACTTCAAGAATTAAAGAAGATATTGTAGAGCACTGTTTTTTGCAAGTTCAGTGTGGCTTTTTAGCAACTGTTGCGGCTTCATATTTATGCCGCTTACACAATGATATTAGATATCTAACTTATCGATGAGGCCTGCATGCCGTCGCGAAAGAAAATAAGTTCAACAGCTTCATTCTCTGGTCAAACGACAATCGACAGGGCGTCCCGCAGTGATCAACTCAGCGGAGCACTTGAGCGCGAATTGACGTGGGATTTGCTCGCAATAAATACACATCTCGAGGATATTCGCCGGATGTGGGCCAATCTTCTCGGGGTGAGCGGGCCGCAGTGGTTGATTCTTATGGCCATTAGTGAATTGGATGGTGGGGAAGGTGTTTCTGTTGGAGAGGTCTCGTCGAAACTTTACGTCAATTCGACGTTTGTTACGGCACAAACAAAGAGTTTAGAAAGATGGGGTTTTCTGGTTCGAGCAACTTCTCCGAGTGACGCTCGAATTGTCTTGATGTCGCTCACCGACAAGGCTCGGAGAGAAATCGCCAAATTAGCTGCCACGCGAAACAAATTCAGTGACTACGTCTTCGCCGATATCGGCGATCGCACAGTGCGAGATATAACGGATTCACTGTCGCGTATCAGGCAGCGCGTTGAAACAGCTGCGCTGCAAATGAAACTCGATAGCCGGGAGAGCAAGCGCGTAATCTCATCCGCGTGATCCGTGCGCGAAACCTCCGCTGGTGTTTAGAAAGGATGAGGACACCGCCAACACCGATAGAACGGGCAGCAGCCGGGAACAGCGATGGTTCGAGAACATGTGTGTGGTGAGATCGTTTTATGAGACCGCGACTCGTGCCAGAGCTGATCTGTACTAACCTGGACCAAAGTCTGGAGTTCTATGTGGGACTTTTGGGTTTTTGCGTTCTTTATGCTCGACCCGAAGAACGGTTCGTTTTTCTGGATCGCGAAGGCGCCGAACTCATGCTGGAGCAGCCGGTTACGCAGGATCGCTTTTGGCCGAAGGCCGAACTGGTCAGGCCGTTCGGCCGAGGGGTAAACTTCGAACTTCACGTTTCAAACGTTGATCAGCTGCACTGTGCGCTTGTCGCAGCTGGCCACGAATGCTTTCTTCCATTGGAGGAGCGTTGGTATAGACGAGATGATGTCGAAATGGGAGTTCGTCAGTTCGCTGTCCAGGATCCGGATGGATACATCATTCGCCTTTCCCAAAGCGTCGGACGTCAATCTTTGGCGCGTTAAGGTCTCGAATGTCCGGCAGCCTGGGCGGATTCATGATCCATTGATCCGCCGGCAAGATCGACGCAAACAGAAAGGCCATCACGCCGGCCTTTTTCTTATCTGATCAGATCGGTACTTGGCGACGACCGGGCCGCCGAGTGATAGTTCACGACGCCGATACGTATGTCCGCACCGGACGGTAAGACTGAGGAGGCCATCTTCACGCTGACATTCGAGAAGTTGGACTAGGTAGCGAGTCTCGGTGTTGGCACCAACCGGAAATGTCAAGACGAGCTATCCATGTCCGCCCCAGAGGCAGAGCGGACATGCTATGGAAGTGGAGGAACTCCCGCTTTTGACCAAATCCGGACGTCCGTCAAAGTCTTCGCACAGAGTATTGAAGGCGAAGCCTTGGATATCGCCGAAGCCGCCAATGATCCGTTGAAACTAACGCATATACATGGGCGGCAATCCCGGCGGCACTGCACCGGAGAGGAACGAGGTAAGAAACATCTTGCCTAGGACGTGGGTTGTTTCCGCCGTCCCTGCTAAAAGTCGTCCATCGCGGACCGCTTGTTCAAATTCCTCAGAAGTTAGGGCCGCGAGGCTCGGATCGGGTCTGGCCCGCGGCGACAATGCGGAAGCGCTGAACAAAACTCCTGTGTAGAAGAGGCGAGTTAGGCTGCGCACCAGCGCCAGTCGATTGCGCAGCAGATGATCTGGCTCATGACCTAGCCAAGCGAGCAGCAATACCTCCTCCAATTCCAGTGACGGCGCAAAATTGTCGAGAGCGGTCCCTAGATCGACTAGGGGGTCATTACGGAAGCTATTCTCCCAATCGATCAACCATAGCCGCTTGCCATCGAAAAGAACGTTTCTGGGGAGGAAGTCGTTGTGGCTGGATACATATTTTTCCGATCGGACTGCATAGGCCCCGCGAATTTCCACAAGCCGTTGAGAAGCGGCATCCAAGAGACCGTCAGCGAAGAGACCTGTCTTACAAACATGGGTCCACAGCCGATTGACGAGGTCTGGGTAATCCACGAAGCGCGGAAACAGCGGCAAATTTTGCAGCTCCTTGAGCATCATCCCGATGGACTGGGCTAATCGCCGGGGACCCCCGGGATAGGTTTCGAGCGGTCTATCTTCAATAAAATCCGAGATCACCACGCGGTCGTTAGTGTCGACGTAATGAAGTCGAGGTGCGATGCCCGCTTCCGCAGCGGTGCGCATAGAAAAGTACTGGTGGGGATTGCGTAACGGGCCTTCTGGACCTTCTATTCGGAGTACATAACGCCGACCGCTCGCCTCGACTAGAAAGACAAATGCCCCTGAAACTCCGCCCGTCAAAGGCCGGACGGCGGTGGAGGTCCCCAAAACGGCAGTGATCGCCGCGCGCGCGATATGTTGCTGCGCAGCGGGAAGTGCAGCAAAGGGATCGTGGTTCATTTGTCGTGCCGGGTCTAGCGGTTAGCATCACGTCGCGCTGGACACTCTACAGGTGAGAGCGTAATTAGCGGACGCTTCTTTATGGCTCTCGTTCACCCTCGAATGTCGCAGTTTGCCACGAAGCGGACATCGCGAGCGGTCGTCCGAATGGCCGATATTGGGAGAAGAGCCGGCTTCCGACATTCGCTGTCTGAGGTCCGTTTTTGGACCCTCAACGGAAGCATGATGAAGCATCCTCCACAACGAGGCGAGCGTGCGATCTGTGGTCTATAGTAGCCTTTGGAACACAAGGTCTGCCCCCGATTAAGTGAGATGTCCATTGGCTCCAACAATCCGACCAATAATAAGCTCGTGCCTGGCCCGGATCGAGACCTACGACCGCCTCGTGGTGCTCGCGAGGACGATGCATGTACGGGATCCCGGCATGGAAACTGCGCTCAAGGACAGCGCGATCAATTGGCGCGCTTCGGAGAAATCGGGTTCTTAGATACTCGGCTAGCTCGATCCCATCCTGCGTCATCCGGTCCAACGTCATGGTTGGCGCGACTGCGTCTCCGGTCTCGCCATAGGTCCGACCGGCGCCACGCTGGTCCCACTGCACGATGGTGAAGTATTTTTCCCAGGGTCGCCAACCCGACGATATCGGCAAGGTCGAACTGCCTGGGCCGCCGTGGACGTACAGAAGAACAGGGTTCTTTTGATCATCGCCACGGATTTGAACCCATTGTTTGATGCCGCCGATGGCGACGAACCGTCCCTCCTGCACCCCGTTGGGTGAACGGATCGCAAGCTCTTCGGCGGCGAGATGCTGAAAGTAGGCGCGAAAACCCGATCCGGCAGCTATCACCGCAACGAGCAGTCCGGCGGTGTACAAGAGGCAAGTCCTGATCAATCTTGCAACCTTGCGCGGCATTCGTCGTCAGTGTCCTCGGCCATGGCAAGACCCATTGCTCCGGCCGTAGCCCAGCTTAGCAAGATTTTGAAAATTTCCCTGAAGAATTCACTATTTGCAGGCGAATTTGACCAGATACCGATGCGATCTTCACTGCGTCCGTCTGCTGCAGGCCTTACTTCGCGCGCGACTGCTCGAGCTGCCGGCTGTAGCGCGACATTGCAAAGCAGAACATGAAGTAGATCGCCGCGACGAACAGATAGATCTCGACGCTGAAGGGCTGCCAGGCCGGATCGATGATCGCGGTCTTGGCCGTGGTCAGGAGGTCGAACAGGCCGATGATCAGCACCAGGCTGGTGTCCTTGAAGAAGGCGATGAAGGTGTTGACCAGCGGCGGGATGACATGACGGATCGCCTGCGGCAGTATGATCAGCCAGTTCTTCCGCCAGTAGGAGAGGCCGAGCGCTTCGGCGGCCTCGCTCTGGCCGCGCGGCACCGCCTGCAGCCCGCCGCGGACGACTTCGGCAAGATAGGCGCCGGCAAACATGATGATCGCGATCTGGGCGCGCAGCAGCTTGTCGATGTTGAAGCCTTCGGGCATGAACAGAGGAAACATCACGCTCGCCATGAACAACAGGCTGATCAGCGGCACGCCGCGGATCAACTCGACATAGAGCACGCAGAGCGAGCGGATTGCGGGCAGCTTCGAGCGGCGGCCAAGCGCGACCAGAATGCCCAGGGGAAAACCGAAGGCCAGGCCAAAGGTGGCGAGCACCAGCGTCACCGGCAATCCGCCCCATCGCTCCTGCGACACAAATGGCAGGCCGGGAACGCCGCCCCACATCAACAGCCCGATCAGCGACAGCGCGCCGGCCCAGATCAGCACCAGCTCCTTGCGCCAGAGGCTGCGTCGGCTCGTGAGGACAAATAGCGCAATGAAAACCAGTACTGCCAGTGCCGGCCGCCACTGCTGGTCGTAGGGATAGGTGCCGAACAGGATAAAGCGATATTTTTCCGGGATCACGGCCCAGCAGGCGCCGACGCCGTGCGCCGCCCGGCAGACGCTGGTGTCGTTGCCGGGAGCGGTCCACACCGCATTGAGGATGCCCCACAACACGAGGCTCACGATCGCTTTGGCCAGCACCGCGCCGAGAATGACCGTCGTGATCGTCGAGCCGATCGAGGGGAACAAATTGGCGCGCATCCAACGTGTGACGGGATTGGCGTTCCAGCCGCTGCGGACGCGGGCGGTGGGGCGAGGGCTGTTCGGAACGTCGGTCAACGTGGCCATCGCTTTAGCGCTCCGTCAGCGCGATGCGCGCGTTGTACCAGTTCATGAACAGGCTGATGCTGAGGGAGATGGTGAGGAACACCAGCATGATCAACGCGATCAACTCGATCGCCTGGCCGGTCTGGTTCAGCGTGGTGTTCGCGACCGAGACGATGTCCTGATAGCCGATCGCGACCGCCAGCGAGGAGTTCTTGGTCAGGTTCAGATACTGGCTGGTCAGCGGCGGAATGATCACCCGCAACGCCTGCGGCAGCACGATCTTCTGCAGCACGAAGCCGCGCTTCATTCCCAAAGCGAGGGAGGCGTCCCATTGGCCCTTGTGAACAGCCTGAATGCCGCTGCGCACGATTTCGGCGATGAAGGCGGAGGTGTAAGTCACCAGCGCGATCAGCAGCGCGAAATATTCCGGCGCCACCACCCAGCCGCCGGCGAAATTGAAGCCGCGCAATTCCGGCATCGAGATGGTCCATGTGACGCCCGACAGCCACGACACCAGCGCAGGCAGGACGATCACCAACACAGCGCCGTAGGGCCAGATCAGGCGCGGTTGGCCGTCCGCGACCTGCTTTGCGATCAGCTGACGCCGTATCCACCAGAACACCGCGAAGCCCAGCACGGCGAGGCCGATGATGGCGAATTGTCCCTCCTCGAGCGGAATGCCGGGAATGACGAGGCCGCGATTGGAGAGAAAGACGCCCGCGACCGGCTTCCACGCGCCGCGCGCCGGCGGCAACCCCTGCATCAGCACGTACCAGAACAGAACCTGCAGCAGCAGCGGAATGTCGCGCAGCGTTTCGACATAGATCGCAGCGAGCCGCGACAGCAGGAAGTTCGTCGACAGCCGCGCGATGCCGATCAACGTTCCCAGGATGGTCGCGAGCACGATGCCAATCGCGGCGACGCGCAGCGTGTTGACGATGCCGACGATGAAGGCCCACAGGTAAGTGTCCCGCGGACTGTAGGTGATCCAGGTGTCCGAGATCGGCATACCCGCTTCGCGGCCGAGGAAGGCGAAGCCGGTCGAGATGCGGCGCACCGAGAGGTTATGGATGGCGTTGGACCAGAGATAGCCGATGATGATGACGGCCATGCCGATCACCAGGACTTGCCACAGCAGGCCCTTGAACTGGTCGTTCTGCAGTGAAAATTCCATCCGCGGGCGGGGAGGGCGCTTTTGCGGCGTAATGGTCGTCACGGCACACGGCTCCTTTTTACAAGCCCTTTGAGCGGCGCGTTTCAAATGTTGCACCAAATCTAAAAGTATGCAACGTTTGTTTCATGGCCCAACCGTCCCGCTCGCCGCTCAACGAATTGTGCAGCGCATTGCCGTCGCTGCCGACCCGGCTGCAGCAGGTGGGACGCTTTGTCGCCGCCAATGATTATGACGCGACCACGCGCTCGATGCGAGAGCTTGCTTCGGTCGCCGGCGCCGACCCTGCGTCATTTACCCGCCTTGCCAAGGCGATCGGTTATTCCGGCTGGGACGAGTTGCGCGCCGCGCTCACGGAAGCGCGCAGGCCCGCGCAGGCCTCGCCCTTCTCGGGGCGCGCCCGCGGGCGGCGGCAGGGACCGAACGCCGACATATTCCTGATATCCGACAAGCTGGAGGCCGATGCCGCCGGGCTGTCGCGGATTTCGGCCCAGTCGGTGGCGCGGGCGGCCCGCGCGCTGCACGCGGCGCGGCGGATCTGGATCGCCGGCTTTCGCAGCTGCCGCAGCGTCGCCGAACTGCTGAACTACCAGCTTCGCCTGTTCCGGCCCGACGAGGTTCAACTCGTCGGCGGCTCCGGACCCGAGGATCTCGATCTCGGCGCATTCCGCGCAGGCGAGGCGGTCGTGGTGATCGGCTTCGCGCCCTATTCGACCGCGAGCGTGCAGTCGGCCCGTGCGGCGCATGCCGCGCGCGCGGACTTGATTGCAATCGCAAATTCCATCAGCGCGCCGATGGCCGAGGGCGCGGACCATCTGCTGCTCTATGAATCCGCTTCCTCGCCTGGATTTTTTCCAAGCCTCACCGGCGCGATCGCGATCGCGCAGTCGCTCGCAGCCGCCACCTTTGCGCTCGGCGGCGCTGTCGCCAAGAAGCGTCTGGAAGATACCGAGGCACGGCTCGTCGCCACCTCGCAATATGTTTCGGAGAAAGGTTGATCGTCATGGTTATCCCTCAAAGCCGCGTGCTGCATCGAAGTCTGCGCGAGACGCCGCCGAAGGCCGTGGGCGGTGAGGGTGTCTGGCTGTTTGCCGAGGACGGCCGCAAGGTGCTGGACGCCTCGGGCGGTGCGGCAGTGTCCTGTCTCGGGCACCAGCATCCGCGCGTGCTTGCTGCGATGGCAAAGCAGGCCTCAACGCTCGCCTATGCGCACACCGCGTTTTTCTCCTCGCAGCCCGCGGAGGAACTCGCCGAGCAACTGGTCGGTCATGAGCCCGGTGGTCTCGCTTACGTCTATTTCGTCAGCGGCGGATCGGAGGCGATCGAGGCCTCGATCAAGATCGCACGGCAATATTTCATCGAGGCGGGCCAACCGCAGCGCCAGCGTTTCATCGCGCGGCGGCAGAGCTATCACGGCAACACGCTCGGCGCGTTGGCTGCCGGCGGAAATGCCTGGCGGCGCGAGCCCTATCAACCGCTGCTGTCATCGGCCTTCAGCCATGTCACGCCGGCCTTTGCCTATCACGAAAAGCGTGACAACGAATCCGAAAGCGATTTTGTCGCCCAACTCGCCGCCGAGCTCGATGCCGAGTTCATGCGGCTCGGTCCCGACACGGTCGCGGCCTTCATCGCCGAGCCTGTCGTGGGCGCGACCGGCGGCGCGGTGACCGCGCCCGAAGGTTACTTCCGTGCAGTGCGCGACATTTGCAACAAGCATGGTGCGCTTCTGATCCTCGACGAGGTGATGTGCGGCATGGGTCGCACCGGCACGCTCAACGCGTGGGAGCAGGAGGGCATCGCCCCCGACGTCCAGGCGATTGCGAAGGGGCTGGGCGGCGGCTATCAGCCGATCGGCGCGATGCTTGCGACCTCCCGCGTGGTCGACACCATCCGGCAAGGCTCCGGCGCGTTCCAACATGGTCACACCTATCTTGCGCATCCAATGGCGTGCGCGGCGGCGCTGGAGGTGCAGCGGATCATCGCCGACGAGCATCTGCTCGACCAGGTCAAGGAGCGCGGGCGTCAGCTGGAGCGGCGGCTGACCGAACGCTTCGGCAATCATCGCCATGTCGGCGACATCCGCGGCCGCGGCCTGTTCCAGGCGATCGAGCTGGTCGCCGACCGCGCCACCCGCAAACCCTTCGACCCCGGCCTGAAACTCAACCAAAAGATAAAGGCGGCCGCGTTCGAAGGCGGGTTAGCCTGCTATCCGGCAGGCGGGACCGTGGACGGGAAGCACGGCGATCATGTGTTGCTGGCGCCGCCCTACATTTCCACGCCTGACGACATCGATATGATCGTCGACAGGTTGGGCTCGGCCGTCGACACGGCCTTGCGAAGTATCAATCACTGAGGGAGGGAGAAACTATGAAGAGAGTTATCATTGCCGCCGGCCTGATTGCCGCATCGGTTGCGGTCGCACAGGCCGCGACGCTGGATGCGGTGAAGCAGCGCGGCACGCTGGTGTGCGGCGTCTCGACCGGCTTTGCCGGGTTCTCTGCGCCGGACTCGCAGGGCAATTTCAAGGGCCTCGACGTCGACTATTGTCGCGCGCTCGCTGCCGGCGTGCTCGGCGATGCCAGCAAGGTGCGCTACGTCGCCCTGACAGCGCAGAACCGCTTCACGGCGCTGCAGTCGGGTGAGATCGACGTGCTCTACCGCAACTCGACCGAGACCTTCCTGCGCGGCACCACACTCGGCCTGCGGCAGGGCCCGGTCAATTTCTATGACGGCCAGGGTTTTGTCGTGAAGAAGGACTCCGGCGTCAAGGAGTTGAAGGATCTGAAGGGCGCAACGGTCTGCGTGGCGCAAGGCACCACGCATGAGGTGACGCTGGGCGATTACGGCCGCGCCAATGGCATCGACTGGAAGCCGCTGGTGTTCGACCGTCCCGATACAATGCAGCAGACCTTCTTCGGCGGCCGTTGCGATGCCATGACCCAGGACGCCTCCGCGCTCGCAGGCTCGGTCGCGACCGCCTCGCCAAATCCGGCGGACTACGTCGTGCTGCCGACCACCATCAGCAAGGAGCCGCTCGGTCCGTTCACGCGTAACGGCGACGAAGTGTGGAGCGATATCATCACCTGGCTGCATTACGGCTTGCTCGAGGCCGAAGAGCTCGGCGTGACCCAGGCCAATGTCGACGAGATGGCGAAATCGACCACGCCTGCCATCCAGCGCTTGCTGGGTGTATCGGGCGATCTCGGTTCGCGGCTCGGGCTCGACAACAAATGGATGCAGGCGTCGCTCAAGGCGACCGGCAATTACGGCGAGATCTTCGAACGCAACGTCGGCAAGTCGAGCCCGCTCAAGCTCGAGCGTGGTTTGAACGCGCTGTGGACCAAGGGCGGCCTGCAGTACGCCATTCCGTTCAAGTGACCGAAAGCAGCGGCGCGGCAGATGACCTGCCGCGCCGCTGATCGACCATCATGCGCATCGCTCTCGTTCACGCTCTCAAGCACTCGATCGTTCCGATCGAGGCCTCCTTTGCCCGGCTTTGGCCGGACGCGAAACTGATGAACCTGCTCGACGACAGCCTGTCGGCCGACCTCGCGCGCGACGGCAGGTTGACCGACGCCATGACCGAGCGCTTCCTGAGCATCGGACGCTACGTGACCTCGACCGGTTCGGACGCGATCCTGTTCACCTGCTCGGCCTTCGGTCCATGTATCGAGGCGGTGGCGCGCGAACATGCGCCGATGCCTGTGCTCAAGCCGAACGAGGCGATGATCGAGCAGGCGGTCAAGCAGGGCCGCAGGATCGGCCTGCTCTCGACCTTTCCGCCGACACTGGCGTCGATGCCACGCGAGTTTCCGTCCTCAGTCGAAATCGTGCCGAAGCTCGCCGAGGGAGCGATGGCCGCGCTCGATCGCGGCGATCGCACCGAGCACGACCGGATTGTCACCGAGGCCTCGAAAGATTTGCACGGCTGCGATGTCGTGGCGCTGGCGCAATACAGCATGGCGCCCGCGGCCGCGATGGTGGCGGACGCCACGGGCCGACCGGTCCTGACCACTCCGGACAGCGCGGTGTCGAAGCTGAAGACCGCATTGAAGGCTTGAAGCCGAAGAAAAGGCGGCCTTGCGTCACTCGAACGTGATGCGCGGGTGGACCGAAGGCTTCGGCATCGCGATAGGCCAACCTGATTGTCGAGGAACAAAGCGTTCCCGCGACGCTTGTATCGGCACGACACATCTCACAAAGGCGACGCGCTGTGTTCCTGGTCCGATATTTTCTCTTTGCCGGGGGCGCGCTGCTTGCGCTGCTCTTGCTCACGGACTGGTATTGGCCGGCGTCCCCGGCAATCGCGGCCGTTGATGGCCAAGGCCAGCAGACATCGCTGGACAAGGAAATCCTTCGCATCCAGTCCGCGCAACGATGGCCGCAAAAGGTCGTGTTCGATACAAATCTTCCAACGGTGGTTCCGCCGAAGCCGATCGCCACCAACGCTCCATCGTCCGCAGTCGCAACGCCGGTTGCGGAGAAATCAGCTCTCACTGCGTTCGCGGAGATGAAGCCTGCCGCGCAGCCGCAAACTCCGGCACGCAAGGCCGTCGTAAGGCACAGGAATCCCGCTGCGGCTCGCGTCGCCGCTTATCCGGCAGCGCCTTCCTGGGCATGGAATTGGTAGTTTTCTAAAGGCGACTAGGCCGACGCGCGTTGGAGAGGCTCCTCGGACGCCGGCATGCCATGTTTGCCGTTGAACTCGGCCGATGCGGCCGCCTTGCGCGCGAGCGGGACCTGCAACCGGCACACCAGGCCTTCAGCCTGCCAGTCGAACACTGCCTGTCCGCCGAGCTGGGATTCCACGCTGGCCATCAGGCTTCGTGTCCCGAACCCGCGCGATGTCGGCTCGCGCACTTCGGGACCGCCGCGCTCCTCCCAGGTCAGCGCCAGCGTCTCGTTGTCAACCTTCCAGTCGATTGACAACTGACCCGCCAATGCGGACAGCGCGCCATACTTGGCCGAGTTGGTGACGAGCTCGTGCAAGGCGAGCGCCAGCGTCTGCGCGGTGGCGGGCTGCAGGTGCACCTCGGTGCCGGTCAGACGAATGCGGTCGCTCATCGAATAGGGCGCAAGCTCCTCGTTCAACAGCCGGCTCATCTCCGCGCCCTGCCAACTCGACAGCGACAGGATCGTATGCACGCGGGCCAGCGCATTGATGCGCCCTTCGACGGCGTTGACATAGGTCTTTACATTGTCGGCGCGCGTCAGCCGCACGATGGACTGTGCCAGCGCCAGCGCGTTCTTGGCGCGGTGATCGACTTCGCGGACCAGCAGGTTCTGCCGCTCCTCGGCATGCTTGCGCTCGGTCACGTCGATGGTAACGCCGCTGACCCGCACCACGCGGCCGTCTTCGTCGAGCGTCGCGGCAGCCGTGCCGACGCACCAGCGCACCTCGCCATCCGGCCGCCTGATCCGAAACTCCGTTTCATAGGATCTGGCACCCTTCTCGAAATGGGCCATCGCCTTGCGAAGCTCGTCGATATCGTCGGGATAAAGCAACGGCTCCACATTTGCGGGCGTCACCGTGAAGGTCCCGGGGTCGACGCCGAAGATGCGGAATTGCCCCTCGTCCCACAGCCAGTTGCCGCTGATCCAGTCCCAATCCCACGATCCCATCTTGCCGGCGGCGATCGCAAGGCTTCGCCGCTGCTCGCTTTCGAGCAGCCGCTCATGCGATTTCTCCAACTCGGCCGTGCGGGCGAGCACGCGATCCTCCAGCTCCGCATTGAGCCGCTCCAGCTGCCGCGTCTTGCGATAGAGCTCGGCAAACACCTTGATCTTGGCGCGCAGTACCTCGGGCACGACGGGCACCGGCACGTAGTCGACCGCGCCCATCTCGTAGCCGCGCAGCCGATCGATGTCGGAGACCTGGATCGCCGAGATGAAGATCATCGCGGTCTTCTGGAAACGGGGGTGCTCGCGGATCATGGCCGCGAGCTCGAAGCCGTCGAGCTCGGGCATGCAGACGTCGACCAGGATGATCGCAATGTCGTTCTTGAGCAGGATCTCCAGCGCCTCGCGGCCGGAGGCCGCGACGATCAGGTTCTCGCCAAGCTCCTTCAGGATGACTTCATAGGCCAGCAGCTTCGCCGGCTGGTCGTCGACCAGAAGGATGTTGACCGTGTCATGGTCCATCATTTGATACCGATCAGCGATGCAGCCACATGCGGATAGCGAGGAGCAGTTGCTCCGTGTTGACAGGTTTGGCCAGATAGTCGGAGGCGCCGGCCTCAAGGCATTTCTCGCGGTCGCCCTTCATCGCCTTCGCCGTCAGTGCGATGATGGGCAGACGCAAGAAGGACGGGTTTTGCCTGATCACGCCGATAGTCTGGTAGCCGTCCATTTGGGGCATCATGATGTCCATCAGCACGACCGATATTTCCGGGTTCGACTCGACCAGCGCGATCGCCTCGTGCCCGGTGGTCGCGGTCAGCACCTTCATGCCGCGCCGTTCCAGCACGCTAGAGAGCGCGAAGATGTTGCGGGCATCGTCATCGACCAAAAGCGCGGTTTTCCCGACCAGATCCTCGTCGGAACTGTTGAGTCGCTCCAGCATGCGCTGCTTCTCGACCGGCAGTTCCGTGATCACGCGGTGCAGGAACAACGAGGTTTCGTCGAGCAGGCGTTCCGGCGACTCCACGCCTTTGACCACGATGCTGCGCGCCATGGTGTGCAGTTCCGCGTCTTCCTCGGCGGAAAGTTCCCGGCCCGTGAAAACGACGACGGGAACATTAGAAAGTGTGGCATCGTTGCGAAGCCGGTCCAGCACCTCGAACCCGCTCATGTCCGGCAGGCGCAGATCGAGCACGACGCAGTCGCAGGGATTTTCGCGCAATGTCGCGAGTGCGCCCTCGCCGGTGTCGGTGGCGACGATCTCGATATCGTCATGATCGAGCAGTTCGCGGATGCTCATCTGCTCAGCTGCGTTGTCTTCCACGATCAAGAGCCGCTTGCGGCGCGGCTTGGCGTATTCCTTGATCTGGGACAGCGCCGCGGCGACGCCCTCGGTCGTCGTCGGTTTGTTGACGAAGGAAAACGCGCCGCGCGCCAGCGCGTGCTGGCGGTCCTCGTCCAGCGTGATGATCTGGACCGGGATATGTCGCGTCAGCGGATTGTGCTTGAGCTGGCTCAGCACCGTCCAGCCGAGCATGTCGGGAAGGAACACGTCGAGCGAGACCGCGGCGGGCTGGTACTGCTTGGCGAGTTCGAGCGCCTCGGTGCCGCGCGCTGCGACCAGCACCTTGAATCCCTTGTCGCGCGCGAGATCGATCAGGACACGCGCATAGTGCGGGTCGTCCTCCACGATCAGGAGGATAGTATCGCCGGGCTCGAGATCGAGCCGGTCATCCGGCAACTGCTCGATCACGCGCTCCTGTACGGCCGATTGCAGGGCTGGAGTGGCGGCATATTGCGACGCAGACGGACTGACGCGCGGCGCCACCGTAGGCCCTGAATATTTCAGCGGCAGATAGAGTATGAAGGTCGAGCCCTTGCCGGGCGCGCTCTTCAGATGGATTTCGCCGCCGAGCAGGTTCGCGAGCTCGCGGCTGATGGCAAGGCCAAGGCCGGTACCACCATATTTGCGGCTGGTGCCGGCGTCCGCCTGCTGGAACGCCTCGAAGATCAGCTTCTGCTTCTCCAGGGGGATGCCGATGCCGCTATCGGTCACCTCGAAGGCGATCACCGCAGGTGCGCTGTTGAGCACGGGATGGTCGGGGCTCCAGCCGCCGAGCGCGCCTGAGACATTGAGGCGTACGCCGCCTTCGGCGGTGAATTTGAAGGCGTTCGACAACAGGTTCTTCAATACTTGTTGAAGCCGCTTGGAGTCTGTGACGATGCTCCGCGCCAGGTTTGGATCGACGTCGACGGTGAAGGTGAGCTGACGGTTGTCCGCCTCGTGCCGGAACGGCCGTCCGACCGTTTCGAGCAGGCTGGAGGTGAGGATTTCCTCGGCCTCGACCGTGACGGTACCGGATTCGATCTTCGACAGGTCGAGAATGTCGCTGATCAGGTTGAGCAGGTCGGTGCCGGCGCCATGGATGGTGCGCGCGAACTCGACTTGCTTTCCGGTGAGGTTGCCGTCGGGGTTCTCGGTGAGTTGCTGGCCGAGTATCAGGATCGAGTTCAACGGTGTGCGCAGCTCGTGGCTCATATTGGCCAGGAATTCCGATTTGTACTTCGAGGTCAGGGCAAGCTCGGTCGCCTTTTCCTCGAGCGCGCGCCGCGCCTGCTCGATTTCCTGATTCTTGCGTTCGACCTCGACATTGCGCTCTGCGAGCTGTTGCGCTTTTTGCTCGAGCTGGTCGTTGGTCTGCTGCAATTCGCGTTGCTGCGTCTGCAATTCGCCGGCGAGCTGTTGCGACTGTTTCAGCAGGCCTTCGGTCTGCATGGTCGCTTCGATGGAGTTGAGCACGATGCCGATGGAGTCGGTGAGCTGCTCCAGGAATGCCATCTGCGAGGTCGTGAATTGGCTGAGCGACGCCAGCTCGATCACCGCCTTGACCTGGTTCTCGAACAGGACCGGGAGCACCACGAGGTTCTTCGGGACGACGCGCAAGAGCGTCGAACTGACCGGAACGGTATCGGCGGGAATGTCCGCGACCAGGCGGTGTCGCTTGTCCATCGCGCATTGTCCGACCAGACCCTGGCCGAACGGCACGATCTGCTGGTGCGGATAAACGCCATCGCTGGCATAGGCCGCGAGCAGCTGCAGTTGCGGATTCTCCTCGCTTTCGACCTGATAGATCACGCCCATATGCGCGTTCACCAGCGGCGACAGCTCGCTCAGGAGCAGCCGGCCGACCGTGGTGAGATCGCGCTGGCCCTGCAACATGTTGGTGAAGCGGGCGAGGTTGGTCTTCAGCCAGTCCTGCTCGGTGTTGACGTCCGTCGTGAGACGGAGGTTGGTGATCATCGTGTTGATGTTGTCTTTAAGTTCGGCGACTTCACCGCGCGCATCGACCTGAATCGAGCGCGTCAGGTCGCCCTTGGTCACGGCGGTCGCCACTTCCGCGATCGCGCGCACCTGCGAGGTCAGGTTGGCCGCGAGCAGGTTGACGTTGCCGGTCAGATCCTTCCAGGTGCCGGCGGCGCCGGGCACGTTGGCCTGGCCGCCGAGACGCCCCTCCACGCCGACTTCGCGCGCCACGCTCGTCACCTGATCGGCGAAGGTCGCCAGCGTCTCAGTCATGTTGTTGATGGTTTCGGCGAGGGCTGCCACTTCGCCGCGCGATTTCACCGTGAGGTTCTGCTTGAGGTCGCCATCGGCAACCGCGGTCACCACCTTGACGATGCCACGCACCTGCTCGGTCAGGTTAGCGGCCATGAAGTTCACGGTGTCGGTGAGGTCCTTCCAGGTGCCGGCGACGCCGGGCACCTGCGCCTGGCCGCCGAGCTTGCCTTCGGTGCCGACTTCGCGCGCGACGCGCGTCACTTCGCCCGCGAAGGCGTTGAGCTGGTCCACCATGGTGTTGATGGTGTTCTTCAGCTCGAGGATTTCGCCCTTCACGTCGACGGTGATCTTGCGCGAGAGGTCGCCGCGCGCCACCGCGGTCGTGACTTCGGCGATATTGCGGACCTGTGTGGTGAGGTTGGCGGCCAAGAGGTTGACGTTGTCGGTCAAATCTTTCCAGGTGCCACCGACGCCGGGCACCACGGCCTGACCGCCGAGCCGTCCCTCGGTGCCGACTTCGCGCGCCACGCGGGTCACTTCGGCCGCGAACGAGCGCAACTGCTCGACCATGGTGTTGAGGGTGTCCTTGAGCAGCAGGATCTCGCCGCGCACGTCCACGGTGATCTTCTTCGACAGGTCGCCGCCCGCGATCGCGGTCGCGACCTCGGCGATGTTGCGGACCTGTGCGGTCAGGTTCGACGCCATGAAGTTGACGTTGTCGGTGAGGTCTTTCCAGGTGCCGGCGACTTCGGGCACTTCGGCCTGGCCGCCGAGCTTGCCTTCAGTGCCGACCTCGCGCGCCACGCGCGTCACTTCGGACGCGAACGCGTTGAGTTGGTCCACCATGGTGTTGATGGTGTTCTTCAGCTCAAGGATTTCGCCGCGCACGTCGACCGTGATCTTGCGGGAGAGGTCGCCGCGGGCCACCGCCGTGGTCACTTCGGCGATGTTGCGCACCTGTGCGGTCAAATTGCCCGCCATCGAGTTCACGCTGTCGGTGAGATCCTTCCAGGTACCGGCCACGCCGGGCACGTTGGCCTGGCCGCCGAGCCGGCCTTCGGTGCCGACCTCGCGCGCGACGCGCGTCACTTCGCCGGCAAAGCGGTTGAGCTGGTCCACCATGGTGTTCAGCGTTTCCTTCAGCTGAAGGATTTCGCCACGCACGTCGACCGTGATCTTGCGCGACAAGTCGCCGCCAGCGATGGCGGTCGCAACCTCGGCGATGTTGCGGACCTGCGCGGTCAGGTTGCCGGCCATCGAGTTCACGGAGTCGGTCAGGTCCTTCCAGGTGCCGGCGACGCCGGGCACTTCGGCTTGTCCCCCGAGTTTGCCGTCGGTGCCGACCTCGCGCGCGACGCGCGTCACTTCGCCGGCAAAGGCGTTGAGCTGATCCACCATGGTGTTCAGCGTTTCCTTCAACTGAAGGATTTCGCCCGACACGTTCACCGTGATCTTTTTCGACAAGTCGCCCTTGGCGACCGCAGTTGCCACTTCGGCGATGTTGCGGACCTGGCCGGTCAGGTTGGAGGCCATCGAGTTCACGGAGTCGGTCAAGTCTTTCCAAGTGCCTGCGACGCCGCGCACCTGCGCCTGGCCGCCGAGCTTGCCTTCGGTGCCGACCTCGCGCGCCACGCGCGTCACTTCGCCGGCGAAGGCGTTGAGTTGGTCCACCATGGTGTTGATGGTGTCTTTCAGCTCCAGAATTTCGCCGCGCACGTCGACGGTGATCTTCTTCGACAAGTCACCGTTGGCGACCGCGGTCGTCACCTCCGCGATGTTGCGGACCTGCGCCGTCAGATTCGACGCCATCGAGTTGACGCTCTCGGTGAGGTCCTTCCAGGTGCCGGCGACGCCGAGCACGTTGGCCTGGCCGCCGAGTCGCCCTTCGGTGCCGACCTCACGTGCCACGCGGGTCACTTCGCCGGCGAAGGCGTTGAGCTGGTCCACCATCGTATTCAGCGTTTCCTTCAGCTGAAGGATTTCGCCCGACACGTTCACCGTGATCTTCTTGGAGAGGTCGCCGCCTGCGATGGCGGTGGCGACGTCGGCGATGTTGCGGACCTGCGCGGTCAGGTTCGACGCCATGAAGTTGACGTTGTCGGTGAGATCCTTCCAGGTGCCGGCCACGCCCGGCACCTGGGCCTGGCCGCCGAGCTTGCCTTCGGTGCCGACCTCGCGGGCGACGCGCGTCACTTCCGAGGCGAAGGAGTTGAGCTGGTCCACCATCGTGTTGATGGTGTCCTTCAGTTCTAGGATTTCACCGCGCACGTCGACCGTGATCTTGCGGGACAAGTCGCCGCGCGCCACGGCGGTGGTGACGTTGGCGATGTTGCGGACTTGTGCGGTCAAATTGCCGCACATGGCGTTAACGGAGTCGGTGAGGTCCTTCCAGGTGCCGGCGACGCCGGGCACGATGGCCTGGCCGCCGAGCTTGCCGTCGGTGCCGACTTCGCGCGCCACGCGCGTCACCTCGGAGGCAAACGAGCGAAGCTGGTCCACCATCGTGTTGATGGCTTCCTTGAGCTGCAGGATTTCGCCGCGCACGTCGACCGTGATCTTCTTCGACAGGTCGCCGTTGGCGACCGCGATCGTTACCTCGGCGATGTTGCGGACCTGGCCGGTCAGGTTGTTGGCCATCGAGTTGACGCTCTCGGTCAGGTCCTTCCAGACGCCGGTCACCTCCGGCACCTGGGCCTGGCCGCCGAGCTTGCCCTCGGTACCGACCTCGCGCGCCACGCGCGTCACCTCCGAGGTGAACACGCTGAGCTGCTTGATCATGGTGTTGACGAGGTTGGCCGACTGCAAAAATTCGCCGCCCAGCGGGCGGCCATCGACGTCGAGCTTCACGGTTTGCAGGAGATCGCCCTGTGCCACGGCGGCGACCGCGCGGGTCACCTCGCGGGTCGGCCACAACAGATCGTCGATCAAGGTGTTGACCGAGCCTTCCATGTCGGCCCAGGAGCCGGAGGCGAGGCCGAATTTGACGCGCTGGCGGGTCTTGCCCTCGCGGCCCACCACTTGGCCGACGCGCTCGAGCTGCTGCGCCATGCGCTCGTTGGCCGCGATGATTTCGTTAAAAGTGTCGGCGATCTTGCCGTCGATGCCGAGATAGTCACCGCCCATGCGCACGGAGAAATCGCCGCTGCGCATCGCCTGCAAGGCGTGGAGCAGATCCTGGCTGGGGTCGGGTTTGGCCGCGCCGTTGCGCTTGGGGGCAGGCCGGAGTGCCGGTGGCGGTGCTCCGGTATCGAGGTCGCTCATGATCTTCCCCCCAGCAAGTGCCGCGCCGAATCCGCACAGGGTCTCGGCATAAAAGCCTCAACAAAATCAGGGATCAAGCGGGAACACGGTGATGCAGCAAATTGGAACCTGCCCGGACTGACCCGAGCCCAATAATTCGGGAGAAGGGCCTCCGGTTCCAAACCGATGTAAAAATATTCGAAGGGCACGCCCCGCGGGTGCGGTTCATTTTCGGGAACCTGCCGTGGCCCGTCACGATTAAGATCGCGTAACCACCTGTTGTGGAATTGGTTTTGGGTCCACCTTGAGGCAATGAAGCAGTCAGAAACCTATCGGCAAAACGCTGAAAATTGCCTGCAATTGGCCGAGCGGGCCAAGGACCAGCCGGCGTTCAAGCGCTATTGGCGCATGGCGCAGGCGTGGATCGCTCTGGCGCATGAGCAGGATTGGCTGGACGGGGAGATTCCCCCCTCGCTGGACGGGAAGATTTCTTCTTCCCCGGCAGAATAACGACCTCGGGAGGCAACCTCATGGCACTCCGGCGCGCCCTGATCGGGCTCATTATCGCTTTTGCAGTGGCATCCGGCATTGCCGCGCTGACGACGGCGCGGCAGATGCACCAGACGTCGTCGCTGTCATCGCCGATTAAGCGAATTTAGCCTACGCAGGCTTCAGCGCGCGATAAACGCCGCGCTCGAACTTGCGGTAGAGATCGAGCGCGCGCGTATCCGCAAACGGCAGAACCTGCATCATGATCACGCCGGCCACGTTCGATGCCGGATCGATCCAGTAATAGGTATTGTACAGGCCCGCCCAGGTCAGGCTGCCGGCCTTGCGGCCGTCCTTGACGGGGTCGAGGTTGATCATGTGTCCGAGCGCCCAGCGCAGCCGCACGCCGGGGAAGAAGTCGACGTCGTTGGACAGCGCCGGGCTCGTGGTCTTCATGTGGCCGGCTTCGATGTCGCCGGTCTGATTGCTCGACATCAGCGCCACCGTCTCGGGCTTGAGGATTTGTACGCCATTGAAATTGCCGCCGTTGAGCAACGCCCGCAGCAGGGTCAGGTAGTCCGGCGCGGTGGAATAGATGCCACCTCCTCCGGAATGTGAGTGCGCCTCGTTGGCTTTCTCCAGCGGCTTCGCCACGAGCGTCCCGTCGGCCTTAGGGACATGCAGGTTGGCCTCGCGGGTACGCTGGGCCGCGGTGATCTCGAAGCCGGTGTCCTTCATCCCGAGCGGTTGACAGATGTGATCCCGGAAGTAGCGGTCGAGCGGCTCGCCGCTCGCGATCTCCACCAGGCGGCCAACCTTGTCGATGCCGCCGCCATAGGACCATTTGCTGTCGGGATCGAAAAACAGCGGCCGGCGCGGCAAGCCTTTGGTCTTGTGAGCGGCCGCGTAGTAGTGCACCGCATTCTCGTCCCACAGCGGATAGCTGAAACCGGAGGTGTGCGTCAGCAGGTTGCGCAGCGTGATCGGCCGGAGTGGCGGACGCAATTGCGGATTGCCCTTGGCGTCGAAACCGGTGAGCACCGGAATCGCGCCGAGTTCCGGATCGACCTTGCTGGCGGGCTCGTCGAGCGAGAGCTTGCCGCTTTCGACCAGTTGCATGGCCGCGACCGAGGTCAACAACTTCACCATTGAGGCAATGCGAAAGACGGTGTCGGTCGACATCTTCGCCGGCGTCCCGAGGCAGCGCGGACCGAACGCGCCTTCATAGATCACGGCGCGATCGGTCGCCGCCATCGCGACCACGCCCGGTACCTCGCGGGCGTTGACCGCTCGTTGCAGGATCGAATCGATATCGGGGTTGTGTGGCGCCGGCTGGGGCGCGGCTGCAGCCACGGGGCGCAGCGCACTCGCGCCGGCGAGCGCGAGCGTCTGCAGCAACGCGTCGCGTCGCGTCAGGCGCGTCATGTCGGTCCGCTCGAATGGTCAGACGCCAACGGCATTCTTCTCAATGACATTGCGATAAAAGGACACGCTGAGCTTCGGAATCCGCTGCTGCGTCTCGAAGTCGACGCGGTAGAGCCCGAAGCGCTTCTCGAAGCCGAAAATCCATTCGAAATTGTCCATCAGGCTCCAGAGGAAATAGCCGCGCACCGGCGCGCCCTCGGATATCGCGCGCTGCAGCTGGACCAGATAGTTGCGCAGAAACATGATGCGGTCGAGATCGTAGACCTTGCCGTCGGCGGCGATCTTGTCCTCCGACGAGGTGCCATTCTCGCTGATATAGATGTTGTCAACGTTCCAGACCTTGGCCACCATCCGCGGCACCCAGTAGGCGGTCTCGGGGCCGACCCTGAGCCATTCCGAATTCATGTGCGGGAACGAGGCAGGGAAGGGCGCCACGTCGAAGCCGGGCTTGGAGTCCTTGGCCACGATATAGAATTGCGGCGCATAGATGTTGACCCCGACGAAGTCGGTCGGCGTGCCGATGATCTTCAATTCGTCGGCGGTGAATTTCGGCGCGTCCTTGCCGGCAAATTCCAGGAAATGATCGGTGTATTTGCCCTCCAGGATCACGCTGAGAATGCCGGCATTCAACTCGCGCGTCGCGATCTCGGTGGCGCGGACGTTCTCGGGCGTATCGATCGCGGGGACGCAGGCCGCGATGTTCTCGGCAATGCCGACCCTGGTGCCGGCGCGCGCCCTGGCGCGGATCGCCTGCACGGCAAGCCCGTGCCCCAACACCACGTTGTGGCGCGCCTGGTTCAATTCGCCGGTGGCGAGCTTGAGGCCGGGCGCGTCGATCGCCCAGCCATAGCCGAAGTTGAGGAAACGGCCGGGCTCGTTCAATGTGAAGAAGTTTTTCACGCGATCGCTCAGCCGCTCGGCGACATAGCCGGCGTAGTTGCCGAAGGCCTGCGAGGTCTTGCTGGATTGCCAGCCCCCGACGCGATCCTGCAGCGATTGCGGCAGGTCCCAGTGATAGAGCGTCGCGAACGGTTCGATGCCGTTGGTGAGCAGTTCGTCGATCAGGCGATTGTAGAAATCGAGGCCCTTCGGGTTCGGCGCACCGTCGCCATCCGGAAACACCCTCGGCCATGCGATCGAGAAGCGATAGGCGTTGACGCCGAGCGCCTTGATCAGCGCGACGTCTTCCTTGTAGCGGTGATAGTGATCGTTGGCGCGATCGGCGTTGGTGTGATCGGCGATCTTGCCGGGCGTGTGGCTGAAGGTGTCCCAGATCGACACGCCGCGGCCGTCCTCGTTGACGGCACCCTCGATCTGATAGGCCGACGTCGCCGTGCCCCAGACGAAACCGCTCGGAAAGCGCACGACGCCCGGCGAATCCATCGCAACGCCTTGTGCCCATGCGTGCCGCGACATGATGGCGACGCCGGAAAAGCCCGCGAGCTGCATGAGGTGCCGTCGCGAGAATTTTCCGAGCATTGAGGTCCCCTCGGGTCGTCTCGACCCCAACCCATTATCGCTAAGACGGATCGATTTGATAGACGGAAATCCTGTCGATCTCGAATTCGACCATTTGCGGGGATTCGCCGTCGATCACGCCGACGCCGCCGAACCATTTGGAGCCCATCGCCAGGTTGACGATCATGTACATGGGATCGTCGTAGCCGACCGGCACCTTGACTTCGGAGACCGGCTTGCGGTCGATGAAATAGATCAACCGATCCGGGGTCCACAGCATTCCATAATCGTGGAAGTCGTTCGATGCCCCCGCCAACTGGAAATCGAAACCGCAGGACTCGATCTTCTGCGTCGCCGGAATCCGCCAATGCGTCGTCATGACGAGGTCGTCGGGCCGCTGCCCGCGTCCTTCCATGACGTCGATCTCCGGTGGCCAACCGCCGTCATCGGCAAGCATCCAGAACGCCGGCCAGACGCCGATGCCATGGGGAATCTTGGCGCGGATTTCGAAGTAGCCATACTTCTGCGCAAACGAGCCCTGGCTGGTCAGGATGCCCGACACATAGGGATTGCCGAACAGATCAGGCAAAAGCTCCGGCGGAGTGCGGCTGGCGACGATCGACAATATGCCGTTGTGAACCCGAAAGGGATCGAGCCCGAGTGGCTTTTGCGCGAGGCCGGCATAACGGGGATCGACATAGATCTGCTGCTCGCCATTCGGTTTGGTCTGGCGCTTCAGTTGCGAGCCCTGGCCACCCCAATATTGCGCCTCGGGCCAGGCGGCGCCGCCGGCATAGTGCGGCACCCAGCGGCCGCTTTTGAGCGGATGCTCGTCGAAATCGTCATGGAAGGTGCGATGCAGGGACACCGGAGCGAGTTGCGAGGCGTCGATGGTATCGACGCGGCGGCAGCCATCGCCGAGCTCGTCATGTATCATGGTCAGGGTAAGCTGCGGCTGCGCGCTTTTGAGATCGTCGTCCGCAAAGGCTGGCGGCACGGTGATCGAACCGACCAATGCGAAAGCCTGCGCCGCTCGTAGCCAGGGATTCACCGACCTGCCCATTGAAGTCATTCCGGAATTTCCACACTGCTTCATTCTAGATCAATTAGCCAAGACCGTCTTGCAACCCTGATGATCGGCCTGGCCGGAATCGTCCCGCGGATTTGCAAAATTCATTGCAAAATGTCGTGTTTGCACGACACTCCTATTCGATTTTAGCAGAGCAGGGCTTCATGAACCGATTTCAGGCAGGGCTCGTTGTTTCGATTGCAGCCACAGCGCTCTTGTTGCTGCCGGGAAATGCAGTCGCAGCCGATCCCCAGTGTGAAGGGCATAACCTGCTTCAAGCGCCGCGGTCGGAGACGAGTTGTCAGACCATTCTTGCGAAGATCCATCCGTCGCCCGACAAGAAACTGCATGCGACGGTACTCCCCGCCGACGTCAGTCTCGACGCGACACCGGATATGGAGAGCCGGGTCGTGATCCGTTCGGCCGCGGGCAGCACGCTCAACTCGCATAATCATTCCTCGCCGCGCGGCGCCAACGGCTACTATGTCGACCAGGCGCAGTGGTCGCCGGATTCCCAGTTCTTCGTCTACGGCCTGGTATCATCAGGCGGCCATTCGCCATGGTCGCATCCGACCATGGTCTACAGCGTCCAGGCCAACCGGTTCGCCAATCTCAGCGCCATGATCGATGGGCGGCCGATCCTGTCGGAGAAATTCCAGTTCACGTCTCCACACACACTGACGGCCACGACCTGGAAGAAAGACGGCGCGCCCGACGATCCCGTGCCGGTCACCGTCGATCTTGCGGATGCTTTCGCGAAGCTGAAGCCGGAATAGCTTTTAGAACAGCGACGCCGCGACCAGGAGAATGATGGCCTCGCCGACCTGCTCGAAGGCACCCAGCACGTCCCCGGTCTGCCCGCCGATCTGCCTGATGGCGATCCGGGCGGCGATGATGCCGGCGACCGCGAGCAACAGCAGCGATATCATCGCGCCCTTGGCGCCGAAGCCGAACAGGAGAGTGAAAATTCCGATCGCAAGCGCCGCAGCGACGCATTGTCCCGGCGGACGCCCGGCGTCGCTCGACAGTCCATCGGTGCGCGCGAGCGGAACCAGATGCATGAAAGCCGTCATGCCGGCGCGTGCCGAAGCATTTGCGCAAACCAGCGCAATCGCGACATAGCGCGGCTCGGCGATGTCGGCGAGCGTGCTCCAGCGCAGCAGCAGTGTGACGACCAGCGCGAGCGCGCCGAAGGTGCCAAGCCGGCTGTCACGCATGATCTCGAGCTTCTGCTCGCGGGTCTTGCCGCCCATCCCGTCAAAGGAATCGGCGAGACCGTCCTCGTGCATCGCGCCGGTCAGCGCCATTGTCGCGGCCAGCGCCAGCGCTGCCGCCGGGATCGGCGCCACGTTGAGGCGGATAGCAAGCCAGTAAGCCAGCGCGCCGGCCAGCCCAACCAGGATTCCTGCGACCGGAAAGGCCCAACTGGCGCGCGCCACCTCGCCGTCGTTGAGCGATGCCGCCGACCCGACCGGGAAGCGGGTGCAAAGCGAAATGCCGATCCGTAGATCCGCGATCAGGCCTTTCAATGTTTCGACATACTCGGTCATGGCTACTTCACCCGAACAGGCAAACCCGCCACGATGAATTCCACTTCATCGGCGGCCTGCGCGATCATCTGGTTCATGAGCCCGGCCGCGTCGCGGAATCGGCGGGCCAGCGCATTGTCGGGCACGATACCAAGTCCGACCTCGTTGGACACCAGCACGACCGGGCTTTTTTGCGCCTGGAGCACCTCGGCGAGTTCGGTCGTTTCCTTCGACCAGTCGCGTTCCGCATGCATCAAATTCGACAGCCATAGCGTCAGGCAATCGATCAGCCGCGCGCCGCCGCCGTCGGTCGCTTTCAGCGCGGGGACAAGCTCGATCGGTGTTTCGTGTTCGATCCATTCGCTGCCCCGCCGCGCGCGATGCCTGGCGACCCGCTCGCCCATTTCGGCGTCGAGGACCTCGGCGGTCGCGATATAAACCGGCTTGCCTGCAAACGACTTCGCGCGCGCCTCCGCGCGCACGCTCTTGCCCGATCGCGCCCCGCCGGTGATGAGAATGATGGCCATGTGTCTTCCCTAACCATCAAATGCAGGAGAAGCAAACCGCAAAAATCGTCGAACGGGACTTGCAATGGCGCGGCTTTCTCCCCCATCAGGAGAGGCGGAGGCAGGCTAGTGCCGCCGATCTGAAGTCCCTGACTCACTCGTGGCAAAATGGGGTTCAGGGGCTTCAGATCGAAAGCGGCACTAGAATCATAAGTTTGCTAGTGCCCATGACTTTCCGAAGTTCGTGAACGGAAGGGCGGCAATGGAGCACGAACTTCGGAAAGTGGGCACTAGTGGGATTTGCGGGAGCGATGCTGGTGGCGATGGCGGTGGATGCCGTGCTGGGTTGGCCCGGCGCACTGTTCGCGCGCATCGGTCATCCCGTGACCTGGCTGGGCGGCCTGATCGGCGCGCTGGACGCGCGGTGGAACAGGCCGACCGACACGCCGCCGATGCGGCGCATGGCCGGCGTGGCTGCAGCGCTGATCGCGATCGCGTTGGCAGCGAGCGTCGGCTGGCTTCTGCAAGAGGCAATGCCATCCGGCTGGCGCGGTGTTGTGTTATCAGGCGTGCTCGCCTGGCCCTTTGTCGCGCTGCGCTCGCTCCACGATCATGTGACAGCGGTGCGCGATCCTCTCAGCGCAGGCGATATCGATGCGGCGCGCCAAGCCGTTGCGATGATCGTGGGCCGCGATCCCAATCAGCTTGATGAGACCGGCGTCGCGCGCGCTACGATCGAGAGCCTTGCGGAGAACACGTCTGACGGCGTCGTAGCGCCGCTGTTCTGGGGCGCGTTGTTCGGTCTGCCGGGTATCGCCGCTTACAAGGCGATCAACACCCTCAACTCCATGATCGGCCATCGCAGCGAGCGTCATGAGGCGTTCGGCTGGGCCGCGGCGCGGATCGACGATATCGCCAACTTCATTCCGGCGCGGCTGACCGGACTGCTGTTCGCGCTGACCGGACCGGGACCGCGCGATGCGCTGCTCTGCATGGTCAGGGATGCGCGCCATCATCGCTCACCCAACGCCGGCTGGCCGGAAGCCGCCATGGCGGGCGCGCTCGGCGTGCGCCTGTGCGGGCCGCGGTCATATCATGGCGAGTTGGCCGACGAGCCATGGTTGAACGGCAGTGCGCGCGAGCCCGCACCGGCCGACATCTCCCACGCGCTTGAGGTCTATGTCCGCGCCATGCTGACCGTCGCGGCGGTGCTCGCGTTCCTCGGTTTCGGGCTCGCCATCGAATGATCAGGGATCACGGCGGAAATCTCGATGTGGCCCAGGCCCGCTTCGGCGGGCAACTGGAGGAGTGGATCGACCTTTCGACCGGCATCAATCGTCGGCGCTATCCAGTGCCAGTGCTTGCGGCGCGGCACTGGAGTGCGCTGCCGTCGCGATCCGATATCGAGTCGCTCCACGCGGCGGCGCGGCAAGCCTACGCGACCAAGGCTTCTGTGTTGGCGGTCGCCGGTGCGCAGGCCGCAATCCATTTGCTGCCGCGGCTTGCCGCGCCCGGCCGCGCCCGTATCCTCGCGCCGACCTATAGTGAATTTGCGCCGGCATTGTCCGCCGCCGGCTGGCAGGTCGAGGACGTCCGCGAGATTGAGGCGCTGTCCGGCGCCGATCTCGCCGTGGTCGTCAATCCCAACAATCCGGACGGACGACGGCACGATCCTGCAAAGCTGCTGGCACTGCTCTCGCGTGTAAGACGTCTCGTTGTTGACGAGAGCTTCGCCGACGCCGTCCCGCAACTTTCATTGGCGGCAGACGCGGGCGTGGCGGGACTTCTGGTGCTGCGTTCCTTCGGCAAATTTTACGGCCTCGCCGGATTGCGGCTCGGCTTCGTGCTCGGCAGCGCAGACGACATCGGTGCACTCGGTGCGATGGCGGGACCTTGGCCGATCTCGGGCGCGGCGATCGAGATCGGCCGAAAGACGCTGCTCGATCGCGATTGGGCGGATGCCACGCGTGCGCGCCTGGAGATGGACGCGCGTCGCCTGGACGGTCTTGCAGTGAGCGTCGGCTGGCGCTTGATCGGCGGCACGCCGCTGTTCCGTCTTTACGATGTCGGCGACGCCGCTGGCGCGCAGGAGCAACTCGCCCGCGCCCGCGTCTGGTCGCGCATTTTCACGGACAACGCGAACTGGATGCGGCTCGGCCTTCCCGGCGACGAGATGGAGTGGACGCGGCTTTCCGAGGCGCTGTCAGCGCGCTAGCGCCAGCAAGCCTTCGATATCGAGATGCGTTTCGATGTGATCGGCCAGCGCGTCGAGCGCGCTCTCGATCCTCGCGCCATAGCTTTCATTGGCGGCGGCGATGCCGAGCTGCGCGAGATAAGAGCTGCGAAATGCATCGGACGCGAACAGGCCGTGCAGGTAGCTGCCCTGCACCCGTCCGTTAGCGGAGACCGCGCCCTCCGGTGCGCCGTTGACGAGAGCAAAGGGGCGCGCACGGTCGCAGCCTTCGGTGCGGCCGATATGGATTTCGTAGGCCTCGATCGGCTGCCTGGTTTCCGCGTGTTCGGCCTTGATGCGCGTCAAGCTCTTTTCGGGCCTCATCGTCGTGATGACATCGAGCAGCCCGAGTCCGGGTGTCTCTCCGGGCGATCCTTCGATCCCGTCGGGATCGGCGACGCTTTTTCCCAGCATCTGGTAGCCGCCGCAGAGCCCGAGCACATGTCCGCCGCGCCGCACATGCGCGAACAAATCGATGTCCCAACCCTGCTTGCGCAGAAAGTCGAGATCGCCGCGGGTCGATTTCGAGCCGGGCAGGATGACGAGCGCGGCATCGCCCGGAATCGCTTCGCCCGTCTGCACCATGACGAAGTCGATATCGGGTTCGAGCTTGAGCGGATCGAGATCGTCGAAATTCGCAATGCGCGACAGGGCGAGGAATGCGACCTTGCGGCGTCCGGGCCTGCGCGCGCCGGTAAGTCCCAACGCGTCTTCCGCCGGCAATTCCCTAGCGCGATCGAACCAGGGCAGCACGCCAAAGCCGCGCCAGCCGGTGCGCTCGGCGATCTCGCGGTAGCCGTTGTCGAACAATGATGGGTCGCCGCGGAACTTGTTGATGATGAAGCCCGCGATGATGGCGGCATCGTTGGGATCGATCACGGCTTTGATGCCGACCATCTGCGCGATCACGCCGCCGCGCTCGATGTCGCCGACGATCACGACCGGGACGTCGGCACGCCGCGCAAAGCCCATATTGGCGATATCATTGGCGCGCAGGTTGATCTCGGCGGGGCTACCGGCCCCCTCGACCAGCACAAGATCGGCCTTCGCCTTCAACCGTGCAAAGCTTTCCAGCACCGCCGGCATCAGCGACGGTTTTAGCGCAGCATAGTCGCGCGCCCGCAAGGTTGCGACGC
The DNA here is from genome assembly GCA_963738155.1 of uncultured Alphaproteobacteria bacterium. Taxonomy (GTDB): domain Bacteria; phylum Pseudomonadota; class Alphaproteobacteria; order Rhizobiales; family Xanthobacteraceae; genus Bradyrhizobium. Next base: position 809,066 of record CAVTVG010000003.1, read on the forward strand.
GCGTGCCCTGCACGATCACCTGCGAACCGATATCGCTTTCGGGCTTCAGCAGCACCGGGTTCATGTCGGTATGCGGTTCGACGCCGGCCGCGAGCGCCTGTAACGCCTGGGCGCGGCCGATCTCGCCGCCGTCGACGGTGACCGCCGCATTGTTCGACATGTTCTGTGGCTTGAACGGCATCACCCGCAGGCCGCGGCGGATCGCGGCGCGCGCCAGGCCTGCGACGATGAGCGATTTGCCCACGTCCGAACCGGCACCCTGGATCATCAGCGTGCGCGCCATTGCTGGTGTGGTGGATTTGACATTCGCTGCAGTATATCCGCGAGGTCTCATAGCGAATGTCAAATCCAAAACCGCGCCAGAATCAAACTTTTTCTAGTGTCCCTTTGGTTCTGACATTCGCAAACGAACTCGCCGCGACAAGCTGCGAATGTCAGAACCGGGACACTAGCCTAGAACTCGACGCCGGGCTGCGCCTTGATGCCGGAGCGGAATGGATGCTTCACCAGGGTCATCTCGGTGACGAGATCGGCGGCATCGATCAGTTCCTGCTTGGCGTTGCGGCCGGTCAGCACGACATGGGTCAACGGCGGCTTGGCGTTTTGCAGGAAGGCCACCACCTCGTTGATGTCGAGATAGTCGTAGCGCAGCGCGATATTGATCTCGTCGAGCACGACCATGCGCAGGTTTTCATCCGATATCAGCGCCTTCGCCTTCTCCCAACCCGCCTGCGCCGCGGCGATGTCGCGGGCGCGGTCCTGTGTCTCCCAGGTAAAGCCTTCGCCCATGGCGTAGAACTGGCAGAGCTCGCCAAAATTGGACGTCAGCAAGCGCCGCTCGCCGGTATCCCAGGCGCCCTTGATGAACTGCACCACCGCGCAGGGCAAGCCATGCGCGACACAGCGCAGGATCATGCCGAAGGCGGAGGACGACTTGCCCTTGCCCGCACCGGTATGGACGATGATCAGGCCCTTCTCGCCACTCTTCTCCGCCATCATGCGGTCGCGCGCAGCCTTCTTCTTGGCCATTTTGGCGGCGTGCCTGATGTCCTCGGCGACATCCTGTTCGGAAGCCATAGTGTCCCCGTTCTGACATTCGTACGTTGTTGACGCGCTTTCTTCTACGAATGTCAGAACGAAAGGGGCACTAGGATTTTTCGATGGTCGTGCGGCTTTGGATTTGACATTCGCTTGGACAACTCACGGCAATACTGAAGCGAATGTCAAATCCGCCGCACGACGCTTGCTCCTTCGGCTTGACAAGGCGCTTGTCTGGGCAAATGGTGGCCCCAACGTTGGTTCCTGTCCTACGACAGGCGAAGAGGGAATGCGATAGGGTTCAAGGACTTGAGAGCTCAAGGACCTGGGCCCCGAAGCAGCCGCCCCCGCGACCGTGACCGGAGAGATCCTCGATGCCACTGACCCCGACGGGGTCGGGAAGGCGGGGATCGGAGGAGAAATCCTGCTCCGCAAGCCGGGAGACCTGCCAACGGATATGTTTGACCGGCGGACGGGGTGTTCCGCGACGGGGAAACGAGCCACGCGGCTCGTCTGCCTCATCGCACCTCCGCTAGAGAAAGAAGGGCGATGGCCGTCACGCTTCATGTCTGCATCACTTGCCGCGCAGGCCAGGACCTTGGCGAAGGCGAAGCCGCGCCGGGCGCGCGCTTGCACAGGGCGATCGCCGAAATCGGCGCGCCCGAGGGCGTGAACGTCATTCCGGTCGAATGTTTGTCGGCCTGTAACAATGGCTGCTCGGTGGCGCTGAGCGCACCGGGCCGATGGGCCTACGTCTATGGCCGCATGTCGGAAATAAACGCCAAGGACATTCTCGCCGGCGCTGCCGCCTACGCCGCCGCGCCCAACGGTCTCGTGCCGTGGCGCTTGCGCCCGGAAATCTTCCGCAAGCAGTCGCTGGCGCGGATTCCCCCCATATCTCTGCCGGAGGCCGCCGAGTGAACTCGCTTGCGAAGATTCCCGTTACCGTCATCACCGGCTTCCTCGGCTCCGGCAAGACCACGCTGATCCGGCATCTCATGACCAATGCCAATGGCAGGAAGCTCGCCGTGCTGGTCAACGAATTCGGCAGCGAAGGCGTCGACGGCGAAATCCTGAAATCCTGCGCCGATGCCAATTGCCCCGAGGAGAACATCATCGAGCTCGCCAATGGCTGCATCTGCTGCACCGTGGCCGACGATTTCATTCCGACGATGCAGGCGCTGCTGGCGCGCAACGTTCGCCCCGACCACATCCTGATCGAGACCTCCGGCCTCGCGCTGCCGAAGCCGCTGTTGAAGGCGTTCGACTGGCCGGAAATCCGTTCGCGTATCACGGTCGACGGCGTGATCGCGCTCGCTGATGCGGAGGCCGTGGCCGCCGGCCGCTTTGCACCGAATCCGGACGCGATCGCGGCGCAACGCGCTGCGGACGAAAGCATCGATCACGAGACGCCGCTCTCCGAAGTGTTCGAGGACCAGATCTGCTGCGCCGACATCGTGCTGCTGACCAAGGCCGACCTCGCGGGGAAGGCCGGGCTTGACGCAGCAAGGCTCGCGATCTCGGCTGAGACGCCGCGGCAGGTCCCGATGTTGGCCGTGACCGATGGCGCGATCGATCCGCAGCTGATCCTCGGCTTGAACGCCGCGGCCGAGGACGACTTTGCCTCACGTCCTTCGCATCACGACGGCGAGGAGGATCACGAGCATGACGATTTCGCTTCCGTCGTGATCGATCTGCCTGAGATCGTCGACATCGATGTGCTGGTCGGTTCGATCGCTCGGCTGGCGCGCGAGCAGAATGTGCTGCGCGCCAAGGGTTATCTCGCCGTCAAGGGTAAACCGATGCGGCTGCTCGTGCAGTCGGTCGGCGAACGCGTCCGGCACCAGTTCGACAAGCCATGGGGCGCGGCACCGCGGCGCTCGAAGCTCGTCGTGATCGGCGAGCATGGCGACATCGACGAAGCCGCTATCAAGGCAGGATTGGGCATTTAAGGGCGGAGTGGCATGCACGTCGTCTTCCGCGAGAGCCATGGCCTGGAGGAGACCGCGACAGCCGTCGATCTCGGTCAGGACCCGGCCGACCTCGTGGTGCTGTCCTTCTCCGACAGCGATCTCGCGGCGTTCGCAGCCGGCTGGCGGCGCGGCCGCAAAAGCCTGCCGTCATTGCGGCTCGCCAATCTGATCGCGCTACGCCATCCGCTCTCGGTCGACACCTACATCGAGCGCACCCTCGCTGGCGCGAACGGGATTCTGGTGCGCCTGATCGGCGGCGAATCCTACTGGCAATACGGGGTCGCGGCGCTTCATCAGTTCGCGAAGGAGCGCGGTATCGCACTCGCGGTGCTGCCGGCCGACGGCCGCGACGACGCGCGGCTGGACGCGCTCTCGACCGTGCCGGTCTCGACCCTGCGCCGGCTGAAGGTGCTGTGCGACGCCGGCGGCGCGGTTGCCGCTCAGGTCGCGATCGCACAGCTTGCGTTGGCGTCGGGGCTTTATGCGGGGCCGGTGTTCGGCGAGACCGGGATTCCCGAGATGGGTTTCTACGATCCCGCCAAGGGTGCGCTCGCCGCGCTGCCGCTGCCGAACGGCGCACCGCATGCGCTCGTCACCTTCTATCGTTCCTATCTCACCTCAGCCGACACCGGTCCAGTCGATGCGCTGATCTCGGCGTTGCGGGAGAAAGGGTTCGATGCATACGGCGCATTCGCGACCTCCCTGAAGGCGCCGGGAGTCGCCGATTGGATGAAGGCTCATTTTGCCGAGCGCGCACCGGCCGCGATCGTCAATGCAACGGCGTTCTCGGCGATGGGCGACGACGGCACGACGCCCTTCGATGCGGCTTCCTGCCCGGTATTCCAGGTTGCGCTGTCGAGCGCCCGCCGCGAGGACTGGGCCTCTTCGTTGCGTGGGCTGTCGCCGGCCGATCTCGCCATGCATGTGGTGCTGCCGGAAGTCGACGGACGACTGCATGCCGGGCTCGTCAGCTTCAAGTCGGCGGGCGAGCGCGATGGCGATTTGCAATTCGCGCATGTGGCGCATCAGCCCGATCGCCAGCGCGTCGAGGCCGCGGTCGCGCGCGTATGCGCCTGGCAGCGGCTTGCGACGACGCCTGCGCAAGACAAGCAGCTTGTCATCGTGCTGTCGAGCTACCCCGGCCGGCCGCACCAGATCGCGCATGCGGTGGGGTTGGATGCGCTGGTCTCGACCGAAGCGTTGCTCGGCGATCTCGCCAAGGCCGGCTTCGATGTCGGGCCGGTCGAGTCCCTCGCGCGCCAGTTCGGCAGGACATCGCTGACCTGGAGTATTGATGAATATCATGCCGCGCTGAAGCGCCTTCCCCAAATCCTCCGGGACAATCTCGACAGCGCCTGGGGCGCGTCGGACAACGATCCGCAGGTTCACGACCGTGAATTTCGTTTTATGGCCGTTCGCAGCGGCAGGGCCATCATCGCCGTGCAGCCCGAGCGTGGCGAGGTCGCAAGCCGCGATGTCGACTATCACGATCTGTCTCGCGTTCCGCGCCACGGCTATGTCGCGTTCCATCTCTGGCTTCGCCAACAGGGCATCCACGCGCTGATCCATATGGGCGCGCATGGCACGCTGGAATGGCTGCCCGGCAAGTCGGTAGCGCTGTCGGATGCCTGCTGGCCCGAGGCGTTGACCGGCGATTGGCCTGTGATCTATCCCTTTATCGTCAACGATCCCGGCGAGGCCGCGCAGGCCAAGCGCCGCATCGGCGCCGTCACCATCGGGCATCTCTCGCCGCCGCTCGTGCCAAGCGCGCTACCGCAGACGCTCGTCCGGCTCGAGCAATTGCTCGACGAATACTCCACCGCCGATGGACTCGATCCGGCGCGGCGCCAGCGCCTTGTCGCCGCGATCCGCGACGAGGCGCGCGCCGTCGGCGTGGAAGACGATCTCGGACTTGCCGCCTCCGCCTCGCCGGCCGAGGCCATCCCCCGGATCGATCGTTTCGTTTGCGACCTCAAGGAAAGCCAGTTCGGCGACGGCCTGCATGTGTTCGGGCGCGGCGCCTGCGGCGACGAAGAGCGAGGTGCGCTGCTCACCGCGCTGTCGGGCCGCCGTGTCGCGCCGGGTCCGGCCGGTTCGCCCTGGCGCGGACGCAGTGACGTGTTGCCGACCGGGCGCAATCTGTTTGCCGTCGACCCGCGCGGCGTTCCGACCCGCACGGCGCATGCGCAGGGCATCAAGCTCGCCGAGGAATTGCTGCGCCGGCACCTGCAGGATCATGGCGACTGGCCGAAGGGACTCGTCGTCGATCTCTGGGGCTCCGCGACCATGCGCACCGCGGGCGAAGAGTTCGCGATGGCGCTGCAGCTTGCCGGCGTCGCACCGCGCTGGGACGCGGCGTCCGGACGCGTCACCGGATTCGAGATCATTCCGCTGGCGATGCTCGGCCGTCCGCGTATCGACGTGACCTTGCGCATCTCCGGCCTGTTTCGCGACATATTTTCTGGCCTTGCGCAATTGTTCGAGGCGGCATCCGAGGCGCTGTCGCAGCGCGACTTCGAGGGCGTGGAGAATCCCTATCTTGCGCGAGCGTCACGCGTCTTCGGGCCGCGCCCTGGGCAGTACGGCGCCGGTATGGCGCGACATGCGGACGTCTTCACTCGCGAGGCGCGTCATCGGGCGGGACAGGCGTGGCTTGCATCATCCTCATGGGCGTTCGCCGCCGACGGCGAGATGAAACCTGACCGCGCCGGCATCGAGGCACGGCTGATCTCCGCCGATGCGTTCGTGCATGTCCAGGACCTTCCCGAAACCGATCTTCTGCTGGCCGCCGACTATGCCGCGCATGAAGGCGGCGTTGCGGCAGCCGCGGCGAGCCTCGGCACCTCCATCAAATCACTCTATCATCTCGATGCGACGCAGCCGAACGCGCCGCGGGCGAGAACGCTGACCGAAGAGATTTCGCGCGTGGTGCGCGCGCGCGCCACCAATCCGAAATGGATCGCGGGCATGATGCGCCACGGTTTCCGCGGTGCTGCCGAAATCGCGGCAACGCTGGAACACATGGCCTCGTTCGCGCATCTTGCCGACGTTGTGCCGTCGCACCTGTTCGATCTCTATTATGACGCCACGCTTGGCAACGACGACACCCGCGCTTTCCTCGGCCGCGAAAATCAGGCCGCGCTGGCGGCGATCGAAGATTGCTTCCGGCGCCTCGACGAAGCCTCGCTCTGGGTGACCCGCCGCAATTCGATCCTGGCCTCGCTACGGGAGGCGTCATGACGGCATTCGCGGTCAAGGGCTGGTGTCCTTCTGCGCTGCGCCCGATGCTCTCGGGCGACGGCCTGGTCGTGCGCCTTCGTCCCCGGGGCGGCCGATTGTCGGCGGATCAGGCCGTGGGCATCGCTGAATTATCGCGACGATATGGCAATGGGCTGATTGACCTGACGAGCCGCGCCAATCTGCAAATTCGTGGCGTTCGCGAGGACAGCCACGAAGCCCTGGTGAGCGGGCTCGCGCGGCTCGGTTTGGTGGATGACGATCAAGCCATGGAAGCGCAGCGCAATATCATCGTCGCGCCGTTCTGGAGTGAAGGTGACGACGTGCATATGCTGGCAAGTGAACTGGAGCACGCGCTGGCCGCGCGAGCCCGTGGCCTGCCAGAGAAATTCGGCTTCGCCATCGATTGCGGCGCTGCCCGCGTCCTCACCCAGGCGCCTGCCGATATCAGGATCGAGTGTAGCGAGGATCACGGTCTCATTGTCCGTGCGGACGGCGGGGAGATGGGATGCGTTGTCTCGAAGGCCGCGGCGGTCGATACCGCGTTGTCGCTGGTCGAATGGTTCTTGTCGTCCGGCGGCGTCAGGGATGGGCGCGGGCGCATGGCGGCCCATCTCGCCCGTGGCGCCAAATTGCTCGGCGCGTTGGCTGGTAATGCGGAGCCCGCATCGGCTTCCGCTTCCTTAAATCCCGGCATTCATCCCTGCGGCGCACTGGTCGGGCTCGCCTTCGGCCAGATGCAGAGCGAGACGCTCGACTTCCTCGCCGATCTCGGGCCGGGCTTGCGTCTGACACCGTGGCGCATGATCCTTGTCGAGGATTTGCGCGAAATGCCGCAACACGATGGGCTGGTGACCCGCGCCAACGATCCGCTGCTGCGGGTCGTGGCCTGCACCGGCGCGCCAGCCTGTCCGGAGGCGCATGCCGAAACGCGCAAGCTTGCGGCGTCGCTGGCGCCGCATCTTGCTCCCGACACGCGCCTTCACGTCTCCGGCTGCGCCAAGGGCTGCGCGCAGTCGAACGCCTCCGATCTCACGCTAGTGGGAACCTCGGTTGGCTTTGATCTTGTGCGCAATGGTTCACCGCGCGATGTTCCCATCAGGCGCGGGCTCACCATCGCGGATGTCCGCGCCTGCGTGGGAGCACGCTGATGCCCTTCGCCTTCGAGACCAATGGTGCTGCGATCTACCGGCAGTCCTTTGCGACCATCCGGCGCGAAGCGGATCTCGCGCGCTTCACGGCGGATGAGGAGCCGGTCGTCGTGCGCATGATCCATGCCGCCGGTCTGATCGGCCTCGAAGCCCACATCCGCTTCACATCAGGCATGGCGGCGACGGCGCGTGACGCCCTACAGAACGGCGCACCGATCCTGTGTGACGCCCGCATGGTCTCTGAAGGCATCACGCGCGCGCGACTGCCCGCGAACAATCCCGTGATCTGCACGCTCGACGATGCGCGCGTGCCAGAGCTCGCGCAATCCATGAAGACCACACGCTCGGCGGCGGCGTTGGAGTTGTGGCGGCCGCATCTCGACGGCGCGGTCGTCGCCATCGGCAACGCACCGACCGCGCTGTTCCATCTGCTCAACATGCTTGAAGACGCGACGTGCCCGCAACCGGCGGCGATCATCGGCTGTCCCGTCGGCTTCGTCGGCGCCGCGGAATCAAAAGCCGCATTGATTGGGTCGTCGCCCGCGCCGGCGCTGACGGTCGAAGGACGGCTCGGCGGCTCCGCGATCACGGTCGCGGCCGTCAATGCGCTCGCAAGCAGGAGCGAATGATGGGGCGGATCATCTGCTGCGGGCTGGGGCCCGGCAATCCCGATCTGATGAGCGTTCGCGCCGACCGCGAGGTGCGCACCGCGACCCACGTCGCCTATTTTCGCAAGAAGGGACGGCCGGGCCAGGCGCGCACGATCGTCGAAGGGATGCTGGCGTCGAACGTACGCGAATATCCGATGGAATATCCTGTTACGACCGAGCTCGACGCGGGCGGCGACGATTATGCGCACCTGCTCACGTCCTTCTACGACGACTGGGCCGCGCGATTGGCGAAGCTCTCGCTCGAGACCGACGTGGTCGTGCTCTGCGAAGGCGATCCATTCTTCTACGGCTCCTTCATGCATCTCTATACGCGGCTGCAAGGCCGCGCCGAGGTCGAGGTGATCGCGGGCATTCCCGGCATGGCCGGCTGCTGGAACGTCGCGGGGCTGCCGATCGCGCTCGGCGACGACGTCATGACGGTGCTGACCGGAACGCTGCCGGAAGCGGAGCTGGCGCTACGCGTAGCGAATGCCGATGCGCTGGTCATCATGAAGACCGGCCGCAATCTTGCAAAGATCCGCCGCGTGCTGGAGGCCGCCGGGCGCCTCGACGAGGCCTGGCTGATCGAGCGCGGCACCATGCCGGACGAGCGCGTCGCTCGTCTCGCGGATGTGGATGTGACGGATTGTCCATATTTCGCGATCGTGCTGGTGCACGGAAGGCTCAGCCGCCGGCGCGAGGCGGCGGAATGACCGGAACGCTGACCATCGCGGGCCTCGGCCCGGGCGATGCGGCGCTGGTGACGCCGGAGGTCTCGGCTGCGCTGGCGGAGGCCACCGACGTGCTCGGCTACGCGCCCTATGTCGCGCGAGTGCCACCACGCGAGGGTTTGCGGCTGCACCCCTCCGACAATCGCATGGAATTGCAGCGTGCCGGCGACGCGCTAAAACTTGCCGCGGAAGGGCGCAGCGTCGTGATTGTCTCTTCCGGCGATCCCGGCGTGTTCGCGATGGCGGCGGCCGTGTTCGAAGCGCTGGAAGCCGCGCCTGAGTTGCAGGACTTGTCGATCCGTGTGTTGCCGGGGGTCACTGCAATGCTCGCCGCAGCGGCGCGCGCCGGCGCACCGTTGGGGCACGATTTCTGCGCCATCAACCTCTCCGACAATCTGAAGCCGTGGCCCGTGATCGAGAAGCGCTTGCGGTTGGCGGCCGAAGCAGACTTCGCAATCGCGATCTACAATCCACGCTCGGTCAACCGGCCGGACGGCTTTGCCCGCGCACTTGACATGTTGCGCGAAGCCGGCTGCGGCGACCGCACGGTCATCTTCGCCCACGCCGTGACGACACCGAAGGAGCGCATCGAGACCATGCCGCTCAGTGAAGCCCGGCCGGAGATGGCCGACATGTCAACGCTGGTCATCGTCGGCAATTCGGCGACGCGCAAGATCGGCCGCTGGGTCTATGCGCCGAGGCGGGCGTCATGACCCAGCCACGCGATTACTTCTTTCACACTCTCCACTCGCGGCCGCGCGGGCAGGGCGGGACGCGCGATCATGATCACGGGAAGGCCGAGCTCGCGGGCAGCATCGATCTTGGCGCGGGCGCCTTTGCCGCCGGAATTGCGCGCGACGAGGATGTCGATCTTGCGCGAGGTCATCAGCTCGCGGTCGCTTTCAAGCGTGAAAGGGCCGCGCGAGACGATCAGATCAGCGTTCTGCAGCGGCAGCGCGCTGTCGGGTGCGTCTACGAAGCGCAGCGTGTAGGCATGCTGCGGTTTCGCTGCGAAGGGCGCAATGTGCTGCCGGCCGATAGCGAGGAACACGCGCGCGGGCGCGTCGGGCAGGGCGTCTACGGCGGCATCGATGTCAGCCACGTCGATCCAGTTGTCGCCAGACATGCGCGTCCATGGCGCGCGCTCCAGCGCGATCAGCGATGTGTTCGTCGCGGCGCAAGCCGCTACCGCATGCCGGCTCATCTCGACGGCAAAGGGATGCGTCGCGTCGATGACATGCGTGATGCGTTCCTGCTTGATGTAATCGGCAAGCCCGAGGGCGCCACCAAAGCCGCCAATCCGCGTCGGCAGCGTATGCCCAAGCGGAATTTGTGTGCGACCGGCATAGGAGTAGATCGCGTCGATCCGCGCGCGTGCAAGCGCCTCGGCAAGCGCGTTGGCATTGCCCGTTCCGCCCAAGAGAAGGGCGCGCATCATGACTGAACCCTGGTTGACCATCATCGGCATCGGCGAAGATGGCCTTGCCGGACTGTCGGAAGCAAGCCGAAACGCGCTCGATCGCGCCGAGACCGTGTTTGGCGGCGAGCGGCATCTGAAGCTTGCTGGTGTCGACGGCCGCGGCCAACCTTGGCCGGTGCCGTTCGATACGGCCTGCGTGCTGTCGCGGCGAGGGCGGCCGACCGCCGTGCTCGCTTCAGGCGATCCTTTCTGGCATGGCGCCGGCGGCAGTCTCGCCGGGCAGCTCGCGCCCGATGAATGGGTCGCGCATCCCTCACCCTCGACCTTCTCGCTCGCCGCGGCGCGGCTCGGTTGGCCGCTCGAGAGCACGATCTGCATCGGGCTTCACGCCGCGCCGTTCGAACGGTTGGTGCCGCTGCTCGCCCGCGGGGCACATATCATCTGTCTGGTGCGCGACGCCAAGGGGGTCGGCGATCTTGCGAGCTGGCTCACCGCGAAGGGTTTCGGCGCCTCGCGGCTGTGGACATTGTCAGCACTTGGCGGCCCGCGCGAGTCCGTGAGTGCGAGCCGTGCCGAGAGCTACGTTGCGGTGTCGGTGGTCAGTCCACTGGCGCTGGCAATCTTGGCCGATGGTGCAGCGGGCTTGCCTCGCGCATCGGGACTGCCTGATGATTTCTTCCAGCACGACGGCCAGATCACCAAGCGGCCGATCCGTGCGCTGGCGCTTTCCGCGCTGGCACCGCGTCCGGGCGAGACGCTCTGGGATATCGGCGCAGGCTCGGGGTCGATCTCGGTCGAATGGGCACTGACCGGCGGCAGCGCAATCGCGATCGAGGCACGCGAGGATCGCGCGGCCAACATTCGTGCCAATGCGGCGGCTTTTGGTCTTTCGCACAAGGTCATGACCATTGTCGGCAGTTCGCCCGCGGTGCTGTCGGGCCTGGACAAGCCAAACGCGGTTTTCATCGGCGGCGGGCTGGATGCTGATACGTTCGACGCGATCTGGGCGCTTGTGCCTCATGGCGTCCGCATCGTGGCCCACAGCGTGACCCTCGAAACCGAGGCGTTGCTCTCGGAATTGCAGCTTCGCCGCGGCGGCGATCTCATGCGCGTCGAAATCTCCCATGCTGCCCCGCTCGGCCGGCTGCGTTCATGGGAGGCCTCGCGCCCGGTCGCGCAATGGAGCGTGGTCAAATGACCGTGCATTTCATCGGCGCCGGTCCCGGCGCGCCCGATCTGCTCACTTTGCGCGGCCGCGACCTGATCGCGTCGTGTCCGGTCTGCCTCTATGCCGGCTCGCTGGTGCCTGCGGAAATCCTCGCGCATTGTCCGGCAGGCGCGCGTATCGTCAACACTGCGCCGCTGTCGCTGGACGAGATCATCGATGAGATCGCGTCGGCGCACGCCGCCGGCCACCATGTCGCGCGGCTGCACTCCGGCGATCTCTCGGTATGGTCGGCGATGGGCGAGCAGCTCCGCCGGTTGCGCGAGCTCGGCATTGCCTTCACCGTCACGCCCGGGGTGCCGTCTTTTGCGGCTGCCGCCGCCGCGCTCGAAGCCGAGCTGACATTACCCGGCCTTGCGCAATCGGTGGTGCTGACGCGCACCTCGGGACGGGCCAGCGCGATGCCGGAAGGCGAGACGCTGGCAGCGTTCGCGGCGACTGGAGCCGTGCTCGCGATCCATCTCTCGGTGCATGTACTGGACAAGGTCATTGCCGAGCTGACGCCGCACTACGGCGCCGACTGTCCCCTCGCCGTGGTCTGGCGTGCGAGCTGGCCGGACGAGCGAATCGTGCGCGCCACCCTCGGCACGCTGCAATCCGCGCTCGGCGAAGAACTGGAGCGCACCGCGATCATCCTCGTCGGCCGAACACTCGAAGCCAAAGATTTCGAGGACAGCCGTCTCTATGCCGCCGACTACGACCGCCGTTATCGGCCCGTCGGCGCAAGCCCGCGTTTTCCGGAGGCGTCCTAGATGGCGCGCTGCCTCGTCATCTCTGCGCCTGCCTCCGGCGCCGGCAAGACCACGCTGACCCTGGCGCTGGCGCGCGCCTTCCGCGACCGCGGGCTCGCCGTGCAATGCTTCAAGAGCGGCCCTGATTATATCGATCCGGCCTTTCATGCCGCCGCGACCGGCCGCGCCTCGGTCAATATCGACAGCTGGGCGATGACCCGCGACACCATCGAGAGGCTGACCGCGCGTGCGGGCGATGCCGATCTCGTGCTGATCGAGGGATCGATGGGCCTGTTCGACGGGGTTGCGAAACCGGGCCAGTGCGGCACCGGCGCCAGCGCCGATCTGGCAGGGATGATGGGCTGGCCGGTGCTGCTGGTGCTAGATCCCTCCGGGCAAGCGCAGACCGCCGCCGCCGTTGCCGCGGGTCTGCGCGACTTTCGCAGGGGTGTGCGGGTCGCCGCTGTCGTACTCAACCGCGTCGCAAGCCCGCGCCACGAAGATCTGGTGCGCCGTGCGATGGAGGAAGCCGGCATTGCCGTGCTCGGCGCGCTGCCGCGGCACGCGCCGATCGCGCTGCCGGAGCGGCATCTCGGCCTGGTGCAGGCCGAAGAGCTGACGCGGCTCGACGGTCTGATCGCGGAAGCCGCGCGCCTTGTCGCCGAGCGCGTCGATCTCGATGCTGTGCTGCGGCTTGCCGAGTGCGCGTGGACCGCGCCGCTGACTAACGGAGCACCACGGATGGCTCCGCCCGGCCAGCGCATTGCGCTTGCCCGCGATGCCGCGTTCTCCTTTGTCTATCCGCATGTGCTGGAAGGCTGGCGCGCAGCCGGCGCCGAGATCGTGCCGTTCTCGCCGCTCGCGAACGAGGAGCCGGAGGTGAGCTGCGATGTCTGCTGGCTGCCGGGCGGCTATCCCGAATTGCACGCTGGACGGATCGCGGCCAACAGCCGCTTCCGCGGTGGCCTGCGAGCCTTCGCGCAGACCAGACCGGTGCACGGCGAGTGCGGCGGCTACATGGTGCTCGGCGCTGGGCTCACCGATGCCGAAGGCGCGCGTCATGAAATGACGGGATTGCTCGGCCTCGAAACCAGCTTTGCCAAACGCCGTATGCATCTCGGCTATCGCCGCGCCGAATTGGCTGCCGGGATGCCCGGACATGCGCCGGGCACGCAACTGCGCGGCCATGAGTTCCATTACGCCACCATCGTCACGCAACCCGACCCGCCGCTTGCGGCCGTGCGCGACGCCACCGGCGCCGAGGTCGCCGAGACCGGCTCGCGCCGCGGGCGGGTCACCGGCACCTTCTTCCATTTGATCGCGGAGGAGGTGTGAGCGGCTTCGTCTTCTTTGTCTCCTCGGGTCCCGGAGATCCCGAGTTGCTCACGCTGAAGGCTGCCGCGCGGCTCGGCGCAGCCGATGTCGTGCTCTACGACGACCTCGCCGCGGGCGCGATCCTCGATCATGTCCGCAAGGGTGCGACGCTGGTGTCCGTCGGCAAGCGCGCGGGCCGACCCTCGGCGCGACAGGAGCATGTCAGCCGTTTGCTGGTCGACTACGCCGCGACTGGCGCGAATGTCGTGCGGCTGAAGTCCGGGGATGCCGGCGTGTTCGGCCGGCTCGAGGAGGAGATCGAGGCGTTGCGCGCGGCCGGCGTCGGCTATGAAATTGTTCCCGGCGTCACGGCCGCCAGCGCCGCCGTGGCGAGTGCCGGATTGCCGCTGACGCGCCGCCACACCGCGCGCCGCGTCCAGTTCATCACGGGCGCCGATGTGACGGGCGAATTGCCCGAAGACCTCAACTGGGCGGCGCTGGCCGATCCGCTGGCGCTGACCGCGATCTACATGGGTAAGCGCACCTTTCCGGCGCTGGCCGCAAAATTGCTCGCGCAGGGCATGTCACCCGATACGCCGGCGATGCTCGCGGAGTCGATCGGCCATGCCGACCAGCGGCTTGTTCGCACCACGATTGCGAAGCTCGCCGAACAACTCACACAGGAAAATGTCACATCCACCGCCGTGATCCTCTACGGGGCGCTGGCGGCGGACGGACCATAGCGATATAATCCGCAAATCGAGAGGGAATGAGCCATGCATATTGAGCCCGGAATCGTTGACGGCACCAAGATCGTCCTGAGCTATGCGACGGCGGCCGCCGCCGGCGGCTACGCTACCAAGCTCGCCGCAGACACAATTCGCGAGCAGGGCGCGGCCTCCTTTGCGACCCGCGCGGCGGCGACCACCGCGCTGGTGTTCTGCTTCTTCGAGATGCTTCCGCATTTTTCGGTCGGTGTCTCCGAGGTGCATTTCATCTTCGGCTCGACCTTGTTCCTGATCTTCGGCGCGGCGCCGGCCGCATTCGGGCTGGCACTTGGACTGCTGCTGCAAGGCATGTTCTTTGTGCCGACCGACCTGCCGCAATATGGCATGAACGTCACCACACTTTTGGTGCCGCTGTTTGCCATCGCTGCGCTGGCCGATCGCGTCATCGCCCGCAACACTGCTTATGTCGACCTGAAGTATCGTCAGGCATTGTCGCTTTCGACCGCCTATCAGGCCGGCATCGTGGCCTGGGTCGCATTCTGGGCGATCTATGGTCGCGGCCTCGGCGCCGAAAATCTGTCGTCGATCGCGACCTTCGCCGGCTCCTACGCGATGGTGGTCGTGGTCGAGCCGCTGGTCGACCTCGGCGTACTGGCACTCGCGAAGTCGATGCGTGGCGTATTCAGCGGCGGCTTGGTGACGCCGCGCCTGCATCACCCGGCCTGATCGCGAAGGGGCGGCCGCGCGCCGTTCCTTTACCCCATGCTCACGCTCTCCCTGATCGGCATCGGCTGCGGCGATCCCGAGCAGCTTACGCTCGCGGCGATACGGGCCATCAATGCTGCCGAATTGATTCTCATTCCGCGCAAGGGCGAGGACAAGACCGATTTGGCCGAACTGCGCCGGGAGATTTGTGCGCGAGTGCTGACGAATGCGGCAACGCGCGTTGTGGAGCTCGATCTGCCGGTGCGCGACGCCGGGAGCGACGACTATCGTGCCGGCGTCGACAGCTGGCACGAGGCCGTTGCGCAGGCCTGGACGAGCGAGATCGCAGCGCATCTCGGAACGGAGGGACGTGTCGCGCTGCTCATCTGGGGCGATCCGTCGCTGTATGACTCCAGTCTCCGCATCGCACGTCGGCTCAAGCCCGAGCCGGCGATCGAGGTGATCCCCGGCGTCACCGCGATCCAGGCGCTTTGCGCCGCGCACAAGATTCCGCTCAACGAGATCGGCAAGCCCTTCCTTGTCACGACCGGGCGACAGTTGCGTGACAAGGGCTGGCCTGCCGGCATCGAGACCGTCGTCGTGATGCTCGACGGCGGCAATGGCTTCCAGTCGCTCGACGCGAAGGGATTGCAGATCTGGTGGGGGGCCTATCTCGGTATGCCTCATCAAATCGTCTTGTCCGGCGCGCTTTCGGAATTGGGTGCGAGGATTGTTGAAGTGCGCGCGGAGGCGCGTGCTCGGCATGGCTGGATCATGGACAGCTACATCATCAGGCGGGGATCGACGTGAGCGAGACTCGAATGCTTCCCGATTGGGTCTATCAGCAATGCCCCGCCATCTCGGCCATGCATCACGAGGCCGCACGCCTGCGCCAGGACCAACTCACCAAGCCGACCGGTGCGCTCGGCCGCCTCGAAGGACTTGCGATCGAACTCGCCGGTTTGCAGCATACCGAGCGCCCGCGCGCCGAGCGCGTGCCGATCATCGTGTTCGCCGGCGATCACGGCATTGCCGCGCAGGGTGTTTCCGCCTATCCGCAGGAAGTGACCATCGCGATGATGGCGAATTTCGCCGGCGGAGGCGCCGCGATTTCCGTGCTGGCGCGCGAACTCGGCTCGGCGCTCGAAGTCGTCGACGCCGGCACGCTTGCGGAGGCGCCGATGCCCGGCATCGTCACCGACAAGCCGCGGCGTGGCAGTCGCGATTTCAGCAAGGGGGCGGCGCTTACCGCCACCGATCTCGCCTTCGCCTTCGACTGCGGCCAACGCGCCGTCACTCGCGCCGCCGCGTCCGAGCCGGATCTCATCATCCTCGGTGAGATGGGAATCGGCAACACCACTTCGGCCGCTGCGATCGCGGCGGCCTTGTTGAAACGCCGCGCGGAGACCTTGACCGGGCTCGGGACCGGCCTCGACAGCGCCGGTCGCGCGCGCAAGGCTGCCATCATCGACGCCGCGCTGGGGGAGCACGGGCTCGCCGATGCCTTGCCTGAGCAGATCCTTTGCGCGGTGGGTGGGCTCGAGATCGCGGCGATCTCTGGCGCGGTCATATCCGCCGCGCATCACCGCATTCCCATACTGATCGATGGCTTTATTGCCTCGGTCGCGGCGCTCGCGGCTTTCAGGCTCAATCCGTCCTGCCGTCCGTATCTCATTTTCTCCCATCGCTCGGCGGAGCAGGGGCACCGGCTGGTGCTGGACGCGCTCGAGGCGCGCCCGTTGCTCGACCTCGATCTCCGCCTTGGCGAAGGATCGGGCGCAGCGCTGGCATTGCCGATTCTGCGGCTCGCCTGCGCGCTGCATAATGGCATGGCAACCTTCGTCGAGGCCGCGGTCCCGGACCGCGCCGGCTGAGCTATTTGAGGGCATCTCCGGGCTCATTAACCCCGGCTTCCCTGCATTTGACGCCACGCTTGACCCGCAGAGCTTTGCGCCATTATCTGCCTTCAAAGGCCGAGAGATCGAACGGATGACCAAGGGCGAGCGCGAGAAACGGCAGGCCATCATCGACGCATGCCGCCGGATGAACGCGCTCGGGATCAACCAGGGCACGTCCGGCAATATCAGCGTCCGCCATGGCGACGGCCTTTTGATCACGCCGACCAGCACGCCCTATGAGTCCATGACCCCCGAGCAGGTCGTGTTCATGGGCATGGACGGTTCCCATCCGCACAATCAGAAGCCGTCCAGCGAATGGCGTTTCCATCGGGACATCCTGCGCGCCCGCAGGGACGTGGACGCCGTGGTGCATGCGCACCCGCCTTATTCGACCATGCTTGCGATCATGGGACGCGCGATCCCGCCCGTTCATTATATGATCGCGGCGGCCGGCGGCGACAGTATCCGCTGTGCGCCCTATGCGACCTACGGCACCAGCGAATTGTCCAAGCATGCGGTGACGGCGCTGGAAGGCCGCATGGCCTGTCTCCTTGCCCATCATGGCATGATCGCGATCGGGCCGTCGCTGGCGAGGGCGATGTGGCTCGCGGTCGAGGTCGAGACGCTGGCGCGGCAGTATCACGGCTGTCTGCAGATCGGTGAACCGCCGCTGCTGTCGAGCGACGAGATCGAACGCGTCCGCGTCAAGATGACCGGTTACGGCCATGCCGATGCGTGACGGGAGCGGATAGGACCGGTGGCCACAGACGTAACCAACACCATCGTCAGGCGGCGTAGCTCGAACCGGCTGCTGACGGCGCTGCGCGCGCTGCTCCGCAGCAACGAGTTCTACCTCATTCCGCTTGCGCTGGTCATCGGGGTCATCGCCGGCGCGATCGTGACGCTGATGAGCGAGATCGCGCAGATTGCGCATGTCGTGATCTTCGGCATCCGTATCGACGTGCGGCTGAGCGCCAACGACTATGTCAATCCCGCCGTTGCGCTGATCGCGCCTGCTCTCGGCGGGCTCACGCTCGGCATCATGGAGTGGTCGCGCCGCCGCCTGAAAATCTCCAGCGCGGTCGACCCCATTGAAGCCAATGCGCTCCGCGGCGGCCGGTTGTCGCTGCGCGACAGCATGGTCGTGAGCGGACAGACCATGATCTCGAACGGCTGCGGCGCGTCGGTCGGGCTCGAGGCGGGCTACACGCAGATCGGTTCGGGCGCGGCCTCGCTGCTCGGTCAGTTCCTCAATCTGCGCCGCAACGATCTGCGGCTGATCGTCGGCTGCGGCGCGGCCGCGGCGATCGCGGCCGCCTTCGGCGCACCGATCACCGGTGCGTTCTACGCCTGCGAACTGATCGTCGGCGTCTATGCGGTGGCGAGTGCCGCACCGATTTTGGCCGCTTCGCTCGCAGGCGCGCTGACCGCGCAGTATCTCGGTGGCGCGCCCTATTCGCTGGAGATTTCCAAGGTCGGCAGCGTTGGTCTCGAGCAATATCTGCTGCTGATCGGCCTGGCGCTGATCGTGAGCGTGATCGGTATTCTCGTGATGCGCAGCTCCTCGCTGTTCGAGCGCGTGTTTGCGCAGCGCTGGCTGCCGGTCTGGATCAGGCCCGCGATCGGCGGCGTCATCGTCGGCGGTCTTGCGATCGTCACGCCGCAGGTGCTGGCCGCCGGCCACGGCGCCATGGTGCTCGACCTCCGCCGCGAGATGGCGATCGGCTTCATCGCCATGGTGATCGCGCTGAAGCTGATCGCCTGTCTCGTCTCGCTGGCCTCGGGGTTCCGTGGCGGCCTGTTCTTTGCTTCGCTGTTCGTCGGCAGCCTGCTCGGAAAATTCTTTGCCGCCGCGCTCGCGTTGGTTGGCCTCAACATTCCACTCGATCCCACGGTCAGTATGCTCACGGGCATGGCAACGCTGGGTGTCGCCATCGTCGGCGGGCCGCTCACCATGTCGTTTCTGGTGCTGGAGATGACGCGCAGCGTCGACGTCACCGCGGTGGTGCTGGCGGGCTGCATCGTCACCAGTATCTTCGTGCGCTTCATGTTCGGACATTCGTTCTCGACCTGGCGCCTGCACCTGCGCGGCGAAACCATTCGCAGCGCCAACGACGTCGGCTGGTTGCGCAACCTCACCGTCGAGCGGATGATGCGCACCGACGTCGGCAAGGTGCCGACCACGACCACGATCGCGGCGTGCCGCCACGAATTCGTGCTGGGCTCGCGCCAGGCCATCGTCGTGGTCAACAACACCGCTGATTATTGCGGCCTCGTGATGATGCCGGAATTGTTCTCCGGCGAGCTCGACACCATCGCCGATGAAATCCAGGTGGTGGAGCTGGCGAAGTTCATGGACGTTACGCTGTTGCCGGAGATGAACGTCAAGACCGCCATGAAGATCTTCGACGACGCCGAGGCCGAGGTGCTGGCCGTGCTGGAATCGGCGGAGAGCCGCAAGGTCATCGGCTTCCTCAGCGAGTCCTTTGCGCGGCGGCGCTATGTCGAGGAGATCGACCAGGCCACCAAGGGCGTGCTCGGTGCGCTGTCCTGAAGACGTCTTAGGAAATGCCATGTGGATGCGCGCAGTTGCGGGGCTTGTATTGGTGTTCTCGGTGCTGGGCGGTGCGGTGTTGGCCCAGATCGGGATCGCCGTAAATGATGAAGCGTTCGGAAGCTGGGAGACCGACAAGCCCGGCCTGATACGCCTGATGCGTCCACAAAATCTGCCCGCGCCCGGGCGGTCGTCGGCGAACGTCTCGCATGTCGTGACCAGGCCCGCCGGCGCGATGCCGCAAGTGCCGCCGGGTTTCAAGATCGAGCTGTTTGCCGAGGGCCTGAGTGGCCCGCGCATCATCCGCACCGCACCGAACGGCGACACTTTCGTCGCGGAGACGCGGGCCGGACGGGTGCGCGTTCTCCGTGCGCCCTATGGTGCGGCAAAGCCGGGCACGAACGAGATATTTGCGGGCGGCCTTCATGGCCCGTTCGGCATTGCCTTCTTCCCTGATGGCAGCGATCCGCAATGGCTCTATGTCGCCAACACTGATAGCGTCGTGCGCTTTCCCTACCGCTCCGGCGACCTGAAAGCCGCAGGCCCTGCCGAAACCATCGTCGCGAAACTTCCGGCCGGCGGACACTCGACGCGCGACATCGTTTTCACGCCCGACAATGCGCGGATGCTGGTGTCGGTCGGCTCCGAAAGCAATATCGGCGACGGTATGGGCAAGCCGCCGGGCGGTTTGGAATCGTGGGCGAGCCAGCAGCCGCTCGGTGCTGCCTGGGGTTATGAGGCCGGTCGAGCGGCGGTGTTGTCCTTCGATCCCGACGGCAAGAACCAGAAAATTTTCGCCACCGGCATCCGCAATTGCGTCGGGCTCGCCATCCAGCCGGCGACGGGCACGCCGTGGTGTTCGACCAACGAGCGCGACGGACTCGGCGACGACCTCGTGCCCGACTATGTCACGCGCGTCAAAGAGGGCGCATTCTACGGCTGGCCGTGGTTCTACATCGGCAACCACGAAGACCCGCGTCACGCCGGCGCGCGGCCAGACCTGAAGGACAAGATCACGGTGCCCGACGTGCTGCTGCAGGCGCATTCGGCCTCGCTCGGTCTCACCTTCTATCAGGGGTACAACTTCCCCGACGAATATCGCGGCGATGCGTTCGCGGCCGAGCACGGCTCGTGGAACCGCTCGAAGCGCACCGGCTACAAGGTGGTCCGCATTCGTGTGAAATACGGTGTGCCGACCGGCGAATACGAGGATTTCGTCACCGGCTTCGTCGTCAACGACAGCGACGTCTGGGCCCGTCCGGTCGGCGTCGCGGTCGCCCGCGATGGGGCGCTTCTGATCTCGGAAGACGGCAACGGCACGATCTGGCGCGTTAGTCACTAAAGGCCGGTCTATTGCACGCTCCTGTTGCCGAGCTCGTCGACCAGCACGCGCATGTTCTCGCTGTAGTCGATCGGCACCGCCACGAGATGCACGCCGCCGCGGTTGAACGCGGCTTCCAGTGTCGGGATCAATTCTGCCGTTGAACCGACGCGATGGCCGTGTGCGCCATAGGAATTGGCGTAAGCGACAAAGTCCGGGTTGCCGAAGGTCATGCCGAAATCGGGGAAATTGTCGACCGCCTGCTTCCAGCGGATCATGCCGTAGGCGGAGTCCTCGATCACGAGCACGACGAGATCGAGCTTCATTCGCACGGCGGTCTCGAGTTCCTGGCTATTCATCATGAAGCCGCCGTCGCCGCAGACCGCGAGCACGCGCTTGCCGGGATTGAGGCACTTTGCGGTGACCGCCGAAGGAAGCCCGGCGCCCATCGTCGCCAGCGCATTGTCGAGCAGCAGCGTGTTGGCGATCGTGGTGCGGTAATTTCGCGCAAACCAGATCTTGTACATGCCGTTGTCGAGGCAGACGATGCCGTCTTCGGGCATCACCTGGCGTACGTCATGCACGAGGCGCTGCGGGATGACGGGAAAGCGACCGTCCTCGGCACGCTCGTTGATGTGACCGAAAATCTCTCCCCGCAGCTTCAGGAATTCCGGCGCCGGCCGCAGGCGCCCGCCGAGCATCTCGGCGAGCGTCGTCACCGTCGCGCCGATGTCGCCGATCGCTTCCGCGTCGGGATGGAAGACCTGCTCGACGGTCGCCGAGACGTAGCCGACATAGGCGACCTTCGGTCCAGAGCCGTCGCCCATCAGGAACGGCGGCTTCTCGACGGTGTCGTGACCGATCGCGATGATGAGGTCGGCGGCCTCAATCGCGCCATGCACATAGTCGCGCTCCGATAGCGCCGCGGTGCCGAGATAGAGCTCGGACACGCCGGTCACCGCGCCCTTGCCCATCTGCGTGTTGAAGAACGGGATTTGCGCGCGGCGCACGAAATCCGATAAGGCCTCCACCAGCCGCGGCCGGTTGCCCGCGGCGCCGATCATCACCAGCGGGCGTTTCGCGGCAAGGATCATGTCGGCGACGCGCCGGATCGCCGCAGGCGAGGCGACCGGGCGGTCCATCGGATGTGGCGGGATCAATGCGGCCGTGGATTCCTCCGCGGCGATATCCTCGGGCAATTCCAGATGCACGGGGCCGGGCCGCTCTTCCGTGGCGACCCGAAAGGCGTCGCGCACCATCGAGGGGATCGCATCGGCCGAGATGATCTGCCGCGTCAGCTTGGTGATCGGCCGCATTGCACCGACAATGTCGACCAGTTGGAAGCGCGCCTGGCGCGCGGTCTTGATCGCCTTCTGCCCGGTGATCATGATCATCGGCATGGCGCCGAGATAGGCGTAGGCCGCGCCTGTGGTGAAATTCAGCGCGCCGGGGCCGAGCGTCGACAGACAGACGCCGGGCGATCCCGTGAGCCGCCCCTGCGTCGCCGCCATGAAGGAGGCGGGCTGCTCGTGGCGCGTCAGCACCAACTCGATTTTGGAATGCCGCAGCGACTCGACCACCGCGAGGTTTTCCTCACCCGGCAGCCCGAAAATACGCTCCACGCCTTCGTTCTCAAGCGCGGCAACCAGAAGGTCGGAGCCTTTGGTGCGCATCAGCGTGATCCTCCCTGCGGTGCAGCGGAGAATGATTCCTGCCAGAAATTCATGTGCAGCGCTACTTGGCAGGGGAACAAGCTCGCGCAATGTTTATTTCGAATTGTGATGGGGCTACGATCGAGCCGGCTGGTTTTGAAGGGGCTTGTCCGTTGACCGACGTTTGGGCGCGAAAATCCGTCGTTGATCTCCTGGCGGAAGCCGCCCATACCGGCGTCGGCAGCGAAGTACGGCCGTTGAGGCGCGCGCTGTCCGCGACCAATCTCGTCGGACTTGGGGTCGGAGGTATCATCGGCGCCGGTATCTTCGTGCTCACTGGCCACGCGGCGGCTGCGAATGCGGGCCCTGCAATCACGCTGTCGTTCCTGCTCGGCGCGGTCGCCTGCGCCTTTGCCGGACTTTGCTATGCCGAGATGGCCTCGACAGTGCCGATCAGCGGCAGCGCCTACACTTATGCCTACGCGACCATGGGCGAGCTGATCGCCTGGATCATCGGCTGGGACCTGATCCTGGAATACGCGATCGGCGCAGGCACGGTCGCGATCGGATGGTCGGCCTATGTCGTCAGCTTCGCCGGGGATTTCGGGATCAGCATCCCGGCGCAATATGTGTCCGCGCCGCTGGCTTTCGATGCCGCAAGCCACACCTGGTCGACGACCGGCGCGATCCTGAATGTGCCGGCGGTCGCGATCGTTGCCGCGACCACGATGCTGCTGGTGATCGGCATCAAGGAATCGTCCCGGTTGAACGACATCATTGTCGCGATCAAGCTGACCGTCATCGTGCTGTTCGTCGTGTTCGCCGCACCCGCCTTTTCGTTCTCGAATTGGATAACCGCCTCCAACCCCGACGGACATTTCATTCCACCCAATGCCGGCACGGGCGTCTATGGATTTTCCGGCGTGGTGCGCGGCGCCGCCGTGGTATTCTTTGCCTTCATCGGGTTCGACGCGGTCTCGACTGCGGCGCAAGAGGCCAAGCGGCCGGCGCGCGACATGCCGATCGGGATCATGGGGTCGCTGGTCATCAGCACCGTCCTTTATGTCGCGGTTTGCGTCGTACTGACGGGAATCGTACCTTACGACAAGCTCAACGTGGCGGACCCGATCGCGGTCGGCATCAACGCTGCCGGCATCGCCTGGCTGTCGCCGCTGATCAAGCTCGGCATCGTACTCGGGCTGACCTCGGTCATCCTGGTGTCGCTGCTCGGCCAGCCGCGCATCTTCCGCGCCATGGCGCATGACGGCCTGCTGCCGCCGGGTGCTGCGAAGATCCATCCACGCTTTCACACGCCCTATGTCGCGACCATTATCTCCGGCATTGCCGCGGCGGTACTCGCCGGCCTGTTGCCGATCGGCCTGGTCGGCGAGCTCGTCAGCATCGGAACGCTGTTCGCCTTCGCGGTGGTCTCGGTCGGCACGCTTGTGCTCCGGATCGTCGATCCCGGCTTGAAGCGGCCGTTCCGCGCGCCCGCGATCTGGGTCGTCGCGCCACTCGGCGCGATCACCTCGGTGTTCCTGATGTTCGGGCTTCCGCTCGACACCTGGATTCGACTCGCGGTGTGGCTCGTCATCGGGCTTGCGATCTATTTCACATACGGACGAAGGCACAGCCGGCTGGCGCAATAGGTCTGCCTTTCAACCCCGCCGGACGCTCGAGCCGCCATCGACCGGCAAGGTCACGCCGGTAATGAAATTGGCCTCGTCGGATGCGAGAAACAGCGCGGCATTGGCGACGTCCCAGCCGGTGCCCATCTTCTTGCGCAGCGGCACCTTGCTGTCGCGCTCGGCCTCGACCTCGGCGCGGGTCTTGTGCCACTCGCGGGCGCGGGTATCGACCGCCATCGGCGTGTTCATCAGGCCGGGCAGGATCACATTGGCGCGGATGCCGTATTCGGCGTTCTGGTAGGCGAGCTGCTCGGTGAAGGCGATCATCGCCGTCTTGGTCGCCTTGTAGGCGACATAGGGATAGCTGGTAATCGCGGCCATCGAGGAGATGTTGATGATGGCGCCGCTGTTTTGCTTGCGCATGATCGGAATGACATGCTTGGCGGCGAGGATGCAGCTCTTCAGGTTGATGGCGACACAGCGGTCGAAGGCTTCTTCGGTGATCGAAAGCAGCTCGGCATCGCCGCCCGCGAGGCTGACGCCGACATTGTTGTGCAACACGTCGATCCGGCCCCAGCGCTTCATGGCGTCATCGACCATCGCCTTGATCTCGGCATCCTTGGTGACGTCGGCCCTGCAGGCGGCGGCGGTGCCTTGTTTCTCCTGAATCAGGTCGACCGTCTCCTGCGCCGAGGCGAGATCGCGATCGACGCAGAGCACCTTCGCGCCCTCGCGCGCGAAAGTCAGCGCGGTGGCGCGGCCATTGCCGATGCCTTCGCCGGGACTCTGGCCGGCGCCGACGACGATGGCGACCTTGTCTTTCAAACGCATCAGCTGACTCCGGGAATGGGATACTGTTGCAGGACTTCTTTGTAATAGGGCTCGTTGTCGATCTTCATGGTGGCGAGCACGCGCACCACGGCGTTGTAGAAGGCGATGGTCAGCACGAGATCGACCATCTCCTCGTTGTTGAGGTGCTTCTTGATCTCGGCAAACGTCGTCATCGACATTTCGAGATTCTTCGTCATCTCGCGCGCGCCCTTGAGGATCGCCCGCGCCAGCGGCTCAAGCCGCGACTGCATGCCCTCGGTCTCGACCATCAGGGCTGCGATATCCTCGTCGGTGACGCCGAACTCCTTGCCGATCTTCACGTGATGGGTGAACTCGTATTCCGACTTTTCCAGCCAGCCGACCTGCAGGATGGCGAGTTCGCGCAGGCGCGGATTGAGCTTGCTCTTGTGACGGATATAGCCGCCGAGCCCGGAGAAGGCGCGCGCCATGTCGGGCGAGTTGACCAAAAGCTTGTGCAGATTGGTGTTGCGCGCGAGCATGTCGCGATATTCCGGTGCGACCTGATCGGCCTCGAGATAGGGCAGGCGGGCCATTTTTGTTTCCCTCCGTTATCGTTGTTATCGTTCTTTTCAGTTTTCCTGTGATTCGCGTTCGGGCGCCTGCAGCGTGGTGCCGCCATCGACCACCAGCACCTGACCGGTGATGTAGCGCGCGTAATCAGAGAACAGGAATTTCACGGCATGGCCGATGTCCCAGCCGGTGCCTTCCAGCTTCAGCACCGAAGCCTTCTTGCGGTTGGCGCGCGCGGCGTCGCTCATGCCCTTGGCGTAGACCATCGGCGTGTACATCGGTCCCGGGCAGATGCAGTTGACGCGGATGTTGTCGCGGCCGTGATCGACCGCCATGGCGCGGGTCAGACCGATGACCGCAGCCTTCGAGGTGGTGTAAATGGTGAGACCGCGCGGCCGCAGCGCCGAGATCGAGGAGAGGTTGACGATGGCGCCGCCCTTGGCGGTCGCTATCATGGCGGGGATCGCATATTTCGACAGCAGGAACATGCTCTCGACATTGACCTGCATCACCTTGCGGTATTGCTCCGGTTTCTCGTCGACCACGCTGCCGCGGCTGCCGATGCCGACATTGTTGTCGAGGAAATCGAGCCGGCCGAAACGCTTCACGGTGTCATCGACCAGGCGCTTGCAGTCGGCTTCGTCGGTGACGTCGCCGGCCAGCGCCGCGGCGGTGCCGCCTTCGGCCGCGATCATCTCGGCGGTGCGCTCGGCGAGCGCAAGCTCGCGGTCGGCCACCATCACCTTCGTCCCCGAGCGTGCCAGCAGGATCGCCGCCGCGCGGCCGTTGCCGATGCCGTCGTCTGCCGCGCCGCCGCCGGAGATCAGCGCGACCTTGCCGGCGAGGCCTTCGTCATCCTCGGGTCCCTTCATGGCGTTTCTTCCCTTGTTGTGGCGGGACGATAGCAATGCGGGTGAGGGGAGAGAAGGGCAGGAAGCGCATGGCGATGTAGGATTTCGTCATTGCGAGAGGAGCCAACGGGTCCGCGCGAAGCGCGACCCGATGACAGGCTCCGCGACGAAGCAATCCATAGCCCCGCAAGCGGATCGATGGATTGCTTCGCTTCGCTCGCAATGACGAGGCGCGCGTCCGCATTCCCGCGGCACGAAATGTCCGGGCTTTGGCAGCAATCACCCTCTCAAAGAAGAGGGCGCAGGGAGTGCCGGGCGCTCAACCGCACCCGCAATCCTCGTGGGCTGAAAAGGAAAATGCCCACAAGTCGTCAGGCAGGGCCGAAATCGCACGGCACTCCCTGCGCAATGGTTCTACGGCTGCTCCGCGCTCTCCCCGGTGTGTCGGGCTTTTTAGCCACCGTCGCTGCGCAAATCGCTTTGCACAACTTGACCCCAGCGTCGAGGGGACAGGACCACACGGCTTGACCGTACGCATTGCGCCGCACGCCTTGCGTCGCCACGCGTCCATCGCATCCCGCCTCACGTCTGGTGACGAATGGCCATCACGTCCCTCGTATCGAGGCAGGGTGTCTTCGTTAAATCATAATTTCGCACTTTCGGAAAGACAAATATTTTTGCCGGGCGAACTTGACTCGTCGGGCAAAACAGGCGGCGGTCTTTCTATCGCTCCCCACCACTTCGCGGGGGAGGGATGGGTGAGATGGCAGCCCTCACATCACCGACATGTCCAGCGGCGGTGACACCTCCGGCGGCACCGGGCAGACATAGGGCGTGCGCATGGTGCGCTTCGCAAGATCGGCCTTGGCCGCGGCGATCAGGCCCGGCTCGGTCAGCGCCTTGACGCCGAGCGCGGCCATCGCCTTCGCCGCCTGTACCATGGCTTTGTGAGCATGCGGGCTCTTGCCTTGCGCCACCACCTGCCAGGTGTGCAGCGGCGTGCCGATCGCAATCGACGGCGCATGCACCTGCGCGGTCGGCACCACCCAGCTGACGTCGCCGACATCGGTCGATCCGATCAGCGGATTGCGCTTGGCGTCGAGCGGCACGGTGAAATCGGCGAGCGGCCGGTCGGTCGGCTCCATGCCGATCATATGGTAGACGCTGGAGATATCTTTCTCGCTCAGCGTCGCCTGGATCTTCGCGGCAAAGTCCCTGTCGGCGTCGTCGAAATGCGGCGGCCCGAGGTCTTCCATGATGCGGTGAAGCGCCTGCTCCAGCGGCGTGTTGTGCAGGAGGTTGGAGACCGCCGAGATGATCTTCATCTCCATCTTCGTCTCCGTCATCAGCGCAGCACCTTGCGCGATCTTGTGCACGCGCTCGACGAGCTCGTTCATGCCCGGCAGATCGCGGGCGCGGATGGAATAGCGCACGCGCGCATGGGCCTGCACCA
Source organism: uncultured Alphaproteobacteria bacterium (assembly GCA_963738155.1). Taxonomy (GTDB): domain Bacteria; phylum Pseudomonadota; class Alphaproteobacteria; order Rhizobiales; family Xanthobacteraceae; genus Bradyrhizobium. The sequence continues at coordinate 836,688 of CAVTVG010000003.1, forward strand.
CGTTCGGCGCGATGCCGCCGGCATCGAGCAGCGCGTAATGTACGCGGGCGTCGCTCGGCATGTGCTCGCGCATGTAATTGACGCCGACATTCATCAGCTCGACGGCATCGAGCGCGCTGCGCCCGAGATGCGGCGAGGCCGCGGCATGCGAGGTGCGCCCGGTGAAGGTAAAGTCGGCGCGGGTGTTGGCGAGCGAGGGTGTCACGGCCACTTCCCAAAAAGGATAGGGATGCCAGGTCAGCGCGACGTCGGCATCGTCGAACGCGCCGGAGCGCACCATGAAGGTTTTCGCCGCGCCGCCCTCCTCCGCCGGACAGCCGTAATAGCGCACGCGGCCGGGCACCTTGTGCGTGGCGAGCCAGTCCTTGACCGCAGTAGCAGCAAGCAGCGCCGCCGAGCCGAGCAGGTTGTGGCCGCAGCCATGACCATGGCCGCCGGCTTGAATCGGCCGCGGTTCGGCGACCCCGGCCTCCTGGCTGAGGCCGGGCAGCGCATCGTATTCGCCGAGGAAGGCGATCACCGGACCGCCTTCGCCCCATTCGCCCATCATGGCGGTCGGAATGCCCGCGACGCTTTCGGTGACGCGGAACCCCTGATGGCGCAGCTCGGTGAGGTGCTCGGCCGACGAGCGCGCCTCGGTGTAGCAGACCTCCGGCATGCCCCAGACCCGGTCGGCGAGCGCAGTGAAGCGCGGCTTGATCGCGTCCACGCCACGCCAGATGTCGCTGCGGTTGTCCATGGTCTGCTCCTGAAATCGAAGAAACGGAACGGGTAGCAGCTTTGTGCGCGGTTTTAAAGTTGCCGCGGCAGGCCTTAGCCATGCATGGTCAGCGGAATTCCTCGGCGCTTGAGACTGATTGGCCCGCTCACTCTCACCGGAAAGACTCTCTGTTGCAGAAATCCTGCCGGCCTGTAATTATAAGTTGCATGTTTGTGACGCTCGTGGGCGCCGCTGGCGCTGAGGTTTTGAATGGGCGGAAAGATTTTCATAAATTATCGCCGGAATGATGATCCGGGTTTTACGCAGGCTCTATATCAGTGCCTCGAAGAAGATTTCTCCGGCGTCGACCTGTTCATGGACGTGGAAGGGCACATCAAGCCCGGTGACCTGTTCGCTGACGTGCTGGGCCGTCAAGTTGCTGCTTGCGATGTGTTCCTTGCGGTCATCGGCCCGCGCTGGACCGAGCTTCTGACGGCGCGTTCCGGCGATGAAAAAGATTTCGTCGTGATCGAGATCAGGGCCGCGATCGAGCAGGGCAAACGTGTGATCCCCGTGCTGGTTGGCGGTGCATCGTTGCCGCGCCCCGGCAGCCTGCCCATCGAGGTGCGCCCTCTTACGGAGCGCAACGCCGTCGCGCTGAGGCCGGAGCGCTTCAGGGCGGACTGCCAATCCTTTATAAGCGCCTTGCGGGACAGCCTGGCCGCGGCCGAGCAAGAGCGTGCGGCGCGAACGGAGACCGAGCGTAAGGCCGCCGAGGCTGCGCGGCAGCAGGAAGAGGCGCAAGCGGCAGTTCGGGCGAAGGAGGTGGAGGCCGTGCGCAGTGCGTCTGCTACCGAGGGACTATCGTCTGGGGCAGTGCGCGAGGCCGTGGAGTTGGCGAATTGGGGTTCTGTTCGGAAAACAAAGAGCATTTGGGTTTTGCGCGACCACCTTGCGCGCTTTCCCGGTGGCGTCACAGAGAATGATGCGATTGCTGCCCTTGACGAGCTTGTCTGGACAGGCCTTGGCGACAACCCGGCGATCGCTGAACTCAATGCATATCTCGAGCAATTTCCCAAAGGTGCCAATGCTGCGGAAGCCAAAGCACGGATCGCCGTCTTGGAGATGCAGGCGCGTTGGCCGCTTCGAGCGGCGCCCATGGTGTTGGCCGGGCTCGCCTTTGTCGCCGGGGTTCTCTACTACGCGGCGGGTCTGGCAACTCTCGGAAGAATCGATATCAGCGACACGCTCCATTTTTTTCCATTCGGCCCGATACTATCTTCGCTGTTGCTCGGATTTGCCCGTCTCAAATTCAGAAGGTCGTCTCCCGGAGATGCGCTCCTTGCGGGAGTTCTGTACTATGTGGGAGCGAGCATCCTGCAGTCGTCCCTGACCTTGGTTAACCAGCAGATTGCGGCGCCCGCTCTTTTCGCTCTCTCGGGCTATTTATTTTCCGTACTGCTGATATTGCTGGCGCTCGGCGTGGCAAAGGCGTTGCCGAAAGTCTTTCGCCGATGGTCCCTTCTGGTCATCTCCTTGGTGCTTCTGCCCGCATTACGGGTCCTTCCAGTGCCGATCGTTCAGGCCATGCTCGGTCTAAGCGCTGAAGGCCTCCGGGCGCTATTGGCGATCATTGGAACTCTCAACATCACGATCCTGTTCGCGTGGATCGGCTATCTCATGTCGAGAAGCCAGCCGGCGCGGCCTGACGACGCCAATTGACGCCGGGGGCACCCATGAAGATCATCGACGCGCAGATACATATCTGGTCGCAGACGGTGGTGCCGACCTCGGGTCTGCACCGCAAGGTCGAGAAATTCACCGCTGAAGAGATCTTGAAGGAGATGGACGTGGCCGGCGTCGACGCCGCGCTGATCCATCCGCCGGCGGGCTGGGACCCCAATGCCAATGCGGTGGCGATCGAGGCCGTGAAGAGGCATCCCGGCCGCTTCGCCATCATGGGCAACTTTCCGCTGCAAAATCCGGATAACCGCAAGCTGATCCATGGCTGGCGCGACCAGCCGGGCATGATGGGCCTGCGCTGGCCGCTGCTGCTCGAGGAACACCAGAAATGGCTGCATGACGGCTCGCTGGACTGGCTGTGGCCGGCGGCGGAGCAGGAGGGGCTGCCGATTGCGATGATGGGCGGGTTGTTCCTGAAAAAATTCCGTGAGATCGCCGAGCGCCATCCGCGCCTGAAGATGATCGTCGATCATTGCGGGCTTAATCGCCACGGCCGCGACGCCGAGGCCTTCATCCATCTCGACGAACTGGTGGCGATGGCGAAGTTGCCGAACGTCGCAATCAAGGCGACCGGCGCGCCGCATTATTCGACGCAAGGCTATCCGTTCAGGAATATCCAGGACGGCCTGCACCGCATCTACGATGCCTACGGCTCCAAGCGCTTCTTCTGGGGTACCGACATCACCCGCATGCCCTGCAGCTACCGGCAATGCGTGACCTTCTTCACCGAGGAGTTGCCATGGCTGAAAGGCAAGGACCTCGAAAACGTCATGGGCCGCGGCCTCTGCGGCTGGATCGGCTGGGACTATAAGTTCGACTGACCGAGGACGCCGGCCGACCGCGTACATAGGCAAAGCTTCGGCGCGATGCCGATGAGGACCAGATTGTCCGATTTGAGAATGTTTAGAACAAACATGTCATCGGGCTGCGCATTGTGGTCGAGGCGAGATCGCGTTAGGATTTGCGTCTGAAGGGGAAATCGGAAGCCACCCGCCGATGAACATCCTCGATCCGCAAGGTCCTGTCGCCGCCGCCGACAAGATGATCCTGATCAACTCGATCGCAATCATGCTTGCGATCGTGGTGCCGACCATCATCGCGATCTTCGCTTTCGCCTGGTATTTCCGGGCCTCCAACACCAAGGCGTTCTACTGGCCCGACTGGGAATATTCCGGCCGGCTCGAGCTGGTGGTGTGGTCGATCCCGGCGCTCACCATCATCCTGCTCGGCGGCGTCGCCTGGATCGGCTCGCATCAGCTCGATCCGGCGCGGCCGGTTGCCGGAACGGGAGAGGGCGTCACCATCGAGGTGGTGTCGCTCGACTGGAAGTGGCTGTTCATCTATCCGGACCAGCGCGTCGCTACCGTCAACGCACTGACCGTGCCGATCGGCGCGCCCCTGCATTTCAGGCTGACGTCGGCGAGCGTGATGAGCGTGTTCTTCATCCCGCAGCTCGGCAGCATGATCTATACCATGAACGGCATGGTGACGAAGCTGGAGCTGCGAGCCGACACAGTCGGCGATTTCCAGGGCCTGTCGGCTCACTTCAATGGCGACGGCTTCCCCGACATGCTGTTCGACGTTCACGTCGTCTCGCAGACCGATTTTGCCAGCTGGGCGTCGACCACCGTGCGCGGCGACAAGGCCTTGAACGCCGACGTCTACAGGAGTGAGTTGCTGAAGCAGTCGGTGCCGAAGGACAAGCCGGCCTACCAGCTCACCGATCCCCTGCTATTCCACGATATCGCGACCCAGAAGATTCCGCCGGGACCGGGACCGCAGGAAGCCTCCAATACGGAGGCCGGCAATGCTCGGTAAGCTCAGCTGGTCCGCCATACCTTTCGATCAGCCGATCCCGCTGGCCACAGGCGCTATCGTGCTGATCGTGATCCTGGCCGTGCTGGCCTGGGTCGTGGTGAAGGGCCACATGCCCTATCTCTGGCACGAGTGGATCACCAGCGTCGACCACAAGCGCATCGGCGTGATGTACACGCTGCTCGCCTGCGTGATGCTGCTGCGGGGCTTTGCCGACGCCATCATGATGCGCGCGCAGCAGGCGATGGCGTTTCATTCGAACGGCTTCCTGCCGCCGGAGCATTACAACCAGATCTTCTCCGCCCACGGCACCATCATGATCTTCTTCGTGGCGATGCCGTTCGTGATCGGGTTGATGAACCTCGTGGTGCCCTTGCAGCTCGGCGTGCGCGACGTGGCGTTTCCCACGCTCAATTCGGTCGGCTTCTGGCTGACCGCGACCGGCGCGCTGCTGGTCAATGTCTCGCTCGTGGTCGGCGAGTTCGCACGCACCGGCTGGCTGCCTTATCCGCCGCTGTCGGAGCTGACCTACTCGCCCGGCGTCGGCGTGGACTACTACACCTGGTCGCTGGAGATTTCAGGCGTTGGCACGCTGGTGGCCGGCATCAACCTCGTGACCACCGTGCTGAAGATCCGGACGCGCGGCATGACCTATCTGCGCATGCCGATGTTCTGCTGGACCACGCTGGCTTCCAACCTGCTCATCATCGCGGCGTTTCCGATCCTGACCGCGACCCTCGCAATGCTGATCCTCGACCGCTATCTCGGCTTCCATTTCTTCACCAACGAGGCCGGCGGCAACGTCATGATGTTCATGAACCTGATCTGGGCCTGGGGCCATCCCGAGGTCTATATCCTGGTGCTGCCGGCGTTCGGCATCTTCTCCGAGGTGGTCTCGACCTTCTCCGGCAAGCCGCTGTTCGGCTACCGTTCGATGGTGCTCGCCACCATGGCGATCTGCGTCATCTCCTTCATGGTATGGCTGCACCACTTCTTCACCATGGGCGCGGGGCCGGACGTCAACGCCATCTTCGGCATCGCCAGCATGATCATCGCGGTGCCGACCGGCGTGAAAATCTACAATTGGTTGTTCACGATGTTCGGCGGCCGCATCCGCTTCACGACCCCGATGCTGTGGTCGATCGGCTTCATGGTGACCTTCATCATCGGCGGCCTGACCGGCGTGCTGGTCGCGGTGCCGCCCGCCGATTTCCTGCTGCACAACTCTCTCTTCCTGGTCGCGCACTTCCACAACGTCATCATCGGCGGCGTGCTGTTCGGCTTGTTTGCGGGCTACACCTACTGGTTCCCAAAGGCGTTTGGCTTCCGCCTGCATGAGGGTTATGGCAAGGCTGCGTTCTGGCTGTGGCTGATCGGCTTCTATGTCGCCTTCTTCCCGCTCTATGCCGTCGGCTTCCTCGGCATGACCCGACGCATGCAGCATTACGACGTCGCGGAATGGCGGCCTTGGCTGCTGATCGCCGGCGTCGGCGCGGTCATCATCCTCGCCGGCATCGTCTGCCAGGTGCTGCAGCTCGTCACCAGCATCAGGGACCGTGAGGAGCTGCGCGATGTGACCGGCGATCCCTGGGATGGCCGCTCGCTGGAGTGGGCCACCGCTTCGCCGCCGCCGGTGTTCAATTTTGCCGTGATGCCCGATGTCACCGGCGAGGACGCCTATTGGTCGATGAAACGGCGCGCCAGGGAGGAACTGAAAGAGCCGGACTACAAACCGATCGAGATGCCGCGCAACTCGCCGACCGGCTTCGTCTGCGCGTTCTTCGCCACGTTCGTCGGCTTTGCCTTGATCTGGCACATCTGGTGGCTGGTGATTTTGGGTCTCATCGGCGCCTACGCGACCTTCGTGGTGTTCGCCTGGCGCGACCATGACGAATACGAGATTCCGGCCGACGAGGTGGCACGGCTCGACCGCGCCAATCGTGTGGCCCGGCGGGATCTCGTCAGCGCCGCGGGGAGCCTTTAAGATGTCGACCGCGGTGGCACACGACGATCCCCATCATCTCGGCGTGCTGGCGCAGGTCGAGCATGAGGGCCCGGCGGCGAAGCGGATCGTCACCGGTTACGGCTTCTGGATCTTCATCCTCTCCGACATGGTGATGTTCTCCTGCTTCTTCGCGGCCTTTGCCGTGCTCTCGGGGCAGACCGCGGGCGGACCGACCGGCGCGCAGCTGTTCAACCTCAGGAGTGTGGCCGTCGAGACTGCCTGCCTGCTGTTGTCCAGCTTCACCTGCGGCATGGCGAGCATCGCTGCCGAGGAGCGCAATTATTTCTGGTTCCAGGTCGCGATGGCCGTGACCTGCGTCCTCGGCCTTGCGTTCCTCTGGATCGAATTCCATGAGTTCGCCGATCTGGTCACGCGTGGCGTGGGCCCGTCGCGCAGCGCCTTCCTCTCCGCTTTCTTTTCGCTGGTCGGATGCCACGGCGGCCATGTCTCGGCCGGCATATTGTGGCTGCTCACCATGATGGCGCAGGTGTTCGCCAAGGGTTTTCGCGCCGATATCCAGCGCCGCTTCCTCTGTTTTGCGCTGTTCTGGCATGCGCTCGACATCATCTGGGTCGCGGTGTTTTCGGTGGTCTATCTGCTCGGGAGTGCGGCATGAGCGACGTCGAGCTGCATCACCATCAACCCGATCTCGCGCCGGGCGACGAGGAGCATGTCAGCGTCCGCTTGCGCGTGCTCGGCTATGTCATCGGCCTCGGCCTCGCGATCCTCTTGACCGCGACCTCGTTCTTCATCGCGGGCACCGATCTGGTCTGGCAGCCCTCGATCCCCGTCGCCATCATCGTGCTCGCGATCGCGCAGATGGGCGTGCATCTGGTGTTCTTCCTGCACATCACCACCGGCGCCGACAACACCAACAACGTGCTGGCGCTGGCGTTCGGCCTCTTGATCGTGTTCCTGGTGATCGGCGGCTCGCTCTGGATCATGGCGAACCTCAATCACAATATGCCGGCGATGGACCAGCTGATGCAGATGCAACGGTAGCACTTTCTTATCCCTCCCCCGCGAGCTCTTGCGAGCGCGGGGAGGGTGGCTCATCGCGAGCACAGCGAGCGATGAGACGGGTGGGGGCGTTTCATTTGCACCGTGTTCGCAGAATTACCCCCCACCCGCCTCGCTCTGGCGCGCAAGTGCGCTGCCGAGCTCGGCACCCTCCCCACTCAGGCGCGCAAGTGCGCTGCCGACTTCGCGGGGGGAGGGATCAGACAGAGTTCGCCGATAGATCGATCCTATTTGCTCGCCGCATTCGGCCGGCAGTTGAAGGCGCGGCGGAAACCTCCTGCCAGCGCGTCGTCCTCGGTGCAGAACCAGCGGTCCGGCTCGGTGGTGCCGGCATAGCTCGGGCAGCCCTGCAGATGATAGACGCCGAGATTGCCGGTGACGCGGGCGCGCACCGCGAACTTGCCCTTGATGTTGCAGGAGGGCGGCTGCGCCGGGTCTTCGGGGAACAGCACCTCACGGATCTGGCGGTCGCGGTCGGTGCGGCAGGCGCTGCCGCGCAGCGCGCCGTCCCTGGTGCCCAGCCGGAACTCCTCCGGCGCGACGAAGCAGCCGCTCCAGAGACCGCGCTTGGCGTCGCGCGCGCTCGCTTCGTCCTGCAAAAAGCGCCCCTTGGCCGACGGCTCGAAGTCGAGCGCGTAGCCGGAGCGGACCAGCAGTTGGTTCAGGCTCGCCGTCTCGCCCTCGATCCGGCACAGGGCGATATGCCGCTTCTTGAAAACCTTGTCCGGACCGAGATCGTCGCAACGAACGATGCGGCCGCCGATGATTTTTGCCAGCGCGTCGCGGGCGTCGAGCCCGCAGGTCCAGGGATCGGCCTGGTCATTGATGCAGGTCTGGTCGAGCTCGGGGGCATCGGTGCCCTCGAGGCGATAGGTGATGTCGCCGAGCTGGATGGTGTTGCCGTCGCGCACGGTGACCTCCGCGCGCGCGGGAGCCGCCATCAGGAGGCAGCCCGCGACGAAGGCGAAAGAGAAATTCCGTAGCGGCATGCGGTCCCACAGAGGCTGGCGCCTGACTCTAACATAGCCGGATGTCAGTGCTAGCCCAGCCGCAGCTCGTCGTAGCCCTTTGCCGCCACCTCGTCGCAGCGGGCGCGGTAGGCCGGCGCGCTGCCGCTGTAGCGGGCGATGATGCGGGTGGTCTTGCCCTCGACATTGCGGTTGATGCCGGTCATCCAGGAATCGACCTCGTTGGAGAGCAGGCCGACGCCGAGCGCCTTGACGTGCTCGGTCCAGGCGGCAACGCCGGCCTCGGTTGCTTCCAGGCGCGTCAGGCCCTTTTTCTGCGCAAAGCGGATCAGGCCGGTGACCCAATCGACGCTGTATTCGATGCTGCGCGGGATGTTGCCGAGCGCGGTGTGCGGCCCCATCAGCATCAGCAAATTGGGGAATTGATGGATCATGAGCCCGAGATAGGTCTCGGGCCCGCGCTTCCATTTGTCCTTGAGCAGCACGCCACCCGCGCCGCGGAAGTCGATCCTGTCAAAGGAGCCGGTGATGGCGTCGAAGCCGGTCGCGAAGATGATGATGTCGAACGCGTATTCCTTGGCGCTGGTCTTGATGCCGGCAGGCGTGACGCGCTCGATCGGCGTCTCCGTGATGTCGACCAGTTCGACATTGTCGCGGTTATAGACCTCGTAATAGAAGGTCTCGAGCGGCAGGCGCCGTGTGCCGAAACCGTGGTTCTTCGGAATCAGCTTCTCCGCGACCGCCTGGTTCTTGACGCGTGAACGGATTTTTCGCGCGACGAAATCGCTGATGGTCGCGTTGGCCTTGCGGTCGATCAGGATGTCCTTGAAGTTGCCCTGCCAGATGCCGAAGCCGCGCTCGCCATAGAGTTTCTCATAGAACGCCTCGCGCTCCTCCTCCGTGACCTCGAACGCGCCGCGCGGATCGGGCGTGTGGAGGAAGCAGGCGAAAGTTTCCTGGCAGCGCGCGAACATCTCGGGGTAGCCGGCCTTGATCTCGGCTTGCGTCCCGGCGTCGATCTTGCCGTTGTGCAGCGGCGCGCACCAGTTCGGCGTGCGCTGGAACACGGTGAGATGGCCGACTTCGCCGGCGATGGTCTGGATGGTCTGCACGCCGGTGGCGCCGGTGCCGATCACGGCGACGCGCTTGCCCTTGAAGTCGACCGGCTCCTTCGGCCAGCGCGCGGTGTGGAAGGAGCGTCCCTCGAAGCTGTCGCGGCCCTCGATGCGCGGCAGGGTCGGCGTCGACAGCGGCCCGATCGCGGTGATCAGGAAGCGTGCCGAAAAGCGGCTGCCGTCGTCCAGCGCGACGCCCCAGCTTCGCGTCGCCTCGTCATACACCGCCGCCGCGACACGGCTGGAGAACTGGATGTCGCGGCGCAGGTCGAACTTGTCGGCGACATATTTGCAGTAGCGCAGCGTCTCCGGCTGCCCGGCGAAATGCTCCGACCATTCCCATTCCGCGAGCAGCTCCCTGGAGAAGGAGTAACCATAGGAATAGCTTTCGGAATCGAAACGCGCGCCGGGATAGCGGTTCCAGTACCAGGTGCCGCCGACGTCGGTGGCGGCCTCGAACACGCGCACCCGCAGGCCGAGCTCGCGCAGCCGATAGAGCTGATACATGCCAGACAGCCCGGCGCCGATGATGATGGCGTCGAAGTCGAGGCTGGCGTTCTGGCTGGGCGGCGAGGCGGTCACGTTTGCTCCCGAAGCAGAATTTCGTCCAAATTATCCCGTCTTGCGCGGGGTCACAAACCCCATCCATGCGCGTCGGGGTTACCGGATTGCATAAGATTGCAGCCTTTGACTGACGGCCCTGCTTGCTCCTATCGTCCCAGCCGCCGATCGCCCTTTAAAGCGGCGACGAGGGAGCGGAACGATGGCCCAGGCGCAGCGGCAGCTCGCATCGATCGACGTCAGCGATCCCAAGCTGTACCAGGAGGACAGCTGGCGGCCGCTGTTCGCGCAGCTGCGCCGCGACGATCCCGTGCATTATTGCGAGGCTTCGCCTTACGGGCCCTATTGGTCGGTGACGCGCTACGACGACATCTTTGCCGTCGAGCTCGATCACGAGACCTATTCGTCGGCCTCCGAACTCGGCGGTATCCAGGTCGCCGACCAGCCCAAGGGGCAGGAGCGGCCGAATTTCATCCGCATGGACCCGCCCGGGCATACCGCGCAGCGGAAAACGGTGGCGCCGATCGTGGCGCCGTCCAACCTTGCCAATTTCGATAAGCTGATCCGCGAGCGAACCTGCGCCGTGCTGGATTCCCTGCCGCGTGGAAAAGTCTTCGATTGGGCAAAGTGCCGGGTGCCGACGACGCCGCGATCCAGGGCGATATTATCGCCACGCTCGGCCGCGACACCAGGATGGTGTCAGCCGCGCTCGATCACATCGCCAAGCTTGCCGGCCAACCGCTGGCTTCGCTCGATGAAGCAAAGCGCGAGGCTGTCGTCACCGAATTTCGCGCTAGCGGCGGCGCGCCCGCCGCCGTGCTCGCTCGCGTCATCCTGCAATGCTACTACCGCGACGATCGCGTGCTGCGCTCGCTCGGCATCGAATTGCGCGCGCCGTTCCCGAAGGGACATGTGCTGCCCGACGGCGACTGGTCGATCCTCGATCCCGTGAAGGCGCGGGGAGGCAGCTTGCGGGGAGCTGGATAGAAGCGAGAACTAACTTTCCGCCGAAAATGCATCATACCCACTGAGTGATACCCAGTTGGCATGCCCTACCGCAAGGGGGCGGTGGCTTTCCCTTGTAGCGTCCCGACAAGTCTATGCCGACATGGCCGAAACCCGTTCGATCGCGTAACGCTGTATGGAGGTGCTTTTTCCAGGTCTTCCGGACTTGACGGCTCATGTCGGTGAGAGGGTGGAGAAAAATATTGCCCACCCCGTATGAGTAGATCAAATGACTAGACTCTATATTTGCCGGTGCCGGCAGTGCGGATAGATCCGTGCGGCCACCGTGATGTGGCACCACGAGATTTTCGACGTTGCACCCGCAACGGATCGCATTACCCGGCGAAGCGTCCGCAGGCAGCAGCACCCGGATCGGGATGTGACCTATGGTCAAAGCCAATCCCGATTCGTTTCGGTTGGTGACCGGTCCGAGGCAGAAATGAATCTCGAAGCCGGTTGTCGACAAAGAGGGGGTTGTTTGATCGCACCACAGAATTCGAGCGCCATTGCGTCGAAGCATTGCTAGGAAGCGAGCATGTACTGCTCCTAGGCTTCGTGCCTGTGACTGGATCGGAAGAATCCAGGTCGCGTGAAGCGCGCGGAGGTCGCGCAAGGCGGACAACCAATGATCCCAGTCCCAGTGCGATAAAACGATTGGCGGATTGCTCGTAAAGCAGAAATTTTGCAAATGCAGAGGAAAGCTTCGCCAGTTGCCGATCGCCGAGCCACCAAAGTCAAAATACAAGATTGGTGTTCCGTGATCGAGAAGGGCGTTACAGGAGCCTTGCCCGACATCGTAGATGGCCACTCCATCAGGGGTCGAAACTCTGCCAAGTTCGTACAACAGGTCCTCGGTAGGACTCGCAGCGATTCCACTCCACCCTGCCGCTTGTTCGACAAGCGCCTCTTCATCCGGGCTGAGCTTGCGTTGATTTATGACTCCCCTCGCATTCGGATCGGAGAACAGATTGAAATATTGAAGGACCTGAAAACCGCCGCCAGCATCATCCAGCTCGAGATATCGCCAGTCGCCGACTGCCTCTTCGCTATAAACTTGAAATTCCTTGCCAGGGGCTTCTATGACCGATATCCGCCGATCGGCTTCCTCTCCTTCAAACATCCACAACGGCTGATCCCGTTGATCCTGTTCCTGGAGCCATTTCGCATCGATGCAGTCGAAAAGAACCGTCGAGAGTTCCTTTTCACCGTCGAGTTCGACGCTGTCGATCCTGGCAAAAACAGATCGCGGGCGGAGACCGTCGGGACTCTCTGCCGGGGGAGGATATTTGAAGAACATGCAGCCAGCCCTTCTGGACGGCTTCTGGTCGAGACCGGTCGATGTTAATCGGCAGTCTCGGAAATGCAACCTTCTGTTGGTTTTTGCTCAGCACTCGCTCCGGTATTGCGCCACTGCTTCGTAGGCGACCGACTATCGATTTTCAGATGAAATTTTGAGCTTTATCGAAAGGGCCAGGTCGCTCGGCCCTGATAGAGCCCAAGGAGGTAACTTGCGGCGCGCGCCGTAGAGGGCGTTCCTTGTTTTGATCCCGTCATCCAGAGAAGCCGCGTCTCGAAGGATGAAGCCAGGGGCGGGGCCCTCATGGTTCGAGACCCGCCAACGGGTCCGCGCGAAACGCGGCCCGATGATAAACTCAGACGCGTTCCTTACCATGAGGGTAGGTCGCATGCCGTCCATGCACTTGCATCAAATGGCGGGCGTCACCATCTGACATGGCCAAAGGAATCTCGCCATGTTGGATTTTACCTCGACTCAAGCTGCCGCCTTGTCGGCCGCGCCGGCCGAACCCACTCCTGACGACGACCAGAACCTGCTCGACGCCTATTCCAATGCCGTGATGGGCGTGACCGAGCGCGTCGGTCCCGCCGTCGTGCGCGTCGAAACCGGGCCGAAAGTGCGCGATGCGCGCCAGCGCGGCGGACTCGGCTCCGGCATCGTGATTTCGCCGGATGGACTGGTGTTGACCAACAGCCATGTGGTCGGCGCGGCCAGGGAGATCCGGCTGCGCGACACCGAGGGTTTCGACACCGATGCGCATGTGCTCGGCGTCGATCCCGACACCGACCTCGCGTTGCTGCGCGCCGACGGCGCGCGCGAACTGCGGCACGCGAAGCTCGGCGATTCCAAGAAGCTGCGCCGCGGTCAACTGGTGGTCGCGATCGGCAATCCGCTCGGCTTCGAGTCGACGGTTACGGCCGGCGTGGTGTCCGCGTTGGGACGCTCGATCCGCTCGGTCTCGGGGCGCACCATCGAGGACGTGATCCAGACCGATGCCGCGCTCAATCCCGGCAATTCCGGTGGCGCCCTGGTGTCGTCGAACGCCGAAGTGATCGGCGTCAACACCGCGATCATCCAGGGCGCGCAGGGCATCTGCTTTGCGGTCGCCAGCAACACCGCGCAGTTCGTGCTGTCGGAGATCATCCGCCACGGCTATGTGCGCCGCGCCTTCATCGGCGTCGGCGGCCAGACCGCGCCGGTGCCGCGGCGGCACGCGGTGCTGGCCGGCGTCGACAACACGATGGGTGCGCTGCTCACGCAAATCGAGCCGGACGGACCGGCGGCGCTGGCGGGCCTTCTGCCCGGCGACGTCGTGATCCGGCTCGACGGCGTCGCGATCAACGGCGTCGACGATCTGATCCGGGTGCTCGACCGCGACCGCATCGGACGGACGTTACGGATGGATGTGTTGCGGCTGGGAAGGTTGCGCGAGATCGATATCTATCCGGTGGAGCGGAAGCCGACGGGGAAATGATGGCGCTGCGCGGGGCGGGTCGGCTAAACCACCCCGCTCTTATCGCCGCCGGCGATCGAAATCAAGCAGACGCTGGATTGCCTCGTCGCGTTTCGTTCGCACCCAACACGCAGACGTCATGCAAGGAATGGCTCCTCGCGCATTAGCAACGTTCAAGGCAGCCTTTCCTGCAGCCGTCGTGTTGGCGGCTACAATACTGCACGTCCGAGTTTCGACTTGTGCACGAGCTGTATTGATTGTCACAGCTCTGGATACAGAGCCCCTGGTCGCAAGCGGTCTGTGTTGGCCGAGGCAGCAAATCTTGCCGGGACCGGTGCGCCGGCGTGCAGAGATGTGATTGAGGGTTTGCGCAGAAGCCGGTCAGGGCAGCAATCCCTCCCTGAGCCGGAGCGTTTGCCATCCACAGCGCGGCGGCTAGCGGCAATATGAAAAAATTGAAGTAGCGCATGGCGTACACTCCTCGGCTCGAAATGCCTCCAGTCAGCTTTGCGCGTCGATGCAACCAAAGCTTTCTTTTTCAGAATATACTATCACAAGATTTAATTCTACTCTACGCTTCATGAAACAAGGGACGAAAGGCCGATTACGCCGTAACATTGCGCGCAGCCGGGCGCGGCTCCAGCGGCAACCCGGCGCGATCTGACGGTCTGAGGTAGGGTCGTCTGCGACTGTCGCCTATTTCCGGTTTTCGCGGATTACTCCGCAGCCGCCGCAAACCGGCTGTTCTCGAGATCGGCTTCCAGCCGCGCTCTCTCGGCGGCGGCCTTCTTCACATTCTCGTCCTTGATGTGGCCGTAGCCGCGGATCGTTTCGGGCAGGCGCGCGAGCTTTGCCAGCAACGGAATCTGCACCGGCTTCAGAGTGGCGATGCGCTGGTCGATCATCGCAAAATAGTCCTCGACCAGCCGACGCTCCATGTTGCGCTCTTCCGTGCGGCCGAACGGATCGAACGCCGTGCCGCGCAGGCCTTTCAGTTTCGCGAGCAGCTTGAACGCGCCCAGCATCCAGCCGCCATATTCCTTCTTCATCAGCCGGCCGCTTCGGTCGCGTTTGGCGAAGATCGGCGGCGCCAGATAGAACTTGATTCGGTAATCGCCGTCGAACTTGTCCGACAGCTTTTTCGCAAAGCTGCCGTCGGTGTAGAGCCGGGCGACCTCATACTCGTCCTTGTAGGCCATCAGCTTGAACAGGTTTTTCGCGACAGCTTCAGTAAGCTCAGTCGAGGAGGGCGCTGCTGATGTCTCGGCCTTCCGCACGTTCTCGACCGCGGCGAGATAGCGATCGGCATAAGCCTTGTCCTGATACTCGGTCAGGAAGGCGGCGCGAAGCGCGATCTGCTCGTCCAGCGATTTGACCGGCGCGCCGGCGCGGCTCTTGAACTGGATCACGCTCTTCACGCGCGACATGTCATGCGCGGCAAGCCGGCCCCAGGTGAAGGCCTGCTTGTTCATCTCGATCGCCGCACCGTTGATCTCGATGGCGCGAAGCAGCGCCTCCAGCGACAGCGGGATCGCACCCTTCTGGAACGCGAAGCCGAGCATGAACGGATTGGTCGCGATGCTGTCGCCCATCAACGTGGCAGCGATACCGGTGGCGTCGATGATCTCGAGATTGCGCTCGCCGATGGCGTCGCGCAGCGTGGTCTGCATCGCGCCGATCTCGAAGTCGATGTCGGGGTTCTGCACGAAGCCCGCGGTCGGCTGCATGTCGGCATTGACGAACGCTTTGGTGACGCCGCGGTCGACGCGCGCGAGCGCGATCGGCCCCGCCGACACCACCATGTCGCAACCGAGGATCAGATCGGCGCCGCCATTGGCGATGCGCACGGTCGAAAGCTCCTCCGGGGTCGCAGCGATACGTACATGGCTCATGACCGCGCCGTTCTTCTGCGACAACCCGGTGAAGTCCAGCGCCGAGCAGCCCTTGCCGTCGACATGGGCGGCCATGCCGAGCAGCGCCCCGACGGTGATCACGCCGGTGCCGCCGATGCCGGTGACGAGGATGCCGTACGGCTTGTCCAGCGCGCGAGCCGGGGGCAGCGGCAGGTCGGCGAACAGTTTTCCGGAATCGACCGCCGAGTTCTTCAGTCGCTTGAGCGCGCCGCCATGCACGGTAACGAAGCTCGGGCAGAAGCCCTCGACGCAGGAATAGTCCTTGTTGCAGTTCGATTGGTCGATCTGGCGCTTGCGGCCGAACTCGGTATCGAGCGGCTGCACCGAGACGCAGTTCGAGGTCTGCGAGCAGTCGCCGCAGCCTTCGCAGACGAGATCGTTGATGAAGACGCGTTTGGGCGGATCGGGATAGAGCCCGCGCTTGCGGCGGCGGCGCTTCTCGGCGGCGCACGTCTGGTCGTAGATCAGGACGGTGAGACCCTTGATCTCGCGCAGCTCGCGCTGGATCGCGTCCATGTCGCGGCGGTGATGCACCGTCGCGTCGGGCGGGAAGTAATTCGAGGGGTATTTATCGGGATCGTCGGAGACAATCACGAGCCTCTTGGTGCCCTCGGCCGCGACTTGATGCGCGATCTGCGCCACGGTGAAGCTGCCCTCGGCGGGCTGGCCGCCGGTCATCGCGACCGCGTCGTTGTAGAGGATCTTGTAGGTGATGTTGACGCCGCTTGCTCCTGCCGCGCGCAGCGCCAGCAGGCCGGAATGGGTGTAGGTGCCGTCGCCGAGATTCTGGAAGATGTGCTGTTCGTTGGTGAAAGGGGCCTGACCGATCCAGTTCGCGCCTTCGCCGCCCATGTGAGTGATGGTCGCGGTGCGCCGCGAGGGGATCGACAGCGCCATGCCGTGACAGCCGATGCCGGCCATGGCGCGGCTGCCTTCGGGCAGCTTGGTCGAGGTATTATGCGGGCAGCCCGAGCAGAAGAATGGCGTCCGCGCGATCGTGATCGGCGCATGGCCGGTAGCGGGCTGGTCGAAGGCCTCGAGCCGCGCCAGGCGCTGCTCGATCAGGGGGCTCTGATGGCCGAGCCTGCGCAGCCGCGCGACCAGCGCGGAGGCCACGATGGTCGGATTGAGCTCGCCTTCGCTCGGCAGGAGAGTCGCGCCTTTTTCGTCGCGTTTGCCGACCACGGAGGGCCGGTTCCAGGCGTCGACATTGTAGAGGATGCGCATCAGCTGGTCTTCGATGAAGCCGCGCTTCTCCTCGATGACGAGGACGTCCTGCAGGCCTTCGGCAAAACGCTTGGCGCCTTGCTCTTCGAGCGGCCAGGTCAGCGCGACCTTGTAGATGCGCAGGCCCAGCGCCTCGGCATCGCGGTCGCTGATCCC
The DNA here is from genome assembly GCA_963738155.1 of uncultured Alphaproteobacteria bacterium. Lineage (GTDB taxonomy): Bacteria > Pseudomonadota > Alphaproteobacteria > Rhizobiales > Xanthobacteraceae > Bradyrhizobium. The sequence continues at coordinate 853,666 of CAVTVG010000003.1, forward strand.
CAGATCGGCCATCGCCTGCTTGAGATCGAGATAGGCCTTGCCGGTCGTAATGATGCCAAGCCGCGCCGGCTTGCCGTCGAGCACGATCTTGTCGAGCGCGTTGGCGCGGGCGAAGGCCTTGACCGCTTCCAGCTTCAGGCCGAGCCGTTTTTCCGCCTCCAGCGGCGGATCGGGCCAGCGGATGTTGAGTCCATCAGGCGGCATTTCGAAATCCGTGGGCAGAATGATCTTGACGCGGTCCGGATCGGCATAGATCGAGGCCGAGCTCTCGACGGTTTCGCCGATCGCCTTGAAGCCGACCCAGCAGCCGGAAAAACGCGACAGCGCAAAGCCGTAGAGGCCGAGGTCGAGATATTCCTGCAGGGTCGAGGGATTGATGACCGGCATTAGTGCCGCCGCAAATACCTGCTCGCTCTGATGCGCAAGGGTCGAGGACTGGCAGCCGTGATCGTCGCCGGCGAGCGCCAGCACGCCGCCATTGCGCGAGGACCCGGCGGAGTTGGCGTGCTTGAGCGCATCGGTCGAGCGGTCGACGCCGGGGCCTTTGCCGTACCAGATGCCGAACACGCCATCGACCTTGGCGCCGGGGAAAAGACCGACCTGCTGGCTGCCCCACACCGCTGTTGCCGCGAGGTCCTCGTTCAGGCCGGGCACGAAGGCGATATCGTGTTCGGCCAGGAACGACTTCGCGCGCCACAGCGTGTGGTCGTACATGCCGAGCGGCGAGCCGCGATAGCCGGAGATGAAACCGCCGGTATTCAGTCCGGCCGCGCGATCGCGTTCGCGCTGCAGCATCGGCAGTCGCACCAGCGCCTGCACGCCCGAAAGGTAGATGCGCTTGGCTTCAAAGCGGTATTTGTCGTCGAGCCCGACCTGCATCAGCGTCATTGTGCTTGCTCCCAAACTTCTTTTTGGCTGGCTGCACGGGGCCGCAAATCACCCGGCAGGTCGGTGCGGACGGCAGTGAAAAGCATGGGCCGTCAATGTCAATGCCTCGAACGGCCCGTCGGGGGGTGAAGCGAGCGCATGGCGGCTCTATCCGCGGAAATTTGGCTGGATATCGCTTAGCGATTGAGCAAATGCCCGCCGCAACGGCCGCGCACAACGAATAGACAGGCGCAAGTTCAAACGGCAAGGCGCTGAAAACATGCGGGATTCGTCGCAAGCGCCGCGTCTGTCGGCATTGTACACAATGGCACGGCGCTTGCTTCGTTGTGACAAAAGCGTTGGGGCGCGTCGCATCATGGTCAACTCAAGCGGGACTATTGTCGCTGAGCCGGAGCCGATCACGCTCGACTTGTCGAGTACTGCGCTCCTCATCATCGACATGCAGCGCGACTTCATGGAGCCCGGCGGTTTCGGCGAGACGCTCGGCAACGACGTGAGCCAACTGGCGCGCGCGGTGAAGCCGATCGGCGCGGTGCTGGCGGCGGCTCGCGCGATCGGCATGCTGGTCATCCACACCCGCGAGGGCCATTTGCCCGATCTGTCCGATGCACCGCCGGCCAAAGTCGAGCGCGGCGCGCCCAGCTTGCGCATCGGCGATCCCGGCCCGATGGGCCGCATCCTGATCCGCGGCGAGGCCGGCCATGACATCATCCCCGCGCTCTATCCGCTCGACAGCGAGATCGTGATCGACAAGCCCGGCAAGGGCGCGTTCTACGCCACCGAACTCGGCGACGTCCTGCACAAATACGGCATCGAGAATCTGCTGGTGTGCGGCGTAACCACGGAGGTCTGCGTCAACACATCAGTGCGCGAGGCCAACGACCGCGGCTACCGTTGCGTCGTGATCTCGGACGGCTGCGCCTCCTACTTCCCCGAATTCCACGAGATGGGCCTGAAGATGATCAAGGCCCAGGGCGGCATCTTCGGCTGGGTCGCCAGCTCGGCCGCGGTCCTGAAAGCAATGCAAACGGAGAGTTCAAGCAATCTGAAGGCGGGAGCATCACGATGAGCACGAGCGGGACAATGACGGCGAAACCAGGATTCAAACCAGCCTTGTGGACGCCGGGCGACTGGAACGCATTCTTCGGCTTCGGCACCAACATCCTCGTCAACATGCTGGTGTTGACCGGGTTGTTGCGCTTCGTGCTGAAGATGCCGGATTCACTGGTGTTCGGCCGCATCCTGCCCGCGCTCGGGCTGATGATGTGCCTCTCCACCTTCTACTACGCGTTCCTCGCCTACCGGCTGGCGCAACGCACCGGCCGCACCGACGTCTGCGCGCTGCCGTCCGGCGTCAGCGTGCCGCACATGTTCATCGTTACTTTCGTGATCATGCTGCCGGTCACCTTGAAGACCGGCGATCCCATGAAGGGCTGGTCGGCCGGCCTGGTCTGGGTGTTCTTCCAGAGCTTCATCCTGATGATCGGCGGCTTCGTCGCACCCTACATCCGGAAAATCACGCCGCGCGCCGCGCTGCTCGGCACGCTCGCCGGTGTCTCCGTCACCTTCATTGCGATGCGTCCCGCGCTCGAAATGTTCATGACGCCGCAGATCGGGCTGATCTGCTTTGCCATCATCCTGGTGAGCTGGTTCGGCGGCGTGAAATATCCGCGCGGAATCCCAGCGGGCCTCGTGGCGATCGCGGCCGGCATGCTGATCGCCTGGGGTTCGAACCTGTTCGGCCTTGGGCTCGGCGGGCTCAGCGCCAAGGGTATTGGCGATGCCTTTGCCAATTTCGGCTTCTCGGTGCCGATCCCGGCAGTCAGTTACGTGTTCTCCGGCTTCGAATTTCTCGGCGTGATTCTCGTCACCGCGATTCCCTTCGGCATCTACGACCTCGTCGAGGCCATGGACAATGTCGAGAGCGCGGAAGCCGCCGGCGACGAATATCCGACCACGCGCGTGCTGACCGCCGACGGCATCGTCAGCCTGATCGGCTGCCTGATGGGCAATCCCTTCATCAACGCCGTCTATATCGGCCATCCCGGCTGGAAGGCGATGGGCGGGCGGATCGGCTATTCCGCCGCGACCGGACTCATGGTGATCGTGCTGTCCTGGTTCGGCATCATCTCGGTGCTGCTGGCGCTGGTGCCCGTGGTCGCGATCTCCCCGATCCTGCTCTACATCGGCATGCTGATCGCGGCCCAGGCGTTCCAGACCACGCCGATCAAGCATGCGCCCGCGATCGGACTCGCGTTCACGCCGCACCTTGCGGCCTGGGCCAAGCTGCAGGTCGACACCGCGCTCAACTCGACACTATCAGCTGCGCAGTCGGTCGGCGGGCTTGCGGCCGACAAGGCCGGCGAAGTCAAGGCGGCCGCCATCGCATCGCTGCCGCTCGGCGGCGTGCTCTATCACGGGCTTGAGGTGATGGGCGGCGGCTCGATCCTCGCCGGTCTCGTGCTGGGCGCGATCGGCGTGTTCGTGATCGAGCGCGATTTCGTCAAGGCCTCGGCCTTTGCGCTCGCAGGCGCGGTGCTGACCTATTTCGGCTTCATGCATGGCGAAGCGGTCGGCATTGGCGGCGGGCTCGGCGTGACGCCTTCGGTGGCGCTGGCCTATGCCGTCGTGGCGGCCGGCTTCTATGCGCTCGGCAAGTACGGCGAGAGCGAGCACTATGTTCCGCATGCGGAGATGTCAGCCGCTCCGGCGGAGTAGGGATCTTTCTTCACCTCTCCCCGCTGCGGGAGAGGTGGCAGGGGAGTTCACGGCCGCACCCCAGGGCTCTCCATCGGCATGCCGCGGGCGCGTGACATCAGATAGAGTTCGAGCTCGACCAGTTCGGGCGCGCCGTAGTCATAGGCCTGCGCGCGGATGCCGGAGATGCAGCTGCGCAGGCGCCGCTGCAGCGAGCCGAGCGTCTGCCATTCGAGCCGATAGATCGGGTACCCCGTGGGATGCGCTTGCGTGATCGCCGATCCCGCGAGCTTCCTGTCCCAGTTGTCGTCATGGCAGTTGTCGCAGGACAGATTGAGTTGGCCCTGCCGCTGCATGAAGAGTTCGCGGCCCTTGGCAACGAAGGGCGCAAGTTGCGGATCATCGCCCGTCGAGATCGCGGCCTCGCGCGATTGCTTTGCGACGAAAGCTTCCAGCGCCAGCAGATCGTGGCTCTCATAAGCAAGCGGCGAGGCCTGCTGATGATTGGCGCGGCAGAGGTTGATGCGCTGCTCGAGATTGACGGGACGGCTGAGCTGCTTGTCGAAAGCGGGATAGCGCGCCGCGACGCCTTTCATGCTCTCGGCCGCATCGCCGTGGCAATCGGCGCAGGCCTTGTCGGCCGCGCCGATCTTCTTGCTCCACAGCTTTTCACCGTCGAGCGCGAACAGCATACCGGGATTTGCCGTGTCGTCGTCCTGGATCGCCTTGGTGTCCGGCGCCATGAAGGAGTAACCGGAGCGGCGCTGGTCGGGCGGAATCTCGCTTGCAAGGACGGACGCAGCTGCGGCCAGAAACGCGGCGATTGCTATCGCAGGGCGAGGGCTCATTCGACCGTGATCGCCGAGGATGCGGTTTCGGCAAAGCCGTTGTCGCCAATCCATTCGAATTCGAACTTGCCGGAATCCTTTGCGACCGTGAAGAAGGATATGAAGGGATTTGCCGCGATCGCCGGAAACAGATCGGCGCGGAAGATCTCGGCGCCGTTATAGCGGCAGACAAAGCTCGTGATGATGTCGCGGGGAACGAGGTCGCCCGCCGAGGTGTGCCGGAAGCCGGTCTCCATGATGTGGGACATCAGCGTCTTGATCTCGATGACGTCGCCGCGTTTCGCTTTCTTCGGGACGTTGATCAGGGCAGAGGCCATCAGTTGACCTCCTCCGTGCAGGCGGCGAGGGTCACGACGATATCGACGCTGGCGGACCAGAAACTGTCGTCGGAGAGGCGCGCGATCGCGACCACCTTCTGGGTGTCGGCGAGGCGGATGCGGGTCGCGACCTGCGCGCGGCCGGCCGATGGACCAATGTAAAAGTTGCCGACGTTCGGCTGCGGGTTCTTCTCGTTGAAGACGTGGATGCTCTTGACGTAGTCCGCGTCGGTCATCGGGCTTGCGACCCGCACCGTCATTGGCACGGTATTGCCGTTCTCGACCAGCGGGGGAATATCGAGCGTCACCTTGCCGGCGCGCACCGGTGCCTCGCCGACGACGTTTCGGATCGCGGAGGTGAGCATCGCGGGCGTTGCCGCCAGCGGACGGACAGTAATGATCGGCACCGCGCCCGCGATCGCGGCGCCGCCGGCCAGCTCCAGAAATGTTCGACGCGTTGGCATCGCTCTCATGTCGTCCTAATTTCGGAGGCTTGCAAGATAGGCCACGATGTCCTCGATCTGGTCAGCCGTAAGGATCGGTCTGCCGGCCCAATTACGGCCGACGCGCGTCAGGCCGTCGACGCGATAGTAGGACGGCATGATCGTATCGGGGTTGAAATGCGCCGCGTCGACCAGCCGCAACCGTAACTGGGCTGCCGACCACCGGTTCCCGGCGCCGGCGAGCGATGGCGCGAGATCGCCCTGAAACTGGGTGCCGAACGGTCCGGAATGGCAGAGGATGCACGTCGTTGTGCGGTCGAGCACCAGCGCGCGTCCGCGCGTGGCATCACCGGGCGAACCCGTGAGCAATTCCGCAATGCCGTCGCCGACGATCTTGGTGGGTGCAAGCGTCTGCGACGTCGCCGCAGCGGGCAGCGCGAGCGCGGCGAGACAGCAGGCGATATGAAAGCGCGGGCTAGCCAAAATTATCTGCCGTTATTTTCGTAAACCAACTCTGCGCCTCGTTCGCCTCTTTGGCGCGGATCTCGCGCGGCGCGTCGACCGCGCTGGCGGTGCTGCCCTCGACCTCGGCGAAGATCGAATCCCTGGGCATGTAGACGCCCGGAAGCGAAAAGGCATAGCCGGGGGCGACCGTGTTGTAGCAGACGCCGGTGAGTTTCGGCAACTCCAGCGGCTTGCCGGCGAGCAGGTTCACGATTGCAGCGGCACAGGCCTTGCCTTGCGCGCTGGCGGCCGACGCCGATTTCGGAATGCCGCCGCCGAGACAGGCATCGCCGATGACGTGAATGTTGGGCACGAGCTTCGACTCGAAGCTGATCGGATCGATTGGGCACCAGCCGGTGTGATCGGCGGCACCGGCAAGCTCGGCAATGCGCGCGGCTTTTTGCGGCGGAATCACGTTGGCGACATCGGCAGTGTAATTGCCGAACTCGGTGACGACGCCGTTGGCGGCGGGATCGACCGAGGTAACGCGGCCGCCCTGCGACAGCGCCACGCGCTCGATCATGCCGCCGTAAAGCTCCTTCCAGGCATTCTCGAACAGCTTTTGCTGCGAGAAATTGTCCTTGGCGTCGAGGATCAGCACCTTCGAGCGCGGCTTCTTCGTTTTGAGATAGTGCGCAATTAGACTGGCGCGTTCATAGGGCGCGGGGGGACAGCGCGAGGGGTTGGCGGGGACGGCGATCACGACGGTGCCGCCGTCGTCCATCGCCTCCAGCTGCTTGCGCAACAGCAGCGTCTGTCCGCCCGCCTTCCAGGCATGCGGCATCCTGCTCGCGGCCGCCTCGCTGTAGCCGGGCAGGGCGTCGAAGTTGAAATCGATGCCGGGCGACAGCACCAGCCGGTCATAGCCAAGCACGCTACCGTCGTTGAGCGTGATGCTGCGCGCCTGCGCATCGATCCTGTCTGCGGCCTGTGCGATCACGCTGATGCCGTCGGCCGCGAGCTTCTCATAGCCGAATTGCTGTGCGCCGATCTCGCGCAAGCCGGCGATCACCTCATTGCTGAAGGGACAGGCGGTGAAAGTCTTGTTCGGTTCGATCAGTGTGACCCGCAATTTCGCATCTGATCGTTTCAACGCGCGGGCGCAAGCCGCGCCTCCAAAGCCGCCGCCGATCACGGCCACACGGGCTCCCGATTGCGCGGAGGCGACAAAGGGCAAGGCAAGCGCCGCAGCGGCGATGCCGTGAGCGACCGCTCGCCGTGTGATGTGGCGTCCTGCATGCATCGCCATGGTCCGCAAACGGCGCGGCGGCCTTTGCGGCCGCCGCATTTCTTGTCAGGCGAAGGTGATGTTCTGGTCCTTCAGCGGCGCCTGGCGGATACGCTTGCCCGTCGCTGCGAAATAGGCGTTGAGCACCGCCGGTCCCGCGACGCAGATGGTCGGCTCGCCGACGCCGCCCCAGAAGCCGCCGCTCGGCATCACGATGGATTCCACCTTCGGCATCTCCGCAATACGCATGGAGTTGTAGGTGTCGAAGTTGGTCTGCTCCATTGCGCCGTCCTTGACGGTGCAGCCGCCATAGAACAGCCCGGACAGGCCGTAGACGAAGGAGCCTGCGATCTGCCGCTCGATCTGCGCCGGATTGACGGCGTAGCCGGAGTCCGTGGCGGCGACGATGCGATGCACCTTGATCTTGCTGCCGTCGGTCACAGAGATCTCGGCGGCTGCCGCGACGTAGCTGCCGAAGCCCATATATTGAGCCAGGCCGCGATGCACGCCTTGCGGCGCCGGTTTGCCCCAGCCGATCCCGTTGGCTACGGCCTCGAGGACGGCAAGGCTCTTCGGGTGATCCTTTAGCAACTTGCGCCGGAATTCCAGCGGATCCTGGTTCACCGCATGCGCCAGCTCATCCATGAAGCACTCGACGTAGATCGCATTGTGGTTGACGTTCACGCCGCGCCAGAAGCCCGGAATGATGTGCGGATTGCGCATCGAGTGATCGATCAGCAGATTTGGAACCGTATAGGTGAAGGCGGCGTCGCCTTTCGGCGCGAGCCCCTGGAAGGTGGAGGGATCCATGCCGTTGACGAGCCCCGCAGGGCGCAGCGTGGCCTGGATCGACTGGCCGGAGATCCGCATATGCAGCGCGGTCAGATTGTTGTCGGCGTCGAAACCCGCCGTCATCTTGCACTGGGTGACCGGATGATAGCGGCCATGCAACATGTCCTCTTCGCGCGACCACAACAGCTTGATCGGGGTGCCCGGCATTTCCTTCGCGATGATCACTGCCTGACGGACATAGTCGGTCTGGCCGCGCCGGCCGAAGCCGCCGCCGAGCATCAGCTTGTGCACGTCGCATTTGTCCGCAGGTAGCCCGGTTACCTCCAGCACCGCGGCGAACGCGGCTTCGCCGTTCTGGGTGCCGCACCAGACTTCGCATTTGTCCGGCGTGTAGAGCGCGGTCGCGTTCAGCGGCTCCATGGTGGCGTGGTTCTGGTAGGGATAGCTGTAGACCGCTTCCACCTTCTTTGCGGCGCTGGCGAGTGCGGCATTCACGTCGCCATTCTGGTTGCCGACATAGGCCGGTCCGCCGTCAAGTCCTTCGGCGAGCCATTTGGCAATCGAGTCGCTCGAGACTTCGGCGTTCTTGCCGAGATCCCATTCGATCGGCAGTGCATCGAGCGCGCTCTTGGCGTGCCACCAGGTGTCGGCGACGACGGCAACGGCAGTGTCGTCGACCTTCACCACCTTCTTCACGCCTTTCATATTGGCGATCTTGGCTTCGTCAAAACTCTTCAACTTGCCGCCGGTGACCGGACAATCCTTGATCGCGGCGTTGAGCATGCTGGGCAGTTTTACGTCGATGCCGTAGATGGTCGTGCCCGTGACCTTGTCCGGCGTATCGAGCCGCTTGAGGCTCTTGCCGGCGATCTTCCAGTCCTTCGGGTCTTTGAGCTTCACCTCGGTCGGCGGCGTCAGTTTCGCAGCCGCCTCGGCGAGCTTGCCGTAAGAGAGGCTCTTGCCCGAAGGCGTATGCGTGACGATGCTGTTGGCGGCGGTGCACTCTGAGACCGGTACCTTCCATTGATCGGCCGCGGCTTGCACCAGCATCATGCGCGCGGTGGCGCCGCCCTTGCGGACATAGTCCTCGGAGGTGCGGATGCCGCGGCTGCCGCCGGTCGAGAAATCGCCCCACGCACGCTTGCGCGCCACGCTTTGGCCGGGGGTGGGGAATTCGGTCACGACCTTGGACCAGTCGCATTCCAGTTCCTCGGCGACCAGCTGGGCAAGCCCGGTGAGCGAGCCCTGGCCCATTTCCGAGCGCGCGACGCGGATCACCACGGTGTCGTCGGGTCGGATCACGACCCAGGCGTTGACTTCGGGCGAGCCGTCGGCGGCGCGGACGATCGTGGGCCCGCCAAAGGGAATGTCGAAGCCGAGCGCGAGGCCTGCGCCGACAGCGGCGGTGCCGACGACGAAGGAACGACGGTTGAGCTTGGGAGCTACGTGCTTGTTCATGGTCTCTGCCTCCTCAAGCGTTCGCGATCGAGTGGATCGCTTCGCGCACCTGCTGGAAGGTGCCGCAGCGGCAGATATTCGTGATGGCCTCGTCGATGTCGGCGTCGCTCGGCTTCGGCTTCTCCTTGAGCAGCGCCGCCACCGCCATGATCATGCCGCTCTGGCAGTAGCCGCATTGCGGCACGTCGTTGGCGATCCAGGCCTGCTGCACCTTGTGCAGGGCGCTGCCTGACGCCAGGCCTTCGATGGTGGTGATCTGCTTGCCGGCGGCGTTGCTGACGGTGACGCCGCAGGAGCGCGTCGCCACGCCATCGATGTGAACGGTGCAGGCGCCGCACTGTGCGATGCCGCAACCGTATTTGGTGCCGGTGAGGCCGACATTCTCCCTGATCGCCCAAAGCAGCGGCGTATCCGGCTCGACGTCGACGTTGACTGATTTTCCGTTGATTGTGAGGTTTGCCATCGCGATCCCCTGATTGGCCTGATCCACCGATCAGGCTTCATCCAAAAGTAGAACGCGAATCCAAGACAGTTCAAATCAAGAAAATTCGTTTCCGCGCGGGGATGATATGCGATGGCGTGGGGTTAGCCGATTTTGGCGCATTGCAGCAAAGCGCCTCACGGCTTGGCGGGAACCGCCATGCGCAGGTAGCTCATCGCGCTGCCGAGCGCCGCAAACCCGGCACCGAGCGCAAGCGCTATGGTTGCGCCGTCGCGGCCGGCAACGCCGAAGCAAAGCGCTGCCGCTGCCGCGCCCGTGGTCTGCCCGACCAGACGCGCGGTCGCGACCATTCCGCTGGCGCTGCCGCCGCGATGCAGCGGCGCGCTGGTCATGATCGCCTTCATGTTCGGCGTCTGGAAGAAGCCGAACCCGAAACCGCAGAGCATCATGCGCCAGATGATATCCGGTACGCTTGGGTTGGCCGGAAGCATGGCGAGCAACGCCATGCCAAGCGCGAGGATCACAAGGCCGATGCCGCCAAGGATGCCGGCCGAGTAACGATCCGACAGCCGGCCGCCGAGCGGCGCCATGATGGCGACCACCAGCGGCCATGGCGTCATGAAGAAACCGGTCTCGACCTGCGAGCGGCCGAGCAGATCCTCGAAATAGAAGGGCAGCGCGACAAAGGACAATCCCTGCACGGCGAATGCGCAGACCGCGGTCACCGCCGACAGCGCAAACAAGGGCAAGCGGAACAGATCGATCGGCAGCATCGGCGCCGGATGGTCGGCGTGCCGACGCATCAAGAGCCAACCGATCACGAGCGCCGCGATCAGCGTTGCCACAACGACGCCCGGCGTCATCTGATGGCCGGCGCCGCCGATGGCGATGATGAAGAGGCCGAGACAGGCTGCGGCCATCGCAGCACCAAGGAAGTCGAAGGCGTGTTTCGCACGCGGCATCGGCGGCAGTGTCTTCACACCGATCGCGAGCGCAATCAGTCCGAAGGGCAGGTTGACCGCGAACAACCACGGCCACGAACCAACAGCGAGAATGCCGGAGGCAATGGTCGGTCCAAGCGTGAAGGCGGTTGCGACCACCATCGCGTTGTAGCCGAAGCCGCGGCCCTGCAGGCGGCTTGGAAACACGAAACGCACCAGCGCGGTGTTCACGGCCATCATGCCGCTGGCGCCGAGACCCTGTAGCGTGCGCGCGACCAGCAGGCTCGGCAACGACCACGCCAGCGCGCAGCCGAGCGAGGCCAGCGTGAACAACAGGAGACCGCCGAGATAGATGCGCTGATGGCCGACGATCTCGCCGAGCGCGCCGAGCGGCAGCACGGTGGCGACGATGATGATCTGATAGACATTGACCACCCACACGATCTCGGCCGGGCTGACGTGCAAATCGGCCGCCATCGTCGGCAGCGCGATGTTGGCAATGACGGTATCGAGCGAGCCCATCGCCAGCGCGGTGAAAATCGCCGCCACCGCCCAGCGCCGCTGCTCGGGCGGCAGGCCGTCCTGCGGCTTGGCACCGGCCGGCGGAGCCGGCTTCGCGGTCGTTGCTTCGATGGACATGCGGATTTTTGGCCAGTAGCCATCAGAGGGATGTGCGTGCCCGCATGTACTACGGCCGCGCGGCATCCCACAGCCGCAGCGTTGCATGATGCATATGCGCGCATCCGTCGCGCTCGATTTTGGGACGACTTTCGGCTACTTCCAGCCCGTTGGCCGATCGCATAGGGTTCCGGCCGAGGCGGCGAAAATGATAGAGACAACGCCGCCGGCGAGGGAAACCGCGTTGACCACAGAGGTTTTGGGTCAGTCCATCGAGGTCGCGCGGAAACGCACGGAAGGCACGCGCCGTGGCGCGCTGGCCGGTATCTGGGTCGCGCTGCTGCTCGCCATCCTCGGCTTCCTCGTTATCTATCCCGTGCTGACGCTGCTGCTCGGCGCGCTCACCGACACCAATCCGGTCGTCGACGGCATCAATCTGCGGAATCTGTCGGTCGGCAATTTCCTGACCGTCCTTACCAACCCGAATGTGGCCGAAGCGCTGTTCAACACGCTGGTCGCCTGTGGCGGAGGCACGATCATCGCGGTCGCGATCGGGCTGTTGTTCTCCTGGATCGTGGTGCGCACCAACACGCCGTTCAAAAGCTTCATCGCCGCCGCCAGCATCCTGCCGCTGTTCGCGCCGCCGCTGGTTGCCGGCGTCGCCTGGTCGATCCTGGGGTCACCGAGGACCGGGCTGATCAACACGATCTTCAAATGGATGGGCCTCGACTGGCATGTCAATTTCTATTCGTTGTCGGGCCTGGTGTTCGTGTTCGGCATCTACTATGCGCCTTATGTCTACATGTTCACCTCCTCGGCGCTGCGCAACATGGACCCGAGCCTGGAGGAGGCCGCGGAAATCTCCGGCGCCAGCGCCTTCACGACGTTGTTCACGGTGACGTTTCCGCTGATCATGCCGGCGATCGTCTCCGGCATGCTGCTGTCGTTCATCGTGATGCTCGGCATCTACGGCGTGCCCGCGGTACTCGGCGCACCCGCCAATCTCAACGTGCTGACCACCTATATCTTCAAGCTCACCAACTGGACGCCGCCGCTCTACAACACCGCCGCGGCGGTCGCGATCATCCTGATGGTCGTCACGGGCCTCTTGGTTTACCTGCAGCAGAAGGCGCTGACCGGGAAGAGTTTCACCACGGTCGCCGGCAAGGCGTTCCGGCCGCGCAGCCTCGATCTCGGGCCATGGCGCTGGTTGACCTTCGGGCTCGGCGTCGTCTACCTCTTGGTCGTGGTCGTGCTGCCGATGCTGGCGCTGATCGTCGCTGCCTTCCGCAAATTCCTGTTCATCCGCGACGTCAATGCGCTGTTCGACATGCGCGCCTACTCGCTGATGCACTTCAATGCCATCTTCGACAATCCGCTGACGATGCGGTCGGTCTATAACGCGGTCGAGGTCGGCATCATCACCGCCGTCGTCGGCGGCGCGCTGGCGTTCGCGATCGGCTACACCATTCACCGAACTCATCTGCCGGGCCGGCGCGCGATCGACCTGATCTCGACGGTGCCTGTCGCGATTCCCGGTCTCGTCGTCGGCGTCGCCTATCTCTGGGCCTGGATCGGCGTTCCCGGCGGGCTCTACGGCACGATCTGGATCCTGGCGCTCGCCTTCATCGCACGCTTCATGCCCGACACGGTCAAATCGCTGTCGACCTCGTTCCTGCAGATCCATCGCGAGCTGGAGGAAGCCGCCTGGGTTTGCGGCAAGGGCACGCTCGCAACCATTCGCACCGTGATGCTGCCGCTCGCGATGCCCGGCGTGATCGCCTCGATGACGCTGCTGTTCGTGCTCGCGATCCGCGAGCTGGGCTCGTCGCTGTTTCTCTACACCAGCAACACCATGGTGATGTCAGTGCTGCTGCTCGACTATTACGAGGGCGGCAATGTCGGCAAGACCGCGGCATTCAGCCTGGTGCAGACTTTGCTGCTCGCTGTGCTGATCGGCGGCGCCAACTGGCTGTCGCGCCGGGCGTCGCAAGGCGGCATCGTGCAAGGAATAAAATAAGGAAAGGGAGGATCGTCGATGTCCGGGAAAATCATTGCGCTGGCGGCTGCCGCCGGTCTGGCGCTTGCGCTCGGCAGCGCGCCGGCGAAGGCTGCCGACGATTTCGGTCCGCCAGAGCTGATCGCCGCCGCGAAGGCGGAAGGCAAGCTGGTCTACTACACCGCAAATTTCGCCGAGATCGAACAGCTGGTGATCAAGGAGTTCAACAAGCGCTTTCCCGAGATCAAGGTCGAGATGGTGCGCGCGCCCGGCGGCCAGCTGATCACGCGCGTGAAGACCGAAGCCGCCGCCGGCAAGCTGATCGCCGACATCGTCGATCATTCCGACCGTGCGTTGATGCAGCCGCTGGAAGATTTGTTCCAGGATTACGCGCCACCGAACGCCGCCGATTACGATCCGGCCGCGCTGATCTCGCCGAAATACTGGCCGCGCGCCACCATTGCGTGGTCGATTGCCTACAATACCGAGCTGGTGAAGAACCCACCGAAGACCTGGATGGATCTGACCAAGCCGGAATATGACAAGCAGATCGGCCAGGTGTTCGCGCAGTCCGGCGGCACCACCTGGACCCGCATCATGTTCGAGCGCCAGGTGCTGGGCGAAGACTACTGGGCCAAGCAGGCGGCGACCCATCCGATCCTCTACCCTTCCGGCGCGCCGATGGCGGACGCGCTGGTGCGCGGCGAGATCGGGATTGGGCCGTTGCTCTACAACGTGATCTATCAAAAGAAAAAGGATGGCGCGCCGATCGAAATATTCTTCCCGCCCGAGGGCACGCCGGTAAACCCCTACGCCAGCGGCATCCCGAAGACCGCGGCGCACCCGAATGCGGCAAAATTGTTCCTGAACTGGTGCCTGTCGAAGGAAGGACAGACCTTCATGATCAAGGAGCTCGGCAATCTGACGTCACTGAAAGTGCCGCCGGCTTTTCCGGAGGGCTTCGATCCCAAGGTGGTCAAGGCCTGGTATCCGAACTTCGACCAATATGTGAAGCTGCACGGTCCGTGGGTCGCCGAATGGGATAAGACCTTCGGTTATCGGCAGTGAGCGAAGGGGTTCGGTGACGGCATGACGGCGACGTTGGAGGTCACCGACCTCAGGAAACAGTTCGCGATCGGGCGACCGGCGATCGACGGCGTCAGCTTCGCCGTGCCCTCGGGCGAGATCGTGGTGCTGCTCGGTCCGTCCGGCTGCGGCAAGACCACGACCTTGCGCTGCGTCGCCGGGCTCGAACATCCGACCGGCGGCGAGATTGCGATCGCCGGCAGGGTGGTGTCGTCGCCGGCGCGGGGCATATTGGTGCCGCCGCGCTCGCGCGAACTCGGCATGGTGTTCCAGTCCTACGCGGTGTGGCCGCATATGACGGTGCGGCAGAACGTCGTCTATCCGCTGAAACATCGCAAGCTGTCGCGCGCGGACGCCAACCGCAAGGTCGAGGAGGTGCTGGCGCTGGTCGGTCTCTCCGAATATGCCGACCGGTCGGTGGTGGCGTTGTCGGGCGGGCAGATGCAGCGGGTGGCGCTGGCGCGCAGCATCGTCTACCGGCCGCAGCTGTTGCTGCTCGACGAGCCCCTGTCGAATCTCGACGCGAAATTGCGGCTGCGCCTGCGCGATGACCTCCGCGTCATCCTCAAGCAGACCGGCATGACCGCGCTCTATGTCACCCACGATCAGGCCGAAGCCGTCGTGCTCGGCGACCGCATCGGCGTGATGCGCGACGGCAAGTTGTTGCAGCTCGGCACGCCCGACGAAATCTATAATCGCCCGGCCGACCTGTTCGTCGCGAATTTCACCGGCGCAACCAACGAGCTCGCCGGTACGCTGGTCGAGCGCAACGGCACGTTCGGCGTGGTCGATTTCGGCGAGGGCCGCCGCGGCGAGGCGGCATTGCTGCAGCCACTCGCGCCCGGCGACAAGGTGCGGATTGCGCTGCGGCCCGAGAACATTGCGATCGGTCGCAAGGACAGTGGCAACTCCTTCATGGCCAATGTCGTCGACCGCCGCTACCAGGGCACGCAGACCGTCTACGATATCGATCTATTCGGCAACAAGCTCGAGGCGCTGGAGCTTGGCACTGCGGCGCGCCACGCCGTCGGCGTCGAGACGCCGGTCTCGCTGCCGAAGGAAGGCTGCTGGGCCTATCGGGATAGCGGGCCGTCGTCCTACGATTAGAGGGAGAGATCGGTTGAATAGACTGATTGCGGCCGGCCTTGTACTCGCGCTGTCCGTCGGTGCGGCGCAATGCGGCGAGAGCGTCACCCTGGTGTTGAACTGGACGCCGGCCGCCGATCACTCACCGATCTACTACGCCAGATCGCAAGGCTGGTACGAGAAGGCCGGCATCGATCTCTCTATCGAAGTCGGCAAGGGATCGGCGATTTCCTCGCTAAAGGTCGGGTCGGGCGCGGCGCCGTTCGGCATCTCCGACCTCGCCACCATGCTGGTGGCGCGCAGCAAGGGCGCCGACGACGTCGCGCTGATGAGCATCTATGCCAACACCGGACAAACCTTCTATTGGCTCAAGAGCACCGGCGTGAAGGGGCCGAAGGATTTTGCCGGTCGCAAGATCGGCAATCCGCCCGGCGACGCCTCGCGGGTGATGTGGCCGGCCTTCGCCAAGGCCGTGGGGCTGGCCGAGGATTCTGTATCGTTCGTCAATATCGGGCCGACCGCGAAATCGGCGGCCTTGAAAAGCCATGCGGTCGAGATCATCAGCGATTTCTACAACTCGCACGACATCAAGCTGCGAGAGTTCGGCAGCGATCTCGGTTCGCTGAACTGGAAGGAGATCGGCCTCAATTCCTACGGCAATTCGATCATCGTCAACGGCGCGTATCTGGCGAAGAATCCCAAGGTGGCGCAGGATTTCGTCCGCATCACCCAGAAGGCCTATGCCGCCTGCGTTACCGATTTCGAGCCCTGTCTGACGGTGTTGCTCGATCAGGTCTCCGGCCTCGACCGCGAGGAGCAGCTGCTGCAATGGAAGCGCATCAAGGAGTTGATGACCGACGAGTTCACGACGTCAAAGGGACTTGGCTGGATCGATGAAGGCCGGATGCAGAAAGACTACGAGTTGGTGAAGACCTGGTTCGGCATCGAGAAGCCGTTCGCGGTCGAGACGGCCTTTAACAACAAGCTGCTCGATCCCGCCATCAAGATGGACGCCAGCAGGATCGAGAAGTAAATCTGCGTACGATCTGACGGCACGGAGGACATGGTGACAAAACGCGCTCGCATGGTTCTGGGTATGCTGATGGCGGCTGCGATGCTGTCGTCGGCGGCGTCGGCGGAAGAGCCGCAGAAGCTGTCGATTGTCATTTTCGGACCGCCCTCGCTCGGAGCGTTCCTGCCCCCCGTCATCAAGGCGCAAAAGCTCGACGAGAAGAACGGTCTGTCGATTTCATTCGAAGAGCGAACGCCTGATGCCTACACCGCGCAATTCAACTCCGGCGAATTCCAGCTTGGCGGCAGCGCGTCGCTGCTCACTGTGGGGCTCGCCGATATCAGAGGCGTCAAGGTCACCTACCTCTTCAATCTCTTCGACTTCTGGGGAGCGGTGGTGACCTCGCGGCCGGAGGTGACATCCCTCAGAGATATCGAAGGCAAGGATCTCGCCGCGGCCAAGGGCACCACGAACTATGTGATGTTCGACTGGTTCGCGCGGCAGCTCGGCGCCGATCCTGCCAAATTCTCGGTGGTGAATACGGCGACGCCGGGGCTCGTGGGTTACGCGTTGGCGGATCGCGCTACAGCAATCCAGCTCTGGGAGCCGGCTTACACCACGTTGCTTTCCAAGAAGCCCGGCATCAAGACCATCGATCTCAGGATCGCAGAGAGCTGGCAGAGCAAGACCGGCAGCAAGAACATTCCCTATCTCGGTGTCGCCGCCCATACCGACTGGGCGGAGAAGAACAAGACAGTGATCCCGAAGCTCTACGCGGCCTACAAGGAGGCCGGCGAGTGGACCAGTGCGCATCCAGACGAAGCGGCAAAGCTGATCATGGCGAAGGGGACGGACGATGATCGCAAGGCGATTGCTGACCTTATTCGCGCCAATGACCGGTTGGGCATGAACATCCGCGCCGCGGCTGATATCAGCACGGAGATCAAGTCGGTCTATGATGCCGGCAAGTCGATCGCGTTTTTGCCGTCTGATCCGTCGGCAGCCACCATCTATAATGGGCCGATGAAATGACCACGTCGTCGGTCGAAGCGGGCTGGAGTACCATGATCGGCCGGCGCGGACTTTCCTACGTCCTGCCCTTTGTTGTGCTGGCTGGCCTCTGGCAGATCGCCTCGCTGTTCTTCCCGCCGTTCCTGTTTCCATCACTGATCGACGTCTTCAAACGCTGTTTCGACATTCTGATCAGTTGGAGCCAGCTCAGTGACGTGCTTGCAACCGTCGGACGCATCCTGGCCGGTCTCGCGGGCGCGTTCATCGCCGGCGCTGCGCTCGCCGTAGCCATGTTCCGCTCGCGTGCGGCGCATGATTTCCTGTCGCCGATCCTGACCCTGTTCCAGGGCATTCCAGCGCTGTCCTGGGTCGTGTTCGCGATCATCTGGTTTCACGGCATCGAGCCGCGCATCTTCTTCATCATGGTCATGACGACCTTGCCGGCCTTCACGTTTCAGGTGCTCGGTGCGCTGCAGGGAATGTCGCGCGACCTGATGGAGATGGTCATGAGCTTTCGCCCGACACGGGCAAAGCTGTTCCGGACCATGATCATTCCCGCGATCCTGCCGGACATCCTGACCGCATGGAAGGTCAATCTCGGCAACGCCTCCCGCGTGGTGGTGGTCGCCGAACTCGTCGGAGCCACCGGCGGCGTCGGCTACGAATTGCTGCAGCAACAGCAATTGTTCGACATGGCCGGCGCGCTGGCGTGGACGCTGCAGCTCGTGTTCTTCGTTCTGATCGCGCAATCGATCCTCACCCGAATCGAGAATTTTGCGTTTCGCTACCGTGCCGTCTCGGAACGTGCGTTATGACGGGGACGGACTCCCTCATAAGTCTGGAGGGCGTGACGAAGTCCTTTGCCAATGCAGGCGGCAAAGCGCCGTATGTCGCGGTCGACAATCTCGATCTCAGGGTCGAGCAGGGCCAAATGCTGGCGCTGCTCGGCAAAACCGGCTGCGGCAAGTCGACGATCTTCAACATGATCGCCGGCCTCACCGAGCCGACCTCAGGCACCGTGAACGTCGACGGCCGGAATCCCTTCCGGGAGTTCAACTCGTTCCGCGGCAAGATTGCGATCGTCTTTCAGGGCGACCGGTTGCTGCCATGGAGGACGGCGGTCGGCAACGTCGAGCTCGGCCTGGAGATGCTGGACACGCCGGCCGCGCCGCGACGGGAGACCGCGATGCGCTGGCTGGAGATGCTTGGCCTGCGGGGCCACGAGCACGACTACCCCCACGCGCTGTCGGGCGGCATGCGGCAACGCGTCTCGATCGCGCGCGCCTTTGCGATCGATTCAAATATCCTGCTCTGTGACGAGCCGTTCTCGGCGCTGGACGAGATGACCGCCCGCGCCTTACGCGCCGAATTCGTCAAGCTGGTCAGGGATAACCGCAAGACCGCCGTCTTCATCACGCATTCGATCAACGAGGCGCTGGAGATCGGAGACCGCCTGGTGGTTTTGCGGCGACCCGCGACGATCGCGGTCGATATCTCGCTGACCGCAGCAACGGCGGCGATGGACAGAGAAGCGATCCGTCATCGGATTCAGGACGTGCTGGCCGCCTGATCTGATAGCGCATCAACGCGCGATCTCGCTCCATTCCGGGCAGGTGCGCTGATCCACGGGGATGAGCCAGGCCTGATAATTGCTCTTGTCGATGACCTCGGCCGGCAACATCACTTTCTCGGGTAGCGGCTCGCCCTTGAGATGGCGGATCGCGGCGCGCGTGGCAGTACAGCCGATCTTGAACATGTTGAAGTCGACGGTGGCAAGCAGGTTGCCGCTCTCGACCTCCTTCACCGCGGGCAGGATGCCGTTGATGCCGATCACAATGGCCTTGCGATCGGCCTCCTTCAGCGCCTGCAGCACGCCGAGCGCCATGCTGTCATTGGCCGAGAGCACGGCGTCGATCTGTGTGTGTTCTTTCAGGAGTGCGGCCATGACGCGCTTGGCATCAGGCTGCTGATAATTGCCGACGCCGGAGACGACGAGCTCGATATCAGGTGTTTCCGCCAGCGCCTGCTTGTAGCCGCGCAGGCGCTCGCGATTGGTCGGCGCTCCCGCCGTGCCCTCCATGATCACAATCTTGCCCTTGCCACTCATCTTGTCGAAAAGATAGCGCGCCTCGCGATGGCCGATGGCGTAGTCGTCGGCGCCAACGAAGGTGACGAAGCTGCCGGGTAACGGGTTCGCCGCCAGCACGATCGGGATTTTCGCGTCATTGAGCCTCTTGACGGACTCGACCATGGCGACGTCGTCGACGGGAATGAAGACCACGGCATCGGGGCGGTCCTTCAGCACCTGCTCGACCATCGCGATCTGCTCGTCGACATTGTCTGGCTGTTTGGGAACGAAGTGCACGATCTTCGCGCCGGCGGCACGGCCGACCTGGTCGGCGGCGAGGCGGAAAGCCTGATAGGCCGGATTGGTCGTGTTCTTGGTGAAGACCGCGATGGTGGGGCCTTCGGCCTTTGCCTGAGATGAGAGGATGGACGCCATGATCAAGCCTGCCAGGAGATAGCGCATGATGATCTTCCCATGCTTTGCAATGACGAACAATTCATAGCCACAAAATCTTCTTGCGATAGTCGAGATTGGTCAACAGCGGCGTGGCCGGTCCCTGATGAAACACCGCGCCGCGCTCCAGCGCGAACACACGGTCGGCCAGCGCCAGCACGAGATCCAGATTGTGCTCGACGATCACGATGCCCATATGGCGGCGTAACTTGTCGAACACGCCGAACAGCTCCAGCGTCACCGCCGGCGCCAACCCCTCGAACGGTTCATCCAGCAGCAACAGCTTTACGTTGCCCGACATCGCGCGGGCGACCGCGACCATCTGCTGCTCGCCGCCGGAGAGATAATCGGCCGCGACATTCATCCGCTCCTTCAGGCGCGGGAAAGTGTCGAGGATCTGCGCCTCGTCCCAGACCACGCCATGGCTGCCATCGGTTTTCCGCGCAAGCCGTCCGAGCGCGAGGTTTTCCCGCACCGTCAGCCCTGCGAACAGGCCGCGGCCCTGCGGCACATAGCCGACGCCAAGGCGGGCGATATCGGGCGCGGGGAGATGCGCGATGTCGCGGCCGTCATACTCGATGACGCCGGAGGCCGCAGGCACCAGGCCGGCGAGGGTCTTCAGCAGCGTCGATTTACCGGCGCCGTTGCGGCCCAGCAAAGCGACGATCTCGCCGTCGCGAACGTCCAGCGTGGCGTCGTTGAGGATATGGCTCTTGCCATAGAAAGTGTTGACGCGCTCGAAGCGGAGCAGCGGCACCGTGTCCTCACGTACCGCGTCCGTGCGGTGATGCGTGACGACGGGAATGCCCTTGCCGGTATAGATCTCCTGGACCCGACGATCGGCGCGCACCGCCTCGGGCGTGCTACTCATCAGCACTTCGCCCTGGTTCATCACGGTCACGGTGCGGGAGAAGTTCAGTACGCGGTCGATATCGTGCTCGACGATCAGGACCGGGATGTTGGCGGCGATGTTTCGGATCAGGCCGGACACGCGCTCGCGCTCGGCCGCCGCCAGCCCCGCCAGCGGTTCATCGAGCAGCAAAAGTTGCGGCTTGGAGCCGAGCGCAATACCGAGATCGACCAGCCGCTGTCCGCCATAGGACAATTCGCCGCCCTCGATCGCTTCGATGCCCGCGAGGCCCAGAAACTTCGCGAGTTCCGCGGTCTCGGCATGGATATGCGCAAAGCTGTCGGCGTCGCGCCAGATGTTGAAACGGCCGGGACTTTGCGCCTGCAGCGACAGCCGCAGATTCTCGTAGATCGGCAGCCCCTTGAACAAATTGGTGATCTGGAACGAGCGGGCGAGGCCGTGATGGCAGATTGCTTCCGACGCCATTCCGGCGATGTCGCGACCGTTCAGCAGGATAGTGCCGCGGTCGGGCGCGAAGAGGCCGGAGACCAGGTTGAACAGCGTGGTCTTGCCGGCGCCGTTCGGCCCGATCAGCGCATGGATCTCGCCGGCGGTCACCGCGAGATTGGCATCGACCACCGCGCGGATGCCGCCGAACTGTTTCGAAGCAGCTTTAACCTCCAGCACCTTTCCTTCAACGCGTTGCGGCGTCAGGAAACAAGGCAGCGGCAAGTCGCTGTAAATCCTGCGCTTGCTCATGGCGGCGGCCTCGGTCGGAGCCGGCTTGAAGCGCCGCTTGAGCTTGTCGGAAATGCCGATCAGTCCATCAGGCGAATACATCACAAAGCCGACGAAGATCAGGCCGAACCACAGCAGCCAGTTGGCGGTCCAGATCGAAAACAGCTCGCGAAACAGGATGAAGAAGACCGCGCCAAGAGCCGGTCCCAGCAAGTTTCGCATGCCGCCGATCACGACCATGGCGAGCAATTCGCCTGAGAGCGGCACCGAGACCGCTTCCGCAGAGACGAGATAGTTCTGGAAGCCGAGCAGGGCGCCCGCCAGCCCCGTGACCGCGGCCGAGATCACGAATACCGCGAGCTTGTAGCGCTCGACCGGATAACCCTGGAAGGTGGCGCGGAGCTGGTTCTCGCGGATCGCGACCAGCACATGGCCGAAGGGCGAGCGCACCAGCCGGATCAGCAAATAGAGCACGCCGAGTCCGATCGCCGAGACGAGGACGTAATAGGCAAGCGCGTTGTCGAGACTGAACGGCCCGAGGCTGCCGCGTTTCAAGCCGCCGAGACCATCTTCGCCACCGGTGACCTCGCTCCAGCGGAAGGCGACGGTGTAGGTCAGCGCGGCCAGCGCCAGCGTGAGCAGCGAGAAATAGACGCCCCGCCGGCGCAGGATCACGGCGCCGGCGATGGTGGAGACGAGCGCCACCATGAGCATCGACAGCAGCAGCGGCAGCCAGATTTGGCCGGGGAACAGACGAAGCTGGATCAATCCCGCCGCATAGGCGCCGATCCCGAACCAGGCGCTGTGGCCGAACGACACCAGCCCGGTATAACCGATGCAGAGGTTAAGCCCCAGCGCGGCGATTGCAAGCACGACGACGGCAATGCCGGTGTTGAGTGAGAGGCCGAGCGCTTGCAGCGCGAAGGGCAGCGCAAGAATCGCAAGCGCCGCGATCAGCAACGGCCGGTACTTTTGCGCGACCGAGATCGTCATTCGAATTTCTCGATCCGCTCGCCGAGCAGGCCGCGCGGGCGCAGCATCAGCACGACGAACATCAGGACGTAGATCGAGGCCTCCCCTGCAGCGGGAACGAAATGAATGGTGATGCCGCGCACCACGCCGACCAGCAGTGCGGCGAGCACCACGCCCCAGAAGCTGCCGAGCCCGCCGATCACGACCACGACAAAGGCGACCGTGATGATCTCCGCGCCCATCGCCGGATGCACGATGGTGATCGGCGCAAAGAAGGCGCCACCGAGCGCGGCCATGCCGACCCCGAGCATGACGATCGCGACCATGTAGGGTTCGAGCCGGATGCCGAGCGCGGCGACCATGTCCGGCCGCTGTATACCGGCGCGCACCACGCGGCCGAACGAAGTCCTATTCAGGAGCAGCCAAACGCCGAGCAGGACGGCCGCCACGACCGCGAGGATCAACAGACGATAGCGCGAGAACAGGAAGTCGCCGACGAATACCGAGCCGCGAAAGGCCGGCGGGATCGCCGCCGACAGCGGCGCGGCGCCCCAGATCATGCGGATCGCCTGTTCGGTGACCATCGCAAGGCCGAAGGTCACGAGCAGGCTCAGGATCGGATCGGCGGTATAGAAGCGGCGCAGGATGAACCGTTCGAAGAAGATGCCGAGAATCGCGACCGCGATCGGCGACAGCACCACCGCGGGGCCGAAACCGAGATATTTCGTGATCTCGACCGAGGCATAGGCGCCGAGCGCGTAGAACGCGCCATGCGCGAGATTGACGATGCCGCCGACACTGAAGATCAGCGACAGCCCGAGCGCGATCAGCAGGTAATAGCCTCCGAGCACGAGGCCATTCACCACCTGTTCGAGCAGAAAACCGAACTGCATGTGTCAGCCTGCTGGCGCCCGCGGTGAATGGGCCGGATGGCTAGTCCTGCATCACAGCGAGCAGGGGTTTTGCTCGCGCGTCGGCGCCAGCGACTCCAGCGGCTCGTTGGCGTCGGGCACGGCGGCGCCGAGCGCAATGAAGTCCCACTGATCCTTGGCTTCGCCCTTCGGCCTCACCGTGAACGGATAGGCCTCCTGCATCAATTGATGATCCCAGGACCGGAAATGCGCCTTGCGCGCCTTGAGAATGTCGAACTCGGTCTCCTTCTCGAGATAGGCGATCAGCTTGTCGGTTTCGGTCGACTTGGTCTCGCCAATCGCCTGCGTCATGATCTTCAGCGAGATGTATTCGATCCAGGCGTGGTTCTCCGGCGGCTTGCCGTACTTCTTGATGAAGTTCGCAACGAAGGTCTTCGACGCCGGTACGTCGAGCGTGTGATACCAGACCGTCGGCCAGGTGCCGCTGAGATTGCCGTCGCCGGCCGCCCAGGCGTCCGCGGTGTTGAGATTGAAGCCGACGATCGGATAGGGCAGGCCGAACTCGGCATACTGCTTGATCAGCGTCGTGACCTGGTTGCCCGCGAGGTTGGAGCAGACCACGTCGGGCTTCGCCTGCCGGATCTTCAGGAGATACGGGCTGAAATCGGTGACATCGGTGGCGATCAGTTCGTCGCCGATCAAATTGCCCTGGTTGGCGGCAAAGAAGCGCTTGGCGGCATTGAGCAGGTCGTGGCCGAAAATGTAGTCCGCAGTCAGCGTGAAGAACTTCTTGTCCTTGACCATGTTCTGACGCACCAGCGCCTTGCCGACCGCGTTCACCATCACGGTGTTCGGGATGTCGACATGGAAGGTGTATTTGTTGCAATTCTTGCCGCGCAGCGCGTCCGAGCGCGCGCCGATCTGCAGGAACAGCCGCTTGTTGCGCTCGGCGACCTGCATGATGGTCAGCGCGGACGCCGAGTTGATCTCGCCCATCAGGAAGGCGACGCCGTCCTGCTCCAGCATGCGTTGCGCCTTGGTCGAGGCGGTCGCGGGATTGACGGAGTCTTCCGACAGGATGTCGAGTTGGCGTCCCATCACGCCGCCGGTGGCGTTGATCTCTTCCGCAGCCATCTTGATGCCGAGCTGGGCATAGGTGCCGAGCGCGCCGAGGAAACCGGTCAGCGGCGTCAGGTGCCCGATTTTGATCTTGTCGGACTGCGCGCGGATGATGGATGGGAATCCGAGCGCGGAGGCGCCGGCGACAGCCGTGCCCGCCTTCAACACAGTTCGCCTGTCGTAACGGGTCATATGGCTTTCCTCCCGGGGCTGTTTGCGCGCCGCCTCCCTGCCATGTCAGCAATTGCGACAATGTGAGAGGCGATTTTTTATTGCTGCAGGATATTTCCGGACGCGGTCCGGCCTGTCAACGCCAAAAGCGACGCAGGGGTTCGCCTTAAGTCGGTTTCGCGAAGCTGTGGGCGCCGAACTCGCCCGACAGCCGATTCGCGGCCGCCTTCACGATCCTGGCGCGGGCGGACATGACCTGATCGGTCATACGCCAGATCGGTGCGGAAATGCCGAGCGCGCCGACGACGTCGCCGGTGAAATTATAGACCGGCACGGCCATGCAGCGGACTTCGGCATTGAACTCGCCGTCGTCGATGGCAATCGCGCTGCGGCGAACCTCGGCGATCTCGCGCAGCAGCACGTTGGGATCGGTGATCGACTTCTTCGTCGACGGCGTGAGCTCGACGCGTTCCAGGAAACGCTTGAGCTGGTCGGGACGCAGCGCCGCCAGGATGATCTTGCCGAGCGCGGTGCAATGCGCCGGCCGCACCACGCCGACACGGTCGGTGAGCTGGAACGCGCCGGGTCCGCTGGTGCGCGCGATCACCACGACTGCATCGCCCATGCGCACGGCAAAATGGCTGCTTTCACCGGTGTCCCGCGACAACTCCTCCATGATCGGCGTGGCCACATTGACCATTTCGATTTCGTCGAGCGCGTTTGCCGCGAGCGCAAACAGCGGCCGGCCGATGCGGTACCGCTTGGAGTCGCGCTCCTGCCTGATATAGCCGAGCGAGACCATGGTCTTGGCGAGGTGGAACGCGGTCGAGTTGTGCAGGCCGACCAGCTTGGAGAGTTCGGCAAGGCCGATACCCTCGCGATGACGCGCGACCTGTTCGAGGATCGCAAAGGCGCGGCCCAGCGACTGTACGCCGCCGCGCTGGCGGTCCTCGGCCTCGTCGTCGATATCTGACGCGCTCGATGATACCAGCCGCGCGATCGCAACCTTGCGTGGGCTTGGCGGTTTGACTGGCGTCTTCGGCTTGGCGCGTGCTTTCACGTCTTGGCTCTCTGTTTGAACGGCGGCCTCACTCTATCAGGCGCGTCCGCCCAGGAAAGTGTGCCGTCAACCGTGCGATTTCCAGCATACTACAATAGCAATTGACGTACAGTATTATGAGAAATAGGGTTCGCGGCCTGCCGGGTGCGCGAAGTGCGCCCGGGCGCAACGCATTGAGCAGGGAGGACAGGCGATGGCAGGAAATATGCTCAATGGCGCCCAGGTTATCGTCGATTATCTGATCCAGGAGAAGGTGCCGCAGGTGTTCGGCCTGTGCGGCCACGGCAACATCCAGTTCATCGACGCGCTCTATGAGCGCGCCTCCGAGATCAAGACGATCTCCGTGCATCATGAGAGCGTCGCCGGCTTCATGGCCGACGTCTACTACCGCGTCTCGGGCCGGCCGACCGCGACCTTCACCTCATGCGGGCCGGGCTCGGCCAATCTGCCGATCTCGCTCGGCAACGCGTTTCTGGATTCCGTGCCGTTCATGGCGGTGACCGGCAATGTGCCGACCAGCCAGTTCAATCGCGGCGCATTCCAGGAATTGTATCGGCACTACCAGGCCGACTTCCCCTCGACCGTGCGTTCCTACTGCAAGAAAGTGTTCCAGCCGACCCGCGGCGAGATGGTGCCGCTCGCGGTGCGCCAGGCCTGGAAGACCATGACATCGGGACGGCCCGGCCCTGTCGTGCTCGACGTGCCCTTCGACGTCTTCATGGAGCAGGCGGCGGAGCAAGCACCGAACGCGATCGCCTGGAACGCCAACATCTCCAGCCGCTGCGGCGCCGATCCCGATGGCGTCGTGAAAGCCGTCGACATGCTATTATCGGCGGAGCAGCCCGTCATCCTGGTCGGGCAGGGCGTGCGCTATGGCGGCGGCGCCGAGGAATTGAAGCGACTTGCGGAGCGCCTGCAGATTCCGGTCGTGGCTTCCGCAAGCGGCATGGGCGCGCTCGCCAGTGATCATCCGCTCGCGCTTGGCCTCGTCGCGCGCGCCGGGCACTATCAGGCCAATCATGCCACGCGTCAGGCCGACGTGTTGTTGGCGCTCGGCGTGCGCTTCGACGACCGCACGTCGAGCTCATGGATTCCCGGCTATTCCTTCACCATCCCGCCGACCAAGCTCATCCATGTCGACATCGACCCCGAGGAGATCGGCCGCAACTATCCGGTCGCGCTCGGGCTGATGGCGGACGTGCGCACCTTCCTGCGCCAGATCCATGCCGAGCTTGACCGCCGTTCAAACACCTATGCCAAGGCCGACGCGCGCAAGAAGTGGCTGGCGCAGATCGATGTCTATCGCAAGGAATGGGACAAGTTCGTCGCGCCGGGATTTACCGACAATTCCTCGCCGGTCAATCCGCAGCGCGCCGCGTTCGAGATCGACAAGGCGCTGCCAGAGGACGCGATCCTCGTCAGCGATATCGGCGTGCATCACAACTGGCTGCTCGGCTTCTGCAAGCCGAAGCGGCCGGACTCGCTGATCGGCTCGATGGGTTTTGGGCCGATGGGCTTTGGCGTCGCCGGTGTGCTCGGCGCGAAATACGCCGCACCCGATCGGCCCTGCGTGTCCGTTTGCGGCGACGGCGCCTTCTTCATGCATGCGAATGTGCTGGGCACCGCGGTCGAATATAATCTGCCGGTGGTCTGGGTGGTCTGGAACAACTACGCCTATGCCTCGATCCGCGGTCTGCAGCGCGGCTATCTCGGCGGCCGCGAGCTTGCCACCGATTTCCACGATCCCAGAACCGGCGAACGCTACAATCCGGATTTTGCGGCGATGGCGCGCTCCTGCGGCGTCGAAGGCGTGCGCGTCGACCGCGCCGGCGACATCGGAGAGGCGATCCGCAAGGCGATTGCCACCAACAAGCCGTACCTGATCGATGTCGACATCGCCGCCGACATCAATCCGGTCGGCGCTGGCGTGTGGGAATTGCCCGGGCTGGGGCAGAGCAAGGCCGGCATCGGCACGCGCTATCAGCCGGCTTGATGACAGCAATAAGGAAACAGCATGCAGCTTGCGGGGAAGAAGGTTGTCGTGGTCGGCGGTTCGTCGGGCATCGGGCTGTCGACGGCGGAACTGGCGCGGCGCGAAGGTGCGGACGTGATCATTGCCTCGCGTAGCGCCACGAAGCTCGATCCGATCGCGGAACGGCTGAACGCGATCGCGATTCCGGCCGACGTCACCAGCGACGAGAGTGTCGCCAATCTCTTCAAAAGCGCGGGCCCGGTCGACCATGTCGTCGTTACCGCCGCGCAGCTTCGCACCGGCCCGTTCAGGACGGTCGCCATGGAGGACGTACGCTCGACGCTGGAGAGCAAGCTCTGGGGCGCCTGGCGCGTCGCGCGCGCGGCGCAGTTTCGCAATGGCGGATCGCTGACGCTGGTATCGGGATTTCTCAGCGTTCGGCCGCGACCGAATTCAGCCATCGTCAGTGTCGCCAACGGCGCGCTGGAATCGCTGGCACGGGCGCTGGCGCTCGAGCTTGCGCCGGTGCGGGTCAACTGCGTTTCGCCGGGGATTATCGACACGCCGATCCGCGCCGCGATGCCGGAAGAGGCGCGCAAGGACATGCTGGCGAAGGCCGCTGCCAGCCTGCCGGTCGGCCGCGTCGGTCTCGGTGAGGATATCGCGCAGCAAATACTCGCCTTCATGCGCAACGGCTTCGCGACGGGCTCGATCGTCTATCTCGATGGCGGCGCGCTGGTGACCTGACCGAAGGAGACGCTGATATGGCTGACAACGGCGCCTTCATCCGCAATATCGCCGAAGTACCCTGGCGGGAATTTCCCAATCATTTCGGCGGCGCGCTGTCGAAACCGCTGGTGATGCCGGAGACCGCGGGCTCGCGCCACATCGACTACCGCATCTCGATGTACCAGCCGATGGCCCATGTCGCGCGCCATAAGCACAAGGTTCAGGAGCAGGTCTATCACGTGCTCGAAGGCGAGGGGCTGATGGAGATCGGCAACGACAAGCATGTCGTGCGCAAGCACGACTTCATCTATCTGCCGCCGGGAGTCGAGCATGCGATCTCGAACACGGGACTGGTCGATCTGGTGTTCCTTGTCGTGACGTCGCCCGTCAGCGACGACTAGAACTGATACCGCCGCAGTCCGCCGTCGACCGGGATCACCGTTCCCGTGATGTAGCGCGCCTTGGGCGAGGCCAGGAACACCGCGAGCGCGGCGAGGTCTTCCGGCTCGCCCCAATAGCGCACCGGGATTTCCTCCTCGGCGAACCTTTCGCGATAGTCAGGCGGATAATTGCGGCGGATCTGCTCGCTCATGATCCGTCCCGGCGGAATGCAGTTGATCGTGATGCCGTGCTTGCCGATCTCGCGCGACAGTCCCTTGGCCCAGGCGTGCACGGCGGCCTTGGCCGCAAAGGCAGCGTTCAAGCCTTCCGGCTCCGATTTGCCAGTGATGTTGATGATACGGCCCCAGTCACGCTTGATCATCTGCGGCAACAGCGCATGCGTGATCTTGCGGTAGCTGGTGAAGTTGAGCGCGATCGATTCGTCCCAGGCACTGTCGGGCGCATCGATCGGCAGCGGCCGGCTGCCGCCGGCATTGTTGACGAGGATGTCGACATGGCCGAGCTCGGCGACGGCCTTTGTGGCAAGTGTGTCCGCGGCGCCTTCGGCCACGAGGTCCTGCACCACCGGGATGACGGTGCCGCCGGCGGTCTTGACCTCGGCGACCAGCGTGTCGAGCAAGTCCTTGCGGCGGGCCACGCCGACCACCCGTACGCCTTCCTGCGCCAGCATTTTCGCAATGGCGCGGCCGATGCCGATGCTGGTGCCGGTTACCACCGCGGTCTTGCCCTTGAGCTCGAGATCCATGTCGTTTTTTCCATTCACAGGATGATTTGCGCTGGTAGCCAAGCGCGTGTAGGAGCAGACAACAAGACACAACGGCCAAAGAAAATAAAGTCAGCGCGATGGTGTGGGACCCGCAACAATATCTGAAATTCTCCGGACACCGGCTGCGGCCCGCGGTCGATCTCCTGATGCGCGTGCCGGATTTTGCGGTCCGCAGCGTCGCCGATCTCGGTGCGGGCGCCGGCAATGTCAGCAAGCTTCTGAAGGAGCGATGGCCCGATGCGGTCGTGACCGGCGTCGAGGGTTCGGCCGAGATGGTTGCCGCCGGCCGCAAGGCCGCGCCCGAGATCGAGTGGCTGCAGCAGGATCTCGCCTCATGGCAGCCCACTCAGACGTACGACCTGATCTATTCCAACGCAGCGCTGCACTGGTTGCCCGATCACAACAGGCTGTTTCCGGCACTGATGCAGAGGGTCGCCCCCGGCGGAATGCTCGCGGTGCAGATGCCGCGTAATTTCCTCGCGCCCTCGCATGTCCTGATCGGCGAGACCGCGCTTGATGGTCCTTGGCGCAGCAAGCTGGAACATCTGGTGACGCCGCCGCCGGTCGCGGAGCCCGCCCTCTATCACGGGCTGCTGGTACCGCTGTCCGAGAACATCGACATCTGGGAAACCGAGTACCTGCAAGTGCTGGCGGGCGACAATCCGGTCAAGGAGTGGACCAAGGGGACGTGGCTGACGCGCTATCTCGATATGCTGCAGGGGGCTGAGAAGGCGGCGTTCGAGGCGGCCTATGGTGAGCGGGTGGCGAAGGCTTACCCGAAGAACGCCTCGGGCCAGACGCTTTTTCCGTTCCGGCGGCTGTTCATGGTGGCGCAGCGCAAGGGCTGATGGGCGGCCTGCGACATGCTGCCTCTCGACGAGGCATGGGTTGGCGCGCGAAACTCGCTAGTGGGACAATGCGTCGGAAAGGCGGACAAGTTCGGCTTAGGTCTAGTTGTTCGACCTGGGGTTTGCTGCCACTACTGCGGCCGAACACCAAGAAAACAGCCGGATTCAGCGTGAGCTGGGGAGGAATTTCATGCGGAAACTGATTCTGGGCGGTATTGCCGCCGTCTTCATGCTGGCGCCTGCCGCCGCATTGGCCGACGATCCCATCGTCATCAAATTCAGCCACGTCGTCGCCAACGACACGCCGAAAGGCAAAGGCTCTCTCAAGTTCAAGGAGCTCGCCGAGAAATACACCAACGGCAAGGTCAAGGTCGAAGTCTATCCGAACTCCTCGCTCTACAAGGACAAGGAAGAGATCGAGGCGCTGCAGCTCGGCTCGGTGCAGATGCTGGCGCCGTCGACCGCGAAATTCGCTCCGCTCGGCGTCAAGGAGTTCGAGGCGCTCGACCTGCCCTGGCTGTTCAAGGACGACGACACCTATGCCGCCGCCATGAAGGGCGAGGTCGGCAAGTGGCTGTTCAAGAAGCTGGAGGCCAAGGGCATCACCGGTCTCGCTTACTGGGACAACGGCTTCCACATGATGTCGGCCAGCCGTCCGCTGGTGAAGCCGTCCGATCTCGAAGGCCTGAAGATCCGCATTTCCGGGTCGAAGATCGCCGACCAATATTTCCGCATCCTCGGCTCGATCCCGCAGATCATGGCGTTCTCGGAGGTCTATCAGGCGCTGCAGACCGGCGTGGTCGACGGCTGCGAGAATACCGCGTCGAACTACCTGACGCAGAAGTTCTACGAGGTGCAAAA
Organism: uncultured Alphaproteobacteria bacterium; assembly: GCA_963738155.1. Taxonomy (GTDB): domain Bacteria; phylum Pseudomonadota; class Alphaproteobacteria; order Rhizobiales; family Xanthobacteraceae; genus Bradyrhizobium. Next base: position 884,917 of record CAVTVG010000003.1, read on the forward strand.
GGACATCACGGTGTCCTATCACGCGCACCTGCAATACGCCGTTATCGTCAATTCGAAGTTCTGGAGCGGCCTGCCGCCGGATATCCGCGGCCAGCTCGAGAAGGCGATGAACGAGGCGACCGACTACACCAACTCGATCGCGCGTCAGGAGAACGAGGACGCGCTGGCCGAGATCAAGAAGTCGGGCAAAACCACGCTGCATTATTTGACCGATGACCAGAAGAAGGCCTGGCAGACCGCGATGCAGCCGACCTACAAATGGGCCAAGGGCCGCGTCGGGCAGGAAGTGCTCGACCTCGTGGCCAAAGAACTTCACGTCGAGATGAATTGAGCGAGATCGGCGCCAGCTCGACCGCAGCGGACCGGGGGCCTGACGGCTCCCGGTCCGTTGTGCTGTCCAGGCAGAATGTGGTGCTGCGCGCACTCGATCACCTCGAGGAGTGGCTTATCGCGATCCTGATCGCCGCCGCGACCGGGCTGATCTTCGTCGCGGTGGTGCATCGCTACGGCACCGGCCTGTCGATCGATCTGTCGAAATGGACGGCCGCGCATGGCATTCCGGTGCTGCCGCAAGTCCTCAAAAGCATCTATCTTTGGTTTGCCTCGCTCGACCTGTCCTGGGCGCAGGAACTCTGCATCTACATGTTCATCTGGATGGCGAAGTTCGGCGCGGCCTATGGCGTACGGACCGGCATCCACGTCGGCGTCGACCTGCTCGTCAACCGCCTGCCTGAGCACTCGCGCAAGCAGGTGATCCTGTTCGCGCTGCTGTGCGGCGCGCTGTTCACCGGCATGATCGCGGCCTTCGGCGTGTCGTTCGTCGGCGAGATGTTCAAGACCGGCCAGCAGTCGAACGACCTCGAAGCGCCGATGTGGTTCATCTACCTCGCAATCCCGCTCGGCTCCGGCTTGATGTGTTTCCGCTTCCTGCAGGTCTCCTGGTCCTATTACTGGACCGGCCACTTGCCCCATCACGATGAAGCGCATGTCGAGGGCGTCGAGACGGACATTTCGCCCGCGCTGCATCCGCAGCCGGCGGGGCTCGCGACCAAATCTGCCGCGCGCAAGGTTAGCCCGCTCGGGGTCATCCTGATCCTGGCGCCGGTGCTGATTTTCACGATCTGCCTCGGCGAAAAGGCCGGCATCCTCGTGCTCCCACAGGCACTGCGCGCCGCCACCATCTTCGCACTGCTGATCGCGCTGATGCTGACGGGTGTTCCGGTCTCGATCGCGCTCGGTCTGACCGTGATGACCTTCCTGTTCACGCTGACGGCGGTGCCGATCGAGGCGGTCTCGATGAAGCTCTTCACGGGCATCGAGAGCTTCGAGATCATGGCGATCCCGTTCTTCATCCTCGCCGGCAATTTCCTCACTCATGGCGGTGTCGCGCGGCGGATGATCAATTTCGCGACCTCGCTGGTCGGGCACTGGCACGGTGGCCTTGGGCTCGCCGGCATCGTCGCCTGTGCGATGTTCGCGCTGGTGTGCGGATCGAGCGTCGCGACCGTGGCCGCCATCGGCGCGATCGTGCTGCCGGAGATGGTGCGGCACGGCTATCCGATGCGGTTCGGGGCCGGCATCATCACGGTGGCGGGCTCGCTCGGCATCCTGATGCTGCCGTCGATCCCGAAAATCGTCTATGCGGTCTCGACCAATACCTCGATCGGCGCCCTGTTCGTCGCCGGCCTCTTGCCGGGCATCATGCTGACGACCATGCTGTGCATCGTCACCTGGTTTCTGGCGAGGAGGCGCGATTATCCGCGGATGGCGAAAGCGAGCTGGGGAGAGACCTGGCGCGCGTTCCGCGACAGCATCTGGGGCCTGCTGCTGGTGGTCATCATCATCGGCGGCATCTATAGCGGCCTGTTCACCGCAACCGAGGCGGCCGCGATGGCGGCAGTCTATTCCTTCTTCATCGCGATTTACGTCTACAAGGCGATCGGGCTGAAGGACGTGCCGCGTGTCTTGCTGCGCGCCGCCAACACCAGCGCGATGCTGCTCTACATTATCACCAACGCGGTGCTGTTCTCGTTCGTACTCTCCAACGAGAACATTCCCTCGGCGCTCGCCGACTGGATCACGGCGCAGAATCTCGGCTGGGTCGGCTTCCTGTTCGTCGTCAACATCCTGTTGCTGCTCGCCGGCAACTTCATGGAGCCGAACTCGATCATCCTGATCATGGCGCCGATCCTGGCGCCGGCCGCCAAGAAGCTCGGCATCGACCTCGTGCATTTCGGCATCGTGATCGATGTCAACATGGAGGTCGGCCTCTGCCATCCGCCGGTCGGCCTCAATCTATATGTGGCGTCGATGATCGCGCGCATGCGCATCACCGATCTTGCGGTGGCGGTGCTGCCGTGGCTGTTCACGATGCTCGGCTTCCTCGTGGTCGTGACCTATTGGCCGGACCTGACGCTGTTCCTGCCGCGCCTGCTCGGGATGCACTAGGTCTGTGAGGCCAGACCGAGGCTTTGATAGATCCGCCGCGCGTACACGTTGAATTCGTCGGTCGTCTTGATCGGCAGCGTGCGCGGAGACGGCAATTCAATCGGAAAATACTCCGCCATTCGCGCCGGGCCCGCGGTTAGCACCGCGCAATGCGAGGCGAGGAACACCGCCTCCTGGATCGAATGCGTGACGAAGATGATGGTCTTGCCGCTCTCGCGCCAGATCTTCAGCATCTCGAGATTCATTTGCTCGCGCGTCAGTGCATCCAGCGCGCCGAACGGCTCGTCCATCAGGATCAGTTTGGGATCGTGGATGAAAGCGCGCGCGATCGCGGCGCGCTGCTGCATGCCGCCGGAGAGCTGCTGCGGGTATTTGTCCTCGTAGCCTGACAGGCCGACGAGATCGAGCAGGTCACGCGCGCGGGCGCGCGCCGCTTTCATCGGCAGGCCGACGATTTCCGCAGGCAGCAGCACGTTGTCGAGCACGGTGCGCCATTTCAAAAGCAACGCCTGCTGGAACACCATGCCGATGTCGCGCCCGGGATCGAACGGTGTCGCGGCGTTGCCGATTTGCACGCTGCCGCCGTCGGCGCCATGCAGCCCCGCCAGGATCTTCAACACCGTGGTCTTGCCGCAGCCGGAGGGACCGACCAGCGACACCAGCTCACCTTCCTGCACGTCCATGGTCACGTCGGAGACTGCGAGGAATTCGCCGCCGCCCGAGCGGTAAACCTTGCGGACGTTGCGCAGGCTGATGAAAGGCTCAGTCATGCCAGCCATTTCTGCAGATTGGCGGCAACGAAGTCGTCATCGGACAGATCGGCGTGCTCGTTGTAGACGCGGTCGATCTCCTGCAACTGGCCGGGGCTCAGCCCCTCATGCGGATCGAGGCACCAGATGCCGTCCATCAGGCCCTGCCGCCGCAGCACCTCATGGCAGCCGGCGATGCAGCCGTGAAAATTGTTGGCGACGTCGAAGAAGGCGCTGTTGCAATCGGTAACTCGGGCGTCGAGCGCCAGCAAATCAGCAGGCACGGTCGCCTTGTTGCGGGCGGCCTTGCAGGCTTCGAACTGCTTGATCGCGCTTTGCGTCCATACCGACCAATGCCCGAGCAATCCGCCGCGAATATGCGTTCGCGTGGTGACGCCCGCCTCACGCAGGTCGAACGGCAGCACCAGGTCGAGCAGGATGTGGTCGTCGTTGCCCGTATATAAAGTGATGCGGTCGAGCGCGCCGGCCGCGTGCACGCCGCGCAGCACGTCCAGCGTACGGTAACGGTTGAACGGCGCGATCTTGATGGCGACGACATTGTCAATCTCGGCAAAGCGCCGCCAGAAATTGGCGCCGAGGATCACGCCGCCGACTGCGGGCTGCAGATAGAAGCCGACCAGCGGAATCTCTCTCGCGATGGCCTCGCAATGCGCGACGATCTCGTCCTCGCTGGCCGATTTCATCGCGGCAAGGCTCAGGAGGCCCGCGTGATAGCCGATCCCGAGCGCGGTCCTGGCTTCGCTCACCGCCTGTTGCGTCGGACCGGCGAGGCCGGCGACCAGGGCCAGCGGGCGCTTTGTCCAGTTCGATGCCGTTTCGGCCGCGAGCTCCAGCACCGGTCGGTACAGGCCGACGTCGCGGATCGCAAATTGCGTGGTGTGGACGCCGACCGCGAGCCCGCCCGCGCCGGCGTCGATGTAATAACGCGTCAACGCGCGCTGATGCACGTGATCGAGCGTGCGGTCGGCATCGAGCGCAAGCGGGTGGGCCGGCAGCACGGTGCCCTCGACGATCAGGCGGCGTATCTCGGATTTGATCTCGCTGTGATGCATGGGTCTATCCAAATTCGGGGCCGGCGACGGCGAAAGGCAGCTCCGCGCCTTGCGTGGTCGCGCGGCCGAAACGCATGCGCTGGAACGGCCGCTCGATTGTCCAGCCGCTGTCCGTGAGACCATTGAGAAACCGGTTCTGGTTTGCGACCGCGTCGATCAGGATCGCGCCTCGCTCGCTTGCGACGATATTTTCGACCAGCGAGAGTGCGTGCACCGGTGTGGTCGCGAATAGCGGACCGATGTGGCGCGCGGTCCGGCCGTCTCGGATCAGCGCCATGGCGTCGCCGCTGGAGACGAGGCGCGACGTAGGACGGCCCCCCAGCTCCCGCAGCAACTCGCGGCGATCAAAACCCATCGCGCCGATGTCGCAGGTGACGAACTCGTCGATCTTGCCTGCGGGTGGTGGCGCCGCCGAGCCGGATGCATTTTCGAGACGCAGCCGCCGCAACTGGATGGTGGGCGTGAAGCCGAGCGGCCCATAGACCGCCGCACCCGCGGGTGTCGCATCGAGCCAGCTGGTCAGCCCGAGCCGCGTCGCAGTGTTGAGACAGGTATCGACCAGCCGCGTCGCAAGGCCGCGGCGGCGCCAGCCGTCGGTGACCAGCACCATGCTGATCCAGGCGTTATCAGCGGTGTAAGGCAGCAACGCCGCGGTCGCGATCAGCCGTCCACGGTCGCGCATGCCGAACACGATGCCCTTGTTGAGAAAGAACAGCCAATCGGCCTCGTTCTGATTCCAGTGTGCTTCGCTCGACAGGGCGATCCCGCCGGCCACGTCACCGGCGCCGAGCTGGGTGATGGCGAGGTGCTCAGTATCGCCCATCGCGCACCTCGTATTTCGTAGGCTTGCCGAGACTCGGCATCGATCGCGCCACCCAGTCGGCGGTCCATGCGATGAGCTGTGTGGTGTCGACGATCGGCAGCCCGAACAATTTCACGGCCAGCGAGGTGTTGGTGAGCCAAGCGGTCGGCTCCTCCTTGCCTGTTATGACAGGCGTCTTGGCGAACAGCTTGCCCAATTGCGCGGCGAGATCGCGCACGGCGAGGCTCTCGTGGCCGCTGACATTGATCGGCGCGGTCGGCGTGTCGCAATGCGCGAGACACCGCAGTGCCTGCGCCGAAGCATCGCCCTGCCAGATGAAATTCACATGGCCGAGGCTGACGTCGATCGGCGTGCCCGTGAGCACCTTGGTCGCGATGTCATGCAGCACGCCGTAGCGCATGTCGATCGCGTAGTTCAGGCGAAACAGCCGGCCCGGCGTTTTGAATTGCCGCGAGAAATATTCGAACATGCGTTCGCGACCGACGCAGGATTGCGCATATTCGCCGGGCGGATCGGGCGGCATGCTTTCGTCCGCGCCCTTGCCGTCGACCGGCACGAAGGGGTAGACGCAGCCGGTCGAGAACGCGACAATCCGCGAGGTCGGAAAAGCCTGCGCCACCAGCGCCGGGACATGGGAGTTCATCGCCCAGGTCAGCGCCAGATTACCTTCCGCGCCGAACTTCCGTCCGGCCATGAAGATGATGTTGGGAGCTTGCGGCAGGCGCCGGATCGCGGCTTCGTCCAGCAGGTCGCAATTGATGGTCTCGATGCCGCGTGCCCGCAGCCATTCCTTGACGCCGGGCTCGCTGAAACGCGCCACGCCGATGACGCGGCGATCGGGCAGGGCGGCCTTGGCCAGACCCGCCAAGGTCGGGCCCATCTTGCCGCCGACGCCGAGCACCATGATGTCGCCCTGAACCTTGTTGAGATCGTCGATCAGCGGCTGGCTCGGCCGGCACAGGAGATCGTCGAGCGCAGCTATATCGGGGATGGTCTTCGGCAGGGTATCGCGGGTCAGCAGCATTGTCGGTCCTTATTGCAGCCTGATGTCGCGGACCACGAACAACCGCTCGAGGCCAAGGACGAGGCCGTAAAGCGCGACGCCCAGCAGCGTCAGCAGGATCACCGCCATCACCATGGCGGGCGTGTCGAGCGCCGACTGCACCTGGATCATGAGATAGCCGAGCCCGCGGTCGGAGGCGATGAACTCGCCGACGATGGCGCCGGCGACCGCCAGGATCGCACCGACCTTCATGCCTGAAAATACGTAGGGCAGCGCGCCCGGAAGCTGAATCTTGCGAAACAATGTCCAGCGCGAGCCGCGCAGCGATTTGACGAGATCGAGCAGGTCGGGCTCGACCTCGCTCAGCCCCCGCGCGGTGGTGAGCAGGATCGGAAAGAAGCAGATCGAGAAGGCGATCAGGATATTGGCGAAGATGCCGTAGGAGAACCAGACGATGACCAGCGGACCCATCGCCACCTTCGGGATCATGTTCAAGGTCACGAACAGCGGCAGCAGCATCAGCGCGACGACACGCGACCAGGTGAACAGCAGCGCCAACGCGACGCCGACGGCCGCACCAAGCGCGAAGCCGCCGAGGATTTCGGCGGCGGTCACGAGCAGATTGGAGGTCCAGGCATAGTTGGGGTGAGCGAGCGTGCTGAGCGCGGCGAGCGGCGAGGGCAGGATGAATTTCGGCACATGGAAGGCGTCGACCGCGAGCTGCCAGAACAGGATCACGGCGAGATGCACGATCAGGATGATCGCGAAAGAGCGCGCCGATTTACCTGTCTCGCCGGTCAATGTTTGCTCCTTCGTCCGACAGCGCAACCTACCGTCACCGGTCTTGCGTTTCAACCATCTAGTTGATTATTCACGGTCGTAGTGCTTGTAGCACCAGATCCACCACGTGTTTCCGCCGTGCGCGTTTCGCCGCTGCGCTGGTCAAGTCGGTTCCGAAGATCGCCGACAGCGTCGGCGTGTTCGAAAAGAAGAAATAGCTCAACCCCGCGATCGAGATGTAGAGATGCACGGGATCGACGCCGCGCCGGAACGTGCCGGCTCGCACGCCCTGCTTCAGGATGGTGCCGACCATGCTGACGAGCGGCGAGTGCATGGCCTCCAGCCGCCGCGATCCGCGCACATGACGCGCGCCGCCGCGATTCTCATCATTTAGTAGCACGATGAAGTCGGGATGCGCGGCGAGGTGGTCGAAGGAACTTTCGATCAACTTGCGGATGGCGCGCTGCGGCGGCAGTCCCTCCAGATTGAGCTTGCGTTCCTGCGCGCGGATTTCCTCGTAGACCCATTCCAGCACGGCGAGGTAAAGCGCGTCCTTGTCGCCGAAATAATGATAGACCAACTGCTTGTTGACGCCCGCACGCGCCGCGATCTCGTCGACCCGCGCGCCGGCAAGGCCGCTTGCCGCAAACTCGCGCCGCGCCGCGGCCAGCAGCTTCTGCCGGGTCGCTGCCGGATTGCGCCGTTGCGGCGTTTTGCCGTTTGCCCTTGCTTTCGGCATTTCCAACCAGATAGTTGACAAGCCGGACTGTCCCCTGTTGCATTGGCAGCGTCAAGTCCGGCCGAACACAGGGAGCGTCGCCATGAAGCGTATAGCCTTTGCGGGTCTCGCCTTCGCGCTGCTGACGGCAACTCCCGTGACCGCCGGCGAGGCCGTCAACCTGATGCTGAACTGGACGCCGACCGCGGACCATTCGCCGATCTATTACGCGAAGGCGCAAGGTTGGTACGAGAAGGCCGGCATCGATCTCACCATCGAGACCGGCAAGGGCTCCGGCGTCTCCTCACTCAAGGTCGGCTCCGGAGGCTCGGCGTTCGGCATCGCCGATCTCGCCACCATGCTGGTCGCGCGCAGCAAGGGCGCCGATGTAGTCGCGCTGATGAGCATCTATGCCAACACCGGGCAGACCTTCTATTGGCTGAAGAGCTATGGCGTGAACGGGCCGAAGGATTTTCCCGGGCACAAGATCGGCAATCCGCCGGGCGATGCCTCGCGGGTGATGTGGCCGGCCTTTGCCAAGGCGGCCGGCATCGCGCCGGACTCCGTGACATTCGTCAATGTCGGGCCGACCGCGAAGATCGCAGCGCTGAAGAGCCACGCCACCGATATTATCAGCGACTTCTATAACGAGCACGATCTCAAGGTGATCGAGTTCGGCAGCGACCTCGGCTACATCAACTGGAAGGACATCGGGCTCAACCCGTACGGCAACTCGCTGATCGTCAACGGCGCCTATCTCGAGAAGAACCCGAAGCTGGTCGAGACCTTCGTTCGCGTCACGCAGAAGGCCTATGCGGCCTGTGTCGCCGACGTCACGCCTTGCCTGAAGGCGTTGCTGGACGCCGTCTCGGGACTCGACAAGGAGAATCAGGAGCGGCAGTGGGAGCGCATCAAATTCCTGATGACGGACGAGTTCACCACGAGCAAGGGCCTGGGCTGGATCGATGGCGAGCGCATGAAGAAGGACTACGATCTGGTGCAGACCTATCTCGGCATGGAGAAGCCGTTCGACGTGCAGACGGCGTTCACGACCCGAATGCTGGATCCCTCCGTCAAGATGGATGCGAGCAAGGTGAAGAAGTGACCGCCGAAGGGCTCCGTCATTGCGAGGAGCGAAGCGACGAAGCAATCCATTCTTCGTTTTTCGCGGATAGATGGATTGCTTCGCTTCGCTCGCAATGACGGAATTGTCTACTGCAGTGCCATCCCCGCGGTCTTCACCACCTTGTTGAGCTTCTCATAGTCGGCGCGCATCAACTCGGACAAATCCTTCAGCGGCATCGGCTTGCCCGGAATGTCCGATATCGACAGCTGCTTCTGCACGTCCGGATTTTGCAGTGCCTTGTCGATGGCATCGTGAATTTTCTCGACCAGCGCATCCGGCGTCGATGACGGCACGTAGATGCCGTACCACGGCACATAGGCGGCGGCGGGGAAACCGGCTTCCGCAATCGTCGGCACGTCGGGCAGATCGGCGACGCGCTTGTCGGTGAAGACGGCGAGCGGTTTCACCGTGCCCTCCTTGATGTGCGGCAGCGCTAGTGCCAACGATACGATCTCGAAATGCATCAGGTTCGTCATCAGGTCGATCAGCGCCTGCGGCTGGCCTTTGTAGCCGACATTGGTCAGCTTGATGTCGGCGCTCTGGAACAGTTTCTGCGCGGAGAGGTCGATCGAGGAGCCGGTGCCGGGGTTGCCGAAATTGAGCTCGCCGGGCCTGGATTTCGCAAGCCCGACGAACTCGGCAATGGTCTTCACCGGCATCGACGGATGCACCAGCGCGACGCTCTGGTTCCAGACGGCGAGGCCGACGCATTTGAAATCCCTCAGCGGGTCCCAGCCGGCATCCTTGTAGAGCGTCGGATTGACCAGCACCGCAGGACCGGTGACCAGCCAAGTGTAACCGTCGCCTTCGCTGCGCGCGACAGCCAACGTGCCGATATTGCTGTTGGCGCCTGCGCGCCCCTCGACGACGACCGCCTGTTTGGTGTCACGGCCGACTTGCTCGGTCACCGCGCGCGCGACGATGTCGACGATGCCGCCGGAAGGGTAGGGCACGATGATATGGATCGGCCGGCTCGGCCAGTTGTCGGCGGCTCGCGCGCCCGGCGCCGGGGCGAGCAGCGCTGCGACCATGCCGGCAGCAAATGTCAGGGCGCTCGTCCCGCGCATCGTCCTTCCTCCCGTCGGCACATTTGCAATGTGCGTGAAATGTCCCGGCGCTAGAGCGCGCCGTGTTGTTCGTTGCCGACCAGCGAGCGGATGCTGCGCGCCAATCCCAGAATGCGCGGTCCGCATTCGCGTTCGATCTGCTCGGCATTGAAGCGAAATGAGGGAATGCCGCAATTGACCGACAGGCAATCGCCGCTCGCCGTGCGATAGAGCGGCGCCGCGACGCCGAAGATCTCGCGCCGCCATTCGCCGAGCGAGACGGCGAAGCCGCGCTCCTTGCAAAGCTCAATGTCCGGCAACGTACGCCGCTCGACATAGTCGGCTTCGCCGGGCCGCTCTGTCTTCACCTGCGTCACATAGGCGTCGAGCTCGTCCTTGCTGTAGAGCGACAGCAACGCGCGGCCGACCGCGGTCGGCGCCAGCGAGCTTGAAAAGCCGACATCGGGCAGATGCGTCACCGCGTCGGTGGTGCGCAGCGTCTCGACATAGATGAAGTCGAGCCCGAACGGCATCGCGATCGAAACGGTGCCGCCGGCATAGGCGGCGAAATCGCGCATCAGCGGCCGCGCGGTCTGCCGCACCTTGATCGCCGACAGCAGCGGATAGGCGGTTGCGAGCACGCCGAGCCCGAGGTCGAAGCGGCCTTTGGCGTCGCGCTTGAGATAGCCGAGCTGCGCCAGCGTGTAGGTCAGCCGCGACACTGTCGGCCGCGACAGCCCGGTCGCGGCCGCGAGTTCGGCGTTGGTCAATCCGCCGCTGCGATTGCGGAATGCAGCGAGCACGTCGAGCCCGTGAGCAAGCGTGGTCGCAAAGGACGGATCGTTCTGATCCGGCTTGGGCCTTGCGGCGACTTTCTCAGTCGAAATCACTGCCATGATCTCTATATCCGTCAGAATGCTCCGTTATGTCAATATATCGAAACAATATTTGCAATATCGTTCGGTATGTGGATATAACCATCCAAAACCGGGAGGAAGCATGGATTTCGAGCTTTCAGCAGGCTCGGAAGCCTGGCGGCGAAAGCTGCAGGCTTTCTTCGACAAGAACGTGCTGCCACGTCATCGGCTCTATCTCGATCACGTGGCGAGAGGCGAAGCCATGCCGTTCATGGCCGAGCTTCAGGCCAAGGCGCGCGACCAGGGTCTGTGGAATCTCGGTCTGGCCGAACTGGCGCCGGACGAGCCCGGCACGCGCCTCTCCAATCTCGAATATGCGCCGCTCGCTGAAATCATGGGCCGGCTGTTCTGGGCGCCGGAGGCGTTCAACTGCCAGGCGCCCGATGTGCCCAACATGATCGCGCTGCAGAACTGCGCGACGCCGGAGCAGAAGAAACGCTGGCTCGATCCGCTGCTCAACGCGAAGACGCGCTCCGCCTTCGGCATGACCGAGCCGGATGTCGCCTCATCCGACGCAACCAACGTCGCAACGAAGATCGTTCGTGACGGCGGCGACTATGTCATCACCGGCCGCAAATGGTTTATTACCGGGGCCGCGCATCCGGATTGCAGCTTCGTGATCGTGATGGGCGTCACCAATGCAGACGCGGAGCGCACGAGCCGGCATTCCTGTGTGATCGTGCCGATCGACACACCCGGCGTGCGCCTGGTGCGGCGGCTGCGCTGGATGGGCTGCGAGGATCATGTCGCGCCGATTGGCGAGCTTGCCTTCGATCAGGTGCGGGTGCCGCGTGAAAATCTGCTCGGCGCCGAAGGCGAGGGGTTCAAGGTTGCGCAGATCAGGCTGGGGCCGGCGCGCATCCATCATTGCATGCGCTCGATCGGGCTCTGTGAGCTGCTGATCGAGTTGATGATGGTGCGCGCCTCCGAACGCTCCGCGTTCGGCCGCACCGTCATTCAATACGACACCGTGCAGCGATGGATCGCGGAATCCCGCGTCGAACTCGAGCAGGCGCGGCTGCTCTGCTATCGCTGTGCCTGGCGGCTGGACCAGACCGGCCATCACGGCGCCTGGCGCGACGTGTCCCTGATCAAGGTCGCGGTGCCTGCGATGCTGCAGCGGATCGCCGATCGCGCATTGCAGGTGTTCGGCGCGATGGGCGCTCGGAGGACACGCCGATCCATCAGGCGCTCGCCTGGGGACGTTTATTGCGGATCGGCGACGGGCCGGACGAGGTGCATCTGCGCCAGATCTTCCGCATGGAGGCGATGCCGTCCTGGTCGATCGCCAACTCGCCCTATCTCGCCGCGCATCCGGCGTGACCAATTTTCGTATGTGAGGAGATGAACATGAACCAGACAGCAGCCGTCAATGAAGCGCCGAAGGAAAGCCCGAAAGAGGCCTCGCACGCGGTCATCGCGCAACAGCAGGCGATGCTGGCGGCGTTGCCGTTCTCCGACAAGCGCGATTTCGACGAAGCGGCGCGCGGCTTCCTCGGCACCATCGAGCACGCCAAAGTCACGCATCCGTCAGGCCGCGTGGTCTGGAGTCTCGAGCCCTACGGCTTTCTGTCTTCCGAGGAAGCGCCGCCGACGGTCAATCCGAGCCTGTGGCGGCAGTCGCGGCTCAACATGCAGCACGGATTGTTCGAGGTCGTGCCCGGCGTTTACCAGGTGCGCGGGCTCGACATCGCCAACATGACGCTGATCGAGGGCGACACCGGCGTCATCGTGTTCGACACGCTGACCTCGATCGAAGGCGCGCGCGCCGCCATGGAGCTGTATTTCAAGCATCGCGGCAGGAAGCCGGTCGTAGCCGTCATCTTCAGCCATACCCACACCGACCATTGGGGCGGCGCGCGTGGCGTGCTCGACGACGAGACGCTGGCGAGCGGCAAGGTGCCGATCATCGCGCCGAACTACTTCATGGAGCACGCGGTCTCCGAGAACATCATCGCGGGGCCTGCGATGCTGCGCCGCGCGCAATATCAGTTCGGGCCGTTCCTCGCCAAGGGCGTGCGCGGGCAGGTCGATTGCGGGCTCGGCAAGTCGATGGCCGCGGGTTCGGTCGCGCTGTTGCGACCGACGGATCTCATCATCGCAACCGGCGACAAGCGCGTGATCGACGGCGTCGAGTTCGAATTCCAGATGGCCCCGTTCACCGAGGCACCGGCGGAAATGCATTTCTACGCGCCGCGCTACAAGCTGCTCAACCTCGCGGAAAACTGCACGCACAACTTCCACAATCTGCTGCCGTTTCGCGGCGCCGACGTCCGCGACGCGCTCGCCTGGTCGAAATACCTGAACGAAGCGCTGAAGATGTGGGGCGGCAAGGCTGACGCCATGTGCGGCCAGCATCATTGGCCGGTGTGGGGCAGGGAGCGGATCGACACCATGATCCGCCAGCAGCGCGATCTTTACAAGTTCGCGCATGACCAGACCATCCGGCTGATGAACCATGGCCTGACCGCGACCGAGATCGCCGAGACCATCAGCCTGCCGAAAAGCCTCGACGGCGCCTGGCATGGGCGCGGCTATTACGGTCACATCCGCCATAACGTGAAGGCGATCTACCAGAAGTACCTCGGCTGGTACGACGCCAATCCGGTCAATCTCGATCCGTTGCCGCCGGTCGAGTTAGGAAAGAAGTACGTTGAGTACATGGGCGGAGCGGATGCGATCCTGGCGCGTGCGCGGAAGGATTTTGCCAATGGCGAGTTCCGCTTTGTCGCGCAAGCCGTGAGCCATCTCGTGTTCGCCGAGCCTGACAATCAGGCGGCGCGCGCGATGCTCGCCGACACTTTCGAGCAGCTTGGCTTTGCCGCGGAAAGCTCGACCTGGCGCAACGCCTATCTGTTCGGTGCGCAAGAGCTGCGGCAGGGCATGCCGAAGGCGTCGCCGCGCCCGCCGATGCCGCGCGAGACGTTGGCGGCGCTACGCACCGAACAATTGTGGGACGTGCTCGGCGTGCGGCTGAACGGGCCGAAGGCCGAGGGCAAGCACATCGTGCTGAACTGGAGTTTTACCGACACCGGCGAGAGCTTCGTGCTCAATCTCGAAAACTGCGCGCTGACCTATACCGAGGGTCTGCAGTCCGAGAAGGCGGATGCGAGCTTCACGCTGACGCGCGCGCTGCTGGACGAGGTGATCGCCAAGCAGACGAGCTTTCCGGAAGCGGTCGCGGCGGACAAGGTCAAGTTTACCGGTAATGCGATGAAGCTCGCGGAATTGATGGGACTGATGGACGAGTTTCCGCGGATGTTCGAGATCGTCGAGCCGAAACGGACGATGGTGAGTTAGAAGTTGTTGCCGACAACATAGGGACTCGTCATGGCCGGGCTTGTCCCGGCCACCCGCGTCTTGGCCACGGAAAGGAAGTCGTGGATGCCCGGGTCAAGCCCGGGCATGACGACGGCGAGAGTGACGGGCTTCAAATCCCCAGATACGCGGCCTGCACCTGCTTGTTGTTGGCGAGCTCGGCGCTGGAGCCGTGCATGATGACGTTGCCGCTTTCGAGCACATAGGCGCGCTGTACCAGCGACAGCGCGCGGCTGACATTCTGCTCCACCAGCAGGATCGCGGTGCCCATCTTGTGGATCTCGCCGATCTTCTCGAAGGTGACGTCGGTCATGACAGGCGCCAGCCCCAGCGACGGCTCGTCGAGCATCAACAGCCGCGGCTTCAGCATCAGTCCGCGGCCGACGGCGAGCATCTGCTGCTCGCCGCCGCTCATGGTCCCCGCAAGCTGCTTCCGGCGGTCGGCGAGGCGCGGGAAAATGCCATAGACCAATTCCATGGTCTGCGCGCGCGCGGCCTTCGCTTTCGGAACGAAGGCGCCGATCTCGAGATTTTCCTGCACGGTCATCTCGGGAAAGACCTGGCGTCCCTCCGGGACATGGGCGATGCCGAGCTCGGGGATCTTGTAGGCTGGCAGCGACGATAAATCGGTTCCGGCAAAAATGATGGTGCCCGAGGTGAGCTTCACCTGGCCGGAGATCGCGCGTAGCGTCGTGCTCTTGCCCGCGCCGTTGGCCCCGAGCAGGCCGACGGCTTCGCCTTCGTCGATCTCGATCGAGACGTTATTGATGGCTGGCACCGAGCCGTAGCGCGCGCTGACGCCGTTGAGCTTAAGCATGCGCGCCTCCGCCCGGCGGATGCACGTAGGAGCCGAGATAGGCGCGTATCACTTCCGGGTTCTCGACGATCTCCTTCGGCGAACCCTCGGCAATCTTCTGGCCGTGATCGAGCACGACGATATGTTTGGCCACCGCCATGATGGCGCGCATGACATGTTCGACGATCACGATGGTGAGCCCCCGCGCGGAAAGCTTGCCGACCAGCGCCACCGCCTGGTCGATCTCGGCCGGATTGAGCCCCGCCATCACCTCGTCCAGCAGCAGAATTTTCGGTTGCGTCGCAAGCGCGCGCGCCATCTCCAGCCGCCGCTGATCGATGGTGGTGAGGTCCCTGGCTGCGGTGTTCTCGCGCGCGGACAGGCCAACGAAGTCGATCGCCTCGCGCGCCTTGTCGCGGGCAGCGGCGACATGGCGGTCGCGCAGGAACGCCCCGGTCATGACATTGGCGAGCACCGTCATGGCGCCAAAGGGCTTTGCGACCTGGAAGGTGCGCGCCAACCCCAGCGCGCAGACGTCATGCGGCTTCAGTCCGACGATCTCCTGGCCGAAGGCGAGCACCGACCCGGAATCGGCCTTGTGGAAACCGGTGATGAGGTGGAAGCTGGTGGTCTTGCCGGCGCCGTTCGGCCCGATCAGCGCCACTGTCTCGTTCTCTTTCACGGTGAAGCTGACATCCTGCACGGCGCGCAGGCCGCCGAAGCGTTTGTTCAGTCCCGTGATGACCAGCGCCTCGCTCATGGCGCGGTCCTCGGGTTGGCCGGACGCCGGTCGCGATGACGTTGCATCGCTTCGTTGACCCAACCCATCAAACCGGTCGGCCGCCACAGGATCACGGCCATCAGGATCAGCGCATACACTGTCAGCTGGATGCCGCCTGTGGAGGAGCCGAGCCAGCTCTGCAGCAGCGCCGAGGTGGTCTCCAGCAGCACCGTTCCAATTACGGGGCCCCACAAGGTGCCGATGCCGCCGACGATCGAGACCAGGGCGGCCTCGATCGAGATGCTGAAGCTGAAAGCGGTCGCGGGATCGATGAAGTAGATATACTGCGTATAGAAGGTGCCGGCGAGCGCGGTGAGGAATGCCGAGATCATGTAGATATCGCGCTTGATGCGCGGCGCGTTGACGCCGACGGCCTCGGCCGCATCCTCGTCCTCGCCGATCGCGACGAGGTAATAACCCATCCAGGACTTTTCGATTTTCCAGGTGATGAAGAGTCCGAGTGCGAGCAGGCCAAGCACGACATAATAATAGGACGCCTTGGTCTCGAACTGCAGCATCAACGGTGCGCTGCCGAGATTCGGAATGGTGGTGCCCTCCGCGCCCCAGGCAAGATCGCGGAACTTCAGGAAGATCAGCATCAAGGCCTGCGCGGTGGCAATCGTGGCGATGGTGAAATAGGGGCCGCGCAGACGGAAACACAGCCACCCGATCGGCAGGCTGGCGATGGCTGCGACCACGCCGCCCGCGACCATGCCGATCCAGGGTGAGATGCCGAAATCGACCTGCATGATGGTGGAGGTGTAGGCGCCGAGACCGAAATAGGCGGCGTGTCCGAGCGAGAGCTGCTTGGCGTAGCCGCCCATCAGATTCCAGGCGACGCCGATGAAGGAGAACAGCAGAATCCGGATGAAGATGTCGATCGCAAACGAGCTTTTCACCACCTGCGGCAGCGCCAACAGGACGATGGCGAGCACCACAAGCGCAGCGATCTTCCAGGGGGACGAGCCCGGCATCAGCGCATTCTCCCGCCGCCAAGGCCGTTCGGCTTGAATGCCAACGTCAGCAGCAGCATCGCGAACACCACGATCAAGCCCGAATCGGCGCCGACGAACTGGATGCCGAGCGACTCGGCGACGCCCATCATCAGGCTCGCGACCAGCGCGCCGATCACGTTACCGAGCGTGCCGAGCACGACCGCGACGAACGCCATCAGCACGAACACCTGCCCGACGAACGGATAGGCCGAATAGAACGGCATCAGCAGCGAGCCCGCGGCGCCCGCCAGCGCCAGCGCGGCGCCGAAGGCGACCGCGAACACGCGGTTCGGGTTGATGCCCATCAGGACCGCGACATCGGGCTTCTGGGATGCGGCGCGCATCGCCTTGCCGAGATCGGTGAGGCGCAAGAATGCCCAGAGTGCGGCACTCAAGGCCATCGCCACCACGAAGGCGATCAGCTTGGCCTCGGGAACATAGAGTCCGCCGAAATGGAAGGCTTCATCGGAATAGAACGTATGGACGGTGCGGTAGTTTGCACTGAAGAGCAGAAGAGCGAGATTGAGCAGCAAGAGCGACAGCGCAAAGGTCAGAAAGATCTGCGGCATGTCGTTCGGCCCGAGCACGCGCCGAATCAGAAAATGCTGGATCAGTGCGCCCAGCACGAACAGCACCGGCATCGTCACGAACAGAGAGAGCAGGGGATCGATGCCGAAAGTGCTGAACAGGAAGAACGACAGGTACATCCCGATCATCACGAACTCGCCCTGGGCGAAGTTGACGATCTTGACCACGCCGAAGATCAGCGTCACTCCGATGGAGACGAGCGCGTAGATTCCGCCGATGAGCAGGCCGTTGATTACGGCCTGGACCACTGTCTCCAGCATCGGAATGTGCCGCCGATCAGGTCTTCAGGACGGGGGCGCGCGCATCTTCCTTCGGGAAGATGCTGGCGAGATCGCCGTTCTGCCACTGCACGCCGACGGGACGGCCGTAAACGTTCTTGCCGTCAGGGCCGAACTTGACCTTGCCGCCCGGCGCCATTGCGGCGAAGCCGGTGGAGACGTCGAGCGCCGACAGCGCCTCGCGCACCTTCTGCGGATCGGCCGAACCCGCGCGCTCCAGTGCGTCGGCGATCATGTAGGTCTGCGCCACCAGGCCGCCGGCATATTCGAACAGGAAATCGCCGGTGCGCTTCTTGTATTCGGCGTTCACCTTCTGCGCATTGTCGTCCATGTCGTGATTCCAGTGCGCCACGCCCTGCAGGCCTTCGGCAAGCTTGCCGACATTCTTGTAGAAGTCGGGAATAACGAAGCCGCCGGAGCCGCCGTTGATCGCGATGTCGAGCCCGACCTGCTTGACGGTGCGCACGATCAGGATCAGGTCGTTCAGATAGGACACCGAGAACAGCGCATTGGCGCCGGACGCCTTGACCTTGTTGATCAGCGGGCTCGCATCGGTGAAGCCGGCCGAGTAGGGCTCGAACATCACGATCTCGACGCCTTCGCCGGGCGCAAGCTCCTTCAACCCGTTCGAGGTCGAGGTGCCGAAGGCGGTATTCTCGAAGATCACCGCGACCTTGGGCTGGTCACTGACCAGCTTCGACATCTGCAATTGGGCTTTCGCAAATTGCGAGGCGCGCGCGAACGGCGTGAACGTGTAGGTGCGGCCCTTGTTGAGCTGGTCGGAGCTCGAGCCGGTGATGATCGGCACCTTGGCGCGCTCGCAGACTTCGCTGGCGATCAAGGTCAGCGCGCTGGCGAAGCAGCCATGAACGGCCGAGAGCTTGTTGCCGGTGATCAGGCGGTCGGTCTCGGTGCGCGTCACCGTGGTGTCGCTCTGCACGTCGGAAGTGATGAGGTTGAGCTTGGCGCCGCCGAGCGACTTGATACCGCCGGCCTCATTGATCATCTCGACCGCCATCTTGGCGGCAGCGACGCAGCCGACGCCGATCTGCGCCATGCTGCCGGTGGTCGGATAGAGCCCGCCGATATTGACGGGGTCGGCGGCCCAACCGCGCAGCGGCACCGCGCCGAAGGAGGCGGCCGCAGCCGCGGCACCCGCGTTCTTCAGGAATTTGCGGCGGCTCTGCCGTTTTGACAAAACGACGAATCCTTGAGCGTTGCCTGTCATGCCGTCCTCCCCTGATGCAGTCCGGGCCAGCCCGTCCGCCTTCGTTGATGGCAACATCGTAGCCTGTCCGAAAATTGTTTACAATATAGTTTTCAATCCTATGATTGCGATCGGAGGTTTTGCCGACGGGCGGACTCGCGCCGGGCGGCATCAGACGGGGCGTCGATGGCAGGAAAAGTACGCAAGCAGATCAAGCCGAAGCCCGCAAAATCGCGGGTGGCCGTGCCCGTGCCCGTGCCCGTGCCCGTGCCCGTGCGCGAGCCGGCGCCTGCCGTCGTGATCGCCCGCAGCATCGAGGAAGACATCGTGCTCGGCCGGCGGCAACCGCGGGAGCGGCTGATCGAGCTGGATTTATGCGATCGCTTCCACACGCACCGCGGCGACGTGCGGCTGGCGCTGTTCGAGCTGGAAAAGAAGGGACTGGTCGAGCGCATTCCCAATCGCGGCGCGATGGTGCGTGGGCTGACACCACTCGAGGTCAAGGAAATCTATGCGGTGCGCGAAGAACTCGAGGTGATGGCGGTGCGCATTATACCGTTTCCGGTCGCGACCGCCGACATTGCACAGCTGGAGAATTTGCAGCGGCAGCACGCCAAGGCCATCATCGACGGCGAAATGCTCACTGTGTTCTACAGCAATCTACGCTTCCATCAGGTGCTGTACGGGCTTTGCGGCAATTCTTGCCTGATCGAAACCATCGATCTCCTGGCGCAGAAAGTCTACGGCATTCGCTCCTATGCCAATGCATTTCCGGAATCCCTTGACAGCGCCCGGCGCGACCACCTCGACATGATCAAGGCGCTTCGCGGCGCCCGCCGCAACGAATTGATCGCGCTGACGCGGCGCCACCTGAGACCCTCGCCAGAGGCCTATATCAAGGCCTATGAGCGGCGCTTCGGCAAAGCCGATCCCAGCGATGTAGTTACTCAGCGCTGCTGACCAGCCTGATCCTGGGCTCGGCCTCTGCGGTGAGGCTGCGATAGGCATCGAGATAGTCGAGTGCCATCCGCCGCGCCGTGAAGCGCGTTTCGAACCGCTTGCGGATCGCGCCGCGGTCGAGGCCGCCGAGTCGATCGACGGCGGCCACGGCGCTGATCTCGTCCTCGACAATGAAGCCGGTCAATCCGTCGTCGATGATCTCCGGCACCGAGCCGCGGTTATAGGCGATGACGGGCGTTCCGCACGCCATCGCTTCGATCATCACGAGGCCGAAGGGCTCCGGCCAGTCGATCGGCACCAGGAGGCCGATGGCGCCGGAAAGGAATTCCGACTTCTCGTGATCGCTGATCTCGCCGACATAGTCGACGAGCGGATTGCCCGTGATCAGCGGCGAGATCAACTGCTCATAATATTCCTCGTCGGCGCGGTCGACCTTGGCCGCGATCTTCAGCGGAATGCCACAGCGCATCGCGATCTTGATGGCGCGGTCGACGCCCTTTTCCGGCGCGATGCGGCCGAGCACGGCGAGATACTCCTGTTTGGCCGGACGCGGCGTCAACAAATTCTGCGGGAGTCCATGATGGATCGTCCGTACCCAGTTCGCTTGCGGCACCGGCCTCCGCTGTGCGTTCGAGATCGAGATCACCGGCACCTTGGAGAAGGTGTGGAAGACGGGCTGATGCTCGGGCAGATCCAATCGGCCATGCAGCGTCGTCAGGAAGGGCGTCGGCTGGCGATAGAACAGCGAGAACGGATAATAATCGAGATGGAAGTGCAGGAAATCGAATTCCTCGTCGTCACATTTCCGCCGCACGCGCTCCAGCATCACCATATGCAGCGCGTTGGGATCGCGCACGGCGCCGTCGAGCCGCAGCGCCTTGGGCCAGGTCGCATCAAGTTTTGCCGATGTGTGCGAATCGCCACTGGCGAACAACGTGACGTCGTGGCCCAGTGCCACCAGCTCCTCGGTCAACCAATGCACCACCCGCTCGGTGCCGCCATAAAGCTTGGGTGGAACAGCCTCCGTCAACGGAGCAACCTGCGCGATGCGCATCTCACCTTCTCCTGTCTGGGATCATGGAAGAAACGAGCCCCCTTTGACGGCACCGGCATGCCGACAGGGGAACGTCGCTGCTTGAGTGAAGTTCCTTTCACCCAAGGTTACTTCTTCGAAACAAGGCTTCGACGGCCGCGATGATGCCGCGAGAAGGAGCGAAGCTTCTCGATAACGTCACATTGCAGATTTGTCGGTTGCTGGATGCCGCGCCGCGGGAACTCCGCGCGCGCGTCAGCCGTTCAAGTAGGGGGAACCCCGAAGCCGACAACTCGTGTCAAAATCGACAGGTTTGGAATCCATGGATCAGCTCTCAGGATATGCGCGGCGCCCGTTTTCGTTTGTGTTGCGCTATCTGCGCCAGCGGCTATCAGCGCATTTGGTCATACTGACTGCCGTTATGGGGGCAGTTGCCTGCTCAGTGGGCACGCAATATGGCGTAAAATTCCTCGTCGACAGCCTGGCGGGCGGACCTGCTCACGCGAGCCGTGTATGGCTGGCATTCGTTTTCCTCATATCCTTGATCGCCGCTGACAATTTTCTGTGGCGAATCGCAAGCTGGATCGCGAGCTTCACCTTCGTCGGCGTCACCGGCGATCTTCGTCGCGAGATGTTCCGTCACCTCACTGGCCACGCGCCAAGCTACTTCTCCGATCGCCTGCCGGGCATGCTGACCAGCCGAATTACGGCGACATCGAACGCGATCTTCACCGTCGAGAACATGTTCGTCTGGAACGTGCTGCCGCCGGTGATTGCCACAATTGCTGCGATCTGCCTGATTGGAACCGTGAGCCTGCCGATGGCGGCGGGGCTGATCGTGATTGCCGGCGGCATGGTGATCGCGATGTTTCATCTCGCCGCGGCGGGCAAACCACTCCATGACGATTTCGCCGACAAGGCGGCCGCCGTCGATGGCGAGATGATCGACGTCATCAACAACCTGCCGCTGGTGCGGGCCTTCTGCGGCTTCGGCCACGAGCACGACCGTTTCGATGCGACCGTCAATCGCGAACTGGTCGCGCGCGGCCGCAGCCTGCGCTATCTGGAAAAGCTGCGGCTGACCCATGCCGCGGTGACCGTCGTGCTGATCATCGCGCTGCTCGCCTGGGCGCTGCGGCTGTGGCAAGCGGGCGGCGCCACCACCGGTGACGTGGTGCTGGTCTGCACGCTCGGTCTCTCGATCCTGAACGCCACGCGCGATCTTGCGGTGGCGCTGGTCGACGTCACCCAGCACGTCGCTCGGCTGACGGAGGCGATCGCCACTCTCCTGTTGCCGCATGACATGCCCGATCATCCCGAGGCCGAACCGTTGGAGCGCAAGGGTGCGGCGATCGTGTTCAACAACGTCTCGTTCCGCTATCCGGGCGGGCAGAAGGTGTTTGAACGCTTCAGCCTGAAGCTGCAGCCGGGTCAGCGCGTTGGCCTGGTCGGTCAGTCCGGCGGCGGCAAATCCTCGCTGTTTGCGCTGCTGCAGCGCTTCTATGACGTGCAGCATGGCAGCATCCGCATCGATGGACAGGACGTTACAAGGGTGACGCAGGAGAGCCTGCGCCACGCTATCTCGGTGGTGCCGCAGGATATCTCACTGTTTCACCGGACGATCCTGGAGAACATCCGTTACGGCCGGCCCCATGCCACCGATGACGAGGTGCTGCGGTCGGCGATTGCGGCGCGCTGCGATTTCATCGACGACCTGCCCGAAGGTCTGAACACCATGGTCGGCGACCGTGGCGTCAAGCTGTCGGGCGGCCAACGCCAGCGCATCGCCATTGCGCGCGCCTTCCTGAAGGACGCGCCGATCCTGCTGCTGGACGAAGCGACGGCCGCGCTCGATAGCGAATCCGAGGAGGCCATCCGCGAGGCGCTGTCGCGGTTGATGCGTGGCCGCACCGTGATTGCGATCGCGCACAGGCTTGCGACCTTGCGCAATTTCGACCGCGTCGTGGTGCTCAAGGCCGGCAAGATCATCGAGGACGGCCCGCCGGACCGGCTGATGCAAGGGCAGGGGCCGTATCGCGACCTGGTCACGCAGGAAATCAACAAACTAGCGAAATTCGCCGCCTAAGGCGCGATGAGATCAGGAGTGAACCATCATCGCGCCCTGGATTCTTGTTTGGGCATGATCTCCGCGCAAATGCGTTCCGCGTTTGTCGCGAGGGAAAACTGCTTCACACTTTATCCGGATCATGCCCTAGGGCAGGCTGCGTTGTAGTCCGGTTGCGTTTTCGCTAGACGAGGAACCACGCGAGGTCATCATGGCAGAAGCCGTCACGCAGTTCGTTGCGATGTCGGGTAGCGTTGAGCTTGCGCTGGAGCAGCCGTTCTATATCCCGATGACGGGACCGGCGGCGCGTCCGCGCCGCTCGCTCAAGCATGACGACACCTTCATCGTGCTCGACAGCCATGGCGACATCGGCGCTTCCGCCGGCGGGCCCGATGGATTGTTCAATGCCGACACACGCTATCTGGCGCGGCTCGAACTCGTTTTCGACGATATGCAGCCGTTGCTGCTCGGCTCCAATCTGCGCGACGACAATTCGTCGCTGACCATCGACCTCACCAATCCCGACGTCTATCGCCAGAACCGCCTGGTGCTGCAGAAGGACATGCTGCACATCGTGCGAACCATCTTCCTGTGGCGCGGCACGGCCTATCAGCGGATCGGCGTGCAGAACCATGGCGAACGCCGTGCCAGCTTCGATCTCACGCTGCTGTTCGACAACGACTTCGCCGACCTGTTCGAGGTGCGCGGCGAGACCCGTCCGCGTCGCGGCGTCGGCACCGCGAAGCTGCTCAGTCCTTCGGACGTCGTGCTCGACTACAAGGGCCTCGACGGCGAGGGGCGCACGACCGCACTGCATTTCGATCCGCGGCCGACCCGGCTTGCGACCAACTCAGCGACCTGGCACCTCGAACTGGAACCGCAGAAGGTCTCCTCCCTGTTCGTGTCGGTATCCTGCAACAAACCTGCCGACCCCAGGCACGGCAGGTTCTTTCCCGGCCTGCTCGCGCATCGCCGCGAGATGCGGCGCGCGACAGCAGGTATCACCAGCATCGAAACCTCGAACAACATCTTCAACGAGGTGCTGTGCCAGTCGATGGCCGACCTCAACATTCTGATGACGGAGACGCCGGAAGGGCGCTATCCCTATGCCGGCATTCCCTGGTATTCGACCACGTTCGGTCGCGACGGCATCATCACCGCGATGCAGATGCTGTGGATCGATCCGCGCGTCGCATGCGGCGTCTTGAAGCGTCTCGCGCGCTATCAGGCCAGCGCCGTAGATCCGCTCAACGATGCGGCGCCCGGCAAGATCCTGCACGAGATGCGCGGCGGCGAAATGGCCGCGTTGCGCGAGGTGCCGTTCGCGCAATATTACGGCAGCGTCAACTCGACGCCGTTGTTCGTCATGCTCGCGGGCCTCTACAGCGAGCGGACGGGCGATGACCAGACGATCGAGGCGCTGTGGCCGGCGATCGAAGCTGCGCTGCGCTGGATCGATGGTCCGGGCGATCCCGACGGCGACGGTTTTGTCGAATATCAACGCGCGACCGACGACGGGCTGCGCAATCAGGGCTGGAAGGATTCCTTCGACGCGATCTTCCATGCCGACGGCGCGCTCGCCGAGGGCAACATCGCGCTGGCCGAGGTGCAGGGCTATGTGTTCGCCGCCAAGCGGCTGGCGGCGCGATGCGCGCAGCGGCTCGGCCGTCGGGAGATCGCGCATCGGCTGGAGATCGAGGCCTGGCAATTGGCCCAGCGTTTCGAGGAAGCGTTCTGGTGCGAGGAACTCGGCACCTACGCGCTGGCGCTCGACGGCGAGAAGAAGCCGTGCGCGGTGCGCTCCTCCAATGCCGGCCATCTGCTGTTCAGCGGCATGATACGCGACGACCGGGCGCGACGGGTCGCGGTCGATCTGCTGCGGCCGCACTTCTTCACCGGCTGGGGCATCCGTACCATTGCGCTGGGCGAGACCCGCTACAATCCGATGTCCTACCACAACGGCTCGATCTGGCCGCACGACAACGCGCTTATCGCGCTCGGGCTGTCGCGTTACGGCCTCAAGCATTCGGTCGAGCAGGTGTTCAAGGGTCTGTTCGATGCCGCGACCTATATGGACCTGCGGCGGTTGCCGGAGCTGTTCTGCGGCTTCCGCCGCGAGCGGCATCGCGGGCCGACGCTCTATCCGGTCGCCTGCGCGCCGCAGGCCTGGGCCAGCGCCACGCCCTTCACGCTGCTGGAAGCATCGCTGGGGCTCGAATTCGATGCCGAGCGTTCCGAGATTCGGCTGCGCAATCCGCGGCTTCCCGCCTTCCTCAATGAAGTCGTGCTGCGCGACTTGCAGCTGGGCGAGTCCAGCGTCGACCTCCTGATCCGCCGTCACGGCGACGGCGTGTCGATGGAGGTGCTGCGGCGGCGCGGCCAGATCCAGGTCACGATCGTTCTCGCGCGCTGAGCGCGCCAAAGAGAGAGGAGGACGCATGCGCGCAAGTCACTGGTTCATTCTCGGATCTCTGCTTGTTGGATTCGCCGCGGTTGCGTCCCATGCGGAAAACGAAGCGCAACCTGCGCCGCCGGCCGCGGCGGCAAAGGACACCGCGCCGCCCCCGGCAACCAAGGAGCCGGTGCCGCCGCCCTCCGTCACCGTCATCGCGTCGCGCGAGGCCCATGGCGTGCTCGGCCGCGACGTGCGCAGTCCCACGGACGAGAACATGGGCCATATCGTCGACGTCATCGTCGATCGCACCGGCACCGTGCGTGCCGCGGTGATCGATTTCGGCGGCTTTCTCGGCGTCGGCAGCCGCAAGATCGTTGTCGACTGGAGCGCACTGCATTTCGGCCATGTCGCCGACAAGAAGGACAATATCACGCTGGAATTGAACAAGGCCCAGGTCGCCGCCGCGCCAGAATACAAGGAGGATACGCCGATCGTGGTGCTGGGCGCGGCCGGCAATCTCGAGCCGTTCGAAGAGCATTAGGGAGGAGGGGCGTTCTGACAGCGCGGCTGTTCCAATCGCGTAAGCGAAACGATGGTGATCGCCAGGGTGCGGCGGTCGGCAGCGATAAAACTATGCCGGCTCCTTCCATCCCCTCCGGCAAGCCGCATCCCTCCAAAGAGAGCCTGCGCGGGCTCGACTGGTTCATCTTTTTCCTCGCCGACGTGCAGACCGGCTTCGGTCCGTTCATCGCGGTGTACCTGACCACCGAAAAATGGACGCAGGCGCAGATCGGCCTGGTGCTGTCGATCGGCAGCGTGGTCGGGCTGATCGGGCAGATGCCGGGCGGCGCCATCATCGATGCGGCGCGCTCGGAGCGTTTCGTCGCGGGATTTGCGATTGCGACCATCGGCTGCGCGGCACTCGCCTATGCCACGTTGCCGATCTTTCCTGTGGTCGCCGCCGCGGCGATGCTGCATGCCGCGGCAAGCTGCGTGCTGGGACCGGCGATTGCCGCGATCAGCCTTGGCCTGGTCGGTCCTTACGCGATCGGCGAGCGGCTCGGACGCAATGCCCGCTTCGCCTCGCTCGGCAACGGCGTCGCCGCCGCCGTGATGGGGACCTGCGGCTATCTCCTGTCCAGCCGCTCGGTGTTCCTCGTCACCTTCTGCCTCGCGATCCCGACCCTGCTCTCGCTATCGCGCATTCGCGAATCCGAAGTCGATGTCGCCCGTGCGCACGGTTCGGTTCCGAGTGGCGCGCCCGAGGCAAAGACGACGCGCGTCATCGATCTTGTGCGCCAGAAGCCGCTGTTGATCTTCGCCGGCAGCGTGCTGCTGCTGCAGCTCGCCAATGCCGCCATGCTTCCGATCATGGCGGGCGCGGTGACCGCGCGCTCGGCTCAGTGGGCACCGGTGCTGATCGCGTTCTGTATCGTCGTGCCGCAGGCGATCGTGGCGCTGATGTCGCCGACCGTGGGCGCGAAGGCGCAGCAATGGGGCCGGCGGCCGTTGCTGATGATCGGCTTCGGGGCGCTTGCGATCCGCGGCCTGCTGTTTGCGAACGTGCACGATCCCTATGTGCTGGTCGCCGTGCAGCTCTTCGATGGAATCACCGCCTCGGTCTTTGCCGTGATGATTCCCTTAATTGTTGCCGACGTTGCCTTCGGCACCGGCCATTTCAATCTGGCCCAGGGAATCGTCGGAACTGCGACCGGCATCGGCGCATCGTTGTCGACGGTGGTCGCGGGTTACGTGACCGATCTCTTCGGCAGCGGCGTCGCGTTCCTCGGACTGGCCATGATCGCGTGGCTCGGATTCGCCGTCATCGCATTTCTGATGCCGGAGACGCGGCGGCTTGCGCCGAAAGGTCAGGCCGATGCCGTCCTGCGATAGAGCGCGCTGTAGAGCGCGGCCGACAGGTCCCAGCTGAACGAGCGCGCCATCGCGCTGCGGCGCATGGTGTCAAGCTGCTCTGTCGAGACGAAGGTCGAAAACGCGCGCCTGACGCCGCCAAGGAACAACTCGATCGAGGGCTGCGCGAAAAGGAATCCGGTTTCGCCGTCGGTGATGGTCTCCGCGAGCCCGCCGGTCTGATGGCCGATCGGCAGCGAGCCGAAGCGCTGCGCATACATCTGGCTCAGGCCGCAGGGCTCGAACCGCGACGGCATCAGCGTGAAGTCGCTGGCGGCGAAAATGCGCCGCGCCTGCGCATCGTTGAAGCCGATATTGACCGCGATCGCATCCGGGCGGCGGCGATGCGCATCGACCAGCGCCTGCTCGATCGCGGGCTCGCCGGAGCCGGTGACGATGATCTGCCCGCCGGCCTCGATGATCTCGTCGGCGGCCGACAGCACCAGATCGATGCCTTTCTGATGAACAAGACGCGCGACCAGACCGAAGATCGGCCCCCGCGAAAGCGCAAGCCCGAACTGTTTGCGGACGTAATCGGCATTGGCCTGTTTGCCCTTCCAGTCGCCGGCCGCGAAAGGCTGCGCGAGCTTATCGCAGGAGCGCGGATCCCAGCTCTCGTCGATGCCGTTCAGGATGCCGGTCAGCTCGGAGGCGTCGGAGCGCCGGCGCAACAGGCCTTCGAGACCGCAGCCGAGCTCCGGCGTGGTGATCTCGCGTGCATAGGTCGAGCTCACCGTTGTCAGGTGCGAAGCGTAGACGAGACCGCCCTTGAGGAAGGACAGCTTGTCGTAGAACTCGACGCCATTGACGTGGAACGAGCTCTCGGGCGCGCCGATCCGGCGCAGTGTCTCCTTGGGAAACAGGCCCTGATAGGCGAGGTTGTGGATGGTCAGGATGGAGGGGATTTTGGCGCCGCTCCAGGCGAGGTAGGCCGGTACGAGCGCGGCCTGCCAGTCATTGGCGTGAACGAGGTCGGCTGCCCAATTCTTGTCCAGAGTGCCCATCGCAAGCTCGGCGGCTGCAGAGGCGAAACGTGCGAAGCGGATGTCATTGTCGGACCAGTCCCGCCCTTCTTCATCGCCATAGGGGTTGCCCGGCCGATCGTAGAGTTGCGGGCAGAGCAGGACATAGACCGGCAGGCCGTCCCGGGTGGATGCCCGTCCAAGCCTTGCCGCCGGCATCTCGGCCTTGGCCGGGCATTCGCCAACGATTTGAATATGCGTGAGTTGTTCGACGATATCGGCATAGCCGGGCAGCAGGACCCGGATGTCCGCCCAGGGCCGGAGAGCCCGGGGCAGGGCGGCGGAAACGGCGGCCAGCCCGCCTACGCGGACGAAGTCGTCCATCTCCGTCGTAACAAACAGAACTCTCAAACTGCTCCCCCGTCAGGGCCCGCTTTTGCTGCTATGCAAGAATGGGTCCAATGGCCCGGATACAAGTTCGAAGCTCCCCCTCGGTTCCTAAATAATCTTCCCTGTCCGCACGCGGCCCATTAGTTTCGCAACTCCCGCGCCATAGCGGGACAAGAAGCTGCCTGCGGGAGGAAAAGCGGAATGACCATAGCCGACAGCGAAGAGGGCCGTTTGACGGGATGCTTTTCCGGCCTTCGCGTGATCGATTTTTCGACCACGATTGCCGGCCCCCATTGCGCCCGCATGCTGGCCGACCTGGGCGCCGAGGTGATCAAGATCGAGACGTCGGAGGGCGAGACCATGCGGACCCGCCCGCCGGTGCGGAGCGGCTGCTCGACGGTTTTCGGGCAGCTCAATGCCGGCAAGAAGAGCCTGGTGCTCGACCTGAAACATCCGGAAGGCACTGAGGCAATCCGGCGGTTGGCGATGACGGCGGACGTGTTGGTGGAGAATTTCCGGCCCGGCGTGATGCGCCGCCTGAAGCTCGACTACGCGACGCTCTCGGCGCTCAATCCGAAGCTGATCTATTGCTCGATCTCCGGTTATGGCCAGACCGGTCCGTCTTCCGAACTGCCGGCCTACGCGCCGGTCATCCACGCCGCGTCGGGCTACGACATGGCGCATCTCGCCTATCAGCCCGGCCGAGAGCGGCCGGATTATTGCGGCATCTATCACGCCGACGTTTTCGCCGGGACCTACGCGTTCGGCGCGATTTCGGCGGCGCTCTACCAGCGCACGCTCACCAAAACGGGCCAGCACATCGATGTCTCGATGCTGGAGGCGATGTTGATGCTGACCTTGAACGAGGTGCAGTGGTCGCAGTTTGCGGTGCCGCCGCTGTCGCGGCCGATGTTCGGGCCGATCGGAACCTCCGACGGCTATGTCATGCTGGCGATCGCCAGCGAGAAGACCTTCCAGGGTCTGATGAAAGTGATCGGTCATCCCGAATGGATGAGCGATCCGCGATTCCTGGCCTATACCGATCGCCGCAACAACTGGTCGGCGTTGATGGATGGCGTCGAGGCCTGGTCCCGCACGCTCACCACGGCGAAATGCCTGGAGGCGTTGAACGGCGCGGGCGTGCCGTCCTCGGCCTATCGCACCGTTGCCGAGGCGCTCGCCGATCCCCAACTCGCGCACCGCCGCGCGCTCGCCGAGGTCGAAGACAATGGCGGAAAATTCCGCGTGATGAACTTGCCGTTCCGGATGTCGGGTGCGAAGGTCGCCGCAGGCAAGCGGGTATCGACTTTGGGCGAACATACGCGCGCGCTCTTGAAGGAGACCGGCTTCTCCGAACAGCAAATCGCGGCGTTTTCAGGGAGACCGCTTGTCGCAGAGCAGACCTGACGTCGGTCTTGCCGCTGGCTCCGATTCCGGCCAATGTGATCGCGAAGCAATGATCCGGACCAACCGGACGCTTCACACCGGGAGGGAGCATCTCACATGAAGGCGGCGATCGCGCGGCGCGGCTTTGCGCCCATTTTCCTTGTCACGGCATTCGCGCTTGGCGCATGGGCAAGTCCGGCCGCCGCGCAAAAGCCGGGCGGCAGCATTACCGTCGGCCTCGAACTCGACATTCCCGGCTTCGATCCCTTGAAGGTCGGCGTCTACGACACCGCGGCACTGACCGCGTCATCCGCGATCTTCGAAGCGCTCACCTATCTTGACTCGGATGGAAAGCCGCAGCCCCGCCTTGCGCTGTCCTGGACGCATTCGGACAACTTCAAGACCTGGACCTTCAAGCTGCGTCCCGGCGTGAAATTCCACGATGGAACGCCGTTCAACGCCGAAGCCTACAAGGCCAATTTTGACCGGCAGAAGGATCCCGCCAACAAGTGCCGCTGCGCCTTCTATATCGCCGGGATCAAAGACGTTCAGGCGCCCGATGACCTGACGGTGGTTTATAACCTCGCAGACCCCTCAGTGAACTACCCTTCACTACTCTCCTATGCCAATCAGAACGCGGCGGTGCATTCTCCGACGGCGTGGAAGACCAAGGGAGACGACTACAACCGCAATCCTGTCGGTACGGGCCCCTATATTTTGAAATCCTGGACCGCGGGGGACCGAATGGTCCTGGAGAAGAATCCGGATTATTGGGACAAGGATAAGGTCTACCTCGACCGCATCATCCTGAAGCCGCTGCCGGACGCGCAGTCGCGTTTCGCCAGTCTGCAATCGGGCGAAGCCGACATCGTCTGGGACGACGAGGCCGACGCCGACAATATCCAGAAGGCCCAGAAGGATCCGAAGCTGACCGTGCATACTTATGCCGGTTCGGGCGCCGCGGTTAACGCCATCAACACCAAGGTAGCGCCTCTCGACGACGTCCGCGTACGCCAGGCCCTGGTGATGGCGATCGACCGCAAGAAATGGTCGCAGGCCCTCACCAATAGTCTTGCGAGGCCCGCGACCAATCCTTACGGCGACGGCTCCTGGGTGAAATGCAAGGACGACGGTGCGCTGCCTTACGACGTCGAGAAGGCGAAGGCGTTGATCAAGGATTACGGCAAGCCGGTCGACTTCAAGATGATCGTCACCGCGACGCCGCGTGGTCGAGCCAACGGGCAAGTACTGCAGCAGTTCTGGAAGCAGATCGGCGCCAACATGGAGATCGAGCAGATCGATCAGGCGAGCTTCCCCCCGCGCGCCTTCATGCGCCAGTTCCAGATCATCGGATGGCGGATCGTCGATCTCGCCGATCCCGACGTCCAGATGTACGCAAATTTCCACACAGGGAGCCCGGTCGCGCTCGCCAACTATTCCAACCCGGAACTGGACCATTTGCTGGAGCACGCCCGCACCACCGCGGACGTCGCCGCGCGCATCGAGGACTATTGTGCGATCAGCCGGCTGATCAACAAGGAGGCGATCTGGTTCTGGTCGTTCCAGAATACTTACTACGCGATCTCGACGTCGAAGCTGAAGGGCTTGCCGAAAATGTATAGCGGAGTGATCGACGTGTCGCGCACCTGGAAGGAATAGCCGGCCATGGCGTTCTTCGTCGCACGCCGGCTGCTTTATCTGCTGCCGGTGCTGCTCGCGGTCTCGCTGCTCACCTTCCTGATCGCCTCGCTCCTGCCGGGCGATCTCGCCTATGTGATCCTCGGCGATCAGGCGACGCCGGAGAAGGTCGAGGCGCTGCGTCACGACATGGGGCTCGATGAGCCGATTTGGTGGCGCTATTTGAGCTGGCTTGGCCACGTGCTGGAGGGTGATTTCGGCCGCTCGTTCCGCACCGGGCAGACCGTGTGGCAGGCGGTGTCGGAGCGGCTGCCGGTGTCGGTCGAACTGATGTTGCTGGCCGAGATCGCGGGACTCGCGATCGGCGTTCCCCTTGCGATCGCCTGCGCGGTGCGAAGCGGCGGCGCCTTCGACCAATTCATGACCGGGAGCGCCTTCGGCATGCTGTCGGTGCCGACGTTCCTCTCCGCCATTCTCTTGATCTATTTGTTCGCTGTCGAGCTTCACTGGCTTCCCGCGACCGGTTACGTGCCGCTCGCGGAAGACCCCGTCGCCAATCTGCGCTTCATGGTGCTGCCCGCGCTGACCCTGGCGCTCGCGGAATGGCCGGGCATCATGCGCGTGCTTCGCTCCGACATGATCGCGACCCTGCAGGAGGACTACATCGCGCTGGCCAGGGCCAAGGGGTTGAAGGCCTCGCGTATCCTGTTCGTGCATGCCCTGAAACCGTCGTCGCTGACGCTAATCACGATCACCGGGATCAACATCGGCCGCCTGATCGGCGGCGCGCTGATCGTGGAAACCATCTTCGCGCTGCCGGGGATCGGCCGGCTGCTGGTTGGAGCCATCTACACCCGCGACCTCGTCATCCTGCAGGGCGTGGTGTTGTTCGTGGCTGGCGGCTTCGTGCTGATGAATTTCATCGTCGACCTGCTCTATGCCGTGCTCGATCCGAGGCTCCGCCATGGCCACGCTTGATCTTGGTATCGACGAGGTTGTCGCAGTCGCGCCGGTGGGGCGGTCGCGCCGGCTGGGCCTGCTGTTCTGGGCGGCGGTCGGCTGGACGATCTTCATCCTTGCCGCCGCGGCTTTGGCCACCGTGCTGCCGCTGCCCAGTCCGACTGATATGGACATGTTGGCGCGGCGGGCGCCGCCCTCATGGCTGCATTGGCTCGGCACGGATGGCCTCGGACGGGATGAACTGGCGCGGGTGCTGTATGGCGCGCGGGTTTCGCTGACGGTGGGGCTTTGCGCGCCGATCATCGGGCTCACTATCGGTGGCGCGCTCGGAATTCTCGCCGGCTATTTCCGCGGCCGGTTCGAGTCCTTCGTGGTCGGGATCATGGACGTGCTGCTGGCTTTTCCGCCGCTGATTTTCGCTCTCGCGGTGACCGCCTATCTTGGACAATCCTTGCTCAATCTCACCTGCATTCTCGGCGTGCTCTCTATCCCCGCTTTCATGCGGGTGGCGCGCGCGGCGACGCTGACCCTGGCGCGGCGCGAATTCGTCATTGCGGCGGAAGCGCTCGGTGCGTCGCATACGCGCATCCTGCTGCGCGAATTGCTGCCAAACGTGATGCTGCCCTCGCTCGCCTTCTTCCTGTTGGGTGTCGCGGTGATCATCGTGGTCGAGGGCGCGCTGTCGTTTCTCGGCCTCGGCGTGCCGCCGCCGGTCTCGAGTTGGGGCAGCATGATCGGGGAGGGGCGCGAGAGCCTCGACGTCGCGCCGCGGCTCGCCTTCATTCCCGCGATCGCGATGTTCCTGACGGTGCTCTCTTTCAATCTCATCGGCGATACGCTGCGCGCGATCACCGACCCGCGTCAGGGCGCGCTGTGAACGGCGAGGCGCTGCTGTCGGTCGAGGACGTCGCCGTCGACCTGCCGACGGCCCGCGGCAATCTCCGCGCGGTCGATCGCGTCGATCTCACGCTCGGTCCCGGCAGGACGCTCGGCATCGTCGGCGAGTCCGGCTGCGGCAAGACCATGCTGTCGCGTGCGATCCTGCAGCTATTGCCGAAAAAGGCGAAGCTCTCCGGCCGCGTGATGTTCGACGGGCAGGACCTGGTGCGCTGCGCGCCGGAGGTTCTGCGCAAGCTGCGCGCGCGCTCGCTCGCGGTCGTGTTCCAGGACCCGATGACCTCGCTCAACCCGGTGCTGACCATCGGCACGCAATTGACGGAAACCTTGCAGGAGCATCTCGAGCTCGACATGGCGGCGGCAACCAGGCGCGCCGTTGAACTGCTCGCAGCCGTCGGCATCCCCGCGCCGGAGCAGCGGCTGACGCAATATCCGCATCAGCTATCCGGCGGCATGCGCCAGCGCGTGGCAATCGCGATCGCGCTGTCCTGCGAACCGAAGCTGCTGATCGCGGACGAGCCGACCACCGCGCTCGACGTCACCATCCAGGCGCAAATCCTCGATCTGCTCGCGCGCGAGCAACGCCGCCGCCACATGGCGATGATCATCATCACCCACGACCTCGGCGTGGTCGCCGGCCGCACCGACGAGGTCGCGGTGATGTATGCGGGACGCGTGGTCGAGCGCGCGCCGACGCCTATGCTGTTCAAGAACATGCACATGCCCTACACCGAGGCGTTGCTGGCGGCGATCCCCAAGCTCGACGCAGCTCCGCATACGCCGCTGCCGGCGATCTCCGGCCGACCGCCGGATCCGACCCGGCCGATCAAGGGCTGCTCGTTCTCGCCGCGCTGCCGCTATGCCGACGGCCGCTGCGAGAGCGAGAAGCCGCGGCTCGAGCGCGCGGAAACAGCGGCGCATCAATATGCCTGCTTCCACCCGATCAGGCTTGCGGCGGGCGCCGGCGCATGATGCAGCAAGCCGCGACTTCGCCGCTGCTCGAGGTCGACAATCTCGTTGTCGAATACGCCGTCGGCAACAAGACCGTGCACGCGGTGTCCGGCGTCAGCTTCGACATCGCGCGCGGCGAGACGCTCGGCCTGGTCGGCGAGTCCGGCTGCGGCAAGTCGACGCTCGGGCGCGCGGTGCTGCAATTGCGCCGCGCGGTATCCGGCCGGGTGCTGTTCGACGGCGAAGATCTGACCGCGATGCAGGGCGAGGCGCTGCGGAAAATCAGGCGGCGCGTCCAGCTGATCTTCCAGGACCCGATTGCATCGCTCAATCCCCGGCGGCGAATCGGCGATATCATCGCCGAGCCGTTGATCATCGCCGGTGTCAACGATGCCAGGGAGCGGAACGAGCGCGTCGCCAATGTCCTGAACGCGGTCGGCCTCGATCCGGCGCTGGTGATGGGACGGCTGCCGCACGAATTCTCGGGCGGCCAGTGTCAGCGCATCTGCATCGCGCGCGCGCTGGTGCTCGATCCCGACTTCATCATCTGCGACGAGCCGGTGTCCGCGCTCGACGTTTCCATTCGCGCGCAAATTCTCAATTTGCTGGAGGAAATGAAGGCGCGCTTCGGCCTGACCTTGCTGTTCATCGCGCACGATCTGGCGGTGGTGAAAGCCGTCAGCGACCGCGTCGCCGTGATGTATCTCGGCCGCCTCTGCGAGGTCGGCCCGTCCGAACGGCTGTTCGCCAGGCCGGCGCATCCCTATACCGCGTTGCTGATCGAGGCGATCCCGGTGCCGGATCCGGATCAGAAGCCGGCCGAAAGCGTGCCGGTGGGCGAGCCGCCGTCGCCGATCGCGCCGCCGTCGGGCTGCCGCTTCCGCACCCGTTGCCCGCGCGCCGATCAGAAATGCCGCGATGAGGTGCCGGAACTGCGGCTGGTGCGGCCTGGCCAGTACGCCGCTTGCCATCATCCCCTGACATAAATAAAGACGCTCTCAAGCAACAGTTTCGGGAGGACGCCATGAAGAGTTTTCAGGTCGCCGAATTCAACGCCCCCCTGCAAGAGGTCGATCACCCGACGCCGCAGCCGACTGGTACGCAGGTGCTGGTCAAGGTGAAGGCCGCCGGCGTCTGCCACAGCGATCTGCACATCTGGGAGGGCGGCTACGAGCTCGGCCATGGCCGCAAGCCGCTGTCGCTGAAAGAGCGCGGCGTCTCGCTACCGCGCACCATGGGCCACGAGACCGTCGGCGAGATCGTGGCTTTCGGCCCGGACGTGAAGGAGAGCGACAAGGACGGACTGAAGGTCGGGACCGTTGCGCTGGCCTATCCCTGGCTCGGCTGCGGCAAGTGTCCGACCTGCCTCGCGGGCGAAGAGAACATGTGCGCGGTCAAGCCGAACGCGCTCGGCGTCTATTGCGATGGCGGCTACGCCGATCACATGACGGTGCCGCATCCGAAATATCTGCTCGACCTGAAGGGACTCGATCCCGTCACGGCGGCGCCTTACGCCTGCTCCGGCGTCACCACCTATTCGGCTATCAAGAAGGTCGAGAAGGAATTCGACACGCCGATCGTGATTTTCGGCGCCGGCGGTCTCGGCCTGATGGCGCTGTCGCTGTTGAAGGCGATGGGCGGCAAGGGCGCCATCGTGGTCGATATCGACGCAAAGAAGCGCGAGGCGGCCGAGAAAGCCGGCGCGCTCGCCACCGTCGACGGCAAGGCGCCGGATGCGCTGGCGCAGCTGGCGCAAAAGGCCGGCGGCCCAATCCGCGCCGTGATCGATCTGGTCGGCAACGCCCAGACCGCACAGCTCGGCTTCGACTGCCTGACCAAGGGCGGCAAGCTCATCATCGTCGGCTTGTTCGGCGGCGGCGCGCCCTGGGCATTGCCGCTGATCCCGATCAAGGCGGTGACGATCCAGGGTAGCTATGTCGGCAATCTCAGGGAGACGCGCGAGCTGCTCGATCTCGTTCGCACCAAGAACATCCCGCCGATCCCGGTGACGCCGATGCCGCTCGCCAAAGCCAACGACGCGCTGCTCGATTTGCAGAAGGGCAAGCTGGTCGGCCGCGCCGTGCTGACGCCGTAAAGGAAATTCCATGTCCGCCAATAACGCATTCCATGTCGCGGTTCTCGCCGGCGACGGCATCGGCCCGGAGGTGATGGCCCCCGCGCTGGAAATCCTGCGCAAGGTCGAGGCCAAGGCGGGCTTGGACTTCCGTTTCACCGATGCGCCGGCTGGCGCCGTCAATTATCGCGACACCGGCAAGTCGATGCCGGATTCGACGGTGCGGCTGTGCGAGGAGGCGGACGCGATCCTGCTCGGCGCCTGCGGCCTGCCGTCGGTGCGCTATCCCGACAACACCGAGATCATGCCGCAGGTCGAGCTGCGTTTTCATTTCGACCTCTATGCCGGCGTTCGCCCGGCGCGGCTGATCCCGGGTGTGCCGAGCCCGATCGTCGGTGCCGACCAGCGCGGCATCGACATGGTTGTGATCCGGGAGTCGACCGAGGGGTTGTTCGCCTCGATGGGAAAGGGCGTCGTCACCCGTGAGGACGCGCGCGAGACGCTGGTGATCACGCGGAAAACCTCGGAACGGCTGTTCGAGTTTTCCTTCAAGCTCGCCGAGCGCCGCAAGAAGCGCGGCCGGCCGGGCGCCTTGACCTGCGTCGACAAGGCGAATGTGTTCAAGGCCTTCGCCTTCTTTCGCGAGATGTTCGATGAGGCGGCTCAACGTCATCCGGAAGTGAAGGCGGACCGCCTATATGTCGACGCTTGCTCGGCGATGCTGGTCAAGCGTCCCTGGGATTTCGACGTCATGGTGATGGAGAACATGTTCGGCGACATCCTCTCCGACCTCACCGCCGGCCTGATCGGCGGCATGGGCATGGCGCCGTCGGCCGACATCGGCGATCGCTATGCCGTGTTTCAGCCCTGCCATGGCACCGCGCCCGATATCATGGGGCAGGGCAAGGCCAACCCGACCGGCATGATCCTGTCAGCGGCGATGATGCTGGACTGGCTCGCCGACAAGCACGGCCTCGATGGCGCGGCCGAGGCGGGCGAGCGGATCGAGCGTGCGGTCGATCAGGCCTACGCCGGCGGTATCAAGCCGATGGAGTTCGGCGGGAAAAACGGCACCGCGGATATCGCGAAAGCTGTGTTGGAAGCGCTTTAGGGCGCATGATCCCCGCGCAAACGCGTTCCGCGTTTGTCGCGAGGAAACCGGTGCCCACTTTTCCGGATCATGCGCAAAGTGCGGCAAAAATAACGCAGTTCCCCATCAGTTTTCGCCGAGCCCGATTGGATCACGACCCGATGACTTGACGGACCATCCGGACTTGCAAATATGCGCACTGCAATAGGGAACCGGCGCGCTTACCGTGAGACACTCGCTGCTTCGACTGACCGCGGCGCTCGCTTTGTCGGCCGCATTGATTGTGCCGAGCCTCGCCCATGCAGCGGGGCAAAAGGTGTTTTTGATCCGCGGCTTCGCCAACGTGTTTTCACCGGGCATCGACCTGCTCGCCTCCGAACTGCAGCAGCGGGGCGTTCCGGTCGAAACCTCCAACCATCTGTCATGGGGGACGACAGCATCCGAAGCGATCGAAGGTTGCAGGTCCGGCAAGATCAGCTCCATCGTGCTGGTCGGTCATTCCCTGGGCGGGGCAGCCGTGATCGATGTCGCCAAGCGCCTGCAGGAGGCTGGCATGCGCGTCGCGCTGATGGTCACGCTTGATCCGGTTTCGGCAGGGCAGGCGCCCGGCAATGTGCGGCGGCTGGAGAACTATTACCTCTCCACCGGCATCGGCTCTTCGATCAAGACCGACAACGGCTTCCGCGGGCAACTGCAGAATGTCGACGTTTCGAAGCGGCCGGGCGTGGACCATGTTGCGATGACGACCATGCCCGACCTTCACAGGCGCATCATTGCAGATATTGCCGCCTCTTCGGGGATTCCCTGCCGCTGACCGCCTCCTGTCGCGGTTCTGACCTGGCGAATGTCAAATCCGCCGCCCTCGTGCGAGTATCGTTCGCATGACCCCGTCCGTCGCCAAATATCTGTTCCTGATTGCTCTGATCGTTTTCGGCGCGATCCGCTTTCCCCGTGAATGGAAAGGCCGCAAGGTGGCGGTCGCCAGGTCCTACTATGGCTGGCGCGAGTGGTTCCGCGTCATCGCGTCGACCTGGGGTCTTGCCGTCATTCCGGTCATCGATGCCACCACGCGCCTCCTCCGAGGCGCCGACGTTACGTTCAAACCCTGGCTGGCCTGGGTCGGCGCGGCCGCGTTCGCGCTCGCGCTCTGGATTTTCGGGAGCGCGCATCGTGAATTGGGACGGAATTTCTCTCCCACTCTGGTCGTACGCGAACAACATTCGCTGGTGACAGGTGGTATCTACGGCTATGTGCGCCATCCCATGTACACGGCGTTCTGGCTCTGGGTGATCGCACAGGCGCTGCTGCTGCAGAACTGGCTGGTCGCCCTTTGCGGCTTTATCGGCTGGGGCATTTTGTTTTTCGGCCGGATCGGGCAGGAAGAAGCCATGATGCGCGAGACCTTCGGCGAGCAATATGATGCCTTCGCACGGCGCACCAAGCGCCTTGTGCCGTGGATCTATTGATGGCTGCGAACTCACCATCCCCGCATGCGTGCGTCGTCGGCGCGGGCCCGTGCGGGCTGACCACGGTCAAGAACCTGCTCGCCGAGGGAATCGACTTCGTCTGCTACGAGGAAGCCTCCGCGGTCGGTGGCAACTGGGTCTATGACAATTCCTCCGATCGGCGCAGCGTCTACAAGGCCACCCGGCTGATCTCCTCCAAGCGGTTCTCCGAGTTCGAGGATTTTCCGATGCCGGAAGACTATCCGGATTTTCCCTCGCACCGGCAGATGCTCGATTATTTCAACGCTTATGCGGCGCGCTTCAACCTGTTGCCGAAGATCGAACTGAACACGCGGGTGGAAAGTGCCAAGCGCCTCGGCGACGGCAGATGGTCGGTCGAAACGGCGGGTCCCGGCGGCAAGCGCGTCGAGACCTTCGATTACCTGCTCATCTGTTCCGGTCATCATCGCGATCCCCTGATGCCGGATTATCCGGGGACGTTCACGGGGCGGATGCTGCATTCGCGTGAATACAAGCGCCCAGAACCGTTCGCCGACGAGCGCGTGCTGGTGGTCGGCGGCGGCAATTCGGCCTGCGACATCGCGGTCGACGTCTCGCGCGTCGCCACGTCGGTGAGCCTCAGTATGCGCGAGGGCTATTACATTCTGCCCAAGATCGTGTTCGGCCGGCCGATCGACCAGCTCTACGCGCGCGCGCGAAACCACTGGCTGCGTTACGCGCCGCGCTTTGTATTTGAGGCAGCGGTGAGGGCGGTCGTGAGCCTCGAGGTCGGGCCATGGCGGAAATACGGACTGCAGACCCCGAAGGGCAGTCCGACCTCGATGCATCCGACGCTCAACACCGCGATCCTGGCGGCGCTGCGCGACGGCGCGGTGCGCGCGCGGCCGGGGATCGCGCGCTTCGACGGCAAGACGGTCCATTTCAATGACGGCTCATCCGAACCATTCGACACCATCATCTGGGGCACGGGTTACCGCATCGGGTACCCTTTCCTCGAGGATGCGATCATGGGACCGGATTTCGCAGACGCGCCGCCGCTCTACCTCACCATGATGCATCCACAAGTCGCGAACCTGTTCTTCATCGGCCTGTTTCAGCCGATCGGCTGCATCTGGCGGCTCGCCGACTATCAGGCCCGCATCGCGGCGCTGCAGATCAAGGGCGGGTTGAAGCGGCCCGCCGATGTCGCCGCGCGCGCTTTGGCCGAAGTCAGCAAGCGGCGCGAGAGGTTCGGCACGGCGCCGCGCCATCTGGTCGAGGTCGACTACCACGACTTTCGCCGCGCGCTGTTGCGCGAGCTTGGCGATCACGCCGCCAACGCCCGGCAGGCGTCGTGAATATTTTTTCGATGCTTGTGCTTAGCTCGCTTCCGACAGCAGCAATTCTGCCGACCGGTAGGGCAGGCCATGGGCGGTTGCGACCGGCTCGCAGGTGACCAGCCCGGCGCAGACGTTGAGGCCGGCGCGCAAATGCGGATCCTCGCCAAGCGCCTTGCGCCATCCCTTGTCGGCGAGCGCCAGCGTGAACGGCAGCGTGGCGTTGTTGAGTGCGAAGGTCGAGGTTCGCGCCACCGCGCCCGGCATATTCGCAACGCAATAGTGAACGACGCCGTCAACGACGTAGGTCGGGTCAGAGTGCGTCGTCGGTT
Organism: uncultured Alphaproteobacteria bacterium; assembly: GCA_963738155.1. Lineage (GTDB taxonomy): Bacteria > Pseudomonadota > Alphaproteobacteria > Rhizobiales > Xanthobacteraceae > Bradyrhizobium. The sequence continues at coordinate 925,389 of CAVTVG010000003.1, forward strand.
TCGAAGTCTCGGCGCAGCCGCCCTGGTCGATCGCAATATCGACGAGCACGGCGCCTGTTTTCATCGTGCCGAGCATTTCGCGCATGATGAGCTTCGGCGCCGACGCGCCGGGAACGAGCACGGCACCGATGATCAGATCGGCCTTCTTCACCCATTCGCGGATCGCAGCACGGGTCGAGAAGATCGTCTGGACTCTGCCGTCGAAATGATCGGAAAGCCGCCGCAATACCTCCAGTGAACGGTCGAGGATCGTGACATGCGCGCCCATGCCGAGCGCGATGGTCGCAGCATGCGTGCCGGAGACGCCTCCACCGATGATCAGTACGTCGGCTGCGGGTGCGCCGGGAACGCCGCCCAGCAAGATGCCGCGGCCGCCCGCCGCCTTCTCCAAGGCATGCGCGCCGACCTGCGGCGCCAGGCGTCCCGCGACCTCCGACATCGGCGCGAGCAGCGGCAAACCGCCGCTCGCGGATGTAACGGTCTCGTAAGCGATGCAGACAGCCCTGCTTTTTATCAGATCTTCGGTCTGCGGCAGGTCGGGTGCGAGATGCAGGTAGGTGAACAGGACCTGGCCGCTGCGGAGCATCTTGCGTTCGTCCGCCTGTGGTTCCTTGACTTTGACGATCATCTCGGCGCGTTTGAAAATCTCCGCGGCCGTGCTGACGATCGTCGCACCGGCGGCGCGGTACTCGTCGTCGGTCAAGCCCGAGCCGAGACCGGCCGAAACCTCCACCAGCACCGCGTGACCATGATGGAGCAGCTCTGCGGCAACCGCCGGCGTCATTCCGACGCGGAATTCGTTGTCCTTTATCTCCTTGGGAACACCGATCAGCATCGCGAATCTCCTCGAACCGCTCGGCCAACGGCTGGACGGGCCGATGATCGCCTCGCGTTATATGACCCGCGCCGCCTTCAGCTGTTCGATTTCTTCAGTGCTGTAGCCGAGCGACGCCAATATTTCGTGGTTGTGTTCGCCGAGATCGGGCGTGGCCGTGCGGATTTCACGGTCGAAGCCCGTGATCTGGCAGGGCTGCGCCACCAGATCGAGCTCGCCAAGTCGGGGATGCGTCACCGAACGCTTGAGCCGCAACGCCTCGACCTGCGGGTCGGCGAACGCCTGCTTGATATTGTAGACGGGGCCGCAAGGTAGCTCGGCGGCCACGATCAGCTCGAACCATTCGGCCGTGGTTTTCGCCTGCAACGCGTCGGCGATCATCTGATTCATCGCCTCCTTGTTCTGCCGGCGCGATGCGATCGAGGCAAAGCGCGGATCGGTCGCCATGGTCTCGCGATCGATCAGCTTGCAAAAAATCTGGAAATTCTTGTTGCTGGTGGCGACGATATTGATGTGACCGTCGGCCGTCCGAAAGCATCCCATCGGCGTGTTGGTCGGATGGTTGTTGCCCTCCTGCGGCGGAATTTTCTTGTCCATGGTCCAGCGCGTCGCCTGGAAATCCAGCAGCGTCAGGCCGGCCTCGATCAGCGAGGTCTGAACCCAGCGGCCCTGTCCCGAGACCTCGCGATCGAGCAGCGCGATCAGAACGCCCTGAGCGAGAAACGCGCCGGCCATGATGTCGGTGACGGCGACGCCGACACGGACCGGTCCCTGGCCGGGAATCCCCGTCACCGACATGATGCCGCTCATGCCCTGTGCAATCTGATCGACCGACGGCCGCGACCCATAGGGGCCGTACTGGCCGAAGCCGGAGATGCTGCCGTAGACGATGCGCGGGTTGCGCTTGCGGACGGATTCAAAATCGACGCCGAGGCGCTTGGTGACGCCGGGCCGCATGTTCTCGACGATAACGTCGGCCTGCTCCGCCAGCCGCAACAGGATCTCGCGACCTTCCTCGCTCTTCAGGTTCAGGGTGATGGCGCGCTTGTTGCGATGCAGGTTCTGGAAGTCGGAGCCGTCGCGCCGGCCGACGAGCTCGCCGGCCTCGCCTTCCTCCGGCGGTGGTTCGACGCGGATCACGTCGGCGCCCCAGTCGGCCAGCGTGCGGACGCAGGAGGGGCCAGCGCGCGCCAAGGTCAGGTCGATCACTTTGAAGCGGGACAATGGCAGGGAAGGTTGACGTTGCGCCGCTTCCCACGCCGATGTTTCCACGGGCTTATGCATGCTGGTGTTCCTGATGAGTGCGGCCCTCGGAGAGCTTCATGAGCCGCTCGACCAGTAGAGCACAAATTCGGGAGTATCGGGAAGCGACGAGACCAAGGCGGTCCCGTTGGACAGGACCGGCAACGTGGACTGGCTCTGCTGGGCCACGGCATAGCTGTAAATCGACCCTCCAGGTTTCTTCTTCTTGTCGTCTTTCTTTTTGCCGCCGGTCGCCTTCTGAAACGGGACGTAGACAGTGGAGGATGCCCCATCGAACGAGATGCCGCCGATCTTCTCGCCCGAGGGAGGCGTCAGGGCAATCGACGTCAGCGTGATGACCGGTGACGTGGGAGGCAGCGACGACGTCGAAGCCGGCAACTGCGCCCAGTAGAGTTCCGGTCCCGCGCTGACATAGAGACCGCCGTTGTAGATCGAAAAGTGCGTGGGCGGCTTGCTCAGTTGGTTGCTGGAGCCGAGATAGGTGCCGTCGACGAGCGAATACAGGTTGACGCACTGCTGCGGCTCGTCACAAACGAAGAGCATGCCGTTGGCGATCGCCACGTCTCGCACCGAGTTTTGCACCTTGCCCTTGTCGAGACTCGCGGCGAGCCCGCCATGGAGGTGATCCACGACGGTGGTGACGACATAAACGTCCTCAAGGATACCGACCTGGGACGCCACATAAGTGCCGTCGAGAAACCTGCCGTCCGGGAATAAAGTGGTGTTCAGATAGGTGGATTGGCAACCGCTGCCCAGGCTCCACTTGCCGTTAGTTAGCGTGACCTGGCTGACCACGTTGGTGTCCTGATTCGATATGAAGCAGGTGGTCGCATTTTCGAAAGCGATCCCGAAGGGATGAGCGATCGACGTTTGGAATCCCGTATCACCCGTCGTTGGACCGATCAGGATCGACGGATTGGTGAACCACGGACCGGAACTCGGAAGGGAACTCGGCACGGGGTAGGCCAAGACGGTGCTTTGCGACTTGGCGCCGTTGGCGACATACAAGAGGCCATTGGCCAAGACCATCGCGCGCAGCTCCGAGAGTTGGCCCTGGCTGGGCTCGGCGAGAGCGGCGTCTTGCTCGAGCTTGCCATGCTTATGGCTGTAACCACAGACGTTGTTGATACCGGAGGATCCGCCATGGAACGTGACGAGTAACATGCCGCGGTCCCCTTCGATCTACTTGCCCTTGAACTGTGGTTTGCGCTTTTCCATGAAGGCGCGGCGGCCTTCGCGGAAATCCTCCGAGTCCATACACTCTATGCCGATCTGCTTGATGGCCGCCATGTCGCGCGCATCCGGATCTTTCAAGACCTGCGCGATGGTGAGCTTGGCGGCCTTGATCGCCAGCGGCGCGTTGCCGGAAATCGTGCGCGCGATCTCCATGGTCGCATCCCACAGCACGCCGTTCGGAAGCACCCGATCGACCAGGCCGATCCGCAGCGCTTCGGCCGAGTCGATGCGCATGCCCGTATACATGATCAGCCGCGCCCAGGACGGGCCGACCAGCGACACCAGATTGCGCAGGCCGTCATAGCCATAGGCAATGCCGAGCTTCGCGGCGGGGATTCCGAACTGGCTGTCCTCAGCAGCGATGCGGATATCGGCCAGCATCGCGACCTGCATGCCGCCGCCGAGACAGAAGCCCCGGATGCAGGCAATCGTCGGCTTCGGGTAGTTACCGAACAGCGCGCGTTGCGCCTCGCTCTTCTTTGAATATTCCTCGGAAGCCGCCGCGTTGTGCCGCGTCTTCTCGAACTGGCTGATATCGGCGCCCGACACGAACGCCTTGTCGCCGGCGCCGGTCAGCACGACCACGCGCACATCCGGGGCGTCGCGCAGCTCGGTCAGGACCTGACCGAGCCCCTCCCACATCTCCAGCGACATCGCATTGCGCTTCTCGGGATTGTTGAAGGTGACGATGCCGACGCCCTCGGTGATGGTCTTGAGGATCTTGCCGTCGGCATAGGCGGTTTCGGTGCGGGGAACATCGAGCATCGTTGTCTGCTTTCGTCAGGAGTAAGTCGTCGCGAACGGGCCGATATTGGCGCGCCCAAAGGCCGGCCGCGCCTGTATTCTAGCCCACCAATCGGCGACACGGGGATGGTGCTTTTCGGATACCTGCTCCGGCACGATCTCCTCATCGATCCGCTTGACGAAGGGAACGGCGGCGATATCGGCGATCGAATAGGCCTTGCCGACCAGCCAGCCCGAGCCTTTCAGCGCCTCTTCCATGCGATCGAGCAGCTGATGGGTCAGCTTGTCGCGCGCGGCCTGGCGCTCCTCTTCGGTGTAGGGCTTGCGGGCGACGCGAAGCCACGCCTCCTGGCGCTCCTTGCTAGGAATGCTCTTCAGTTTCGCGGCGAGCTCCTCGTCGGACCATTTCTCTGCGATCTTCTGCAGATGGTGGCGCCAGTTGAAGACGATGAGGTTGCCGATCAAGCCGTCGATATGCCGGATCCAGTTGCGCATCTCGCCGCGCTCGTAAGGCGTGCCGGGCCGCAGCGGCGGATCGGGAAAGCTCTCGTCCAGATATTCGCAGATCGTGCCGCTCTCATGCAGCGGTTTGCCGTCATGGACCAGGGTCGGGATCACGCCGAGCGGGTTGATCTTCAGGTATTCGGGCGAGTGGTGCTCCATGTTGGCCATGTCGACGACATGGCTTTCATAGGCGAGACCCTTTTCCTCGAGGCACAGCCGCACCCGGCGCGACGCGCTGGAACGCCAGCCATGGTGCAGCGCTATCATGGGCTTCCCCGGTTTTCTTATTATTGCGGGGGCTATCAATCACTGTGAGAGATGCGCCGTCAATGGATGATTGGCGGCCTGGTTGAAGAACGCCGCTTCCTCGGCGGTCGCTTCCAGCAGCTGCTCGTCCTGGGCATAGATGTCGTTGCGGAACTGGACGACCTGATCGCGGGTCATCCACGCCGTCAGGTAGATCCAGGCCACCGGCACCTTCTTGGGCAGGGTCACCTCTTCGTGCGCGCCGGTGGCGATCGCGGCATCGATTGCCGCGCGATTCCATTTCGGCATTTCCTCCGACAGCAGCCAGGCCGCGAGATCGCGCACATTGTCGACGCGCGAGCAGCCGTGAGAATCGAATCGGTAGTCGTCGCTGAACAGATTGCGCTGGTTGGTGTCGTGCATGTAGACCGAATACGAATTCGGCATGTCGATCTTGACCGCGCCCAGCGCATTGAATGTGCCGTTCTGCTGCCTCACCGTGAAGTTCGGCGTGTGCGTGCCGGACCAATCCACCGAATGCGGATCGATCGGCTGGTCGTGCGAGTCAAGCACTTCCATGTGCATGCGCGAGAGATAGGTCGGATCTTTGCGCATATGCGCGGAGATTTCGGTCTTCGCAATCGACGACGGCACGGTCCAGGTCGGATTGAGAACCACGCCGGTGATCTGCGCGGTCAGGGTTGGTGATGGCTTTTCAGTCTTGCCGACGATGACGCGATAGCGTCGCACCACCTTGTCATTCTCGATCGCCTCCGCGAAGGTCGCGGGAAGGTTGACCACGACATAGCGCTGGCCGAACTCGAATTTGGTCTGCTCCAACCGTTCCAGCGAGGCCTCAAGCTGCTTGATCCGTTTCTGCACGGAGACATTGAGCGCTGCGATCGTGCGCGGCGTCACCGTGCCGGTCGCGGCCAGCCCGTGCCGTACCTGGAAGCGCTTGACCGCTTCCGCGACGTCATTGTCGAACGCGCCCGATGTCTTGGTGTCGGCGAGGTCACCCGAGATGATCAGGCGCTTGCGCAGCAGATCGTCATTGGCGCCGGCCGTGCCGATCGCGAATTTAGCGTCTGTGGGAATCGCCGGCCAGCCGCCGCGCACCGCGATGTCGGAATAGCTGAGCGCGGCTTCCTTGATTCGCTGTGCGGTGCCTTCGTCGAAGGTCGGCTCGTGCGACAGCGCGAGCGCCTCGGCCGAACGCGATTCGGGGGTCGAGCTTGCCGCCTTGGGCGCTCCCGGTTTGGCCGGGGCCGACGCTGCCGGCTTTGCCGGAGCGGTGGCCTGCGACGCGGTTTGCGCCAAGGCGGGGCTCGCGGCGAGCAGCGTGGCAATGGCAGCGATTGCGGTTGTTTTCATTCGTTCATGTCCCGGAAAGCGCCCGCGATGGCGCCGGATGGCGAAATCAGGAGAGATTGGATGGCGGAAGCGGGCAGGTCATCGCACTCGGCCCGCTTTAGCCCATGAGAGTTGCGTTCCGATTAAGCGTCCCCAAACCCTTTTGCGCCGCCGCAAATCAGCTAGACCTTTGGCGGCCTTTGATATGTCGCTTGAGCGGCTAGAGTGGTTCGCAACGCGCAGCAAAAACCGCAGGGAACCCCCATGATTTGGACCCGCCGGCAGGCGATGATCGGGTTTGGTGGCGGGCTGACGAGTGTCGTGGCCCCGCAGGCCCGCGCGCAGGCCGCCTATCCCAGCCGCAACATCAAGCTGATCGTGCCGTATCCGGCAGGCGGCACCACCGACTTGCTCGGGCGGCTGGTCGCCGACCAGATCAAGAGCGGGCTGAACGCCGTCGTCGTGGTCGAGAACAAGCCGGGCGCGGCCACCACACTCGGCGCCGAGCAGGTGGCGCGGTCCGAGCCCGACGGCTACACGATCATGATCGCGACCTCGACCACGCTGGCGATCAACAAGACGCTCTACAAGAAGCTGCCCTACGATCCCGTCAAGGATTTCGCGCCGATTTCGCTGGTCGCAGCAGTCCCGTTCTGCCTGATCATCAATCCCGGCATTCCGGCCAAGACGCTGACCGAGTTCATTGCCTATGCCAAGGCCAATCCGGGACTCGCCTATGGCTCGGCCGGCAATGGCAGCCCGCAGCATCTCGGCGCCGAGATGCTGCGGTCGGCGGCCGGCATCGACATCCGTCACGTGCCTTACCGTGGCAGCGTACCGGCGATGCTCGACGTTATTGCGGGTCATATTCCCTTCATGGTGGTCGATCTGCAGCCGGCGCTGCAGCAGATCAAGGAGGAGAAGGTGAGGGTGCTCGGTGTCACCACGCCCAAGCGTGTCGCGGTCGCGCCCGACATTCCAACCATCGCCGAGGCCGGGTTACCTGGATATGAACTCGTCGCCTGGCAGGGCATCGTCGCGCCATCAGGCACGCCGCGTGCAATCGTCGATGCGCTTGCCGCGCAAATCGCAAAGCTGCTCTCGGACCCCGAGACCAAGGACAAGCTGACCACGCTGGCGTTGGAGACATTACCGGGATCGACGCCGGACAGCTTTGCCGCCTTCATCAAGGCCGAAGTCGATCGCTGGGCCGACATCGTCAAGAAATCCGGCGCCGAGCTCGAATGAGCGATCCCGATGTTCTGATCGTTGGCGCCGGACCGGTCGGGCTGACGCTTGCGATCGATCTCGCCTGGCGCGGCATCGCCGTGACCGTGGTGGAGACGCGTGCTCGCGCTGAACCGCCCGAGCCGAAGTGCAATCACGTCGCCGCGCGGACCATGGAAATCTTCCGCCGGCTCGGCGTCGCCGACAAGGTGCGCAACGCCGGCTTGCCTGCGGACTATCCGCACGACATCAGCTATCGCACCACATTCACCGGCAAGGAACTTACCCGGATCAAGATTCCCTGCCGCCGCGATCGCTTCACCGATACCGACTGCGCCGACGGCAACTGGCCAACGCCGGAGCCGCCGCACCGGATCAATCAGATTTTCCTCGAGCCGATCCTGTTCGAGCATGCGGCAAGCCAGCCGCACATCACCATCGTCAACCGCAGCTCCGCCGAAGACGTCGTCGTGCACGACGACGGCGCCGATGTCGGCCTGCGCGACCTCGACAGCGGTGCCATACGCCGCCTGCGTTGCCGTTTCCTGATCGGCTGCGACGGCGGGCGCTCGATCGTGCGCAAGGCCGTGGGCGCCGAGTTCACCGGCGATGCCGTGATCCAGCGCGTGCAATCGACTTTCATCCGCGCGCCCGATTTGATCGGCCGCCAGCAGCACGAGCGCGCCTGGGGCACGGGTTCGATCAACCCGCGCCGCTCCGGCATGGTCTATGCAATCGACGGAAGCGAGCGCTGGCTGGTGCACAATTATCTGAAGCCCGACGAAACTGATTTCGAAGCGGTCGATCGCGATCGCTGCATCCGCACCATCCTCGGGGTCGATGCCGATTTCAAATACGACATCGTCTCCAGGGAGGACTGGTACGGACGCCGCCTGGTCGCCAACAAATTCCGCGACCGCAGCACCTTTATCGCCGGCGATGCCGCCCATATCTGGGTGCCCTATGCCGGCTATGGCATGAACGCCGGGATTGCCGACGCCATGAACCTGTCGTGGCTGCTCGCCGCGCATCTCAACGGCTGGGCGCCCGCCGCTATCCTCGACGCCTATGAGGCCGAGCGGTTGCCGATCACCGGCCAGGTCTCGCGCCTTGCGATGTCGCATGCGGAGGCCGAAATCCGCCGCCGCGGCGCGGTGCCCGACGACATCGAAGCGGAGGGACCGCGTGGTGAGGCAGCGCGGCGCGACACCGGGGCGCTCACCTATGACATCAATGTCCGGCAATATGCCTGCGCCGGCTTGAACTTCGGCGCCTATTACGACGCCTCTCCCATCATCGCTTATGACGGCAGCGAACAGCCGTCCTACACCATGGACAGCTACACGCCATCGACCGTGCCGGGCTGCCGCACGCCGCATCTCTGGCGAAAAGACGGCGCCTCGCTTTATGACGCGATGGGGCCGGCATTCACCCTGTTGCGGTTCGATCGGTCGATCGACGTGAGCGCGCTTGAACGCGCGGCGCGCGAAAAAGGCGTGCCGCTCGTGCTCCTCGACCTCGATACTCCGGATCAGGCGACCGGATATGGCGGCAAACTCGTGCTGTCGCGGCCCGACCAGCACGTGGCCTGGCGGGGCGATCGCTTGCCCCCGGATCCTGCCCAGTTGATCGATCGTGTCCGCGGCGCTGGTTGACGCGGCACGATGATCTCAGGTGTCTCGCGGCAGGGCCCCCCGGACCTGACGCCTATTCCTCGTTGGCGGCGATCAATTCCATCAAGGAGACGAGCTGACGCTGCACCGTCTGATCCTTGATCTTGCTGTAGGCCCGGAGCAGCCTCAGGCTGAACGCGCTGTCCAGGAACAGCAGGCTCTCGACCTCGCGCGACTTGTTGTCGCCATCGTAGAAGAAGGTGACGGGAACGTCGAGCGCGGTCGCGATCTGCTGCAGGCGCGCAGCGCCGACGCGGTTGACGCCCTTCTCGTACTTCTGGACCTGCTGAAAACTCACGCCCAGCTTGTCGCCAAGCTCGGCCTGCGAGATCTTCTGCTCGACACGCCGCAACCGGATCCGTTTACCAAGCTCAATGTCGGGCTTGCCGGCACTGCGTTGCTTCATCCTCTTAGCCGCTGATTTAGTCATTACGTGTCACCGTCCTTCGGTCGGAATTCCCCGAATAGATGGGTCGGGGGTTCACCCATGTATACCGCCTCGAACTCCCGTGGATGGACAAATTCATCTGCAAACCACGGAAATCTTGCGGGATTGAAAGCCTCGACGAGCCAATCGATCATGTTTCTGATCCGCGGTATGCGACCGCTACCGGGATGATAGGAGAGCCAGACGTCGGACGACCAATCGAGCCCGACGTCGAGGGGGATCATCTTTCCGCCCAGGGCGGCGGCACAGCTCGGGAAAATCCCGATGCCCGCGCCGTTGGCGATCGCCCAGTAATTGGCGCTGAGCACGTTGGTCTTCATGACCAGAAGATCGCGCTCGGCGCGGCCGGGAAACAACCGTTCGAAGATTTCCTTTGCGGCGGCCTCATGGACCACCAGCCGATGCTTGATGAGCTCGTCCGCCGATCGCGGCGTGCCGAAGCCATCGAGATATTTCTGGCCGGCGAACAGCACCTGATGCAGGCGTCCGAGCTTGACGACCTTGACGTCGAGCGAGGACGGGCGTTCGAGATCGATGGCGACCTCGGCCTCATGCCGCGACACGTCGGCCGAATGCATCGAGCATTGCAGATTGACCAGGATGTTCGGAAACGATTGCTGAAATTCGACCAGCCGCGGCGCGAGCCAGAAGGTGCCGAGGTTCTCGTCGACGGCGACCCTGATCTCGCCCGACAATGCATTGCCTGCGGCAATGCTGGCGCGCAGGAGATCGAACGACGCAGCCTCCATCCGCTCCACCGCGGAGACGACCATGGCGCCTTCGTCGGTCAGGTGCGCGCCGTGCACGTCGCGCATGAACAGCGTGGACCCGGTCTGCTTCTCGAAATCGTCGATCCGCCGGCGGACAGCGTTGATGGACAGGCCGAGGCGTTCGGCGGCAGACCGGAAGCTGCCCGAACGGGCGACTTCAAGGAAAACGCGGGCAGCGTCCCAGTCGGCGAGACCGCCGAAGGCTAACCTTTGGCGTTCCTCTGAAGGAACGCCCCTGTCTGTTGGCAGATGCATACAAAGCCTTTCCCGGTGCTAAACTTGGCAGAATCTCTGGCGGACCACAACCTCGACGGGTTGGAGGTATGCAGTTTTGCGCCTGATTCTTGCCGCGGGGACGGTATCTGGGGATGGGCGAGGTGGGGACCGGAGCGGATGTCGGCCGGAAAGCCTTTCATTTTCACATCTGCGTGCGTGCCGCGTGTTCGACGCCATGGCTTGCAAAGAGTGTGCGAGGCTAGGGACGCACGAGCTGGCGGCGGCAAAAGAGGGCGCTGGTTGTGACCTCGGACGAACGATTGACCTCGATTCTCGAAATGCTCGAAGAATGCCGCGCGGGGCTTGCGGCAGGCGGTAATCGCAACTCCGCGGAGCTGGTGTCGATGGCCATTCTCGACGTCCGGATGCGGCTGCATCGCATCGGCGACGCCGAGCTGAGGGCGCTGTGCGACGAGATGCTGGCGGACGGCTCCCCGCGCCCGCGCGATACCAAGCTAGCATCCGGCCGCAAGCGCCCGCCCCTGCTGCGGCTGGTGAAGTAGGGTTTTTCTCCGCGCTGTAATGCCGCATTTGTGAGTGGCAAGGACCCGTTTGGTTATCGGCCGCCGGGCCCCTTCTGTTGCGCATTCCCGCCCATCGGCTACATCAGGCCATCCATGCGATCCGATGGCGAAAGTTGAATGATTCAGAATGTTTCGATCCCGGCGGCGCTGATTGCCGGGCTGGTCAGCTTCCTGTCGCCCTGCGTGCTGCCTCTGGTGCCGCCCTATCTCATCTACCTCACCGGTGCGACCATCGAGCACGTCGCCAATGACGAAGCTGCGGTGAGCTCGCGACGTGCTGTGATGATGTCGGCGCTGCTGTTCGTGCTCGGCTTCTCCACTGTGTTCGTGGCGCTCGGCGCCAGCGCCTCGCTGATCGGCGGCTTGATCCGCGCCTGGTCGGCAGAGCTTTCGATCCTCGCCGGCATCGTGATCATCGTGATGGGCCTGCATTTCCTCGGGCTGACGCGGATCGGCCTGTTGATGCGGGAAGGGCGCCTGCCGATCCCGAAGCCGGTCGGGCTGTGGGGCGCCTATGTCATGGGGCTCGCCTTCGCGTTCGGCTGGACGCCCTGCATCGGGCCGATCCTCGCCGCCATCCTCTCGATCGCGGCGGCGGAGGCCACGGTCGCCAGGGGCGCGGGCCTGCTTGCGGTCTATTCCGCGGGTCTCGGCATTCCCTTCCTGATCGCGGCTTTCATGGTCGAGCAATTTTCCGCGCTGTTCTCGCGCATGAAGGCGCATCTTGCGACCGTGGAGCGGGCCATGGGTGTGCTGCTGGTCGTCACCGGCATCGGCTTTCTCACCGGCGCGGTGTCGAATGTCAGCGTCTGGCTGCTCGATACCTTCCCGAGCCTGCAGAGCTTCGGCTAAGCATCTCTCTGGCTTGGACCAAGGGAGGCGACCGTCATGACGCCGGCACGGATCAATCTGAGCGTCGCCGACGCGCGCGATCTCGCGGAGGGTGCGCTGCGCGGCATCGGCTATGACGTCGCCGAGGCGCGCATCGTTGCCGACCACGTCGTCGATGCCGCCCTGTGCGGCTATGAATATTCGGGCCTCGCCAAGATCCTCAACATCCCCGACAGCGCGCACTTCAAGCGACCGCGCCGGCCCATGAAGGTGCTGCGCGAGACCGGCGTCTCGCTCGCTTTCGACGGCGGCAACAATGTCGGCATGCTCTCGCTCTATCATGCGGCGGAGGCCGCGATCGGCAAGGCTGCGGCCCACGGCATTGCGCTGGTATCCGTGACCAACTCCTGGATGAGCGGACGCAGCGCCTATTTCGTCGAGATGATTGCCAAGGCCGGCCTGGTTGCGATCCACACCGCAGCGAGTGGACCGATGGTGGCGCCGTCCGGCGGCGCCAAGGCTGTGCTCGGCACCAATCCGATCGCGATCGCAATTCCCTCGGCGCGCGAGCCGATCGTGCTCGACATCGGCACCTCGGCCACCATGATGACCGATTTGATGCTGCGCGAGCGGCTGGGCGAGTTGCTGCCCGAAGGGGTGGCCATCGGGCCCGGCGGCGAGCCGACGAGAGATCCCACGCTTGCGCGCCGCGGTGCGCTGCTGCCGTTCGGCGGTTACAAGGGCTTTGGGCTGGCGCTGATGATCCAGGCGCTGGGACTGCTCGGCGAAGCCGAGCAGGACGACGACCCCGGTTACCTCTTCATCGCCTTTCGGCCCGACCTGTTCGGTCCTGAGGATGTTTTCAGGCGGCGGGTGACGCAACTGATCGAAACCATCAAGGCGACGCCGCGTCAGGCCGGCGTCGAGGAGATCCGCATCCCGTCCGAGCGGAGCTTTCGCACGCGTGAGCGTTTGCTGCGCGAGGGCCTGACCATCGATCGGCTGGTGTTCGATGCGCTGGTTGCGTTGCGCGGACGAGCGGAGGCGCAGTCGAAGTGATGTGACGCGCCGATCGTTTCGTTCGTCATTGCGAGCCAACGTGTCGCGCGAATGCGCGCCCGATGATAGGCTCCGCGAAGCAATCCATCTTTCCACTCGCGGCGCCATGGATTGCTTCGTCGCTTGCGCTCCTCGCAATGACGAGCTTCTCCATTCCCGCGGCGCGATTCGCGTCCGAGTGATGCATCATCGGTGTCCCTCTCGAAAGAAGAGGGCGCAGGGAATGCCGGGCGCTCAACCACACCCGCAATCCCTCGTGGGCTGAAAAGGAAGAATGCCCACAAGTCAGTACAGGTAGGCCGAAACATCCGGCACTCCCTGCGCAATGGCTTTACGGCTTACTCCGCGCTCTCCCCGGGGTACCGGGCTTGTTAGCCCCCGTCGTCTTGACCGATCTCTGCGTTTCGGCCGCAAGGCCGAAATCGCATCTCGGGCAAAGCTTGATCCCAGCGTCGGGGGATCAGGACCACACGGCTTGACCGTACGCGACTGCGCCGCACGCCTTGCGGCCCAATGCGTCCATCGCAACCCGCGCCGCGTGTCGTGGCGATCGCGAAACGCCCCTCCTGTGAGGCGCGGGATGCTTCGTTAAATCATAATTTCTGCGTTTCGGAAAGATACTTATTTTTGCAAGGCGCGCTTGACTCATCGGGCAAAACAGGCGGCGTGTTTTTTGCGGGTTTGCCTGTCGTGCCGAACAGGCAACGGTCCTGCGCTGTGCCCCGCCGCCCACTTGACCCAAAGCCATTATTTCGATATTCGTTGAAATATGGAAAAGACGAATGCCGTCGCGGCGCTGGCCGCGCTCGCCCAGGACAATCGGCTCGATGTGTTCCGGCTGCTGGTGCGGGCCGGGCCTGCGGGCATGCCGGCCGGTGCGGTTGCCGATGCGCTCGATCTCGCGCCGAATACGCTGACCTTCCATTTCGATCGGCTGCGGACGGCGGGCCTCGTCACCGTCCGGCGCGAAGGCAGATCGATGATCTATGCGGCGCAATTCGACACCATGAACGCCCTGCTGGGCTTTCTCACCGAAAACTGCTGCGGCGGCGTTTCCTGCATGCCCGCGGTTGCCTGCAAACCGGCGCGCAAGCGCGTCAAAGCTTTAGCTTGAAGGGCAGATCCCATGAAGCGCCTGCATGTTCACGTCTCCGTCGAGGATATTCCCCATTCCATCGGCTTCTACTCGGCGCTGTTTGCGGCGAAGCCGACGGTGGTCAAACCCGACTACGCGAAATGGATGCTCGATGATCCCCGCGTCAACTTTGCCATTTCCACGCGCGGGCGCGAGCCCGGTCTCGATCATCTCGGCATCCAGGTCGAGAACACCGACGAGCTGCACGAGGTCTATGCGCGCCTGCGCGAGGCCGGCGGTAACGTCGCCGAGCAGGGCGAGACCACTTGCTGCTATGCCAGGTCGGAAAAGTCGTGGATCGACGATCCCGCGGGCATCGCCTGGGAGACGTTCCACACCACCGGCGAAAGCACCATCTATGGCGACGGCAGTGGCGAAAATCTCGCGCGGATCGCGCACGAGAGGGAGGGCGCCTGTTGCGTGACGCAGGCGGTGACCAAAGCCACCGCCTGCTGCTGACGGGTCGCGCCAATGGATGTCATCATCTATCACAATCCTGACTGCGGCACGTCACGCAACACGCTTGCGATGATCCGCGATGCCGGCATCGAGCCGCACGTCGTCGAATATCTCAAGACGCCGCCGTCGCGGACGCTTCTGACGCAATTGATCTCGCGCATGGGGATGACCGTTCGCGCCCTGCTTCGCGAGAAGGGCACGCCGTTCGGCAAGTTGGGACTCGGCGATTCCACCCTTGGCGATGACGCACTGCTGGATGCGATGATGGCGCACCCGATCCTGATCAACCGGCCCATCGTGGTTACGCCGAACGGCGTGCGGCTGTGCCGTCCGTCGGAAACGGTGTTGGACCTGCTGCCGCCTCAGCAAGGCGCGTTCGTCAAGGAGGACGGCGAGCGCGTCGCCGATCCGAGAGCCGCAGCCTCGTGATGCCGCCGCTCCGTCAGCGGTTTGTCGCGGAATGGCTCGGCACGGCCTTTCTGTTGGCCGCCGTCGTTGGCTCGGGCATCATGGCGCAAAAGCTCGCGGGCGGTAACGCCGCACTCGCCCTGCTTTGCAACACCATTCCGACCGGCGCGATCCTTGTCGTTCTGATCCTGATCTTCGGCCCGGTTTCGGGCGCGCATTTCAATCCGGCCGTGACGCTTGCCTTTGCGTCCAGGGGAGAGTTGCCATGGGCGTTGGCCGGTTGCTACATCATCGCACAAATCGCCGGTGGCATCGCCGGCGTATGGTGCGCGCACCTGATGTTCGAACTTCCTGTCTGGCAGTTCTCGCTGACGGCGCGCACGGGCACCGGCCAATGGCTTGCCGAAGGCGTGGCGACCTTCGGCCTGCTCCTGACCATCTTCGGCTGCGTCGCCCGCGCGCCGACGGCCGTGCCCTACGCGGTCGGTCTCTACATCACCTCGGCGTACTGGTTCACCGCGTCGACGTCGTTCGCCAATCCGGCTGTCACGATTGCCCGCTCACTGTCCGACACGTTCGCGGGCATCGCTCCCGGTGGCGTGGCGGGATTCGTCGTCGCGCAACTCACGGGAGCCGCGTTCGCCGTCGTGCTCGCGGGGTGGCTGTGGCGACCGGCCGAGCTCGACTGACGCTGGCGATCAGAGTGACGCTCGCGGGGAGTTTCTGAGTTGAGGAGGCTTCAGAAAAGCCTGCGCCCGCACGGCAGTGAGAAGGAGGCTGCCATCCAGACAGCCTCTTTCCATCCTTGATGCGCAGCCCGCTCCGTCATGGGGACTCATCCCAACGTGGAGAAGGAACGGCAAGGCTCATGCGTAACCCAAACCCGCGTGCGGGCTTGCGATCGGTACCGAACAACTGTTGTGCGGCCTCGGCATTCGCAGCGCAGCGCTCGAGCCAGCGAGCCACGATACCATCGACAAGCGCGGCAAGCCGGAGGCGCGCCGCCGCCAGCGCAAGCTTCGCGTCCAAATTCCGGTCGGATCGTCGTCTCTTGAAGTCGTTTTGGGCGTTCATCTTGCCCTCCTGCCAATGCGGCGGAGGGAGCGGCCCTGCGCCGAGAGTTACAGCCTTGCTTCGCGGATCAGCCCGAATTCGAGCTGAACATTCGGACCCCGCGTCGTCACGGACATGCACGACCAAACGGCCTGCCGAACGAGCGGCCGGGGGTCAGTCCCTGCGATGTGTTTGCGTGCGTTGCGCATCAAGGTCCTCACGAGTGCGGCAATTTCAGCCGCGACGAATATCAGGATCATCTAAGCGCAGAGAAAGTTCAGCGCGTCAAACTTTTTTGTTCACGAGGTGCGAAATTCATGCGCTTTGGAAATTTTCGTACGCTGGCGCATCTGGCCGGGTTGGAAAATTTCAGGCCGGGGTGATCCGGCCGGATAGCCAGAATGAACCGGAGATCACGCCACCGCCCGCAGGCACGCCGGGGAGCAGACTTGAGTCGATCACCACGTCATAGGCCCCGCCGTATGTTTCGACGAGGGCCCAATAGAACGCACGTCCCGTCAGCACATTGGTCCTCTCCTCCGCAGCAAGCACGTGACCGGTGAAAATCGCCCGCGCCTGCGGCGGAACGGTGGACTCGCCAGCCGGCGTGAACATCCCGGAGGGGACGAACGACTGCGACGCATATTTGAGGTCGGCCGTCTGGCACGCTTCATAAGCGGCCACAGTCTCGAACGCGGCGATCGTGCGAGCGAACGCCGCGATCTGAACGTCCTTGCCTGCCGGCAGCGACAGCTCATCGTGCAAGCGGTACTCCGGCGCATCGAAAACAAACGGGTAATACCCGCTGTCGGGCGCGTCGCCCGCTGGATCGGCCCAGCCCTGGAACGAGCCATCCAGCTCGCTCGGCCCGGCCGAGGCGAGCCGAGCGGTCAGCCTGACCGGGACAGCAGACCGGCCGGCGAAGTGAGGGTTAGCGCCGATGAGCTCGTTGTTCGCGTTGGCCTGAAGCCAAAGCTCGGCACCGCTCGGATCCGACCAGCGAAGGTACGCGCCAGTCGGAGCGTTCAACCGTTCCGCAAGGGGGACGAGCCGATCCGCCAGCGCATTCAGCTCCTTTCCGGACGCGACCGACAAGCCGATCGTGGAAAAATTCGACGCCATGGAGTCCACCGATATCGAGAAGGTTTGCTCGCTCAATCGCAGCCGCGACTGTCGATCGTCAATGAGAATTCGCAAGGTGCCAATCCCGCGGCATGACACGGTCGAATGGCCAGGAGCTGAAGTTCTCTCAGGTTGCACGATCGGCCGATGGTTCGAATTGGTTGGAGTGCAGCGCTGAACGATTGCTGCGAGTGAGGAGCGGACTTCCAGCCGCGAAAGCCCGAGTCGGCACAGAATGTGTGCTACTGTGCATATACGGGGACGGCAATGCCCGTCCTGGATTCGGGAGGACATGGTCATGAGATTGTTTGTCGTGCCGTCTGTCGCACTCCTGTCGACCGCATTGCTGTGCGGCCTGGGCAGCACGGCCGTGTCGCAAACAACACCAGGCTCCGGCACCTCGCTTCCCAGCGTTACGGTCGTCGCCCCGAAGCCGATCGCGAGGCCGCCGCACAGGCCTGAGCAAGCGGCACACTCAGGTGCAGGTCACCGGACAGCGCCGGCCGTTCAAACGCCCACTCAAACGGCCACTCGGACGCCAACGCCTGCGCCGGGTTCGGTCATGGCCAGGCTTGCCCAACTCGAGCGAACCAGCAGCAATTGCACCGACGGTTGCCAGACAAGCTTCAAGTACGGCAACCAACCCTGGAACGGATGCTCCTCGACGGGTGACACTTTCTCGCCCACCTGCAGAAACGTGCGCAACTTCAAAACCTACGCTGAGTGCACGGAACACGGACTGTTTATTGGCTGGCACCGCAATGCCGTCTGGGGGTATTGCACCAGCCTGCTCGCCGGAAACAAGTTGGTTGCCGAACTCAAGCGCTAGGCCTTTGTCCTGGCAGGGTGGTGGCTCCCGCTCACCGCAGACGTCCGCCTAACCCTCGCGCTGCAGCGCGCAGATGATGGTGTAGACCACGCCGCGCGGCAGGAAGTCGACGGTGGCTTCGCCGCCGAGCTGGTCGCGCGCGCTGCGCTCGATCAGCCGCGACCCGAACCCGTGCTGCACCGGCGCGATCACAAGCGGGCCACCGCTCTCGGTCCAGATCAGGCGCAGCTTCGGAATTGTTTCCTCGTTGAGGATTTCCCAGTCGACTGCCACCGTGCCCGTCTCGTTCGACAGCGCGCCGTATTTGGCGGCGTTGGTCGCCATTTCATGAATGATCATCGACAGCACCACCGCGAGCCGCGGCGACAAGGGAACGCTGGGACCGAACATCCTGATCCGCGCGGGATCGTTGAGCTGATAGGGCTGCAGCACGCGCGCGATCACCTCGGCGAGATCGGAGCCCTGCCATCTCTCCTTGCTGAGCAGATTGTGCGCCTCGGCGAGTGCACCGAGCCGGCCCTCGAATTTCTCGCGCTCGGACCTTGTCGCGCTGCGGAAGGTCTGCGCGGCAATCGCCTGCAGGATCGCCAGCGTGTTCTTGACGCGATGGTTGAGCTCCTCGATCAGCAGGTCGTGCAGCATCTCGCCGCGCGCGATCGTGGTCGCCATCCGCACCGCAAAGGAAAGCCCGATCAGCAGCAGCACCCCGCCGATCACGCTGGTGATCGCGAGATAGCGCCATAATGGGGCGACCAGCGAGCTCTGCGAGATGCCGGCGGCGACCGTCCATCCCGTCAGCGGGGAGCGCGCAAATGTCGTGAGCCGATTCACGCCTTCCAGCGACACCGTCGGCAGTGTCGCTTCGGTGCGCCCGAACATCTCCGCATAGAGCGTCGGCGAGGCGCGCTGGCCGATGGTGGCGTCCGGATTAGGTACGCGCGCGAAATTGATACCCTGACGATCGAAGATCGAGATGGTCCAGTTGTCGCTCGGGCGCTGCTTCTCCACGATGCCCTGGAACATGCCGATCGGCGGACTGAAGGAGACGACGTAGATGACGTTGCCGTCGCGGATCACCGGCACCTCGACCGTGATGATCTGCTTCTTCTTGACGGCGCCGATGAACAGGTCGGAATATTGCGGCTGCCTGGTCGCAAATACTTTTTCGACGATGTCGCGATTGTTGCGCGGCGGCAGGCTCGCAGTGTCGGTCGTGACCGAGGAGAACAGCTGGCGGCCGTCGCGGTCGGCGACCAGGATTACGCCGTCCTTGCCGTACTGGTCGAGAAAGCCGAGCGCGATCCGGCGAAAATTCTCGAAGTCGCCGTTGCGAAGCGAGTTGGTCAACGCCAGCACCTGAAGCCCGCCGGTCATGCGCTGCACCTCGGCGTCGAGCACCAGGCGGATGCTGCGCACCGTCTCCAGCACGCGCTGGCTGGTGGCCCTGCGGTCTTCCTCGTAGTTGCGCAGGATAATGCCCGCCGCAAACAGGATCAGCGGCAGCGTGGTGCCTGCAACCAGAAGCGCAAGCCGGACGGGCAGGGAGAATTTTGGCACGAGGATTCCGCCAGGGCGCGCTGGCACAATCGGGCCAAGCTGAGCCGGAACAATAGGAGATGCGCCGGACGTCCGCCAAGGAATTCAGGCCGCTGCCGCAACGCAGCAGCGTGATGGAACCCGTTTTGGTCAGAGGTTACTGTCGGTGATGGCCGCATAGACCATCGTGCGCAGCTCGCGGCGGATCGGATAACTGCTCGAGGGAATCAGCTGCGTCATGAAGACGGTGATCAGCTCTTCCGCCGGATCGATCCAGAACGCGGTCGAGGCCATGCCGCCCCAGTAGTATTCGCCGACGCTGCCGGGCAGGAGTGTCTTGCCCGGATCCATGGTAACGGCAAAGCCGAGACCGAACCCGACGCCGTCGAGGGTCGCCTCGGAGAACATCGAGCGCGACAACTCGGGAAGATAGACCCCACCCGGCAGATGGTTCGTCGCCATCAGCTTCAGCGTCTTCGGGCCGAGCAATCTTGCGCCGCCGAGCTCGCCGCCATTGAGGAGCGCCCGGCAGAAGGTGAGATAGTCCGATGCGGTCGAGCATAATCCGCCGCCGCCGGAATAGAGGGTGGGCGGCGCGAGATAGTTGCTCTTGGGCGGATCGTCGTAGAGCTTCATCTTGCCGGGCGGATTGTTTGAATAGCAGGCGGCGAAGCGATGCGCTTTCTCGGCCGGCACGTGGAAATCGGTGTCGATCATGCCGAGCGGATCGAAGATGCGCTCCTTGAGAAACTGCTGGAACGGCTGGTTCGAAATCCTGCCGATGAGATAACCGAGCACGTCGATGGAAACCGAGTAATTCCAGGCCTCTCCGGGCGAAAACTCCAGCGGGATCCTGGCGAGATCCGCGATCATCGTATCGAGCGTTTTTCCCGGCACCATGTCCGCGACCTTCTGCTCGCGATAGGCGGCATCGACATTGCCGCGTTGCTGCAGGCCGTAAGTGAGCCCCGAGGTATGGCGCAGCAGGTCGACGATCTGCATCGGGCGCGCCGGTGGCTTCGTCATGAAGTTCGGCGCAGTGCCGGCGACGAAGACGCCGAGGTCCTTCCATTCCGGGATGTATTTGTGCACGGGCTCGTCGAGCGCGACCTTGCCTTCCTCCACCAGCATCATGAAGGCGACGGCCGTGATCGGCTTGGTCATCGAATAGATGCGGAAGATGGTGTCTTCCTTGACGGGAACCTTGCGCTCGACGTCGGCAAAACCCTGTACCGCGCTGTGCACCACTTTGCCGCGGCGATAGACCAGCAGCTGGGTGCCCGGAAACCGGCCGGAGTCCAGGTAACGGCTCTTCAGGTGCGTATCGATCCGGTCGAGGGCGGATTTGGACATGCCGGCGGATTCGGGGGAGGCGGTGGTGGGGGCGAGCATTTGACGATCTCTTGAAAGGAGGGGCTGGCCTTGTTAGCTGAAACCGGCACTTGTTCCAACCGGATACGCTTACCCCGCGCCTGCCGCAGGTGTAGGCTTGGAGCCGTTTTCCGCCTCCCTCGCAGGACAGACAAAAATGCCCCAGTTCAACGAAAACGATCTGACCGCCGCCGTCGTGAAAAGCTTCGACAACACGCCGGACAAGCGCGCGAAATTCCTGCTGCAGGAACTGGTCAAATCGCTGCACGACTATGTGCGCAAGACCGATCTCACCTTCGAGGAATGGGAATATGCCATCGATTTCCTGACGCGTGTGGGACAGAAATGCACCCCGATCCGCCAGGAGTTCATCCTGCTGTCCGACGTCATGGGCGTGTCGATGCTGGTCGATGCCGTGAACCACAGGGAGCGCGAGGGGGCGACGCAAACCACGGTGCTCGGCCCGTTCTATGTCGGCGAGCACCAGGAGATGGCGCATGGCAGCGACATCTCGCCCTACAACAAGACCGGCGAGAAGATGTTCGTGCAGAGCCGCGTCACGGATCTGAAGGGCAAGCCGCTCGCCGGCGTTCCCGTCGACGTCTGGCATGCCGACGACGACGGCTTCTACGACTCGCAGAAACCGACCTATGCTGCGACCGGGCCGACCTCGCGCGCCCGTTTCGTCACCGATCACGACGGCCGCTTCTTCTTCCGCACCATCCTGCCTTGCAGCTATCCGATCCCGACCGACGGGCCGGTCGGCGAGATGATCATGCAGACCAAGCGCCATCCGATGCGCCCCGCCCATGTGCATTTCCTCGTCAACGCCAAAGGTTACGAGCCGCTGATCACCCACGTCTTCATCGACGGCGACAAATATCTCAACTCGGATGTGGTGTTCGGCGTGAAGGACGAACTGGTGGCGAAGATCGAGAAGCGCAGCGATGCGACCACGCCGGACGGCAAGCCTGTGCCTTCGCCATGGCATTTGATGACCTACGAATTTCGCATGAAGCCGGGCGGCGGCGCTGCGCCGAAGCCGATGGCCGCGAAGGCGACGGAGGACGCGTAAAGTTTTTCGTCAGGCCATCTTTTAATCAAGCCGCTCATTTCTTGTGCGCCGCACAAGAAATGAGCGAATCGCAAATTTTGAATGCGAATCCGCTCTGCTGAAATTTCAGCCATAGCTTTGTAACATATTCAAATTCCATCGATTATTGCCGTCGCGCGCGCTGGCACAAAGCTTGAATAGCTCACTCTGACGCCACCGCTGCCGTCCTCGAAAGCCATCATCTGAACCCGCGAACCACTCGCGCCGGGGTCTCTCCGGAACGCGCTTTCGTGCCTGCAAACGACCAGCGACGAGAAAGGAATTTGGGTATGAGCAACGAGAATCCGGCGTGGATTTCAGAATGGAATCCCGAGGACGAGACCTTCTGGAATTCGAAGGGCAAGTTCATTGCCCGGCGCAATCTGATCTGGTCGATCGTCGCCGAGCATATCGGCTTTTCGGTCTGGGCGATCTGGTCGATCGTCGCGGCGAAGCTGCCGGCCGCGGGCTTCCACTTTTCGACCGACCAGCTGTTCCAGCTGGTCGCGCTGCCGGGCCTGATCGGCTCGTTGATGCGCTTCCCTTACACCTTCGCGGTGACGACGTTCGGCGGTCGCAACTGGACCATCTTCTCGGCGGGCGTGCTGCTCATCCCGACGCTGTGTCTCGCCTATTTCGTCAGCCAGCCCGATACGCCGTTCTGGCTGATGTTGCTGGTGGCGTCGTTCGCCGGCCTTGGCGGCGGCAACTTCGCCTCGTCGATGGCCAACATCTCCTTCTTCTATCCGGACCGCATGAAGGGCTGGGCGCTCGGCCTCAATGCAGCCGGCGGCAATATCGGCGTCTCCAGCGTGCAGCTGCTCACCCCGATCCTGATGGGCATCGGCCTGATCAATCTCTACCAGGCCGAGCCGGTCAGCGGCGTCTACCTGCAGAACGCCGGCTTGATGTGGGTGCTGCCGATCATCATCGCGGTGTTCGGCGCCATCTTCTTCATGAACAACCTGACCTCGGCGAAGGCCTCGATCAAGAACCAGCTTGCGATCGTCAAGCGCAAGCACACCTGGATCATGTCCTACATCTATATCGGGACGTTCGGCTCGTTCATCGGCTACTCGGCCGCGTTTCCGCTGCTGATCAAGACCCAGTTCCCGGCGATCACGATCGGCATCGCGTTCCTCGGTCCGCTGGTCGGCTCGCTGGTGCGCCCGATCGGCGGCCTGCTCGCCGACAAGGTCGGCGGCGCCATCGTCACCTTCTTCAACTTCATCGCGATGGCGGCCGCCACGATCGGCGTCCTCTACTTCGTCGGCGCCAAGGACTTTACCGGCTTCCTCGTGATGTTCCTGATCCTGTTCGCCACGACGGGCATCGGCAACGGCTCGACCTACCGCATGATCCCCTCGATCTTCCGCGAGGAGAATTTGCACAAGGCGCGCGGCAAGGGCGAGGCGGCGCGCGTGGATGCGCTGAAGGCGGCGTCGATCCAATCGGGCGCTGCAGTCGGCTTCATCGGCGCCGTCGGCGCGGTCGGCGGCTTCCTGATCCCGCTCGGCTTCGGCAAGTCGATCGCGCTGACCGGCAGCCCCCAGCTCGCGCTGATGGTCTTCCTCGCTTACTACGGGCTCTGCCTCGCAGGGACCTGGTGGTTCTACCTGCGCAAGAGTTCTGAGACCGCCGGCTCGCCGAGTCTGGCGCAAGCGCGCATCTGAACCTTGCAAAGCATCCTCTCCCGTCCCTCGGGACGGGAGAGCAACAACAAGGAGCGAGACATGACCCCGGATCAAATCGAGCTCGTCCAGCAAAGCTTTGCCAAGGTCGCACCGATCTCGGAACAGGCCGCCGTGATCTTCTATGACCGCCTGTTCGAAGTCGCGCCTTCCGTGAAGGCGATGTTCCCCGAGAACATGACCGAGCAGCGCAAGAAATTGATGGCGACACTCGCCGTCGTCGTGAACGGGCTTTCCGATCTGCCGTCGATCCTCCCCGCGGCGAGTGCGCTGGCGATCCGCCATGTCAGCTATGGCGCCAAGCGCGAGCATTATCCCGTCGTGGGCGCGGCGCTGTTGTACACGCTGGAGAAAGGACTCGGCGACGCCTGGACGCCGGAGGTCGCAGCCGCCTGGACCGCGGCCTACGACACGCTGTCCTCCTACATGATGGCGGAGGCCTATGGCCGGCCGTCGCAGGCGGCGGAGTAGGCGACGTTGAGCGAACCGCTCGTCATTGTCGGCAACGGGATGGCCGCCGCGCGGCTGGTGGATGAACTCGTCAAGACCTCGCTCGGCCGCTACGCCATCGCCGTGATCGGCGAGGAGCCGCGGCTAGCCTATAACCGCGTGCTGCTGTCGTCGGTGCTCGCGGGCGAGACCGCATCCCACGACATCGAGCTGAAGCCTGCCGGCTGGTGGCGCGATCGCGGCGTCACCCTGAAATACGGTTGCCGCGCCACCGAGATCGATGTCGGCCGCCGCGAACTCAAGATCGCCGGCGACGAGAGCATCGAATTTTCGCGGCTGGTGCTGGCGACCGGTTCCTCGCCGCTGCGGCTCAACGTGCCCGGTGCCGAGCTTGCGGGCGTCCACACCTTCCGCGACAGCCGCGATGTCGATTTGCTGTTGGCGCTGGCCGCGCGCAGGAAACCGGTGGTGGTTGTTGGCGGCGGGTTGCTCGGACTGGAAGCCGCCTATGGCCTCGCCAAGGCCGGCACGCCGGTGACCTTGCTGCATCTGATGGACCGGCTGATGGAGCGCCAGCTCGATGCGCCCGCCGCCGATCTGCTCAGGACGCTGGTCGAGCGCAGGGGCATCAAGGTGATGCTCAACGCCAGCACCGCGCGCATCGTCGGCGAGACGTCAGTGGAAGGCGTCGAACTCGCCGACGGTACGTTGATCGATGCCGATGCGGTGGTGTTCGCCGCCGGTATCCGGCCGAACACGTCGCTTGCAAGGGACGCCGGTCTGTCGGTCAACCGCGGCGTGGTGGTCGACGATGCCCTGCAGACCAGCGCGCCCGACATCTTCGCGCTTGGGGAATGCGCCGAGCATCGCGGCATCTGCTACGGCCTGGTCGAGCCAGCCTATGAGCAGGCGCGTGCGCTCGCCGGGCATCTCGCCGGGCGCAGTGCAGCTTACAACGGCAGCGTGGTCGCCACCAATCTGAAGGTCTCGGGCGTCAGCGTGTTCTCGGCCGGCGATTTCATCGGCGCTGAGGGCAGCGAGGAGGTCCTGCTCAGCGACGTCAAGCGCGGCACCTACAAGAAGCTCGTCATCTCAGAGGGCAAACTCACCGGCGCGGTGTTGATCGGCGAGACGTCAGATGCGCTCTGGTATCTCGAGATGATCCGCGTTCGCAAGACAATCGCGGCCATCCGCAAAGACATGATGTTCGGCCGCGCGCTCGCGACGCAGGCCAAGGCGGCGTGAGGCCGATGTCATGACGTCCGTCGATCCAAAGCTCCGCGCCACCAAAACGACCTGCCCCTATTGCGGCGTCGGCTGCGGCGTGCTGGCGACGCCGGACGGCAATGGTGGCGCGGCCATCTCCGGCGATCCCGAGCACCCGGCGAATTTCGGCCGGCTGTGCTCCAAGGGCTCGGCGCTCGGCGAGACCTTGGCGCTCGAGAGCCGGCTGCTGCATCCGATGGTCCGCTGCAGCAAGGGCAGGATGGAGCGCGTCGTCTGGAGTGACGCCCTCGACCATGTCGCGCATCGTCTGCAGCACATCGTGGCGCGCGACGGCGCCAAGGCGGTCGCATTCTATCTCTCCGGCCAGATGCTGACCGAGGATTACTACGTCGCCAACAAGCTGATGAAGGGTTTTGTCGGCTCGGCCAACGTCGACACCAATTCGCGGCTCTGCATGGCGTCATCCGTTGCGGGCCATCGCCGCGGCTTCGGCGCCGACACCGTGCCCGGCTGCTACGAGGATCTCGACGAGGCCGATCTGCTGGTGCTGGTCGGCTCCAATGCGGCCTGGTGCCATCCGGTGCTGTACCAGCGCATGATGGCCAACAAGCAGACGCGCGGCGCGCGCATGGTCGTGATCGATCCGCGCCGCACCGACACGGTTGAAGATGCCGAGCTGTTCCTTGGCCTGAAGCCCGGCACCGACACGGCGTTGTTCTCGGGCTTGCTGGTGCATCTCGCCGACCATGGCGCGCTCGATCGCGCCTATATCGAGGCCCACACGTCGGGCTTTGACGAGGCGCTGGCGCGGGCGCGCGGCATTGCCGGCAGCGTAGCCGCGACCGCACTTGCGACAGGACTGTCGGAGGCCGACGTCGCGAGCTTCTTCCGGATGTTCCGCGAGACCGAGCGCACGGTCACGATGTATTCGCAAGGCGTCAACCAGTCGGCGCAAGGCACCGACAAGGTCAACGCCATTCTGAATTGTCATCTTGCCACCGGTCGCATCGGCAAAGTGGGCACCGGACCATTCTCGCTGACCGGCCAGCCCAATGCGATGGGCGGCCGCGAGGTCGGCGGGCTCGCCAACCAGCTCGCCGCGCATATGAACTTCACGCCGCCGGACATCGACCGGGTGCGGCGGTTCTGGAAGGCGCCGCGCATCGCCACCCATGAGGGCCTGAAGGCGGTGCAGATGTTCGAGGCGATCGCGCGCGGCGAGATCAAGGCGCTGTGGGTGATCGGCACCAATCCGGCGGTGTCGCTGCCCGATGCCGACGGTGTGCGTGAGGCGCTGAAGAAGCTCGAGCTGTTCGTGGTCTCCGAGAACGTGAGCGCCAACGACACCGTCAATTCCGGGGCGCATGTGCTGCTGCCGGCGCTGGCCTGGGGCGAGAAATCAGGCACGGTGACCAATTCGGAGCGCCGCATCTCGCGGCAACGTGCTTTCCTGCCGGCGCCGGGCGAAGCGCGGCCTGACTGGTGGATCGTCAGCGAAGTTGCGAAGCGTCTCGGCTTCGGCGCCGCCTTCGACTACAAATCCGCCGCAGACGTGTTCCGCGAACATGCCGCGCTGTCGGCCTTCGAGAACAACGGCAGCCGCGACTTCGACATCGGCGCGCTGAGGGCGGTCTCCGACGAAGGTTACGACATCATGGCGCCGGTGCTGTGGCCGTTGCGCGAGGGCGCGCAGTCGCAGGCGCGCTTCTTTGGCGAGGGCGGCTTCTATACGGGCGACCGCAAGGCGCGCTTCATCGCGCCCGAAATTCCGGCGCTGCGTACCGAGACCCATCCCGGCCGTCCGCTCCGTCTCAACACCGGGCGCGTGCGCGACCAGTGGCACACCATGACCCGCACGGGCCTGAGCCCGCGGCTCGGCGCGCATTTGCCCGAGCCCTATGTCGAGATTCATCCCGATGACGCGAGCCGTTATGGCGTCGACGACGACAGCTTTGCGCGCGTCACCACTGACTACGGCCAGTGCACCCTCAAGGTCGTCGTCAGCGCGCGACAGCAGCGCGGTATGCTGTTCGCGCCGATCCACTGGAACGAGAGCAATGCGTCCGCCGCGCGGGTCGGTGCGCTGGTCGCGCCCTTCACCGATCCTTTCTCCGGCCAGCCCGACGCCAAGTCGACGCCGGTCTCGATCGCGCCTTACGAATATGTGTTCCGCGGCTTCGTCTTGTCGCGTACCGAACTGCAACTCCCGGCGAGCCTGTGGTGGGCGCGTGCGGCGGTGGCCGGCGGTTATGGCTATCTGTTCGCCGACAATGCCGATCTGTCGCGCTGGCCGTCATGGCTGCGCGCAACCGTGGGCGGCGACATCGCCGAGTACCGGGATTTCGGCGGCGGCGTTTTTCGCGCAGCATCGTTCAGTGGGGATCGTATCGAAACCTGCCTGTTCGTCGGTCCGGCGCATGACGCCGGCGACTGGGACGTGGTGAAGCACCTGTTCGCGGCTGATAGCCTCACCGACGAGGAGCGCCGCCTGCTGCTGTCGGGCCGCTCCACCGAAGGCGTCGTCAGCGCCGGCCCCGTGGTTTGCGCCTGCTTCGGCGTCGGCCGCGCATCGATCTGCGATGCCATCGCAGCCGGCGCGGCGACCGCGGCCGAGATCGGCGCAAAACTCAAGGCCGGCACCAATTGCGGTTCCTGTCTTCCCGAGCTCAAACGGTTGATCGCCGAGAGGCCGGTCATCCTCGCGCCGCAGCCCTTGGCGGCGGCGAACTAGGTTACAACTCATCCAGCTTTGCCCGACTGATCCGCTTCAGGCGTACTGCCAGTTCCCACGCTCGCACGGGAAAACGTGCGGGGCAGTACGGGCATTATCGAGACACGATTTCGAACTCGAGCACGGCGCATTTGGTATCGATTGGATCGTCAAACTGATCCGAAAGTGCAAGATGATACATTTTCTTAAAAGCGTAGCGACTCGTCGATTCGCGATAGTCGTTCACTTCAAGCGCGATTGTGGCGTCAGTGAAGCCTCCCGCAGGCAGCGTCGCCTTAGTGCCTTCATCTGACAGGGACCTCCAAATATTGGCGCTCGGTTGAGCAAAGTCGTTCTGTATAAATGGAAGCACCTTGATGTCATACAGAATCGCAACTTTGAGCAGCGGTGGAAGTTTCGCGGTCGGCGTAAGCTTCGAATTCACGCGATTGATTGCGGCGGCGAGCGATCCCGGATCGAGGTCCCAGCTGACGCCGTACGTCGATGCGCCATTGCGGTCCCGATCTAGGTTGAAGCTGGCATGCACGGTAGAAAAATCGTCAGCAGGCCATTTGGGAAATCCCGCCGGGAGGTCTTTCTTCGCTTTCGTCTTATCCGTATCGTACCACGTTGGGCCACTGCCAATTAGTCCAAAGGCGAGTATGGAGTTGAACGAGGGGTCAAGAGCAATGAGCACCACCGCATCTCCATCAGCAGCCTTCGGTTTGCTCTGAGCGGTGTTGTCCGTATCCGGCGGTTCGCCGAGTCGTGCTACATACGTGACCAATGGTATCAACGCATCCTGATATTCTTCGATGCCGAATGGGACGCGCGGTGTACCGCCTTGGGAGGATTCATCATTCTCCCGGCTGGCTTTCTGTCCCTTCCGCATGGTCTGCCTGAGAGCGTCGCTGGCGCTGGAAAATTGCCAGCTCAACGAGAGGCTCGTGAGCGGCTGCCCGGAGATGATGATTTCATTGGTGCGCCTTGCGTTGGCTGCAGCCTGGACCTTGGACTCTCGGCGTTGCAAGTCCTCCGAGGCAAGACTGACGACAAGGCCGAGTAAGGTGAAGGAGATGGCGACGACACCCGCCTTGGTTAGTCGAGGTCTGCCGCCCTTCGTCTTCTTCGTCAATTCGTTTGTGGTTCCCCAAATTGACGATCCCGCGGCGAGGGAGATGCCCACGTATTTTAACAGGGTAAGCCAGATCGAAATATCTTCGAAAAAAGACGAAATCATTGTAACGGCCTAATTAGTCGCGAACCGGTCAACCTTATACTGCAGATTGTGCGGTTGCCAGAGCGGTGTTCTGCGCTTGGCTTCGCCAACTTGCCGGCTCCATACCGAACGCCTATACCGCAAGACAAAGCATACCGGCCGGGGAGGCGTCTCGATGTCACCAAACAGGATCCGGACTGTCCGTTCATTGCATAACTCGCGCCGCGATGTCCTGAAAGCAATGGCAGCCGTCGGCGCCGCCGCCGGCCTACCCGCGCTGGCGCAGGAGAAACCGGCGAGCCAGCCCGTGCTCGCCGAGACGCTCGCCCGCTATGCCGCCAGTCTGAAATACGAGGACATTCCCGACGATGTCGTGCGCATCGCCAAACGCACCATCCTCGACACCATCGGCTGCGCCTTCGGCGGCTATGACGCGGGTCCAAGCAAAATCGCGATCAAGCTTGCCAGCGACGTCAGCGCAAAACAGCCCGCGACAGTGCTGATCAGCGGCACCAAGACCAGCGCCGATCTCGCCACCTTCGCCAACGGCACCATGTTCCGTTATCTCGATTTCAACGACGCTTTCGTCTCTCTCACCCATGGCGCCGGCCATCCCAGCGACACCATCGCGGCGCTGCTCGCCGCCGCCGAAGTGAACCGGCGCAGCGGCCGCGACCTCATCACCGCGACCGTGCTGGCCTATGAGGGCTTCTGCAAGATCGCCGACGTCTTCGATTATCTCAACAACGGCATCGATCATTCCACCATGACGGGGATGGGCGCGGTGGTGGGCGCCGGCCAATTGATGGGGCTGACGCCGGAGCAGATGGTGCACGCGATCGGCATCACTGTCGGCGGCAACACCGCAACGCGCCAGGGTCGCGCCGACGAATTGTCGAACTGGAAGGCCTATGCGGCGGCCGACGCCTGCCGCAAGGCGATGTTCGCGATCGAGCTCGCGCAAAACGGCATGACCGGTCCGGGCAAGGTGTTCGAAGGCCGCTACGGCTTCTTCAAGGTGATGGGCAAGGCGCCGGTCGGAGCGGTGCAACTCGGCGAGCCCTTCGGCATCCGCCGCGCCTTCACCAAGCGCTTTCCGCTCGGCCAGTTCTCCCAGACGGTGGCGCAGGCCGCCGTCGAGGCGCGGCCGTCGTTCAAGAGCGCGGACGAGATTGCCGAGGTCAACATCAACGTCTCGCATTCCGCGATCAAGATCATGGCCGACGGGCCCGACAAGTGGAAGCCGCAGACCCATGAGACCGCCGACCACAGCATCCCTTACTCGGCGGCGCTGGCGCTGCTGCACGGCAAGATCGACCCTGAATATTACGAGGACCCGTATCTGCACGACCCGCGCCTGCTCGATCTGGTCGGTCGCATCAAGGTCGTGCCGTCGGAAGAGGCCGACCGCACCGAGAAGGAGTTCAATCTCTGTGAGCTCGAGGTCGTGCTGAAGTCAGGCGCGCGCAAGACGACCCGCGTCGAATATCACCGCGGGCATTTCAAGAATCCGATGACCGATGCCGAGATGGAGGAGAAGTTCCGCCTGCAGGTCGCGAAACATCTTCCCGCCGGGCGCGTCGACCGGCTGCTGCACGTGTTAGGGAATATCGAGAATGAGCCGAACGTGAATAACTTGATCGCAGCCACGATGGTTTGATCGCTGGGATAATCGACGCCGCCATTTCCGTCCCTTATGGTGCGCGCGCTCTCACGGGTGAACCGACAAAAATGATGTATCTGCAAACGCCGCCGAAGCTGATCGAGACAACGATCTTCTCCGCGATGCCCGACAGTTTCCGCCGCAAGGGCGTGGCGACGGAGTGGGCCGATGCCAATAGGCCGGGCGCGCCGACCGACTGCTTCATCGAGGGACCATCGTTCGACAAGGACGGCAATCTCTATCTCGTCGACATTCCCTTCGGCCGGATTTTCAGGATCGCGCCAGACAAGACCTGGTCGCTTGTCGTCGAATATGAGGGTTGGCCGAACGGACTGAAGATCGGCGCCGACGGCCGCATCCTCGTGGCCGACTACAGGCATGGCATCATGGAATGCGACGCCAAGGCGGGACGCATGCGCAAGGTCCTGACCTCCCGCAACTCGGAATCGTTCCGCGGCTGCAACGACCTGCATCTCGCTTCCAACGGCGACATCTATTTCACCGATCAGGGCCAGACCGGGCTGCACGATCCCACCGGCAAGGTCTATCGCTACACAAAGAGCGGCCGGCTCGACTGTCTGATCGACACTGGACCCAGCCCGAACGGTCTCGTGCTTGATCCCAACGAAGCCGTGCTGTTCGTCGCGATGACGCGCGACAATGCGGTCTGGCGTCTGCCCTTCATGAAGGACGGCAGCGTCTCGAAGGTCGGCCGCTTCTGCTCGCTGTTCGGCCCGAGCGGTCCTGACGGCATGACCATGGACCGTGCCGGGCGGCTGTTCGTCGCGCATGCCTCGCTTGGTCATGTCTTTGTCTTCGCGCCGAACGGGGAATGCATCGCGCGGATCAAATCGTGCACCGGGCAATCCTGCACCAACGTCGCGATCGGTGGTGCGAAGGCCGATCGTCTCTACATCACGGAATCCGTGACCGGCACGGTGCTGGTCGCCGACATCAGCAAACTCTAGTCATCGCGAGGAGCGAAGCGACGAAGCAATCCATAGCGCCACAAGCGGTGAGGTGGATTGCTTCGCTTCGCTCGCAATGACGAACCTTTGTTTTTGCGAGGTCATCGTGCAACATAAACCATTCGGCAAAAACGGTCCCGATGTCTCCGTGATCGGGCAGGGCACCTGGTATCTCGATCGCGGTGACCGCAAAAAGGCGATCGCGGCGCTTCAGCGCGGCATCGAGCTCGGCATGACTCATATCGACACCGCCGAAATGTATGGCGACGCCGAGCTCGTCATTGCCGACGCCATTGCCGGCAAACGCGACGAGCTGTTCCTCGTCTCCAAGGTGTTGCCGAGCAACGCTTCGCGGCGCGGCACCATCACGGCCTGCGAGCGTTCGCTGAAACGGCTGAAGACCGACCGGCTTGATTGCTATCTCTTACACTGGCGCGGCTCGTACTCGCTCTCGGACACGGTGGCCGCATTCGAGGAATTGAAGAAGGCCGGCAAGATCCGCTCCTGGGGCGTCAGCAATTTCGACGCCGACGATCTCGACGAGATTCTCGCGGTGTCAGGCCAAGGCAAGATCGCCTGCAACCAGGTGCTCTATCACCTGAAGGAGCGCGCGATCGAGCACAACGTGATCCCGTGGTGCGCGCGCCACGGCGTCGCCGTCGTGGCGTATTCGCCGTTTGGCCACAACGATTTTCCGACCGTGGCAAGCGCCGGCGGCAAACTGCTCGCGAAGATCGCTGACGTGCACAAGGCCACAGTGCGTCAGGTCGCGCTGAGTTTCCTCACCCGTGAAAGTCAGGTGTTCGCGATTCCAAAAGCGGCCGATGCGGAACATGCATCTGAGAATGCTGCAGCAGGCAAGCTGAAACTCACCAAGGACGAAATCGCGGCACTCGATGCGGCGTTTCCGCGCGGGCCGAAACCGCGCAGCCTGCCGATGCTGTAGCGCGCATGATCCGGAAAAGTGGGCACCGGTTTTCCGATAAGATCATGCGCCAAATCAAATAAGGCGCAAAACAAGGCCGCGTGCGCATTTTCTTAACGAGTTGTTTCAACGCTTCACGCGTGACGCATATCGGCATCCCGCTATCGGGTGTTGTCGCTTCCGGCCATTTGTCGTTTTCTTCTCGCACACCAGATTCGAAATTCGCCCGAGATTTGCCGTGACTCCGCCTCCTGCTGCCTCAGCCGCCGTAGTGGCCAGGCTCGACAGTGTTTCCCTGCCGTCGTCCGAAAAGAAGCCCGCCGTCCGCCGCGCGCCTGCGCGTGCCGACAGGCCGTTCAAGGGCATCGCGCTGATCCTGTCATCGACGGTGTTCCTCGGCGTCTCCGACGTGACAGCGAAATATCTTTCGGCGACACTGCCATCGATCGAGATCGCCTGGCTGCGCTTCCTCGTGTTCGCGATGATCATGGTGCCTGCGATGGTGCCGGGATCGCCGTTGTTCGCGCTGAAGACCGGCAATGTCGGCCTGCAGTTGATGCGCGGCGCAGCGCTGCTCGGCTCCTCGCTGTTCTTCATCTCAGGCCTGCGTTACCTGCCGATCGCGGAAGCCTCCGCCACCGGCTTCGTCTCGCCGCTGTTCGTCACGGCGTTGTCGATCATCTTCCTGTCGGAGAAGGTCGGCGTGCGGCGATGGCTCGCGACTGCAGTCGGATTGCTCGGCGTGCTGATCATCCTGCGGCCGGGCAGCAGCGCCTTTCATGTTGCGGCCTTCTTCCCGATCGTCTCCGCGCTCGCGTGGGCTGCGACGTTGATCATGACGCGCATGATGAGCGGCAAGGAGCACGCCATCACCATCATGACCTATTCGTCGATCGCGGGCGTTGCGATCCTGTCGGTGCTGGTGCCGTTCGCCTGGGTGACGCCGAGTTGGCAGGCGATCGCGTTCGGCATTTTGATCGGCGTGTTCTCGACCGCGGGCCAGTGGATCGTGGTGCTGGCGTTCCGCTATGCCGACGCGTCCGTGCTGGCGCCGTTCTCCTACACCCAGCTCGTCTGGGTCAGCATCCTCGGTTTCATGATCTTCGGCGAACTGCCTGACGTCTGGACCGTGGTCGGTGCGGCCTTCATCGTCGGCAGCGGGCTCTACACCGCCCATCGCGAGCGGGTGCGGCGGTCGCAACTGCTCGATGCGGCCGGCGAGCCGTCTCCGAACGCGTGAGACGCGTATCCTTTCGGCCACAGCCGCTGAAAAAACGTAGCTAAATCCCTGCCGGGATAGGCCTTTCGGCGCGATTCCGCGCGCGTCGACAAGACTCTGTCGCCGCATTTTGCGAAATTACCCCAGTCGGGATGCCTCTCTGGCGAGAGAGCGGGGCGGCCGCAAGTTTGGGGTTGGGCGTGCGGACAGAGTTGGCATCGCGGGAGCCGGGCGGGCTGCGCCGACGCGCCATTGCGTTCCGGATCGCGTTGATATCGGTTGTTGTCATTCCCTCGGCGGCGAACGCCCAGAACTACACTTGGGGCGGTACCGGCAGCACCACCACGACGACGGATTACAACACCGGCACCAACTGGTCGAATCAGGCCGCGGTCCCGCCGCCGATCTCGGCCGGACAGAGCGCAATTTTCGATGCAACGGGATCGGTGCCGGTCGTCGTGACGGGCGGACCGATCAGTCCGGATAACTGGACCTTCAATGCAAACTCGAAATCCTTTCTGATCAGCGGCGCTGACGTTAATTTTAGCGTGACGGGCGCCAGCGGCGGCATTATCGATCGCGCCAATTCAGGCCAATCGATCGAGATTTTCAACAACATCAACGGACCCGGTGTTCAAGTCCAGCTTCTTGGCAACAGCGCACTCACGCTTTTTGGCACGAACACTTATTCGGGCGGAACGACAGTCAGCGGCTTTGGAACGCTATCGGTGGTCAGCGATAGGGCCGCCGGCACCGGTGTGGTGACGCTTGAGAACGGCGGATTTCAGGCCGCCGCACCCAACCTCCTGATCGCCAACAATTTCGTGATCAATCCCACCGCCGCGGGCAGTGCAATCGGTACCGCCGGCTTTTCGGCGGCGTTCACCGGCAACATCAGCGGTGCCGGTAAACTGACAATAATTTCTTTCGGCTTCGGGCCTTTCACTGCGAAGGTGATTCTCGACGGCACCAATACCTACACCGGCGGCACCACGATTTGCTCCTGCGCGGCGGTTCAGCTCGGAGACGCCACGCATTTCGCCAGCCTCGTCGGCGACGTCACCGTGTTCGGCACGTTGGAAATCATCAATGCGAATACCGCCGGCATCACCAAAATTACCAACGACTTCGAAGCCGGCGCGTTCTTCGCCGGCCAGACCAGCTTCCGCAACGCCACGTCCGCCGGCACGATGACCATCATCAACAAGAACGGCGGCGAAACCGACTTTTTCAACAATTCGACGGCGGCGAATGCGACCATCGTCAACAGATCCGGCGGCCTCACCACCTTCAATAACATGGCAACCGCGGCAAGCGCCCGCATTACCAACCGCTTCGGCGGCGAAACCGATTTCTACGATCGCAGCACCGCCGCAAGCGCGACGATTACAAACCGCTATGGCGGTCT
Source organism: uncultured Alphaproteobacteria bacterium (assembly GCA_963738155.1). Classification (GTDB taxonomy): domain Bacteria; phylum Pseudomonadota; class Alphaproteobacteria; order Rhizobiales; family Xanthobacteraceae; genus Bradyrhizobium. The sequence continues at coordinate 960,864 of CAVTVG010000003.1, forward strand.
CACCACGTTCAACGACCGCAGCACCGCCGGCAACGCAGACATCACCAACCGGTTCGGCGGACAGCTCTTCTTCTTCGATCGCAGCTCGGCCGGCAACGCCACCATCAACAATGGCAGTTTCGGCACGTTCTCGAGCGCGATCCCCGAGGGTGTCTTTTTTGCCGGCCGCAGCACCGCCGGCAACGCGACCATCAATAACAACAATAACGGCGCGATCGCCTTCGGCTTTCCATTCTTCATCTCCGGTTTCAATCCGTTCGACCGGCCCACGGCGGGCAATGCCACCATTACCAACAACGCGGGCAGCAGCCTGGAATTCAACGCCCTGTCGACTGCCGGCAACGCCACGATCGTCACCAACAGCGGTGCCGCGGTCGGCTTCTTCGACGCCAGCACCGGCGGCAACGCCCAGTTCATCACCAACGGCAGCGGCTATGTCGATTTTTCCGGTACGATCGGCCGGCGTTTCAACGGCGTCGTCACGGCGGGATCGATCGCGGGATCGGGCACCTATTATCTTGGCGACAACCGGCTCGTGGTCGGCAGCAACAATCTCTCGACCGAGGTTTCCGGCGTCATCGCGGACGGCGCACCGTGCGGCTGTCCTGGATTCGGCTCGCTGGTCAAGATCGGCAGCGGGCAGCTGACGCTGTCGGGCCTCAATGCTTACAGTGGACCGACTTTCGTCGACGGCGGCTTCCTCGACGTCGAAGGCTCGATTTCTTCCTCCATTTTCACAAGGGTGAACTCCGGCGGCGCGCTCACCGGGGCCGGTATCGTCGGCAACACGTTCATCGCGAACGGCGGCATCTTTCTGCCCGGCAGCGGCTTCGGCACATTCATGAGCGTGCAGGGCAATCTCGCCTTCCAGTCGGGCGCGCTCTATCTGGTGCAGCTCAGTTCGGCCACCTCGACGTTCGCCGACGTCAGCGGCACGGCGCATCTCAACGGCAATGTCGGTGTGGCGATCGATCCCGCCGGCACCGTGATGAAGCAATACATGATCCTGCAGGCGTCGGGCGGCGTCAGCGGTACATTCAGCGGGTTGGCGGCGCCGTTGCCGGGCGGACTGGTCGCAACCCTGTCCTACGATCCGACCCACGCCTATATCAATTTCGATCTGAATTACGGCGCGAAGAACAATCTCAACGTCAACCAGACCAATGTCGGCAACGCGCTCACCAATTTCTTCAACTCTAACGGCGGTATTCCCGCGGTGTTCGCCTCACTGTCGCCGGCCGGCCTGACGCAAGCCTCCGGCGAGCTTGCGACGGGTACGCAGCAGGCGACTTTCAACGCGATGAACCTGTTCCTGTCGCTATTGACCGATCCCTTCGTGTCGGGCCGCGGCAGCAATGTCACGGCCGGCGGCAGCGCGCAGCCTTATGCGGAGGAAGACGGCTCGCTCGCCTATGCCGCGAAGAGATCGGGCGGGGCGGGCGACGCGCTGGCGAGGATGCCGACCAAGGCGGGCGCCGCGCGCAACGACTTGCTCGACAGCCGCTGGAGCGTGTGGGGCTCGGCCTTTGGCGGCGGCGCCGACATCTCAGGCAACGCGGCGCTCGGCTCCAACTCCGCCAATGTGCGCGCCTTCGGCTTTGCGGCCGGCGCCGACTATCGGATTTCGCCGGCGACGCTGGCCGGCTTTGCACTCGCCGGCGGCGGCACCAATTTCTCGGTGACCGGCTCCGGCTTTGGCCGCTCGGACATGTTCCAGGCCGGCGCCTTCGTGCGTCACACCGTCGGCGCGGCCTATGTGACCGGCGCGCTCGCCTATGGCGGCCAGGATGTCACGACGGACCGCACCGTCACCATCGCCGGCGTCGATCATCTGCGCGCGCAGTTCAATTCCAACGCCTGGTCGGGACGCCTCGAGGGCGGCTATCGCTATGCAACGCCGTGGATGGGCATCACGCCTTACGCGGCCGCGCAGTTCACCACGCTCGACCTGCCGGCCTATGCCGAGCAGGTGATTTCGGGCAGCGGCATGTTTGCGCTGAACTACAACGCCAGGAGTGTCACCGATCCCCGCAGCGAGCTCGGCGTGCGCACCGACCGGTCCTTTGCGATGTCGAACGGCATCCTCACCTTGCGCGGGCGGCTTGCCTGGGCGCACGATTACTACACCGACCGCGACATCACACCGGTGTTCCAGTCGCTGCCGGGCGCGTTCTTTGTCGTCAATGGCGCGGCGCAGGCGCACGATTCCGCGCTGACCACGGCATCGGCGGAGATGCGATGGCTGAACGGCTGGTCGGCCGCAGTAACCTTCGAAGGCGAGTTCTCGGATGTGATGAACTCCTACGCCGGCAAGGCCGTGGCGCGCTACGCCTGGTGAATGCGCTTCAGCTTGCTTCTGCCAGCCGCTCGAGATCGGCGGCGGCGCGGCGCCCGACCAGCTGTGAGCCCTGTTGCACGGCGATGCGCTGCGCCTCCGTGAGGTCGTCGAGGCCGCCTTCGCTGTCGCCGGCCTGCAGCCGCAACAGGCCGCGCAAGCGGTGAAACTCGCCCGCGGTCCAGCGTTCACCGGTTTCGACTTCGCTCGCGATGCCCGCAAGCGTCGCGAGGCCTTCCTCCGGGCGATGCGCCTTGACGCAGCCGCCGGCGAACACCACGCACCAGGCCGTCAACGACGGCAAGCGCTCGGCGATCATCCGCTCCATGCCGTGCTGTGCAAGGCGGAATCCCTTTTCGATTGCGCCATGGCGGATGTCGGCGACGCCTCCGAGCAGGTCGGCGTGCGGCCGCCAATAGGGCAGGTCATGCGCCAGCGTCAGGTCGCGCAATCGCGCAGCATGGAAGGCGAGGTCGTCGGCGTCCTCCAGGAAAGCGGCGAGCAGGCCTCCGGCAAAGGCGGCGGTGTGGCAGATCGTCTGGTAATGTCCGCTGGCCTCGGCATCTTTCAGGGCGGCCTCGCGCCAGAAGCCGGCGCGCTCGGCGTCGCCGAGCACGGTCCAGGCTTCGGCAAGCCCGACCTTGACGGTGACCGCGTGGATGGTGGCGCCGATCCGGTTGAGCGGCTCGTTGTGCAATTCGGGAACGAACAGTTTCTGGAATTCCTCGAACTCGGCGATCGCAGCGGCGAATTCGCCGCGGAACAGCAGCGTCGTGCCCATGCAGCGATGCGCCATCAATTTGTCGAGCGTGCTGCCTTGCGCCGCCACCTGCGCGATCTGGCGTGCCACCTCGAACCGCACGTCGGTTTCGTTGAAGCGGGCGATCCAGTTCAGGAACAGCGCCGGCACGATGCGATCGCCGGCGCCGATGCGCGCCGACAGCTCGACCGCAAGCGCGATCTGCCGCTCGACCTCGCGCGCGCCGTAGCCGCTGGCCGCGATCAGCGGGCCCAGGATCCCGAGCCGCAGGTCGAATTCGCGCACGTCGCGTTCGCGTCCCGCCGGCAGTCTGGAGGTCTGCTCCAGCGCCGCGGTGAAATGCGCGACCGCTTCCATTGCCGCCGAACGGCGCGCCGCGTCGCGACCGGCGCGCTCCAGATAGATGATGGCGGCGGAATGGTCGCCGGCTTCCGCGAACTGGTGCGCCAGCACGTGCGGCATGCTGTCCGAGATCGCGGGAAAGCGCGCCTCGATAGTGTCGGCGATCAGCTTGTGGACGCGCAGCCGGTCGCGGCGGAGCAGCAGGAGGTAGGCGGCGTCGCGCAACAGCGCGTGGCGGAAGTCGACGGCGTCGCCGAAACCGGAATGGCGCGTGACGAAGATGCCGCTTGCGATCAGGCGCTCGATGCTCGCGCGCGTCGCGGCCTCGCCGAACGGCGACACGGCGATCAACAGGTCGAGCGGGATGTCGCGGCCGATCGCGGCGGCAAGCTGCGCGGTCTCGCGGCCGTGCTCGAGCAGGTCGAGCCGCGCCAGCAGAGTTTCATTCAAGGTCTCGGGAATCGCGGTGGCATCGGCCGTGCCGGGGGAGGCGTCCTCCATCGCCTGCAGGCCGCGCGCCAGCTCTTCGGCGAAGATCGGAATGCCGTCCGAACGCACCACGATCGCATCGACCACGCTGGTCGGCATCTTGTGCTCGGCGGCAACCGAGTTGACCAGCCGCCTGATCTCCTCGGGCTGCAGGCGCGACAGCTGCATCATGCTCGCGCCCGACTGCTCGGCCCATTGCGGCATCTCGCTCGGCCGCATGGTCGCAACCAGCAGCACCGGCAGGCCTCGGATCATCCCTGCCAGCCGCTCCAGCCATTCGTTGGTCGACGGATCCGCCCAGTGCACGTCCTCGATGACCATGACCGGACTGTCGCGCGAGATCGCCTCGACGATGTCGAGCAGTGCCTCGATGGTGCGTGCGCGGATTTCCGTCGGCGCAAGCCGCAGCAGCAGCCTGCGGTCGCTGCTCTCGCGGCGCAACAGCTCGGCGATCAGCGCCAGCCGTTCGGGCGTCGCCTGGCCGAGGCGGCGCAGCAGCGCATCGAGCTTGTCGAGCTGGCGCACATCGGCATCGGGCGCTTCGACGCCGGTCATGTAGTCCAGATAGTGGGCGAGCGGATGGAACGGCCGGTTGGTATGGATCGGCGAACATTGCAGCACGACGCGCTGCGCCGGCTTGACTTCGAGCCGGCGGAACATCTCCTCGATCAGGCGCGACTTGCCGATGCCGGCCTCGCCGGTGACGACGACGATCTGGCCCTGGCCGAGCAGCGCGGCGGTGGCGCGGTCGACGAGGCGGGCGATCTCGGCCTCGCGGCTGATCATCGGCAGGCTGCTCGCGCCGTGAACGGCCTCGAAACGGGTCGCGCCGCGCTGTTCGCCAAGCACGCGGTAGGCCGTGACGGGGGCGTCGAAACCCTTGAGGGTTCGCGTCGCGAGATGCTCCAGGCGGAACTGGCCGCCGATGATCCTTGCGGTCGCTTCCGCGATCAGCACCTCGCCGGCCGAGGCTTCGCCTTGCAGCCGCGCCGCAAGGTTGGGCGCTTCGCCGACCAGCGAGTGCTTCTCGACCGCGGCATCGCCGACGAGGTCGCCGGCGACGACGAGCCCGGTCGCGATCCCGATGCGCACCTCGAGGTGGTCGCCTTTCGGCGTCATTAGCTTGCCGATCGCCTCCGCGAGCATCATTCCGGTCGTGACCGCGCGCGCCGCGTCGTCCTCGCGCGCGCGGGGATAACCGAAGGTCGCGAGCACGCCGTCGCCGACATAGCGCAGCACGTGGCCGCCGTAGCTCTCGATCAGGGTGGCGCAGATGTCCTTGTAGCTGGTGAGCAGCTCGAGCACGATCTCCGGATCGAAATCGGAAGAGAGCTTGGTGTAGCCGACGAGGTCGCAGAACAGCGTCGTGACCTGGCGCCGCTCGGCGATCGCCAGCGGCCGCGCGGCTGTGGCCGACGCGCGGGGGGCAGGCGGCTTCGGGTCGGGCCGCTGCACTTTCTCCTCCACTGCAAGCCTGGCGATGGCGTCGAGCAGGCGGCGGCGATGGCCGACGGACGTGACGCCGAGCTCGACCAGGTCGGTCGATGTCAGGTGCGGCAAATTGCCGGCGTCAATATCGTTGTCGAGAAACGCCTGCAGGTAGCCGGACAGCCCGAGCTGCTCCAGCCACGCACTGATGAAACCCGCGTTCCCGGTATCGGTTTGAGGCATGTCGTCTTTTATGGTTTCCCGTCCTCGTAGACGATCGGCTGTTTGAGCGCGTCCGCCACCTTCGGCGGCCAACTCACCGGTTTCGGTTTTTGGCCCGGATACGGCGAGATCACCTGCTCGAACTGGAAGAACCCGTCAGGATCGTATTTGTTCTTGACGCCGATCAGCGCGTCCAGCGCGTTGCCCCAGTAGTGCTTGCGATAGTCGGGCACGTCGGTCTTCGGATAGTTCGGATAGATGTGGCCGTTCCACATCGGCTCCATCAGCTTGCACCAGTCCTTCAGATATTTGTGCGCGGCCTTCTTGTCATCGTCCTTATAGTAGAAGATGTCGAGCGCCGTGCAGAACGCGCAGTCGCGGTGGATGAAGGCGCTGTCTTCGAGCGGGTAATCGTTGATCTTGCCGCCATAGACCTCGAAATACAGATACGACCATTTGTTCGGGCTGGTGACGAAATGGTCGAGGATCTTCTGCCACTCGTCCAGCGTCAGGTCGCGCGCGACATTGCGCGCCTGCTTGTCCTCCGGCGGCTGCCCCTTCTTGTCGAAGGGAATGTAGGGAATGTCGTAGGGGTGGTTCAGCAGCTTGCTGTCGATCTTGATGAAGGATTCGAAGGCTTCATACTGGAAGTGCGCGCCCTTCAGCTTGCGGATCGGCGCGATCGCGGCTTTGCCGGCCTTCTCGGTTCCGACATAGAGCCCACGCACCACGAGCTGCGGCACCACTGTCTTGGCGCCTTTTTTGGGCGGCTGATAGCAGACCGCGATCTGGATGTTGAATTCCGGCGGCGCGGTGCGGAAGAAATCCTTCTGGATCGCCATCATCGCCTCGGATGCGATCTTGCGCTCGCCGGCCGTCGAGAGCGGCCACAGGATCGACCAGCCAAAGACCTTGTCGAGCTTCTGGATCTTGTACTCGGCGTTGAGCAGTACACCGAAATTGCCGCCGGTGCCGCCGCGCACCGCCCAGAACAGGTCGCTGTTGACATCCGGGCTGGCGGTGACGGTGCGGCCGTCGGCCAGCATCATGCGGAAGCTCGTGACGTTGTCGCTGTGCATGCCGAAGGTACGCGAGGTGAACCCGTAACCGCCACCCTGCATGAAGCCGCCCATGCGGACGTCGTCGCATTCGCCCGCCGGCAGATGTACGCCGCGCGCATCCAGCGCCGCGTTCATCTTGCCGAAGGTGGTGCCGCAGCTCACCGTGGCCGTGAGGTTTTTCGCATCGATGGCGACGTCGTCGAGCCCTTTCAGATCGATTACGAGCGTGCCGGTGCCGCCGGAATAGCCCGCGGTGGTGTGGCCTCCCGATCGCAAGGTGACGGGAATTTTGAACTCGCGGCCAAGTTCGAGCGCGATCTGGACGTCCTTTTCCGCTTGGCACTGGATGATCAGGGCAGGGCGAGGATTGAAAAAGACGTTCCATATCCGCCGCTCTTTTTCGTAGGCGAGGTCGCCGGGCAGCACGATGTTGCCGAGAAGATCGGCTTGGGCCTCCTCCAGCCGTTTGGGCGGAATGCGGTACTTCTTCGCAATCTTGTGCCCGTGTTTGCGAATACTGGCCCGGATTTCGTCGTCCAGCAGACGGCGATGGGAAAGGCGATGCGGCATCTTTCTACCCCATGATGGTCACACCCGATGGTTGCAGATTCCCCGGTCCCCGAGGGTGACAGCCTCTCATAGCCGGTTTTTGCGACAGCCGGAACGGGTTGCCTGCGATATCTGTTTGCACCGATTGACTAATACGTTGTCATTTTCCGATGGCCATGGCTCTTCCGTTGGCGAGCCGGCTATGGGAGAGCAGATGCGGTCCATTTCCGGGGGTTCCAATGCGCGCGGCCATTTTCCGCAACGGCGAGATCGTCGTCGATGAGATGGGTGAACCCAAGCCTGCGGCAGGGCAGGCGCGGGTCAGGACCCTGGCCTGCGGCATCTGCGGGTCCGACCTGCACGCCCGCAAGCATGCCCATCGCATGGTGGAGATGGCCAAATATGTGGGCCGGAAACCGATGGACCTGTCGCGGGACGTGGTGTTCGGCCACGAGTTCTGCTGCGAGGTGCTGGATTACGGCCCTGCCACGGAGCGGCGGTTGAAGCCGGGCACGCGGGTCTGCTCGCTGCCTGCGCTGGTGACGCCGACCGGGCCGACCGGCATCGGCTATTCCAACGACAATGTCGGTGGCTTTGCGGAAGCGATGCTGCTCAGCGAGCCCCTGCTGCTGGAAGTTCCGAACGGACTGTCGGCGGAGCACGCCGCGCTGACCGAGCCGCTGGCGGTCGGCGTGCATGCGGTGGCCAAGGCCAATATCAGGGGCGACGAAGTGCCGTTGGTGATCGGCTGCGGTCCGGTGGGGCTGGCCGTCATCGCGGCGCTGCGCATCAAGGGGCTGCGTCCGATCATCGCCGCCGACTATTCGCCGGCGCGGCGCGCACGCGCGGAAAAGATGGGCGCCGATGTGGTCGTCGATCCCGCCCGTGCGCAGCCTTATGCGAGTTGGGCCGAGCATGCGTCGATGTCGGCCGAGGAGAAGGCGGCCCGGCCGGCGTTTCAGGCGCATCTCGCCGCGCTGAAGCCGGCCCTGATCTTCGAATGCGTCGGCGTGCCCGGGCTGTTGCAGCAGGTGTTCGAGGGCGCACCGCGCGACGCCCGTATCGTCGTGGTCGGCGTCTGCATGGAGACCGACCGCAACGAGCCGATGCTCGGCATCATGAAGGAGCTCAATGTCCAATATGTGCTGGGCTATACGCCGGACGAATTCGCGGGCTCGCTGCGCTTGCTGGCCGAAGGCGAGGTCGACGCGCCTTCGTTCGTAACCGGCAGCGTCGGCCTCGACGGCGTCGCGCAGGCCTTTGACGATCTCGCCAATCCGGAAGCCCACACCAAGATCATTGTCGAGCCGTGGCGGTGACGCGCTTGCGCGATTCCGACCGACCGCCGGTGCTGGCCCATCAGCGCTTCGCTGCCGATCGCGCCTCCTTTGCGGGCCTCTCCTTGAGCGAACGCTTCCAGCGTATCCACGACACCAATCTGTGGGGTGCGGCGGAATCCGTGTCGGGCCTCGGCTCGGCAATCGACGCGACCGCCGTGCTGCGCGCCGAGTTGCCTGCGTTGCTCGGGCGGCTTGGCGTGCGCACGCTGCTCGATGCGCCCTGCGGCGACGGCGGCTGGATCGCGACTGCCGATCTCGACGTCCGCGTCACGGGGATCGATGTCGTGCCCGATTTGGTCGGAGCGTTGCAACGGCATGCCGGTTTCAATCGTGACTATCTCGTGGCCGACATCACCTGCGATCCCCTGCCAGCCGCAGATGCCATCCTGTGCCGCGATTGCCTGGTGCATTTCTCGTTTGCCAATATCGCACGCGCGGTCGACAACTTCCGTCGCAGCGGCGCGACCTGGCTGATCACGACGACGTTTCCGGAATGGCAGACCAATCTCGATTGCGAGGACGGCGACTGGCGCGCGCTGAATTTCGAGCGGGCGCCCTTTGGGTGGGGCGCACCCGCTGAAATGCTCAATGAGAACTGCATGGAGGCCGGCGGCGGTTGGCGCGACAAGAGCCTCGGCGTGTGGCGTCTATCTGATATCGCGACATCTCTGTAAGAATAACGACAAGATCGGGAGGACTTATGATCACACTCACCGCAAAGGACGTGTTGCCCGATGACGGCACGCGCGGCGCGCTCGTCGGCCGGGTCTGGCTGCCAACGGTAGCGGGACCCGCGGTCGTCGCTGTCAGCAGCGACGGCGTGTTCGACATGAGCGCGAAATTTCCGACCGTGAGCGCGCTCTGCGAGGAGAGCGATCCCGCAGGCGCGTTGCGCGGTGTCAAGGGTGAGCGCATCGGCGATCTCGACGCCATCCTCGCCAACACGCCTCCTGACAATCGCGACCCGAAAAAGCCGTGGCTGCTCGCGCCGCTCGATCTGCAGGTGTTGAAGGCCGCTGGCGTCACCTTTGCGATCTCGATGCTGGAGCGGGTGATCGAGGAGCGCGCGCGCGGCAATCCGGCCTCCGCCGAGGCGATCCGCAAGGAGGTCACGCGCCTCGTCGGCGACGATCTGTCGAAGCTCAAGCCCGGTTCGCCGGAGGCAGCGCGGCTCAAGCAGGTGCTGATCGATCAGAACGCCTGGAGCCAGTATCTTGAAGTCGGCATCGGGCCCGACGCCGAGGTCTTCACCAAGGCGCCGGTGCTGTCCTCGGTCGGGTCAGGCATGGACGCCGGCCTGCATCCGAAATCGACCTGGAACAATCCGGAGCCGGAGGTCGTGCTCGTGGTGTCGAGCAAGGGCAGGATCGTCGGCGCCGCGCTCGGCAACGACGTCAATTTGCGCGACTTCGAGGGACGCTCGGCGCTGCTGTTGTCGAAGGCCAAGGACAACAACGCCTCCTGCGCCATCGGCCCGCTGCTGCGGCTGTTCGACGCGAGCTTCACGCTCGACGATGTCAGGCGCATGGATGTCGCCCTCAACGTCAAGGGACCGGACGGCTTCGTGCTCGACGGCCACTCCTCGATCGGCAAGATCAGCCGCGATCCCGGTGATCTCGTGGCGCAGACCATCGGCAAGGACCATCAATATCCCGACGGCTTCGCGCTGTTCCTCGGCACCATGTTTGCGCCGGTGAAGGACCGCGACACACCGGGGCAGGGATTCACCCACAAGCGCGACGACGTCGTCACCATATCCGCGCCGCAGCTCGGCCGGCTGGTCAACCGCATGCGCTCCAGCCACGATTGCGAGCCCTGGACCTTCGGCGTCGGCGCGCTGATGAAGAATCTGGCGCAGCGCAAGCTGCTATAGAATAAAGAGCCATGCGGGTTTGCATCATCACGGGAGGCGGGTCGGGGATCGGTGCCGCGGTTGCGCGCCGGCTTGCAGCGAACGATCAATGCCTGATGTTGCACGGGCAGGGCGCCGACGAGGCCGGGCTTGCGCGGCTGAAGGCGGTCGCCGTCGAGTGCGAAGGAGCGGGCGCCAAGGTCGCGTTCGCGACCGGCGATCTTGCGAAAGCGGGCACGGCTGCTGGACTTGTTGCTGCGACGCGTAAAGAATTCGGCGCGATCGATGCGATCGTTCATGCCGCAGGCTTCGCCGACCGGCGCCGCTTCGCGACGCTGCCGCGCGAAGGATTGGAACGCGCCTTTGCGGTGATGGCCCTGGCCTTTCACGAACTCACGACCGCGGCGATGAGCGATATCGCCCGCGACAAGGCCGGCCGCGTGGTCGCGATCTCCAGTTTCGGTGCGCATCGCTTCGTGCCGGACGGGACCTATCCTGCCTCGGCCTCCGCTAAGGCTGCATTGGAGGTGCTAGCAAAATCGCTGGCGATCGAGCTGGCGCCGTCGGGCGCCACCGCCAACATCGTGATGCCCGGCTATACCAGGAAAGATTCCGGCCTGTTCGGCGCACTTGACGCCAAGACCTGGGAGGCGGTCGCGAGAGCAAATCCAATGGCGCGTTTGGCGGAGCCCGATGAGGTGGCGGCGGTGGTCGCATTCCTGCTATCTGATGAGGCCGGCCATGTGACTGGCGCGATGCTGCCGGTCGATGGCGGGCTGACTTTGATGTAGGGGAAGATCGCGATGGCGAACAATGACAACAAAATAGACGTCGTCGTGCTCGGCGCCGGCATTGTCGGCGTATCCGCCGCCTACGCGGCGCGGCAGCGCGGTCTGTCGGTCGTCGTGGTCGATCGCCGCGAACCCGGCAGCGAAACGTCCTACGGCAATGCCGGCATTCTCTCGTCCGGTTCGATCTTTCCGCTCAACCAGCCCTCGCTGTTCGGCAATCTGCCGAAATATCTGACCAACCGGCACGCCGCGCTACGCTGGAGTCCGAGTTGGGTGCTGCGCCATCCCGACTGGGTCGCGCGCTTTCTCGCAAGCGCCCGAGCATCGCAAACGAAGCCGCGGGCGCTTGCCTTGCAAGGCCTGATCAATGCGTCCTTGAGGCTGCACCGCGACTGGATCGTGCGCGCGGGCGCGCCTGAGCGCATCCGCGAGACCGGCTGGCTGAAGGCCTGGCGCAGCGACAATGTTGCCGCGGCCAAGGCCGATCAGGATGCGCTCACCGCATACGGCGTTAAAAGCGAGTTGCTCGACCGCCAGGCGATCTCGGCGCTCGAGCCGAACATCCTGCCGGTCTACAGCGTCGGCCTGCTGCATACCCAGACCGCGTCGGTGGATTCGCCGGGCAATGTGGTGAAAGCTTACGCGAAGATGCTGTCCGGCAGTGGCGGCGCGGTCCGCCGCGCCGAGATCAGGTCGATCGCGCCAGACGGCGACGGTTGGCGCGTGGTGCTGTCGGACGGCGAATTGCGCGCGCGCCATGTCGTGGTCGCGCTCGGGCCGTGGTCGGCGGATCTGTTGCGGCCGCTCGGCTATCGCGTGCCGCTCGCCACCGAGCGCGGCTATCACAGGGAATACCAACCGAACCCGTCGCGCAAATTGCTGCACCCGATCCATGATGCCGAGAACGCGTTCCTGATGACGCCGATGGAGAATGGCATCCGCGTCACCTCGGGCGTCGAACTGACCGATCGCGAGGCACCCTCGAACTATGCTCAGATCGACGCGGTCGAGCCGCTCGCACGCGACGTCGTCGAATTCGGCGAGCAGGTCGGCGACACCTGGCGCGGCGCGCGGCCGAGCCTGCCGGACAGCTTGCCGATGATCGGGGCTGCGCCGCGGCACCGCAATCTCTGGCTCGCTTTCGGCAACCAGCATATCGGCTTCACCACGGGGCCGGCGACCGGCGAGGCGATCGCCGCCATGATCGCGGGCGCAGCGCCGCCGTTCGACGTCGCGGCGTTCGCGCCGGGCCGGTACATCTGATGGAGGGCGGGATGGGGCCCCGAGTTGATCCCTCCCCCCGCGAAGCGGTGGGGAGGGTGCCGAGCGGAGCGAGGCGGGTGGGGGGTCTTTGTCACGGAAGCGCCCCCCACCCCGACGCCTTCGGCGTCGACCCTCCCCACCACTCGCTCTGGCGCGCAAGTGCGCTGCCGAGCTCGCGGGGGGAGGGATAAGAGCATGCACTACGTTTGGGACTTCGCGATCCTCGGCAAGTACAGCCACCTGTTCTGGCTCGGGCTGGCTTTCACCATTCTCTACACCATCGGCACCATCTTTCTCGGCACCGTCATCGGCCTCGTCGTCGGGCTCTTGCGGCTTGGACGCTTTCGCGTCCTCGATTGGCTGCTGGTCGCCTATATCGAGCTGTTCCGCTGCACGCCGCTCTTGGTGCAGATCATCTGGTTCTACTACGCCTTCCCGGTCCTGCTCGGCATCAATATCCCCGCTCATGTCGCCGCCGTCAGCGTGCTCTCGCTCTATGGCGGGGCGTTCTATGCCGAGATCGTGCGCGGCAGCGTCGAGAGCGTGCCGCGCGGACAGTGGGATGCGGCGCGCGCGCTGGGCTTGCGACAATGGCGCCTGCTGCGGCTGGTGATCCTGCCGCAGGCGCTGAAGCCGATGATGGCGCCCTACGTCAACCAGTCGGTGACGCAGTTGAAGAACACCTCGCTGGTGTCGGTCATCGCCGTGCCCGATCTGGTCTACAACGCGACCTTGATCAACGCCGACACCTACCGGCCGCTCGAGGTCTACACCATCGTGGCGCTGATCTACTTCGCGATCCTGTTTCCGGCGACCTTGGTCGCGCGCCGGCTCGAGCGCGGCATGACGTATGACCGGGCGTGAGGCGAATCGCTCGTCCCGCAATTTTCTTCACCTCTCCCCGCGTGCGGGGAGAGGTCGCATCGCGTTAGCGATGCGGGTGAGGGGGACTCTCCACGAGCCGTGTTCGCCGAAGGAGCCCCTCACCCCGACCCTCTCCCCCGTAAGAACGGGGAGAGGGAGCAGAAAGTCAAATATTCAGCTCCACCGGCACGTCCTCCGGCTTGACGCCCGACTGCGACATGCCCTTGACGAACCATTCGCGCATCTGGCCAATGCCCCTGGTGTAGTCGACCCACACCGACAGGAAATCGCGCCAGCGCTTGTCGCTCTCGCGGCGCACCGCCATGGCGCTGGGAATTGCGACCGAAGGCGATTGCAGGATCTTGTAGCTGCCGAGGCTCGGGTTCTTGGCGATCGCGGTCAGCCCCAGCACCAGCGCGTTGACCACGCAATCGACACGGCCCGAGGCCATCTGCAGCATCACGTCGTCGCGCGTCTTCAGCGAGGTGATGGTGGCGTTCGGCGCAAAGCGCCGCGCCACGGTCTCGTTGGCGGAGCCGACGTCGACGGCGATCTTCACCTCGGGCTTGTTGATGTCGGCCCAGGTCTTGGCCTCCAGGCCCTTGCGGAGCATCGCGCCGAACGGATGCGGAAACACCAGATGGGTGAAGTCGACCACCAGCGCGCGTTGCGGCGTCGGATTGAGCGCAAAGCCGAGATCGATCTTGTTGGATTGCAAATCGAGGATCGAATTGCCGTAGGTGGATTCGGTAAATTCCAGCTTGACGTCGATCAGCTTGGCGATGTCGTTGGCCATGTCGATGCACATGCCCGACCAGGTGCCTGCGGCAAGGTCCTTGTTGAAGTAGGGCAGCTCGCCCGGCAGCACCGCGATGCGCAGCACCTTGGCTACGCGGATGTTGTCGAGGGTGTTGTCGGCGCCGGCCTGCGCCGAGGCGGGTGTCGCCAGCGCCGAGGTCAGCGCCGCGCCGCTGCCGATTGCGAGTGCATAGCGCAGCGCCTCGCGGCGATCCTCGGAGATTTTTGTCTCATCTGATGGGCCCACACGCGCCTCCTGTTGTCCGGTTTGAGAAAGCCTATCGCGCGCGTCCGGGGGCAGCAAGGGCAGGCCTATTTTGGTCCGACGCGCAGCGCCGGCGGCAACGCAGCCGGCAACTTGCCCGCGCCTTGCAGGGCCGCCTGCATCGCCACGATGTAGCCGTAGGGGCCGAGGCCCGCGATCACGGCCTTCACCGCCGCCGACAGTTTCGAATGCCGATGTAATTCGTCCCGCGCGTGAATGTTGGAGATGTGTACCTCGAAGATCGGGCCTTCAAAAATCTTCATGGCGTCGAACATGGCAATCGAGGTGAAGGAGTAGGCGGCCGGGTTGATGATCAGCGCATCGGCTTTCGCGCGCGCCGACTGGATCAGATCGACCAGCTCGCCCTCGTGGTTCGATTGATGGAACGACAGCTCGGCGCCCGCGAATGTGGCGAACTCCTCGCAACTCGCCTTGATCGCGTCGAGCGTGGTCGAGCCGTAGATGTGCGGCTCGCGGATGCCCAGCATGTTCAGGTTCGGGCCGTTGAGGATCATGATGCGCATGCGGGGGAATCCTTTTGGGGGAGAGTTGTGACGAGCAATTGTGCGGAAGCGTGAGCGATGACGCAACAGGGCCCACCCTCCCCTGGAGGGGGAGGGTCGCCGCGAATGAAATGAGCGGCGGGGTGGGGTGATCTTGTCTCACACCGCGCACCCCACCCCGTCTCGCATTTCGCTTCGCTCATACTCGCCGACCCTCCCCCTCCAGGGGAGGGTGAAAGTCACACCGGCAGCGCGATCGAATACTTCACCTGGCTGAGCGCAAAACTCAACTCGATCGATGCAATCCCGTCGAGCCGCGTCAGCTTGGTCTTCAGGAACGCCTCGTAGGACGAGAGGTCGGCGGCGACGACGCGCAAGAGATAGTCGCGATTGCCCGTCATCAGATAGCACTCCAGCACCTCGTCCCATTTCGAGATCGCGCGCTCGAAGCGGTTGAGGTCCTCCTCCTTCTGCCGCGCCAGCTTGATCGAGATGAAAACCGAGACATGCAGCCCAAGCGATTTCTGGTCGACGCTCGCGATATAGCGCGTGATCACGCCGCGCTCTTCCAGGAGCTTGACCCGGCGATGGCAGGGCGACACCGACAAGCCGATCTTGTCGGCGAGTTCGGCCATGGTGATGCGTCCGTCGGACTGCAGGTGGGAGAGAATTTTGCGGTCGATGGCATCGAGATCGGGCATTAGGATGGAATCCATATAAGCGACATCTCGTTGGTAATATATCCCAATATTGGCAGGTATGACGCGAGAATTTGAGATATTTCGAGGCCGCCGCAGGATTAGAATTTGCGCAAGGCCAAGGTCCGGAGAAACGCCATGGCGATCAATTCCGCTCGTCTCGAAATGCTGTCCGCGTTGACGCGGAAAGTGCTGTGGCTGTCGTCATGGACCATCCATCACGCCAACCACATCCGGTCCAATAGCGACGGCCTGAAAGTCGGCGGCCATCAGGCCTCGTCCGCTTCGCTGGCGACCATCATGTCGGCGCTGTACTTCCATGTGCTGCGCCCCGAGGACCGCGTCGCCGTGAAGCCGCATGCGAGCCCGGTGTTCCACGCCATCCAGTATCTGTTCGGCCGCCAGACCCGCGACAAGCTGGAGAATTTCCGCGGCTACAAGGGCGCGCAGTCCTATCCCTCGCGCACAAAGGACACCGACGACGTCGACTTCTCGACCGGCTCGGTTGGGCTGGGCGTCGCACAGACGCTGTTCGCCTCGCTGGTGCAGGACTACGTCAAGGCACATGGCTGGCTGAAAGATCGCCGCGAGGGGCGGATGATCGCGCTGGTCGGCGACGCCGAGATGGACGAGGGCAACATCTTCGAGGCGCTGCTGGAGGGCTGGAAGCAC
Source organism: uncultured Alphaproteobacteria bacterium (assembly GCA_963738155.1). Taxonomy (GTDB): domain Bacteria; phylum Pseudomonadota; class Alphaproteobacteria; order Rhizobiales; family Xanthobacteraceae; genus Bradyrhizobium. The sequence goes on from CAVTVG010000003.1 coordinate 977,096, forward strand.
GGCCTGCGCAACACCTGGTGGGTGGTCGACTACAACAGGCAGTCGCTCGATGCCGTCGTGCGCGAAGGCCTCTGGGAAAAATTCGAATCCATGTTCCGCAATTTCGGCTGGGACGTGGTGATCGTGAAATACGGCACCTTGATGCGGCAGGCTTTTGCCGAGCCCGGCGGCGAGGCGCTGCGGCGCTGGATCGATCAATGCCCAAACCAGATGTATGCCGCGCTCTGCTTCCAGGGCGGCGCCGCCTTCCGCAAGCACCTGCATGACGATATCGGCGACCAGGGCGAGGTGACCGCGCTGATCGATCGCCGCAGCGACGACGAACTCTTGGCGCTGATGTCCAACCTCGGCGGTCACGACATGGCGAGCATGCTGGAAGCGTTCGAGGAGATCGATCACGATCGCCCGGTCTGCTTCATCGCCTACACCATCAAGGGCGTCGGCCTGCCGATGCAGGGCCACAAGGACAATCACGCCGGCCTGATGACGCCGGCGCAGATGGAGAAGTGGCGCGCCAACCAGAGCATCCGGCCCGGCCATGAGTGGGACAAGTTCGAAGGCTTGCAGGATGAGGCCGCGCTGAAGGCGTTCCTCGCTGAGGTGCCTTTCAACCGCGAGGGTGTGCGTCGGCTCGATGCGCCCGCGATCGAGGTGCCGCGGCAACTGGAGTTCAAGCCGGCGGCGCAGATGTCGACCCAGCAAGGCTTCGGCCTGATCCTGAACGAGATCGCGCGCGGCGACTCCATGTTGGCCGAACGCATCGTGACGACGTCGCCCGATGTCACCGTCTCGACCAATCTCGGCGCCTGGGTCAACCGCCGCGGGCTGTTTGCGAAGGCGGAGAATCACGACCTGTTCCGGCAGGAGAAGATTCCCTCGACCTTCAACTGGGACTTCTCGCCCAAGGGCCAGCACCTGGAGCTCGGCATCGCCGAGATGAACCTGTTCATCATGCTGTCCGCGCTCGGGCTGTCGCACCAGATCAACGGCGCGCGGCTGTTGCCGGTCGGCACGCTCTACGATCCCTTCATCGAGCGCGGGCTGGATGCGATGAACTATGCCTGCTACCAGGATGCGCGTTTCATGCTGGCGGCAACGCCCTCGGGCATCACGCTCGCGCCGGAAGGCGGCGCGCATCAGTCGATCGCAACGCCCCTGATCGGCATGGCGCAGGACGGGCTCGCTTCGTTCGAGCCGGCCTTCGTCGACGAGCTCGCCGTCATCATGCGCTGGGGTTTCGAGCACATGCAGCGAGAGGCAGGCGAGGGCGGCTCGGTCTATCTGCGGCTGTCGACGCGGAGCATCGATCAGGTGCAGCGGATCATGAGCCCCGATTTGCAGCACGACATCACGCAAGGTGCATATTGGCTGCGCAAGCCGGGGCCGAATGCGGAAGTGATCGTGGCCTATACCGGCGCGGTCGCGCCCGAGGCGATCGAAGCCACAGGCTTCATCGGCGAGAGCCGCCGCGACATCGGCCTGCTCGCAATCACCTCGGTGGACCGGCTGCATTCGGGATGGACCGCGGCGCGACAGCTGCGCCGCGACCGCCGCGGCGTGCAGCATTTGAGCCATATCGAGAACCTACTCGCGCCGCTGCCGCGCGATTGCGGCATCGTCACTGTGCTCGACGGTCATCCCGCGGCGCTGGGCTGGCTCGGCAGCGTGCGCGGCCATCGCGTGGAAGCGCTCGGCGTCGAGCATTTCGGCCAGACCGGCACCGTCGCCGACCTCTATCGCCACTACGGCATCGACGCCAACGCCATCATCGACGCGGCGGAAAGCCTCACCTCCGGCGCGCCGGTCCTGCACCGCAAGATGGCGGTGTGAGCTTCACCCTCCCCTGGAGGGGGAGGGTCGATCGCGAATGAAATGAGCGATCGGGGTGGGGTGACAGTCCTTCCCGGGTTCGTGACTGAGTAGAGATTTTCACCCCACCCCGTTTCGCATTTCGCTGCCCTCAATGTGAGCCGACCCTCCCCCTCCAAGGGGAGGGTGAACAGCGCCTTGCCACCGCCGCTCCACAGTCCTTATATCCAGCGTCCGCTGCAACGCGGCCTCCCGCATATGGCGGGTTCCAATTGCCCCGGCTTTCGTGCAAGGATAGTTGCCGAACGCTTCCCGTTCCCCCTCCAAACGCCCCTGCAATGAATGAGGTTTTCGATGGTCAATCGTATGCAATTCTACATCGACGGCGCCTGGGTCGATCCGGTCGTCAAAGGAAAGTCCACGCCCGTCATCAATCCGGCGACGGAAGAGGCGATGTATGAGGTTGCGCTCGGCTCCAAGGCCGACGTCGACAAGGCGGTCGCCGCCGCCAAGCGCGCCTTCAATAGCTATTCGCAGACCAGCCGCGACGAGCGCGTCGCGCTGCTGACCAAAATCATCGACATCTACAAGGGCCGCATGAAGGAAATCGGCGCCGCCGTTTCCGACGAGATGGGCGCGCCGCTGCCGATGGCGGAGAAGCTGCAGGCCGGCGCCGGCCTCGGCCATCTCATGAATACCCTCGAAGTGCTCAAGAACTACGAGTTCGAGGAGACCATGGGCGGCGCCGTCGTGCTGCGCGAGCCGGTCGGCGTGGTCGGCATGATCACCCCCTGGAACTGGCCCTTGAACCAGATCGCCTGCAAGGTTGCGCCCGCGCTCGCCGCCGGCTGCACCATGATCCTCAAGCCAAGCGAGTTCACGCCGACGTCGGCACTGATCTTCGCGGAAATCCTCCATGAAGCCGGCGTGCCGAAGGGCGTGTTCAACCTGCTCAACGGGCTCGGCCCCGAAGTCGGCGCCGCCATGAGCGAGCATCCGGACATCGACATGATCTCCTTCACCGGCTCGACCCGTGCCGGCGTCGACGTGGCCAAGCGCGCCGCGCCCACCGTGAAGCGCGTCAGCCAGGAGCTCGGCGGCAAGTCGCCCAACGTCATCCTCGACGACGCCGACCTGACCAAGGCGGTGACCGGCGGCGTGATGCACATGTTCAACAACTCCGGCCAGTCCTGCAACGCGCCGTCGCGCATGATCGTGCCGTTATCCAAGATGCAGGAAGTGGCCGCGATCGCGAAGGGCGTCGCCGAGAAGACCAAGGCCGGCGACCCCAGAGCCGAGGGCACCAATATCGGTCCCGTGGTGAACCGCACGCAGTGGGACAAGATCCAGGCGCTGATCAAGAAGGGCATCGATGAAGGCGCGACCCTTGTGACCGGCGGTCCGGGCCTGCCCGAGGGCGTCAACAAGGGCTTCTATGTCCGTCCAACCATCTTCGCCGACGTCACCAACGACATGACGATCGCACGCGAGGAAATCTTCGGACCGGTGCTGACCATCCTCGGCGCCAAGGACGAGGCCGACGCGGTCAAGATCGCCAACGACACGCCCTATGGTCTTGCCGGCTACGTCTCGGCCGGCACGGTCGAGCGCGCGCGCAAGGTGGGCCGCCAGATCCGCGCCGGCAACGTCAACCTGCAGGGCGTGCCGAACGACCGCTCCGCGCCGTTCGGCGGCTACAAGCAGTCCGGCAACGGCCGCGAGTGGGGCCGCTACGGCATGGAAGAGTATCTCGAGGCCAAGGCGGTCGCGGGTTACAACGCGGCGTAAGTCTCGTGACGAGATGACAGTAACGACGCCGGGGCGGATCACCGCTCCGGCGTTGTGCTTCAGCGCATGATCCGGAAAAGTGTGCAGCGGTTTTCCGATAAGATCATGCGCCAACAATAACTGAGACACCATGACGGGTTTCAAGCTCCGCAAGCTCGAAGCGTTGTGCTTCCGCTATCCGTTGTCCACCGCCGTGGTGACCTCGTTCGGTCGGATGAACGACCGGCCTGCGCTGTTCGTGCGCGCCGAGGACGAGGACGGCAATTTCGGTTGGGGCGAGGTCTGGTGCAATTTCCCCGCCGTCGGCGCCGAACACCGCGCGCGGCTGGTCAACGAGATGCTGGCGCCGATGCTGGATCGCCGCGCGATCGAGCATCCTTCCGAAGTGTTCGATTATCTGGCCGCCGCGACCGCCGTGTTGGCGCTGCAATCGGGCGAGCAGGGGCCGTTCGCGCAGGCGATCGCCGGCGTCGACATCGCGCTATGGGATTTGTTCGCGCGCCGCGAAAAGCAACCGCTGTGGCGGATGCTGGGCGGCACCTCAGGCCGTATGCGGGTCTATGCCAGCGGCATCAATCCGGACGGCAGCGTCGCAACTGCGGAGAAAGCGATGAAACGCGGCCATCGCGCCTTCAAGCTGAAGATCGGTTTCGGGCCGGAGCGCGACCAGCGCAACCTGCAGGATCTGCGCGAATTGGTCGGCGAACTGTCGCTCGCGGTCGACGTCAATCAGGGCTGGTCGCTGAACCAGGCGCTGCAGCAGGCACCCGCGCTGGAAGAATTCAACCTGATGTGGCTGGAGGAGCCGCTGCGCGCCGATCGTCCGTGGAGCGACTGGCGCGAGTTGCAGCAGAAGACCAGGATTCCGCTTGCCGGCGGCGAGAACATTGCCGGGCGCGAGGCCTTTGTGACGGCGCTAAGCCGCGGCGTGCTGAGTGTATTCCAGCCGGACGCGGCAAAATGGGGCGGCATCACCGGTTGTCTGGCGGTCGCGCGCGACGTCATCAAGGCGCAGAAGACCTACTGCCCGCATTTCCTCGGCGGCGGCATCGGCCTGTTGGCGTCGGCGCATCTGCTCGCCGCCTGCAATGGCGGCTGGCTCGAGGTCGACGCCAACGATAATCCGTTGCGCGATGCCTTCTGCGGCCCGGTCGCCGACGTCAGGGACGGTGCGGTCGAATTGACGGATGCGCCCGGCCTCGGCATCGCGCCGGACTTCGGCGCGATTGCGCAATACCGAACGCTTTAGGCTTAGCCGCCCGGCGCGCCCTGCGTGTTCACATAGAGCGCGTAGATCGATTGGCTCGCCGCCATGAACAGGCGGTTGCGCTTCAGTCCGCCGAAGCAGACATTGGCGCAGCGCTCAGGCAAAGCGATACGTCCGATCGGCGCGCCGTCGGGTGCGAACACCATGACGCCGTCGAGATTGGGATCGCCCATGCCCCAGCCGCACCAGAGATTGCCGTCGATGTCGCAGCGCATGCCGTCGGGCGTGCCTGCGCCGGCATCGATATGCACGCGCTTGTTGGAGAGCTTGGTGCCGTCGGCGGAAACGTCATAGGCGAGGATCTTGCGGTTGGGTACGCCGCGGGACTCGACAACGTAGAGGATTTTCTCGTCGGGCGAGAAGGCGAGCCCGTTCGGCCCCAGCACGCCTTCGGCGACGATCGTGGCTTTGCCGGTCGCAGCATCGAGCCGATAGACATTGGGCTCGATCTCGGGCTCGGCCTTGTAGCCTTCATAGTTGCCGAGCAGGCCGAAAATCGGATCGGTGAACCAGATCGACCCGTCGGATTTCACCACCACGTCGTTCGGCGAGTTCAGCGGCTTGCCGTTGAAGGAGTCGATCAGCACCGTGATCGAGCCGTCGATCTCGGTTCGGGTGACGCGCCGCCCGCCATGCTCGCAGGTGACGAGCCGGCCCTGGCGGTCGCGGGTGTTGCCGTTGGCGAAGTTGGAGGGTTTTCGGAAATTGCTGACTGCGCCGGTTTCCTCCTCCCATTTGAGGATGCGCTGGTTGGGGATGTCGCTGCACAGCAGATAGCGACCGTCGCCGACCCAGACCGGGCCTTCGGCCCAGCGCAGCCCCGTGGCGAGGCGTTCCACCGCCGACAGTTTCAGCCAGTATTTCTCGAAGCGCGGATCGAGCGCCTGGATCGCAGGATCGGGATAACAGGTCGCCGGACGCCAGCCCAGGGAGTGCGCGTTTGCATCGGACATTTGCTGTTCTCGTTGTTGCGTTTCCTCGCGGTTTGGGTTTGCTATCATTCTAAGCGAATGACCGCAAATCGAGGGACGAAATGCCACGTATTTTGATGACCGGCGCAGCCGGCGGGATCGGCTCGTCGCTGCGCAAGCTGCTGCCGCCGATCTATCCGGATCTGCTGCTCAGCGACATCAAGGCGCCGGCCGACTTGGGCAATACCGAGCGCTTCATGAAGGCGGACTTGTCCGATCCCGCGCAGGTCGAGGCGATCTGCGAGGGCGTCGACGGCATCCTGCATTTCGGCGGCTATTCGGTTGAAGGTCCCTGGGATGACATCCTGCAGTCCAACATCATCGGCGGCTACAATCTGTTCGAGGCCGCGCGCAAGCAAGGCGTCAAGCGCGTGGTGTTCGCTTCATCCAACCATGCGGTCGGTTTCTATCCGCGCTATCACCGCATCGGCACCGATGTGACCACGCGGCCCGACAGCCGCTATGGCGTCAGCAAGGCTTTTGGCGAGGCGCTCGGCGCGCTCTATGCCGACAAGCACGGGCTTCAGGTGACATGCCTGCGCATCGGCAATTTCGGCGAGATGCCGCTCGATCACCGGCGGTTGTCGATCTGGCTCAAGCCGGAGGACATGGTGCAGCTCTGCCGGATCGGGCTCGAGCATCCCGACATCCATTTCGAGATCCTCTACGGCGCTTCCGACAATGAGCGCGCCTGGTGGGACAATCATCGCGCTTACGAGTTGGGCTATCGCCCGACCGGGAAGGGCGAGGATCACCGCGAGCATGCCTTTGCCGAGCAAGCCAAACTCAAGCCCGATCCGGTCGGCGACTTCTACCAGGGCGGGGCGTTCTGCAGCATGGAGTTTTCTGGCGACAAAAGCCGCATCGTCGAACGCAAGTAACAGTAAGAGAGAAGATAGAATGACCGACGGACTTCGCAAGGGACTGGCGAGCTATGGCGATGCGGGGTTCTCGCTGTTCCTGCGCAAGGCCTTCATCAAGGCGATGGGCTATTCCGACGACGCGCTGGATCGGCCGATCGTCGGCATCACCAACACCTATAGCGACTACAATCCCTGCCACGGCAACGTCCCTGACATCATCGAGGCGGCGAAGCGCGGCGTGATGCTGTCGGGCGCGATGCCGTTCGCGTTTCCGACCATCTCGATCCATGAGAGCTTCTCGCATCCGACCTCGATGTATCTGCGCAATCTGATGGCGATGGATACCGAGGAGATGATCCGCGCCCAGCCGATGGACGCGGTCATCGTGATCGGCGGCTGCGACAAGACGCTGCCGGCGCAGATCATGGCCGCGCTCTCGGCCGACCTGCCGACGGTCGTCATTCCCGTCGGTCCGATGGTGGTCGGCCATCACAAGGGCGAGGTGCTGGGCGCCTGCACCGACTGCCGCAGGCTGTGGGCGAAATACCGCGCGGGCGAGATCGACGAGAACGAGATCGAGGCGGTCAGCGGGCGGCTCGCGCCGTCGGTCGGCACCTGCATGGTGATGGGGACAGCCTCGACCATGGCCTGCGTCACCGAGGCACTTGGTCTTTCGCTGCCGATGAGCGCGACGATTCCGGCGCCGCATGCCGAGCGCTTCCGCCTTGCCGAGGCGAGTGGCAGGGTCGCAGCCGCACTGGCAAAAGCGAAGGGCCCGAAGCCGAGCCAGTTCCTGACCAAGTCGTCGTTCCGCAACGCACAGGTGGTGATGCAGGCGATCGGCGGCTCGACCAACGGGCTGATCCATCTGACCGCGATGGCCAACCGCACTGCGCACAGGATCGACCTAGAGGCGTTCGACAAGCTTGGCCGCGAGGTGCCGGTGCTGGTCGATCTCAAGCCGTCGGGCGAGCATTATATGGAGCATTTCCATCATGCCGGCGGCGTGCCTGTCCTGATGAAGCAGCTCGGCGACCTCATCGATCTCGACGCGAAGACGATCGAAGGCAAGACGCTGCGCGAGGTCGTCGCTGGTGCGGAGGAGGTGCCCGGTCAGGACGCGATCCGGCCACGGCAAAATCCGATCAAGCCGGAAGGCTCGATGGCGATCCTGCACGGCAATCTCGCGCCGCGCGGTGCCGTCATCAAGCATGCCGCCGCGAGCGAGAGGCTGCTGCAGCACACCGGCCGCGCCGTCGTGTTCGACTCCGTCGAGGATATGACCTTGCGGGTCGACGACCCCGATCTCGACGTCAAGGCGGACGACGTGCTGGTGCTGCGCAATGCCGGGCCGAAGGGCGCACCGGGCATGCCGGAGGCCGGCTATCTGCCGATTCCGAAGAAGCTGGCGCGCGCCGGCGTCAAGGACATGGTGCGGATTTCCGATGCGCGCATGAGCGGCACCGCGTTCGGCACCATCGTGCTGCATATCACGCCGGAATCCGCGGTCGGCGGACCGCTCGCCTTGGTGAAAAACGGCGACATGATCCGGCTCGATGTCGCCAAACGCAGCATCGAGCTTCTGGTCGATGAGGCCGAGCTGAAGAAGCGCCACGCCGCGCTGACGCCGGCCGCGACGGGAGAATGGGCGCAGCGCGGCTATGGCTGGCTGTTCAACCAGACCATTCTGCAGGCAGACGAGGGCTGCGACTTCGATTTCATGCGCGGAAAAGGCAAAGACTAGCTATCTCGCAACTGCGTTTTCGCCCTCAGTTCGATTGACATCGAAACAACCGCGATGGGATGATCAAAGAAAATCATTTCATCAGGGGGAGACGATGGCGAGTTTGAACAGGATTCTCGGCGCGGTGCTTGCCGCGACCGTTTTCACCGCGGGTAGCGCCGCTGCGCAGGAGGTGAAGCACTATCGCTTCGCCTATGACCAGCCGAAGACCACCGGCTACGGCATCCTCGGCGACATCTTCGCCGACAAGCTCAAGGAGTTGAGCAAGGGCACCATGCTGATCGACCAGTATCCGGGCGCGCAGCTCGGCCAGGAGCCGCAGGTTCTGCAACTGGTCAAGGCGGGTGACATCGAGTTTTGCATCTCGTCCTCGGCCAATGCCGCGACGCTGTCGCCACAGGCGGGCGTGATGTCGATGCACTTCCTGTTCCGCTCGGAGGCGCATCTGATCAAGGCGATCGCCGATCCGGAAGTTGGCAAGGCGGTGAAGGCGATGATCGCGGAGACCGTGCAGGGCGCGCGCGTGATCGCACTTTCGACGCTTGGGTTTCGCAACATGTACTCCAAGCGCGAAATCAAAAAGATCGACGACATCAAGGGATTGAAGGTGCGCGTGCAGGCGACGCCGACCGAGGACGTCACGTTTCCTGCCTACGGCGCGCAGATCGTGCACATGCCGTTCGGCAGCGTCTACACCTCGCTGCAGACCGGCGTGGTCGACGTCGGCGAGAACGGCGTCAACGTCTATCTCGCCAACAAGCACTATGAGGTCGCCCCCGTGCTGTCGATGACCGAGCACGAGGCCAACAACTCGCTGGTCTGGGTCAGCGACAAGACCTGGAACGGCCTGACGCCGGAGCAACAGGGCTGGGTGCAGGCCGCGGCCGATGAAGTCAACCGCACCCAGCCGGCCAAGGCCATCGAGCTTGAGCATCAGTCGCAGGACAAGCTGAGATCGATCGGCGTCAAGGTCGTCACCGACGTTGACAAATCGGGCTTTGCCGCCGTTGCCGATCCCTTGCTCGACAAGCTCGCAAAGGAGCTCGGCCCGCATGCGGAAAAGGTCAAGAACCTGATCCGGGCGATTAATTAGGCATCGCTCGTTGCGCCGTCCCGGTGAGCGGGACGGCGTCGCCCTGCCGCATCGGCGTCGCCCGATGTTCAATTGACAATCCGGCAACCCCAATGGTTTGATCCGGTGCCCACTTTCCGAAGTCCGCGCTACATCGCCCCACCACCTTTTTCGCGGACTTCGGAAAGTTATGGGCACCGGCAAAGCTACGAATTCTAGTGCCGCTTTCGATCTGAAGTCCCTGAACCCGATTTTGCCGCGCGTAAATTCAGGGACTTCAGATCGGCGGCACTAGCCAAAATCAAAACAGGGGGGAGCCGTGACTTTTAAAGCCAAAATCATGAGCGGATTGGTTGTGGCGGCGGCGATGTTTGCCGCCGGCGCCAACGCGCAGGATGTGAAGCATTATCGCTTCGCCCACGATCAGCAGCTCAATTCGGGCTATAGCGTCGCCTACGACATCTTCTCCGCAAAGCTGAAGGAGCTGAGCAAGGGCACGATGCTGGTCGATCAGTATCCGGGCGCCCAGCTCGGGCAGGAGCCGCAGATCCTGCAACTGGTGAAGGCCGGCGACATCGATTTCGCGATCGTCTCGTCCGCCAACACCTCGACGATTTCGCCGCAGGCCGGCGTGATGTCGTTGCACTTCCTGTTCCGGGACGAAGACCACATCATGAAGGCGCTCGGCGACGAAAAGGTGTATGCCGCGATCCGCGACATGATCGACCAGACCACGCAGGGCATTCACGTGATCGGGCTCGGCACCCAAGGCTTCCGCTACATGTACGGCAAGAAGGAAGTTCACAAGGTCGACGACATCAAGAGCGCCAAGATCCGGGTGCAGGCGACCGCCACCGAGGACGCGACATTTGCGGCCTACGGCGCGCAAACCGTGCACATGCCGTTCGGCAGCGTCTACACCTCGCTGCAGACCGGCGTGGTGGAGTTCGCCGAGAACGGCTTCAACGTCTATCTCATCAACAAGCACTACGAAGTCGCGCCCGTGATCTCCAAGACCGAGCATGAGGCCAACAACGCCATCCTCTGGATCAGCGACAAGCTCTGGCAGAGCCTCTCCGCGGAGCAGAAGCAATGGGTACAGGCGGCGGCGAACGATGTCAGCGCACAGGAGCCGAAGCGCGCGTTCGATCTGGAGCACGCGGCCGCAGGCAAACTCGAGAAAGTGGGTGTCAAGATCGTCACCGACGTCGACAAGGCGGGCTTCCAGAACATTTCCAATCCGCTGCTCGACAAGCTCGCCAAGGACCTCGGACCGCACGCCGAGAAGATCAAGGACCTGATCCGGGCGGTGAAGTAGGGCGCATTCTTTACCCTCCCCTGGAGCGGGAGGGTCGACTCACATGAGCGAAGCGAAATGTGAGGCGGGGTGGGGTGCGCGGTGAAGGACAAGAATCACCCCACCCCGCCGCTCACGTTGTTCGCGGCGACCCTCCCCCTCCAGGGGAGGGTAAGAAAATAGCCAAGCATTCGACGGGATACCTGAAGCGATGACGATCGCCGATAAACTGGTATTGCAGCGGCAGCGTCATCTGAAGTGGCGGGCGCTGGACCGGCTTGAGCTGGTGCTGATGATCCTGTGCGGCATCCTCTGCTTCGGCTTTTCGATGTCGGTCACCGCCGACATCGTGACGCGCACCATCGGCCATCCCTGGCTGTGGCTGCAGGAGACCACCTCCGCGTTGTTCATCTACGCGATCTTTATTGGTGCCGCGACGGCCACCCGCCGCAACGACCACCTCTATCTCACCGCGATCTCGGAATCGATGCACGGCACGCCGCGCGTGATCGTCGAGGTCGTGACGCGTCTAGTCGTGCTTGCGGTTTCGTTTTGCCTGATCTGGTACGGCTATGCGAACTACATTCGCGGCTTCGGCTCGTTCCGCCTGCCGTCGGGCCAGCCGATCTCCTATCTCTATGCGATCATTCCGCTGTCGGGGATCCTGATCGCGCTGTTCACGGTCGAGCAGATCGCCAATGGCCTCTCGAAAGGCTTCGATCATCCCGAGCCGCCGCCCGAGGACGACCACGTGATTCCTCCAATCACCATCGTCGAGCCGGGAGCGCACATTTGAGCCCGCCCGTCATCCTCACGCTGATGTCGTTCTGCTTCCTGTTCTTCGGCTATCTCGGCGTGCCCGTCCCGTTCTCGCTGCTGGCCGGCGTTTTCGTCGGCGCAACGCTTGCGGATGTTTCGCTCGCGGCCATCATACAGAAGATTTTCGACGGCGTGGACTCCGAGGCGCTGCTGGCGATTCCCTTCTTCCTGCTGGTCGGCGAACTCATGAGCTCGGCGAATGTGGTGGTGCGCATCGCCAATCTCTCGGTGTCGCTGGTCGGCCATATCAGGGGTGGGCTGTCGCAGGTCGTGGTGGTGTTCTCGATGTTCTTCTCGGAAATGTCGGGCTCTACCACCGCCGACGTCGCCGTCATGAGCCGCGCGCTCGCCGGTCCCATGCGGAGGGAAGGCTACGAGTCCGCGTTCATTGCCGCGATCATCGCGGCGGCCTCGACGATTGCGGCGCTGGTGCCGCCCAGCATCACCGCGGTGGTCTATGGCGCGGTCGGCAACGTGTCGATCGCGGGGTTGTTCATGGCCGGCGTCGTGCCGGGCTTCATGATCGGCTTCGGACTGATGATCTATTGCTATTTCTTCGGCCCCTCCGGGCTGCGCAAGCCGCGTGCGCCGCTCAAGCAGGTCGTGTTCGCGGCAGGCGACGCCGCGCTGCCGCTGATGATTCCGGTGATTCTGCTCGGCGGCATCCTGACCGGCTGGTTCACGCCGACGGAAGCCGGCGTGGTTGCGGTGATCTGGATCATCCTGGTGGTGATCCCCGCGCTCAACCGCGGGCACATCAGGCGGATACCTTACGACTTCTGCCTCGCCGGGCTGATCTTCTCGCTGCCGCTGATCACCATCGGGGCTGCGAACGCGTTCGGCTGGATGCTGGCGTATTTGCGCGGGGCCATCGTCATCGCCGACTGGATCACCTCGATTGCCGGCAACGATCCGCATTTGATCATGCTGCTGATGGTGCTGCTGTTCACCGTGGTCGGCGATTTCATCGAGCCGGTGCCGACCATCATCATCTTCATGCCGCTGGTGAATGCGCTGACCCAGGCCGGCGATATCAACGGCGTGCATATGGGCGTGGTGCTGATCGCGACGCTCGCCTTCGGCCTGATCACGCCGCCTTACGGGTTGGTGCTGCTGATGGCGTCGAAATTCGTCGGCGTCAGTTTCGCGAAAGCCTTGCGCGCGGCGCTGCCGATCTACGTGGTGTTCCTGATCACCATCTGCTTCACGATCTACTTCCCGAGCGTCGTGCTGTGGCTGCCCAAGCACGTCATTCCGGAGTCGGTCGGCTGCTTCAAGTCTCCGGCCGGAACGGGGTATATTTGTCCGCCTTAAGACCCTCATCCTGAGGAGCGCGCTTTTGCGCGCTTCGCGCTCCTCACCGTGAGGGTCGATCGCTACTTCCCCTTGCTGGTGAACTTCTTCACCGCGGCCTTGAACTCGTCGGTGTGCATGCAGTCGATGATGCCGTCGCGTTCGGCGTCGAGCTGCTGCTCGATCGGCGTTTTCGGCGCCTGATGGATCAGCGCCTTGGTTGCGGCGATCCCAGCCGGCGCAGTCTGCGCCAGCCGCAGCGCGAACTCGCGTGTCGCAGCCTTCAGCTCCACGGCCGGGACGACCCTGGCGATCAATCCCCACTCACGGGCCTGCTGCGCGGTAAAACTGTCCTCGCCGAGATAGATCTGCAGCGCGCGGCGGACGCCGACGGTCGCGACCACGCCGACCGTGCCGCCGCCGTCGGGCGAGACGCCGAGCTTGTGGTAGGCCGGCGTGAAGCGCGCGTCCTCGGCCGCGATGCAAAGATCGGCGATGAAGGCGAGCGACATGCCGGCGCCGGCTGCCGAGCCGTGCACGCTCGACAGCACGAGCTTCGGCATTTTCCGCAAGGTCGTGATGAAGGCGTGATAGTGCTTCAGGAGTTCGCCGACCACGGGCGCGATGGTGTCGCTCGCCGCGGCCGCGCCGATGGTCTGCAGATCGCCGCCGGCAGAAAAGGCGCGGCCTTCGCCCTCGATCACAAGCACGCGGACGTCGTCATTGGCCTCGACTTCGGCCGCGAGCGCCTCCAGCTTTTGCGCGATCGCAAGATTGATCGAATTGAAGGCCGCGGGCCGGTTCAGCGTGATGGTGGCGATCGCTCCGTCGATGCGAAGCAATGCGGGATCATCGGGCTGGGACACTATCGCTGGTGCGGTCGACATCTGAAACTCCCGGTCTTGAGCGGCGGGTCATTTAAATCGCGCTGGGGCAGGGTGACAATATCAGACGGAGGCTGCAAGATGGGCGGCATAAAACAGGCGGGAGGAGGCGCGGTTCACATGGATACGATCGTCGAACGTCCGACCGTCAGCGTCGATCCGTTCTCGCATGAGTTCCTGGACAATCCCTATCCGCACCATGACGCGATGCGCGAGGCCGGGCCCGCGGTGTGGCTGGAGCATTACGGCATCTGGGCGATGGCGCGGCATCAGGAGGTGCGCGACGCGCTGACGGACTGGCAGGCCTATTGTTCCGGCGCGGGCGTGGGCCTCAGCGACTTCCGGAAAGAAACGCCATGGCGACCGCCGAGCATCATCCTGGAGGCCGATCCGCCCGTGCATACCCGCACCCGCGCGGTGCTGACGCGCATCCTGTCGCCGGGCGCGATCAACGTGCTGCGCGAGCGGCTGACGCAGGAGGCCGAGGCGCTTGCCGACCGGCTGTGCGACAGCAAGGAGTTCGACGGTGTCGCCGATCTGGCGGAGCCCTATCCGCTAAAAGTGTTTCCGGACTCGGTCGGGATCTCCGAAGACGGCCGCGAGAACCTGATGCCCTATGGCAACATGGTGTTCAACGGCTTTGGGCCGCGCAATGACCTCTTCAACAAGGCGATGGCCAATGCCGGTCCGGTGCGCGACTGGATCATGTCGAAATGCAGCCGCGAAGCGCTCGCGCCTGATGGCCTCGGTATGCAAATCTTCCATGCCGTCGATTCCGGAGAGCTGACAGAAGCGGAAGCGGGCATGCTGGTGCGCTCATTCCTGTCGGCCGGTATCGACACGACGGTCTATGGCCTCGGCAACGCGCTCTGGTGTTTCGCGAAGCATCCCGAACAATGGAAGATATTGCGCGAAAATCCGTCGCTGATCAGGCTCGCCTTCGAGGAGGTGTTGCGGTTCGAGGCGCCGGTGCAGACATTCTTCCGCACCACCACCAGGGACATCGACGTTGGCGGCGTCAGGCTCGGCGAAGGCGAGAAGGTGCTGTTGTTCTTTGGCGCGGCCAATCGCGATCCGCGCCGCTGGGAGCGGCCGGACGAGTTCGACGTCAGGCGCCGCGCCACCGGGCACATGACGTTCGGCACCGGCATACACGGCTGCGTCGGCCAGGCGGTGGCGCGGCTGGAGGCCGAAGCGGTATTCGGCGCGCTTGCAAGGCGCGTTGCTCGCTTCGAGATGACGGCTGAGCCGACGCGACGGCTCAACAACACGCTGCGCGGTTTTGACACCCTGCCGCTTCGCGTGATACCCGCCTGACGCATGACGCAGGGAGTTGTGATTATCGGCGCGGGGCACGCGGGTTTTCAGGTCGCTGCCTCTTTGCGCCAGTCGGGCTACAAGGATCGTGTCGTCCTGATCAATGACGAGGCGCATCTGCCCTATCAGCGGCCGCCGCTGTCGAAAGCATATCTGAAGGGCGCCGGCGGACCGGACAGCCTGATGTTCCGGCCGCAGAAATTCTTTGCCGACCAGACCATCGAGTTGATCTCGGATCATGCTGTCGCAATCGATCGCGCCGCCCGCAAGCTCAAGCTCGGCTCCGGCAGCGCGCTGGACTACGGCCATCTCGTGCTTGCCACTGGCGCGCGCAATCGCCTGCTGGATATTCCCAATGCGGGGCTGCCGAATGTGCGTTACTTGCGCATCCTCGACGACAGCGAGGATTTGCGCGCACGCCTTGCTGCCTGCAAGCGCGTGGTGGTGATCGGCGCAGGTTTCATCGGGCTCGAATTCGCCGCGACCGCGCGCATCAAGGGGCTGGAAGTCGACGTGCTCGAGCTTGCCAGCCGCGTGATGGCGCGCGCGGTCACTGCGGAGGTCTCGGAGTATTTCCAGAGGCGTCATGCGGAAGCCGGCGTGCGCATCCATCTCGGCGTGATGGCGACCGCGATCGAGGCCGACGGCGACAAGGTCACCGGCGTGAGCCTCAGCGATGGCCGGCATATCCCGGCCGATCTCGTCGTGGTTGGTGTGGGTGTTCTTCCCAATGTCGAGCTAGCGAAGGATGCAGGGCTGCCGACGGCGTCCGGCATCATCGTCAACGATCGCCTGCTGACGGCCGATCCGAACATTTCCGCGATCGGCGACTGCGCGCTGTTCGACAGCCCGCGCTTCGGCGGCACGTTGCGGCTGGAATCCGTGCAGAACGCCACCGACCAGGCGCGCTGCGTCGCGGCGCGGCTGACCGGCGACGACAAGCCCTATGACGGCCAGCCCTGGTTTTGGAGCGACCAGGGCGACGACAAGCTGCAGATCGCGGGACTGACCACCGGTTACGACCGCGTGGTGATGCGCGGCGATCCCGCGCAGAAGGCGTTTTCCGCGTTCTGCTATCGCGGCGACAAATTGCTTGGCATCGAGTCCGTCAACCGCGCCGGCGAGCACATGTTCGGCCGCCGCTTCCTGCCGATGGGGCGCGCGTTGCCGCCGGAGCAGGCAGCCGATCCTGCGTTCGATCTCAAGGGCGCGCTGGCCTAGAGCCCTACTTCGACCTCAGCCGCCGTCGGCATCGACGGCGCCGCGCCCATCCGTTGCACGGAGATCGAGGCGGCGGCATTGGCGTAGCCGATCGCATCTAGGATGGTCGTGCCCAGCGCAAGTTGGGCGGCAAGAGCTCCGACAAAGCAGTCGCCGGCGCCTGTGGTGTCGATGGCTTTCACCGCGCGGCCGGGCACGATGATGGTTTGGTCATCGACCAATGCGAGCACGCCGCGTTTGCCAAGCGTGACGCAGATAATTTGCTCGCGACGGACTTGCAGCGCGCGTGCCGCCCCGACGAAGCGGGCGGTATCGTCGCCTTCGTGAAGCCCTGTCTTCGTCAGCAGACCAAGCTCGGTCTCGTTGAGCACGAGCACATCGACGAGATCGAGCAGGTCCTGGCCGAATTCCCGCGCCGGCGCCGGATTGAGAATGGTCGCAGCACCTGCCATTCGCGCTCGTGCAAAGAACGTAGAAATCGCGGGCAGCGGAATCTCGAATTGACTGACGGCGACGTCGCCCTTCGAAAGCTGAACAGCCGCGACATCGTCCGGAGTCATCAACCCATTGGCGCCGGGGATGACCACGATCGTATTGTCGGCATTGGCCAGCGTGATGATCGCAGTGCCCGTGTGCGCGCCTGCCGTCTCGCGCACGAGGCTCATATCGACGCCTTGACCGGTCAGAAACGCCCGCAACTCCGCGCCGAACGCGTCCTTGCCCAATCGGCCGATCAGCTCAGTCCTCGCACCGAGCTTCGCCGCCGCGACGGCCTGGTTGGCGCCCTTGCCACCGGGGAAATACAGAACATCCTTGCCTGCAACCGTTTCGCCGACGCGCGGATGCCGCTCCGCGGTCGCCACCACATCCATGTTGATGCTGCCGGCGACCAGGACGCTGCCCATGTTTAGTCCCAGAATTCCTTCTTGCGGCTGATCTGAAACTCCTGCTTGACGGCGTCGATATCCGTCAACGTCGGCAATCCGGCCTCGTTGCCGAGACGCTGGATCTTGAAAGTAGATGCCGCGCGCGAAAACTCGAAATGATCTCGCCAGCTTCTGCCGGGATGGGCGAGATAGGAATAGATATAGGCGCCGTGGAAGACGTCGCCCGCGCCGTTGGTGTCGATCACGCGCTCGCGCGCGATCGGGAGCGCAGGCATGGTGCGCACCGCGCCGGTCTCGTCATACCAGAGCAGGCCCTTCTCGCCCATCGTAATGCCGCCGACCCGGCAACCGCGGGCCTTGAGATAGTCGAGCATCTTCTCCGGCGTCAGATCCATCTGCTCGCACAGCCGCTCGGCGACAATTGCGACATCGATGTATTCGAGCAGCTCATGCGTGTTGGTACGCAGGCCGCCGCCGTCGAGCGAGGTCAGGATGCCCGACTCGCGGCAGAGTTTGGCGTAATGGATCGCCGCATCCGGCTGGTGGCCGTCGACATGCAGCGCGCGGCAATTGCCCATGTTGAGCAGCGGAAACGGATGGATATGCGCGTCGTCGCGGCAGCGGACGATGGCGCGCTTGCCGTCCTTCGGCATGATGAAGGACAGCGAGGACGCGTTGACCTTGCGCGGGTGCACGGAGATTGCGTATTTCGCGCTCATGTCCCAGAACATGCGCCCGAGCCAGTCGTTGGCGACGGTCGCGATCAGGTCCGGCACGATGCCGAGCTTGGCGCAGCAGAAGGCCGCCGTCACCGCATTGCCGCCGAACGAGACGGCATAGGCGTCGGCGACGTGCTTCTCGTCGCCAACAGGCAAATGGTCGGTGATGAAGGTGACGTCGATATAGGTCTGTCCGATGAAGAGGGCCTGCATGAAGTCGTCCGCTTGATGGGGTGGTCCCGGCCCCGGCATTGCCAGATTAACACCGGTTGCGTCAGATGTTCGCTGAAATAATTCGCAATGCTGCCAGGTCAACCGCTTGAGAAGAAGGCATTGGCGGAATAGGACCGGACGTGGCTTTCAACGGCCGGCGGCCGGAGCAGGTTCCGGCCATGTGAGGGGCTTTCGTGATAAGCGGTCTCGATCACGTCGTGGTGCTCGTTCACGATATCGGTAAGAGCGCGGCCACCTATGCGACGCTGCTCGGCCGCATGCCGTCCTGGCGCAACAGCGGTGACGGCGCCGAGCGCGTTCTGTTCACGCTGGAGAACATGACGCTCGAATTGATGGCGCCGCACGGCTTCAGCGTTGCCGCCGACCGCATCCGGGAGGTGATCAAGGCAAGCGGCGAGGGGCTTGCCAGCATCTGCTTCAGGACCCCCGACATCGCAAAGATGCATCGCCGCCTCGAACGCGTGGCGCTGAAGCCCGAGCCGGTTGCCGAGGTCGAAAGCCGCGACTCCGCCTCCGGTGCGGCGATGAAGTGGAAGCGGACCCGCGCCGCGACAGACTTTACCCGCGGCGTGCGGCTGTTCTTCCTGGAGCTGGAAGGCGAGCGGCCGCGCGCGGAGGCGTCGAGCGCGGCGCCGATCGTTGGCCTCGATCATATCGTGGTCGCGACCGAAGATTCCGAACGTGCCGCGGCGCTCTATGGCGCGCGGCTCGGGCTCGATATGGCGCTCGATCGCACCCATCAGGATTGGGGCCAGCTGATGTTCTTCCGCTGCGGCGATCTCATCGTCGAGGTGGTGCGGCGGCCCGTCGCGGGTGGGGACGCCGCGCGCGACAGATTGTGGGGCCTGAGCTGGCGGGTGGGCGATATCGACGCGGCGCGGGCGCGGCTCATGGCTGCCGGCGTCGACGTCTCGGAGGTCCGCACCGGCCGCAAGCCCGGTACACGCGTCATGAGCGTGCGCAGCGGCACCTGCGGCGTGCAGACGCTGCTGCTGGAGCGCTCGCCGCGGGCGGGGTGATGCGCCATGGACCGGACCGCAGCCCGCGTGATACATCCCCACTGACAAAAGCTGGCCACAAGGGAAGGAAACGTGCCGCTACGCCTCGCCGTGCGCGACATCGCGTTTTTCGAGCGCGCCATTCCGTTCGCCCGGCCGTTTCGCTTCGGCGCGGTGACGATCAACGACGCCGTCCAGATATTCGTCCGCGTCGAGATCGAGGTTGAAGGCAAGGGCGTCTCGACCGGCGCCACCGCGGAGATGCTGGCCCCGAAATGGTTCGACAAGCGGCCGCATCTCACGGACGAGCAGAGTACCGCCGGGATGCGGCGCGCGCTCCAGATCGCGCGCGAACTCTATCTGGCCAACAAGGGTTTCGACACCGCCTTCGGTCTGCATGCTGCTTGCATCGGTCCGCAGGTCGAGGCTTGCGCGAAAGAAGACATCCCGACGCTTGCGGCAGGCTACGGTCCGGCCGAGATCGACAAGGCGATCCTGGACGCGCTGTTGCGCGCCGCTGGCACCAATTTCTTCGACGGCATGGCGGGGAATATTGCCGGCATCGACGCACGGCTGTCACGCGATCTTGCCGATGCCGACATTGCGCGTTTCCTCGCTGGCCGCAAACGCCTCCCACGCGTCGCGGTCCGGCACACCGTCGGCATGGACGATCATGTTGAGGGCGAGGGCGGGGTCGGCGACCCCAAGGAGAATTCCGGTGCGCGTTATTTCAAGCTGAAACTTCGCGGCGACCCCGAAGCCGATGCCACGCGCCTGATCCTGATCGGCAAAGAACTTGCGACATTGCCTTTTGCCTATCGCGTCACACTCGACGCCAACGAGCAATATGCCGATCTCGACGCGCTAGCCGCGCTGGTCGAGCGGCTCGACCGCGATGCCGCGCTGACGCCGATCGCCGCAAAACTGCTCTATATCGAGCAACCGATGCCGCGCGAGGTCACCAGGCGGTCGCCGCTCGGCGCGCTTGCCCCCCGTGACTTCATCATCGACGAGGCGGATGACTTCTACGACGCGTTCCCGGCCGCGTGTGCGCTCGGCTATCGCGGCGTCTCGTCGAAATCCTGCAAAGGTCTTTATAAGTCGATCGTCAACGCCACCCGCGCGGCGAAATGGAGCACCGAGGGTGCGCGCTACTTCGTCAGTGGTGAGGACCTGACCTGCCAGGCCGGGCTCGCCGTGCAGCAGGACCTCGCGTTGGGCGCGTTGATCGGCGTCACCCATGCCGAACGCAACGGCCATCATTATGTCGACGGCTTTGCCGACACGCCGGCAAAGGAGGCGGATGCGTTCGTCGCCGCGCATCCCGATCTCTACATCCGCGAAGGCGGCAAGGTTCACCTCGCGATCCACGACGGCGACCTCAAGACGGATTCGCTGACCGCAGCTGGCTTTGCCAGCGCGATGCATCCGGTGTGGTCGGCGCTCACACCGATGGCGCAAGCAAAAGCAAGAACACTGGAGCAGACGACATGACCACCCAACGCCTCGGCCTGATCATGAACGGGGTCACCGGCCGGATGGGGCTGAACCAGCATCTGATCCGCTCGATCGTCGCGATCCGCGATGCCGGCGGCGTGCGGTTGTCGAACGGCGACCGGGTGATGCCGGACCCCATTCTCGTCGGCCGCGACGCCGCCAAGGTTCAAGCGCTGGCCAAGCAATTCAACATCACCCGCCACACCACCGATCTCGACAAGGCGCTCGCAGACAAGAACGACAGCGTGTTCTTCGATGCCGCGACCACGCAGGCGCGGCCACAGCTTTTGACCAAGGCGATCAACGCCGGCAAGCATGTCTATTGCGAGAAGCCGATCGCGACCAATCTCGACGAAGCCGTCGCGGTCGTGAAGCTCGCTAATTCGACAGGCGTCAAGCACGGCACGGTGCAGGACAAGCTGTTCCTGCCGGGCCTGAAGAAGCTCGCCTTCCTGCGCGACTCCGGCTTCTTCGGCCGCATGCTCTCGGTACGCGGCGAGTTCGGCTACTGGGTGTTCGAGGGCGGCTGGCAGGAGGCGCAGCGGCCGTCGTGGAATTACCGGAAAGAGGATGGCGGCGGCATCATCCTCGACATGGTGTGCCACTGGCGCTACGTGCTCGACAATCTCTTCGGCGAGGTTGAGAGCGTGGTCTGCATCGGCAACACCGATATCCCGGAACGCCACGACGAGGCCGGCAAAACATACGCCGCAACCGCTGACAACTCCGCCTACGCGACCTTCAAGCTGAAGGGCGGCGTGATCGCGCATATCAACATGAGCTGGGTGACGCGGGTCTATCGCGACGATCTGGTGACCTTCCAGGTCGACGGCACCCATGGCTCGGCGGTCGCAGGGCTCACCGACTGCATGATCCAGGCGCGGCAGGCGACGCCGCGGCCGGTCTGGAATCCCGACGAGAAGCGGCTGCACGATTTCTACGGCGACTGGCAGAAGCTGCCGGACAATGTCGTCTACGACAACGGCTTCAAGGAGCAGTGGGAGATGTTCATCCGCCACGTCTGCGAGAACGCGCCCTACAAATATACGCTGCTGGAAGGCGCCAAGGGCGTGCAGCTCGCCGAATGCGCGTTGCAGAGCTGGAAGGAGCGGCGCTGGATCGATGTCAAGGCGATCAAGGTGTGAGCAGATGAGATTCGGTACAATCGATCAGCACGCTCAATTCACCTCTCCCCGCGTGCGGGGAGAGGTCGCGCCGAAGGCGCGGGTGAGGGGGAGCTTCCGCGATTCTCGGTCGCACCGTTTGCGTGGGATCAGCCCCTCACCCCAACCCTCTCCCCGCAAAGAGCGGGGAGAGGGAGCAGACCGAGCACTCGTAGGGAGTTCGCAATCATGAACAAACCCGTGCTGCCGATGTCCTCGCTGTCACTGCGCCTGCCGACAGCCGATGGCGGCATCGAGACCTATCGCCTCGCGGCGTCGCGGACGTTTCCGGCGAAACTGGAAGGCACGCTCAACCGCGTCGCGTTCTCCGCGGCGCACGTCGTCGCCAATCCGCTGGCCGACGTCGATCCCTGGCTGACGTCGGCGGTCGACTGGGACAGGACGATCGCATTCCGCGAGCACGTCTGGGACCTCGGGCTTGGCGTCGCCGAAGCGATGGATACCGCGCAACGCGGCATGGGGCTGGACTGGCCGACCTCGCTTGAGTTGATCACGCGCTCGGTGCGTGCGGCGAAAACGCGGAATGCGCTGGTGTTCTCGGGTGCCGGGACCGATCATCTTGCGGTCGAGAACGCGAAGACCATCGACGACGTGATGTGCGCCTATGAGGAGCAGGTCGCGGCGGTCGAGAAAGTCGGCGGTCGGATCATCCTGATGGCTTCGCGCGCGCTGGCGAAGCTCGGGCGCAATGCCGACGACTACGCCAAGGTCTACAACCGTATTCTGTCGCAGGTCCGCGAGCCCGTGATCATTCACTGGCTCGGCGACATGTTCGACCCTGCGCTCACGGGATATTGGGGCACCGGCGATCTCGATCACGCGATGGCGACCGCGGTCGCGATCATCAACGCTAGCAGCGCCAAGGTCGACGGCGTGAAAATCTCGCTGCTCGACAAGCAGCGCGAGATCGACATGCGCCGGCAGCTCGACAAAAACGTCAAGATGTACACCGGCGACGACTTCAACTATGCCGAGCTGATCGCCGGCGACGCGGAGGGTTTCTCTCACGCGCTGCTCGGCATTTTCGACGCGATCGCGCCGGCGGCCTCTTACGCACTGTCGCGGCTGGCCGCGGGCGACGAGGCCGGCTTCCACGACGTGCTAGGCCCGACGGTGCCGCTGTCGCGCCATATCTTCCGCGCGCCGACGCGTTTCTACAAGACCGGCGTGGTGTTCATGGCATATCTCAACGGCCACCAAGATCACTTCACCATGGTCGGCGGGCAGGAGAGCGCACGCTCGACGGTGCACCTGGCCGAGCTTTTCCGATTGGCTGACAAGGCCGGGCTGCTGGCCAATCCGGAACTGGCAACTCGCCGCATGAAGGCCGTGCTGACGACGCGCGGTATCGAAGGCTGATGCGAGACTTCTCAACGGATCACCGTTGGCTGTCGCTGAACACCGCGACCGTCCGCAGGCAGGGCGATCTCGTTGCGATCGTGGAGGCCTGCGCACGCCATGGTATCCGCGCCGTCGATCCCTGGCGCGACCAGGTCGCAACCGTCGGTCTTGAACGCGCCGCGCGCGCGGTGCGCGACGCCGGCCTCGAACTGTCCGGCTATTGCCGCGGCGGCATGTTCACCTCGGATGCGGCGCGGCGTGGCGAGGTGCGCGACGACAATCGCCGCTGCGTCGATGAAGCAAAGGCGCTCGGTGCGACCTGCATCGTGCTGGTGGTTGGCGGGTTGCCGCAATTTTCAAGGCCGGGCAGCGCGGCGTCGAAAGACATCGCTGCGGCGCGCGGGCAGGTGCATGACGCGATCGGCGAGATGTTGGACTACGCGAAGCAGGCCAACATCCCGCTCGCGATCGAGCCGCTGCATCCCGCCTATGCCGCCGACCGCGCCTGCGTGAACATGACCGAGCAGGCGCTCGACATCTGCGACGCGCTCGACCCCGATCGCACCGGCGCGCTCGGCGTCGCGCTCGACGTCTATCACGTCTGGTGGGATCCGAAGCTGAGGAGCCAGATCGCGCGTGCCGGCAAGGACCGCCTGCTTGCCTTCCACGTCTGCGACTGGCTGGTACCGACCAGGGACATCCTCAACGACCGCGGCATGATGGGCGACGGCGTGATCGATATCCGATCGATCCGTGCCGCCGTCGAGGCGCAGGGTTTTAGCGGCTATTCCGAGATCGAGATCTTCTCCAACGACTGGTGGGCGAAGCCGATGGACGAGGTGTTGCGGACCTGCATCACGCGGCACAAGACGGTCGTGTGAGGCGCGCTATTCCTTCCGGTGGGCGATCTCCAGCGTCACCAGCCGCGCCAGCAGCGTCGCGGGATAAAGCTGCCCGAAAATGGCTTCCAGATTGCACAGCGCCCGCGCCATCGGATGCAACGGCGAGATGTCGCCATAACCGGTGGTGGTCATGGTCGCGAAGCTGAAATAGATCAGCTGCGTCGCGAGCTTCGGGCTGTCCTCCACCCTCATGTTGGCGAACGCGTCGGGCTGCAGCGTACCGATGAATGTGAAGAATGCCGCGAAGATGATGGCGACCGTGAGATACAGCAGCACGGCGCCGAGGATGCGATGATAGGTGACGCGGCCGGGCGCAAAGATCGCGCGCGCCACCGCCCAGGCCAAGGTCACGCCCACGATCAGCCACGCGCCGGCAAACAGGTTGAGGTCCAGGATCGACGGCGACCTGATCCGCAAGACTGCGCCGGTGACGATCATGGCGAGCGCGACCAGCATCGCGGCGACCGCGATGCGGCTGCCGGAGATGATGAAGACGCCGGCGACCAGCATGAGCGCCAGCAGCAGCTCGCAGACCTGGAACGCAAACACCCCGAGCGCCTGCAGCGGCGCCACCACGAACATCATGACCAGCAGCAGGATCGTCAGTCCGGTCAGCAGCGGGTCTTCCCAGCGATGCCGCGTCTTGTCGATGCCCATCGCGTTAAGCTCCGGTTACGCACGGCACGCTGAGAAACCCGCGGAAGCGCACGCGACCGCCGCGAACCGGCTCCCCATTGAGCGCGTAACTCGGAAAGCGCGAGAGATACCGCGAGATGGCGATTGCGCCCTCCAGCCGCGCCAGCGCCATTCCGGCGCATTGATGCGCGCCGGTGGCAAACGCCAGATGCCGGTTCGGCGTGCGGGCGATGTCGAAATCTCTCGGGGTCGGGGAATTGCGCGGGATCGCGGTTGGCGGCACCGATGCACAGTGTGATCGGCGTGCCCGCGGGCAGCCGCAGGCCTCGGAGCTCGACCGGCTCGACCGTCATGCGGTTGCCGAGCTGGTTCGAGCTCTCATATCGCAGCATCTCCTCGACCGCGGTCTTGATCAGCTCGGGCTGTGC
This sequence comes from uncultured Alphaproteobacteria bacterium, assembly GCA_963738155.1. GTDB lineage: Bacteria > Pseudomonadota > Alphaproteobacteria > Rhizobiales > Xanthobacteraceae > Bradyrhizobium. The sequence goes on from CAVTVG010000003.1 coordinate 1,002,267, forward strand.
GATCAATCGCTGCTTTTCCTCCGCGCAGATCGAGAGCGTCACAAGGCCATTGCCGATCAGGTTGGTGGTGGTTTCGTGCCCGGCATTGAGCAGGAAGATGCAGTTGTGCAGCAACTCCTTCGCGCTGAGTTTTTCGCCATTGGGCTCGCCCTGGATCAGCTTGGTCAGCACGTCGCGATCGGGATTGCCGGGTTTTCCGCGCCGGCGTTCCACCAGCACTTCGAGATAGGCGAGGAAATCGGCAACGGCCTTATTTCCCCGCGCGAACGCGGCCTCGCCGATCACCGGCTCCAACGCGCCCAAAATCGCCAGCGACCAGTCGCGCAACGGCTCGCGTTCGTCGTGCGGCACGTCGAGCAGATTGCCGATCACCTCGATCGGAATGGCGGCGGCGAAATCGCCGATCAGGTCGAAATTGCCCTTGGCTGCGATGCGATCGAGCAGGCTGTCGACCAGCCGGATCAGATCGCCTTCCATCTCCGCGATGGCGCGCGGTGACAGTGCACCCATGATCAGCCGCCGCACGCGGGTGTGGATCGGCGGATCGTTGAACACGAGGCTGGTGGTGTGGTGTTCATAGAGCAGGGAGGCGCCGTATTTCGGCGCGAACTCCTTCTTCTTGTCGGACGAGAAAGCCTTGGTGTTCTTGTAGGCGGTGACGAGGTCATCATAGCGCGTCAGGAACCAGACGCCGTTCGGCAGCCGCTTGACCGGGTCGTTTTCCCGCAGCGCCCGATAGGTCGGGTAGGGATTGGCATAAAAATCCGGCGTCAGATGTTCCAGATCGAAATTTTCAGCCAGCTCTCGCCCGTTCCGCATCATGCCGTCATACTCATTATGGATGGCGATATGCGTTTTTGCTCTTTCGCAAACCGCGCGGCCCTCTAATGTCCCGCAACCCTCATCCTTGCTAGCCGACCGGACATCAAAATGCACGCCCGCGCCGACGCATCCAGTGAACCATCTAGTGAACAAGGGGCCGACTGGCCCGAGGACATCTTTGCGATTCTGCAGCGCTTCGACGTGCGCCAGGTGCCCTATGTGCCGGATGCCGGCCACTCGCAGCTGATCACGCGCGTGCTGGCGTCCTCCACCATGCGCGGTATCCCGCTGACCACGGAGGAGGAGGGCGTGGCGTTGCTCGCGGGCGCCTGGGCCGGCGGCCAGCGCGGCGTGCTGCTGATGCAATCGAGCGGCGTCGGCAACTGCATCAACATGCTGTCGCTGACCCAGATCTTCCGCTTTCCGTTCCTGACGCTGGTGACCATGCGCGGCGAGTGGGGCGAGTTCAACCCATGGCAGGTGCCAATGGGATCGAGCACGCAAGGAGCGCTCGAATTGTCCGGCGTGCGCGTGTTGCGCGCGACCCATCCGGGCGAGGTCAAGGAGGTGATGGAGGCGGCCGCAAGCCAGGCCTACAACGCCTGCACGCCGACCGCCCTGCTGCTGTCGCAGCGCCTGATCGGGACAAAGGTGTTCGTGAAATGAGCAAGGCCAATCTTCTCGACCGCCGCGCGGTGGTCAAATCGCTGCTGGCCGATCGCAAGGACGCGCTGGTGGTGGGCGGTCTCGGCGCCACCACTTACGATCTTGCAGCCGCCGGCGATCACGCCCGCAATTTCTCGCTCTGGGGCGCGATGGGCGGCGCGGTCATGATCGGGCTTGGCCTGGCGCTGGCGCAGCCGAAGCTTCCGGTCGTGGTCATCACCGGGGACGGCGAGGCGCTGATGGGGATGGGGAGCCTTGCCACCGTCGGCCTGCAGAAGCCGGCCAACCTCACCATCATCGTGCTCGACAACGAGTGTTACGGCGAGACCGGCGGGCAAGTGAGCCACACCTCGGCCGCGGCCGATCTGGTCGGCGTCGCCAGGGCTTGCGGCATCAAGGATGCACGCTCCTTGGAGACCATGGGTGAGATCGAGGCCTACGCGAAGGGCCTGCAGGACATCTCGGCCGGTCCGCGCTTCGCTAACGTCAAGATCGACAGCACTGAGGCCGAGCGCGTGCTGTCCAACCGCGACGGCATGTTCATCATCACCCGCTTCCGCGACGCGCTCGGCTTCCCGCCGATCTGAAGCCAGCCTCATGGTGAGGAGGCGCGCAGCGCCGTCTCGAACCCATGAGGCCCCCGCGTGGCCTCACCCTTCGAGACGCGCTTCGCGCTCCTCAGGATGAGGGGATGGAGCAGGCGGTGCCCCGACATTTTCCTGCCCCTTTCCTGCGGTTGCGCCGCACCATTTTTCTTGACATTTGTTGTGGGTGAGTGCTTACTCACAAGATGACATCGCTTCGCATGACCAGCGATTTGCGCCGGCAGCTCATCCTGGGCGCTGCCAAGCGCTGCTTTGCCCGCAACGGCTTTGCCGGCACCACGACCAAGAGCGTGGCGGCGGCCGCGGCCATTTCCGAGGCGCTGTTGTTCAAGCACTTCCCCTCCAAAGCGGCGCTGTATGCCGAAATTCTGGCCGAAGAGTGCGAGGCCGACCCGGCGCTGGCGCATCTGTTGGGTCAGGAGCCCTCGACGGCCGCCCTGGTCGAGCTGATGCAGTCGATGGTGCGGCATTTCCTTGATATCGCCGATGGGCCGGACGTCGAAGAGGCGCAGCGCCTGCGGCTGATGGTCACGAGCCACCTCGATGATGGTGAGTTCGCTCGCCTGCTTTATACCAAGGTCAACAAGTTGATCGGGCCGATGTTCGTGGCTTCGCTGGAGGCCGCGATCGCATCCGGCGACGCCTCGCGAATCGGCCGCGAGCCGGGCAATCTGTTCTGGTTCGCCCACCACACCGTGTTGACGGCGGCGATGACACGCCTTCCCGCCGTACCCTGTCTTGCGTATGGCGACGCCGCCGGCCTCGAGTGCCAGCTTTGCGAATTCCTGCTGCGCGGCATCGGCCTTCACGACGCCGCAATCCTTGAGCATCTGACCCGCGATTTCACGCACGTCCCGGCACAGCCGGCAGCTGCAGAAAGTGCATGACATGAATATTGCGACCGAACCCAAACTCGCTGGCAAGCCGATCGACCAGCAGGGACGCCCGCGCCCGCCGCGCAGGGTGCTGTGGTTCGTGATCGTCGGAACGCTGCTTGGCGCGCTGGTCGGCGGACTCGTCTGGTTCAATTATTTCCGCGACCACATGATCAAGCAGTTCTTCGCCAACAACAAGCCGCCACCGTCAACCGTGACGGTGGCCGAAGCGAAGTCCGAAGTCGTGCCCAACCTGCTGACGGCGGTCGGCGGGCTTGCCGCCGTGCATCAGGTCAACGTGACCTCCGACGTCTCCGGCCGCATCACCGAGATCAAGTTCCAGCCCGGCAGCCACGTGGAAGCCGGCGCGCCGCTGCTGCAACTCTTCGACGCGCCCGAGCAGGGCGATCTCGCCAGCTTCAAGGCGCAAGCGGTCGGCGCGCAGGCGGCGCTCGAACGCGCCAAGCAGCTTGCCTCGCGGCAATTCGGACCGCAATCCACCGTTGACGCGACGCAAGCCACCTACGACCAGGCGATGGCCGGCATTGCCAAGACCCAGGCCCTGATCTCGCAGAAGCTGGTGCGCGCGCCGTTCGAGGGCGAGCTCGGCGTGCGGATGGTCGAGGTCGGGCAGTATATCAGCGCTGGTACGACGATCGTGTCGCTGACCGCGCTCGACGAGCTCTATGCCAACTTCACGGTAACGGAGAAGGATTCCGGTCACCTCAAGGTCGGCCAGACCGTCCGCATCGCGGTCGATGCCTATCCGGGCCGGAGCTTCGAGGGCAAGATCACGACCATCGAGCCGCAGATCATGGCCGACACGCGCAATATCCGCGTGCAGGCGACGATCGCCAACCCCGATCACATCCTCAAGCCCGGCATGTTCGCGACCACCACCGTGGTGCTGCCGGACAATCCGCCTGTGATCACCGTGCCCGAGACCGCGGTCGACTATACGCTGTACGGCGACTCCGTGTTCCTGATCACCGAGAAGAAGGAAGCCGACGGCAAGACCACGCTGACGGCGGTGCGCACGTTCGTGCAAACCGGCAACCGCATCGACGGCCGTGCCGAAATCCTGAAAGGCGTGAGCGCGGGCGACCGCGTGATCGCGGTCGGCCAGATCAAGGTGCCGTCGGGCTCGGCGGTCGTGATCTCGTCCGATCCGCCGCCGCCGATTCCGGCGAAGCCGCCGCGTTACTGAGACGATATTCGCGCGTGATTCCGAAAGCGACTTTCGGGGTCACGCCGTGCTCGAAAAAATGAAGAGTGGCCGCGATGGCTTTTACTGACATTTTCATCAAGCGCCCGGTGCTGTCGATCGTCGTCAGCCTGCTGATCCTCCTGATCGGCCTGCGCGCCGGCGCGGTGTTGCCGATCCGGCAATATCCGAAACTGTCGAACACGGTCGTCAACGTGACCACCGTGTATCCCGGCGCGTCCGCCGACCTGATCCAGGGCTTCATCACCACGCCGATCGAGCAGGCGGTCGCCTCCGCCGAGGGCGTCGACTACATCACCTCGTCCTCGGTGCTCGGCACCTCGACGATCCAGGTCTACGTCAAACTGAATTTCGACCCGAACCAGGCGCTGACCGAGGTGCTCGCCAAGGTCAATTCGGTCAAATATCTCATCCCGAAGGAATCCAACGACCCGATCGTCACCAAGACGACGGGCCAGACCACGGCCGTGATGTATATCGGCTTCTCCAGCGAGGAGCTGACCGGCAGCGCGATCTCCGACTATTTGACGCGCGTGGTGCAGCCGGTGCTGTCGACGGTGGACGGCGTGGCGTCGGCCGACATCCTCGGCGGCCAGACCTTCGCGATGCGGCTGTGGCTCGATCCGGTCAAGATGGCCGGCCGCAACGTCTCGCCGGGCGACGTGCAGGCGGCGATCCAGGCCAACAATTTCCAGGCGGCCGCCGGCCAGTCCAAGGGCTACTTCATCGTCTCCAACGTCTCGACCGATACCGACCTGCAGAACGTGCAGCAGTTCAAGCGCATGATCATCAAGTCCAAGGACGGCGGCTTCGTGCGCATGGAGGACATCGCGACCGTCGAACTTGCCGCGCAGAGTACCGACGCCAGCGTCGCCTTCAACGGCGAGCACGCGATCTTCATCGGCGTGCAGGCAACACCGCAGGGCAATCCGCTGAACATCGTCAGGGGCGTGCGCGCGCTGTTTCCGGAGCTGGAGCGCAACCTGCCGCCCTCGATGAAGATGAAGGTGGCCTACGACTCCACCAAGTTCATCCAGTCCTCGATTGACGAGGTCGAGAAGACGCTCGGCGAAGCCGTGCTGATCGTCATCGTCGTGATCTTCCTGTTCCTGGCCTCGTTCCGCTCGGTGATCATTCCCGTCGTCACCATTCCGCTGTCGCTGATCGGCGTCTGCTCGCTGATGTTGGTCGCCGGATTCTCCTTCAACCTGCTGACCCTGCTCGCCATGGTGCTGGCGATCGGGCTCGTGGTCGACGACGCCATCGTGGTGGTGGAAAATATCCACCGCCATCTGGAGGAGGGCATGCCGCCGGTGCAGGCTTCGCTCAAGGGCGCGCACGAGATCGTCGGCCCGGTGGTCTCGATGACCATCACGCTGGCCGCGGTCTATGCGCCGATCGGTTTCCTCGGCGGCCTGACCGGCTCGCTGTTCCGCGAATTCGCCTTTACCCTCGCCGGCTCGGTGATCGTCTCGGGCGTGATCGCGCTGACGCTGTCGCCGATGATGTGCTCGGTGTTCCTGAAGAGCGCGGAAGAGGGCCGTTTCTCGAAGCTGGTCAATCGCGTATTCGGCGCGATGACGCGCTGGTACGGCCGCAGGCTCGACCGCTCGCTGGATTATCGGCCGATCACCGGCCTGTTCGCGCTGACCATCCTCGGCCTCGTCGGCTTCCTCTACATGCACACCTCGAAAGAGCTGGCGCCGGAGGAAGACCAGGGCATCGTGTTCGCCGTCATCAAGGGACCGAAATACGCCAACATCGATTATCTCGATTTCTACGGCGAGAAGCTCGACAAGGTGTTCCAGAAATTCCCGGAGACCGACCTGCGCTTTGCGCTGAACGGCATCAACGGCCCGCAGAACGGCATCGCCGGCATGCTGTTGAAGCCCTGGGATGAACGCGTGCGCTCGTCGATCAAGCTGAAGCCGCTGGTGCAGGGCGAGCTCTCCAAGATCGAAGGCGTTCAGGCGTTCGCCTTCAATCTGCCGCCGCTGCCGGGCGGCCCCGGCGGATTGCCGGTGCAGATGGTGATCAACTCGACCTCCGGCTTCCAGGCGGTCTATGAGCAGATGGAGAAGCTGAAGGACGCCGCGCGCAAGAGCGGCCTGTTCATCGTCTCCGACAGCGACCTTGCTTTCAACCAGCCGACCGTGACCGTGAAGATCGATCGCTCCAAGGCGAGCGATCTCGGCATCACCATGGCCAATATCGGCAATACGCTCGCGACCCTGCTCGGCGGCAACTATGTCAACCGCTTCAATCTCGAAGGGCGCTCCTATCAGGTGATCCCGCAGGTGCCGCGCGGCACCCGCCTGTCGCCGGAAGCGCTCGGCGGCTACTATGTGCCGACCTCGAGCGGCCAGCAGGTGCCGCTGTCGACGGTGGTGTCGATCGACACTGCGACTGCGCCGAACGCGCTGACGCACTACAACCAGCTCAACGCCGCGACTTTCCAGGCGGTGCCGATGCCCGGCGTCACCGTCGGCCAGGCCGTCGATTTCCTCGAGGGTGAGGCGAACAAGATGCCGGCCGGCTTCAGCCACGACTATCTCGCCGACTCCAGGCAATATGTGCAGGAAGGCAACCAGCTCGCGATCACCTTCGGCTTCGCGCTGATCATCATCTTCCTGGTGCTGGCGGCGCAGTTCGAGAGCCTGCGCGATCCGCTCGTGATCATGATCAGCGTGCCCATGGCAATCGTCGGCGCGCTGATCCCGCTGTTCTTCGGGATGGCGACCATGAACATCTACACCCAGGTCGGGCTGCTGACGCTGGTCGGCCTGATCACCAAGCACGGCATCCTGATGGTGGAGTTCGCCAACGAGCTGCAGCTCAATGAGGGGCTCGACCGCCGCTCGGCGATCGAGATGGCGGCGCGCATCCGGCTGCGTCCGATCCTGATGACGACGGCGGCGATGGTGACCGGCCTGATCCCGCTGCTCACTGCGTCGGGCGCGGGCGCGGCAAGCCGCTTCTCGATCGGTCTTGTCGTGGTGGCGGGCATGTCGATCGGCACGCTGTTCACGCTGTTCGTGCTGCCCGCGGTTTATGTGACGATTGCCACCAACCACCAGGCCAAGCGCTCGTCCGAGCGGACCCGGGAGATCGCCGAATACGATCTGGATCGCCAGCTCAAGACGACCTGATCACTTTCGCCTTACACCTCGCAGGCGGCAACATCCTTTGTTGCTGGCTGCGGCGCCACGCGTGATACTCGTTTGACCGGCACGCCTTTCAGGCAGCGCCCAAGAACAGGATGGCGCGATGAAGCGACGCGAATTTCTGGCCGTGCTCGGCGCTGCGGCTCTGGCTGGCCAAAAGCCCGCGCTGGCCGAGGGTGGACAGACGTATCGTCTCGGCACGCTGACGCCGGTCGGCCCGATCAACGCCGAGAGTCCCAACGGAAAGATCCTGCTGAAGGCGCTGGCCGAGCGTGGCTACGTCCTCGGCCAGAACCTGACGCTGGAAGCCTATGGCGTGATGGGTGACACCGGAAAAATCCCTGGCGTGCTGCAGGACATGAAAACCCATGAGGTCGATGCACTCGTCATTGTCGGTTATCCCTGTGCCGTCGCCGCCAAGTCGGTCGGCTTGCCGACGGTGGCGGCGTTCGGCCTTGGCGATCCCGTCGAGACCGGGCTGATCCAGAGCCAGGCGCATCCCGGTGGCAACATCACCGGCATTTCCGACGTCGCGGCGATGCTGACCACCAAGCGGCTTTCGCTGCTGAAGGAGCTGTCGCCGAAGCTAAAGAAGGTCGCGATGCTCTGGAACCGCGACGATCTCGGCATGACGCTGCGCTACGAGGCCTCTGCAAAGGGCGCGCAGGCGATCGGCGTCGAGGTGGAGGCGATCGGCGTCCGCGCGCCGGACGACTTCAACGAGGCCTTCTCGGTCATGTCGGGCGATCCGCCGGACGCCATCCTGATGGTCGCGGATGCCTTGACGAACCTGAACCGCAAGCGGGTGTTCGAATTCGCCGCTGCGCGAAAAATCCCGGCGATCTATGAATATGATTTCCTGGCCCGGGACGGCGGCCTGATGTCCTACGGGCCCGATATCACGGAATCGCTGGAGCGCGCCGCGGCCCTGGTCGACCGCATCTTCAAGGGCGCCAAGCCCGCCGACCTCCCGTTCGAGCAGCCGACCCGTTACCCTTTTGTCCTGAATCTTAAGACCGCGAAGGCCGCCGGGTTCGAGATTCCGCCGACTCTGCTGGCGCTTGCCGACGAGGTTATCGAGTGACTTGCCGCGTTGCGGCAAGAGACAAGCCCCGGCCTTCTTGCTAAATTGCGGGCCGATGAGCATTTCCCTCCACCCGGATACACCTGAAGGACGTACGCTGGCCGCTGCGGCTGCGGCGGCCGAGGCATCCGCGGTGGCCTCTAAGAGGGGGAAGATCCGCAGCAGGCTGTTCACCAAATATGTCGCGCTGTTCGTCGCGGTGGTGGCAATTGCGTTGGCATCGAACGGGATTTTCGAGGTTTTCTTCTATTATCGCGAGCACAAGGCCGCGCTGATCCGCATTCAGCGCGAGCAGGCCGAGGCCGCCGCGGCCAAGATCAGCCAGTTCATCAAGGAGATCGAGAGCCAGCTCGGTTGGACCACGCAGCTGCCGTGGTCGGCGGCCTCGCTCGATAACCGGCGATTCGACGCGCTTCGGCTGCTGCGCCAGGTGCCGGCCATCACCGAGCTCGCGCAGATCGATTCGACCGGCCATGAGCGGCTCAGGGTATCGCGGCTGGCGATGGACGTGATCGACAGCGGCCTCGACCTCTCCAAGGATCCGAAATTCACCGAGGCCGTGGCCCACAAGGTCTATTACGGGCCGGTGTATTTCCGCCGCGAGTCCGAGCCCTATATGACGCTGGCGCTGGCCGGCACCCGCAAGGATGCCGGCGTCTCGATCGCCGAAGTCAATCTGAAGCTGATCTGGGACGTGGTCTCCAACATCAAGGTCGGCGAGCACGGTCACGCCTATGTCGTGGGCTCGCAGGGCCGGCTTATTGCACACCCCGATATCAGTTTGGTGTTGCGCAACACCGATATGTCGAAGCTCGTGCAGGTGCAGGCGGCGCTCGCCGAGCAGCAAGCGCTTGCGGAGCAGGCCGACCAGGCGACGCAAGCAGCCCAGGCCGCTTCAGGTGGACGCCCGGCGCCGCAGCCGCAACCGGCGGCCCCGCCAAAGGTCGCTGGCTTCGAGCCCCGTGTCGACTCGCTGCAGGGCGCGTTGAATATCCAGGGGCAGGAGGTGCTGACCGCCTATGCGCCGATCCAGCCGCTGCGCTGGCTGATGTTCGTCGAGTTGCCGGAGCAGGAGGCCTATGCCTCGCTCTACGCCGCGCTGCAGCGGCTTGCGGTGGTGCTGCTGGCGGCCTCGATCTTCGCGGTGCTGGCCGGAATCTTCCTGGCGCGGCGCATGGTCGGCCCGATCCAGGCGTTGCGCGCCGGCGCCGAGCGCATGGGCGAGGGCGACTTCTCGCAGCACATCTCGATCAAGACCGGTGACGAACTGGAAGGGCTCGCCAACCAGTTCAACGACATGGGCGCGCGGCTGCAGGAATCCTATGCCGACCTCGAGAACAAGGTCGAGCAGCGCACTTCGGAGCTGACGGAATTGCTGGAGCAGCAGACCGCAACCTCGGAGGTCTTGCAGGTCATCTCGTCGTCGCAAGGCGAATTGAAGCCGGTGTTCCAGACCATGCTCGAAAGCGCGACCCGCGTCTGCGGGGCGAGCTTCGGCACCATGAATCTCTGGGATGGCGAAAAATATGAGGCCGTTGCCGATTACAATGTGCCTCCGGCGTTTACTGCATCCCGGCAAGCCCGACCGATCCGGCCCCATCCGGAGAGCGGACTTGCCGTCGTGGCTCGAACTCACAAATTCGCCCACATCCGCGACGTTCGCGAAGGAGCGCCTTACCGCGAAGGGGACCCCAGCGTCACCGCAATTGCGGACGTCGCGGGCGCCCGCACCATCCTCATTGTGCCGATGGTGAAGGACGACGAACTGATCGGCACCATCGCGATTTATCGGCAGGAAGTGAAGTCGTTCACAGACAAGCAGGTCGCGCTGGTCGAAAACTTCACCAAACAGGCCGTGATCGCCATCGAGAACACGCGCCTGCTCAATGCTTTGAAGGATCGCACCGAGGAGTTGTCACGTTCGCTGGACGATCTACGCACCGCGCAGGATCGCCTGGTGCAAACCGAGAAGCTGGCCTCGCTCGGCCAGCTCACCGCCGGCATCGCGCACGAAATCAAGAATCCGCTGAACTTCGTCAATAATTTCTCGGCGCTGTCGGGTGAACTGATCGACGAGATGAACGACGTGCTGAAGGACGTGAAACTTGACGACAAGACGCGCGAAGAGATCGACGAGCTGACGCACATGTTGAAGGGCAATCTCGAAAAAGTCGTGCAACACGGAAAGCGCGCCGACTCGATCGTCAAGAACATGCTGCTGCATTCGCGTGAGGGATCGGGCGAGCACCGGCAGGCCGATATCAACGCGATCGTCGAGGAGAGTCTCAATCTGGCCTATCACGGCGCCCGCGCCGAGAAGAACGGGTTCAACATCACGCTCAAGCGCAACCTCGATCCCGACGCCGGCGCGGTCGACCTCTATCCGCAGGAAATCACCCGCGTGTTCCTCAACCTGATTTCAAACGGTTTTTATGCCGCCACCAAGCGCAAGGAATCGAGCAACGGTGATTTCGAGCCGACCCTGAGCGCGACCACCAAGAGCCTCGGCAACCGCGTCGAAATCCGCATCCGCGACAACGGCACCGGTATCCCGCAGGAAGTAAAGGAGAAGATGTTCAATCCCTTCTTCACCACCAAGCCGGCAGGGGAGGGGACGGGGCTGGGACTATCGATGAGCCATGACATCGTGGTGAAACAACACGGCGGCAAGATCGACGTAACCACGGAGCCCGGGGTCTTTACCGAATTCGTCATTACGCTGCCGCGAACGCTGTCGGCGCAGGGGAATACTGGAGGCACGCATTGAGCGCTTACATTCTCGTCGTCGATGACGAACCCGATGTGGAGTCGCTGTTTCGCCAGCAATTCCGCCGCGACCTGCGATCGGGGCGGTTCAAGATGGAATTCGCGCCGTCGGCGCCAGTCGCGATCGAGCGCGCCGGCGAACTGCGCGATCCCTCGCTGGTCCTGATCCTGTCCGACATCAACATGCCCGGCATGAGCGGGTTGGAAATGCTGCCGCAGGTGCGCGCGAAGCGGCCGGACGTGCCCGTCATCATGATCACCGCCTATGGCGACGCGGAAACGAAAAGGAAGGCGATCGAACGCGGCGCGGAAGGCCTGTTGACCAAGCCGATCGACTTTTCGCTGCTGCGTCAGGAGATCGACACCAGGCTCGGGCAGGCTGCATGAGCATCACCGTTCTGTTCGTGGACGACGAGCCCGATCTCGAGGCCCTCGTCCAGCAGAAATTCCGCAGGCAGATCCGCGACGGCGCGGTGAAGGTCATGTTCGCGCATGACGGCATCGAGGCGCTGGCGACGATCGAGCAGAATCCGGCCATCGACATGGTGGTCAGCGACATCAACATGCCGCGGATGGACGGCCTGTCGCTCCTCGCCAAGCTTCAGGAGTGCGAGGACTCGGCGCGGAAATCGACCGTCATCGTCTCCGCCTACGGCGACATGAGCAATATCCGCACCGCGATGAACCGCGGTGCGTTCGACTTCCTGACAAAGCCGATCGATTTTGGCGACCTCGAAGCGACCATCGACAAGACCGTCCGCCACGTCGAGATGTTCCGCGAGGCGCGCCGCCGCCAGGCCGAGGCCGAACGCGCCCATGCGTCGCTGTCGCGCTATTTCTCGCCGCAGATCGCGAGCCGTCTCGCCTCCAACGGCGAGGACGGCAACGGCATGGAAGTCCATCGCCGCGATGTCGCCACCATTTTCACCGACGTCACCAGCTTCACCACCCTGGTGGAAAACATCGAGCCTGAAGTGCTGAGCGCGTTGCTCAACGAATATACCGGCGGGATGACGGATATCATTTTTGCCCACGAGGGCACGGTTGGCAAGATCATCGGCGACGGCATCCATATCCTGTTCAACGCGCCCGGCGACCAGCCGGATTATGGGACGCGGGCGATTGCCTGCGCGCACGATCTCGATGCCTGGGCCGAGGACTTCAAGCAGCGCTGGCGGGCCAAGGGCGTCAATTTCGGCGTAACCCGCATCGGCGTGCACGCAGGTCCCGCGCTGGTCGGCAATTTCGGCGGCGACAAATATTTCGACTACACCGCCCACGGCGACACCATCAACACGGCCTCGCGCCTGCAGTCGGCCAACAAGCAACTCGGCACCCGCATCTGCGCCAGCGAAACGGTCGCCAAAGCCGCGGAGAACTTCAAGGGCCGGCCGGTCGGCGATATCGTGCTGCGCGGACGCAGCGAGCCGCTGCGCGCGTATGAACCGCTGCGGGATGAATCCTTCATCTCGCCGGCGACCGCGCAATATGGCGAAGCCTTCGCCAAGCTCGAGGCCGGAGATGCCGGCGCGATGCCGGCATTCGCGGCGCTGGTCGGCATCCATGCCGACGATCCGCTCGCGGGCTTCCATCTCAAGCGACTGCTCAACGGCGCCAAGGGCGTCCGGATGCAACTGGAATAGGGTTCACCACATGACTAGCGATTTTTCCGCCGGCAATTACCGGTTCATCCCGGCTGTGTTCCAGTATTCGGCGGGGTCTGCGGCCATGTCAGGCTACGAGATCGAGCGCGTACGTTTCCACGCATGGCTGCCGCTGGCCCAAGGCTTTGCGGCGGCGGCGAAGTATATCCAGGGCGCGGGCCGGCCGCTGACTTCGTTTTGTGCCTGCGAATTGCGTTCGCCCGCGGCCTTCACCGACGAGGGCTTTCGCACATTCAACCAGCACTATGTCAAGACGCTGAGCGAATGGGGCATCTATGACGGCAAGAGCAATCCGGTGGCGCGCAGCAATGTCTGCCCCGAACTCGATCCGCCCGCCGAGCCGTCGTTCTACGCGTTCTCGTTCACGCGTCCGAGCACGACCGCGGGCCCGAGCTTCGTGATATCAGGCAGCGGCGAGGCAAAGGAAGGCGGCGCGACTTATGCGGAACGCACGGTGGCCTACCGCGACCTCAGCCCGAACGGTATCAAGGAAAAAGTCCGGCATGTCGTCGGCGCCATGGAGAGCCGCATGGGCGCGTTCGGTCATGGCTGGAAGGATGCCACCGCGGCGCAGGTCTATACCATCCGCGACTACCATCATGTGGTTGCAGACGAACTGGTGAAGCGCGGCGCCGCGCGTGGCGGGCTGACCTGGCATTTCGCGCGGCCGCCGGTGATCGATCTCGAATACGAGATGGATTGCCGCCGCGTGCTGCGGGAGACGGTGATCTGAGTTGTTCTTCCCCCTCCAGGGGAGGGTAAACAGTTCGCCCGCTCACCGCTCTCGTGGATCGAGCGCGTCGCGCAGGCCGTCGCCGACGAGGTTGAGCGACAGCACCACCAGGAAGATCGCGAGCCCCGGCCAGATCGCCATCCACGGCGCGTTGGTGAGGAAACGCTGCGCGGCGTTCAGCATGCTTCCCCAGGAGGGCAAGGGCGGCTGTTGGCCTAAGCCCAGGAACGACAGCGCTGCTTCCGCGATGATCGCGGCGGCAACCGACAGCGTCGCCTGCACCAGCAGCGCCGGCATGATGTTGGGCAGGATGTGGAACAGCGCGATGCGCCAGCGCGGGTTGCCCATGGCGCGCGCCGCCTCGACATAGTCCTCGACCTTGACGCTCATCACCTGGCCGCGGGTCAGGCGGATGAAGATCGGCGTTGCGGTGACGCCGATCGCGATCATGGCGTTGGCGAGGCTCGGGCCCAGGAAAGCGGCGAGCGCGATGGCGAGGATCAGGAAGGGACAAGCCAGCATGGCGTCGGTAATGCGGCTGATCAGGGCGTCGATGAAGCCGCCGCGATAACCGGAGAGCAGGCCGAGCGGTACGCCGACGGAAAGGGCGATGCTGACCGAGATCGCGCCGGCGAGCAGCGAGGCGCGCGTGCCGTAGATGACACGGGCCAGCACGTCGCGGCCGAGTTCGTCGGTGCCGAACCAGTGCAGCGCCGACGGCGGCTTGCGGACCAGCGACCAACTCGTGGCGATGGGATCGAACGGCGCGATCAGCGGCGCAAAGACGGCTAGCAGGAGGAAGATGGACAGCACGACAAGGCCGACGACGGCGCCCTTGCGCTTGAGTAGCCGCCGCAGCGCGCGCCGCGCCGGGCTTTCCAGTTCGTCATGTGCGGCTGCGAGCGGGATGACGTTGAAAGTGGCGTCTGCCATCGTATCAACCCCTCAGCCTGGGATTGACGAGGATGTAGGCGATATCGGCGATCAGGTTCAACGTGATATAGATCGTCGCCGTCACCAGCACCACGCCCTGCACCACGGCATAGTCGCGGTTGAACACGGCATCGACGATCAGCTTGCCGAAACCGGGAATGGTGAAGATCTGCTCGGTGAGCACCGCGCCCGACAAGAGCGTGCCGAGCTCGAGCGCGCCGAGCGTGATGACCGGCGTCAGCGCATTGCGCATGGCGTGCTTGAGGATGACCGATCGCTCGGACAGGCCCTTGGCACGGGCGGTGCGGACATAGTCGCTTTCCAGCACCTGCAGCATGGCGCTGCGGGTATGGCGCATCAGGACCGCCGCGATCGCGTTGCCGAGCACGAAGGCAGGCATGATGGTGGAGGCGAGGCTGGCGCGCCAGTTCTCGGACAACGGCACATAGCCCGCGGCCGGCAGCCAGCCGAGCTCGATCGAGAACAGGAAGATCAGCATGATGCCGAGCCAGAAATTCGGCGTCGAGATGCCCCACAGCGCGAAGATGTTGGCGCCATAGTCCCAGGCGGTGCCCTTCTTCACCGCGGAGATGATGCCGGCGGGAATGCCGATCAGGAACGCGATCACGATCGCCATCGAGCCAAGCTGCAGCGTCACCGGCAGCTTCTGTGCGATCAACTCTCGCACCGGCACCTTGATGCGCAAGGACTCGCCGAAGTCGCCGGAGAGCACGCCCTTGACCCAGTAGACATATTGCACCGGGACCGGCTGATCGAGCCGGTATTGATGGCGAATCTGTTCGATCACGGCGGGGTCGCGCTCTTCGCCGGCCATCACCATGGCGGGATCGCCGGGCAGGAGTTGCTGCAGCGAGAAGATCAGGATCGACACGAAGAACAGTGTCGGAATGAGCTGGGCGACGCGGCGCGCGAGGAAGTTCAGCATGAGACACGCACCGGCGTTTGCATTCTCTCCCCGCTCCTGTCCGACGAAGCCCGCCTTCGGGCGAAGGCGGATGCGGGGGAGGGGCAGGGTGGGGGGTAAACACCAGGCATCGGTGCAAGAAAATACCCCCACCCCCAACCCCTCCCCGCAAGGGGGAGGGGAGCGGAGAGAGCGTCGATGCTGACAGCCATCACTTCAGCTTCAGCCCGATCACCCGCACCAGGCCGTCGGGCATCTGCTTGTAGCCTTCGAGTTTGGTGGTATGGGCGATCAAGATGCGGCGATGGTAGAGATAGAGGACGGCCTCGTCGTCGAGTTCGGTCTTGGTGAGCTTCTCATAGATTGCCTTGCGCTGAGCCATGTCAGTGACGAGGCGGGCGTCGTCAAGCGCCTTGTCGGCATCGGCGTTGACCCAGGCGCTGTAGTTTTGCGGTGCGTCCTTGTGCAGGAATTGGTAGGCGTTGCCGTCGGGATCGATGCGGCCGCTCCAGTTCAGCATATAAGCCTGGAATTCGCCGGCCTCGGCCTGCTTCAGCGAGGTCGCGAACTCGGTGACGCGGATCTTCATGTCGAAGCCGGATTCCGCCGCCATCGACTGCACCACCTGCGCAACTGCTTCGGTCTCGGCGTTCTTCGGCACCAGGAAATCGACCGCGATCGGCGGCGTGACGCCGGCCTCCTTCAGCAGCGCCTTGGCCTTCTCGACGTCGCGGCCGCGGATCGGGAAGGCCTTCTGGTAATAGGGATGATCCGGATTGACCCACTGATTGCCCGGCTTGGATTCACCGTTGAACACCACCTGGTTGATCGCCTCGCGGTCGATCGACAGATCGAGCGCCTGCCGCACCTTGGCGGACTGGCTCAGCGGCCCCTTGTTCTTGTCGTGGCCGACATTGAGGGTGATGCCCTGATAGCCCAGCTCGATCACGGTCGAGAGCTTCAGGCGCGAGTCGGCGCGGACATCGTTGATGTCGGTGGCGAGCACGCGCTCGATCAGGTCGAGCCCGCCCGACTTCAGATTGGCAAGCCGCACGGTGGAATCGACAATCGGCAGATACACGACCTTGTCGATGAAGACGTTGTCCTTGTTCCAGTAGTCCGCGAATTTCTCGAGCACGATGCGGTCCTGTTGCACGCGCTCGGCAAATTTGTAGGGGCCGGCGCAGACAGGATGCAGGCCGAATTTGTCACCCTCGGCCCTGGCGGCCTTGGGCGACACCATCATGCCGGCGCGGTCGGTGAGTTGCGCGATCAGCGGTGAGAACGGTGCCTTCAGCACCAGCTTGATGGTCAGGGGATCGACGACATCGACGTGATCGAGCGAGGCGATCTCGGGTTTGCGAAACGAGCCAGGAAGGGTGAGGTGCCGTTCCAGCGAGAATTTCGCCGCCTCGGCGTCGAAGGGCTCGCCGTCCTGGAATTTCACGTTCGGCCTGAGCTTGATCGTGACTTCCTTGCCGTCTGCGGATGTCTCGTGCGACAGCGCAAGCTGCGGCACGATGTTGAGCTTCTCGTCGATGTCGAACAGCTTGTCGCAGAGAGCGGCGAACACGATGCGGCCGACATAGGTGCGTGCCATCGTGGGATCGAGAATGTCGGGGTCTTCGGCGAGGCCGATGCGGAGCGTCGTTTGGGCAAACGCGCCCGCCTGGAAACACAACAGCAGCGCCGTCGTCGCGGCTGCCAAACGCACCATCTTCATCGCACGCGTCCCTTTTGTTTTATCGCCTCACGGCCTGACTATACCAACCCCATGGGGCGCCGGTCCTTCCTCCGAAAGGCTGAAGGCGGCTACCAGCCTCTCCAGCGACGGCGAGAAGCCACCGTCATGCGGCACCACGCCCTCGGCCGCGGGCAGTTCGGCCACGCGATGGCAAGCGACCGCATGTCCCGTGGCGTCGGCAATCAGTTCTGGCACCTCGGTGCGGCAGCGATCGGCCACATAGGGGCAGCGGGTGTGGAAGCGGCAGCCTGCGGGCGGATTAAGTGCGCTCGGCATCTCGCCTTGCAGGATCACGCGTTCGCGCTTGGCCTGCGGCTTGGGCACGGGAATGGCCGACAGCAGCGCGCGGCTATAGGGATGACGTGGCGAGGCGAACAGCAAATCCGTAGCAGCCGTCTCGACGATGGCGCCGAGATTCATCACCGCGACACGGTCGGCGATGTGCTTGACCACCGCAAGGTCATGCGAGACGAAAATATAGGCAAGGCCGAGCCGCTGCTGCAGGTCGCGCAACAGGTTGAGGATTTGCGAGCGAATCGAGACATCGAGCGCGGAGACCGGCTCGTCGCAGATGATCAGCTTGGGTTCGACGGCAAGCGCGCGCGCAATCGCGATGCGCTGACGCTGGCCGCCGGAGAATTCGTGGGGATAGCGGCGCGCGAAACGCGGCTCAAGCCCGACAAGGCGCAGCAATTCCTCGATCCGCGCGCGGCGTTTGTCTGATGGCACGAGCTTATGCAGCGCCAGCGGCTCGCCGAGAATTTGCCCAACCGTCATGCGCGGGTTGAGCGAGGCGTAGGGGTCCTGGAAGATGATCTGCGCTTGCCTGCGAAACGCGCGCAATGCGTCGGCGTCAAATCCGAGCAGGTCGCGGCCCTCGAAACGGATGCGGCCGGCATCCGGCTCGATCAGGCGCAGCACGAGGCGGCTGACGGTGGACTTGCCGCAACCGGACTCGCCGACCAGCGCGAGCGTCTCTCCGGCATCGACATGGAAGCTGACGCCGTCGACCGCCTTGATGAAGGCGGTCGGCCGGCCGAACAGGTTCCGCGAAGCCGGGAAGTGCTTGACCAGGTTCTCGGCTTCCAGCAGCGCACTCACGATACCAGCCTTTCCAGCGGCGCCCTGATGCAGCGCGAGGCGTGACCAGGGCTGACCTCGACCAGCGGCGGCGGCGCGGCGAGGCAGGCGTTTTCCACGAACGGGCAACGCGCGGCGAAGCGGCAGGCCGATGGCGGGCTCGTCATGTTCGGCACCATGCCTTCGATCGTGGCGAGATGCTCGGCGCGGTGGTCGAGCCGCGGGATCGAACCGAGCAGGCCGACCGTGTAGGGATGCTGGGGCGAGGCAAACAGCTCGTCGACCGGCGCGCGCTCCACGATCTCGCCGGCATACATCACCGCGACCTCGTCGCAGACCTCGGCGACCACGCCGAGATCGTGGGTGATCAGGATGATGGCGGCGTTGCTCGCGGCTTTCAGTTCGCGCATCAGCTCGAGGATTTGCGCCTGCAGGGTGACGTCGAGCGCGGTGGTCGGTTCATCCGCGATCAACAGCCGCGGATCGCAGGCCAGCGCCATTGCGATCATCACGCGCTGGCGCATGCCGCCGGACAGCTTGTGCGGATATTCGTCGATCCGCTTTTCGGGAGAGGGAATGTGGACCCGCCGCAAAAGAGCGATCGCGCGCTCCCGCGCGGCGCGGCGCGAGCCGCCACGATGGCGCAGGATGGTCTCGACAATCTGGTCGCCGATGGTGAAGCTCGGATTGAGCGAGGTCATCGGCTCCTGGAAGATCATCGCCACGCGATTGCCGCGCAAGTCGCGCAGCGTCTCGTCATCGGCCGTCAGCAGTTCGAATCCGTCGAAGCGGATAGCTCCCGAGACCTCGGTGGATCGCTTCGGCAGGAGACCCATGATCGCAAGCGAGGTCACGCTCTTGCCGCAGCCGGACTCACCGACCAGGCCGAGGGTAGCGCCATTGGCGACGGAGAGGTCGACGCGATCGACCGCATGGGTTGTGCGGCCGTCATCGCCATGAAACAGCACGCGCAAATCCCTGATGTCGACGAGGGGACCGGCCATCACGTCTCGCTCGTGGTTGCTGCCGCAATCGACGCGTCGATGGTGGCGCGATCGGTAATCCCGGCCGGGTTCTGCCGCGTCGGCAGGAATTTGCGGAAATGCACCCAGCGCTCCCGGCTGACGCGCTCGAGCCGCTCCAGTTCGGCAAGGGGATCAATGTGATCGTCGACGCGCAGATCGAGCGACGACCATTCTTCGCCGCTGTTGATCAGCAGCGCCGCCGATTGCTTGCCGCGCTTGTCGCCGCCGGCAGCCTCGCCCGCGCGCATCGCTGCGATCATCCGGCGCGCGAACGGCAGCGCCGCGTTCGCGGCATAGGCTTTCGCCGTCTCGTCCAGCACTTGCGCGCCTGCCAGCATATTGCCGGCGATGGAGAAGCCGTCTCCCGCAACGTGCCCGCACCAGTCGACGCAGTCCTTGCCGGTATGCGCCGCGATGCGGCCCTGTGCATCCATGATGTGCAATTGCCGGCTTTCGCGGCCGGCGTCGGTCGCAAGCAACGCCGTGACGGTCTCTTGCGGGCTCTTGCCTTCCTGCAGCAGTTTGACGCCATCGATGCCGTAGTAGGGATTGATCAACGCCTGCGTCGCGACACCGCCGATGCCGGGCGCGATGTGCGGCACGCGCGCGCCGACCGCGAAGAATTTGGTCGCGACCGCGATCCCGAACTGGCCGGTGGCGTCGTCTCTCGCGATGATCGACCAGGTCATTCTTGACCTTCTCCCTCTCCCCGCTCTTCGCGGGGAGAGGGTCGGGGTGAGGGGCTCTCTCCACCTAGACAGAAAAGGTTGAGTTCGCGGAGATCCCCCCTCACCCGGAATTCAAGCTGCGCTTGAATTCCGACCTCTCCCCGCAGGCGGGGAGAGGTGGAATTTGAGGCTCGCTCTGCGATCTGATCCGAGATCATCATGCTTCTGGAGTCATTTCGCCTCAGCGTCCCGCGGCATAGCCCTGCATGCCCCGCGGATTGGCGGCAGCGCGGCGGCGCTTGCCGACGCGCGAGGCAGCGGTGAGACGGCCTTCCGACCAATCCGGGCCAACCTCGAGCAGATGGCCGCGGCGCGCGAGCTCGTCGCGGCTCGCCTTGGGCACGCGGTTCTCGACCACCAGCACGCCGGGACGCGCGGTGCGCGGCCAGAACGAGATCGGGAAATGCTCGGAGTGCCAGGCCGGCGCGTCGATCGCCTCCTGCAGGTTCATCTTGGCATGGACATGGCGCAGGAAGAACTGTGCGATCCACTGGTCCTGCTGGTCGCCGCCGGGCGAACCCCACGACAAATACGGCTCGCCGTCGCGCAACGCCATGGTCGGCGACAACGTGGTGCGCGGGCGCTTGCCCGGCGCGAGCGAGGCGGGGTGGTTTTCCTCGAGCCAGAACATCTGCGCGCGGCTGCCGAGGCAGAAACCGATGTCAGGGATGACCGGCGAGGACTGCAGCCAGCCGCCGGACGGCGTCGCCGAGATCATATTGCCCGCGATATCGATGATGTCGAAATGCACGGTGTCGCCGCGCACCTCGCCGAAGCGGCCGACCGTCGGCTCGCCCGCGCCCATGGCGCCGACCGCCTCGCGATGGCCTTCGGCGCGGCGCAGCTTCACCACGGCACCGAAACCTTCGACCGAGCCCGGCGTGAAATCGAGCGAGGCCTTGTCCGAGATCAGCTTGCGCCGTTCGTCGTTATAGGCGTCCGACAGCAAGGTCGCGATGGGGATTTCGTTGAATTTGGGATCGCCATAGAATTTCTCGCGATCGGCGTAAGCGAGCTTGGCGCATTCGACCTGGAGGTGGATGAACTCGGGGCTTGTGGGATCGAGCCCGTCGAGATCGAACCCCTTCAGCAGCGCGAGTTGCTGCAGCATGACGGGGCCCTGACTCCAGACGCCGGCCTTCTGCACGGTGTAGCGGCCATAGTCGTAAGCAAGCGGCGCTTCCACTGTCGGCACCCAGCGCGCCATGTCGTCGGCCGACAGCACGCCCTTGTGCGGTGCGCCCGAGACGTCCATGACGGCCTGCGTGCGACAGAACTTGTCGATCGCCTCGGCGACAAAGCCGTGCGACCAGGCTTTGCGCGCGCGCTCGATCTGCGCGACGCGGTCGCCGCCCGCGCTCTCCGCCTCTTTCAGGATGCGCGTATAGGTCTCGGACATCGTCCTGTTGGTGAAGATGGTGCCCGGCTTCGGCACTTCGCCATTCGGCAGGTACACAGCGGCTGAGGTCGGCCAGTGTTTCCTGAACATCTGCTCGACGGTCTGGATGGTTGCGCAAGCGCGCTCGACCAGCGGATAGCCGTCGCGGGCATAGGCGATCGCGGGCTCCAGCACGTCGCGTAGCCTCAATGTGCCGTAGTCGCGGAGCAGCAGCATCCAGGACTCGAAGGTGCCGGGTACGCAGGCAGCTAACAGCCCGGTGCCGGGCACCATCTCCAGCCCTTCGCTCTTGTAATGCGCAATCGTCGCCTTGGCTGGCGCCGGACCCTGGCCGCAGATCACTTGGGTCGCGCCGCGCTTCACATCATGCACGATGACCGGCACGTCGCCGCCCGGACCGTTCAGATGCGGCTCGACCACTTGCAGCGTGAAGGCCGTCGCAACGCCCGCGTCAAAGGCGTTGCCGCCTTTCTCCAGCGTCGCCATCCCGACCGCCGTCGCGATCCAGTGCGTCGACGTCACGACGCCAAAGGTGCCTTCGATCTCGGGCCGCGTGGTGAAGGGATCGGGATTGACGTTGCTGGCCATGGGAATGAATCCTTCTTTGGGCGGGCGCACTTGATCACAGCGGCTGGCGTCTGCCAACTGGTATGCCAACTACCAACGGCCCCGTGATCAGGCGGGCGCAGGCGCCGTGTTGACGGCATGGCAGGCCACGCCGTCGATCAGCTCGGGGACTTTCTGCCGGCACAGCTCGAACGCGATCGGGCAGCGCGGATTGAAGGTGCAGCCCGGCGGCGGATCGATCGGATTCGGAATCTCGCCCTTCACGGGAACCCGCTGGCGGCCGGACATCGCCAGGTCAGGCACGGCGCCGAGCAGCATTTTTGTGTAGGGCATGCGTGGCGCGGCGAACAGCTCGCGCCCCTCGGCGATCTCGACAATGCGGCCGAGATACATCACGCCGATGCGGTTGGCCATGTGGCGGACCACGGCGAGATTGTGGCTGATGAACAGATAGGTCAGGCCGAACTTGTCCTGCAGGTCGCGCATCAAATTGAGGATTTGCGCCTGCACGGAGACGTCGAGCGCCGAGGTCGGCTCGTCGCAGACGATGAACTCGGCCTCGGACGCGAGCACCCGCGCAATCGCGATGCGCTGGCGCTGCCCGCCGGAAAACTCATGCGGAAATTTGCTGCCGTCGTCGGGATGCAGGCCGACGAGGCCAAGGAGCTCGCCGACGCGATCCCTGATTCCGCGCTCGCCCTGGATCAGGTCGAAGGCGCGGATCGGCTCGGCGATGATGGCGTCGACCCTGAAGCGCGGATTGAGCGAGGCGTAGGGGTCCTGGAAGATCATCTGGATGCGGCGGCGCAGGCGCCGGCGCATCTGCGCCTGCTTGGCGTCCGTCATCGAGACGCCGTCGATCACGACTTCGCCTGCGCTCGGAGATAGCAGACCAACGACCATGCGCGCGACCGTGGTCTTGCCGGATCCGGATTCGCCGACCAGCGCAAAGGTTTCGCCTTTCCTGATGTCGAAGGTGACGCCGTCGACCGCCTTGAGATATTCGAGATGACCGCCCTCGATCACGCGATTGAGCCACGGCTTGGAGACGTCGAACACGCGGCGCAGGTTTTTGACGTCGACAAAGCTCATGCCGCGCTGTCCTTGGCTTGCGCGTCATAGAGATGGCAGGCCACGGCCTGTGCGCCCTGCGGAAGCGGCTCGGGCCGCTCGATGCGGCAACGGTCGAAGGCGAATGCGCAGCGCGGGTTGAACGAGCAGCCTCTGGGAATAGCCGACAGCCGCGGCATGGAGCCGGGAATCTGCACCAGCCGCTTGTCCTCGCCGGCCAGCGTCGGGATCGCGCCCATCAGGCCCTTGGCGTACGGGTGCAGCGGATTGCGCACGACGTCCTGCACCGGGCCGATCTCGGCGATGCGCCCCGAATACATCACGGCAACGCGGTCGGAGGTTTCCGCGATGACGCCCATGTCGTGGGTGACCAGCATGACGGCGGTGCCGTGGTCGCGGCCGAGCCGCTTGATCAGCGTGATGATCTGCGCCTGCACGGAGACGTCGAGCGCGGTGGTCGGCTCGTCCGCGATGATCAACTCCGGTTCGGCGCAGATCGCAAGCGCAATCACCACGCGCTGGCGCATGCCGCCGGAAAACTCGTGCGGATAGGCGTCGATGCGCTTCTCGGGCGCGGGGATGCCGACTTCGGCCAGGAGATCGATGGCGCGCTTGCGCGCCGCGCTGTCCGACAAATTCAGATGCGTCTTGATGGTCTCGACGATCTGATCGCCGATCCGGTAGAGCGGATTGAGGCTGGTGAGCGGATCCTGGAAGATCATGCCGATCCGCTTGCCCCGGATCCTTCGCGTCTCTTCCGGCGGCAGGTGGTCGATGCGCGTGCCCGACAGATGAATCTCTCCGCCGGAGATTTGCCCGGGCGGATCGATCAATCCGATGATCGCAAGCCCCGTCACCGATTTGCCGGCGCCGGATTCGCCGACCACGCCCAGCACCTCGCCCTTGGCGATGTCGAAAGACACGCCGTCGATCGCGCGAAGCGTCGCGCGGCGGGTGGCGAACTCCACCTGAAGATTACGCACGGAGAGAACGGGTTCGGTCATCTGGTCCCCTTCACCTCTCCCCACCGGGGAGAGGTCGGCGCGAAGCGCCGGGTGAGGGGGCTCGTTCGTATGAGATACCGCAACCCCTCAGCCGGATCGCATCTTGCAATGTGACGTAGCCGAAGCTTCGCTTCGGCGTTCTTAGCGCTGAGAACGGCCGCCGAAGGCGGCCTATGCCTCTCCCCATGGGAGAGGTGAGCATTCCCGTTGTGGAAATAGCTGGGTCTCGTCTCATTTGAGCTAACGCAGTTTCGGATTGAGCGCGTCGCGCAGCCAGTCGCCGAGCAGGTTGATGGAGAGGATCAGGACCGCGAGCGCAATGCCGGGGAAGGCGACGATCCACCATTCGCCGGCGAACAGGTAGTTGTTGCCGATCCGGATCAGCGTGCCGAGCGAGGGCATGGTGTCGGGCATCCCAAGGCCGAGGAACGACAGCGTCGCCTCGGTGAGGATGGCGAGCGCGAGGTTGATGGTGGCGATGACCAGCACCGGGCCCATCGCATTGGGCAGCACATGGCGCAGCATGATGACGGGAGCGGGCAGCCCGATCAGTTGCGCGGCGGCGACATAGTCCTTGTTCTTCTCAACCAGCACCGAGCCGCGTACGGTGCGCGCATATTGCACCCAGAAGCTCAGGCCGATCGCAAACACCAGGACCAGCAGCATGCTGTTTTCGTTGAGCCGGTTGCCGAACACCGATTTGGCGACGCCGTTGACGAGCAGCGCGATCAGGATGGCAGGAAAGGTGAGCTGCACGTCGGCGATGCGCATGATCAGGCCGTCGATGGCTCCGCCAATATAGCCTGCGATGAGGCCGAGCAGGACACCGAGCACACCCGAGAACAGCATGCCGAGCACGCCAACCGTCAGCGACAGGCGCAGGCCGTAAAGGATCGCGGACAGCACGTCGCGGCCCTGCTCGTCGGTGCCGAGCAGATAGGGGCTCTGGCCGTCGGTGGTCCACAGTGGCGCAATGCGCGAATTGATCAGCTGCAGCTGCGCCGGATCAAAGGGGTTCTGCACCGATAGCAGGGGAGCGAAGATCGCAAGCAGGAAAAACAGGATCGTGACGGCGGCCGCGACCATCGTCAGCCTGGAGCGGCGGAACGAGTAGAACACGTCGCTTTCGAGCGCGCGCCTCAGCCAACCGCTGGGCGCCGGGCGCGGGCTCTCGCTGTCTGCTGCGGACGGATGCGGGGCGACGGCGTCACTCATGATGTTACGCCGTCCGGCTGATGGTCGAGCGCAGGCGCGGATCGACCACCGTATAGAGGATATCGACCACCAGATTGATGGTGACGAAAATCAGCGACACCATCAGAAGATAAGCCGCCATGATCGGGATATCGACGTTTTGCACGGCCTGCACGAACAACAGTCCCATTCCCGGCCATTGGAAGACAGTCTCGGTGATGATCGCAAATGCAATAACCGAGCCAAACTGCAGGCCGACCACGGTGATGACGGGCACCAGCGTGTTGCGCAGGGCGTGGCCGAAATGGATCGCTCGCGTGGTCAGTCCGCGGGCACGGGCGAAACGGATGTAGTCGGTGCGCAGCACTTCCAGCATCTCGGCGCGCACCAGCCGCATGATCAGGGTCATCTGGAACAGGCCCAGCGTGATCGAGGGCATGATCAGCGCCTTCAGTCCGGAGACGGTGAGAAGACCCGTGCTCCACCAGCCGAGCTTCACGACCTCACCGCGGCCGAACGACGGCAGCCAATTCAGGATCACCGCGAACAGGTAGATCAGCAGGATGCCGATCAGGAATGTCGGCAGGGAAATGCCGATCAGCGAAACGGCCTGGAACACCTTCGCCAGCACTGAGTCGCGGCGCAGCGCGGAATAGACTCCCATCAGGATGCCGAACACCAGCGCGAGAATTGTGGCGCAGGTGGCGAGCTCCAGCGTCGCCGGCATGCGTTCCTTCAGGAGATCGGCGACCGGCTGGCGGAACTGATAGGAGATGCCGAACTTGAACTGCGCCGCGTTGATGAAGTAGCGCGCGAATTGCACGGGAATCGGGTCGTTGAGCCCTAGCGATTCCCGGAGCGCCGCGCGCTCGGCATAGGAGGTGTCGATCGACACCATCTGGTTCACGGGATCGCCGGCGAAGCGGAACATCGAGAACGAGATGATCCCGACGGCGAGCATGACGCCGAGGGCCTGAATTGCACGGCGAAGAGTGAAAGCGAGCATGCTTCACGTCTCTCTGGAACACGGTGCGCGCATCATTGCCGCCCCCAAAACGAAAGGTCCCGGAAAGCGATGCGCTTCCGGGACCGTGCCGTCAATCCGTCATTCCTGTTTGGTCGCCCAGTAGAGCAGGACCTGATTGTCCGCGCGCTGGGTCAGTTTCACCTTGTTGGACACACCCCAGGCCAGCGCCTGTTGGTGCAGCGGAATATAGCTGTAGTCCTTGATGCCGATCTCGAAGGCCTGCTTGATTTCCTGATCGCGCTTGGCGGTGTCGGTCTCGAGCGTGATCTTGTCGGTCAGGGCATCGAGTTCCTTGTTGCAGTAGCCGCCGAGATTGGCTTCGCCGCGGGTCGCGTCCTTGGGATCGTCGCGGCAGCCCATGATGTCGTGCAGCACGTTCTGCGAGTCCATGGTGGCCGGCGTCCAGCCCAACAGATAGAACGAGGTCTGGAAGCCGCCGGGCTTCAGCACCTTGGCGAAATACTGCGCCTTGGGCTGCGCCAGCAGGTTCACCTTGACGCCGATCCGCGCCAGCATGCCGACCACGGCCTGACAGATCGCGGCGTCGTTGACGTAACGGTCGTTCGGGCAATCCATGGTTACTTCGAAGCCGTCGGGATAGCCGGCGTCGGTCAGCAGTTTCTTGGCGCCATCCGTATCCAGTTTCGGCCGCGTGAAATCCTTTGACAGCGGATAGAGCTCAGGGGCGATCATCAAGGCCGACGGCGTCGATAGTCCTCGCATGACGCGGCTCTTGATCGCTTCGATATCGACCGCCTTGTAGAAGGCCTCGCGGACGCGGATGTCCTTGAAGGGATTCTTGCCCTTGACGTTGGAATAGAGCAGTTCGTCGCGCGTCTGGTCCATGCCGAGGAAGATGGTACGCAACTCCGGGCCGGTCAGCACCTTGGCGATGCCGGAGGAATTGACGCGCGCGATGTCCTGGATCGGCACCGGTTCGATGACGTCGACTTCGCCCGACAACAGCGCGGCGACACGGGTGGCATCGGAGCCGATCGGAGTAAAGATGATCTCCTTCAGGTTATGCTCGGGCTTGCCCCACCAGTTCGGATTGACCTTGAACACGGTCTTCACGCCAGGCTGATGGCTCTCGATCACGAAGGGGCCGGTACCGTTCTCATGCAGCGAGGCATAGCTCGGCGTAGTTGCAGAGGCGGGCGTCGGCGCCACCGAGTTGTTTTCCTCGCACCACTTCTTGTCCATGATGTACCAGCCGTCCCATTGCGACATCAGGATCGGATTGGGCGCGGGCAGGACCACGTCGACCGTGTAGTCGTCGACCTTGACGAATTTGGCGTCGGCCGGCACGTTGGACAGGAAATTCGAGCCCGTGGCGCGGATGCGGTCGGCGGAAAACAGCACGTCGTCGGCGGTGAAGGGGTCGCCGTTGTGGAATTTGACGTTGTGGCGCAGATGGAAGCGCCAGCGCGTCGGTTCCGGCGTTTCCCAGCTCTCCGCCAGCGCCGGGACCATCTTCAGGTTCTTGTCACGGGTGACCAGGCCCTCATAGACATGGGCGTGATGGGCGATGGTCGTCGTTTCCTTGAGCGTATAGGGATCAAGCGATTTCAATTCGCCCTGGTTGGCGTAGCGCAGGGTCTGGCCCGATGCCGGCGACAGCGCCAATGCGACACCCGAGACGATGGCCGCTGCAAACAAGGAATGACGTACCGACATGTGTGAACGCTCTCCGCTTTTGGCATTGTATGACTGCAAGACCGACCATTGTTGCCAGAATTGCGCGCGGTGCAAGCCGGTTTCCCAAGGAAACCGAGAGGTTTGCTTGGCCGTGCCCCGATAGCTAACTTCAGTCTACGCGCCCGCCGCGCACCACTGACATTAAACTTTCGGAGTGCCGGATGGCAGACCTCAAAGCCGACATCGTCGTCCTGGGCGCGGGCATGGTCGGCGTCGGCGCGGCGCTGCATCTGCAAAAGCGCGGGCGCAACGTCATGCTGATCGACAAGCACGGCGCGGCCGGCGAGGAAACGAGCTACGGCAATACGGGCATCATCGAATGCGCTTCGGTGTTCCCTTACATGTTTCCGCGCGATCCACTGCAAATTCTGCGTTACGCGACCAACCGCGCGCCGGAGGTGCGCTACAGCCTCGCGGATTTGCCGGCCTTTCTGCCCTGGCTGATGCGGTACTACCTCGCATCCGCACCGGATCGCGCGCTGCGCGGAGCGATGGCCGTGCTGCCGCTGATCCGTCAAAGCCTGGTCGAGCACGAGGCGCTGGTTGCGGAGGCGGGCGTTCCCGATTTGCTCAGGCGCATAGGCTGGATCAAGCTGTTCCGTTCAGCCGCGACGCTCGACGGCGCGTTGCGCGAGTTCGAGCGGGCGAAAGCCTATGGCGTCGCAGGCGAAGCGCTCGATCGAGAGGCGATCGCGCAGCGCGAGCCCAATCTCTCCGGCGACTTTGCCGGCGCGATCCACTTTCCGGCGCCCGGTTTCGTACCCGATCCCGGTGGCCTTGCGAAAGCCTACGCGACCCTGTTCCGGGGCAAGGGCGGACGCTTCCTGAGCGGCGACGCGCGCACGCTGCAACAAGCAGGCGACGGGCGCTGGCGCGTCGCGACGGAGGAAGGCCCGCTCACGGCGCGCGAGGCAGTCGTGGCGCTGGGGCCGTGGTCGGATCTGGTGTTCGCCCCGCTCGGCTATTCGATCCCGTTTGCGGTCAAGCGTGGTTATCATTTGCATCTCGCGGTCAAAGGCAACGCCGTTCTGAACCATCCCGTGCTCGATATCGACCATGGCTTTTGTCTGGCGCCGATGAACCGCGGCATTCGCCTGACCACCGGTGTCGAGTTCGCGCGCCGCGATGCGCCGCCGAATCCGGCGCAGGTCGAGCTTGCACTGCCGAAGGCGCGCGCGCTGTTTCCGCTTGGCGAGGCCGTCGATGCGCAGCCATGGAAGGGCGCGCGTCCCTGCCTGCCCGACATGCTGCCGATCATCAGCAAGGCGCCGCGCCATCCGGGCCTGTGGTTCGATTTCGGCCATCAGCATCACGGGTTGACGCTTGGGCCCGTTTCGGGCCGCCTGCTGGCGGAAATGATGACGGGTGAGACGCCGTTCGCCGATCCCGCACCGTTTTCGGTCGAGCGGTTCAACTAGTCCTCACTCGCCCTCTTTGACCATCCAGTAGGGCAGCACCTGATTGTCCGGGCGCTGCACCACCTTCAGCTTCCTGGAGACACCCCAGGCCAGCGCCTGCTGATGCAGCGGGATGTAGCCATAATCCTTCATCGCGATCTCGAAGGCCTGTTTGATCATCAAATTGCGTTTGGTGGTGTCGATCTCCTGCAGCACCTCATCGGTGAGTTTGTCGAATTCCTTGTTGCAGTAGCCGCCGAGATTGGCTTCGCCCCGGGTCGTATCTTTCGGGTCGTCACGGCAGCCCATGATGTCGTGCATGACGTTGTGGGCATCGAGCGTGCCCGGCGTCCAGCCGAGCAGATAGAACGAGGTCTGGTAGCCGCCGGGCTTCAGCACCTTGGCGAAATACTGCGCCTTCGGTTGCGCGAGCAGATTGATCTTGACGCCGATGCGCGCGAGCATGCCGACCACGGCCTGACAAATCGCAGCGTCGTTGACATAGCGATCGTTGGGGCAGTCGAGCGTGACCTCGAATCCATCGGGGTAGCCGGCCTCACTGAGCAGCTTCTTCGCCGCGTCGGGATCGTATTTCGGCCGCGTAAAATCCTTCGACAGCGCGTAGAGCTGCGGCGCGATCATCAACGCCGACGGCGTCGACAGTCCGCGCATGACGCGGGTCTTGATCGCCTCGATGTCGATCGCCTTGTAGAATGCCTCGCGGACGCGAACGTCCTTGAACGGATTCTTGCCCTTGACGCTGGAATAGAGCAATTCATCGCGCACCTGGTCCATGCCGAGGAAGATGGTGCGGATTTCCGGTCCCTTCAGCACCTGCGCGTTCGGGCTCGCATCGACGCGCCCAATGTCCTGCAACGGTACCGGCTCGATGATGTCGACCTCGCCCGACAGCAGCGCGGCGACGCGGGTCGCATCGGAGCCGATCGGCGTGAACACGATTTCTTTCAGATTATGTTCCGGTTTGCGCCACCAGTTTGGATTGACCTTGAACACGGTCTTCACGCCGGGCTGGTGGCTCTCGATCGTGAAAGCGCCGGTGCCGTTGGCGTGCAGCGAGGCGAAGGTCGGCGTCGTGGCCGAGGCCGGCGTTGGCGCGACCGAGTTGTTCTCCTCGCACCACTTCTTGTCCATGATGTACCAGGTATCCCACAGCGAATTGAGAAGGGGATTTGGCTTGGTCAGCACGAAATCGACGGTGTAGTCGTCGACCTTGACCACCTTCACATCGGAATCGATTCGGCTTTGCAGGTTCGAGCCGCTGGCGCGGACACGGTCGGCCGAGAACACCACGTCGTCGGCGGTGAGGGGATCGCCGTTCTGGAATTTGACGCCATGGCGCAGATGAAAGCGCCAGCGGGTCGGCTCCGGCGTCTCCCAGCTCTCCGCCAGCGCCGGAATGATCTTCAGATCCTTGTCGCGCGTGGTCAGAGCCTCATAGACCTGGCCGAGATGGGCATGGGTGGTGGTCTCGTTCAGGGTGTAGGGATCGAGCGATTTGAGGTCGCCCTGATTGGCATAGCGCAAGGTCTGGCTGGATGCCGGCGACACGGCAAGGACTGCTGCCGCAATCGCGCCGCACAGGGTCTGACGCATCGTCATTGTTGACGCTCCCAAAGAGCCGCTTGGCGGCACAGACTGGAAAACCATGTTTGCCGGGCTTGGGTCCTCCCGCAACCAGCCTTAAGTAGGCCTTATGTCGGGGGTTGCCGGGTCGGCTGATGCAAGGACCGAGCCGGGGCCGGTTGACCATATCAGCCGAATTGGCTTCCGGCGCCCGCGCGGTGCCTTCGGGTGGCTTGCCTCGCTCGCCCCGTCGTGGCGATACTGGTAATGCGCCTGTCAAAAGCGCGGTCAGGAGCAGACATGAAAGTGAACATCGAGATCGACTGCACGCCGCTCGAAGCCCGCCAGTTCATGGGTCTTCCCGACGTGACGCCCATGCAGACCGCAGTCATGGACAAGCTGCAGCAGCAGATGATGTCCAACATCGAAAAGATCTCGCCGGATTCGCTGATCCAGAGCTGGTTCAGCTTCGATCCCAAGCTCGCTGAGCGGATGCAGGACATGTTCGTCAGCATGACGGGCCTTGGTGCGCTCGGCGGCGGTGATAAGAAGAAGTAATGGCCACTGAACGACACGATGCACAGGCCGGCAGCCGGTTGCGTGCGCCGGGACTTGGCATGCTGCTCGCCGAGGCGCGGGGCATCCTGGAATTCAATGCGAGCCTCGTGCTGTCGCCACTGCTGATGCGGGCGCCGCGCGGCGACGGCCATCCGGTGCTGGCGCTGCCGGGCTTTCTCGCCAGCGACCTCTCGATGGTGCCGATACGCCGCTATCTCGGCGAACTCGGCTACGACGCCCATGGCTGGCGGATGGGGCGCAACACCGGCGGCATCAATCGCATGCGCGGCGCGCTGCTCGACCGCCTCAAGGAGATTCATGCGGCCTCCGGCCGCAAGGTTTCGATCGTCGGCTGGAGTCTCGGCGGCGTCTATGCGCGCGACCTCGCGCTGCGCGCGCCCGAGATGGTCCGCTACGTCATCACGCTCGCCAGTCCGTTCGCCAATGACGTGCGCGCCACCAATGTGACACGGCTCTATGAGGCGCTGTCGGGCGAGGTCGTGGGCGACGATCCGCAGTTCCTCAAGGAGATTGCCGGCAATCTCCCGGTGCCGACCTCGTCGATTTATTCGAGAGCCGACGGCATCGTGAACTGGCACACCTGCCGGGTGCAGCCTTCCGATACCGCCGAGAACATCGAGGTTCGTCTCGCGAGCCATGTCGGCATCGGCGTCAATCCGGCCGCGCTATGGGCGATCGCCGATCGGCTGGCGCAGGCCGAAGGTCAATTCCGTCAATTTGACCGTTCCGGGCCATTTGCCATTGCCTATGCGGCTCCGGAACAGGCACAATCGGCCTAAACTTCAAGAAGCGTGAACAAGACGCCTCGCGTAATGGAGGAAAGCATGGGTGACGGCAAGAAACTGTCCTCGCTGGACGCGTCGTTTCTTTATCTGGAAACTCCGGAGATGCCGATGCATGTCGGCAGCATGGCGATCTTCCGACTTCCCGACGGCTACAAGGGCGACTTCTTCGAAGAGTTCAAGGCGATGATCGCCTCGCGGCTGCACATCGCGCCGATCCTGAAAGCGCGCCTGGAGAAGGCGCCGCTCGACATCGATCATCCCTCCTGGGTGGAGGACGACCAGTTCGACATCGACCGTCACATCTTCCGGGGCAGCCTGCCGGCGCCGCATGACCGCGCCACGCTGGAACGCATCGTCGGCTGGATGCATGCCAAGCTTCTCAACCGTGCCCGTCCGCTCTGGGAGTTCTATGTCTTCGAGGGCATGAAGGACAACGAGATCGGGCTCTATTCCAAGATGCATCATGCCTGCATCGACGGCGGCGCCGGCGCGGCGCTGACCAGCATGATCTACGACATCACCCCGGTGCCGCGCGAGGTCGAGCCGCCGACGGCGAAGGCAAAGGCCGGGCAGGAGCCGCGCGACATCGCCGCCAATCTGCTCGATTCCTACCAGGCGCTGTGGAGCCAGCCGCTCGATGCGGCCGCCGCCGCCAGGAAGATCGAACTCCCGCGTTCGGGCAAGAGCGACATCGGATCGATCCTGTTCGACAACGCGATGTACCAGATCGAAAGCGCGGTGCGCTTCGCCGGCAATATTCCGACCTTGCTCAAGAGCGTTTCCGACGTGATCGGCAAAATCTCCGACCCGAAGGCGCGCGAGAGCCTCGCCAGCATGGCCTCGCCGCCGACCATCCTGAACAAGTCGATCTCCTCGGAGCGCAGCTTTGCCGGCGTCTCGATCTCGTTGTCGCGGGCGAAGGCGCTGGCGAAAGCATCCGGCGGCAAGCTCAACGATGTCGTGCTTGCGCTCTCCTCCAGCGTGGTGCGTCGCTATCTGGTGCAGCATGGGGCGCTGCCGAACAAGTCGCTGACCGCGGCGGTGCCGATCTCGCTGCGCGAAGAGGGCAACGCCGAGGCCAACAACCAGGTGTTCGGCATGATCTGCGCGATCGCGACCAATGTCGACGATCCCCGCACACGGCTCGAGACCATCATCGCGCAATCGACCAAATCCAAGGAGATGTCGCATCCGCTGCGCGCGCTGATGCCCCAGGTCTCCAACATCTCGATGCTGGGAACGCCGATCCTGGTGCAGGTGCTGGCGCTGCTCTACAGCCGTTCCGGCCTGTCGGACGTGCTGCCGCCGGCCGCCAATATCACGGTGTCCAACGTGCCCGGACCGCGGCAGACCTTATATGCCGCAGGCGCCGAGCTGTTGCACATCTTCCCGGTCTCGATCTCGACCCACGGGATCGCGCTCAACATCACCGTGCAGAGCTATCGCGACCAGCTCGACTTCGGCTTCATCGCCGGCGCCAACATCATCCCGCATGTGCAGGTGCTGTGCGACATGCTGCCGGAGGAGTTCGACGCGCTGGAGGCGGCGTTTGCGCCGCCGGCCGCCGACGTCAAGGGCGCGGCCGAGTAGGGTTCTGGCGATGATCGAAATGCCGCCACTGCAGTTCGCCCAGGTGAACGGGATTCGCATGGGCTATTACGAGGCGGGTCCGAAGACGGACAAGCCACCTGTCGTGCTCTGCCATGGCTGGCCGGAGTTGGCGTTCTCGTGGCGGCACCAGATCAAGGCGCTGTCCGAGGCCGGCATTCGCGTGATCGCGCCGGACCAGCGCGGCTATGGCGCGACCGAGCGGCCGGAGCCGGTCGAGGATTACGATATGGAGCATTTGACCGGCGATCTCGTCGGTTTGCTCGATCATCTCAAGATCGACAAGGCGATCTTCGTCGGCCACGACTGGGGCGGCTTTGTCGTCTGGCAGATGCCGCTGCGCCATCCCGATCGCGTGGCCGGCGTGGTCGGCGTGAATACGCCGCATTTTCCGCGCGCTCCGATCGATCCGATCGAGCTGTTCCGCCAGCGCTTCGGCGACAAGATGTATGTCGTCCAATTCCAGAATCCCGGACACGAGCCGGACAAGATTTTCGGCGGCCGGGTCGAGCAAACCTTCGACGCCTTCATGCGCAAGCCAGCGCCGCGCGCCGATGACGCTCCCGCCGAGCAGGCCGTCGCCGGCGTCGGCGCCTCGCCGCGGCTCAACCTGGCGTTCCCGCAGATGATCGCCAATTACGACGCCAGGCACGATCCGCGTACGCCGATCCTGTCTCCCGAAGAAAAGAAAGTGTTTGTCGACACCTTCACGAAGACTGGCTTCACCGGCGGCATCAACTGGTATCGCAACTGGACCCGTAACTGGCTCCGCGCCGAGGGGCTGGATCATACCGTGCGCGTGCCGTCGCTGATGATCATGGCCGAGAACGATGCGGTGCTGCCGCCTTCGGCCGCCGACGGCATGGAGAAGCTCGTCCCGGACCTGGAGAAATACCTGGTGAAGGACAGCGGCCATTGGACGCAGCAGGAAAAGCCGGAAGAGGTCAGCGCCAAACTGATCGAATGGCGTAGAAAGCGATTTGGCTAACGAGAGAGTTTTATGGCGCCGAAGAAGAACAGACTGAGTCCTATCCCGCATCCACCGACCAAGCCCGTGGTCGGCAACATGCTGTCGCTGGATTCCTCGGCCCCGGTGCAGAACCTGACCCGGCTCGCCAAGGAGCTCGGTCCGATCTTCTGGCTGGACATGATGGGCGCGCCGCTCGTCATCGTCTCCGGCCACGACCTCGTCGACGAGCTCTCCGACGAGAAGCGCTTCGACAAGGCGGTGCGCGGGCCCTTGCGCCGCGTCCGCGCGGTCGCAGGCGACGGCCTGTTCACCGCCGACACCACCGAGCCGAACTGGGGCAAGGCGCACAACATCCTGCTGCAGCCGTTCGGCAACCGCGCGATGGTGTCCTACCACCCGAGCATGGTCGACATCGCCGAGCAGCTGGTCAAGAAATGGGACCGTCTCAACGCCGACGACGAGATCGACGTCGTCCACGACATGACCGCGCTGACGCTCGACACCATCGGCCTCTGCGGCTTCGACTATCGGTTCAATTCGTTCTACCGCCGCGACTACCATCCATTCGTGGAGTCGCTGGTGCGCTCGCTCGAAACGATCATGATGATCCGCGGGCTCCCGATGGAGAACCTGTGGATGCAGAAGCGACGGCGCGATCTCGCCGCCGACGTCGCCTTCATGAACAAGATGGTCGACGAGATCGTCGCCGAGCGTCGCAAGAACACGGCGGCGACCGACGACAAGAAGGACATGCTGGCGGCGATGATGACCGGCGTCGACCGCTCGACCGGCGAGCAGCTCGACGATGTCAACATCCGCTACCAGATCAACACGTTCCTCATTGCGGGTCACGAGACCACCAGCGGGCTTCTGTCCTACACGCTTTATGCGCTGCTGAAACATCCCGACATCCTCAAGAAGGCCTATCAGGAAGTCGACCGCGTGCTCGGCCCCGACCTCAATGTGAGGCCGACCTATCAGCAGGTCACGCAACTCACCTACATCACGCAGATTTTGAAGGAGGCGCTGCGGTTGTGGCCGCCTGCGCCGGCCTACGGCATCATGCCGCTCAAGGACGAGACCATCGGCAGCGGCAAGTACACGCTCAAGAAGGGCACTTTCATCACCATCCTGGTGACGGCGCTGCATCGCGATCCCTCGGTCTGGGGTCCCAATCCCGACGCGTTCAATCCCGAAAATTTCAGCCGCGAGGCCGAAGCCGCGCGACCGGTCAACGCCTGGAAGCCGTTCGGCAACGGCCAGCGCGCCTGCATCGGCCGCGGCTTTGCCATGCATGAGGCGGCGCTCGCGATCGGCATGATCCTGCAGCGCTTCAAGTTGATCGACGTGCATCGCTACCAGATGCATTTGAAGGAAACGCTGACGATCAAGCCCGAAGGTTTCAAGATCAAGGTGCGGCCGCGCACCGACCAGGAACGTGGTGCGTTTGCCGGGCCTGCGCCGGCCGTAGCGGCGAGCACGGGCGCCGTGGTGCCGCGCGCCCGCACGCGCCCCAGCCACAACACGCCGTTGCTGGTGCTCTATGGCTCGAATCTCGGCACCGCCGAGGATATGGCGACGCGCGTCGCGGATCTCGCGGACGTCAACGGCTTCGCCACGCGGCTCGCGCCGCTCGACGACTTCGCGGGCAAGCTGCCGAAGGAAGGCGGCGTGCTGATCTTCTGTGCCTCCTACAATGGCGCGCCGCCGGACAATGCCACGCAGTTCGTCAAATGGCTGCGCGCCGGCATGGCGAAAGACGCGCTTACGGGTGTCAACTACGCGGTGTTCGGCTGCGGCAACAGCGACTGGGCCGCGACCTATCAATCCATCCCGCGGCTGATCGACGAGCAGATGGCGACGCATGGCGCGCACAGCATCTATACCCGCGGTGAGGGCGATGCGCGCAGCGATCTCGACGGTCAGTTCGATGGCTGGTTCGCCAAGCTGTCGGAAGCCGGGGTGAAGGCGTTCGGGCTTGCCTCGAGCTTCAGCCGCAGCGCCGACGACGAGCCGCTCTACAGGATCGAGCCGATGGCGCCGAGCGCGGTGTCGTCGATCGCAGCACTCGGCGGCGCGCTCGCGATGAAGGTGCTTGACAACAACGAATTGCAGAACCGCGAGGGAGCGAACGCCTCCGATCGTTCGACCCGCCATATCGAGGTCGAGCTGCCGGCGGGTGTGAGTTATCGCGTCGGCGATCACCTCAGCGTGGTGCCGCGCAACGATCCCACCCTGGTCGACGCGGTGTCGCGCCGCTTCGGTTTCCTCCCCGCAGATCAAATCCGGCTGCAGGTGCCGCAAGGCCGTCGCGCGCAGTTGCCGGCCGGCGAGGCCATCACCGTCGGACGTCTGCTCACCGATTTCGTCGAGCTGCAGCAGGTCGCAACGCGCAAGCAGATCCAGATCATGTCGGAGCAGACTCGCTGCCCCGTCACCAAGCCCAAGCTACAGGCCTATGTCGGCGAGGAGGCGGCGTCCGCCGAGCGCTATCGCACGGAAATCCTGGCCAGGCGCAAATCGGTGTTCAACCTGCTCGAAGAATATCCCGCCTGCGAGCTGCCGTTCCATTCCTATCTGGAAATGCTGTCGCTGCTGGCGCCACGCTATTACTCGATCTCGTCCTCGCCCGCGGGCGACGCAACCCGATGTAGCGTCACCGTCGGCGTGGTCGAAGGGCCCGCGAGTTCGGGCCGCGGCACCTACAGGGGCGTGTGCTCGAACTATCTCGCCGGCCGCCGCGCGGGCGAGACCATCCATGCCACCGTGCGCGAGACCAAGGCGGGCTTCCGCCTGCCAGACGATCCCTCGGTGCCGATCATCATGATCGGGCCGGGCACCGGGCTGGCGCCGTTCCGTGGCTTCCTGCAGGAGCGCGCGGCGCAGAAAACGAAAGGCGCCACGCTCGGGCCGGCGATGCTGTTCTTCGGCTGCCGGCATCCCGAGCAGGATTTCCTCTATGCCGACGAGCTCAAGGCGTTCGCCAACGACGGCGTCACCGAACTCTACACCGCGTTCTCGCGTGCCGGCGGCGAGAAGACCTATGTGCAGCATCTGGTCGCGACCGAGAAGGACAAGATCTGGCGACTGATCGAGCAGGGCGCGATCGTGTTCGTCTGCGGCGACGGTGGCAAGATGGAGCCCGACGTCAAGGCGGCCCTGGTTGCGATCTATCGCGAGCGGTCAGGCGCCGACGCTGACGCTGCCGCACGCTGGATCGAGGAGATGGGCGCCAAGAACCGCTACGTGCTGGATGTGTGGGCAGGCGGGTAACGCCGCTCGTGGTCCACTCTCGACAGGCACATGTATCGAACCGAAATTTCGTCGCGGCACTCCTGACCGTTGTCTTGACGCTTGCAGCGTCGGTTTCGCTTGCCCGCGCCGAAGATGCTCCCAAAATCGGGGTGGTGTCGTTTGGCCTGTTCGGCGATCAAGGCGTGTTCAGATCCGAGGCGACCGGCGCAGCTCAAGTCGTCGCCGGCCGCTTCGCGACAGGCCCGATTGATGTGAAGTACAATTCCAGGAAAGGCGGGCGTGCAACGATCGAAGGCCTGGCCTGGTCGTTGCAGGACGCAGCCAGGGGGCTGGATGCGGAGAAAGATGTCCTTTTCCTGATTCTCACCTCGCACGGCTCGCCCGACGGGCTCGTCATCAGGGCGGGACGGCTCACGCAGATGCTGACGCCGTCTCAACTCGCCGCGATGCTTGCGACGACGGGCGTGCGGCACAAGGTCGTGGTGATCTCGGCGTGCTATTCCGGAATTTTCATCCCCCGCTTGGCGAACCCTGATGTGCTGGTCATCACGGCGGCCGATCCCGATCATCCGTCGTTCGGCTGCGAGGACAAGGCCAAGTGGACCTATTTCGGCGACGCTTTTTTCAATGTCGCGCTCCGGAAAGCCGCAAGCCTGAGGGATGCGTTTCTGGAGGCGCGGACGCTCGTGCGGAAGCGGGAGCTTCGGGAGCATTTCGAGCCGTCGAATCCTCTCATGGCCGGCGGGGCAAACGTGCAGTCGGTTCTTGTTGCACGGCCTTGAATGAAACGCCGAGGGGCATGCTAAAAGCTTCGGCATGATCCCTTGGGAAAAGATCGACACGGCACGCATTCCCGGTACCGACGGTGAACTGCGGCTGATGCGACGTGGCGCCGAGTTCTCCATCATGCTCGGCACCAACGAGCTGATGAACAGCCGTCTCAACGGCTCGGAAGCAGCGCTCGCGACGCTTGCGGCCAGGAAGATCGAAAAGGTCGCAAAGCCGCATGTGCTCATCGGCGGTCTCGGAATGGGTTTTACGCTGCGGGCGGCGCTCACCGCGCTCGGGGGTCATGCGCATATCGTCGTAGCCGAACTGGTGCCGGCAGTTGTCGCCTGGGCACGCGGCCCGATGGCGGATATCTTCGGCGACAGCCTGACCGATCCTCGCGTTGAAATTCGCGAAGTTGACGTGGCGCGGGTGATCGAAAGGCATCCCCTCGCATTCGATGCGATCCTGCTCGACGTCGACAACGGCCCGGAAGGCCTCACCCGCAAAGCCAACGATGCGCTGTATGATATTCCCGGGCTGAAAAGGATCCACGCTGCCCTGCGGCGAGGCGGTGTGCTCGCCGTGTGGTCGTCCGGGCCGCATCCGAAATTTTCAAAGCGCCTTGGCCAAGCCGGGTTCGCCGTGAAGGAAGTTGCCGTCCGCGCCGCCGGAAACGGCGGCGGCGCGCGCCATGTCATCTGGATCGCGACGAATTAATCGTTACGGACTGACCGGCGATCCCGCCGGCAGCTCGATCCCCTTCGCACCGGCGGCCTGGCGCAGGAGATCGGGACGGTCGGAGATGATGCCGTCGACGCCGATCTCGATCATGCGCGCCATGTCTTCGGACTTGTTGACGGTCCAGACCACAACGCGCAGTCCGAGGCCGTGGGCCTCAGTCACCAGCGCAGCGTTGACGTCGCCGAAATAGGGCGACCAGATCGCGCCTCCGGCGGCCTTGATGGTGCGCGGCAGCGAGCCGCCGTGATCCGCCGGGTTGAAGCCGGCCATCCAGTTGGTGGCCTTGTCGAGCGCGATGGTCTGCCCCGGGCCGCGCTGCAGCGTCAGGTACACTGTCGGAATTTTCGGCGCCTGTTGCTGGACGAGCTGTAGCGTCCGCCAGTCGAAGGACTGGATCATGACGCGGTCTGCGAAGCCCTCGGCGTCGATCAGTCCGAGCAGCAGCGTCACGAAGGTTTGCGGATCGGGCAATTCGTCCGGATGGTTCGGATCGATCTTGGTCTCGATGTTGAAACGCACGCAGCTGTTGCCGGACCTGCGCACGAGCGCGAACAGTTCCTTCAGCAGCGGAATGCGCGTCCCCGGAACAGCGCGCTGATCAGGAAATTGCCTGGCGTAGGCGCTGTCGGGGCGGATCTGTCCGACGTCGTAAGTCCTGACCTCGTCAAGCCGTAGCTTGACGAAGGGCGTGCCGGGCGCGGCGATATAGTCACCCTTGGCGTCGCGCGCGAGATCGGGGTTGAGCCAGCGTTCATGGGAGATAACAATCTCGCCGTCTGCGGTGACGCCGACGTCGAGTTCCAGCGTCGTGACGCCCATGGAGAGCGCATTGGCAAACGCCGGCAGGGTGTTCTCCGGCAAAAGGGCGCGTCCGCCCCGATGCGCCTCGATATCGAAGGCCACGTCACAGGCCACGGCCGGTCCCGCGACGAGAGCGCAGAAAGCTGCAAGCAACTTCAAACGGAGAGATGGCGTCATGATGGAAGACCGTCAGGTCCGATCGCGCACGGGGTTTGTCAGCGTCGAGGGCCAGACAGGCGAAGCAGCGCGTTGGCTTTGCCCACCTTGCAATCAACTCACGCTGCTTTCTTCGCCGCGCCGTGTGCGTGCTCCGCGATCGCGACGATGATCTGCGGCCACATCGGAATCGGAATCGCGTGTCCCATGCCCTCGATCATCAGCAGTTTCGCGCCGGGGATCGATGCCGCGGTGTCGATGCCGCCTTCCGGCCGCACCAGCGGATCGACGGTGCCGTGAATCACCAGCGTCGGCGCCGTGACGCTGGCGAGCCGGGCCTTGCGGCTGCCTGACGCCAAAATCGCCCGCAGCTGCCGGCCGACACCGGCCGGATTGAGACCGCGCGAATAGACGCGTGCGGCGCGCGAGGGATCGAGCGCCTCGTCCTCCGGGAAGCTGCCGACCCGCAGGATTTTCCAGGTCTGCGCAAAGCGCGCAAAATACTCTTCCTTGGTCGTGGGCGGCGGCGCCATCAGCATCGCAGCGGCCTCCTTGGTCGGCGGCGGCACCTTGGGATTACCTGTCGTCGACATGATCGAGGTCAGCGAACGCACGCGCTGCGGGAACGAGATCGCGATCTCCTGGGCGATCATGCCGCCCATGGAGGCGCCGACCAGATGCGCCGATTTAATACCGAGGACATCCATCAGGCCGGTGGTGTCGCGCGCCATGTCGATGATCTTGTAGGGCGCCGCGATCGGGATCCGCAGGAAGCGCAGCTTCAGCAACTCGACAGCGCCCAGCCGCTTGCCGCCCGTCAGTTTGCCCGACTGGCCGATGTCGCGGTTATCGAAGCGGATGACGCGGAAGCCGCGCGCGGCAAGCTGCTCGCAGAACGCGTCGTCCCACAGCACCATCTGGGCGCCCAAACCCATGATCAGCAGCATCGGCTCGGCCGTGGGTTCGCCGAAAATCTCGTAGCAAATGTCGATGCCGTTGGCGGGGGCGATCTGTTGCGGCTGATGGGGTTGGCTCACGCGAGCGCTCCTTGTGGTCGGTCTCTTGGGGAACTCTATGGCACGGTTTGCGGCGGGGCAGAAGGATTTCGATGGTACCCGCGTCCGCTCAACCGGGCGATGTTGACCGTCCCGTCGCAACGGTGTGGTATGTCGCAAAAGAAGGCCTTAAAGGGCTCATTCAAGTTGTGAGGAGGACACGGATGGCCAGCAAGAGCAACGATCCGGTCGCGCTGTGGCAGACCATGATCGGCGAGATGGAGAAAGGCTTCAACGCCTTCGCCAATCAGGCCATGACGTCGCCTGAAATTCTCCAAGGCGATGAACCAGGCCGGCGGGGTGTCCGCGGGCGCGCAGAAGCAGTTCGCCGAGTTCATGGAGAAATATCTTCTCTCGATGAACCTGCCGAGCCGCGCCCAGATGATCGGCATGGCGGAGCGGCTGCAGTCGATCGAAGGCCAGATCAACGAGATCAAGGCGATGTTGCAGCAGATCAGCGCCGCTTCGGGCGGAACGTCGGGCTATGCCGGCGTGCCACGGCCGCCGCGCACCAAGCGCCCGCCGGCGCCGCCGTCGGGAGAGCAAAAATGAACGCGCCGACGGGACTCGATCTCGCCGCCATCCCCGAGCGGATCCAATCCGAGGTGCAGCGCGCGATCCAGCGCAGCATCAAGGGCGTCGAATATTTCCAGACCTCCGGACCGACCTTGGGTTCGACGCCAAAGGACATCATCCATTCCCGCGGTACCCTGAATCTCTATCACTACCGGCCGCTCTCGGATGAAGTGTACCGCGTGCCGGTGCTGATCGTGATGGCCACCACCAACCGCGGCTACATCCTCGACATGGTGCCCGGCCAAAGCTTCATCGAATTCCTGCTCAAGCGCGGCTACGACGTCTACATGATGGACTGGGCCGCGCCGAGGCCGGAGGAGAAGTCGCTTTCGATGGAAAGCTACGTCCTCGACTTCATTCCGGATTGCGTGCGCCGGGTGCAGCAGGATTCCGGCGAGCAGGACGTCTCCGTGATCGGCTATTGCTTCGGCGGCGTACTGTCGCTGCTCTACGGCTCGATCTTCAACGACGGGCCGATGAAGAACCTGATCTGCTTCACCACGCCGGTCGACTTCCGCGAAATGAAGCTGTTCTCGAATTTCGCCGACCGCCGCTATTTCGACGTCGACCGCCTGATCGACAGCGTCGGCAACGTGCCGCCGGAGATGATCCTCTCCTCGTTCGAGATGCTGCGGCCGGCGTCGCGCATGACCAGCCAGGTGCAGCTCTGGGACAACATCTGGAACGACGAGTTCGTGAAGTCCTACCGGATGTTCGACCGCTGGGCGACCGACACGCTGCCGCTCGCCGGCGAGTATTTCCGCGACATCACCAAGGATCTGATGTGGGACAACAAGCTCTACAACGGCACCATGACCGTCGGCGGCCGCAAGGCCGACATCGCTGACATCAAGGTGCCGATCCTGCACGCGGTCGCCGAGCACGACCACATCGTTCCCTACGACGCGGCGAAGCACTTGATCCCCAGGGTCGCCTCGCAGGACAAGGAAGAGGTGATGCTGAAAGGCGGTCACGTTTCGCTTGTCGCCGGCGCCAATGCGGTCAAGCGGCTGTGGCCGAAACTGGATTCCTGGTTAGGTGGAAGATCGACATGAGTGAAACCCGTACCTATCCCCGTCACGTCAAGACCGACGCCGGCGACATCGAATTCCGGCTGATGGCGCGGGCCGACGAGGCAGCCGTGCTCGACTTCGCGCAGAAGCTGCCGACCCACGATCTCCTGTTCCTGCCGCGCAATATCAGCCATCCCAAGGTGCTGTCGGCCTGGGTCAACGAGATCGAGCGCGGCGACATCAAGAGCCTGCTGGCGATCAAGGACGGCAAGGTCGTCGGCTGCGGCACTTTGGTCCGTGACCGGCACTCCTGGTCGCCCCATGTCGGCGGCATCCGGATGGTGGTGTCGCTGGACGTCCGCGGCAAGGGCGTCGGCCGGGCGCTGTCGCAGGAGACGTTTGCCATGGCTTTGGGCGAGGGCCTGGACAAGCTCACGGTGCAGATGACGGTCGACCAGCAGGCGGCGATTGCCCTGTTCGAGAGCCTCGGCTTCAAGGCCGAGGCGTTGCTCCGCGACCATGTCCGGGACGTCGATGGCAGGAAGCACGATATCGTCGTGCTCGGGCACAATGTGGCGCAGTTCGCTGCCCAGATGGAGGCTTACGGCCTCCCGGCGGCGGTTCACCACTGATCGGTCGGCTCGGCCGGCCGGTGGGTTCCCCTAAATCGATCACGGTTTCGTGATATCGCGTTGCAATATCATTGTTGCATCGCACCATTATCCGTGCCATATAGGGATTGCCCCGGGCCAAAGCCGGACGGGGTGAGCCCATAGCTCAAACCCCTGAGGATGGAGAGACCCCCATGACCACCGAGACCGCCAACGTTTATGACACCGTCAAGCAAGCCTTCGCGCCCGTCACCGAGGCATTCGCCAAGCTCCAGAACATGGAAGTTCCGGAAGCCGCCCGTGAGTTCGTGAAGAAGCAGGCCGAGACCGCCAAGGAGCGCGCCGCCGACGTCTATGCCGGTTCCGAGAAGGTGACCGCTGCGATCGAGACCGCGGTGACCAACTCCGTCAGCGAAGCCGCCAAGATCAGCCGCAACATTCAGCAGGCGATGTACCAGGACGCGGAAGCGTTCTTCGCCGGCCTCGACAAGCTCGCTTCGGCCAAGTCGCTGAACGAGGCTGTCCAGATCCAGTCGGACCTCGCCCGTGCGCGTGGTGAAGTGTTCGTCTCGCGGGCCAAGTCGACCACCGAATATCTCGGCAAGCTCGTTGCCAACGGTGCGAAGACCGCCCAGGACAACTTTGCCAAGGTCTACAACAAGACTGCAACTGCCTGATTGCTTGGGCC
Organism: uncultured Alphaproteobacteria bacterium; assembly: GCA_963738155.1. Classification (GTDB taxonomy): domain Bacteria; phylum Pseudomonadota; class Alphaproteobacteria; order Rhizobiales; family Xanthobacteraceae; genus Bradyrhizobium. The sequence continues at coordinate 1,046,856 of CAVTVG010000003.1, forward strand.
AGTGGATGGTTCGAAGGCCCGCCTCGTGCGGGCCTTCTTTTTGGGTCGAGCTCGCATCGACGAATGTCAACCCTCATGGTGAGGAGGCGCTCTTGCGCCGTCTCGAACCATGAGGCCTCATCCTTCGAGACGCGGCGCTCACGCAAGATGAGGTGGACCGAACCGTCTTGGTTGCGCCGCTCCTCAGGATGAGGCAACCGACCATCATGACTTCGAGCAGCCCTTCGACCTTCGCAGCCGCCGACGTCACCCGCGCCGCCGAGCTCCGGCGCGTCAAGGCGCTGGCGACCCTGGTGCTGGCGGGCACCCTGACGCTGTTCGTCGTCGCCAAGCTCCTGCTCAACGTCCATCCCGTCTTCGGCTTCGTCGCGGCCTTTGCCGAAGCCGCCACGATCGGCGGCCTCGCTGACTGGTACGCCGTGGTGGCGCTGTTCAAGCGGCCGCTCGGGCTACCGATTCCGCACACCGCGATCATCCAGAGCAATCAGCAGCGCATCGCCGAGAAGCTCGGCGAGTTCATCGAGAAGAACTTCCTTGAAGCCGGCCCGGTCGACGCCAAGCTGCGCCAGATCGACTTCGGCGCCTTCATCGCCGACTGGCTCCGCGACCGCAAGCGCAGCGAGGATCTGGCGCGGTTCATGTTGCGCCTGCTGCCCGAAGCCTTCTCGGCGACCGAGTCGTCGGGCCTGATGACTTTCATCACCCGCCGCGTCACCACGCAGGTGCTTTCGATCGATCTCGCGCCGCTCGCGGCCGGCGCGCTGCGCGGCTTCGTGCAGGAAGGCAAGCATGAGGGACTGCTCGACGACATCCTGCGCGCGATGCACCGCACGCTGACGCAGCAGGACACCATGGCCGTGATCCGCGACAAGGTCCGCGCCGAGATGCCGACCTTGCTCAGGCTCTATCGCGCCGACAAGTTCGTGGTGAACCGCATCATTGCGTCCGCCACGAAATTCTTCGAGCAAGTGCAGGGCGATCCCAAGCATCCGTTCCGCGGCGAGTTCGACCGTCTGCTGCTCTCTTTTGTCGACCGGCTTGGTAGCGACAAGGCGTTCGCCGATCGCATTGACGGTCTCAAGCGCGACGTGATGGCACGGCCGGAGTTGGCCAATCTCGGTCGCAATATCTGGGCCAATGTAAAGGACTTCATCGAACGCAGCGCCTCCGGCGAATCGCAGGTGCTCCAGCAGCAACTGACGCGCATGTTCGTCGAGGCGGGCGAGGCGCTCGCCGGCGACGCCGAGTTGCGCGGCGAGATCAACCAGGGTCTGGTTGCGATCCTGCGCACGGTCGTCGCCGAGCAGAAAAGCGGCGTGTCGATTTTTATCGCCGACCAGATGAAGGGTTGGGACATGGCGCAGCTGATCTCGCTGATCGAGGTCAATGTCGGCAAGGATCTGCAATACATCCGCTTCAACGGATCGCTGATCGGCGGACTGGCCGGGCTGGCGCTCTACACCGCCGAATACCTGCTGCGGCTCGTGTGACTTATTCATCACGTCCATACCTTTAATTGCGGCGGGTACCGGCCGGCTCGCTTGAACCGGGCAAAGCAGTTCCATAGCTTTTTAGAATCGCTTCGCTTTGTTGCGATGCGAAACAAATCGACGGGGTTTGCGTTCTCTACATTGATCCATTGGCCGGCTGCCGCGACGTAAGGGGCAGGCCTGAACAGGAGACAAGATGTCCGTTGCCGCGCAGACGCTTCGCCCGCCCTCCAGAACACTGATGTTTCTGGAAGGCCGCGCCATCCACGAACTCGGCGCCTTCCTCGGCGCGTTGCCACTGTTGTCATTGGCGCCGCGCGGCGACGGCCATCCGGTGCTGGTGCTGCCGGGACTCATCGCATCCGACATTTCGACCCGGCCGCTGCGCGCCTTTCTGCGCAACCGCGGCTATGCCGTCAGCGGCTGGAAGCAGGGCCGCAATCTCGGGCTTCGCCCGGGCGTGCAGAACGGGTTGACGGACCTTCTGGAAGAGATGAACGACACCCACGGCCGCAAGGTCTCGGTGGTCGGCTGGAGCCTTGGCGGTCTCTATGCGCGCCAGCTCGCCAAGATGATGCCGGAGCGCGTGCGCTCGGTGATCACGCTGGGCAGCCCGTTCGCGGGTTCGCCGCGCTCGACCAACGCCTGGCGCGTCTATGAGATGGCAAGCGGCCGCCGCGCCGATGAGGAAGACGCGCGTTTCGGCGGCTCGCTGTCGGTCGCGCCGCCGGTGCCGACCACCGCGATCTTTTCCCGCACCGACGGCGTCTGCGCCTGGCAAGGCTGCATGGAGAAGTCGTCGGCGCAGTCCGAGAGCATTGAGGTCGAGAGCAGCCATTGCGGCATGGGCCATCATCCCGCGGTGGTCTATGCGGTCGCCGATCGGCTTGCGCAGGCGGAAGGGCAGTGGGCGCCGTTCGACCGTTCCGGCTGGCGCGCGATCGTCTATCCCGATCCGAACCGGTAGATTCTTTGTTCACCTCTCCCCGCCTGCGGGGAGAGGTCGCCGCGCGCTTGCGCGGCGGGTGAGGGGGACTCGCCACGAGCCGTCTCTTCCAGCGTCCGCTGAACCAGCCCCTCACCCCAACCCTCTCCCCGGAAGAACGGGGAGAGGGAGAAGTGGGCACCGAGCTCTACGTTGTCGCTCTCGCGAAAACTGCGGTATGCGTAAAACATGCCGCCGCAACCGCTCGCCCGCATCATCGACCAGCTCAAGCGCGAACCCTCGCGCACCGGCTCGATCATCATCACCCTGTTCGGCGACGCCATCGTGCCGCGCGGCGGCTCGGTCGCGCTGGCAACGCTGCTGGAATTCTTCGAGACGCTCGCGATCGACGCCACCGTGGTGCGCACCGCGATGTCGCGCCTCACCGCAGACGGCTGGTTCGAACGCAGCAAGATCGGCCGCAACAGCTTCTATCGCCTGGTGCAAAAAGGCCGCCTGACCTTCGATATCGCGACCAAGCACATCTACGACCCACCGCCATCGGACTGGACCGGCCGCTTCGAGCTGCTGCTGATCGGCAACGCCGGGGATCGCGACGCCTCGCGTGAGGCCTTGAAGAATGCCGGATTCGGCAGTCCGGTGCCGGGCGTGTGGGTCGCGCCATCGGGCGCACCGATCCCGGAAGAAGCAGCGCGCGCCATCCGCCTCGAAGTCTCCGCCGAGGACGACAGCGGGCGTCGGTTGCTCGCCGAAAGCTGGCCGCTCGACCGCACCGCGGACGCCTATCTGAAATTTATGAAGACCTTCGAGCCGCTGCGCGGCTCCATCGAACGCCGCGACAAGCTTGGCGATGCCGACGCGTTCACCGGGCGAATCCTGCTGATCCATCATTATCGCCGCGTGGTGCTGCGCGATCCGCTATTGCCGATGGCGCTGCTGCCTCGGGACTGGCCGGGCAGGGCGGCCCGCGCGCTCTGCGGCGAGATCTATCGCGCGCTGCTTTCTCCGTCCGAACAATGGCTTGACCGGCACGGCAGCAACGAAAACGGCCCGCTGCCCAAGGCGGCCGGGGAACTCTCCCGGCGGTTTGGGGATTAGCCCGATATGTTACAAAAATAACTTGCAAGAAGACGTTTTTGTTATATATTGACCCCAATCAATGCAAGGGAGGTCGGCATGTACACGCAGGCGCTGAATACATCCGACGGCGACGATCGTCAGATCGAGGACGCCGGCCGTGCATCAGCCTTTCAGGCTCGCATTGATGCTGACGAGCGCATCGAGCCGAACGACTGGATGCCGGCGGCCTATCGCAAGACGCTGACCCGGCAGATTTCCCAGCACGCCCATTCCGAAATCGTCGGCATGCTCCCTGAAGGCAACTGGATCACGCGTGCGCCGTCGCTGCGCCGCAAGGCCGCGCTGCTCGCCAAGGTGCAGGACGAATGCGGCCACGGGCTTTATCTCTATGCCGCGGCCGAGACGCTCGGCACCTCGCGCGAGGAGCTGGTCGACGCGATGCTGGCCGGCAAGGCGAAGTATTCCTCGATCTTCAACTATCCGACGCTGACCTGGGCCGACATCGGTGCGATCGGCTGGCTGGTCGATGGCGCCGCCATCATGAATCAAATTCCGCTGTGCCGTTGCTCCTACGGTCCCTATGCGCGCGCGATGATCCGCGTCTGCAAGGAAGAGTCGTTCCATCAGCGCCAGGGTTTCGAGATCATGCTGACCTTGTGCCGCGGCAGCGAAGATCAGAAGGCGATGGCGCAAAACGCGCTGGATCGCTGGTGGTGGCCGGTGCTGATGATGTTCGGCCCGCCCGACAAGGCGAGCCAGCACAGCGACACCTCGACCAAATGGAAGATCAAGCGCTTCTCCAATGACGAGCTGCGCCAGAAATTCGTCGACGCCACCGTGCCGCAGGCGCAATTCCTCGGGCTCACGATTCCAGATCCAGGCATGACGCAGGACGCGGAAGGTCACTGGCGCTACAGCGCGATCGACTGGACCGAGTTCAATCAGGTGCTCGCGGGCAACGGCCCGTGCAATCGCGACCGGCTCGCGGCGCGGCGCAAGGCGCATGATGACGGCGCCTGGGTGCGCGAGGCGGCCGCCGCTTACGCCGAGAAGCGCAAGGCGCGCCAGCTCGCGCAGGCCGCGGAATAGGAGATCGCAATGGCAACGCCGAACACGCCGCTCTGGGAAGTCTTCATCCGCAGCCGCAACGGGCTCGCGCACAAGCATTGCGGCTCGCTGCACGCGGAGGACGCGACGCTCGCGATCCAGGCTGCGCGCGACATCTACACCCGCCGCGGGGAGGGACTTTCGATCTGGGTGGTGCCGTCGAACGCGATCACCGCCTCCGATCCATCCGAGAAGGGCATGATGTTCGAGCCGGCGGAGTCCAAGATTTACCGGCATCCGACTTTCTACGATGTCCCCGATGAAGTCGGGCATATGTGATGGCCGCCGCCTCGATCCAGGTCACCGAAACGCCGCTCGTCCTCTACGTGCTACGCCGCGCCGACGATGCGCTGATATCGGGCCATCGTCTGTCGGAATGGTGTGGGCACGCGCCGATGCTGGAAGAGGACATGGCGCTCGCCAATATGGGCCTCGACCTGCTCGGCCAGGCGCGCGAGCTTTACAGTTATGCCGCCCAGGTCGAAGGCAACGGTAACGACGAGGACAAGTTCGCCTACCTTCGCGATATCAGGCAATACCGCAACCTGCTGCTGCTGGAGCACCCGAACGGCGACTTCGCCCGCACCATGGTGCGGCAGTTCTTCTATTCCGCCTTCGCCGATCTCTACTGGCGCGCGATGATGAAGTCTTCCGATACAACGCTCGCGGCGATCGCCGCCAAGAGCGAGAAGGAAAGCGCCTATCATCTGCGCCATTCCTCCGAATGGATCGTTCGGCTGGGCGACGGCACCGCGGAGAGCCACGCCCGCGCGCAGTCTGCGATCGACGATCTCTGGGCCTTCACCGGCGAGATGTTCGCGGGCGACGACGCCGAACGTGCCCTGATCGAGGCCGGTGTTGCGATCGATCCCGCAGGCCTGAAGCCGCAATGGCTGAAGACCGTCTCTAGCGTGATCAATGAGGCGACACTGGCCTTGCCGAAAAACGACTGGATGCAGCAGGGCGGCCGCGCCGGCCGTCACAGCGAGCATCTCGGCCATCTCCTGTCCGAATTACAATCGCTGCAGCGAACCTTCCCCGGTGCGACATGGTGACCGCAACGTTTAGCGATGCCGATCTGCGCCAGCGCGCCTGGGATGCCGCCTCACGCGTCGTCGATCCGGAAATTCCGGTGCTGACCATCGCCGATCTCGGCGTGTTGCGCGAGGTCAAGGTCAGCGATGGCGATGTCGAGGTCGCGATCACGCCGACCTATTCCGGTTGCCCCGCCATGAACATGATCGCGCTGGAGATCGAGATCGCGCTGGAGCGCGAGGGTTTTGCAAAGCCGAAAATCCGGACCGTGCTGTCGCCGGCCTGGACCACCGACTGGATGAGCGAGGACGGCCGCCGCAAGTTGAAAGACTACGGCATCGCGCCGCCTTTGAGCTCATCGTCGCGCCGAGCGCTGTTCGGCTTGCAGGAGGTGGCGTGTCCGCAATGCGGTTCGACCAATACCGAACTGCTGTCCGAATTCGGCTCGACCTCCTGCAAGGCGCTATGGCGCTGCAAGGCCTGCCGCGAACCCTTCGACTATTTCAAGTGCCATTGATCATGTCAGCCGCCGCACCGCGTTTCCATCGTCTCGCCGTCAATGATCTGCGCCGCGAAACCGCGGACGCAGTGTCGATGACATTCAAAATTCCCAGCGAGCTGGCGGATGATTACGCCTTCGCGCCCGGGCAATATTTGACCTTGCGCACCACCATGGACGGTGAGGAAGTGCGCCGCTCCTATTCGATCTGCTCCGGTCCCGATGACGGCGAGCTTCGTATCGCCGTGAAGAAGGTCGACGGCGGGGCGTTCTCGTCCTGGGCCGCGGACGAATTGAAATCCGGCGACGAGCTTGATGTGATGACGCCGACCGGCCGCTTCGGCATCTTGGCTGCGCCGGAGGAGGCGCGGACCTATGTCGGCTTTGCCGCCGGCAGCGGCATCACGCCGATCCTCTCGATCGTCAAGGGCGTGCTCGCCCGCGAGCCCAACAGCCGCTTCTTCCTGTTCTACGGCAACCGCGCGACCACAGGTGTGATGTTTCTCGAAGCTTTGGAGGAATTGAAGGATCGTTTCCTGCAACGCTTCTCGCTGTTTCATGTGATCTCCGGCGAGGAGCAGGACATCCCGATCCTGCACGGCCGGCTGGATGGCGAGAAGGTGAGGGTGCTGCTACGCTCGCTGGTGCCGGCGTCGACCGTCGATCATGTCTTCATCTGCGGTCCGACCGCCATGAGCGAGGATATCGAGGCGACCTGCCGCGCCGTCGGCATCGCCGAGGACCACATCCATGTCGAGCGTTTCGTCTCCGGTCTCGGCGGCAAACCGCGGCCGAAGGCGGTGATCGTGCCATCCGCACCGCCAAAGGCCTTTGCCTCGCTGATCATCGATGGCAAGCGCCGCGACGTGCCGGTCGCCGAAGGCGAGGCCATTCTCGATGCGGCGTTGCGCGCCGGCATGGACCTGCCGTTCGCCTGCAAGGGCGGCATGTGCTCGACCTGTCGCGCCAAGCTGGTCGAGGGCAAGGCTGAGATGGACGTGAACTATTCGCTGGAGCCGTGGGAGTTGAAGGCAGGCTTTGTGCTGACTTGCCAGGCCAAGCCGGTTTCGGACAGGGTCGTGGTCGATTACGATCATGTTTGAGCGGAGAGGGAGTTTGAAGTGAACCTCAAGGCCACGCTATCGCCGGACGATCTCGCGCGCGCCTGTGCGGACGCGATGTGGGAGCACGACGACGCTTCCTCCGGTCTTGGCATGAAGATTATCGGCGTGGGGCCGGGCCGGGCGACGCTGACCATGACCGTGCAGCCGCATATGGTGAACGGTCAGCGCATCGCCCATGGCGGCTTCATTTTCACGCTGGCGGATTCCGCCATGGCCTTTGCCTGTAACAGCCACAATGAGAAGGCGGTCGCGGCACGCGGCGACATCACCTTCATCCGGCCGGGCAAGCTGGGCGACACGCTCGTCGCTGTCGCGCGAGAAATTTCGCGCAGCGGACGATCCGGAATCTATGACGTCCGCGTCAGCGTCGGCGACGAGGTGATCGCCGAGTTTCGCGGGCATTCCCGCACCATCGGCGGCACATGGCTGCCGGTAGGCGAGTCTGCGACAAAGAAGAAGTAGGATTCAGGGAAAACGTACATGGCCACGGCAAGTCTGAAAACAAAGGGAACCGGCTACACGCCGGAGTTCGATGACGCCGAGCGCGCCTCGCGCGACGAGATCATGGCGCTGCAGAAGAAGCGCCTCGCCTGGTCGCTGAAGCATGCCTACGACAATGTCGCGCATTACAAGAAGGCGTTCGATGCCGCCGGCGTGCATCCCGGCGATTTCCGCGAACTGTCCGACCTCGCCAAATTCCCGTTCACGGTGAAGACCGACCTGCGCGACAACTATCCCTTCAACATGTTTGCGGTCCCGCGCGAAAAACTCGTGCGCGTGCACGCGTCCTCGGGCACGACCGGCAAGCCGATCGTGGTCGGTTACACCCGCGCCGACATCGGCATCTGGTCGGACGTGATGGCGCGCTCGATCCGCGCCGCCGGCGGCCGCACGGGGATGATCATCCACAACGCCTATGGCTATGGCCTGTTCACCGGCGGGCTCGGCGTGCACTACGGCGCCGAGCAACTCGGCTGTACGGTGGTGCCGATCTCCGGCGGCATGACCGAGCGACAGGTGCAACTGATCAACGATTTCCGCCCTGACATCATCACGGTGACACCGAGCTACATGCTGGCGATCCTGGATGAGTTCAAGAAACGGGGACTCGATCCGCGAAAATCGTCGCTGAAGTTCGGTATCTTCGGCGCCGAGCCCTGGACCAACGCGATGCGGGTCGAGATCGAGCAGACCTTCGACATGGACGCGACCGATATCTATGGGCTGTCGGAGGTGATCGGTCCGGGCGTCGCGCAGGAATGCGTGGAGACCAAGGACGGCCTGCATATCTGGGAGGATCATTTCTATCCCGAAGTGATCGATCCCGAGACCGGCAAGGTGCTGCCCGACGGCGAGAAGGGCGAACTGGTGTTCACCTCGCTCACCAAGGAAGCCTTCCCCATCATCCGCTATCGCACCCGCGACCTGACGCGGCTGTTGCCGGGCACGGCGCGGCCGGGCATGCGGCGGATGGAGAAGGTGACCGGCCGCTCCGACGACATGATCATCTTGCGCGGCGTCAATGTGTTCCCGACCCAGATCGAGGAGGCGCTGCTGGCGACCGACTGGTGCGGCGGCCATTTCATCATCGAGCTGACCCGCGAGGGCCGCATGGACGAGATGGTCGTGCTCGCCGAAGCGCGGCACGAGCACTGGGACGGCAGCGGGCTGACCGCGCATGCCGAGAAAGTCTCGGCCTTCATCAAGAACACCATCGGCATTTCGGCCGGTGTGAAGATCGTCGCGCCGGAAACCCTGGAACGCTCGCTCGGCAAGGCCAAGCGGGTTTACGACAAGCGCCCGAAGGGGTAACTCCTGTCTCCCAAGGGAGTCGGGAATGCAGGTTGCCCAGAACTCGGAAACTCGGCCGCTCAGCGTTGACGCGCGCTGCGTGCGGCTGAACGCGAAGGCCGAAAATGCCGACGCGCTGGCGCCCGCGGTCGAGCGCCGCGCGCTTGCCCGCGCAACCAACGAAGTGCTGATCGAGATCAAGGCCGCCGCGGTCAATCCCTCCGACGTCAAGGCCGCAACCGGTCTGATGCCCTATGCGGTGTTTCCGCGTACGCCCGGCCGCGATTATGCCGGCGTTATCATCGACGGCCCGGCCGGCAGCGTCGGCCGCGAGGTGTTCGGCTCCTCCGGCGATCTCGGCATCCGCCGCGACGGGACGCATGCGACGCATCTCGTCGTCGAGCTCGAAGCCACCGTCGAGAAGCCCAACAGCCTTTCATGGGAAGAGGCCGCTGGGATCGGCGTTCCCTTCGTCACCGCGATGGAGGGATTTCGCCGCGCCGGCATCCCGAAAGCCGGCGAGACCGTGCTTATCATGGGCGTCAACGGCAAGGTCGGCCAGGCCGCGGTGCAGATCGCGACCTGGCACGGCGCGCGCGCCCTCGGCGTAGTGCGCAAGAAGGAACCATATGAAGGCCACGCCAATGCCGCGGTCGAGGTGATCGACGCATCAAGCGTCGATGTCGCCACGCGCGTGCGCGAGCTGACGGCTGGCAAGGGTGCCGACATCGTCTTCAACACGGTCGGCGATCCCTATTTCCAGGCCGCGCACAACTCGCTGGCGCTACGCGGACGGCAGATCCTGATCGCCGCGATCGACCGCATCGTGCAGTTCAACATCCTCGAATTCTATCGCGGCCAGCACACCTATGTCGGCATCGACACGCTCGGCCTGTCGTCGGTTGCGACCGGCGATGTCCTGCGCGAGCTCGCCCCCGGCTTTGCAAGTGGGCACCTGAAGCCGTTTCCGATCAATCCGGCGTCGGTGTTTCCGCTCGAGGACGCTAGGCGCGCGTTCGTTCCGGTCGCCGGCTCCTCGCGCGATCGCGTCATTCTGAAACCCTAACACAATCGTCATTGCGAGGAGCCAACGGGTCGCGCGAATGCGTGCCCAATGATAAACTCCGCGACGAAGCAATCCAGACTTTCTTCGCGGTTGGATCGCTGGATTGCTTCGCTTCGCTCGCAATGACGAGGAAATTGCAATGGACCCCGCTCAAATCGCCGTCCTCTCCGGTCTCGTCATCGGTCTCGTTTACGGCGCGATCGGCCTCGTCAGCGGCTTCTGCATGATGAGCGGCCTGCGCGGCTGGTGGGCGGAAGGCGACAGCCGGCTGGCGCGCACCTATGCGCTGGCGATGGGCGTTGGCATCGCCGCCTCGCAGCTGTTGGCGGCGCGCGGCACCGTCGATCTCGGCAAGTCGATCTATCTGCAATCCTCGTTTTCCGCGCCGGTGATGTTCTTCGGCGGGCTGCTGTTCGGCTACGGCATGGTGCTGTCGAACGGCTGCGGCTCACGCGCGCTGGTGCTGCTCGGCCGCGGAAATCTGCGTTCCTTCGTGGTCGTGATCGTGCTCGGCATTTTTGCGGAGATGACCCTGAAAGGGCTGATCGCGCCGGCGCGGATTGCGGGAGTGCAGCTTACCCAGATCACGACGAAGTGGCTGTCGTTGCCCGCCGCGCTCGTGAACCTCGGGCTCTCGGCGTCTTTGGCGCGCATGCTCGCTGCCTCAGTGATCTCGGCGGCCTTCATCATCTTTGCTTTCGCGCATGCGGCGTTCCGCCGCTCCCCGGGGCAGATCGCGGCTGGAATCGCGATGGGACTGCTCGTCGCCGCCGGCTGGTATGCGACCGGCTATCTCGGCAATGACGATTTCAATCCGGTGCCGGTGACATCGCTGACTTTCATCGCGCCGATGGCGGATGCCCTGCAATATGTCATGCTGTCGACCGGCTCGACGCTCAATTTCGGCATTGCCACCGTCGGCGGCGTATTCGCCGGAAGCCTGATCACCGCGCTCGCGACCGGACGCTTCGAGCTCGAAGGCTACCGCTCGCCGCAGCACATGCTGCGCTCGGCGGGAGGCGCGGCGCTGATGGGCACCGGCGGCGTGATGGCATTCGGCTGCTCGATCGGGCAGGGGCTGACGGGATTGTCGACACTTGCGGTCGCATCCTTTATCGCAGTGGCCGGCATCATGCTGGGCACCGCCATCGGCTTGCGCGGCGCCTTGCGGGTGCGGCCGCTGCCCGCGTGAAGTTTATTTTTGGCGCATGATCTTTACGGAAAGCCGCTGCACACTTTTCCGGATCATGCGCTATCCGCCGATCGAGTCACGATGCGGATCTCCGACGTCAGCGTGCGGTGCACCGGACATTTGTCCGCGATCTCCAAAATCCGCTTGCGCTGGTCGGCATCGAGCGGGCCGTCGAGGCCGATCGCAACCTCGATCTGGTCGAGCATGCCTTCCTTGGTCTCGCACTCGGCACAATCCTTGGCGTAGATTTTGCTGTGGTTGAGCGTGACGGTGGCGCGCGTGAGCGGAAAGGACTTGCGGTCGGCATAGAGCCGCATGGTCATGTTCTTGCAAGCGCCAAGGGCCGTGAGCAGGAAATCATAAGGACCCGGTCCGCTGTCGTCTCCGCCGGCCGAGCGCGGCTCGTCCGCGAGCAGATGATGCGGGCCGATCGCGACCGTGTTCTGGAATTTGCCGTTGCCGGTTTCCTGCACCACGACCTGCCGCGGCTTGTCCTGCGCTTCGGCGGCGGGCACCGCGGCAAGATCGACATAGCGGGTCGCCCAGGCCGCGATCACCTCGGCGACATAGCTGGAATCGCGGCGCTGGCTCAGCAGATGATCTGCGCCGGATAGCGATACGAAGCTCTTCGGATGTTTCGCGGCCACGAAAATGCGGGTGGCATTGTCGATGCCGACGGTGTCGTCGGTCGGCGACTGCATCACCAGCAGCGCCTTGCGCAGATTGTGGACCTGGTCGAGCAGGCGCTGCTCTGCGACATCGTCGAGGAACTCGCGCTTGATGGTGAAGGGCCGGCCCGCGAGTGACACCTCGGCCTTACCCTGTTCGCGGATGCGATCGATATGATCCTTGAACAGTCCGGTGACATGCGCGGGGTCCGACGGCGCGGCGATGGTGACGACGGCTTTCGCTTCCGGGATTTTGTCGGCGGCGGCGAGGATCGCAGCTCCGCCAAGGCTGTGGCCGATCAGGATTGCAGGTGCTTTACGCGTCTCCCTCAAATGATCTGCGGCGCGGACGAGATCGGCGACATTGGAGGAGAACGTCGCGTTGGCGAAGTCGCCCTCGCTGGAGCCGAGCCCGGTGAAATCGAAGCGCAGCACCGCGATGCCCTTTATGCTGAGCGCCATCGCGATGCGCTTGGCCGCCAGCACGTCCTTGCCGCAGGTGAAGCAATGCGCGAACAATGCGTAGGCAGACGGTTCTCCGTCGAGCAGGTCGAGGGCGGCGGCGAGCTGGTGGCCGCCTTCGCCGGTGAACTGAAATTTTTCCGTTGGCATCGATCGCTCCATTCTTACCCTCCCCTGGAGGGGGAGGGTCGCCGCGAACAACGTGAGCGGCGGGGTGGGGTGACGGTCTCTCCGCGTTTAAACGATGGTCGAGCGGAGAGATCACCCCACCCCGTCTCACATTTCGCTTCGCTCAATGTGAGCCGACCCTCCCCCTCCAGGGGAGGTGAAACGTCAATCCCCAGAATAGCGCTGCTCGGCCCAGGGATCGCCGCGGTTGTGGTAGCCGCGCACTTCCCAATAGCCCGGGGCGTCAGCGGTCACGAATTCGATCGCCTGCAGCCACTTCGCGCTCTTCCAGAAATAGAGATGCGGCACCACCAGCCGCACCGGGCCGCCATGCTCGGCCGTGAGCGGCTCGCCGGACCAGCTATGGGCGAGCAGCGCGTCCTCCGCCGCAAAGTCTTCCAGCGGCAAATTGGTGGTGTAGCCGTCGTAGGAGTGCAGCACGACGAAGCGCGCGTCCCCGCGCGGCTGGCAGGCCTCGAGCAATTGCCGCGTCGGCAATCCCGCCCATCGATTGTCATAGCGCGACCAGGTGGTGACACAGTGGATATCCGAGACCATTTCCGTCTGCGCTTGTGCATGGAATTGCGCAAAGTCCCAGAAGATCGGATTGTCGATCGCACCATAGACGTCGAGCCGCCAGCGCTCGCGCGCTATCTCCGGCGTGAGCCCGAGATCGAGCGTTGGCCAGTCCCGCGTCAGGTGTTGTCCGGGCGGCAGGCGCGCTGCTTCCGCGCGTGCGCTCCTGCCGGTCAGGAAGCGCCCCTCTTGCGCCCAGCGCTGCTTGCTCCGCGTCAGCTTGGAATCCGGCGGCGGCTCGCGGTCGTCAGCCATACAGGCCTCCCTCGCCAAGGGCGGCCTGTCATCTAGCTTTTTAAATTCAGGCCGTCTTTCCGAATAGCACTGGAAGCGCACGCGGTCCACGGACGGTCCCTTCGGACCACGTGACCTTGCCGGCCGGATCGAGCCGGAAATCCGGAATCCGCTTCAGCCATTCCTCCAGCGCTACCGTCATTTCCATCCGCGCCAGGTTGGAGCCGACGCAGCGATGAATGCCGAGCCCGAACGCGGCGTGGCGGTTCTCCTTGCGGTCGAGCACCACCTTGTCGGCCTCCGGGAACATGGCGGGATCGCGGTTGGCGGCGGGGAAGGAGAGCAGCACCATGTTGCCCGGCTTGACCGGGCAGCCGGAGACCGTGGTTTCCTTCATCACCTCGCGCGCCATCGTGACGGGCGCATAGGCGCGCAAGAGTTCCTCGACCGCCGACGGCATCAACGCGGGCTCGCGCACCAGCCGCTCGCGGTCGGCAGGCGTCCTGGCGAGATGCCAGAGCGAGGCGCCGATCGCGCTCCAGGTGGTATCGATGCCGGCGATCAGGAGCAGCCGCAGCGAGCCACGCACATGTTCGTCGCTGAGCGGCCGGCCATCCTTGGTCCTGGCGTTCATCATCGTCGAGATCAGGTCGTCGGTCGGATGCGTCTTGCGATGCTCGATGTGTCCGGCGAAATAGGTATCCATCTCGGTCGCGGCCCTCACCAGGGTTTCCTGGCTCTTGATGCCGAGTTCGAGGATCTCGTGGATCCATTTGATGAAGAGGTCGCCGTCCTTTTCGGGAATGCCGAGCATGTGGGCGATGGCACGCACCGGGATGTGTTTGGTGTAGCGCGCGGCCGCATCGCATTTGCCGTCGGCGATGAACGCGTCGATCAGCTCGTTGCAGATCGCACGCACCCGCGGCTCCAGCTTTTTCATCGCGTCCGGCGTGAACGGCGGCAGCAGCACCTGCTTCGCCGGCTTGTGCTCGGGTGGATCGGAGGTGATCGGTGGCGCCTTCGCGGTCTGCTCAGGCCTGATGTCGCGCACGATGATTCGGCGAGAGGAGAAATGTTCGGCGTCGTTGGCGATCGCACGCACCGCCTCATAGGTGGTCGGCAGATAGCAGCCGAGGAAACGCTCGGTGTGCACCACCGGCGCGTGCGCGCGCAGTTCTTCCCAGATCGGAAACGGATCTTCCGTCCAGCGCGGATCGGTGTGGTCGAAATCGTTCACCCAGTCGGTGACGGGCGGATGTGGGGGCAGATAGCTCGCGGCGTCGGACATTGGTCATTCCCTTGAGAGCTTTGTCGAAAAGTTGCAGGGCGCGTGCGCGCGCCCTATTCCTCGGTCACTTCGATCGCAATTTCCGGGCAGTTGGTTTGCGCCAGCCATGCCTTGTCTTCGAGGCCCGCGGGCACCGTGCCGTCGCCGACCTCATGCGCGTTGCCGTATTCGTCGAGTTCGAACAACTCCGGCGCCAGCGACTTGCAGCGGGCATGCCCCTGGCACTTGTCCTGATCGACGCGGATCTTCAGCCTTCCCATGAGCTGCTTCCCTTATCTCGCACGCGACGAAATGGTCTCCGCGCGTTTGCGTTCCCTGGTGATGCCGGCGCGAGATTTTGTTGGCAATTTCCTGAAGGCGCCGGTAAGTTATATGCTATTACATTTGGACACGGCCGGTCCGTCAAGCGAAAAGATCGTTACAAACAGATGCCGTCACAACTGCAGCGCAAGCCGGTCAACACCTACCACCATGGCGATCTGCGCGAAGCCTTGGTGCGGGCAGCGCTCGCGGAGGCCGAACGCGGCGGCCCGGAAGCCATCAGTATCAAGGCCTTGGCGAAACGCCTCGGGGTCTCGCAGCCGGCGCCATACCGGCATTTTGCCGATCGCGAGGCGCTGCTGCAGGCGGTTACCGCCGAAGCCTTCAGGCAATTCAATACGATCATGCGGGAAGCGATCGACAAGCCGTCGAAACGCTCGAAGTTGTCGCGCTTAGCGCAGGCGGCTCTGGAATTTGGCCTGCGGCGGACCGGAATCTATCGGCTGATGTTCGCCTCGCGCACCATGGCCGGCGCGGCCGCCGACAGCGAGCTTCACATTGCCGCGCACGAGACCTTTGTGCTGCTGGTCGAATCCTTCGAGGCGCCGAAGGTCGGTCTGCTGCGCGAGCAGCACGCGTTGCAGATCTGGGCCGCGCTGCACGGCGTGGTGATGCTGGCGGAGCAGGGACTGCTCACCGGCCAGTCGGCGAAGATCACGCGCGAGCAAGTGCTCGACAATATCGTGGAGCAGACGAGAGGCGCGCTGATGGCCGCGATCAGGACGGCGTCTAGCTAGCGGCCTGCTTCGGCGCCTTTGGATCGATCGGCGTTGAGCCGCGCACGCCCAGGATATCCTCGAGCACCTTGGCGCCCGCGAGCAGTTGCGCCTCGCCTCGGGGCGGGCCTATGATCTGCAGTCCCACCGGCAGGCCCGACTCGGTGAAGCCGCACGGCAGCGACAGCGCCGGGCAGCAGGCCAGCGTGATCGCGTAGACGATGCCGAGCCATTGCACGTAGTTGTCGAATTTGTGGCCGTCGCATTCGGCGACATAGCGGTTCTCGATGGCGTAGGGCGGCACGATGGTCGCCGGGCACAGCAGCAAATCATAGGTTTTGAAGAACTCCAGCGCCCGCTCCATCATCGCGGTGCGTTGCGCCAGCGCACGCTGCAGCTGGTCGACGGTGAGCTTCAGCCCCTCCTGGATGTTCCAGATCACTTCCGGCTTGAGCAGGTCGCGCTGGGTGCGCAGCAATTCCGCCTTGCTGATCGCAAAATCGAAGGCGCGCAACACATGGAAGCTCTCATGCGCCTCGGAAAAATCCGGATGTGCTTCCTCGACGATGACGCCGGCATCGGCGAAGCGCTCCGCCGCGCGACGCGTAATCCGCGCCACCTCGGGATCGACCGGCGTGATGCCGAGGTCGTGCGAATAGGCGACGCGCTTCGGCCGTTTGCCCGACCAGGCCGCCGACAGGAACGAGGTCGGAAGCTTCGGCAGCGACAGCGGATCGCCCGGATGCTCGCCGCTCATGGCGTCCAGCAGCAGTGCGAGATCCCCGATATTGCGCGCCATCGGTCCCTGGACGCCGAGATTGCGATCGACCGCGAATTGCGGCGTGTGCGCGACGCGGCCGATGCTCGGGCGCAGGCCGACGATGCCGCAGAAGCTAGCGGGGTTGCGCAGCGAGCCGCCCATGTCGGAGCCATGCGCGAGCCAGGCCATGCCGGTTGCGAGCGCGACGGCGGCGCCGCCGGAGGAGCCGGCCGCCGACTTCGACGTATCCCAGGGATTGCGGGTTGCGCCGAACACCTCGTTGAAGGTGTTGGCGCCGGCGCCGAACTCCGGTGTGTTCGATTTGGCGTAGATCACGCCGCCGTTTTCCTCGAGCCGCTCGACCAGGATGTCGGAATGCTCGGGCACGCGATCCTTGTAAATCGGCGAGCCCTGGGTGGTCCTGACATTGGCCACATCGGTGAGGTCCTTGATCGGGATCGGCAGGCCGGCGAGCAGGCCGCGCTCGGCCGGCTCCTTCTGCATCAGCGCCTTGGCGTGATCCCGGGCGCGTTCGAAGCACAGCGTCGGCAAGGCATTGACCGCGCCATCGACGTCCCCGATGCGCTTTTCCAGCACATCGAGCAGGTCGAGCGGCGTGACGTCGCCCTTCTTGAGCTTGCTGACGACCGCGTTGGCGGTCTCCCGCACCAGATCCTGGCCAGCCAATGGAATATCCCCCCTCATTGTCTTGTTCTTGTCTCATGCTCTAGAACATTTCGCGCCGCGATGGCAACGCAAGGGGCGAGGAGTTTGGCATGACGACGCCGTTTGACGCGCCGGACTGGCGCAAAATGAGCCGGGCCGAGCTCGACCGCGGTCTCAACAATGGCGAGGCCGTGGCCGGCAGCGGCGAGATCGTGGCGGGCTGGGAGCGGGGTTCGGCCGACTTGCGCAAGCGCCACGCCGACCATCTGGATCTCCGCTATGGCCCGCGCGAGCGCAACCGCATCGATTTTCTCAAGGTGCACGACGATGCGCCGACCTTGCTTTTCATCCACGGCGGCTACTGGCAGAACCGGGCGAAAGAGAATTTCACGATGTTTGCCGAGGGTCCGCTCGGCTATGGCATCAATGTCGCGCTGATCGGCTATACGCTCGCGCCCGACGCCCCCGCTCGATGCGATCGTCGTCGAAATCCATGCCGGCATCGATTTCCTCGCGCGCGAATTGCCCGCGCTCGGCGGCGACGGCAAGGGTCTCGTGGTGTCGGGCTGGTCGGCCGGCGGCCATCTGACCGCGATGGCGCTGTCGCACCCGTATGTGAAAGCCGGCATGGCGATCTCGGGCATCTACGATCTCGAGCCGATCCGCGCGTCCTATCTCAACATCAAGCTCGGGCTTGATGAGACGATGTCGCGCAGGAATTCGCCGATGATGTCGGATGGCCCGCTGAAGCCGCTGTCGCTGGTGGTGGGCTCGGCCGAGCTGCCGCTGCTACGCAAGCAGACCGCCGACTTCGCCGGCCATCGCGCCAGGCATGGGCTGCCGGTGACGTATGAGGAGATTCCCGGCGCCGATCACTTCTCGATCATGAACGAGCTGGCGTCGCCGATGGGCCGGATCACGACACTGATCCGGCAGCTGTTTGCGAGGACTGCGTAGTCGTTACGGACTCATGATTGCCAAGCGCACACTGCGAATCCCTCCCCCTGAAAGGGAGAGGGTCGGGGAGGGGGTCATCACCTGATGCCCTCCCGGTTCGCTCGGCTGCGCCGCGCGAACCGACCTCCCTTTTCAAGGGGAGGTGAAAGCACTTCACGCCTCAACCCCACCCCGCCGCAATTCCCCCATCGACGGTGAAGATCACCCCCGACGTATAGCCCGACCGATCCGAGGCGAGGAACGCCATCAGGTCGCCGATCTCGCGCGCATGCGCAGGGCGGCCGCGCGGCATGCCCTTCTGGAATTCCTTGTAACGGTTCTCGTCGCCGAACTGGTGCTTGGCGCGGGTCTTGAGCAAAGTGACGTGGCGGTCGGTGCCGACCGGGCCGGGATTGATGCCGACCACTCGGATATTGTCGGCGAGGCTCTTGCCACCGAGCGCGCGGGTAAAAGCCATCAGCGCGGCATTGCCGGCGCTGCCGCAGATGTAGTTGGCGTCGAACTTCTCGCCGGCCGCACCGATGTCGTTGACGATCACGCCGCCGCCGCGCGCCTTCATCTGCG
This sequence comes from uncultured Alphaproteobacteria bacterium, assembly GCA_963738155.1. Classification (GTDB taxonomy): domain Bacteria; phylum Pseudomonadota; class Alphaproteobacteria; order Rhizobiales; family Xanthobacteraceae; genus Bradyrhizobium. The sequence continues at coordinate 1,065,566 of CAVTVG010000003.1, forward strand.
CATAGATGGCGCGGGTCAGGTTGATATAGCCGAACACCTTCAGTTCCCATGCATGCCGCCAGGTCGGCTCGTCGATCTTGTCGATCGAGCCGCCGGGAATGTCGCCGGCATTGTTGACGAGGATGTCGACGTCGGCGGCGTCCTTGACCAGCCGCTGGATGTCCTCGCTCTTGCGCAGGTCGACGGCATGCGCTGAAGCGTCGATCTGGTGTGCCGAGCGCAGGCGCTCGGCAAGCGCCTTCAGCGCGTCGCCGCTTCGTGCGGCCAACCGCAGGTGGCAGCCTTCCTCGGCAAAGGCTTCGGCCGCGGCCGCGCCGATGCCTTTTGACGCGCCGGTGATGAGAACGCGCTTGCCGCGCAAATGCAGGTCCATGGGGATACTCGCTGGAATAAAGTGCGGGGAGGGATTGTTAGGCGGGAGGACTTGTGGCGGTCAACACTGCACTGCAGCGTTGCGCTTGATCTCAGTTTGGTTCATTGCAGGGCGACGAAGCAAGCGCCGGAACAGGCGCATGGGATCACAAGGACGTTCTCGATGAGCAAGAAGCAATATCGCATCGCGGTCATTCCCGGCGACGGCATCGGCAAGGAAGTGATGCCGGAGGGCCTGCGCGTCATCGAGGCCGCGGCGAAGAAGCACGGCGTGAGCCTGTCCTTCGATCATTTCGACTTCGCGTCCTACGACTATTACGAGAAGCACGGCCAGATGATGCCGGACAACTGGAAAGACAAGATCGGCAAGCACGACGCGATCTATTTCGGCGCGGTCGGCTGGCCCGCGAAGATTCCGGACCACATTTCGCTGTGGGGTTCGCTGATCAAGTTCCGGAGGGAGTTCGATCAGTATGTGAATTTGCGCCCGGTGCGGCTGATGCCGGGCGTGCCGTCGCCGCTCGCCAACCGCAAGCCCGGTGACATCGACTTCTGGGTGGTGCGCGAGAATACCGAGGGTGAATATTCTTCCGTCGGTGGCCGCATGTTCCCGGACACTGACCGCGAATTCGTGACGCAGCAGACGGTGATGACCCGCATCGGCGTCGACCGCATTTTGAAGTTCGCGTTCGAGCTGGCGGCGTCGCGGCCGAAGAAGCACCTGACGTCCGCGACCAAGTCCAACGGCATCTCCATCACCATGCCCTATTGGGACGAGCGCGTGGAGGCGATGGCGAAGCAATTCCCGAAGGTGAAGTGTGACAAGTACCACATCGATATTCTGACCGCGAATTTCGTGCTGCATCCGGACTGGTTCGACGTCGTGGTCGGCTCCAATTTGTTCGGCGATATCCTCAGCGATCTCGGGCCGGCCTGCACCGGCACCATCGGCATTGCGCCGTCGGGCAACATCAATCCGGAAGGAAAGTTTCCGAGCGTGTTCGAGCCGGTGCACGGCTCGGCGCCCGATATCGCGGGGCAGGGCATCGCCAACCCGATCGGCATGATCTGGTCCGGCGCAATGATGCTGGAGCATCTCGGCGAGAAGGCCGCGGCCGAGGCCATCGTCGGCGCGATCGAGCGCACGCTCGGCGAGCGCACGCTGCGCACGAAGGATCTCGGCGGCAACGCCGACACGGGCGCCTGCGGCAAGGCGGTCGCGGAGATGGTGGATTAGCAATCCCTCATGGTGAGGAGGCGCGTTAGCGCCGTCTCGAACCACGAGGCCCGATATCCGGCCTCATCCTTCGAGACGCCGCTTCGCGGCTCCTCAGGATGAGGGTTTGCCACGGGGCGCTAGCCCTTCACAATCCTCCGGCAGTGCTCCCAGGCCGCGTGGATCAGATTTTCGCTGGCCTCGGGCGTGCGGAACGCGGAATGTGCCGACAGCGTTACGTTTGAGATCTTTGTCAGCGGATGATCCGACGGCAGCGGCTCGATGTTGAAGACGTCGAGCCCGGCATGGCGGATGTGCCCCGTCTTCAGCGCGTTTATCATCGCGGCCTCGTCGACGATGGCGCCGCGCGCGGTGTTGACGAGGATCACGCCCTTGCGCATTGCCGCAATCTTCTCGCGCGACAGGAAGCCGCGGGTCTCGTCGTTCAAGAGCAGATGAATAGAAACGACGTGGCTGTCGGCCAGCAGCTTCTCGAGCGATACGAACTCGACATTTGGCGCCGTCTTCGGCGTCCGATTCCAGGCGATCACCTTCATGCCGCTGCCTGAGGCGATGCGCGCCACTTCCGCAGCGATGCCGCCGAAGCCGATCAGGCCGAGCGTCTTGCCGGTCAGCTGCATGGCGTCCTCACGCAGCCAGTTGCCGCGACGCATCTCGCGATCCATCCAGGGGATGACGCGGGCAGAGGCCCACATCAGCGCGATCGCGGCTTCCGCCACCGCGGTGTCGCCATAACCCTTGATCAGGTGCACTTCCATGCCGAGCTCGGCGAGTTCGTCCGGGTTCATGTAGCTGCGCGCGCCGGTGCCGAGGAACACGACGTGCTTCAGCCCCTTGCACTGCTTCGCAACATCGGTCGGCAGCGCGGTGTGATCGACCACGCCGATCTCGGCGCCGCCGAGCAGCCCGGGCCATTGGTCCGGCTTGATGTTCGGATCGAGATTGACGCTGACATCGGGATCGCCGGCCTTGCGCTGGCGCTCGAAAATCTCCGCGAGTGAATCATTGGCGTCGACGAAAACTCCACGCACGAAAGCCTCCCTTTTTTTATGCCTTGTTCAGGACGCGACGCCGGCCAGCGACAGCACCGTATGCAGCAGCACGTTGGCGCCTGCAGCGCAGTCGAGTTGCGTCGCGTCTTCGAGCTCGTTGTGGCTGACGCCGTCCTTGCAGGGCACGAACACCATCGCCGCCGGAATCACCGTCGCGAGATTGCAGGCGTCGTGACCGGCGCCCGAGGTGATGCGTCGATAGCTGTAGCCCAGCATCTTGGCGGAGGCCTCGACGGCGTCGACCAGTTTGGCGTCGAACACCGTCGGCTCCTTGCGCCAGATCGCAGTCAATTCGATCTGCGCCCTCCGGCGCGGCGCGATCTCCGCAATGACAGCGCGCAGATCGGCGTCGATCGCGTCCAGCGTCTTCGAACTCGGGGCTGCGCACGTCGACGGTGAAGGCGATCTCGCCGGGAATGACGTTGCGCGAGGGCGCCGCGATCACGGCCTCGCCGACGGTGCCGACCGCGTGCGGGCCATGTTTCTTCGCGATGCTCTCGACCGCGAGCACGATCTCCGACAAGGTCGCCAGCGCGTCCCGGCGCAGTGGCATCGGCGTGGTGCCGGCATGGCTTTCGAAGCCTGTGATCTTGCCGTCGTACCAGATGATGCCCTGGCCGCGATCGACCACGCCGATGGTCTTGTTCTCGGCTTCCAGCAGCGGGCCCTGCTCGATATGCAATTCGACGAAGGCGCCGAACTTGCGTTGCCCGACCGGCTCGCTGCCGCGGTAGCCGATGCCGTCGAGCGCTTCCCCGACGCTCATCCCGCTCGCGTCCTTGCGCGCCAGGATATTGTCGATGGTGTATTCGCCGGCGTAAGCCGCGGACGCCATCGTCGCCGGCGCAAATCGCGAGCCTTCCTCATTGGTCCAGTTGCAGATGCAGAGCGGCACTTCGGTCTCGATGCCGGCGTCATTGAGCGTGCGCACCACCTCGAGGGCTGCGAGCGTACCGAGCACGCCGTCGAACTTGCCGCCGGTCGGCTGCGTATCCAAATGCGAGCCCAGGCCCACCGGCGGCTTCGAATTGTCGCGTCCCTTGCGGACGCCGAACATCGAGCCGAGCCCGTCGATATGCACCTCCAGCCCTGCCGCCTCGCAGGCTCTGCGGAACCAGTCGCGCACCTGCTTGTCCTCGGGCCCCAAGGTCAGGCGGCGCACGCCGCCCTTCGGCGTGAGGCCGAATTTCGCGGTTTCATGGATGGTGTCCCACAGCCGGACGGAATCGATCTGCAGGTTGGATGCGTTTCTGGTCATTCAGGCGTCCGGAATTGCGGTGGTGCGACTAGTGCCGCCGATTTGAAGTCCCTGCAGTGTTTGCCGCGCGTTCGATCAGGGACTTCAAATCGAAAGCGGCACTAGATTCAATAGTTTGCCTGTGCCTTTACTTTCCGAAGTTCGCGCAAACCAAGCCGCAACAGATGACGAACTTCGGAAAGTAGGCACAGGCCGGATCGCATGGTAGAACCATCGTGCATTGTCTGTCGAGGCACGGAGCGGTCAGGTGAATGTCGGTCTGAGCGGGAAAGAGCAGGGCGAGGCGATCCTGCCGAGCCACCAGGCGCGGCTCGACTACCGCGCCGGCAAGGCTGTGACGACCTCGGGCGTTGCCAACGGCTATGTGCAGGGCAATCTCGTCGTCCTGCCGGAACAATTCGCCTCGGCCTTCCATCGCTTCTGCCAGCTCAATCCAAAACCGTGCCCGATCATCGGCATGTCCGACGTGGGCAATCCCATGATCCCCTCGCTCGGCACCGACCTCGACATCCGCACCGACGTGCCGCGCTATCGCGTCTGGCGAGACGGCGAGGTGACCGACGAGCCGACGGACATCATTGCGCATTGGCGCGACGATCTCGTTGCCTTCGTGCTCGGCTGCTCGTTCTCGTTCGAGGAGGCGCTGATGGCGGAGGGGATTCCGCTCCGCCATGTCGAGCACAGAGTGCGCGTGCCGATGTACCGCACCAATATTGCCTGCAGCCCGGCCGGTCTGTTCGCCGGACCGATGGTGGTGTCGATGCGGCCGCTGAAGCCCGCGCAGGCGATCCGCGCGGTTCAGATCACCTCGCGCTTTCCGAGCGTGCACGGCGCGCCGGTGCATCTCGGCCATCCGCATTCGATCGGCATCGCGGATATCGCCAAGCCCGACTATGGCGATCCCGTGCCGATCGCCGCCGACGAGATTCCGGTGTTCTGGGCCTGCGGCGTCACGCCGCAATCGGTGATCGCGGCGGCGAAGGTCCCGTTCGCGATCACGCATGCGCCGGGCTTGATGCTGATCACGGATTTGCAGAATACGCAGCTGGCGGTGCTTTAGCCCGGAAGGAGCATGCGCATGTTCAATCTCGAGCAATTCACCGCCGATTGCCGCGCTGCGCTGAAGGCAGACTCGTCCCACAAGTCGGTGCGCGAGGTGCTCGCCCGCGCCGTCGCCGATCCCTCGGGCATCCTGAAGACGCTGGGTGAGCCGAAGCGCCCGGAAATCCAGAAGCTTTATCACGCGCCTGATCTCACGATCATCAACGTGATCTGGGGACCGATGATGACGGTCATGCCGCATAATCATCAGATGTGGGCGGTGATCGGCATCTATTCGGGCCGCGAGGACAATGTGTTCTGGCGCCGCATGCCGGACGGCAGCGGCCGCATCGAAGCCGCGGGCGCAAGGGCGCTCTCCGTCGGCGATGCGGAGCCGCTCGGCCACAACATCATCCATTCCGTGACGAATCCGATTCCGCGGCTGACCGGCGCCATTCACATCTATGGCGGCGATTTCTTTGCTGCGCACCGCAGCGAATGGGATGCCGAGACGCTGCTGGAAGGCCCAATGGACGGCAAGAAGGCGGTTCGCCGCTTCGAGGAAGCGAACGAGATGTATGAGCGGTTCTATCGGCCGCAGGTTTCGGCGTAAGCGGAAGGCGTGCTGCCTATAGAGGACTCGTCATGCCCGGCCTTGAGCCGGGCATCCACGTCTTTGTCGCCGCGGAAAAGAAGACGTGGATGGCCGGGACAAGCCCGGCCATGACGAGAGCTAGTGGTGCTCCGGCAACTCCACGCCGAACACCTTCACCAGATCCGCCACCTGTGCCGGCGACAGAAAGCGCGGGTTCATCCCGCGCAGCAACAGATACAGCTTCGCCGTCTCCTCCAGCTCTTCCATCGCGAACACCGCGGCTTCCAAAGTATCGCCCGACACGACCGGGCCATGATTGGCGAGCAGCACCGATGAATATTTCCCCGCCAGTCCCTTGATCGCATCGGCGACAGCGGGATCGCCCGGCCGATAATACGGCACCAGCGCGGTCGCGCCGCATTTCATCACGTAATACGCCGTCATCGGCGGCAGCGCCGCGCGCGGGTCGATCTCGGGGAGCATCGAGAGCGCGACCGAATGGGTGGAGTGCAGATGCACCACCGCGCGCGCTGCCCGCCGTGTTTGATACAGCGCGCTGTGCAGCGGCACTTCCTTGGTCGGTGCATCGCCCGAGACGAGCTTGCCGTCGGCCGCGAGATGCGACAGCTTCGCCGGATCGAGGAAACCGAGCGAGGCATTGGTCGGCGTCACCAGCCAGCCGCCGTCGTCGAGCCTGACGCTGATATTGCCCGACGAGCCCGGCGTCAGCCCGCGCTCGAACAGCGAACGGCCGAGCCGGCAGATGTTTTCGCGGAGCACCGTTTCATTCATGGCAGCCGCCTTGTCTCACGCTTTGGCAGCGCGGCCAAGCCGTGATAGGCAAGGCGGCAAAAGCGACAGCAGGGAACAGGAAACGCCATGGCCGACACCGCAATACCGAAGATGGCCGTCGTCGGGCTCGGCTCGATGGGATTTGGCATGGCGACCTCGCTCCGCCACAAAGGCTATGAAGTCACCGGCTGCGACGTGGCCGCGGATGCGGTGGCGCGTTTCATCAAAGACGGCGGCAAGGGCGCATCGACGCCGGCTGAGGCGGCCAAGGGTGCCGACATCGTCATCAGCGTCGTGCTCAACGCCGCACAGACCGAGACCATTTTGTTCGGCAAGGACGGCGTGTCAGACACGCTCGCCAAGGGCGCGGTGTTCGTGTCCTCGGCGACCATGGATCCGGACGTGGCGCGGCGGCTTGCGAAGCAGCTGGAGCCGACCGGCCGGCATTATCTGGATGCGCCGATCTCCGGCGGCGCGCAGCGCGCGGCGCTGGGCGAGCTCACGATCCTCGCCTCCGGCAGCGCCGCGGCCTTTGCGAAGGCGCGGCCCGCGCTGGATGCGATGGCGGCCAAGCTCTATGAGCTTGGCGACGAGCCGGGGCAGGGCGCCGCCTTCAAGATGGTCAACCAGCTGCTGGCGGGCGTGCACATCGTCGCGGCTTCGGAGGCGATGGCGTTTGCCGCCCGCCAGGGCCTCGACCTGCGCAAGGTCTATGACGTTATCACGGCGTCCGCCGGCAATTCATGGATGTTCGAGAACCGCATGAAGCAGGTGCTCGATGGCGACTACCGGCCGCGCAGCGCGGTGGAAATTTTCGTGAAAGACCTCGGCATCGTCCAGGACATGGCGCGCAACGCACGGTTTCCGGCACCGGTCGCCGCCGCCGCGTTGCAGATGTTTCTGGCCGCGTCGGGTAGCGGAATGGGCCGCGACGACGACGCTTCGGTGGCGCGGCTTTATGCGCGCATCAGCGGCACCAAGATCCCCGGCGAACCGAAGTAAACAAGAGGACACAACATGCCCCGTTTCGCGGCCAATCTGTCGATGATGTTCAACGAGGTGCCGTTCCTCGACCGCTTTGAGGCGGCTGCGAAGGCCGGCTTCACCGCAGTTGAGTTCTTGTTTCCCTATGAACATCCGGCCGACGAGGTCGGCAAGCGCCTGCACGGCAACGGCCTGACGCAGGCGCTGTTCAATCTGCCGCCCGGCGACTGGGCGGCCGGCGAAAAGGGCTTTGCCGCATTGCCCGCACGCTTCGCCGATATGCAGCAGAGTTTCGAGACCGCACTGCCCTATGCGCAGGCGACGGGCGTCAAGCGCGTGCACCTGATGGCGGGCATCGCCAGCCTCGACGATCGCAAGGCCGTCGAGGCCTTCACCAAGTCGGTCGCGACCGCCGCCGAGTTCTTTGCGCCGCACGGCCTCGACGTCGTGATCGAGCCGATCAACCCGCGCAACGTGCCCGGCTACTTCCTCAATAATTTCTTCTTCGCCCGCGACCTGATCCGCGAGTTGAAAATCCCGAACCTGAAGCTGCAATTCGACATCTATCACTGCCAGATCATCCATGGCGACGTGACGATGCACCTGCGCGAAATGTTTCCGATCATCGGTCACATGCAGATCGCCAGTATTCCCTCGCGCAACGAGCCCGACGGCGAGGAGCTGAACTACCCGTTCGTGTTCGACGAGATCGACCGCCTTGGCTATACCGGCTTTGTCGGCTGCGAGTACAATCCCCGCGGCAAGACCACCGACGGTCTCGGCTGGTTCAAGAAATATGCGGGAGCGCGCCCGTGACGCTGAAGCTCGGCTGCATCGCCGACGATTACACCGGCGCCTCCGATCTCGCCAATACGCTGACCCGCGCCGGCTTACGCACCGTCCAGACCATCGGCGTTCCTGCCGACGATCTCGCATTGCCGGAAGTCGATGCCGTCGTGGTCTCGTTGAAGAGCCGCTCGATCGCGGCCAGCGTCGCGGTGGAACGCTCGCTTGCGGCGGAGAAATGGATGCGCAGCCGCGGCGCCGATCATGTGCTGTTCAAGATCTGCTCGACCTTCGATTCCACTGACAAGGGCAATATCGGTCCCGTGACGGACGCGCTTCGCGCCGCCTCCGGCGACCAGATCGTGCTGGTGACGCCGGCATTCCCCGAGACCGGCCGCACCGTCTACAAGGGCAACCTGTTCGTCGGCGTCGTGCCGCTGAACGAAAGTCCGCTGAAGGATCATCCGCTCAATCCCATGCACGATTCCAATCTGGTGCGGGTACTGGCACGGCAGAGCAAGACCAAAATTGGTCTGGTCGATCTCGCCACGCTGTCGCGCGGCGCGGACGCGGTGCGCGCGCGTCTCGCCGATCTCGCAAGGCAGGGCATCGGTGCTGCCGTCATCGATGCGGTGTTCGATCCCGATCTTGAAACCATCGGAAAGGTGGCCATCCAGCACCGCCTGTCGGTCGGTGCCTCCGGCATCGGGCTCGGGTTGGCGCGCGCGCTGGCCGGCGCAACCGCGCAGAGCGCGGCGGCTGCGATATCGGACGAGCCGGTCGGCGGTCCCGCGGCCTGCCTCGCCGGCAGCTGCTCGCAGGCCACGCTCGGCCAGATCGCCAGCGCCGAGAAGGTCATGCCGGTGCTGCATCTCGATCCCGATCAAATTATCAAAGGCACGGACGAGGCCCGCCGCGCGCTGGCCTGGGCGCGCGAGCGGCTCGGCAGCCATCCGGTGCTGATTGCGAGCAGTGCCACGCCCGACCAGGTCGCGGCGCTGCAGGCTCGTCATGGCCGCGATGCCGCCGGCCACGCCATCGAGCAGGCGATGGCCGATATCGCCGAGGGCCTTGTCGGGGCCGGCGTGCGGCGGCTGGTGGTCGCGGGCGGGGAGACATCGGGCGCGGTGGTGGACCGCCTGGGCATCCCCGGCTTCCTGGTCGGTGCGGAAATCGCTGCCGGCGTGCCGGTGCTGCGCGCGGTCGGCGCCAAACAGGGCGACATGCTGATCGCGCTGAAGTCTGGCAATTTCGGCGGACCGGAGTTCTTCTCCGACGCGCTCGCGCTGATGCGTTGAGCGGGGAACCGCAGCTATCGCGGAACTGACGAGGGGCCCTGCGCCCGGCTGTTGGCTCGTTGGCTGCGGTTCGGCTAAACAGCGCTGACGGATGGCAGCAACCTGGCGCGCCGTCCTCTTCGCTGGGACACCCATGATCGCACTGGTGCGCATCGCGCTCAGCCGGCCTTATACTTTCGTCGTGCTCGCGTTGCTATTGATGCTGCTCGGTCCGCTCGCGGCGCTGCGCACGCCGACCGACATCTTTCCCGACATCCGCATCCCCGTGATCGGCGTGGTCTGGCAGTACACCGGACTGCCGCCGGACCAGATGGCCGGCCGCATCACCACGCCGTTCGAGCGCGCGTTGACCACCACCGTCAACGATATCGAGCACATCGTCGCCAATTCCTATAATGGCTTCGGCATCATCAAGATCTTCTTCCAGCCGAACGTCGATATCCGCACCGCCAACGCGCAGGTCACGGCGATCTCGCAGACCATGATCAAGCAGCTGCCGCCCGGCTCCACGCCGCCGCTGATCCTGAATTACAACGCCTCCACCGTGCCGATCATCCAGGTCGCGCTGTCGGGCGAGGGCCTGACCGAGCAGAACCTCGCCGACATCGGCATCAACCAGCTGCGCACGCCGCTGATCACGGTGCCGGGCGCCGCGATCCCCTATCCCTATGGCGGCAAGCAGCGCCAGATCCAGATCGATCTCAACTCGGCGGCGCTGCAGGCCCGCGGCCTGTCCGGTCAGGACGTCGCCAATACGCTGGCCGCGCAGAACCTGATCACGCCGGTCGGTACCCAGAAGATCGGCCAGTTCGAGTACAACATCCAGCTCAACAACTCGCCGTTGCGGATCGACGAGCTCGGGGATCTGCCGATCAAGACCGTCAACGGCGCCATGGTCTATGTCCGCGACGTTGCCACCGTGCGCGACGGAAACCCGCCGCAGACCAACATCGTGCACGTCGACGGCAACCGTTCGGTGCTGATGATGGTGCTGAAGGCCGGTGCGATCTCGACGCTCGATATCATCGCCGGCATCAAGCAGAAGGTGATCGACGTCAAGGCGCAGATGCCGGATGCGCTGAAGATCGGCTTTGTCGGCGACCAAAGCGTGTTCGTGCGCGGCGCGATCTCGGGCGTCGCCAACGAGGGCATGATCGCGGCCTGCCTCACCAGCCTGATGATCCTCCTGTTCCTCGGCAGCTGGCGCTCGACGGTTATCATCGCGGTTTCGATCCCGCTGTCTATCCTCGGCGCCATCATCATGCTGTCTGCGGTCGGCGAGACGCTGAACATCATGACGCTGGGCGGGCTCGCGCTCGCGGTCGGCATCCTCGTCGACGACGCCACCGTGACCATCGAGAACATCAATTACCATCTCGAGCAAGGCAAGCCCGTGACGCAGTCGATTCTCGACGGCGCCAACCAGATCGTCACGCCGGCCTTCGTCTCGCTGCTCTGCATCTGCATCGTGTTCGTGCCGATGTTCTTTCTCACCGGCGTGGCGCGCTTCCTGTTCGTGCCGATGGCGCTGGCGGTGATGTTCGCGATGACGTGGTCGTTCATCCTGTCGCGCACGCTGGTGCCGACCATGGCGAACTATCTGCTGAAGCCTCACACCCGTCACGACAGCGAGCCGCCGGCCTCGCGCAATCCGCTGGTCACCTTTCAGCGGGCTTTCGAGGCCCGCTTCGAGCGCTTCCGCCGGGGCTATCGCAACATGCTGTCGATGGCGCTCACCCATCGCGGCATGTTCGTGACCTGCTTTCTCGGCTTCGTCGCATTGTCCTTCCTGCTGGTTCCGTTCCTGGGGCGCAACTTCTTCCCCGCCGTCGATGCCGGCAACATCCTGCTGCACGTCCGCACCCAGGTCGGCACCCGCGTCGAAGAAAGTGCCAACCAGTTCGCCGAGGTGCAGAAGACGATCCGCAAGATCATCCCGGAGATCGAGACGCTGACCGATAATATCGGCATGCCGATCTCCGGCATCAACATGACCTATAACAATACCGGCGTGATCGGCCCGCAGGACGGTGACATCCAGATCAAACTGAGAGAGGGACACCGTCCGACCGCGGAGTACGTCAAGCTGATGCGCGAGCAGTTGCCGCAGGCCTTTCCGGGCATGACCTTCGCGTTTTTGCCGGCCGACATCGTCAGCCAGATCCTCAATTTCGGCGCACCGGCGCCGATCGACCTGCAGCTCCGCGGCGCCAATCTCGATGCGAACTTCGCCTATGCCAGCAAGCTGCTCGGCCGTATCAAGCGTATTCCCGGCATCGCAGATGCGCGCATCCAGCAATCGCCGAGCAATCCGACCTTCAACATCGATGTCGACCGCACCCGCGCGCAATATGTGGGGTTGACCGAGCGCGACGTTACCAACAGCCTCGTCGTCAACCTCGCCGGCTCAGGCCAGGTGGCGCCGACCTACTACCTCAACCCCGACAACGGCGTGTCCTATTCGATCGTGATGCAGACGCCGCAATACCAGATCGACTCGTTGCAGGCGCTGCAGGCGCTGCCCCTGACGGCGACCGGCAACCCGCAATCGCCGATCCTCGGCGGCATCGCCAACATCACCCGCACGATCTCAAGCGCGGTGGTGTCGCAATACGACATCCAGTCGATGGTGCAGATTTTCGCGACCCCGCAGGGACGCGATCTCGGCGCGGTCGCCGCCGACGTCAGGGCGCTGCTCGCCGAGACCGCCCAGGAGGTGCCGAAGGGCTCGTCCGTCGTGCTGCTCGGCCAGGTGCAGACCATGAACAGCGCTTTCTCCGGCCTGCTGTTCGGCCTGCTCGCCGCCGCGGTGCTGATCTATCTGTTGATCGTCGTGAATTTCCAGTCCTGGTCCGATCCGTTCGTGATCATCACCGCGCTGCCAGCCGCGCTCGCCGGCATCGTCTGGATGCTGTTCACGACGCAGACGACGCTGTCGGTGCCGGCCCTGACCGGCGCCATCATGTGCATGGGCGTCGCCACCGCCAACAGCGTGCTCGTGATCTCGTTTGCGCGCGAGCGCTACGAGGAGGTCGGCGATCCCGTCCAGGCCGCGATCGACGCCGGCTTCGTCCGTTTCCGTCCCGTACTGATGACCGCGCTTGCCATGATCATCGGCATGGCGCCGATGGCCCTTGGGCTGGGCGAGGGTGGCGAGCAGAATGCGCCGCTCGGCCGCGCCGTGATCGGCGGGCTGATTTTCGCGACCATCGCAACCCTGATCTTCGTGCCCGTCGTCTTCAGCATGGTCCACAAGAAGGTGGCGCCAAAGCCTGCCGCTGCCGTGGACACGGCGCCCGCGCATTGAGCAGGAACGGCTGCTTTTTTGACGCGCGAGCCGTCACGGGCTTGTGTCGGGGAATTGAAGGTTAACGGCGGCCGGTGGGCGTTGGCGGGAGGCGCCGGTTCAGGTAAATCGGCGCGGACGGTTGCCCAACCGGATGGTTGGTTTGGCCGCTTGGGGAATGCCAAATTCATGGTCGCACTGGTCCGTATCGCGCTGAGCCGGCCGTACAGCTTTGTCGTGCTGGCGCTGGTGATCCTGATTGCCGGCCCGCTGGCGGCGCTGCGCACGCCGACCGATATCTTTCCCGACATCCGCATCCCCGTGATCGGCGTGGTCTGGCAGTACACGGGGCTGCCGCCGGACCAGATGTCGGGGCGGATGGTCACCCCGTTCGAGCGGGCGCTGACCACGACCGTCAATGACATCGAGCACATCGTCGCCAACTCCTATAACGGCGTCGGCATCGTCAAGATCTTCTTCCAGCCCAATGTCGATATCCGCACCGCCAATGCGCAGGTCACCGCGATCTCGCAGACGCTGATCAAGGCGATGCCGCCCGGCGCAACGCCGCCGCTGATCCTCAATTACAACGCCTCGACCGTGCCGATCATCCAGGTCGCGCTGTCGGGCGGGGGTTTGACCGAGCAGAACCTCGCCGACATCGGCATCAACCAGCTGCGCACGCCGCTGATCACCGTGCCGGGTGCCGCGATCCCTTACCCCTATGGCGGCAAGCAGCGCCAGGTGCAGATCGACATCGATCCTTCCGCGCTGCAGTCGCGCGGGCTGTCGGGCCAGGACGTCGCCAACGCGCTCGCGGCGCAAAACCTGATCACGCCGGTCGGCACCCAGAAGATCGGCCAGTTCGAATACAATTTGCAGCTCAATAACTCGCCGTTGCAGATGGCCGAGCTCGGCGATCTCCCGATCAAGGCCGTCAACGGCGCCATGGTCTATATCCGTGACGTCGCCAGCGTGCGCGACGGCAATCCGCCCCAGACCAACATCGTCCATGTCAACGGCGATCGTTCGGTCCTGATGATGGTGTTGAAGGCGGGCTTCATCTCGACGCTCGATATCATCGCCGGCATCAAGCAGAAGGTGGTCGAGGTTCGCGATTCCCTTCCCGAGGCGCTGAAGATCGATTTCATCGGCGACCAGGGCGTGTTCGTGCGCAGCGCGGTGACCGGCGTCATCTTCGAAGGCGTGATAGCGGCCTGCCTCACCAGCGTCATGATCCTGCTGTTCCTCGGCAGCTGGCGTTCGACCCTGATCATCGCAGTGTCGATCCCGCTCTCCGTGTTCGGCGCCATCATGATGCTGTGGGCGGTCGGCGAGACGCTGAACATCATGACGCTGGGCGGGCTCGCGCTCGCGGTCGGCATCCTCGTCGACGAGGCGACGGTGACGATCGAGAACATCAACTGGCACCTGGAGCAGGGCAAGCCGGTGGAGCCGGCGATCATGGATGGCGCCAACCAGATCGTGGTGCCGGCTTTCGTGTCGCTGCTCTGCATCTGCATCGTGTTCGTGCCGATGTTCTTCCTCACCGGCGTCTCGCGCTTCCTGTTCGTGCCGATGGCGCTGGCGGTGATGTTCGCGATGATGTGGTCGTTCATCCTGTCGCGCACGCTGGTGCCGACCATGGCCAAATATCTCCTGCACCAGCACCAGCATCACGAGAACGGGCCTCCGCCGACCCGTAATCCGTTGGTCTGGTTCCAGCGCCGTTTCGAGGCGGGCTTCGAGCGGGTGCGCGAGCGCTATCGCGATCTCCTGACGCTGGCGCTGCACGCGCGCGCGATCTTCGTGATCTGTTTCCTCGGCTTCATCGGCGCCTCGTTCCTGCTCGTGCCCTATATCGGCCGCAACTTCTTTCCCACGGTCGACACCGGCTCGATCCTGATGCATGTACGCACCCAAGTCGGCACTCGCATCGAGGAGACCGCCGGACAGTTCGCCGACGTGCAGAAGGCGATTCGCAGGATCATACCTGCGCGCGAGATCGAGACGCTCGCCGACAATATCGGGATGCCGATCTCCGGCATCAACATGACCTACAACAACACCGGCGTGATCGGGCCGCAGGACGGCGACATCCAGATCAAGCTGAAAGAGGGCCATCGCCCGACGGCCGAGTACATCAAGGCGATGCGCGAGGAATTGCCTGCGGCCTTTCCGGGTATGACGTTTGCGTTCCTGCCCGCCGACATCGTCAGTCAGATCCTGAATTTCGGTGCGCCGGCCCCGATCGATCTGCAGATCCGCGGCATGGATGCCAATGCCAACTATGCCTATGCCAACAAACTATTGACGCGCATGCGGCGCATTCCCGGCATTGCCGACGCGCGCATCCAGCAGTCGCCCAACAATCCGACCTTCAATGTCGAAGTCGACCGTACCCGCGCGCAATATGTCGGCCTGACCGAGCGCGACGTCACAAACAGCTTGACCGTCAATCTCGCAGGAAGCGGCCAGGTCGCGCCGACCTACTTCCTCAACCCCGACAACGGCGTGTCCTATTCGATCGTGATGCAGACGCCGCAATATCAGATCAACTCGTTGCAGGCGCTGGAAGCGCTGCCGATCACGGCCGCATCCACCGCGAACCCACCGATTCTCGGAGGCATTGCCAGCATCACGCGCACGGTGTCGAGCGCGGTGGTCTCGCAATACGACATCCAGCCGATGTTCCAGATTTTTGCGACCCCGCAGGGTCGCGATCTCGGCGCACTCGCAACCGACGTCCGCAAGGCCATCGCCGACACCGCGGCCGACGTGCCACGCGGAAGCTCGGTCGTGCTGCTCGGCCAGGTCCAGACCATGGACAGCGCCTTTTCGGGGCTGCTGTTCGGCCTGCTCGCGGCGATCGTGCTGATCTATTTCCTGATCGTGGTGAACTTCCAGTCCTGGTCCGATCCGTTTGTGATCATCACCGCGCTGCCGGCGGCGCTCGCCGGGATCATCTGGATGCTGTTTGCCACTCAGACAACCCTCTCGGTGCCGGCCCTGACCGGCGCCATCATGTGCATGGGCGTTGCTACCGCCAACAGCGTGCTCGTGATCTCGTTTGCACGCGAGCGCTACGAGGCGCTCGGCGACCCCGTGCAGGCGGCAATCGAGGCCGGTTTCGTCCGGTTCCGCCCGGTGCTGATGACGGCGCTTGCCATGGTGATCGGAATGACACCGATGGCGCTGGGGTTGGGCGAGGGTGGCGAGCAGAATGCGCCGCTCGGACGCGCCGTGATCGGCGGTCTGGTGTTTGCTACGACCGCCACGTTAATGTTTGTTCCTGTGGTTTTCAGTATGGTACACAAGAAACAAGGCGCCAAAGTCGCCGCCCCTTTGGAGATGCAGCATGCCCACTGAACAAAGCTCGCCGGTGTCGCGCCGGAAGCTGGGCATTTTCGGCATGCTCGCGGGCGTCGTCCTGATTGTGGTCGTGATCACCGGCATCCGGTCGCGCGAGGAGGCCAGTGCGCGCCTGCGCGAATGGACCGACGACCAGGCCGTGCCGACGGTTGCGGTGACATTGCCGGACGCCAGGGCGCTCAGCCCGACCATCGACCTGCCGGGCCGGCTCGAAGCCTACTACCGCGCCCCGATCTTCGCCCGTGTCTCCGGCTATTTGAAGAGCTGGAGCGCCGATATCGGCTCCCGCGTCAAGACAGGGCAGGTGATCGCCGAGATCGAGGCGCCCGACCTCGACCAGCAATTGCTGCAGGCCCGCGCCGATCTCGCCAGCGCACAGGCCAGCGCGAAATTATCGGAAGCGACCCTTAACCGCCGCAAGACGCTGGTCGCCTCGAACTTCGTCTCGGCACAGGAGATCGACGAGCGCACCGCCGACCTCTCCAACAAGAACATGTCGGTCAAGTCGGGACAGGCCAATGTCGAGCGGCTGGAAGCGCTGGCGGGTTACAAGAAGATCACGGTGCCGTTCGACGGCATCGTCACCGCCCGCGACACCGACGTCGGCGCGCTGATCAATGCCGGCGGCGGCTCGGGCCCGGCGATGTTTGTGGTCTCCGACATTTCGAAGCTGCGCGTCTATGTCAACGTGCCGCAGAACTACGTGCCGTCGATCAAGATCGGCGCCAAGGCCGTCATTGTCGTGCCGGAATATCCGACCCGGACCTTCCTGGCGACGGTTGAAGCCTCCTCGCAGGCGGTCGACATCTCCTCGGGCACGACGCGGATGCAGCTTGGCCTCGACAACACCGGCGGTGAGCTGATGCCGGGCGGTTACGCCAATGTGAAGCTCAGCCTGCAGCGCGAGGGCGTGCCGCTGCATATTCCATCGAGCGCGCTGATCTTCAACCAGAACGGTTTGCGGGTTGCCACCGTTGGCGCCGACGACAAGGTGCTGTTCAAGACCGTGACGATCGCGCGCGATCTCGGCAAGGAGATCGAGCTGGCGTCCGGATTGTCGCCGGATGATCGCGTCATCGTGGCGCCGCCAGACGGTATCGCCGACGGCGATCAGGTCCGCGTCGCCGGCGCTGCCGCGAAGGCGAAGGCGCAGAAGGTGTCCGAGAAGCAGGATGTGAAGGGGTAGGCTCTTCACCTCTCCCCGCGTGCGGCAGGGGAATCGCATATGGATTTGAGACGCCTATTGCCTTGGACGGCAAGAGGGATTCTGAAGACAACTCCTGCGCTATGGAGGGAGTCGGATGGGCAAATTCAGGAAGGCTTTTCGGCGACTGGCGGACCCGCGTGCGACCAATGCACGGCACGATCTGCTGGAGGTGCTGTGCATCGCGCTGGCGGCGGTTTTGTGTGGGGCAGAATCGTGCTCGGACATGGCAGACTTCGGAGAGTCCAAGGAAGGGCTGTTGCGGCTCTTCCTTCGTCTGGAGCACGGCATCCCGAGCCACGACACTTTCAGCCGGGTGTTCCGTCTGCTCAAGCCCGACGCCTTCGAGCGCGCATTTCGGCACTTCATGGCCGCTTTTGCCAAGGCCAACGGGCTCAAGCTTACCGGGGTGGTGGCTGTCGATGGCAAGGCTCTGCGCGGCGCCTACGAACGCGGTGGCAAGGCGACACCGCTGCAATTGGTCAACGTCTTTGCGGTGGAGTCGCGCATGGCCTTGGCCCAGCAAAAGGCGCCTGGTCGCAACGAGACGGCAGGAGCCCTCGAAGTTCTGGAGCTTCTGTGCCTCGAAGGCTGCATCGTCACCGCCGACGCGCTGCATTGCCACCGCGCCTTTGCGGCGGCAGTACGCGAGCGCGGCGGCCATTATGTTCTGGCGATCAAGGCCAATCGCGGACGCCTGTTCGCCGCGGTTACACAGCAGTTTGCGCGATCGGGCACGCGCGGCACCGCCGAGCAGGTCGACCGCTCCAGCCACGATCGCAGCGAAGCACGGCGCGCGACCATCATGCGCAATGCCAGTCTTGCTGCCCGCTACGGCTTTCCGGATGTTGCGGCGGTCGGCCGGATCACCTCGCGCCGGCGCGTATCGGGGCAGCGTGCCAACGCCCCGCTCGTGCGCTACTATCTGTTGTCCAAATACATGTCTCCCAAACGGCTGCTGCACGTCACTCGCAGCCATTGGGGTATCGAGAACCGCCTCCATTGGGTGCTCGACGTCCACTTCGCGGAAGACGGCAATCGTGCGCGCAAAGACAACGCCCCCGAAAACCTCGCCATCCTGCGAAGGCTTGCCCTCAACATCCTGCGATCTCATCCCCATCGCGCATCTCTGCGCCGCAAGATCAAACGAGCCGGATGGGACAATGCCTTCCTTTTGGCTATGCTCAGCCATATGCGATAGCCCTGCCGCGTGCGGGGAGAGGTCGCCGCGCCCTTGCGCGGCGGGTGAGGGGGAGTATCCGCTTGCTCTTTTGTGGCGAGAAGCCCCTCACCCCAGCCCTCTCCCCGTAAGAACGGGGAGAGGGAGCGTTGGCGGCGTACCTACCCCACCCGCCACTTCGGCGCGCCATCGTCACCCATCGTGATATCGCCGAGCGAACCCACAGGTGTGCGGTCCATGTCGCGCAGATGCGCGAGCGTCGTCGTGTCCTCGGCGGGAATGCGCGCCAGCGTGCGCCGGCCGTCCTCGGTGCGCAGCATGACGACGCCATGCTCGACCTCGCCATTGCCGCGATAGATCACGGTGAAGGCCTCGATCTTGCCCTTGCCGCTGGCTTGATCGACGAACTCCGGCACCGCGCGCTTGTTGCGGTCGGCTTCAGTTTGCACGGAAGTCGCCTGGCTGAACGCCTCGCGCGGCGCTTCGCGCGACAGCACGAGCCCGTGATGCTTGGTAACAAAGCCGCCCTGGCCGTAGAGCAGGCCGAGCTTCGCCCCGTCCCTGATCTTGCGCACCATCGCGCAGGCCGCGTGCGTCATATAGGTGTTCAGCGGCGCGCCGAAGAAGGTGAGCCCGCCCGTTACCGTCGGCTGCACGTCGCGGCCGAGACCGAGCGTGCGCCGTGCCATCTTGGGCACGCAGGGAAAACAGCTATAGAGCTCGATCGCGTCGAACTTCTTGCCGTCGCCGCCGACCAGATCCATCACCGCATTCAAGACCGCGTTCTGCGGATGGCTTTCGTAGAATTGGTCGCGCAGCAAGTAATCGCGCGGCTCTTCCGCCGAGGCGCCGCCGAGCGGATAGACCATCTTGTCTTCGGGCACGCCGGCCGCGCGCGCCTTCGCAAGGCTCGTCATCAGTACCGCGCCGCCCATGTTCACGCTCGGGTTCGCCACCATCAGCTTGGTGTAGGGCCAGGCGATCAGCCGGTTGTCCGGCGAGGGTGTCGTGATCTCAACCGGCGCAAAACGCTTCTTCGACCATGAGCTGGGATTGTCGGAGGCGACCGCCGAAAAGGTCGACCACAGCTCGCCGGACTCCGCGAGCGCCTCGCGCGGGGTCTGGCCCCAATGCGCTGACGTGGCGGACTCATAGAGCGGATAGACCGTGATCGGGCGGAACACGCCGAGCTTGACCGCGAGCGGCTTCTGGAACGCCGCACCGCGCTTTGGCTCCTCCACGTCGGTTGCGAACGGTGTCCACGGCGGTTTGACGCCGGCGCGCTCGGCCTTGGTCGCGGTTGATTGCGCCTCGGCGCCAACGACGGCGGCGACCTCGCATTCGCCGCGCGCGATGCGCTGCGCCGCCTCATGCAGGTAGCGGATCGGGCTCTCGCCGCCGACCGGGCCGTAGTAGCAATGCGCCGGCGTCGCGCCGAGGCGCTGCGCCAGCTGCACTTGCGGATCGCGGTAGCGCCAGCTCAGGAAGCTGACCACGTCGAGCGAGCCGAGCTCGTGCAACAGCTTCGCGCCACTGTCTGCTTCGGCGCGCTTGCACGCCTGCTCCAGCAGCGTCAGCGGCTCCAGTCCGTCGGTGATTTCCTTCGGGCGGTCGACGATCTCGCCGACGCCGACGATGACGGGAATGCGGTGTTCGTTTGTCATTGTTGGTTTTTGCCATCCGCTCAAATTTCCACCCCTCATCCTGAGGAGCGGCGAAGCCGCGTCTCGAAGGATGAAGGCCCGACTACGGCCTCATGTTTCGAGACGGCGCTGAGTTTATCATCGGGCGCGCATTCGCGCGACCCGTTGGCGCCTCCTCACCATGACGGTCGAGAGCTACTCCGCGACCAGCGCATTCATGTGCTCGACCGCCTCGATGAAATCTTCCTTGAACTCCTGCACCACCGCGCCCGCCGACTTCACGCTGTCGATCAGGCCGACACCCTGGCCGACGAAGTAGCTCACGAGATCGCGCGCCTTGGGATTACCGGCCGCGGCTGATCGGTCGATCGAGTTGAAGGCGTCGCGGCTGATGATGCTCTGCAAGGGCATCGGCAACGCGCCGGGGCTGTCGGGCCCGCGATCCCAGGCGTCGGTCCAGACCGAACGGAGCTGCCGCGCGGGCTTGCCGGTGCGGCCCTTGGATCGCACCGCGTCGCGCGACGAGGCAGCGATCATCTTCTCGCGGAAAATCTCTGATGTCTCCGACTCCACCGTGGCGAGCCACACCGAGCCGGTCCACGCGCCGGCCGCGCCCATCGCCATGCAGGCCGCCATCTGCCGGCCCGTCATGATGCCGCCGGCCGCCAGCACTGGCACGTCGCGAATCGGCTTGATCGCCTTGATCACCTCCGGCACCAGCACCATGGTCGAGACCTCGCCGCAATGGCCGCCGGCCTCGGTGCCCTGCACCACAAGGATGTCGACACCGGCCGCGACCTGGCGCAGCGCATGCTCTTTGGCACCGACCAGCGCGGCCACCGGCACGCCGTGCTTTCGGCCGCGCGCGATCATCTCCTTTGGCGGCACGCCGAGCGCGTTGGCGATCAGCCGGATCGGATGGCGGAACGAGACCTCCAGCAGTTCCATCGCGGTCTCGGCATCGAACGGCTGCGGCTGGTTGTCGGCGACGTTCTTCGACGTCAGCTCGATGTCGTATTTCTTCAGGAGGTTGCGGGTGAAGTCGCGATGCTGCTGCGAGACCCGCGCCTCCAGGCTCTTCCAGGTGACGTTCTTCTCGCCCGCGGTCGAGATGTTTTCCGGGATCAGCACGTCGACGCCGTAGGGTTTGCCATCGCAATGCGCGTCGATCCATTTCAGCTCCTGCTCCAGCGTATCCGGCGAATGCGCGGTGGCGCCGAACACGCCAAAGCCGCCGGCGCGGCTGACGGCGGCGACCACGTCGCGGCAATGGCTGAAGGCGAGCAGGGGAAACTCGATGCCCAGCATGTCGCAGATCGGCGATTTCATGGGTGTCTCTCCCGGTAGGTCATTTCTTCTGTTTGAAGCGTTGGAGAACGCTAGAACATGGCAGGCGGCGCCACAAGCGCGGGCTCACCGGGAATACCGCCGTTGCCGTTTTGGCACTTGCGCTTTGGCGCTGCGCGGAGAATCCTGAGGCCCAAACAACCCAGGAATTTCCGGGAGTCTTCGTCCATGTCCGTCCAACCGCTGACCGCCGGCAGTCGCGCCGAGACCTACGACGTCGTCGTGGTCGGCGCGGGCTTTGCCGGCATGTACATGCTGCACCGGCTGCGCAGGCAGGGGCTTTCGGTGCGCGTGTACGAGCAGGGCGACGGCGTCGGTGGCACCTGGTACTGGAACCGCTATCCCGGCGCGCGCTGCGACGTCGAGAGCATGCAGTATTCCTACTCCTTCTCTGACGAGTTGCAGCAGGAATGGGACTGGAGCGAGCGCTACGCGCCGCAGCCGGAGATCCTGCGCTACGCCAACCATGTCGCCGACCGTTTCAACTTGCGGCCCGACATCCAGTTCTCGACCCGCGTCGATCGTGCGGCCTTCGATGAGGACGCCAACATCTGGCAGGTAGCGACCTCGGACGGCAAGACGGTGACGGCGAAGTTCGTCGTGCTCGCGACCGGCTGCCTCTCAAACGCGCGCAAGCCCGACATCAAGGGCATCGAAAGCTTCGAGGGCCCGGTCTATCACACCGGCAACTGGCCGCATCATCCGGTCGACTTCACCGGCCAGCGCGTCGGCATCATCGGCACCGGCTCCTCGGGCATCCAGTCGGTGCCTGTCATTGCCGCGCAGGCGAAGCATCTCACCGTCTTCCAGCGCACACCGCAATTTTCAATTCCTGCCCGCAACGCGCCGCTGTCAGCGGAGGAGCGCAAGAGGACTCGCGATAATTATCCGCAGATCAGGCGCTTCGCCCGCGAGGAGGCGAAGAACGGCATCTATGCCGAGATGCCCGATCGCGGCGCGCTCGACGACGGCGACAACGCGCGCCGCTCCAGATATGAGGCGCGCTGGCAGTATGGCGGGCTGACCTTCATGTCGGTATACAACAATCTGGCGCTGGATCAGGCCGCCAACGACACCGCGGCCGACTTCGTCCGCGAGAAGATCGGCGAGCTCGTCAAGAATCCCGCGACCGCAAGGCTGCTGCAGCCGACCAGTTATCCGATCGGCACCAAGCAAATCTGCATCGACACCGATTATTTCGAGACTTTTAATCGGCCGAACGTCACGCTGGTCGATATCAAGACAAATCCGATCGAGGAGATCACGCCGAACGCCGTGCGCAGCGGCGGCAAGGCGTACGAGATCGATGCGCTGGTGCTCGCGACCGGATTCGACGCCATGACCGGCTCGGTCGCGAGAATCGATATCGTCGGGCGCAACGCACGAACTTTGAACCAGAAATGGGCGGAGGGGCCGAAGACCTATCTCGGCCTGATGACCACGGGCTTCCCGAACCTCTTTGTCATCACCGGGCCCGGCAGCCCGTCGGTGCTGTCGAACATGATCGTCTCGATCGAGCAGCACGTCGACTGGATCACGGATGTCATCGGCTATATGCGGGATCGCAAGCTCGACACCATGGAAGCGGAGCAGGGCGCCGAGGACAAATGGGTCGCTCATGTCAACGAGGTCGCTTACACCACGCTCTATCCGCAGGCTGACTCCTGGTACATGGGCGCCAACATCCCCGGCAAGCCGCGCATCTTCATGCCCTATATTGGTGGCGTCGGTCCGTACCGGCAGATTTGCAACGATGTCGCCGCCAAGGGTTATGAGGGATTCGTCATGACGCGCGCGGAGCAGAAGCAGAAAGCGGCGGTGTCGTAGTTCTCGTCATTGCGAGGAGCGAAGCGACGAAGCAATCCATAGTGCGGCAAGCGGATAGGTGGATTGCTTCGCGGAGTTTATCATCGGGCCGCGCATTCGCGCGAGCCGTTGGCTCGCAATCACGACATAGAAATCATCTGGAGTCCTGAATGTCCGACGCGCCCCCCACAAATGCCTACGACCCCCCGAAAGTCTGGAGCTGGAACAAGGAGAGCGGCGGCCGTTTCGCTGCCATCAACCGTCCGATCGCCGGTCCCACTCATGACAAGGAGCTGCCGGTAGGCCGACATCCGTTCCAGCTTTACTCGCTGGCCACTCCCAACGGCGTCAAGGTCACCGTGATGTTCGAGGAGCTGCTCGCGGCCGGCCACAAGGACGCGGAGTATGACGCCTGGCTGATCAGGATCGACGGCAACCAGTTCGGCAGCGGTTTTGTCGCGGTCAATCCCAATTCCAAGATTCCGGCACTGATGGACCGCAGCGGCACGACGCCGATCCGGCTGTTCGAGTCCGGCGCGATCCTGATGCATCTGGCGGAGAAATTCGGCGCCTTCATTCCCGATAGCGGGCAGGCGCGCGCGGAATGCCTGTCATGGCTGTTCTGGCAAATGGGCAGCGCGCCGTTCCTCGGCGGCGGCTTCGGCCATTTCTACGCCTATGCGCCAACCAAGATCGAATATGCCATCGACCGCTACGCCATGGAGGTGAAGCGCCAGATGGACGTGCTCGACCGCCGCCTTGCCGACAACGAATATCTTGCGGGCAGCGAGTACACCATCGCCGACATGGCGACCTGGCCGTGGTACGGCGCGCTCGCCAAGGGCCTGATCTATGGTGCCGGCGAATTTCTCGCCGTGCATGAATACAGGAACGTGCAGCGCTGGACCGACCAACTCGCCAAGCGTCCGGCGGTGAAGCGTGGCCGCATGGTCAACCGTGTCCAGGGCGATCCCGCAAGCCAGCTGCACGAGCGCCATGACGCCGGCGATTTCGACACCCAGACGCAGGATAAGATCGGAGAACCGGCCAAGACATAAATCGGGAGGCAACGATGATCAATTCAACGCGACGCGACATACTGGCCACGGGTGTAGCCGCAACCGCGATGGCCGCAGCACCAAAGGTGCTGGCGCAAGCACAGGGAGGAGCCGCCATGAGCTTTTACGAAAGAGGCCCCGTTCGCATCCACTATGAGGAGAAAGGATCGGGCACTCCGCTGCTGGTGATCGCCGGCGGCGGCTTGAACTCGACCATCGCGGGGCTTGCCGGCGAGCAGTCGCCATACAATCCGCTCGCCGAGTTCAGCGGCGAGTACCGCGTCATCGCCGCCGATCTGCGCAATGCCAACAACGGTCAGTCGTCGGGTCCGCTCGAGGCCGACCGTCCCTGGGATTCCTACACCGACGACCACATCGGCCTGATGGATCATCTCGGCATCGACAAATTTATGGTGCACGGCTTCTGCATCGGCGGGCCCTTCATCTGGAATCTGTTGAAGCGCGCGCCCAATCGCGTCGTCGCGGCCGTGCTGGCGCAGCCGAGCGGCTCGCGCCCCGAGGCGCGCGACCTGTTCTACGAGAACAACATGAAGGGCTGGGGCCCGGAGCTGGTGAAGCGGCGGCCGGACATCACGATGGAGCAGGTCGACAAGTTCCTGACCAAAATGTACCGCACCGATCCCGACTTCGTGTTCACGGTGAGCCGTGACTTCGTCAAGCAGTGCCAGACGCCGGTGCTGATCATGCCGGACGACATCCCGGCGCACCCCTATGCGGTCGCGATGGAGGCGGCGATGCTGGCGCCGAAAGCGGAAGTGACCATGTTCCCGTGGAAGCAGCCGAAGGAGCGCATTCCGCTGGCGCTACGGCAGGTGCATTCCTTCCTGCGCGCGCACCGACCGGCGACGGCGTAGATCATGGCCTTTTTCGAAAAGGGGAGCGTTCGCATCCATTACGAGGAGGCCGGCTCCGGCTTCCCGCTGCTGTTGATCGCGGGCGGCGGGTTGAACTCGAACATCCAGAACATCACCGGCGCCTATCCGCCGTTCCATGCCATGAAGGAGTTCGGCAACGAGTACCGCTGCATTGCCTTCGACCTGCGCAATGCTCCGCCGGGCCAGTCCTCCGGCCCGCTCGAGATCGACCGGCCCTGGGATTCCCATACCGACGATCAGCTCGCGCTGATGGATCACCTTGGCTTCGACCGCTTCATGGTGATGGGCTTCTGCATCGGCGGTCCCCTGATCTGGAATCTGATCAAGCGCGCAGGCGATCGCGTCGTCGCTGCCGTGCTCGCGATGCCCTCGGGCTCGCGTCCCGAAATGCGCGACCTGTTCTACGACAACAACATGAAGGGCTGGGCGCCGCAGCTCGTGGCACGTCGGCCTGACATCACCATGGAGCAGGCCGAGAAGTTCCTGACGCGGATGTACCGGACCGATCCGGATTTCGTGTTCACGGTGTCGCGCGATTTCGTGCGGCAGTGCCAGACGCCGGTGCTGATCCTGCCCGACGACGTCCCGGCGCATCCCTACGCCGTCGCCATGGAGAGCGCGATGCTGGCGCCGAACGCCGAAGTCAGCATGTATCCGTGGAAGGAGCCGAAGGATCGCGTGCCGTTCGCCGTGCGCCAGATCCGCTCGTTCCTGCGCGCGCACCGGCCGGCGATGGTGTAGGTGCCCTCTCGATTTCTCCCTCGTCATTCCGGGATGCGTGCTTGCGCACGCATCCCGGAATGACGACGCTTAATGATATTGGCTAGGTTGGCCTGACAACTACGTCTTCACCGCCACCGCGCCCTCCGCGGTCGGGAAGATCACGCGGTCGTCGGTGCGGCAATAGCGGTCGGCGAACATGCGGCCCATCGGATGATAGCGGTCCATGTGCACGCGCATGGCGTCGACATCCCACAGCTCGTCGCGGATGTAGAAGTGAATGCCTTCGCCCATGATCAGGACGCGGTCGCCGTTGACGTCGATCTGCTTCCAGACCCTGCACTCCATCGCCCAGGGCGTATCGGCGAGCCGGGGCACGGAAACCTTGCGCGATGGCGCCAGCTTGAGCCCGAGATAATCGGGCTCGCCGATATCGGGCGGGAAGTCGCCGCTGCTCTCATGCATCGCGCGCGCGAGATGCTCGTCGGCGATGTTGACCACGAACTCGCCGGTGCGCCGGATGTTGGTCAGCGTGTCCTTGAGCCGCCCGTCGGCGCGACGGTTGACCGCGAACATGCAGAGCGGCGGGTCCTCGCAGAACACGTTGAAGAAGCTGTAGGGCGCGGCATTGACCACGCCGGTAGAGCCCATGCAGGTCACCCAGGCGATCGGCCGCGGCAGCACGAAGGAGGCCAGCAATTTGTAGCGCTCGCGAGGTGGCAGCTTGCTCGGGTCGTATTCCATGGGGCGTTTCCTGTTTCTTGTGCCGTGAGACTAGGGAATGGGCCGGGCTTCGACAGCGCCACTCGGGGAGAGGGGAGCAGATCAAAACGCCGTATACCCGCCGTCGATCACGAAGGTGTCCGCCGTATGATACGACGACGCCTTGCTCATCAGATACACCGCGATGCCGCCGAAATCGCTGGGTTCGCCGAAGCGGCGCACCGGAATGCGCGGCATGACGGCGCCGACGAACTTCTCGTCCGCCAGCACGCGCGCGGTCATGTCGCTCCGGATCCAGCCCGGCAGGATCGCATTCGAGGTGACGCCGAAGCGCGCCAACTCCACCGCCAGCGCGCGGCACAGCGCGTTGATCGCGGCCTTGGTGCCGGCGTAGTGTTCGTTGCGCGCGGTGCCGAACAGCGACGCCAGCGAGGAGGTCGCAACCAGCCGCCCGAAGGGGTCGCCGGCTTGCGCGCGCTCGGTCATGTGGCGCGCGGCAACCTGGAATACATGAAACACGCCGTCGAGATTGGTCGCAAACATCTTGCGCCAGTCCTCCTCGCTGCGGTCGACGAAGGCCTTGCGCCCGCCGCCGCCGATACCGGCATTGGCAAAGCAGCCGTCGACGCGGCCGAACGCATCGAGCGTGGCCTTCATCGCGTCCTTGACGGAGGCGGGATCGCTGACATCGCAAATGCGGGTATCGACCTTACCCGGCCCCTTGGCCATGGTCGCGGCCGCCGCCTTGTTCTTGTCGGCATTGCGGCCCCAGATCGAGACGTTGCAGCCACTGGACGCAAGAGCCTGGGCGATGCCGAGCCCGATACCGCCATTGCCGCCGGTGATCACGGCGACGCGGCCGGAGAGATCGAAAATGTTCATGAGGCGTTTCCGTTCTTTATGACACGCCCGAGCATGGACAAGGCAGTCCCAAAAATCAAATATGGCGCCAACGCATAACCGCGCGCGAGGCGCGCTGACAAACGAGGAAACGATGCAATTCAAGCACTGCACGCTCGAGATCGACGGACCGGTCGGGGTCCTCAGGCTCGACCATCAAGAGGTCATGAACGCGGTCTCCATGGACATGCTCGGCGGCCTCGCCGAGGCGCTCGACACCATCGACGAGAAGCGCGACGAGGTGCGCTGCGTGGTCTTGACCGGTGCCGGCCGCGCGTTCTGCACCGGCGCCAACCTGCAGGGCCGCAATCAGCCGACCGGAAAGCGCAGCAACGCCGGCGCGGCACTCGAAACCGGCTTTCATCCGTTCCTGCGCAAGCTGCGCAACCTGCATTGCCCGCTGGTGACCGCGGTCAATGGGCCTGCGGCCGGCGCGGGCATGAGCTTCGCCTTGATGGGCGACATGATCCTCGCCGCGCGCTCGGCCTATTTCCTGCAGGCTTTCCGTCGCATCGGGCTGGTGCCGGATTGCGGCTCGACCTGGCTGTTACCGCGCCTTGTCGGCAAGGCGCGCTCGATCGAGCTATCGCTGATGGGCGAGCGGCTGCCGGCGGAAAAGGCGCTGGAATGGGGCCTCATCAACCGCGTCTATGACGACGGCGCGCTGATGGGCGAGGCAATGAAGCTCGCGCATGAGCTGGCCAACGGGCCGACGGTGGCGCTTTCGCTGATCCGGCAGCTCTATTGGGAAAGCCCGGACAATTCCTTCGAAGAACAGCTCAATCTCGAATTCAAGTCGCAGCGCGTCGCGGGCGCAGCGGAGGATTTCCGCGAGGGCGTCACCGCCTTCCTGGAGAAGCGGCCCGCGAAATTCAGAGGCAAATGATCGAGCAAGCGCTTTTCCGTTGCGTCGCGTCGTTTGATCCCGCCGCAACCGGCGTGACCGATGCCAGGAAACTGTCGGGCGGCGCGAGCCAGGAAACCTGGTCGTTCGACATTGTGCATCGGAACGGCCATGTCGGCGCCATCCTGCGCCGCTCGCCGCAGGGCTATGGCGCAGCCCCGACGCGGGCGGCCGGGCTCGGTGCCGAGGCGCGGCTGATGCAACTCGCGCATGACGCCGGCCTGCCGTCGCCGAAGGTGATGCACGTGCTGCGGGCTGAGGACGATCTCGGCACCGGCTTCATCATGGCACGGGTCGAGGGCGAGACCATCGCCCGCAAGATTTTGCGCGACGAGCAATTCGCCAGGGCGCGGCCCATGCTGGCGCGCCAGCTCGGCAAGGTCGCGGCCGGCATTCACGGCCTGCCGCGTGCGAAATTGCCGTCGCTTCGGGAGATGTCGTCGACCAAAGAGATCGCCGAGATGGGCCGCGAGTATCGCAGCTTCAACTGGCCGCGGCCGGTGTTCGAGCTGGCGTTGCGCTGGCTCGTGGAGCACGATCCCGGCCCGTCGGAAGAGGTGACGCTGGTCCATGGTGATTTCCGCCACGGCAATCTCATCATCGGCTCCGACGGCGTCCGCGCGGTGCTGGACTGGGAGCTCGCGCATCTCGGCGACCCCATGGAGGATCTCGGCTGGATCTGCGTCAACTCCTGGCGCTTTGGTGAGATCGACAAGCCTGTCGGCGGTTTTGGCTCGCGCGAGGAGTTGTTCGCCGGTTACGAGGAGGGTGGCCGCAAGGCCGACCCGGCCCGCGTGAAATTCTGGGAAGTGATGGGCACCCTGCGCTGGGGCGTGATGTGCTGCGGCATGATGCAGCGTTTCAGGATGGGCCCGGATCATTCGATGGAGCGTGCCATGATCGGCCGCCGCGCGTCGGAAACGGAAATCGATTTGTTGCGACTATTGGCTCCGAGAGGAGAATGACATGCAGGACGAACCAACCCCGATCGAGCTCACCACGGCGGTCGCGGATTTCCTCCGCAACGACATCACGCCTGCCATCACTGGCCACAATGCGTTCAAGCTTCGGGTCGCCATCAACATGCTCGACCTTGTCGCGCGGCAATTGACGCTTGCGGAGGGGAGCGATGCCGCGGAGGCGACAAGCCTGAAACAATTGTTGGGGATCGATGGCGCGTTGATCGATCTCAATCGCGCGCTGTCGGAGAGGATTGCGAAGGGTGAGGTCGATCTGGCGACGCCGGGCCTGGCTGAACATCTCTGGCAGATCACGTTGGCCAAGCTCGCGGTCGATCAGCCGAATTATGGGTCGTACAAAAGGGAGTTGGGGAGGGAGAATAAATAGCAATGCCTCTCATTTCGTCATTGCGAGGAGCGTCAGCGACGAAGCAATCCATTCATCCGCGAATGCGGCGCGATGGATTGCTTCGCTTCGCTCGCAATGACGACGGGCTACCGCCCCAACCACCTCGGCGGGCGCTTCTCGGAAAACGCCTTCGGCCCCTCGATATAATCCTGCGAGGCTGCCATCGCCTTCACCGCGGGATAGTCGCGCTGGTCGGTCATCGCCTTCTCCAGCGAGACTTCCATGCCCATCCGGATCGCCTGCTTGGAGGCGCGGATCGACATCGGCGAATTCTTGGCGATGGTCTCGGCCCAGCGCTCGGCGGCGGCAAGCGCGCCACCTGCCGGCGCGACCTCGTTGACGAAGCCGAGCTCAAAGCCTTCCTTGGCCGAGACGTGGCGCGCGGTCAGGATCATGCCCATCGCGCGCTTCAGGCCGATCTGCCGCGGCAGCCGCTGCAAACCGCCGGCCAGCGCGGCAAGGCCGACGCGCGGCTCGGGCAGGGCGAACGTCGCGTTCTCCGAGGCGATGATGAGGTCGCAGGCGAGTGCGATCTCGAAGCCGCCGCCCATCGCAACCCCATTGACGGCGGCGATGATCGGCTTGTCGCAGTCAAAGCGCGTGGTGAGGCCCGCAAAGCCGCCCTTGTCCCACCCGCGCTTGCCGCCGGCTGCCTGCCATTTCAGGTCGTTGCCGGCGCAGAACGCCTTGTCGCCGGCGCCGGTGACGATCGCGACCCACTGCTCGGGATCGGCGGCGAAATCGTCGAACACCTTGTTGAGCTCGAAATGCGCGTCGATATGCAGCGCGTTGTACACTTCGGGCCGCGACAGCGTCACGATGGTGACCGGTCCCTTGCGCGTCACCTTGGAAAATTTCAGGTCCATCGTTCCTCCCGGGAATTTTTCTGTGTCGTGGAATGCTCTACTGATCCTATCGCGCTTCCATGCGCTTGTGTCATCCCATTACGCAAGGGGCGCGCGCGCGGCAAGCCGCTCTTGCTTGACTTGGCTTCACGCCGTCACCTTAATCCGCCGCAACCACGATAACGTTCGGGAGAAGCGCCTTGGATTTCAACCTGCCGGCCGACCTGGTCGCCTATCTCGGAGAACTCGACCGCTTCATCGACCGCGAGATCAAGCCGCTCGAAGAGGCGGACGACAACATCCGCTTTTTCGACCATCGCCGCGAATGGGCGCGCACGGATTTCGACAATGGCGGCCTGCCGCGGCATGAATGGGAGGCGCTGCTGCGCAAAGCCAAGAACCTCGCCGATGCCGCGGGTCACCTGCGCTTTGCGATCCCGAAGCGCTATGGCGGCAAGGACGGCTCCAATCTCTGGATGGCCGTGATCCGCGAGCATTTCGCTGCCAAAGGGCTCGGTCTGCACAATGATCTGCAGAACGAACATTCCATCGTCGGCAATCTGCCCATCGTGACGATGCTCGACCGCTACGGCACCGACGAACAGAAGGCGATGATCGACGGCTCGATCAGGGGCAAGTACCGCATCACATTTGGTCTCACCGAGCCGGAGCACGGCTCGGACGCCACCCACATGGAAACCAGGGCGAAGCCCGCCACCAGTGACAATGTCAAGGGATGGCTGATCAACGGCGAAAAGATGTGGACCACCGGCATGCATGTCGCGACCCACTGCGCGCTGTTTGCGCGAACCTCGGGCAATGACGGCGACGCGCGCGGCATCACCTGTTTCCTGGTGCCCGCGAAGAGCCACGGCGTGAAGGTCGAGGAATATATGTGGACCTTCAACATGCCGACCGATCATCCCCGCGTCAGCTTCACCGACGTGTTTGTCCCTGAGGATGCGCTGTTCGGCGAGGTTGGCAAGGGGCTGTCGCTGGCGCAGTGCTTCGTGCATGAGAACCGCATCCGGCAGGCCGCGAGCTCGCTTGGCGCCGCCGTCTACTGCATCAACGAAAGTGTCAAATATGCCCGGCAGCGAAAGCCGTTCGGCAAGGCGCTGGCGGAGAACCAGGCGATCCAGTGGCCGCTGGTGGAACTCGCGACGCAAGCCGAGATGCTGCGGCTGTTGATCCGCAAGACCGCGTGGGAAATGGATCAGCTCACGCAGGCGCAGGTCGAGCACACGCTCTCAGACAAAGTATCGATGTGTAACTTCTGGGCCAACCGGCTCTGCTGCGAGGCCGCCGACCGTGCCATGCAGGTGCATGGCGGCATGGGCTATTCGCGGCACAAGCCGTTCGAGCACATCTATCGCCATCACCGCCGCTACCGCATCACCGAAGGCAGCGAGGAGATCCAGAAGCGCAAGGTCGCCGGGTTCCTGTTCGGCTATATGGGCGCTGGAAAACACTAGCGCATGATCCCTCGCGACCAACCCACAGCGTTTGCGCGGAGATCATACGCAGAATATAAAGAGAGTGCCACATGGAAGGCGGTTGCACCTGCGGACATATCCGCTATCGTCTCAACGGCAAGCCGCTGATCGTTCACGCCTGCCACTGCACCTGGTGCCAGCGCGAGACCGGCACGGCGCATGCGTGGAATGCGCTCTACGAGGCCGATCGCGTCGTGCATCTGAAGGGCGAGCCGGAAATCGTCGATACGCCGTCGGCCAGTGGCAACGGCCAGCGCATCGCACGATGCCCGAAATGCAAGGTATCGGTCTGGAGCAATTATCCGCAGGCCGGTCCCGCGGTGCGCTTCCTGCGCGTCGGCACCATGGACGATCCGAGCCGGTGCCCGCCGGACATCCACATCTTTACCTCGACCAAGCAGCCCTGGGTGACCTTCGGGCCCGGCCAGAAGGTTGTCGCGGAGTTCTACAACCTCGACGAGGTCTGGTCGGACGAGGCCAAGGCGCGGCGCAAGATCATGCGCGAGAACGCGAAGGCAGCGAGGAAGTGACGGCTCAATTCACTTGCCTGTCCTTCCCCACCCAATAGGGGTCGCGAAGATTACGCCGCAAAATCTTGCCCGACGGGTTGCGCGGCAGCGCCGCGATGAATTCGACCGTCTTCGGCGTCTTGAAGCCCGCGATGCGCTCGCGCGTGAAATTGATGATATCGGTCGCGCTCGCATTCTTGCCCGGCTTCATCACCACGATCGCCTTGACCGCCTCGCCCCATTTATCGTCGGGGATACCGATCACGGCGGCTTCCGCCACATCGGGGTGATCGCAGATCGCGCTCTCGACCTCGGCCGGATAGATGTTCTCGCCACCGGAGATGATCATGTCCTTGATGCGGTCGTGGATGTAGAGATAGCCGTCCTTGTCCATGTAGCCGGCATCGCCCGTGCGCAGCCAGCCGTCCTTGCCAAGTGTGCTCGCGGTTGCCTCCGGCAGGTTCCAGTAACCCGCCATGTTCGACCCCGAACGCGTGGCGATCTCGCCGACTTCACCCGGCGGCAATCGCTTGCCGTCGGCGTCAAGGATCGCAAGCTCGACGCCCGGCAACGCCTTGCCGGCCGAGCGCATGCGCTCCAGTCCTTCGACGTGATCCTCCGGCGGCAGTGCCACGATGGTGCCCGTGGTCTCCGTCATGCCGTACATCTGCACGAAGCCGCATTTGAACACCTCGATGCATTCCTTGAGCAGTGCCGCAGGAATCGGCGATGCGCCATAGAGCATGTATTTCAGCCGCGAGAAATCCATCTGCCGTGCACGGGGCTGGCGTACCACGAACTGCATTGCGGCCGGTACCATGAACAATTTGGTGATGCCGGATTGCTCGAAGAAATCGAGCACCTTGGTCGGATCGAACTCGCGCGCGATGACGCCGCGGGCGCCGTGGTAGAGGCCCATCACGCCCCAGCCGGAGCCGCCGATGTGGAAGATCGGCATCGCCACCAGCGAGACGTCGTCACTGGTCCATTTGTTCCATTCAGGCTTTTCGGCCTCGTTGCCGGACTGAACGAGATTGAGCATGTTGCCATGCGCCAGCATCGCGCCCTTCGGCTTGCCCGTCGTGCCGGAGGTGTAGAGCTGTATTCCAATATCGTTCCGGCTGATCGCAACACCGGGATCGTCCGCGCTCTGCGCGTCGCGCCAGGCGGCAAAGTCCTGCCATTCGCCCGCGCCGCCTTCGGTGGTGATGATGGCGCGGACGCCCGGCAGCCTGTCCTTGAGGCCGCGCGCCATGGTCACGAACTCGGGGCCGACGAACAGCAGCGGCGCCTTGCAATCCCCAACGATGAAGGCGATCTCCGGTCCTGCAAGCCGCCAGTTGATCGGCGCCATGACGACGCCGGCCTTCATCGCGCCGAACAGCAGCTCGAAATAAATGTCGCTGTTCTTGCCGAGATAGGCGATGCGTTCGCCGTGTTTGACGCCGGCCGCCTTCAGCGCATTGGCGACGCGGTTGGTACTGCAATCGAATTGGGCGAAGGTGGTCTGGCGTCCCTCGAATTCGAAAACGATGGCATCGCCGCGGTTCTTCGCTTGCATGCGCACGGTTTCGGCAAGGTTGCTCGGCAGCTCGGACATGGCTCTCCCGGAGGTTTTATTGGCTTCTGCGTTCGCGGGTACGGCGGTCACCCTCTCGCCGCGCGGTCTTTCTCGTTCTGCGCCTTGATCAACTCGCGCGCGCTCGTCCAGTCGTCGTCGCTCCAGTCGCGCAACTGATAGAAATTGCCGCCCATGGCAAGCCCCTGTGCGCCGTCCATCGCGATGGTCTCGCCATTGATCCAGTCGCAACCGCCGGAGATCAGGAACACCGCGAGATTCTGCAACTCCTCCATGGTGCCAACGCGGCCCATCGGATTCATCGCCTTGGTGCGCGCGCCGGCCTCGTCGCCGGGCTTGATGCGTTTGCTCATGCCTTCGGTCGGGATCTCTCCAGGTGCGATCGTGTTCAAGCGGATGCCATAACGGCCCCATTCGGTCGCAAGCGACATGGTCATGGCGTGGATCGCCGACTTGCTCATCGCCGATGGCACCACATAGGGCGAACCGTTGCGCACCCAGGTCACCGTGATCGACACCACGTTGCCGGGCAGTTTGCTGGCGATCCAGCGCCGTCCCACCGCATGCGTGACATAGAACGTGCCGTGCATGACAATGTTGGCGACCGCGTCGAAGCCGCGCGGACTCAGTTCCTCGGTACGCGAAATGAAATTGCCGGCGGCGTTGTTGACGAGGTCGGTGAGGGGACCGCCGGTCCAGATCTGCTCGATCATTTCGTCGACGGCCATGGCGTTGCGGATGTCGACGCCATGGCTGACCACGCGGCCGCCATATTGATCCATCAATTCGGTCGCGGTCTCGTCGCACACGATCTTGCGACGACCGCAGATATGAACCTCGGCGCCAAGCTCGAGGAAGCGCGCGGCCATCGACTTGCCGAGGCCGGTGCCGCCGCCGGTCACGAGGATGCGGCGGCCCGCAAGAAGCTGATCCCTGAACATCGTTTCCACCCGAAAGAATTGCTTGTTAATTGACTAAAACCGGCCCACGCCGTTCTGTAAAGCTGCAAAGAAGAATAAGGCTTCAAGGAGAATTGTCATGGAGCAACGCGTCTCGATCACGATCACGGACGGCGTCGCCGATGTCCGTCTGGTGCGCGCGGACAAGATGAACGCGCTCGATGCGGCGATGTTCGATGCGCTGGTTGGCGCGACGGAGCGGCTTGGCAAGGAGAAGGGGTTGCGGGCGGTAGTATTGTCCGGTGAGGGCCGCGCCTTTTGCGCCGGTCTCGACATGGGCCGCTTCGCCGCCATGAAGGAGGGTGGCGGCCATGGCGTGCCCGGCGCGGAAAGCCGCGATCTGACCAAACGCACGCACGGTTTGGCGAATTTCCCGCAGCAGGCGGTGTGGGGCTGGCGGCAATTGCCGGTGCCAGTGATCGCCGCGATCCAGGGCGTTGCCTTCGGTGGCGGCTTCCAACTCGCGCTCGGCGCCGATATCCGCCTGCTTAGCCCCGACGCGCGGATGTCAATCATGGAGATCAAATGGGGCCTGGTGCCCGACATGGCAGGCACGCCGATCCTCGCGAGCCTGGTGCGCGACGACATCCTGCGGGAGCTCACCTATACGGGGCGGATTTTCTCGGCGCAGGACGCTTTGGCTTACGGCCTTGCGACGCGGGTTTGCGACGATCCGCGCGCCGCGGCTTTGGCGATGGCGCGCGAGATCGCGGGCAAGAGCCCGGACGCGATCCGCGCCGCCAAGCGCATGCTGAACCAGCTCTCGGTCGATCCCGGGCCGGCGCTGCTTGCGGAATCCGTCGAGCAGCAGAAGCTGCTCGGCAGCGTCAACCAGCTGGAGGCGGTCCGTTCCAATATCGAAAAGCGCGCGCCGCGCTTTGCGGATGCCGGCTGAGGGTAGGCACGTGCAAGTCGCGTCAAAGCCGGACACCGGCTCGCTCTTTCTCGGCATCACCTCGGGCGACCGCAGGCGCACGCATGCCGAAGTCGCCAACCGCGTCGCGCGCGTCGCCGGCGGACTGCATCGGCTCGGCGTCAAGCAGGGCAACAGCGTCTGCATCCTGATGCGCAACGACATCGCCTTCATCGAGGCGGCGTACGGGGCGATGCGGCTCGGCGCCTACGGTGTTCCGGTCAACTGGCATTTCAAGCCGGAGGAAATCAACTACATCCTCAGGGATTCCGGCACCTCGGTGCTGATCGCGCATGCCGACATGCTGCATGACTTGCGCGACGCGATCCCCGCCGGCGTCACCGTGCTCAGCGTGCCGACGCCGCCGGA
The DNA here is from genome assembly GCA_963738155.1 of uncultured Alphaproteobacteria bacterium. GTDB lineage: Bacteria > Pseudomonadota > Alphaproteobacteria > Rhizobiales > Xanthobacteraceae > Bradyrhizobium. Next base: position 1,102,058 of record CAVTVG010000003.1, read on the forward strand.
AATCCTTGCGACCTACAAGATCGACCGCGATCTTCTCGCAACACCCGGCTTCGCAACCGATCTCGAATCCTGGCTTGCGCAGCAGACGCCGTACGACGGGCCGGTGGTGCCGCAGCCGTCGAACATGATCTACACCTCGGGGACAACGGGCAATCCCAAGGGCGTGCGCCGCAATGCGCCGACGCCGGAGCAGAGCGCGGCGGCAGAGCAAATGCGTGGGATGATCTATGGCCTGAAGCCCGGCGCGCGTGCGTTGCTGCCCGGACCGCTCTATCACTCCGCGCCCAATTCCTTCGGCATCCGCGCCGGGCGGCTGGGTGGCGCATTGGTCATCATGCCCCGCTTCGAGCCGGAGGAGTTCCTGCGCCTGATCGAGCGCGAGCGGATCGACACCATCTTCATGGTGCCGACCATGTTCATCCGCCTGATGCGGCTGCCGGAACAGGTTCGCAGCTCATACGACATCTCGTCGCTGCGCCATATCATTCATGCCGCGGCACCCTGTCCGCCGGACGTCAAGCGCGCCATGATCGAATGGTGGGGGCCGGTGATCTACGAATTCTACGGCTCGACGGAGTCGGGCGCGGTGACCTTCGCCAATTCCGAGGATGCGCTGAAGAAACCGGGCACTGTCGGCAAAATCTCGCCCGGCGCGGAGCTTCGTTTTGTAGGCGATGACGGCCGCGTGCTGCCGCAAGGCGAGATCGGCGAAATCTATTCGCGGATATCGGCCAATCCGGACTTCACCTATCACAACAAGCCGGAGAAGCGTGCCGAGATCGAGCGCGAGGGCTTCATCACCTCGGGCGACGTCGGCTACATCGACGCCGACGGCTATGTCTTCATCTGCGACCGCAAGCGCGACATGGTGATCTCCGGCGGCGTCAACATCTACCCTGCCGAGATCGAGGCGGTGCTGCAGGCCGTGCCCGGCGTGCACGATTGCGCGGTATTCGGCATTCCCGACGCGGAATTCGGCGAGGCGCTGATGGCAGTGGTGGAACCGCAACCGGGCATCAGCCTGGAGGTCGCCGACATCCGCGCCCGGCTGAAAGCCTCGCTGGCCGACTACAAGGTTCCAAAGCACGTCGAAATCCAGTCCAACCTGCCGCGGGAAGATTCCGGCAAGATCTTCAAACGCCGCCTGCGCGATCCCTATTGGGAACGGGCTGGACGGAGGATTTGAGGGAGGAAACAAGGCCGCCTGCATCTTCATCTTGCGCCGCGGCAAAAAAATTGCAGACTCGGTGCCGCCGGGCATTTTCTGGAGAGCTGAACATGTCACCCCAGACCGTGTCTTCCGATGCCGAGCTGAGGTCCAACCGCGCCGACGATGTGCAGGCACTGGAGGAGGACGCCCGGCTCAGGAACGACATCCGGCTGCTCGGGCGCATCCTCGGCGACACCGTGCGCGACCAGGAGGGCGCTGACGCCTTCGACCTCGTCGAGCGCATCCGGCAGACCTCGATCCGGTTCCATCGCGACGAGGATCGCGCCGCGCGCACGGAACTCGAACAGATCCTCGACAGCATGTCGATCTCGGAGACCGTGCGCATCGTGCGCGCGTTCAGCTATTTCTCCCACCTCGCCAACATCGCCGAGGACCAGAACACCATCCGCCAGATGCGCACGCGCAGCGCGGCCAAGGGCGCGCCGCGGGCCGGGGCGCTTGGCGACACGCTTGCCATGGCGCAGGCCGCCGGCCTCAAGCCCGTCGAGCTGCGCCAGTTCTTCGAGACCGCGCTGGTCAGTCCGGTGCTGACCGCGCATCCGACCGAGGTCCGCCGCAAGAGCACGATGGACCGCGAGATGGAGGTCGCCCATTTGCTCGACCGGCGCGAGCGCGTGCAACTGACGCCCGATGAGGCCGAGGCCAGCGACGAGCAGCTGCGCCGCGCGGTACTGACCTTGTGGCAGACCAATCTGCTGCGGCGGACCAAGCTCACCGTGCTCGACGAGGTCGCCAACGGCTTGTCGTTCTACGACTACACCTTCCTGCAGGAGGTGCCGCGGCTGATTTGCGCGCTGGAAGACAAGCTCAACGCCGGCGACGAGGCGGCTGGCGAGATCGCCTCGTTCCTGAGGATGGGTAGCTGGATCGGCGGCGATCGCGACGGCAACCCCTTCGTCACGGCCGATGTCGTGCGCGGCACCTTGAAGCTGCAATCGAGCCGCGCGCTGCAATTCTATCTGGAAGAGCTGCACGCGCTCGGCGCAGAGCTGTCGATCGCCGCGCACCTCGCCGATGTCTCAGCCGAGTTGCGTGCGCTCGCGGAACGCTCACCGGACACCTCGCCGCACCGGATCGGCGAGCCGTACCGACTGGCGGTGTCCGGCATGTATGCGCGGCTCTCGGCGACCGCGAAGAAGCTCGACGTCCAGGTCGTGAGGCGGCCGGTGGGCGAGGGCGCGCCGTATGATGGCGTCGCGGAATTCCAGGCCGATCTCGACGTGCTCGACCGCTCGCTGATCGCGAACAATGCGCGCGTCATCGCGCGCGGACGGTTGCGGTTGCTCCGCCGTGCGGTGGACTGCTTCGGCTTCCATCTCGCCCGCCTGGACATCCGCCAGAACTCCGCCGTGCATGAGCGCACGGTCGCCGAGCTTCTCGATGCCGCCATGCCCGGCATGTCGTATCTGGCACTCAACGAGGAATCGCGGGTGGCGCTGCTTTCGAGCGAGCTCCGCAACGCGCGGCCGCTGACTTCGAGCTTCGTCAAATACAGCGAGGAAACTGTCGGCGAGCTCGCGATTTTCCACGCCGCCGCGGAAGCGCATGCGAGGTTCGGTGCCGACGCGATTCCCCAATGCATCATCTCGATGTGCAAGGGCATGTCCGACATGCTTGAGGTCGCCCTGCTCCTGAAAGAGGTCGGTCTGGTCCATCCGTCCGGCCGTTGCGCCATCAACATCGTGCCGCTGTTCGAGACCATCGAGGATCTGCAGGCCTGCAGCGGCATCATGGACCGCATGTTGTCGCTGCACGATTACCGCAAGCTGGTCGACAGCCGCGGCTCGGTACAAGAGGTGATGCTCGGTTATTCCGACAGCAACAAGGATGGCGGCTTCATTACCTCGGGGTGGGAGCTGTACAAGGCTGAGATCGGGCTGGTGCAGGTATTCGAACGTCACGGCGTGCGGCTGCGGCTGTTCCATGGTCGCGGCGGCTCGGTCGGCCGCGGCGGCGGTCCGAGCTATGACGCGATCGTCGCGCAGCCCGGCGGTGCCGTGAACGGGCAGATCCGCATCACCGAGCAGGGCGAGATCATCTCGTCGAAATATTCCAACGCCGAGGTCGGCCGCAGCAATCTGGAAATCCTTGCCGCCGCCACTCTGGAAGCAAGCTTGCTGCATCCGCGCCAGCCGGCGCCGAAGGCGGAATATCTCGTGGCCATGAACGAATTGTCCGATCTCGCCTTCAAGGCCTATCGCGGCCTGGTCTACGAGACCGACGGTTTCGTCGACTACTTCTGGGGTTCGACCGTCATCAACGAGATCGCCACGCTGAACATCGGCAGCCGGCCGGCCTCGCGCAAGAAGACCCGTGCGATCGAGGATTTGCGCGCGATCCCCTGGGTATTTTCATGGGCGCAATGCCGGCTGATGCTGCCGGGCTGGTACGGCTTCGGCCAGGCGGTAGAAACCTGGATCAAGGCGCATCCCGATCAGGGCATGCCGTTCCTGAAAGAACTGTACCGCGAGTGGCCGTTCTTCCGCATGCTGCTGTCGAACATGGACATGGTGCTGGCGAAAAGCTCGATCGCGATCGCCTCGCGCTATGCCGAGCTGGTGCCGGACGAGGCATTGCGTGAACGCATCTTCGGCCGCATCCGCCGTGAATGGCATCTCGTGATCGAAACGCTGCTCGACATCATGGGACAAGATCGGCTGCTGCAGGGCAATCCGCTGCTGGAGCGTTCGGTGCGCCACCGCTTTCCCTATCTCGACCCGCTCAACCATGTGCAGGTGGAGCTTTTGAAGGAGCATCGCGCTGAGAATCCCGATGAGCAGGTGCTGCGTGGTATCCAGATCACGATCAACGGCATTTCGGCGGGATTGCGGAATACGGGGTAAGGCGCGAATAGCGAATGGCGAGTAGCGAATGGAATCCCTATTCGCCATTCGCCACTCCTATTCGCTTTATCTTACGGCTTCATCGCGCCCTGTGCGCTGGTGTAGACCGCGTACAGCGATGTCGATCCGCAGATATAGAGCCGGTTGCGCTGCTGGCCGCCGAAGCAGAGATTGGCGACCGTCTCGGGAATGTGGATCTTGCCGAGCAGCTCGCCCTCGGGCGAGTAACAGCGCACGCCGTCCTCGTTCGGATCGCCCCAGCCGACCGAACACCACACCCGCCCGTCGCGGTCGCAACGCGCGCCGTCGGTAATGCTGGGCTTTGGCATTTCGGCAAACACCTTGCCGTTCGTCAGCTTGCCCTCCGAGAGGTTCACGTCGAACATCCGGATGTGCGAGGGATTGTCCGGCCCGTCGGTGAAGCCGGTGTCGAGGATGTAGAGCCGCTTCTCGTCGGGCGAGAAGGTCAGCCCGTTCGGCTCCACGAAGTCGTCGGCGACGACCTTGATATCGCCCGACTTCGGATCGACCCGGTAGACGTTGTGCTTGGCCTGCTCCTGCTCGGCCTTGATGCCCTCGTAATAGCCGCCGATGCCGTAGGCGGGATCGGTGAACCAGATCGAGCCGTCTGACGCCACGACAACGTCGTTCGGCGAGTTCAGCTTCTTGCCGTCGAACTTGTCGGCGATGATGGTGATCGAGCCGTCGAGCTCGGTCCGGGTGACGCGGCGGCCGCTATGCTCGCAGGTGAGCAGCCGACCCTCGCGATCGATGGTGTTGCCGTTCGAGTTCATCGACGGCTGACGGTAGACGCTGAGATGACCGTCATCCTCCGAGAACCGCATGATGCGGTTGTTGGGAATGTCAGAGAACAGCACGTAACGCCCGGCCGGGAAGTAGACCGGCCCTTCCGCCCAGCGCATGCCGGTCGCGACGCGTTCGACCGCCATGGTGCCGGCAAACGCCGGGAAGCCAGGCGGCCCGAAGTTAGGCTTGGACGATTTCTTGCCGGCCTCCAGATGAGCATCCGGATAGCGGCTGCCGGGCAATGGCCCGAGCGGAAGCCGATCGGTGTTCCGGGTTGGAGCTCCAGTCTGGCCGAGAGGCGCGAGGGTTTCCGCCGTCGCGGCGCCCGCCGTCACGGCTGTGGCTGCGAGCGCCGCCGCGCCCTTGATCAGCTTGCGGCGGTTGAAGGGAGCGTCAGGAAAGGTCAGTGGAGTTGCCATGATTTCCTCCCATGATTTTTTGTTGGGAGGACATCATGCGCATGCAATCCGGCATAAAGCGGGCGGAATCCGCCGGACAACTTCAGATAGATCGATTTGTCAGATCGCGTCCCAGCTGAAGACGTCGGCGGAGCGGTCGAGCTTGTAGAATGACGGCTTGAGCGCCGGCATCGCATGCTCGGCAACGGTCTGCGGCGTCCAGCCTTCGGTGCGCTGCACCGAACGGAGCGGACGGTTCTGGCTGAACAGGAATATCTCGTTCATGCGCACACCAAAAATCTGCCCGGTCACGTCCTTGGAAGCGTCGCCCATCAGATAGGCGGCGACAGGCGCGATCTTCTCCGGGCCCATTTGCTTGATCTTCTCGACCCGCGCTTTCTCGGCCTCGGTCTCGGTCGGGATGGTGCCGATCAGGCGGCTCCAGGCGAACGGCGAGATGCAGTTCGAGCGCACGTTGAAGCGGTTCATATCGAGCGCGATCGATTTCGACAGGCCCACGATGCCGAGCTTGGCGGCGGCATAGTTGGCCTGGCCGAAATTGCCGACAAGGCCGGAGGTTGAGGTGAAGTGCACGAAGGAGCCGCTCTCCTGCTCGCGGAACAAGCGTGCGGCCGCATGCGACACGTAGAACGAGCCCATCAGGTGCACCTTGATGACGGACTCGAAGGCCTCCACGCTCATGCGATGGAAGATCATGTCGCGCAGGATGCCGGCATTGTTGACGACGCCGTCGAGCCTGCCGAAGTGATCGGTCGCGGTCTTGACGATGCGGCTCGCCGGGATCGCTTCAGCGACCGTCTCGAAATTCGCGACCGCGGTGCCGCCGCGCTTCCTGATCTCTTCGACCACTTCTTCGGCGGGTGCCGCATTGTTGCCGGAGCCGTCGGCCGCGCCGCCGGGATCGTTGACCACGACCTTGGCGCCTTCGGACGCGCAGAGCAGGGCGATTTCGCGGCCGATGCCGCGGCCGGCACCGGTGACGATGATGGATTTGCCGTCGAGTGATTTGGCCATTGGAGTCTCCCTTCAATTGGTCGTCATTCCGGGGCGGAGCGAAAGCGACGAGACCGGAATCCATAACCACCGACTGGGAGTATGGATTCCGGGCCCGCGCCTTCGGCGCATCCCGGAATGACGAAGGTTGTTACTTCTCGTTCGTGAAAATGATCGTGCCTGACGCCGCGAACATGCCGCCAACGCCATGGCAGACCGAAATCTTCGCATTCGGCACCTGCGCCGGCGCGATGCCGCGCATCTGCCGCACGCTCTCCTGCAGCGCGTACATGCCGTACATGCCCGAATGCATGTAGGACAGCCCGCCGCCATTTGTGTTGAGCGGCAATTTCCCGCCGGGCCGCGTGTGGCCGTCGGCGATGAACTTGCCGGTCTCCTGATGCGGCATGAAGCCGAGATCGCCGAGACCAAACAGCGGCAGATGCGCAAAGGCATCGTAGATCATGAGATGGTCGACATCTTTAGGCGCGATGCCGGCTTCCTTGAAGGCCAGCGGCCCCGCGACCTTGAAGGCGCGCGAGGAGTTGAAGGTCTCCATCTGGCTGACCATCGGCGTTTCCACGCTCTCGCCGGTGCCGAGGATGTAGACGGGCTTGCGCGGAAAATCCTTGGCTCGATCTGCCGAGGTGAGGATCAGCGCGCCGCCGCCGTCGGTGACGAGGCAGCACTGCAGCAGGCGGAATGGATAGGCGATCATGCGCGAGTTGAGGACGTCGGCAACCGTGATCGGGTCCTTCATGGTGGCGCGCGGATTTTTTCCGGCCCATTCCCGCTGCACCACGGCGACCATGGCCAACTGCTCATGGGTGATGCCATAGGTCTTCATGAAGCGCAGCACCGGAATAGGAAACATGCTGGGCGGCCCGTAGACGCCGAACGGCGACTCGAACTGGCCGTTCAGACTGTCCGGCGCCGTCGAGCGCGGTTGCTTGCCGATCATCGACTTGCCGCTCTCGGCGTGCGTGATCAGCACGGTCTTGCACAATCCGGCTTCGATCGCAGCCGCAGCGTGGCGGACATGCAGCATGAACGAGCAGCCGCCGACCGACGTGCCGTCGACCCAGGTCGGTGTGATGCCGAGATAGTGCGCGACCTGCTGCGGCGTCTCCACGGCAGTGGCGAAGCCATCGATATCGGAGAGTTTCAAGCCGGCATCCGCGAGCGCATTCAGCGCCGCGTCCGCGTGCAGCTGGATCTGCGAGACGTTGGGAATGACGCCGAGCTCGGTGGTCTCGGCAGCTCCGACGACGGCAACCTGGTTTCTGCGCATCGCCTTACCCCTTCGCCGGACGGAACAGGGGAAGGGTGATCTTGTCGTCCAGCGTCTCGAACTTGACCTCGACCTTCATGTCGAGCTCGAGAGCTTCCGGCGTTTGCGGGCAGTCGACGATATTGGTCATCATCCGCGGTCCCTCGTCGAGTTCGACGACGGCGATGGAGTAGGGCGGGGTGAAGCCGGGTGCGGCAGGCCGGTGATTGATGACGTAGCTGTAGAGCTTGCCCTTGCCGCTCGCCTTGAACACGCTGACCTTGCGCGAGGCGCATTTGGGACAGAACGGTCGTGGTGGGAAGTAGACATTGGCGCAGGCATCGCAGCGCTGCAGCCGCAATTCGCCGTCTCGCGTGCCGTCCCAGAAATGCTGGGTCTCCGGCGTCGGCTTTGGTTTGGCGCGCGCAGGCTCGGCCATTTTTGTTCCTCCCGATATCGTTGCAATCTTGATGCGACATCGGCCGTTGCCCGTCAACGGGCGCGCCGTCTCTGCATGCATGGCCCTATTCCGTTACTGACACAACGGACGAGGCGGGAATGCTTGTGTCCCCCAAAACCCGCGCGTAGAAGGGCTGCCAGAAACCAAGAAATCCGGGAGGATCAATGTTCAGGGTCACTGGCGCGGCACTGGCCGCTAGCCTTGTATTTGCAACGCAGGCGATCGCCGCGGACGCGCCATCCGAGATCAAGATCGGCACGCTCTATGCGTCGTCAGGACGCTTCGCCTCGATCTCGATGCCCGTGCACAGCGCGCTGAAACTCTGGGCCGACCAGAAGAACGCCGAGGGCGGCGTTTATGTCAAGGCGTTCGACAAGAAGATCCCGGTCAAGCTCGTCGCCTATGACGACCAGAGCAACACCGCGACAGCCTCGACGCTCTACAACCAGCTCATCACCCAGGACAAGGTCGACCTCCTGGTCGCCAATTCCGGCTCGGTGCTCACGGCGCCCGCGGTAGCGATCGCGCGCGACCACAAGATGTTCCTGTTCGACCAGACCGGAACCGGCGCAAGCTTCTTCTCCAAGGACAATCCCTACATTGCGCTGATGGCCGATCCCGTCTCGACGGTGTGGCCGAAACCGGTCGCCGACTTCGTCAGCCATGACGGTCCCGGCCTGGGCATCAAGAAGGTCGCAATCCTCTATGCCACCAACGAGTTCACGGGCACGCAGGCCAATGCCTTCCGCAAATTCGTGAAAGAATCCGGCGCGCCGATCGAGATCGTCTACGATCAGGGCATTCCGACCGAAACCACCAACTACACCGTCATCATCAACAACATCGCCAACACCAATCCTGACGCGGTGATCCATTTCGGCTATGCGCCGAACGACATCGCCTTCCTGCGCAACGTGCAGGACGTGGGCATCAAGTTCAAGATGCTGTTCTCGATCTATGCTGGACTCGAGACAGAACTTCTGGAGAAGAACGTCGGCGCCAAGGGCCTTGAGCACATCTGGACCTATGTGCCGCCGTCCGAGCTCGACTACCCCGTCAATTTCGGCATGGACATGAAGGCCTATAAGGCCGCTTGGGACAAGAAATACCCCGACGGCAAGATCGAGTTCGGCTTCAACGCGGTCGCCGGCTACACCACCGGCCTCGTGCTGGAAAAGACGCTGTCGGTTGCCACCAGCCTCGACCAGATGGAGCTGCGCAAGGCGGTATTCTCGCTGTCCGGCCAGCTCAAGACGCTGGACGGCACCTTCGCGCTCGACGACATGGGCGGGCAGATCGGCGAGCTGACGCCGCTCGGCCAGCTCGTTGTCGACGAGCACGAACATATCAAGTTCGTGTCGATCTACCCGCATGAGACCGCCACCGGCAAGCCGGTCTATCCGGCTCCATGAGGCCGACGCGGCTGACATGTAAGCAGGCGGCGGGGCGCGAATGCTGATCTACGCGCTCGTCGCCGGCGTGCTGTTCGGCCTCTATTTCAGCCTGGTCGGCATCGGCCTCAATCTCGTCTTTGGCGTCATGCGCATCGTCAACCTCGCGCATGGCGACACCTTGATGCTCGGTGCCTTCATCGCCTTCGGCGTGGTGGCGATTTTTGGCATCGATCCGCTGTTTGCGATCCCGCTCGCCTTTGTCGTGTTCGTGTTGGCGGGGCTGCTGCTGTACTGGGTGCTGGTGCCGCGGCTGCAAGGATCGAGCAATCCCGAGATGCTGTCGATCATCCTGTTCTTCGGCCTGTCGCAAGTGATCGAAGCCGTCACCACGATTTTCGCCGGCACCAGCGAGCGCTCGATCCAGAGTCGGCTGCTCGGCACGGTCTTCACCACGATCAAGGTGAAATGGTTCGGCGGTAAACCGGGCGGCGCGGGACCCGTCCAGATTTTCGGACAGGGCTTTCCGGCGCCCTGGGTGATTGCGGCAGGCGCAAGCCTGATCGCGATCGGCTGCGTCTACCTTTATCTCTACCGCACCCGGCTCGGCACCTTGACGCGCGCGGTGATGTCGCGCCGCGACGAGGCGCTGGCGACAGGCATCGACGTCGATCGCGTCTCGGCGGCCGCCTTCGGCATCGGGCTCGGGCTTGCCGCAGTCGCGGGTGTGTTCGCCCCCTTCATGTTCGGTTCGGTGACGCCGGCCTTCGGCGCGGATGCGACGGTGACCTCCTTTGCCATCGTGGTGCTGGGCTCGCTCGGCAATCCCTTAGGGACCGCGCTTGGCGGTATCGTCTATGGCGTCTGCTACATGCTGGTGCAGACCTATCTCAGCTCATGGGCGGACCTGCTGCCCTATGTGCTGTTGATCCTGATCCTGCTGTTGCGCCCGAGCGGCCTGCTCGGAAGGCGGGTGCGCGTTGCCTAGCGCCCTCAAGCACATTCTGTTCATCCTGGCACCGCTGGTCGTGGTGTTTGCGGTAGCGCCCGGCGTTTATCAGAACCATTTGCTGCTGTTCAATTTCGTGATCTTCCTGATCCTCGCGCAGGGCGTGAACATCATCTACGGCTTCACCGGCTATCTGCCGTTCGGCTATGTCGGCTTCTTCGGCGCCGGTGCTTACGGATTTGCGATCATGGTGATGCATTTGCACTCGCCGGCGCCCATTGCGGTGCTGGTCGCAGGTCTCGTCGGCGTCGCGCTCGGATTGTTGCTGACGCCATTGCTGCGTCTGTCCGGCGCCTATTTCGCCATTGCCAATCTCGCGGCTTCTCTGGCCGTGCTGCATTTCGTCGCCAATCCGGCGCTGGAGGGCATCACCAAGGGACCGTACGGCGTCTCGCTGACCGGCACGTTCAACCCCACCGATGCCTATACGGCGGCACTGGTCGTGCTGGCGCTGACCGTCGGTGGCGTGGTGTACCTGAAGAACTCCGGCTTCGGCCTCGCACTGCAGGCCGTGCGCGAGGATGCGGTGTCGGCCTCGATGGCCGGCGTCAATGTGGTCAAGATGCGCGTGATCGCCTGGCTGGCGTCGGCGCTGGTCGCCGGCCTCGCCGGCGGCATCTACGCCTGGTACGTCTCGGTGTTCTATCCCGACAACGTGTTCTCCGGCGAGTTCTCGATCTTCGCCATCGTGTTCGCACTGTTCGGCGGCGTTGCCACCATCACCGGCCCGATCGTCGGCGTCATTATCCTCTATGGCATCTACAATCTGATCGGCTTCACCACCCCGCAATATTTCCAGTTGATCTATGGCCTGCTGATCATGGGGCTGGTGCTGTTCCTGCCCGCAGGTCTCGTCTCACTCGCAACGCGCAGGGGGTGGCATGTCCCCTGAGACGAAACCGATCCTCAACGTGACCAAACTGGTGAAGCGCTTCGGCGGCTTCCACGCCCTCGATGGCCTGAGCTTCCATGTCGTATCCGGTGAGATCCTAGGGCTGGTCGGCCCCAACGGCTCCGGCAAGACAACCGCGATCAACGTCATCTCCGGTCTTTACGCGCCCGATGGCGGCGAGGTCGATTTCGATGGCGCCGCGATCGGCGGCACCGCCTCGCATCGTCTCGTGCACAGCGGCATCAACCGCACCTTTCAGATTCCCAAACCGTTCCTGTCGCTCACCGTCCGCGAGAACATCCGCGTCGCGCTGGCCTACGGCCGCGCCTCCGTCGCGCCGCCCACGGTCGACGAATTGCTGGAGGAATATCATCTCACGGGTGTCGCCGATCGCCCGGCCGCCGATCTCAACAGCGCGCAGCAGAAGATGCTCGATCTCACCCGCGCGCTGGCGACGCGGCCGCGGCTGCTCTTGCTCGACGAGCTCGCCGCCGGCCTCAATCCGACCGAGCTCGATTGGATCGCCGGCCGCATCAAGGCACTGGCCGCGACCGGCATGGCGATCATCGTGGTCGAGCATCTCATGGGCTTCATCGAGCACATCACCGATCGCGTCATCGTGCTCAATGCCGGCAAGGAGATTTTCGAGGGCAAGCTCGCCGCCGCGGTACGCGAGCCTCAGGTGATCGAGGTGTTTCTGGGAGGCGAGCATGCCGCCTGACGCCACGCCGCTGCTTGACGCCAAAGGCGTCGATGCCGGCTACGGCACCATGCAGGTGCTGTGGGGCGTCGATCTCGACGTCCGGGCCGGCGAAACCGTGCTGCTGCTCGGGGCCAATGGCGCGGGCAAGACCACTTTCCTGAAATCGCTGGTGGGACTGGTCGAGGCGCGGCAGGGCTCGATCAAGCTCGGCGGCACTGAACTTACAAAGATGCGCTCGGCGGACCGCATGAAGCTCGGCATGACCTATATGTCGGAGCTTGCGGTGTTTCCCGATCTGTCGATCGAGGAGAACATCCGCGTCGGCGCGCAGGCGATGGGCCATGCCGATCCGGGCCGCCGCGCCGACGAGCTCTACGGCCTGTTCCCGGTGCTGCGCGACAAACGCCGGGACGCGGCCTCCAGCCTCTCGGGGGGCCAACGCAAGATGCTCGGCATTGCCAAGGCGCTGGCGGCCGAGCCGAAGCTGCTCGTGATGGACGAGCCGTCGGCGGGCCTGTCGCCACTGTTCGTCAAGGAGGTGATCCGCATCCTCTCTGGCCTGCAGGGCCATGGCATTGCGCTCTTGATTGCCGAGCAGAATATCGGTTTCCTCGAGGTCGCAACGCGCGTGTTCGTGCTGGAAGGGGGCCGTATCCGCTTCTCCGGCACGGTCGCCGAGATGAGCGGCAATCAAGAACTGCACCGCGCCTATTTCGGGTTGAAGTGATGCGAACGATCAGGATCGGATCAGGCGCAGGCTATTCGGGCGATCGCATCGAGCCCGCGGTCGAACTCGCCGAGAAGGGCGAGATCGATTATCTCGTGTTCGAATGCCTGGGCGAGCGCACGGTGGCGCTGGCGCAGCAGGCGCGGATGAAAAATCCGGACGGCGGTTACGACCCGCTGCTCGAAGAACGCATGCGCGCGGTGCTGCCGCTCTGCGCGGCCAAGGGCATCAAGATCGTCACCAATATGGGTGCGGCCAATCCGGAAGCGGCCGCCAAGAAGACCGCCGAAATCGCACGCGCGCTCGGGCTGTCGCGGCTCAAGGTCGCCGCCGTCGTCGGCGACGATGTGCTGGAAGCCTGCAAGGCCAATGATCTGTCGATCATGGAGTTCGAAGGCACCATCAAGCAGCTCGGCAACAAGCTGCTCTCGGCCAACGCCTATCTTGGCGCCGAGCCGATGGCGCAAGCACTGCGTGGCGGCGCCGATGTCGTCATCACCGGCCGCGCCTCCGATCCCGCGCTGTTCCTGGCGCCGATGATCCATGCCTTCGGCTGGGCGATGGACGACTGGAATTTGCTGGGGCAGGGCACCGTCGCCGGACACCTGCTGGAATGCGCCGGGCAGATCACCGGTGGCTACTTCGCCGATCCCGGTTACAAGGATATCCCTGATCTCGCGCGGCTCGGCTTTCCCATCGGTGAGGTCGGCGAGGACGGCTCGCTGGTCGTGACCAAGGTGCCGGGCTCGGGCGGCGTGGTGACCGCGCAGACCTGCAAGGAGCAGTTGCTGTACGAGGTGCACGACCCCACCCAATATTTCCAACCGGATGTGGTCGCCGACTTCTCGCAAGTCTCAGTGGAGGAGATCGCGCCGGATCGGGTCCGGGTCAGCGGCGGTCGCGGCACCAGGCGCACCGGCACGCTGAAAGTCTCGGTCGGCTATGTCGACAGTTTTATCGGCGAAGGGCAGATGTCCTATGCCGGGCCGGGCGCGCTGGCGCGGGGCCGGCTCGCGCTCGATATCGTGCGCGAACGCTTGAGGCTGACCGGCGTTTCCACCAGCGAGCTGCGCTTCGACCTGATCGGCGTGGATTCGCTGCACGGATCGCAGGTCTCTGCGCACGCCAACGAGCCCTATGAGGTGCGCGTGCGCGTAACCGCCCGCACCGAGAATTTGCGCGAGGCCGTGCGGATCGGCAATGAGGTCGAGACGCTCTATACCAACGGTCCGGCCGGTGGCGGAGGGGCCTGGAAATCGGCGCGCGACGTGGTTGCGGTCGCCTCCGTCCTGCTGCCGCGCGAGCTGGCGAAACCGCGTGTGCATTTTGTCGAGGCATAGATGAAGCTGCGCGATATCGCTCATTCCCGCACCGGCGACAAGGGCAATACGTCCAACATCTCCGTGATCGCCTATGATGCGAAACATTTTCCGCTGCTGAAGGAGCAGGTCACGGCTGATCGGGTCAAAGCGCATTTCGCCGGCGTTGTCGAAGGCGGGGTGGTGCGTTATGAATTGCCCAACATCGCGGCGCTGAACTTCGTCATGAGCAATACGCTGGGCGGCGGGGTTACCAGATCGCTGGCGCTCGACGCCCACGGCAAGTCGCTCAGCTCCGCCCTGCTCGATCTCGAGATCGAGACGCCCAAAGACTTCAGATAAGCAGGCGAACATCATGCCGAACCCCACCCTTGCCGCGCTCGCCGACGATCTGGATGGGGGCCGCACCTCCGCCCGCAAGCTGGTCGAGGAATGCATCGCGCGGATCGCCGATCCCGCCGGCGAGGGACAGCGCACCTTCATCCATGTCGACAGGGGTGCCGCGCTGGAAGCCGCGGAAGCGATGGATCGCCTGCGCAAGGTGTGCGCGGCACCCTCGCGCTTTGCCGGCATTCCGGTCTCGGTGAAGGACCTCTTCGACATCAAGGGGCAGGTCACCCGCGCCGGCTCGCGCGCCCTGGAAGACTCCGCGCCCGCTGCCGCCGATGCGCCTGTGGTGGCGCGGCTGCGCCGCGCCGGCTTCATCGTGGTCGGCCGCACCAACATGACCGAGTTTGCCTATTCGGGCATCGGCATCAATCCGCACTACGGCACGCCGAAAAGCGCCTGGCAGCGCAATGTCGGTCACGTCCCCGGCGGCTCGTCATCGGGCGCAGCGGTCTCGATCGCCGATCGCATGGCCTATGGCGCGCTCGGCACCGACACCGGCGGCTCCTGCCGGATTCCGGCGGCCTATAACGGCATTGTCGGCTACAAGCCAACGCAGCGGCGCGTGCCGCTCGATGGCGGCGTGCCGCTTTCCTTCTCGCTCGACAGCTTTGGGCCGCTCGCCAACTCCGTGCAGTGCTGCGCCACGCTCGACGCGGTGCTCGCCGACGAGCCGCTGCCGACGATCGTGCCGCGTCCGATCAAGGGCATGCGGCTCGCGGTGCCGATGACCGTTGCGCTCGACGATCTCGACGAGGCGGTGGCTAAAACCTTCGAGCGGGCGCTCGCGACGCTGTCGCGCGCGGGCGCGCTGATCGAACACATCGAGGTGCCGGAATTCCTCGATGTCGGTCTGATGAATGCCAGGGGTGGCTTTGCCGCGGCAGAAAGCTATGCCTGGCACCGTTATCTCCTGACCAGCAAGGGCGACGTCTACGATCCCCGTGTCTCCCTGCGCATCCTGCGCGGCGAGCACATCAGCTCGGCCGACTATATCGACCTGCTCAATGCGCGACGTTCGCTGATTGCGCGCGCCACCGCGCGGCTTGCGCCCTACGACGCGCTGGTCATGCCGACCACGGCGAACACGCCGCCGCGCATCGCCGATCTCGCCGACGACAAGGCGTTCACGACCCAGAACCTGCGCAGCCTGCGCAATTGCACGTTGATCAACATGATCGACGGCTGTTCGATCTCGCTGCCGGCGAATCGCGAGGGCGAGGTGCCGGTCGGACTGATGCTCGCCTCATCAGGCGGATTGGATCGCCGCATCTTCGAACTTGCTGCGGGAATGGAGGGCGCTATCCGTGTTTGACCTCACCTTCACCGTCGACGATCGCGGTGCTGCGACGCCGCTGACCATGCCGATCGATCAGGTCGTGATTGCCGGCTGGACCGGCCGCGATCCTGTCGCGCGCGACAAGCACATCGCCGAGCTGGAAGCGCTCGGCATCGCGCGGCCGGCCTCGACGCCAATCTACTACCGCTGCTCGGCGCGGCGGCTCACCATGGAGGACTCGATCGAGGTCTGCGGCACCAACTCCAGCGGGGAAGTCGAGTTCTTCCTGGTCGGCTGGCAGGGCCGCACCTTCGTCGGCCTCGGCTCCGACCACACCGACCGCAAGGTCGAAAGCTACAGCGTCACCGTCTCCAAGCAGATGTGTGACAAGCCGATTGCGTCACAGCTGTGGGAGCTTGAGGACGTCATCGGCCATTGGGACAGGCTGATCCTGCGCGCCTGGGCCACGATCAACGGCAAGCGCGAACTCTACCAGGAGGGCGCGCTGGATGCGATCCTGCCGGTCGCCGACCTGCTCAAGCGCGGTTTCGAGGGCGGCAAGCTGCCGGATGGCTGCCTGATGTTCGGCGGCACCTTTGCCGCCAAAGGCGGCATCCGCCCAGCCGATCGCTTCGAATGCGAGTTCGAGGATCCGGTTTTGAAGCGCAGCATCCGCAACGCTTATGATGTGATCCCGCTGCCGGTGCGGGGATAATCTCCACCGTCGTCATGCCCGGCCTTGTGCCGGGCATCCACGTCTTTGGATCGGCGAATAAAGTAAGACGTGGATGGCCGGGACGAAGCCCGGCCATGACGAGTTCTTGGAAATAGGTTCGTTCCAACGGAAATCGGGTGGCGCCGACCAGCGATCGCCGCCACATTGGCCTCATGAAAACCAATGCCAAAACCGCCATTCGCCACGTTCCCGCCGCCAATGCCGCCACCCGCGTCGACACCATCGACTGGGGGCAGGCCGAACGTGATCTCGACGCGCAGGGCTGCGCGGTCCTCAAGAACCTGCTGACGCCGGAAGAATGTCGCGCGCTCGCCGCGCTCTATTCTGACGACGCGCAGTTTCGCAGCCGTATCGTGATGGGCCGTCACGGCTTCGGCCGCGGCGAGTACAAATATTTCAGCTATCCGCTGCCCGATCTGATCGCGCAGCTGAGGCCCGCGCTGTATGCGCGGCTGAAGGGTATCGCCAATCGCTGGAACGAGGCGATGGCGATCGACATCCGCTACCCCGACCGTCACGACGCTTTCCTGAAACGCTGTCATGACGCCGGCCAGGCTCGCCCGACGCCGCTGCTGCTGCAATACGAGGCCGGCGATTACAACTGTCTGCACCAGGATCTCTATGGCGAGCATGTGTTTCCGCTGCAGGTCGCGATCCTGCTGTCGGAACCGGGCCGCGATTTCGAGGGCGGCGAGTTCGTGCTGACCGAGCAGCGGCCGCGCATGCAGTCGCGCGCCGAGGTGGTGGCGCTCCGGCAGGGCGACGCGGTCGCCTTTGCTGTGCATCACCGCCCGGTGCAGGGGACGCGCGGCACCTATCGGGTTAATCTGCGCCATGGCGTCAGCCGGCTGCGCGCCGGCAAGCGCCACACCGTCGGCGTGATCTTCCACGATGCGAAATGACTGGGGATTTGTTTGATAGCGTCAGCAAACTGCTGCCGTCGCGCGAAGAGATGGCCGACGGCGCCGTGCTGCTGCGCGGCTTCGCGCGGCCGATCCAGCATGATCTCCTGCGGGCGGTGGATGAGGTCACGGCGCAGGCGCCGTTCCGTCACATGTCGACGCCGGGCGGCTTTGAGATGTCGGTCGCGATGACGAATTGCGGGAGCCTCGGCTGGGTCACCGACGCCAAAGGCTATCGCTACGGCGCCGACGATCCCGTGAGCGGCAAGCCATGGCCGGCGATGCCATCGGTCTTTCGCGAGCTGGCGGAGCGTGCGGCGGTCCAAGGCGGCTTTGCCGGCTTCGCGCCGGAAGCGTGTCTGATCAATCGCTATGAGCCCGGCGCGCGGATGTCGCTGCATCAGGACCGTGATGAAACGGATTTCTCCGCGCCGATCGTCTCGGTCTCGCTGGGTCTGCCGGCGATTTTCATGTTCGGCGGGCTGAAGCGCTCGGACAAGCCGGCGCGCTACCGGCTGGAGCATGGCGATGTCGTGGTCTGGGGCGGCCCGTCACGGCTGTTCTTCCATGGCGTGGCGCCGCTCGCCGACGGCGAGCATGCGCTGCTCGGCCGCAACCGCATCAACCTGACCTTCCGGAAGGCGCGGTAGCGGCATTCCCTGGACGCTCCGGCTGCATTATGCTGGTCGCATGACGACGACCGAGTTGAGAGCAGAGACGAGCGCCACCGGCAACCGCACCGGGCTCTATCTCGCGTTCCTGCAGCTGGTCTTCACGCTGGGCTGGACCACCTATGTGATCTACCTGCCCAGGCTCGCGGTCGAGGTCGGCATCGCGCCGACGGCCGTGATCTGGCTGCTGATGCTGGACCAGGCGATCTTCACCGTCACCGATACCGCGATGGGTGTTGCAGCCGACCGCATCGCGCGCCTTGTCGGCCGGCTCGGCATCTATGTCGGCGTGCTGACGGCCTTCTCCTGCGCGGCCTTCCTCGCGCTGCCTTTCGTCGCTGGCGCGGGTCACAGCGCCCAGCCGTTCTTCATCGCGCTCATCGTGACCTGGGCGATCACGTCGTCGGCGTTGCGTGCGCCGCCATTGGTCCTGCTCGGCAAGTATCGCGCAAAGCCCGAGATCCCGTTCCTCTCGGCGCTGGTCATGCTCGGCTACGGCGTGGCCGGCGCGATCTCGCCCTATCTCGGCGTGGCGCTGCGCGATGTCGATGCACGGCTGCCCTTCGTGATTTCGAGCGTGGTACTTCTGATCACCACGCTTGCGCTGTCAAAAGTGGAGCGCACTGTGGCCGAAGAGGCCGCCTCCGCGAAACCGGCCGCGGCGGCGAAGCCATTCGGCACCATGCCCGTGATCTTCATCGCGGCGATGGTGCTGCTTGCGCTCGGCTATCAATTGCATTTCTCGATCAACAGCGGGCCGTTCTACCTGCGCTTTGCCAAGCCGGCCGAGCTGCAATGGCTGATGCCGGTGTTCTGGATCGGCTTCAATCTCGCGATGTTTCCGGCGAGCCTCGTCGTCAAGCATCGCGGCGGCTTGATCGTGATGGGCGCCGCCGGACTGTTCGGTGCAGTAGCGATCATTGTCGCGGAGTTCGCCGGCGGGCTCGATATGCTGATCGCAGCCCAGTTCATCGCAGGTGCGGCCTGGGGCTGCATGCTGATGAGCGCGATCTCGGCGGCGCTCGCAATCGGCGAGACCGGCGCGGAAGGCAAGGTCACCGGGCTGGTGTTCTCCGCGCTGGCACTCGGGACCTTTGCGCGCATGGCCGCGGTCGCCGGTGGATTGCAGAAGCTGCCGGAATACGCTCCGCTGCTGCACTGGGCGCCGGTCGCCTGCTGGTCGGTCGCGGGCGCGGGGTTGTTGGTAATCGCGGCTGCGAAGTTGCAGGGCGCTCGGCGTGTCTAGTTGCGCGCCGGATGAATGAACGTCCACG
This sequence comes from uncultured Alphaproteobacteria bacterium, assembly GCA_963738155.1. Classification (GTDB taxonomy): domain Bacteria; phylum Pseudomonadota; class Alphaproteobacteria; order Rhizobiales; family Xanthobacteraceae; genus Bradyrhizobium. The sequence goes on from CAVTVG010000003.1 coordinate 1,121,371, forward strand.
GCGTCACTTCGGAGTCGCGCGGCACTTCCACCACGATCAGAGATGGCCCGCCATGCGCCAGCGCCTTTTCCAGCGCGGGCCTGAAATGATCGGGAGAAGTGACGCGGCTTGCCGCCACGCCGAATGACTCGGCAAGCTTGACGAAATCCGGATTGACCAGATCGGCGGCGACCACGCGGCCGTCGAAGCGGTTGCGCTGGTCGCGCCGCACATTGCCGTAGGCATTGTTGTTGAACACCAGCGTCACCACGCCGATGTTGAACTGCACGGCGGTCGAGAGTTCCTGCACGCCGAACATGAAGCCGCCGTCCCCGGTGATCGCCACCACGGGCTTGTCCGGGTTCGCGACCTTGGCGCCGAGCGCGGTGGGAAAGCCCGAGCCCAGCGTGCCCTGATAGCCCGAGGTGATGAAGGTACGCGGCTGGTAGATCGGGAAGCCGTACCAGGAGGCGAAACCGACCTGCGACAGCTCGTCGGTGACGATGGCGTCGTGGGGCAGCACCTCGCGCAGGATGTTGAGGTACGCCATCTGCGGCTGCACCTTCTGGATTTCCTCGTGCGCGGCCGCGCTCGCCTCGCGGATTTCGGCGCGGCGGCCGGAGGTCTTGCCGTAACCGGCCTTCTTCACCGCGGCGGCAAGCTCGCGTGTGCCGCTCTTGCTGTCGGAGATCACGGCAACGTCGGAGACGTAGCGCCGCATCTCGACGGGGTCGATGTCGATGCGGATGCTCTTCAGGCCGTCGGGCCGATAGGGCCAGCGCGACATGGTGGTCAGCTCCATGCGCGTGCCGATGCCGATCATCAGGTCCGTCGTCGGCCAGAGCCGATAGGCGGCGGCCATGGTGAGCCCAAGCTCGTGCGCGTTGGAGACGATGCCGCGGCCGCTACGGAACGCTACCACAGGCGCGTCGATCATCTCGGCAAGTTCGAGGGTTTCCTCCCGCGCGTGAATCGCGCCCGAGCCGACCAGGATCATCGGACGTTTGGCGGTCTTGATCAGCGCGGCCGCGTCCTTGATGCGATCGGCATCCGGCTGCGGCGCGGGGAAGGGATCGAACACTTTCGACGCGCCGACCTCGGCACGCTGGGTGAACACGTCCCAGGGCATTTCCAGCGCGACCGGCCCGCGGCGGCCGGACAGCATCTCCTGAAACGCGCGCGAGACCATCGACGGTGCGATGTCAGGATATTCGATGCGGTCCGCCCATTTGACGAAAGTGCGCAAGGTCGCAAGCTGGTCCGGCATCTCATGCAGATGGCCGCGGCCCTTGCCCAAAAATTGCGTCGGCACCTGGCCGGTCAGGCACAGCACCGGCTCGTTCGAGCCGAATGCGGTCAATAGCGCCGCGCCGGCGTTGAGCACACCGGGGCCGGGCACCACGCTGAACACGCCCGGTTTGCCGGAGGACCGCGCATAGCCATACGCCATGTAGCCGCAGGCCTGCTCATGCCGCGCGCCGATCACCCTGAGCTGAGCCTGATGGAAGGCGTCGAACAGGCCATAAACCTGCGCGCCGGGCAGGCCGAACACCGTGTTGACGCCGTGCGCGACAAGGCCGCTTACGATCGCTTCGCCGCCGGTCATTGCAGTCATTGTTATTGTCCGTTGGTTATTGTTCGTCGACCACGCCGTTGCTCAAGGTGCCGATGCCCTCGGCCTCGACTTCGATGACGTCGCCGGGCTTGAGCCAGCGCGGCGGATCGAACCGCGCGCCCGCGCCGGTCGGTGTGCCCGTGACGATGATGTCGCCGGGCACCAGCGTGGCGAAGGTCGAGATGTAATTGATGAGATAGCGGAAGCCGAAGATCAGCCGCGAGGTGCGATCTTCCTGCCGCAGTTCGCCATTGACCTTGGTCGTAAGCCGAATGTCAGCGATCTGCGATTCCTCGGTGTAAGGCACCAGCCACGGTCCGAGGCTGCCGGTGGAGTCGAAATTCTTGCCTTGCGTCACGTTGAACTTGGCGTGCCGGAGCCAGTCGCGGATGGTGCCTTCGTTGCAGAGCGTCACCGCGCCGATGTGATCGAGCGCGCTTTTCTCGGGAATGTGCCGCCCGGCCTTGCCGATGATCAGCACGACCTCGCCCTCATAATCGAGCTGCGGCGAGGCGTGTGGCCGCACGATCGGCGTGTTGTGACCGACAAAGGAGCGCGGCGTGCGCATGAACATCGAGGGATATTTCGGCGCGTCCGAGCCGTCCTTGTATTCGGCATTGCGATCGGGATAGTTGACGCCAATGCAAATGATCTTTTCCGGCGAGGGGATCGGCGGCAGCCAGGTGATGGCATCGGGCGCATGATCCGGCGCGCGCTTGGCGCCGTCATCGCATAGCTCCGCCAGCGCGCCGCCCGCGATGGCCTCGCGCAAAGTCGGATAATCCTTGCCGAAGCGCGCGGAGAGATCGACGACGCCCTTATCCGTGACATAGCCATAGGCGGTCTTGCCGCCGGCGGAATAGGTCGCGATGCGATTTGTCATTGGAATCCTTCAGCCCGGCGTCATGCCGGCGGCCTTGATCGCTGAAATGGCGTCAGGCGTCTTGAGAAAATCGATCAGCGCCTTCGCCGCAGCCGGCTCCTTGGCGTCGGTCGCGACCGCGGCCGGGAATACGAGTTCCTGCTGCAGATCGGCGGGGAAGGGTCCGGCAAGCTCGATGCCGGGTGCGTTGAACACATTGGTCAGGAAGATGCCGAGCTCGGCCTCGCCCTTGGCGACGGCCGGCGCAATCGCCGTCGGCAATGCTTCGGCTTTGGTCTTCGCTTTCAACTGGTCAGATATGCCGAGCCGATCATAGACCTTGGCGATGTAGGCTCCGGCCGCGCTCGACGGCGTTGACGACACCGAGGACGCCGCAAGCAATGCTTTCTTGAAACTCTCAGGTGTGGAGAGATCGGGCTTCGGCGCACCGGCGCGCACGATCACGCCATAACCGACGCGGGCGATGTTCACCGTGGGCTCCGCGAGATGGCTCTTGGCCGCAGCATCCTTGAAGACGTCGAGGGGGACCACGACCGCATCGAACGGCGTGCCTGCGTTGATGCGGGTGATGATGTTCGGCGTGGAATCGAAATGGATCGAGAGCGTGTGCCCGCTCGCTTTCTCGAATTGCGGGCCGATCATCTTGAACAAGGGAGCGAGCGAGCCGCCGGCAATGAGCTTGAGTTCGGAGGCACTGCTTGCGGTCATGGTGGCCATCATTAATCCGAGTGCGATCGTGATCTTTTTCATCCGCGTCTCCTAGTCCGCCACGGTGACTTGCGCTGCGAAGGCGGGCTCGCGCATCTTGCTACCGGCAAAGGGCGAGCCCTGCTCGAACCAGGAGCGTGGCGCAGGCGCGCCCCACAAGGTCTGGCGGCGCGGGTCGTTCAACGACCAGCGCAGCGGCTCGTGGTCGTGATCGCCCGTAAAATAGTCGCTGGTGTAGAGCTCGAGGCGATGGCCGTCGGGATCGCGCACGTACAAGAAGAACGCGTTCGAGATGCCGTGGCGGCCGGGGCCACGCTCCAGATTTGTCAGGAAGCCGCTGGAGGCCATCACGTCGCAGAGATGCAGCACGTTCATCGCGGTCGGCACCCAATAACAGAAATGGTGCAGGCGAGGGCCCTTGCCGTTGGTGATGGCGAGGTCGTGCACATTGCCCTTGCGATGCAGCCAGGCGGCTGCGATGCGCCCGTGCGGGCCGTCTTCCTCCGCATATTCGGTCAGGCGGAAGCCGAGCCGGGCATAGAAGTCCATGGTGTCCTGCACCTCGGCGGCGAAGATGTTGAAATGATCGAGCCGCTGCGGATGACAGCCGCGATAGAGGTCGTAGCGCCGCAGCAGATGCGGGCGCTTCTCCATGGTGGCGTAGAGCTCGATCTGGAAGCCGAAGGGGTCGGTGAATTGCAAGGTGCGGCCCTGGAACGGCTGCTCGGCAAATTTGTACTGCACGCCGTTCTCGGAGAAGAAGGCGGCTGCCTTGTCGAGATCGCCGTCATCGCCGACTTTGAAACCGAGCCGGTTGCAGGCCGCCGTTTGCGCCTTGCGCAACACCAGCGAGTGGTGCTGATGCTCCTCGCTGCCGCGCAGATACACTGCGCTCGAATCGGCATCCTCGACGTGGAGGCCGACCGTGGTCTCGTAGAAATCGCGGCTCGCCTTCAGATCGGTCACATCGAGTACGACGTGGCTGGAGCGGATGATGTTGAAGGGTGGATCGAAGACGTGTTTCGGAACGGGCATACGATGTCCCTGTCAGGCGTTTCCTGTCGTGGCCCGGTTAGATGCCGAGCCGTTGGATCTTGTGCGTGCCCCGCGCCAGCGAAACATGCTTGGTTTCCATGTAGAAGTCGAACGAGTAGTCGCCGCCGTCACGGCCGATGCCGGACGCCTTCATGCCGCCGAACGGTGTCGGCAGATGGCGCACGTTCTCCGAATTGAGCCAGATCATGCCGGCTTCCAACGCGTCGGCCACGCGTAGCGCGCGGCCCATGTCGCCGGTCCAGACATAGCCGGTGAGACCATAGTTGACGTCGTTGGCGATCTCGATCGCGTCCTTTTCGTCGCGGAAGGGGATCACGCTCAGAAACGGCCCGAACACTTCCTCTTGCGCCACGCGCATTCTGCGGTCCGCGCCGGTGACCAGCGTCGGCTGGATGTAGTGGCCGCCGCCGGGACCATCATGCGGTTTGCCGCCGACCGCGATAGTCGCGCCGTCCTTCTTCGCCACATCGAAATAGCTGCAGACCTTGGCGAGATGCCGTTCATGGATCAGCGGCCCGATCTCGGTTGTGGGGTCGAGGGGATGACCGACTTTCAGCGCTTTCACGCGCGCGGTCAGCTTCTCCACGAACTTGTCGGCAATGTTCTGCTGGATCAAGAGCCGGCTCGACGAGGTGCAGCGCTCGCCATTGAGCGAGTAGATCATGAACACGACGGCATCGAGCGCGCGGTCGAGATCGGCGTCATCGAACACGATCACCGGATTCTTGCCACCGAGTTCGAAATGCACGCGCTTCAATGTTTTTGCGCCCTGCGCCATGATGGCCGAGCCCGTCGCGCTCTCACCGACAAAGCCGATCGCCTTGATGGCGGGATGCTCGGTCAGCGCCTTGCCGGCTTCCTCGCCGATGCCATGCACGGTGTTGAGCACGCCGTCGGGCACGCCGGCTTCTTTCACCAACCTGGCCAGCATATCGGCCGTGACCGGCGACCATTCGGCCGGCTTGTGCACGACCGTGCAGCCCGCGGCGAGGGCAGGCGCAATCTTCCAGGTCGAGAGCATGAACGGCGTGTTCCATGGCGTGATGACGCCGACCGGGCCGATTGGCACTCGGGTCGACATGTTCCAGTGCTCCTCACTCGGCGTGTTGAGGCCGTCGCGCGCCTCCGCGCACTTGTCGGCAAAGAAGCGGAAGTTTTCGGCAGCACGGATCGCGGCCTTGGCCATGAAGCGGTGGGCCTGTCCGGTGTCGATGCATTCCAGCACCGCGATGTCGTCGGCGCGGTCCTCAATGGCATCGGCCACGCGATGCAGCAGTTTTTTGCGCATCGATGCCGACATGTCGCGCCAGGATTTGAACGCGAGCGAGGCCGCGGTCGCGGCACGGTCGATATCCTCCGCGTTGCCGCGCGCCACGGTCGCCAGCACCGAGCCATCGATCGGCGACTTGGTCTCGAAGGTTTCGCCCGAGATCGACGGCACACTCTTGCCGTCGATCATGTGGCCGATGCCACCGGCGCGCAGCTCCTTCAGGAGCGGCGCGGCGCGGTCGAGATTGGCCTTGTAGATATCGGCTTTGGGCGTGACCTTATCCATGCATGGCCTCCGCTTTCAACGCCTCGTGGATGTTGTTGCGCTTCCAGCTCGTCTCCTTGTCGTTGATCTGCATGTCGAACGACAGCGCAAACTTGCTCTGGGCAAAGACCGGATCGAGATGGGCTGACAGCGCCTTGAAGATATGCTCGCCGGCTTTCTTGCGGGTGGCGAGATCGCGGCCTTCGCCGAGCCGCAGCACCATGTCGAGGAAGCCGAGATTGGGATTGCCGTCGGCGATCGCATAATGCTCGCACCTGACGGCGCGGACACGGATGCCGCCGAGCGGGAAGATGCCGGTCTCGACTGCGGCCTTGCGGACGATTTCGACGACTTTGGCCATGTCAACGCGTGTGTCGAGATTGGCGGAATATTCGATGGTGAAATGCGGCATGGGATGTCTCCGCGTTGTGTCAGGCGAAACAGCAGCTGACCGAGCCTGAGGGGCCATAATCGGCCTGGATTGTGTCGCCCTTGCGTGTCTCGATCGGACGGATGAAGGAACCTGCGAGCACGACCTGGCTGGGCTCGAGCGCCAGCCCGTGAGGGGCGATCTTGTTGGCAAGCCACGCCACGGCAGTGGCGGGATGATTGAGCACGCCGGCGGCAAGACCGGTCTCTTCCAGCTGGCCGTTGCGGAAGCAGAGCGCGCCGATCCAGCGCAGATCAGCGTCCAGCGGTCGGATCGGCCGGCCGCCGAGCACGATGCCGGCATTGGCGGCGTTGTCGGCGATGGTGTCGTGGATCTTTCGTGTGGCCTTGGTGACGGGATCGACGCGCTCGACCCGCGTGTCCAGGATTTCGAGCGCAGGCACCACGAAGTCGGTGGCGTTGAGCACGTCGAACATGGTGCAATCCGGCCCCGCGAGCCGCTTCGCCATCACGAAGGCGAGTTCCGCCTCCACCCGCGTGGCGATGAAGCGGTCCGAGGGGACCAAGCCGCCGTCGGCAAAGAACATGTCGTCGAGCAGCACGCCGGAGTCCGGCTCGTTGATATTGAGCGCGCTCTGCATCGCCTTCGAGGTCAGCCCGATCTTGTGACCCCTGACCGCTCGGCCCTCGGCGATTTTGATCTCGATCCATGCCTTCTGGATCGCATAGGCATCATCGAGCGTGATCGAGGGGTAGGTGATCGACAGCTGACGGATCTGCGTGCGCGTCTGCTCGGCCCGATGCAGGCTTTCGGCGGCGACGCGGATGTCTTCTCTGGAAAGGGCCATGCGGGTACGCGAAAAGGATCGACTGCGAGATGATTAACATGTTAAATGGTTCAGGGCAAACCCCTTGAAGCTTGCTGCAATGCAAACCCGAAACCCTGAACGGCGAATGGCGCGGAAAAGATCGGCCAACGGATCGCTCCCGGCGGGCAAGCCCCCTCATCGCGTTCCCATGCGCGAGTTTTCCCGCTCGCTGCCGATGTCGCTGCTGCGCGCCCGCGAGGCCGTGATGCGGCAATTCCGCCCCTCGCTGCGGCGTCATGATCTGACCGAACAGCAATGGCGCATCCTGCGCGCGCTCGCCGCGATCGACGCCATCGAGGTAACCGAACTGGCGCGGACGGCATTCTTGCTCGGGCCCAGCCTGTCGCGCATTTTGCGCGACCTCGAGGCGCGCAGGCTGATCGAGCGCAAAACCGCGAAGACCGACCTGCGCCGCGGCGTGGTCTCGATCTCCGAAAAAGGTGTGAAACTGATGGAGGTCGTCGCGCCCTCGTCGGAGGCGATCTACGCCGCTATCACAAAGCGCTATGGTGCGAAGAAACTCGCGGAGTTGCAGGAGATGCTGGGTGCGCTGGAGGCAAGTCTGGCGGGCCCTGGGTCCGCTGGCGAGCCCGATGAATGAGAGCAAATTTGCATGATGGCGCGGATCGGACGCATAGCTCCATTCCCGGCGCAGCCTTTGAGCATGAAACGCCCTGTGCCAAAGCAGAGTGCCCTTGCCTGAGGATATCCGGGCGGCGATAGTGAAGGCCGCGCGCGAGGTCGGCAACGTCTCCATCCGGTGGGCCACCAGTTGCGCATGACCCGGAAATGTGGGTACCGGTTTTCCGACAAGATCATGCGCAAATAAGCGATCAACGAAAGACAAGAGGAAACGCGTTTCATGGCAAACAACAAGGTCAAGCAAATCTGGGCTTCCGGCAAAGCGGTGGTGAACGCCTGGCTTGCGATTCCGTCCGGCTTCTCCGCCGAGATGATCGCACAATGCGGCTTCGACAGCGTCACTGTGGATATGCAGCACGGCGTGCAGGACTATCTCTCGATGGTGCAATGCTTCCAGTCGATGGACAAGCATCCCGTCACTCCGATGGTCCGCGTACCCTGGAACGAGCCGGGCATCGTCGGCAAGGTGCTCGACGGCGGCGCCTATGGCGTGATCTGCCCGATGATCAATACGCCGCAGGAAGCGAAAAACCTCGTCGCCTATTCCAAATATCCGCCGATGGGCGTGCGCTCCAACGGCCCGATCCGCGCCGGCATGTACGGCACCGCGGGCTCCTACCAGAAGACGGCCAACGATGAGATCGTGCTGCTGCCGATGATGGAGACCAAGACCGCGGTCGAGAACATGGAGGCGATTCTCGACGTGCAGGGCATCGATGGCGTCTATATCGGCCCCTCCGATCTCGGCTTCTCCTACGGGCTCGAGCCGAAGCTCGATCGCAGCGAACCCGAGATCCTGAAGATCTACGAGAAGATCATCAAGGAGTGCGAGAAGCGCAAGCTCCACCCCGGCATCCATTGCAGCGGCGCCGAGGGCGCGGTGCGCGCCATCAACATGGGTTTCAAGCTGGTGACGCTGTCGAACGAGGTCGGGTTGATGTCGACCTACGCCAAGATGCAGGTCAACGCGACCCGGAAGGATTCCGGCGGGAAGGCGTAACTCGATCCCTCCCTCTCCCCGCACTCTTGTCCGCCGAAGCCCGCCTTCGGGCGAAGGCGGATGCGGGGAGAGGGTTGGGGTGAGGGGCCTCGTTCCTGCGAGCACCGTGCTAGTATTTGATTTGTGCCTTGCCCCTCACCCGGATCGCTAACGCGATCCGACCTCTCCCCGTAAGAACGGGGAGAGGTGAAGCGAAGCAAAGGAGAGCGAACCATGGCCCCGGCACCCGTCATCCGCCTGCATCCCGACGATGGCGTGCTGATCGCGCGCTCGAGCCTGCCGCCGGGCATGGTCGTGGCGGAAGGCGTTACCACGGCCGAGCGCATTCCGGCCGGCCACAAGGTCGCGATCAAGCCGATCGCGGTGGGTGAGGCGATCCGCCGCTACGGCCAGATCATCGGCTTTGCGACGCAGTCGATCTCGCCCGGCCAGCACGTGCACACCCAGAACTGCGGCATGGGCGACTTCGACAAGGACTATGCCTATGGCGTCGACGTCAAGCCGGCGCCGAACTTCGATCTGCCCGCATTCTTCGACGGCATTCGCCGTCCCGACGGCCGTGTGGCGACGCGCAACTATATCGGCATCCTCACCTCGGTGAATTGCAGCGCGCATGTCGCCGGTCTCGTCGCCGATGTCTTCAAGAAGAATCCGTTCACCGGCGACAATCCGCTGGCCGATTTCCCCAATGTCGACGGCGTGGTGGCGCTGACCCACAAGACCGGCTGCGGCATGACCCAGGACGAGCCGCTAGCGCTGCTTCGCCGCACGCTCGGCGGCTTTGCGCGGCATGCGAATTTCTCCGCGGTGATCGTGCTGGGGCTCGGCTGCGAGGTGAACCAGATCGGCGGGCTGATGGCCGAACAGAAACTCGCCGGCCGCCTGCGCGCGATGGACATCCAGGAGGTCGGCGGCACCCGCAAGACCGTGGAGGCCGGCATCGCCTTCGTGAGGGAGGCGCTGACCGAGGCCAACAAGGTCAAGCGCGAGCCGGTTCCGGCGAGCGAACTCACCGTTGCGCTCCAATGCGGCGGCTCCGACGGTTATTCCGGTGTGTCGGCGAATCCGGCGCTGGGGGCGGCGAGCGATCTCTTGGTGCGGCATGGCGGCACGGTGATCCTTTCCGAAACGCCGGAGACCTATGGCGCCGAGCATCTCCTGACGCGACGCGCGGTCAGCCGCGAGGTCGGCGAGAAGCTGGTCGGCCTGATGCGCTGGTGGGAGGATTACACCAGGCGCGAAGGCGCGGAGATGAACGCCAATCCCAGCCCCGGTAACAAGGCGGGCGGCCTCACCACCATCCTCGAAAAATCGCTCGGCGCGATGGCGAAGGCCGGCAGCACCAATCTGGTCGACGTGCTCAACTATGCCGAGCCCGTCACCAAGAAGGGCTTCGTGTTCATGGACACGCCCGGCTATGACCCGGTTGCGGCAACCGGGCAGGTCGCGGGCGGCGCCAATCTGGTCTGCTTCACCACCGGACGTGGCAGCGTATTCGGCTGCAAGCCGGCGCCGTCGATCAAGCTTGCGACCAACACGCCCATGTACAAGCGCATGGAAGACGACATGGACGTCAATTGCGGCACCATCCTCGACGGCGAGGAGAGCGTGCAGGACTGCGGCCAGCGCATCTTCGAACTCATGCTGAAAACCGCCTCGGGCCAGCCGACCAAGAGCGAGAGTTTCGATTTCGGCGGCGCCGAGTTCGCGCCCTGGGTGCTGGGCGCGACGATGTGAAGTGCGCGAATAGCGAAATGGCCCCCATTCGCCATGGGCTATTCGTCATTCGCCGCTCCCATAGGCACTCAATGCCCGTTGTTAGTGCTTGATCGGGGGCCGGACCGGTGTTCTGCTCAAAAAAGCTGCTGGAGTAGCCCGTCCCGTGTCGATCTACGTCGCACTGCATCACGTCACGCATTACAAATATGACCGCGCGATCGACCTCGGCCCCCAGACCATTCGCCTGCGCCCGGCGCCGCACACGCGCACGCCGATCCTGAGCTATTCGCTCAAGGTCAGCCCGGCGAACCATTTCGTGAACTGGCAGCAGGACCCGCAAGGCAATTGGCTTGCGCGCTACGTCTTTCCGGAGAAAGCAACCGAGCTGAAAATCGAAGTCGACTTCACGGCGCAAATGACCGTGGTCAATCCGTTCGACTTCTTTGTCGAGCCATATGCCTTCTCCTTTCCGTTCCGGTATACCGACAGCCTGAAGGCGGAACTCGCGCCATATCTGGAGACGGAGGAGGCAGGTCCGCTGCTCGCGTCTTACCTGAAGCAAATTCCGCGCGAAGCGGACTCGACCGTCAATTTCCTGGTCGAGCTCAACGCGAACTTGCAGAAAAAGACTCGCTATATCGTCCGCATGGAGTCGGGCGTTCAAACTCCGGAGCAGACACTGTCCGCGTCGGCCGGCTCCTGCCGCGACTCGGCCTGGCTGCTGATCCAGATCCTGAGGCATCTCGGCCTGGCTGCCCGTTTTGTCTCGGGGTACCTGATCCAGCTTCGTCCCGACATCGATCCGGTCGACGGTCCGCGCGAGGTCGAGAACGACTTCACCGACCTGCACGCCTGGGCCGAGGTCTATTTGCCGGGTGCCGGATGGATCGGCTTCGACGTGACCTCGGGTATGCTGACGGGCGAGGGGCACATCCCCGTCGCCGCGACGCCACATTACCGCTCCGCCGCGCCGATCTCGGGGACGGCGGAGAGTGCCAATGTCGACTTCGCCTTCGAGATGAACGTGAGGCGCATCCGGGAAGCGCCTCGGATCACAAGGCCTTTCTCCGATGAAGCCTGGTCGCGGCTCGACCAGCTCGGCGAGCAGGTCGATGCCGACCTGAAAGCGCATGACGTGCGGCTGACCATGGGTGGCGAGCCGACCTTCGTCTCGATCGACGACATGGAGTCGCCGGAATGGAACGTCGCGGCCGTCGGCCCGACCAAGCGCGGGCTTGCCGACGAACTGATCCGCCGCTTGCACGCGCGGTTTGCGCCGGGCGGCCTGCTGCATTACGGGCAGGGCAAATGGTATCCCGGCGAAAGCCTGCCGCGCTGGGCGTTCGGACTTTACTGGCGCAAGGACGGCGTGCCGATCTGGAAGAATCCGGAGCTGATCGCCAGGATCGAGAACCCTAAAAAGGCCGACATCGAAGACGCCGCGCACTTTGCGGAAGCGACCGCTGCCAGGCTCGGCCTGGCCAGCGAATACGTGCTGCCGGCGTACGAGGACCCCGGCCACTGGCTGCAGAAAGAGGCGTCGCTGCCGCCCAATGTCGATCCCGGCGATTCCAAGCTCGCCGATCCCGAGGAGCGTGCGCGCATGGCGCGGGTGTTCGACCACGGTCTCAACACGCCGCGCGGCTTTGTGCTGCCGATCCAGCGCTGGAACGCCGAATCGCCGCGTTGGCGCAGCGAGCGCTGGCAGCTTCGCCGCGGCAATCTGTTCCTGATGCCCGGCGACTCCCCGCTGGGCCTGCGGTTGCCGATCTCCTCGCTGCCCTACATCCCGCCGGAGGATTATCCCTACATCAACGAGCAGGATCCGCTGGCGCCGCGCGAGGCGCTGCCGGTATTCGATCAGGCGTTGGCCGCGCCCGGCGCCCCGGCGCAAGCGGTGCAAGAACAGCAGCAAGGCACGTCGGGCGGAGTGCGCACCGCGATGTCGATCGAAATCCGCGACGGTCTGCTCTGCGCCTTCATGCCGCCGGTGGAAAAACTCGAGGATTACCTCGAGTTGGTCACGGCCGTTGAGGCGACCTCCGAAGAGATGCAGATGCAGGTTCACATCGAGGGCTACGCACCGCCCCACGATCCCCGCGTCGAGGTGATCAAGGTGACGCCAGATCCCGGCGTGATTGAGATCAACGTGCAGCCGGCCAAGAGCTGGCGCGAGGCCGTCGACATCACGCTCGGTCTCTACGAGGACGCCGCCAAGACCCGGCTAGGCGCCAACAAATTCCTGATCGACGGCCGCCATACCGGCACCGGGGGCGGCAATCACGTTGTCGTCGGCGGCGACACGCCACCGGACTCGCCGTTCCTGCGCCGGCCCGATCTGCTCAAGAGCCTTGTACTTTATTGGCAGCGTCATCCGTCGCTGTCCTATTTCTTCTCCGGCATGTTCATCGGTCCCACCAGTCAGGCGCCGCGTATCGACGAGGCCCGGCATGATGGCCTCTATGAACTGGAAATCGCGCTGTCCCATGTGCCGCCGCCCGGCGGCGAGATTCCGCTGTGGCTGGTCGACCGCCTGTTCCGGCACATCCTGGTCGACATCACAGGCAATACCCATCGCGCCGAGATCTGCATCGACAAGCTGTTCTCGCCGGACAGCCCGACCGGTCGGCTCGGCCTCGTCGAATTCCGCGCGCTCGAAATGCCGCCGGACCCGCGCATGTCGCTGGCGCAGCAGCTTCTGGTCCGCGCACTGATCGCAAAGCTGTGGCGCGAGCCGCAGGACGGCAAGTTCGTGCGCTGGGGCACGGCGCTGCACGATCGTTTCATGTTGCCGCACTTCATCTGGGAGGATTTCCTTGATGTGCTGGATGAGTTGAAGCACGCCGGCTACGCGTTCTCGCCGGAATGGTATCTGGCACAGCTCGAATTCCGTTTTCCCGCCTTCGGCCGCGTCCATCACGGCGGCGTCACGCTGGAATTGCGGCAGGCGCTGGAGCCCTGGCATGTGCTGGGCGAGGAGGGCACCGGCGGCGGCACCGTGCGCTATGTCGATTCCTCGCTGGAGCGGCTGCAGGTCAAGGCCGAGGGCTTTGTCGAGGGCCGTCACGTCGTCACTTGCAACGGCAGGCGGCTGCCGATGACCGGCACGGGGCGATCGGGCGAGGCGGTCGCGGGTGTCCGCTTCAAGGCCTGGCAGCCGGCGTCCGGCCTGCATCCGACCATCCCCGTCCACGCGCCGCTCACCTTCGATATCATCGATAGCTGGAACGGGCGGTCACTGGGGGGTTGCGTCTATCACGTGACCCATCCCGGCGGTCGCAATTATGAAACAAAGCCGGTCAATTCTTACGAGGCGGAAGCCCGTCGCCTGGCGCGGTTTCAGGATCACGGCCACACGCCCGGCAAAATCGACCCGCCGCGCGAGCAGCGCAGCCTCGAATTTCCTCTAACTCTCGACTTGAGGACGCCGCTTCCGCATTGAACTATGGTGGTTTGAGGGGGCGAGTCGATGGCGGATACCACCGGTCAGGACGGCAGCTCGGCAGCCAAGGCCCGTCCGGCACATCGCCGGGTGGCGCAGTGGATGCGCGACTATGCCCGCCTGCCGGGAATCCCCGACGAATATATCGGCGAGGACGGCCCGCGGCCGGTCTGGACCCGCTTCTTCGACGCCTTTGGCAACCTCTCGCCCGCCGACATCGAGCGCCGCTTCGGCGCCGCCGACCGGCATCTGCGCGAGGCCGGCGTCACCTACCGCGCGCCCGGCGAGATCGCCGACCGGCTCTGGCCGTTGTCGCATCTGCCGCTGCTGATCGGCGATGCCGACTGGCAACAACTGTCGGCCGGGATTGCGCAGCGCGCGCAGCTTTTCGAACTGGTGCTGCGCGATCTCTATGGTGAGGGCCGCCTCGTCGCCGATGGCGCTATCCCTGCGGCCGCCATCGCCGGCTCGAACGAATATCTGCGCCCCGTGTGCGGCATCAAGCCGCCGGGCGGGCGCTATCTCAGCATCTACGCCGCCGACGTCGGTCGCGGTCCCGACGGCCGCTGGTGGGTGCTCGGCGACCGCACGCAGGCGCCGTCGGGCGCGGGCTATGCGCTGGAAAACCGCCTGGTGCTGTCGCGCGCCTTCACGTCGCTGTACAAGTCGATGAACGTCGAGCGCGTCGCGCCGTTCTTCGAGGCGTTCCGCGACAGTCTTCGCGACAGCGCCGACCGCGACGAGCCGCGCATCGGCCTGCTCACGCCGGGCACTTTCAGCGAAACCTATTTCGAGCACGCCACGCTGGCGCGCTATCTCGGCTTTCTGCTGGTCGAAGGCGACGATCTCGCCGTCTCCGGCGACCGCATCCATATCCGCACCGTTGCAGGACTGAAGCGGCTCGACGTGCTGCTGCGCCGGGTCGATTCCAATTTCCTCGATCCGCTCGAGCTTGATGCCTCCTCCCATCTCGGCGTGCCCGGGTTGATCGACGTGCTGCGCAAGGATGGCGTCGTCGTCGCCAACATGCCGGGATCGGGCGTGCTGGAGGCGCGCGCGCTGCTCGGTTTCCTGCAACCGCTGGCCCGGCGGCTGCTCGGGGAACAGCTTATGATGCCGCATATCGCGACCTGGTGGTGCGGCCAGAAGGCGGCACGCGAGGAGGTGCTGTCGCGGCTCGACGGGGTCGCAATCGAAGGCGCCTACGGCCGGGGCGTGCCGGGCTTCGAACGCAACGGCCCGGTGCTCGCGAGCGAGCTCCCGGCCGCCGAGCGCGAGCGGCTGGTTGCCGCCATCAACGAGCGCGGCATCGATTTTGTCGGCCAGGAGTTGGTGCGGCTGTCGACCACGCCGGTCTGGGAGCAGGGCCGTCTGGTGCCGCGGCCGTTTGTGCTGCGGGTGTTCGCCGCCGCGACACCGCAGGGCTGGACCGTCATGCCCGGCGGCTTCTGCCGGATTGCCGCCGACCTCGACGCCCGCGCGGTCTCGATGGGCGACGGCGCGCGCGCCGCCGACGTCTGGGTGGTGTCCGACAAGGCGGTGTCGACGCGGACGCTGTTGCCGGGCGACGCGGTGCGGATCAGGCGGATCGCCGGCGTGCTGCCGAGCCGCGCCGCCGACAATCTGTTCTGGCTCGGCCGCTACCTCGAGCGCGCGGAGGCGACGTTGCGCCTCGTGCGCACGCTCGTCACCCAGCAACGCGATCCCGGCAAGGGCGCATCCGGCGCCCAGCATGCGGCCGAACGCATCCAGCGCGTCCTCGTCACCTGGGGCGCGGTCACGCAGGTCTCGCGGTCGCAGCCCACCAGGGTCGCGGCTGAAGCGCTGCAGTCGGAAGCGCGCTTCGGCTCGTGCCTGTCGCTGGTGAAATCCGCCCAGCGCACCGCGACCTCGCTGCGCGAGCGGCTGTCGCCCGATGCCTGGCAGGTCATCACCGAGATGACCGCGCGGCTCGCGGAAGAAGCCGACGATGACGATGGCGTGCTCAGCGCGGCCGAGCTGACATTGCAGGAACTCGCAAGTTTCGCGGGCCTTGCGCAGGAGAACATGAACCGCGCCGCCGGCTGGCGCTTCCTCGAGATGGGCCGCCGCGCCGAGCGCGCCATCAACACCGTGCGCTTCACGCGCCAGTTCGGTTATGACGAGGCGACCGACGAGGATCTCGACGTGCTGCTCACGCTGGTCGATTGCCAGATCACCTACCGCTCGCGCTATCTGGTGGCGCCGCTGCTCGCGCCGGTGCGCGACCTTGCGGTGCTCGATCCCTATAATCCGCGCTCGGTCGCCTTCCAGGTCGAAGCGCTCAACGACCATATCGCAAGTATCCCGGCGCTGCGCGAGAGCGGGCTGATCGAGCGACCTCAGCGGCTCGCGATCGCGGTGCGGTCGACGCTGACCACGGCGGAGGCGTCGACCCTGGACACCAAGACGCTGTTCGCGCTGGAGCAGGAACTGCTCAATCTCGCCGATGCCATCGGGCTGCACTATTTCCCGCACGGACCGAACGCCAGCCGGCCCGAGAAGCTGACGGGCCTTGCGTGATCTACGACATCCGTCACGTCACGACCTACTCCTATGAGAGCGCCGTCAGCTTCGCCCGCTGCTCGCTGCGGCTGGAGCCGAACAGCGGCGGCGGCCAGGAGCTGATCTCGCACAGCGTCGAGATCCGCCCCAAGCCCGCGGAGCGCACCTTGCGGCGCGACTTCTTCGGCACGCTGACCGAGAGTGTGGTGATCGAGACGCCGCACCGGCACTTGCGCATCGACTCGCGCTCGCGCGTCAATGTGGCGCGCCGCGCTCCCGGCCGCACCGCGCCAAGCCCGGCCTGGGAGAGCGTGCGCGATGTCGCGTTTGCGGCGAGGAGCCTGCGCGCGGACTCGCCGGTCGGCTTCGTTTTCGCAAGCGCGCTGGTGCCCGTGCTGTCGCCGGTGACCTCGTACGCTGCCGAAAGCTTTCCGTCAGGAGGCGGTGTGCTGGTCGGCGCGGTCGACCTGATGCACCGCATCCGCAACGGCTTCAAATACGATCCCAAGGCCACCGTGATCTCGACGCCGTTGCACGAAGTCTTCGACAAGCGGCACGGCGTCTGCCAGGACTTTGCGCATGTGATGATCGCGGGCCTTCGCGGGCTCGGCCTGCCGGCCGCCTATGTCAGCGGCTATCTGCGCACCATTCCGCCGCCAGGCAAGCCGCGGCTGCAGGGCGCGGACGCGACCCATGCCTGGGTGTCACTGTGGTGCGGCGACGAGCTGGGCTGGATCGGCTTCGATCCGACCAACGATCTGCTGGTCGAGAACGATCACATCGTGCTCGGCGTCGGGCGCGATTTTTCCGACGTCTCGCCGGTCGACGGCATCATCGTCGGTTCGCGCAGGCAGAAGCTCGGCGTCGCGGTTGATGTGGTCGTGGTGGAGTGAGGTAGCTCACGAGATTTGTTTTTCTCAAACGGTTTGCACCCTGGGTGCTCGGCGCGACGATATGAGCCCGTGACCGATCACGACTCCAGCCTGACGCCTGTAAGCTCCAATCGCCACAGCGCGAAAGTCAACAGCGGCCACAAGGCGTAGGAGTGGTTTCTCCTCAGGCCGGCGTGCTCACGCCACAGCGCGCGCACCGCGTCTGGTTGCAGATAGGGCGCGAACAGGTCCGGCGAATTTTCGAAGATCGTCTCCGAGAGCGGCCGCAGCGTTCCGCGCAATAGTCCCGAAAGCGGATTGTTGAAGCCGCGCTTCGGCGCGTTCCAGATCGCCTCCGCCGCGCCCTTCTCGCGCAACGCCTTGCGCAGCAGCGGCTTGGTCGGTCCATCAGGCTGCACGATCAGATCGAGGCTGCAGGCGCCCGACAGCTCCATGACACGGCGATCGAGGAACGGCACGCGGATCTCGACGCCGTTGGCCATGCTCATCGCGTCGGTCTTCATGAGCAGCCCGGCCGGCAGATGCCAGGTCTGGTCGGCGATCAGGCAGCGATCGAGCAAGGTCGGGCCGTCCGCGTTCTCGATCGCCGCGCGGTAACCTAACATCGGACTGACGTCGGCAAGGTGCTTGAGCGCGCTTCCATAGAGCCGCGGCAGCAGGAATTCCGGGATGTAACGCCGCCACTCCGCGTGCGCGAACGAACCGCCGGCCGCAAGTCCGAGCAGGAAG
This sequence comes from uncultured Alphaproteobacteria bacterium, assembly GCA_963738155.1. Classification (GTDB taxonomy): domain Bacteria; phylum Pseudomonadota; class Alphaproteobacteria; order Rhizobiales; family Xanthobacteraceae; genus Bradyrhizobium. Next base: position 1,139,353 of record CAVTVG010000003.1, read on the forward strand.
CGCGACAAGAGCGCGGTTGCCGGAAGCCGGGTCTCGTTCGCAGCCGACGCCGCATACATCATCTTTCCCAACGACCTTGCGACTGCGACAGGAATTGCGCCGCCGAAGCGCTGCGCCAGGCGCGTGGCCCTGTAGGTCGGGTAGCCGCCGAAGAATTCGTCGGCACCATCACCGGAAAGTGCCACCGTCGCGTTGCGGCGCAGCTCTGCGGTCAGCAACAGCAGGGGGCCGGCGCTTTCGTCGGCGACCTGGCCGTCGAAATGATGCACGACGCGCTTCAACGTCGCGGCCGGATCGGGATCCTCATGAATGGGAACGACCCGGTGCGGCAGCGCGGTCTGCTGGGCAACCAGCGCCGCGGTCTTGCTCTCGTCATGCGATTGTTCCGCGAATGACGCCGTCAGCAGTGGAAACTTTCCACGCTTGGCCACGGACCAGGCGACCAGCGAGCTGTCGATGCCGCCGCTCTGCAGGATTCCGACCGGCACGTCGCTGATCAACTGGTCGCTGACCACCTGCTCAAACAGCGGCAGGAATGCCTCCACGGCCTCGTCCAGCCTGCGAAAGACGGGAGCGCGGCGCGGCTGCCAGAATCGCCGCGAGGAACTCGACGCCGTTCGCATAGATCGTCAGCGAGCCCGGTTCGACCTGGCGGATGTGCCGCATGGTCGTTGCGTCAGGTCCGACATAGCCCATGGCGAGGAAGCGATGCAGGCCCTCCGCATCGAACTCGCGCGGGTGGGAGGGATCGGCGAGAATGCCCTTGATCTCGCTGGCAAAGCGCACGGTGCTGCCGACCTGCGAAAAGAACAGCGGCTTGGTCCCGATCGAATCCCGCGCGAGGATCAGGCGCTTGTCGGCGCTATCCCAGAGCCCGATCGCAAAGATGCCTTCGAGGCGGGAGAAGAGCGCGTCCCCCCAGGCGAGATAGCCTGCCGGCAGCAGTTCGGTGTCGCAATGCGAGCGGAACACCGTTCCGAAATCGCGCTCCAGTTCGGTGCGGAGCTCCGCCTCGTTATAGATCTCGCCATTATAGGTGACGGTGATCCGCCCGGTCGGATCGCTCATCGGCTGGCGTCCAGCTTCGGTCAGATCGCGAATGGCGAGCCGCCGGTGCGCAAAACCGACCGCAGCGTCGGTCCAGGTCTCGCCGGCGTCCGGCCCACGATGCGCCAGCGCGGCATTCATCCGCTGCAGCACGGCACGTTCGACGCCGCGGCCGTCGAGGTTGAGAATGCCTGCGATGCCACACATGCGCTGAGGTTATACCATTTAGGAGCAGCTGACCCGCTTGCCCTGATAGTGCGCAAAGCGGAGCAATTGAATGCGGCCGGTGTCGATCAGCTCGGAGGGCTGACGCGATGCGAATTCGCCGCGTTCGCCGCTTTCGGGCAGCGCCACCACAACGTTGAACGTGCCGCATATCTTTTCGACGAGCTTGTCGACCTCCGTGAAATTCTTTTCCAGATGAACGAGCTTGTACGATGTACCGAGCTGAGGGGAAAAAGGCAGAGCTTCAAAAATGGGAGACACGACGACATCTTCATAACGCGTATTTCGCCCTATATCGTCCCACATGAGATACGTTTTCCGGTCTACCCGTCCGAGCGGATAGGGATGTTCCAGAGCTAGGTTGTTCGAAAAGAATAGCGCGCAAACAGCGAGGAGCATGCCCGTAACCGCAACAGCGCGCTGCGGAAGCGCTTTCTTCGGCACCAGCTCGCGGACGAGTAGGAAAACGCAAATCGGTAACAGTGCAAACGGGATCAAGCCATAGGCAAATACCGCCTTCATGAGCGCCCATCGGTGAATGAACGTATGCTGGTACAACAAAAGCATATGTAGATAAAACGGCACGCTAACCAGCATCAAAACGGATCCCACCGCGAACACGGACCGGCGATCTGCGGGATCGCGGGCGCGCCGAAAACATACGATGACCAGTATTAGCGTCGCCAACGCGGAGATGACAATGAGCGTGAAGGCATATTCCGAATAGTAGCTGCTGTGCAGCTCTCCAACGAACGCGCGGCCGAAGGCGGAGGCGGATATCTGGCTCGTTTCCGTGAGATTCATGCGCTCCATGACTTTGAAGGCAAGGTGGCTTATCGATGCCCCAATTCCGAAGCTTCTCGCAGTTGCGTCGGGAGCAAAGAGGCGCCAGAATAGATAGATCGAAAACGCGCTGACCGGGATAATCACGAGTGCGGCCAGACGGCGGAGCGTGACGCGTTTCTCGACCCCGAGATATCCGGCGACAATGCGATTCAGGAGCCAGAACGCGTAGAGGGTGTAGGACAACCAGTCGACAAAAAACGCCAGATAGATTGTTATCAGCTGCAGAACACCGATGATGCGCTTCTCGCGCTGCGATTGGCTGCAACAGAAAAGCGTCTCGAGCAGAATGAATATTGCAGTATAGATCAGGACGCCGGTCACCTCATCGTAGATCTGCGAGAAAACGTAGAGTGGGCCACGTGAGAGAAGTATTGGAAACGTGACGGCGACGGCGATCAGGCCACTGGGGATTTTCCCCATCCTGTTCACGATCGCAAGGTTGAACGCGATGAAGGCCGCTGCCAGGGCGATCAATCCATGCATGACCGCGTTGACCCAGTTCACCATCGGAATGCTGGGAGGCATTCCGAGAAATTTCGCTACGAGATAGATGGGAACAAAAGCACCCGGGGGCCAGGACTCGTACAGCGTGCGGACAGGTGCTTCGATCGAACGCGGCGCGAATGGGGTCGAAAACCACATATTCAGGGGGCCCTCGTCCCACCATAAGCGGACCCACATGTGCGCAATCGCAGTCTCCACATCAGAATCAAATACCGGTATCTGGTCCATGTAGGGAAACCGCAGACCGATTGAGTAAACCCAGGTCAGCACCGTCAAAAACGTGATCAGCAACGCGATCGGCTGTCGGGCCTGCATGTATCGTCCATTCAGTTCAGGGCTAACTGCGGAGCGATTGATATTACGGCGACGGAAGCCGGCGCAACAGGTATCCGCGCTTGGTAACCTTGCGCGCATCAACTGGAGGCGCAGGTTCGAAATGAAGTCGGCGGATGCCACGCCAAACTGCGATGATTTGCCGTCAATGTTACTTCGCCGGCTTGGTAGCAGTTACCGTATAGCTATAACCAAGCCGGCGATAGAGTTGAACATTCTCAAATCCCGCTTTCGCAACGAGATCGTGGGCCTCCTGTCGCGTATAATACTTTACATAACTGGGATTGAGCTGATCGTAGATTGTCAGGTGACGCTTGTTCCACGTCATTGGACCGAGATGTTTCACCATGTAGTCCCGCATCGGTAACGGCAAAATGCGGGACATGGCGATGTAGATCGCCAGCGGTACTGTGAGGGCCCAACACAATGCCGACAAGATCGCGTGGGGCAGCCTGCGCGTGAGCTTCATGACGGGCTCGAAGATTGCCAGGTAGATTTCGACACCCTCCCGGCCATACAGCCATACGGTCAGTCGTCCGCCAGGCTTCAAGGCACGAAACGCCGCTTCGACGACCGGCATAGGGTCGGGGATAATGATCAGGACTCCCATCGAGAACACATGGTCGAAGTCGTTCGGCGGGATTTCGTCTCCGCGTAACTGGAGGCATGTCACCTTGTCTCCATGATGCGCGACATTTTTCTGCAAGACGTCGAACGCTGCCGAGGGTTCTATCGCGGTCACGTGAGCGGCACCCATGCTCAACAGCATGTTGACGATCCGGCCGGTCCCGCTGCCGATGTCAGCGACGTCCTTGCCGCGGATCTCGGCTTCCGAGACAAGCGGACCCAGAATGTTCCGGAATAGTTCAGTTGAACCATACCAGCCCTCGTTGCCGGTATACCTGGTCCACTGGTCTCCGAAGTCCGCAATGGTGCGATCACGGAGATTGGTTTCTTCCAGGCTATTCATTGGCACCAGGCTCCCGATACGACAAAGGTGCATCTTGCGAAGCAGGACCTGTCGTCCCGTCGCTCGCCGCTCTCTGCTGTTGAAGAATTTGCTTCAACAGATCAGCAAGGAGGCCGAGACAGAAGACTATGAGCGCCACGAGTGCAGCACCGATGCCGAGAAAATACAGGAAGAACAGGTGCGTCAGCAAGGATAACGCCAGCGATGCAATCGATGCGACCACGAGCACTGCGCTCGCCAGAATGAAGATCCGGATCGGTTGCGCATAAAGCACAGTCTGCACGACAAATTGCAATGTGCGCGCAGAGTCCCGCAGCAGGCGCACCTTCGATTTTCCTTCCCGGACGCTATAGTGCAGCGGATAAAAGCTGACGAACCTCCCGTCAAGCATGTAAGACAGGGTTTGCGAAGTCGTGAAGCTGAAAGTGTCGCAGAGCAGGGGGAAGTAGGAGATCGCTGTTTGCTTCCGAAACACGCGTAAGCCGGAGTTGATATCCGGCACATGCCGCCCGGCGATAATTTCAACCACACGGCGCAGCAAAAGCCGCATCATGCGCTTTCCAGCGCTATCATGATCTTTCAAATTATTTCTGGACCCTATGACCATGTCATATCCCTTGCCGAACTCTTCCAGCAAGGAGGGGATTTCCTGAATCGGATAGGTTCCATCGGCGTCGGTAATGACGATGATGTCGAATTGAGCTTCCTTGATGCCGCGCTTGAGCGATCGTCCGTAGCCGACGTTGTGCGGGTTTCGGAGAATCCTCGCGCCGCTCTCCGACGCCTTCTGCGCGGTGCCATCCGAGGAGCCGTCATCAACGACGAGAATTTCGAATTGCTCGATGTCGCGCGCGATCAGTGTCCGCTTGATTTCCTGAACTACCGCGCCGATCGCTCGCTCCTCATTGAGAGCGGGCAACAAAACTGAGATCATGATTTTCCTACAATCGCCACGAGGGATTGGCCGAACAGATGGCCAGTTAACTTGTCCGCCATTCTGGATACGGGAACCAGCACCCGATCGAAGAATTTAACCTGACTCGCGACCGATTTGCTGTCGATTTGGCGGTGCCTGACGAAGTTGTTGGCAAACCACCCCACAGCGCCAACCGAATTGAAGTAAGCCAGGCTTTCGATCCGGCCGGCGTCGGGAATGACCGCGCGCAGCGACCGTTTGGTATAGCGGCGATAATGCCCGGCCAGACGGTCGAGATCGTTGAACAGAGCGGGCAGCGCCGGCACGAACAAGAGCAGTTTCCCTTTCGGAGCCAGTACCCGCAGCATGTTGCCCACGGCGAGTCGGTCGTCTTGAATGTGCTCGATCACATTGCAACAGAGGATCGTGTCGGGTGCGATACCCTCAAATTCCCGTACAAAGTCGCTGGTGGTGATATCGGCTCGGACAAACTTCGACCGAGGGTAACGCAGGCGTGCTCCTGTAACGTTGACGGGGTCGATATCGACGCCGCAATAGCTGGCGCCTGCCGGCATGAACTCGGAATACCCGCCATGACCGATCCCGACTTCAACGATATTGGATCCCATCGCCCCGCTAAACTGCTCCAACACCCACCGCGTATAGTTGACCGCGCTCTCCAGAGCGGGGGCGAACGTCTGGCCGCTCGACGAAGTCATGCAGCCTTGGCCGGGTTGAGCTTCAAACCGGTCAGGCTGTAGCTGACCCCTGAATGCGGGCGGATCGAAATCGACGCAGCCTGGAAATTGCCAGGATTGAACCACTCTTCGCACTTTTCACGGGTGGTAAAAAATGTTTGCGGGGCGTTGAGCTTGTCGAATACGTTGAGGACGTTGCGGCGGAATGTCAGCTCGCGCGCCCTTGCAAAATATTCGAAATAGGGGAGAAAACGGAAGGCCGGCACCCGATAGATGCTGTAAATCGCCGGATACAAAGCCGCCGTTACGGCCGTCGAAATCACGGCCAGGCTCTTGCGGGACAGATGCCGGAGCAATGCCTTGCGAATGGGCTCTACGCCGTAGCGCACCATTGCGTTTCCTTCGGAGCTGTAGGTCCAAACGATGACACGGCCGCCAGGCCGGCAATGATCATAAAGCGTGCGGAAACACGCGTCTGGATCGTCAGTATGATGAATGACGCCGATGCAGATGACGATATCGAATTGCTGATCGAGTTTCATGTTGCATAGATCGGCGTCGATGAACCTGACATTGGTTGCCGTCTTGTTGCGATTGCGTGCAATTTCCGCGGTATTCAGATCGACTGCGGTGACGCTTGAGGCGACTGACGCGAGCAAAGTCGTCTGTTGTCCCCCGCCGCAACCGGCTTCAAGCACGGTTTTTCCGGCAAAATCCCGCAATGTGACCGGAGCGATCCAGCTCAAAGAAAAGGCTTTGCTCGAAATCTTCGAACATGCTCCATTGCTGATACCATTCGGAATCCGCCTTTCGGGATGCCGGACTCCTGATTGATCGCTGGTGGGTCATACTCTCTGGTTTGCAACTCCGTAATAGGCCTAAACTGGTAGTGTTTGTCGAGGCATGCCACAAATTGTGTGAAGGGTAAATGATTACGATCGACGGCACAACGCTGGCATTCGTCGGCGAGGAATTCGCCTTCATTGTCTAGGGAGCCGAGCGCCTTCAATTCAACGCCGGCCTGCGCATTTTCGAGCCGCGATCTGGCAATCAGGTGCTCGGTCCTGCTCAAGCAGATCATGGACAAGGCCTGAGGTGGTGGAAGTTTAACGATGTTGATTGCAGCAAGCTCTGGAATGAGCGTCCCCTCCATGAAACTGCCGTTGAAACGGCTGTGTCTTGGGCTTCTTCTGGTACTCGCACTGCAACCGGTCTATTTGCTTGCCTTGGTCGCGACGGATTACGTTGCCCCGCCGGAGCGCAGACTGGAGCGCATGCGGGGCATTGATCTCACACCGGTGAGCACGACCGAGGAATGCGTCGAGCTCGGGACCGGCCTGCAGCCCGGGGTCGCCGGATTTTACAACGCGATCATGTCGGCGCGCCCGCTGGTTGAAAAAGGCGTGCCTTGCGATTTTCTTCTCGCGGCCATCGCGAAGGACCCCAGCGTGACCTGGTGGCCCTATCCACGCTATTGGCACGGCTATCGCGTGCTGGTCGATACTTGGCTCGCGTATCTTCCGATCTACCCGCTGCGCTATCTGATGCTGGCGGCAATGATCGCGGGGCTCACATGGCTCGCCTTCGAACTGCGATTCCTCGTCGGCGCCGACGGCGCACTCGCCTTGATCGTCCCGACCGTGGTGCTGAGCGATCTCTGGTTCTGCTGGATCTATGCGGTGCATGCGATTCCCATCGCCTTCATCTTCGCCGGAAGCGCCTTTATGGCCCGGAATGCGCGTCACCCCGACCGCGACCTGATCCTGATCGCCACGCTGCTCGGCAGCCTGTTCAACTATATCGACTTCCTCCACAACGTGCCGTGGCAGCCGATGTTGATCGCCTTTGTCGCGCTTGCGGCCGGTCGGCGCGGCTCTGAGGCGTTCGTCATCGTCGTCGCGTGGTTCGCAGGATATTCCCTGACCTGGGCCTCGAAATGGGCGATTGCCTGCGCAGCGGGAGTGAAGTGGAGCGATATCTTCGAAGTGATCGTCTATCGCCTGAGCGGCGATGCTCCGGGTTTTGTCCGGCATCATTTCCTTGCGCCGACCGAGAAGGTACTGAGCTATCTCTACCGTCAGCTGCAGTCCGTAATGCTCTTCCTGGTTTTGCTGCCGACGCTGCTGCTGCCGGTGCGGTGGCCGAACCCAGGACGGTTCGCACTCCTGTCATTGCCGATACTGGTTCCCATTATGTGGTTTGAGCTTCTCTCCAACCACACCCAGATTCACGATTGGATCACCTATCGACCCCTCGCTTCCTGTTTCGGGATTCTGATCGCAGCCGCCATCATCGCGTC
>CAVTVG010000004.1:0-13022 GCA_963738155.1 uncultured Alphaproteobacteria bacterium
GGTCTTGCCCGCACAGCATGAGCGCGAGGATGGCGCCGACGCCGGCCGAAGGCAGCGTCGAGAGGATGGTGATGGGGTGGATGTAGCTCTCATAGAGCACGCCGAGCACGATGTAGATGGTGACGATCGCAGCCAGGATCAGCCAGGGCTGGCCGGCCAGCGACTTGGAGAACTCGGCTGCGTCGCCGGCATAGAGGCCGACGATGCTGGAGGGCATGCTGATCCGCTGCTCGATCGCCTTTACCGTCTCCACCGCGTCGCCGAGCGCCTCGCCGGGCGCGAGGTTGAAGCTGAGCGACACCGCGGGGAACTGCGCCTGGTGCGAGATCGCGAGCGGCGCGGTGGTGCGCACCAAGGTCGCGACCGCTGAAATCGGCACCTGGCCCGCCGGGCTTCCCGGCACCGCCGCGGCGCCGGGTACGTAGAGCTTGGAGAGAATGGAAGGATCGCGCTGATACATCGGCAAGGCTTCCAGCACCACGCGGTACTGATTGGCCTGGCCGTAAATGGTCGAGATCTGCCGCTGCGCGAAGGCATCGTTCAGCGTATCCGTGATCACCTGCAGGCTGACCCCGAGCTGCCCTGCCCGTGTGCGGTCGACATTGAGCTGCGCGCGCAGGCCGCCGTCCTGGGATTCGGAGGAGACGTCGCGGAACAGCGGATCGCGCCGCATCTCGGCAACCAGCTTGTTGGCCCATTCCGACACCAGCGCCGCATCGGTGCCGGTCAGCGTGTACTGATATTGCGAGCGGCTCGACTGCGTCGAAATCTGCACGTCCTGCACCGGCTGGAAGTAGATGGTCATGCCCGGGATCGACGCCACCTTCTCCTTCAGCCTGTTCACCACGGTGCTGACGTCATCGGCCCGCTCGCCACGCGGCTTCAGCGTCATCACGAGCCTGCCGACATTGGTGGTCGGGTTGACCGAGCCCGCACCGATCACCGAGACGACACCGATCACATCAGGGTCGGCCTTGATCGTATCAGCGGCCTGGGTTTGCCGCGCCTGCATCTCGGCAAAGGAGACGTCGGGGCCGGCCTGCGTCACGGCGGTGATCGAGCCGGTATCCTGCAACGGGAGAAAGCCCTTCGGCGCCACGACATAGAGGAACAGCGTCGCGGCAATCGTCGACAACGTCACGAGAAGCGTCTCGCGTTGGTGCTGCAGCACCCAGAGCAGCGTGCGTTCGTAGAAGCCGACCATGCGGTCGATCAGATTGCTGATCATGGCCAGTCCCGGCACCGCCATCTCCTCATGCGCGTGCTTGAGGATGCGCGAGCACATCATCGGGGTCAGCGTCAGCGACACCACCGCCGAGGTCACGACCGCGATGGTCAGCGTAAGCGCGAATTCCCGGAACATGCGCCCGACCAGCCCCGACATGAACAGCAGCGGAATGAACACCGCGATCAGCGACACCGTCAGCGAGATCACGGTGAAGCCGATCTCGCTGGCGCCACGCAGCGAGGCGCTCATCGCGCTCTCGCCGTTTTCCATGTGGCGGACGATGTTCTCGATCATCACGATGGCGTCGTCGACCACGAAGCCGGTGCCGATGGTGAGCGCCATCAGCGACAGATTGTCGAGGCTGAAGCCGGCGAAATACATGATGCCGAAGCTGGTGATCAGCGACAGCGGCAGCGCGACGCCTGCGATGATGGTGGCGCGGATCGAGCGCAGGAACAGCAGCACCACCAGCGTCACCAGCACCACGGCGAGGACCAGGGTGAATTGCACGTCGCGCACCGAGGCGCGGATAGTCACGGTGCGGTCGCTGACGATGGTGAGATTGACGCCGGCCGGAATCGTCCGCTGCAGCTTCGGGATTTCGGCGCGGATTTGCCGGACCACCTCGATGACATTGGCGCCGGGCTGACGCTGGATGTCGATGACGACGGCGGGCGTGCCCTGGTACCAGCCGCCCGTGCGGTCATTCTCCAGCCCATCGACGATCTGCGCGACGTCGCCGATCGTGACCGGATTGCCGTTGCGATAGGCGATGATGATCGGCTTGTAGGCGTCGGCCGCGGCAATCTGGTCGTTGGCGGCAATGGTGTAGGCCTGCTGCGCGCCGTCGAGCGAGCCCTTGGGCCCGGACACGTTGGCGCCCGCGATCGCGTTGCGCAGATCCTCCATCGCGATGCCGTAAGCCGCGAGCCGTGCGAGATCGGCCTGCACGCGCACCGCTGGCTTCAGCCCACCCAGGATGGTGACCTTGCCGACGCCGGAAATCTGGCTGAGACGCTGCGACAGGATGGTGTCAGCGATGTCGCTCATGGCGCGCAGCGAGATCGTCTCGGAGGTCAGGGCGAGCGTCATGACGGGCGCGTCCGCCGGGTTGACCTTGGCGTAAACCGGCGGATAAGGCAGCGTTCTCGGCAGCACGCCGGCCGCGGCGTTGATCGCCGCCTGCACGTCCTGGGTCGCGCCGTCGATGTCGCGGTTGAGGTCGAACTGCAGCGAAATCTGGCTGACGCCGAACGAGCTGGTCGAGTTCATCGACGACAGCGAAGGGATCTGTCCGAGCTGACGCTCGAGCGGCGCTGTTATCAGCGAGGCGATCACGTCGGGGCTCGCGCCCGGCAACTGCGTCGTCACCTGCACGGTCGGGAAGTCGACTTGCGGCAGCGCCGAGACCGGCAGCGCGAAGTAGCCGAGCCCGCCGCCGATCAGGAGCGCGATGCCGAGCAGCGATGTCGCGATCGGCCGGCGGATAAAGGGTTCGGAGACGCTCATGATGGTGCGCGCTCTCTCACGCTGATCTCACGGCTGCGACTTCGCAGCCCCGGCAGGCGGCTCGCCGCCCGCAGGTCCAGTTGCCCCCTTCTGATCCCCCTCACCCTGCTCGCTGCGCCTGCGGTGCTCGCCGTCCTTGCCCTGTCCTTTCCCTTGCCAATCCTTCTTGCCTTGCCCGTCCTTGCCTCCTTGCCGAGGATCGCGGCTGCCCTTCTTGCGCGGCGCGAGATCGGCCGACGGCGTCTGGTCGTTGTTGCCGATGATGACCTTGGAGCCATCGGCCAGATTGGCGAAGCCTGTCGTCACCACGCGGTCGTCCTGTGACAGGCCGCTTGCAATCACCGCATCCGTCTCGTTCTGTTGCGTCACCGTCACCGGCTTGGCATGGACGACATTGTCGGAATCGATGACATAGCTGAACGTGCCGATCGGCCCGCGCTGCACCGCCGAGGTCGGCACCACCAGCGCCTTCGACAAGGTCTCGACCTTCAGCCGCACGTTGACGAACTGGCCGGGCCAGAGCTGATAATTGCCGTTGGGGAATTCCGCCTTGAGCTTCAGCGTGCCCGTGGTCGGATCGACCTGGTTATCGATGCCTCTGAGGATACCGGTATCGACCACGGTGACGCCGTCATTGCCGAACACATCGACCGCTAGCGCGCCCTTGGCCGAAGCCGCGTTGACCCGCACGATCTGCTGCTGCGGCAGGCTGAACCACACCGCGATCGGCTGCAGCTGGGTGATGATGACGAGGCCGGTCGCGTCAGCCGCGTGGATGATGTTGCCCTGGTCGACCTGGCGGAGTCCGGCGCGGCCCGAGAGCGGCGCCACGATCTTGGTATAGCCGAGCGTTGCCGCAGTATTATCGATCGCGGCCTGGTCGGCCTTGACCAGCGCCTCGGTCTGCGCCACCGCCGCCTTCTGGGTGTCGGCCTGCTGCTTCGAGCCGGCATTGGTGGCAGCGAGCTGCTGATAGCGGACGAGGTCGATGCGCTGGTTGGCGAGCTGCGCCTCGTCCTGCGCCTTCTTCGCCACCGCCTGGTCGTATTGCGCCTGATAGATCGCCGGATCAATCTCGCCCACCACGTCGCCTTTCTTGACGTCCTGGCCTTCGACGAAATTGACCGCGATCAGCTTGCCGTCGACCTGTGAGCGCACCGTTACCGTATTCAGCGCGCGCACCGTGCCGACGCCGTCGAGATAAACAGGCACATCCTGGATGCGCGGCGTGGCCGCCAGCACCGGCACCGGCAAGTCCGGCCGCGCGCCCGGCCCACCCTTGCTCGCCTGTTTCTGCTGAAACACGGTCCAGCCGATGTAGCCGAGGCCGCCGAGGATCAATAGCGTGATAAAAAGCGAAACCATGCGGCTGCCCGCGCTTCTCGCGACGCGCGCCACCCGGCCACCGGCCTTGTCAGTGGTTTCGTTCGGCTTAAAGAGCATTTGCCGGCCTCTCTATCCTCGGCTCCCAACCGCCCCCCAACGCCTGGTACAGGCTGACATAGGCCAGCAGCCGGGCGAGCTCCGCCTGCCACAGCGAATCTTCCGCCTGGAACAAGGTCAGCTGGGTATTTAGCACAGTTACGATGTCGGCGGTGCCGGCCCGGAGTTGCTGTTCGGACAGTTGAAAGGCGCGCCTGGAGGCCGCCACGACCTCGCGCTGCAGACGCAGCTTGATCGTGGTCTGCTTGATCGAATACAGCGCGTTGTTGACGTCGGCAAAGGACTGGATGACGGTCTTGCGGTAGGTCTGCAGCAATTCGTCCTGCCGCGCCTGGGTCTGCTCGAACGCGCCGAGAAGCTTGCCGCCCTCGAAGATCGGCTGCGTGGCCGAGCCGACGAGCTGGAAGAAGGCTGCGTGCGGCTGGAACAGCGAGACCAGCGCCGAGCTCTGATAGCCGCCCTGTCCGGTCAACTGGATGGTCGGAAAAAACTGCGCGCGGGCGTTGCCGATGTTGGCGGTGGCGGAGGCAAGCTGCGCCTCCTGGCGGCGAATGTCCGGCCGCTGGGTCAGGATTTCCGAGGGAAGGCCCGCCGTCACCCGGGGCGTTGCGATCGAAGTGAGCGAGCCGCCGGCGATGCGGATGCTTTCGGTCGGCCGCGACACCAGCACCGCGAGCGCATTGATGTTCTGGTCGAGCGTCTGTTTCAGCGGCGGCACCAGCGCCCTCTGGTTGGCGAGCACGCTTTCCTGCTGGGCGACGTCGAGATCGGTGCCGGTCCCCGCCTTGCGGCGATCCTGCACCGCATTGAGGATGCGCTGGGCGCTCGCGATGTTTTGCTGGGCGGTACGCAGCCGGTCCTGCGAGGCCAACACGTTGAAATAGGCGGTCGCGACCGCCGTCAGCGTGGTCAATGCCGTGACGTCGCGATCGAAGCGATTGGCGGTTGCGGTCTCTTCCGCAGCCTGAAGCGCATCGCGGTTGCCGCCCCAGAAGTCGAGTTGATAGGCCGCGCTCAATGAAGCGTTGTAGTTGGTGATCTCGCGACCATTATTGGTCAGGCCGCTGGCGCTCGAACCCGACGTGCGGGAATAAGTCTGCGAGCCGTTGCCCTGCAGCGTAGGCAACAGCGCCGCGCCCGCCTGGCGCGCCAGCGCGTCCGCCTGCAGCATGCGCGCGACGGCGGCGGCGATGTCGAGATTGACCCGCTGGGCTTCCTCCATCAGCGTGGTCATTTCAGTCGAGTTGAAGCCGCGCCACCAGTCGAGCGCGGGTGGTGCGTCCTCCGCACGCGGCCCGCCATATTTGTAGCCGCCGGGCACGTCCAGCGCGGGATCGGGAATGTCCTGGGTCAGCACGCAGCCGAGCGAACCCGCGACCAGAGCGAGCGTGATGCCCCATCGCGCCGCGCGCGCCACGCGACGGACGACCTCTCGCCTTTTCACCGCAATCACCGGGAAGGGACGGCTCACATCGCCCCTCCGCCGGGCCTTTTGGCCGGCATGAGCCGCAGCCAAAACCGACCACGACGATCGCGGCCGGCGCGGCGGGGGAATGTCGGCAAGTCGTTCACTGCGTGATGCTTTCTCAGGGAACCTGAAGCGCGATACTAGCGGGGGGATCGGGGCGCGGACAGCCCTGCTCCCTATCCCCGACCATACGATTCGGACGCACGGGGCCGATACGATGCGTGAGAAGTGGCCATTTACCAACGGCTTCTTTGACGCCAACAGACCTGTTGCAGGTTTGCAAGCTTACGAACATTTCATGCGGATTCGGCCCCGATTCCCCGTCTGAAACCCGGCGGGCGGCGGTGCCGTATCTCCCCTGGCAAGCAACTGGGGGACAAGGGAAATGCGTGTCGCGGTGATCGGAACTGGCATTGCCGGCAATGCCGCGGCCTGGACCCTCTCAAAACGCTATCCGGTCACAGTCTATGACCGTGAGCTTCGCCCTGGCGGCCACAGCCATACCGTGACGATCGATTATGATGGAACGCAGATTGCAGTCGACATCGGCTTCATCGTCTACAACCAGCAGAACTATCCGGAGCTCACGTCGCTGTTCGATCATCTCGGCGTGGAGACCGTCGAAAGCTGCATGAGCTTCGCGGTGACCGCCGATCAAGGCAGGTTCGAGTGGAAAGGCGGCGGCGAGAACTGGCTCGAGACCGCCAAGGGACTCTTCGCCCAACGCCGTAACATCCTGTCGACGTCTTATCTCTGGATGCTCCGGGATATCCTGACCTTCAACCAGAAGAGCGTCGAGGACTACAAGGCCGGTCGCCTCGCGGGCCTCTCGCTCGGCGCATACTTCAAGCGGAATCATTTCGCGCCGCGGCTGCTGACGGACTATCTCGCGCCGATGGGCGCGGCGATCTGGTCGGCGCCCGCTTCCGAAATGCTGGACTTCCCGGCCGAGAATTTCGTCGCCTTCTTCAGCAATCATCGCCTGCTGCAATATGACCGGCCGGCCTGGCGGACGGTCAAAGGCGGCAGCCGCTGTTACGTCGACAAGCTCACCGCAGCCTTCCGCGACCGCATCAGGCTCGGCTGCGCGGTGACCGCGGTCGAGCGAACGCCGCACGGCGTCGTCGTGCGCGACAGCCACGGCCACAGCGACAGCTACGATCACGTGGTGCTGGCCTGCCACAGCGACCAGGCGCTCGGCATGCTCTCCGATGCCGACGAAGAGGAGCGCGCCATCCTCGGCGCGATCGGCTATTCTCCCAATACCGTCTACTTGCATCGCGACATCAGCCTGATGCCGAAGCGCAAGCGCGCCTGGGCCTCCTGGAATTTCCTGCGCTGGCAGCGCCAGGACCAGATGGCCAATGACGTCGCCGTCACCTACTGGATGAACAGGCTGCAGGGCATCGATGCCGACAAGCCGCTGTTCGTCAGCCTCAATCCACCGTTCGCACCAAGAGACGAGCTGACTTTCGGCAAATACATCTGCGACCATCCGCAATATGATCGGGCCGCGTTCGCCGCGCAGAAACGCCTCGGCGACATTCAGGGGCGCCGTCACACCTGGTTCTGCGGCGCCTGGACCGGCTATGGTTTCCACGAGGACGGTATTCGCTCGGGACTTGCGGTGGCCGAGGCGCTCGGCGCCTACGCGCCATGGCGCGAGGTCCCCGCCGAACTGGCGGAGGCCGCGGAGTAGTCATGCCTCATGATTCCAACGTCGCCAACGAGGCCGCCGCGCTTTATTTCGGCGAGGTCATGCATGCGCGGTTGAAGCCGATGGGTCATCGCTTCAGTTATCGCGTGATGAGCCTCCTGATCGACCTCGACCGGCTCGGCGACGCCGACAGGCTGTCGCCCCTGTTCGCCGTCAACCGCGCCGCCCTCTACGGCTTTCACGAATCCGATCACGGCCAGCGCGACGGCTCTTCGCTGCGCGCTTACGCGCAAGCGCGCGCTGCCGAGCACGGCATCGATCTCAGCGGCGGCCGGGTGCTGCTGCTGTGCTATCCCCGTTTGTTCGGCTACACTTTCAATCCGCTGTCGGTCTATTTCTGCCATCGCGGCGACGGAGCGCTTGCCCTCCTCATCTACGAAGTCCGCAACACCTTCGGCGACATTCACCCCTACGTGCTGCCGGTGCGCGCCGGCGATGTCAGCGCGGCCGGCGTGCGGCAGGAGCAGGACAAGCTGTTCCATGTCTCACCCTTTGTCGGAATGGCCATGCGCTATCGCTTCCGGATCTCGCCGCCCGGCGAGCAGGTCAAGCTGCGCATTCTCGAGACCGACCGCGAGGGACCGCTGTTGGCCGCGACCTTCATCGGCCGCCATCGCGCATTGTCGACGCGCGCGCTGTTGCGCGCTTTCGTTGCACTGCCGTTGGTGACCGCGAAGATCATCGCCGCGATCCATTGGGAGGCGCTGCGGCTGTGGCTGAAGGGCGCGCGGTTGGTCGCCCGCCCCGATACCGCAACTGCGAACGCCAATAGCGGCTTGGCGAACGGCGAAAGCCGCGCTTATATTTCATGAGCGCCGACCGACCGCGGGGGCGCGCTCTGGTCCGGTGGCGGCCGGCAGGCCCGGCCCTCACGAGAGAGAGACAGCGGGCACAGGGCCACAGCGGTTGACGACTGCCATGGCAAACGCAATTCCGGTGACGCCGGACAACATCGACCATGTGCTCGCCGACTTGCCGCGCCTTGCGCGGCTCGCGCTCGGCTTCGCCGCAAGGCTGAAGCGCGGCACGCTCGACATCACCCTGCTGGACGGTCGCGTGATCCGTATGGGCGGGCTGGAGCCGGGACCGGCTGCCGCGATGACGCTGCGCAGCTATGCTTTCGCACCGCGGCTCATCAATGGCGGCGACATCGGCATCGCCGAGGCCTATCTCAACGGCGAATGGGATACGCCCGATCTCACGCAATTCCTCTATGTGTTCTGCGTCAATCACGACCTGATCCAGGCCATGCTCGGCAACAAGCCGCTGGTGCGCTTCCTGCAGATCGTCCGGCACTGGTTCAACCGGAATACCCGGCGCCAGGCGCGCCACAACATCCACGCCCATTACGACATCGGCAACGCCTTCTACTCCGCTTGGCTCGATCCGAGCATGACCTATTCGTCCGCGCTGTTCGAGGACGGCACGGTCGACCTCACCGCCGCGCAGCACAACAAATATCGGCGACTCGCCGAGGCGATCGACCTGCAGCCCGGCCAGCGCCTGCTCGAGATCGGCTGCGGTTGGGGCGGCTTTGCCGAATATGTCGCCAGGACCTTCGGCACGAAGGTCGTCGGCCTGACCATCAGCAAGGAGCAGCGCGACTTCGCCCAGAAGCGCCTCCAGGAGGCCGGCCTCAGCGACAAAGTCGAGATCAGGCTGCAGGACTATCGCGACGAGCGCGAGCGCTACGACCGCATCGCTTCGATCGAGATGATCGAGGCGGTCGGCGAGCAGTTCTGGCCGGATTATTTTTCGCAGCTGCGTGACCGGCTGCTGCCGGGCGGACTCGCCGGCATTCAGGCCATCACGATTCAGGACAGCAGTTTCCAATACTACCGGCGCGAGGTCGATTTCATCCAGCGCTACGTGTTTCCCGGCGGCATGCTGCCCTCGCCGCAAATCCTGAAGTCGCTCGGCGAGCGCTTCGGCGTACCTGTCATCCGCGAGCGCATTTTCGGGCAAGATTATGCCAAGACGCTCGCGACCTGGCGCAAAAATTTCCGCAGCGCCTGGCCCAACCTCACGCCGCTCGGCTTCGACGAGCGCTTCCGCCGGCTCTGGGAATATTACCTCGCCTACTGCGAGGCCGGATTCCTCTCCGGCAATATCGACGTGCGACAGGTCGTCTTCGCAAAGCCGCGCTGATTACGCCCGCCTTGTGCGCCCCGGATGGCTCCTTTAGGGTCGTTGAAAATACCCAAAGGAAACGCCAACTGGTTCCGGTATGACCATCAATAATGACGTCGTCGAAGCGATCGGCAATACGCCGCTGATCAAGCTCAAGCGCGCCTCGGAGGCGACCGGCTGCACCATTCTCGGGAAGGCCGAGTTCATGAATCCCGGCCAGTCGGTGAAAGACCGCGCCGGCAAATGGATGATCCTCGAGGCCGAGAAGCGCGGCGAGCTGAAGCCCGGCGGTCTGGTGCTGGAAGCGACCGCCGGCAATACCGGGATCGGTCTTGCGGTGGTGGCGAGCGCGCGCGGTTACCGCACGCTGATCCTGATTCCCAAGACGCAGAGCCAGGAAAAAAAGGACATGCTGCGGTTATGTGGAGCGGAACTCATCGAAGTGCCGGCGCTGCCCTACTCCAATCCGAATAACTACCAGCACGTCGGCAAGCGCCTCGCCGAACAGCTGCGCAAGAGCGAGCCGAACGGCGTGCTGTTTGCCGACCAGTGGAACAATCTCGACAATGCCAAGGCGCATTACGACTCGACGGGCCCGGAGATCTGGCAGCAGCTGGACGGCAAGGTCGACGGCTTCATCTGCGCGGTCGGCACCGGTGGCACGCTTGCGGGCATCAGCCGCGCGCTGAAGGAGAAGAACAAGAACATCGTCACGGCCTGCGCCGATCCGCACGGCTTTGCGATGTATGAATACTTCAAGAACGGCAAGGCCAAGTCCACGCCCGGCAACTCCATCACCGAGGGCATCGGGCTCGGCCGTGTCACCCCTGTGATCGAGACGGCTGAGGTCGACGACGCCTTCCTCGTCTCGGACGAGGAGGCCGTGAACGTGATCTACGACCTGCTCGAACACGAGGGACTGTGCCTCGGCGGATCGACCGGCATCAATGTCGCCGGCGCGATCAAGCTGGCGAAACAGCTCGGACCCGGCAAGACCATCGTGACGATCCTGGCCGACTCCGGCAATCGCTATCAGTCAAAGCTGTTCAATCCGGAGTTCATGCGGTCGAAGAATCTGCCGGTGCCGGAATGGCTGGAGAAGAAGCCCGAAATCGACGTGCCGTTTGAGTAGCTGCCCCTCATGGTGAGGAGCCGCGAAGCGGCGTCTCGAACCATGAGGTCCCGAGCTTGGCCTCATCCTTCAAGATGCGCGAAGACGCGCTCCTCAGGATGAGGGTCTCACGATCACCGCAAAATCTGACTGAGGAACAGCTTCGTCCGCGCGTGCTGCGGGTTGGCAAAGAACTCCTGCGGCGTGTTGGCCTCGATCACCTGGCCGGCATCCATGAAGATGACGCGGTTGGCGACCTCGCGGGCAAACCCCATTTCGTGGGTCACGACCAGCATGGTCATGCCCTCCCTGGCGAGGTCGACCATGGTGTCAAGCACCTCCTTGACCATCTCGGGGTCGAGCGCCGAGGTCGGCTCGTCGAACAGCATCACCTTGGGATTCATGGTGAGCGCGCGGGCGATCGCCACGCGCTGCTGCTGGCCGCCCGACATCTGGCCCGGATATTTTTGCGCCTGTTGCGGAATCTTGACCCGCTCCAGATATTTCATCGCGGTCGCCTCCGCCTCCTTTTGCGGGATGTTGCGGACCCAGATCGGCGCCAGCGTGCAGTTCTCCAGCACGGTCAAATGCGGGAACAGGTTAAAACTCTGGAACACCATGCCGACCTCGCGGCGGACCTCGTCGACGCGGCGCAGATTCGGCCCGAGCTCGATGCCGTCGACCACGATCTCGCCTTCCTGGAATTCCTCCAGCGCGTTGATGCAGCGGATCAGCGTCGACTTGCCGGAGCCTGAGGGCCCGCAGATCACGATGCGCTCGCCCTTGCCGACCGTAAGATCGATGTCGCGCAGCACGTGGAAATCGCCGTACCACTTGTTGAGGTGGGAAATACTGACGATCGAGTTGGCCATTGGTGATCCCCTCAATTGCGCCGGTGCGCATTCAGCCTGTTCTCGACGAACAGCGAATAGCGCGACATGCCGAAGCAGAACGTGAAGTAGATGATGCCTGTGAAGGCGAAGCCCGTAAACAGGGTTGTGGGCGTCGCCCAGTTCGGATCGGAGAACGAGGCGCGCAGCGAGCCCAAAAGATCGAACAGCGCCACGATCGAGACCAGCGAGGTGTCCTTGAACAGCGCGATGAAGCTGTTGACCAGGCCGGGAATGACGTGGCGGAGCGCCTGCGGCAGCACGATCAGGAACGTGGTCTTGGCCCAGGACAGGCCGAGCGCGCCGGCCGCCTCGCCCTGCCCGCGCGGGATCGCTGCAAGGCCGCCCCTGATCACCTCGGCCTGGTAAGCCCCGGCAAACAGCGCGGTGCCGATCAGCGCGCGCACCAGGCCGTCCACCGTGAAATTGCCGGGCAGGAACAGCGGCAGCATGTAGGTCGCAAAGAACAGCACCGTGATCAGCGGCACGCCGCGCCAGAACTCGATGAAGGCGATCGAGGAGACTCGGATCAACGGGATGGTCGAACGGCGCCCGAGCGCCAGCGCGATCCCGATCGGCATCGAAGCGACAATGCCGGTCACAGAGATGACCAGAGTTACGAGAAGGCCGCCCCATAGCCTGGTATCGACGACCGGCAGCCCGCCGCGGTCGAGCCCCATGACCGCGATCACGAGCCCGATGCCGGCGAAGGTCGCCACACAAGTCAACTGCGGCCGCAATGTTCGGCTGAAGTAGAAAGTCAGCGCGGAGGCGACCACCGCAGTGATGGCGAAATCGATCCAGACCGGCTGCCCGCCCGCCTGGATCCGGTCCCGCAGCCAGACAAGAGGCCAGAGCAGATAGGATATCGTGGTGCCGAGCAGCACCACCAGCTTTCCGAGCAGCCCGAGCAGCGGGCCAATGACGGGCGTCGAGGCCTTCGCCATCGCACTGCCCGCACCAATCAGGCTGTCGGCAAAGCTCGAGAACACGGCGGCGATCCAGCTGATGGCAAAGCCGTCGAGACCGCCGCCATGCAGCAGGAAGAACGCCACCACCGGGAATGCGATGAAGAACAGGCCTGCGTTGAGGCTCTTGACCGGCAGTCGCGGGATCAGCAACGGCAGCAGCAGCGCAGCTGCCAGCGCAAAGGTCAGATTGACCCGCCAGCGCTCCGGTTCGGGATAGAAGCCGTAGATGAACTGCGTGTACTTGGCCTGGATGTAGGGCCAGCAGGCGCCGACCGGATGCCCTGCATTCGCCTCCAGGCAGGCGTTGCGGTCGCTGCCGGTCCACACCGCATCGACAAACAGGAATTTCAGCGAGGGCATCACGGTGAACCAGATCAACAGCGCGCCCAGAATCGTCAGTACGATATTGGTCGGCGAGTTGAACAGCCGCGTTCGAACGAAGCCGACCAAGCCTGTCGTCTTCACCGGTGCGGCGCGCTCGGCGATCAGCGCTTCTCGAACATAGGAATCAGCAAGAACATCGCTCATGCGTCCATGCTCCGGCTGAGGCGCCAT
>CAVTVG010000005.1:0-11909 GCA_963738155.1 uncultured Alphaproteobacteria bacterium
TCGGTTTGTGTCATGAGGCCTCTCCATACTCGCGCGAATCGCTCGCGTCAAAGCCGCAAGTCGCGGATTCACATGCGCTTTTGGCAGGTCTCGCGGGCGCTTCTCAGAGGAACCTGACCATCAGGATTTCATCGATATAGCGCCCGTCATGCTTCAAGGCCTTCATTTCCCGGCCATATTCGGAAAACCCGGTCCTTATATAAAGCCGCAGCGCAGCCGAATTGCCGGTGGCGACGCCGAGCTGGAGCTGTTCGATGCGGCCGGCGGTATGTTCGACCACGGCTTCGATCAGGCGCTCACCCAGGCCCGCGCCGCGCGCAGATGAGCGCACATACATCCCCCAGAGCGTGGCCTTGTGGCGTTCTTTCTCGCCCTCTTGCGGCCAGTAGCCGGCGACGCCCAGCAATTCGCCGCGCGCAAATGCGCCAAGCACGTTGCCCTTGGCGATCCGCTCCGCGAACCAGGACAGCGGCATTGCGTTTTCACGTTCGAATGTCGAGGCGAACGCGTCCGGGTCACGCTGCAGCCCTTCGAGACGGATGTCGCGGTAGAGCGCCGCTTCATCCGGCGTCAGCAGCCTGATTTCGGCAGAGGTCATGGGCGTCTCCGAAAGGCCGAAACCGGATTGTTTCCGCCATCCGGAGGGCCTAGATCAGGACGCGACAGATTTGAAGAGGAATCGGACCATGCTGCGCGAGGACATCAACAACGCGGTGAAGGAGGCCATGAAGGCCAAGGCGGAGCGCAAGCTCTCCACGCTGCGCATGGTCAACTCGACCATCAAGAACGCCGATATCGCCGCGCGCGGGGAGGGTAAGCCGCCGCTCTCCGACGCCGACCTGCTCGGCGTGTTCCAGAAGATGATCAAGCAGCGCCAGGAGGCGGTCGAACTCTATGACAAGGGCGGCCGCGCCGAGCTTGCCGCACAGGAGCGCGAGGAGATCGCGATCATCTCGGCGTATCTGCCGAAGCAGATGTCTGACGATGAGGTGAAGGCTGCGATCGCGGCGGCGGTCACCGAGACCGGCGCCGCCGGCATGAAGGACATGGGCAAGGTCATCGGCGTCCTGAGGGCGAAGTATGCGGGCCAGATGGATTTTGCGAAAGCGAGCGGGCTGGTGAAGGCGGCGCTATCGGGTTGAGACTATTGCCGCTGCTCAAGTGCACCCTCTCCCCTTGCGGGACAGGGTGGCGAGAATGAGCGAAGCGAAATTCGAGCCGGGTGAGGGGTCTATCTCCGCGGCTGCAACCCCTCACCCGGTTTCTCGCTAACGCTCGAAACCACCCTCTCCCGCAGGGGGAGAGGGTGGAGCGCTCGTGGTGATGGACGAAATTCCGATGCTCACCGAGACCAACTCTTACGAAAAACTCTACCGCGATTTCCGCTGGGACATTCCCGCGCGCTTCAACATCGCAGCTGCCTGCTGCGATCGCTATGCCGATGGCACGAACCGCCTCGCGCTTGTTTATGTCGACGAGGACGGCACGGCGAAGCGTACCTCATTCGACGAGATGCGCGATTTCTCCAGCCGCTTTGCCAACGTGCTGAAGGCAGATGGACTGGTACGCGGCGATCGCGTCGCGGTGTTCCTGTCGCAATCCCTGGAATTGCCGATCGCGCATCTCGCCGCGTTTCGCTCCGGCCTCGTCTCGGTGCCGCTGTTCACGCTGTTCGGCGAGGACGCGCTGCAATTCCGCCTTGAGAATTCCGGCGCCAGGGCGATCGTCACCGACGAGGGTGGCTGGGAGAAGCTGGCGAAAATCCGCGACCGGCTGCCGGATCTGAAAAACGTCTACGTGATCGGCAACGCCGCTGCCGGCGCGAAATCGTTCTGGGGCGAGATCGAGAAAGCCTCCGCCGACTTCCCCGTCGTCGACACCTCGTGCGACGATCCCGCCATCATCATCTACACCTCGGGCACAACAGGCAATCCCAAGGGCGCGCTGCATGCGCATCGCGTGCTGCTCGGTCATCTCCCCAACATCGAGATGGTGCACGGCTTCTTTCCAAAGCCCGGCGACGTGATGTGGACGCCGGCCGACTGGGCCTGGATCGGCGGCCTGTTCGATGCGCTGTTTCCGGCGCTGTATCACGGCGTGCCCGTGGTCGGCTATCGCGCCAGGAAGTTCGAACCGCAGCAAGCGATGCAGCTGATGGCCGATCATGGCGTGCGCGTGGTGTTCCTGCCGCCGACCGCGCTAAAACTGATGCGGCAGGCCAATGTCGAACATCCAGGCGTCAAGCTGCGCAGCATGCTCTCAGGCGGCGAATCGCTCGGCGCCGAGCTGCTCGACTGGGTGCGCGCCACTTTCGGCATCGACGTCCACGAAATCTACGGCCAGACCGAGTGCAATCTCGTGGTCGGCTGTAACGCAAAACTGTTTCCGATTCGCCCGGGCGCGATGGGCAAGGCGACGCCGGGCTTCGACGTGCGCATCGTCAACGACAAGGGCGAGGAGCTGCCGCGGGGGACGCGCGGCATCATCGGCGTGCGCCAGCCCAACCCCTGCACCATGCTCGAATACTGGCGCAATCCGGAAGCCACGCAAAAGAAATATGCCGGCGAGTTTCTGCTGACCGGCGATCTCGGCCGGCAGGATGAGGACGGTTATTTCTGGTACATGAGCCGCGAGGACGACGTCATCACCTCGGCCGGCTATCGCATCGGTCCGTCGGAAATCGAGGACACCTTGTTGAAGCATCCGGCGGTAGCGCTGTCGGCGGTCGTCGGCATTCCCGATCCCCTTCGTACCGAGGCGGTGAAAGCCTGGATCGTGCTGCGGCCGGGCTTCGCTCCGAGTGACGCGCTTGCGCGGGAAATCCAGGATTTCGTCAAGGTGCAGCTCGCCGCGCATGAATATCCGCGCCATGTCGAATTCGCGGAGACGCTGCCGATGACCGCGACCGGCAAGGTGCTGCGCCGGGAGCTGCGGGCGAGGGGGTGACTCTTTCTTCACCTCTCCCCGCGTGCGGGGAGAGGTCGGATCGCGAAGCGATCCGGGTGAGGGGGAGTCGCCGCTTGCCGAGGAGCTTGCTGATCGAAGAGGCCCCTCACCCCAACCCTCTCCCCGTGAGAACGGGGAGAGGGGGCGCACCGCAATTTACGGCACCGCGATCCCCAACTCCTTCAGCGCCGCCAGCATCCGCGCCGGCGGGCCCATCTTCACCACCAGCGGCTTGCCGGTCTCCAGCACGCTCTTCAGGCTGGAGAGGATCGCGGGCCAACCCTGCCGGCCGCCGGACAGGATGTCGTCGGAGAGTGGGCGATCGTGCAACTCGCTCATAGTGAGCCGCACGGCATCGCCGGCCTGTTCGATCTCGTAGGTGACCAGCGTTGCGCCCAGCTTCTCGATCAGCGCCGGCCAGTTGACATTGAAGGTGAAGGACAACCGCCGCGGCGGATCGCATTCCATCACCTCACCCGAGATATGCAGCGCGCCGTCGGGGGTCCGCACGACATAGGCGCCGCCGACGCGCTGCTCGATCTCGACCGAATTGCCGAAGAAATATTGCCTGCTGAACTCAGCCGATGTCAGCGCCTCCCACACCCTCTCCGGCGTGGAGGCGATGTAGATGGTGTAGACGGTCATCGGCTTGAACTTGTCGATACTCATGACGCTAGTGCCCACTTTCCGAAGTTCGTGTTCTATTGCCGCGCTACCGTCCACGAACTTCGGAAAGTCATGGGCACTAGCAGAACTATGATTCTAGTACCGCTTTCGATTTGAAGTCCCTGAATACGTTGTTTCCGCAAGTGAGTCAGGGACTTCAAATCGGCGGTACTAGGCCGGCTCCTTCTTGCCGAGCGCGGCGCGTGGAATCGCCAGCGCGTCGCCGGTCTCCAGCAGGCTCTTCAGATTGGACAGGATTGCGGGCCAGCCGGTGGAAATGCCGGCCAGTAGCTTGGCGTTGGTAAATCCCTCATGGGTCAGCGTCAGCTTCACCAGATCGCCATGAGGTTCGAGCACGAAGACCACCTTGCTCGCCTGCTCCTGACGCATGTCCTCATAGAGGACGTGCTTGAACGTGTAGGACAGTCGCCGCGGCGGATCGGCTTCCAGAATTTCGCCGATGTCGCTTGCCTTGCCATCATTGACCAGCGCAAAGGACGAGCCGACTTTCCAGTCGGACTGCAGTTCGGTGCCGAACCAGTAGCGCCGCGAGAACTCGCTCGACGTCAGCGCCTGCCACAATTTCTCGGGCGTGGTCCTGATGTAGGTGACGTAGACGAACTCCGGCTTACTCATCGCGCTTCTCCAATCGCCTTTTCAACTCGCTGAGCGCGGTCAGTTTCCCGCGCTCGAATTTCTTGATCCACCGCTCGCCGATCTCGTGGATCGGCACCGGGTTGAGATAGTGCAGCTTCTCTCGGCCATGCCTGATCGTGCTGACGAGGTTGGCCGCCTCCAGAATCGCAAGGTGCTTGGTCACGGCCTGACGCGTCATGTCGAGGCCATCGCAGAGCTCGTTCAAGGTCTGGCCGGCGCGGGCATGAAGCCTGTCCAGCAGCGACCGCCGCGAGGCATCGGCCAGCGCCTTGAAGACCTCATCCATGCGCGCATTTATAGGCAACCAAATGGTTGCATGTCAAGCGGAAGGTGAATCAGCTTCGTCATGGCCGGGCAAAGCCGTTCGCAGAGCGGCGTCGCTTCCGCTCGCATATGACCCGGCCATCCACGTCTTTCCTGAGCGCGGAACCAAAGACGTGGATGCCCGGCACAAGGCCGGGCATGACGAGCTTTGCAGTTGAGATTTCGCCTACTTGCCGAGCGCGCGCGCCCGGGCATTGGCCGGCCGCGCCAGGCAGGCGTCGAGCCAGCGTTTCAGATCGGGCCACGCCGACAGATCGAGCCGCACGATCTTGCCCCAGGCCAGAATGCTGGCGACGTTGAGGTCGGCCACGGTGAAGCTGTCGCCCGCAATATGGCTGCGTCCGGCGAGCGCACTGTTGAGGATTCCAAGCGGCTTCCTCAGAAGCAGCTCATTGCGCTCGACCACCGAGATGTCGCGGGCATGTTCGGCGAGCAGGACGCGGTGCTCCAGCATATGCAGCAGGAGCATCTCGACCTCGAGCATCGCCCAGAAACTCCATTGCGCGGCATGCCCGAGCACGGCGGCGTCCGTGCAGTGCATCGGCCCAGGATATTTTTGCGCGAGATAGAGATTGATGGCCATGGATTCCCACAGCACCACGTCGCCGTCGACCAGCGTCGGAATCCGTGCATTCGGATTGAGCTTGAGATAGTCCGCGCTGTGCAGATCGTCGGCGCGCAGGCTCTTGTCGACGAGCTGATAGGGCTGGCCTGTCTCCTCCAGCATCCAGAGGCACCGCATCGCGCGCGATCTTGGATTTCCGTAAAGCTGCAGCATGAAGGCCTCCTGCTGTATCCGGTCTGACGATGGCGTGATAAGCTCGCCGCCGAACGCGTGCAACGCCTTGATAGCAGGAGGACGCCCATGCCTGCGAGCGTGATGTATCACGACGGAAACCGGCAATTGCAGGACCGGTTCGACAGCCGCCGCATTTCCGACCGGCTGGAAGAGAAGCTGACGCACCAGGAATTTTCAGCCGACGACAAGGCCTTCATCGAAGCAATGCCGTATTTCTTCCTGGCCACGGCCGACGCCGAGGGACAGCCGGATTGCTCGTTCAAGGGTGGCGCGCCGGGCTTCGTTCGGGTGACGGGGCCGTCGGAAATCGCATTCCCTGATTATGACGGCAACGGCATGTTCAAGAGTCTCGGCAACATCCTCGTCAATCCCGACGTCGGCCTGCTCTTCATCGCCATGCATGGCAAGCCGCGGCGCCTCCGCGTCAACGGCCACGCGGTCGTCAACGAAAACGACCCGTTGATGGCGGAGACCGTCGGTGCGCAGCTGATTGTGCGCGTCACCGCGCGCGCGATCTTTCCGAATTGTCCACGCTATATCCCGACCATGTCGTCAATCGAGCCGTCAATCTACGTGCCGCACGCCGGCGAGGAGCCGCCGGAGCCCAAATGGAAGGGTTTTGACGACTTCAAGGATTGTATCCATCCGCGCCAGCCGACGTTCAAGGGTTGAGCGCACAAGCGTTGAAGCGGAGCGGTTTACCGCTTCCTGCCGAACACGCGCGTCTTGGTCTGCGCGGCCTGCCAGTTGAAATATTCATGGGCGCCGGACCAGCGATGGACCTCGGTCTCGCAGATGCTGCAGTTGTAGCTGCCGGAGCGTTTGTGGCTGTGCTCCTCGCGTGTCGCGGAGTAGTCGATCCCGCAGCCGGGGCAGGCGAATTGTTCAATCGTCCATATGCTCTTGGTCATGCGGCGGCCTTTTCATTCGGCATTGGCTTGGTCGATCGAATGCGAATCCATGGGCAAGCAAGCTCGCATGGTTCGTGTTGATCCCTGCCGGCGAGTGTACTGCCGTCGCATTGATGGATGCTTGCGGCATTTGTCGAGCTTCCGGGAGATCGGATTAAGACGCCGCTAACTTTGATTGGTCCGACAGAGGCTAGACCCGCCGCACCATGTCCGGCGTGATGTCCTTCAGCGAGGGCGCGCCGAGCTGCTGCATGGCAAGCCGGGTCTCGTAGCGGAGGATGCCGAGCACGCGCTCGACGCCGGGCTGGCCGAAGGCGCCGAGGCCCCACAGATAGGGCCGGCCGACGCATACGGCCTTGGCGCCGAGCGCCAGCGCCTTGACGATGTCGCTGCCGTGGCGGAAGCCGCTGTCGACCAGCACCGGGATGCGACCGCCGACCGCGGCGACCACTTCCGGCAGCGCGTCGATGCTGGCGCCGACGCCGTCTTCGACGCGGCCGCCATGATTGGATACGACGATGCCGTCGACGCCGGCGTCCACGGCCATCCTGGCGTCTTCGGCGGTGAGGATGCCTTTCAGCAGAAATTTGACCTGCACCATGTCGCGCAGTTGCTTGATGCGGTCCCAGGTCAGGTTGGTGACGGTTGTCGCGCTGGTGCCGGCAAGATCGATGCCGGTGAAGTTGGGCTTGCGCGACAGATAGTCGTTGACGCCGTGGCAGCTGCCGCAATCGCGGGGGTCGGTGCGCCGCAGCCGCACGAAGGTCGGCCATTTTGACGGCCCGCGCACGTCAAGCGTCACTGCGATCGCAGGCGCGCCTGCGGCCTGCGCGCGCTTGACGAGGCCCTCGGCCACTTCCCAGCGCTGTGTGGTGTAGAGCTGGAACCAGACCGGTGCGCCGCGCGCGGCGATCGCATCCTCGATCGAGGTGGTGGCGACCGTCGACAGCATTTGCAGATGGTTGCCGGCTTTGGCCGCCTTGGCCACGGCGACCTCGCCTTCGGGATGGAAGGCGCGGTTGCTGCCGGTCGGCGCGATTACGATCGGGCTGTCATATTTCGCGCCGAACAATTCGAGGCTCATGTCGATGTTGCTGACGTCGACCAGGCGGCGCGGACGCAGAGCGAACTTGTGAAAGCCTTCGCGGTTGGCCCGCAAGGTCATCTCGTCGTCGGCGCCGGTCGCCATGTAGCCGAAATGCGCCGGCGGCACGTTCTTCTTCATGACCGGCTCGAAGTCGAAGACGTCGAGCGCCTCCTTGGGATCGGCGATCAGTTTGGCAAGGTCGCGCGGCGCCCAGTCGACGGGATCGGTGCCCTCGGTCCCTTCCGCCAGAGCGGAGCGTGCGAACAGGGGGCTCGCCGCCACGAATTGCAGGAAACGGCGGCGGCGCAGGGACTTCAGATCGGCGGCACTGGCCCAGACGTGATGCGTCGACATCCTATTCCCCCGTGCTCGCGATTTTGTTTTCGGGAACCTTAGTGCAAAGCCCGCGTGCTCGGCTATGATGGATTATCGAACGAGCCAACGAAGATTGGCTAAAAACCTGGGTGGAAAGCATGGGCGGTCGCGTCAAACTCGCAATTCTTGTTTCGTTGTCGTTGTGCGGCGGCGCTGCGGCGCAACAGCAAAAGATCGGCGCGCCGCCGGAAGCCTCCAACATGAAGCTGGTCGGTTATAACGACCTGCAGGCGCGTAGCGCCTATCAGCCGACCATCCATCATCAGGGCGACCGCTGGATCGCCTATATCGGGCATCACGGCGGCACCGATGACATTCCGTCTCCGGTGAATCCGCTGACCGGCAAGGCCGAGCCGAACGGCACCTCGATCGTCGACGTCACCGATCCCGCCAATCCCAAATATCTGCATCACATTCCCGGACAAGAAGGAAAGTACGAGTCCGGCGGGGCGCAGATGGTGCGCGTCTGCGACGGCAAGTCGCTGCCGAAGGGCGATCCGAATGCCGTCTACCTGCTGCGTGCGGTCGGCAGCGAGGGGCATGAGGTCTGGAACGTGACCGACCCCTCCAATCCCGTGCTCGTCGTTCACATTGGCGAAGGGTTGAAGGACACGCACAAGAACTGGTGGGAATGCGACACCGGCATCGCCTACCTCGTCTCGGGCAAGCCGGACTGGCGCACGCGCCGCATGACCGAGATCTACGATCTCTCCGATCCCGCCCATCCGGTGAAGATCAGGGACTTCGGTTTGCCCGGGCAGGAGCCGGGCGCGACCGGTGCCGTGCCGACCGAGCTGCACGGACCGATCTCGCTCGGCCCGCAAGGCAATCGCGTCTATTTCGGCTACGGCACCGACAAGGGCGGCATCGTGCAGATCGTCGATCGCGAGAAGCTCCTGAAGGGACCGAAGGAGCCGACCGCGGACAATCTGCGCTATCCGGAGATCGCCGAGCTGCAGATGTCGGCGTTCAACGGGGCGCACACGGCGTTTCCGATGAAGGGCATGCCGATCGCCGAGTTCGCGCATGACAAGGACGGCCAGAGCCGCGACATCGTGATGATCGTCGACGAGGCGATCCTCAACGAATGCAATGAGCCGCGGCAGATGGTGTGGTTCGCCGACGTCACCACCGAGGCGCGGCCGATGATGATCTCGAGCTGGACCGTGCCGGAGGCGAGCGGCAATTTCTGCGAACGTGGCGGCCGTTTCGGCGCGCATTCGTCGAATGAGAGCATGGCGCCGGTCTATTACAAGAAGATGGCGTTCATCGCCTTCTTCAACGCCGGCGTGCGCGCGCTCGACATCCGCGATCCCTATCACCCCAAAGAGGTCGGCTATTTCATTCCTGGTATCACCGACAAGACCGACAAGCGCTGTGTCACCGTCGACGGCAAGGATCGCTGCAAGGTCGCGATCCAGACCAACAATCTCGAGACCGACGATCGCGGCTACATTTATATCGTCGACCGCGCCAACACCGGGATGCACATCCTCGAGCTCACCGGCGATGCGCGCGCCGTGGCCGGGCTGAAATAGAGGAAGCGGAATGTCCAGTCGGGGCATCCTGATGCCGGTGCGCTTGACCGATCTGGTGGCGGCCCCGCCGTGCCGCGGGACCAATTTCAGGGTTGCGCTTGCAGCGCTCGTGCTCGTGGCCACCGCATTTTCGTCGGTCGCGATGGTGCACTTCGCCGCGCCGATGCGTGGCGGCGGGGCCGTACTATGGCGCGAGATCGCATGGCCGTTTCCGCGCGACGGCTGGCCCGCGGGCCGCGCCTTCCGATGCGACGCTTGCGGCGGCGGACTCGGCGGAGTCGAGCTCTATGTGCGGCCGAAGATCGGGTTCTGCAACTGCACCACGGGGGTTGCCGATGACGACGAGGTCGACCGCGTCGCCGATCTCGACCTGATCAGCCCGCAATTCAAGCCACGCGAGGCGGGCAGGGCGATCCGGCTCGCAGGGCTTGCGGGGCGTGCGCGCGCGTACGATCTGGCGATGCTCGATGGCGCGCGCCACGCCGCGGTCGGCATTGCGCTGTCGCAGCGCTGCGATCTGTTCGTGGCGGTCGCGCAGGGAGATGCGGCGCCGGCCGAGTTGCAGCGGGTGGCGTTCGACTATCTCGCCTCGCACCAGCTGCAACGCTGGATGATGGCGGCGCTGGGCGCG
The DNA here is from genome assembly GCA_963738155.1 of uncultured Alphaproteobacteria bacterium. Classification (GTDB taxonomy): domain Bacteria; phylum Pseudomonadota; class Alphaproteobacteria; order Rhizobiales; family Xanthobacteraceae; genus Bradyrhizobium. Next base: position 9,935 of record CAVTVG010000005.1, read on the forward strand.
CGCGAGGGGCGTTAGGCAATGGCAACATGATCGGTCTTCACCTCTCCCCGCGTGCGGGGAGAGGTCGCATCGCGATGCGATGCGGGTGAGGGGGACTCCCCGCGAGTTATCGTGTGGCCGCCCCTTGCCCCAACCCTCTCCCCGCAAGAACGGGGAGAGGGGGGGCAGACTTCCGCTCGGGCTGGCATCGTGCATTAATGGACGAAACAGCCCCCGAGTCCCCCATGTCCCTGCAAGTCTATCTCGCCTTTATCGCCGCCTGCATTGCGCTCGCGCTGTTGCCCGGCCCTGTCGTCACGCTCTTGATCGCCAACGGGCTGCGCCACGGCACCCGCGCGGCGCTGATCAACATCGCCGGCGTGCAGACCGGCCTGTGCATCATGATCGGCGTCGTCGCCATCGGGCTGACCTCGCTGATGGCGACCATGGGCTACTGGTTCGACTGGCTGAGACTCGCCGGCGCCGCCTATCTGGTCTGGCTCGGCATCAAGCTGATCCGCTTTCCCGTCGAGGGCATCGGCACCGATGCGCCGCCGCCTCCGCCGCGCGGCGGCTTCTTCCTCCAGGGCCTGCTGGTGCTGCTCTCCAATCCGAAGCTCCTGATCTTCTTCGGCGCGTTCCTGCCGCAGTTCATGGACATGAACCGCGACGACCATGCCTCGCAGGCGACTCTGCTCGGCGTCACCTTCATGGTGATCGCGGGCTTGACCGACGGCATCTACGCGCTGCTCGCAGGCCGTGCGCGAAAACTGTTCTCGGCGCGGCGCACGCGGCTGGTGTCGCGCATCTCCGGCTCCTTCATGATCGGCGGCGGCATTTGGCTGGCGCTGACGCGAGCGCGTTAAAGCCCGCGCGGTTGAACCGCGCGCGGGGCAGCCGCGTCCAATCGAGACGGCCTCCGCCGACAAGGATGAGCATTTGCCCGATTTGCCCTGGTATGTTTACGCGATGCTGCTGGCGCCGCTCGCGCTCGTTCTCTTTGCCGCCGTCTACAAGTCGCTGGAGGTGCGCGCCGCGAGCGAATGGACGCCGACGCCGGGCAAGGTGGTGACCTCGAATTCGCAAGTCCGCGATCTCAGGGTGATCGACCGCAGCCGGGAAGACGGCTACCGTTTCGAGCCGCGCAACTTCGCCAACATCGTCTATGCCTATTCGGTGGGCGGCGAGGCGTTCAACTGCAACCGCGTCAGCATTGACGACGATCGCGGAGATTTCGGCATCGCCGAGATCATTGCGCGTTATCCGGTCGGCATGGATGTCACCGTCTATTACAATCCGCGGCATCCGGGCGAGGCGGTGCTTGAACGCGACACGCCCAAGGGCTGGTGGGGATGTCTCGCGACCGGCATGGCAATCGTGCTCGCGATCATCTTCGGTTCTGTGTTCGGCCTCAATCGATTGACGGCGTTCGTCTCGACCCGGCTCGGCAACCCGAAACTTTCGCCGCTGGTGGTCACCTTCGGCGCATTCGGTTGCGTCATCGCGCTGTTTGCGCTTGCGATGCGCCGGCAGGCCTCGCTTGCCCGGCAATGGCCGGTGGTGCCGGGCACCATCGCGATGTCGGATGTCGAGCAATACCGCGCCGCGCCGACCAGGAACCGCGTCCGTGGGCCGCTGATGTATCAGCGGCAGGTGTCGTTTTCCTACCGCTTCGGCAATGCCGCCTATAGCCGCGTCGAGGCCCGCTTTGCCACCGGCGTCAATTCGACCAGAGGCTGGCTGATGCGGAAATTCACCACCGCCTATCAGGATGGCGCCAGCGTCAATGTCTACGTCAACCCGGTCAATCCCTCGGAAGCCACGCTCGATCCGCGGGCCGGCACCAGCATTATCTGGCTCTTGTGGCTGTTCGCCGCAGGCTTCGGCGCGGCGGCGTATGGCATTGCGACGCACGGGTAGAACGTGCTTCGCGTTCGGCCACGGGTCGCCGAATGCCTTCGGAAGGCGCCAAAGCGCCGTTCGCCCCCGTTAGCTG
>CAVTVG010000006.1:0-332592 GCA_963738155.1 uncultured Alphaproteobacteria bacterium
TCATCGAGGAGATGGAGGAGATACCGGAATACATCAAGGCGCTGCCCTTCGTGATGATGGCCGGCGGACTGTTCGTGTCCTACATCTTCTACATCCGCAGGCCCTATATCCCCGAAGACCTCGCCGCCCAGCAGCCGATGCTGTACCAGTTCCTGCTCAACAAATGGTATTTCGACGAGCTGTATGACCTGATCTTCGTGCGGCCGGCCAAATGGATCGGTTATCAGCTCTGGAAGAAGGGCGACGGCGTCATTATCGATGGCCTCGGTCCCGACGGCGTGTCGGCGCGGGTGCTCGACATCACCCGCAACGTCGTGAAAATCCAGACCGGCTATCTCTATCACTACGCCTTCGCGATGCTGATCGGCGTCGCCGGCCTCATCACCTGGTTCATGTTCACGGGAGGCCAGTGAGATGGTCACTTGGCCCATCCTTTCCGTCGTCACCTTCCTGCCGTTGCTCGGGGCGCTGCTGGTCTGGATCAGCCGCGGCGACGATGAAGCCGCGCGGCGCAACTCGCGCTGGATCGCGCTTTGGACCACGCTGGTGACCTTCGGCGTCTCGCTGATCTTGGTCTGGCGCTTCGATCCCGGGCAGAGCGACTTCCAGTTCGTCGAGAAGACGTCGTGGCTCGCGACCGGGATCACCTATCACATGGGCGTCGACGGCATCTCGCTGCCGTTCGTGATCCTGACCACCGCCCTGATGCCGTTCTGCATCGTCGCGAGCTGGAAATCGATCACGGTGCGGGTGCGTGAATACATGATGGCGTTCCTGATCCTGGAAACGCTGATGGTCGGCACCTTCTGTGCGCTCGACCTCGTGCTGTTCTACCTGTTCTTCGAGGGCGGCCTGATCCCGATGTTCCTGATCATCGGCGTCTGGGGCGGACCGCGCCGGGTCTACGCCTCCTTCAAGTTCTTTCTTTACACGTTCCTCGGCTCGGTCCTGATGCTGCTTGCGATCATGGCGCTGTACTGGAACGGCGCCACCACCGACATCCCGACCTTGATGCACGCCGCCGTGCCGCGCTCCCTGCAGACCTGGGCCTGGCTGGCGTTCTTTGCCTCGTTCGCGGTGAAGATGCCGATGTGGCCGGTGCACACCTGGTTGCCTGACGCCCATGTCGAGGCGCCGACCGCGGGCTCGGTGATCCTGGCCGCGATCCTCTTGAAGATGGGCGGCTATGGCTTCCTGCGGTTCTCGCTGCCGATGTTCCCGCTGGCATCGCACGACTTCGCGCCGCTGATCTTCACCCTCTCGGTGATCGCCATCATCTACACCTCGCTGGTGGCGCTGATGCAGGAGGATATGAAGAAGCTGATCGCCTATTCCTCGGTGGCGCATATGGGCTTCGTCACCATGGGCATCTTCGCCGGCACCGTGCAGGGCGTCGCCGGCGGCGTGTTCCAGATGATCTCGCACGGCATCGTCTCCGGCGCGCTGTTCCTCTGCGTCGGCATCGTCTACGACCGCATGCATACCCGCGAGATCTCGGCCTATGGCGGGCTGGTTAACCGGATGCCGCTCTATGCGATGGTGTTCATGGTCTTCACCATGGCCAATGTCGGCCTGCCCGGCACCTCGGGCTTCGTCGGCGAATTCCTGACGCTGCTCGGCACTTTCAAGGTCGCGATCCCCGTGGCGTTCTTCGCGACCTTCGGTGTGATCCTGTCGGCTTGCTATGCGCTCTGGCTCTATCGCAAGATCGTGTTCGGTGCGCTGGTCAAGCCGTCGCTGATGACCATCAAGGATATGACCTTCCGCGAGTGCCTGACGCTGTTGCCGCTGGTGGCGCTGACCATCCTGTTCGGCGTCTATCCGAAGCCGGTGCTCGACATGTCGGCGGCGTCGGTGGCGCAACTCGTCAACAATTATTCGACTGCGATCGGCGCCGTGAAGGCCGCCGCGCTGATACATTAAGGCCGTTGCCGATGAGCTTTGAGACCTCGGGTTACCAGTTGCTGCCGGTCTTGCCGGAGCTCGTGCTCGCCGTCGGCGCCATGGTGCTGTTGATGGTCGGCGCCTGGCGCGGACAGGGCGCGACCGCGTTGGTCACGACACTGGCGATCGTGCTGCTGATCGTCACCGGTGTGCTGGAATGGATGCTGCCGGCGGGCAAGCTCGTCTCGTTTGGCGGCAGTTTCATCGTCGACAGTTTTGCGCGCTTCCTCAAGATCCTGGCGCTGATCGGCTCGGTTGCGACGCTGATCCTGTCGCGCGAGTTCCTGTCCGATCCGTCGCGGCGCATCTTCGAATACGCGATCCTGGTGCTGCTCTCCACGCTCGGAATGATGGTGCTGATCTCGGCAGGCGACCTGATCACGCTCTATCTCGGGCTTGAGCTGATGTCGCTCGCGCTTTACGTCGTGGCTTCCAGCCATCGCGACAACGCCAAATCGACCGAGGCCGGCCTGAAGTATTTCGTGCTCGGCGCGCTGTCCTCGGGCATGCTGCTGTACGGCGCCTCGCTGGTCTACGGCTTCACCGGCACGGTGAGCTTCGCCGGCATTGCCGCGGTCGCCAAGACCGGCAGCGTCGGCATCATCTTCGGCATTGTGTTCGTGCTGGCCGGCCTCTGCTTCAAGGTGTCGGCGGTGCCGTTCCACATGTGGACGCCCGACGTCTATGAGGGCGCGCCGACGCCGGTCACCGCGTTCTTTGCCTCCGCGCCGAAAGTCGCGGCGATGGCGGTGTTCGTGCGCGTGGCGATGACGGCGTTTCCCGGCATCACCAATGAGTGGCAGCAGATCGTCGTCTTCGTCTCCATCGCCTCGATGGCGCTGGGATCGTTCGCCGCGATCGGGCAGAGGAACATCAAGCGGCTGATGGCCTATTCCTCGATCGGCCATATGGGCTTTGCGCTGGTCGGCCTTGCCGCGGGCACCGCCGAGGGCGCCCAAGGCGTGCTGGTTTATCTGGCGATCTATGTCGCGATGACACTCGGCTCGTTCGCCATCATCCTCGCCATGAAGCGCAACGGTCAGGCGGTCGAGCAGATCAGCGATTTTGCAGGGCTGTCGCGCACCAATCCGCTGCTCGCCTTCTTCTTTGCGATGTTCCTGTTCTCGCTGGCCGGCGTGCCACCGCTTGCGGGCTTCTTCGGCAAGTTCTACGTGTTCCTGGCGGCGATCCACGCCAATTTGTTCACGCTCGCCGTTATCGGCGTGCTGACCAGCGTAGTGGGCGCGTTCTATTATCTCTCCATCGTCAAGGTGATGTATTTCGACGATCCGCTGCCCCAGCTCGATCCGGTGCGCGTCGAGCTTCGTACGGTGCTGGCGGTGACCGGCCTCTTCAACATCCTGTTCTTCGCCTATCCGGGTCCGCTGGTCAGTGCAGCGACGGCAGCCGCGAAATCGCTGTTCTAGATGCCCTTCGCGCTCGGACCGATCGCCGCAAGCCGGGGCTATCGCCTCGTCGCCTTCGATGCGATCGGCTCCACCAACACGGAAGCGATGGAACGTGCGCGGGCCGGCGAGCGCGGGCCGCTCTGGTTCGTCACGACCGAACAGACGGCGGGACGCGGGCGGCGGCACCGGCCGTGGGTGGCGCCGCGCGGCAATCTCGCCAGCAGCATTCTGGAAGTATTGCAGGTGGCGCCGCCGGTTGCGGCGACGCTCGGCTTTGCCGCAGGGCTGGCGCTGGAGGCTGCGTTGCGGCGTCTTGGCGCGAACGGCGCGCAATTCTCCCTGAAATGGCCCAACGACGTGCTATCAGGCACGCATAAACTCTCGGGCATCCTGCTGGAGGCCGAAAGCGTCGGCGACAGCCTCGCGGTCGTGGTCGGCATCGGCACCAATGTGGTGGCCGCGCCCGAGGGCACGCCGACACCCGCGACCTCGCTGCGCGCGCTCGGCATGGACGTCGACGCCGAGACGCTCTTTGCCGCGCTGTCCGACGGTTGGGCCGAGTTCCGAGGCGTTTGGGACAATGGCCGCGGCTTTGCCGAGATCAGGCGGCTGTGGCTTGCGCGCGCCGCCGGTCTTGGCCAGGCGGTTGCGATCAAGTCCGGAGGCTCGGCGATCGAAGGCACCTTCGACACCATTGACGAGCAGGGCTGCATGATCGTGCGGACTGCCGCTGGGACGCTGGTGCCGATCACCGCCGGCGACGTCTATTTCGGTGCGGCGGCCTCGCTAGGGGCGACCTGATGGCGCGCCCGGACGAACTGACCTTTGCGCCGCTCGGCGGCGTCGGTGAGATCGGCATGAACCTGTCGATCTACGGCCTCGGCAACCGCCATCAGCGGTCCTGGCTCGCGATCGACCTCGGTGTCTCCTTCGGCGACGAGGAGCATCTGCCCGGCATCGACCTGATCATGCCGGACATTTCCTTCCTCGAGAAAGAGCGGAAGAACCTCGTCGGCCTCGTGCTGACGCACGCCCACGAGGACCATTTCGGCGCCATCATCGATCTCTGGCCGAAACTGCGCTGCCCGATCTACGCCACCAAATTCAGCGCCGCGCTGTTCGAGGCCAAATGCGAGGCCGAACGCGACTCGCCGAAAATCCCGGTGACGGTGATCCCCTCGGGCGGACGTGTCGATATCGGCCCGTTCAATGTCGAGTTCATTCCGGTCGCGCATTCGATTCCGGAATCGCATGCGCTCGCGATCCACACCGAGGTCGGCACGGTCCTGCATACCGGCGACTGGAAGATCGATCCGACGCCGATCATCGGCGTGCCTACCGACGAGCGGCGGCTGCGCGAGCTCGGTGACGCCGGGTTGCTGGCGCTGGTCGGCGATTCCACCAATGCGGTCCGCGAGGGCCGCTCGCCGTCGGAGACCGAGGTGGCGCGCACCATCGCCGAACTCGTGAAGAATGCAAAAGGCCGCGTCGCCGTCACCACCTTTGCCTCCAATGTCGCGCGATTGAAGGCGGTCGCGGACGCGGCGAAAGCCGCCGACCGCGAGGTGGTCGTCGTCGGCCGCGCCATGGAGCGCGTGGTGCAGGTGGCGCGCGAGACCGGCTATCTCGACGGCGTACAGAATTTCCGCGGGCCGGACCTCTACGGTCATTTCCCGGCCGACAAGGTGCTGGCCTTGTGCACCGGCAGCCAGGGCGAGCCGCGCGCGGCGCTGGCGCGCATCGCCAACAACGATCATCCCGCCGTCACCCTGAACAAGGGCGACTGCGTAATCTTCTCCTCGCGCACCATCCCCGGCAACGAGAAGGCGGTGGGCTCGATCATCAACGGCTTGATTGCGCAGGGTGTCGAAGTCATTACCGACCGCACCCATCTTGTCCATGTATCAGGTCACCCGCGCCGCGACGAGTTGCGCGATATGATCGCCTGGACGCGGCCAAAAGTGCTGATCCCCGTGCATGGCGAGGCGCTGCATCTGTCCGAGCACGCCAAGCTCGCGCGCGCCGCCGGCGTGCCCAAGGTGATCGGCTGCCGCAACGGCGACCTGCTCCTGCTCGGCCCCGGCGAGGCCGGGATCATCGACCAGCTGCCGTCAGGGCGGCTTTACAAGGACGGTACCATCCTGGAGGACGCCAAGTCCCGCGCGGTGGTGGAGCGGCGGCGGATGGGATTTGCCGGCTGCGTCTTTGTTGCGATTGCCATGACCGAAAAGGGCGAGTTGGCCGACGATCCCGAGGTTGATCTTGTCGGCATCCCCGAGAAGAATAGGGCCGGCGAGGAGCTCGACGAGATCGTGTTCGATGCGGTGGTCTCGACCGTGGAAGGCCTGCCGCGGGCGCGGCGTCGCGACGCGGACGCGCTTGCGGAATCGGTGCGCCGCGCCGTGCGATCGACGCTGAATCAGGAGTGGGGCAAGAAGCCGCTCTGTCTGGTTCATGTATTGGAAGTTTAGCTGGAGGAAGCGATGCTGGGCCAACTCAATCACGTCGCCATTGCGGTGAAGGACGCGGAGAAGGCCGCCAAAATCTATGGCGCGGCGTTCGGCGCCGAAATCTCCAAATCCGTGCCGCTGCCCGAGCACGGCGTCATCACCGTGTTCGTGACCTTGCCCAACACCAAGATCGAATTCATCCAGCCGCTCGGCGAGACCTCGCCGATTGCGAAATTCCTGGAGCGCAACGCCGACGGCGGCATCCATCACGTCTGCTACGAGGTCGCCGACATCATCGCCTCCCGCGACACGCTGATCAAGGAAGGCGCGCGCGTGCTGGGCGACGGCCAGCCGAAGATCGGCGCGCATGGCAAGCCAGTGCTGTTCCTGCACCCGAAGGATTTTTCCGGCGCGCTGGTCGAAATCGAGCAATCCTAAGGGTAGGGCGCGATGGCCTATCAAATCTCCACCGCATTCGCGATCTACTTCGTGCTGTGGTGGCTCACGCTGTTCGTGACCCTGCCGTTCGGCGTGCGCAGCCAGCATGAGGACGGCGAGGGCGCTGCCGGCACCGACCCCGGCGCACCGGTGTTGGCCCGGATGGGACCCAAGCTGATCTGGACCACGATCATATCCGCGGCGATCTTCGCGATCGCGATGTGGGCCTATTATCAGGGCTATCTTAATATCGAGCGACTGTCGAAACTGATGGGAATGCCGTTTTAGTTGCGGTGGGGGCGGGAGCCCACACCCGTCTTGACGTGTGAAACATTGGCGATACCGTATTGGCCGACAGACAATCGAGGCACGCAATGTGGCGCGGGGTGGGTGCAATCGTTCTACTGCTGGCATTGCCGGGTTCGGCTTTCGCCATCGACCAATCCGGTATGGAGGATACCAATTGCCTGATGGCTTGCGACGCCAATGGCGAGCATTGCAGGGGCAACGCGCCACTGTCGGTTCGCAGGATTGATTCGCGCGCGGACACGACGCCGGTGCACGGCATCAATTCATCGCGCACGGCGAGGCTTGCCCAGAAACCTCAGAAGTAACGCGGCATCATCTGAAACAGTACCGGCAGACACGATCACGCGGGTGATCCGCGCGGGCAGGGAAAATAAAATGACATTCCAGAGGATCGCAATCGGGCTGTTCGTCCTGCTTGTCGCGGCACTTGGTGCTGCTTTCTACATCGACTGGCGATTGAACGTGCAGGTCCGCACCCTGAAGGCCTTCGTCGAAGGTTATGTCTTCGCTGACGCCGTTGCTGCCTGCGAGAAGGCGCCGAGCTCGACCCCGTTCAAATGGAACGGCGCCAAGAACGTCTCGATCGTCGGTTTGAATTCGGTCAAGCTCGACAAATACAACGTGGTCGCGAGTTTCACGCTGGTCGCCGACAGCGTGTTCTGCGATTACGATCCGATCAAGCACAAGGCCGATATCGGCTCGAACTTCCTTGAGCGGGAAGGTTTTTAGCCCTCGTGGCTCGCGACGACACCCTTGATCTCCGCGAGCATGTCGGCCCACGCCTTTTCCATATCAGCCGACCACTCCGCGCCGAGCAGCTCGCGCAAGCACGCCGCGATCACTCCGAAGAAGGCGAAGAACAGTTCGCGCGGCGTGCCGTAGGCGTCGTGCGAGGACACCTCGCATTCGATCATGCGGAATTTGCCTGAGCGTTCGCCGGCAAAATCGAGGATGGCCTCTGTCGTCAGCGCCAGCATCGATCCCTTGACGAGATCGCTGCCTTGGGTGCGGAACATCGCGACCGTTTCGGGATGCTCGCGGTGTAATCGCGCGTAGACCAGCGGCGTCAGATCCTCGGTCCGCTCGGCCGCGAGCTCGAAACTTCGCTCGATCGAATTTGACACAGCCGGCCTCTACTCGATGGGTTCGACCTGAAACAGGCCGTCCGCCTGCATCACGGCGTCGTAGCGGCGGCGCGGATCGAGCTGGGCATTCATCAGTCCCAGCAGCGCGAGAGACGCCGTCGGAATCGAATATTTGAATCCCGCGCCGCCGTTGCGTGGCCGGATCACCGCCACCGCGATCATCCCGGCGGGTGCCTTTTCCGCCGAGATCGTCAGCGTGCGCTGACCGACCGAGGTATAGGTCGCGATCGCAATGCCGTCGGCGAAGCACGCACAGGGCGAGGCGTCGCTGTCGGAATAGATGACGGCAAGCTCGCGCGGCTTGGCCTTGAGCCGTTCGATAGCGTCCTGTCCGATCCGGATTCCGAGCGGGATGAAGGCGCCGAAGCCGCCATGCACGCGCGTGCCGAGCGCAACCCACTCGTCCGGTGTTTCGGCGGATGCACTGCCGAAGCCGAACAGGATGCCTGTCAGCGCGACGGCAATGAGCCTGATCATCGGTGCTTGCGAGCTCTGCATGATGGTCTCATCCATCCTTTCACAGCCCGCGCGAACCGGGTGGATTTTCTTGATGCAAAAAAAGAGCAGGGCGGTTAAGCCCTGCTCCACAAATTGTGTCGACCCTTTATCTCCGCTATCGGATTTGATCTTGATTGCCGGAGCGACGCTGCTTGATGCGCGCCAGGGTTCCTCCCGAGACTTGGACCACCAGTCGGCCTGCGACCGAACTGAGGGTGCACTCGTAGACTAAATCGTGCAGCTTGTCACCATTTTCGGCAACGATTGTTCAAACTTCGAGCATTTGCCGAAATGATTGGAAATTGGCCAAGCTATCACGTCGGATGGTATTATGGTAAGGGAGGTCAAACCGGAACTTTTCAGCGAACGAGCCATCTGAGAAGCCACAGCTGCAATAATTTTGCTGCTGATGAGGGTGGACTGCACTATGGCGGGGTTGTTGGTCTCGACTGGCTATTCCGCGCAGGAATAGGATGTCGTCCGGGTGGCCTTGAGCGATGCGTGAACGCTTTCAAAAGTTCCTGCCGATCATACTGATCGCACTGGCGGTGCAGATTCTCGCACCTGTTGGCGCGACGTTTGCGGCAGCCATCGCGGCCAGCGATCCCCTGAACGCGGCGCCCATCTGCCACGGTAGCCAAGGGGGCCTTCCCGCGCACGGCGACGAGAACGGACGCGCCCATGACGGCGCCTGTTCGGTCTGCTGCGCGGCCCAGGCCGGCGCTTCGCTCGACACGCCCAAGGCCGCAACCGCGGTGGTTCTCACTCCCATGGGGACGCGTGTCATCTGGCGCGACGAAGCGCCTGATCTGCGGCCCGCTCGCGCGGGCTCACACGCGCAAGCGCGCGCGCCTCCGATCCATTCCTGAGCAGTTGAACGAGGGCACGACTTTGGTCGCACCCTCATTTGCTTTGCGGCCGGCGCTTGACGCAGCCGCCAGGAAAAGATCCAGAAAATGTCCCGAGTTCATGCCCTCTGTGGCGTGGGTGTCATCGCAGTTCTGCTGGTGCCAGTCGTGCCGGCGCGAATGGCGCAGGCGCAGAGCGGTCAGTTGGCCGCCGTTCAGAGCGGTAAGACAGAGTTGCCGGCGGTCACGGTCGAGGCGCCGCGGCCGGCGGTCAAGCGCGCCCCGAAAAAGCCGGCGCAACACGCTGCTGCAGTTCCACGCCGCGCGCCAAAGCCGGCCGAGCCGCCGCAACAGCCGGCGCCGGTGGTGTCGTCCAATATCGACGGCGGCGGCGTCAACGCCTCCTACGGAACGCCGCCGATCAAGCAGCGCTACCAGCTGCCGCAGGAAAGCTTCACCATTACCTCGAAGCAGATCGACGAGACCATCAACCTCAAGGACCCCGAAGACGCTGTTAAATACATGCCGAGCCTGTTCGTGCGCAAACGCAACGATGGCGACAACCAGGCGGTGCTGGCGACGCGCAGCTGGGGCCTCAATTCCAGCGCCCGCACGCTGATCTACTACGACGATCTCCTGATCTCGGCGCTGATCGCCAACAACAACACCAATGGTTCGCCGAAATGGAACCTGATCTCGCCTGAGGCGATCGCGCGGATCGATTTCCTCAACGGACCGTTCTCGGCCGCTTATCCCGGCAATTCCATCGGCGGCGTGTTGCTGATCACCTCGAAAATGCCGGACAAGCCGTTCGCCGTAGCGAAGGAAACGGTGTCGGTGATGCCCTGGAGCCAGTACGGCACCGGCAATACCTACGTCACCAGCCAGACCAGCGCGGCAGCAGGTAACCGCGACGGCAAGCTGTCCTGGCTCGTCACCGCCAACTATCTCGACAGCTACCAGCAGCCGCTGACCTACACCACCAATGGCGGCGTTCCGGCCAACACCACGGGAACGTTCCTGGCCTTAAACAAGACCGGGCAGATCGCGGACGTGGTCGGCACCGGGACACTCGCGCATTCGCAGCAGGCTTCGGGCAACATTCGGCTCGCCTATGACATCACGCCGCTGGTGCAGGCCACCTATTCCTTCGGCATCTGGGACAATCACCAGACCTCCGATCCGCAGACCTATCTGAGATCGACGATCACGGGTCAACCGACCTATGGCGGCGTGACCGGCTTTGCCAGCAATAAATACATCTGGGACGAAACCCATGTCAGCAATGCGGTCTCGTTGAAGAGCGATACAAAAGGCAAATTCGATTTCGACGTGGCGGTGTCGAGCTATAATTATCTGCAGGACACCCAGGTCAGTCCCTTCACGGTGTTGCCCAACCCCGGCTTTGGCTATTCGCAGGTCGGCAAGATTACCCGCATGGACGGCACCAACTGGCAGAACGGCGATGCCAAGGGCATCTGGCGGCCCTTCGGTTTCGACGGATCGCAGGAGATCAGCTTCGGCGTGCACGGCGACCGTTACCGGCTGGAGAATCCGGTCTATCAGTCCTCGGTCTGGTATGCGGCGTCATTGACCGGGACCGGACAGCTCTATTCCACCGGCGTCGGCGAAACCAACACCGGCGCGCTGTGGGTGCAGGACGCCTGGAAGATCCAGCCCAATCTGAAGCTGACCCTGGGCGGGCGGCTGGAAAGCTGGCGCGCGTTCGACGGCTTCAACGTCAATACCCAGACCGTCGCGTCGGATGTCAACGGAACGATTGTGAAGTCGTTCGCCACGATGCAGCCGCAGCTCAACTCCACCAACTTCTCGCCGAAGGCATCGCTGTCCTGGGACCCCAGCAAGGCCTGGAACGTCACCGCCAATTTTGGCGAGGCCTGGCGCTATCCGACGGTGGCCGAGCTTTATCAGAACGTGACCGTCGGCGGCGTCGCATTCCTGTCCAACCCTCTGCTCAAGCCGGAGCAGGACTACACCAGCGAGTTGAATTTCGAGCGTCACTGGGACAACGGCCGCGTCCGACTGACGCTCTTTGCCGAGAAGGCTTACAATGCGCTGATCTCCCAGACCAACACGGTCACCACGGCCGGTACCAATCCGCCGCAACAGTCGCTGCAGACGTCGGTGAGCAATGTCGACGCTATCCGCATGGATGGCGTCGAACTATCCGCCGACAAGAACAACGTGCTGGTGAGGGGATTGCAGCTGTTCGGCAGCGTGACCTATGTCGATTCCCAGATACTCGCCAACTCGAACTGGGCGGGAACGACGACCGTGGTCGGCAAGCGTGTCCCGAACATTCCGCTGTGGCGGGCGAAGGCCGGCTTCACCTACAGGCCGAATGACAGCTGGGCCTTTACGGTGGCAGGGCGGTACAGCGGCAAGCAGTTCTCGACGCTCGACAACAGCGATCTCATCCAGCACGTGTTCGGCGCCTTCGACAATTTCCTCGTCTTCGACATGAAGGTTCACTATGTCGCGACGAAGAACTTTTCCTTCGACTTCGGCATCGACAACGTCTTCAACGCCCAATACTTCCTGTTCCATCCGTTCCCGGGCCGCACCTTCGTGCTAGCCGGGAAGTACACATTCTAGGCTACAGAAGGAGCTCCACTATGAAGACAATGACAACCAGCCTTGTGGCCGCAGCCCTCATCGCCTTCGTCGCCGCAGCGCCGGTACGCGCCGAGGACGTCAAGGTCGGCGATCTCGTGATCACGCAGGCCTGGACCCGCGCCACGCCGGGCGGCGCGAAAACCGGCGGCGGCTTCCTCACCATCGAGAACAAAGGCAGCGGGCCGGACAAGCTGGTCGGCGTCAGCGCCGATGCCGCTGGCAAGGTCGAGGTGCATGAGATGGCGATGGACGGCGGCGTCATGAAGATGCGTCCTGTCGAAGGCGGTCTCACCATCGATCCCGGCAAGACGGTCAAGCTCGCGCCCGGCGGGCTTCACCTGATGATGATGGATCTGAAGAGCCCGCTGAAACAGGGCGACAAGCTGCCGGTGACCTTGCAGTTCGAGAAAGCGGGCAAGGTCGCGATTACCCTCGATGTGCAGGGCGTCGGCGCACCCGGTCCGTCAGGCAACATGGGCGGCGAGATGAAGAAGATGGATAAGGGGATGAAGATGTAGGGCTGTGATCCAGAGTGGGCGCAGTGGAGTTGGAGGCCGGAATGTCAAAGAGCGGGTTTGCGATTGTTCTGACGTTATTGGCGGCATCGCCCGCAAGCGCGCATGTGCTGCTGGAAGGCAAGCAGGCTGCCGTCGGCTCCAATTATGAAGCGGTTTTCGTCGTGCCGCACGGCTGCAAGGGTTCGGCGACGATAAAGCTGCGGGTGCAGATTCCGGAAGGCGTAATCGCGACCGAGGCCAAGCCCACCGCCGGCTGGAGCGTCGCGACGGTGAAGGGAAAATATACAGGCGAATACGACTACAAGGGCGCCAAGGTCTCCGAAGGCATCAAGGAGGTCGCCTGGAGCGGCGGCAAGCTGCCTGACAAGACGCGGGGCGAGTTCGTGATCGAGACCTGGCTCTCCGAGGGCCTCAAGCCGAACACGACGTTGTATTTCCCGGTCGTTCAGGAATGCGAGGAGGGCGTCAGCCGCTGGATCGAGATTCCAGCCGATGGCTCCACGCATTCGCACGAGACCAAGTGGCCAGCGCCGGGTGTCAAATTGACGCCAAAGTCTTAGGTTTGCGCATGATCTTGTCGGAAAACCGGTGCCCACTTTGCGCTAACGCGGCCCTCCGGGTCCGGATCATGCGCTGATGCGAATTGCCGCGGCGCTCGTGTTCCTCTGGCTCGCGGTCTGCACTTCGACGCCTGCATTCGCGCACGCTTCGCTCGCCGCCAGCGAGCCGCGCGATGGCGCCGTGCTGGCGGAGGCACCAAAGCGCGTCGAGCTTCGCTTCAACGAAAAGGTGACGGCCGGTGCAGTCCACCTGATCGATGCGACCGGCAGGCTGCGCGACGATGCGGCTGTCGGTGCGAAGGATGAAGCGATCCTCGTCGCCATGCCGCAGGACTTGCCGCCGGGCACGTCGATCGTCAGTTACCGCGTGATCTCCGCGGACGGCCATCCCGTCGCAGGCTCGGTCACGTTCTCCGTCGGCGCACCGACAGCGACCAAAGCGCCTGATAGCGCGAACGGTGGGACCATTGCTCTGATCTGGCTCGCGCGGATCGGCCTTTATGTTGGCCTGTTCGCCGGCATCGGTGGCACGTTCTTCGTCAACTGGATCGCGCGGGAGAGGGCGGCTGCAACGGTGATCGTTGGCGCGCTGGTGATCGGCAGTGTCAGCGCCGTCGTGTCGCTGGGATTGCAGGGTCTCGACGTGCTCGGGCTTCCATGGTCGAAGCTCTTGACCTCAGCGCCGTGGATAATCGCGCTCGGCACTAGTCTTGGACCGTCCTTGTTGATTGCGATCGCGTCGCTCGGCCTTGGCTTCGCGGCCAAGCGGTCCGAGCGGGCTGGACGATCTCTCTCCGCCATTGCCATGCTTGGCGTCGGGCTTTCGCTCGCCGCCAGCGGCCACGCTGCGACCGCGCCGCCGCAAATCCTGACACGGCCCGCGATATTCCTGCACGGCGTCGGCATCGCGTTCTGGCTCGGTGCGCTCGCACCGCTGGTGGCCCTGCTGTGGTCGCGCAAGGGTGCGGCGCTTCCGGTCGTGAACAGATTCTCGACATCAGCGGTCCCCGTGGTTGCCATCCTCGCGCTCACGGGACTGACGCTGGCAATTATCCAGCTCGAAAGTCTTGGCGCGCTGGCAGCGACCACATACGGCATCATCCTCTCGATCAAGCTTGCGCTTGTCGCCATCCTGCTCGGTCTTGCCGCGCTGAACCGCTTTCGGCTCACACCCGCTTTGGCGAGTGGCGATGCAAAACCGCTGTCACGATCGATCCTGCTCGAATGCGCCGTCGCCTTGGCCATCCTCGCGGTCGTCGCCGGCTGGCGCTTCACTCCGCCGCCGCGCTCGCTCGTCCCCGATGCGCCGCTCGCGGTTCACATCCATACCGACAAGGCGATGTTCCAGGTGCTGATCACGCCGGGCAGGGTGGGCACTGATAGTTTTGTGCTGCAACTCTTGAACAGCGACGGCAGCCTGCTGCATGCGAAGGAGACGACACTGACCCTGGGCATTCCCGCACGCGGCATCGAGGAGATCGAGCGGCCGGGTGTGCTCGGCGCCGACGGCTTCTGGCGTGTCGACAACGTGCCGCTCGCGGTGCCCGGCCGCTGGCACATGCGCATCGACGCACTCGTCACCGATTTCGAGAAGATCACCCTTGAAGACGATTTCGATGTCGCGACCCAATGAATGATGTCCGCGCCTTCAGCATGAAATCCAAGTAAAGCCGGGGGTTTGGCGGCTTTTTCTTAACCCCGGCCTTGTGTTTTGGCCGCCAATCCGCTTTCTGTCGTCACCCCAGCGAATCCGAGCTTTGCCCATGCGACTGTCGCGCTTCTTTCTTCCCATCCTGAAAGAAAATCCAAAGGAAGCGGAGATCGTCTCGCACCGGCTGATGCTGCGCGCCGGCATGATGCGGCAGGAGGCGGCCGGCATCTATGCCTGGCTGCCGCTCGGCTTTCGCGTGCTGAAGAAGATCGAGCAGATCGTGCGCGAGGAGCAGGACCGGTCAGGCGCGCTGGAATTGCTGATGCCGACCCTGCAGCTTGCCGATCTCTGGCGCGAAAGCGGGCGCTACGACGCCTACGGTCCGGAGATGCTGCGCATCGCCGACCGCCACAAGCGCGAGCTTCTGTATGGGCCGACCAACGAAGAGATGATCACCGAGATCTTCCGCGCCTATGTGAAGTCGTACCGTAATCTCCCGCTGAACCTCTATCACATCCAGTGGAAATTCCGCGACGAGCAGCGCCCGCGCTTCGGCGTGATGCGCGGCCGCGAATTCCTGATGAAGGACGCGTATTCCTTCGACATCGACGAGGCCGCGGCGCGCCGCGCCTACAACAAGATGTTCGTCGCCTATTTGCGTACGTTTGCGCGGATGGGGCTGAAGGCGATCCCGATGCGCGCCGAGACCGGCCCGATCGGCGGCGACCTCAGCCACGAGTTCATCGTGCTGGCGGAGACCGGCGAATCCGCTGTGTTCTGCAACAAGGACGTGCTCGACCTGCCGATCCCGGATGAGACCATCGACTATGACGGCGACCTCACGCCGATCATCAGGCAATGGACCTCGGTCTATGCCGCAACCGAAGACGTGCACGACGCCGCGCGCTTCGAGAAGGAGGTACCGGCCGACAAGCGCGTCAACACCCGCGGCATCGAGGTTGGCCAGATCTTCTATTTCGGCACCAAATATTCCGACGCGATGAAGGCGATGGTGGCGGGTCCCGACGGCGTCGAGGTGCCGATCCATGGCGGCTCCTACGGCGTCGGCGTGTCGCGGCTGGTCGGCGCCATCATCGAGGCCTGCCACGACGATGCCGGCATCAAATGGCCGGAGCCGGTCGCGCCATTCCGGGCCGTCATCCTGAACCTGAAGCAGGGCGATGCCGCCGTCGACGGCGCCTGCGAGAAGCTTTACGGCGCGCTGTCCGCCAAGGGCGTCGACGTGCTCTATGACGACACCGACCAGCGGGCCGGCGCGAAATTCGCGGGCGCCGACCTGATCGGCATTCCCTGGCAGATCATGGTCGGCCCGAAGGGGCTTGCCGATGGCAAGGTTGAGCTCAAGCGCCGCGCCGACGGCTCGCGCGAGAACCTGTCGCCCGACGATGTGCTGGCGCGCTTCTAGTGCCCACTCTCCGAAGTTCGTGCTCCATTGCCGCGCTACCGTTCACGAACTTCGGAGAGTTATGGGCACTAGCAAATCTATGATTCTAGTGCCGCTTTCGATCTGAAGTCCCTGAACCCCATTTGCCGCGAGTGAGTCAGGGACTTCAGATCGGCGGCACTAGCGCGTGCGAATCAGGAAAACCGGTGGATTGTTGAGCGGAGGCTGTTTTCCGGCACTATGATTGCAATTTGTCGTCGGATTCGCGCGTTCTCCTCGAAATTGGCTCAATTGTCTGTGTGAAACCATTGAAGACAGAGAAAAAACCATAATCGTGGGATGATCGGGCCGTGGCTGAAACCGTGAACGAACCGCTGCAAACCGCACCTTTCGCGCCCTTCGAGTGGATGCTGTCGGGGCGCTATTTGCGTGCGCGCCGCAGGGAAGGGTTCATCTCCGTCATCGCCGGCTTCTCGTTTCTCGGCATCATGCTGGGCGTCGCCACGCTGATTATCGTGATGGCCGTGATGAACGGGTTCCGCAAGGAACTGCTCGACAAGATTCTCGGCCTCAACGGCCATCTCCTGGTGCAGCCGCTGGAATCGCCGCTGACTGACTGGAAGGACGTCGCCGAGCGCATCAGCCAGGTGCAGGGCGTGCGCCTTGCAGCGCCCGTGGTCGACGGACAGGCGCTGGGCTCGTCGCCCTTCAACGCCGCCGGGGTGTTCGTGCGCGGCATCCGCGCCGACGATCTCAACAGCCTCACCTCGATCGCCAAGAACATCAAGCAGGGCACGCTCGAAGGTTTCGACGAGGGGCAGGGCGTGGCGATCGGCCGGCGCCTCGCCGACCAATTGTCGCTGCATGCCGGCGACAGCATCACGCTGGTCTCGCCCAAGGGGGCGGTGACGCCGATGGGCACCACGCCGCGCATCAAGCCCTACAAGGTCACGGCGGTGTTCGAGATCGGCATGTCCGAATACGATTCGATCTTCGTCTTCATGCCGCTCCCGGAGGCGCAGGCCTATTTCAACCGGCCGAACGATGTCTCCGCGATCGAGGTGTTTACCACCAACCCCGACCGTATCGAGGCCTACCGCAAGAGCGTGACGGAAGCGGCCGGCCGGCCGGTGTTCCTGATCGACTGGCGCCAACGCAACTCGACCTTCTTCAACGCGCTGCAGGTCGAGCGCAACGTGATGTTTTTGATCCTCACCATGATCGTGCTGGTGGCGGCGCTGAACATCATCTCCGGCCTGATCATGCTGGTGAAGGACAAGGGCAGCGACATCGCGATCCTGCGCACGATGGGCGCCACGCAGGGCTCGATCATGCGCATCTTCCTGATCACAGGCGCCTCGATCGGCGTGGTCGGCACCTTCGTCGGCTTCCTGGTCGGGCTTGCGATCTGCTTCAACATCGAGGCGATCCGCCAGTTCCTGTCGTGGGTCACCAGCACCGAGCTGTTCGATCCGACGCTCTACTTCCTGTCGCGCCTGCCGGCCGAGATCGATTTCGGCGAGACCGCCGCGGTCGTGATCATGTCGCTGACGCTGTCTTTCCTTGCGACCCTTTATCCGTCGTGGCGCGCGGCGCGCCTCGATCCCGTCGACGCGCTCCGGTATGAGTGAGGGGCTGATGGAGCAGCGGGCGGCGGAGCAGCAGGCGGCACAGGACGAGGATGTCCCGGTCATCTATCTCCACGAGATCAAGCGCCAATATGTGCAGGGCGAGCAGCCGCTGGTCATCCTCGACGGTGCCAAGCTCGCGCTGTGGGCCGGTCAGTCGGTGGCGCTGGTGGCGCCGTCGGGCTCGGGCAAGTCGACGCTGCTGCATATCGCGGGATTGCTTGAGACACCCGACGAGGGCGAGGTCTATGTGGGGGGTGCGCCGACCTCGCAGCTGACGGATATCGAGCGCACGCAGATCCGCCGCACCGATATCGGTTTCGTCTATCAGTCGCACCGGCTGCTGCCGGAGTTCTCGGCGCTCGAGAATGTCATGATGCCGCAGATGATCCGCGGCCTCAAACGATCAGAGACGGTGAAGCGCGCAACCGAAATCCTGTCCTATCTCGGGCTCGGCGAGCGCTTGAAACATCGGCCCGCCGAGCTCTCCGGCGGCGAGCAGCAGCGCGTGGCGATCGCGCGCGCGGTGGCCAATGCGCCGCGGGCGCTGCTCGCGGACGAGCCCACCGGCAACCTCGATCCGAACACCGCCGACCATGTGTTCCAGGCGCTGATGCAGTTGGTGAAGGCGACACGCGTGGCGATGTTGATCGCGACCCACAATATGGAGCTGGCGAACCGGATGGACCGGCGCGTCTCGCTCGAGAACGGCCAGGTGGTCGAGCTGGACTAGGGCATGATCCGGAAAAGTGTGAAGCGGTTTTCCCTGCGACAAACGCGTAGCGTTTGCGCGGAGATCATGCCCCAACTAATAACCGCGATGCCCGCGATAGCGCACCGGCGGGCCATCCATGCCGGCGTTGGCGAAATACGGGTTCAACACGCATTGCGCTGCGCGGCCCGACGCCGTGGCATTGCATTGCGCGAGTGAGGCGTAGCTGCACTCGTAATAGGTCACCGGACCGTAGACATGCAGGCAAACCGGTGCGCCGGCGTAGGTCTGCGCCGACGCAGGCATTGCTGTGAGCAGCGTTCCGGCGAGCGCCGCGAGAGCGAGCATGCGCATCAGAACCTCCTTCGGGACAGGCGGTCGCGCTCGGGCTGCATCTCCGCCCTGGCATTGAAATAGGGATTTGCCGCGCAGGTGGCGTCACGCCCCGACGCCGTCGCCTGACACTGTTGATAGGACGAAAAACTGCAATCGCCGGCGCCTCCGCCGAAATCGCAACCCTTGATGCAATAGGGAAGTCCGCCCGCCGCGATGCCAGGGCCGACTGCGCCGACGCTCGCCATTGCCAACGCCAGGAAAATCGTCTTGCCCATCGCGTCCTCCGCCTGCCATGTCGGCGAACAGCACCGGTTCGCCTAGTGGTCCGATTCCAACATTCGCATTCATTCGCGGCAAGCACGTTTGCGAATGTTGGAATCAAAGGACCACTAGCAAGATATTAATTCCAGTGGAGCCTTGATTTGACGTTCGCTTGCGAGCGTGCGGCTTAAAGGTAGCGAACGTCAAATCAGCTCCACTGGCGCGGGTCAACTCACGTTCACGCGTGCGGCAATCTGCGCGTGTGGTCAGTAGCGCGAGCGCGGGTAATAGCCCGGTGGCGCCGGAATGTATTGCGGCGGGAACGGGCGGCCGCGGTTTTGATAGGCGTAGGGATCATCGGACTCGCCGACGAAGTAGGGATTGGCCACGCAGGTCAGAAACCGGCCCGACGCGGACGCCATGCACTGCGCGTAAGTGTCATAGGTGCAGTTGCTCAGATCGGGAAACTCGTCGCCTTGAAGGCAGAAGGCGTGACGATCGCCGACCGCCCGTGCGGGCATCATGGCGATGAAGGCGAGCGCGATCAGAGCGAGTCCTGCCAACACGAATCTGCGCATGCCGTCCCCCTGAACACTGTTTCGCCACACGATATCGCTGTGTCGCCAAGATCGGAACCCCGCAAATCAAAAGTTCCGGAAGTGCCTGCGCGACAACATTAATTTGGAGTAATGCGCGACTGTCCTTTCCGCGCAAGTGTTGCGGTCGAGTTACAGCAATTCGCTCGAACGCTGCTAAGACGCCCGCCGGCCTGGGGGCCGCAAAGGAACTGGAATCAAGAATGAAGAAGTTGTTGCTTGTGACCGCAAGCCTCGTCGCGCTCGGCGCGGCAGCGCCTGCAATGGCGGCGGATCTCGCCGCTCGTCCCTACACCAAGGCTCCGCCGATGCTTCAGGCGGCTTATGACTGGAGCGGATTCTACGTCGGTGTGAACGGCGGTGGCGGCACCAGCCACAAGTGCTGGGACATCGGCGGCTTGAGCGAAGGCTGTCATGACGCGACCGGCGGCACCGTCGGCGGTCAGGTTGGTTATCGCTGGCAGACCGGTCCGATCGTGTTCGGCGTCGAAGCGCAGGGCAATTGGGCCGACTTCACCGGCGACAATGTCAGCCTGGTGTTCCCGGGCGATCGCAACCACACCAAGATCGATGCGTTCGGTCTGTTCACCGGCCAGGTCGGCTACGCCTGGAACAATGCGTTGCTCTACGTGAAGGGCGGTGCGGCCGTGACCGACGACAAGTATACGATCCTCACCAATCCGGGCGGCGCGCTGCTGGCCTCGGCGAGCGAGACCCGTTGGGGTGGCGTGGTCGGCGTCGGCTTCGAATACGGCTTTGCGCCGAACTGGTCGGCCGGTGTCGAATATGACCACATGTTCATGGGCACGCAGTCCAACGGCTTCACCACGCCGGCGGGAGCTTTCGCGGGCACCGACAACATCAAGCAGGACGTCGATCTCTTCACCGCCCGCGTCAACTACAAGTTCGGCGGTCCGATCGTCGCCCGCTACTGATCCAAAACGCTTTACGGCGGATCGAAAAGCCCCGGCCCAGGCCGGGGCTTTTATTTGCGTGGGACGGCTGGTTAACCATGGCCGGAAAAGCCGCAAATCTTGCTATTCGAGCCCTCTTGGGTAGTGGGTCAGTTTGATTGTGGCAGTCGTGAAGGGTGGAAAACAATCGGGGCTGGGCGCATAATTGCGGCATGAGCAAACGCAATTCGATCTTTATTCGCGGAGCAATCGCCACCGGCTGCTGGCTGGCCTATGATTGGTTCGGGCTTAATGGTCGGGGCATCGTTGGTGGGACATTGATGTTCGTCGGTCTCTTTGGGGTTTATCTCTTATGGGATGATTTCGCACACAGGCAGGATCATCCATGACCCCCAAACGCCCTAGGGACCCCAACCAGCTCGCCAAGTCGATTATCGACATTGCGACGGGCGAGAAGCCAGACCGCGACCCTACGCCAGAGGAACAGGGCAAGGACCCCGCTGCGGTGGCCATGGGCAAGAAGGGCGGAAAGGCGCGAGCGTCAACAATGACGGCTAAGCGTCGGAAAGAAATAGCAAAAAAGGCGGCAGCGACCCGCTGGAAACAGGACGCATAAGTTCACGCATAATTTATGTTGTAAAAAGGCAAATTTGGTGTAGGCTGTTGCAACTCAACCAGTTTTGGGAGCCGTTTCTTGTCAAAGCCATTGAAAGAGTTCGTCCAGCAGGTGCTGGCCGAACATGACCGCGGTGAGAAGATGCGGCAGGCTCTTGTCCACGCAGACGCCACGGTCAATGCGCTCGCGATGAGTGCAACCTTTCGGAGGAAAGGTACCCGTCGAGCGCTATTTTGGGAATTCGCGGTGGAAAAGTTCATCGAGTTGACGCAAGGCGATCCCGGCCTGCACGTTCAAGAACATCACGATACGATTTCCTTTATCTTCGATCAGGAGATTCTGGTCCGCTTCAAAAAGGCGGACATGACGCTTCATTCGAGTAACTATCCGACCTTCATGGCGGAGCTGTTTCACGATCACCAATCAGATCTGTTTGGTTTTACCGGATTGCAGCGCGTCGAGGCGGTCTATGTCCCCAATCAATTTGATACCGGAATAATTTGGACTGGGATCGTTGCTCGCGACGGCCATCGAGAGCTATGGAATTTGGAGCTGACGGCACCCGCGCTTGCGCCGAGCGCCACGTTGCCGGCACCGGCACCGACGCCGGCCGATGATTTAGTGACGCTCAAGAATCAGGATAAGAAGGCGGACCGCAACCGTGACGGCCATGGCAACAACTGATGCAGCAGACATTCAACCATATGCTACTGCTGCTGGCGCGGCAGTATCGGGAGAGGAGTCAGTCTGAGGTCGCGCGTGCCGCTGGCCTGAATCAAGGTCATTACTCGCGCATAGAGAACGGCTTGCTCCCCGAGGGCCCGTCAGACGAAAACGCCGCGCGCATTGCTGATGCGCTATCATTTCCTGTCTCGTTTTTTTATCAATCGGAAAAGGCTGTGGGGATGCCGCTGAGCGTGCATCCTTTCCATCGGAAAAAGCAGAGTGTCGGCGAGCGCGTACTGAAGCGTGTTCATGCTGAGCTAAATTTCCGATTGATTCATCTTCGTCGCTTTCTTGAAGCGATCGACACCAAGCAAGTGCTGCCGTTGCCCCTTATGGACGTTTACGAGGGAGGCGGACCGCGCGAAATCGCGCGCAAAGTTCGTGCGGCATGGATGATCCCGCCGGGCCCGGTTGACGATCTTACGCTCTTGGCCGAACGCGCTGGCATTGTGGTGGTTGCGTGCGAGTTTGGTGCCGCAATCGATGGGATCACCATGACGGTGCCTGGAATGCCGCCGTGCGTTTTTTTGGACAGGACAACACCGGCAGATCGCGCGAGGGCGTCCCTCGCGCATGAAATCGGCCATGTGATTATGCATCGCGTTCCAACCGACACGATGGAAGAGGAAGCGTATACTTTCGCAGCGGAATTGTTGCTGCCCGAGAAGGAATTGCGCCGGGAGTTTATCGGCGGAAGCGTGAACTTGGAAAAGCTTGCGCGCCTCAAAGCGAAATGGCGCGTGTCGATGCAGTTCATTCTGTATCAGGCGGGGCAATTGGGCTGCCTCAAGCCGCACCAAGTCCAATATCTGTGGAAGCGGATTTCCTCGTTGGGATGGAAAACTCGCGAACCAGCGGACACTGAATTTGCGCCAGAGGCCCCCAAGCTATTCCCGCGAATTTTGAAGCTTCATTCTGACGATCTTGGATACGAGATGTCGGACTTTGCTGCGCTACTTCGCCTATACCCGAACGATATCAGGCACTTATATGGCCTACAGGAACGGGCAAATGCGCAGTCACATTTGCGCCTCGTAAATTGACCCTTTTTGCTTGACGGTTAGTATTTTGGGTCATATAGTTCCAGCCCATGAACCGGCTGGATCGAAAGACGCGCGCCCAAATCCTGCATCTCCTTTGTGAGGGTCAGTCGCTTCGCGCGGTCACCCGCCTGACCGGATGCAGCAAGAACACGGTCGCCAAGCTGCTCGTTTCGGCCGGGCACGCTTGCGCCGCCTATCAGGACAAGGCGCTGCGCAATCTGCCGTGCAAGCGCGTGCAGATGGATGAAATCTGGTCGTTCGTTTACGCCAAGAATGACAACGTGGCGAAAGCCAAGTCTGCGCCCGCAACCGCTGGCGACGTATGGACTTGGACCGCGATCTGCGCCGACACCAAGGTTATCGTTAGCTGGTTGCTCGGCGGACGCGATACGAGCACCGCTGTTGCGTTCACAAACGATCTGCGCAGCCGACTGGCCAACCGCGTGCAGCTTACCAGTGACGGCTTTAGGTCCTACCTGACCGCCGTTGATGCGGCGTTCGGCGAAGATGTTGACTACGCGCAGCTGGTCAAGATTTACGGCGCTGATCCGCAGGCAGAGACGCGCTACAGCCCCGCAAAATGCATTGGTGCAGAGAAAAAGCCGAAGATCGGTGATCCTGACCCGAAGCACATCAGCACGTCATATGTCGAGCGCAGCAATCTCACCATGCGGATGCACATGCGCCGCTTCACCCGGTTGACGAATGCCTTTTCAAAGAAAGTCGAGAACCACGCCGCAGCAATCGCACTCCACACGTTCTATTACAATTTCATCCGCATCCATCAGACGCTCAAGGTGACTCCCGTCATGGCCGCTGGCGTCACCGATAAGCTTTGGGAAATGGATGATCTGGTCGCGATGCTGGAACGGTGGGAGCTTTCCAACCAGCAGCCCGAATACAATTTCGTTGTGCGAAAGTACGATATCGGCAAGGGCTATTCGGTTAGCTGTCTCTGGCGCGGTGGCGAGGTTGATACTATCTTCGGCTTCGAAACTGAGCACGACGCGCTCGGCTGGATCAGGGAAAAGTCCGCGATCTGGCTTCGCGACCAAAAGCAGGTAGTCAACAATTAACCCTCGGGGTCATTTTTCAAACTGACCCACTACCCCCTCTTGAATTCGGAACAAAAAAGGAACAATGTTCCCTCTATGTTCTGAATCGGGAGGTCGTGATGTTGCGGATTTTCGTGGAAGAAGCGGCAGCTTTGACGTCGATTGCGCTGTTTGTGGGGATGATCGCGGTTTGGGCGCAGCTCCTCATCCAGTTCTGAGCGGCTTGGGGAAAAGCCGGACGGTGAGGGCGGCGGTCGCGTTCAGCGTGGACTCCGATGGCGCGAGGCTCCACCATCCCCGAGCGAGTCGGGCTTCACACGCCGGCTTTCTCCCCTCGAGCTTTTTACAACAGCAATGGCCAGCGCCGGATTCGTCCATCTTCACGTCCACTCGGCCTATTCGCTGCTGAAGGGCTCGATCAAGGTCGCCAAGCTCGGCGAGCTCGCCAAGGCCGACCGCCAGCCGGCGCTGGCGCTGACCGACACCGACAACATGTTCGGTGCGCTGGAATTCTCCGACAAGATGGCGGGCTACGGCATCCAGCCGATCATCGGCTGCGAACTGGCGATTGATTTCGGCGACCAGGACCCCAGCGCCCGCAATGCGGCGGCACCGGCGCGCGTGGTGCTGCTCGCCGCGCGCGAGCGCGGCTACCGCAGCCTGATGCGGCTCAACTCGCGCGCGTTCCTGGAAACGCCGGTTCACCAGACTCCGCACATCAAGCTCGACTGGCTCACCGGCGAGGCCGAGGATCTGATCGCGCTGACCGGCGGTCCGGATGGCCCGATCTCGCTTGCGATCCAGGCCGATCAAGCCGCGCTCGCCGCAAGCCGTTGCGAGCAGCTGGCAGTGCTGTTCGGCGACCGCCTCTATGTCGAATTGCAGCGGCACAGCGTCGACCGCGAGCGCCGCGTCGAGGCCGGACTGATTGATCTCGCCTACAGCAAAGGCCTGCCGCTGGTTGCGACCAACGAGCCGTATTTTGCCTCCACCGACGATTACGAGGCCCATGACGCGCTGCTCTGCATCGCCGGCGGACGGTTGGTGGCGGAGACCGATCGCGAGCAATTGACGACCGATCACCGCTTCAAAACGCGCGCCGAGATGGCGGTGCTGTTCGCCGATATTCCCGAGGCGCTCGCCTCGACTGTCGAGATCGCCGAGCGCTGCTCGTTCCGCCCGACGACCCGCAAGCCGATCCTGCCACGCTTCACCGTCGGTGCCGCGAGCGATGAAGCTGCCGAGCTGCGCAACCAGGCGGAGGAGGGACTGGCGCGGCGTCTTGAAGTGCACGGCCTCTCGCAAGGCATGACCGAGGAGGACTATCGGGCGCGGCTCGCCTTCGAGATCGACGTCATCAACCGCATGAACTATGCGGGCTACTTCCTGATCGTGTCCGACTTCATCAAATGGGCGAAAGCGCAGGACATTCCGGTCGGACCGGGCCGTGGCTCCGGCGCGGGCTCGCTGGTCGCCTGGGCGCTGACCATCACCGATCTCGATCCGATCCGCTTCGGCCTGCTGTTCGAGCGCTTCCTCAATCCTGAACGCGTCTCGATGCCGGACTTCGACATCGACTTCTGCCAGGAGCGGCGCGGGGAAGTCATCGACTACGTGCAGAAGCGCTACGGCCGCGACCAGGTCGCGCAGATCATCACTTTCGGCACCCTGCAGGCCCGTGGCGTGCTGCGCGATGTCGGCCGCGTGCTGCAGATGCCCTATGGCCAGGTCGACAAGCTGACCAAGCTCGTGCCGCAGAACCCGGCCGCGCCGGTGACGCTGGCTGCGGCGATCGCGGGCGAGCCGAAGCTGCAGGCATTCCGCGATGAAGACCCGGTGGTGGCGCGCGCTTTCGATATCGCGATGCGCCTCGAAGGCCTGACGCGGCACGCCTCGACCCATGCCGCCGGCATCGTGATCGGCGATCGTCCACTAAGCGAGCTCGTGCCACTCTATCGCGATCCCAAATCCGACATGCCGGTGACTCAGTTCAACATGAAATGGGTCGAGCCGGCGGGGCTGGTGAAGTTCGACTTCCTCGGCCTGAAGACGCTGACCGTGCTCGATGTCGCGGTGAAGCTGCTCAAGCAGCGAAACGTCGATGTCGATCTTGCGACGCTTCCGCTCGATGATGCCCCGAGTTACCAGATGCTGGCGCGCGGCGACGTGGTCGGCGTGTTCCAGGTTGAAAGTCAGGGCATGCGGCGCGCCCTGGTCGACATGCGGCCCGACCGTTTCGAGGACATCATCGCGCTGGTGGCGCTGTATCGGCCGGGTCCGATGGCCAACATCCCGACCTATTGCGCGCGCAAACATGGCGACGAGGAGCCCGAATACCTGCATCCGATGCTGGAGCCGATCCTGAAAGAGACGTTCGGCGTCATCATCTACCAGGAACAGGTGATGCAGATCGCGCAGGTGATGGCCGGCTATTCGCTCGGCGACGCCGACTTGCTGCGCCGTGCGATGGGCAAGAAGATCCGCGCCGAGATGGAAAAGCAACGCGCCGTCTTCGTCGCCGGCTCGGTCAAGAACAACGTGCCGAAGGGCCACGCCGACACGATCTTCGAGTTGCTGGCGAAATTCGCCGATTACGGCTTCAACAAGAGCCACGCGGCCGCTTATGCGCTGGTGTCCTATCACACCGCCTACATGAAGGCGCACTATCCGGTGGAGTTTTTGGCGGCGTCGATGACGCTCGACCTCAACAACACCGACAAGCTCTCGGAATTCCGCGCCGAGGCGCAGCGGCTCGGCATCAAGGTCGAGGCGCCCAACGTCAACCGCTCCGGGGCAAGCTTCGAGGTCGCCGACGGCACCATCTATTACGCGCTTGCCGCGTTGAAGGGTGTCGGCCCGCAGGCAATCGAGCAGATCGTCGAGGAGCGCAAGAAAGGCCTGTTCACCTCGCTTGCGGATTTTGCCAGCCGCGTCAGTCCCCGCGCCATCAACAAGCGCATCATCGAAAGCCTCGCCGCCGCCGGCGCCTTTGACACCCTGGAGCCGAACCGCGCTCGCGTCTTCGCTGGCGCGGACGCCATCCTTGCGGCCTGCCAGCGCAGCCACGAGGCAGCGACCTCCGGCCAGAATGACATGTTCGGCAATGCCGCCGACGCGCCGACCATCATGCTGCCGAATGTCGAGCCCTGGCTGCCGGCCGAACGGCTGCGCCGCGAATATGATGCGATCGGCTTCTTCCTGTCCGGTCATCCGCTCGACGACTACGCCACCGTGCTCAAGCGCCTGCGCGTGCAGTCCTGGGCGGAGTTTTCGCGCGCGGTGAAGACCGGCGCGACCGCCGGCAAGGTTGCCGCCACCGTGGTCTCACGCATGGAGCGGCGCACCAAGACCGGCAACAAGATGGGCATTATGGGTCTGTCGGATCCGACCGGCCATTTCGAGGCGGTGCTGTTCTCGGAAGGGCTCGCGCAATATCGCGACGTGCTCGAGCCCGGTGCGGCGGTGCTGTTGCAGCTCGGCGCCGAATTGCAGGGCGAGGACGTGCGGGCGAGGGTGCTGCATGCCGAGCCATTGGATGACGCAGCGGCCAAGACACAAAAGGGCCTGCGTATCTTCTTGCGCGACACAAGGCCGCTGGATTCCATTGCCAGGCGGCTCAATATGCCGGAAGCTGCGCCGCAGAATGGCGGCGGCCGGTCGCCGCAAGTGAAGCCCGCGGCGGCGGCAGGGGCCGACGGCGACGTGTCGCTGGTCCTGCTGCTCGATCTCGAGACGGAGGTCGAGATGAAATTGCCCGGCCGCTTCAGGGTGTCGCCGCAGATTGCGGGCGCCATCAAGGCGGTCGCGGGCGTGGTCGACGTGCAAACGCTCTAATCCTGCAGGGGAGGGAACTTCCGATGTGTGAGACCTGCGGCCAGGAGTTACATCATCCGTTCGCGCCATCGCGGCGCAGGTTTGTCCTCGGTGCCGCCGCCATCGGGCTGGCCTTTGCGGGCCCGGCCGATGCCAAAGGCAAGAGAAAAGAAAAAGAAGACGACGACGATAAGAAAAAGAAGCCGCCCAAACCTGAAAACGCGATCTCACCGGACGCATCGCTGAAGCGCCTGATGGACGGCAATGCGCGCTATGTCGACGGCCTCGCGCGGCGCCACGATTTCAAGCATGAGCGCGAAGCGCTCTCTGGCGGCCAGAATCCCTATGCGGCCATCCTGAGCTGTGCGGATTCGCGCATTGCGCCCGAATACGCCTTCGATACCGCTCGCGGTGATCTTTTTGTCTGCCGCATCGCCGGCAATTTCGCCAGCGATGAAATGATCGCCAGCCTCGAATATGCAATCGCCGTGCTGAATGTGCCGTTGATCCTGGTGCTGGGCCATGAAAGTTGCGGCGCCGTCGACGCCACCATCAAATCGCTGAAAGACAACAGCACGCTGCCGGGCCATTTGCCCTCACTGGTCACAGCGCTTGCGCCCGCCGTAAAAGCGGTTTCGCAGCAAGGGGGCGATACGCTTGCGAATGCCACCCGCCAGAACGTGATCGACAATGTCGCAAGGCTGAAATCCGCAACTCCGATTCTCGGCGCGGCCGTCGAGCAGAACAAGCTCAAGGTCGTCGGCGGTATCTACCGGCTGAAGGATGGCCGGGTCGATATGGTGGTTTGACGGGAGCAACCAGCGTCCGTTGCGTGACGCGCTTGAGAGTTGCAACCAGCCGATGTTTTGGCTAATGGCGTCGCCAGCTGATCTGGTTGCGACGCCTGGCGATCGCAGCGCTGGAGGGTTTCTTGGCCGTTTCGATTGTCCGTGCAGCGCGCGCGCTTGCGCTGATCCTGGCTGCTCTGTCGATGGCCGCTGGTGCGGTCCGAGCGGCCGAGTCGCCGTCGGCCGCGCAGGATATTTATGCCTCGGCACCGCCGCGCCTCCTGCAAATCCGCACGCTGGTCGCCGGTGCCGGACGGCAAGCCTCGATCGGCTCGGGTTTCCTCGTCTCCGCCGACGGACTGGCGATCACCAATTATCACGTGGTCTCGCAGTCGGTGCTCGAGCCGCAAAACTATCGGCTCGAATATACCGCAGCAGACGGCAGTCACGGCGATCTCCGCGTGCTCGGCGTCGACCTGCCGAACGATCTCGCCATCGTGCGGCTCGACAAGCACGACGCGCCGTTTTTCTCCTTCGACCCGGTGGCGATTTCAGGAAACCTGGCAAAGGGCGAACGTCTCTACTCGATGGGCAATCCCCTCGATCTCGGCTTCACCATCATGGAGGGGACCTACAACGGGCTGGTGGAGCATAGCTATACCGAACAGATTCTGTTTGCCGCGGCGCTCAATCCCGGCATGAGCGGCGGACCGACGGTCACTGCGCGAGGTTCCGTCGTCGGCGTCAACGTCGCCACCCGCCGGGGCGGCCAGCTCATCAGCTTCCTTGTGCCGGCCCGGTTTGCAGCCGCATTGGTCGAGCGCGTGGGCGATCACGAGCCTCCGTCGGACTTGCGCGCCGAAGTCGCGCGTCAGCTGACGACCTCGAGAGCCGGACTCTACAAGGCCTTCGCGGAAAAGGGTTTCCGCTTGGATGCGATAGGACCTTACCGGGCGCCGGCGACCAACGCGCCCTGGTTCAATTGCTGGTCGGACACCAACGCTGGAGCGATTCCGAAGCCTCGCGCCAGTATCAATTCCACCAGGTGCTCGAGTGAAACCGGCTTGTTCGTCGCCTCTGATCTGCACACGGGACGGATCGAGATCAACCATTCCTACGTCAGATCCGTGGATCTCAATCAATTCCAGTTGGCCACAGTCCTGACCCAGCAGAGCTACCCGCGCCTGACGGGCGGCGGCCCCTTCCGCAAATGGTATACGCCGGAACGTTGCCAGGAAGATTTTGTCAGCGTCGCATCGGGTGGGGATCATCCGCCGCTCCGTGTCATGTGGTGCTCGCAAGCGTATCGCCCGTTCGAGGGGCTCTACGACGTCGTCATGACCGCGGTGACGCAGGACGACGGAAGCGCAGCGCTGGTGTCGCGATTGAGCCTGCAGGCGGTAGGCTATGACGACGCCATGGCCATTGCCAGGCGATTCCTCGAAGCCGTTCAGGTCGCCAAATGATCTGGGTCGAGCTTCTTTCGCGTCAGCAGGAAATCACCGCGCGCTTCCGCCTTCCAGGAGCCGAAGCGCGAATCGGGCGGGGCTACAACAACGACGTCATCGTCGACGATCCCTATGTCGCGGCCGAGCATCTGCGCCTGTTTCGCGATGACACCGGGCAACTCATCGTCGAGGATCTCGGCAGCGCCAACGGCGTCTATCTGAACGGCGGAACGCAGCGTTTGGCGCGCATCGTCGTGGACGGCAAGCAGCCGATCCGCATCGGCCAGACTTTCCTGCGTATCCGCGAAGGAAGTTTCGCCGTTGAACCCGAGCGCATCGGCAGCCCCGGGCAAACGCGCTGGCCGATCGTGCTGCCGGCGGTGTTGGCCGTGGCGTTGCTCGGTTTTGACGAGATCAGGATCTGGCTGGGGCAGACTGCGGAGGTGCAGCCTTCGACCTATTTGGCACCGTTTTTGGCGATGTGCGTCACCGTGCTGGGGTGGGCCGGCATTTGGGCTCTGCTGTCACGCATCTTTTCCGGGCAGGCCAGGTTTGTGCGCAATCTTCTGATCGCGCTGACGGGCGGCCTCGCGATGACGCTCTACAGCTGGATCGCAAACTTTGTGTCCTATGCCCTGACCTGGTCGGCGCCGGCGACCTACAGCTTTGCAGCGTTCTGGTCGATCGGTGCGGTCATGTGCTTCTTCCATTTGGCGAAGATCGGTCCACCGCGGTTGTGGCTGAAAGGCTCCGTCATCGCGTTGCTGCTGGTTGTGGCGATTACGGTGCAGGCCTTGCAGGTCTCTGAAGCGTTTTTCCGGTCCGGCCGACAAAACACGCCACGCCTTTTGATGCCGCCCTCGCTTCGCATCGCGCCGCTTCACGACCAGGCTGCGTTTTTCGGCGATATCGCAAAGCTCAAGGGCCAACACGACGAGGATCGCACCAAGGCGAGACCCGAAGACCCGATTCCGTAGGCGCTGTCGGATATCCATCGTGCGCTTGCGACGAAAGGCGAACCGGAACCTCCGAGCGGGTCGGTAAAACTACGGATGCCTCCGGGAGCGGGGTTCCTGTTGCAACTCCACCGTGCCTCTGCTTACTGCGTTCGGAAATTTGCAAACCGGGGGCGTGATGTTTCGGCGTGGGGTGGTGCCGTTTGCGGCTGCGATGCTTTTGTCGGGCTGCCTGAGTGATCAAGCTGGAACTGACTATGCGTCCGTCGCGCAAAAGGTCGGACCGCCGAAGGCGGGACAATCGCGCATCGTGGTGCTGCAGGAAAAGCGCAGCGGGCTCAGCATGGCACTCTGCGCGTGCGACATGAAGCTCGATGGTGAGGCGATCGGCAAGGTCATCGTCGGTAGCTACGCCTATGCCGATCGGCCGGCTGGCAAGCACCAACTCGTCGCCACTGAACTGCTGTTTCCCGGCGAGTCCAAGCATGACTTCGTCACTGCGCCCGGCCGCACCTATTATTTTCTGATCAGGTCCAGCGAGCGACACGATGCAGTGTCGGGTGGCGCCTTGATGGGTGGCCTTGTTGGCCTGGCTGCGGCGTCCGTCGTCACCGCCGGCAGCCAAAACACCGGACCGGCGGAGCTGTATGGGCTGGATGAGCCGACCGCGCGGACTACTCTTGCCGGGCTGCAATTGGCGCAATAGGAGCCGGCTGGCCGGTGCAAGCCACGCAAGGTCCGAATAGTGGTCTGGGGGGCCGAAATCACGCCCAAATCCGGCCCATTTTCCTTGCGTCGGGCGAAAATCAGGCTATATAGCCGCCCATCTCACACGGAAACATGGCTCAACAGGCCGTCCGGTGGCAGCCGGGCCGTCAAGGCTCGCTTGCTCACACGTTTCCGGAGGAACCAACCGGAGAACTATCACTATGGCGCTACCTGAATTTTCCATGCGCCAGCTGCTCGAAGCTGGCGTTCACTTTGGTCACCAATCGCACCGCTGGAATCCGAAAATGGCGGATTACATTTTCGGTGCGCGCAACAACATCCACATCATCGATCTCGCTCAGACCGTGCCGCTGCTCCATCGCGCGCTGCAGGCGGTCAGTGACACCGTCGCCAAGGGTGGCCGTATCCTGTTCGTCGGCACCAAGCGGCAGGCGCAGGACGGCGTCGCCGAAGCCGCCAAGCGCTCGGCGCAGTATTTCGTCAATTCGCGCTGGCTCGGCGGCACGCTGACCAACTGGAAGACGGTCTCCGCCTCGATCAAGCGGCTGCGCCAGCTCGACGAGATGCTCGGGGGTTCCTCCGCCGAGGGCTCGCAATACACCAAGAAGGAGCGGCTGACCCTGCAGCGCGAGCGCGACAAGCTCGACCGTTCGCTCGGCGGCATCAAGGACATGGGCGGTCTTCCCGACATGATCTTCGTGATCGATACCAACAAGGAAGACATCGCGATCTCCGAAGCGCAGCGGCTCAACATTCCCGTGGCCGCCATCGTTGACACCAATTCGAACCCGAAAGGCATCACCTATGTGGTGCCGGGCAATGACGATGCCGGCCGCGCCATCTCGCTCTATTGCGACCTGGTCGCGCGTGCCGCGATCGACGGCATCTCGCGGGCGCAGGGCGATGCCGGTATCGATATCGGCGCCTCCGCCCAACCGGTGAAGGAAGAAGCTCCGCCAGCCGCCCAGCCGGCCGGCTTCCAGGGCCTCGCGGGACCGCGCGGCAGCGCCGACGACCTCAAGAAGCTTCCAGGCGTTTCCGGCGCGATCGAGAAGAAGTTCAACGAGCTCGGTATCTTCCACTACTGGCAGCTCGCCGAGCTCGATCACGACACCGCGCACAAGATCGGCGAAGATGTCGGGCTTCCAAGCCGCGCCGATGCCTGGGTCGCCAAGGCCAAGGCCCTGACCGCGGAAGCGGAATAATTTCACGCGATGGCCGTCGGTGTTCGGCCATCGCTTCCAATTCTTCCGAGTTTGTTAGAGCAGGCGCGGCGTGGCCATTGAGCCGCGCCGCTGCCGCACCTGAAAGGCAAAAGGACGCATCCAATGACGACAATCACGGCTGCGATGGTGAAGGACCTGCGCGAGTCGACCGGCGCCGGCATGATGGATTGCAAGGCGGCGCTGACCGAGTCCGGCGGCGACATGACCGTGGCCCAGGACTGGCTGCGCAAGAAGGGCCTGTCGAAGGCCGCCAAGAAGGGCGGCCGTGTTACCGCAGAAGGGCTCATTGCTGCCCTGACGGCTGCGACCAAGGGCGTGGTGGTCGAGGTCAATTCCGAGACCGACTTCGTCGCCCGCAACGAGCAGTTCCAGGGCCTGGTCAAGATGATCGCGCAGGTCGCGCTCGAGGTCGGCGCCGATGTCGAGAAGATCAAGGCCGCAAAGGTCGGCAGCGTCACCGTGGAGACCGCGATTTCGGATGCGATTGCGACCATCGGCGAGAACATCACGCTGCGCCGTGCCGCCTCGCTCGAAGTTAACGAAGGTGTGGTGTCGAGCTACGTGCATGGCGCCGTTATCGAAGGCGCCGGCAAGATGGGCGTGATCGTGGCGCTGGAGTCGGCCGGCAAGACCGATGAGCTCGCCGCCCTCGGCCGTCAGCTCGCGATGCATGTCGCCGCTGCCAATCCGCTCGCGCTCGATCCGGCGAGCCTCGATCCCCATCTCGTCAAGCGCGAAAAGGACGTGCTTGCCGACAAATATCGCCAGCAGGGCAAGCCGGAGAACGTGATCGAGAAGATCGTCGATTCCGGCCTGAAGACTTACTACAAGGAAGTCTGCCTGCTCGAGCAGGCCTCGATCCACACCGATCACAACGGCAAGTCGTGGGGCCAGGTCCTCAAAGAAGTTGAGGGCAAGGTCGGCGCGCCTGTGAAGATCACGGGCTTTGTGCGCTATGCTCTCGGCGAGGGAATCGACAAGCAGGAATCGGATTTTGCCGCCGAAGTCGCCGCCGCTAGCGGGCAGAAGAAGCCGCCGGGAGATCCCGAGACCGTCTCCTAGGCCGAAGCTTCCGATCTGAAAGGAAAGCGATCCGCAGATGGTTGAGCCGGTCTATCGTCGCGTCGTGGTCAAGCTGTCCGGCGAATATCTCGCCGGCAGCCAGGGCTACGGCATCGACCAGCCGACCGTCGACCGCATCGCCTCCGACTTGATCGCGGCGCAAAAGCAAGGCACCGAGATCGCCGTCGTGATCGGTGGCGGCAACATCGTTCGCGGCGTCGAAGTCTCCTCGCGCGGCGTGTCGCGGCCGACCGGCGACACCATGGGCATGCTGGCGACCGTGATGAACTGCCTGGCGCTGGAGTCGGCGCTGGAGCGCAAGGGTGCCCCGGCCCGCACGCTGTCGGCTTTCGTGATGCCCGAGATTTGCGAGCTGTTCACGCGCGCTGCAACGCACAAATACCTCGCCGAGGGCCGGATCGTGCTGCTCGGCGGCGGCACCGGCAATCCGTTCTTCACCACCGACACCACGGCGGTGCTGCGCGCGGCCGAGATCGACGCCAAGGCCGTGCTGAAAGCCACCAATGTCGACGGGGTCTACAGCGCCGACCCCAAGAAAGACCCCTCCGCCAAGCGTTTCGACCGGCTGAGCCATGCGCAGGCGGTCGAAGGCGGCTACAAGGTGATGGATGCGACCGCATTCGCGCTTGCCCGCGAAACGTCGCTGCCTATCATCGTGTTCTCGATCGCCGAGCCCGGATCGATCGGCGCGATCCTGCGCGGTCAGGGCCGCGGCACCGTCGTCGCGGGTTGATCCCGCGTACGCCTCGGCGAGACGTCAGAAGAGGAGAGCGTTATGTCCACGTCCACGGGCAAGTTCGACATCAACGAATTGAAGCGCCGCATGCAGGGCGCGACCCAGTCGCTCAAGCACGAACTCGGCGGTTTGCGCACGGGGCGCGCCTCCGCCTCGATGCTGGAGCCGGTGCAGGTCGACGCCTACGGCCAGCACATGCCGCTGAACCAGCTTGCGACCATCAGCGTGCCGGAGCCGCGGCTGATCTCGGTGCAGGTCTGGGACAAGTCGATGGTGAAGGCGGTTGAGAAGGCGATCGTCGATTCCAATCTCGGCCTGTCGCCGGCGACCGAAGGGCAGGTGCTGCGTCTGCGCATCCCGGAGCTCAACGAGGAGCGGCGCAAGGAATTGGTGAAGGTCGCGCATAAATATGCGGAAGCGGCGAAAGTGGCGGTGCGCCACGTCCGTCGCGACGGTCTCGATGTCGTGAAGAAACTCGAGAAGAACCACGAGATTTCCGAGGACGATCACACCCGCTATGCCAGTGACGTGCAGAAGGCGACCGACGGCGTGATCACCGAAATCGATCAGCTGCTGGCGGCCAAGGAAAAGGAAATCCTCACGGTTTGAAGGATCTGGTGATGTCGAATGCCGCCGTTCCTGCAACGGGAGACCGGTCCGACGGTCCGTTGCATGTGGCCATCATCATGGACGGCAACGGGCGCTGGGCGGCGGCGCGCGGCTTGCCGCGCGCGGAAGGCCATCGTCGCGGCGTCGAGGCGTTGCGCCGCGTGGTGCGGGCGGCGCACGAACTCGGCATCCTCTATCTCACGATTTTCTCGTTCAGCTCCGAGAACTGGTCGCGGCCGGCGAGCGAAATCGGCGACCTCTTCGGCCTGTTGCGCAGGTTCATCCGCAACGATCTGGCGACCCTGCATCGCGACGGCGTGCGGGTGCGGGTGATCGGCGAGCGGACAGGGCTCGATCCCGACATCTGCGCGCTTCTGAACGAGGCCGAGGAGCTGACCCGCAACAACGATCGTCTCAACCTCGTGGTCGCCTTCAACTATGGCTCGCGCCAGGAGATCGCGCGCGCCGCGCAACGGCTTGCGCGCGAGGTGGCCGAGGGCAAGCGCGATGCCGATACGATCGATGCCGACGCGCTCGGTGGATATCTCGACGCGCCCGACATCCCCGATCCCGATCTGATCATCCGCACCAGCGGCGAGCAGCGGCTGTCGAATTTCCTGATGTGGCAGGCCGCCTACAGCGAGCTCGTGTTCGTGCCGATGCATTGGCCGGATTTCGACAAGGCGGCACTTGAAGGGGCGATCGCCGAATATTCGACACGCGAGCGCCGGTTCGGCGGGCTCGTCGCGAAAACCGGATCGTGAGCGAGCCGAATGCCGCGCCGGCCGCGGCCGGACCGGACGCGCGCAATCTTTTCGCGCGGGTCGCATCGGCTGTCGTTCTCGTGCCACTCGCCATCGCCGCCGCCTATGCCGGCGGCTGGTATTGGGCCGCATTGGTGACGCTGTGCGCGATCGGCCTCTTTGTCGAATGGCTGATGGTGACCGGCATCTCCGGCAATGCACCGCTGGTGGTGACGGGCGCGGCCATTCTGGCCATCGCCGCGCCGTTCCTGGCGCTTCGAAACGTCGACATTGCGCTCATCGTGCTGGCGCTGGGCATCGTCGCCGTGGCGTTCCGGTCAACGGCGCCGCGATCCTGGGCGATCGGCGGTTTTCTCTATGCAGCCGCGGCGCAGGTCTCATCCATTCTCGTGCGTCTCGACCACCGGGAAGGATTTGTTGCGCTGGTTTTCATCCTGCTGGTGGTCTGGTGCTCAGATATCGGCGGCTATTTTGCCGGCCGCACCATCGGCGGCCCAAAACTCTGGCCGCGGGTCAGCCCGAACAAGACGTGGGCCGGCGCCGTCGGCGGGTTCATTTTGAGCCTGATCGTGGCTGGCGGCTTTGCCGTGAACGGCTTCGGCAGGATGGGCCCATTGCTGATGGTCGCAGCGGCCCTATCTGTCACCTCGCAGCTTGGCGATCTCATGGAGTCCGCGATCAAACGCCGCTTCGGCGTGAAGGACTCCAGCCGCATCATTCCCGGCCATGGCGGATTGATGGACCGCCTGGACGGCTACGTCGCAGCGGTCGCGCTCGCGGCGATTTTGGGAGTTTTGCGCGGCGGCGCGGGTGGCGTCGGAACCGGTCTTATGATTTGGTGAAGCAATGAGTGCCGTTCCACTGCGTAACAACAAGGCTGCGCCCTCCGTCCGCAGCGTCACCGTGCTCGGTGCCACCGGTTCCATCGGCGACAGCACGATGGATCTGCTGCGCGGCGCGCGCGATCGGTACCGGGTCGAGGCGCTGACCGGCAACAGCAACGTGCAGGGATTGGCGAAACTGGCGCGCGAATTCGACGCGCGTTTCGTCGCAGTTGCCGACACGAGCAAGTTCGGCGAGTTGAAAGACGCACTTGCCGGCACGCGCACCGAATGCGGGGCGGGCGAGAGCGCGATCATCGAAGCAGCCGCGCGGCCCGCCGACTGGGTGATGGCCGCCGTGAGCGGTGCAGCCGGCCTCAAACCCGCGCTCGCTGCCGTCGATCGCGGCGCCACCGTCGCGCTCGCCAACAAGGAATGCCTGGTGTGCGCCGGCGATTTCTTCATGCAGCGTGCGGCCAAAGCCGGCGCCTGCATCCTGCCGGCGGACTCCGAGCACAATGCGCTGTTTCAGGCGCTGCATTCGGGCAATCGCGAAGAGCTGGTGCGCGTCATCATCACCGCTTCCGGCGGCCCGTTCCGCACTTGGGCACCCGCCGATATCGAGCGGGCGACGCTGGCGCAGGCGCTGAAGCATCCGAACTGGAGCATGGGGCAGAAGATCACCATCAATTCGGCGTCGATGATGAACAAAGGGCTCGAGGTCATCGAAGCGGCCTGCCTGTTCGCGCTCGCGCCGGAAGAAATCGACGTGCTGGTGCATCCGCAGTCGATCATCCATGGCATGGTCGAATTTTCCGATTGCTCCGTGGTGGCGCAACTGGGCGCGCCCGACATGCGCACGCCGATCGCGCATTGCCTCGGTTGGCCGGACCGCATCAAGGGTCCGGCGGCGAAGCTCGACTTGGCGAAGATCGGCCAACTCACCTTCGAGGCGCCGGACTTCGAGCGCTTTCCGGCGCTGCGGCTCGCCTATGATGCGTTGCGTACCGGTCGCGGCGCGACCACGGTGTTCAATGCGGCCAACGAGGTTGCGGTCGCGGCCTTCATCGCCGGCAAGATCAGATTTGGCGCCATCGCGCGGCTCGTGGAGGCGACCATCGAGGCCTGGATTCGCTCCGGCAATCTGGCGCCGTTGACCTCGGCCGACGACGCCATCGCCGTTGACCATAATGCGCGAAATAGGGCTGCCGCCCTCTTGCCTCAAATTGCCTTAAAGGCATCCTAGTGGGTTGGGGACGGGGCCTTCGGCTCTGGCTGAGGGAAATTGGATGTCCGAGATTTTTCATCATGGTTTCAATACGTTGAGCCATGGGCTCATCGGTTATGCGGTCCCCTTCCTGTTCGTCCTGACCATCGTGGTGTTCTTCCACGAGCTCGGCCATTTCCTGGTCGCCCGCTGGGCGGGCGTGCGCGTGTTAACCTTTTCGCTCGGCTTCGGGCCGGAACTGGTCGGCTTCAACGACCGTCACGGCACCCGCTGGAAGATCTCGGCTGTGCCGCTCGGCGGCTACGTCAAATTCTTCGGCGATGACACCGAGGCCTCGACGCCCTCGGCCCAGACGCTCGCGACCATGACCGACGAGGAGCGCAAGGGCAGCTTCCACCACAAGAAGGTGGGTCCGCGCGCTGCGA
This sequence comes from uncultured Alphaproteobacteria bacterium, assembly GCA_963738155.1. GTDB lineage: Bacteria > Pseudomonadota > Alphaproteobacteria > Rhizobiales > Xanthobacteraceae > Bradyrhizobium. The sequence goes on from CAVTVG010000006.1 coordinate 38,326, forward strand.
TCGTCGCCGCCGGACCGATCGCCAATTTCCTGCTGGCGATCGTGATCTTCACCGTCATGTTCACCTTCTTCGGCAAACCATCGACGACGGCGCGCGTCGACAAGATCGAGGTCAATAGCGCGGCAGCTGCGGCCGGCTTCCAGGTCGGCGACATCGTGACTTCGATCGACGGCGACAAGATCGAGAGCTTCACCGACATGCAGCGCATCGTCGCCGTTCATGCCGGCGAAAAGCTATCCTTCACCGTCAAGCGCGGTGACCAGGTCGTGCAGCTCTCAGGCACGCCCGAATTAAGGGAAGTGAAAGACCCATTTGGAAATGTGCACCGGCAAGGGGTGCTCGGCATCACCCGCCAAACCGCGGCGGGGGATGTGCTGACCGAACGGGTCGATCCTGCAACCGCTCTTTGGCTTGGCGTCAAGGAGACCTGGTTCGTGATCGAACGGACGCTGTCCTATATCGGCGGCGTCTTCACCGGGCGTGAGGCGGCCGATCAGGTCGGCGGTCCGCTGCGCATCGCGCAGATCTCGGGGCAGGTCGCGAGCATTGGAATGGTGGCGCTGATCAACCTGGCGGCCGTGCTGTCCATCTCGATCGGGCTGTTGAACCTGTTCCCGGTCCCGCTGCTCGATGGAGGTCACCTTTTGTTCTATGTGGTAGAGGCTGTTCGCGGCCGTCCGCTGTCGGAGCGTGCGCAGGAGATGGGATTCCGAATCGGGCTGGGTTTGGTGCTGATGTTGATGGTTTTCGCTACGTATAACGACATTCTGCACCTGGCCGCGTCGTGAGGCGGAAAGGAAGGCTTTTTTGTGACGTTGCCCATCGGCAACGTCTTGGAATGAAAATGGAATTAGCCAGCGATGTTAAGTTTGCCGCCCTGCACGAATTGGCTACAAGCTGGGTAGGAACTGGGAATCTGCCGGCCCGCGGGGGTTGTGGACCGGCATTTGGGTTTACGAGGGCGCGTAGCGCATGAAGTTTGGTATGCGAATCCGGGGGCGAGTGTTCGCCGCCCTGATCATGTTTGCCCTGCCGGTGGCCGTTTCGCTGGCCGCTATGCTTGTGCCGTCGATGGTCTACGCCCAGACTGTCAGTTCCATCGAGGTGGTCGGGAACCGGCGCGTCGAGATCGAGACCATCCGCTCCTATTTCCATCCGGGTCCCGGCGGGGCGCTCAGCGGCCCCGCCATCGACGACGGCCTGAAGGCATTGATCGAGACGGGGCTGTTCCAGGACGTAAGGATCAGCCGCGCCGGTCCCCGGGTCATCGTGACCGTGGTGGAAAATCCGGTGATCAACCGCGTTGCCTTCGAAGGCAACAAAAAGGTCAAGGACGAACAGCTCTCGGCCGAAATCCAGTCCAAGCCGCGCGGCACGCTGTCGCGCCCCATGGTGCAGTCGGACGCCCAGCGCATCGCCGAGATCTATCGCCGCTCCGGCCGCTACGACGTGCGCGTCAACCCCGAGATCATCGAGCAGCCGAACAACCGCGTCGATCTCGTCTTCACCATCACCGAGGGCGTCAAGACCGGCGTCAGGCAGATCCAGTTCGTCGGCAACAGTTTCTATTCGTCGTATCGCCTCAAGGACATCATCAAGACCCATGAGTCGAACTTCCTGAGCTTCCTGGGCGGCAATGACGTCTACGATCCCGACCGCGTCGAGGCCGACCGCGACCTGATCCGCCGCTTCTATCTGAAACACGGCTTTGCCGACGTGCAGGTGGTCGCGGCGCTGACCGAATACGATCCCGACCGCAAGGGTTTCCTCGTCACCTTCAAGATCGAGGAAGGCGTGCAATATCGCGTCGCCTCGGTCCAGTTCGCGTCCAGCATCACGAACCTCGATGGCAACGCGCTGAAGACCTATTCCCGCGTCTTTGTCGGCTCTCTCTACAACGTCGAGGCGGTCGAAAAATCGGTCGAGGATATGCAGATAGAGGCCTCGCGGCGCGGCTACGCCTTCGCGATCGTGCGTCCGCGCGGCGACCGCAATTTCGAGGCCCATACCGTCTCGGTGGTGTTCGCGATCGAGGAGGGGCCGCGGACCTATATCGAACGCATCAACATTCGCGGCAACATCCGCACACGCGACTTCGTGATCCGCCGCGAATTCGACCTCGCCGAGGGCGACGCCTACAACCGCGCCCTGGTCGACCGTGCGGAACGGCGCCTGAAGAATCTCGACTACTTCAAGACCGTGAAGATCAACACGGAGCCGGGGTCGTCGAGCGACCGTGTCATTCTGGTGGTCGACCTCGAGGAGAAATCCACCGGCGACTTCTCGGTCTCGGGCGGATACTCGACCACCGACGGCGCGCTCGCCGAGGTCAGCATCTCCGAGCGCAACTTCCTCGGCCGAGGCCTGTTCGCCAAGGCTTCCGTGACCTACGGCCAGTACGCGCGCGGCGCTTCGCTGTCGTTCGTCGAGCCCTACCTGTTGGACTATCGCGTCGCGCTGGGGCTCGACTTCTTCTACCGTGAACAGCTCGCCAATAGCTACATTTCGTACACGACCAAGACGCTCGGCTTCAGCCCGCGGCTCGGCTTCCAGTTGCGCGAAGACCTGTCGCTGCAATTGCGCTACTCGCTGTACCAGACCGAAATCTCGCTGCCCTATTATCTCGCGAACTGTAACAACGATCCGACCAACCCGCTGTTCTATCCGTCGCCGGCATGGATCGCTTCAAACGGAACCGCGATCCCGAATGCTCTCGGCATCACCGATCCCTCCGGCCTCGGCCTGTGGTGCTACAGCGATGGCGAGGCCTCGTTGCCGGTTCGCAAGGAATTGCAGAACGGCGCCGCGTTGACCTCGGCCCTGGGCTATACCCTGAACTACAACACGCTCGACAATAACAAGAACCCGACTGACGGCCTGCTGGTGAGCTTCGCGCAGGACTTTGCCGGTGTCGGCGGCAACGTGAGCTTCCTGAAGAGCACGATCGATGCCAAGTACTACACCCCGCTGGTGTCCGACATTGTCGGGATCATCCATCTGCAGGGTGGCATGCTGAACGAGTTGGGCAACCAGCCGCTGCGCATGCTCGATCATTTCCAGATGGGCCCGAACCTGGTGCGCGGCTTCGCCCCGAACGGCATCGGTCCGCGCGACATCAATCCGTTCGGAACGATGGACGCGCTCGGCGGCACCAAATACTGGGGTGCCTCGTTCGAATTGCAGATGCCGTTCTGGTTCTTGCCCAAGGAAGTGGGCTTGAAGGGCGCTCTCTATGCCGACGCCGGCGGCTTGTTCGATTACAAGGGACCGACCGACTGGGCCTACACGAACGAAGTCAACGTGCCCGGCTGTGTCAGACCGACCGTCAATCCGCCGACCGCCGGCACCTGCCTCGGGTTGTCGTATGATCCGGGCAATGTGGTCCGTACATCGGTCGGCGTGGGCCTCGTCTGGGCGTCGCCGTTCGGACCGCTGCGGTTCGACTATGCGGTGCCGATCACCAAGGGTGCATACGACCGCGTGCAGCAGTTCAAGTTCGGCGGCGGAACGTCGTTCTAGGGCGATCCCGGCGCAGGGTAGTCCGCTTTACGCCAAGGGACGTCTCGGGCAGGAGATCCGGTTCTGCCGTCCCGATCTCCGATCTCAACCACGGGCCGGACCCCGACGGGCGGAATGGCGAAGCCGACCTTGTTTGCGAAGCCTCCTCTGAAGACGCTGGCCGAGGTCGCCGCGTTGGCTGGCGCACATCTCGCCAATCCGTCGCGGGCCGGCCAGATCATCAAGGGGCTGGCCTCGCTCGATGAGGCCGGTCCCTCGCACCTCGTTTTCTTCGACAATCCCAAATATGGCGAGCAACTCGCTGCGACCCGGGCGGGCGCCTGCATCGTGAGCGAGCGTTTCGAAGCCGATGTTCCCTCCCACGTCGCGGTGCTGCGTGCCGTCGAGCCGTTCCGCGCCTTCGTGCAGGTCGCACGCGAACTGCACCCTGAGGCGCTCCGGCCGCGGTTCTGGTTCGGCGCTGACGGCCTCGCCCCTTCCGCTATCATCGATCCCAGCGCCCATCTGGAGGACGGTGTCGTCGTCGAGCCGTTGGCTGTGATCGGCGCGGAGGTCGAGATCGGCGCAGGCACGATCGTCGGCGCCGGAGCCGTGATAGGGGCGGGGGTTCGGATCGGCCGGGACTGCAGCATAGGCGCACGCGCGGCCGTCCAATGCGCGCTGATCGGTAATAACGTGCTGATCCATCCGGGTTGCAGTATCGGCCAGGACGGCTACGGCTTCGTGTTTTGCGGACCCGAGGGGCACCTCAAGGTTCCGCAGACCGGCCGGGTGCTGATTCAGAACGACGTCGAGATTGGAGCGGGTACGACCATCGACCGCGGCAGCCTGCGCGATACCGTCATCGGCGAGGGCACCAAAATCGACAATCAGGTCCAGATCGGTCACAATGTGAGCATCGGCAGGCATTGCCTGCTGGCGGCTCAGATCGGGCTCGCGGGCAGCTTGACCATTGGTGACAACGTGGTGTTGGGAGCGAAAGTCGGCATCAACAGCCACCTCAGGATCGGCGATGGCGCCCAGGTCACTGCGATGAGCGCCGTGAAGGACGACATTCCTGCCAACGGCTGCTGGGGCGGGCATTTCGCGAAGCCGACCGGGCAGTCGTTCAGGGAAATTGTGGCGGTGGAACGCCTGGTGCGCGACGATGCGACCGATACGAAGGGCGAAGGGCAGGAGTGATGGAGGAGGCACCAGTCAGGTTTGCGGTCGTGGATATCAATGAGATCCTGAAGACCCTTCCGCATCGCTATCCCATGTTGCTGATCGACAAGGTGATCAACATCCGCACGGATTACAGCGGCATCGGCATCAAGAACGTCACCATCAACGAACCGCAATTCGCCGGGCATTTCCCCGAACGCCCGGTTTATCCGGGCGTGATGATGATCGAGGCGATGGCGCAGACTGCAGGCGTGATCGGCATCAAGTCGGTGGAGGGTACTGAAAAGCCGCGCGCGGTGTATTTCCTCACCATCGACAAGTGCAAGTTCCGCAAACCGGTGATGCCGGGCGACACCATCGAGTATCACATGACGAGCATCGGCCGCCGCAACACCATGTGGTGGTTCCATGGCGACGCCAGGGTGAACGGCAAGACGGTGGCAGAAGCCGATGTCGGCGCGATGCTGACCGACTGACGGATATCGATGAGCATGATCGATCCCACCGCGCGGGTTGAAGACGGCGCCGTGATCGGCGACGGCACGACCATCGGTCCGTACTGCATCGTCGGCCCGCACGCGGTGATCGGCGCCAATTGCACGCTGATCTCGCATGTGCAGGTGATGGGCCATACCTCGATCGGCGACGGCTGCGTGATCTCGCCCTTTGTCGTACTTGGCGGCGCGCCGCAGGATCTCGGCTATCGCGGCGAGCCGACGCGGCTCGAGATCGGGCCGTCCTGCACCATCCGCGAGGGCGTGACCATGAACGTCGGCACGGTGAAGGGCGGCGGTCTCACCCAAGTCGGCGCGCGCGGCTATTTCATGAACAACAGCCATGTCGGTCACGACTGCACGGTCGGCGACGACGTGATCTTCGCAACCTCGGCCACGCTCGGCGGCCATTGCGAGATCGGCGACTTAGTCTATATCGGCGGGCTTTCGGCCGTGCACCAGTTCACCCGCATCGGGGGGCAAGTGATGGTCGGCGGCGTCTGCGGCGTGCGCGGCGACGTCATCCCGTTCGGCCTCGTCAACGGCCAATATGCCGTGCTGGAGGGTCTCAACATCATCGGCATGAGGCGGCGCAAATTCACCCGTGAGCGGCTGGCCACCGTGCGCGCTTTTTACGACAAGCTGTTTCACGGTCCCGGCATCTTCGCGGAACGGCTCGCGCGGGTGCAGCCGCTTGCGAGCGAAGACCCCGCGATCGCGGACATCCTGAGCTTCATCGAGGACGGCAAGCATCGTCCGCTCTGCCTTCCGGACGATCGCGCCGGCCGGAGCTGACCATGGCTGCGCCCGCGCCAGAAATCGCATCTCCCGTCGGACTGATCGCCGGCGGCGGCGCGTTGCCCTTTGCCGTTGCCGATTCGCTCGCCGCGCGGGGCGTGGGGAGCGTGCTGTTTGCGCTGCGCGGCGTATGTGATGCGCAAAAGGTCGAATGTTTCCGTCATCACTGGATTTCGGTCGGACAGCTTGGACGCGCGACAAAACTGTTTCGCGCCGAGGGCTGTCGTGACCTCGTCTTCATCGGGACGCTGACGCGCCCCGCGCTGTCGGAAGTCCGTCTGGACTGGGGGACGCTGCGCGTCGCAAGGCAGGTCTGGGCGGCATTCCGCGGCGGCGATGACCATCTTTTGTCGGGTATCGGCCGCATCCTGGAGCAGGACGGCTTTCGTATGGTCGGGATCAGCGATATCGCGCCTGACTTGCTGATGCCGGCGGGATGCCTGACGCGGGTCGCACCCGATGCCCAAGCAGAGACCGATGTCGCGAGGGGATTTGAGGTGCTGCGCGCACTGAGCCCGTTCGATATCGGGCAGGCCGTGGTCGTGATCGACGGGCATATCGTCGGCGTCGAGGACATCGAGGGGACGGATGGGCTGCTGGCCCGGATTGCGCACTTGCGCGAGCGGGGCCGTATCCGAACGCCCGTTGGGCGGGGGGTGCTGGTGAAGGCGCCGAAGAGCGGTCAGGATTTGCGCTTCGACCTGCCGACCATCGGCCCGAAAACGATCGATGGCGTGCGCGCTGCCGGCCTTGCCGGCATTGCAGTCGCCGCCGGTGCCACCCAACTCGTCGATCCGCAAGCGGTGATTGCCGCCGCCAATGCCGCCGGCCTGTTCGTGACGGGCATGCCGGCGTGAGCCCGGCCCGCCCAGTTGCTGCCATCGGGCGCAGGATATTCCTGATCGCGACCGAAGAGTCCGGTGACCGGCTCGGCGCCGGCCTGATGAAGGTGCTGCGCCAGCGTCTCGGCGATGCCGTTCAATTCGAGGGCGTCGGCGGCCGCGCCATGGCGCAGGAAGGGCTGAGCTCGCTGTTTCCGATCGAGGAACTCTCGATCGTGGGTCTGACAGCGGTCGTGCTGCAATTGCCGAAGCTGCTGCGCCTGATCAGTCAGACGGCGGATGCCGTCATCGCTACAGCTCCCGACATCCTCGTGATCATCGACAGCCCGGACTTCACCCACCGCGTCGCGCGAAAGGTGCGCTCCCGGATCCCGTCGGTTCCGATCGTCGATTATGTCTCACCCACGGTGTGGGCATGGCGGCCGGGCCGGGCACGCGCCATGGTCTCCTATGTCGATCACGTGCTGGCGCTGCTGCCGTTCGAGCCGGCGGCCTATGAGCGCCTGCGCGGTCCTCCCTGCAGCTATGTCGGCCACCCCCTGACCGAGCAGATCGCGCTGCTGCGGCCGAACGCGAATGAACTCGCCCGCCGCAACGTCGAGCCGCCGGTGCTGCTGGTGCTGCCGGGCAGCCGAAGCAGCGAGGTCAGGCATCATATGCAGGTCTTCGGCGAGACGTTGGCGCGCCTGCAAGCCGATGGCGTTGGCTTTGAAGCGGTGCTGCCGACCATGCCGCATCTGGAGGCCGCCGTCCGCGACGGCGTGAAGAGCTGGACAGTCGCGCCGCGGATCGTGCTTGGCGAGCAGGACAAGCGCGCTGCGTTCCGCAGCGCGCGCGCAGCACTTGCCAAATCCGGCACGGTAACGCTAGAGCTCGCGCTGTCGGGCATACCGACGGTGGCGGCCTATCGCACCGGCGGCGTCGAGGGCTGGCTTCTGCTCCGCCTGATCAAGGTGGAATCCGTGATCCTCGCCAATCTCGTGCTTGGCGAGAATATCGTGCCGGAATTCCTGCAAGCGGACTGCACGCCCGACAATCTCTCGCGCGCGCTTCGCCCGCTGCTCTCCGATACGCCGGAGCGGACGCGGCAGGTCGAGGCGTTCGGCAAGCTCGACGCGATCATGGCCATCGGCAAGACTTCACCGAGCATCAGTGCGGCCGACATCGTGCTGGCGACGATGCGCAAGGGCCGGCGATAAGCCCTACTTCCGCTTGGCCATGTCCACGTAGTCGCGGCGGGCGACGCCGGTATAGAGCTGGCGCGGCCGGCCGATCTTCTGCTGCGGATCCTCGATCATCTCGCTCCACTGGCTGATCCAGCCGACGGTGCGGGCGACCGCGAACAGCACGGTGAACATCGAAACCGGCAGGCCCATCGCCTTCAGCGTGATGCCCGAGTAGAAGTCGACGTTCGGGTAGAGCTTGCGGTCGATGAAATATGGGTCGCTGAGCGCGATCTTCTCCAGCTCCAGCGCCACCTTTAGCATCGGATCGTCGCCGTGGCCGGTCTCCTTCAACACCGCGTGACACATCTTCTGCATGATCTTGGCGCGCGGGTCGTAGTTCTTGTAGACGCGGTGGCCGAAGCCCATCAAGCGGACTTCGCTGTTCTTGTCTTTCACCTTCTTGATGAAGTCGGGGATCTTGTCGACCGTGCCGATGCCGTAAAGCATGTTGAGCGCGGCTTCGTTGGCGCCGCCATGCGCGGGGCCCCAGAGGCAGGCGATGCCGGCCGCGATGCAGGCGAACGGGTTGGCGCCCGAAGAGCCGGCGATGCGCACCGTCGAGGTCGATGCGTTCTGCTCGTGATCCGCATGAAGGATCAGGATCTTGTCGAGCGCATCGGCGAGCACCGGATTGATCTTGTACTCCTCGCACGGCACCGCAAAGCACATGTGCAGGAAGTTTTCGGCGAACGACAGCGAGTTCTTCGGGTAGATGAAGGGTTGGCCGACCGTATACTTGTAGGCCATCGCGGCCAGGGTCGGGACCTTGGCGATCATCCGCATCGAAGCGATCATGCGCTGCTGCGGATCGTTGATGTCGGTGGAGTCGTGATAGAACGCGGCGAGCGCGCCGACCGCGGCCACCATGATCGCCATCGGGTGCGCGTCACGGCGGAAACCCTGGAAGAAGCGGGCCATCTGCTCGTGCACCATGGTGTGGTGGATCACGCGATGGTCGAAATCCTTTTTCTGCGCGGCGGTCGGCAGCTCCCCGTAGAGCAGCAGGTAGCAGGTCTCGAGGAAGTCGCCGTGCTCGGCGAGCTGCTCGATCGGGTAGCCCCGGTATTCGAGGATGCCGGCGTCACCGTCAATATAGGTGATCTTGGACTGGCAGCTGCCGGTCGAGGTGAAGCCGGGATCGTAGGTGAACATCCCGGCCTGGGCGTAGAGCTTGGCAATGTCGATGACGTCGGGTCCGACGGTGCCGCTCAAAATCGGGAAATCGTAGGTCTTGTTGCCAACCGTGAGGGTGGCAGTCTTGGCGGAGGATTTTGCGTCCATCGTGATGTCCCCGATGAGATCGTTGGCGGATGGCCTTCTGCCTTCTGAAGGAGACGGCGAGGCAGGCCGGATTGTTCAGAAGGCGGCTGTTTCAATGGGTATCGTATTGCCGTGTGCGCTGCAAGATGGACACAGGGCGGAGCTGATTTGCCGTTCACGCGGTAGCCTGATCTGCAAGCCGGGCCAGGCATTCCTCCCGGCCCAAAACCGAAAGCACGTCGAAAATCCCGGGCGAGGTGGTCCGTCCCGTGAGCGCCACGCGGAGCGGCTGGGCGACGGCGCCAAGCTTGAGACCGTGCGTTTCCGCAAAAGCGCGCATGGCCGCTTCCGTGGCCTCGCCGCTCCAGGGCGTGACCTGCTCCAACGTCGTCCGCAGCTGGCCGATCAGGCCGCGGGTTTCCGGCGTCAGAACGGCTTGCGCCTTCGCCTCCATCTCCAGCGGCCGGTCGGCAAAGATGAAATAGGAGGCACCGATCAGCTCGATCAGGGTTTTGGCGCGCTCCTTGAGGTGTGGCATGGCCTGCAGCAGCTGCGCGCGGGTTTTCTCGTTGAGCTTCGCCTTCAGCTCGGCGCCGTCAGGGACATAGTCGAGCACGCGCTCGAACACGGTCACGAGGGATTGATCATCGCTGGTGCGGATGTAGTGCCCGTTGAGGTTCTCCAGCTTGGCGAAATCGAAGCGGGCGGCCGAGCGGCCGACGCCTGAGAGATCGAACGCCGCAATCATCTCCTCGGTGGAGAAGATTTCCTGGTCGCCATGGCTCCAGCCCAGCCGAACCAGGTAATTGCGCAAGGCGGCCGGCAGATATCCCATCGCGCGGTAGGCATCGACCCCGAGCGCGCCATGGCGCTTCGAGAGTTTCGAGCCGTCGGGACCGTGGATCAGCGGAATGTGCGACATGCTCGGCACGGTCCAGTCCAGCGCGTCGTAGATCTGCTTCTGGCGTGCGGCATTGATGAGATGGTCGTCGCCACGGATCACGTGGGTCACGGCCATGTCGTGGTCGTCGACCACGACCGCCAGCATGTAGGTCGGCGTGCCGTCGCCGCGCAAAAGCACGAGGTCGTCGAGATTCTCGTTCTGCCAGACCACGCGGCCCTGCACCTGGTCCTCGATCACGGTCTCGCCGGTCTGCGGCGCGCGCAGGCGGATAGTCGGCTTGATATGTGATGGCGCGCCAGCCGCATCGCGGTCCCGCCACGTCCCGTCATAGAGGCGGGTGCGGCCCTCCGCGCGCGCCTTTTTTCTCATTTCGTCCAACTGCTCTGGGCTGGCATAGCAATGATAGGCCTTGCCGGCGGCCAGCAGCTGCTCGGCGACCTCGCGATGCCGTGCCGCACGGCTGAACTGGTAGATGACGTCGCCGTCCCAATCGAGCTCGAGCCACCTCAAGCCGTCGAGGATGGCTGCGATCGCGGCTTCCGTCGAGCGCTCGCGGTCGGTGTCCTCGATCCGCAGCAGCATCTTGCCGCCGCGGCCGCGTGCATAGAGCCAGTTGAACAGCGCGGTGCGGGCGCCGCCGATGTGGAGAAAGCCGGTCGGCGAGGGGGCGAAGCGCGTGACTATGGAATCAGTCATTGATGGGAGGTGCGTATGCGGGGCCAGTGTCCCGAATCCGAAGTTCGCCAATATTCGCGGGGATTTCTCTGCGAACTTCGGATTCGAAGGACACTGGCTTTACCTTTAAATTCTGGTGTGGCTTTGGTTCAGAAGTTCTCTTCGCGGACTCGCGGCAAAAGTAAAGAGAACTTCTGAACCGCCACACCAGTGGCGGTGGTGTATAGCAGGAACGGTGCATAACTAAAGCGTTGCGTGAGGCGAAGCGGGCTTGGCGGCCCGGGACGAATTTGGCAGAAGGGCCGCATGACCACGACTGACATGGCAACGGCGGAGGCGGGGCGCGATTTCATTCGCGACATCGTCCAGGCCGATCTCGACACAGGCAAGCACAAGACCATCGTGACCCGGTTCCCGCCGGAGCCGAACGGCTATTTGCATATCGGCCACGCCAAGTCGATCGCGCTCAATTTCGGCATCGCCCAGGAATTTGCCGGCCACTGCAACCTGCGCTTCGACGACACCAATCCGACCCGGGAAGAGCAGGAATATATCGACTCCATTCAGGCCGATGTGCACTGGCTCGGTTTCGACTGGGGCAAGAACCTGTTCTACGCCTCGGACTATTTCGACCGCCTCTATGATTGGGCGGAAGGCCTGATCGGCCGGGGGCTCGCTTATGTCGACGACCAGAGCCAGGAGGAGATCCGGCTCTCGCGGGGTACGCTGACCGAACCGGGCAAGAACTCGCCGTTCCGCGACCGCCCGGTCGAGGAGAACCTCGACCTGTTCCGCCGGATGAAGGCCGGCGAGTTTCCGAATGGCGCGCGGGTACTGCGCGCGAAAATCGACATGTCCGCGGGCAATATCAATCTGCGCGACCCCGTGCTGTACCGCATCCTGCATGCGCATCATCCGCGCACTGGCGACAAATGGTCGATCTATCCGAGCTACGACTATGCGCATGGCCAGTCGGATGCGATCGAGGGCATCACGCACTCGATCTGCACGCTGGAGTTCGAGGATCACCGGCCGCTCTATGACTGGCTGCTCGACAAATTGCCGGTGCCGTCGAAGCCACACCAGTACGAGTTCGCGCGCCTCAACCTGACCTACACGCTCTTGTCCAAGCGCGTGCTGACGCGCCTCGTTCAGGACGGTCATGTTGCGGGCTGGGACGATCCGCGCATGCCGACCATCGCCGGGCTGAAGCGCCGCGGCGTGCCGCCCGCGGCGATCAGAGAATTCGTCAAGCGCATCGGCGTGGCCAAGGCCAACAGCGTGGTCGACGTCGGGATGCTCGAATTCTGCATCCGCGAGGAGCTCAATCGCACGGCGCAGCGGCGGATGGCGGTGCTGCGGCCCTTGAAGGTCGTGATCGAGAACTATCCGGAAGGGCAGGTCGAGGAGCTGGAGGCGATCAACCATCCCGACGATCCCGGCAAGGGCACGCGTCGAATCGCGTTCGGTCGCGAGCTCTATATCGAGCAGGACGACTTCATGGAGAGCCCGCCGAAGAAATTCTTCCGGCTGTCTCCGGGCAACGAGGTGCGGCTGCGCTACGCCTATTTCATCAAATGCGTTGATACCGTGAAGAACGCGGCCGGCGAGGTCGTCGAGCTGCGCTGCACCTACGATCCCGCCACCAAAGGCGGCAACGCGCCCGACGGCCGCAAGGTCAAGGCCACCATGCATTGGCTGTCGGCGGCGCAGTCGAAGCCGGCCGAAATCCGCATCTACAACCAGCTGTTCGCCAGGCCGAGCCCCGATGCGTCGAACTTTGCCGCCGATCTCAATCCGCAGTCGCTGGAGGTGCTGAAGGACGCGCGGGTCGAGCCTGCGATCGCGATGAGCAATTCGAGCGAGCCCGTGCAGTTCGAGCGGCAGGGTTATTTCGTGCGCGACAAGGACTCGGCGCCCGATCGGCTGGTGTTCAATCGAACGATTGGCCTGCGTGACACCTTTGCCAAGGAAGTCGGGAAGGGTTGAAGGGAGTAACGCGTGGCAGGCGAAGCCGACCGGATCGTTGCCGACGTCCAGGCGAGATGGGCGGCTGCGTTCTCGACGCTCGACGCGGAGGCCCTGTCGTCGCTCTATTCGCGGCACGGCTTCCTGTACGGATCGAATCCGAATCTGTATCGGGGGAAGGACGGCGCCAAGGCTTATTTCAGTGGGCTGCCGGGCTGGCAGTCGCAGAGCGTCAATTTTACGGACATCGTGACGGAAGCGGTTGGTGCTGACGTCGTCAGCATGGCCGGCACCGCGAATTTCGTCTTCGACGAGAAGGCGCTGACGGTCAAGATCACCTGGGTGATCGTGCGCGAGGACGGCGGCTGGAAGATTCTGAGCCATCACGTGTCGTCGAAGGCGCCGCTGCTTTAGGGTGGTCAGTGACTTCTCCTTCGTCATTCCGGGGCGCGCCTTCGAGACAAAATTGACACGCAGCGTCAATTTTGTTCGGGAGGCGCGAACCCGGTATCCATCCCCCAACACGACGTGCGGCCCGATGGATTCCGGGCTCGCTCGCCATGCGCAAAATTGGCGTACGCCAATTTTGTCGCGGGCTCGCGCCCCGGAATGACGAGGGAGTTTGAGGCGCACTTCCGCATTCCCGCGGCGCTGACGCGTCCGAGCGCTGCATATTCTTGTCGCTCCCTCTTCAAACAGAGCAACTGTGTTGAAGTAGACCGTCGATCGGCCGGCCTCAAGGCTGGCGCGGCGCGCCACCGCCTTCGGCGGCTGACGGCCTTGACCCCGTCCGCTCACCGGTCTTGTGGATTGGCACGCGCTCGGTCGGTGACCGAGCGATCAGGGCGCGCTCTGTTAGGCCAGCGCGTAACGGCTGGGATCCCACTTCTGTCGTCTTGCGATCATCGTGTTGAGGATAACAATCAGCTTGCGCATGCAGGCAACGAGCGCGACCTTCGGCTTCTTTCCCCTGGCAATCAGGCGGTCATAGTAGGCCTTGATCACCGGATTGTTCAGCGTGGCTGCACCGACACAGGGCATGTAGATGGCGTTGCGAACCCAACGGCGGCCACCCTGGATGTGACGCTCGCCGCGTCGGTTGCCGCTGTCGTCGTCGTAAGGGGCCAAGCCTATCAAGGCCGCGGCGATCTCGTTGCTCACCTGCCCGAGCTCCGGCATTCCTGCAACGAGGTTTGCGGACGTCGTTTTGGCGAATCCCGGCACACTCGCGATGATCTCGGCACGCTCAGCAAGGTGTGGCGTGGCTTTGATCGTGGCCGCGATTGTGGCTTCGAGCTTGGCAATCTCCCCGACCAGGCTCTTCAAGACCCGATCCCGCGCCTTCTGAACCTGCCCTGACGCAACATGTTCGCTCTGGGCTGCCAACCGCATCTTGAGATCGACCAGAGCTATGCGCGCCTTCACCAGCGCCACCAGTTCCTCCTGCGTGGCATCGTACACCTGACCCGGCGCCTGGCGGAATGTCTCGGCGAACCAGGCAATCATCTGCGCGTCGATCACATCGTTCTTTGCCCAGCGTCCGGCTGAATGCGCGAAGCTTCGCACCCGTTTGGGATCGACAACGCGCACCTCGATGCCGGCCTCGCGCAGCACCTTGGTCCAGTCACGCTCATAGCCACCGCTCGCTTCCACGACAGCCTTGCTCACCTGGTGTTTGCGAAGCCAGGCAACCAACTTGCGATGTCCCTGTGCACAGCTCGGCAAAGTCTGATGCAATGCCAATGCGCGAATGCACACGTCCACCTTGTCCTTCGACACATCGATACCGGCGACAACGGGATCATTTTGTGCCATCGTCCACTCCCTTCCTTGCTCGTTCGGGCTCGAAGCCCTTGCAACTGTTCGGGTTGAGGAAGACACCGGAGCTGTCCCTCGCTCTGTTACAGGCTTCATCGCCTTTGGGCGCAACGGGCTCAGTTCCAGCAACGGGCGGTTCTGATCAACCGCCCGTTCGCACATTCTGCCAAATTTTCGAGACACAAGGGCGCAGGGAATGCCGGGCGCTGGCCGCACCCGCAGGCCTTGTGGGCTGAAAGGAAAGATGCCCACAAGTCGTCAGGCAGGGCCGAAATCGCACGGCACTCCCTGCGCAATGGCTTTACGGCTTACTCCGCGCTCTTCCTGGTGTGCGGGGCTTTTTAGCCACCATCGTCTGCGGAAATATTCCGCAAACTTGACTCCAGCATCGGGGAGCCAGAACCACACGGCTTGACCGTACGCGACCGCGCCGCACGTCTTGCGGCACCACCGCGTCCATCGCATCCCGCACCACGTTTCGTGACGACCGCGAAGCGCCCCTCCTGTGAGGTGCGGGATGGCTTCGTTAAATCATAAATTCGCTATTTCGGAAAGTTAAATATTTTTGCGCGATGGGCTGGACAAATCTCGCGATTTCGGAAAGGCCTAAGTATTTTGCCCGTCGTGTCGCAGCGGCAACACTGTATCTCCCGGTGCGGAGAGGCGGCAGCTGGCATGGAATCAGTGTACGTTGCCGTCTTGAGCAAGCTGCGAGATTTGCGAGGTTCACTCCGATGAAATCCGCTGCGGTTCTCTTCCTCCTGGTATTCGTCGTGCAGTCATGCTCCCAAGGCAACGACGTGACCGGCTCGATAGATAGTTGCGCGAGCGGGGTCTATCCCGCCTATAACCCGAAGGCGCTCGACCAGTGTGTCGACGTTTGCAAGAAATGCCAGCACGGCGTGACCGTGACGTGCACGACCTCCTGCACGCTCAAGGGGGCGAGGTAGGGGAATCCGTCCGCCCTCGGTTGAGCCGCCGCCGTCCGTCGATCCCGCTTACCTGCGGTGTCGACGTGTCAGCCGCATCCCGCGCTCGATGGTCGTGGCGATCGCGAGCCGCCCCTCTGGTGAGCGCGGGACGAACAATTACCTGTCGCGACAACCTGGATCATCGTGAGCGACTGGGCCGGGCTGGTGTAACCACCGGCCCTCGCGATGGAAGCGGCGTTGAGCTCCGTACCGGTGGCGAGAGCCGGCGAGGCTAGTCCGCAACAACCGTTCTGAGATCAAGACCAACACTCGAGAGCTGCGTCAGTTGGCGTCGCAAGCGCCGTCGTCCAACGCATCCTGGCCAACGCATTGCGAGGAGCGCTTGCGTATTGACTTTCATTGCCAGTGAGAGTCTCATATAAAAGGGGGTATCGTTGGCTCCGCACCGCCCTTAGGTAGAACTTCTTTCTAGCCGATGGATTGGAGGTCGCCATGATAAAGCATGCTTTTGGCCCTGGTTTTCGTTACCCGGTATTGTTTGCCTGCTTAGTCGGAGTCGCGAGCACTAATTTCGAAATTTCATCAGCGGCCGCGGCGCCGCGAGATGCGAGCAATTGGATTTGCGCGGCGGACTGCAGCTTCACCGACGCCGGACGGGACCGCCAATGTAGAAACACACGCGGCACCGGAAATGGTGCTGGCCACAACTCCAGGACTGCTTGCGAGACTGCAAAGCGAGATGCACAAACTCAGGCCGGCGGCCAGAACTGCAGGTTATTGAACTGCCAGACGCATCCCACGCAGGTGCAGTAGTCTTTCTTCCCCGCCTGATATTTGCGGCCTTTCCCTTCGGCATCCTCTCGGGTGCCGGCATTGATCCCATCGGAAATGCTAAAATCCGCCGCATTGGTCGCAATGTAACACCCAAGATTCAAGGGTAATTGGATTTTGTACGGCGACACTCTTGTTCACGCCGTCAAACGTATAGTTCATTTTCAGGCCCTCCGGGTGAAAACCCAATGCGGCCGACATGAGCACGACTCCGGTCCTGTCGGCCAAAGGCAGCTTACTCGTGTCGACAGACCTGCCCTTCGTTTCGAACCAGTCCTTTTGCAGATTGATCGTCCCGACACAAGAATGCTTTTGCCCTTCGATCGGTCCTTCAAGCACGTCGTACAGGCGATAAGCATCAGCCAAGTCCTCCTCTCGAACTTTCAAAGCGTCGAGAAATCGGGGTGAAATATAGGTTTTGCCGAATGCAATACGCGCCGCGCGTGAAACGCCCGTCGAAGAACATGTCAGGCCGGCAGGAGGAGGCTTGTCCGTTCCTTTGATGCAGTTGTAGATCCTGTTCGCCTTCATCCCCGGTCTGCCGTTCGGCGGTTGGGCATCGATCCCTTCACTGTAGATTTCGATGTTGCGGTCGTATCTGAATGTACCTGTGATCTTGTACGGCGCTTCCATGATCTTCACGTTCTGAGTTCTGGACCACGAAATAGCATCGGCGCCGGCAATAACGGTGTCAGCGGAGTTGAGGATTTTCAGCTGAAGCAGAGATCCAAGATCCGAAAAAAACCCTCCGGACGGTTTGGAGTTGCTTTCTCCGGTCTGAAAATTATTCCTGTATTCGCTGCCCCCAGCTTCCCGTCCCGCGGCATCCACATAGGAGACCTTTACGGATAAGCGGGTCGTGTCGATTTCGAGACGAGCCGTTCTATTGTCTGTAGGTGCCGAATTGGAGATCAAATCGCAGTTCTTTTGTAAAACTTCCGCTCGGATTGTGGGGGTCGACGCCGCGAGCGCAAAAATAACCAAGGCAATTTTCGTGAATGTTGTCATGACATCATCCTGAAAACGGGATTCCTGCCGATGCCGGTTGATGCCCGAGGAAATGAAATTCCATTGGGCAAGTATCTCAGCAAAATGAGTCGCCCCTGTATTCCCGATCCGTTCCGCTAGGCGGTGGATGACAGCTTCCGGTAGTTTTATCACACTTTCTGTATTGCAGGGTGCTGTTGCATGGCAGATCGGGATAATTCGTCACGCCGGCCGCAAGGCGTCGCCGGAACCTGGCCGCCGCGCGCAGGAGCGCAAGCAGGCGGCTTCGTCCCCGCCGGCGTTCCGCTCTGGGCGTTGTTTGCCGAGCGGCTGCGCGCCTGGGCGCGCGCCGAGGCTGGAGCAGGGCGGCTGTTGCCGTGGGTGCCCATCGCGTTCGGCAGCGGCATCGCGCTCTATTTCACGGCGCCGCGCGAGCCGGTTCTCACTGTTACCATCATGTCAGCGGTTGCCTGCTGCGCTGCCGCCTTTGTCGCGCGTCGCAGTCGATTCTTTTTCGTCGCCGTGATGCTGGCCGCGGTCGCGTCCGGCTTTGCCATCGCCAGCTGGAAGACCGCGCGGTTGGCGCACACCGTGCTGGCGCGGCCGCTTTATTCGGTGTCGCTGTCCGGCTTCGTCGAGACCCGCGACATCCGCGAACACACCGATCGCTTCGTGCTGCGGGTGACGCAGATGGATGCGCCGCGGTTCTCGACCAGGCTCGAGCGCGTGCGGCTGTCGGTGAAGAAGGGCACTGCACCGGACGTGGGCAGCTTCGTCGAGCTGAAGGCGCGGCTGTTGCCGCCGCTCGCGCCGTTGCGGCCGGGCTCCTACGATTTCGCGCGCGACCTGTTCTTCCAGGGCATCGGCGCCTCCGGCTTCGTGATGGGCGCGATCAGGACGGCCACGCCGCCCGAGGCCGGCGGCTTGCGGCTGCGCTACGCCGCTGTCATGCAGGGCCTGCGCGACGCCATCGACGCGCGCATCCGCAGCCGGCTCGATGGCGACGAGCGCGCGATTGCGACTGCGCTGCTCACCGGCCGCCGCGACGCCATTTCACAGCCGGTGAACGACGCCATGTTCATCTCCGGCCTCGGCCATGTGCTCTCGATCTCCGGCTATCACATGGCGGTCGTTGCCGGCGTCGTGTTCTTTGCGGTGCGGGCGCTGCTGGCGCTGATCCCGGCGCTGACCGTCGGCCACCCCATCAAGAAATGGGCGGCCGCGGTGGCGCTGGTGGCCGCCGCCTTTTATCTCTTGCTGTCGGGCGCCGAGGTCGCGACCCAACGCTCCTTCTTCATGACGGCTGTCGTGCTGATCGCCGTGATGGTCGACCGCCGCGCCATCACCTTCCGTACGCTCGCGGTCGCGGCGATGATCGTGCTGATGGTCGCGCCGGAAGCGCTGGTGCATCCGAGCTTCCAGAGCTTGACGGCACATCCGCGCTGAATGCAGTCCCGCCGTCTAAGTTACTTGAAACCACGGCAGTTTTTCGATTTGTCGTGCGGCCGGGCTGGCACGAAAACCGAACAAAAGGACCGTAAGTGAGGGGTGGGGGACCGAAAGTCCCGGAAAAAGTCCCGGACTAGGTTCATGGCCTGTTCAGTCTCAAGACTGCCACTTTGCACCTTATTGGAGCGGAGCTGTTGCTTTACAGCCGGCGATTGCTATAGGCTGCCAAAATATATTTTGGAGGCTTAAATGCTTAAGAAACTTATTGTTTTCATGGCGGTAAGCTTTTTTTGTGGGACCGCTGTCTCTGCCTTTGCTCAAGAACAATCGGTTGCGGGTGGAACGATAAGAGCACTGCCATGCCAAATTGTCGAACTGCCAGATCAAAGAGTAACGGTCTGCGTAGAGAAAAAAGGCGCGCAAGCGCTTTTGAGGAACGCAGCTTGCGGCTTTGCTTCAGCAGCCGTGTGCTGGGGCAGTCCGCCCGTAGCGACTGCTATGGGAGCGGCATTGCCCTTTATCAAACTGGCAAAAGACCGGGGTGCCTTTCGCGATCTAGGACATTGCGAGGAAATCGCGCGAGACGCCGGAGCGTTGACCGGCTTGCTAGTGTCGGTGGGACTCGGAAATGCAGGGCCGATAGTTGGCGCTATTGCGGGCAGATGCGGCGAATGCGTTTGCAACGCCGCCTTTTGATTGAAAGGTTCGCCGAGCCCGCCTCAGTTGATGGCCTCCTTCATTTGACCACCCGATACTTCTTCAGGGCATGGTTTGATTGGGGTGCAGCTTCCTCACCTTGCCAACGATGAACTCGCCCCTGATCGGTTGGCTGACAATCTTAGATCGGGTTACGCACTGTGGGAAAGGTGTGCGCGCCGATACCGGAGTACAGCACCGTAGCGTTAGGCGCTAGTTCTTCCTGTCGTCTCTTGCGCAGCATAGATGTGCTCGCGGTGCGGTCCGCTTTCGTCCGGCCTGTGGCTGTCAAATCGAACGCCACAAGTGCAGCGCATCATTGAGCTAGGGATTTCACTATTCAGCTTTTCGCCGCGCGCCCTCTTGGCCGCGACTTCGGCTCGCCATGCGCGATCATGGCGGTATTCTTCGAACGCGGCTTCCGTCAACGTCGGCAATAGCCGTTGCCAATCCGCTTCGAAGCCCTTGCGTGCTTCCTCGAAATCGTCAGAGACGCCGTATCGATGATGCCCCGGCTCCAAGCCGGGATAGAATCCAACGGACCATGACCATTGCGGCGCGGTCACTGGAACACCCGTGCGCCGGCCGATGGTGCCAACTCGTACGTCATCGTAGAGCACGTGCCAGCTTTCGCGGTGCGGATCATCGTTGCGGCGTCGGGTAAGGGCTGGCATAGCCCCATGATCCCGCGCAAATGCCCGGCGCGCAAATTCTCAATCCCTTGGGGCGCGGGACGCTTTCGCGCCGCTGCCGGTCGTGGGTGTGGGCAACTGACCGCGCGGCGGTCGGAGTTTATTTCAAAATCCCGGCAAGTTTGTTCAGCTTTTTCGACCGTACATTTCACTGGGAGCAACGAAGAGCACTTTATCTATTAGGCATGCAACTCGTTCCCCCGACCGCAGACGACTGCAAGCGCGCCGCGCAGTATGTACGCATGTCGACCGACAGACAGGAGTACTCTACAAAGAACCAGATGGATACAATCGCTGCCTATGCAGCGTGTCACGGGCTTACGATTGTACATACCTACGAAGACAGCGGTCGTAGTGGTCTGAATATCGGAGGGCGCAAAGCCCTTCAAAAGCTGATCGCTGACGTAAAGACAGGAAAGGTCGGCTTCCATTTTATCCTCGTATATGACGTCAGTCGTTGGGGTCGTTTTCAAGATACTGACGAAAGCGCGTACTACGAGTTCATATGTAAGCAGGCCGGCTTGCAGGTCGAATATTGCGCTGAGTTGTTCAAGAACGACGGAAGCGTCGTTTCAACTATTCTGAAGAACTACAAGCGAGCGTCAGCCGGCGAATTTAGCCGCGACCTATCGACAAAGGTCTTCATTGGACAAAGTCGCTTCGCCACTCTTGGCTTTTGGCAAGGAGGTCCGCCCGGTTACGGGCTTCGCCGCTTGTTGCTTGATGAAAGCGGTAAACCGAAGCTCGTTTTGGAAAACGGACAGCAAAAGCATTTGAAGACTGAGCATGTCATTCTAATTCCGGGTCCACGAGTCGAAGTCGAAACTGTGCGCAGAATCTTCACGATGTTTGCGCGTGAAAAGAAAACGCGGACCGAAATCGCGCAAGAACTAAATGCCGATGGCGTTTGCAATGCAAATGAGCGGCCGTGGCATTCGCAGACGATTGACTTGATCTTGCGAAACGAAAAATACATCGGTCACAACATCCGCAACCGGTACTCGTTCAAGCTTCAAATTAAGCGAGTCAACAATCCCCCGGAAATGTGGATACGGCGAGATAATGCCTTCAAAGCAATAGTATCACCGGAGCTATTCGCCCTTGCTCAAAAGCGGCGACTTGACCTCAAGAACGGTCGGAAGGAAACCAACGAGAAAATACTTGGTCGACTGAAATCATTGTGGAGAAGAAAAGGACACCTATCCGCGCACATCATCGCGAAAGAGAAGACCGTTCCGGACATCACGGTGTATGTTCGTAGGTTTGGTTCGCTTGTGAAGACGTACGAGCAAATCGGTTTCAAACCGAAGCGCCGATATAGTTACGCGGAGAATGGTGCAAAGATCAATAGCGTCATCTGCGCGACCGCAACTGACATTGTCGGCTATGTCGAGAGGCTAGGGGGACAGGCGAGCTTCCTTCGCGAACTCTACTTGCTGACGCTCAACGGTCTGACCGTGGTTATTGCTGTAGCGTGGTCGGTCTCTGACGGCGTGCTGGCAATGCGGCGTTCGCGGAGATGGGAAGTCAGAAAGATCAAATACAGAAAGTCTGATCTAGTGTTGGTTGTGAGGATGGACGCCCGGAATCAACGCATACAGGATTACTTCCTCTGCCCAGCCGAAAACGTGCCGCTGACGACTGATCGCATGAAGCTGCGTATCTCAGACAAATACTTCGGAGAATTTCGCCTAGAAACATTTGAATCCGTCTTGGCTCACCTACATGGCAAGCTGCTCTCAGCGCAAGCATTAGAGAAGCGGCCCCGGGCTCGACGCGCAGCCAAGATGGGCGGTCGCATTTCGCAATCCTAGGGCGCGGCCGATGCCGGCCTTGGACTAAGCAGGCCGCGTCGTTTCTCCGGACAGCTTGAAATTTCGCCCGATTTTAGCTACAACCTTTGACATGAAGCGCGCTGACAACGAGCTTCAGCAATTCGACAATCAACGGCTTGGTCCCATCGCGCTTCAGCGCGCGGCGGGTGCTGCGCTATTGGGAGGGCATTTCGTCCGCAGCGAGCGGACTACGATCTATTTCAACAATGCCGCGATGAACGCGGCGACCTACCGTCAGAAGACGGCGGCAAACATTTTTTTAGGTGCATTTTTAAAATGAAAATAGCTAAGAGGCCGTCCGGAATGGACGTCGAGGGTTTTATTCGACCTGACGAGCGCGCCAAGGGCGCTCCGACGAAATGCCCGGAGTATTCCGGCCAGCCTGATCCCAAACAACGACGCCCGCCAACAGCTAAAGACGGTGTTTGGCGATTGCAGTCCGAATACGAAGAGGGACGCGTCGGACGTAATCGTGTCGAAAATAGCAAGCTTTGGGATTGTGCTTTGTGGATATTGAGGCTGTATGAAACCGCAGAAAGGCCGGCAGACGCCACACGCGCGCTCTCGTTGATAACAACCCCGCTTGAAGACGAAATAAGCGCAGACTCCATTGATGGTGACACCGAGTCGTTGAACGTTTTGTACGAACTTCCCGGCTACGTATTCGAAGTGCTTTACATCATGGATATGGTGAAGGCGCTGGATAGGTGCGAACGAACGAAGCCAGCGCCGCCCGGGTCGGAAAGAGACCGGCCAGTGTTTGACTCTCGGCTTGAGGCCGTAGAGCTACGCGTTGAAGCAAGCGAGATGCTTGAAAAGCTCAAGGTTAGGATGGGCAGTTTGTGGAAGCCGGTTAAGCTTGCCGTCATTGACCGTGTTGAGTTGCACGAATTGGGCACAACGCAGGGGGTTGGACGTGACCTAGCAGGCGCCGTTGGCAGGCAGCGGGTCATTGAAGGCCTCAGAATCGCAGCATCCCTTAGAAAGGGTATGGCGGAATCGCAGCGCGGCTTAGGAGCCCTATTAATGGACCGAAGCATCCTTGACACGATAGAGTTGGGTTCCGTTCTAGCGGGGTTACGGCCCGTACGCCAGTTGTCCCGGCTAATTCCTGCCAACGATAATCACCCCGGCGTCGGCGCCCGTAGGGCCGCCTAGACCCCCCCCGGACCCCCCTAAGGTCCAACTGCTAATATAAAAATGAGGGGATGAGATTTCGCCTCTCAATGCACCTTCAACTTAGCCGGGCGGCTTCGCGCTGCCCGGCCTTTTTATTTCCGCTTCGCAGCGTCGCTGTCCTTCCACTTCGGCGACCCTGCGGCGGGTCGAGCGCGCGAGTACCGCAACATTCGCGCCGCTCCCCTTGATTCACGCGCATCGTGCAAACGGTGCGACCATAAAAACCTAAACTTTCAACTTCAGAAAAGGAAACCAATGGCCAATGCTTACGGTCAAAAAGTCTAACGACAATTTTCAACATCTCTTTCCATCGTCAAACGCCGCGAACGTTAGCGCCGCCTTGACGGCGGGCGACGTTTTTCCGCGATCCGAGAAACGGGGCAAGTGCCCTGAAGTCTTGACGTCGACGCACGGGGCGTACGGCCTTATTGCCCATTCGATTAACGCGCCGCTGCGAAAGATCGCGAAGAGCACCCTACTGTATGGCGGCCTTCGAAGCCCGGAAGGGAAAAGCGCGGTAGACGTCATCACCGACAACATCGACGTACTTCGCCTCGCGCGGCGTGAAGTCAAGAATGGCGTTACGGACAGCCAAGCGCTTCGCGACGGAGCAAGGGTACTCAACAGCCTTATCGTGATTGACTGCAACTTTCCGTCCATCACGATTGCTCACGAGACCAAAGACGGCACCGACGATAAAGTCGTGTTTGGCCCGATACGGGACCGTCAATCGCAGCGTGTTCGCGCCGTTAAATCGACGACAATCAGCGGTCACGTTCTTTTGGAATTGTGCAAAGCCCTTCACGGCGACGCCGCTTAACATTTGGAGTCAAATTACAATGTTGAAGACCCTTTTCTCCACCACACGCATTCCCGTCCCTCAGTTGCGGGACGTCCCGGTTGTCGCCGAAAGCGAAGCACTGGGAATCAAAATTGACACAAACCTAGAAGCAGCGAAAGCCGAAGTACGGCGTATCGAATTGTTGCGGAAGGATTTGGGAGACGCAAAGAGTAGGGCCGAACGGATTGCAGCGGGCGAAACATTGCCGCCACCTTCTAGCTTGGTAGCAATGCGGGAAGCGGCGCTTGCGAGCGTGGCCGAAAATACCTTAGCGAAAGAACTCCACACCAAAAACCACGCAAAGCTTCTGAACGATGAAGGTATGAAGCTGCGGCAATCGCTGAAGGCGACCTGTGACCCGGAAGTTAAACGCTTTGCTGCGGCACTTGCAGAGGCCCACTCGGCGTTGTGCGTACTCGAAAGAATCAAGAACGATTTGGTCCAGCAGGGGCTGGGTTGGTACTCGGTGCCCATCGCCATCGGCACGGATTATATGTTCGGATCACCGCTAGAAAAAAGCAGCGATATCGCGTTCTTGCTGCGTGATCTTGTTAAGCTGGGCTACTTGTCGCGTATGCCGGAGGAACTGCGATGAGCGGCGCAGAAGAATTCGCGTCTACGAGCGTCAAGCGCTTCGATTGGTCCGGGTTGCCACCGGGCGAATACAAAGTCTCCGACAATGGCGATGTTATCCCGGTCGACGTCAAGAAGGACGATCCCGTTGCCGCTGCCCTCAAGGCGTTCGCTCTGTCGCTAGAGGGCTCGGATGGATAGGGTTGAGAGTGACTTCAAGATTGACGCGTTTGAGTCCGATGGAACGTTCGCTGGCTATGGCAGCGTCTTCAACGTAACTGATTCCCATAAAGACGTCGTAGCTCCCGGCAGTTTTTCCGCTTCGATTGCCGATGCAAAACGCACTGGCAATTGGCCAGCTCTCTATCTGATGCACCAATTCGGCGACGACATGTCCGACAAGCTTCCGATTGGATCGTGGCTGAATATGCGTGAGGACAGCACCGGCCTTTGGTGCGAGGGCAAGCTTGCTCTCGGCAACACCAAGGCCAATGACGTCCACGCGTTGATGCGTCTTAAACCACGTCCAGCCCTGAACGGCTTATCCATAGGATTCCGGCCGCGTCACTTCACCGTGCACAAGCGCGGCGAAAAGGCAAATGGAGCGCTACGCACCATTCATGACGTTGACCTTGTCGAGGTTAGCGTTGTCGACCGGCCGTCCAACCCGTTGGCTCGTGTGTCTAGCGTTAAATCGAATGACGATGCAGGCGAGCGGTTCACGCGTGCGCTTCGTGATCTACGCGACATGGTCCGTGGTAATATTTCGCACGAGAAGCGTGAATTTGAATCGGACCTCCGGCGCTGGGGATACTCGCGAGAAACCGCGAAGCGGATGACCGCTGAGCGCTTCGCGTAATAAGTTAGGCACGACGTCGAGCAACCACGGCGCTGCGTCTCCCGTGCGGGTCGCTGCTCCCGGCAGCGGCCCGTGCGATCCCTTTCAACCAACGAGGAGAGAAATGCAGAAACAGAGTGCAATACGATTCACACGTCAAAGCTTACGTCGACCACGCTTGGGCGACTTGGTCCGGCCTTCGTGAAAACGAATCCGACCGGCTTGAACTAGAGCGCCGTCTACATCGCAGACGAAAACATTAATTCACTTAGAAACGATCTTGAACAATGACAGAGATAAAAAACTCTATTAAGTACGCGATCAATCGTACAATTCCGTGGCGGACCGATTTGCAATTTCGATTTCCGGACGATCCTAGGAATCCATTAGCCGTTGACCTTCTGAAACAGTTCTACGTCGACGTCGATAGCATGACTGCGGAACAGTTTGAAAAGGTGTCGCCGCACTTCTCTTATGACGAAACGTGGTCCTCGACTCTTCGAAACGTCGTCCGGCGTGTTGGCTATCAGCGAACTATTCAGACTTTCGACGGCTTCTTAGACTCGTTGGCGATCAACCTTAAGGAAGCCAAGGCGGCTGTCTGATGGGATTGCCTCAATTGAGTGAAGGCGGCCAAGCCGCCACTGGATTTGTCCGCGCTTGGAAAGAAGGTGATCTATCAAGCGCGAAAGCGACAGCGTTGAAGATTGGCCACCTTGTTGCAGGTTGCTATCTTACTCACAGTCGGGGCGAGCACATCGTAACGGTGAATTTCGGGATGAAGAAGGTTCCGGACGAAAACCAGCCCGACGTTTTGAGCGCGTTTCGTGAAGGTCGCGATAGTACTCTGACGCGGGACGACGTTTGCGCGCTCTATGCCGTAGGGGTACCCGCCAACGACAACACCCCCAAGACCAAGGACGACTCAGTCAACGCCGAAGCGTTGCTTGGGATGGAGTTCACGCCACTCGAATATGTCATTCCCGGCTACGTGGTCGAAGGCCTGACTGTGTTGGGCGGCAAACCCAAGCTCGGTAAGTCATGGTGGGCCTACGACGCCAGCATTGCGGTGGCCACAGGCGGGCCGGCTATGGGCGTCGTCGAGTGCGAACAGGGCGACGTCCTGTACCTGGCCCTTGAAGACAATCAGCGGCGCGTACAGAGCCGGATATTGACGCTCTGCCCGACGCGCAAGCTGCTTGGCCAAGACTTGAGCCGGCTGACAATCCGCACGATTGCGCCCCGGATCGACACCGGCCTGTTGGTTGAACTCGATAAGTGGCGGCTATCCTGTGCAAGGCCGCGCCTTGTTGTGGTCGACGTTTACATGAAAGTTCGTCCGCCCCGCAGGAAGGGTGAAGATGCCTACGCGGCCGATTATGAGGCCGTGACGCCCCTTCAGCGCTACGCCAGTGAGCACCGGCTAGCCGTGGTCCTTGTCACGCACACCCGCAAGATGGAAGCTGAAGACCCTCTAGAAGCGATTTCAGGCACCAATGGCGTTACCGGTGCTGCCGATGCTGTGCTTGTGCTTGCGCGCGGACCGAAGGGCACCACGCTCTACGGGCGAGGCCGAGATATCGAGGAAATCGAGACAGCAATGCGGTTCGATGGCGGACGGTGGTCAATCCTTGGAAATGCGGACGATGTTCGCAAATCGGACGAACGGCGCAAGATCGTTACGGCGTTAAAAGAGCACGGCGAAGAAGCCGGGCCAAAAGTCATCGCAGACTTAACCGGTATGAAGGCCAACAATGTCCGCGCCCTGTTGCGGAAGATGGTGAAGGATGGCGAGATAGTTCAGCCGAGATTGGGCTTCTATGCTGTGCCATATGCAAAACCCGGCTAATCGCGTTGCTATAGAACCATGGTAACACCGATCACACCGGTAACACCTAAGAGTCTTTCCTTATAAATCCTTGGTAACACTAGTAACAGTGTTATCGTTGTTACCGGTGTTATCGGGGTTCTATAAGAGCCAATGAGAAGCCCGTACAGAGGCGCCAGCTTCAGCCTATAGCGAGTAGCGGCCGGTTCGAAATAGCGCACCGACGGGCACGGCTGCCAGTGTTCCAGTGCAGAACATTGGTTCGGCTATGGAGGCCGAACCAGCCCCGAAAGGCACACGCGTCACTATCCAGTTTGGATAGTGAGACCGTTTCGGCTGACACGCCGCGTCTTGCCGACGTATCTTGCTTTTCTACAAGATGCTGCTCACTGCCAAGGTAGGCAATGACATCGCAGTTACGGCCTGTCGCTCTTAACCGTTAAGAGTGAGCTATCCGGCAACCGTTTGTAGATGATGGTGCGCCGACGTACCACCACGTCAAATCAAAGAAGGCGGTCCATCCTGACGCCATGCCGCTAGGTACTGCGATGGGTAGGGGGGGGAGTCGATTCCCTGACAAGTGAGGGGAAAGAACCGGCCAATGGGAAAATCGACATGCGCGATGACCCCGTTCAAAACACAATTTTGGAGATACACATTTGAAGAAGATTATTGACCGACCATCCATACCAAAACATCTCAAACCCGAAACAAAAAAGTGGTTTGAGGCGGTGTTAGCCGAGTTCGCCCTAGAAGGGCACCATTTCAAGCTTCTGACGCTTGCCGCTGAAGCATGGGACCGCGCCAATCAAGCGAGAGAAGCGATAGCCAAGTTCGGAATTACATATCAGGACAGATTTGGCGCTCCTCGGAAACGACCTGAAATCAGCGTGGAAGAAAATGCACGCATCGCGTTCACAAGAATCCTGCGGGAGCTTGATCTTGACTGCGGGACGCCTTCAACGCCGCGACCGCCCGCTATTCATTCAAATAGGAGATAGCGCTTGGCGCCTAAACGACGTGTCGATAAGAGAATAGAAGGTCTCAGCACAGACGGCGAAGCGTGGTTGCGCTGTGAACCTTGCGGTTTCTTCGAGTTCAAATCCAAAGAAGCGTTGCGAGAGCTTTGGGAGGCGCACGGCGAAAGCATCGTTGACGAACATGCTGCAGAGTTTCCGGGCACCCGGCCCGCAAGATGGTGGCAATTTGACGCTCCCCGCTCGCCGCGCGGTACTTACCTGGAATGCTTCTACGATGGCGCGCTATGCGAACCACGTGAGCGCTTGGGCGGCATCGGTACGCCGCAGCATGAAGTCCTGTGCTACGTGCCAGCGTTTGCTTTCGGCATCCCGGCCGGTTGGATCGACGAAGGGCTAGTCGCGTACTACGGCCCGGCATTCAAAGGTGTAGCAATCGATCCTGAAGACCCCCCGCTGTTCGAGTCCCATGCATCGTATCTGGGCCGACACGGCCTGTTCCTGCCCGGCGAACGTAAGCGATTGACGAAAGCTGATTGGGAGCCGGAGGCGTTACAGGTCTGATTTATCGGCGTCGCGCGACAGTCGCGCTCGTGAACTTGCTTGCGGGTTAGGAAAGCGGTCACGAAACTAGCCGCTCTTTTCGGGCGGCATTTTTATTTTTAATCGATAGGATATTATTATGGCGTTCGTTCAAAAAGATAGAGTTCTGGAGTCAACAACTGTAGCCGGCACAGGAGCAGCAACGTTGCTAGGTGCCTTCGCTGGCTATCAGTCGTTCGGCTCCGTTATGAGCGTTGGAGACACGTGCCCCTACGCGATTGTGCAAGCCGGGTTTGCTTGGGAAACAGGTTTAGGAACCTACAGCGGAACTAACACGCTTACGCGTACGACAGTTTATGAATTTAGCAACGGCGGCGCTGCGGTTTCGTTTGGCGTCGGAACCAAAACGGTATTCCTTGGATTGCCAGCTTCGCAAGCGGTGATGAAGTCGTTTCCGGTTGCTCTGGCGTCAACTCTGTCGGTCAATGGCGCAACCATCGGGGCAAGCGCGTTCGCCGTTAACGGCAATTCTGTTTTAGGCGGAACGCTGGCGGTTCAACTCACTAGCGCTAGCGCTCTAGCTGTACAGAATGGCAGCGGTGTAACCGCCCTTCAGGTTGACGCCTCAACGGCCTTGATGGCGGCCGGTCTAAAGATTACAGGTTCTGTTACATCTGGTTTGGTAGCCATAGCGGTCGTAGACATTGGTGGTGGAAGTAACACCAATCTCGGTATTGACGGCAAGGGCACCGGACAAGTTATCATCGGAGCTAACAGTACAGGCGCGGTTGTTCTAGGGACTGCCGGAGGCGTCTCGATACCAAACGCCACAGCGTCAACCTCAACCACAACCGGAGCGCTAAAAGTTTCTGGCGGCTCGGGTGTGGCCGGCACTTCGTATGCAAACCAGTTTATCGCTAATCAGAACACTAGCGTTACGGCTGACACTAGCACACTCGGATCGGCACTTGGGCAGTTCGTGGCGGCAGACGGCGCATTAGCCGTCGTGTTAATTGACAGCTACGGCACTCAGGGCCTTATAGGCTCGCGATATGCTGGAGGCACCAAGGCAAGTAAGACCGCCGCTGCGACGGGAGTCACAGCATTCTCATTCGGGGCGCAGGCGTGGGATGGGACCGGCTTCTTCACCGGCGCGGCGATGGATTTCGTCACGGCGGGAAATTGGAGCGGAACAAGTCACGGATTTGATATAAACTGGCGCACGGCCGCGTCAGGATCAACAACTCTGACTCAGAGAATGAGTTTGCATGCGTCGGGAGGACTCTATCTAGGATCAGCCGCGACCGACCCCGGCTCGGGGTGTATGGCTATATCAGGAACGACCGCGTCGACGTCTACAACAACAGGCGCGCTTACTGTTGCGGGCGGAGTTGGACTTTCGGGTGATTTATACGTCGGTTCCGGGACCGTCATTGGAGCACCGACAGGCGGCAACAAAGGCGCGGGCACTGTCAACATTTCCGGGGCATACTACGCTAACGGTGTCGCGGTTTCTGGCACCGGAACGGTAACCAGCATCACCGGAGGATACGGCCTCCCAGGCGGCACCATCACTGGCAGCGGAACGTTAGCCGCAAGCTTGACGACAGCAAGCAATGTGCTCGGGGCCGACGTAACAATGGGCAGCGCAAACACTGACTTTACCGGGCCGTCTATGGCACAGGGCACGACAGGAACATGGCTTGTGGTCGGCAAGATTACACTGGTCGACACGGCTTCGAATGTCTTTATCGTGAAACTGACTGATGGCACCACAGTTTATGATACCGCGTTCACCCGTGGTAACATAACTGCCCCGCAGGCACCTACGGTATTGCACGCCATCGTCACCAACCCGGCTGGCAATATGCGGATGCTGGCGCAGAATAACGGCACCGGGGGCACCATCAAGTTTAACGCCTCCGGTCAATCCAAGGATTCTTCGATCTACGGCGTTCGCATCGCCTAACATTCGACTTCGTCGGCGAGACGGCGGTTAGCTAGCGGGCCTTGCGCCGCCGCTGGTGCCCCAAACTGATGCCAAGGTCATAAGCCTTCATCCTCAGAGACCCCGCCGTTCGCTTCATGGCCTTAGCGACTTTTGCGACCGGCGTTCTCGCTTTCGAATGAGCGCGCATCTCTTTGACGTCCGCTTTAGTGTACTCGCGGCGAACCATTTTCTTCTTTTTCTTGGCCATTACAAATCCTGTTGTCGTTAAGCGCGGCTTCTAACAATGCGTCCCTCGTGACGCAAATGAATTTCTCAAATTAATTTGGAACAATATGTCAGACTCAGGAGACGTCGTACGTCGCATCACTATTTCTGCAACTGGCGACGGAATCGACTCCACAACCGATTCCGTAAATAAGCTTGGTGACGCGTTCGATAACACTAACAGCAAAGCCAACGGCTCGCTGTGGGCCGATATGGCGGCCGGAATTCTCGGCGTCGGTGCTGCCGCTGGCGGCATGGTTGCGGGATTGAGCGCGGCGCTAGATTATGTCGCCAAGTTTAATTCAGGCCTGTCCGACATGGCGACCGTGGCAAATCAAGTAGGATTGTCGCTGAAGGATTTTCAGGGAATCCAGTTCGGCGGCCTAACTAAAGGGCTGAGCACAGAACAGATAAACACGGGATTGGAGAAATCAGCTTCTCTTCTCAATGACGCAAGCCGCAACGCTAATTCGCTGTCAAAGGAACTAGAAGCCAACAACATCAGCCTGAAGAATTCCAACGGGCAGTTGATTAGCGAAAATCAATTGCTCGGCATATCGGCGAATTTGATTGCCAACGCAAAAAATCCCGGCGACGCGCTGGCGATTGCTCAGATGTTGGGATTCACAAAAGAGTGGCTCCCCTTACTTCAGCAAGGCTCTTTAGCAATGTCCGGCCTTGGCGACGCGGCCACGACTGCCGGCGCCGTGATTGACGACGAAACAATAAAGAAGGCTTCGGAGTTTGACGAGGAATGGAAGAAAAGTACGGCTACGTTCTCGCTGAACATGAGGGCGGCGCTTGCCGGTTTGCTTCCTTACGTCGACGATCTTATTCAGCGTGCGGAGAAATTTGTTAGCACGCTGCCTGATGCCACGCAAAAACTAGCTGATGACAACATAAACGCGGCTAGCGATGCGCTTGGCTTGCCTCCGGGCGGCGGCATCAAGATTAACGTAGACGGCATCACAGAAGCCTTAGATAAATTCGTCAACCAAAGCCACGGCACTCCGTTTTCGCTGGAGTTTTGGACCGCAGCCGGCAAGGCTTGGAGCGACGCTGCGGCGGGCGTAACGACGTTTGATCGAAACTCGCCTAATTCGTACCCTATCTCTCAAGACCCGATGAATGCGGGCGCCTATGGTGCTTCGCGTAAACCCACGACAGGACCGCAATCAAGTTCGTTGCAGGGGCCGCAATCAATCGAGGAAATTACAAAGGCGTGGGACGCTGAAATAGATGCTGAAGCGGACGCTGCCGATGGTTTTTCCAAGGTTGCGGCAAAGGCGGCCGACGCTAACGACGCGGTAGACCGCGCCATAAACAGTCTCAACAAGCATATTGAGACTCAGAAGGCCGACACTCTAGCGATTGGCCTTGGTGATGGCGCCCTAGCTTCGTTTCGCGCATCGGCCGCCGAGACCGCCGCTGTTCAAGCCAACGGCGGCAAAGAAACGGACGCGCAAAAGGCTTCCTTCGCCGCCCTAAAGATTGCTGCATCAGACGCGGCAGACGCGTTAGCAAAAGCCAAGGTTGCTTCGGAAATTTCGCGCGGTTCTCAACTTGCGTTCGCTTCACCCGAAGATATCAAGATAGCCAATCAATTAAAGGGAATTTACGACGACGATATTCCGGCTGCTTTGGCGTCTAGTGAAGCTGCGGCTATCAGGTTCAACGATGCCGTAAAGTCAGTCAGCGACACTGCGAAAAGTATCGGCGCAACGATAGGAAGCGATATCGTAAATGGTCTTCGCCAAGGCAACAGCCTTGCGCAGACGTTTGCCGATACCATGGCCAGCGTATCGAAGACGCTCACAAGCAAAGCGTTTACCGATCTTCTTAACGGCAATTTTGCACAAGCCGCCATCGAGGCCGCTGCCGCGCTGGCGACAGCACTGTTTTCTACCGACGACAAGGCACAAGAGCAATCCGCCTCAGTAAAGGCCGCTCAAGATCAGCAAAGCATTACTGATCGAAAATGGCAGTACGCTGACGCCTCTTGGAGCGCGAATATTGATACCAGCACTGAACAAGGTCAGTTGCAGGCGTTCGACATTCAAGCGAACGACCAACGGCGAGCCGAAGAGCAGGCTGGTAATCAGGCGATTGTCGAACTTGAACAGAGTCTAGCTGTACAGCGCAAGGCAATTGTCGACAAAGCAAACCAACAGGTTCTTCAGTCGTACAACGACTTCTTGTCTTCCATCAAAACTGGAAGCTTGTCGACGTTGTCACCAGAAGATCAGTTGAAGTATGCGCAAGACCTTTTCAACAAGGACGTTCAGGGCGCGAAGAACGGCGACCAAGCATCAATCGACGCCGTAACGAAAGACGCTCAAAATCTTCTGACGATTGCGCAGGCTTACTATGCGTCTTCGTCCGGTTACTCCGATGTTTACAACGGCGTCACTGACGCAATCAACGGCCTGTCTAGCAGCGGCGGTCCATATAAGCAAACTGCCGACCCGAACGCTCAGACGAACGTTTCTGATGTTGCGGGACCGGCTGATGTGTCCAAGGCGTTACAGGCTGCGCTTAGCGTAAGCCCTACCGCCATGGCTCTTTCACAGACTGGCCATGCTGGCGGCGGTTTGATTACGAACGGCATTCGCGGCGTCGATAGTCTCTTTGCTCTTGTGGCAGGAGGCGAGTTCGTCACGAAAGCGTCAAGCGTCAATGCTTCGACGATGAGCGCGCTTCAGTACATCAACAACACCGGAAAGACTCCCGGCGCCAATGACAACAGCGACGTTGCACGAATTCTGACTCAAGGTTTCAACGGGCAGACACAAGCCCTGTCTGAAAAATTGGACTTGATTGCAGACAGAGTTTCCCGCGTCGAAAGCGTCACGCGTCAAGCTAACAATCAACGGCGTGTGCCGGGAACGAAGGCAGCATAAAAATGTCGTCAATGACGTCTTATCTCGAAAAGAAGCTCCTAGACCATACTCTCGGTCTAGGAGCGTACGCTATGCCGACGACGGTTTATGCTTCGCTTCACACGGCGAGTCCGGGGCAATCCGGCTCACTTACGAATGAGGTTTCTACCGCGAGCGGCTACGCTAGAATTGCCATCACTTCGAAAATGAATGCTACTGACGCTGTCTCCGGAATTGCGGCGAGCAACGCAACGATTGTCTTTGGTCCCGCTTCTGCGGATTGGGGAACGGTAACGTACGTCGCAATCAACGATGCGTTATCTGGCGGCAACATGCTGATGTATGGAGCGCTGACTATCGTTCAGACGACTCCCATTGGTCAAACCTTGCAGTTCGTCGCGGGCCAGTTAATTGCCGAGTTCTCGTAAATGCTATTGGGGGCGGCTCCGAAAAGGGGCCGCTCCGGTATTTGTCGCGAAAATCGCTACAGAAATCTGCAAAATCGGCAAAGATTGCACACCTTAGTGCTTGAGTCGCGAATTCGAGTAGATAGAATTTCAGTGGCCGATTCCGGCATGGGGAACTGAGAAAATGAAAAGTATCACATTGGGGCGCGACTCCTTCGGAGCCGTACCGCTTCCGGCGCATTTTGGAGAAATCAACGTCAACGCGCCGTTCGATCCCGAGCGATACTTCACAGTGTTGCGAAGCGTCGGAGACAATCCCACTGTAATACGCCAACTCGACGGAAACGTTTTGTATGTACGGGACCTTTGGCGCGACAAATCAAAATTACAGCAACGACGTTTTGACTCTGCTGAAGCATGGTCTGTGAAGCAGGACCCAAATAGCACGCAGCGCATTCAGTTCTGCAAGGAAGCTGCGGCGAAGTCGCCTGACGGAATCGCTTATCTAGGAAACGGTTTGCGACTTTAGGGCGCTAATGTTTTCACGCTCGCCGTCCCCTTCGGCCGGGGCGGGCGTAAAACGCCCGGTGAGGCTAGCAGACCAACGCAACAATATTGACTCCTTTGGGCCGCCCCTGTGGGCGGCTCTTTTCATCTGTACCAAATCATTTTTCGTGTCTAGAATTTGAGGAGACGCATGAGTCCAAATCCATTTCCGGTAGCGACCAACGATAACGTACCGCTTCTATCACTGGACAAAGCCGCCGATGAATTGGGAATCTGCAAGCGCACTATCAATCGGCACATCAACAGCGGTGCATTGGCCTACATCGTCACCGGCACCGGCTGTGAACGATTGCAACGGAAAATCCACCCCGCCGATTTGCGGAAGTTTCAAGAGGAACGCAGGAGAGTCGAGTGTCCGTCTATAAACCGGGAAACAAATCGCCGTACTACCACTTTGACTTCCAGATCGGCGGTCATCGGTTTCACGGCTCAACGGAATGCACGACTGAGCGCGAAGCGAGAAAGTTTGAGGCGCTAGAGCGTGAGAAGGCAAGGGCGCAGGTGAAGGCGGCTAAGCGTTCGCGCACGTCGCTTCTAATCGATGACGTTGCTGCGCGCCTGTACGATGAGCATGGCCAGCACGACGCGGACTCGGACGCAACGGACACCAATCTAGCTCGGCTTGTCGATTATTTCGGCCAAGTAACGCCTCTTACCGATATCGATCATGCCAAGGCCGCAAAGCTCGTGGCGTGGCGGCGCGGTCATCAGGTTTCCGGACGCAAAGATCAAGCAAAAGCGCCGCTGATTGCCAACGCGACGGTTAATCGATCGACCACGAAGGTTCTGCAACGGTTGTTCACTTTCGCTAAAGCGGAAGGGGCGGTATTTGAGCATGAACCGAAGTGGGATGACTTGTTGCTAGAAGAGCCCGTAGAGCGCATCCGCGAGCTACATGACCACGAAGCGACTGCGCTTGATGACGCGACGCGCGACGATTACGAACCGTTCTTTGAGTTCGTGAAGGCCAGCGGCATGCGTCTCAAAGAATGCGTGACGCTGCGGTGGACCGAAGTGAACTTCGGCACGCGCCAGATAGTTCGCATTGGCAAGGGTGGGCGACGCATCGTATTTCCGATCACAGATGCCGTTCGAGAAATTCTGTTTCCCTTGCAGGGGCAACATCCCGAGTTCGTGTTTACCTACGTCGCGGTGTACGGCAACAAGCGCTTAAGGCTTGTCAGGGGCCAGCGCTATCCGATCACGTACAACGGCACCAAGAGCGTATGGCAGCGCATGCGGGCCACCGCAGGCGTGAACGGTTTCCGCTTCCATGATTACCGCCACGACTTCGGCAGCAAGCTATTGCGTGACACCGGCAACTTGAAGCTGGTACAGAAGGCGTTGAACCATCGCGACATCAAGAGCACGCTGCGCTACGCCCATGTGCTTGACGAAGACGTCGCAGACGCGGTCGAAAAACTCGCCAACTCCCGGAAAAAGTCCCGGAGTGCGGACCGCAAGGCCAGCTAACGTATTGGCGTCATTGCCGGACTAGCAACAAACATCCCGCCTTCCAGATGTCGTTTGCGGCAACGCTGGGCCTGGTGGCGCTGGTGCAGGTCGGCATGCCCCGGCTGTTTGCCAGCCCGGACAGCACGGCGGCGGCGCGCGTGGCGCTCTGGGGCGGGCGCGAGGTAGCCATGCTGCTGCTGGCCTCGCTGGTGGCGGGACTGGCAACCACGCCCTACGCGGCGTTTCACTTCCATCGCGTCACACCCTATGGCGTGATCGCCAACCTCGCGGCGATGCCGGTGGTCTCCGCGCTGGTGATGCCGGCCGGACTGCTTGGGTTGGTCGCGGCGCCCTTTGGCTTCGACGGCATCTGCTGGAGCGCGATGGGGGTGGGCATCGACTGGATGATCGCGGTCACGCAATGGGTCGCGGGCCTGCCTGGCGCGGTCGGCCGGATCGCCGCCTTCGGCACGGGGCCGCTGATCGCAGCCAGCATCGGCATCGTCCTGATGGGGCTGCTGCGCACGCCGCTGCGCTGGTCCGGCGCCTTGGTGCTGGCGGCTTCGCTTGTTTGGGCCTTGCTGGTGCCGCAGCCGGATATCCTGATCTCGGCCGACGGGCACAATGTTGCGGTTCGCGGCCGCGACGGACATTTACATCTGATGCGGACTGGGAAGGACACGTTTCTCATCCGCGAGTGGCTCGCGGCCGACGCCGATGCGCGAACCGCCACCGATGCCACGCTGGCCAACGGCGTATCCTGTGACGATGCCGGCTGTGTGACGGCGCTTGCCGACGCAAGCCTGGTTGCGCAGTCGCTTCGTGCGGACGCTCTCGCCGACGATTGTGCGCGCGCTGTGCTTGTCGTGACCGCGAGGCAGCCGCCAAAAGACTGCGCCGCATCTGTCATCGATCAGGAACGCTCGCGCCGCCAGGGCGCGCTGGCACTGCGGCGCAAGGCCGGTGGTTTCGAGGTGGAGGCGGTCAAGCCGCGCGGCTTCGACCGGCCGTGGTCGCCGGCGATTACAGCCGAGGGCGATCTCGATCCGCCGTTGCTGGTTCGTCCATCCGCGCCCCGCGTGCGCGATGCGACGCCGTCGGAGGCCGATCTGCAGGCGGAAGAGTGAGCTGTCGCGGTGTCGAAGACCACCTCTCCCGTAGGGAGAGGTCGGATTGCATCGCCAGATGCAATCCGGGTGAGGGTTTCGGTCTGTCAATCTCGCTGCGCTCCTCACCCGCGCCTTCGGCGCGACCTCTCCCCAACGGGGAGAGGTGAACCGAGTGCGCCGTGATCAACGCTATTCAAATCTCGGACGGGCCCGCGGGCAGCTCGAATGCGCCAAGATGAAATTCGCTGGACGGCAACTCAGCTGCGGGGTCGGCGGGCAGCTCGACCAGCGTGAACATCGCCTGCGGGAATTGCTTCCAGACCGCGAGATCGGATTCGGTCACGGTCAGGAAGCCGAACGTGAACATGTACCGGCCGGGCTCCGTCACGCCGCCGGCCTTCTGCCACGAAATCTTGTTGACCACCGGTCGCCCCTAGCGAGTGTGCCGGCTAAGTTACGCCGGCACGCTTCGCGAAGCAAAACCTAGTCGACCGGAATCCGTCGCACTCTCGGCGTGGTCTGCTCGGCGCTAATAGGCGTGGCAATCGGCCTGGTCACCGGCAGCTGCAACACGGTGGCGCGCTGGCCTTCGACGAGCTGGGTCACCAGCACGTAATTTCCATCCGGAAATTCGATGGCGTCGTGATGTCGCTCCGGGACCAGCGGATCGATCTTGCCGAACTTGCCGACGCGGGATTTGATGGTCCGCGTCCAGATCCAGCGATTGTCGTAGCGAACCTCTTCCGCGAAGGCGAGTTCCGTGCCCGGCAACAGGCAGATGGCGACGCCCAATTCGCGCTCGGAGGCGAAGCCGCGGGTCGAAGTGCCGCGGAACGTCGTGGTCACCAGTTGTTCGCCGACCTCGGCCGGACGGGACGCCACGGCATGCAGGCTATAGTCACACATCGGATTGCTCCTCGTTGGAGATAGCGACCCGCGTCATTGCGTGAGCAAGATATTTCCGAAATGTGCTCGGGCTTCCTCTCCGATCATGCTCATGGAGGCGCAGGCCTCTATCAGAGTGGACACCAGCGAATGAGCCTTTGCCCCGACATGGGCAATTGTGCGGCCCGCGGGCGGTGAGCCCAATCACAAATCCGTTTGCGTGAGGGTTGTTCCTATCCAATTCATCACGAAAAAAGCCGCCGGAATCTCCGGCGGCTTTTCAAAGCGGGAAGGGGAAGCGGTCAGTATTTCCGGTACAGCCCGATCAGCTTGCCCTGAATCTTGACCCGGTTCGGCGGCAGAATCCGCACCTCATAGGAGGTGTTGGCGGGCTCCAGCGCGATGGAAGCGCCGCGGCGGCGGAAGCGCTTCAAGGTTGCCTCCTCGTCGTCGATCAGCGCGACCACGATGTCGCCGGTATCGGCGCTCTCGTTGCGCTGGATCAGCGCCACGTCGCCGTCGAGAATGCCGGCGTCCACCATGGAATCGCCGCGCACTTCCAGCGCGTAATGCTCGCCGGCACCGAGCATGTCCGGCGGCACGCTGATGGTATGGCTGCGGGTCTGCAACGCCTCGATCGGCGTACCGGCGGCGATCCGGCCCATCACGGGCACGGCGACCGGCCGCTCGCCGTCTTCCACGCTCGCCCCGCCACGGCCCTTGCCGAGGTTGCCTTCGATGACGCTCGGCGTGAAGCCGCGCCGGCTGTTGCCTGCGCCCGGCGACAATTCGGGCAGCTTGATCACCTCGATGGCCCGGGCGCGGTTGGGCAGGCGGCGGATGAAGCCGCGCTCTTCCAGCGCCGTGATCAGGCGGTGGATGCCGGACTTCGAGCGCAGATCGAGCGCATCCTTCATCTCATCGAAGGAGGGCGGCACGCCGGCCTCTTTCAGCCGCTCATTGATGAAGCGAAGAAGTTCGTACTGTTTGCGCGTAAGCATCTCGAGCAAGTCCCCCGATTGATGTGCCGTTCTGTTCCGAGACTTCCCGTCAGGGGCGAGAGCGCGGCTCCCATTCCCTGGCGTCAGTTGATACCAGCACTCGAAAACAAATCATGAACGGACACTATATGTTCGATACATGTTCCGCAACCACTTAATTTCAGGTGAACGCGGGAAAGATTGCGGGAGCGAGCCGGCGCGCGGCCTATTCGGCAAGCCGAAGGATCTCGCAAGGGGTGCCGGCCTTGGCTGCCGGCGCAAACGGCGCGCGTATCAGAAGTGCCTGTGCCGCAGCGAGATTCGCAAGCAGCGAGGAGTCCTGTTTGGTCACGGGCGTTGCGATCAAACTGCCGTCGTTGCGCTCTTCGAGGCGCGCGCGAAGATAGTCTTCGCGCACGTCGTTGGCGGCAATGTCGCGGCCGAGCAGGGCTGTCTCTCGCACGTGGTGGATGTTCTTGCGGCCGGACAAAGCGCGAATCAACGGCACCACGAACAGCATGGTGCAGACGTAGGACGACACGGGATTGCCGGGCACGCCGACCACGCGCATCGCGCCCAGCCGGCCATGCATCATCGGTTTGCCCGGCCGCATGGCGATTTTCCAGAACGCGATTGTCACGCCCTCGGCCTCGAGCGAGGTCTTGACGAGGTCGTGGTCGCCGACCGACGCGCCGCCGGTCGTCACCAGGATATCGGCGCCGAGCTCGCGCGCCCGGCGGATACCCGCGGTGGTGGCCTCGACCGTATCGGCGGCGACCCCGAGATCGACGGTGTCGGCGCCCTCGGCGCGCGCCAGCGCGCGCAAGGCATAGCCGTTGGAATAGACGATCTGGCCGGGCCCGGGCGTGGTACCGGGCATCACCAGCTCGTCGCCGGTCGCGAGCAGCGCAAGCTTCGGCCGGCGCCGCACCGGCAGCTCCGGATAGTTCATGCTGGCCGCAAGCGAGAGATCGCGGTCGCTGAGGCGGGTGCCTGCCGATAGCAGCACGTCGCCTTCGCTGAAATCGACGCCGGCGGGACGGACGTTGCGCCCGGGGCTGGCTGCTTCGGTGATAGTGATGGAGTTGCCGTCGGCGATCGTGTCTTCCTGGATCACGACGGCGTCGGCGCCATCAGGGATCACGCCGCCGGTGAAGATGCGCGCCGCTTCGCCCGGACCGATCGCGCGGTCGAAGGGGCGGCCGGCCGCGACCTCGCCGATGACTTTGAGCTTAGCTTGCGCCTGCGCCGCGTCGGACGCGCGCACCGCGTAGCCGTCCATCGCCGACATCGCCTGCGGCGGCTGGGTGCGCCGCGCGGCGACGTCGCGCGCCAGCACGCGATGATGCGCGGCTTCCAGCGCCACCATTTCCTCAGGGCTCGGCTCGGCCCCTTCCAGGATCGCCGCAAGGGCATCGGCAACCGGCATCAGCGCCACGGCAGGCTCCTAGAGCCCTAAGGCCGTCAGCGCGTTGGCGACGTCCTCGGACGATTTGACGTGAACGGCTGACAGGCCATATGCCCGCGCGCCCTGGATGTTGTCGGCGAGATCGTCAAAGAACACGATGCGCGAGGCCGGCGCCCCGATCGCCTTTACGACGTGATCATAGGCCGCTCTGTCGGGTTTCAGAAGCCCGATCGTCGAGGACAGATACATTTCGCGGAAATGGCCGAGCACGTCGGCATGCACGCGCGAGAAATGGGCGATGTGGGGCGGGTTGGTGTTGGAGAGCGCGTAGAGCGGCAGGCGTTTGGCGGCGCGCTCAAGCAGCGGCGCGATGCCGGGCATCTCGCCGATGAAGATCGCGTTCCAGCCTTCCAGCAACTGTTCGTGCGTGATGTCGACGCCGAGCATCTTGTGCAAATGCGCAAAATAGGTCGCGTCATTGATCTTGCCGGACTCGTATTGCCGCAGCGCCTCGTCGGAAGCGAAGCGCGCGTTGATGTCGGCGATGTCGCATTGGCCATGGCGCGCCCAGATCGCCGCGGCGCGCGCGAAGTCGATGTCGAGCACGACGCGGCCGAGATCGAACAGAAGCGTGTCGGCCGAGCCGGGGGAGAGGGAGGTCATCGCAAGCGATGCCGTAACCGCCTCAATACCGATACGGATCGATATGCACCAGCGGGAACGCGCTGAACACGCTCGGCGGGTTGGTCGCGGTGGCCGGATGCAGGAAAGATTTGTTGAGCCCTGCAAACGACGTCACGCCGAGCAGCCCAAGCGAGCGGATCACCTCATCCTCGAGCAGCTCCAGCATCCGTGCCACGCCGGCCTCGCCGCCGGCGGCGAGCGCCCAGCACTGCAGGCGTCCAATGCCGACGATGTCGGCGCCGGCGGCAATCGCCTTCACCACGTCGCTGCCCCTGCAGAAGCCGCCATCGACCATGATCCTGGCGCGGCCCTTCACGGCATCGACGATCTCAGGCAACACATGCATGGCGCCGCGGCCGTGATCGAGCTGGCGGCCGCCGTGGTTGGAGACGTAGATCCACTCCACGCCATGATCGAGCGCGATTTGCGCATCTTCAGCGGTGGCGATGCCCTTGATGATCAACGGTATCTTGTACTTGTCCTTGATCAGCTTGACGGTGCGCCAGTCCAGTCCCTTCTGGAAGTCGCCGCCGCTGGAGCGCGCACGGCTCTCGCGCACGTAACGCTTGGCGATGTCGCGTTCCCGGCGGCTATAGTGGGCGGTGTCGACCGTCAGGCAGAATGCGGTGTAGTTGGCAGCGATCGCGCGGCTGACATGGTCTTCCACGAAAGCGTCGTCGCCGCGCACATAAAGCTGGAACAGCCGCATCGCGTCGGGCGCGGCTTCGGCGGTCTTCTCCAGCCCCGGCG
The DNA here is from genome assembly GCA_963738155.1 of uncultured Alphaproteobacteria bacterium. GTDB lineage: Bacteria > Pseudomonadota > Alphaproteobacteria > Rhizobiales > Xanthobacteraceae > Bradyrhizobium. Next base: position 80,534 of record CAVTVG010000006.1, read on the forward strand.
CGGACACCGAACTGAGCATATGCGCCGCGCCGAACTTGCCGACGCCGCGCACCACGGCAGCCGCGCCTGCGGGATCGAAAATCTCCAGCGCACCGACCGGCGCCAGCATCACAGGCAGGCGCAGCTTGCGGCCGAAGCGTTCGACCGATGCGTCGACATGAGCGACATTGTTCAGCACGCGCGGGCGGAATGCGATCTCGTCGAGCGCCATGCGGTTGCGGCGCATGGTGGTCTCGGTCTCGGCCGCGCCGACAATGTAGTCCCAGGCATTCTGGTTGAGATTGGCGCGCGCCTGGTGGACGAACTCGTGGAGATTCTGGAACCGTTCGTTGCTCGCCCCGAGCTCCACATTGCGCGTCGGCCGGATCGCTTCGTTCATGGTGTTTCCCCCGAGAGTGCAGCGGCTTTGATTGATCTCTCGCTATCGCTTCCGGCGGTCTCGCGCCATCCCAAATTTGCATGGCTTTCGGGCGAAGCGGGCGGGAATTCCGGCTTTCCGGCTTCCGCCGTGGCCGATATCGTTCCGATCCCCACGCGAGGACCCAATGCATGCCCGGACCGATGCTGTTTGAGCCGATGAATCTCCGGGACGTCACGCTTAAGAACCGCATCGTAGTGCCGCCGATGCATCAATATTCGGCGGTGAAGGGCTTTCCGACCGACTGGCATTTGATGAATGCCGGCAAGTTCGCGGCCGGCGGCGCCGGCCTCGTCGTGGTCGAATCGACCAAGGTGGAACGGCGCGGCTGCGGGACGCTCGGCGATCTCGGCATCTGGGACGATAAGTTTGTCGAGCCGCTCAGCCGGCTGGTCAAATTCATCAAGCAGCAAAACGCGGTCGCCGGCATCCAGCTTGGCCATTCCGGCCGCAAGGCGCGCGCCAACCGCCCCTGGGAGGGAGATGGTCCGCTGAAGCGCACCGACGACATCGATGATTGGGAGGCCTGGCAGCCGGTGGCGCCTAGCGCGATTGCGCATAGCGAGAAGTGGGGTGTGCCGCGGGCGCTGGAGACGCATGAGGTGAGGGATCTCGTGCAAGCCTGGGGCAATGCCGCGCGCCGTGCGCAGGAAGCCGGCTTCGATGTGCTGGAGCTGCACGGCGCCCACGGCTATCTCGTGCACGAGTTCCTCTCCGAGCGTTCCAACCAGCGCACCGACGCATATGGCGGGTCCGAAGGAAACCGGATGCGCTTCCTGATCGAGGTGGCGGAGGCGGTGCGGACCCATTGGCCGCAGCGCAAGCCCTTGTTCGTGCGGCTGTCGGTCGAGGACAACGCCGGCTGGGGGCCAGAGCAGAGCGCGAAGGTCGCGAAAATCCTCAAAATCAGGGGCGTCGACGTGATCGATTGCTCGTCGGGTGGTATCACCGATGCTGCCCCGATTCTCGGCAAGGAGATCAAATACAGCTACCAGGTGCCGCTGTCGGAATATGTCCGCCGCAACGCCGATATCATGACCATGGCGGTCGGCCTGATCATCCATGGCGACCAGGCTGAACAAATCTTAAGGGACGGTCAGGCGGATTTGATCGCCGTCGGCCGCGAAATCCTCAATAATCCCAACTGGCCGATGGACGCTGCCTTGAAATTGGGCGTAGAGGGGTCGTTCCGGAGCGTTCCACCCCAGTTCGGCTGGTGGCTGGGCACTCGGGCGAAACGGGGGTTCGGTACCCAGCCTTCGACCTGGCAGAAGGGTCTCGGCCACGAAGAAACCAGAAAGGTGTTGTGAGGTTCCTTTTTTGACCATACGTGGTCCTCACCAGACGCGAGAAGGCAGCGAGGCAGATGCGGAAGAATTTTCTCTTTTTGTTGGGCTCGCTGACGGGCATCGGCCTCACCCTTCTGGTGACGGGACCCGAGGGCGAACATCTGATCGCCAGAGCCAAGGCTGCCGCAGGCGCCTCCGACACCTATTCCCAGCTCAACCTGTTCGGTGAGGTCTTCGAGCGCGTCCGCTCCGACTACGTCGAGAAGCCCGGCGACAACGCCCTGATCGAGGGCGCGATCAACGGCATGGTGAGCTCGCTCGATCCGCATTCGCGCTACATGAACGACAAGGCCTGGCGCGAGATGCAGGAGACGACGTCCGGCGAGTTCGGCGGTCTCGGCATCGAGGTCACCATGGAAGACGGCCTCGTCAAGGTGGTATCGCCGATCGACGATACGCCGGCATCCAAGGCCGGGCTGCTGTCGGGCGACCTGATCACCCAGATCGACGATGACGCCGTCCAGGGCCTCTCGCTGGAGCAGGCCGTCAACAAGATGAAGGGCGCGGTCAATACCAAGACCAAGCTGAAGATCCTGCGCAAGGGCAAGGACGCGCCGTTCGACGTCACGCTGACGCGCGAGGTCATCCGGGTGCGCCCGGTTCGCTATCACACCGACGGCGGCGACATCGGCTATATCCGCATCACCTCGTTCAACGAGCAGACCACCGAAGGCCTGCGCAAGGCGATCGCGTCGATCCAGAAGGAGATCCCGCAGGACAAGCTGGTCGGCTATGTCGTCGACCTCCGCAACAATCCCGGCGGATTGCTCGATCAGGCGGTCTCGGTGTCCTCGACCTTCATGCCGCGCGGCGAAGTGGTTTCGACGCGGGGCCGTAACCCCGAGGAGACCCAGCGCTTCACCGCCCGTGGCGGCGACCTCACCAAGGGCAAGCCGCTGGTCGTCCTGATCAACGGCGGCTCGGCCTCGGCATCCGAGATCGTGTCCGGCGCGCTGCACGACCACAAGCGCGCCACCGTGATCGGCACGCGTTCGTTCGGCAAGGGCTCGGTGCAGACGATCATTCCGCTCGGCGCCGGCAATGGCGCGCTGGCATTGACCACCGCGCGCTACTTCACGCCGTCGGGTCATTCGATCCAGGCGCTCGGCATCAAGCCCGACATCGAGGTGCTGCAGGACGTGCCGGATGAGCTGAAGGGCCGCGTCGACTTCAAGGGCGAGGCTTCGATGCGAGGCCACTTGTCCGCCGAAGGCGGCGAACAGAGCGGCTCGCAATCCTACGTGCCGCCTGACGAGAAGGACGACAAGGCACTGGCCGCGGCCTACAACTTCCTGCGCGGCGTCCAGGTCAATGCGGACGTGCGTCCCACGCCGAAAGCGGCGGCGGTGCCGAACTAAAGCAGCGGCCGTCGGCCCGGCGATCGAAGATTGCACCTCCGCTCGGTGGAGGTGTAATCTGCGCCGATGAAGCAGCCGATCATCTCGCGCAGATCGAACCGGCTCGATGAGCTCAGACAATTAATACCAAAGCTGGCGGCTGCTCTCGAAGATGATCGGGCAGGCGCCGTAACGTTCATTGATGCAGACTAGTCCAGGCCTCGGCCCAGCGCGTAACTGTTCACGCCGCCTACGCCTTGCGGCGCTTGCGGCTCGCGGCCTGGCCATGCCCGTCGAGCAGCGCCCTGATCTGGGCGAGCGGCTTGGGAGGACTGAACAGATAGCCCTGCATCTCCGAGCAGCCGAGGCCGCGAAGCATCTGCCGCTGCGCCTCGGTCTCGACGCCTTCAGCCGTCGTCGTCATGTTGCGGGCGGCCGCGATGTTCACCACCGCCTGCACGATGCTGGAGGAGCCGTCGCCGTCGGCGAGGCCGACGATGAAGGCGCGGTCGATCTTGATCTTGTCGAACGGGAAACGCTGCAGGTAGCTCAGCGACGAATAGCCGGTGCCGAAATCGTCGAGCGCGATGCGCACGCCGATGGCGCGAAGCTGATGCAGGATGGCGAGCGCCGTATCGTCGTCGCGGATCAACACGGCTTCGGTGATCTCGAGCTCCAGCCGGCTGGCCGACAGCCCGGAGGCGGCAAGCGCGGCGGTAACCTTCAGCGCCAACGTGGTGCTCTTGAACTGGACCGGCGAGACGTTGACGGCGAGGCGGATGCCGGCCGGCCAGCTCGCGGCGTCGGCACAGGCCGTCGACAGCACCCATTCGCCGATCTCGTTGATCAATCCGGTCTCCTCGGCGATCGGGATGAACTCGGCAGGAGAGACCATGCCGCGCTCGGGGTGACGCCAGCGCGCCAGCGCCTCGCAGCCGGTGATGCGGCCGTCCTGCAAGCTGACGCAAGGCTGGTAGTAGACCTCAAGCTCGCCGCGCGCGATTGCCTGCCGCAGGTCGAGCTCGAGCTTGCGCCGCGCGCGCGCCTCGGCATCCATCTCGGGATCGAAGAACCGGCAGGTCCGCCGTCCCGCCGATTTGGCGGCATACATCGCAAGGTCGGCGTTCTTCAGGATCTCGTTGAGATCGAGGCCATGCTCGGGCGCCAGCGCGATGCCGATACTGGCGTCGGTCGTGAGCTGATGGCCGGCGCATTCGAACGGCGTCCTGATCGCCGTGTAGACGCTCATCACGAGATCGGTGACCTCGTCGATGGTCGAGACACCGGTCTGGACGATGGCGAACTCGTCGCCGCCGAGGCGGGCGACGAAACCGGCCGCGCCGACGCAACGATTGAGGTTAGCGGCGACCGACTTCAATAACTCGTCGCCGATCAGATGGCCGAGCGAGTCGTTGACGCTCTTGAACTCGTCGATGTCGATGTAGTGCACGGCGATGCGCTGGCCCGGAGCGAGGTTGGCGAGCTCCTGCTTCAGGCGCTCGTGGAACAGGGCGCGGTTCGGCAGGTCGGTGAGGGCGTCGTAGTGCGCGAGATGCGTGATCTGCTGCTCGGCGCGCCGGCGCTCGGTGATGTCCTCGTGGGTCGCGACCCAGCCGCCGTCGGCGAGCGGCTCATTGACGATCTGCACCGAGCGGCCATCCGGTGTCTCGATGATGGTGATCTTCTTGCGGCCGATGTCGCGCAGCGTCGCGGCGATATAGTGATGGACGTCGCCGACGAAAGATCCCGTCTCCTTCCGGTGCTCGAGAACTTCGACGAAGGTGGCGCCGGGCTTGATGATCCGCGGCGACAGGCCGTACATCTCGATATAGCGGTTGTTGCAGACCACCAGCCGCTCGCTGGAATCGAACAGCAGCAGGCCCTGCGTCATGTTGTTGATCGCCTTGTCGAGGCGCTGCTTTTCCAGGGTGAGGCGGCGTTGCGAGGCCGCATGATCGTGCGACAGCCGGCGCACCACCAGAAACAGCAGGACGGCGATCAGCGCCACCGAGATTCCGCCGACGCCGATCAGGAAGTACATCTGCTGCTGCCATTCGGCGAGCGCCCCCGCCACCGTCGTGGTGGCGACGATCACGATCGGGAATTCATTGAGCGCGCGCGAGGAGACCAGCCGGCTTTCGCCGTCGATCGGGCTGACGAGACGCGTGGTGTGATGGTTCAGCTCGAACACCTTCAGCTGTTCCTCGGGGCCCGTCCTGAAATTCCGGCCGATCACGTTGTCCGTATGCGGAAAGCGCGCGAGCAGCGTGCCGTCGCGGTGGTGCATCGAGATCGAGGAGCCCGGTGCAAGCGTCACGGAGGCGAAGAAGCTCTCGAAATTGGCCGGCGTGATCGCCCGCGTCACGACGCCGAGGAATTGGCCGTCGGGTCCCGAGACCTTGCAGGCGATCACCGTGGCCCAGCCGCCCTTGAAGCGTCCCGGCACCAGTTCGATCCTGAAGCGCTCGAATTCCGAACCGGACTTCAGCGCCTTGAAGTAACTGCGATCGCCGACGCGGATGTCGCGAACGGGCCAGCTTTCGGAGGAATTGACCAGCACGCCATTCGCATCGAAGATGTTGACGCCGGCGACGTCGGTATAGGCGCGCAGCCGCAGCTTCAGCATCTCGTGCCATTCCGCCGTCGACATCATGGTGCGGAAGGCTTCCGGCGAGGCGGAGCCGGAGCGCTCGATCTGCGCGACCACGTCGCGCTGGATTCCCATGAAATCCTCGAGCTGCTGGTCGAAGTGGCGGGCCATCAGCAGCACGTTGTTTTCGAGTTGCCGCTCGGCACTGGCCAGCGCGCGTTCGCGGAAAGTGCCGGCCATCATGGTGGTGCCGAGCGCAATCGCGGCAATCAGGAACAAGCCGCCGATGACGAGCCAGCGGATCGGACCTCCCCGGGTCGATATTTTCACGTCGATGGGAGCGCTGGCGATAGGCTTCATGGAAAGGAATCGTGGTCGCGGCCAAGGGACGGGGAACGTTGCCCAATACCTACGACCTCGATATGGAGGTCACGTTAGCAATCGGGGTTAATGCGCGGTAAAGGCGGTGTGAAGCAGGCGGCAGGGCAAGTCGCGCTGCGTGCGGCAGCATTTGCCGGTGAAGAGCGATCCGCACGGGACGAAATTTCCCACTGCGCCGATCGCAAGAAAATCCTAACCATCTAATTGATTGAACGCACTGGGCGGTGCGCTGGCACGCGATTTGCGACTCCTGCGGCGCTCAGGCCCTGCAGGCGAGGTTCAAATCATGAAGGACGTCTTGAAAAAATTCCTTGCCGACGAATCCGGCGCCACCGCGATCGAGTACGGCCTGATCGCGGCCGGCATTTCGCTTGCGATCATTTCGGTCGTGAACGGGCTCGGCACCAATCTCCGAACCAAGTTCACGTCGATCAACAGTTCGCTGCGCTAAATCCCTACATGCCGGCCGGCTTGCGCACCCGCCGCTTCGGCGGCGCAGCGACTGTCGCATCGCCATAACCGCTCATCGCGGCGAAATGACTGCGCTGATAGTTCGAGTCGGTGTAGGGATTGCCCGGTCCCTTGTTCTGGCAATTCGCGTTGGGATAGAAGAACGCGCAATAGCCGGGCTCCGAGATCACCTGCTGCGCCAGTGCCGGTGCTGCTCCGAGCACCGAAAGGACAGCTGCCGCACCGATCAGCCTGAAAATGGACATTGCACGTCTCCGCGTAGGCCTTGACCCGATATACGGAGCAAAACACCACGAGCACCGGTCGCTTCCATGACGAAGCAATCACTCCGCCGTGAGGGCCCCCGTCAACTCGCGCGGTAGTGACCGGACTTGCCGCCCTTTTTCTCAACGAGATGAACGGCTTCGATGCGCACCCCGCGCTCGGCCGCCTTGATCATGTCGTAGATCGTCAGACACGCGACTGTGACGGCGGTGAGCGCCTCCATCTCGACACCGGTCGGGCCTTTGACCTTCACCGTCGATCGCACGATGCAGCCAGGAAGCTTGCGGTCCGGCGTGATGTCGACCGTCACCTTGGACAGGGCAAGCGGATGACAGAGCGGGATCAGCTCATGGGTCTTCTTCGCCGCCATGATGCCGGCGATGCGCGCCGCGCCCAGCACGTCGCCCTTCTTGGCGTTGCCCGAGACGATCAGCTCCAGCGTTGCCTTCTTCATCACGACGCGGCCTTCCGCCACGGCGATCCGCTCGGTCGCGGGTTTGTCGGAGACGTCGACCATGCGGGCTTCGCCGCCGGCGTCGATGTGGGTGAGTGCAGCGCCCTTCTTGCTCCGCGCCATCTAGTGGTCCAATGCTAACATTCGCATTCCTTCGCAGCAGGTACTTTTGCGAATGTTAGCATCAAAGGACCACTAGCAAATATTGAAATTAGTGGAGCTTTGGATTTGACGTTGGCTTCGCGAGCGCGCGGCCTACAGTGTAGCGAACGTCAAATCCGCTCCACTAACGCGCCGCAACAGTTTCCCGCGCCAGAAGTGCGCGGGTGGCAGCCGCAACGTCGGCCTGCCGCATCAGGCTCTCGCCCACGAGGAAGGTCGACATGCCGACCTTGGCAAGCCGTGAGAGATCTGATGGCGCATAGATGCCGCTCTCGCCGACCATCAGGCGATCGGACGGAATTAGCGGCGCCAGCGCCTCGCTGGTCGCAAGCGTGGTCTCGAAAGTGCGGAGGTTCCGGTTATTGACGCCGATGACAGGCGAACGCAGTTTCAATGCGCGATCGAGCTCGGCGCGGTCGTGGATCTCGATCAGCACGTCCATCCCGAAGGCGATGCTGGCGTCCTCGATATCTCTCGCCGCGGCATCGTCCAGCGCGGCCATGATGATCAGGATGCAATCGGCGCCATGCGCGCGCGCTTCCGCCACCTGGTAGGTGTCGAACATGAAATCCTTGCGCAGCACCGGTAGAGTGGTGGCGTCGCGTGCGGAAACCATGAAATCGAGATGGCCCTGGAAGGAGGGCGCATCCGTCAGCACCGAGAGGCAGGCGGCGCCGCCGGCCTCATAGGCCTTCGCGAGCGCCGGCGGATCGAAATCGGCGCGGATCAGTCCCTTCGACGGCGAGGCCTTCTTCACTTCCGCGATCAGCGCATAGTCGCCGCGCGCGTGCTTGCTCCTGATCGCCCGGACAAAGCCGCGCGGAGAAGAGGCCGCTTTCGCGCGCGCCTCGACCTCGGAAAGCGGATGAGCGAACTTTGCCGCAGCGATCTCCTCGCGCTTATAGCCCTCGATCCTGGTCAGGATATCCGACATCGCATCAGGCCTCGCTGTTGGAGACCGCGACGAGATGCTTGAGCCGCGCCGCGGCCGCGCCGCTGTCAAGCGATTTGGTGCCGAGCGCGACGCCTTCCTTCAGATCGCTGGCCTTGTCGGCCACGATCAGCGCAGCCGCGGCGTTCAGCAGCGCGACGTCGCGATAAGCGCTGGGCTTGCCGTCGAGCACGGATTGCAGCGCCACCGCATTGGCATCGGCGTCGCCGCCCTTCAGCGCCTCGCCGCCGACGCGGCCAAGACCGGCGTCCTCCGGCGTCACCTCGAAGGTGCGGACATTGCCGTTCTCCAGCGCGGCGACAAAGGTCGGGCCGGTGAGGGTGATCTCGTCGAGGCCATCGGAGCCGTGCACCACCCAGATCAATTCCGCGCCAAGGTTCTTCAGGACCTGCGCCAGCGGTTGCACCCATTGCCGCGAGAACACGCCGACCATCTGCCGCTTCACGCCGGCTGGATTGGACAGGGGCCCGAGCAGGTTGAAGATCGTGCGCGTGGCGAGCTCGGCCCTGGTCGGGCCGACATTCTTCATCGCGGGATGATGGGACGGCGCGAACATGAAACCGATGCCGGCTTCCCTGACACAGCGCCCGACCTGCTCGGGCCTCAGATCGATCTTCACGCCGAGCGAGGCCAGCACGTCCGCCGCGCCCGAGCGCGACGACAGCGCGCGGTTGCCGTGCTTGGCCACGGGAACGCCGGTGCCTGCGACGATGAAGGATGCGCAGGTGGAAACGTTGACCGAGCCCGAGCCGTCGCCGCCGGTGCCGACGATGTCGACCGCCTCGGGCGGCGCAGTGACCCGCAGCATCTTGGAGCGCATCGCCGAGACCGCGCCGGTGATCTCCTCGACGGTCTCGCCGCGAACCCGCAACGCCATCAGGAGCCCGCCCATCTGCGAGGGCGTCGCTTCGCCCGACATCAGGCTGTCGAAGGCGGAAGCGGCTTCCTCGCGCGACAGCGTGGCGCCGGTCGCGACCTTGCCAATGATCGATTTGAGATCGTCCATCAACTCACGCCTAGTTGTTGCTCGCCCCGGTCACCTGCGCGAAGCCCGCCTCGTTGATCGTCGTTCCCACGTCCTTTTCGAGCCTGGCGACATATTCCGCAACCTGCTCGTCACTCATGCCGCGCACGAGGTCATCCCTGAGCTTCTTCATGTCGGCGGCGGCGAGATCGACCGGCGGCACCGTGACGTCGGTGACGCGGAACACGATCCACTCGTTGTTGGGACCCGGCGTCTGGCCGTAGCCATCCTTCGCGGTCCGGAACGCAGCCGTGATCGCACCCGAAGGCACGCCGGCCGGCAATTCCTCACGCTTGAAGGCGGCGGCGGTCTCGACCTTCACGCCTGCGGCCGTGGCCTCATCGGCGAGAGTGCCGCCCTGCGTCAGCTTCTGCACCATCTCGGTCGCCTTGGTTTGCAGGCGGCTCGAAACCTGGTCCTGCCGCCAGCGCGCCTCGACCTGGTCCTTCACCTCGTCGAGCGGGCGATCGTGCGAGGGCGTGATGCCGAGCACATCGTACCAGACATAGCCGCCGCGATAGGCGATCGCGTCATTGTCGGCGCCGACGTCGCTGTTGAAGGCCTGCGCGACCACGTCGAGACCTTGCGGAATGCCGGTGACGGGCTGTCCGTTCGGCGCGCGGCCCGATCGATCCACGGCCTCGATGGTGACGGCCGTCAGCCCGAGCTTCTGCGCGGCATCGACGACGCTCGCGCCGCCGCCGCGCTCGTCTTCCATCTTGTTGCGCAAATCCGCAACCTGGTTGCGCGCGCGATCGGCCGCAATCTCTTTCTTCAACTCGGGCGCCACGCTCTGGTAATCCGGCTCGATCGCCGGCTGGATGGTGCCGACCTTGACCAGCGCCACGCCGAACTTGCCCTGCACCGGCTGGCTGACCTCGCCGGCGGGCAAAGCGAAGGCCGCGTCCGCGATCGCGGGATCAAGAATGCCCGATTTGGCAACGAGACCAAGATCGACGTCGGCCCCGCCAAGATTGCGCTCCTTGGCGAGATCGTCGAACGACGTCCCTGACGCGATGCGGCTGCGCGCGGCCTGGGCTTCTTCCATGTTCGGGAACACGATCTGCGATACCTGGCGCTTCTCCGGCGAGCCGAACTTGTCCTTGCGCAGGTCGAACACCTTCTTCGCATCTTCATCCGAGATCTGCGACCACTTGCCGATATCCTCGGGCGTGATCGCAACAAAGGCGATCTTGCGATATTCGGCCGCGCGGAACTGGGCTTTGTGCTCGTCGAAATAGGCGGCGAGCGCCTCTGGCGAGGGCGGATCGATGGTGCCGGCCTGGGCTGCTCCGAGGCGTAAATAATCGATCGAGCGCTTCTCGTTCTGGAAATGGTTCAGCAACTCCAGCAGCGTCTTCGATGGTTCGAGTCCGGCGGTGACTGTGCCTGCGAGTTGACGCCGCAGCGAGACCCGCCGTTGGTCGGCGAGATAGCGGCCTTCGGTGAAGCCGTACTGGCGGATGATGGCCTGGAAGCGCGCCGGATCGAAGCCGCCGCCGAGGCCCCTGAAATTGGGATCGGCATAGATCACGCGCATGGTCTCGGCATCGGACTGCCCGAGGCCGAGCTGCCGCGTCTCTTCGTCAAGCGCGGCTTCGGCCAGCGTCTGGTTCAGCACCTGGCGGTCGAAACCAAGGGCGCGCGCCTGCTCCATGGTCAGCGGGCGGCCGAATTGGCGTCCGATCTGCTGAATCCGGTCGGTGTACATCTGGCGGAATTCGTTCATCGAGATTTCGGTATGCCCGACCTTGGCCAGGGTCGACTGGCCAAAGCCCCTGAATATGTCGGCGATGCCCCAGATGCCGAAGGAGACGATCAATACGCCCATCACCACGGCCATGATGGCCTTGCCGAGCCAGTTCGATGAGGCCTTGCGCAATCCTCGGAGCATGGTTCCAACTTGTCTTGAGGAGGAGGTACGGGCGCGCCTTGTAGCGCATGCTGCGACGGCGCGTAACCCGGTTGAAAACCCATCATAAAGTGGCGGGTGCGGCCTCGCAACCTTGGGGGCCGTCCCGGCGGCGGACCGAAAGCCCGATCTAACGGTTAACGCTGGCGTCTGCGACTGGAACTGGTCAGGACCGTCTGCTAGCGGTGCTGGCGTCATTTCATTGGAAATCCTGCCATGACGACTGCGATCCGCCCACTCATCGCCGGCAACTGGAAAATGAATGGGCTGAAGGCCTCGACATCAGAGCTCGAGGCGATGATTGCGGGTGCGGCAAGCCTCGCCGCCAAATGCGATCTTCTGGTCTGTCCGCCGGCAACGCTGGTGGCGGCCTTTGCCGAGAGGGCGAAGGGCGCAAAGTCGCTCGCGATCGGCGCGCAGGATTGCCATCCCAAGGCGTCGGGCGCGCACACCGGCGACCTCTCGGCGGAGATGCTGGCGGATGCCGGCGCCAAGGCCGTCATTGTCGGTCATTCCGAGCGCCGCGCCGACCACGACGAGACCGACGCGCTGGTCCGGCAGAAGGCCGAGGCGGTCTGGCGGGCCGGGCTCACTGCCATCGTCTGCGTCGGCGAGACCCGCGAGCATCGCGATGCCGGCAAGACGCTGGATGTCTGCGGCACGCAGCTTGGGGGCTCGCTGCCCGATGGCTCCACGCCCCGCAATCTGGTCGTGGCCTATGAGCCGGTGTGGGCGATTGGAACCGGGCTGACGCCGACCTCGGGAGATGTCGAGCAGGTTCATCGCTTTATCCGGGAGACCCTGACAGCCCGATTTAAGGGCGAGGGGGCAGATATCCGCATCCTCTATGGCGGCTCGGTGAAGCCGTCGAATGCGGCCGAACTGATGGGGGTCGCCAATGTCAACGGCGCACTGGTCGGCGGCGCCAGCCTGAAAGCGGCCGATTTCCTTGCGATTGCGGCGGGGTGCCCCTAGCTAGCGGGAGGCGGATCGGGGGTGGCATTGGCCGGGTCTATCGTGTAAGGAGCCGCTCAAATCCACGAACCCGCAAAGCCCCTTGTTCCGCCTGATGACGGTGTGACGCGGGGTCGTGACGGAAGGTCGAAATGCAGACTGTCGTTATCGTCGTCCATCTCATGATCGTCGTCGTGCTGATCGGCACGGTGTTGCTGCAGAAATCGGAAGGCGGCGGCCTCGGCATGGGCGGCGGCGCCGGTTTCATGTCGAGCCGCGGCACCGCCAATCTGCTGAGCCGGACGACAGCCATTCTCGCGGCGTGCTTCTTTGCGACCAGCCTGCTGTTATCGTGGCTTGCGAGTTTCAACCGTGCGCCGGCTTCGATCGTCGGCCCCGCGCCGGCGTCGCAGAGCCAGCCCGCGGGCGGCACGGCGCCGGTCGCTCCGCCGACCTCCGGCGGGCTGCTTGATACCCTCAAGAAGGCCGACGAGCAGCGGAACCAGGCCCCGTCGGCACCCGAGGCGCCGAAGTCGCAATAACGCATTGTGCCCATGCAGGATGATTGCTGGCATTCTGCATCAACAATGCCCATCAAGGGACTGACAACACTTTCGTTTTTCTCTTCACCCACAGCGGCGGAAAATATTTGCCGGCCCGCTCGAATCGCTTTGGCGAATCGTCGGAGTCCCCTTAAAGGTAAAGTCCCATGGCGCGGTACATCTTCATCACCGGCGGCGTGGTCTCCTCGCTTGGAAAGGGTCTGGCTTCAGCGGCGCTCGGCGCCCTGCTGCAGGCCAGGGGCTACAAGGTCCGCCTTCGCAAGCTCGATCCCTATCTCAACCTCGATCCCGGGACGATGTCGCCGTATCAGCACGGCGAAGTGTTCGTGACCGACGACGGCGCCGAGACCGATCTCGATCTCGGCCATTACGAGCGCTTCACCGGGCGGCCGGCGACCAAGGCCGACAACATCACCACCGGGCGCATCTACCAGGACATCATCTCCAAGGAGCGTCGCGGCGACTATCTCGGCGCCACCATTCAGGTCGTGCCGCACGTCACCAACGCCATCAAGGAGTTCGTGCTGTCGGGCAATGACGGCTACGATTTCGTGCTGGTCGAGATCGGCGGCACGGTGGGCGACATCGAGGGCCTGCCGTTCTTCGAGGCGATCCGCCAGCTCAAGAACGAGCTGCCGCGCGATCATTCCGTCTACATCCATCTGACCCTGTTGCCGTTCATCCCCAGCGCCGGCGAGCTCAAGACCAAGCCGACCCAGCATTCGGTCAAGGAGCTGCGCTCGATCGGCATCCAGCCGGATATCCTGCTCTGCCGCACCGACCGGCCGATCCCGAAGGAGGAGCGGCGCAAGCTCGGCCTGTTCTGCAACGTGCGCGAAAGTGCTGTCATCGAGGCGCGCGACGCCGACAGCATCTATGCGGTGCCCGAGGCCTATCATGCCGCCGGCCTCGACGACGAGGTGCTGGCGGCGTTCGGCATCGTGCCAAAGATTCCGCCGGAGCTGCAGAGCTGGAACACCATCAACGAGCGCATCCGCAATCCCGAAGGCGACGTCACTATCGCCATCGTCGGCAAATATACGGGCATGAAGGACGCCTATAAGTCGCTGATCGAGGCGCTCTCGCATGGCGGCATCGCCAACAAGGTGAAGGTCAATCTCGACTGGATCGAGAGCGAGGTGTTCGAGAACGAGGACCCGGCGCCGTTCCTCGAGCACGTCAACGGCATCCTGGTGCCCGGCGGCTTCGGCCAGCGCGGCGCCGAGGGCAAGATCAAGGCGGCGCAGTTCGCGCGCGAGCGTGATGTGCCGTATTTCGGTATCTGCTTCGGCATGCAGATGGCCGTGATCGAGGCTGCGCGCAATCTCGTCGGCATCGAGAACGCCAATTCCACCGAATTCGGCCCGACGCCGGAGCCGGTGGTCGGCCTGATGACGGAATGGCTGCGCGGCAATGAGCTGGAGAAGCGCGCCAAGAACGGCGATCTCGGCGGCACCATGCGGCTCGGCGCATATCCGGCTGCGCTCAGGCGCGGCAGCCGGGTCTCGCAGGTCTATGACGGCGCCACGGAAATCTCCGAGCGGCATCGCCATCGCTACGAGGTCAACACCGCCTACAAGGATCGTCTCGAGCAGCACGGTCTGAAGTTCTCAGGCCTCTCGCCCGACGGCGTGCTGCCCGAGATCGTCGAATACGAGGACCATCCCTGGTTCATCGGCGTGCAATTCCATCCCGAGCTGAAGTCGCGGCCTTTTGAACCGCATCCTCTCTTTGCGTCTTTCATTCAGGCCGCGATGGTGCAGAGCCGGCTGGTGTAAATCGCGGCGTTTCGGCCTTTGACGAAGGCGCGGTTTGTTGCGACAACTCGCTCCCGCTGTCGCAAGAACAACAATTTGAAGGGAGTGAAACATGATCCTGGAAATGCGCGTCTATCGTTGCCTGCCGGGCCGGCTGCCGGCGCTGCTCAAGCGTTTCGATACCGTCACGCTGAAGCTCTGGCAGAAGCACGGCATCAAGCAGGCCGGCTTCTTCACCACGCTGATCGGCGAGTCCAATCAGGAGCTGACCTATTTCCTGGCCTGGGACTCGCTCGCCGACCGCGAGAAGAAGTGGGCAGCTTTCCAGAGCGATCCGGACTGGATTTCCGCGCGCGCCAAGACCGAGGAGGACGGCCAGATCGTCGGCAATATCGTGAGCCAGCTCCTGGTGCCGACCGCCTTTTCCTCGGTGAAGTAAACTGCGTTGCCCCACGGCATCGATCACATCGTGCACGCCGTCCGCGATCTCGACGCGGCCGGCGCGCTCTATCGTCGGCTCGGTTTCACCGTGGGCGCGCGCAATCGCCACGACTGGGGCACGCATAATCTGATCGTGCAGTTTCCGACCGCGTTCGTCGAATTGCTGGAGATCGGCGAGCCCGAAAAAGTCCCGCCGCACGCAGGGCGTTTTTTCTCGTTCGGCGCGTTCAACAGGGATTACATCGCCTCCCGTGAAGGGTTGTCGATGCTGGTCGGGAAAAGCTCCGACGCGCGAGCGGACGCAGCATCGTTCGAAGCCGCCGGCATTTCCGGCTTTGACGTGTTCGACTTCGCGCGCGAGGGCAAACGGCCGGACGGCTCGCCGGTGAAGGTCGCATTCTCGCTCGCCTTTGCCCGCGACCCGTCATCGCCCGATCTCGGCTTTTTCGTCTGCCAGCATCATTATCCCGAGAATTTCTGGAATCCGGCCTTCCAGCGCCATGCCAACGGCGCTGTGGGAATCCCCGGCGTGGTGATGGTCGCGGACAATCCGACCGATCATCACATCTTTCTGAAGGCCTATACGGGAGTTAGCGGCCTGCATTCGAGCTCGCTCGGCATCACCGCACGCACGGAGAACGGCGATATCGAGATCATGTCGCCGACCGCATTCCGCGACCAATTCGGCACAGTGCCCGAAGTGAGCGGCGAGGGGATGACGCTGAACGCGATCCGCTTTGCGGTGCCGGATATCGGACACGCGCAAGCAACGCTGGTCTCCGGCGGGATCAAACCGCAGCAGCATGTCGGCCGCCTCGTGGTGCCGCCGGCCCAAGCCTTCGGCGCAACCTTGATCTTCCAGAGTGCGAATAAGGCTTGATCCGCCGCGCCCGGCCCTTATGGTCGCGCCGAATAACGGGTGACGCATTGAGCAAGCAGGTTTCCGCAGCAGCGATCGTGAGCGCAGGTTCGGTCAGGTTCGGCAATGATCTGCCGATCTCGATCATTGCCGGTCCGTGCGCGCTCGAAAGCCGCGCACATGCGTTGGAAGTGGCGAGCGCGCTCAAGGAGATCGCCGCGCGCCTGAAAATCGGCCTGGTCTACAAGACCTCGTTCGACAAGGCCAATCGTACCAGTGTTGCGGGCGCGCGCGGCATCGGACTGACGCAGGCGTTGCCGATCTTTGCGGAGATACGTTCGTCACTCGGACTGCCCGTGCTGACCGACGTGCATGAGATCGCGCAATGCGCCGAGGTCGCGCAGGCTGTCGATGTCCTGCAGATCCCGGCCTTCCTGTGCCGGCAGACCGATCTACTGTTGGCTGCGGCCGCGACCGGCAAGGTCGTCAACGTCAAGAAGGGACAGTTCCTCGCGCCATGGGACATGGCCAATGTCGTCGAGAAGATCGCCGGTGGCGATAACGTCGGCGGCGGCGGCAATCCCAATGTGCTGGTCACCGAGCGTGGCGCCTCGTTCGGTTACAACACGCTGGTTTCCGACATGCGGAGCTTACCGATCCTCGCCCGCACCACCGGCGCGCCCGTGATTTTCGATGCCACCCATTCGGTGCAGCAGCCCGGCGGCAAGGGCGCCTCATCCGGCGGCGAGCGCGAGTTTGTCCCGGTGCTGGCGCGCGCGGCGGTGGCGGTCGGCGTGGCCGGTGTCTTCATCGAGACCCATCCCGATCCCGATCACGCGCCATCGGACGGTCCCAACATGGTGCCGCTCCGCGAGTTCGAGAGCCTGGTGCGGCGGCTGATGGCGTTCGACGCGCTCGCCAAGAGCAAAGCTGATCAACCCCGCCCGCGATAGGGCGCCACGCCCTGCTCGGGAAGCCACAGGCCTTTCGGCAGCCTGCCGGTCTGCCAGAACACGTCGATGGGGATGCCGCCGCGCGGATACCAGTAGCCGCCGATCCGCAAATATTTCGGCTTGATCTCGGTAGCGATCCGCTTGCCGATCATCACGGTGCAGTCCTCGTGGAAGGCGCCGTGGTTACGGAAGCTCGCGACATAGAGCTTCAGCGACTTCGACTCCAAGAGCCACTTGTCCGGAACGTAGTCGACCACGAGATGGGCAAAGTCCGGCTGCCCCGTTACCGGGCAGATCGAGGTGAACTCCGGCACCGTGAACCGCACGAGATAATCGGTGCCCTTTTGCGGGTTGGGCACGCGGTCGATCTGCGCAGCCTCCGGCCTCGCCGGCCATTCCACGGCGCGGCCGAGCTGCAGGGGCGGCGATTTTGCCGATTTGTTGGGCGATCTGGCCATGACGTCCTCATAGCCAATCAAATCCCTCCCGTCACGCGACCTTTTCCGGCTCCATGCGTTGCGCTAGAAGCACCGCCAATCCCTCCACTGACATTTCCAATGAGGCCCTCATGACCGCCATCGTCGACATCATCGGCCGCGAAATTCTCGACAGCCGCGGCAATCCCACGGTCGAGGTCGACGTCGTGCTGGAGGATGGTTCGATCGGCCGCGCCGCCGTGCCGTCGGGCGCCTCCACCGGCGCGCATGAGGCAGTGGAACTGCGGGACGGCGACAAGAGCCGCTACCTCGGCAAGGGGGTGCGCAAGGCGGTCGAGGGCGTCAACACCGAGATCTTCGAGGCGCTCAGCGATCGCGCGGTCGAGGACCAGGTCCAGATCGATCAGACCATGATCGAGCTCGACGGCACATCGAACAAGAGCAGGCTGGGCGCCAACGCCATCCTCGGCGTGTCGCTGGCCTGCGCCAAGGCCGCCGCACAGTCCTACGACATGCCGCTCTACCGTTATGTCGGCGGCACTGCGGCGCGGACGCTGCCGGTGCCGATGATGAACATCATCAATGGCGGCGTGCATGCCGACAATCCGATCGACTTCCAGGAGTTCATGATCCTGCCCGTCGGCGCCAAGACGTTTGCGGATGCGCTGCGTTGCGGGTCGGAAATCTTTCACACGCTGCGCGGCGAACTGAAGAAGGCCGGCCACAACACCAATGTCGGCGACGAAGGCGGCTTTGCGCCGAACCTGCCGAGTGCGGATGCCGCGCTCGACTTCATCATGAATGCGATCGGCAAGGCCGGCTACAAGGCGGGCGGCGACGTCATGCTCGGGCTCGACTGCGCCGCGACCGAATTCTTCAAGGACGGCAATTATGTCTATGGCGGCGAGAACAGGACGCGCTCGCGCTCCGAGCAGGCGAAATATCTCGGCGATCTCGCCTCGCGCTATCCGATCGTCACCATCGAGGACGGCATGTCGGAAGACGACATGGACGGCTGGAAAGAGCTGACCGACCTGGTCGGCAACAAGTGCCAGCTGGTCGGCGACGATCTCTTCGTCACCAATGTCACGCGGCTTGCCGAAGGCATCAAGAACGGCCGCGCCAACTCGATCCTGATCAAGGTCAACCAGATCGGCACGCTGACGGAGACGCTGGCCGCGGTCGAGATGGCCTACAAGGCCGGCTACACCGCCGTGATGTCGCACCGCTCCGGCGAGACCGAGGATTCCACCATCGCCGATCTCGTGGTCGCGACCAATTGCGGACAGATCAAGACCGGCTCGCTGGCGCGCTCCGACCGCACCGCGAAATACAATCAGCTGCTGCGCATCGAGCAGGAACTCGGCAAGCAGGCGAAATACGCAGGGAAGGGCGCGCTGAAGGCGCTGGCCTAGCGAGCGCGCGCGATCAGCTCCCGGTCTTCGCCTGCCGCGCCGCCAGCTTGTCGATCTCGGACTGCACCGCCTGCGCCGCCTGGCCGGCGAACTCCTTCTGCTGGGTCGCGGCCGCGTCGTAAGCGTCGACGCGCGGCGCGAAGCTCTTCTGGAAATGGGCGTGGACGTAGCGTGCCATCAGCTCGTAGTGGCGGCGGGTGGCGTCCCAGTCGGCCCAGTTATGGGCGAGCTCCATGATCACGCCGAAGCCGCCCGAGCCTTTGAGCAGCTTGTCGATGTAGGCGATCGCATCATCGGGCGTGCCGATGCATGCGGTGCCGGTCTCGATCAGCCAGTCGTAGTCGTCGGGCACATCAGGCGGGATGATCGGGAAGGTCGCGATCTCGCGGAAGTAGTCGGCGAACGCCTTGAGCCCGAACTTGACGTTCTTCTTCGCCTGCTCACGGGTCTCGGCGATATGCATCAACGTCACGACGCGCCACTTGGCGCGATCGGGCACATGGCCGGCCTTGCGCGCCTCGGTCTCGTAGAGATTCCAGTTCGCGGTGTGATGGGCGATCGAAGTCGGCGTGGCGCCGCCGATGGCCAGCATGCCGATGCCGTGGCGCGCCGCGGCCATCGCGCCGACCGGGGAGCGCGCGCTGGCGACCGCCATCTCGATCATCGGCTTGGTGTAGGGCGCAAGCTGCAGCTTGGCGTTGCAGAGCTTGAACCAGTTGGTCTGCTTGTTGACGGTCTCGCCCTTGAACAGCGCGACGATGACGTCGAGCGCCTCATCCATCATGCGCCGCTGATCGCCGGCGTCGATCCCGATCTTGTGGGCGTCGTACACCAGAGCACCGGGGCCGACGCCGAACATCGCGCGTCCGCGCGTCATGTGATCGAGCTGGACGATGCGGCTCGCGAGCATGAAGGGGTTATGATACGGCAGCGACGACACGCCGGTGCCGAGCCGAATGTGCCTGGTACGTTCGGCCGCCGCGGCAATGAACATATCGGGCGCCGCGATGATCTCGACACCGCCCGAGTGATGCTCGCCGATCCACGCCTCGCTGTAGTTCAGCCGGTCGAGGTGCTGCAGCAGCTCGAAATCGCGTTCCATCGCCAGCGTTGGATTGTCGGCCTTGGCATGAAACGGGGCGAGGAAAATGCCGCTGCGGAGAGGCGTGTTCATCGGTCCTCCTGCTGGTTTTTGCCGGCAGTCGATAACCGCCGATTGGGTTTGAGAGCGATGTGCCGGTCACAATGCCTCTGGACAACTTACCGGCCGCGATGGTGCTTGTCAGCCTAGTTCGGCGCGGCGACGTAGAGGGGATCACCCGGCGGCGGAGACAGGACCGGTTTGAACCCTGTGACTTTCTGCAGCAGGTAGACGTCATAAGTGACGCCGCGCCATGTCAGGTCGGTTTCGCCGACCGTTTGCCGCGCGGCGCTGGTCCTGTCCCAGAGCACGAGATTGCGGTTACCCTTGGGCGCGACATAGAGCGCGACGTCGCCTTCCAGGCGGGGGTCGCGAAACCCGATATAGCGCGCGCGTTCGTTGAGCTGGATGACGGGGACGGCGTCCTTCAGGTGCCAGCGCAACATCGCGCACATGCGATAGTCCGTGGTCACGAACCATCTGGCGCCGGAGTCTTTGCGCGCCGCATCGGCGGCGGCGACGACATCGGCAAAGCTGGCTTCCTTGCCGATCGGATCGTCCTTGCCGAGAAGGTTGGCCGTTCCGGTCAGATAATAAACCTCCGTTGCCGCGACGAAGGCTATTCCTCCCGCGATTGCGACGACGAGAGTGGCTAAACTGTGCCGTGCCGGCCATGACCGCGAGTTTTCGCGCCACTGCTTGAAGCTGATCGCGGTGCAAGCAAAAGCCAACGGCCAGATGAACAGCGGCCAGCTGTCGCCGACCCGCGCCGACAGCGAATGCCTGATGAGGAAGAGCAGGGGAAAAATGACCGCGCTCGACAACAAAATCGCGACGGGTTCGCGGCGGCGAAAGCCACGCATGGCCAGCACAGCCGTGCCCCACATGATGACCGGCAGCATCAGCACGCCGATGAGCACGAATTGCTGGCCGATGAAGTCCCCGAAGAATTTTAGCGACCATCCGGAGGTCTGCGCCGGCCGGTCGAGCTGGAAACGGAAGGATGCCCAGTCGTGGGTCGCGTTCCAGTAAATCACCGGCGAAAACACCAGCAGGGCAAGGATTGCGCCGAGCCAGAGATATGGACTGCGAAGCTGTCGTCCTCGCCAGTCCGGAACAAGGACAAAGAGCGCCACCGCAGGCAGCAACAGCAGCGCGGTGTATTTCGACGCCAGCGCCAGCCCGCCGAACAGGCCGGCCGCGAGCCACCAGCGTTGATCGCCCGACTGCCACAGCTGGACCAGCGACCACATCATCGCGAGCTCGAAGGGGATCAGCGCGATATCAGGGGTAATCTTGGCCATGCCGAGCCCGAAAGTGAGACAGGCCTCCGGCAGCAGCGCGACGACCAGCACATATCTGACGTCGCGCATCGCGCGCCAGACGATATCGGCGAGCAGCAATTGCATTGCCAGCATCGAGACGAGGCCCGCAAACCGCACGCCGAAATTCGTGTCGCCGAACAACAGCGTGCCGAAGCGGATGGACCAGGCGACCAGCGGGGGATGATCGAGATAGGAGAGTGCGCCCTCCCGCGACCACGTCCAGTAATAGGCTTCATCCACCCTGAGATCGGTTGTCGCGGCAAACGCCGCGCGCAGGACCGCAAGAGCAGCGATCAGGACGATGCAGATGACGAGTTGCGCGATTGTGGAATTGGTGCGCGGAAAACCGGACGCGCGCGATGATGTCATGGGGATCGGGCAACCATCGAAGAGAAGTCGCGACTCGAGGAATCTTTCTTTGGGGCGGCAGGCTGGACATCATTGCCCAATGCGCGCATATCGACAAGGCATACCTTAGCCATGGCGCGCGCCGCAGCCGCGCGACAGAAACAATTCGGGAGGAGCCGAGATGAGCGACGCCGCAAGCGGACTGCAACTGCGTTCCCTGATCAAGAAGAGCGGCGAGCTCGAACTTTCGCTGATGAAGGTGCCGACACCCGAGCCGGGCGCGGATCAGGTCGTGGTGCGCATCGAGGCGACGCCGATCAATCCCTCGGATCTGGGCCTTCTCACCGGCGCTGCCGACATGACCACGGCGAAGGCGTCAGGCACCAAGGAAATGCCGGTTGTCACGGCAAACGTCCCGGAGGCCGGAATGAAGGCGATGGCCGGCCGGCTCGATGAGTCGATGCCTGTCGGCAATGAAGGCGCCGGAGTCGTCGTCAAGACGGGATCGTCGGACGCCGCGAAGGCGCTGATGGGCCGTACCGTCGCGATAATCGGCGGCGCCATGTATTCGCAGTACCGCACGCTGCGCGTCAACGAATGTCTGCCGTTGCCGCCCGGTACGACCGCGGCCGAAGGCGCATCCTCCTTTGTCAATCCGCTCACCGCGCTCGGCATGACCGAGACCATGCGCCGCGAGGGTCACAAGGCGCTGGTGCATACCGCGGCCGCCTCCAATCTCGGGCAGATGCTCAACAAGATTTGCATCAAGGACGGCATCGGCCTGGTCAACATCGTGCGCAGCAAGGAGCAGGCGGATATCCTCAAGAAGATCGGCGCCAGG
Organism: uncultured Alphaproteobacteria bacterium; assembly: GCA_963738155.1. GTDB lineage: Bacteria > Pseudomonadota > Alphaproteobacteria > Rhizobiales > Xanthobacteraceae > Bradyrhizobium. The sequence continues at coordinate 102,882 of CAVTVG010000006.1, forward strand.
TACATCGTCGACTCCACCGCGCCGAGTTTCATGGACGATCTCACGGCCGCGCTGGTGGAGACCGGGGCCACGATCGCGTTCGACGCGATCGGCGGCGGCAGACTGGCGGGGCAGATCCTGACCTGCATGGAAGCGGCGATCAACAAGACCGCCAAGGCCTACAGCCGCTACGGCTCCAGCGTACACAAGCAGGTTTATATCTATGGCAGGCTCGACCTGCGGCCTACCGAACTCGCCGGCAACTTCGGAATGATCTGGGGTGTGAGCGGCTGGCTTCTGACTCCCTTCCTGATGAAGGTCGGCCCGGAGACCGGCATGAAGCTGAGGCAACGTGTGGTCGACGAACTCAAGACCACCTTTGCCAGCCATTACACCAAGGTGGTGTCGCTGCAGGAGGTGCTCGACCCCGCCAACATCGCGATCTACGCCAAGCGATCGACCGGCGAAAAATTCCTGATCAATCCGAACAAGGCGGGATGAAAGATAAAACGGCGGTGTTTCCCTACCAAAGAAGGCTTGTGTCCTCCCGGTGACGGGAGAATATTCCGGCCGCTCACGACCGCGGGTCCAACCGCGAAATTGATCCCAGGGGAGAACACGCCATGATCGATCTGAACCGCCGTCGACTGTTGGCCGGCACGGCCGCTGTCAGTGCCGCCGCTGCATTGTCTCAGCTCACGACGCCGTCTGCCCAGGCCGCCGTCGCGCCATCAGGAGCGCAAGCGCCCGGCTTCTATCGCTACAAGGTCGGCACCTATGAATGCACCTCGATCAATGACGGCGCGCGCTCGTTCCCGATGCCCGACAAGTTCGTCGTCAACGTGCCGAAAGAAGAGGCGCTGGCCGCGGCCGATGCCGCCTACATGCCCAAGGGCATGGTGACGGTGCCGTTCAACCCGCAGCTGATCAACACCGGCTCGAAGCTGATCCTGATCGACACCGGCAACGGTGTTGCCAATTTGGAGCCGAGCAAGGGCGCGGTGGGTCGCACCCTGCAAAATCTTGCCGCCGCCGGCGTCGATCCCAAGAGCATCGACGTCGTGCTGCTGTCGCATCTGCATCCCGACCACACCAACGGCATCCGCGCAGCCGACGGATCGATGGCGTTCCCGAATGCCGAGATCATGGTGCCGGCCGAGGACTGGAAGTTCTGGACCAGCGAGGACAACACCGCCAAGGCGCAGTCCAACGAGATGATGAAGAACTACTTCGCCAACGTGAAGAAGACCTTCGCCGGCATCGAGTCGAAGGTCACCAAATACGAGTGGGGCAAGGAGGTCGCGCCCGGCATCACCTCGATCTCGACGCCTGGACATACGCCGGGCCACACTTCATTCGCGCTGCAGTCGGGCACCTCGAAAATCCTGATTCAGTCTGACGTCACCAATATTCCCGAGCTGTTCCTGCGCAATCCGGACTGGCATGTCGCCTTCGATGTCGACGGCGACCTCGCGCAGCAGACCCGCCACAAGTTCTATGACATGGCGGCGGCCGAGAAGATGACGGTGGTCGGCTTCCACTTCACCTTCCCCTGCGTCGGTCATGTCGAGAAGGACGGCAAGGGTTATCGGCTGATCCCGTCAGCCTGGAATCCGACGATCTGATCGGGCATAGCGGACAGCGAGACGGGCGATCCTTTCCAGGATTGCCCATCTTTTCATTTTCGAACGCTGAGTTTCCGGAAATATGCGGTCCATGCACTTGCATGGTTCCCTCGATGTGGCTTAAGTGCGCGTGAGCTTCATCGCGTCACGAAGGATATCCCATGGCCACGCATCACATCGTCACCATCGTAGGCAGCCTGCGCAAGGAAAGCTTTTCCCTGAAGATCGCGAACGCGCTGGCCAGGCTCGCGCCTTCCTCGCTCAAGCTCGACGTGACGACACTGCACGGCATTTCCTTCTTCAACCAGGACCTGGAGGCCAATCCGCCGGCCGACTGGCTTTCCTTCCGCGAAAAACTGCAGAAGTCGCATGGTGTGCTGTTCGTGACACCCGAATATAACCGCGCGATTCCCGGCGTCCTGAAGAATGCCATCGACGTTGGCTCCCGGCCCTACGGCAAGAGTTCGTTTCTGGAGAAGCCGACTGGCATCATCTCGAATTCGCCGGGCCCGCTCGGCGGCGTCAATGCGGCCAAGGCTTTGCAGAACATCCTGCCGGGTATTTGCGGGACGATCATGGGCCAGCCCGAGACCTATCTGAACGGCGTTGGCGATGCCTTCAATGACAAGGGCGAGCTGGTCAAGGAGGCCTTGCAGAAGGTGCTGGAGCAATATCTCACGGCGTTTGCGGCGTTCGTCCAGAAGCAGAACGCGTGATTGACCCTCATGGTGAGGAGGCGCCAACGGGTCCGCGCGAAGCGCGACCCGATGACAGGCTCCGCGCCATCTCGAACCATGAGGCCACGACATTGGCCTTCACCCTTCGAGACGCGCGCAAGAGCGCGCTCCTCAGGGCGAGGGATTGGCCGTGAATTAGCACTCCATTAACCCGACCGTCGCAAGTTCGGTCATGGTCTCCCGCTCCCGACTCAAATCGATCCTGACCGGTCTCGCCCTCTACACCATGGCAGCCGCAATGATCGGCTATTTCGGGGTCAACGCCTATACCGGCAAGTACGGCCTGAACGCGCGGCAGGAGCTCGACCAAGAGATCATCGCGCTGACGAGCGAGCTTGCGCGACTGAAAAAAGAGCGTGCGGAAGGCGAGCAGCGGGTGTCGCTGCTGCGCACCGACCGGGTCGATCCTGACATGCTCGATGAGCGTGCGCGGTTTCAGCTCGACTATGCGAACCCGCACGATCTGGTCCGGATGAATCCGAGATAGGGCATGACCCGGAAAAGTGTGAAGCGGTTTTCCGGAGAGGTCGTGCCTATAACCGTCCGTTTCAAAAAACGATCCGTGCGATTTCTATAATTTCGTGACGCATTGCAGTGCGGCATGGCAAAACGCTGCCGCGTTCACGCAGTGCTTTCACACGCGTTTGAGTTGGGTTAGAGAGTTCGATCGACCCTCATTTTCCCCGGTAGAGTTGCCCATGGCCGCACCCCCCAAAAAAGCCGACACCAAGGACAAGGCTCAGGACAAGGGGAACGGTGGACCTCCGGAATTCACAAAACAGCAGGAACTGAAGGCGCTGCGCGACATGCTGCTGATCCGGCGCTTCGAGGAGAAGGCCGGCCAGCTCTACGGCATGGGCGCGATCGGCGGATTCTGCCACCTCTATATCGGCCAGGAGGCCGTGGTGGTCGGCATGCAGTTGGCGCTCAAGAAGGGCGACGAGGTCATAACCGGTTACCGCGATCACGGCCACATGCTGGCCTGCGGCATGGACGCCAAGGGCGTGATGGCCGAGTTGACCGGCCGCCGCGGCGGCTATTCCAAGGGCAAGGGCGGCTCGATGCACATGTTCAGCAAGGCCGAGAATTTCTACGGCGGCCATGGCATCGTCGGCGCGCAGGTGTCGCTCGGCACCGGGCTTGCCTTCGCCAATCGCTATCGTGGCAACGACAACGTCAGCCTTGCCTATTTCGGCGATGGCGCTTCCAACCAGGGCCAGGTCTATGAAAGCTTCAACATGGCCGAGCTGTGGAAGCTGCCGGTCGTCTACGTCATCGAGAACAATCGTTACGCCATGGGCACCTCGGTGTCGCGGTCTTCGGCGCTGACCGATTTCTCCAAGCGTGGCGCCTCCTTCAACATTCCTGGCGACCAGGTCGACGGCATGGATGTGCGCGCCGTGAAGGCGGCGGGCGACAAGGCGGTCGCGTGGTGCCGGGCCGGCAAGGGGCCGTACATCCTGGAGATGAAGACCTACCGCTATCGCGGCCACTCGATGTCGGATCCTGCGAAGTATCGCACGCGCGAGGAAGTCGAGAAGGTTCGTCACGACCAGGACCCGATCGAGCAGGTGCGCAACCGCCTGCTTGCGGCCAAGGTCAGCGAGCAGGACCTGAAGAATATCGACGCCGAGGTGCGCGAGATCGTCAACGCGGCGGCGGATTTCGCTCAGCACGATCCCGAGCCCGAAGTGTCCGAGCTCTACACCGACATCTATCGCTAAGCTAAGCGCACGCGAGCAATTCGGAGTCCCCATGCCCATTCAAGTGCTGATGCCCGCGCTGTCGCCCACGATGGAGAAGGGCAACCTCGCCAAATGGCTGAAGAAGGAAGGCGACACCATCAAGTCCGGTGACGTCATCGCCGAGATCGAGACCGATAAGGCGACGATGGAGGTCGAGGCCACCGACGAGGGCAAGCTAGGCAAGATCCTGATTCCCGAAGGCACCGCCGATGTCGCCGTGAATACGCCGATCGCGACCATCCTCGCCGACGGCGAGAGTGCCGCCGATCTCGACAAGGCGCCTGCACCTGCGCCGAAGCAGGAGAAAGCTGCGGAATCGAAGCCATCCGCTGAAGCCAAGACTGAAGAAAAGACCGAAGCCAAGTCGGAAGCGCCGGCCGAAAAGTCCGGGGGCGGGCCGGAGAAGAAGGCGCCAGCCGCGCCGCAGGCTGTCGCCGAACCCGATCCGGACGTCCCTGAAGGCACCGAGATGGTCAAGCAGACCATCCGCGACGCGTTGCGCGACGCCATGGCCGAGGAGATGCGGCGCGATCCGGATGTGTTCCTGATGGGCGAGGAGGTCGCGGAATATCAGGGCGCCTACAAGGTCAGCCAAGGCCTGCTGCAGGAGTTCGGCGATCGCCGCGTCATCGATACGCCGATCACCGAGCACGGCTTTGCCGGCATCGGCGTTGGAGCTGCGATGGCCGGCCTGAAGCCGATCGTCGAGTTCATGACCTTCAACTTCGCCATGCAGGCGATCGACCAGATCATCAATTCTGCGGCCAAGACGCTCTACATGTCGGGGGGCCAGATGGGCTGCTCGATCGTGTTCCGCGGACCGAACGGCGCGGCCGCGCGCGTCGCCGCCCAGCACAGCCAGGATTATTCGGCTTGGTACTCGCAAGTGCCGGGATTGAAGGTGATCGCGCCGTATTCGGCCGCCGACTACAAGGGCCTGCTCAAGGCCGCGATCCGCGATCCCAATCCGGTGATCTTCCTCGAGAACGAGATGTTGTACGGTCACACCGGCGAGGTGCCGAAGCTTGCCGATTACGTGATCCCGATCGGCAAGGCGCGCGTGGTGCGGCAAGGCCAGCACGTGACACTGATCGCCTGGTCCAACGGCATGACCTATGCGCTGAAGGCCGCCGAAGAGCTTGCCAAGGACGGCATCGAGGCCGAGGTGATCGATCTGCGCACGTTGCGTCCGATGGACACCGAAAGCATTGTGGCGTCCGTGAAGAAGACCGGCCGCGCAGTTGTCGTCGAGGAGGGCTGGCAGCAATGCGGCGTCGGCGCCGAAGTTGCCGCGCGCATCATGGAGCACGCCTTCGACTATCTCGATGCGCCGGTGGCGCGCGTCTCCGGCAAGGACGTGCCGATGCCGTACGCGGCGAACCTCGAAAAGCTCGCGCTGCCCTCGGCCGCGGAAGTGGTCGAGGCCGCCAAGGCCGTTTGTTACCGGTGATCCATGGCAAGTCCCCGCGAGCAACCGTTGCCGCCTGACGTGATGGGTCGCGACGACGCGACCGAGGTGCTGCGCGCCTTCGTCATCGACGGCGGCTTGTCGATCGCCTTCCAGCGCGCGTTCGAGGAGCCCGACATGTGGGGACTGTTGCTGGTCGACATCGCCCGCCACGCCGCGCGCGCCTATGCGCGGGAGAGCGACTACACCGAAGAAGATGCACTGGCGCGCATCGTCGAAATGTTCGAAGCCGAGATCGCACGCCCGACCGACATGGGCACCACCACGACTCGATCGCAACAAGGTCACTGACAATGCCAATCAACATCCTGATGCCCGCGCTGTCGCCGACCATGGAAAAGGGCAACCTTGCCAAATGGCTCAAGAAGGAGGGCGACAAGGTCAAGTCCGGCGACGTGATCGCGGAGATCGAGACCGACAAGGCGACCATGGAGGTCGAGGCGGTCGACGAGGGCACGCTCGCCAAGATCGTGGTGCCGGAGGGGACGCAGGATGTTCCCGTCAATGAACTGATCGCGGTGCTTGCCGGCGACGGCGAGGATGTGAAGGCGGCGGGCGCCTCCGCAGGTAGCGCGAAGCCTGCGCCCGCGAAAGCGGAAGCTCCGAAGGAAGAGGCTCCCAAGCAGGAAGCGAAGAAGGAAGAAGCGCCGCAAGCGAAACCGGCGGAGGCGCCGAAGCCGGCCGCAGCGCCCGCGCCTCAGGCCGCACCGGCCTCGCAGGCCAACGGCCACGGCCGTATCTTCTCGTCACCGCTGGCGCGGCGTCTTGCCAAGGAGGCCGGCATCGAGCTCGGCCGCATCAACGGCTCAGGCCCGCATGGCCGCATCATCGCGCGCGATGTCGCCGACGCAAAATCCGGCAAGGGGCTAAAGGCGCCCGCGGCGGCTCCCTCCGGTGCGCCCGCGAGCGCGCCGACAATGTCGGACAAGCAGATTCTCGCGCTGTTCGAGCCTGGCAGTTACGAGATCGTGCCGCATGACGGCATGCGACGCACCATCGCGCAGCGCCTCACCGCCTCGATCCAGAACGTCCCGCATTTCTATCTCACCATCGACTGCGACATCGGACGGCTGCTTGACGCGCGCGAGCAGATCAACGCCGCCGCGCCCAAGGACAAGGAGAAGAAGCCGCTCTACAAGATCTCGGTCAACGACTTCGTCATCAAGGCGATGGCGGTGGCGCTGCAGAAGATTCCGAACTGCAATGTGAGCTGGTCCGAAGGCGGCATGATCAAGCACAAGCATTCCGATGTCGGTGTCGCGGTTGCGATGCCGGGCGGCCTGATCACACCGATCATCCGCAAGGCCGAAACCAAAACGCTGTCGGCGATATCAAACGAGATGAAGGATTATGCCGCGCGGGCGCGCGCGCGAAAGCTCAAGCCGGAGGAATACCAGGGGGGCACCACGGCGGTGTCCAACCTCGGCATGTACGGCATCAAGGATTTCACCGCGGTGATCAACCCGCCGCATGCGACCATCCTGGCGGTCGGCACCAGCGAGGAGCGCGCGGTGGTGCGTGGCGGCAAGATCGAGATCGCCCAGATCATGAGCGTGACGCTGTCCTGCGATCATCGCGCCATCGACGGCGCGCTCGGCGCCGAGCTGATCGGCGCGTTCAGGCAGCTGATCGAAAATCCTGTGATGATGATGGTGTGAGGCTCTTGTCGTCCCGCCTTTCGATCAGACGCTAGTTGCGGAGTTAAAATGGCCGATACATCCTTCGACGTCATCATCATCGGCTCCGGGCCCGGCGGCTATGTCACCGCGATCCGCGCCGCTCAGCTCGGGTTGAAGACCGCGATTGTCGAGAAGTCCTATCTCGGCGGCATCTGCCTGAACTGGGGCTGCATCCCGACCAAGGCGCTCTTACGCTCGGCGGAAATCTATCACTACATGCAGCATGCCAAGGATTACGGGCTGTCGGCCGAGAAGGTCGGCTACGACGCCAAGGCCGTGGTGCAGCGCTCGCGCGGCGTCTCCAAGCGGCTGAACGACGGCGTCGGCTTCCTGATGAAGAAGAACAAGGTGCAAATCATCTGGGGCGACGCCTCGATCGACGCGCCCGGCAAGGTCACGGTGAAGAAGTCCTCGGTCGAGGGTCCGAAGGGCGCGCTCGGCGAGGGCGCCTATCAGGCCAAGCACATTATCATCGCGACCGGCGCGCGGCCGCGCGTGTTGCCCGGGCTCGAGCCCGACAAGAAGCTGCTCTGGACCTATTTCGAGGCCATGGTGCCGGAGCGGATGCCGAAATCGCTGCTGGTGGTCGGCTCCGGCGCGATCGGCATCGAATTCGCGTCGTTCTTCCACACCATGGGTTCCGACGTCACCGTGGTCGAGGTGCTGCCACAGATTCTTCCCGTCGAAGACGCCGAGATCGCAGGCCTGGCGCGAAAGCGCTTCGAGAAGCAAGGCATCAAGATTCTCACCAACACCAAGGTGACCAAGCTGGAGAAGAAGAGCGACAGTGTGGTCGCGACCATCGACGACGGCAAGAAACCGGTGACGACCGAATTCGAGCGGGTGATTTCCGCGGTCGGCGTGGTCGGCAATATCGAGAATCTCGGGCTGGAAAAGTTGGGAGTCAAAACCGATCGCGGCTGCATCGTCATCGACGGCCTGTGCAAGACCAACGTGCCGGGCATCTATGCCATCGGCGACGTCGCGGGTCCGCCGATGCTGGCGCACAAGGCCGAGCATGAGGGCGTGATCTGTGTCGAGGCGATCAAGGGCCTGCATCCGCATGCCATGGACAAGAATCTGATCCCCGGCTGTACCTATTGCAATCCGCAGGTCGCCTCGGTCGGCCTCACCGAAGCACGCGCGAAAGAGGGCGGGCGCGAAATCCGCGTCGGCCGCTTCCCCTTTGTCGGCAACGGCAAGGCGATCGCGCTCGGCGAGGACCAGGGCCTGGTCAAGGTGGTCTTCGACAAGAAGACCGGGCAGTTGCTCGGCGCGCACATGATCGGCGCCGAGGTCACCGAGTTGATCCAGGGCTATGTGGTCGCGATGAACCTGGAGACCACGGAAGAAGAGCTGATGCACACCGTCTTCCCGCATCCGACGTTATCGGAGATGATGAAGGAAGCCGTGCTCGACGCCTACGGGCGGGTGTTGAATATTTGATGTTGATCGCGTCCGCCTCACCTCGTCATGCGCGGGCTTGACCCGCGCATCCATCTAAAGAATGAAGCTTTTTCGAAGGCGATGGATTGCCGGGTCGAGCCCGGCAATGACAGCATAGACGATCGCGAGCCAAGGCCGGACAGAAAGAACCAACAAGTGAAAGACAACGACAACCTGACGTCAGAACGCCCGACGTTCGTGACCCATCTCGAATGCGCGATGGAAGGCGACCACTATCCCGCCGACCAGATTCACAATCTCTCCAAGGCCGGTAAGCCGCTGCTGGTGCGTTACGATCTCGCCGGCGTGAAGAAAGCGCTGACCAAGGACGCGCTGGCGCAGCGGCCGGCAGATATGTGGCGCTATCGCGAGATGCTGCCGGTGCGCAAATGCGCCGACATCGTCAGCCTCGGCGAAGTGATGACCCCGCTGATCCGCCTGCCCAAGTTGGCCAAGAAGCTCGGCGGCGGCGAGATCATCGTAAAAGACGAAGGCCGATTGCCGACCGGCTCGTTCAAGGCGCGCGGGCTCGTGATGGCGGTGTCGATGGGCAAGGCGCTCGGCATCCGGCATATGGCGATGCCGACCAACGGCAATGCCGGCGCGGCGCTCGCCGCCTACGCGACGAGTTGCGGTATCAAGACCACGATCTTCTGTCCCGCCGATACGCCGGAGGTGAATGTCAGCGAGATCGAGCTGCAGGGTGCCACCGTCTATCGCGTCAACGGGTTGATCGACGATTGCGGCAAGATCGTCGGCGAGGGCAAGGCCAAGGCCGGCTGGTTCGATACTTCGACCCTCAAGGAGCCGTACCGGATCGAAGGCAAGAAGACGATGGGACTGGAGCTTGCCGAGCAGCTCGGCTGGGACGTGCCCGACGTGATCTTCTACCCGACCGGCGGCGGCACCGGCCTGATCGGCATGTGGAAGGCGTTCGACGAACTGGAGAAGATAGGCTTCATCGGCAAGAAGCGGCCGCGCATGGTTGCGGTGCAGGCCGCCGGCTGCGCGCCGATGGTGCGCGCCTTCGAGAATGGCACCGAGCATGCACCGCGCTGGGAGGATGCGCATACCATCGCTTCCGGAATCCGCGTGCCGCAGGCGGTCGGCGATTTCCTCATCCTGCGCGCGGTGCGCGAGAGCAAGGGATTCGCCATCGCGGTGTCAGATGAGAAGATTTCGGCTGCGCTGAACGAGGTCGCGCGCGAGGAGGGGCTGTTGCTCTGCCCGGAGGGTGCCGCGACCTACGCGGCCTACCAGCAGAGCCTCGACGATGGTCGTGTTGCCAAAGCCGACCGGGTGATGCTTTTCAATTGCGCGACCGGTCTCAAATATCCGCTGCCACCGGTCACGCGCACCCTCGATCGTTTCAAGCCGATCGATTACGCGAAGCTGTAAACCCCTCATCCTGAGGAGCACGCGCTAGCGTGCGTCTCGAAGGATGAGGCCCGTGTCTTGGCCTCATGGTTCGAGACGCGCTGGCGCGCTCCTCACCATGAGGGGAGGCGCAGGAGAATGACGATGTTGAAGACTCTCTTGGCCGCACTGATCGCAACGTCGGTCTTCGCTTCGAGCGCGCCTGCCGCGGAGAAATTCCCCACCCATCCCATCACCATCGTGGTGCCGTTCTCGGCCGGCGGTCCGTCGGATGCGATGATGCGCATCCTCGGCGAGCGCATGAAGGTGACGCTCGGGGAGGCATTTCTGGTCGAGAACACGACAGGCGCCGGCGGATCGATCGGCGTCGGCCGCGTCGTGCATTCTCCGCCCGACGGCTACACTATCGGCTTCGGCCATCTCGGGACCCATGTCGCCAACGGCGCGATCTACAAGCTCAACTACGATCTCGTGACCGATCTCGAGCCGATCGTGCTGCTGCCGAGCAATCCGATGATCGTGGTCAGCAAGAACGCGGTGCCGGCAAAGACGCTGCCGGAACTGATCGGCTGGCTGAAGTCACGGCCGCAGCCAGCCACCGCGGGCACGGCTGGAGCGGGCTCCGGAACGCATGTCGCCGGCCTTGGCTTCGAGGCGGCCGCGAACGTCAAGTTGCAATACGTGCCTTATCGGGGCGCTGGTCCGGCGTTGAACGATCTGGTCGCCGGCCAGATCGACATCATCGTCGATCAGCTCTCGAATTCGATCAACCAGGTTCGCGCAGGAACCATCCGCGGTTACGCCGTCACCGATACCAAGCGCGCGGACTCGGCCCCGGACATCCCGACCGTGGACGAAGCGGGGCTGCCCGGCTTTCACATGTCGTTGTGGTCCGGCCTTTGGGCGCCGAAGGGCACGCCCAAGGAGATCATCGCGAAACTGAACGCGGCGGCACTCGATGCGCTGAAGGATCCGGCGACGCGCAAGCAGCTCGAAAATCTGGGTTTGCAGATGCCGCCCGCCGACCAATCGACGCCGGAAGCGCTCGGCGCCTGGCAGAAGGCCGAGATCGCCAAATGGTGGCCGATCATCAAGGCCGCGAATGTGAAGGTGGATTGACGTTAACCGGCCTCACAGCGTTGATCGTCTGTCCCTTTTGATTCCCCGGCAAGGCCGGTAAGCTGCCCCTGGAAGAGGGCAGTCATGGCGCGAGATCCTCGCAAAGAGAGCAGAGGCAAGAAGCGCGGCAAAAGGAGTGCTTCCGGGCGACGCAGCGTGCCCAAGCGCCCGCGGAAGCTTGCGCGCAAGAATGCGGCCAAATCTGCGAAAGCGGCCAGGACCAATCGCTCTGCCGGCGCCGCGACCCTCAAGCGGGAGCTGAGTGAGGCGCAGGCACGCCAGGCCGCGACCGCGGAAATTCTTCAAATCATTGCAAGTTCACCCGATGACGTGAAGCCGGTCTTCGAAGCGATCGTTCGCACCATCGTGCGTGTGATGCGATGCGATCGCGCCTTCATGCTGCGGTGCGAGGGCAAGTTCTACCATCCCATTGCGACGGCGGCCCTCGACGGCTCCTTCCAGGCACTCTCAACATCATTCCCGATCGACCCCGCGTTGAATTTTCCGTCGCGTGCGATGGTTTCGAAGCAGACCCTGTACTATCCCGACAGGTCGCTGCTCGAGCTTCCCGAATATGAGCAGGGCGTCAGCGAAAGATACGGTGCGAACGCGTCGCTTTTCCTGCCGCTGTTGCGTCAGGACGAATGTATCGGCGTGCTGGCGTTGGCGAGCAAGGGCACCAACAGCTTCAGCAATAACGACATTGCCCTTGCCGAATTGTTCCGCGACCAGGCGCTGATCGCGATCGAGAACGCGCGGCTGTTCAACGAGACGCGGGAAGCGCTGGCACGCCAGACGGCGACATCCGAGGTCCTTCAGGTCATCTCGTCGTCGCTCGGCGATCTCAAGCCGGTGTTCGACCAGATGCTCGCGAAGGCGATGCGTCTGTGCGAAGCGCAGTGCGGTTTCATCTACCAGATGGAGCAGGGCGCGATGCGGGCCGTGGCCGAGATCGGCGTGCCGCCCGCATTTGCCGAGTATCGGCGGCAGCATCTGCATACGGGCGGCGCGGCGACCCCAGCCGACGTGATGCGGGCAACAAGGAAGCCGGCTCATGTTCACGACGCCCGCGACAGCGAGCCTTACCGCAGCGGCAATCCCAACGCGGTCGCGGGGGTCGATCTCGGCGGTGCGCGGACGGTGCTGTATGTCCCCATGATCAGGGATGACGACATTGTCGGCGTGATCAATCTGTACCGGCAGGAGGTCAGGCCTTTCACGGACGAGCAGATCGCGCTGCTCGAGAATTTTGCCAGCCAGGCCGTCATCGCCATCGAGAACGCGCGGCTGTTCAATGAGACCAGGGAGGCGCTGGCGCAGCAAACGGCGACGTCCGAAGTGTTGCGCGTCATCAGCAACTCGATAAACGACACCGCGCCCGTCTTCGAAAAAATTCTCGACAGTTGTGAAAACCTGTTTGCCACGGAGCAGTTGGGCATCTTTGTCGTGCAACCCGACGGTCAAACGCATGTCGGCGCCTGGCGCGGAGCCGCGGTCGAGGGCGTGATCCAGACCCTTCCGAGGCCGGTCGAACAGACTGCAACGGGAATCGTCATCCGCAATCGAACCGTCCTCCATATTCCGAACACGGCGACGACGCCGGACTTGCCGTCAACGATCCAGCGGCTCAGCGACGGGATCGGTGACGTTTCGATCGCGTGGGCGCCGATGCTTACTGAAGAGGACGGCATCGGATCGATCGCCGTGATGCGGCAGCCGCCCAATCCGTTTTCGGACAAGGAGCTCGAGCTTCTCAAGACCTTCGCCGATCAGGCCGTGATTGCGCTGCAGAACACGCGGCTGTTCAACGAGACGAAGGAGGCGCTGGCGAGGCAGACCGCGACGGCTGACATCCTCAAGGTCATCAGCAACTCGATTGCCGATGCCAAGCCGGTGTTCGACGAGATCCTGCACAGCGTCGAACATCTGTTCGGAGCCGAGGGGCGCGCGATCTTATTGACGGGGCAGGACGGTCTCCTTCATATCGGTGCAATCCAAGGCCCCGGTTCCGAAGAAACCCTGGCGCTATTTCCCGTCCCGATCAAAGGGGCGGCGGCTGAGATCGCATTCAGCACTCGTCGCTTGGTCACCTTTGCCGATGTTCTGAACGATAGCGGTGTGCCGGAAGGCCTTCGGGCGTTTGCCACGCGACTCGGTCGAACATATTCGGTTGCCGTTGCGCCTATGCTTGTGGGGGATCGCGCCATCGGCGTGCTCCTGGTCAGCCGAGAGCCTGTGAGAGCATTCACAGAAAAGGAATGCACTCTGGTGCAGACCCTGGCGGACCAAGCCGTGATCGCCATCGAGAATGCGCGGCTGTTCAACGAGACAAAGGAGGCGCTGGCGCGGCAGACCGCGACGGCCGATGTGCTGAAGGTGATCGCATCCTCCCCGTCGAACCTTCAGCCGGTGTTCGACGCCATCGCTGAGCGCTCGAAGGAACTGGTCGCCGGCCACTCAACCACGGTGTTCCGCTTTGCCGGCGACATGGTCGAACTGGTCGGGGCAACCTCCGTCGATGCGGAAGCAGACGCGGTGCTTCGCGCGACATTTCCCATGCCAGTCTCGAACATGCAGAACATCCACCGAACTCTCCGTGGCGAGATATCGGTGACCATCGATGCCGCGGTCGATACCGAGCCTGAGAGCAGCAGGAATGTGGCTCGCGCGCGCGGCTGGCGCAGCCGGCTTGTCGTGCCGCTCAAGGGCGACAATGAAGTCATCGGCTTCATCAGCATCACCCGCAAGGAGCCCGGTGCGTTTGCTGCCAAGGACGTGGAACTCGTGCGCACCTTCGCCGACCAGGCGGTGATCGCGATCCAGAACGTGGAGCTGTTCGAGGAGGTGCAGGCGCGAACCCGCGATTTGCAGGAGTCGCTGCAGCAACAGACCGCCACTGCCGACGTTCTGAAGGTCATCAGCCGCTCGGCTTTCGATCTGCAGACCGTGCTCGATACATTGGTGGAGTCCGCCTACAAGCTCTGCGGCGCAAGTTTGGGCCTTCTCTATTTGAGAGGCGAAGAGGCATTTGAATGCAAGGCGATTGCCGGGATCGGCGTCGAGGCGGCGAGCCAGTTGTTCAAGGGACGACCGATCCGCGCTGGCCGCGGCACGGCCGCCGAACGGGTAATCCTGACCGGCAAGGTGCACGCCGTGACTGACTTCTTCGCGGACCCCGAGTTCGATCCGATCGTCCGCGATCGCATTCACAACGACTCCTCGGGATCGAACATAAGCCAGCTTCGATCCACACTGGCGGTCCCGATGATGCGCGAGAACGAGGTCGTCGGAGTGATGGTGATCGCACGCCAGCAAACCGGGACATTTCCGCAACGGCAGACCGAATTGCTGCAGACCTTCGCCGATCAGGCGGTCATCGCGATCGAAAATGCACGCCTGTTCGAGCAGGTCCAGCAGCGCACCCGTGAGCTGTCGCAATCGCTCGACGATCTGCGCGCCGCGCAGGACCGCCTGGTGCAGACCGAGAAGCTTGCCTCGCTCGGCCAGCTCACCGCGGGGATCGCACACGAGATCAAGAATCCGCTGAACTTCGTCAACAATTTCTCGGCGCTCTCGGTCGAATTGACCGACGAACTCAACGGCGTGTTGAAGCAGGCGGAGCTTGCCGAGAAGGTCAAACAGGAGGTCGGCGAACTGACCCAACTGCTGAAGTCCAACCTTGAAAAGGTCGTGCAGCACGGCAAGCGCGCCAACTCCATCGTCAAGAACATGCTGCTGCATTCGCGGGAGGGATCGGGCGAGCAGCGCGCCGCCGACATCAACGCGCTGGTCGAAGAAAGCCTCAATCTGGCCTATCACGGTGCACGCGCCGAGACCTCCGGCTTCAACATCACCCTGCAACGCGAGTTCGACACCGGCGCCGGCTCAGCCGAGCTGTATCCGCAGGAGATGACGCGCGCGCTGCTCAATTTGATCTCGAACGGCTTCTACGCCGCCTCCAAACGCAAGGCAGAGAACGGCGAGGCGGCATTCGAGCCGACACTGCTTGCGACGACAAAAGATCGTGGAACCTCCGTCGAAATCCGCATCCGCGACAACGGCACCGGCATTCCACCGGAGGTGAAGGAAAAAATGTTCAATCCATTCTTCACCACCAAGCCGGCGGGCGAGGGGACCGGGCTCGGCCTGTCGATGACCCACGACATCATCGTCAAACAGCATGGCGGCACCATCGACGTCGCGACCGAGCCGGGCAATTTCACCGAATTCATCCTGGTGCTGCCCCGCGCCAATGGTTCTCAAGGCAAGATCAAGGGGCCGGCCTGATGCCTTATGCGACGACTGATGACGGCGTACGCCTGTATTTCGAGGAGACCGGCAGCGGCCGTCCCCTGATCTTCGTCCACGAGTTCGCCGGCGACATCAGGAGCTTCGAGCCGCAGCTGCGGCATTTCGGCAAGCGCTATCGCGCGGTTGCCTTCAATGCGCGCGGCTTCCCGCCGTCTGATGTGCCTGAGCAGGTCTCCTCCTATTCGCAAACCCGCGCCGCCGACGACATCCTCGCGGTGCTCGACGGCCTCGGTGAGACGCAGGCACATATCGTCGGCCTGTCGATGGGCGGCTTTGCCACGCTGCATTTCGGGCTGCGGCATCAGGCGCGCGCGGCCTCGCTCTGCATCGGCGGCTGCGGCTATGGCGCCGAGCTCGACAAGCGCGAGACCTTCCGCGCCGAGGCTGATGTGATCGCGAAGGCACTGCGCACCGAGGGCATGGCTGCGTTCGCCGAGCGCTACGCTTACGGTCCGACCCGCGTGCAGTATGAGAACAAGGACCCGCGCGGCCACGCCGAGTTCAAGCGCATGCTGGCGGAGCATTCGGCCGTCGGATCGGCGAATACGCAAGCCGGTGTGCAGAAGGAACGGCCGTCGCTCTACACCCTGGTCGAGGAGATGAAGCGCATCACCGTGCCGACGCTGGTCATCCACGGCGACGAGGACTGGCCGTGCCTGCTGCCGGGCGTTTTGATGAAGCAGACCATTCCATCGGCTGCGCTCGCGGTGATGCCGAACTGCGGCCACGCCATCAATCTGGAAGAGCCGGACGAATACAACCGCATCGTCGGCGAGTTCCTGGGCCTGGTCGACAGCGGGCGCTGGCCGCAGCGTGATCCCCGCGCGATCAGCGCCTCGATCACGGGGATGAAGTAGGACCGGCTTCGACGTGAGCGAACAGCCCAAGCCGAAAGTCCTGATCGCGGGCGCCGGGATTGCCGGGCTGGTCGCAGGCCTCGCGTTGCTTCAGCACGGTATCGAGGTCGAGATCTTCGAACAGGCGAACGAGCTGCGCGAACTTGGCGCCGGCGTGCAGCTCAGCGCCAATGGCACCCGCGTCCTCATCGCGCTCGGTCTCGAGCAGGCGATGCAAGCCATCGCCGCCGAGCCCTCGGGCAAGCAGATCCGGCTGTTCTCGACCGGGCGCACCTGGAAGCTGTTCGATCTCGGCGTGTCGTCACGCGCGCTCTATGGCGCGCCTTACTGGATGGTGCATCGGGGCGATTTTCACCGTGTGCTGTGTGAAGCCTTCAATGCCCGCGCGCCCGGCCGGTTGCATCTCGGTGCCCGCTGCGCCGGCTTTGACGAGGAGGAGGGCGGCATCCGGCTTCACCTGGCAAACGGAGAGGTGCATCGCGCTGACGTCGTGGTCGGCGCCGACGGCGTTCACTCCGAGATTCGCCGCCAGGTCGGCGGCGACCGAAAGCCGTTCTTCGCGGGCGTGGCTGCCTGGCGCGGCCTTGTGCCGATGGATCGGCTGCCGCCGACCATCCAGCGCGATGTCGGCACCAACTGGGTTGGTCCCGGCGGCCACGTCATCACCTATCCCGTCCGCCGCGGCGAACTCCTGAATTTTGTCGGCATCTTCGAAGGCGAGAGCTGGCCGGTGGAGTCCTGGACCGAGCGCGGCACGCGCGAGGCCTGCAGCCAGTCGTTCGCGGGGTGGAATCCGGAGATCCACACCATCATCGAAAACGTCGACGTTCCCTACAAATGGGCGCTGCTGGGCCGTGATCCGCTGGATCGCTTCGCCACGGGACGCGCCTGCGTGATCGGCGACGCCGCGCACCCGACCCTGCCGTTCCTGGCGCAGGGCGCCAACATGGCGATCGAGGACGGCATGGTGCTGGCGCGATGCCTGGAAGCGTTTCCGCCGCGGGAGGCGCTGCAGCGCTATCAGCGCGCGCGGATCGCGCGCACCAATTCGATCGTGCTCAAGTCGGCGGAGAACGCCAGGCGCTTCCACAATCCCGCGCTCGCCCATGCCGAAGGCGCCGACGACTACGTCTCGCGCGAGTGGCAGCCGGAGCGGGTGCGCGAGCGTTACGACTGGCTGTTTGAGTACGACGCGCTCGGCGTGGCGATCTGACGCCCACAGGTTGTGCAGCCGGCGTCGCTGGGCGTTAACAAATGGTTGCCTTAGCGCAACGAATGTTGCGGACTCGCAACAGTTGGGGAACATTTGGCGTCCGCCGTGGCCGGCTCTTGCTCGCGCCGCTTTTTAGCCACACCCCTCAATGAAATGATCTTTCGCGGGGCTAAAAGGACCCGCCGCTGCTCGCGAGAGTCTCGGAAACCCGTCACGGGTTAACCGGGTCATCATGAGACGGGTCGAGGAAACGGGTTTGTGATGGACGCCAAGACCAAACTCAAGAACAGGCTTCCAAGCCGTCACGTGACGGAGGGCCCCGCGCGCGCCCCGCACCGCTCCTATCTCTATGCGATGGGCCTCACCACTGAGCAGATTCACCAGCCGTTGGTTGGTGTTGCCTCCTGCTGGAATGAAGCCGCACCTTGCAATATCGCGCTGATGCGCCAGGCCCAGGCCGTCAAGAAGGGTGTGGCGGCCGGCGGCGGCACGCCGCGCGAATTCTGCACCATCACCGTGACCGACGGCATGGCCATGGGCCACGACGGCATGCGCTCCTCGCTGCCGTCGCGCGAATGCATCGCCGACTCAGTTGAACTGACCGTCCGCGGCCACGCTTATGACGCCCTTGTCGGCCTTGCTGGCTGCGACAAGTCACTGCCGGGCATGATGATGGCCATGGTGCGGCTCAACGTGCCCTCGATCTTCATCTATGGCGGCTCGATCCTGCCCGGCAATTTCCGCGGCCAGCAGGTCACCGTGCAGGACATGTTCGAGGCCGTCGGAAAGCACTCGGTCGGCGCGATGTCGGATGAGGACCTCGACGAGATCGAACGGGTAGCGTGTCCGTCGGCCGGAGCCTGTGGCGCGCAGTTCACCGCCAACACCATGGCAACCGTTTCCGAGGCGATCGGCTTGGCGCTGCCGTACTCGGCCGGCGCACCGGCGCCTTACGAGATCCGCGATGCTTTCTGCATGACCGCGGGCGAGAAGGTGATGGACCTGATCCGCTCCAACATCCGGCCGCGCGACATCGTCACCCTCAAGGCGCTGGAGAACGCGGCTGCCGTGGTCGCCGCCTCAGGCGGTTCGACCAATGCCGGCTTGCACCTGCCGGCGATCGCCAACGAGTGCGGCATCAAGTTCGACCTGTTCGATGTAGCAGAAATCTTCAAAAAGACGCCCTATGTCGCAGATTTGAAGCCGGGTGGCCGTTATGTCGCCAAAGACATGTTTGAAGCTGGCGGCATACCGCTTCTGATGAAGACCCTGCTCGATCACGGCTATTTGCATGGGGATTGTCTGACAGTCACCGGCCGAACGATCGCAGAAAACCTCAAAAGCGTGAAATGGAACCCGCACCAGGACGTGGTGCGGCCGGCCGACAAGCCGATCACCGTCACCGGCGGTGTGGTCGGCTTGAAGGGCAACCTCGCGCCAGAAGGAGCGATCGTGAAAGTCGCGGGCATGTCGAACCTGAAATTTACCGGGCCGGCCCGCTGCTTCGACTGCGAGGAGGACGCCTTCGAGGCCGTCCAGAAGCGCACCTACAAGGAGGGCGAGGTCATCGTCATCCGCTATGAGGGCCCGCGGGGCGGTCCCGGCATGCGGGAGATGCTCTCCACCACCGCCGCGCTCACCGGGCAGGGCACCAGCGGTAAGATCGCACTTATCACCGACGGCCGCTTCTCCGGCGCCACCCGCGGCTTCTGCATCGGCCATGTCGGGCCGGAAGCGGCTGTGGGCGGACCGATCGGCCTGTTGCAGGACGGCGACATCATCGAGATCGACGCCGTCGTCGGAACCCTTAACGTAAAATTGAGCGACGCAGAGCTCGCGGAACGCAAAACCAAATGGCGCCCTCGCGAGACCAACCATACGTCGGGCGCGCTCTGGAAATATGCCCAACAGGTTGGGCCGGCAGTGGCTGGGGCCGTAACCCATCCAGGCAGCGCGCACGAGAAACAGTGCTATGCGGACATCTGAGCGTACCATTGTTGCGTTGGCGTTGGGGGCAGCATTGCTGGCCACCCCCGCGCTCGCGTTCGATGGTTCGCCGGTCAATCAGCCACCCGTTGCTCCACCCGGTGTGAAGAAAACCGTGGCAGTGCCTGCGACTCCTCAGGATTCCAATTTCACCGCATTGCAATATGCCGCGGAGGGCGGGCATCCACTGGCGCAGTGGAAGCTCGGCCGGATGTATGCCGACGGTGACGGCGTCGCGCGCAACGACGTGATGGCTTTCGACTATTTCCAGCGGATCGCCAGCCAGCATGCGGAAGACAATCCGAGTGCGCCGCAGTCTGCGGTGGTCGCCAACGCCTTCGTGGCGCTTGGCCGCTACTATCTCAGTGGGATCCCGAATTCCAAGGTGAAGTCGGATCCGGAGCGCGCGCGCGAGATGCTCTATTACGCTGCCTCCTATTTCGGTAATGCCGACGCGCAATACGATCTCGCCCGGCTCTATCTGAAGGGCGTCGACGCCACCCCGAACGAGTTGGCGGTTGGCTTGCGCTGGATGGGGCAGGCTGCGCGGAAGGGCCAGCACTTGGCTCAGGCCCAGCTCGGCGAAATGCTGTTCAATGGCGACCGCATGCGGCCGCAACGCGCGCGCGGACTGATGTTCCTGGCGCTCGCTTGTGAAAGTGCTGCGCCCGACGAGGCCTGGATCAGGGAAAACTACAACCGCGCCGTCGCCACCTCGACCGAAGACGAGCGCGCGATGGCCGTGAAGTATGTCGAGCAGTGGGTGCAGGGCCGCCGGGACTGAGGGCGGGCGTTTGCACAACAACGGGAATGAAAGAGGCCGCCCGACGAGGCGGCCTTTTTGTTTCTCACGCCGCCTCAAGATCGAGGTCGGCCCAAACAGGCACGTGATCCGACGGTTTCTCCCAGGCGCGCACATAGCTGTCGATGCCGACATCGATCAGCCGGTCACTGGCCTGCGGCGACATCAGGAGATGATCGATGCGCAGGCCCCAGTTCTTCTGCCAGGCGCCGGCCTGGTAGTCCCAGAAGGTGTACTGGCCGGGCGCATCGTTGACCGCACGCAACGCGTCGGTCAGCCCAAGCCCGAGCAGGGCCTGGAAGCTCTCTCGGGTCGTGGTGCGGAACAGCGCGTCGTTGACCCAGGCCGCGGGATTGTGGACGTCGTCCGGGGCCGGGATGACGTTGAAGTCGCCGGCCAGGATCAGCGGCTCTTCGGCCTTCAGGCGTTCCTTCGAATACTCAAGAAGCCGCGACATCCATTTGAGCTTGTACGGATATTTGTCGCTTTCGACGGGATTGCCGTTGGGCAGATAAAGGCAGGCGATGCGCAGCACTCCGCTTTTCAGCGTGACCACGCCTTCGAGGAAGCGCGCATGGGCGTCCTCGTCGTCGCCGGCAAGTCCTGACTTGGTCTCGTCGAACGGCAGCTTGGAGAGCAGCGCCACACCGTTGAAGGTTTTCTGGCCATGGGTGACGACGTTGTAGCCGAGCGACTCGAATTCGAGCCGCGGGAAGGCGTCGTCGGTGCATTTGATTTCCTGCAGGCAGGCGATGTCCGGCTGCGTCTCCTTCAGCCACGCCATGACCGGTTCGATTCTTTGCCGGATCGAATTGACGTTCCAGGTGGCAATGCGCATGAGGTGAAGCTAGATCGAAAAGCTGGTGCCGCAGCCACAGGAGGCGGTGGCGTTCGGATTGTTGACGCGGAACGACGCACCGATCAGGTCGTCGACGAAATCGACCTCCGAGCCGGCAAGAAACGGCACCGAGGCCGGATCGATCAGCACCACCGCGGCGTCGCGCTCGATCACGAGATCGTCCGCCGCCTTGTCATGGTCGACGTCGAATTTGTACTGGAAGCCGGAGCAGCCGCCGCCCTCGACCGAGATGCGCAGCATGGCGCCGCCACCCTCCTTGCCGAGGATTTCGCTGATGCGGCGGGCAGCCCGCTCGCTGATGGTGACGTCCGTGGTCATGTTATCAGCTACTCCAATTTGGCGCGTCATACCCAATTCATTTGGTATCCCACGCCATCAATAGCTATGTGTAAAAGGCGCTGGAATCAAACCTTTCAGGGGATCAATACACCGTGTCGGTCGGAATGGCTGCCCCCCGCGCGCCCTATGCCTGCGACCCCGACCACAGCCGGGGCCGGCTATTCCCCGAGCCGCCGAGCCGCACCCGCAGCCCATTCCGGCGCGATTGCGACCGGGTGATCCATTCCACCGCGTTTCGGCGGCTGAAGCACAAAACGCAGGTGTTTGTTTTCCACGAAGGCGACCATTACCGCACCCGGCTGACCCACTCGCTGGAGGTCGCGCAGATCGCCCGCGCGCTGGCGCGGCAGCTTGGGCTCGATGAGGACCTCACCGAGACGCTGGCGCTGGCGCATGATCTCGGCCATCCCCCGTTCGGCCATGCCGGCGAGCGCTCGCTCGATGCGTGCCTGAAGGCGCACGGCGGCTTCGATCACAATGCCCAGACGCTGCGGGTTGTGACCGCGCTGGAGCATCGCTATCCCGAATTCGATGGGCTCAATCTGACCTGGGAATCCCTCGAAGGCATCGTCAAGCACAACGGACCTCTGGCCGATCGCAGCGGCGCCGCGCTCGGCGATCACGGCGTTCCCATCGGCATCGCCGATTATATGAAAAGCTACGACCTCGAGCTCTGGAGCTTCGCGTCCCTGGAAGCGCAGGTTGCGGCCATTGCCGACGACATCGCCTATGACGCCCACGACATCGACGACGGGCTGCGCGCCGGTCTGTTCGCCATCGACGACCTCAAGGTGATGCCGCTGCTGGCGGAGATGATCGGCGACATCGACGCGCATTATCCTACCCTCGATCAGGACCGGCGCGGCGCCGAGCTAGTGCGCGAGCTGATTTCCTACCTGATCGGCTCGGTGATCTCGGAGGCGCACAGGCGACTCGATGCCGCGCATCCGACATCGGCCGACGATGTCAGGCATCACGACAAGCAGCTGGTTGCGTTCTCGCCTGATGTGGCCGGGGCGGAAGCAGCGATCAAAGCGTTCCTGAAGCAGCGCATGTACCGGCATCCGCGCGTGATGCGGGTGATGGGCGAGGCCGAGGACATCGTGGCCAATCTGTTCGCGCGCTATCAGGATGATCGCGCAGCGCTGCCGCCCGAATGGCAAGATGGCATCGCGCAGGAAAGCGAGGCGGCGCGCGCGCGCCGGATCGGCAATTTCATTGCGGGGATGACCGACCGCTTTGCCTTGACCGAGCATCAGCGGCTTTTTGACTCGACCCCGGAATTGCGTTAGGCGGCGGCCATGGCCGGAAAATCTCAATCCCTTCATCTGTTTGCCGACGTGCTGGCGCGCGTGCACGCGATCTGCGCTGATTTCGCCAAGGACGGCAATTGGCCTGAAGGCATCGAGTTCTCGCGCGTCGTGGTCGAGCCGCCGCGCGATGCCAGTCATGGCGATATGGCGACCAATGCCGCGATGGTGCTGGCGAAGGAAGCGAAATCGAAGCCGCGCGATCTTGCCGAGGCCATCGCGGCGAAGCTGCGCACCGAGGATCTGATCGAGAAGGTCGACGTCGCCGGGCCCGGCTTCATCAATCTCACCTTGAAGCCTATCGCGTGGATCGATGCGCTACGCGCCGTGCTGCGCGAAGGCGATGGTTACGGCCGTCTGCCGGCGAAAGCCGGCGCGCCGAAGGTCAATGTCGAATACGTCTCGGCCAATCCAACCGGGCCGATGCATATCGGTCATTGCCGCGGCGCCGTGTTTGGCGATGCGCTGTGCAGCCTGCTGCAATTCGCCGGCCACGAAGTCACCCGCGAATATTACGTCAACGATGCCGGCGCGCAGGTCGACGTGCTCGCGCGTTCGGTGTTCCTGCGTTATCGCGAGGCGCTGGGCGAAAACATCGGCGCGATCCCCGAAGGGCTCTATCCCGGCGATTATCTGAAACCGGTCGGGCAGGCGCTCGCCACCGAGTATGGCGACACGCTGCGCGCGATGAGCGAGGCCCAGTGGCTGCCGACCGTGCGCACCAAGGCGATCGCCATGATGATGGAGGAAATCAAGGGCGATCTCGCCGCGCTCAACATCAGACACGACGTGTTCTTCTCGGAGCGGTCGCTGATCGATGGCGGCAACAACAAGGTCGCCGAGACCATCGACTTCCTGCGCGAGCGCGGCGACGTCTATACCGGCCGGCTGCCGCCGCCGAAGGGCGCGCCGGTCGAAGACTGGGAGGACCGCGAGCAGCTGCTGTTCCGCGCCACCGCCTATGGCGATGATGTCGACCGTCCGCTGATCAAGTCGGATGGCTCTTACACCTACTTCGCCTCCGACATCGCCAACCACAAGGGCAAGTTCGATCGCGGCTTCGCCGATCTCATCGATGTGTTCGGCGCCGATCATGGCGGCTACATCAAGCGCACCCAGGCTGCGGTGAAGGCCGTCACGGAGGGCCAGGCGACGGTCGACATCAAGATCGTCCAGCTGGTGAAGCTGCTCCGCCATGGCGAGCCCGTGAAGATGTCGAAGCGCTCCGGCGATTTCGTCACGTTGCGCGAGGTCGTCGACGAGGTCGGCAATGACGCCGTCCGCTTCATGATGCTCTACCGCAAGAACGATGCGGTGCTCGACTTCGACCTCGCCAAGGTGATCGAGCAGTCACGCGACAACCCGGTGTTCTACGTCCAGTATGGCCATGCCCGCGGTCATTCGATCTTCCGCAATGCCCGCGACGAGGTGCTGGCCGACCTGCCGCATGAGGGGCAGGCGAGGGTGGCCTACCTGGCGCAGGCGCCGGTCGAGCGGCTGACCGACCCGGCCGAACTCGATCTTCTGAAACGGCTCGCGCTCTACCCTCGGATGATCGAGGGCGCGGCGGCCGCGCACGAGCCGCACCGAATCGCGTTTTATCTCTATGATCTCGCCAGTGAGTTCCACGCGCTTTGGACGAAGGGGCGGGATTTGCCCTATTTACGCTTCATTATCAAAGATGATGCAAACCTTACCAAGGCGCGGCTGGCCATGGTGCAGGGGGTCGTCTCGGTGTTGGCGTCTGGGCTCGCCATTTTGGGCGTCCACGCTCCCGACGAAATGCGCTAGTCTGGCGCTGGCGGTCGCCCGCATGGGCTTTGGGGGCTCATCGGTTCCGAACCGGTTCGCGTACAAGAGTTGTGGGGGCTCTTTCCCGTAGGGGACGCATCACGACGATGGCTGATCGATATCAGGGCAGGCCTGACGACCATGATCGCGGCGGCGATCAGTATGACTCCGGCGGCAGCGATCCGCTCGCGGAGCTCGCGCGACTGATCGGCCAGACCGATCCGTTCGGCGCCGTGGGGAAATCGAATCCGGCGCCGCCCGTGCCGCGCGCGACGCCGCGCGATCGCTACGAACCTCCGCAATACGAAGAACCGCAATACGAAGAGCCGGTCGAGGAGGAGCCGCTGCCGCCTCCCGGTCCACCCGCCTGGATGCAGCGCGCCAACGCGCGCGTCGTGCCGGGGCAGCGGCAGGCCCTCGCAGAGGAGGACATTCCGAGCGCAGTCCACCCGTTGCGCCGCCACGCGCTGCCGGCTCCGCAATATGAAGACGATCCGGAGGAGCAGGCCTATCAGGAGGCTGAACAACACGCCGATCCCTCGCGCTATGACGAGGCGCTGTACGGTCAGCTCGAAAGCGGCGCGCAGGATTATCAGCGCGAGGCTGCCTATCCCGACGATCCCTACGCCTATCAGGACGGCTACGAGGAGGAGCCCGAGGAGCCAGTCCGCAAGCGTGGCGGCGGTTTGCTGACGGTCGCCGCGGTGCTCGCGCTCGCTGTCGTGGGCACGGGAGCGGCGTTCGCCTACCGCACGTATGTCGGCGGACCCAGGAGCGGCGATCCGCCGATCATCAAGGCCGACAATACGCCGACCAAGGTAATACCTGCGCCGTCCGATCCCTCGAGCAAGACGCCGGATCGGATGCCGGCCGGCGATGGCGCCGAGAAGATCGTGCCGCGCGAGGAAAAGCCGGTTGACGTCAACGCCGCGAGCGGGGCGCCACGCGTGGTGTTTCCACCGCTCACGCCCAACGCCAATCCACCGCCCGCGGCAAGCGTTGCGACCGCCGCGCCGCCGGCGGCGGCCGCACCCGCGCCGATGCCAACCAACGGCACCTTGCCGAGCAGCGAGCCGCGCAAGATCAAGACGCTGTCGGTTCGCGGCGATCAGGCCGATGCCGGTCCGGCTCCGCCGCCGGCGCCTGCTGCAGCGCCGGCAAAGCCGGCCAAGTCTGCCGCGCCGCGTAGCGCGCCGCAGGCCGCCGCCAACGCGCCGCTGTCGCTGGCTCCCGATGCGCAGGCCTCGGCGCCGGCTCCCGAGCCGCGCCGCGTTGCCACCCTGCAGCCGCCGCCGGGTTCGCCCGGCAGCGACGCTGCGCCTGCGGCCGAGGGCAAATTCCTGGTTTCGATCACGTCGCAGCCGACCGAGGCCGAGGCGCAAGCCGCGTTCCGCTCGATGCAGAAGAAATATCCCGACCAGATCGGCTCGCGCTCGCCCGTGATCAAACGGATCGACGGGAAAAAGGGCGTCTCTTACCGCGCCATGGTCGGGCCATTCGCATCACGCGAAGAAGCCACGCGGTTCTGCACGAATTACTCGTCCGCCGGTGGCCAGTGCTGGGTCCCCTGATCGGATCGATCCGGAGGAAAACGCTGCAGTTTCCTTGACCCCCGCGCGGACGGCGGGCTATTCGGCCGGGCATGGCTCATCGCGCATTCATCACGGGCACTTCAGGCACCACGCTGACCGCCGACGAGCGCGCCTTCATCGCGGCCGAGCGTCCCTGGGGCTTTATCCTGTTCAGGCGGAACATCGATAATCCCGCGCAAGTCAAGGCATTGGTTGACGAAATGCGGAATGCCGCAGGCGCTCCGGATGCGCCCGTGCTGGTCGACCAGGAGGGTGGACAAGTGCAGCGTTTCCGGCCGCCGCACTGGCCAAACTATCCGGCCGGCGCAGCCTTCGGCCGGCTCTACGACATCGATTCGAAGCTAGGCGTGCAGGCTGCCCGCCTCAGCGCCCGGCTGATCGCCGACGATTTGCTGCCGATGGGGGTGACGGTCGACTGCCTGCCGCTCGCGGACGTCCCGGTTCCCGGCGCCGACGGCGTCATTGGCGATCGTGCTTATGGCGACGAACCCGGCAAGGTGGCGGTCATCGCACGGGCAGTCACGCAAGGCCTGGAACAGGGTGGCATTTTGCCGGTGCTCAAGCACATTCCCGGCCATGGCAGAGCCACCGCCGACAGCCATCTGGCGCTCCCGACGGTCGATACGCCTAGGCAAGAACTCGAAAGGACCGATTTTGCCGCTTTCAAACCCTTGGCCGACCTGCCGATGGCGATGACGGCGCATGTTGTGTTTTCCGCCATCGATCCTGCCCAACCGGCCACGACTTCTGCGACAATGATCGAAGGAGTGATTCGCGGCTTGATCGGGTTCCAGGGTCTGTTGATGAGTGATGACGTCGGGATGAACGCGCTGGCCGGATCGATCGGCGAGCGCAGCCAGGCCCTCATTGCCGCCGGATGCGACATCATCCTGCATTGCAGCGGCAAGCTGGACGAAATGCAGGAAGTCGCCCGTGAGGCGCCCGAATTGTCGGGCAAGGCGTTGACCAGGGCGCGGCAGGCGTTGGCTGCGCGCAAACCTCCGCAGCCGTTCGATCGCGCGGCGGCAAAAGCGGAGCTCGAGGCGCTGATCGGACGATTGGGAACGGTGGCATGACCGCGGAGATTTTGTCCTTCGAGACGGGGCGGCCGGCCGATCTTGCCGACGGCGAGCCGTCACTGGTCGTCGATGTCGAGGGTTATGAGGGCCCGCTCGACCTGCTGCTCGCGCTGGCGCGGCAACAGAAGGTCGACCTGTCCAAGATTTCGATCCTGGCGCTGGCCGACCAGTATCTGCGGTTCATTGAGGAAGCGCGAAAGATCCGGTTGGAGCTCGCCGCCGACTATCTCGTGATGGCGGCCTGGCTCGCGTTCCTGAAATCGCGCCTGTTGTTGCCGGAGCCGCCGGCTGCCGAAGGCCCGAGCGCCGAGGAGATGGCGACCGCGCTCGCCAACCGGCTGCGGCGGCTGGAGGCGATCCGCGAGGCGGCCAATCGTCTGATGCACCGTCCGCAGTTGCAGCGCGATATTTTTGCGCGCGGCAATCCCGAGGCGATCGCCCATATTCGCCACCCCCATTACACCGCAACCCTGTTCGATCTGCTCACCGCCTATGCCGCGCAGCGTCAGCAGCGCGTGCTGGCTTCGGTGCATCTCACCAAGCGCACGGTGTGGTCGTTGTCGGAAGCCCGCGCTTCGCTGGAACGTCTGATCGGCCTGGCCGATGACTGGAGCTGCCTCGACGAATATCTGCTCGCCTATGTCGTCGATCCCTCGCAGAAGGCGACCGTGTTTGCGTCGAGCTTCGCCGCGGCGCTCGAACTGGTGCGCGAAGGTCAGATGGAATTGAACCAGAAAGAGGCGTTCGCGCCGCTTTATTTCCGCAAGCGCGCGCCGCAACCGGCGGATGCGGCGCCGTCGGCGGATCTGTAATGCAAGAGGAGACGTAGCCCATGGCAAGCCTGGCGGAGCAACGCATGGACAACGCCGAGGACAGGCCGGCCGATCCCACCGCGCGACCCGAAGAGCTGCGGCTCCTTGAAGCGTTGTTGTTCGCATCGACCGAGCCGCTCGATCAGGCAACGCTCGCCAAGCGCATGCCCGACGGCGTCGACATCAAGGCGGCGCTCGTGCAATTGCAGGCGGAATATTCGTCGCGTGGCGTCAACCTCGTCCGCATCGCCAACAAGTGGACCTTTCGTACGGCGGGCGATCTTGCCTGGCTGATGACCCGCGAGAGCACGGAGACGCGGCGGCTGTCGCGCGCGGCAATCGAGGTGCTTTCGATCATCGCCTATCACCAGCCGGTGACGCGCGCCGAGATCGAGGAAATCCGAGGCGTGATCACTTCGAAGGGTACGCTCGATGTGCTGCTTGAAACCGGATGGATCAGGCCGCGCGGCCGCCGCAAGACGCCGGGCCGGCCGCTGACCTTCGGAACCACGGAAACATTCCTGTCGCAGTTCAGCCTCGAGGCGCTCGGCGATCTGCCGGGTCTGGAGGAATTGAAGGGGACAGGGCTGCTGGATTCCCGCCTGCCGACCGGATTTAATGTTCCGACGCCCTCGGACGATCCGGCGCTGCGTGAAGATGAGGACCCGTTGGAGATCGGCGATCTCGATCTGGCGCTGGCGCCCGCCGTCGAGCCCGAAAAAGGCGACGAAAACTAGTTCCGGACGCATCACCTGTCGCAATTAACGGTAGCCATAATACGTAAGCCCTGCAGCGATTTGCCGGGGCTGAAGTCCTTGTTTTTGACACCCCGCGGGCCTACTTTCCGGGGAAAGAGCAGGTCGGATTATCGGCCATTTCCCGTTTGGAGGGTTGCAGGATGGGTTCGCTTAGCATTTGGCACTGGATCGTGGTGATCGCAGTCGTCCTGCTGCTGTTCGGCCGCGGCAAGATTTCGGATCTGATGGGTGACGTTGCCCAGGGCATCAAGGCCTTCAAGAAGGGCATGAAGGACGACGAGACTGCGCCCGAGAAGTCCGAGCCCGTGAAGTCCATCGATCACAATTCTGCGTCGCCGTCGGCAGCGCGCCAGGACGTCGGCAGCAAGGCAGTCTGAGCCCGGCCGACACAGGCAATTCACTTCCGCTTTCCCCGGAGGGAAGCCGGCTTCGCGTGAGCGGAATTTTTCATGTTCGACATCGGCTGGAGTGAGATCATGGTCATCGCGGTCGTCGCGCTGATCGCGATTGGCCCGAAGGAATTGCCGGGCGTGCTGCGCATGGTCGGGCAGTGGATGGGCAAGGCCCGCAAGATGGCCGCCGAATTCCAGGGCCAGTTCCAGGAGGCGATGCGCGAGGCCGAGATGGCCGATCTCAAGAAGAGCTTCGACGAGGTGAAGGAAGCCGCGACCGGCCTGACCAGCGGCGGCATCATGACCTCGCTGCAGAAAGACGTCACCGACGCGCTTCGCATCGACGACATTGACAAGCCCACGCCGGCGATCGAGCCGCCGGCCACACCGACCGAGCCGGCGCCGCCGACGCCGGAGACCTTCGTCGAGGCCGAAGCCCATGCGGCGGGTGAGCCGCTTGCGATCACGAGCGAGGTTCAGGCGCAGGAAAGTGCAGCGGTCGCAAACGACGAGATCAAGGACGCCAAAGCGTCATGAGCGATGCCGACATCGAGGCCAGCAAAGCGCCGTTGATGGATCATTTGATCGAGCTGCGCTCGCGACTGATCAAGGCGCTGCTCGGCTTCGGCGTCGCCTTCATTTTCTGCTTCTTCTTCGCCAAGCAGATCTACAACGTGCTGGTCTGGCCGTTCGTCTGGGTTGCCGGCGCCGAAAATTCGAAGTTCATCTACACGGCGCTGCTCGAATATTTCATCACCCAGCTCAAGCTCGCGCTGTTCGGGGCCGGCTTCATCTCCTTTCCGATCGTCGCCACCCAGATCTACAAGTTCGTGGCGCCTGGCCTTTACAAGCACGAGCGCAACGCGTTCAGGCCATATCTCATCGCGACTCCGGTGTTTTTCGTGTTGGGCGCCATGCTGGTCTATTTCGTCGTGTTGCCGATGCTGATCCGCTTCTCGCTCGGCATGCAGCAGACCGCAGGTCCCGAGACCGCGCAGATCGCGCTGCTGCCCAAGGTCGGCGAATATCTCTCGCTGATGATGTCGCTGATCTTCGCCTTCGGCATCGCCTTCCAGCTTCCGGTGATCCTGACCTTGCTCGGACGGATCGGCATCGTGACCTCGAAGATGCTGCGCGAGAAACGCCGTTACTTCATCGTGGTCGCCTTCATCATCGCGGCCGTGCTGACGCCGCCGGACGTCTTGAGCCAGGCTTCACTCGCGCTGCCCTTGCTCGCGCTCTATGAGGGCTCGATCATCGCGGTGAAGATCGTGGAGAAGAAGGCGGCAGCCTCAAAGGCCTCCTCTAGCACCGGCGCCCCGCCGGCGGCCAATCCCGCCGAGTAGGACGCCTTTCGCCGCGCGAGGGCCGGCAAATCCGTTCCTGCCGCTGTTCCAAATCTCCCGCAATCAGGTTACTGGATGCCCGCCCTTGGGCCGGTACGATTCACGGAAATCAAGCCATGCACGACATCAAATCGATCCGCGACAATCCGGAAGGCTTCGATGCAGCGCTGAAGCGGCGCGGGCTTGAGCCGGTGTCCGCGTCGCTGCTGGCCATCGATGAGAAGCGCCGCGCGGCGATCCTCGCCTCGGAACAGGCGCAGGCGCGGCGCAACGCGGCCTCGAAGGAGATCGGCGAGGCCAAGAAGGCCAGGGACGACGCGCGCGCCTCCAAGTTGATGGCTGAAGTTACCGAACTGAAGACCACGCTGCCGCAACTCGAGCAGGCCGCCAAGACGGCTGACGAGGAACTGACGAAAGAGCTCGCGCCGATCCCGAACCTGCCGCTACCGGCGCCCGAGGTACCCGATGGAACGGACGAGCACGGCAATGTGCAGCGTCACGTCTTTGGCAAGGCGCGCACCTATGGCTTCGCGCTGAAAGCGCATGACGATCTCGGCACCGACCTCGGCCTGATGGACTTCGAGACTGCCGCCAAGCTGTCGGGCGCGCGCTTTGTGGTCCTGAGAAAGAAGCTGGCGCGCCTCGAACGCGCGATCGGTCAGTTCATGCTCGATCTGCACACGAACGAGCACGGCTATAGCGAGATCAACCCGCCGCTTCTGGTTCGCAACGAGGTGATGTTCGGCACGGGACAATTGCCGAAATTCGAGGACGATCAGTTCTGGGCTATCCGCGGTGAACTTATCGCAACGCCGGACGAACGTCTGAAGACCGAGCGGCTCGGCTTGATTCCGACCGCGGAAGTCTCGCTGACAAATCTCGTCCGCGAATCCATCGTCGATGAGAAAGAGCTGCCGATGCGGGTCACGGCGCTGACGCCGTGCTTCCGCGCCGAAGCCGGCGCGGCCGGGCGCGACACCCGCGGTATGATCCGGCAGCATCAATTCAATAAAGTCGAACTGGTCTCGATCACAACCCCTGAGGAGAGTAAGCAGGAGCATGAACGGATGCTCGCCTGCGCCGAGGAGGTGTTGAAGCAGCTCGACCTGCACTACCGCGTGATGACTTTATGTGCAGGTGACATGGGCTTCTCCGCGCAAAAGACCTATGACATCGAGGTCTGGTTGCCGGGGCAGGGCGACGGCGGCGCCTATCGCGAAATCTCGAGCTGTTCGGTTTGCGGCGATTTCCAGGCCCGCCGCATGGATGCGCGCTATCGCGGGCCGGACGGCAAGCTGCGTTTCGTGCACACGCTGAACGGGTCCGGCACGGCGGTGGGCCGCGCGTTGATCGCGGTCATGGAAAACTATCAGCAACAGGGCGGTTCGATCGCCATTCCCGACGTGTTGCAGCCCTATATGGGCGGACTGAAGCTAATCGAACACGAAAAATAAATTTCTCGAAGGTGTCACGCGTTCGATGTTGCGCATGCGGGGGTCAACGGTATCCTGATTCCATTGTGCTGGAAGCGAGTACCGATGGCCCTGCATCGCGACATTTACTGGGTTGGCAGGCAATGGGCCGTCACCGGTTTCGGGATACAGGCGATTGACCAGCGCCTGAAGGGCAGCTTCGACATCGAAATTGCCAGAGTGTGGGACGACATCGCCGTCGAGCGCACCCGCGCGCTGGCCTGGCTCAATGCGGCCGATTTCGACAAGGCGCTCGAGATGGCGCGCGCACGGCATCCCGAGCCGCCGCACAGAAAATTGCCGCTGGTCGAGAGCGTGCTGAAAATGATTCAGCCGGCTGCTCCCGAGCCCGGAAAGGTGGCGCCATCGCCGCTGGTTGCGGAGGCAGTGGAAGCGGAGCCGGCTCCGGTCGCGCCGCCTCCCTTGCGTGTGGATCCATTACTTGCGGTCCGCATGGAGCGTGCGTCGGCAAAATTCCTGCAGATGTGGCGCGTGCGCTGAATCAGTTCTGCGGGGTCTGCGCCGAATTGCCGGGAAATTGATAGTTTCGATAGTACTGGCTCAGGCCGGGCGGAGCGGCCATGGCCGGCACTTTCCGGCGTGCAACGACGCAGTTGCCGGAATGGCTCCGCACCATGCCGCGGCCGCAGCCGTGGTGATGCTCGCCTTCGTCGGCGTCCTTGGTCTCTTTCGGCTTGGCTTTCGGCTCGGGCTCGGGCGCAGAGGCCGGCGTGACCGCCGACACCGCGCTGCATTTGCCATCGCGCATTTCGGTCGAGACCGGGCAGCGCTTCGGCACGCATTTGCCGTTGGTGTATTCGAGCAGATAGGTCTCGCCGGACATCACGACCTGTCCATTGCACATGCAGGCGCCGCTGACGGTGAGCTCGCCGCCCTGGCAATTCGCTGCATCGGTGCGCACGCAGGTGCCGCCGCCTCCACCGCCGCCGCCACGCGGGGGCATCACGACGTAGCCTGCAGGACAGACGCATCGGCCGCCCGATGCGGTGCCGCCGTCACAAAGCAGCGGCTCTTCGGCCTTGCGTGTCGACGGCGGAAGCGGTGGCGGCAAAGGTGGCGGGACGGGCGGGCCGACGGCGACCGGCGCCGCAGGTATCGCGGGCGGGGCCACCGCATCGGCGGTGCAGCGTCCACCTTCCATGTGCGTGTTGATCGGACAGGTGCATTGGCTGGACAGGCTGCGCTTGCCGTCCAAGCAGGGATCGGGGAGCGCCGCCGCGGGTGGCGGCAGAGGCGGTGGCTCCTGTGACGGCTTTGCGACGCAAGTGCCGTTCTTGAACTCCTGCCAGGGAAAGCACTGGCTCGGGTCCGATTGCGCGATCGCCGGAAACGAACTGAAAAAAGCAAGCCAACCTAAAATGACGGCCGCGGCTGAAAAGCGGGTCATGCTCGAACCCCGTGCCTTCCCAAACAGGCGCAAAATAATAGCAACGAAATCCCGTCCGCAATACAGCCAAAGCTCACCTTGCTGTGTGATCTGGGCGACATTCCCGGCCTTTTCGGCCGGTATTGGCCGGTTTGCCTCGGCCGCCGGCAACGGATAAGACGACCCGCGATACGAAACGAGCGGAATCAATTGAAGGGCATGCTCGCGGCAATGCGAATTCTCTGCACCAATGACGATGGCATCTATGGCCCCGGGTTGAAGGTGCTGGAGGAGATCGCGGGCGCGCTGTCCGACGATGTCTGGATCGTGGCGCCGGAGTCCGATCAATCCGGGGTCTCGCACTCGCTGTCGCTGAACGATCCCCTGCGCCTGCGCGAAGTCGGTCCACGTCACTTTGCCGTGCGCGGCACGCCGACCGACTGCGTCATCATGGGCGCGCACCACATCTTGAAGCCGACCATGCCCGACATCGTGCTCTCGGGCGTCAACCGCGGCCGCAACGTCGCCGAAGACGTGGTCTATTCCGGCACCATCGCTGGCGCGCTCGAAGGCACGATCCTGGGCTTGCCGTCTTTTGCGCTGTCACAGGAATTTTCGATAGAGACGCGCGGAAAGCCGCTATGGGAGACCGCCCTGAAATTCGGTCCGCCGATCCTGCGCAAGGCGATCGAGGCCGGCATACCCAGGAACACGGTGATCAACGTCAACTTCCCGGCCTGCCCGCCGGAGCAGGTGGCGGGCATCCGGGTAACGCGGCAGGGCAAGCGCAATCTCGGTTTCCTGAAGATCGATGAGCGCCGTGACGGGCGCGGCAATCCCTATTTCTGGATCGGCTTCGAGCGCGCAGCGATGATGGACAAGCCCGCTGAAGGCACGGATCTCGCGGCACTTGCGGCGCGCTACGTCTCGGTGACGCCGCTCAGGCTCGACCGTACCGACGAGGCTTTCTCGGAAGAGTTGTCGGATCTCTTGAAGTAGCAAGATTCTTGCGCATGATCTCCGCGCAAGCACTATGCGCTTGTCGCGAGGGAAAACCGGTGCCCACCCCGCATCAAGTGCGGGGCAGGCTTTTTCCGGATCATGCGCTAGGCCGCCGCGCCCTTCAGCGTGCTGTCGATCACCTTGCCCAGCGTCTCCAGCTGGAACGGCTTCTGTAGGGCCGGACGGTCGCGATATTCCTCCGGCAGGCCGGAAGAGCCGTAGCCGGTTGCGAAGATGAAGGGACGGCCACGTGCCTTCAAGAGATCGGCGACCGGCGAGATCACCTTGCCGTTGACGTTGACGTCCAGGATCGCGAGATCGAAATAGGTGCTCTGGGCAAGCCGGATCGCTTCGCCGATCTCGCCTGCCTCGGCCGCAACCGTGTAGCCGAGCTCGTTGAGCATGTCGGCGACCATCATCCTGATCATCACCTCGTCTTCGACGAGGAATACAGAACCGCGCGGTGGGCGCGTGGTGGTCATGATATCGGTCCCTTGCCCATCCGATTCACGTTGGCAAATATGGCTGTCAGGTGCAATGGCCACAATAGCAGTATGCATCGGCCATCCTTCGTGCTGTTAGCAAATGATCGCCCCGCGCCTTAACGTCAAGGCTGCGGTTGGGGTTCCGCCGTCCGGAACAAGGCAAAACGCGAAGACTCGCTTAAAACGGGTGCAGATGGAGCCGGGCCGGCGGGCGGATCGGGCTCCCGGCGAGAATTGGACAAGCCGAATGTTAGAACCGGGACACTAGATGCCTCCTCCGGAAAAAATGATGTTTCAGCTGACCCTGCGGCGCCGGGGGATCAGCGATCAGGCGGTGCTGCGGGCCATGGAGGACGTGCCGCGGGAGGCGTTTGTCGAGGAGGGTGACCGCCAGGATGCCTACCGCGACAGCGCGCTTGGCATCGCCTGCGGGCAAACCATCAGCCAGCCCTTCGTTGTGGCCTACATGACCGAGCAGCTGCAATTGCAGAAGAGCCACCGGGTGCTCGAGGTCGGTACCGGCTCGGGTTATCAGGCGGCGGTGCTGGCTCAGCTCGCAGGTCAGGTAGTCACGGTCGAACGCTTTCGCGCCTTGGCCGAAACCGCGCGCAAGCGCCTCGAGAAATTGCAGTGCAGCAACGTCGAGGTGATGCTCGCCGATGGCCTCAGCCTTCCGGCCGAGCTCGGCACGTTCGACCGCGTCATGGTGACGGCGGCGATGGTGGAGATCCCGCAGACATTGCTCGATCGGCTGGAGCCGGGGGGCATTCTGATTGCGCCGATCGGACCGCACCATGGGGTGCAGACGCTCGTTCGCGTCGTCAGGACGGCGAGCGGCTTTGATCGAAAGGAGCTGGTCGACGTGCGTTTTGTGCCGGCGCTTCCGGGGATTGCGCGGGAGCTTTGAACTGTCGGATGAGCGATCGCAAATTCCCGGATCGGCTTGTCCGCCAACACCTTATTCGGGTGCTTAAGCCGTTGTTTACTCGCGGCGTGTTTACTCAAAATCGACGTTTGTAGCGTGCGAGTGAGTAACCATGTCTGGTGTCGCCGAGTTCTCTGGCTCGCGCCGGGTGCCGCAGTTTGCGGCGCTGGCGCTGATCGCATTCGCCGTAGCCGGCTGCAGCGCCGACATGACGTCGCGCTTCCAGCAAAGCTCCGTCGCCAATCCCTTCGGCTACCAGGGCGAAGCCACCGGCTCGGTGCCCGCAACCGCGCCGCAGGCCGAGCAGCGTGACCTGCCGCAATATGCCCGGTCGCACTCGCAGATTCAGTCATCGGCCTTGCCGCCGCCCGCCGTTGCGGCGCCGCAAACCACAGCGATCGCGAGCCAGGGCGTGTCCGGTGGCGGGCGCGGGCTTGCCTCCTATACACCGCCTGCCAAGCCGAAGCTGGAGACGACCGGCACGGTGGCGCCGCGTTCGGTCGCGGCAGCGCATCCGCAAGCCGGCACGACCATCATTGTCGGCACCAGCGACACGCTGCAGTTGCTGGCGCAGCGCTATCATGTGACGCCTGCCGCGATCCTCGCCGTCAACGGCTACAAGGGTCCGCGCACGCTGTCGCCGGGACAGCAGCTGATCATTTCGGCTGCGAATTCTGCCGCGGCTCCCGTTGCGGCTGCTCCGGCAACGAAGCCGGTCGCGAGTGTCGCCACTGTGCATGTCGTCAATCACGGCGACACGCTCGCCGGCATCGCTCACCGCAACCACGTCTCGGTCGCCGATATTGCCAGGGCCAATAATCTCGATGCCAACGCGCCGTTGAAGCAGGGCATGAGGCTGAATGTGCCGGCGAAGGCCGCCGAAGCGGCGCCGGTCGCCGCACAGCCGGTCGCCGTCGCGCAGCCTGTCCCGACCACGACCATTGGCGGACCCAAGCTCGCCGCTGCCACGCCCGCCGCCCAGCAGCAGAGCGCGCGATATGCGCAGGCCAATCCGGCGCCCGAACCTGCCGAAGCGACGCCTGCTCCCAAGCCGGCCGAAACAACCAGTGCGTTGCCGACCTTCCGCTGGCCGGTGCGCGGCAAGGTCATCACCGGCTACGGCGCCAAGACCAACGGCAAATCCAATGACGGCATCAACGTCGCCGTGCCCGAAGGCACGCCGGTGAAGGCCGCCGAGGATGGCGTCGTCGCCTATTCCGGCAACGAACTCAAAGGTTACGGCAATCTGATCCTGGTTCGGCACTCCAACGGCTACGTCACCGCATATGCCCATGCGAGTGAGCTTTTGGTGAAGCGCGGGGACACCATCAAGCGTGGCCAGGTGATTGCCAAATCGGGTCAGTCGGGAGAGGTGGGGTCGCCGCAGCTCCACTTCGAGATCCGCAAGGGCTCTCAGCCCGTCGACCCGCTTCAATTCCTGAACGGGGCGTGAGGCTACTTTCCGCTTAGCCTCACCCCGAGCCGTCCAGCCAGCTCCTGCGTGAACTGCCAGGCGACGCGGCCCGAGCGCGAGCCGCGCGTGGTCGACCATTCCAGTGCCTCGTGCTCCAGTTCCTCATCGCCGAGCTTGATGCCGTAATGGCCGCAATAGCCACGGACCATGGCGAGATATTCGTCCTGGCTGCAGCGGTGGAAGCCGAGCCACAGGCCGAAACGATCCGACAGCGAGACCTTCTCCTCGACCGCTTCGCCCGGATTGATCGCGGTCGAGCGCTCGTTCTCGATCATGTCGCGCGCCAGCAGGTGCCGGCGGTTCGACGTGGCGTACAGGATGACGTTCTCGGGCCGGCCCTCGATGCCGCCTTCCAGCACGGCCTTCAGCGACTTGTAGGAGGCATCGTTGCCGTCGAAGGAGAGATCGTCGCAGAACACGATGAAACGATACTCGGAGCTCCGTAACAGCTCCATCAACTCCGGCAGGCTTTCGATGTCCTCGCGGTGGATCTCGATCAGCTTCAACCGGTCGGCCGCCTTGCGGCCGTGGTTGATGCTGGCGTGGGCGGCCTTGACCAGCGACGACTTGCCCATGCCGCGCGCGCCCCAGAGCAGCGCGTTGTTGGCTGGCAGGCCGTTGGCGAAGCGCTCGGTGTTCTCGATCAGGATGTCGCGCATCCGGTCGATGCCCTTCAACAGGTCGATCTCGACGCGGCTGACCCGCGGCACCTCGGTCAGCCGTCCATCGGGATGCCAGACAAAGGCGTCGGCATTGCCGAACAACTCAGGCCGGAAGCTCGCAGCACTGCCCGCGGCGAGATGCGCCGCAATGGTCTCCAGCGCCGAAGCGATGCGCTCGGCGGTGTCGCCATTGGGGCCGCTTGTGGGGCGTTTTGCCGCGACTTTCTGCGCGCTCCGCGCGGCAGCGGTCGCGGGGCGTTTGGCGGCGGTTTTAGGGGGCTTTTTCGACATGCCTCAAGTTCCTGACCGCGCAGCCTTATCGGGCCTTGGCGGCCGCCGCAAGTGAGCCAAAACAAGGCGCCGGGCAGCGTTGCAATTGGGGCGGTGCCAGCTATATTCCGCGCGAATTCCCGAACCGGCCGCGCCTGTGAGAGCGCCATGGCCGGCTCTTTCCCGTCTCACGAGGATTGTCCTGATGCTGATTACCCCCGCCTATGCGCAGGCCGCGGCCGGCGGCGATACCAACAGCATGTTGATGTCGCTTCTGCCGTTCGCGTTGATCTTCGTGATCATGTATTTCCTGATCCTGCGTCCGCAGCAGAAGAAGGTGAAAGATCACTCCGAGCTGGTCAAGAACATCCGCCGCGGCGATACCGTGGTCACCACCGGCGGCCTGGTCGGCAAGGTCACCAAGGTGGTGGACGACGACCAGATCGAGTTCGAAATCTCCGACGGCGTCCGCGTCCGCCAGATGCGGCAGATGATTTCCGGCGTCCGCGCCAAGGGCGAGCCGGCCAAGGAAGTCACCAAGGACAACACGCCCGCGAGCTGACCTTTTTGCACGGCTGGGGACAAGCCGCGATTTCTCACGCTGACGAGTCAACTCGATGCAGTACCTCACCCGGTGGAAGCCGACGCTCGGCATTATCCTGACTGCGCTGATCGTGTGTCTTTGCGCGGTGCCGAACTTCTTCCCGGAAGCGACGGTGAAGGGTTGGCCGCTGTGGGCACAACGGCGAATGGTGCTCGGCCTCGACCTGCAGGGCGGCTCGTATCTGCTGCTCGAGGTCGATTCCAACGACGTCAAGAAGAGCCGGCTCAACCAGGTCCGCGAGGACGCGCAGCGGACCCTGCGCGCCGCCAGGGTCCAATACAACCCGCCGATAGCGGTGAAAGGCGACGCGGTCGAAGTCCGCATCAAAAATGACAGCGATCAGGCGAATGCGCTGTCGAAGCTTCGCGATCTGTCGCAGCCGCTCGGCGGCCTGCTCGGCGGCACGACGCAGCGCGATCTCGATGTGACCGACGCCGGCGGCGGTCTGATCCGGCTCACCATACCGGAGCCGGCGATCGTCGATCGCCTCCGCAAGACCATCGAGCAGTCGATCCAGATCGTCGAGCGCCGCGTCAACGAACTCGGTACCGTCGAGCCGCTGATCCAGCGCCAGGGTAACGACCGCATCCTGGTGCAGGTGCCCGGCCTGCAGGATCCGACCCATTTGAAGGAAATCCTCGGCAAGACGGCCAAGATGGAATTCCGCATGGTGGACACGTCGGTGCCGCCGGATCAGGCGCAACGCGGCAGCCTGCCGCCCGACGACGAATTGTTGATGAGCACGTCCAAGCCGCCGGTGCCGTATGTGATCAAGAAGCAGGTGCTGGTCTCCGGCGGCGATCTCACCGATGCGCAGACCGGCTTCGACCAGCGGACCAGCGAGCCCGTGGTCAACTTCAAGTTCAATACCGCCGGCTCGCGCAAATTCGCGCAAGCCACCACGGAGAACGTCCAGCAGCCCTTTGCCATCGTGCTCGACAACCAGGTGATCTCCGCGCCCGTCATCCGCGAGCCGATCACCGGCGGGCAGGGGCAGATTTCCGGCAATTTCACCGTGCAATCCGCCAACGATCTCGCGGTCCTGCTGCGTGCCGGTGCGCTGCCTGCGCCGCTGACGGTGGTGGAGGAGCGCACGGTCGGCCCGGGCCTCGGCCAGGACTCGATCGAGAAGGGCGAGCTTGCGGCCTATGTCGGCGCCATCATGGTCGTCGTCTTCATGCTGCTGACCTACCGGCTGTTCGGGGTGTTCGCCAACATCGCCGTCGCCATCAACGTCGCCATGATCTTCGGCGTGCTGTCGCTGCTCAACGCCACGCTGACCTTGCCCGGCATCGCCGGCGTCGTGCTCACCGTCGGCATCGCAGTCAACTCCAACGTGCTGATCTACGAGCGCATCCGCGAGGAACTGCGTAACGGGCGCAACCCGATTTCGGCGATCGACGCCGGATTCACGCGCGCGCTCGCCACCATCCTCAATTCCAACATCACGACCTTCATCGCCGCCGCCGTGTTGTTCTATATCGGCACCGGGCCGGTACGCGGCTTTGCCGTGACGCTCGGCATCGGCATTATCACGACTGTCTTCACCGCCTTCACCCTGACCCGCCTGATCGTGGCATGGTGGATATGGTGGAAGCGGCCGCAAAGCGTGCCGATCTGATGCGAGGCCAAAAGTGACTCATTTCGTTCTCATTGGCCTTGGCGTTCTCATTGTCGTTCTGACGGTCGTCAGCGCGATGGGATTGCTGCCGTCGCTGCGCATCGTTCCCGACAACACCCATTTCGACTTCACCCAGTTCCGCCGCATCTCGTTTCCGATCTCGGCGCTGGCCTCGATCGTCGCGATCACGCTGTTCTTCACCCATGGGCTCAACTTCGGCATCGACTTCAAGGGCGGCACGCTTCTGGAGGTGCGCGCCAAGACCGGCGCGGCGGACCTCGCCTCGATGCGCCAATCGCTGAACGCGCTCGGACTTGGCGAAGTCCAGTTGCAGCAATTCGGCGGCCCCGAAGAGGTGTTGATCCGCGTCGCCGAGCAGCCCGGCGGCGACGCCGCCCAGCAGGCAGCGGTCGGCAAGGTCCGCGGCGCGCTCGGCGACAGCGTTGACTACCGCCGTGTCGAAGTCGTCGGTCCACGCGTCTCCGGCGAATTGCTGGCCTACGGCATGCTCGGCCTGATGCTCGCGATCGTCGCGATTCTGATCTATCTCTGGTTCCGCTTCGAATGGCAGTTCGCGCTCGGCGCCATGATCGCCAACGTGCATGACATCGTGCTGACCATCGGCTTCATGTCGATTTCGCAAGTCGATTTCGACCTGACCAGCATCGCGGCGCTGCTCACGATTCTCGGCTATTCGCTGAACGATACGGTCGTGATCTACGACCGCATCCGGGAAATGCTGCGGCGTTACAAGAAAATGCCGATGCCGCAGCTGTTGAACGAGTCGATCAACTCGACGCTGTCGCGCTCGATCATCACCCACGTCACGGTGACGCTCGCCTTGCTGGCGTTGCTGCTGTTCGGCGGCCAGGCGATCCACAGCTTCACAGCCGTCATGATGTTCGGCGTGGTACTGGTCGGCACCTACACTTCGATCTTCATCGCGGCTCCGATCCTGATCTATCTTGGTGTCGGCACCAACCGGGCGGACACGCCGGATACTCCGCCGAAGAAGTGAGCGATGGCAATGTCCTCGGACGCTCCGCATCTTCCGAGGTCGGCGCCGATCGATGCCTATGGCAAGGGCGGCTTCGCCTTCGCCGGCATGTCGCATCGCGGCTCGCTGTTGTGCCTGCCCGATGCGATCTGGGCCTGGGAGGTGACGCGGCCCGAGCAGATCGACAGATATTCGCTTGCCCGCGTGTTCACCGCCGCCAACAGCATCGACACGCTGATCGTCGGCACCGGCACCGACATCTGGCTCGCGCCGGCGGAGCTGCGCGCAGCACTGCGCGCCGTGCATGTGACGCTGGATACGATGCAAACGGGACCGGCAATCCGAACCTATAACATCATGATGGGCGAGCGGCGCCGTGTCGCGGCCGCGCTGGTGGCCGTGCCATGAGCGTCAAGGACGCGCCGGACTTTTGCGCCGATCTCGTGCGCAACCACGACTTCGTCCGCTATGCCTCCACGCTGTTCGTACCGGTCGAGCTACGGCGGCCGCTGCTTGCGCTCTATGCTTTCAATGCCGAGGTGAACAGGGTTCGCGAGCAGGTGAGCCAGCCCTTGCCGGGCGAGGTCCGCCTGCAATGGTGGACGGACATGCTGCTCGGCGCGGGCCATGGCGGCGTCGAGGGCAACCCGGTCGCGTCCGAGCTGTTGCGGGCGATCCAGAATTTTCGCCTGCCGGTCGACCGGCTGGCGCGCCTGGTCGAGGAACATCAGTTCGACGTTTACAACGATCCGATGCCGACGCTCTCGGCACTGGAAGGCTATGCCAACGACACGTCGTCAGGCTTGTTCACGCTGGCGGCGCGCATCGCCGGACCGCCTTCGGCCGAGCTCGATCATCTCGCGCGCCACGCCGGCCTCGCTTTCGGCTTCGTGCAGGCGATCAATGCAATGCCGCGTAACGCCGCGCGGCGGCAATTGTTCGTGCCGCTGCAACTGCTGGAAAAGCATGGCAGCGGCATAGAGCAGGTGTTTTCGGGCAAGCAAACCCCGCAAGCGCGCGCCGCCATCGACGAGCTGATCGCGGCGGCAAGGCAGCATCTCGACACAGCCCTCGCACTGCTTGCGGAGACGCCGGCGGAAATCCGTCCGATCTTCCTGCCATTGGCGATCGCGAGGGCCGATCTGACAAGGCTGTCACGGGCCGACAACGATCCCTTCGTGCCGCATTTTCGGTCACGGTTCTCGACCCTTTGGATCACCTGGCGGGCGTCGCGGTCGGCTCTCTTCAAGGTTCGCCAAAGGAACCGTTAAGCCTCTCGGCAGGCTGGACGTTTCCACTACGGGAGCGCTAGGATTCCGGCAAAGGCCGCCGGCCTGCCGGCAGGCAAAGGAAACCAGCGAGGAGGGTGTTATGCGCGAACTGACCCCGGACACCATCACAGATGCCGTCATCGATCAGATGGCGACCACGTCCGATCCACGAATGAAGGAGATCTTGGCATCAGCGGTGAAGCATCTGCATGCGTTTGCACGCGAGGTGAACCTTACCCCGGGCGAGTGGATCAAGGGCATCGAGTTCATGACCATGGTGGGCAAGACCTGTACCGCCGCCCGCCAGGAATTCATCCTCCTGTCCGATACACTCGGCCTGTCCGCCCTGGTCAACGGCCTGCATGACGAGACCGCGCTGGAGGAGGGCACGCATACCAGCCTGCTCGGCCCGTTCTATCGCGAGGCCTCGCCCACGCTTGGGCCCGGCAGCCAGATTGCCAAGCACGTCAAGCCCGGCACCGAATGCGTGCTCTATGGCCGTGTGACCGACGTCAACGGCAAGCCGCTGGCGGATGCCACGGTCTCGGTCTGGCAGACCAGCGCCGACGGCCTTTACGACATCCAGGAGAATGCCTCATCCGTGGACTATCGCGGCGTGTTCACGTCAGACGCCGACGGTCTCTATGTCGTGCGCACGGTGAAGCCGCGCGGCTACTCGATCCCGATGGATGGGCCGGTCGGCGCCATGGTGAAGGCGCAGGGGCGGCATGGGATGCGGCCGGCGCACATCCATTTCCTGGTCGGCTCTCCCGGCCATCGTGAACTGGTGACCGCGCTCTATCTCCGCGACGATCCGCACCTTGCCGACGACGTCGTCTTCGGTTCCTCTGACGATCTGGCTGTCGATATCAACCCCGATGATCCGGAGTGTCCGATCCCGGGCGTGCCCAGCATCAAATTCGACCTTCGTCTATCTCGCGAAGGCGAAGCCGACAAAACCAGCGGCCGCGTCGGTTCTGACCCCTCGGCGATCCTGAAGGAGCATAGCGAGGCTGCGAAATTTGCTGCATCGGCGCCCGCGGCAAGCTAAGGGTGGGGAGGCGCCAACCTACCCAAGAACAACATCAACCCAAGGGGGAAACATAAATCGTAGATCGGTGATCGGCTGGACCGCGGCTGCGGCTGTGTTCGGACTTATGTCGGCTGCGAGCGCGGAGGAGCCGCCGATCAAGATCGGCATGTCGATGCCGCAGACCGGCGGACTTGCCGGCGGCGGCAAGCCGTCGCTGCTCGGTATTGAAATCTGGCGCGACGACGTCAACGCCAAGGGCGGGCTGCTCGGCCGCAAGGTCGAGCTCACTGTCTATGACGACAAGTCGAGCGCATCGGAGACGCCGGCGCTCTATGCCAAGCTGATCGACGTCGACAAGGTCGACCTTTTGTTTGC
Organism: uncultured Alphaproteobacteria bacterium; assembly: GCA_963738155.1. Taxonomy (GTDB): domain Bacteria; phylum Pseudomonadota; class Alphaproteobacteria; order Rhizobiales; family Xanthobacteraceae; genus Bradyrhizobium. Next base: position 147,082 of record CAVTVG010000006.1, read on the forward strand.
CCCGTACGCTACCGTGCCGACCGCACCGATCCTGCCGCTGGTCAAGCAGCGCGGGCTCTTGCTGATGGGCAACTTCTCGTTCCAGGTGAACAGCAAGGTCCATCACGACATGTGGTTCAACAACGCGCCGTGGGGACCGGCCGACAGCTGGGCGACCGGCTTTCTGACGCTCGGCCAGAAGGCCGGCGGCAAAACGGTTGCGTTGCTCTCGGCCGACCAGGAGTTTGCGCAGAACCTCGTGAAGACCGCGCGTGACGTCGCCAAGAAGCTGAACCTCAACGTCGTCTACGACCAGTCCTATCCGCCGACTAACACCGAATTCTCAAGCATCGTGCGCGCGGTCAGCGCGTCCAAGCCGGATATCGTCTTCATTGCATCCTATCCGCCGGATTCCGCCGGCATCCTCCGCGCCGTCAACGAGGTCGGCATTGGCGACAATGTCAAGCTGTTTGGCGGCGCGATGGTCGGCCTGCAATTCGGGGCCGTCATGGAAAATATGGGATCGCTGCTCAACGGCGTCGTCAACTACAACACCTGGCTGCCCGAACCCAGCATGTATTTCGACGGCACCAAGGACTTCTTCGAGAAATACACCAAGCGCGCCGTCGAGGCGAAAGTCGACCCGCTCGGCTATTACATCGCACCGTACGGCTATGCCATGGGGCAGCTGATCGAGCAGGCGGTGAATGGGACGAAGTCGTTCGACCAAAAGGCGATCGCGAAATACCTGCATGAGAACACCATGAAGACCATCGTCGGTTCGATCTCTTACGCGGAAGACGGCGAGTGGAAGCAGAGCGCGACGCTGGAGGCGCAATTCCGCGGCGTGAAGGACAAGAACATGGATCAGTTCCGCAAGCCTGGCACGCAGGTAATCCTGTTCCCGGACAATCTGAAGACAGGCGATCTTGTCACGCCGTTCGAGGCCAATCGCAAGTAACCGATCGCGCTTCCTGCGGACCGGTGCCGCCGATTTGAAGTCCCTGCGGCGCAAGCTGCAGCATTCGATCAGGGACTTCAAATCGCAAGGCGGCACCGGGGATCTCAGGTTGCTTGTGCCCGTAACTTTCCGAAGTTCGCGAAAGGCGGGTAGAGCTGGGGGCTCGCGAACTTCGGAAAGCGGGCACAAGGGAGGGGCAGTAAGTGTTTTCGATCGACTTGCTGCGTGACGCGGTGGTGCTCGGCCTGCTGCTCGGCTGCTTCTATGCAGCCGTCAGCGTCGGGCTGTCGATCTCCTTCGGTCTGCTCGACGTCCCGCAGGTCGCCCATCCCGCCTTCCTGGTGCTGGCGTCCTACGGCGTCTATCTGCTCAACGACAGCTATGACATCGATCCGCTGGTCGCGGGCCTGATCATCACGCCGCTGTTCTTCCTGCTCGGCTTCGTCGCCTATCGCCTCTATTACGAGAGCTTCGAGAGGCGCGGCAGCGATGCCGGCGTGCGCGGCATCGCCTTCTTCTTCGGGATCGCCTTCATCATCGAGGTGCTGATCATCCTGCTATTCGGGGTCGATCAGCGTTCGGTCACCGCACCTTATATCGGCAAGGCCTGGCGGATCGGCGACATGCGGATTCCATACCGGCAGTTGGTCGCCTTCGCGGTCGCGCTGGCATTGACGGTGTCGCTGGTCGCCTACCTTTCGAAGACATTCATGGGCCGCGCCATCCGCGCGGTGGCGCAGGACGAGGAGGGGCTGCGCCTGATGGGCGCCAATCCCGTCCGCATCAAGCAGTTCGCCTTCGGCATCGCCACCGCCGTGCTCGGTATTGCCGGTGCGCTTCTCATCATCGTCGCACCGGTCGAGCCGACGCTCGACCGCCTCTATATCGGACGTACCTTCTGCGTCGTGGTCATGGCAGGCCTCGGCAGCATCACCGGCACCTTGATCGCTTCCATCATCCTCGGCGTCTCCGAGACGATCGTGCTGACGATGTTCGGCGCGTCCTGGGCGCCGGCGATTTCGTTTGCGCTGCTGCTCGGCGTGCTTGCGGTCAGGCCGCAAGGCCTGTTCGGCAGGTGAACCATGGATCGTAACGCGATCGCTTACTGGACCGGGGCTGTCCTCTTTCTCGTCGTCGCCTTGCTGATGACGGGGCTGATCCGCAACGAATATCCCTTCTTCGCGGGCTACGTGATCCTGCAATTCATCGTGCTGGCGGTGGCTTGGAGCATCCTCGGCGGCTACGCCGGCTACGTCAATTTCGGCACCAACGCGTTCTTCGGCGTCGGCGTCTACACCGCCGTGTTCCTGGCGAAGGCTTTCGAGGCGCCGCTGGTGGTGCAGATCGCAACCGCGGCCGCCGTCGGCAGTCTGCTCGGCCTCGGGATCGGGCTGTTGACGCTACGCATGCAGGGCATCTTCTTCTCGATCGCGACCATTGCCCTTGCGATCATCATCGAGACATCGATCACCAACTGGCGCTATGTCGGCGGCGCGGCCGGCATCCAGTTGTCGCGGCCGCCCGTGACGGTGCCTTTCGACAGTTATGTGAAGATGCTGTTCTTCGTGCAGGCGCTGCTGGTGGTGGTCGCGGTGTCGACGGCCCGCGCCATCCTCAATTCCCGGATCGGCCGCGGCCTGCACGCGCTCCGGGACGACGAGCTCGCCGCGGAATGCACGGGCGTGCCGACTTTGCGGCTCAAACTGCTCGCCTGCGTCATCTCGGGCGCGTTGATGTCGGCGGCCGGTGCGCCGGCTGCGATGTATCTGCAGTTTGCCAATCCGGATTCGGCTTTCAACCTGAACTATTCGGTCTCGGTGCTGGCGATGGCGCTGATCGGCGGCACGGCGCACTGGATCGGGCCGGTGCTGGGCGCGATCGTGCTCGGGGTCACGCAACAGCTCCTTACGGTTACGATCTCCTCCGAAGTCAACGTGCTTGTGCTCGGCGTCATGCTGGTGCTGTTCGTGGTCGGCGCGCCGAACGGGATCATCGGCTTCTTCCGCGCGAGGAAGAACGCATGAGCATCGCTTCCGACGGCCCGCTGCTGCGGATCGATGGCCTGACCAAGACATTCGGCGGCTTTGTCGCGCTCGACGGCATCAATGTGGAGATCCGCAAGGGCGAGCGTTTCGGCTTGATCGGACCCAACGGCTCGGGCAAGACCACGCTGGTCAATTGCATCAGCGGCGCGTTGCGCCCGAACAAGGGCGCCGTGCTGTTCGGCGGCGAGGACATCACGCAGCTGCCGCCGAACCTGCGCTCGCGCCGCGGCATTGCCCGCAGCTTTCAGATCCCGCGCCCATTCAAGAGCATGACCGTGCTCGAGAACCTGATGGTGGCGCTGGATTTTGCCGCCCATCGCGATCTCTTCGAGACCGCAGCGCACCGGCGCGACGAAGCAATGTCGATCCTCAAGCGGATCGGACTTGCCGCCAAGGCCGATGTCGCAACTGCCGCGCTCACCCAGGTCGAGCTGCGCAAGACCGAGCTCGCGCGCGCGATGGTGACGGGGCCAAAACTCCTGATCTCGGACGAAGCGATGGCCGGCCTGTCGACATCAGAGGTCGACGAGGTGCTCGATCTCCTGATCAACCTCTGCGGTGACAACATCGCCATCATCATGATCGAGCATATCATGCAGGCGGTGATGCGTTTCTCCGAGCGCGTGATGTGTCTCGATGCCGGCAAGATCATCGCGATCGGCGCGCCGAAGGAAGTCATGGCGAACGCGCGGGTGCAGGAGGCCTATCTTGGCACTTAGCCTGACCGTCGAAGATCTCGATGCAGGTTACGGCGCGGTACGGGCGCTGCGCGGCGTTACGCTGAATGTCGAGGCCGGCGAGACCGTGGCGCTGCTTGGCACCAACGGCAACGGCAAGAGCACGCTGATGAAGTGCGTGATGGGCCTGGTCCGCCCGGCGCGCGGCCGCGTCGTGCTGACGGTCGACGGCAACAGGCACGACCTCACCAAACTGTCGACGGAGGAGATCGTCGATCTCGGCGTAGCGCTGGTCCCGGAGGGACGGCGGCTGTTTCCGAAGCTGACGGTGGTCGAGAACCTGATGCTGGGTGCATTCCGCAAGGTAGCGCGCAGCAATATCCAGCACAATATGGCCAGCGCCTTCGAGACATTTCCGATCCTGAAAGAGCGACGAAACCAACTCGCCGGCACCATGTCTGGCGGTCAGCAGCAGATGCTGGCTATCGCCCGCGCGTTGATGTCCTCGCCGCGCCTGCTGCTGGTCGATGAGCCCTCGGTCGGGCTGTCGCCGCTATTGGTGTCGCAGGTGATCACCAAGATCAGCGAGCTCAAGCAGAGTTTCGGCCTCACCGTGCTGATGGCCGAGCAGAACTTCAACCAGGCGATCCGCATCGCCGATCGCGGCTACATCATCGTGCACGGCGAGATCGCGGTCGCCGCCGGCTCGGTCGACGAGCTCAAGGCCAACGACATCGTCAAACGGCTGTATCTGGGAGGGGTGGCCTGATGGATGGCCTAACCCGTCGGCAGGTCCATATCGCTGCTCTCGAAATTGAAGCGGTCGCGCAGATTCTTGCGCTGCTCGAGGATGTCCTTGAGGAATGCGCGGTCGGTATCGCTCGCCATCATCGGCTCGAGCAGGTCGAGCTGGTTCATCGCCACGAGCTGCAGGACCTCCGTGCGCGGCCGCCCGGTCGCGTCGCGCGGCAGCGCGTGCACCACCTGGATATGCTCCGGCGGTTTCGGTCCCTTGGCCGCTGAAATCTCGCTGCGGAGCTGTTTTTCGAGCGCGGTCTTGTCGGCTTCGACAAAGGCGTAGAGTCCGACGCCGACGCGCCGGTCGGCGAAGGCGACAATCGCGGTGTCGCGGACTTCGGGATTCCTGCGGATGAGATCGGCTAGCACCGGCGCATCATTGACGAGCCGGCGGCCGCCGCCCTCGCGGTCGGTGAAATTGAAAAGACCACGGGTGATCGCTTGATAGACCTTCTTGCCGGTCACGAGCCAAAGGCTTGCGACGGCCGATTTGTGCGCAAGGATCTTGCGCTCCTTCGGCGTCAGCGCCTGCGGCACATAGCTGCGCTTGTGTTTGAGCATGTGCCTGATGTCTTCATAGGCCGCGATCCGGAACAGGCGGCTGCGGCGCTTGAAGCAGGCGGCGAGTTGGAAGTCAGTCAAGTAAGCCGCGCCGTCAGCGCCGCGCAGCCAGTTCTGCTCCTTCGCAAGGTCGTTGTGGCAGATGCCGGCGTGATGCAGCCGATGCAGCGCGCGCCTCGCGGAACGGAAATAGGCGACATCGCCATAGGGTTTTGCAAGATGCAGCGCAACGCCGTCGATGAAGCCGCGCACCAGCGCTTGCTGGCCGCCCCACAGCAACTCGGGTCCCACGCGCAGGTCTTTTGCCAGCGCCAGTGCCTTGCGCTCGCGCGCGAAGAGGTGTCGTGCGAGTGGATACGACCACCATGGCACCTCGTCGAGCCGGCGCAATACCGCGTCCACTTCGCCGTCGTCCCCGCGAAAGCGGCCGCGTTCCACGTTGGAGAAGACGTCGCGCTTGAGCAGCACGCCTTCGATCCAGCGCGCCGACAGGACCTCGGCGTCGTGCTTGGGCAGGCTCATGGGTTCACGCCGCTGCGGGAATGCGAAGGTGCTCGGCAATCCAGCGGTCGAGATCGGCCAGCGCGCGAGCGCTGATCGCCTGCTTCTTCGCTACCGTCTTCTCATTGCCACGCAGGCGCGTGCCGTCGGGCTTCCTGGTCGGCGGGCTCGCAAGCGGCGGGAACAGCCCGAAATTGATGTTCATCGGCTGAAAGGAGCGCGCGCCGGGCTCGATCGTCTCGATATGCCCGCCGGTGATGTGGCCGAGCAGCGATCCCAGTGCCGTGGTCGGCGGTGGCGGCGCAAGCTCTGCGCCGCGCGCGTTCGCCACGGCAAACAAGCCCGCGATCAAGCCGATACTTGCGGACTCCACATAGCCCTCGCAGCCCGTCATTTGGCCGGCAAAGCGCAGCCGCGGCGCGGCGCGCAATCGCAACTGCGGATCGAGCAGTTTCGGTGAGTTCAGGAAGGTGTTGCGATGCAGCCCGCCGAAGCGGGCGAACTCCGCCGTCTCGAGGGCGGGAATGCTGCGGAAGATGCGCTGCTGCGCACCGTATTTCAGCTTGGTCTGGAATCCAACGATGTTGTAGAGCGTGCCGAGCTTGTTGTCCTGGCGCAGCTGCACGATCGCGTAGGGCTTCACCGTGGGATCATGCGGATTGGTGAGCCCGACCGGCTTCATCGGGCCGTGGCGCAATGTCTCGCGGCCGCGCTCGGCCATCACCTCTATCGGCAGGCAGCCGTCGAAATAGGGCGTGTTGGTCTCCCACTCCTTGAATTCGGTCTTCTCGCCCGCGCGCAGCGCGTCGACGAAGGCGTCGTACTGTTCCTTCGTCATGGGGCAGTTGAGATAGTCAGCGCCGGTGCCGCCGGGGCCCGCCTTGTCGTAGCGCGACTGGAACCAGGCGACCGACATGTCGACGGTCTCCTTGTGCACGATCGGCGCGATCGCGTCGAAGAAGGCGAGCGCCGTCTCGTCGGTCAATTCGCGGATGGCATCCGCCAGCGGCGCCGAGGTGAGGGGACCGGTCGCAACGACGACATTGTCCCAATCGGCCGGCGGCAGGCCGGTGATTTCGGTTCGGTCGATTTCGATCCGGGGATGCGCTTCGAGCGCCCGGGTCACCGCGGCCGAAAAACCGTCGCGGTCGACCGCCAGCGCCCCGCCTGCCGGCACCTGGTTGGCGTCGGCAGCGCGCATGATCAGCGAGCCAAGCCGCCGCATCTCGGCGTGCAGGAGCCCCACCGCATTGTTGGCGGCATCGTCGGAGCGGAAGGAATTGGAGCAGACCAGTTCGGCCATGCCGTCCGTACGATGGGCGTCGGTCATCCGGACCGGCCGCATCTCATGCAGTACGACACGGCAGCCGGCTTCGGCCGCTTGCCAGGCGGCCTCGGAGCCGGCGAGGCCGGCGCCGATGATGTGGATCAGGTTTGTAGAGGAGGGGGCGGTCATGGGGCGCAGGGTTAGCGCCTTTTCGCGCGATCCGCAGCCCCAGAAACGACAACGCCCGCTTCAAGAGCGGGCGCTATCCGTAGTCAGTCGGGCTGAAGCAGTTCAGCCGTTGTAGGTGCCGGCTGCTACGCGCGGAATATCCGAGCGATCAAGGCCGATGTCGGCCAGTTCGCGATCGCTAAGCTGGGTCAGCTCGTTGACATTGCGCTGATAGTCCCGGAACGCCTGGATCATGCGGATGAGCGAGAGCAACATGGTAGTCTCCTTAGCAGTTCGATTCAGCCCTTGGAGCGGCTCAATCGTTGAAATGAATATAGAGCGCTGCTGTGCACTGCAGAAGTTTCGATGTTGCGGTGCAGCTAATACAAAAGTGCATGGCGCAGGTAACGTCTGGTTAAGCTTTCCGCATGTCTGCTGTTAACGGCGCTACTCCGAGGGGTAATCCAGTAAAATAGCCGTGAAATCACGAGATTGTCGCATTCTTGCCAAGGGCGCCGAGTCCGCGAAATGGGATCTCGAATGGACTTCGATCAAGCGGTAAGACAGCTCGACACGGTCGACGGATGGCCCGTCGAGGCCGAATTCTCATGCATTATCCGCATGCAGACCAGAACACTAAGAATGAATATAAGATCAGTTTTATTACCCCCGAATGAGACACGTCTTCTCGGTAACCAGGGGCTGGGGCCGGTCGCCACGCGATCGGCCCTTAGCTAGGGCGCTTTCGCCAGCTGGCTGGCAAAATAGGCGATGGTCTTCGCGTAAACCTCGCTCTTGTTCCACTGCTGGAGCACGGCGAAGTTCGGCGCACCCGGCTGGTAATCCTTACCGCGTTGCCAACCATAGCCGGCAAGATAGTTCGCGGTCGACGCCAGCACGTCAGGCGCGCTGTGCAGGAGGTCGCGGCGGCCATTGCCGTCGAAATCCACGGCGTATTTCATCCATGACGACGGCATGAACTGGGTCTGGCCGAGTTCGCCCGCCCAAGCGCCGCGCATCTCGGAGGCCTGCAGATCGCCGCGGTCGATGATACGGAGCGCTTCGAGCAGCTCGTTGCGGAATTCGTCAGCGCGGCGGCAGTCGTAAGCCAGCGTCGCCAGCGAGCGCACCGTCTGGAATTTGCCGTTGTTGACGCCGAAATCAGTCTCCAGCCCCCAGATCGCGACGATGACCTCGCCGGGCACGCCATAGGCGGTCTCGATGCGCCCCAGCACCGAGCCGTATTGCTTGAGCGCGTTGGAGCCGCGCGTCATGCGCGGCGGCACCATGCGCCCCGAGAACTCCTCAAACGTCTGGCCGAACACTTTTTGCGAATGGTCACGGGTCAGCACGCTCTGGTCCAGCGTCACGCCGTTCAGCCCGGCATTGATGGCGTTCTGGGAAATCCCCTTGGACGCTGCCTCGGTTTTGAGAGCGGAGAGCCAGGAATCGAAGTTGCCTGTGCCGCAAGGCGCGCCTGCGGCCAGCGCAGATGTCGCGGGCAGCATCAGGACGCCGCCGATCGCTAGGGCTTCAACGAGCCGACGCAAGGTTCTGGGGATCACCGGGGAAAATCCGATTCGAGAAATCTCATCGTGCAGCGCAAAATGTTTCCGTCAACCGCGGCCAAAACATGGCTGTTTCCTGAACGGCGAACCGCCGGCGTTGGCCGGCGGTTCGCTTCTTTCGGGTCTGGGACCTCTTATTTCCACCGAAACCCTATTTCCACGGGAACAGGTTGGCGGGGAAGTCCGCGGCGGACTTGCGCTGATGCGGAGGCTTGGGCGGGATCGGCCCCGCATTGGGGTCGATCTCGACCGCCTTGCGGTAGAGATGCCAGGTGGCGTGGCCGAGCAGGGGGATCACCACGGCGAGCCCCAGGAAGAACGGCAGTGATCCCACCACCAGCAGCGCCGCGACGATCAGGCCCCAGGCCGCTGTTGTCACCGGGTTCTGGGCTGCCACCCGCAGCGAGGTCGACATCGCCTCTCCGGCGCTGGCGTGGCGATCGAGCATCAACGGGAATGCCACCACGCTGATGCAGAGCGCGACCAGCGCGAACAGGAAGCCGATGCCGCAGCCGACGACGATCAGCCACCAGCCCTGCGAGGTCGTCAGCACGCGCGTGATGAAATCGGTGGCGCTGGTGGCCCCGCCGTAGCCGAACACGGCGATGTAGATCGCCTGGGCAGTCGCAATCCAGACCACGAACAAAGCGAGCAGCAATGTGCCGAGTCCTAGCATCGCGCCGAAGGACGGCGAACGCAGCACTTCGATCGCATCGGATGCGGAGGGCACCTGACCGCGCTCGCGGCGGGCACTCAGTTCATAGAGACCCAGCGCCGCGAACGGACCAAGCAGCGCGAAGCCGGCCGCCAGCGGAAACAGCAGCGGGATCACGGCATAGCCGAACGTCGCGCGCGCGAGCAGCAGGCCGAGCACCGGATAGATCACGCAGAGGATGATGGCATGGCTCGGTATTGCCTTGAAATCTTCCCAGCCTTGCCGGAGCGCCTGATGCAGATCGGAGAGGGTAACGGTGCGGATGGTCGGTGCAGCCTCGACGTACTGCACCGGTGGGCTGACATTGTCGTGGTATGTCGTGGCCATGGTCGTTGGCTCCCTTGCCGTGACGGCCGGAGCTCGCGCCAAGTCGGGGCGCGGAGCGGCCGCCGATGGAACGATCGCGATCTTGGCCAGACGCGAGAACCGGTCTGACCCGTCGCGAGCTGAACGATGACCATACGCTCATTCCGCGGCGCCGTCCCTCAATCCTCGGTGAAATGCATTCCGCAGCGCAAACACTTCTCGCTGCGTCATTTGGCCGTCATTTCGCCCCGGCTAAGCTTCAATCGGCCTCTCTCATTGGCAAGGCCAGCCGGGACGGCTAAGTTTTGCGCGCGAGCGAAACCCGGTGCGGCCGGGAGACAACGAGCTAGAGCCGTCAACGCCAGCGATCTCTTTCCTTCCTTGGGAGCAAATGGATGAGTATTTTCGGAAAAATCATGAGCGCGATCTTCGGCAGTCACGCGGCAAGCGCGGCACCGGCGGGTGGCGCCAGCGCCCCTGCCGGCGGCGGCGGCACCGCGGCTGCGCCGTCGGCGGCTCCTGCGCAGAGCGTCGATGTCGCGCCGATCCTCGACAAGGCGGTCGCCGCCAAGCACGAGAAGCTGGAATGGCGCACCTCGATCGTCGACCTGATGAAGGCGCTCGACATCGACTCCAGCCTCGCCGCGCGCAAGGAGCTCGCCAAGGAGTTCGGCTATACCGGCGACACCAACAACTCCGCGAGCATGAATGTCTGGCTGCACAAGCAGGTGATGGCCAAGCTCGCGGCCAATGGCGGCAAGCTGCCGCCCGAGATCAAGCACTGATCTGAATTTCCGTCTGACGCCCGCGAAAGGCCCGTGCGACCCACGGGCCTTTTTCGTGCGGGCTTCTGTTTGGGCATGATCTCCGCGCAAACGCGTTCCGCGTTTGTCGCGAGGGAAAACCGCTTCACACTCTTGCGGATCATGCCCTACGCCATGAGGTCCCGATATTCCGGGTGCTTGTCGAGATAATCGACGACGAAGCCGCAGCCGGCGATCACCTTCTGCCCGTCGGCGCGGATCAGCTCCAACGCGCCCTTGACCAGTTCCGACGCAATGCCGCGGCCGCGCAAGGCGCGCGGTGTCTCGGTGTGGGTGATGACGACGACCTGCGGCGTTTCCCGGTAGTTCGCGAACGCAACCTGGCCCTCGACGTCGAGCTCGAAGCGGCGGTGCACCTTGTTGTCGCGAACGGCGGCCATCGCAGCAATCCTTTCTTTCGCTTCTATGTAGGCCCCTGAACCCTCGTTGCAAAGGCGCGGCCAGCGGCACGGCAGCTGCCCTTGCGGCACGCGGCCGGATTGCGATAATTGGGCGATCTCTCCATGGCGCGGCCAACGCGCTTGCTACCAGAGGAATCCCCATGAAGCTCGTGCTGACCCTGCTCGGCGTCGTCCTGCTTGTCGTCGCCGCCGTCTACTTTCTGGTCCCCGCGGACCAGTTGCCGGGCTTCTTTCCCGGTCATGACGCGAGCTTGACGAGGATGCGGACGACGCATGGCATCGCTTCCGGTGTCGTCGGCCTGATCCTGATCGCCGCCGGCACCTTCATGGGGCGGCGCTGAGGTGAGCCGCGCTCCCGTCAACGCCACAAATCCGCTGGGCAGCCAGGGGCGGATGTCGCGCCGGGTGATGAATTTGGCGCACATGCTGACCCAGAACAGGCGGCGGCATGGCGATCGTCCCGGCTTCATCTGGGGCGAGCGAAGCTGGACCTGGCGCGAGATCGATTCTGAGGTCTCGGCGCTGGCCTCGGCGCTCGCCAAGCGCGGCATCGCCAAGGGCGACCGCATCCTCGTGCATTCCAGGAATGGCGAGGAGATGTTCTGGTCGATGTTTGCGACCTTCCGGCTCGGTGCGGTCTGGGTGCCCACCAATTTCCGCCTGATGCCCGATGAAGTCGCCTGGCTCGGCGCTGCCTCCGGCGCGAAGGCCTTTCTCTGTCACGGTGATTTCCCCGATCATGCCAAGGCGGTCACCTCAGTCGATTTCATCTGGCGCATTGGCGAGGAGGGCGCTTTCGGCGAAACCTCGCTGCGCGAGGCGATCGCGGCGAATGCCGGCGCTGAGGTCGCCAACGTCGCGGTCGAATATGACGATCCCTGCTGGTTCTTTTTCACCTCGGGCACGACCGGCCGCTCCAAGGCCGCGGTGCTCACGCACGGCCAGATGGGTTTCGTCGTCAACAATCATCTCGCCGATCTCACGCCGGGGACCACGGAGCAGGACACTTCGCTCGTGGTGGCGCCGCTGTCGCATGGCGCCGGCGTGCATCAGCTGATGCAGACCGCGCGTGGTGCGGCGACCATCCTGCTGCCGACCGAGCGCTTCGACATCGCCGAAGCTTACCGCCTGATCGCGAAACACCGCGTCGCCAACATGTTCACCGTGCCGACCATCCTGAAGATGATGGTGGAGCATCCCGCGGTCGACCAGTTCGATCACTCCTCGCTGCGCTTCGTGATCTATGCCGGCGCGCCGATGTACCGCGAGGACCAGAAGTTTGCGCTGAAGAAGCTCGGCAAGGTCATCGTGCAGTATTTCGGCCTCGGCGAGGTCACCGGCAACATCACGGTCTATCCGGGCGCCCTGCATGAGGAAGAGGACGGTCCGCGGGCGCGGATCGGCACCTGCGGCTTCGAGCGGCTGGGGATGCAGGTCTCGATCCAGGACGACAATGGCCGCGAGCTGAAACCGTTCGAGACCGGCGAGATCTGCGTGATCGGGCCGGCGGTGTTCGCGGGCTATTACGACAATCCCGATGCCAATGCGAAGGCGTTTCGCGACGGCTGGTTCCGCACCGGCGATCTCGGCCACATGGACGGGGAGGGATTCGTCTACATCACCGGCCGTGCCTCCGACATGTACATCTCCGGCGGTTCCAACATCTATCCGCGCGAGGTCGAGGAGAAGATTCTCACGCATCCCTGCGTGGGCGAGGTCGCCGTGCTCGGCGTGCCCGATCCGGTCTGGGGCGAGGTGGGAGTGGCCGTCTGCGTCGCGCGCGAAGGCGCGAAGGCCGTCAGCGAAGCCGAGATGGCGGCGTTCCTGGCACCGAAAGTGCCGCGCTACAAGATGCCGAAACGCTTCTTCTTCTGGGATGCGCTGCCGAAGTCGGGCTATGGCAAGATTCCGAAGCGGCTGGTGCGTGACGAGCTCGAGGCGCGCGGACTGCTTGATTTGAACAAGTCCACCGGCACCTGATGCGCAGCATCAAGCAGCCCGGTGCGCCCCTCGCCGAACGCATCCAGTGGGTGGAAGTGCGCGGCCGCGCCTTTGCCTTCACGCTTGAAGCCGGCCTGCCGCTGCTCGAAGCCGCGCGCCGCGGTTTTGCCGCGCAGGGATTTGCCGGCGGCACGCTCAACATGAGCGGCGGTGCGCTCGGGCCGTTCGGCTATGTCATGCCGGCCTTGTCGAAGACCGGCGAGAACGCGGCGTTCTACAGCGACACGTTTCGCCCTTCGGGCATCACGCAGTTGAAGCTCGCGACCATGACGCTGGGTATGCGCGATGGCGCGCCGTTCTTCCATTGTCACGGGCTGTGGCGCGAGGCCGACGGCCGCTTGGGCGGAGGGCACATGCTGCCCGAGGAGACCTTTATCGCCGAGCCGTTCGAGGTGAGTGCTTTCGGCATCGACGGCGCCGTCTTCGCGGCAGAGGTCGATTCCGAAACCCGGTTCAAGCTGTTCGGCCCGGTGCCGGCGACGCCGTCGGGCGCGAATGCATCGCGCCCCGCCTTTGCGATGCGCTTGCGGCCGAACCAGGATTTCGCCGGCTGCCTCGAAGCGTTCTGCCGCGAGCACGGCATCGCGCGTGCAAACATTCATGGCGGCGTCGGCTCGACCATCGGCGCGCGCTTTGCCGACGGCAAGGTCATCGAACCCTTTGCCACCGAGCTTGCGATCACCTCGGGCGTCGTTGCATCTGACGAAGCCACGCTCGACGTCGCCCTGATCGACTACACCGGCGGCATCGGCGAAGGCCGGCTGATCCGCGGTGACAATCCGGTGCTGATGACCATGGAGCTGGTGCTGGAGGCGGTGTAACGCGCTCCGCGCCTTGTTTGCCGATTTATGATGTCAAACAGCTATCCGGGCCTCATGGTTCGAGACGCCGCTGCGCGGCTCCTCACCATGAGGGTTTGGAGCGCACCACTTGTTCTCACCTCATCCTGAGGAGGCGCGAAGCGCCGTCTCGAAGGATGGCCGCGAGGAGGACGAGCGAAAACATTCCCGCGGCGCTGACGCGTCCGAGTGATGCCTGAAAACGTCGTCCCTCGAAACAAGAGGGAGCAGGGAATGCCGGGCGCTGACCGCACCCGCAGGCCTTGTGGGCTGAAAAGGAAAGTGCCCACAAGTCAGTACAGGTACGCCGACACGACCGGCATTCCCTGCGCAATGGTTTTACGGCTGCTCCGCGCTCTTCCTGGTGTGCCGGGCTTTTTAGCCACCATCGCCGCGCAAATCGCTTTGTGCAACTTGATCCCAGCATCGGGGGATCAGAACCACACGGCTTGACCGCACGTATCGATGCCGCTCGCCTGCGAGATCGATACGTCCATCGCATCCAGCTCCGCGTCCGTGACGACCGCGATACGCCCCTTGGTGGAGTGGACGGCGTACAAATACGCTGCTGGTAAACCGAAGGGGAAGCAAAATATTTTTACGCTGAGGGACTGGACACTGTGTCGCGCGTTGAGATTGTTCGCGAAGTTCGATTTTGCGCGCATGCTGTTTCAAGTGTTTTGCAGGGTTCGGCGGGCCTTCCCGAGCCTGAAATCGCGCAGAAATGGGGCCCTCAGGTGTTTTGCCCGTCGGGTAAGCGACGTGACGCTGAAATCAACTTCGGATAGGGAAATCGCGATCGAATTTGCATCGCGCGAGTCGGCCCGCAATGAGCGTCGATGCGCAACAGGATGGGGACGTCGATGAACAAATGGGTGGATTTGCTGGTCTCATGGGCTCCGTTTCTGGCGCTAATAGGCGTGTGGGTCTGGATTTCACGCAGGGGCATTCAGCCGCGCAGCAAATCTGGAAACACCATCATCGAGCTCTACGAGCAACAGGTCGCAGAGAGCCGGCGAATGAACGCGAGCCTGGAGCGGATCGCAGCCGCGCTGGAGAAGCGGCCGGAGCGGTAACGCGCTAGGCCCGGAAGCGCGGCCTCGCTCGATATTGTTCTTGCTACGTTCCTTTGAACCATGCCACAATTCAGGGCTGGGTTTGACCTTCGATTGCCCGGAGTTCGAACGGCCAGGCGCAACCGCGACATCAACCTGCCGGCGCCATATCTGAAGCGGCTGTGGCTTGATACGTCGCGGGTGGACAACCGCGCGGCCTATCCGTTCTGCCTGCCGTTCCTGCACGACGAGTTCTCGCTGTCCTTTGACCGCGCCATCACGACAATCGTCGGCGAGAACGGCACCGGCAAATCGACCTTGCTCGAAGGCATCGCCGCACTCGCCGGCTATGACGCGGCTGGCGGCGGCAAGGGGTATATGACCGTCGACCATTCGAGTGCGCTTGAGGTCATGGGAGGCGAACTGTCGGACGCGCTGCGCGCGAGTTGGCTGCCGAAGATCACCAACGGATGGTTCTTCCGCGCCGAGAGCTTCTTCTCGGTCGCGCGCTATCTGGATAAAGCAGCTCTCGAATCTCCCATGGGCGGCGGGCCACCGCCGAACTTCCTTTCACACTCGCATGGCGAAGGCTTTCTGCGCTTCTTCGAGGAGCGTTGCCAGCGCCAGGGCATCTTCATTTTCGACGAGCCGGAGTCGGCGCTGTCGCCGTCGCGCCAGATCGAATTCCTGAAGCTGTTGCAGATGATGGACAGGTCCGGACGCTGCCAGGTCATCATGGCCACGCACGCGCCGTTGCTGATGGCCTATCCCAACGCGACATTGCTGCGGCTGTCGAAGTACGGGCTCGAGCCGGTCACGGTCGAACAGACCGATCACTACAAGTCGCTGCGCGAGTTCTTCGACGATCCCAGGGGGTTCGTCGAGGCGGCGATCGGAGAGCCATGACTCCGAAGCCTACTGCTCCGTTGGGGCAAATGGCGAGTGAGGCGGAATAAGCTTCGCTGTCTGCCGGACGGCGTGGTCGCTTGCCCGGCAGATGTGCGACTTAAAGTAGCACATGGCTTGAACATCATTTGAAAGGCGAGTAAACGGGATTGCTACTTGAAATTGATTTTTTAGCATCTCATTTCGGAAAAACCGGATCAAGGTCCGTATAGGAGAATCACAACATGAAATCGAATACTCTTGTCCTTTCAGGATTTACCACTCTGCTCCTCGGCGTCTCGCTTTCGTGCGCGTTGGCGCAAACGCCGGCGGAGCGAGCTGCGCCGGCCGGACAACCCGACGCTCATGGCAATGTCGGCGCCCCTGGAGCCGCCCCTCTCGCCGCGGTGCCGCCACCGCCTCCGGCCCATGCATGTCTTCAACTGCACAACGGGGCTGCGGTCTTCAACTTCGACGTGACGTTTGACCCGAACGTGACGAATTTCCCAATCCTTGGCGGCACTATCACCGGCACCTTGTGCAGCGCTTCCCAATGGCACGTGAGCGCGGGCGGCCATCTCGGGCCCAACCTGGCGATAACCGCCACGCGCCCCGCGGGGGGCGGTTGCGCGAGCCAACTCACAGTCGCCGGTAATTTTGCCAATCCGTCCAGCTACACCGGTACCTACGGTTTTCCGGGCGCGGGATTCCAGCAACACACCCTGTTTCTGGGATATCAGAAATCGACCTGCCCGTAGCAGGTAATGCAGATCCGCGCGGCGAGTGGCAACCCGCCGCGCGGCCATGTCGAACTCAATCTACACGACCTATCCCACTGGCGATGCGTTTTGCGGCACTCAACTCCCCGTGCTACCTTTTCGGACACTCGCGGTAACCGAACTTGTCGATGATGTCGGCCCCGAGATCGTGTGGAACGCCAGCGTGTCGACATAGTGGTTGGCGACGAGATAGTCGCGCAGCGCCGCGTTGTAGTGGCTCAGCGTATGCTCGGTCCATTGCTGGCTGATGTTGCGCGCCCGGTCATGCGAGGCATGAAACAGCAGCTGGGCGCTGCGCTCCACGCAGACATTCCTGATGCCGAGAAACTTGGTGCAGGCCGACTGGCAATGCCCCTGAATCCGGAACAGTTCGCCGGACTGATTGTACTCGGCCACCCTGGAGTCGAAGCCTTCGAACCCGCCCATGCCCATGCCGGCCGAAGTGCCGGCCGCCATGGCTGCGCTGGATGCCAGCAAGAAAAAGATCGTTGCGAGAAACCTCATGACGATGGCCTCATGGTTTCGCGCCGCCGACATAGTCTAGCCGCGCCCGGGCACGGTGTCGTCCTCTCAAGGGAGGACAGACACGCGCTCGTGACGACGGCGGCAATTGTCGGCGCTGTCGCCGTCGCGCCAGGTAGTGCGACTGCGCGCTAAGCACACCCGTATCCGAACAGGACGCTGGACAGGAAACTCGCGCGAGCACACCCGATTGGTTTTGCGAGCGAGCCAAACCATTTGCCCGGCAGCGAACCAGCCTTGTCGGTCCAGGGGATCGGCGGCAGGTGCGGCAGATAGGATGCATAAGGAAACACGCGCGCCCACGACACCCGGTCCGGATATTGCGCGACGAAAACCTTGTTCATTCCACCGTCCAGCCCGCTGTAAACAGGAGCGGTTGGCCCGTCATCTCTCACCAATTGCGCGTATTCGAGCTCATCGGCGCGTTGTTTCTCCAGCGCCCGCCGCGCGATTTTCGGGTTCACCACAAAGGCGGGACATTTGCCTGATGGAACGAACACCGGAGCATCCGGCTGACTCGCCGGAGCCTGGGCATCGAAGACGTAGCGCCGATCGCACACGTCCACCCTGGGTTCGAGATGCGTCGTCTCGAAGTGATCGTTGCCGACCTTGAGCATTTTCCAGAAGGCCAGGTTCGGACTGTTTCGATGCCGCGCCAGATTCGCCGGCGTCAGGCGGAACGGATAGGCCTGGACCTGGAACGCCGGCCGGCCGAGCAAGGCGTCGCGCGCCAGCGCATAGATCTCGCTGATCTGTTCGTCGGTCATGGCATAGCAACCGCTCGACGAGCAGTCGCCATGGATCATGAGCAGGCTGCCGTTTCGATTGTTCGCCTTGTCGAAGCTGTTGGGGTAGCCGGTGTTGATCGCAAGATAGTAGTCGGAATTGGGATTCATCAGCTCGGGCGTGATCGTGTAGAAGCCTTCCGGCGCCTGACGGTCGCCCTCCCACTGCTTCGGCCCGAGATCGCCCGACCACCGGCAGATCGGATAGGTCTTGAGGAGCTGGAAAAGGCCTGACGTGTCCCGTTTCCAGACTTCGAGTTCAGCCTCTTCCTTGAAGACGCGCACGACGATGGGCGAGGTTTTCGGCATCTTCTTTTGTTGGAGCAGCGCAAGCAGCTCGGGCGGTAGCTCCTTTGTTGCCTTGGCCGGCAACGGCTTCACGTTTTCGCCAAGGCAGGTGACCGGCGTCAGTCCCACGAACAAGGCCGCAGCCAGCGCAAGCGCACGGAGGGCAGTGGCGATCATTGCTGTCCATCCGGTGCGTTCCATCTGGATAGCCTGTAGTCGCTGGCGTTCGTAAGGTAAAGCCGGATGGTTGCGGCCGCCGATCGTCGAGCAGAGCGATCATATCAATTCGCTGCTCGAGTTCTTCGATGATCCGCGGGGAATTCGTGGAGGGGCGATGGGGGAGGGGTGAGTTACGGAAAGGGGGCTCGACCGGGACCTGAGACTTCAACGACTTAGTCAATCCCAGATTCTTGCCTATCTATGCCAAAGATTGATATCCCTAATCGTACCGTCCGCATTGTGCGACAATCTGTCTGAGGCCAATTCCCAGGACACGGTAAATTTCGCTTCGATGCCGCGGAGTGGCGTAATGCAAGTTCGCCGAAATACAGGTTTACAGCCTCCGCCTTGAAGCCGTACTGATGGCACATCGATAAAATCGTAACCTTTTGCCAGCGCCGCTCTCGCGATCTGCTGGCAATAGGTGTAATCGCCCGGATCAAGCAGGGCGGCAACAACATTTGGTATTTCGCCGTTCGTCGAATTTATTTCCAAGTGATATATGATTTTTCTAGCTCGCCGATTTGCGGCCTTGCGAGATGACCGCATCCACTCCTTCCGGGCGTGGTAGGCGATTTCATTTATAGCTGTTGGGACTTCGGCAGCAGTATAAAAAACCGGCCAAGACCCGTCGCTGTAGCGTGTGATTCCGTATTTTCGGCTTGGTAAAAAAGCATATTTGATATCCGACAGCACAGTTTGCTGTAATGCCATTCTTTCGTCGAGCTTGCTGCTACCGAACGTAAACCCCAGCGCTACTAGCTCGTCGCCCGAGCGATCTGAGCAAGCGCGATAAACCCTTAATGTGGTCACACCATCACCCGATCACGCGATTGACGAATGAGGCGACCATGAAAAGGTCGTTCAGATTTCCCGAAGTAAGCAAATCCCACGCGGTACTATCCCCTAATTCTGTTCGCGAAGAATGTATCCAGTCCGCTTGTTGCGCGACGTCGTCGTCAAAATGAAGTAGAAGTCCGTGCTTGATATACGCAAGGGCGCCGATGCGTTCTTTGATGTCACTGCCACTGTTTCGGATGATGCTTTCTTGATTTTCCAACCATTTTCGAGAATCGTTGTCTACATAACCCATCATTGCGGCGAGATCAGTCTCAAAGCTTTTCGATTTCGAGAACTCGCAATATGAGTTCCTAACAGCTTCGATGTTCTGCGAAAGCAATCGAAATTCGATGTTTTCGATAAAGTCCTTCTGGTACCGTGTTACGAAGCGGGCGAAATCTTCTATGTTATTTTTGTCGATTTTTTCTACATGCTGTCCGTTGTCGGCCAAAACATCGTAAATCTCTTGCGCGTCAGGCTCCGTCGCGTACCCGGAGATCGTAGCGCAATGATTTATTGTATTTTCCGTCCCGTCGTTGGTTAAGTGACTCACAATTGCAAGACCTACCGCAAGGCCCTTACCGGTGTCGCGATCTCCGACCCGTCTTATCTTATTCATGTGATTGTCGAACGCGTACGCCGCGGAGTTGCCTTGTTGTTTGTAGGCTTCAATTGCGACCTGATGATCCCTCGTGATTAATGTCGAAATCTTTCGGTCGAGCAGATATTCCTTATGTGGCACAACTGTTTCAAGGTCATCGTCTAGCAAAATCACGCTCGGAGCAAAGGGACCCATATTGTAATACTCGAATGCATCATTCTTGATGCTGGAAGGAGAACTCATCTTAGGCCCCCGCTACAAAGACTGGGCGCGGAAATTTGAGTTCAACGCAAAACAGCGTCATCTTCGGCTGATGTTCGTCGCGGTAATACGCGTTCACATCCAGGTCGTAGATGTCACAAATATCCTTGACTAGCCCAAGACCGATACCTTCACCCGGTATTTCACTTTGTAGCGCCGCCTCCCCGCGTATCTCGTAATGCCAAATTTCGTCGAGATTTTCGCGATGGTCGCCGTGAACGTCATTCTTGATCGAGACTATCCCTTCATGGGCGGCACAACTCAATTCGGTCCTGACCAATTTGCCCTTGGCATACTTGAACGCATTTACGTAGAGATTGCTGAATAACATCGTCAGGTCTTCCAAATTAAATGAAACGGCGAAATCTGGACCGAGTATAGTACCGTGCTCGATACGTCTGGGATTGTCTTCTTTGCGGACGGCTGTGGCAACGTTTGCCAAGAAGGAACGGATTTGCACCTTCGACAAATTGTCCGCTTGATCTTTGCGATCGCGGATTCTTTCGCGGAAATTTTCGCGGTCGTAAGAATTGCGAAGAACCTTGATCGACCTGATAAGGTCGTCGAATTTTCTTGGGATTGGGGCTCCTAAAGTGCCCAGATCTGCCGGCAGGGCTGATCTGATTTCAGTGAGCTTTCTTTGGATAACCGCTGTGTGAGTCATTATTTCGTGCTTTGCTTTCCGGCGTTCGAGTCGTTGAATATTCCGCTCCCTTAGGATTGCTTCCGCTATGGAGTTCATCAGAATGCTGACGCTCTTCAGTGTTTCGGAGGCTATTCCGTCCGCACTGGAGAAGTAGAGTGAGATCCAACCGGTCGCGTTGTCGTGGCTGTCGAAAATTGGCACAATTGCTACTTCACTTAGGCCAAGTTGAGCCAAGTCCGCTGTGTAGGTTTTAGCTTGCCACTCGGCATCGAATGGCTTGCAGCCAAATTTGCCACGAATAATCTGGTGCTTGCGTATCGCGTCCCCGCCAACGACGTTCGAATGCCTGATGTCGAGGTTGAGACGGTTAACCTTTGACTGGATGGCGGGTCGATTGTAGACGCCTCTAAGTATGAAAATTGCGCGCGAGAACGTAGTGCCTTGGTTGCTCCATATTGAGCCAGCAGCTGCATTTGAGAACTTGCAGATCCGTTCAAGATATTCGCTCGGTTTTCCGGAACACGAAATGATGTCCGCTGCCGTCCGTAAAATGCCCTCTGGTTGATGGCCGGAAATCATCTGCGCGTCATCTCTTCGCAACATATTTAGATTCAAATGTAGTCTGGGAGGAGACGCGAAGAAGTCGTTGGCGCAAACGAAAATGGCGACGCCTCCACCGCTCACGAAACGACGTGCAAGTGGTCCGTTATTTTTGGCGACTCCCCCACCTCCCTCTACGGCAGACTATCACAGGTTGCGGGTAGTACAATAGTCACTCCGCCGCCTCGCTTGCACCCCTTCGCCTTGGCTTGCCGGCCTTCTTCAGCACCGGCGCCAGAAACTTGCCGGTATAGCTGCGCGGCGCCTTGACGATGTCCTCCGGCGTGCCCCAGGCGACGATTTCGCCGCCGCCGTCGCCGCCCTCGGGGCCGAGATCGATCACCCAGTCCGCGGTCTTGATCACCTCGAGATTGTGCTCGATCACCACGACCGTGTTGCCCTGGGCCACCAGCTCGTGCAGCACCTCGAGCAGCTTCTTGACGTCGTGGAAGTGCAGCCCCGTGGTCGGCTCGTCCAGGATATAGAGCGTGCGCCCGGTGGCGCGCTTGGACAGCTCCTTGGCGAGCTTGACGCGCTGGGCCTCGCCGCCCGACAGCGTGGTCGCCTGCTGGCCGACATGGATGTAGTCGAGGCCGACGCGATGCAGCGTCTTGAAGGTCTCGCGCACGCGCGGCACCGCCTTGAAGAACTCGGCGGCTTCCTCCACGGTCATGTCGAGCACGTCCGAGATCGACTTGCCCTTGAACAGGACTTCGAGCGTCTCGCGGTTGTAGCGTTTTCCTTTGCAGACGTCGCAGGTGACGTAGACATCAGGTAAAAAGTGCATCTCGATCTTGATGACGCCGTCGCCCTGGCAGGCCTCGCAGCGGCCGCCCTTGACGTTGAAGGAGAAGCGCCCGGGCTCGTAGCCGCGCGCCTTGGCCTCGGGTAGCCCCGCGAACCACTCGCGGATCGGCGTGAACGCGCCGGTGTAGGTCGCAGGGTTCGAGCGCGGGGTGCGCCCGATCGGCGACTGGTCGATGTCGATGATCTTGTCGATGTGCTCCAGCCCCTCGATGCGGTCATGCGGCGCGGCGCCTTCGCTGGCGCCGTTGAGCTTGCGCGCGATCGCCTTGTAGAGCGTGTCGATGAGAAGCGTCGACTTGCCGCCGCCGGAGACGCCGGTGACGCAGGTGAACAGCCCCAGCGGAATCTCCGCCGAGACGTTCTTGAGGTTATTGCCGCGCGCGTTGATCACCTTGATGGTGCGGCGATGGTTCGGCGGCTTGCGCTCGGGGATCTCGACCGCCAATTCGCCGGTGAGATATTTGCCGGTCAGGGAGTCCGGATTGCGCATGATGTCCGTGGGCGTGCCCTGTGCCACGATGTGGCCGCCATGCATGCCGGCTCCGGGACCGATGTCGAGCACGTGGTCGGCGAGGCGAATGGCGTCCTCGTCGTGCTCGACCACGATCACGGTATTGCCGAGGTCGCGCAGGCGCTTCAGCGTCTCCAATAGCCGCGCATTGTCGCGCTGGTGCAGGCCGATCGAGGGCTCGTCCAGCACATAGAGTACGCCTGTGAGACCCGAGCCGATCTGCGAGGCGAGGCGGATACGCTGGCTCTCGCCGCCGGACAGCGTGCCCGACGAGCGCGACAAGGTCAGGTAATTCAGGCCGACGTCGACCAGGAAGGTGAGGCGCTCGCGAATCTCTTTCAGGACTCGCGCGGCGATCTCATTCTGCTGCGCGTTCAGCGCCGCCGGCACGCTTTCGAACCATTCGGCGGCGCGCTTGACCGAAAGCTCGCTGATCTCGCCGATATGTTTTGCGCCGATCTTGACGCACAGCGCCTCCGGCTTGAGCCGGTAGCCGTTGCACGCCGCGCAGGGCACGTCGGAGAAATATTTCGCCAGCTCCTCGCGCGCCCACTCGCTCTCGGTCTCGCGATAGCGCCGCTCGATATTGGTGATCACGCCCTCGAACGGCTTCTTGGTATCGTAGGAGCGCACGCCGTCCTCATAGGAGAACTTGATCTCGTCGTCGCCGGAGCCATGAAGCAGCGCGTCTCTCGTCTTCTTCGGCAGGTCCTTCCATTTGGTGGTGAGCGTGAACTTGTAGAACTTGCCGAGCGCGTTCAGCGTCTGGATGTAATAGGGCGAGGACAACTTCGCCCATGGCGCGATGGCGCCCTTGGCTAAAGTCTCGTCCTTGTCGGGGATGACGAGGTCCTCGTCGACATGCTGCTCGACGCCGAGGCCGCCGCAGGCAGGACAAGCGCCATAGGGATTGTTGAACGAGAACAGCCGCGGCTCGATCTCGGGGATGGTGAAGCCGGACACCGGGCAGGCGAACTTCTCCGAGAACAGGATGCGCTCGGGCCCGCTCTTGTCGTGGATCTTGGCGGTCTTCTTCTTGTCGTCGGGCGCAGGGCTGCCTGCCGGCGCGTCCGCATACTCGATCACGGCCAGCCCCTCGGCGAGCTTCAGCGCGGTCTCGAAACTTTCTGCCAGCCGCTGGCCGATGTCCGGCCGCACCACGATGCGGTCCACCACGACGTCGATGTCGTGCGGGAATTTCTTGTCCAGCGTGGGTGCCTCCGCGAGCTCGTGGAAGGCGCCGTCGATCTTGACGCGCTGAAAGCCCTTCTTGAGATATTCGGCGAGCTCCTTCCTGTACTCGCCCTTGCGGCCGCGCACGACAGGCGCCAGCAGATAGAGTCGCGTGCCCTCGGGCAACGCCAGCACGCGGTCGACCATCTGCGACACGATCTGGCTCTCGATCGGCAGTCCCGTCGCGGGCGAGTAGGGCACGCCGACGCGCGCCCAGAGCAGGCGCATGTAATCGTAGATCTCGGTCACGGTGCCCACGGTGGAGCGCGGGTTCTTCGAGGTGGTCTTCTGCTCGATCGAAATCGCCGGCGACAGCCCGTCGATCTGGTCGACGTCGGGCTTCTGCATCATCTCGAGGAATTGCCGGGCATAGGCCGACAGCAACTCGACGTAGCGGCGCTGGCCCTCGGCATAGATGGTGTCGAAGGCGAGCGAGGATTTGCCGGAGCCGGACAGGCCGGTGAACACCACGAGCTTGTCGCGGGGAATCTCGACGTCGACGTTCTTGAGGTTATGCTCGCGCGCGCCGCGAATGAGGATCGCGCGCTGGCTGGCGGCGGTCTGCTGGCGTCGCGCTTTCAGAATTTCGTCCATTGATATGTCCGGGCGCGTGAAGCCGCGCATGTTTTCGGCGCGCTTCGCCGGAAAATCCGGATCGGACGCCTATCGTCGCTCGGAACGTAGGAAGAACGGGCGTGGAATTCCAGTGTTGCGTTGCGCCCATCAACGGAATTGATTCGCTGCACGGGAGCTGGCAGCAGCGGTCAGCAGTTCCGCTGCCAACAAATGTCAACAAAAAGGCCGGCGAGGCCGGCCTTTGCTCCAAGCAGATTCGCCTGAGATCAGCTCAGTACTTGGCGATGACCGGACCACCCCAGCGATAGTTCACGCGGATGGTGGCCATGTCGACGTCCTGGGTGATGCGATCGATCCGGGCAAATGGACCGAAACCAGCCGCGAGGAAGGTGAACTGGAGATTGCGGTTGCCCATGAACAGGTGGTCGTATTCGAGCCCGACCGACCAGTTCGGCGCGAAGCCGAATTCGATGCCGGCGCCGACCGCGCCGCCCCAGCGGGTTTCGTTCGCGGTGTCGATCTGAGCGTTGGTACCGGTGATCAAGCCGTTGTAGCGATCGTCGGTGACGGCCGCGCCGCCCTTCACGTAGAACAGCACGCTGTCCCAGGCATAACCGACCTGGCCGGTGAACAGGCCGAGCGCGTTGACCTTGGTCTGATTGGTGAGGAGCGGGGCGCCCGCCAAAAAGGCTACGGGAATGCTGGCATTGCTGCCCTTGAGGCTCGCCCAGTCGCCCTGGCCTTCAACGCCGAATACCCAAGAGCCTGACTGCCAGCGGAAGCCGATCTGCCCGCCGGCGACGGCGCCGGTCGCATTGTGGCAGCCCTCGCTGACCGCGACGATGTTCACATTGTCCCAGCAATCATGGCTGGACGCGCCGCCGACATTGAGACCGACGTAGAAGCCGCTCCAGTCATAGTATGCCGGCGTCATCACAGGCGCCTTGCTATAGGGACGCGCGGGAAGATCGGCAGCAAGCGCAGGTGCTGCGCTCAGCGCGATCAGTCCAACGACTCCCAGCAAAATCTTTTTCATTACGCTCTCCGGCTCCGTCGTCCGCTTCCGTTGGTCCCCAGAAGCGTCTTCCAATCTCAGTCGCGATCGCCCAACGATCCAATTTCGGGGCCGAATATAGGCAGATTGAGGAGAGAAAGCCGTCTCCCAAAAGTCACACTCGCTGGCGAAGTGGACCGGCGTTAAATGAATGTAAGTCAACGACTTTCCGCTCCGCGGCGAATCGCTGGCGGCACCCGCGCGCCGCTGTCGCGGCCCGGTCCCAAACCGGTCACAAATTTGCCCCGGAAAGACCAGAACAAAACTGGAACAGAGGCTCGAACAGTGCTATATGTGGATAACCGGGAAGGGCATCCCTTTGCCTCCGGCAAGGGCGCGCGATCCGTATAGGGTCCGGCCACTGTAAGCCGGCGCAGGCAAAGGCGAAGTCCGGTAGGTCAAACAGGTCTGGAGAGCGGAGATGGCGGGTAGTGTGAACAAGGTGATTTTGGTCGGAAATCTCGGCAAGGACCCGGAGATCCGGCGAACCCAGGATGGACGTCCGATCGCCAATCTTTCCGTCGCGACCTCCGAGCAGTGGCGCGACAAGGCCACCGGCGAGCGCAAGGAAAAGACCGAATGGCATCGCGTGGTGATCTTCTCGGAGGGCCTCGCCAAGGTCGCCGAGCAATATCTCAAGAAGGGCGCCAAGGTTTACATCGAGGGCCAGCTGCAGACGCGCAAATGGACCGATCAGGCGGGCGTCGAGAAGTACTCGACCGAAGTGGTGCTGCAGGGCTTCAATTCCAACCTCACCATGCTCGACGGCCGCGGCGGCGCGGGCACGGGCGGGGGCTTCTCGGATGAGCCGAGCAACGATTTCGGCACCCCGGCGCCGCGCCGCGTGGCGGCTGCCGGCGGCGGCCGCAACGGCGACATGAACGACGACATTCCGTTCTGATCGGTAATGCGCAGCGGAGGACTCCCGTGAGCCTTGCTCCGCTGCTCGAGGCCGCACCCGCGATCCCGTTTCATGCCTTTGCCGCAATGGGCGCCTTCGTGCTTGGGCTGGTGCAATTCGCCGCGCCCAAGGGCACGCTGCCGCACCGGACCATCGGCTTCATCTGGGTCGGCCTGATGGCGTTCGTTGCGGGCTCCTCGTTCTGGATCAACCAGCTGCGGGTGGTCGGGCCCTGGAGCCCGATCCATCTGCTCTCGATCTTCACGCTGGTGATGCTGGTCATGGGCGTTGTCGCCGCGCACAGGCACGACGTCCGCCACCACACGATCGCGATGATCTCGATTTTTGCCGGCGCACTGGTCATTGCCGGGCTGTTCACGCTGGTGCCCGGACGGATCATGCACAAGGTGATTTTCGGCGTGTGATTCGGCACCATTTTCCGGCCTTGGGAAGACCACTCCCGAAGCCCATTCCCCGGCCTGTCACATCAGCCGTAAGTCCCTGTAAAAACGAAGGGAAAAACCGCGACGGAAACCGGTTCCGGGGTGGTTATCGAGGCCTCGATGGGCTATATGATTCCCGACTAGAAATTGTCCGGATTTCCCCCTTTGGCCGACCACGACGACGACACGCCCGGCGAACCGCCGGTGCCTTCAGATATTCGCCCCGTCTCCATTCTCGACGAGATGAAACGCTCCTACCTCGATTACGCCATGAGCGTGATCGTGGCGCGCGCGTTGCCCGATGCGCGCGACGGCTTGAAGCCGGTGCATCGGCGCATCCTGTATTCGATGTACGAGCAGGGCCATACGCCCGACAAGAAATACGTGAAATCGGCGCGCGTGGTCGGCGACGTCATCGGTAAATATCACCCGCACGGCGATCAATCGATCTACGACGCGATGGTGCGCATGGCGCAGGATTTCTCCATGCGCGTGCCGTTGATCGACGGGCAGGGCAATTTCGGCTCGGTCGACGGCGATCCGCCGGCCGCCTATCGATACACGGAAGCGCGGCTGGCGAAGTCGGCGATTCCCCTTATCGATGACATCGACAAGGATACGGTCGACTTTCAGTCGAACTACGACAATTCCGAAAAAGAGCCTACGGTTCTTCCCGCGAAATATCCGAACCTGCTGGTCAACGGCGCCGGCGGCATCGCGGTCGGCATGGCGACCAACATCCCGCCGCACAATCTCGGCGAGGTCATCGACGCCTGCACGGCGCTGATCGACAACCCCTCGCTCACGATCGACGAGCTCATCAACTTCATCCCCGGTCCGGACTTTCCGACCGGCGGCATCATCATCGGACGGCAAGGCATCCGCAGCGCCTATCACCTCGGCCGCGGCTCGATCGTGATGCGCGGCAAGGTCGAATTCGAGACGCTTCGCAAGGAGCGCGAGGCGATTGTCATCTCGGAAATTCCCTTCCAGCTGAACAAGGCCTCGCTGGTCGAGCGCATCGCCGAACTCTACAAGGAAAAGAAGATCGAAGGCATCGCCGATCTGCGCGACGAGAGCGACCGCGACGGCTATCGCGTCGTGATCGAGCTGAAGCGCGACGCCATGCCGGACGTGGTGCTGAACCAGCTCTACAAGTTCACGCCGCTACAGACGAGCTTCCCCGCCAACATGCTGGCGCTCGACGGCGGCAAGCCGCAGACGATGAACCTGAAGGACCTGCTGACGGTCTTCATCGCGTTCCGCGAGCAGGTCGTCACGCGCCGCATCAAGTTCCTGCTGACCAAGGCGCGCGACCGCGCCCACATCCTGGTCGGTCTTGCGATTGCGGTCGCCAATATCGACGAGATCATCCGGGTGATCCGCACCTCGCCCGATCCGAACACCGCCCGCGACACGCTGATGTCGCGCGACTGGCCGGCGCGCGACGTCGAGACGATGATGACGCTGATCGACGATCTCCGTCACCGCATCAGCGCCGACGGCACCGCGCGGCTGTCGCTGGAGCAGGCGAGGGCGATCCTCGATCTGCGCCTGCAGCGCCTGACCGCGCTCGGCCGCGACGAGATCAAGGAAGAGCTCGACAAGCTCGCGCTGGAGATCAAGGACTATCTCGACATCCTGCGCTCGCGCGCCCGCGTTCAAACCATCGTCAAGACCGAGCTTGCGGAGGTCAAGGAAGAGTTTGCGACCCCGCGCCGCACCGTGATCATGGAGCAGGAAGGCGAGGTCGAGGACGAGGATCTGATCCAGCGCGAGGACATGGTGGTGACCGTGTCGCACGCCGGCTACGCCAAGCGCGTGCCGCTGTCGGCCTATCGCGCGCAGCGCCGCGGCGGCAAGGGCCGTGCCGGCATGCAGACCCGCGAAGAGGATTTCGTCAGCCGCCTGTTCGTGGCGTCGACCCATACGCCGGTGCTGTTCTTCTCCTCGCGCGGCCAGGTCTACAAGGAAAAGGTCTGGCGGCTGCCGGTCGCGGCTCCCAACGCGCGCGGCAAGGCGCTGATCAACATCCTGCCGCTGGAACAGGGCGAGCGCATCACGACCATCATGCCGCTGCCCGAGGATGAATCCTCCTGGGGCAATCTCGACGTGATGTTCGCCACCACCAGCGGCACGGTCCGCCGCAACAAGCTGTCGGATTTTGCCGACGTGCGCCGCTCCGGCATCATCGCCATGAAGCTGGAGGAGGGCGAGGCGATCGTCGACGTGCAGATCTGCACCGAGCGCGACGACGTGCTGCTGACCGCCGCCGGCGGCCAGTGCATCCGTTTCCCCGTGTCCGACGTGCGCGTGTTCACCGGCCGCACCTCGATGGGTGTGCGCGGCATTGCGCTCGGCAAGGACGACAAGCTGATCTCGCTCTCGATCCTGCGCCACATGGATGTCGACGCCGAGGAACGCGCGGCCTATCTGCGTCGCGCCAATGCGGTGCGCCGCGGCGGCGCCGAGGACGAGGCAGGCACGGACAACGAGGAGGCGTCCGGCGCGATCGAGCTCGGCGAGCAGCGCTATGTCGAGATGTCGGCGGCCGAGCAGTTCGTGCTGACGATTTCCGAGAACGGCTACGGCAAGCGCACCTCGTCGTTCGAGTACCGCACCACGGGCCGCGGCGGCAAGGGCATCGTCGCCATGAGCGTGAACGACCGCAACGGCAAGCTCGTTGCCTCGTTCCCGGTCGACGATTCCGACCAGATCATGCTGGTCACCGACAAGGGCCAGCTGATCCGCTGTCCGGTCGAGGACATCCGGATTGCGGGCCGCTCGACCCAGGGTGTGATCGTGTTCGACACCGCCGATGATGAGCATGTGGTCTCGGTCGAGCGCGTCGGCGACGAGGACAACGGCGAGAACGGCAACGGAAACGGCAATGGCGGTCACTAGTGCCAACAGGAAACTCACGCACCGCAGCAATTTAACGATCTATTCGATCACCTCGTCGGCGCGGGCGACGATCTGCGGCGGCACCGTGAGGCCAAGAGCCTTCGCGGTCTTGAGGTTGACGATCAGCTCGACCTTCGTGGACTGCTGCACCGGCAGGTCGGCCGGCTTTTCGCCCCTGAAAATTCGGCCCGCATAGAGGCCGACCAGACGAAGTGCATCAGTGATGCTGGTGCCATAACTCATCAGACCTCCGGCCACCACAAACTCGCTAAGAGGATAGATCGCCGGTAATTTTTGACGTGCTGCCAGTTCAACGAGCCTGTCGCGCCGGTTGGTGAAGAAAGGATCGGCGCCAACCACGAGCGCACCTGCGCGCTGTTGGATCAGCGTGACAAAGGCCGCCTCCAGCTCGCTGTCCGTGTGGGCCTGCACGACCAGCAGTTTCTGTCCGACCAACTCCGCCGCCGCCAGTACGTTTCTCGCGTCGGCTTCGACATTCGCATAGGTCGGGTTCTCGAGGTAGCCGATCAATGCTGTCTTCGGAACCGTCTCGTGCAAGACCTCAAACTGCTTCGCGACCAACGCGTTGATCAAGAAGCTCACGCCGGTGAGGTTGCCGCCGGGCCGGTTGAAACTGGCGACAAAGCCCAGTTTGATCGGATCGGCGCCGGTAAGGAAGATGATTGGAATGGTTGCGGTTGCCGACTTGGCCGCCACGGCCGAAGTAGTGCCGCCTACTGTTACGATAACGGCGACCTCGCGGCGAACAAGCTCGGTCGCAAGCGCCGGCAACCGTTCGTATTGATCCTCCGCCCAGCGATACTCGAACGCCACATTCTGTCCCTCGACGTAGCCAGCATCCTTCAGGCCCTGTCGAATTGCGGCCACACGAAAAGCATCGAGTTTTGACGACCCATTGCCGAGAAACCCGACCACCGGCATTGTCGGGTGCTGCGCGCACGCTGCCGACGGCCACGCCGCCGCGCCGCCGACAAGTGTGATGAACTGGCGCCGCTGCATGTTCCTCCAAAGCAGGACAGCATAGAGTTAGGCATGTCGCGCTTATGTCGGGCCAGGGTCAAGGTCCGTTAGGGTCAAAAGGCGACATCCCGGAGTAGCTCGCGGAAGTCTGCTTCACCCCCTGGGAAGCGGACATCGCGCATTTATGAGTACACGCCCTGGCTCCGCGCCGCGTGCTAACGTTTCATCGACGACATTTCGGCGGCCAGCAGCAGGGCGGCCTGGCTGGCCCCGACCGACGCTACGCCGCGGCCCGCGATGTCGTAGGCCGTGCCGTGCGCGGGTGTGCAGATCGGGAACGGAAACCCGCCCAGCAGTGTCACGCCGCGGTCGAACCCCATCAACTTCATCGCGATCTGGCCCTGATCGTGATACATCGTCAGCACCGCGTCAAACCCGCCGTTTTTGGTGCGCAGAAAGACCGTATCGGCCGGAAACGGCCCGACTGCAGCAATGCCATCGCGCTTTGCGGCCTCGACAGCAGGTTCGATCACGTCGATCTCTTCCCGGCCAAAATTGCCGCCGTCGCCGGCGTGGGGATTGAGCGCGGCCACCGCGATGCTTGGCTCCGCAAACCCCGCGTGCCGCATGCAGGCATCGGTCAGCTTGAGCGCACGGAGAATCCGCTCCACGGTCAGCTGTGACGAGACGTCCTTGAGCGGAATGTGCGAAGTCACCCGCGCGTTCCACAGTTTGTCCAGCACGTTGAATTCGCTGGCCGGCGTCTCAAGTCCCACCACTTCGGCGGAGAAGGCGATCTCGTCGTCGTAACTTTCCCTCGCAAGGCGCATGGCCTTCTTGTTGAACGGCGTGAAGCAAACCGCATCGGCGTGGCCGTTGCGCGCCAGCGTGAGTGCGTGCCGATAATTGCTGAGAGCAAAGCTGCCGCCGGCTTCGCTCGCCACACCTTGCTCGATGTGCTTGGGGTCGAGATGGGCGAGATCGACAAACGCTGCGCCGTCTACCGCGTTCGAATTGGCGTTATCGGTCATGGTTTTGATGTCCGGACTGACGCCCGCAATACGCGCGCCAGCGTCAAAGACGCGGCGGTCGCCGATCACCAGCAGATTGGCGCGCCCGCGCACCTCGTCAGATGCGACAAGCCTTGCGGTCAGCTCAGCGCTGATGCCCGCGGGGTCGCCCATGGCGAGCGCGATCAGCGGCTTGCGATGAGTTTGGGTGCTCATGTGATCGGTATCTCCTCGGAACTGGCTCGGTGTGGCGCTCCACCGCGCAATGCGCGTAGAATCCAGAGGAAGAGCGGCAGCAGCAGGAGCGCAAAGCCGGCGACGACCAGGCCCGTGACAAGCCGGTTTGCGAAGAATATCCCGAGCGAACCCTTCGACATCAGCATCGATTGCCGGAAGGCGTCCTCGGCCTTGTCCCCGATGACGGTGGCGAGCACAAGCGGTGCAAGGGGATAGGACAGCTTCTTGAAGAGGTAGCCGACGATGCCGAAGCCCAGCATCAGCAGCACGTCAAGGTAGGAATTCGACACCGAATAGGCGCCCACGGCGCACACGATGACGATCAATGGCGCGATGATGGCGAAAGGGATACGCATCAGCGCGGCAAACACCGGTACCGTGAGCAGGACAAGCGTCACGGCAACGATATTTCCAACATACATCGACGCAATCAGGCCCCAGACAAAATCCTTCTGATCGATGAACAGCATCGGTCCGGGATTGAGCCCCCAGATCATCAGTCCGCCCATCATGACGGCGGCGGTGGCCGAACCTGGAATGCCGAGCGAGAGCATGGGCAGCAGCGCGCTGGTGCCCGCGGCGTGATCGGCGGTTTCCGGCGCGATGACGCCTTCGACTTCGCCGGTGCCAAAGTGTGCGCCGCGTCGCGAGAAGCGCTTGGCGATGCCGTAGCTCATGAAGGACGCGGCGGTCGGGCCTCCCGGCGTGATGCCCATCCAGCAGCCGATCGCCGCACTCCGCAGCAAAGCAAGCCAGTGCCGAGGCAGTGCCGCCAGCGCGCGAAAGACCTCGCGCCAATCGATCCTCGACGAGACGGCGCGGGCGTGAAACTCCTCCTCGACCGCGATCAAGAGTTCGCCGATGCCGAACAGCCCCATGACCGCGACGACAAAGCTGACGCCCTTGACCAGCTCATCGACGCCCATGGTCAGGCGAACGCTGCCGGAAACGGTATCGATGCCGATAGCGGCGAGCGCAAAGCCGATCGCCATCGCGACTACCGTCTTCATCGGCGCCGCACCGCCCATACCGACAAAACTCGCGAAGGCCAGGAAATACACGGCGAAATATTCCGCCGGACCGAAGGCAAGCGCGACCTGTGCGACCCATGATGCAAGGAAGGTGATCAATACCACGCCGACCAGCGCGCCGAAGGCTGCTGATCCGAAGGCGGTAGCGAGAGCCGTGGTGGGGCGTCCGTCGCGCGCCATCGGATAACCGTCAAACGTCGTCGCGACCGATGACGGCTCGCCTGGAATATTGAACAGGATCGAGGTCACGGAGCCGCCGAACAGCGCGCCCCAGTACATGCTCGAAAGCAAAATGATTGCGGAAACGGGCTGCATGCCAAAAGTCAGCGGCAGCAGCAATGATACGCCATTGGGCGCACCGAGGCCGGGCAGTACGCCAACGAGGATTCCGAGCAGGACGCCTATGACCATCAGAATCAAATGCGGCGCGGTGATTGCGATGGTGAAGCCATGCAGCAGCGACTGGAGATTTTCCATGCTGCTGCCCTGTCAATAACCGAGCGCGACGGGCAGGGCGCCGTGCGGCAAACTCACCTGGAAAAGGCGTTCGAACACCACGTAAAGCACGATCGGTGTCGCGACCGCGATCAGAAGCGAACGAACCACATTGAGATGCCTGGGCAGTGCGAGCACGCCGAACATGTAGCCGGCCGAAGCGAGATAGAAGCCGAGCCACGGAATGACGCCGACAAAGGCCGCGGCGGGAAGGAACAGCCCTGCGCCGCGCCGCAAATCGGAGCGCGACACGATCACGGCTGTGCCGGCGAACGCGCCGCGTCCCAAATTGTAGAGACTGGCGGCCAGGATGATGACGCCGGTGACGAACGGAAAGGTACCGGCATCGACGCCATCCGAAGACCAGCCGATGCCGTTGTCAACGCTGGAGATCGCGACGGCGAGGCCGAACGCGCCCGTGAGCGAGGCGGTCAGGATTTCAAGGAGGCGTCGCGAAATCATCGATCGTCCCGTCCTCGCTCGCTCACTTGACGAGCCAGCCCTGCTCGGCGGCGACCTGCTTGACGCGCTCGAGGTCCTGTTTGATGAAGCTGTCGAAATCTGCGCCGGTCAGGAAGGTGTCGACCTGCGAGGTCTTCTCGATATAGTCCTTCCACTCCGGCGTTGCCTGCACCTTCTTCATGAGGTCGACATAGTAGGCGGCCTGATCCGCGCTGACCTTGCCCGGAAGCCACACCGTGCGCGGCTGCTCATACTGGCGAATATCGAGTCCCTGCTCGACGCAGGTCGGGATATCGCTCCAGCCTTCGGTCGCGGTGATCTTCGGACCCGCCGGCAGCCGCTTGGGACTGAAGGCGCATAATGGCCGCTGCGTGCCGCCGCGCCATTGTCCGAGACTCTCGCTTGGATTGTTGACATGGGAATCGATGTGACCGCCGGCGAGTTGCACGGCGGCTTCGGCGCCACTCTTGAAGGGAATGTACGTCATCTTGACGTGACCTGTCTTCTCGATCATGCGTGTCAGCACCTCGTCGGTGTCTTTCGACTGCGCCCCTCCCATCTTGAAATCGCCGGATGCGGCGGCCTTCAGATAGTCGGCCGCGGTCTTGTATGGTGAGTCCTGCTTGACCCAGAGCAGGAACTCGTCCTGCGCCATCGCCGCGATCGGCGTGAGATCGGTGTAATTGAAGGCGACCTTGGACACGAGCGGCTGCTGCCACGCGTTCGAGGTGCCAAAGATCACCTTGTAGGGATCGCCGGCCGAGACCTTGCCGTAGACGTAGCCTTCCGCGCCGCTGCCGCCTGGCTTGTTGACGACCACCACGGGCTGATCGGTCAGCTTGTATTTGGTGATGATACCCTGGACGGCCCGCGCGAGATTGTCGGTTCCACCGCCGGGACCGGCGGTGGCTACGAACTCAATCGGCTTCTGCGGTTGCCAGGCGGCCTGCGCCGGTGCCGTGACAGCCAGCGCAAGCCCGACTGTCGACAGCAGGAATCTCGTGGTGAATTTCATGGTTTCCTCCGGCTTGTTCTTGTTTCTTGTCAACGGCAGTGTCAGGCGACTTGTTGACCGGCTTCATCGTCCGCAGCCGTTACCGCAAAAACGGCCTTGTCTCGCACCAGCGCGTCGATCCCTGCGTCGTCAAAACCGTGCTGACGCAGCACCTCGCGGGTATGCTCGCCATAGACGGGCGCGCCCCTGCGTACCTTGCCCGGCGTATCCGAGAATTTCACCGGCAGCCCGATCGTCTTGACGGGACCGAGCGTCGAGTGCTCGACCTCGACCACCATGTCGCGCGCCAGCGTCTGCGGATCCTGCAAGGCCTGCAGCATGTCGTTGACGGGCCCGCAGGGAACGCCCTTCTCGTCCAGCGCTGCCAGCCAATGGTCCCGCGGACGTTTGCGGAAATGCCGGCTAAGGATCTCTTCGAGCTCCTTGAGATGCGCCATGCGGTCGGAGCCGCTGACGAAGCGCGGATCGGACGCGAGGTCCGTCAGGCCGAGCACCTCCAGCATCAACAGCCAGTGCTTCCTGTTGGCGCCGCCGACGACGAGCCAGCCGTCAGCGGCCTCAAACGCCTGGTAGGGCGCATTCAGGGGATGCGCCGAGCCCATGGCGCGCGGCGCGATGTTGCTCGCGAGCGCGATGGTCGATTGCCAGTAGGTCTGCACGAGAGCTGCTTCATAGAGCGAGGTTTCGACCCATTGACCTTCACCGGTTTTCAGCCGGTGGGTATAGGCTGCGAGGATTCCCATGCTTGCGAGAATGCCGGCCGTGATATCGGACAAGGGCGGCCCGCACTTGACCGGAGGCCCGTCCGGACGTTCGCCGGTAAAGCTCATGATGCCGCTCATCGCCTGCGCCACCAGATCGAAGCCGCGCCGATGCTTGTAGGGTCCGGTGCGACCAAAGCCGGACAGCGAGCAGTAGATCAGCGCCGGGAATTGCCTGTGCAGCTCCTGATAGCCGAAGCCGAGCCGCTCCATGGCTCCGGGGGCGAAGTTCTCGACCAGGATGTCGGCGCCGGCGACCAGCCGGCGCAGGACTTCCTTGCCGCCGTCGGTTTTGAGGTCGAGCACGATGCCCCGCTTGTTGCGGTTCATCATCAGGAAGGAGGCGGCCTCTTCGCCGATCTTCGGCGGCACGGAATGACGTGTGTCATCGCCGTTCGGCCATTTTTCGATCTTGATAACGTCGGCGCCCATGTCCGCCAGCATCAGCGTACAGGTCGGTCCAGCCATCACATGGGTCAGATCGACGACTTTGAGGCCGGCGAGTGGGCCGGCACCGGATGCCGGGCGCATCGCGCTCTCGCTGATCGACATGCGTTTGCTCCCTGTCGCGATCTTTGATGTTTTCGTTTGCTCGCTGAGACTTTGACCGCAAAACATAGCATTGGCAACGGGACGACCCGATGGTTCCCGTTTGTCCGATCGCAGCCTAAGCGTACGATGGAGCGCGCCGTTGGAACAACAGCGTCCAATCAAGAGAGCGAGTAGCGAATAGCGAGTGGCGAATAGAGTTTCCGCTATTCGCTACTCCCTATTCGCGCCCCTAAATCTCGATCTCGGTGCCGAATTCGACGACCTGGCGCGCCGGGACATCGAAGAAGGCCGCGGTCCGCTCGGCATTGCGTTGCAGGAACGCAAACAACGACTCGCGCCAGACCCACATTCCCGGAATGTCTTCGCGCGGGATGATGGTCTCGCGACCGATGTAGTAGGTGATGTCGCTGAGGTCGATGCCGGGCAATTTTCCCTGCTTGCAGGCAAGCGTCAGTCCCGCAAGGATCGTGGGATATTGCATGAACCCGTAGTGCAGGATCACCCTGGTGATGCCCTCGGTGATGTCAGAGACGTCGGCACGATCCTCGTCGGCCACGCGTGGAGATTCCTCGATCAGGACGGTGACCAGCACCACGCGCTGATGCAGGCAGTGATTGTGCTTCACGAATTGCGTCAACGCCAGTGGCACGCCCTTCGGCGTCGATGCAAGGAATACCGCGGTTCCCGACAGCCGGGCGTGGCATTTGCTGATCGCCGTTTCGATGAGGTCCTCCTCGGGCTGCCGCAACTTGCCGCGCGCCCGCTCGACCAGCTTCACGCCGCTGCGCCAGGTCAGCATCAGGAAGGCGACCACGAAGGCCAGCAGCAGCGGAAACCAGCCGCCTTCGAACAGCTTTTCGGTGTTCGCCGCGAAGAAGATGCAGTCGATGACGAAGAAGAAGCCGTTGACGGCGATGACCAGCAGCGGTGAGTAACCCCACTGGATCGCGACCAGCGCCGCAAGCAGGGTCGTGATTGCCATCAGCAGCGACACGGCAATGCCGTAAGCGCCGGCCAGCGCATCCGACGTGCCGAAGGCCATCACGGCGCCCAATGTCGCGGCGGCAAGCAGCCAGTTCACCAGCGGCACATAGATTTGGCCGATCGCGTCGCTGGTGGTGTGCCTGATCTGCATGCGCGGCAGGAAGCCGAGCTGGATCGATTGCTGGGTCAGCGAGAACACGCCCGAGATGATGGCTTGCGAGGCGATCACGGTCGCGACAGCGGCAAGCACCACCATCGGATATTGCGCCCAATCCGGCGCGAGTTGATAGAACGGGTTGTCGATCGCGGTGGGGTCCGTGATCAGAAGGCCCGCTTGGCCGAAATAATTGAGCACCAGCGCCGGCAGCGCGACTGCGAACCAGGCGAGCCGGATCGGAAAACGTCCGAAATGGCCCATGTCGGCATACATCGCTTCGCCCCCGGTCACGGCCAGGAACGCTGCGCCGAGGATGGCAAAAGAAATGTGGAAATCCTGATGCAGCAGGAATTCGACCGCGTAGAGCGGGCTTAGCGCGGCCAGCACGGCAGGTGCCTTCGCGATGCCGTGAATGCCGAGCGCCGCGATAACCACGAACCATACGAGCATCACCGGACCAAAGATCCGTCCGATGAATCCCGCGCCCTGCTTTTGCACGACGAACAGCCCGACGAGAATGGCAATCGTAAGAGGTACGACGACCGGGGTGAGGGAAGGCGCGTCCACCTTCAGACCTTCGATGGCGCTGAGCACGGAAATCGCGGGCGTAATGGCGCCATCGCCGTAAAGCAACGCCGCGCCGATCAGGCCGACGACCAGCAGATGCGCCCGCCAGGTCCCGGGTGCGGCATGGCGAGCGTGCAGCAGCGCCAGCAGGGCCACGATGCCGCCTTCCCCGCGGTTATCGGCACGCAGGATCAGGAGGGCGTATTTGAGCGAGATAATGAGGATCAGCGCCCACAGGATCAGCGACGCCACGCCCAGGATCGCATCGTGGGTCAACGGACTGCCATGCGCGGCAGCCTTGGCGGCCTCCTTCAACGCGTAAAGCGGGCTGGTGCCGATGTCGCCATAGACGACGCCGAGCGCCCCCATGGTCGTCGCCAGCGGAAGGGCGTTGGACTTGATCTGGTCTGCTGCAGGCGTGGCGGTCACGGCGAAGCTCCCCAGGAAAAACGCGATGGATCGACGCAAGGATGGTTCGTCGCTTGCCGGCCGACGTGCCCGCAGGCGTTATTAGACGTTAGTCTGCGACGGCTTGTCGCAAATTGCTATGGATTTGCTTGAGGGAGCTGCAGACTCCGCGAGGAGCGGTCAGAGGTTACCGGCGGACGGGTCCTCTTCGGAGGCGCGCTCTCGCCGTCGCTCGCGGGCCGCCGCAAATAAAATCGGAGGCCAGCCCGGCCTCCGTTCACGTCAACCCTGAAACTGTGAAGTCCCGCCGTCTACGGCGTACGATCGGCGGTCACGAGGCGTGCCTGGCGAACCGTGGTCTTGGTGCCGCTGGTGCGCAGGCAGGAGGCTTCGAAATTCGGCCAGGCATTCTCGGAGCACTCGCGGCCGAATGACTTGATATCGAGGCGGTCGCCCTTGGCCAGCGCCTGCGGCGTGGAGGCTTCGACCTGCGGCGCAAAGCCCGGCAGCACGGTCAGCGCGGCGGCGACAAGCGCAGCGATAGCGATAGCGGAAAGAGCTTTGATCATGACGGTCCCCATGTGCCCCAAGAGCCTTGTTGGCCCTCGTTTTGTTGGGGGGATTAGTAACCATGCGGGGTTTCGTGACGCTTTCGCGGGAAGGGGAAAATGGTTTCATCCCGGGCCGGTTGTGTTTCGTGGGCGGGGGCAGGACGAAACAGAGGTTACCGGGAGCCGAGCCGGACGGCCCGAAAACGGGGCAAATCGGTTCGATTGCGCTAGGGGGCGGCATCGGCTTGCCGGGTGGCCGTTACCGGGGTAGGACGGCGCATGCCCCGCGTTGCCTACTATCCCGGCTCGTTCGATCCCGTCACCAATGGCCACCTCGACGTGGTCCGCCGGGCCGTCGGCCTCTGCGACCGGCTGATCGTCGCGATCGGCATCAATCCCGGCAAGAAGCCGCTGTTTTCGGTGGAAGAGCGGCTCGCCATGATCAAGGACGTGTTCGGTCCTGTTGGCGCCGGGGCCGGCTGCACCATCGAGGCGGCGACCTATGACAACCTGACCGTGACCGCGGCGCAAGAGGCCGGCGCGACCATCATGATCCGCGGCCTGCGCGACGGCACCGACCTCGACTACGAGATGCAGATATCAGGCATGAACCAGACCATGGCGCCGGACGTTCAGACCGTTTTCCTGCCCGCATCGCCTGACGTCCGCCCGATCACCGCCACACTGGTGCGCCAGATCGCTGCCATGGGCGGCAACGTCGCACCGTTCGTGCCGGACTCAGTCGCCAAGGGCCTGAAAGCCAAATTCGCAAAATAGACATCGCCAAATAGCCTTCGCAAAAATTGCATCCGGTTTTGCGAGGATCAGGCCGATCCGGAGCGCTTCCTTCAAACATCGTCGGAGTTTGCATGATCCGAGTTCTCGCCATCCTCACCGCGCTGGTGCTGGCCGCGCCCGCGCTGGCGCAAAAGCTGCCCGCCAATCTCGACAAGAACAATGCGATCGTGATCGACACCACCAAGGGCCGCGTCGTGATCGCGCTGCGCACCGATATCGCGCCCAAGCACGCCGAGCGCATCAAGCAACTCGCCCGCGACGGCTATTACAACAACGTGCCGTTCCATCGGGTCATCGAAGGCTTCATGGCGCAGACCGGCGATGGCCAGAATTTCAACGGAACCGGCGGCTCGAAATATCCGACGTTGAAGCAGGAATTCTCTTCAGAGCCATTCGTGCGCGGCACGGTCGGCATGGCGCGTGGCGGCAGCGTCGATTCCGCCAACTCGCAGTTCTTCATCTGCTTTGCGGACGCTTCCTTCCTCAACGGCAAATACACCGTGGTCGGCAATGTCGTGGCCGGGATGGACGTGGTCGACAAGATCAACAAGGGCGAACCGCCTTCCAATCCCGACAAGATGGTCAAGGTGCAGGTCGCCTCCGACGTCAAGTGAAGAGCGGAGGGGCGCATGGCAAGCAAGCTTACATCGCCGCTGCGCTGCTCCTGATCGCTGCCCTACGCCCCGCCCATGCCGAGGACAAGCAGGTCAATACCATCAAGGACGTTTTCGAGCATTTGGGGACGTGCTGGAAGCCGCCGGCGGCCTCGCGCGCGAAGGCGATGGACATCACCATCATCGTCAGCTTTAACCGGTCCGGCGCGATCATGGGCCGTCCCCGGATTACCTATGAATCCGCCGAGGCCACCGACGACGACCGTTTGGCCTACCGCGTGGCCGTGATGGAGGCATTGCAACGCTGCACGCCGATGCCATTTACCGAGAGCATGGCCGGCGCGGTTGCCGGACATCCCTTTGCGATCAAGTTCCACAATTCCCATAAACCACAAGAGAAGCGAGCATGGCTGTTACCGAAAATACTTTGATCCTCGAGACCACGCAGGGACCCGTCACCATCGAGATGCGTCCGGATGTTGCGCCCAATCATGTCGCGCGGATCAAGGAGCTGGTGCGCGAAGGCTTTTACGACGGCATCGTTTTCCATCGCGTCATCGAGGGCTTCATGGCACAGACCGGCTGCCCGCACGGCACCGGCACCGGCGGTTCCGGCAAAAAGCTGAAGGCCGAGTTCAACAACGAGCCGCATGTGCGCGGCACCGCCTCGATGGCGCGCGCGGCAAGCCCCGATTCCGGCGACAGCCAGTTCTTCATCTGCTTCGACGATGCATCGTTCCTGAACAAGCAGTACACGGTGTGGGGCAAGGTCACGTCGGGCATGGAGAATGTCGACAAGATCAAGCGCGGCGAGCCTGTACAGAAACCCGACAAGATCGTGAAAGCGCGCATGGCTGAGGATGCGGCATGACGCTCGATGAGGCGCCTGCAAGGCGCAGGCGCCTCGCGACAAAAAATTGCGTTCAGGCCTTGACCGAACCGGCGGTCAGGCCGGCGACATAATGCTCGACGAAGAACGAGTAGATCAGCGCCACCGGGATCGAGCCGAGCAGGGCGCCCGCCATCAGTTGGCCCCAGTAGAAGACGTCGCCGCGGATCAGTTCGGCGATGACGCCGACCGGGACGGTGCGCACCGAGCTCTTGGTCAGGAAGATCAAGGCGTAGAGAAATTCGTTCTGCGACAGCGTGAAGGCGAAGATGCCCGCGGAGATGAAGCCGGGCGTGCACAGCGGCAGGAAGATCTTCCACATCGTCTGCAGGCGGCTTGCGCCGTCGATACGGGCGGCTTCCTCGAGTTCCTTCGGAACGGTCTTGAAGTAGCCGAGCAGCAGCCAGGCGCAGAACGGCACCAGCATGGTCGGGTAGGTCAGCATGACCGAGGTCAGCGTGTTACCGAGATTGAGCCGGTTGATGACATCGGCGAGCGGGATGAACAACAGCGGCTGCGGCACGAGGTAGATTGCCGCAATCGTCATCGAGATCAGCGATGCGCCGGCAAAGCGCATGCGCGCCAAGGGGTAGGCGAGCATGGTGCCGAGCACCAGCGAGATCGCGGTCGCCACCACCGCCACCAGCATGGTGTTCCAGGTCCACAGCAGGAAGCTTGATTGGGTCAAGAGGTCGATATAGTGCTTGAGCGTGGGCGCATGCACGATCAGCGGCATCACGTTCTTGTTGTAGAGCTCGGAGTTCGGTTTGATCGACGTGATCGCCATCCAGTAGAACGGAAACAGCGCCAGCACGAGAAAGAAGCCGATCGGCAGCCACACCCGCAACGCCTGCCGGACGCGTCCTTCGCCGCTGACCATCATTCCCTCCGCAGATAGATGGTGAGCGCCACGATCAGCAGCGCCAGCGCCGGCAGCATCGCCAGCGCCACCGAGGCCCCGAGCCCGAGCTGGCCCGCGCCCATCGCGATATCGAAGGCGTAAGTCGCAAACAGCTGCGTGGCGTTCGCCGGCCCGCCATGGGTCAGGACGTAGATCAGCTGGAAGTCGGCAAAGGTGAAGATGACCGAGAACAGCGTGACGATCAGGATGATCGGACGCAGCAGTGGCAGGGTGACATAGCGGAAGCGTTCCCATCCGCCGGCGCCGTCGATCGAGGCCGCCTCGTAGAGTTCGGCAGGGACTGTTTGAAGGCCGGCAAGAAGCGTGATGCCGTAGAAGGGCAGGCCGCGCCAGGTGTTGATGATGATGATCGAGACCATCGCGAGCGTGGGATCGCCGAGCCAGGACGGGCCGGGCTTGGGCCAGCCGAGCGCCACCAGCAAGCGGTTGACGACGCTGAACGCCGGATCGAGCATCCACAGCCACGCAACGGTGCTCAGCACGGTCGGAACGATGAACGGCAGCAGCAGCAGCGCCCGCACCATGTTCTTCATGCGGAAGTGCTGGTTCATGGCCAGCGCGAGGCCGAGCCCGCCGACCATCTTCAGGAATGTCGCCACGCCGGTGTAGACGAAGGTGTTGATCGCAACCCGCCAGAATACCGGGTCATGCGCGTCGGTGATGAAATTCTTCAAGCCCACGAAGGTGCCGGTGTGCGCCACCGGCCGGTCCTCCAGGCTCAACAGA
This sequence comes from uncultured Alphaproteobacteria bacterium, assembly GCA_963738155.1. Taxonomy (GTDB): domain Bacteria; phylum Pseudomonadota; class Alphaproteobacteria; order Rhizobiales; family Xanthobacteraceae; genus Bradyrhizobium. Next base: position 189,763 of record CAVTVG010000006.1, read on the forward strand.
ATGCCGTAGCAGAAGGGATAGCCGACGAGCCCTGCCAGGAAGGCGAGCGGCAGGGCCATCATCAGCCAGCTGAAGACGCTTTGGCGGTCGAGCAGCACCGCCAGCGGCACGCGGCGGCGCGCCAGCGGGGCCGCACCGACAAGACGCTCGGAGGCAATCGTCATGTGCTACGCCGAGCGATAGATGCCCTTCAGTTGCGCCTCCGCCTCCTTGATGACGTCGGTGGTCGACGATCCCGCGCAGGCCTTGGCAAACATGTCGACGACGACGTATTTGGCGACGCTCTCGGCCAGTTGCCGGCTCGCCGGCGCAGGCCAACCCGGCAGATGGGCATTCGCGAGCGCATCGCGGAAGGGCAGGTTGCGCGGCTCGACATTCCACATCGGTGCGCTGTCGTAGCCGTGCAGCAACGGCTGATAATAGGAATCGGCGATCGCGTACCAGCCGCCGAGCTGCTTCGGCTCCATCAGCCAGCGCATGAAGGCCTGCGCCTCCTGCCGCACCGGCGAGAAATCGAAGATCGAATGACTGATCAGGTTGAGCAGGTGGAAGCGCCCCTTCGGTCCGGCCGGGTTCATCGCCTGGTCGGTGACCTTGGCGATCTCGGGGAATTCGCGCTTGGCGAACCACAGGATGCTCTCGGCATTGTTGGTGCAGGAGATCTGGTCCGCCATCCAGGCCTTGTTGTTGCTGACGTCGGTCCACCCGAGGCAGTCGTCGAGCATGGTGTCCTTGAAGAAGGCCCGGCAGAAATCCACGGCGCGCGCGGTCTCGTCGGAATTGATCACCACGGTTTTGCCGTCGGACGCCACCTCGGCGCCGCCGAACGACCACAGCAGCGGATAGAGCCAGCCGTGGTTGTCGCCAAAACCGTGGCCGAGCTCGAAACCGAAGGGATGATCCTTGGCCTTCAGCTTCTTGCCGACCTCGTGGAGCTCTTCCCAGCTCTCCGGGAATTTCTTGACCCCGATTTCTGCGAAGTAGTCGGTGCGCCAGTTCATCAATTGACCGATATTGGCGAAGGGAATCGCCTTCCATTTACCCTCGACAAGGACGCCCTCGCGGCCGGCGTCGTACCAGCCGCCTTGCGCCTTGCCGATGTCGTCGGCGATATCGCCGACATCGAGATATTTGTTGCTGAACTGGATGACCTGGAGCAGGCCGTTCATCGTGATGTCGGCGCCCGATCCGGTCTCGGCGATCGTGCTGATCCGCGTCGGCAAGCTGCCGACGCTGGTCACCTCGTAATTGACCTTGATGCCGGTCGCCTTCTCATAGGCCGGAGCAAGCGTATTCGACACATACTCGTCGAACGGTTTGATGAAGGAGCTTTCGTGCAGGATGGTGATGGTCTTGTCGGCGGCCGCCGCCGGCCGGCCACCCCATGCGGCCGCGGCGGTGCCGCCTGCTGCGACCTTGAGAAAATTCCGTCGTGTCGGATTGGTGACCCGCGTCGTCATGGCACGCCTCCTCGGTTGGTCGACCGGCGGCTGGCTGCCCGCTTCTTGTTTGTTGGATGATCGCAAGCCTACATCAATGTCTTCTTTCGTGCAGTGGAGAATTGCGAGCGGGGCGTGCGGCCCTGTTCTTCTTTAGTGAAGTGCCGGGTGATGCTGATCAAGTCACCAAGTATCGCTGCAAGAAAGGACAATATTGCTGACGGAAGTTGTGTCTCTACGCCTCCATTCATCGAACCTCTCGTGGCTCCCGGCGTTAGCCCGGAAGTTTTGAGGGAGTTCGATGGTGCCGCGACAAACTGATTTGAAAGCGAAGACCCAGAAGCCGCTGCCGGCCGACGAGAACGAGCTCGAAGGCCGGCAGGACATGGGCGGCAAGCAGGGCGGGCAGGCCGGCTTTCCGAAGCCGACGCAGCGCCCGCGCACCACGAAGCGCGATGAGGACGTCGTGCCCAAGCGCGAGGAGCGCGCCCCGCGACGCTAGCCGTCGAGAACTCTATTTCGGCCCCTGCAATTCCGGCGACGACAGCCAGCGCTCGATATTGGCGGCGGCTTCGCCCTGCCGCGCTTTCAAGAGAAGATCGTGGCGCTCGGGTCCCGGCGGCAGCTCTTTGGCGGCGCTACGAGCCTCCTGGGCGAACCTGCTCAGGCGCTCCTGAAAAGACAGCAATGGTCGTTTGCGATTGCGTTTCCTGATCATGGCCGGCCTCGTCAAGTGCCGAAATTCAACCATGCGACACTCGGACGGTCTTTAACTTATGTTGGAACCCGGTCGTACATTTCCGTGTTCTTCCCGGGACCACGATTTTCACGAAAACTGGAGTCTCACCTGTCCAGCGACGCCATTACCGCTGCGCTCGTTAGACGGATGCGCATCGCCGATGCCATCTCGGATGAAGACATCGCGACAATTCGCGCCCTTCCCATAACGGTGAAGGACTATCCCGCCGAACGGCCCATCGTGCGCGACGGCCAGCGAGCGACCGAATGTTGCCTGGTCATCGAGGGGTTTTGCATCCGTTCGAAGACCCTGTCGGACGGCAAACGGCAGATCCTGTCCATCCATATCCCCGGCGAAATCCCGGATTTGATGAGCCTGTTTCTACATGTCATGGACCACGATCTGTCAACGCTGACACCGTGCAAGCTCGGCCTCATCAACCACGAAGCCCTGCGCCGGCTCCATCGCCGCAAACCGAACGTCGCCGAGATGTTCTGGCGCGATACCTTGATCGATGCGGCCATGTTCCGGGAGTGGATCGTCAATGTCGGGCAGCGTCCGGCGCCGGCGCGGCTTGCGCATGTGATGATGGAGCTGCGCGAACGGTTACGGGTGATCGGCCGGCTCGAAGGCAACGATTTCGAGATGCCGCTGACCCAGGAGCAGATCGGCGAGGCGCTCGGGATCACCGGCGTGCACGCCAACCGCGTCATCCGGCAACTGCGCGAGGACGGAATCGTCGAGCTGCAGCGCGGGCGGGTGACCGTGCTCGACGAAAGCAAGTTCGGGGAATTGGCCGACTTCGACGATCGTTACCTGCACCGGTCGCCGGCGCTCTGAAAATCCGCCCTCAAGCCCACGCAAGGCCGAACGCAGGGATGCCGTCCTCGTCTTTGGCTTGGTTCGACGGTCTTCCGGTCCGTGCCACACGAGGCTGCCGGCGCGAATCCGGACGGCGCAAGCTTTGTCGCGCGAGGCTTGTTAGCCTGAGTAGGCGTTCCGCCATCTGTCTGACGACGTAGAGAATCGCCGACACGCGGCCGATCACGCTGAGCAGGAGCACGATCGAGAAAATATCGAGATAGGCGAGTAAATCGCCGACCAGCATCAACTCCGGCGGCAGCGGGATGCTGTGGGCGTAGGCGATCACCAGAATGACGACGGGAATGAATGCGATCACCTGTCGGAGCGTCAGCCGATCCAGCAGCGCGGCCAGCTCAACGACGAGGATTTGATGAAGCCAGTCGCCAAAGGCGGCGGGCTTGTCGATGGTCCACTCCTTCCAGAGCCGCTTCAACATCGATCACGTCCCCTCTCGCGTCACGCGAATCCATATCATGCGGACCCGGACTGTCACTGGAAATTCCGTGCTTGCCTGCGGCCAAACTTTCGGCGACGGAACCAATTAACCCACATCAATTGGGACCGAGGCGTGCTAGGCTTGCGAGTCCGGTGGGGCAACGTCCCAGCACTACGCTTCAAAAAAATTGAAATTTGAACCGGCTGCGCGCGATGGCAATGCGCTGCGGCAATCGGCTTTTTTTGACGCGTTCATTCCGCTTGTCCAGACATCGAGGTATTGAATGCGAGCAATCCCCATGAAATCGAAGCAGCTTTCGAGGCCATTGTCGAAGCAGGGGTGCGCGCACTTGTGGTCAGCGGCGAGTATTTCTTTTTGACCCAGCGCGATCTGCTGGTCGCACTGGCAGCCCGCAATCGGATACCAACGATCTACGCTTACGGGGAATTCACCAGGGCCGGCGGTCTCATGAGTTACGGAACCGATAATTTTGACGCGCATCGCAGGGTTGGAGCCAACACAGGTCGGGTTCTCAGAGGTGAATTGCCTGCCAATCTGCCGGTCGGGGAGAAGCGGGCACCATTGATGTTTGAAGCTTGAAATCTGGATTTATGAATGCCCACCTCGGTTTACGCCACCTGTCCTGCGGGCGCGCAACGCGCCGTCTTCCAGAGCTGTGCGGAGGCCGTCTGCCAGTCGAAGACGTAGCCGCTCGGACCATGCGCTTTCAGATGCGCGATGCGCGCCACAGCCTCATCCATCGTCGGCCGATGACCGACGGGCACCCACCACAGTGCGACCGCAGGTCCCTCGAAATGTTCGAACCAGTCGGTGCGACGGCCATAGAAGCGCTTGTGCACCGTCTGAAAGACAAAGCGCTCCAGCGCCTCGACGCTCTCCCACACCGACACATTGACGATGATGCGTGGGTCGGCATAGGGCCGGGTGTTGGTGGCGTTGCCGCTGTCGTCGACATAGCGCCAGACAAAACCGGGGCCGCGTTCGGCGAGGCCGTTCACCAGCTCAAGATTGTTGGTGAAATCCGCCATGCGCGGATCGTCGAGATCGTACCTGATGCGGCCGATATTGAGTTCGGCAAGATGATGGTTGGCGGGTTGTTGCAAGGTGCTGCTCCGTGCGTCGACGCTCGAAGCAGGGTATCGCAGCCGGGCAGGCCGGAACAGGGATGCCGGCGCGTTGACTAAATCTTGAACGGCCTAGTTCCCGCCGAGCTGGCGCACCGCGCCGATCCAGTCCTCGATGTGCCAGGAGCGGACCATCCTGCCGTCTTGAAGCGTGTGCACGTCGATCGACATCACCTTGAACGATTTGCCGGTGTGGGGCGCACCGAAGAACTCGCCCGCCGGCGTGCCTGTTGCCTCGCCGCGCACCGTGACCTGATTTCCGGACACGATCACATCCTTGATCTGCCATGTCAGGTCGGGAACGGATTTGAGCCGCGCGCCGACGCCGGCAATGACCTCGTCGCGGCTATTGCAGACGTCGTTGCCGCGGCAGGATACCCACTCCGGGGCCGTGGCCTGGCTGATCAGGTCGGCACTGTCCCTGGCGAACTCGGCGTTGAGCGCCTTGTAGAAAGGCGCCACGGCGGCGCGGGCGGATTCGACGCTCATCTCGGCCTGGGCAGGCAGGGTCGCGGCGAGCAGAGCAGCGGCAGCAAGGGACCGTTTCATCGGGGTCTCGTCGTTGTTGGAGGCCGCCATATGGACGAAAAACGATAATCGATCTAATGAGTAATCATGCCTATCATGAATGAAATCGATTTACGCCGCTTCGACCTCAATCTGCTGGTCGTGTTCGATGTGCTGATGACCGAGCGCAACGTCACGCGCGCGGCGGAGCGGCTCGGCCGCACCCAATCCGCGGTCAGCCACTCGCTGTCGCGGCTGCGCCAGCAATTCGGCGATCCCCTGCTGGTCAAGGGCGGTTTGCGGATGCAGCCGACGGCGGTCGCGCTCGACCTGATCGAGCAGGCGCGGCCGATGCTGGGCGGCATCCAGCGCGTGCTGTCGCCGCAGCACCTGTTCGATGCGGCGACGTCGAGCCGGGTGTTCAGGCTCGCCGCGCCGGATTTCATGCTGGCGCTCTATGCCGAACTCTTGACCGGGCTGCGCAAGCAGGCGCAGGGCGTCTCGATCGAATGGACCGCGCCGCGCGAGCCGACCCTGCTCGACGTCGCCGAGGGGTTGATCGATGCCGCGGTCGTGCCCGCCGAGTTGCGCTGGCCGCCGAACGTGACAGGCGAGACCATGGCCGCGCTCGGCTGGCGCTGCTATGCCCGCAAGGGGCATCCGGCCTTCCGTGACTGGAGCCGTCAGAGCTGGGCGCGCTGGCCGCATCTTGCCGTGCGCCTCGGCGACGCCGTCACCAGCCCCGTCAACGTCGCCGCGAGAAAGGCACGGCTGACCCGGACCATCGCGGGCTGGGTTCCGAATTTTGGTGCGGTCGCGCCAGTGCTGGCGCGATCGGATCTGCTGGCGACCTTGCCCGCGCTGGCGCTCAAGGATGCAGCCGGCGCCTACAAGCTCGAAAGCATGGAGGTTCCGTTTCCGATCGCGGCCTTGCCGCACGCGCTGGTCTGGTGCAGCGGCCGCGGCCGGGATCCCGGATTGCGGTGGCTGCTCGACCGCCTGCGGCCGATTGTGAAACGCACCCTTGCGGTTTAGACGTGAGCTTGCATGCGCACCGATCTCTTCGATTTCGAGCTGCCACAGGCGAGCATCGCGCTGCGTCCGGCGAGCCCGCGCGACTCCGCGAAGATGCTGGTGGTGCAGGGCGGCAAATTGCACGACCGCGTGGTGTCCGACCTGCCGGACTGGCTGAAAGCGGGCGATCAGCTCGTCGTCAACGATACCAAGGTGATTGCCGCGCAGCTGTCCGGCCGCCGCATCGGCCGCGCCACCGAGCCGAGGATCGATGCCACCCTGATCAAGCGGCTCGACGGTTCGCGCTGGCAGGCGCTGGTGCGGCCAGCGAAGAAGCTTGCCGTCGGTGACGGCATCCGCTTCGGCAATGAGGGCAGGGTGTGCCTGCTCGGCAATCTCGATGCCGTGGTCGAAAGCAAGGGCGAGGAGGGCGAGGTCACGCTGTCGTTCTCGTTCCACGGACCGGTGCTCGACCAGGCCATATCAGACGTCGGCAGTCCGCCGCTGCCGCCCTACATCGCCTCGAAACGGACGCCCGACGAGCGTGATGCCGACGACTACCAGACCATGTTTGCGACAGAGGAAGGCGCGGTCGCGGCACCGACCGCCGGGCTGCACTTTACGCCGGCCCTCGAGACGGCGTTGCGCGAACGCGGCGTGGGGCTGCAGCGTCTCACCTTGCATGTGGGGGCGGGGACTTTCCTGCCGGTCAAGGCCGACGATATTTCGGGCCACAGGATGCATTCGGAATGGGGCACCATTTCGGACGCGACCGCGCGCACGCTGAACGAGGCCCGCGCGAAGGGCGGCCGCATCGTGGCGGTTGGCACCACCTCGCTGCGGCTGCTCGAAAGTGCGGCGCGCGAGGACGGCACCATCGCGCCGTTCGCGGGCGACACCGCCATCTTCATCACGCCGGGCTATCGCTTCCGCGCGGTCGACATCCTCATGACCAACTTCCATCTGCCGCGTTCGACGCTGTTCATGCTGGTCTCGGCGTTTGCCGGCCTCGACGTCATGAAGCACGCCTATGCGCATGCAATCCAGCAAGGCTACCGCTTTTATTCCTACGGCGATGCGTGCCTGTTGTTCCGAAACGAGTGACGCTTTCCGAGGACAGCGCTCATCCCTTCAGGTTCAGCTTGCCGATGAAATCGCGTTTGCCAAGCGGCGCGCCGTTGTGGCGGAGAATGTCGTAGGCGGTGGCCGCATGGAAAAAGAAGTTCGGCAGCGAAAACGACATCAGGAACCCCTCTGCCGTGAACGGCAGCGTGCGTTCGCCAACCTTGAAGGTGACATCGCGGCCTGCGAGCGCATTGACGGCATCCGGTTTCAGGGCCGAGAGCTCTTCACGCGCCTCCGTCACCAGCAATTGAAGCGCGGCATAGTCGAGGTCCGGCCTGGCCGATGGCGGGGAGAACACGCCATTCTTTGCCGCTTCCATCGCGCCGCGTGAATGATGCGCGACCGAGACGATCTGGAAACGCAGCGGCAGCATGTCGGAGGCAAGCCTCGGCGATCTGGATGGCGTTCAGCGCCGCGCCCTTGAGCAATTGATCGGCGGCAACGAACATCGAGATCGAGTGGCCACTGGGATCGCTGAGGTCGCGCCTGATACGGCCGACCAGCACGTCGTCCTGGCCGGAGGCGTCCACCGGCATCGGGAAGTAGTTCTTGGTCCGGTCGTCGACGATGCGCACGCCCGGCGCGCCTGACAGAATCTCGCGCACCTCGACCTCCGAGACCGGCCGCTCGCATTCGAAGGTGATGGCCACGCAATGGGCGCGCAGCACCGGCACCCGAACGCAGGTGACGCCGACCGCAATGTGCTCGTCCTCGAAGATCTTGCGGGTCTCGCGAATGACCTTGGTCTCCTCGTCATTGTAGCCGGTCTCGGGATCGATGGCGGTGTTATGGCTGAACAGGTTGAAGGCGTAGGGATGCGGCATCACCTTGGGCTGGAACGCCTCGCCATCGAGATGGGCGCGGGTGGAATCGACCAGCTCGGCCATCGCGGCGGCGCCCGCGCCGCTCGCAGCCTGATAGGTCGCGATGATGACGCGCTTGATGCGGCTCGCCTGATGGATGGGCCAGAGCGGCACCAGTGCAGTGATCGCCGCGCAATTGGGAACGGCGATGATGCCCTTGTGTTCCCGGATGCGCCGCGCGTTGATTTCCGGGATCACCAGCGGCACGTTCGGATCCATCCGAAACGCCGAGGAATTGTCGACCACGACGGCGCCGGCCCTGACCGCGATCGGGGCAAACTTGCGCGAGATACTCCCGCCGGCCGAAAACAGCGCGATATCGACGCCGTCGAAGGAGCGCTCGGTCAACTCCTCGATGACGATCCGCATCCCGCGAAAATCCAGCGTCTTGCCGGCCGAGCGGGCGCTGGCCAGCGCCTTCAGCTGGCGCACGGGAAACTTGCGGCGGTCCATGGTCGCGATGAATTCGGCGCCGACCGCGCCGCTGACGCCGGCAATGGCAATGACGGGTTCGCTCTTCACGTTAGTCTCCTTTTTATTTGGGCATGATCCTTACGGAAAACCGGTGCCCACTTTTCGGGATCATGCTCCGGCAATAAAAAAGCCCCGGTCCTTTTCAGGCGGGGCTTCGGTTCAACAGGTGCGAAAAGTTCGACTACGCGCGCACGCCTCCCAAAGCCCGCGGGGGCTTCGTGGTTTTCGTGGTGGTTTTCGCGGTCGGCATCATGGCGCGGACTTATGCGGGAGAGATTTGCCGCCGTCAACGGGTTCACCTGCGAAAATCGGCCTCAACACGGTTGAATGTTGCACGGTTGTCACGCCATAAGCCCTCCCATGAGCCTTCCCAACCATTTTGAGCTGCTCGCAACCGACGGCAACGCGCGCACCGGTGCGCTCACCACGCCGCATGGCGTGGTGCGGACGCCGGCGTTCATGCCGGTCGGCACATCAGGTGCGATGAAGGGCGTGCACTGGCGCGACGTGCGCGAGGCCGGCACCGATATCGTGCTCGGCAACACCTATCATCTGATGTTGCGGCCGGGGGCCGAGCGAATTGCCGCGCTCGGCGGCCTGCAGCGTTTCACGGGATGGAGTGGCCCGATGCTGACGGATTCCGGCGGCTTCCAGGTGATGTCGCTGTCGGATCTGCGCAAGGTCAGCGAAACCGCGGTGACCTTCCGATCGCATATCGATGGCAGCAAGGTCGAGCTGTCGCCGGAGCGCTCGATCGAGGTGCAGCTGCTGCTCGGCGCCGATATCGCCATGCAGATGGACGAGTGCGTGCGGCTGCCGGCCGAGCGTGCCGATATCGAGCGGGCGACGGCCCTGTCGCTGCGCTGGGGCGAGCGCAGCCGCCGCGCTTTCGAGGCGGCTGCGCCCGGTCACATGCTGTTCGGCATCGCGCAGGGCGGCGACGTGGCGGAGCTGCGCCAGCAAAGCGCGCGCGGCATCGTCGCGACCGGCTTCCACGGCTATGCCATCGGCGGGCTCGCCGTCGGCGAGCCGCAGGCGGTGATGCTGGCGATGATCGAGGAGGTCGCGCCGCTCCTGCCCACCGACCGGCCGCGCTACCTGATGGGTGTCGGCACGCCCGAGGACATTCTGGAAGCGGTCAAGCGCGGCATCGACATGTTTGACTGCGTGATGCCGACCCGCAACGGCCGCCACGGCGTCGCCTTTACGCGGTTCGGACCCGTCAATATCCGTAATGCCCGGCATATCGACGACCCACGTCCACTCGACGAGGAGAGCAGCTGGCCGCCGGCGCGCACTTACTCACGTGCCTATCTCAACCATCTCGTGCGCGCAGGCGAGACGCTGGGCGCGATGCTGCTGTCGGAGATCAACATCGCCTACTACCAGTTCCTGATGGCAGGCATCAGGAACGCTGTCGCTACGCAGCGTTTCGACGCGTTCTACGAACAGACCAGGGCTGGTTGGGCGCGCGGCGACATCCCGCCGCGCTAATTCAATTGCAGGCGAAGCGCCGCAGCGAATGCTTGGTCACGAAGCCGTAACCGCAGGTGTCGCAGGTCCAGAGATAGCTGATAAAATTGTCGTGCAGATAGGCGGAAGCCTCGGCCGCCACCATCGAGTCGGCACAGACCGGACAAGTCGGCAGATCGCTCCCGCGCGGATCGGGATGCGTCGCGGCGGTCGACAGAATTTCAGCTACTGCTGACATCCTCACCTCCCTGCGTTCCAATGTCCCACTCTGATGAGGCTACCATAGACCTGATAGCTTGACGAGAGCGCAACACAAATGCGTTGGTTCTGCGTCATTTTGATTCAATTAAGATTTTGCAACGCAGCGAGTTGTGATTTCTCGTGTGCTCTCTTGTGTCGCCCGGCTGTCTGATCCTAACTTGGTTGCTTCAACGCGAAATGCGTTGTTTCCTGTTTTTGCGGAGTCACTTAATCGATGCTTCGCCGACCGCTGGTGCAGTGCAATGCGCGCACGGGCCGTCGTCGTCGCGGCCCGACGCGGATGCACCGATCGGCGCTGTTGTTCGTTTCGCTGGAGGTCATCTCTCGCGGAGAAATTTTTCGAAGGAATCCGACATGGCCGATACCCCCAGACGCCCGCGCACGTTGAACGACGCCCGCACCGAAGCCGAGGCGGCCTTCAAGAAGGCCACCGCGAAGGTCGCGGAGGCGCCCCCGCCCAAGAAGGTCGCGGCTCCGGGCGTGCGCGAGCAGGTGACGCTGCGGATCGACCAGGATGTGCTGGAGTATTTTCAGTCAGGCGGTCCGGGATGGCAGGACCGCATCAACGAGGCGCTGCGCAAGGCGGCCGGTAAGTAGAAAGGCGTGACGTTCGCGGAATCAAAAAGCCCGGCTCGAGCCGGGCTTTCTGTCTGTGAGGGGTTTCGATCTTAGCGGAACATGCCGCCGATCATGCCGCCGATGATGTTGGGCGGGCCACCGCCGCCGCCATGGTAGCGGCGTCCGCCGCCTCCACCACCACCACCGCCGCTGCTGTGGCGCCGGCTCTCTCCACCACCGCCGCCGCCGCCGGAGTCGTCGTCATGGCCGGCGGAGGCCGACACGATCTCACCCAACAGCGCCTTGTGCTGCAGCTTGTTGAGAAAACCGGTCACAGGATAGCCGCGCGCGGCCTGCCAGCGCTTGATCACCGTGCGGGTGTCCTCGCTGAACACGCCGGTCACCTTGGTGTCGAAGCCGAGGCCGGTGAGACGGCGCTGCACGTCGCGGCGCTGCCCCTTGTCGAGACCGATCTGGTCTTCGGTGAGCTGGGTGGAGTCATCGGTGAAGGTCGCGGGATCGACGGCGGCCGTCAGGTTGCGGGTAACGTCGCTCTTTTCCTTGTCCGGAAGCGTCCCGTTCTCCAGCGCGGCCATGCGCGACAGCGCCAAAGCCTTGAACTGCCCGTTCGGATACTGGGTTACGTAGGAGTTGAGCTCTTCCGGCTTCTTCGAGTTTTTCACCGAGCGCCAGTATTCGAGTTCGACGTCAGTGCCGGGCGTGGCGGCAGCAACAGCCGCGGGCGCAGCGCCCGGTGCCGCCGGAGCAGCAGCCGCCGCCGGAGCAGCCGGAGCGGGCTTGGCGGGGTTGAGATACACCGAGCCGATCAGGTTGGTGTGACCCCAGGGTAGCTGACCCTTGCTGGTCTCTTCGTTGACCTGTGCGCGCACCTCGGTCATCGCCTGCTGGATTTCGATGCCGGGCTGGGTGATGTGGCTGATCAGCGCGCGGGTGAACGGCGAGTTCTGGCCGTCGGTGCCGTCGAGCGCGGTCTGGCCCGGGCCGGTCGCGAACGCGATCAGCGTGCCTTCGCCGGACTTCATCTCGGCAAGGCCGGAGCCGACGGAGACACTGCGCGTCGCCGTGGATTTGATCTTGGCGGCGAATGGATTGTCGCGGCAGGCATCGAGGAACACCAGCTTGACCTTGGCATCGCTCATGGTCTGGTCGAGCGTCAGGTCGATATTGATGGCGGCGCCGAGCTTGACGTCCATCTCCGACTTGATGTCGGCGTCAACAGGCAGCAGGTAGTTGGTGCCGCTGATGGCGATGCCGTGACCGGCATAGAAGAACACGGCGACGTCGGCGCCCTGTGCGCGCTTGCCGAAGTCGAGCAGCTTCTCGGTCATCTTGTCGCGGGTGAGGTTGGTACCTTCCACGACCTCGAAGCCGACGCTGCGCAGCGTGTTGGCCATCGCCTTGGCGTCGATCGGCGGGTTCGGCAGCTGCGCGACGTTCTTGTAGGCGCCGTTGCCGACCACGAAGGCCACGCGTTTATCGGCCATCGCCGACTGCGCGGAGAACACCATCACGATCAAGGAAAGAAGGATTGAGAGGTAGCGCATCTGAAATCCCCTGCACAATGCAGAATCGAAAAAACTGGAGCCGAAACGGTTGAGGCGCACCATACACGAAAACCGTTTGCGCTGCGCCACAAAAAATACGCCATTCAGCGGATTTGAGGGCCAACCAACGGCGTCTCCGTGAAACCCACGATAGCCAATCGAGACGGGGGCATTGCGTGATTTACATCACAAAATTCGGCCGCCAGGCTCGGGAAAATGGGGATCGGCCGCGACATTACGTACCGACGCGTGCGGGAACCGGTGCGGATGCGCGCAGGTTCACGAAATTCCCGGCCAGGATCAGCACCGCGCCCAGAACCGTGAAGGCGTCGAGCCGCTCGCCATAGAGCAGCCAGCCGGCGGTGGCGGTCAATGGAACCCTCAGGAAGTCCATCGGCACCACCACCGTGGCGTCGGCGTAGAGCATCGCACGCGCCATGCAGAAGTGCGAAAAAGTGCCGCAGAAGGCGATGACGACGCACCAGCCCCAGACCACGGGCGACGGCGGCACCCAGTAGATCAGGGTGGGGATCAAGCCGGCGACCGACTGCACCACCAGCATCCAGAAGATGATGGCCAGCGTGTTCTCCGTGCGCGTCAACGATTTCACCAGGGCAATCGAGATGCCGAAGCCGACGGCCGCAACCAGCGCGATCATCTGCCCCGGATTGATCTCGCCGGCGGCGGGCCTGACGATCGTGACGACGCCGATCAGCCCGAGCACGATCGCGGCGACCTTGCGCGCAGTCATCTGCTCGCCGAGGAAGATCGCGGCGAGGATCGCAGCCCAGATCACCATGGTGAACTCGATCGTCACGACCTGGCCGATCGGGATCAAGGTCAGCGCATAGAACCAGCCGAGCTGCGAGCAATAGTGGATCAGGTTGCGCCCGGCATGCCACCGCAGCCGCTTCGTCTTCACGATCGACAGCCCGCCATTCAGCAGAATGACGGGGAGCAGGAAGCAGAAGCCGAGGCTGGAGCGCAGCTCCATCAGCTGGAACGCGCTCAACTCCCGCATCACCTCGCGGCCTGCGACGACCATCACCAGCATCAGCGCGAGCCAGCCGGACATCCACAGCGCGGCCGTCGATTTGGATTGTTCTTTTTGCATCGGCGGGCGACGGCGCTGACGTTCTCTGGCGGGACGCCGGTATGGCCTCATGCCCGGCGGCTTGCAACGGTCAAATCTGCGAGGCCGCAATGCCCCATTGTTTGCGCATGATCTTTGCGGAAAACCGCTTCACACTTTTCCGGATCATGCGCTGGCGTGGAATTCGCGATCAATGCTAAGGGGGGACCAGGGAGGAACCAGATATGCGCGTCTTGCAACCGGCCGAATGGTCGAAACCGCGGGGATTCTCGCACGGCGTCGAGGTCGACGGCCCCGGCCGATGGGTGGTGCTGGCCGGCCAGACCGGGGGCGACGAGAAGGGCGACTATGCGCCGGACCTCGCAGCCCAGGTCGGCGCCGCACTGAAACGGATCATCAAGCTGCTGCAGGAAGCGGGCGCTGCGCCACAGCACATCGTGCGCTTGACCTGGTACCTCACCAGCCGCAGCGAATATGAGGCGGCGGGCGCGGGCATTGGTGCGGCCTGGAAAGAGACGCTTGGGCGCAACTTCCCGCCATCGACGCTGCTCTATATCGACGGCCTGGTCGACACCCGCGCCAAGGTCGAGATCGAAGTTACGGCCTTCGTGCCGGCCCCTTAACTTTTTGGCGCATGATCTTATCGGAAAACCGCTACACACTTTTCCGGATCATGCGCAAAGCGAGACAGACATGACCGAAAAACGATTGACTTCGGCCGACTTCGTCACGGCATTCGCCACCGGCTGGCCCGAAAAGGAGCCGCACGTGTTGGTGCTTTCGCTGACCACGCAGAAGGGTGTGCAGGATTTCGCCTTCACCAAGGAGCAGGCGCTGCTGGTGGCAAAAACGATGAAGGAAACGGCTGACAGACTGGCCCAGCCCAAAACGAGCTAGGCAAGTCCTTCGTCGTTAGCGCGACAGCGAGATCGCGGCAGCGCGAAACTGGCTGTCGGCGCGCATGTTGATCGACTGTCTGTTGCCGGTGGTGCGCAGCGAGATATTGGCGTTGAAGCCGCCCGTGCTGGCGAGCACGTCGAAGCTGCCGCCGCCGCCGCGGCCTTGCAGGCTGCCGCTGATGTTGCGGCTGGTTTCGGTCCAGTTGCCGGACACCGCGCCGCCCTGATCGACGACATTGGCGTTGAGCTGGAACTTGTAGGCGTCGCTGGCGCAGGTCAGCGTCATGGTCATTTGCGCGCCGGCAACTCCGTAGCTGGCGCGGCAGCGCAGGCGTTCCCGCGAACCGTCGTCGAGCGTCACAGTGCCGCCGCCGGACCAGTTGCCGGCCATGCCGGCAAACGGGCCGCCGGCCTGCGCGTGGACGGAAGAGGTAGAGAAAGGCGCAAACAAAACGGCGGCCGCGATCAGCAGCCGCCGGATGTTGGCGAGGGGTGCCAGTCTGAAATCGATGTTATTGGCGCGATGCTTGCCACCGTCCGCTGCAAGGTATGCCACCTGATGCCCCATTCCACTTTCCCGATCCGGCGTTGCCGCTGAGTTGACCGTTCGCATATGCACCATTGATCGAGACCCGCACAAGGCCCTCATGTCCGATGGTGCCGGAGACGTTGGCTCCAGCGGCCGAAATCTTACCTTCGGCAACAGTCAGCGTCGAGCTAGCGGTCGGTTCGCAGCTGCCGCTCTTGGTCACAATGGTGACATTCCAGGTGCCGTCATAGGGCTGCTGGGCGAACGCGGGCGCCGAAAGCGAACCCGCCAGAACAAGAATAGAAAATACCGTCGCGATGCGGTTGAGGCGCATGAGTCAGATCCCGATGTGTGTGATGCCGGCCGTTTATTCGGAACAAATGTGTTCAAAGTTTGGTGCGCCGCAGCATTGCAGATTGTTCCTGCTGTTCCAAACACATAGGAGTGAGTTCCGTTCCGACATCGGAACAAGAAGGGTGCCTGTCGGGCCGTTTTTGAACGGGAAGCTGCGAAGCTCCGAACTTCGGACTTCAGTGCGGCGCGAGCAACGGGGCCTTGGTCGCGAACTGCTCGTCCTGCGGCGTTGCCGGTAACGCGTTATGCTTTACGGCGTAATCGATCACCTGCGCGAGCAGCTTCTGGCCGAGCGGCGCCAGCGAGCGTTCCCACAATTCGCGCGCGGTCTCGCCCTTCTTCACGAAGCACCATTCCTG
This sequence comes from uncultured Alphaproteobacteria bacterium, assembly GCA_963738155.1. GTDB lineage: Bacteria > Pseudomonadota > Alphaproteobacteria > Rhizobiales > Xanthobacteraceae > Bradyrhizobium. The sequence continues at coordinate 205,460 of CAVTVG010000006.1, forward strand.
CGCCGCGATCGCGCCGGCATCCATGCGTTCGGCGAGGTGATAGACCGTGCCGCCCGCGATCGGATCGCCTTCCTTGATGGTCCATTCGATCGCCGCCTGGCCGCGATGACGCGGGAGTAGCGAGGGATGATAGCCGATGCCGCCGAGCCGGGCAGCGGCCAGCGCCTCGTTGCTGATCCGGGCATGGCTGTGGGCGGTGATGATCAGGTCCGTCTTCGGCGCGATCTCGGAGGCCACCACCAGCTTCGGACTGGCCTGCACCACGACCTCGATACCGGCGGCCTTGGCGGCGGCGGCGAGCCGGTCCTCGGCGTCGTGCACCACGACCCTGATGACGTCGACCTTGTGCGCCCTGAGCATGTTCAGGGTCGTCACGCCGAAATGGCGGGAGCCGACAAGGGTGATCCGCATGACTGTGTCCTTTCAGGTCGGCGTCGATAGCATGCCGATGGCTGCTGTCACCCCGGCCGGCGAGACGACCGGAGGCTTATCAACAGCCGCCGCCGTCCGCCCCAAAGCTGCTATGGTTCCGCCATGGCCTTTTCCACGCGGCAGATCGGCCGACGAACCTTCATCGGCCTCTTGGGCGTGCTGGCCCTCAGGCCGCCGCCCGTGCTCGCCCAGCAGAAGGGCAAGCGCAAGCTCGGTTTCCTGACCCAGGACAATTCCGACACCACATACTTCCTGCGGGGATTGGCCGATGCCCTGCGCGAGCTCGGCTACGGCGACGTGCAGATCGAGGTGCGCTCGGGCAACGGCCCAGCCGAGCTGTTGGCGAAAGCGGCCGAATTGGCGCTGCTCAAGGTCGACGCGCTGTTTGCTTTCCAGACCGCCGCCGCGGTTGCCGCCCGGCAGGCGATGTCGGACATCCCGGTCGTCTTCCTTGCCGCCGATCCCGTGGCAAGCGGGCTCGTCCAGAGCCTTGCGCATCCCGGCGGCAATCTGACCGGCGTCAGCGCCGCTGTCTCCGAACTGGGACCGAAGAATCTCGAGCTGATCAAGGAGCTGTTTCCGGCATTCAAGCGCATCGTCGTGCTGGGCAACGAGGACGATCTGTCGGCCCGTATGTTTCGCGCCGATGTCGAAGCCGCAGGCCGGCTGCTCGACCTCGAGCTCAACGTCGTGATGTTGCGCTCGGCGTCCAAGGTCGACGCCGAGGTCACGGACGTGCTCGAAAAGTGGACTCCGGATGCGCTGTTGGTACAGCCCAGCATCGCCAACACCGATATCGCCGAGCTGGCGCTGCTCTACCGCTTGCCGGCGGTTTCGCCCAATCCGGGCTTCGTCAATGTCGGCGGGCTGATCTCCTATTCCGCCGATTACGGCGCGGTGCCGCGTCGCTGCGCCGCCATGATCGCCGAGATCCTCAAAGGCACCAAGCCGGCGAACCTGCCGGTGGAGTTGCCGCAGAAATTCTGGCTGGCGATCAATTTGAAGACGGCAAAGCAACTCGGCCTCGATATCGCGCAGGCCGCGCTCGCCCGCGCCGACCAGTTCATCGAGTAGGTTTTTCTTGGGCATGAGCTCCGCGACAAACGCGTTCCGCGTTTGTCGCGAGGGAAAACCGCTTCACACTTTTCCGGATCATGCCCTAATCGTTCACCCGATGCTCGCTGAGCAGCCAGGAATGCACGATCTGCCACTTGTCGCGGCCGCGCGACTGAAAATTCAGCAGCGTCGACCGTTTGTCCTGAAGCTCGAAGTAGAACTTAAGTGAATCGCGCCCTGTCGCCGTGCCCGGCGGAATTGCGTGGCTCTGCAGCCAGGCGTCCCATTCGCGAATGATATGCGTCCGCAAGTCCCTCTGTTTCATTTCCAGCGCCCCAAATTTCTTCTGAACCTCGGATGAGGCTCGGGTTGGTCGCGCTGGTCGGGTGAGAAAGACGGCAGCCTAAGCATCCGCTTGCCCGCCCTTTTGGACGAGACGGCCACCGTTCGATCTGCTGTGTGCAAAAGGAGCGGCGCCGGAACGATGCAGCCGCCCAATGAGTCCCCTTGGTCGACCGCAACGAAGGGTCAGGCAGCCGCCGCGCCTAGCCCCTCAAGACCAATATGCCGGAGGCATTTTAAGTCTTTCTGAAAAGCAACACCGAAACCTTGTTTGCCTTTTGTGGCGAAATTCCAATGAAAGCGGGCGGCGGCGAGGCCTGGGTAGTTTTCCACAACCGGCGCGACCTCAAACTGCACGCCGATACCGTCCATTGGCGCGCTTCCATGCCGGTTGAAGACGGTTCTTTAAATGTATGAGGACTATAAGGAAAGGCCGCACCGCCGCGCGGCCGAATAGCCGGGCGCCGGGCCTGTCAACCTACCCCAGGGCACGTGTGCTCGGCTATTTGCCACGCGGCAGGCGCCGCGGATCGATAGGCCTATGGACGAGCGGTCAAGTCAATGCCGGGTGAGGCGCCGCAACTGGCGCTTTTTGCTCGATGTGGCTTTGCGGTGGCGGTGAACCATTTCGGCTGCGAGATTTTCAAATTCGCACGGCCGCATGCCGAAGGTCCCGTTCGCGTGATCGATCGTGAGGCCGCCGCGCATTGCGCGGGCGCGGTCCGCGCCGCACATGCTCGGTGAGACCAGAATGCTGGAGCAACGCGATGCGTTCTTTGCTGACGGCAGGCCTGTTGATCGCGCTTTGCGCGTCCGCCGGAGCACAGACCGGCAAGCACGCCAAGGCGTCGGTCGCCCATCCTCGCATGCGCCAGCCCATCAGCGTCCGTCCCGACCAGGGAGCAGGGCCGCCGGCGCGCTTCTCGGTCCCCGGCTGGAGTGATGAGCAGACGCAACAATGGCTCGACAACGCCACCTCGTGCGAGGGCTGCGGGTAGCGCGCGGCTGACATCGAAACGTGATTCCGCGCGCCCCCAATTCAACAATTGCCCATCCTGCAGCGCGCGCGGCTTCCGACATCCTTGTAGAGCGGCTGTTTCGGCTGGTTGGCGTTGGTGGTCTTCCCTGCGTTCACGCAGGCATTGAAAGCAGCGCCGCTCTTGGCGCCGGTCGATGCCACGCAGTCCTCACGCATGCCCGCTTGGGCTGTGGCAACGCAGAGGGCAAGCGCCACTGTGCACAAGACAAGAGTCTTCATGGTGCACCTCCAGGATCAGAAGAATCCTGGACTGAGGTCGAGGCCATAAGTCAGGGCCAGCAGCGTAACGAGAAGGCCGGCGCCGCAGAACAACGCGATCTGCTTCAGGATGTCGACGTCCCGGATGAGAGCGCGGGCCAGGGTTTGAACGATTGCGGTCATGACGACCCCCTTCGAATTTGAGAACGGCTTCTGATGGAACCCGCCACGGCATGCACAAAAGACACACGCCACCGCGATTGATTCCGCACCACCCAAACGTGCCCGAAGTCACAACTCTGCGCCTTCAGGCCACCTTATTTTGTGCTTACCGAAACCTTCTTTTTCGTTCGGCGACATATTTGAAGGAGTCACTCTTGGCCGTCCGGGAGCCCTGACTTGCTTTATCTATTCGGCGATTTCGTCATGGATACGGACAGGCGCGAACTGTGCGCCGGGTCCGATTCGATCGACGTCGAACCGCAGGTCTTCGATCTTCTCGAATATTTGATCCGTCACCGCGACCGCGTCGTCAGCCGTGACGAGCTGATCGAGTTGATTTGGGGGGGCCGGGTCGTGTCCGAATCCGCACTCAGCACCCGCATCAATGCGGTTCGAAGCGCCATCGGCGACAGTGGAAACCAGCAACGCTTGATCAAGACCCTGCCGCGCAGGGGCGTCCGCTTCGTCGGCGAGGCGAGGGAGGACGCAAAGACGCCGCATGAGGTGCGCGCGGCGACTTCGGATAACGGCGAAGCCGTGGCAGTCAGCCAGACTAATGGCGGATTGCCTGTCGCCGTCGAAAGCCATGTCGGCGCACCGTCGACGGTGACGCCTGCGCCGGCTTCGCGCCGCCGTTTCATTCCGCGTTTTGGCGCCGGCGGTATCGCGGCCATCGGCGTTGCCTGTTTCGCGGTTATGACCTGGAGCTATCTCGCGCGATCGGCCCAATCCGAACGGACCAAAGCGAATATCGAGATGTCGTCAAAGCTGGCGCATATCGGCGCATCCATCAACATGACCTCACGCGAGAATTACGACGCCGCCCGCGCCCTCGAACAATGGGCGGTCGATCTCGACCCCAATAACGGTACCGCTCTGGCGCGTTTGACTTTCGCGATTGTAACCGGTGTCCTCAATCATTGGTCCGGCGATGTCATCGCCGACCTTCATACTGCCGATCTAACGCTGCAGGACGCCGTACGTGTCGCGCCGAACAGCATGATCGTGCACGGCGCGCAGTGTCACATCCTTCGGGCGATGCGCCAGTTCGAGGCGGCTATCAAGGTTTGCGGCGATGCGGCTCGGCGCTTTCCGGAGTATCCATTCCTTCACAAGGAAATTGGATACAACAGGCTCATGCTGGGACAGCTCGATGAGGCTCTTGCCGAATTCCGCGAGGCCGACCGCATCGACCCAGAGTCTCGGATGCGCTGGACCTGGAATCAGGGCATCGGCCTGATCTATCTCATGCAGGGGCAGGACCAGAAAGCCATCGAGCTATTGTCGCTCGCGGCGCTCGAGGCGCCCGATGCGGGACATCCCGCTGCCTATCTGGCTTCGGCTTATGCCCTGGCTGGCCGGGAGCAGGACGCACGCGACTCGCTGGACCATTACCTAAAGCTGTGGCCGCAGACATCCTTGAGCAATTTCGGGCCAATGGTCGGCACGGCCGCGTTCAACAGCAAGATGGAACGGGTGCTGGAGGGGCTGCGGCTCGCGGGCCTGAAGCAGTGACGCGATGACGTGTCACGTTGACGCGCCCGGCGTCGTTTCGTTTGATCCGGACAAGGGTGTGCGTTCCGGCAAGCCGCGAACACCGTGAACCCTTATGAGGGCTCCGCTCACACAAGGGGAGGTCGACATGAAAATCGTCGTCATCGGCGGCACCGGGCTGATCGGCTCGAAGACCGTTTCCATTCTGCGCCAGACCGGCCACGAGGTGCTCGCGGCCTCGCCAAGTAACGGCATCAACAGCGTCACCGGCGAGGGACTGAAAGAGGCGATGGCCGGCACTGACGTCGTGGTCGATCTCGCCAATTCGTCCTCATTCGAAAACAGGGCGGTGCTGGAGTTCTTCGAGACCTCGGGGCGCAACCTTCTCGCGGCCGAGGCCGCGGCCGGCGTCAAGCATCACGTCGCGCTGTCGATCGTCGGAACCGACCGGACGCCCGACAACGGCTACTTCCGCGCCAAGGTCGCGCAGGAAAAGCTGATCGAGGCTTCCGGCATTCCCTACACCATTGTGCGCGCGACCCAGTTCATGGAATTCCTCGGAGCCATCGCCGAGTCGAGCGTGGTTGGAAACGTCATCAAGGTCTCGCCCGGCGCGTTCCAGCCGATCGCGGCCGACGACGTCGCGCCGCTCGTTGCCGAGGCGGCACTTGCGCCGCCGAAGAACGGCATCGTCGACATCGCCGGCCCCGAGCGGGCGCCGTTCAACGAGATCATCGCGCGTTACCTGAAGGCGGTCGGCGATACCAGGCAGGTCGTGTGCGATCCCGCGGCGCGATACTGGGGCGGGCTCGTCGACGATCGCGCGCTGGTGCCATCAGGCGAAGCGCGCCTCGGGCGCATCGCGCTCGAGGAATGGATCCGCCGATCCAGAGCGGCGGCCTGATCGAGCGCCATCGTCCGGCCAAGGCAGGGCGTTACCGCGCGGCAACGTCGTTGCGAATTGACCGCGGCGCTCCGCGCAGCGATTGCGGCGGCTTGACACCGCAGGACGGTTGTTTGAACTCACTGCATGAACAGCGGCTTTCGCCCCGAAATTGCTGGCCTGCGCGCGATTGCCGTCGTCAGCGTCGTGCTTTTTCACCTGAAGATGACGGCATTCCAGGGCGGGTTCATCGGCGTCGACGTCTTTTTCGTCATCTCCGGATATCTGATCACCCGCAATATCCTTGTTGACCTCGACAGGCAGCAGTTCTCGTTCGGCCAATTCTACATCCGCCGGATGCGGCGGATCTTTCCCGCGCTGATCTTCACGGTCATCCTGACCTATGTCGCGGGGGCCTTGTGGTGCTCGCCCCTGATGTTCCTCGACGTGGCGAAGGAGGGCACCCATGCGCTGCTCTGGATTTCCAACCTTCAATACTGGCGGGAGGCCCACCAGTATTTTGCCCACGATTCCGACGACCTCGCCTTGCTGCATTGCTGGTCGCTATCGCTGGAGGAGCAATTCTACCTGATCTGGCCGCTCTTCATGGTGGCGGCGCACCGATACGGGCGAACCTTCGAAGCGATCGCAATAGCGAGTTTGGCGTCTTTCCTGTCGTCAGTGATCGTTACCAGGACCGACCCTTCGGCAACCTTCTTTCTGACGCCGTTTCGCATCTACGAGTTCGGATGCGGCACGCTGGTGCTCTTTCTGGAAAAACGCCTGCCTTTGAATGGGTTCGCTGCGGAAGCGCTGTCCGAAATTGGCGTCGTTGCCATCGTCGTGAGCGCCATGACGTTCAGCCCCGCGATGGCGCATATGGATGTCGCCGCACTGTTGCCTTGTCTTGGCGCGGCGGCGGTGATCTGGACGGGTGGGCGGACCGGCGCCGCCCGCCTGATCACCAACCCGGCGATGCTCGGCCTCGGCGCCATCTCCTACTCGCTCTACCTCTGCCATTGGCCGATCATCTTCTTCGCCCGCTTCATTTTCGTGGATGGTGCAGACACCCTGGCAGGCCTTCTTGGCCAGGTTATCGCGATGGTCCTGCTCGCGACGGGCATGTACTATTTCGTCGAGCGCAGGTTCATCCAGCCGCATGATGCGCGATCCCAGAGCTTTCTCAGAAACGCGGCCGGCTTCTGGTCGGCGATATTGCTGCTCGCCGCGATCACGCACGTCACGTTTGTCTCGAAGGGCTTTGCCTGGAGGTTGCCGAAAGGGCAATTCGAGCTTGCTCGTAGCCAGGACTTTCCGCGGAATGAGGACCTGCTGCCGCTTGCCGGACCGGTCGGCGTCGTGTTTGTCGGAGACTCCATCACCGCCGAATACCTCTACGGCCTCACGCCGCTGATGCGGCAGCTCAATATCAGCTACGAAGCCCGTGGCGGTGCGGGTTGTCCGATCCTTTATGGCGTGACGCTGTCGAAACCCTTGCGGCGCGCGGAATGCCTGCAGCGGCGCGATGAAACGCTGGCGTGGCTCGAGGGCCAAAACCAGCCGATCATCTACACCCAGAACTGGCGTCAGTACGATGATTCAGCAATTGAGCTTGATGCCGCCGCGAAACCATCAGGTGACAAAGGTTCCTTCACCCGGCTGCAGACGGCACTCGAATTGACGATCGGCAAGATCGTTGCGCGCGGCAACCGTGTGCTTCTGGTCGGCGCCCAGGTTTATCCCGACTGCCCGATCAATCTTCCCCGCATTCAGCAGGGCCCACTCCCGCGCGTCATGCCGTCATGTCCCGCCCTGCCGAGGCAGGTCGCGGAGCGGGCCGTCGCGAATATCGACACGATGCTAGCAAACGTTCGAGCAAAATGGCCGGACAAGGTCTCGTTCATTCGTGTCGTCGATTATTTTTGCGATAGCGATTGCCCCATCGTCAAAGACGATCTCTGGCTTTATTCCAACCGCGATCATCTCAACATGGCCGGGTCGCAGTACATGATCGACCGCAGCGCGGACGTCTTCCGCCGCTTCCTCACTGATCGGGGCTCGAAGCGCCCGTAAATGGCGGCTGCCGTAGCGATGCGGCTCGACGCCTGCAAACCGGCGAGCACGGTCGGATGCTCGCCGTCGGACCGCCGCGGCGTGATCAGAAAAAGCCGGGGCTGAGATCGAGGCCGCAAGTCGCGCAGAGCAGCGACACCACGAGGCCGGCACAGCAGAACACGGCGAGCAACTTCAACGTTTCGGTTTCAATGTTGGTGGTGGCGGAAAGCCGGGAAAAAGCCTGGACCAATGCAGTCATTTGCGGTCTCCAATATCGAGCCCCGCGGAAATCATGGCGGCGAATCGTTGCGGGCGATTTTCCTCGCGCGGCGAAAATGGCTTCGTGCCTGTTTCGCGGGGAACCCGGGAAGCGGCCGTCCCCTTGTGATCGGGGATTCGGTGGGGCGCGCTGATGAGGGCGTGACCAGACCATTCGGTCCGGGACCGAAAAGGTCCAGCGATGTCAATTTCCGGCTCATGCGTGAGCCCTGAACGGCCCCGTGACTGTCCGCTCCACAGCTTCCGACCCCGCTAATGCGCGTCAACCGGCGCGCCCGGTGGTTTTACTTGCGGCCGACGGCATTATCGACTTAGGGTGCCCCCTTGCCTCAAAGGGAGAGTAGACGTGGCGACAGGGACAGTGAAGTGGTTCAATCCGGCGAAGGGCTTTGGATTTATCCAGCCAGACAACGGCGGCAAGGATGTGTTTGTGCACATCTCCGCTGTTGAGAGGGCTGGCCTCAGCACCCTCAACGAGGGTGCCAAGGTGAGTTACGAGGAGAAGGAAAACCGGGGCAAAATGTCCGCAGAAAATCTGCGAGTTGGTTAGGGGATCGCGGCCGATTTTGGCTGGCGCTGCCACATCGTAATCGAATGCGCCGCCCGATCTACTCACAGGGCAGGAGTCGCCTCAATTCAGGCGGCCGCGAAGCTTCTTGAGGAATTGCCACAGGTTGTCGGCGCTGATCGGGCCGCTTCCGTCAATTATGCTGATTTTGTGGGCTTTGCTGGTGAGCGCGGTGGGGCTCGAACCCACGACCCCGTGATTAAAAGTCACGTGCTCTACCGGCTGAGCTACGCGCTCGTTCCAGATGGGCATGATCGCCGGAACCATGCTCGGGCCGCTGTGTAGGGGGCGGGCCCGGTCGGGTCAACCGTTGTCTGGCCGCTTGGGAAGAAGGCTATCCCTGGGGCCTAACCGGCCTCCCGGTGAACCTCCGACGGCACCGGCTGCGCCGGGCGCGCCACATTCGGCAGCACCACCGGGCGTAGTCCGATCAACTCGGCCGTTCGTATCGCGGTCGAGCGCCAGAACTCGAACGAATTGATCCGCGACTGCTCCAAGATGGCGATCGCCACCGCGGCCAGGAAGGGCAGGCTCTCCAGCACCAGCACGAAGGCGAAAATGTAGATTTCGCGGATCTGCTTGGTGCCGTTGGTGACGACCAACACGGCCGCGCCGACCAGGAGCAGCACGCCGATCACGGCCTCCCAGAACGCCTGGAATTCGATCGACATCCGCGACAGGCCGCCTTTGGACGTGCGTGCAAACGGCAGGTGCTCGGTGATCAGGCCCTGCGCCACTGCGCGCGACACCGTCCATTGTACGCTCATCGCCGCAACCATGGCGGTCAGCATCTGCACCCATTTGACGGCAACCCGCAGGCGATACATCGCCACGAAATGAATCAGCGACACGAAGAACGAGGCGATGATCGGCAGCGTCAAAATCCTGTCCGGGATGGCGATGTCGGCAAAGGCGACGATCGGCACCCAGATCAAATTGAGGATCGCCACCAGCACGCCGAGGCTCTCGGCGCCAAGCCAGTTCAGCCAGCCCAGTGAAAATTCGCGCTTCTGGTCGCGGGTCAGCCGGCTCGCGCCGGGCAGGAAGCGCCGCCAATGCTTCTTCACGATCTGGAAGCCGCCATAGGCCCAGCGGTGGCGCTGCTTCTTGAAGGCTTCATAGGTGTCGGGTAACAGCCCGCGGCCGTAGCGGTGATTGGTGTAGTGCGTGAGCCAGCCATGCTCGATGATGGCGAGCCCGAGGTCGGTGTCCTCGCAGATGGTGTCGCCGGCCCAGCCGCCCGCCATGTCCATCGCGGCGCGGCGCATCAGGCACATCGTGCCGTGCACGATGATGGCGTTCTCCTCGTTGCGCTGGACCATGCCGATGTCGAAGAACCCGGCATATTCGCCGTTCATCATGTAGTGCATCAGCGAGCGGTTTTCGTCGCGATGATCCTGCGGCGCCTGCACCAGGCCGACGCGCGGATCGGCGAAAACAGGCACGAGGTCCTTCAACCAGTCGGGATCGACGCAATAGTCCGCATCGATGATGCCGATGATCTCGGCGTCCGCCGCGGTGCGTTCCATGGCGATGCGCAGCGCGCCGGCCTTGAAGCCCTTGACCTTTTCGGCGTTGATGAACACGAACCGCTCGCCGAGTTCGCGGCAATGATCCTGGATCGGCTGCCAGAATGCGGGATCGGGCGTGTTGTTGATGATGACCACGCATTCGAAATTCGGATAATCGAGCTGCGCGACCGCATCGAGCGTTGCCTTGAGCATCTCCGGCGGCTCGAAATAGGCGGGCACGTGGATCGAGACTTTGGGGAAGGCGAGGTCTTCGCCCATGGTGGCGGGTGCAACCATCGCGGGCTTCCTGATCAGCCGGTGCGGACCACGGCCGAAAGCGACGGCCGCGATCTCATCGATCCGCGCCATTGCGATGAGGACGAGAGGAACAAGCAGGATCAGGCCGAGCGTCAGCGCGAACGCCGAGCCGAAGATGAAATAGTGCCCGTTCCAGAAGGCGAACACGGTCGCGGCCCAGGCGCCGACGCCGTTGGCGGCCGCCGACAGCAGCAGCGCCTGCAGGATGGTCGGCTCGACCAGCGCCAGGATCGGCAACGACATCAGGATACCCACCAAAAGCGCGATGGTGGCGAGCTTCCAGTAGTCCGGATTGACGATCGGGCCGGTCCAGGAAAACTTCGGCTCGCGCGCGGCGTTGAGGACGCCCCAATAGGGGCCGACGCCGCCTTCGAAATATTTCCAGGGCTGATCGATCGCCTCGACGATATTGTATTCCATGCCGATGGCTTCGGCGCGCGCGACGAAGTTGCGCAGCACGGAGGCCTGCTGGAACGGTCCGGGATCGGCGTTGAGCAGATTGTAGCCGGCGCTCGGCCAGCCGAATTCGGCGATCACGATGCGCTTGCCCGGAAAGTTGTCGCGCAACAGGCCGTAGAGATAGACCGCCTGGTCGACCGCCTGCTTGTCCGAGAAGTTTTCCCAGTAGGGCAGCACGTGGGCGGCGATGAAATCGACGGAGGAACCGAGCTGCGGATGGTCCCGCCAGATGTTCCAGATTTCGCCGGTCGTGACGGGAACGTTGACGTATTTCTTGACGCGCTGAATTACCCTGATCAGCCGGTAGACGTTGTTTTCCGCAATCGCCCACTTCAACGCTTCGTCCCGCTTGGCTTCCGGCTCGGCGCTGGCATCCCGGACTCGCTGCGATTCGTCGCGGAGGATCCGTTCCACCTCGGCCGGATCCATCTGTTCACGCTGTTCGCGTCGAATCCGCTCCGCCTCGGCGGGATCGTTTCCTTTCGTTGCAGGCAAGACCCAGAGGTTCTCGACCGGGATTTGCTCGCCGCGATAGATGGTCTCGTTGCCGATCACGATGCCGATCACATTGCTGTTCTCGCGCGCGAGTCGGATCGCCTCCTTGATCTCACGATCGTTGCGGTCGGCATTTGTGTCGATCCAGGCGCCGACCGTGACCTTCAGTCCGAATTCGGCGGCAATCGCCGGGACCAGTTCGCCGCCCTCGGTCGAGGAATAGAGGCGGACCGCCCGCGTCAAGGTCGAGAGTTTCTTGAGGTCGGCGCGGACCTTTTCGGAGTCGGCGTCGCGATCGGCGACGGTGTGGCCGCGCTCGAAGGGCGCGTAGGACACACTGGGCAGGATGCCGCTGAAATTGGGCGCCGGCTGCTTCTCCTGGAGTACGCCCCAGATGGCCGCATGGGCAGCACTGACAAGCAAGAGAACGGCGACGATCGCGCGCATCGCAAACTGAACCTGATGGGGCGTGATTGGCGAAAGCGAACCTGTCCCCGAGGTTCGACCGACACGACGGCGAGCCCAAGGATAAGCCTGCCACGCCATTTCACAACTGGTATGACGCGATGGCGTTTTTAAGGGCGCGAACCTTGCTGGCGCCTGAACGAAGGCGCCGGTTCCTGCTTCAGGCGGCGGTTATTTTGCCGCAGGCGAGGGCGAGGCCGCAGGCGCGGGGGATGGTGAAGCGGCCGGCTGAGGTGCGGAGCCCGAGGTAGCCGCCGGTGCGGCGGGGGTCGCGGCTGCCGCAGCCTGCGGCTGGGCGCCCGGATTGATCCAGCAGGCGTGCACCTTGCTGTCGAGGGTTTCTGCCACCTTGGGGTCGATCTGGTTGCCGAAGCGGGTCAGGCAGCGGAACGTTGCCTGGATATGGCCGCCGGGGCAGCCGAAGCGGTCGTAGAGGTCGAGGTGGCGGAAGGCGGTATCGAGGTCGTCGCGCCACATCAGGCGGACGACGCGGCGGCCGAGCCAGACGCATTCGGGATTGCCAGCCGGGCCGTTGATGGCCTGGGCAGCCTCGGCGAATTCATCGGTCTTGCGCTGGTTTTCCTTGGCGGCATCCGCCGCGGAAGGCGGTTTGCCCTGCTGGTCGTTGGCGTGGTTGTCGCCGCTCTGGGCCAATGTGCCGCCCGAGGTGAGCAGCAGGACGGCAATGGGAACAGCAAGATGCCGCAAAACCCTGAACTTGGACTGTAGCAACCGCCGACGCATAAATTCCCCGATATTCCTGGCCACCAAGCATCCTGCCGCCTTTGACCGGTTGATGGCGGTCAAATGGGTCCCCAATGCGGCGAAGACGATTAGCTGAATCTGATGACGGTTATTTCAGATTTTGTCCAGCAAAGTCACAACTTTATCGCGTCGTGGTAAAATCGGGACTGGTGCCCGCTTTCCGAAGTCCGCGTTCCATCGCCGCAACACCTTTCGGGGACTTCAGATCGGCGGCACTACTGCACCGCACTTGGCAGATGCCGCCCGAGACGGTAAGCGACGGTGCCGCTTTGGAGGGTGGAACCGATTTCCTTGCGTACGCCACTGGCGCTTCTGCTCATTTCGCTGGGTGCAATTGCTGCCGTGTGGTGGTGGCTCGCGATGCCGATCACGCTGGCGCGCGCGCCGATCGACCCCAAGGCGAAGCTGCTCTGCGTCTCCTACGCGCCGTTCCGCGGCGCGCAGACGCCGCTTGACCCGACGACGCATATTTCGGCCGAGCAGATCGCCCAGGATCTGGCGCAGCTCGCCAAAATCTCCGATTGCGTGCGCACCTATTCGATCGAGAACGGCCTCGACCAGGTGCCGGCGCTGGCCGCCAAGGCTGGGCTCAAGGTGATGCAGGGCATCTGGCTCGGCAGCGAGCGGCTGAAGAACGCCACGCAGATTTCGACGGCGGTCCGCCTCTCCAGGGAATATCCCGGCGTCATCACCTCGCTCGTGGTCGGCAACGAGGTGCTGTTGCGCGGGGAGATGACGACCACCGACCTTGCGAACCTGATCCGTTCGGTGAAGGCGCAGGTCTCCGTTCCCGTCACCTATGCCGACGTCTGGGAATACTGGCTGCGCTATCGCGAGATCTACGAGGTGGTCGATTTCATCACCATCCACATCCTGCCTTATTGGGAGGATGTCCCGATCCGCGCCAAATTCGCGGCGACCCATGTCAACCTGATCCGCCAGCGCATGGCGGTGACGTTTCCCGGCAAGGAAATCCTGATCGGCGAGACCGGCTGGCCGAGCCAGGGACGGATGCGCGAGGGCGCGCTGCCGTCGCGCACCAACCAGGCGCGCGTCGTCTCGGAAATCCTGCAGATGGCAAACACCGAGAATTTCCGGGTCAATCTGATCGAGGCCTATGACCAGCCCTGGAAGCGTCAGCTCGAGGGCACGGTCGGAGGTTTCTGGGGCCTGTTCAATTCCGAACGGCGCGAGCTGAAATATCCGCCGGACGAACCCATCAGCAATTTTCCGCTCTGGAAATGGCAGATGGGCGGGGGACTGCTGCTCAGCCTGATCGTGTTCGTCTCGGCCTGGGCCACCACGCGGCGCAGACCGTGGACGCCGCGGCTGACGTCATGGATCGCGGTCGGAGTGACCGCGACCAGCGCCGGCATCCTCGCCGGCATCGCCGCCGACAAGATGTTCTTCGAGAGCTACGGCATCGGCGGCTGGCTGCAATGGGGCGCGCTGCTCACCGCGGGCATCGTGGCGTCGATCTTCGGCGCCAACGCGATCATCTCGGGGCGCACCCTGCCGACATTCCTCGATCTGTTCGGGCCGCGCGGTGAGGGCGAACGGCTGGCAGCATCCATGTGGTTGCTGGGGCTGTCGCAGGTCGTCATCGCGCTGATCGCAAGCGAGACCGCGCTCGGCTTCGTGTTCGACCCGCGCTACAAGGATTTTCCCTATGCCAGCCTGACCATGGCGGTGGTGCCGTTCGCGGGCCTGCTGTTGAACCGGCCGCAAGCGGGACAACGGCCGATCGCCGAGGCGGTGTTTGCAGGCCTGCTCACCATCGCCGCTGCCTATGTCGGTTATAACGAAGGACCTGATAACTGGCAGTCGATATGGACCTGCGCCGTCTATTTTGCGTTTGCGATTACGCTGTGGCAGGCGCGGGCCGCGCAAAGCCCAAAATAAGCAGCCCGAACGCAATTCCCGACAGCGCGACGTTGTAGAGCACAATGCCGAGGCACGCGGAAATCAACGCGCCGGTCAGCAGCACGATCGACGGCCGGATGAAATGCAGCGCGGCGATGACCAGCGCCGTGATGCCGAACACCGAGTTCTTGAACAGCACGGTTGCGAGCGAGCGCGCCTTGCAGACCAGCGTCTGCATGCCGGCGTCGCAGGCCAGCGCCACCGTTGAGAACTCAACTCCGAGATAGCGCAGATACAGCGCGTAGCCGGTCGTGACGAAGCCGACCACGAGCAGGAATTGCACCTGGTAAGGGGTCAGCCGGAACGGGATTTTTTTCATGGGGCGGACTATGCCTGTCGGGGGCGGGTGCGACAAGCGCGGGCGCGACCCGTCAAACGGCTCGAAGAACCGGTTCCAAGGTCCTGTAAAATTTCAGGGTTTCTTGCTGCCGAACCAGGAGGAGATGCCCGATGGTTTGGGCTCCGGCGACGCCTCGTCTTTCTTGGCGTGCCGCGTCCAGCTCGATTTGGCAGGCGTGGGTTTCGCGTCGTGTCCATCCGGATGGGCGACGGGCAGCGGTTTGATCTCGCCAGCGGCCATGGCCAATCGCTGGCCTTCATAGACCGTGGTCTCGCAGCCACGCTTGGCCCCGGCGAGCGCGGCGCAGATCTTTGCGGCAGTCGCGGCGTCCTGCAGCGGCCCGGCCGCGAGCCGAAGCTGCGCGCCAAGGCCGTTTTTGTTCTCGCGCACCAGGATAATCGGCGTGAGAGCTTTCAGCGCGGCATTTGAGGCCACCACGGCGCGCCACAGCGCACGCAAGCCTGCGATCGAATTGGCGGTGCCGAGATCGACCGCGAACTCGGTGCGCTGCACGTTGGTCTGCGCCTCTTCGGCCGTCTCGTCCTTCGGCTCCTCAGCGGGGATGGCGGCGAGCATCTCCGGCTTCGGCGAGGTCGCCGGCGGGGAAGAAGGTGGAGCGACCGCGGCGGTTTGTTTCGGCGCTTCGACCAATTTCGGCGCGGCCGGGTCGGGCGGCCCCATCATCGATTTGATCGCCGCAGGCGCCGTCGCGGGTTGGGAGGTCGGGGGCGACGCGGGAGCCGGAACGGTTGCCGTCACCGTGACCTGCGGTTCGGGTTTGGCGGCTTCCGCGCGCTTTTCGGTCGCTGCGGCCGCCGGCGCGCTCGCAGCCGGCGCGGTCGCGACCGGACCGACCATAGGAGCGGTCTGAGCTGGCGGATTTTGTTGAGAGACCTGAGCGTCTGACGCCACGACCGGTTTGGCTGTGGACGCAGCTTGCTTCGCGATCGCGCCGGTAACGGAATCGAGCCCTTGCTCCAATACCGTGACCCGCGAATAGAGCCGATCGCGGTCGCCGTTCAGCGTATCGACGGCGGAGGCGAGCTTGCGCGTCTCGATCTGGCTTTCGCGGGCAAGCTGACGGACCTGCTGCGCTTGGCGGGAGAAATCGTCGGCGGCGATCAGCTCGCCGCGCAATCTGAGCGAAGCCTGGTTGGAATAAACGGCGATCACGACGGCACCGACCGCAACGAGGCCCCACGAGCCGATCCGCCACAGCGCGCGGCGGTCGAATTCGTTCTCATCGGCAAACAATCCGGCCAGCAAGCCTTCGGTGTCGTCAGCGTCGAGGGCGCCGGCCGATTGGTCGGATTTCTTTGCCACGTCTGATGAGAGTCCCTGTAACCTCAACGAATCACAGGGGAACATTATCAGGAATTGGGCGCGCCGCTTGAATCCCGGGTGTTTCCGGGGTCGGCAAAACGCTTTAAGAGGGCGCCAAAGTCAGTTCGCACCAGGGAATCGAATGACCGCACGATCGAGCCTCACCATCGTGCTCGCGGCCGGCGAGGGTACGCGAATGCGCTCCAGCCTGCCCAAGGTGTTGCACCCCGTGGCCGGCGAGCCGCTGCTCGCGCATGTCCTGCATGCTGCGCCTTCCGGCGCGGACTCGCGGCTGGCGGTGGTGATCGGGCCGGATCACAAGGCGGTCGCCGACGAGGTGCGCCGGATCCGCTCCGACGCCGAGATCTTTGTCCAGCGCGAGCGGCTGGGCACGGCCCATGCCGTGCTGGCGGCGCGCGAAGCGATTGCGCGCGGCGCAGATGATCTGCTGGTCGCCTTCGGCGACACGCCGCTGATCTCGGTCGAGACGTTTGCACGGATGCGCAGCCCCCTCGCGAAAGGCGCGGATCTCACCGTGCTCGGCTTCCGCGCTGCCGATCCGACCGGCTATGGCCGACTGTTGATGGAGGGAAAGCGCCTGGTCGCGATCCGTGAGCACGCCGATGCCAGCGCCGAAGAGCGCAAGATCACGCTGTGCAATGCCGGCGTGATGGCGTTCGACGGTCGCATTGCGCTCAAGATTCTCGACCGAATAGGAAAAGCCAACAGCAAGGGCGAATATTATCTGGTCGATGCCGTCGCGGTTGTCAGGGATATGGGACTGGAGGCCGTCGTGATCGAAACAAGCGAGGACGAAGTGCGTGGCATCAACACCAAGGCGCAACTTGCCGAAGCCGAAGCCGTGATGCAGGCGCGCCTGCGCAAGGCCGCGATGGATGCCGGCGTGACGCTGATCGCGCCGGAGACGGTCTATCTTGCCGCCGATACGAAATTCGGCAAGGATGTTACCATCGAGCCCTTTGTGGTGATCGGTCCGGGCGTCTCGATCGCCGACGGCGCCGTGATCCATTCCTTCTCGCACATCGTGCAGGCGACGATCGGCAAAAACACCTCTGTCGGTCCCTATGCGCGGCTGCGCCCGGGCACCTCGCTCGGCGAGGGCGCGCGGATCGGCAATTTCGTGGAGACCAAGGCGGCGATCCTCGAGGCCGGCGTCAAGGTCAACCATCTCTCCTACATCGGCGATGCCGAGGTCGGCGCCAACTCCAACATCGGCGCCGGCACCATCACCTGCAATTATGACGGCTTCTCCAAGCACAAGACCACGATCGGGAAGGGCGCCTTTATCGGCACCAATTCCTCGCTGGTCGCCCCGGTCAAGATCGGCGCCGGCGCCTATATCGGCTCGGGCTCGGTGATTACGCGGGACGTGCCCGACGATGCGATGGCAGTCGAGCGCTCGCCGCAAAGCGTGCGCGAGGGCGGGGCGACGCGCTATCGCGAGATCAAGACCAGGGGCAAGAAGCCGAAAGACTGATCGCCAATCCTTGACGGCGGACACTCTCCTGATGAAGAAAATCGGATTCCTGTCTTTCGGCCATTGGACAGCCTCGCCGCAATCACAGACGCGCTCGGCCGCGGACACCCTGCTGCAATCGATCGAACTGGCGGTTGCGGCAGAGCAACTGGGGGCCGACGGCGCCTATTTCCGGGTGCATCACTTTGCCCGCCAGCTCGCTTCGCCATTTCCGTTGCTTGCGGCGGTGGGCGCGAAAACCAGCCGCATCGAGATCGGCACCGCGGTCATCGACATGCGCTACGAGAACCCGCTTTACATGATCGAGGATGCGAGCGCGGCCGACCTAATCGCGGGCGGCCGGCTCCAGCTTGGTATCAGCAGGGGGTCGCCGGAACAGGTGATCGATGGCTGGCGCTACTTCGGCTATCGGCCGGCGGAAGGCCAAGGCGACGCCGACATGGGGCGGCATCACGCGGAAGTCTTCCTCGATCTGTTGCGCGGCCAGGGTTTTGCGCAGCCAAATCCGCGGCCGATGTTTCCGAACCCGCCTGGTTTGCTTCGCCTCGAACCGCTCTCGGAAGGCCTGCGCGAGCGCATCTGGTGGGGCGCCGGCTCGAATGCGACGGCTGTCTGGGCCGCCAAAATCGGCATGAACCTGCAGAGCTCGACGCTCAAGAACGACGAGACGGGAGAACCCTTCCACGTGCAGCAGGCCGCCCAGATCCGGGCCTTCCGGGCGGCATGGAAGGAGGCCGGTCACGCGCGCCAGCCGCGTGTCTCGGTCAGCCGCAGCATCTTCGCGTTGGTCGACGATCGCGACCGCGCGTATTTCGGACACGAACGGGAAGGTGAGGATCAGATCGGATTCATCGATCCACAGACGCGCGCGATCTTCGGCCGCAGCTATGCGGCGGAGCCGGACGTACTGGTCGAGCAACTCAGGACTGATGAAGCGATCGCCGAGGCCGATACACTGGTATTGACCGTCCCCAATCAGCTCGGCGTCGAATACAACGCTCATGTGATCGAGGCGATTCTCACGCATGTCGCGCCGGCAATGGGGTGGCGTTGAGCGTGCGCTTCAGCGCGCCGACGCGTTCGCCGTTCTGACCCGCTGCGACACGCCCTGATCGGCGCGTGCGACGGCCGTATGGCGCGGCCTCGCGGCAGCATGCCTGCTCCGTCCTCCCGCGTGACGGCTGACATATTCGGAGCCGTCGATCGGTCCCACATGCGGAGGATCGTGATCGTGATAGGGCCGTCCGACGCCGTAGTCCTTGCCGTGCTTGTCGACCCAGCTCCACAGCGTCTCGCTCGACGCCTGTCGTAGCGCGCGCGTGGCGCCGTTGACGCTGACGATGTCGGCCGCAAGGCCGTGACCGTAGCCGCCGCGCAAGCTGCCGCCATGGAAGGAACGGTCGTCGGCAGCCTTCAGCCCGCTTGCGATCGACTGGCGATAATTGTCGCGGAATGCGCTGGTGATACCTGGCGACAGGCCGGCTTGTTCGGCGGCGAGCAGCAGGCGGAATAGCCGCAGCTTGAATTCGCGATCCATGCCTCCGATCACGTAATCGGTGATGGTCATTCCGGCATGTTCGGCGGCCTTGGGGTCCTTCCAGCCAAAGTCCTCATCGACCACCTGCGTCAGGGTCCGGGTGACCGTCACCATCTTGCCCTTCCGCTTGACCGTTACCTCGCGCTGGGTCTTCTCCTTGACCGTGTCTTCCTTGCGCGTGCGCTGGTAGAGCGCCCACAAATAGCGGTCGGCACAGGCATCGATGACGTAGCATTCGTCGAGGATCTCGGCGGTGCCGACGATTTGCTTGGCCGTGCTGGCGGCGTCGCCAGCGCTCGCCTCAGCGGCCTGCTCCGGCGTCGTCGCGGGCGAAATCGTTTCCGACGGATCGCCCAAAGAGGCGGTGACGATCGGTTTCGGCTGAGGTTCGGCCTCATGCCCGGATGGCGCCGGCTCGGCGACGGCTTCCACGACCGGCGCGATCGAAGCGGTTGGATCTGCGCTCGCGACCACGAACGGCTTGGCCGGCGTTTCCCTTGAAATCGTTTCGGCTGTCGCGGCAACCGGCTCCGGCGATACCGGTTTGGAATCGGCGGCCGCGATCACTACCAGCGCGTTAGCCGCCTTGATGAACTCGAGGTCGGCAGCGGTGGCTATCTGCGATTTATCGGCGGCGATGTGTGGCGGTCTGTCGGCGAATTTGACGTCAGCGGTCAAAGAGGGCGCGACGCGATTGACGAATGGCGCGACCTTGTTGGTCCCGCTGCTCGCCGTTCCCAATGCCACGAGCACAGCAAGGACCGAAGCCGGCAACGCAATCTCACGGCACCATGGCGCGATAGCTGCCCAACGCGGGTTCATGCTCACCGTCCCCAATCACCCAAGTGTTGGATTTTGTAAAACGCTTGCTGGCTGAACGCAACGCATGACCGCAGGCAAGCTGTGCAATCCGGGGCAGGAAATATGACCGACGGGCGGCGTCTTTCACACAATTCGGCCACAATCTGGCCGACGCGTCATTGTCCCGCAGGCCGAAGCGACGTTCGTAAGTCCGAGAAATTACGCTGCGCCCGCTCCCATGGGAACATCGATTGGCGCAAGGGCGCCGCGACCAAGCGTGATGCCCGCTCGCTCGCGGCGCCTGACTGTCAGTCGACGGAGACGGCGACCACGCCGGCGCCCATCATCCCGAGTGCGCGTGCGGCACTCACGGAGACATCGATGATCCGGCCGCGCACGAACGGGCCGCGATCGTTGACGACGCACTGGATGGAACGTCCCGTGTTAGTCCTCACAGTGACAACGCTGCCCATCGGCTTTGTGCGGTGGGCACAAGTCATGCCGTGGCCGCGGCCGCCGTAATAGGAGGCGAGACCGGTTTGGGCTTGAGCGGTGGAGAGGGAAAGAAGGGAAGAGCAAAGAAGGGGAAGGGCAACAAGCAGGGGGGCTCGGTTCATGCATTACTCTCGATTGCAGCCCCGCGCGGAAAGAGGCGCACAATCAGGCTTCGCGATGTCCCGAGTGGGGTGCTTTGTTGAATCGGGAACAACTGCGCGGCGATCGATCACGAAAGCAGGATCGAGGCGTTCATCATTGAACAAGCGGCGCTGAGGCAGGGAGGGTCAAGAAACGCCTGTGCGCCGGCGGGATTCCGCAATGTGGCCGCGCCTTGCGAATCGCAGGAATCGTTAAGCTTGAGGCTTAACCACTGTCGCAATCGGCAATAATTCTTGAGTACCTTTTGCTTTAAGATCTCCGTTAAGCAACGCTCGGGCGTTCGACGATCTCGTTCGAATTGGGGGAAGACCGCATGTGCGGCATTGTCGGCATTCTGGGGCGCGCTCCCGTCGCGGAGCAACTGGTCGATTCCCTGAAGCGGCTCGAATACCGCGGCTACAATTCCGCCGGGGTCGCGACGCTGGAGGGCAAAAAGCTCGATCGCCGGCGCGCCGAAGGCAAGCTCAAGAATCTCGAGAAGCGGCTGCACGATTCCCCGCTCAACGGACACACCGGCATCGGCCACACCCGCTGGGCCACCCACGGCAAGCCGACCGAGAACAACGCCCATCCGCACGCGACCGAACGCGTCGCCGTCGTTCATAACGGCATCATCGAGAATTTCCGCGAGCTTCGCGAAATGCTCGAAAAGAAGGGCGCGGTCTTCAAGACGCAGACCGATACCGAGATCGTGCTGCATCTGGTCGACAACATGCTGCAGAACGGCCTCACACCGGTCGAGGCGGTGAGGGCGGCGTTGTCGGAGTTGCGCGGCGCCTTCGCGCTGGGCTTCATCTTCACCGGCGAAGACGACCTGATGATCGGTGCGCGCAACGGTCCGCCGCTCGCGATCGGTCATGGCGACGGCGAGATGTATCTCGGCTCTGACGCGATTGCGCTGGCGCCGTTCACCGATACGATCAGCTATCTCGACGACGGCGACTGGGTCGTACTGACGCGCAAGGGTGCGACGATCTACGACAAGACCAACGCGATCGTGCACCGCGACGCCATCAAGCACTTCGGCTCGTCCTCGCTGGTCGACAAGGCCAACTACCGCCACTTCATGGCCAAGGAGATCCACGAGCAGCCGGAAGTGGTCGGCCATACGCTGGCGCGCTATATCGACATGGCAACCGAGCGCGTCGCACTGCCGGCCAAGCTGCCGTTCGACTTCAGGGATATCCAGCGCATTTCGATCACGGCGTGCGGCACCGCGAGTTATGCCGGTTTCGTCGGCAAATACTGGATCGAGCGGCTGTCGCGGATTCCCGTCGAGCTCGATGTCGCCTCCGAGTTCCGCTACCGCGAGGCGCCGTTGCGCAAGGGCGATCTCGCGATCTTCATCTCGCAGTCCGGCGAGACCGCCGACACGCTGGCGGCGCTGCGCTATGCCAAGGCGCAGGGCGCGCACACGCTCTCGGTGGTCAACGTGCCGACCTCGACGATCGCGCGGGAGAGCGAGACGGTGGTGCCGACTTTGGCGGGGCCCGAGATCGGCGTCGCCTCCACCAAGGCCTTTACCTGCCAACTGATGGTGCTGGCGGCGCTTGCGGTCGCGGCCGGCAAGGCCCGCGGCGAATTGTCCGATGAGGACGAGACCAAACTGGTGCACGGGCTGATCGAGATTCCGCGGCTGATGGCGGCCGCACTTTCGACCGAAGTGCAGATCGAGAAGCTGGCGCGCGACATCGCCAAATCCCGCGACGTGCTCTATCTCGGCCGCGGCACCTCCTATCCGCTGGCGCTGGAAGGTGCGCTGAAGCTGAAGGAAATCTCCTATATCCATGCCGAAGGCTATGCCGCCGGCGAGCTCAAGCACGGGCCGATCGCGCTGATCGACGAAAACATGCCGGTCGTGGTGATTGCGCCCTATGACAAGGTGTTCGAGAAGACCGTCTCCAACATGCAGGAGGTCGCCGCGCGCGGCGGCAAGATCATCCTGATGACGGACGCCAAGGGCGCGGCGGAAGCGACCATGGATTCGCTGGAGACGATTATCCTGCCGGACATGGGCGCGATGTTCGCGCCCATGGTCTATGCCATCCCGGTGCAGCTTCTAGCCTACCATACCGCTGTTATCATGGGGACGGACGTCGACCAGCCGCGCAACCTCGCGAAGTCGGTGACGGTGGAATAGGGCTGGCCGTTCTGGGGGCTCCTCGCGCCCTTCAAAAATCTGCTAAAATACCTAGCTGACAGAACTCTTCCGGCCAGGAACCCGAATGAACGCCGACAATCTGCCACCCCCGACCGAGCCGACGTCGCCGCCGGCGGAGACGCATACCGGCGTGATGGGCAGGCTGCGGAACTATTTTCTGACCGGCCTGGTCGTCGCTGGCCCCGTCGCGATCACGCTTTGGCTGACCTGGTGGTTCGTCACTTGGGTCGACGGGCTGGTCCGCCCCTTCGTACCGGTCGCCTACCGGCCGGAGACCTATCTGCCGTTCGGGCTGCCGGGCTCCGGACTGATTGTCGCTGTGGTCGCACTGACCTTGCTCGGCTTCCTCACCGCCAACCTGATCGGGCGCTCGCTGGTCGATCTCGGAGAACGCGTGCTGGGGCGGATTCCCGCGGTGCGCGCGATCTATCGCGCGATGAAACAGGTGTTCGAGACGCTGTTCTCGGGCCAGGGCTCGAGTTTCCGGCGCGTCGGTCTGGTGGAATTTCCCTCGCCCGGCATGTGGTCGATCGTGCTGATCTCGCAGCCGCCGAGCGCCGATGTCGCGCATAGCCTGCCCGGGCAGGAGGACCACATGTCGGTGTTCCTGCCTTGCGCGCCGAACCCGACCACCGGCTTCTTCTTCTATGTGCCGAAAAGCAGGATCATCGAAGTCGACATGAGCGCCGAGGATGCCGCGACGTTGATCATGTCTTGCGGCGTGGTGCAGCCGGGCGCCGACCAGCAGAAGAAGGTCGCGGCCCTTGCCGGGATGGCGAACGCGGCGCGGATCGCCAATGAATCGGCGTTGCAGCCAGAGCCGGCGAAGGTCGAGTAGTTCATCCCGCGCCGATCAGCGGAATCGCCTCGTCGCGCTCGAATAGATAAAGCAGGCATCGCAAGGCATCGCCGCGTTCGCCCGCAAGTTTCGGATTGTCCTTCATGATACGCAATGCTTCGTCGCGCGCCTGCACAATCAGTTGGCCATGCACGTCGGAGCGCGCGATGCGATAGCCGGGCAGGCCGCTTTGCCTGATACCGAGCACGTCGCCTTCGCCGCGCAGCCGCAGATCCTCCTCGGCGATCTGGAAACCATCGGTGGTTTCGCGGATGACTTTCAGCCGCGCCTTCGACATCTCGTTCAGCGGTTCCCGATAGAGCAAGAGGCAGGTGGAGGCTTCCGCGCCGCGGCCGATCCGGCCGCGCAACTGATGCAACTGCGCGAGCCCGAAACGCTCGGCATTCTCGATCACCATGATGGTCGCCGCTGGCACGTCGACGCCGACCTCGACGACTGTGGTCGCCACCAGCAAACCGATTTCATGGGCGGCGAACTGCGCCATCACGGTGTCTTTCTCGGCGCCCTTCATCTGACCGTGGACGAGCCCGACCTTGTCGCCGAACCGCTTTTGCAGACTCTCGAAACGCTGTGTCGCATTGGTGAGATGGTCGGTGCCTTCGGCTTCGGATTCCTCGACCAGCGGACAGATCCAGTAGACCAGCTTGCCTGCTGACAAGGCACGGCCGACCGCGTCGATCACGTCGTCGATCCGGCTGTCCGGCACAGCACGGGTATCGATCGGCTGCCGGCCCGCCGGCTTCTCCCGCAACTCCGAGACATCCATGTCGCCGAAATAGGTCAGCACCAGGGTGCGCGGGATCGGCGTTGCGCTGAGCACCAGCACATCGACGGCTTCGCCCTTGGAGGTCAGCGCCAGCCGCTCGCGCACGCCGAATCGATGCTGCTCGTCGACCACGGCCAGCGCCAGCGATTTGAAGATCACGTCGTCCTGGATCAGCGCGTGGGTGCCGACCAGGAGGTCGATCTCGCCGGCCTCGAGTTGCGCCAAGAGTTCGCGCCGCTCCTTGCCTTTCTCGCGACCGGTGAGGATCGCGACCCGCAGGCCCGCGCGTTCCGCGAGCGGCGCGATGGTCTTGATGTGCTGGCGCGCCAGGATTTCGGTCGGCGCCATCAGCGCCGCCTGCTTTCCGGCTTCCACGACGGCGGCCGCCGCCAGCAGCGCCACCACCGTCTTGCCGGAACCGACGTCGCCCTGCAGCAGTCGCAGCATCCGCACCGGTTGCTTCAGATCGTCCGCAATCGCGGCGGCGGCTTGTCGCTGCGAGGCCGTGAGTGCGTAGGGCAGAGCGTCGATGATTGTCTTGCGCAAATGACCATCGCCGGCATGGCGGTTGCCGGCCGGACGGCGCAGTTGCGCGCGCACCAAAGCCAACGCCAATTGCCCAGCGAGCAATTCGTCGAACGCGAGCCTGGACCAGAACGGACCGTCGGGCAGGATGTCGGTCAGCTCGATCGGTTGATGCACGCGCGCCAATGCTTCCGCGATCGGCGGGAAATGGCAGCGACGGATCACCTCGGGGCTGATCCACTCCGGCAGTTGCGGCAGCCTCGCGAGCGCCTGCCCGACAGCGCGGCGAAGCGATCCCAGCGCAAGCCCTTCCGTCAGGGGATAGACGGGGTCGATGCCCGAGAGCGCCGCGAACGCCTTTTCGTCCACGACGCGGTCGGGATGCACGATCTGCGGAATGCCGTCATACATCTGCAAGGTGCCGGAGACGAAGCGCTTGGCCCCGACCGGCAAGAGTTTTTCGACATAGCCGGGCTGGGCGCGAAAGTAGGTGAGCACGACGTCGCCGGTCTCGTCGCTGGCATAGACGAGGTACGGCGCACGGCGATTGCGCGGCGGCGGTGGGCGATGCCGGTCGACCGTGACTTCCAGCGTCACCATCGTGCCGGCCGACGCTTCACGGATTTTCGGCCGTGCCCGGCGGTCGATCACCTGCGAGGGCAGATGCATCAAGAGATCGACCAGCCGCGGGGTCTCGTCGCGGCCCAGCAGATAGCGCAAGAGCTTGTCCTGCTTCGGACCGACGCCGGGAAGGCTCGTGACCGGCGCAAACAGGGGATTGAGCAAAGCAGGGCGCATGGAGCGAATATGGCCATTCCCGCGCGCGATGCCCGGCGCCGCGCCATCCATCCACGTGTTTTTTCGACGCGGAGACGCTGACATCGGCGCGAACCATCGCTATATCCACCCCGCCCGGCCCGTCCGGGCTTTTGGCGTTGGATTGGATTTCCTGACATGACTGGATCGACACGATCGAGCGACGGCCTCGACATCAGGCGCAAACGGCTGTTGTTCCGCTGCTGGCACCGTGGCACGCGCGAGATGGATTTGATCCTCGGCCGCTTTGCCGACGCCGAGCTCGCTGATCTGACCGACGCCGAGATCGACGAGCTCGAACGCCTGATCGAGCTGCCCGATCCCGATCTCTATGCCGCGCTGACCGGCGACCGGCCGATCGCGCAAGAATATGCCGGTCCGTTGTTCGATCGCCTGAAGCGCTTCCGCGCCATGGATCACGGCGCATGAAACCACCGGTCAAATCACCCGCAGAGCTGCTCGCGCCCGGCCGCGTGCTGACGCTCGCCAATGTCGCCGAGGGCGCCGAAGGTCTCGTCGTCTCGGATCTGGCACGCGCCATCGCCGCCAGACCGAAGAAACCCGCAATCAGCCTCGCCGTGATCTGCCGCGACGGACCGCGAATGCAACAGCTTGCGCGCGCGCTGGAGTTTTTCGCGCCCGATCTCGCGGTGATGCAGTTCCCGGCCTGGGACTGCCAGCCCTATGACCGCGTCTCGCCGCATGGCGGCATCCTCGCGCAACGTTTGACGACCCTGGCGCGGCTTGCGCGGCTGACCGGCAGCGAGAAGCCCCTGATCGTACTCACCACTGTCAACGCCGCCGTGCAACGGGTGCCGGCGCGCGATGCCGTCGCAGCCCAAGCGCTGTCGGTGGCGCCGGGCCACGTCGTGCCGATGGACTCCATCATCGGCTGGCTGGAGCACAACGGCTACAACCGCTCCTCCACCGTGCGCGAACCCGGCGAGTATGCGGTCCGCGGCGGCATCCTCGATCTCTTTCCGGCCGGGTTGGATCAACCCGTTCGCTTCGACTTCTTCGGTGACTCCCTGGAGTCAATCCGCTCGTTCGATGCCGAGACCCAGCGCACGCTGCTCGACATGCGTTCGCTCGACCTGGTGCCGATCTCTGAATTCCAGCTGGTCACCGAAACCATCCGCCGCTTCCGCATGGCCTATACGGCGCAGTTCGGCGCGCCCGGACCCGACGATGCGCTGTATCAAGCCGTCAGCGAGGGCCGCCGCTATCCCGGCATGGAACACTGGCTGCCGCTGTTCCAGGAGCGGATGGACACGCTGTTCGACTATCTCGGCGACGCGCCGGTTGCGATCGAGCCGCAGGGCGAGGACGCCGCGCGCGAGCGCTTCAAACAGATAACGGACTATTACGAGGCGCGACGCGACGCGCTGGAACATCCCGGCGGCGGCACGGTCTACAAGCCGCTGCCGCCCGACCGGCTCTACCTGACCGAAGAGGAATGGCGCGAGCGCCTCAACGAAGGTGCGCTCGCGCGCCTCACGCCATTCGCGGTGCCGGAGGCCGAAGGCGTATTCGACGCCGGCGCGCGGCGCGGCCGCGATTTCGCGCCGGAACGCAATGACGCTTCCGTCAACGTGTTCGAAGCCCTCGTTGCGCACGTGCATGCATTGCAAAGCCAACGCAAGAAGGTGGTGGTCACGCTGTGGAGCGAGGGTTCGCGCGACCGCATGGCGAGCATGCTGCGCGACCACAAGCTGTCCAATGTCACGCCGGTCAATGCCTGGCGCACGGTGCAGGCGACGCCGCGCAACGAGGCGATGCTCGCCGTGCTCGGCATGGAGTCGGGTTTCGAGACCGACAACGTCGCCGTCATCAGCGAGCAGGACATTCTGGGCGACCGCCTGGTGCGGCCCCGCAAGGCGAGCCGCAAGCTCGACAATTTCATCTCGGAGGTGACGAGTCTGGCGACCGGCGACATCGTCGTCCATGTCGAGCATGGCATCGGCCGTTTCGTCGGCCTGCAGACGCTCGACGTCGCCGGGGCGCCGCATGATTGCCTCGAGTTGTATTATGCCGCCGACACCAAACTGTTCCTGCCGGTCGAGAACATCGAGCTGTTGTCGCGCTATGGTTCCGACCAGACCAATGTCGAGCTCGATAGGCTCGGCGGCACCGGCTGGCAGACGCGCAAAGCCAAGCTGAAGAACCGCATCCGCGAGATCGCGGGCGAACTGATCAAGATCGCGGCCGAGCGGATGCTGCATGAGGCGCCGAAGCTGCCGGTGCAGCCCGGCCTCTATGACGAGTTCTGCGCGCGCTTCCCCTATGACGAAACCGACGACCAGCTGGGCGCGATCCAGTCGACATTGAAGGATCTGGAGATCGGCCGTCCGATGGATCGCCTGATTTGCGGGGACGTCGGCTTCGGCAAGACCGAGGTGGCGCTGCGCGCGGCATTCGCGGTCGCGCTCGAAGGCAAGCAGGTCGCCGTGGTCGTGCCGACCACGCTCCTGGCTCGCCAGCACACCAAAACTTTCACGGATCGTTTCAAAGGTTTTCCGGTCAAGGTCGCGCAGGCCTCGCGCCTGATCCCGGCGAAAGAGCTGACCCAGGTCAAGAAGGGGCTCACCGACGGCTCGATCGACATCGTTGTCGGGACGCACGCGCTGCTCGGCAAGTCAATCAAGTTTCGCGACCTGGGCCTGCTCATCGTCGACGAAGAGCAGCATTTCGGCGTCAGCCACAAGGAACGGCTGAAGCAACTACGCGCCGAGGTGCATGTGTTGACGCTCAGCGCAACGCCGATCCCGCGGACGCTGCAGCTGGCGCTATCAGGCGTGCGCGAGCTTTCGATCATCGCTTCGCCACCGGTCGATCGGCTGGCGGTGCGCACGTTTGTCGCGCCGCACGATCCCCTGATGATCCGCGAGGCGCTGTTGCGCGAGCGCTATCGCGGCGGTCAGGCCTTCTATGTCGCACCGCGGATCGAGGACCTCACCGGCGTCAAGGATTTCCTCGACAAGAACGTGCCGGAGATGAAGGTCGCGGTCGCCCATGGTCAGATGCCGCCGACCGTGATCGAGGACATCATCGGGGCGTTCTATGACGGCAAATACGACATCCTGCTCTCGACCACGATCATCGAGTCCGGCCTCGACATTCCCAACGCCAACACGCTGATCGTGCATCGCGCCGACATGTTCGGCCTGGCCCAGCTTTATCAGCTCCGCGGCCGGGTGGGGCGCGCGAAGCTGCGCGCCTACGCGCTGTTCACGCTGCCGGCGCAGCAGAAGATCACCGCGCAGGCCGAAAAACGGCTGACCGTGCTGCAATCGCTGGAGACGCTGGGCGCCGGCTTCCAGCTTGCCTCCCACGACCTCGACATCCGCGGCGCCGGCAATCTGCTTGGCGAGGAGCAGTCCGGCCACATCAAGGAAGTCGGCTTCGAGCTTTACCAGTCGATGCTGGAAGAGGCGATCGTCAACCTCAAGGCCGGCGTCTCCGAGCCCGCCGCCGACCGCTGGTCGCCGCAGATCACGATCGGCATGCCCGTGCTGATCCCCGAGGACTACGTCGCGGACCTTCCGGTACGGCTGTCGCTCTACCGCCGGCTCGCCGATCTCGAGACCGACGATGCGATCGACAATTTTGCGGCTGAACTGCGCGACCGTTTCGGCGTGCTGCCGGACGAGGTGCGCTATCTCTTCAAGGTCGCCGCGATCAAGGCCTACTGCCGGCGCGCCAATGTCGAGAAGGTCGACGCCGGTCCGAAGGGCGCGGTGATTGCCTTCCGCGACAACAGTTTTGCACAGCCGGACCGGCTCGTCGCCTTCATCCGCCAGCACGGCCAGGCCGCCCGGGTGCGGCCGGACATGAAGGTGGTGTTCTTCCAGGATTGGGAGACGCCGGAAGAGCGGCTGACGGGCACGACCGACATTTTACGGCAGCTCGCGGGCCTCGCGGCGAGCAAGAAGGCGGCATGACGAAAAGGCCGCCGGCATTGCTGCCGGCGGCCGCGCATCACGTGACGCTTACTTCGGATACTTGAACTCGGGCGCGGCCTTCAGCGCGTCCTTGGTGGTGTTCATCGAGGCCAGCCACTTGTCGTTCTTCTGGTCGTAACGGACATTCACCGATGACGGGGAGACCGCGACATAGCGCTCGCCCATGCCGAGGAATCCGCCGACCGAGAGAACCAGCGCGTCGACCGTCTGATTTTTCATCGCGATGTCGGTGATCTCGCCGACAGTCTCATCCTTCTGATTGGTGACCGAAAGTCCCTTCAGTTTGGACGAGAACATCTCGTCCTTGGATACCGACGAGAATTTGGCTTCCGCCGGCGCGGTGCCGGTGGTCTTGTGCTCGTCAGCGGCGAAGGCGGGGCTCGCGAGTACCGCAAGCGATGCGGCGATCAGTGCATATTTCTTCATTCTGTCCTCCAGTGAAGCGATTGTGTTGCTTCTCAATGCGAGGAGGGAACGATTGTTCCCGAATGAAATTGAAATGGAGTCAGGATGCCGCGCGCTGCGTCTCGTTGTAGAGCAGCCCAAGCAGCGACTTCGCCGAATCCTTCGGACCCAGCGCCGCAACCGTGACTATTGGCTCGTTGCGCGCGCCGCGCCGGCCGGTTGCGGTGTGGCGCATCACCGCCGACAGCCTTCGCGCGATCGCGTGCGCATTGCGCAGATCGGTATCGGAGAACGCGACGATCACCGACCCGTCCGGTCGGGCGGCGCCGAAGTCCATCTTGCGCATCAGGCGGCTGATGATTCGCGCGCCGTCGAATTGCGCGCGGGGCTCGTCCGGATCGAAGGCAAAGCGGGCGACCGACAACCCTCCGCCTTGGGCCAGCGTCTGGCTCACCGCGCTGGCAAAATCGCGCTCGAACGCCGCCGGCGTCAGCAAACCCGTTTGCGGATCAAGGAGTCCCTTGGCCTCGATGGCGCGCAGGCTGCGGCCGAGCTGCGCTTCCAACGCGTGCTGGCGGATCAGCGGCAGCGTATTGGCGGCAATATGCGCAGGCTCGCCGGTGATGATCTCGAGGTTGGGCAGCTCGTAGCTTGGTGCGAGTTCGTCCGCGGTCAGCACGACCGGCAGGTGGCGGAAGCGCGCATCCTCCGACAGCACCGTCAGGAAGGCATCGACCACGCGGGTGGTAAAGCCTTCCGCGATCACGATGCCGTCGATGTCGCGATTGGCGAGATGTTGGGCGGCGGCCTCGATGCTGAAGGCGCCGACCACGCCGGCGCGCTCGCCGAGCGAGACGGACAGCGCCGGGAAGCAGCCGCCGCGCCCAATCAGGAGCACAGTGGCATGCAGCGCAACATCACTTTCGATCAGCCTGGTTGCGCCCGGTGGCTCGTCGGCCAGGCGGCGCAGCACAGTCGCATTCAATGCACGGACCCGCAGTGCCGCACGCAGTCGCGGGATCAGGCGATCATAGTTGCCGCCGCTCAGCGCCAACGGAAGGGCATTCTCGGGAAGGTCGCCCTCCGGCTCGACCGCGATCAAGGGAAGGTAAGGTTTGCGCCGGCCAATCTGCTGCGCCAGTGCCGCGAAACGCGCAAGGTCGACCCCGATCATGTCGGCTACGACAGCCGCCGGCTGCATGTCCGAGGCCGCACGCACGGCGTTGCTCCAGTCGGCGTCGACGACCGGAAATAGTCCGGCCTCGTCGAGCGCAGCCGCAAAGGAGGGCCGGCCGTTATGTCCGATGATGAGGATCGGCCCTTGCTGGGACATCAAACAAACCCGGGGCAGGAGAGGTCGCGCCAACCGTAGATCGGCCGCCTTAATGCGCCGTCAACGCGACCTTACACGCAGCTTTAGGCGACGTTCGAACGATCCCGAAAGGCCTCAACCATCAACGGGTTGAGGCCAAGCTCGGAGAGCGCGTCGCGGGCGCGGGCATTGTCCTGGGCGCGGCCGGCGAGCCGGTGCCCGCTGAGTCGATCCGGCAGAGCCGTCAGCAACGCGCCCTGGCCGAGCCGCTTGCCCCATTCCTGCAGGTCCTGCGCGAGGAAACGATAGCCCCCGACCGCCATGATGCCCGACGGCGGCGCGGTGATCGCGATCGCGCCGGTCGCGCGGTCGAGCCGCGCCGCATATTCGGTGTCGACGAAGTCGCGCGGTGCCTGCGGGATCAGGGAATCGCTGGGGGGCGCTGGCGGCGCATAGGCCGCAACCGCAACCATCGGGCCGCGCAGGCCGAGTGTACCCTTCGGCGTCAGCAGGATTTCGCCTGATATCGACGAGCCCGGCCGTTCGCGCGGCGCGCCGTGCAGGCCCGGCTTGATCGGTGCCGGCGTGCCGTCGTTGGACGTCCGCCTTGCACCGAACAAGCCGGCCTCGCCGAACAGATAGGCGTCGGTCAGCGAAGCGCGCTGCGCGGTCCATTGTGGGCTGGACGTCACCTGTTCAGGCGCGCGCCACATGCCGATGACATTGCGCAGGCTTGGTAGACGTGCGTCGAGATCGAGTTCGTCGAGGCGGAGAGCGAGCTGTGCGGGCGCGATCAGCGTGTTGCAATGATGCTCCCTCATGTCCTGCTCGAGCACATCGGCCTCGAAGGGGTGGTGCATCGCGAGTGTTCCGCCCGACAACAGCCAGGTCACGACGGACGAGGCGAGCCCCGCAAACGAGCTGGGCGCAAAGGCGGACATCAACGTCGCGCCTTGCGGCACGTCGCTTTCCAGCGACAACGCCAGTCCGCCCGCGATCAGGCTCAGATGCGTGCGCGGGACGGCGCGAAAGCCGTCCGGCGTTACATCGAAGGAGATGATCGCGGCCTTGCGGCCATCCTGGATCACATGACGCGTCGCGCTCGACGGTTGGGCCAGCGCCTGGTCCAGCGAGGCCATGCCTTCCGGCAGATCGCTACCGAAGCCGCAGACATGCCGGATCGAGAAGGCCTCCGCCGCGGCGTTCATCGCGAGATCGGAATGAGCGACACCGTCGACCCTGGCGAAGGTGACGATCGCGCGAGCGCTGGTACGGTTGAGCGCGGCGACCAGCTCGGCCTGCCGCCACAACAGCGGAAACAGCGCGACCACGAGCCCGGCGCGGTGCGCCGCAAGCACGGTCAGCGGAAGCTCCGCCGTGTTCGGCAGCTGCACCGCAATGACCGAATGCGCCGGCAATCCGGCGTCGACGAAGTGGGCAGCGAGCGCGGAGGTCGCGCGATCTGCTTCCTCATAGGTGAGGCGCTTTGGCGATTGACCGGTCACACGCAGCTTGTTGCCGGGATCGAGCAAAGCCAGCTCTCGGGGCCTGCGCGCAAGGATGCGCCCAAACAGCGTGTCGAGCGTCGGCGATGTCACGGTCTGGTTCACTTGCCGCCTATTTCCCTGGCGCGTCCTGCCGTTGCCACCAGCCTTCCGGCAGATACCCGACCAGCGGGGTGGCTTTGGGCCGTTCTATCCGATTCCATCGGGCAATCCATTGGTCGCCGGCGTTAAGCACGGGAATTGCGTAGAAGCCCGACATCAGCGCGCGATCGAGCGCGCGTACCGCGGACACGAACCCCGTATGATCACGGGCTTCGAGCAGTGCCGATATCATGGCGTCGATGGCGGGATCCTTGGCGCCCATGTAGTTGCGCGTGCCCTGCGTGTCGGCGGCCTGACTGCCCCAATAGAACGATTGCTCGTTGCCGGGCGACAGCGACTGGTCCCAACGGTTCTGGATCATGTCAAACTCATAGCCCAGACGACGCTGGTCGAATTGTACGGGGTCGACCGCGCGCACTTTTGCTTCTATGCCGGCGCGCTTGAGATTGCTGGCATAGGCCAGTGCGATCCGTTCCTGATCGCGCGTCGTCACCAGGATTTCGAAACTGAAGGGGGTCTTGGTCGCGCGCTGGCGCAACACCGTGCCGTCGAGGTCGTAGCCTGCCTCGGACAGCAACTTCACCGCATCGCGTAGTGTCGTGCGATCGCGTCCCGAACCGTCGGCAACGGGAAGACGATAGCTGCCGTCGAGAATGTCGGGCGCGATACCGGACGCAAACGGCTTGAGCAGTTCGCGCTCGCGCTCATCCGCAGGCAGCGTATAGGCCGACAGTTCCGAGCCCGGGAAATAGCCGCCGCTGCGGGTGTAGAGGCCGAAGAAATAATTCTTGTTGATCCATTCGAAATCGAACAGCTGGGTGAGCGCGCGGCGCACGCGGATGTCGGAAAATATCGGACGTCGCGTGTTGAAAACGAGATATTCCGTCGGTTGCGGCAGACCGCTCTTGATGGTGTCGCGGATCACCTCGCCGTTTTTGGCCGCGGCAAAATCGTAGCCCTCGTGCCAGCGCAGCGGCTCGCTCTCGGCGCGGAAATCGCTGAGGCCCCGCTTGAACGCCTCGAACTGGCTGTTGGACTCCCGGAAAAAGTCGAACCTGACCTCGTCGAAATTGAACAGGCCTCGATTGATCGGCAGGTCGCGGCCCCAATAATTGGGGTCGCGCGTGAAGGTGACGCTGGCGCCGGGCTTCACGGCTGATATCCGGTAGGGGCCTGAGCCGCTCGGCGGCGTCAGCGATGTCTCCTCGAAAGTCGTGGGGTCGACGGCATGTTTCGGCAAGACCGGCATCAGTCCGAGGATCAGCGGCAGCTCGCGGTCGTTGGCGCCGGTGAGATCGAAGCGTACGCTGAGGCGATCGAGCGCTTCGGCCTTGGCGACCTTGGAGTAATATTGCCGGTGGTTGGGCCGGCCGCGATCGCGCAGCAGTTCCCAGGAGAAAAGCACGTCGTCCGCGGTGATCGGCTTGCCGTCGGAAAAATGCGCGCGCTCGTCGAGATGGAAGGTGACGAAGTCCCTTGCGTCGTCCGTCTCGACGGTCTTGGCAATGAGGCCGTAGAGCGTGAACGGCTCATCCTCGCCACGCGCCATCAGGCTCTCGATGACGTAGCCGCGCTCGAAATTGAAGCTTCGCACCTGCTGGGGGGCGATGCCCCTGACGATCATCGGATTGAGGCTGTCGAAGGTGCCAAGAATGCCCCACACCAGGCGTCCGCCCTTGGGCGCATCGGGATTGAACCAGGGCAGGTGGTCGAAGTCGGCCGGCAACGCGGGCTTGCCATGCATGGCGAGCGCAGTGCTTTCGGCGGCGGAGCAAGGGGCGCTAAGCGCGAGTGCCGCCATCAGAACGAGCGCAAACCGGGTCGCTTCGCCAACGGAAATGCGCCTAAAAGCTAACATGGACACGCGTGGATTTGATTCGGACCGGCCGATGCACGAGTCTTAGCATAGACCCCCGGCATAAGCGGATTACCGAGACCAAAGGATGTTTGCCGCCATTGATCTTTCCGCCCGCCACGGTATGAAGGCGGGCGATTGGGGCAGGCGGCAGGGGCCTGTCACGTATCCGCCTCAATTGACTTGGAGACAGCGGCCCGCGAAACGGCGCGATACAGCGCCATGGCTTTCTCGGGCGCTCCCGTTCAGAAAGGGTTTTCCGCAATGAATTTCCGTACCTTGGCCACGTCGGTCGGGCCGCGTGGGCGACTTCTCGCCTTTCTGGCGGCGACCGCATTGGCGGTTCCCTTTGCCATGACCGCGCATGCCCAAGCGCCGGAGGCCGCCCCGAAGGCGCCTGCCAAGAAAAAGGCTGCCCCGAAGGCGCCAGCAGCTGCGCCGGCGCCCGCCGCTCAAGCCCCGGCGGCCCCGGCTCCTGCCCAGCAGGCGCCGGCCGGTCAGCAAGGTCAGGCGCAGGCTCCCGCACAGGGCGGTCAGCCGCAGCAGGACCAGGTGCAGCTGATCTACGCGCCCTGGACCAAGTTCTGCCTGAAGGGACAGGACGCCAATGCCAAGCAGGTCTGCTTCACCGGCAAGGATGGCCGCATCGAGTCCGGCCAACCGGTGGTCGCCGCCGTTATCATCGAGCCCGAAGGCGAGCCGAAGAAGATCCTGCGCGTCACGCTGCCGCTCGGCATGCAGCTCGTGCACGGAACGCGGATCATCGTCGACAACAATGCGCCGATGCAGGCGCAGTACGTGATCTGCTTCGCCAACGGCTGCATGTCCGACTATGAAGCAACGCCGGAACTGCTGGCCAACATGAAGAAGGGCCAGAACCTCGTGGTGCAGGCGATCAACGCCAACGGCGCGCCGCTGACGCTGCCGCTGCCGCTCGCCGAATTCGCCAAGGCCTATGACGGTCCGCCGACCGATCCGAAGGTCTTCGAGGAGAATCAGAAGAAGCTGCAGGAAGAACTGCAGAAGCGCGCCGATGAAGCGCGCAAGCGGCTCGAGGCGAACCCAACGGCCGGTGGGGCGCCGGCTGCTCCGGCACCGGCTGCGAAGTAAGGTCTAAACCAAAAGGGCGCTTCCCGGTGGAAGCGCCCTTTTTCAATACGGCCGATGGTTCGACTCAGTTCAACGACGGGTTGCGCGGACGGTAGCCGCCCGCTTTGTCCTTGATGAAGATCTCCGACACCTGCGAGTGCCTGATCGGCTCGCCGGAATCGTCGGGCAACAGGTTCTGCTCGGATACATAGGCGACGTATTCGGACTCCGAGTTCTCCGCGAGCAGATGGTAGAACGGCTGATCCTTGTGCGGACGAACGTCCTCGGGGATCGACAGCCACCATTCCTCGGTGTTGTTGAACTCCGGATCGATGTCGAAGATCACGCCCCGGAATGAAAAGACCCGGTGGCGCACGATCTGCCCGATCTGGAACTTGGCGGTTCGTGTTTTGATCATGGCTCACCGAATAGACCATGATCCGATGCAGCGCTAGTGCCCGTATTCCAGCGCCGTTGATCCATTGTCGTAAAACCGGCGCATTACCCCTTGTGATAACAGCGATTTGACTGAATCTAAAATTTACGGTGCATGGCGACGCGCGCGCCAGGAGGGCGCCAGCCCCTCGCGCATGGCGAGCCGCCGCAACGGACCGGCTGCGCCGATCAGGTGCAGGCCAGCGGCACGCAGTGACTGCACGGGCAGGAGATCGCTCAGCAGCGAGCGGTTGGCGAGATCAATGGCAAACGTACGGCTCAACACATCGGCGCGGCGCGCCAGATCGTAACGCCGCAGCATGGTGGGCGCGCCTGGATCGTTGCTCGAAGCGATCGCGTCGCGGACGATCGCCGCAATGTCGGCGGCGTCGCGCAATCCCATGTTGAGGCCTTGCGCGCCGATCGGCGGGATCACATGCGCTGCTTCACCGACCAGCGCCACGCGCTGTTGCGCGAATTGGCGAGGCCGCTCGATCACGAGCGGAAACACATGACCGCCGCGTTCGACCGTCATGCGCCCCAGGATCGAATGCGACTGCTTCTCGGCGGCTTCAGACAGTTCGTCGTCGCCAAGACCACGCAAGCGCTCGACTTCCTTCGGGCTTGCCACCCACACCACGCTGACGCGCTCGCCGGGAAGCGGCACGAACACGCAGGGACCCTGCGGCGTGTGGAATTCCGTCGAGATATTCCTGTGCGGCCGCGTGTGAGCGACATTGAAGGTCAACGCAGCCTGATGGAGGTCGCGGCTGGCGACGGAAATGCCGGCCGCCTCGCGGCACAGCGAATGCCGCCCGTCGGCGCCCACGACAAGGCGCGCGGAAAGCGTCTTTCCGCCTGCCGTGCGGATGACGACGGTATTCTCGTCGGGCTTGACGGTCTCGGCTTCATCGTCGATCCGGATCAGGCCGGAGAGTTCGGCGGCCCGCGCTTCGAGCGCGACCATCAGGGTGCGGTTTTCGATGTTGTAGCCGAACGCATCGAGACCGATTTCGTCGGCGGCAAAGCGCACCTCCGGCGCGCGGATCAGCCGGCCGGTGTCATCGACCAGCCGCATCGTCTTCAGTGCTGCGGCCTTGTCCTCGCAGCGCCGCCACACATCCAATTCCCGAAGGAAGTCGACGGAAGCACCAAGCAGCGCGGTGGTGCGATTGTCGACATAGGCGACGTGACGCGCGATCAGCGCCGTTTGCGCGCCGGCTTCGGCCAGCGCGACCGCAGCCGAAAGTCCGGCCGGGCCGCCGCCAACCACGACAACGTCATAGGGAATTGAGACGTCCTGCATGCCGCTGACAATTGACATGCCGGGCAGCGTTTTCAAGCCCATACGAGATCAACTTCTCACGCGACCGATGGCCGCAACACCGCATATACAAACAAAGCCGATTCCTGATAGCACTGCGCCAGCCATGGATCAGCTCGACCCGCCGGTTTCCTTGAGCGTCACGTCGCGCCAGCGCGCCGCGGCGTTCTCTGTACATGTGTTCACGGCGCTTGGCGCAGGCCTTGCGTTGCTGGCGCTATTGGAGGCGGTGCGCGAGCATTGGGCCGCGATGTTCGCCTGGCTCGGCGTTGCGCTCGTGATCGATGCCGCCGACGGACCGATGGCGCGGCGGCTCGACGTGGTGCGGCTGCAACCGAACTGGTCCGGCGAGGTGCTCGACCTCGTGGTCGATTTCGTCACTTACGTGTTCGTACCGGCCTACGCCATCACGGCTGGCGGGCTGCTGCTGCCGCTAGCGGCGCCGCTGCTCGGCATCGGCGTCACCGTCAGCGGCGCGCTCTATTTTGCCGACCGCCGCATGAAGAGTGCCGACAACCACTTCCGCGGCTTTCCGGGATTGTGGAATATCGCCGCCTTCTATCTCTTTCTGCTGCACTGGCCGCCGGCGCTGTCGAGCCTTGTCGTCGCAGTGTTGATCGTGGCGACGTTCCTGCCATTCCATGTCATCCACCCCGTGCGGGTGGTGCGGCTGCGCTGGCTGACACTGATCCTGATGGCCGCGTGGGCCGCGTTGGTGATCTATGCGCTGATCGAGGATTTCAACGTCGAGGCCCCCGTCACCGCCGCGCTCTGCCTGATCGCGGCCTATGTCGTGGCGAGCGACGGCGCCATCCGGCTCCTGCGGTCGCTCAAGGCATGATCCATCTGCTCACCAGTCCGGAAGCCTGGGCGGCATTGCTGACGCTCACGGCGCTCGAAATCGTGCTCGGCATCGACAACGTCATCTTCCTGTCCGTGATCGTGGCGCGGATACCGGAGCCGCAAGCCAGCCGTGCACGCCAGATCGGGCTTTCGCTGGCGCTGGTGTTCCGCATCCTGCTGCTGACCTTCCTGGTGTGGCTGATCGGGCTCACTCGAGATCTCTTCGTCGTCAGCGGCATGTCGTTCTCCTGGCGCGACCTGATCCTGATCGGCGGCGGATTATTTTTGATCGCCAAGGCCACCCACGAGATTCATTCCGAGGTCGAGGGAGGCGAGGAGGGGACCGGTCAGGCACGCGGCCGGAGCGCTTTCTTCTGGGTCATCGCCCAGATCATCGTGATCGACCTGGTATTCTCACTGGACTCGATCATCACCGCGATCGGCATGGCGAGCGAACTCGCGATCATGATTGCGGCCGTCGTGATCGCCTGCGTCGTCATGTATGCGTCATCGGGGCCGGTGGCGCGTTTCGTGGCGGAGCATCCGACCACCAAGATGCTGGCGCTGGCGTTCCTGGTGCTG
Organism: uncultured Alphaproteobacteria bacterium; assembly: GCA_963738155.1. Classification (GTDB taxonomy): domain Bacteria; phylum Pseudomonadota; class Alphaproteobacteria; order Rhizobiales; family Xanthobacteraceae; genus Bradyrhizobium. The sequence goes on from CAVTVG010000006.1 coordinate 244,661, forward strand.
ATCGGCGTCGCGCTGGTCGCCGACGGCTTCGAGTTCCATATCCCGCGGGGCTACATCTACTTCGCCATCGCGTTCTCCGCCGCCGTCGAGTTCTTCAACGTGCTGGCCAAGCGCAACCGCGGGAAAATTGCTCGCTAGGCGCTACAACAGGTCAAGTTGACAACGCGGCCTCGATGGCCTTGGTTTGCCAACTGAAGCGCGATCATTATCGCGCTTCAGTTTAACCATTGGCGCATGATCTTTTCGGAAAACCGCTGCACACTTTTCCGGATCATGCGCTAATCGCCGAAGGAGTCGGAAATGACCAAGGCCGTGCGCGTGCACAAGGTGGGAGGGCCGGAAGCGCTCGTCTACGAAGCCGTCGACCTTGCCGCGCCTGCAGCGGGCGAGGTGCGCATCCGCCAGCATGCGGTCGGACTCAATTTCATCGACGTGTATTATCGCACCGGGCTCTACAAGGCGCCGGGCCTGCCGTTCGTCGCCGGCAATGAGGCCTCCGGCGAGGTCATCGCGGTGGGTCCCGGCGTGACCAATTTCCATCCCGGCGACCGCGTCGCTTACTATCACAACCTCGGCGCCTATGCGACCGAGCGGAATATCCCCTGGGAGAAGCTGGTCAAGCTGCCCGATCACATCACCTACGAGCAAGGTGCGGTGCTGATGCTCAAGGGGCTGACGGTCTGGTACCTCCTGCACAAGACCTTCAGGATCGAGCCGCATCATCGCGTGCTGATCCATGCCGCCGCCGGCGGCATCGGCCTGCTGGCGTGCCAATGGGCGAGGGCGCTCGGCGCCCATGTCATCGGCACGGTCGGTTCGAAACAAAAGGCCGAGATGGCGCTCGCCAATGGCTGCGACCACGTGATCAATTACAGCGAGGAAAACTTCGTCGACCGCGTCAAGCAGATCAGCCGGAACGAGCTCTGCGATGTCGTCTATGACGGCGTCGGCAAGTCGACGTTTCCTGGCTCGCTGTCCTGCCTGAAGCCGCGCGGCATGTTCGTCAGCTTCGGCAATGCTTCGGGCCCCGTGCCGCCGTTTGCGATATCAGAACTCAACAATCATGGCTCGCTGTTTGCGACGAGGCCGAAGCTCAACGACTATATCGGGACCCGCAAGGAACTGCTCGAGGGCGCCGATACGCTGTTTGCCGCCGTGATCAACGGCAAGCTTCACGTGCCGATCAATCATGCCTATGCACTGAAAGATGCGGCCAAGGCGCATATCGATCTGGAAAGCCGGCACACCACCGGTGCGTCGATTTTGAAGCCGTGAATACCACCAGCCTCTCACTGTTCCTGTTTGCCGCGCTGATGATTGCCGTGGTACCCGGTCCCGGCATCTTCTATGTGGCGGCCAGAACCTTGTCGGGCGGCAGACGGACTGGGCTCGCCTCGACATTGGGAACGGGACTGGGCGGGCTGGTCCATGTGATTGCCGGCGCCGTTGGTGTCTCCGCGATCATTCTGGCCAGTGCCGAACTGTTCGCAGCGCTCAAGCTGATCGGCGCATTCTACCTCGTCTGGCTTGGAGTCCGCACGTTTCGTGAAGCAAGCCGACGAACGCCGGACCCAATCGCCCCTCCGACCCGCGATCGGGCGTTTCGAGACGGTGTCTTCGTCGAGGCCTTGAATCCGAAGACCGCGGCGTTCTTCCTGGCCTTCATTCCGCAATTCATTGATCCAGCGGCGGGCCATCCGGCGCTGCAATTCATCGCGCTCGGCCTCATTTCGGTGACGCTCAATACATCAGCCGATATCGTCGTGGTGATGATGGCCTCGACGGCAAGCGCTGGTCTGGCGCGTCGTCCGCGCCTGCTTCAACGCATGCGACAGGGCTCCGGGATCTTCATCGCGGGCCTCGGCCTGTCGTTGGCATTGGCGCGGCGCCCCGCGAGCTAGCAGTCGTCGACTTGCAGGTGCTCAGCCACCAAGGCCGCGACCTCCGCCGCGTGCGTTCGCGCCAGGTCGTGACCGCCGCCGCGAACGATACGAAGATGTGAACGGGGTAGCAATTGAGACAGTCTCTCGCCGACGGAGGGCGGGCTGATCAAGTCAGCATCGCCCCAGATCAGCAGGCTCGGTACATCGATCGAGGCCAGTTTGACCGACAAATCCGCACGAGTTTGGTTCGCTTCGTTGATCCACGAGGCCGCATTGGGAAATTCACGCCGATAATCTGGGCGCCAATCCGACCCGCCCAAATCATGCACCGGGACGCCGCCGGAAGTCACGGTCAGGACAAGCCGGCGAACCCTGTCGGGAGCCGAAAGCGCCACGCGCAACGCGACTAGCCCGCCCAGGGACTGGGCGATCAGGTCCGAAGGTCCGTCGAGTTCAGCGAGAACCATCGATACGAGATCGTCCAGGCCCTGAACCTTCGGATCATGGGGCTCGTTCCCGAGCCCCGGCCAGGCGAAGAAATGCTGCGGCCGATCGGGATCGAGCCGGTCGGCCACGGGACGCCAGAACGAAGCACTCGCCCCGGCGCCCGGCAGGAACAGCATTCTTGTCACGCGGCAAGCTCCCGATAGGGCAGACGTCGCTATGCCACCATTCGTGCGGCACCCGCCTTGGTCAGGATCGCATCGAGACCGTCGATCATTTCCGCAACCTCCGCGCCCGTGACATTGAGCGCCGGCATGAAGCGCAATGCATCCGGTTGCGGCGAGTTCAGCAGCAGGCCCGTCTCCAGCGCCTGCGCGACGATCGCCGGCCCGATCGGCAGCTTCAGGTCGAGCGCGAGCAACAGGCCACGGCCGCGGACATTGCCAAGTCCGTGCCGTGCGGAAAGCTTTTGCAGCTCGCTTTCCAGCAGCAAGCCGGCTTCCGTCGCCGATTTCAGGAACGACGGCTTGCTCACCTCATCGAGCACGACGAGCCCCGCTGCACACATCAGGGGATTGCCGTTGAAGGTGCCGCCCTGGTCGCCATGCACGAAGCAGGATGCTTTCTCGGTTGCAAGCAGCGCGGCCAGCGGCACGCCGCCGCCGATGCCTTTGCCGAGCGTCATGATGTCGGGCTCGATGTCGGCATGCTCGTAGTGAAACAGCTTGCCCGTGCGGCCCATGCCGGTCTGGATCTCGTCGAAGATCAAGAGCAGGTCATGCTCGTGCGTCAGCGCACGCAATTCCTGCAAGAACCGATCGGTCGCAGGCCAGACGCCGGCTTCACCCTGGATCGGCTCCAGCATGACCGCAACCGTGTTGGCGTTGATCAACGCCTTGACCGAAGAGAGGTCGTTCAGCTTCGCTTTGCGGAAACCCGGCACCTTCGGCTCAAACAGCGGCTCGAACGCCTTCTTGCCGGAGGCCGACATGGTCGCGAGGGTCCGGCCGTGGAAGCCGCCCTCGAAGGTGATGATCTCGTACGCGCCGCTCTTGTGCAGCGAGCCGTATTTTCGCGCGAGCTTGATGGCGCCCTCATTGGCCTCGGCGCCGGAATTGGCGAAGAACACCTGGTCGAAGCAGCTCAAATCGACGAGCCGCTTCGCAAGCTTCAGGCTGGCGTCGTTGTAGTAGGCCGGGCTCGGCGTGATCAGGCGTTTTGCCTGCGCTGCGACCGCATCCGCGATGCAAGGCGGCGAATGGCCGAGGCAGTTCACCGCCCAGCCCTGGATGAAATCGAGATAGCGCTTGCCGCTGTCGTCCCAGAGGTAGGAACCTTCGCCCCGGACGAACACGGTTTGCGGGCGCGCGGTGATGTCCATCAGCGCGTCGAACGGATAGGTGGCGTTGAGCATGGCAGGATTCCTTCTGGTGCTGGAGGAGAGGGGCCGAAACGCAAGAAGGCCGCGCTTTTGAGGGCGCGGCCTTCTCGAAAACTATGCTGATCTAGCTATTCAGCGTGGTCGTCGGACATGGCGCAGCCCATCGTCGTCGCGGGAGCGACGGCGGAAAGCGGCGCGGCGGTTGGTCCGGATCGAAATCATGGGTCGCGCTCATACAGCCTGATGGCGGACGGTGTCAAGACGGTTCCCGGTTTTACCAAACCTTAGGGCATCGCAGGTACCCTGAACGTCTCAGCTTAGAACAGCGATTAGCGCTCAGGATGAGCGGAATAGACGCAAGGCCCTCGATCGCCGACGAAGTCGAATTCGCGGTCAGGACGGGCTCCCCGCAAAAGTGCTCCGAGACGGTCGGGCGCGTCACCGCGCTGTTTCTGGCCTCCGCCGAGCGTTACAACGACGAGCAGATCGCGCTGTTCGGCGACGTCTTCGAGCGCCTGATCAACACCATCGAGCTGCGTGCGCTTGCGGATGTCGGCGCGCGCATTGCGCTGGCCGAGCTCAGCGCGCAGCTTGCACCCTTGCCGCAGGCGCCGGCCTCGGTCATTGGCCGACTGGCGCGACATGAGGAAATCGATATCGCCCGTCCGGTGCTGACGGAGTCGCCAAAGCTCACTGATGACGATCTGGTCGAGATCGCGCGCGTCAGCGGCGAGAAGCATTTGGTTGCGATTGCCGGCCGCTGGTGGCTGCAGGAGGTGGTCACCGACGCGCTGCTGGCGCGCCGTTTCCCGAGCGTCAGCCGCCGTCTGGTCGACAACCCCGGCGCGAAAATGTCGCCGGCGGGATTTGCCATGATCGTGGCGCAGGCGATCGGCGATGACGAGCTTGCAGTCGCGACCGGCATCCGCGCCGATCTGCCGAAGGAGTTGCGGACAAGACTGCTGCACAGCGCGACCGACGCGGTGCGCACCCGCCTGTTGTCGAGAGCGCCGCCCTATCTGTTCGAGGAGATCCGCGCGGCCGTCGCCGCCGCCTCAAGCGGGACAGAGCGCGAATTGTCGCGCGAGCGGGACTTTGCGACGGCGAGACAGCTCATTGCGAAACTGGAGAAGGACGGCGCACTGACCGAAGCCATGGTACTCGGCTTTGCCGGGCAGAAGCGCTACGAGGAGACCGTCGCCGCACTGGCGGCGCTGGCGCAAACCGGCATCGAGATCGTCCGCCCTTTGATGCAGAGCCTCAACAGTGACGGCATCCTGGTGCCGTGCAAGGTCGCGGGTCTCGGATGGGAGACGGTCGGTGCGATCCTGGACTGCCGCTTCTCGACAGGGGTTACCGCCGAGAACGAGCTCACCAAGCTCAGGAGCCAATATGCGGAATTGACCAGCGAGAACGCACACCGGTTGTTGAAGCTCTGGAGCGTCCGCGCTGTAGGGCCTTCGCCGCGCGGGCACTAGAACCCGGCAACACTGCCGTGCAGATCGTATTCGCCCGAACGCTCGATCTTTGCCGTGACGATCTCGCCGACCTTCAGCGGGCGCCGGCTTGAGAGATAGACCGCACCGTCAATCTCGGGCGCGTCCGCTTTCGAGCGGCCTTTTGCGACGGTCGGACCGACCTCGTCGATGATGACCTGCTGGCGCGTGCCGACCTTGCGCTTCAGCCGGCGCGCGGAAATCTTCTGTTGCCGCGCCATCAACGCGTTGTAGCGTTCCTGCTTGATCGCGTCGGGAACGGCACCCGCGATCGCATTCGACGCGGCGCCGGCGACCGGCTCGTATTTGAAGCAGCCGAGGCGATCGATCTCGGCTTCCTCGAGCCATTCGAGCAGCTCCGCGAAGTCGGCGTCGGTCTCGCCGGGGAAGCCGACGATGAAGGTCGAACGCAGCGCCAGCTCCGGACATTGTGCGCGCCACGCCTTGATCCGCGCCAGCGTCTTCTCCTGTGCGGCCGGACGCTTCATCGCCTTCAGCACGTCCGGACTCGCATGCTGGAAGGGGATGTCGAGATAGGGCAGCACCTTGCCCTCGGTCATAAGGCCGATGACCTCGTCGACATGCGGATAGGGATAGACATATTGCAGGCGCACCCATGCGCCGAGCTCGCCGAGCTCTTTCGCAAGATCGAAGAACCTTGCCCGCACCTGACGATCCCGCCACGGGCTCTCGGCATATTTGATGTCGACGCCATAGGCTGATGTGTCCTGCGAAATGACCAGCAGCTCCTTCACGCCGGCCTTCACAAGCCGCTCGGCCTCGCGCAACACGTCATTGGCCGGGCGCGACACCAGATCGCCGCGCAGTTTTGGAATGATGCAGAAGCTGCAGCGATTATTGCAGCCTTCTGAAATCTTCAAATAGGCGTAGTGCCGCGGCGTCAGCTTGATGCCCTGCGGCGGCACCAGATCGAAATGCGGATTGTGCGCGGGCGGCGCGGCGCGATGCACGGCGTCCAGCACGCTCTCATATTGCTGCGGGCCCGTGATCGAGAGCACGCCGGGATAGGCCTTCTCGATCTGCTCGGGCTCGGCGCCCATGCAGCCGGTGACGATGACCTTGCCGTTCTCAGCCATGGCATCGCCGATCGCCGACAGCAACTCTGCTTTCGCGCTGTCGAGAAAGCCGCAGGTGTTGACGATGACGAGGTCGGCGCCGTCATGCTTTCGCGCGAGCTCGTAGCCTTCCGCGCGCAGGCGCGTGATGATGCGCTCGGAATCCACCAGGGCCTTGGGGCATCCGAGCGAGACAAAGCTGATTTTTGGCGCGATAGCCGTCGACATGCTTAAACTGTGTGATTGATCGCCGTGAGCTAGTCCTTTATGCGCAGAAATACAAGGCTTTGAGCCGCTGTTCCCCGTGCTATGGATAGACTTGCCGGACTACGAGTGATCGATGGGCGCTGAGCAGTCTCCGAAAATCGTCATCATCGACGAAAGCCCGATCCGCGCCGCGATCCTCGAAGAGGGCTTGCGGGAAGCCGGCTATACCGAGGTCGTGCAGGTCAATGAGATGCAGAGCCTGCTGGCGCGCATCTCCGCGCTCGATCCCGACATCATCGTCATCGATCTGGAAAATCCGAGCCGCGACAGCCTTGAGCAGATGTTCCAGGTGAGCCGCGCCGTGCGCCGGCCGATCGCGATGTTCGTCGACCAGAGCGACTCCTCCATGATCCAGGCCTCCGTCGATGCCGGCGTGTCCGCCTATATCGTCGACGGGCTGAAGAAGGAGCGCATCAAGCCGATCCTCGATCTCTGCGTGTCCCGCTTCAACGCGTTTTCGAAATTGCAGGACGAGCTCGACCGTACCAAGAACGCGCTGGAGGAGCGCAAGGTCATCGACCGCGCCAAGGGCATCCTGATGAAGCTGAAGGGCCTCACCGAGGAAGAGGCCTATGTGTTGATGCGCTCGACCGCGATGCGCGAGAAGAAGAAAATCGGCGAGATCGCGCAATCGATCCTGACGGCGTCGGAGCTGTTGAAATGAGCGGACCGCTCGAAATCGGTTTCATCCCGCTGGTCGATGCTGCCGCCCTGATCGTCGCGGTCGACAAGGGATTTGCCGCGGAGGAGGGGGTCGAAGTCAATCTCGTGCGCGAGGTGTCGTGGTCGAATGTCCGCGACAAGCTCAATATCGGCCTGTTCGATGCCGCGCATCTGCTGGCGCCCGTGGCGATCGCATCCAGCCTCGGCATCGGTCACGTCAAGGTGCCGATCGCAGCCCCCTTCAATCTCGGCATCAACGGCAACGCCATCACCGTGTCGCCGGCGTTGCACATGGCGATCATGGGCGAGATTGAGGGTGACCGTTACGACCCGATGGCGACCGCGCGGGCGCTGTCGCGTGTGGTGGCGGCGCGCCGCAAACGCGGCGTGGAACCGTTGACCTTTGCGATGACGTTTCCGTTCTCGACCCACAATTATCAACTGCGGTTCTGGATGGCGGTCGGCGGCGTCGATCCCGATGAGGATTTGCGCATGGTGGTGCTGCCGCCGCCGTTCATGGCCGATAGCCTCGCCAGCGGGCAGGTCGATGGCTTCTGCGTCGGCGCGCCCTGGAATTCGATCGCTGTCGATCGCGGCGTCGGCCACATCCTGCATTTCGTCTCCGACATCCTGGTGCGCGCGGCGGAGAAGGTGCTGGCGGTGCGGCAAAGCTGGTCGGAGCGTAATCCGGAAGTCGTGGCATCCCTCGTGCGCGCGGCCGCGCGCGCTTCCGCCTTCGTCGAAGAGAACCGCGAAGAGACCGCGCACATGCTGGCGCGACCGGATCGGGTCGGCGTCGACGTCGAGTTCATCAGGCGCACCCTCGACGGACGCCTGAAGATTTCTCCTGACGGTACCATGCGCCAGAGCGGCCGCTATCTGCTCGTCGGACGCGAGGATGCTGCAAGGCCCGACCCGGTGCAGGCGGCCTGGCTCTATGCGCAGATGGCGCGCTGGGGACAGACCTCGCTCAGCAAGGATGCGCTCCGCACCGCGATGGCGACCTTCCGGCCCGACCTCTACGACGCCGCGCTCAGCAAGGGCGCGCGCTCGGCGCCGCCCGCGCCGGGTGCCTTCGCCGCATTCGCAGGCCCCGCCTTCGACCCCGAGGATATCCCGGGTTATCTGGCCTCCTTCAAGGTCGCCAAGGGCGCCTGATCAAGCATTGGGCATTGTGATTCGAAGCTTATTTCTTGGGCTTCATGCTCTTGGAAAAGGCATGAATTTCAATCCAGTTAATGCACCGCAAAATATGCAACCGACTGATTTCAAATGACTTATCGATCTCGACCGCAGTGGCACACCTCTTGAATAAGAGAAATTAGCCGGCTGTCACTGATGCCCGTCGGCGTCTTCCACGATGGATTTCCGCAGCAACGAGGCTGATCGGACCGTCTGCAACCAGCGGACAACCGCACACCCCGACTTTTCTCGTTGTGACCACGCGCAGGCGTGGCAGCTGGAGCTTCGACATGGATTACGCAAAACCTTCCGACGTTGTCGCCTCAATGATCGATGCCGGCGTCAAGAAACTCGCGCTCGGGCCGCGCGATCTCCTGATCCGCGGTGCATTGTCCGGGGCGCTGCTCGGCGCGGCCACCGCGCTCGCCTTCACTGGCGCCGTCACCACCGGCCAGCCGCTGGTCGGCGCACTGATCTTCCCGGTCAGCCTCGTGATGATCGTGCTGCTCGGACTCGAACTCGTCACCGGCAGCTTTGCGCTGGTGCCACTGGCCTGGCTCGAAGGCAGAGCGAGCTGGAACGCTGTCATCGCGAACTGGTCGTGGGTGTTCGTCGCCAACCTGCTCGGCAGCATCGCCTTCGGCGTGCTGCTCGCAATCTCGCTCACCAACATGGGCAAGGTCGAGGTCGCCGGCGTCGCCGCGCGCATCGTCGCGGTCGCCGAAGCCAAGACCATCGGCAACGCCGCGCTCGGCACCGCCGGCATGGTCAGCGTCTTCGTCAAGGGCATCCTCTGCAACTGGCTGGTCTGCCTCGGCGTGGTGATGGCGATGACCTCGACCTCGACCATCGGCAAGATCGCCGCGACCTGGTTGCCGATCTTCCTGTTCTTCGCGCTCGGCTTCGAGCACGCCGTGGTCAACATGTTCATCATCCCGACCGGCATGCTGCTCGGCGCGAAAGTCAGCCTTGCCGATTGGTGGCTGTGGAATCAGATCCCGGTCACGCTGGGCAATCTCGTCGGCGGTTTCGTGTTCACCGGGCTTGCGCTCTACACGACCTACAAGCCGGCCAGGCAGACTGCCTCGGCTGCGTCGGTCGCAATTCAGGCGGCGGAATAGAGGCGCATTGCAATCATGAAGCTTGAAACGATCGCTGTCGACTTCACCGACGAGCAGAAGCGTTACCTCGAAGGTTTTGCGGCCGGCGTGCAAATCATGCGCGGCGGACGCGGGCTCGCGGGCGGTGCGACTGCGGCTAAGTCCGACGCCGAGCCTGATGGCCCCGACGCCGCACACATCAAGGCACAGGACAAGGTTACAGCCTCAGGCAAGAAGCTTGCGGACCAGGAGAAGTTCAAGCGCGAGGAACATCCGTTCGACGCCTATCCGCGGCTGAAGCAGCAGGCGCTCGACAATGCGCCGCCGGTGCCGGCCGATAATTTCCGCTGGCGCTATTTCGGCCTGTTCTACGTCGCGCCGGCGCAAGACTCCTACATGTGCCGCCTGCGCATGCCGAACGGCATTCTCAAGCACTGGCAATTCGCCGGCCTTGCCGATCTCGCCGAAAGTTGCGGTGGCGGCTACAGCCACGTCACCACCCGCGCCAATCTGCAGATCCGCGAGATCCTGCCGAAAAATGCGGTGAGGCTGATCGAAGGCATCCAGGATCTCGGCCTCTGCTCGCGCGGCGCCGGCGCCGACAACATCCGTAACGTCACGGGCACACCGACCGCCGGCATCGATCCGCAGGAACTCCTGGATACGCGGCCCTATGCGCGCGAGTGGCATTTCCACATTCTCAACGACCGCTCGCTCTACGGCCTGCCGCGCAAGTTCAATGTCGGCTTCGACGGGGCAGGCAAGATCGCGGTGCTGGAAGACACCAACGACATTGCGTTCTCCGCCATCGAGGTAAAGGACGGTCATGGCATCGAACCCGGAATCTGGTTCCGGCTCGGTATCGGCGGCATCACCGGTCACAAGGATTTCGCCAAGGCGACCGGCGTCATCGTCAAGCCGGAGGATGCCACCAGGGTGGCCGACGCCATCGTGCGCGTCTTCATCGATACCGGCGATCGCACCAACCGCCTCAAGGCGCGCCTGAAATACGTGCTCGACTCCATGGGGGTCGACAAGTTCATGGAGGCCGTGGAGCAGCGGCTCGGCCGCAAGCTCACACGTGCGCCAGCGGAAACGATTGCGACGCGCCCGGCCTTCGACCGCATGGCGCATATCGGCGCGCACAGCCAGAAGCAGGACGGACTGAGCTGGATCGGCGTCGTGCTGCCGGTCGGCAAGCTCACGGGCGACCAGATGCGCGGGCTGGCGAAGATCGCGCAGGACCTCGGCGACGGCGACATCCGCCTGACGGTCTGGCAGAACCTGTTGCTCTCGGGCGTGCGCGACGACAACGTCGCGCTCGCAACCGCGGCGATCGAGAAACTCGGCCTGTCGGTCAAGGCGTCGCAAATCCGCGCCGGGCTCGTCGCCTGCACCGGCAGTACCGGCTGCAAATTCGCGGCGTCCAACACCAAGCTTCATGCCGCCGAGATCGCGGACTGGTGCGAACCACGCGTCGAGGTCGACACGCCGCTCAACATCCATTTGACCGGCTGCCACCACTCCTGCGCGCAGCACTACATCAGCGACATCGGGCTGATCGCGGCGAAAGTGCCAGCAGGCGAGGGCGACGACACCGTTGAGGGCTATCATCTGGTCGCGGGCGGCGGTTTCGGCCCGCAGGCCGAGATCGGGCAGGAGGTCTATCGCGACCTCAAGGCTGAGGACGCGCCAAAGACCGTCGAGCGGCTGCTGAAGGCCTATCTCAGGCATCGCGCCTCGCCAGACGAGCATTTCCTGACCTTCGCACGCCGCCACGACGGCGAAACGCTAAGAACACTCGCGGATGCCGAGGTGTCCTCATGAACCAGATCACGCCGACGGCGAAGCTCGAGATCATTCCATCAAGCGCGCCGTTCTCGGAAGCACAGCGATCCTGGCTCAACGGATTCTTTGCTGGTTTGCTGACCACCGATGGCGCGGTACCGCTGTCGGCGGAGCAGGGCGTTGCGGTCATGCAAGGCCCTGCCGGCGACGACGGCGAAGCGCCCTGGCATGATCAAACCTTGCCGATTGCCGACCGCATGAAGCTTGCCGAGGGCCGGCCGCTGCGGCGGCGGATGATGGCGGCGATGGCGCAGCAGGATTGCGGCCAGTGCGGCTACAATTGCAACGACTATTCGGACGCGATCGCGGGCAAGAGCGAAGCCCGCCTCAACCTTTGCGTCCCCGGCGGCAAAGAGACCGCGCGGATGCTGAAGTCTCTCTACGAGGAGTTGGACAAGGCGCCGGCTGCGGCGCCTTCGGCCGCCCTGACACCCGCGGTTGCGGTGACCGCTGTCATCAGCGAGCCCGGCCGCTCCCGCGACAATCCCGTTGCGGCGACCTTCGTGTCGCGCACCTTGCTCAACAAGAAGGGTTCGGAGAAGGAGACCTGGCACATCGACTTCGACCTGTCGGGCGCCGGCCTCGACTACGTCGTCGGCGACTCCTTCGGCATCTTCGCGAAAAACGATCTCGGCCTGGTCGACCAGATCATTGCGCTGCTCGGCGCTTCCCCTACCGTGCAGGTGCGCGGCAAGACCCTGCGCGACGTCCTGATCGAGGATGTTTCATTGTCGCCGGCGCCGGACAGCTTGTTCGAGCTGCTCTCATATCTCACCGGCGGCGCCGAGCGCGAGAAGGCGCGCGCGATGGCGCAGGGCGAGGATCCCGACGGCGATGCTGCGACATTGGACGTGATGGCGGTGCTGCTGAAATTCCCGAGGGTGCGGCCGCATCCCGAGGCCTTCATCGAGGCGCTGGAGCCACTGCAGCCCCGGCTCTATTCGATCTCATCCTCGCACAACGCGACGCCCGGAAAATTGTCCCTGACGGTCGATTGCGTGCGTTACGTCGTCGGCAAGCGCAAGCGCCTCGGCCTCGCCTCGACCTTCCTTGCCGAGCGGATCAACCCGGGCGACGAGGTGAAGGTCTATGTGCAGAAGGCGCATGCCTTCGGCCTGCCGCAGGATGCGAAGACGCCGATCATCATGATCGGGCCCGGCACCGGCGTGGCGCCGTTCCGCGCCTTCCTGCTCGACCGCAAGGCGACCGGCGCGACCGGCAAGAACTGGCTGTTCTTCGGCCATCAGCGCAGCGATTGCGATTTCTTCTACCGGGACGAGCTCAACGCGATGAAGACGTCGGGCTTGCTGACACGGCTGTCGCTGGCGTGGTCGCGCGACGGCGAGAAGAAATTCTACGTGCAGGATCGCATGCGCGAGGTCGGCCGTGAAATGTGGACCTGGCTCGCCGAGGGCGCCAATGTCTACATCTGCGGCGACGCCAAGCGCATGGCGAAAGACGTGGAGCGTGCGCTGGTCGACATCGTCGCCCAATTCGGCGCGCGCTCGACCGATGAGGCGATCGCCTTCGTCGGCGATCTCAAGAAAAAGGGCCGGTTCCAGCAGGATGTGTATTAGGGCATAAGTCGGCGGCCAAGGTGTTGACGTGTATCCTTGGGTCTGGCCGCGCCAATTCGCGCGTGCGATTTGCACGAGCGATGCTCGGATTCTGCGTGGAGATGCCAGTGGGATGGGAGACACTCGGGCTATGGGGTGAAGACGTCGGCCGCATCGAACCACTCTCTGGTGGTGTGGCCAACGACGTATGGAGCGTGCGTGTCCGAGGGCACCTCGCGGTGGGTCGTCTCGGGGCCAGAAGCGATACTGATCTCGCGTGGGAGACCAGGCTCCTGCAACACCTCGACCGTGAAGGTCTGACCGTGCCGGTACCGATTCCGACGACGGACGGACGGCTGTTTGCGGAAGGTCTCGTGGTGATGACTTACGTGGAGGGCGGACCGCCCCAGACGGAGGCCGACTGGCGTCACGTGGCCGACACACTCCGCCGGCTGCATCGGTTGACCGAGGGCTGGCCGCAGCGCCCGGGTTGGCGGTCATCGACCGACCTCGTGCACGCAGATACCGGGACAAGGATCGATCTCGGGGCGATGCCGCCCGAAGGAGTTGCTCGATGCCGGGCCGCGTGGGCGCGGCTCGTCGGATGTCCGACATGCGTCGTCCACGGCGATCCTAACCCTAGGAATGTCCGCATAACCGCAAATCGGGTCGCGCTGATCGACTGGGACGAGGCGCATGTCGACGTGCCCGACCTCGATCTGGTGCTGCCCCATAACGCTGCCGGTCTCGACGCGGACGCGTATGACATCGCCGCGCAAGCTTCGGCCGCGTGGGAAGCCGCCGTCTGCTGGGACGACGCGTTCGCAGTCAAGCGGCTTGCCGAAGTTCGAGCGGTTTGAGCAGCGGCAGCGAACCACGTCGTAGTTCCGGAACCCGGCAATCCGACTCAAAAGCGGCCGAATGGATTTCTCCTCCGATGCCGCGTCAGAGAATATTCAAGCGCGATTGTGATTTGCGACAGCAGCGGCATCGCTATTTGCGGCGCAACCTTGCCAAAGCTTAACGTCGGCATTTGATTAGCGCTCATGGGGCGATGGAAATCCACCATGCGCGAACTAAAGGCGGAAGCCCGCCTGCACCTGCGTGCGCGTTCCTTGAAGCGCAACGGCACAAGCTTGCACCACGCAGCGGTCTACAGCGCATTCGCCGTCATCGCCGCCGTCGTGTTCGGCACGCTGTCGATCCATCCATTCTGAAAAATCAAACCGCGCGCTTGAACGGCGCGACGTCGATCCCGGCATCCTTCAACGCGTTGCGCACACCGCGCGCGATCCCGACCGCTTCCGGATTGTCGCCGTGGATGCAGATCGTATCGATGCGCGACTTGACGACCTTGCCGGTGACGGAAACGATGGCGCTATCGTGCACCATGCGCACCACCCGATCGGCAATCAGCTTTGGATCGTGCAAGACGGCTCCCGGCTTGCGGCGTGACACCAGATTGCCGTCGTCCTCATAGGCGCGGTCGGCAAACGCCTCATGGGCCATTGGCAAATTGGCGCGCTCGCCGGCCTTTACCAGCTTCGAATTGGCAAGCACCACGAAAACCAGATTGGGATCGACGGCCTTGATCCCGTTGGCGATCGCCTGCGCCGTCATGTCGTCCTCGCAGGCGACGTTGGAAATCGCTCCATGCGCCTTGACATGCGTCACCTTGTGGCCGGTCGCGGTTGCGATCGCCTGCAAAGCGCCGATCTGGTAGGCGATCAGATTTTCGATTTCTAACGAACTCAAGCCGGGCATCGGCCTGCGACCGAAACCGTGCAGGTCGCGATATCCAGGGTGGGCGCCGATCGAAACGCCGCGCGCCTTCGCAAGTTCGACGGTCTTGCGCATGACATCGGCGTCTCCGGCGTGATATCCGCATGCGATATTCACTGATGTCGCGAGCTCGATCATTTCGGCATCGTGTCCCATAACCCAGGGGCCGAAGCTTTCGCCGAGATCGCTGTTGAGATCGACTGTTTTCATGTTTCCATTCCCTGTTAGTCCTGCGCCAACCGTTCCGCCTGCCAGGTGCCGGCGTCGACCGCATTGACCGCGCTGCCGGCGACATTGGCACCGCGCAAGGCGTCGATGTTGAGCTCGCTGCTTCCGAGGCCGCGCAAGCGGTCGGGCAGGGAGCGCAGCAGCTCCGCGAACTTTCGTGCCTCCGCCTGCGCCTCAGCCATGCTGACGGCCTTGAAGCGGAACGCCGTTCCGGCCGGCGTCTGCGCCAATCGCCCGAGATCGGCTGAAATCACCGTCGCGATCTTCGGATAGCCGCCGGTGGTGTTGCGATCCATCATCAAGATAATCGGCGCGCCATTGCCGGGTACTTGAATGCTGCCGTCGACGGTGCCGTCGGACACGATGTTGTGGCCGTGGAGATGCTTGATGACGGGTCCTTCGAGGCGATAGCCCATGCGATCGCTGGTCGCCGAGATCTTCCAGTCGCTGTCGAGGAACAGCGCCTTGGCGTCGTCGTCAAATTCGTCGTCCTGCGGGCCAAGCACGACACGAATAGGACCGCTCGGCGCGGGGGGCTCGATGCGCTGCTCCGGCGCGCCGCTGGCGTTCCTTGCCGCGAGCTCATCGCCTTGCTGCAAGGGGCGGGCAAAGGGACTGCCGAGGCCGGCGCGCGGATTGACGGCGAGGCTGCCGAAAGTCGGCTCGCCCTCGATGCCGCCTTCGATCGCGAGATAGCTGAAGGCGCCGCCCCTGGCGAAGCCGATGTTGAGCGTCTCGCCGTCCGCAACGGTCATCGATACATCGTTGGGCATGGCCTGGCCGGCGATCTCGATGCTGCGCGGCGCGCCGCAAAGGGCAACGCGCACGGTGCCATCGCGCGCCGTGAAAGACGCCGTGAACGGACCGATTTCGATGGCGGCGGCAAACGGATCATTGCCGAGCAACGTATTGGCAGCCGCGAGCGCGAGACGATCCATCGCCCCGCTCGCCACCAGGCCATAGCGCTGATAGCCGTCACGGCCGTGATCCTGCACGGAACACGCAGGTCCAATCGCTGACACAACTAGCTTGCTCATGCCGCGACCATCTCGGCGATGATCTCGCCGGCCTCTGCAGCGCGCTCCTGCTCCGCAAAGGTTTTGGCGTCGACGGGAAAGAAGGTCACGCGATCGCCGGGTTCGGTCAGGAACACGGGATCGCGGTGCAGCCGAAAGGTCCGCACCGCTGTTCGTCCGAGAAGATGCCAGCCGCTGGGCGCCGCCAGGCATTGGATGCCCGCCTGCACGCCGCCGATCGAGATCGTTCCCGCCGGCGTAAAGACCCGCGGGCTGGGGCGCCTCGGCATGTGCAGGGATTTGTCGAGCCCGGAGAGGTACGACCAGCCCGGCGTGAAGCCGATCATGGCGACGCGGTAATCGCCGCCGGAATGCCGCGCGACGACCTCTTCGGGCGTCATGTTTTTGCTTTTCGCGACCTCCTCGAGATCGATGCCGTTCTCGCCGCCGTAGGCGACGGGAACGCGCCAGCGCCGCGCTTTCCCGCTCGCCTGCGGGGGCGCCTGCGCCAGCGCAAGGAGCTTCTCGCCGAGCGCGTCGAAATCGATCTGTATGGGATCGTAGTGCACCAGGAGCGAGCGATAGGTCGGCACCAACTCGGTCACGCCAACCACCTTGGCTGCCGCCAGCGCGCGGTCGAGCGTCAACACGCGCTGGTTGGCGGCATCATCGATGTTTTTGGCGAATTCCACCGCGATGGCGCGGTCGCCACTCGGCAAAAGGCGAGGTGGGGGAAGGGGCGCGGCCATGGCTCGGATACGGTCGTATTCCATGCTTTTCGCTCAACTCGTCGTGCTTGTCACGCCCTTGACGCGGAAGCTTGGCCCCGCAAGATGCGCTCCGCCAATTTCCCCGAGCGGAGCGCGCTTTTTCGATGTCCATGACCCCCGACGCCATCAAGACACTGTCCAAAATCACGACCGCGACCATCACCACGGTGCTCCTGAAGAAGGGCCTGCGGAACATCTGGATGCGCGGCGCGCGGCCGCTGAAGCCGGGACTGCCGCGGCTGGTCGGCCCGGCCTTTACGTTGCGCTTCGTCCCCGCCCGCGAAGATCTGGCCACGCCGGAATCCTGGTCGTCACCGATTTCGACCCGGACCGCGATCGAAGCCATGCCGGCCGGTTGCATTGCGGTGGTCGACGCCATGGGCATCACCGACGCCGGTATCTTCGGCGACATCCTCTGCGCCCGCATGGTCAAGCGCGGGGTGACAGCGCTGATCACCGACGGCGTGGTGCGCGACGTCGAGGGCGTGCTCGGCACGGGCATGCCGGTGTGGTGCGACGGTTATGCCGCGCCGCCATCGGTCGCCGGTCTCACATTCGTCGGCTGGGGCGAGCCGATCGGCTGCGGCGGGGTGGCCGTGTTCCCCAATGACATCGTGGTCGCCGACCAGGATGGCGCAGTGCTGATCCCGCAGAAGATGCTCGATCTCGTGCTCGCCGAAGGCGAGGAACAGGAACGGATGGAAGCCTGGATCGTGGGCGAGGTGAACAACGGCGCGCAACTGCCCGGTCTCTATCCGATGAACGCCGAAACCAAGGCGCGCTACGAGAAGTCGAAGAAGTAACCGGACCAACCGGCACCAAATCAGGGAGAAACACCATGGAAATCTATCCCGCCGGCTCGCGACCGACGCGTCGTGCACCAGCCGAAAACTTCACCGGCACGGTCTGGCAGGACCCGATCATCTCAGCTCCCGCGCCGGCGCGGGTCGTGATCAATCGCGTCGGTTTCGAACCGGGCGCGCGAACCGCCTGGCACACCCATCCGTTCGGACAGACGCTCTACGTGATTTCGGGTGTCGGCCGCTTCCAGACCGAGGGCCAGCCCATCCGCGAGATCAAGGCCGGCGACGTGATCTGGATTCCGCCGGGCGAGAAGCACTGGCACGGCGGCGCGCCGACCACGGGCATGGTGCACATCGCAACCCAGGAGGCGCAGGACGGCAAAACCGCCAACTGGATGGAGCACGTCTCCGACGCGGACTACAACGCGAAGGTGGGGTGAGCGGCGATCAAATCCGCGACGCGGTCCAGGTGCCCGAGCACAACGCACCGCGCCAGGTGCCGGAGCCAGATGTCGCCGAGAGATGACCGAAACCGGTCGCGCGCTTGATGCCACTCACCAGCGTCACGCTGATGCTGCCGGCATCCGCGACGCGGCCCGACGCCTGCACCATGCCGTCACCGGAGACCTGACCGTTGGCGATGCCGATCGAGACGGAGGCGCCGTTGCCGCATTCCGAGCTCGACGAGGCGATCCGCACGTTCCATGAACCGTCGAACGATGCGGCTGCGGCCGGAGTCGCAAACGGCAGGACACAGAACAATGCGATACGGGTGGCGATAACGACTTCACGGAAATTGGTCATGGCGTGCCCCTGTTGTTTGGTGCTGCCAGTCGTCGCATATCGCCAATGGGTTCGATGTGACTGACGTCACGCAGGCTGGCAGCGTGATCTCAGGCGCAAAAAGCCCCGCCAAAAATGGCGGGGCTTTTGATTTACGGCCACATCAGTTCACGCGGGTCCAGGTCTGGCCGCCGCAGAACATGCCGCCGAACGCGCAGCCCTGCACGCGCAGCTGGGTCGTGCCCTTCATCGCGATGGTCGAATCATAGGTGCTGCCGCTGTTTGGATCGTGGATCCGGCCGCTCCATTTGTGGTCGGCGCCCGGCCGCATGTTGATCAGTACCTGCTCACCATTGGCGTTCGATTTTGCGTCGACTGAATAGCCGCAGAGATTGGCGCCGCATGGTTCGATGCGGACCTTGCCTTCCTTTTCCTCGGTCAGCCAGACGCCAACAGGCGAGTTGGGATCGCGCGGCGCGGCGGCAGGCGCGAGAGCCGTGGCAGCCGGCGCAGCCGCGACCGCCGGGGCTGGCGGCGGCGGAGGAGCTGCCTGGGCAGGTGCAGGCGGAGGCACGGCGGCGACCGCAGGTGGCGGTGGGGGCGGCGGCGCCGGATCATGCAGCACGGGAGGCGGCAGCGGCGCGGCTCCGGTATCCGCGGGCGCAACAGCGGCGGTCGTCGGTGCGGGAGGCGGTGCAACTGGCGCGGGGGCAGGCACGGGCACGGCGGGAGCCGCCGCGGTTTCCGGCGCAGTTGCCGGCGCCGGAGCAGGTGCGACCGCGGCAGGCGGCGGGGCCGGATCGCTCTTGGCATCCTTCTTCGACTTGGATTTCTTGCCGGTGTTGTCGTAGACGCCGGGAATCTGAACGGTACCGCGGTCCGGATCGATCCTGATGGTGCGGCCGCCATATTCGAACTGATACTGGGCTTGCGCGGCTGTGCTTGCCAGCAACAGGAAGGCGGCAGCCGCCAACGTCTCTTTCATTTTGACCTCCTGGATCGTCCCCGCCGGCCGAGTCTACGCCGCGAGGCTCCCAGCTGCGTGACCTACGTCACTTTCATGACATAAGTCGTGGGCTTGCCACTTTGGTTCAAGACCAGTGTAGGGCGCACGCGTGTGCAGGGTCAATTTGACGAGATGCCGCCCGCGAAAAACAGCGACGCTAGGCCTCGCCGATGCTGCGGATCACGTCGGCGGCCGCGGCGCGCCCGGTCATTTCAGCCCGCAGCTGCTCGTAGCGCTGGCGCGCTTCGCGCTCGCGATCGTCGACGAACTTGACCGCTTCGTCCTTCCACATCGGGCCCGTGACATGGGTGGCTGAACTGTCACCGATGGTCTCGTCGACAAAATAGTCGCCGCTGTCGTCGCGGCGGACCGTCCATTTGAAGCGGATCGCCTCCATCGGTCCCGGGCCGACCTTGAAGTAGCCGTCGCCGTCGGCAGGCGCGATCGTCGGCATTGCTTCCTCGACAACAGGCTCTTCCCCCGCGCGGGGGGCGTCGACAACACGAGGGGTTTCCGGGTGATCGAGAATGCTCGCGATCGTCGCGAGCGCATGATCGGTCGGGTCGCTCAAGGGTCCATCCTCCGCGCGAATCGCTGGCCGGCAAAAATTGTCCCACGCCGGTGCGCCGCGCCTTCTTTGTGGCGAGCGAATAAGGCTGAGTTTTGGCTAATTTTCAGCGCAAACCGGCGGCAGTTTGGCCTTCCATGGGCGCTCCTGCTCGAGCTGTGCCGCCAAACGAAATAGCGTCGCCTCATCGCCGAAGCGCGCGGCGAACATCATGCCGATCGGCAATCCGCTCTTGCTCCAGGCGAGCGGTACCGACATTGCCGGCTGGCCCGACATGTTGAACATCGCGGTACCCGGGATGTAGCTCCGCAGGATCTGCGGAATCAGCGAGAAATCGTGCGACATCGAATCGAGCTCGCCGAGACGCAGCGGCAATCTGCAGAGCGTCGGCGACAGGAACACGTCGCAGCTGTCGAGAAATTCGTACAACACCCGCGAGATCTGGAACGCCGCGGTTTGCGCGGCGACATAGTCGACCGACGTGCTGTTTTGCGCATTGCTTGCCATGGCGAGCGTCAGTCCCTCGAACTCCGCATCGGTCGCGGCGCGGCCAAGGCGCTGCTCGATCGCCCTGACCGGCTGCGCGACGTTGGCGCCGACGATCAGCGCCATCACCTCTGGTCCGTTGGTGGGAATTTTCGGTGCTCGTTCCTCGACGTGATGGCCGAGCTTCTCGAGCATGGAAGCCGTATCGCGAACGGCCTGCGCGACTTCGGGATCCACCGTCCCGTTTTCATAGGTGTGCTTGTCGGTGAAGGCGATCCGCAGCCGCCCGGGCGTGCGTTTGACTTCGTCGGCATAAGGCCGCTGCGGCGGCGGCGCGTGATAGATGCTGGTGGGCTCGGGGCCGCCGAGCGCATCCATCATCGCGGCGCTGTCGCGCACGCTGATGCTGACGACATGGTTGCAGGAGAAGCCGCCCCAGCCTTCGCCGCGGTCGGGACCGAGGGGAATGCGGGCGCGCGTCGGCTTCATGCCGAACACGCCGCAAGCCGAGGCCGGAATGCGGATCGAGCCGCCGCCGTCGCTGGCATGCGCCACGGGCAGCACCCGCGCGGCGACAGCCGCGGATGCGCCGCCTGACGAGCCGCCGGAGGAATGCGCCAGATTCCAGGGATTGCGGGTCGGTCCGTGCAGCCGCGGCTCGGTGGTCGGCAACAATCCCATTTCCGGACTTGCGCTCTTGCCGAAGATGGTGAGCCCCGCATCGAGGCAGCGTTGCGCGAAGGTGCCGTTGTGATCGGCGACGAGGTCCTTGAAAATGGTGGCGCCGAACGTCGTCCGCGTGCCGCCGAGATATTCGAGGTCCTTCAGCAGGAACGGCACACCCGTGAAGGGACCATCGGGCAGCCCTTTCTCGATCTGCGTCTCCGCATAATCGTAATGCTTGACCACGACCGCATTCAATTGCGGATCGACCTTGGCGGTGCGTGCCAGCGCCTCGTCGAGCAGCTCCTTCGGCGTGACCTGTTTCTTGCGCACGAGCTCGGCGAGGCCGACGCCATCATGGTTCCCATATTCCTTGAAGGCCATCGCTCAACCCGTTGATGTCAGATGTGAATGGACCGCCACCCGGGCGGTCCGAAGTAGTCGTCCGGCGCTCAGAGCACGTCGGGATTGATGACGTTTTGGCGGATCGGCTCGCCGTCGAGCGCGCTCAGGATATTGCGCGCGGTCTGCTCGCTCATGCGGATGACGGCCTCGACCGTGACACCCGCGACATGCGGCGCCATGATCACGTTCGGCAGCGCGTGAAGGGGCTGGCCGACCGGTGGCGGCTCCACTTCGAAGACGTCGAGCCCGGCGCCGGCAAGCTTGCCCGCCAGCAGCGCCTCGTGCAACGCCTTCTCGTCGACGATGCCGCCACGCGCGGTGTTGATCAGGTAAGCCGTCTTCTTCATCAGCTTGAAACGCGCGGCATCGAACAGGCCGACCGTCTCCGGCGTCTTCGGACAGTGAATGCTGACGAAATCGGCGCGCGGCAGCGCCGCGTCGAGATCGCCGACCGCCTCGCAACCGGCAGCCTTGATCTCGGCCGCAGGCTTGTAGGGATCATAGATCAGAACCTGCATCTCCATCGCCTGGCAGCGCTTGGCGATGCGGGTCCCGATCCGACCGAAGCCGACGATCAGCACGGTCTTGCCGTAGAGGTCGAACGGCAACTGGCCGAGCCGGCTCGCCCAGGTTCCGTTCTTGACCATCGCGTGCATTTCCTGGGCGCGCTTGGCGAGCGTCAGCATCATGAACATCGCTTGCTCGGCAACCGACGGCGAGTTCGCGCTGCCCGCGACCATCAGCGGCACCTTGCGCCTGCTCAGCGCCGGCACATCGACCGCGTCGTAGCCGACGCCGATGCGCGTCACTACCTTCATGTCGCCGGCAGCTTCGAGCTCCGGCTCGCCGAAGCGGGTGGCGCCGAGCGCTACGCCATGAACCGGCGCATGCTGCTTCAGCATCGCCTGGAAATCATTCGACGAGATCAGGTTCGCGAATTCGACGAGTTCGATGTCGTCACGTTCGGTCAGGAGCGCCCGCGCCCCGGATGACAACGTTTGCGTGACGAAGATTTTCTTCTTGTTGGTGCTGGTGGCCATTTCCTGCCCTTGAGGTTCTCCTGGCCGTCAAAGGACGGCGCCGGTTCCCTCGTTTAGCAGGTGCATATTATTGAGGTCCACAGCCATTCGGAGCGGGGCGCCATCGCGCGCGCCGGCGTTGGGATCGACCCGGCCGCAGAACTGTGCGCCTTCCAGCGTGAAATAGACCAGCGTCTCCATTCCCATCGGCTCGGTGACGTCGAGCACGGTCTCGAAATTCTCGACGCCGGGCGCGGCATGCCCGTTCGCCTCGGTGAGATGCTCGGGCCGAATGCCGAGCAGCAGCCGATCGTTGCGCGGCACATTCTGATAGCGCGCGGCGCGGGCGGCCGGCAGCGGAAACATCAAGCGATCGGTGATGCGGACGTTGAGCTTGCCGCCGGTCTCTTCCAGCCGGCAGGGCACGAAATTCATTGCGGGAGATCCGATGAAGCCCGCGACAAAGCGCGTCGCCGGATTGTGGTAGAGGTCATTCGGCGTTCCGATCTGCTCGATCTTGCCCTTGTTCATGACCACGACGCGGTCGGCCAGCGTCATCGCCTCGACCTGGTCGTGGGTGACGTAAACCGTCGTCGTGCGCACCTTCTGGTGCACCTTCTTGATCTCGATCCGCATCTGCACGCGCAGCTTGGCGTCGAGGTTGGAGAGTGGCTCGTCGAACAGGAACACCTTCGGATTGCGCACGATGGCGCGGCCCATCGCCACACGCTGGCGCTGACCGCCGGAGAGCTGTTTCGGCTTGCGGTCGATCAAGTCGGTAATGTCGAGCATGCGGGCGGCTTCCGTGACCCGGCTCTTGATCTCGGCCTTGGGATATCGCTTGAGACGAAGCCCGAACGACATGTTCTCCGCGACCGTCATGTGCGGGTACAGCGCGTAGTTCTGGAACACCATCGCGATGTCGCGGTCTTTCGGGGGCACGTCGTTGACCACGTCGCCGCCGATCGTGATGTCGCCGTCGGTGATGTCCTCGAGCCCCGCGATCATCCGCAGCGTCGTCGACTTGCCGCAGCCGGAGGGGCCGACCAGCACCACGAACTCCTGGTCGGCGATGTCGAGATCAATGCCGCGCACCGCCTCGACGTCGTCGTAGCGCTTCACCACCTTACGCAGACTTACCTCGGCCATAGAATTCAACCCTTTGTCGCGCCGGCGGTCAGGCCGGCAATGTAATAGTCCATGAGGAAGGCGTAGATGATCAGCGGCGGCGCGGCGCCAAGCAGCGCGCCGGTCATGATTTGACCCCAATTGAAGACGTCGCCCTTGATCAGCGTTGTGATGATGCCGACCGGCATCACCAGCTGGTCCGTCGAGGTCGTGAACACCAGCGGATAGAGGAACTGCGCCCACGACACGGTGAAAGCGAAGATGGTCGCGGCGATAATGCCGGGAAGGGCGACCGGAATGAAGATGCGGGTCAGGGTCTGAAACCAGGAAGCGCCGTCGATGATGGCGGCTTCATCAAGCTCCTTCGGGATCGAGGCGAAATAGCCGATCATGATCCAGGTGCAGAACGGCACCGTCAGCGTCGGATAGAGAAACAGCAGCACGTACCATTTGTTGATGAGCTGGATCCCGGTGTACTCGCCGATCACCGCGAACATCTTGAACAGCGGCAGGAACAACAGCGAATCCGGGATCAGGTAGGTCAGGAACACGCCGGTTGCCAGCGTGGCAGAGCCCCAGAACTTCATCCGCGACAGCGCGAACGCCGCCGGCACGCTGATCAGCATGGTCAGCGTCACCACGAAGATCGATACCATGGCCGAGTTCCAGAAGAAGCGCAGGAACTGGTTCGAGCCCAGCAGCTCCTTGTAGTTCGCCAGGGTCGGATGGAAGATCCACCAGGGGTTCGTGGCGGCCGAAATCTCTGCGCTGCTCTTCAGCGAGGTGATCACCATGTAGATCGGCGGCACCAGCGAGAAGATCGCAAAAATCGTCAGGAAGAAATACGACCAGCGCAGCGCCCAGGCGCGGTCGCGGCTCATACTGCCGTATTTCACGTTGCGGGTAGGGCCAGCCTTGTCGATCGCAAGCGAGCTCATGCTTCATTCCCGCGCTTGTTGACGTCACGCAGGATGAAGACCGCCGCGACGGCCAGAATCGGCGCCATGAACAGCGACACGCTGGCGCCGAGCGGAATATCGCCGCCCTCGATACCCAGGCGGAACGCCCAGGTGGCGAAAATATGGGTGCTATCGAGCGGTCCACCCGCGGTCAGGATGCGCGTGATGTCGAAATTCGCAAAGGTGACGATCAGCGAGAACAGCGTTGTAATGGCGATAATGTTGCGCATCATCGGCAGCGTCACGTACCAGATGCGCTGCCACCAGTTGGCGCCGTCGATGGCGGCGGCCTCATAGAGCTGCTCGGGCACCGACTTGAGCGATGCCAGATACATGATCATGAAGAACGGCGCGCCGAACCAGACATTAACGAGGATGATCGAGAAGCGCGCCCACCCCGTTTCGCCAAGCCAGTAGACCGGCGAAATGCCCAAAGCGCCGAGCGTGTAATTGAAGGCGCTGTAAGAGGGGTCGAACAACCACAGCCACGCCAGCGTACTCATCGCCGGCGGAATGACCCACGGCACCAGCAGCATTCCGCGCCATTTGCGCTGCTTGTTGGAGGGAATGTTGTGGGCGAAATGCGCGACGATGAAGCCGATCAGCGCCTTGAAGAGGACGGCGGTGATGGCGAAGATGCAGGATTGCTCCACCACCATCCAGAAGGTCTGGCGTTTGAACAGGAACAGGAAATTGCCGAAACCGATGAATTTAGTCATCGCCTTGTTCAAGGTCGCGAGATAGATCGAGTAGCCCGCGGGATAGATGACCATGGTCGCGATCAGCACGATCAGCGGCAGCGTCATCAGGAAGGCCATGGTGGACTTGTGCTTCATCGCGGCGCGCAGGCTCGACCTCCGTCGCGCGGGCCGGACGGCTACGCCTGTCGATTGAAATGCGACGTCAACCATGGTGCTTGTCCCTTTGGGGGATCGACGCCTCTCGAACCGTTTCCGGTCAGGCGTCCGATCGAATCAATTTGAGAACTTCAGGGCATTGCGGCCCGCCTTTGGGCGGGCCGCAATGGCAACTCCGTCTCAGCTCCGCATGAAGCCTTCGCACTCGCCTTCGGCCCAGGCGAGCGTGTCTTCGATCTTGTCGCCCCTGCCGACGCGCAGGCACATCTTGGTCAGCGTGGCCTGCACATAGATCTGCTGCGCCACCTTCGGCGGGGCAGGAGACGCGGCGATCGACAGCTTCTGATGGTTATAGGGGTTGGGATAGTGGTAGAGCGTGCCCTTCGGCGGCCCTTCCTCGGCCCAGGTCTTGAACGTCGTCAGCTTCTCATACGCCGGCAAATCGTAACCGCCGCTGGCCGCGACCAGCTTCTCGGCAGCACTCGCCGTCGACAGATGCCTGATGAGGCTCTTTGCAGCTTCCTTGTTCTTGCCGAAATTCCACACCGCCAGGAAGTACGGCAGGTAAGGCGCATAGCGGCCCTTCGGTCCCGACGGGAAGCCGTGGGTCCAGCATTGCTCCGCAACTTGCGGCGCGTCACGCTTGGCAACCGCCCAGGCGCTCGGCGGGTTCATGATCATCGAAGCCTTGCCCGACACCAGGTATTTGTTGTTGCCGGCATCGTCCCAGGACGCGACCTCGGGCGGCAACCACTGGAACAGCTTCTTGTAGTATTCGAGCGCCTGCCGCACCTCGTCGGTCTTGACGGTGAGGTTGCCCTTGGCGTCGACGAGCTGCGCGCCGAACGATTGGAAGATCGCGCCGGCGGTGTCGACGGAGTCGGAGGTTTCGCCGAGGCCGATACCGAAGGGGTTGCCGCCCTTGAAGCAGGCTTCCGCCGCCTTCAGGAAAGTGTCCATGTTCCAGTCGTCAGCCTTGGGCGGGCTGCCTGCGGGATACATCGCCTGAACGTCGATGTTGGCGTACTTCTTCATGTAGTCGATACGCGAGCAGGGCCCCTTGATCTGGCTGCCGATGCAGAAGGGAACCCCATGCCATTTGCCGTTGAGCTGGCCGAGATATTCGACGGTGCCGTTGACTGCCCCGTTCGCCGCGATGAGATCCTTCATCACGTCGTTCATCGGCTCGAGCAGTTCGGTCTGGGCGTGTGGCCACCAGGTGGGCATCGCGAGGATGTCGTGGCCTGACTTGGCCTGGGCTTCGGCCGAGATGGTGATCTCATTCTTGCGGCCGTTGCTGGTGATGTAGTCGATCGAGACCTGGACCTTCTCCTTCTCCGCCCATTCATTGACGAGGTCGGTAGAAGCCTTGTTGGCGCCGGGAACCCAGTGATCCCAGAAGCCGATCGACAGGCTTCCCGCCGCGTTGGCGGAACGCACGAAGGGCGCACTGATCATCGCAGCCGATGACAGCGCGGTAGCAGCAACGAATTGTCGGCGAGTAAGCTTGTTCCGTGACATGGCGGTGCCTCCCTGATAGGCCAATCGGAATTGTTCTGAAATCCAGCTTGTTTTTGTTTTTCTTCGCAGCTGAAGCTGCGCGAGGATTTCGCTGTTTGCGATCAGATCAGAATTGCCGGCTTCTGTCGAGAAATCAGGTGGGTAACGTTCTAGAACTAACGTTGTGCTCGTAAAGCGAGCACTCGACTGCTCGCCTTGTTCCCCGATCACTGCGACAAAAGGATATTGCGCCGCACACCGCGGCAAAGGGTCACCGGACGGGCTGACGCAAATGTGCCGCAGTCAAGCTTAACAGTCTCGCTTCTCAAGGTTTTCTTGACCGTGGACGACGCGGCGCGGCGCTGGACGGATTCCACCGGAACAAGCTAAAATCTAGGCATGGCAGTGCGCCTGCCGTCCCCCCAATACCGCCATGCCAATCTTCGAATGGAGACCGAACCAATGAGCAGCCCGACGACAAGCTTGCGCGCGCGGATCATGCTATGCGCAACACTTGGGATGGCGGCCGCACTTGTCGCGGGCACACCGCGCATCGTTGAAGCCCAGGGTCTGGTCAAGGGCGTCGAGAAGGGCGCGCGCGAAGGCAACAAGGCGGCCGGTCCGGTCGGCGGCGTCCTCGGTGGCGCGATCGGTGGCGTGGTCGGCGTGGTGACCGGTGTGACCAGCGTGCTAACCGGAAAGGGCGGGCAGCCGGCGCAACAGGATGACAAGGACAAGAAGGGCGCCGCGAAGGCTGCCAAGGCCGGTGCAGCACCAGTCAAGGGCGCCAAACAACCGACCCAGGTGCTCACGCAAGCTGGCACGCCGCAACTGACCGCCGAGCAGATCGTCGCCAACAGCGACGCCAACATCGAACGGATCAAGAAGGAGCTGAATCTCACGCCCGAGCAGGAGAAGAACTGGTCAGGCTTCTCCAGCGCCATGCATTATCTCGGACACAACGGCGCCGACAGACTGAACCTGCGGATTGCGCGCGCCCAGCGCGATCCACCCGACGACATCATCGAACAGATGCGCAATGAGGCGCAATTCCTGAACGATCGCTCGCAGGACCAGCGCAACGTCGCCGATGCGGCCGAACCGCTCTTCACCAGTCTCGACGACAAGCAGAAGCAGATCTTCATCGACGAGATGGTGAGGCTGAGCCACGAGCGCGGGCTCGACTAGCTGATGCGAGCGACAGCCTGCCCCGCGCCTGGATAGCGGGAGTGGATTTCTCTTCGAGTCAAGAAATGCGTCAAATAGAAACCTGGGGCCGCGGTTCGCAGGATTGCGGCTTCTAGCGTGAGAATCTAAATGTGGAAGCCACAAACGACCCCTGGCGGGGTTGCCACATGCCGATGCAAAGCCCTATCGGCGCTTCCTGCGCCGGCTTGAACCTGTTGGTCTGGGCGGATTAAGCCTGCTGTTCTGGATAAACGGAATCTGGTTGAAAAGATGACGCGGGACATCCTTAAGTCCTGCCGCCAGATTTAGTTCGGCAAACGATACAAGCGTGGTTCCGGCCTTGTCGTTGCAGTCTATCGGCAAGACCCGCAACTGGATCAGGCCGCCCTCTTCAAAGAACGATGCCGGCGGGTTATGCCTGAAGGTGAGTTCGCCTCTTTCGTTGGCCCCGACCCCGACGTCCATAATGTCGTTTTTGCCGAACAGCGATACCGTGGGCGACAAGTCGGTGCGGGTGTCCACGGCCGGGGGAATGGTAAGAAACTTGTGGCCTTTCGGTTTTCGCTTGTGCTGAACGATGATCGTCTTGTTGTTCACCCGCACATCGAAGATCAGGTCGAACTGGATAGTGGCGGGAAAATCCGATTTCTTGGTTTCAGCAATAATGTTGCTGACCGGCTGCTCGACATCCTGGGACAGGATATACAGGATATCCTGTTTCAGCGACTTGGACCACGCCGTCGCGGTCCACGCCAATGCGACGAAATCGATCTGGCGAAATCCGTCTGTGTTTGTGTACGCCTTGCCTCTTTCGATCAGCATCCGGCCTTGAAAATTCAGCGTTTCAAGAAGAACTTCTTCGCCATTCACCACCTGAAATAAATTAACGGCGACCTCGTGGTGGATAAGATCAATTCCCGGTCCCGGAAACCGGATATTGTCGTGGCCGTCCATCATTTCCTCTTTAGGATTTATTGCCATCGCTTCGCTACCTCCGGTTTCGATGGCCAACCTAAATCATGACGGCGGAGGGGTTCTTCTCCCAAATTGCTAAGAAAGCGAAATGAAGCAGGGCGCAATGGCGGGGACTGGATCAGACATGCACGACTGGATTAGAGATGCACGAAGCGCCGACGAAGCCGTGCCGATCGGTCCAGGCCGCCGGCCGAATAGCCGGGCACACGTGCCCTGGGGTAGGTTAAAGGCGCGGCACCCGGCTATCCTGCCGCAGCGGCGCGGCGCCTCAACTCGACATTCAATGTTGAAGAAAAGCGGACCGATTGTGGCCCGAGTGATGGCTTGGCGGTGACCTTGTCGCGAAGCGACTTCTTTCTCCCCACAAACGCCATCGGCCGGCCGCGGATCAGCCCCCGAGCTGCCGCTAGCCGGCCGAAGATCGATCTTCAGCGGTTTGAATCGTTTCTTACGTCTTGGGGAAGTTCAGCTCCACGCCGACGCCGTCGGGATCGTAGAGGAAGATCTGCGTGTCGCCGGTGCGCGGCACGATCTGCTCGCGGAATTTGACGTTCTTCGCGTTCAGTCGTTTGCGCACGCCTTCGACGTCGCTAGCCGCGAAGGCAATGTGGTCGAGCCGGCCGGTGTCCTCATATTTCTTCTCGGTGCCGCGCACGACGATGCCGTCGCGCGGCGTCCGCGGACCCATCAGATGCACGGTGGCCTGCCCGGCGGAATAAAGCCAGTATCCGGGAAAGCCGAGCGGCGGACGTTCGCCGTTCTCGAGCCCGAGCACGTCGACATAGAAGTCCTTGGTGCGTTCGAGGTCCTGCGGTTCAATGGTGTAGTGCTGCAATCCGCCAAGCGGCATGGTTGTTCTCCCTGATGATCAGACCCAAATCTTCCTGAACCCGAAATCTTGCTAAACCCACGTGAGATCGGCATCGCCCCCCAGCATCCAGGCGCCGACGGTTTCGAAATGACTGGACCGCCCCTGCAACTGCTGGGTCACGGTGTGGATGTCGCGAAAGCGGCGCTCCAGCGGATGGGTGTCGAAGATCGCGGTTGCGCCGGCGGCGTTGTAGGCGAAGTCGACGGCCTCGCGCCCCCTGTGGATCGCATGCGTCGAGGCCATGCGGATGGTGATGCGCTGCTCGACCGTGATCAGCGAACCCGCGCAGAGATGCTTCCAGATTTCGGCCATCGATTGCAGCAGATAGGCGCGCGCCGCGCGCAGATTGACCTCGGCTTGCGCAAAACCTGCCTGCACCACGGCATTATCCCGGATCGGGCTCTTGTTGCCGCGCGGCACCTTGTTCCTGGCGAGATCAAGGAAGCAGTCGAGTGCGCCGCGGGCGATGCCGCATGCAACGCCGGCAAAGCCGACCTGATAGCAGGTGCCGTTGCCCATACGATAGAGTGGTCCGTTCTCGCGGCACTCGCGCTCGAATTCGCGCGTGATCGAGTGATCGGCCCGCACGAAAAAATCCTTGAGCCCGAACTGGTCGCTCGCGGTGCCGCGCAGGCCGACCGTGTTCCAGATGTCCGTCCACTCGACATCCTCCGAACGCACCAGCATGGTGCGCTCGGCCTGCATGCCATCGGCCTCCAGCCGCGGCGAGCCGTCCGCCTTGAAGATCGGGCAATGCGCGCCGAGCCAGGTGGCGTGACGGCCGCCCGAGGCAAACGCCCAGGTACCGGTAACGCGATAGCCGCCTTCGCACTCGACCGCCTTCACTCGGGGACCGGGACCCCAGGCCAGCACCGCGCGCGGGTCGCTGCCGAAGATCGCGCGCGCGACCGGCAGGTCGAGATAGGCCGCAGCCATCGCGCAGCCGCCGGCCTGGCTCATGCACCAGGCGGTCGATGCATCCTCACGCGCGATGGTCTCGATCACATGAAAGAAGGTGACCGGATCGGTCTCGATCCCGTCTTGGGAGCGCGGCAACAGCAGGCGGAACAGTTGCGCCTCATGCAATTTGTCGAGCAGGGCCACCGGCAGCCGGCGGTCCCGCTCGATCTCGTCGGATGCCGCCGCGACAGCCGGAGCGACCGCTTGCGCGCGTGCAACTACGCTGTGGTCGCCGGACAGATCGGAAGGCGTTGTGACCAGCATCGGGTTCAGGCCTGCCGGACCTGCGCGGCCGTCGAGACAGCGAGTCCGCTGTTCAACTCGCGGTCGATCTCCTCGATCGACTTGCCGCGGGTTTCGATACCCAGGAAATAGTAGACGCAGCCTGCCATCAGGAACCAGCAGCCGAGATAGACGAAGGCCAGCGGGATCTCGGTCATCGGCACGTCGGGCTTGAGGTAGTTGTTGGAGCCGACGATCAAGGCGAGCCCGACCGGGCCGATGATCTTGCCGATGCCGCCGAAGCCATAGGCCGAGCCCATGCCGGTCGTGCGCAGATGCGACGGCCAGATTTCCGCGGCATAGGGCCCGACGATGGCAAAGCCGCCATCGGCAAAGAAGAACGCGGCCGCGAGGATCAGCCAGAATGCCGACCAATCGCCCCACATCACATTATAATTGTAGCCGGCGACGATGATCAGGACGCCGGCGCCGAAGCCGAGCAGGCCACCGGCCTTGCGCCGTCCCATCAGCTCGGAGAAGTACGAGAAGGAGAGGCGTCCAATGAAGCCGCAGACGGTGAGCAGGATCATCATCTTGGCCGCCTGCTGCGGCGTGACCTTCAACAGCAACACGAACAGCGAGGGTGCCCACAGGGTTACGCCGTAGACGCCGGTCTGCGCGCCGGCATTGCCGAGCCAGGACACGATCAGGCTGCGCGGATATTTGAAGAGGTCGAGCCAGTTGGTGGTGATGATCGGACCGGCATCGGCCGCGGTCGGCAGCGGCAGCGACGACGGTTCGACCTGCAGCGCCCAAGCGAGCGATTTGCGCGCCTCCTCATAGCGGCCCTGCCGGCACAGCCAGCGCGGACTTTCCGGCACCCAGATGCGTACCAGCAGCACGACCAGCGCCGGAAGCACGCCGATGGCAAACAGCAGCCGCCACTGATCGTTGCCCATGAAGGCGCCGAGCACCGCGCCGAGGCCGACGCCGAGCGGGATCACGCAAGTCACGATCCCGCCGACCCAGCCGCGCTTGGAGGAGGGCATGAACTCCTGCACCAGGGGCAGGTCGACGCAATAGAGGCCGCCAACGCCGGTGCCGACAAAGAAGCGCATGATGGTGAGATAGATCCAGCCATTGTCTGGCGTGAAGTAAAGTAAACCGGTCGCGATCGAGAAATTCAGTACCGTGCCGATGAAAACGATGCGGCGGCCGATGCGATCGGCGAGCCAGCCCCAGGCATAGGCACCGAGGATGGCACCGATGCCGGAGCTCATCAGCACGGTTGCTGACTGGCCGAAGGTGAGTTTCCACGGCCCGATCAGGAAGGCGAGTACGAAGCCGATCAGGAAGTAGTCGAAGAATTCGAGCGCGTCGCCGATGATGGCCGCCGACAGGATCTTGATCTGGTTGCCGGTCAAACTCGTGCGTTTGTCGAGTTCATTGAACATGGCATTTCCCCACGGCGCATGTTCATTTTTGAACCGACGGGCGCCGCGCCTGTGCACCGCCTGTAAGGATAGAGGCTACCCCGCGACCGCCGACAACGGCAAGTGCATCCCGTGCACGGCGGGCCGCCGCAAACGGATTGCTGGTGATCGGCGAAAGGGCGAGAGACGGGGAGGCGCAACCCCGGTCAACCGATTTGTTTAAGGTTTTGGATTAGGCTGATCCTTTGCGATGAACGCATCTCAGGCTCATGCCCATGGACGAACGGCGCAAGCATCAACGGATCGAGATCAACGAACCTGCCTATGTATCGGCGGACGGCTCGGTCATGAGTTGCGTGGTTCGGAACATCTCCCCCGACGGCGCCGCCATCGATGTCGACAACCCGGCCTTCGTGCCGGCGCGCTTTCGCCTGGTGATGGCCAACGGCGCGACCGTCCACGAGTGCAATGTCGCCTGGATCCAGAAGAACCGGATCGGCCTGACCTTCATTGCCGCGCCTCACACGGACCGTTGACCGCGACCTTCGGGTCTTCAAAAGCGCCAGCCGGATGGACCATCTCGGTTCCGGTTCCGCATCCCCGAGAAAAAACGTCGGAAATGTGTCTCAACTGTTGAGCGTGCACACATCTTGTGCTTTGGATGCCTCACTTGGGTGTATGGGGATGAGGTCCATGAAAGTCAGATTTGCGTTGTTTTTCCTGAGTTTGATGTCGTTTGCGGGTTCCGCGAATGCGGCCGATATACCGGCGCCTGCGCCGGCTACCGCGCCGGTCTATGTTCCGCCGCGTGCGGCCGTTTACAACTGGACCGGCTTCTATGTCGGCGCCATGGGCGGCTATGGCTGGTCGAATAGCCAAGGGAATGATCTGAAGGGCGGCTTCGCCGGCGGCACGATCGGCGGCAACTTGCAATTCCAGAACTTCGTCGTCGGCGTCGAGGCCGAAGGCGCCTGGGCCGATATCGAGCAGTCCGCCTCGGCTTTCTTCGGGCTGGTGACGGCAACCGATCGCATTCAGGCGTTCGGCTCGTTGACGGGCCGGCTCGGCGTCGCGCTCGACAACGTGCTGATCTACGGCAAGGGCGGCGCCGCCCTCGCGAGCAACAAGATCACGCTTGGTGTCCTGGGCCTCAATACCAGCGATACGCAGACCCATTTCGGCTACACCGTTGGCGGCGGTGTCGAGTGGGGCTTCACGCCGAACTGGTCGGTCAAGGGCGAGTATCTCTGGGCGCATTACGAGAGCCAGAACTACTTCGCGAACGTTATTCCGCCGGGCTTTGCCAGCGGCACGTTCGACGTCAACACCGTGAAGGTCGGCGTCAACTACCGCTTTGGATGGGATGCTCCGGTCACAGCGCGCTACTAAGGAAGCGCGCTACCAAGGAGGAAGGCGCGATGAAAGCTGTCACCGCTTCAGCAGCGGTGCCAGCTTCTTCTCGAATTCCTCGAAGGACATCGAGCCTTTTACGCGCTCGCCATTGACGAAGAAGGTCGGCGTCGCGTCGACCTTCAGCTTGTCGTAGGCGAAGTCCTGGTCGGCCTTGAGCTTGTCGAGGAGGGCATTGTCCTTCACGCAGGCCTCGACCGCTTCTTCGCTCATGCCGAACTTGCCGCCGACTTCCTTGAGCGTGTCGGTGGTGTGTTCGACCAGCGCCTGCTGCTGCTTGAACAGCATCGCGGTCGCGTCGAAATACTTCTGCGCGTCGCCGTTGGCGGCACAACGCGCCAGCATCGAGGCGCCGGCGGCCTTGATCTCGAGCGGAAATTCTCGGGAGATGAAGCGCATCTTACCGGTGTCGATATATTTCGACCGCAGCATGGGAAACACATTCTCGGCGAAGTCCGCGCAATGCGGGCAGGTCAGCGAGGAATATTCCACGATGGTGACGGGTGCGTTTGCCGAGCCCAACGCCATGTCCGGCAACGATACGGGCCTTGCCACCAGGACTGCCAACGCACTGTCGGCCAACGCGGGGGAGGGCAAGGAAATTGTGCCGAACGCGTCAAGCGCGGCGACGGTCAGCGCGACAAGGAGCGCGCGAGCAAACGACGGCAATGGACAATCCCTTCGGTTCCGGACCTGCAGAATGCGCGCAGTCCGCGCGTCCTGCGGGCGCCGAAGCCGGAGATTAGATCGCGGCGACAGTGAGGTCCATGCCGAACGCCATCAGGCAGAACGACAGGGCCAGACCGGAACAGGACAGAGCCGTGATCGCCTTGAACGCACGATCGGAAGCCATCATCGAAATCGTCTTCATGGTACCCCCCTTTTTGGCCCGTGACGGGCGTTTGAGGGGCAGACACATAAGGCAAAAATCTTTACGGCCGATTGCGGGACATTGTTAATCTATTGCAACCCCGCAACCCGCAAGTTGGCGGCGGACAGTCTCGGACCCGCGCTGTAACGCCTTGGCTTGGCTCAATTATCAGCCGCGCGGACTGCCAAGCACATTAGCGATCGTCGCCGCCGTCATAGCGGCGCGATCGGACGCGCGCTCGGCTGCCAGGCGATCCCGCGCGCGCTCCTCGATCAGGATGTTGATCAATTCCAGACGCTTCTTCTCGTCGATCGCCTCGGCCAGCAATTGCCGATAGCGATGATAGTCGAAGCCGACGTCCTGTTTACGCATGCGACGCCCCCGTGCACGCAACTGCCCATGGGAGGACTCTTCCGCGAAGGTCGGCGCGCGCGCAAGCGCGCCCCGGTGCCGATTAACAATTTCGTGCGGCTGTGGCTTTTGTGCGCGGCGCCGGCTTGGCTCGCCTAATGCGTCGTCGTGTTGCTGGCGGAAGAAGGAGTGGGCGCGGTGACCGCGGCGGCGGGAGTCGTGCCGTTCGCAGCAGCCGCCTCCAACTCGTCGAGGCAATGCAGCAGAAAGGCCGTGCGCTCGCGAGGAAGCACCTTTTCTGCCTCCGCCTTCTTGGCGCAATCGCGCTGCCGGATCTGCTCGGCGCGCCGCTTCTCCGCGGCTTCCCTGTATTCCGGGGCAACCTTCGAAGGATCAACCAAGCCCTGCGCGAGCGCAGGGCTTGCGAGCGCGAACCAGACCAGAGCGAAGCCAATGAAGGATTTCAAAATCGCCTCCTGTAAAATGCACGCTTGAAATATGAGCTTCGGCGGCGAACCTCCGAACCTCAGGTCCGGCAGAATGGCCGTCCGCCATCGTCTTTGCAAATCCCGTGCCCCTTGGCGAGGCTTTCGCCGCACTCCAGTCAACGCCGGCAGCTGCGCCATTCTCAGTCGGCCTTGCGCCACCGCCGGCCCAGAAAATCCAGCGCCAGCCCAAGCGCGACGCTCGCCGCAACCAGCAGTGCAACGGAACGGATTTGTCCGTCCGACCAGCCCAATTGCCCGCAGGCAACGCAATCCATGATGATCGCGATATAGGCGGCGACGCCGAACGCCGTCATGGCGGTGAGAAGGTCCAGTCGTTTACCCATAGCTCAGATCCCTGAAGCCCTGCCGACCCTCGTATAGGCCCGGCACGAGCTCGCTGCTGTGATGCGGTTCACAGTTGGGAATCTTCATGCAAGCGGCGTGCAAGGACGTTTTGGCGGCCTCAGATGCGCGCGATCCGCGCTGCTATTCCAGCGAGACGAGCACGACGCCGGCATCGACCATGCCGAGCGCGCGCGCCGCACTCGTCGACACGTCGATCACGCGGCCCTTCTTGAAGGGTCCGCGGTCATTGACGCGACAAAGAATGCTGCGGCCTTTGTAGGAAACGGTGATCATGCTGCCCAAAGGTCGGGTGCGATGCGCGCAGGTCATCTCACTGGTGTGGCCGACGCCCTCGTAAAACGAGGCGAGACCACTTTCGGCCTTCGCGCAGGACATGATTGAAACGAGAGCAAGCGAAGCGAGAAGCGTGCGATACAAGGTGGCACCGTCGGTGCCCTGCGCCCATCCGATAAGTTCCGGTCAAGGTTCCGGTTCCCGGTGATATTTTCGCGAGGCGGCGACCGGATGAGGAACTTTCTTGTGGCTTGCCACGCGCGAAAACGCCGGCCGCAACCCTGTGCGCCGGGCTTTGCCGATTCCGATGTGAGCTGACCAGAAGTACACGAGGCCCGGAGTGCCTAGGAGTCCGGGCCTCGCGACTTAACCCCTCCCCACGGGGCGATGGTGCGTCGTTTCTAATCAAACCGCGGAATGGCTCCTAGACCGTACGACTACGGGACGACCGGCGGGGCGACGCGACGAATGCGGCGGTCCGAGCCAACGTCTATTTCTGAAGGCTGCTCAAATAGGTGATGCGGTCCCGATAGACCTTGTAGAGGCAATCGTCGTTCTGACCGCATGGGCTGCGCGTCTCACGAAGCCATTTGCCTTCGTCAGCGTTCAAGGCCTGCGCCTGTTCCGAGGGTAGTCTCCTCTTCGCGCCATCAAAGAGTTCGCCGAGCTGCTTGTCGAGCACGAGCAAGCCGGGCGTCCCGCAGACCCTGAGCTCTTCCGGCTTCAAAGTGGAATCCTTGCACCAGCCCGGTTGCGACGTGGAGGCAAGTGTGGACTTGCCGTCGTTTTGCGACCGGTGGTCACGGAGTTGGAGATAGGTCGCGCCTGCGAGCGCGAGAGCGATGAAGGCAACGGCGCATGCCAAAAGTGCCGCTCTCCCGTGGAAGAAATCCCTCGCTGCGCCGGAAGGCTCGGCCGGCAGGCTTGCCGCGGCAAACACCGCCACCGGCGGGGCCTGCGGCTGCGATGCAGGCGTCGGCGCCGGGGTGTCGCCCATCGCACGCCTCAGCGCAGCGACCAGGTTGGCAATGTCGTCGTGGAATCGCTCATAGCGGAGGAAGACCGCATTGTGCCGCGCGAGCTTGCGGATACTTTCCGGCAGGTCCTCCGCGGCGGGCATCTTGGCGTCGCCGATCAAAACCGGAATCACCCGCGTGTTCTGCTTCAGCGCGGACTCGATCTCGATCCGCACATAGTCCTGGGCATTGTCGAGGCGGCGGTTGCCGCGGTCGTCGCTCGCATCGATCCAGTGCTGGCCGATCACCGCGAGCAGAACCGCGCTCTTGGCCACGCGGTCGCCGATCACCTCGACGAAATCCTGCCCCGGCTCGATGCTGTCGACGTCGAGGAAAAGCCGGTCGGGGTCGAACGCCTCGTTCAAGGCGTCAAAGAGCCGGCCCGCCCCGCCGGGGTCGTCGCGTCGGCGATAGCTGATGAAGATCTTCCCCGCCACGAGCGATACTCCCGTCAAGGGTGGTCAAGCCGATCCTAGTCCTCTCATCTGAAGTTGAATGTGACTTGTTTCACACCTTACACAACTGGAACTCGGCGTGCGGCCACCGCCGCCGGCGAAATCACCTCGATATCGAGCGGAACCCGCCAGCGTTCGGTGAGCCGCACCCGCGGCGGCTCGTTGCTGGCGGCGCCATCGAGCACAAAGCCCTCAAAGCCGTTGCTCATGACCTCGTTGCACTTCTGCACATAGATCGGGAAGCCGCCGATATAAGGCATGAACACGATCGGCCGGCCCGGGATGTTGGCGCCGACATACCAGGAGCTGCAGGTCGAACGCAGCGACACCTTCGAGACCTCGTTGACGTGTTCGACCCAGGCATCCTCATCCGCAACGGTCGGTTCGATCGTAGCAGAGCCGATGTCGCGCATATGTCCCATCAAATCCGCCAGCCAGTCGACATGCTGCTCGATCGCCTGGATCATGCTGGCCAGCACCGACGGACTGCCGGGCCCGGTGATCATGAAGAAATTCGGGAAGCCCGCGGACGCAAGGCCGAGATAGGCGCGGGGACCTGCGCGCCACTTCTCCTTCAACGTCAGGCCATCGCGACCGGTGATCGCGATCTTGTCGAACGATCCCGTCATCGCGGCAAAGCCGGTCGCGGAGACGATCGCATCGACGGGATATTCGACACCGTCGACCACGATGCCGTGCGCGGTGATGCGCTCGATCGGTGTCTTCGAGACGTCGACCAGTTTTACATGCGGCAGATTGTAGGTGGCGTAATAGCCGGTATCGACACAGAGCCGCTTGCAGCCGAATACATTGTCCGGACACAACAGCTCGGCGGTGGCGGGATCCTTCACGATGCTGCGGATCTTGTCGCGTGCGAAATCGGCGATGGTGTCGTTGGCGCCCTTTTCGAACAGGAGATCGCCGAAGGCGCCAAGGAAGGGCAGGCCGCCGCGTTCCCAGGCTTCCTCATAGAGGCGCGCGCGTTCGTCCTCGCTGGCTTCAAGCGCGGGCTTCATGTTGAACGGAAAATAGAAGCCGGTCGGCCGCGCGCGCGCCTTGGCCCGCAGCGCCGGATAGTCGGCCTTGACCGTCTTCACATAGTCCGGCGTCAGCGCCTCGTTCCAGGCCGGCACCGACCAGGCCGCGGTGCGCTGGAACACGGTGAGCTGCGAGGCCTGCTCGGCAATGATCGGGATCGATTGGATCGCCGACGATCCCGTGCCGATCACGCCGACGCGCAAGCCGGTGAAGTCAACGCCCTCATGCGGCCACTCGCCGGTGTGATAGACCGGGCCTTCGAAGTCTTCGATGCCGGGAAATTTCGGCCGGTTCGGCGCCGACAGGCAGCCGACCGCCATGATGCAGAACCTGGCGCTGACCTTGTCGCCGCGGTCGGTTGCGATCTGCCAGCGTTTTGCACGCTCATCCCACCTCGCCGCGGTTACGCGCGTATCGAACACGATGTCCTGGCGCAGGCCGAAGCGGTCGGCAATGTGATTGGCGTAGCCAAGGATTTCCGGCTGCGGCGAATATTTCTCCGACCAGGTCCATTCCTGGTCCAGCTCCTCCGAGAAGGAGAACGAATACTGCATGCTCTCGACGTCGCAGCGCGCGCCGGGATAACGGTTCCAGTACCAGGTGCCGCCGACGCCGCCGCCGGCTTCATACACGCGCGCCGACAATCCCAGTCCGCGCAACCGATGCAGCATGTAGAGGCCGGCAAAGCCGGCGCCGACCACGACGACGTCGAACTGTCCTGTCTCGGCAGCGCGCGCCTGCCGCGCGGGGGTCTTGGCGTCCATGGTTTTCGGCCCGGCGTTTCCTTTGGATTCTCTCCAATTATGCGCCTCGGAAACGAAAAATCGATGCCGAATTTAAGCGGAGAGGGTCGGCGTTTTCGGCAAAGCCGCGCGCTTTACGGCGCGCAATAATAGGTGCGCGGCAGCACGCGCCAGGCGGTATAGCGGTAGAACGGGCGATAGACGTGGTTGCCGTACACCGCGGGCGCCTGATGGGCGTACCAGGCGTTGTGATAGAAATTGGCGACCGGCCATTCGGCGCAGCGATAGGGAACCCAGCCATAACCGGCGGGCGAGTGGATGCCGAGTTCGGGCGGAATCGCGGGATAGACTTCATAGGCCCGCGCGGCGCCAGTCCATGCGGCAAAGGCGACGAGCGCGACGGAAACGGTTTTGCGAAGCATCTCACGGCTCCTCGTTCGCGACCAGTATGTGCGCCTCGCGGCGAGGCGGCAAGTTCCTAACCGGGACGCACGGCTTCGCGTTCCCGCGGCGCGATCTGGCCCGGGGTTGTGCGGATCGGTGTCCCTCCGGCAAGCGGAGGGCGCAGGGAATGCCGGGCGCTCAACCGCACCCGCAATCCTCGTGGGCTGAAAGGAAGAATGCCCACAAGTCGTCAGGCAGGGCCGAAATCGCACGGCACTCCCTGCGCAATGGCTTTACGGCGTACTCCGCGCTCTCCTCGGGGTACCGGGCTTGTTAGCCCCCGTCGTCTCATCGACTGGTATCGATCAGACTTGGTCCCAGCGTCGGGGGATCAGGACCACACGGCTTGACCGTACGCGCTGTGCCGCACGCCTTGCGGCCCAACGCGTCCATCGCAACCCGCACCGCGTGTCGTGGCGATCGCGAAACGCCCCTCCTGTGAGGCGCGGGATGGCTTCGTTAAATCATAATTTCTGTCTTTCGGAAAGATCAATATTTTTGCACGGCGCCCTTGACTTGTCGGGCAAAACAGGCGGCGGCTTTTTGATGTGCGTGAGCGCCAGACGGAGCGTTCCGGAATTGGAACAATTGTCATCTCCAAGCTTTGGAGATCGCGAGGACAATCATCGTATGAGCAAACCAACACCCCTTACGGTATTCGATCGCCGCAGCGGTCAGACATTCGATGAGTTCATGGATGACAGCCCGGCGACCTATGAGAGCCATCCGAGCCGCGCACCGGATCAGTGGCTGGAAGCGCATCCTCTCTACGATTGGCTGGTCGCTTTGTGGCAGAACACGTCCTGGAGCGCGCGCAAGATCACGCCTTTCGTACGC
The DNA here is from genome assembly GCA_963738155.1 of uncultured Alphaproteobacteria bacterium. GTDB lineage: Bacteria > Pseudomonadota > Alphaproteobacteria > Rhizobiales > Xanthobacteraceae > Bradyrhizobium. Next base: position 285,471 of record CAVTVG010000006.1, read on the forward strand.
AAGCACAAGATCGATATGTCCGAATTCGAGCCCGGACCGTTTCGAAGTTATGCAGCTTTCTTTGACCGACGTTTTTTGCCGGGCAAGCGCAGCTTTCCAAGCGATCCGCATGACATGGGCGCATTCGGCGAGGGCCGCTATTTCGGCTGGGAACGGCTTGATCCTGGCATGACTTTCCCGGTCAAGGGCGCGGCACTTGAACCCGAAATCCTGCTCGGCTGCAGGGAGCGCGTTTCTGCATTCGACGGCGGACCGGTGATTCTCGCCCGGCTTTCGCCGATGGACTATCACCATCTGCATTTTCCTGATGACGGCCGAATTATCGACGAGGCGCGCATCGGCCATCGGCTTTTCACGGTCAATCCGCCGGCCTTGCGAAACCAACCGGATCTCTTGTTTCGCAACGAACGGCACATCCAGATTTTGCAGACCGCGCATTTCGGTAAGGTCGCTTTGGTCGAGGTTGGTGCGCTATCGGTGGGACGCATCGTCCAAGTGCACCCCAAGGGTCGACCTTTCCGCCGCGGCGAGGAGAAAAGCGTCTTCAAGTTCGGCGGCTCAGCGGTCGTGCTGTTCGGTCAGAGAGGGACCTGGCGGCCGGCGTCGGACATTCTCGAGCAGACGAGGCAAGGGCACGAAACCTTCCTGCGCCTCGGCGAGACGATCGCGCGAAGCGAATTCGGCTGCCAGGCTGACCGGGGGGCGCCGTGATGGAGTACCTGGCGCGCTTCGTCATCGGCGGACTTGCCGTTTCGCTGTTCGCCATCCTGGGCGACGTATTGCGGCCAAAGAGCTTTGCCGGCCTGTTCGGGGCCGCACCTTCGGTGGCGCTGGCGACGCTCGGCCTCGCGGTGTTCCAGCATGGCGGCCAATATGCCGCCACTGAGGGTCGAGCGATGCTGTGGGGCGCCATCGCGCTGTTCGTTTACAGCGTTGCGGTCTGCCAACTCCTGATGCGGTATCGCTGGAATGCGCTCCCGGCCACGCTGATTGCGCTCATCGTCTGGCTTGCCGTCGCGCTGAGCCTGCATCTTGTGGTGGGGGCAAGCGCATGATCGTCGCGGTCTCGTTTTCCTCGCTGCGGGACAGCCACTGGTACGAATACATTGTCCGTTTCTTGCTCGGCGGCACGGCGACGGTGACAACGGGGCTCATCAGCAGCCACTACGGACCTGGCGTCGGCGGCCTTTTCCTCGCCCTACCGGCGATCTTTTGCGCCAGCGCGACCTTGATTGAAAAGCATGAACAACGGCGCAAGCGTGAGCACGGATTTTCCGGGCAAAGACGCGGTCAAGAAGCCGCCGCACTCGATGCGACGGGAGCGGCTCTTGGCAGCTTCGGTATGATGGGTTTCGCGCTGGGCTTTTCGCTGCTTGCAGAACGGTCGGCATCGCTCGCCTTTACGGTCGCAATAATCGCATGGGGCGTGATTTGCGTCGCTGCATGGTGGGCCTGGCGCCGTGTCCGGTTGACCGCGCCTCGTCGGCCCGCGCGATTCTGATGCCCGCTTTCATCGGACGAACGGTAAGCTCCGAACTCCGTGGCTCCAATCAATGCGGAAGATATCGCCGTCGGCCGGATGAACTTCATGTCCTGAGACCGAAGCATGATCAGGGGAGGGGTGCGAAATGGGCCTGTATGCCATCGGCGCTTTAATTGCCTTTGCCGCAGGCGTGAGCTTCGTGTTTCAGCAGGCGGTCAATTCGAATTTGCGGGTGGAGATCGGTTCTCCCTGGTGGGCCGGATTCGCAAGCTACCTCGGCGGCACGATCGCAATGTTGGTTGTCGCGCTCACCTTGCGCGAGCCATTCCCCAGTGCCGTAAGCGTGACGCGATCGCATGCAATGTCCTGGACCGGCGGACTGTTCGGAGCCATCTATATCGCCATTTCGATTTTATTGCTTCCGCGGCTCGGCGCGGCGACCGTAATTGCGCTTATCGTTGCCGGCCAGATGATAGGCTCGCTCGCGTTCGACCACTTTGGGCTCTTCGGCTTGCCGGTGCACCACATCACCGCGCCGCGGGTGACGGGAGCCCTGTGTCTGTTGGTGGGAGCCATTCTTGTGCGCTACTGAGAGCGTCGGCAGCGACTGAAGCGCGACCGGCGCAGGAACGGCCGAACATACCGCCTGTTCGCTTCGAGTTCCTGCGTCGTCGCCGGATCAAAGAAATCGCTTCTGGCCTCCGGCCGGAATTTCTTTCAAACCGAGCGCACTCAACCCCGCATCTCGCAGCTTGTCGGAGTCTCGCTCGCCCTTCTTGGCTGCTTCGATAATACGGCTCGCAATAAGCTCGTGAACGATCGACGGCTGTCCTTTGTCATGCAATTCGCGGCAGACGGCGTCAAACGCATCTTCCAGCAATCCGGCAACTTCATCATCGAATATGACGCCGGATCTACGAACAAAAGGAAGGATGGAGACCATGGCGTGGAGTCCCCTTGCAACGGCCCCATTAACCATAGCTTGCTCCATTCTACGCAGATTCGGCAATGCGCGATTTCGCTAAGGCGTCCCTGAGAATAGTCGACCTTGGGATTGCCGAGATTGGACGCACTGACCCCGATTCGTCGTGGGCCGTCACCGAACGCTACGGCGACCGGGCTTCGAGGACAGCGTCTCCGGTCGCGTCGGTTAACGCCGCCAGTGCTTCCCCCCGTGAGTTGAGCAACGTCCGGCAGCTCCGCTCTAACAAATGTTGGTCAGATAGGATTCCGCGCGCGATCGTCACGCCGGAACTTTTCCTTCGCTCGTCCGTCATCTTCTCGATGGCACAGAACCCACCCAGGCGAAAAAAGAACGAGCTGCGGGATGCGCTGCTCGTGTCGTTGGCCTTGGCCGTCACCCTGTTTTCCCTCGCGATGGTCGCGAGCGCGCATTTATGAGCAAGCTGACCAAGCCCATTCAGCCCGATCGGTCGAAGATCGATATGCAGAACAGCGGGCAGGTCAGGGTCTGGTCCAGGAAGCTCAATGTCTCGCCGGCGGACTTGCAGAAAGTTGTCGAAACGGTCGGCAACAGTGCCGCTCAGGTGAAGAAAGAGCTCGACCGATCGGGTAGTTGAGTGCGGCGGTTACGCGCCTCCGCTCAAGAGCGCCACGAACGGTCAGTGCCATTTTGATTCTCGACCGCCTTGGAACCTCTGCCACTTTTTCCCGTTTGCATGGCATTGCAACTGGAGGAAAAGGCAAATGAAACTCAGGACCATACTGGCAGTATCGGCGATCGCCATCGGCGGTTCGGCCGCGTATGCCGCGACCACGATGACGGCTGCACCCACAGAGAGCTGGACCGTCACCAACTACTACAAGCAGGCCGTCTACGATCCCAAGGAGAGCAAGATCGGGGATGTCGACGACGTGCTGGTTGACAAGAGCGGCAAGGTGACCGGCCTTGTCATCGGCGTCGGCGGGTTCCTCGGAGCCGGCGAGAAGGACGTCATCGTGCCGTTCACTGCCGTCAAAACCGCCAAGAAGAACGACAAATGGTGGCTGACGCTGGACGACACCAAGGATGACCTCAAGAACGCGCCCGGCTTCAGGTACGACAAGGCCAGCACGACCTGGGTGCCCGAGAAGAAGTAACGCACCCGCAAGAGAGGTCAGAAAGCCCCGGCATGGCCGGGGCTTTTTTCGTTCTGTCATTGCCGTGAAAACGCGGACCGCGGCAATGCAGTCCACCGGCGACAACACCACCGCGGCCTAAAGGAGCGATCGATGTCGTTCCCAGGTCCGTCACTTCAATGTGCCACTTGCGCTTTTCTCAGCACGCCCGATTGCCGAATTTTCCCGACGACGGGAACAAACCGGGCGGGACGCGCGTACTTTTTACACGTGGCTGACTGAGGAGGAATCAAAGCCTGTGATCCTGTTGTGGGGCATTCCCACGCTGTTCGTTGTCGTCGGTGGCGGCTACTGGCTGATGCACGTGCATCATTGATGACTTGAAAAAACGAAGAGGACCGCTTACCCGGATGTCCGTTCCGGCTCACTAGGCGACATCGGCGATCGAGCAGGCGAGGTCCACGTTACCCCGGTCCGGCATGTCCGGCTTGTGCTGCCAGTAGACCGTCCGCGTTATCGGTGAAGTTTATTTCGATCTCACACCGGGAGTGTAATTTCGCAGACAAGGCCTTCTTTGCGCCAGTCGAAGCGAACGCTGCCCTTTTGCTGGATGATCATTTGTTCGATGATACGGCCGCCTACTCCCCTTCGCGTAGGCTCCCGCACGGGTGGACCACCCGTCTCCAGCCAGCGAAGAAGCAGTTGACCGTCGACCGCGTGCGACCATCCCACGTGCACCTGGCCGTCGGACGTGGACAAAGCACCGTATTTCGCGGCGTTGGTCGCCAACTCGTGCAACGTAACCGCAATGGCTTGAGCGGCGTCCGTTTCCAGCAGGATTTGTGATCCCTCTATGAACACTCGCTTCCCATGCATCTCGGAATACGGAGCTAGTTCCTGTATCGCGATCGACGATAGCTCCGCACCGACCCAACGCGTCGCTACGAAAAGCGAGCAGACATTCGCCAGTGCCTGGATGCGTCCGGCAATTGTCTGCTTAAGACCCTCGGGCGAGCTTGATTGAGAAAGGTTGACCGTTGCCAATGTGTTTGCAAGCAGGTTCTTGCTGCGGTGCTCGGCCTCCCGTGCCAAAGTCACGATCAGTTCCTGATTTCTCTTTTGCTCGGTAATGTCTCTTGCGATTTTTGATGCGCCGACGATTTTGCCGTTGGCGTCTTTGACAGGAGAAACGGTTAGTGAAACGACGATCAAGCCGCCATGCTTGTGCTGCCGAACGGTCTCAAAATGGTCGATGCGCTCGCCTCGTCTGATACGCGTCAGAATTTCACGTTCTTCGCTTTGCCGATCCCCAGGAATCACAAGCGTTATGGGTCGACCGATCGCCTCATTGGCAGAGTAGCCAAACACACGCTCGGCTCCTCAATTCCAGCTTGTAATGATGCCATCGAGATTCTTGCTTACAATAGCATCGTCGCTGGACTCGACGATGGAAGCCAGCCAGCGCAATCGTTGCTCGCTGTCGCGAAGCGCAGCTTCGATCTCCATACGTTTGGTAATATCGCGATTGGCTTCGAGCACCAAGCCGTCACTGAACAACTGCATGCGGCTTTCGACGACAACCTTGCGACCATCCTTGCAGATGTGACGTAGCTCGCCGAGCCAGTTGCGCGTATCCCGGAGTTGGGAGCGCACGCCAGCAAAGTCAATCGGAAATTCTGTCCGAAGCAGGGTGTGGCTTGTATGTCCGACCGCTTCGTCCTGCGCGAAACCGTAAAGCCGCTCGGCCCCTGCGTTCCAGAACTCGATTGGACCGTCCAGTCGCCACGCGAGCATCGGCTCGTAGGATAATGTCAGCAGATCAGCCAAACGCTCCGCGCGTTCGGCGGAAGCCTCGTCGGTGGGAGACCCGGGCTTAAATCCTAACTCGTTTTTCCCCTTCACAGCGAAGCCCCGACCCAACGCCGCACAACTTTGGTAGCGAACTATAGCATTTATGATCGTCCGGGGATGGAATTCGCGATGTCATTTCGGTTCAAAAACGGAAGTCGGCCCCTTCGAACGGTACGTCCGAAACAGCTGGCCAGGATGGGGAGCGCCGACACGCGCAATGCAGTGCCGCTGCATCGCAGCGTAAGGTCCGCGCGAAAGTTAATCCTGGCTTTGTCGGGGACCGAGCAGACAGGCCGCCAACGATCGCCAGAAAATGGTGAGGGGCGTGCTACATGAGGAAACGGCGATGCACGCAATTGGAGCGGTTTTTCAGCCGGAGCTGATCAACCTGATGAAGGCAGTCCTCGACGAGGCCGCCGCGACGCTTCCGGAATGGAAGCGGACATCGACGACGATGGCCGAAATGGCTTCGCAAATTCTCGGCTGTGCCGCCAAAGGAGAACGAGACCCGGCGGCGTTGAAAATTGCAGCGCTGTCGGCCGTCGTCGAGCGCTCGCACTATTCGCACGACATTTCGCCGGAGCGGCGTGCCGTGTGAGCGCGAGCGCGCGAGGTTATTGCCATGGAAGACCTGCAGGCACGGCTCGAAAAGTTGCTGACCGATGCCGAGGAATGCACCCTCATTGGCAGGCTTGCCACCGACCCAGGCAAGCGCGATCTCTTCGTTCGCCTGGCTACCGACCTGCGCCGGATGGCATTCGATGTTCAAGCCCTGATCGCGTTGAAGCATGGAACCGGAAGACAACAGCAAGAGGGCTGAGCCCGGCCTGAAATGACCAACGTGGCTTTACTCGCCCTCATCCCGCGCGCGATCGATCGGCGGGTGCATCGAGTCCCGTGTTTGCTGAAGGCCGTCGATCAAGCGCCCTATCCGCTCCGTCGTGACGGAGTCAAACGCGGATGTCGTGAATCGGCGGTAGTGCGAGATCTTCTCGTCCAATTGCCTGCATTTTTCACACATGGCTCGCCGCTCGGTTACAGGCGGGAGCATAACGCACTCTCAGTCATCGATAGCCGCCAGAGGGAACGAACAGATCGATGATGACGCCAACTCTACACGCTGTGTCGGGTTCCCGACATAAGTGTTTTATTGTTGTGGCCTTTAATCAGGCCCCCAACAGGCTTGCGTAATGGCGCTTGATCGTGTCGTAGCATTCGCAGGCACTGTCGTGCAGCCCCTCGGCATCGAGGATCTGAATTTTCCCGCGGGCATATTTGATAAGCCCGGCAGCCTGCAAGGTGTGCGCGACCACCGTGACGCTGGTTCGCCTCACTCCCAGCATCTGACCGAGATACTCCTGGGTGAACTGCAAGGTGTCGCCACCGGACAGGTCTCTGGCGCGCAGCAGCCAGCGCGAAAGCCGTGCCTCGACGTGGTGAGATGCAAAACAGGCCGCCGACTGTTGCGCCTGGGCATAGACGGTCTGCTCATGACGAATGAGCAGAGCCAGCAAACCAGGGCTTTGCAACGCTGCCGCCTTCAACGCCTGAAAACTGCAAACGATGATCTCGCCCGGCAGTTGTATGATCCCCTGGCTGAGGGAGATCCGGCCGTCCAGCGCTGCAGATGCCCCGACGACACCATCCACGCCGACCATGGCAGCCTCGACCATTTCACCGGTCTTGAGCGAAACCACCAGCGACACCACCGCGCCGGTCGGAAAGTAGACGTGCTTGATCGGCCGTTCTGCCTCGAACAACACCGCATGCTGTTTGAAATGCGTGGCTTTGAGGTGAGGTTGAAGCCGCGACAGGTCGGCCTGGCTGAATTGGCTGAGCAAAAGGTTCTTCATGGCGCGCGCTCCCGAGGACAGGCGGGAGCGCAAGAACTCTCAGCTATCGGAGCCTGGACGACTGTCCGATAATGCCGGCACAGTAAGAGCATTGCCGGCCATAGCCAGCCTTATTTCGGCTATGCCTGCTTTTGACATAAGCGAAATTGCATTGCAGGCCCCTACCAAGGGATGACGCGAGGCTCCGCGCATGTGAAACCGAGCCGCCCCGCTCTTTTGTCGGCTGACAGACAGACGCATTCCTTGGCAGGCCGTAAGCTGAGCCAATGACATCGATGAACCGTATCGTGAAGCGAAACCGGTCGAAGCCGCACTCGTTCGAGGGCCGCCTCGCCGAGCAGGCCGTCAACCTCAAGACCCAGGCGGACTCGCTGCCACCGGGCCCGCAGCGCGATGAGCTGCTGCGGAAGCTGCGCCAGATCGATATCGCCGCTCACATCAACGAGTGGCTGCAATCTCCCGGGCTTCGCTCGCCGAAGTGAGCGTGCTCAGCGACCTCGGTCTTCGTTCCTTCGAACTAGCGCGTTCATTTGCGGCAAACAAAAAGGCCCGCCGAAGCGGGCCTTTCGCATCAAATGCTCATTTGCTGGTCTTGTCCACGGCTCACGCCGCTTCGGCGTTGACAGCGGAGACCGCGATCTTGCTCAGCGTATCGTCGGTCTTTTTTTCCTCAGCCAGTGTTTGGTCGAGCAGCTTCACGGCATCTTTCAAACCGAGCTTCTCGGCCCAGGCCTTCAGCGTGCCGTAACGCGAAATCTCATAATGCTCAACGGCCTGTGCGGCGGCAAGCAGCCCGGCATCGAGCGCCGGCGCATCCGCGTATTCGTCCATGATCTCCTTGCCTTCGTCGAGAATGCCTTCGATGGCGTCGCACTTCTTGCCGCGCGCCGGCTTGTCGATAAGATCGAAGATCTTCTCGAGCCGCTCGATCTGACCTTCGGTTTCGTCGTGGTGCTTCTCGAACGCCGCGCGCAGCTGGTTGGAGTTCGCGGCTTTCGCCATTTTCGGAAGCGATTTGTAGATCTGTTTTTCGGCGTAATAGATGTCTTTCAGGGTATCGAGGAAAAGCGCGTTGAGGTCCTTATCGGCCATGATGGTCTCCGGCTGGGGGAAATGAAGTAGATCACAGCCAACCCGATGCCATGACCTTAGTTCCTCAATGGCGCGCATGGATCGTGCCAACACGTCTTGGCCCAGCCGCGCGAAAGACGCCGCTTGCTCGAATTGAGCCAAAGACGGCAATGCATGCGCGCGCGCGCAAGCCCGCGTCGTTGTGTCCACCTTCCTAACATTAGTTAAGTCGCCTCTCGTCAGGGAACCGGGACAGCGAGACAAGGGATGTTGTTTCGACGGACCGAAACCGGCAACATGGCCGGATCGTCGGGGGCTAAGGGTTCGATGCGTCGTTGTCTACTCGCATTTTTGCTGTTTGCGGCGATGCTGGGGAGCGCTGTCGCGCAGGAAAGCGACAAGAAGACCGACGACCTCAAGCCGGCGGACCCGGATACAGGCGAAAGCACGGTTGAGGAATCGACGCTCGGCCTGCTGCCCAATCCTTTCGAGAAAAAAGGCGTCAAGTTCGCCATCACCTATATCGGTGAAGTGCTGGGCAATCCGACCGGCGGCCAGAAGCAGAGCGCGGTCTATGAGGACCGCATCAACTTCGCCGTCGACGTCGATTTGCAAAAGCTTGTCGGGCTGAAGAATCTCGCCTTCCATGCCAATGTCTTTCAGATCGACGGCGGCGGCCTCTCGCGCGGCGATCTCCTGAACTACATGACTGTCAGCGGCATCGAGGCGCTGCCGACCACGCGCCTTTACGAAATCTGGTTCGAGCAGAAATGGGCCGACAAGTTCGCGCTTCGCGCCGGTCAGCTCGCGGCCGACACCGAGTTCATGACCGCCAAATATACCGACGTCTTCACCAATGCTTCGCTCGGCTGGCCTGCTGGCTTCTCGCTCAACATGCCGAGCGGCGGGCCGTCGCCGCCCTTGGCCGCGATGGGGACGCGGTTTCGTGCCGACGTCTCCGACAATCTCAGCCTGCTCGGTGCCGTCTTCGACGGCAACGCCGCCGGTCCCGGCCCGGACGATCCACAACTGCGCGATCGCTACGGCCTCAATTTCCGCGTCAACGATCCGCCTCTCGTCCTCGGCGAGGTTCAGTTTCTGTGGAACGGCAAGAAGGGCGATCCCGGTCTCGCCGGAAAATTCAAGATCGGCGGCTGGCGGCATTTCGGGGATTTCACCGACGAGCGTCTGGGCACGACGGGCCTTTCATTGGCCAATCCTGCCTCCGGCGGCATGCCTGCGCATCTGACGGGAGACTTCGGCGTCTATTCGGTGTTCGAACAGAAGCTCTATCGTGTCGGCGATGATGCCGACCGCGGCATCGGCGTGTTCCTGCGCGCAACCTACAGTCCGCCGGACCGCAACATCGTGGATTTCTATGCCGATGGCGGCATCGAATTCGTCGGGCTCAGCGACAACCGGCAGAAAGACAAGTTCGGCATCGCAGCCGCCTATGCGCGGGTGTCGCCATGGGCGAGGGCGCTTGACGCCGACTTCCAGCAGCTTGCCGGTCCGGGTCCGGCGTGGCCGATCCGCAGCGCGGAAACATTGGTCACCGCGGTTTATCAGTATGAAGTTCGCGGCGGATGGACGCTGCAGCCGAACTTTCAATACATCGTCCATCCCGGCGGCGGCGCAACCAACCCGTTGCAGCCGGGCGCAGGACGCACCCTCGGCAACGCCGCCGTGTTGGGATTGCGGACCGTCGTGAAGTTCTAGCTGGAGATTACGCTTGCAGCGCTCAATGCCTGGTCGCACCCAGTGCGCGCTCCACCGCGTCGGCCAATTCAGTGAGATGGGCGGCAAGCTTTGCGAACAACTCGCGCGCCGTCTGGTCGGGCGTCTCCACGCTCAGCAGGGCCCACTCGGTCGCATCAGCGCGAACTTTCTCCAGCCGCGCCTGCATGTCCTTCATTGCGCCCTCAAAACGCCGATGCGGCCCGTCTGCACGAAGGGCCCGCTCCGGCACGCCGGAGCGGGCAAGTCATGCAGCCACAGCCACAGTCAGTTCCAAGATGGCCGGGGCGACGCGCATCCTAGAAGCGCCGGCTTACACCACGCTTACGGCTGACCGCAGGGCGCGAGCTATTTCGGGGCATGCAGGCTCAGTCAGGGACAGCGGAGCAAATGCGTTGCGGCCGCTAACAGGCTCAGGCCACGTCCTCATCGTCCGTGGCGTGCCGCGCACTCCCTCGACGGGAGATCATCCTCGGACGGAATTCGGCCTCGGCCTCGCGCAACGCCTTGCGGAGGCGGCGCGCCGACCTCATGGCACCCTTGATGTTCGCGTCGGAGGAATCCTCGTCGAAAAACACGACGACTTCGCACGTCGGGCACTGGCGCGAGTAGCCGTTCTGCAGCCGTCTGGCGCGCTCGCGGAACGCCGACTTGCATCTCGTGCATTTGACCTGGACGGAGTCATCCATGGCGGGGGACGCTAAGCCCGCGGCCGTTAAGGAAGAATGAGCGGTCCCGTTCGGGGGCGCATGCATTGGACCTTATCCCTTTGTCTTGCGCATGATCTTGTCGGAAAACCGCTGCACACTTTTCCGGATCATGCGCTCGTCAAAACCCCGCCAGCCGAGGGGCTGACGGGGCTTTTGAGCTGATATTTCCGGTGGATTTCTCCCTGGTTGTATCAATCGCAATGATCAACGCGCCCGGTCCGGAAGATGTTCCTGAGGGGGCGCCGACCGGATCGGTGTGCGGCGCAAGCACTGCAATCGGGAACCGGGTTGCCGAACCTGCAGTTGACGCCGTCGACGCCGCCGCTATGCCATCCCGATGAGCCGGGGCAGGGGCGGTTCGCGGTCGCGGCGCAAACTGGATCGTAAGAATCCGCGTTTCAAGCTTGCAAGGCTGATTCGAGGCCGGTGGAGAACGAACGCTGTGAAGCGCTTTCTGTTGGTTCTTGGAACCTTGGCCATCCTGGTCACGTCCTTTTTTGTGACGTTGCAGATCCTGAGCTATTCCGAGGCGCAGCGGACGCCCACCGAGACCAGAAACGCGATCCGGGCCGAGCACGCGCGCCTGCTCAAGGTCGCGCTGGAAAAGTACAAGGCAGATCGCAAGACCTATCCGGCGTCGCCTGACTTCAACGACGTCAGCACGCTGCAAAAGGATGTCGTCGGCGCCGGCTGAGCGTGATTCCCGACGATCCCCAGAGCGCAGACGGAAAAAAATACCGCTATGCGTCGAATGGCAACGTCTTTGGACTGCTGCTCGAACTGGAGGCGGGGCCGAACGGTGCACCCGCTGCGGCGACCTGCATCAGCCGGGCAAAATCGGACACCGCGAGCTTCAAGGGCTTTGCTCCGGATTGTCCGTTTTAGCGGGAACTGTTGTCCGGGGCGGATGAGAGTCGCGGGCTCCGCAAGTCCTCAGCGCCTGATGAAACGGAAATTGCCCGCGTTGCGTTCGATCAGCTCGTAGGCGGAATGCATCGCCAGAAAATCCGCTTCCGGAATCCGCGTCATTCGGTAGCGCACCAGCTTGCGCGACACGGTCAGCCCGCGCCCACCGGCGACCTGCGGACCGTTTTCGTCAAGCCGCGAAATCTGGTCCTCGACCTCGGTGCGACCGGTCGCGGACAGGAAGGTACGTTTCCAGAGCATTTCCCTTGCCGCCACGGCACAAAGGCTTCGAAGCGCCGGCACGGGATCGGGCGCATAGTGCAGGGCGCCGTCCGAATGCATCAGGTCGATGGTGCCGAGCCAGTCCGCCGCCTCCGCGGCCGAGGTGAAGAAGCGAAGCCTGTCCGAGGCCAAAGCGGAGGCGCGTTGGACAACGGCCGGAGTTTCGACAATAGCCCACCTGACCTCGGGAGAGAGCGGCGTTGCGCATTTATAGTGCTGCCCGAAGCCGCCGCCGAAATCGAGCACCGCCGACCTGTTCGTGAATTCCTTCCAACGGTGCGTGGGCGAAAAGTCGCGCGCTTTGCGAAACATCATCTCGATCAATTCGGGATGCTCGTAGCCCTCCAGGATTTCCTTCGGCGGCAGCATGCGGACGATCCTGCCCAGGGTCGAATTCAGGAAACGTCTCATGGCTGCAATCCCTTGCGGAAAAAACGGAGCGGGATCAGTCCTGTCGAATTGCATGCTATTCAAAATGCGATGGCGGTTCGCCCTTGTTCAGTCGCGGCCGCGATCGGCAGCCGGACGCGAAAGGTGGCGCCGCCGGCCGTGTGGTTTTCCGCGGAAAGCTGTCCGTGGTGGGCTTCGATGATGGTGCGCGCAATCGACAGGCCCATTCCCATGCCCTGGGGCTTGGTCGTGAAGAAAGGTTCGAAGATCTGCTTCCGCTTGTCCTGCGGGATTCCGGGACCGGAATCCGACACCGTGATCTGCGCGAACGCGTCGACCCGCGCCGTGTAAACGTTCATCTCGCGATCCGGACCCGGCGCGTCAGCCATGGCATCCATCGCGTTGATCACGAGGTTGACGAGCACCTGCTGGAGCTGGATCCGGTCGGCGCTGACCGGCAACGGCACCGCGGTCATGAAGCGGTCGATGCGCACGCCGCGCGCGACCGCCACCCCGGAAAGCAGTTCAATCGTCTCGGCGACTACATCGTTGAGGTCGAAATCGCTGCGTTCGAACGGCGTCTTCTTCAAGAGGCTCCGCAAGCGGAGAATGACCTCGCTGGCGCGTTGGTCGTCGCGGCGGATATCGGCGATAATCTCGCCGAGCTCGGCCAAATCCGGCGTCGGCGACTTCAGCATCACCTGCGCGGTCTCGGCATTGGTCAGGATCGAGCCGAGCGGCTGGTTGATCTCGTGGGCGATCGAGGCCGTCAGTTCGCCGGCCATCGAATAGCGGTTGGAGTGTGCCAGTTCGCTCATCCTCTGCCGCGATTGCACCTCCGCGAAATGGCGGCGGCGGCGCTCGTGCAGCAGCAGTGAGATCAGCGCCGCCTGCAAGAAGACGATTGCAGCGACGAAGGTGATCTGCCAGCGATATTGCTCCCACGGAGTGGGCTCGCGAAAGTCGATCTGGGACCCCGGCGGAAGCAAGCGTTCGCTGATGTTCCAGCGCTGCAGCAAGCGCCAATCATATTTCGGCGGCGCGAAATTCGTGGCGGGGATTTTGATGTTATTCGCCTTCTCTCCCGAGAGGAGACGGATGGCAGTGGCAACCGTCTTCTGGCTGATCTCGGCCACGGAGTTCATGGGGCCGCCGACGACCTCCTGGCCGAAAAACCCGTCGTCGTAGGAGAAGATCGGCGCGTTGGCGACGGCGTAGAGCTTTTTCAGTCCGGTGTCCCCTTCGTAGGAGACACCCGCGGCATCGACATTCATCAAATGCCAAAAAATCGCCGTGTTTGCGGGAAGCGCCGCCGCTTCTTTCAACACGGTTTCGAAGGGCCGATCGTCCGACCATAACAGCGTGAGACGCCCTCGATAGGGCTGGAGCACCCTCCGCAATTCATCAAGCCAGAAGCGTTCGTTCGGGGACACACCGTTGATGATCAGAACATTCCTGGTGTTCGGCAATAGTCGCAGGATGTTGTCGAACAGAGCCCGGTAGTCGTGAGCGACCGCGACAGCGGTGTCATTTTCGGTGAAGCTGGCGAAGTCGACGCGGCGTTGCTCGATCGCGGCCATGATCGCAGGTGTCTTGGGAAAAAGACTGCCGCGATGCCGCAGAACGAAGCTCGCGGCCGGAGCTCCAATGCAAATGATCAGATCGGGCGAATGTTTTTCACCGAGCGCATTCAGATACGCGACAAAGGGCGGTTCCGGATTTTCGTCACTCGACCGTGCCGCGACCAGGGAATGATCGCTGATATCGAGTTGCCAGGGGGATTGCCTTGTGAGTTCGGCGCGAATGGTCCGGGCATACTCCCCCCACGGGCGGAAGTCCCGCCCGAACGAATGAAGAATCATGACGCGCTTGTGCTCTGCCGCGGCTGCGGGGCCGGTCGCGGCAACAAGCAGCAGCATCAAGGAAAGCAACAACCGCATCGCGCAGGCCTCGCGCTCACGATTTCCGAGTGTGGCACGCTCAGGTGGCGGCAGCAACTCCGCGTGCGCTCGGACGGCCCACTGTTGCGAGGCTTATCTCAGTAGCACCCATGCAGCCGCGGCGAACAGAAAGAGCAGCCAGGTGATGGACAGCCAGAAGAACAAATCGTATCGATTCATGGGAGAAGCGAGAGCAACCGTAACGGCCGGCACATTGCAGGCCAGAACCGCCCGCTCTAGCGGAGCACTGCTCTATCCGTCTTGTTGCCGCCCGCCAGACAATCGGGATTTCGCGCCAAATCGATCCTGATGAGGGCCCGACTGGCGAAACTGCCTCGGCGTCGTCCCCGACCATCGCCTGAATGCATGCGTAAACGAGCTGACCTCCCGATAACCAAGCAGCCAGGCGACCTCGGACACGGGCAGTGCGTGGTCGGCGAGGTATCGCCGCGCGAGCACCGCGCGCAACTCGTCGCGGATTTCCGCAAGACCGGTTTCTTCCTCTTGAAGTTTCCGCGACAGCGTGCGGGAGCTCGTGCCTAGCCGCCGCGCGACCTCGGCGACGCCGGCTTTGCCGTGCGGCAACAACTCGGGCAATACTTTCTCGATCTTCGAGCGCATGCTTGCGCTCCTTCCGGACGGCCTCGGCAGCGCGTCATCGGCATATCGGCGCAGCAGCCGATTGAGATAGGTGTCCCGCCCAACGATCGGAAGGGAGGCGATCGGCGCGGCGAGGCCGATCTCGTCGGTTTCGCAGCCGAACGCGACGTCGGTGCCGAAGAAAGAACGGACATCCGCGGGCAATCCGGGGCGGCGATGCCTGACCCTGACATAGCGCGGCACGAGCCGGCTCTCCGTCACCTTGCGACAGAGCCGTATCAAGGTCACCATCCAGAATTCGGCATGGTGGCGGTCCCGAGGCCGGTCGACGCCGACATAATCCAGCCGGATGCTGACGGCTCCGCTGCCGTCGCAGCGCAAGCGAACGCCTTCATTGACGATGCCGCTGTAGCGCGCCGCGTTGTCAAGCGCATCGGCAAGCCGCTCCGAGGAAGCCATGACGTAGTAGACGAGGCCAATCTCGCGCAGGTCGAAGTCGCGTGCGAGGTGAAATCCGAACAACTCGTCGCCGAGCGCTTCGGCGGCAAGGTCCAGCACCTTGATCTGGGCGTGTGCCTCCAGCCGCACCGAGGGATCGTCGATCTCGGCGATCGTCAAACCCGCCTTTGACAGGATCGTCTCGACATCCCTGCCGCGCCCGCGCAGCCGCGCGCAGGCGAGACGGGTGATACCGCCGGTCGCGCTCGGGATGGTCTGGAAACTGGGGTGTCCGGCAGGGCTCATGGCAGCCGTTCGTTGCGGAAAGTGGAACAGCATGGGTAAGGCGCAAAATGCCAAATCATTGGCGCGCGATCACAAGACCCGTTCGCTCCGGTCTCCTATAACGCGCCGCCGCCCGCACCTCACGTATTTCCGTTTGATTGATCGAGCCGGGCCGCTCTCCAGTCGTTGATCTGAATCAATAGCAAGGCCATGACCTCAACTCTCCATGATCCGAAGAAAGCCGCGCTGTTCATCGACGGCGCCAACCTGCACGCCACCGCCAAGGCGTTGCGATTCGACATCGACTACCGGCGCCTGCTCGCCGAATTCGGCGGGCGCTACAACCTGCTCAGGGCGTTTTATTTCACGCCTACCTTCGAGGACCAGGAATACAGCTCCATTCGACCTCTGATCGACTGGCTGGACTACAACGGCTTCACCGTGGTCACCAAGCCCGCGAAGGAGTACATCGACGCCAGCGGCCGGCGCAAGATGAAAGGCAATATGGGCATCGAGCTTACGGTGGAGGCGATGCAGCTTGCCGAATATCTCGACGAGATCGTGCTGTTGTCCGGCGACGGCGACTTCCGGCCGCTGGTCGAGGCGCTGCAGCGGCGCGGCGTGCGCGTCACGGTGATCTCGACCCTGTCCTGTGCGCCGCCGATGATCGCCGACGAATTGCGCCGGCAGGCGGACGTCTTCATGGACCTGATCGAGCTGATGCCGACGATCACGCGCGCCGATCGACCGGCGACGTGACATCCGTAGGGACGGTAGCCCAGCTGCGATAACCCAGGCCGCGCCCTGCGCCGGCGGAGGTTTGATCCTGATCAAGCCGGCGTTATCCTGCGTTCGCGAACCCCGGGGAACGCGAAAGGCGGTGCCGATGCGAAGAGCCGATCTGCTGCCATGCGCCGCCAGCCTCGCCGCCATCCTTGCCGGCACGAGTGCCGCCGCGCTTCCGCTCACGCCCTTTCGCACCCAGGATCAGGCGCAGCGGCATTGCCCCGGCGATACCGTGGTCTGGCTCGACTTCAGCAAGGGCAAATATTATTCGAAGGGCCAGCAGCTCTACGGCCGCGGCTTCAACGGCAGCTATGTCTGCCGCGAGGAGGCGCGCAGCAGCTTCTATCGCGGCGCGCTGATCGGCTCGCGCTAGGCAGACTACCGGTTGATCTGGATCAAACCGGGCGTCCATACTACGCTGAAGCTGCAAGACGCCTCGGTGGGAGATATTCATGGACGGCGGCGAAACGCCCGCGGAAGTCCGGCAGACCCGGCAAGCGCGAACAAGCGAAGAGGTGATCCAGATCGCCATTCGCCTCGCGCTGCTGGCCGGTCTGCTCTACTGGTCGTTCGTGCTGGTCAGCCCGTTCGTCCCGATCCTGCTGTGGAGCGCGGTGTTGGCCGTCGCGCTCTATCCTGCCTACGATTGGCTGTCGGCGCATCTCGGATATCCGCGCATCGCCGCAATCCTTGTCACCCTTGCCGTCCTTGCGGTGTTTCTCGGACCGGCGGCATGGCTGGGCATCGGCCTGGTCGAAGGCTTGCGCAATATCAGCGATCAACTGACGTCGGGAAACCTCACGATCCCGACACCACCCGACAGCATCAAGAGCTGGCCGGTCGTCGGCGCGACATTGTACGATTACTGGCAAATGGCGTCGGTCAATCTGGCGTCCGCCTTCCGGGAAATCGCGCCTTATCTGAAACCGCTGGCAGTCCCGGTCCTTGCGATCGCCGGCAGCGCCGGCACCGGGACGTTGATGTTTCTCGCCGCCGTCGTGATCTCGGGCTTCCTGTTTCCCTATGGGCCGCCGCTGGCGGCCGCAGGTCAGCGCGCGCTGACGCGCATTGTCGCAGACCGAAGCGAAAGTTTTCTGGCGCTCGCCGGCGCCACGATCCGCACGGTGTTGCAGGGCGTGATCGGGGTTGCGGCGATTCAGGCTTTGCTGGCCGGTATCGTGCTGAAGATTGCGGGCGTCCCCAACGCAAGCGTACTGGCCTTTGCCGTCCTGGTGCTCGGTATCATCCAGATCGGATCGCTGCCGATCGTGCTTCCCGTCGTCATCTGGATCTGGATGGTCAAGGACGCCGGGACTGCGGTGCTGATCACCATTTTTCTCGTCATTGTCGGCATCTCCGACAATGCGCTGAAGCCGCTGTTCATGGGGCGCGGCCTGTCGACGCCGGTCGTGGTCATCTTTATCGGCGTGATCGGCGGAACGCTGGCGCACGGCATTGTCGGCCTATTCATCGGCCCGATCATCCTGGCGGTCGCCTGGGAATTGATGATGGCATGGATCGGCCGCGAGGACGCCACCACGATACCGGCCACCAAAGTCTGAGTGGTTCGGTCGAAACGGCCCACCGCTCGCACTGCAGCAAACCCCATTCGGCCGCGCGAAAAACACGCTGCGACAAAATCGGAACCGGACGTAAGATCGACCGGTTAATGATGCCGATTGTGGGAGTTGCATATGGATCGTCCGTCCTCGTCAGGCCCCTCCGCTTATCTCGAAAGCCTGATGCAGGCCGGCCAGCAAGCGACCAGGCAGTTCGATGACGCGCTTGCAGCTGCCATGGGCGTCGAAGGCAAGCCCGCCCAGGGCGAGAGCGTGTCGCCGTTTGCGGCGGCGGCAAACCTGCACCGGCAGTTCTGGTGGCCGGCCGTCGATTTCTGGCGCGGCTTCTTAACCGGTAAGCCGGCGGAAGGCATAGCCTCGTCGACAAAGGCGCCGCGAGGCGACCGGCGCTTCAAGGACGAGGCCTGGAGCCATTCCCCATTCTACGACCTTCTCAAACAATCCTATCTGCTGGGCTCGAAGCAGCTGACCGAACTCGTCGACCAGGCCCAGGTCGACGACAAATCGAAGCTTCAGCTCAGATTCTATGCGCGGCAATTCATCGACGCGATGAGCCCGTCGAACTTCCCCGCGACAAATCCGGAAGTCATTCGCAGCGCGATCCAGACGCGCTCGAAGAGTCTGGCGGACGGCATGCAGAACCTGATCGAGGATTTACAGAAGGGACGCATCACCCGCGTGGACGAGTCCGCGTTCGAAATAGGTCGCAATCTCGCCTCGACCCCCGGGACAGTCGTGTTCGAGAACGAGCTGATCCAGCTCATTCAGTACACGCCGCAAACGCCGGAAGTGGAGAAAACGCCGCTTCTGATCGTGCCACCCTGCATCAACAAGTATTATCTGCTCGATCTCGGCGCGGGCAACTCCTTTGTCGAATATGCCGTTGCCCAGGGGCATCAGGTGTTTCTGATCTCGTGGCGCAGCGCGGTCACCGAGACGCAACATCTGACCTGGGACGATTATCTGAACCTCGGGCCGCTGAAGGCGATCGACGTCGCGCGCGAAATCACCAATGTCGAGCGCGTCCATTCGCTCGGGTTCTGCGTCGGCGGCACGATCATGAGCTGTGCGGCGGGCGTGCTGGCCGCGCGCGGCGAAGACAAGCTGGCAACGCTGACGTTGCTGACCACGATGATCGATTTCGCCGACACCGGCGAGATCGGGCTGCTGATCGACGCGCCGTCGGTGGCGTTGCGCGAAGCGACGATCGGAAATGGCGGCATCCTGCCCGGCAAGGAGCTGGCCTTCACCTTCGGCACCTTGCGCGCCAACGACCTGATCTGGCGCTATGTCGTCGACAGCTACATGAAGGGCGCGCCGCCGGACGCCTTCGACTTGCTCTATTGGGATTCCGACAGCGTCAGCCTGCCTGGCCCGATGTACTGCTGGTACACTCGCAACACCTATCTCGAGAACAAGATCAGGGAGCCGGGCGCGACCACGCAGTGCGGCGTGGAAGTCGACCTCTCGAAGGCCAAGGTGCCGCTCTACATCCTGGCCTCGCGCGAGGACCACATCGTGCCCTGGCAAAGCGCCTACCGGTCGAAGGGACTGATCGGAAAGGACCCACGCTTTGTGCTGGCCGCCAGCGGTCACGTCGCCGGTGTCATCAACCCGCCGGCGCGCAACAAGCGCAACTACTGGACCCATGACGATCTCTCCGGCGAGGCGGCGGACTGGCTCGACAAGGCCGAGGAGAAAGCCGGCAGCTGGTGGCCCGATTGGGACGGCTGGATGAAGCGCCATTCCACGGGCACCATTCCCGCGCCGACGCAGGCGGGCAGCGCCACCTATCAAAAGATCGAAGACGCGCCGGGGCGCTATGTGAAGCAAAAGTCGAACTGAGTCCTCGGGGAAAGCGCCGCCCGGAGACTCAACGCGCGCTACCGTCGAGCCAATCCGGAATGGCCGCCGAGGAGACGACGCGCTTCGGCGTCACCGGATTGATCGTTCCGGCCACCAGCGTCCTGTCGCCGGCGTCGTATTTGGCGCGCGCGAATCTCTTCGCCTCTTGTTCACCGGCAAAGGTTTTCGTCCCGCGATGCGCCCGATCGTCCGACAGGTTTTCGCCGGCGATGAACGAGACGTACCACGTCATGGCAGGATGGCTGCTCATCAACACCGCCGATCAGAGCCTTCATCGGGTAGTAAGACCGCATCGCGTTGCCTTGATCCAGATCAACCGATACGCTTGGCCTGCCGCCGAATGACGCAGGGCAGGGAGGGACGTATGCTGCGCGATATTCTGGTCGGATCATGCGTTTGCGTGCTCAATATCGTCATTCATGCCTGGCTCACGGTCGCCACGATCCGCGTTGCCCGTGTCCTTGCGGAGCGAAAAACCGTCCATCCCTGGCGGCATCTGGTGGCGATTATGATCGCAACCGTGCTTATGTTGATGGCCGCGCATATGCTGGAGGTGTTCGTCTGGGCGGCGGTCTACGCGCTCGTCCATGCCGCGCCTGAAGGCGCGGATCTCGTGTATTTCGCCTTCGTCAACTACGCCACGCTGGGCTACGGCGATATCGTCCCGGTCGCGGAATGGCGCCTGCTCGGACCGATGGCCTCAATGAACGGAATCCTGCTGTTCGGCTGGTCGACGGCCATTATCTTCGAGGTGCTGCGAAAGGCGATTGCAGAGCACGCACCGCTTGCGTCGGCACCCCGACGTTAAAGATCGAGCGCGGCGAGCTTGGGCCGGTCCAGCAGCACGATCTGGCGCTGGGTCTGGCCGATGAAGCCCAATACGCCCTTGTCGTGAAGCACCGACAGCGCGCGCGATACCGTCTCCAGCGTCAACCCGAGATAATCGGCGATATCGCGGCGGCACATCGGCAGCGCCATCACGCCGGCAGCCGTCAGACGGCGGTCCATTTCGAGAAGGAAGGCGGCGACGCGCTCCAGCGCGGTCTTGCGGCCCAAGAGCAGCATGTGATCCTCGGCATGCCGCAAATTGGTGGCAGTCATATTGAGGAGATCGCGCGCCACCGTCGCATCTTGCTCGGCCACATTGGCCAGGCTGACGCGCTTCGCGAGCCGCACCGTGGTGTCGACGATCGCCTCGGCGGTAAAGCGATGCGCTTCGCCGTTCTCAAGGCCGAAAACGTCGCCCGCGAGATGGAATGCGCCAATTTGTCGCCGTCCGTCGGAGAGTAGTTTATAACTGCGTACCGCTCCGTCGATCACCTGAAAGACGTATTCCGCAGGCTCGGCCTCGCCAAAAATCTCGGCGCCACGCCGATATTTGAATTCGCTTAAAATGATCTCGTTCTGCGGCAGACTGCCGAGTTCGCCAAGAAATCGCGGCCTGTTGGCGGAGCCGCCGTTGAGATTGACAAACATCCGCCATCTCCCTGTTCAAGCAGGTTTTTCCGAACGGTAAGTCTTGTTGGCCTAACCGCAGCAAATGCCGCGGCTTATCCTCCGCATTTCTCTTAACGCGACGGCGGCGTCCGAAACTATTGGCTCGGTGGACATTGTCCCAAAGGCCAATGTCGCCGCTCTCGGTCACTATGCGCGCCAGCCGACACATGCGCGACAAGAGTGCTCGCTCTTCCATGCATTCAGGCGTGACATCCAGACGTGGCATCCAGACGTGCATGTTTCCGCTGACACACTCGTATGGTATTGTTTTTCCGTGCAGTGCGCGAGGCGGCTGACGCGCAATGGGAGCTGAGACGAACGTGCCCGGTACCGTTCACATCGTGGATGACGACACTTCGTTTCGAAGCGCGATCGCGCGCCGCCTGAAAATCGCCGGCTACGAGGTCGCGTCCTATGCCTCTGCGCGGGAATTGCTTGATCGAATTCCCGACGAAAGCCGTTCCGGATGCATACTGCTCGACGTCGAGATTCCCGACTTGCGCGGTCCCGATCTGCAGGATCGGCTGGCCGAACTCGGCTCCACCTTGCCGATCATCTTTGTCACCGGTCACGCCGACGTTCCGACCACGGTGCGCGCGATCAAGGCAGGTGCCGAAGATGTCCTGACCAAGCCGGTGTCGTCGGAGCAATTGCTCGGCGCGATCGAGCAGGCGATGGCGCATCACAGAGCTTCGCGCGAACAGAGAAAAGGTCTGGAGGCGTTTCGCGAACTGCTGGCGCGCCTGACCCCGCGCGAACATCAGGTGTTCGAACGGGTCGTGCAGGGCAAGATCAACAAGCAGATCGCCCACCAGCTCGGCGCCACCGAACGCACCATCAAGGCGCATCGGCAACGGGTCATGGAAAAGATGCAGGTGCACACCCTGGCCGAACTCGTCTCGATCGCCGAGCGGCTTGGGCTTGTGGTACACGCCGCCGTTGAGGGCGGCCAGATTTAGCTCAACTGCCGCTTGCAGGAAGGGAGGTATTGTCCCTTGGGACAAGGCCCACGAGGACAATTGGCATTCAGCCTCGCGTAACGTAGGTGAACGACAAGAAGAATTCCAATGCGATAGGCTCGCTATCGCGGAACAGATGGTTATTCTCCGGAGTGAGAGTCCCGATGGGCGGCGGCCCGGATTGCGGGAATTTCATCCGGCAGCGGGACCAGCGATCTTGTCGAAACAGAAAACGGTTTTTGTGGTCGATGACGACCCCGGCATGCTGCGGGGCGTCAAGCGTCTCTTGCAAGCGCACGGCTACAATACCGTGCTGTTCTCGTCCGCAGCGGATCTGCATGAACACAACAACTTCGATCAAGCGCTCTGCGTCGTTCTCGACATCAATCTCAAGGACGATTCCGGGATCGAGGTGAACCACCGTTTGAAATCGGCGGGAGTGTCGCTGCCGGTGATTTTCATCACGGGCAACGACAACCCCGCGACCCGCATGGCGGCGATGGCATCGGGATGCCTTGCCTATCTGACCAAGCCCTTTGTAGCGAGCTCTCTGATCGAGCCGATCGAGCGGGTTGCGGCCGGCCTCGCCTGAGGTCTCTTACTCGTCGACATCCTGCTGGAAAACCTGCGCCGGCGCGCCCTTGCGCACCGATGCGAACTGACCGAGCGGCAGCGTCGTGCTGACGCTCTGGACGCTGGAGTCCACCACTTCCAGCACGAGCTTGCCGCCCTTTTCCATGTCGCTGATCAGCTGCGGATCGGCGGTGCCGCCGGCGATGCAGGTGTTGGTCATGCACCAGACATAGGGGACGGAATAGGGTTTTCCCTGATCGACCGCCAGCTTGACCGGCGTCTGCAAATACAGGCCGACGGGCAGGAACAGCTGCAACCGCGCCCTGGTTTCGCCCTCGCGCTCGATCAGGTCGGCCCGCACGGCGGATTGCCCGGTGTCCGCCCAGACACCGCTGATTTTTATGCGGCACACCATGTTGCTGCCGGGCGTCTTGAAGCAGACCTTCTGCCAATCGCCATAGCTGATCTCGCGCGCCTTGCGCTCGCCGCGCGGCGCCATTTCCGCCGTGTTGCCCGGCATGACTTGCTGCGCAACCGCATCGCGGACAAAGCGCGACAGCAACGGGAACGCCGCCATCGCCAGCGCGGCCGGGATGAGGACGTAAGGGATGGAGCGATTGCGCATCATCTGCCGCCTCCACTAGCGGTGTTTGTCGAGGAACTGGCTGACCAGCGGCGACCATTGCGGAATCGAGTCCGGCGAATCGATGAAGATATGTCCTTCGTTGCCGAACGGCGGCATCAAATGATATTCGGCGTTGCCGCCTGCGCCGGTGTAGGCGGCATGCATCCGCTTCGACAGCGCGGGTCCGAAATAAGTATCGTTCTCGATATAGATCCAGAGCATCGGCACGCGCGCGGTACGACCGAACTCGCCGGTCGCTTCCACCAGCTTGTCGGGATTGCAGTTGTTGTTCGGCTTGCCGCCAACGCGCCCGCCGCGGCCGGCGGCAAACACGATCTCTGCTTTGACCTGCGGCAGGTTCCGGCTTGAGAGTGCAATCGCGGCCCAGCCGCCTGCGGACTGACCGATCACGATCGCGTCGTTGGGAATCGCGAGTTTCTGTTCGGTCATGTAATCGATGATCCACTTGTCGAGCAGGGCGACCGCCATCCCGGCATCGTGGAAGTTCGGGCTGTCGCATCGGCCGACCTTTGAATAGAACAGCGAAAACAGGCCGAGTTCGGGGGCATCGAGAGCGCCCGCGCCATAGCCGGAGCCGGCCGGCGCCACCACCATGTAGCCGCGTCGCGCAAACCAGAGAGCCGCGTCGCGAAACTCCACCAGCGGAAAGAAACTGCGTTGCTGGGGATCGAGCGAGACGCCGTGGTTCATCACGGCGAGCGGAAATGGTCCATCGCCGACCGGGCGGGCCACATAGGCAACAGTCGGAAGCGTGAGCGGTAACGCCCAGACTTCCTCCTGAACGTTGAGCAAGGTCCGATTGTCCTCACCTTGGCTCGGGGCAGGAACGGCCAGCACAACGACGCCCAATGCGAGAAGGAGGATGTGTCGTAACATGGCGCTCGTCCTCAGCCTCGCGGTACCTGTGCGGCTGCTGATCTTCGTCCTGTAGCGTTGTGAGTTCGACAAAGCGGCAACGGCAACCCGCAAGGCTTGATCTGGATCAAGGCTGGCATCGCGCCGCCGACGCCTACTCCGTCTCCAAGAATTGCCGCTACTTCCGAGGAGACGCCCCATGACAGCGAGCAACGCAGAGGACCGTCGGATCGATCAATTTTTCTCCGGGCCCGGCGCGCGCGCCGACGAATGGCGCCGGTTGCTCGAGGCCGCAAAGGCGTGGGCTGCCGGTTCCGGCGACCGCGCAAAATTCGAACAGCAGCTGTCCGAGATTGCGATCATCGAAGAATATCACGCCTATCCCGGCGCGCGCCTAATGGCTGTGCTGAAAGAGCGCAGCTCGGCAGGCGACGCCGCCGGCCTGCTGGCGCTGGTCACGCGCATCACCCACGCCTTGCAAACTCGTTCGTTCCGTCAGCATGCCGGGGATTGGGACGTGCATGCCGACGCCGATACCGAGGCGGCGGATCTGCTGCCGCCGGGATTCGGCGACACCACGATCCGCCCGCCGTATTTCGAGACCATGGTCGTGACCGGTCTTCCCGCGACCAGTTGGCCGAGCATGGCTGCGGAATGGCGCAAGCTGCGCCGCCCAGTGGATGGCTTCATCTATGAGCCGGTGTTCGTCGGCAGCTTCGAAGATGCGTTCTGCGGCGCCATGCTCAATCCGGACATCGCCGCCGTCATCGTCAACGAAGGCTTTGGCCAGAAGTCGCGGCATGATGCGCCGATCCTGCGCTCACTGATGGCATCGATGGATCACAAGGACACCGGCGAGTCCGCGCTGGCGCTGGCCAGGACGCTGAAGCGGATTCGCCCCGAGCTCGATATCTATCTTGTCTCCAACCAGAACGTGGAAGAGCTCGCCGGCAATCCCGAGACCGAATGCGTTCGCCGCATCTTCTACTCGGTGGAAGAGTTGCTCGAGCTGCACCTCGCGATCCTCGAGGGCATTCAGGACCGCTACAGCACGCCGTTCTTCGACAACCTCAAGAAATACGCCCAGCGGCCGATCGGCACCTTCCATGCGCTGCCGATCGCGCGCGGCAAGTCCGTGTTCCGTTCGGACTGGATCCGCGACATGGGCGAGTTCTACGGCCCGAACCTGTTTCTCGCCGAGAGCAGCGCGACCACGGGCGGTCTCGACAGTCTTCTCGAGCCCACGGGCAATATCAAAGAGGCTCAGGACAAGGCGGCGCGCGCTTTCGGCTGCGACCGTGTGTTCTTCGTCACCAACGGTACCTCGACGTCGAACAAGATGGCGGTGCAGGCGCTGCTCGCGCCGGGCGACATCAACATCGTCGACCGCAACTGCCACAAGTCGCATCACTACGGCATGGTGCTGTCCGGCGCGCAGCCGCTCTATGTCGAGGCCTTTCCGATGACGGAATACTCGATGTACGGCGCGGTGCCGCTGAAGACCATCAAGCAGGCGCTACTGAATCTGAAAGCGGAGGGCCGGCTCGAAAAGGTCAAGATGCTTGACCTGACCAACTGCACCTTCGACGGCCATGTCTACAACACGCGGCGGATCATGGAGGAGTGCCTTGCGATCAAGCCCGACCTGATCTTCCTGTGGGATGAGGCCT
The DNA here is from genome assembly GCA_963738155.1 of uncultured Alphaproteobacteria bacterium. Lineage (GTDB taxonomy): Bacteria > Pseudomonadota > Alphaproteobacteria > Rhizobiales > Xanthobacteraceae > Bradyrhizobium. The sequence goes on from CAVTVG010000006.1 coordinate 311,528, forward strand.
GGTTCGGCTTCGCGCGTTTCTCGCCGTTCCTGCGGCCCCGCACCGGCATGGGCGCCGCCAACGACATCGAGGCGTGGATGCACGATCCGATGTCGGTCGAGGCCCATGAGAAGCAGCGGAAGGAGCTCGGCGACAATCCCTCCGACGAGACGCTGCTGAACACCCGACTGATCCCCGATCCCCGGCAAATCCGCCTGCGCGTCTACCAGACCAACTCCACCCACAAGTCGATGTCGGCGCTCCGGCAGGGCTCGATGCTGTTCGTCAAGGATGTCGATTTCCACACCGTGGAGGCGCAATTCAAGGAAGCGGTGTTCACCCACGCCTCCACCAGCCCGAACCAGCAGCTGATCGCGAGCCTCGACGTCGCGCGCCGGCAGATGGAGCTGGAAGGTTACGGTCTCGTCGCCAACGCCATCGAGATCGCCTTTGCGATCCGCAAGGCGGTTGCCGCCAATCCGCTGATCTCGAAATATTTCAGCGTGCTCGGCGCCGACAAGATGGTGCCATCGGAATATCGCGCCAGCGGCTTCACCGATTTCCTTAGCCCTGGCGTCAACTGGGGACAGATCCTCAAGAGCCTGAGGGAAGACGAGTTCTTCCTGGACCCGACCCGGCTGACGCTGGTGTGCGGCACCGCCGGCTTCGACGGCACGCAATTCAAGGGTATGCTGGCGAGCCGCTACGGCATCCAGGTCAACAAGACCTCGCGCAATTCCGTGCTGATCCAATCCAACATCAACAACACCCGCAGCGACGTCGCCCACCTCATCAGGGTGCTTGCCGAAATTTCCGGAGAGGTCCAGCGCGATCTGGCGCAAGGCGGCGTCAACGCCCAGACGGCGTTCGCGGCGCGCGTCAAGAGCCTGATGATCGACGTGCCGGACCTGCCGACGTTCTCGCACTTTCACGACGCGTTCCGGGGCGATGCCGGCGACAAGACCAATGAAGGCGATATCCGCGCCGGCTTCTTCGCCGCCTATGACGCGCCAGGCTGCGAATATATCCGCCTCAACGATCCCGAAATCGACCGGCGCCTGAAGAACGGACCGGACCTCGTCTCGGCCAACTTCGTGATTCCCTATCCGCCGGGCTTCCCGATCATGGTGCCCGGACAAGTCATCACCCAGGGCGCGATCGACTTCATGCGCAAGCTCGATGTCAAGGAGATCCACGGCTACAACAACGTGCAGGGTCTGAAGCTCGTCCGTCCCGAGGCGCTGGCGACATTCATCGATCGCAACAAGTCCGCAAAGTCGGCCTTCCGAACCGCCGCCGAGTGACCTCGATCCATCCCGTTCGACCCTGGAGAAAGCATCCATGAAAAACTATCGCACGCGACTCTGTGCAGCCGTCCTGACGGCGTTGTTCGCTGGCGGCCTGGCATCGCCGTCGAAAGCCGACACCGGCGCCGTCCGTGTGGTCTTCACCAAAGGCGGGTTCATCGTGGGCGCTGGAAGCGGCCGCGGCGTGCTGGTCTTCAAGGGCCACCGCTACCCGTTCCGCGTTGCCGGCATGAGCGTCGGCTTCACCATCGGCGCATCGACCACGAACTTCCAGGGGCAGGCCCTGAACATGAGGAGCCCGTCCGATATCCAGGGAAGCTACGCCGTTCTCGGCGCCGGTGGCGCGGTTGCGGCCGGAGCCGGCGGCGTGACGCTGCAGAACAGCCAGACCGGCGTGGTCCTGCAGCTTGCGGGCGGCAGGGTCGGCGTCGAGCTGTCGGCCGCGGTCGGCGGCGTCACGATCACGCTGGAATGAGTGTTGTCCGGGCGCGGAATGACGGTCTCAACTTCACTCCGCGCAAGCTGGTTACCCCGCGAAGACGACCACCATGACCGAGCCCCAGGTCGTCAACAGGATGTTGGAAACGGGATAGGCCGGCGTATAGCCCAGCACCACCACGGCGCTGCCCGAGCGCTCCTGAATGGCCGCCATCGCTGCCGTCACCGTCTGCGCGCCGGTCAAGGCGCCAAGCAGCAGGATCGGGTTCATGCGCAACACGAAATGGCCGACGCAGAAGCCGACGATCTGCGGCAGCATGGTCACCACCATGCCGCCCAGAAGCAGGCCGATACCGGAGTCGCGCAAGGCGGACAGAAAAACCGGCCCGGCATGAATCCCGGTGAGGCCGACAAAGGCCGCGAGCCCGAGCGAAGTCATCAGACTGACGGCGCCATCGGGGATGCGGCCGAAATGCGGATAACGCGTGCGAAGATAGCCGACCAGAAGCCCGGCGAGCAGTGTGCCGACGCTCGTGCTCAGCGCGATCGTAATGCCGCCGATCGGGAAGCTCACGAGGACTCCGACAAGGCCGCCGAAGAAAATCGCGAGCCCCAGCACCACGAAATCGATACTGGTGTTCGGCGAAACGATGACGCCGATGCTCTTCGCCGCGGCCACCACGACCGGCTCAGGTCCGACGATGCTCAGGAGATCGCCGCGCTCCAGCACGAGTCCGGGGCCGATCGGAAGCGCCTGGCCACCCCGGCTCAGTGCGCGCAAATAGAGACCGCGCGCCCATGTTTCTTCGGAAGCCTGCTGAAGGGTCATGCCGGCAAGCTTGCGGTCGATGAGAAGCACCTCGGCCGAAATCAGGGGGATATCGAGCAGTTCGCGGTCTTCGACCTCCTCAGCGCGGGCGCCGACCAATTCGACGATGATCTCGCGCGGCGCCGACAACGCAACGATATCGCCGGCCGCAAGAATCGTCGCCGGCTCCGCCTCCAGAATGCGGTCTCCGCGCCGGATGCGGTGGATGAAGACGCGCTGCTCGGGGATGCGGGCTTCGGCGGCGGTGACGGTCAATCCCACGATCGCCGCTCCCGCGTCCAGCCGATAGGCGCGCAGCTCGAATTTGCGCCAGGCTGACGCGAGGCCCGGTTTGGCGCGGGTGATGCCCAGCGCTTGCTCGAGCTTGAGTGATTCTGCCTTCAGGTCGATCTTGAGCAGCGCCGGCACGATCACGGTGACGAACGTGATCACCCCGGCATAGCCGAAGATATAACAGACGGCATCGCCTACGGCGACGTGCGAGACAAACAACGCGCGCTGCTGTTCGTCGATGGCGAGGCCGTTGATCGCGTCGGTCGCAGTTCCCATGGCCGCACTTTGGCTGAGCGCTCCGGACATGAGCCCTGCCGCGAAACCGGGATCAAGCTGCAACGCGCGCCCGACCACAATGGCGGTGGCAAGACCGGTAAAGCTGACGATGATGGCGAGCAACATCGGCTTCAGCCCGTCGCGCTTCATGGCCAGCGCGAATTGCGGACCGACCGAATAGCCGACACCGAACAGGAACAGCAGGAACAGGAACGACTTGGTCATGCCAGACACGGGCACGTGCGCGAAGTCGCCGACCGCGAGGCCGGCGAACAGCGCACCCGTGACCGGGCCGAGACTGAAGGCACCGATCCTGAAGCTTCCGATCCAGTAGCCGGCGGCGATCACCAGGAACAGCGCGAGCTCCGGATAGCGGACGAGAAACTGCTCCAGCCAGGTCAGCATCTCGGGCCAGCCGCTAGGTCATCATCATGACCAGCACCATGCCCCAGATCGTCAGCAGCGTGTTCCCGACGGCATAGGTCACGGTATAGCCAAGACCCGGAATCTGGCTCTTGGCGCGGTCGTTTATCATGCCGAGCGAGGCGGTCGTGGTCCGCGCGCCGGAGCAGCATCCGAGCACGATCGCGTCATGGAAGCGGAACACATATTTGCCGACGAACATCGCCAGGATCAGCGGCACCGATGTGGCGACCACGCCCCACAAGAAGAGACTGAAACCGAGCTTTTGCAAGCCAGCGACAAATCCAGGGCCGGAGGATATTCCGACGACGGCGATAAACACGTTCAGGCCGACCGAATTCATGAACCACACGGTGGGCGACGGAATCCGTCCAAACGTCGGCTTCACGGAGCGCAACCAGCCGAAGAACAGGCCGGAGATCAGCGCGCCGCCGGAGGTGGACAGCGTGAGCGGTACGCTGCCGATCTTGTAAACGAAGGCGCCGACGAGTGCGCCGATCGCAATGGCCGCGCCGATGAAGGCGACGTCGGCCATGTCGGTGGCGCGATCCGGGCGGCCGAGCATTTTCGTCGCGGCAGCGATATCGGGCGTACGTCCGACGAGTGTGACGATGTCGCCCCGATTCACCTTGGTGTTCGGCAGGATCGGGATGTCGGTTGCGATCGCTCCCCTCGTGATCTTGCGCAGGAACACGCCGCGCGCGGCCGGACCCTTCGCCAGTTCTTCCAGCGTCTTGCCGTCGACGTCCTTGCTCGTCACATACACGTCGACGCCCTCGATCGGCATCGCCAGCAGCTCGCGATCGTCGACTTCTTCCGCCTGTTCGCCGATCAGCTGCACCAGCACGTCGCGCCGGCCTGCCACGGCTACGACGTCGCCCGCATGAATCACGGTATCGGCCGTGGCATCGATGATAGTCCCGTCCTGTCGCAGCCGCAGAATGAACACGCGCTGATCCGGGACCAGCGCTTCCGCCTGCTGCACGGTCTTTCCGACCGCGGGTCCGCGCTCGCGCACGCGGAAGGCGCGGACATCGAACTGGTGCCAGGCGGTGCCGGGACCGCCGGTCTGTTTCTTGCCGCCGTGCTCCTCCTCATATTTCTTGCACGCCTCTTCCAGATCGATGCCAAGCAGCGCCGGTCCGAGCAGCGCCAGGACGATCGCAGATCCGACCGTGCCGAAGATGTAGGTGACGGCGTAGGCGACCGGCATCGCGTCGAGCAATTTCTTGGCTTCGTCTCCAGGCAGGCCGAGGCGATTGACGGCATCAGTCGCAAGACCCATCGAGGCGGAGATTGTCTGGGAGCCGGCATAAAGACCCACGGTCGATCCGATGTCGTAGCCGGCAATCTTTGCGCAGAGATACGGGGAGAGCAGGCAGAACACACAGACCACCGCCGCGAAAATCGCCTGAGGCACGCCGTCCTGTGCGATGCCGCGTACGAATTGCGGACCAACCCCGTAACCGATCGCGAACAGGAACATCAGGAAGAAGAACGGCTTGAGCGGTCCGGAAATCGTGATGCCGATCTGGCCAATGATAACAGCGGCAATCAGCGTCGCGGTGACGGCGCCGAGCCCGAGGCCCTTGTAGGTGAAAGAGCCGAAATAGTAGCCGAGGGCGAGCGAGAGGAAGATTGCAATTTCCGGATAGCTCTTGAGCGTCTGAAAGAACCACTGGATCATGATGTCACCTGTTCATGCTGTCCCGAAGAATGATTTCAGCCAGCATCAGGCGACACCGCGCCGGCAGCATGTTGATCTATGTCAAGAGGAGCTCTGGCAGCCCGATCAATCTGGCCGCGATAGGCGAGGCGAGGGTGCTTGCCTGCCTCCGTCCCAACAGGTTGAACAGCCCGGGAGCGCTAAATGGCCGATCTTCTGACTCTGAAAAAATTCGAGGCGCTGAGCCCCTTCGAGATCAAGGACGAGCTCATCAACCTCGCCAGGGAGACCTCCAAGCGGACGCAATCCGCATTCCTGAACGCCGGGCGAGGCAATCCCAACTGGATCGCCACGACGCCGCGCGAAGGCTTCTTCCTGCTCGGACAATTCGCCATCACCGAAAGCAAGCGGGTGATGGAGCATCCCGCCGGGATCGGCGGCATGCCGCAGGCGAAGGGAATCGCCGGGCGGTTCGAGGCCTGGCTCGCCAAGCATTCCGACATGCCGGGCGCGAGCTTCCTGACGGCGATGCTGCCCTTTGCGGTCAAGAAATTCGCCTTCGAGCCCGATGCCTTCGTCCACGAACTCGTCGATTCCATCATCGGCGACAATTATCCGGTGCCGGATCGCATGCTCGTGCACAACGAAAGGATCGTGCACGAATACCTGATGTGGGCGGTTTGCGGCGAGCCGAAGCCGGCCGGCAAGTTCGACATCTATGCGGTCGAGGGCGGCACGGCGGCGATGTGCTACCTGTTCAAGTCGCTGAAGGCCAACCGCCTGCTGGTGCCCGGCGACACGATTGCGCTGGCAACGCCGATCTTCACGCCCTACATCGAGATGACGCATCTGGAGGACTACGACCTCAAGGTCGTTCAGATCAGGGCGCCGCAGGAAAACAAATTCCAATTCACCGACGAGGAAATCAGGAAGCTGGAGGATCCGAAGGTCAAGGCCTTCTTCGTCGTCAATCCGTCCAATCCGCCCGGGATGGCCTTGAGCAAGGAAACGATCGCCAAGCTCGCCAATCTGGTCAAGACCAAGCGCCCCGACCTCATGCTCCTCACCGACGACGTCTACGGCACCTTCGTGCACGGTTTCCGTTCGCTGCTCGGCGAGATTCCGCACAACACCATCGGCGTCTATTCCTATTCGAAATATTTCGGCTGCACCGGATGGCGGCTCGGTGCCATCGCCATTCACGAGGACAACCTCTACGACAAGATGATCGCCAAGCTGCCCGACGCCGCGGTGAAGGCGCTCGACAAGCGCTATGGGCCGCTGACGCTGGAGCCGCGCAAGCTGAAATTGATCGACCGCATCGTCGCCGACAGTCGCGACGTGGCACTCAACCACACCGCGGGGCTGTCGCTGCCGCAGCAGGTGATGATGAGCCTGTTCTCGCTCTCCGAGATGATGGATGACAAAAAAGCCTATCAGGCCGCCTGCATGGAGATCGTCAACAAGCGGCTCTGGTCGCTGCTCGACGGCCTCGGCCTGGCCGACAAGTTGACGCCCAATCCCAATTACGATGCCTATTATGCGCTGATCGATTTCGAGTTCTGGGCGCGGAAGAACATTGGAGACAAGGCGGTCGATTACCTGAAGAAGACCATCCATCCGCTCGATCTCGCGTTCCGCCTGGCGGAGGCCCACGGGATCGTGCTGCTGAACGGCGGCGGCTTCGACGCCCCGGAATGGTCGCTCCGTGTCTCCCTGGCAAACCTTCCCGACGAGGTCTATGACGACATCGGACGGGGGGTTCGCTCGATTGCACGAGGCTATCGCGACGCGCATGACGCGGCGAGCGAAGCCGTCAAAACCTGACGTCTCCGCCCAAGGCACGGCTCGCTCGCTTCGATCGGAACCGCGAGCCGCGCGATTGCAGGTGTTCCTGTTCTGAGCACAGTGGAGGCGATAGATGTCGCTTTTCGCAGCACTTTTGTGCGGGAGTCTGGAGGCGACCCTCCGCCGCGCAGCGTGGCACGTCAGCAAAGAGAACTTGCAGCGATCAACTCTTCTCCTCGTCGCGCTGATGCTCGCCGGAGTTGCGGCTGCGTCGCCGTCACAAGCTGCCTCCGACGATGCGGAGTGGCACGAGTTCAGCGGAACGTGGACGGCGGCTGGCAGCCGACAGGTCATTGGCCTCGGTGGCGATCGCCGCGCTTCAGTCGCCGATTACAGCGGATCACTGATGCTCTACGGCACCTCACGTCCTGCGTTGGGCTTCCGCGTCGAAGCCGTCGTACTCAACGACAGCACGACGGGCCTGATAGGACGGGCTGTCTGGACGGACGAAACGGACAGCCACGTCTATAGCGAGCTTCGCGGCGAAATCACTCCGGCGGGCAACCGCATTGTCGGAACATTCGTTGGCGGCAGCGGCCGTTACAACGGCGCGACGGGCAGCTACGAGTTCTCCTGGCGTTTCCTGCTGGAGGGCGAAGACGGGATCGTGCAGGGCCAGTCGACGGGGCTCAGTGGCAAAGTCCGGCTTCTGCCAGCACAGAGTGGACCCGGCACAGGCACACCCAAGCCATGAGACACTCCCTCACAGCCCTGAAGCAGGCGCTGCCGTTCGTGCTGGCGGTCAGCATCTGGCTGACACCCGTCCCCGCTGGACTGACGGCACCCGCCTGGCACCTGTTTGCCGCGTTTGCGTCGGCGATCGCGTCGGTGCTGATCGGCTCATTTCCGCTGCTTCCCTCCGCGCTGCTCGCTGTCGCGGCGGTGGTGCTGACCGGCACCATCTCGCCGGCCAAGGCTTTCGCGGGCTTTGCCAACGCCAGCGTGCTGCTGGTCGTGATTGCTTTTCTGGTCGCGCTTGCCGTGGTGAAGTCGGGCCTGGGGCGGCGCATCAGCCTGTTCATGGTCAGTCGGTTCGGTCAATCGTCGCTTGGGCTTGCCTACAGTATCGTCATAACGGACGCGCTCATTGCCCCAGGCTTTCCCAGCAACACGGCGCGAGGCGGCGTCCTGTTCCCGATCGTACTGTCGGTCGCCAGCGGGTCCGGTTCGCGACCGGAGGACCCCGAGGGTCGTAGGCTGGGCGGCTACCTCATGTTCTGCGGGATGGCGAGCTTGTCGGTCTCCTCGGCGCTCTGGATGACGGCCACCTCGGCCAACCCACTTGGGGTCCAGGTGGTCAGGGACTTCGGAGTGGCAATTGGCTTCGGCAAGTGGCTGGTCGTGGCCGCAGTGCCTGCATTGACGGCGCTCCTGCTGCTTCCCTGGATTGTCGCGCGGATTTTCCCTCCGGGAATCGGCCGGACACCCGAGGCACCCGTCGCGGCGCGGAAGGAACTCGCAGCGCTCGGTCCGCTCAAGCGCGACGAATGGATCACGGCCGTCATCTTTGCATTCATGATCCTGGGCTGGGTGTCCGCCGATCTGTTGCAGTTGAACGCGACCAGCGTCGCCTTCGCGGGCCTCGGAATGCTGCTCATATCGAATGTCCTGGGATTGAAGGACATCGCAGAACACGGAGAGGCCCTCGAAACTTTTCTGTGGCTTGCCGTACTGTTTGCCTTGAGCGGGCAGCTCAATGAACTCGGGTTCATGGGCTACGTCGGCCAGCGGCTGGCGTCCCACATCGTCGGTCTTTCATGGCCACTGACCTACGTCGTGCTGATCGTGCTCTATGTCCTGATTCACTACATGTTTGTCAGCCAGACGTCACAGGTGCTGGCTCTGCTCGGCGTTTTCGTCGACGTCGGCGTTCGAGGAGGCGTGCCGGCACCGCTGATGGCGTTTGCGCTGCTGTTTGCGAGCAGTTACTTCTCGGTCATAACTCCCCAAGGTGGCAGCCAGAACGTCATTTTCGTCAGCAGCGGCTACCTCACGCAGGGGGAGCTCTATCGGCTTGGCCTGCTCGTGACACTCTTTTTCCTTGCAGTGTTTCTGGTCATCGGTACTCCGTGGATCCTGCTGGTCGCCTGACCAACCGCCCGCGACCTTTGCTGGGTCGCGCCGCGAATGGACAAACGCTGCAGTCCTAATATTTCTCGGCCACGAACTTCATTCCACGCAACGATGCCTGGTCGTTGTAGCGGCCCTTGTCGGAGCGCTTGGGCAGCTTGACCTTCTTGTGCGATACCTTCTTGAAGGGGATCGTCTCGAGAATATGCGAGATGACGTTGAGCCGTGCCCGGCGCTTGTCGTCGGAGCGGATCAGGCGCCAGGGCGCGTGCCGCGTGTTCGTCGCCGCGAACATCATGTCGCGCGCCCGCGAGTAATCGTACCATCGCCCGAAGGACTCGGTATCCATCGGACTGAGCTTCCACTGCCGCAGGGGATCCTCGATCCGCGCCTCGAAACGACGCTCCTGCTCCTCCTTGCCGACTTCGAGCCAGAGCTTGATCAGGATGATGCCGCCCTCGACGGCGAATTTCTCGACCTGCGGGCACAATTCGAGAAAGCGCTTGTGGTCTTCGAGCGAGCAAAAGCCCATGACATATTCGACGCCGGCGCGGTTGTACCAGCTGCGGTCGAAGATCACGATCTCGCCGCCCGCCGGAAACTGCTCGATGTAGCGCTGCACGAACAGCTGGGTCCTCTGGCGGTCGGACGGGGCGGGCAGGGCGACCACGCGGAACACGCGCGGGCTAACCTTTTCCGTGATCGCCTTGATGGTGCCGCCCTTGCCTGCGGCGTCGCGGCCTTCGAAAATCACGATGACCCGGAGCTTCTTCTCCTTCACCCATTCCTGCAGGTGGCAGAGCTGGACCTGAAGCTTGCGCAATTCCTTCTCGTAATCCTTTCGCTTCATCTTCGATGAAGCCGTCTCGTCCTTTGCCATGTTGCTGTGCTCGCTCCTCTAGTGCCCACTTTCCGAAGTTCGCGCTCCATTGCCGCGCTACCGCCCACGAACTTCGGAAAGTGGGCACTAGCAAATCCATGATTCTAGTACCGCTTTCGATCTGAAGTCCTGAACCGATTTGGCCGCGCGTGAGTCGGGGACTTCAGATCGGCGGCACTAGTCGTCGCCCCAGGAGAGGACGATGCTGATGTCACCGGGCATGCGGCCCGGAAGATCGATGATTTGATAAAGAATGCGGTAGCCGCGCGGCTTCAGATAGTCCAACCAGAGCTGAAAGATCTCGCGCGGAACACCCGTCAGCGTTTTTTCCCAGCCTGGCTCCTGCTGATTGATCGCCCGGCCCCGATCGGTGCACAGCGAGTTTGGAAACCGGTAAATCTGCACCTCGCTGAGGCCGTTTCGCACCGCGCGCTGGATCACGGTCGCAGCAAGCTGGATCTTCTCGTCTTCCGGCAGCCCGGAGGGCTTGCTCAGCCGCTCGATCAGCTTCCGCTTCTCGGCCTCGGCCGCCGCCAGCTTTTGCGCATACTGCTCCGCTTTCTCCGCGTCGGCGATCGCCGCCTGCCGCTGAATTTCCTTCGCTGTCGGCAACAGCTCGTCAATGTTCATGGGCATGCCCGGTCCTTCCCGCGTTGCCATTCGCCGGCTTGCCTGCAATGCTACGGCCGGGCTCGAACCCTTCCCTTTGATCCAAATCAAGCCCGACGGCCCGGACGCTATCACTATCGGGCCACGGGCCGGGCCGCCTGGGAGAATGTGCATTGACCGATCAGCTGCATCCAATGACGCCTCATGATCTGCCGTTCTACATCGTCAAGCCGGGTGAAACCGACGTCCTGATGATCGTGACGGGCATCTTCCTGGTCCTCACGCTGCTCGCTGTCGGCAACATCTATTTGAAGCTGCACTCGCTGCCGGAACGGTTGGCGCACAAGTCGCAAAAGCTCCAGTTCGAAGTCGTGGCCGTGCTCGGCCTGATCTCGCTCTTCACCCACATGCATATCTTCTGGATTGCCGGGCTGTTGCTGGCGCTGGTCGATCTGCCCGATTTCTCGACGCCGCTAAGCCGTATTGCAGGCTCGGTCGAGAAGATCGCGGACCCCGGCGATGGTACGCGTGAGGAGACGTCGACCGCACCGGAGCAAGCCGGTGGTCACGCCGAGCCAAGCGCCCTGAAGAGGGAGGCCGGTAGCCATGTTTGAGCTGATGCTGTGCTCGATGTTCACGCTGCTGCCGGATTATTTGTACCGCCGCTATCGCCAGGGAAAGCGCATCGGCATCGAGATCACGCTGTTCTCGATGTGGTACGAGCTGCGCTGGGGCATCATCGGCTGCGTGATGCTGACCGTGGGGCTGATCACCACGATCTTCTATTACCATCCCTCGACCTCTTCGGCGGCGCTGTTCTTCAGGACGGTGCCGATCCTTCCCGAGGGATCGGGACGCGTCGCCGAGGTCAAAGTCGGCTACAGCGCGGAAGTCAAGAAGGGCGACGTGCTGTTCACGCTCGACAGCTCGAAACAGCAGGCCGCGTTTGAGACCGCCAAACGCAAGGTCGCCGAAGTCGATGCCCAGCTCGTTTCCGCGAAAGTCGACGTGATCAAGGCGGAGGCCCAGATCCAGCAGGCCACCAGCGACGTCAAGCAGGCCAAGGACGAACTCGATGTGAAGAGCGAGTTGCAGCGGCGCAACCCCGGCATCGTACCGCAGCGTGACATCGAGAAGCTGCAGGTGCTGGTCGACGGGCGGCAGGCGGCGCTCGATGCCGCGACCGCCAACAAGCAGTCGGCCGAAGTCCAGGTCTCCACGTCGCTGCCAGCGGCAAAGGCCAGCGCGGAAGCCGTGCTCGATCAGGCGCAGGTCGACCTCGACAAGACCGTGATCCATGCCGGCATCGATGGACGGGTCGAGCAGTTCTTCCTGCGTACCGGCGATGTCGTGAACCAGCTGATGCGGCCGGCCGGTATATTGATCCCGGAGGGCGCAGGCCAGCGCGCGTTGCAGGCAGGCTTTGGTCAGATCGAGGCGCAGGTCCTGAAGCCCGGCATGGTCGCCGAAGCCGCATGCGTGTCGACGCCATGGCGGATCATTCCGATGGTCATTACCAGCGTGCAGGACTTTATCGCTGCCGGCCAATTCCGCGGCGGCGAACAGTTGATCGATGCCAGCGCCGCCAAGCCCGGCACCATCCTCGTATACCTGGAGCCACTTGAAAAGAACGGCCTTGCCGATGTGACCGCGGGCTCGAGCTGCATCGTCAACGCCTATACCAGCAACCACGACGTCATTCAGTCAAAGGACACCGGCGCATTTCACGGCTTTGTCCTGCATGCGATCGACGCGGTTGGGCTGGTGCACGCGCTGCTGCTGCGAATCCAGGCGCTGTTGCTGCCGATCAAGACGCTGGTGTTGAGCGGTCACTGATATCCGGGGGGACACATGAGACTTGCACTGAAGCCGGCCTGCTGGGCCATGATGATCGCGACAATCGTGCTGCCGGGCCGCGCCGGCGCGTTCGAACTGTCAGGCGCCTGGGCGTCATCACACGAATTGTGCGACCGCGTCTTCGCCAAGAAGGGCAACGCGGTCAACTTTGCCGAACTATCGGACCTGTTCGGCTCCGGCTTCATCGTCAACGGCAAGGCGATCCGGGCCAAGACCGCGAAATGCAATATCAAATCGTCGAAGCAGGATGGCGATCTGACGATCATTTCTGCGAGCTGCGCCACCCCGATCATGACCGGCGACTATCAGTTCAGCTACAAGGTGGTCGACGACAACACGATTATGCGGCTGTTTCCCGACATCAAGGACATGACGCTGAGATACTTCCGCTGCTCGCTCTGACATTGCCGGCAGACGGCCGGGTGGCTGGGGCGCTGGGGCGCTGGAATGTTGATCTGGATCAATACTTGCGGGAACCACCCGCCGACCGTCACGGGAACTCTCATCAAGCGAGGCGGCATTGTCCAGGAGCACCGGCGGTCAGGCGGCGGCAACGTCTGAAGTTCTACTGTTTCCGCAGCCGGCGCTGCAGCTGCTCTATGACACGGCGCCGATCGGCCTGGCCTGCCTGTCGCCGGACTGCCGCTATCTCCAGATCAACCAGCGCCTGACCGAGATTTGCGGCATCTCGGTCGAGGATCATCTCGGGCGATCGGTGAGGGACTGCGTGCCGGCGCTGGCCGATTCCGTCGAGGCGATCGTCCGCTCCATCATGGAGACCGGCGAGCCCGTTACCGGCATCGAGGTGGCCGGCCAGCGCGCCGACCAGCCGGAGCAGCGGTCCTGGATCACCTATTGGCATCCGCTGCGCGCGCCAAGCGGTGAGATCGTCGCGGTCAACGTGGCGGCCGAGGAGATCACCGCGCGAAAGCGCAGCGAGCAGGAGATGCGCCGCGCGCGCGAAGCGGCCGAGCAGGCCCTGGCGCATCTGCGCGAGACCCAGGCGTCCCTGGTCGAGGCCGAGAAACTTGCCGCGCTCGGCCGCATGGTCGCCGGCGTCGCACACGAGATCAACAATCCCGTCGGCAGCAGCCTGACGGTGGCTTCCTCGCTGCAACGGCGCTGCGAGATTTTCGCCGCCGAGGTGGCACGCGGCGAAGTCAGGCGCTCCAGCCTGAATGAGTTGGTCGACGCGGTGACCAAGGCCACCTCGCAACTCGTCGCCAACCTCAACCGCGCCTCCGATCTCGTGCAGTCGTTCAAGCAGGTCGCGACCGACCGCAGCGGAATCGAGCGGCGCAGCTTCGATCTCGGCGAACTGACCGGACAGGTCCTGATCGGCCTGCGGCCGGAGCTGCGCAGGCGCAACCTCGTGCTCGGCCTCGAATGCCAGCATGGCCTGCCGATGGACAGCCTGCCCGGCCCATATGGGCTGGTGCTGACCAATATCGTTCACAACGCGATCGTGCATGCTTTTCCGGACGGTCGGGCAGGGACCATCACGCTCAAGGCGGGCGCATCCGGCGTCGACAATGTCGAGATCATCGTCTCGGACGACGGCTGCGGGATGACGTCCGAGGTACGGCGGCGGGCCTTCGATCCCTTCTTCACCACCCGCCGTCGCGAGGGCGCGACCGGTCTCGGCCTGCATATCGTGCACAGCATGGTGGTCGATCAACTCGAGGGGCGGCTGTCGCTGACGAGCGAACCGGGCAACGGGACGACCGTGCGCCTGATCCTGCCGCGATCGCCCCGGCGCGACGCCGGTGAGCCTTGATCTCGATCAAAGCTCTTCCCTCCCGCTGTTGTTCGCTGGCGGCCAGCATCGAGGGAGAAAACCCATGCGTTGCCGAAGTTTCCTGCTGGCGCTGGCGGTACTGGCCGCGACATCGCTCGGCGTAGCCGCACAACAACCCGCAGCCTCACCGTCGCCCGTGGCGCCGCCATCGCAACCCGATCAGGCCTTGCTGAAGCCCGAGCAGCTGGAGGCGCTGGTCGCGCCGATCGCGCTCTATCCGGATGCGCTGCTCGCCAACATGCTGGCGGCGTCGACCTATCCGCTCGAAGTCGTGGAAGCCGACCGCTTCGTCAAGGACAAGAAGGACCTCAAGGGCGACGCGCTCAAAGCCGAGGTCGACAAGAAGGGCTGGGACGACAGCGTGAAGGCGCTGACCGCGACGCCCTCGGTGCTCGACATGATGAGCGACAAGCTCGATTGGACCAAGAGCTTGGGCGACGCCATGCTGGCGCAGCAGGCCGACCTGATGGATGCGATCCAGCGTTTGCGCGAGAAAGCGCGCAGCAACAACAAGCTGTCCTCCACCAAGCAGCAGAAGGTTACGGTCAAGCAGCAGGAAGGCAAGCAGGCGATCGTGATCGAGCCGACCGATCCGAACACGATGTACGTTCCCTATTACGAGCCGGCGACGGTGTACGGCGAGTGGCCGTACGCGGATTACCCGCCGTACTATTTCGGCTACCCGTCCTACATCGGCGCCGGGGTGATCGCGGCGGGCGTCGCCTTCGGCACCGCTTGGGCGATCGGACGCTGGGGCAATTACTGGGGCGGCGGCTGTAACTGGGGCAACCGCAACGTCTACGTCAACCATCGCACCACCAACGTCTGGAATCACAATCCGGCGCACCGGCAGGGCGTGCGTTACAACAATGCCAATGTCAGTCAGCGCTTCGGCAACAACAATGCGCGCGCCGGCGCCGCCGATCGCATGGATTTCCGCGGCAAGGGCGGTCAGCAGGTGCTCAACCCCGGCAAGGACCGTCCGGGTGCGGGAGATCGTGCCGGCGACCGCGCAGGTGATCGTAGCGGCGATCGCGCCGGTGATCGGGGCGGAGATCGCGGGAGCAAGGGCAGCGATCGCGCCGGAGCCAAAGGAGGCGATCGGGCGGGTGCCAAGGGAGGCGGTGCGGGTGATCGCGCCAAAGGCGGCGGCGCCAAGCAGGCGGGTAACCGCGCGTCAGCTGGTGCCGGAAACCGCGCCGCAGGCGGCGCTCGCGGTGGCGGCGGCGGCCTGAACGTGTCGTCGGGACGCGCTGCCAGTGCTGCGTCTGCGCGCGGCAGGGCAAGCTTTGCCGGTGCCGGCGGCGGCGGTGGAGGATTCCGTGGTGGCGGTGGCGGCGGAGGATTCGCAGGCGGTGGAGGCGGCGGCTTCCGCGGCGGTGGAGGCGGCGGCTTCCGCGGTGGCGGCGGCGGTGGCCGGCGCTCCGACATCGCGCTGAAGCACGATGTCGTGTTGCTCGGCCATCTCGACAACGGCCTCGGCTTCTACCGCTTCAGCTATCTCGGCAGCCAAAAGGCGTTCGTCGGCGTCATCGCCCAGGAGGTGCAGGCCGTGATGCCACAGGCCGTTACGCGAGGCCGTGACGGCTATCTGCGCGTCTACTACGACAAGCTCGGCGTGAAATTCCAGGCTTACAAGGACTGGCTCGCCGGCGGCGCGCAGATCCCCACGCGATCGAGGAGCTGACCATGACGCCATCTGAGGAGATGCGATCCGCTCACATGCTGCGCGTCGGCTTCGCCGCGCTTGCAAGCCTATGCCTTGCGATGTCGCACGCATTGGCGCAGCAATCCTTCAAAAGTCCCGACGAGGCCGCCGCCGCACTGGCAGCAGCAGTCAAGTCCGGTGCGAAGCAGGACATGTTGAAGGTGCTCGGCGCCGGCGGCGAGGGTATCGTTTCCTCCGGCGACGACGTCGCCGATGCCGATGCACGACGCAAATTTACTTCCGCCTATGACGCCAGGCACGCGGTGAAGGTCGACGGCAGGAAGGCCTCGCTGATCGTCGGCTCCGACGATTTTCCGTTCCCGATTCCGCTGGTCCACAATAAGGCCGGTTGGGAGTTCGATACCGACGCGGGCCGGCAGGAAATCCTGGTCCGCCGCATCGGGCGCAACGAGCTCGACACCATCCAGACTTGTCTGGCCTTTGTCGACGCCGAAAACGAATATGCCGATAAGGATCACGGCGACGGCGTCGGCGCCTATGCGCAGCGGATCGTCTCCACGCCCGGCAAGCAGGACGGCCTGTACTGGAGGTCGGACAATAACGACAGCCCGCTCGGCGCGCTGGCCGCCGAAGCCGCGGCGGAAGGCTACAAAGCCGGCGGCGAGCCGCAGCCCTATCACGGCTACTACTATCGCATCCTGACCGGGCAAGGGCAGAGCGCGCCGGGTGGTTCGCTCAGCTACGTCATCAAGGGCAGGATGATCGGCGGCTTCGCGCTGGTCGCCTGGCCCGCCGAATACGGCAATTCGGGCGTGATGACATTCATGGTCAATCACGCCGGCACCGTCTACCAGAAAGATCTCGGCAAGGACACCGAGGCGGCCGCTAGGCGCATGATGTGGTTCGATCCCGACCGGAGCTGGTCCAAGGTCGAGCCGCCGAAGCCTTGAGGCGATGTCGGCGATGGCTGTGGCTGCGATGGCGCAAGGCTGGCCTGTCAACCGAGTTGAGCGGCGAGACTGCCACGGCTCTCTCGGCGTGATAGGGTAAGCACCCGGTCATCCTGGAGTGACGACGTGCTGCTTGAAACACTTCTGCCGCTCGGCAAGGTCGACCCCGGCCTGCGCGCGCCGGAGCTGCCGCTCGATCTCCATTCTATCGCCGGCGATGCGCGGTTGCTGGAAGAGATCGGCTACGACGGGCTGGTTGTCGAGGAAACCAAGGATGATCCGTTCATCCTGCTAGCGTTGGCGGCCCAGACAACGCAAACCCTGAAGCTCGGCACGTCGGTCGCGATTGCCTTTCCCCGCAGTCCGACCGTGACCGCGATGAGTGCATGGACGTTGCAAAAGCTGTCCCGCGGCCGTTTTACCCTCGGCCTCGGCACGCAGGTGAAAGCGCATATCGAGCGGCGTTTCGGCATGCCCTGGACGCCTGCAGGGCCCTGGATGCGCGAATATGTGAGCGCGGTCCGCGCGGTGTGGGATTGCTGGCAGAACGGCACGCCGCTCGACGTCAGGGGACCGCATTACAACATCAATCTGATGGTGCCCTTGTTCAATCCGGGCCCGATCGAGCATCCCGGCATTCCCATTCATCTCGCGGCGGTGAACCAGCTGATGTGTCAGGTGGCGGGCGAGGTCGCCGAGGGCATCCGGCCGCATCCGGTCTGCACGCCAAGCTATATCGAGAAGGTCATGCTTCCGGCGGTACGCGCGGGTGCGGTCAAGGCGGGGAGATTGCTCGATCGTTTCCAGGTCTGCATGAAGCCGCTGGTCGCGACAGCCGCCAATGAGGCGGAGCTGGTGCCCAAGGTGCGCGACGCACGGGCGCGGATCGCGTTCTATGCCTCCACGCCGCAATATCGCGCCGCGTTCGACCATCTTGGTCTCGGCGATCTCGCGGACCGGTTAAAACTGCTGTCGCGGGCGCAGCGCTGGGAAGAGATGCCCCAGCATATCAAAGATGATGTCCTGCACACGTTCGTGACGATAGCGACCTACGACGAAATCGGCCGCAAGCTTTGCGACCGTTATGGCAGCGTGGTCACCAACTGCGAATTTTCGATTCCCGTGAAGACCGATGCCGATCGCGAGCGCCTGCGCCAACTCGCCAGCGACATCCAGTCCGAAGGCGATGCGCGCGCCCGGCGCACCATTCTCGGAATTGCAGTTTGATGGGAACTGGCCCTTAAATGGAGACAATCGATATGAAACTCGGACGCCTCCCTGGCGTAGATCGCCCCCAGGGAAAAATCGACATTCCATCTGCATGGCGAGGTGAGGAGATAGGGGCCAATCCGGACCGCTGGCTGACATTGCTCGGCGCTGCCGAGGTTACCGAACTCGAGAACGCAGCCGAGTCATATCTTGTCGCCAATGATGAAATAGCCGGGATTACCCGGGAGAGGTTTCCGCTGCCCCGCTTCGGGGTCTACCTTGAGCAGCTCCGGAACAAACTGATAAACGGCATTGGTTTCGAGCTCATACGGGGCCTTCCGGTGGGGAACTATAGCCAGAAGTTCGCCGCGACGATCTTTTGCGGCGTGGGTGCGCATCTCGGATCGGCACGATCCCAGAACGCAGCGGGCCACATTCTCGGTCACGTCCGCGACATCGGCGCTGACGCCAATAACCCGAACACACGTATTTACCAGACATCGGAACGCCAAACATTCCATACCGATTCTTCCGACGTGGTCGGGCTGCTGTGTATTCGTGAGGCGATGGAGGGAGGCAAATCCCTGCTCGTCAGTACGACGACGATCTATAACGAGATGTGGCGCACGCATCCGGATCTTGCCGCGCTGCTATTCGATCCGATCGCAACGGACCGGCGAGGCGAGGTGCCGGAGGGCGAGAAGCCATACCTGGAAATCCCGGTGCTGAGTTGGCACGCTGGATTTCTCACAGGTTTCTATCAGCGCCAGTATATCGATAGCGCCCAGCGTTTTCCCGATGCGCCGAGATTGACACCCGCTCGCGTCCAGGCGCTCGATCTGTTCGACAAACTCGCCAACGATCCCATCCTCCATTTGGGTATGCAGCTTCAACCAGGCGACATGCAATTCGTTTACAATCACGCCTTGCTGCATGACCGAACCGGGTTTCGCGACTGGCCAGACGCAAGCCAGAAGCGGCATTTGCTGCGGCTTTGGCTATCCATGGCAGGCGATCGACCGCTGCCTGATTGCTTCAAACAGCGCTATGGTTCGATCGAGATCGGCAACCGTGGGGGTATCGTTACCAAAGGTACGCATCTCAACGTGCCCCTGGACTGAAATTATCCAGACTGACTTTCAGTCCGCACCCTTCCATCGGAGACATCAGACATGAAACTCGGACGCCTTGGTGTGTGGTACGGCACCGATAAACTCGACGGAGCGCAGCTGCGCGATTTCGTGCGCACGGTGGAGAATAACGGCTACTCGGCGCTGTGGTACCCGGAATCGCGGGGCTACGAGTCGATGTCGCTGGCGGCCTGGCTGCTGTCGTGCAGCGAGAAGCTGGTGATCGGCAGTTCGATCGCCAACATCTATGCACGCGATTCCTTCACCGCCCAGCGCGCCGTGATCTCGCTGAACGCGCTCTACGGTAACAGGTTCATTCTCGGTCTCGGCGTGAGCCATATTCCTCTGGTCGAGGGCCTGCGCGGCCATCGCTATGACAAACCGTTGGCGGCGATGAGCGCCTATCTCGACGGCATCAACAAGTCAGCGTCATCAGGCGAACTGCCGGTCGTGGTCGCAGCCCTTGGACCGAAGATGCTGGCGCTGAGCGGCGCCAAGGCGCGTGGCGCGGTCCCGTATAACGTGACGCCGCAGCATACGGCCCAGGCTGCCGGGATACTCGGGCCGTCGAAGTGGCTCGCGGTCGAGCAGAAGATCACACTCGAGACCGATCCGGCGAAGGCGCGGGCGCTCGGGCGCAAGGAGCTGTCGCGCTACATGGTGCTGCCGAACTATCGCAACAGCTGGCTGCGCCAAGGCTTCACCGAGGCTGAGCTTAACGACGGCGGCAGCGACCGCTTCATCGACGCGATGGTGCTGTGGGGCGACGCCGAGACGGTCAAGCGCGGCCTGCGGGCGCATTTTGCGGCCGGCGCCACGCATGTCTGTCTGCAGCCGGTCCACGCGGACGGCGATTTCGCCGCCCGCGACCGTATGCTGGCCGCGCTCGCCGATACCTGAGGCCTCAAAGCAGATCGGCGACGGCGTTGCGGTAGCGGCGCATGGCGTCGACATGATCGCTCATGCTGCGGCCGGCCATGCGCTTGTGGTGATAGCCGCCGAAGGTGTTGTGCAGCGTCACATGCGTGACGCCTGCCTTCTTCCAGAAGCTGATTTCCTCGCGCCAGTCCTTCTCAGCGCCCGTGCCGGTCGAGGTCCAGACTTCGAGACCAACCGAGGCGGGCTCGCGTCCCTCGGCTTCCACCAGCCGGCGCAGCTTGTCGAACTCCGCGATGGCCTTGGCTCCCGGCGGCTCTGACAGCATCATCCAGCCGTCGCCCCACTTTGCGATCCGCTGCAGGGTCACGTCCATGTGACCGCCGAACCACAGCGGAATCTTGCGGCTTGGCGGCCGGGGATTGATGCCGGCGTCGGGGAGGCGGTGCCACTTGCCCTCGAACGTGACGTAGGGATCGGCCCATAGCGCTTTCATCACCTGGACCTGTTCCTCGGACCGCTTGCCCCGGTTGTGGAAATCCTCGTTGAGGCCGACGAACTCCATCTCGTTCCAGCCGACGCCGACGCCGAACCGGAAACGGCCGCCAGAGAGCACGTCGAGACTGGCGGCCTGCTTGGCGACCAGCACCGTCTGGCGCTGCGCGAGAATCAGCACTTGGGTGGAGAGCTCGACCTTCTTGGTGCAGGCCGCGATGAAGCCGAACGCCACGAAGGGATCGTGAAACAGGCCGAGCCCGCCCGCACGGCCGCTGGCGGGATTTGCGGGATTGCCGCCGAGCACATGGTCCGCCAAGGTCAGGCCATCGTAGCCTTCGGCCTCGGCGAGTTCGGCGAATTCGCGCACGATCGCCCCATCGCCACCGATATCGCCGAAGGGCAGGGCAAGTCCGAGATGCATGGCCGTTTCCTTGCTGTGGCTGGTTGCTCGTTTGCAGCTAGTCTATAGATTTCCGCTGG
>CAVTVG010000007.1:0-572100 GCA_963738155.1 uncultured Alphaproteobacteria bacterium
AGTAAAACGCAACATCCGCCGAACGGTTCAGCCTGTCGTTTGCGGATCTCGTCATCCGACCCCTCGAACACCGGAAAACAGGCCGCCAAACCGCTGTAAAACCAGCGGCTTCCCTTTGATGCCGGACGATGGCGAACGCCCTTATTTCTTCTAATGCAAGCCGGATCGGCTTTGTTATACGCTGCCCGCTCGCGAGCATTTGCGTCGCCTGTTCCTCGGTAGCTCAGCGGTAGAGCATTCGACTGTTAATCGAATGGTCGCTGGTTCGAATCCAGCCCGGGGAGCCAACAGCTTCAGCATCGGTCTTTCTGTTTGAGCAGCGCCTGCGCAGCGCACGGCTCCTCGTCGCCGCGACGCGATTTGCGTCCGGGTTTTGCTCGCCAGGGGCATCCTCGAAAAGTGGAGGACGCAGGGAATGCCGGGCGCCTTGCGCACCCCAGTTCGTGGGCAGAAAAGGGTAGGCGGCCCACAAGCAAAGTCGCCACAGGTTCGCCGAAACGATCCGGCATTCCCTGCGAATGGTTTTAACGGTGTCCTTCGCGCTCCCCGGGGTACCGGGCTTCCTAGCCCCCGTCGATCATTGACTGTCTCAATGACCTTGATTCCAGCGTCGGGAAATCAGGACCACACGACTTCGCCGTCCGCTTCAAGCGCGCATCATCTCACGCGCCTTTTGCGTCCATCGCATCCCCTCCCCGTTTCGTGACGATCGGCCGGAACGTCCTCCTGTGGGAGGGGACCACTTCTTTAAATCATAATTTCTCTAATTCGGAAAGAGAAATATTTTTGCGGGACGCGCTTGACCCGTCGGGCAAAACAGGCGGCGGTTTTTTGGGCGGTTGCCCGACGGGCCAAAGCCCTCGTTCGACCAATGGCGACACGCGGCGCACCGGAAAGTCGATCAGTCACGCGGAGCTGCGGCTTGCATGATCGGATCGCCGGGACGACTTGCGAGATGCCAAACATCGTCAAATTTCGAGACTGCGGGTCCGGCGCAGTCGTGAGACATCTACCGATGCGGAGATGATAGCAAAAACCGGCGGGAATATTTTGGGAATCTTTGCAGTACGGCCCCCGCCCCACCACATCAAGTTCCGTTTCCGCCCGCAACCATCCGGCAGGCCCAAGCGTTGGTGCGTCGACAAAGCCAGTGGAGAGCCAAATGGACCCGCAAACCAAACACGAGATCACCGTGCTCGCGTTGAGCACGCTCGCCGCCATCCCGGTTGCCGCCAGCATCGGATTTGCGGCGTCGTCAGCGGCCTCGTCGCCTGGTGAGGAAAGCTGCCCCGACAAGTCAATTCGAATCGCAAGCCTCCTCCGAAAATCCCAGCGGTCTGACAGGCGCGGGCTCCAGACGCCGTCGATGCGCTCGGGCGAGACCACCTTGCCGATGAAGGGCCCGGTGTCGCGGGAATTGCCGATCTGCACCCATCGGCCGGCGAGCCGATTGTCGGGGAAGATGATCGCCTCGAGCAGCCAGGTCTTGCCGGCCAGCCGTCCGCTCAAATTGCTGTACATCGCATAGAAGCGATCGCCGACCACGCGGACCGTCGCGGTGCCCGACGTGCCGGACTCCCAGCGGCTGTACCAGGTGCCGTCGAGCGAGTCGGCGCGGCCCGACGTCATGGCTTCCGACCATTGCGGCGCGTTGCGATCGTCCGGACCGCCCGGCATCTGGATGCGCTCGGCGAGCTGCATGACATCGCGGCCGTCTGGCGAGATGACATCGGGCAGGCCGAACGGATTGCGGCTGACAAGCGCGCTTGCGACCTGCGACCAGATGATGACTGCTGCAATCAGCGCCGCCGCAACGAATAATGCACGCTTCAACATCGCCCCGCCCCTTTTTGTACTCGCATATCGGTATCACGCCGCGTGTGCCGCGGCCAAAGTCCCCCAAATGGGGGATAGCAATCAGTTCTGCTTGCGGTTGGGCTCCGCCGCCGACGACGGCGAGGCTGCGGTCGCCATCGGCAGTTTCACGATCTTGCGGCGATCCTTCACATAGGCGATCGGCACGCCGAACCGCTCGACGGTCGCGACGATGTCGCCGTCGAGATCCCTGTCGCAATTCATATGCGTCGGTGCGATGAAAAATTCCGACTCGTCCCACTCGGACCTGAAGTCCCAATGCAATTGCGGCAACGTCACCGTGCGGTCGAACGACAGCTGGATGCCGCAGACCGCGACCGAATAGATTTTCGGCGCCTGGCTGGTCTCGAGCGGCGTTTTTTCCCGCAGGTACGCCTCGAGCCGATGGATCGCCTCGGGCATGCTGTTGAACCAGTAGTCCATGTCGTAGCGGCGATAGGCGCCCGGCAAACCGCCGACCAGCGCGTTGTAGGACAGGTTCTCGTAAGGATGCAGCCGCACCAGCGTGGCGCCGTCCCACACGAAGCAGGCGCAGATCGCGGCAGCGGCGCCCGCCGCGATCCAGCGTCCGTACAGCGCGAGCCTGTCGAGCACGGCATCGAAGCCGATACCCGCAAGCGTTGCGAGCGCCGGCAACACGAACAGGAAATGCCGCATTCCGGTGAAAGCGGGCCCATGCAAGGCCACCTGGCAGGCGAGCGGCAGGATGGCGGCGGCAAGCAGCAGCGCGAGATCGCGCCGCCGCTGTGTCCATGCCAACGGCAGCGCCAGCGTCGAGATGATCGCGAGCGCTACGCCGGCAAGCGTGATCAGCGGCACGCGGATCAGGAGATAGCCGGGCACATAGAGCCGCGGCACCTCGCCCATTTCGTAAGTGTGTCCCTCGAACACCGTGCGGATGGCATAGTGAAATTCGGCGAAGGCAAACAATCCGCGGATCGGATTGAGCGGCGACAGCGCGGCCCATGGCCACGCCGCGATCATGATCACGTAAGCCAGCGCCACCGCCGGAAACGTCTTCAGCGCAGCCGCACCGGCAAAGCGCAGACGGGCTCGGCCGCGCTCGCGCCACGGCAGATGGATGACAATGGCGAGCGCGAGATAGACGAACAACAACAGCCCGAGACTGCGCACGCCAAGCGCCGCACCGGTGAGCAAGCCGAACGCAATGACATCGCGCATGCGCGGCGACGGGAGCGCGCGCGCCAGACGGACGAGAAAGAACGTCGCCGCCATCATCGCCGCGGCAAAGGGAATGTCCTTGGTGTGGTTGAACATCGCGCCATACCAGGCGCCGCACAGGCTCAAAGCGACCGCCGCGATCAGGCCCGCGCGCGGCCCCGCAACCAGCCGCGCGGTGGCGGCGGCAGCAGCGATGCCGCCGATCCCCGTGATCGCGCAGAGAATGTGGCGCAGCGTCGTAGGGATCGATCGGAATGATCTTTGCGAGGCCGACCGCGATCACGTCGAACAGGCCGCCATAGAGATAGAGGTTCTGGTAGGTGAAGAGCTCGCGGTCGGCAAAGCCGCTGCGGTAATAGGCGATGATCAACTCGCCATAATGGTGCTGCACGCCTTCATCGTTGGAGATCGCGTAATCGCGGAAGGTGAACAGCGCGATGGCTGCGATGGCTGCCAGCAACAGGCAGGTGGCGACGTCATAAGGGTTCGACGGGATCAGCGAACGCACCGCCCTCCCCGCGCGGCGACGCAGCTCCGCGTTACGCGAAGCCTGCGTCGTCCGATCGGTGATGGCCGGCCTTGTCCCATGTCCGCAAGCTTCTCTAAGAACACGCACTCAAATCGTCGCCGGAGGCCGGCAAGTCCAGAGGCTCCACTTTATCTCGCTAGAATTTGTGACCTTTTTCGCGCAGGGCCTGGGTCATGCGCGCCTTGAGATCGTCGGCCGCCTTGCGGCTGGATTCCTCGCCGATCTGGCGGATTTGCTCGGCGAGCGCGCGGGAATTTTGCAGGTATTTCTCGCCGGCCGGGCTGCGATAGAACGCCTCGATGGCGCGCAGCTCATCGGCCGAGAAAGTCTTTGCGTAAAGCGCGGCGGCGTTGTCGACCATCACGTTGTAGTAGGTGGCATAGGTGTCGATCACCGTCGGCACCAGCGCATCGAAGTCGCGCTCGATCTCCGGCCGATCCTGCGTCAGCGACGGCTTGAGGCCGAGCAGGATGCCCGGGAGCAGCGCCCGGTATTGGTCGGTAAGCCGAAGCGTCATGACGAGCTTGCGCGCGGCCTCGAGGGTCTTCGGGCGAGGGACTTTGCGCGCGCGCCGCACCTGTCGAAAGCAAAAGCAATGCGCCCAAGACGGCCAAGGATCTGTACATACCTAGCTCCCTCATGTCATGCGACGCCCGGCTGCGTTCCCGGATCAGGCTGCTCGCCAAGCCCGGCATCGACGAACAGGTTCGGAACCTTGTTCGCGAAGTCGAGGGCTCCGGCAACGGCCGTCATGATCGAGAAACCGGCAAAGGCGACGATGATCTGCTCGAACCCGCTGTTGCTGTACTGGACCAGCACCCAGTGGGCACCAAAGGACAGGAACACGCCGAGGCAGAACAAGGGAAGCGAGTGCTGCCCGCACAACACCAACGGCCGCAGCCAGATCGACTTCAGTCCCTTCCAATCGCGATGGAGATAACGCGAAACGATGAAGGCGAGCGCGCAGAAATGGGTGAATCGCAGCATGTCCAGATCGGTTTTGTCGATCGGATAGATCCGCTTGATCATCCATTTCGGTATCAGCGATTCCAGGAATGCGCTGTGCCAGGTCATCACGATGACCAACGCGAACAGGATCCAGGCGACTGCGATCGCGTAGACGATGCGCGAATTCAGCAATTTCCTGAGCTGGCCGACGGCGCCGATGCCGCACCAGCTGCCGAAGAAGAAGATCAACTGCCAGGCAAACGGGTTGAAATACCAGGTCGCCCCTTTGGGATAGGACGGCAGGTTCCAGTCGAAATAGCGCGCCAGAATGTAAAGCACGAACGAAGCGGCGAGAGTCAGGTTGGGCCGGCGCGTCAAGCCCCAGACCACGAAGGGCGCGGCCGCCACCAGCGTGATGTAGAGCGGCAACACGTCGAGATCGACCGGCTTGTACTGCAGGGTCAGCGCCTTGCCGATCAGTTCGTCCGGGTGGGCAAGGAAGTTCGCGACGTTGAACTCGTCCTTGTACATCGGGTTGTCCCATTTCCTCGCGGTGCGCGCGATCTGCGCCGTGAAAGTGAGGAACAGCAGGATATGCGCGACATACATCTGCCACGACCGCAGCCACAGCCGCTTCAGCGCCGGCAGGAACTGGCCGGAGGCGATGATCGGACCGTAGATGAAACCGGCCAGATAGCCGGAAATGAAGACGAAGAACTCGGCCGCGTCGGAAAAGCCGTAATTGCGCAGCGTCATCCAGGAGACGACGTCGTCGGGAATATGATCGAGAAAGATCATCCAGAGGCCGAGGCCTCGCAAAAGGTCGAGTCTCAAATCGCGTTCGACAACGAAAAGGTCTTTGCTTTGATTTGCCATGTCAATCGATCCAGTCGGTTAGCAACTCATGAACTTTCAGATGTCAGTGCGGCCGTGGACGTCGCCGGTGTCTTGGCACGCGCGGGGCTCGCCGTGACGCGCTTGTACCACGTGAACACTCGGGCCACGCCATAGAGGATCAGGATGCCTGCGGCGCCGACGATAAAATGCAGCGCCACGCCGGCATCGAGCTCCATCAGCAGAGCGTAACCCGCAAATGACAAGGCAACGCCGAGCGCGAAGATCTGCAGCGAATATTGACCGCAGAGAATCAAGGGCTGCGCCCAGGCCGACCGCAACCCGGCCCAGTTGGCAGGCACGAAATGCAGGCCCACCACCGCGAGCGCCAGGAAATGCGCAAAGCGCAGGATGTCGAAATCGGTCTTGTTGATGGGGTAGATCCAGTACGACAGCCAGCCGGGCACGAAGCTTTCCAGCCGCGGGAAATACCAGGTCATGGTCAGCGCGAACGCCGCACAGAGATAGGCGACCGCGATCCAGAAGGTGATCGGCGAGGCGAGGATCGGCTGCAGGCGCCTTGCGCCGCCCAGCGCGCACCAGGCGCCGAACACGAACAGCAGCTGCCACCCGAACGGATTGAAGGACCAGAATCCGTCAGGATAGGTCGAGAGATGGAGGTCGAGCCTGTTGGCGACGATGTAGAGCGCGATGGAAACCACGAGCGGCAGGTCGCGCTTCCATTTTGCCAGCAGCAGCACCAGCGGCAGGCTGCCCATCAGCACGACATAGAGCGGCAGCACATCCATGTTGAGCGGCCGAAAGCGCAGGAACAGCGCCTGGATCATATCCGCGCCGGGCTGCCTGAAGAAATCTCCGACGACCATCTCGTGTTCGTAGAACGCCTTGCCGGAATATGCGGTGACGAAGGCGATCTCCGCCATCAGGACCAGGAACAGCAGCAGATGCGCGGTGTAGATCTGCCAGACCCGCCGGGCGATGCGCGCGGTGCCGATCACGAAGCCCTTTTCGAAGGTCGCGCGGCCATAGACCAGCGCGGCGGTGAAGCCCGAAATGAAGATGAAGATTTCGGCGGCGTCGGAAAAGCCGTAGTTGCGGATGGTGAACCAGGTCAGCAGGTCCGGCGAGACGTGGTCGATATAGATCAGCCACAGCGCCAGCCCGCGGAATAGATCGAGCCGCAATTCACGTTGGCCGGCGGCGAGTGCGAAGGAAAAGGACTGGGCTGGCGCAGCGGGTTGTGCGGAGGCGCGCTCCGCAACCGGAGCTACCCTCGCTCCTGACACGGCATCGGCCACCGACATCACGTCTGTTGGTTGAACAATAGCCATGACTTCCCCTGCCGAGGTAAGAGACCACAGGCTCACCGAATTTGAAAGTAAGCTGTTGAAATAATGCGCCTCTCGGCGGCGGACGACCGGTTGTCTGCGGCTGAAGATACGAGAGCCGCCGCGGCCGGTTTCGGCCGTCGACGCCCTGAGAGACCGCCTCAAAGGCATGAGCGCGGGCGATTCGGACGCGAGAGGTGTTTTCGGCCGTCCACCGGGCAGCGCAGCGGCAGGTCGCGCGACGGCGATCGTCCAGGTCAGAGCATGGGTTTTCCGCAGCATATCCACAGACGTTTGCGGGAAATTCTCTCCTATGGAGCAATAGCTTGCCGCGCACTCCTGCACAGGGTTGGGATGATTTCTCCACAGCCTGTTGGAAAGTCAGCTTTAGCGGCCAGCCTCGTCCATCGCGGCGCGGCAGGCCGAGCTCAAGCTGCCCTTGTGGCGCTGCAGGCAGGCGGTGATGGCCCCGACATTGGGGATTTCACCGGCGCAAAGGCGGTAGACGTCGGGCGTGCAGGCCCGGCGTTGCTCGGGCGTACCGACCGCAAAGGCGGATGTCGCCGAGGCCAGGGTCAACCCGAGGCCGATGGCAGCGGCGAGGCGGCGCGGCGTCATCAGAGCTGAAAGGGCCTTTGCGGTCATGGCGATTTTCCCTCGATTTGCGCGGGCGCCACGCGCGCCCGGTCCATCCGCCAGATACGCAAAATTTTTTCCGCCAAATGTGATTTTTCTCACACTTTCCCCCGCTCGGAACCGCCTAGTTTGCCGCGCACAACAAAAAGAATTCAGTAACCAAACGGGGCGGGATCGGCGGATCGATAAAATTTGAGCGATCCGGGCAATCCAGCAACAAAAGATATTTGCGAGCGTGCTTCCCAATAAGGGGAGTGCGCGATGAGTGAAGTTGAGTTCGATCGATTGCTGGATGCCGTGCGAACGGCGATTGAGCCTGTGCCTGGGGAGGACATCATGCTGGCCCGCTTGCCGCTGTTCAACGCGCTGCTGAAAGCCGCCAATGACAACGGTTCCGCCTGGCCGCTGATTCCGTTCCCGCAGGGCTGGTACGCCGCCTGCTGAAGGCGCGTCCCGAGCCGTTTTCATGTCCTGCAGAAAATTCGGGGAGCAGACCTTGGATAAGGCTGTTGGAGGCCACGACCAGAATTGAACTGGTGTAAACGGTTTTGCAGACCGCTGCGTAACCACTCCGCCACGTGGCCCCATCGGGGCGCACTCATATACGGCCTCCCCCCGAGACGCAACCAAGCCCTTTAAGCCTTTTCGCCGCTGAAAGCCGCGCTTTGGCCGTCCTTCGGCCGTGGCGCGAGTTCCGGCACGATGTGCTCGACCTCGTGGGCGCGAACTCTGGAATCATTCCGATGGCTGCTCGGCAAGCACAGGCGGCGAATGCCAGCGTCGAACATAGCGATCGATGCAGTCTCCCAGATACATCATGGGCCGCTCGAACAGCATCCAGCTTGTGATGGCTGCCGCACATACCGCGATCATCGTTCCGTATCGAAGAAGCTCCTGGGTCCATAGCGGCGGCAGCGGCGGCTGCAGCTGGATATAGACCCAGTAGAACGCCAGCGGATGCAGCAGATAAATCGAGTAGGAGGCGTCGCCGAGCAGCGCACCGAGACGGCCAATGCTCCAACCGGTCTTCAGGTTGACGAAGCCGACCAGCCAGCAGAACAGCGCAATCGGGAAGAGGCTGCGGGTCGGAGCCCAACGAAACGCCACGATCCCGAGGACGAGCGGCAGGATGAAACCGGGACGCAGGCCGCTTCGATGGACCAGGAACGCGGCGATGCCCGCAAGGAAGTTGCCGTAATAGAAAAAATACTGGTGAAGGTACCAGGGCAGCTCAGTTAGGTGATCGGCCGCGACGCCGAGCGCAAGGACCGCGGCGACGCCATAGATGCCCAACCACGGGCTCACCGCTGCCGCCAAAACGTAGAACAGCATCTCATGCTGGAGCGACCAGCCGATGTCGTAGAATGGCATCCCGTTGGTCGGCAACAATGTGAGCGACCAATTAAAAAATGCATCGGTCTGGCGCTCGCTGCGCCCGATGTAGTTGGTCAGCCAGAGAAAAATGAATGATGTTTCGATCCATAGCGGATAAAGCCGGAAAGCGCGCCGAAGCAGAAACGAAACCGGACGGAAATTAGCCGACGTCACGACCAGACAAATGACAAAGCCGGAGATGGCGAAAAAGAAATCGACGGCCAGCCGAGCCCCACTCCATCAGGATCGGAATCGGATGGGCCGTGTCGGGCGGAAACGGCATCGTGACGTGCCAGGAATGGAAATAGGCAATGCCGAGCGCAGCAACGGCGCGGGCAATCTGCAGTCCATCCAGCTTGCTATTATCTGACATCCGAGCATGCGATAGCATCGCTGGCCCAAACATGAAACTCTTCTCCGACGACCAGGCCTCTCAGGGCCTTCTTCGCCGCCGAAAGTCGCGTTTCGGCCGCCCTTTCGGCTTTGGCGCGAGCTCCGGCATGTCGCGCTGGACCTCGCGGAAACGCGCCAGCATCCGCTCGAAACTGGCGTTCAGCGTTGCCGCCGTGTCGGGACGCCGCTCCAGCGCCGAGATCAGCATGCCGGCGGCCTCGATGGTCGACAGCCCGTCGCGGCGCGGCTCACGGCGCAGCGCGCCATAGCGCGACGGCTGTTCGGGGCCGAGGATCACGCGCTGGCATTTCAGCATCCAGGGATTGCGCCACCACAGCGCCTTGGCCTGGCTCCAGGTGCCGTCGAGCAGCACCACGCCTTCGATGGCGGACAGGATCGAGCGCTGGTTGTCGGCGGCTTCGCCCTTGCGCGTGAGTGCGACGATCTCCGCATCGGTGTCGAGATCGCCGGCCTTGGCAGAGCCGAGGTAGAGCACGGCCCAGCGGGAAGGATCGGCGACGGGCCGGCCGAGCGCCTTGGCAAGGCTCGGCCATGACAGGCCGATCTTCAGGACGGCGTTCTTGAAGTGCATTGCGGCCAGCCGTGCCGTGCCGAGCGCCCTGTCCTGCTCCTGCGGATGCTGCAGGATCAACAGCGATATCCGGCTCTCGACCGGCGTGACTGACTCGCAGATGCAAAGCGGCATCGGCTTGCGGCACCGCGGACACTCCGCGATCGCCTGACCTGTTTCGGATGGTTCGGACATGGGCCGGGCTATACGCCCCACGCTCCGTTGCTACAACTGCGTCTATTCGGCAGGCGCCCCTGCCGCCGCCGGTGCGGTTCGCCCCCGCAAGCGGTCGATCAGGAGGTAGATCACCGGCGTGGTGTAGAGCGTGAGGACCTGCGAAACGAACAGGCCGCCGATGATGGTAATGCCGAGCGGCCGGCGCAGCTCGGTCCCGGGCCCGGTCGCGATCACCAGCGGAATGCCGGCGAACAGTGCCGCCATGGTCGTCATCAGGATCGGGCGGAAGCGCGCGCGGCAGGCCTCGAAGATCGCCTCCTCCGACGACAGGCCCTGATTGCGTTCGGCGTCCAGCGCGAAGTCGACCATCATAATGCCGTTCTTCTTGACGATGCCGATCAACAGGATGATGCCGACAAAGGCGATCACGGTGAGCGGCGTGCCGGTGACCTGCAGCGCCAGCAACGCGCCGAGGCCGGCCGACGGCAAGGTCGAGATGATCGTGAGCGGATGGGCAAGGCTCTCATAGAGCACGCCGAGCACGATATACATCGCCACCAGCGCGCCGAGGATCAGCAGCGGCTGCCGCCCGGTGGTCTTGCCGAAATCGCCGGCATTGCCGTCGAAACTGCCTCTGATGCCCTCGGGCATATGCAGCTCAGCCACCGCCTGCTGGATATTCGTCGTCGCGGCGTCGAGTGGCACGCCGTCCGGCACATTGAACGACACCGTCGTCGACGGGAACGCCTGCGAGTGAAACACCGCGAGCGGCGACAGGTCGCGATTGTAATGAACCACCGCCGAGAGCGGCACCTGGGTGTCGCCCGCGCCCGCGACATAGATGTGCTCGAGGTTGGAGGGATCGGTCTGGAATTTCGGATCGATCTCGAGCACGACCACATACTGGTTGCGCTGGGTGTAGATGTAGGAGATCTGCCGCTGCGAGAACGCGTTGTTGAGCGCGTTGTCGATGTCCTGCACCTGCACGCCAAGTCTCGCCGCCATCTTGCGATCGATCTGCAGGGTCAACTGCAAGCCACCGGGATCGCGGTCCGATGACACATCGGTGATGCCGTCGACCGTCTCCATCCGCTTGGCGACGATCGGCGCCCATTTCTGCAGGAGATCGAGGTCTGTGCTCGACAGCGTGTACTGGTAGTTGGAGTCGCTCTGCCGTCCCCCCGTCCGCACGTCCTGGGCTGCAAACATGAACAGGCGGATGCCGGGCACGTTGAAAATCTGGCGGCGCAGCCGGTCGATCACCTGCGCCGTGGTGATCCCGCCGCGCTCCTCAGGCGGCTTCAGGCTGATGAACATGGTGCCGCGGTTCGAACCGCCGCCGCCGGGCCCGCCGGCTCCTCCCAGCACGGAGCCGATGCCGGCCACCGCGGGATCGGCCATCACGATATCGGCCATATGCTGTTGCAGGCCCAGCATCGACTGAAACGAGATGTCGGCGGAGGCCCGCGTCGAGCCGATGACGAAGCCGGAATCGTCGATCGGGAAATAGGCCTTCGGCGTCTTGACGTAGAGGACCACCGTGAGCGCGATGGTGGCGAAGAACACCAGCAGCGTGAGCAGGGGATAAAGCAGCACGCGACGCAGCGTCCATGTATAGAACGCGACGATGCGCGACAGTGATCCCTCGATGACCCTGTCCAGCCAGGTCGCGCGATCCGAGGTCGCCTCCTTGATGTAGTGGGCGCAGATC
The DNA here is from genome assembly GCA_963738155.1 of uncultured Alphaproteobacteria bacterium. GTDB lineage: Bacteria > Pseudomonadota > Alphaproteobacteria > Rhizobiales > Xanthobacteraceae > Bradyrhizobium. The sequence goes on from CAVTVG010000007.1 coordinate 11,580, forward strand.
ATCGGCGTGGTCGTCAGCGACACCACGGTCGACACCACGATGGCGAAGGTCAGGGTCAGCGAGAATTCGCGCAGCAGGCGGCCGACGATGCCGTCCATGAAGATCAGCGGCGTGAAGGCCGCGATTAGCGACAGGCTGATCGAGACCACGGTGAAGCCGATCTGGCGCGCGCCCTCCATCGCCGCGCGGAGCGGCGCCATGCCGTGCTCGAGATTGCGGTACATGTTCTCGATCATGACGATGGCGTCGTCGACCACGAAGCCGACGGAGATCGCGAGCGCCATCAGCGAGAGATTATCGATCGAGAAACCCGCGAGCCACATGCCGGCACAGGTGCCGGCGAGCGCGAGCGGCACCGATATGCCGGCGGCGATTGTCGGTATCAGCCGGCGCAGGAAAGCGAACACGACGATCATGACCAGCACCGCGGTCGCAAGCAGCGTCCACTGCATGTCCTGGACGCTGGCGCGGATCGTGCTGGTACGGTCGACCAGGGTCGATATCTCCACGCCCGCCGGAATCCATTGCTTCAGATCGGGGATCAGCGCTTTCACGCGGTCGACGGTCTCGATCACATTGGCATCGCCCTGCTTGGTGATCTGGATCAGCACCGCCGGCTGCTTGTTGAACCAGGCGATCGAGCGGCTGTTGCGCACGGAGTCTTCGACCTCGGCCACGTCGGCGAGCCGCACGAAATTGCCGCCCGCGCTCTTGATCATGATGTTGCGGAACTCTTCCGCGGTGCGCATCTGCTTGTTGAGAGCGAGCGTCTCGCTCTGCCGGCTGCCGTTGAAGATGCCGACCGGTCCGAGCGGATTGGCATTGATAATGGCGTTGCGGACGTCGTCCGTCGCAATCCCCGCATTGGACAGCGCCACCGGATTGAGCGCCACACGCACCGCGGGCTGGTCGGCGCCGCTGACGGTGGCGTCGCCCACGCCCGGAACCTGCGCGATGCGCTGGGCGATCACGGTGTCGGCGACGTCGTAGATCGCGCCCGTGGTCAGCGTCTTCGAAGTCAACGCCAGCACGAAGACCGGCGCGGCGGCGGAATTGAACTTGCGGAATTTAGGCAGGGTCGGCAGGTCGCTCGGGAGATCGGAGAGCGAGGCATTGATCGCGGCCTGCACGTCGCGCGCTGCGCGGTCGATGTCGCGCCCGATCGAGAAGGTGAGCTGGATATTGGTGGTACCGAGCGAGCTCGTCGAGGTGATCTGGTCGATGCCCGCGATCTGGCCAAGCTTGCGCTCCAGCGGCGCCGCGACCGTTGCCGCCATCACGGACGGATCGGCGCCGGGACGCGTCGCCTGCACGCGGATCGAGGGGAAGTCGACATTCGGAACGGGCGCGACAGGCAGGAACTCGTAGGCGACCAGACCGACCAGGAACAACCCGATCGAAAGCAGCGTGGTGCCGACCGGCCGGCGAATGAACGGCTCGGAGATCGAGATCATGGCCCGATCGTCCTCATTGCATGCCCTCGGTCGCGCCCGCGATCGGCGGCGCTTCGGGACCGGCGGGTGGCAGGGCGCGTTCGAACCTGCGGTTGATTGCGTCGAGCGCCAGATAGATCACGGGCGTGGTGTAGAGCGTCAGCAACTGGCTGAGCAGCAGGCCGCCGATGATGGAAATGCCGAGCGGGAAGCGCAGCTCCGCGCCGGTACCGCTTTCGATCGCGAGCGGCAGCGCGCCGAACAGCGCGGCCAGGGTCGTCATCATGATCGGGCGGAATCGCAACAGGCAGGCCTGCACGATGGCGTCATAGGCGCTCATGCCCTGATGGCGCTCGGCCTCCAGCGCAAAGTCGATCATCATGATCGCGTTTTTCTTGACGATGCCCATCAGGAGGATGATGCCGATCAGGCCGATCACCGACAGGTCTTGCCCGCACAGCATGAGCGCGAGGATGGCGCCGACGCCGGCCGAAGGCAGCGTCGAGAGGATGGTGATGGGGTGGATGTAGCTCTCATAGAGCACGCCGAGCACGATGTAGATGGTGACGATCGCAGCCAGGATCAGCCAGGGCTGGCCGGCCAGCGACTTGGAGAACTCGGCTGCGTCGCCGGCATAGAGGCCGACGATGCTGGAGGGCATGCCGATCCGCTGCTCGATCGCCTTTACCGTCTCCACCGCGTCGCCGAGCGCCTCGCCGGGCGCGAGGTTGAAGCTGAGCGACACCGCGGGGAACTGCGCCTGGTGCGAGATCGCGAGCGGCGCGGTGGTGCGCACCAAGGTCGCGACCGCTGAAATCGGCACCTGGCCCGCCGGGCTTCCCGGCACCGCCGCGGCGCCGGGTACGTAGAGCTTGGAGAGGATGGAAGGATCGCGCTGATACATCGGCAAGGCTTCCAGCACCACGCGGTACTGATTGGCCTGGCCGTAAATGGTCGAGATCTGCCGCTGCGCGAAGGCATCGTTCAGCGTATCCGTGATCACCTGCAGGCTGACCCCGAGCTGCCCTGCCCGTGTGCGGTCGACATTGAGCTGCGCGCGCAGGCCGCCGTCCTGGGATTCGGAGGAGACGTCGCGGAACAGCGGATCGCGCCGCATCTCGGCAACCAGCTTGTTGGCCCATTCCGACACCAGCGCCGCATCGGTGCCGGTCAGCGTGTACTGATATTGCGAGCGGCTCGACTGCGTCGAAATCTGCACGTCCTGCACCGGCTGGAAGTAGATGGTCATGCCCGGGATCGACGCCACCTTCTCCTTCAGCCTGTTCACCACGGTGCTGACGTCATCGGCCCGCTCGCCACGCGGCTTCAGCGTCATCACGAGCCTGCCGACATTGGTGGTCGGGTTGACCGAGCCCGCACCGATCACCGAGACGACACCGATCACATCAGGGTCGGCCTTGATCGTATCAGCGGCCTGGGTTTGCCGCGCCTGCATCTCGGCAAAGGAGACGTCGGGGCCGGCCTGCGTCACGGCGGTGATCGAGCCGGTATCCTGCAACGGGAGAAAGCCCTTCGGCGCCACGACATAGAGGAACAGCGTCGCGGCAATCGTCGACAACGTCACGAGAAGCGTCTCGCGTTGGTGCTGCAGCACCCAGAGCAGCGTGCGTTCGTAGAAGCCGACCATGCGGTCGATCAGATTGCTGATCATGGCCAGTCCCGGCACCGCCATCTCCTCATGCGCGTGCTTGAGGATGCGCGAGCACATCATCGGGGTCAGCGTCAGCGACACCACCGCCGAGGTCACGACCGCGATGGTCAGCGTAAGCGCGAATTCCCGGAACATGCGCCCGACCAGCCCCGACATGAACAGCAGCGGAATGAACACCGCGATCAGCGACACCGTCAGCGAGATCACGGTGAAGCCGATCTCGCTGGCGCCACGCAGCGAGGCGCTCATCGCGCTCTCGCCGTTTTCCATGTGGCGGACGATGTTCTCGATCATCACGATGGCGTCGTCGACCACGAAGCCGGTGCCGATGGTGAGCGCCATCAGCGACAGATTGTCGAGGCTGAAGCCGGCGAAATACATGATGCCGAAGCTGGTGATCAGCGACAGCGGCAGCGCGACGCCTGCGATGATGGTGGCGCGGATCGAGCGCAGGAACAGCAGCACCACCAGCGTCACCAGCACCACGGCGAGGACCAGCGTGAATTGCACGTCGCGCACCGAGGCGCGGATAGTCACGGTGCGGTCGCTGACGATGGTGAGATTGACGCCGGCCGGAATCGTCCGCTGCAGCTTCGGGATTTCGGCGCGGATTTGCCGGACCACCTCGATGACATTGGCGCCGGGCTGACGCTGGATGTCGATGACGACGGCGGGCGTGCCCTGGTACCAGCCGCCCGTGCGGTCATTCTCCAGCCCATCGACGATCTGCGCGACGTCGCCGATCGTGACCGGATTGCCGTTGCGATAGGCGATGATGATCGGCTTGTAGGCGTCGGCGGCGGCAATCTGGTCGTTGGCGGCAATGGTGTAGGACTGCTGCGCGCCGTCGAGCGAGCCCTTGGGCCCGGACACGTTGGCGCCCGCGATCGCGTTGCGCAGATCCTCCATCGCGATGCCGTAAGCCGCGAGCCGTGCGAGATCGGCCTGCACGCGCACCGCTGGCTTCAGCCCGCCCAGGATGGTGACCTTGCCGACGCCGGAAATCTGGCTGAGACGCTGCGACAGGATGGTGTCAGCGATGTCGCTCATGGCGCGCAGCGAGATCGTCTCGGAGGTCAGGGCGAGCGTCATGACGGGCGCGTCCGCCGGGTTGACCTTGGCGTAAACCGGCGGATAAGGCAGCGTTCTCGGCAGCACGCCGGCCGCGGCGTTGATCGCCGCCTGCACGTCCTGGGTCGCGCCGTCGATGTCGCGGTTGAGGTCGAACTGCAGCGAAATCTGGCTGACGCCGAACGAGCTGGTCGAGTTCATCGACGACAGCGAAGGGATCTGTCCGAGCTGACGCTCGAGCGGCGCTGTTATCAGCGAGGCGATCACGTCGGGGCTCGCGCCCGGCAACTGCGTCGTCACCTGCACGGTCGGGAAGTCGACTTGCGGCAGCGCCGAGACCGGCAGCGCGAAATAGCCGAGCCCGCCGCCGATCAGGAGCGCGATGCCGAGCAGCGATGTCGCGATCGGCCGGCGGATAAAGGGTTCGGAGACGCTCATGATGGTGCGCGCTCTCTCACGCTGATCTCACGGCTGCGACTTCGCAGCCCCGGCAGGCGGCTCGCCGCCCGCAGGTCCAGTTGCCCCCTTCTGATCCCCCTCACCCTGCTCTCTGCGCCTGCGGTGCTCGCCGTCCTTGCCCTAGTCCTTCTTCCCTTGCCCATCCTTCTTGCCTTGCCCGTCCTTGCCCTTGCCGAGGATCGCGGCTGCCCTTCTTGCGCGGCGCGAGGTCGGCCGACGGCGTCTGGTCGTTGTTGCCGATGATGACCTTGGAGCCATCGGCCAGATTGGCGAAGCCTGTCGTCACCACGCGGTCGTCCTGTGACAGGCCGCTTGCGATCACCGCATCCGTCTCGTTCTGTTGCGTCACCGTCACCGGCTTGGCATGGGCGACATTGTCGGAATCGATGACATAGCTGAACGTGCCGATCGGCCCGCGCTGCACCGCCGAGGTCGGCACCACCAGCGCCTTCGACAGGGTCTCGACCTTCAGCCGCACGTTGACGAACTGGCCGGGCCAGAGCTGATAATTGCTGTTGGGGAATTCCGCCTTGAGCTTCAGCGTGCCCGTGGTCGGATCGACCTGGTTATCGATGCCTCTGAGGATACCGGTATCGACCACGGTGACGCCGTCATTGCCGAACACATCGACCGCTAGCGGGCCCTTGGCCGAAGCCGCGTTGACCCGCACGATCTGCTGCTGCGGCAGGCTGAACCACACCGCGATCGGCTGCAGCTGGGTGATGATGACGAGGCCGGTCGCGTCAGCCGCGTGGATGATGTTGCCCTGGTCGACCTGGCGAAGCCCGGCGCGGCCCGAGAGCGGCGCCACGATCTTGGTATAGCCGAGCGTTGCGGCAGTGTTATCGATCGCGGCCTGGTCGGCCTTGACCAGCGCTTCGTTCTGCGCGACCAGCGCCTTCTGCGTGTCGGCCTGCTGCTTCGAGCCGGCATTGGTGGCGGCGAGCTGCTGATAGCGGACCAGGTCGATGCGCTGGTTGGCAAGCTGCGCCTCGTCCTGCGCTTTCTTCGCCACCGCCTGATCGTATTGCGCCTGATAGATCGCCGGATCGATCTCGCCGAGCACGTCGCCCTTCTTGACGTCCTGGCCTTCGACGAAATTGACCGCGATCAGCTTGCCGTCGACCTGCGAGCGCACCGTCACCGTGTTGAGCGCGCGCACCGTGCCGACGCCGTCGAGATAGACGGGTACATCCTGGATGCGCGGCGTTGCCGCCAGCACCGGCACCGGGAGATCCGGCCGCGCGCCCGGCCCGCCCTTGGTCGCCTGTTTCTGCTGAAACACGGTCCAGCCGATGTAGCCGAGCCCGCCGAGGATCAGGAGCGTGATGAAGAGCGAAACCATGCGGCTGCCCGCGCTTCTTGCGACGCGCGCCACCCGGCCACCGGCCTTGTCAGTGGTTTCGTTCGGCTTAAAGAGCATTTGCCGGCCTCTCTATCCTCGGCTCCCAGCCGCCCCCCAACGCCTGGTACAGGCTGACATAGGCCAGCAGCCGGGCGAGTTCCGCCTGCCACAGCGAATCTTCCGCCTGGAACAATGTCAGCTGGGTATTTAGCACAGTTACGATATCGGCAGTGCCGGCCTTGAGCTGCTGTTCGGCCAATTGAAAGGCGCGCCGCGACGCAGTCACGACTTCGCGCTGCAGGCGCAGCTTGATCGTGGTTTGCTTGATCGAATACAGCGCGTTGTTGACGTCGGCAAAGGACTGGATGACGGTCTTGCGGTAGGTCTGCAGCAATTCGTCCTGCCGCGCCTGGGTCTGCTCGAACGCGCCGAGAAGCTTGCCGCCCTCGAAGATCGGCTGTGTCGCCGAGCCGACGAGCTGGAAGAAGGCGGCATGCGGCTGAAACAGCGAGACCAGCGCCGAGCTCTGGTAGCCGCCCTGCCCGGTCAGCTGGATGGTCGGAAAGAACTGCGCGCGGGCATTGCCGATGTTGGCGGTGGCGGAGGCAAGCTGCGCCTCCTGGCGGCGGATGTCGGGCCGTTGGGTCAGGATTTCCGACGGCAGTCCCGCCGTCACCCGCGGCGTCGCGATTGAGACAAGCGAGCCACCGGTGACATGGATGCTCTCGGTCGGCCGCGACACCAGCACGGCGAGCGCGTTGACGTTCTGGTCGAGCGTCTGCTTCAGCGGCGGCACCAGCGCCCTCTGGTTGGCGAGCACGCTTTCCTGCTGCGCCACGTCGAGATCGGTGCCGGTCCCCGCCTTGCGGCGATCCTGCACCGCATTGAGGATGCGCTGGGCGCTCGCGATGTTTTGCTGGGCGGTACGCAGCCGGTCCTGCGAGGCCAACACGTTGAAATAGGCGGTCGCGACCGCCGTCAGGGTGGTCAGCGCAGTGACATCGCGATCGAAGCGATTGGCGGTTGCGGTCTCTTCCGCAGCCTGAAGCGCATCGCGGTTGCCGCCCCAGAAGTCGAGTTGATAGGCCGCGCTCAGCGAAGCGTTGTAGTTGGTGATCTCGCGACCATTATTGGTCAGGCCGCTGGCGCTCGAACCCGACGTGCGGGAATAAGTCTGCGAGCCGTTGCCCTGCAGCGTCGGCAGCAGCGCAGCGCCCGCCTGGCGCGCCAGCGCGTCGGCCTGCACCATGCGCGCGACGGCGGCGGCGATGTCGAGATTGACCCGCTGGGCTTCCTCCATCAGCGAGGTCATTTCCGTCGAGTTGAAGCCGCGCCACCAGTCGAGCGCGGGCGGAGCGTCCTCCGCGCGCGGCCCGCCATATTTGTAGCCGCCGGGCACGTCCATCGCCGGGTCGGGGATGTCCTGGGTCAGCACGCAGCCGAGCGAGCTGGCGATCAAGGCGAGCGTGACGCCCCATCGCGCCGCGCGCGCCATGCCGGAACGGGCGATCTCTTGCCGCCTGAGCTCAATCCCCGGGGACGGATGGCTCACATCACCCCTCCGCCGGGCCTTTTGCCCGGCATGAGCCGCAGGCCAGGGCGATCAGGATGATCGCGGCCGGAGCAGCGGAGGACTGTCAGCAAGTCGTTCACAGCGTGATGCTTTCTCTGGAACCCGGCTGCGGATACTAGCGGGGCGAAGGGGGCGCGGACAGCCCTGCCCGCCGTCGCCGGGGCGCGTGGGAACGGCCGCTCGAACCTGAGAAGTGGCCGTTTCCCAACGGTTTCTTTGATGCCGCCAGCCCTGTTGCTGGTTTGCAAGCTTACGAACATTTCATGTGGATTTTGTGCGAAATCGGCCTCGCGAGGCCGCCATCGGGACGCGTTTACAACGCCGGTGCGGCCGGCGGATACACGCATGATCCAAAAGCCTCGATCGGTCGTTAGCAGAAGCAGGATCGCATCAGCGATTGCTAGCGGAAAAATTCGAATGACCTGGCTCTACGCCTACCTTTCCACGCTCGTGGTTTTTGTCCTTTGCGACATGGTCTGGCTGACGACGATGGCGAACCGGCTGTATCGTCCGACCTTGGGTGACATCATGCTGGCCAACGCGAAGTTGTTGCCAGCAGTTGCGTTCTATCTGATCTATCCGGCCGGGCTAGTGATCTTCGCAGTGCTTCCGGCGGTCAAATCCGGAAGCCTTGCTCAGTCGGCAATCCTGGGCGCGCTGCTCGGCTTTTTCAGCTACATGACTTATGACCTCACCAACCAGGCGACGCTACGAAACTGGACTTTTCAGCTCACGCTTGCCGACGTCACCTGGGGCACGTTGTTGGGCGCGACATCCGCCGCGGCCGCCTATTTGATCACTGCCCGGCTAACGGCCTGAAGAGAATTTCGGAAACGGGACGAAAGCGCGCGTCCGCGCCTGAACCTCGCGAAATTGCGCGCCACGCGAACGCAGCATGTGTTGCTCCAGCGGCGGAATACCCGAGACGTACACCAGTATCCAGTACATGCAGGCTGGCGCCAATAATGTGACCCATCCCCGCGGATAGGATCCATCGATTGCGATCAGCGGATAAGCCAGCCAGCAGAACCACTCGAAGAAGTAGTTCGGATGGCGCGACCACTTCCAGAGACCGGCCTCGCAGATACGCGTTCGGTTGGCCGGATCGGCTCGGAACTGGCGCAGCTGCCAGTCGGATACGGCCTCGCCGATCAGGCCGACGAGAAGCACACTGGCTCCGAGCACATCCGCAAATTCCAGCTGCGGCCGCGGATTATGAGCGGCGAGTGCGACGGAAACCGCAAGGATGAGGGCAACGACCGCCTGGGCCTGAACTTGCCAAAACATCCGCTTGTCGGCAGTGGTGCCCCACTGATTGATCAAGTCGCGGTAGCGCGGATCGTCGCCATGCTTCAGGGTCCGCGACAACAGATGGGCACCTAGCCGCAGCGACCAGATTGCGATCAGCGTTGCGACCAGAATCTGCCGCGCGGCAGGCGTTGCGCCCTGCTGCAACGGGATCAGGCTGCCGACACATGCAACCAATCCGGTTCCGAATGTCCAGCATACGTCGATCCAGGCAGTAGACCCGGTGCTGCGTTGAATCTGCCAGGCGATCATCATGACGATCGACAGCGCGAGCCCCATGACAGCAAATTGGAACATTGCCTGGAGCAATGCTCATGCGGTGTCTCCTGAACTGCAGCCGATCACATGCGGATCAGCGGTTGCAGTAGCCGACCGATCAGGCCGTGCATTCTCAAGTCCCCCTGCATTGCGACGAGGCAAACGCAATCCTCTGCGGAATTGATCGTCACATCATGGTCCACCGATCCGTCGCCGAAATCGAAATCCCCCGGACCAAAATGCCCACCTGCATGGACAAAGCTGCCCGACAACACGCAGGTCATCTCGAACCCACTGTGGGTATGCTCGACCATTTTGGTGCCCGGACTGGAGCGCAGGAGGAAGACGCGCGTCGCGCTGGGATGCGGCAATTGGATCGGTCGCAAATGCACCTTTGGTGCGATCCACTTCCACGAGGTCTCGGGAAAGCTGCGAAGGAATCGCGGCAGGCCGGCGACATCGGCAAATGCCCCGCCGGAATGGTTGGGCGGAACGACGGAGAGCGCGGCCTCGTTCAGCCGGGCTTCAACGGCCTCGAATGATCCGTCCGCCATCGCGGTCGGCGGCAGAGCGGCCAGCACGGCGCCTCCGACATGCTCCGTCGTGCGCACCATTACACGGCAACGCGGACAGTTCGCGAGATGGGTGGCGATGGCCACATGCTGGCCCAGGTCGAGAACGCCGGCCGCAAACTCGGTCAACAGTCCGTCCGAGGGATGATGATGGATCGTCATGAAAAATCACCGAGCAAGGCTCGCAACCGGGTCATCGCCAGCCGCAAGCGTGATTTGACAGTCCCAAGCGGGATGTCGAGCGTGCGCGCGATCTCGGCATGGGCCTGCTCCTGAAAGAAGGACAACTCGACCACTCGCAACTGCTCGTCGGGGAGCGAAGATAACGCATCCCGCACCCGCCCCTCGACTTGCGCAACGTCGAGGCCGGCATCGGGCTGCGGTCCTTCGTCGATTTGAAACTCGAGGTCGGCCTCGGCCGTATTTTGTGTCGGAGTTCGTATCCGACGACGGAGCGCGTCGATGCGCAAGTTGCGTGCGATCGTGAATATCCAGGCCGTGGCGCCAACGCTTTCGGGATCGAAGAGGCCGGCCTTTGACCACACCGCCAGCAGCGCTTCCTGCGCGAGCTCGTCGGCGTTCTGCTCGCTCGCACCCGATCTCTGCATGAACGTCTTTATCCGAGGGGCGAAATGCCGGAACAGCACGGCAAATGCTTCGCGGTCCTTGCGTGTGGCAACAGCTTCGATCAGCCGGGCCCACCGGGCGGCATCTGACGCGACCTCGCCGGGGTCATTGCTCACCATGATGCGCGGCCGCTTCCGCTCATTGTCACCTCTGCGACGTGAGTACAGGATCGCGCCTGCACTGACCAGAGAGCCGAGCCGAACCGGACATCGTGAGACTGCGAGCATATCCGGGAAACGCTGCGTCGCGCGCGTTGGATCACCCCGGTGATCCAAATGCCCAAGGCCGGCGTTCATAGAAAGGGCGCTGTCGTTCAGCCGATCGACATCGTCAGTGTTCCGGAAGGAAGAAAGATTGAAAATCGCGGTAATTGGAACCGGCATTTCCGGCCTCTCGGCCGCCTGGCTGCTCAGCCAACGGCACGAGATAACGGTCTATGAGCAGTCGGATCGCATCGGCGGCCATTCCAATACGGTCACCGCCGGCATCGGTGGCCGCGCGATTGCCGTCGACACCGGCTTTATTGTCTTCAATCGAAAGACCTATCCCAACCTCACCGCGCTGTTTCAGCACCTCCGTGTCCCGACACAATTGTCTGAAATGTCGCTCTCGGTATCGCTCGACGACGGCGCACTGGAATATTCCGGCACAAGTCTTGCGGGGCTGCTGGCGCAGGCAGGCAACATCGCGCGTCCCCGCTTCTGGTTGATGCTGCGCGACCTCGTGAGATTTTACGATCAGGCGGCGCGCGATGCGACGCTGCTGTGCGATGAATCGATCAGCCTCGGCGACTACCTCGTCAGAGGTCGTTACAGTTCGGCGTTTCGAGATGATCACCTGTTGCCGATGGCGGCGGCGATCTGGTCGGCGCCGCCCGAGGCAATGCTCGCCTTCCCTGCGGCAACGTTCATCCGTTTCCATCACAATCACGGCCTGTTGCAACTTACCGGACGACCGCCTTGGGAAACGGTGGTCGGCGGCAGCCGGGCCTATGTGCAGCGGCTCATTCAACCGTTTGCCGATCGAATTCGGCTGGAGAGCGGTGTCGTCAACGTGCGGCGCGCCGCCGGCGGCGTAACCGTGACAGATGTGCGCGGCGACGCGCGGCGCTTCGATCACGTCGTATTGGCTACCCATGCCAATCAGGCGCTTGCAATGATCGACCAGCCTACGATCGACGAATGCAAACTGCTTGGTGCCTTTCGCTACAGCCGGAACCTCGCGGTCTTGCACTCCGATCCGACATTCATGCCGCGGCGGCGACGCGCGTGGTCGAGCTGGAACTATGTGGGTCACCGCAATCGGTCCGACGCCCCGGTCGGCGTCACCTATTGGATGAACAGGCTGCAGAGCATTCCGGCCCACTTGCCCCTGTTCGTGACGCTTAATCCCGGCCGCCCGCCGCATTCGGACATGCTCCACCACACCGAGATCTATGAACACCCGATCTTTGATGTTGCTGCAATCGCGGCGCAGCGGCGGTTGTGGTCATTGCAGGGCAACGGAAACCTCTGGTTCTGCGGTGCGCATTTCGGTGCGGGCTTTCACGAGGACGGATTGCAGTCGGGACTCGCGGTCGCCGAACAGCTCGGCGGCGTGCGCCGGCCATGGACCGTGGCCGATGAATCCGGACGCATCGCAGTTGCGGCGCATACCGAACCCGCGCTCGCGACGGAAATGCCGTCATGACACTACGCTCTTGCCTCTATCTGGGCAGCGTGATGCATCGGCGGCTACGGCCGACCCTGCACCACTTCCGTTACCGTGCGTTCTGGACGCTGCTCGATCTCGATGAATTGCCCACGCTGGCCTCCCGGCTTCGGCTGTTCTCCCTCAATCGGTTCAACCTGTTCGCGCTTTACGACGCCGATCATGGTGACGGCAGCACGACGCCACTGCGGGTTCAGGTCGAACGCCATCTGTCGGACGCCGGTATCGATATCGCGGGTGGTCCGATCCGGCTGTTCTGCATGCCGCGTACACTCGGCTACTGCTTCAATCCGCTCAGCATCTTTTTCTGCTACCGGCCAGGCGGACAACTCGCTGCAACCATCTATCAAGTCCACAACACGTTTGGCGAACGGCACGCCTATGTGGCTGCTGTCGACGTCGAGACCGACACCGTCCGCCAGTCTTGCGAGAAGGCCTTCTATGTCTCGCCGTTCATGGACATGGATATGACCTATCGCTTTCGGCTGAAACCGCCCGCGACGCGCTTTGCCCTCAGCATCGGCGCGACCAGGCACGGCCAGAGCGTGCTGAGCGCCTGCGTGACCGCGTCGCGCCGGCAGCTCTGCGATTCGACGCTGTTGCGCGCGTTCCTCGCCATCCCGCTGGTGACGGCGAAGGTCATTCTCGCGATCCACTGGGAGGCCGCGCGGCTCTGGCTCAAGGGCATGCGGCTGCGAGACCGTCCACCATCACCCGTTCACGGCGTCACGCTCGCCGCCCCTTCGCGCAAGCCGCGGGTCAATTCTCATGCACTCTGAACACCAACAAACCGCGCCTGGCGGCTCTGATATCGCGTGGCCTCCGATCCTGGATACGACGATCGGAGCGCTGCTGCGTCGTGCGTTCAGGCAGTTCGACTGCGGCGAACTGCTGATTGAAACACCCGGTGGACGCAGTATGGCGATCTCGGGCAAGCGCGCCGCAGAACAGGCGCAAATCAAGCTGCACAGCTGGAAATGTCTTTTGCGCTTCCTGGCCGGCGGCGATCTCGGCTTTGCCGAAGGTTTTGTTGCCGGCGAGTGGTCAACGCCTGACCTCCACTCCTTTCTGAGCGCAGCTTCGCCGCGGTCCACCACAACCACTTCGTTCGAGCGGCTGAGGCCACCCCAACCCCTCAACTGGCTTCGCCATGCGCTGTTCAATCGGAACACGCAGCGCGGCAGCCGACGCAACATTCGCGCGCATTACGACCTGGGCAACGCCTTTTACCAGCCCTGGCTGGACGCGAGCATGAGCTACTCCGCGGGCATTTATAACTCACCGCATGATACGCTTGAGCAGGCGCAACAAAACAAGCTCGAACGGGTGACCGAACTGCTTGAGCTGAGCGGCAGGGAGAAAGTCCTGGAGATCGGCTGCGGCTGGGGCGCACTGGCGAGCCGCATCGTCGAGCACGCCGGTTGTCACGTAACCGGCCTGACGCTATCGACCGAACAACTGCGCTACGCGCGCGAACGTCTCGCGGAACGCGGCCTCGACGGCAAATCCGACCTTCAACTCCTGGATTATCGCGACGCCGACGGCAGCTTCGACCGGATCGTTTCGATCGAGATGCTGGAAGCGGTCGGCGAATCCTACTGGCCGCTCTACTTCGACAAGCTTCATCAAAGGCTGAACGCCGGCGGCAAGGCGGTTTTGCAGGTCATCACGATCGACCAAAGCCGTTTCGAAAATTATCGCCGACGGCCCGAGTTCATCCAGCGCCATATTTTTCCGGGCGGCATGCTGCCTACCACCCGGCATATCGAGCGACTGGTGGCTCGATCGGGATTGCGGCTGATTTCATCGGAGTTCTTCGCCGACGGCTATGCGCGCACGCTCGCCGATTGGAACAAGCGCTTCCTCCATGGGTGGCCGTCAATCGAGGCGCTCGGCTTCGATTCGCGTTTCAAGAGAATGTGGGAATACTACCTCGCCTACTGCAGACTCGGTTTCGAGATCGGTGCCCTCGACGTGGGGCTCTACAAGATCGAACGATCGTCCTGACTGGATGGGGCCATACCGGGTTTCTCCAAAAATGGAGATTTTCGGAAGGTTTTGCCAAACAGCCGCACGCCCACAAAAAGCCAGCCTCAGGCCGTTCTGCCGCAGTGCAAAAGCCTTCCCCTTTCGCACGTCGCGCACTAGTTTCCGGCGCAACTAAAACACTGACCGGAACAGATTTTCTCCTTATGACCATCAACAAAGACGTCGTCGAAGCGATCGGCAACACGCCGCTGATCAAACTCAAGCGCGCCTCGGAGGCGACCGGCTGCACCATTCTCGGCAAGGCCGAGTTCATGAATCCCGGCCAGTCGGTCAAGGACCGCGCCGGCAAATGGATGATCCTCGAGGCGGAGAAGCGCGGCGAATTGAAGCCCGGCGGTCTGGTGCTGGAAGCGACCGCCGGCAATACCGGCATCGGTCTTGCGGTGGTGGCGAGCGCGCGCGGCTACCGCACGCTGATCCTGATCCCCAAGACGCAGAGCCAGGAAAAAAAGGACATGCTGCGGCTATGTGGCGCGGAACTCATCGAGGTGCCGGCGCTGCCCTACTCCAATCCGAACAACTACCAGCACGTCGGCAAGCGTCTCGCCGAGCAGCTGCGCAAGAGCGAGCCGAACGGCGTGCTGTTCGCCGACCAGTGGAACAATCTCGACAATGCCAAGGCGCATTACGACTCGACGGGCCCGGAGATCTGGCAGCAGCTGGACGGCAAGGTCGACGGCTTCATCTGCGCGGTCGGCACCGGCGGCACGCTGGCCGGCACCAGCCGCGCGCTGAAGGAGAAGAACAAGAACATCGTCACGGCCTGCGCCGATCCGCACGGCTTTGCGATGTACGAATACTTCAAGAACGGCAAAGCGAAGTCGACGCCGGGCGATTCCATCACCGAAGGCATCGGGCTCGGCCGCGTCACGCCCGTGATCGAGACCGCTGAGGTGGACGACGCCTTCCTGGTGTCGGACGAGGAGGCCGTGAACGTGATCTACGACCTGCTCGAGCACGAGGGGCTGTGCCTCGGCGGCTCGACCGGCATCAACGTCGCCGGCGCGATCAAGCTGGCGAAGCAGCTCGGTCCCGGCAAGACCATCGTCACCATGCTCTGCGATAGCGGCAACCGCTATCAGTCAAAGCTGTTCAATCCGGAGTTCATGCGGTCGAAGAATTTGCCGGTGCCGGAATGGCTGGAGAAGAAGACCGAGATCGACGTGCCGTTCGAGTAGCTGTCCCTCATGGTGAGGAGCCGCGAAGCGGCGTCTCGAACCATGAGGCCCCGACCTTGGCCTCATCCTTCGAGACGCGCGAAGACGCGCTCCTCAGGATGAGGGTCTTACAATCACCGCAAAATCTGACTGAAAAACAGCTTCGTCCGCGCGTGCTGCGGATTGGCGAAAAACTCCTGCGGCGTGTTGGCCTCGATCACCTGGCCGGCATCCATGAAGATGACGCGGTTGGCGACCTCGCGGGCAAATCCCATTTCGTGGGTCACGACCAGCATGGTCATGCCCTCCCTGGCGAGGTCGACCATGGTGTCGAGCACCTCCTTGACCATCTCGGGATCGAGCGCCGAGGTCGGCTCGTCGAACAGCATCACCTTCGGGTTCATGGTGAGCGCACGCGCGATCGCGACGCGCTGCTGCTGGCCGCCCGACATCTGCCCCGGATATTTCAGGGCCTGATGCGGGATCTTGACCCGCTCCAGATATTTCATCGCGGTCGCCTCCGCTTCTTTCTGCGGGATGTTGCGGACCCAGATCGGCGCCAGCGTGCAGTTCTCCAGCACGGTGAGGTGCGGGAACAGGTTGAAACTCTGGAACACCATGCCGACCTCGCGGCGAACTTCGTCGACGCGGCGCAGATTCGGCCCGAGCTCGATGCCGTCGACCACGATCTCGCCTTCCTGGAATTCCTCCAGCGCGTTGATGCAGCGGATCAGCGTCGACTTGCCGGAGCCGGAGGGCCCGCAGATCACGATGCGCTCGCCCTTGCCGACCGAAAGATCGATGTCGCGCAGCACATGGAAATCGCCGTACCATTTGTTGAGGTGGGAAATACTGACGATCGAGTCGGCCATTGGTGATCCCCTCAATTGCGACGATGCGCATTCAGCCTGTTCTCGACGAACAGCGAATAGCGCGACATGCCGAAGCAGAACGTGAAGTAGATGATGCCGGTGAAGGCGAAGCCCGTAAACAGGGTTGTGGGCGTCGCCCAGTTCGGATCGGAGAACGAGGCGCGCAGCGAGCCCAAAAGATCGAACAGCGCCACGATCGAGACCAGCGAGGTGTCCTTGAACAGCGCGATGAAGCTGTTGACCAGGCCGGGAATGACGTGGCGGAGCGCCTGCGGCAGCACGATCAGGAACGTGGTCTTCGCCCAGGACAGGCCGAGCGCGCCGGCCGCCTCGCCCTGCCCGCGCGGGATCGCTGCAAGGCCGCCCCGGATCACCTCGGCCTGGTAAGCCCCGGCAAACAGCGCGGTGCCGATCAGCGCGCGCATCAGGCCATCCACGGTGAAATTGCCGGGCAGGAACAGCGGCAGCATGTAGGTCGCAAAGAACAGCACCGTGATCAGCGGCACGCCGCGCCAGAACTCGATGAAGGCGATCGAGGAGATGCGGATCAACGGGATGGTCGAACGGCGCCCGAGCGCCAGCGCGATCCCGATCGGCATCGAAGCGACAATGCCGGTCACAGAGATGACCAGAGTTACGAGAAGGCCGCCCCATAGCCTGGTATCGACGACCGGCAGCCCGCCGCGGTCGAGCCCCATGACCGCGATCACGAGCCCGATGCCGGCGAAGGTCGCGACACAAGTCAGAATGCGGCCGCAATGCTTCGGCCGAAGTAGAATGTCAGCGCGGAGACGACCACCGCAGTGATGGCGAAATCGACCCAGACCGGCTGCCCGCCCGCCTGTATCCGGTCCCGCAGCCAGACAAGAGGCCAGAGCAGATAGGATATCGTGGTGCCGAGCAGCACCACCAGCTTTCCGAGCAGCCCGAGCAGCGGGCCAATGACGGGCGTCGAGGCCTTCGCCATCGCACTGCCCGCACCAATCAGGCTGTCGGCAAAGCTCGAGAACACGGCGGCGATCCAGCTGATGGCAAAGCCGTCGAGACCGCCGCCATGCAGCAGGAAGAACGCCACCACCGGGAATGCGATGAAGAACAGGCCTGCGTTGAGGCTCTTGACCGGCAGTCGCGGGATCAGCAACGGCAGCAGCAGCACAGCTGCCAGCGCAAAGGTCAGATTGACCCGCCAGCGCTCCGGTTCGGGATAGAAGCCGTAGATGAACTGCGTGTACTTGGCCTGGATGTAGGGCCAGCAGGCGCCGACCGGATGCCCTGCATTCGCCTCCAGGCAGGCGTTGCGGTCGCTGCCGGTCCACACCGCATCGACAAACAGGAATTTCAGCGAGGGCATCACGGTGAACCAGATCAACAGCGCGCCCAGAATCGTCAGTACGATATTGGTCGGCGAGTTGAACAGCCGCGTTCGAACGAAGCCGACCAAGCCTGTCGTCTTCACCGGTGCGGCGCGCTCGGCGATCAGCGCTTCTCGAACATAGGAATCAGCAAGAACATCGCTCATGCGTCCATGCTCCGGCTGAGGCGCCACCCGTAAAAATTCATGATCGCGCTGGTGACCAGCGACAACAGCAGATAGACCCCCATGGTGATGGCGATGATCTCGATCGCCTGCCCGGTCTGGCTCAGTGCAGTGCCCATGAAGACCGACACCAAGTCCGGATATCCGATCGCCACCGCGAGCGAGGAGTTCTTGGTCAGGTTGAGGTACTGACTCGTCAGCGGCGGCAGGATCACCCGCAAGGCCTGCGGCACCACGATCAGCCGCAACACCGCGCCACGGCTCAGGCCCAGCGACAGACCCGCTTCCATTTGTCCCCTGTGTACCGACATGATGCCGGCGCGGACGATCTCGGCGATGAAAGCCGCAGTGTAGATCGTCAGCGACAACGTCAGCGCCACGAATTCCGGGATCATCCGCGAGCCGCCGACGAAGTTGAAGCCTTTCAGAACCGGCCATTCGAAAGACAACGGCACGCCGAACACGAGCACCGCGAGAGCCGGCGGGCCGATGAAAAGGGCCAGCACATAAGGCCAGGTCTTGATGAAACGTCCCCGCTGGTACAATTCGCGGCGCGCATAGCGGTGCAGGAGGAACGAGGCGATGATGGCGAGCAGGAGGGCAAGCGCAAAATAGTCCAGCCCGGGCTGCGGCACCGGCGTCGGAACGATCACACCGCGATTGTTGAGAAAGAAGCCGGAGGCCGGCGAGAGGCTCTGTCGCGGGGCCGGCAACGCAGCGAGCACCGCGAGATACCAGAACAGCATCTGGAACAGCAGCGGCAGGTTGCGCACGATCTCGACATAGCCGCCCGCAATGCGCGACATCAGCCAGTTCGGCGACAACCGGCCGAGCGCGACGATAAAGCCGAGAATGGTCGCAAAGAAAATGCCGATCACCGAAACCAGGATGGTGTTCAGCAAACCGACCAGGAACACGCGAGTGTAGCTGTCGGACTGGGAATACGGGATCAGACTCTGGCTGACGTCAAAGCCCGACGTGTTCTTCAGGAAGCCGAAGCCGGCGGCGACGTGCTGCGTCTCGAGATTGGTGCGGGCGTTGGCGACGATTTCGTAAACCATCCAGGCCAGCGCGATCACGAACACGGCCTGCACCGCAACTCCGCTCCAGCCGGCAGCGCCGCCGAGCGCCCGCTTTAGCCGAAGCTCAAGAAGCAACGGCGGTGATCGTGTCTCGATGCTCATCGCCGCGGCGAAAAGCGATCAGCGGATCGGTGGCGCGTACTGGATTCCGCCCTTGTTCCAGAGCTGGTTGAGCCCGCGGGCAATCTGCAGCCTGGAGCCGGCGCCGACATTGCGGTCGAACAACTCGCCGTAATTACCGACCGCCTTGATGATGCGGTAGAACCAGTCCTTGGTCAGGCCGAGCTGTTCGCCGAGATTGCCGTCGACGCCAAAGGCGCGTTTAAGATCCGGTTTGTCGGATTTGGCCATCTCGTCGACGTTCTTCTGGGTGACGCCCATCTCCTCGGCGTTGATCATCGCAAACAGCGTCCACTTCACGATGTCGAACCACTGGTCGTCGCCGTGGCGCACCATCGGCCCGAGCGGCTCCTTCGAAATCACTTCCGGCAGGACGACGTGATCGGCCGGATTGGCGAGCTTGAGGCGCTCGGCATAGAGCTGTGAGACGTCAGAAGTGAACACGTCGCAGCGGCCGGATTCGTAGGCCTTGACGGTCTCGTCCGCGCCGGTGAACGCGATCACCTCGTACTTCATCTTGTTGCCCTTGAAGTAATCGGCAAGGTTCTGCTCGGTCGTGGTGCCCGTCTGCACGCAGACCGATGCATTGCTCAATTCCAGCGCGGAGTTCACGTTGAGCGACTTCTTCACCAGGAAACCCTGGCCGTCGTAATAGGTCACGCCGGTGAAATTCGCGCCCAGCGACGTATCGCGCGACAGGGTCCAGGTGGTGTTGCGCGAGAGCACGTCGATCTCGCCGGATTGCAACGCGGTGAAGCGGTCCTTGGCCGACAGCGGCACGAACTTGATCTTGCTTGGATCGTCGAAGATCGCGGCGGCGAGCGCGCGGCAGATATCGACGTCAAGGCCGGTCCAGTTGCCCTTGTCGTCGGGCGTCGAGAAACCCGGTAAGCCCTGGCTCACCCCGCAGGACAGCTGGCCGCGCTCCTTGATGACCTTGAGAGATTGGGCGCCAGCGGGCTGGGCCAAAAGGCCGGCGGCGAGAGCGAGGGCAACGGCGAGGGATACGCGTTTCATGGACAAGGGCCTTTCGGTCGTCTCTTGGAAAGTAGGTGGCTCATGTGGGGCTCATTCATCGCGACGCCTTGGAGGCCAACCCCTAAATCCCTGCCGCGAGCCGCCCTCCCTAGGGCAGCGTCCAGAAGCCGGCAATGGATCGAAGGTCGCAGCAAGCCCCTCAACGTGCAGCGACAAAAAGCGTTGCCGCATCACAGAACGACTGGCGAGCCGGGTCAAGGGGTTGACGGCCTGCTTCGATGTCCTGTTAGTAACCATCTCGACGGTTTGGCCGCCGCGCACGGCGCGCAACAACTGAAAAACAACGGCGAAGGCATGGATTCCGCTGACGGCCCCGATGCATCGAGCGCGCAAAAGGCCGAGACCCGGCTGGTGACGGCCGGCCGCGACACAAAAGCACAGAAGGGTTTTGTCAATCCCCCGGTCGTTCGCGGTTCCACGGTGCTCTATCCGACCGCCGACGACCTGCACGCCCATCGCGGCGAATTCCAGTATGGCCGCCGCGGTACGCCGACGACGCGGGCGCTGCAAGACTTGCTGATGGCGCTGGAGGGGCCGCAATGCGCGGGGGTCGGGCTTGCGCCGTCGGGACTGGCTGCGATCTCCACCACCCTGCTCGCTGTATGCAAGGCGGGCGACCACATCCTGGTCTGCGACAACGCCTATCGGCCGACGCGCAATTTCTGCAATGGCGTTCTGGCGCGCTATGGCGTCGAGACCACCTATTTCGATCCGCTTGTTGGCCCCGGCATCGAAAAACTGTTCGGGCCGAACACCCGCGCGGTGCTGGTCGAGGCGCCCGGCTCGCAATCCTTCGAGATGCCGGACGTTCGCGCGATATCGGCAGTCGCGCATCGGCGCGGCGCGCTCGTGATCGACGACAACACCTGGGCGACTCCGCTTTATCGCCGCGCGCTCGAACAGGGCGTCGACATCAGCATGCAGGCCGCCACCAAATATATCGGCGGCCATTCCGACATCATGTTCGGCACGATCTCGGCGAACGCCAAGGCCTGGCCGGTCGTGGCCGAAACCATCCGCCTGCTCGGCGTCTGCGCCGGTCCCGATGACGTCTATCTCGCACTGCGCGGCACCCGCACGCTTTCGGTGCGACTGGCTCAGCATCATCGCGCGGGCCTGGAGATGGCGCGCTGGCTGGAGCAGCGCCCCGAGGTGCAGCGCGTGCTGCATCCGGCGCTGGAAAGCCATCCCGGTCACGCCATCTGGAAGCGCGATTTCACCGGGGCCTCCGGCCTGTTCAGCATTGTGCTGCAGCCGAAGCCGCAGAAGGCGGTCGACGCCATGCTCGACAGCCTCAAACTGTTCGGCATGGGTTTTTCGTGGGGCGGCTTCGAGAGCCTCGCGGTCCCCTTCGATTGCAGCGAGTATCGGACGGCGACGACATGGGCGCCAGGCGGTCCGACGCTGCGGCTGCATATCGGGCTCGAGAATGTCGACGACCTCAAGGCCGATCTCGACCACGGCTTCGCCGTGTTCAATGCGGCTTGAGCCGTCTCTCGTCATCACCGATGGAACTTTCCGCATCACGCCAAGGTGGTGCTTGCCGTCGCCTCGGCTTTCGATCTAGTAAGTCGAATTAGAGAAATGCACGCGTCTCGCGCGTGGATGGGTGATTTTGGAAATGACTGGCGCCCGGGTTGAGCGGCGGCTTGCGGCAATTCTCGCGGCCGATATTGCGGGCTACAGCCGCCTGATGGGCGCCGACGAGGAAGGCACCCTCGCCCGTCTCAAAG
Organism: uncultured Alphaproteobacteria bacterium; assembly: GCA_963738155.1. Taxonomy (GTDB): domain Bacteria; phylum Pseudomonadota; class Alphaproteobacteria; order Rhizobiales; family Xanthobacteraceae; genus Bradyrhizobium. The sequence goes on from CAVTVG010000007.1 coordinate 33,196, forward strand.
CCTGCAGAAAAGCTCTCGTCGATCCCAAAATCGCCGAATATCGCGGCCGCATCGTCAAGACCACCGGCGACGGCATGCTGGTCGAATTCGGCAGTGCCGTCGATGCGGTCCGTTGCGCGGTCGAGGTCCAGCGCGGCATGGCCTCGAGCAATGTCGACATCCCCGAGTCCAAGCGGATCGAGTTCCGCATCGGCATCCATGTCGGCGACATCATCATCGATGAGAACGACATTTTTGGTGATGGCGTCAATATCGCGGCGCGGCTTGAGGGAATCGCCGACCCCGGCGGCATCTGCATCTCCGACGACGCTCATCGACAGATCAGAGGCAAGACCGAGATCGCCTATGACGACATGGGCCACCAGTCGTTGAAGAACATCGCGGAACCGATGCGGGCCTGGCGCGCCCGTCCCGCCGCCAACGCGACGCCCTCCGAAGTCATCGTCGACCGCCCCGCGCCAATACTAGCGTTGCCGGAAAAGCCCTCCATTGTCGTCCTGCCGTTCCAGAACATGAGCGGCGACCCCGAACAGGATTACTTCGCGGACGGGATGGTCGAGGACATCACCACCGGGCTGTCGCGGATCAAATGGCTGTTTGTGATCGCGCGCAATTCGAGCTTCACCTACAAGGGCAAGGCAGTCGACGTGCGTCAGGTCGGCCGCGAGCTGGGTGTCCGCTATGTGCTGGAGGGCGGCGTCCGCAAGACGGGAAACCGGGTGCGCATCACCGCGCAACTGGTCGAGGCCGAGACTGCAAGGCATCTATGGGCCGACCGGTTCGACGGCGCACTTGAGGACGTCTTCGACCTGCAGGACCAGATCACAGAACGCGTCGTAGGCATCGTCGAGCCGAGCCTGCAGCGTTCGGAGATCGAACGGTCGCGCCGAAAACCGCCCGAGAACCTCGATGCCTATGATCTCTATCTGCGCGCGCTTCCCCACATGGCATCGGTCATGCCCGCGGACGCGAAGATTGCCGCGGGCTTTCTTGATCGCGCGCTGGAACTCGACCCGAATTATGCCGCAGCTCAAGCCCTGCTCGCCTGGTGCCATGAGATTTGCTTCATGCGGGGCGGGTTCGACGAGACCGATCGAATAGCCGGGCTCGACCGCGCTCGAGCTTCAATCGCGTCCGGAACCGACGATGCAGCGTCGCTGGCCGTTGCAGCGCTTGTGATTTCCCACCTTGCGAAGGAACGAGAAACCGCGGCGAGCACCATCGAACGCGCCTTGTCGCTCAATCCGTCCTCGGCGGCGGCGTTGTTCTTCGGCGCGCATATTTACGCCTTCAACGGCAACCCGGCTGTCGTATCAACTCACGCGAAGCGTGCGCTGCGCTTGAGCCCATTCGATCCGTTCTCGTACGAAGCCCATAACGCGCTGGGACTGGCGGCCATCCAGGAGGCCCGCTACGACGAGGCCGCGTCGAACTTCGCCAATGCCGTGCAGGCCAATACCCGGTTCAGCACTCTCTATTTCTTTCAAGCCGTCGCGCTGGCGCTCGGCGGACGCATGGAAGACGCCAAAAGGATTGTTCGCCGCGCGCTCGAACTTGAACCGGGCTTCAGAAATCGCTTCTTCCTGGATATCGGCCTAGTCCCGGCTATTGCGGACAAACTCGTGGAAGGCGCGCACCTGCTCGGTTTGCCCGATTAGCGACGGGGAACGCACGTTCCACACGGGCGTTAGCGCTTTCTGCTCGCAACAAAGCGTTTGATCCCACGCCATTTGGCGATAGCCTGATCCTTCGATTCAAGTCCGGAAGCGCATAATCATGGGAAGCCTCGTTCTTCTCGACCTGATGGGCGGCGTGGCGCTGCTGCTGTGGGGCCTGCACATGGTCCACAGCGGCATCCTACGCGCGTTCGGCCCAGATCTCCGGCGATTGTTGTCGAAGGCGCTCGGCAACCGCTTCCAGGCCTTCGCCGCCGGCGTCGGCCTCACCGCGATCCTGCAGAGCAGCACTGCGACTGCGCTGATCACGAGCTCGTTCGCGGCGGAAGGCCTGGTCGGCCTGGTGCCGGCGCTCGCCATCATGCTGGGCGCCAATGTCGGCACCACGCTCATCGTTCAGGTGCTTTCCTTCAACATCGCGGCGATCGCGCCCATTCTTTTCATCTTCGGCCTCATCGCCTTCCGCACCGGTCCGCGCTCGCGCATCAAGGACGTCGGCCGCGTCCTGATCGGTCTCGGCTTGATGCTGCTGGCGCTGCACATCCTCCTGGATTCGCTGGCCCCGGCCGAGAACGCGCCGAGCGTTCGCGTGCTGATGGATGCCGTCACCGCCGATCCCGTGCTCTGTATCTTGATCGCCGCCGGCATCACCTGGGCGGCGCATTCCAGCGTCGCGACCGTGCTGCTGATCATGTCGCTGGCCTACTCGCATTTCATCTCGCCGCTCGCCACGCTGGCGCTGGTGCTCGGAGCCAATCTCGGCAGCGCCATCAATCCGGTGTTCGAGGGCGCGCGGCGCGACAATCCCGCGAGCTACCGGCTGCCGGTCGGCAACCTCGTCAACCGCATCCTCGGCATTCTCATCGTGCTGCCGTTCCTGCGCCCGGTCGCTACTTATCTGCTCGCGTGGCAACCCGATCTGGCAAAACTGACGGCGGAATTTCATGTCGTCTTCAACATCGCGACCGCGATCGTCTTCATCGGCCTGCTCGACCCCATGGCCGCATTGCTGAAACGGCTGCTGCCGGATCGCGTGCAGGAGGCCAATCCCGCTCGTCCCCGCTATCTCGACGAGACCGCGCTGGAGACGCCATCGCTTGCGCTTGCCGATGCCGCGCGGGAAACGCTGCGCATGGGCGACATGGTCGAAACCATGCTGCGCAAGGTGATGACGGCTGTCATGACCAACGACCGCGCGCTGGTCGATCAGGTCTCGAAGACCGACAACGCGGTCGACGGCCTCGACGAAGCGATCAGGCTCTATCTCACCAAGCTGACGCGCGGCAGCCTCGACGAGCGCGAGGGCAAGCGGGCGATGGAGATCATCGCCTTTGCCATCAACCTCGAGCATATCGGTGACATCATCGACAAGAATTTGAGTGAGCTCGCGACCAAGAAGATCAAGCGCCGCTTCCAGTTCTCGCCCGAAGGCGCCGAGGAATTGTCCGCGTTCCACAAGCGCATCATGGATTTGCTGCGGATCGCCTTCGGCGTCTTCATGTCGGGCGACGCCGGCGAGGCGCGCAAGCTGCTTGCGGAAAAGGCAGCGCTGCGCAACGCCGAGCTTGCCGCGACCGAGACGCATCTCGACCGCCTGCGCGAGGGACGCCCCGAGACGATCGAGACCACCTCGCTGCATCTGGACGTGCTGCGCGACCTCCGGCGCATTCACTCGCACATCTGCTCGGTCGCCTATCCCGTGTTGGATGCGGCGGGTGAACTGTCGACCGCACGCAGCAGCGAGGTTCAGGCGGCGACCAACGCGGAAACGCAACCCTTGCCGCGCTACAGGTGACGGCCGAAATCAGCGACCGAGCGTCTTCGAACCGCCGCCGCGGTTCTTCCAGATCAGCATGACGTTCCTGATATAGATAACGTTCGCCAACAATTGTCCGAAGATGATGACTGGCTCGCGCTTGACGATGCCATAGAGTAAAGTCATCAGGCCGCCGGCGATCGAGAAGAACCAGAAGGCCATCGGCACCACGCTATTGCCGGCACGTTCGCTCGCGATCCACTGCACCAAAAACCGCGCTGCAAATGCGAGTTGCGCCATCAAGCCAAACGCCAGCCAGAAGTCGAACTTGGCGACGAATACGTCGTAGAGATAGTTGCTGAGCGCCTGCCCGTATTGAATGAGCATCACTTCACCTCGCTCGCGACGGGGGTCGGCTTCTTGCGGCGGATCAGCCACCACACGCCGGCCAGATCCATGATGCCGATCCAGAGCCGGTCGAAGAAGCCGTAATTCGACACGCCGGAATGGCGCGGACGATCGATCACGTCGACGTAGGCGATGTCGAAACCTTCCCGGCGCATCAGCGCGGGCAAAAAGCGATGCAGCCCGTCGAAATAGGGCATCATCAGAAAGACGTCGCGCCGGAACGCCTTCAGGCCGCAGCCGGTGTCGCGGGTGCCGTCCTTGAGAATCGCGTTGCGCACCGCGTTGGCGATGCGCGATTGCATTTTCTTGAAGCCGGTGTCCTTGCGCCCGACCCTTTGACCGGCGGCAAGCCCGACCCGCGCCCCGCCCTGCTCGATGGCCGCGATCAGGCCGGGAAGGAACGCGGGATTGTTCTGGCCGTCGCCATCCAGCGTCGCCACGATGGCGCCGCGCGCGGCGCGCACGCCGCTGCGCACCGCCGCCGATTGCCCGCCGGATTTGGCATGGCGGATTTCGCGCACATTGGCGCGTTGCGCGCGTGCCGCCGCAAGCCGCTCGGCCGTGGCGTCCGTCGAGCCGTCATTGACATAGATGATTTCATGGGACCAGCGCCCGTCGAGCGCGGCCTCGATCTCCGCAATCAACGGCGCGATATTGTCCGCTTCGTTGCGCACGGGCACAACGATGGAGATCGCAACGTCGGTGTCGTCGTGAGGCAAATCCGGGCTCATCGAACAGGTTGACGCAGAGGCGGCAGATGCCCCGCGGCGTCCGCTTCTATGGGGCGAACGCGGCCCGGGCAACCCTTAAAGCGGGACAATTTTGCCGTCGTCCTTGATGTCGAAGCCGACCCGCCGCGCGGCAAACCAGTAGCGCACGGCCATCGCGCCCACGATGCCGATCAGCGCGCCGCCGACCACGTCGCTCGGATGATGCGCCAGCAGAACGAGCCGGCTCACCGCGATTAACAGCGCATAGGCAAATGCGGCTACCCAAACGCGCGGCCAGATTGCGGTCACGGCAAAGGCGAGCGCAAACGCCGTGACCGCGTGCGCGGACGGAAAGCTGAAATAGGCCTCGGTTCCTGTGAACGGCACGAAGTTGAAGGCGTCCGCCTTGCCGCTAACAAAGGGCCGGCCGCGGCCAACGGTCCATTTGATCAGTTCGGTAATGAAGACGGGCAGCGCCACCGCGAGGAACAAATATTCCACGCGAATCGCGAACCGTGCCAGCGCTGGCCGGCCGCCTGATCGCACCAGCGGAAAGGCAAGCCCGCTGATCACGAAAATCGCTGCCAGGCCCCACAACACATACTCGTCCTTGCCGAAATCGGTGAGAATACGGACCGGCCACAATTCCGGCGCGCCGCGCTTCGGCATCCATCCGATCTCGGTGGCATCGAAGCCGAACATCAGGACGATGATCAGCGCGGAGAGGCCGGCGACCAGCCATAGCGAATGCCGCGCCAGCCGCCGCCGCGCCTCGGCCCGGCGTGAATGCGAGGGCGATCGCAACAGCGCGCCGGTCGACCGCCCCATCAAGTCAGACAATTGCGCCACGTAGCCTTCGGACACGCCGGACATTATTCCGTGCCTTCGGAACGGTAGATCGCAACCGAGACCGGCCTGCCCTGCGAGATGTTGTAGCCGTCGATCCGGGTCGCGGCGTTGTAGCGCAGTCCGATCGCCTCAGCCCGCTGCACGAAGGCGCGCTCGACGCTGCGCTCGACCAGCGCGAAGCGGCAGCTGCCCTGGCTGAGGAAATCGGCCGCGCCGGAACCATCCGTCAGCAGCGTCGACGTTCCAGTCATGAACACGAGACTCGGTTCGTGATAGCCGGCCGCGGCCGCCTTCGGACCGACGCAGGTGACATTGCGCAACGCGCGGGCGATCTCTGCGCTCGGATACAGCGTGGTCAGCGACGGCATCACCACGCCAAAGACGGCGATCGCCAGCAGCATGGCCGCGAGCACCGCATTGAGCAGCGAGCGCGGGGCGCGGTTATCGTCATAGAGCCACCACGCGAACAGGCCGACCACCATCGCACCGGCGAAGAACGGCCAGGCGGCGAATGCAGGCTGCCGCGTCAGCTTGACCGCGAGAACGACAAAGATGATCGAGCCCAGCGCCGGAATTGCGAACCACCAGGCCGCGCCACGCGCGAGCCAGTTGCGCGCCAGCACCTGCCGCTCCAGCGCGCCGACGGTGAGGATGGCGACGGCCGGATAAAGCGGCAGCACGTAGTGCGGCAGCTTTGTCAGCACCAGCTCGAACACGATCCAGGACGGCACCAGCCAGGCCAGCAGATATTGCGCGCCGGGCTCCCGCCGCGCCCGCCACACCGCCGGCACCGCCATGCCCGCGAGCGGCGCGCCCGGCCAGAACGTGATCCAGAACAGCAACAGATAGAATCCGGGCGGCGCGCCGTGCAATTCCTGCGCGGCGAGTTTTGCCAGCATGTCGCCGCCGAGCGAGTCGGTGAAGAAGGCCTCGCCCGCGCGCCAGAAGATCGCGATGAACCACGGCAGCACCAGCACCAGCATCCACATCAGGCCCCAGACCGGACGCAGCCGCCACAGCCAGGTCGCGCTGCGATCGAGGATCACGAGCATCAAAATCGTGAGACCTGCGAACATCAGGATCAGCGGCCCCTTGAGCAGGATGCCGCCGGCGAGCGCCGTCCAGAAGATCGCGGGCCACGTCCAGGGCGGATGCTCGGGATCCTCGCCGCGTTGCCAGGACAAGTAGACCCGCCCCAGCGCGCCCATCGCGGCCACCACCGTGAGCAGCAGCATCGCGTCGGTCTTGGCGAGACGCGCCTCGCCGGCAAGCACGACACAGCTGCACATCATCAGCGCGGCCAACGCAGCACCTCGCCGTGTGACAAAGGCGAGCGCCGCCCAATAAGTGAGCAACACGGCGCCGATGGCGCCGATCAGCGATGGGATTCGATAGACCCAGATGCGCAGCTGCGCGCCCGGCAACCCGAGCGCGGACGCGGTCTTCACCGCCGCGGCCTGCATCCAGTAAATGCCGACCGGCTTCTTGTAGCGCACCTCGTCCTGGAAGCGGATGTCGACGTAGTCGCCGGTCTCGACCATCTGCTTGGTCGCCTGCGCAAAGCGCGCCTCGTCGCGATCGATCGCGGGGACGCTGAAGAAGCCGGGCAGGAACAGCAGCGCAGCGCAGGCCAACAGGAACAGCGTTGCGCGCAAATGGCTGCCGACCGCGAAATCCACGATCGGCACCAGGCCACGGCTGGATTTCGACGGTTTCTGGGGCTGCGCGCCTGTCCCGAAACGCGGTTGGAGGATGTCGACCATGGGGTTCCGCATACGCTGAAACCGCTATTGGGACAACCGGTTAAGGCATGATCCGGAAAAGTGTGAGCGGTTTTCCGAAAAGATCATGCCCAAAAGGAAGCTAAAGCGCGATGACGGCCCTCACGTCATCGCGCTTTGGCGCAAATTCACTGAATTCTGACAACAACTGTGTCCGCCGCGCCCGTGGCGTCGATCACGGTGAGCCGCGCAAATCCTGGACCTGGAGGATCAATAAGCCGCTGACGGCGGCCGTCGATCTCGCCCGCGGAGACGCCGTTCACCACCACCGTCATCGGCAGCACACCCCCCGCGACCTTGACCGGCATCGCGGCGGCATCAGCGCCACCTGCGCGGTCGACGTCGATGCGCGATCCATTCAGCGGAAACTGGATGTGCGGGGCCTGCTCATTGCCGGCACGCACCAGTTCGCCGATGGCGCGGAAGCGGCGTAACGGCAGCGGCAGTTTTTCATTGCCCGCGACCATGACGGCGCCTTTCGGCGCCTTGGGCAGTGCGACCGGTTGCCGGCCGGTGCGCGCGAACGCATCGAACAGGATGGGCGCGGCCGCCACGCGGCCGATCAGGCCAGGCACCGGCGCGCCGTCGGGACGCCCGACCCAGACGCCGATGGTGATGCGGCCGTCGAAACCGACCGACCAGGCGTCGCGATAGCCGTAGCTGGTGCCGGTCTTGAACGCGATTTTGCCGCGCGCGGCGTTTTCCGGCGGCGGGACGCCGAGCAGGACATTGCCGACCTGCCAGGCTGCGACCTGATCCATCAGCCGCATCGGCTCGCGGTTGTCTTCGCGGCCATCGATGATCTCGCGGAGCGGCTTGGTGGTGCCGAGCCGCGGCAGTCCGGCATAGAGCATCGCCAGATCCTGCAAGCTCACGCCGACGCCGCCGAGCCCCATCGCGAGTCCCGGCGCCTCGTCCTTCGGCAGCACCAGATTGGCGCCGGCTTGCCGGAGCCGTGACGACAGCCGGCTCGCGCCGACACGGTCGAGCAGCGCAATCGCGGGCACGTTGAGCGAGAATTGCAGCGCGCGCTTCACCGGCACCGTGCCCTGGAAGGTCATGTCGAAATTCTCGGGCGCGTAGGAGCCGAAGCGGATCGGCCGGTCGTCGATCAGGCTCTCGGGGTGGACGAAGCCGTCCTCGAAGGCGAGGCCATAGATGAAAGGCTTCAAGGTCGAGCCAGGCGAGCGCACCGCGCGGGTCATGTCGACCTGCCCTGCCCGGCTCTCGTCGAAGTAATCGGCGGAGCCGACCCGCGCCAGCACGTCGCCGCTGGCATTGTCGACCACGATGATCGCAACGGAAATGTTCGGCCCGAGCGCCAAAGCGCGATCACGCGCCAGCGGCTCCAACACCTTCTGCAAGGTAGCATCGAGCGTCAGCTTGATCAGCGGCGCATCTTTCATCGCTGCCATCGCGGCATCCGAGGAATGCGGCGCCAGGATCGGCATTTGCTTTCGCAGCTTCGGCACCGCGATCGCCTTCGCCTGCTCGGCATCCTCGCGGACAAGCCGGTGCTCCTCGACCATGCGATCGAGCACGCGGTCGCGCGCGGCGCGCGCGACCTCCGGGTAGCGGTCGAGCCGGCGCGTCTCCGGCGATTGCGGCAAGGCCACGAGCAGCGCGGCATCGGCCAGGGTCAGCCGCTTCGGCTCCTTGCCGAAATAGGCGATCGAAGCGGCCCGTATCCCCTCGAGATTGCCGCCGAACGGCGCGAGCGCGAGATAGAGATTGAGGATCTGCCGCTTGCTGAGCTGATGCTCGATCTCGAGCGCGCGCACGATCTGGCGCAGCTTGGCGTAAAACGATCGGTGGTGGGCCGGCTCTTCCATCAGCCGCGCCAGCTGCATGGTGATGGTCGATCCGCCCGAGACGATGCGGCCGCGCGAGGCGAGCTGCCAGGCGGCGCGCGCCAGTGCGATCGGATCGACGCCAGCATGTTCATAGAAGCGCTGGTCTTCGAAGGCGAGCAGCAGCTTCAGGTACGTCGGATCGACATCTTTCTTCGCATCAACGGGCAGCCGCCAGCGGCCGTCCTTCATCGCAAACGCGCGCAGCAGCTTGCCGTTGCGGTCGACGATGGTGACGGAGGTTTGCCGTGCCTGATCGAGCGGCAGCGGCCCGAGTGAGACAACCCATGCGGCGAAGGCGCCCGTCAGCAGCAGGCCGACCGCAGCCGCAACGGCCGCTATCCGTCTGATCCGCCATCGGCGCGGCGCCGGAGCTATCGCCACGTCATTGCTCATTTCGCCGGACGCACCTCGACGGTTCCGGTGGCGCTGCGGCCGTAGCGCGAGGGATTGTACATGTCCTCGACATAGGCCTGCGGCAGCACGTATTTGCCCGGCGTCACCGCGCGCACGACATAGGCGACGGTGAACACCGACTTGGAGTCGGCGGCGCGGTCGACGGCGGCCGTAAAGCGGTCGTCGCGGAACTGGGCGTTGACCGGTTCCTGGCCGTCCTCGATCCAGTCGAGCGTACCGGTGTCGCCCGAGGAGACCAGACGCGGGTTGTCGATCTCGAATCCCGCGGGCAGATAATCCGACACCATCACATGGGCATATTCCGGCTTGGGCTCGGTGATCCTCAGCACAACGGCAAAGCGATCGTTCTGTTTGGCCTTGCTGACATCGGCCGGCTTGCCGTCGAGCGTGAAGTAATTGCGCTCGATCTTGAAGCCGTTCGATGCGGCCGGCTCTGGTGTGATCGGCGCGCCTGACACCGAGACCACCGCCTGCGCCGGCGCCTCGCCGGTGTTGGTGATGCGGATCGGCTGCGTCATCTCCGCGGCCTTGTAGTTGCGGAACAAGGCGGCCTTCATCGCCTCGCCATTGAGGTCAAGCGACAGCGTCTCCTTTGCCAGCGCGCGCGCCGCCAGCACCATCCACGCATTCTCCTGTGTGGAGGTATAGGGCGTGAGCCCGCGTGCCGCTTCGACCCGCAACACCGCTTGCGTGATCGTCGCACGCGGCGCATTACCCTCGGCACCAAGCGACACCAGTGCGGCGGCATCGCGCAGTGCCGAGCCGTAATCGGTGCGGCCGAACTGCAGCACCGGGCTAGGTGCGAGATCGCCGAGCGCCGACGCGTAGACCCGCTCCGCCCGGTTGCGGTCGCCGACCAGCGCCAGCGCCGCCGCAAGCTGCGATTTCGCAATTGGCGTTGCGATATCCTTCAGCTTGGTATCGGCGAGATAGCGGAGATCGCCGATGGGAGCCGCGCCATTGCGCGCCAGCACATAGAGCCCATAGGCGAGATTGCGCCCCCCATCCTTCTCGGGCCCCTCGGCATTGACGACGGAGTTACGGATACGGTCGAGCGCGTTCTTGAACAGGACATCCGGAACCGCAAAGCCCTTCTCGCGGGCCCGGGTGAGGAAATCGGTCACATAGGCGTCGAGCCAGGCGTCGTCGCCGCCGGCGAACCACAGGCCGAACGAGCCGTTGGAGCCCTGCCGCGCCAAGAGCCGCTCGATCGCGTCCTTGATGCGCTGGTCGATGTCGTTGTCCTGCGCGAGCCTGGCGCCGGCCGCGAGCTCGTTGACATAGAGCAGCGGCATGGCGCGGCTGGTGATCTGCTCGGAGCAGCCATGCGGGTAGCGGTCGAGCGCCTGCAGGATCGTTGCGGCATCGAGCGCGGTCGAAAGCGACGCCGACAGCGACACAGCGCCGGTGCCCGGCACGAGATCCGAGAACACGTCCGCGGTCAGCGTCAGGCTCTCGCCCTTCGCCAAGGTGCGGATCGAGCGCCGTGCCAGGATTTGGGTGGCCGGCTTGACGTCGAGCGCATAATGCCGCGCCAGCGCCAGCCCGTTCGGGCCCTTGATCTCGACGTCGAGCTGCGCGGTTCCGGCGCCTGCGGCGTCGAGACCTAGCGTGGTGGTGCTGCGTTGACTGGCGGCAAGTTTCAGCATGGTCGATGCGTCGCCGCCGAGCTTCACCGGCCCCGTTGCCTTGACATTCAGCGTGTAGTCGCCGGCTGCGCCCTCGACATTGTCGAGGTCCATGCTCATGGTGCCGTGATCGCCCGAGAGCAGGAAGCGCGGCAAGGTCGCGGTCAACACGACGGGGTCGCGCACGGTCACATCGGCATTGGCGCGGCCGAGTTTTGTCGCGCTCCACGCCACCGCCATCACCCGCGCCGTGCCGGCGAAATCGCTGATGTCGAAATCGATCGACGCCGTGCCGTCGGCCGCGACCGTGACCACGCCCGAGTAAAGCGCAAGCGGCTTCTGCGTCGGCGGCGCGCCCTGCAATTCGCCGCCGGCATCGCCGCCGGACTTGATGGCGCCGCTCGTGCCTTGCATGCCATCGATCAACTGGCCGTAGAGGTCGCGGATTTCGGCGGTCAGGCGGCGCTGGCCGAGATAGTAATCGTCCGGCGCCGGCGGCTTGTAGTTGGTGAGGTTGAGGATGCCGACATCGACGGCGGCGATCACGACCTTGGCGTCTTCGCCCGGGTTGAGCCCGCCGAGCTTGACCGGAATCGTCAGCTTGGAATTCGGCCGCACCAACGCTGGCGGCGAGAGCGCGACCTGCAAGGTGCGCGCCTGCTTGTCGATCCCGAACCATTTCAGCCCGATTGCCCGGCCCGGCATGCGCTGCGCGGCCGCATCGAGCGGACGACGCAAGGTCGCCATCACATAGGCACCGGTGCCCCAGTCCTTGCCGACGGGAATCTTCACCTGGGCGGTGCCTTCCTTGACGTCGATCGTCTGCGTCGTCAGCAGCCGATCGCCGAGCACATTGATGGCGAGCTTGCCGGCCGTGCGCGCATTGACCGACACGGTCATGGTGTCGCCGGCCTGGTATTGCGGCTTGTCGATCGAGGTCTCCAGCAGGTCGGGCGTGTCGGCGCTGCCATCGGAATACCAGCCGACGTCGAACTGCACCGATGTGATCGGGCCATCCACCTCCGTCGACTTGACGTCGAGGCGATAACGGCCGGACTGCGGCGAGAACGAGAGATGTGACGGCTTGTCGGCGGCGATATTCAGCTCACCGTCGGCAGTGCGCGTGGTGATCTTGACCGGCTCGTACTGCCACATCGAATCCCGCCGGTACCATTGGTAACGCGATTCGATCTTGAGCAGCTCGTAGCGCAGGCCGGGTCGCGCCAGCGTCTTGCCGTCGGGAGACGCGAACAGCACGTCAAACTCGGCCTTGTCGCCCTCCGCGACATTCTTGTCGCCGAAGGCCGGCTTGATGCCGATCTGCGCTGCTGATGGCACGACCGGCAGCACGATCTTGCGCTCGACCGCGCGGCCGCCGGCTTCCGCCATGCGGATGAAGATCTGCGCCTCCTGCGGCCGCGACGAGGTCGGCGGCTTGGCCAGGCTGACCGGGAAGGTCGCAGCTCCCTTGGCGTCGGACTCCGGCAGGCCCTCGATCGGCGTGCGCTCGTTGGACGTGGTCTGCTCGTCGGCGACGCCGAACTGATAGCCGGAGAAGCCCGGACGCCCCGCCGAAGGCGCGACCAGCATGTCGCCCTCGAGTTGCAGGTTGGAGGCCGGCGCGCCATAGAGGAAGCGGCCATCGACCTTCAGTTCCACAGGAGCTTGAGCCGTGATCGCCTTGTCCTTGGAAGATAGATCGAATTCCAGCCGCTCGGGGATGTAATCCTCGACCATGAAGGTGGTCTCGCCGACCGAATTGCCCTTGGGATCGACGAAAGCCCGCGCCCGCCAGGTGCCGGCCGGCACCGCGGAATTGAGCGACACGGCCAATGAACGACCGCCCGCGCCCTGATCCGGCAGCACGGCGCGGCGATACTCGACGCCGTCGGGACGCTCGACCACCAAGGTCAGCGGGCCGCCGGTGACGGCATTGCCCTGCCCGTCCCGCAGCAGCGCGGTGAGATACACCGTCTCGTTGGAGCGGTAGACGCCGCGCTCGGCATAGACAAAAGCGTCGGCGCCTGTGGGCACCGCGCGGCCAGAGACGCCGCGATCGGTCAGATCGAAGGCGTTCGATTTCAGGCTGAGAAAGGCGTAATCGGTCTTCTCGCCCGCGACCGTCAGCATCGCCGGCGACAGCCCGCCCTCGCCCCGCGCCAGCCCGGCCTCGAACAAGACATGGCCGGCTTCGTCGGTCTTGCGGGTCGCCAGCACCTCGTTGTTGCGCGCGATCAGCCGCACTTCTGCGCGCGACACCGCTTCCGTGGACGCCAGTGAGTTGACGAAGACGTGGATGCCGTCATTGCCGGAGAAAGCGGAGACGCCGAGGTCGGAGACGATGAACCATTGCGTGGCGAGCTGGTAATCGTCATCGCTGCCGGGGTTCTTCGCCGCCGCCGTCATCACATAGACGCCCGGCTGCAGGTCACCGAGCACCTGGTCGACCGGGAAAGCGGTGGTGACTTCCTGGTTCAGCGTGGTCGCGGTGGCGAGTTCGCCGGTCCAGACCTTCATCCCGCGCTCGTCGCCGAGATCGGAGAGCTGGTAGCGGCCCAGCGGCCGCTGGAAGTCGCTGTCGATGACACTGTTGATCAGGTTGCGGTCGCCGATCCGGAACACGTTGACGAGGACGGCGGGCGTGTTGACGCTGACAACGGGAATGCCGCGCTGGCCGGTGCGCGGCAGCACATAGGCGCGGCCGGTGAAGCGCACGAACGGCTTGCGGTCGCGGACGTAGATGTTGAACTCGGCCGATTTCGGCAGCGTCTCCTTCACGGTGGACGGCAGGCCCGCGCGCAAATTGATGTTGTAGCGCTCGCCGTGCTTCAGCCCGTCGACGCAAAGCTGCTTGCCTTCGCTGGTCAGCGCCGGCTTGTCGTTGCCGGCCGCATCGGCTCCAGCAGAGCGATCGACGTCGATGCGTGATCCATTCAGTGGAAACTGGATGTGCGGCGCCTGCTCGTTGCCTGCCCGCACCAGTTCGCCGATGGCGCGGAAGCGCCGCAGCGGCAGCGGCAGTTTTTCGTTGCCCGCGACCGTGACCGCGCCTTTCGGCGCCTTCGGCAGTGCGACCGGCTGACGGCCAGTGCGCGCGAAGGCATCGAACAGGATGGGCGCGGCCGCCGCGCGCCCGATCAGGCCGGGCACCGGCGCGCCATCGGGCCGGCCGACCCAGACGCCGATGGTAATGCGGCCGTCGAAACCGACCGACCAGGCGTCGCGATAGCCGTAGCTGGTGCCGGTCTTGAACGCGATTTTCCCACGCGCGGCATTCTCCGGCGGCGGCACGCCGAGCAGGACATTGCCGACCTGCCAGGCTGCGACCTGGTCCATCAGCCGCAGCGGCTCGCGGTTGTCGCTCTTGCCGTCGATGATCTCGCGCAACGGCTTGGTGGTGCCGAGCCGCGGCAGGCCGGCATAGAGCATCGCCAGATCCTGCAAGGTGACGCCGACGCCGCCGAGCCCCATCGCCAGCCCCGGCGCTTCGTCCTTCGGCAGCACCAGATTGGCGCCGGCCTGCTTGAGGCGCGACGACAGCCGGCTCGCACCGACGCGGTCGAGCAGCGCGATGGCGGGCACGTTGAGCGAGAATTGCAACGCGCGCTTCACCGGCACCGTGCCCTGAAAGGTCATGTCGAAGTTCTCGGGCGCGTAGGAGCCGAAGCGGATCGGCCGGTCGTCGATCAGGCTCTCCGGGTGGACGAAGCCGTCCTCGAAGGCGAGGCCGTAGATGAACGGCTTCAAGGTCGAGCCGGGCGAGCGCACCGCGCGGGTCATGTCGACCTGCCCTGCCCGGCTCTCGTCGAAATAGTCGGCGGAGCCGACCCGCGCCAGCACGTCGCCGCTGGCATTGTCGACCACGATGATCGCAACCGAGATGTTTTGCCCGAGCGCCAAAGCGCGATCACGCGCCAGCGGCTCGAGCACCTTCTGCAAGGTGGCATCGAGCGTCAGCTTGATCAGCGGGGCGTCCTTCATAGCTGCCATGGCGGCGTCGGACGAATGCGGCGCCAGAATCGGCATTTGCTTGCGCAGCTTCGGCACCGCGATAGCCCTCGCCTGCTCGGCATCCTCGCGGGCAATCTGGTGGTCCTCGACCATGCGGTCGAGCACGCGGTCGCGCGCGGCGCGCGCAGCTTCCGGATAGCGGTCGAGCCGGCGTGTCTCCGGCGATTGCGGCAGCGCCACCAGCAGCGCGGCCTCCGCCAGGGTCAGCCGCTTCGGCTCCTTGCTGAAGTAGGCGATCGAAGCGGCACGGATGCCCTCGAGATTGCCGCCGAACGGCGCCAACGCCAGATAGAGGTCGAGGATTTGCTCCTTGCTCAGCCGATGCTCGATCTCGATCGCGCGCACGATCTGGCGCAGCTTGGCGTAAAACGACCGGTGGTGCGCCGGCTCTTCCATCAGCCGCGCCAGCTGCATGGTGATGGTCGATCCGCCCGAGACGATGTGGCCGCGCGAAACAAGCTGCCAGGCCGCGCGCCCAAGCGCGATCGGATCGACGCCGGCATGGTCGTAGAAGCGCTGGTCTTCGAACGCGAGCAGCAGCTTCAGATAGGTCGGATCGACGTCTTTCTTCGCATCGACCGGCAGCCGCCAGCGGCCGTCCTTCATCGCAAACGCACGCAGCAGCTTGCCGTTGCGGTCGACGATGGTGACGGAGGTTTGCCTCGCCTGCTCGAGCGGCAGCGGCCCGAGCGAGGCGACCCATGCGGCGAAGGCGCCCGTCAGCAGCAGGCCGACGCAGCCGCTACGGCCCTATCCTTCTGGTCCGTCATCGGCGCGGCGCCGGAGCTATGGCCACGTCATTGCTCATTTCGCCGGACGCACCTCGACTGTTCCGGTGGCGCTGCGGCCGTAGCGCGAGGGATTGTACATGTCCTCGACATAGGCCTGCGGCAGCACGTATTTGCCGGGCGTCACCGCGCGCACGACATAGGCGACGGTGAACACCGACTTGGAGTCGGCGGCGCGATCGACCGCCGCGGTGAAGCGGTCATCGCGGAACTGGGCGTTGACCGGCTCCTGGCCGTCCTCGATCCAGTCGAGCGTGCCGCTATCGCCTGATGACACCAGATGCGGATTGTCGATCTCGAAATCCGGCCGGCAGATAATCCGACACCATCACATGGGCATATTCCGGCTTGGGCTCGGTGATCCTCAGCACGACGGCAAAACGATCGTTCTGCTTGGCCTTGCTGACATCGGCCGGCTTGCCGGCGAGCGTGAAGTAGTTGCGCTCGATCTTGAAGCCGTTGGACGCGGCGGGCTCCGGCGTCACCGGCGCGCCGGAGACCGAGACCACCGCCTGCGCCGGCGCCTCGCCGGTGTTGGTGATGCGGATCGGCTGCGCCATCTCCGCGGCCTTGTAGTTGCGGAACAGGGCCGCCTTGATCGCCGCGCCATTGAGGTCGAGCGAGAGCGTCTCCTTGGCGAGCGCCCGCGCCGCCAGCACCATCCAGGCATTTTCCTGCGTGGAGGTATAGGGCGAGAGACCGCGCGCCGCCTCGACCCGCAGCACGGCTTGCGTGATCGTCGCACGCGGCGCATTGCCCTCGGCGCCGAGCGACACCAGAGCCGCGGCATCGCGCAACGCCGAGCCGTAGTCGGTGCGGCCGAACTGCAGCACCGGCGCTGGGTGCGAGATCGCCGAGCGCGGACGTATAGACCCGCTCCGCCCGGTTGCGGTCGCCGACCAGCGCCAGCGCCGCCGCAAGCTGCGATTTCGCAATCGGCGTTGCGATATCCTTCAGCTTGGTATCGGCGAGATAGCGGAGATCGCCGATCGGCGCCGCGCCATTGCGTGCCAACACATAGAGGCCATAGGCGAGATTGCGCCCGCCATCCTTCTCGGGCCCCTCGGCATTGACGACGGAGTTACGGATACGGTCGAGCGCGTTCTTGAACAGGACATCCGGCACCGCAAAGCCCTTCTCGCGGGCCCGGGTGAGGAAATCGGTCACATAGGCATCGAGCCAGGCGTCGTCGCCGCCGGCGAACCACAGGCCGAACGAGCCGTTCGAGCCTTGCCGCGCCAGCAGCCGCTCGATCGCGTCCTTGATGCGCTGGTCGATGTCGTTGTCCTGCGCGAGCTTGGCGCCGGCCGCGAGCTCGTTGACATAGAGCAGCGGCATGGCGCGGCTGGTGATCTGCTCGGAGCAGCCATGCGGGTAGCGGTCGAGCGCCTGCAGGATGGTCGCCGCATCGAGCGCGGTCGAGAGCGATGCCGACAGCGACACGCTGCCGGTGCCCGGCACGAGATCCGAGAACACGTCCGCGGTCAGCGTCAGGCTCTCGCCCTTCGCCAAGGTGCGGATCGAGCGCCGCGCCAGGATTTGCGTGGCCGGCTTGACGTCGAACGAATAATGCCGCGCCAGCGCCAAGCCCGTTCGGGCCCTTGATCTCGACATCGAGCTGCGCGGTTCCGGCGCCTGCGGCGTCGAGGCCTAGCGTGGTGGTGGTGCGCTGACTGGCGGCAAGCTTCAGCGTCGTCGATGCGTCGCCGCCGAGTTTTACCGGCCCGCTTGCCTTGACATTGAGCGTGTAGTCGCCGGCTGCGCCTTCGACATTGTCGAGGTCCATGCTCATGGTGCCGTGATCGCCCGAGAGCAGGAAGCGCGGCAAGGTCGCGGTCAGCACGACGGGGTCGCGCACGGTCACATCGACATTGGCGCGGCCGAGTTTTGTCGCGCTCCACGCCACCGCCATCACCCGCGCGGTGCCGGCGAAATCGCCGATGTCGAAATCGATCGATGCCGTGCCGTCGGCGGCGACCGTGACCACGCCGGAGTAAAGCGCAAGCGGCTTCTGCGTGGGCGGTGCGCCCTGCAATTCGCCGCCGGCATCGCCGCCGGACTTGATGGCGCCGCTCGTGCCTTGCATGCCATCGATCAACTGGCCGTAGAGGTCGCGGATTTCGGCGGTCAGGCGGCGCTGGCCGAGATAGTAATCGTCCGGCGCCGGCGGCTTGTAGTTGGTGAGGTTGAGGATGCCGACATCGACGGCGGCAATCACGATCTTGGCGTCTTCGCCCGGGTTGAGCCCGCCGAGCTTGACCGGAATCGTCAGCTTGGAATTCGGCCGCACCAACGCTGGCGGCGAGAGCGCGACCTGCAAGGTGCGCGCCTGCTTGTCGATCCCGAACCATTTCAGCCCGATTGCCCGGCCCGGCATGCGCTGCGCGGCCGCATCGAGCGGACGGCGCAAGGTCGCCATCACATAGGCACCGGTGCCCCAGTCCTTGCCGACGGGAATCTTCACCTGGGCGGTGCCTTCCTTGACGTCGATCGTCTGCGTCGTCAGCAGCCGGTCGCCGAGCACATTGATGGCGAGCTTGCCGGCCGTGCGCGCATTGACCGACACGGTCATGGTGTCGCCGGCCTGGTATTGCGGCTTGTCGATCGAGGTCTCCAGCAGGTCGGGCGTGTCGGCGCTGCCATCGGAATACCAGCCGACGTCGAACTGCACCGATGTGATCGGGCCATCCACCTCCGTCGACTTGACGTCGAGGCGATAACGGCCGGACTGCGGCGAGAACGAGAGATGTGACGGCTTGTCGGCGGCGATATTCAGCTCACCGTCGGCAGTGCGCGTGGTGATCTTGACCGGCTCGTACTGCCACATCGAATCCCGCCGGTACCATTGGTAACGCAATTCGATCTTGAGCAGCTCGTAGCGCAGGCCGGGTCGCGCCAGCGTCTTGCCGTCGGGAGACGCGAACAGCACGTCAAACTCGGCCTTGTCGCCCTCCGCGACATTCTTGTCGCCGAAGGCCGGCTTGATGCCGATCTGCGCTGCTGATGGCACGACCGGCAGCACGATCTTGCGCTCGACCGCGCGGCCGCCGGCTTCCGCCATGCGGATGAAGATCTGCGCCTCCTGCGGCCGCGACGAGGTCGGCGGCTTGGCCAGGCTGACCGGGAAGGTCGCAGCTCCCTTGGCGTCGGACTCCGGCAGGCCCTCGATCGGCGTGCGCTCGTTGGACGTGGTCTGCTCGTCGGCGACGCCGAACTGATAGCCGGAGAAGCCCGGACGCCCCGCCGAAGGCGCGACCAGCATGTCGCCCTCGAGTTGCAGGTTGGAGGCCGGCGCGCCATAGAGGAAGCGGCCATCGACCTTCAGTTCCACAGGAGCTTGAGCCGTGATCGCCTTGTCCTTGGAAGATAGATCGAATTCCAGCCGCTCGGGGATGTAATCCTCGACCATGAAGGTGGTCTCGCCGACCGAATTGCCCTTGGGATCGACGAAAGCCCGCGCCCGCCAGGTGCCGGCCGGCACCGCGGAATTGAGCGACACGGCCAATGAACGACCGCCCGCGCCCTGATCCGGCAGCACGGCGCGGCGATACTCGACGCCGTCGGGACGCTCGACCACCAAGGTCAGCGGGCCGCCGGTGACGGCATTGCCCTGCCCGTCCCGCAGCAGCGCGGTGAGATACACCGTCTCGTTGGAGCGGTAGACGCCGCGCTCGGCATAGACAAAAGCGTCGGCGCCTGTGGGCACCGCGCGGCCAGAGACGCCGCGATCGGTCAGATCGAAGGCGTTCGATTTCAGGCTGAGAAAGGCGTAATCGGTCTTCTCGCCCGCGACCGTCAGCATCGCCGGCGACAGCCCGCCCTCGCCCCGCGCCAGCCCGGCCTCGAACAAGACATGGCCGGCTTCGTCGGTCTTGCGGGTCGCCAGCACCTCGTTGTTGCGCGCGATCAGCCGCACTTCTGCGCGCGACACCGCTTCCGTGGACGCCAGTGAGTTGACGAAGACGTGGATGCCGTCATTGCCGGAGAAAGCGGAGACGCCGAGGTCGGAGACGATGAACCATTGCGTGGCGAGCTGGTAATCGTCATCGCTGCCGGGGTTCTTCGCCGCCGCCGTCATCACATAGACGCCCGGCTGCAGGTCACCCAGCACCTGGTCGACCGGGAAAGCGGTGGTGACTTCCTGGTTCAGCGTGGTCGCGGTGGCGAGTTCGCCGGTCCAGACCTTCATCCCGCGCTCGTCGCCGAGATCGGAGAGCTGGTAGCGGCCCAGCGGCCGCTGGAAGTCGCTGTCGATGACACTGTTGATCAGGTTGCGGTCGCCGATCCGGAACACGTTGACGAGGACGGCGGGCGTGTTGACGCTGACAACGGGAATGCCGCGCTGGCCGGTGCGCGGCAGCACATAGGCGCGGCCGGTGAAGCGCACGAACGGCTTGCGGTCGCGGACGTAGATGTTGAACTCGGCCGATTTCGGCAGCGTCTCCTTCACGGTGGACGGCAGGCCCGCGCGCAAATTGATGTTGTAGCGCTCGCCGTGCTTCAGCCCGTCGACGCAAAGCTGCTTGCCTTCGCTGGTCAGCGCCGGCTTGTCGTTGCCGGCCAGCGCCACGAAGGGCGAGAAATCGAAGCGCTTGGCGATGTCCTCGGAGAACTGGAAGCATGCGCGGGGCGAGGCGGAATCGGAATCGACGCTGTAATCGATCAACCGGAAGCCGTGCTCATCGCGTAGCTTCTCATATTGGCCTCTGACGTCGGCGACCTCGCGCAGGTCGAGCGACAGGCGAAGGCTGTCCAACGCCGGCCGCCACAGCTTGCGTTCGGACAGCGCGCGGCCGAGCACGGCCAGCGCATCGGCTTCGTCCTGCGGATTGCCGGCGCGCTGATAGGCGATATAGGCCGCGGTCGAGGCGCGCTCCATGAAGAAGGTCTGCTCGCTCGTGGTCGACGGCCTGATCTGGAAGATGGTGCGGGCGAGCTTGAGCCAGTTGCCGCTGTCGTCGGGTGCGGTGGTCGCGATCTGGCCGAGGATCTGCAGGCCCGAGCGGAAATCGTTGCGCTTGAAGGCGGCATCAGCGTCGCTCTTGAGCGTCGCGGGCGACTTGGAGACCGCCCCCGCCTCGCTCTTGATCTGGGCTTCCAGCTTGATCGCGGAGTCAGTGAGGTCGTCGCGCTTGAAGGCCTTGTCCGCGGCGAACGCCGAGCTAAGGCCAAGCGCCAGCGTTGCGCAAAAAACTGCGGCGCGAACCAGACCGATCATGGGGTACTCCGGGTTGCGGCAACGATGACGCCGCGAAGCAATTGAATTGCGAAATGGTGACGGACTCGTGGCGGTGGAGCAAGCGTCGCAAAAAGTCGCCAAAGCCAAAATCCCGACAGGCCCGGTTCAGCTAGATGAACGAGGCAGACACCGTGACAGGCGGACTGCAGACAGTCCACCGCCCCCTTTAGTCGCGACTTGCGGAAAACCGGTTCGATCCGCCTTCCCGTATGGGCGGATTTTTCATATTGGCAGTGCTATGAAGGCGCCGCGCCGAGATCAGAGGCATGATCCGGAAAAGCCTGCCCCGCACGTGAAGCGGGGTGAGTACCGGTTTCCGATAGGATCATGCCCAAAAATGACGGTCCCGTAGCTCAACTGGATAGAGCATCAGATTTCTACTCTGAGGGTTGCAGGTTCGAATCCTGCCGGGATCGCCACTCCCTTATCGAGAGTGTCCGCCCTGGGCCGACCTCCCACGGTACAGCATCCCATTTGCGTAATTCGCTGCCTACGGACGGCTTTCAGGAGCGCCCAATCGATCGCACCGGTAACGCGGAATTAATCTCATCAGCCTATAAATCCAGGGCAGCTTGGATGGGTGCCGCGTAAGGGAGCCGTCGCGAGGACGATCCAGCGACGGAGGTCGATGCACGTGACTGAGGAATCGGAAACGCAGGACCAAGCCCAACAACCCGAAGCCACGGCGCCAAGCCTGTCCAGCGGAAAATCGATCTTTGCGCTGTCGGTTTTCGCTCTTGGCCTGAACGCTGCTGCGGCCGTCTACACGTTATCGCCTTCCGATTTTGCCCTGCCGGATGTCAGCAGTTTGGCCGAACTGCTGCCGCATCAAAAAGTTTCCGATCCAAAACCTGATCCGGTTCTCGTCGCATTGAAGGATATTCAGTCGGCTCAGCAGAAACACGTTGCAGCGCTGCAAGAGAATAATTCGTCGTTGCAGCAAAGCACGGCTCTGCTTCAGCAAGATTCAAATACACTTGCATCCCTGAGACAGAGCATCAAAGACGAAAAAGTCGATGTGAAGAAAATATCTTCTCAGATCACAGATGAACATCTCGACGTGAAGAAAATGTCTGCGCAGATTTCCAAGCTTATTGCAAAGGTCGAGTTGCTTCAGAATGCGTTGGCCCCTGAAATGACTTCCTCCGTTCGTAATCGGCTAACCGGAGAGCTGCGCAAAGGCGTGGGACAGCCTAAACCTGCAGCGGTTTCGGTTGGCGAACCTCCCCGAACCGTTCCAGCTGCGGCGTCCTCCGAGGACTGAAGGTCGAGCAGAAGACCAGGACGCCGTAATTGGCGGGCCTCTACCGCCTCCGGGTGCACCACTATTTATAACCACACTTGTATCGCCAGCACTCGGCGCCAGCAATCTTCGTTGCAACCTACTTCTTCTCCTCCGGCGCCAGCGACAGCGGCGCGGGCGCGGCGGGCTTCGGGGCAACGATCTTCGGGGCAACCGGCTTCTTCGGCGCGGGCGGCACGGCGGCCTGCGCGTTGCGCACGCCCATGCCGTCGACGCGCGTCGACAACTGCGCGACCGCTTCCGACAGCCGTTTGATCTCGGCGGCCTGCGACCGCAACAAGTCCTGATTGCCCTGCGCGATCGCAGCCGCGCGCTGCTGGGCCTCAGTCAGATTTCTCAGCAAGGCCTCTTGCGCAGCGGCGGCTTGCGGCGCGGAAACGGCCTTGGGTGCCGCCGTCAGCGCACCCGTAACCAATTCGCCACCGCCGTAACCGTGCCATGCGAAAGCCGCGCCGGAGCCGGTGGCCGCGAGCACGACACAGACCAGGGCGCGGACCCAGAAGCGGGGCTTGCGCTCCTCGTACTCTTCGCCCTCGAACTCTTCGTCAAACTCGGCCTCTTGGCCGCTGTATTGGTGACTCACCTGCCACTCCCAAACGATTTAGCCCTATTCGGCGCACCAAATATCAAGGAAGCGTTAAGAATAAGGACGAGCTGGCCCTCTTGAGTGTTCCATCCGCTTGCATCACCCTTTGGTTCCCCGATCGGGAGGACAAACCATGCCATTTGCGCAAAACTGCGGCGTCCGCATCCATTACGAGACGGAGGGAACTGGCCGGGCGCTGGTGCTGCATCATGGCACGATGGGCAGCGGACCGGACTGGTTAGACCTCGGCTATGTCGATGCCCTCAGGGACCGGCACAAGCTGATCCTGATCGACGCCCGCGGACACGGCCGGAGCGACAAGCCGCACGATCCCGCGGCCTACGATCTCAGACTGCGCGCCGCTGACGTCGTCGCGGTTCTCGACGATCTCGGCGTGCCAGCCGCGAGCTTCCTCGGCTATTCGATGGGCGGCTGGATCGGCTTCGGCCTGGCAAAACACTTTCCGCACAGGATCGACGCCTTCATCATCGGCGGCGCTCATCCCTACGCGGAGAACACGCAGGCCATTCGCGACCGCATGCCGAAAGATCCCGCCGCTTTCGCCGCCGGCCTCGAAAAGACCTATGGCGACCTGCTGACGCCGGCGCGGCGCGCGCGTCTCTTGGCCAACGATCTCGATGCGCTTCGTGCATTGACGCAGGACCGCGATGACATCGCCGACGTGCTGCCGACCATGACGATGCCGTCTCTCGTCTTCTGCGGCGAGCTCGATCCGCGCCTCGCGCAAGCGCGCCAGGCCGCCTCCGGGATGCCGAACGCAGCGTTCCTTGGCCTGCCCGGATGCGATCACGTCGGCACGACGCGGCAAACCGGCATCATCATTCCGAAGATCAAGGCGTTGCTGCGCGAACTCGGCGAACGCGAGGCGCCGGCACTCCGGGCGTGACGCTGTGCCAAATCATGACACGCGCGATCGGCGCGCCCGCGCTAGATTGTGCGGGCTCGGCGGATTTCCGGTACGCACGCCCCCTCCGTCGGGTAGCGGCCCCGCATTGTATTGCGTCTCGCGGGGCCGCTTCCGGCCCCCGTGCGGCTCGTGTCATCGGGCATGATCGACGCGATTGGGCGCGTAACTATGCGATTCTGGCGTTAGCGCTTGTGCTTGTCGGTTGCGCGACGATCACCAAGGGAACAACTCAGACGGTAGCGATCGACACGCCCGGCGTGCCGGGCGCAGTCTGCATTCAGACCCAGAGCAGGCCGCGGGGCGTCACCACCCCGGGCCCCGTCGTTCTCGACAAGGTTCCGCCCCGCTGCCGATCACCTGCACCAAGGAATGTTACGTGGCGGGATCGAGCATCATTCCCTCCGGCACGGAAGCCATGGCGGCCGGCAACGTCGTGTTCGGCGGCCTCATCGGTCTCGGCGTCGACGCTGCCAGCGGCGCCATGAACAAATATCCGGACGTGGTGACCGTTGCGATGACGCCGGACCCCGCATGCGGCGGACCACGGCGGCCCCGGCGGACGAGTGAGGCAGGTCCGCCGCCGCCACCTCCGGCCGTCAGGTAGTTCTCGTTTCGACAGCAGCAGTCCCTACTTGCGATTCTCCTCGCAATATTTCAGAGCGGCGAGCGCCTCGCCGCCGCGCGGCGTCTGAAACTCGATGCTGTCGTCGTCGTCATCCTCGAAATCGATCGTGAGCCGTTTCGCCTTTGACAGCGCATCGACGATAGCCTGATCGAACTCGAACACGCCGCGCACGGTGGTCTTGTCCATGACTTCCCATTTCGACTTCTTCAGGATGTCGACATTGTCGGTCGCGAAGTCGGCCTTGAGGATGTCGCCGGTCTTCTGCCACTCCCATCCCTCGTAGATGACCACCATGACGATACGATCATTGGAGTAGCTGAGCACGATGCCGTATTGGTTGTTTTCGTCGTCGGCATCCTTGTAGCTTCGGCTGGCATTGCAATGGGTGTCCTGCGTGCGCTTCTCGATGGTCCAGTCGCCGACCTTGGTCTGCGCATGCGCGGGCGCAATCGAAAATGCCGCGAGCATCGCCGCGGCGAAAAGCAATCGGTTCATCTCAGCCTCCGGCAAAATTCGACCAAGTCGATCATCTCTCCAGATGCGCGACAAGCGCCGGGAAGTTGCCGCGTCAAAAGAAAAAGCCCCGGACGAGGCCGGGGCTTTCAAATCCGCGATTTGCGAAACGATCAGTACTTCGCGACGACCGAGTTACCCCAACCGAACTTGTAGTTCACGCCGACCTTCGCGATCGCCAGCGTTTGGGTCTCGCTGGTGTTGAACCTGACCGCGATCGGACCGGTGAGGGCCGGGTTAAGCGGGAACGAAATGGACTTGTTGTCGAACCGCATGTAGTCCATTTCGACGAAAGCGGTCCAGTTGTTGGTGATCATCCATTCGGTGCCCATACCGACCAGCCAGCCGTCATTCGTAAAGCTGTGGTTGGCCAGCTGCGGGATACCCGGGATGATGGTGATCGCGCTCGTGTGGTTGGTGTCCAGCCAGGCTCCGCCGCCCTTGACGTAGACCAAGCCCCGGTCGAGCACCACGGCGCCGATACGGCCTGTAGCCGTGGCCAGCCAATCGCTCTTGGAGGTGCAGGTGAGGATCACGAGACAGGGATCGGTACCCTTCACGTCCAGCCCTGCGATGTCGGCCTGTACACCGAATACGAAGGCCCCGGCCTGCCAATTGTATCCGACCTGACCGCCGCCCAGGAAGCCGCTGCGGCTGTTCTGGTTGAAGGCGAGGTTAAGGGGGACGGTGATCCCGGGAGGAGTAGCCGAAATGCTGTTGATTGTCGTCTCGTCCTGGCCCCAACCGGCACCGACGTGACCACCGATGTAGAAGCCGGTCCAGGACCAAACGGCGACCGGCATCGGAGCGGCCTTCATCGGAAGATCCGCGGCAAAAGCCGGAGCGGAAGCGAGCGCGATTGCCGTTGCGGCAGCGGCGATAGTCTTTCTCATGGGAACCCCCTATTGGAAATAATGGGACGCAGGAAAACCAAGGCGATGGGGGGTTCTAGCGCTGGGAACCAACGGGAACTATTGCTGCAAAGCCACACTCACGCGCAAACGTCAGCGCAGCGGCGCGCACTTAAGTCCTTGGTAATTATCCACAAAGTTGCATTGGCGAAATGATTCGCGCGTTTTTTACCCTCTCCCGGCGTTCGTGAACTTCGGCCAAACGCACCGATCCCGATCGGGAACCTTCGCTAGAATGGCCGCCAAGTGCAAAGCAGGAACATGGCGCGGAAGGAGGTGTCCCAAGCCTCGATCTCATCAGGGCTGACGCGACTGTCCGCAAGCTCGCGACGCCCATCGGCGATCAGTTCGTCCAGCCGTACGCGAATGTCGAGATAGCTGCGATCGCCGCCCGACAGGAAGCCCTTGGCCGCCCGGCCGGCACGGTCATAGGCATCCTCGCGCAAGCTTTTCTCTCGAGGAGCCGCCGCCGTATCCGCGGTGAGATAAAAATTCCGCGCCATAGCGGCCATTCAACGGCCGGTTGCACGACGGGTTCCATTTCACTTTTGTCAATGAGAAGGCTTCGACTGGCACGTCTGCGCCAGAGGCTTCCGATGAGTCATGCCGTCCGCGCAATCCGTAGTTGCACGGAGAAAACCTTAAGAGAAAAGTTGGACTTGGCTCCTAGGGTTCCCGGGGGGAACCTGCCCAAACGGTAAAATGTTAGGCCAATTTTAGTTTTTCGCCGTTTACATGGCCGCGGAATGAAGCACGGCTGCAAGCACTTAGGCCCCGCATCAAACCGGCCTGAACGTCTCGCGGTCGCGACCATCCGCGAGGCTCTTCTTGTCAGTCGAACGTTTCCTCAAGCAGCGCGCCGTCAACGTCGTCGTTGAAGGGACCTACACCCTTCATCGCTGGTACGACCCGCAAGGCAAGTTGCGCACGCTCGCCTGCCGCGCCACGCGCGTCTCGCCGTTCCGCATGATCGTCGACGTGCCCGTGGTCGGCCGGATCGGCGACCGCCTCACCTCCTATTTCGGCGAGTTCGGGGAATTCGACGGCAATATCAGCGACACCAAGCAAGGCAGGATCCTGCTGGAGCTGGAGATGACGCCCGAGAAGCGCGAATGGATGGCCGACAAGCTCACCTGGCTCGAGAGGAAGCAGAAGGATCCGACCGTTCGGGACGAGCGCAACAACACGCGCCTCATTCCGCAGACCTCGCACACCACGATGACGATGGCGGACGGCAGCGTGCACACCTGCTTCGTCATCGACGTGTCGGCGACAGGCGTTGCCGTCTCCTCCGAGCTGCAGCCGCCGCTCGGAATGCCGCTCGCGGTCGGCTCCTGTATCGGCCGCGTGGTCAGGGTGTTTCCGGCGGGGTTTGCGGTCAGGTTCGTCGAGCGGCAGGACATCGACGCGCTGATGCGCCTGATCGTGCGGACCGATCAGGCGACGGGTGAAGGATCACCGCCAATTTCTGTAGCGGCATCATGAGCGAGGGCGAGAAGCGCGCGGGCCCTCGCGTCAGGTTCGACCACGCCCGCCGCGCGCAGATGATGGCGATCGACGGCACCTGGCGGCGCGATTGCGTGATCGAGAACGTCGGTGAAGGCGGCGCCAGACTGTCGGTCGGCGATTCCATCACGGGACTGCAACTGACGGAATTTTTCCTGGTGCTGTCGTCGATGGGCCTCGCCTACCGCCACTGCAGGCTTGCCTGGGTCAACGGCGACCAGATCGGCGTCACGTTCCTCAGCCGCCGACGCGCCCAGAATCGCGCGACGTCGTCTTAACCATTTGCCCTGCCAGCGGATTTGAGTGGAGCTTTTGATTTGACCTTGGCGTTACGAACGCACGACAGACAAGGTCGCGAACGTCAAATCCGCTCCACTCCTCCGCCTTTTCACTTTTGTAGACGATCAGATCAATAGCCGCACGACGCGCAGCGCGGCATCACCGGCGCGTAATAGCTGTAGCCGGGCGAGACCATCTCGAGGCGTTCCTGCGTCGCATATTGCGGCGGGATGCGCTCATAGGCGACGCCCTCGGGCGCAACCATCACGGTCTGCGGCACCATCACGGTGCGGTATTGCGCGGGCGTACGATGGGCGACGACGGCGCCGGGCGAGACCACCACCGTCTCCTGCACGGCACGGTACTGCGGCGGAACATATTGCTGCTGGTAGCAGGTCGCGCAGGGCTGGGGCGTGTAGCAATTGTAGCAGCCGGCGGAGGCGGCTGTCGGCAGCATGGCGGCGGCAACGATCGCGGCGAATGACGCGGCAATAACGCGAGACATAGGGGGCACCTGACTTGTTGATAATTCCGGGAGACCGAAGGTGAACCCCGATCTAGCGCGCGAGGTGGCAAATTTGCGTTGAGAAAGGCCGTTAACGAATTGTGAAGGTGCGGCCGGCCGCCAGCACACGCACAAAACAAAAGCGCGGGCTTAAAGCCCGCGCTTCTGCTGTTCAGCGTTTCGACTGATCGTCAGTAACACCAGCGCGGATCGGCCACCACATATTGACCGCTCGGATAGCGGTAGTAGCAGCCGCCGTTCGAGAGCCAGTAACCCTCGCGCGCTGCGGCTGTGGCGCCAGTGAGGCCGCCGATCACGGCGCCCGCGGCCGCGCCGCTGGCTCGTCCCGTCAAGAGGCCACCGAGCACGCCGCCGACAATGGCGCCGCCCACGCCGGCCGCGCCCGGATCCGGCGGGGGTGGAGGCGGCGGGT
This sequence comes from uncultured Alphaproteobacteria bacterium, assembly GCA_963738155.1. GTDB lineage: Bacteria > Pseudomonadota > Alphaproteobacteria > Rhizobiales > Xanthobacteraceae > Bradyrhizobium. The sequence continues at coordinate 61,898 of CAVTVG010000007.1, forward strand.
AAGCGCCTGGAGGCGGCGCATAGGCGCCGGCCACCGGCGCCGGGCCGGGGTCGTCATAGGCGACGTCGTCGACATAATCCTCGGAGATATAAGCGGGCGGACCGTCGAAACGTTGCGGATAGAAGTACCAGACGCCGCCGACGTCCCACCACCAGCCCATGCGGCCGTTGTAAACCTGGTGGTGCCACCGGCCGCCTTCCCAGGCGAGATGGCCGCGATAGGCATGGCCGCCAAACGAGCGAGACGGGATCGGGCCGCCATGCACGACGCGGGCGCCACCCGGCACGCCGCCAACATGAGGTCCCGGTCCGGGACCCCCGACACGCGGCCCCGGCCCCGCAGGGCCGCCGACGCGCGGCCCGACCGCTCCCGGCGAACGCGGACCGGGGGCGGCATGCGCTCCCGGGGGCGGGCCCTTTGCATGGGGCGGCTCACCGCCGCCACCGCCAACGCCCTGGGCTTGTGCCGAGAACGCAAAGACCGTGAACGCCGCAGCGAGCGGAAGGACGATTTTGGATCGGCCGAAAGCATTCATTGTTGGAAGACCCCTCTTTCGCCGTGCACGGGCGGGATGACCGCGAAACCGGCACGGGTCCTTGTTGCTGACAGGTTTTGTCGCAGCTTGCTTGTTACAAATCAGTAAGATCGCGACAATTTTGCGTCAACCCGCAGGCGCTTTGCGAATCGTAACGATGATGAACGGGGAAGTTATTGCGCGGGTTCGATGGTGTTGCAATTGGTGCGACCCGACATCAGGCAGTCCTGCATCTTGCTGGCGGCAGAGAGGTCGCGGGCGAGCCAGATCCCGACCGCCAGCAGCACAATGGCGATAACGAGCCCGGCGAGCGCGCCGCGCCGGTTATCGCCATCGCCATGTTTGGGGTCGGTCATTGAGCGGCTGCCTGCGGGCGTATGATCCGGAAAAGTGTGCAGCGGTTTTCCGCTAAGATCATGCGCAAAACTAGAAGCCGAGCGCTTCTATCACAGCCGTTCAGTAAACGTCACACGCGGCGGATGTCCATCGTGCGGGTGGGAACGCGGGTGTTGGTCGGCACGACGTGGCTGACGCGGCTGCAAGTCGTCATGATGCCCACGGCCCGGTGGCACTGCCATCCGTCGCCCAGCATCGGACTCGCCACTTGCGTCGGGTAGGCGAAGGAGGCCGAGACGGCCACCGCCGCACAGGTCAGCGCCGCCAGGGTCAAGGTGACAATTTTGCGATTCCACGGTTGTCCGGTCATTGCCGAGACTCCTCATCAGTTGACAGGGAACATAGGGCGTCCATTCCCATTCCCATGTGATCTGCTTCACATGTGACCGGATGGGCCAGAACTCGCCCAAGCCATTGTGCAACTGAGCAAACTTCCCCGAGACGGCCATCGGAACACGCAATGGTGACAAATTGATCCGATTCCGACATTCGCGCCCCGCTGCACGGGCACTGGCGTGGATAATGGGTGGCATCGAAGCGCGTCGCGCTGTATGGACAGCTCAGCAAAATACCGAAAGCAATGGAAAGAGCGACAAGGCCCATTTGATGAGTGGATTCAAGGAACCGGATTTCGCCGACCGGCAGAAGGCGGCGCAGCAGGCGAAGCGAGATCTGTTGAACAAATTCCGCGCCCAACCCGGGCCGGACGATCCCGAAATGGCCAAGCGCCGCGCCGAGCGCGAGGCGAACGCCGCCAATCGCGAGAAGGCGCGGCTCACGCGCGAGGCTGCGAAGGCCGAAGCCAGGCAGCGTGAGGCAGAGGCCAAGGCGGCCGAAGCCGTGCGAATCGCCCGCGAGAAGGAAGAGGAAACGGCGCGCCTGGTCGCAGCCGAGGCCGACCAGAAGGCCAAGCGCGACGCGCGGTATGCCGCGCGCAAGGATCGCGGCAAAAAGAAGAAGTGATGGAATCGCGTCGGGCGCAACGCGCCCGGCGATCCGTCATTCCCGGGGCGCGCACTGGCGCGAACTCAGGTGCGTAATTGCGCACCCGAGGATATCGAGATTCCGGATATGGTGCTTACGCACCATTCCGGAATGACGCGGCTAAATCGCTCCGCCCTGGCGTCGCGATTCACCCGCGTCAGTTCTTCTTCATCATTCCATCGTCCTTCTTCATGCCGTCGTCCTTTTTCATTCCGTCGTCTTTCTTCATCGTGTCCTTCTTCATGTTGTCCTTGGACATCGTGTCCTTCTTCATACCGTCATCCTTGCCCATCTTGTCCTGGGCGAAGGCGGCGGGCGCGAGCGCGAGGCTGATCGAGAGAACGGCGGCCGAGAGTCCGAGTGTGAGGCGCGAGGTCATTTGGGTCTTCCTTCGGAAGCTGGTGAAAGGACAAGCGGCTCGTGCCGCCCTGTTAATCGACGCCGCGGCGCGCGCGTTTGTTACGCGGGCGGCCTAAAAATTTCCACCTAGTGCCGCCGATCTGAAGTCCCTGCACTACGTGCTCAGAGTTCTTTCCAGGGACTTCAGATCGAAAGCGGCACTAGAATCAAAAGTTTGCTGGTGCCCATGACTTTCCGAAGTTCGTGAGAGAAAGTGCGGCGATGCAGCACGAACTTCGGAAAGTGAGCACCAGTGCGGATTTTTGCCACCGTCAGCGGGGTTTTTCTCCCCAGCTGCGACACAATTTCGCCCGCGAAAGACGTGTTAGTCGTCCCGCACACCCGCCGCATCGAGCCTACTGTGCGCCGCAGCAAAACGCAGGCGGTGTCGAGGCCGACTATCAGACTAGAGAAAGTCCTGCGCCATCCCGGCTAAGATGGGCTCAAGGCCGGCTCACAAGACCCAACCAAAGGTCGCTTTACCCAAGGGGAGTATCATGCTCACACGCCGTCACGTCCTCGCAACTGCAGTCGCCGCACCTGCCATCCTTCGCTTCGGTACCGGCACCGCACACGCCGCGACCACGCTGAAAATCTCGCATCAATTCCCGGGCGGCACGATCGACAAGGGCGACTTCCGCGACCGGCTGTGCCGCATGTTCGCAGAGCAAATCTCCAAGCGCTCGGGCGGCGAACTCGTCGGCGAAATCTATCCGAACTCCTCGCTGGTCAAGACCAACGCGCAGTTCTCCGCGATGCGCAAGGGCGCGCTCGACGTCAGCCTCTATCCGATGCCCTACGCCGGCGGCGAATTGCCGGAGACCAATATCGGGCTGATGCCCGGTCTGGTTGCAACCTACGACCAGGGTCTGCGCTGGAAGAAGGAGCCGGTCGGCAAGGCATTGACCGACTTCCTCGCCGACAAGGGCATCCTGCTGCTGACCTGGGTCTGGCAGGCCGGCGGCGTCGCCAGCCGCTCCAAGCCGCTCGTCGCGCCGGAGGATGCCAAGGGACTGAAGGTGCGCGGCGGCTCGCGCGAGATGGACATGGTGCTGCAGACTGCCGGCGCTTCCGTGCTGTCGGTGCCGTCGAACGAAATCTACGCGGCGATGCAGACCGGCGCTTGCGACGCCGGCATCACCTCCTCCACCAGCCTGATCTCGTTCCGCCTCGAGGAGGTCTCGAAGTCGCTGACCTCCGGGGCCGGCGCCTCCTACTGGTTCATGCTGGAGCCGCTGATGATGTCGAAGGCGATCTTCGACAAGCTGCCGAAAAACCATCAGGACATCATCCTCGCGGTCGGCACCGAGCTCGAGGCGTTCGGCAAGAAGGGCGCGCAGGATGACGATATCGAGGTGGCCAAGGTCTACGAGAAGGCCGGCGCCAAGATCAGCAATCTTGACATCGCGACCGTCGGCAAGTGGCGCGACATCGCCCGCGACACCGCGTGGAAGGATTACGGTGCCAAGACCGCAACGGCTGCGAACCTGCTGAAGCTCGCGTCCGACGTTTCCGCATAAATGCACGTTCCGTTGGGGGCAGACGGTGAGGATTCGACAAACGCCGCCACTGGCAATCCGCTCGTGGCGGCGCTCGAACGCGCCCTGTCGTTCTGCAACGGCATCATCTTGGTGCTGGCGTCGCTGGCGCTGATCGCGGCCTGTGCGATCCTGAGCTACAGCGTGTTGGGACGGGCACTGTTTCACCTCGCCAATTACTGGCAGGACGAGGCCGCAGTGTTCCTCTTGGTCGGCGCCACCTTCATGACCTCGGCCTATGTGCAGGGCCGGCGCGGCCATATCGGCATCGAGGCCTTTGTCGGGCTGCTGTCGCCGACGGCCAACCGTATCCGGCTCTGGCTGGTCGATCTCGCAAGCTTCCTGTTTTGCTCCTTCTTCGCCTGGAAATCCTGGACACTAACGCACGAGGCCTTTGTCGAGGGACGGGTCACCAATTCGACATGGTCGCCCCCCTTTGCGATTCCCTATACGCTGATGGCGTTCGGCATGACGTTGCTTTGCATCCAGATCCTGCTGCAGATCATCACTCCGCTGGCCGGAGCGGCACGGCGATGACGGTATTCGGGATTGGCGTCGCCTACGGGCTCGCGACGCTGTTTGCGATGTTCTCGGGCATGCCGATCGCCTTCGCGCTGGGCGCCGTCGCGGTCGTGTTCATGGGCATCTATATGCCCACGGCCTCGCTCGATACGGTGACCGAAAACGTCTACGAGGAGATGGCCTCGATCACGCTGCTGTCGATCCCGCTGTTCATCCTCAAGGGTGCGGCGATCGGGCGCTCACGCGCCGGCTCGGATCTCTATTCCGCCTTGCACGTCTGGCTGCACCGCGTCCCCGGCGGGCTTGGCGTTGCCAACGTGTTTGCCTGCGCGCTGTTTGCGGCAATGGCGGGCTCCTCGCCCGCGACCTGCTCGGCAATCGGTTCGGCCGGCATTCCCGAGATGCGCAAGCGCGGCTATTCCGGCGGCTTCGCGGCCGGTATCATCGCGGCCGGCGGCACGCTCGGCATTCTGCTGCCGCCCTCGATCACCATGATCCTGTTTGCGGTCGCCGCCGAGAAATCGCTCGGCCGTTTGTTCCTCGCCGGCATCGGACCCGGCCTGCTGCTGGTCTCGCTGTTCGGCACCTACGCCGTGCTGCGCTTCCGCCATGAATATGCGCTGGCGAAAGCGGCCTATGAGAAGGGCGGCGCGACTTCGGCCATTCTCACCCATGACGATTTCACCATGGCGCAGCGCTTCTCCATGCTGCCTCGCGTGCTCCCGTTCGTGCTCCTGCTCACCGGCGTCATGATCGCGCTCTATGGCGGCTATGCGACGCCGTCGGAGACCGCCGGCCTCGGCGGATTGCTGGCGCTGGCGCTGATCGCGCTGATCTACAGCGTGTGGCGGCCCGAGGATCTGGCGCCGATCCTCACCTCCACGGTCCGCGAATCCACCATGCTGATGATGATCATCGGCATGTCCCTGCTCTACTCCTACGTGATGAGCTATCTGCACATCTCGCAGTCGGCGGCGGAATCGATCGTCGCGATGCACCTGCCGCGCTGGGAGCTGCTGGCCGCGATCCTCGTGATGGTGGTCGTGCTCGGCTTCTTCCTGCCGCCGGTCTCGATCATCCTGATGACCGCGCCGATCATCCTGCCGCCCTTACGCGCCGCCAATTTCGACATCATCTGGTTCGGCGTGGTGATGACCATCGTGATGGAGATGGGGCTGATCCATCCGCCGGTCGGCCTGAACATCTTCGTGATCCGCAATGTCGCACCCGATATCCCCTTGAGCGAGGTGATCTGGGGCACGCTGCCATTCGTGCTACTGATGATGCTCGCCGTGCTGATCCTGTGCTTCGTGCCGGAGATTTCCACCTGGCTGCCGGACCAGATCATGGGACCGGACGGGAGCAGGTAGCAGGTAGCAGGGGCAATCAGGACGGCGCTTCACCTACTCGATTGACATCAGTCATCGCGAAGTCCGCGCCTTTGAACAGGAGCGGCTCGCTGCGAGTCACCGCCAACGCGTAGGAGAAGCAGTCACCGTAGTTCAGCGCGGCAGCGTGGCGTCCTCTTCCGTATCGGCGCCACGCACGGCGCGCAGCGTCGAGTTGCTCACTATCGGCCGGCACGATTTCGGCGCCAATCTTCAGAAGCCAAAGATCAAATTCGCGACCGCCGGCATCACCCAGCCGAGTCTCAAGGACGATCGTCGCTTCGAGCACAGCGGCGACGGAGATCAGTCGAACCGGGTCATCGGCAATCCGGACTTCGAACTCGGCGGCATCAAACTCGTCGAGAGCAATTGCCACGATCGCTGACGTGTCGATCACCATCAACGGGGTAATCCCTGCTCGTCATATCCAAGAATTTCGTCAGGCGTTCGATCATCCTGGACTTGCATCGCGCTCCAGCGCCGACGAATTGCGGCCATGTCCTCCAAAAGAGCGGCTCGACCGGATTGGCCGCCCAAGCGGCGCAATCGCTCTTGGATCGCGCGTTTGGTGGCCGTCGTGATGTTCTCGCCGGTAATTTTCGCCAAATTCCGAGCCAATTGCTCGGTTTCGGGGTCTTTGATGCTCAGTGCCATCCAAAGGTTCCTTGGTTTCCCGTAAGGTACCTTCTACCTAACCGTTATTCAAGGGGTTCGTCCGTGCCCCCGCCCCCCTTCGTCGCGTTCAGCGCATTCACCACCCGGCTCGCCGGACTGCGCCCGATCAGAGCGGTGATCTCATTGGTGGCGGCCAGCAACTTCTCCATATCGACGCCGGTTTCGATTCCCATGCCTTCCAGCATGTAGACCACGTCTTCGGTGGCGACATTACCTGTGGCCCCCGGCGCAAACGGGCAGCCGCCGAGACCGCCGGCCGCGGAGTCGATCACGCGCACGCCCTCCTCCATCCCGGCATAGAGATTGGCCAGCGCCTGGCCGTAGGTGTCGTGGAAATGCATGGCGAGATGGGCCTTTGGCACATGCGCGGCGACCGCGCGCAGCATCGCCTTGGCTTTCACGGGCGTGCCGACGCCGATGGTGTCGCCGAGCGAGATTTCGTAGCAGCCGAGCTCCCACAGCGTTTTCGCGATGTCGGCGACCGCCTTTGGCGCGACCTCGCCGTCGAAGGGACAGCCGAGCACGGTGGAGACATAACCGCGCACCCGGATGCCGTCCGCGTGAGCGCGCTCCACGACCGGCTTGAAGCGCTCGATGGACTCCGCGATCGAGCAATTGATATTGGCGCGGCAAAAGCCTTCGGACGCCGCCGTGAACACCGAGATTACTTTTGCGCCACAGGCGCGCGCCGTCTCATAACCCTTCTCGTTGGGCACCAGCACATGGAATTCGCCGGGAAGATCGCGGACAGCCCGCAGCACCTCGTCGGAGCCGACCATTTGCGGGATCGCCCGCGGGGAGACGAAGGCACCGACCTCGATGGTGTGAAGGCCGGCGTCCAGCAGCCTTTTGATGAAGGCGATGCGCTCGGCAGGGCTGACGAGAGTCTTCTCGTTCTGCAGCCCGTCGCGCGCGCCCATCTCGACGATGTGGACCGCGTCGTTCATCTCGGCCTCACGCGGGCTCGATCTCGGCGAGCTCGACGCCTTCCTGCACGATATCGCCGACCTTGCACTTGACGGCCTTCAGCACGCCCGCGAACGGCGCGCGCAGGGTCTGCTCCATCTTCATCACTTCGAGCGTCAGGATCGGCGCGCCCTTTTCCAGCTTCGCGCCCACCTCCGCCAGCACGGCGACGACGGTCCCCGGCAACGGCGCCACGATCTTGTCCTCGCCGGTCTGCTCTTCGGTCTCGCCGCCGAACGGGTCGACCCAGTGCAGCTCGAAGCGGCCATTGCGGGTGCGCAAATAGATCTCGTGCCCTTCGACCACGGCGAAGACCTGCGATTTGACGCCGTCAAGCGTCAGATCGAAGGCGCCGCCTGCCTTGGTCGCGAACGTGAAGGGAAGCTCGCGCTCTCCGATTGACCATGTTGCGGGGCCTTTGCCGTAGTGCAGGCAAATCTCCTGCTCCACGCCCTGCCGATGCCGAAATCTAAACACGCGCTGCCGCCGGCCCACCGGCATCCAGCCCGAGGTTCGCCATGGCGATCGCGCTTCGGCAAAGACCGCTGGCGCTTCCTGGATCAAAATCGCCGTCGCCGCCGCACAAAGCTCGATATCGCCGGGCGCGGAGGCCTCCGGCGTCAGCGCCTTCAATTCGCGCTCGATGAAGCCGGTGTCGATTTTGTTGGCGCGCACCTCCGGATGCGTCACCAGCGCCGACAGGAACGGGATATTGGTGACGATGCCCCGAACGTCGGTCTCCTCCAGCCCGCGGTTGAGCCGGTCGATCGCTCCCTCGCGCGTCGGCGCCCAGGCGATCACCTTGGCAAGCATCGCGTCATAATAAGGTGAGACCGTATCGCCGCCGCGATAGCCGGCGTCGATGCGCAGGCCGCCGGTTTGGTCGGGCAGTCGCCAGGTGCGGATGTTGCCGACCGACGGCATGAAATTCTTGTTGGGATTTTCGGCATAGACCCGCGCCTCGATAGCATGGCCGTTGAGCCTGATCTGGTCCTGCGCCAGCGGCAGCTTCTCGCCGAAGGCGACGCGCAATTGCCATTCGACGAGGTCGATGCCGGTGATCAACTCGGTGACGGGATGCTCGACCTGCAGCCGCGTGTTCATCTCGATGAAGAACACGTCCTTGCCATCGGAGACGAACTCGATGGTGCCGGCCCCGACATAGTTCACCGCACCGGCCGCCTTGCGCGCGGCGGCACAGACCGCCTCGCGCTGCCTGGCATCGAGCGTCGGCGAGGGCGCTTCCTCGATCACCTTCTGGTGCCGCCGCTGCAAGGTGCATTCGCGCTCGAACAGCGACAGCAGATTGCCGTGGCTGTCGCCGATCACCTGCACCTCGATATGGCGGGGATTGTCGACATATTTCTCGATCAGCATGCGGTCGTCGCCGAACGCCGCCTTGGCCTCGCGCTTGGCGCTGACGATTGCGGGCCCAAGCTCCGAGGCCTGCCGCACGACGCGCATGCCGCGGCCGCCGCCGCCGGCCGAGGCCTTCACCAGCACGGGGAAGCCGACCTTGTCGGCGGCCTTCGCCAGCGTCGCCTCGTCCTGCGCCTCGCCGTGATAGCCGGGCACCAGCGGCACGCCGGCCTTCTCCATCAGCGCCTTCGAGCCGGATTTCGAGCCCATCGCTCTCATCATCGCGCCCGTCGGACCGACAAAGACGATGCCGGCCTTGGCGCAGGCGTCCGCAAACTCCGCATTTTCAGACAGGAAGCCATAGCCAGGATGGATGGCTTCCGCGCCGGTCGCCCGCGCTGCCTCCAGCACGCGCTCGATATTGAGATAGCTGTCGCGCGCCCGCGCCGGCCCGAGCAGCACGGCCTCGTCAGCCTCGGCGACATGCATCGCGTTGCTGTCGGCCTCCGAATACACCGCAACCGTGCGCAGGCCCATGGCGCGCGAGGTGCGGATCACACGACAGGCGATCTCGCCGCGATTGGCGATCAGGAGCGTACGGAAACGCCGATACATCTTGGCCCTGTCCATTGTCACATCCTGAACAGGCCGAACTTCGTGGGCTCGATCGGCGCGTTCGACGCCGCCGACAGCCCGAGGCCGAGCACCAGCCGCGTGTCCGCCGGGTCGATCACGCCGTCGTCCCAGAGCCGCGCGGTCGCATAATAGGGATTGCCCTGCTTTTCATATTGCGCACGGATCGGCTCGCGGAACTCGTCCTCCTCTTCCGCGGACCAACTCTTGCCTCGCGCTTCGATGCCGTCGCGGCGAACCTGACTCAGCACCATCGAGGCCTGCTCGCCGCCCATGACCGAGATGCGCGCATTCGGCCACATCCACAGGAAGCGCGGGCTATAGGCGCGGCCGCACATGCCGTAATTGCCGGCGCCATAGGAGCCGCCGATCACCACCGTGAATTTCGGCACGCCCGCGGTCGCGACCGCCGTGACCAGCTTGGCGCCATCGCGCGCAATGCCGCCGGCCTCGTATTTCTTGCCGACCATGAAGCCCGTGATGTTCTGCAGGAACACCAGCGGGATCTGGCGCTGGCAGCACAGCTCGATGAAATGCGCGCCCTTCAGCGAGCTCTCGCTGAACAGGATACCGTTGTTGGCGATGATGCCGACGGGATAGCCCCAGATGTGGGCAAAACCGCAGACCAGCGTCGTGCCATAGAGCTTCTTGAACTCGTCGAACTCGGAACCGTCGACCAGCCGGGCGATGATGTCGCGCACGTCAAAGGGCTTGCGGCCATCGACCGGCACCACGCCGTAAATCTCTTCCGCAGCAAATAACGGATCACGTACCTGGCGCATGTTCAGCACCGGCCGTGTCGGCGGCTTCAAGGTCGCAACGATGCGACGCGCGATTCCGATCGCATGCGCGTCGTTCTGGGCGTAATGATCGGTCACGCCCGATTGCCGCGAATGCACGTCGGCGCCGCCAAGCTCTTCGGCGGTCACGACCTCGCCGGTCGCGGCCTTCACCAGCGGCGGCCCGCCGAGGAAGATCGTGCCTTGATTGCGCACGATGATGCTCTCGTCGGACATCGCCGGCACATAGGCGCCGCCGGCCGTGCACGAGCCCATCACGATCGCGATCTGGGGAATGCCGAGCGACGACATCTGCGCCTGGTTGTAGAAGATGCGGCCGAAATGCCGTTCGTCCGGAAAGATCTCGTCCTGCATCGGCAGGAAGGCGCCGCCGGAATCCACCATGTAGACGCAGGGCAGATTGTTCTGCCGCGCGATGTCCTGCGCGCGCAGATGCTTCTTCACGGTCAGCGGATAATAAGTACCGCCCTTGATGGTCGCGTCATTGGCGACGATGACGCATTCGCGCCCCGAAATCCGCCCGACCCCGGTGACGATGCTCGCCGAATGCACGTCGCCGCCATAGAGGCCGTGGGCGGCGAGTGGCGACATCTCGAGAAACGCGGTGCCGGGATCGACCAACAGGTCGACCCGCTCGCGGGCCAGCATCTTGCCGCGCGAGGTGTGGCGGGCGCGCGATGCCTCGCCGCCGCCGCCCGCCACCTCATCGAGCTTGTCGCGGAGATCGGCGACCAGCGCACGCATGGCCTCGGCGTTGCGCGCAAAATCCTGGGATTTCGGATCGATGCTGGAATGAAGCGGCATGGCTCTCAGTGCTTATGCTGCGCCGCAATTAGTGCAGGCCGGCGCCATGGTGTCACCGGCCGCCGGTCTAGCGCAACATCAAGTTTTGAAATGTCGCGTTCCCGACAATCTGTGCGAGTTGGCTAGTGCGTCCAGGGCTCGCCGCGTCGGAACGCGAAATTGTCGGCATAGGCGATCTGGCGGTGTGCCGACTGCCTGGGCTCGATGACCTGATACGGAATGCCCTTCCGCTCGCAATAGGCCGTCGCCTCTTCCTTGCTATCGAAATGTAGCGTCAGCTGCTGCTTCATATCGCCGGAGGAGGTCCAGCCCATCAAGGGCTCGATCGCGCGCGGCTGTTCCGGCTCATATTCCAGCCGCCATTCCTTGGTGGAGGCCCTGCCCGATTGCATCGCGTTCTTGGCTGGCCTGAAAATGCGAGCGGTCATGGATGGTCCCGTGGAAAACTGCGTTATTTCGGCGCGTCGTTACCCGGATTAGGACAGCCAACGCGCTGGACTTTATTGGCGATTCCCGATCCGGATGCTACGTTCCCGCCCGGTATAATCATTATGCCGCAGCGTGACAATCGCGTTGCGGCGCCGTGACGTCCGGGCAGGCGGGCGGCACCTTCGTAAGGCATCATCTCGAAACGGCATCCATGAAAATCAACGCCACCCTCCCCGAAAAGGGACGCGACCTCCGGCTCGACCTGTTTCGCGGCATCGCCAACTGGGCGATCTTCCTCGACCACATCCCCGACAATATCGTGAACTGGATCACGACGCGGAACTACGGCTTTTCCGACGCTGCCGACCTTTTCGTGTTCATCTCGGGTTATACCGCCTCCTTCGTCTATGCGCGGATGATGATCGAGCGCGGCTTCATCGTCGGCGCCACGCGGCTCACCAAGCGCGTCTGGCAGCTCTACGTCGCCCACATCATCCTGTTCGTCATCTACATCGTCGCGATCAGCTATCTGGCGCGGCGCTTTGCCGACTCCGAACTGATCAACGAGTTCAACGTCGCAGGGCTCGTCGATCACGCCACCGAAACGCTCGGCCAGGGACTGCTGCTCAAGTTCAAACCGGTCAATCTCGACGTGCTGCCGCTCTACATCGTGCTGATGGGATTCTTCCCGCCGATTCTGTGGCTGATGCTGCGTCAGCCCGACCTGACCATGGCTGCCTCGATCGTGCTGTGGCTGGTGGCGCGGTACATGGGCTGGAACTTCGCCGCCTATCCGGCCGGCGCCTGGTATTTCGATCCGTACTGCTGGCAGGTGATCTTCGTGTTCGGCTCGTGGTGCGCGCTCGGCGGCGCCAAACGCGCGCATGCGATCATCATGTCGAACATCACGCTCTATTTCTGCATCGCCTATCTGATCTTTGCGCTGATCATGACGTTTGCGGGCAAAATTTCCGATTTCGGCGCGCTGTTCCCGAACTGGCTGTATTCGGCCTTCAATCCCAACGACAAGACCTTCATGGCGCCCTACCGCTTCATTCACTTCGCGGTGCTTGCCATCATGGTGGTGCGCTTCATTCCGAAGAACTGGCCGGTGCTGGAGTGGAAGGTGTTCGATCCCGCCATCGTCTGCGGCCAGCAATCGCTCGCCGTATTCTGCGTCGGCGTGTTCCTGTCCTTTGTCGCGCATTTCACGCTGACGCTGAGCTCGGGCTCGTTTCTGGCGCAGGTGCTGGTCAGCGTTGGCGGGATCGCGATCATGACCACGGTCGCCTATTACATCTCGTGGTCGAAGCGGCAGGACAAGCCGGCGGCAAAGGCTGCAAAGCCGGTGGCCGCGCCAGCTGCTCCCGCCGCGCCGGCAGAGTAATCGCTTACTTCTTCGGCTTGCTCTTTGACTTGCCGGCCGATTGGAGGACCTTGCCGCGTGAGGCAAAGCCGCCCCATTCCGCAGCCCAGGTCAGTTGGCTCGCGTCCGGCAACTCCTTGGCGCCGTGACGCCGTTGGCCCTGCAGAGCGAACATCGCGCCCTGCGGGTCGACGCAGCGGGTGATCCAGTGTCCTTCCATCAGTTCGAACGGGCCCTGGACGACCTTGCCGCCTCCCGCATTCACGGCCGCAAGCGCCGCGTCCATATCGCCGACATTGAAATAATAGAGCCAGAACGGAACCGGTGCCCGCGGCAGCTTGTTGAAGACGCCGCCGATGGTGCGGCCATCCACGGCGAACGGCTGGTAGGACTCCAGTGGATCCTTTTCGAGACCGGCAGCCTGCCAACCGAACAACGCACGATAGAAGGCAAAGGCCCTTCCCGCGTCGGTCGCGAACAGTTCGTGCCATCCGATACGCCCGGGCTCATCGGATGAATCGGACGAACCGCCGCGCCTGAGCCCGCCGACGAGGCCGATAGCTGCACTCTGCGGATCGATGATGATCGAAACGCGGCCGATATTGCTGTCGGTCGGCGGCACATAGATGCGTCCGCCAAGCTGTTTCAGCCGCTCGGCGGTCGCGTCGATGTCGTCGACCGCGACATATCCGACCCAGCGCGGCGCCGCACCCATCCTCAGTCCGTCCGGCGGCAGGTCCATCAGGCCGCCGACCTCGACCGTATCAGCCGTGAAAATGCTGTAGGAAAACGCTGCCGTCGAGGCGTCCAGCGCGCCCCATCCAACCACCTGACGATAGAAGGCGCGGGCCGCCGCAACGTCCGTCGTCAACAGTTCATACCAGACGAAACATCCGTGACCGCGGCTCAAACCGTCTTCTCCGTTGAAAATCGCGCTGCAGCATTTTTTTCTTGCGCGCGGCAAGCGTCACAAGGTCACGCCAGATCGACCGAACAACACACAATCGCATTCATCAATATGAATAGAAACTGAATACAGCTCAACGCGTTAGTGAGGTTCGATGGCCTTGCACGATGCTCTGCTTACGCGTAGGATCGTTCGGGCTGGAATTGAGAAAACAGTTAATTACAGGTTGGAGGATGCGACTATGCCAGTGAAGCAAGCTTCTAAGCGGAAGCGTGTGACCAAAGCCGCAGTCCCGGTACTGGGCGCTGCCGGATTGACATTCTCGCTCGCGGGGGGCGCTTCGGCATCGACGCTGCCGGCCGCGGACGGTGTACAGAAACCGAATTTCTCGCCGACCCAGGGCGTGCTGCTCGGTGAAGAAGAAATCGCCGACGTCAGTCTCTCCACTTTCCATCTGTTCGACAAGGAGCACGGCACTGCCGGCGCTCAGCAGATGGCGTGGGGCTGCCGTTGTGGCGGCTGCCGCGGCTGTGGCGGTTGCCGTGGCTGTCGCGCTTGCCGTTGCGGCGGCTGCGCTGGTTGCGCTGCCTGCTGTGCGTCGGTCGGATACTGCCGCCTCTGCTGAGGCGCGGCGCCTTCCGATTGCTCGACGACGTCGAAGATCTCATTGGCCGGGCTCGATCATCGACCCGGCCAATTCTTGTGTTTGTGCGCCTGGGCGGTTCGCCCGCGGCAAACGATTTCCGCACCAATCAAAAAATGCGACCTCGCCGCGCCGGACAATCATGCGCGCGTGAGGTTGTCGCGTAAGAACAGGAATCCGTGCTGACCCGATGAAAGCCAAACGCAAGACCCGCGCGACGCGCACGACAGCAAAGGACGTTCTGCGGTTCTCACCGGGCTTTACGGTCTATGTCCTGCCACCCGAGAGCATTTGTCTTTATGCCGAGCACCGGAAGCTGTTCCTTCACGGCACGCTTTATTGCGCGATCGCCGCTGGTGTCGGCAATAACGGCAAAAGCCGTGCGGCGCTGGTTCGCGAGCTCTCGCGGAATTTTCCGCCTGACGCGATTGAAGAGGCGCTGAAGCGGCTGACCGACCGCCGTTATCTCGTCGAGGCAACGCCGACCGCCACGGGCGCGGTCGCGGCGTTCTGGGCGGGCCTCGGCCTGCCGCCCGAGACCGCCAGGGAAAATCTCGATGCCTGCCGGGTCCGCGTCGAGGCGATCGACGTCGACGGCGCAAAGGAATTGACCGCGGCGTTGAAGAATCTCGGCGTGCGTATCGTCGATCGATCACCCAATCTGACGGTGACACTCGCCAACGACTATCTCGAACCTCGCCTCGCCGAACTCAACAAGACGCGCGTCAAGAGCAAGGCGCCGTGGCTGCTGGTGCAGCCGTCGGGTCCCTTCCCTTTGGTCGGACCGGTGTTCCGGCCGTATGAGAGCGCGTGCTGGACCTGCCTGTTCGACCGCATGATCCGCAACCGCGAGATCAAGGGTTTTCTCGACCGCGAGGGACAGGCCGTTGCGGTGTCGCCGCTCGCGCATGGTCCGTTCGGGCAGACCGCAATCCAGTTCGCTTCGGTCGAGATCGCGAAAGCGATCGCCTCCGGGTTCCGCACCGACCTGCGCGATCACATCGCAAGCTTCGACCTGATGGGTGCGACCATCGCCAAGCACTTCGTGTCGCACCGGCCGCAATGCCCGACCTGCGGCAACAGAAAGCTGTGGAATCCGAAGCGCGAGCCGCAGCCGATCGAGGTCAGCGCCGGCACACGGCTGATCATGACCAGCGGCGGCTACCGTTCGGTGTCGTCACGCACGACCGTGGCTCGCAACCGCAAGCATGTCAGCCCTCTGAGCGGCGTGGTCACCAAGCTGGAGAAGATGGACGGCGAGCTGCCGCTCAACACCAATTTCGTGGCCCAGCACAATTTCGCGCCTCCTGCCACGACCGTCGACCAGCTCCGCTCGGGCCTGAGTGGCGGCAGCTTCGGCAAGGGTTCGACCGCCGAGCAGGCGGAAGCCAGCGCGCTGATGGAGGCGATCGAGCGCTATTCCGGCATTTTCCAGGGCGACGAGATCAGGGTGACCAAACGCTTCACCGATTTCGCCGAGGGCGACGCCATCCTCACCAACGATGTGCAGCTCTATAGCGAAGCGCAGTTCGCGGCGCGTCATCAACCGACGCAGGACGGCACGCAGCCGGTCTCCGATCCCATCGATCGCAACGAGAAGCTCGAATGGTCGCCGGTATGGTCGCTGCGCGACAAGAAATTCCGTCACCTGCCGACCGGCCTGCTCTATTTCTTCTACGGCGGCACTCACACCGATTCCAACGGCTGCGCGGCCGGCAACACCCGCGAGGAAGCGATCGTTCAGGGCTTTCTCGAGCTGGTCGAGCGCGACGCCTATGCGATCTGGTGGTACAACCGCCTGCAACGCCCTGCGGTCGACCTCGGCGAATTCGACGATGCCTATATTCGCGACATCCAGACCCAGTTCACCGATTTCGGCCGCAGGATCTGGGTGCTCGACATCACCAGCGATCTGGGCGTACCGACCTATGTCGCGATGATGCACTGGATGCAGGACGGCAAGGAGAACATGGAGTTCGGCTCCGGTTCGCATTTCGACCGCCGCATCGCGCTGTTGCGATCGCTGACCGAGCTGAGCCAGTTCCTGACGATCGGCACGATGGGCGGCGGCGGCGCGCGCGGCGACCAGTCGTCGCTCGATGGCGTCACACCGCTGCGCGTCGAGGCCTACCCTTTCCTGTTACCGGCAAAGAATCCGACGCCCTCACCGCCGCTTGGTCTCGATGTCCCGCTTGACAGCGTGCGCGAGCAGGTCGAAGCCTGCATCGAGGTGTCCGCGCGTGCCGGGTTGGACTTTCTCGTGCTCGACCAGACCCGGCCCGATGTCGGCGTGCCCGTGGTGCGCGTGCTTGCGCCGGGCCTGCGGCATTTCTACAAACGATTCGCGCCCGGCCGGCTGTACGATGTCCCGGTGCGCATGGGCCTGCTCGACAAGCCGCTCGGGGAAAGCGAGTTGACGCCCTTCCTGCCGCACACCTGAGGTTTTTTTGCGCGCGACGGCGAAAAAGCAAAAGCGGAAGGCGGCGGCGCCGGGCCTGTTCGCCCGCCTCTATGCGCATGTGCATTTGCAGGCGCAGGGCGATGGCAACGTCACGGCGAGCTTCGACGAATTCTCGCTTCCACTCGGCAAATACAGCATCGATGCGCTGAAGCGGGCGCAAGCCATCGGCGCGGGCCTGCCGCTCGCCTCCTTCTCGTCAGCGCGCAAGGTGGTGGACAAGGAGATCGCGCTCCTGGTCGAGCGGCTGGCTCGAACCGGCCTCCTGGAATATCGCTTCGGGACGGCAGCCAAGGACCTCGCGATCATCGAGCCGCAGGTCGCCGGTTACTGGCCGCAAATTGCGAAGTGCACGGCGACGGACACCATCGTGCTGTCGCGTTTTGCCTATCTGCGCCGCCGTAGCAACGACATGGTGCTGGAATCGCCGCGCTCCGCCGCGCTGTTCCAGATCTCCGACCCCAGGCTCGCGAGCCTGCTCGCCACGCTGTCGTCGCCGCGGAAGATCGCCGAGCTGCGCCGGCAGCCCGGCTTTCCCGGGCTCGAATTCATCGGCCTGCTGCTCGATTGTAATGTCCTGTTCCGTGTCGGCAAGGACAGTGACGGCCTGCGTCCGTCCGAAGGCGACGACAGGCTCGTGGTCTGGGACTTCCACGATCTCCTGTTTCACTCCCGCTCCACCGAAGGACGGCAGTCCAACCCGATCGGCGGACGTTATCCCCACGTCGATACGATTGCGCCGCCGCCGGCGGTGCGCGCGGCCTGGAGCGGCGAAGCGATCGACCTGCAAAAATTTGCCGCGCCGGCCGAGCCATCCTCTTTCGTCAAGCTATTGCGCGAGCGGCATTCGACGCGCGATTTCGACGAGGCGCAGCCGATCACCCTGGCCGAGTTGGCGCAGTTTCTGGAAAGCGCCGCGCGGGTGCAATGGACATGGAGCGAGCCGCTCGACTTCGGCGACGGCGACATCGGACCCGAAATCGCCTACACGCGCAGGCCCTACCCGTCCGCCGGCAGCGCCTATGAGCTCGAGCTCTATCTCGCGGTCAGCGCCTGCGAGGGGTTGCCGCGTGGCTTCTATCATTACGATGCCGAGCGCCACGCGCTGGTGCCGATCCCGGTCGACGAGCAGGCCATCGCGATGCAGTTCGAGGCTGCGCAATTCGCCATGGATGCGCCGATGGCGCCGCAGATTCTGTTCACCATCGCCGCGCGCTTCGACCGCGTCGCCTGGAAGTACAGCGCGATCGCCTATGCGCTGATCCTGAAAGACGTCGGCGTGCTCTTGCAGACGCTCTACCTCACGGCTGCCGACATGAATCTCGGCGGCTGCGCCATCGGCACCGGCAATATCGAGCTGTTCGCGCGCATCACCGGCCAGGATTTCCATGGCGAAGGCGCGGTCGGCCAGTTTGCGCTCGGCCGCAGCCGACAGGTCGGCGACGCCGGCTGAGATATGGGGGGTCGTATGTCGGATCAGGCACAGACAGATGAGATCAGGGCATTGCTGGACGACTACGTGCGCCACTGGTATGCGGGCGACTGGAGCGACGTAGCGGCGCTCTATCACGTGCCCAGCATCACCGTGCGAGGGGACGGATCGGTCCATAGCTTTCAGTCCAGCAAAGAACTGCAGGATTTTTTTCATGGCGTGGGAGCGGCCTACGACAAGGAAGGCGAGCTCGGACCGGGCCGCTATCACAGCCTTACGACGCAGCCGATCGGCGCGCGAAGTTTGCTCGCGACGCTAACCTGGCAAATGGTGCGGAAGGACGGGAGCGTCGTTCGCGAGTGGCGGCAGTCGTACAATCTCGTGCGCACCGAGGAGCGATGGCACATCCTCGCTGCGACGCTTCATCTTGACTGACCGGATCGGGCGCCGCGAGCCCGCGCCAGCATCCACTCACTCCGCCTTGAAGCCGATCGTGTCGATCACGGTCTTCCAGTCGCGGGCCTGCTCGCTTAGCGCAGCCGCAAAATCCTGCGGGCTGCCGACCTTGGATTCGAGGCCGAGCTCGGCAAAGCTTGCGCGCACCTCGGTGGACGCGAGGCCTTCGTTGATGGCGGCGTTAAGCGTGCCGACGATTGCAGCGGGCGTGCCGACAGGGGCCAGCACGCCGAACCAGACCTCGGTGGGAAATCCGGTGACGCCAAGCTCCTGCATGGTCGGGATATCAGGCAGTTCCGGCCAGCGCGCCTGGCTCGTCACCGCGAGCGGCCGCAGCTTGCCGGCCTTAAAGTGGGTGAGCAGCGTCGACTTGTTGTTGAACACCATGTCGATGTGACCGCCGAGCAGATCGGTGATCGCGGGCGCTCCGCCCTTGTAGGGCACGAACAGGATGTCCGTGCCGGTTTTCACCTTGAAGAAATCGGTGGCGAACTGGGTGTAGATGCCGGAGACCGCGCCGTAGGTCAGCTTGCCCGGACGATCCTTCAAATATTGCACGAACTGATCGAAGGTTTGCGGCGGCAGGTTCGGCGAGATCGCAAGCGCCATGGTGTCGGTGCAAACAGCCGCGACCGGAGCAAAGGAAGCGATCGGATCGAAGCCGATATCCTTGTAGAGCGCGCCGATGATGGCGTTCACATTGGTGCCGCCGAGCAGCAGCGTATAGCCGTCTGGGCTTGATCCCGCGACCGCCTTGGCGCCGATCCGGCCGCCGGCGCCGACGAGGTTCTCCACCACGACCGGCTGGCCTAACCGTGACGACATTGCTTGCGCAATCAGCCGCGCCGCCACATCGGTCGGACCGCCCGCCGGAAACGGCACGACGAGCTTGATGAGCCGCTCGGGATAGGCAGCCGCGTGGCCCGGCGAGCCGGCCAGCGCGAGCACCGCCGCGCTCAAGAGAGTGAGCAGGCCGACCGATATCCGGCGCATCGATCCCTCCAAACGCGCGGCTTACACCCGCTCGATGATGATCGCCGGCGCCATGCCGCCGGCGGCGCACATCGTCACCAGCCCGCGCTGCAGATCGCGCCGTTCCAATTCGTCGAGCACGGTGCCGATCAGGATCGATCCGGTGGCGCCGATCGGATGGCCGAGCGCGATCGAGCCGCCATTGACGTTGACCTTGTCGCGGTCGAGCCTGAGGTCGCGGATGAATTTTTCGGCGACGACCGCAAACGCCTCGTTGATCTCGAACAGGTCGATGTCGTCGATGCTCAGCCCTGCCCGCGCCAACACCTTCTTCGCGGCTGGCACCGGCGCGTTCAGCATCAGGGTCGGCGAGTTCCCCATGTTGGCGGTGGCAATCACGCGCGCCCGCGGCTTCAGGCCGTGCGCCCTGGCATATTCCGGCGACGCGAGCAGGATCGCCGCGGAACCATCGACCACACCGGACGAATTACCGGCGTGATGGACGTGGTTGATCTCGAGACCGGGATGCTTCTGCAGGATCAGGTTGCGATAGGTGGTGCCCTTGTCGTCCAGCGGATAGTCGGCGACCGCGGGGAATGCGGGCTTGAGCGCGGCGAGACCTTCCAGCGTGGTCTGCGGCCGCGGATATTCTTCCTTGTCCAGCGCAAGGCTGCCGTCCTCGCGATAGACGGGGACAAGGCTCTTGTCGAAATAACCATTCGCGATCGCATGCGCCGCCCGCTTCTGGCTTTCCAGCCCGAGCCTGTCGACGTCCTCTCGCGTGATGCCTTCCAGCGTCGCCACCGCATCGGCGCAGACGCCCTGATGCGACTGCGGATGCCGCGCCCGCAGGCGCAAGTTTCCGGCGTCCATCATGAACGGGCCGCCGCCGCTGCGCCGTCCCTCCATCGACATCATCTCGGTGCCGCCGGCGATCACCAGATCCTCGGCGCCCGCCATGATGGCGTTCGCCGCCATGCTGACGCTGGTAATGCCGGAGCCGCAGAAGCGGTCGAGCGTGACCGCGCTTGCCTTCACGTCATAGCCGGCATCGAGCGCCGACATCCGCCCGAGGTCGCCGCTCTGCGGCCCCAGCTGTGCGCTGGTGCCCCAGACGATGTCGTCGACCTCGGCGGTATCGATCCCGGTGCGTTCGGCGAGCGCGCGCAGCACAGTCGCGCCGAGCTGCTGCGGATGAATCCCTGAGAGCGCGCCCTTGCCGGCCTTGCCGATGCCGCGCGGAGTGCGGCAGGCGTCGATGATCCATGCGTCCGTCATGGGTTCCTCCCTGGTCTTTGGAGGAAACCAAACGCAATCCGGCTCACAATGTCCAGAGCCAAACGGACTCCGTGATACGCCTAGCCGCGCCGATCGTCGCAGAACACCAGCGTCATGACACCCGTTCCCACCACCAGCGAGAACATCATGCCGAAGGTGATCGCGAGAATCCCGGCGTCCGGCGCTTCCGGCCTCCAGCCGGCATCCGACATGAAGACCGTCCAGGTCAACAGCGCCATTAGGGCCGCGATGACGAGATACGGCGCGAGACTCACGGTCCCAAAGGTCGCGAGCATGTTACGCCAGTGCAGTTGCTGCAAGATCGACCCCATGGCCATGGCCCTTTTCAATAGCGGCATGGTCATGATGCACGAGAGCTCGCCAAGGTTCTTGCACGGGACTGCGCAATTGTCGCGAACGCACGTTTGCGGGTTTGTCTACTGCCGAGTGGCCCCGTCCAGGATCGCCGCCGCCTCGGGAGCCACTTTCGCCTGCCAGGCAGCGATCGGACCACTGGCGGCCTGTTTGAGGGCGGCAATGACGGCGGGCGAAGCTGGTTCGTCGATACTGACCCCGTTGGAGCGCATGCGCTTGTAATTCTCTGCCGTACGATCGGCGAGGAGTTCAATCTGGCTCCTGCCGGTCTCGGCGGCGGCCGCATCGACCTGGTCCTGGATCTCCTTTGGCAACGCTTCGAAATCGTCTTGCCGTACGAACGTGATCGAAACGGGGATCGCGTAGTTGATGGGCGTGAAGTGGCGCAAATTGTCCCAGAGCTTCCGTCCCGCGCCGCCATCCCCGGACGTCAGGATCGCATTCAACTTGTGCTCTCTGACCCTGGCGATGGCTTCGTTGAAAGGAAGGGACTCGGCGGCGGCGCCGACGGCCTGCATCACCCCGGTAGAGCTGTCGTCATAGGTTCTGACCGCCAGCGCGCGCAGATCGTCGACATTCCTCAGTGGCTGATCCGACCAGATGCCGGTCGACGGCCAGATCGTCATGTAAAGGAGCTTGAGGCGTCGCGCTGCCAGTGCTCGCTCATAAAGCGGCCGGGCTCTCGCGTTCATCGCGATTGCCGAATCGACCGACTGCACGACAAACGGAAGCGACGACAGGCCGAAGACCGGATCGGACGCTTCAAGCAGCCCCGCGAACGCGTCACCGCCCGCGATACGGTTGTCCTGCGCCGCTCGCAGCATCTCGCCCGAACTGATTTTCATCGCATTGTCGAATGCGTTCACCGTCGTGACATAGCCGTTGGTTTTCAACGCAAGGAGCTTCCCGAACGTTGTCAGTCCGACACCCGAGATATTGTTCTCGGGGTATTCGGTGGCCATCTTCCACTGAACTTGCGCAACCGCCGGGACGGGAAGCGCCCCGACCAGCAACGCAATCGCGCACGTCGCGACGAGCAATCCTCGCTCACCGCCGATTGCCGGGGGCAGATGCAAGCGGCGCGCCGTGTGGAAAAACATGTTCAGCCCCTCTGTTAATCCAGCGCCACGTAAGCAGCCAGCGCCGCCATGATCAGCACCAGCGACACGATCAGCTCGGTTCGGATATTGCTTGCCGAATGGGTCTGCTCGTCGTCGAGCAGCCGGCCGGTGCGGATGAAGCGGAATGCGGCCATTGCGATCAAGGCAATGCCGATGAGAATCAGCGCGGACCCGTCATATTGACCCAGCAAACCTGAAAGGCTGCCGAGCAGGCGATGCTCGCTGCGCGTGACCTGATTGGCTTTCTCCATGGCCAGGACGAACAAATTGAACTTCTCGACCACGAAGCCGAACGCGATGGTGGCGATGCCGGTGCGGACCCAGGCAAGAAACGTCCGCTCATTGGCGGCATGATCGGTATATCTTGATATCAAGGGTCACCTCCTCGCTCGTCGCGGGCGCGATACCGGGAACTCAGGCGCCACTCATCACTTATCGACCTGTGCTCTGGCCCGGACAAGCGCAGCCGCTCGCATGATCGACGACCTCTGGTACAAGAACGGTATCATCTATTGCCTGTCGGTTGGCACCTACATGGACGCCAATGGCGACGGCGTCGGCGACTTCAAGGGCCTGCTGCGCCGGCTCGATTATCTGCACGGACTCGGCATCACCGCGATCTGGCTGATGCCGTTCCAGCCGTCGCCCGGCAAGGACAACGGCTATGACATTTCAGACTACTACGGCGTTGATCCGCGCTACGGCACGCTCGGCGACTTCGTCGAGTTTACCCATGGCTGCAAGCAGCGCGGCATTCGCGTCATCATCGATCTCGTCGTCAATCACACCTCGGACCAGCACGCCTGGTTCAAGGCGGCGCGCAGCTCGAAAGATTCGCCCTATCGCGATTGGTACGTCTGGGCCGACAAGCGGCCCGCCAATGCCGGCACCGGCATGGTGTTTCCGGGCGTGCAGAAGTCAACATGGACCCGCGACAAGGAGGCCGGTGCCTGGTACTTCCATCGCTTCTACGATTTCCAGCCCGATCTCAATACTTCGAACCCGCTGGTGCAGGCGGAAATCCTGAAGATCATGGGGTTCTGGATCCAGCTCGGCGTCTCCGGCTTCCGCATGGACGCGGTGCCGTTCATCATCGCAACCAAGGGCGCGAAGGTGAAAAAGCCTGTCGAGCAATACGACATGCTGCGGGCTTTCCGCGAATTCCTGCAATGGCGCGAAGGCGACGCCATCATCCTCGCCGAAGCCAACGTGCTGCCGGAAACCGACATGGAGTACTTCGGCCGCGACGGCGACCGCATGCACATGATGTTCAATTTCCATGTCAACCAGCATCTGTTCTATGCGCTCGCTGCCGCCGATTGCCGCCCGCTGGCCAAGGCGATGAACGCAACCAAGCCACGGCCGGCCACCGCGCAATGGGGCCTGTTCCTGCGCAATCACGACGAGCTCGATCTGGGACGGCTGACCAAGCCGCAGCGAGAGGCGGTCTTTGCGGCGTTCGGCCCCGACAAGGACATGCAGCTTTACGACCGCGGCATCCGCCGGCGGCTCGCGCCAATGCTGGGCGGCGATCGGCGCCGCATCGAGCTTGCTTATAGCCTGATGATCACCCTGCCCGGCACGCCCGTGATCCGCTACGGCGACGAACTCGGCATGGGCGACGACCTCAGCCTGCCCGAGCGCAATTGCGCGCGAACGCCGATGCAATGGTCGACCGAGCCGCATGCCGGCTTTACTGAAAGCGACAAGCCATCCGCGCCCGTGATCGATACTGGCCCTTACGGCTACGAGCACGTCAACGCCGCCAAGCAGCGGCGCGATCCCAACTCGATGCTGAACTGGACCGAGCGCATCGTCCGGATGCGCAAGGAGGTGCCGGAAATCGGCTGGGGCGATTTCAAGGTGATCGCAACCCGCGACCCGGCGATCCTGATCGTCCGTTATGATTGGCGCAACAACTCGGTGTTGTTCATCCATAATCTCGATGAGCAGCCGCGCGAAATTTCCTTTGCCGTTGGCCTGCCCGGAGAGACCGGCAAACTCTTGGTCAATTTGCTTACTGAAGATCACAGCCGCGCCGACCAACGCGGCCGGCACACCCTGTTGATCGAAGCCTACGGCTATCGCTGGTACCGCGTCGGCGGGCTCGATTATCTGCTGAAGCGCAGCGACATCGATGTCGATGCGAGCGGCAAGGCGGGGCATCCGGCGTGAGGTGTCGAAGCCACAGTTCGCCGCTCAGCAGGAGCCCGTGCATGCGACCTACCGGGCTGGTTCCTTGTCGACAGGGCACCATCCAAAGCGTAAACCTTGACGGGCAGCTGCCGTTCACCCACGCCGGCCAGTACGGCTTCCAGAGATATAACTCCATGCCGGTCCTCACGGACGCGACGTTCATCGCGTCCGAAATTGCTTGCGCGTACTGCGGATCGGATCGCGAAGTATGACCTCTTCAGCAAACCAGGCGGCGACAGGCGTTTCGGGCCTGGACGATGTCCTCCAGGGCGGGCTTTCCCGCGGACACGTATTCCTTCTGGAGGGTGAACCCGGCGCCGGAAAGACCACCATCGCTCTGCAATTCCTTCTCGAGGGTGCGAAGGCGGGCGAAAAGTGCCTTTACATCACGTTATCGGAGACGGAGGCCGAGCTTCGTGACGGCGCCGCATCCCATGGCTGGACACTGGGCCCCGAGATCTCTGTGTTTGAACTGATCCCGCCCGAAAGCCTTCTCGATTCGGAACAGCAACAGAGCCTGCTGTATTCGTCCGATCTGGAGCTGGGTGAAACCACGCGCCAGATTTTCGACGCCATCGAGCGCATCAAGCCTTCGCGCGTGGTTCTCGACAGCCTCTCGGAAATCCGCCTCCTGGCCCAGAGCTCGTTGCGTTATCGGCGCCAGATCCTCGCGATCAAGCATTACTTTTCCCGTCACGGCGCGACGGTGATCATGTTGGATGACCTGACCGCGGAGGCCGCGGACAAGACGGTCCACAGCGTGGCCCATGGCGTCATCCGGCTGGAAGAGCTGGCGCCCGCATACGGCGCCGAGCGTCGACGCTTGCGCGTGCTGAAATATCGCGGACAACGGTACCGCGGCGGCTTCCACGATTTCACGATCACCACGGGCGGCGTCAACGTCTTCCCCCGGCTGGTCGCGGCGGAGCACGTGACACGGTTCGCGCGCATGCAGTTCTCGACCGGCATCGCCGAACTGGATGCCTTGATCGGCGGCGGGATCGATTCCGGTTCAAGCACGCTGATCCTGGGACCGGCCGGGACAGGCAAATCGCTCGTCGTCATGACGTTCGTCATGGCCGCGATCGCAAGGGGCGAAAAGGCCGCGCTGTTCATCTTCGACGAGGAACTTGGACTGCTTTTCGATCGCATGAAAGCCATGGGAATCGATCTCCAGTCCGAGCGTGAAAAAGGCAATATCGTGCTCGAGCAAATTGACGCGGCCGAACTTTCGCCCGGCGAATTCGCCCACAGGGTCCGCAAAATCGTCGAAACCCGGAAGATCAGCACCGTCGTCATCGACAGCCTGAATGGCTACCAGGCCGCGATGCCGGAGGAAAATTCGCTCATTCTTCACATGCATGAGCTGCTGCAGTTTCTGAACCGGCAGGGTGCGGCGACCTTCATGACGGTGGCCCAGCACGGGCTGGTGGGCGATATGCAGACGCCCGTCGATGTGACTTACCTGGCCGACAACGTCATCCTGCTTCGCTACTTCGAGGCGGTGGGACGGGTGCGCCGCGCCATGTCGGTGATCAAGAAGCGCACCGGCTTCCATGAATCGACCATCCGGGAGTTCAGTATTTCGAATGCCGGCCTCACGATGGGCGAGCCCCTGGAAGCATTCCACGGAGTTTTGCGCGGCGTGCCGGATTACACCGGCGAACAGGGAACATTGATAGGCGGCAAAACCAGGTGACCGGCGCGGGCAGCCTATCCGAGAGAGCGATCATCCTGGCGCCGAAGGGACGCGACGCGGAGATTGCCGCCCGGATTCTCTCCGCGGCCGGATTTGCAGCCGAGCCCACGCGCGATCTGCCTTCGCTTTGCGATGACATCGCTGCGGGAGCCGGTCTTGCCATCATCGCGGACGAAGCGGTCCAGACCGCCGATCTGCGGCAACTCGCGGACTTCGTGTCGCATCAGCCACCGTGGTCGGATTTTCCCATCGTCATTTTGACGCAGCGCGGCGGCGGCCCCGAGAGAAATCCGCTGGCAGCGCGCCTTGCGGAAGCGTTCGGGAATGTCACCTTTCTGGAGAGGCCATTCCATCCCACGACGTTGGCAAGCATGGTCCGGACCGCGATACGCGGGCGCCGCCGTCAGTACGAGGCCCGTTCGCGCCTCGAAGAACTGGGCAGCCTGGCTGCGACCCTCGAAGAGCGCGTCGCCACAGAGATCAGCGCACGCGCCCAGGTCGAAGAAAGCCTGAGGCAATCGCAAAAAATGGAAGCCGTGGGTCAGCTGACCGGTGGCATTGCGCACGACTTCAACAATCTGCTGGCGGCGATCGGCGGCAGCCTCGAAATGATCCAGTCCCGCATAGCTCGCGGACGGACCGATGTGGATCGCTATCTCACAGCGGGGCAGAATGCGGTCAAACGCGCGGCGGCGCTGACGCACCGTCTGCTGGCGTTCTCCCGGCGACAGACGCTCGATCCCAAGCCGACCAGCCTCAATCGATTGATCGCCGGCATGGAGGAGTTGATCCGCCGGACCGTCGGCCCCGCGGTTCGAATGGAGGTCATCGGAGCCGGAGGACTCTGGCCGACGCTGGTCGATCCCAATCAGCTTGAGAACGCGCTGCTGAACCTCTGCATCAACGCCCGCGATGCGATGCCCGACGGCGGCCGCTTGACGATCGAGACGGCCAACAGCTGGCTTGATCAACGATCCGCGCAGGAACTCGAGCTGGCGCCGGGCCAGTATGTTTCGCTGCGCGTCACCGACACCGGCACCGGCATGACGCCGGCCGTGGTCGCACACGCTTTCGAGCCTTTCTACACGACAAAGCCGTTCGGGCAAGGAACCGGGCTCGGGTTGTCGATGATCTACGGCTTTGCCCGCCAGTCGGGAGGACAAATCCATATCAATTCGGAGTTGGGAAAGGGCACGACCATGTGTCTCTACCTGCCGAAGCACGATCGTAACGCCGAGGAAGACGACGGCTTCACACCGCGGGGCGAGGACCGGCCTACGAGCGACGGTGAAGTAGTTTTGGTCATTGATGACGAGCCAACCATTCGGATGCTTATTTCCGAGGTTCTGGAAGAGCACGGTTACGCCGTGGTCGAGGCTTCGGATGGGCCATCGGGAATGCGAATTCTGCAATCGCCTTCCAGGATCGATCTCCTGATAACCGACGTCGGGCTTCCGAACGGCATGAACGGCCGCCAGATTGCCGACGCCGCTCGCCAGCTTCGACCGGAGCTCAAGGTGTTGTTCATCACCGGCTATGCGGAGAATGCCGTTGTCGGCAATGGCCGTCTCGACAAGGGAATGCAGGTGATCGCAAAGCCGTTCGAAATGGACGTGCTCGCCCGCAGGATACGGGAAATCGTCGAAGGCTGACGAAAGCACCGGACGACCGAACGCCCAACTGCGGTCCGGCCGCAATCGAAGCAGCTCAGCGCGGACCTTCGATGAAGCTGACCGGCGTGCCCTTTGCGACCTGCGCGGCGACGCGTTCGGCGTCCCAATTGGTGAGCCGGACGCAGCCGTGGGACTCTGCCTTGGAGACCTTGCTGGGTGAAGGCGTTCCATGAATGCCATAGCTTTCGGCGGACAAGTTGATCCACATCGTGCCGACCGGATTGTTCGGACCGGGCCTGATGTCGAAGGCCGTGCGTGAGTGGACACCCCTGAAGTGGTAGTCCGGATTGTAGCGGTAGTTCGGGTTAGGATCGATTTCGGTCACCTTTAGCGTTCCCGTTGGCGAAGGCTTCTCTCTGCTGCCGACCGTCGCGGGATAGAACCCGATGAGCCCGTTCGATTTGTCGAACAGTTTTACGGTCTGCCTGACCTTGTCGACCTCGACCCTGTCGGCCTTGGCCGGCTTGCCCGTCTCGCCTCTACCGGTGTCGACGACGACGATGCTGTCGCCGGCGCGGTCGAAGCGCTGTCGCGGGTTGAGCGTCGCAAGCAGTTCCTCGCTCATGTGAAACTTCTCGGCCAATCCCTCGCGCGGGCTGGTGTAGCCCAGCCGTGGGATATCCTTCATGTCCTCCATCTTGCTCGGCAACCTCTCGAGGAATGGGCCCGCAACATCCTTGTCGATGATCGTGTAGTTGACGGTCGCCGGCCGCCCGTCCGCCCCGAGTTTTTTCCAGACGTCCTCGGACAAGCTCGAAGATCTCGGCAACTGCCAAGTCTCGGCAAACGCTTGCAGCGCCTTCCTGGCATTCTCTCCAAACTTGCCGTCGATCTCCCCAGGCGAGAAATGCGCACGATCAAGCAGCACCTGGAGCCGCACGCCGAGGGGCGTCGCCTTGCTATCCGAAAGCGCCTTTCCGGATGGCTCTGCGGTGTTGATCGCGTTGGCATCGAGCTCGGCGCCAGCTGTGGGACTCGCGATCAATGCAAGGAGCAGCCCGATACAGGCGGCTATTCGTTCGACGGACCACATCGATTTGATCCTTCTCACGCCCGAATGCGTGTTGCGCCGTGGCGACGCCGAGAAACGAGCGGCTGATCAGAAAAGTTCCTGCCATTTGGAACGCCTGCCACTTTTTCCCGTTTTTCCTCATGCCGCACAGGCGGACCGCAGAGAACGCCGAGCGACGAGCCATTGGCCGCAACAACGCCAAGAACGATCGCGATCTGGACTCCGAAGCCGAAGAGGCTTTGGAAGCGGCGCGCGCCATGCCCCCGGCGCCGCAAAATCAGAGGCAATGAAAAAGGCTGGTCTGTTGCGGAAGGCCGCCGATGCGCAGGGGATTCCCTACGCCAAACGCGACAGACCGCCGAAGTAGCGAAAGCCCGGCAACCCGGAGGTCGCGAGTCCATGGAATGATCGACGACGCCCTA
Source organism: uncultured Alphaproteobacteria bacterium (assembly GCA_963738155.1). Lineage (GTDB taxonomy): Bacteria > Pseudomonadota > Alphaproteobacteria > Rhizobiales > Xanthobacteraceae > Bradyrhizobium. Next base: position 91,336 of record CAVTVG010000007.1, read on the forward strand.
TCCCGGTGCCAGTCCGAACGACGTCATCGCAAGCCGATGCTCTCGTCCCGGATCGTCAGCGTTCGCGGCCGCGGCCTCGTGGCGATCCGCCATTAGCCGGGCGCACATGCGAGAACCTGCACGCCGGCATGCGGCAGCAGGACATCCACGTTCGCCCCCTCGGCGAAACGCGATCCGACTGCCGGATCGGACTGCACGATCCGCAAGGTTTGATCGCCGACGCGTACGAGATAATCGACCTTCGATCCGAGATAAGTCGCCGAAACCACCTGCCCCGGAAGGCCCTTTCCCGTCGTCGACAGCTTGATGGCCTCAGGCCGCACCACGGCCTCGACATAAGCTCCGACCGATCCTCGTGCCGTGCTGGAAATGGCCCAGCTGATGTCACCGATACCCAGCGTCAGCAGGTCCATCGCCACTTCGACGATCCTGCACTTGATGAGGTTGGCCTCGCCGAGGAATGTCGCGGCAAAGGCCGAACCAGGCCGTTGATAAAGCTCCTCGGCGGTCCCGATCTGGACGATCCGGCCGGCATTCATGATGGCGATGCGATCCGAGATCGCCATCGCCTCCTCCTGATCGTGCGTCACATAGACGGTTGTAATGTCAAGCTCGCGCTGCAGCCGCCTGATCTCGCTGCGCATCTGCACGCGCAGCTGCGCATCCAGGTTTGACAAGGGCTCGTCGAACAGCAGCACCCTTGGCTGGATAACGATCGCGCGCGCCAGCGCAACGCGCTGCTGCTGGCCGCCGGACAATTCCGAGATCATGCGGTCACTGAGGCCGGATAGTCCAACCTGCCGCAGGCCCGCCTCGACGGACGAACCGATGTCCGAGCCCGGCAGCCGCTTGACCCGCAGTCCGTAGGCCACGTTCTCGAACACGGACAGATGCGGGAACAGCGCGTAATTCTGGAACACGAACCCCACGTCACGCCGATTTGCGGCTTCCCCGGTGACATCGCGCTCGCCGAACAGCACCCGCCCCGAGCTCGGCTGCTGGAAGCCCGCGATCATCCGCAGCACCGTGGTCTTGCCGCAGCCGGAAGCGCCCAGCAGCGTCAGGAATTCCCCCGGTCGGATATCGAGATCGAGATCGCGCACCGCCGTGACGTCGGCGTGGCGCGCGTGGCGGAAGGTAGCGGACACGCCGTCGAGCCGGATGCCGAGCGAATTTTTGTCCATGCGTCAGGTTCCGATCCGGCCGATGCGCAGGCTGGGCGCAGTCAGATAAAACAGCACGCGATTGAGCAATTCGGTTACAACGAGAACCACGACGATGACGAATACCGAGAACGCGGCGGCCGGTCCCAACGCGACCTCCGTCATGTTTTCGAGAATCTTGACGGTGATCAGCGTCCAATTGAGAGAAACCAGGAAGATCGTGGCGCTGATCGCCGTCATCGAGCGGATGAAGACCACGCCGAGGCCGGCGAAGAATGCCGGCATGATCAGCGGCAGCATCACGTGCCGGAACGTGTAGATGCTCCCCGCCCCGAGACTGGCAGACGCCTCCTCCATGCTCCTGTCGATCTGCTTCAACAGCGCGACGGTCGTACGAATTCCGGTCGGGCTGTAGCGGAAGACGTAGCAGGCGATCAGGATGGTCGCGGTGCCGGTCAGCGCAATCGGCTTGTCGTTGAAGGCGACGAGATAGGCGATGCCCACGATGGTGCCGGGCAAGGCATAATTGAGCATGCTTACCAGCTCCATCGCCTTGCGGCCGATGAAGGCGCCGCGGCCGACCAGATATCCGACGATGACGCCGTATAATCCCCCGAGCGGCATGCCGATCAGCGCGATGATCAGCGTATCATTGATGGCGGGCAGCCCCTCGCTGAAGATGACGCGGTAATGCTCGAGCGTGAGGGCGTGGTTGGCGCCGAAGGCCTGAACGATCGAGGCGTAGAACAGCAGGGCGTAGAAATAGACGATGACGCCGCAGACGAATGCACAGAACAACAGCAGACCCGCTGCCGCGATCGCCGAAACCGAGTCTCTCGGCGCACTCGCCGACGCCTTGCCGGTGACAGTGGTGTAGGACCGCCCCGACACCAGCCACTCCTGGGCGAAGAACACGAAGCCGGCCGGCACCAGCAGCAGCAGCGACAGGATCGCGCCGCTTCTGAGATCGAACATCCCGGTGATCTGCAGATAGGCTTCGGTCGGCAGCACCGGAAAGTCGCTGCCGGCAAGGATCAGGGGCGTGGCAAAGTCGGCCAACGACGAGCCGAACAAGAGCAGGAAAGCGTTGGCAAGCGCCGGCATCGCCAGCGGCAGCGTCACCGTGCGAAAAACCCGCCAGCGCGAGGCGCCGAGGCTGAAGGACGCCTCCTCGAGCGAGTTGCTGATCGAGGCGAGCATCGGCCGCAGCGCGAGATAGGCGATCGGGAAATAGGTCAGCGTCTCCGCCGCGAAGGTGCTCGCCAGTCCGTAGACTTTGACATTCTGCAGGCCGAGGAGATCGTAAGTGATCAGGCCTCGCGGGCCGAAGGAGAACACGATCGCGATCGAGGTCGTGAACGGAGGCGAGATCAGCGGCAGGAAGGTCGCGCGGTCGAGCAACCAGCGCAACGGCTCCGCGAGCCTGACCCGCTCGACGGTGAAAGCAAAGAGAAAGCCGATCGCGGTTCCGGCCATTCCGACCAGCGCCGCCAACTCCAGGCTGTTGCGGAGCGCCCGCAGATTGCTCGGAGATTTCAACGCGCCGCTGAACGCCCCGAGCGTGGGCGCGCCGTTGTCGAAGACGGCGCGCTGCAACAACATCCCGAGCGGATAGACGACGAAGAGCAGCAGCAACATCCAGATCACAAGCAGGCCGCCCTCCCTCACCGCCCAGTCCGGGAGTGCGAGCCGCGGTCGTGCCAAAGGAAGTGCCATCCGCTAGCCGGCGTTGAGCACTTCAGCCACCCATCGCTCGACAATGCGCTTGCGGTTCTCGCCCGCCCATTTGTCGTCGATCTCGATGATCTTCGCGTTCTTCAGGACGGCCGCCAGATCGGGATCGGGCGCGACCTTCGGGTGGGCCGGCAGGAAGTTGATCTTGGCCGGCGCGAGCAACGACTGCATGTCCGCGCTTGTCGCCCAATCGATCAGCTTTTTCGCCTCCGCGGTGTTCTTGTTGCCCTTGACCAGTGCGATGCATTCGGCGGCCGAGCCGATCCCCTCCTTCGGGAAGGAAATCTGCACGTCGTAGCCCTTCTGCCGCGTGAACAGCGCATCGACGATGAAGAAGATGCCGCCAGCGGCCTGACCGAGGCCGACCGGCACCGTGCCGCCGCCGCCGCTCTTGGTGTAGGCCTGAATGTTCTGACGGAGCTTCTTCATATAGGCGAAGGCCGCGTCCTCATTGCGATTGTTCACCTGGAGGATCGAGAAGATGCGCGTCACCGCGGTCCCCGACGTTCGCGCGTCGGCCATCTGAAGCTGGCCCTTGTAGGCGGGATCGAGCAGATCGTCCCAGGATGCCGGGGCTTTAAGATTGTGCTCGGCAAGGAATTTGGTGTTGGTCATGAACACCAGCGGATCGTCGGCGATCGCGGTCCACATGGCCTTTGCGCTCTTGAAGCGCTGGGGCAGATCGGCCGCGCTCGGCGGCGAATAGGCGTCGAAGATGCCCTGCTCTTCGCCGGCCGTGAACGTCTCGACGGGACCGCCGAAGAGAACGTCGACCTGCGGATTATTCTTCTCCGCGATCAGGCGCGCCAACGCTTCGCCCGAGGAAAAACGCACGAAGTTCACATGAATGCCGTTCGCCTTCTCGAAGGCCTCGAGCATCGGCCGCGCGTAATTCTCCGGCCAGATCGAATAGGCGCGAACCGCTTCGGCAGCGGCAGCACGCCGAACCAGGAACGGTGCGGCGACGGCGCCGATGATCACGCTACGCCGATCGATTTTATGCCGTGCGCGGATTGCCTTGCCTTCATCCCTGGCGTGCATAGAACCTCCCATGCGAACCTTTGGTCCGCTTAGCCTTATTGCTGCGCGTTATCAGCGCATTGCTGATCGACAGCGCAAGCGCTGTGTCATAAAACTGTCATATAACTTGCCGGGCCGGCGGTCGACCTCGTTGTCCGATTTTTCCAAATCCTTGATTGAAAATTGGAAAGCGGAGGATTTTGGTCGACGCGTGCGGCGCACAACGAAAAACGCTGGGAAGGAAACCGATATGACGCTGCTGACGCGTTCGCTTTGTTACGCAGCCTTCGCGCTGGGCTTACTGTTCCCGTCGATCGCATCAGCCCAATCCTGCTCCAGCCGCGGTCAACTCGACGAAGCCTATTGCGACGCCGATGGCGATCTGGTCGCCGACGTTCCGGCCAAGACGCGCGATCCCAGCGTCATCGTGTTCGCCTACACCCCGGTCGAGGACCCCGCGGTCTATGAGAACGCATTCCGTCCCTTCACCGAATATCTCGGCAAATGCACCGGCAAGCGCGTGGTCTACTATCCCGTCCAGTCGAACTCCGCCGAGATCGAAGCGATGCGCTCCGGCCGCCTGACGGTCGCAGGCTTCTCGACCGGCCCGGTCGGCTTCGCCGTCAACATGGCGGGCGCCGTTCCCTTTGCCGCCAAAGGCACCGAAAAGGGCGTCGAGGGCTACAACCTCATCGTCATCGTCAAGGCTTCGAGCCCCTATCAGAAGCTGAGCGAGTTGAAGGGCAAGAAGCTGGCGCACACCGCGCCTTCGTCCAATTCCGGAAACCTGGCGCCGAAGGCGCTGTTCCCCGAGCAGGGCCTGAAGCCCGGCGACGACTATCCGGTCGTTTTCTCCGGCGGTCACGACAAGTCGGTGCTTGGCGTCGATTCCGGCGACTACGACGCCGCGGCCGTGGCCTCGGACGTGTTCGAGCGGATGGCCGCGCGCGGCACCATCAAGCGGGACAATTTCCGGATCATCTATCGCAGCGAGACTTTCCCGAGTTCGGGCTTTGCCTATGCGCATGACCTGAAACCGGAACTGGCGGACAAGATCAAGCAGTGCTTCTACGACTTCCGCTTCCCGCCCGAGATGCAGAAGGATTTCGAAGGCGACGACCGTTTCTTCCCGATCACCTACAAGAAGGACTGGGCGATTATCCGCAAGGTCGCCGAGGATTCCGGTACGCCCTACAACAAGGCGGCGTACGAAAAGGAGGCCGCGCGCGAGGCCGAAGCCGCGAAGAAGAAGGCGGAAGAACAAGCCAAGAAGCCATGACGCCGGCAACCGCGACCGGGTCGGCGGAGTTGTCCGCCTCGGACGGAAACCGCGCGCTGGTCGTGCGCGGTCTCTCCAAGGAATACCGCAGGGGTCAGCCGGTGCTGCGCGGCATCGACCTGACCTTTCCGGGCTCGGGCCTCACCGCCATCATCGGTCCCTCCGGCACCGGCAAGAGCACGTTGATCCGCTGCGTCAACCGGCTGGTAGCTCCGACGTCGGGCGAGATCCTGTTTCGCGGACAGGATCTCGCAAAACTGTCCGGACGGCAGTTGAGGAGCGCGCGGCGCCGGATCGGCATGGTGTTCCAGGAATACAATCTGGTCGAACGCCTGACCGTCATGGAGAATTTGCTGTGCGGCCGGCTCGGCTATGTCCCGGTGTGGCGCGCCTGGCTGCGCAAATTTCCCGAACGCGACATCGCGCGCGCCTTCGATCTGCTGGATTCCGTCGGACTGCCCGGCTTCGCGCAGCAGCGCGCCGATGCCCTGTCCGGCGGGCAGCGCCAGCGCGTCGGCATCGCGCGCGCCATCATGCAGGAGCCCGACATCATCCTCGCGGACGAGCCGACGTCGTCACTCGATCCCAAGACCTCGGTCGAGATCATGGACATCCTGCAGCGTGTCGCGCGCGAGCGCGCCATCCCCGTCATCGTCAACATCCACAATGTCGAACTGGCGCGGCGCTTTGCATCGCGCATCGTCGGCATGACCGGTGGACACGTCGTCTATGACGGTCCGCCCGACGGCCTAACGGATGCAGACCTCAAGACCATCTATGGCGGCGAAAGCTGGATGGAATGACGGATCACCCCTCTCCCGCACCGCGGGTCGCGTTTGCGCCGAACTGGACCGCCCGCATCGGCTGGCTGCTGCTCGCGATCTACATCGTCTATGCCGGCTCGCAGCTCGGCTTCAGCGCGGAACGGTTTTCGACGGGCCTCGAACACGGGCACCGCTTTCTGGCGCGGATGTTTCCGCCCAATTTCAGCCGCTGGGAGCTGATCGCCAGCGGAATCCTCGAAAGCATCCAGATCGCCGTGATCTCGACCTTCTTCGGCATCCTGCTGTCGCTTCCGGTCGGGCTGCTGGCCGCGCGCAACCTGACCCCGGCCTGGATCAGCTGGCCAACGCGCGGTTTCATCGCGCTGTGCCGGTCGTTTCACCCCATCATTGTCGCCATCCTGTTCGTGAAGGCGATCGGCTTTGGCGCGCTGGCCGGCGTAATGGCGCTGATCGTGGCCTCCATCGGCTTCATCTCGAAACTGTTCGCCGAGGCGATCGAGGAAATCTCGCTGAAGCAGGTCGAGGCGGTGCGCGCGACCGGCGCGGGTTTCCTCGGCACGCTGATCATGGGCGTGCAGCCGCAGGTGCTGCCGCGCTTCATCGGCTTTGCCACCTATCAGCTCGATTCCAATCTGCGAAACTCCACCATGGTGGGCATCGTCGGCGGCGGCGGTATCGGCGCAGCCCTGTTCACGGCCTATCAGCGCTTCGACTTCGACGTCGTGCTCGCCATTCTCATCGTCATCGTCAGCCTGATCATGATCGCGGAGATCGTGTCCGGCTGGGCGCGGCGCGTTTTCCAATGACCGCCGCCGATGGCCTGCAGCGCGACTGGCAGCGGTTCACACCGCTGCAACGGCTGTCGCGTTTCGGCTTCTATCTTTTCACCGTCATCGCCCTTGTCGCCTCGCTGCGCACGATCGATGTGATCCCGGAGTTTCTCTACGACGCGCCGGACCAGATGGTCGATCTGGTGCGGCGGATGTGGCCGCCGGACCTCTCCTATATCGGGCCGACGGTCAAAGGCCTGATCGAAACCCTTCATATCGCAACCTTGGGCACCATCATCGCCATTGTGATGGCGCTGCCGGTCGGGCTGCTTGCAGCGCGCAATGTGACGCCAAATCTCGCGCTTAACCTGTTCGCCAAGTTCGTGTTCGTGACGTCGCGGTCGATCAACTCGCTGGTGTGGGCCCTGCTGTTCGTGGCGGTCTTCGGTCCCGGCCCTCTCGCCGGTACGCTCGCCATCGCCTTCCGCTCGATCGGCTTCACCGGAAAGCTGTTTGCCGAGGCGCTGGAGGAGTCCAACAAGGGCTCGATCGAAGCTTTGACCGCGAGCGGCGCCTCGAAGCCTGCGACCTTGCTTTGGGGCTACTGGCCGCAGGTCCGTCCCGCCTTCTGGTCGATCGCGCTGTTTCGCTGGGACATCAACATTCGCGAGTCCGCCGTGCTCGGGATCGTCGGCGCCGGCGGCGTCGGCGTTGCGCTCGATACCGCGTTGAACCTGCTCTATTGGGATCAAGTCGCCGTCGTGCTGATCGCGATCTTTGCCGTGGTGATCCTGGCGGAGATCGTCGTGACCGTCGTGCGCTCGCGGATATTGTGATGCGTGGAAACAACCGGAGCGGTTAACCCTCCGTCAAGCCGGCTCTGGCAGGCTGCCTGCCGCCCTTCACGAGTCTGGTCCAGCGATGCAGCAGGCAGGCCCCAGCGTCATCAAGTCGATCAGCCAGCGCGGATTGCTGACCCATTGGCGCCGCGCGAGCGAGGGCCGGTGCATTCCGGATTTTGGCTCGTTCACGCTCACCGACCGCGATCACGATCGCCACCAGCTCCTGTTCTGGCGAGTCGTCGGATCCGGCTACGACCGCGTCTTCAGGTCGCTGTTTCAGGGCAACTATGTCGTCGAGGGGCTGGGCGGCAACACCGTGCTCGAGGTGACCAGGGCCAGCTTCGGTCCATTCCAGCAATACGCCTTCGCAACCTTGTCGGACTGCGCCGACCGGCGCGTGCCGATCTATTCGGTGCTCTCGAGCGAGGATTCGGCAGGCCGGCGCATCGACTGCGAGCGATTGCTGTTGCCGTTCGGTCGAGATACGGGCGCTGTCGACGTCGTGCTTGCGTCGCTCCAGCTTGTGAGCGACGGCGGCTCGATCGACCGGCGTACCGTGATGGCGCATTTCGTGGCCCGGTGTGAATTCACCTACACCGCGGCCATTTCGGAGGATCACTCCGAGGCGGCTCTGCCGGCTTGAGGGAGAAGCCTGCGCGAGCACAGGCTGAGTGGCGTGCGCTTGTTTGACAAGTCGAATAAGACGCATGACCGCACATGGCTGCCGGCCATGCGTCCTGACAACGAAGCAATGTCCAAAAGCGATGGATCAGCAGTTGCCCATCCGGCACTTCGCGCGGTCGCCGGGACTCTTGTAGAGACTGCCCTTCGGCTTGTCGGTGTTGGCCGTGCCGGTCCCCTTCTTGCCCTTGGCGGCTTGTCCGTTGCTATCGGTCATTTGCGCGAGCGCTTTCCCCGAAAAGACCGGAGACGGAATCGACAGGCTCGCGAACGCCAAAGCAAAGGCGGCAGCGGCGGCGAGAAACGATTTGGTTTTCATTGTTTCCTCCCTCAAAAAACGTGAAGAACGTCCCCAGCATAGCTTGGCCCGCGAGTTCTGCGAGACCTGCCGGCGACAAAATCTCCGTGAACGGCGCGCGGGAGATCGCGCGGACTGTGACTCCGGCCGTGCTGCGCCTCACACAAAGAGGTTTGGTCGGGGCAGCTGGATTCGAACCAACGACCTGCAGTACCCAAAACTGCCGCGCTACCAGGCTGCGCTATACCCCGATGCCAAGGGAATGTGGTGTCGATACACGCTCGCCACGGCGTCAGCAAGGCAGGTAGCCGCCGTCGCCACCCGCGCGGACGCGCATCTTTGCGGCGAATTCATCGCGAAAGCGGGAGAAAAATGCAGCCGATCAGTGCGACGACAGCGCGGATGGGCCGGTCTCGGGGTGGATTTCGGCGGCCATCATGCCCTTGGAACCCGGCCCATAGCGCACCAGCACATATTGACCCGGCCGGAGTTCGGTCATGCCGAAGCGACGGAGCGTCTCCATGTGGACGAAAATGTCGGGCGTTCCCTCCCCGCAGGTCAGGAAGCCGAAACCGCGCAGCCGGTTGAACCATTTGACCTGCGCGCGCTCAAGCCCGCTGGTCGGAGTGACCGTGACATGGGTGCGCGGCGGCAGCATCTGCGCCGGATGGATCGCGGTCGACTCATCCATCGAGACGACGCGGAAAGCCTGGTAGCCCTTGGCGCGCTGCATGCATTCGCACACCACGCGGGCGCCCTCATAGGCGGTCTGGTAGCCGTCGCGCCTGAGCACGGTGACGTGCAGGAGCACATCGGGCCAGCCATTGTCGGGCACGATGAAGCCGTAGCCCTTTGATGCGTCGAACCATTTGATGATGCCGGAGATTTCGACGAGGTTCGCCGCCTCGCCGAGACCCGACATTGCATCGATGGCTGAATCGCGTCCCGCGCCCGCAGGATAGTCGCCTGTCCCAAGCCGTTGAGGTGCTGCCCCGCCTGGTCCCGGCACCCCCAGCTTCTTGGACTCAAATCCGTCCGACCCCATAACCCCGGACCTCACACATCCCTAAGCGGTCCGCCGCGCTGGCAACGGCACCCCAACACGCGCGCTCACCTGTATTTGCTTGTTGATGACGCGCGAATCTCGACGAATCAAAAGATAACACTCCCGCTTCCGGCGCATAGACAAAAATGAAATTTGCCGGAACCTATGAACAGTCTTGCACAGAAACGAATCAATTCGGGACCAGTGCCCACTTTCCGAAGTTCGTGTTCCATCGCCGCAAACACTTCCACGAACTTCGGAAAGTCATGGGCACTGGCAAACTTATGATTCCAGTGCCGCTTTCGATCTGAAGTCCCTGGGAGGACTCGCGGCAAATGGTGCAAGGGCTTCAGATCGGCGGCACTAGTTGCCGACGAATGGGCCGAGCGTTTCCCCGATATCGTGGCGGATCACGAGGTCGGCGATATCGTCCTGATCGGTCGGCTCGCGGTTGATGATGACGAGTTTCGCGCCGCAGTTCCTGGCCATCATGGGGAAACCGGCGGCCGGCCACACCACCAATGACGATCCGATCGCGATAAACAGGTCACAATGCTGTGCGAGCTCGGTGGCGCGGGCCATCTCCTGTTCCGGCATCGCCTGTCCGAAGGAAATGGTTGCGGTCTTGATCGGCTCGTCGCATTCCGTGCAATCAGGCGCGCCGCCATCCGCCTCGAAACGCTTCTTCACCCAAGCAAGATCATAGGCTTGCCCGCAGCCAATGCAGCGGGCGTAAGTGGTGTTGCCGTGCAGCTCGATGACGTGATCGGCGGCAAAGCCCGAGGCCTGGTGCAGATTGTCGATGTTCTGGGTGATGATCGCGGGCACCTTGCCGGCACGGTAGAGCGAGGCCAGCGCGCGGTGGCCGCGGCCGGGTTTCGCGGCAGCGAAGGTCGCTTCCATCGCAAAACGGCGGCGCCAGGACTCGTCGCGGGCCTCCCGGCTCGTGACAAACTCGTCGAACGGGATCGGACGGTTGCGGGTCCACAGGCCGCCGGGCGAGCGGAAGTCGGGAATGCCGCATTCGGTGGAAATGCCGGCGCCGGTGAAGGGAACGATGATGGAGGAGCTGGCGATCAGGTCGCCGAGCTGCTCCACCCCGCTTTGAAGATCCGATGCTATCATCTTCGATATCCGCGTATCCTGAACGCCGCCCTCTATAGCATGGCGGCAGCGGATTTTCGCTCGCGCCGGGCCTATGCGGCTTCGGCGGCGTCAGCGGCCGGCGGTTCTTCGCCGCGCGGCTCGTCGGCCCGCCGCTCCTCACTCTTGCGTGCCTTGGGTACGCTGGCCGCCGCCTTCTTCGCCGGCGGCTTGCCGAACTCCGACAATCTCTGCAGCTCGGCTTCGAGCTCGAGCTGACGGCTCGCGACTCTCTCCTGCAGCTTGGCGTTGACGGCCTCGCGCAGCTTCACGAGCTCGTCGATGCCGAGAGAATCTAAATGGGAATCCAGATCGATCTTTGCCATGTGGCCCTCCACCTCTACCCCTGCGCTGTTGCTATGCCGCCGCCACGGCGCTCACAACAACATGGCGTGCCTTATCCACCGCGCGCACAGGGAGAGAAAAATTTTCGCGGCGATGCAAATTTTCCACAGCACCTGTGCAGATCACAATCCTGCACCAGGCCTTCCGCAATCGCGCCCCAATCCGGGACGCCAATGCTTCGCGGGACAGTCGAAAGATTCGCGGAGAACGGGATGGGCTTCACGGAACAACAGCAGGAACGGCTGGCAAAGGAGCGGGCCGAGATCGCAGCGCGCGTCGCAAGCTTCAAGGCGACGCAGCAGAAATTCGAGCGCGAGCGCGACGAATATTTCGTCACCACCTTGCGCGACGCCTGCGCAACCGGGCCGCTGCCGTTCTGGTCGTAGGGCATCATCCGGACCCGAAGGGCCGCGTTAGCGCAAAGTGTGAAGCGGTTTTCCCTCGCGACAAACGCATAGCGTTTGCGCGAAGATCATGCCCAAACATAAAACTATGCAAACAAAAAGCCCGGAGCGCGGGGCTCCGGGCTTCGTCGTCACAGGCGAGGTTCGTTACCAGTGGCGATAATAATGGTGGCCGTAGTACGGGCCGCCGTAATAGGCGTACGGACCCGGTGCATAGTAGGTCGGACCGTAGTAGTAACCCGGGCCGTAGCCATAACCATAGTACGGATGCGTTGCCGCGATCGCGCCTGCCGTCAGTGCGCCAGCCGCCAGACCGAACGCCAGGCCCGGGCCGATGCCGCGTGCCTCGGCGGGCGCCGGAGCCGCCACCGCGGCCGCGCCAACGGCCGCAACCGTCGCCAGAACTGCCAATGTCTTCCTCATGTCATCCTCCATCAAAGTCGGCGTAACAACGCCTCGCCTTGGATGATGGTTGCCGGGGAACCCGAGGGTTAGCGGAAAAACGCCTTAAATTTCAGTCATGAAAAAATCGTAAGACGCGGAACGAAATCGCCCCTGCTAGGTTGGGCCGACGTTGGAGAGGCAAGAGCATACGCCCCGTCGACGTTCTTCTTGAGAGGGATGTCGGCGGGGTCTTTGCTCGCCGGGCCCAAATGAGTGAGGCGCGACATGCCGCCTTGGCTGGAAGTCCTGCTCGATGTTCTCGGCTTCGCCGGTTTCATTGGCCTTGCGACCTGGATGAAGTCACCCGGCGACAAGAACCGGGTCGATCAGCGTTAGCGCATGATCCGGACCCGAAGGGCCGAGTAGCGCAAAGTGGGTACCGACGAACGCAAGGCGTTTGCGCGGAGATCATGCGCAAAAAATCAGATATCCTGCAGCCGTTTCAGCGTCGCGCGAAAACTCAGGCTGCGATTGCCGACGAAGGTGGTGCCGAAAATCTCGGCGCTGTCGTCGGTATAGGTGCCGGAAAATCCGCTGGTCGCCTCCCGCCCGCCCAACACCGACCGCACCAGGGGATCACTGAACTTGCTGTGCTGGTTGGTGGTGAACTCGCCCTTCCATGTCCCGTGGGCCGCGGTGTATGAGCCGATCGACCAGAAATACGGTCCTCCGCTGATCAAACGACCGTCGCGCAGGATCGTGACGCCGCTGTCGCGCCCCCTGACGTCATCCAGCATGTTGACGTGAATCGAAAAAAGCCCGTTCTTCATCTTAAGAGGACACCCGTCCTCCCCACCCCCGGCAACTACTATAGCGCTACAGGCCGTGGCGAGAAGCGGTTTCGGGGGCCTCAGTTGGCCGGACGGGCCTCGCCGGCGGTGCGGACCAGCCGGTCCGCCTTCACCAGGACGCGGGTTTCGCCGGTTTGCGGGCGCAACGAGAAGCTGATCGCGACAAAGGCGAGGCAAAACAGCGCACTGATGATGGCGACGCGCCGAAAGGTCTGCCGGTCGGCTTGGTGAAACGAAGGGCCCATGCATTGTCCGTAGCGCAATGCGGCGCAACGGCAACGCCAAAGCGGTCTTAACGTAACTGAATAGGGTTATCCGCTCGGCCGTCAGCGACCGTTAAGCAGCACCGCTGCTCTCACAGGGTGAGATTGACGAGTTGATAGAGCGCGTAAGCCACCTCCGCGCCCAGAACGACGAGCGCCGCAATGACCAGATAAAAGCTAAAATGCATGCTTGAACCAAAAAGCCTTGCAACGGCCCGGCATATGAATACGCAGGACCGACGAACCGAACGCGTTTACTCTGTTGGTGATACCCTCACGTTTTGATCTGCGCCGGGATAGCCGTCAACGGCTTTCAGCAATCGCCCGCGCTGTCGCGGCGCAGCTGAGTCATTTCTGCAACGGTTCGCGACGACGTGGGCGCGCGCCAGATGCGTGGCAATCGACTTTGGTTGGTGACGATATGTCGCTTGGCTGGAGGCCGCAGGCTTCCGCCGCCGCGGAAGGGATTGCTGTCGAACGCCTCATTGAAATCGAGGTCTTGTTTCGACTGATACCTGCAGGTTCAGACGCCGTAGAGAATCTTGAAGCTCCACAGCACAACGACGACAGCCGAAACCAGGGTGGCAACGGCCAGCACGCTTTCCAAGGAAGCCACTCTCATGACACACTCCGCTTCCCTACCCCGTGAATCGGTCTAGTTGATTCGCGGAATCGGCGGCAATCGGCCGGCCACATCGGAGGCAACGTTATCCTCCACTTGTGGTTTGCGGGGCACAGCGGGTTCCAGACAGCAAAAAGCCCCGGCGCCGCGATCACGGCGGCCTCGGCGTCCGGCAATGTTCTGCATCTGACTCTATTTCGTTCTGAAAGAACGAATCGGAATCGCGCAAATCGGCGCGGAGAAACTCCTAACAATCTGTTTGCGGAATCGCCTGGTGGCAGGAAGTCGAGAGCATTCTCAGCGCGGCTCCCGTCTTGACGGCTGCGCGTGCGAGCCGAACAGAGCCAGCAGCAATTCGACTTCTTCCTTGGAACCGATTTGAATCATCCTGCGCATATCAATCTCCTTTTGCCTGTGTTCGACGAGAGGAGACGCCCGCGGGTTCACGCAATCTGGCTTCAATCGTGTTTCAGGACTGTTTCGCGGGGGAATTAACTGACGACGCTTGTTGATTCCACACGACGTGGATGAAACCACGCCTGCGGTCGAGCAAGCCAAGGTTGATGAGGCCACACCCTACTAGCGGAACTCCCCGGCTGTTGTAAGCTGTGGGCGCTTTCGCTTGGAGGAAGATATATGCCGTTTGCTTGGGAGCACGTTCGGACGGTGGGGTCAGTATTGAGCATCCTTGGCGTAGGAGCCGGGCTCGCCATCTATTTTACAGACTTCAAATCACGATTGGAGAGGCTTGAGAATCAAGTGCAGCTTATCGCCGTTGCTCCGGCTGTCGTTCAGAAAGGAGGCAACCTCTACACGAACGAAGCAAAGCCGAATGACTTTGAGGCTTACAGTGAGCCTGTCACCAATCCACTCTTGGCAACGTGCCGCGACCTTTACAAGCGTGTCGCGACGGCAGTTGAGAGCAAGGACAGCAAGGTCCAATCTTCGCTAAACGGCTATATGCGAGAGCTGGGCTGTGCGGAAGCTATTCGGGGTAAGCCGGTTTCTCAGCAATAATCAGTGGCAGCAGGCGGCGAGCAGCGCCTGTTAAGCTTGTCGTACGTGCTGACTATCTCTGCAGTATCGTACGATTAGGTTCTAGAGGTTCGGCGCCTCCTGCCCCACACCCTCGGCGCCGCACAGGCCCCGTAACCAGTCGGAGCGTTTGCTTTAGTTGGCAGTTCGGCTTGCGGAGGCTGTGAATCTGGAGGCTATTATGTCGCGAATGCCGAGATTGTGGAAATCCCGGCCTGGCTCAGGGTTTTTCATTGCAAAATCGTGCGTTTGCGGCTGAATAGGGGGTAGTTGTGTCTCTCCTCTAACAAGGATCACAGCCAGTCCGTCGCGAAGCTAGAGCCAGTAAGCTCCTAATCTACACGTGAGTGTAGAAAGCACTCGACTGCCTAAACTCGGTTGGTTCGACGGCACCAAGCGAGGAACTTCTCACGGCTTTGCCGCGAGTTGTGTCCTCGTTGGAAAACGACAAGGCACGCTCGCGCAAGCCCATAGGCAGCGAGGCAGCCATGCTAAAACCGCTTAGATTTCTCATCGCATTCCCTGCATTCTTTTTGACGCTGTACGGAATTATGCCCGTGGCAGTCAGCGCCTGGTATGGTGGGAATCCACCTCCGCACATCGCTGGTTTGCTCGACAAGCAGATGGATACTTGGAGCTGGGTCGCTCGCGCGTGGCTAGGCCCTTTTAGCGTGCCTACCGCGGCACACGACAAACTGGCTTCAAAAGAATAGTCGCTTGGCGTCGTGTTGACGGTTTGTACTCGCGCCGTCGTGCGGAGATGGCTAGTCAAAACGAAAGGAGATGTCATCGAAGATGACCCGCCTAATGCGGGGGATTGTTGTTAAGTAACAAGATATTACAGCCTGAGATATCCGTGATTTCCCGCCTAAATTTCGCCACAGCGCGGGCGCGGCTTGAATTACCCCCTTCCCCCAAAAAGTCGTTCAGACGAACCGGTTAAGATGCTTCCGAATGAGGAGGTTTGTCTTGGCCGTATTGCAGAACGAATCCGGCGACCTAAGTGAGGGGTCCGTATCGAGTCTGAGAAACTCACCGTTCGCGGCTGCCGGCCGCGGGAAGGTTTCGTATGACTAGACACGGAAAGACGTCGAACGACGTCCAGTTAATCATCAAAGTCATCGCCTATATCTTTGCGGGTTGCGCGGTGTTGGCCGTCGTGGAAGCTGCCATCGACGCGTGGGTTCATCAGCCACTGGCCGAATTTCTGGTCAAGCGCTTCTCCGAACTGATGCTCATGTGCGTCACTTCAATTGGCAGTCTCCTCGCCGGCCAGGGCATCGAGAGACGAAACCGAAAGCAATCGGATTGACGAGATTCCAACCTGTGCGCGTAATCTCTCCGCACGCCGTCATGGTCGCGTGTAAAGGGGCTGACCTTTATTCGTAGAACAGTCCAGCCCCTGTCTAAGAGCATCGTTCAGCGGAACCTTCCCAGCTACATAAGCAAGGACGGAGTCTCCTACTCCGATGCAACGTGGTGGGATGCGGTGGCCTCTAACATGCCGAGAGAGTACCATATCTCGACGCCGATTAAGGATTCCGCGCTAGAGCTTCTTGATGGCAAATAGCAGCCCTATCACGGCTATCGCGGTCCCAATCATCCACTTCCATTCGGTCTTGACGAACTCAGCTACTGCGTGGGCGCAGCGCGATGTCCAATGTCTCTTGGTATGTCCACCCAAGATAAACAGGTCTGACCTGGGGTCGTTTTCGTGGGCAACATATTCCCCATCCCACCAACTCTTGATGCCCATGACAGTGTCCTGATTCGCCGGCCGGCATTTTAGGACTTTTTCTTTCGCCGCCTTGGCAGCTTCGAAAGAATTTCGCCCGTCGGGTAGACAAAGTCCGACTCTGGCCAGCCGCGGCCGATGTCAATCAAGCAGGCCTCGTACAGCGCCTGAATGTCGGCGACGATTTGCTTTCGTTCCGTTCGGGAGAGGGAGTCAAAGGCGAAGAAGGCATGCTGCGGCGTGATGTCGACGCGCGATTTTATTCGTGCATCGATAGTGCGCTTAAACGCCAGCCGAAGGCGCTCGGGAAAGTCCCGCTCGTAATAGGTCACTAACGGGTATGTGCTGGCGTCGAAGCGGTCGCGAATCTTCCCAGGTCCACAGATGCCTCACGGCTGTTTGCAGCGCCAACAACTTGCCGACGTCGTCACCGCCCCAGCCAAAATCGTCGACCATGAAAGCTCCAAAGTAAAGGGCTCCAGCAATGGAGCCCCACAGGTCGCCAACCGGGATAGGACGACTGCGCCTGTTTGCTCCACTACAGAGCCATCTACTCACAGCGGAAGATACTGCGCCATGCGTTGCCGCGATAACACGAGGCCGAAGCCCTAAAGCCTATGCGCTACCTATCAAGCGCTTTGCCGGTGGCCGTGCACGTCCGCACTATGGACGTTTTCCGGGTTGCTCAAAAGTTTGGTCATGTGAACCTCCTTTTGACCCAGAATATTTGTGAGTGCGCTAAAGAAAGTTCAAGTCTCCTTCGCCGGCCAGACGAAGACTGGCTTGTTCAGGAAATACTCCTGACCGACCTTTCAAGGCCTGCCCCCTCCCCGGATTTGCTGCTATTTGTTGCCCGTCCCGCCGAAGTCGGCGCAAGATCACACACGTCTACGGGAGAAAGAAAAATGCGTTTCCTTCACACCATGCTGCGCGTGCGCAACCTCGATACCGCGCTGAAATTCTACCAGGATGCGCTGGGCCTGAAGGAGGTCCGCCGCATCGACAACGACAAGGCCCGCTTCACGCTGGTGTTCCTGTGCGCGGCCGAGGATCTCGACACGCTGAAGAAGCTGCCGCAGACCCGCGGCGCGCCGCTGGTCGAGCTCACCTACAACTGGGACGAGGAGAAATACGGCGAGGATCGCTATTTCGGCCACCTCGCCTATGAGGTCGACGATATCTACGCGACCTGCGACAAGCTGATGAAGATGGGCATCACCATCAATCGCCCGCCGCGCGACGGCAACATGGCGTTCGTGCGCTCGCCCGACCTGCACTCGATCGAGCTGTTGCAGAAGGGCGAGCCCAAGGCGCCGGCGGAGCCGTGGTCGTCTATGCCGAACACCGGGCACTGGTAAATCAGGCCGGGAACCAACCATCCGCCTCCGCGTTGTCTCCGCGAACATGAGGAATTGAGGAGGCTTCGATGGGAAAAGGAATTCTGCTTTGGCTTTTGGGCGTGCCGATCCCGGTGATCATTCTGCTGTGGCTGTTCTTCGGCCACTGATCTGATCTCCATGTTGCTGCGCATGTCTGGCCCCGCCAATGGCGGGGTCTTTTTTGCGCGCGCGCTCCAGCGATTTCCGTTAAGACGTTTCCGCCAAACCAGCGGGAGCGACACGTGGGATTGACGATCTGGGGCCGGGCCAACTCGGTGAATGTGCAGAAGGCGCTGTGGTGTCTGGCCGAACTCGACATCGCCTACGAGCGGATCGACGCCGGCATGCAGTTCGGCCGCAACAACGAGGGCGATTATCTGGCGATGAACCCGAACGGGCGGGTGCCGACGTTGGTCGACGGCGACTTCGTGCTGTGGGAATCCAACTCGATCATGCGCTATCTCTGCCTCGCCTATGGCAAGGGCACGCCGATCTATCCGGATGCGCCGAAGCGGCGCGCCGCGGTCGACCGCTGGCTCGACTGGACGCTGTCGACCGTGCAGCCGGTCGATCGCCCGGTGTTCTGGGCGATCGTCCGCACCCCGCCGGAAAAGCAGGACTGGGCGCAGATCCAGAAGGATGCCGATGCGGAAGCGCCAATCTGGGCGATCGCAGACCGCCAGCTCTCGACGCGGCGCTTCATGGAAGGCGATCAATTCACCATCGCCGATATCGCGGTCGGCGCCTATGCGCGGCGCTGGCTCGGCTTCAAGGGCATCACGCAGCCGAAATTCGCCCATCTCGAGCGCTGGTTCGCGGAGATGGCGGCGCGGCCGGCCTTCGCCAAACACCTCGGCGGGGCGATGAGCTAAAACCCGCGCTCTACCGCAAGCACGACAATGATCAGCGCCAGCGTGACCGCCGTGATTGCCAGCAGCCGCGTCCAGCTCATGCGCCGCGACAGCCACCACAGCATGGCGCAGTACATGATGACCGGCATGACGATATCGAACGGCGTGCGTGTCATGGTTAGCGCCGCACGCCCGCGCCGACGCTGATCGAGCCGCCAATCTGCACGCAGGTGTCGGTGCCCTCGACCTTGACGAAACCGGGGCCGTAGGCCGCGCAGGCGTTCGACGAGGCCTTCCCCCGTGGCGGCACTGACTTGTCGGTGGTTGCGGGCGTGTCGAGCTTGAGCGGACGCGTCGATTCGGCAAGCGCCGGGGTCGCACAGAGCATCGCGACAATGATGAGGAAGCTTCGCATCCCACCTTGTAACGCGGGAAATGCGTTGAAACTAGCGCACGAATTTGAGACCGGCAGATCGGCCGCGGCGCCAGACCACCTGGCATTTGTGCCCGGTGCGGGCATCGCGCGAGAACGCCAGCCGCAGCGTGGCCGGCAATGTCGCGGCATCGTCGACCGAAATCTTCGCACCCGCAGAGGAGATATCCTGCACCACGCATTGGCGCGCGGCAAAGCCGCCCTCCAGCGTGATCCACGCGGATTGCCCCAACAGCTTGCGGGCTTCCCGCTTTTTCGCAGCCGGCATCTTCATCCCTCCGAAGCATCAGGCTTACTGCGGATCGGCTTTAGAAAGCGTTGATTTGCATGGAGAAGGCGTGTTCCCGCCGCCGACCGAAAAGCATTGCCGCCTCGGCCAAACGCCACTATACGTTCGGCCGCTGCGGCCAGAGAGCGGACATACCGAGCTCTCAGACGCGGTCAAATCCTCGCTTCAAGATATTGAATTAACGAGGATTTTGCTCCCTTCGTCTATCGGTTAGGACGCCACCCTTTCACGGTGGAGAGAGCGGTTCGATTCCGCTAGGGAGCGCCATTCAAAACGACATGTCAGGCTGATTTGCCGAGGTTTTGTTCCATCAATCTACATGGGCCGTGGACGAACACTCAGACTGATAGCCATGCGGTGCGCCTGCGCACGAACCGGCAGGTTTATTCGACGCCAATCAGAAAAACCCTGTCTTGGACATTTTAAACAACGTGAATTCGCCGTGTGGCCGCAAGTCTCCACACGAATGCTGCAGCCAACATTCGTTGGCACGCGTGGTGCCCGTATTGCCGTGAATGACAATCTTCGATTGTTTCCTGACCCCGAGAGCCAGGCAGGCGTCTTGGGACATCTTCCCGAAATTGCATCCATACGGACCACAAAGTGGTGCTTCCGCGCGCCAGCTATCGGGATACTCCGCTTTATCAAAGCACGCGAAATTTCCATCCGCTGCGTATGCCATTACCGACGCGGGCTGGAATGGCCAGAAGTAGTAAAAAATTGCGCCTGATGAGAAAACGAATAGTCCAGAAACGACCACTATTGCCCAGATCGATCTCGTCGCTGGCCCCGACTCCCGAATTTTGTATATCAGCGCGTCGGCATCACGTCCAAAACTGTCATGACGCAAACTGATTGCGTTGCGACGCGCGAGTGGCTTCAGCAGTTCGGGTAAATCGCTGTCCTTCGGCATCCGGGCGCCGTCGACCAATATCGGGATCACAGGAATATCGCGAGCGAGCGCGGCCGATATTTCGATGGCAACCAGGTCATCTGCGGTATGAAGTCGGCGATCCCCTTTTTCGTCTCTGACATCTAGCCAGTTGGGACCGATAACGGCCAACAGAATATCGCAAGTGGCAACCCGGTCGTTGAGGTGTCTTACAAAGTCGAAGCCGGGCGGGATGCTGTCCACGTCCATAAATAGATTTTTCCAGCCGAATGCCGTGGCAAGCCGATCATGCAGCCGACCGGTAATGCCCTTAGAATCTTCTCGACGGTAGTTGATGAAGATGATCATGGATCAACCGGCTCCTCCAACTCAATTATAGAGCGATTGCAGATTGGACGGAAGTCAGTGGTTGGAGGCGCAGTCCCCTGCCGCGGCAGGCATGGGCAATGCTGCCCCAACTTACGATGTTTGCGATCCCTCAGAGCCAGCAACAACTCGACGACCGTTGGCAGGCGACCCTAGTCGGGTCCCAAATATCGGCTCTTCCCCCGGTCACCGCGTAGATTGCGGACCGCTCGTTGAAATCTTCCGCAGCTTCGGAGGGCAACTCGACGGCTCCTTGCCGCGTCCTGCGGCGGCAAAGCAGTCGCGCCGCTAATCGACTGCCGGAATTTTTGGATGTCACGCCGCTGCCGTCGTGCGAGCAGACGGAGAGTGTAAGCGTGGCGCAATAGCCCTCACCTTCACCCCTCGCCTCGCCGCATCCAGCGCCGGCTTCTCGATCCAGCGATAGGTCAGCGCCGCGACTGGCACGACGAGCACGATGGAGAAGATCAGCGCAAACCACACCGCCTGCTCCGGCGTTCCCAGCAGCACCAGCTTCTCGTTGTTGTGCCACCCCACCAGCTCGAGATGGGTTTTGTGGCCGACATACGAGACCGCCATCTTCGCGATCTGGAAGACGAAAATGTGCACCATGTAGATCGAATAGGACCACAGGCCGAGCAGCTGCAGCGCGCGCGAGCGCAGCAGCGCGGCAATGCGGCCCTGGTCGAACGAGAACACGTAGATCACGATCACGGCCAGCAGCGGGAAAATATACTGCAATCCGCCTCGCGGCGTGGTCAGCACGAAGGCGGCAAACAGCAGCACGCTCCAGGCTTCCAGCATGTTCGGCGTTTCCAGCCGCCCCCGGGAATGCACGCGCATGTCGTAGGCGAGGCAGCCTGCGAAGAAGCTCAGAATCGCGCGCAGCATGCCCCAGTCCGATGAGGCGAACAGCGTGTTCGGCGAGCGCTCGAACAGCTGCCAGCCCGCGGCCAGGCACAGGCCGAGGAAGATTTCGCGTCGGAAACGCGGGAACAGCACGACGACCGCGGCGAACAGCAGCGAGACGTAGAATTCGACCGCGGCGCTCCAGGCCGGACCGTTCCAGGTCAAACCCGAATGCAGGTTGAACGACTGCAGGAACAGCACATTGGTGGCGAGCTCCCAGAGCGAATGTCCGGGGCCGAAGGGCTGCGAATCCAGCGCCAGCGAGCCGTCGGCGCGCATGAAGACGAGCTTGCTCACCTCGATGGCGACGAACAGACCGAGCATGACCGCGTGCAGGGGCCAGAGCCGGGCAAAGCGCATCCATGCGAAGCGAAGCCCTTCCCCGCCGGTGTTGAGGCGATGGCCATAGGCATGGCAGAGCACGAAGCCCGACAGCGCGAAGAACATGTCCACGCAGAACTGCAGGTTGACGAAGGAGTCGGCGCCCTTCAGCGCATGGTAAATCGGGATGTGGAACAGCACGACCAGCAGCGCGCAAATGCCGCGCAGAGCGTCGAGTGCTTCAAATCGAGCCGGTGCCCCTGATGTCTGTCCCAGCATGGTACTTCTCTTTTGGCCGTGTTTTGTGTTCCACTGCCGTCAGCAAAACAGAGGCCAAAGGCCCGCGTTGAAGGTTAAAGTTAATGGCTGACGTCCTCCGCGCCGACGGCGCTCGCGTGCTTGCCGATCTCAACGCGCTGCGCGCGATCGGCGCTTACAAGACAGGCGTGCACAAGCCGACGTTTTCGGACGCGCACATGCGCTCGCTGGAATGGCTCGCGGCACGCCTGCCCGACGCCGGCCTCACCGCGACTATCGACGGCATCGGCAATGTGCTCGGCACCAGCGCGAAGGCCGGCCCGAAACTGCTCGCGGGCTCGCATCTCGAAAGCCAGAACTATGCGGGCTGGCTCGACGGTCCGCTCGGCGTGATCTATGCGCTGGAAGCCGCGCGCGTGCTCAATCCCGATCCGTCGGTTCGTGGCGCCGTCGAAGTCGCCTCATGGTGCGACGAGGAAGGCCATTTCGGCTCGTTCCTCGGCAGCCGCTCCTTTGTCGGCGGCGTCACGGAAGCAGACATCGACGCCGCGCGCGACCGCAACGCCGATCGCAGCATGCGGCAAGCGCTGCAGACCGTTGGCGTTGCCGGACGCGCCCGCCTCACAGCCGAGCGCGGGCGGCACATCGGCTACTTCGAGGCCCACATCGAGCAAGGCGACCGGCTCGAGAGCAGCGGGCTGAAGATCGGCATCGTCACCTCGATCGTCGGCATCTGGCAATACCGCATCACCTTCACCGGCGAGCAGAACCACGCCGGCACCACGCGCATGGCGATCCGCAAGGATGCTGGGTTGGCGCTGGCGAAATTCTGTGTCGCGATCGACACCGGTTTTCCGGCCATCTGCGGACCGCGAACGGTCTGGACGACCGGCCGCATCGCGCTCGATCCCGGCGCGCCCAGCATCATCCCCGGTCGCGCCGAGATGCTGTTTCAGATCCGCGACGACGATCCCGCTGTCATCGATCGGCTTGAAGAAAAGCTGCGCAGCATGGCGGCCGATTCCACGGCTGGCGGCCCCTGCAGCGTCGCGGTCGAGCGCATTCGCACCGGCGCGCCGGCGCGGATGGATTCGCGCTTTCTGGATGCGATCGAAGCGGCAAGCGCGGCTTTTGCAGCAGGAAAATCGGTGCGCATGCCAAGCGCGGCCGGTCACGACGCGCAGGTGCTCGCCACCATCATGCCATCAGCCATGCTGTTCGTGCCGTCGATCGGCGGCATCAGCCATCACTGGACCGAGAACACCGGCGATGCCGACATCGTCACCGGCGCGGAGGTTTTTGTGGAGACCTGCCGGCGTCTGCTGGTGGAGCGGATTTGACGTTCGCTACCCCATTGGCCGCGCACTCGTGGAGCGAACGTCAAATCCAAAGCTCCACCAGATTCTATATTTGCTAGTGGTCCTTTGATTCCAACATTCGCAAACGTGGTTGCCGGAAGGGAATGCGAATGTTGGAATCGGACCACTAGCGGTTAGCATCCACGGCAGATCGATCTCACGATCTTGTCGACCTTCTTGTCTTCACGATCGACAACGGGATTGCCGGTGCCGAGCGGCGCCCCCTTCATCCGCTCACCGGCTCCGCCCGATGACAATGCGGTACCGAGCGAATTGGTGCCGGGCGCGGTCGGGCTTGCGCCGAACGCCCCTCCCGTCGAGGAGTGCGATCCCATCCCACCGCCGCGGCTGAAGACGGCACTCGGCGAGGCAACGGCAAGAACGAGGCAAATGACATAGAGCTTTCTCATGTGCGCCTCCGTGCGCTCTTTTCATCCAACCTCGCCTGCTGCGTCGCGGTTCCCGACCATTTGCGGCACTTTTTCGTTTTAAACACCCCACGTGTTTGCGCTATCCTCCGCCAAATTCTGGAGCAAACCGATGCGTGCCGTCCTCGCCCTGATCCTGATCGCGTCCCTGTCCGCGCCTGCGTTCGCGCAGGACACTCACGTGCCGCGATATGGGGAAGAGGACAAGGAGAAGACGAATTCGCAGAAGGCGGCGGACAAGGCCGCGGCGGAAGCCTACCGGCGATCCCTTGGCAACATCCCGGAAAAGGGCCCCTCCGACCCCTGGGGCGCAGCGCGCTCGACCGAAGCGCCCAAGCCGGCGCCGACCAAAGCGGCAAAGGCCAAGGCCAAGCCCGCCCCGACAGCCGACGCCAAGCAGTAAGCTCGCCATCGCATCACGCCGTCGCGTGATGCCGCAGAGACTTCAAATCGGCGGCACTAGCCGCCGGCCCCAGGGCACAACCGCCCAAACGCGCTCGTGCATATAATACCAGGCGATCTTGGTGACGATTTCCATGCCCGCAATGGAGCCCGCAATTTCCACCCGGCCGGTCATGAACCAGCTGATTGCGAATGTGTCCAAGGTCCCCAATGCCCGCCAGCTCATCGCCTTGAGAACCGACCTCGAATGCGTTTCCGCTCCGTGAAAGAACACAGCGTGCCTCTCTGTTCGACGGGCCATCTCTCCTAACATGCGTCCGCCCTGCTTCTGGTTCCCGATCCTGTCATGGACAGCATAGCCGAATGTGTGCATTTTGGCTGAGGAAGCCTGTCAAACACGTTGATTCCATTGATTAATCGTGAGGCATCAAGGGCGGCGGGTCGCGACTTGCCGGTTGCGAAAGGAGTGACATGAAAGTTCTTGCCGCGTTGCTGGGCATTTGTGCGCTTTGCCAGGCCGCCCAGGCCGAGACCGCGGATTGCAAGGCAATCGCAGACCCTGCGGCGCGACTCACCTGCTATGACAAGATCAATCCGCCGATCGCCACCTACCCGCTTCCATTGCCGAAGCCGTCGCGCCCGCTTCCGCTGGCGACAAATCCCGACGGAACCAGAGTTTATACGGATTCCACCGGCGGCGATGATGACGCGATGGTGAATGAGAAGATGAACGGAATCTGTCGCGGCTGCTGAAAGGCGGCCACACCTAGTCCATGCATGCGGCCAAACGTCGTCGTGCAAGGCCGATAGCCAAGCCGAAAAAATGGTCTATTTGGCACACGGTGCGGCGGTTCAGAAGTCCGCATCAAATTCGCGGCAAGTTTACGATGCGGACTTCTGAACCAAAGCCGCACCGCTCAAAAGTTGCTAGCGTCCTTCGATTCCGAAGTTCGCAACCGGAGGAGCGGCAACATGGAGCGAACTTCGGAATCGGGACGCTAGATGAATCTCCTGGTGGAATCCCTCCCCACTGTGATCGGCACCGCCGCGATTGCGCCGGCGCTGTTCATGCTGTGGCTGGTGGTCGCCGCCGGCGAGCGGCCGGGACCGCCGGTGAAAATCTGGACCGCGTTCGTGCTTGGCGCCGCCAGCATTTCGCTGCTCGGGCTGGTGCGCGCGCCGTTCGTTCGTCTCATTGCAATTCCCAACGATCCCTGGCTGTCGCAGGCGCTGCACGCCGTGTTCGGCGTCGCGTTGCCGGAAGAAGTCGTGAAGATCCTCGTCATCGCCGCCGTGGCCTCGACGCGCCGCCGTCCTTATGCCGATCCCATGGACACGGTGGTCTACGGCGCCGCCGCCGGGCTCGGCTTCGCGGCCTATGAGAACCTCGCCTATCTGGTGCAGCATGCCGAGATGTGGCGCTCGCTCGCAATCCTGCGCAGCGTGCTGACCGTGCCGTTCCATGGCGCGCTTGGCGTTATCGCCGGCGCCTATCTTGCGATCGCGCGCAGCGGCACCGCGCTCGGCGCTCACCGCCATCACCGCGACTGGGCGCGCATCTCGAGCTGGATCCTGCTGGTGGCGGGCCCGGTCGGGCTGCATGCGGCGTTCGATTTCCCGCTCCTGATGCTGCAGCAGCCCTCGACGATGTCCTCCGCTTTGCGCATCTGGCTCGGCGTCGCCAGCATCCTGATCGGCTTCTCGTCGATCGGATTCGCCATGCGCCTCGTCCGCCGCGTGGCGCGGCATCATGCCCCGCGCACCGACCTCGACCGCGAACGGTTGAGCCAGCTGCGGCGGATGTGGGCGCTGCTGGTTGCCGGCGGCGGCGCCGGCTTCATCGGGCTGAGCTTCGTGCTGAGCTCGGTGCGCCATTGGATGCTCAATCCCGACCACAACGTCGCACTGGTGCTGGTGCCGATCGGGCTTGCCGCGATCGTGCTCGGCGCCGCACTGTTGATCGTCACGACCGCGATCTATTTTCTCGGCCGCAATCGCATGCGCACCACCGCCGAGGGCTTTTCGTCTGCATCCGGAGGGCGCTAGGATGGGCTAGTGGTCCGATTCCAACATTCGCACCCATTTTCAGCGGTCACGTTTGCGAATGTTGGAATCAAAGGACCACTAGATATATTAATTCTAGTGGAGCTTTGGATTCGACGTTCGCTTTCGAGCGCGCGACCGACGGGGTAGCGAACGTCGAATCCGCTCCACTAGGTGCGACATCACGGCTGGGAGAGCTGCAATGACCCTTCCCCACGACTTCAACAAACTGCAGTCCGAAATGAGCGCGAGGGTGAAGGCGCATTGGAAAGCGTTCCTGTGCGAAGGCATCCTGCTCGCGATCCTCGGGATCGCTGCGATGATCGCCCCGCCGCTCGCCGGCCTTGCGATCACCATCTTCCTCGGCTGGATGTTCCTGATCAGCGGCATCGGCGGACTGTTCGTGACGTACTGGGCACGCAACGCGCCGGGCTTCTGGTGGTCGCTGTGTTCGGCAGCGCTGGCCGTACTGGCCGGCGGCGTCCTGCTGGCGCGTCCCATGCAGGGCGTGCTGACACTGACGATCGTGGTCGGCGCCTATTTCCTCGCCGAAGGTGTCACGAGCATCATGTATGCGCTCGAGCATCGCAAGGAATTGTCGGGGCGCTGGTCCTGGCTGCTGGTGGCCGGGCTGATGGATATCGTGATCGCGTTCTTCATCATCGCGGGCTTGCCGGGCTCCGCCGACTGGGCGCTCGGCCTTCTGGTTGGGATCAACATGCTGTTCGGCGGTGCCACGTTGATCGGCATGGCGTTGGCCGCGCGCAACAGTTGAGCGAAAAAGCGGTCTTCCTCCCGATTTCGGGATGACAAGGCAAGACCGAAGCGCTATAGCGGCGGCCATGATCAACGCCGCCACCACCAGCTTTTCTTGGTACTTTAGCTACGACAGCTCGCTGGCGGCGGGAGGATCACGCTCAATCTAAACCATTGCAGCAAGATATCCGACCAAGCCGCCAGACCTGGCGGCTTTTTTGTTTTGGCCGGCAGGTCTCCGGAACAACCACGGGAGCCAGCCATGTTAAGCACCACCGACGACCTACGCATCCGCGAAATCAAGGAGCTCAGTACGCCCGACGAGGTCATGGGCGAAATCCCGCGCACCCTGACCGCGACACGCATCGTGATGGCCGCGCGCAACGCGATCCACGCGATCCTGGGCGGCGCCGACGACCGGCTTCTCGTCGTCGTCGGGCCCTGCTCGATCCATGACCCCGTCGCCGCGGTCGATTATGCCGAGCGCCTTGCAACCTTGCGCGAGCAGCTGGACGACCGGCTCGAGATCGTGATGCGCGTCTATTTCGAGAAGCCGCGCACGACGGTCGGATGGAAGGGATTGATCAACGATCCCAATCTCGACGGCAGCTTCGATATCAACAGGGGACTCCGCCTTGCGCGCAACCTGCTGGCGGCCGTGAACAATCTAGGTCTGCCCGCCGGCACCGAATTCCTCGATATGACCACGCCGCAATACATCGCCGATCTCGTTTCGTGGGCGGCGATCGGCGCGCGCACCACCGAGAGCCAGATTCATCGTGAGCTGGCGTCGGGCCTGTCCTGCCCGGTCGGCTTCAAGAACGGTACCGATGGCGACGTGCGGATTGCCGCGGAAGCCATGAAGTCCGCCTCCCATCCCCACCATTTCATGGCGGTGACCAAGGGCGGACGCTCGGCGATCGCGGCAACTGCGGGCAACGAGGACTGTCACATCATCCTGCGCGGCGGCCGCAAGCCGAACTTCGATGCAGCCAGCGTCGAGGCTGCATCGGGCGAGCTCACCCAGGCCGGTGTCGGTCAGCGCATCATGATCGACGCGAGCCATGCCAACAGCGGCAAGAAGCCGGAGAACCAGCCGCTCGTCATCGCCGACGTCGCGCGCCAGGTCGCAAAGGGCGACCATCGCATCATCGGAGCGATGATCGAGAGCAACCTGGTCGCCGGCCGGCAGGATGCGTCGCCCGGCGTGCGCCTCACCTACGGGCAGAGCATCACCGATGGCTGCATCGATTGGGACACCACGGAGCGGGTCTTGCGGCAATTGGCCGATGCGGTCGCGGCAAGGCGCAACGTGCGGCGCGGAAGTTCTCGCGAGCGCTCGGCCTGATCGGCGCAAGCTGGACCGGGCGGCCTGAAGAGCCGCTAGGTCGCGAAGCGCGTCCCCTTCCAAAGTTTGGTGAGCGCTTCGCGGCGCTCCCCTTGTATTCCACAACGGTAAGGACATACTCACCGCCGCGAATGACCGAGATCGTTCACCGTCTGGGAGCCGCCAACGATGCGGCGCGGATCTTTCATCCCGGCTCAAGTCTCGCCGCCGTTACGGCGGAGCGTCATCGCTTTTGCTGAAATGAAACTGGGTTAGCCGTATTGCGTCCGGGCAATTCCTGCCCGGCGGCGGCTAGCCGCACATCACATGGAGAATGAATTGAAATAATCAGAGGAGGGAACGCGAGATGACGATGATGGCTGAAGTGCCCGGCCAGGTGCCGTGGTGGAAGGAGCCTACCAAGGATCAATGGGTGGCCTGGATCGCCGCATGGCTCGGATGGACCCTCGATGCGTTCGACTTCACGATCTTCCTTCTGATCATGGTACCGATCGCGGAATCCTTCCACGTCCCGCTGATCGAGGTCACCGCCGTCTTCACCATCACGCTGTGGCTGCGGCTGGTCGGCGCAGTCGGCTCCGGCTGGCTCGCCGATCGCGTCGGGCGCAAGACGCCGCTGATGATCTCGATCATCTGGTATTCGGTCTGCAACCTGCTGGCCGGCATCGCACCGAATTTCGCGCTGCTGTTCCTGTTCCGCGCGCTACTCGGCATCGGCATGGGCGCGGAATGGCCTGCCGGCGCCGCGCTTGCGATGGAATCCTGGCCGGCGCGCTCGCGCGGCCTGATGAGCGGCGTGCTGCAGGGCTCATGGAGCATCGGCTTCCTGATGTCGAGCCTCGCCTACGGGCTGCTCTACGAGCATATCGGCTGGCGTGGCCTTTTGATCATCGGCGTGTTGCCGGCCTTGGCGGTGGTGTGGATCCGCATCTACGTCAAGGAGCCGAAAGTGTGGGTGGAAAACCGCCGCATCCAGCGCGAGCAGCACCAGGAATTCAAGGTGCCGCTGCTCGACATTTTCCGCGCGCGCATCCTCGGCAATACGGTGATGGCATGCCTTTGGATGGCATCGAGCTTCGTGATCTACTACTCGGTCTACGGCATGTTCGCCACGCACCTGCAAAAGGATCTGCATCTGAGCGCAGGCATGGTGGCGATGCCGATCGCACTCGCCAATCTGGTTGCGTTCCTGGCGAGCGGCGGTTGGGGCATCGTGGCCGACATCTTCGGCCGCCGATGGGCGATGATCATCCCGGCCGCAATCGGCGCCCTGATCACGCCGTTCTATCTGTTCAGTGATTCTTATGTGGTGGTGTCCGGCGCCTTCATCCTGCAAGGCGCCTTCCTCGGCGCGATCTACGGACAGAACCCGGCCTACCTCAGCGAGCGCTTCCCGACCGAGGTGCGGGCAACCGCATCGGGCTTCTGTTATCATCAGGGGGCGATCTGGGCCGGGTTCACCGGGCCGATACTCACCTATTTCGCGGTCACCCAGCCGATGGGCTTCACCGTTCCGATGCTGGTGGCCACGACGGGGGCGGCGATCGTGTTCGTTCTCACCCTGCTCTACAGCCCGGAGACCAAGGGCAAGGTGCTGGTGTCCGAGATCACGCTGGTGGAGCAGCCGGCGGAATAGCGCAAGAGGTTTGGCGGCCGTCTTCGGACGGCCGCTGTTTATCGGCTAGCAGCCGCGGCAGATGCTTTTGATCTTCTTGTCGAGGATCGCATCTTCCTTGTTGATGGGATCGTTGGGATCGGCGAGGTTCTTCTCGCTCGGCACATCGCCGGCGCGCGGCTGGCGGTGGCCGACAGGGGCCGGCGGTAGCCCGCCGCTCTTGCTCGCTCCCGATCCAGCGCCGGTCTGGGCGATGGCGGTCGGCGCGCCGATCAGAGCCAGGATCGCGATCGAGGCCAAGGTCTTTTTCATGTTGTTCATGTCGCTCCTCCCGTCACTCCGGCGGATACAGATGAACATCGCCGCAATAATCGGTCACACGATAGCGCATCTCGCCGGCCACTTCACGCTGCGTCAGCGAAGAATCTTGTCGCACCAGATAGGCCGGGCCGACCGGCGATTTGCCCGCGCCGCCGGGAATATCCAGCACATAGTCGGGCTGGCACAGGCCGGAGACCCGGCCGCGGAGCTGCCGCATCAATTCCTGGCCGTGCGCCAGCGTGGTGCGCAGATGCGCCGTGCCCGGCGCGAGATCGCCGTGGTGCAAATAGTACGGCTTGATCCGGCATTCGACGAAAGCGCGCATCAGCGCTTCCAGGTCGGCGGCGGTGTCGTTGACCCCGGCGAGCAGCACCGACTGGCTCACCATGGGAATGCCGGCATCGATCAGGCGGGCGCAGGCCGCACGCGCCGCAGCGGTCAACTCGCTGGCGTGGTTGGCATGCAGCGCCACCCAGGTCGTCGCGCCTTCGACCTTCAACGCTTGCACCGTCGCCTCGCTGATGCGCGCGGGATCGGCCACGGGCACACGGGTGTGCAGGCGGACGATCCTGACGTGATCGATCGCGGCAAGATCGGTCATGACCTGCTTCAGCCGCCGCGGCGACAGCATCAGGGGATCGCCGCCGGTGAGGATCACCTCCCAGATCTCCCTGCGCGCGCGGATATAGGCGAGCGCCTTTCCATAGGCCTCATCCGGCAGCGCGCTGTCCTTGCCCGGTCCGACCATCTCGCGGCGGAAGCAGAAGCGGCAATAGACCGCGCAGACATGAACCAGCTTGAACAACACCCGATCGGGATAGCGGTGCACGATGCCGGCGACGGGTGAATGGGTGTGATCGCCGATCGGATCGGCGCTTTCGCCCGGATGGGTTTTCAACTCTTCCGCTGACGGGATGAACTGCCGCGCGATGGGATCGCCGGGATTATTGCCGTCGATCAGCTCGGCGATCGCAGGCGTCACCGCGACGGCATAGCGCGCCGCGACCTTCTCCAGCTCAGGCAGATCGGCGGCCCGGGCCAGCCCATGAGCGATCAGCTCGGCCGGAGTGCGCAATGTCGTTGCGAGATTGCTTTTCGTCATCTTTCACCTAAAGGCGGCGTCCACACCACCTGATCGATCTTTGCCGCGCCGCCGGCCAGCATCACCAGGCGGTCGAAGCCGAGCGCAACGCCGCTGGCTTGCGGCATATGCGCGACCGCTGCAAGAAAATCCTCATCCAGCGGGTAGCGCTCGCCATAACGGCGCGCCTTCTCGTCCATTGCCAGCGTAAAGCGCCGCCGCTGCTCCGCCGCATCGGTCAATTCGCCGAATCCGTTGGCGAGTTCAACCCCGCAGGCATAGACCTCGAAGCGTTCGGCCACCCGCGGGTCGCTGCCGCTCACCCGCGCCAGCGCCGCCTCCGGCGCCGGATATTCGAACAGGACAGTTAAACGCCCCTGCCCCAGCCTGGGTTCGACGTGTTCGACCAGAACCTTGCTGAAAATATCCGACCAGGTGTCGTCATCTGTCAGCCGCACCTTGTCCCGGGCGGCCCGGGCAAGCGCCGCGCAGTCGCCCTCGCCGTTGGAAATCGTGGCCAGCAGGTCGATGCCGGCGAACTGCTCGAAGGCGGATGCCACCGTGATCAGCTCCGGCTCGGCAAAGGGATCGGCGAGCTTGCCGCGGAAGGCGAATTGCCCGATCCCGGTTGCCTGCGCGGCGTGGGCGATGATCACGATGCTGTCGGCCATCACGGTGTCATAGCCACTGTTGGCGCGATACCATTCCAGCATGGTGAACTCGGGAAGGTGCAGGTCGCCGCGTTCCCGGTCGCGAAACACGCACCCGAACTCGAAAATCTTTGTTTCGCCGGCGGCCAGCAATTTCTTGCAGGCGAATTCCGGCGAGGTTCGCAAGTAGCGAATCGCCCGCGTCCCATCGGGACGTGTCAGTTCGGTAGGCGGGGCGTGCAGATGGGTCTCATTGCCAGGTGAAACCTGCAAAATCCCGGTCTCGACCTCCAAAAACCCCTGTTCGTCGAACCAGGCGCGCACCGCCTTTGTCACGGCCGCCCGCGCCAGCAGGAACGGCCTGCGGTCGGTGTGCCGGCTGGGCGCCCACCAGGGTGAAATGGGGTCATTTGCGGACATTAATGGGTCATCCCAAAACGCGGCAAAATGCTGGCGTTACTTGGTAAAGTCAGTATGTTGCCGCCCGAAATCGCCTTGAGGCCCGCAGATTCCGTCCGGTGCCGGGCCAGAACATCAGGAAAATCAGCTTTGAGAGTCATCGCCAGCTCTATTCGCAAGGGCAACGTCATCGAGCAAGACGGCAAGCTCTATGTCGTCGTCAGTGCCGAGAACATCCATCCCGGCAAGGGTACGCCGGTCAGCCAGATCGAAATGCGCCGGATCAGCGACGGGGTAAAGATCGCCGAGCGCTACAAGACCACCGACCAGGTCGAGAAGGCTACGGTGGAAGAGCGCAATTTCACCTATCTCTATGAAGATGGCGACGGATTCCACTTCATGAATCCCGATAACTACGACCAGGTCCAGGTGTCAAAGGACATCGTCGGCGACGCCTCCGCCTACCTGCAGGAAAACATGACCGTGAAGTTGTCGACTCACGGCATGAATGTGATCTCGCTGCAGTTGCCGCAACGCGTGACCCTTGAAGTGGTCGAGACCGAGCCAGTGACCAAGGGCCAGACCGCCTCCTCCTCCTACAAGCCGGCCGTGCTCTCCAATGGCGTTCGCACTGGCGTACCGCCGCATGTTGCCGTTGGGACACGGATCGTCGTCATGACCGAGGACGGCTCTTACGTCGAGCGCGCGAAGGACTAAGATAGAGTTCGGGGAATTCGCCGCCGGGGGAGCGACGGTTGATACGGGGAGTGATCGGTTTCGCTACGCGTTCGCTGCCAGCTCTCGCGATGCTGCTGGCCGGCGCGCCCTGCTTTGCCGCGGAAGAATTCCTGTCGCCGCCGGTCTCAGTCGCACGTGTCGAATGGCGCGCGGTGCTCGACCAGCTCCGCGCCGAGATCGGCACTACCCCGTCGGTTGCCTCCGACTTCACTTTCTCGGTCCAGCGCCGCGTCGCCAACTCCGATCCCCGATCGATGCCGGCCCTGGTACGGCTCAATGCGGTGACCTCGCCGATCTTTGCCGGCATTGGACGCAGCCCGGTGCCCGTGCTGCTGCCTTTCGATGCCGCCGCCTATGTCGAGGCGCGAGAGAACAGCGGCTTGCTGATTCCGATCTCGCGCTACCAGGCGGATTTTCGTCCCGTCGATGTCTTCGATGCCGGACCGTCGGGCTATGACGCGGTGTTTTCGCTCGAGCCCGGCGCGGGCGCCGGCATGCCGCAGCGGACTTTCTCAAGGCCGGTCGAGGTGCAGATCACGGGTTCGCTCCTGACCTATGACGTCGCCGATCCCGCGGGCGGCAAGGGCGAACCGGTGAAATCGCTCGCTGCGCAATATCCGGATCTACGCCGCTTCATCCGCGAAGGCTATGTGCGCTACGCCTTCACCCGTTTCGGCGTGCCCTATGTGGTATCGATCCAGTGCCTGGACTCGGCGCCGCGTTCGCGCCGCCTTGCCTGCCGCGAAGCCTATCCCGTCGCCGAGCGTTTCCTGAAAGCCCTGCATGTCGCGGGCGGCCGTCCGGCGCAGCCGCGCTATGGCCAACCGGCGGAGGTGAGCGAGCGGCCGTCGGAACGTTCGCTCGATTTCACCTTCCGTCCCCCCGGCAGCATCATTGCGGGCAGCGGATACCACAAGCAGTCCGGCCGCGAAGACTTCACCACCTATTCGCAAATCCGTTTCCCGCTGGAAGCGCCCGCCTTCGTACATTCGCAGCGCCGCCGCTCCAGCGGCGACAAGTCCGACCTGCCGTCCGGCGAATATCCCTGGCGCGACAATTTCTGCGAATCGCGAAGTTTCAGCGTCGGCCAATGCGCCAGCGGCTTCGGCCATCAGGGCGAAGACATCCGGCCGGGCGCCTGCCCGGCAAAAGAGGACGGCCCCAACGGTTGCGATCCCAAGCAACAGCCGATTGTCGCCGTGCGCGACGGCATCGTGATCCGCTCGCCCAAGCAGCAGGCAGCGACGCTGCAGATCAACACCCGCACCGAGCACATCCGCTTCCGCTACATGCACATGAATCCCTCGGCGATGGATTCCGACGGCCTGTCGAACGGACGGCGCGTCGCCGAGGGCGAGAAGATCGGCGTGGTCTCGAACTATCTCGACCACCCCAACGGCACCAGCCGGCACCTGCATTTCGACGTGCAGGTGTTCACCCGCGACGGCTGGATCTGGGTCAATCCCTACGTCACCCTGATCTCCGCCTATGAGCGGCTGATCCATGGCCGCGGCCGCGAGTTCGGTCCGGAGATCGCATCAGTGCCCGCGGTCGTGAACGCGACGATACGCGAGGAGATCGCGCGGCCCGATCAGGAAGAAGGCGCCGAGAACTAGGGCATGCGCTCATAAATGCGCGATGTCCCTGCCAAGCATGAAGCAGGCTTCCGCAAGCAACTTGGCGAGGCCGCCTTTTGAACCGGAACGGGCATCGACCCCGCGTCGGCGCCTTTCATAGCTTGGCGCCTGTCGCGTAGGCCTAAAGTCAATCGGAACTTTTTCGAGACCGCGCATTTTCCATTGTACCGTAAGCACGGCTCCGCTCGGTCAGTCCTAAAAGGATATTTCATGGTCGCCCTCAAGGTCGTTGCAGCAGCGGCGATCGGCGCTGTTGTTGTTGCAGGTGTCGCGTATTGGGAGTTTGACAACCTGGTCCCGATCGTCGGGCTCGGCGTCAATTATGTGCGGTTCTTCGACGCGCCAAAGGGCACGCTGACCACGGAGCGCGACGGCGCACTAAGCGTCGTGGAGAACAAGCAGCTTGATCCCGTCCGTGCAACTCCTGCTCAAGCGAAAGCTGCTGAGGCCGCCAACAACCCAAAGGACTGGCCGAGTTACAACAGGACCCTTACCTCCGAGC
This sequence comes from uncultured Alphaproteobacteria bacterium, assembly GCA_963738155.1. Lineage (GTDB taxonomy): Bacteria > Pseudomonadota > Alphaproteobacteria > Rhizobiales > Xanthobacteraceae > Bradyrhizobium. Next base: position 126,711 of record CAVTVG010000007.1, read on the forward strand.
GGTTCAGCGCACTTGATCAAATCACCAAAGACAACGCCGGCGGCCTTTCAGTCCTGTGCACCTATGACACGGGACAGTACACCGGCTTCAACTCCGGCCTGTTGGAGATCGAAGGCGCGCTCGTGTTCTCGACGGAATACGATATCTTTTCGATCGATCCCAATACCTGCAAGGAGAATTGGCGCGTCCACGAGACTTACACGCCGGCCACGCCGCAGGGCGTGAGCCGCGGCCCCGCGTTTTATGACAATATGCTGTTTCGGGGAACGCAGGACGGGCGCGTCCTCGCTTATGATTTCAAGACCGGCAAAAGACTGTGGGACACCCGTATCGCTGACCCGAAAAGAGGTGAGAGCGCACCCGCCGCGCCGATCGCCTGGAACGGACTTGTTTTCATCGGCAATGCCGGCGGCGATATAAAAGGCGTGAAAGGGCGTATGTATGCGCTCGATGCCAAGACGGGGAAGATCGTCTGGGAATTTTACCTTGTTCCAAAATCGCCGGGAGACATCGAGCGGGGACCGGAGGCGCCATCGACGCTCGACAATGCGACCTGGAGCACGCCGCAGGGCCAACCAATTACGGGCGGGGCAACCTGGACGTCCTACACGCTAGATCCGAGCGACGGCGTGCTTTACGTGCCCGGAGGCAATCCGGCGCCCGATTTCGCGTTAGGCCAGCGGGGCGGAGAAAATCTGTATTCCGGCTCCATCGTCGAACTCGATGCCAGGACAGGCGCCTACAAAAATCATTTCAAGATCGTGCCCAAGGATTGGCATGATTGGGACGTTTCCGCCGCGCCGGTGGTCACATCCACCGCTTCGGGCAGAAAAGTCCTTTTCGAGGCGCCCAAGGATGGACATCTGTACGCCTTCGACCTGGCCTCGCGAACGCAGATGTATCGCGTTCCCGTCACCAGGATCGATAACGCCGATGCACCATTCGAGCCGGGGAAAGCTGTGCATTTCTGCCCGGGCTCCACAGGCGGCGCGGAATGGAATGGGCCCGCGTACGACCGCAAGAACAATCTCGTGATGGTCGGTGAAGTGCAGTGGTGCACGACAGTCACTGTTCAGCCGAAGGAAAAGGTCGAGAAGGTCGCGGACGGCAAGCCATGGTCGGGAATGGATTCGCTGAACCCCTACGATATCTGGGGAAAGCCCGATGCGGTTTTCGATTGGGCAGGTTGGGTCTACGCGGTTGATGCCGATACCGGCGCCTGGCGCTGGCGCGTCAAGTCCAATTATCCCGTGCAGAGCGGCGTCACCCCGACAGCCGGCGGCGTGGTGTTTTTCGGCGATATGGGCGGCAACTTCTATGCGCTCGATGCCGACACCGGCGAAAAATTGTGGGGCCAGAAAATCGGCGGCGCCATTGGCGGCGGTGTCATCACCTACGAAACCAACGGGCAGCAGAGAGTAGCCGCCGCTACCGGCCTGACCGAAGTCATCTGGCCGTCAGAACAAACGACGGCGAAAGTATCCGTGCTCGGCGTCAAGCCCAAATAATGGTTCGTTCGTCGCAACCGGTGTCCGTCATCGGATGGACGCGATCGTTTTGCCTGCGCCGCCCCTGCTCCCGTACACTGCGGCATGACCCGGCCTGATTCCCTCAAAGCCCCGTCGCGGCGGACGCTGCTGCGATCCGGACTCGCTGCAACCGCCCTCGTCTTGCCGCCCATCGCCGCGCGCGCCGCGAAGCCGCAGAGCTTCGATGCGTGGCGCGAGCATTTTCGCGCCCGCGCGCTGGCAAAGGGCGTCTCGGAGGCGGCCTGGAACCGGGCGATGGCGCACGTTGCGCCCGACACCAGCGTCTTCAAGGAGTTCGCGAGCCAACCGGAGTTCACGGAAGCGACCTGGCAGTACCTCAACCGTCGGGTTTCCGACTGGCGCATCATCAACGGCAAGGTCGCGCTGAAGAAGAACGAAGCGCTCTTCGCGCGGATCGAACAGGATTTCGGCGTCGAGCGCGGCACCTTGCTGGCGCTATGGGGCGTCGAGTCCGCGTTCGGCGATCCTCTGGTGCAGCAGAACCATATGCGCCCGATATTCCCGTCGCTTGCCGCGCTCGCCTGGAACGCGCCGCGCCGCAAGCCCTACTGGGAAAGCGAGCTGATCAACGCGCTTCATATCGTCGATCGCGGCTGGGGTGCGCCCGACGGGATGCGCGGCTCCTGGGCCGGCGCGATGGGCCACACCCAGTGGATGCCTGAGGTCTGGCTCCATCTCGGCATCGACTATGACGGCGACGGCAAGGTTTCGCCGTTTGGCCGGCCTGACGACGCGCTCGCCACGACCGCGAAATATCTGCTTGATCGCGGCAAGTATCAGGCGAGCGAGCATTGGGGTTACGAGGTCCGCGCCGACCATGGAGCGAAGGGCAGCCGTACCTATGCGGCGTGGACAGCCACAGGCGTGGTCCGCGCCGACGGCCAGCCGTTCCCACAGCCCAACGCGTCGGCGCAGCTGTGGATTCCCGAGCCGGGCGGCCCCGCCTTCCTGCTCGGACCGAACTTCTATGCGGTGCGCAGCTACAATCCGTCGATGAATTATGCGCTCGCGATCTGCCATCTCGGCGATCGCATTCTGGGCGCGCCGCCCTTCTCCCAGCCCTTCCCCGGCTCGGAGCGCGCGCTGACGCTCGCCGAGGTCCAGGAACTGCAGACGCGCCTGACCAAGGCCGGCTTCGACACCGGCGGAACTGATGGCCGCGTCGGCAACGACACCATGAAGGCGGTCCACGATTACCAGCTCAAGATGGGCATCGAACCGGCCGACGGCTATGGCGGCTTGAAAGTACTGGCGCGGTTGCGGCAGGGTTCGTGACGCCGGCGTCACACCGCGCGACAAACTCATCCTGGAGATATCCATGCCATCAGCCGCCCCGGCCACGACCGTTCTCAACTCCGCGCTGTTCCGAGACGCCTTTGGCACGCCCGCGATGCGCGAGGTGTTCTCCGATCACGCGCTGGTCGGCCGCTACATCGAGGTCGAGATCGCGCTGGCGAAGGCCGAGGCGAAATGCGGCATTATCCCTCCTGAGGCGGCCGCAGCCATCGCCAAGCATCCCGGCGTCTCCGCGCTCGATTTCGATCTGTTGCGCCGGGAGACCGACAATGTCGGCTATCCCATCCTGCCGCTGGTGCATCAGATGTCCAGACAATGCGGCGACGCCGGGCGCTATCTCCATTGGGGCGCGACCACGCAGGACATCATGGACACGGCCGTGGTGCTGCAACTGCGCGACGCTTTGCGGCTGGTCGAGCATGACATCGCCGAATTGCGTCGCAGCCTCGCCGATCTCTCCCGTCGACACCGCGATACGCCAATGGCCGGCCGTACCCATCTGCAACAGGCGCTGCCGGTCACCTTCGGCTACAAGACCGCGATCTGGCTTGCGATGTTCGACCGCCATGCCGAGCGCCTTGCGCAGCTGAAACCGCGCGTGCTGGTCGGCCAGTTCGCCGGCGCCGCCGGTACACTGGCCTCGCTTGGAAACAAAGGTTTCGAGGTCCAGCAGGCCCTGTGCGAGGAGCTTGGGCTCGGCGTTCCCATATCGACATGGCATGTCGCGCGCGACGGGCTCGCCGAGGCCGTCAATTTCCTGGCGCTGGTGACGGGATCGCTCGGCAAGATCGCGCTCGACATCATGATCATGGCCTCGACCGAATTCGCCGAGGTTTACGAGCCCTTCGTGAAGGGACGCGGCGCGTCCTCGACCATGCCGCAGAAGCGCAACCCGATTTCTTCCGAGTTGATGCTCGCCGCGGCCAAAGCCGTGCGCCAGCACGCCGGCCTGATGCTCGATGCGGCAATCCAGGATTTCGAACGCGCCACCGGGCCGTGGCACGCCGAATGGATCGCGATTCCCGAGAGTTTCGTGCTGACCGCCGGCGCGCTGCATCAGGCCAAGTTCGCGCTCGGCGGGCTGATCGTCGACACGGCGCAGATGGCAAAGAATCTCGACATCAGCCGCGGTCTGATCGTCGCCGAAGCCGTGATGATGGGGCTTGCGCCGCAACTCGGTCGGCAGGAGGCTCACGACGTCGTCTACGACGCCTGCCGCCGCGCCAATGAGCAGCACATCACGCTTGCGGATGCGCTGCTTGGGGATGCGCAGGTCACGGCGCGGATCGATCGCGCAACCATCGAGCGGCTGACCTCGCCGGGCAATTATCTCGGGCTCGCGCCCGACATGGTCGATCGCGTGCTCGCCTCAAGTGACCGCAAAGCTACCTGATCACATCAGGTCCCCTATCGGGCAACGCAATGTCGTTCACCCGCAGTTGCACGCGCTCGCTGCCCTGATAGCGATCGATGGTCAGCGATCCCGCCACGTGCATGGGCTGGTCGCGATGCGCCAGCAGCGCATTGCCGAGCTTCTGGCCGACCGCGCGAAACGCCATGGCGTTGACGATGGCGCCGTCACCCGCCTTGAAGCGCAGCCGCAGATGCGCCTGGCCAACCTCGTCGGCGAAGATCAGTTGATGCGACGGCAGCGCCACCACGGGCGCCGGATTGCCGCTGCCGAAGGGACCTGCGCGATCGAGCGTCTTCACCAGCTCCGGCGTGACGCCGCGTGCGGTGACCGCGCCGTCGATGAAGAGCTCGTTGAGATGACGTGACGCCGCGACATCGCGCGCGAGCGCGTTTTCCATGTAGGCACGGAATTCGGCGAGCCGTTCCTTCCGCAAGGTCACGCCCGCGGCCATGGCATGGCCGCCGCCCTTGATGAGCAGGCCGTCGGCCACGGCCTGTCGCACCGCTTTGCCAAGATCGACGCCGCCGATCGAGCGGCCCGACCCGGTGCCGATGCCGCCGGGCTCGAGCGCGATCGCAAAGGCCGGCCGTGCAAATTTCTCCTTCAGCCGCGCCGCGACCAGCCCCACCACGCCGGGATGCCAGCCTTCGGCAGCCGTGACGATCACCGAGCCCTTGTCTTCAACACCGAGCGCGGCCAGCGCCTCGGCCTCGGCCTGCGCTTCCGCCGCCTGCTCGATCACGCGCCGCTCGGTGTTGAGGCGATCGAGTTCGGCCGCGATGCGCGCCGCCTCGGTCGTATCGCCTTCGAGCAAAAGCCGCACGCCGAGATCGGCGCGGCCGATGCGGCCGCCGGCATTGATGCGCGGTCCCAGCATGAAGCCGAGATGCCAGGCTTCCGGCGGGCCATTGAGCCGCGCGACGTCCATCAGCGCGGTGTGGCCGACATGGTCGCGCCGGCGCAGTGCGATCAGGCCCTTGGCGACGAAGGCGCGGTTGAGCCCGGTCAGCGGCGCGACATCGGCGACCGTGCCGAGGGCGACATGATGCAGCATGCCGAGCAGGTCGGGCTCGGGCATTTCAGCGGTCCAGAAGCCGCGTTGGCGCAGCTCGCGATTGACCGCAACCAGCGTCACCAGCGTGAGCCCGACCGCGGCAAGATGGCCAAGGCCTGAGAGATCATCGGCCCGGTTCGGGTTCACCAGCGCGTCGACCTCGGGCAAGGCATCCCCGGCCTGGTGATGATCGATCACGACCACCGACATGCCGAGCCGTTTGGCCTCGGCCAGCGGCTCGAGGCTGGTGGTGCCGCAATCGACCGTGATCAGCAGCGTCGCGCCCTTCGCGGCCAGCGCGCGCACGGCTTCAGTGTTGGGACCGTAGCCCTCGAACAGGCGGTCGGGAATGTGGATCAGCGGATCGAGACCGCAATGGCGCAGATGCCAGGCCAGCAGCGCCGCCGATGTCGCGCCGTCGACATCATAGTCACCGAAGATCGCAACCTTCTCGCCGTGAACAGCCGCGTCAGCGATCCGCTTCGCGGCTTCCTCCATCTGCGTCACCGTGAAGGGATCCGGCATGAGCTTGCGGATGGTCGGGTCGAGAAAGTCAGGCACCGCGTCGACCTCGACATCGCGGCCGGCCAATACCCGTGCCAGCATCTCCGGCAATTGATGGCGCTGCGCGATCGCAAGCGCCCGCGCCGCGCCGCGCGCGTCGAGCCGGTCGCGCCAGAGTTTGCCCGTCAGGGAGTGCTGCACGCCGAGAAAGGCGAGCGGCGTCTCAGCAGGTAGTGCGGTCGCAGGAAGCATCATGACGCTCCCAAGATAGGGAGACGCGCGCGGGTTGGCGACCTGTTATCCCCTGCCCCGTGGGAGAGCTAACAGCCCATCCGGTCGGCGATGCCGCCAAAATCCTTGGCGACGATGTCCCAGTCGCCCCTGGCCTCGAAATCGTACTTCTGCAGCGGGCCATATTCGGTCGGCCGTGCGACAAAAGCGGTCTTCAGGCCGAGCTTCTGCGCGGCCTTCAGATCGTGATTATGGGCTGCCACCATCATCACCTGCTCCGGCGGCAGGCACAGCAGTTTGGCCGCGCCGAGATAGGTCTCGGGATCCGGCTTGTAGTGCTCGAACAGCTCAGCCGACATGATCAAGTCCCACGGGAGACCCGCGAACTTCGCCATCTCGGTGAGCAGCGCGACGTTGCCGTTGGAGAGCGGCGAGATGATGTATTTCTTTTTCAGTCGGGTCAGTCCCGCGACGCTGTCGGGCCAGGGATGCAGGCGGTGCCAGCCCATGGTGAGGTGATGCAGGTCGGCGCCGCTCAGCCCGGTGATGCCGAGCTGATCGACCAGCTTTTCCAGGGATTGGCGATGCAGGGTGTCGAGGATGACGTAGCCGGCTTGCGGATTCTTGCGCACGACGTCCATCGAGGCGGCATAGACCGCGCGCCAGCCGTCGACCAGCGCGGTCCAGTCGCCCTTTTTGCCGTTGGCATCGGCCCATTTGGTGAAATCGTTGATCAGGCTGGTGCGCCAGTCGACGACGGTGCCGAACACGTCGAACACCAGCGCCTTCACTCCTGTAATGTCGGACATGCCCGCTCCCTGATGCCGTTCTATGCGCGGCGATTAATCGAGATGGAATTTTTCGAGCTCGCGATGCTCGGCCTTGATGATGCGCACGGTGCCCGTGACCGAGCGCATCACGACGGTTTCGGTCTCGATCACGCCGTCCTTGCGGAACTTGACGCCGGTCAAAAGCGAGCCCGTGGTGACGCCGGTCGCCGCGAACAGGCAGTCGCCCTTGGCCATGTCCTCGATGCCGTAGATCATCTTGGGATCGGTGATTCCCATCTTGCGTGACCGCTCGCGCTTCTCCTCGCTGTCGAGAATGAGCCGGCATTGCATCTGGCCGCCGATGCAGCGCAGCGCCACCGCGGCCAGCACGCCTTCAGGCGCGCCGCCGGTGCCGATATACATGTCGACGCCGGTCTCCTCGGGGCTCGCGGTGTGAATGACGCCGGCCACGTCGCCGTCGGTGATCAGACGCACGGCGGCGCCAGTCGAGCGCACGCCCGTGATGATCTCGGCGTGACGCGGACGATCCAGCACCAAGACGGTGATGGCGGAGGGCTCGACTCCCTTCGCTTTCGCAAGCCGGCGCACGTTGTCGGCCGGCGAAGCGTCGAGCTCGACGACGCCCTTCGGGTAACCCGGACCAACCGCGAGTTTCTGCATGTAGACGTCGGGCGCGTGCAGCAGGGTGCCGCCGTCGGCCATCGCCATGGTCGCGATCGCGCCCGGCATGTTCTTGGCGCACAGCGTCGTGCCTTCGAGCGGGTCGACCGCGATATCGACGAACGGGCCGGCATTGAGGCCAACCTTCTCGCCGATGAACAGCATCGGCGCCTCGTCGCGTTCACCCTCGCCGATCACGACGGTGCCCTGGATCGGCAGCTTGTTGAGCTCGCGCCGCATGGCATCGACCGCGGCCTGGTCGGCGGCCTTCTCGTTGCCGTGGCCGCGCAGCCGCGCGGCCGAGACCGCCGCGCGTTCCGTTACCCGCACCAGCTCGAGCGTGAGAATGCGCTCCAGCAATAGTTGCGGCGGAACGGAAATATGGGTCGACATCGGCGCACTCCCTCAAACCTTATTACCGCGCAATCCGTTCGGACTTCGCGTCAATTCTTCTCGATCCGTATCACCTGCGGCCGGCCGGTGATCACCTTGTCGCGCTGCACGGCTTCGAGCGCGCGGTATACCGCGTCCTCGTGGGTGGCGTAGGTGATGAGGATGACCGGAACCCGCGTCGGGTTTTCGGCGGCACTGGCCCCGTTCGGATGACGCTGCACGATCAATTCGATCGATATCTTCTGCTCGGCGAGACGTGTCGCGATCGTCGCCGCGGTGCCGGCGAGATCGCGCGCCATCAGGCGGATATAGTATCCGCCTTCATGACGCTCCATCGGCGCCTTCGAGGTCGCGCGCAGCCGCTCGACCGGCCGGCCGAACGGATTGACGCGAACGCCACGCGCGATGTCGGCGATGTCGGCGACCACCGCGGACGCCGTGGCAGCACCGCCGGCGCCCGGACCAACCAGCGTGATCGGCGGAATGCCCTCGCCGTCGATGGTGACGGCGTTGGTGACACCCATCACCTGCGCGATCGAGGTGGATTTCGGCACCATGGTCGGGTGCACGCGCTGCTCGATGCCCTTGGCGGTGCGCACGGCAACGCCAAGCAGTTTCACGCGGTAGCCGAGTTCCTCTGCAGCGCGTAAATCTTCCGGCTTGATCGAAGAGATGCCTTCGACATAAACCGCGCTCTGCGCGACCTTGGTGCCGAAGGCGAGGCTCGCCAGGATCGCAAGCTTCTGGGCGGTGTCGTGACCGTCGACGTCGAACGACGGATTGGCCTCGGCATAGCCGAGCCGCTGTGCATCCTTGAGGCATTCGGCGAACGACAAGCCCTCCTGCTCCATGCGCGTCAGGATGTAATTGCAGGTGCCGTTGAGGATGCCGTAGACGCGATTGATGCCGGTGCCGGCGAGTCCTTCGCGCAGCGTCTTGATGACGGGGATGGCGGCACCGACCGCCGCCTCGAAATTCAGCGCGCCGCCATGCTTTTCGGCGGCATGCGCCAGCCGCAAGCCGTGGCGCGCGATCAACGCCTTGTTGGCGGTCACCACCGATTTGCCCGACTTCAACGCCGTCTCGATCGCCGAAAACGCGGGATCGCCGGCGCCGCCCATCAGTTCGACGAAGCAATCGACGTTGGGGTCTTCGGCCAGCGCCTGCGGGTTCTTGGCCCATTCGATGCCCCGCAGATCGACGCCGCGCTTCTTCGTCTTCGATCGCGCGGTGACTGCGACCACGCGGACGCCGCGGCCGCAGCGCGCCGACAGCGCGCGGCTTTCGTTCTCGATAAGGCGGACAACTTCGGCACCCACAGTGCCGAGTCCCGCAATACCCACTCTGAGGGGGGCGACCATAGCGGCAGAAACTCGCGGAAAGATTATCGCCGGTTGGCGAGAGGAACCACGTTGTGCAACGTTTCGAGGCCGCTTTCAAGGAAGCGGCGCACACCGCGGGCGGCCTGGCGGATACGCTGCTCGTTTTCCACCATGGCGATGCGGACATAACCCTCGCCATGCTCGCCGAAGGCGACGCCGGGCGATACCACGACGCCGGATTTCTCCACCAATAGCGTTGCAAACTGCATGCTGCCGAGGCCCTCGAAGGTCTTGGGCAGCGGCGCCCAGGCGAACATCGAGGCCTCGGGCGGCGGAATCTCCCACCCTGCCCGGCCGAACAATTCCACCAGCGCATCGCGGCGCTTGCGGTAGGTATCCCGCATCTCGCGGATGCAATCCTCCGGCCCGTTCAGCGCCGCGGTCGCCGCGACCTGCACCGGCGTGAAGGCGCCGTAGTCGAGATAGGATTTCACCCGCGACAGCCCGGCGATGATGCGCTCGTTGCCGACGGCAAAGCCCATGCGCCAGCCGGCCATGGAAAACGTCTTCGACATCGAGGTGAACTCGACCGTGACATCCATCGCGCCGGGAACCTGCAGCACCGAGGGCGGCGGCTTCTTGTCGTCGAAATAGACCTCGGCATAGGCGAGGTCGGAGAGGATGAAGATCTCGTGCTTCTTCGCGAACGCGACGAGATCGCGATAGAAATCGAGGTCCGCGACATAGGCCGTCGGGTTTGAGGGATAGCAGACCACGAGCGCGATCGGCTTCGGGATCGAATGAATGATCGCGCGTTCCACCGCCTCGAAGAATTGCGGCGTGGGTTCCGACGGCACCGAGCGGATCACGCCGCCCGCCATCAGGAAGCCGAAGGCGTGGATCGGATAGGTCGGGTTCGGACAAAGCACGACATCGCCCGGCGCGGTGATCGCCTGCGCCACATTGGCAAAGCCCTCCTTCGAGCCCAGCGTCGCGACGATCTGGGTGTCCTGATTGAGCTTCACGCCGAAACGGCGGGCGTAATAGCCAGCCTGGGCCTTGCGCAGACCGGGAATACCCTTGGAGGCCGAATAGCGGTCGGTGCGCGGCTTGCCGAGCACTTCCTTGAGCTTCTCGAGGACATGGGGCGGCGCTGGCAGGTCCGGATTGCCCATGCCGAGATCGATGATGTCGGCGCCGGCATTCCGCGCGGCCGCCTTGGCCTGGTTGACCTTCTCGAACACATAAGGCGGCAGGCGGCGGATGCGGTAAAAGTCTTCCATGGTCCTCGGGCTCCGGCAACCATCGGGGGCAGATTCGCCACTTTGAGGCGAATATCTAAACGAAACGATAGACCGTCCATAAATCACGCAAAATCAATCGTTTAGCGCGATTTTCGGGACGGCGATCAATTCGCCCTGACGGTTGAGCTCGTTCTTTTACCACGGACGCACTGCAGCGCCAGCGATTAGCTTATTTCGGAGCACCAACCGGAGTGGCATTCGCAGCGGCGGCAGCCGCCTGCCGGTCGCGCGCGGCGGAGAGTTCCGCCTTGAGCTTGTCGCGCGTCGCCTGGTCCATCGCGGTCTCATCCCGGTCCGGCGGCAGATTGTTGACTGGCAGGTAACTGCCCGGCTCCTTCGGCCGCGCTGGAGCGTCGGCCGGCGTGCCCACGATCGGCAGATCGGCAATCGAGGTCGAACAACCGGCAAGCGCAAGGGCGCACGCAACGAGCGCGCCCGCGACAAGCATCCGCTTTGGCCGACCCACCGACATACCGTTTTCCGAAGTCCCCATTTCGGCGGAGCCATTGTCGCCCGAAATGCTTAATCCCCAAACAGCAAATTGCACCCTTGGGGCCGCAATGTGACAGAACCAAGATCTTTATCGCAGTGCAACCGTTCACCCTGACCGCGTTGACGCGAAGGTGATCTCGTGCCCACTTTCCGAAGTTCGTGATACATCGCCGCACGCACCTTCACGAACTTCGGAAAGTTATGGGCACTAGCAAACTTATGATTCTAGTGCCGCTTTCGATCTGAAGTCCCTGAACCCGATTTTGCCGCGAGTGAGTCAGGGACTTCAGATCGGCGGCACTCGTGCGGTGACGAATGCGAAATGAAGCGTTAGTGTTTGGCCATGACCGACGTCACGATCGAGATGAAACAAGAGAAAAAATTCGACAGCGAAGCCTTCGCCATGAATATCGCGCGCGCGATGGAGAGCGGCGGCCGCGCGCTTGCGGCCTACCTCAAGCCGCGCGAGAGCGGCGAGGTCAAGGACAAGTCGTCGGACGAATTCGCCGAGGTGATCAAGACGCTGACGAGCGTCGCCGAATACTGGCTTTCCGACAACGAGCGCGCCTCCGAGCTGCAGACCAAAATGGCCAAGGGCTATCTCGACCTCTGGGGCTCGGCGATGCGCCGCCTCGCCGGCGAGGAGACCATGCCGGCGATCTCGCCCTCGCCGCGCGACAAGCGCTTTGCCGATCCGGAGTGGAAGAAGAACCAGTTCTTCGACTTCATGATGCAGGCCTATCTCTTGACCGAGCAATGGGCGCAGGATCTCGTGCGCAATGCCGAGGGCCTCGACCCGCACACCCGCAAGAAGGCCGAGTTCTACGTCCAGCAGATCACCAACGCCTTCGCGCCGTCGAACTTCGTGCTGACCAACCCGGAAGTGCTGCGCGAGACGGTCGCCTCCTCCGGCACCAATCTGGTACGCGGCATGACCATGCTGGCTGAGGATATCGAGGCCGGCCACGGTATGTTGCGGATACGGCAATCCGATCCGAGCAATCTCGTGGTCGGCGTCAACATGGCGACGACGCCGGGCAAGGTGATCTACCAGAACGATCTGATGCAACTGATCCAGTACGAGCCGGCCACGCCCAACGTGCTGCGAACGCCGCTCCTGATCGTGCCGCCCTGGATCAACAAGTTCTATATCCTCGATCTCAAGCCGGAAAAATCCTTCATCAAATGGTGCGTCGACCAGGGCATCACGGTGTTCGTGATTTCCTGGGTCAATCCCGACAAGCAGCTCGGGACCAAGACCTGGGAAGACTACATGAAGGAAGGCCCGCTCGCGGCGATGGATGTCATCGAGCGCGCGACCGGCGAGTTGAAGGTGCACACCGCCGGCTATTGCGTCGGGGGCACGCTGCTTGCGACCACGCTGGCCTGGCTTGCCGACAAGCGCCGCGTGCGCGTGACCTCGGCGACCTTCCTCGCCGCCCAGGTCGACTTTACCCATGCCGGCGACCTGCTCGTGTTCGTCGACGAGGGCCAGATTTCGGCGCTCGAGCGCGACATGCAGGAGTCCGGCGTGCTCGAAGGCAGCAGGATGGCGATGGCCTTCAACATGCTGCGCTCGAACGATTTGATCTGGTCCTATGTGGTCAACAATTACCTCAAGGGTCAGCCGCCCTCGGCATTCGACCTCTTGCACTGGAATTCCGACGCCACGCGGATGCCGGCGGCGAACCATTCCTATTACTTGCGCAACTGCTATCTGGAGAATCGGCTGTCGACCGGCGGCATGGTGCTGGACAACACCTTGCTCGATCTCTCCAAGGTGAAGGTCCCCGTCTACAATCTCGCCACCCGTGAGGATCACATCGCGCCCGCCGAATCCGTGCTTTACGGCTCGCAATTCTTCGGCGGGCCGGTGAAATACGTGCTGTCGGGCTCCGGCCACATCGCGGGCGTGGTCAATCCGCCATCGGGCAACAAGTACCAGTACTGGACCAACGACCATATAAGCGACGTCAAGCTCGCCGACTGGGTCAAGGGCGCCGAGGAGCACAAGGGCTCGTGGTGGCCGAACTGGCGGGAATGGCTCGGAAGCATCGATTCCGAAGAGGTGCCGGCGCGGAAAGTCGGCGGAGACGCGCTGCCGCCGATCGAGGATGCGCCCGGCAGCTATGTCAAGGTCCGCGCGTAGCGTAACGCCGCGCGCTCGGCTATAAGCTCACACAAGGTTTTTATGAATCACGCAAGGGGGATAGGATGACGCCCGGATTGATGACGCCCGAACTGTTCTGGCTCTCGCTGACGGTGATTTTGACGGGATTGTTGTGGGTCCCCTACATCCTCAACCGCGTGACGGTTCGCGGTCTCGGCGGCGCCATGGCCAACCCGTCGCGGGGCGACAAGCCGCACGCGGCCTGGGCGACGCGGCTGATGTTCGCGCATGACAACGCGGTCGAGAACCTCGTCGTGTTCGCGCCGCTGGTCTTGATCCTCGCCCAGCTCGATTACTCGACCAAGTGGACGGTGTACGCCACCGCCGTGTATTTCTGGGCGCGCGTCGCGCATCTCGTCGTCTACACGCTCGGCCTGCCGGTGTTCCGCACGCTCGCTTTCACCGTCGGCTTCGTCGCGCAGGCGGTGCTGGCGCTGGCGATTTTCAAGGTGTTCTAGTCGCCAGGTTTCCGTACGACAATGTGCAGCATGGTCGCCGGCGCCTCGTCAAAGCTCTTGATCGCGCTGGTGTCTGACTTCAGCGTCTGCCAGACGCCGGACGCCGCGTAGGCTGACTGAAGCCATTCGGGCGAAGGATAATTGTAGTAGCGGCCGAGGCTGTCGCGGCCGCCCTCGCCGTGGCCGATCTTGTAGCTGGCATAGAACACGCCGCCAGGCTTCAGCGCGTTGCGGACGCGCGCCAGCACGCCGGCGAGCTCGTCGCGTGGCACGTGCAAGAGGCAAGCGCTGGCCCAGACGCCGTCATGGGCCTCCTGCTCATCGAGCTCATGGAAGCGCATGGCCTCGACGGGATGGCCGAGGCGGCGCGAGGCGATCGCCGCCATCTCCGGCGAGCCATCGGTGGCGCGCAGCTTGAAACCGGCAGCGAGTATCTCCGCGGCGTGATTGCCGGCACCGCAGCCGAGCTCGAGGATCGAGCGTCCCGGCGGCAGCAGCGCCAGAAATCCCTTCAGCCTCGCCGACGGCGCTTTCGCCCAGCCTGCATAGGCCTCGGCATTGCGCCGGTAGAACTGCAGCGTGTCGTCGTCTGCGGCACCCATCACGCCTCGGGCAGCCCCAGCATCAGCCGCATGTTCTGAACCGCCGCGCCCGATGCGCCCTTGCCGAGATTGTCGAGACGCGCCACCAGCACCGCTTGCCGGTACTTGTCGCTGGCGAAGACATAAAGCTCGAGCTTGTTGGTCTCGTTGAGCGCCTCCGGCTCGAGCCGTCCGCTCTTGCTGGCTTCGTTCTCGAGCGGTATGACCGAAACGTAGTTGCTCCCCGCATATCGCCTGGCGAGCGCTGCATGCAGGTCCGCACCACCAGGTTTGCCGGGCAGCGTATCGAGCTGCAGCGGCACCGAGACCAGCATGCCCTGCCGGTAGTTGCCGACCGAGGGGATGAAGATCGGTCGATGCGTGAGCTTCGAGTAGAGCTGCAGCTCCGCCAAATGCTTGTGCTCGAAGCCAAGACCATAGAGCTCGAAGGAAGGCGCGGCTCCGCCTTCGAAATCCGCGATCATCGACTTGCCGCCGCCGGAATAGCCGCTGACCGCGTTGACGATGACGGGGTAGTCGGCAGGCATCAGGCGAGCATCGACCAGCGGCCGCAGCAGCGCGATCCCGCCGGTCGGATAACAGCCGGGGTTGGAGACTTTTCGCGCGTTGCAAATCTTGTCGGCCTGGTCGGGTGCAAGCTCGGGAAAACCGTAGGCCCAATCGGGCGCGACCCGAAACGCGGTCGATGCATCGAGAATCTTCGGTGCTGACTTGCCCATGCCGTCGATCAGCGCGACGGTTTCCTTCGCGGCCGCGTCGGGCAGGCAGAGGATGACGAGATCCACCTCCTCCATCAGCGCGCGCTTGGCGCCCGTATCCTTGCGCTTGTCCTCGGCGATGCTCTTCACCACGACGTCGTTTTGCTGGGCAAGCCGCTCGGCAATTTCGAGGCCGGTGGTGCCTGAGGCGCCGTCGACGAAGACGGACGGCTTGGTCGCGGCGTTGGCGGCCCGGTGGGTGTCGGTCAGGGTCATGGCACGCTCCTCTCAAACCTGTTCGGCTTCGCTGGCAAACAGCTGCGGCCGCAGCTCGCGCATCATTCCGGCGATCTGCGGCGAAGCCGGATCGCCCTGTTTTGCCAGCGCCGTTGCGACAGCCGCATGATCGGCGTCCGACTTGTGCTGGTTGAGCTTGAAACTGCCCTCGATGTCCTCGACCGTCATCACCAGGCCCACGATCGCTTTCTTCAGCATCTCTCGCCGGCCGGCCGACACCTTGTCCACCGTCCATGGCGGCTTCGGCGCGAGCCAGCTCTCGAACTTCGCACTGAGCGCGTCGAGATGCGCCCCAAGCTCGCCTTCCGGCATCAGGTCGACCGTACCGGTCAGATGTACGGCCTGGTAGAGCCAGGTCGGCACCTGATCGGGCGAGACGTACCAGTCCGGCGATACATAGGCGTCCGCGCCGTTGACCGCCAGCAACCAGCGCGACTTGCCGCCGGCGAGACCGACCAGCGCATTGCCGCGCGCCACATGGAAGTACGCCATCGGAGTGCCGTCATCGGCAAAGTCGAGGCAGAACGGCAGCGCGGAGGCGACCGGCTTGTCGCCGTCCCATGCGCAGACGGTGGCAAATCCGCGCGCCTGCGCGAACGCGAGGCTTGCTGCCCGGTCGGACTTGAAGGGTGGCGGCGTATACATCTTTAGCAAACTCCTGCTTGGCGAAGGAGCCGCCGGATGACCGCGTATCTTGATCTTGGAGAAGATGCCGCGGGAAATGTCCGGCGGCAGGGGCGATGGTCTCAGACGCGAGCGACCGCCCATACCGCGTAAGTGCGGCGGCGGCGAGCGGTCAGGGCGGTCGCAGAGGTCATCATGGGGCGCGGCTATAAGGCCGCGCTCGTCTCGCGTCAAGGAAAACCATGTCATTCCGGAGCACGCCAAGCGTGAACCCCGGAATGACGGGCGAAGATCAGAGGCTCGAATTCCACGACGCCGGGATGACGCGATAGCCGGCGCCGTCCTTCACGACATTGCCGAGGCCCGGGAACGGATAATGGAAGCCCTGCACCTGCAGCTTCTCGGCGACCACCATATCGTAGACCCGGCGGCGGGTTTTTTCCGCCACGTCGGCATCCTGGTCGAAGAAGGCGTGCCATTCCGGATGAGCCGCGAACGGGTTCGGGTTGTTGGTGACATCCGACTGGATGAACACCTTGCCGTTACCGGAGGCCAGCACATAGGAGGTGTGACCCGGCGTGTGGCCCACGGTCTCGACCGCGGTCAGGCCGGGCGCGAGCTCTTTCTTCCACTCGTAGGGCGTGACCTTCTTGTTCAGGCCCTTCTCGAAGATGTTGCGGTTGTTCTTGAACAGGCCGACCATGCGGTCGCCCTTGGCGTTGGCCATCTCGCCATCGTCCATCCAGAACTTCCACTCGGTGGCAGGCACCAGAATCTCGGCGTTCGGGAAAGCCGGCGCGCCGTCGGCCGTGAGCAGACCGTTCACGTGATCGCCGTGGAAATGCGAGATCACGACCGTGTCGACCGCTTTGGCGTCGAAGCCCGCGGCGGCCATGTTGTCGTGGAACAGGCCGTTGTTGCCCTTGCTGTTGGTTTTCGCCAGCGCGCCGTTGCCGGTGTCGATCACGACCAGCTTGCCGCCGGTCTGGATCACCAGCGGCGCGAAATAGATCGCCATCATACCCGGCGGCATGAAGTTCTTCTCGAGCTCTGCGGCGACCTCCTCCTTCTTGGCATTGGTCACGAAGGCGTCGGTCAACGGAAACACGTTCTTGCCGTCGGAGACGACCGTGACGACGGCGTCGCCGACCTTGTAGCGGTAGTAGCTCGGCGCCTGCTTGTCGGCCGCGGGCGCAGCCGCTTTCACTTGTGTCGATGTCATGAGCGGTACGGCCGCAAGCGCAGCAGTTCCCAGAAGTGTGTCACGTCGCGATAGATCCATGATGCTCTCTCCCTGTGAGGCTCTTTGCGAGCGGTTGTCCCGCTATGATTGCCGCGGCTTTGTAGCAGCGTTTCGTTGTCCGCGCGACGGTCAAAGACCGGCGCGTCGATCCGTTAACCCCTCGCGTCGCCTGCTTATTCCGTGATCCGGTCAGACCGCGCGCCAGAGCCATTCCATGATCTGGGCAATGACGTCGCCGAACAACAAAAGAGCCGCCGCCCAGACCAGCGCGGAGACGAAATTGGCGATCTGGAATTGCAGGTAGGGCATCTCGAAGATGCCGGCGGCGAGCGGAACCGAGGCCCGCAACGGCCCGAAGAAACGACCGATGAAGATGCTGGGCACGCCCCAGCGCCGCACGAAAGCCTCCCCGCGCGGCAGGATGTCCGGATAGCGCGACAGCGGCCACATCTGCGCGACCTGTTCCTTGAATTTGTAGCCGAACCAGTAGGAGACCCAATCGCCGAGTGCGGCGCCGAGGCCGCCTGCGAGCCAGACCGGCCAGAAGCTGATCCCGCTCGCACCGATCAGCGCGCCGATCGCAACCAGCGCGCCCCAGGCCGGAATCAACAGCGAGATAAAGGCGAGCGATTCACCGAACGCCAGCACCAGCACGATCGGCGCGGCCCAGGCCTGATGGTCGCGCACGAAATTGGCCAGCGCGTGCGCAAATTCTTCCATTGTCCGGAAACGTCCTTCCCCTGCTCTTCAGGCCATTGAGCCTTCTTGGGTCTTACCGCCTGAAGACAGGTAAGCCGGCCCCTTGCGTGACTTCAAGTCACAAAGGTGGATAACAGTCGTGATCCTGACCGCCCTCGCCGGCCTGCGATCCCTCCCTCAAAGGAACACCTGATCGTCGGCTCGTCGATAAAGCACGCGAGCGTGCTGCTTTTCCCGATGCATGCCCAGCGGCATCTTGATGCGCTCCATATCGTGGGGGCGATCGTGTTTCCGGCCGGGGTCGGCATCGTTCTCGCCAAGGGAGAACGCTGGTGGCAATCCCGATCATTGGCTCGCTGATCGCGCTTGTGGCGGTCGCGCTGTTTGCGGTGATCGTGTTCCGCACCTCGCGCGCCTGAGGCGTCGTCTCTCCAGCGGCGCTGGCGCTATTGAGCGCATCAATACCACCTATTCGTTCTTAAAATTTTACACGCTCGCCGAGGTTGAATAGCGTCTCGCTCGTTTCAGGAAGCAAGCTGCAAAAACGCAACTTCAATTTTCAAATTGATAAGGGAGTGAATTGCCATGTCGAAATCTAATACAGCTGCGGCGACCAATAACACCGCCTCTGCCAACGGCGCGGATACGACACCCAAGGACACGGGTCCTTCGGGCGCGGATGTTGCCATCGCGGTCGGAACAACGGTCGGCGCGGCCGGCACGATTGCTCTGGCTGGCGTGTCCGCATATCCGATTGTGAAGGACGCGGCGAACTCGGGCCCGGTGAAAAAAGCCGCGAGCGCCGTGGGGAACGTGGTGAAGAGCGGCGCGAGCGCTGTGGGGAATGCGGTGAAAAGCGGAGCAAGCTCCGTCATCGGTGGCCTTTCGAACCTGTTCGGGCGAGCAGAGGGCGCCGTCACCAGCGCGATGGAGGACGCGGCCGAGGCTGCCTGGACCCGTCTGGAGGAGCTGGGACTCGACGGAGACGAGGTCTCTGCGTTGGCCCAGAAAATCGCGGCGCTCGGAGAGGACGTCACATCTGCCGAGATCGTGCCTCTCATCGAGACGGCGTTGGAGGACGCCGGAAAAGAGGCGGGAGAGAACGCCATCAAGGTCGCAGCGGACGCGATGGAAGTCGCCGTGAAAGCCATCGTCTGATGTCCATCTTCGACGACATCAAGACCACCCTGACCGGCGACCTGAAAATCGTCGAGTCGGACGCAAGGCAAATTGCCACGGCCATGATCGGCGCGGGCGAGCAGAGCTTCTCTGCGATCCTGGACACCGTCGTTCAGAAAGCCAAGGCAAGACCGCTCGGCGAAGTGCTGGATGGAGCCTTCAAAATCTACCAGCACATCCACGCCGAAAAACAAGGCGCGACGCCCGCATCAGCGCAGGCGTCGTGAATATCAAACCCGACGACCCATCATTCAGCAACAACCCATTATCAAGGAGCATCTCATGAGCGGCATGATCGAAAACGCAGGCAAGACTCTGGTCAAGGACGGCGAGAATGCCGTCAGCGGCATCGTCAACGCCGGCGAAAATACAGTCGAGGGAATCCTGCAGGGGCTCGGACTTTCCGGCAGTGCTCTCAACAGCACCGTCAGCAAGCTCGAGAGCCTGGGAAAGAATGCCACGATCGACGGCATCGAAACGATCATCAAGGCCGCCGTCCCGGAGATCGCCAGCGACGTGCTCGACGTGGCGGCGCCGGCGATCCTCGGTCTGCTGCTGGTCTAGCCATGACCTCGCCAGCAGGGCCAATCGTGTTGGCCGTCATCGCACTCGCTGCGCTGACGGCCGCCGCACCGGTGAACACCGCGGCTCCCGAACAGGCCGCCGAGACCCTCGTCCGGGATGGCCGGATGGCTGTAGCGGACCTTGGCGACGCCGCAGTCAAGGGCATCGAAGATGTCCTCAAGGGCCTGGGGCTGACCGGCGCCAATCTCGCCAAGACGGTCGGCGACTTCAAGGCGCTCCCCAAGGGCGTCAAGAAGGAGGATGTCGAGAAGGTCGTCGACAACGGCCTGAAATCCGCTGGCCTGAAGGTCGGAAAGGTGGTGATGGACGCTGCGGTCGACGCCATCTTCGACCTCCTTTAAGGCAGCGGAGGCGCGCCGCCATCGATATGACGGCCGGGCGATGGCGGGATCACCATCCGCTCGGCCGTCACTTTCTTGGCCTATCCATGGCATAGTCAATCAGACTGATTCGCGCGCACCTTGCCGTGTTCAAAGTATGAAGAACTATGCCCAAACCATTGAAATCGGCTGCAAAAGCCAAGACTAACGACCTCTTTGCCACAGCCGAGCCGAAAGGCCGTGCAGCATTGAAGGTCGCTGCGCGCGGCGGCGGAGACACCGGCTACACCGCGCGCGACATCGAGGTGTTGGAAGGCCTGGAACCGGTGCGCCGGCGCCCGGGTATGTATATCGGCGGCACCGACGAGAAGGCGCTGCATCACCTCTTTGCCGAGGTGATCGACAACTCGATGGACGAGGCCTTGGCAGGCCACGCCGACTTCATCGAGGTCGAACTCGGCTTGGACGGCTTCCTGACCGTGACCGACAACGGCCGCGGCATTCCCGTCGACCCGCATCCGAAATTCCCGAAGAAGTCGGCGCTCGAAGTCATCATGTGCACGCTGCATTCCGGCGGCAAATTCAACTCCAAGGTTTACGAGACCTCGGGCGGCCTGCACGGCGTCGGCGTCTCCGTTGTCAACGCGCTGTCGTCGCGGCTCGAGGTCGAGGTCGCGAAGGGCCAGAAGCTCTATCGCATGGCGTTCGAGCGCGGCCATCCCAAGGGCAAGCTCGAGGACCTCGGCAGGGTCAACAACCGCCGCGGCACGCAGATACGATTCAAGCCCGACGCCGAGATTTTCGGCGCGAAGGCGACCTTCAAGCCAGACCGGCTGTTCCGGATGGCGCGCTCAAAAGCCTATCTGTTCGGCGGCGTCGAAATCCGCTGGCGTTGCCCGCCCGAACTATTGAAGGGCGTGGAGAACGTGCCGGCCGAAGACACCTTCCATTTCCCGGGCGGCCTGAAGGATTACCTGGCCGCCGCAATCCATGCCGACACGCTGGTGCATCCCGATATTTTTTCCGGCAGGTCCGGCCGCGTCGGCGGACATGGCGGCTGCGAATGGGCGGTGGCCTGGACGGCGGACGCCGACGGCTTCCTCTCCTCCTACTGCAACACGATTCCGACCCAGGACGGCGGCACCCATGAATCCGGCATACGCAGCGCGCTGCTGCGCGGCTTGAAGGATCACGCCGAGCGAGTGAACCAGAGCAAGCGCGCCACGGGCGTCACGTCCGAAGACGTGATGGTGGGCGCGGCCGTGATGCTCAGCGTGTTCGTGCGCGAGCCGGAATTCCAGGGCCAGACCAAGGATCGTCTCGCCACTGCCGAAGCCCAGCGCATCGTCGAGCAGGCGGTGAAAGACCCCTTCGACCACTGGCTGTCGGCCAACCCGGTCCAAGCCAACAGGCTGCTCGATTTCGTCATCGAGCGCGCCGAAGAACGGCTGCGCCGCCGCGCGGAGAAGGAAGTCTCGCGCAAGGCGGCCGGCAAGAAGGCTCGCCTGCCGGGCAAGCTGTCCGACTGCTCGGACGTCGGTCTCGCGGGCTCCGAGCTCTTCATCGTCGAGGGCGACTCGGCCGGCGGCAGCGCCAAGCAGGCGCGCGACCGCAAGACCCAGGCCGTGATGCCCTTGCGCGGAAAAATCCTCAACGTCGCCTCGGCCGGCAAGGACAAGCTGACCGCGAACGCGCAACTTGCCGACCTGATGCAGGCGATCGGTTGCGGCACGCTCGCGCACTATCGCGAAGAGGATCTGCGCTATCAGCGCATCATCATCATGACCGACGCCGACGTCGACGGCGCGCATATCGCTTCCCTCTTGATCACCTTCTTCTACCGGCAGATGCCGCGGCTGATCGACGAAGGGCACCTCTATCTGGCGGTGCCGCCGCTCTACAAGCTCACCCACGGCAGCAAGAGCGTGTACGCGCGCAATGAGGAGCACCGGGACGCCCTGCTCAAGAGCGAATTCCACGCCAACGCCAAGGTCGAGATCAGCCGCTTCAAGGGCCTCGGCGAGATGATGCCGGCGCAGTTGAAGGAAACCACGATGGATCCGTCCAAGCGCACGCTGCTCCGCGTGGTGCTGCTCGCCGATGACCGCGAGGGCACCGCCAATTCGGTCGAGCGGTTGATGGGCACCAAGGCAGAATCGCGCTTCGCCTTCATCTCCGACAAGGCCGAGTTCGCCAGCGACGATCTGCTGGACGTCTGAGGGCTTAGTGCCCACTTTCCGAAGTCCGCGCTCCATCGCAGCAACACCTTTTCGCGGACTTCGGAAAGTTATGGGCACTAAGCAAATCTATGATTCTAGTGCCGCTTTCGATCTGAAGTCCCTGAACCCGATTTTGCCGCGAGTGAGTCAGGGACTTCAGATCGGCGGCACTAGCCTGCCAACTTGTCGCAGGCCGGTGCGCGTGTATCCCGCCACCGGCAGAATTCCACTTCCTGTGTAATTTCAATGACTTGGCAATTCCATTCTTTCCCCCAACATTGATCGTTTTCCGGCAAGTGTGCTTGGCGCGCAACAGCATTTCGGTTGGAACCGCGTATAGTCGTCGCATCGGGCTTGGGGAATCGAGGCCCACGGAACACGGTTGCGACGAACTTCTACTCTGGGGAATTAGTCATGAAAAAGATGTTGCTCGCTCTGACCGCCGCGGCGGCTTTCACTGGATCCGCTTACGCGGCTGACTTGCCGGCTCGCATGCCGGTCAAGGCTGCTCCTCCGCCCGTTCCGGTCACAAGCTGGACCGGCTGCTACATCGGCGGCGGCGGCGGCTACGGCCTCTGGAACCAGGAGAACACCGCCTACGTCGGTGCGCCGCTCGTGGCCACCAGAACCCAGTTCAGCGACACGATCACTTCAGGCGGCCGCGGCTATTTCGGCACCGTGCAGGGCGGCTGCGACTATCAGTTCGGAATGGGCGCGCAGCAGTTCGTGGTCGGCGCCTTCGCCGATGGCGACTGGGGCAACATCCACGGCAAAGTATCGCCTCCCGGCATCCTCGGCGGTTTCCTGGCTGGCGACGAGAAGATGAGCTCGGCTTGGGCAGTGGGCGGTCGCGTCGGCTGGGTGGTCTTCCCGCAACTTCTCACCTACTTCACGGGTGGCTACACCGAAGCGACCTTCGACCGGACCAACTTCAATCTGAACTTCCCTCCCTTCGCCACGACGCCTGTCTATGTGGACCAGGCTACCTACAGGGGCTGGTTCCTTGGCGCCGGTGACGAGTATGCGGTCGGCTTCATGCCCGGCCTGTTCTGGAAGACCGAATATCGCGTCTCGGAGTTCAACACCCGGACCAACCCGTTCCTGCTTTCTCCGGGTGCCGTCGCGACCGGCTTCTCCGAGGACTCCCGCAAGTGGGTCCAGACCGTTCGCAGCGAGCTGGTCTATCGCTTCAACTGGGGCGGCCCGGTGGTTGCGAAGTACTGATCCGGCCTGACGGCCAAGC
The DNA here is from genome assembly GCA_963738155.1 of uncultured Alphaproteobacteria bacterium. Lineage (GTDB taxonomy): Bacteria > Pseudomonadota > Alphaproteobacteria > Rhizobiales > Xanthobacteraceae > Bradyrhizobium. The sequence continues at coordinate 150,059 of CAVTVG010000007.1, forward strand.
ATTCAAAAGCCCCGGCATTGCCGGGGCTTTTTCGTTGGTTGGCCTCCGTGACGTCGATCAGGCAGCAGCTCGCCGCTCGGTCGAACGCAATCGCATCGGCTTGCCGCCGGGCGGTTGGCGCGGTCCACCGTCCAGCGCGCACAGGGCTTCAAGGATTTCATCGATCGTTACGGGCGCTTTCAGGCCCTCCGGCGCGCGCAACGCGGGACAGGACGCGATCGCCGAGGCGTCGGACGCCCAGGAAGCCAGGATGGCGCGCTTCTCGGCCAGGGTCAGAGCCGGATCGGACACCACGTCACGCGGATGCGCATAGACGGTGCCCGGATGAATGAGCGCTTCGAAGTCGAAGACGTTGCCGTTACGTGCGGTCGTCGGCCGCATGGTTGCCTCCATTCGCAAAGACGAGTTGGCAGAAGGCCGCGCGGAAACTCCGCGCGGCTGATGATCGTGCCGGCTTGAATTCGATCAGGCGGCCTTTGCCTCGATCTGGGTGACGTTGCCCGGGCCGTCGCCGGCGCCGTTGATCGCAATCCGCCGGGGCTTCATCGCTTCCGGAATTTCCCGCTGCAGATCGATCAGAAGCAGCCCGTTCTCGAAGCGCGCGCCCTTGACCTCGACGTGGTCGGCCAGCGTGAACTGCCGTTTGAACGAGCGTGCCGAGATGCCGCGATGCAGGAAGGTCTTCTCTTCCTTGTCGCCCTTGCGGCCTTCCAGCGTCAGCACGTTCTGTTCGACCGTCAGCGCGACCTCGGCAGGCGTGAAGCCGGCCAGCGCCACCGAGATCTGGAAGCGGTTCTCGTCGAGCCGTTCGATGTTGTAAGGGGGGTAGCTCTCTTCGGCGGTCCGCTGGACCTCGTCGAGAACGTCAAAAAGGCGGTCGAAGCCGATGGTCGACCTCCAGAGGGGAGTCCAATCATACCTCATAGCCAAATCCTCCTTGGAGCAAGTTGGGTACGAGCCGGCACCGGACACCAGCCGATGCCCGCCTTTCACTTCGGGGCCCGAGAGGCGCCCCGGCCGCAACATGCGGCGCCAAAAAAAATCGGCAAACCTGCAAAAAGTTCAAGAGGGCTGCAAAAAAATTTTCAGGTCCCTCGGGCTAAGGTGTCCCTCAAGACCGCGCCCGCGAGCGGCCATCGCCAGCCTGGTAGCGAGCGAGCGGCCGTGTCGGCGCCGTGGGACGGCGTTTCAGCAGCAGCTTGAGGAACGGATCAACCAAACAATCGGAGCGCGCGATTGCGAACAGCCACGAACCCATTCCAGAGACGAGCGAACCACGGCAACGTCAGCAGCTTGGGTTTGACGATCCGAAACAGTCGTTCGACGAGAAGCAGACTTGCCGCATAAGCGCAAATGATGGTCACCGCGCCGGTGATCCAGTGCCCCTCGCCGGCGATGGCAACGGCGGCCAACTTCAAGGGTTCAATGAGGCTGACGGGGATGGCGAGCAGGACCAGCGACTGGTAGGGCCCCAGCCCTTCGATGGTGCGCCTCAACCTCGACTTATGATCTTGCGCGGGCGATGGCATGATCATCAACGGGCCAGCCGCTTCTCGACGCGCTTGCGGCTATTGCCGACCTTCTTGACCGCCTTTTTCACCGCGCCGGGAGAGCGTCGCGTCTTCTTTGATTCGTAGCTGACCTCGTAATCCTGGCCGCCCGCGACGCGGGCACGATCCTGCTTGCGGCCGCGCCCGGTCCGTTTCTTCGCTGCCTTCGCCACGTTGACCCCCGTTCAATCGAATGAGATGCAACGATCAAAACGACGGGCGGTTCCTGGAGCATGCTGGCATGCTCTCTCACCCGTTGGAACGGATGTTGGCACGCTGTGGCGATTGCGAAGCCTGCGTCTCGTGGCGTCGGTGATGCGCGGCTTTGCGGCCTAATCCGGATATTCGTCCGAGCCCTGCACCCAGAGGAACGACTGCATATCGATCATGTCGCGAGGGCGCATGGTGGCGACGCCGTTTCGTACCGTTCTCACGGCGGCAAGCAGCTCCCGATACACCGGCCAACTGGGACGGGATTGATACTCGAACGCGATATGACAGCGCCGCAAGGCCTCGCGGGTCACCGTCGGTTTGAAAAAGAAATGATCTTTGGGCTGAGCGATGAATCCGAACACGGTTGCCAAAGGCCAGGTCAGGACGCGGGTCTGTCTTCGCGGCAAGCGATCGAGCGCCGCGATCCAGCTTGCAAACCGGATCTCCATTGCATCGCGGCCGTGGAGAAGATCGTAAAGCGCCGTGGCAAAAGCCTGCGCGCCTGCAAAGGAGCGGATCGCATCGCGGAGTGCCATCTTTTCGAACGAAAAAAGAAGGTTGGTACGGGACTCGATCGCGCTGGCAAGCCGGGCGATCTCCTCGAACTGGCGCTTCTCCAACAGGCGGCGGAAGGCGGGCTCGCTCAGCTCTTCCTGCCAGCGGATATGCGCGTTCCATTTATAGGCGCGCTCCCAGTCGATATAGGTCTCGTCGCGGAAGCCGCCGGGAAAGGCGCGGAGGAATTTCCGCTTCGCTCGCTCCAAAGGACGGTTGACCGCCGGTGAGCGTGACGAGCTCGCGCGCGAACGGCGAGATGCGGGTGGCGATGGTTTGGCGCGCGCCGGTACGCGCTTGGCGGGAGTACTTCGCATGCGAGGCAACCCTCGACGGCCAGGCTTCGTTCCAAACGGCGATTCCGACCAACAAATGTTGGTCAGGGCCACTTGTGCCAAACTAGACCGCGACCTCGTTTGAAACCTTGCAACGGCGAGTTTCGCCGGTACTCTTGCTCCGTCATGTCGGGGGGAGCGATGAGGCCGGAAGTACTCGGGCTGTTGGCCGCGTGTTCGATCTTGGCGGGGTGCGGCACCGGCGCGCGCTACGACCCGGCCGCAGATGCCAGGGCCGCCATGAACGAGGCGGCGCGGCAATGCTATACGCGCTTCCCGGAGGGATCGAAGCAGTACGTTGCAAAGGCCAGATGCGAATACGACGCAGCCATGCTGATGCGTCCCTATGCGCCGTATCCCGATCTGTTCGACTCCGAGTGGGCTTTCAACATGGCGCTCGCCGAGAAATTGCAGGCCGGCAAGATCACGCCGGCGGAGCACAATCTCGCCCTGGCCGAACATCGCTCGCAGATCGCCAGCGAGACGCAAAGAAGAGGCCTCGCCAACCGGTCGGTCGCGGCCCAGGAGAGCATTGCGGCCGCAGCTTCCGCTCCTCCGCCGTCGATCTCCTGCACGCGGGTCGGAAACAACACGTTCTGCAATTGAGGCAACGGAGCCGTCGGGCGAGCGGCGGCATCCCGCCGGCCTCGGACGCGGATAGATCCGGATCTGCCTCACCGGATACCGCCGTGTCGCCACGACGACACGACGGGCAAAATACCCAAAATCCGCCGCCTGTTTTGCCCGACGGGTCAAGGGCGCCGTGCAAAAATATTGATCTTTCCGAAAGACAGAATTTATGATTTAACGAAGCCATCCCGCGCCTCTCAGGAGGGGCGTTTCGCGATCGCCACGACACGCGGCGCGGGTTGCGATGGACGCGTTGGGCCGCAAGGCGTGCGGCACAGCGCGTACGGTCAAGCCGTGTGGTCCTGTCCCCCCGACGCTGGGGTCAAGCTTGCCGAGATGATCGGCAGGCGACGGAGGCTAACAAGCCCGGTACTCCGGGGAGATCACGGAGCAGCCGTAAAGCCATTGCGCAGGGAGTGCCGTGCGATTTCGGCCCTGCCTGACGACTTGTGGGCATTCTTCCTTTTCAGCCCACGAGGATTGCGGGTGCGGTTGAGCGCCCGGCATTCCCTGCGCCCTCCGCTTCCCGGAGGGACAACGATCCGTACAACCCGGGCCAGATCGCGCCGCGGGAACGCGAAGGTGTGTGGGTCGGTCACACCGTCAACGGCACGAGAACCAGTAATTGCCCATCGCACCACGACATCCCCTCGCCGGCCTAACCGGCCGCTGCTGGTATTCCGACCTGCCGACAGCTACGCTTGTCCGCGCCCATGGTTTCGACAAGGAGCCGGCCGGCTTGAGACGGCAGCCAACACCAGAAAAAGCCGGGCGACGACGGAGGAGACGCGATGCGCAGGACGCTGTTGATTTTGGGCCTGATCGGACTTGCGATCGGCTTGCTCTGGATCGGTCAGGGCACGGGTACGGTAGCCTGGCCGCGGTCGAGTTTCATGATCAACGAGATCCAGTGGGCGGGCTACGGCGCGGCGCTGTCGGCGGTCGGCCTGATCCTGATCTGGCAGAGCCAGCGGCCATGACTGACCTGTTCGACCTCGGGGGCAAGGCCGCGATCGTCACCGGCGGCAATGGTGGAATCGGGCTTGGCATCGCCCGCGGGCTCGCCGGTGCCGGCGCCCACATCGCCGTGGTGGGGCGCAACGAGGCCAAGTCGAAAGCTGCGGCGGACGAGCTTGCCGCGCGCGGCATCAAGGCGATTGCGGTGGTTGCCGACGTCACCGACAAGGCGGCGGTCGCAAGCATGGTCGATCGCGTCAAGCGCGAGCTCGGCCGCATCGACATTCTCGTCAACAATGCCGGCATCAATATCCGAAAGGCCCCGCACATCCTCGAGCTCGAGGAATGGACCAGCGTCATCGATACCAATCTCACCAGCGCCTTCCTCTGCTCGAAGGCGGTTCATCCGGCCATGAAGGAAGCCGGCGGCGGCAAGGTCATCAACATCGGCTCGATGATGTCGATCTTTGGCGCGAGCTTTGCGCCGGCCTATGCCGCGAGCAAGGGCGGCATCGTGCAGTTCACCCGGGCCTGTGCCTGCGCCTGGGCGGCCGACAACATCCAGGCCAATGCGATCCTGCCGGGCTGGATCGACACCGATCTCACCAAGCGCGCGCGTGTCGAGGTCTCTGGCCTGCACGAGCGGGTGCTGTCGCGCACGCCGGCTTCGCGCTGGGGCGCGATCGACGACTTCGCGGGGATTGCGGTGTTCCTGGCCTCTTCCGCGTCCGACTTCGTCACCGGCGCGGCGATCCCGGTCGACGGCGGCTATTCGATCATGGCGTGAGATATTTCGCCCAAACAAAAAGCCCCGGCAACATGCCGGGGCTTCAAGTCAGGGAGAACCCTTGAGATCAGTACTTCGCGACCACCGGGCCCCCGAAGTGATAGTTCAGGCCAACGCGGACGATGTGCTCGCGGAAGCGATAATCGGCCGCGTAGCTTGCGCCGGGCGCAGGCTGGGGCGGCGCGCCGCAGATGAGAGGGTTCAAACAGGGCAGATTGACGGTCTGCTTGCCCAGATCGACGAAGAGATATTCCGCCTTGATCGACCACTTCGGCGCAATCATCCATTCGCCGCCGCCGCCGACGGTGTAGCCAAACCTGGTCTCGTCATAGCTGCCGCCGTAGAGGTCCGGCGTCACGGTGAAAGCGACCGCGCTCGCTGCCTGGACGTGGGCAAAAGCCAGACCGCCCGTTGCGTACAACAGGAAGCTCGGCGTCACGGTGAAGCCAGCACGGCCGCGGATCGTCGCGATCCAATCCTCTTTCATGGCATCGCCGTGCACCATGAAGCCAGCAAGCGGCGGCGTCATGGTCTTGGTCGTGATGACCGTCTGGTTGATGCCGGTCCAGCTGATGTCGCCTTCGATGCCACCGACGAACCTGCCGCTCTGGAAGTTATAGCCAGCCTGCCCACCACCAATGAACCGGCCCTGGTTCAAGGTGATCGAGTCGGAGCGGATCGGGTTGGCGGCCACTCCACTAAGGCCGGGGGCAGCGCCACCGCAGCCCGTGCCGGGTGCGGTGTTCAGAAAGCAGCCCGTCGGGTAGTCGTCGACGCGGGTGTCGTTCCATTTACCGCCGACACTGCCACCGATGTAGAAACCGGTCCAGTTATAGACCGGAAGCGGTGGCGGCGGAGGAGCCTTGACGGCCATGTCCGCAGCGTATGCCGAGCCGATGCTCCCCAAAAGCATCGCCGACGCGAGTGCCCATCCGTAACGTGTCTTCATGAAAAGCTCCCCAGTTCAACTAAATTCGAGTTCATCTGGACCCTAATCGTTTGGCGGGGCGCTCGCGATACGGAACTGCCTTTTCCGAGGCTCCGAAGCTCGGTTTGCGGGCAAGTGTTGCATGTCAGCAACGAACGGAGGCAGCGATTACCTTCAGGCCAGCCTCTGCCAAGGCCGTATGCAAAAAACCGGGCATTGGCGGGCTTACAAAGGGAGGGCGAGAATTGAGAATCGCCTAGTTGTTGGTGCGGTTGGCGGTCCGGAACGTCTTGATCTCGGACACGCTGCCGTCCCGGTAGGTCAATTCAACCGACACGAACTGCGTCGCCGGCGGAAGCTTCTGATAGATCGTCGCACCGTTCGGAATCGCGCTCGGGTCGTTCATATTGCAAGCGGGCAGCTTCAAGACCTTGTCCGGCACCGCGCTGTCGATGCCGACTCGCACCTCGCGGATCGCGCAGCGATACGACAGCAGATGCGAGTAGTAGACCAAGAGGCCGTTGAACTCGCGGAATGCCAGCCAGCTCGTCGCCGTCATGTCGAGGATCTTGCGTTGGTCCCGGATCAGCGCCGCTTCGGGGTCGAATTTGATCGGGAATGGCCCCTGCATCTCGCCCGAGGCATCGATGTAACGGAGCTGGATGGTCGCGGCGGGCGCGTCGGCGGCAAGCTCGATCGACGGATTTGGCATGCGCTTGCGCGTGCGCGGATCGAGCGTATCGAGGAAGCCGGTCTCGCGGAAATCACCGGCATCGCCGATGCGCCAGGAAATGCCGAGCGTGGGATCGGCGATCGAGAACACGATGGTCCAACCGCCGTTATGGCGAGAAAACGCCGCGATCGGCGCGTTGACGGAATCGCCCGGCGGCGCCGTGCGCGGCACCGCGACCGGCGGCAGGGCCGCCATTTTCTGCGGTGCCGGCTCGGCCGTTTTCGCGGCCTCCGCCTGACCCTTGCCCGTCCCGTTGAGGAAGACGTTGTCGACCATCTGGTCGGTATAGGCCGGGATCTGGCGATGGCCGATGGTTTCGGCCATTTCGCTGACGAGCTTGCGGGTGTGCTGGGCGACCTCGACCAGATTTTCGCCGGGTTGCAGCAGCTCCCTGGCGAAGGTGCGCGTGAACACGGAATTGGGACTGTTGTCGTCGTTCGACAGACGGTCGAGCGCGGTCTGCTTGTAGCCCGCCGAGAACACCGAGAACACGCCTTCCGGCAATTGCGACATCGGCGCGAGCCCGCCGCCGCCCGCGACCGCGCGTGCCCGAGCGCTCGAACGGATTGTTGCGGCAGGCATCGAACACCAGGATAGAAGTGCGCACCTTCTTGTTCTGCAGCCGCTCGACGATGCGATCGGCCAGCACCGAGGCATCGCGCACCAGCTCTTCCTGGCCTTCGGTCGCGCCCGGCACGTCGGTCGGCAGGAGATAATTCTGGCCGGCGATTTCGAAGCCGTGACCGGCAAAGAAGAAGAAGGCGGTGTCGCCGGGCCCGACCGAATTGTCGAATGCGAGCAGCGTCTGGCTGAATTGCTGGCGGTTCAAATTCTCCGCTACCATCACACTGAAGCCAAGCTGCTTCAGTGTGTCGCCCATGGTGCGGGCGTCGTTCACCGCCTTCTGCAGCTTCGGCACATTGCGGTAATCATTGTTGCCGACCACCAGCGCCACGCGCTTTTCGGCATGCACGGGCGCGGCGACCAGCAATGGAGCCGCGACGGCGCACGCCAACGCAAGTTTGGAAAACAACCAGCTTCTCATAGGGATGACCCGCCGCCCGACAGACAACGCCTGTTGGCCTCTTGCCATAGTCGGCCAGGCCACTCGCCCGGTTCAATCCGGGATGACCTGCCGATGCCCAAATCTTGCGATCACCGGCTGAACGAAATTAAGGGCGAGCCCCCACAGCGCAAGCCGCAGGCTGACGAAACTCAATACAATCGCCAGCAACGCGGAGGCCGCCAGCAGCATCGCGCCGATCTGCTTGGTCCGCAAATGATCGCCGGTTTCAAGATGCGGCGTCAGCGCCATCATGCGCATGCTGACCAGCGCGATCAGCAGAATGTGGCCGGCATAAAGCCAGACCGCCGGTGCCAGCGACGCGTAGCGGCCGACCACGATGGTCGAGAACGGAACGCAGGTGATCAACAGCAGATAGAACAGCCACAAATTGGCATAGTTGCGATCGTAGTATTCGGCGCGGCTGCGCAGCTCGATGCTGGCGAGCCAGCGCAAGCCGAGCACGCCGAAGCTCAGGACATAGGGGAGTAATTTCGGCCAGAGATTGCCGATTGCCTGCAGCAGCTCGGCGGCGTCGCGGGGGTGAAACTCCTCGGGCAGGCGAACATCGAGCACGAGCAGCGTCATGGCGACGCTGAAAATACCGTCATGCAAGGCGTCGAGCCGCGCTTTAGGAAACATGGCGATTCCCCCTTTGGCGAAAGGTTGTCACCGCCGGCCCACGATTTGAAGGCGAAATGGCGGAAAGGCGGCTATTTGTACGCAAACATTATGGTTTTTCGACTCTCATGCCCGTTCCAAGATTGACTTTGTCCATTTCGTCCCTATGTTGCCGGCAAAGCGGACCTGAATCGAATACGATTCCTGTGGATCAGCCGCTGGTCAGCGTCAGTTACCGCCCCTGAGCTTTATAAAGCGCGCCGTTTCGGGGCCGCACGCGACCGCCTTTTACCCTCGATTCCGAAACGGCGGTGTCGACTAGAGGCTCAATGTCCTTTTCTCATCTCGGCTTGTCCGACAAGGTTCTCGCCGCTGTTGCGGCCACCGGCTACACCACCCCTACTCCCATCCAGGAACAGGCGATCCCTCACGTGCTCTCGCGCCGTGACGTTCTCGGCATCGCCCAGACCGGCACCGGCAAGACCGCGGCCTTCGTGCTGCCGATGCTCACGCTGCTGGAAAAAGGCCGAGCGCGGGCACGCATGCCGCGTACGCTCATCCTCGAGCCAACACGCGAACTCGCAGCCCAGGTGAAGGAAAGCTTCGATCGCTACGGCGTTGGCCAAAAGCTCAACATGGCGCTTTTGATCGGCGGCGTCTCCTTCGGCGACCAGGACACCAAATTGACGCGCGGCGTCGACGTCCTGATCGCAACCCCGGGCCGGCTGCTCGACCACACCGAGCGTGGCGGCCTGCTGCTCACCGGCGTCGAACTGCTGGTGATCGACGAAGCCGACCGCATGCTCGACATGGGCTTCATCCCCGACATCGAGCGTATCTGCAAGCTCGTTCCTTTCACGCGCCAGACGCTGTTCTTCACTGCAACCATGCCGCCGGAAATCCGGCGCATCACCGAGGCCTTCCTGCACAATCCGCAGAAGGTGGAGGTCTCCAGGCCCGCAACCACCAACACGGGCGTGGCGCAATTCCAGATCAGCGTCGGCCGCGAGCCGCATGAGAAGCGCGAATTGTTGCGCCGCCTGTTGCGCGACGCCAAGGACCTGCAGAACGCGATCATCTTCTGCAACCGCAAGCGCGAAGTCGCGCTGTTGTACAAATCGCTGCAGAAGCACGGCTTTGCCGTCGGCGCACTGCATGGCGACATGGATCAGCCGGCCCGCACCGCGGCGCTCGATCAGTTCCGCAAGGGCGAAATACCGCTCCTGGTCGCTTCCGACGTCGCCGCGCGCGGCCTCGATATTCCGGCCGTGAGCCATATCTTCAATTTCGACGTGCCGCATCATGCCGACGATTATGTCCATCGCATCGGCCGTACCGCACGCGCGGGCCGCACCGGCACTGCGATCTCCATCGTCACCCCGCTCGACCAGAAATCCATTGTCGCGATCGAGAAACTGATCGGCCAGGATATCCCGCGCGCCGAAGGCGACTTCTCGGCGCCCACCGAATCCTCCCATGACGAACGCCCGCGTGGGCATCGCGCAAGAGAAGGATCAAGGGAAGGATCACGCGAGGGATCGCGGGACGGCTCTCGTGGCGGGCGCAAGCCGCGCCGCGAACGCGGGCCGAAAAATGCAAGCCGCGAACGCGAGCCACAGCATGCCAAGGAGCGTGAGCCGCAGCACGCGAAAGAGCGCGAGCCGCGACCGGCAAAGGGCGGACGTCACCAGGCGGCTCCGCCTCCACAGGAAGCGTCCTCAGTTCCGTCGATCGGGCGCGCCCAGCCGCCGCGGCGTGCACGCGAACCCGACAGCGAACCTGCGGATCATTCGCACCTTCCGGCGTTCCTGCTGCGGCCGGTCCGGGATCGCGTGGGAAGCTGACCAACCTATTCCATTTACCGGTCGTTCATTCTCCTGAACTACCTTGACCTCCATAATACCAGTCATTGCTGGGCGGGCATCGTGGCCCGCTATGGGGAATTTCCGTGGTCAAGGTCCTCGACGAACATGAACGCACGATGGCCTTCGCGGAGGTCGCGCTGGGCCAGATCAGGTCGCTTCGTCAGACCGCCGTCCCCCGCAACTACGAGATCTGGTACATCTATGCGACCGGCTACAACGCCCCCCTCAACAAGATCATCAATGAGACGCTGGCGCGCCACGGCAGGCTGAGCGAAGCCGATCTCGAGCAGATCTACGAAACCTATCTGTCGCATCTGAAGACCACCGACCGCATCGACAAGGTCGGCGCACGCGTGATCGGCGAGATCGACGACGTGATGAATCTGCTCACCGACGCATTGGGCATGTCCGCGAACTACGACGCCAGTCTGACCGGCGCGAGCGAGAAGCTGACGTCAGCCAAGAATCGGGATCAGATCAAGGCGGTCGTCGAAACGCTGGTCAAGTCGACGCGCGAGATGCGCGAAACCAACAAGGCTCTGGAAGAGCGCCTCACGCTGTCCAAGAACGAAATCTCCAACCTGCAGCAGAGCCTCGAGGCGATCCGCGCGGAATCGCTGACCGATCCGCTCACCGGGCTGGGAAACCGCAAGTATTTCGACCGCATGATCGAGATGGCGGTGCAGACCGCGCTGGCGAACGGCGAGCCGCTGTCGCTCCTGATGTTCGACATCGATCATTTCAAGTCCTTCAACGATTCCTACGGCCATCTCACCGGCGACCAGGTGCTGCGGCTGGTCGGCATGTCCCTGAAGCAGACCATCAAGGGGCAGGACATTACCGCGCGCTACGGCGGCGAGGAATTTGCGGTCGTGCTGCCCAATACGGCGCTGCGTCAGGCGCTGACCGTTGCCGATCACATCCGCCGCGCGGTTATGGCGAAGGAATTGAAGAAGAAATCCACCGGCGAGATTCTGGGCCGCGTCACCATCTCGGTCGGCGTCTCCATGCTCAAGCCGGGCGACGACACCGATGCGCTGATCGAGCGCGCCGACGGCTGCCTCTATGCCGCCAAGCGCAACGGCCGCAACCGCGTGGTCTGCGAGGTCGATCCGGAATACGCCGCCGAGACCCAGAGCCAGGTGGCCTAGCGCCTACTCGTTGTCTTGCGTTTCGCTTTGGCCGTCACCTTCGCCGTGGCGGCCTTTTTCTTTGCGGGCTTGTTCCTTGCGGACTTGGCGGGCTTTCGCGCCTTCGGTCGCTTTTTCACTGCCGCGCGCTGGGCAGCAGCCAGCGCCGCCCTCGCCCACTGGCTCAATTCCTCGGTGTCATCGAACAGCCGCGCCGGCAATTGCCAGTAGGAATGGACCACGACGGTCCTGGCACGCGTCTGGTACTGGAACGGCTTCGATCCCTCTGCCTCGAACTGTGGAATGGTGACGTCATCGGCGCGGAAATAGAGGCCAGCGCGCAGCGCCATCGCGAAATTGACGCCGTCGACGGAAATGCCGAAGCCGGAGAACATCGGCCGGATCGTCACCGGGCCGAAATCCGAGAACAGGTCGATCAAAAATTCGCGGTCCATCGCCCGCGAAGCTCAGACCTGCGCGGGCCTGAGTTGCACCAACTCGCCGCAGCCGCAAGCCGAAATCTGGTTCGGATTGTTGAAGACGAACTGTGCCTGCATCCTGTCGGCCTTGTAGTCCATCTCGGTGCCGAGCAGGAACAACACGGCCTTCGGGTCGACCAGGATCTTGACGCCCTTGTCCTCGACCACTTCGTCGGTCGGACGGATCTCATGGGCATATTCGACCGTGTAGGACTGGCCGGCGCAGCCGCCGTTCTTGACGCCGACCCGCAAGCCGACGATTTCGGAATCGGTGCGTTTGGTCAGTTCCTGAACGCGGGCAGCGGCGGCATCCGTCAGCCGCATCACTTGCGGCCGCGGGCGCCGAAGCTTGGCGGAAGGAGTAGGTGATGCCGGTGTCATCTCAGTCATTTGGTCACTTCCAGCAGCAAATCAATGCCGTTCGTTCGAGCCTAATCGTCGTCCCCTTAACATCTCACCACATGTTGAGCACGAGGCGCGCCTCGTCGCTCATCCGGTCCGGCGACCATGCGGGCTCCCAGACCAGGTTGATGTTGACCACGCCGACGCCGGGAACGCTGGCGACTGCATTCTCGACCTGGGTCGGCAATTCGCCGGCCGCCGGACAATTGGGCGTCGTCAGCGTCATCGTCACGTCGATCGCGCGCTCGTCGTTGATCTCGACCTTGTAGATCAGGCCGAGCTCGTAGATGTCGGCCGGAATCTCCGGATCGAACACCGTCTTCAGCGCCGCGACGATCTCCGCGGTCAGCCGCTCGGTCTCCTCCGGCGGCAGCGCCGAGGCGGTTTCCATATTGCTGGTTTTGACTTCGGCGGTGTCACTCATGCGAACAATTCCCGCGCCTTGATCAGCGCCTGCGCCAACTGATCCACTTCCTCACGGGTATTATACATCCCGAACGAAGCGCGGCAGGTCGCCGTGACATTGAACCGCTCTAAAAGCGGCATCACGCAATGGGTGCCGGCGCGGACCGCAATGCCCTGCCGGTCGATGACGGTCGCCACGTCATGTGGATGGGCGCCCTTCATCTCGAAGGAAATCACCGGCCCCTTGTCGCGCGCGGTGCCGATCAGCCGCAGTGAGTTGATCTCGCGCAGCTGCTCCTGGGCATAGGTCACGAGATCATGCTCGTGGGCGGCAATGCGCTCCTTGCCGATCGAATTGACATAATCGATGGCGGCCCCGAGCCCGATCGCTTCGACGATCGCGGGCGTGCCGGCCTCGAACTTGTGCGGGGGATCGCCATAGGTAACCCAGTCCTGGGCGACCTCGCGGATCATCTCGCCGCCGCCGTTGAAGGGACGCATCGCGACCAGATGCTCATGCTTGGCATAGAGCGCGCCGATGCCGGTCGGGCCGTAGACCTTGTGACCGGTGAAGACGTAGAAATCGCAATCGATGTCCTGCACGTCGACCGGAAGATGCACCGCGCCCTGGCTGCCGTCGACCAGCACGGGAATGCCCCGCGCATGCGCGAGCTTCGTGACTTCCTTCACGGGCACAAGGGTGCCAAGCGCGTTCGACATATGGGTGATCGCGACCAGCTTGGTCCGATCGGTCAGCAGCTTCTCGAACTCATCGATCAGGAAATTGCCTTCGTCGTCGACCGGCGCCCATTTGATCACGGCGCCATGGCGTTCCCTGAGGAAATGCCAGGGCACGATGTTGGAATGGTGCTCCATGATCGAGACGACGATCTCGTCGCCGGCCCTGATGTTCACCTCGCCCCAGGAATAGGCGACGAGATTGATCGCTTCCGTCGCGTTGCGGGTGAACACGATCTCCTCGTTGCGACGAGCGTTAAGGAATTTCGCGACCTTGGCGCGGCCGCCCTCATAGGCCTCGGTCGCCGCATTGGCGAGATAATGCAGGCCGCGATGCACGTTGGCGTATTCGCTCTTGTAGGCCTCGGTCATGCGGTCGAGGACGGCGTTCGGCTTCTGCGCCGACGCCGCGTTGTCGAGATAGACCAGCGGCTTGCCATAGACCTTCATGGCGAGCGCGGGAAAGTCCTCGCGCACGCGGGCGACATCGTAGGCGCCGTTCTTGACCGAGGGATGCGTGTTCATGGCCGCACCTCCAGCCAGCGCTGCGCCGCAGACATCGCAGCCTCGCGCAGATCGTCGTTGGCGATACCTTCGATGGCTTCGCCGACAAACGCCTGGATCAAGAGCGCCTGCGCTTCCTTCTCGGGAAGACCGCGGGCGCGCAGATAGAACAACAGGCTCTCGTCGAGCGCGCCGGATGTCGCGCCGTGGCCGCAGGTGACGTCGTCGGCGAAAATCTCGAGCTCCGGCTTGTTGTCGGCTTCCGCCTCGTCGGAGAGCAGCAGCGCCCGGGTCATCATTTTGCCGTCGGTCTTCTGTGCGTGGGGGCGCACGATGATGCGGCCCTGGAACACGGAATGGGCGCGGTCGTCGACGACGGCGCGGAATATTTCGCGGCTGGTGCAATTGGGGACGGCGTGGTCGACCACCAGCGTGGTGTCGCCGTGCTGGGTGCCCTTGAGCAGGTTGACGCCGTTGACGTTGAGCTCCGAGCCCTCGCCGTTCATTGTGACAAGGCCAGAGAAGCGGCTGAGCGCGCCACCGCTGGTCATGTTGAAGAAGTTGTACTTTGCCTTCGCGCCGATGGTGAAAATTCCCGACGTGATGTTGGCGGCATCTGCGCTGTCGGCCATCAGCCGCACATGGGACAAGTCCGCACCATCGCCGACCGACAGAATCATAGCGTCGTTGGCCTGGTAGGCCTTGGCGCCGTCGGCCGCGACAAAGCTCTCGACCAACGTCATACGCGCGCCCTTGCCGATCGTCAGATGCGAGCGCGTAAAAGCCGACGCCTTCGAGGCCGTCGCCACATGAATGATCTGGAGCACCTTGGCGAGGTTCGTACCATCGGCGACCGAAACCAAGACGCCATCGGTCGCCATCGCCGCATTCAGCGCGATCATGCCGTCGGTCGCTTCAGCGGTCAGCCAATTGCCGTCACCGCCTTCCAGCGCCTCGCGCAGTGTCTTCACCGTGACGCCGGCCTCTGCAGCATCGGACAACTCAGCCGCAAAGACGCCATCCACCAGCACAAGCCGGGTAGCGCCCCTCACGCTGACTGTCTTCAATGCAGCGCGGGCACGCTTGATCGCGTCGGCATCTGGCATCGGCGCGAGCGGCAGCACCTCGCGCATCAGCGCGCGCAGGTCGGTGTATTTCCATTCCTCGATCCGGCGGTTCGGCAGGCCTGCGCGCTCAAAGACCTCAAAGGCCTGCCGGCGCATGTCTGCGACCTTGCCCGAACCGGGCAGCCGGTCACGCGCGACCGTGAACACACTGTTCACAGCGCGCCCCATATCGGTCTTTGCCAAAGCAACGTTCATACCCAATTCCGTCTCTCGTCAGGCCGCGTCTTCGAACTGCGCGTAGCCGGACTCTTCCAGCTCCAGCGCCAGCTCCTTGCCGCCGCTTTTGACGACCCGGCCCTTCGACATCACATGCACGAAGTCCGGAATGATGTAGTTCAGAAGGCGCTGGTAGTGGGTGATCACCACCATGGCGCGATCCGGCGAGCGCAGCGCGTTGACGCCATCGGCGGCAACCCGCAGCGCGTCGATGTCGAGGCCGGAATCCATCTCGTCGAGAATGCACAGCGCCGGCTCGAATAGCGCCATTTGCAAAATCTCGTTGCGCTTCTTCTCGCCGCCGGAGAAACCGACATTGACGCCGCGGCGCAGCATGTCCTGCGGGATGTTCAGCGACTTCGCGACTTCACGGACCTTCTTCAGAAAATCCGGCGTCGAATATTCGCTCTCGCCGCGCGCCTTGCGCTGGGCATTCAGCGCGGTGCGCAGGAAATTCATGGTGGCGACACCGGGAATCTCGACCGGATACTGGAACGCCAGGAACACGCCCTTGGCGGCGCGCGCGTCGGGCGCCATTGCGAGCAGGTCCTCGCCATTGAACAGGACTTGCCCGCCGGTCACTTCGTAGCCCGGCTTGCCGGCGATGACGTGCGACAGCGTCGACTTGCCCGAGCCGTTCGGGCCCATGATCGCGTGCACCTCGCCCTTGTTCACGGTGAGCGACAGCCCGTGGAGGATCTCACGCTCCTCGACGCGAACCTGCAGGTCTTTGACTTCGAGCAGTGACATCATTCTCTTCCATTTGATCCTCGCCCCGAGGAGCGCCGAAGGCGCGTCTCGAAGGGCGTGGCCGACATTCGTTCCTTGGCTCATCCTTCGAGACGGCCGCTACGCGGCCTCCTCAGGATGAGGTCGCTATCCGACCGATCCCTCCAGCGAGATCGAGATCAGCTTCTGCGCCTCAACCGCGAACTCCATCGGGAGCTGCTGCAGCACGTCCTTGACGAAGCCGTTGACGACGAGGCCGACCGCCTCCTCCTGGCTCAGCCCGCGCTGGACGCAGTAGAACAGCACGTCCTCGGAAATCTTGGAGGTCGTCGCTTCATGCTCGAAGGTCGCGGACGAATTCTTCGCCTCGATATAGGGCACGGTGTGCGCGCCGCATTTGTCGCCGATCAGGAGCGAGTCGCAGGCGGTGAAGTTGCGCGCGCCGGTGGCTTTGCGATGCGCCGTGACGAGGCCGCGATAGGTGTTCTGCGATCTGCCGGCCGCGATACCCTTGGAGATGATGCGGCTCGTCGTGTTCTTGCCGAGATGCAGCATCTTGGTGCCGGAATCGACCTGCTGGTAGCCGTTCGAGATCGCGATCGAGTAGAACTCGCCGCGGGAATTGTCGCCGCGCAAAATGCAGCTCGGATATTTCCAGGTGATGGCCGAGCCGGTCTCGACCTGGGTCCAGGAAATTTTCGAGTTCTTGCCGCGGCAGTCGCCGCGCTTGGTGACGAAATTGTAGATGCCGCCCTTGCCCTCAGAGTTGCCGGGATACCAGTTCTGCACCGTCGAATATTTGATCTCGGCATCGTCGAGCGTGACGAGCTCGACCACGGCGGCATGCAACTGGTTCTCGTCGCGCTGCGGCGCGGTGCAGCCTTCGAGATAGCTGACGTAAGAGCCCTTGTCGGCGATGATCAGCGTGCGCTCGAACTGGCCGGTGTTGCGCTCGTTGATGCGGAAATAGGTCGACAGCTCCATCGGACAGCGCACGCCCGCCGGCACGTAGACGAACGAGCCGTCGGAGAACACCGCCGAGTTCAATGTCGCGAAGTAATTGTCGGAGGTCGGCACGACCGAGCCGAGATACTTCTTCACCAGCTCAGGATGCTCGCGGATCGCTTCCGAGATCGGCATGAAGATCACGCCGGCCTGCTTGAGCTCCTTCTGGAAGGTGGTGGCAACCGACACCGAGTTGAACACGGCATCGACCGCGATCCTGCTACGCGGCTGTTCGCCCTCGCCTTCGGGCGCAACCACGCCTTCGAGCACGGCGACTTCGCGCAGGGGGATGCCGAGCTTCTCATAGGTCTTCAGGATTTCCGGATCGATCTCGTCGAGCGAGCCGATCTGCTTCTTCGGCTTCGGCGCGGAGTAGTAATAGAGATCCTGGTAGTCGATCTTTGGATAGTTGACGCGGGCCCAACTCGGTTCCGTCATGGTCAGCCAGCGGCGATAGGCTTCCAGCCGCCAGTCCAGCATCCAGGCCGGTTCGTTCTTCTTGGCCGAGATGAAACGGACCGTATCTTCCGACAGGCCCTTCGGAGCCTTGTCGGATTCGATCAACGTCTCGAACCCATATCGATATTGGTCGACGTCGATCCGCCTGACGCGGTCGACCGTCTCCTGTACGGCTGGCATTCACTTCCTCCGCTCGCGGTTTCAAGGACCGCGGTGGACAGTTCCAAAAAGTCTAATGCGATGCATCGAAGAAACAGGCTTAGAACGGTTCAAGCCGTGTTTCTTTCCTCCCTAAGTAAGGCATCGGCGAGCTTTCGCCAAGCCTCCAGGCACCGATCAATGTCTGTCTCAGACGTGGACCAGCCCAGACTGAGCCGCACGGCACCTCGCGCGACTTTTGGGCCGAATCCCATGGCTTCCAGGACATGGGAGGGCTGGACCTTCCCCGAGGAACAGGCCGCGCCGGAGGACACGGCGATACCTGCCAGATCGAAGCCGATCACGGCGGTTTCGGCCCGCAGGCCGGGAACTGTGAACAGGGTGGTATTAGGCAGACGTGGGACCTTGTCGGAGAAAATGATGGCATCTGCCGTCTGCTTCAGACCGCTCTCCAGCCGGTTCCGCAGGCGCTCCAGACGGGCTCTGTCCGCCTCCAATGAGCCAATGGCCGCAGCCACGGCCGCGCCGAAGCCCGTAATCCCGGCCAGGTTTTCGGTCCCGGCCCTATGACCTCGCTCCTGCCCGCCGCCTCGGAGAAGGGGCTCGACGCCCTCGACACCCTCGGCGCTAACCATTGCGCCGACCCCGTTGGGCCCGCCGACCTTGTGCGCGGAAAGCGACACCAGATCGACATCCAATTCGTTGATATCGAACGGTATTTTCCCAAGCGCTTGGACCGCGTCGACGTGCAGCACAGAACCCGCGGAATGGACGATCTCCGAAGCCTCCGCGATCGGCTGCATCGCGCCGGTTTCGTTGTTGGCGGCCATGATTGACACCAGCGCCGGCGGGCCGGCCTCCAGCGCCCGGCGCAGTTCTTCCAGATCGATCAGGCCGTCGGGCGTCACCCCGATGCGGCCAATCGCGTCAGCCGGAAATCGGCCCCCCGCCAGCACCGATGCGTGCTCGATGGCAGAAACCAGCAGCCGCTGAACGGGAGGCTGAGACGACCGCCTCACGCCCGGCACCAGCGCCATCGCATTGGCCTCGGTTCCCCCTGAAGTGAAGGTCACATTGCGCGGCTGCGCGCCCACAGCGCTGGCCACCACTGCACGAGCCTGCTCGACCAGCCGGCGGGCCTGCCGGCCCTCCGCATGGACCGAGGACGGGTTGCCGGCGAGTCCCCACGCATCAGCCATTGCCGCCTTTGCCTCTGGACGCAGCGGCGTGGTCGCATTCCAGTCGAGATAGACCCTCTCAGCCATGAGTACCATAATACCCTGATCGCTTGACCCTGAAGATAACCGGTCGCCTCCCGCTTGATCCGGCAAATGGCGGCCCTTCCGCGTTCACGCAATCATATGACTAACCCATCGCGCGGTCCGCGGGGCGTTCAAGATGCTTGCTTTTTGCCCCTCGCCTCATGTTAGAACGCGCCCGCAACTCACCGAGCGCTTTCAGCGCCCAGCCCAACCGCGCCATTCGCCGTTTGTCGACTGAGCCTTTCAGGTCGCGGTGGCACATAAATCGGTCAACAGAGATCACCTGATGCCTGAAGTCATTTTCACCGGTCCCGCAGGCCGTCTTGAAGGCCGCTACCATCCGGCGAAACAGAAGAACGCGCCGATTGCGATGATCCTGCACCCGCATCCGCAATTCCACGGCACCATGAACCACCAGATCGTCTATCAGTGCTACTACGCCTTCGCGCACCGCGGTTTCTCGGTGCTACGCTTCAATTTCCGCGGTGTCGGCCGGAGCCAGGGTTCGTTCGATCACGGCACCGGCGAATTGTCCGACGCGGCGAGCGCGCTCGACTGGGCGCAGACCATCAATCCCGAGGCGCGCGCCTGCTGGGTCGCCGGCTTCTCCTTCGGCGCCTGGATCGGCATGCAGCTTCTGATGCGCCGGCCCGAGGTCGAGGGCTTCATCTCGATCGCGCCGCCCGCCAATCTCTATGACTTCTCCTTCCTCGCGCCCTGCCCCTCCTCGGGGCTGATCGTGCATGGCGAGCGGGACGCGGTGGTGCCACCGAAAGACGTCAACACCCTGGTCGAGAAGCTGAAGACGCAGAAGGGCATCGTCATCGACCAGCAGGTGATCCCCGGCGCCAACCACTTCTTCGACGGCAAGCTCGAGCCGCTGATGGAGACCATCACGGCCTATCTCGACATGCGGCTCGCCAACGTGCGTTAGGCGAAGCGATGGGATCGTTCGTGGCACTCCTGCGGGCGGTCAATGTCGGCGGCACCGGCAAATTGCCGATGAGCGAGTTGAAGGCGATCTGCGAGCAACTCGGCTTCACCTCCGTCCGCACCTATATCGCCAGCGGCAACGTGGTCTTCGCAAGCCGCAAAGCCGAGAGCGCGGTCCAGCGCGCCCTCGAGAAGGCGCTCGCGGCCTATGCCGGCAAGGCGGTCGGCGTGATGGTGCGCAGCGCCGCCGAGATGGCGCAGGTCGCGGCCGACAATCCCTTTCCGAAGCTCGCGCCCAACCGAACCATGGCGATCTTCCTTGACGGGAAACCGCCGAAAGACACGCTCGCCAATGTGCGAGGGCAGAAGGACGAGAAGATCAAGCTCGGAAAGCGCGAGATCTACGTCCACTACGGCGAAGGCATGGGGAAATCGAAGCTCGTCATCCCCGCTGCGAAGAGCGGCACCGCGCGCAACATGAATACGGTCGCGGTGCTCGCGAAGATGGCGGCGGAGTTCGGGTAGTCTTTATTTGTCTTGCGCATGATCTCCGCGCAAACGCGTTCCGCGTTTGTCGCGAGGGAAGACCGCTGCACACTTTTCGGCATCACGCGTCAAGGCCGGGCGATCACCCCGCCCGTCATCGGCATCGGCACCCCCGTGGTGGCGGGGTAGCTGAGCGGCAGGCCTTTTAGTCCACGCGCGGCGAGGAAACCAAAGGCCTGGGCCTCGATGGCGTCGGACGCCCAGCCAAGCGTCTCCGCGGCCTCGACGGTCGCCGGCTCCAGCCGCTCCCGCAGATTCCGGATCATGGTCAGATTGCGGGCGCCGCCGCCGCAGATGATCCAGCTCTTCGGCACTTTCGGCAGCAGCGGTACGATCCGGGCGATCGCAGCCGCCGTGAAGGCGGTCAGTGTCGCGGCGCCATCGGCCGGCGGCATATCGCCGAGCCTGAGCGCGCCAAAATCGTTGCGGTCGAGCGATTTCGGCGGCGGTTTCGCGAAGAACGGCAATTCCAGCGCCCGCGCGATCCAGGCGTCGTCGGCACGGCCCTGCGCGGCAAAGCGGCCTTCGCAGTCAAACGGCGCGTGCATGATGCGGAACATGAAATCGTCGAGCAGCGCATTTCCGGGACCGGTGTCGCAGGCAATCAGCGTGTCCGACCCGTCGATATAGGTGATGTTGGCCACCCCGCCGATGTTGACGACGACGATCGGCCCTTCGCGCTCCAGCGATTGCGTGAGCGCGCGATGATAGACCGGCACGAAGGGCGCGCCCTGCCCGCCCGCCTCGACATCGGCGGCGCGGAAATCATGCATCACGGGGATGTGGATCGCTTTGGCGAGCGCAGCCCCGTCGCCGATCTGCACCGTCATCTTCTTCTCGGGCCGGTGCAGCACCGTCTGGCCGTGGAAGCCGACGATATCGATATCCTCAGGGGTGATGCGATTCTGCGCGATGAAGGCGGCGACCGCCTCGGCATGCGCCGCCGTCACGGCTTGCTCGGCCTCACGCAGGATGCCCGGCCGCGCGTCGCGCTGCGGCAGGTGCACGGCTTCGGTCAGCGCCTGGCGCAGCAGGTTCTTCTCGCGCTCAGTATAGGGCCGATACCCGGAGGGTCCGAACTTCCTCACGGTGCGGCCGTCGGTTTCGATCATGGCGAGATCGACCCCGTCGAGCGAGGTGCCGCTCATCAGACCGAGTGTCGTTAACATCATCGCCGTGAAAGCCTTGGCGACGCCCTGCCCTGGACGTCAAAATGAGTTCCCGCGCTTGTGCCAATCGGACACATCTTATAATGCCACAACGCGCAGGTTTGCGGCAGCCTTTATCGCGAGTTCCCGGCTTTGCCTGCAAAGATCGTAAAAAACGAATGATCAGAGTCACCGACACATGAGCGCATTTAAGTCTGATTTTCTCAATGTGCTGAACCAGCGCGGCTTCATCCATCAGGCCTCCGATGTCGAGGGCCTGGACGCGCTCGCCGCCAAGGGTCAGGCCACCGCCTATGTCGGGTACGACTGCACCGCGCCGTCGCTGCATATCGGCAACTTCCTCACCATGATGATGCTGTACTGGCTGCAGCAGAGCGGCAACAAGCCGATCACGCTGATGGGCGGCGGCACCACGATGGTCGGCGATCCCTCCGGCAAGGACGAGACGCGCGCGATTCGCAGCGTCGCCGAGATCGAGTCCAACAAGGCCAGCATCCGCGGCGTGTTTGCGAAAGTGCTGCGCTTCGGCGACGGTCCGAGCGACGCCATCATGCTCGACAATGCCGAATGGCTGACGAAATTGAACTGGATCGAGATGCTGCGCGACGTCGGCAAGCATTTCTCTGTCAACCGCATGCTGACCATGGACTCGGTGCGGCTTCGGCTCGAGCGCGAGCAGGAGATGAGCTTCATCGAGTTCAACTACATGGTCTGCCAGGCCTACGACTTCGTCGAGCTCGCCAGGCGCGCCGGCTGCCGGCTGCAGATGGGCGGCTCCGACCAATGGGGCAACATCATCATGGGCGTCGATCTCGGCCGCCGGATGGGCACCCCGCAGCTCTACTCGCTGACGACGCCGCTGCTGACGACCGCCTCCGGCGACAAGATGGGCAAGACTGCCAAAGGCGCGGTCTGGCTCAATGCCGAGCAGTTCTCGCCCTACGATTTCTGGCAGTACTGGCGCAACACCGAAGACGCCGACGTCGCCAAATTCCTGAAACTGTTCACCACGCTGCCGCTGGGCGAGATCGAAAAGCTCGCGGCGTTGCAGGGCGCGGAGATCAACGAAGCCAAGAAGGCGCTCGCTGATGCCGCGACCACGCTGCTGCACGGCGCCGACGCCGCGCGGCAGGCTGCGGAAACCGCGCGGCAGACTTTCGAGGAAGGCGCGATCGCGCAGAACCTGCCGACCGTCGAAATTCCGCAAGGCGAACTTGATGCAGGACTTGGCGTGCTCACCGCCTTCGTCAAGGCGGGTCTCGTTGCCTCCAATGGTGAGGCGCGGCGCCAGATCAAAGGCGGCGGCTTGCGTGTCAATGACGCTGCCGTCACCGACGAGAAGATGACGCTGTCGAAAGCGAATCTCACGCCTGAAGGCGTCATCAAGCTGTCGCTCGGCAGGAAGCGTCACGTCCTGCTCAGGCCTGCATAGGCGCATTCGCTTTTGACGCTTGCACGCGCGGGCAGAAACGCGCTCCCTGACGTCAAATGGATCAGACTACGCCGCGGGAACAGACGCTGACGCAGCCGGCGAAACCGGCGCGCATGGCCATGGGCGTGCTGGTCCTATGTTTTGCGCTGTCCGTGCTCGGCCGCGGGCTCGGCGAGAGCTTTACCGTGTTCCTCAAGCCGATCTCGGAGAATTTCGGTTGGGATCGCGCGCAGGTCGTCTCGGTTTATTCGCTGACATGGCTGGTGAGCGGCCTGACCGCACCTGTCGTCGGGCGCGTGTTCGACCGCTCGGGTCCGCGCGTGGTCTATTCACTCGGCATCCTCTTTCTCGGCGCAGCGTTCCTGATCGCATCTCATGCGCAATCGCTCTGGCAATTCCAGGCGAGCATCGGACTCTGCGTCGGCTTCGGCATCGCACTGATCGGCAATGTGCCGAACTCGATCCTGCTCGGACGCTGGTTCGGGCCGCGGCTGCCGACCGCGATGGCGGTGGTCTATTCGGCCATGGGCGGCGGCGTGCTGGTGCTGCTGCCGGCCTCGCAGCTCCTGATCGAGCATCTCGGCTGGCGCGGCGCCTACCAGTTGTTCGGCGTGATCGCGGTCTGCCTCCTGGTGCCGGTCGTGCTGTTGCCGTGGCGGCGGCTTGCGGCCGGCGCGTCCCATGTCGTGAAGAAGAGCGATCCCGGCTTCGCCGACGAAGGCTGGACGTTGGTCAGCGCGATGCGTCACCACGCCTTCTGGGCGCTGTTCTCGTGCTTCTTTTTCACCGCCGTCGGCATGTATGCGATTGCGGCGCAGATCGTGGCCTACCTGATCGATGCCGGCTTTCCGCCGCTGCAGGCCGCGACCGCCTGGGGATTCTCCGGTGTCGTGCTGCTGTTCGGCATGATCGGCGTCTCCACACTCGACGGTATCATCGGCCGCAGGCCGTCGGTGCTGATCTCCTATGCGATTTCGATTGCCGGCATCGGCCTGCTCTGGCTGTTGCAGTACTATCCGAGCTACTGGCTCTTGACCGCCTTCGTCATCACCTTCGGCAGCATGATCGGCTCGCGCGGACCGCTGCTCTCGGCGACCGCGATGAAGATCTTTCGCGGTGAACGGGTCGGCACCATCTTCGGCACCATCTCGATCGGCAGCGGGCTCGGCTCCGCGCTCGGCTCCTGGAGCGGCGGCCTACTGCACGATTGGAGCCACAGCTACAATCCGGTGTTCGCGTTCTCGCTGCTCATGGTCGTGCTCGGGATGATCCCGTTCCTGGTGGTGCCGGCGCTGCGGCGCTAATTCTGTGACGACTTCGCGACACACCGGCCGTTCTTCAGTTCCTGCCAGGGAGAGCACTGGCTGTCGTCCGAGTTCGGCGGGAATTCGACCGGATTGTTCTGCTTGCCGGTGTTGAACTCGAAGATCTTGCGCAACACGCCCGGGGCCATCGCCGAAATCGGATTGACGCGCAGGACCGGCGCGCCCGGCGTGCCCACGACCTCATAGGTGACGCCGATCAGTCCCTCATTGCTGCCGCCGCCAAGAAACAGCCCGACGATGGGAATCTGGCCGAAGATATTGTTCAGCCCGTACATCGGCACGAACGTGCCGCTCATGCGCACGCTGTTGCCGGGATAATCGATGCTGCCTTCGATGGTGGCGCCGACGATCGGTCCCTTCACCACGCCTTCGCGGATGGTAAGCTGGCCGCTCTGGCGGGTGAACTCCGCGCGCAACGCCGAGAATTGCACCACGCCGGTCTGAGCGGCGCCCCCTTGAGCCGGTCCGCCGGCCGCGATGCGATCGAGCGCGGCCTCGCCCTTCACCTGGAAATCCCTGACGTTGATCAGGCCTTCCTTGGCGCTGGGTTCGACGGTCGGTGGTTCCATCGCCAGCACGAGCTGGCCACCGGCCATCTTGGAATAGGTATCGGTGAAGCGGAAGAACGAGCCGGCGTCGTTGGTCTGCAGCACGATGATGTCGCGCCCGGCGCCGGCCTGCCCGCGGCTGTGCATCTCCGCCGTGACAGGTGCGCCCGTGTCGCGGCCGATCTTGCCGTTCAGCGTGAAGCTCCTGAAGGTGCCGCTACGCCGCGAGAACTTGCACTCGACGCTGCGCAGCGCTTCGCCCGAGAAACCCGCGACCGCGCCAAGCTTCAGATCGACATCGAAGTCGATGTTCTTGGTCTTGCTCTTGCTGTCGTCCTTTGCGGACGAACCCGAGATCGCCGATTTGAGGAAACCACGTCCGTCGAACACCTCGCCGCGCATGGTGACCTTGACCACGCCATCGGCGCCGCGTTCGGCCCGAAGTGAAGCCTTGTCGCCTTCCGACGGCGAATAGGTCGGGAAGTTTGCGTTCAGGAGGTCGCCGTTCTGGTCGACTTCGAGCGAGCCCTTGATCGAGACGCCGTTGCCTTCAACGACGATGTCCTCGAAGCGGGTCGATTGCGCCTTCGGCACCACGTTGAACGTGGCCTTGCCCGATTTGCCGGGCACCTTGACCCAGCCGGGCAGGATGTTGTCGAGCTTGAGCTGGGTGAGATCGGCCTCGATGCCCATCTTGGTGTCGCGGTCGCCCATCTTGCCCGTGAGCTTGATCGGGATCGCGCCCGACACCGCGGGTCCGAGATCGAGCCCGAGCCGTGCCCGGCCCGCATCGTCAAGCGTCGCCAGCAGCTTCACATCGGCATCGCCTTCGGCGGGCTTGCGGTAATCGAGGCTCGCCGACTGGCCGCTGATCTTGACGTCGCCCTTGACCTGGTAGCCCTGATTGTTGGCGACCACCTTCAGCGTATTGGCTTCGAGCTTCTGGCTCATCACCAGCTTGTCCGCGGAGAATCCGTTGAGGTCGGCCGTGACGTTGTACGTGGTATTTTCCTTGGTCAGCTCGCCTACGACCGGCAGGCCCATATTGATGACGGCGGAGAACGTGCCCTTGCTGGTGTTGGGATCGATCGGGGTCGCCGAGACGTCGCTGAGACGGTCGGAGGCCAGAATTTCGGCGGCCGCCGGGATTGGACCATCGATCTTCAGCTTGACCCGCGACGGCGGAGGCTTCGGATGCATGTCCGGCACTTCGAAAATGAAATCGGAGATGTTGAGCTTGCGACCCGACGGGGCGTCGGCCAGCGCCTGGCTGATGGTCACGGTCGCCGATTTGCCGGTGACGTGCGCTTTCAGATCGGCGTCGTGCACCGACGGCAAGCCGTCCACAGGATGGACGGCGACGCCGCTTGCCACGATGTTGACGGCAAGGCCGTCCTCCGGAATCGGCGGTCCCTTGCGCGGCAGGTTTTTCACCAGCGTGTTGACGCCGACCTCGATGCGCTGAACCGTGCCGCGCTCAATCCGCTCGATCACCCATTCGCGCACTTCCGGCACGACGATCGTCGGCCAGATCCGCTTCAGGTTGGACGCCGACATCGGTGTCCCGGCGAGGCCCAACCGCAACAGCGGCTCCCCGGAATAGTCGATGCTGCCGGTGCCGGCGACGCCGACGTCGCCGTTACTGATGTCGGCCTGGGTCAGCAGCACCTGCTTGTGGTCGGTGTCGAACCGGAAACCGATCGAGATGCGGTTGAAGATCAGCGGCGGCTCCTTGTCGATGCCGGCCAGCACGATGGTTCCACCGGAGAGACTGAGCTGCCAGCTGTTGACGCTGCCGTTCGGCGGTTCGAGATGCGCCAGCAGAGTGAGGCGGTTGGCGCCGGAGATGATCTTGAAGGGCGCGACCAGCACGCGCCGTCCCGCATCCCATTCGACGCTCATCTCCGCCGAGTTCGATCGCCATCGGATAGTCGGGCGTATCGGTATCGATGATGTGGCCGGCGCCGACGTTGATCTTGCCGCGCAGATAGGTCGGCACGCCGTCGCGCCCGAGTTCGCCCTTCAATTCGCCGGTCAGCGGAACATCGGTGGTGTAGGTCACGTCCTTCAGGCGCAGCGCCAACAAGATGTTGCTGGTCGGAACATTGCTGGCGCGGAGGTCGACGCTGCGCACGCCGTTTTCGGGCGGGCCGACGGTGACGCGCACCGACCAGGGATGCGCGCCCTCCTCGCCGAGGCTGAGCGCCACGCCGCCGCCGCTCGGCCGGCGCAGGCTGAGATTGATGTTCTCGAAATTCCATTTGTTGCCGCGCTGCTGGTCGTCGACGACAAGCACGCCATTCTTCAAGCCGATCTCGTTGAGGTTCTGTCCGTCGAGGCCGGTGAGGCTCAAGCTGTCGAGCCAGTCGAGGCCGCCGAGCAGACCGCCAGGCGCCGGGCTGGAGCCCGTCGACGGCGGCGGATTGATCGGCAGCACCATCGAAGGCGCGGCTGGCGATGCCTGCTGACCCGGATTTGCGACCAGACCCGCCGCGCGCTTGGAGGCGACGCCGGTGGCAAGCGGCTTGGTGGTGTCGCCGGTCGACACCGTGACATAGCCGTCGGGCGTGATGCGCACCGACAATTCCGCATCGACCAGGTTGAGGCTCTCGGCGCGCAGCCGTCCCATCAACAGTGCAACGCCCGATAGCCTGACCTCGGCTTTCGGCGCGGTCGCCACCACCGCATGATCGCGGTCGCGCACGACGATGTCGCGGATGCGGACGGCGATCCGGATGCGTCCCGCCCGCTCGATCTGGGTGCCGCCGACCTCGACCGTGTTGCCGTGACCGATATTGTCCTCGATGGCGGCCGCAAGCCACGGGGTCGCCATGTCGAGATTGATCGGTCCGGCGCCGAGGCGCCACCACAGGCCGAAGAACGAGATGCCGAAGATTACCGCTAACGCCGCGACGACGATGGCCAACCTCCGGACCCAGCGCTCGCCCGCGAGCCAGCGCTGCAGGCCAGCCAGCCGATCGCCGATGCGATGGATACCTGAAGAGGACCGCGACAACAGCCGCCGCGTGCGATGCGCGGCCGCCTCGTCATGGTCGGCGTCAAGCTCACCCTCGTCCCACCCGGCTTGCTCGTGCGTCTCGTAGGTTTGATATGACGCCTGCTGACGAGCTGTGGGGGTCTGCGATTGCCTCGCCATGGCCTCGCGGAGCCGTCGCTCGTCCAGGGATGGATCGTCGGCTCGATCCCGTCCGTCCACGGGCTGCGGTCGCCCCTGGGGCGGCTTCGCTGCCAATCCTGGATTGGGCCTGTTGCTCGTCATGCGGCGCGACTGCTCATTCAACGAGGGCACAGGCGGGACGTCGATTTCCTTGTAACCATATTCCGGCGCCGTCAGACTTGCCCAGCCGCCGGACCGAATCCGGCCTGCCGGACGGGACCCGCAATAGCCCAATGATTGAGCCGCCGAAAGCGTCGAAAGGAAGGCGTATGTCCAAGAAATCGCGCAAGAAATCCCCCAAAACCGCGACCAAGGCCAAACCATCGGCAAAACCGGCGGCGGCCAAAAGGACGGCCTCCAAGACCAGCCGCGCGACCGTCAGCAAAACGCGCAAGGCGGCAGCTTCCGGACCTTCGCACAAGGCCGCATCGAAAATGTTAAAATCATCTGACGCCGCGCGGCCAAAAGCAGCTGCCGGCAAGGGCTCGCCTGTGGATAAATCTCCTGCGCTGGTCGAAGGCGCCAAAGCACCGGACTTCCGCCTGCCTCGTGACGGTGGCGATAGTGTCGCGCTTTCAGACTTTTCCGGCAAGAAGCTGGTGCTGTTCTTCTACCCCAAAGCCGATACGCCCGGTTGTACCCGGGAGGCCATCGACTTCACGCGGTTGGCGAGCGATTTCGCCGCGAGCGGAACGGCGGTCCTCGGCGTTTCAGCGGATTCGCAGAAGGCGCAGGAATCGTTCCGCGACAAGCACAAGCTCTCGGTTCCTCTGATTTCTGATGAGAAGCATCAGATGCTCGAGGCGTACGGTGCGTGGGGCGAAAAGTCGATGTACGGCAGGACCTTCCTGGGAATCATTCGGAGCACGGTTCTGATCGGGACCGATGGCCGGGTGGCGAAGGTATGGCGCCGCGTCAAGGTCGACGGCCATGCCGACCAAGTGCTTGAGGCCGCTCGCGCGCTTTAGTGCCGCCGATCTGAAGTCCCTGACTCACTCGCTGCACGATCGGGTTCAGGGACTTCAGATCGAAAGCGGCACTAAAATCATGGATTTGCTAGTGCCCATAACTTTCCGAAGTCCGCGAAAAGGTGTTGCGGCGATGGAGCGGACTTCGGAAAGTGGGTGCTAGGTAGCGACCGGGTTCCGTTGGCGAAAAATTAACCATGACGGCCCCAGATTGCTCGCGCAATTTGGGCCGTACGGACCGTTGATCCGACCGGCGCGGGAGTGCCGATGTCGCAGCGTTCGGGTCATTATTCCGAGTACCCCCAGCACCATCCTCACGATCATGGCCGTCCGCTGACGCGCCGTGCCGCGGCCCATCATGCGCCGGCTGCGGCGGTAGCGGCGTCGCAATCCGGCTACACCATCGCCCATGCCGGCAAGCAGGTCCGGTTCGGCCCGGTCGCCTTCTGGATCGTGGTCGGGACGGTGACTTTGCTGGGCATGTGGTCGGCCGCGACCGCCACCTATTTCGCTTTCCGCGACGACGTGCTGACACGGCTGATCGCGCGTCAGGCCGAGATGCAATACGCCTATGAGGACCGCATCGCGGAGCTGCGCGCCAAGGTCGACCGCACCACGAGCCGGCAGTTGCTCGACCAGGAGCAGTTCGACCAGAAGCTCGAGCAGATCATGAAGCGGCAGACCGCGCTCGAATCGCGCGCGACCGCGCTCGGCGCCATGCCCGACGTCACCGGCTCGATCCGGCCCCCTGCCCGCGGCGCGACGGCGAGCGAGCCGACCTCGGGAGTCCCGAAGCCGAACCCGATCAGCGATACCGTGATTTTCGTGGCGCCGCCGGACCGCGAGGCGCGGCTGGAATCGCGCGCGCCTGTGATGGCGAGCCGGCCGCAGAACCAATTCGCCAAGATCCAGGGCGTCGACAATGTCCTGGGACGGCTGCAGACATCTCTGGACCAGGTCGAGGGCCGCCAGATGGCGGCTCTCAATTCCTACGAGGACAGCATCGAATCGCGGCTGCGCCGCATGCGCGGCGTGATCGGCGATCTCGGTCTGGACATGGCGCAGCTTGAATCGGCAACTCCGCGCGCGCCGATGGGCGGGCCTTTTGTTCCGGTGAAGCTCGCTGCCGACGCGAGCACCTTCGATCGCCAGCTCTATCGCATCAACATCAACCGCGCCCAGATGGACCGGCTGAGCCGTACGCTGGCGCTGGTGCCCTACCGCAAGCCTGTGATCGGCGAGGTCGAATTCACCTCCGGCTTCGGCGTGCGCAGCGATCCCTTCCTCGGCCGCCCGGCCATGCATACCGGCCTCGATTTCCGCGCCCAGACCGGCGATCCCGTGCGAGCCACGGCCAACGGCAAAGTCGTATCGGCAGGATGGTCCGGCGGCTACGGCCGCATGGTCGAGATCGATCACGGCAACGGGCTGTCGACCCGCTACGGTCATCTCTCCGAGATCGGCGTGAAGGTCGGCGAGGTCGTCAAGATCGGACAGGTGATCGGCGAAGTCGGCTCGACCGGACGCTCCACCGGACCGCATCTGCATTATGAAACGCGGATCGACGGCGAAGCCGTCGACCCGCAGAAGTTTTTGCGCGCCGGTGTGCGGCTGAGCGCGGGCTAGATTCCGGCGGCGCTAATGCGTCGTGTCGTGGCCCACCTCGCCGGTGATGACATCGCCGAACAGATGCCAGGCCTCGCCGTCGAACTTCTGCAGCTGCATCTGCTCGATCGGAAAGAAGTCGTCGGGACTGGTGTTGACCTTGATGCCGGGCAGCATCACGTCGGATGAAAAGTCCTTCAGGTTCGCGGCCTGCTTCATGATGTTCTCGCGGGTCAGGTCGTCCCCGCACTGCTTCAGCACCTGCACCATGGTCTGCGCCACGGCATAACCATAGACATTGTTGGAGTTCAGCTTGTCGCCTTCCGGATAGTACTTGTCCATGAAAGCGCGCCACGCCTTGATGCCCGCATCGTCCTTCCAGGCCGGATCGGTCGGGTCCTTCAGATAGGCGGACGAAATGATGCCTTTTGCGTTTTCAAAGCCGGCCGGCTTCAGCACGCCGGCGACCGATGTCGAGACGTTGGCAAGGAAGAACCGCGGCTTCCATCCGATTTCGCCGACCTTCCTGATCGCCTGCGCCGATCCTTTCGGCGCCGCCCATGAGAAGAACGTATCGGCGCCGGAATCGCGCAGCGCCACGATCTGGGAATCGATAGAGGGATCGCTGACCTCATAGGACTTGTCCGCGATGATCATCTTGTCGGCCTTGTCGCCGAGGCCATCGCGCAATCCCTTGACCTGGTCCTTGCCGGCGTCGTCGTTCTGCCAGAACACGGCGATCTTGGCGTCGGGGAAGTGCTCGAGGATATATTTGCCGTAGATGCGCCCTTCGCTCTGGTAGTTGGGCTGCCAGCCCATGGTCCACGGGAAATTCTTGGGGTCGCCCCATTTGGTGGCGCCGGTCGCCACGAACAGTTGCGGCACCTTCTTGGCATTCATGTATTTCTGGATCGCCGAGTTGGACGGCGTGCCCAGCGACTGGAAGATGAACAGCACCTCGTCGCTTTCGACCAGCTTGCGCGCCTGCTCGATCGCCTTTGGCGGGCTGTAGCCGTCGTCATAGGTGATGAACTTGATCTTGCGGCCGTTGATGCCGCCCTGATCGTTGATCATGTCGAAGAAGGCTTTTTCGGTCAGGCCGATCACGCCGTAGGACGAGGCCGGACCGCTATAGGGCATGATGTTGCCCATCTTGATCTCGGTATCGGTCGCGCCGGTGTCGTATTTCTTTTCGGCCTGGGCCGAGGTGGCTAGCACCGCGGCGGTGGCGAAAGCCGCGAAGGCAACGCGTCTCGTAAGAGCCAACATCGTTTCTCTCCCGCTGGATGATTGTTTGTTTTGGTTGTTTGCAGTTTCGCAAGCCCGCTGCGGACTGGCAAGCGCCCCGGCAGTTGCACTTAAGTTCGCATTTTCCGCGCCGCGAAACGGCATTGTTGCAGCCCCCCATTTGTGATTGATGCTCGTGCGCAAGGGGAATTTGCCTTGGAACAGAAACGGATTGGCCCGCGACATCCGCGACTTGGCGCCGCCGGCTTTCGCCTGGCGCGCTGGCTTGCCGCGCACACGATGGCGCGCGCCGGCTTCCACCAGTTGGGGTCGGACTACGCGGACGCGCGGCTTGGACTGGCGCGCGAAAAACTCGCCCACGGCGAGACGCTGTACCTCGCCGGGCTCGGCGCTCCCGGCACGCACAATTCCGGTGTGGCACTGGTCGAGGTGACGCGGGCTGCGGGCCCGCGCCTGATCCTCAACAATGAGGAAGAGCGCTTTTCCGGCAACAAGCACACCACCGAATATCCGGCGAAGTCGATCGACGCGATGGTCGAAACCCTGCGCGGCATGGGACGCGACGTCGGCGACATCTTCGCCTGGGTAACCTCGTGGGATTATCCGACGCTCGCGGGCACGCTGTCCCGCTCGGTGCTGGAGGAAGCGCCGCAAAGCCTGCGGCTATTGCGCGCCACAGAGGCCGCAGGTTTCGACGGCCGCCGGCTCGATCAGATGACGCGCACGCCGAAGATCCTCGCCAAACAGCTTGGCCTGTCAGAGCATGTGCCGCTGATTGCGATGCCGCATCACGACAATCACGCCTGGTTCTCGTTCGCGGCCTCGCCCTTTGCCGATGACGGCGAGCCGGTCGCCATCGCCGTGCTCGACGGCACCGGCGATCGCGGCTCGATCTCGCTCTACGTCGTCAGAGGCGGCGCGATGCAACAGCTGTATTGCAACGGCAGCATGTTCGACTCGCTCGGCGCCTTCTACAGCGTGATCTCGTCCACGCAAGGCGGCTGGACCTGGTTGTCGAGCGAGGGACGCTACATGGGGGCCGCCGCATGGGGCGACACGAACCGGGCGAGCAATCCTTATTACGCGCGCCTCAGAGAGGTGTTGCACTTCGGCGATGGCGGCGACATCAAACTCAATCGCGCGCTCGCCAACTGGTACGCCGATCCCTTCGAGAATCCCTATCACCGCGCGCTGATCGACATTCTCGGCGAGCCGCTAAGACCCGCGCAGCTCTGGAATCCCGACGCTGTCTTGCGCGTCGAGGACATCGAGCACCAGCCTGACACCCAGGACCGGCTCGACAAGGCCGCCGCAACCCAGCTCGTGTTCGAGGACGCGATGATCCATGTGGTCGATCATCTGCTGCGCACGACCGGCGCCAATCGCCTGGTGCTGACCGGCGGCGTCGCGCTGAACGCGCTCGGCAACATGAAGCTGCTCGAACATTTCGACGATGCGTGGTTTGCCGGGAACCAGCAGCGGCAAGCGTGCCTGCATCTGTGGGTGCCGCCGGTGCCCGGTGATCCCGGCGTCACCATTGGCGCGGCGTGGCTGTTCGCCCATCTCGCCGGGAGCCCGCGCGGCGCAACGATGACGCATGCCTTCTATTGCGGGCTGCCGCCGTCGCGCGGCGAGATCGAGCCGGCGCTGCGAGCCGACGACATTGCCTCACAGCACATCGGTGACATCTCGACTGCGGCCGGCCGCGACGAGATCCCCGACCTGATGGCGTTCATGGTGGCGCAGAATGGCGTCATCGCGATCCATCAGGGTGCGGCCGAGACCGGCCCGCGCGCGCTCGGCCATCGCTCGATCCTCGCCAATCCCTGCGACGCCGGCGTGCGCGAATTGTTGAACGCACGGGTCAAATATCGCGAGGCGATCCGTCCGCTGGCACCGATGGCGACGCTGGAGGCGGCGCGCGAATATTTCGAATTGCTCGACGGCGCGTCGGATGGCGACTACAACGCCTATAATTACATGGTGCTGACCGCCCGCTCGAAGCCTCACGCCCGGGAAAAGATCCCGGCGGTGATCCACGCCGACGGCACCGGGCGCATCCAGATCGTACGCGAGATCGACGATCCCCTCACCCACGCCTATTTGAAGGCGCTCGGCCGCCGCATCGGCGTGGAGATGTCGGTCAATACGTCCTTCAATGTCGCCGGGCCCATCGCGCAGACGCCGCAGCAGGCGATCGACACGTTGCGCCGATCGAAGGGGCTCGATGTCGTGCTGCTGGTCGCCAGCGACGGCGCGGTGTTCGCGGCATGGCATGGCGGTGAGCGAGATAGCGGACGGTTCAGAGGATGGCTTGCGGAGTGGACGGCGGCGCGCGCACGCGCCTGATCATTTCGGCCGTTTCGGCTTCGACACGATCTCGATCATCTCGCCTTCGCAGCCGTCGGGTGCGCGCGCTTTCGCCCTGGCATAGGCCTCGACCGCGGCGCGGCTGACCGGTACCTCGGGCAACAACGCTTCGGCGAGTGCGACCGCGTAAGCCGCATCCTTGTGGCGCAGCGCCGCGGTGAAGGAGGCGCCGGTGAAATCGCGCGACGCCATTCGTTTGGAGTGGCGGATCACTTGCGGGCTCGCCACTGCGCCGGTCGAGAGCGCCTCAGTCACGAGCTTCATGTCAAGGCCGGATTGCTCGGCGATCGCCAGCCCCTCGGCAAGGCTCGCAATCTGCACCGCCCCCATCAGATTGTTGATCAGCTTGAACACCGTGCCCGACCCGACCGCACCGAAATGCCGGATCGTGTTTCCGATCGGCGCAAGATACGGCCGCGCCTTCTGGAGATCGGCGGGATCGGCGCCGACCAGCAGCGTCAGCTTGCCCGCGGCCGCCGCCTCGGGCAGCCCGGTGACGGGGCAGTCGATATAGATCAGCCCTCGCGCGCGCAGCTCACGCGCCATGGCGAGTGCATGCGCATGCGAGACCGTGGAGCATTCGATCGCAAGCGCGCCGGGCTTCATGGTCGCCGCTGCGCCGTGCCTGGTCAGCCAGACCTCGCGCGAAGCTTCGTCATCGGCAACCATGGTCACGACCGCATCGGCATCGACGGCGGCGTCCTCGGGCGAAGTCGCCCACCGCGCGCCGCGCGCAATCAAATCGTCCGCCTTCGCTTTGCTGCGATTCCAGACCGTGAGTGCAAAGCCGGCATCGAGATAGCTGCCGGCCATGCCATGCCCCATCCGCCCTAACCCGATGAAGGCGACACGGGGCATGGGCTAATCCACGTCCTCGATGCCGTCGGCCGTGGTGCCGAACGCACGCTGCGCCAGCGTTGCCGCCATGAACTCGTCGAGATCGCCGTCGAGCACGCCTGACGTGTCGGAGGTCTGCACACCCGTGCGCAAATCCTTCACCATCTGGTAGGGCTGCAGCACGTAGGAGCGGATCTGGTGGCCCCAGCCGACATCGGTCCTGGCCGCCTGATCCGCGGCCGCCTTCTCCTCGCGCTTCTTCAGCTCGACCTCGTAAAGGCGCGCACGCAGCATGTCCCAGGCTTGCGCGCGGTTCTTGTGCTGGGAGCGGCCGGCCTGACAGACCACCGCGATGCCGGTCGGGATATGCGTCAACCGCACGGCCGACTCGGTCTTGTTGACGTGCTGGCCGCCTGCGCCGCCGGAACGCATGGTGTCGGTGCGCACATCGCCCTCCTTGATGTCGATCTTGATGCTGTCGTCGATCACCGGCGAAATCTGCACCGACGAAAACGAGGTGTGCCGCCGCGCATTGGAATCGAACGGCGATATCCGCACCAGGCGATGCACGCCGGCCTCGGTCTTCAGCCAGCCATAGGCGTTATGGCCGGATATCTGGACGGTCGCCGATTTGATGCCAGCCTCTTCGCCCTGCAACTCCTCGAGATACTCGACCTTGTAGCCGTGCTTTTCCGCCCAGCGGGTGTACATGCGCAGCAGCATCTGCGCCCAGTCCTGGCTTTCGGTGCCGCCCGCGCCGGCGTGAACCTCGAGATAGGAATCGAACTTGTCCGCCTCGCCCGACAACAGCGCTTCCAGCTCGCGCCGCGCGACCTCTTTCTTGAGGCTCTTGAGCGCGTCTTCGGCTTCACTGACAACGCCGGCATCGTTCTCGGCCTCGCCGAGCTCGATCATGTCGACATTGTCCTGCAGCTCGCGCTCGACCTTGCCGATGCCGCCGAGCGCATCCTCCAGCGAGGTGCGCTCCTGCATCAGCTTCTGTGCCTTTTGCGGATCGTTCCAGAGATTGGGATCTTCGGCGAGCTTGTTCAGCTCGGCCAGTCGCGCCGTCGATGTCTCGACGTCAAAGATGCCTCCTCAGCAGCCCGACCGACTGCTTGATCTCTTCAACTAACCGTTCGACTTCGGCGCGCATGGGACTTGCCAGTTCTTCAGCTCTGAATCGAAAGGGGATGTAACGGCGCGCAGCCGAAAGTGCAATCGGCCGCGCGGAACTTGTTCAAAACAGCTGGATCAGTACAGCCCGCCGGTGCCCGGTCGCATGATCGTGCCGGCGTCAGGCGAGACACCTTGCTGGACCTGCGGGCGATAACCGCCGCCTGGGCCGCCGCTGTAGCCGCCACCGATATAACCCCCACCACCGGCGCCGTCGGCATCGGCGACCCCGATGACGGAGTAGTTGTCAGGCGGCGCGGTACCCGGCTTGAACGCCTCCAGGATCGTGTTGCCGCCGGTGTCGCCCGGCCCGACGCGCATGCCGCTCTTGGCATCGACCCGGATCAGCTTGATTCCGGCAGGCACCTTGAATGGCGTCGCCGGCTTGTCGGCGAGCGCAAGCTTGAGGAAGTCGCGCGCGATCGGTGCGGCGAGATGGCCGCCGGTCGCCGCATTGCCCCTGCCGAGCGGCCGCGGCTTGTCGTAACCCATGTAGATGCCGACTGCGATGTCCGGCGAGAAGCCGACGAACCAGGCGTCCTTGGCCTCGTTGGTGGTGCCGGTCTTGCCGGCGATCGGCTTGCCGACCTCCTTGACCGCGATCGCGGTGCCGCGCTGGACCACGCCTTCCATCAGCGAGGTGATCTGGTAGGCCGTCATCGTGTCCAGCACCTGCTCGCGGCGGTCGACCAGCTGCGGTTCATTCTGGTTTTTCCAACCGCCGGGCGCGTCGCAGCCGCGGCATTCACGGGCGTCATGCTTGAAGATGGTGTGGCCGTAGCGATCCTGGATACGGTCGATCAGGGTCGGCTTCACGCGACGTCCGCCATTGGCGATCATCGAATAGGCCGTGACCATCCGCATCACGGTGGTTTCGCCGGCGCCGAGCGCATAGGACAGATAGTTCGGCAATTCGTCATAGACGCCGAAGCGGCGCGCATATTCCGAGATCAGCGGCATGCCAATGTCCTGCGCGAGCCGCACGGTCACCGTGTTCAGCGACAGCCGCAACGCGTTGCGCAGCGTTGTGGGCCCCTGGTACTTGCCGTTGGAGAAGTTTTCCGGCCGCCACACGCCTGCGCCCTGCCCCTGATCGATTTCGATGGGTGCGTCGACCACGACCGTCGATGGCGTGTAGCCGTTGTCGAGCGCGGCCGAATAGACAATCGGCTTGAACGATGAGCCGGGCTGCCGATAGGCCTGGGTCGCGCGGTTGAACTGGCTCCAGTCGAACGAGAAGCCGCCGACCATCGCGAGCACGCGTCCGGTATTCGGGTCCATCACCACCATCGCGCCGGAGACTTCAGGCAGTTGCTCGAGGCGGTACTGGCCCTCGACCGGATTACCGTCCTTGAATAGCGGATCGACATAGATGACGTCGCCCGGCGACAGCACCTGCGCGACGGAGGTCGGCGTCTTGCCGCGCGTGTTGCCTTGCGCAGCCTTGGCCCATTTCACGCCGTCGATCGTCACGATGCCGGTCTTGCGCTGCTTGTTGACGGCGCCGCCGAGATCGCGCGTGGGCTGGAAGCCGACGCGGGCCGACTGATCGCTGACCTCCAGCACGACCGCCATCTGCCAGGGCGAGACGTCGGAGAGCGATTTGACGTCGGCAAGCTTCACGCCCCAGTCGCCGGAAATATCCAGCTTCTGGATTGCGCCGCGGTAGCCCTGCTCCTGGTCGTAGCGGACGAGACCGGCGACCATCGTCTTGCGCGCCTCGAGCTGGATCTTCGGATCGAGCGTGGTGCGGACCGACAAGCCGCCCTCATAGAGCTTCTTCTCGCCATAGCGCTCGAAAATGTCGCGGCGGACTTCCTCGGCGAAATACTCGCCGGCGAAGGTGTGCGCGCCGTTGGAGCGGTTGGTGACGATGAGCTGGTCCTTGCGCGCCTTTTCGGCGTCAGAGGCCTTGATCCAGCCGTTCTCCTGCAAACGGTCGATCACGTAGTTGCGGCGTTCGATCGCGCGATCGCGGTTACGCACGGGATGCAGCGCCGCCGGCGCCTTCGGCAGCGAAGCGAGATAGGAGGCTTCCGCGATGGTGAGTTCGTTCACCGACTTGTCGAAATAGACCAGCGAGGCGGCGGCGATGCCGTAGGCGCCGAGGCCGAGATAGATTTCGTTCAGATAGAGTTCGAGGATCTTGTCCTTGGAGTAGGCGCGCTCGATGCGCATCGCGAGCAACGCTTCCTTGATCTTGCGGGCGAACGAGACCTCGTTGTTCAGCAGGAAGTTCTTCGCGACCTGCTGGGTGATGGTCGAGGCGCCCTGCGGGCGGCGGTTGGAGCCGTAATTCTGCGCATAGAGCAGCGCGGCGCGGGCCATGCCGGAATAGTCGATGCCGCCATGCTCATAGAAATTCTTGTCTTCGGCGGCGAGGAAGGCGTTGATGACGAGTTTCGGAACCGCCTGGATCGGCAAATAGAGCCGCCGCTCCTTGGCGTATTCGCCGAGCAGCGATCCGTCGACCGCATGAACGCGCGTCATGACAGGCGGCTCGTAATCCTGAAGCTGGGAGTAATCAGGCAAGTCCTTGGAGAAATGCCAGATCATTCCGGCCGCAGCGGCCACCCCGACCAGGAACACCACGGTTCCGGCCGCGAACAGGAACCCAAAAAACCGCACCAGCAAGCGCATTCAGATCTGTTCCTAACCCTTGCGCCGGGAGAAAATAGCGCGGCGCCTTCCTCAGAAACGGCAAATCTGCCCCCGGCAGACCCAGCGACGTCACAATACTCTTGGTACACCCGCCACGGCGGAATTTCCGGCGATTCCGAACGCCTTGTCGCCAGTTTATAAAGCCGCCGCTGTGGCCAAACTAGGGCTTTCAAAACCGCCTTTCGTTCATCTTCATCGCGCCGATCCGGCCGTAGCCAGCCGTTTGGCCAGAAAAACATCAATGGCCTGGCCCATCGCCGCCACCGTTTTGGAACGCCAGCTTTCCGAGACGAGATGCTCGAGGTCGCTCTTGTTGGAGACATAGCCGAGTTCGACCAGCACCGAGGGTACATCGGGCGCCTTCAGGACGCGGAATCCCGCCGACTTCAGCGGGTTCTTGTGCATGCGGACCGTGCTCTTCATCTCACCCATCAAGAGACGGGCGAAGCGGTTTGAAAAAGTGCGGGTTTCCCGCTGCGCGAGGTCGATCAGGATGTCCGCGACCTCGGTCGGCTCTTCGCGCAGATCGACGCCGCCGATGGCGTCCGCGCGATTCTCCGATTCGGCGAGCCGCTCGGCCTCGGCGTCGGAAGCCTTGTCCGAAACCGTGTAGATGGTGGCGCCCTGGGCATCGCCCTCGCCGCGCGGCAGGTAATCGGCATGGATCGAGACGAACAGCGCCGCCGCCTGGCTGTGCGCGACCTTCACCCGGTCGTCGAGCGGGATGAAGGTGTCGTCGGTGCGGGTCAGGACCACGCGATATTTGCCCGACTTCTCCAACCGCTCGCGCAAGGCGAGCCCGAACGCCAGCACCAGGTTCTTTTCCATCTCCTCGCCCGCGCGCGTGCCGTTGTCGACGCCGCCATGGCCGGGATCGATCACCACCACGGGCCGGGTATCCGGAGGTGACGCGGGCTTCGGCGGCGTTGGCGCCTGCGGAGCGACGGCGGCCGTCGATTCCGAGACTGCGGGCTTCAGCTCGGGCCGCCCGTTCGCATGAAGCGATTGCAGGAAGGCCGCCCGATCCGCCTCTTCCAGCTCAACCACCAGCCGTGGCGGCTGATCGTTGGCGGCATCGAGCATGGTGGCGTTGGTGATCCTTGCCGGCCCGGTCAGATCGAACACCATGCGGGAGCCGCCGGGCATCACCATGCCGTAGCGGAACGCCTTCACCAGCCCGCGCCCGTAAGTACCAGTGCCCGGCGGCAGGCGGAAAGTGACCTGGGGAATGTCGATCAC
This sequence comes from uncultured Alphaproteobacteria bacterium, assembly GCA_963738155.1. Taxonomy (GTDB): domain Bacteria; phylum Pseudomonadota; class Alphaproteobacteria; order Rhizobiales; family Xanthobacteraceae; genus Bradyrhizobium. The sequence continues at coordinate 190,146 of CAVTVG010000007.1, forward strand.
GACCCGGTAGGGATCATCCAGCGCAAAAGCGCGAAACTGGATGGTCTTGTCGAGGTCGAGGACAAAGCGGGTCAGCTTGGCGTCCCCGGCAAGCCGGGCATCGGACGCGACCGGCAAGCCCGGCGCCGTGGCCTGGCTCTGCGGTTGGCCCTGGGATGACGGCGCCTGCTCTTCAGCGGCGCTCACCAAGGAAAGCTCGGCGCACGCCAATGCTGCGGCGCACAGCAGCACGCCGCCCAGCAAAACCTGTCGATTTGCGCGGGTCGCCACCGATTCCCCTGCCTTCTAGTGCCCACTAGCAAATCTATGATTCTAGTGCCGCTTTCGATCTGAAGTCCCTGAACCTGATTTTGCCGCAAGTGAGTCAGGGACTTCAGATCGGCGGCACTAGGCGCCTGTCCTAGCCCAATAAAACCGCAGGGTTAACGGCTTCTCAACGGCATCTTGGTGGGCACTTTGTGAATAACGACGACTGTTGCCGGCCCGCGACGCTCCCTTGCACGGATTGCCCAATCCACGTATGTACGGGGTGCTGACGGCAAATTACTCCCGGTTGTGTCGCGTTCAGCCTCCCGGTGCAGCGCCGGAACCGGCCCTTTTTTGGGGCGATTCCAGCGTCTTTCCGGCCTTTCCAGAGCCAGCGCGAGCCCGCGCGGCGCAAGAAGGGACGGTTCCTGAGCCCGAGCGGCGTCCGATCCCAGGCACTCACGCCCCAAGGGACGGTTTTGAGCGGCGATACGGCCATAACCGGACCCGGAGGGGTCCACTTCTGATTTCAGGCTGGCGCTTCGGCGCCGCAAAGACGGCCATCAGCGACCACAGGCGGCCCACCGCCGCCAGACATGTTCCAGACGGGCCGACGCTTGATGCGCCAGACTGTGTTGCCAAGCCAATTCTGCGGACCTTCCGCGCCGATGCGGAGCGACAGCTCCGCGCGGCGTCGTCCGCGACGATTGCGCATGGCGCGGCGCCTTGGGTTGCGCTTCGGCCTTCCCCTCACCCCCGAATCAGGTGGACCGTCGCGTCACCCTTCGGCGCAATTCGCGCCCACGGTCAAACGCGTCCGCCGCCTCCAAGAGTTCAAAAATGCCGAACAAAATGTTGATCGATGCCACCCACCCGGAGGAGACCCGGGTTGTCGTGGTCCGTGGCAATCGCGTCGAAGAGTTTGATTTCGAGACCGCCCAGCGCAAGCAGCTTCGCGGCAATATCTATCTCGCCAAGGTCACGCGCGTCGAACCCTCGCTGCAGGCCGCCTTTGTCGAATATGGCGGCAACCGCCACGGCTTCCTCGCCTTTAGCGAAATCCATCCGGACTATTACCAAATCCCGGTCGCCGACCGTCAGGCGTTGATCGAAGCCGACGAGCGCGCGCACCGCGAGGCCGAGGAAGAAGACGAGCACCGTCATGGCCGCCGTCGTTCGCGCCACCGCAATTCGCGCCGCCGTGACCGTGGCGAGCGCGTGCAGAGCGGGGTCGTCGAGCACGCCGAAGGCGAGGCCGCTGCGCCTGTCGAGCACGAGCGCTCGCGTGAGGGTGAGGTTCACGCCGAGAACGCGCATCATGATCGCGACAGTCATGAGCATGAGCACGACCATGCGCATGAACCTGCTCACGAGACGCACGACGGCGAGCATGCCCACGCCGATCATGACGATCATGACGATCATCATGACCACGACCACGATGATGCCGGTCACACGCACGATACCGTGGCCGAGGATCACCATGCCGAGACGCCGGTCGCCGCTGCCGTCGAGGCCTCGGTTGCCACCGCTCTGAACGAGCCACTCGCGCCCGAGTTCAACGAGACCGACGGCCACGACGAGCGCGCCGAGGAAGAGCGGGCGCGGGAGAATGTCGCCCATGCCGATGACGCGCCCCATGACGAACACGCCGGCACCGAGCATGCGCTGGCCCCCGAAGGCGAGTTGATCCCCGCTCCCGCCGGCGACGCAGTGCATGACGAGGATGAAGACGGCGAGGAAGCCGAGGAGGAACTCGTCGAGTCCGTCGGCGGCGACGACGTGCTTGAGGAAGTGCCGGAGCGGCCGTTCCGTCCGCGCCGTCAGTACAAGATCCAGGAGGTCATCAAGCGCCGCCAGGTGATGCTGGTGCAGGTCGTCAAGGAAGAGCGCGGCAACAAGGGTGCCGCACTGACCACCTACCTGTCGCTCGCGGGCCGCTATGCCGTGCTGATGCCCAATACCGCGCGCGGCGGCGGCATCAGCCGCAAGATCACCTCCGCCCAGGACCGCTCGCGGCTGAAGGAAGTGGTGCAGGACCTCGACGTGCCCGAAGGCATGGGCATCATCCTGCGCACCGCCGGCGCCTCCCGCACCAAGCCCGAGATCAAGCGCGACTTCGAATATCTGATCCGGATGTGGGAGACCGTGCGCGACCTGACCTTGAAGTCGCAAGCGCCGACGCTGGTCTACGAGGAAGGTTCGCTGATCAAGCGCTCGTTGCGCGACCTCTATAACAAGGAGATCGACGAGATCCAGGTCGCGGGCGAAGCCGGCTATGGCGAGGCACGCGACTTCATGAAGATGCTGATGCCGGCGAGCGTGCGCGCGGTAAAGCTCTATCGCGACGGCCAGCCGCTGTTCTCCCGCATGGGCGTCGAAAGCCAGCTGGACGCAATGTTCTCGCCGACCGTGCAGCTGCGCTCCGGCGGTTACATCGTCATCAACCAGACCGAGGCGCTGGTCTCGATCGACGTCAACTCGGGCCGCGCGACGCGCGAGCACCATATCGAGGACACCGCGCTCAAGACCAATCTGGAGGCCGCCGAAGAAGTCGCCCGCCAGCTTCGCTTGCGCGATCTCGCGGGCCTGATCGTCATCGACTTCATCGACATGGACGAGAAGCGCAACAACCGCGCGGTCGAGCGCAAGCTGTCCGATTGCCTCAGACAGGATCGCGCGCGCATCCAGGTCGGCCGCATCTCGCATTTCGGCCTGCTCGAAATGTCGCGCCAGCGCATCCGTGCCAGCGTGCTGGAAAGCTCGACCGAGCCGTGCCCGCAATGCGGCGGCACCGGCCATGTCCGTTCGGTCTCCTCGGTCGCGCTGCAGCTGCTGCGCGGCATCGAGGAAATCCTGATGAAGGGCGCGACCCACAATCTCGTCGTGCGCACCCGCAACGACGTCGCGCTTTATGTGCTGAACCACAAGCGCGGCCATCTGCGCGATCTCGAGAACGCCTTCAAGGTCACCCTGGCCGTCGTCTCCGATCCCAATGTCAGCGGCGTACAGTCCTACGTCATCGACCGCGGCGAGCAGGTTCATACGCTGGAGGCGGCGAAGGCGTTGCTTGCCGCGCAAGCCGCGGCCCATCCGATGCATGGCGAAGACACCTCCGACGAGGACGAGGCCCTCGACGCCGAGTTGGAATCCGAAGTGGAAACCGAGGAAACCGAAGGCCTTGCCGAGGAAGCCGGCGAGGCCGGTGACGGCGAAGCCGAACAGGAAGGCGGCCAGCGCCGCGGAAAGCGCCGCAGGCGGCGCCGCGGACGCGGTGGTGGCGAGCCACGCGAGGCGAGCCAACCGCGCGAGGATGGTGAAGCCCCTGTTGCCGAACAGGGCGCAGAGACTCAAGGAGAGGAAGGCGAAGCCGAAGAGGACGAGTCCGAGGATCAGCCGAGTTTTGCCCGTGGCGACAATCAAGGTGGCGAGCGGCGCCCACGCCGCCGCGGCCGCCGGGGTGGCCGTCGACGTCGGGGTGGCGGAGATCGCGAGGACGGACTATCCGGTTCGATCAGCGACGAGCTCGCGCCGCCTCAGCCTTCGGAGGCCGAAATTGCCGTCGCCGATTTCGATGGCGACGCGTCCGAGCCTGCGCCGCCGATTGCGCAGCCCGAACCGGTCGCCGCGAGCCAGCCATCGCTGCAGCCCGAGAACCATGCACCGCCGGCAGTTGCTCCGACGTCGGAAGAAACCGCGCAAGAAGCGGAAAAAGCGGCCCGACGCCGTTCGACCGTGCGCGAGAAAGTGAGCTTTGGCACGAACAGCGCGCCGGTTGAGACATCGGCGCCGGGGATGCACAGCACGCCTGAAGCAGCCTCAAGCGCAACCACCGAACCGGCAGCCGAGACCAACGGCGAGGGACAACCGCGCAAGGCTGGCTGGTGGTCGCGCCGCTTTGGCGGCGGCTAGTAGCCGACGGCAAGTCCGAAGAACGGAGACCGCCCGGCGCAAACCGGGCGGTTTCTTGTCGAAAACCCGCAGAAATTTATCAGCAGAGATGGTTCATCGGGGTCCTGGCTGAGCAACATTGCTGATATTTACGACCTTCCCGACCAAGGTTCCGATATGCGGATGAATTTCGTCGTCGCCGTGCTCGTCGTGAGCTTGAATGCCGGCGCAACCGCAGCGGAATGTCCGGCTGCGTCAGCCAATACCGAGCAACTGCAGCGAGGCCGCTTCGTCTCCTACCAACCGACCATGCTGAAAGTCGTCGGTGGACGTCTTACCGAAGTCAGCGAGGCGAGCATTCGAACAGATCTCGAAACGCTTCGTCCCTACTTCGACGGATTGATTACTTATGGCGCGCTGAACGGTGCGGAACAAATCCCCGATGTGGCGGCGGCGTTGAATTTCAGGACGGTGATCGTCGGAGTGTGGAATCCTGACAATTCGAAGGAGATTGCGAACGCAATAGCGGCTTGGCAACGCAACCCGAAAATCGTCGGCGGCCTGTCGCTCGGCAATGAGATCATTTTGGGTAAGCGCGGCAGTTGGGCGACCCTTCGGAAGGCCTTGATCGACGTACGCGCACGTGCTCCGCGCCTCGCCCTGACGGTCACAGAGGCATTCGCACAATTTCTCGACGAGCCGGAGGCAAAGCCCCTTCTATCCCAAATGGACTTCATGCTGGCGAACGTGCACCCCGCTTTTGAAGCCTGGTTCAGGACCGCCCAGCCGTTCAATTGGGCTGACTTCGTGGTCCGTATCGCAGGTCGGCTTGCAACTGAAACCTTTTGCGGCCCTATCCTGATCAAGGAAACCGGTGTTCCCACCGGGCCCGCCTCGCTTGGCTACACGGAGGAAAAGCAGCGACTGTTCTACCGCGAGCTTGAATCACAAATGAAGCCGTCGCCTAGTCGCGCATTTTCCTATTTCGCCGCATTCGATACACCTTGGGCTGCTGATGCGCCAAATCCGATCGCCGGACCGCATCCCGAGGAAGCCTTCTGGGGCTTGTTCACAGAGGAGCGAGCACCAAAGGCCGTCATGAGAGAACTTGAACGCCTCCCGGACGCGCCGCGATAAACATGCTTTAGCCAGAATCGAAACCGGCACCCATTGCAGATCCTGTGGCGCGGTCTGCCGCGGGGCGCGATCGCGGTGGGATTACGCCAGCCAACGCGCGATCCGCGCCACCGCCTCGCGCATGTCGTCGGCCGAGCGCGCGTAGGAGAAGCGGATGAAATTCCGTCCATGGAACGGGTCGAAGTCGACGCCGGGGGTCGCTGCGACATGCGCCTCCTCCAGCATCTTCCTGGCGAAGGCGAGACTGTCGGAGGTGAAGTCGGACACATCGGCGTAAAGGTAGAACGCGCCGTCGGCCGGCAAGAACTTGGTGAGACCGGCCGCGGGCAATCCCTCGATCAGGATGCGGCGGTTCTCGAGATAGCCGCGCTTGATCGCTTCCATCTCCGCGGTACCGTCGAAGCCCGCCTCGGCCGCGATCTGCGACAGCGTCGGCACCGAGATTGCGAGGTTCTGCTGCAGCCGTTCGACGGGGCGAACCAGCGGCTCCGGCACCACCATCCAGCCGACCCGCCAGCCGGTCATGCAAAAATATTTCGAGAAGGAATTGATCACCAGCGCATGCGGCGACAACTCGGCCGCGGTCACTGCCGGAAAGGCATAGTCGAGCCCATGGTAGATCTCGTCGGAAATGAAGCGGATGCCCGCGCCCTGCGCCGCTGCGATCAGCGAGGTGAGCGCCTCGCGCGACATCATGGTCCCCGTGGGATTGGCGGGACTACCGACCAGCACGCCCTGCAATGGTTTCTTGCGATGCACTTCCAGCAGGGCCTCGCCAGTCAGGGCATGGCGCGTCTCTCCGCTGGTTTCGATCAGCACGGGCTCGCAGCCGAGCGCGGTCAGGATGTGGCGATACGGCGGATAGCCGGGTACGGTGACCGCGACGCGGTCGCCCGGCTCGAACATCGAAAGAAAGGCGAGAATGAACGCGCCGGACGAGCCGGTCGTGACCACGATCCGGCCTGCATCCACCTCGCAGCCGTAAGCGTCGCGATAATGCCGTGCGATGCGTGCACGCAAGGACGGGATACCGAGCGCAGAGGTATAGTCGATCCTTCCAGCCTCGAGCGCGGTGCGGGCGGCCGCCAGCGCAGTCTTCGGCGCCGTTGCCGCGGGTTGGCCGACTTCCATGTGAATCACGTGGCCGCCGGCCGCCTCGATCCGCTCGGCCGCCGACATCACGTCCATCACCATGAATGGTGGAACATCGCTCCGCCTTGAGGCCGAAAGCAGGTCCGCCACGCGCTGTCGTAATGTCGCTTCCTGCATGTTGAATTTGTTATTTGACCCGGCCTCTGCCCTATGGGAACCCAACGCCCCAGACTAGCCGCATTCGGCCGCTTGGTAGGGCATATCCCGTATCCGGCCAAAGGCCAATCGCCAAAGACCGCTCATGCTGCTCGACCTCGCCCTGCGCAACAGACTTTCCGGCCTGACCGCGGTGACGGTGGCCGCGGCGCTGGCGCTCGCTCCGATGCCTCCGCTGCGCGCCCAGGAGAACAACGGCCCGCCGATCCTGCGCGACACCGAGGCGGAAGCGCTGTTGCGCGAATACACGCGTCCGATCCTGCGCGCGGCGGGCCTGGAGAAGCAAAACATCCAGATGGTGATCATCAACGATCCCAACTTCAACGCCTTCGTTGCCGACGGCCGGCGCATCTTCGTCAATTACGGTGCGATCATGCAGTCGGAGACGCCGAACCAGTTGATCGGCGTGCTGGCGCACGAAACCGGTCACTTGGCCGGCGGCCATCTCGCCAAGCTGCGCGAGCAGCTGGCGCGGGCGCAGACGCAGATGATCATCGCGATGCTGCTCGGCGCCGGTGCGATCGTCGCGGGCGCTGCAAAGGGCTCGTCGGGCGCCGGAAACGGTCTCGCCGATGCGGGCGCTGCCGCGGTCGCAGGTCCCGGCGAGATGATTCGACGCAGCCTGCTCTCCTACCAGCGCCAGCAGGAGGAAAACGCCGACCGTGCCGGCGTGAAGTTCCTGACCGCGACCGGGCAGTCCGCCAAGGGCATGTACGACACGTTCCGCCGCTTCACCAATGAAAGCCTGTTCGCCGCGCGCGGCGCCGACCCGTATCTGCAATCGCATCCGATGCCGGCCGAGCGCGTCGCCGCGTTGGAGCAGATCGCGCGCGCGAGCCCCTATTGGGACAAGAAGGACGATCCGGCCCTGCAGCTTCGCCACGACATGATGCGCGCCAAGATCTCCGCCTTCATGGAGCGGCAGGACACCGTCTATCGCCGCTATCCGCTGTCGAATACCAGTCTGCCGGCGCGCTATGCGCGCGCCATCACCACCTACTTGCATGGCGATCTCAACAACGCGCTCGCCCAGATCGACGGTTTGATCCAGGCGCAGCCGAACAATCCGTATTTCTACGAGTTGAGGGGCCAGGCGCTGCTCGAGGGCGGCAGGCCCAACGAGGCGGTTGCACCACTGCACAAGGCAATTGCGCTCTCCAACAACGCCCCTCTCATCGAGATGTTACTTGGGCAGGCGCTGGTCGCCACGGATAATAAGGCGCACACCGACGAGGCCATCGCCATCCTCCGCGCCGCGGTGGTGCGGGAAACCGAGGCGCCGCTCGGCTACAGCCAGCTGGCGATGGCCTACGGCAAGAAAGGAGACTATGCGGAGGCCGATCTGGCATCCGCCCAGGCCGCCTATCTTCGCGGTGACAACAAGACGGCGCGTCAGCTCGCAGCGCGCGCCAAGACCCGCTTTGCCGTGGGCACCCCGGGCTGGGTCAGGGCTGACGATATCGTCACCGCAAAACCTTTGCCCGGCTCGAAGAACAACTAAAGCGCAAGCCAGGACACAGAAATAAATAATGCAACATGGGGTATAAGGGTTCGACGGACCGCCCCACTCAACAAGGATTTGCCAATGCTTCGCCTCCTCGCCCCCGTTCTCGCGCTCGCCCTGCTCGGCGCGCCGGTATCCGCGTCTGCGCAAAGCTTTACTGATACGCAGCGCGGCGATATCGAGGCGATCATCAAGAGTTATCTCGTCGCCCATCCCGAAGTGCTGGAAGAGGCGATGAACGAGTTGACAAAGCGGCAGGCCGCCGCCGAGACCGCAAAGCATGAAGCGAGCATCGCGCAGAACGCGGAGGCGATCTTCAACTCGCCGCGCGGCGTGACTCTCGGCAACAAGGATGGCGACGTCACCTTTGTCGAGTTCTTCGATTACAATTGCGGCTACTGCAAGCGCGCCATGGCCGACATGCTCGATCTCATGAAGAACGACGCCAAGCTGAAGGTGGTGCTGAAGGAGTTTCCGGTGCTGAGCGAAGGCTCGGTCGATGCCGCAAAGGTCGCGGTCGCCGTGCGCATGCAGGATCCGACCGGCAAGAAATATCTCGACTTCCACCAGAAGCTGCTCGGCGGCCGCGGCGTCGCCGACAAGGCGCGCGCCATGGCGGCGGCCAAGGACGCCGGCCTCGACACCGCTAGAATCGAGAAGGACCTTGCGAGCCCCGAGGTCAAGGCGACCATCGAGGAGAACATGAAGCTCGCCGAGGAGATGGGCCTGAACGGGACGCCGAGCTACGTGATCGGCAAGCAGATCGTGGTCGGCGCCGTCGGGCTTGAGGGCCTGAAGGAAAAGATCGGCATCGCCCGCTGCGGCAAAGCGTCCTGCTGAAACTTTAGACACGACGAAATCCAAAGGCCGGCTGAGAAGCCGGCCTTTTTGTCGTGTTCATCGCGCGTTCAAGAAACAAACCCCCCGGAACCCGGTTTTGCAGGGAACATCGGGGGTCTCCTGCCGTTGTTCGCGCGGGCAATGCCAACACTGTGAGGAGAAGCTATGAGCAAACGTTTTCTGATTTCGGTTGCTGCGATCGCGCTGATAGCAGGCGCCGGCGCCGTAAACGCGCAAGGCACGAAGAGTGAGGGTGGCGGCGCGGCGATGCAGCAGTCCGCCCCGTCGGCCGGCGGAGCCGGTGCGGCGCCGACCCAGAAGAGCGAGGGCATGGAACACGGCAAGGCTGGCGCGGGGTCCGACATGAAGTCGACCCAGACCGACAAGTCGCCGGGTGCCATGAAGAACCAGCGCGCCGATGAATCCAAGAGCGGCGGCAAGGACATGAAGGCCGAAGGTCGCGAAGGCCAGGAAAAGAACATGAAGGCCGAGGGTCGCGAAGGCCGCGACAACAACATGAAGGCCGAGGGCCGTGAAGGCCAGGACAAGAACATGAAGGCCGAAGGCCGTGAAGGTAACAAGGCCGCCGAGACAAACAAGTCCACGACCGAAAAGTCGACCACGACCGGCCAGGCCGGCGCCAACGCGAAGCTCTCCACCGAGCAACGCACCAAGATCACGACGGTGATCCGCAGCCAGCACGTCGAGTCGGTCAACAACGTGAACTTCTCGATCAGCGTCGGCACCCGCGTGCCGCGCGAGGGCGTGCGCTTCTATCCGCTGCCGACGGAAGTCGTGACCATCTATCCGGAGTGGCGTGGTTACCAGTTCATCCTGGTCCACGACGAGATCGTGGTGATCGATCCGAACACCTATGAGATCGTGGCTGTCCTGAATACCTGAGGCTGAGAACAGCCGAATTCCCCGGGCGGGCGCATGTTGCGCCCGCCCTTTTTTGCGCGACCTCTGTGCCCGTCAACGGGATCGCCAGCCGCCAACAGCCGACCGTGGTTAATGCAAGGGATTCCCGTAGCTTCGGGAGGCTTTTTGGCAGGCTGGGTGAGCCCGCCAGACCTCTCAAAATGGCCCGGAAGGCTTCCGTTTCCAGCCGTTGTTACCTATAAGCGGCCCCTACTTCCCTCATAGCCGGGACCGGGATGGCGAAAACCCCTGAAAAATCCCAAGACAAGACCATCTACGTGCTCAACGGCCCCAACCTCAACATGCTGGGAACGCGCGAGCCGCAGACCTATGGCCATGCGAGGCTGGCCGACGTCGAAAAGCTGTGCAGCGAGACCGCCGCGCAATACGGACTGAAGGCCGATTGCCGGCAGTCCAATCATGAAGGCGAGTTGGTCGACTTCATCCAGGAGGCCCATGCGCGCAATGCCGCGGGCATCGTCATCAATGCGGGCGGCTATTCGCACACCTCGATCGCGCTGCACGACGCGCTGAAGGCGGTGAAAGTCCCCGCCGTCGAAGTGCACATCAGCAACATCCACGCCCGCGAGAGCTTCCGTCTCCACTCCTTCACCGCCATGGCCGCGATCGCGACCCTTGCGGGTTTCGGCATCGACGGCTATCGGCTGGCGATATCGGGTCTTGCCGCCAGGATCGGCGCCAAGACTAAAGCCTGACGTTTCCCTTTTACGCCTGAGAGAGTTCTGGATCTGACATCATGGCGCGCCAGCCGGACAACAAGAGCAAATCTTCCAGCGACGACAGCGCACTCATCCGCGAGCTCGCGCTTCTGCTCGACGAGACCAGTCTCACCGAGATCGAGATCGAGCGCGCCGGACTTCGCGTGCGCGTCGCCCGCAACATCTCGATTGCCGCCGCGATGCCGCCGAGCATTGCGCAGGTCGCGCATGCGCCGGTCGCGGCAGGGTCCGCTTCGGGAGCGGAGGCAGCAGCGGCTGCGGTCGCCGACTTCGCCAATCACCCCGGCGTGGTGCCCTCGCCGATGGTCGGCACCGCCTACTGGTCGCCCGAACCCGGCGCCAAACCGTTCATCGAGGTCGGCACCCGCGTCACCGCCGGACAGACGCTGCTGATCATCGAGGCGATGAAGACCATGAACCAGATTCCCTCGCCGCGCGCCGGCACCGTGACGCAAATCCTTGTCGAAGACGGCCAGCCGGTCGAATTCGGCGAACCACTCGTCATCATCGAGTAGATGTTCGACAAGATCCTCATAGCCAACCGCGGCGAGATTGCGCTTCGCGTATTGCGGGCCTGCAAGGAGCTCGGCATCTCGACGGTCGCGGTGCACTCCACCGCCGATGCCGATGCCATGCATGTGCGGCTTGCCGACGAGAGCGTGTGCATCGGCCCGCCGCCGTCAAAGGACAGCTATCTCAACATCCCTGCGCTGCTCGCGGCCTGCGAGATCACGGGCGCGGAAGCCGTCCACCCCGGTTACGGCTTCCTGTCGGAGAACGCGCGCTTTGCCGAGATTCTCGGCGAGCACAATCTGCAGTTCATCGGCCCCAAGGCCGAGCACATCCGCCTGATGGGCGACAAGATCGAGGCCAAGAAGACCGCGACGAAGCTCGGTATCCCCGTGGTGCCCGGCTCCGACGGCGCGGTCGGCCCCGCTGACGACGCCATGGCGATCGCAAGCAAGATCGGCTTTCCCGTGCTGGTGAAGGCGGCCGCGGGCGGCGGCGGGCGCGGCATGAAGGTGGCGCACACCGCCGACGATCTGGCGATGGCGCTCTCGACCGCGTCCAACGAAGCCAAGTCGGCCTTCGGCGACGCCTCGGTCTATCTGGAAAAATATTTGCAGAAGCCGCGCCACATCGAAATCCAGGTGCTCGGCGACGGTCGCGGCGGCGCCATCCATCTCGGCGAGCGCGACTGCTCGCTGCAACGGCGTCACCAGAAGGTCTGGGAGGAAGGCCCCTCGCCCGCGCTCGATGCCGCCGCGCGCGCGAAGATCGGACTGACCGTCGCGAAAGCGATGCAGGAGATGAAATATCTCGGCGTCGGCACCGTCGAGTTCCTCTATGAGGACGGCGAGTTCTATTTCATCGAAATGAACACGCGCATCCAGGTCGAGCATCCCGTCACCGAGATGATCACCGATATCGATCTCGTGCTGGAGCAGATCCGCATCGCCGCAGGCGGCGAGTTGCCCTGCACCCAGGACAACGTCGCGATCATCGGCCATTGCATCGAATGCCGGATCAATGCCGAAAATCCCACCACCTTCCGCCCCTCGCCCGGAAAAATCCTGCAGTATCATCCCCCGGGTGGCCTCGGTGTACGGATCGATTCCGCGGTCTATCAGGGCTACACCATCCCGCCCTATTACGACTCGCTGGTCGGCAAGCTGATCGTGCACGGCAAGACCCGCAGCGAATGTCTGATGCGGCTGCGCCGCGCGCTGGACGAAATGGTGATCGACGGCATCGAGACCACGCTACCGCTGTTCCGCGCGCTGGTCCGCGAGCCCGCCATCATCGACGGCGACTACCACATCCACTGGCTTGAGCAGTATCTGGCGGGCCAGGCGGGCGGTTGACGGAAAGTTCCAATCCGCGGGAACCAATTGCCGCCACCCGCGTTTTGCCTTCTCGGGAGAGTATTTGACTCGGGGTCTTTCGAATTCCTGCACGAAGTGAACTCACGCCTGGTTACAGGCGCGCGATGTGGCAAATTCTGCTGCTGACAGCGGGATTTCTGGTGCTGGTCGCAATCAGCGTGGCTTGCGTGCTGTTCGTCAACAAGGCGCGCGAGGACTCGGGTTGGGTGGTGCACACCGTCGAGGTCGAGAACCAGACCAATGCACTGCTGCTCGAAATCCGCCGGGCCGAAAGTGCGGCACGCGGCTACCTCCTGACCTCGGATCAGGAATTCCTCCGCGACCATCAGGACGCAGTCGCGCAAATCCCTTCCGATCTCGACAAGCTCTCCGGCATGATTGGCGACAATCCGGCACAACGGGAGAATATCCGCAAGATGCGCGCCGCGATCGACACCCGGCTCGGCCAGTTCGCCGACGAAATGCGCTTCGTCAAGCAGGGCGAGCAGGACAAGGCGACCGCACTGGTCCGCGAGGTGGCCGCCGGCGACACCTCCTCGACGATCCGTGACGTCGGCGGCGCCATGCGCGACGAGGAAATCCGGCTGCTCGCGTTACGTACGACCAACGCCGACCGCAGCCAGACCATGGCGTCGAGCGTGACGATTGCGGGCTCCTGTCTCGTCATCGCGCTCGCCTGCATCTCGATCTTCCTGGTGCGACGTGAAAGCCGTGCGCGCGATGCCGCCGAGTCGCGTCTTCGCGACAACAACATCAATCTCGAGGCGACCGTTGACGAACGCACAGCCGATCTGCGCGAGGCCAACGAGGAAATCCAGCGCTTCGCCTATATCGTCAGCCACGACCTGCGCTCGCCGCTGGTGAACATCATGGGCTTCACCAGCGAGCTGGAAGAATTGCGCAACAGCATTTTCCGGCGCATCGCGGCCCTTGGCCATGCGGTTGCCGCAGCCACCGTGCCGGTCGTCCCCGTGGATGCCGAGCCTGCGCTGGAGGGAGAAGACAGGCAGCTGTCCGAGGACTTCACCGAGGCGCTCGGCTTCATCAAATCCTCCATCGCCAAGATGGATCGGTTGATCTCGGCCATTCTGAATCTGACCCGCGAGGGCAAGCGCGAATTCGAGCCGGTCAGGATCGACATGCGCGAGCTGATCGAGGCGATCATCTCGACGCTCGCGCATCAGGCCGAGGAAGCCAAAGCCGAAATCCACGTCGCGCCGCTGCCCGACATCGTCAGCGACAGGCTTGCGCTGGAGCAGATCTTCTCCAACATCATCGACAACGCGATCAAGTACCTGAAGCCGGGAGTTCCCGGCGAGATCGCGATCCGCGGCCGAACCAGGCTCGGCTTTGCGGTGTTTGAAATCAGCGACAATGGGCGCGGCATCGATTCCAAGGACCATCAGCGCATTTTCGACCTGTTCCGGCGCGCCGGAACCCAGGACAAGCCGGGTCAGGGCATCGGGCTCGCCCATGTTCGGGCGCTGGTGCGCCGGCTCGGTGGAACCATGTCGGTCTCCTCGGAGCTGGGTAGCGGCAGCATTTTCATCATCACCCTTCCCATCAAATGGAACAATGACTCATGGCGACCCCAGTAATAATTGTAATGATCGAGGATGATGAAGGGCACGCGCGCCTGATTGAGCGGAATATCCGGCGAAGCGGTGTCAACAATGAGATCAGGCCGTTCACCGACGGTACATCCGCCGTCAATTATCTGTTCGGCAAGGACGGCAGCGGGGTCCAGCACAAGGGCCAGGCCTTGCTGATCCTGCTCGATCTCAATCTGCCCGACATGACCGGCATCGAGATCCTGCGCCAGGTCAAGGAAAACAAGTATTTGAAGAGTACGCCGGTGGTGGTCCTGACCACGACCGACGATTCCCAGGAAATCAAGCGCTGCTACGAACTCGGCTGCAACGTCTACATTACCAAGCCGGTCAACTACGAAAGTTTTGCCAACGCCATCCGGCAGTTGGGTCTATTCTTCTCCGTGATCCAGGTCCCCCCGGCCGCCTCATGACTTCCGCGTCACCAACGCTGCTCTATATCGACGACGACGATGCGCTGGCGCGTCTGGTCGACCGCGGGCTGTCGCGGCTTGGGCTGAAGGTCGTGCACGCCCAAAGCGGCGCGCGCGGTCTTGACCGATTGCGCGAGGGCGGCATCGACGTGGTCGCGCTCGACCAGTACATGCCGGAGATGGATGGGCTCGAGACGCTGGAGCGGATCATGGCGATCCCGGACGCGCCGCCCGTCGTATTCGTCACGGCCTCGCAGGACTCCAGCATCGCCGTGACCGCATTGAAGGCCGGTGCGGCCGATTATCTGGTCAAGGACACGCGAGGCGAGTTCATTCCGCTGTTGCAGGTCGCCGTCGACGGCGCGCTGCGGCAGGCTGCGCTGAAAAAGGCCCGCGACGAGGCCGAGGCCGAGGTGCATGCCTCGCGCGACCGCTACGCCGCGCTCGCCGCCGAGCGCGAGCTGCTGCTGCGCGAGGTCAACCACCGCGTCGGCAACTCGCTGCAGATCATTGCCTCGCTCCTGCATCTGCAAGCCAACTCCGCAACGCAAGAGGACGTCAAGGCAGCGCTGACCAACGCCATGGGCCGCGTCGCCGCGGTCGCGCAGGTGCATCGCCGCCTTTATACGTCACAAGACCTCAAGAGCGTCTTGCTGAACCAGTATCTCGACGCCCTGCTCGACGATCTGCGCCGCTCCGCCGAGGGCAACCGGATGTCGCGGCTCACGCTGAAGGCGGAGCCCATCGAGATCGACCCGGACCGCGCGGTCGCGATCGGCATCATCGCCAACGAGCTGGTGATGAACGCGGTCAAATACGCCTATCCAGACGGCGCGGGGCCCATCCATGTCGACTTGCGCGGCGACGGCAGCGATATCGTGCTGTCGATCAGCGATGACGGCGTCGGCACCAACGGCAAGAGCGATCCCCGTTCCACCGGCATGGGCCAGCGCATCGTCAGCGCCATGGCCACCAAGCTGGAAGCCAGCGCCGAGCGCGACCCCAACCACAAGGGAACGCGGATCGTGCTGCGTTTCGCGCGCGCAAAAGCCATGAAGGCCGCCAGCGCCGCCGCGAAGTAGGCTTCTTCGCGGGCTTACAGGACCGTCGCGCCCTGCTATCCTCGCCCAATGACGTCGCGCGACTCCGCCGCTGCCGAAATCACGCCCGAAGTGCTGCTGCGCGCCTATGCCTGCGGCATCTTTCCGATGGCCGAGAGCGCCGACGATCCGACCCTGTTCTGGGTCGAGCCTGAAATCCGCGGGGTTATTCCGCTAGACGGCTTCCGCATCTCCTCGCGGCTGGCACGCACCGTACGCTCGGATACCTTCACCATCACCGTCAACAAGGCGTTCAAGGCCGTCATCGCGGGCTGCGCGGCGCCGGCCGACGGCCGCGAGGACACCTGGATCAACAAGCGCATTCGCGATCTCTATTCCGGCCTGCACGGGCTCGGCCACGGCCACAGCGTCGAGGCCTGGCAGGACGGCGAGCTGGTCGGCGGTCTCTACGGCGTCAGCCTGGGCCGCGCCTTCTTCGGCGAGAGCATGTTCCATCGCACCCGCGACGCCTCCAAGGTGGCGCTGGTGCACCTGGTGGCGCGGCTGATCACGGGTGGCTTCGAGCTGCTCGATACCCAATACGTCACCGAACATCTGAAGAGCTTTGGCGCGACCGAGATTCCGCGGCGGCGCTACACCGCGCTGCTCGACAAGGCGCTGCAAGGCGAGCCCGCCGATTTCATGCGGCTGACCTTCAGCCGGCCGATCAAAGGCGAAGAAGCGCTCGCGATCATCGCTGAACGGCAATGAGCTGAGCCACTGGGGCGCGGACTCATTGGCAGGCGGCCAAATGCGGGTGGATGCGAGCTCGACGAAGGCCAGATAATTGGCTGCTAGCTCGTTATACCGGACCTGCCGCGGACATGCCAAAGCAGACGCAAAGGACCCAACTGAGACATTGGCCGCGCCCAAAGCCAAGCTCACGATGCAGGTTTCAGCCACTATCGAAATAGCTGCTTTGGCTGCTAAGATGCCTTCTTCTGAGATTGGGTCTCACATGCAGCGCCGAGATTTCATCACGCTTATCGGCGGAGCGGCGGCCGCATGGCCAGTTGCCGCACAAGGACAACCGGCCGGCAGCGCGCGGCGCATTGCCTGGTTAGTGGGGTTAAGGGAGAGCGACCCGGAAGCGCGCCGTCGCACGGCGGCGTTTGTGCAGGAGCTCGACCATCTAGGGTGGACGATAGGCCGGAATATCCAGATCGATTATCGCTGGCTGAGCGATAGCGTCGATCGCAACGAGACCTATGTCGAGGAACTGGTCGCGCTCAAGCCGGACGTGCTGGTGACTAGCAGCACACCGGCGGTGAAAGCGTTTCGCCTGCTGACGCGCACAATACCGATCGTATTTGCTATCGTTACTGATCCGGTTAGCAGTGGGCTCGTGACGAGTTTGACGTCACCCGGCGGCAATGCGACCGGCTTCACCAATTTCGAGTTCACAATGGGTGGGAAGTGGCTGGAGGTGCTCAAGCAAGCCGCACCTGGTTTGGCCAGGGTCGCACTTGTCTACAACCCGAAGACTACGCCTTACGCCGGCTATCTGAAGTCGATCGAGGCAAGCGCGGCGTCGCTTGGGGTTGAGTTGATCGCGCGCGGTGTTGCCGATACCACGGAGATCAAGCAGGTCATCGAGGTGATCGGTACCGCATCCCACGGTGGCCTGATCATATTTCCGGACTTTTTTACCGCAGCCAATCACCTATTCATTATCGCGGCGGCAGCACAGGATCGCGTGCCAGCGATTTATCCCTATCGATATTTTGCCGTCGACGGCGGCCTAATGTCATATGGTGTAAACACTGCAGAGGAGTTTCGGCGAGCGGCGACGTACGTCGATCGTATCCTGCGGGGCGCCAACCCCGGTGAACTTCCCATCCAGGCACCGAACAAGTTCGAGTTCGTCGTCAATATTAAGACCGCCAAGGCGCTTGGCCTCACCATCTCGCCCACCCTACTTGCCGTTACCGACGAGGTAATCGAATGAGGCGACGTGATGTCGGCTTCTGGTACTTCTCGGACATGGCGCGATGTCCGGCCTGAGTCCGCTACGCGCACCAAAGCGGACGTTCGCCAACGCCTCTGATTTGCGCGGCGACATTGGTTCTGAAGCCGGTTTCAGGGCTTGGGGTCGGACATGAAGCGGCGCGAGTTCATCCAGGCTCTTGGCGGCGCGGTGGTGTTTCCCCTCACGGCGCACGCGCAGCAGCGCGGTCCCATGCGGCGCGTCGGCGTGCTCATGAACGTGGCCGCGGACGATCCGGAATCAGCGGTCCGCATCGCGGCTTTCCTCAAGGAGCTGCAGCAATTTGGTTGGAGCGACGGCCGCAACGTGCAGATCGATACGCGCTGGGCTGTGGGCGATGTCGACCGTTTTCGTCAATACGCCGCGGAATTGATTGCGCTCGCGCCGGATGTGGTCTTGGCCAGCAGCAGCCTGGCGGTGGCCGCGTTACAAAAGGTGACCGGCACGGTGCCAATCGTGTTCGTAGGTGTCGTCGATCCGGTCGGCGCCGGCTTCGTCGACAGTTTGGCGCACCCAGGCGGAAACACCACCGGGTTTACGAATTTCGAATACGGCCTGAGCGGCAAATGGCTGGAGCTGTTGAAAGAGATTGTACCCCCCGTGAAACGGGTAGCGGTCCTTCGGGATCCTGCCTCAGCTGCCGAGAGCGGTATGTTCACCGCTATCCAATCGGCGGCGCCATCGTTTGGAGTGGTGTTGAGCCCATTCGGAATGCGCGACGCCGGCGAGATCGAGAGTGCCATAACGGCATTCGCCCGTGAATCGAATGGCGGCCTGATCGTGCTGGGGAGTTCGTTGGCAAACGTTCATCGCGAACTGATCATCACGCTAGCAGCCAGTCATCGACTACCCGCGGTTTACTCGGACCGTATATTCGTCACCAGTGGGGGCCTGATCTCCTACGGACCCAATCGGATCGACCAGTTCCAGCGGGGGGCAGTTTACGTCGACCGTATCCTCAAGGGTGAGAAACCGTTCGACCTGCCCGTGCAGGCACCAACCAAATACGAGCTGATCATCAACCTGAAGACTGCAAAAGCGCTTGGGATTGATATCCCGCCCGCGCTTCTTGCACGGGCCGACCAGGTGATCGAATAGTGCTACTTCTTTGGTGCGCTGCATAAGTCTGCTTACGGCTTCTCGGACATGGCGCGATGTCCGGCCTGAGTCCGCTATGCGCACCAAAGCGGATGTTCGTCAAGGTCTCTGATTTTTTCAGTTCACGCCCTAGTTCAGAATCGCCTGCAAGACGTCTCTGAAAACGCCGTATTGCAGTTGAAACGCCGGCTTGCTGTAGTCCTGGTAATATCCGGCGGTCACCGCGACAACGAGATCGAGCTCCGGGACGATGCGGATGTACTGCCCCCCTCGGCCAAGCGCGCCAATCCAGTGGACCTCACGGCCATTGTGCCGGGAGCGGCCGAGCCACCACAAATATCCATAGGATTGATTGTCGGTAGCCTTGAGCTTCGAAGCCGTCGAGGTTTCGATCCATGACGTCGAAACGACTTGGCGGTCGTTCCAGCGGCCGCCCGCAAGGACAAGCTGGCCGATCTTTGCCATGTCGCGTGGCCGCATGCGCAATCCACCGCCGGCATCGGTATCCCCCTTGTACCGCACCCACTCCGTGTTGCTGATGCCCATCGGCTCGAACACGTTCGCGCGCGCGAATTCGTCGAGCGGGCGTCCGGTCGCCTTGCGCATGATGGCCGACAGCAGCGCGAGCGTGCCGGTGTTGTAGAAGAACTCCTGTCCGGGTGGGGCCGTCACTGGAAGACTGAGCACATAGCGACATTGATCTGCCGACCTATGCATGCGCTCCTCGTCGTTATCCCCCTCGTTGCTGGGGATTGCCTCGACCCATTTCAGGCCCATTGACATCGTGAGCCCGTGTACCAGTCGGATGCGGTCCCTTTCAGGCGTACGCAGGTCGGACAATTCGGGGAAGAAGCTGAAGATCGGTTCGTCGATGCCGGCGATCAACCCGCGATCGATCGCAATCCCGAACGCGAGCGACGCGACGCTCTTTGATGCCGATTTGATGTCATGCAGTGTGTCGGCATCGAAGGTGACGTTTTCCACATGGTGGCCGAAAATGCCGCCGGGTATCTCGTCGTCCCCTTTGAAGTACCGCTCGAACACCAGCCTGCCGCCGCGTGCGACCAGCACGGCGTGCACATTGCTCGACGCTGCGAGCCGATCCGCCATCCTGCACAGCGCATCGCGGTCGATCAGCCTGTCTTCATTGGCGGAGGCAACGGGCCAGCCGTCGTCGCGCGCGATGGGAAACCCGCAGCCGCCGGGCGGGTCGGCGTATACAGGCGACCGCGTGAGCGGCGCCAGCGCAGCTCCGCCGAGAAGCGAAACGAACTGGCGCCGTTTCATTGCAATCATCCCTTCATGCCACCGCGGTCCCGATCTCTTGACCGGCATCGTGCGCTGTTGGTTTTGCGACGGACGCCGCCGGCCCGCCCCCGGGCGGACCGACGAGGCAAGCGATCCGCTCGCGCCAGGAGCGAGCCTGCCACAGGTCACGCACCAGCGCAGCCCATTCGTGAAACGCGATGATGACCGGATTGTTGGAGCGCAGCGGCTTCACCAGGCCGTAGCGGCACGGCAGGTCGTCCCGCTCGGCGACGAAGGTCCCGAACAGGCGATCGAACACGATGAAGACGCCGCCGTAATTGCGGTCAAGATATTCCGGATTGGCGGCATGGTGCACGCGATGGTGCGAGGGCGTGTTGAGCACATATTCCAGCCAGCCGAGTTTTGGGATCCACTCGGCGTGCAACCAGAACTGATAGAGCAGGTTGACGGCCGCGGCGATGAATACCGGGCCCGGCGCGAAGCCGAGCCAGATCATCGGCACGTAGAAGACGGCCGCGCCGGTCAGCCGCCCGGTCCAGCCGAAGCGGTAGGAGGCGGCGAGGTTGAACTCGTTCGAGGAATGATGGATCGCGTGGGTCGCCCAGAACCAGCGGACGCGGTGACTGCAGCGATGGAACCAGTAGTAGCTGAAATCCTGCGCGAGCACGAGCACGACCACGGACGAGACGCTGTTCAGCGGGACCGTGAACAGGCGGTGGCCCCAGGCCAGATCGACCAGAGGCTGCGCAATGCTGAGCGGCAGCAGCGTGTAAACCAGATATTGCCGGCCGAGCGCGTCGGCAAGCGAGGCCAGCCAGGCCCGCCAGTTGTAGCTCTGCCGCATGACGACCGCGAGGACGAGGCCTTCCAGCGTCGCGATCACGATCACGGCCGGGAGGGCAAACTCCAACACCTGGATCAGCAGCGTCATGGCAACCTCCGCATCGCGGGACCCCTGCCCGCCGAATGCAAGCTTGCACATGTGAAATTCTGCCTCTCGCCGATTTCCGAGCAAGCCTGGCCGAATTCTACAAACGGTCAGCCGATTTCCGGAATCGGCGACGGCTCATCGCCATGCGCGCCACCGATATGGGCGCGTCGATACTCCGTCGGCGTCAAGCCGGTATGCGCCTTGAAGGCCCGGTTGAAAGGCCCGATCGAGCCGAAGCCGGCGTCGAGCGCAATCGTCAGGATCGGCACTGCGGCCTGGGCAGGATCGCCCAGCGCGGCCTCGGCTTCCGCCAGGCGATAGCCATTGATGAAGGCGCTGAAATTGCGGTGGCCGAGCTGCTCATTGATGAGGCGGCGCAGCCGATATTCGGGAATGTCGAGCTTTTGCGCCAGCGACGCGATGCTCAGGTCGGCCTCGCGATAAACCTTGTCGAGATCGATCAGCTTGCGCAGCGCCTTGAGCAGCGCTGCGTCCGGTGCAGTCGGAGACGGTGTTATCGGCGAGTCGTTGTTGAGGGATTGGGTCGGCCCAGCTCGCGCCACAGCAGGCGCAAATGGCTGTCCGATCGATGGAAGGGATTCCAGCACCGCGAACAGGAAGATCAGGCTCATCAAGCCGACGGCGTTCGCGAGACTGAGCGACGCAACCGACAGGCCACCGGGCCATAGCCAGTCCGACGCGACGATCAGCAAAGTGTAGAGCGCGGTCGCAATGGCAAACACGACGCGAAGCCGGCGCCGCCCTTCCACCAAATCGGTCGCTCGACCAGCCAACGCATGCCAGATGGCAAGCAGGACAAACGACAGTGATAGCGTGGAGTGTATCGCAAACAGCGAGGTTGAGCGGACCCACATTTCCACCACGCCAATCATGGCCAGCGCCAGCCAGGCGAGCGCATGGTACCAGCGCGCCCGAAACTCATCGACGAAAAACCCACCCATCGTGATCCAGAATGCGGCCGGCGTACCGCAACTGACGACGTGGATTGGAAGTCTCCAGCGCAAATCCAGGCCGCGAAAGCCGGGAGCCAACTCGACGACGTAAGCCGCAACGCCCAACAGGAACAGCGCCGAATAGCGGCTGACTTGATTGCTTCGCGCGTCTCGGACGTGCATCACAACGCGCAGCAGGAGCACGATGACTGCCCCTCCCCGCAACGCCGCTTCCAAGGTCGACATTTGATAGTCCGCCAGATTGTCTTGCGAAAGAGAATCGCATCGGACTTGGCAGTGTCAACAGGGCGCAAGCCTGCTGCACGTGAAGTCGATTTCGCGCGACTGGTCGGTCGACAAGCGCGAGCAGCCGATCCGAAGTCGCTATCGCCGGATTTGAATCGCCAGTGCCGCCGATCTGAAGTCCCTGACTTGGTCGCGGCGAAATCAGGTTCAGGGACTTCAGATCGAAAGCGGCACTAAAATCATGGATTTGCTTGTGCCCATAACTTTCCGAAGTCCGCGAGAGGTGTTGCGGCGATGTAGCGCGGACTTCGTAAAAGCGGGCGCTAGTTTCCGAACAATCCGCCGAACAGGCCGCCCGGCCGCTGCTGTTGCGGCGGAGGTGGCGGCGGTTGTTGCTGCTGCTGGAACTGCGGCTGCGGCGGCGGACGTGGCGCGGCCTGCTTCTGCGGCGGCGGACGCTTCTGTGCCGGCGGCGGGGCCGGCGCCGGCGTCGGCGCCGTCGGTGCGGCGCTGACCACCGTCTGTTCCGGTCCCTTACAATCGGTCAGCCAGATGTCGTAGATCGGATGTTCCACGCCATGCAGGCCGGGGCTTGCCGCATACATCCACCCCGAGAAGATCCGCTTCACCTCGCCCTGCAGCGTGATCTCGTCGACCTCGACAAAGGCATCGGTGTTGGTGGCTTCGGTGGCGGGCCTTGTGTAGCAGGCATCGGTCTTCACCCGCAGCGCGCCGAACTGCACGGTCTCGCCGATATCCTCGTCGAAATTGATGATGCGTCCGGTGATCTTGTCGAGGCCGGAGAAGCTCGCCTTCTTGTTGATGATCTTCTGCGCCGGCGGCTCCTGCACCACCTCATCGCCGGGCTGCAGCGTCGCGGGCGCGGCCGGCGCGCCCTTTGGCTGGCGCTGTCCGGGCGGCAGACCGGGGAGTGTCGGATTGGTGCCGGGCGGCAATGCAGCGTTCTGGCCACCTTGCGGCGCCTGCCCCGGTTGCGGCGGCTGCACGGCGACGGCAGGCGGGGCGTTTTGCGGAACGACGGTGGTACCGGGCGGCGGCGCCAGCGGCTGTGACTGTACCGGCCCCGGCAAAGCCGAGTCCTGGCGCGGGCGATTGGGAGCCGGCAGCACGCGGCCCTGCGGCAGCGCAGGTACCGCTTCCTCCTCTTCCTCGGGCGGCGGTTGATTTTGATTGCCGCGCGGAATATTGCCGGGCGGCCGGGGCACCGGATCGGAAAAGATGTTGCCGATCTGCGCGCGCGCCGGCGTCGTCGCCGCCACGGACACCGCCAAGCCGGTGATGAAGGCCGTAAGACCGGCCAGGACAATGGTTCGATGCATCTCGCGCGGCTTCAGTGCGAATCGGGAGGCATTGTACAGGCTATAGCTCTCGCCGCCGCTCGCAGGGGACCGGTTAACATGCCGAATGCGGCGGGGAAAGGGCGGCTGCCGCATCTGTGGCACTGGTCGCCCCTCCCCCGGAGATGAAATAGTTCCCGCTCAAATCCGCGCGGGGCCACCTGCGCCCCAAGCCGGGATAACCGGAGCAAACGGGGAGAAAACATGCCCGATCGCATTCGTCTGGACGGCCGGGTCGCCGTCGTCACCGGGGCTGCCGGCGTCATCGGCAGCGCGACCGTCCGCCTGCTGGCCGAGCGCGGCGCGCGCATCGTTGCCGTCGACCGCAAGGGCGCCGACCTCGACAGCGCGATCAAGGAGCTGCCGGCCTCGGCCCAGGCGCAGGCTGTGACCGCCGATGTCACCGACGAGGACGATGTGAAGGACTATGTCGCCCAGGCCGTCGACAAGTTCGGCACGATCGATGCGTTCTACAACAATGCCGGCGTCGAGGGTGAGGTCAAATCCATCACCGACTATCCGCTGGAATCGTTCCGCCGCGTGCTCGACGTCAATGTGATCGGCGTCTTCCTCGGCATGAAGCATGTGCTTCCTGTGATGCTGAAGCAGAACAAGGGCAGCATCATCAACACCGCCTCCATCGCCGGCGTGCTGGGCTCGCCGCATCTCGCGGTCTATAGCGCGAGCAAGCATGCCGTGATCGGACTGACCAAGAGTGCTTCCTGGGAATGCACCGGCACCGGCGTGCGCGTCAACTGCGTCTGCCCTGGCATGATCGACAGCCGCATGCTGAGCGCGATCATCCAGGGCCGTGCCGGCGGCAATGAGCCGCCGCCGACGGCAAAGATCGTCGAGCGCATCCCGGCGCGGCGGCTTGGCCTTGCGTCCGAGGTTGCGTCAATTGTCGCATTCCTTGCCTCCGATGAAGCAAGCTATGTCTCCGGCTCCGCCTACACCGTCGACGGCGGCCGCACCGCCGCCTGAACATTCAACCGAGGTTCTGTTCGCATGCCCGTCGTTCTCGATCCCGATGCCGCCGCCGTTTACGAGGCCTTCAAGCAAGCCGGCCGTCCCGCTTATGAGACGCTGACGCCGCCGGAAGCGCGCGAGTTCTATAACCAGGCCCGCTTTGTCAGTAACCCCGAGCCGCCGGAGCTCGAGTCCGCAAAAGACATCGCGATCCCTGCCCCTCACGGCGCGATCCCTGCCCGCCTCTACACGCCGAAGACCTTGCGCAAGAAGGATGGTCTGGCGCCATGCCTCGTGTTCTTCCACGGCGGCGGCTGGGTGATCGGCAATCTCGAGACCCATGACGTGGTCTGCCGCAAGCTCGCCCATGAAGGGGAGTTGCTGGTGCTCTCCGTCGACTACCGGCTTGCCCCCGAGCATCGCTTTCCCGCCGCTGTGGAGGACTCCATCACCGCGACCAAATGGGCCGCCGGTAATGCGAAAGCGCTCGGCATCGACACCTCACGCCTGATAGTCGGCGGCGACAGCGCTGGCGGCAACATGGCCGCGGTGGTCGCGATTGCCGCCCGCGACGGCCAGGCGCCTGATCTCGCAGGCCAGGTGTTGATCTATCCCTCGACCGACTTCTCGCGCACACATGCCTCCCACAAGGATCCCACCACCTCGATCCTGCTGACGCATACGGTGATCACCTGGTTCCTCGAGAATTACATGGGCGGCAACACCGACATTAATGATTGGCGCTGTTCGCCCGCGCGGGTCAAATCGCTCGCCGGCCTGCCACCGGCTTACGTGCTCACCGCTGGCGGCGATCCCCTCTGCGACGAAGGCGATGAATATGCCGCACGGCTGAAGCAAGCCGGCGTGCCCGTCGCCTATCGCCATTTCCCCGGCCAGTTCCACGGCTTCTTCACCATGGGCAAGCTGCTCAACCAGGCCAATATCGCAGTCACTGAAATCGCGACATGGCTGAAGGCGTTGGACTAGCCGACAGATGGACGCATCAAGCTCCATCGCCATCGCCCAGCACACGCTGCTCGCCTGCGGGCTGATCCTTGCGATCGGCACGCTCGCCGCTTTCGTCGCACAGAAGATCGGCGTTCCCGACGTCGCGATCTTCCTGCTTGCAGGGATCGCGCTCGGCCCGCATGCGCTCGGCCTCGTCGCCATCAAGGCTTCCTCCGCGTTGAGCCAGATCATCGTGCTGTTCGGCGCCAGCTACATTCTGTTCGACGGCGGCGCGGCGCTGCGGCTCGAGGTGTTGAAGCGGGTCTGGATCACCATCGTGGTGATCGCAACCGCCGGCGTCGTCATCACGGCTGTCATCACCGGTCTCGCCGCCCACTACATCCTCGGGCTTCCCCTCGTCGTGGCGCTGCTGCTCGGCACCGTCCTCGCCTCGACCGATCCGGCAACCCTGATCCCGATCTTCCGCCAGATCCGCATCCGTGACCGCGTGGCGCAGACCGTGATGAGCGAGTCCGCCTTCAACGACGCGATCGGCGCGATCCTGACGTTTTCCGTGCTGGCGGTCGCGACCGGCAGCGGCGCATTCTCGCTCGGGCATGCCGTGATGGACCTCATCGGGCAATCGCTGTTCGGTATCCTTGCAGGGCTCGTGTTCGGTTTTCTCGCCGCGCTGCTGATCGCGCATGAGCGATGGGCGTTCCTCGCCGAATATGCGCCCGTGGTGACGCTGATTGCCGTGATCGGCGCCTATTTCGGCGCGAGCGGGCTGCACGCTTCAGGCTTCATGGCGGTGTTCGTGTTCGGCATCGTGCTGGGCAACAAGGAAGCATTCGGCTTTCGCATGGAGCCGGGCGAAGGACAAAAACTCGACGAATTCGTGCTGACCACGTCCTTCATCATGCGCATCTTCATCTTCATCCTGCTGGGCGCCCAGGTCGATTTCGGTCTGATGCAGCAACACTGGCTCGGAGGTGCGGCCGTCGTGGCCGTCTTGATACTGGTGGCGCGGCCGATCACCGTGTTCGCATGCGCCCTGCCCGACCGCCGCGCGCGCTGGGAATGGCAGGAAATGCTGTTCATGTGCTGGACCCGCGAGACCGGCGTGATCCCGGCGGCGCTCGCCGGCCTCTTGCTCGGCATGAACGCGCCCGACGCGCAGCTGATCGCTTCCGTCACGTTTGTCGCGATTCTTATGACCATCCTGATCCAGGCGCCGACCACGCGATGGCTCGCGGGCCGGCTGGGACTGCTGGCGAAGGACGGCAAATAACGTTTTGCTGCTTTCGGACGTGCCCGCTGCGCAGTATGCTGCCCTATCTCGCAAGGAGAGCCCGCCATGACCGCTCAAAGCCGTAGAGTTGTGCATGCCGACATCAAGCCGGAGAATCCGCCGGAGCGCGCGGCGCATTACATGGACGTGCCCAACATGCCCTGGGAAGCGACCAAATTTCCGGGCATCCAGATCAAGGTGCTCTACACCGACAACAACGGCATCACCACCGCGCTGTTCAAGCTCGCGCCGGGCGCGGTCGTGCCGCTGCACGAGCATACCGCGCTGGAGCAGACCTATGTGATCGAAGGCTCGCTCGAGGATCACGAGGGCAAATGCGGTCCCGGTCAGTTCGTCTGGCGTCCGGCCGGCAACCAGCACGAGGCGGTCGCACCCGACGGCGCGGTGATCCTCGGCTTTTTCCTCAAGCCGAATCGTTTCGCTTACGGCGAGAAATTCTTCACTGAATCCGGCGAAAGATAACGAGCTCAGCCGTCAACGCGCGGCGGTCAACTCGATCTTGAAGCCGGTCAGCGTCTTCACGCCGTTCCTGTCGGCGCTCTGGAAGCTGATCCTGTCGCCGGCGTGAAGATTGTCGGTCGAGACGCCGTCCTTGACCTTGAAGTCCTCGGCGCTACCAGCCGTGTTCGCGCCGACGGTGCCGGTCTGCACGCGCTTGATCGAGATCGTGTTGGTCAGGCGATTGAGTTGCGTCACCAGACCTGTCTGTGAGTCGTCGGCTCTCGCCGCGACGCTGACGCCGAGTACCAAGGTTCCAGCCAATAGAATCGTTGCGATCTTCATGGCAGCCTCCGGGGATGTCCTACCCGCGATAAGGCCTTATAGCACGGATAGTTCCGGTCGCGGAGCGACGGAACTTGGTTAATCCGGAGCGCTGACTGCTTCCTTTGGTCGCTATTTACGCGCTCCTGGCCGCCCGCCGCAACGACTGCGGCGGCTGGCCGAAGGCGCGGATGAAGGCGCGGCGCATCCGCTCCGGATCGCGAAAGCCTGTCGTCTCCGCCACGCGCTCGATCGCCTCGCTCGACGACTGCACGCGTGAGCGCGCCACTTCGATGCGCAGCCGTTCGATCGCCTTCGACGGCGTCGCCCCGGTCTCGGCGATGAAAGCGCGGGTGAAATGCCGCGCGCTCATGCCGGCGCGCTCGGCGAGATCCTCCACCGTCAGCCGGCTATCGAGATTCTCGCGCGCCCAGGTGAGCAGCGGCCCGAAGCGGCCGGTCGGCGCTTTCAATTCGAGCAGCGAAGAGAATTGCGACTGCCCGCCGCTCCTGCGGTGATAGAGCACGAGCTGGCGCGCGGTGCGCTCGACGATGCCATCGCCGTAGTCCTCCGCGGCCATGGCCAGCGCGAGATCGATGCCCGCTGTGATCCCGGCCGAGCTCCAGATATTGCCGTCACGCACGAAGATCTGGTCGGGCTCGAGCTTCACCTGCGGATAGGTCGCGAGAAACTGCCGCGTGCGTTGCCAGTGCGTGGTCGCGCGCTTGCCGTCGAGCAGTCCGGCTTCGGCGAGCACGAAGGTGCCGGAGCAGACGCTCGCCACGCGCACGCCGCGCTTGGCCACCGCCTGCACGAAACGCATCGTGCATTTGTCGCGCGCGGCCGCCTCCACGCCGTCGCCGCCGGCGACGATCAGCGTCGTGATCGCGCCCGGCGAGCCGAACTTGTGCGCCAGCATCTCGACGCCCGAAGTCGAGCGCACGGGGCCGGGCTTCGCCGCGATCGCCCGGATCGGCAAATTGCTCTTGGCGTAGCGGCTCGCGATCTCGAAGACGGAGATCGGCCCGGCGGCGTCCATCAGCTGGAAGTCCGGAAAGATCAGCACGCCGATCATGTTGGCCTCATGTCTCAAAATGAGGGAAATATGCCATTTCGGACGAGAAGCGATCATGCCATGATCGTATCGTCAAGAACAATTTTCCGGAGGTCGCCGCCATGCCGCTTCAGATCGGTATTCTGCTGTTTCCGAAGGTGACGCAGCTCGACTTCACCGGCCCGTTGCAGGTTTTCTCCAGCGTGCCGGGCGCGAAAATCCATCTGATCTGGAAGCGCATCGAGCCCGTCCCCAGCGATTCCGTGATGATGCTGACGCCGACCGCGACCTTCGCCGACTGTCCGCAGCTCGACGTGATCTGCGTGCCCGGCGGGGTCGGCACCGACGACATGGTCAACGACGAGGAGATGCTCGCTTTCCTGCGCAAACAGGCGGACGGCGCGAGGTACGTCACCTCCGTCTGCACGGGTTCGTTGGTGCTTGGCGCCGCCGGCCTGTTGCGCGGCTATCGCGCGGCGACGCACTGGTCGGCGATCGACCATCTGCCGGCCTTTGGCGCCATCCCGTCACGGACGCGCGTCTGTACCGATCGCAACCGCGTCACCGGCGGTGGCGTCACCGCCGGCATCGATTTCGCGCTGACCCTGGTGGAGATGCTGGTCGACCGCAAGACCGCTGAGGCGATCCAGCTCCGGCTCGAATATAATCCGGGACCGCCGTTCAATTCCGGCTCGCCCGACACCGCACCACCGGAGGTCCTTGCACTGATCAACGAACGGATCGCGCCCTACAAGGCGCGCCGCACCGAGGCGATCGCGCGTGCGGCCGCGCGGCTCACTCAAAGCGCGTGACCACAACAGAAAAAGGCCGCCCGGTTGCCCGGACGGCCTTTCCTGTCTCACGGCAGCCCCACATTGGAGGGCGATCTCAGGACGTCTAGCACCGGGGGCCTATCTCCCGGCAACATCCTGATCGGGTGCCGCTGCGCATCGGGACGGTCGCGATTCCGTCTCCCGAACCTCCGCGATGGTCTCCCATCTCCGTAAGATGACCCTATGAAGCCTCACTCTCGCGAGATGCGCAACCGCGCGCTGGCGGCTGTCCCCGTTGTTACCGTTGTCCACAGAAACACGGCGGTTTGGCTGCGCCGCAGCAGATAGACGCTAAGCCGCGAGCGAGTGCAGCTGGTCTTTGAGCTGTAGCGGGAAATACGGCTTCGGAATGAATCGTGCTCCGGCCGGCATGTCAGCTGATGGAGGGTGGAGCTGGCCGGAGGTGATCAGGAGCGCGATCGGCGGCCACCGATCTCGCACCACAGCGGCGAGCCGCAAGCCATCCATCGACCCCGGCATTTGAATGTCGGTGAAAACGATCGTGATATCCGGATTGGATTCCAGCAGGGAAACCGCGTGATCGGCATCCGTAGCCTCAATCACCTCGAAGCCCAGATCGCGGATCATGTCGGCTGAATTCATGCGGACAAGCGTTTCGTCCTCAACCACCAGGACTATGTTTTTTAATTTGGAGGATTGGGCCACTGCTGCTCCGGCATAACTGAGCATAACCTGGCATGGGCATGTTTGTTCCTCAGAACATTCATCGGCGCGGTGCGTTTGTCGTTCGTCGCGATCGCCCCATGATTCCGAGCAGTGGATCTGCCGCGCCGTTCGCGACAACATCAACGCCGGCCACAACAGGCACCTGCGATGAGCACTACAGGGTTAAGGCAGGCCTCAATTAACCCACCCGTGTACCTTGCTATTCGACGGCTCAACCTGTACATTGTCTCGTATTCGATTAGCCGCTGTGCCTTTTTGAACGCGCCTGCGGGCTACTTCCCAAAGACATCGACCAGTTGAATGGAATCCGCGTGATGGTCGCGCGGAGATTGCTTTGGAGAGACGAAAGATGCCCACGGGCACTGTTAAGTGGTTCAATGGCCAAAAAGGCTTTGGCTTTATCCAACCGAATGATGGCGGAAACGACGTTTTCGTGCATGTGAGCGCCGTCGAGCGGGCCGGTTTGCCCGGTCTTGCCGAAGGTCAGAAGGTCAACTTCGAGATCAAGGCCGACAAGATGCGCGGCAAGACGAGCGCAGAAAACCTCTCGCTTGCCTGAGCCATTCGCGTCATTTCACGGATGTACTGAAATGGCGACGTGCCCGCTCGATCGCAGGATTGAGCGGGTTTGCTCCGTCGGAAGCGCGGACCGCACAAGATGCTAAGCAGGAAATCGGACGAACCATCTCCCGACCGCTCAGCGCGCGCCAACCGGCAGCGCCTGGCCCAGGTGGAGGGAGCCCGTGCGATGGCAAACGTCGAACGCGACGCGATCGCGGTGCGAAAGAATATGGACCGTCTGCGCGCGCTGAGGGAGGCCCGGGAAGCGGAAGAGGCAAGTGCCCCAACGATCGTCCCCGACCCTCCGAAGAAAAAACGCAAGAAGGCCGTCTCGAAAGAGCGTCCGATCATCGCATAGATAGCGCCACGCTGCCCTTGCGTACGGCTTTGCGAATGCGCCTCATCCGGCCTGCGCTTGAACCATTTGCACAGGCCGCCGTTAAGCAAGCGTCGCTCGTTATGCCGGCACACGTGCCGCCATGACACCAGCCGGACCACAGGGCACCGGCATTCCAGGTAAGAGAACAGATGTTTGAGAAAAAACCCCCGAGCCGCGCGGTGCTGCAAGCCAACAAGGCATTCAAGCCGGCGCAGTCCGAACCGACGGAATATGAAAAAACACAGAAGGCCGCTTCCGACAATCGCGAGCGGCTCAAGGCGGAGCGCCTGGCCAGAGAGGCCGCCGGCGACCTCCCCGCCAAACAAGACCGCTAAGCCGTTGCGCCGGTCGCCTCGAAGCGACTGCCACGCGGTCAGCCGCGGCCGGCTTGAACGACAGACGATTGCTTGACCCAGGGCATTGTCAGGCGGCCAGCAAAGCGGCAAAAGAAATCAAGGACTTGTATTCTGTCGGCAGCTCGAGGAATTGTGTCAGCCGAAGACGATCTCAAGACGCTGCTTCGGGAGATGAAGCCGGAGCTTCAAGACGGCACATTCGTATTTTGCTCGATACCGAGAGGCAACACTCTCCCTGCCGCAATCGAGCCGCTTCTGATTTTTGGCGAGCGCGAGGGTACCACCGTCGTGATCCGGCGCGGCGAGGCCGAACGCCTCGGCTTGCCCTACGAGTTTCCATCGCGCCTGATTACCCTGACAGTTCATTCCTCGCTTGATGCGGTCGGATTTCTGGCGGCAATCACGGCGCGTCTGGCGGAAGCCGGCATCAGCGTGAACCCCGTTTCGGCCTACTACCACGACCACCTGTTTGTGCCCGAACACAGAGCGGCCAAGGCCTTGAGACTTCTGCTCACGATGCGCGACTGACTCGACTGCGTTAGAACGCACTTCGCTATTTCGCGTCCGCCTCAACCCAGGTCGAAGGTGAATGCCCCCAAGCCAAAACATCATATTTTCGAGAAGACTGAAGATCGACATGTTGTCGTGACAGTTGATGGGGTACGCTGTTTTCACCGAAAAGTAGTTCAGTGTTGGGAATGTAAGCCCTCACGAGGATTCGGCGCGCCTGTTTGCAAAGGCTGGCAGCAACGCCAGGAGCGCTCAAAAATGCTCACGAAACGCAACTTTCTTCAATCCGCCGCCCTAGCCACAATAATGGTCAGTGCGAGGTCCATCCCTGCGAGTGCGGAAAGCAGCGTCAGCCCGGCGGAGGCTCGCAAGATCGCAAAGGAAGCCTATGTCTACGGCTTCCCGCTGGTGGACAGCTATCGCATCCAGTACAAATATTTCGTGGACAGCAAAGGTCCTGAGTTCAAGGCGCCATGGGGGCAGATTGCCAACACGCCTCGGGTCTACACACCGGCTGACACGGCAGTTCAAACACCCAACTCTGATACGCCCTATTCATGGTTGGGACTCGATCTCCGCACCGAGCCGTTCGTGCTCTCGGTCCCCGAGGTCGAGAAGAACCGCTACTACAGCATCCAGTTCACGGATGCCTATACCTTCAACATCGATTACGCCGGCACCAGCACGACAGGAAACGACGCAGCGAACTTGCTGGTCGTGGGGCCGGGTTGGAAGGGCGAGACTCCGAAGGGCATCAAAAAGGTTATTCGTTCCGAGACCGACATCCTGATGCCGATCTATCGCGTACAGCTTTTCGATCCCAACGACATCGACAACGTGAAGAAGGTCCAATCCGGCTTCAAGGTCCAGCCGCTGTCGTCCTTTTTAGGAAAGCCGGCGCCCAAGGCGGCCCCCGCCATCGATTTCATCGAGCCGCTCACGGTAGAGACGCAGAAGACGTCCCTGGAGTTCTTCAACATCCTGAACTTCGTCCTGCGCTACTGCCCGACAGATCCGTCGGAAGCGGAATTGATGAAGCGCTTCGCCAAAATCGGCGTCGGTGCTGGAAGGACTTTCGACCCCAGTAAACTCTCGCCCGAAATGACCAAGGCCATCGAGGATGGCAGAGCCGACGCCTGGGCTGAATTCGCTGCTCTGTTGCAGAAGTTTGATGGAGGGAAAGTTACGTCCGCTGACGTTTTCGGCACGCGAAAATTCTTGAACAACAACTATCTCTACCGCATGGCCGCCGCGGCGCTTGGCATCTACGGCAATTCGAAAGAGGAGGCGATTTATCCGTTCTATGGCTTGGATGACGCCAACCAGAAACTGACCGGCACTAATAAATACACGTTGCGCTTTGCTCCGGGCCAATTGCCCCCGGTCAATGCATTCTGGTCGCTGACCATGTATAAAATGCCGGAAAGCCTGTTGGTGGCCAACCCTATCAATCGCTATCTGCTCAACTCGCCGATGATGCCGCAATTCAAGCGCGACGCCGATGGCGGTTTGACGTTGCTGATCCAAAGCGAAAACCCCGGCAAGGACAAGGAAGCCAATTGGCTCCCAGCGCCGCAGGGACCATTCCGAATGTATTTGCGGCTCTACTGGCCGAAGGCCGGAGCGTTGGATGGCAAGTGGCAAAAGCCGCCATTGAAGAAAGTTGCATGACGCTTCGGACTGCACTCGCTTACCGGCCTCATTAAGCTCGCCATAGCCAAAAGGGTCCCTAACATGAAATCCATCACACGAAGATGCTTTGCTGGCGGCATCACTCTGCTTCCGGCGCTTCGTTTCGCACCGGCGCTCGCTCAAACCACGGTAAGCCCGGCAGAAGCCCGCACCATTGCCAAGGAGGCATACATTTATGGCTTCCCGGTCGTGGATAATTATCGCGTCCAATATGCCTACTTCGTGGACACCAAGAACCGCGAGTACAAAGCGCCGTGGAACCAGATTTGGAACAGCGCACGCCTTTTCACCGCAGCAGACAAGGCGATTCAAACGGCAAACTCGGACACTCTTTACTCCATGGTCGGTGCCGACCTGCGTGCTGAACCCCTCGTGCTCACCGTGCCCACGATGGAGAAGGATCGCTATTTCAGCGTCCAGCTCATCGACTACTACACGCAGAACTTCGATTACATTGGCACTCGCACGAGCGGCAACGGAGGCGGGACGTTCCTTCTCGCCGGACCGGACTGGAAAGGTGAGACCCCCAAGGGTATCGACAAGGTGTTTCGCTGCGAGACCGAACTTGCTTTTCCCGGCTATCGAACGCAGCTCTTTAACCCGGCCGACCTCGACAATGTGAAGAAGGTGCAGGCGGGCTACAAGGTGCAGACGCTCTCGGCCTTTCTCGGCCAGCCCGCGCCCAACGCAGCTCCTGCTATTGATTTCATAAAGCCGCTCACCGGCGGAGCAAAGAACATCTGCGGAGTTCTTCAACATCCTGAACTTCGTCCTGCGGGTCTGCCCTACCGTTCCTTCGGAAACCGCGTTGATGGAGCGATTTGCGAAGATCGGTGTTGGCGCAGGCAAGACGTTCGATGTCGCAAAGCTCTCGTCTGACATGAAGATGGCCATCGAACGAGGGATGGCGGACGCATGGGCTGAACATGCGGCCTTGCAAAAACAAATTGATGCGCGCGAAATGAGCACCGGAAAGTTTTTCGGCACGCGGGAGTTTTTAAAGAACAACTACCTCTATCGGATGGCGGGTGCTGTATACGGAATTTACGGCAATTCGCAGCAGGAGGCCATGTATCCATCATATGCCGTCGATGCTGACGGACAGAAGTTGGACGGCGCCAACCGCTACACCGTTCGCTTTACGCCGGATCAGCTGCCGCCCGTCAACGCATTTTGGTCAATGACGATGTACGACTTCCCTGCGCAATTGATGGTAGCTAATCCACTGAACCGGTACTTGCTCAACTCGCCGATGATCGCGCAATTCAAGAAGGATGCCGATGGCGGGTTTACGCTCTACTTCCAGAACAAGTCCCCCGGCGCCGATATGGAAGCCAACTGGCTGCCTGCGCCCGAGGGACCGTTCCTCGTTGTCATGCGGCTTTACTGGCCGAAGCCCGAAGCATTGGAAGGAAAGTGGATCGCACCGCCAATGAAACGGGTCACATAGGAACGCGCGATCTATGCTGGAGCAGAAGTTGGCGGACCTCGATAACAACCACAAACCAAGAGCCGCCTATTTGCTCCTGCTCGCGATTCAAATAGTCGGAGCGCTTTTTATCATCTGGAGGGAGTTGCCTGATTTCAGGCAACTGGCGCTCCATCCGGGTGACCAGGCACCCTACATGCGATACGATGATTTTTCGACAATCGGCGCCGTGATCGCAATGCAGGCGGCCTACTGGTATCGCCTGCAACGCATTCCGATCCCGTTTCAAGGTTCGAATGCAGTCTTGAATCACCTGCTTTTGTTTCTCGGGCGGCTGAGTTTCATCTTCGGCGGCTCGCTGTTCGCCATCGTCTTTTTCAGGCACCTTCCGGAACTGGAGCAAGACGCCGACGTCTGGCTGATGATACGACGCGGACTGCTGCTCGCTGGATTCTTGTTTGCGCTGTTTTGCGTTACGCTTGAACTGGAACGGCTAGGGCGAGCGGTGGGGAGCAGTCAGAGTTGAGCAAGGTCCCGGCGACACGAGCGCCTGAGAGCGTGAGTTCATACGTCTGCCGTCACATTCCCAGCATCGTCGCGATGACGCCGAACCAGCCCTTGAGCGCGGCGCGGACGTCGTCGCCATATTCGATGATCAGCACGACGAAAATCAGCATCAGCCAGAACGAAATGGTGCGCAGCGTGAACTGGATGTTCTTGAGCCGCCGATTGTTCTCGATCAGCGCTTTCTCGAGCCTTGAAGGCATGGAATCGGGATCGCTGTCGTTCATGCGAGGCCCACGCTACTTCCGCTCCAGATGCCACGCGCCGTCCCAGGTCTCTGCCGGCGGATTGACCTTGAACACGTCGATCCGCTCCATCAGCGCAAGCGCGGCACCATCGTCGGGCGCCGCGGTCCGGGCAGCTGCGAACGCGCTTGCCGCGTCATCCCGGTGCTGCGTGCGGTAGGCCGCGAGTCCGTCGGCGTAACGGGTCCGCGACTCCATTTGTGCCGGCGTGAGCTCGCCTTTGCGGCCCATGATCTCGTAGACGGTCTCGGCATGCGTTTGCCCGATCGCTACCACGCGATCGATCTCGCGCAACTCGACCGCGTCGCCGCAGGCTTTCGCGGTCGCCTCCGAAATCAGGCAGTGCGAACCATAGAACTTGTTGGCGCCCTCCAGCCGCGAGGCGAGGTTCACATTGTCGCCCATGACCGTAAAGCTCATCATGTATTCCGAGCCGATGCTGCCGACCAGCGCCTCGCCGGTGGCAATGCCGATCCTGATGTCGCAATCGGCCGGCATCGCGCGCACGCCGAGCAGCTCCGGCAGATCCTTGCGCAGCTTCGCCACACGCCCGATCATGTCGACTGCCGCGAGGCAAGCGAGACGCGCCTGCTCGGCATCCTCGATGAATGGTGCGCCCCAATAGGCCATGATGGCGTCGCCGATATATTTGTCGATCACGCCGCGATGCGCATGGATCGGCTCCGACATGGTCGAGAGATAAAGGTTCATGATCTTCACCAGCCCCTGCGGCGTGACGCCTTCGCTGAGCGTGGTGAAGCCCTTCATGTCGCAGAACATCACCGTCATCACCCGCCGCTGGCCTTCGGCGGCGGCGAGCGCCGTCTGATCCAGCAGTCCCTCCGCGACCCGCGGATCGACATAACGCCCGAAGACCTCGCGGATGCGCTGGTTCTGACGCAGCCGCTCGATCATCCGGTTGAAGGCCGCCGAGAGCAGGCCGATCTCGTCGCCGGTCGTCACGCTGATCGGACGGTCGAGCCGCCCGGCCTCGACCTCGCGCGTGCCTTCGAGAAGCCGCAGCACCGGACCGGTGATGCCGCTCCCAACCAGCATCGCAAACACGAAGCCGAGCACGGCGGCGATGCCGGTGACAACGGCTGAAATGATGATCGCCTGGTTCTGCTGGCGAATGACCGTTCCGGCGCTGCCATGCACCTGCGCCAGCATATCGGAACGGATGGCGTCAATCTTGTGGCCGAACTCCTCGCGCAGCGCATCGGCCTG
The DNA here is from genome assembly GCA_963738155.1 of uncultured Alphaproteobacteria bacterium. GTDB lineage: Bacteria > Pseudomonadota > Alphaproteobacteria > Rhizobiales > Xanthobacteraceae > Bradyrhizobium. The sequence goes on from CAVTVG010000007.1 coordinate 227,112, forward strand.
TACCAGCGTCCGTCGCGCGCCATCGAAATCGCGCGCGTCGAGCTGCTTCAGGAGCAACTGATCCTGTTCATCCAGGCGGTGGTGCAGATCGTTGACCGCGGTGTCGATGCGGTCGTCGAGCCGGCCGAGCGCCGCATTGTCCGACGGCGTCGACGTGTCCTCGATGATGGCGACGATTTGCGCGCGCGCGTCTTGCGCCTCGCGTTCGATCTCGGGACCCAGCGACTGAAAGCTTTTCAGGTGGACGGCATAGGCCGCTTCATCCGGCGGCGTCTGCATTTTCGCGATGATCATCTGCCGCAGCGCCAGCGAGCGCTCGAGCGACTTGATGTTGGCCCGCGCCAGGCCGCCATAGGCCGGCACGTAACGGTTGGTCAGTTCGTCCAGCAGATGGCCGACGCGCGCCGACATCACCATCGATAGCAGCGAGGTGATCACCGCAAGCACGATCAGGCCGGCGGCGATGCCGACAATCTTCTGCTTGATGGATCTTCGAAACATTGCGGGGACGCCCGGTGATGCAGGGGCGAGGCTATCGCGGCTGGCCGCAAAGGTCACCCCGCACGAACGGGCGTCAGGCGACGTTATGCCCGCGCTCGTGCCCCCTCGAAGCTGCGGTCGGCTGGCAGGACGCCGCAGGATCGGTGTACCCTGCCCCGATGCCAGCCTTCATATGCAATGCCTGCGGCATGCAGTATCCGCCGTCCGAGACTCCGCCGGATGCGTGCCCGGTCTGCGTCGATGAGCGGCAGTTCGTCCCGGTTTCGGGTCAATCCTGGACCACGCTGGAGCGGTTGCGGCGCGGGCACAGCAACAAATTCCGTGAGCTCGCGCCGGGATTAATGACCATCGAGACCGTGCCGGCGTTCGGGATCAACCAGCGCGCGATTCTCGCGCGCACGCCATCGGGCAATTTGCTGTGGGACTGCATCGCCCTGATCGACGACGCGACGGTCGAGCTACTGAAAGGCCTGGGCGGCGTCACCGCGATCGCCATCTCGCACCCGCATTATTACACGACCATGGTGGAATGGAGCCGCGCGCTCGGGGGTGTGCCGATCCACCTGCATGCGGCCGATCGTCAGTGGGTGCTGCTATCAGACCCGGCGGTGCAGTTCTGGGACGGCGACAGCAAATCCATCGGACCGGGGCTCACGCTGGTCCGGTTGGGAGGACATTTCGAGGGCGGCACCGTGCTGCACTGGGCGGACTGGGACAGCGGCCGCGGCGTGGTGCTTTCAGGCGACGTCCTGCAGGTGGTCCCGAGCGGGCATGTCAGCTTCATGTGGTCGTACCCGAACCTGCTCCCGCTCTCGGCCGGCAAGGTCCGGCGCATCGCCGACATCCTGGAGCCGTTCGCGTTCGATGCCGTCTACGGCGCGTTTTCGGGACGGAACCAGATCGACAGGAATGGCAAGCAAATTGTCGCCGCCTCTGTCGCGCGATACATCGCGCGGATCAACGAAGCTTAGGTCGTGTATTCACAAATCCGATCAAACCAAACAGGCTGTCCGCTCTGCCCTCAGGAGCGGACATGGTCAGTTTGCCCCAGCATGTCCGAAAAGTGCCAACAACGGAAGTCGTCCAATCACCATGTACGCCACCAGGGCTGCGGTGGCGACCTCTTTAAAAAATACGATAATAAAACCTGTTCACCTTCTTTGAAGGCACAGACATATGAGACGGGAGTCTCCGGCTGACTTCCATCCGCTAATAACCTGAGAACAAGATTTGCGTCGTTGCGATCCAGAAACAAATATTCGCTAGGGCCCAGTTTTCTGTTTATTTCTGAAAGGCCAAAAAGAATGTCGTTGTATTGATGGTGAAAGAAAGATTTTATAACTTTGCCGCTGCTATATTGCTGATCGCCAAAATTGTCTTCGACAAGCAAGCTCGCTTCGTGCGGCATCTCACCGGGACCTGCGCGTGCAACCATCATGGAAATTTGCCCAACGAACTGCACTTTGAGCAACGAACAGGTCTTTGTTCCCGAAGGTAATTCAAACTCTTCGCCGTCCGGGGCGGTCGGCGACCACCAGTGGACGACAGCATCTTGTATGAATTTTGGACGATCGTTCATCGCGTAAGCCCTTTCACACGGCGCGGTCACGCAAAAAAGAACAATCAAGGCTACCCAGCACGTGGGATGGGTTGAACCCTTCGCGAAACCCATCACTGGTGCGCTAAAAATGACCGATCACGTTCCCTGTCCCTTGCTCTCCACCTCTGCCACCGGCTGCACTGAGATCGCGGCGTCGGCTTCGCGGTTGGCCAGGTACCAAAACTATGGGGACAAATCGTAACATGGAACACATAAAGTATTCGGAAGAAAGTTCGGCTCCAGGTCAGAAGGCGACATCCCGGAGTAGCTCGCGGAAGTCTGCTTCACCCCTGGAAGCGGACATAGCGCATTTATGAGTGCACGCCCTAATTCGCAACGAACCCTAGCGCACTGGCTCCGGCCGCCAGTCACCGAGGATGGCAAGCGCCAGCGGCGCAAACGGTCCGACGGCGACCGCGATCCAGAGCCAGCGCTTGGACGGCCGGTTGCGCTCGCGGGCCATTGCACCGGCAAGCGGGATCGATGCAGTCGAAACGATGACAAACAGCCACCAGGCCATTCCGGCGGTCTCCAATCGGTGCTTGCGACCATAGCGCGAAAGCGGCCGGCAAGAGATCACGAAACGTCGAGGGATCAGCTGCGGGGCGTCCAGGGCTGGTAGTCGCCGGTCGCCGCCGGCCGGCGGCCGCTGGCGAGCGTCGAGCCGGAGGGACGATAGGCCTGCGGCGTGCCGGTCATGTTCGGCACATGCGGCTTTTCCCAGCTCTTGGGATTTGTAATTGTCCTCGGTCGGCGGCACGTCGACGGTGTGATGCATCCAGCCATGCCAGTCCGGCGGAATCCGGCTCGCCTCGGCCGTGCCGTTGTAGATCACCCAGCGCCGCTGGAAATGCAGGGTCGGATCGATAGCGCCGCCGCGGGTCCGGTAGTAACGGTTGCCCTGCGCGTCCTCGCCTACCAGCTCGCCAAATCGCCACGTCCACAATTGCGTGCCGAAGGTCTGGCCGTTCCACCAGGTGAAGACTTTCAGGAAGAACTGTTTCATGCGGCGCGGGTCCGATTTGCTTGAGATTCTGATGCCACCGCAGCGCACGAAAGTCTAGCTCGCGCTTTCGTGTTCGAGCTCCCCCGAAGCGGCCGATTCCGTTCATTCGCGGTACAGTTTTGCGCTCGCAATCTCACCCTCACGCATTCGTTGCGCCGCAGGCGGAACGACTGACCGCACCGGGGGTTAGGACGGTAACCCTGTGATGGAGGATGAGATGATGAATTCTAGAGTTTTGGCCGGCGCCTCGGCGCTGGCATTGATTCTCGCGGCGGCTGCCCCGTCGGCAAGCTTCGCGTTTGGCCGCGGCGGCGGTGGCGGTGGTCACATCGGCGGCGGCGGTGGCGGCGCACACTTTAGCGGCGGCGGTGGCGGCATGCGCATGGGCGGCGGCAGCTTCGGAGCTGCACGCGTCAGCGGTGGCAATTTCGGCGCAGCCCGCGTTGCTGGCCCCGGCTTTAGCGGCGCGCGCGTCGCAGGCGGCAACTGGAACCACGGTGGCGGCGGCTACTACCGTCACGGACGGTTTTTCCCCGGCGTAGCCGCGGGAATCGTCGCCGGCGCGGCGCTGGGTTCGTACGCCTACTATGGCGACCCCTACTACTATTACGGTGATAACGGCTACTACGCCGACAACGGTTATTATGATGACGGCACGACCGTGGTGGTTCCCGGCGGCGGCGGTGATGCGAGCTACTGCGCGCAGCGCTACCGGTCCTGGGATCCGGCTTCGCAGACCTTCCTCGGTAACGACGGCCTGCGGCATCCCTGTCCGTAACCGAGCCGGTATTGCCTGACGTTGAGAACGGCGCCCATGCGGCGCCGTTTTCTTTTTATGACTTGCTCGCCAGCGCCACGCCGGCGAGCGTGAACACCAGCGCTGCGATCTGCCCTGCCCCGAGCGGCTCGTGCAGCGCGAACGCCGAGGTCACAACGCCGATCACGGGCACCGCCATGGTGCCGATCGCGGCAACGGAGGCGGGCAAGCGCGCCAGCGCCGCAAACCAGGCGACATAGGCGATGCAGAACTGGCCGAGCACGGAATAGATCAGCAGCCACCAGCCGAGATCAGTCACCTTCTCCAGATGCGTGGTCTCGACCAGCAGGCCGACGATCGCGACCGGCAGGCAGCCGAGCCCGACCTGCCAGGCGGCAGCCGAAATCGGCGGCAGATGGATCGGTCGCCGCTTCGCCAGCACCGTGCCGACGGCAAAGCCGACCGAGCCTGTCAGCGCCATCAGGATGCCCGGCAATTTCGCTTCGCTGGCGGCAATGCCGTTGCCGCCCATGATCGAGGCGAGCCCCGCGAACGCCATCAGCAGAGCCAGCGTGCGCAGCACGGTCGGCCGCTCGCCGAGCACGGGCCAGGCGATCAGCGAGGCCCAGACCGGCATGGTATAGGCAATCAACGCCGCCTCGCTGGCCGGCAGGTACACGAGCGCCAGCCCCATCACCACCATCCAGAGCGTGACGTTGAGAACTGAGGCGAGCAGCAACCGCGGCCAGATCTCGCGCGGTACGTAGAGGCTCTGCCGGCGCAGGATCGCGAGGCCTGCGAGCAGCAGCGCCCCGACCACGCCGGACAGCCCGCGCAAGGTCAGCGGCGGCAATTCCCCAATGAGGAACTTGGTGACGGGCCAATTGAAGCCCCAGCCGACCGAGGTGATCGCGAGGAACATGAGCCCGGCCGGCGATATTCGACCGGAGGCAGTCGACGGAACTTTCATCTTGGGGAATAGCCCGGCAGGGAATCAGCGGGGCCTGTTTGCCCGGTTCAGGCAGCCGCGACCACACGCTCCCTGACATGCCTACCCCCTTGCGCCCGTAGCCCTACGGTGAGTCTCTCTGAGGCAATCCCTCGAACAGTAAAAATATGTCTCCTGTGAACAGCGGGAGGGACGTGAATTCACACAGCTGGAGTCGATTTTTTCGCTTGGCGAATCCTCTTGGACTCACTGATACTTGGGTCGATCACAGGCGTGGCATTGACCCCTGTTTTCCCGCCCTTTCCACCATATTTAGTATTTGATTCAGGAACTCACACTAGTTCTTGACGGGCGTAACGGAGTCGTCCTAGCTTTCACCTGTTCGGCGCGCGTGTGTTTGGGTCCCGCCGGTCGCTCCCAAAAAGAGCTCCTGAGGTAACCAATCCGCTCGTCCGTCGAGGCAGCGGGTCGAGGGCTTGTCTGCCGAATTTCGGGGTTCGGGGCGAGACCCAAGGGCCGGAAACGGGCCCGAAGTGATGTGGCGGGGCGTTGAACAGAAACAGGGCCGGGTCCACCGGCTTGAGCATGCGGACGACCGGCCGTCGTTTTGGGCGCCGGCTTGGGAGGTTCGCTTAGGAAACAACAAATGCCGAGCTGCGGGTAGGCAGCGCGGCCAAGAATACGGGGCACGACCATGCGAATCGAACGCCGCAACACCACCGCCGGCCAGTCACCTTATGCCGCGATTGATTTCAGATTGACGACATCTGAGATACGCAATCCTGACGGCTCGGTGGTTTTTCACCTCGACAATGTCGAGGTCCCCACCGCCTGGTCGCAGGTCGCCTCCGACGTGCTGGCGCAAAAGTACTTTCGCAAGGCCGGCGTCGCCGCACGCCTGAAGAAGGTCGAGGAAGAGACCGTCCCCTCCTTCCTGTGGCGCTCGGTGCCCGACACCGAGGCGATGGCCAACCTGCCCGAGACCGAGCGCTATATCGGCGAGCACTCCTCCAAGCAGGTGTTCGACCGCCTCGCCGGCTGCTGGACCTATTGGGGCTGGAAGGGCGGCTACTTCTCATCCGAAGAAGACGCTTCCGCCTTCTATGACGAGTTGCGCTACCAGCTCGCGATGCAGATGGTGGCGCCGAACTCGCCGCAATGGTTCAACACCGGCCTGCATTGGGCCTATGGCGTCGACGGTCCCGGCCAGGGCCACTATTACGTCGACTGGAAGACCGGCAAGCTGACCCGCTCGAAATCCTCCTACGAGCATCCGCAGCCGCACGCCTGCTTCATCCAGGGCGTCAATGACGACCTCGTCAACGAGGGCGGCATCATGGACCTCTGGGTGCGCGAGGCGCGCCTGTTCAAATATGGCTCGGGCACCGGCTCGAATTTCTCCAGCCTGCGCGGCGAAGGCGAGAAGCTCTCCGGCGGCGGCCGCTCGTCCGGCCTGATGAGCTTCCTCAAGATCGGCGATCGCGCCGCGGGCGCGATCAAGTCGGGCGGCACCACGCGCCGCGCGGCCAAGATGGTCGTGGTCGACGTCGATCATCCCGACATCGAGACCTATATCGACTGGAAGGTGAAGGAGGAGCAGAAGGTCGCCGCTCTCGTCACCGGCTCCAAGATCAACCAGAAGCACCTGAAGGCCGTGATGAAGGCCTGCGTCAACTGCGAAGGCAGTGGCGACGATTGCTTCGATCCCGAGAAGAACCCGGCGCTCCGCCGCGAGATCAAGCTCGCGCGCCGCAGCCTCGTGCCCGACAACTACATCAAGCGGGTGATCCAGTTTGCCAAGCAAGGCTACAAGGAAATCTCCTTCGACATCTACGACACCGACTGGGATTCGGAGGCCTATCTCACGGTCTCAGGCCAGAACTCCAACAACTCGGTGTCGCTGAAGGACGACTTCCTCCGCGCGGTCGAAACCGACGGGAACTGGAATCTCACGGCGCGCACCTCGAAGAAGATCATGAAGACGCTGAAGGCGCGCGATCTCTGGGAGAAGATCGGCTACGCCGCCTGGGCCTCGGCCGATCCCGGCCTGCACTTCAACACCACCATGAACGACTGGCACACCTGCAAGGCGTCCGGCGACATCCGCGCGTCCAATCCGTGCTCGGAATACATGTTCCTGGACGACACGGCGTGCAACCTCGCCTCCGCCAACCTGCTGACGTTCTACACCCCCGCCAGCGCGGGCGTGGCCGGCCGCTTCGATGTCGACGCCTACGAGCATCTCTGCCGGCTCTGGGCCATCGTGCTCGAAATCTCCGTGATGATGGCGCAATTCCCCTCGCAGGAGATCGCAAAACTCTCCTACGAGTTCCGCACGCTGGGCCTTGGCTTCGCCAATATCGGCGGCCTGTTGATGACCATGGGCCTGCCCTATGACTCGAAGGAAGGCCGCGCGCTCTGCGGCACGCTGACGTCGATCATGACCGGCATTGCCTACAAGACCTCGGCCGAAATGGCGGGCGAGCTCGGCACCTTCCCCGGCTACAAGAAGAACACGCAGCACATGCTGCGCGTGATCCGCAATCACCGCCGCGCCGCGCACGGCCAGGCCAGCGGATACGAGTCGCTCTCGGTCAACCCGGTGCCGCTCGACCATGCGTCGTGCCCGCAGGCCGATCTGGTCGCGCATGCCACGAAAGCGTGGGACGACGCGCTCTCGCTCGGCGAGGCCAACGGCTATCGCAACGCGCAAGTTACGGTGGTGGCGCCGACCGGCACCATCGGCCTCGTCATGGATTGCGACACCACCGGCATCGAGCCCGATTTCGCGCTGGTGAAGTTCAAGAAGCTCGCCGGCGGCGGCTACTTCAAGATCATCAACCGCGCGGTGCCCGCGGCGCTGCGCGTGCTCGGCTATCGCGAAGCCGATATCGCGGAGATCGAGGCCTACGCCGTCGGCCACGGCTCGCTCTCCAATTCACCGGGGATCAACGCCTCGACCCTCAAGGCCAAGGGCTTCACCGACGAGGCCATCGCCAAGGTCGAGAAGGCGCTGCCGACCGCTTTCGACATCAAGTTCGCCTTCAACAAGTGGACCTTCGGCGAGGACTTCATCCGCGACCAGCTCGGCATCGGCGCCGAGGCGATCGCGGCACCAGGCTTCGACCTGCTCTCGGCGGTTGGTTTCACCAAGCGCGAGATCGAGGCCGCCAACGTGCACATCTGCGGCGCGATGACGGTCGAGGGCGCGCCGCACCTGAAGGCCGAGCACTATCCGGTGTTCGACTGCGCCAATCCCTGCGGCAAGATCGGCAAGCGCTATCTCTCGGTGGAGAGCCACATCCGCATGATGGCGGCGAGCCAGCCCTTCATCTCGGGCGCGATCTCGAAAACCATCAACATGCCGAACGACGCCACGGTGGAGGACTGCAAGTCCGCCTACCTGTTGTCCTGGAAGCTCGCGCTGAAGGCCAACGCGCTCTACCGCGACGGCTCGAAGCTGTCGCAGCCGCTCAACTCGCAGCTCATCAGCGACGATGAGGAGGAGGACGATGCGGTCGAGGCGTTCTACGAGAAGCCGATGGCCGCGCGTGCGACGCAGGTCTCGGAGAAGATCGTCGAGAAGCTGGTCGAGCGCATCATCGTGATGCGCGAGCGCGAGAAGATGCCGGACCGCCGCAAGGGTTACACCCAGAAGGCGGTTGTCGGCGGCCACAAGGTGTACCTGCGGACCGGCGAATATGACGACGGCCGGCTCGGCGAGATCTTCATCGACATGCACAAGGAAGGCGCCGCACTTCGATCGTTCATCAACAACTTCGCGATCGCGGTCTCGCTCGGCCTGCAATACGGCGTGCCGCTCGAGGAATATGTCGACGCCTTCACCTTCACCCGCTTCGAGCCGGCGGGCCCCGTGCAGGGCAACGACAGCATCAAATATGCGACCTCGATCCTCGACTATGTCTTCCGCGAGCTCGCGGTGAGCTACATGTCGCGCTTCGACCTCGCGCACGTCGATCCCAACGAAAGCGGCTTCGACGCGCTCGGCAAGGGCGTCGAGGAAGGCAAGGACCCCGGGGACAACCAGGGCCAGCAGGCGACCAAGTATCTGTCGAAGGGCCTGACGCGCTCGCGCACCGACAATCTCGTTGTGATGCGCGGCGGCTCGGCGGCGATCTCCTCCGGCTCGGACAACGCGCCGGCCGGCGGCAGCAAGGTCACCTCGCTGGCCCAGCACGGCGCAAGCGCGCGGATCTCCGATGCGCTCGAAGGCGCGGTGGCGCTGAAGCAGGAGGCGAGCCACGATTTGTCGCCGACGGAGAAGCTGGAAGCGCTGCAATGGAGCAAGGCGGGTGCGTCGGCACAGGCCGTGCCGAGCAAGGCCGAGCGCCGCGCCGAAGCCAAGGCCAAGGGCTACGAGGGCGAGATGTGCGGCGAGTGCGGCCACTTCTCGCTGGTGCGCAATGGCACCTGCATGAAGTGCGACACGTGCGGAAGCACGACGGGGTGTTCGTGATTGTATGATGATTGTCGTGCCCAGGCTCCAGCCTGGGCACGGACGACTTGGAGGGTGCTATGAAAGACAAGCGTATGTATGTCGAACGCCGGCCTGAGGGCGATTATGCCGTCCGCCGGGCTAATTCGGAGCGGGCAAGTGACGTGCTGCCCACGCAGGGAAAAGCAATCGAGAGAGCTCGGGAACTGAGCCCCAATTCCTCTCCCCACGTGGAGCGCGTTCGGAATACGTCCGTCGGCTCTCCCGACAAATGGCGCAAGGCGTAAGAGGCTGCCGCAATGCGTTTTAGCCGTAGCTTTCCCGCGGCTCACCTTCTGGATTCGGGTTAAGAATGCCGAGCGAGGATGACAGCAAGCCAGACATAGTTAGCCCCAAGATAACGGGGCTTGATTTGACAATAAGAGTGACGCAGAGCCCGTCATCGAACTTATCTTGAAACAATCCGGCATCCATATCGCCAAACGGCTCCGCGACTATTCCGAAGCGGAATTCTTGGAAATACTGGATGAGGCAGACCGAAACCGGGATGCGTCAAAAAGTAAAAGCTGAAAAGCTGTCCGCGAATTTCTTCGGCTAATCCGGGTCTAGACCTTTGAGCTCTAGATCTTTCCAAATTGATCTCACCAATTCCATGAAACGCCGAGCCGCCGACGTGAGCCCCGTTTGTTCATCAGTGTATTCCTTCAGCGTTAAGTCACGCCTATCTTCCGTGAGTACACCTCCTTTGTACATTCGAAACATGCGGAGATGAATAGGAGACGAAAGGGAAAAATTATCTGGCTCAGGGCGCACCAATAGACCGTGAGCCGCAAAATTTCGCAGTTCAGTATATTTCATGACTTCGTCGAGCGTTTTTCTCAACTTATCGGCGTGAGGACTGAGAGGACCATTGACGTTCAGCAGCTTCCTAACTTTTTCCGCACGCTTTTCCGCGTCCTGTGTGAAGGAAAGATCGATCTCCTGGTACTGCTCGAACGATGACGCTTCCACAATGACCTTTGCAAGAAACCATTCCACCTGCGAGAAGGCTAGAAGGGTTGCGCCGCGTGCATCCATGATTTTAGAAATGAGATCATCGGCTTCCGGAGTCAATTTTGCGGTCATCCGATACGGCTCCGGTCTTCTCGTCTTCGACGAGCGCTGATGCGCCCCGAGAGAACCATGATAGCCATTTCTACCTCAAGCGCGTAGCCCGTATGGCGGATTAGCGCAGTTGTAATCCGCCATCACCCGGCGAGTGGCAGGTTGCGCCTTCGGCTAACCCGCCCTACGTGCTGATCGTCTATTGCAATTCTTGGCTGCGCGGACATTTCATCGACACAGCGACATAATGCTCTTTGCGCGCAGTCAAAACCTAATACTTCCTCCCCACCACAATCCTTGCTCCCTCAGCTCCGATCTCTTCGGTGTGGCTGCTGCCGGCGGGCACGTCGAAAATCTCGCCGGCGCGATAGGTGACGGGCTTATCGCCCTGGTTCACGATGAAGACGCCTGACAGCACCAGGCCGCGGATGTCCTAGTCGTGCGTATGGCCAGCTCTTTTTCGCCTCCGGTGCCTATGCTATATTTCCTGCGATGACGACCGCAGAAGACATCGAGAAAGCCATCGAACGGCTCCCGCCGCACGAGCTCGCGCGGTTTCGCGCCTGGTACGAGGAGTTCGAGGCACAGCAATTCGACGCCGCAATCGAACGCGACACAACGGCTGGCAAGCTCGATGCACACGCCGATGAAGCCATTGCTGCGCATCGCGCCGGGCGCTCGCGCGAGCTGTGAGGCACTTCGCTTCGCCAAAATTCTGGGCCGCCTATGAGGCGCTGCCCTCCCACGTTCGACGACTAGCCGACGCAAACTACGAACTGCTGAAGCGCGATCCGCGTCATCCATCCCTGCAGTTCAAGAAGGTCGGACGTTATTGGTCTGTCCGTGTTGGCCTGCGCTATCGCGCGCTCGCCGTTGATGTCGACGATGGTTACCTCTGGTTCTGGATCGGCTCGCACGCCGACTACGATCGGATGATCGGCTAGGTTCCGTCTTGACAGCATCGCGCAACAGGCGGAGCATCGCGGAGTCGCTTCACGCGACAGGCTGAATCTTCAGCAGAGGGAGGTTCGATGACGCCACCGTCGAATCAGTGCCGCTCACCGCGCCGGAACGCGTCCGGATCAGCGCAATAGCGGCCAAACCCACGGACGACACGCCGGGATCAGGCTTTGCGGGCCCCATCAGTGAGGCATGGCCCCTCGCCTGCCCGGCGTCGTGCTTTTGAGCGCCCCCTCACCCTGACAGCACCGGACGATGCTTCGCATCGCCGAGCGCAATTCGACCTCTCCCCGGCGGGGAGAGGTGAACCGAGCGCGTTGATCGAGCGCGGGCTATCGCTGATCTGCCGACGCCGATTGCGCCGGCTTGCCGAACACGCTTCGGCATTCCGCGCTGAGCTGCGCGCGCTTCTGGTGCATGCAGGCGATGATGCGCCCACGGTCCGGGATTTCCGAGGAACAGAGCCGGAAGACGTCGGGCGTGCAAAGCCGTTTTTGATCGTCCTCGGTGAACGCCTTCGCGCTCGATCCCCACAGCGCCGAACACAACGCCACACACACGGCGAGTTGCACTCGCCGTTCCCAACGTAACCTGGTTTGCATGATCGCCCCCTCGTCGGCCGATGTCACGGCCGCCACGCGGTCTCCACCCCGGGGCGATGGTAGATGAGAATCGGCTGATCACAACGCGGCGTAAAAGACGTGCACTGCTTTTTCGTGCATGCTGCCCGTTCCCGAGGGAACAACATTTTGAGCGAGCATTCGGTCATCTCGATCCAGTCGCAGGTCGCGTATGGCCATGTCGGCAACAGCGCCGCCGTGTTTCCCATGCAGCTGCACGGCATCGACGTGGTCGCGGTGCCGACCACGCTCTTGAGCAACCGGCCGGGCTATCCGACCCTCCGCGGGCGCGTGCTCGAGTCCGAGCTGGTCGCCGATTTGCTGCGCGGAATCGAGGAGCGCGGCGCAGTGGAGCGCGCGGGCATGATCCTGTCGGGCTATCTCGGCTCGGCCGGGATTGCAGGCGTGGTGGCCGACTTCGCCGCCCGCGCCAAAGCGCGCAATGGTGCGCTGCGCTACATGCTCGACCCTGTGCTGGGTGATCGCGACCGCGGGCTTTTCGTCAAGGCCGAGATCCCGCCGCTGGTCCGCGACCGCCTGCTGCCGCTCGCCGACATCATCACACCCAATCATTTCGAGTTCGAATGGTTGTGCGGCGCGGAAGCGCGCACGCTGGGTCCGGCGATCGCGCAGGCGCGCGGATTGATCGCGCGCGGCCCTGATACGGTCGTCATCACCAGCGCGGAGCTATCAGGCACGCCCTCCAACGAGATCGAGACGCTGGCCATCGAACGCGCCACCGCCTGGCGCGTGCGCACCCCGCGCGTGCCGATCAGTCCCAACGGCACCGGCGATCTCTTTGCCGCGCTGTTTGCCTCCGCTCGCGTCCGCGGTCAGGACACGCCGGAGGCGCTGGCGCACGCCGCCTCCGCGATGTTTGCCGTGCTGGAGCGCACCGCGGCAGCCGGTACCGAGGAAATGCGCATCGTCGAAAGCGCGGGTGAGATCGTGCATCCGACGCGTCGTTTTGACGCCGTCGCGGTGAGCGGGTGAAATCACCCAACAAAAGAGCCACGGTCCCGGACCGCTCTTCCGTCTTTCCACTCTCTCATCTCTTAGTGCGTATCCCGGACATGCGCATCGCACGCGACCTTTGACAATCGGTACCAACTTATCGCAATTTCAGGTTGTTGGCTGGTTCAACCTCGGGTAAAATTCTCGCCTGCGCAAATCATCGTTACGGTGTCCCATGCAAGATAACAGGTTGCTGACACTGCACCACGAGCTTTTATATCCGGCCTTTCTCGGGGCGGCGCTCTTCGAATTCGCTCGTCGGTTTATCCCAGGCGTAGAGCACTTCGATATTTCATGGTTCCAACAGAACCTGCTTTGGATCGCTACGTCGTTGTGGTTTGTGATCTATTTTTCGGTGGCTTTCTTATCGCTTGCGAAAACTGCGTCGACGCCAGACCTTGCTTCGAAATTCGGATTGCCAAGCTTTTTTGCCAATCTCATTGAGATTTCTTTGATAGTGGGTATTTCGGGTTTGATTATCGAGTCGCACGGCCTGTCCGATAATGCAGCACACGGCCTTTCCGATAAAGCAGCAGCCGCTGCTGCTGAGCCCAAGCTCAATTACTTCTTCATCTTTCTCGGCTGGATTCTCATTCCTTTTACTGGGGGTATATCCAATTGGTTTTCCGGCCGACATGTGCGTTGGCTCATAAGCTTCCCGGCAATTGCTATCGGTGTTGTTGGTATGGCTTGGGGATATGCAAATAGATGGGATATCGATTGCGGATATCTGCTTTCGCTTGTCTTTGCGTATGGACTTCTATTCGCGTATTGCGTTTCCGTCGCGAAGAATCCGTAACTCTCAGCCGATCCACGGCTCAGCGAGTAGCCCGCATGAGCGTAAGCGATATGCGGGGACCCGGATGTCGCTTCGCTCATCCGGGCTACGCCATGCTGACAACCACGCGCAATTGTGATAGCTTTTGTGCCATGAAGACACCAAAGTTGACAGCCGTCCTTGACCGGGTCGAGGCATGGCCGGCCGACGTCCAGAACGAGCTCGCCGAGTTTGCGCTTGAACTCGATGCCGGTCTGAAGGACGGCGAATATCAGCCGACGCCGGAGGAACTTGCCGGCAGCGATCGAGGCCTGCGCGCCGCCGCGGAAGGTCGCTTTGCCAGCGAACAAGAGGTCGAAGCCGCGTTCGCAAAATTCCGAGCCCGATGAAAACGGACGCCCAACAAAAAAGCGGCCCACACGGGCCGCTCTTTCGTTTCACACTGCTCATCCCTCAATACGGATCATACGCATACGGCCCGAAGGTCGGCGCGGTCACATCAGGCGCGTAGCCGTAGCCATAGGCGGGTGCGGCGACATAGCCGGTGTAGACGCGCGGATAGCGGCCGGTCCAGCTCGGCGGGGTATGCACGCCCCATCCGCCGGTCATGTAGTGCGAATTGGGATAGTTGAACCCGATCGCGCCGGGCTCCTGGGTGGCTTCCTGCGCCAGCACGGGCGTTGCGATCACGGTCGCGAGCGCGGCGGCCGCGCCCAACAGTTTCAGCTTCGTCATCGGTCTCCTCCATCGCTGCCTTGCCGTTGCAACGGCAGCGCGGCCGATGCTGTTCCGGAACCCCATTCAAGCCCTCGTGAGGATTTGCTCCAAATTGTCGCAGCTCTGCGCACCGCATCGCAACGTGGAACTAACTTTTGTCAGGCTAGGCTCGCTCCCGTTTTGCCGCGCTTTACGCGCGATTAACCGTGATTGAGGGAGCAGAATGTTCCGCTTTTTTATTGCAGCGCTGCTGCTTTTTTCGAATCAAGCGCTCGCACATGGCAGCGAGGCCGCAGCTCCGCCGCCGCCGGCGAAGGACGTCCCGCCGCCGGTCACCCTGGGGAAAACGAAGAAAGGCACCGTGCTTGCCGACGCCAGGGGCATGACGCTGTATACTTTCGACCGCGACGATAGCGGCAACAAGTCGAACTGCGACGGCAGGTGCACGGAGAAATGGCTGCCGCTTGCCGCCGAGAAGAACGCGCAGGCCTCCGGCGATTTCACCGTGATCGTGCGCAAAGACGGCAGCCGGATGTGGGCCTATCGCTATCGCCCGCTCTACACCTCTAACGACGACAAGGCGCCCGGCGACGCCAACGGATTTGATCCGCAAAATCTGTGGCATATCGCAAGGCCGGCAAATTAGAGAAGCGTTGCCACGCACTCGATGTACCCTCTCCCCTTGCGGGAGAGGGTGGTTTCGAGCGTCAGCGAGAAACCGGGTGAGGGGTTTCTTGATCGGGAGAACCCCTCACCCGGCTCGCCTCCGCTTCGCGTCGGCGATCCACCCTCTCCCGCAAGGGGAGAGGGTAAATCGCGCAAGCGGCGATCGAAAAAAGCCCGGCATCACTGCCGGGCTCTCTCGTCTCATCTCTCAGCTTCACTCAGTGATGCCGTCCCGGGCCTCCGCCGCCGGCGGGAGCCGCGACATGCGGTGCAGCAGCAGCACCGCCACCGATCCGCGCACCGCCGCCAGGCATCGCCGGAGCCGCCGCGCGCGGCGGCGGCATCTGCGCCCGCGCGTTCATCGGCGAGCCGTGGCTGATGTTGGGCTGCGCGATCCGCGCCGCGGGCGCCGGTCGCACCTCAGGAGCCGCCGAGATGCGCGCGCCATGCTCGGCCCGCGCCATCGGCGCCGGTCCGCGCCCGATATTGCCGTTCACGCCGGCCATGCGTCCGCGCTCGGTACCGACGCGCGCGGCCTGGGCACCGCGCACCTCGTTGCGGCCCCGCACATCGCTGCGACCCCGCGTGTCGATCGCGGTGCGCGCCTCGGCGCCACGGCCGCGGCCCTCGATCGCGGCAGCATTGCCATGACCGGCACGCGCCCGCGCGATGTGGTCGGGTGTGCGCATCGCGACGCTTTCATGCGAACGCCAGTAGCGGTCGAAATAGGCGCGGCGATGGAAGAACGGCCGGCCCGCATAATAGCTCGACCAGTAGCTGCCGATCACAAAGGGCACCACGGGCACGTCGATGTCGTTGTAATAGTCGGACAGGTAGACGTAGTTGTTGCGGTAGAGCCATTGCAGCTCGTCCGACGACACCCAGCCGCGGTCGTCCGACCAGCTCACGTCGCACCAGGCGTCGCCCTTCAGGCAACCATGGATGTTGACATGGGAGCCGCCGGGAATGCGGTCGACCACGGGAAAGCCGTCGCCCGGGCCGGCCCTCAAGCTCACATTCGTGGTGACCATGCCGGGCGCGGCAAGCGCGACGGATGGAAGCAGCAGCATCGCGGCTGCGATCAGAATTCCGGTTCGTTTCATGGCGCGTTCCTCCTCTTCTCTTCATCTGGAACGTTCGGCGGCAACCCGCGTTCCCGCGCAAATCGCCACATGCGCCGAAAGACGGAGGCCCGTTCATCTCGCATTCATTCGGGAACGCCGGCGAGCGTCAGCGAGGAACCGGGTGAGGGGTTTCTTGCTCGCGATTGAAAAGGACCCCTCACCCGGCGCGAATTTCGCTTCGCTCAATTCGCGCCACCTCTCCCACAAGGGGAGAGGGTAAGAAAAAACCCGCCGCCTGTTTTGCCCGACGAGTCAAGCGCCGCTCGCAAAAATAATCATCTTTCCGAAAGACAGAATTTATGATTTAAAGAAGCCACCTCGCCCCAACACGAGGGACGTTTCGGCCAATCGTCACGACACGTGGGGCGGGATGCGATGGACGCTTTCGGTGCGAGAGATGATGCGCATTGAAGCGGACGGTCAAGTCGCGTGGTCGTGGTCCCCCGATGCTGGGATCAAGTCTGTCGAGACGCGATTTCGGCCTGGCGGCCGAAACGCTGAGATCGACAGACGACGGAGGCTAGAAAGCCCGGTACTCCGGCGAGAGCGCGAAGTAAGCCGTAAACCATTGCGCAGGGAGTGCCGGATGTTTCGGCCTACCTGTACTGACTTGTGGGCACCCTTCCTTTTCAGCCCACGAGGCCTGCGGGTGCGGCCAGCGCCCGGCATTCCCTGCGCCCTCTTCTCGTCGAGGGTGACACACGATGCACGACTCGGGTGGATTTCCACCGCGGGAATGTTGTTTGACGTCTCCTCCCCTGTCATGCTCCGCAATACGCGCTTCGCCCTTCCGGACGCCCACAAATGGACATGCTCGTTAAGCTCTACGACCTGCCGGACAGCCGCGAGATTTTCGCCGCCCTCGCCAAGGACGGCATCGCCGTGCGGCGCGCGATGGCGCCCGACAGGCACAAGGTCGTGACCTTCGTCAGGAAAGAGTTCTCCGACGCCTGGGCGAGCGAGACCGAGGTGGCCTTCGCGCGGGCGCCGATCACCTGCTTCGTTGCCGCGCGCGGCCGCGACCTGATCGGCTTCGCCAATCACGACGCGACCTGTCCGAATTTCTTCGGTCCGACGGGCGTGCTCACCAGCGCGCGCAACAAGGGCGTCGGCAAGGCGCTGCTGTTTGCCTGCCTGGAGGACATGCGCGCGCAAGGCTTCGCCTACGCCATCATCGGCGGCGTGGGACCGGCGGAATTCTACGCCAAGACCGTCGGCGCCGTTGCGATCGAGGGCTCGGCGCCCGGCATCTATCGCGGGCTGTTGTGATAATTTTTTCTGCCGCAATGCTGCCGCAGAGGTGAATCCGAAACGCCAATTCGGCCGGTCACGATTAATGGTGACTGCACAATTCTCCGTTAAAAACGGCCATAATTTGCCACGTGTTAAATCGTAACTTGCTCATGATGATTCACGCAGCGGCGGCGGCCGCACTGATCAGGGACGGAGCAGCCCATGCGCGCCGCAGTGATCGTTGGTTTCTTTTTGATGGCGGCAACGCCATCGCACGCGTCGAAGTCATGCATGACCATGGCGGAGGCGCGCACGCAGTTTGCGACCTCGCACCTTTACTGGCACGGCCCCAATCATTGCTGGGACGCCACCGCGCCACTGCATCGCATCGTCCGCCTGGCGAAGCCCAGGGAGCGGCAGGCACAAGACGACAGCGCCGCGCCGGAAGCCGCCGCGCAGGACGACAGCGCCGTGCCCGCCAAGCGCGAGCCGAGATGGCGCAACGCGATGTCGGAAATGCTGCCGGTGGATGGGTCCGGCGTCGCGTCAGCCGTGCCGTCGCTGCCGGCGATCGCAACAACGGGCATGAACTGGCTCGACCGCTGGGTCGATGTCGCGCAGATCGCCCCGCCCTCCTTCCTCCGCCGCACCACCGAGGCCGCTGCCGCCGAGGTCTCGCCCATCGCAAGTCAAAAGGCCGATCCGATGGTGACGCCGATGCGGCTGATCGTGGTTTTCTTCAGCATCGTCGTGATCCTTGCGGTGATCGAACTCTTGTTCCGCAACACCATCCACGAGCGGTTGGATTGAAACTTGCGCTCGCTATTGGTTCCTCTCGGTTCCCTCTTGATGGCCGCAACCTCTCCACACCGCGGCCTTGCTTTGGTCAAACCCGGCTGAAGTCTGAGGCATGGGCCGGGACGCCTACATTGGATGGGGATAGCCAATGCAATCCACGCTGACCGTTAGAGAAGCCGATCCGCACGACATGTTCGTGATCGAACCCGACGTCGTGCTCGCCGCGCGGGCGGACGCGCCTGACACGCGCTCGCGCGAGCCGAACCTGCGCGCGCTGGTGTCGGAGATTTCCGCCGGCGTGGCCGCGCAAGCCGCGGCGCCGAAGGTGGACACCAGCTTTCGTGCGGCTCATGTCGAGAAGAAGCGCGGCAGATGGGCGAGCAGCTTTGTCGTGGCGTTCCTGTTTGCGCTCGTGAGCGCCCTCGGCGCCGCCGGCTGGCAGCGCTATGGCGACCGGGCGCAGGCCACTATCGCGACGGCAGCATCCCTGCTCGGTCTTTCCTTGTTGCAGGCGACGTCCGCGCCTGCAAATACGCCCGCCGTTGCGGAGGCAGCGCCCGATCAGGCAAACGCGCCGGCAGAAACAACAACGCAATCTGCCGACACCACGGTGGCGAGTGCGCCCGCGTCATCCGACCAGACGCAACAGATCCAGTCGCTGACGCGCGACCTCGCCGCCATGGGGCAACAGGTCGAGCAGCTCAAGGCCCGCATTGCCGAATTGAGGGCCGGTCAGGAGCAGCTCGCGCACGATGCGAAGGCCGCCGAGGCCAGGGCGAGCGAAGCGAAAGCCTTCGAGCAGAATATGCGGGCAAAGGTTTCGGCGCTGCCGCCGCATCCGCCGGCTGCACCCGTGAAAAAGCCGAAGCCGTATGTGCCGCCGGTGCGGGCTTCGGCCACACCGCTATTGCCGCCGCCGGGTGCGCCCGGATCCGCACCGGCGCAGATCGCGCCTGCGCCGCCTCCGCCGCCTGCGTCAGTCGCGCCGCAGGATGACCTTGTGCCGCGCCCGCCGATGCCGGTGCGTTAAAGGAGGTGCGATCCTGACACGAATTGCTGCGCGGCAGCACAGTATGGTTCTTGAAAGACCACACGAGAGGCAACATATTCGCGCTCCCTCGCGCCCGTTCCTGCGCACAAAACGTCCTTCAAGAGAAAATGCCGATGCAGCGCGCTTTTTCGATCCCGTATGTACCGGTCGCAATCAACGACTGTTCACTCACTCCGAGGCGCGCGGACGTCCGCGCCGCTTTCCGCGCGACCGGCGATCGCTGCCTGCTTCTGTTGCGGCGTTTCATCGATTTCATGGCCGCGGGCGGCCCGATGTCCTGATTTTTGGAGAATTGCATTTGGCCGATTTCAGTTCCCTCTCCGAACCCGAACTCGCCGATCGCATCTCGATCTTGCGCGACAATATCCGGCAGATCACCGAGCAGGCGGCCGCACAGTCGGGCGCTGCGGATGAGGAGCGCAACGCCACGCGTCTCGCGGCTCAGAACGAGGAGCTCGACGCCCTTTTGAAGGAGCAGGCACGCCGCGGGCGTTAGCGCATGATCCCTCGCGACAAACGCGTAGCGTTTGCGCGGAGATCATGCGCAAACAATACACCCGCGCGATCACGCCTTGTGGAACACCAGCGCGCGCAGCTCGATGCTCTCGCGCGGCTCGGCGCCATCCGGCGTGGTGGGATCGGTGAAGGCGGTGTGCGGCCCAAAGCGCGTGCGGCCGTCGTCAGCAGAGTCGTAGCATTTCAGCAGCAGCGCCTCGTCGGCGGTCATCTCGGGGAAATAGAACCAGCGGTGGTTCGGATTGTATTTCACCGAATAGGTCTCGCCGCGGCGGTCCGGATAGATCAGGTCGGAGGCCACGAGATCGCCCTTCGCAACGCTCGTGCCGTCGCACATCGCAAGCGGCGCATCGCGTACCGGACCGCGGATCGGCCGCCACAGATTGATCACCTGCACGCGGCCTTTCAGGAGCTCGTCGGCCTCATCGGGGCAATGCTCGCGCACGCGGTTCGGCCCGGAGGCCTCGGTTTGGTCGACATGGACGCGGGTGGCCGGCTGGCGCGGCCCGGCGCCGCGGATATCAGCCGCACCCTCGACGCGCCGGCGCACGGTGTGGTCGAACAGGACGACGCGGTCGGCGCCGAGTGTCGCGCGAAGAAAGGCTTCCGCGGCGGGATAGTAGACGCGCCTGATCTCGTTCTCGTCGTAGAAATTCCGCACGATGGTCGGGTACTTCACCAGCGCAAAACCCTCGCGATCGAGCGAGAAGCTCTTGGCGATCAGACGTCCGTTGAAGATCGGGACGTCATGCGGCTCCGGCAGATTGGTGGATTTCGGCTCGCCCGGCGGCGGGTCGTAGGCGTAGGTACGCGGCTTGCCCGGGGTCGGCGCGAGATAATTCAGCTCGGCGGTGACGAAAGGAAGCGATTCGATTCTGGTTTCTTGCAGGCCCATGTGCCTTCTCCCGGCAAACGACGACTGACCTTCGATGTTTGCTGCGCCGCAGCCGGCGGCAAGCACGCTTGCAAAATAGCAAGGATGCTACCGCCGCATGGGTCGGGTGGGGAAAAATACACTCGCCGGTGGCCGGCGCCGGGAACGGCTGTTCTCGGCGAGTCGTTTCGATCAGCCGACCACGACCTCGCTGATCTGGATCACGGGCGCGATGTCGGTGTAGTTCGGGATGTCGCCCATGATTTCCTTGGCGTGCTTGCCCATCGCGGCCTGAAACGCCTCGACCGAGTCGGAAAAGATGTGGCACATGCCGACATAGGTCGCGGGCGCGCCCGGCGCGCCGCCGGCGAGGCCCTTGTCTACGGTGTAGGTTTTGCAGGCCTCGCCAAGGCGCGCCTTCACCAGCGGCATGTGCTTGTCGCGATAATAGTCGTGGTCGAAACGCGCGCCGGGCTTGTTCGGATACATGACGCTGACCTTGATCATGGCGGTCTCCCTTCTGGTATCGGCCGGTTGACGTCCGGCTTCGGGGTGACATTGCGTCAGCTTTTCGAATCCTGCAACACCCGGCACGCTTTCTTGATCAGCTCTGATGCGGGCCGCGCATCGCCTTCATGGCGTCCTCGATATGGCGCCATTCCTTCGCGTCTTCGTCCTCGCCGCGGCTCTGGCACGCTCGCGCTTTCTGAGCGGCCTCGGCGATCGCCGCCGCACCGTGCTGCTCGAGCATCTGCCGCGCGATGGTGTGAACCTGCGTTTCCGACATCATGTCGCTCTCCTCATGTGGCGTTGAATTGGGGCCGCAGCGACGGTTCCCTGACCGTGCGCCGGGCCTACACCAACCGATGATGCGGAGATCTGGTTCCTCGCCCTTAGGCCACGTTGGCCTTCACCTTAGCCTTGGCGCCCTGTTCCTCGGCTGCGAGCCCGTCGAGATCGATCAGCGCGGCATCGTCGGGCAAAACGCCCTGTGCGCTGCCGTGCACATGCATCAGCGTCTGCACGCGGCGGGCGTTGAGATAGTCGACATGATGATGCCGCAATGCGACCGGCAGCAGCGCCTTGGGCAGGCCGACCATGGTGAAGGCGGGTGCCTTGCACACCTCGCTGCCCTCGCGCCACAGCAGCGGATTGAGCGTGTAGATCCGCTGCCGTTCGATTTCGGCCGGCGCGGCGTGCTCGGCCTCGGCAGGGGCGGCCGGCGTCGCGTTGGCGTTACCGGCACGCGTGCGCACCGCAATCGTCCGCAGCTCCCAGCAGATAAGGTCGGTTGCGGACATGACCTCGCGGCGGATCGCATCGACGCTGGCGGCAAACTTGGTCGCTTGCGTCACCGTCAGGCTGCTTTTGGTAACAGCTTCCACCAACCCCGCAGCACCGGCGCCAAATCCCGGAGCCGCGCGCTCGATCGCCGCGGCGAGCGCCTCGATCTGATCGGCGGCAAGCTCGCGGTCGCGTTGCGCTCTTGCGTCAGTCAGCGCGCGTTCGGTCGCGGTAATCTGCTCGTCAAGCTCGGCAAGCTCCGTGCGCAGCGTCCGCGCGCGCTCTTCGACCTCGCGCATCTTCGCTTCCGCGCGCTCGAGCTTGGCGGCACTGGCGCCGGCGACGGCAAGTCTCTCGGCGTCGGTTCGCTTTTCCACGAGGAGCTTTTCGGCGAGATCGAGCCGACCCGCCAGTTTCCGCCGCTCGTCCTGCTTGGCGGCAAGCGCGCTCTCGAAGCGCTCGACCGGGCTGAGCTCACGCTTGAAGAATGCCATGCAAATACCCTCGCGGGGCCGCGCGCCCCGCCGAATCAGTCGGACCGCATTCGGCAAAGCCTAGTCGGAAAACTGCGATGACAATACGGCGCGTTATCGCTGCGGGATCGGCGCCGGTGGACGGAGCGAGCCGCTGGCGAGTCCGGTGCCATGAGGCGGCTTTTTTGCCGCTGCCCGAGGCGGCCGGCCGCGCGGCGTCTCGTCGACGGATTCGAGATAGGAGGCAAGCTCCCAGGCCGCGCTCGAGTTGCTGGCGTAGTGCTGCTGCAGGAACAGATAGAGCGAAAGGCGGAAGCGGCCGTTGGTCAGGCCCTTGGCACGGTGATGGCAGGTCACGCAGCTATCGGCAAACAGCCGTGCGCCCGATTTGCCTTCGTCGAGGTTTTGCGCTCGCGCCGGTGCCAGAAACAGCAACGCAGCAGAACCAAGGGCGAGCAGGATGCCCCCGCACCAAATCGTTCTCACCATGTTGTGTAAAATCCGCTTCCCCGACTACCGGCTCACCTTCTCTCGGACAAGCCTGTCAAAAAGAGGGCGCGCCTCACAAATCCGGAGGATCGAACCAGTTGGTCAGCGCAAGCCCGCCATCGATCGTGATCGCGGCTCCCGTGACATATCCCGAGACCTTGTTGGAGAGAACCGCGAGTGCCATCGGTGCAAGGTCGTTGGCCTCGCCGAGGCGGCCGAGCGGAATGTGCTTCGCCAGCGCGGGATTGGCGACGAAGCCGCCGGCCGCGATTGCGCCGGGCACCAGCGCGTTGACGCGGATGGAGTGCTGTCCCAGCGACTTCGCGAGCTCCTTCACCAGCATCGCCATCGCTGCTTTCGCCGACGAATAATGCGGCAAGTTGCGCGGCGTACCGGCATGAAGCGAGGTCAGAAACAGGAACGAGCCCGGCGTTTTCGCCGCGATCAGCTTCTTCGCCAACTCGCGCGCGAGATGAAAACCGGCGTCGATATTGACCGCATGCATCTGCCGCCAAGTCTCGTCGCTGACGGCGAGAATGTGATCTGCCTCGCGTCGCGGCGGCGAGGCGCTGTGGACGAAGTGGGTGATGCGTCCGATTTTCCCTTCGGCGTGCGCAAGCAGCGCATCGCGTGCTGCGGGCTGTCCGAGATCGCCGACAAAGGGCACCGCAAGCTCGGGCCGCGAGGCAGCCTTGATCGCAGCATCCACCCTCTCCTCGCTGATGTCAGCAAACAGCGTTTTCACGCCCTCGCCGACCAGCGCCAGCGCAATCGCACGGCCGATGCCGTTGCCCGCGCCGGTCACCAGCGCCGCCTCGCGTGCGGGATCGAACGGCTCGCTCAACATACTCATGGCTCACGGCTCCTGCAGTTTTGGAGCCGGGCCATGAACCCTTGCCCGGCCTTCCGCGTCAAACGCATTAACTCGTCATTTCACACGCAACGACCATGTTCACAAGCCATTCGCGTCGCATTGCTGCCGCCCTGATCGCCCTCTTCACCGTTTCAGCACCCGCCGTCGCCGCGCCGGCCGGCAAGCCCGTCGCCGGCCAGCAGGTACGCTTCCCCAGCGGCACCTGGAGCGCGTTGCCGCAGGTCGGCCCCGACGGCAAGGTGCAGCAATGCGTGTTGGTCGCGCTGCGTCAGCGCACCGGCAGCCATGGTCCCGTCGACACCCGCTTCTCCATCAACATCAGCCGCGGTACCGGGCTCGCGCTCATGATCCAGGACGACGGCCTGCCGAGCGAACAGGTGCTGGACGACCAGGCCGAGTTGTCGATCGAGGGCCGCGCGCTCCCAGCCGTGTTTTTCCCGATCGGGACTGCACTCGTCTTCCATCCTGGCGACGCCGAGGGCGCGCTTGCCGCGCTCGGCAAGGCGACGCAGGTCAGGCTGCGCTCCGACGGCGGCGGCATCGATTCCGGCGCGATCAGAATCGACCTCGCGCCGGAGGCGCTGAACTGGCTCAAGCAGTGCGGCAAGACCTTCGATATAGCGATCGACAAACCAACCGATCCGAACGCCCCGGATATGCCGACACCGCGGCCGCGCTCGCCGACGATCGCCTTCATTCCGGCAACGCCGGCTGGCCCGCCTGGCATGGCCGACAAGCAAAAGATCGAAGGCTGGGACGCTTCCGAGCTCCGCAACAACGATGGCAGCATCGTCGTTTGCATGATCCGCCGCCACTACATGACGGGCTCGGAGCCGAACGCGCGCAGGCTCGCGACTTTCTTCATGGCGAGCCGCGCCAAGGGGCTCACGATGATGCTGAAGGACTCCATTCGGCACGCGACCGAGGGCGAAGCAGTCGAAGCATCGCTGAAGATGGACGACAAGTCGTTTCCACCCTTCACCGCCGCGGTGCTTGGACCCGACGAAATCGGCATCACGCCTCAGCATGGCGCGGCACTCGCCGCCGCGATCGAGAACGGCGGTCGCGCCACTTTCAAGATTGGTACCGACTACCAACTCGAATTTCCGATCCAGGCCGGTGTGATCCCGTGGCTGCGCGCCTGTGCCCGCCGCAACGGCATTCCGATCGAGCACGGCGGACAATGACGGGAACCGGGCGGTCACTTTGGCACCCGCCCGCTGCCGCATTTGGACTCTCTTGCCGCCGTATTGCCGCGTTAACCCCGCAAGAAGAATCGAGGGGACCCGGCATGAAGTGGAAAATCGCGTTCTCGGTTTTGGCGCTGTCGCTCGCCGCTCAGGCGTCTGCGGACGAGCACCGCGGCGGCGACGCCGCGCTTGGCGCGCTGTCGGGCGCGGTCGTGCTCGGACCGATCGGCGCGGTCGCCGGCGCCGTCGTTGGCTACACCGCCGGGCCGTCGATCGCACACGCCTGGGGATTCCGCCGCGGCAGCACGGCACACCAGCGCGCGCACCCGGTCAGGCAGGAAGCGCAGGTGTCGCCGGCTCAAGTCACGCCAAGCGCCGCCACCGTCCCGGCCACGTCGCAAACGCGCCCGGCGGCCACCGCCAGAACCGCTTCCTCGAAACCGCCGCCGGTACAGACGCTGGAGTAGGTGCTTCGCTATTGCAGGCCGGCGAGGCGAAAACCCTCGACATAAGCTTCGCGCTCGGCCTCGTGCTTGAACGGCATCTCCTTGGCGATCCATTCGAGCGAGAGTTCAGGCTGCACGCGCTTCAATTCCTTTAGCGCCTCCTCCGCGATCTCTTCGAAGCCGCCGCACGCCGCTGCAGCCGTGAGCACGCGATGCCCGCCGACGAAATCGGCACGCAGCCGCACCGATTGCCGCGCCAGCCGCACCGCTTCCTCATAATTGCGGCCGACGAACTGGCAATAGGAGGCGACGCCGCAATAGATCGCAGCGAAGGGATCGCGTGGGCTGAGACGTAGCGCGTGACGGGCATGGCGATCGCCCTCCTCCCAGCGCCCGCAATAGGCCAGCGCCACGCCGTAATAGCCGCGTGCCAGCGAGAAATTCGGATTGAGGCGCAGCGCCAGCTCGAACTCGGCAAGGCTGTCGTCGAAGCGGCGGTTGAACAGATAGACGCAGGCGAGCGCCAGATGCGCCCACGGGTCCTCGCTGTCGCCGTAAATCGCCGAAAGCGCCGCGCGCTCGGCGACCGGCATCGCCTGCGCCATCGTCTCCCATCCCATGTGGGCGCCGAAGCTGTGGCTCGTCGCCAGCACGCCGAGCGCCTGGCCGTAGGTCGGATCGATCTTGATCGCCTTCTCCAGCAGCGCCTGCGCCACCACATTGTCCTGCCGCGTCACGCGCCAGTAATGCGACAGCCCGCGCATCACGAGATCCCAGGCGTCCATGCTGTCGGGAGCCTTGCGCTGGGCGCGGAAATTTTCGGCGGCGTAGAGCTGCGGCTCGATCGCGGCGACAATCGACTGCGTGATCTCGTCCTGCACCGCGAACACGTCGGCGATGCTGCGGTCGTAGCGCTCGGCCCAGATGTGGCTGCCGGTCACGACGTCGTTGAGCTGCGCCGTAATCCGCACGCGGTCGCCGTCCTTGCGCACGCTGCCCTCGACGACATAGCCGACGCCGAGTTCCTCGCCGATCTGCTTCAGATGCACCGGCTTGTCCTTGTAGACAAAGGACGAGTTGCGCGCGATCACGTAGAACCAGCGCAGCTTCGACAATGCGGTGATGATGTCTTCGCTGATGCCGTCGGAGAAATATTCCTGCTCGGCCTCGCCGCTCATGTTGACGAAGGGCAGCACCGCGATCGCGGTGCGGTCGAGCACCGGCAGCGCGAGCCGCGGATGATCGGCTTGGTGCGCAGCCGGCTGTGAGAGGCTGAGCACCGGCTTCGCTTCGGCCGATTGCGCCTGCACCTCGCCGATGAAGCGGAAGCCCTTGCGCGCGACCGTGCGCACCAGCTGCTGGTCGCGGCCATTGTCGTTGACCGCCTTGCGCACCGCGTTGATTCGGCTGGTCAGGGTCAATTCGGAGACGATGCGGCCGTCCCACACCTTGTCGAACAACTCGTCCTTGCTGACCACACGTTCGCTGTTCTGCACGAGATAGAGCAGAACATCGAACACCTGCGGCTCGAGCGCGACGCGCTGGCCACCGCAGCTCAGCTCCCGCCTATCGATGTCAAGCACATGATTTGTAAAGAGAAATTTCACAATTCGAAGTCCCGGCCGTGGTTCGTCCTCAAGAAAAATCAAGCCCGCCTGAAGGCAAAATCAAGCTGGCCTCAGAGTTTTTGAGTCCTCGCCGGGGCACGTTCGGTTCACTGCGGCATAACCGCGATGCAATCGGGACAGGAGACACCCATGGCGAGCACCACGACGGCAAGACAGACTTCCACGAGTACCGTGTCCCCCGATCTTTCGGCGTTGAAGATCAGGCAGCAAGCGGCGTGGTCGTCCGGCAATTACGCCGTCGTCGGCACCACCTTGCAGATCGTCGGCGAGCAACTCTGCGAGACGCTGGACCTGCGTCCGGGCTCCAAGGTGCTGGACGTCGCGGCCGGCAACGGCATGGTGACGCTTGCCGCCGCGCGGCGCTGGTGCGACGTCACCTCGACCGACTATGTGCCCGCCTTGCTCGAACAGGGCCGTGCCCGCGCCGCGGCGGAGGGGCTGCCGGTCGATTTCATGGAGGCCGACGCCGAAAGCCTCCCGTTCGACAATGCCTCGTTTGACGTGATCGTCTCCACTTTCGGTGTGATGTTCACGCCGAACCAGCCGCAGGCGGCAAGCGAGTTGCTGCGGGTCTGCAAGAGCGGCGGCAAAATCGGCCTCGCCAACTGGACGCCCGAAGGATTCATCGGCCAGATCTTCAAGACGCTCGGCAAATATCTGCCGCCGCCATCAGGCGCGAAATCGCCCGCGCTGTGGGGCACGCGGACCCGCCTCGACGAGCTGTTCGGCAACCAGGCCACGATCAGGGCGGAGGCGCGGATGTTCAACTTCCGCTACCGCTCGCCCGATCATTTCCTCGACGTCTTCAAGACATTTTACGGACCCGTGCTGAAGGCGTTTGCGGCGCTGGACGCGCCGACCCGGGAAAACCTACGCAACGACCTGCATGCGCTGATCGTGCGCATGAACAAGTCCCGCGACGCCACCATGGTGGTGCCGAGCGAATACCTCGAGATCGTCATCACCCGGCGGTGACAGCCGCAAAGATCTTTCAAACCAGGAGTACTTCCATGAGCAGATTGATTGCACTTGTGTATGGAATGGTGTGCTACGCGTTCTTCTTCGTCACGTTCCTCTACACGATCGCCTTCGTCGACGACTTCCCCGTGCCGCGCACAATCGATGTAGGGCTGCGCGCGCCGATGACGGAAGCGTTGATCATCAACATGGTGCTGATGGCATTGTTTGCGATCCAGCACAGCGTGATGGCGCGGCCGCAATTCAAGGCGTGGTGGACGCAATTCGTGCCGAAGCCCGTCGAGCGATCGACCTACGTGTTGTTTGCAACGCTTCTGCTGGCGCTGCTGTGCTGGCAGTGGCGGCCGATCCCGGCCGTGCTCTGGCATGTCAGCGATCCCCTGGCTGCGGCCATGCTGACCGGGCTGTCGCTGCTTGGCTTCCTCATCGTGCTGTCCAGCTCCTTCCTGATCAATCACTTCGAGCTGTTCGGGGTGCACCAGGTGGTGAACAACCTGACCGACCGTCAGATGCCGGCGCCGCGATTCTACACGCCGCTGTTCTACAAGTTCGTGCGGCATCCGCTCTATCTCGGCTTCATCATCGCATTCTGGGTGGCGCCGACGATGACCGCCGGTCATCTGCTGTTTGCCACGGTCACCACCGCCTACATCTTCATCGGGATGCTGCTCGAGGAGCGCGACCTGGTCGACCTCTTCGGCGACGATTACCGCCGCTACCGTCAACGCGTGGCAATGATCGTGCCCTGGCGTCGAGCGTCATAACCGCGTCTCAAGCCACGACCAAAACGCGATCCGGGCTCATGCCCGGGTCGCACCATCAATCAGCAGAGTTGGTGCGATGACAATTTCAGACATTTCATTTGCGCGAGAGCAGAAGAGTTGCGTGATCGCGTTGCACTGCTCGCTCGGGTCGGGCCGGCAGTGGACCAAATTGACCGAAGCACTCGGCCCCACCTGTCACGTCATCGCGCCCGATATTGCCGGCTATGGCGACAATGGGGGCGCCCTGGATCTGCCGCTGACGCTCGCAGACGAAGTCGCGTTCCTGCTCGACCGCGTCGATGCGGCAGGACCGATTCATCTTGTCGGCCACTCCTATGGCGGCGCGATCGCCTTCAAGATGGCGACGGCTTCGCCTTTCGCGGGCCGGGTGCGCAGCCTGACGTTGATCGAGCCGGTGCTGCCGACCCTGTTGAAGGAGAACGCCGCGGATCGCCGGCTGCACGACCTTTTCGCGCAACTGGCGCGCAGTGTCTCCGCCGACCTGTGGCGAGGCATGTCGATCGAAGCCATCGACCGCTTCCTGACATACTGGAACGGCTCCGCCGCGGCCGAGCCCTTGCCGATCGAGGCCAAGCTGCGGATGATCGCGCACATCGACAAGCTCGCCTATGATTTCGCCGCCGCGCTGTCGGAGGACAACGTGACTGTTGCCGCCGCCGGCATCAAGGTGCCGACCCTGCTGTTCTCCGGCGGCCTGTCGCCCTACATGACCCAGCGCATCGTCGGACGGCTTGGCTCGATCATCGAGGGCGCCGAGACGCATCATCTTCCAGCGGCGGGCCACATGCTGCCGCTCACCCATGCCCGGCAGATCAACCCGCAGATATCAGCGCACATCGCGCGCGCCGACGATCTCGCCAAGGTCTCGCTGGTCACAGGTCTCGGGCCGGACAGCTGGGCTGCCGGCAGGGAACTCGGGCCCGCGCCGAAATAGCGGTGCGCGACGTAACGTCGGCTTAAAGCAGCTTTGCCCTTGCGAATAGCGAGCGCACGGCATTGGTCGCAGGCACGGCTATCATGGCGTTGCCGGCGGCGCGTTCAAGCAGATCGATGGCGTCATCGTGCAGGCTGCGAAACTCCATCCATTCGATCGAACTGAGATTGGTGAGAAACTGATAGGCCTGTCCGACGGTGGCGATGCATATGTTCTTGCCGTCCAGGCGAATCCGAAACGTCGCCCGCAACGGCGTCTCGGAGGCGGAAGCGGCACTCATGTCCGGTGAAAAGAACGTCACGATTGCGAGGTAGAACGCGCCGCAGTCGACGGGGCCGCGGTCATGTTTGGCACCACGACGAGGCGGTTGATCTCGCCGTCGTCATAGGCTTTGCGGAAGCGGACATAGTCCCGGATCGACACGCAGCCGTTCGAATCGCCGTCGGGGCCAAGCATGAAGCTGTGCACGAGCAGTCCGGCGCGCCCGAGCGTGTCGCTGCCATCGGCGGGAATCATGCGCAGCGCACGCACGCCATGAAACAGTTTTTCACGCGGCCGCAGATCGTAGACTGCGGGCGGCGTCGCACCGGCGTTGCGCGCCTGAACGGTTTCCGGATTGTCCTTCAGCATGCCGAGGCCGGAATGTGCCTCGAGCGTCAGGCCGTTCGGCAAATAGACCGAATGCGCGGCGATGTCATAGACGGCGGTCTGGCTGTCATAACCGAGCGCCTGCAAATCGGGATGCGAGCGGAACAGGCCATCGCCCGGCGTCAGCGAAGCGAGCGTGAGGCGGCCGGGCAGAAGATCCGAGAGCTTCTGCATCCATGTGCGATCTGGCTTGGCAGCCACGTCCGGCCGCGGCGGCGTATCAACCGCCGCAACAGCGATGTCGGCAGCGGCGGGCCGCGATCTTGGCAGCGGCACATCCGCTGCGCTTGCCTGTTGCGGCACCTCGCCCGCGCTCGGCTGCGAAGGCGCATAGAGCAAGGCAGTGCGCCATTCGCCGAGCTGCAGCTTCTGCGCAAGCAAACCCTTCGCGTCCTGCACCTTGGATTCGAGCGCTGCCAATGCGGAGCGATCCATCGGCTGCAAGGTGCTGCCGCGCAGGGATTGCGGCACCGCCATCTGCGCGAAGCGCTCCTCGAAAGAGAGCAACTGCTGCCCGACCGGAGAATCGACTGAAGACGAGAACTGGGACTCGTTGATCCAGGCGGCCGCGCCACACGCGCAGGCCAGCACGCCGCACAGCAACGCAGCCTTGTCCGACAATCCGATGCGGCGACGCGGCGGCAAGCGACCAGCCATCGCAGTTTCGAACGTCATTGCATCCCCAATTCCACCGTCTCCGGGGTACCCATCCCTGAGGAGGTCTCTTCGACCAGCCAAAGCGTATACCAGCGCCGAACTGCGGCATATTCTAGACGCTTTGCCAGGTCCCTCACAGGGGATAATCGACTTTGGTAGGAGCCTAGTGCCCACTTTTCGAAGTTCGTGCTCCGTTGCATGCTACCGTTCACGAACTTCGGAAAGTTATGGGTTACTAGCAAATCTATGATTCTAGTGCCGCTTTCGATCTGAAGTCCCTGAACCCGATTTCGCCGCGCGCGAGTCAGGGACTTCAGATCGGCGGCACTAGGGCCGTTGTTTTTACCACGTTAAGCAAGCCGCATTAGGTATTGGCCGCTTTCAAGTTTTCACCACAATTGGTGGTCGGAAATGGTCCCGCTTTCATCGGCGGAGATTCTCATGCGAATCGCAAAATTCACGATGATCGGTTCCATCTCGGCTTTGGCCCTTGCCACGGCGCCTGCACTTGCCAAGAACGCCGCGCCACCTCAGAGGCCCGACGACCAGTCCGCCTCCTGCCATTCCTACCGGATGGGCGCGGACGGATCGTGGACGGTCCTGCCTTGCCATGAGGCCGGGCAGACCGAGCACAAGCCGCCTCCGAAGGCTGGCGAACAAGAGCCGCGCTGAGGCGTACGGCCCCGGGGAGAGCGCTACTCCGCGAAACCGACATAACGCACGAACTCTTCGTGCTGCTTGCGGTCCGAGCGCACGCCGTTGGCGGGGAATGAGTCGTCGGGATATCCCATGGCGACGCAAGTCATGATCACCTGGTCTTCGGGAATCTTCGCCACCTCGCGCACGATGTCCGAACGCATGATGCCTTGCCCGTTGATCACGCTGCCGAGCCCGCGATCCCATGCGGCGAGCACGATGCCGTAGCAGAGCGCACCGAGATCGAAATGACAGACCGCGCCGGGATCGAGGGCGCGATCATAGGTCAGGACCAGCGACACCGGCGCGTCGAACTGCCGGAAGCCGCGCAGCACCCAGTCCTGCCGCATCGGCTTGTCGTCGCGCGCGATCCCCATCGCACCGAACAGTTTCTTGGCGATGTCGACCTGACGCTGGCGATGCACGCCCTGATATTCGCCATGGCTGACGATGTCGCGCTTCGGCCTCGCGCCCGCCACCATCTCTTCCATGTTACGGCGGCGAACCTCCTCGAGGGCCTCGCCGGCCAGGGCATGGATATGCCATGGCTGCGTATTCATCGACGACGGCGCGCGCTTGGCGACCTCGATGATTTCGGCGATGACCGCGCGGGCGACCGGCTCTTTCTTAAATCCGCGCACGCTGCGGCGCGATTGGACCAGCTCCTCGAAATCCATTTCCCCCTCTTCCCCGCCTGCAATTGTCGGACCGATGGCTATTACTTATGCTGAAGCCATTCCAGAAGAAAAGACACCCAAGGAAGCCTCAATGCCCGCCCCTCTCGACCCCGTCGTCGCCCAGATCATCCCGCTGCTGCCGCTGCGCGATCCCACGACCATGACGCCGCAAAGCGCCCGCGACGCGCTGCGTGCGCTGGCCGCCTCCCGCGCGGGGGTGCCGCCGCCTCCGGTCGCCGAGGTCAAGGACATCACGGTCAAGGGCGGAGCCGGACCACTTGCGGCGAGGGTTTATCGCCCCGCCCCTGGCAAATCGCCGACAGTCGTATTCTTCCATGGCGGCGGCTGGGTTGCGGGCGATCTGGAGACCCACGACCGGCAGGCGCGATGGCTCGCGATCGAGACCGGCGCGGTGGTGGTCTCCGTCGATTACCGCCGCCCGCCCGAGACGCCCTTCCCCGGCGCCTTCGAAGACGCCTTTGCCGCGGTGAAAGACGTGGCAAACCGTATCGCGGAATTTGGCGGAGACGCCGATCGTCTCGGTGTCGCCGGCGACAGCGCGGGCGGCAACCTCGCCGCGACCACAGCGATTGCCTGCCGCGATGCCGGCATCAAGCTCGCCGCGCAGCTGCTGGTCTATCCCGTCACCGATGCGCACGGCAGTTATGCCGATGCGACCGAAAACGCGCGTTACCCGTCACGCGCCGCCAATGCGGACGGCTATTTCCTGTCGCGGGCGGTGATGGAATGGTTTTGCGGCCATTATCTTGCCGACAAGTCGCATGGCGCCGACTGGCGCGTCTCGCCGCTGCGGGCCAAGGACCATGCCGGGCTCGCGCCCGCCATCGTCTGCACCGCCTGGTACGATCCGTTGCGCGACGAGGGCATTGCCTACGCCGCCGCGCTCGAAACCGCCGATGTCCCGACCCGGCATTACAGCGGCGAAGGCCTGATCCACGGCTATTTCGGGCTGGGCGAGGCCTCCGAGGTTGCGCGCGCGGAGGCGCAGCGGGCGCGCGCCGATTTCAAGGCGCTGCTGCAGCGCTGATCCTGACTGGAAGATGAACGCGCCAAGCCGTCTGGCCGAATATATTCCATCGGTCTGGCCTGCGGGAGCTTGATCGCGGCCGGATTCCAAGTTCCAATCGCAGCACTTTTCTTCGTCCAGGGAGACATCACGATGAAGCGGATTTTATTGGCTGCCGTTATCGCCACTTTCGCGGCCGGCTCGGCCTTCGCACAGGACGCGTCCTGCGACGCCAAGGCAGTCGGCAAGGACGGCAAGCCGCTCGCGGGCGCGGCCAAAACCTCGTTCATGAAGAAGTGCACCCACGATGCCTGCGAGGCCAAGGCTGTCAGCGCTGACGGCAAGAAGCTTTCTGGCGCCGCAAAGACCGCCTCCATGAAGAAGTGCGAAGCCGGCGGCTAGTCCTTACAGACTTCAAGCAAAAGGGCGGCCACGAGGCCGCCCTTTTTTCGTTTGCCTGGGATTATCAGGCCCGGCCGGTGTGGCCCCAGGTCTCGTCCCAGTCCTGACCATTGGCATCGATCACGCGGCCATCGGCCTCGAAGAACTTGTTCGGGACCTGGAAGATCGCAAGCATCAGGCCGCCTTCCGGACACCAAGCCACATGGCGGCTGTGCGCCTCGCGCCAGATGAACTCACCGGCCTTGCATACGATCCCCTTGGCCGGGCCTTCCTTGTCGACGAGAGAGCCCTCCAGCACATAGGTCTGCTCGATATTGACGTGCTCGTGGTCGGGCAGCACCGCGCCGGGCGCGAAGCGCATCAGCGCCGTCATCAATCCGGTCGTTCGATCGAACAGCAGCGTCTTGGCCTCGCAGCCGGGAAAGCGCGTCTTCTGCCACTCCATGTGCTGCGGCTGAACCAGATGAGAATGAGTGTCGGCGGTATCGTGGCCCTTGTCATGACCCTTGGGCGTCACGGCATCCATGGCGGCTCTCCCGTTATGTTTGACGCGACGATAGCAGGTTTGCCGGTACGCGTCAGGTGCCCACCCGCAACGGCGCATTGAGCTTGCGCAGGCAGGCAATCACGCTCAGGGCGGTGATCAGCCCGGTTTTGGGGTTTTCCGACGGGATATTCTCGATGGTCATCGAGAACCGCGCGGAATCCGAATCGACCTCGATCCGGTGGGTGTTGCGCGTCACGGTCGGGTCGGCCCAGATTTCGACTCTGGTGCGGTCGGCGCCGATCCCCGCCAGCGACAGCGCGACAGCGACATTGAGATTGGCGGGAAAGCCTTTGGCCGCTTCCCGCGCGGTGCCGTCGAAGATCTTTAGCGGCGCCTTGATGTCGGCAATGTCGATCTTGTGCTCGATCAGGTACGGCGCGCCTTCCAACCCCTTCAACGGCTTGCGGGTGACCATCTGCACCGAGTGGATGGTGCCGACCGCTGCCGCTGTCATGGCATCGAGCCCGATCAGCGCACCCGTCGGCACCACGATCTGGCCGCCCTTCGCTTTCGCCAGCGCGATCAGGTCCTCGTTCTCCAGCAGCGCGCCTACGCTGAGCACGACCGCGATCTTGCCGCGCGACACCACGGGGGCGACGATGGCGCGGACCAGTTTGCTCGGCGCGCATTCGACGACGATATCGGCGGCATCGGCGAGCGCTTCGATTGGCAGCGCCGCAGGTTGTTTCTTGAGCCTGTCGAGCCAGTGGCGATGCTTCTCGATGTTCGCGGCGGAGACCGCCGCAAGCTCCATGCCATCAATCCCATCATCGAGAGCTTTGGCGAGCCTCGTTCCGATCGGACCGAGACCGGCGATCGCCACGCGTGAGACGGTCGCGTTCACACGCTAATCCCGCTTGAAGCGATAGTCGAAACGGTTGCCGTCCGCCTTCAGCAAGCCCACCGTCGGACGCGGAAAATGGATCGGGAGGATCAGCGTGTCGGTATCGGCGACGGAGGCAAAGAATTTCCGCCGCGACACTGCCGATAGTTTTGGATCCCAGTCCGGCCGCGCCGACCAGTCCGGCTCGCGGCACTGGATGGCGTGATGCATGAGGTCGCCGGCAACCACCGCGCGCTTACCCCTGGAGAAGATATTGACGCAGCAATGGCAGGGCGAATGCCCCGGCGTCGGCGTCAGCGTGACGGTGTCGTCGAGCGCATAGTCGTCATCGACCAGGAGCGCCTGGCCGGCTTCCATGATCGGCAGGCAGTTGTCGCGAAACACCGTGCCGGGCGGATTGCTACCCTTCTTGTTCTCCTGCTCCCACGCGGCGTATTCGCGCTTGTGGAAGACGTATTTCGCATTCGGGAAGGTCGGTACCCAGCGGCCGTCACGCAACGTCGTGTTCCAGCCGGTGTGATCGATGTGGAGGTGCGTGCAGAAGACGTAATCGATCTTGTCGAAGGAGATGCCGAGCGCGAACAGCTCGTTGCGCCAGCGCTCCTTGCCGGGAAAATCGAATGGCGGCGGATGGCCCTTGTCCTCGCCGGTGCAGGTATCGACCAGGATGGTGTATTTCGGCGTGCGCACCACGAAGGTCTGGTAGGTGATGTTCATCAGCCCGAGCGCGGCGTCGTAGAACTCCGGCGCCATGCTCGGCAGATGATGCTCGAAGACGGCATCGTCGTAGGCGGGAAAGAAATCCTGCGGCCGCCGCCACGGCCCCTCGCGCTCGATCACCGCATCGATGGTGATGTCCCCGATCCGAAGCTGCTTCATCGTTCTCTCCCCATTTTTCGGGAGAGCGTAGCGGGCAGCCCGCAATCGTTCAAGCGGTGGGCTGATATGCAGGGCGTGCCGACCGTCTCAGCTTCTGAGCCCCGGCGCCTCGTGGCCGGTGCGCGCGACATATTCGGTGTAGCCGCCGCCATATTGATGCACGCCCTCCGGCGTCAGCTCCAGCACGCGATTTGAAAGCGCCGCCAGGAAGTGCCGGTCGTGCGACACGAACAGCATGGTGCCTTCGAATTCCGACAGCGCACCGATCAGCATTTCCTTGGTCGCGAGATCGAGATGGTTGGTCGGCTCGTCCAGAACAAGGAAATTCGGCGGATCGAACAGCATCTTCGCCATCACCAGCCGCGCTTTCTCGCCGCCCGACAGCACCCGACATCGTTTCTCGATGTCGTCGCCGGAAAAGCCGAAGCAACCGGCAAGCGTGCGTAACGACCCCTGCCCGGCCTGCGGAAACGAATCCTCCAGCAACTCGAAGACGGTCTGTTCGCCGTCGAGCAGATCCATGGCGTGCTGGGCGAAATAGCCCATCTTGACGCTGGCGCCGACCGCCACGCTGCCGTCGTCCGGTTCGGTCGCGCCGGCGACCAGCCTGAGCAAGGTCGACTTGCCGGCGCCGTTGACGCCCATCACGCACCAGCGCTCCCGGCGGCGAATGGTGAAATCGAACCCGTCATAGATGCTGCGCTTGCCATAGCTCTTGTGAACGTTCTTCAGGCTGGCGACGTCCTCGCCCGAGCGCGGCGCCGGCAGAAAGTCGAATGCCACCGTCTGGCGCCGGCGCGGTGGCTCGACCCGCTCGATCTTCTCCAGCTTCTTCACCCGACTCTGTACCTGCGCAGCGTGCGAGGCACGCGCCTTGAAGCGCTCGATGAACTTGATCTCCTTGGCGAGCATCGCCTGCTGGCGCTCGAATTGGGCTTGCTGCTGCCTTTCATTCAGCGCGCGCTGCTGTTCATAGAACTCGTAATCGCCGGAATAGGTCGTCAGTGTGCCGCCGTCGATCTCGACGATCTTGTTGACGATGCGGTTGATGAATTCGCGGTCGTGCGAGGTCATCATCAGCGCGCCTTCATAGCCCTTCAGGAACTGTTCCAGCCAGATCAGGCTTTCGAGATCGAGATGGTTGCTCGGCTCGTCCAGCAGCATCACGTCGGGGCGCATCAGGAGGATGCGCGCCAGCGCCACCCGCATCTTCCAGCCGCCTGACAGCGCGCCGACGTCGCCGTCCATCATCTCCTGGCTGAAGCTCAGGCCGGCGAGCACTTCGCGTGCGCGGGTCTCCAGCGCATAGCCATCGAGCTCTTCGAAGCGCGCCTGCACCTCGCCATAGCGCGCGATGATCTCGTCCATCTCGTCGGCGCGATCGGGATCGGCCATCGCGACTTCCAGATCTTTCAGCTCGGCCGCAACACCGCTGACCGCGCCTGCACCGTCCATCACTTCGGCAACGGCACTGCGGCCCGACATCTCGCCGACATCCTGGCTGAAATAGCCGATGGTGACGCCACGATCGACCGAGACCTGCCCCTCATCGGGTTGCTCCTGTCCCGTCATCATCCGAAACAGCGTGGTCTTGCCGGCGCCATTGGGGCCGACCAGGCCGGCTTTCTCACCCTTCTGGAGCGCCGCCGAGGCTTCGATGAAGAGGATCTGGTGACCTTGCTGCTTGCTGATGTTGTCGAGGCGGATCATGGCACGCGAAAAGAGAGGAATCGTCGCGGCCGCTCTTAGGCCATCTCGGTTGTCAACGGAAGCAGGTTCCGCACACGGTTCGCGCC
The DNA here is from genome assembly GCA_963738155.1 of uncultured Alphaproteobacteria bacterium. Lineage (GTDB taxonomy): Bacteria > Pseudomonadota > Alphaproteobacteria > Rhizobiales > Xanthobacteraceae > Bradyrhizobium. The sequence continues at coordinate 265,090 of CAVTVG010000007.1, forward strand.
ATCTCAATTGGCCGCGCCGTCGGGCGACCCGTAATGGCGCACAATCGCAATGCATTCGTCGATATCGGCCCGGATCTTCAATGCGGTCGGCAGATCGAAATTGATGTAGCTGGTCGGCGAGCCCTCAGGTCCGATGGAGCCGTCGGCTTTCATCTTGACGCAGACGTAGTAGGATTTTTCATCCACGCCGCGCTTGACCTGCCACTGGAATTGCGAGCTCGCGGCCTGTCCGCGGACGATCTCCGATTCGAATACGACATCGCCGAACGGCGCCTTGAAACTCTTCGATGGCGCAAGAAGCCTCCGCAACGGACCCCACATTCACCTCTCCCAGCCTTCCGGGGACCAATATGCACCGCTTGCCGCGGAGCGAACATGCAACCTATGGGCAATGCCGTCAGTGCCGCTTGAAATATTGCACGGCGCGCTCGTGCTTCTCCGCGGCCGCGCGCGATTTGAAGGTTCCGAGATTGCGGCGCCTGCCGGTCTTCGGATCGACCTTGCGGGAATAGAGCCGGTACTCCCCGGACTGCAATTTGCGGATCATCGAAACGCTCTCCTGGGCATTTCATAAACACCGATCACGGCGGTGTGTTCCTCACCTGCCGGCACTCGCCTGCGACAGGGAGTGCTTAAAAGCAGAGATCGGTCACCAGCTTGCCGCGCTTGTCCTTGATCGCGATCGGGCAGTCGAGCTTCTTCAGCGCAGACTTGGCCTGCTCATCGCCGAGATCGGCGGCACGCTTGTAATAGGCCTTCGCCGCATCGCGGTCCTTCGGACCGCCGCGCCCCTCTTGCGCGAAGGCACCCATCTGCAGCAGCGCGCCCGGATGGTTCTGCGCCGCCGCCTTCTCGAACAGCGCACGTGCGCCGGCGTCGTCCTTCGGGCCCCCGGTGCCGTCAGCCAGCATCAGGCCGAGCTGGTATTGCGCTTCGGCATTGGTCTCGGCCGCCTTTGCCAGCAGCTCGCGCGCACGCGCGGGGTCCTGCGCGGATGCCGCGCCCCCAAGCGCTGCGAGATTGGTGACGCCTCGCGGATTGCCGGCATTCGCCGCGCGCTCGAACAATTGCCGCGCCTGCTCCTCGTCCTTGGCGATGCCGGCGCCGGTGCCGTAGAGCACGCCAAGCTCGACCATCGCCGCACTCGACCCCTTGTCCGCGGCCTTGCGCCAGGCGGCAACCGCCTCGGCCGTCTGCCGATTGGCCGCATAGGCGCGGCCGAGCTGATACATCGCCCGGCGCGAACTGCCAGCCATCTTCTTGCAGAACTTGATGGCAGTCGCGATGTCGGCGGGCGCGACATCGACGACACCCTTGATGTCGGCGGGCTTGTCCGGATCGGTCGGATCGGCCGCGATGCGGTCACACAGCACGAGATCGGCGGATTGCGCATGCGCCAACGTGGGCGTAAAAATGGCCAAGACCGCCGCACAGGCGAATGCGTGAAATGACTTCATCGATGCGAGGTTGCGTCGCCGCGCCGGCAAATTCAAGGCCGCTCCAATCCGGTTTCTAGCAGCACCGGGGCAACCTCGGGCGAAGCAAGATAGCGGAGCAATGCATCGGCCCGCGCAGCCTGCTGCGAAGCCGCCATCCGTCCGGCCGAGAACACCGCCGGCGTCTGCAGGGAAAGCGGGATCGGTCCGACGATTTCGATGCCATCGACCTGCTTGAGCTCGCTGATCTGCTGCACGGCGAGGTCAGCCTCGCCGGTGATGAGCCGTTCGGCTGTGAATCCAGAGGTCACGGTGGCGCGGGCATTGATTTCATCCGCAATACCGAGCCGCGCGATCAACTCGGCGAAATAGATGCCGCTGGCACCGATCTTCGAGTAGGCAATCGAACGCGCCGCAAGAAGACTCACGCGGAACGCGGCCTCGGTCGCCATATCCGGATGCGGCGCGCCGGCTTTCACGGCGATCCCAACCCAGGACCGCGCGAGATCGACGACGCTTGCCGCAACTATCGTGCCTTCGGCGGCGAGCTTATCCAGCCCTTCGCGGGTCAGGATCACGATGTCGGCTTTCTCGCCGCCGCGTAGCCGCGGCAATAGCCCGACCGTCGGCGCGAACTCGGCATCGATCCGCACGCCGCTTACCGCCTCGTGTTGTCCGGCAAGGCGCACCACCGCGCCCTTCAGGGCCAGCGTCGAGAGCAGGCGAACCGTGTGCATCTCTTGCTACGCCCGCCGCATCAATTTCAGCACTGCAGCCAATCGCAGGCTGCGCTTGCCCGCCAGCGCCGTGGCCTCGATCGAGGCGCCCTCTTCGTTGCAGGTGCCGGAGAAACCGATGCCGACCTCATGGCCGCCGAACACCGGGTTTTCGCCCTTGGAGGGGGTATGCTCCTGGTTGAGGATCTGGCCCTTCCAGCGTCCGTTCGCGCTGGTGTAGGTGCCGAGATAGTAGAAGAAGGCGTCGCCGCCCAGGATGCGGCCGTCATTGAGCAGCATCACGCCGTTCAGCCCACCGTCGACGCCATCGAGCGCGCGCAGGTGGATCGAATAGAGGCCGTTGACGACGCCATCCTCGCCAACGCCGCCGGCGATCGGCAGCGGCTGTTCCTCGACCGGCGTCATCACCGACCTGAAGACCGCGCCCGGCAATTCCTTCAACGCGCCTTCGAAGCGAAAGACGTTTCCGTCGGGCCTGCCGCGCGCGATCAGGGTCGCGTCATCGGTGCCGGCGAGCGCCCGGTAATTCGGATCGGGATTGTGACGGACCGTCTTGATCTCGGTCGCGACCTCGCCGCCCGTCTCTTCATAGGTGCCGATATGGGCAAAGGCCGAATTGCCGCCGAGCATCTTGCCGTCGCGCGCGTACATCACGCTGCGGCCGCCCGCCTCGTTGACCTGAAACCTGACGGTGTAGAAACCCCCGAACACGGCGCGTCCCCGGCCTGCGCTTCCTTATTAGCGCGCTTGGTCATACAGGGAAAAGCGCTCGAATTGCATGTCATAAAACAATGATCCGCCGAAGCGGCAACGCTCCGGCGGATCACTGGAGTTCCGGGAGTCCCATCCCGGTCTTGGAGTCAGGCAGCCGCCGACTTGGCTGCGGTCGGGACCTCGGAGATCGTTTTCAGGATCTGCGAAGCGATCTGGTAGGGGTCGCCTTGCGAGTTCGGGCGGCGGTCTTCCAGGTAGCCCTTGTAGCCATTGTTCATGAAGCTGTGGGGTACACGAACGGAAGCCCCACGATCGGCCAGGCCATAGCTGAACTTGTTCCACGGCGCGGTCTCGTGCTTGCCGGTCAGGCGCTTGTCGTTGTCCGGCCCGTAGACGGCGATGTGGTCCATGAGGTTCTTCTCAAAGGCCGCCATCAGATTCTCGAAATACTCCTTGCCGCCGACTTCGCGCATGTACTTGGTCGAGAAGTTGGCGTGCATGCCCGAACCGTTCCAGTCGGTATCGCCGAGCGGCTTGCAATGGAACTCGATATCGACGCCGTGCTTCTCGCACAGCCGGAGCATCAGATAGCGCGCCATCCACATCTGGTCGGCGGCGGTTTTGGAGCCCTTGCCGAAGATCTGGAATTCCCACTGGCCTTTCGCGACTTCGGCGTTGATGCCTTCGTGGTTGATGCCGGCCGCGAGGCAGAGATCGAGATGCTCTTCCACCAGCTTGCGGGCGACGTCGCCGACGTTCGAGTAACCCACGCCGGTGTAGTACGGACCCTGCGGCGCCGGATAACCCGACGTCGGGAAGCCGAGCGGACGGCCGTCCTTGAAGAAGAAATACTCCTGTTCGAAACCGAACCACGCGTCAGGATCGTCGAGGATGGTGGCGCGCTTGTTGGACGCATGCGGGGTCTTGCCGTCGGGCATCATGACTTCGCACATCACCAGCACGCCGTTAGTGCGCGCGGCGTCCGGAAACACCGCGACCGGCTTCAGCACGCAATCGGAACTATGGCCTTCGGCCTGCATGGTCGAGGAGCCGTCGAAGCCCCACAGCGGCAGCTGCTCCAGCGTCGGGAACGACGGGAATTCCTTGATCTGGGTTTTGCCGCGCAGGTTCGGGGTCGGCGTGTACCCGTCGAGCCAAATATACTCGAGCCTGTACTTCGTCATTGAGCCTCTCTGTTGATCGTTTTTGAAAGGGCGAACCGCAAAAATGCGGATCACCCCTGTAGTTACCCGGCCAAAATCAGCCGCCCATTGCGAAGCATTTAGCGTGCCAAATCGCCGCAGTGCGGGACGATTTGCACAGGCTCGCGACACGTGGGACCGCCGAACGACCCACCTATTTCGGCTGCGACAAACCAGCGCACCCTCTCGCGGGCGATGGCAGGGAAATGACAGCGCTATTGTCGGAATATCGCTCCCTTTCGCGCCAGCCGACAATTGCAGCGGCTCATCCGCCCAAAGCCGCGCCAGCCCTACATCGGTCTGTCCGGAACCCCGGACAGTGAGCCGCAACCTTGCGGCCCGCCCACGCGTTGACCAGCCAGGAGTTGCCTCACCGAAGGCAATGCCACGTATGCCTATGAAATAGACAGCGAATGACGTTCCTTTGATCAATTTGCATTGGCACGAGCACGACCGATATCGGTTTTCGTAACGACTAGAGAACGAGTTGGGCGCAGCATGAAGCAAAGCGCGTCGGCATCAGGAGAAGATCGATGAGTGCAAATCTGGATCAAGGATCCGCCAGGATCTATCAATTCCCGGCCGGGGGCCGCGCGGCTCTCGGCGGCCGAAGCTACGGCGAGACCAAATCCGTGGCTGAGAGGCCCCGGGTCAACGAAGCGATGTGCAGCGGCAGCTGGTACCACGAGGAAGCCATCCGCGACTCCCAGCCCAAGCCGTGGGAGCGCTGATGCCAAGCCTCCATAGGCAGACACATCGCGCTCGGCAGACAGCCGGGACCACGAACTGAGAAAAGGTCGAAACGAAATCGTTTCGGCCTTTTTTGATTCCTTCATCTCAAATCGCGTTGCAGGCCGTGATCGGCTTTTTGGCGTGCTTCACCGTGATAGTGCCGGCCTTGTCGATCCTCAACGTCACGCCGTGGCCGGCATAGCGCGTTCCCGAGAGTGACAATCGCTTGAGCAGGGTGACCTCGCCGCCGTCGATCTGCAGATGCGCGCGCCTGTCATAGGGGAAAAAGCCGACGATGAAATTGGTGCCGTCGGCGCAATGATAGCTCTGGACCGTGGTGCCCTGCGCGAAAACCGGCGGCGGACCGGCTAGGGTTCCAGCAATCGCTGTCCCCAGAACAATCATTCGATAGTATTGCATGCGGCTTTGCCCCTTGGAACCCACAGTATAAATCACAGGGTCGGCGCGGACAGTGCCGCGATACCTCAATCAACGCCATTTCTATGCCGCACGGCTTGGCTTAAACTCCCGACATGCAAGACACCCCCATCCGACACTTCAATCTCCAGGGTGCGAGCAATTTCCGCGACCTCGGCGGCTATGCGGCTGCCGACGGCCACAGCGTCCGCTGGCGGCAGATCTTCCGCTCCAATCATCTGGGCCACCTGACCGAGACTGATGTCGGCGTCGTGCGCGAACTCGGCGTCAAGCATGCCTTCGATTTTCGCGGCAGCGATGAACGCAGGGCGGCCGTTTGCGCGGTCAAGGAAATCGCGGTGCACTCGCTGCCGATCGAGCCGACCGTGGTCGCCACGCTGCGGGCGCGGCTACAGGCGCGCGCACTATCGTCGGCGGACGCGCTCGATATCATGCGCGAGTCCTATCGCGGCTATGTCCGGCTCAACACCCACAGTTTCCGCGAATTGTTCGCCCATCTGGTCAATGACGAGGTGCCGGTCGTGATTCACTGCACCGCGGGCAAGGACCGCACCGGCTTTGCCTGCGCGCTGATCCTGCATGCGCTCGGTGTGCCCGAGAAGACAATCTCGGAAGATTATCTCCTGACCAACCGCTTCTACCGCCGCGATCCGGCCTCCGCCCCGGATCTGCCTGATGAGGTCCGGCAGGCGATCGGCTCGGTGAACGCGTCGTTCCTGGCCGCAGGCTTCGAGACCATCAGCGAACGCTACGGCGATCTCGAAGGCTATTTCAGGGATGGCCTCGGGTTGGGTGCGCGGGAGCGCTCGGAATTGAAGAAGCGCTACCTGCAGTCCTGAGGGCGAAATCGATGGGTCAGGCCGCCGCGTCCATCTCGGCTTCAGCATCGAGGTCGGCGATTACCTCCTCGAAGGCAGAGATCGCCTGCTGAACGGCCGCGATTTGCATCAACTCCCAGCTATTGATCGGCCCGTTGCGATTTTGCAGGGCGACGACGAGATCGCGGCGCTGCTCCTTCAGCGCAATCAACGGCAGGCCGTGATCCGGCAAATACTTCATCATGGAATAAGTCCCCGTTCTGGTCGGGGTGCACCATAGCGGGTCAACTCTGCCATCGGCTTACAAAGAAGCGGAAAATTTTAAGAACCGTGCGAAATGGACGAGTCCATCTTCGTAAACAGATCCTTGATAGCGCCAAACAGGGCTTTCGACACCTGCATCATGCTCCAGTCGTTTTGATGGAGCTGGTCCGGATCGATTGGGTCGACCATGTCGGCCAGCTGGACATTGTTGTGGATGTGCCAATGCCGCATCAACGCCCAGCGCCGGAACAGGTTGATCTCGAACTTTTCGCCGGCGGCCGCGATCAAGGACATCATCTGCTCCGATGCATCAGCCTTGTCGTCTTTCAACATCGCGGTGCTGTACTGTGAATCCATCAGCATGACATCGAAATCCTGCCCGCTCAGTTGGCCCAGTCCTTTGTCGATCTCTTCGGCCACATCCTTGATAATGTAGTTGTGGAAGACGGCATTGGTGCCGACCTGCCATATCACCAGCGCGGGCTTCAGATCGAAGATGTCTGTCTGGAACCGCTTGCGCTCCTCTGGCGCTTCCTGACCGCCATGCCCCCGGTTGAGGACGTCGAGCCGCATGTCGGGAAATCGGGCCTGGTACTCCCATCGCAGATACATTTCGAGTCGAGCCGGGTAAGGCACCACGTCGTCACCTCTGCCCGCGGTCGACGACGAACCCATCGCCACGACGCGGACGGGCCCATTGGCACGAAGCGCTTTGAAAAAATTCGGAAGTCCGTATTTGAAGGCAACAATGCTCGGGGGAAAATCGACTGCGGGCGGAGCGTCGCTCATGTCGTACACCATCTGACGTTGTGCGCCCATTCCGCCGCGAAACTCGGCGCCATTGCAAGTCATTTTCGTATGGATAGTCTGCGTCTCGTGCTGCAGTCGCGGAGGTGCCTCACATGAACGGGAAAGTGATCGTCATCACCGGCGCGCTCGGCGCGCTCGGCCGGGTGGTCGTGGAATCGGCGATCACGCGCGGCGCGCGCGTGGCGGGCATCGATCATGCGGCCTCGCACGCGGCCGCCACGGCTGAGCGGATCGAGCTCGGCGGAGTGGACCTGTCCGACAGCGGCCAGGCCAAAAAGGCCATCGATGCGGCCGCGGCGCATTTCGGCAGGCTCGATGCGCTGGTGAATATTGCCGGCGGCTTCACCTACGAGATGGTGGCCGACGGCGACGTCAAGAGTTGGCAGCGCATGCATGCGCTCAATCTTCTGACCGCGCTCAACGCCTCGCATGCCGCGATCCCGCATCTTGCCAGGTCGCAAGCGGCACGCATCGTCAATATCGGCGCGATGGGCGCGCTGCAGGCGGGCGCCGGCATGGGTCCCTACGCGGCCTCGAAAGCGGGCGTGCACCGCCTCACCGAGGCGCTCGCCGCCGAGCACAAGGGCAAGATCACGGTCAATGCGGTTTTGCCCTCGACCATCGACACCGCGGCCAACCGCGCCGATATGCCCAATTCCGATTTCTCGAAATGGGTGAGGCCGCAGGAGCTCGCCGAGGTGATCCTGTTTTTGGTCAGCGACGCCGCGAGCGCCGTGACGGGAGCGCTGATCCCGGTCGCCGGACGGGTTTAGGTTCGGCCCGTGAATATCCCGAACCAGTACGTCAGACAGGACGCCTTCACCGATCCGGGCGCCTCCGTGGATCTCTACTGCAACCTTTCGTCTCCTGCGGAACTAAGGGATATCGTCTCGCGCTTGATCGTTCACGTGGCCCGCGCCGCCGAATACGGGGTCACTCCCGACGTTCCAATGTCACGCGAGACGCTTCCAGCGAGCGTGCGCCTCAAACTGATCGGCTCGCTGGGAGGTGATCGCAAGGAACGGCATTCCTTCGGGACCTGCCGCGACTATGCGCTCATGCTCACCAGCATGCTGCGGCACCGATCGATCCCCGCCCGGATTCGCTGCGGATTCGCTACATATTTCGCACCTGGGCCGTTCGAGGACCATTGGATCTGCGAATATTGGTCGGCAAACGACAATCGCTGGGTTCGTGTCGATGCTCAGCTCGACCAGCTCCATCGCGAACAACTCGAAATCCTCTTCGATCCCGCGGACTTGCCGGCCGGCGTTTTCCTGACCGCGGGACAAGCCTGGCAATGGGCGCGGAACGGTCGGGTGGATGGCGCGGCGTTCGGGCAAGGCAACGCCAGAGGACTTTGGTTCCTCCGCGTCAATGTTTACCGGGACCTGCTTGCTTTGACGAACCAATATACATCCGCTTGGGACACGTGGCGAAGCGTCACGGACGATAGCAAGGTCCTTGCCGCCGCAGCGCTTGCCGCCGCCGATGCCGTGGCGACGATGATCGGGAATTTCGAGGCGGGAACGGCACCTCTTGCTGCGCTCACGGAGATCGCGGCAAGACATCGGCTCTCACCCTGGCAAAGCTGACTGGATCAGGCTTCGATCAGTTTCTTGAGAACCGCCTTGAAACGGATGCTGCGCTTGCCGGCGAGCGCCGTGGCTTCGCCTTCGGCTCCCTCACGGTTATAGGTGCCGGAAAAACCGATCCCGACCTCATGCCCGCCGAACAGCGGGCGCTCGCCGCGGCTTGGGGTGTGCTCGCGGTTGACGATCTCGCCCTTCCATTTGCCGTTCTCGGCACTGTAGGCGCCGAGATAGTCGAAATAGGCGTCGCCGCCGCGGATACGGCCATCCTGCAGCATCATGACGCCGGTGGCGCCGCCGTCGATGCCGTCGAGCATGCGGATGTGAATGGAATAGAGCCCGTTGCGGATGCCGTTGGCGCCGACGCGGCCGGCCGGCGGCGCGTCGGTATCGTTGATCGGCGTCAGCACGCTCTCGAAGACGACACCGGGCAATGCCGCGGTGCCGCCTTCCGAGTGCAGTTCATCGCCCTTCCAGTGGCTGCGGAAGGTCATGACGACATTGTCGACGGGATACAGCGGCGCATAGGCGGGATCGTGGTTGTGGCGGGACATCATCATCTCGGAGACGATCTCCTCGCCCTCCACCGTGTAGCTGCCGATGAAGGACGAGCCGGAATTGCCGCCATAGAGCTTGCCGTCCTCGGTCGCGAACATGACGCCGCAGCCGGTGCCGCGCGCCGTCTTGAATGCGAATTTGTAAAGACCTTTCAGCAACACGCCGCTGTCCACCCCTGAAAAGCACGACGCACCCGCCGGATCGCCTCCGGCGGGTTTCTCCTCGCAATGACTTTTGCCTTTGTCCCGGCGGGAAGATTACGCCCCGGGCTGGGCTCGATCAAACGCTTTGACCGAATTCAGCTAGACTCCGGACATTGAGTCGCGGCCTTGCCGCAAAGGGGCTTCAACTTGGAAACCGCGCTTTACCTGCCCGTCAAACGTTTCCTGGAAAAGCTCGGTTTTGCCGTCAAGGGCGAGATCGGCGGCTGCGACTTGGTCGCGCTGTCCGGCGGCGACCCGCCCGTGGTCGTGATCGGCGAACTGAAGCTGTCGTTCAACCTCGAACTGGTGCTGCAGGCGGTCGATCGCGCTGCTGCGGCCGACGAAGTCTGGCTCGCCGCCAAAATGTCGGCGCAGGGCAAGGGCCGCGAGAGCGATGCGCGTTACCGCAATCTCTGCCGCCGGCTCGGCTTCGGCATGCTCGGAGTCACAAGCCGCGGCGAGGTCGAGGTGCTGGTCAAGCCGCCGACCACGGCGCCGCGGCGTAATCCCAAAAAACGCTCGCGGCTGGTCACCGAGCACCAGCGGCGCATCGGGGATCCCGCGATGGGCGGCTCGACACGGGCGCCGATCATGACGGCCTACCGGCAGCAGGCGCTCGCCTGCGCCTCCGCGCTGTCAGCTGGACCGCAACGCGTAAAGGATCTGCGCAAGAACACCCCAGACGCCGGCAAGATCCTGCTGCACAATGTCTATGGCTGGTTCGATCGCGCCGAACGCGGTGTCTACATACTGACCGATGCGGGGCGCGCGGCGCTCAAGCGGTGGCCACAGCACGTCGTGGAAGTGGCGGGCGCGCCGGAAGCGGCTTCCGGCTAAAGCTGAGGGGAACGAGCATGATCGTTGTGACCGGTAGCGTAACCACGCGGCACGACTCGTTCGAAGAGGCGCGCCGGCTTAGCCTCGAGCATGTGCAGCGCTCGCGCACCGAGCCCGGATGCATCTCCCATTCCGTGCATGTCGATTGCGAGAACCCGCTGCGGCTCGTCTTTATCGAGCAATGGGCCGATCGCGCCGCGCTGGGAGTGCATTTCGCGGTGCCTGCATCGCGCAACTTCGTCCGCGCGCTCGGGGCGCTCGCGGCCGGGGCACCAACGATCGAGATTTACGACGCAACAAGGCTCGAAAAGCTTTGAAAATTCGCTGGTGCATAGCTGGATTGCCACACCAAATTCATATTGCAATGCAACATCACACTCCCTAGGTATCCCGGATCAGAAGCGAGGCCTCCGATGAGCCAGGACTGGAATACCAAGTATGGACCGCGGCGCGTGCGGCGTGACCCGCCGACGCTGGAGGAGGCCATTTTTGCCGCTGTCGGCATCACCGACGATCAGGAGCAGCAGGCCGAGATCGCATCCGCGCTGATGGGACTGCCCTATGACGAGGTTCTCGTCGAAGTGAAGAAGCAGGGCCGCGCCTTGGCGCGCACCGCGACCCGCGTGATCGCCGGCGAACAGGGCGCACAGCGCTCTGTCGTGGTCGAGCGACGCGTCGTCAGGCGCTTCGGCAACGACAAGCGCACCGGCACCTGAGCGTTTCCGCGCATTTTTTTGTAAATCGGCTCCACGAGCTAGCGGCGGTCGCAGCGAACCGCGGCGCGTTTCAGGCCGCGCGCCCGCCTCCGACCATTTTCGCAACCAGTTTCCACCAGCTACGATTGAAATTCACCACCGCGCGTGCCGCGTCGAGCGGCGCGTCGATCGCGAGCTTTGCAAGTTCTGCCTGCGGCGCTTGACCGACTTCGATCGTGCCGGTCGACTCGCCGTGGCTGAACACGAGGCGCGCACCGAATTTGCTGGCAAGTGCCCGCATGGCCTTGTTGCCGGCGCCGGTCGTGACCCGCAACCGGCGATAGCCCTTCCAACGCGCTTCCGACAGCAATCGCTTGAACAGAATGCTGCCGACACCTTGCCGGCGCACGCAAGCCTCCACGCTGAAGGCGATCTCCGGCACGCCGTCGTCGGACTGCCCCGGCGGATGCAGCTCAGCTGCACCGCGCACGATGCCGTTTTCCATATAGGCGATGATAACAGTGCCATCGTCCGCGCATCTGGCGGCATAGCGCTCGACGAATTCGTCTTCCAGGTAGCCGTTGAAGCGGTCGTGGCGGCTTTCGCCGTCGAGCCGCAGCAGGTGATCGCGCAACAGCGGCAGCTCTTCCTGCTGGCTCAGGGTCCGCACATAGCCAAAGCCCGGCCGCGCGCGGTGCATGGTGTCGTCTGACATCGCAAAACTCCTCTCAGTGTCCCTCGAGGAGGCGTCGAATCCCTAGCACCCTGATATTGTGCATTGCAGCACAAATTTCAAGAGTGCTTTAGGATTGAAATATCGATGGAATTCGTAAACGGCCGTTAACGAATGCGGTCCTAGTGGAGCGGATTTGACGTTCGCTACCCACCACGAGCACTCGTAAGCGAACGTCAAATCCAAAGCTCCACTAGAATCAATATTTTCTAGTCGTCCTTTGATTCCAACATTCGCAAGCGTGCCCGCTGCAACGGGGTGCGAATGTTGGAATCAGACCGCTAGAGGACCATTTGGGTCTGGGTGACGATCGCGACCAACTTGCCCTCTTCGGTCTCAAGCCGCGTGGTCCAGACCTGGGTGCGGCGGCCGCGATGCACCGGGGTGGCGGTCGCAATCAGCGTGATCCCCTCCTTCGCGCCGCCGATGAAGTTGGTCTTGCTCTCAAGCGTCGTCGTGCCCTTGGCGTCCTCGGGCAGATTGATGACGGTCGCGGCGGCGCCGACGGAGTCGGCAAAGGCCATGACCGCACCGCCATGAATGGTGTTGTTGGCGGTGCAGAGGTCCGGCCGCACCGTCATGCGCGCCACCACACGATCCCTATCGGCTTCGACGAACGTCACGCCCTTCAAATCTGCGAACGGAATTTTCATCGAACGGATTTTCTCAAGCGGCGTCATGGGCGCTCCCGGCTTCCTTCAAGCGATTTCTGAAACAGGATGGAACGTCCCGGTAAATGACGCAATGACCTCCAAGGTAATGGTCCCACGCTGTGCGCGGCCCGGGATATGCTGAGGCCATGCAGCACTTCCCTCCCCGCCGCATCGTCTGCCTCACCGAGGAAACCGTGGAGACGCTGTACCTGCTCGCCGAGCAGGACCGCATCGTCGGCGTCTCCGGCTATGCGGTGCGGCCGCCACAGGTCCGGCGCGAGAAGAAACGGGTTTCGGCATTCATCACGGCAGACATTCCGAAGATCTTTGCGCTCGCGCCGGACCTGGTGCTCGCGTTCTCCGATCTGCAGGCCGACATCGCGGCTGAACTGGTGCGCGCGGGCATCGCGGTGCATGTCTTCAACCAGCGCGATGTCGCGGGCATTCTCGCGATGATCCGCACGCTCGGCGCCATGGTCGGCGCCGCCGACCGTGCCGAGAGCTTGGCAGCCGGCTACGAGACGCGTCTCGCCGCCATTGCTTCCATCGTGCGCGCTCCTCACCCACGAGTTTATTTCGAGGAATGGGACGATCCCCTGATCAGCGGCATCGGCTGGGTGTCCGAGCTGATCGAGATCGCAGGCGGCATCGATATCTTCCCTGAACTGCGCTCGCGCAAATCAGCCAAAGAGCGGATCGTCGCGCCCGACACGGTGCGCGAGCTTGCGCCGGATGTGATCCTCGCCTCCTGGTGCGGCAAGAAGGTCAATATCGAGAGGATTAGAGGCAGACCGGGCTGGGACGCGATCCCCGCCGTGCGCAACAATCGCATTGTCGAGATCAAGTCGCCGCTGATCCTGCAGCCCGGGCCGGCGGCGCTCACCGATGGGCTGGACGCGATTGTCGCGGCGCTGTGGCCTTAGGCCTTCTCCACCCCGCACCACTCTGCAATGAACAGCGCGGTGGCCTTGGTCGACTTCCGCAGCAACTCCAGATCGACATATTCGTTGAAGCCGTGCATCGCCGCACCGGTGGCACCGAAGCATAGGCTCGGGATGTTGTAGTTCAATCCGTAGAAGCGCGTATCCGTCAGCGCGGTGAACACGAGATCCTGCACCTCGCCGCCATGGACAGCAGTGAAGCCCTTGCCGAACGCCGCCTCGGCTTCCGCAGAATTTGTCAGCTCATACCCCTCCGACAGAAAGCCCGACCATTCCACGTCGGGCGGATTGTTGGAGAGGAAGCGGTGATCGCGCGCCGCGCCGGAGACGCAGGCGAGAATCTCCTTCTGGCAATCGGCGATCGACCAGCCCGGCAGCACCGCGATCCGGCAATCGACGTCGCACCAGGCCGGCACGCTGGAAGCCCAGTCGCCGCCCTTGATGATGCCCGGGTTGAAGTTGATGGGATGGACCAGCGCCTTGAAATGGCGATCCGCTTTGGCGCGTTCGTTCCATTCGGCTTCCAGCTTCTGCAACGCGTGGATCAGATGATAGGCCGCCATGATCGCATTGGCGCCGGCGCCCGCCTCGAATACATGCACGGGAAAGCCACGCACCTTCAGCCGGAACCAGATCACGCCGACCTGCGAGCGCACCATCTTGCCGCCGGTCGGCTCCGGGATGAAGCAGGCATCGGCGCGATAGCCGCGCTGCAGGGTCGAGAGCGCACCGACCCCGGTGCTCTCTTCCTCGATCACGGACTGAAAATGGATGCGGCCGGTCGGCTTGAGGCCGGCGGCCTTGATCGCATCCAACGCGTAGAGCGCGCCGATCGTGCCCGACTTCATATCGCAGGCGCCGCGACCGTACATCTTCCCATCCTTGACGGTGGGCGAAAATGGCGGCGTCTCCCACATGTCGAGCGGACCCGCCGGCACGACATCGCAATGGCCCTGCAGGATCAACGACTTTCCCGCGTTGTTGGATGGCCGGTAGGTGCCGACCACGGTGCGCGCTTTGGAAAAGTCGTGCTCGATCGGACCGTAGCCGCGCAGACCCTTGAGATCGTCGAGATCGATATGCCAGTCATCGACCTCGTAACCGCGCGCGCGCAGGAGGTCCGCGATCATGTCCTGGCATGGACCTTCGGCGCCGCGGGTCGAGGGGATCGCGACAAAGTCGCGCGTGGTGGCGAGCTGCGCGTCGAAGCCGGCATCGACAGCGTCGAGGATTTTTTGTCTGGTATCGGCGGTTATCATTTGCGTTGTTGTCCTTGTTTCCGCCGATCAAACCATACTTCGCCCGCGATGGGCAGGCGCTTTGCCCGCCTTTCAGAATCGGCAGCGCGTCTCTACATTCGAGCCATGACAGCTTCGCGCATCATCCTCGCTTTCGTTTTGTTGGCAGCTACGGCCGCTTCGGCGTTTGCACAGACGCAGCATGTCGCTCGCGAGCAGGACATCGTGGGCTTGCGGCTCGGTCAGCGCGTGATGGTCGATGACGGAACCTGCCCAAGCGGGCAAATCAAGGAAGTTTCGGGCGCCAAGATGACGCCGTCAGGCGTGACGCCCGTGCGCACCTGCGTTCCGCGCCTTGCAGCGAAGAAGAAATAGCTAGTGCCGAGATGAGTGCGAAGCGCCCGGACCGCTTATCAACGAGGGAGACTGTCCATGGGCGAGAAGCACGGAACCGGCCGGATGAAAAGCTCAGCGCCCTACTTTCTGGTCGATGACGTCGTTGCGACCGCGGAATATTACCGCGATGTTCTCGGCTTTTCCTTCGACGAGTTCTTCGGCGTCCCACCGAGCTTCACCATCGTGAGCCGCGACAATATCCGTATCCTGCTCCGTCAGGTCCGGCCCGCCCGGCCGCCGGTGGCGCGGCCGAACCGCAGCGTGATGGATGAGACCTTCGATGCCTATGTCTGGGTCGACAACGTCGATGCGCTCACGGCCGAGCTGCGCGCAAGGAGAGCGGACATTATCGAGGGGCCGACCGACCGCATCTACCGGATGCGCGAACTATTGATTCGCGACCTCAACGGCTATGTGCTGGCCTTCGGTGAGGGATAACTTGCGCCTGCGGATCAGTTCGTCGCCTGCGTCGCCGGATCGAACATGCACTGCAGGGTCGGCTTGGCGATCTTGGTGAAGGTCGGGCCGATCTCGGCCTGCTTCGACGCCGGCACCCATTCGGATTCGATGGTGGGCACGCCGGTCTCGCCGATACCGCGCAGCAACGCCTCGCGCAGGTCGGCATCGTCGACCATGGCGGCGGCATGGTCATGCAGGCAGCCGCAGACTTCTTCAGGATGCGCCCAGCGGCCGAGCATGTGCGGCGCGCATTGACGGACAAAATCGGCCCGGGGATCGGCCATCCGCATCGACGCGCGAATTTGCTGCTGCGCCTGTACCGGATGATTGAGGAGGAGAGTTGCGACGAATGCGAGCGCGCAAATACGAAGGAGCATGATGGCCTTTTCGGCGAATTGCCTGGGTGTGTCTACTTCAGCCGTCAGCGTGCGGCAACGACGAGGCTCTGGGACGGCGCAACCGGCGTGCCGTTGTAGGAGAAGGTGCCGACGCCCGGCAGTCCGCTTTCCACCGAACCGGCCATTGAGGAGCCGGCCACCACGAAGACGAAGGCGAGGATGAAGCTGACGGTCCGCATTGACTTCTCTCCGGATTTTCCTGCTCGGCGCTGTCCGCCGGTATTTGTTGGTCGCTTGATAACCATCGCGGGTTTCCGGAATTCTGCGCCAAAAGCTGAAAATGGTTTCGTGAACGGGAGAATTGTTTCGTCGGCTCGTCAGCGACGAAACAATTCGGAACTGAATCCCTGAAATTCCAATCACTTGGCCGTCGGCCATTGGACCAGGGGCTCGGCCATCAGCCGACCTGCCGCCAGACCCCGGGGCGCCTGCTACGAGGCTCTATCCACGCTTTCCACCGGTCGAGACGTGAACCCACATCCCGGAGCAGTCGACTGACGAGAATCGCGCAACTCAAAGCGCCGTTCCGCGTTGTCTTCCTCTCGACAAGGGGTGGCAGTCATGAGCAGTGGCGACATCGTTGTTGGCAATCCAGCTCCCAAGTCCACTCAACCGACACTGAAAGACCCAACCGAAAGGGCAGATGCCCCGCGGGCGCCACGACCACGCCAGCAACAAATGTGCGGGGCGATGACCCAGCAGGGCGACCACAACCACGCCCCCTCCCAACCGCAGGAACTTGTCCGGCTGGTCGGCTATCGCGATCCCAAGGTCAGGCCACCCCGCGCACCCGGCTGACTTACTGGATGAAATCGCCGCATTTCTGCACGGCGCTGTCGGCCCCGCCCCAGGGCATGACCGGCACGGTAGAAGTCGAATTCTTCGGCGAGCCGTCGATCAGCTTGTCCGAATAGACCATGTAGACCAGCGTGTTGCGCTTGGCGTCGCAGCCCCGCACGATCTGCATTCTCTTGAAAAACATCGAGCGGCGCTGGCGAAACATGTCCTCGCCCTGCTCCAGTTTGCCCTTGAAGTGGATCGGTCCGATCTGGCGGCAGGCGAGCGAGATGTCGGAGACTTGCTCAGAGAGCCCGAGCCAGCCGGCATAACCGCCCTTCTCCGGCACCGTGAAATGGCAGGCGACGCCTTCGACCTGGGGGTCGTCGACGCCGTAGGTCGCGAGTTTGTCGTTCGGGCTCAGCAACTTGAACACCGTCGAGCGGCGGAAGATCAAGTCCGGCTCGTCGGCCGCCAAAGACGATGAAACCGGCCATGCCAGCCACGCGACAAACAACAGGCACAGTATATTCAGCCGCGTATCACACGGCCTTGAGGCGGGAGATGTCATGGAGAGCTCCGAATGGGCAGGCGAGCGGATGTAGGGAGGCAAACTTGCCTCCGAAAGGTCACTAGTGCTCACTTTCCGAAGCTCGTGTTCCCTCGCCGCACGCACTATCACGAACTTCGGAAAGTCATGGGCACTAGCAAACTTATGATTCTAGTGCCGCTTTTCGATCTGAAGTCCCTGGGAGAACTCGCGGCCTGCGGTGCAGGGACTTCAGATCGGCGGCACTAGGTAGCCCGCTGCCTTTAACGTAATGTGAGGCTTTTTTGCTACGCTTGGGCCGAAAACTGCAGGAATTAGAGGCGCTACGCTGGTTAACGCCTCTCGCGTCTGCGAAAATGACCGAAACCGGATGACCGAGGATTCGAAAATGAACCGCGAACGCGCGCTGCGCGCCTCCGTTTCGACCGGAGCGCTGTTCCGCGCTGCCTTGTTGACGGCCGCCGGCATCATTGCTGCCGCCGCGCCTGCCGATGCCGCGCTCTATTACTATCGGGACTCCGACCCCGCGCTGACCCGCTCCTCCGAGCCGCCGCAGCGGGTGCGGCAACCACAACGCGCGCACCGCGCAGCGAAGAAGCAGGAGACCAAGGTCAAGGAGACCACGGTCCATCCGCAAATGCCGTTGGTCATCGCGGTTTCGATCGGCAGCCAGCGCGTGAAGATTTACGACGCGAACGGACTGTTCGCCGAAGCGCCGGTGTCGACGGGCATGGCCGGACACCCAACCCCGCAGGGCGTGTTCAGCGTGATCGAGAAGGATCGCTACCACCACTCCAACATCTACAGTGGCGCGCCGATGCCGTTCATGCAGCGCATCACCTGGGGCGGCGTCGCCATGCATGCCGGCGTATTGCCCGGCTATCCGGCGTCGCACGGCTGCATCCGTATGCCCAATGAGTTCGCCACCAAGATGTGGGGCTGGACCAAGATGGGCGCGCGGGTGTTCGTCACGCCCGGCGAGGTGCCGGCGCCGGCGCCATTCTCGCATCCGTTCCTTGCCGCCTACAAGGTTGCACCACAACCGGTCGTCGCCGAGCCGCCGGCAGATCCTGACGTGAAAGTCGGGCCGAAGGCTGATCTGGGCGCGCCTGAGCTCAAGTCGATCGAGACCAAACTCGATCTGCGGCCGTCTGTCGGACACGACAAGCCTGCCGACGCCCCCACAACGCGCACCGCCGACGCCGGTAGCAAGACTTCTGTCACGATGACCGATGCGGGCGGAGCCGCGCCGCGCTCGGAAGCCAAGATCGAGACGGCTGACGCGGCCGGCAACGTTCCGGCGAAAGCCAGCGAGACGACCGGTGAAGCCAAGCCCGATGTCGCCGAAGCTGCGAAGCAGGCCGCTCCCGGGGAGAACGGTGCGGAGGTCAAACCTGGCAACGCGCCGGCGCTAGCTCCCGAAACCGGCGCGACGCCGGTGGCCGCGGCCAAGGCCGAGGGTGATGACGCCAAACCGGAGCGCACCGCCAGCACCGATGTGAAAGCCGACGAGAAGCCCGAGGCCAAGGCCGAAGCCAAATCCGACGAGGCTCCGAAGGCAGTCGAGCCAGCCAAGCCGGTCGAAGCCAGGACCGAACCGAAGGTCGACGCGCCGAAGGCCGCGGAGACGCCGAAGGCCGAAGTCAAGCCGGATGCCGTCAAGGCCGACATGGCCAAGCCCGACGACGCAAAGCCTGCGAAGAAGGACGAGACCCGTATCACGCCCCCGGCCAAGGTGGTGAAGGAGTCGCCGAGGCGCACCGGCCAGATCGCGGTCTTCATCAGCGGCAAGGATTCCAAGCTCTACGTCCGGCAGAATTTCGCGCCACTGTTCGACGTGCCCGTGACGATCTCCTCGAGCGGCCGTCCGCTCGGCACGCATGTGTTCACGGCGCAGGTCGACAAGGACGACACCAACGTCCTGCACTGGTCGGTCGTGACGGTGCCGATGTCACGCACCGTGCGCGGCGAAGACAAACGCGAGCGCGTTGCTGCACGCGGCAAGCACAAGGGCGCGCCGCCTCCGCCGGTCGAGGTCAAGCAGATCGTGTCCGACAGCCCGGCCGAGGCGCTGGACCGCATCACGGTTCCGCCGGAAGCGATGGCGCGCATCGCCGAGGCGCTGACCAGCGGCGGCTCGATCATCGTGGCGGACCAGAGCATCAAGCAGGGCGAGACCGGCGAATACACCGACTTCATCCTGTCGCTGCGCTAGCGCCTCCCGATGCCGGCGGCTAAAACACCGCCGGCATGGACCAGGCCTCGCATCACCCGGCACATTCGGACGCATTTGACCGGCTGACCTTTCTCGGCTGGCGGGGCAGCCTCGCCGCTGTCGTCGCGGGGCTTGCCGTCTCCTTCCTGCTGTTCGGCTATTTCGTCGTCTACTGGCGCAATGCCGACATGGATTTCATGGTGGTCTACAGCGCGCTCGCCATGAATGCCGGAAAGCCGCAGCAATATCTCGACCATCCCGCCTATCTGACCATCCTGTCGGTGAAATCCTGGTTCGCGCTGCTGCATCAGCTTAGCCTGCTCGATGCCTGGACGCTGCCGGCGATCCCGAAAGCCACGGATGCTGCAGCCTTCGATGCCGCGATGACGCATGCGGTCCGCGCTGGGCGCGTGCTCGTCTTCGCGATCGCCATGGGCTGCATCGCGATCTTCGCCGCGCTGTCACGGCTGATCGTGCGCGACTGGCGCGTTGCGCTGCTCGCCACCCTTGCCTTTGCATTGTCCGGCGGGATTGCCGTGCATTTGCGTATCCTGCGCAGCGAGCTCGTCGCCGCTTGCCCGGTAATCTTCGCGCTGATGCTGCTGATCGCGATCGGCCGCCGCGCCCATGCGGCGCGCCCGTTCGCGCTCGCCCTGGCAGCGGCGCTCTGCATGCTCGGGCTCGAGAACAAGGTGCAGGCAATCCTGTTGATCGGCGTGCTCCCGGTGCTGATCCTGCCGTTCGGCGGCCCTAGCAGTGCCAGCGTCGCCTTCTGGAGGACGGGCGTCGCCTGGATCGTGGTTCTCTTCGCCGCGATCGTTGCGAGCGTTGCGGCATGGATGGCGTGGCCGCTGATCTCCGTCGGCCTCGACCGCAGCCTGCTCGTTTCAGCGCAATTCCATCCGCTGCTGTTCAATCGCTACGGCGTCTATCAGTTGGCACTGCTCGTCCTGATCGCCGGCTGCATGATCGCCTATGCCGCGACCTGGCGGATCAGCGTTGCCGAAACTCTGGCGTCGATCTCCGCGGTGATCGCCGGCGCGGCGCTGACGCTGCTGCTGCTTGACCTCGATTACAATGCCGCCAACGCGATCGCCGTCGTTAATCCGCTGGAGAAGATGCTGACCTTTGCCGATCCGAACACGGCGAACGCTGCCGATAGCGCAAGTCCTGTCGCCGCGGTCCTGCTGTTGCTGCGAGGGCTCGGCTCGGTGCTTGCGCGCTACACCTTCGTGCTGCATTCGTCTCCCCGCCCGACCGTGTTCCTGATCTGGCTGATCATCCCCGGCATCATCTGCGCGTGGCGGCGCGGCGAACGGCAGGCGGCGCTGCAGGCGGCCATTCTGATGCTCGCCGTGCTTGCCACCGATACGCTGGGTGTCCAGCGCGGCTTGAAAGCCGAATATTTCATCTTCAGCGATCCCTTGATCATCATTGCAGGCGCGATCCTGCTCGACGCGCTGCGCGATCTGCGCTTCCACAAATGGGCGTTTCCGATCGCGGCGACGCTGCTCGGCCTGCATATTGCGTTCAGCCAGGCCGAGCCGGTGAAATATGCCTTCAAGAAGACAGGGCCGGAATCGACCTGCGAATGGAATGGCTACTACATGCCGCTGATGCCCCTGCCGTGGTGCGTGGGGCGGTCGTAACGGCCTGTTGAGCGGAGGCGCTTCGCTGCCGTGCTATTCTCGACTGCACCGAGCAGAGAGGCCCCATGATCGACCGCAGGACCATGATCGCAGGCGCGTTGGCAGCAGCGACCGTACCGCTCGCCGCGCGCGGACAGGTGAGCCGCGTCACCGCTTACGCATTCTCATTCCCGGCGCTTGAGTCCGGCGACATCCGCCTCGCCGAATACACCGGCCATCCCTTCCTCGTCGTCAACACCGCCTCGCAATGCGGCTACACCCCGCAATATGCGGGCTTGCAGCAATTGTGGAGCGAGTTTCACGGCCGTGGACTGACCATCATTGGCGTCCCCTCCAACGATTTCGGCGGCCAGGAGCCGGGCGGGCCCAAGGAGATCGCGCAGACTGCGCAACACGACTATGCCGTTACCTTCCCGATCGCGGCCAAGGCCGCCGTAATCGGCCCTAGCGCCCATCCCTTCTACAAATGGGCCGCGCAGGCGCGGCCGACGGATGTGCCGAAATGGAACTTCCATAAGTATCTGATCGGGCGCGACGGCTATATCGCCGACGTCTTCGCCTCCGCCGTGGAGCCGAGCGATACGCGCGTGAAAACCGCGATCGCAAAGGCGTTCGCGGATACGTAAGGCACAGTTCCCGAAATTAACCGCTCCCGCGACATTACGGGTCGCATTGTCGCGCCTTGGCGCAGCCGCCCGGACTAGGCTATACGGGGTCAGGCAGGAACGCCCGGATGACGGCTCACGATAGCCGCACGGGCCATAAAATCTGGGATCATCAAAATGCGTGTTGCGGCAGGATTGTTGGTTGCGGTTTCCCTTTGCGTGCCCGGGATGGCGTGGTCGCAGACCGCGGCGCCTCAGGCGGCTCCTGCCCCGGCGGCGCCCGCTCCCGCAGCAGCGCCCGCTGCCGCCCAACCGCCCCAGCCGGCACGCGCTGCCTGCACCAATCCGGATGCTCTGGGCGTCGCCCGCACTCTCGAGATTGATACGACGGGTGGCCCGGGCTTCGGCTTCGAGCATTTCAAGGAGTTGGACTTCCTGAAGGACAAGGAAGTCGTGCTCACCTTCGACGACGGCCCGTGGGAGAAGAACACCGAAATGGTGCTCAAGGCGCTGGCGGACCAGTGCACCACCGGCATCTTCTTCGAGATCGGGAAGCACGCGACCTACTACCCCGAGATCGCCAAGAAGGTCTATGCGGCCGGCCATACCATCGGCACCCACACCTGGTCGCATGAAACCTTGGTCAACAAGAAGCTCAGCGAGGACCAGCGCAAGGAAGAGATCGAGAAAGGCATCAGCGCCGTGAAGTGGGCGCTGGGCGGCATCTCGCCGTCGTCATTCTTCCGCTTCCCGGCGCTGCAGCATCCGCCGGAGATGGTCACTTATCTCGGCGAGCGCAACATCGCGATCTTCTCCTGCGACGTCAACTCCTTCGACTTCAAGTATCACGATCCGAAGAAGGTCATGAACCTGATCTTCCACGGGCTGGAAAAGAAGGGCAAGGGCATCATCCTGATGCACGACTTCCACAAGGAAACCGCCGCGCTGCTGCCCGACATCCTGAAGCGGCTGAAGGCCGAAGGCTACAAGGTCGTTGCCATGCGCTCCAAGGCGCCGGTGAAGTCGCTGCCGCAATACGACGAAGCGCTGATGAAGGAAGCCAAGCTGCCGACGGTGAGCAACCGGCCGCTGTCGAGCGTCGTCACCGAGGTCTCGCAGTAGAGCGGTCGCGCCAAATCGTGGCGTTCCGGATCGAGGGCTACGTCATCGTCTCGGCCGACGGCATGCTCGCCAATGCCGCGCATGTCATGCCGGATGAATTGCGGATCGAGGGCGACAAGACCTTCTTCACCGCCGCCCTCGACCGCGCCGATCTCGTCGTGCACGGCCGCAATTCCGGCGAAGCGCAGCCCAATTCGCCCAAACGAACGCGGCTTGTCCTGACGCGCAGCGTGGCCACGCTCGCGCCCGATCCCGAAAATCCCAAGGCGACCTTGTGGAATCCAGCCGGCGCGTCGTTCGAGCAGGCGGCTGAAAAGGCCGGCGTGCGCTCGGGCACCATCAGCATCATTGGCGGGCCGGCCGTGTTCGGCCTGTTCATGGACCGCTACGAGACGTTCTGGCTGTCGGAGGCACCCGAGGTGAAAATCCCCGGCGGCGAAGGCTGTTTTCCCGGCGTGCCCGAGCTTACCCCGCACCAGATCCTCAGCTCGCATGGACTGAAACCCGGCACGCCTCAACTGCTCGATGCGGCCGAGAATGTCACCGTCACGCCGTGGCGGCGTAACGGCTGAGGCGTTGAGCGACTAAACATCTCCGTAGGCCGGCTCGGCGGCGCGCCGTCCGCGTCCGTAGCCCGCGATCATGAATAGCGCGCCGATGATCGACAAGTTCTTGAGAGCATCGACAATCATCGTCGCGTCCCCCGGCGCCGGTTGAGCCCAGAAATTATAGAAATAGAAGGTAGAGACGGCGACAAGGACGATGAGGAGAACTGCAAAGAACCGCACACCAAAATTGATCGCCAGCATCAACCCTGCAAGGACTTCAAACCCACCAACCAAAATGGCAAGCAACGTAAATGGCTCCATTTGGCTCAAGTTTTTGAGGTTGTCGACATAGGGCATCAGGAGCGAGGGGATCACGACCTTGTCGCTCATCAGCTTGGCCGTGGTCTGAACATCGAAAAGTTTCTCTGCCCCGAGGT
Organism: uncultured Alphaproteobacteria bacterium; assembly: GCA_963738155.1. Classification (GTDB taxonomy): domain Bacteria; phylum Pseudomonadota; class Alphaproteobacteria; order Rhizobiales; family Xanthobacteraceae; genus Bradyrhizobium. The sequence continues at coordinate 288,847 of CAVTVG010000007.1, forward strand.
AGATGAAGAGCACGGCGAACAGGACTCGCCCGAAGGTTATGAATGGCATTGTCGGCCTCTTGAAAGCTCTCGTACCGCCGATCTGAAGTCCCTGCACCATCCGCCGTGAATTGTTATCAGGGACTTCAGATCGGCGGTACTAAAATCATAAGTTTGCTAGTGCCCATAACTTTCCGAAGTTCGTGAAAGTGCGTGCGGCGATGGATCACGAACTTCGGAAAGTGGGCACTAGTGCGAGGAAATCGAACGGCTGCGCAATTATGGAGGTTCCGCCGGCGCTTTTCAAACGATTCAACTCAGGCCCGCGCGAGGAACCGAGCCGGTCCAAATCATACCCCCACGCTCACGTGAACAGGCTCGGCTGCTGCTTCCCCGCACGCTCCTGGGCCTCGACGGCGGCGACCGCCGTCATGTTGAGGATGCCGCGGGCAGTCACAGAGGGCGTTAGAATGTGCGCCGGACGCGCCGGCCCGATCAGGATCGGCCCGACCGGAATGGCATCTGTGAGGACCTTGACCATCTGGTGGGCAATGTTGGCGGCATCCAGCGTCGGCATCATCAGGATGTTCGCCTCGCCCTGCAGTCCGGAATCCGGCAGAACCAGTTTTCGCGTCGCTTCCGACAGCGCCGTGTCACCCTGCATTTCGCCGTCGGCTTCGAGCTGTGGATGATGCAGCTTCAGCAGCGCGGTCGCATTGCGCATCTTGCGCGCGGTCTCGGTGTCGTAGCTGCCGAAATCGGAATGCGACAGGAAGGCGATCCTCGGCACCAGGTTGAAACGCCGGACGTGATTGGCCGCCAGTGCCGCCACCTCGCAAAGCTCGTCCGCGCTCGGATTGGGCCGCACCTCGGTGTCCGCAATGAAATAGGCGCCCTTGGTCGTGATCAGCATGCCCAGCGCCGCGAAGTCGCTGACCTCGGGCGCATGGCCGATGATGTCACGGACGTGGCGCAGGTGCCGCATATAGCGGCCTTCGAGGCCGCAGATCATCGCGTCGGCCTCGCCGCGGGCGACCGCGAGCGCAGCGATAACAGTGTTGTTGGTGCGCACCAGCGTGCGCGCCGCATCCGGCGTGACGCCGCGGCGGCCGGCGACCTCGATATAGGTCTGCACATAAGAGCGATAACGCGGATCGTCCTCGGGATTGACCAGGTCGAAATCGCGACCCGCCTTGATCGACAGACCGAAGCGCTCAATCCGCGCCTCCACCACAGACGGACGGCCGACCAGAATCAGCTTGGCGAGGCCTTCCTCGAGCACCTGTTGGGTGGCGCGCAGCACGCGCTCGTCCTCGCCTTCGGCGTAGATCACCCGCACCGGCTGGCTCCTCGCCTTGGCGAAGAGTGGCCGCATGATGAGGCCGGAGCGGAACGCGAAGCGTTCCAGCAGCCCGGTATATTCGTCGAAATTCTTGATCGGCCGTGTCGCGACGCCGGACTCCATCGCAGCCTTGGCGACCGCCGGCGCGATGCGTTGAATCAATCGGGGATCAAACGGACTCGGGATCAGCGAGCCCGGACCGAACCCTTGCGATTCGGCGCCGGCCAAACCACGCACCACCACGTCGGACGGCGGATCGCGCGCCAGCTGCGCAATGGCATCGACCGCGGCGTGCTTCATCTCCTCGTTGATGGCGGTGGCGCCGACATCGAGCGCGCCGCGGAAGATGAAGGGGAAGCACAGGACATTGTTGACCTGGTTCGGGAAGTCGGAGCGGCCGGTGCAGATCATCGCATCGGGCCGCGCCGCGCGCGCCTCGTCCGGCATGATCTCGGGATCAGGATTGGCGAGCGCCATCACCAGCGGTCCCTTGCCCATCTGCTTGACCATGTCGGGAGTCAGGACCCGCGGGGCCGAGAGCCCGAGGAAGATGTCGGCGCCGCCGATGACGTCGGCGAGCTTCCGCTTGTCGGTCTTCTGCGCATAGACCCCCTTCCACCGGTCCATCAGGGTCGGGCGGCCTTCATAGACCACGCCCTCGATGTCGCAGACCCAGATGTTCTCGCGCCTGGCGCCGAGCGAGACCAGCAGATTGAGGCAGGCGATCGCGGCAGCCCCTGCCCCGGAACAGACGATCTTGACGTCCGGCAGCTTCTTGCCGTTGAGAAGCAGCGCGTTGGTGATCGCCGCGCCGACGATGATGGCGGTGCCATGCTGGTCGTCGTGGAACACCGGGATCTTCATGCGCTCCTTCAGCTGCGCCTCGATCTCGAAGCATTCGGGTCCCTTGATGTCTTCGAGATTGATGCCGCCGAAGGTCGGCTCCAGCGCCGCCACCGTCTCAACCACGCGCTCGATGGTGTCGGCCGCGATTTCGATGTCGAAGACGTCGATCCCGGCGAATTTCTTGAACAGCACCGCCTTGCCTTCCATGACGGGCTTGGAGGCGAGCGGGCCGATATTGCCGAGCCCGAGCACCGCGGTACCGTTGGAGACGACCGCGACCAGATTCGCGCGCGCGGTCAGCGAGGCGGCCTCTCCGGGGTTCTGGGCAATCTCGGTACAGGCGGCGGCGACGCCGGGGGAATAGGCGAGAGCGAGGTCGCGCTGGTTGGCGAGCGGCTTGGTGGCGTGAATTTCGAGTTTTCCCGGCTGCGGCAGGCGGTGATAGGCCAATGCTGCGGCATGCAGGTCTTCGGAATAGGACATTCGCTCCCCCGAGGCTCATTCGACCCCACCGACGCTCAGTTCCGGTGTTGTCTCCGATCCGTTTTGCGGCAGATTGAACCGGATGTGAAGCCCGCCTGATGGTCCGATTTCAACATTCGCAGCCCATTCTAACAGGTACTTTTGCGAATGTTGAAATCAAAGGACCGCTGGCAAATAAGGTCGCAGCCTGGGCCTTTACCGACAGCCGACACTGCGGCGTGTGCTTCGTTTCCTGCAGGCGCCCAGGACACCGCGCACGACAAAAGAAAAGCTCCGAGGTTTTCGGAGCTTTCCCTGTTTTTGCCTAGTGGTGCAGAAGCATGATCAGGATGATCAATGGAATCGGTATTCCCAGTAGCCAGAGAAGGATGGGCATTTCAAATTCTCCTTTGCTCGAGTGGTGTCAGACGGAACGGGCCGGTGCAGTTTGACGGATCGGTAATGTCCCCCACGTGCCATCGCGGGTGCCGCCGCCCTCCAGGGCCGCAAGCGCGGCACAAAATGCGCCGACGAAGAGCGAGAGTGTCAGCCAGATCGCCGTGTGCATCGCGGTCTTCCGCGCCCTGTCCAGGTCGGCCTTGGCCTGGGTGATGACATCGTTGACACGTTTATCGGCATCCGCCTGACTGAGGCCGGTGCGCGATGAAACAAGTTTCACAAGGTAGTCGCGATCGCCCGCGTTGACGTCGTTTCTCTCGCGGAAGCTTGTGGTAAGCAGTCGAACGACCTCGCCGCGTGTATCCTGGAGTGACTGCTGGTCGGTCCGATTATCGGAACGAAGGAGCGCGTCGGCGTAGACATTCATCGGCGAGGTCTGTGCGGAGTTGGCAGCCGCCTGCGTGGCGCCCGATAATGCCCCTCCGATAAGCGAGGTGGCCGGAGTGGCGAGCAGCAGAGCACCTATGACCGAGGCGATCGCCCAGGCGAGAAAGCCGTGAGCCGTATCGCGAAACTGGACCTCAGTGGTGTGCAGGCCGACCCATTTGCTGCGGAGACGCCCGGCAAGATATCCGCCCAATGCGGACGAAATCATCGCCATGACGATGAAGTACAGACCGGTACCGATTTCGAAAGTGCTCGAGGAGACGCCTCGGCCTCCCCAGGGGGAAACAACGGCGAAGCCCATTCCGGCACCGAATGAAAGCAGGAGAAGGGTCAGCGCACAGGAAGCAGCGGCACCCGCCAGAATGGCAGCCCAACTAACTCCTGAAGCATTTGATTCTGCTGATGCTCCAGCAGCAACGACGGCGCTCTGTTCCATGGTGTCCTCCAGTTTCGCTTTGATCGAAATGCGAGAAGGAACCGATAGGTTCCAAACTGATGAAATATTTCGCACCCCGACCCACAGACCGTCGTCCGCACTTTACAAGACGGTTGGTTGGCCATGTCATCACGCGTGGCGCGATCCTCGACCAGGATTTACTTCTGTCGATCACGAAGACGAACTCGGCTTTCAGCACCCATCCGTTCGCGTCCCGCACCTGGATCGCCATCCGCTGAGTTATGCCGCACCTTCCCCTACCGCCAATTCCTTGCGCACCGCGGCGGCCGAATTGCCAACCGTATCGACCGCCTTCTGCAGTTGCTCCTTCGATATACCCAGGGCGTGGGTCCAGTACTTGACCTCAAAAGCCTCGTGCATGTTGATCTTCGAGCGGTCGGGCTGCACTCGCTTTGTGAGATGATTCATGACGTCCTCCTCGTGGAGAACGCTATCAAGCATCGGCCGTTCCTAAGCGGAAGTGTAAACCCCCGGCGCGCGGACATCCGTGTTGCGCTAGCTCTGTTGAGAGGTTTACTCAATTCACTCTTCCGCCTCACAACGGCGCTGGCCGCTAGAGCGCTCGACAATTTCAAGACTGAAAGGGAGCAAAACCGCTGTTCGCGCGTTTCTTTCATGACGTGTTGAACTCACGGCAAACCGCCAACAAGGAGACGGATATGAGCGTCAAGGGTGAAATCAAGGAAGGCGCAGGCTTTCTCAAGGAGGAGATGAACGAGCACGGCAAGTCGCCGGAGAGCCAACGGAAGGCGCAGGAAGGCCGTGATTTGCGCAACGAAGGCAGGGTCGAAGACGGCAAGGCGCCGAAAACGACCAAGCCCGGCACCGGCCATCCGGAAAAATAGACCATGAAGAAAAAGCCCCGGCACAAGTCCGGGGCTTTTTTTCAAGCACTGCCGATCGGCGCATCGCGGGCAATGGCAAAGTCGTCGAGAAGCGGTGAGGTCGCGCCGGCGAGATAAGCCGCGATCAGATGGGCGGCGAGATAGCTGAACGTGATGCCGTTGCCGCCATATCCATAGGCCGCGCAAATGCCGGGCGCGCCATCCACCGGACCAATGAGCGGCAGACCGTCACGCGTGCTGTCGAAGGTGCCGGCCCAGCTGTAATCGAGCCGTGTCTCGGCCGCCGGCCATAACGCCTTCAGCTTTGCAGTGAGCGTCCGCGCCTTGGCGGGAATGGCCTCATCGCGCCGCTGCGGCTCGATCAGCGTGCGATCATCCTCTCCGCCGAAGATGATGCGGCCATCCGCCGTCGTTCGGGCATAGCTGTAGTTTTCCGTCGCTTCCCAGATCAGCGCGCCTCCGGGCCAGAGCTTTGTCGGTTGTGGCGCCGTGGCAATCGCCCAGCTCGATGAAACCTCCTGCACGGTGGCGCGCACGATTTTCGGCATGACATAGCCGGTCGCGAGCACAACGTGATGCGCTTCGGCCTCGAAGCCGTCGCTGAACGCGACCGTCACCCGCGATGCATGGTGATCGAACGCGACGGCCTCGCCTTTGCGCAACCGTGCTCCGCGTCGGACGGCGACGTCCAGCAATCCGGCGGCGAGAGCTGCGGGATCGGCGTCGGCAGCCTCCGGCGACAGGATGGCGCCGGCGCGCGCGATCCCGAACCGCTCCTTGAGCGCGCGAAAGTCCAGAAAGGCGCCCGGAAGGCCCGCCCGCCCGCGCAGCGCCGATTCGGCGATCAAATCATCGGCTCGGTCGCCGACGGCGAGATAGAGCGCGTCGCGGCGGTGCATCTCACAAGGCAGTCGCAACTGGGTGGCGAGAGCCACCAGCCCGCGCGCGGCGGCGAGGCTCGCTTGATAGGCGCGTGCCGCGCGGTCAAAGCCGTAGAAGGCGGTCAGGCGGCTCAACGAGTGGTCGACCTCCCAAAGCAGCATGGCCGTGCTGGCAAGCGTACTGCCCTGGGTGGGATCTTCACGATCGACAATGACGACTTTGCGCCCCTCCCGCGTGAGACGCTCGGCGACAAGCGCGCCGGTGATTCCGGCGCCGACGATGAGGACGTCGCAACGAAAGCTGGCGGTTGGATCATGGCGGCGCGGCGGCGGCGCCTTCCAGGGCGTGTGGGCACTGCGCAACTCGTCTTGACTAAGGTCCAATGCAATCATTCACATGAAAAGGGGTAGCGTCGTGGCCTCAACGTACGGCGCGCGGATTCGTTCGGAACGGAGACCGGATCCTCGCAACCGGCCGCAGAGCATTGATCAGTACCTCGCCGTCACCGGAGTGGAACAAACGAGCCGACCCATTCGTTGCCGTGACGACGCTCCAGGAAGCGTCGAGCCGGGTCTCTGCCGCCGAGATGGATCCCCGTTCCCTCCTCGCCCCGGCGATGAAATCGATCGAAGATGAGCGCGTGGTTCAAACTGTCGGCGTTGACGGTTGTCGCGGCACAGATCGTCGCCGGTTTCGGCGTCAGCGCCTTTGCCAGCCCACCCGGGGGAACGTCGCTTTGCAGCCGGCCGCCTCCTTACGTCGGCGACATCTCGACCATCACCGAGTCCACGCCTTTTGCCGGCTCCAAACTGTTTCGCCCCGATGATGGACGCCGCCATCTCTCCCTCATTCTGTTGCATGGGAGCGAAGGCGGTTCGGACCCGGAATTCGCCTGGTATGCCCGCCTCTGGTCCAAACTCGGCTACGCGGTGCTGGCTTATTGCTATTTCGATTGCGACCGCAAAGGCGATGCGCTTCCCGCCAGCTTGAAGAATGTCGAGACCTCCAAAGTATTGGACGCCGTCGGCTGGCTGAGGCGGCAACCCTTCGCCGACGGAAAGGTTGCGGTATTCGGCTTTTCCATGGGCGCCGAGATGGCGTTGATCGTCGGCAGCCTGGAGAGCGGTCAACACGCGCCGGACGCACTGATTGCCCACTCGCCCGGTCAATTCTTCGATCCGCCTTTCAATCCCAATTGGGTGAAGCCGAGCTGCTGGACGTGCATCGGTCAATGCAAGACGAAAGCTCCCCGCGACCCCGACCCAAACTTCAAGTGGCATCCGTACTGCGGTGCCGACACGCCGGATACGCTGGATGATGCGACGAGCGGTTGGCTGACTTACGGCAAGAGCGTGCCTTCGGGAACGCGAATTCCGATCGAAAAATTCGCTGGCCCCATCTTGCTCATTCAAGGCGAGAACGACACCGCCTGGCACGGCCGCGGTCAAACCCATGACGTCGAGGAGTCGCTGGAAAAATCCGGAAAATTTCCGACGACCTACTATTTTCCCGGCGCCGGGCATGACTTTGCGGGGACTGCGGACATGGGCTGCGAGATGCGGCTGGTTCAGGCCTATTTGCAAAAACTCGATCGGGCTCCGTGACATCATTGACGCGCCGGCCGCGGGTGGAGTCTTGCGATGGTCAGGGAATAAGGAACGTTTTATTGCGGACATGGTGATGCGATCCCGCGGCGCATCTGCGCCCGAGTGCTGAGAGCTAACTGATCCCTCATTGATCATGAGGGCGCAGGGAATGCCGGGCGCTGGCCGCACCCGCAGGCCTCGTGGGCTGAAAAGGAAAGGTGCCCACAAGTCAGTACAGGTAGGCCGAAACGGTCCGGCACTCCCTGCGCAATGGCTTTACGGCTGCTCCGCGCTCTCCCCGGTGTATCGGGCTTTCTAGTCACCGTCGCGAATGGATCATCTCCATTCACTTGACCCCAGCATCGAGGGGACAGGACCACACGGCTTGACCGTACGCGACGCGCCGCACGTCTTGCGGCGCGACCGCGTCCATCGCAGCCCGCACCACGAATCGTGACGATCGCGAAACGCCCCTCATGCGGGCGGGATAACTTCGTTAAATCATAATTTCTGTCATTCGGAAAGAGGATTATTTTTGCGATCCGGGCTTGACATGCGTTTCTGGAAACCCGCAGGTGTTTTGCCTGTCGTGTCGTGGAGGCAACACTCGGCTGGATCCGGTCCGCCCGATCACATTTGCCGGAGGCAATGTCCGCTTTTGCCCATCGTCGGTGTTTTTCCTCAGGTCGGCTTTGTGCCCACAAGCAGACTCGTTGGCTGTGCAGCCCACTCGGCGACTCATCAGCTCGCAGGATCGGCCAAAGGGTTGCTGTTTTTGTTTCCCCATCCAACCAGGCTCGAGCATCAGCCAAGCTATTTCACGCAGTGATCACGCGCCCGTGACGCTTTCTTCGGATCACTGTCGGCGGCAGCCAGAACGACACAATTCGCCGCGTTCTTCCTCAGATCATGCTCACACCAGCCGTCTTCGCGGAATAAACCGGTCGTTCAAACGCTGCATGCACAAAGCGGTTCCTGAGTTCGGCAGCCGACACAAGCGCGGTCGACCCTTTAAACACGTCCAAGATGGAACCAGCGGCCACTGGAGGCTTTAACGGATCATCAGAGATCGTGAACGCCTATGTTTTCCGCGACCTCCGTCATCGCACTCGCCTTTGCGCTCAGCCTGCTGGTGGCTATGACCACTTTCGGTGTTGCGCAGATCGAGGCTGCGCATCCGCCAGCCGGTCAGTTTATAGAGATAGGAGACGTCAGGCTGCACGTCGCCGAGCTCGGTCTTGCGCGCGGAAGCCAAGGCGCTGAACCCGCCGTCGTTTTGATCCACGGCGCAAGCGGAAATATGGAAGACATGCGGCTCGCGCTCGGCGCAAAACTCGTGAAGTCGCATCGCGTCATACTGATCGATCGCCCGGGCCACGGTTGGAGCTCGCGGCCGGCGGGTGACGCTTATGCTTCGCCCGCGCATCAGGCGAGATTGGTCGCAGAGGCTCTTCGGCGGCTGGGGGTCAGGCGCGCAATCCTGGTGGGCCACTCTTGGGGTGGTGCGTTAGCGACCGCCTATGCCATTGCGTTCCCCGACCGCACGGCCGGTCTCGTTCTGCTGTCCGCGGTTACCCACCCCTGGGCCGCCGATCCCGGGTGGTACAACAACCTCGCCTCGTTGCGCGGCATTGGCCCGGTCTTTCTGCAGACGCTAGTTTATCCATTGGGGTTGCTCCTCATTGACGGCGTGTCACGCAGCGTGTTCGAACCCCAGATCGAGCCCCCCGACTACGTGCGGAGGGCCGCCATTCGGCTTGTGCTGCGTCCGAAGACATTCTTTGCCAACGCGCGCGACCTGGCCCTGCTCACCGATTTCATCACCGCCCAGGTGCCGAGCTACGTCAAGTTGCGTTCGCCGACCATCATCATCACCGGCGACTGCGATCCCCTGGTGTCGCCAAAAATAAATGCATGCGCACTCGCTGCAACATTACCGCGTGCCAAGCTGGTCATTCTCAAAGGCGTTGGGCACATGCCGCACCATGCGGCTCCTGAAGCCGTGGTAGCAGCTATAGATGAACTCGCGCCGGGCATATCGAGCGAATGCGGCTCGCACTCCGAGCAACCTGTAGCGAGTTAGCAATAGCTCCACCATGCCCGCTTCGGGGTCAATGGATGACATTAGACGCCAAACTGTGATACCCTTACTTCTTGTCCTCCACGGCACGGTCGATTTCAATTCTAGCGAATTTGATTGCCAACGCTCGGCTTACCCGCGTGACGCCGGATTTGTTTTTGCCGTCGCCGAATTTCACTTCCCATCGCCAACTGGATGCGACCTCCACTAATCAAATTCGAACGACCGCAAGAAGTCCGCTTTCTGCACCAATGTCGGGAACGTCTGGAGGGCTTGATGATCTATCTCAGGATCGCCCTGGTTGGTTTTACTTTGATGACAGCCATGCGCGCCGATGGTGCGGATGCCGCCGAAATCAGAATTCTGTCATCCGGCTCCATGAAGGCTGCACTGTCCCAACTCCTCCCGGACTTTCAAAAGTCATCCGGTAACGCGGCAATCATCGAATATGGTCCGGCAGGCGCAATTGCGGTCCGGATTGACAAGGGTGATGCCGCGGATGTGGTCATCGTATCCAGATCGCAGCTTCAAAGGCTTGAGAGCAATGGCAAGGTCGTGCAGGGGAGTCTCGTCAACATTGCGGGTATTTCGCTTGGCGTGGCCGTGCGCAAGGGAGCGCCCAAACCGGACATCAGCAATGTCGAGGCATTCAAACGGGCCCTGCTCTCGGCCCGGTCGATCGGCTATCGCGATCCGATAACGGGTTCGACGTCCGGGACCTATGCGGCGAGCTTGCTCGACCGGCTCGGCCTCGCACAGGACTTGAAGCCGAAGCTTATTCTGGACAGATCGGAGGGCGATGCTCCCGAGAACGTGTTCCTCGGAGTTGCGAACGGCGAAATTGAAATGCAAATCGGCCAAATCACGGAGATTGCCATCGCGCCCGGCGTCGATCTTGCAGGTCCCCTCCCCGGCGAAATTCAGAACACCACCTTGATGGCAGCCGGAATTATGACGACCAGTAAGGCGCCGGACGCCGCCAAGGCGTTCATTGGCTTCATATCATCGCCCTCCGCCGTCGCCGTCTTGAAGGCGAGCGGATTCCAGCCGGTCGAGTGACGCATCCGGCGGAGGGAGGGAGGCTGAGCGCCTCGGCAGCCGTCTCAGCACCCTTTGCAGATGCTGTGCAGTCTGTTGTTCAACAAGCGGTCGTAGTCCTGCACGTTCGGCTGGAAGGCTTTTGCATCGAAGCGCGCGCCGCGTCCTCCTCGCCCGCCGTGTTCGACCGGCATGGGCAGACCTTGGACAACCTGAATGTTGGGCGATGCGCTTTGATGGAGTGCGTCATCGAAGCTTTTGAACGCGTCGGAGTTCTTCCAGGCCTCCGCCTGATCCGAAGTGTCGAACCGGATCATCAGAAGGTGCTCAGGGGGAGAAGAACCTTCCCAGGACACCGGTTTGTCCGCGTCCACGACCACGCGGCCGGTGAACGATGCCAGCGTCGCAACCAATTTATCCCGCGTTGACTTGAACGCGTCCGCATTGGTGATCGAAGAAACCGTGACCATCACATAGGCCGGCATCTCCAATGCGTCGTGCTCCGTTGCGGCGCCTCCGTGGATCCGAAATCCGCCCCCACCATGCATGAAGCCGCCCCGAGCCGCCGCCAGAGCGGTTCCCGCCAACGAGCTGGACAGTGTCACTAGTGCGAAGATCGCCACGCGCATCATTCGTGAAAGATTGCTGGTTCCAGAATTGAGCGGCATCACTTCCCTCGCGTCGATACTTTCTTACATCGCATTGCTCGCCACCACGACCTTGTGCAGGCCTCACAACAAGAGTTCTTGCATCAACTCGTTTCACACCGGGGTGAACGCTTCATCGGAACAGGAACGTTGCCGGATGGTCAGAGCTTATGGGGCCGATGATAACAAAAGATCGGAGGAACTCATGAGAAGACTATCAATCATTGGTGCGGTCGCAATTGCTGCATCGCTCGCCGCTATCCCGTCGATGGCGCAAGCCGCGGGCTGCGCGCTGTACGATCCGAATTGCGCGACCTATCCGACGCCCAAGAATGAGGCTGGCGCCGATCGCGCTGCCGTCAGGGCGGATGTCGGGGAACAACGGACCTATCGTTCCGCCCCTCGCAACATGCGCGTTGAACGCCACGCCGCCGTGAGAGACCGCGATTACGCCGACCGTTCTAACGATCGAGGCCCCGGGCCGGGCGCCGTGGTTGGCGGAGCGGTAGGAGCCGCGGTCGGCACCGCCGGCGCGATCGCAACGGCGCCGTTCCGGGCGGCCAATTCGTACGCCTACTATGACGAAGGGTATGGCTGGCCGCAGCAAAGCTATGCCGAGCGCAACGGGTTTGTTTGTACGCCCGGAACCTACTTCACAGGGTTCGACGGCCAGCGGCACATCTGCCAGTGATCGACCAAGTTCAATCGGCATGAAAGAGGCGGCTGCAGCCGCCTCTTTCTCTTTCAAATCTTGTTCTCTTTCAAATCTTGCAGCCGACCAGCCCGGACACGTCCCTCGCCTCGCCTAGCAGTTGCCGCCCCCGAAAACATCCGCTGATCCAGTATTGCCGGCCGTCGATGGCATGGCGCCCTGACAGCGCGAGCCTGAAGACGTGCCGCTCGCACTGCCAGTCCCCGACGCGGCGGTTTGTGCATTGACGCCGGTGCCTGCTTCCGGTGCCCTTATCGTGGCCGTCGACCCTGCTTCCGCAGGAATCTGGTAGGTGAGGCCGCCGAGCGGATCGGAGGCGCAGCCGAACGCCGTAAGATCGGCACTCAGCGACACCCCAAAGGGACAGGGAACCGCTACGGGCCCGACACCACCGAAACCTCCATTTGTTGCGCCGGTCGCTCCCTGGCCGGACGGCACGATTGCGCCTGTCACCGTGCTTGCCGAGTTCGCCGGCGCATTGGCCAGAGTGCCGGTTTGGGCGCTGATTTGAGCGGCCTGTTGCGTGTTTGCAGACGAGCCAGTCTGCGCGCGAACCCCACATGTGCCAAGCAGGAGACTGAGGGCGAGGATAAGCGTTCGTCTCATTGAGATGTCCACTTGCGTCGAGCGGTCAAAGTCAGTGATCGCTCCGGATGCCCGTTGTCCAAACTCATGAGATGGCGCAGCCGTTCCGGAGTGCGACCGGCTTCGAGGACGGCAACTCGTCCGACTCGGGTCTGCCCTGCCCTCCAGGCCGGACACTCCGGTTTCGACTGCCTCCGTCTTGACGGCACCACCTCCATTGGCCAGCGTCTATCCTCGCGAAAGGAACGCTGATGCCCGTCAAAATCATCGGAATGATCGGCGTGGCGCCGCCGAGCGGCGAAGCCACCCTGCACGTGATCGAGGGCGGCCTGTCGCCGTCCTATCTCACCGAATTTGCCCGCGCCCATGACCGGGCCGGCTTCGACATGGTGCTGGTCGGCTATTCGTCTTCGTCGGCGGAAGGATTTTTGGTCGCACTCTATGCGGCCATGCAGACGGATCGGCTCGGCTATCTCGTCGCGCATCGTCCCGGATTCGTGTCGCCGACCTTGCTGGCGCGCAAGATCGCCACCTTCGATCATCTGACGGGCGGCAGGCTCGCAATTCACATCATCACCGGCAAGTCGGATGACGAACAGCATGGCGACGGCGATTTCACCCCAAAGGACGAGCGCTATCGGCGGGCGGCGGAATATCTGGAATTGATGAAGCTCGCCTGGTCGAGCGACAAACCGTTCGATTTCGCGGGTGACTTCTATCGGGTGGAGGGTGCACACTCCGATGTGCGCCCGCTGCAACAGCCGCATCCTCCGCTGTTCTTCGGCGGCGCTTCGCCCGGCGCGCTCGAGATGGGCGCGAGACTATGCGACGTCTACGCGATCTATGCCGAGCCGCTGGCCTCGACGCGCGACCGCATCGCGCAGTTCCGCAAGCAGGCGGCGGCGTTCGGACGGGTGATAGGGTTCAACGTCTCGGTTCGTCCCATCATCGCCGACACCGAGGCAGCCGCGTGGGACAAGGCCAAACGCATTCTGGGGGCGATGAACGCGGCGAAGGGATGGAGGCGGCAGGAAGAGGCAACCGGCCCGATCGACAATGCCGGCAAGCGGCTGATGGGGTTCGCTCTGGAGAGCGATATCCACGACGAGCGTCTGTGGATGCCGATTGCGAAGGCGACCGGCGCGCTCGGCAACACCTCCTGTCTCGTCGGCACGCCGGAACAGGTCGCCGAGTCGATCCTCAAATATTACCGGCTGGGGATCGGCTCGTTCCTGATCCGCGGCTTCGATCCGATGAACGATGCGCTCGAATTCGGCAGAGAACTCATCCCGCGCATCAAGGCGGGCGCCGCCGCGATCGACGGCCTGAAGGCAGCCGAATGATTTCGTCCATTGGCAGTTCGACACGGATGCCCGTTAAGGGTCAGGCATGACGAAGACCGCTCAGATCGCAGCTCTCGTCAAACCCACCCTCATGTCCTTCGCCAGATAGACACAGGTTTCATCGGCGAGCACGCGGCCGTCGGCAATTCCAAGAACAAGCCTGCCCCGTCTTGCCTGGCGCATATTGACCTCGTAGCGCACCAGACGTGTCTCCGGCGTCACCTGCCCGCTGAACTCCACTTCGCCAACTCCGATCGCGCGACCTTTGCCCGGCGAGCCGGACCAGCCAAGCCAGTAGCCGATCATCTGCCACATAGCGTCCAAACCCAGGCTCGCCGGCATCATCTCATCGCCGGAAAAGTGGCAATTGAAAAACCAGAGTGACGGCGAAATGTCCAGTTCGCCGACGACGTGACCCTTTCCGTACCGACCGCCGTCCACGCTGATCTCTGTAATGCGGTCCATCATCAGCATGGGAGGTGCCGGCAACTGCGCATTGCCAGCGCCGAAATAACCTCCTTCGCTCGACTTCAGCAGTTCCTGCTTCGTGTATGACGATTGCGGAATGTGAAAATCATGGGGATCGGTCAACGGAATATCCCTTGTGATGAACGCGCGTCAGCGGCCGAGTGAGTTGCCGCATCCTCATTACTCGCTGCCAAAGCGAAGCGGATGCCGCAAAATCTATGCCGCCATCAGCACGTGGATGTCGTGATCCTCGTCCAGTCCCGCGATGTTGCGCTGGAGCGTGGCGGCGCGTTCGACACCGATGACTGGATCGGCGAGACTGTGAAACTTGGCGGCAAGGCGCTCGCCCTGGCGGGCCAGATCCTGGTCGGGAATCGCGACATCGAATGTCGCTTCGGCAGTTTGGCCGCCACTGGTCCTGATCATGACCTGGGCATCGCGGCCGGCGGTGCGATCGCCGTGCACGGTCACTCGCTCGCGAACCGCAACGAGCGTCGCATCGCGGGCGTTCTCGTCCGAATAGGTCCCGATCGCGGCCGTATCCTTGCCGCACGCCGCGAGCGCCGCGGTATGGCGCAGGCTGAACTTGGTTTCGAGGCCGCTCCGGGGCGAAGGGATGTTGCACACCGATAGATGTCCCGGCGCGACGTGCAGGTCGATACCAGCCACGTCGGGACCGTCGAAAGCCAGCTGCCGGCGCAACAGCTTGATCGCCTCGATGCTGGAATGGGTGAGATAGCAGGCGGCGTGATATTTGAAGAGCGTCCCGACAACGAGGCTGCCCGGCCGCGGCAACGGCTGATCTGCCGATGGATCGGCATCGCTCTGCGTTGCAATGAAACCCTGCGCCACCTCAAGCACGCTCGTATTGGCGGTAAATCCTCGCGCAGCAAGGCGTGCGGCCAGCACACCGTTGGCCGCGGCACGACCGGCATGGAACGGTTTTGCCATGGTGCCGAACATCGATTTCAGGCCGGCCGCCTGGGTGCCGGCAAGACCAAGCGCGACAGCCATCTGCGCCTCATCGAGATCGAGCAGTAGCCCGGCCGCCGCGGCCGCCCCGAACGAGCCAAGGGTGGCGGTCCCGTGAAAGCCGCGCTCATAGTGCGAGCGCATCACGAGCGAACCGACGAAGCCGGCCGCCTCATGGCCGGCGATGAAAGCACGCAGCACGTCGGTTCCCGAACGGCCGGTCGCCTCGGCGATCGCCAGCACCGCCGGCAATATTGCGGCGGTGGGGTGACCTATCAGCGGATGAACGTCGTCGTAGTCCAGCGCGTGCGAGGTCGCGCCGTTGATCAAGGCGGCATCGACCGGCGAGCAGCGGAGATTGAAGCCGACGATCGACGCCGGTCCCTGCGAAGAAGCCGCCAGTTCCTCGCGCAGGATGCGGGCGACCGGCTCGTTTGAACCCGCCAGCGTCACGCCATACCAATCCAGAATGCATTGTTTGGCGACCGTCAGCGCTGCGGAATCGAGCTCGGCGGTCCGATAGCCGACGATATGACGGGCAAGCTTCGCAGTCAGGTCAGGCATGTTTCGCTCCCGTGTCTCACTTTGTAGTTGAGCTAGCTTTGAATGGAGACCTGGGTCAAAATAGGCCTGCCGGCAGTCCGGAGCAAGGATGCTCGCAAGCGCCGTTCATCAAAGGGCAAGACATGTCAGTCGATACGCAAGCCGCCACCGACCGTCTCATGCGTTTCCTCGGCATCGAGGGCGTGACCGGAAAGGAGGCCGCGATCGGGCGCGAGCTCACCGCGGCGCTGCAGGAGAGCGGCGTGCCGCGGGAAGCGATCCGTCTCGACGATGCCAATACGCGCATTCCCCTGCCGACCGAGACCGGCAACCTGATCGTCGATCTGCCCGGCCGCGGCGCGATGCACAACCAGCCGCGGATCATGTTCATGACCCACATGGACACCGTGCCGCTATGCGCCGGCGCGAAGCCGAAGCTCGCCGGCCGCAAAATCGTCAATCAGGCGAAAACCGCGCTCGGCGGCGACAACCGTTGCGGCTGCGGCGTTCTCGTGACGCTTGCGGCCGAGCTCGCGAAACAAAAGCTCGATCATCCGCCGATCACGCTGCTGTTCTGTGTACGGGAGGAGAGCGGGCTGTGGGGCGCGCGCAAGGTCAAGACCGAGGACCTCGGCTCGCCAATCCTGGCTTTCAACTATGACGGCGGTTCCGCCTCCAATGTCACGATCGGCGCCGTCGGTGCGGATCGCTGGCAGGTCGAGATTTTCGGTCGTGCCTCGCATGCCGGCGTCGCGCCGGAGCGCGGGATCAGTTCGACCATGATCCTCGCACTTGCGCTCGCCGACCTGAAGGCCGGCGGCTGGTTCGGCAAGGTGGTGAAGGGCAAGCGGCAAGACAGGATGGAAGGCACCAGCAATGTCGGTCCCGTCACCGGTGGCGACGGCCGGCCGGCAGGGGACGCCACCAATGTCGTCACCGATTACGTGCATGTGCGCGGCGAAAGCCGCAGCCATGATGCGAAGTTCTTCAAGGAAATCACCAAAGCCTACAAGGCGGCGTTCGAGAAGGCCGCCAAGCGCGTCAAGAACAGCGAGGGCAAGTCAGGCCGCATCAAGTTCAAGGCCGAGACCGACTATTATCCGTTCCGCATGAAAGACAGCCTGCCGATCGTCAAGCGCGCGGCCGCGGCCGTCTCCGCCGTCGGTGGAGCGCCGGCGATCCGCGCCGCGAATGGCGGCCTCGACGCGAACTGGATGGTCCGCCACGGTGTTCCGACCGTGACGTTCGGCGCGGGGCAGAACGAGCCGCATACGATCGACGAATGGATCAATCTCGACGAATACGAGCGGGCATGTGCGCTCGCCGTGCAGCTTGCGACCACGCGGTGATGACCTAGTTCACCCCGCGATTTCGACCCTGCCAATAGGGATCGCGAAGGCTGCGCTTCAGAATTTTACCGGCACCCGATTTAGGCAACGGTTCTTTCCGGATCACCACCGATCGGGGCACCTTGTATCCGCCGATATGCTCACGGCATACGGCCACGATTTCGTCGACCGTGATGGAGGTACCCGGTTTTGCGACAATTTCGGCATGGACGATCTCTCCGAAGCTCTCATGGGGAATCCCGAACACCGCCACCTCCAGCACGGCGGAATGGTGAAAGACGGCGTTTTCGACTTCCGTCGTGTAGACGTTCTCGCCCCCTGAAATGATCATGTCTTTGGCGCGGTCTACGACGAACAGGTAGCCTTCCTCATCCGCCCAGGCCACGTCCCCGCTCTTGTACCAACCATCACCGACAAGGGCGCTGGCCGTCTCCTCCGGCCGCTTCCAATAGCCCAGCATGATGTTCGGTCCGCGCACGTAGACCTCGCCGGTCTCGCGCGGCTTGCAAACCGAACCGTCAGGACGGCGGACTTCGACTTCGACGCCGACGACCGGTTGTCCGCAACTCGCGAGCCGGCCCTTCGCCGGTTCGATCCCGCGCGCGCCCTCGCGATTGTCGGTGCGCTGTGTCGAGGTTACCAAGGGCGAGGCCTCGGTCATCCCATAGAGCTGGACGATATCGCACGGCAACAAGTTGCAGACCCGGAGCAGCAGATCCACCGGCATCGGCGAAGCTCCGTACATGAGCAAACGCCATGCAGAAAAGTCCCGGTTCACTGTCGCCGGGTGATTGAGCAACATGTTGATCATCGTCGGGACGATCAGAGCCACAGTGACTCGTTCCGTTTCGACGACGTTCCCGAATAACTCCGGCTCGTAGCCGCGGATGCAGACATGGGCGCCGCCCATGAATGTCAGCGCGAACGTCGTTGCTGCATCGGCGGCGTGAAACATCGGTGCGGCATGGATAAAGCGATCCGTCGGCAACAACGGGTTGGCAAGCAGCATGTGCTTGGCATTGGCCAGCAGGTTGCCATGGCTCTGCATCACGCCCTTGGGCAGGCCTGTCGTGCCCCCGGTGTAGGAAATGGCTGCAAGCGTGTCCGCGGCGATCGCGCGGAGTTCGGAATGGTTCTCGTTGAGGGGCGTTGCCGAGCACACATCGTCCCAATGGACCCACCCGTCCGGAGCGGACTCCGTCCCGGAGTAAAGCAGGTAATCGAGACAGGGGCATCGCTGCTTCAAATGCAGCGCTATCTCAAGGTAGGCACCATCGGCGACGATGGCGCGCGCTCCACAATCGTTGATGATGAATTCCAGTTCCGGGATGGCAAGCCGGTAGTTGAGATCATTGAGCACCATCCCCGCGGCGGGAATGCCGACCCAACACTCCAGGTGCCGAAAACTGTTCTGGCCGATTGAGGCGACGACCTCGCCTGTGCGCAGCCCGAGGTCGCGCAGGCCGGCGGCGAGGCCGCGCACTCTGCGGCTCCATTGCGCGTAACTGAGGCGTGTTTCTCCGTCGACAATCGCCTCAGCGTTCGGACGCGTCGCCACCGCACGCGCCATCGGCCACGCCAGGGTTCCTTGGTTCGCCATTGCCCCCTCCCCACAAGCTCGAGCGCGCCAAGGCTAGCATCTTGCGTTTCCGCGGCAACGGGAGAAGGGCGCAATGGTGCTGTGACGCGATATCCGCCAGGGACTGGAGCCCTCGCCCGCCTCACCTGAAAGCCAACTCCGCGATCACGGGCGGAGCCTGACTGGTTCCGTGATCTTCATTCGGCGATCAAGGCACCCCCGAAATCTTGACACGACGCCTGGGTAACGCCATATTTGTAACTACAGCAATGAAGGATAGCGGGTGCGCTGGACGTGGGACCCGGACAAGGCGGTGACAAACCGCCTCAAACACGGGCTGTCGTTCGAAACCGCGGTGTTGGTGTTTGACGACCCTCTCCAGGTATCGAGACCGGACGCACATCCGGACGGCGATCGTTGGCACACCATCGGACTCGTCAGGCCAGTATTGCTGCTGGTGGTTCATACTTGTACGGAAGACTCTGAAGACGACGAGCAAGTCGGCCGCATCATCAGCGCCCGCAAGGCCACGGCAGGCGAAAGGAAAGCCTATGAAGAAGGAAGCTTCTAAGCGGTTGACGCCCGCGCAGCGAGCGGAACTGAAGTCGCTCGCGGCGCTCCCTGAGGATGCCATCGACACATCAGACGCGCCAGAACTCCTTGACTGGTCCGGCGCCAAGCGCGGCCTTTTCTATCGACCCGTCAAGCAGCAACTCACTCTACGGCTCGATGCCGATGTCGTCGCCTGGTTCAAGGGCCACACGACGTCCGATGAAGGCTATCAGACTCGGATCAATCGAGCGTTACGCGAGTACGTGCAGCGACAGATAGGCCGACCGCGACGATCCAGAGCCTGATCGGCACTGTCGCCCCGGTTGGCATCCCCGCTCAGCTCTGCGGCAAGTTCAGCCGGATGTGCAACTCGCGCAGCTGCTTCTGCGCCACCTCGCTTGGCGCGCCCATCAAGAGGTCGACCGCCTGCTGGTTCATCGGGAACAGCGAGATTTCACGCAGGTTTGTGGTGCCGCACAGGAGCATGACGATGCGGTCGACGCCGGCCGCCATGCCGCCATGCGGCGGCGCGCCGTACTGGAACGCGCGGTACATGCCGCCGAAACGCTCGACGACTTCCTTCTCGCCATAGCCCGCGATCTCGAACGCCTTCACCATCGCCTCCGGGCGATGATTGCGGATGCCGCCGGAGGCGATCTCGTAGCCGTTGCAGGTGATGTCGTACTGGAACGCCTTGATCGACAGCGGGTCCTGCGATGTCAGCGCCTCCAGCCCGCCCTGCGGCATCGAGAACGGGTTATGCGAGAAGTCAATCTTCTTGTTCTCTTCGTCGTACTCATACATCGGAAAGTCGACGATCCAGGCGAGCTCGAAGCGCTCCCTGTCGATCAGGTTCAACTCCTCGCCGAGCTTGGTGCGCGCAAGGCCGGAAAACTTCCAGAATTTGTCGGGATCGCCGGCGACGAAGAAGGCGGCATCGCCCTCCTTCAGGCCAAGCTGGGCGCGAATCGCTGCAGTCCGCTCCGGGCCGATGTTGTTGGCGAGCGGACCCGCGCCCTCATTGCCCTCGCGCCACATGATGTAGCCGAGTCCGGGCTGGCCCTCGCCCTGCGCCCACGAATTCATGCGGTCGCAGAAGGCGCGGCTGCCGCCGCCCTTGCCCGGGATCGCCCACACCTGGTTCTTCTTGTCTTCCAGCAGGCGTGCGAACACCTTGAAGCCCGAGCCGCGGAAATGCTCGGAGACATCCTGCATCACGATCGGGTTGCGCAGGTCCGGCTTGTCGCTGCCGTATTTGCGCAAGGCTTCGGCAAAGGGAATCCGCGGCCAGCCCTTGGTGACGTGCTTGCCGTTGGCGAACTCCTCGAACACGCCGGTGACAACAGGCTCCAGCACCGCGAACACGTCGTCCTGCTCGACAAAGCTCATCTCGACGTCGAGCTGGTAGAACTCGCCCGGCAGGCGGTCGGCGCGCGGGTCCTCATCGCGGAAACACGGCGCGATCTGGAAGTAGCGGTCGAAGCCCGACATCATCAACAGCTGCTTGTACTGCTGCGGCGCCTGCGGCAACGCGTAGAACTTGCCGGGATGAATCCGCGACGGCACCAGGAAGTCGCGCGCGCCTTCGGGCGACGACGCGGTCAGGATCGGCGTCTGGAATTCGAAGAAGCCTTGCTCCTTCATGCGGCGGCGCATGGAATCAATGATCTTGCCGCGCGTCATGATGTTCTGGTGCAGCTTCTCGCGGCGCAGGTCGAGGAAGCGATATTTCAGCCGGATGTCTTCAGGATATTCCTGCTCGCCGAAAACAGGCATCGGCAGCTCGTCGGCCGCGCCCAGCACCTCGATGTCGGCGACGTAGAGCTCAACGTGGCCGGTCGGCAGTTCCGGGTTGTCGGTACCCTCGGGACGGCGGCGCACCTTGCCCTCCATCCGCACCACCCATTCCGAGCGCAGCTTCTCGGCGAGCTTGAACGCCGGCGAATCCGGATCGACCACGCATTGCGTCAGCCCGTAATGGTCACGCAAATCGATGAACAGCACGCCGCCATGGTCGCGGATGCGGTGACACCAGCCCGAGAGGCGAGCGGTCTCGCCGATATGACTCTCGCGGAGCGCGCCGCAGGTATGGGTCCGGTAACGATGCATGGATGTCTCAAACAAATGTCGGAGGTTCGAATCGGACGGCCTTGGGACCGGGTCCAAAACGCGGGAGGGGTTTAGCCGAGGCGTTCCCGCACGGCAACCGAATGCAAGGGGAAGTTTGGGCCTCGAAAAAGGCCTCCAGCAGGCTTATCTTGGGGCCATGACGGTGCATTTCCCCTTCCAGAACACTTACGCCGCCCTGCCGGCGAACTTTTTCGCCCGGGTGGCGCCGACCCCGGTGGCCGCGCCCCGGCTGATCAAGCTGAACCGGCCGCTGGCGATCCAGCTCGGCCTCGATCCGGAGCTGCTGGAGACGCCGGAAGGCGCGGAAATCCTGGCCGGCAAGACGCTGCCCGCCGGCGCCGATCCGATCGCGATGGCCTATGCCGGCCATCAGTTCGGGCACTTTGTTCCCCAACTCGGCGACGGCCGCGCCATCCTGCTCGGCGAGGTCATCGACAAGGACGGCGTCCGCCGCGATATCCAACTCAAGGGCTCGGGCCCCACGCCATTCTCCCGCCGGGGCGATGGCCGCGCCGCGCTTGGGCCGGTGCTGCGCGAATACATCGTCAGCGAGGCGATGTTCGCGCTGGGCATTCCGACCACGCGTTCGCTGGCAGCCGTGATCACGGGCGAGAATGTGGTCCGCGAGACCATGCTGCCGGGCGCGGTGCTCACGCGCGTCGCGTCGAGCCACATCCGCGTCGGCACCTTTCAGTATTTCGCCGCGCGCCAGGATACTGATGCGCTGCGCCGGCTCGCCGATCATGTGATCGCGCGCCACTATCCGGATCTGGCAGGAACCGATCGTCCCTATCATGCCCTGCTATCAGGCGTCGTGGCGCGGCAAGCCGAGCTGGTGGCGCGCTGGCTGCATATCGGCTTCATCCATGGCGTGATGAACACCGACAACACTTCCATCTCCGGCGAGACGATCGATTACGGCCCCTGCGCCTTCATGGATCACTACGATCCGGGCCAGGTGTTCTCATCGATCGACGAGCTCGGCCGCTACGCCTATGCCAACCAGCCGCGGATCGCGCTGTGGAATCTGACGCGGCTTGCCGAATGCGTGCTGCCGCTGATGTCCGACGACCAGGACAAGGCAATCGCGGAAGCGCAGGAGATTCTCGGCGCATTCCCGGAGAAGTTTGCGGCCGCCTATCAGGCCGGCTTGCGCAGGAAGATCGGCCTGTTCACGGCGCGTGACGGCGACGAGGCGCTGGTGCAGGACCTGCTCGACGCGATGGCGCAGGGCAAGGCGGACTTCACCCTCACCTTCCGCCGCCTTAGCGATGCCGCGGCCGGCGACACAAGCGAGGTCCGCGCGCTGTTCGCCGAGCCCGCGGCGTTCGATGAATGGGTCGCGCGCTGGCGGCAACGCATCACTGAGGAGCCGCAATCGGCTGCCGAGCGGCAGGCCGCGATGCGCGCGGTCAATCCCGCCTTCATCCCGCGCAACCACCGCATCGAAGCGGTGATTGTGGCGGCGATCAACGAGGATTACGCGCCGTTCGAGGAGCTTCTGAAGGTCTTGACGAAGCCCTATCAAGATCAACCGGAATTCGCCGGCTATGCCGACCCGCCGAGACCTGAAGAGCGGGTGTGCCAGACTTTTTGCGGGACGTGATGTTACGGCCCTCAACGACGCGAGGGCTCTGTCTCATTGACCTTCCCGGCCACGAGGCGGCTTGAAGGTCTTTTCGGCGCCATTCGCCGTCACCTTGATGAGATCACTCATGATCTCGACGCAAACCGCGCCGTCTTTCCTGACGGCAAAACCGCATTCGCCGGGTTCCTCATATTCAAAGTCAGCTCGACTTTTGGGAGCCAACACCTCCAAATCCGCCCAAGGTTCGATCGCGACCTTCAAAGGCCTATCGGTCAAATTCTCGACGAAGAATTTTGGCATTTCGCGCGCTCCATTCCCGCCGCTCCATCCCACGCGGCCGCCCCATTAACCCAAATCTTTAAGCCCCTGCACACCATCCGCGGACGCGCCTCCTTCCCCGACCCCTCCAATTAAGATTCGGTCAATCCGCCCCGGCAAAGCTGATCACTTTGCTGGGGGATATTGTCGTGGACGCACTGATGTTCGAGTTCATGGGGCTGGCGATGCTGGGCCTTTGCGTCATCGTTCTGGCGGTCCCATCGGGACGGCAGTCCTCCCGTCGGGTCCGGTCCAACTGATTCCTCGCACCTGATCCACAGCCGGGCCCGGCCGCCGTCACAGCAGTGCCTTGAATTTCCACTCTATTGCTGGACTGCAGGGCCTGAATTCGCCTCAAGACCCTTGACAGAACAGCGCTTTCAGACGAACGCCTGTTGAACGCGTCATAGGTCGTTCATGGATCTCGTCACTACCACTTCGGAACTCGCGGCTGTCTGTGCGCGCCTGGAACGGCACCCCGTCATCACCGTCGACACCGAGTTTCTGCGGGAAACCACCTACTATCCGCTGCTCTGCGTCGTGCAGATGGCAAGCCCGGAGGAAGCCGTCGTGGTCGACGCGCTGGCGCCCGGCATCGACCTGAAAGCCTTCTTCGAGCTGATGGGCAACGAGAAGGTCCTGAAGGTCTTCCACGCCGCCCGCCAGGACATCGAGATCATCTGGCATCGCGCCAACATGTTGCCGCATCCGATCTTCGACACCCAGGTCGCGGCGATGGTGCTCGGCTATGGCGACTCCATCGCCTACGACCAGCTGGTCCAGCGCATCACCGGCCATCGCCCGGACAAGACCCACCGCTTTACCGACTGG
Organism: uncultured Alphaproteobacteria bacterium; assembly: GCA_963738155.1. Lineage (GTDB taxonomy): Bacteria > Pseudomonadota > Alphaproteobacteria > Rhizobiales > Xanthobacteraceae > Bradyrhizobium. The sequence goes on from CAVTVG010000007.1 coordinate 312,827, forward strand.
TCGCGGCGCCCACTCAGCAGTGAGCAGATTCACTACGCGGTCTCCGACGTCACCCATCTGCGCGACGTCTTCATCGCGCTCGATGCCGATCTGAAGAAGCGCGACCGCAACAACTGGGTCAGCGAGGAGATGGAGGTTCTGACCTCGCCGCGCACCTACGATTTCCATCCCGAGCGCGCCTGGGAGCGGCTGAAGACGCGCGTGCGCAAGCCGCGCGAGCTCGCGGTGCTGATGGAGGTCGCGGCCTGGCGCGAGCAGGAGGCGCAGAGCCGCGACGTGCCGCGCGGCCGCGTGCTGAAGGACGACGCGGTCGGCGATATCGCCACGCATGCGCCGACGACGCTGGAGAAGCTCGCCAATCTGCGCTCGCTGCCGCGGGGGTTCGACCGCTCGAAATGGGGCAGCGACATCGTCGCCGCCGTGCAGCGCGGGCTTGCGCGCGATCAGGCGACGCTGCCGAAACTGGAGAAGCCGCGCAACAATTCCAACGGCGCCGCCACGGTGGAGCTGCTGAAAGTGTTGCTGCGCATGACCTCCGAGCGTCATGCGGTCGCAAGCAAGGTGATCGCCACCGTCGACGACCTCGAGCAGATCGCCAATGACGATCAGGCCGATGTCGCCGCCCTGCATGGCTGGCGGCGCGAATTGTTCGGCGAGGCCGCGCTGGCGCTGAAACACGGAAAGCTGGCGCTGGCGATCGAAAAGGGCCGCGTGATCAGGGTCGACCGCGGCGAGTAGTAGTCCCTCATGGTGAGGAGGCGCTTAGCGCCGTCTCGAACCATGAGGCCTGACCGTGGCCTCATCCTTCGAGACGCGCTTCGCGCTCCTCAGGATGAGGGGATAAAGCCACTTCCGTCACCACTTCACCTCCAGCCCCAGCGTGCCTTGGTGCGACTGCAGATTGGCGCGCAGCTTGGCATCGTAATTGAGATAGATCCGCGCCGTGTTGCCGATGAACAGCGAGGCCGAGGCGCCGGCATCCGCGCCGTATTGACTTTCGCCGATGCCCTGCACGGTGATGCTCTGCGGACCGAGGCTGACGGTGACCGAGCTGAAATTCTGCTCGAAATTGTCGATGAACTTGCCGTAGGCCGACAGGTCCAGAATCCGCGTGCCGAAAATCCAGTAATGGCCGACCTCGGCGCCAACAAGCCCTCGGGTGCGCTCGAAGGTCGCTCCGGTCGCCATCACGGGATCGAGGCCGCCGACCTCCTGCAACGAACCGGTCGTCGATCGTACCCATTCGAGTCCGGCCTTGGGCACGATGCGGCCCTGCCCCATGGTCCAGTAGTAATCGAGTTCGGTCAGCCCGCCGTCGATGCGCGCGCCATAGCTCGCATTCGCAAACCCGAGGCCGGTGTCGCGGCTGGAGCCGATATTGCCGAAGCCGTGCACCAGCGCGATCGCCCAGGTCCATGGTCCCTTGTCGACGGACGCGTTGAACCCGAACTGCGTGAGGTCGAGCGTTGCTGTCTGCAAGGCGAGCGGCACGTCAATCTGGGTGTGGCTCTGGTCGACCGAGAAGCCGATGTTCACGTGAGGCATGATCTGCGCGCCGAAGCCCAGCACGCCGCCCGTGGTGCGGCGCTTGTCACCGACAAAATCGCCCTGACTGTCGGTCGTGATTGAAAGCCCGTAAAGCTCGCCCCAGGACCGGTAGCGCGGCCCCTGCGTAGCCTCCGACGCTCCGCCGCCGGACGGATTGTCGCGCAGGCTGCGGTCGAAGCCGTTAGTCGCCTGGTTGCCGAGCCGCTCCAGGAGGCTGGAGCCCAGGTTGAGCGTCTGGTTACCCGCCGAGATCCCGGAATTGATCATGGTCGGCACCGGCATCGGTGTCGGCGATGGCGACGGCGACGGCGATGGCGACGGGGATGGCGGCGCCACTTGCGCATGCGCCGACGGCACGGCCGCGAGCGCAAGCGCGCAGGCGAACATGACCGCGCTCAGCAGGCTGCGGCCGACTCTCCGTCCCACGCGACGCAACGGCTGCGATGAGCAGCACATGATGCCATTTCCAAACGCAAAAAAGCCGGGTTCGCGGCCCCTTGGAGTAGCGAACGTCAAATCCGCTCCACCGGGGCGATTTGCCCTTGTTTGACCGGAAGGGTCAATCGGTGCTCGCACCTGCAAAAAGCTGATTGAGCGCCATTGTGCTTCCGCCGCCACACGGACTAGTGCCGCCGATCTGAAGTCCCTGACTCACTCGCGGGAGCATCGGGTTCAGGGACTTCAGATCGAAGGCGGCACTGGAATCATCGTTTTGCTAGGGCCCATAACTTTCCGAAGTCCGCGAAATGGTGTTGCGGCGATGTAGGGCGGACTTCGGAAAGTGGGCACTAGACGGCACTCGGCAAGCATGGGCAATTTCCCCAATGACGTCATACGCTTGCCAATACCGCCATTTCATGTTGCAATCCGCGGCAACAATCGGATTGGCCATTCGACTGTGCGTGCCACGCGTGAGAAGCGCGTCCGCGTTTTCTTTACGTTCAGAGCAGGAGACAGGCGATGCCCAAGGGTACCGTCAAATGGTTCAACCCGACCAAGGGTTACGGGTTCATCAAACCGAATGGCGGCGACAGGGACGTGTTCGTCCACATCTCCGCGGTCGAGCGCGCAGGGCTCTCGACCCTCAATGAAAACCAGGTCGTGGAATACGACCTCGTGGAAAATCGCGGCAAGGCATCCGCGGAAAACCTGAAGGTCTCCTAGCTCAACAGCACGAGAGCGCGCATCGTTATCAATTTCCCCGGCGATGGCCGGGGGATTTTGTTTGCATCACACCGAGGTGCCGTCGGCGCTTGCAACCGGCGAGATCAGGAAATTGCCTGAGCCGGCACTGTCGGGCGTCTTGCAGATATCGCCATCGAGCTTGACCGCCCCCAGCGCGAGCAGGCGCAATGCATCCGGATAGATACGGTGCTCGACTTCCAGGATCCGCTCCGACAGCGTTTCTGATGTGTCGTGATCGCTGACGCCGACGGCGCCCTGCATCAGGATCGGGCCGGCATCGGTCTCCGGAATGACGAAATGCACGGTCGCGCCGGAAATCTTCACGCCGGCCCGCAACGCCTGGCCGTGCGGATCAAGACCCGGAAACGACGGCAGCAGCGAGGGATGGATGTTGAGCATCTTGCCGTACCAGCGCTGCACGAACTCGGCCGTGAACAGCCGCATGAAACCGCCCAGACAAATCAGTTCGACCCGGTGCTGATCGAGCAGGGCCTGCAGCGCGGCTTCGAAGCCGGCGCGGTCCTTGCCGAACGGCTTGCTCTCGATCACCTCAGTCGCAACGCCGCTCGCTTTCGCTCTTTCGAGGCCGGGCGCATCGGCGCGGTTGGAAATCACCACTGATATCTCGGCGGGATAATCGGAGGCCTGCGCCGCCTTGATCAGCGCGGCCATGTTGGAGCCGCGCCCGGAAATCAGGATGGCGACGCGGCGCTTCATGCTGCAAGATCGAGATGGCCGTTATAGACGACGCGGTGTTCGCCGCTCGAAGGGATCACCTCGCCAAGCATGGCGACGGTCTCGCCATTGGAGGTGAGCACCTCGGTCACCTCATCGACCGCGTCCGGCTTCACGATCGCGATCATGCCGATGCCGCAGTTGAAGGTGCGCAACAGCTCGAGCTCGGCGATGCCGCCCTGCTCGGCCAGCCATTTGAACACCGACAGCACCGGCAGCCGCGCCAGATCGATGCCGACCCCAAGATGCTTCGGCAGCACGCGCGGGATGTTGTCGGTGAAGCCGCCGCCGGTAATATGGGCGAGCCCCTTCACCGCACCGGTTTCGCGGATCGCGCGCAGGCACGATTTCACATAGAGCCGGGTCGGCGTCAGCAGCGCGCCGCCGAGCGTCATGACAGGCGAGAACGGCGCCTGCGCGTCGAAGCCGAGACCCGAGACCTCGACAATCTTGCGCACCAGCGAAAATCCGTTGGAATGCACGCCCGAGGACGCGAGCCCAATGACGGCATCGCCGGCCTCGATGTCGCCCCGCGGCAGCAACGTGCCGCGTTCGGCCGCGCCCACCGCAAAGCCGCCGAGATCGTAGTCGCCGTCCTTGTAGAGACCGGGCATCTCGGCGGTCTCGCCACCGATCAGCGCGCAGCCAGATTCGCGGCAGCCTTCCGCGATGCCGGCGACAATCGCCGCGGTTGCCTCGGGACGGAGTTTGCCGCAGGCGAAGTAATCGAGAAAGAACAACGGCTCGGCGCCCTGCACCACGATGTCGTTGACCGACATCGCGACGAGGTCGATGCCGATGCCGTCATGCAGGCCGGTCTCGATCGCGATCTTGAGCTTGGTCCCGACGCCGTCGGTGGCGGCGACCAGAACCGGGTCCTTGAAGCCCGCCGCCTTCAGGTCGAACAATCCGCCGAAGCCGCCGATCTCGGCGTCGGCGCCGGGACGCGCGGTGGCGCGGACCATCGGCTTGATGAGGTCGACCAGGCGATTGCCGGCATCGATGTCGACGCCGGAATCTGCGTAAGTGAGCCCGTTTTTGCGTTCGGCCATGCCCAAATTCCACAATAATGTGGGCTGGTTACGTCGGATTTCCGCCCCGTGCAATGGCTCGCAAGCGTCAACCGCATGTACTATGTAGATAACGACCGGCCGAACGGGCAGCCGGGTCCTTGCGCCGGGAAGCGCCGTGAGTATTCCGACCAGCATCCCCAACATGATCACGTTGGGCCGGATCCTTCTGGTTCCGATCATCATCTGGGCGATCGCCTCGGACCAGATGGCGCTGGCGTTTGCGGTGTTCGTCATCGCCGGGGTCAGCGACGCCGTGGACGGCTTCCTCGCCAAGCGCTTTCACATGACGAGCGAGCTTGGCGCGCTGCTTGATCCCCTCGCCGACAAGGCGCTGCTGGTGTCGATCTTCATCGCGCTCGGCATCTGGGGCGCGATCCCGCGCTGGATCGTGATCCTGGTGGTGTCGCGCGACTTCATGATCGTCGGCGCGGTGATCGTGTCCTGGCTGTTCGACAAGCCGGTGCCGATGAAGCCCTCGATGGTCTCCAAGCTCAACACGGTGGCGCAGGTCGCCTTTGCCGCGCTGGTGCTCGCCTCGCTCGGCTTCGAATTCAGGCCCAAACCATACGATCTGATCCTGATGGGCTTCGTCACGGTCTTTACGCTGTCGTCCGTTTCCCTTTATCTGGTGGAGTGGGTGCGGCACATGAGCACGATCGAAGCAAGATAGTGCCTGTTGATCCCGCCAGGAGCGTCGTTTCAGTGGCAGTTCGCGTTCAACCCCGTCAATTGGCGTTCGCCTTGCCGCATGCGGAAAGCCTGACGCGCGACAATTTCCTGGAAGGACCGTCGAACGCCGCGGCGCTCGGCCTGATCGAGAGTTGGCCGGAATGGCCGGCGCGCACCATGTTGCTGGTCGGCCCGGAAGGATCGGGCAAAAGCCACCTCGCCGCTGTTTGGGCCGAGCAGGCCGGCGCCCGCTCGACCACGGCGCACGCGCTCAGCGCAGCGACGGTGCCCGCCGCACTCGCGACCGGCGCGCTGGTCGTGGAGGATCTGAAGCCTGCCGATTTCGACGAGCGCGCGATGTTTCATCTGCTCAACCTTGCACGCGAGGAGCAAGCCTATGTGCTGATCACCGCGCGCACGCCGCCTTCGGCCATCGAGGTCGAGTTGCGCGATCTGCGCTCGCGGCTGCGCGCGCTACCGGTCGTATCGTTGGCGGAGCCGGATGATCTGTTGTTCCGCGCACTGATCGTGAAGTTCTGCGCCGATCGGCAGCTCGCCATCGATGAGAGCGTGGTGGGCTATCTCGTCACCCGGATCGAGCGGTCCTACGCTGCGGCACGGCAGGCGGTCGAGCAACTCGACCGCGAGGCGTTGCGGCTGGGCCGGCCGGTCACCCGGGCGCTGGCTGCGGAGCTCTTGCGCGAAGGCTAGTGCCCACTTTCCGAAGTCCGCGCTCCATCGCCGCAACAGCTTTTCGCGGACTTCGGAAAGTTATGGGCACTGGCAAATCGATGATTCTAGTGGCGCTTTCGATCTGAAGTCCCTGAACCCGACTTTGCCGCGCGTGAGTCAGGGACTTCAGATCGGCGGCACTAGTGGTCTGCCGGCTTGACGCCGCAGGGGTCCGGGCCATCATGTCGGTAAATCGTCACTCGCTGTCACATAATCCACGCCAAAAGCGTTGGTTATGCGCAAGGCGAGTAGCCCCCGATTGGACCGAAGTCTCATGGACACCGAGCAAGCCGTTGTAATTGAAGAGAAACCGGCCGCCGCCGAGGCTCCGCCATCGATTGCCGCAAGCCCGGAGCGCTTCATCAATCGCGAGTTGTCGTGGCTGCATTTCAATCGCCGGGTGCTCGAGGAATCCGTCAATTCCGGCCACCCGATGCTGGAACGGGTCCGGTTCCTGTCGATTTCCGCCAATAACCTTGACGAGTTCTTCATGGTCCGCGTCGCCGGCATCCGGGCGCAGGTCCGCGAGGGCATCACCGAACGCAGCCCCGATGGGCTGACGCCCGCCGAGCAGCTCGTGCAGATCAACAAGGGGGTGTCGGAACTCGCCAATGACCAGCAGGCGATCTGGCGCGACCTGCGGCATGCACTTTCCGGCGTCGGGATCGTGCTGATCGACGGGCGCGAGGTCACCAAGAGCGAGCGGACCTGGATCGAGGATCACTTCCTCCACAACATCTTTCCGCTGCTCACGCCGCTCGCGATCGATCCGGCGCACCCCTTCCCGTTCATCCCGAGCCTCGGCTTCACCGTGGCGCTGCAGCTGATGCGCACCGCCGACGGCAAGCCGATGAACGCGCTGATCCGCATGCCCGGCAAGATCGATCGCTTCATCCGCATGCCCGCGGGCAAGGACGGTGCGGTGCGGCTGATCACGCTGGAGCAGGCGACCGGCCTGTTCATCGGCCGGCTGTTCCCCGGCTACACTGTCAAGGGCCAGGGTTCGTTCCGGATCATCCGCGACTCCGAAATGGAAATCGAGGAAGAGGCCGAAGACCTCGTGCGCGTGTTCGAGACCGCGCTGAAACGCCGACGGCGCGGATCGGTGATCCGGCTCGAGATCGAAGCCGAGATGCCCGAGGAGCTGCGGCATTTTGTGCAGCATGCGCTCTCGACCACCGACGACGAAGTGTTCCTGGTCGATGGCGTGCTGGCGATGAACGAGCTGTCGCAATTGACCCGGCTCGATCGCCCCGATCTCGAATTCCCGCCTTACGTGCCGCGCCATCCCGAGCGTGTCCGCGAACAGGGCGGGGATATCTTCGCCGCGATCCGGCAAAAGGACCTGGTCGTCCACCACCCCTACGAATCCTTTGACGTGGTGGTGCAGTTCCTGCAGCAGGCCACGCGCGATCCCGACGTCGTCGCTATCAAGCAGACGCTCTATCGCACCTCCAACAACTCGCCGATCGTGCGCGCGCTGGTGGAGGCCGCGGAAGCGGGAAAAACCGTCACTGCGCTGATCGAGCTGAAAGCGCGTTTCGACGAGGAAGCCAATATCCGCTGGGCGCGCGACCTCGAGCGCGCCGGCGTGCAGGTGGTGTACGGCTTCCTCGAATTGAAGACGCACGCCAAGCTGTCGATGGTGGTGCGCCGCGAGGGCGGCTCGCTCACGACCTATGTTCACACCGGCACCGGCAACTATCATCCGGTGACCGCGCGCATCTACACCGACCTCTCCTATTTCACGTCCGATCCGGCCATCGGGCGCGATGCGGCGCGGGTGTTCAACTACATCACGGGATATGCCGCGCCGAGCGACCTGGAAAAGATGGCGGTGTCGCCGCTGACATTGCGCAAGCGCATGCTCGAGCATATCCGCGGCGAGACCAACCATGCCAAGCACGGCCGCACCGGCGCGATCTGGATGAAGATGAACGCGCTGGTCGATCCCGACATTATCGATGCGCTCTATGAGGCCTCTCAGGCCGGCGTGTCGATCGAGCTCGTAGTGCGTGGCATCTGCTGCCTGAGGCCGGGGTTACCGGGACTATCGGAAAACATCCGCGTCAAATCGGTGATCGGCCGTTTCCTCGAACACGGCCGGATCTACTGTTTCGGCATGGGCCAGGGCCTGCCCAGCGCAAAAGCTGCTGTGTATATCTCGTCCGCCGACATGATGCCGCGGAACCTCGACCGTCGTGTCGAGGTGCTCTGTCCGCTGCAAAATCCCACAGTGCATCAGCAGGTTCTCGAGCAGATCATGGTGGCGAACCTGAAGGACAACGAGCAGAGCTGGCAGTTGTTGCCGGATGGGTCGTCAACGCGTATGAAGGCCGCGAAAGGCGACGAGCCTTTCAACCTGCATAACTATTTCATGACCAATCCGAGTCTCTCTGGCCGTGGCAAGTCGCTCAAAGAATCTTCACCGCGCCGTCTCACGCGCCGCAACGACCGTCATTGATTTGGACAAGAGGGCTCGCGGGTGAAACGGCCGCGCAAGCGCGGGCCAAGCGTCGCGGTCATCGACATCGGCTCGAACTCGGTTCGTCTCGTCGTCTATGAGCGGATGGCGCGCAGCCTCGTCTCCGTGTTCAACGAAAAAACGCTGTGCGGCCTCGGCCGCGAGGTGCAGTCGACCGGCCTGCTCGCCCCCGATGCCGTCGACAAGGCGCTGACGTCGCTCAGGCGTTTCCATGCCTTGTGCAAGATCCAGCAGGTCGGCCGCGTCTATGCGATCGCGACCGCCGCCTGCCGCGATGCGACCAACGGGCCCGACTTCATCGCCAAGGCCGAGCGCATTTGCGGCGTCAAGATCGAGATCCTGTCGGGGTCGCGGGAGGCGAAACTCTCTGCACTGGGAGTCATCTCCGGCATCCACAGGCCTGACGGCATCGTCGGCGATCTCGGCGGCGGTTCGCTGGAGCTGGTCGACGTGCGCGGCCACCAGGTGCGCGGCGGCGTCACCCTGCCGCTCGGCAGCCTGGCGCTGCAGGACCTCGCGCACAAATCGCTGAAGCGCGCCGAGCGCATCGTCAAGAGCGAGCTGTCAGAACTGCCGCGCCTGAAGTCCGGCCGCGGCCGGACCTTCTATGCGGTCGGCGGCACCTGGCGCGCGCTGGCGCGCATCCACATCATCCAGAGCGGCTATCCGATGCGGGTGATGCACGGCTATACGATTCCGGCGGCCGATGCGCTCGACTTTGTGCGACGGCTGCGCCGGCTCGCCGCGGCCAATATGCTCGCCGATATCGAGGCCGTGGCCGACGCCCGCCGCCCACTTCTGACCTACGCGGCGCTGGTGCTGGAATACATCATCCGCGCCGCACGGCCGAAGATGATCACGTTCTCGACCTTCGGCGTCCGCGAGGGCTTGCTCTATTCGATGCTGCCGGAGGCCGAGCGCGACAAGGACGGGTTTATCTGCGCCGCGCAGACGCTGAACGAGCTGCTGTCGCGCTCGGCGCGCCATGCGCAGGAACTGATCGAGTGGACCGACCGCCTGGTGCGGGTGGTTCGTTTGCGCGAGAGCGAGGAAGACCGCCGGCTGCGTCATGCCGCCTGCCTGTTGTCCGACATCGCCTGGCGCGTACATCCCGACCATCGCGGCGAGCAGACACTGGAGCTGATCACCAACGGCAATTTCGGCTCGGTCAGCCATCAAGGCCGTGCGTTCGCGGCGCTGGCAGTGTTCTTCCGCTATGCGGGCCTTTCCGAGGAGAACCAGCCGCCGCTCGTCATTCAGGAGCAGATTTCGCCGTCGCAACTCGAGCGCGCCCGCGTGCTCGGCGCCGCGTTCCGCGTCGCGCACCTGATCTCGGCGGCGCGGCCGGGCGTGCTTGCGGCCACGCATTTCCGTACCAATGGCCGCAAGCTGATGCTGGTGTTCGAGCACCGGATGGTCGACCTCGTCGCCGACCGCGTCGGCAGCCGTTTCCGGCAACTGGCCCGCCTCGTTGGCCGTTCCGGATCGATCGTGCGGCGCTGAATCGAAGGCGGCGGCTTACTCCGCCGCGTGGGGCGTGAGCTGATGCCGGCTCTGCCGTCGCCAGATCGAGCCTGATATCAACACCACGATCGCGCCAAGCGCGGCGCAGGCGATCTCGCCGCCGTTGCCGGCGACGAACAGTGGCGCAACGCCCAACAGCGTCAGCATGGCATCCAGCTCGACGCCGATGGCGCCCTCGAAAATGCTTTGCAGTCGCGGATGCACGGCGGGGTCGGTGGCGATGACATCGCCGGCGATCCACCCGAGCAAGGCTGAGCCCGCCCAGATCAGGATCGGCAGCATGCCAAGCAGCGCGATAATCAGCGCGGCGCCGGCGATGATCAGCGGAATGCTGCTGGCAAGTCCGAAGATCAACAGCGGCAGGCTGCCGTCGGCGGCCGCCGCGACCGCGATCACGTTGTCGAGGCTCATCACGACGTCGGCAACGACGACGATCTGCACGGCGGCCCACAGATGCGAGGCCGATCCAATCGCTTCCGGCGGTTCGTCGCGCGGCACCAGCAGTTTTGCAGCGATCACGATCAGCGCCAAGCCTGCCACCAGCTTCAGATAAGGCAAGCCCATCACGCTGGTGATGATGATCGTGAAGAAGATGCGCAGCAGCACGGCCGCGGCGGTGCCGAGCACCATGCCCCAGAGGCGCTGGCGCGGCGCAAGGGAACGGCATGCCATCGCAACGACCAGCGCGTTGTCGCCGGACAGCAGGATGTTGATCCAGATGATTTTCGAGAGGTTCACCCAGAATTGCGGATGCGCGATTTCGGCGCTGAATTGTCCGAGCACGCCGCCGATATCGACGGGACCGAGTGCATTCGACAACCAGTTCAATCCGACCTCCGAGAACGGCTAGTGCCGTACTCGGTATCGCAATCGGGATGCATCGTCGGGGTGGCCAATTGTCCGGGCGGCGATATGTCGCCCGCAGACGAAAGTCTAATCGCGGTTACGCCGAGGCGTGCGCCTCCTGCGTCTGCGACTGCAGCTTGCGCCGACGCCAGATTGTTCCCACGACCAGCACGACGATCGCGCCCAACACCGAAGCAGCGATATCCATCAGGTCACCGTCGACGTTGAAGTGCGAAACACCAAGAATGGCTGATGTCATGTCGATGCTGAAGTGACCGTCGAGCACGCGGTGCAGGAAGGACTGGTCGACCGGATCGCTCGCAATCACGTCGCCCGCGATCCAGCCGAGCAGCATCGCGCCGAGCCAGATCAGCACAGGGTATTTATCTAGGATCAGCATGATTAGCGCCGCGCCCGCGATGATCATGGGAATCGAGATGGTCAGGCCGAGGATCAGCAGCGAAAGACTGCCTTGCGCTGCTGCCGCCACCGCGATCACGTTGTCCAGGCTCATGATGATGTCGGCGATCACGACGATGCGCACGGCATGCCAGAGCGTGGTGCCGGCCGCGATCTCGTCGTTCTCGTCTTCCGGCACCAGCAGCTTGGCTGCGATCACCAAGAGCGCAACGCCGCCGACCAGCTTGAGATAGGGCAGCTGCATCAGGGTTGCGACGATTCCGGTGAAAGCAATCAGCAGCACGACCGCGACGCCGGCGCCGATGATCATGCCCCACATGCGGTGCCGGCCATGCAGGCCGCGGCAGGCCATCGCGATCACGAGCGCGTTGTCGCCCGAGAGCAGGATGTTGATCCAGATGATCTTGCCGACCGCCAGCCAGAACGACGGCTTCTGCATGTCGGCCTGGAACTGCGTGAAGAACGCCCCGATATTGGTGGGATCGATCACATGCATCAACCAGTCCACGGCCTGCCCCTCCCCCTCAATCACGCGGCTCTTGTTGGTTAGTGGAGCGGATCTGACGTTCGCCTCCCTGATGAACGGTATCTCGCAAGGCGAACGTCAAATCCAGAGCTCCACTAAAAACAATATTTGCCAGTGGTCCTTGGATTCCAGCATTCGCAAAAGTGCCTGTTGAGAAGGGATGCGAATGTTGGAATCGGACCACTGGTCCCTATCTCAGCCGACGATCTCGTTGCCGGAGAAAAACTGCGCGATCTCGATCGCCGCGGTCTCGCCGGCGTCGGAACCGTGCACAGAGTTCTCGCCGATCGACTTTGCATGAACCTTGCGGATGGTGCCATCCGCCGCCTTCGACGGATCGGTCGCGCCCATCACGTCACGGTATTTCGCGATCGCGCCCTCGCCTTCCAGCACCTGCACCACGACCGGGCCCGAGGTCATGAATTCCACGAGCTCGCCGAAGAACGGGCGCGCCTTGTGCACGGCATAGAACGTCTCGGCCTGGTCGCGCGTCATCCGGATGCGCTTTTGCGCGATGATCCGCAGGCCCGCCTTCTCGATCAACGCGTTGACCGCGCCGGTCAGGTTGCGCGCGGTCGCGTCGGGCTTGATGATCGAGAAAGTGCGTTCGGTCGCCATGAGTTTTCGTCCTCAAATTAACGGAGATTTCGGTTTGCGGCGCTTATATCGGCGCACCACGCCCCCGGCAAGCGACCTTACAGGGGCCTGAAGTCAAGGAATTACAGCAGTTTCACGCCGGTGGAGGCGGTCGATGCCGTCCTGCTGCGGGGTGCTCGCATAGGCTGCAATCGACCGGAAGCCCGCGTCAAATCGAGCCGGTCAAAGACCCCGCGGCGCCGGATACGCCCGAAGATGGAGACCACCATGGTTTGCAAACTCTGGCTTGTTGCAGTTGCGGCAGTCGCGTTGGGCGGCGCGGCGTTGGCGCCGACACCGGCGGCCGCCTGGTACGGCGGTTATCACCACGGCTGGTGGGGCCCGCGTTTCTATTTCGGCGCGCCGGTCTCCTATGGCTACGGCAATTGCTATGTCCGTGAGCTGTTGCAGACCCCGTGGGGGCCCCGCTGGCGGCTGGTCAACCGCTGCTATTGAGCGATTCGTTCTCCGCGACGACCAGCCCCGGCTTACCGGGGGCTTTGATACGCGGACGAAAAGCGCTCAAATTTCAGGCAAATGTACGAAAAAGCCATGCACGCAGAGATGGGTGGAAACAATTGCGGGGAAGCCGAGTTGGAAATGGGTCTCTTGAGCGAAATACGTCGTTTGAGCAAACGAACGCAACGGAACCCGTCATGATTGGCATTCAGGCCGATGACATGGACTACAAGACCAGCCGGTCGATCTGCAACGCCGTGGGCGAACGGCTGCAGAAGGATTTGCGGCCCGAGCGCTCCGACCTGTCGCCTCGGCTCCGCGACCTTCTGAACGAGCTGCGCCGGCAGGACGAGCACGACGAGCACTGAGGCCCGTACAAAAGCGCGGCCTAGTGGAGCGGATTTGACGTTCGCTGCCGCTTGGACCGCGCGCTCGCAAGCGAACGCCAAATCCAAAGCTTCACTAAAATCTTGGATTTCCAGTAGTCCTTTGATTCCAACATTCGCCGAACTGCTTGCCTCGAGGGCGTGCGAATGATTGGAATCGGACCACTAGCAAGGGCCGCGCGCGGAAATTTTGTCGCGCAATCCCATTGCGTTTGAGCGCGGCTGCGGTGACAAACCGCGCATGCTTTCCATCAAGGACATTTCGATCCGCCTCGCCGGCAGGCTTCTGATCGACCACAGTTCGGTGCAGATCACGCCCGGCGCGCGCGTCGGCCTGGTCGGCCGCAACGGCACCGGCAAGTCGACGCTGTTCCGGGCGATCCGCGGCGAGGTTGCGACCGAAAGCGGGACGATCGTGATTCCGCCGCGCTGGCGCGTCGGCTCGCTCGCGCAGGAAGCGCCTGACGGCCCCGACAGCCTGATCGACGTCGTGCTCAAGGCCGACCTCGAGCGCGACGCGCTGCTGCGCGAAGCCGAGAGCGCCCACGATCCGCACCGGATCGCCGAGATTCAGACCCGCCTCGTCGACATCGATGCCCATTCGGCGCCGGCGCGCGCGGCCGCGATCCTGAGCGGCCTCGGCTTCTCCACGGCGGAGCAGGCGCGTCCGGTCGGCGAATTTTCCGGCGGCTGGCGCATGCGCGTGGCGCTCGCCGCGACGCTGTTTGCGGCCCCGGATTTGCTGCTGCTGGACGAGCCGACCAACTATCTCGACCTCGAAGGCACGTTGTGGCTCGAGGACCATCTGGCCAACTATCCGCGCACCGTGATCGTGATCAGCCACGACCGGGACTTACTCGAAACCTCGGTCGATCAGATCCTGCATCTCGACCGCCGCAAGCTAACGCTCTACCGCGGCAGCTATTCGTCGTTCGAGGAGCAACGCGCCACGCGCGAGATGCTCGATGCCAAGCATGTCAAACGGCAGGAGGCGGAGCGCAAGCGGCTGCAGGCCTTCGTCGACCGCTTCAAGGCCAAGGCGTCGAAAGCCCGCCAGGCACAGTCGCGCGTCAAAATGCTGGAACGGATGAAGCCGATCGCGGCGCTGGTGAACCAGGACGTGCAGGAGATCAGCTTTCCGCACCCGGACAAGACGCTGTCGCCGCCGATCATCGCGGTCGACAATGTCAGCGTCGGCTACGATCCCGACAGGCCCGTGCTCAACCGCGTGACGCTCAAAATCGACAATGACGACCGCATCGCGCTGCTCGGCGCCAACGGCAACGGCAAATCGACGCTGGTCAAGCTGCTCGCCGGCCGGCTGGAGCCGTTCTCGGGCAAGATCACGCGCGCCGACAAGCTCGCTGTCGCCTATTTCGCCCAGCATCAGCTCGACGAGCTGAACGAAGAGGCATCCACCTACGATCACATCCGCAAGCTGATGCCCGAGGCGCCGGAGTCGAAGGTGCGCGGCCGCGCCGGCGCGATCGGCTTTTCCGGCAAGGCTGCCGATACAAAGGTTGGAAGTCTGTCGGGCGGCGAGAAGGCGCGGCTCCTGTTGGGGCTCGCGACCTTCTTCGGTCCCAACATGATCATCCTCGACGAACCGACCAACCATCTCGACATCGACAGCCGCGCCGCGCTCGCTGAAGCGATCAACGATTTTCCGGGCGCGGTGATCATGGTGTCCCACGATCGCTACCTGATCGAGGCCTGCGCCGACCAGCTGTGGGTGGTCGCCGACCATGCGGTGACGAACTTTGACGGCGATCTCGACGACTACCGGCGCCTGGTGCTGTCCGCGCGCGGCAAGCCGGAGCCGGCGCGCGAGAGCAATGAGCGAGCGACCAGCCGCGACCGAGGCGAGCGCGCGAAAGGCGCAAAGCAGAAGCCGCTGAAGCGGAAGATCTCGGACGCCGAAGCCGAGATCGCGCGCATCACCGCGATCATTGAGAAGATCGATACCGCGCTGGCGTTACCGGATATTTTTAGCCGCGATCCGAAGCAGGCAGCGCAGCTCAGCCAGGCCCGCGCCAATGCGGCGAGCGCGCTGCAACGCGCCGAGGAGCAATGGCTGCAAGCAAGCGCGGAAAATGAGACCGCCGATTGAACGGCACCGGCCAGTGGAGCGGATTTGACGTTCGCTACCCATTCGCCGAGCGCACGCAAGCGAACGGCAAATCCAAAGCTCCACTGGAATTAAAAATTTCTGGCGGTCCTTTGATTCCAACATTCGCAAAAGTGCCCGCCGCAATGGCGTGCGAATGTTGGAATCGGACCACCAGGATCAGGTTGCGGCAGGTTTCTTCGGCGGCTTCTTCGCCACTTTGGACGGTGCGACCGGCTCGGGTCCGCGCTCGATCGAGGACAACCGTCCACCACTGAAGGTGTAGATCCCGGCGCGCGGACCGCGCGACCAGGTGACGACGGCGAGGCGCCCGCCCGGACCGTTGGAAAGATTGACGCTGTCGGGCGCGCCGATGCCGCGCACCACGTCGCATTCGGTATGACCGAGCGCCACCGTTCCGCCCGCGACCGGCGCGCCGGCAGCATTGTCAGCGAGAGCTTGCGCGCCGGCGCCCGGCGGCGCCATGCCCGGACAGGCGCCGTCAGCGCTGACGAGATCGTCGGGACGAATGGGTTGGTCGGGTGTGAGCGGCGGCGCGTCGATCGAGACGTTGCGGATGAACAGCCGTCCTGAACGCGAGAACCACTCGGCATCTCTCGACAACAGGTCGGAACTGCCCGAGCAGCCCGCAACCAACGGCGCGAGCGCAAGCAGCGTCAAAAGCAGCCTGTGATGTCCCCTGTCGTGTCCCACGATGACCTAAGTTCCCCGCCCCTTCCCCTTAAGGGGTTGTCCGACCATCACTTTGCGGCACCAGCGTGGCTGATGAAAGCACCAAAAGGCAATACCGCAGAATATCATTAATTCCCTAGTGGAGCGGATTTGACGTTCGCTATCCTATCCGTTGAGCATTCGTAAGCGAACGTCAAATCCAAAGCTCCACTAGAATCAATATCTTCTAGTGGTCCTTTGATTCCAACATTCGCAAAGGTGCCTGCTGCGATGAGATGCGAATGTTGGAATCGGACCACTAGAGCGCGATGAGATCAGGATAAATCGTCATCGCGCCCTAAATTCTTGTTCGCGCATGATCTTTTCGGAAAACCGCTGCACACTTTTCCGGATCATGCGCTGGCCCGGCTAATCGCGGCGTCGCCAGCGCCCCATCTCGTCGGCCTGCCAATAGGTGACATCGAAGCCGCGGGATTTGCAATCCGTCCAGGCCGCGCGTGCCGCCAAAAGCGCGTCGGCGTCGTCGCCGTTGAACAGCAGCACCATGCGCTCATAGGAGGCCGAGTCCTGCGGCAGTTCGGCACTGTCGATCAGGAAGCGGACATTGGCGGCGTTCGGATTGCCCTCCTCCACTGCCAGCACGATCGGCTGGTCCTGCGCATCGCCCGCGCGCCAGGTCGCATGCGGCAGGAAGGAATCGTCGCGATAGGTCCACAAATGCGCATCCAGCGCATCGGCGCGCTCCTGCGAACTCGCCTGCACCACCACGCGCCAGCCGCGCTCGATCGATTTTTCGAGCAGCGGCGGCAGCACGTTCTCCACCGACATGTTCTGCAAATGATAGAACAGGACTTCGGTCATCGCTCGTAGTGTTCCGCGACCAGCCTGTCCAGCAGGCGCACGCCGTAGCCCGACCCCCAGCTGTGGTTGATCTCGGTCTTGGACGCGCCCATCGCGGTCCCCGCGATGTCGAGATGCGCCCACGGCGTGTCGTCGACGAAGCGCTGCAGGAATTGCGCCGCCGTGATCGAGCCGCCGTGCCGGCCGCCGGTATTCTTCATGTCGGCAAATTGCGAGTCGATCAGCTTGTCGTATTCGGGCCCGAGCGGCATGCGCCAGACCTTTTCGCCGGTCTCGACGCCTGCCTTGATCAGCCGGTCCGCCAGCTCGTCATTGTTGGAGAACAGGCCCGCATGCTCGGTGCCGAGCGCGACCATGATGGCGCCGGTCAGCGTCGCGAGATCGACCATGAATTTCGGCTTGAACTTTTTCGCGACATGCCAAAGCACGTCGGCGAGTACCAGCCGGCCCTCGGCGTCAGTGTTGATGATCTCGATGGTCTGGCCCGACATCGAGGTAACGATGTCGCCCGGACGCTGCGCATTGCCGTCGGGCATGTTCTCGACAAGACCGATGGCGCCGACCGCGTTCACCCGCGCTTTGCGCGCTGCAAGCGCATGCATCAGTCCGACGACGCAGGCCGCCCCCCCCATATCGCCCTTCATGTCCTCCATGCTTGCCGCGCCCTTGATCGAGATGCCGCCGGTGTCGAAGCAAACGCCCTTGCCGATGAAGGCAACCGGCGCGCCGCTCTTTTTGCCGCCGTTCCAGCGCATGATCACGGTGCGGCTGGGCCGCGCCGAACCTTGCCCGACACCGAGCAGCGCGCCCATGCCGAGTTTGGTCATCGCCTTGACGTCGAGCACCTCGACCTCGACGCCGAGCTTGCGCAAGGCACTCGCACGGCGCGCAAACTCCACGGGAAACAGCACGTTCGGCGGCTCGTTGACGAGATCGCGGGCCATCTCGACTCCATCGACGACATGCGCGCTCGGCGCAAACGCGCGATTGCTCTTGCCGACGTCGTTCACCGCAATCGAGACCGCGGCGCGCAGCGCACCGCTCTCGTCTTTTTTCTTCGTCTTGTAGCGATCAAATTTGTAGGCGCGCAGACGAAGGCCGGTAGCGATGGCCGCAGCCTGGCCGGGCTTCATCGCGCCACCGGATAGTTCGGCGATCAGGGTGACGTCAGTGCTGGCTGCATTCAGCTTGCCGGCGAGGACACCGCCGAGTTTGAGAAAATCTTTCTCCTTTAGCTCGGAGGATTTGCCGGCCCCGATCACGAGCAAGCGCTGAATTTTGATTCCTTCAGGTTCCAAAAGATCGAGCGTCGAACCATTCTTTCCCTTGAACGCGGTGGCGGCCGCTGCGCGCTTCACAAGTTCGACCGCCGGGCCGAGGGCCTTGCGGGCCGCGGGCCCCAATTTCAGCTCGTCGTCACAGAACACCACCAGGATGCCGCTGGCAGCGGTGGCTAAGGGAACGAAGCCGACCTTGAGCGCGTCGGACATGAATAAACCTCCAAAATCAGGATGTTACGCTGGAAGTACCGGCCAGCGAAGAGTCCTTCCGGTCGGCTGTTGCAGCCCCGGGAAAGCCCGCCATCGGCACACTATGGCCTGCAAGCCACTCCGATGCCAAGCGTCCGCGTGGCCGCGCCGCCACAAGACGGGAAAAATTAACCGTATCTTCACCGCGCCACGGGGCGGCCATTTTGTTGACGGATCAAAGGGATGGTAGTGAGAAAATAGGCCGGTTTGGACAATCGCGGCGTAACCAATGGGGACCCCTCACCTGGGGCTGGTTGCGATCCGCTTTTCGGCCTTGGCAGGGCGGGATCGTACGGGAACGATGGGGTCGATCGACAAGTACATTTTCCGCACGACGCTCGCGTCGTTTGCGCTTGTCCTGGTCAGCCTCACCGGCGTGATCTGGATAACGCAGGCGTTGCGCGGCATCGACCTGATGACGAGCCAGGGCCAGACCATCGTCACCTTCCTCGGCCTCACCAGCCTCGTCATTCCCGCGCTGGTGCTGATCATCGCACCGATTGCGCTGATGATCGCGATCTCGCACACGCTGAACAAGCTCGCGACCGATTCCGAGATCATCGTGATGAACGCCGCCGGTTTGTCGCCGATCCGGCTGTTCCGCCCCTTCGCCTACGCCACCGTGGTGGTGGCGCTGCTGGTCGCCTTCATCGCGGCGTATCTCGCGCCCGACGGCATGCGGCGGATCAAGCAATGGGACGCCGAGATCACCGCCGACGTGCTGACCAACGTGCTGCAGCCCGGACGTTTTGCGCAGCTCGATCAGAATCTCACCATCCGCATCCGCGAGCGCCAGCCCGGCGGGCTGCTGGTCGGCATCTTCATCGATGACCGCCGCGATCCCAAGGAACGCGTCAGCATCGTCGCCGACCACGGCACCGTGGTGAGGAGCGGCGACGGTTCGTTCCTGGTGCTCGAGGACGGCAATCTGCAGCGTTTCGAAGTCGGCAAGCGCGAGCCCGCGATGGTCGTGTTCGTCCGCTACGCCTTCGACATGTCGAAATTCTCGCAACACGGCGATGTCTCGCTCGGCATCCGCGAGCGCTACATCTGGGAGCTGCTGTGGCCCGACCCGGATGACGCGGTCTACAAGGCCCTGCCAGGCCAGTTCCGCGCGGAATTGCATGACCGCTTCCTGTCCCCGATCTATCCGTTCGCGTTCGCGGCGCTCACCTTCGCTTTCCTCGGCGCGCCGCGCACCACGCGCCAGAGCCGGAATTTCTCGATCGGCGGCTCGATTTTCGCGGTGTTCGGCCTGCGCATGGCCGGATTCGCCTGCTCGGTCCTGACGGTGAAAACGCCGGTTGCCGCAATGGTTCAATACGGCTTGACGCTGGCCGCCATTGGCATCGGCCTCTGGATCATCGTCTATGGGCTGGTGATCGAGCCGCCCGCCTCCGTGCTCGAGACGGTCAACAAATCGCTTGCCCGCATGCAGCGGCTGTTCGGAAGGCCGGCCGCCGCATGAGCATGATCAGCAACACGCTTGGACGCTATTTCGCCGGCCGCTTCGTGGTCTCGGCACTCGGCGTGTTCGCCAGCATCTTCGTGCTGCTGGTGCTGGTCGATTACATCGAGATGGTACGCAAGACCTCCGGTCTTGCCGCCGCCTCGCCGATCATGGTGGCGGAAACCTCGCTGTTCCGCGTGCCGCAACTGCTCGAGAAGATGATGCCGTTCTGCGTGCTGATTGGCGCCATGACCTGCTATCTCGCGCTGTCGCGTCGGCTGGAACTCGTGGTGGCGCGCGCCGCCGGCGTCTCCGCCTGGCAATTCATCGCCCCTGCGCTCGCCAGCGCCCTCTTGCTCGGCGTACTCGCGACCGTCGGCTACAATCCGATGTCGGCCAATCTGCGCGAACTCTCCAAACGCATGGAGGCCGAGTTGTTCGGCGGCGCAGCCGGCGGCGGCATCCAGGACGCAGCCGGATTCTGGATCAACCAGGCCAACAGCGACGGCCAGATCATCATGAACGCGGCGCGCAGCGAGAAGCAGGGCGTGCGGCTGACCGGACTGACGTTGTTCCGGTTTGATACGGATAACCGCTTCAAGGAGCGCATCGAGGCGCGCGAGGCAACGCTCGAAGAAGGCTACTGGCTGTTCAAGGACGTGCGGCGCTTCACGCTGGGCGCGCCGCCGGTGGATCAGCCGACGCTCACGGTTGCGACCGCGCTCACGCCGGCGCAAGTGCGCAACAGTTTTTCGACGCCGGAAACTGTGTCGTTTTGGCAACTGCCGACCTACATCCGCTCGTCCGAAAGTTCGGGCTTCGCCACCGCCGGCTATCGCCTGCAATATCACAAGCTCCTGGCACTGCCGTTTTTGCTTGCCGCGATGGTGATGGTGGCCGCATCCGTGTCGTTGCGCTTCTTCCGATTCGGTGGCGTGCAAAAGATGGTTTTAAGTGGCGTGGGTGCGGGCTTTCTGCTCTACGTGCTGTCGAAAGTAACCGAGGATCTGAGCAAGGCCGAGTTGATGCATCCGATTGCTGCGGCGTGGTTGCCCGTGGTCGTGGGCGGCCTCACCGGCTTTTTGGCCTTGTTGTACCAGGAGGACGGGTAGTGGCTGTCGTCGCCGCCCTCCAGATGTGTTTGTCCGCGTTGGCGCGGCGCATGGTCGTGCGCCGTGACGGTCGGAGCTTTGCCGCGGCAAGGCCGCTGCTTGCGCTGCTTCTCGGCGTGCTGCTTGCCGCCGCGTTCGAATGCGCGGCCATCGCGCCGGCCGCGGCGCAGGGCTTCACCTACAACGCGCGGCCGCCCTCCTCGCATCCGCCGCGCGTCGCCAACACCGATGGCCAGATGCTCGTGCAGGCGGTCGAGGTCGATTACGACTACAACAACAAGCGCGTGTCGGCGGTCGGCAACGTGCAGCTGTTCTACAACGGCACCAGCGTCGAGGCCGACCGGGTCATCTACGACCAGACCACCAAGCGGCTGCACGCCGAAGGCAACATCCGCATGACGGATGCCGACGGCAAGATCACCTATGCCAACATCATGGATCTGAGCGACGACTATCGCGACGGCTTCGTCGATTCGCTGCGCGTCGACACCGCGGACGCAACGCGCATGGCCGCCACGCGCTCCGACCGTTCCAGCGGCAACTACACGGTGTTCGAGAACGGCGTCTACACCGCCTGCGCGCCGTGCGCGGACGATCCGAAGAAGCCGCCGCTGTGGCAGGTCAAGGGCGCCCGCATCATTCACGACCAGAACGAGAAGATGCTGTATTTCGAGACCGCGCAGCTCGAATTCTTCGGCGTGCCGATCGCCTACATGCCGTTCTTCTCGACGCCCGATCCGACGGTGAAGCGCAAGAGCGGATTCCTGATGCCGGGATTCGCCGAAGCCTCGACCTACGGCTTCGCGGTGGAAATTCCGTATTACTGGTCGATCGCCCCGGACATGGACGCCACCATCAACCCGCGCATCACCTCGCGGCAAGGCGTGCTGATGCAGGCCGAGTTCCGTCAGCGCCTGATCAACGGCTCGTACCAGATCCGCGCCTACGGCATCGATCAGCTCGATCCCGGTGCGTTTGCCGGCCAGCCCGGCGATCGCCAGTTCCGCGGCGGCGTCGAGACCAAGGGCCAGTTTGCGATCAACGACAAATGGGTCTGGGGCTGGGACGGCGTGTTGCTGTCGGATTACTACTTCATGTCCGACTATCGCCTGTCGCAATATCGCGATACGATGAACGCCTTCCTGAGCCTGCCGACGGAGGCGATCTCGCAGCTCTATCTGACCGGCGTCGGCAACCGCAGCTACTTCGACCTGCGGACGATCTATTATTTGAGCTTCTCCGGCAACCAGCAGCAAGTGCCGATCGTCTATCCGTTGATGGACTATTCGAACGTCTTCAACTATCCGATCCTCGGCGGCGAGGTCTCGTA
This sequence comes from uncultured Alphaproteobacteria bacterium, assembly GCA_963738155.1. Lineage (GTDB taxonomy): Bacteria > Pseudomonadota > Alphaproteobacteria > Rhizobiales > Xanthobacteraceae > Bradyrhizobium. The sequence continues at coordinate 335,133 of CAVTVG010000007.1, forward strand.
CAAGACCAACTTCGTGAATCTGTCACGCGATCAGGCGGCGTTCGACCCGATCACGACACTGGCGAATACCAACGCGCTCTGCAACACGGTGTCCGCCGATCCGTTGGCGCGGTTGCCGACGCAGTGCCTGCTGCGCGGCATGCCCGGCGACTACATGCGTTTCACCGCCGAAGCGCAGTGGCGCAAATCGTTCACGGATTCCTTCGGCGAGATCTGGACGCCGTTCGCGAGCGTGCGGGTTGACGCGATCCACGCCGACGTCACCAACCAGCCCGGCGTTTCCAACTTCCTGCCGACCGGCGACACCACGGCGCTGCGGGTGATGCCGACCGTCGGCCTCGAATACCGCTATCCCTTCATCAACGTGCAGCCCTGGGGTTCGACGACGATCGAGCCGATCGCGCAAGTGATCATTCGTCCGAACAAATCCTACGCCGGCAAGCTTCCGAACGAGGACGCCCAGAGCCTGGTGTTTGACGCGAGCAACCTGTTCAGCGCCGACAAATTCTCGGGCTACGACCGCGAGGAAGGCGGCGGACGCGCCAATGTCGGCGTGCAGGCGACCACGCAATTCGATCGCGGCGGCAGCGTCAACGCGCTGTTCGGCCAGTCCTACCAGTTGTTCGGCCTGAATTCGTTCGCCGTGCAGGACATGACCAACACCGGCGTTGATTCCGGTCTTGCGACCCAGAAATCCGACTATGTCGCCAGGGTGAATTATTCGCCGAACCGGACCTACACCTTCAGCGTCAGGTCGCGCTTTGACGAGCAGACCTGGAACGTGCAGCGCTTTGAAGCGGAAGCGCGGGCGAACTACGATCGCTGGTCAATCGGACTGACCTACGGCAACTACGCGGCGCAACCGGAGCTCGGTTATCTGACCCGGCGAGAGGGCCTGCTCGCCAATGGGTCGATCAAAATCGCGGCGAACTGGGTCGCAACCGGCGCGGCGCGCTGGGATCTGGAAGCCAACAAGCTCAACCAATATGTCATCGGTGCCGGTTACGTGGACGATTGCTTCGTGCTGGCGGCAAACTATGTGACATCCTACAGCTATTCCGCCGGCACGGCGCCGCCCGTGCTCGGCCACGCCTACATGCTGCAGATCGGCCTGCGCACGCTCGCCAACACGTCCTCGTCGGCCAGCGGTGCCGGCATCCAGTAGGGACCGCGCGCGAGGATGAGCAAATCCGGTATGGATTAGGGGCTTCGACCAGGATCGACTGACCAGCGAAGATGATCATGACGGCTAAACTTTCGCATCGTCTACTGACTTTAATCATGAGCTGTGCCGCCGCGCTGTTGTTGTCGCTTGGCGCCTCGCCGCTGCATGCGCAAACCGTCGCGGTCATGGTCAATGGCGAGCCGATCACCGATTTCGACATCGAGCAGCGCAGCAAGCTCAATTTCCTGACGACCCACAAGACGCCCGACCGCAAGGACATCATCAGCGAGCTGATCGACGAAAAGGTAAAGATCAAGGAAGGCAAGAAATTCGGCGTCGATCCCGGCGTCACCGACATCGACCAGGCCTTTGCCGGCATGGGCCAGCGCATGCATATCACGGCCGACCAGTTGACGGCGACGCTGGAGAAACAGGGCATCAGGTCCGAAACGCTAAAGGCCCGCATCAAGGCCGACATGGTGTGGACCAGCCTGGTGCGCGGGCGCTACAAGGAAAAACTCCAGGTCGGCGAAAAGGACGTGAACGACGCGGTCAAGGCCGAAGGCGGCGACGATCAGCAGAAGGGCGAGGCGTTCGAATACAAGCTGCAGCCGGTCGTGCTGATCGTGCCCAAGGGATCGGCGCAGACCGCGATCGAGCTCCGGCAGAAGGACGCCGAGACATTGCGCGGCCGCGTGGAGACCTGCGAACAGGCAAACCAGTATTTCAAGTCGATGGCCAATGCTGCGATCCGCGAACCCGTGGTCAAGACCTCGGCCGATATCCCGGCCAATCTGCGCAAGCTGCTCGATGATACGCCGATCGGCCATCTGACGCCGCCCGAGGTGACCAAGCAGGGCATCGAGATGGTGGCGCTGTGCTCGCGCAAACCGACCACGATCAATTCGCCGAAGCGGAAGGAAATGCGCGACAAGATGTACGCCAAGAAATACGAGCAGACCTCCAGCAACTATCTGGCGGAAATCCGCAAGGCCGCGATGATCGAGTACCGGCAAACCAGTGCCGAGGATTCGAACACGGATGACGGCAAGAAGTCAAAGGCGCGCCGCAATTGATGTCTTGCGATCATCACTAGTGCCCACTTTCCGAAGTTCGTGATCCATTGCCGCACACACTTTCACGAACTTCGGAAAGCTATGGGCACTAGCAAATCCATGATACTAGTGCCGCTTTCGATCTGAAGTCCCTGAACCCGATTTGCCGCGAGTGAGTCAGGGACTTCAGATCGGCGGCACTTAGTGACTGTTTGCGGTTTGTGAAAGCAGATGCTGCGATGGAGGACCAACCTCGGAAGGCAGGCAATCAACCGCTCGCGCTGACGCTGGGTGAACCCGCGGGCATCGGACCCGATATTGCGCTTCTCGCCTGGTTGCGCCGGGATGAATTCAAGCTTCCTCCGTTCTATCTGCTCGGCGACGCCGCGTTCATCGCCCGACGCGCCAGGGCGCTTGGTCTCAACGTGCCGGTGGCAGAAATTGGCACGGCCGAGGCGTACGTCGCCTTTGCGCAGGCTTTGCCGGTCGCCGCCACGAGCAAACACGCGACCGCCGAGCCTGGAAAGCCCGACGCATCCAGTGCGGACGCGGCGATTGCGTCGATCCGGCAGGCCGTCGGCGACGTCGTGGCGGGACGGGCGGCGGCCCTCGTCACCAATCCGATCGCGAAGAGCGTGCTTTATCGCGCGGGCTTCGAACATCCCGGCCACACCGAGTTCCTCGCCGAGCTTGCCGCGTCGAACGGCAAAACGCCGCAGCCCGTGATGATGCTGTGGTCGCCCGCGCTTGCCGTCGTGCCGGTCACGATTCACCTCTCCTTGCGCGAGGCGATCGCGCAACTTTCGACGGACTTGATCGTCAGCACGGCCCGGATCGTGGCAGCCGGCCTGCAGAACCGCTTCGGCATCGCCCGCCCTCGCCTCGCGCTTTCCGGTCTCAACCCGCACGCGGGCGAGGACGGCTCGCTCGGCAGCGAAGACAAAGCGATCGTCGCGCCCGCGGTCGAGATACTGCGCGGTAAAGGGATCGACGCCAGGGGGCCGCTACCCGCGGATACCATGTTTCATGAAGCGGCGCGGAAAACCTATGACTGCGCGATCTGTATGTATCACGATCAGGCGCTGATCCCGATCAAGACCATCGCCTTCGACGACGGCGTCAATGTCACGCTCGGACTGCCCTTCATCCGCACCTCGCCCGATCATGGCACCGCCTTCGACATCGCCGGCACCGGCCGCGCCAATCCGGCTAGCCTGATCGCGGCGCTGCGGCTTGCCGCACGCATGGCGGAGACTCCGGCGCAGGCGCCATGAGCACAATCGATGATTTGCCGCCGCTCCGCGAAGTCATTCGCGAGCATCAGCTCTCCGCGCGCAAGTCGCTGGGCCAGAATTTCCTGCTCGACCTCAACCTCACCGCGCGCATTGCGCGTGCCGCGGGGCCGCTGGACAATGCGACCGTGGTCGAGATCGGCCCGGGTCCCGGCGGATTGACCCGCGCGCTGCTGGCGCTTGGCGCGGCGCACGTCATCGCGGTCGAGCATGATGCGCGCGCCATCCCCGCGCTGGAAGCGATCGCAAGGCGCTATCCGGGGCGGCTGGAGATCGTGTGCGCCGATGCGCAGAGCTTCGATCCGCGGCCCTATCTCGGCGCCAACAAGGCGAAGATCGTCGCCAACCTGCCCTACAACATCGCGACCCCTCTGCTGATCGGCTGGCTCTCGATCGAGCCGTGGCCGCCCTGGTACGACGTGATGGTGCTGATGTTTCAGCGTGAGGTCGCCGAGCGAATCGTCGCGGATGAGAACGACGAGGCTTACGGCAGGCTTGGCGTGCTGGCGAACTGGCGCGCAGAGACCAAGATCCTGTTCGATATCTCGCCCGCGGCCTTCGTGCCGCAACCCAAGGTCACATCCTCGGTGGTACGGCTGATCCCGCGCGAGACGCCGGAGCCTTGCGAGCGGCGCCTGCTGGAGCAGGTCACCGCCGCCGCGTTCGGCCAGCGCCGCAAGATGCTGCGCCAGAGCCTGAAATCATTGCCTGTCGATCCCGCGCGGCTGGCGGAGGCGGCGCGTGTCGATCCGACCCGCCGTGCCGAGACCATTCCGGTATCCGGCTTTGTTGCCATGGCCCGTGAATTGGCCGATATACGCAACGAAAAATCGACGACACGTTAGCGCATGGTCCGGAAAAGTGTGAAGCGGTTTTCCGAAGAGACCATGCGCCAATGACAAGGGAGAAGAAAATGGCGCAGATGCGCAGGCAATCGCTGGTCAAGTTCGATGCTCCGCTCTGCGAGACCATCATCGATACACCGAAGCCGCAAGGCAAGGAGGTGCTGGTCCGCATCGAACGTTGCGGCCTGTGCCACTCCGACCTGCATATCCAGGATGGCTACGCCGATCTCGGCGGCGGCAAGCGGCTCGACACCACGCGCGGCATGGCCCTGCCCTTCACGCTCGGCCACGAGATCGCGGGCGTGGTCGAGGAGGTCGGATCAGAGGTTGATAAAGGCCTGATCGGGGCCAAGAAGGCAGCGTTCCCGTGGATTGGCTGCGGCAAGTGTCGCGAGTGTCTTAACGGTGACGAGAACCTTTGCCCGAAGAATCGCTTCCTGGGCGTCTCCATCGATGGCGGCTTTGCCAGCCACGTCATCGTGCCCGATGCGAAATATCTGCTCGATTACGATCCACTGCCCGTCAATGTGGCGGCGACGTTGATGTGCTCGGGCATGACGGCTTTTGGCGCGCTGAAACGTCTCGTCGACCGCCCGCGGCAGCGCAATCTGCTGCTGATTGGACTGGGCGGCGTCGGCATGATGGGCCTGTCGTTCGCGCAAGCCATGTTCAAGCAGAAGATTTCGGTGGCCGACCTAAATCCCGCCGCACGGGAAACCGCGCTGAAGAACGGCGCCGCTGTGGCCTACGATCCCAGCGAGCCCGACGTCGTTAAACGAATTATCAGGGAGACCGAAGGCGGTTTTGATGAGATCGTCGATTTTGCCGGCAACGAAAAGTCGATGGCGTTTGCGGTCTCGGTGATTGCGCGCGGCGGCAAGATCGTGGTGTCCGGCCTGATGGGCGGCAATTTCAGCCTGCCCATGGTGCAATGGATTTACAAGCGCATGACCATCGAGGGTTTCATGGTCGGAACGCTGGCCGAAGGACGTGAATTGATGGCGTTGGCGCGCGCCGGAAAGATCAAGCCGACGCCGATGCGCGAAGAGCCGATGGGCGACGTGCAAAAATGGATCGATGAATTGCGAGCCGGGAAAGTCGTGGGACGTATCGTCCTAAGAAACTAGTGCAAGAAACCACGGTGCCGGCCTTGCCGCTTTTTAATTGGCGCATGATCTCTTCGGAAAACCGCCTCACACTTTTCCGGATCATGCGCTGAAATACGGGAGGAACGAGATGGCCTGGATAGGAAACTGCGCGCGCGGAGCGCTGGCGCTGCTTGCGCTCGGTCTTGCCGCAACGCCGGCGCTGTCGCAAAAGAAGTACGGCCCCGGCGTCACCGACAAGGAAATCAAGATCGGCACCACGACGCCGTTCAGCGGTCCGGCATCGGCGTATTCTGCGGGCGCGGTATCGGCGACCGCCTGGTTCCAGAAGATCAACGACGAAGGCGGGGTGAACGGGCGCAAGATCAACTATATCGCGCTCGACGACGCCTACAGCCCGCCGAAGACCGTGGAGCAGATCAGAAAGCTGATCGAAAGCGAGGAAGTCCTGTTCCTCGTCAACCCCGTGGGCACCGCGACCAACAACGCGGTCGTCAAATACATCAACCAGATGAAGGTGCCGCATCTCTTCATCGGCACCGGCGCCACCATGTTCAACGATCCCGAGAAGTTTCCGTGGACCATGAGCTGGACGCCGCACTACGCTTCCGAAGGCGAAATCTACGCCAAATATCTCCTGCAATCGAAACCCGACGCGAAGATCGGCATCCTCTCCCAGAACGACGATCTCGGCCGCGACTACATCCTCGGGTTCAAGCGCGGACTCGGCGACAAGGCCGCGACCATGATCGTCTCCGAGCAGACCTACAACACCACGGATCCGACGGTGGATTCGCAGATCGTTTCGCTGAAGGCCTCCGGCGCCGACGTGCTGATGATCTTCTCGGTGCCGAAATTCGCGGCACAGGCGATCCGCAAGGCCTACGACATCGACTGGCATCCGCAGAAATTCGTCGACAGTGTCGGCTCTTCGATTGCGGGCGCGATCAAGCCGGCCGGATTCGAAGCCTCCAAGGGCGTGATCTCGGCCGCCTATCAGAAGGACCCGGCCGATCCGCAGTGGCGCGACGATCCCGAGATGAAGGCGTTTAACGTCTGGATGGACAAGTACAATCCGCGCGTCGACAAGAGCGATTACTACGCGCCCTACGGTTACAATATCGGCCACGCTGTGGTGGAGTTGCTCAAGCAATGCGGCGACAATCTCACGCGTGAGAACGTGATGGACAAGGCGCTGCACATGAACATGGAGCTGCCGCTGCTGTTGCCGGGCATCAGGCTGACGACGAGCCCGACCGACCATCGTCCGATCAAGCAGATGCATTTGGTGCGCTTCAACGGCGAGCGCTACGAACTGTTCGGCGACGTGCTCGCCAGCGAGTGAGCGCGGTCACGGCAGGCCAAGGCAAGGGGGCGCTGCTTCGGCAGCGCCTTTTTTCCAACTGAAACCTCTGCAAATAAGGCGGAACACTGGTGCCGCCGATTTGAAGTCCCTGCACTGCACGTGGAAAGATCAATCAGGGACTTCAAATCGAAGCGGCACCAGAATTGTTATTTGCTAGTGCCCTTACTTCCCGAAGTTCGTGAACGGTCGCGCGGCAATGGAACACGAACTTCGGGAAGTGGGCACTGGCCCGAATTAAGCCCAATCCTCTCCGGATTTGCGGCCTATTGCCACCCAAGTCTTCTTCGACAGTCCGGATCGTACCCTGTTGCGTATCCGGAGATGCGTATGTCGAATGTCAAAGCCAGGCTCGCATCGGCCTTTCTGTTGGGCGTTGCCGCAAGTGTCGGGCTGATCGCAGGCAATAGTGCCGCACGCGCGGCGGACAGCTGCATCACCGAACCCAAAACCGATACGCCGCAAGGCAAGCACTGGTATTATCGCCTCGAGCGCGGCACCGGCCGCCATTGCTGGTATCTGCGCGGCGAGGACGAGCCATCTGCGCGCACGCCGGCCGCGGAACCGGTTGCGTCGGCCCAGCCTGTGCCCGCGACATCAGGCAATGCGCCGGCAAGATCGCTCGCCGACGCGCGTGCCGAGTTCGCGCCAAAGGCTCGCCTCGAAGACAATGGCAGCGCGCCGCCTCAGCGTCCGGTCTGGCCCGATCCGCAACCGGCCGCTTCGCCCGCGACCACCCCCGCCGCCGCGACGACCGGCATCGGCCCCGGTGGGCCGCCTTCGCCTGCGGATTCGCAGCTCACCTCGCGCTGGCTGCAGACCTCGGGCGCGCCTTCAACGGCGAACAACGCGCCGCAGGCGTCGCTGGTGGTGGCAGATGCACAGCCGACCGATGCAGCGGCGGCAGCGCCCGCCCCTGCGGAACCACCGCAGGCGAGCGCACCTCCAACGCGCGAGGTCGGCTCGCTGCAAAAACTGGCGCTGGTGGCGCTCAGCGCACTGGCGCTGGCGGGGATCTCCGGCAGCCTGGTCTATCGGCTGGCAGGCGCACGCTGGCGCCGCCGACGCGAGGCGCGCTGGCCGCAGCGGCAGTCGGTTTCACCGTCACTTGCGGACGAAGCGCGCGGCGCGCCGTGGGTCGCGCCGGGATTGAGCCCGACCGTGCCGCATGAGGATGTCGCTCATGAGGATGCGGCGCATGACGATGTGGCGGCGGACAGGATCGAATTCGGCAAGAGCGACGACAGTTTTGAAGAGATCGAGGACTTCCTCGCCCGATTGACGCAGCAATTGCAGGACGAATTGCAGACGACGCGCTCCACCGAGCTGGAAGACCCGCGGCCGCGCTGAGGGTGTGGGTTACTTCTCCAGCTGCCGCTGCAGATCGCGCACGAATGCGGTGAGCCCGGTGCGGCGCTTGCGTTTCAGCCGTTCGGCCCTCAGGATCGACTGCACTTCGGCGAACGCCGCGTCGACGTCGTGGTTGATGACGATGTAGTCGTATTCCGCCCAATGGCTCATCTCATGGCTGGCGCGGCTCATCCGGCCGCGGATCACCTCGTCGGAATCCTGCGCGCGCGAGTGCAGCCGCTTCTCCAGATCGAGCGCGGACGGCGGCAGGATGAACACGCTGACCAGGTCTTCACCCGCTTTTTCACGCAATTGCTGCGTACCCTGCCAATCGATGTCGAACAGCACGTCCTCGCCTTTCGACAGCGCCGCTTCGACAGGCGCGCGCGGCGTGCCGTAGCGATTGTCGAAGACGATGGCCCATTCCAGGAGCTCGTTGCGCTTCACCATCTCCTCGAAGCGCGCCTTGTCGACGAACAGGTAATCCTTGCCCTCGACCTCGCCGGGCCGTTGCGCCCGCGTCGTCGCCGACACCGACATTTTCAGGCCCGGCATCCGTTCGATCAACAGCCGCGACAGCGTGGTCTTGCCGGCCCCCGAGGGCGAGGACAGCACGAACATCAAGCCGCGCCGTTCGACGCCGTCAAAGCCGTATCCGTGCGGTGCCATCAATCACTCCAAATTCTGGACCTGTTCGCGGAATTGCTCGACCACGCTCTTCATCTCGAGCCCGGTATTGGTCAATTCGAGATCGTTGGATTTGGAGCAGGTGGTGTTGACCTCGCGGTGGAACTCTTGCGCCAGGAAATCCAGCCGGCGGCCGATCGGCCCGCCTTTTCCGATCAGCCCGCGCGCCTGCGCGAGATGCGAGGCGATGCGGTCGAGCTCCTCGCGAATGTCGGCCTTCGCCGCGATCAACAACGCCTCCTGGTTCAGACGATCGGCGTCGAAGCGATCGGTGGTTTCCAGGAGTGCAGCGACCTGTTCGGCGAGACGCGCCCTCACCGCTTCCGGCTTGCGGCCTGGCGCGGTCTCGGCCCTTTTCGCCAGCGCCTCGATCTCATCGAGACGCTGGGCGAGGATTTGCCCGAGCGAAGTACCCTCGCGCCGGCGCATCTCCACGAGATTGTCGAGCGCCTCGTCGAACGCCCCGGCGGCAGCAGCCTTCGCCGCCTTGTCCTCGTCCGCGTTGCTTTCGAGCTCGACCACCTCGATCACCCCCTTGATGCCGAGCAGACCGTCGATGCTCGGCGCCACCGCGTCGATCCTGCCGGCTAACTGGTGCGCAACCTTCAAGACGGCGGAGAGCACATCCTCATTGATGCGCACGGTCGAGGTCGCATTGGCGCGCTTGACATTGAGATTGGCGTAGACGGTGCCGCGCGCGAGCAACTCGCCGGCACGCTTCTTGGCATGCGCATCGAGCTCGTCCCATCCCTGCGGCAGCCGCAGGCGCAGATCAAAACCCTTGGCGTTCACCGACTTCAATTCCCATTCGAACGCATAAGGCCCACTTGCCCCGTGGCTTCGGGCGAAGCCAGTCATGCTCGACAGCGCCATGGCGTGAAGTCTCCGGCAGGAAAAAGAGTGTCAGATTCGGGGGCCGAACGCGCGCGGACCATAAGACCTTTTCAGGAAATGTGGAGTCCGCCCGGCCTATTGCTGCTGGACCGTTGGCGCGGGCGCCTGTGCCGCGCCTTGCCGCGCCGCCGGAGGTGTGCGCGGGGCAGCCGGTCGTTTGGCCGGCTTGGGAGCAACAGCAGGCGCGGCCTGCGCTGCCTCAGCCGCGGGCGCCGGCGCCGGCGCCGCCGCAGGTGCGTCGTCGGGCAGCTCAGCCCTGTCGTTCTGGGTCTGCTTTTCGATGGTGCGCAGCTTGGCGACGTTCTTCTGATGCGCGTCCAGCGATTCGCTGAAGGCATGTCCGCCGGTGCCGTCGGCGACGAAGAACAGGTCGCGCGTGCGTGCCGGATTGGCCGCGGCCTCCAGCGAGGCGCGGCCGGGATTTGCGATCGGCCCGGGCGGCAAACCATCGATCGTATAGGTATTGTACGGCGAAGGCTGGCTGATCTCGCTGCGCTTGATCGGCCGGCCGAGGGTGCCCTTGCCGCCGACGAGACCGTAGATGATGGTCGGATCGGATTGCAGCTTCATCTTCTTCTGCAGGCGGTTGGTGAACACCGCGGCCACACGGCTGCGCTCATCGGCCTTGCCGGTCTCCTTCTCGACGATGGAGGCCAGCGTCACCAGTTGCTCGGGCGATTTCAGGGGAACGTCGGGACTGCGATGCTCCCAGATCTCGGCGACCAGACGCTTCTGCGCCGCCTGCATGCGCTGGATCACCTGCTCGCGGGTGGTGCCGCGCGGGAATTTATAGGTTTCCGGCAGCATGGTGCCTTCGCGCGGAATCTCGCGGATCGTTCCGGAGAAGATGTCGTTGTCGGTCAGCCGCGCGACGATCTGCTCCGACGTCAGGCCTTCCGGTAGTGTGACGGAATGCTGCACCACCTTGCCTTCGACAATGGTGCCGATCACGTCGCGCAGCGAGGCCTTCTTCTGGAAGGCATATTCGCCGGGCTTCAATTCCCCGCGCGCCTTCAGCGCGAATACCGCGCCGATGAAGGCCCAGCGGTTATTGTCGATTACGCCTTCGCGTTGCAGGACGTCGGCGATGTCGGTCATGCCGGCACGCGAGGGAATCACGACGGTCTTGTCTTCCTGCAGCGGCCCGGGAGCCTCGATGGTTTTCTTGCCGTAATAATAGGCGGCGCCGGTGCCGAGCATCCCGATCAGGAGGATGGTGATGATGGCGTTGCCGACGATCACGAACGGGTTGCGTGCCCGCTCCGACCGCTTCGGCGGCGGCGGTACCTGTTCGGGCTCCAGCGCGGCGCGCGGACTGCGGGGCGAGATGGGCGGCCGTTCACTCATCGATGCAACCAAATTCCTGGACCAAGTGTCTCGGTTCTAACATTCGCACCACTCCTGCGGCAGACTCTTCTTGCGAATGTTAGAACCGAAAGACACTTGCATTTTCATATTCTGGTGCGGTTTCGGATTTGACATTCGCCAACCGCACTCGCGGCAAGCATTAGGCGAATGTCAAAGCCACCGCACCAGTGTTTTGCGCCCGAGGCTACGATGCGTCATCGAATGCGGCGAAAAGGTGGTTTCGCCGCGAACGACATCAATTGACAACGCGCTGAACGATAACGGACGCGTTGGTGCCTCCGAATCCGAAGGAATTGGACAAGGCGATGTTGATCTCGCGCTTGCGCGGTGCCAACGGCACAAGATCAATCGCGGTTTCGACGGACGGATGGTCCAGATTGATGGTCGGCGGGGCGATATTGTCGCGGATCGCCAGGATCGAGAAGATCGCCTCGATCGCGCCCGCCGCGCCCAGGAGATGCCCGGTCGAGGATTTGGTCGAGGACATCGACACCTTCGAGGCGACATTGCCGAGCAACCGCTCGACCGCACCAAGCTCGATCTCGTCGCCGACCTGGGTCGAGGTGCCATGCGCGTTGATGTAATCGATGTCGGAGGCACTGACGCCGGCGCGCTTGATCGCCGCGCTCATGCTGCGGAAGGCGCCATCGCCGTCAGGCGGTGGCGACGTGATGTGGTAGGCGTCGCCCGACAGTCCATAGCCGATGACTTCGGCATACAACTTCGCGCCGCGCGCTTTGGCGTGCTCATATTCCTCGAGGACGAGGACGCCGGCGCCCTCGCCCATGACGAAACCGTCGCGGCCCTTGTCGTAGGGACGCGATGCCTTTTCCGGCGTCTCGTTGAAGCCGGTCGACAGCGCGCGCGCCGCGCAAAAACCGGCCATACCGATCCGCCCGATTGGCGATTCTGTTCCGCCCGCGACCATCACGTCGGCATCGCCGAGTGCGATCAGACGGCTGGCATCGCCGATCGCATGCGCGCCGGTCGAGCAGGCCGTCACCACGGCATGGTTCGGTCCCTTCAGGCCGTGCTCGATCGAGACATAGCCGGAGGCGAGGTTGATCAGGCGGCCCGGAATGAAGAACGGCGATACCCTGCGCGGTCCCCGCTCCTTCAAGAGGACGGCGGTTTCGGCAATGCCGTTGAGACCGCCGATGCCGGAGCCGATCATCGTGCCGGTGGCGCAGCGCTCTTCCTCGGTCACTGGATGCCAGTTGGCGTCATCTAGCGCCTGGCGCGCCGCCGCCATTGCGAAGATGATGAAGTCGTCGACCTTGCGCTGCTCCTTCGGCTCCATCCACTGGTCGGGATTGAAGGTGCCGTCGGAGCCGTCACCGCGCGGCACCATGCAGGCGATCTTGCTTGGCAGATCGGAGACGTCGAAGGTCTCGATCTTCCTGGCGCCGCTCTGGCCGTTGAGGATGCGCTTCCAAGTCGTCTCGACGCCGCAAGCGAGTGGCGACACCATGCCGAGGCCGGTAACGACAACTCGCCTCATGTCCCTAACTCCAGCCCGAAAGCGGCGGCCCGTAATACAAAACCGGGGAACCGCCCGAGAACGGTCCGTCCGGTTTCAGCAGACCACGCTAGTGGTCCAATTCCAACATTCGCATCCCATTGCAGCGCGCACTTTGCGAATGTTGGAATCATAGGACCACTAGAAGATATTGATTCTAGTGGAGCTTTGGATTTGACGTTCGCTTGCGAGTGATCGGCAGATGCCTGGCGAACGTCAAATCCGCTCCACTAGCGCGTCAGCTCTTCGCGTTCTTCTCGAGAAATTTCGTGGCGTCGCCGACGGTCAAAATCGTCTCCGCGGCGTCGTCGGGAATCTCACAACCAAACTCTTCTTCAAATGCCATCACGAGCTCGACGGTATCGAGACTGTCGGCGCCGAGGTCGTCAATGAAGCTTGCGTTGTCGACCACTTTTTCGGGCTCAACACCGAGGTGTTCGACCACGATCTTCTTAACCCGCTCGCCAATCTCACTCATCGTTCAACCTCGTGTTGTTTCCTTGACCCGACCCCGGGATACATCGTGGTCGATAAACTTCCTTCGCAACCGCGCATAAACCTGATTTGGCCTCGTTGCCAGCGTCCCATGATCGAAGTTTCCGAACCATCGTGGCAGGTGGTCGCAGGAACTTCAAAGGGGGCGCCAGCCGAAGCGGCCGGCGAACGGCGGCAAGCTCCATCCCGCCAATATACAGGGTTTCCAAATCCTGCAATGGCGTTCTTGACCGATCCTTGGCCCATCCGTTTCCGGGTTCGGTTATCATAATTCGAAAGCCTTGACCATAAGCCCCGCTTCCCCGGGGAAAACGGCGTTTCGCCGCATCTTGAGGGGGTTAGCGGGGGCCTAGTGGTCCAATTCCAACATTCGCATCCCTTCCCGGCGGGCACTTTTGCGTATGTTGGAATCAAAGGACCACTAGCAAATTTTAGCTTCTAGTGGAGCTTTGGATTTGACGTTCCCCTACGAGGAGGCGGCCAACAGGATTGGCGAACGTCAAATCCGCTCCACTAGATCATGGCCATTCCGCCGTTGACGTGGATGGTCTGCCCGGTGATGTAGGCCGCCTCATTGGACGCCAGAAACACCGCCGCCGCAGCAATATCTTCGGGCGTTCCCAGCCGCGCCGCCGGAACCTTGGTCAGGATGGTCTCGCGCTGCTTGTCGTTCAGCGCGTCCGTCATCGGCGTCTTGATGAACCCCGGCGCGATGCAATTGGCGGTCACGTTGCGCTTGGCATATTCGGCGCCCAGCGTCTTGATCATGCCGATCAACCCGGCCTTGGAGGCGGTGTAATTGCCCTGGCCGGGATTGCCGGTCACACCGACCACCGAGGTGATGGCGATGATACGGCCGAAGCGCTTGCGCATCATCAGCTTGGTCGCCGCACGGGCGAGACGGAAGGTCGCGGTCAGGTTGACATTGATGACCTCGTCCCAGGCCTCATCGGTCAACTGCACAAACAGATTGTCGCGGGTGATGCCGGCATTGGCGATGAGGATATCGACCTGCCCCATGGCCTGCTCGGCAGAAGGCACCAGCGCCTCGACCTCGGCCGAATCCGAGAGGTTGCAGGGCAATACATGCACCCGCTCGCCAAGCCTGGCGGCGAGCGCGTCCAGCACCTCGCGCCGCGTGCCCGAAATCGCCACCGTTGCACCCTGCCCATGCAGCGCCTGCGCAATCGCGCCGCCGATGCCGCCGGTCGCTCCGGTGACGAGCGCCGTCCTGCCTGTCAAATCGAACATCCGCGTCTCCTCTCGGCTCCCTTTTCAAGCGGAAGCCAATGCCTCTTTCGCGGCAGCAATATCGTTCGGTCCGCTGACGGAGGCGCCGACTGCGCCGTCCGCGATGCGTTTGACCAGTCCGCTCAGAACCTTGCCGGCACCGATCTCGAAGAATCTCGTCACGCCCTGGCCCGCCATGAACGCGACCAACTCACGCCAGCGCACGGTGCCCGTCACCTGCTCGATCAGGCGGCGGCGGATCTCGTCGGGATCGCTAATGGCGGAGGCCAGCACGTTCGACACCAGCGGCGAGACCGGTTTCTTGATGGTGACGCCGGCAAGCGCCTGCGCCATAGCATCCGCCGCGGGCTGCATCAGCTTGCAATGGAACGGCGCCGACACCGGCAACAGCATCGCGCGCTTGGCGCCTTTGGTCTTGGCGATCTCGACGGCGCGGTCAACCGCGGCCTTGTCGCCGGAAACGACAACCTGCCCGCCGCCATTGTCATTGGCGGCCTGGCAAACCTGTCCCTGCGCGGCTTCGCTCGCCACTGCGACGGCAGCTTCGTAGTCGAGGCCGAGCAGCGCGGCCATCGCGCCGACACCGACCGGCACCGCCTTCTGCATCGCGAGGCCGCGCGTGCGCAACAGTCGCGCCGCATCCGGGATCGACAGGCTGCCGGCGGCGGCCAGCGCCGAATATTCGCCAAGCGAATGACCGGCGACGAAGGCGGCGTCGCGGGCGACGGAAAAGCCGGCCTCGCTCTCCAGCACGCGCAAGGTGGCCATCGACACCGCCATCAGCGCCGGCTGCGCGTTTTCGGTGAGCTGCAGCTTTTCGGCAGGTCCCTCCCAGATCGTCGCGGTCAACTTCTCGCCGAGCGCCGCATCGATCTCGTCGAACACCGCGCGCGCAACGGGAAAGGCATCGGCCAAGGCTTTGCCCATGCCTACGGCCTGCGATCCCTGGCCCGGAAATGTAAATGCTGCCGTCATCGGCGCTCCCCGAGAATGTCCTGAAAACTATTGGAAGATTGGGGGGGTAAGTCACCGACCTCGGCGGCCATGTCAAGCCGCCCGCAGCACCTTGGACGCCGTCAGGGCTAGAAACCGCTGGCCCTCTGATCCCCGCCGACGGCCTGCCCGGCCTGGGCGCGCCGCAAGCTGTTCACGAGCTGGCCCGGACGATCCTCCTGGTCCGGCTTTGCGGTCGCAAGCCGCAGCACCGCCGCATAACCCGGCTGAACCTCCATGCCGCCGGCAAACCGGCTTTGGCTGAGGATGCGGTGCACGCGCGGCAGATTGTAGCAGGGGATGTAGAACAGCAGATGATGTTCGAGGTGGTAGTTGACGTAATACGGCGCGATGAACAGCCGCTCGAGGACACTGGCGCGCGTGGTGCGGGTGTTGCGCAGCGGATCGTTCGCGTCGGGCACGACGGCATGTTCGGCGATATTGCGGATCCGCGTGATCACCATCATCCAGGTCAGTAGCGGCACCAGCCACAGCAGCGGATAGGCCCACCATAGGCCGGCTGCGGCGAACCCTGCGAACATCGCGGCATTGACCACGCATTGCGGCCCGAGCTTGTCCCGGAATTGCGCTGATCGACGCGACAGCGGCCAATCGGACGGACCGAGCGCGTTCAAAAGCTGCGCCTTGCGCTGCTGGTAGCCGGTCTGCCCGGTGATATCGCGCAAAAACTTGCGCCGATAGCTCAGTTGCGTGATCGGAAAGGGCGCCGACAGCACGAGGTCGGGATCGTCGTGCTGCTGCGTGCGGGCGTGATGCTGCAGATGATAGCGGCGATAGGCGCGGGTCTCCGCGAAGATCGGATAGGCGCAGAACCACTGGCTCAGGAAAAGATTTGTCTTCTCGTCCGGCGACAAGCAGCCATGCGCGCCGTCATGCATGAGGATCGCAAGTCCGAGCTGGCGCGAGCCGATGATGCCGACCGCCAGCGGATAAGCCAGGATGACGAGAAATGAATGCGAGCACCACGCCACCAGCGCGATCGCGCCAAGAATCAGCACCCAGGCGTGCACGATCATGGCGACGCCCTTCCAGGTGAAGCGTTCGCGTACCGCAACGAGTTCATCCTCGCTGAGGACATCGCGGGCACGCATGCGAAGCGCGGTCATGACTGGATCTCCCCTGCGGATGGCGTCTCGCCGCCGACGAGGCGGAGCCGGCTTGCGGGCTTGGTGGTCGCCTGATCGCCGAGCACGCGGAGCATTTCGTAGGCCAAGTCCTCGGCCGAGCGGCCCATCGCATAGCCTTCGACGATCACGCCGATGGCGAGCGCCCAGAACCGCCGCGAGGTCGCATCGGGATCCCTGAGCGTATTCCAGCCATAACGCTCGATCTGGCCGGCATAGGCGCGCAGTCCCTCGGCGTGCAGCCGCTCGATGGTGCGCTCGACCAGCGGCGCCAGATCCTGGCGGCGGCGTGTCAGGGTCAGTGCCTCCGCAAAGAAGGCCACCGAATCCGTGGCGGTGACCGCCTCCACCAGCGCGCGGGTGTAGTCGCGCGGCGTCTCTGCCTTCAGCGCCGCCTGTTCCGCCGATCGCGCGACATAGAGCATGTCGCGGCAGGCGGCTTCGACGAACAACGCCTCCTTGGTGCGGAAGTAATAGGTGATCTGGCTGGGGAACGCGTCGGCGGCGGCCGCGATATCCGAGATCGAGGTTCCAGCAAGGCCCCGTTCCTTGAAAAGCCGGCTGGCGCCGTCGAGCAGCAGCGAGCGCATCCGCCGCCCGGCCGAGCGCGTGGCGCGCGCGGCGTGCTTGGGATCGCCGTCCGCGGGCATTGCCGCGGTCAGGGGCGGTCTCGTTGCCATGAGATAATTGTATGATATACAAACAAGTAATGCAAGGCGGATCCTCGCCGTCTCTGGCGCGATAAACCTCAACCGGGACCGCTTTGCCTTGCCAATCCGGCCAAAATCCTTATAAGGCGCGCATCCGTGGATCCCGGCCGGGAGCTGAACGGACGGTCTCAGCAACTCAAACGTTGATGTGACAGGGCCAGTCGGCCCGTCGTCCCGTGTTTCCGCCTTCTTGAGCACCACCCGAGTCCTTTCCGAAGGTCTCGAAGGGCTTGACGCTGGGAACCGCGCCAACACTAGGAAAGGACATTCATGCCTCTCTATGAGCATGTTTTTCTCGCGCGTCAGGACGCGAGCCCCCAGCAGGTGGAAGAACTGACGACCCAGATGGCCGGCATTGTCGAGCAGGCCGGCGGCAAGGTCACCAAGACCGAGAACTGGGGCGTGCGCTCCCTCACCTACCGCATGAACAAGAACCGCAAGGCGCACTTCGTCCTGCTCAACATCGACGCGCCGGCTGCGGTAATTTCCGAGATCGAGCGGCAGGAGCGCATCAACGAGGACGTGATCCGTTATCTCAGCGTGCGCGTCGAGGAGCATGAGGAAGGTCCCTCGGCCATGATGCGCAAGGCCGATCGCGACCGCGAACGCGACGATCGCGGCGGCGGCGGCTTCCGTGAAGGCGGCTTCCGCGGCGATCGTGACGGCGGTGGCTTTCGTGGCGACCGCGATGGCGGCGGCTTCCGTGGCGACCGCGGCCCGCGCCGTCCGCGCGAAGACGCTGAAACCCCGGCTGAGGAGTAAGAAGCATGGCCGAAGCTGGTGCACGCCGACCGTTTTTCCGCCGCCGCAAGAGCTGCCCGTTCACGGGCGCCAACGCGCCGAAGATCGACTACAAGGATTCCAAGCTGTTGATGCGTTACGTGTCCGAGCGCGGCAAGATCGTGCCGAGCCGGATCACGGCCGTCTCGGCCAAGAAACAGCGTGAGCTCGCCCGCGCCATCAAGCGCGCGCGGTTCCTGGGCCTCTTGCCCTACGTCATTCGTTAAAATCTTCCCCGCGGCGTTCGCGCCGCGGGATTCACATTCATAAGGCTTCCGGGTCGTCCGGTTGCCGATGGTTGGGGTTCTCTGAACCTCTAACCGCTCGAAAGGAGCGGGACAGCTGATGATCGCGACGGTTCTCATTGCGCTTGCCGGCGGCTGTGCGTCGGCGTTGATGTTCGCCTCGATCATGTCGGGCGCGCTGATCTCGTTGCTGCTGCTCTATCTCGCGCCGCTGCCACTGATGGTGATCGCGCTCGGCTGGGGCCCGCTGGCCGCAACCATCGCCTCTGCGGCGGCTTCGTTTGCGCTGGCCGCGATTTTCGGCATTCCCTATGGCATTGGCTACGTCATCGGCGTGGCGCTGCCTTCGTGGTGGCTCGGTCATCTCGCCTTGCTTGGCCGGCCTGTGGCGTCGTCCGGCAACGGGGCGGCCGCGCCTGACGTCGAATGGTATCCGGTCGGCCGCATCCTGATCTGGATCGCGGGCTTCGCATCGCTGATGACCTTTTGCGCACTCCTGATGCTCGGCACCGACGCCGCGACAATTCTCGCCGCCATGAAACATGATGTGCTGCGAATTCTCGAAATCCGTGGCATCGCGGCGGACGAAAAGGTGCTCGATGCGCTGGTGACGATCATGCCGGCCTGTGGCGTCATCGGCATGATCATCACGCTCACGATCAACCTCTGGCTGGCGGGAAAGATCACCGCGATGTCGGGCCGGTTGCGCCGGCCATGGCCGGATCTGAAGACCGCGGCACTGCCAAGGGCTGCACTCG
Organism: uncultured Alphaproteobacteria bacterium; assembly: GCA_963738155.1. GTDB lineage: Bacteria > Pseudomonadota > Alphaproteobacteria > Rhizobiales > Xanthobacteraceae > Bradyrhizobium. Next base: position 354,154 of record CAVTVG010000007.1, read on the forward strand.
TCGCGCTCTGCGTCGCCGCCTGCTGCATGCTGGCAGGTGGACTGCTCGCAATCTTTGCGGAGATCGTCACCTCGGCGCTGATGATGACGTATGGATTTGCCGGCTTCGCCGTATTGCACACGCTGACACTGGCCTTGAAGAGCCGCGCGCTCTGGCTCGGTTCGGCTTACGCGGTGGTCGTGCTGTTCGTCTGGCCGGTGATCGGCATCGTCGTGCTCGGACTGGCCGACGCCGTGTTCGGTTTTCGCCAACGCTATCTGCGCCGGCAGCCACCACCGCTGCCCGCTCCCTGAGTTCGACCTTTCAACCCTCATAACTTTCAAGGAGAGAAAACATGGAAGTGATTTTGCTGGAGCGTGTCGCCAAGCTCGGTCAGATGGGCGAAATCGTAAAAGTCAGGGACGGCTTCGCCCGTAACTTCCTGCTGAAGCGCAAGAAGGCGCTGCGTGCCACCGCGGAGAACCGCGCCAAGTACGAGGGCATGAAGGCCGAGCTCGAGGCCAACAACCTCCAGGCCAAGTCGGAAGCGACCAAGGCCGCGGAGAAGATCGACGGGATCGGGATTGTGATCATCCGCCAGGCCTCAGAGAGCGGACAGCTGTTCGGTTCGGTTTCGGTGCGCGACATCGTCGAGGCGCTGGCCGGCGAGAAGATCACCGTGGCTCGGTCGCAGGTCTGGCTCGACGCGCCGATCAAGGCGATCGGCCAGAAGAAGGTGACGATTGCGGTGCATCCCGAAGTCGAGGCGACCATCAGTGTGACGGTTGCGCGCAGCACCGACGAAGCCGAGCGCATCAAGCGCGGCGAGGACATCTCGACCCGTCAGGAAGATCAGGATGCCGCCGCCGAGGCGATTGCCGCAGCCGGCGAGTTCTTCGATCCGGAGGCGCAGCACGACGACGTCGCTCAGCCGGCAGCAGCGCCCGAAGCCGAGCAGAAGTAAGACAGCTCGCAAATCTAAAAAAAGCCCGGCGTTAAGGCCGGGCTTTTATTTTGCCTCTGAATTTACCGCGAGATCGGCGGCGCGGGCGGGCCTGCCGGCGGCACCGGCGGCAGCGCCGGTGTTGCGGCTACGACAGCCGGTGGCGATTCGACCGGTTTGGACGGCGATGGCACGGCCGGCGCGGTCTCCGCGCTGATCGCCGCCGAGATGACCGAGCTCGGCGTGCTCGCCGTCGCGGGCTCCGAACCTGCAGCCGGAGCCGGCGTGACCGGAGGCACGGGGTCGGGCCGCAACGCCGGGTTTTCTCCTGGCGTAGACGGCGCAGCGTTCGCAGACTGCGATGGCGCCTCGGATGGTTTTGAACCTTCAGGCTTGGCGCTCTCGCCCGGAGTCGAGGCTTCCTTCGCTCCCTCACTCTTGCCGTCAGTCTTGGGCAATTCCTCGCCGGGCTTGTTGCGCTTGCTCAGCTTCTGCTTGGCATTTTGTTCTCTGGCGGCCTCGATCGTTGCCTGCGACGGCGACTGCGGCGACTCGCCCGACGAAGCAGGCGTAGCCTCGGGCACCGGCGCCCCGCCCGGGTGAATACGGTGGCCCCAGCGATCAAGCTGCTCCGGCGGTTTCGCCTCCTGCTTGGCTTCCTTGGTGCCTTCCTTCGTTCCTTCCTTGGCGCCCTTCTTGTCCCCGCCGCTCAGCCTCGTATCGGAGGCGCCGTTGGAGATCAGATAGGAGGCCAGCACGCCGGCCATTTCCGGGCTGGTGGTGTAGTGCTGGCGCAGGAAGCTCGACAGCGAAGAGGCCGGCACGGTTTTCATGAGCCCGCGCGGGGCCTTGTGGCAGGCGGTGCAGGTCCCCGCAAAAATCTGGGATGGGGTCTTGCCGGCTTCGAGGTTGGTGGCCTGCGCAAGCGCGCGTTCCGCCGCCAAACAGCCCACTAGAAGCATCACCGTCGCCAAAATGAGCGCTCGGCTCGACATTCCCTGTTCTCCGCTTGCGGAAATCGCGTGCCGGTGCGCCGGGATGACCCCTCCCGCACCGCGCGCGGCGGTCACCTTTTAGCGGATTATCACGCGAATGGAAGCGCGTTGGCCACGCATATATGTGATCGCGACATTCTGGAATATCCGCTTTGTGGACAAGAGATTAGCTGCCCTCATGGAACTAATCAAAGACCAAGCGGTCGCGTGCGCGCGGGAGACTTCTGCTCCTGATCTAATCATCTATGGGGAAAGCAAGCCTGCGCTGCTATTCGCGATTTCAACCAGGGCGGCGCAGATCAGTGGTGTCGACCGTAAGCGCCATAAGGATAGGACGCCGGGCGGGCGAGTTGGGCACGGACCTTTGCCAGCACCAGCCGGTCGACCGGGTGGGCTTGCATGTCAGGACGGGCGATCTGTTCCATGGTCGCGATCAGGCGGGACAGCCATTGCCGTTCGCCCTTCCCCGACCGCCATGATTGAAGCCCTTTTTGAAATCCTTGGGCCATCGCCTATTCCCGTCCGAGAAACCGTCAACCCCTGAACCAGACACTCGTTCCGGTGAACGTGAGGCAAAGAAATTCGGCTGAATGTGAATGACCTCACATAACCCCGGGCTTTCCCTGCCCTACACATTGCGCATGGCCCCACAGCAACAAGCGCTCGAAGTGCAGGACGATCTCCGAACCGATTACGCCTTGATCCTGATCGGCACCGCCGCCGCGGTGATCGCCCTTGGCTATCTGCTGCTGACCTGATCCCTGAACAAAAACGCCCGTAGAAATGCGTCTGCCTGGAGCGGAACCAGGTTCATGCAATTTTTCGAAAATCTTTGAGAGCCGCGTTTTCGCCTGATTCCCGCCCAAAGCCGTCAAGGCGAATACGGCAGCACAATCGGATTACACACACCGAGTTGTGAGAATCGGGCACAACAAAATATCGCGCTTCCGCACCGCAAGGCAGAGGCGCTTTATCGCCGCCCCATTCAAAACAAAAAAACCAAATTCGAAGAACAATCTTGATCCATGGCGCCCCCTGATTCGAACGTCCTGAAACTCCCGGCCGACCCCAACGCTCCCAGCTATCGGAGCGCACCGCACAATATCGAGGCCGAACAGAGCCTCCTGGGTGCGATCCTCGTCAATAACGACGCCTTCTATCGGGTCTCGGACTTCCTGGAACCGAAACACTTCTTCGAGACCGTCCATCACAAGATTTACGAGACCGCCGGCAGCCTGATCCGGATGGGCAAGGTTGCCACGCCGGTGACGCTGAAGACCTTCTTCCCGGCCGATGCCGACATTCTCGGCATGACGGTGAGCCAGTATCTCGCCCGTCTCGCCGCCGAAGCGACCACCATCATCAACGCCCAGGATTATGGGCGTACCGTCTACGACCTGTCGCTGCGGCGCGACCTGATCGGGATCGGCGAAGAGATGGTGACCGTCGCCTATGACGCGCCGGTGGATTTCGCGCCCAAGGCACAGATCGAGGACGCCGAGCGCAAGCTGTACGAACTGGCCGAGTCCGGCCGTTACGACGGCGGCTTCCAGCGCTTCTCGCAGGCGATGAAAATCGCGCTGGACATGGCGGCCAACGCCTATCTGCGCGACGGGCGGCTATCCGGCATCGCCACAGGTTTACGCGATCTCGACGCCAAGATGGGCGGTCTGCAATCGTCCGACCTCATCATCGTGGCCGGACGTCCCGGCATGGGCAAAACCGCGCTCGCCACCAACATGGCCTACAACATCGCCAAGGCGCACCGCGCCGAAGTGCAGGCCGACGGCACCAACAAGACCGTCAATGGCGGCATCGTAGGCTTCTTCTCCTGCGAAATGTCGGCCGAGCAGCTCGCCACCCGTATCCTATCCGAGCAGGCCAGCATCCCCTCGAGCATGATCCGCCGCGGCGGCATCAATCAGCAGGAATTCGACCGCATCCGGGACTACACCATCGAGCTCGAGCACTTGCCGCTTTTTGTCGACGAGACCGGCGGCCTTGCGATCGCGCAATTGACGGCGCGGGCACGGCGGCTGAAGCGCCAGCGCGGCCTCGACGTGCTCGTGGTCGACTACATTCAGCTGCTGCAGGGTTCCAGCAAGCGCTCGGACAACCGCGTGCAGGAACTGACCGAGATCACCACCAACCTGAAGGCGCTGGCCAAGGAGTTGAACATCCCCGTGATTGCGCTGTCGCAGCTCTCGCGTCAGGTCGAGAACCGCGACGACAAGCGCCCTCAGCTGTCCGACCTCCGTGAGTCCGGCTCGATCGAGCAGGACGCCGACGTCGTGCTGTTCGTGTTCCGCGAGGAATATTACCTGCAGAGCAAGGAACCGAAGCTCGGCACGCCCGAATACGAGAAATGGCAGCTCGAAATGGCGCTGGTGCATGGCAAGGCCGAAGTCATCATCGGAAAGCAGCGTCACGGCCCGACCGGCACCGTCAAGCTGAACTTCGAGGGGCAGTTCACCCGCTTCAGCGACGCCGTCGAAGAGAGCCATCTTCCCTATCGCGTGCCTTAATTGGGCATGATCTTTTCGGAAAACCGCTTCGCACTTTTCCGGATCATGCCTCAGGACGAAGTCCGTTCCGGTTGAACCGGCTTGCTGCGCCGCGTAACTTAGGGGTCATGAACATCATTTCAGACCCCAACGCCGAGGGCACCATCCTGTCCGTCGAGGCGAACCAGGCGGCGGCGCTTGCCACCGCGACCGGCATTCTCACCATCGATCTCGACGCCATCATCGCGAACTGGCGCAAGCTCGAGAAAACCGCGGTTCCGGCCGAATGTGCCGCCGTGATCAAGGCCAATGGCTATGGCTGCGGCGCCGTTGAGGTGGCGAAGGCGCTGGCGTCCGCCGGCTGCAAGACTTTCTTTGTCGCAACCATCGAGGAAGCGCGCGTGGTGCGATCAGTGCTTCCGACCGCAACGCTTTACGCGCTCGACGGCTTCTTCCAGAACAGCGGCGACGCCTATGCCGCAATCGACTGCAAACCGGTGATCGGCGATCTCAACGAGCTTGCCGAATGGGATGTGTTTTGCCGCCGCTCCGGCTGGAACGGTGGCGCGGCCATCCAGATCGACACCGGCATGAACCGGCTCGGGCTGACCATCCCGGAAGCGCAGGGCATCATTCCGCGCATCAATGCCGGCGATCACGGCATCACGCTGGTCATGAGCCACCTCGCCTCGGCCGAGTTGGTCAACAACCCGACCAACGCCAAACAGCTGACCGCCTTCCGGGAGATTGCGAGCCTGTTCTCGGGTGTGCCGGCCTCGCTGTCGAACTCGTCCGGCATCTATCTCGGACCGCAGTTCCAGTTCGACCTGGTGCGCCCGGGTGCCGCGCTCTACGGCGTCAACCCGACGCCGGAGGCGGATAATCCGATGAAGCCGGTGGTCGAGCTGAAGGCGCGCATCGTGCAGATCCGCACTATCGAGCGCGGCGAGACCGTCGGTTACGGCGGCACCTGGACCGCACGGCGGCCGACGAAGCTCGCAATCGTCTCTGCCGGCTATGCCGACGGCTATTTCCGCGCGGCCAGCGCCAATGACGGCACCCGTGGCGCCGAAGTCGTGGTCGCCGGCAAGCGCTGCCCGATCGCCGGTCGGGTTTCGATGGATTTGATGGCGATCGACGTCACCGACCTGCCTGCGAATGCCGCGCGGCGCGGCCACATGGTGACGCTGATCGGCGAAGGCATCACCGTCGACGAGCTCGCGCATCATTTCGGCACCATCGGTTACGAGTTGCTGACCAATCTCGGTCCGCGTTACGCGCGCGTCTACAAGGGCGGCCTCACGACACCGGTCGAAACGGCGGCGCCCGCGCCGCTGGCCGAGGAGGCCGCGGCCTCCTCCGCTTAAGTCGTCGCAAAAAGAAACCGGAGCTTTCGCTCCGGTTTCGTGTCGTGTGCGCCAGCGTTCGATCAGGCGAGCTGACCGCCGATCGGCAGCTTGCGAATGCGTTTTCCCGTCGCCGCGAAGATGGCGTTGCACAGCGCCGGCGTGAACGGCGGCACACCGGGTTCGCCGACGCCGCTCGATGGCACGTCGATGCTGTTCTCGACGATATGCACATTGGTCACGGCCGGCGCCTCGTAGTGCCGGATGACCTGGTAATCGTCGAAATTGCTCTGCTCGACCCGCCCGTTCTTGAGCGTGATCTCGCCGTATTTGGCGAGCGACAGGCCCATGACCGCGGCGCCTTCGATCTGCGAGCGGATACGCTCGGGATTGACATAGAAGCCGCAGTCGATCGCGGTGTCGACACGCGGCACCGTGATGTTGCCCTTGGCATCGACAGCCACCTCGACCACGGTCGCGATGTAGCTGACGAAGCTGCGATGGGCCGCGATGCCGATCCCGGTGCCGGGCGCCATCTTGCGGCCCCAGCCCGCCTTCTCGGCCACGAGTTCGGTGACCTTGCGCAGCCGTCCGGTATCGACCGGATAGACATCGTTGGGCTCACCATAGTCCCACCACTCCGTCGTCGCCTTTTTCGGCGAGTCGACGATCCGCGCGGGGCCGATCAGCTCGAGCAGCATGTCCTTGGGATCGCGCTTCAGCTCGGCCGCAATCTCGGCGACGAACGACTGGATCGCCCAGGCATGCGCCACGTTGTTGACCGAGCGGAACCAGCCGACACGAACATGCGACTGAGCCTGACCGCTTTCGAGCTGGACGTTCGGCACGTTGAACGGCGTGTCGACAAAGCCCATGCCGAGCTCGATGAAGCCCGGATATTTGTCGTCCGCCTTGAAGTTCGCGAACAGGCTCGGCGCCGCGCTGCGGTGCCGCCAGGCCACGACCTTGTTGTCCTTGTCGATGCCGGCCTCCAGCCGCTCCGCGGTGACGGTGTGGTAGAAGCCGTGCTTGATGTCGTCCTCGCGGGTCCACACCACCTTGACCGGCGCGCCGTCCATCGCCTTGGACAACAACGCGGCCTCGATGGCGAAGTCCCATTTCGACTTGCGGCCGAAGCCACCGCCCAGCAGCATGTTGTGCAGGACGACGTTCTTCTGGTCGTAGCCGAGGCGCTTGGCGATATCGTCGCGCGCGCCGCCGGGGCTCTGCACCGAGGTCCAGATCTCGAGCTTGCCGTCGGCAATCCGCGCCGTGGCTGCCGGCGGCTCCATGGTCGCATGCGCCAGATGCGGCGAATAATATTCCGCCGTCACCACCTTGGCCGCCGACTTCAATGCGGCATCGGCGTCGCCTTCGGCGCGCTCGAGCCGTCCAGGCTTGCGCACGTTCTCTTCCAGCATCGCCTTGTAGGCGACGGAATCGAATGTGCCGTTCGGTCCGTCATCCCAGGTGATCTTGAGCGCCTCGCGGCCTTTCATCGCCGCCCAGGTGTTTTTCGCGATCACGGCAACGCCTTCCAGCGGTGCGAAAGCCGCAGGCGCGGGCGTGCCTGCGATCTTCACGACCTTGACGACGCCGGGGACCTTCAGGGCCGCGCTGTCGTCGAGGCTTGCGATCTTGCCGCCGACCACGGGCGTGCGCTCGATCGAGGCGTAGAGCGTGCCGGGCAAGCGCACATCCTGGCCGTACATCGCCTTGCCGGTGGTGATGTCGTTGAGGTCGACGATCGAGATCGTGCCCTTGCCGATGTAGCGGAACTCGCTCGGCGATTTCAGCTTGAGGCTATCGAGCGCGGGCGCCGGCAGCGCCGCGGCATCGGCCGCAAGCTCGCCGAAGCCGAGCTTCTTGTCGGAGGTCTTGTGCACGACCTCATGCAGGCGGACCTGCACTTCGCTGGGATCGACGCCCCAACGCTTGGCGGCCGCCATCTCCAGCATCTTGCGCGCGCCCGCGCCGACCTGGCGCATCGGCTGGATGAAGTGACGCACGCTGCGCGAGCCGTCGGTGTCCTGGTTGCCGTAGGTTTCCTCGTCGCCCGGCGACTGCACGACGCGCACGCGGGCCCAGTCGGCGTCGAGCTCGTCGGCGACGATCATCGGCAGCGAGGTGCGCGCGGCGCCGTTGCCCATCTCGGCGCGATGCGCCACGATGGTGACGATGCCATCCTTGTCGATGGAGACGAAGATGTGCGGATTAGTGACCACGCCGTGTGCCATCTTCTCGGCGCCGGTGGCGTAGGCCATGGCGGGACGGATCGCCGGGAATTGCGCGGCGAGAACGAACACGCCGGTGCCCGCGATGCCCTTGAGCATGTTGCGGCGGCTGACATTGGCGAGTGCGATGTCTTGCTGATTGCGCTGATAGGTCATGTCAGGCCCCCTTCGAAGCCGCGCGGATCGCGGTGTGGATGCGCTGGTAACAGCCGCAGCGGCAGATGTTGCCGAACATGGCGTCGTCGATCTGCGCGTCCGTGGGCGCGGGGGTTTTGGAGAGCAGGGCCGCGGCCTGCATGATCTGGCCGCACTGGCAGTAACCGCATTGCGGCACGCTGACATTGCGCCAGGCGACTTGCACCGGATGCTCGCCGGTGGGATGGAGACCTTCGATCGTGGTGACGGACTTGCCGCCGACGTCGGACATCACGACGCCGCAGGAGCGGACGGCTTCGCCGTCGAGATGGACGGTGCAGGCGCCGCACAGCGCCACGCCACAGCCGAATTTCGTGCCGGTCAGGCCGAGCTCGTCGCGCAGAAACCACAGGAGCGGCATCGACGTATCGCCGTCGAACGTGCGCTCCTGTCCATTCACTTTTACGGTGACCATGAGTTCCTCCGATGGCGGATATCTGGAGCCACGGAGCTGCCGCCTCTCAGCGCGTGGCGTTGCCTGGAACTGGCGGCCAGTCGACGATCAACGCCACATGCGGTGAGCGAAGCCGGCGGTTTGTTATTATTGGCCGTGTCGCGTCTGCTTGGAGTGCGAGAGCAGTGATGCGAAGAGAGAGTCATCGCGGAGTTGGTAGATCAGCGAATCCTAACAAGTTGTGACTCGTTCGCAAGGAGATTTGAAAGCGAGCGTGTTTTTGCGTGTCGCTGCCCACTGTCACCGAGTGGGCAAATGTTTGTGGACATTTTGCCACAATGGGCGGGCCGCAACGGCATCCGTTCAGCGGCCTCTTTGACGAACGGTTGGTAACCTCGCACACTGAGAATGGGTCAACGTCCCTTCCCGATCCAACCCAACCCAACCGACGACGGCCGCTCCGGACCATGAAGATTGCGACGTTCAACATCAACAATGTCAACCGCCGCCTGCCGAACCTTGTGCGCTGGTTGCGCGCGGCAAAACCCGATGTGGCCTGCCTGCAGGAACTGAAGGCGGCCGACAGCGAGTTTCCGATCGCTGCGATCGAGAAGGCCGGCTATCGCGCGGTGTGGCGCGGGCAGAAGACCTGGAATGGCGTCGCGATCCTGTCGCGCAAGTCCGAGCCGGTGCTGACGCGCACCGAATTGCCGGGCGATCGCAGCGATCACGACGCGCGCTATATCGAAGCTGCGGTGGGCGGCATCATCATTGCCTGCCTCTATCTGCCCAACGGCAATCCGCAGCCGGGCCCGAAATTCGACTACAAGCTCGACTGGTTCAGGCGGCTGAAGCTGCATGCCGCGAAACTGAAGAAGCAGGACCTGCCGGTCGTGCTCGCCGGCGATTACAATGTCGCCCCCACTCCGCTCGACATCTATCCGACCCAGTCCTGGGACAAGGATGCGCTGATCCAGCCGAAGAGCCGCGCGGCGTTTGCCTCGCTGGTTGCGCAAGGCTGGACCGATGCGATCCGCACGCTGCATCCGTCGAAACCGATGTTCACTTTCTGGGACTACAAGCGCAACCGGTGGCCGCGCGATGCGGGGCTGCGGCTCGACCATCTCCTGCTCAGCCCTGCGCTTGCGCCGCGGCTTGCCAAGGCCGGCGTCGATCGCAAGATTCGCGGCGAGGACGGCGCCAGCGATCACGCGCCGGCGTGGATTGTGCTGAGATAGCTTCTCACAGAGACGATTCGCGTGGGTTTTCTCTTCGTCCTCATCGTCGGCCTCATCGCCGGCACCATCTCCGGCATCGTCGGCACCGGCTCCTCGATCATGCTGATGCCGGTGCTGGTCTATGAATACGGGCCGAAGCAGGCGGTGCCGATCATGGCGATCGCCGCCGTGCTCGCCAACATCTCGCGGATCCTCGCCTGGTGGCGCGAGGTCGACTGGCGCGCCTGCCTCGCTTATTCGGTGACGGGCATTCCGGCCGCAGCCCTCGGCGCACGCACGCTGCTGGCGCTGCCGTCGCACGCCGTCGACATCGCCATCGGCATATTCCTGATCGCGATGGTGCCGGTCCGGCACTGGCTGGCACGCCACGAATTGAAGGCGAAGCTCTGGCATCTGGCGATCGGCGGCGCGGTGATCGGCTTTCTCACCGGCATCGTGGTGTCGACGGGGCCGTTGAGCGTGCCGCTGTTCCTGTTCTATGGCCTCTCCAGGGGCGCCTTCCTCGCCACCGAAGCCGCAAGCTCGCTCGGACTCTATTTCAGCAAGTCCGTCACCTTCGAACGCTTCGGCGCGCTGAATGCGGACATCGCGCTCAAGGGCCTGATCGCGGGTTCATCGCTGATGTTCGGCGCTTTCATCGCCAAGCGGTTCGTGCTGCATCTCGAAGCTGATCGCTTTCGCCTGCTCATGGACGGCATCATGATCGCCGCGGGCCTCTCCCTGCTCTGGACCGCGGCAACCTCCTAAAATTCGGACAATTCCGGTCATGCCCCCTGAACCAATTTCAGGGATCGGCCGACTGATGTCAGGCCTTCATTATCTTTCGCGCCGTATCCCGGCCACACACATTGGGAGCACAGATATGAACCGGGGCATCATCGGCGTCGTTGTCGCCCTCATCGTCATTCTGATCATCGCCGGCGGAAGCTGGTACACGGTCGACCAGACCGAACGTGGCGTTCTCCTGCGCAACGGCGCCGTGATCGGCACCGCGCAGCCTGGCCTCGGATTCAAATTGCCGCTGTTCGACAGCGTCGAGAAGGTCAGCGTCAAGACGTCGACCTATTCCTGGGACAAGATGAACTCCTATTCCTACGACCAGCAGCCCGCCGATCTGAAGATCAGCGTAACCTTGCACGCCGCGCCGGAAAAGGTCGCCGATCTCTACGCCAAGTTCGGCAGGCTCGACGCCGCGGTCAACCAGGTGGTCAGCCCCGTCGTGAACCAGCAGGTCAAGGTCGTGTTCGGCCGCTACACCGCGGTCAAGGCGATCCAGGAGCGCGGCGCGCTCAATGGCGCGATCAAGGATGCGATCACGGAGACGCTGAAATACGATCCGATGATCATCATCGACTCCGTGCAACTCGAGAACATCGAGTTCAGCCAGAACTATCTGCATTCGATCGAGCAGCGCATGCTGGCGGAGGTCGAGGTGCAGAAGCTGCAGCAGAACGCCGAACGCGAGAAGGTGCAGGCGCAGATCACGGTCACGCAGGCGACCGCGAAGGCGAATGCGGTTCGTGCCGAGGCGCTGGCCCAATCCGAGGCCACAAGGCTGAACGGCGAAGCCCGGGCTTCCAACATCAGGGTCACCGGCGAGGCCGAAGCCGCCGCCATCAAGGCCCGTGCCGAGGCGCTCGGCTCGAACCCCAACATCATCGCGCTGACTCAGGCCGAGCGCTGGAATGGCGTGCTGCCCACCACGATGGTCCCCGGCTCGTCTGTGCCGTTCGTGACGATCAACAAGTAGGTTTTCGGGAAAGGTCTCGTCGCGACTTTGCCCGAGAAAGCAGAAAAACGCCGAACGAACTTGTGCGCGGCATGGCGCACCAAGCCAGTTTTCTATCGCGAACCGAAATCAGATGAGGTATAGAACAAAATAGGAACTTTACCAGCCTGAATCACCCAGTTTTATGGCCAAATCCACCCTCTCCTTTGTCTGCCAGAACTGCGGCGCGGCCTATAACCGCTGGCAGGGCAAGTGCGAGTCCTGCGGCGAGTGGAATACGCTCGCCGAGGAAGACGCGACCGGCGCGGTGCCGGTCTCGATCCGCTCCCGGCGCAAGGGCCGGCAATTCGCGCTGGAGACGCTGACCGGCAAGAGCCACGAGGCCCCTCGCCTGCCGTCGGGCATGGCCGAGCTCGACCGCGTCACCGGCGGCGGTTTCGTACGCGGCTCGGTGCTGCTGGTCGGCGGCGATCCCGGCATCGGCAAATCGACGTTGCTGACGCAGGCGACCAGCCTGCTGGCGCGCGCCGGTCACCGCGCGGTCTATATCTCCGGCGAGGAGGCGGTCGCGCAGGTGCGGCTGCGCGCCGAGCGGCTCGGCCTTGCGGATGCGCCGGTGCAGCTCGCCGCCGAGACATCGGTCGAGGACATCGTCTCGACACTGTCGGAAGGCGCGGTGCCGCGCCTGATCGTCATCGACTCGATCCAGACCATGTGGACCGACACCGTCGAATCCGCGCCGGGCACGGTGACGCAAGTCCGCGCCTCCGCGCAGGCCTTGATCCGCTTCGCCAAGAAGTCCGGCGCGGCGATCATCCTGGTCGGCCATGTCACCAAGGACGGCCAGATCGCCGGCCCCCGCGTGGTCGAGCACATGGTGGACGCCGTGCTCTCCTTCGAGGGCGAAGGCTCGCAGCAATTCCGCATCCTGCGTGCTGTGAAGAATCGCTTCGGCCCGACCGACGAGATCGGCGTGTTCGAGATGACCGGCCTCGGCTTGCGCGAGGTCACCAACCCTTCCGAACTGTTCCTCAGCGAACGCGATTTGGGCACGCCCGGAACGGCGGTGTTTGCGGGGATCGAAGGCACGCGCCCGGTGCTGGTCGAATTGCAGGCGCTGGTGGCGCCGACCTCGCTCGGCACGCCGCGCCGCGCGGTGGTGGGCTGGGATCCGAGCCGGCTGTCCATGGTGCTGGCGGTGCTGGAGGCCCATTGCGGCGTCAAACTCTCCGGCCATGACGTGTATTTGAACGTCGCCGGCGGGTTGCGCATCCAGGAACCTGCGGCGGACCTTGCCGCGGCGGCTGCGCTGGTCTCCTCGATGGTCAATGCGCCCTTGCCTCCGGATGCAGTTTATTTCGGCGAGATTTCACTCTCGGGCGCGGTCCGGCCGGTGGCCCAGACCGCAAGCCGCCTGAAGGAGGCGGCCAAGCTCGGTTTCGGCCGCGCCGTGCTGCCGGAAGCGGCCCGCGGCGAGGTCGGCAGCGACGCCGGCCTCTCGCTCAATACCATCGGCTCCCTGACCACTCTGGTGGCCGAAATCGCCGCGCGCGGTAGCCCCCGTGGAAACCGCACCTCCGAGGCGGAAAAAAATACCACACCTGCGAGATTCCGCCGTTCCGAGGGCTAGCTGGGCGTGACGTTCGCGCCCCTCGCCGCTATACAACCCGCGCACGGGACAGGGCGATTTCCGGCCTTGCCGGACGCCCGATATGCCCCTCAGGTAGGACGGCGTTGAGGCGCCGATTCGGAACTTTTTCGACCAGCGGACCAGACCAGCCGATGCCGATAACGATCCTCGATCTCATCCTGCTCGGCGTCATGCTGGTTTCAGGCCTCCTCGCCATGGTTCGCGGTTTCATGCGCGAGATCCTGTCGATCGCGGCCTGGGGCTGCGCGGCGCTGGCGACGCTCTATTCCTTCGGCAAGCTGCTGCCGACCGCCAAGACCTATTTCAACAACGACACGGTGGCCGCCGTCGTGGTGGTGGCCGGTGTTTTCGTCGGCACCCTGATCGTCGTCTCCGTGATTACGGTTAAGATTTCCGACATGATCCTGGATTCCCGGATCGGCGCGCTGGACCGCACCCTGGGCTTCCTGTTCGGGCTTGCCCGCGGCCTTCTGATCGTGGTCGTGGCCTTCCTGTTTTTCAGCTGGCTGGTGCCGGAGAAGCAGCGGCCGGACTGGGTGTCGGGCGCCAAGTCGCGGGTGGTGCTGCAGGGAACCGGCGATTGGCTGATGTCGCTCTTGCCCGACGACCCCGAGAACACCATTTTAAAGAGATTCAAGAAGAATAAGCCTGAAGACGATACGGCCGACACCGATTCGGCCCAGCCGGGCACGGCTGAGGGCTACAGCAAGTCGGCTCGTGACGGCCTGAAGAAGCAGATCGAAAAGTCCGGGGCGAAGTGAACGCAACCAAGTTGGCGAGAACGGTTTAACTCCAAACGAGGCGCGGTAGACGAGATGCAAAACCCCGATCAGGACGCCCAGCTCGATCTCAAATTCGGCCCCGCCGCGATCGAGCTACAGGACGACCTCGAGGGAGATACGCTCCGTGAAGAGTGCGGCGTGTTCGGCATTTTCGGACACTCTCAGGCCGCCGCCATTACGGCGCTCGGGCTGCACGCCCTGCAGCATCGTGGCCAGGAGGCCGCCGGTATCGTCTCCTTCGACGGCAGCCGCTTCCACAGCGAGCGCCGGCTCGGCCTCGTCGGCGACACTTTCTCCCGCCGCGAGGTGATCGAGCGCCTGCCCGGCCACCTCGCCGTCGGCCATGTCCGCTACTCTACCACTGGCGCCACCATCCTGCGCAACGTGCAGCCGCTGTTTGCCGAGCTCAATGCCGGCGGCTTCGCGGTCGGCCACAACGGCAATCTCACCAATGGCCTCGCGCTGCGTCGCGAACTGGTACGTGGCGGCGCCATGATGCAGTCGACCACCGACACGGAGGTGATCCTGCATCTCGTCGCCCAGTCCAAGCGCAACCGCTTCATCGACCGCTTCATCGAGGCGCTGCGCGCCATCGAGGGCGCCTATGCGCTGGTGTCGATGACCAACAAGAAGCTGATCGGCGCGCGCGACCCGCTCGGCATCCGGCCTCTGGTGCTGGGCGAACTCGACGGCTGTCCGATCCTGACCTCGGAGACCTGCGCGCTCGACATCATCGGCGCCAAATTCGTGCGCGATATCGAGCCGGGCGAAATCTACGTGTTCGACGAGCGCGGCGCGCAGACCCACAAGCCGTTCCCGCCCAAGCCGCCGCGGCCATGCGTGTTCGAATACATCTATTTCTCGCGACCGGATTCCATCGTGCACGGCCGCTCGGTCTATGAGGTGCGCAAGGCCTTCGGCGCGCAGCTCGCGCGCGAAAGCCATGTCGACGTCGACGTGGTCGTGCCGGTGCCGGATTCCGGCGTGCCCGCGGCGGTCGGCTACGCCCAGCATTCCGGCGTGCCGTTCGAGCTCGGCATCATCCGCAATCACTATGTCGGCCGCACCTTCATCCAGCCGACCCAGGCGATCCGTGAGTTCGGCGTGAAGATGAAGCACAACGCTAATCGCGCCGCGATCGAGGGCAAGCGCATCATCCTGATCGACAACTCGCTGGTGCGCGGCACCACCTCGAAGAAGATCGTGCGCATGATGCGCGACGCCGGCGCGCGCGAGGTGCATTTCCGTCTCGCCTCGCCGCCGATCCTCTATCCCGACTATTACGGCATCGACCTGCCCGACCGCGGCGGCCTCTTGGCCGCGACGCATTCGGTGGAGGAGATGCGCGAGATCATCGGCGCGGACTCGCTGGCGTTCCTCACGATCGACGGCATGTATCGCGCGATGGGCTATCCGGGCAGAGATCCCGCCAACCCGAAGTTTTCCGATCACTGTTTTACCGGCGACTATCCGACCACGCTCACCGACCAGGCCCAGGTCGAGGTGCTGCCGCGGCAGCTGTCGCTGCTGGCGGAGGCGAGCTGATAGCCGTCATTCTGCACGCGCAGTAGCAGATTTTTTCGTCATGGCCGGGCTTGTCCCGGCCATCCACGTCTGTAATACCCCGCCGCAAAGACGTGGATGCCCGGCACGAGGCCGGGCATGACGAAGGCTTCGACTGTCATGACTTCCCTCACCTCCCGCATCGCTGTCGTCACCGGCGCCTCGCGCGGCATCGGCTTCGCCACCGCGCGTGCACTCGCAAAGGCCGGCGCGCACATCGTTGCGGTCGCGCGCACGCAAGGCGGGCTGGAAGAGCTCGACGACGAGATCAGGAAGGACGGCTGCAGCGCCACGCTGGTGCCGCTGAGCATGACCGACAGCGACGGCATCGCCCGGCTCGGCGCCGCCCTGCACGAGCGTCACGGCAAGATCGACATTCTCGTCGGCAACGCCGGCGTGGCCGGCCCCTCCTCGCCGCTCGGCCATATCGATCTCAAGCCGTGGAACGACGTGATCGCGGTCAATCTCACCGCCAACTTTCAGCTGATCCGCTGCATGGAGCCGCTGTTGCGCGCCTCCGACGCCGGCCGCGCGGTGTTCATCACCGCCGGCGCCGCGCAGCGCGCCCCCGGCTATCGAGGTCCGTACGCCGCCTCCAAGGCTGCGCTGGAGACGCTGGTGCGGGTGTGGGCGGCGGAGACCGCCTCGACGAGGATCCGCGTCAATCTGTTCAGCCCTGGCCCGATCCGCACCCGCATGCGCGCCATCGTTTTCCCCGGCGAGGATCCGATGACATTGGATACGCCGGAACAGGCGGCCGAATTCATCGTGCCCATGTGCGCGCCTGAGTGGACCGAGACGGGCAAGCTCTACGATTACAAGACGCGCAAGTTGATGGGTTTTCGTGCGGCTGAGTAGCAATTGACACCCCGCCCTCCCCGCGATTGACTGTTCTTCAAGCGGATCAAAACCGCAGCCAAAAATTCGGGAGGACTTCATGCAGCCGACGCCACATCGCGCCCGCGCGACCGCTTTGCTTTGCACCCTTTTCGCCGCGACCGTCGCCTTCACAGCCCTCCCCCAAACCGCAACTGCCGGCGACATTCCCACGTTCGCGGTCGACGCATCCTGGCCGAAACCGCTCCCGAACAACTGGATCCTCGGTCAGGTCGGCGGCATCACCGTGGATTGGCAGGGCCACATCTGGGTGATCCATCGCCCGCGCTCGCTGACCGATGACGAGAAAGGCGCAACGCTCAATCCGCCGCGCTCGAAATGCTGCATTCCCGCTCCGCCGGTGCTGGAGTTCGACGTCGACGGTAATTTGCTGCGCTCATGGGGTGGACCCGGCGAAGGCTATGAATGGGTCGGACGCGAGCATGGCATCGAGGTCGACGAGCGCGGCTTCGTCTGGGTCGGCGGCAATGCCGACAACGACAACGCCATTTTGAAGTTCACCCTCGACGGCAAGTACATCTCGCAGATCGGCAAGATCGCGCCGACCAAGGGCTCTAACGATACCACGCAGCTCGGCAAGCCGGCGGAGACAGCGATCGACAAGGCGGCCGACGAAATCTACGTCGCCGACGGCTACGGCAATCGCCGCGTCATCGTGTTCGACGCGACCACCGGCGCCTACAAGCGGCACTGGGGCGCCTACGGCAATCCGCCTGATGACAACAAGCAGGCGGCATACAACCCGGCCGCGCCGGCGCAGCAGCAATTCGGCAATCCCGTGCATTGCGTCAAGATCGCCAATGACGGGCTGGTCTATGTCTGCGACCGCACGCAGAACCGCATCCAGATATTCAAGAAGGATGGCACCTTCGTGAAGGAGTGGTTCTTCGAGAAGAACACGCTCGGCAACGGCGCGGTGTGGGATCTCGCGATCTGGCCCGATCCGAAGCAGACTTATCTGCTGAACGCCGACGGCGAGAACAACGAAATCCGCATTCTCAAGCGCGACGACGGTAGCGTGGTGGGTCGCTTCGGCGGTGGTGGACGGCAGGCGGGCCAATTCCACTGGGTGCACGCCATGGCGGTCGACAAGCTCGGCAACGTCTATACCGGCGAGGTCGACAACGCCAAACGCATCCAGAAATTCAAGCTGACGTCGGATGCTCTCAAATGAGGCATTCCGCCGCGGCGATAAATCTTGGCGAGGAAGTCAAACCGGCCTAAAGGCGCATTGCCGTCCGCGGATGCCCCGGTTAACCGGGATCGATATCGGCGGATCGACCATCGGGCACCAAGGCTCCCTCAAGAGAGCCGGCCCTTCATCTGGAGGAACATCATGAAAACCATCTTCATGCGCGGCGCCGCCGCGCTCGTCGCACTCGCAGCCACCTCGGCATTCGCCGACGACAAGGTCGCCAAAATCGGTGTCCTGACCGACATGGCGAGCCTGTATGCCGACATCAACGGCCCCGGCGCCGTGACCGCCATCAACATGGCGGTGGAGGATTCCGGCCTGCGCGCGAAAGGCTGGAAGATCGACGTGATCAGCGGCGATCACCAGAACAAGCCCGACGTCGGCGTCAACATCGCGCGCCAATGGATCGATACCGAGAAGGTCGATACGATCTCGGACACGCCGAACTCCGGCGTTGCGCTTGCCATCAGCAACCTCGTGAAGGAAAAGAACGCAATCCTGCTCAACTCGGGTGCGGCCAGCGCGGACCTCACCGGCAAGGCATGTAACGCCAATACGATTTCCTATACCTACGACACCTACATGCTCGCCACCGGCACCGGCAAGGCGCTGACCAAGGCCGGCGGCGACAGCTGGTTCTTCCTGACCGCCGACTACGCGTTCGGCGCCGCGCTGGAGCGCGACACTACCGCGGTGGTCAACGCAAATGGCGGCAAGGTGCTGGGCGGCGTCAAGCATCCGCTCAACACCTCCGACTTCTCGTCCTTCCTGCTGCAGGCGCAGTCGTCGAAGGCGAAGATCGTCGGGCTCGCCAACGCCGGCGGCGACACCACCAACGCGATCAAGCAGGCATCCGAATTCGGGATCGTCGCGGGCGGCCAGAAGCTCGCCGCGCTCCTGCTGTTCGTCAACGACGTGCACTCGCTCGGGTTGAAGGTGGCGCAGGGTCTGACCTTCACGGAATCCTTCTATTGGGACCTCAATGACAACACCCGCGCCTTCGCCAAGCGCTTCTCGGAGAAGGCGGCCAATCACGCGATGCCGTCGATGACCCAGGCCGGCAACTATGCCGCCATCCTGCATTATCTGAAGGCGCTGGACGCGCTCGGCGGCAATCCGCATGACGGCGCCAAGGTCGTGGCGAAGATGAAGGAGCTGCCGACCGACGATCCCCTGTTCGGCAAGGGCCCGCTGCGCGCCGACGGCCGCCGTATCATTCCGGCCTATCTGTTCGAAGTGAAAAAGCCGGAGGAGTCGAAGGGACCGTGGGACTACTACAAGCTGATCGCGACGATCTCGCCGGAAGACGCGGCCAAGCCACTCGAAGCCAGCGAATGCCCGCTGGTGAAGAAATGACGGCCGAAGGCCGTCATCCCGGAATGGCGCGATAGCGCGATATCCGGGATCTCAGGCCGCATGGCGGCGGGTTACGCTTCGCTGACCCGCCCTACGTTTTCTTCATCAACGTCCTCGCGGCGACCCCAAGCGCCAACGCAAGCAAGGCTCCCGCCAGCAGGAACGGCGCGCCCGGCAATTTCATCGGCGCGCTGTCGCCGATGAAATAAGCGAAGATCAGCGTGAACAGGAACGGCCCGAGCATCTGCGACACGCTCTGTACGCTCGACGTCGCGCCCTGCAATTGCCCCTGCTGCTCCGGACTGACCCGCCGCGTCATCAGCGCCTGCGTGGCCGCGCCCGCCACGCCCCACAGCGCATTAACGGGAAGGCCCAGGCAGAACCACAGACCGGTCGGCGCCGCGCCGTAGATGAACAGGCCGATCGCACCGCAGGCGAGGCCAAATAACAGCGCCCTGCGCTCACCGAAGGATTTGACGATCGGCCCGATTGCCACACCCTGCACGATCATCGACAGCACGCCGACGGCGGCCAGCACGAGTCCCACCGTCTTGACGTCCCAGCCGTACCGATAGCCGGCATAGAGCACGAACACCGACGGCAGCACGACATGCGCAAGCTGGGCGAAGAAATTGGCGAGCGACAATCCCGCGAGCATTCGATCCAACCGCAACAGTTGCAGCGCGCCGAGGGGATTGGCGCTCCGCCAGCGGAACGGCGAGCGGCGCGCCAGCGGCAGCGACTCCGGCAGGATCAGGAGACCGTAGAGCCAGTTGAGAAAGCTCAATCCAGCCGCGATCCAGAACGGCAGCCGCGGGGAGGCATCGCCGAACAGGCCGCCCAGCGCAGGCCCGAGGATGAAGCCTGCGCCGAAGGCGACGCCGATCTTGCCGAACACGGCCGCGCGCTTTTCTGGCGGCGTGGTGTCGGCGATATAGGCGAACGCGGTGGAGATGCTGGACAACGTGATGCCCGAGATCATGCGGCCGATGAACAGCCACCACAATGACGGCGCCAAGGCCATCAGCACGTAGTCGGCCGCAAGTCCAAAATTCGACAGCAGCACCACCGGCCGCCGTCCAAAGCGATCCGACAGGCTGCCGACCACCGGCTGGAACAGGAACTGCATCAGCGCCCAGACGGTGCCGAACAGGCCGAAGAAGCGTGCCGCGCTTGCGGTGTCGTTGCCGACGAAGCTTTCGATCAGCTTGGGCAGGATCGGAACGACGACACCGAGCGCGAGCATGTCGAGCAGCACGGTGACGAAAATGAAGGTGACGGCCGCACCGTTCGGCGCTTGCGTTTCGACCGTGGCCTCATGCCCGCTCACGACAGCCGCTTTCGCTTGTGCGCGAACGGATTGGCCTTCTCGCGCAAGGTAATCCGCACCGGCGTCCCCGGCAGGTCGAAGGCCTCACGCAGCGAATTGGTGAGATAACGCAAATAGGACTGCGGCACCGCATCGGCGCGCGAGCAGAACAGCACGAAGCTCGGCGGACGCGCCTTGGTTTGCGTGATGTAATTCAGCTTCAGCCGGCGGCCCGAGACCGCAGGCGGCGGATTGGCCGCGGTCGCCTGCTCGAACCAGCGATTGAGACCCGACGTCGCCACGCGCTTGTTCCAGACCGCATAGGCCTCGACGATCGCCTGCATCAGGCGGTCGATGCCCTCGCCCATCAGCCCGGACACCGCGACCACAGGCACACCCGTGACCTGCGGCAGCCAGTGGTCGGCATCCCTGCGCAGGGCGGAAATCTGGCCCGGCTTGCCTTCGACCAGATCCCATTTGTTGATGGCAATGACCAGCGCCCTGCCTTCGCGCTCGATCAGGTCGGCGATGCGCAGGTCCTGTTCCTCGAACCTGTTTTGCGAATCCATCATCAGCACGACGACTTCGGCAAAGCGCACCGCGCGCAGCGCGTCCGCGACCGAAAGTTTTTCCAGCTTCTCCTCGATCCGCGAGCGGCGCCGCAGACCGGCGGTATCGAACACCCGGAAGGCGCGTCCCTTCCAGGCGATCTCGACCGCGATGGAATCGCGCGTCGTGCCGGCCTCGGGGCTGGTGAGCAGCCGCTCCTCGCCGAGCAGATGGTTGATCAGCGTGGATTTTCCGGCATTGGGCCGGCCAACGATCGCGACACGGATCGGACGCGTCGCGGAATCATCTTCCGCTTCTTCTTCGCCCTCATCGTCTTCGCCGGCGGGCCTGGGCAGCAGTTCGCGCAAGGCGTCATAGAGTTCGCCGAGCCCTTCGCCATGCTCGGCCGAAATCTGAATGGGATCGCCGAGCCCGAGCGCGTAGGCTTCCATGGCGCCGGCGTCGCCCTGCTTGCCCTCGCTCTTGTTGGCAAGCAGCAGCACCGGCTTGTCGGCGCGGCGCGCGAAATCGGCGAAGGCGCGATCGGTCGGGGTCAGCCCGGCGCGCGCATCGACCACGAACATCAGGGCATCGGCGAGCTTGATTGCGGCCTCGGTCTGCTCCTGCATCCGCGCCGTCAGCGAACCCCGGGCGCCTTCGTCGAGGCCCGCGGTGTCGATGATGGTGAATTCGAGATCGCCGAGCCGCGCCTCGCCCTCCCGGCGGTCGCGCGTGACGCCGGGCTCGTCATCGACCAGCGCGAGCTTCTGTCCGACCAGGCGGTTGAACAGCGTCGACTTGCCGACATTGGGCCGGCCGATGATGGCGATGGTGAACGGCATGGCCTACCCGTGCCCGCCTTGTTGGGCTCATGTCAAATGCAATGAACGGCTGGATTACCGCGTGAAGGTGCCGCCCGGCAGCGGCGCCGGGAAAGGTGACGGCGATTGCTGCGCCGACTGGGCGGCGGGTGCTGCGGCCTGCGGCGGGGGAGCATTGGGATCGGGCGGCGGCGCAGTGGTGCGCTTGCGCGCGATCTTCTTCGGCTTGGGCGCAGGAGGCGCTGCGGCCGGCTCTTCGGTCGCCTGAGCTTCACCATCGACCTCGGCGGGCGCGGCAGCCTGGTCAGTCGCGGCAGCGGGCGGCTTGCCCTTGCCCTTCTTCGCCGCCTGCTTGGTCGGCGCGGGAGGCGGCGGCTGTTCGGCAACCGGCGGGACATCCTGCTGCTGCTGCTGCGCGCCCTTGTACAAATCCTTCGGCACACCCTGCTCGAGACCGGGAACGCCCTCGGGGAAGACCGGCTTGCGGTCGCCCGGCAGTTTCTTCTTGGTGTCGAGCCAGTCGAGCAGATCGGTCGGATCGAAACCGCTGCCGAAGCTGCTGCCGCAGCCCGTCAGCGCGCTGGACAGCGCGATCAGGACGGCGGCTGCGATCAGACGTTGCGGTCGGCGCATGGTCGATCTCTCAAGGTTCAAATCCGGTCGTCAGCTCTTGGCGACCGGCGGCAGCAGGGCTTGCAACGCTTCGGCACGCGAACGCACGCTCGGCGGCGTGTCGGCATCTGCCGACATCATGTCGAGCCATTGCCGTGCCGCACTCGAATCGTTGGCGCGAACGGCGGACAAGGCGAGCAGTTCGCGCGCGACATGGTGGAAGGTCGCGTTCGGCGCGGTGTCTGCCTCGAGCCGCTGCTTCATGTCGGCATAGCTTGCGGTATCGACCAGGATGCCGCCGGCGCGAATACGCGCGAGCTCCTGCTGCTCGGCGCCGATGCTGCGATCGGCGGCGAGTTCGTCGAACATCTGCACGGCGGCCTTGGGATCGCGCTTCTCGATTTCTGCGGCAAGCCGGAATCGCGACAGCAGGCGATAGCCGTAGGGCCCCTTCGCCACGAGATTGGAGAAGGCGGTCTCGGCTTCGCCGTGCTTGTTCTGCTCGGAGAGCTCGACGGCCTTGTTGAAGGCATCGCCGGCTTCGGCGGCCTTCTTGGCCTCCAGATACTGGTAGCCGCGCCAGCCGCCCACGGCGGCGACGATCAGGATCGCCACTGCGATAATAAAGAGCGAGTACTTGTCCCAGAGCTTCTTGAGTTGCTCGCGGCGGACTTCCTCGTCTACTTCATCAAATAATTCAGACACTTAAGTGTATCCCATCCCCACGTCCGGGCGTGCCGGAAAAGGCCAAGTCCGGCATCTCGCGGCGGCGTTACCCTAACGATATGGCGCTGGCAAGGCAAAGCCAGCGGGATCAAGGCGTTAACACTTGCCCTGTTCCGAGGCAGCGCTAGGCCCCCGTCCTTCCCGCAATACCCGCTTCATCACCTTGCCATTGGCGTTGCGCGGCAAGGGATCACGCGTCAGCAGCATGGTCTCGGGCACCTTGTAGTCGGAGAGCCGCTCGGCGCACCAGGCGCGCAGCGTCTCGCTGGAAATTTCATTGCGGGTGACGACAATCGCGTGCACGCGCTCGCCCAGCACCGGGCAGGGTTTGGCGATGATCGCGCTCTCGACCACGCTGTCATGGCCGGCCAGCACCAACTCGACTTCGGCGGAATAGATTTTCAGGCCGCCGCGATTGATCATGTCCTTCTGGCGGTCGAACACCCGCACCAGGTTGTCGGCATCGATGGAGCCGAGATCGCCGGAATGCCAGAAGCCGCCGGTAAAGTTTTCGGCCGTCGCCTTCGGATTGTTCCAGTAGCCTTTGATGACGGAAGCGCCGTGGATCCAGATCTCGCCGATCTCGCCGCGCGGCAGCTCGCGCCCTTCCGCGTCCACCACGATGATGGTCGCGCCGGGACAGGGCAGACCGACGCTGTCGATGTAATCAGCGGTCAATTCGCCGGGCATGATGGTCGAGGGCGAGGTGGTCTCCGTGGCGCCATAGCAGTTCATCAGCTTCAGGCCGGGCAGCTTCGTCGCCAACCGCTCGATGGTCGCAATCGGCATCGGCGCACCGCCGAAGCCGCCGATGCGCCAGGATGACAGGTCGTAGCTGTCGAAATCCGGCTGCAACAGACAGAGATTGTACATCGCTGGCACCAGCACGGTGTAGGTGACGCGCTCGCGCGCGGCGAGCTTGAGATAATCGGCAGCCTTGAACTCGGCGGCGATGATCAGCGCACCGCCGCAGGCCACCATGGTCATGATGTTGGCGACGACGCCGGTGACATGGGCGAGCGGCACCGCGGCGATCGAGCGCTCGGCTGATGTGAGCGCCATGCTCGAGGCGAACACCATGGAAGAGTGCACGATGTTGCAATGAGCGAGCATCGCGCCTTTCGGCCGTCCGGTTGTCCCTGACGTGTAGAGGATCATCGCGGTGTCTTCTTCGCCAACCTCGGCTGCCCCCGACAGCGACTGGTTATCGGAAAGACGCGCGAAGTCGGATCGCTTCGGGTCGTCATCGACGACGATGCGATGCCCGAGCTCAACCACATCCCCGGCATCCGGCACGCGATCGGAGAGCGAGCCCTCGTGGATGAGACAGTTCGCCCCGCAATCGTTCAACACATAAGCGATTTCCGGCTTCTGCTGGCGCGTGCCGAGCAGCACGGTGATCAGTCCTTGATGCGCGGCGGCGAACAAGATCAGCGGAAACTCGATGCGGTTGCCGAGCAGGATCGCGACGCGGTCGCCGGGCTTCAGACCCAGCGTGCCGAAACCGGCCGCGATGCGCTGCGACTCCGTGATCACTTCGCGCCAGCTCATGCGCTTGCTGCCGCAGACCAGCGCCTCGGCATCGGGATTTTTTGCAGCTGCGCGCGCGACCATGTCCCAAATATTCCGTGGACGCTCGCAAAACGCCGGCACGAGGCGGTCGTCGAAGCGCTGCTCGAGCCGCATTGCGGGAATCGAAAATTTCGACCAGTCCATCCTTCAAGTTCCGATCACGGGCACGCCGATCACGACCGGATGGAAGGCAAAGGCGAGCGCCAGATAGGCGACGATCCCGACCACGACCGCGATCACATCGTTGGTGACGCCCCTGACGGGAATCGGCGGCGCGCCGGCATCCGTGCGGTGCTTCAGCGAAATCCGGTCGAACACCGCCCAGGCCAGAAACGCGCCGAACAGGATGATGCCGCCGAGATCACCATTGGCAAGCAGATGGCCGAATGCCCACAGCTTTACACCTGCGAGCATCGGATGCTTCACCGCCGTGTAGATGCGGCCGCGGAGATAGGATGCCACCACCAGGATGACGGCGGGCAGCATCAGCGCGACATTGAGATGCCGGAGGAAGGCCGGCGGCGACCATACGGGGATCATGCCTTCCGCGCGATAATGCGCAAAACCCCAAACGA
Organism: uncultured Alphaproteobacteria bacterium; assembly: GCA_963738155.1. Lineage (GTDB taxonomy): Bacteria > Pseudomonadota > Alphaproteobacteria > Rhizobiales > Xanthobacteraceae > Bradyrhizobium. Next base: position 379,319 of record CAVTVG010000007.1, read on the forward strand.
TCAGCGCGAGGCCTGCGAAGGACGCCACGGCATAGCCGATCTTGTAGCCGCCCTCGCCCATCGCGGCGACGCATTGCGCGCGCAAGCCGCGCTGTGTCGTCAGCGTGTGAACGCCGAGGAACAGGACAAGGCCTGCGATCATGACCAGCAGTCCCACCGTATCCTCCCTTGGCCGCCGCGATTGCTCTTTTCGCGTATCATTTCCGGGGGCGGCGCGGCAATGGCTCAGCCCGACAGGCACTATTTGCTGTCGGAAGACTTGCTCAATTCGCGATTATCCACATACCGGATCGCGATCGGACGGCCTGCCAGCGCGCCGCCAAGGCCGTCGCTGAATTTCAGGGGGATGCAGGCGTCGAGCGAGGCGTTGATCGCCTTCAGATAAGTCTCGCGCGTATCCGCCGGCACGCCCGCGGTCGCGAAGGTGATGCGGGGCGGCCCGATCATCTCGCCGGAGCGCTTGAAGCTGAACCGCACCGACATCTGCATGCCCTCGCGGGCGACGTCGGGTGCCGGAGGCGACCAGCAGGACCGCAACTCGGCGAAGAGATCGCCGATAGTGTCGAGGTCGTGGTCGGGCCGCCTGTATTTCTCCTCGTCCTCCTTGGCCGGCACCGTCTGGATCGTCAGCTGCAGGTTCTCGCCATAGGGATACTCGATCTCGGGGATGCAGGGGCCGTGGTTGAACACGCTGCAATAGAACGGCGTGCACGGCCTGCCATCCAGCACGCTGCAGGGTTCATGCGAGAACGGGATCGGATTGATCGGGTGGCGCCGCCGCGCGTCGGCGTGATCAGCGGTGACGACGGCAAGCAGCAGAACTGCTGTTATGACAATAACGCGCCGCAGCATGAGGGCCTCGAAAGCGACATGCCCTGATAATGATGTGCGCGAGGGATCGCAGCAAGCCGGCGCCGTTCACAACCACGCGCGTCTCACGCCCGCTTCTTCACGTCCTTTATGGTAGAGAAGTCGATGCCCTCGGCGCGCTCTTTGGTGTAGCCGAGATAGAATTCGTTCTTGGCCATGAACACGGGATCGCCGTCGACATCGTCGGCGATGCCGGAACCGTTGGCGGCGATGAAGGCGTCGAGCTTCTTCCGGTCGGTTGAGGAAACCCAGCGCGCGAGCTGGAATTCGCTGACCTCGAATTCGACGGGCAACGAGTATTCGGCATCGAGCCGCGCCTTCAGCACGTCGAGCTGCAACGGGCCGACCACGCCGACCAGCGCCGGCGCGCCGTCACGCGGGCGGAACACCTGGACGACGCCCTCCTCCGACATCTGCTGCAGCGCCTCTTTCAGCTTCTTGGCCTTCATCGCATCGGTGAGGCGCACGCGGCGCACGATTTCCGGCGCAAAGCTCGGCACGCCGACAAAAGTCAGGTCCTCGCCTTCGGTCAGGGTATCGCCGATCCTTAAAGACCCGTGGTTGGGAATACCGACGACGTCGCCGGCAAAGGCCTCGTCCGCGACCGAGCGATCCTGCGCGAAGAAGAATTGCGGGCTTGCCAGCGGCATGCTTTTGCCGGTGCGCACCAGCTTCGCCTTCATGCCGCGGCTGAGCTTACCGGAGCAGAGCCGCGCAAAGGCGATGCGATCGCGATGATTCGGATCCATGTTAGCCTGGATCTTGAATACGAAGGCGCTCATGCGCGGCTCGGCCGCCTCGACCTTGCGCAAGTCGGAGTCCTGCGCGCGCGGCGGCGGCGCGAACTGCCCTAGCCCTTCCAGCAAATCGCCGACGCCGAAATTGCGCAGCGCGCTGCCGAAATAGACCGGCGTCAGGTGGCCCTCGCGGAACGCGGCGAGCTCGAACGGCTTGCAGGCCTCGGTGACAAGCGAAAGTTCATCCTTGATGGCGGCCACGTCGAGATTGGCGTTTCGCTTGGCGAGATCGGCAATCTCGATCTGCTCGGCCCGCCCGGTCTTGGCGCCGCCACCTTCCAGCAGGCGCACGCCGCGATTCCTCACGTCATAGGTACCGAGGAAATCGCGGCCGCGTCCGACCGGCCAGGTCATCGGCGTGGTGTCGAGCGCCAGGGTCTTCTCGATCTCGTCGAGCAGCTCGAAGGTGTCGCGGCTTTCGCGGTCCATCTTGTTGATGAAGGTGATGATGGGAATGTCGCGCAGACGGCAGACCTCGAACAGCTTGCGTGTGCGCGCCTCGATGCCCTTCGCGGCGTCGATCACCATGACAGCGGAATCGACCGCGGTCAGCGTACGGTAGGTGTCTTCGGAAAAGTCCTCATGGCCCGGCGTATCCAGCAGGTTGAACACGAGGCCTTGAAATTCGAAGGTCATGACCGAGGTGACGACGGAGATGCCGCGCTCGCGCTCGATCTTCATCCAGTCGGAGCGGGTGTTGCGCCGCTCGCCCTTGGCCTTGACCTGGCCGGCGAGATTGATGGCGCCGCCGAACAGCAGGAGCTTCTCGGTCAGCGTGGTCTTGCCGGCGTCTGGATGCGAGATGATCGCAAAGGTACGCCGCCGCGCCACTTCATGGGCTAGCGGCGATAGGCGCGGCGAATCGGCTGTGAGGGCGAGATCGGTCATTTGGCAGGGGTTTTAGAGGGAACAGCCGGGCAATCAAGGGCCACTAGCTGCTGCCTCGCATATAGGAAGCCCGCGTCAGCGGAACAACAGCGTCGCCCAATAGGTCAGCGCCGCCACGATGGCCGAGGCCGGGATGGTGATGACCCAGGCATAGACGATCGAGCTCGCCACGTTCCAGCGCACCGCCGAGACGCGGCGCGCGGCGCCGACGCCAACGATGGCACCGGTGATGGTGTGGGTCGTCGAGACGGGAACACCGAGCGCGGTCGCCATGAACAGGGTCATGGCTCCGCCCGTCTCGGCGCAAAAGCCCTGCATCGGCGTCAGTTTGGTGATCCGCAGTCCCATGGTGCGGACGATGCGCCAGCCGCCCATCAAAGTGCCCAGCGCCATCGAGGCCTGGCAAGCCAGCACCACCCAGAACGGAACGGAGAACTCGCTGCCGAGCTGGCCCTGCGAGTAGAGCAGGACGGCGATGATGCCCATGGTCTTCTGTGCGTCGTTGCCGCCGTGTCCGAGCGAATAGAGCGAGGCGGATGCGAATTGCAGGATTCGGAAGGCGCGATCGACGGTGAACGGCGTGGAGCGCGCCGAAGCCCAGGACACGATGACAACCAAAACCATCGCCAGCACAAACCCCACAAGCGGCGACAGCACGATCGCAGCCAGAGTCTTGGACAGCCCGCCCCACACTGCGGCCGAAAGACCGGCCTTGGCCATGCCGGCGCCAACCAACCCGCCGATCAACGCGTGGGAGCTGGACGAGGGAATGCCGAGCGCCCAGGTGATCAGGTTCCAGACGATCGCACCGACCAGCGCCGCGAAGATCACGGCAGCATCGATGATCGAGGGCTCGATGATGCCGGTGCCGATGGTGTTGGCGACGTGCAGGCCGAACACCGCGAACGCGATGAAATTGAAGAACGCCGCCCAGAGCACCGCATATTGGGGGCGCAGCACGCGCGTCGACACGATGGTCGCGATCGAGTTCGCGGCATCGTGCAACCCGTTGAGGAAGTCGAATAGCAGCGCGACGGCAATCAGGATGGTGAGAACCGGCAAACCCAGTGCGGTATCCACTGCCCTATACCTGTTCGATTACGATCGAGCTGATCTCGTTGGCGACGTCATCGAAGCGGTCGGCGACCTTTTCAAGATGGTCGTAGATTTCGGCGCCGACGATGAAATCCATGGTGTTGGCGCTGCGGTGCTTGAGGAACAGCTCCTTCAACCCGATGTCGTGGAGGTCGTCGACGCGGCCTTCCAGCTTGGTCAGCTCTTCGGTAATCGCGTTCAGCGCAGCCACATTCTGGCCGATCGACTGCAGCAGCGGCAGCGCGCGTACGACAAGGTTCGAGCAGTCCACCAACAATGTCCCGATCTCCCGCATCGGCGGCTCGAAGGTACGCACCTCGAACAGGATGACGGCCTTGGCGGTCTGCTGCATCTGGTCGATGGCGTCGTCCATCGCCGTGATCAGGTTCTTGATGTCGCCGCGGTCGAACGGCGTGATGAAGGTGCGGCGGATTGCGGTCAGCACCTCGCGGGTGATGTTGTCGGCGTCGTTTTCATACTGGTTGACGCGCTGGCAGAACACCGGCGTCTCGTCGCCGCCGCGCAGCATGCCCTGCAGCGCCTCGGCGCCCTTCACCACGGTCTGCGCGTGCCGGGCAAACAGGTCGAAAAAGCGCTCCTCCCTCGGCAAGAGCGCGCGAAACCAACGCATCATGGGCACGGTCCATCCGTTTTGCAGGAGCCGCCGGGGCGGCCCGTCACAGGACTGTCATAAACGGATTTGGCCGAAAAGACCCGCAGGCCAGCGCCGCAGGGCCGGTCATCCACCGCTTTATGCGGGCCGAAAAAGGCTGGAAATAACCGTCGCTTACAGCGACCGCTTCAGATAATGCGCGATCTCGCCGATGATGCCGCGGCGGAACAGCAGCACGCAGGCAACAAAGATCACGCCCTGGATCACCTGCACCCATTGGCCGAAACTGGCCAGATATTGCTGCATGGCGATGATGATGAAGGCGCCGACCACGGGGCCGAAAATAGTGCCGAGCCCGCCAACCAGCGTCATCAGCACGATCTGTCCCGACATCCCCACCTCGACGTCGGTCAGCGAAGCATTCTGCGCGACGAACACCTTCAGAGCGCCGGCGAGGCCAGCCAGGGTTCCGGACAGGATGAAGGCCAGCAGCTTGTACTGGTCGGTCTTGTAGCCGAGCGAGATCGCGCGCGGCTCGTTCTCGCGGATCGCCTTCAGGACCTCGCCGAACGGCGAGTTTATGGTGCGGAAGATCAGCAGGAAGCCGCCGAGAAAGCCCGCCAGCACCACGTAATAAAGCACCGTCGGCTTCGACAGGTCGAGGAAGAAGAACAGGTGCCCTTGCGGAATGCCCTGGATGCCGTCCTCGCCGTGGGTGAACGGCGCCTGCAGATAGATGAAGTAAAGCAGCTGCGACAGCGCCAGCGTGATCATCGCGAAATAGATGCCCTGGCGGCGGATCGCGACGAGCCCGGTGATGACCGCAAGCCCGGCCGAAGCGGCGGTGCCGGCCAGTATTCCGAACTCGGGCGAAAGGCCCCAGACTTTCAGCGCGTGCCCCGTGACATAGCCCGCCGTTCCCAGAAACATGGCATGGCCGAACGAAAGCAATCCGCCATAGCCGATCAGCAGGTTGAAGGCGCAGGCGAGCAGCGCAAAGCACAACGCCTGCATCACGAAGAACGGGTAAATGCCGGTAAACGGCACGATCGCCAGCATCGCGGTCATGATGGCGAACGCAATCATCTCGTCACGGATGGCGCGTGGGGTCACCGGGATCGTGTCGTCGGTCAATGCAGTCATGTCAGGCCGCCTTTCCCGTCAGACCGGTGGGCTTCACCAGCAGCACCAGCACCATCAGCACGAACACCACGGTATTCGAGGCCTCGGGATAGAAGTATTTGGTCAGTCCTTCGATCACCCCGAGCGCAAAGCCGGTGATGATCGAACCCATGATCGAACCCATGCCGCCGATCACGACCACCGCGAACACGACGATGATGACGTTTTCGCCCATCAGCGGCCGCACCTGATTGATCGGCGCCGACAGCACGCCCGCCAGCGCGGCGAGGCCAACGCCGAGTCCGTAGGTCAGCGTGATCATGCGCGGCACGTTGATGCCGAAGGCCCGCACCAGCGTGGGATTTTCGGTGGCGGCGCGCAGATAGGCGCCGAGCCGCGTGCGCTCGATCAGGTACCAGGTTCCGATGCAGACGATCAGCGAGAAGATCACCACCCAGGCGCGATAGATCGGCAGGTACATGAAGCCGAGATTGATGCCACCTTGCAGGCCGTTCCAGCCGCCGACCTTCGGATAGTCGGGGATCGCATACGGCAGGCCCGACGAGCCGAAGTAATTCTGGAACACCCCCTGGATGATCAGCGCCAGCCCGAAGGTCAACAGCAACCCGTAGAGGTGGTCGAGGCCGGCCAGCCACTGCAACATGGTACGTTCCAGGATCATGCCGAAAATGCCGACGATGATCGGCGCGAACACAAGCGCCCACCAGTAGCCGATGCCGGTGAGACTGAGCAGGAAGTAGGCGCAGAACGCGCCCATCATGTAGAGCGCGCCGTGCGCGAAGTTGATGATGTTGAGCATGCCGAAGATGACGGCCAGGCCCAGGCTCAGCAGCGCGTAGAACGAGCCGTTGATCAGTCCCACCAGAAGCTGTGCATAGAGAGCCTGCATCGATCGACCCCGTTCATCCCCTCATGTGAACCCGCCGGCGCGTATCAGGGCGCCGGCGGGCAGATACCTACTTCTTCAACAGCGCACACTTGCTTTCGGAGAGCGGCGTAAACGCCTGGTCGCCCGGCACCGTGCCGATCAGCTTGTAGAAATCCCAGGGCGCCTTGGATTCGGAAGGCTTCTTCACCTCGAACAGATAGGCATTATGGATCACGCGGCCGTTCGGCTGGACCGCGCCCTTGCCGAACAAGGGATCGTCGGTCGGCATCGACTTCATCTTCTCGACGACCTTCACGCCGTCATGCGGGTTGCCGCCGAGGGCTTCCAGCGCCTTGAAGTAATGCATCAGCCCGGCATAGACGCCGGCCTGCACCATGGTCGGCGGCGCGCCGTTCTTCATGCGCGCGGCGAACTTCTTGGAGAACTCCCGGGTCTGGTCGTTCATGTCCCAATAGAAGGTCTCGGTGAAGTTCAGGCCCTGCGCGGTCTCCAGCCCGATCGCCTTGACGTCGGTGAGAAACAGCAGCAGTGCCGCGAGCTTCTGGCCGCCCTTGACGATGCCGAATTCGGCCGCCTGTTTGATCGAGTTGGTGGTGTCGCCGCCGGCATTGGCGAGACCGATGATCTTGGCCTTGGACGATTGCGCCTGCAGCAGGAACGAAGAGAAGTCCGAGGTGTTGAGCGGATGCTTGACGCCGCCGACCACCTTGCCGCCGTTGGCGGTGATCACCGCCGTGGTGTCGCGTTCCAGCGCCGCTCCGAAGGCGTAGTCGGCAGTCAGGAAGAACCAGGTGTCGCCGCCGGCCTTCACCAGCGCCTGCCCCGTGGTGTGGGCGAGCATGTAGGTGTCGTAGGTCCAGTGCACGGTGTTGGGCGTGCATTGCGCGTTGGTGAGGTCGGAGGTCGCAGCGCCCGAGTTGATGTAGACGAGGTTCTTTTCCTTGGCGACGTTGTTCACAGCGAGCGCCACGCCCGAGTTGGGCACGTCGACGATGACGTCGACCTTGTCGACGTCGGCCCATTGCCGCGCGATCGAGGTGCCGATGTCCGGCTTGTTCTGGTGATCGCCGGAGACGATGTCGATGGTCCAGCCCTTGCCCTTCAGCCCGGAATCCTCGACCGCCATCTGCGCCGCCAGCGTCGAGCCGGGGCCGCCGAGGTCGGCATAGAGGCCGGACTGATCCGACAGCGCGCCGATCTTGACCACCTTGTCGTCGGCGGAGGCCGTGCCTGCGAGCGCAAGCGACAGCGCGGTGCCGAGCAAGAGCGAAGCGATTAGTTTGGTCTTCATGGTTGTTCCTTCTTGTTGAAACTAGACGCCGAGATAGGTGTGCAGCTTGTCCATGTTGGCCTGCAGCTCGGAGTTGGCGAAGCCGTCGATGATCTTGCCGTGCTCGACGATGTAATAGCGGTCGGCGACGGTGGCGGCGAAACGAAAGTTCTGCTCGACCAAGAGGATGGTGAAGCCCTGCGTCTTCAGCCGCGCGATGGTGTGTCCGATCTGCTGGATGATGACGGGCGCCAGTCCCTCGGTCGGCTCGTCCAGCATCAGGAAATTGGCGCCGGTGCGCAGGATGCGGGCGATCGCCAGCATCTGCTGCTCGCCGCCCGAGAGTTTGGTGCCCTGGCTCTTCAGCCGCTCCTTCAGGTTCGGAAACAGGTCGAAGATCTGATCGAGCGACAGCCCGCCGTCCTTCACGACCGGCGGCAACAACAGGTTCTCGCGCACGTCGAGACTCGCGAAGATGCCGCGTTCCTCCGGACAGAAGGCCACGCCCATCCTGGCGATGCGGTCGGACGAGGAACGGATAATCTCGGCATTGTTGAAGCGCACCGATCCGGTACGCTTGCCGATGATGCCCATGATCGACTTGAGCGTCGAGGTCTTGCCGGCGCCGTTGCGGCCGAGCAGCGTCACGACCTCGCCCGCCCTCACGTCGAAATTGATTCCGTGAAGGATGTGGGACTCGCCGTACCAGGCTTCGAGATTCTGTACGGACAGAACCTGACCGTTGGCGGCTTGAGCTGCGGACGCGTTGGCCATTTTCATCTCAGGCATGACCGGCCCCCAGATAGGCTTCCTTGACGCGCTCGTCCTTTGACAGTTCGGCGTAGTTGCCCTCTGCGAGCACATGGCCGCGGGTCAGAACCGTGATGATGTCCGAGAGGTTGGCGACGACGCTGAGGTTATGTTCGACCATCAGGATGGTGTACTTCGCCGAGATGCGCTTGATCAGCGCGGCGATCTTGTCGATGTCCTCGTGGCCCATGCCGGCCATCGGCTCGTCCAGCAGCATCATCTCGGGATCGAGCGCCAGCGTGGTCGCGATCTCGAGCGCGCGCTTGCGGCCATAGGGCATCTCGACCGCCGGGGTCTTGGCGAACTCGCTTAAGCCCACGTCGTTGAGCAGCTCGAGCGCGCGGTTGTTGAAGCGGTTCAGCACCGATTTCGAGCGCCAGAAATCGAAGGAATGGCCGTGCTGCCGCTGTAGCGCGACCCGCACGTTTTCCAGCGCGGTAAGGTGCGGAAACACCGCCGAAATCTGGAAGGAGCGGACGAGGCCAAGCCGCGCCACGTCGGCCGGCGCCATCGCCGTGATGTCCTGACCCTTGTAGTGGATGGTTCCTGCCGTCGGCTGCAGGAACTTGGTGAGCAGGTTGAAGCACGTCGTCTTGCCGGCCCCGTTCGGACCGATCAACGCATGAATGCTGCCACGGCGGACCTTGAGTGCGACATCGCGTACGGCGAAAAATCCCGCGAATTCCTTGGTCAATCCGTGGGTTTCGAGAATGAACTCATCAGCCAAACAAACTTCCCCCCGCCGCGCACGCTAACCGTACTTGGCTGTTCTTCCAGTCCGGCAGGTTTCTCCGGGAAGGCCTTGGAAACCGTCCCGAAACCGCCGCCTCCGGGGCCGGAATATGCCGTCAACGGCTTGCCTTATGCAAGGCGGAAAGGTGAGCCGGGACGAGGTGCCGGATGCGAACATTGAACCTTCGTCGAACGGATGAGCGCCCGCGTCTTTCTCTCCGGCGGCCTGCCGCTAGCATTTCGTTAACGCTGATTTGGCGCGGGAACCGGCCTTCATCAAAATTTTCCCCTTCGGCCCGAAGATGCGGCGTCTGGCATCCAGAACGGATTTTTTGCCTTGGAATTCGAAAGCGCCAAGCCCTCGGTCGTCAAGTCGATCAAGCAGCGTGATCTCCTGAACACGTGGCTTCGGCTTTATGCGCGCGCGCAGCTCATGCCGCGGATGGCGGAATACCAGCCGGCGCGGATGGAGGACGAGGCGCCCGATCTCGTCTACTACAGCATCGACAACGTCCCGCAGCCGCCACGCCTGACCATCATGAGCGACGGTACGCGAATGTCGAGCGCCTATGGCCACACCGGCAAGGGCAAATTCCTCGACGAGTATCTGGGGCCGCGCCTCGCGCCGATCGTGATGCCGGTCTACTATTTCTGCATCCAGCGCAAGCTCCCGGTCTACACCATCGCCCATATCGACAACTCCTATGGCCGCGTTGTCGCCTATGAGCGGTTGCTGATCCCGTTCTCGGAAACAGGCAGCGACGTCACCCACGTCATCGCCTCCCTGAAGACGATCAGTGAGGACGGCGGCTTCGAGATCAAGAACCTGATGCGCGGCAGTGACGTGCTGCCGACGCCGAAACTGCGCGCAGTGATCGACCAGGACCTGTTCCATCGCGCCCCCGGCCGTATCCAGGCCGGCGATCTCCTCGAATTCAACTGACACCCGTGGACGCACTATTCCAGAGCGCCGACCCGTCGATCGTGAAATCGATCCGGCAGCGCGAGCTTCTGAACGCCTGGCTGAGGGCGCTGCGCAAACCAAAGCCGCTGCCCTCGCTGCTCGACTTCAAGCCGGACCGGATCAACGACGACGAGCTCTCCGACATGATGGGCTTCAACGTCGAAGGCGACGGTGAGACGGCCCGCTACGTCATCACCCACGAAGGCGCGCGGCTGACCGCGACCTATGGCAACGAGCATGTCGATCCGGCGGAGCGCACGAACCGTTATCTCGACGACGCCATCGGCCCCGAACGCTATGCGCGCGTGGTGCCGTCCTATCGCGCCTGCATCGCGCTGAGGCGGCCGACCTATTCGGTCTCGATGGTGCGGGACGGAGACGGCAAGGACGTCTCCTATGAAAGGCTGTTGCTGCCGTTCGGCCCCGCCGACCGCGTCGAGCAGATCGTCGGCTCCTACAAGGCCATCAGCTTCGACGGCGGCTTCAAGGTCAACAATCTGATGGGCATCAAGCCGCACAGCGTGCCGGCCGTCGTCATCAATGCCGTGATCGATCAGGAGATCGCGCGCCGGCCGATCACGCTCGTCGACGACGTCGTCGAGATCGTCTAGCTACTTCCCGGCTTTCACTTCCTTGGCATAGACGTCCGGCTTGAAGCCGACCAGACGCTTCTTGCCGAGATCGAGCACCGGCCGCTTGATCATCGAGGGCTGGTTCAGCATCAACGCCAGCGCCTTCTTCTCGTTGATGCCTTCCTTGTCTGCGTCAGGCAACTGGCGGAAGGTGGTGCCGGCGCGGTTGAGCAGCGTTTCCCAGCCGACCTCGTCGCTCCACTGCTTGAGCCTGTCCTTCGCAATCCCCGCGGCCTTGTAGTCGTGGAAGTCGTAGGCGACGCCGTGGCTGTCGAGCCAGGACCGCGCCTTCTTCATGGTGTCGCAGTTCTTGATGCCGTAGATCGTGATCGACATGTCTTTCCCGACGTTTTTATCTTGCGCATGATCTCCGCGCAAACGCGTTCCGCGTTTGTCGCGAGGGAAAACGCTTCACACTTTTCCGGACCGTGCGCTACGCCCCGCCCGGCTCCAGCGCCTCGCCCAACTGGATCGGGTGCGCCATGGTCGCGTGCAGCGCCTCCTTGTCGAGTTCGCCTTCCGAAAGGCTGATCACGACGCAGGCAACGCCGTTGCCGATCAGGTTGGTCAGCGCGCGGCATTCGCTCATGAACTTGTCGATGCCGACCAGGATCGCCAGCGACTGGATCGGGATGTCAGGCACGATCGCGAGCGTCGCGGCAAGCGTGATGAACCCGGCGCCGGTCACGCCGGAGGCGCCCTTGGAAGTGATGATTGCGATCCCGAGGATGCCGAGTTCCTGCCAGATCGTCAGGTGCGTGTTGGTTGCCTGCGCCAGGAACAGGGTCGCCAAGGTCATGTAGATATTGGTGCCGTCGAGATTGAAACTGTAGCCGGTCGGAATCACGAGACCGACGACGGATTTCGAGGCCCCGAGATGCTGCATTTTCTCGATCATCTGCGGCAGCACGGTCTCCGATGACGAGGTGCCGAGCACGATCAGGAGCTCGTCCTTGATATAGGCGATGAAACGCAGGATCGAGAAACCGGACAGCCGGGCGATCGAGCCGAGCACGACCAGCACGAACAGGACGCTCGTCAGATAGAAGGTCCCGATCAGCGCGATCAGGTTCCACAGAGAGCCGATGCCGTAAGCGCCGACCGTGAAGGCCATCGCGCCGAACGCACCGATCGGCGCGACGCGCACGATGAGAGCAATGATCTTGAAGAACACCTTGGCTGCCTGGTCGATCGCGTGCGAGATCGGTTCACCGGGCCTGCCCAGCAAAGCGATGGCAAAGCCCGACAGGATCGAGATCAAGAGCACCTGCAACAGGTCGCCGCGCGCCAGCGCCCCGATATAGCTGTCGGGGATGATCCCCATCAGATGCGCGACGATGCCGTCTTCCTTGGCCTTGGTGACGTAAGTCGCGACCGCTTTCGCATCCATTGTGGCCGGATCGATGTTGAAGCCGGCGCCGGGTTTGAGGATTTCCCCGACGATCAGGCCGACAGCGAGCGCCACCGTCGAGACCACCTCGAAATAGATCAGTGCCTTCAGGCCGACCCGGCCGACGCGCTTCAAGTCTCCCATCGAGGAGATGCCGTGCACCACGGTGCAGAAGATCACCGGCGCGATCATCATCTTGATCAGCGCAATGAAGCCGTCGCCGAGCGGCTTAAGCTCCTTGCCGAGGTTGGGATTGAGATGTCCGACCAAGATACCGAGGAAGATCGCGATCAGCACCTGAATGTAGAGGACCTTGTACCAGGGCTTGTGATGGTCGGGGGCCGGACGGGGCGTGTCAGTGGGCATGGCGCGCTCGCTACTGTTGGGTGACGGCCATCATGGGATGGCACGCGGCAACAGACAACTCATTTTCGAAGTTCATGGGCGCTTGGGGATATTGACGCCGCGCTGCACTGCGGGGCGCGCCAGTCCGCGCTCCAGCCACGCCGGGACATTCCTGAGCGTATCGAACTCGACGATCTCGCGCGCGCCGTAGAAGCCGACGAGGTTGCGCACCCAGCCGAGCATCGAGATATCGGCAATGGTGTACTCGTCATCCATGAACCATTGCCGGCCCTGGAGGTGAGTCTCCATCACGCCGAGCAGGCGCCTGGCTTCAGTCACGTAGCGCTGCAACGGCCGCTTGTCCTCGAAATCCTTGCCGGCGAATTTGTGGAAGAAGCCGACCTGGCCGAACATCGGTCCGATGCCGCCCATCTGGAAATGCAGCCACTGGATGGTCTGCCAGCGCCGCACGGGGTCCTTTGGCAGGAGCTTGCCGGTCTTCTCGGCGAGATATTGCAGGATGGCGCCGGACTCGAACAGGGGCAGCGGTTTGCCGCCGGGTCCATCGGGATCGAGGATCGCCGGGATCTTGCCATTCGGATTGAGCGAGAGGAATTCGGGGGTCTTCTGGTCGTCCTTGTTGAAGTCGACGAGGTGCACCTCATAAGGCAGGCCGATCTCCTCCAGCATGATCGACACTTTGACGCCGTTCGGCGTCGGCAGCGAATAAAGCTGCAGGCGATCGGGATTCTGCGCGGGCCAGCGCTTGGTGATGGGGAAACTCGAGAGATTGGACATGACGGCTCGTTCTTGATTGATGTCGCGATAATGTAGAGCGTGCGCCGCATGCGGCAAGGTTGATCCCTCCCCTCTTTCGCGGCATCTTCCGCCCTCAGCTGGCACCAGACCGGCGATGACGACAGGGAGATGAACCAGTGAGTGACGGAGCCAATGGCCGCGAAGCGCCGCAGCCAAAGCTTTTCCAGCCGTTCACGATCCGCGGGCTGACGCTGAAGAACCGCCTCGTCGTGCCACCGATGGTCCACTACCGCGCCGAGACCGGCCACACCTGCGGCAGCTTCCATCTCGTGCATCTCGGCCGCTACGCGCTGGGCGGCTTCGGTCTCGTCTTTGTCGAAGCCACCGGCGTCGAGGAAGTCGGCCTTATCAACGAGCACGACCTCGGTATCTGGAACGAGGCGCAAGTCGAAAGCTTCAAGCCGCTGATCGCCTTCATGAGGCGCCAAGGCAGCGCGATCGGCATCCAGCTGGCGCATGGCGGCCGCAAGTCGTCGTCGCAAGCGGCAATGCAGGGCATGGGCCCGCTGACGGAAGAAAATCTGAAGGCCGGCGCGAAGAAGTGGCAGCCGGTCGGGCCGACCTCCGAGCCGGTCGCCAAGGGCTGGCTGACGCCGCGCCAGCTCACGACGGGGGAATGCAAGGCGATGGTCGGCACCTGGGCCAACGCCGCGCGCAACGCGGTCAAGGCCGGCTTCGACACCATCGAGATCCACACCGCGCACGGCTATCTGCTGGCGTCGTTCCTGTCGCCGGTCTCCAACACCCGCAACGACGAATATGGCGGCGACCGGGCGGGGCGCATGCGCCTGCCGCTCGAGATCGCCGAGGCCGTCCGCAAGGAGATGCCGGCGGACATGCCACTGTTCGTGCGCGTCTCCTCCGTCGACGGCACGCAGGAGGGTTGGAACATGGACGACACCGTCGTGTTTGCGCGCGAGTTGAAGACGCGCGGTGTCGACGTCATCGATTGCTCCTCCGGCGGCATCTCGGGTGCCGCGACCGCGGCGCAGGTGACGCGTGCGCTCGGCTTCCAGGTGCCGTTCGCCGAGCGGGTGCGCAAGGAAGCCGAGATCGCGACCATGGCGGTCGGCATCATCCTCGAGGCGCAGCAGGCCGAAGCGATCCTCGAGAAAGGTCAGGCCGACCTGATCGCGGTCGGCCGCCAGTCGCAGTTCAATCCCAACATCGCCCATCACTGGGCGCACGATCTCGGCATCAACCGCCGCTTCGAGGACTGGTCGCCGGAATTCGGCTGGTGGCTGGACAAGCGGATCAGGACGATGGAAGGATTTGCGACGCCGACGGGAGTGGTGACGAGGCGGGTGTGAGGGCGCGCAGGTCAACGCGACACCTTGTTTCAAACGACAATGCAATTTCGACGTGTTGTGCGCTTGACACTGCGAACGCGCGGGCGTATGTCCCGCGCCCTCGCGAGCAATCGGGCTCGCGCGCGACGATGAGTGAGACGATGAAACACGGATACGGAATGTCCGTCGAACTATCGAACAGCTTTGCGCCGATCGATAGCGCGTGCCCGGCTCATGGGAGCGATCTCGCCTGACGAGGTCGACAGGTCGTCTGAATGACGAACCCTCCCGAGCCATCTGCTCCGGAGGGTTTTTTGTTGTCCGCAGCACGGCATGGCTAATTGAAATTTCGACCGGCGTAAGCCGGAACGGGAGACCCGGATCCCGAGGCTCGCGCGACCACGCGCGTGCCCAAGCGCGCGGGGCCTGCCGGAGGGAACGAGGCGATGAGCCGGACACCGATGGCAGAGCGGACTCTTCGGAGCTCGCAAATGGGCGGCGCATCTGCGCCGCAGAAGAATTTTGGTTTGCCACACATCGCTGCGGCTCAACCGACGCTGGTGGTGAAGATCTCGGATACTTCGCATCCACGGGAAAAGCGGGTTCGATTCCCGCCTTTGACGCACGCACTGTGGAGGTGCCCAGGCAAGGGTTGCCACGCGCCACAGCGCAGGTCTGCCGCAAGGAGGCCTGTGTTGCCGTCACTGACGCCGATATCGCCTGTTCCCCAGCGTACTGCTCAATGGCCGATTTCCGATCGGCCAGGCGGTGGTGAAGATTTCTGTTACTTCGGTAAGAGCGCCGTCCACTTCGGTGGCCGGAGGTCGCGGAGTTCAAAGCCCGCCGGCTGAAATGCCGTAGCTCAGTCGCCCACAGGGCAGCGACAGCATCGTCTGTTCCCCGCCGACCCCATCCACGATCCGTGGTGAAGATCGCTGTTACTTCGTCTGATAAACGAGAGGTCGCGGGTTCGAATCCCGCCCGGCGTTCCATGCGCCGGTAGCTCAGCGGCCAGAGCGCTACCCGGTCGGCGCGAGCCGGCCGGGGTCTCAGCAATCGCCCGTTCCCGGATCGTGGATTTGTCATCTGGAACATGATTCTGGCGAAAACCGGTGGCCACTTTTCCCGGATCATGCTCATGCCGGTGGTGAAGAGAACCGTTACTTCGGGATCACAAGGTCGGAGGTTCGAATCCTCTCGAGCAACAGCTCGTAGCTCAGTGGTGGAGCGTGTGACGCCCTTCATCGGGCGGTGCGGCCTCGGCTGTTCCCCGGCATCCATTTCCATTAACAATCAACGCAAGAGAGGAGGCTATTATGGTCAGGCTCAACAAGATCGTTCGCGCTTTCACCCACGAGGGCGCACGCGGCAAGCGCTTCACGCCCGAGATGGAGCTGAAGCGCGCGCTGATGAACTGCCTCCTGTGGGAGGATCAGTTCTACGAGGATGGCGTCGCCATCGCCGACCGCATCAAGACGCTGGTGCCCCAGGTCGACCCCAAGCGGGTCGCGGCGCTGGCGGTCGAGGCGCGCGAGGTGATGAAGCTGCGGCATGCGCCGCTGCTCGTGGTCCGCGAGATGGCGCGGCACGAGAAGCACCGCGCGCTCGTCGCCGATACGCTCGATCGCGTGATCCAGCGTCCCGACGAGCTGACGGAGCTGCTTGCGATCTACTGGGCCGATGCACTCGGTCCCCAGCAGCAGCGCAAGCGGCAGCCTGTCTCGGCGCAGGTCAAGAAGGGCCTCGCCCGGGCGTTGACCAAGTTCGACGCCTATCAGCTCGCGAAGTACGACCGCGACGGCGCGGTACGGATCAAGGACGTGCTGTTCCTGGTCCACGCCAAGCCGAAGGACAAGGCCCAGGAGAAGGTGTGGAAGCAGCTCGTCGACGGCGAGCTTGCTTCGGCCGACACCTGGGAGGTTTCGCTCTCGTCCGGCAAGGACAAGCGCGAGACCTTCGAGCGGCTGATCGCCGAGAACAGGCTCGGCGGGCTGGCGCTGCTCCGCAACCTGCGCCTGATGCAGAAGGCGGAGGTACCGCGCAAGACCATCGCCGACGCCATCGAGGCGATGCGGACCGATCGCATCCTTCCCTACCGCTTCATCACGGCGGCGCGCTACGCGCCGGATTTCGAGCCCGAGCTCGAATCCGCGATGTTGAAGTCGGTCAAGGGCTACGCGCGGCTCCCCGGCCGCACGCGGCTGCTGATCGACGTGTCGGGATCGATGTTCACTCCGCTTTCCGCGCAGTCGGAAATGACGCGCGCGGAAGCGGCCTGCGGTCTGGCGATCCTCGCCCGCGAGGTCTGCGACGAGGTCGAGATTTTCACCTTCTCCAACGAGGTGGTGAAGGTCCCGCCCCGCCGTGGCTTCGCGCTGCGTGACGCGGTGATCGGCTCGCAGCCGCACAACGCCACCTGGCTGGGCAAGGCTGTCGGCGAAATCGACCGCAAGGGCGACCGGCTGATCGTCTTCACCGACGAACAGAGCCACGACGTTGTGCCCGAGCCCAAGGCGCGGGGCACCATCGTCAACGTCGCCTCCTACCAGCACGGCGTCGGCCACGGCGCCTGGACGCGAGTCGATGGTTTCTCCGAAGCTGTGATCGCCTGGATCGCGGCGTCGGAAGAGACGATGCATTGATCCGCTCCGACAAAGACCGCTCGGACACCGTCGGTGCCCGGGCGGATTTTCTTGCTCATGCGTCTGTCCAGCCTCACATCTGAATCACCATTTCGAACCCGCCGAAGATCATGCGCTTGCCATCGAATGGCATGTCGCCTTTCAGCCGCGGATCGGCCATCACCTTTTCCATGATCGCGTCGCGGTCGGCGCGCGACTTGTAGACGATCCAGGAGAAAATCACGACCTCGTCGTCGCCGGCCTGCACCGCGCGCGGAAATGAGGTGAGCTGGCCATAAGGCACGTCGTCGCCGACACATTCGACAAAGGACAGCGCGCCGAGTTCCATCCAGACCTCGCCGGCCTTCTTCGCGTGCGCCTTGTAGACATCGACCTTGTCCTTTTTCACCGGGATCACGAAACCATCGACATAGGGCATCAGAGTCTCCTTGCTGGGCCGTCGATCCAAGGACGATTGCGAGAGCCCAAATCCGACACCCGTCGAACGACTTTTCTGTGATGTCTTACGATGCGGCTGCTCGGCCGAGCGTCGGCGCCGCCGTCAGTTGTGGTCGGAGCAGCCAATACAGCGCGACAACATGGGTAATCATCAGGATCGGCACGTAGATGATGGGGATCGCATAGGTGGCGCCGAGTTCGCCGGCAATCGCGGGAAGCCCGGCCATGACCGCGTTGTAGTAAGCGACGAGGAGGTCGACGACCCCGACCAGATTGAAGGCGGCGACGAACACCCAGAACAGCGGACGGACCCTCACAGTTGCAAGCGCGAGCATGGCGAGCACTCCGGTTGCAAAGTCGCCATAAGCGGCGCCGGTCGCAAAGGCCGCGGGTAGATTTCCGACGACGCCGGGCACCATGAAGACGAGCCCGAAGAAGCGAAAGCTGTGCAAGGTCGCGATGACGCGGTGCGCATCGAAGCGCTCCATCGAACGCAGCCACGGCAGGATGTAGACGCCAAAGCAGAGCAACCAGGCGACATAGCCGAACACAAGATGGGTCCGAAACACGGTTTCCGTTGACATGCTGCTCTCCTGTCAGGCGTTGGTTGAGATCGCTTCGAATACCGCGCTCAGGATTCCGACGCGGCCTTCGATGATGTTTCGTCCGAGGTTGGCGGCGAGCTGCGCGAAGTCCGGTCCCATCACGACGCCGAGATTTGGCGACGGCGGCGGTGCCCCGCGCACTTGTGCAGCCCACGCCTTCGCGGCTGCGCTGTCGTCCTGCCACACCAGGGTGCTAAAGCCGGCCGCTTCGACCGTCTCCCGCGTCGCTGCGGCCGTCAGCAGGAAGCTGGTCGCCGGCGTTCGTGCCCAAGGCGCAGGATAGTGCACGCCGTCAAGCGGCTGGCCGTCGGCGAGAACGACATCGTAGGTCGCGAACATGCCGCCATGCTTGAGCGCGCGGCGGATTTCGCGGTAGAGCCGCGGCCGATCGGAAATGTTCATCGCCACGTGCTGCAGCAGCGCGGCGTCGAAACGGCCGGCGTCGAACGGTAATTCGAGCGCGCTGCCGGTTTGAAACGATACAAGCGCGGCCTGGCCTGTGCGGTCTGTCAGATAGCGCGCGGCATCCACGAAGGGCGCGCTGAGGTCGACGCCCGTCACCTGGCAGCCGCAAGTCGCGGCCAGAAATCGCGCCGGTCCGCCGACGCCGGAGCCGACATCCAGCACCGCCATGCCGGAGGCGATGCCGGCGAGCTTGGCAAGCTCGGCAGTGGCCGCGAGCCCACGGGTGTGAAACTGGTCGACACTTGCGAGTTGCTGCGGCGTGAGCCACGAATCTTCCGGTCCAAAGACGGCCAGTGCCGCCTTCAACCGTTCGGTCAGGCCGGTCGCGCGATAATGGTCGCGTACGTCGTCAAGGACATCGGACATTGCAGGCTCCTTTTATGATGGACGACATATAAGCCTCTTTCGACGACTGATTATCCACGATAATGTCGATGGGCTATGAAGCGCAGCTTCACAATCCGGCAGGGCGCGCTCGACGGCGTCGAGGCGGCGCTGGCCGTGGCGCAGCACCGCAGCTTTCGCCGGGCCGCGTCCGAACTCGGGGTGACGCCATCGGCCATCAGCCAGGCGGTGCGCGCGCTTGAGGTGCGCGTCGGCGCGGCGCTGTTCATTCGCACGACGCGCAGCGTCGGCCTGACCGAAGCCGGCGAACGCTTTCTGATCCGCGCCAAGCCTGCTTTCGAGGAACTCGTCGCGGCAAGCGCCGCCGCGCGCGATCTCGGGCAGCGGCCGACCGGGCTGCTGCGCCTGTCGGTACCGCGCGCGGTGGTGCCGATCCTGCTGGAGCCTGTGATCGCATCGTTCTGCCGAGCCTATCCCGAGGTCGAAGTCGAGATCGCAGCAAGCGAGGAACTGATCGACATCGCGAAGGAAGGCTTCGATGCCGGCATCCGCTTTGGCCAGCTCATTGCCGCCGATATGGTCGCGATACGACTGACGCCGCCGTTCCGTCTGCTGATCGTAGGCCACCCTGCCTACGTTGCGCGCGCCGGCCGGCCCGCACGACCGGACGATTTGCGCGAGCACGCATGCCTGCGTTTCCGGCGATCCAATGGCGCCCTGGCGCTCTGGCAGCTCAACGACAACAGCCGCAGCACCGAGGTCGCGGTCACGGGACCGCTGATCGCTCACGACTTTGCCACCCTGCTGGCAGCAACGCTCGAAGACATGGGCCTTGCACAGCTGCCCGAACCGATGGTCCGCCGGCACCTCTCTGCCGGAAGGCTGGTGTCGGTGCTGGAGGGATATGCACCGACGGCGCCGGGCATGTTTCTCTATCATCCCGGCAACCGTCAGGTTTTGCCGAAACTGCGCGCGTTCATCGATCACGTGAAGAGCCGTCCGAATGCCGGAAGGGTACGCATCGATGCCGGGGAACGTCGCGCCAGTCCGCGCAAACGCAAGTGAAACGGGCTTGGCTCCCAATGACAGACGACACGCCTTCACGTTCCCGCGGCGCTGTAGCGTCCGAGTGCTGCATATTCTTGTCGCTCCCTCTTCAAACAGAGCAACTGTGTTGAAGTAGACCGTCGATCGGCCGGCCTCAAGGCTGGCGCGGCGCGCCACCGCCTTCGGCGGCTGACGGCCTTGACCCCGTCCGCTCACCGGTCTTGTGGATTGGCACGCGCTCGGTCGGTGACCGAGCGATCAGGGCGCGCTCTGTTAGGCCAGCGCGTAACGGCTGGGATCCCACTTCTGTCGTCTTGCGATCATCGTGTTGAGGATAACAATCAGCTTGCGCATGCAGGCAACGAGCGCGACCTTCGGCTTCTTTCCCCTGGCAATCAGGCGGTCATAGTAGGCCTTGATCACCGGATTGTTCAGCGTGGCTGCACCGACACAGGGCATGTAGATGGCGTTGCGAACCCAACGGCGGCCACCCTGGATGTGACGCTCGCCGCGTCGGTTGCCGCTGTCGTCGTCGTAAGGGGCCAAGCCTATCAAGGCCGCGGCGATCTCGTTGCTCACCTGCCCGAGCTCCGGCATTCCTGCAACGAGGTTTGCGGACGTCGTTTTGGCGAATCCCGGCACACTCGCGATGATCTCGGCACGCTCAGCAAGGTGTGGCGTGGCTTTGATCGTGGCCGCGATTGTGGCTTCGAGCTTGGCAATCTCCCCGACTAGGCTCTTCAAGACCCGATCCCGCGCCTTCTGAACCTGCCCTGACGCAACATGTTCGCTCTGGGCTGCCAACCGCATCTTGAGATCGACCAGAGCTATGCGCGCCTTCACCAGCGCCACCAGTTCCTCCTGCGTGGCATCGTACACCTGACCCGGCGCCTGGCGGAATGTCTCGGCGAACCAGGCAATCATCTGCGCGTCGATCGCATCGTTCTTTGCCCAGCGTCCGGCTGAATGCGCGAAGCTTCGCACCCGTTTGGGATCGACAACGCGCACCTCGATGCCGGCCTCGCGCAGCACCTTGGTCCAGTCACGCTCATAGCCACCGCTCGCTTCCACGACAGCCTTGCTCACCTGGTGTTTGCGAAGCCAGGCAACCAACTTGCGATGTCCCTGTGCACAGCTCGGCAAAGTCTGATGCAATGCCAATGCGCGAATGCACACGTCCACCTTGTCCTTCGACACATCGATACCGGCGACAACGGGATCATTTTGTGCCATCGTCCACTCCCTTCCTTGCTCGTTCGGGCTCGAAGCCCTTGCAACTGTTCGGGTTGAGGAAGACACCGGAGCTGTCCCTCGCTCTGTTACAGGCTTCATCGCCTTTGGGCGCAACGGGCTCAGTTCCAGCAACGGGCGGTTCTGATCAACCGCCCGTTCGCACATTCTGCCAAATTTTCGAGACACAAGGGCGCAGGGAATGCCGGGCGCTCAACCGCACCCGCAATCCTCGTGGGCTGAAAAGGAAAATGCCCACAAGTCGTCAGGCAGGGCCGAAACATCCGGCACTCCCTGCGCAATGGTTCTACGGCTGCTCCGCGCTCTTCCTGGTGTGCCGGGCTTTTTAGCCACCATCGCCTGCGCGGCGTGTCGTGCCGAAGGCCGACATCGCCAATCCGCAAACTTGACTCCAGCATCGGGGAGCCAGAACCACACGGCTTGACCGTACGCGTCGATCTCGCACGTCTTGCGACACCAATACGTCCATCGCATCCCGCGCCACGTGTCGTGACGATCGCGAAACGCCCTCCGTAACGAGCGCGGGACAATGAGGGTTAAATCATATATTACGAATTTCGGAAATAGATATATTTTTGCCGCAACGACTTGACATTGCGTTTCTGGAAATCGTGAGGTGTTTTGCCCGTCGTGTCGTGGCGGCAACACTCTCGGTCATTGCGAGGAGCGAAGCGACGAAGCAATCCATGCTTCAGCAAGCTGAGGAATAGATTGCTTCGCTTCGCTCGCAATTGTGCATGTTCACTAATTCGCTGATTGAATCCACCGTGCGGGAGGATTCGATGCGCGACAACAGTTTCGACCGAACGATTGAACGGAATTACATTCAGAAATGGCGGTTCTTGATCGCCGAGTATGAGGCTGTGAAGGCCGGCCGGTCGCCGACGTTCGGCAGCGTCGGGGAGTTCTATAGGCACCACGGGACCTGTTCGCAGACCTTCCGGAAGTACTACAACCGCTATCTGCGCAGCGGCGTAGAGGCGGACCTGTTGCCGCAGCGCCGCGGGCCGAAATGGCGGGAGCGGCGCGAGCCGGAAGGCATCGAGGCAGAGATCGTCGCCTGCCGCAAGCGCGGCATGAACCGCTATGAGGTTCACGCTGCCTTGCGCGAGCGGCGAGATACGATACCGTCGCCCTCGACCATCTATCGGGTCTTCAAACGCTATCAATTGAACCGACGCACGCCGGCCATGCGTGAGGAGAAACGTCGCATTATCAAGGACAAGATCGGCGAGCTCGGCCATGTCGACCTGCACCAGCTGTCCCGCGACATGTTCCTGACGCCACCACAAAACACGGCCTTTATCGTCAGCCTGGTCGACAGTTGTTCGCGGCTGGCCTGGGCCGAGGTGTTGACCTCGAAAAAGGCGCTGCCGGTCATGTTCAAGACATTGAAAATGATCAACACCCTCAACGTCACCTACGGGGTTCAGTTCACCGAGATCTTGTCTGACAACGGGGCAGAGTTCGCTTCCCGTAACACCCCCGAAGATCACCCCTTCGAGGCCATGCTGATCGAGCTCGGCATCAAGCATCGCTACACCAAACCCTATCGACCACAAACCAACGGCAAGGTCGAACGCTTCTGGCGAACCCTGGACAACGACGTCATCGATGGCGCGACCTTCGACAACCTGGATCACTTCGCCAACGAACTCTTCGAGTACGTGATCTACTACAACAACTTCCGACCTCATCAGGCCCTCGGCGGCAAGACGCCGAAGGAATTTGCTGCGGCTCAGACACAAACCGTTCAATCAGCGAATTAGTGAACATGCACAGCAATGACGAGACGATGGATGGCGGCTAGGCCCCTTCAACATCAAGGCTGACGACCACGGCCGCATTCGCGATCAGGATGGAATCCCCGCCCTGTTCGGCCGGCACTTCCAGCCCGCCTTTGACGGAGGTCACCGTGACCTTGCCATATGGCAATTCCTTCGCCACCGCCGCGGTGTCGACGCTCTCGGGGTTCGGCACGCCGATGGTGACGTCGACAAACATGTCGTGCCCGGTCTTGCCCAACAGGCGGACGAAGCTGAGGCTGGAATGGCGGATCGCATCCGACACCGCGCGCTTGGCCGCCTTGGTGGCGTCCTTGCCGTGGACGTCGACGCCCATTCCCATCTCGGTGATACAGCGCCTGCGTGTCATGCGGTTTCCTTGCGGCAGTTTGGGTGAAGACCTCACAGATGCTGCCACAAGGAAACGCGTTTGGCACGGCCTCGCAGGGATGCCTTCTATGCTATGCCGCCACCGCGACGCCCTGTGCCTCCCTCTTCGGGAACGGCCGGAACGTCATCGCGATGAAGAACGCGCCGAGCCCGAAAGCCCAGGAGCCGATATAGAGCCAGGCGTAGCTGGCAAACGTGTCGTAGATCAGGCCGCCCGCCAATGGACCGGTCGCCATGCCGAGGCTGCCGGCCATCGCGGTGCCGCCGATGACCGTGCCGAGAATGCGTAAGGGAAAGTTCTCGCGCACTAGCACCGCATAGAGCGGCATGGTGCCGGCATAGACGAAGCCGAACAGCGCCGCCACCGAATAGAACCCGGCAAGCTCGTGCACGAAGGCGTAGGCCAGCGCGCCGAACGCCTGCACCAGAAGACCGATGACGAGCACGCGCTTGGCGCCGAAGCGATCGCCGGCCAACCCAAAGCCGATGCGGCCGAACAGGCCGGCGAGCCCTTCGACGCTGTAGATCGACACCGCCACGACCAGCGGAATGCCGCAGCTGATGGCGTAGCTCACGGTATGAATGATCGGGCCGGAATGGGTGGCGCAGCAGAAGAAATTGGTGGCGAGCAGGATGATGAATTGCGGCGAGCGGATCGCCTCCGCACGGGTCAATTCCGGGCGGGGCAGCGTGTTGACGGACGCGGGCGCATTGGCTGCAAGCGCCGGCGGACGGCGCACCAGCAGCGATACCGGGATCATGATCGATGCGACCACGCCGGCCAGGATCAGCATGGTCGTGCGCCAGTCATGGGTCGACACCAGCCGCGCCACCATCGGCGACATCGTCATCGGCGCCATGCCCATGCCGGCCGAGACCAGCGACACCGCGAGGCTGCGATGGGTGTCGAACCAGCCGGTGACGGTGGCCATCATCGGGGCGAAGATCGCAGCCGTCGCGCTGCCGACCATCAGGCCGAACAGCAGCTGGAATTCGATCAGCGAGGTGGCGCGGCTTGCGAGCGCGAGGCTGATCGCGATCACGGTGGAGCCCGTCAGCACCACCGGTAGCGGCCCGAACTTGTCAGACAGCGTGCCCCAGATCATGCTGGTGAAAGCCATGGCGAGGAAGCCGATGGTCATGGCGCTGGAGATGCCCGCCACCGACCAGCCGGTGTCATGCGCGATCGCTTGCAACAGGACCGGCAGCGAGAACATGCCGCCGATCGCGACGCAGCCGAGCAGGCCGCCCGCGGCGACGATGACCCAGCGATAGTTGGAACCGTTCATTTCAAGTCTCCGTTCTGCGCTTTCAGGCAGAGGACGAACGAGGAAGGCCAGATACGACAGGCCGAACCACATTTTCGCGAACAAATTATCGGCGCGAAAGCAGCCTCAACCAGGGCCCCAGATGAAAAGCGCTCATCAGCGCGTACATCGTCACCATTCCGGACAGCGGCGATGCACCTCCCGAACACATCATATCCGGCATGCTGCCGCCGTGGACGGCGGCAAGCAACGCCATGACCGCAAAGGTTGGGGTGGCCGCTAGCGAGAGCCAGGCGGCCGCCCCCGCTTTGCGGCTGATGTCCACCAGGTCGCTCACGACGCCTCGCGCTTCCGGAACGCGGCCTCGCCGGCATCGGAGACCTCGACCCACCGCTGGTCGGGCGCAGCACCGGGCACATAGCCGTCGTGCCAGTTCCACCACTTGTACGGCCGGGTCTGGGGATAGCCTTCCGGCGAATCCTCCCACTCCTCCTGACGCCCGAGCGCAGTCATGTCGAGATAGCTCCAGACGGTGCCGATCGCCTCGTCGCCGCGGCTGTTGGTCATGTAGGTGCGGTAGACGCGATCGCCGTCGCGGAAGAACGCGTTGTGGCCGTGCCACTGGTCGACGCCGAAGTCGGCGTCGAAACTGTCTGTGATGCCGTACCAGGGGATACGTTCCCAACCCATCCGCGCCTTCAGCCGGGCGATGTCGGCCTGCGGCGCACGTGAGGCGAATGCGAGCGTGGTATCCCGCGCATTGAGATGGGCGAGATGGGAGACCTGGTCGGCCACCATCGAACAGCCGATGCAGGCGTGTTCCGGCCAGCCATGCACGCCGGGCTCGAAGAAGGCGCGGTAGACGA
Source organism: uncultured Alphaproteobacteria bacterium (assembly GCA_963738155.1). Classification (GTDB taxonomy): domain Bacteria; phylum Pseudomonadota; class Alphaproteobacteria; order Rhizobiales; family Xanthobacteraceae; genus Bradyrhizobium. The sequence goes on from CAVTVG010000007.1 coordinate 404,966, forward strand.
TGAGTTGGCGCCGATCCTCGAACAGATCGCGCAGGCTCACTTTGCCGTTCGGCCCATCGAACATGTATTTTTTCTCGACAGCCTGCCACGGCATGCGCCGGCGCTCGGCGGCGAGCGCGTCGCGCGCGCGCATGAGCTCCTTTTCTTTCACCAGCATCTGCTGCCACGCGGTGGTCCACTCAGTTGCCGAGACGATTTCGGGTTTCATCGCGAACTCCTGTTTTGTTGTTGTTGCGCGTCTTGCGTCACTGCGGCAGCCGCCGGTCGTATTCGCCGCGCAGCTTCATCATGCCGTCCCAGAACGGCGCCGGCTCCTCGCCGCGCACGCGCGCCACCAGCACGTCGAGATGGGCGTGCCAGCCGCCGGAAACGCCGAGCATGAAATTGCGATTGGGCAGGCGGCGGTGGATCAGGGTCAGCAGCACCTCGCTGCCCTGCGCTTCCAGCTCGATGGATACCTCGGTATCGTTCTGAAAGGTGAAGGCGAGCAAGCGCGGCGGATCGAGCTTCGTGATGTGGCCGGGCATCCGGTGTTCCGCGCCAAAACCCTCGGGGCGCTTGCCCGGCGGATTTGTCAGTTCGTCATTGCGCCAGACGAATTCGAAGGGCGCGCCGACCTTCAATTCCATCGTTCCGGCGGCAAGCCATTTGCGGCGCTTGTCGCTCTCGACCAGATACGCCCAGATCCGTTCGATCGGCCCCGGCAGCAGGCGCTGCATTTTCAGCGTGGTGGGTTCGATCAGCGTGCCATAGGCATCGCGCGTGGCGCTCTTGTTCATCGCTCGTCTCCTCAACTCTTGCGTGGTTTCGATTTGCGAATTTTCGACTTGGCTTCGTCTTCGCTGCGGAGCAGCCGCTCCAGTTCGTCGAGCCGGCTGGTCCAGAAGCGCTCGTAGAAGCCCAGCCATTCATGGGCGCTGGCGAGCGGACCGGGATCGAGCCGGCAGATATGCGTGCGGCCCCTCACCTCGCGGCGGATCAGGCCGGCATGCTCCAGCACGCGGATGTGCTTGGAGGCGGCCGCGAGCGACATCGCATAGGGCTCGGCGAGCTCGCTCACGGTGCGCTCGCCGCGGGCGAGATCGCGCAGCATCTTGCGCCGCGTGGCGTCGCCGAGCGCGTGAAACACCGAGTTCATCTGCGGGGTCTGTAATTCAACCATGTGGTTTAATATAGACGCGTAGAGAGCATTGTCAACCGATTGGTTTAGTATAGGGTCGCAGTTCCACGATCACGGTTGCGTCAATGCGGCATTATGTGGAACTGCCGATCCCTCATGCAGAGGAGCGCGCTTGCGGGTCTCGAAGGATGAGGCCAACAGCCGGGCCTCATGGTTCGAGACGGTGCTTCGCACCTCCTCACCATGAGGGAATGCTCATCCCAGCTTGATATTCGCGTCTTTCACGATCTTGCCCCAGCGCGCCATCTGGTCCTTGACGAAAGCCTGGAATTCCTCCGGCGTGTTGGCGCGCGTCTCGATGTTGAGCTGCTCGAAGCGGTTCTTGACCTCGGACGATGCGATCGCCTCATTGATCGTGCCGTTGAGCTTGCGCACGATGTCCGCGGGCGTGCCGTGCGGCACGAACACGCCGTTCCATTCATAGGCCTCGAAGCCGGGCACCGTGTCGGAGGCCGGCGGAATGTCGGGCAGGCTTTTCAGCCGGCCCTTGCCGGTATGGCAGATCGCCTTGACCGTGCCGCCCTGGATCAGGCCGACCACCGACGATCCATTTGAGAAGAACAGTTTTACCTGCCCGCTCATGACGTCGTTGAGCGCCGGGCCGCCGCCGCGATACGGGACATGGTTGACCTTGACGCCGGTCATGAAGCGGAACATTTCGAGCGACAGATGCTGCAAGGTGCCGTTGCCCGACGAGGCCATGTCGATGCCGTCTGGCGCGGCCTTGGCATAAGCGATGACGTCGGCAAAGGTCTTCACCGGCAGCGACGGCGTCGCCACCAGGATGTTCGGCACCAGCGACACCAGCGCGACCGGGTCGAAATCCCTGTTGTAATCGAACGAGAGATTCGAATAGAGCGCGCCGTTGATCGAATAGGCGGTGCCGTCATGCAAGATCTGATAGCCGTCGGGGGCGGCCTTCGCCACCACGGCCTCGGCGATGGTGCCGCCCGCCCCGCCGCGGTTCTCGATGACGAAGTTCTGGCCGAGCATCGCGCCCGCCTTGGCGTAGAGAATCCGCGCGGTGGTGTCGGCGCCGCCGGCCGGCGGATACGGCACCATCACCTGGATGGTGCGGGTGGGGTATGGGGATTGGGCGCGCGCGGTGCGAGCGAAGGGGCTGGCGGCGAGGCCGGCCAGCAGTGTGCGGCGGGAAATGATTGTGGACATGGCCCCTCCCCTGATTTCTTTGAGCGTCGATGAGCCGCGGACCTATGTCAATCGAACGTCCGTAGGGCCGGTTAGGGAAAGGCCTTTACATCACGAGGCCGGATTTCGCCCATGACTATTCTCCCAGGCGATCTCTGGCCTCATGCTCCTTCGCATGTTCGACAGACGAGCGAATGAAATCGCGTTTTTCTTCCGACAGGCCATCGAGCAGAGATTCGTCCAGATGTCCTTCTAAAATCAGACGCGGAAAGACGAAGAAAAGCTGCGAATAGCGATAATCGAACACCTCATTGGTTTCTCGCCGCTGCTCGCGAAGATAGTCTTCGACTTCCCGCATCTCGGAAGGCGTGCTTGCCGCGACGGCCCTTCTCTTGAACTCCGCCATGACTTTGCCAAGCGCCGAATCCAGCGCAGCCTCATAGGCTTTGCGCGCGACTTTCTTTTCGGATGGAGACCATTTCACATCATGAAACATTTCAACGCCTCTCCTGTAGACTAACCCAGAAGCTTCATGAAATTGCGTTTGCGTTTGTGGCGCTCCTTCAGCTCCGACACAAAAGCCGCGTGCTCGGTCGCGTTCTGCAGCTTTGTCATACGGCGGACGAGCTTCGTCGCTTCCTCATAGGCCGTGCTATTTGCGAGCTGCTCGATCCGCGCGGCATAGAATTCCAGTGCCTCCGCCCGATAGTCCGTCTCGGTTGCCCGCACAAGCCTCTCTTTGAGGTCGAGAGAAATCTCGAATTTGCGCACCATCGCCCACGCGGCCTCGAACCGTTTCTCGTACAACAAAGCCTCTACGAGAAGGTTGCGGCTTCCATCCCAAGGATCCCGCTTGGCGTGATCCGCTCGGGACTGGAGAAATGCGAGGGCGCGCTCGACCGCAATTTCGCCGCCATTGCGACGGAGTTCCATGTACACCTTGAAGCTTGGCGCCTTCTCGAATGCACGCCAGAGATACGTCTCGGCATCGGCCTTGCGGTCGAGTTTGGCCAGGAGCTTGACCGTAAAAAGCAGCAGCCGCTCGTCCGGCCCATCGTCCTCGAACTGCCAGAGGCCTTCTTCGGCGCGCTTGAGCGCCTCTTCGCGGCGCCCCTGCGACAGGCAGAACTCCGCGAGCTGCAGATAGGCCCATTGCGACGACAGGTCTTTGGCGCGAAGGGCGATACGGGTTTCCACGTCGCCGTCCCGCTCGGCAAAGAAATCGAGGATGGCCGTCAACCGAAGCCGGGAGCCAAAGCCATCGTTCTCAGCTTTGCGACGCCGGCCAGTCGCCAGCTTCTCCCATGCCGCCGTCGCGAGCCGCCGATATTCCGCCAGCCCCTGCTCGCCGAGCACGTCGGCGTAGTCGATGACGACGCCTGCGAACGTCCCGAAATCGTCAGCGATCTCGCGCTTGAAAAGATCGCGTGCGAGTGCAACGGGCTCCGGTCTGGCGGCGAGCGCGGCCTCGAGATGGATTTCGCGTGCTCGCTCGAGCAGTGAACCGAGATGACCGTCGGAGTCGTCGATCGATTCGAAAACTCCGCCGATGCGGGCGATGGCATGGTCAATGAGTTTGAGCGCGAGAACCGCGCGCGGTCCGGTTGCGATGCCGGCGACAGCGGTGAGAACGGCATCGACTTCGCGGCTCCAACGCTTTGCCCGCTGATAGTCCAGATAATAATCGACGCGCGTTGCCTTCTCGATGTCCGCCTTGAGCCGCCGCTCGATGGTGGCGTCGTTTGCGCTCGCCCTGGTGACTTGAGTGTTCAGCTTGCGGAGCAATTCCGGCTGCAACGCCGCAAGTTCGAGAACCATGTCCATCAATTGGTCTTTCGACTTGGCCTGAAGATGTTCACGAAGGCGCAGTAAGGCGCCCGCAATTTCGCTGTCATCTTTCACGGCATTCGCGGCAAGTGCGGCGGCAACCATGTGTTTGCAGAAGCCGAAGTCGCCGAATGCAGGACAGGAGCATTCGCCGCCGATCTCCTTTCCATCAACTGTGACCACCGTTCGGTAGTCCTCCGTGCCGGCGACCTGAGCAATGACGCGCTTCGGCTCCAGCGACAGGATTTCGACGCAGTCGTCCTCGAAATATTCCTTGCCGCGTTCAAATGTCTTGCCGCCGGCCAACCTGCGTATTGCCACGAGATCGAAACGGGCGGGACCTTTGGCGTTCATGACGATGCATCGGCATTTCGCACCGCCCACCTGCGCCATTCGGTTTGAGCCGTGGCGGGGCGGACGAAGGGCGTGTTGGCGAGGCTGGCGAGCAGTGCGCGGCGTGAAACGCTTTCCGGCATCGTTCCCCCAGCTCGTTCTCCTGGGGGAAGTCATAACCTGCGGGGCGGGCTGGCGAAAGCACAACCTGCTATTGCGTCAGGCATGTGGATTGCGTGGAGGCCTGCCATCGGGCCGCGCCACGTGCGAACCCTGGGGCTAATCTACCAAGCGCTACTGATTGATCTCGGGCTCGACGAGCCGCGCGAGGTTTCGCAGCAATTCCTGCCAGCCGAGATAGCAGGCCTCCGGCGGAATCGCGTCGGGGATGCCGGCCTGCTCGATATTCACCTCGGTGCCGACCAGGACTTTCTTGATCGTCACGGTCACCGTGATCTCGCCGGCCAGGTTCGGATCGTCGAACCTGTCGGTGTAGCGCAGGCGTTCGCCCGGAACGAGCTCGACATACTCACCGCCGAACGAATGGCTATGGCCCGTCGTGAAGTTGCGGAACGACATTTTGAATGTGCCGCCGACCTTCGGCTCCAGATGGTGCACGGTGCAGGTAAAGCCGTTGGGCGGAAGCCACTTCGCCAGCGCGTCCGCTTCGAGGAACGCGCGATAGACTTTCTCGGGCTTGGTGGCGAGAACGCGATGGAGACGGACGGTGCTGGGCATGTGAGGAACTCTGCTGGTTGTTGGTTTGTGCCCAGAGGACGAATAAGGGATGGGTGAGCCGACAGGTGATCGCAGATTTTCTGAAAGTCCCTTCCAATGACAGGTCATTGAAACCGCAGGGCTGCCATTACATCGGCCGTTATCGACCAGAAAAAGGAGATAGGCGTCCGAAGGCGATCACCCCAGGGTGTGGGCACTCGGCTGGTTGGCATGTACTCTGTGGGCCCGCAGCTCATAAGCCGCCAGAAGATCGCACGACCACGCGCCCATGGAAGAAATTCGGTATTCAACAGGGATGATGCATCCAGGATCGAATCAGGCCGACCCGCTCGCTATCCTCAAGACCGTGTTCGGCTATGACACTTTCCGCGGGCGGCAGCAGGAGATCATCGCGCACGCGATTGCAGGCAACCACGCGTTTGTCCTGATGCCGACCGGCGGAGGCAAGTCGCTTTGCTACCAGATTCCAGCCTTGGCGCGTCCAGGCATTGGCCTCGTCATCTCTCCCCTCATCGCGCTGATGGAAGACCAGGTGGCGGCGCTCCGACAGGCCGGCGTGAAGGCGGCGGCGCTCAATTCGCGGCTCTGGGGCGCGGAAAAGGACCTGCTCTGGCGCGATATCGAGCAAGGCGAATTGGACCTGCTCTATATGGCCCCGGAAACGCTTTTGAAGCCGGAAAACATCGAACGGCTGAAATCCGCGCAGCTGTCACTGATCGCCATCGACGAGGCGCACTGCCTTTCGCAATGGGGTCATGATTTCCGGCCCGAATACCGCGCTCTTGATTGTCTTGTGAACCTCTTCCCTCGCGTGCCGCGCATCGCACTGACAGCCACGGCGGACGCGCCGACGAGGGCCGAAATCGTCGAGCATCTGAACATCGGCGCCGACAACAGCTTCATCTCCGGCTTCGACCGCCCCAACATCCGCTATTGTGCCGCCGAAAAGGCGAGCACGATGCAGCAGGTGCTGCGTTTCCTCGAACCCCGCAAGGGCGAGAGCGGCATCGTCTATTGCCTGTCCAAACGCAAGACGGACGAAGTCGCCATGGCCCTCAACGCCCGCGGCTTCCTCGCGCTGCCCTACCACGCCGGAATGGCGATGAAAGCGCGGGAAGACAACCAGCGCCGCTTTCAGCTCGAGCAAGGGCTGATCATGGTGGCCACGATCGCTTTCGGCATGGGCATCGACAAGCCCGACGTCCGCTTCGTGCTGCATGTGGACCTGCCTGGCAGCATCGAGGCCTTTTACCAGGAGACCGGCCGCGCCGGCCGCGACGGCCTGCCCGCCGAAACGCTGATGCTCTACGGCGCGGCTGATATCGCGCTGCGCCGCCGCTTCATCGACGAGGCGGACACGCCGGATGCACGCAAGCGCATGGAGCGCCGCAAGCTCGATGCACTGCTGGGCTTCGCCGAGTCCTGCCAATGCCGGCGGCAGGTTCTGTTGCGCTATTTCGGCGACGACTGCGAAGCCTGCGGCAACTGCGATGTTTGTCTCGATCCACCCAGGACGTTCGATGGCGCCGTCGCCGCCCAGAAGCTGCTGTCCTGTATTTATCGCACCGGCGAGCGCTTCGGGCAGGCGCATATCATCTCGGTTCTCCTCGGCGAGTCCGACGAGCGCATCGTGCGCCTGGGCCATGACAAGCTCTCCACGTTCGGCATCGGCAAGGAGCATGACCGCAACGCCTGGCGCTCGATTATCCGCCAGCTGGTCGCGCATGGGCTTGTCGCGGTGGACGTGGCGGGCCACGGCGGTTTGTCGATCTCGGACCAAGGCCGCCAGTTCCTGCGCGAGAAGACGCCCCTGAGCCTGCGCGCCTTGAAGGAGGCCCGCCGCGAGCGGAAATCCGCGCGTCGCGCGACGGAGCAAGCCCTTCCCGCCGCCGACCGCGCGCTTTTCGAGAAGCTGCGCGCCAAACGGCTGGAACTTGCCAAGGCGCAGAACGTGCCGCCCTATGTGATTTTCCACGACAAGACGCTTGCTGAAATGGCCGCGCGCCTTCCACGGTCGATGGCGGAGTTTGCCGCCATTCCCGGCGCCGGCGAGGTCAAGCTCGCGCGCTACGGCGAGGCATTCCTGAAGGTGATCGACGGACACGCAAGGGCCGGAGACGATACGCGCAGCCTCGAATGATGATCTGCCTCACGGCAGCTTGCGATAACTGAGGTGCAGCATGGAGATGGCGTATCGAGAGCAGTGGCGAGTCGAGATTGCCGCGTTGCAAAGGATATTGTCCGGGTTTGACTTGAGAGAAGAGTGCAAGTGGGGAAAGCCCTGCTACACGCTAGATGGAAAGAACGTCGTCATCATTCAGGGCTTCAAGGAATATTGCGCGCTGGGTTTCTTTCAGGGTGCGCTGCTGAAGGATCCGAAGAAGCTGCTGGTGCAGCTTGGGCAGGTTCAGGCCGCGCGGCTGATGAAGTTCACCAGCGTGAGCGAGATTGCGACGAAGGCGGCCACCATCAAGGCCTATCTGCGCGAGGCGGTGGCGGCCACGAAGGCCGGACTGAAAGTCGAGACCAAGCCTCCGAAACTTCCCGTGCCCGAGGAGTTGAAGGCGAAGTTCCGCAACGATCCGCGCTTCAAGCGCGCGTTCGAGGCGCTGACGCCAGGCCGGCAAAGAGGATATTTGTTTCACTTCAACGGCGCGAAGCAGTCGGCCACGCGGACTGCGCGGATCGAGAAGGCGATGCCCGCGATCTTCGCAGGACGAGGATTCCTGGAGCGATCGTGACCATTCGCCCGATTGTCCGCTATCCGGATCCCCGGCTTGCCGTCCCGGCAGAGCCCGTGACCGATTTCAACGACGCGCTGCGCGACCTCGCGGATGACCTGCTGGAAACGACGCGGGCGGCGCCCGGCATCGGGATCACCGCGCCGCATATCGGCGTCTTGCAGCAAGTCGTGGTGCTCGACCTCGGCGACATCAAGGGCGCCCTCACCTACGTCAATCCGGAGATCATCTGGACGTCACCCGAGATGATCCTGCACCGCGAAGGCAGCGTCTCGATGCCCGGCGTCAACGACGAGGTCGAACGCCACGCGCGCGTCTGCATCCGTTATCAGGACGTCTATGGCAACATGCAGACCGAAGAGTCGGACGGCCTACGCGCGGTCTGCCACCAGCATGAGATCGATCAGCTCAACGGGATGTTCTGGATCGGCAGGTTGTCGCGGCTGAAACGGGAGCGGCTGGTCAAGCGGTTTGAGAAGATGGGGCGGAGATGAGGGTGGCGGATTACGCCGCGGTTAGTCCTACCCTGCGAAACTATTGTTTGAAACTATGCTCGCGATGCCATCTCAAGAAATGCGGATGCGGCCTGTCAGATATTCGCTGTGGGAAGGATGCACGACCTGTCTTGTTGATAATCGATCGAATGCCGTCTGGGTCATTTGTCTGCCGCGAGACTAATATCTCCAAATTATCGGTCAGGCTGATCAGACCCCGATCGAACATCCAGTGCGCTGTTCCCGAAAGAGCTATCCCGTTGCTGACGATGTCAGGGCCGCTCGCCTCAACCGGTCGGATGTGTGCTGCAGCAACCTCCGCTCGCCCACTGCCATTGATGAGCTTCAGTCCAGTAATGGCGCAGCGTTCGCCATAAGCACGCAGGACAACGCGGCGGAAGACGCGATCGCGCAAGAATCTCGACATGTTAACACTGACACGATCGCGCTGCTGATCAAAAATAAACGGCGCTTGCTCTTCCTCGAAGCCTGACAACCGCACGTCATTGTCGAACCGAGGCAACAAAGGCGCACCATCGGCAAGGCCAATTTCAGTTATTCTCTTGAAGTCCGTCACGGAGATCGGTCGGACTGCTGATTGAGCTCGCCCGGAAATGCGTCCTTGTTCGTTGAGAACGCCCTGTTCGATTGGACCTGTTGCATCGCTGAAAGCAACTGGGTTGACGAAATCGAGATAGCTTCCGGGCTCAATCAACGCCAAATACATTCCCGAAACGTTTGGATCAGGGACAACTCGGCTAACTTTCGCAATTGCAAAGTAACCTCGTGTCTCAATGACCTTGCGCGGTTCGTAGTAGATGATCCAATCGCCAACACAGGCCTCAACGCGACCAAGATATTGGCTGGGAAATTGGTACTGTTCGGCCGGACTGTCGTCGTAAATCGAGTCTAGCCGATGAATGAAGACTCCAAAGCCCATGGACTTCTCGACACCGCTTCTGCGGATTGCTGAACCACATCTACTCCCACTCGATCGTCCCCGGGGGCTTGCTCGTCACGTCATACACCACCCGATTGACGCCCTTGACCTCGTTGATGATCCGCGTGGCGACGTGGCCGATGAAGGCCATCTCGAAGGGATAGAAGTCGGCGGTCATGCCGTCGGTCGAGGTCACCGCGCGGAGGCCGGCGACGTATTCGTAGGTGCGGCCGTCGCCCATCACGCCGACGGTCTTGACCGGCAACAGCACGGCGAAGGCCTGCCAGATCGCGTCGTAGAGGCCGGCCTTGCGGATGGCGTCGATATAAACAGCGTCGGCGTTGCGGAGGATGTCGAGCTTCTCGCGCGTGATGTCGCCGGGGCAGCGGATCGCAAGGCCCGGCCCGGGGAACGGATGGCGGCCGACGAAGATTTCGGGCAGCCCAAGCTCGCGCCCGAGCGCGCGCACCTCGTCCTTGAACAGCTCGCGCAGCGGCTCGACCAGCTTCATGTTCATGCGCGCCGGAAGCCCGCCGACATTGTGATGGCTCTTGATAGTGACCGACGGTCCGCCGGTGAACGACACGCTCTCGATCACGTCGGGGTAGAGCGTGCCCTGCGCGAGATACTCGGCGCCGCCGATCTTCTTGGCCTCGGCATCGAACACGTCGATGAAGAGCCGGCCGATTGTCTTGCGCTTCACTTCGGGGTCGGTGACGCCTTCGAGCTCGCCAAGGAATTGCTTGGAGGCATCAACATGCACCAGCGGGATGTTGTAGTGATGCCGGAAAAGGTCGACGACGGTCTCCGCCTCGTTCAAGCGCAGCAGGCCGTGATCGACAAACACGCAGGTGAGCTGGTGGCCGATCGCCTCATGGATCAGCACCGCCGCGACCGCGGAGTCGACGCCGCCGGAGAGGCCGCAGATCACCCTGCCCTTGCCGACCTGGGCGCGGATCTTCTCGATCGCCTCCTCGCGGAAGGCGCGCATGGTCCAGTCGCCGTTTAGCCCCGCGATCTTGCGGACGAAATTGCGGAGCAGCTTGGCGCCGTCGGGCGTGTGCACCACTTCGGGGTGGAACATCAGCCCGTAGTATTTGCGCTTCTCGTCCTGGATGATCGCAAACGGCGCGTTCGCCGAGACGCCGGCCACCGCAAAGCCCGGCGGCATTTTGGTGATGCGGTCGCCATGGCTCATCCAGACCTGATGCCGCTCGCCCGGCGCCCAGTCGGAATCGAACAGCGCGCTTTGGGCTTTCACCTCGAGGTCGGCACGGCCGAACTCGCGGTGATGGCCGCCTTGAACCTCGCCGCCGAGCTGGGCCGCCATGGTCATCTGGCCGTAGCAGATGCCGAGCACGGGCACGCCGGAGTCGAAAATCAGCTGCGGCGCGCGCGGCGAGCCGGCCTCGTGCACGGACTCCGGTCCGCCCGAGAGGATGACGCCCTTGGGGCGCATCTCGCGGAAGGCGGCTTCTGCCTTCTGGAACGGGACGATCTCGCAATAGACGCCCTGCTCGCGGACGCGGCGGGCGATCAGCTGGGTCACCTGACTGCCGAAATCGACAATCAGAATCTTCTCATGCGCCGAGGCCTGTGTGGGCATCAACTCCTGTGCTTTCTGTGCGGCTGTCATGGACAGGAATTACGCGCTCGGGCACTGCCCCGCAACCCTCACCACGCCGCCATGGCCGGGCTTGACCCGGCCATCCACGTCTTTTCGCGGGCAGAATTCAGCTGTTCCTGCGTAGAATCGACACGAAAAACCCGTCGGTCCCCGTGCGGCGCGGGGTCATCAGCCAGCCCTCCGGCGTCCGCAACGCGGCCTCGGCAAACGCCTCGGCCTTGTCCCAGAGCACACCAGCGGTCTCCTCCGGCGGCTGAACCGCAAACTCCGGATGGCGCGTGATGAAGCGCTGAATCTGCTCGGAGTTTTCCACCGGCAGCACGGAACAAGTGATGTAGGCTATCCGGCCGCCCGCTTTCACCATGGCGCTTGCGCGATCAAGCACTTCGATCTGGTCCTTGATCCGGATCTCCAGCGCACCGGGCCGCATCCGCCATTTGGCGTCGGGGTTGCGGCGCCAAGTGCCGGTGCCGGAACAGGGCGCATCGATCACGACCAGATCGGCGGAGGCCTTGATGTCGGCGAGCGGCTCGGCCTCGCCCTTGGGCGCACGCACTTCGGCGTTGTGGACGCCGGCGCGCGACAGCCGCTCGTGGATCGGCGCGAGCTGGCGCTTGTCGCGATCGGTCGCGATCAGCCGGCCCTTGCCGCCCATCATCGCCGCCAGCGCCAAGGTCTTGCCGCCGGCGCCGGCGCAGAGATCGATCACCTGCTCACCTTGTTTCGCGGCCGAGAACAGCGCCGCAAGCTGCGAGCCCTCGTCCTGCACCTCGATGCCGCCCTTGATGAAATCCTCCTCGGCATGGATGCCGGGGTTGCGCGCGTCGGCGCCGAGTTCGATGCGCAAGCCCTGCGGCGACCATGGCGTCTCCTGCGCGTTGAGGTGAGCGAGCGAGCGCAACACCTTCTCGCGCTTGGCTTTCAACGTGTTGACGCGCAGATCAAGCGGCGCCCGGCTCGCCATCGCTTCCGCCTCGGCCGCGCGGTCGTCGCCGAAAGCTTGTGCGAGATACGGATCGAGCCATTCCGGGTAGTCGCCGGCGATCGGCGGCGGCGCGTCACCGGGGGTGCGCGAGGTCAGCGCCGCACGCTCGATGTCGGTCAATGGCTCAGGCGCGAAACGGCCGCCGTCGCAGAGTGCGGCGATCGCATCCGCATCCATGCCGCGCTCGACCTTGAGCATGCCGAGCACACGCGCGCGCGCGGTGTCATCATTCATGATCCAGGCGCTCGAGGAGCGCCGGCGCAGCACGTCCCACACCAGACCCGCGATCGCGGCGCGGTCGCCCGAGCCGGCAAAACGGTGCGAGGTTCCCCACTCCTTCAGCGCCTGCGCCGCCGGCACGCGTTGGGAGTCGATGTTTTCGATGACTTCAATAGCGGCGGACAGCCGCGCGGCTGGGGTCATTTCACGCTTTCGATTGAGAACCCGCCGTAGCGGCTAGATCAGCAACAGGATCTTCAGCGCGAAGTAGACCCACATCGCGAACAATACAAGCACGCCGGCGAACCAGGCGAGCGAGCGCGTCCGCACGTCGTTGGAGGTCACGAAGATGCCGGCATGGGCGAAACGCGTCACCACGAACACCCAGGACAGCATCACGATGATGAGATCGGCGTGGCGCAGCGGCAGCGCCAGCGCGATCAGGACGTAGAACAGGACCGGGATTTCGAACTGATTGGCGAAGCAGTTGCCGATCGCCGTCGCCCGTTCCGGCCAGTTCGGCTGGCGCAGCGCGATGTCGGGAATCCTGGTTTTGCCGCTCGTGATGGCGCGGGTGCGCGCCGACGCCATTCCGAGCAGCAGCGCAAAGGTGAGACCGACGAGGACGAAAACGGGCAGCAAGACCATTTGAACGGACATCGAATATCTCCCCGGCTGGATTGGACGGTATTAACGGTCGCGCTGGCGGCTGACAACGCCGGTTGAACCATCCTGCGACATGTCGCGACCAAATGCCGGCAGTTCCGATCGTTTTGGCGCGAAACAACAGACCGGCGATGAACATCACCTCCCCGCTCCTCAACGGCGCCGGCCAGTTGGTCTCGCTGCCGGGCGACTCCATGACCTCGCTGCTTACAAGGATCGGCGAATTTACCGGCCTGTTCGACGACGGCCCGGATGGCGGGCTCGGCCTCCTGATGTCGGCGCTGGCGGGCGCCGCCGCGGCACTGGCGGTGGCGATTGCGCTCTCCGTCTATTTTCGAAGCGGCTATCGCTCCACGCGGGACGTGGTGAAGCACGGCATCGCGGCCGTGGTCGTGCTCTCCCTGGTCGCCTTCGTCGCCTATGACATGCGCCATGCGGCGCTCGCCTGGCTCGGTATCAATCCGGAGAAGCCCGCGGTCGAGTTCGAAATCCGCATGCCGAAGGCCGCGCTATCGGCAATCTCCGACTCCCAGATCGAGCTGCACACCGACCGCAACCAGAGCCTCGCCCAGATCGAAGGCGCAGAGGATGTCGGCGACGGCCGCGGCGTGCTTCGCGGCACCGTGCGGCTGGATTATCGCACCACCGACCGCATCGTGGTGCTCAACCTTCCCGGCCGCGCGCACTGTGAATTCAAGCTGCGGCTGGCCGCCGATCCCAGCCGGTCCGCGCAGTTCGGACCATGGCATCTCGCCGACCGCGTCGCTCTCTCATCGGCAGGCGAACCCGCGAACGGTGATGCGCATTCGGCCTTCGCGATCCGCTATCGCGTGCTGTGAGCGTTAAAAACAAAGTATGAAACAGGTCACCTCATGATTCCGATGCCGGGCTGTAATATGCTGCGGTTTCGGAAGGAATATTGTCATGACCGAATTTCGACTGACCCAGATTTCAGACACGCATCTCGCCCGCCGTTTTCCCAAGCTGACCGCGAATTTCGAACGCCTGAGCGACACCATCGACATCACACGGCCCGATCTCGTCATCAATACCGGCGACATGGCGTTCGATGCGCCGACCAGTCCCGACGATCTCGAATTCGCGCGTACGCTGCATGACGCGCTGCCGGTGCCCTGTCGCTATCTGCCGGGCAATCACGATATCGGCGACAACCCGACCCAGATCGGCCCGCGTCCCTCGCACGTCGTCAACGAGAAGGACCGACAGGCCTACATCGCCGCGTTCGGCGACGACCGCTGGCGCTTCGAGGCCGCCGGCTGGTGCTTTATCGGACTGAACTCGCTGCTGATGAACTCGGGTCTGGTCAGCGAGGCCGAGCAGTTCGACTGGCTCGCCGCCGAGCTCGCAAGCGCACATGGCAAGCCGGTGGCGCTGTTCCTGCACAAGCCGCTCTATCTCAGCACGCCCGATGATCCCGAACTCGCCCCGAGCGCGATCCGCTACGTGCCGCCGGCGCCGCGACGGCGGCTCATCGAGATACTCAGGGATGTCGATCTGCGTCTCGTCGCCAGCGGCCACGTGCACCAGCGGCGCGACTACAGCTATCGCGGCGTGCGCCACATCTGGTCGCCCTCGGCCGGCTTCATCATCTCCGACAAGCGGCAGGAGCGGATCGCACTGAAGGAAACAGGTCTCGTCGAATACCGCTTCGCGCCTGACAGTTTCGAGGTGCGGCATGTGCGCGCGCCTGGCATGGTCGACGTCGATCTGGATGAGCTTCTCATCGTCACCCCGAGCGGACCCTGACGGAACCAGAAACGGTTGGAGCACCAGACGGATTGGCACCGGCAGGCTGCTACTGTACGACTGATCTTTCGCAACCGACAGTTTGCTCCGGCGACAGGTTCCCGCCCTGGATCGGATTTCCGGGGAACCAAAAGTGCCGCGATATTGCTCAGGAGACGATCGGATCGATGGTTCAAACCGGCACCGCCACCGTCGTCTTCACCGACCTCGTCGGGTCGACCGAGCTTGCCGGCCGCCTCGGACATGACGCCTACGAGGCGGTGCGCAGGGCGCACTTCAACGCGCTGCGCCTCGCCGCTTCGCAATGCCAGGGAACCGAGATCAAGAGCACCGGCGACGGCATGGTGTTCAGCTTCGGCAGTGCCAGCGATGCGCTGGCCTGCATGATCCGTATGCAGCAGACGGCCGATCTCACCGCACGCCGCAATGGCGGAGACCCCAGGATCCGCATCGGCGCGTCGTGCGGCGAGATCAGTCGCGAGGATCACGACATCTTCGGAACATCGGTCGTGGAGGCCGCCCGGCTGTGCGCCGCCGCGGCGCCGGGACAGATCCTGGTCACGGATATCGTCAGCCGGCTGGTCCGCAATCTTGGGTACCGGTTCGGTACGGCGAACGAGTTCAGCCTCAAGGGTATGCCCGACCCGGTGCAAGCTTGTCTGGTCGAGTGGGAGCCGCGTCCAGCGCCTGAGGGCACGATGCCGCTGCCGCCCAAGATCGTGTCGGCGCCGCCATCGGGGCTCTACGGACGCGCGGCCGAACAGACGACCGTCGCGCGCTGCTGGGCCGCGGCCAAACAGGGCCTTCGCCAGGTCATGCTGATTGCGGGCGAGCCCGGCATTGGCAAGACCCGACTCGCGATCGATGCGGCCCGGATCGCCCATCGCGAGGGCGCCGTGGTGCTGTTCGGCTCCTGCGACGAGGATATCGGCCTGCCCTACCGGCCCTTCGTCGAGGCACTGCGCCACTATCTGGCCAACGCGCCCGACGGGATCCTGGTCCGCCATGTGCGGGAGCATCAGGGTGAGCTGCTGCGTATGCTGCCCGAACTCAGCCAGCGCGTGCCCGACATCCCGCCGCCGCGCGTGGCCGAGCCTGAGACCGAGCGTTTCTTGATGTTCGAGGCCGTTGCCGGTCTCGTCTCCGCCGTCTCGCAACACAGCCCGGTTGTGCTGATCCTCGATGATCTGCAATGGGCAGGCGCGCCGGAGCTGCTGCTGCTCAAGCACATCGTACGCTCGGCGATGCCGATGCATCTGCTCATCGTCGTCACCTATCGCGACAGCGAGTTGTCACGGACCCACCCGCTTGCCGCTGTGCTCGCCGACCTCCGCCGGGAGACCGGGATCGAGCGGGTCGCGCTGCGTGGCCTCGACGAGGCCGGCGTCATCGCCTTTGTGACTGCGGCAGCCGGTCACGACCTCGGTCCATCCGAGCTCGCCGTAGCGCGCACCATCGCACAGGAGACCGAGGGCAGCCCGCTGTTCATCACCGAGACCCTGCGCAACCTTTCCGAATCCGGCGCGGTGTTTCGCCAGGGGGACCGCTGGGCGCTGCGGGCCGGCGGCGGCGACCTCGGGATTCCCCAGGGCGTGAAGGAGGCGATCGGCCGACGTCTGTCGCGGCTCACCGACAGCACCAACAAGGTCTTGAGCCTTGCGTCGGTGATCGGGCGCGAGTTCGACCTCGCCTTGCTCGAACAGATTGCCGAGATGCCGGAGGACGCGATCCTCGACACCATCGACGAAGCCAAGGCCGCCGCGCTGGTCGCCGAAGTCGGCGGCGAAGTCGAGCGCTATGCGTTCACCCACGCCCTGGTGCGCGCCACACTGTACGACGAAATCAGCCCGGCGCGCCGCGCCCGGTTGCATCACCGCGCCGGTGCCGCGCTCGAACGGCTGACCGAGACGCGGCCCGGCCAACGCCTCGATGAGCTGACGCGCCATTGGATGGCGGCGACGACGATCGGCGATTCCGCCAAGGCGATCACCTATGCGCGGCTGGCCGCCGAGCAGGCGCTCGCCGGCCTCGCGTTCGAGGAGGCGGCCAAGTACTACGAGCAGGCGCTCGCCGCCCTCCCGGACGACGACCGCGCCGTCGACCCGCTGCGTTGCGACCTCATGATCGCGCTGTCCGACGCGCAGCGGCGCGCCGGCGAAGCCGACTATCACCGGGCAATAACCGAAGCGGCAGCCATCGCCCGCGCGCTCGGCGATCCCCGCCGCCTCGCCATGGCGGTGCTGGTCTCGGCCCGTCCGGGAGGGACGATGGCGAACGCCACCGTGGTCGACCACGCGCTGATCGCCCTGTACGAGGAAGCGCTCGCCGGATTGCACGGCGAGGGCGACGACGTGCTGCGGGCGAAGCTCCTCGCACAACTGTCGACGGAACTGCTTTACGCCGGCGATTTCGGGCGGCGTCATCGGCTGTCCGCCGAAGCGGTGACGATCGCCCGGCGCAGTGGCGACCAGTCGGTCCTCGCCGTCGCACTCTATGCCCGTGCGGTCGTCATCAACGTTCCGGCCGCCCTCGCCGAACGGCTCGTGCTCACCGCCGAGATGGAGGCACTGGCCGAGCGGTCGGGCAGCATCGAGATGCAGTGGAGCGCCGCCTATCATCGTTTCGGTGCGTTGCTCGAGTCGGGCGAGATCGTCCAGGCCGAGCAGATGCTCGCGCGGATGCGGGAGCTGATCCCCAAACTGCGGCAGCCCTACTTCAACTGGGCGACAAGCGTTGCCGTCGCGATGCTGGCCGTGATGCGCGGTGCGCCCGACGCGGAGCGGCAAGTGTCGGCCGCCTTCGAGCTCGGCCGCGCCGGCGGCCAGCCCGACGCCAACATGGTGTATCTCGGCCAGCTCTTCGTGATGCGTCGCGACCAGGGCCGCTACGCAGAGCTGGTGGAGCCGCTGCGCCAGATTGCCCAGGCGCAGCCGCATCTGCCGGTGTGGGGCGCAACACTGGCAGGTCTCTACTGCGAGACCGACCAACTCGACCAGGCGCGCGCGCAGGTGGCGATGCTAGCGGCGAAGGGCTTCGAGCTTCCCGTCGACTGGACCTGGCCGTCCGTCGTCATGAGCCTCGCCCAAGTGGCGAGCGATCTGGACGACCAGACGCTCGCCACGCGCTTCTATCGGCAGGTCCAGAAAGTCGCCGGCCAGGTGGGCGTCACCAGCATCGGGGTTGTCTGTTATGGATCGCTCGCCCTTCCATGCGGGCAGCTGGCTGCCTGCCTGCAGCGCTGGGACGAGGCCGACCCCTATTTCGCGGAGGCAGAGGCGATGAACGAACGCCTTGGCGCGCGGCCCTATTTGGTGCGCACGCGCCGCGCCTGGGCCGCCATGCTCATCGACCGCAACGCCCCCGAAGATGGCGCGCGGATCGCCGCCTTGATGGCGGCAGCGCGCAGCGCGGCCGTCGAGTTCGGGATGCAGCGCGAGATCGTGCGGCTCGAGCGGCTTGGCGAGCGGATCAGCACGTCCCAGCGCGCAACCGGGATCTGATTATGAGTCCGCGCGCTAGATCTGCGAGGCGTCCTTCAATTCCTGCTTGATCGAGGCCAGCAGCGATTGCAGCGCGTGATCGTCGGGCGCGGATGCCGCGGCGACCGGCTTGGGAGCCGGCGGCGCAGGCTTCGGGCGGGTCGGAACCGGCGAAGGTGCCGCCATCGCGGGCGCCAATTCATCCTCGCCCTCGAACTCGACGAACTGGCCGTGCAAAACGTCGTCGCGGCGACCCATGATCCAGAGGGTCGCCCAGTAGCCCACCGCCAGCAAAATGAACACCAAAATACCGATTTCGAGCATCGTCGCACCTGAAATTGGTGCAATTTTTCAATGCCTTGGGGCGGCCGTCAAGCGGTGGCTTGTGGAGCGCGTGTCATTGGCGCACCAGTGTTGCACGCAAGACACGCAAATCGCGACTCAAGCCCGATCCGGCCCAACCCGCACCAGCTGCTTGCCGAAATTGGCGCCTTTCAGCAGCCCCATGAAGGCACCGGGCGCGCTGTCGAGGCCCTCGGTGACGAACTCCTTGTACTTCACCTTGCCCTCGCGGACCCATCCGGACATGTCGCGCAGGAAGTCGCCATGGCGCGCGGCGACCGCGGATAGTGAGGCGCTTGGTCAACACCGAGCGCATCATCATCGCGGCCCATTTCGGCGGCTTGGCTTCGGTGTCGTTGTAATGCGCGATCAGGCCACACACCGGCACGCGCGCGAAATTGTTGAGCAGCGGAAACACCGCCTCGAATACCGCGCCGCCCACATTTTCGAAATAGACGTCGATACCCCCAGGGCAGGCGGCCTTGAGTTTCGCTGCGAGATCGGGGTCGCGATGATCGAGGCAGTCGTCGAAGCCGAGCTCTCGCTTCACATGCTCGCACTTGTCCTTGCCGCCGGCGATGCCGACCGCACGCGCGCCCTTGATCTTCGCGATCTGTCCGACGGCGGAGCCGACCGCACCGGATGCCGCCGCAACGACGACGGTCTCGCCGGCCTGCGGCCTGCCGATGTCGAGCAGGCCGGTGTAGGCCGTCATGCCGGGCATGCCGAGCACGCCGATGGCAGTCGAGATCGGCGCGAGCTTCGGGTCGATCTTGGCAAGCCCTTTGCCATCGGACAGCGCATGCGTCTGCCAACCGGCGCGCGCGAGCACGATGTCGCCCTTGGCGAAGGCCGGATTGTTGGAGGCGATCACCTCGTTGACGGTGCCGGCTTCCATCACGCCGCCGATCGGCACCGGCGTAGCGTAGGACGGACCATCGCTCATGCGTCCGCGCATGTATGGATCGAGCGACAGCCAGATCGTGCGCAACAGCACCTGCCCATCGCCCGGCGTCGGCACCGGCACGTCCTCGACGCGGAAGTCGGATGGTTTGGGCTCGCCGACGGGACGCGATGCCAACACGATGCGCTTGGCCTGGGCCATGGGTTTCCTCCGCTTATTGTCTGATGAGCGACATGTAGCGAGGAAGGAGGCGGAGCGGAAGAGTGCGGGATTTACATCCCGCCCGGATAATTCGGCGCCTCGCGCGTGATGGTCACGTCATGGACGTGGCTTTCGCGAAGCCCCGCGCCGGTGATGCGCACGAACTGCGCCTTGTCGTGGAATTCGCTGAGATCCTTGGCGCCCACATAGCCCATCGCGGCGCGTAAGCCGCCGGCGAGCTGATGCATGACATTGGCAACCGGCCCCTTGTAGGGCACCTGGCCCTCGATGCCCTCAGGCACCAGTTTTAGCGTATCCTTGATGTCCTGCTGGAAGTAGCGGTCGGCCGAGCCGCGCGCCATCGCGCCGACCGAGCCCATGCCGCGATAGGCCTTGTACGAGCGGCCCTGCCACAAAAACACTTCGCCCGGCGTCTCGTCGGTGCCGGCGAGCAGCGAGCCGACCATGGCGATGTCGGCGCCCGCTGCGAGCGCTTTCGCAAGGTCGCCGGAGAATTTGATGCCGCCATCGGCGATCACGGGCACGTTGGCCTTCTTCGCCGCCTCAACCGCATCCATGATCGCGGTGAGTTGCGGCACGCCGACGCCGGCCACGATGCGGGTGGTGCAGATCGAGCCCGGCCCGATGCCGACCTTGATCGAATCCGCGCCGGCATCGATCAGTGCCTGCGCGCCCTCTTTGGTGGCGACATTGCCGGCGATGACCTGCACCTCGTTGGAGAGGCGCTTGATGCGCGTAACCGCTTCCAGCACAAACCTGGAATGGCCGTGCGCGGTATCGACCACGATCAGGTCGACGCCGGCATCGATCAGCTTCTCGGTACGCCCGTAACCGCCCTCGCCGACCGTGGTCGCGGCAGCGACGCGCAAGCGCCCCTGCGAATCCTTGCAGGCGAGCGGATGCGCCACCGCCTTTTCCATGTCCTTGACAGTGATCAGGCCGACGCAGCGATACTGGTCGTCGACGACCAGCAGCTTCTCGATCCGATGCTGATGCAGCATCCGCTTAGCCTCGTCCTGGCTGACGCTCTCGCGCACGGTCACGAGGTTCTCGTGCGTCATCAGCTCCGAAATTTTCTGTTTGGGATCGGTCGCAAAGCGCACGTCGCGATTAGTGAGAATGCCGACCAGCTTGCCCGGAACGCCCTTGCTGGCGCCCGTGACCACGGGAATGCCGGAGATGCCGTGATCCTTCATCAGCGCCCGCGCGTCCGACAGCATCGCATCCGGACCGATGGTGAGCGGATTCACCACCATGCCCGACTCGTACTTCTTGACCTGGCGCACCTGGACAGCCTGCGCGTCCGGATCGAAGTTGCGGTGGATCACACCAACGCCGCCAGCCTGCGCCATGGCGATCGCCATGCGCGCCTCGGTGACGGTGTCCATCGCGGAGGCGATGATCGGGATGTTGAGGGGAATGGCGCGGGTGACGCGGGAGCGGATATCGACGTCGGACGGCAGCACATCCGAAAGGCCGGGCTTCAGCAGCACGTCATCGAAGGTATAGGCCTCGGGAAAACCCTGAAATCCCTGCGCCATCGTCAACTCCTTCCGGCGGCCAGCGGCCGCGATGTCCTGAGATAAGCGCCGCCTTCGGCGAAGCTTTGCGCGACGCCGTCGAATCGGTGCCCATCGGTGGGGTTGACGAGGGTCGATAGCATGGGCTGGCAGCGAATCAAAGCGCCATGCACAGGCTTTTCTTCGACCCTGCCCTGCGCCCCGGGGTCAGCGCCGATAACCGGGCGGTGGCCCGTGCTGGCGGATCGCCTCCACCACTTCCCGGTGACGCCGCTCTTCCCGCTTCATGTGAACCGCGATCAGCGCATGTGCCGAGGGCACCAACAGCAGAACGTGAAAAACCAGCCCGAAAAGCAGGCAAAACACGATCAGGACAAGGTTGAAAAGCGCCGAAAACGGCTGCCCGTTCAGGAGCAGACCGACCGGCGGTAACAGCGCTGCGAGGATGTAAATCACCGATCCCTCCGGCGTTTTCCGTCACGCAGATTTAGGTCTGCCATCCCGTTCCGCAATAGCTCATGTGACGGGAGGGTGTTACAGCGCGTTGTCCCACCGTTTCGCCTTCCCCCGATGTGATGAACAAAGAACGCATCATTCCGCTGATCGTCGCCACGGCCTTGTTCATGGAAAACATGGACTCGACGGTCATTGCGACGTCGCTGCCCGCGATCGCCGCCGATATCGGCACCAGCCCGCTGACGCTGAAGCTCGCGATCACCTCTTATCTGCTGTCGCTCGCCGTCTTCATCCCCGCCAGCGGATGGACCGCCGACCGGTTCGGCGCGCGGATGGTGTTTGCGCTCGCCGTCGGGGTGTTCATGGTCGGCTCGATCGGCTGCGCGATGTCGACCTCCGTCAACAATTTCGTGTTCGCGCGCATCCTGCAGGGCATGGGCGGCGCGATGATGACGCCGGTCGGCCGGCTGGTGCTGTTGCGCACCATCGACAAGAGCGCGCTGGTCAATGCCATGGCCTGGGTGACGGTGCCGGCGTTGATCGGCCCGGTGATCGGACCGCCGCTCGGAGGTTTCATCACCACCTATTTCTCGTGGCACTGGATCTTCCTGATCAACATCCCGATCGGGCTGCTCGGCATCTTCATGGCGCTGAAATACATCGACCCGATCAAGAGCGTCGATCCCGAGCGTTTCGACCTCAAGGGCCTGGTGCTTGCGGGCATCGGGCTTGGCGGCATCGCGTTCGGTCTCTCGGTCGCAGGCCTCAATCTGTTGCCCTGGAGCGTCGTCGCGGCATTGGTCGGGATCGGCTCGATCTCGATGACGCTCTATGTCTACCACGCCCGGCGGACGGGATCGCCGGTGCTCGATTTCTCGCTGCTGAGACTGCCCACCTTGCGCGCCGCGATCATCGGCGGCTTCCTGTTCCGGCTTGGCATCGGCGCGCTGCCCTTTCTGTTGCCGCTGCTGATGCAGGTTGGCTTCGGCCTGTCGCCGTTCCAGTCGGGCCTCGTCACCTTCGGTTCTGCGGTCGGAGCGATGGGCATGAAGACGCTGGCCGCGCGCATCATCCGCGCCTTCGGCTTCCGCAACATGATGACGGTCAATGCCCTCATCAGCGCGGCCCTGCTGGCGGCCTGCGCATTGTTCACGGCGACGACGCCGCTGCTTTTGATCATGATCATCCTGGTGGTCGGCGGCTTCTTCCGCTCGCTGGAGTTCACCGCGATCAACACCGTCGCCTATGCCGAGGTCGAGGCAGGTCAGATGAGCCGCGCCACCACCATCGTCAGCGTCAACCAGCAGCTTGCGGTCTCGGCCGGCGTCGCGGTGGGCGCATTCTCTGTGGAATCCACGCTGTGGATGCGGCATCAGGCCGAATTGAGCGCAGATGCGTTTGCACCGGCCTTCCTCGTGGTGTCGCTGATCTCCGCGGTCTCCTGCTATTTCTTCTGGCAGATGCCCAGCGATGCCGGCCACGAAATCTCCGGCCGCAAGGCGCTGGCGATGTCGAGCCGCAAGGGTGCGGCGAAAGGCGCCGCGCAGGACGCCGCCGTGGTCGCCACCGAAGGCACCCAGGACATGCGCGACCAGCGGTTGGGGTGACGGCGTCTTCATAAAGCCGGCACCGATCGCCCAATTTCAGTCGATGATGTCAGCACCTTGCGCCTTCGCGCGGGCGACGCCCTCCTTCATCTGTTGCAGCCGTTCAGGCGAGTGCCCTTGCCAGTTCGTAACTTCGGCAATGACTCGCAGCGGATCGCGGGAGCGATATGAAAGCGTCGGATTACCGGGAAACTTTTTGTCCGTCAGGTTCGGATCGTCCACGATCGGCCCGGTAGGCTCGACCACATAAATTCGTTCTCGTCCGCTGCCGACGGCCAGTTCAGCGCCCCAAATCGCGGCATCCAGAGTGCCCGCGAAATAAACCCAGGACAGCGGCTTGACGTCCGTGAAATTGGACTGATGGCCGACGGCGATCAGGTCTCCCGGCTTCAAATCAGCGCGCGTGCCGTGGAAGAATGATTGTGAAAACATGGTTGCAGCAGCAGACATAGGATGCCTGGAACCTCCAACTTGCTCGGCCTTCGGCTAACCGCGAAACCCCGTCGCGAGCACGTAGCGCTCGGAGGAATCCTGCCGGCTCGAGGCCGGCTTGACGTGGCGCACGGTGGCGAAGTCGCGCTTCAATTGCGTCAGCAACTCCGCGTCCGCGCCGCTTTGGAACACTTTCGCGAGAAACGCACCGCCGGGATTCAAAATCTCCGACGCAAAGGCCACGGCGATCTCGACCAGGCCGACGATGCGCAGCTGATCGGTCTTGCGATGGCCCGTCGTGTTGGCCGCCATGTCCGACAGCACGACGTCGGCGCGGCCGCCGATCATGGCCCGAAGGCGCTCCGGCGCGTCGTCGGCATGAAAATCGAGCTGCGCAAACTGCACGCCGGGAATCTCGCCCATCTCCAATACGTCGATCGCAACGACCCTGCCCTTGCCGTCGGCGGCGCCGACGCGCCTGGCCGCGATCTGGCTCCAGCCGCCCGGTGCGGCGCCGAGATCGACCACGGTCATGCCCGGCTTGAGCAGGCGATATTTGTCGTCGATCTCGATCAGCTTGAACGCCGCGCGCGAGCGATAGCCTTCGCGCTTGGCCTTGGCGACATAGGGATCGTTGAGCTGGCGCTCCAGCCAGAGCTTTGACGACAGCTTGCGCTTGCCGCCGGTCTTGACCTGGACATGCATCCGGCCCGTGGTGTCCTTTGCCATAACCTAAGTCCTGAGCGCGCCGTCCTCGCGCATCATCTCCACCAGCATGCCTTCGCGCAGGCCGCGGTCGGCGACGCGCAGCCGCGGCAACGGGAAGGCGTTGCGGATGGCGTCGAGGATGGCGCAGCCGGCGAGCACCAGATCGGCGCGCTCGACGCTGATGCAGTTGTTGCTGGCGCGCTCCTGATAGCTCATGCCGAGCAGCTTGGCGATGGTCGCGGAAACATCGGCGTCGTTCATCCAGACGCCGTCGATGCGCCGGCGGTCGTAGCGTAACAGCTTGAGATGAATGCCGGCCAGCGTCGTCACCGTGCCCGAGGTGCCGAGCAGATGCGTGTCGCGCAAATCCTGACCGTGCTCGGCGGCAAACGGCGCGATGTGCTGGGCAATCTCCGCCACCATTCGCGCGTAGGATTCCCTGGTCACATCGCGGCCGCCGAACTGCTCGGCCAACGTGACGACGCCGAGCGGGATCGACATCCACGCTCTGATGCGCGGTTCGGCGTTCGCCTCCGGATCGCGCTCGATCCGCACCAGCTCGGTCGAGCCGCCGCCGATGTCGAACAGGATGGCGCCGCGGCCTTTTGGGTCCAGCAGCGGCGAGCAGCCGATCACCGCGAGTGCCGCCTCGGTCTCGCGGTCGATCACTTCGAGGCGGATGCCGGTTTCGGCCACAACGCGATCGCGGAAGCCATCGGCGTTCGACGCGGCACGGCAGGCTTCGGTCGCGATCATCCGCAGGCGGCTGGCTCGCCTTGCCTCGATCTTGTCGCGGCAGATCGAGAGGGCGGATATCGCGCGGTCGATCGCGGCCTCGCTGATGCGGCCGGTTGCGGAGACGCCCTCGCCGAGCCGGATGATCCGGGAGAAGGAATCGATCACGCGGAAGCTATCGCCGGTCGGACAGGCGATCAGCAGCCGGCAATTGTTGGTGCCGAGATCGAGCGCCGCATAGACCGCGGTTCCCCCTGCGCTCGCGCCATTGGCGCGCGGGGCCGCGCCGCTCGCACCCTGCTGCTCTCCGCGCGGCTCGAGGCCGTCGCGAAGGCGCGTATCGTCATTCATTCAAACTGTCTTTCCGCGGCCGTCGCCAGCCGATCTGGAATGGCTTATTCGCCTAAACCTTAGCAGCGCCCAAGGCCTGTGCAACAACCCCATAGGACTATGACCAAATGGGGCGTTGTAGCTGCGGGTGCGGTGCGTTATCTGAGCCGGAGCCCGCGAATTCGCTCAAAATCAGGCATTTTCCGCATGCAAGACCACACCTCGCCTCGGTCCGTCGAAAACGCTATCGCACTGCAAAAATACGGCGTCGGGCAGCCCGTCCGCCGCAAGGAGGATGACACTCTGGTCCGCGGCAAGGGCAAGTACACCGACGATTTCAGCCTTCCGAAGCAGGCCTATGCCTGGATGGTCCGGTCCAGCCACGCCCACGGCATCATCAAGGGCATCGACATTTCCGCGGCCAAGGCGATGCCCGGCGTGCTCGGGGTGTGGACCGGCGCCGATCTCGCCGCCGCCGGCTACAAGCCGTTCGTCTGCGGATTGCCGCTGAAGAGCCGCGACGGCTCGCCGCTGCTGCAGACCAACCGCATGCCGCTGGTGTCGGACAAGGTGCGCTATGTCGGCGACGCCGTCGCCTTTGTCGTTGCCGAAACGGTGGCGCAGGCGCGTGATGCTGCGGAAGCGGTTCAAGTCGACATCGAACCACTGCCCGCGGTGACCAATGCGGCGGAGGCGGCCAAGCCCGGCGCGCCGCAGCTTTACGATCACATCCCCAACAACGTCGCGCTTGATTTCCACTATGGCGACACCGCCAGGATCGACGCGGCCTTCGCCGGCGCCGCGCACGTCACCAGGCTCGACATCGTCAACACCCGCATCGCCGTGGTCGCGATGGAGCCGCGCGTCGGGCTCGGCCATTACGACAAGGCGACCGATCGCTTCACCTTGCAGGTGCCGACCCAGGGCGTGGCCGGCAACAAGGCGGTGCTGGCGCGCATCCTCAACGTGCCGCCAGAGAAGGTGCGCATCCTCACCGCCAATGTCGGCGGCTCGTTCGGGATGAAGAACCTGAACTATCCGGAATATACCTGCATCCTGCACGCTTCGAAGCAGCTCGGCCGTCCGGTCAAGTGGACCGACGAGCGCTCGACCAGCTTTCTGTCCGACAGCCACGGCCGCAATCAGCTGATCCATGCCGAACTCGCGCTGGACGCCGAACGCAAATTCCTCGCGGTGCGCCTGAACGGTTACGGCAATCTCGGCGCCTATATCACCGGCGTGGCGCCGGGGCCGCTGTCGCTCAACACCGCCAAGAATCTCGCCAGCGTCTACAAGACGCCGCTGCTCGGCGTCGACATCAAGACGGTGCTGACCAACACCACCCATATGGGCGCCTATCGCGGCGCCGGCCGGCCCGAGGCGAATTATTACATGGAGCGGCTGATCGATCGCGCCGCCGACGAGATGGGCATCAGCCGCCTGACCCTGCGGCGGCGCAATTTCATCAAGAAGGCCGAGTTGCCATTCACGTCGGCCTCGGGCGTCACCTACGACAGCGGCGACTTCGCCGCAGTGTTTTCCAAGGCGCTGGAGATGTCCGACCACGAGAATTTCGCCAAGCGCAAGAAAGAGAGCCGCAAGCGCGGCCTGTTGCGCGGCATCGCGGTCGGCTCCTATCTCGAAGTGACGGCGCCGCCGAACGGCGAGCTCGGCAAGATCACCTTCGAACCGGACGGCACGGTCAGGCTCACCACCGGCACGCTGGACTACGGCCAGGGCCATGCCACGCCGTTCGCGCAGGTGCTGTCGGCGCAACTCGGCGTGCCCTTCGAGAAGATCACACTGGAGCAGAACGACAGCGATCTCGTGCGCGTCGGCGGCGGTACCGGCGGCTCGCGCTCGATCACCGCGACAGGCCAGGCCATCGTGGAATCATCGGCACTGGTGGTCGAGAAAGGCAAGAAGGTCGCGGCACATGTTTTGGAAGCCTCTGAGGCCGACATCGAATTTTCCGGCGGACGCTTCACCATCGCCGGCACCGATCGCTCGATCGGCATCATGGAGCTCGCCGAGCGATTGCGCGAAGGCAAGATGCCCGAGGGCACGCCCTCCTCGCTCGACGTCGACCACAACACCAAGGAGACAATTTCGACCTTCCCGAACGGCTGTCATGTCGCCGAGGTGGAGGTCGATCCGGATACGGGCGTGGTGCGCATCGTGAAATACGCCGCGGTCAACGACTTCGGCACCGTCGTCAATCCGATGATCGTCGCGGGCCAGCTGCATGGCGGCGTGGCGCAAGGCATCGGCCAGTCCTTGATGGAAGAGGTCAGTTACGACGAGAGCGGCCAGCCGATCACCGGTTCTTTCATGGACTATGCATTGCCCCGCGCGGAAGACATTCCGTCGATGACCATCGGCGATCATCCCTCGCCGGCCAAGACCAACCCGCTCGGCACCAAGGGCTGCGGCGAAGCCGGCTGCGCCGGTAGCCTGGTTTGCGTTGCCAATGCCGTGATCGACGCGCTGTCGGACTACGGCATCACCGATCTCAACATGCCGCTGACGCCGGAGAAAATCTGGCGCGCGATTCAGAATGAGAAAGCGAAAGCGGCGTAATGATGCGCGCCGTCTTCATCGACGATCTCCGCTCAGCCTTCGACGCCACCACGGTCTTCACCGGAAACGAGATTGATCCGCGCTATCACACCGATATGGCTGGCATGTCAGTCGATCCGCCGCTCGCAGTGGTGCGGCCGCGCAGCACCGAGGACGTCTCGACGCTCTTGAGGCTCTGCCATCAGGCGCGCGTGTCCGTGACGACGCAGGGCGGCATGACCGGCCTCGTGCGGGCCACCATGCCGCTCGCAGGCGAGATCGTGCTGTCGACGGAGCGCATGACCGCGATCGAGGAGGTCGACACCGGCGGCGGGGTGGTCATCACCCAGACCGGCGTGCCGCTGCAACGCCTGCAGGAGCGGGTCGGCGAGGACGGCTTCATGTTCCCGCTCGATCTCGGCGCGCGCGGCAGCTGCACCATCGGCGGCAACATCTCGACCAATGCCGGCGGCAACCGCGTGATCCGCTACGGCATGACCCGCGATCTCGTGCTCGGGCTCGAGGCCGTGCTCGCCGACGGAACGATCCTCAAAGGCGTGCGCAAATACATCAAGAACAACACCGGCATCGACCTCAAGCAGCTGTTCGTCGGCACCGAGGGCACGCTCGGCGTCGTCACGCGCGCGGCGTTGCGGATTTTCCCGGCGCCGGCCGAGCAGCAGGTGGCACTGTGCGCGCTCCAAAGCTTCGACAAGGTGCGCACTTTCCTGGAGCTGGCGCGCAAGCGGCTCGGCGGCGACCTCACCGCCTTCGAGGTGATGTGGAACGAGTATTACCGACTGACGACGGAATTGGTGACGGGCGTCGCCGCGCCGTTGCCGACCAATCATCCTTTCTATGTCCTGATGGAATCCTCCGGCAGCGACGCCGAGCGGATCCGCAGCGACCTGGAAGACATGCTCGAGCATGCGCTGGAGCAGGACATCATATCAGATGCGACCATCGCGAGTTCTGGCGCTGCGGCCGCCGCAATCTGGAAGATTCGCGACTCCTCGGTCGAGCTTTCCCGCGCGCTCGGCCCGCACGGCGTCGGCTTCGACATCAGCATCGCCATCGACCGGATGGAGGCGTTCGCCGACACTGTCATGAGAGAGATGAAGACAATCGATGAGGGTGCCTATGCCATCGTGTTCGGTCATGCGGGCGACGGCAATCTGCATATCAACGCGAAATATTCGCCGACGGCAGACAGGACCGAAGAAGTCACCAAACTGGTCTACGGCATCACCGGCGATTTCGCCGGCTCGATCTCGGCCGAGCACGGCATCGGGCTGCTCAAACGGCCCTACCTGAAGCTCAGCCGCACCGCCGAGGAGATCGAGACCATGCGCACCTTGAAGCGCGCGCTCGATCCGCACGGCATCCTCAATCCGGGCCGGATATTCGAGATATGAGGGGGGCACCTCTCCCCGCACGCGTGGAGAGGTGAAGAAGAGGCTACGCCGCCGCCTGCTCGCGCGGCTGGGTGATCGCGATGTGCCAGATATGGGCAAGCGGCGTAGTGCCGTTGGCGACTACCAGCGCGTCGAGCTCGACGAAGCGATGGCCCTTCTTTTCGTAGTTCCCGACCACTTTGGCACGCGCCGTCAATTCGTCGCCGACTTTCCCGGCCGACAGCAGCTGCATCTTGCTGCCGACATGAATCCAGGGGCCGAGGATGGCGTTGTCGACCAGCACCTTGTTCATGATCCGCGGCAGCAGGCCGGGATGGCCGAGATTCTCCCGCGTATAGATAGGGTCGGTCTCCCTGATGTCGGCGAGATATTCCCTGGCGGCATCGCCGGTCCAGTCGCGCGGGATGCTGCCGAGCCATTTGCCCATCTCGTAGGAACTGGCGCTGACAGGCTTGCGCTCCTTGACGGCGTCGGCCGCGACGAAATCACTCAGAGAATAGGCCGGTGTGGCCGCGGGCAGCAATGCGGTACCGGTGGCGCAGAGATCGCCCTTGCTCTGCACTTCAATCGTGAGACCGCCGGCGTCCTCGACCGCGCTGACCTCGGCGATGTCACCGTCGTAAACCGGCTTGACGAAGCGCGCCTCGATCAGCCCGCGCTCGAGGAAGTCGCGGCCCCATTTCGCCACGGGCATGTGCAGCATGTAGGCGAGCACGTCGACGCCGGGAACGAGGCCGCCCGAGAAGCCATATTTGCGCGCCACCGTGTCGTCGTGGATCTTGTTCTCAGAATGCTTCGAGGTGTTGTAGGCCGAGACGCGATAGGCCATGCCGGTTTTCCCTGATGTTCGGTCGTTTCTTTCACATAATGGTACGCCAAGGAACTGCGCTGGCAAGCCCCGGCTTTTCCTCGCATTCCCCGTTCGAATGGGGTACCACGCGCGCAGCATGACCCAGGCCGCTCCTTTAACTCGCATTTATGTTGACGCCGACGCCTGTCCGGTGAAGGACGAGATTTATCGGGTCGCGATCCGGCATGGCGTACCCGTCAGCGTGGTCGCGGGCCAACTCATTCGCGTGCCGCCGGACCCGCTGATCGAGCGCGTGGCAGCCGGCTCCGGCATGGATGCCGCCGACGACTGGATCGCGGAGCGCGCCGGCAGGCGCGACATCGTCATTACCGCGGACATTCCGCTGGCAAGCCGCTGCGTCAAGGCCGGCGCCGAGGTGATCGCGCCGAACGGCAAGCCATTCACGGAACAATCCATCGGCATGACGCTCGCGGTACGAAATCTGATGACCGACCTGCGCTCGTCCGGCGAGATCACCGGCGGACCAAAATCGTTCGCGCCGCGCGACCGCTCCACATTCCTGTCAGCGCTCGACCAGACCATCCGCCGCATCCAGCGTCGCTACGCCGATCAGGCGGCAACCGGCAAGGCCTGACGCGATGGCGCCGCCGCTGATCCAGCTCAAGGATATTCGCCTGACCTTCGGCGGCACGCCGCTGCTCACGGGTGTCGAGCTCTCGGTGTTACCGGAAGAGCGCGTCTGCCTGATCGGCCGCAATGGCTCCGGCAAATCGACGCTGCTCAAGATCGCCGCCGGGCTGGTCGAGCCGGACAGCGGCTCGCGTTTTGTTCAACCGGGCTCGACCATCCGCTATCTGCCGCAGGAGCCGGACTTCGCTGGCCACGCCACCACCCTCGCTTATGTCGAAGCGGGCCTCGGCCCCGGCGACGACCGCTATGCCGCGCGCTATCTGCTGGAACAACTTGGACTGCGCGGTGACGAGGATCCGACAAGGCTCTCCGGCGGCGAAGCGCGTCGCGCCGCGCTGGCGCGGGTGCTGGCGCCCTCACCCGACATCCTGCTGCTGGACGAGCCCACCAACCATCTCGATCTTCCGACCATCGAGTGGCTGGAACGCGAGCTCGACAGCCGCCGCAGCGCGCTGGTGCTGATCAGCCACGACCGCCGTTTCCTGGAAAACCTCTCGCGCGCGACCGCCTGGCTCGACCGCGGCCAGATCAAGCAGATCGACCGCGGCTTTGCCGCCTTCGAATCCTGGCGCGACGACGTTCTGGCCGAGGAAGAGCGCGAGCAGCACAAGCTCGACCGCAAGATCGTCAACGAGGAGCACTGGCTGCGTTACGGAGTTTCCGGCCGCCGCAAGCGCAACGTCAAGCGGCTCGCCAACCTCCACGCGCTGCGGCAATCGCGCCGCGATTATCGCGGCGCGGCGGGCGACGCAAAACTGGCAGCGGCGGAATCCGAGAAATCCGGCCGGATGGTGATCGAAGCCAAGGGCATCGGCAAGTCCTATGGCGACCGCAGCATCGTCGAGAGTTTCTCGATCCGGATTCAGCGCGGCGATCGGATCGGCATCGTCGGACCGAACGGCGCCGGCAAAACCACGCTGGTGAATTTGCTGACCGGTGCGGATACGCCGGACAGCGGCAGCGTGCGGCTGGGGGCCAATATCGAGATGGCGACGCTGGACCAGCATCGCGAAAGCCTAGACCCCAAGTCCACCTTGGCGGAGGCGCTGACCGGCGGCCGCGGCGATCATGTGATGGTCGGCGGCAAGCCGAAACATGTCGTGAGCTACATGGAGGACTTCCTGTTCGCGCGCGAGCAGATGCGCACGCCGCTGGAGGTGCTGTCGGGCGGCGAGCGCGGCCGGTTGATGCTGGCCCGCGCGCTTGCAAAACCGTCGAACCTGCTGGTGCTGGACGAGCCGACCAACGATCTCGATCTGGAGACGCTCGACGTGCTCGAGGAGATGCTGGGCGACTACGAGGGCACGGTGATCCTGATCAGCCATGACCGCGATTTTCTTGACCGCGTGGTGACCTCGGTGATCGCGCCCGACGGCAACGGAAAATGGATCGAATATGCCGGCGGCTACAGTGACATGCTGAGCCAGCGCGGTGCGGATTTGCAGCGCGGGGCCGTGAAGGCGCCAGTTACCGAGAAGAAAGAAGCGAAAGCGCCCGCCGAGGCGCCTGCCGCCAAACGCCGGCTCAGCTTCAACGAGAAGCACGCGCTGGAGACCTTGCCGAAGACCATCGAGACCCTGCACGCCGAGATCGCCAAACAGCAACGCAGGCTTGACGACCCCAATCTCTATGCCAAGGATCGCAAGACATTCGACGAGGCCTCGAATGCCATGGCCAGGGCACAGCAGGAGCTGGCCGCGGCCGAAGACCGTTGGCTGGAACTCGAAGTGCTGCGGGAAGAGATAGAACAGGCATGACAATGACCACACCCCTCGCCGCAAGGATCGCAAAAGAATACGGCACGCCCTGCGCCGTGATCGACATGGACAAGGTCGAGCGCAATATCGCGCGCATCCAGGCAGCCTGCGAAGCAGCCGGCGTCGCCAACCGGCCGCATATCAAGACCCACAAGAGCCCCGTGCTTGCGAAGATGCAGGTCGCGGCCGGCGCGAGGGGCATCACTTGCCAGAAGCTCGGCGAGGCCGAGATCATGGCGGACGCCGGAATCGACGATATTCTGATCAGCTACAACCTGCTCGGCGACGAGAAGATGGCGCGGCTTGGCGCGCTGCAGGCCAAGGCCAACATGACTGTTGCCGCCGACAATCCGACCGTAGTTGCCGATCTATCGAAGGCGGCCGCGGCGTCAGGCCGGCAGCTCTCGGTCGTCGTCGAATGCGACACGGGCCGCAAGCGCGCAGGCGTCGAGACCCCTGCAGAAGCGATCGCGCTGGCGCGCACCATCGCCGCTTCACCGGGCCTGCAGTTCACAGGCTTCATGCTCTATCCGACCGAGACTGGCTGGGGCGACGCACAGAAGTTTTACGACGAAGCGCTGGCCGGCGTTCGCGCGCACGGGCTCGACGCCAAGATGGTCTCGACCGGCGGCACGCCCAACATGAAGAATGTCGGCAAGCTCAAGGGCGCGACCGAGCACCGGCCCGGCACCTACATCTACAACGACCGCATGCAGGTCGCGGCCGGCGTCGCCTCATGGGACGATTGCGCGCTCAACATCTATGCGACCGTGGTCAGCCGCGCCGGTCCAGAGCGCGGCATCCTCGATGCCGGCTCGAAAACGCTGACGTCGGACACCGGCGGCGGGCTCGACGGCCACGGCCTGATCCTGGAGCATCCCGAAGCGAAGATTGCGAAGTTCGCGGAGGAGCACGGCTTCCTCGATCTCGCCCGCAGCAACACGCGGCCCAATGTCGGCGATATCGTGCGGATCGTGCCCAACCACGTCTGCGTCGTCGTCAACATGATGGACGAGGTGGTGATGGTGCGCGGCGACGAGATCATCGGCGTGCTGCCGGTCGCGGCACGGGGGAAGTTGCGTTAGTTCTCCTCATCCTGAGGAGCGGCGGCTTCGCCGCGTCTCGAAGGATGAGGCCCCGAGCGTTGGCCTCATGGTTCGAGACGCGCTTCGCGCTCCTCACCATGAGGGTTCAGCCACCTCAACGCGCCTCCACCTGCCGCCGCTCCCGTCGCGAAAGAAGCCTGCAGCAGATAGCCACCGGTCGGCGCTTCCCAGTCCAGCATCTCGCCGGCCGCGAACACGCCGGGCAATTTGCGCAGCATGAACTCGTCGTTGAGCTCGTCGAAGGCGATGCCGCCCGCGGTCGAAATCGCACGGGCAATAGGCGCGACGCCGGTGAGCCTGATCGGAACCGTATTGATCAATGCGGCGAGCTGCTCCAGCGAGAGCGACGCCAATTGCTGGCCCGAGGCAATCGCCGCTTCCTGCAACAACCCGATCGAGATTGGTGAGAGATTGGCCGCCTTGCGCAGAAAATTGGAGAGCGACTGCTTGCCGCGCGGCGCGGACAGTCGCCTGGCCAGATCAGCGGTTTCGAAATCGGGCCGCAACGCGACCAGCAATGTCGCCTCGCCCGTTGCCGCAATCGCCTCGCGCAGCTCCGCCGACAGTGCATAGATCGCACCGCCCTCGATGCCCGTTCGCGTGATGATGGCTTCACCGCGAACGGCGTGTGCACCGAACTTGAACTCGACACCCTTGAGCGGCTGGCCCTCGAAGCGATCTCTGAAGATAGCGGACCATGCGACGGTGAAACCGCAATTCGCCGGCCGCAACGCTGACACCACGACACCCTCAGCTGCAAGCAGTTCGGTCCACGCGCCGTCCGATCCGAGCCGCGGCCAGCTTGCGCCGCCGAGCGCCAGCACAGTCGCGCGGGCTTCGACGAGGCGTTCGCCTTCGATTGTTTGAAACTTGAGCCGGCCGTGATCGTCCCAACCGATCCAGCGATGACGAAAGGCGAATTGTACGCCTTGCGCATCCAGCCTCCGCAGCCATGCCCGCAGCAACGGTGACGCCTTAAAACTCTCCGGGAACACGCGGCCGCTCGAGCCGACAAAGGTCTTCTGCCCGAGTGCCTCGCTCCACGCGCGGAGATCGTCCGGCGAAAACGCTGATATCGCCGGCTCGAGCTTCCCCGCCGCCTCGCGGTAACGTGCCAGGAACGCCGGCAGCGGCTCGCTGTGGGTGAGATTGAGCCCGCCGCGGCCGGCCATCAGGAATTTGCGGCCCGCCGACAGCATCGCGTCGAACACGGTGACGCGTAAGCCGCCCAGCGCCAGCACTTCCGCCGCCATCAGCCCGGCCGGGCCGGCGCCGATGACGGCCGCATCCATGGCTTACTGCTTCACGCCGGCGCGGGCGGCGGCCTGGCCGACATATTTCTGCGTTTGCTGGAACGCGCCTTCCAGCGCCTTCGCAGTTCGCATGTCGCTGATCTCGGCGAAGTGCGCGGCGATCGCGTCTGGCGTCCACTCCGACGGCGGCAGGTTGATGCCTTCGGTCTCCACGATCTTGATCACCGCAAAGGAACCGGCGCCCGCGCCCATGATGGTACGGGTCGGTGCGTCCTCGCTGAGGAGATACTCCACCGCGGGCGTGATCGCCTCGGGGCGCATCAGCTTGAGCGGCTCCGGCGGCAGCAAGTCCTCGGTCATGCGCGTCGCAGCGGTCGGCGAGATCGTGTTGACACGCACATTATATTTGCGGCCTTCTTCGGCCAGCACGTTCATCAGCCCGACCATACCCGTTTTCGCCGCGCCGTAATTGGCCTGGCCGAAATTGCCGTAGAGGCCCGATGACGACGTGGTCAGCACGATGCGGCCGTAGTTGCGCTCGCGCATGCCGTCCCACACCGCCTTGCAGCAGTAGAAGCTGCCCACCAGATGGACGCCGAGCACCTTCTCGAAATCAGCGGGCTCCATCTTGCCGAACGACTTGTCTCTGAGGATGCCGGCATTGGCGCAGAGCAGATCGACGGTGCCCCACTCTTTTGTTGCACGCGCCACCATGGCCTGCACCTGCTCGAAATTGGAGACGTCGGCGCCGTCGGCCATCGCGGTGCCGCCCGCTTTGCGGATTTCCTCGACCACATTCTCGGCCGGGGTCAGCGAACCGCCGCTACCGTCGCGCGCACCGCCGAAATCGTTGACCACCACCTTCGCGCCGCGGCTCGCCAGCCCCAGCGCATGCGCGCGCCCGAGACCATTGCCCGCGCCGGTCACGATGGCGACGCGTCCGTCAAACCTGATTGTCATGCGTTGATTTCCCTTAGGCGAAATAGATCAGGCCGAGCCAATCGGCGACGATCGCGGGCCTGTCCTCGCCCTCGATCTCGACCGTGACATTGGTGCGCGACTGCAATTCGGTGGGCTTGCGCAGCTTGGCTTCCGTCAGCACGAAGCGGCCGCGCACGCGTCGGCCCGCGCGCACCGGCGAGATGAAGCGCAGCTTGTCGAAGCCGTAATTGACGCCCATGGTGGTGCCTTCGATGACCGGCATCACCTCGTAGGACATGATGGACATCAGCGACATCGTGAGGAATCCGTGCGCCACGGTGCTGCCGAACGGCGTCTCGCGCCTGGCGCGTTCAGGGTCGATGTGGATGAACTGGTGATCATCGATCACATCGGCATAGTCGTTGATGCGTCCCTGATCGACGACATGCCAGGAGGACACGCCGACCTCCTTGCCGACCATCGCCTGATAGGCCCCGAGCGAGACCGGCGGCTTCTTCCAGACTTCGTTCATCTATTGTGACTCCGATCCGGTAGCGCGTATCTTCGCCAGCTCCGGGAAATCGTCCTCGCGAAACTCCTTGCCGCGAAGTGCGTCCCCCCGATTATCGTCATGCTCCAGCCGGCGCAGCTGCACCCGGCGGATTTTGCCCGAGATCGTCTTCGGCAACTCCGTGACCAGCTCGATCTTCCGGATGCGCTTGAAGGGCGCCAGACGCGTGTGCAGGTGCCTGAAGATGGAGAGTGCGGTTTCCGGCGTGCGCTCGACGCCCGCCGTGCAGAGGACGTAGGCTTTGGGGATCGCGAGCCGGATCGGGTCCGGACTCGGGACAACGGCGGCCTCAGCGACCGCCTCGTGCTCGATCAGCACGCTTTCGAGCTCGAACGGACTGATCCGGTAGTCGGACGACTTGAACACGTCGTCGGAGCGGCCGACGAAGGTGAAATAGCCGTCATCATCGACGAACACCACATCGCCGCTGCGATAGTGGTCGCTGTCGGCGCCGGAGAGCTTGCCGTCGTCGCTCTGGTAGCCCTGCATCAGGCCCGCGGGCCTGTTGGCACCGAGCACCAGCGTCACCTCGCCCTCTTTCGTTATCTGCCCGTCGGCATCCATGATGACGACGCGATAGCCCGGCAGCGGCCGGCCCATCGAGCCGACCTTGACCTTCTGTCCCGGCGGATTGCCCGCAAGCGCTGTGGTTTCGGTCTGGCCGTAGCCATCGCGGATGGTGAGCCCCCAGGCGGCGCGCACCTGATCGATCACTTCGGGATTAAGCGGCTCACCGGCTCCGCAAACCTCGCGCAGGCTGACCTTGAAATCGGCCAACCGTTCCTGAATGAACAGCCGCCACACCGTCGGCGGCGCGCATAAGGTCGTGACGCCGCAGCGGCCGATGGTCGCCAGCAACTGCTTGGCCTCGAAGCGCGGCTGGTTAACGATGAAGATGGCAGCACCCGCGTTCCACGGCGCGAAGAAGCAGCTCCAGGCGTGCTTGGCCCAGCCCGGTGAAGAGATATTCAAGTGCACGTCGCCGGGCTGCAGCCCCAGCCAGTACATGGTCGA
Organism: uncultured Alphaproteobacteria bacterium; assembly: GCA_963738155.1. Taxonomy (GTDB): domain Bacteria; phylum Pseudomonadota; class Alphaproteobacteria; order Rhizobiales; family Xanthobacteraceae; genus Bradyrhizobium. The sequence continues at coordinate 442,464 of CAVTVG010000007.1, forward strand.
AAGCGCGCCGACGGGATAGCTGCGCTGGCTGTGCCGCACCAGCTTCGGCTTGGCCGTGGTGCCCGAGGTGAAATAAAGCAGCATCGGCTCGTCGGCAGCGGTCGGTCCATCGGGCGTGAAGCTTTCGGAGGTGTCCACCGATTGCTCGAATGGCAGCCAGCCATCGACATCAGACGATGCCCCGACGACGATGCGCACCAGTCTGTCGGCGCGCAGCTTGGCGAATTTGGCGACCTGGTCCTGCGTCGCCACCACCACCCGCGCACGGCCGCGATCGAGCCGGTCCTGCAATTCGTCCGGCGTGAGCAGCGTGGTCGCGGGGATCACGACCACGCCGAGCTTCATCGCCGCCAGCATGGTCTCCCACAGCGGCACGACGTTGCCGAGCAGCAACAGCAAGTGGTCGCCACGTTTCAAGCCTTGCGCGCGCAGGAAATTGGCGACCTGGTTGGAGCGGCGCGACAGCGTCGCAAACGAGAGTTTGGTCTCGCGGTCCCGGCCGGCATCGACGATCCACAGCGCGGTGCGGTCGCGGCTCTCGGGATCGCGCGCCAGTTCGGCATCGAACCAGTCCAGTGCCCAATTGAACGGCACGGGATCGGGCCAGCGGAATCCCTTCACCGCGGCCTCGTAATCGGTGCGATGCTTCAACAGAAAGGCGCGGGCGTCCTTGAATGTCGTCATCGCTATTTTCCGGCGAGGCCGCGCACGTGCTGGATGATGCCCGAGAAGTCCATGCCGCCATTGCCGGCCGCGTCGAACGCCTTGTACATCTCCTGCGCCTGCTTGCCGAGCGGCGTCGCAGTGCCAGAGGCTTTCGCGGCATCCTGCGCCAGCGTCAGATCCTTCACCATCAACGCCGCGGCAAAGCCCGGCTTGTAGTCATTGTTGGCGGGCGATGTCGGCACCGGGCCCGGCACCGGGCAATAGGACGTCAGCGCCCAGCACTGCCCCGATGAGGTCGAGACCACGTCGAACACCGCCTGATGCGACAACCCGAGTTTTTCCGCCAGCGAAAAGGCCTCGCCGAGGCCGATCATGGAAATCGCCAGGATCATGTTGTTGCAGATCTTGACGCCCTGCCCTGCGCCGTCGCCGCCGCAATGCACGATCTTCTTGCCCATCTTTTCCAGCACGGGCTTGGCTGCCGCAAACGCCTTCTCCTCACCGCCGCACATGAAGGTCAGCGTCGCGCCCTTGGCCCCACCCGTGCCGCCGGAAACCGGGGCGTCGACCGAAGCAACGCCATGCTTGGCGGCCAACACGTGCGCCTGTTTCGAGCTTTCGACATCGATGGTCGAGCAATCGATGATCAGCTTGCCCTTGGTCATGGCGGGCACGACCTCGTTCCAGACCGAGAGCACATGCTTGCCCGCCGGCAGCATGGTGATGACGACATCGGCGCCTTTCACCGACGAAACCGAACTCTCGGCAATCGCGGCGCCGTCGGCTTTGGCCTGATCGCGGGAGGCCGCGACAAGATCGAACGCCACGACCTTGTGGCCGGCCTTGACCAGATTGGCGGCCATCGGCCCGCCCATATTGCCCAAGCCAATGAATGCGATCGTTGCCATGAGTTCCTCCGCAGCGTTTCTATGTCGTTTGATCGAATTTCAATTCGTCGGCGCCGATCTCGGCGAAGTACGGCGCGACGATCTCTGGCGTCACATCCTCGATTTCAGGCGGCGACCAGCGCGGGTTGCGGTCCTTGTCGATCACCGCGGCGCGCACGCCCTCGCGGAAATCGTCGCTGCGAAACACTTCCAGCGCCGCACGATACTCCCGCACCAGGCACTCTTCCAGCGAGGCTGCCTTCCGCGCCAACCGCAACAGCTTCAGGGTCACGACCATGCCCCGCGCGGACTTCTCGGATAGCGTCTTCAGGGCCGACTGCGCCAGCTCCGAGCCGTCGCGCTTCAGCGCAGCGATAATGTCCTCCATCCGGTCGTGACCGAACAGCTGATCGATCTCGGCCTGCTTCGCCGCTACCGGTCCGGCACTCTCGCTCGTGGCAACGCCGTCGATCAGAGCCCTCACGTCGCTCGATAGCGTACCGGGGCGGACCCTGGTCAGCACCTCGCGCAGCGCCGGCAATTTCGCCGACGGCACTACTGCATCGGCAAACCGCGCATGGATCGCGTCCGGCCCGTTCATGGTGGTGCCGGTGAGGCCGAAATAGGTACCGATCTCGCCCGGCGAGCGCGACAGCAGATACGTGCCGCCGACATCGGGGAAGAAACCGAGGCCGACTTCGGGCATCGCGAGCTTGGTGCGCTCGGTCACCACGCGATGGCTAGAATGCGCCGACAGCCCGACGCCGCCGCCCATCACGATGCCGTCCATGAAGGCGACATAGGGTTTCGGGAATTTCTTGATGCGGGCGTTGAGGATATACTCCTCGCGCCACAGGATCTTGCCGAGATCGCCGCCAACCTTGGAGCTCTCCCAGAGCGCACGGATGTCGCCGCCGGCGCACAGCCCTCGCTCGCCCGCGCCCTCCAGCACGATCACGGCGACGGCGGGATCGGCCTCGAATTGATCGAGCGCCTTGTCGATGTCGCGGAACATCTCCAGTGTCACCGCATTGATCGCCTTCGGCCGGTTGAGCCGGATGATTCCGGCGGAGCCTTCGCGCCGCGCGACCAGATCAGGCTCGACGACGCTCGTCTCGCTCATCGCGCGCCCTCGATCAGCTTGCGCGCCACGATCAATCGCATGATCTCGTTGGTGCCCTCGAGGATCTGGTGTACGCGCAGATCGCGCACGATCTTCTCGATGCCATATTCGCTGAGGTAACCGTAGCCGCCGTGCAGCTGCAGCGCCTGGTTGGCGACCTCGAATCCGGCATCGGTGCCGAACCGCTTGGCCATTGCGCACAGCATGGTCGCGTCGGGGTCCTTGCGGTCGAGCGCGGCAGCGGCGCGCCACAGCAAGGTGCGCGCCGCCTCCAATTCGATCGCCATGTCGGCAAGGCGGAACTGCAGCGCCTGGAATTCATCCAGACGCTTTCCGAACGCCTTGCGCTCCTTCATGTAGACGCGTGCTTTGTCGAGCGCGCTCTGCGCGCCGCCGAGCGAACAGGCGGTGATGTTGAGACGGCCGCCGTCGAGGCCGGCCATCGCGATCTTGAAACCGATGCCTTCGTCGCCGAGCCGGTTGGCAACCGGTACGCGCGCATTCTCGAACATCACGGCGCGGGTCGGCTGCGCATTCCAGCCCATCTTGCGCTCATTGGCGCCGAAGGAGACGCCTTGCGTATCGCCTTCGACGACGATGGTCGAGATGCCGCCCGCACCTTCGCCGCCGGTGCGCACCATTACCACATAGAGATCGCCGCGGCCGGCGCCGGAGATGAACTGCTTCTGGCCGTTCAGCACATAATGGTCGCCGTCGCGCACCGCGCGGGTGCGTAGCGCCGCGGCATCCGATCCCGCGCCGGGCTCGGTCAAACAGTAGCTTGCGATCAGCTCCATGGTGCAGAGCTTTGGCAGCCATTTGTGGCGCTGCGTGTCATTGCCGAAGGCGTCGATCATCCACGATGCCATGTTGTGGATCGACATGAACGCCGAAGTGGTCGGGCAGCCCTGCGCCAACGCCTCGAAGATCAGCGCCGCGTCGAAGCGCGTCATGCCGGAGCCGCCAACATCGTCGCTTATATAGACGCCGCCGATACCGAGCGTCGCCGCCTCGCGCATCACCTCGACCGGGAAATGCTTCTCCTCGTCCCAGCGCAGCGCATGCGGCGCGATTTTCTCCGCGGCGAAATCCCGCGCCATATCGCGAATTGCAATCTGGTCCTCGTTCAGGGTGAACTGCATTTGCCGGCTTTGAGGCAACTCAGTTCATCGTCGGAATCGAGAACTCCGCGCCTTCCTTGACGCCGGACGGCCAGCGCGAGGTCACCGTCTTGGTCTTGGTGTAGAAGCGGATCGAATCCGGGCCGTGCTGGTTGAGATCGCCGAAGCCGGACTTCTTCCAGCCGCCGAAGGTGTAATAGGCGATCGGCACCGGGATCGGCACGTTGATGCCGACCATGCCGACATTCACGCGCGCCGCGAAGTCGCGCGCGGCGTCGCCATCGCGGGTGAAGATCGCAACGCCGTTGCCGTAGTCGTGCTCCGACGGCAGCGCCAGCGCTTCCGAATAGTCCTTGGCGCGGACGACGCTCAGCACCGGCCCGAAAATCTCTTCCTTGTAGATGCGCATGTCCCTCTTGACGTTGTCGAACAGCGAGCCGCCGAGATAGAAGCCCTTCTCGTAACCCTGCATCTTGAAGCCGCGGCCGTCGACGGCCAGCGTCGCGCCTTCCTTGAGGCCGATATCGATGTAGTTCTTGACCTTCTCGACCGCCTCGCGCGTCACCAGCGGGCCGTAATCGGCGGACGGATCGACCGAGGTGCCGATCTTCAGGGATTCCACCCGCGGGATCAGCCGCTCCATCAACCGGTCGGCCGTGGTCTTGCCGACGGGCACGGCGACCGAAACCGCCATGCAGCGTTCGCCGGCCGAGCCATAGCCCGCGCCGATCAGGGCATCGACCGCCTGGTCCATGTCGGCATCGGGCATGACGATAGCGTGGTTCTTGGCGCCGCCGAAACACTGGCAGCGCTTGCCGCTCGCCGCCGCGCGCTCATAGATGTACTGCGCGATCGGGGAGGAGCCGACGAAGCCGACCGCCTTGATGTCGGGATCGTCGAGGATGGCGTCGACCGCTTCCTTGTCGCCGTTGACGACGTTGAGGATGCCGGGCGGCAGGCCCGCCTCGATCATCAATTCCGCGAGCTTCATCGGCACGCCGGGATCGCGCTCCGAAGGCTTGAGGATGAAGGCATTACCGCAGGCGATCGCGGGCGCGAACTTCCACATCGGGATCATCGCCGGGAAATTGAACGGCGTGATGCCGGCCACGACGCCGAGCGGCTGGCGCAGCGAATAGATATCGATGCCGGGCCCGGCGCCTTCGGTGTATTCGCCCTTCATCAGATGCGGGATGCCGATCGCGAACTCGACGACTTCGAGGCCGCGCTGGATGTCGCCTTTGGCGTCGGGAACGGTCTTGCCGTGCTCGCGCGCAAGCAACTCGGCGAGCTTGTCGTAGTCGCGCTGCGCCAGTTCGAGGAATTTCATCATCACGCGCGCACGGCGCTGCGGGTTAGTCGCGGCCCATTCGCCCTGCGCGGCTTTGGCGTTCTCGACTGCCGCGCGCACTTCGGCCTTCGAGGCCAGCGCCACCTTGGCCTGGACGTCGCCGGTCATGGGCTCGAAGACATCAGCCGTGCGTCCGGACGTGCCCTTGACTTCCTTGCCGCCGACGAAATGACCGATTGAGCGCATGTGATCCTCCCAAACTGCGTGCCGGTTTTGGGCGGCATCTTGCAGTCTTTATGGCGTTTGGGAAGGTATTTCCGCAGCCCTCAGAACAGCGAAAATGCCGGTCTTGGCAGGACCGGCATTCGACAAAGGGCGTAGGCCGTTACCGCGCTAGTGGCGGGCCACCGCCGCCTTTTTCGCAGGCGATTTCTTTGCCGCCGCCCGTCCTAGTGCCGCATCGCGACCGGCGCCCAAAACCTCGTCGGAAAACTCGCCGCTGCCGGCAATCCGCGCCAGCACGATTGTTCCCATCATGGTCGCCAATGTCGCCACCGCCTGCTTGCGCGCCGCCTTCTGCGGAAGGCCGTGCATTTGCTCGGCGAGCATGTCGATCATCTGGTCGAGCTTGGCGGCGAACGCCTTGCGCGTCCGCGGGCTTTCGCGCGCGATCTCCGCGCCGAGCGTCGGCAGCGCGCAGCCGCGGCCGGGATCGTCGCGATGCACCGAGGTCAGATAGGAATCGACGGTGCTTTCCAGCCGCTTCTCCGCCGGAGTTTGTTCGGCCGCCCTGCGCCAATGGGCCATCGAGCGGTCCATGGCATAGCTGAAGGCCTCGATCAGCAGCGCCTCGCGGGAATCGAAATGGGCGTAGAACCCGCCATGGGTCAGCCCCGCCTCCTTCATCAGGTCGGCGACGCCGATACCGTGCGCACCCTTTTCTCGCAGACGCACGGACGCTTTTCGCACGATGCGGTCGTGGGTTTCCTGCTTGTGCTCCTTGGAATAGCGCATGGATCGTCCTATGGGATGTTCACAATCATATAATAGCAGTTTTCGCAGGCAAAAGCTGCAGTTTATTTTCGAAGCGCGTGGGGAATATCCCGCCGCTGCGGCCGAGCTTGACAATACGGCAATTTGCCGGGAACTGACTGATCTGCCCCGAAGAGCGAGAATTGCTGATGGAAATGCTCAATCATTATTGCGGCGTCACACGCGATCCGCGCGGCGTCGTGCGGCTGACCATCTGTAACGCCGGATCGCTCAATATCCTCGGTTCCCGTGTCACCGATGGCGTCCGCGAGGGTTTTGAGAAGCTCGCGTCGGACAAAACGATTCGCGCCGTGATCCTCGCCGGCCAGAGCGAGAAGAGCATGATCGGCGGCGCCGACATCAAGGAGATGGTGGCGCTGGACCAGACCTCGGCGGAAGCCTTCATCTCGCGCCTGCGCGACCTCTGCGAGGCAGTGCGCGCGTTTCCGGCGCCTGTCATTGCGCGGCTGCCCGGCTGGTGCCTCGGTGGCGGGCTTGAGGTTGCAGCGGCCTGCGATTTCCGGATCGCGGCGCCTGACGCCAAATTCGGCATGCCCGAGGTGCGGGTCGGCATCCCCTCGGTGATTCACGCCGCTCTCCTGCCGCGCCTGATCGGCTGGGGCCGTGCGCGTTGGCTGGTGATGACGGCTGAAAATATCGACGCGCCGACCGCACTCGCCTGGGGTCTGGTCGATACGGTCGCGCCGTCCGGCGGGCTCGATGCCGCGGTCGAGCATACCGTGAAGGCCCTGCTCGAATGCGGGCCGGAGGCATTGCGCTCGCAGAAGGCGCTGCTCCGCGCGTGGGAAGAACTGCCGCTGACGGAGTCGGTCAATCTCAGCGTCGATGTGTTCGGCAAGTCGTTCCTGACCGATGAGCCGAAACGGCTGATGCAGGGTTTCATCAACCGCAAACGATAGGGATCGCTCATCCGATCACGACATTTTGTCATGACCGCATGCGTTGCAATTTTTGCGCTGCATTATATGATTACTATCATTCAATCCGAGTTCCCGCGATTCCAGGAAGACCGTCATGGCCGCTAGCTCCGATCCCGTCGTCATCCTCTCCGCCGCCCGCACGCCGCTCGGCCGCTTCATGGGCGAGCTGTCGCCGTTTAGCGCGCACAAGCTTGGTTCCCATGTGATCGGCGCGGCACTGGAACGCGCAAAACTGGCGCCGGACAAGATCGACGAAGTCTTCATGGGCAGCGTGCTGCCGGCAGGCCAAGGCCAGGCGCCGGCCCGCCAGGCCGCACGCGGCGCAGGGCTTCCCGATGCCACCGGCGCCACCACCATCAACAAGGTCTGCGGCTCCGGCATGAAGGCGACCATGCTGGCGCACGACATCATCAATGCGGGCTCGGCGGACATCGTTCTTTCCGGCGGCATGGAGAGCATGAGCAACGCGCCGTATCTCCTGGCGAAGGCGCGCGCCGGTTACCGCGCTGGCCATGACCGCATCATCGACCACATGATGATGGACGGCCTCGAGGACGCCTATGAGACCGGCCGCTCGATGGGCGATTTCGGCGAAGCGACGGCTGAGGCCTATCAATTCACGCGTCGGGATCAGGACGCCTACGCGATGGAGACGCTGACGCGTGCCCGCAAGGCGGTCGAGGGCGGCGCCTTCAGGTGCGAGATCGCGCCGATCACGCTGACCGAGAAGACAGGCCCGCGCGTCATCGCCAATGACGAGCACCCACTGAAGGTTGACCCTGCCAAGATCCCCGCGCTGAAGCCGGCGTTCCGCGCTACTGGCACCATCACGCCGGCCGCCTCCTCCGCCAATGCCGACGGCGCGGCCGCGCTGATCCTCGCCAAGCGCTCGCTTGCCGATCGGAGCGGCCTGCCTGTGCTGGCCGAGATCAAGGGCCACGCCACCCACAGCCAGGAACCGCAATGGTTCACGACCGCACCGATCCCGGCAATCCGGAAATTGCTCGACAAGGTCGGATGGAGCGTCGGCGATGTCGACCTGTTCGAGATCAACGAAGCCTTTGCCGTGGTCGCGATGGCCGCGGCAAAGGACCTCGGCATTGACAGAGAAAAACTCAACATCAATGGCGGCGCCTGTGCGCTCGGCCATCCCATCGGCGCGACCGGCGCGCGGCTGATCGTGACGCTGCTGCATGCGCTGGAGGCGAACAATCTCAGGCGTGGCATCGCCTCGCTCTGCATCGGCGGCGGCGAAGCCACCGCGATTGCGGTCGAGCGCATCGGGCATTGAAATTCTGACGTCCTAAAATGAGGGAAGTACAGCATTTCGGCTAAGCGCGCCGTGTGCCAGAATAAGCACGTCAGGCGAAACTCAAGAGAATCTCAAGCAAAGCTCCAAGCAAACTTCCCTGAAAACGTCTTGATCAAGAAATCCGGCAAACTTCCGAGGCCCAATGATCTCGAATTGGCTATCCGCCACGCTTGCCCGCCGCAACATCCATTACGGCTGGGCGATGGTCGCCGTCACCTTCCTCGCCGCGTTGATCTCCGCCGGCACGGTCGGCGCCCCCGGCGTGTTCATCGTGCCGCTGCAGCACGAATTCGGCTGGACCACCGCCGAAATTTCATCGGCGCTATCGATCCGCTTCATCCTGTTCGGGCTGATGGCGCCGTTCGCGGCCGCCCTCCTCAACCGTTACGGCCTGCGCAATGTGACGCTGGCCGCGCAGCTGATCGTGGTCTCGGCGCTGCTGGCATCGCTCGCCATGACAAAAGTCTGGCAGCTGATGCTACTGTGGGGCGTGGTGATCGGCATCGGCACCGGCATGACCGCACTGGTTCTGGGTGCCACCATTGCGACGCGCTGGTTCGCCGCGCGCCGCGGGCTCGTGGTCGGGATCATGACCGCGAGCGTCGCCACCGGCCAGCTCGTGTTCCTGCCGCTGCTCGCCTCGCTGACCGAGCGCCTCGGCTGGCGCACGGCGCTCGCGCTGGTCTGCTGCGTGCTCGGCGTCTCTGCCTTCGCCGTACTGATGGTTATGCGCGACCGGCCGAGCGATGTCGGCTTGCGTCCGTTCGGCGATATGGGTACCGAACCCCTGCCCCAGTCGCCGCCGAATACCGCGCCGATCGTCGCTGCCGCACTTGGCACCTTGCGCGACGTGTCGAAATCGCCGGTGTTCTGGGCGCTGTTTGCGACTTTCTTCATCTGCGGCGCCAGCACCAACGGCCTCGTGCAGGTGCACCTGATCCCGATGTGCCTCGATTTCGGCATCCCGCAGGTACAGGGCGCGAGCTTGCTTGCCGCCATGGGCGTGTTCGATTTCTTCGGCACCATCGTGTCGGGCTGGCTGTCGGATCGGTACGACAATCGCTGGCTGCTGTTCTGGTATTACGGCTTGCGCGGGCTGTCGCTGGTGTTCCTGCCGTTCTCCGATTTCACCTTCTACGGACTGTCGCTGTTTGCGATGTTCTACGGGCTGGACTGGATTGCGACCGTGCCGCCGACGGTGCGACTGACAGCGCAGCGCTTTGGCGCCGAGCGCGCCAACCTGGTGTTCGGCTGGATCTTCGCCGGCCACCAGCTCGGCGCCGGCACCGCCGCGTTTGGCGCCGGCCTGTCGCGCACGGTGCTTGCGAGCTACTTGCCGGCGTTCTTCGTCGCCGGCGCGCTCTGCATCCTTGCAGCGCTGCTTGCGCTTTCGATCTCGCGGCCGAAACCGGTCACGGCCTAGTCGTCATCCCCTTCGGCAAGCCCGGTGTGCGCAACGGCTCGGCGAGCCGCGCAAATTCGCACAAGAGCGAGCGCGTTTTCCTGGGATCGATGATCTCCTCGACCCAGAATTTCTCGGCGGAGCGGAACGGCGAACGAAGCTTGTTGAGACGATCCTCGATCTCCTTCAGCTTCGCAGAGGGATCAGCCGCCGCGTCGATCTCGGCGCGATAAGCCGCCTCGATGCCGCCTTCGAGCGGCAGCGAACCCCAATAGGCCGACGGCCAGGCGTAGCGGATCGAGAAGCGGTCGGCGGGTTGATGCACCACACCGGCGACGCCGAAGGAATTGCGCACGATCACCGTGCACCAGGGCACCGTGGTCTGGTTGACCGCCGCCATCGCACGCACGCCATGGCGGATCGTTGCCGCCTTCTCCGCCTCGAGCCCGATCATGAAGCCGGGGCAATCCATGAGATAGACGATCGGCAGATGGAAGGTCTCGGCGAAATCGACCCAGCGCACCACCTTCTGGCAAGCGTCCGCAGTCCATGAGCCGCCATAGTGGAAGGGATCACTCGCCAGCACGAACACCGCGCGGCCTTCGATGCGCGCCAGTCCCACGATCATCGGCCGGCCGAAATTGGAGGCCATCTCGAAGAACGAGCCCTTGTCGACGACGGCCTCGACGATCGGCCGCATCTTGTAGACCTGCCGGCGGCTGCGCGGCACCGCCTTCATCAGCGACTCCTCAGCGCGCTCGGGATCGTCGGTGCAGGGCAAGGTCGGCGGTAGTTCGAACACCGACGACGGCAGATAGGACAGGAATCGCCGCGCCCGCGCGAATGCTTCCTCCTCGGTGTCGACGGCATCGTCGACGCCGCCGGCGCGGGTCTGGATGTCGGCGCCGCCAAGCTCCTGCTTGGACAGATCCTGCCCCAGCCGCTTCACCACAGGCGGGCCGGCGACGAACATCGCGGAGTCGCGCGTCATGATCGAATAATGGCTCGAGGCCAACCGCGCCGCGCCGAGGCCTGCGACCGAACCTAGGCCGAGGCCCACGACCGGCACATAGGAGAGATTTTCGGTCGCCAAGCGATACGCGCGATTGCCGCCGATGCCGCCGGGCAGATTGGCCGCGCCCTTGGTCTCGATCGTCTTCACCGAGCCGCCGCCGCCGCTTCCTTCGATGATGCGGATGATGGGCAGGCGGAAATCATGCGCCATCTCTTCGGCCATCAAGGGCTTGGCAGAGATCGAGGCGTCGGCCGAGCCGCCGCGCACCGTGAAATCGTCGCCGACCACCACCACGGTGCGGCCGTCGACCTTGCCGCGGCCGAACACGCAATTGGCCGGCGTCAGATGCTTGAGCTCGCCGTGCTCGTCATATTCGCCGATGCCGGAGACGGCGCCGATCTCGTGGAAAGTGTCGGCATCGACCATCTTGTCGATGCGTTCGCGGACGGTGAGCCGGCCCTGGTCGCGCTGCCGCTTGACCTTCTCAACGCCGCCCATCTCGCGCGCGAACGCTTCGCGCCGAGCGAGCTCGTCGAGTTCGGGCTTCCAGATCATTCGTCTCCTCCGTCTTGGCGATGTTGTTGTCGGTCCGGACCGGGATCGCCTTCCGCTCGAGCCGGTTGTTGAAGAGATCGCCCTCTCCGCCTTCAAGCAGCGCACCGACCGCGGCGCCAAGCTGGATCATCAGCGGCGCCACGTCCTTGTACAGCCGCTTCTCGTCGTACATCGCAGACAACAGTCCGATCGTCACCACGACAAAGGTTTGATATTGCGGCGACCACAGCGGCACCGCCAACCCGTTGATATGCGGGCTCCAGAGACCGCAGGCAACGACGTAGCCCTGCTCACGCAACAGACGGCGGTTGTTCTCGATGCGCGGGCGCATCAGCTTGCCCCAATCGGGCACCTCGCGCTCCATCTCCGCGATCAGCGCATCGCCGACCGGCGGCTCGAGCGCGGCGGTGTAGGCGTGGCCGGCCGCGGTGGTCGCAATCGCGATGCGGCTGCCGGTCGATTCATGCAGGCCCAGCGCATTCGGCGAGCGGGCATATTCGAGATAGACCAGATGAAAGCGGTCCGGGATCACGAAGCCGACCGTGCCGGGCAGTTGCTCGGCGACATCCTGCAGGCGTTGCCGGATCAGGTTGCGCAGCTGCAGGCCCTTCATCATCGCGGTGCTCATCGCCACCGCACTCGGCCCGATCCGGTATTTCTGGTCGCGCGGCAGATAGACGAGCTGGCCCATCCGCGTCAGCGTGTGGGTCAGGCGCGACACCGTCGAGCGCGGCAACCCGCAGCGGTTGGAGATCTCGAGATTGCCGAGCCGCGCCTCGTGGCCCTCGAAGCATCTGAGCACGTCGAAGGCGCGCGACACGACCTGGATGACATCGCCGCTCTCGCCCGCAATATCGGTCGCGAGCATTCCCTGCCTGCTCAGGCGTTCGGAGCGCCGTCCCATGATTGCCCACCTGTTCCGCAGAGCGGAATAAAATTCCACTTGCGGAACACGGTACCTCAGGCAATCTGACCCGACAACAAGAAGCGGATTGGTATGCCAGATATCAGAGTCGTCACCGAAGTGGCCGGACGCGTGTGCGGCCTTCCCGTTCAACCCGGCACGAGTGTAGGCGATGGCGACGACATCGCTTTTATTGAAGCAATGAAGATGGAGATCCCTGTAGCCTCCCCCGCCGCGGGCAAATTGAAGTCACTGCTGGTTGCGATCGACGACGTCGTTGCCGAAGGCCAGGCCGTCGCCATCATCGAGACCTGAAAAGCAAGCCGAATTTACGCGCTGACGTCGCCTGTTTTGTGGGCCGGTTGCGCGCATCACGTTTGCGCGGCAAGACTGCAATCCATGAAAGCAGACGCTCAACCAGCTTCGAGCTGGGCCAACTCGAAACCGCCCTTGCAGCGATTTCTCGATCGCTGCCATGCCGACTTCTTGGCCGAGACCGCGGGCGACGTCGCGAGCTATATCCCCGAACTTTCCAAGGCGAACCCCGATCACTTCGGCATCGGCCTCGCCACCCTCGACGGCCATGTCTATGAGGTCGGCGACACCCGGGCGCCCTTCACCATCCAGTCGATGTCGAAGCCATTTGTGTTCGCGCTGGCGCTCGACAGCCTCGGCGCGTTGCGGGTTGAGAGCGTGATCGGCGTCGAGCCCTCCGGCGATCCCTTCAACTCGATCCGCCTCAATGCCGAGAACCATCCGTTCAACCCAATGGTCAATGCCGGCGCTATCGCCTGCTCCGGATTGATCCACGAGGCCAAGGGTGCCGGCGCGTTCGAGCACATCAGGCGCGAGCTGTCGCGGTTTGCCGGCCGCGATCTCGGCGTCGACGAAGCGGTCTATGCCTCCGAGAGCTCCACCGGCGACCGCAATCGCGCGATCGGCTATCTCCTGCGCACCAATGCCGTCATCACCGATAATGTCGCCGAAGTACTCGACGTTTATTTCCGGCAATGCTCGATTCTCGTCACCGCGCGCGACATCGCCATCATGGCGGCGACCCTGGCCAATCGCGGCATCAATCCGGTGACCGGCGAGCAGGTGGCGACGCCTTACGCGATCGCGCGCACGCTGTCGGTGATGACCTCGTCGGGCATGTACGACTATGCCGGGGAGTGGATCTATCGCATCGGCATCCCGGCCAAGAGCGGCGTCGGCGGCGGCATCCTCGCAGCACTCCCGGCGCGGCTCGGACTCGGCAGCTATTCGCCGCGGCTCGACAAGCACGGCAACAGCGTGCGCGGCATCAAGGTCTGCGAAGCGATCTCGGCGCATTACGACCTGCACATGCTCAATCGCAGCGACGACGCCCGCAACTCCATCATCGCCGACTACACCATCGGCAAGAGCCCGTCGCGGCGTAGCCGCCGGCCGCGCGAGCGCGACATTCTCGGCGAGCATCATGACGACGTCCGCGTCATCGAGCTGGTCGGTACGCTGTCGCTTGCCAGCGTCGACTACATTTCCCGCAGGCTCGTCGCGCGGCCGCGGCCACAATTCGTGATCTTCGATCTGCGCCGCGTCTCCTCGGTAACGCGGGCCGGCGCCCGGCTGATCGCGGAGGAACTGCGAGAGCTTGCGCACTTCCACGTCACCGTCATCCTGTCCGGCATCAAGCGCACGTCCGCCGAATGGAAGATGGTTCGGGAATGGACGGAGGGTCTGACCAATCTGCGCGACTTCTATCTGCTCGATGCCGCGATTGAATGGGCCGAGGATCAGGTGGTCTACCGCTACGGCGGCGCGATCGATTTCCACGACACGACAGAACTCACCGAGCAGCCGCTGCTGGCGGGATTGTCGGCAAATGAGCTTGCCGATCTGGCTGCGCTCGGCACCGCCAGGACCTATCGCCGCGGCGAGAAGATCGTCGGCGCCGGCGAGCCCGCGACCTCGCTGTTCTTCCTCAGGAGCGGCGTGGTTCACGTCACCCTGCCCGACGGTATCAGGCTTGCAACGTTGACCGCCGGCATGGCGTTCGGCGAGATGGCGCTGCTGGAGTCCGTGCGTTCAGCCGACGTGCTGGCAGACGCGTCGGCGACCGCGGTCGAAATCTCGACCGCGGATTTCGAGGCGTTCCGCAACCGCCATCCCAAGGCGGGCGAGCGCATCATGCGAAACCTTGCTCAAATCCTTGCCGATCGTTTGATCATTGCAAATACCAAGGTGAATCTGTTGACGGCGGGCTAGCCCGGCCGCTCCCACTCCATCACGACAAACCAGGGCACGCGCCGCGCGCGCTCCCGGTGGTCAGCGTCGCCGGACACTGGCTCGGGTTCGGAGAAGAATTTCAGGATGAGGCCCGCCTCAAGGAAGGCCTTCATGTAGGCGTCGAGCGGCCGATGCCAGTTGACGATCCGGACTCCGCTCCATTCGAGCCAAAGCGGAAATTCGTCCAGATAATTGTCGACCGGGAAATGCAGGTATTCGCCCTTGTCACCCCTCACCCACCCGCGATCGCAACAAGCCGAGATGTAACCGGTGAGATTGGCCATCAGCAGCGAGCCGCCGGGCTTGAGCACTCGCGCCATCTCGCGGATCGCGGCGCGAAAATCCGGGATATCGACCAGCGTGATGTAACTCACGACGAGATCGAAGCTGGCATCGGCGAATTCGAGCTGCTCGGCGCGGCCCAGCCGATAGTCGCCGTCCACGTCGCGCTGCCGTGCCAACTCGATGAACTGTCGCATCGGGTCGATGCCCGTTGCCTTCACGCCGGTCGCCTTGAGCATCCGGCAAAAGCGTCCCTCACCGCAACCGACGTCCAGCGCGTTGCCGAACTGTCCGCGTCCGACGCGCGCCAGCATCACGGGATCGAGGACATGTTGCCGCCCCCAATCGCCACGCTCGCCGATCGAGTCGATCCAGGCCTGTGCAGAGCTTTCCCAACCATTGTCCATTGAGAGTGACACCGGTCAAAATGAGCTTCGATCAAACCACCTCGCTGACCGGCTGCATGTCGATTGCGAACGTCTCCAGGAATTTCGAGGTCATGATGTAGAATCCGATCGAGAGCTGCAGCTCGACCAGCGCGCCCGGCGTCAGCTTCGCCTTGATTGCGTTGAAGGTCGCGTCGGTCGGCTTGCGCAACTTAACCACTTCATCAGTGAAGGCGAGCGCAGCGCGCTGCACTTCGTTGAAACAGGTCGCGGCCTGCCAGTTCTCCAGCGCCGCGTTCTGCTCGTCGGTGACGCCGACGCCCTTGCCGATGCGCTTGTGCGCCACGATCTCGTACGGTGCCTCGCACAAAATGCCGGTGCGGGTAATCGCAAGCTCACGGACAACGGGATCGAGTTCGCCGCGGTTGCGGATCGCGCCGCCGAGCCGGCAGTACTGCGACAGATAGCTCGGCGAGTGCGCCATCATACGAAAGATATTGGCGTTGCGATTCTTGCCGAGCAGTTCGCGGGTCCGGTCGTCGTGTTTTTCAGGATCGCTGTAATCGATACGGGCCATGATTTTCCTTGGGTTTTACTGCCATCAGTTATTTTCAAAGCGACGTTTTTTGCCAAAACAGTATCCGTCCGCCGACACGCCTGAGTCAAATTGCCGCCTCAATACCGTTCGAGACTGGGACAGTCGATATTCGCCTTGTGGGGACCACAAGAACAGGGCGGAGACTCGTCGCGGGGTGTTCCGAGTAAAATTCTGACGGTCGTTGCGCGTCTTCGCGCCACGATGAGTCACGCCCAGGTTTAGGGAGAAAACCGGCATGAAGGAAGCCACCAAGAGGGCGACCTCGGAAGCGTTCGCACATATGCTGGCGGTGACGGCGATGCTCGTCATCGCCAGCATATTGTTTTACTGGAAGTAACTTCGTCATTTCTCGAAATACGGCACCAGCCGTCCGGCGAATTGCGTAAAGCGCGCGGTGACGGAATCGCCGATCCGCAGATCGTTGGCGCCGTGCGCCATCATGCGGAAACCTTCTTCCGTATCGACGAGTACGATATTGTAGGGCACATGCGCGCGGGTCTCCGGCGTCGCGGCGCGCATAACGACGGAGGTGGCGTAGATCATGCCCTTTCCGCTTGCGCACTTCTCGGCAAGGTCAGATGAGCCACAGGCCGCGCAGAAGCCGCGGCGGAAGTATTGCGCCGTCCCGCACCCACCGCAGGATTGGTAGACGATCACCTCGTGGCCGCTGGTCCAGTCGGCGGGTTTGGTCATCGTGTCAGCTCCAGGAACATGCTGACATGCGACGACAGCACGCCGCCATCACCGTGCAAGAGTGCCAGTGAGGCGTCGCGGACCTGGCGATTGCCGGCGCGTCCGGTCATCTGCAATTGCGTTTCGACCAGATGCGCCATGGCGCCACCGACGCCACAATGGCCGTAGTTCAAGAGACCGCCATGGGTATTGAGCGGCATCGCGCCATCGCGGTTGAAATGACCGGAGCGGACGCGCGCGGCCGCCTCGCCGCGTTTGGCGAGGCCGAGGTCTTCCAACAGCATCGCGAGCGTAATGGTGAAGCTGTCATAGACGGCGGCGTAGCGAACGTCTGATATCTCGACGCCCGCATTGGCCTTCGCCTTTGATATCGCGATCTCGGCGCCGAGCTCGCTCAAGGCCGGCGCGGCGGTGACATGTTGATGGGTATGCGCCTGCGCACATCCACGGATTCGTACCCGCGCGTCGTTGGTCGGCTCGCGGCTGATGATGAAGGCGGCGCCGCCGTCGGAGACGGGGCAGCAATCGAGCAACTTGAGCGGCGAGGCCACCGGCTTCGACGCCATCACGTCGGCGACGCTGATCGGCTCGTGAAACTGGGCGCCAGGATGGGACATCGCGTGCTTGCGCATCAACACCGCTAATTCGGCGAGGTCTTCTTCACTCACGCCGTATTCGTGCATGTAGCGCGAGGCGACCAGGCCGTAATAGGCGGGAATGGTCGGCCCCAGCGGCACCTCATAATCGGGATGGCCGACCTGCGCCAGTGCTGCGATCGAGGCATCGCGGCTCTGGCCGGTCAGGCGGTTCTCGCCAGCGACGCACAGCACATGCTTGACCACGCCTGAAACGACGAGGGTGTGCGCCAGCATGGTCATGGCCAGACCGGTGGCGCCGCCGACCTGTACCGCATGGGCGTAAGCCGGTGTGATGCCGAAATGTTCGGCAAAGACCGTGGCGAGCATGATGTGCGGCGACACCGTCGAATAGCCGCAGAGCACGCCGTCGACCTCGCCACGTTTGAGGCCGGCATCGGTAATCGCAAGCTCGGCCGCCTTGCTCATCAGGTCGAGCGAGGTGAGGCCTTCGTGCTTGCCGTATGAGGTGAGACCGACGCCGGTGATGTAGCTCATGGTGTCACCGCGAACGCTGCTGCGCTCCTCTCCCCCTTGCGGGGAGGGGTTGGGGGTGGGGGTGATCACGCGACGAGTTTTTGCTTGGTACCCTCCACCCTGACCCTCCCCCGCAAGGGGGGAGGGAACGGAGACATCGTGCGTCCCTCACGATCACAGCCCTCATCATCAATACGACTTCGGCAAACCCAGCGCCTTCTCGGCAATGAAACTCAGGATCAGCTCGCGGCTGACCGGTGCAATGCGCGGGATCAGCGACTCCCGGAAGTAGCGCTCGACGTGAAACTCCTTGGCATAACCGAAGCCGCCGTGGGTCATGACCGCCTGCTCGCAGGCGTGGAAGCCGGCTTCGGCCGCGAGATATTTCGACGCGTTCGCCGCAGGTCCGCACGGCATGCCCTTGTCGTATTGCCACGCCGCCTGCAGCGTCATCAGCCAGGCGGCTTCGAGCTCCATCCAGTTCTTCGCAAGGGGATGCTGGATCGCCTGGTTCATGCCGATCGGACGGTTGAACACCACACGGCCCTTGGCATAGGCGGAGGCGCGCGTCAGCGCACAATGCCCGAGGCCGACCGCTTCGGCGGCAATCAGGATGCGCTCGGGGTTCATGCCGTGCAGGATGTATTCGAAACCCCTGCCCTCTTCGCCCAGGCGATCCTCGACCGGAATCTCGAAATCCGCGAAGAACAACTCGTTGGAGTCCACCGGCTTGCGGCCCATCTTCTCGATCTCGTGCACCGCGATCTTCTTGCGGTCGAAATCGGTGTAAAACAGGCTCAAGCCGTGGGTCGCGCTTCGCACGTCTTCCAGCGGCGTGGTGCGCGCCAGCAGCAAAATCTTTTCGGCAACCTGCGCCGTGGAAATCCAGACCTTCTGGCCATTGACGACATATCTGTCGCCCTTGCGCACCGCTCTCGTCTTGAGCTGCGTGGTGTTGAGCCCGGTGTTGGGCTCGGTGACGGCGAAGCAGGACTTTTCCGTGCCCTCGACAATGCCGGGCAGCATGCGCCGGCACTGCTCCTTGGTGCCGAACACCACGACCGGATTGAGCCCGAACACATTCATGTGGATCGCGGACGCCCCGGACATGCCGGCGCCTGACTCCGCGATGGTGCGCATCATGATCGCGGCGTCGATAATGCCGAGGCCGGAGCCGCCATACTCCTCGGGAATGCAGATGCCGAGCCAGCCGGCATCGGCCAGCGCCTTGTGGAAATCGGCGGGGAAGCCGCCCTCCCTGTCCTTTTTCAGCCAGTAGGCGTCGTCGAAGCGCGCACAGATTTTCGCGACGTGGTCGCGGATCAATTCCTGGTTGGTGGTGAGTTCGAAATCCATCCGACTAATCCTGTGCTGCCCTGGTGACGCCGTCGCGCACCATCGCCGCGATCTCGTCTGCGGTGAATCCGGCTTCGCGCAAAATCTCCTCGCCGTGCTGATTGAGGCGTGGCGCCAACCTCGTTGTTTCGGCCTGTGTCTCTGACCACCGCGCCGACACCTTCATGCTGCGGATCGGCCCTTCGGTCGGGTGCTCGACGACAGGAAAATAGTCGGTCGCTACCAGATGCGGGTCGGCCAGCATGCTTTCGAGATCGTGCATCGGCATCACCGGGATGTCGGCCTTGGTCAAAAGCTCGGTCCACTCCGCGGTCGAGCGTGTCTCGAAGATGCACGCCAGCTCGCCGTAGACGGTGTCGATGTTGACGGCGCGGCCGGCGAAGGTCGCGAACTTCGGATCCTTGCGCAGGTCGTCGCGGCCGGTCGCCTTGAAGAAGCTTTCCCACTGCTTGTCGTTGTAGACGATCACGCTGAGATAGCCGTCAGAGGTCTTGTAGGGCCGGCGGTCGCGCGACAGATGCCGCGCGTAGCCGCCCTTGTCGAGCGGCGGTTCGTAGGTGAGCCCGCCCATGTGGTCGCCCATGACGAAGCCCGCCATGGTCTCGAACATGGGAATGTCCAGGCGCTGGCCGCGCCCGGTGCGCTCGCGATGCACGAGAGAGGCGCAGACCGCGCCGACCGCGGTCAAGCCGACGATGCGATCGACCAGCGCGTTCGGCACATAGCGTGGAATGCCGTCGCTGGTCTGCGCCATCAGCGCCGGCAATCCGGTCGCGCCCTGGATCAAATCGTCATAGGCGGGCTTGGCCGCATAGGGCCCGTCCTGGCCAAAGCCGAACACGCCGGCATAGATCAGGCGCGGATTGCGTTTGGCGACGACGTCGTAGCCGAGATCGAGCCGCGCCATCGCCTGCGGACGGACGTTGTAGAGCAGCACATCCGATGTCTCGACCAGCCGCAGCACGGCGTCACGGCCGGCGGGTTTCTTCAGGTCGAGGCAGATCGAGCGCTTGCTGCGATTGGTGTTGAGGAACACCGGGCCCATGCCGGGATGCCGGGTCGGGCCGATCAGCCGCGTCACGTCGCCGTCCAAGGACTCCACCTTGATGACGTCGGCGCCGTAGTCGCCGAGCATCTGGGTCGCATAGGGGCCCATCAGCACGGTCGTCATGTCGATGACCTTGATGCCTTGCAGTGGGCCCATGGCGGCGTTAGCTCCCGGATGTTGTTGAGGCCACGTAAGAGCAGCCCGCGGCCGAGATCAAGGGCAAGCGGAGTATGGGGGTATGCGCCGGCGAATATTACTCGTACGCATCTGCGCCCTTGCGCAATTGCTCCCATTGCGGGGCATCGTGGCCGCAGATCACCTGGTAGCCGGCGCGCTCGAGCCGCCTGATCTCGTCAAAGGAGCGCGCGCTCGCCTCCGCGTCGACCATGTTGCGCGGGATGATGTCGCGATCGAGATTCTCGCGCACGCTGAGCGCATCGGAGGCCAGCAGGAAGCGTCCGCTGCGATCGAGCGTAACCAGCGCGCCGGTCATGCCCGGCGTGTGGCCGGGCAGCGGCACCAGCACGATCCGGCCGTCACCCATGACGTCGGTCTGCGCCGAGATGGTTTGCATCGGCATCGGATGATCCCAGTCCGCGGCAAGATAGGCCATCTTTTCCGCGCCGGGCGCATTGGCGACCTCGATCTCGCTGGCGTGGACGAACATTGTTGCCTGTCGAAAGAAGGCATTGCAGCCGCAATGATCGGTGTGGAGATGCGAGCAGACGATGACGTCGATGTCATCGGGGCCAAGGCCGATCGCTTTCAGGCCGCTGACTACATTGTCCTCGCGCGACATGACCGGCGTCATGAATTTCGTGAGCGCGCCCCATCGCGCTTGCGGATCGGTAGCGACATCGGGATGGCATCCGGTGTCGAACAGAACATTGCCCTGCGGATGGCGCAGCAGCACGCAGGAGACCGGCAGATCAATCATCTCGCTGCGATCGGCGTCGGGGATGAAGACCGCCCGCCGCATCCTGACACGACCGCCGGGGAGAATGTGCATTTTCATCGGAAGCTCGTGTCGGGACGGGCAGCGAACTGCGCTGGGGTGTGAGTGCTGACCTATTAAGATTACATCTTAACTAAAAATTAAACATGCGTTTGCGGGCGCGAAATGGCGCGCCTAGCGTGCGTCCAAGGGCCGTCAAACAACAAAGAATTGGTGCGCGTCATGACCCACAGGAAGCTTGGAGCGCTGGTCGCCGTCGGCGCCATCGCGTTTGCATTTGCGACGAGTGAAACGATGGCGCGGTCGGGCGGCGTTGGCGTCGCGGCAGCGCCGCACGCGGGCGTTGGCACGGTGCGGCCGGTACCGCACGCGTTCAATGGATTCCGTCATCGCGGCAGGAATGTCGGCGGCTATTTCTGGCCGGGTTACGGCGACGATGCGTATGGCGCCTACGGCGCGGCTAGCGCGCCGATCACCTCTCCGCTCGCCGGACCAAACGAGGTCCACTACACCTATACCCAGGATGTGCCCTGGGACTGGGCGCATCGCTTCCCGCCGAATGTGACGCCATCCGATCGGCCCTATGTGCCCGGCTGCGGCGCAGAGAGTGTCGACGTCGGCGGCGGCAAGACGGTCAACGTCATCCGCTGCTATTAAGCCGCGCGGCACCAGGTCGGTTCGATCGGCGCGAGACTTTGTCCCGGCCTCGCCGGCAACTCAGTGCAGGTGCCAATTGGCCCGCACGGTCACCTGATCGGCGGTGTATTTGACGCTTCCGAAAACCGGCGTCGCCGAGGTATCGAAGCCGAGCAGATAGCTCTGCCTGCCGAAGTCGGAATGGCGATACTCCGCACCGACGCTGACATTGTTGTTGAACATCCACTCCCCGCCGACGCCCGCGGTCCAGCCGACGAGCGTTTGCGAGGATCGCGCGCCGGTCGGCGGAGCCTGGGTGAACGCCGGGATCGCATTGGCCGGCGGCGTGTAGACAAAGCCGGTGTTCACGCTGGAATCCACAAAGGCGACGCCGGCCGTGCCGTAGAACAACGCGCGCCCCTGAGTGATGCCGACCCGGCCGCGGATCGAGGCCATCCAGTCGCTGTTGAAGGTCGAGGTCGCCGCGACATTGCCGAAAAAGCCGGGCGGTGATCCGGACAGGTCCACCGCGTTGCGCGTCAGCGAGGCACGGATGCGGGTGGCGTCGACGTCGCCTTCGACGCCGAACACCCATTTGCTGACCTGCCAGTTGTAGCCGGCCTGGGCGCCGCCCACCAACGACGTGTCATGCGCTCCGCCACCCGGAAGCGATGTGAACGGGTTGGGCACGAAGGTGATGACCGGGCCGATGCCGGGAACGATGCTGTTGAAGGCAAAGAACGGAATCAGCAGCGGACAGGTGGCCGGATTGAACGTCGGGCAGACTGTGTCGTAGTCGGCATTGCCGCGCATGGCGCCGATGTTGCCGCCGACATAGAAGCCGGTCCAGAGCGGCGGCGGAGGTGGCGGCGGCGCCTTGAGCGGCAGGTCGGCGGCACGGGCGGATGTGATTGCAAAAAAGAGAGCACCGGCAATCAGGGCAGTTCCAGTCACGCATTTCATGGCGACTCCCCCCAGAAAGTATGACCCATTCTAGGGCCGCCCGGCCGCCAGCGCTGTGACCGAGTTGCAACTCTCCCGATTATTCGCCAGGTTTTCCCGCGGCCTCGAGATGCCGCCGCGCGTCGGCCCGGTAGGACGGCAGAAGCGTCCGAACGAGGTCCATACGGGGCTACCGGAATGGCTTCGAGGGATCAGCATTGCACGCAAAGCGGCGGCGGCGTGTTGCACTTGGTATCCGGCTGCCGAATACTGACCGCCGCCGTACCCCAGAAGAAACCAGGCTCAGGGAGAAGATAATGTCATTTTACCGAGGCATGACCTGCGAGAACGTCACGATCAAGGGCGACAAGGGCACGCCGATCACCGCCTACACCGCAAAACCGTCCGGAGCAGGTCCGTTTCCGGGCGTGGTGCTGGTCCACCATCTGCCCGGCTGGAGCGAGCTTTACATCGAGACGACGCGGCGCTTCGCGCACCATGGCTACATGGCGATCTGCGCCAACCTCTATGAGCGCGCCGGCGATGGCAACCCGGACGACGTCGCCGCAAAGGTGCGCGCCGACGGCGGCATCGCCGATGCCCAGATGGTCGGCGACACCGAGGCAGCCGTGAAATGGATGCGCGCGCAGCCGAACCACAACGGCAAGGTCGGCATTTTCGGTTCCTGCTCCGGCGGCCGGCATGCCTTCATCTATTCCTGCCAGAAGAAGGACGTCGACGCCTGCGTCGAGCTCTGGGGCGGTCGCGTGGTGATGGGCAAGGAAGAGCTCAACGACAAGACGCCTACAGCGCCGATCGACATGACCAAGGATCTCTGCTGTCCGCTGCTCGGCCTGTTCGGCAATGACGACCGCGCGCCGAGCCCCGAGCAGGTCAACCAGCACGAGGCCGAGCTGAAGAAGCACGGGAAGAATTACGAGTTCCACCGTTACGACGGCGCCGGCCACGGCTTCTTCTATTGGCACCGGCCGCTGTACCGGCCCGAGCAGGCCATGGACGGCTGGGGCAAGGTGTTCGCCTTCTTCGGCAAGCATCTGGCGAAGTAGGAGATCCCTCATGTGCACGTCGATCATCGAAGTCGTCAGCGCCGAGGGCATGGCCAAGCGCGGTGATGAATGGTTTCCGCTCTCGCACGCGGTGGTCGCCTACGACCACGCGCGCCACGCACATCTCGGCGATGTCATCACGCTCGATTTCATCAATGCCTCGCTCGAACCCGGCGCGCGCGCGGGGATCGAGCTGACGCTGGAGACGGCAAAGGAACTGCGCGCCGCGCTGGACCGGGCGATCGCCGCCGCCGATTTCGAGGAGGCCGAAGTCAGGGGCAAAGGCGCCGTGCCGGTGGTAGCGCGAGCCGCGTGAGGGGAAATTGTAGGGTGGGTTAGCCCGAAGGGCGCAACCCACCTCTTCTGTTGCCGCTGATAAAGAAGTGGCGGGTTACGCTTCGCTAACCCACCCTACGCAGTTACGCCTATTACTTCGTCGGCTCCAGGATCGAGACGTAGTTGGCAACCGCAGCACCCCCCATGTTGAAGATGCCGCCGAGCTGCGGATTCTTCAGCTGCATGCCCTCGGGCGCCTGACCCGCCAGTTGCATCGCCGTCATCACATGCATCGACACGCCGGTGGCGCCGATCGGATGGCCCTTGGCTTTCAACCCGCCGGAGGCATTGACCGGCAGCTTGCCGTCCTTCTGGGTCCAGCCTTCCAGAATCGCGCGCGCGCCTTGCCCCTTCGGCGTCAAGCCCATTGCTTCATATTCGATCAGCTCGGCGACGGTGAAGCAGTCATGGGTCTCGACAAAGGAGAGATCGCTTAGCTTCACGCCGGCCTTCTCCAGCGCGCGCTGCCAGGCCACCGTGCAGCCCTCGAACTGCAGGATGTCGCGCTTCGACATCGGCAGGAAATCCTGCGCATGCGCGACTGAACGGAAGTTGATCGCCTTGGTCATGCCCTTGGCGGACTCGGAATCCATCAGCACCAGCGCGGCGGCGCCGTCCGACACCAGTGAGCAGTCGGTGCGCTTCAAGGGGCCGGCGACATAAGGGTTCTTCTCGCTCTCGGAGCGGCAGAAGTCGAAGCCGAAATCCTTGCGCATCTGCGCATAGGGATTGGCGACGCCGTTCTTGTGGTTCTTGGCCGCGATCATCGCGAGCGCGTCGGACTGATCGCCGTATTTCTGAAAGTAGCCTTGCGCGATCTTGCCGAATACCCCGGCAAAGCCGCCGACCACATCGCCATCCTCCGGCAGGTACGATGCCTTCAGCAAATTCTTGCCGATTTCGGCCGAGGGCGTGCGCGTCATCTGCTCGACACCGACCACCAGAACGGTCCTGGCATTGCCTGACGCGATGGCGCGGATGCCCTGATGCACGGCGGCCGAACCCGTGGCGCAGGCGTTCTCGACGCGCGTTGCTGGCTTGAAGCGCAGGTTCGGATCGGCCTGCAGCACCAGCGAGGCGGTGAAATCCTGCGGCGAGAAGCCGGCATTGAAATGCCCGAGCACGATCTCGTCGACGTCGCCAGCCGTGATGCCGGCATCGGCGAGAGCTTCGTTGGCAACCTTGACGACGAGGCTCTCGACGGTCTCGGTATCGAATTTTCCGAACGGGGTGTGCGCCCATCCGACGATGCTGGCGGTCATGGCTGATCTCCCTGGGACTGTTGGCTGCGTTGTAGCCTATCTGGGAACCACTTTCAGCGATTTCATGCTTCGATCACAGATGGCAGTTATGCCGCCCCAGTTTTCCGACTTGACCTCGGCCGGCGGACATAGCCAGGAACCGCCGACCGCGATTACGTTGGCCTCGCTGAGCCAGGTCGCGGCGTTGGCCTCGCCGATGCCGCCCGTCGGACAGAATTTAGCATGCGGAAACGGACCTACGAGCGCGCGAAGTGTCTTGATACCGCCGGAGGGTTCGGCCGGGAAAAATTTCACCAGATCGAAACCGTGCGCGAGGGCCTGCATCAGCTCGGACGCGGTCGCAATTCCCGGCGCGAACGGCAGCGCGCTCGCAGCGGCAGCCTTAAGCAACTGCGGTGTCGCGCCGGGGCTGATACCGAATTGCGCGCCAAGCGCCTCGGCGCGGGCGAGATCGTCGGCGTTGAGGATGGTACCGATGCCGACAATGGCGTCCGGCACCTCGGCGACGATGGCCTTCGCAGCTTCGACCGCGGCCGGCGTGCGCAAGGTGACTTCGAGCGTGCGAACCCCGCCCTTGACCAGCGCGCGCGCCAGCGGCACCGCGTCTTCGACGCGATCGATGGTGAGCACCGGCACCACGCGGGCGGCCTTGAAGAGTGCGAGCAGCTTGCCCTGCTTTGTCATCGCGACACCTTGCGAAGCGTTGCGTACACCTCCGCCGGCATCGCCGAACGCGGAATGATCGCGCCTGGATGACACACCACGACACCAGCGAGATGATGACCTGCGCGGGCGGCATCGACAGGCTCGGCGCCGGCAAGCCGCGCGGCGATGTAAGCCGCAGCAAAACTGTCACCGGCCGCCGTGGTGTCGACGACAGGCGCGATGATGGGATTAGCCGCCAGAGTTTGCCTTGTGCCTCCGGCGCGCACGAAGCTTGCCGGTTCGGCCAGCCTCAGCACCACCTCGTTTGTCGGGATGCGCGCGAGCAGCGCGTCGGCATCCTCGTCCGGATAGAGCATCTGCAAATCCTCCGATGAGGCAAGCACGATGTCAGCCGTTTTGAAGACGTGATCGTAGACGGCCCGCGCGACATCGAGATCGGGCCACAGTCGAATGCGGAAATTGGTGTCGAACACGATACGTGTGCCGCGCTGCCGTGCTTCGCGCAGCGCCGCCAGCAGCCCTGCCCTGCCCTCATCGCGGAAAATCGCGAGCGTGATCGCCGAGAGATAAATCAGGTCGTAGTCACCCAGCGACTGCAGCAAACTCTCAGTCTCCGGCAGGTCGAGCAGGCTGCGCACCGCGGCATTCTCGCGCCAATGGAAGAAGCGGCGCTCGCCCTTCGCGTCCGTCCCGATCAGATAGATGCCGGGCAACTTGCCGGACACACGCATCACCCGGCCGGTGCCGACGCCCTCGGCCACCCAGCCCGCGATCATCTCGGCGCTCAGGGGATCGTCACCGAGCGCGGTGATGTAGTCGACGTCGACGCCGAGGCGCGCGAGATAGACCGCCGTGTTGAGCGTATCGCCGCCGAAGCCGCGCGAATACAGGCCGCCGCCCGCCTGCTTCAGCTCGATCATGCATTCGCCGATGCTGGCAACATGGGTCATGATCGCGCCGAAATTATCTCAATTGACGAACCTGCCGCCGAGCTCGTCCTCGATGTGGATCTTGATGATATCGTCAAAAGTCGTCTCGGCGGTGGTGAAGCCGAGCGCGCGGGCGCGGTTAGCCTCGAAATTGCGCGGCCAGCCGGCGACGATCCCCATGATGAAGGCGTCCGGCTCGCGTTTGATGCGCGCTGCCACCTTGTCGCCCGCGACGCGCTTGAGCGCGGCGATCTGCTCACCGACGGTGGCAGTCAGGCCCGGCATGGTGAGGCCGCGGCGCGGACCGACAGTGGCCAAATCCATGGTGGCGGCGTGCAGCAGGAAGCCGACGGCGGAGCGCGGCGTCGCGTGCCAATGGCGTACTTCCTCGGACACCGGCAGCAAGGCCTCCTTGCCTGCCAGCGGCTCGCGCAGAATGTTGGAGAAGAAGCCCGAGGCCGCCTTGTTCGGCGCACCCGGGCGGATGCAGATCGTGGGGAGCCGAATGGAGATTCCGTCCAGGAAGCCCTTGCGCGAGTAATCGGAAATCAGCAGCTCGCCGATCGCCTTCTGCGTCCCATAACTGAGCAACGGCGTGTGGAAGAACTCGTCGCCGATCGCCTCAGGGAACGGCGCGCCGAACACCGCGATCGAAGAGGTAAAGACCAGGCGCGGCTTGTAGCCGCCGCCAGCGAGCCTGATCGCGTCGATCAGCATCCACGTGCCGTCGAGATTGATGCGGTAGCCCTTGTCGAAATCGAGCTCGGCCTCGCCCGAGACGATGGCGGCGAGATGGAAGATCACGTCGGGGCGGCCGGCGATCAGCTTCTCGGCCGCGCCCGGGACAGCAAAATCACCCGCATGCACCTCGACGGGAAAGCCCGGCTTCTCGGGCTTCGCCGGCGCCACCACGTCATGCAGCGTCAGTTTGGTGATGTCGGTCTTGCCGAGACGGCCGTCGCGCAGCAGGCGTTCGACCAGCTTGCGGCCGACCATGCCGGCCGCGCCCAGAACCAGAATGTGCAAGGCAAACTCCCGAGGTTTCTTGATTATCGCCCGAGCAAGCCGCGCTTACTCTTTCACGGCGCCGGTCATCGCCGACACATAGTGCTCGACGAAGAAGGCGTAGAGGATGACCAGCGGCAGCGAGCCGGCCAGCGCACCCGCCATCAACGCGCCCCAGCGATAGACGTCGCCGTCGACGAACTCGTTGACGATTGCGACCGGCACCGTCTTGTTCGGCATCGATTGCAGAAAGGTCAGCGCGTAGATGAACTCGTTCCAGCACAGCGTGAAGCAGAAGATGAAGGCCGAGATGAGACCCGGAATGGCCAGCGGCAGCACGATCTTGGTCAGGATCTGCCAGCGGCTCGCGCCGTCGATCAGTGCGCATTCCTCCAGCTCGAACGGGATGGTCTTGAAGTAACCCATCAACAGCCAGGTCGAGAACGGGATCAGGATGGTCGGGTAGGTCAGGATCAGCGACAGCGGCGAGTCGAACAGGCCGTACTGGAACACGACGGTCGCGAGCGGAATGAACAGGATCGACGGCGGCACGAGATAGGCGAGGAAGATCAGGCCGCCGACCAGATGCGCACCCCTGTAGCGCAGCCGGACGATGGCATAGGCCGCGAGCACGCTCGCAATGATCGACAGCACGGTGGCGCCGACCGCGACATACATCGTGTTCCACAGCCAGTGCGGATAGTAGCTCTCGAACAAGAGCTTATGGAAATGCTTCAGCGTCGGATGCCAGACCCAGAATGGGCTGTAGGTCTCCATGTCGAGCAGCTGGTCGTCCGGTTTCACCGACGTCAGCGCCATCCAGTAGAACGGAAACAGCAGGATGATGACGATGATCGACAGCGGCAGATAAAGCGTCACCAACCGGCGCGGTACCGACTGCAGATAGCTCATGCCCTCGCTGTGATCAACTCGCGCCGGCGTCGACAGGATGGTCTTGAGGTCGACCTTGGTGGCGGGGAGATCAGTCATGGTGCGCCCCCCTCCCAAGATGTCGTCCCGGGCAAGCGAGCAGAGCGAGCGCGATCCGACCCATAACCACAGGGCCTTGTTGCAACGAAGATCGTCGACCACCTTGAGCCTACCGAGAGATTCCGCGGTATGGGTCCCCGCTTTCGCGGGGACGACAGCGCAGCAAGCAGATCAGTCATTGTTCTCTCCCTGCTGCCACTTGCGGCGCTGCAGGCCGAACCAGGAGACCATGATCGCGGCGAGGAGGAACGGGATCATCGCGCTGGAGATCGCAGCACCCTCGCCCAGCTGTCCCGCGATGATCGCGCGCTGATACGACAACGTCGCCATCAGATGGGTGGCGTTGACCGGGCCGCCCCGGGTCATCGCCCAGATCAGCTGGAAGTCGGTGAAGGTGAACAACACCGAGAATGTCATCACGACCGCGATGATCGGGGTCAACAGAGGATAGGTGATGTGGCGGAACATCTGCCAGCGCGTGGCGCCATCCAGCGTCGCCGCCTCATAGAGCGAGGGCTGCACCGTCTGCAGGCCCGCCAACAACGTGATCGCGACGAACGGCACGCCGCGCCAGATGTTGGCGAAGATCACGCAAATCCGCGCCCAGGTGCTGTCGCCGAGGAAATTGATGTTTTGCGTGATCAGCCCGAGATGCTTCAGCGACCACGAGATGATCGAGAATTGCGCATCGAAGATCCACCAGAAGGCGAGCGCCGACAGCACCGTCGGCACGATGAAGGGAATCAGGATGGCTGCGCGCAACAGCGCCTTGAACGGCATGTTCTCGTTGAGCAGCAGCGCGAGATAGAGCCCGATCGCGAATTTGAAGGCGGAGGCAACGGAGGTGTAGAGCAGCGTGTTGGTGACCGACAGCCAGAAGATCGCATCGTCCCACAGCCAGTCGTAGTTCTCGACACCGATGAATTCTCCGGCGCGGCCGATCTTCGTGTCGGTGAAGGAGAGCCAGATGCCCAGGCCCAGCGGATAAGCCAGGAACAGGACCAGGAACGCCATCGCCGGCACCATGAACCAGAAGCCGAGCCAGTTCTTGTTGTGCTTGAGCTGGTCCCACGCCGTCGCTTCGCGGATTTGAGTCTTCGTGCGCTGGGGCGCGAGAGCAATATCAGCCATGGCGATATCCCGTCTTCGGTGGCGGCGGTGGATTTGACATTCGCTACAGTATAGCCGCGAAACCTTATAGCGAATGTCAAATCCAAAACCGCACTACAATCATATTGTTGCTAGTGTCCCTTTGGTTCTGACATTCGTAAACGAGTTCGCCGCGACATGATACGAATGTCAGAACCGGGACAGCAGGGGGCGGACGGCTGTGACGCCGTCCGCCCGTTTTCATCAGCGATAGATGCGCTTCAACTGCCGTTCGGCTTCCGCGACGGCGGTCTTGGCATCCTTGGCGCCGGTGCAGTAGTTGGCGAACATGTCGACCACGATGAAGTCGGCGATCGCGGTGGCGGCCTTCTCGCCGGGTGTGCCGACACCTGCGGCCGTCAGCGTGCGCTTCGACGCCTGCGAGAACG
This sequence comes from uncultured Alphaproteobacteria bacterium, assembly GCA_963738155.1. Classification (GTDB taxonomy): domain Bacteria; phylum Pseudomonadota; class Alphaproteobacteria; order Rhizobiales; family Xanthobacteraceae; genus Bradyrhizobium. Next base: position 472,782 of record CAVTVG010000007.1, read on the forward strand.
GCCCATTCTTCGGATCCGCGGTCCAGATCGGCGAAGACTCATAGGCGTTGAGCGTCTGGGTGAGATAACCGCGCGAGGCGGTCAGCCACTTGTCGAACTGCTCCTTCTCCAGCATGAAGGCGATGAAGGCCTTACATGCGTTCGGATATTTGGTGAAGTTGAAGGCCAGCGCCGGCACCGCGAGCTGCAATTCCGTGGGCTTGCCGATCGGACCGACCGGATACAGCGCGTGGTAGGTATCCTCCGCGAGATCCTTTTTGGTCGGATCGTCCTTGGCGGCGATGTAGATCGAGATGCCGTTGGAGGTGCAGTAGAGCTCGCCCGCAAGGTAAGCCTTGTTGTTGGAGGAGTCGTTCCAGGAGGCAACGCCGGGAATGAAGGAATCCGAGAGCGCCTTGGCGTAGTCCATGGCCTTCAGCGTCTCCGGCGAGTTGATGACGACCTTGTCGTCCTTGTCGACCGTCCAGGCGTTGTGACCCCACAGCACCCAGTGCAGCCAGCCATTGGCGTCGCCGCTGGCGTGGCCGAGCGCAAAGCCCGCCGGCGTATTGTTCGCCTTCAGCGCCTTGCACATTTCGAGGAAGCCCGGGAAGTCCTTTGGAAACTCCTTGAAGCCGGCCTTGTCGAGCGCCGACTTGCGGTAGGTCATGTAGCCGCCGACGGTGGCGATGGGTATGCCGAGCCAGTCGTTGCCCTTCTTGCAGGTTCTCGCCGCCGCGTCGGTCCAGCCGCCGTACTTCTTGCCGAGATAATCGGCAACGTCGTTCATCAGGACGACTTTGGTCGGGAACAACTGCGGCAGCGTATGCAGGCCCCAGACCAGGTCGAGGCCGGAGCCGGTGTTGGCGGCGACGGAGGCTTTCGGCTGCAGGTCCTCGAAGGATTCGGAGAATACGTTCATATCGGTGCCGGTCGCCGACTTGAACGCCGCAACGATCGCGTTGAAAGCCTCGTCTTCCGCCGGCACGAAGCGCTTCCAGCGCATCATTGTCAGCTTGGCGCCGGCTTCCGGCTTCCACGGCGAATCCGCGGCCCAGGCCTTGGCCCAGTCGAGCAGCGCCTCGCCGGACAGCGCGGCGCCGGCCGCGAGCGCGGTGCCGCCCTGAAGCAGACTGCGGCGGGTGAAATCATGCATGGTCGTCTCTCCCTGTGGTGATGCTTGTTTTGGCTTGTTCTGGCTTGTTTTAGGCGTTCAACCGCTTGCCCGTGGTCTCATCGAACAGATGGACAAGCGACGGATCGGGTTTCAGGCGGATCTTGTCGCCCGGATTGAACTGGTGGCGTTCGCGGAACACGGCGACGACCTGCTCGCCGCCGAGACTGGCGAACACTTGCGTCTCCGAGCCGGTGGGCTCGACCACGATGATCTCGGCTTCGGCGCCGTCGTCGGCGATGGTGAAGTGTTCCGGCCGCACGCCATAGACCGCGGGCTTGCCGTCGGAATTGGCCGGCGCGGATTGCAGCGGCAGCTTGACGCCGTTCGGCCCCTCGAAGCCGACTGAACCATTGGCCTTGACCTTGCCCTTGAGGAAATTCATCGCGGGCGAACCGATGAAGCCAGCGACGAACTGGTTGTCCGGCTTGTCATAGAGTTCGAGCGGCGAGCCGATCTGCTCGACGATGCCGTCATGCATCACCACGATCTTGTCGGCCATGGTCATGGCCTCGATCTGGTCGTGGGTGACGTAGACCGTGGTGGTCTTCAGCCGCTGATGCAGTTCCTTGATCTCGGTGCGCATGGCGACACGCAATTTGGCGTCGAGGTTCGAGAGCGGCTCATCGAACAGGAACACCTGGGGATCGCGGACGATGGCGCGGCCCATTGCCACACGCTGACGCTGGCCGCCGGAAAGCTGGCGCGGATAGCGTTCGAGCAGCGGCGTCAATGCTAGGATTTCGGCGGCACGCGCCACGCCCTTCTTGATCTCGTCCTGCTTGGCGCCGCGCAGCTTCAGCGAGAAGCCCATATTGTCGGCGACCGTCATATGCGGATAGAGCGCGTAATTCTGGAACACCATCGCAATGTCCCGCTCCTTGGGCTGGACATTGTTGACGACGCGGTCGCCGATCGAGATGGTTCCGGAGGTGATGTTCTCGAGGCCCGCGAGCATCCGCAGCAGGGTCGACTTGCCGCAGCCGGAGGGACCGACCAACACCACGAACTCGCCGTCCTCGATCGGAACGGTCACGCCGTGCAGGACCTCAAAGGCACCGAATGATTTGCGCACGTCGCGAATTTGGACCGACGACATCCACTTCCCTCCCTCAAGTTTTCCCGGCGACGTTCGACGAGTGCCGTGACCGCTTCTGTTCTTGTTCTGACTTCGCGTCGCAAAGCCCGATCGGACCGCTGTATTGTCCGCAGTTTATACGGTTTTGGCAATTGTTCGATTAGCAACCGGATGATAGCGCTGTCAATATCGCTTGTCCCTGACGAAGGTTGTGATATGAGCGGCGCAATGGGACGGAAACGCGCCAAAACCGGCAGGATCAGGCTCACGGAAGTGGCCAAGCTCGCCGGTGTCAGCCCGATCACGGCTTCGCGCTTCTTCAGGAATCCGGAAGCGCTTTCGGCGGGAAAGCGCGTGCGGGTGGAAAGCGCGGCCAGGGAGCTCGGCTATGTGCCGAACCTTGCGGCACGCGCGCTGGCCTCGCAACGCACCGAAGTGATCGGCGTGCTGATCCCTTCGCTGACCAATAACGTGTTTTCCGACGTGCTGCGCGGCATCTATGATGCGCTTGATGGCAGCCGTTACACGATCCAGCTCGCCAACACGCGCTACAGCATCCTGCAGGAGGAGCGCCTGCTGCGGCTGTTCCTGGCGCAGAAACCGGCCGGCCTGATCGTGACCGGCATCAACCAGACGCCGGACTCCCGCGCGATCCTGGAGGAAGTGGATTGCCCGATCGTGCAGATCATGGAGATCGGTCCGGCGCCGGTCGACATGATGATCGGATTTTCGCATTTTGAGGCCTCGAAAGCCGCGATATCGCACCTTCTCGATCAAGGATATCGCAGAATAGGTTTTCTCGGCGCGCGCATGGATCCGCGGGTGCAGCGGCGGCTCGAAGGTTATCGCGCCGCGATGAACGAGGCCGGTTTGTTCGACGAGCGGCTGATCGTGACCACGGCGGTGCCGACCTCCATGACGCTCGGCGGAACGCTGTTCGCCGATCTCCTGGCCAAGGCCCCGGAAATCGACGCCGTCTTTTGCGTCAACGACGACCTTGCGCTGGGCGCCCTGTTCGAATGCAGGCGGCGGCACATGTCGGTTCCGGAGCAGATGGCGATCGTCGGCTTCAACGATCTCGAATTCATGGCTTCAAGCGTGCCGACGCTGACGAGCGTGCGAACCAACCGCTACGAGATGGGCAAGAACGCCGCGACGATGGTGATCGAAACGCTGGAAGGACGGCGTCCGGAACACGGGGTCGTCGACTTGGGCTTCAGTATCGTGCAGCGGGAAAGCTCGACGCGGCCATAGGGCTTCCGTATCCCGTCGGCGGCCGGAAAGGGGTCGAGAAAGACAAAATGATAGCGCAACCAACCCTCTTCAACTAATGTCCAATCGGAGAACCGATTTGTCATGCGCGCTGATTTGCGCTGGGTATAAACAGGGTGGAAGTCAGAGCCCTTGAACGGGCCACGCCGGGAGAAACCAATGAAAAAACCCCAATCAAACGGGCATGATGCCGCAAGTGCCGGAAAAACCCGCAAGCTCCGCTCCAGCGAATGGTTCAACGACCCGACCAATCCGGGCATGACCGCACTCTATCTGGAGCGCTACCTCAATTACGGTCTCACCCGGCATGAACTGCAATCGGGCAAGCCGATCATCGGCATTGCGCAGACCGGCAACGATCTGTCGCCCTGCAACCGCCATCACCTCGAACTGGCGCATCGCGTCCGCGAGGGCATTCGCGAGGCCGGCGGCATCGCGATGGAGTTTCCGACCCACCCGATCCAGGAGACGGGCAAGCGGCCGACCGCGGCGCTCGACCGCAACCTCGCCTATCTCGGCCTCGTCGAAATCCTGTTCGGCTATCCGCTCGACGGCGTGGTGCTCACCACCGGCTGCGACAAGACCACACCGGCCTGCCTGATGGCGGCGGCGACCGTCAACATGCCGGCGATCGTGCTTTCGGGTGGACCGATGCTCAACGGTTGGCATGAGGGCCAGCGCACCGGCTCCGGCACCGTGGTCTGGAAAGCGCGCGAGCAACTCGCCGCGGGCGAGATCGACTACGAGCAGTTTTTGGAGATCGTGGCCTCCTCGGCGCCCTCGGTCGGCCACTGCAACACGATGGGCACGGCCTCGACCATGAACTCGCTGGCCGAAGCGCTCGGCATGTCCCTGCCCGGCTGTGCCGCGATTCCCGCGCCCTATCGCGAGCGCGGCCAGATCGCCTATGAGACGGGAAAACGCATCGTCGAGATGGTCTGGGAGGATCTGAAGCCCTCCGACATTCTGACGCGCAAGGCGTTCGAAAACTGCATCGTGGTCAATTCCGGGATCGGCGGCTCGACCAATGCGCCGATCCATATCAATGCGCTCGCCCGTCACATCGGCGTCGAGCTTTCGATCGACGATTGGCAGAAGCACGGCCACGACGTGCCGCTCCTCGTCAACATGCAGCCGGCCGGCTTCTATCTCGGCGAGGAGTATCACCGTGCCGGCGGCGTGCCGGCTGTCGTGCGCGAGTTGATGAAGCACAAGCGTATCCATGAGGATGCGATGACCGTCAACGGCAAGACCATGGGCGACAATTGCCGCGAGGCGCCGAAGCCCGACGGCGATGTGATCTGGAGCTACGACAAACCCTTGGTGAAGGACGCCGGCTTCCTCGTGCTGCGCGGCAACCTGTTCAATTCCGCGATCATGAAGACCAGCGTGATCTCCAAGGAATTCCGCGACCGCTACCTCATCAACCCGAAGGATCCGAACGCCTTCGAAGGCCGCGCCATCGTGTTCGAGGGGCCGGAGGACTATCACGACCGCATCGACGATCCCGAACTCAAAATCGACGAGCACTGCATGCTCTTTGTCCGCGGCACCGGCCCGATCGGCTATCCCGGCGGCGCCGAGGTCGTGAACATGCAGCCGCCGGCCGCGCTGATCAAACGCGGAATTCTCTCGCTGCCCTGCATCGGTGACGGCAGGCAGTCGGGCACATCGGGCTCGCCCTCGATCCTCAATGCCTCTCCGGAGGCGGCTGCCGACGGCGGGCTTGCGATCCTCAAGACCGGCGACAAGGTTCGCATCGATCTCAACAAGGGGAGCGCCAACATCCTGATCCCGGATGCCGAGATCAAGAAGCGCCATGCGGACTTGAAGGCCAAGGGCGGCTTCCCGCACCCGGCCAACCAGACGCCATGGCAGGAGCTATATCGCTCGACCGTGGGCCAGCACGCCACCGGCGCCTGCATGGAGCTCGCCACGCGCTACCACGACATCGCCGGCAAGGTCGGTGTGGCACGGGATAATCACTGAGCGACCTCGTCATTCCGGGGCGCCGCGAAGCGGCGAGCCCGGAATCCATAACCACCAGCTCGGAGTATGGATTCCGGGCCTGCGCCTTACGGCGCATCCCGGAATGACGGGTGGATAAATAAGGAGAAGACCCCATGTCAGATCGCCTCAAGGGCAAACGCGCCGTTGTGACCGCGGCAGCCGCCGGCATCGGACGCGCCTGCGCCATCGCGTTCGCGCGCGAAGGCGCAACCGTGATCGCCACCGATATCGACGAAAAAGGCCTGGCCACGCTCGCCAAGGAAGGGATCGCGGAGGCGACACGGCTCGACGTGCGCAATACGGCCGACGTCAACGCCTTCGCCAAGCGCGTCGGCAAGATCGACGTGCTTTTGAACGCGGCAGGCTTCGTGCACCATGGCACCATCATGGACTGTTCGGAGGAGGATTGGGACTTCTCCTTCGACCTCAACGTCAAATCCATGCACCGGACCATCAAGGCGTTCCTGCCGGCGATGATCGCGGGCGGCGGCGGCAGCATCGTCAACATCTCGTCATGCGCTGCGCTGCGGCCGCCGGCCAACCGCTATGTCTATAGCGCGTCGAAAGCGGCGGTCTCGCTGCTGTCGCGCGCGGTCGCACTCGACTTCATCACCCAGGGCATCCGCTGCAACAGTATCTGCCCCGGCACGGTGGAAACGCCCTCGATGCTCCAGCGTGCCACAGCCGCCGGCCCGGACGGCCGCGAAAAATTCGTTGCCCGACAGAAGATGGGCCGGCTCGGCACCGCGCAGGAAATCGCCGATATGGCCGTCTATCTTGCCAGCGATGAGGCCGCATTCACCACCGGCGTCGACCTCGTCGTCGATGGCGGCTACATGCTCTGACTTCTTCACCTCTCCCCGCCTGCGGCAGGGCTATCGCATATGGCTGAGCATAGCCAAAAGGAAGGCATTGTCCCATCCGGCTCGTTTGATCTTGCGGCGCAGAGATGCGCGATGGGGATGAGATCGCAGGATGTTGAGGGCAAGCCTTCGCAGGATGGCGAGGTTTTCGGGGGCGTTGTCTTTGCGCGCACGATTGCCGTCTTCCGCGAAGTGGACGTCGAGCACCCAATGGAGGCGGTTCTCGATACCCCAATGGCTGCGAGTGACGTGCAGCAGCCGTTTGGGAGACATGTATTTGGACAACAGATAGTAGCGCACGAGCGGGGCGTTGGCACGCTGCCCCGATACGCGCCGGCGCGAGGTGATCCGGCCGACCGCCGCAACATCCGGAAAGCCGTAGCGGGCAGCAAGACTGGCATTGCGCATGATGGTCGCGCGCCGTGCTTCGCTGCGATCGTGGCTGGAGCGGTCGACCTGCTCGGCGGTGCCGCGCGTGCCCGATCGCGCAAACTGCTGTGTAACCGCGGCGAACAGGCGTCCGCGATTGGCCTTGATCGCCAGAACATAATGGCCGCCGCGCTCGCGTACTGCCGCCGCAAAGGCGCGGTGGCAATGCAGCGCGTCGGCGGTGACGATGCAGCCTTCGAGGCACAGAAGCTCCAGAACTTCGAGGGCTCCTGCCGTCTCGTTGCGACCAGGCGCCTTTTGCTGGGCCAAGGCCATGCGCGACTCCACCGCAAAGACGTTGACCAATTGCAGCGGTGTCGCCTTGCCACCGCGTTCGTAGGCGCCGCGCAGAGCCTTGCCATCGACAGCCACCACCCCGGTAAGCTTGAGCCCGTTGGCCTTGGCAAAAGCGGCCATGAAGTGCCGAAATGCGCGCTCGAAGGCGTCGGGCTTGAGCAGACGGAACACCCGGCTGAAAGTGTCGTGGCTCGGGATGCCGTGCTCCAGACGAAGGAAGAGCCGCAACAGCCCTTCCTTGGACTCTCCGAAGTCTGCCATGTCCGAGCACGATTCTGCCCCACACAAAACCGCCGCCAGCGCGATGCACAGCACCTCCAGCAGATCGTGCCGTGCATTGGTCGCACGCGGGTCCGCCAGTCGCCGAAAAGCCTTCCTGAATTTGCCCATCCGACTCCCTCCATAGCGCAGGAGTCGTCTTCAAAATCCCTCTTGCCGTCCAAGGCAATAGGCGTCTCAAATCCATATGCAATTCCCCTGCCGCCTGCGGGGAGAGGTCGCGCGCAGCGCGGGTGAGGGGCAAGGCACACAGCCTAACTCATCAGCGGTGTTCGCGGACAAGAAAGCCCCTCACCCCACCCCTCTCCCCGCAAGAGCGGGGAGAGGGAGTAAACCAACAGCGGCGCAAGGCTTCGAAAAAGGACTTTCGCATGAACAAGATCGATCTCAACGGCCGAACCGCCGTCGTCACCGGCGGCGCGCAGGGCTTTGGCCGTGCCATCACCGAACGCTTCGTCGCCTCCGGCGCCAAGGTCGCGATCTGGGATCACGACAAGGCGCTCGCCGACAAGACCGCCGAGAGGATCGGCAACGCGGTCTCCGCCTTCAAGGTCGACGTGACCGACAGCGCCGCCGTGGAGAAGACCCGCGACGACACCCTGAAGGCGTTCGGCAGGATCGACATCCTCGTCAACAATGCCGGGATTGCCGGCATCAACAAGACGGTATGGGAAACCGATCTCGACGAATGGCGCAAGGTATTGCGGATCAATCTCGACGGCCCCTTCATCTGCTGCAAGGCGGTCGTGCCGATCATGATCAGCCAGAGCTACGGCCGCATCGTCAATATCGCCTCCATCGCCGGGAAGGAAGGAAATCCCAACGCCGCGCATTATTCGGCGTCAAAGGCGGGGCTGATCGCGCTGACCAAATCGCTCGGCAAGGAGCTCGCCGCCCACGACATCCTGGTCAATGCGGTGACGCCGGCCGCGGCCAAGACCGCGATCTTCGACCAGATGACTCAAGCGCATATCGATTTCATGCTGTCGAAGATTCCGAAGAACCGTTTTGTGCTGGTGGAAGAACTCGCGGCGATGGTGGCGTGGCTGGCGTCGGAGGACTGCGCATTCTCGACCGGCGCGGTGTTCGATATCTCCGGCGGACGGGCGACGTATTGAGGCGCGCTTCCCGCTGCGACGATGCGCAACAGTCCATACCCTCGCCCTGAGAAGGCTGCGAAGCAGCCGTATCGAGGGATGAGGCCGACAGCGGGGCCTCATCCTTCGAGACGCGCGCTTTTTTGAATTGCGCCGTTCGCGACGGCCTCGCTACCGCTCGGCCTGCTCGGGCGCGCGCTCCTCAGGATGAGGGATTGGGAGTTCGGTTGTTACTTCGCAAACGCCGGAAATGCCGGCAGCTTGTCGACGTCGCGCGCATCATGCTGGATGATGACGGTCCCCTTCAGGTTTGTTGCGATCTTCTTGATACGCTCGATCGAAGCTACCGTCTGGGCGCGATCGAAGTTGAACCAGGGCACGCCGTCCGAATCGTAGTTCTCATGGAAGTGGACCGCGTCGCCCGTCAGGATGACCGGGCCCATCTGCGCCAACTTGACCAGCAGGCTCTGATGACCCGGCGTGTGGCCGGGCGTACGCAGCACGATCACCGTGCCGTCACCGAACACGTCCTTGTCGGTGGGCACCGGCTCGACCTTGCTGTCGCCCTTGATCCAGCTCTCGAACGGCTTGAAGTTCACGCCTTGCGCGGGCTTGGGCGCCGTGATCGCTTCCCATTCCTTGGCGCCGATCAGCAGGGTTGCTTTCGGAAACGAGTCGACCTGACCGGTGTGATCGGCGTGATAATGGCTGATGCCGACATATTTGATCTGATCGGGTTTGACGTCGACCTTCGCCAGCTGATCGACCACGCTGACCTTGGGCGCGACATTGGGCGCCGTCATGGAGTGCCCGGTGTCCCACAGCATGTACTCGTCGCCGTGCTTGATCAGATAGCAACTGAAGACGAACTGAATCTTGAGCTCGCCATAGGCAAAGGTATCCGAGAAGCGTTCATTGACGGCCGTGGGTGCCTGCGGCGTACCGCAATCGAGGCGTAGCAACGACACGTCCGCCGCTTGCGCGGGCGCGACGAGGCCGGCGAACAGGCTGGCGCCGAGAGCCAGTATCGTCAGTCTTCTATTCATTGTGTTTCTTCCCCTGGATTTATGTTGAGGCACGGCCGCGAGCCCGAACCGGGTGTCGCACGCAGGATACACGCCTGTAAAAACCGGCGAAATGTCCGTCTATTCCCCCGGGCATCCCCGGACATGGCTGACACTCGTAACGCCCGCTTTCGCGCCATTTTCAGTTGGGGCATGATGCGCGCCTCAAAAGGACGCGGTGTTATGACCCGGGAAGGCGGATGCCTGTGCGGCGCGGTGCGGTTCAAGGCGGAGGGCGAGCCGATCAATGTCCGGCTCTGCCATTGCCGCAACTGCCAGAAAGCGATGGGCTCGCCGTTCTTCGCCCGCGCGCTGTTTCCGCAGGACGCGATCACGGTCCAGGGCGAGACCGGCCGCTACCCCACCTCCGAACGGGTGGACCGGGTGTTCTGCAAGAGGTGTGGCACGCGGCTGTTCTCATGGCGCACCAACGGCACCGCGGCCGGCATCGCGCTCGCGACATTCGACGACCGGCACGCCTTTGCGCCGACCGAGCATATCTGGCTCTCCGCGAAAATGGGGTGGGTCCAGCTTAACGACGGCCTGCCGCAATATCAGGAAGGACCGCCGCCGGCCTGACGCGATCGCGCCGCGCGCCTATATAGAGGGGCCGTTGTCCCGGAGCCTTTCCCTTTGAACATTTCCGCCTACCAGCTTTCGGTCTGGGTGCTGCCGCTGATCATCGCCATCACCTTTCACGAGGCCGCGCACGGCTTCGTCGCGCATCGGCTCGGCGACGACACGGCTTTCAAGCTCGGCCGGGTCTCCTTCAACCCGATCCGGCACATCGATCCCTTCGGGACGCTTCTGCTGCCGGGCGTGCTCTTGCTCTCGCATTCGCCGTTCTTGTTCGGCTACGCCAAGCCGGTTCCGGTAAGGTTCGGCGCACTGCGCAATCCCCGCCTCGGCATGGTGCTGGTGGCGCTGGCGGGACCCGCGACCAACATCATCCTGGCGGTCATTGCCGCTGCAGGTTTCCATGTGCTGCCTTGGGTGCCCGCGGACTACGCCCAATGGGTCGCCGACAACCTCAAAAACATGCTTCTGATCAATGTCGTGCTGGCGATCTTCAACATGCTGCCGATCCCGCCGCTCGACGGCGGCCGGGTCGCTGTCGGGCTGTTGCCGCGCCCGCTCGCAATACCGCTGGCACGGCTGGAGCCGTTCGGCATGCTGATCCTGGTCGCAATTTTGATCCTGCTGCCGCTTGCGGGTTCGCAGTTTGGTCTCAATCTTGATGTGATCTCGACAATACTGCGGACATCGACTGATTTTATCATTCGGTTCATTCTGCTCATCACCGGATACGCCTAGGCCGCAAGGCGGGGCGAAGAGGAACCCGAGGCCGACTTGGTCAAAGCTGCGGACATGCTGATTGCGCGACGAGCCGACACGAGGGCCCGCGCCGACTTTGCAACCTGGAAGATGATGGCCAAGCTCAACGGCGCTTCGTCGCTGTCCGCGGAAGCCCAGAAGTTCCTGGCGAGCTACCGCTCCCTGCTCGGCAAGATGAGCGAGGCGGATGCGACCGAGGCCACCATCCAGTCGATGTACAAGGCCTATTATCTCGAGATGGGCGGCGTCGGCACGCCGCCTGCGGTGCGCTCCGCGCCTGCCGAGCCGATCGCGGACAATGTTACCGCCTTCCGCAAGCCGCCCACCCGCCCGAAGCCATCAGCTGTGGCGCGGCCGACCGACGCCAAACCCAAGGTGCCGGTGACGCTGATCTTCATCTGCCTCTGCGTGGTCTATGTCGGCATCCGCTATTTCTGGCGATGAACGCTGGAGATTCTTGGTTTGCGCATGATCTTTTCGGAAAACCGCTGCACAATTTTCGGATCATGCGCTAGCGATAGCGCTTCAAGCGATCCCAAAGCTTCGTCAACGACAGGCGCGAGTTGCGGCAGATGAAGATCGGCCGGCCATTCTCATAAGGCATGGCAAAGGGACTGTCGGTCTTGTCGACGATTTCGAGCGAGCCACAGCCGCGTCGCCAGCGCTCGGGATCGCCGCCGACATGGATGATCAGCGAGCCGTCATAGCCGCGCGGTCCCCATAGCCAATACTGATTGTGGCCGCTGAGCGCCGGCGGCAGCCCGTCGGCCTTGCCGTAGACGTCGATCGCCGCCGCCTGCCCGTAATGCGCGACCAGGATCGCGGCGCGCTGCTGATCCTCCGGCGACAGGCCGTGGTAGACAGCGGCGACCTTCTGCTCCAGCTCCCGCCAGCCAAACTCATCGGAGAGAGATTGCGTCAAGGGCGCGCCGACGCCGGCCGCCTCAATCGGCGCCGGCCTGATGCCGAGCGCATTCATGTAGCCTTGCAGCGTCGCCGGCGCGAGGATCGGCAGCGCGACCGGCGCATAGACGGCGCTGACTGCAATCGCCGCTGCGATCCAGCCGCGCGTCGTCCAGATGGAGAGCCGCTCGGCAAAGGCGGCACCGACCACGAACATGGTCGGATAGGCCGGAAACAAATAGTAGTTGGTGCCTCGCTGCAGGAAGTAGAACGCGGTCGTCAGCACAAAGCCGAGGCTGAGGAAACGCGCGGGCGCGAGCCGGTTGTCGACGAATGGCCCGACCGCGCCGGCCAGCACCAATGGCGCCAATGCAACGTTCATCGACAGTGCCTGACGCCATTCAAACAGCCAGAACGGACCGGTGTAATCCTTCTGGCTTTCGAGATGCGGGAGGATCACATCGAAGAACGGCCAGCCATGTTGCCATTGCCAGATCAGGTTCGGCGCGAACAGAACGGCCGCGATCGCGACCCCAAGCCAAAGCTGCCACCACGCGAGCATCCGCCGCGCGGATGTTGCGAGCGCGCCGAAGCCGAGCGCAACCAGGAAGACCGCGATGCCCCATTTGGCTTCCATCGCCAGGCCTGCGACGATTCCCGTCCAGATCAAATCGTTGCGGCGCTCCTCGAGATGCGCGCGGGTCAACAGATATGCGGCGCAAGTCCAGGCAATCGGCTCGAAGGTCGATGTGGTCAGGTGCGAGGCGAGCCCCGCCAGTCCCGGCGCGATGCTGGCCGCAATCGCAGCGAACCCAGATGCGCGATTGCCGCCGCCGAGCAGGCGCGCAAAGCTTGCGGCAAGAAACACCATCGCGACAGCCGCGATCGTCGCCGGCAGGCGCAACATCCAGATGCTGACGCCGAAGATTTGTGTTGCCGCGCCGATCAGCGGCACCAGCGGCGGCTGGTCGACATAGCCGAAATCCGGATGCCATCCGCAGGCGAGGAAGTAGAGTTCGTTACGCTGCGCATCGTAGCGGCCGGCGGTCGCGGCATGCACCAACGCGACGAGGACGGCCGTGCTCCACACCGCAGGCTGGCGCGCGATGTCGGCCCTGAGGGCTTCAATTCCCCAAGGTCGCGGCGTCGCCGCCATCGAATGCGTCACGGTCATGCTTGTGAATCCCCGCCTCGCCCGCAGAATAACGCGAGGCAAGGAGTGACCTAGTGAATTCGTCGCAAGGTGTAACGGGGGAGCTTTTAATTGCGCATGGTCTTGTCGGAAAACCGGTGCCGACTTTTTGCGGACTATACGCTAGCTCTTGTCCTTGACCTTGAAGATGACAGGCAAGGTGAAGTTCAGCCCTTCGTCGGCGACGAGCGGCGGCGGCGGAGGGACGGGATCGGAGCGCTGGATCATCGACAGCGCCGCCGCGTCGAAGGCGGCATCGCCCGAGCCCTTGACGATGCTGGACGACAGCACGTGGCCCCTGCGGTCGAGCACGAAGCCGACCAGAATCTCCGCACCCTTCGCTGCCCGATCGCTGGGATAGCGCTTGTGCCGGTCGAGATGCGCCATCAGCTCCTTCTGCCAGGTGGCGCGCACGCGACGCGCGGTTTCACCGGTGCCGATGGCGGGCGCGACCGAACGCTCGGCCTTGGGCGCATTGTCGAGGGTCGGCGCCGCAGTGGCTTCGGCCGCGACCGATTCCTGCGAGGCCTGGGTCTCGACCTTCGCGACCTTGGCTTCCTCCTCGACCGGCTTCTTGACGTCGTTCGGCGTCACGATCCGATCCGCCTCGGCCTCCTCGGTCGGCGTATCCTTGGGCAGGTCGGTTTCCTTCACCTCGGCCTTCTGCTCGGCGAGCGCGGGTGAAGCGACGGAGGCATCGGAGTCCGGACCGGGCGGCAAATCAGTCTGCTCGGATTTGGTCGAGGCGAGCTCCAGTCCGATCTCGATTGCCGGGGCGCCGAGGGAATCCTCGTCGTCGACATCCCTGAGATGCACCACCGCGAGCGCGACGCCGCCGAGATGCAGCGCCAGCGCGGCCACTCCGGCAAACAGCCAGAGCCGGCGCGAAGGCTTCTGCTCGATGTCGATGATGTCGCTCATCGCGTGCTCAGGGGTTCGGCGCAGCCTGCGGCGCGGCCGCCTCAGCCACGCCTTCGAGCGCCACCAGCTTGATCTTCGAATAGCCCCCTGCCCGCAGGATCTCCAGCACGTCCATCAGCTCGCCATAGGGCACGGCACGGTCGGCGCGCAGGAAGATGAACTTGTCCTTGCTGGCGTCGGCCATGGCATCCAGCGTGCGCACCAGATCGACGCGCTTGACCTGCGTCTCGCCGATCGCAACCGCAAGATCCGGCTGGATGCTGACATAGGTCGGCTTGTCCGGCTTCCTCTGTGGCGTTGCGGTCGAGGTCGGCAGATCGACCGGCAGGTCGACGGTAGCCAGCGGCGCGGCCACCATGAAGATGATCAAAAGCACCAGCATGACGTCGATGAACGGCGTGACGTTGATCTCGTGGGCTTCCGCGAAATCCTCGTCGTCGTCGAAGCCGCCTTCAACGAGTGAAGTGCCCATGGCCTACTCCGCCGCTCGCACGTGCGCGCCGCCATGGCTGCGATCGAGATCACGCGACAACAGCCGCGCCGCAGCCCCCGAGGCGCGGCTGACCTGCTCGAGATAGGTCTTGGTCACGCGCGCGAAGTGATTGTAGATGATCACGGCCGGGATCGCGGCGACGAGGCCGATTGCGGTCGCAAGCAGGGCTTCGGCGATGCCGGGCGCCACGACCGCGAGGTTGGTCGTCTGCGCCTTCGAGATGCCGATGAAGCTGTTCATGATGCCCCAAACCGTGCCGAACAGGCCGACAAAGGGCGAAGTAGCACCGATCGTGGCGAGAAGCCCCATGCCGAGCCGGATGCGGCGCGCCTCGGCGCGCGAGATTTCGGCGAAGCTGGTGGCCGCGCGCTCCTTGATCCCGGCGTCGGAAGAGATGCCGGCCGACAGCCGCGCCTCGCGCATTGCGGCTGCGAGGAAAGCCGACAGCACGCCGGTCTTCGATCCCAAAGCGAACTGCGCTTCGGCAAGCGAACGGGAGTCGGCGATCTTGCGGAGCGCTGTGCGCAGCTTCCGCCGCGCGATCGCCAGCTCGATCATCTTCGCGATGAAGATGGTCCAGGTCACGAGCGAGGCGAAGGCAAGCCCGATCATCACGCCTTTCACGATGATGTCGGCCGACAGGAACATCGACCACGGCGACAGAT
Organism: uncultured Alphaproteobacteria bacterium; assembly: GCA_963738155.1. Classification (GTDB taxonomy): domain Bacteria; phylum Pseudomonadota; class Alphaproteobacteria; order Rhizobiales; family Xanthobacteraceae; genus Bradyrhizobium. The sequence continues at coordinate 487,833 of CAVTVG010000007.1, forward strand.
CGTGCGGTACCGGCATGGTCGATTTCAGCGATTTGGCGTTGTCGCCACCGGCGTCAGGCGTGGGTCCGGCGGGTGCGGCGGTCGCTGTTGCCGGTGCGAGCTGAGCTGCCGCCGGCGCCGCAACTGGCGGGGCCGTCGGCGCGGATGGAGTCGCGGCTGCGGGCTGTGCAGCCTGTGCGTTCAGATAAGGCACCGGCTGCGGCGCGGCAGTCTGTTGCGCGAAGGCAGCCGTGGCAGACGCGCCAAGCGCGAGTGCCGTCAGAAATTTAAGAATGGTTCTAAACATCACCGACTGTCTCCGGCCCGCCGCACTTTCGTTATGCCGGTTGGCTTGGCCAATTCAAGGACAATTCCACTCCGGCATCGGACAAAAGGACTTGATGCACTCGTGCGGTGAATTTGTCATTCGCTACAGTTTGATACGAACGTCAGAACCGGGACACTAGTCGGGAAGAATTCCCGAACGCATGCCTTGAGCCATTGCCTCTAATGGATGGTCTACGGCCGTTTTGGTTCCGACAGAAACAGAACCGCTCTAAGTTCGCGCAGGGGTATCGCTAGAACTTGTAGATCGCCTTCAGCCGCACCGTGCGTCCCTGCCCCGGCGAAATGTTGTTGTTACCGTCGGCAGAGGCCCAGTAGCCCTTGTTGAAGATATTCTCGACCGTGAGTTGGGCTTTCCAGTTCTTGTCGATGGTCGCATAAAGCCCTGCGTCGAAACGCCAGAAGCCCGGGAGTCGCACGGTATCGTCCGAATTGGCGAAAGAATCCGAGAAATGGATGATGCCGAGCGCGACCGCCCACATCAAATCGAACTGATACTTGTTCCACCATGCAAACTGGTTGTAGGGCACCAGCTGGACGCGATTGCCGGGCACGATGGTCGCGGAGGTCGCGCTGACGATCTTCGCATCCGTGTAGGCATACGCAAACGTGGTCTGCCATTGCTCGTTGACGTAGCCCGTCAGACTCGACTCGAATCCCTTGACCCGCGTCGCGCCTGACGGGAAGAAGAATCCAGGATTGTTGCCATCCGCGAGCGGCTGATTGGTGCGGTCGAGATTGTAGACCGCGGTCGAGAACAACAGCTTCGGATTGATGTTGTATTTCAGCCCGACTTCCTCGGTGACGAACTTCTGCGGCGTCAGGATGACGGTGCCGTCGGTCAGCGAGCTGAACTGGTCGCCGGAAGCCGGCAGATAGGAGACGCTGTACATCGTGTAAATCGATAGCGGATCGATGGGCTTGATGATGACGGCGGCTGCCGGCGACAGCTTGTCGTCGATCCTGGCGCGACTGGTGTTGGTGTTCATGTCGGTCGCCGCAATGTCGAACCGGTCGAAGCGGACGCCGCCGATCAGTTGCAGCATGCGGCCGAATTCGGCGGTGTCGCGGACATAGCCGGAATCGACGTTGAGACGATAGCTGCTGTTGGAATCGGGCGTCGTGACACCGTCCGCATTCACGGCCGTGAAATGGTGGATGAACGTGACGGGCCCAAAATAAGTCGGCGCGAAAGGATTGTCTGCGATGGTGTTCGTGCCGTTCGGGAATATGCCGGTGTTGCGGACATCGGTGCCGGTCTGCCGGCCGAACTCGGTGCCGAACGCCAGCGTGTGGAAAACCGGACCGACCGCAGTTTTGTAGAGGAAGTCGGTCTGGTTGAAGACATTGTCGCGGTTCGTCGTATGCTGGTAAGCCGCGAGATTGAACGTCGTCTGGGCCGGGTCTACCGCGCCCGCCAGCGGCCCGTTGCCGGGATAGACGTTTTGATAGAACTTCTTGTAGTCGGCAGCGATGGTGCCATTGCGCACCGTCAGACCGTTACCGAAATCGTGCTCGATGATGGCCATGCCGGTCTGGACCGTGGCGATCGCCTTGTTCAGGCTCGGACTGCCGAAGAACGTCGAGAAATCGCCGTTCGGTGCAAAGGGCGTGGCGGGGTTGAAACGGGTCGCCCCACCGAACGGCGTCAGCGAGGGATTGCCGCGATCGGCGGTGCGGTCGTCGTGGAAGTACTCGTAGGACAGCTTGATCTTGGTGTCGTCGCTCGGCTTCAGAGTTACCGTCGGATTGAAGCCGTAGCGCTCGAGATGGTTGAAATCGCGGAATGCGTCGCTGCCCTCGTAAAATACGTTCAGGCGAGCGGCGACGTTCTCGTTGATGGCGTTGCCCGCGTCCAGTGTCACGCGGCGATCGCCCCATGAACCGGTCTGAGCCGAGGCCTCATAGACCCGCGTGCCGTCGGCTTCCTTGAGCGTGCGGTTGACGAGGCCGCCGCCTGCCCCGCGGCCGAAGGTCAGCGCGGACGGGCCTTTCACCACCTCGATGCTCTGCGCGTTGTAGAAATCGCGGAAATACTGCACGTCATCCCGGAAGCCGTTGACGAAGAAGTTGGCGCTGGAGTCCACGCCGCGAATCACGAGTTCGTCGCGGTTGCCTTCGCCCTGGTGAATGGCAACGCCGGGGACGTAGCGGGTGACTTCCGTCAAATTCTGGAAGTTCTGGTCTCGAATGAAGTCTTTCGTGAGCACGCTGAGCGACTGCGGGATGTTGACGATCGGCGTGTTCGACTTGGTCGCAACCGGCGTGCTGTTGGTGTAAACGCCGACGGTGCCGGTTTTTGCATCCTGCGATGGCCCGAACTCCTTCGGCTTGGCCTCGGGCTGCGCCTGCCGCGCCACCTGTTGCCGGCGCCTGGCGGCGGGACCGGTACCGGCGCTCCGCGCGGGCGCGCCACTGCGCTTGACCTCTGGCGCGGTGACACTGATCGGCGGCAACTGCGCGTCCGGCTTTGCTTCAGCCGATGCCTGGGCGGCGGCTTCCGTGATACCGGCAGCGAGCGTCGCGATCGTGCTTGCCGCGAGCAGGAATTGCCGGCAGGGGATGCCCGAACCGATCGAGTTGGCCGCTGCGTTCGAGCGCAGCGACGTCGTTTCTTCTTCCGGTGTCATTGATGCGCCCCAAACCCCGCTTGCCATTCGCATGCGCGCTGCAAGCAATGAGGTAGCGGTATCGGTCGCGAGAATTCGGGTCAACGCGAATGGGGCGCGGGGAATCCAGAATCCATCCAGATCAAAACAGTTCTAAAAGACCTTCTAAAATGCCTACTTCCGAATATTCTTGAGCGTCACTTTTTTGCACCGGATGAGACGTGACGCGCTCACTTCGCCGCGACATGTCCGCCGTGATCGGACAGCGCCTTGATGCGCTCCTTGACCTCGCGCAAGGTATCGAGGCTGGTCTGCAGCGTGTCGTCGGACAGGTCATGGAACACGTCGGTTGCGATTGCATCGCGCAGGCCGTCGAGATCGTCGACCAGCTTCCTGCCCTTCGCCGTCAGAAACAGGCGATTGGCGCGGCGGTCCTTCGGATCATGCCGCCGCTCCAGCAGGCCGTGTTCGACCAGGCGGTCGAGCAGCCGCACCAGCGAGATCGGCTGCAGCTCCAGCACGTCGGCAAGGTCGACCTGGGACAGGCCCTCGTTCTGGCGCAGCCGAAACAACACGATCCATTGCGCGCGAGTCGTCCCCCGCTCCTTGGCGCGGTGCTCGATATAGTTGCGCAGCAGCCGCGAACTCTCTACGAGCTGCGCAACGAGCTGCCGTTTCAGGTCGAGTGACATGGGCAAAACTGTCCCCAAACCTTTCCAAGAGTTTAGAAATCTGCCTCGAACCTCAAGCTATAGTGTGTTTACATATAAATTGCATGCATATTATATGCTTCCCGGCTGGGAACGCTGTAAAACTCCCGTTATTGTCTCTCTTTCAGCGAACGAACGAGCATGAAGAAGTCGCGGACTATCGGTTGGATTGTGCTGATCGCCGTGCTCGGCGGCGCGGGCTATTTCGGCTGGAAGCAGCATGAGGAAAGCGTGCAGAGGGCTGAAAACGCCCAAAAGGCGGCCGCCCGCAAGCCCGCCATTCCCGTCAGCATGTCCCCGGTCGAAAAGACCGACTTCCCGGTCTATCTGACCGGGCTTGGCGCCGTTCAGGCCTTCAATACGGTCGTGGTCCGCACCCGGGTCGACGGCCAGATCGACAAGATCGCCTTCCAGGAGGGCCAAATGGTCAAGCAGGGCGACCTGCTGGCCGAGATCGATCCGCGGCCATTCCAGGCGGCGCTCGATCAGGCCAAGGCCAAGAAAGTGCAGGACGAGGCCAATCTCGCCAACGCCAATCTCGACCTGCAGCGCTACACCAAGCTCGGCGAATTCGCGACCCGCCAGCAGACCGACACCCAGCGCTCCACGGTCGCGCAGCTCACCGCCCAGATCGCCGCGGATGACGCCGCCATCTCCAATGCGCAGACCCAGCTCGACTACACCCAGGTGAAAACGCCGATCACCGGCGTGGCCGGCCTGCGCCAGGTCGATATCGGCAACATCGTCAACGCCTCCACCCAGACCGGCATCGTCACGGTCACCCAGATCGAACCGATCACCGTGATTTTCACCGCGCCCGAGGATCAGCTGCCCTACATCAGCGAAGGCCAGAAAGCCGGCGCGCTGAAGGTGATCGCGATCACCACCGACGGCAAGAAGCCATTGGCCGAAGGCAAGCTTGCCGTGATCAACAACCAGGTCGACACCACAAGCGGGACTATCCGGCTGAAGGCGGTGTTCGACAACAAGGACCACGCGCTGTGGCCCGGCCAGTCGGTTTCGACGCGGCTTCTGGTGCGGACCTTGAAGGATGCGACCGTGGCGCCAGACGATGCCGTCCAGCACGGGACCAACGGCCTCTATGCCTATGCCGTCGGTCAGGACAACAAGGCGGAGCTGCGCAACGTCAAGGTCAGCTATTCCATCGACGGACGTTCGGTGATCGATGAAGGACTGAAACCCGGCGAGCGCGTGATCACGGGCGGACAGTTCAAGGTGCAGCCCGGCTCGATCGTCTCCAGCGCGGTCGCAAGCTCCGATCCGGCGCAAGACAAGGTCAAGCAGGAATGAGCGGCCAGGCCGGATCGACAGGCGGGGGAATTTCCGCGCCTTTCATTCACTACCCGATCGGCACCTCGCTGCTGATGGCGGGCATCCTGTTCGTCGGTCTCGTCGCCTATCCCCTGCTTCCGGTCGCACCTCTCCCCCAGGTCGACTTCCCGACCATCCAGATCACGGCGACGCTGCCGGGCGGCAGTCCGGAAACGATGGCCTCCTCGGTGGCGCAGCCGCTGGAGCGGCAGTTCGCGCAGATCCCCGGCATCGCCCAGATGACATCGACCAGCTATCTAGGCACTGCCGCGGTCACCATCCAGTTCGATCTCAATCGCAACATCGACGGCGCCGCCAACGACGTGCAGGGCGCGATCAACGCCGCCAGCGGCCAATTGCCGAAGAACCTGCCCTCACCGCCGACCTATCGCAAGGTCAACCCGGCGGACTCGCCGATCCTGTTGTTATCGGCAACCTCGGACACGCTGCCGCTCACCACCGTGAGCGACGCCGTCGACGCCCAGCTCGCGCAACAGATCAGCCAGATTTCCGGCGTCGCCCAGGTCGTGATCGGCGGCCAGCAGAAGCCGTCGATCCGCGTGCAGATCGACCCCGCCAAGCTCGTCGCCAAGGGTCTATCGCTCGAGGACGTGCGCAACCAGATCGTGCTGACCACCGTCGACAGCCCGAAGGGCAACATTGACGGCGAGACGCGGGCCTACACAATCTACGCCAACGACCAGCTGCTCGACGCCGACAAGTGGAACGACGTCATCATTGCCTATCGCAATGGCGGGCCGTTGCGGATCCGCGATATCGGCACGGCGGTGACCGGACCGGAAGACGCCAAGCAGGCGGCGTGGGCCAACGGCAAGCGCGGCGTGTTCCTGGTGGTCTACAAGCAACCCGGCGCCAACGTGATCGACACCGTCGACAAGATCAAGTCGCTGCTGCCGCGGCTGGTGGCGGCAATCCCGCCTGCCGTCAAGATCGGCATCATAAGTGACCGCACCACGACGATCCGCGCCGCCGTCGAGGACGTGCAGTTCACGCTGCTGTTGACCATTTTCCTGGTGGTCATGGTCATCTTCGTCTTCCTGCGCAGCTTCTGGGCGACCGTGATCCCGACGGTGACGGTGCCGCTGGCGCTGCTCGGCGCCTGCGCCCTGATGTGGGTGTTCGGCTATACGCTCGACAACCTCTCACTGATGGCGCTGACCATCGCCGTCGGCTTCGTGGTCGACGACGCCATCGTGATGCTGGAAAACATCTCCCGCTACATCGAGGACGGCGAGAAACCGATGGCTGCCGCCTTCAAGGGCGCGAAGGAAATCGGCTTCACCATCGTCTCGATCAGCGTGTCGCTGGTCGCGGTGCTGATTCCGCTCCTGCTGATGGGCGGCATCATCGGCCGCCTGTTCCGCGAATTCGCCGTCGTGCTGGCCATGACCATCTTCGTGTCGATGGTGGTATCATTGACGCTGACGCCGATGATGGCCTCGCGCTTCCTGCGGTCACATCATGACGCCCATCACGGCAGGCTTTATCAATGGAGCGAGCGCGGCTTCGACGCCATGCTGCGGGGTTACGAGTACATGCTCGACCTCGCCTTGAGCTGGAAGCGCACGACGTTGCTGATCTTCTTCGCCACGCTCGCGCTGTCGGTCTATCTGTTCGTGATCATCCCGAAGGGATTCTTCCCGCAACAGGACAACGGCCTGATCACCTCGACCTCGGAAGCCTCGCAGGACATCTCGTTCGAGGCGATGAAGAGCCGCCAGGAAGCGCTCGCCAACATCGTGTTGCAAGACCCGGCCGTGGATACTGCCGCGATGGCGATCGGCGGCAGCGGCCGCGCCGGCAACAACGGTAACATGTTCATCACGCTGAAGCCGCTGAAGGATCGCGACGCCTCGGCGCAGCAGGTCATCGCGCGGCTGCGTCCCAAGCTCGAGAAGGTCCAGGGTGCGCGCCTCTACATGCAGGCAGCCCAGGACGTGCGGCTCGGCGGCCGGCCGACCCGCACCCAGTTCGAATTCACGCTGCAGGACGCCAACCTCGCCGAGCTCAATGAATGGGCGCCGAAGATACTGGCGAAAATGCAGACGCTGCCGCAGCTGCGCGACGTCGCGACCGACCAGCAGACCCAGGGCACGACGCTGGAACTGAAGATCAATCGCGACACCGCTTCGCGCTACGGCATCACCCCGCAATTGATCGACGACACGCTCTACGATGCCTTCGGCCAGCGCCAGGTGACGCAATACTTCACCCAGCTCAACAGCTATCATGTCGTGATGGAGATCCTGCCGGAGCTGCAGGGCAACCTCGACTCGCTGAACAAGATCTACATCCGCTCACCGACCACAAACGACCAGGTGCCGCTGTCGACTTTTGCGACCTGGACCAGCGTGCCGGTGCGGCCGCTCTCGATCAGCCACCAGGGCCAGTTCCCGGCGATCACCATCAGCTTCAACCTCGCGCAGGGCATGGCGCTCGGACAGGCGACGGAGGCCGTGCAGAAAGCGATGACCGAGCTCGGCGCGCCCCCCACGCTCAATTCCAGTTTCCAGGGCACCGCGCAGGCGTTCCAGCAGTCGCTCGGCACCGTGCCGCTCTTGATCCTGGCGGCCCTCGTCGTGGTCTACCTGATCCTCGGCATTCTCTACGAGAGCTACATCCACCCGATCACGATCCTGTCCACGCTGCCTTCGGCTGGCGTCGGCGCGCTCGCGATCCTGATGGCGTTCGGCTACGACTTCAGCCTCATTGCCTTGATCGGAATCATTCTGCTGATCGGCATCGTGAAGAAGAACGGCATCATGATGGTCGACTTCGCGATCGCGGCCGAGCGCGACCAGCATCTCACCTCCGAACAGTCGATCCGCCAGGCGGCGCTGCTGCGCTTCCGCCCGATCATGATGACGACCATGGCCGCAATGCTCGGCGGCGTGCCGCTGATGCTCGGCACCGGCACCGGCTCGGAAATCCGCCAGCCGCTCGGCTATGCGATGGTGGGCGGCCTGATCGTCAGCCAGGCGCTGACGCTGTTCACCACGCCGGTGATCTATCTCTATCTCGACAAGCTCTCCAACGCCTTCTCGGGCTGGGGCCGCACCGAGGCGGACGAGGACGAGCACGAAGGCGAGCGGACCTCCGTCAAGGAAGCCGCCGAATAGCTTGACTTTGGTAGCCACCCGGCACACGGAAAAGCAAAACCCGGGAGCCGCACCAGTGATATCAATCAGGACAATCGTCGTTCTCATTGCGCTTGCCGCGCTCGCCGGCGCGCCTGCCTCGGCGCAAGCGCCGAAGAAAGCCGCGCCGGCACCCGCACATACGCCGGCGCCCCAAGCCGCGCCCTCACCCTCCGCCGAGCAACAGCCGGCGCAACCGCCCGCCCCCAGCTGGGTCTCGCGCTGCTCGAGCCTCGGCCGCGATGCACCGCTGGAATGCGCTGTCGAGGAGACGGCCGTGCTGACCAAAACCGGGCAACTGATCGTGCTGGTCAATATCCGTGTCACCAGCGATACGCATCAGCCGGTGGCGCTGGTGCAGTTGCCGCTCGGGCTCAATCTACCGGCCGGCGCCAAGCTGCAGGTCGACGACGGCAAGGCGATCGATCTGCAGATCCAGACCTGCGAGAACCGCGGCTGCTACGCCAACACACCGGTCTCGCCGGAGATATTGGCCGCGCTGAAATCCGGCAAGCAGCTCAAGGTCGCCTTCCAGAACCTGAACAAGGAAGTCATCACCATTCCGATGCCGCTGGCCGATTTCGCCGCGGCCTATGAGAAGATCAAGTAGTCACTGCCTCGCCATCTGCGCGTTGCCGACGCCTTCGCCGTCGAGCGTCTGATCGTGGTGCATCTTCACGGTGACCTTCAGCAGTTTTCCCGTGAACTCGAACGGCGTATCGTAATCCGACACCGGGCTCCCGCGGTCGCGGCCGATGTCGAGCCCCGACCACGAGATCAGGGTGTGGAATCCGAGCTGGGTCTGCAGGCTGCCGGCCGGTTCGCCGTCGATCAGCAACGTGTATTCGCTGATGCCGGTGCGCGCGCCCTTGGCCGGCGGCTCCTGACGCAGCAGGCGCTCGACATGGACGCCGAGCCGGTGCGCGCCTGACGGCACCCTGCGCGTCGAGCGCACGATCTCGTGGCCGCCGCCGATATTGAGATCGTGCACCAGTAGCCCGTCCTTGATGTAGAGGCTGTAGCCGGAGGTGGCATCGCCATGCGCGATCAGCACGCCCTCGGCGTCATGGTCGATCTCGACATGCGCCTCGATGCTGTAACTGCGGCTGCGCACGTCCGGCGCGACGTCGGTCGGCACATGGCCCATGCCGGCGTGAAAGGTGAACTGATGGCGCGCGCCGTGGAACCGCGCCGCGTTCTCGGCAAAGCGCGGCCCGAAGCGGTCGTCGAGCGGCAGCACATTGTGCTTCTCGGCCTCGCTCCACCACAGCTTGATCATCTCGGCGAGCCGCTGCGGCTCTTGTCCGGCGAGGTCATCGGCTTCCGAGAAATCGCGATCGAGATGAAACAGCTCCCATTTGTCATTCTCGAACGCCGTGCCGGACGGATGGAACGACACGGCTTTCCAGCCTCGATGCCAGAGGCCGCGATGGCCGAACATCTCGAAATATTGCGGCGACGACTTCGACGGCGCGGATGCGTTGGCGATCGAAGCGGCAAAGCTCTCGCCTTCGAGCGGCATCTGCGAGGTACCGCCAATCGTACTCGGCGCGTTGATGCCGATGAGCTCAAGAAGCGTCGGCGCGAAATCGCAGGCATGCACGAACTGATGCCGCAGCTCGCCTTTCGTCGCGATCCGGTTCGGCCACGAGATCACGAAGGGATCGCGAATGCCGCCGCCATGGGTATTCTGCTTGTAGCGGCGCAGCGGGGTGTTCGACGCCATCGCCCAGCCATGCGGAAAATTGCTGTGGGTATCGGGCCCGCCGATATCGTCGATGCGGCGGACTTTCTCCGGCATCGGTTCGGGGCGGAAGTTGAACGGCCCCATTGCATTGATGAAACCGAGCGGCCCGCCCTCCTGGCTCGCGCCGTTGTCGGACATCACGATGACGAGCGTGTCGTCGCGCACGCCGGCGGTCTCGAGGAAAGCGATCAGCCGCGCCAGATGCCGGTCGGCGTGATCGAGCATACCGGCAAAGGCCGCCTGCAGGCGGGTGAAGACGCGCTTCTCGTCGGTGCTGTGCTCGTCCCACGCCTTCACGCCGTCATTTCGTGGCGGCAATTTCGTATCCGCCGGGACCAACCCCATCGCCTTCTGCCGCGTCAGCCGTTGCTCGCGCTCGACGTCCCAGCCGTGCGCGAAGGCAGCGTCGTAGCTCATGATGATGTCCGCGGGCGCCTGATGCGGCGCATGGCAGGCGCCAAGTGCGACCCAGGTCAGCCACGGCAGATCGGGCCGGTCGGCGATGTGATCGCCGATGAAGCGGATCGCCTGGTCGACCAAGTCCGACGTGAGATGATAGCCGTCGGCATAGGTCCCGGGAGGGTCGATGTGCGCGTTGTCCGCGACGAGTTCCGGCGCGTATTGATCGGTCTCGGCATCGAGGAAGCCATAGAAGCGGTCGAAGCCGCGGCCGAGCGGCCAGCCGTCGAACGGACCGGTGGCGCCACTCTCGGTCAGCGGCGTGACGTGCCACTTGCCGATCATGTAGTTGCGGTAAGCGTGCGCGCGCAGCATCTCGGCGACGGTGCCGGCCTCGCGCGCGATCTTGCCGCGGTAACCGGGATAGCCGGAATCGAAATTGGCGAGGCAGCCGACGCCGACCGAATGATGATTGCGTCCGGTGAGCAGCGCCGCGCGCGTGGTCGAGCACATCGCAGTGGTGTGGAAGCCGGAATAGCGCAGGCCTTCGGATGCGAGATGATCGATGGTCGGCGTCCTGATCGGCGAGCCGTAGCAGCCGAAGTCGGAGAAGCCGACGTCATCGAAGAGAATGACGAGGACGTTGGGCGCCCCGCGCGGCGGCTTTGTTGCGTCGGGCCACCAAGGCCTGGACTCCTTGACGGTCTTGCCAATGGTGCCACCAAACGGCTTGTCGCCTGCGCTCATGCACTCCCCCCGGTATTCTGATGGCGGTTGATCCACCGTTCGCTCTTTCGCATCATGCCTTGTAGGATGGGTCGAGCTCCTGCACCACCTCAGGAACTGCTGGATGGATCATTTAGGTTTAGCTTTGATCGTCGGTGGGGCCGCCTTTGTCGTGAGCGGCCTCGTTTTCCTGCTGCCGCATCCCCGAAGGCGCTGACCCCTCAGGCGCTGCCGAGATAGGCATGTTGCACCTGCGGGTCCTGCGCCAGCGCCGCCGCGGTGCCGGACAGCACGCTTTTCCCGACCTGCAGCACGGTCGCGAAATCGGCCACTTCCAGCGCGAGCTCGATCGATTGCTCCGCAAGCAGGATGGTGAGCCCTGCGCGGTGCAGCCGGCCAAACGTCTCGTACATGGATTCCACCACGGCCGGCGCCAGCCCCAGCGACGGTTCGTCCAGCATCAGGAGCTTCGGGTCGCTCATCAGCGCCCGGCCGACCGCAAGCATCTGACGCTCGCCGCCGGACATGGTGCCGGCGCGCTGGCTGCGCCGTTCCTTCAGGCGCGGAAAGATTTCGTAGACGCGTTCGAGCAGCGAAACCTTGCGCGACCTGTCCTTCAGCGGCGTCGCCCCCAGCAAAAGGTTATTCTCGACGCTCTGCTGCACGAACAGCCGCCAGCCCTCCGGCGACAGCGCAAGACCTTTGCGCACGATGGCGAACGCGTTGTCACCGCCGATCTCCTCGCCGCGGAATTTGATCGATCCGGAATGGGAGGGGATCAGGCCCGCGACCGCATTGAGCGTCGTGGTCTTGCCGCCGCCGTTGGAGCCGAGCAATGCCACCACGCTGCCCTCGGGCACTTCGAGCGAGACGTCGGAGACGCCGATCAGGTCGCCGTAGCGCACTTCGAGGTGTTCGATCTTGAGCAATGGGGCACTCATGGGCTAGTGCCCGCTTTCCGAAGTTCGTCGATCATCGCGGCATCCTCCTCTACGAACTTCGGAAAGCAAAGGGCACTAGCAATCATTTTAGTTACCGTGCCGCTTTCGATCTGAAGTTCCTAAGATCAGTTGGCGGCTAGCATTGTAGGAACTTCAGATCGGCGGCACGGTTGGCCCGCCCATCAATTCGATCGGCGTGTGGCCGGCCGCGGCCTTGGCGGCGCGGGTGCCGAGATAGGCCGCGATCACGTCGGGATTGGAGGTGACCTCGCGCGGACTGCCGCGCGCGATCTCCCTGCCCTGATGAAACACCATGACACGGCTTGCCAGCGACATGATGACTTCCATGATGTGCTCGACGATGACAAGCGTGATGCCGGAGCGATGGATGTCGCGCACCAGTTCGATCGCCAACTGCACCTCGCGCTGGGTGAGGCCGGCCATGGCCTCGTCGAGCAGCAGCACCTTCGGTTCGGTGGCGAGCGCGCGGGCAATCTCGAGCCGCTTGCGGCCGGGCGTGCCGAGGGAACGCGCCGGTGTATCCGCGAGCCGCGCCATGCCGACGCGTTCCAGCACCGCGCGTGCCTTGCTTTCCGCTTCCGCACGATGCGAGGCGCGCAGGAAGGCGCCGATCATCACGTTCTCCAGCACCGTCATGCCTTCGAACGTCTGCGGCACCTGGAAGGTGCGCGCCAGGCCAAGCTGCGCACGGGCCTCCGGCGGCAGCGCAGTGATGTCGTGGCCTTCGAAGAACACCTTGCCCGAGGTCGAGGCGAGATCGCCGGTCAGGCAATTGAAGAAGGTGGATTTGCCGGCGCCGTTCGGCCCGATCAGGCCGAGGATGTCGCCCTGCTCCAGCGTGACTGAGGCCGCGTCCACCGCACGAAAACTGCCGAACGCCTTGGTGATCTCGCGCGCCTCAAGGAGCATGGCTGGCTCCCGTGGCAGCAATCGCGCTCTCACGCGCCCTGGCGCGCCGTTCCATGATCCGGTTGGCGAGCGTCAAGAGCCCGCCAGGCTGGAAGCGCGCGATCAGCATGATGATCGCGCCGTAAATCACGAAGGTGAGCCCCGCGCCCTGCCCGCCGAACTTGCTGTTGGAGATTTCTTCCAGTGGCACCAGGATCGCCGCACCCACCAGCGGCCCGAACAGCAGCCCGGCGCCGCCGAGCGCGGCCATGATCAGGATCTTCACCGAGATCAGAATGCCGAGCCCGGATTCCGGATCGACAAAGCCGAACATCATGGCATAGAGCGCGCCTGCCACCGACGTGAGCCCTGCGCTCAGCATGAAGGCGTAGAGCTTGGTGCGGGCCGCGGGCGCACCAAGCGAGCGCGCGGCGCGCTCGGAATCCTTGATGGCGCGCAGGTAAAAGCCCATGCGGCTGCTGGTCATCCACCAGGTAATGCCAAGCGTGATCGCGAGGATGAGAAGGAAGAGATAGTAGTAAGGCAGCGCCGAGACAAAGGAGAGATCGAAGATGTTGCGCGGCACCGTCGGGCCGGAGAGACCGACGGCCGCCCCGAGATATTCGGTGTTGGTGACGACCAGCCGCACCAGTTCGGCGACGGCGATTGTCGCCATGCTGAAATAGTGGCCGGACAGCCGCAAGGTCGGCGTGCCGATGATGGCCGCGATTGCCACCGCGACCACGATACCCAAGGGAATGCCAACCAACGGCGGCAGTCCGAAATGCGTGTACGCGCCCATCGCGGCATAGGCGCCGCATCCGAAGAACACGACGTGGCCGACCGAGACCTGGCCGGCATAGCCGCCGACGATGTTCCAGGCCGACGCTGCGATCGCATAAAGCAACACCAGCGCGCCGATCCGCTGCTGGAACGGCGTCGAGAACAGCAGGGGATAGGCGACCACCAGCGCGAGCGCGACCGATGGCCAGAGCAGACGGCGCATCATGACTTGCCCATCAGGCCTTGCGGCCGGAACCAGAGGAACGAGACGAACAGCGCATAGACCACGATGTCCTTGTAGACCGCGCCGATCAGATAACCCGACAGCGACTCGATCACGCCGATCAGCAGCCCCGCCGCCAGCGCGCCGGGCACGCTGCCGAAGCCGCCAAGCGACACCGTGACGAAGGCGACGATCGCGAGGGTCTCGCCGACAGTCGGCACGATATAGAAGAAGGTCGCAATCAACGCGCCGGCCAGGCCGGTGGCACCGGCCGCAATCGCCCAGGCGATCGCCTGCATGGTGTCGGGCCGGATGCCCATCAGCTGCGCCGCGGTGGAGTCCTCGGCGACCGCGAGCATCTTCGAGCCGAGCGAGGTGCGGGTCAGAAGCAGATGCAGGCCGAAGGTCACGCCGAGCGCTACAATGCCGGCGAGCAGGCGAGAAGCCGGAATGCGGATGCCGCCGAGATCGAGCGTGCCGCCGACCACGTTTTCAGGCAGCGTGAGGAAGTTGGCGCCGAACCACCAGAACACGGAATAGCGCAGCAGCAGCGCAAGGCCGAAGGTACCGAGGATCTGCGCCAGCATCGGCCCCTTCATGATGTGACGGATCAGGCCGAAATAGACGACGATGCCGACGGTAGCGAGGACCAGCATCGCCAGCGGCGCGCCAATCAGCGGCCCTGCCCCCAGCAGCGTGTAGACGAGATAGGCGACGTACATGCCGAGCATGACGAAGTCGCCATGCGCGAAGTTGACGACGTTCATCATGCCCCAGACCAGGGTGAGGCCTGAGGAAAACAACGCATAGACCGCGCCCAGCAGGAGTCCGCCGACGATCACCTGGAGGATGACAAAGGACATGAGCCGCGCGTCGTTGCGAGGAGGTTACGCCGGATAAAGATGAGGGCAGGATTTTGTCCCGCCCTCAACCATATTACCAGCCCTTGTAAGGCATCACCGGCGGCTTTTCAGCATTCGCCTTCGGCCAGACCGTGCTGTAGTTCTCGCCGTCCTGCAACTGGATGATGACGCCCGAGGCCAGGATGTTCTGGCCTTTGTCGTCGAACTTGACGCCCTTGTAGCCGATCATCAGCTGATCGGGCTTGAGGTCGGTCGCCTTCAGCGCCGCCTGGATTTTTGCGGGATCGGTCGAGCCGGCGCGATCGATGGCGTCGGCCAGCACGAACAGGCCGGTCATCTGCCGCGCCACCGTGTCGTCCATCTCGTCGCCGCTCTTCTCCTTGTACATCTTGGCGATGATCGCCGTGGCTGACCCGGCGGGCCCGACGCTCCAGGACGAGCGGTTGAAGGCGCCTTGCGAGATCTTGCCGACCGCCTTGATGAAGGATGGGTCGGAATAGCCGGCGTCGTCGGCGATCAGCATCGCCGGCTTGTAGTCCTGCGCCTGGAAGGTTTTTGCGAACAGGATCGCGTCCGACGTATAGGAGATCATGATCACGACGTCGGGCTTTTTCTCCTTGAGCTGCAGCACCTGGCTCTGCACGTCGGTCGCATTCGAGGCGTAGGCGACGTCGAGCGCGATGGCGACGCCCTTCTCCTTGAAGGCCGCAGTGATGACGTCGGCAACCGACTTGCCGTATTCGGTGTTGTCATGCACCAGCGCGACGCTGTCGGTCTTGGCGCCGGATGCCTTCATGTCGGAAAGGAAGTCGTAATAAACCTTGGCGAAATCGGTCGCGATCGGCGTGGTGCGGAAGAACCATTTGAAGCCGCGCTCGGTGAGATTGGACGCGACGGACTCGCCGTTGACGAAGGGAATGCCGTACTTCTCGGCGATCGCGCTGGTCGTCAACGTGATGCCGGACTGATAGGCGCCGGTCAGCGCGACCACCTTCTCTTCCGTGATCAGGCGGAGCGCCTGGTTCTGGCCGGTCGCGGGGCTGCCCTGGTTGTCGGCGAACACCAACTCGACCTTGGCGCCGCCGAGGCCGGCAAGTCCGGCGTTCTTGGCAAGCGGGAAATTGCCGAGCTCGGGATGCGCGTTGTTGATGATGTCGAGCGCGACTTCGAGCCCGGCCTTGCCGTGAATGCCGGCGCTGGCCGCGTTGCCTGTCATCGGAAAAATGACGCCGATCTTGACCTTGTCCTCGGCGGCCGCGTGGCTCGCGACCGCAAACGAGATCGCGGCGGCGCACGACAGCCCGAGCATAGTCCTGAAATTCATATTGATGGTTCTCCGAAAGCCCCTGCCTGATGCCGAATTATCGGAGAAGCGTCCGCGAATGCGCGCGATTTCCGCGTCTCCTTTCGGCGCGGCAAGCATTGCATGGCGGCCTGACAGGGGCAAGCAAGGGCGGGAACCGCGGCCTGCGCGTCAACTAGACAGTTGGTCGATGGAGCAAGCGATGGTTGCCGCGATGATGGGCAGTTGAGGATTCAATCGGACGCAGCGGAACGACGAGGTCGTTGCTTTGGCTGAACGACCGAAGCCGCCTGAGGCAAATTCAATAGCGGAGATCTTCAAACTGGCTGGGGAACTAGGATTCGAACCTAGACAAACAGAGTCAGAGTCTGTTGTGCTACCGTTACACCATTCCCCAATAGATTGTTGAGCAATTTCAATATTTTACCGAACTGGCCGGCGATCGGGCCACGGGCGGCAAATCGGCCCGACAGGCTGCCGCCGTTCTACTCGCTCGCCACAGCGCTTGGCAAGTCCGTAACCGATCCGGAGCCGCACGCGCCACTCACGCGAGCCGCACTTACTGGCAGGGCCGGAATCATCTTGCGAGTGCGTTCTCCGGAAACATCCGATGAACCGCAGGACGAGCCGCGTCGTTGCCAAGGGTACGTCCCGTGCGTCCGCGCCGGCCACGCGCTTGCACGCGGAGTCCTGCGCCATTCAACTTCGGCGCGAATTGTGCTTTGGTGCCGGGCTAAGGTTTTCCACGATCGTGAATTTTTTATACAGATGACATTACTGCCCGGGACCTCCCAGGGCGCTATCACAACGGAGAATGAACCGTGCCAAAGCCAGCAAACTGGACGGACCTTCTCAGCACCGCCAACGACAGTGGCGACGGCATATTCGATACGACATTCATTGGGCAATGGGACGGAAAGGTTTTCGAGCCGACCCCGGTCGACAGAGAGGCGGCGGCCAGGCTGCACCTGCAGCTGGTGTCGCGCATCACCACGCAGCGCCTGCCCTATATCGACGGCGAGGAAGCGGCCGCGCTCAAGAGCGTCTATGAGCTGTTCGGCGAAGCCCGCGAGATTTTCAAGGCGGGCTACAAGGACCATCCCGAAAGCACCGTGACCGAAGCCGTGGTGTGGTACGTTCTGAACACGCATGTCAGGCCGTTCACCGCGAAGTGGCATCGGCAGAACACGCGCGGCGAACTGGCGGCGCTGGACGCCACCGACGTGTTCCGGCACGAGCTCGCGATGCTGCAGAAGCGACTGACGCGCTTCGACGCGCTGCTGATGGCTATTCGCGACGCCACGGAGCTGCCGCAGCAGCACGAACCTGCCGAGACCAAACGCGAGTCCGATATCGCCGAGGAAATGGCCGGCGATCTGCCATGGGGCATACACGAACGACTCGGCGGGATCGACCCAGCGAGGGCGAAAGAGATCAACGACGCGGAGCGCGAAGCCGTGCTGGCGCGGCGCGCACACTATGCGGCGCGATCCGGCCTTCTCCCGCCGCTGGAGCCCGGCAAGCCGCATGCGGCGGCGCTTGCCATTTCCGGCGGCGGCATTCGCTCGGCGACCTTTGCGCTCGGGGTTCTGGCGGCGCTGGCGCGGCGCAATCTGCTCTACCAGTTCGATTACCTCTCCACCGTCTCCGGCGGCGGCTATCTCGGCGCCTTCCTGACGACATTCCTGAGTGCTCCTGCGTTTGCCGTCAACGACAGTGCGATCGGCCTCGGCCGCGAGGACCTGCCCTTCCGCCGCAAGGACGGCGAAGCCGCGGCGCTGCGTCATGTCCGCCATCACAGCAAATATCTTGCGACGGGCCGGCTCTGGGAGCGGCTGCAGATGGCGGGCGCGCAGATCTATGGCATGACGATGAACGGCCTCGCTTTCGCCTGGGTCGCCCTCGTCGCGGCGCTGGCCGAATTTTTTATCCGTTCGCTGTTTCCCGGCGCGTCGCTCTGGAAATTGCTGACCGTGCTGGCCGGAATAGTCGTCGTGCTGATCGCGTTGTTTGCGCCGCTGTTCCGCCGCCTGCCGGCGTTGAAAACGCGAAGCGACGCAATCTTCGCATGGGCGCTCCTGGCGTTCCTGGCGCTGCTGGCCTGGCAAGGTCTCTATTGTGCTCACGACTGGCTTGCCCACCACCGCACGCACGAGGTCTGGCTGATCCTGCTTGCCGCCATTCCGCTTGTCGCTTCAGCCGTGCTGGCGCTGGCCGGCAATCTATTGCTGCCGGTCAAGCTGATCTTGATCGCGGTCGCCGCCGTCGCAGCGCCGCTGCTGTTTCTCGGCTTCGAGCTTGCGGCCTACGAGTGGATTGGAAGAAACTCGACGGCCACCTTCGTCGCCATTGCAGTGGCTGCCCTCGGTTACCTCAAATTCGGGTACCTTTTCGACATCAACACCACAGCGCCTCACCGTTTCTACAAGCAGAAACTGGGCGAGGCCTATCTGGTGCGGCCGGATCCGTCAGGTCCAAACGAGCCGCTGCAGGAAAACGTCTCGCTCCAATTGTCCGACTGCAACAGCCACAATCGGGCGCCCTATCATCTCGTCAATTGTGCGCTCAACGTCCCCGCCTCCCGAGATGCGCGGATGCAGGGACGCCTCACGGATTTCTTCACGTTCAGCCGCGCCTTCTGCGGCAGTCCGTTGACCGGTTACCGGGCGACCGGAGAATGGCAAGACGTCAATCCCGATCTCGATCTAGGCTCCGCCATGGCGATCTCGGGCGCGGCGGCAGCGCCGCAGATGGGGCTGGGCACCGTCAAGAATCTCAGTTTCTGGCTGGCGCTGTTCAACATCAGGCTCGGCTACTGGATCAGAAATCCCCTGAGCAAGCCGGGCCGGATGTTGTCGCCACCCGGCTTGACCTATCTCCTGCAGGAGATGTTCGGGTGGGCAAACGAAAAACGGGCCTACATCAACGTCTCCGATGGCGGTCACATCGAAAATCTCGGCGTCTACGAGCTGCTGCGCCGGCGCTGCAAATACATCGTCGCGATCGACGGCGAGCAGGACGCGCCGATGACCTTCCAGGGTCTGACGACGTTGCTGCGGCTCGCCTATATCGATCTTGGCATCACCATCGACGTCGGGCTCGACGCGCTGCGTCTGGCTGCCAGCGGCCTCAGCCACTCGCATTTCGCTTTCTGCCGGATCAGGTATCCGCGGGACGAACGCGACGGCGCGGAGAGCTACGGCTACTTGCTCTATCTGAAGCTGTCGCTCACCGGGAACGAGGGCGAGTTTATCAAGCGCTACAGGCTGGACGAGCCGGCATTTCCGCACACCTCGACCGCCAACCAGTTCTTCAGCGAAGCCCAGTTCGAAGCCTATCGCAGCCTCGGCGAGCATGTCGGCGACAAGATGTTCTTGCCGGCGATCGTCGGCGAGACGATGGCGATGCCCAAGGCCGACGTCGTGCTCGAAAAATGGTTTTCCGAGATCGGCAAGAACATGCTGGACCCGCTGCCCGAAAAAACATCTCCGACCGCCGCGAAGGAAAAAGAATCCCCGCCGGCGACCTAACATGGTTAACGCCATTTTAACGGCTGTTGCGACATAGTGACTCAGGGGCGAGCATTGCAGTGCTGGACGGGCGATGTTCGATACGATCATTCTGTTGACGGGACCGGTGGAGCAGGCCGTGCTGGCCTCGGCGCTGCTCGGGCACAAGCCGGCGCTCACCGTTCACTGGGCGGCGTCGACTGACGACCTCATCCGCTTCGACGCGGCGACACTCGCGCGCAGCCGGCTCGTTGCCTTCGCAACGCCGGTGATCGTGCCGTCAGATGTGCTCGATGGGCTCGGCTATGGCGCCTACAACTTCCATCCCGGTCCGCCCGCCTATCCCGGCTGGGCGCCGGCGCACTTTGCGCTCTATGAAGGGGCAACCGATTTCGGTGTAACCGTGCATGCGATGGCAGCCCGTGTCGACTCCGGACCGATCGTCGAGGCGGTACACTTCTCCGTTCCCGCTGGCATCGGCGTTCAAGGCCTCGAGGGCCTCGCCTATGCCCACCTCGCACGGCTGTTCTGGCAGCTCGCGAAACATCTGGCGACCGCGACCGACCCGCTGCCGCATTCCAACCTGCAGTGGGGAGACAGGACGTATTCACGTCGCACCTATCGGGCGATCTGCGACATCCCGCTCGACATCAGCAAGGAAGAACTCGACCGACGCCTGCGCGTGTTCGGCGGCGGTCATTGGGGCATGTCGCCCAGCGTCAACCTGCACGGTTTCGAGTTCCGCGCGGTGATCGGTTAGATTAGTCCGGCCTCACCGGCAGCTTCACGATCGACCGCAGTCCCGGCCGCCGCTGATAGCGGATTTGCGACGGCGAGGTCGCGAGCGCCAGCTTGGGCCAGCGCGTGAACAGCGCTTGCAGCGCCGCCATCGCCTCGATCCGCGCGAGCTGATGGCCGAGGCAGAAATGGATGCCGGTGCCGAACGACAAATGCCGGTTCGGCTTGCGGGCGAGATCGAGCTGTTCGGGATGCGGGCTTGCCTGCGCGTCCATGTTGGCCGCGACGATCATCGCCATCACCTGCTCGCCCTTCCGCAAGTGAACGCCCTCGATCTCGACATCCTCGCGCACATGGCGCGGCTTGGAGAATTGCACCGGCGCGACGAAGCGAAGGAATTCCTCGACGGCAAGCGAGGCGCGGCTCCAGTCCGCCATCAGCCAGTCGCGGCGCGCGGGGTCCTTCAGCAGTTCGAAGACCGCGCCACTGATCAAATGCGTCGTGGTGATCGAGCCGGCGTTCAACAGCAGGAACAGCATCGACAGCATCTCGTCGTGACTGATGCGGCCGCCTTCCATCTCGACCCGCACCAGCTCGGCGATCAATCCCTCGCCGCCATGCGCGCGGACCGCGCGCAATCGCTCGTCCATGTAGCGCCGCATCTTCTTGAAGGCAGGAAGGACACTGAGGAAACCGATCGCGCTGTTGACCCGCGACATCGAATTGGCCCAGCCGATGAACATCGGCCGGTCGGACTCGGGCAGGCCAAGCAACTCCGAGATCACGGCGAGCGGCAGGATCTGCGCATAACGCGCGACCAGGTCGGCCGGGCTTCCGTCCGCGAACAGCTCGCCGGCCAGCCGATCGGCGATGGCGCGGATGCGCGGTTCCATGGCGACCACGGCGCGGCGGCGGAAGGCCTCGTCGACGATGCCGCGCAGACGGGTGTGATCCGGCTCGTCGGTGGTCAGCATGTTGCTGGCGAGCGTCTGCACGAGTTTCGGCATCCACCAGCGCAATCCCGCGACCTCGCCGCTTTCCTTGCGCAGCGAGAAGATCGCACTGTCCTTCAGCACGCGCGCAGTCGCCTCATAGGTGGTGGTGACCCAGACCCGGCCGACGATCGGGAAATGAGTCTCCACCACGGCTCCGCCCGCGCGCAAGGCGGCGACACCCACCGCGGGGTCGCGAAGAAACTGCTCGCTCCTGAAATCGATCCGCGGTGGCATCGTTGTTCCCCGCTGGCTATTCGTCCCGTCCGGCACATGGTGCGAAACAGCGTCGGTTCAAGACCGTGTCAGCCCGTAACCGGCGGGGTGCCGTGGGTGTGGAACAACTCGATGGTCTTCAGTCCCCAGGCCTGGCCCTTCTTGCGCTCCTCCTCGGTCCACACGATCGGCTTCCAGTCGGGCGCCAGGATCAGCCGCGCACCGGCGTTCGCGACCTCGATCCTGTTGCCGCCGGGCTCCCAGACATAGAGGAAGAAGGTCTGCTGGATCGCATGC
This sequence comes from uncultured Alphaproteobacteria bacterium, assembly GCA_963738155.1. Classification (GTDB taxonomy): domain Bacteria; phylum Pseudomonadota; class Alphaproteobacteria; order Rhizobiales; family Xanthobacteraceae; genus Bradyrhizobium. The sequence continues at coordinate 509,612 of CAVTVG010000007.1, forward strand.
TTGTGAGGCCCGGTCTCGATATGGACGCCGTGCTCGAGAAAAATGTCGGCGGCGCGCAGGATTTCCTCCCGGCTGTCAAGCGCGTAGGTGACGTGGTGGAAGCGGCCCATTTTGCCGTAGTGGTCGCGGGTGTAGGCGAAGTCGTAGCTCTTGTTCGACATGGTCATCCACATCGCGGCCTCGGTGCCGTCGTTGAGCACGATCTGCTCGGTGGTGCGGCAGCCGAGATAATTCTCGAAGAACAGGCGGTTCGCCCTGATGTCGACGGCGAGGCAGTTGAGATGGTCGATCCGCCTCACATTGACGCCGCGCGCGGGAAAGCGCTGCGCCTGGTTCTTCAACGACGGCTTCAGCTCCGGCGGCGCCTGGTACCATTCGGTCTCGTAATAGAGCTCGATGACATGACCGTCGGGATCCCGGCAGCGGAACGCCGGCCCCTGCCCCATGTCGCCGTCGACCCAGCCGATCGCGAACTCCGACCCCATCAGCGCGGCGACGCGCCGCTCCAGTGCCTGCGGGCTGCGGGCGCGCAAGGCCATATGCTCCATGCCCGAGGTCTTCGAACCCGTCAGCTTCAGCGAATAGCGCTCGTAATCGTCCCAGCCGCGCAAGTAGACCGATTCGCCCTTCTCGCCGCTGACGGTCATGCCCATCACGTCGACAAAGAATTTCAGGCTTTCGTCCGGCTTCGGCGTCAGCAACTCCATGTGGCCGAGATGGGCGAGGTCGTAGACCGGCTCGGGTATCATGCTGGTCTCCATCAGATCAGGGCGCGCGTCACATCGTCGAACAGCTCGTCGACGGAAAATTCGCGCGGTATAAGTTTTTGCTGGGCGACATAGCCTGTGATCGTTTGCAGGGAGCGGCGCATCTCGTCCGCCGCAAAGCGCGGCGCGCTCTCTGCGGCGGCAGCGGATGCATCGAGCAGCCGATGCACCTCACGCACCACCTCGGGATGGTTGCGCGACAGATCCGCACTGACCACCACCATGTGGTTGATCGGCGAGATGCCGTGTTTCGCCGACCACGACTTCTCTTCGGCGGTGACATCGGCGAACAGCGGCTTGAGGTCGGGATGATCGACCTTCTCGCCGAGGGCGGCGTCCAGTTCTCCGTCGAGCAACATCTGCACGATCTGCTTGCCGGCCGGCGCGCGCTTGGTAGTGTCGGCGAATTCGGCGACATGGGCGTCTTCGAAGGTCACCCAATCGATGGAATCGAGATCGACGCCATAATCGTTGGCGAGGATGCCGCGCAGCCAGGCGCCGGTCGTTGTCGTGAAGGAGCGGATGCCGACCCGCTTGCCGCTGAGATCGGATGGCGTTAGCGTGCCGCGCTTCGCATTATAGGCCGCATAGCCATGCTGGCCGCGTGCCATCACGACATCGGGCAGCAACACCATCGGCTTGCCGAAACTTTTCGCCATCAGATAGGTGACGATTGCAAGCTCCGAGACGTCAAACGCCGCCTCGCGCACCATCGGCTTGAAACCCCTGTGCGTCGGCGAATAGTCGGCGAACTCGAACTTGACCAGATCGGACTTGATCGCACCATTCTTCAGCGCGGCCGTGCCGGGATGATCGCCGAGCAGCGCGCGGAGTCGCATGACCATCTTAATCTTCCGGCAGCTCGTCGACGTAAACGAGACCGGCCTTCTGCAAGGGCTCGCGCATACCATACATATCGAGCCCGAGCTCGCCGGAAGCGAGCCGCTTGCGCTTGCCCTCCTCGTCGGCATGGCGCTTCTCGCCCTTGGCGACGACATCGGCGGCATCGCCACGCCTGACCACCACGACACCGTCGTCATCGGCAACGATCGCGTCACCCGGCATCACATTGATGCCGGCACAGACCACGGGGACGTTGACCGCGCCGAGCGAGGCCTTGACCGTGCCTTTGGCCGAGATCGCCTTCGACCATACCGGAAAGCCCATCTCGCGCAGCGATTTGGCGTCGCGGATGCCGGCATCGATCACCAGCGCCTTGACGCCGCGCGCCATCAGCGAGGTCGCCAAGAGATCGCCGAACATGCCGTCGGTATTGTCGGCGGAGCAGCCGACCACGAGGATATCGCCTTCCTTGCACTGCTCGACCGCGACATGGATCATCCAGTTGTCGCCGGGATGGCTCAACACGGTCACGGCCGTGCCGGCCGCCTCGCCACCCTGCCAGACCGGCCGCATGTAAGGCTTCATCAGCCCGTGTCGGCCATAGGCCTCGTGCGCGGTGGCAACCCCGAGCACGCCGAGCCGCTTCACCAGGCCGGTATCGGTGCGCTTGATGTTTCGGACTACGACATTTTTCATACCAATTCCTCCACCGCCATCGGGAACAGCCGCTGATAGGCCTCACCATAAGTCATCGCCCGGCCCGAATTGCGCCCGCCCTGCACGCCGCGGTTCAGCGCCACGCGCTCGTAATACGCCCAGAGATGCTTTTGCGCCGCAAGGATTTCAAACGTCTTGCGCTTGATCTCCCAGACGTCGTCGATATTGAGAATCACCTGCGGCTTGAAATTGCACTGCTCGGGCTGGTGCGGCTCGAACAGGAACACCGGCGGCGCCGAATACTGGTATTTCGCATCGGGCTTGTGGCCCATCGCCTGCGCCACCACACGGGTCTGCTGCGCAAAATGCGCGGCGTCCGGATGATCGAAATTGTAGGGGTCTTCCAGCGCGTGCGTCAGCACGAAGCTCGGATTGATCTCGCGATAGATGTCGACCATGCGGTCGAAATGCGCCTCGTTCAGCTTGAGTGGATAGTCGCCGCAATCGAAAAACTCGATCTCCGCGCCCAGCATCTTCGCGGCCCGCTCGGCCTCGTCCTTGCGGCCGGCCTTGACGGAAGCCATGGTCGCGCCCGCCTCCTTCCAGGCAAACTGGCTTTCGCCGCGCTCGCCATAGGACAGACAGACGATCTTCATGCGGTAGCCGCGCCTGGCATGCAGCGCGATGGCGCCGCCCGCGCGCCAGACGAAATCGCCGGGATGGGCGGATACCACCAGACCGGTTTTTGGCATGGCATTTCCTTACGCTGTTCCTGTTTGCGGCGCGAACCTATGCCGCCCGCTCACCAAAGGCAAAGTGATCGCGTCACGCCCCAGCCTATTGTGCAATGCAAGGACGATGAAAAAACGCCTGTGACATCGGTAGCCGAGACAAACACGACGTCAGCGTGTAGGCTAAGTCTCTATATTGATTTGAGCGAGTTTTTTTGAGGGTCTTTTTCATGGCCAGACGGGCGCAAAGGGCGAATCCCAATTCGCGAACCGCAGCATCTTCATCCCAAGGGCCATTGGTCACGATCCGCACCGCCGCAGGCAATGTCGCGATCGAGACAACGCGCTCGGATCGTATACGGCAATTGGTTCACGATTGGAACTACATCTTGCGTGTACGATCCCGATGGGCGTCCGACGGCGACCTTCGCAAAACGGTGGCTCGACGCGCGATGAAAGACTTGTTGGAGATCGGAATCTCCGACGATCAGATGCGGCAACTGGCGACAGTCGATCGGATCGAGGTCGAACTGCATGACTGGGACCCAAGCGATGCAGACGCCGCGAGAGACCATGAGGCAGCTGCGGACGTTCCCTGGGAATATCTCCTGAGCGCGGCAACTCGCTGTGAGGGACGTTATCACCAACTCCTGATTTCCCGCCTCTTCCGCAACGGGATGAAGCCGGTCGTACCGCATCCGCCCCAGAGCGTGCTGTTCGTCGAAAGCGCGCCGGGCCGTCTTCAAGACAAGTACGGTTTCAAATCGGAGGAGGAACGGATTGCGGCAGCCGTCGGCGATATCGGCCGCCAGAAAAAATGCATGACGATACTGCCAACGCCTCAAGTGAGCGAACTCAGAGCCAAAATCCGGAAGGAGAATTGGGAGGCGATCCACGTCAGCGGCGTCGACACCCATCAGACGGGCTGGTTCATCGACGATTTCTACCGCGATCTGGACGACGACCTTCTTAAACGAATTCTCGACCCCTCGGGCAGGCTTTGCGATGGTATGCTGCTGCGCGAAGGCAGCGAGAGCGAGTGTCCGGTTTGCTACACCGATCTCGCCGACACGCTGGTCAATCCCGATGCACCGGTGCGCGTCGTCACGTTGAACCTTTACTATTCCGGAGCGCGGATCGCGCGCGAATTGATCAGGCGCGGCGCCCACGCAGCGCTCGGATTCCTTGATCAAATCGACGACGAACTGGCGGAACTGTTTTTCCAGGCGTTCTACTGGAATTGGTGTCGGCCGAAAGACGACCCGCTCGCCGTTCCACACGCCTTTTTGAAGGCCTGGCACGACATGCCAACCGACAGTCCTCTGCACGGCACGTCGATCGTGATCTGGATGGGCCGAAGCGTCTTTGATCCGCAGGCGCCATCACCGTCCAGAACGCGTGCACGAAAAGGGAGGTGAGACGATGACCCTTGAACCAAAGAGGCGTCGCGCGGCCGAACCCGCGGTTCCCTCACATCACCGGACAATTCAGGTCGACCTGAATGTCGGCAAAACGATAAATTATTCGCTTCTGCACAACAACAGAGAGTTGCTCGATAAGCTCACACTGACGAAGCTGATACCTGGACCCGTGCACGATATCACGGTTCAGGTGGAGTTATGCGTCGGAGCCGAAAACTATCCCTACCGATATGCCATTCCTGTGCTCAACGAGGTACAGGTTGCACTCTCTTCACAAATCAAGATTCCCTTGACTTCCAACCTGCCTCGGTCACTGCATGAACGCGTTCAGTCGACCGTCTACGTCAAGGTCACGTGCGGCGGCCGCACCGCATTCGAGGATACACGGCGGACCACGCTCATTCCGGTCGACGAGTGGCTCGACGATACTGAGAACAATCCCTGGTTGCCCTCCTTCGTGCTGCCGCGCGACCCCGCCATTCTCACCATCATCAGTTCGGCTCGACGTTACCTGATCGGCATCATCGACGATCCCGCCGCAGGCTTCGATGGTTATCAGGAAGAGGCCGCCGCGGTGGACAAGCAGGTGCAGGCTATCTGGACCGCGCTGGTCAACGAATATCGCCTGCAATACATTAACCCGCCGCCGGCCTATTCTAAACAGACTCAGCGCCTCCGCACTCCGAGCGAGATCCTGAAATCGAACTCCGGGACATGTATCGACCTCGCATTGCTTATCGCATCCTGTCTCGAATATATCGGTGTCTACCCTGTCATCGTGCTGCTCACGGGACATGCATTCGTCGGCTACTGGCGCTCCGACACTGCGCACGACGACCTGGTATCGGTGACACGCGTGCCTGCCAATGTTCCGGCGGTCGGAGACAAGACGGCACGCGAGTCCGGTGTCGCCTATGTGGACGAATATGGCTGGCGCCTCACCACGTTGAACCACGCAGAGATCATGTCCGCCGTGACGTCAGGCGACCTGGTGATGCTGGAGGCGACCTATCTCACCGGAGCCTACGGTTTCAAGGACGCGATGAAGGAAGGTCGGGCCAACCTGCGAAACCGCAAAGAGTTTGACAGCCTGCTCGACATCCAGCTCGCGCGGACGGCCGTGCCACCGGTCACCCCGCTCCCCATCGTCAACGAGTGACGGGACGCCATCATGCCGCTTGATGACACCGAGCGTTTCAAGTCACTGGTCGCCGCGTCGGAGCGCCACGACGATTTATTTCAGGATCTCTACGTCGACTTCGATCCCGAGAGCGAGTCGGTCGCCGGCCTGCGCCGGCGGCGGCGCCGGGCCTCCAACACGTCGGACGATCCCATCAAGGCCGTTTCCCTTGTGGAGGAGGACGGCGTTCTCTACTGGAGAGACGGCGTCCCGGCTCCGGAGCAGCCGTTGCGTCGCCGACGTCGGGCAGGACGTGCCGGCGACGAGACTTCCTCGCCGGATGCCTCACTGGTGCTGACCAAGGAATTTCCGAAACTCGCCCCGAACAAGGTGATGGCCGCGATCGCGGCAATCGATACCAGGCTCAACCCGTCGATCCAGCCCTCGTTGTTTTCGCGCCTGAGAGAGTTGAAGGCAGACAATGGCAATTTTGCCTTCGCTTCGGACGTCAAGGGACCGTTCACCGGCCGCACGCTGCTGTTCGTGCACGGCACGTTTTCGAACGCGGCTAACATGCTCGATGAATTCAAGGCGACGGCTTTCGGCCTTACCTTCGTCAACAATGCCTTCGGTAGCGGCAGGAAATACGACCGCGTACTGTTCTTCGAGCATGCGACTCTGGCGGTCAGCCCGGTCTTGAATGCGCTCGAGTTGGGCCGCGCGTTCGCAGGGTCGTCCGGACAAATCGACGTGATTGCGCATAGTCGCGGCGGCCTGATCGTGCGCTGGTGGCTCGAGGCCTTCGGCAATTCATTGCAGCTCACCTCCGACAAACCCGTGCGCGTGGTGTTCGCAGGTTCGCCGCTCCATGGAACGTCGCTTGCGGCTCCGGACAAACTGCAAAATGCCATGAGCCTGATCTCGAATATCGGCACGTTTGCCGAGGTCAGCCTGAAGATCGCCGGTGCGGCAAATCCCTTTCTGTGGGTCGGCGGCAAGCTTGTGGAGGTCATCGTGTCGGTGACCGGCGCACTTGCCAAGACACCGCTCGTGGACGCGCTGGTGGCGCTGATTCCCGGTCTTTGCGGCCAGTCCGCCGTGGACAATAACTACGAGATCAACCGACTGCGGCTGGGCCCGGCCGCCGTCGCGCCAGTCTATTTCGCCGTCAGATCGAACTTCGAGACGCCTGATCCAGGTTGGAAGTTCTGGCAAAACTTCCGCATCATGCGCATCGGCGACGTCGCCGCCGACATTGTCTTCCCCGGCAAGAACGACCTCGTGGTCGATACGGGATCGATGACCGATCTCGGCGATGCCGGTTTCCCGATCGCGGTCAACGGCGATATCTGCGATTTCGGCACATCGCCGACGGTCTGGCATTGCAACTACTTCCGCCAGCAGAAGACGATCGACTATATCAGCGCGAAACTCAGCTGATGCGCGGCGGTCGTAGTCCCTTCGAATGCTGTCGAAACAGCCGGCGAAGCCTTCCCCTGAGCGGCTTGAGCGGCCCCAGTTTGGCGCCGAGTCCGCTGGACGGCGCCACGATGTAGGCCTGCATTTCGTCCCGCACCACATGTTGGGCGTACCCGGCATTGGCGATCTTCCGCGCCAGACCAGATGTATCGTACTTTCGCATCTCCGCCTGCACGGCCTTGCGGTAGGCCTCGTCGGTGAAATACAACGCGTGCGCCAGTTCGTGAGTCAGGCTGCCGTCCTCGTACACGCCAATCACGTAGAATCGCTCCTGCAGCTTCGCGAACAGACCGAGCAGATGCTTCTCTTTGTCGCTGAGCGGATCGAACTTGCCCTCATAGAATAGCTGAAATGCCGTCGAAGGTACGTTGAAGCCGGACCAGTCCTGGTAATAAGTGAAGTTGCCTTTCTCCGCGGCATACCAGTCCATGTATTGCTCGAGTGAAAATATACGCCCGTGGAAACGCGGCGATTCGTAGTGCTCCTGGACGCGAAGAAAGGTCGACGTCAGTTCGTATTGCGTCTTGAATTTCAACAGGTAGATGCCACGCGCAACCCTGTGCTTGGTGATTTTCATTGCCTTGCTGTCCTCAACGGCAGAGTCGATGTGTAAACCTAGGCGGATTGCGGATCGAAGACAAAGCTCTCGCGGCGAGTTTCAGCGCCTTCACCGCAACGCTACCCGGCATTCGCGGGCGCATGCGAGGGCCAGAGGTCGGCGCGCCAATGCAGCGCGATCGCCGCCATCGCGATCAGGCCGGAGATCGCATAGAGCGAGCCGGTCGCGCCATAGCCGATCAGGTCGATCAGGCTGCCGGCGGCGAGCAGCCCGATCGGCAAGCCGTAGATCACCATCATGCGCACGCCCATCACGCGGCCACGATACCGGGCGCTCGCGGTGCGCATCAGGATCACGGCGGCCGAGATCATCGACAGGCTCTGCGACATCCCGGCAAGCACGAGACAGAGCATCCCCACCGGCATGGTCCTGATCGCCACGAACACCAGCAGCATCGTGTACCAGGCCAGCGTCGCACCGATCAAAAGGCGGGCGACGCGCACGCCGGCCGTCAAGCTCAGGATGATCGAACCGATCAGCGAGCCGAAGGCGAAACTCGCCGAGAGATAGCCGAGGCCGGCCTGGTCGGTATGGAAAATGTCGCTTGCGATATAGGGCAACAGTCCGTTGGTGAACGGAAACGCGGAAAGATTGACGAGGAACGCCACGCAGAGCGCTGCGCGCATGCCCGGACCGCTCCATGCATAGACGATGCCCTCCTTGAGATCGCGCAGCAGCGACGATCCCGGCAATTCGTCCACGGCATGATCCGGCATGCTCACATGCGTCGCAGGTCTTGCCATACACAGCATCAGCACCGCGGCCGTGAGATACAGACAGGCGATCGCGACATAGGCGTAACCGATGCCGAGCACCGCGAATAGTCCGGTGCCGGTCAACGCGCCGGCGATGCGTGCAGTGTCCTGCGTCGTGCGCGAGACGCTGATCGCGCCGACCAGTTGCGCCGGCGGCATGATGTCGGCAAGCAGCGCGCCGCGCACGCCGAGGTCCGAGGGACGGATCAGCCCCATGATCGAGACGATGATCATGACATTGAGCGGCGCAAGGTGACCGGTCAGCGCCAGCATCAAGATAGTTGACGCCAGCACCGTATAAGTGAAGCGCATGACGGCGAGGAGATCGCGATGACCGACGCGATCGCCGATCATGCCGAGCACCGGCGCGATCAGCGTCCCCGCATAATTCAGCGATGCAAGCAGGGTCAGCAGCAGCACCGAGCCGGTCTCGGTCAAAATGTACCAGCCGAGCACGAGGTTCTCGACCTCGAAAGCCCATGAGGTGAGCAGATCGGACGGCCACTGCAGACGATAACTTCGGACGGCAAATGGAGCGAGCGCGGAACTCCGCGCGGACCCGCTCAAGACGCGTTGACGCGTTTCACGGCGTTCCACCCCTGCCCTGTTTTTGTTGTGTTGAACCGGAGGGTAGCGGCGGAGGGATCGCTGTCAACCGCGGTAGTGCAACGCAACCCTGCAAAACTACCCCACCACGTGCCGCACGGCTGCCCGCGCCAGGAACCGCAGCTTCTCGTTCAGGGGGAAGCGGCCGAAATTGGTCTTGACCGCGCCGAGCGTGAACGCGGTCTTCTTGGAGTAATCGATCCGGATCGCGACGATCACGGGCCTGCCGCCGGCCGCAATTTCGTTAGCCTTGCTGATGACGCCGGCAATTGCCGCGTTATCGTTCATCGGCAGATAAGCCGCGCCGGTGGCCAGCGCGACGCCCTCGATGTTGAGCCTGCCGATGGTCGTGCCAGGCTTGCGGCCATAGGGAATCGACTGCGCCTGCGCGATCTGGGCAAGCTCGCCGTCGTTGAAGACGTAATAGACGATACCGAGATTGTTGCTGGTGGCCGTCAGGATCTCCATGCAGGTCATCATGAAAGCGCCGTCGCCGACGATGGTCTGCACGGTGCGGTCCGGACATGCGAGCTTGGCGCCGATCGCGGCCGGCACCGCATAGCCCATGCAGTTGAAATCGGTCGGCAGGATCACGCTCTTGGGCGCATGGATCGGCATCAGTTCGGCCGTGAGGAAGGTATGATTGCCGTCGTCGATGGAGATGATGCCGTTGTCGGGCATCTGGCGCCGCAATTCGTCGAAGAAGCGCGCGGGATTGACGATGCCGGCCGCATCGTGGCGGTACCAGCTCTCGCGATAGGCAGCCTTGTCGTTCCTGATCTGCTCGCGCAAGCCCCCTTGTGCCGTGCGGCGCGGACCCTTCGCTTCCAGCTCTTTCTGCAGCTGCCTGAGCACCGCGCCGGCATCGCCGGATATCGCGACCTTGGCCGGGAAGTTGGCATTGAAGACATCGGGGTTGATGTCGATGTGGATCAGATTGTCGGGCACCTCGGCACCGTAGCTGCCGGTCGCGATCTCGGAGAAGCGCGTGCCGATCGCAATCATGCAGTCGCAATTTTTGAATGCATTCTGCGCGGCCGGCACGGCGGAGGCGCCGAAGCCGAAGCCGACATGCAGCGGATGATTGGCGGGAAAAACCGACAAGCCCTGCAGGGTGGTGGCGATCGGCGCCTCCAGCCATTCGGCCAGCCGCACGAGCTCGTTGCTCGCATCGCGCGTGCCCCAGCCGGCGAAGACGCTGGGATGCTTGGCGGTTGCCAGCAACTCGGCTGCGCGCGTGAGCTCCGTCGTCGCTTCGACACGCGGCACCGAAGCCGGCTTGAACTGCGGCAACTCGCCGGCCTCATCGGTCAGCATGAGGATATTGACCGGCAGTTCCACGAACACCGGCCCAGGCTCGCCGGAGGTTGCGATCTCATAGGCCTTGAACAGGGTCGGCACCACCTCGTCATGCCTGGTGACCTTGAACGTCGCCTTGGTCAGGCCACTCATGAACTTGTGCGTGTCCATTTGGTGCAATTGATAACGATGGCCGGTGTCGGTGCGCGGCCCGCCGGAGAGCACCAACATCGGCACGCCGTCGAGGAAGGCTTCGCCGATGCCGCTCGCGGCATGCGTTAGCCCTGCGGCGGGAACGACGGTGAGCACGCCGATGGAATCGGAGAGCCGGCCGACCGCATCGGCCATGAAGGAAGCCCCGCCCTCATGCGTCACCAGCACCTGGGTGATACGGTTCGAGCTGTTCAATTCGTCATACAATTCGGTGGTGTGCACACCGGGAATGCCGAAAGTGAAGCGCGCGCCGATCTGCTCCAGCGCATAAACCGTGAGCCAGGCTCCCGTTCTCTTCATGATGTGTCAGCCTTTCAGGAATGACGTTCGCCCGTCGATCGACGCAGCCGCGATGCGCGCGGAGAGAATGCAGCCGCCGAGGAATGTGCCTTCCAACGCGCGCAGGCCGTGCATGCCGCCGCCGCCGAAGCCTGCGGCCTCGCCGACCGCATAGAGACCGTCGATCGGTTGGCCCGCCGCGTCCAATACCCTGCTCTCCAGATCGGTCTGGATGCCGCCAAGACTCTTGCGGCTGATGATGAATTCACGAACCGCAATCAGCGGCAATGCCTTTGCGTCGTTGATCGGCTGGAATTTGCACAAGCGGACGCGGTCGCCGCTGTATTTGCGCATCGACGCGATGCGGCGGAGCTGCTCGTCGTTCATCAGCTTCTCGCCGCGGGCGATGGTGGCGTCGTAATGCCCGACTTCGCCCTGCACCGTGTTGAGATCGACCGATCGGTCGCCCTGCAGCGCGTTCATTTTCTCGACCAGCTCCGGCAGCGAATTCGCGGTGACGAAATCCCGGCAGTGATCGATCATCTCGCGCACCAGCCAGCGATTGCCCAACAGGATGTCGCGCAGGAAGCCCAGTCGCTTCTTCTCGCGGATAGAAGGATTGTGCTCGGCGCCCGAGATCGCCAGTTCCTTCAGCGCGATGCGCATGTTCATGACCTGCCAGGAATACTGTTTCTCCTGCGCGCAGATGTCGGTGACGAGCCGCCGCGTGTCGAAGCCGGACACCAGCGGCTGCGGCCCGATCCGCTCTCCCCGCCAATTCAACCACAGCGCCGAGCGCGGCGGCACCAGCGAAAGGCCGTGCATCGGCTTGCGCGGCTTTGGGTGGTGCACGCCGGCGGCATAGTTCCACATGTTGTCCAGGTGAGTGATTACGCCGCCGGCCCTGGCGGCGGCGTCATGCAGCTTGCCGTCGGCGAAGCGGTGCGAGCCGCTGAGGATCGTCTCGGGCGGGGTCTTCCAGTCGGCGTGCCAGTTGGCGCGCACGCGCGAGAGATCGCCGCCATTGATGCCACCGGCCGCGACCACGACCGCATTTGCCGCCACTTCGAATGGGGCGCCGGTCTTTTCGTCGACGCCACTGGCGCCGACAACCTCGCCGCCCTGAAGCGTGAGCTCATCGACGCGACTGTCGAACCGCAGCGTCAGGCGATGGGTATTCTTGTGCGCGCGCAAGGCGGCAATCAATGCTTCCGCCAATCCCATGCCGGTGCCCCAGCTGACATGAAAGCGCGGCACCGAATTGCCGGGCACGAATTCGCCGCGCTCGACCCAATTGACCACGGGAAGAAAAGTCACGCCGTGGCCGCGCACGAATTTGTAGACGTCCTCGGTACAGCGCGACACATAGGCCTCGGCCCAGGCCTTTGGCCAGCGATCGCCGTCGCCGAATTCGGCAAAGCTGCACCAGTCACGATAGGCAAGATCGACGCCGTCGCGGATGCCCTGACGGCGTTGCTCGGGCGAATCCACGAAAAACATGCCGCCAAAGCTCTCGCGAGCGAGGCCGCCGAACACCCGCTCCTCGTCGCGGTCGAGCAAGGTCACGGACTTGCCGCCGTCGAGCAGCTCAAGCGCCGTGGTGATGCCGGCAATGCCGCCACCGATGATCAGGACGTCGCTGCGATCCATAGCCCCCTGCTTCCCGCAGACCCCTGTGTGATCGAGTATCACGCTTTGTCACGCCTGTGGACCGGCATCAATTGACGCAGCAACACCGGCCGGGCGGCCTCGGCGGGTGCAATGCAACGCTGTCCGCAGAATTGGTAAATCGAAAGTTAAGCGCCGGTCCTGTAAGCTGGCCGTAATAAACCCCGATTTTCCAAGAGGAATTGCGATTGCCGGTGACGTGGTGCAGCTAACTGCGCCGGATTGCTTCGGATTTGAGCGGTCCCGGTTCCCTGCGGCTTAACAGTTTGTGCAGCCGGCCCTGCGCATAGTGTGGCCGAACCATCATTTGAAGTGCCAGGTAGAACACCCAGTGACATCCTTTGGACGCGTGATTTCGGTGCGAGGCGCCCTTGCCCGGGTCGGACTGCTGGCTGACGGCCAGATGCCACTCTCGGAAGTGAGGGGCACCGTCGGCAAATTCGTCAGCATCCGCTGCGCCACCTCGACCATCGTCGCCATGATCACGGACGTCACGTCCGAGAATATGAAGGCGTCCGACATCTATATCGCCTCAGCCGGGGTCGACCTGCTCGGGGAAATCCTCGGCGGCGACCGCCCGAAATTCCAGCGCGGCGTCACCCATTATCCAACCATCGGCGACACGGTTGAACTGATCACAAGCCAGGAGCTTCGGACGGTCTACGCGCCCTCCGGCGCCGACCAGATCAATGTCGGCACCCTGCAACAGGACCGTTCCGTCATCGCCTATGTCGACGTCGAGGAAATGCTGTCCAAGCATTTTGCCGTGCTCGGCTCGACCGGCGTCGGCAAATCGACCGGCGTGTCGCTGTTGCTGAACGAAATCCTCAAAGCGCGCCCCAACCTGCGCATCTTCCTGCTCGACGTTCACAACGAATACGGCCGCTGCTTCGGCGACCGCGCATTGGTGCTGAACCCGCGCAACCTGAAACTGCCGTTCTGGCTGTTCAACTTCGAGGAAATCGTCGACGTGCTGTTCGCCGGCCGCCCCGGCGTGCCCGAAGAGCTCGACATCCTCGCCGAAGTGATCCCGATGGCGAAGGGCATCTACACGCAATACCAGAACGCGGACCGCATCGGCCTGAAGCGCATCGACCCCAAGCAGATCGGCTACACCGTCGACACCCCGGTGCCGTACCGGCTGCAGGACCTGGTCTCGCTGATCGACGAGCGCATGGGCAAGCTGGAGAACCGCTCCTCCCGCATCATCTATCACAAGCTGATCTCGCGCGTCGACACCGTGAAGAACGACCCGCGCTACGCCTTCATGTTCGACAACGCCAACGTCGGCGGCGATACCATGGCGGAGGTGATCAGCCATCTGTTCCGCCTGCCCGCCAACGGCCGGCCGATGACGATCATGCAGCTCGCCGGCTTCCCCGCGGAAGTCGTCGATTCCGTGGTCTCGGTGCTGTGCCGCATGGCGTTCGATTTCGGCCTGTGGAGCGACGGCGTCTCGCCTTTGCTGTTCGTCTGCGAGGAAGCGCACCGCTATGCCTCCGCCGACCGCAACATCGGTTTCGGACCCACCCGCAAGGCGGTGTCGCGCATCGCAAAGGAAGGCCGCAAATACGGCGTCTATCTCGGCCTGGTGACGCAACGTCCGGCCGAGCTCGATGCCACCATCATCTCCCAGTGCAACACGCTGTTCTCGATGCGCCTTGCCAACGACCGCGACCAGGCGCTGTTGCGCTCGGCGGTGTCGGACGCGGCCGCCAACCTGCTGACGTTCATTCCCTCGCTCGGTACTCGCGAGGTATTGGCCTTCGGCGAAGGCGTGGCGCTGCCGACGCGGCTCCGCTTCAAGGAAGTGCCGCCCCATCAATTGCCGCGCAGCGAATCCGCGATCCGCACCGTGCCGTCGGTCGCCGCCGGCCACGATATGCATTTCGTCAGCGCGGTGCTGGAACGCTGGCGCGGCGCCACCTCGCAGCGCGATGTGCCCAATGACCCCGTGTTCAACGAGCGGCCGGCTTTGGCCCCGCGCACGCTGTCACCGGTGGACGCGCCGATGCTGCAGCCCTCGCAGGGGCTGGATCCCGACCGCTTCTCGCTGCTGAAGAAGCCGCTGCGGTAACTTTGCGGCGTCGCATCTGATGGACTAAGGTCCCGGCAGCCACGACAAGCCGGGACATCTCCATGACACAGGCGACCGCGCGCTACGCCGCGCCACCCATCGACAAGCTTCCTGACGACATCCGCACGCGCCTGCTGGCCGTGCAGGAGAAGTCGGGCTTCATCCCGAATGTGTTCGTCAAGCTCGCTTATCGTCCCGACGAGTTCCGCGCCTTCTTCGCCTATCACGACGCGCTGATGGAGAAGGACGGCGGGCTCACCAAGGCCGAGCGCGAGATGATCGTGGTCGCGACATCGAGCTTCAACGATTGCGAATATTGCGTGATTGCACACGGCGCGATCCTGCGCATCCGCGCCAGGAACCCGCTGATATCAGACCAGATCGCGGTGAATTATCGGAAAGCCGACATCGCGCCGCGCCAGCGCGCCATGCTTGATTTCGCCATGAAGGTCTGCCGCGAGGCGCAATCGATTGCGGAAGACGATTTCGCGACGCTCGCTGGCCAAGGCTTTTCCGACGACGACATCTGGGACATCGCCGCGATCGCCTCATTCTTCGCGCTGTCGAACCGCATGGCGCATTTCACCGGCATGCGCGCCAACCCGGAGTTCTATCTGATGGGCCGCGTGCCCAAGCAATAATTAACCGTCCGACGCCGGTCCGCACCATCCCGGCAGATAGATCGCGTCGTGGCTCTTGGCGGCCTCCAGCGCCTTCTCCAGCGCCTTGGAGAAATGCTCCTCGACCATCTTGCGCGCGATCCGGCGGCGCAGGAAATCGGCCCAGAGGAATTCGCTGAACGGCGTGGTGTCCTTGGCGAAACCGCCGGCCCGCCGCAGCTCGCCGGCGAGGCTGCGATAGGGATCGTCCTTCAGTTGCTTGATCGTTTTGGGCAAGTCCTCGAAGCGGCGCCGCGCGCCCTTGACATCGTAGGGATAGACCCATCGCTTGTTGTCCATCACCCCCCAGAACGCGTCGCGCTCGACCATGGTGAGATCGCCGATCACGGTGACCAGGATATCCTTGACCCCTTCGTCGTGCAGGGCGCGCGCCAGATGATGATGGTCGACCACGTAATAGCGCTTGTCCGGGCCGCGCACGACCGGGATCATGTGCTTGCCGATCATCTCGCTTTGCTTCTTGCCCTTCTCGCGAAAGCGCTTGCGCTTCTCCTTGACCTCGCGCATGCCGACGGTCATCTGGGTCGGACGCAGATCGAGGATCGGAATCGGATGGACGGTCGGCTCGCGCGGATTGGACATCGCTTGAAACTCCGGGGTCAGCCTGCCAAATAATTCCAGGAAGCGCGTGATTATGGCACGGGCGCAGGCGAAGAAAAGCCTGTCCGCCACCTTATGGGGAATTTGAAGGTATGCTCGGAGGCCAAAACGACCGGACTGCGAAGCCGCGGGTGGTCCGGCTTGGCCGCCGCGAGATCATCACCGAGGGCCTGCAGCTCTCCTTCTGGGCCGATATCAGCCATCGCTGCATGACCGCGTCCTGGCCGGCCTTCATCGCCGGCGCCGGCCTGGTGTTCGTGCTGTTCAACGCCGTCTTTGCAGCCTTCTACTGGATCGGCGACAACCCGATCTCCAACGTGCCGCACGGCGCCTATATCGATTATCTCTATTTCAGCATCGAAACGCTCTCGACCGCGGGCTATGGCGACATGCACCCGCAGACCCATTACGGCCATTTCATCGCCACCGTCGAGCTCTTCACCGGCATCTTCTCGATGTCGCTGATGACCGGGCTGATCTTCGCCCGCTTCTCGCGGCCGAGCTCGCGCGTGCTGTTCGCCAACAACGCGGTCATCTCGAACCATGAAGGCGAGCCGACGCTGATGGTGCGCTTCGCCAACGAGCGTCACAACGTCATCAGCAACGCCACAGCGAAGCTGTGGATGCTGAAGAACATCGTCACCGCGGAAGGCCATCCGACGCGGCGCTTTTACGAGCTGCCGCTGTTGCGCAACGAGAGCCCGGCTTTCGCGCTGAGCTGGACGCTGTTTCACATTATCGACGAGCGCAGCCCGCTGTACGGGCTAACGGCGGAGGACATGGCCACCGCGGACGTCGGGCTGATCGTCGTCGTCACCGGCTTTGATGTTGTTGCGGCGCAAACCGTGCATGCCCGCAAGACCTACGAGCACGACGACATCCTGTTCGGCCAGCGCTATGTCGACGTCGTGCAACCGTCGGTCGACGGCCGGGTCAGGATCGATTACGGCAGGTTCCATGACACGTTCGAAGGTTAGTCTGTTCGCACGATAGTCTTTAGGCGCATTGGTGCCGTGCCAGTTTTTGCTCCCTCGCCGGCTTGCGCGCGTGCTATAGAGAATTCCGATTTCGGAGAGCGCCACGCCGTGAAGAACCAGCGGCCCATTGCGGTGGAAGAAGAGCACCGTGTGCTGCAATTCCGGCCGCGCAACGCCGCAAGCCCCGCTCCCCTCTGGCGCGGCAACGCGGTGGTGCAGCCCCTGCACAAGGACGCGGCCGAGGACGCGCCCGACCTCTCCCGCTACGAGCAGCCGCGCGAGGAACCGGACGATTTTCGTCACCGCATGCTGGCCAACATCGCGGCCTTCGCCTTCACCATCGCGCTGACCGCGGTCGCGATCTGGCTTGCCATGAGCATCGCCGACCTGCGCCGAACCCAGGATTGCGTGCTGATGGGCCGGCGCGACTGCGTGCGGATTTCCGTCCCATAATTGGGCCTCAAACGCCCTTCAGAGGGGCGTCCAAATCGGACCGCCGCCTTTTAGCCACCTCCATTGAACTAACGGCGGCGCTCCGATATACGGGCACACGACTCCCGTGGGGCGGGAACAGGGGTTTCCGGGCCATATCCCTGCCTGTCGCGCCATTTCGGACAATATATCCAATAAATCAAAGGCTTAGTGATGTCTTCTACATTCGATCAGGTCGCCCAGATCATCGCCGAAACCTGCGACATCCCGCGCGACACGATCACGCCGGACAGCCACGCCATCGATGACCTCGGCATCGACAGTCTCGACTTCCTCGATATCGCGTTTGCCATCGACAAGGCGTTCGGCATCAAGCTTCCGCTGGAAAAGTGGACGCAGGAAGTCAACGACGGCAAGGCCACCACGGAACAGTATTTCGTGCTGAAGAACCTCTGCGCTCGGATCGACGAGCTGGTCGCCGCCAAGGGCGCGGGTGCTGCGTAACCGCAGACCATGCAGCTTGAATATTTCCAGATGATCGACCGGATTCTCGACCTCAACATGGTCGAGAAGACGATCACGGTCGAAGCGCAGGTCCCGCAGACGAGCACCGTGTTCGAGGGGCATTTTCCGGGCTATCCGATCATGCCCGGCGTGCTGCTGATTGAATCGATGGCGCAGACTTCGGGCTGGCTGCTGGTCGCGCTGATGAAGTTCGAGCGGATGCCGTTCCTCGCCGCGGTCAAGGAGGCCAAGATGCGCGGCTTCGTTACGCCCGGCGAACTCCTCACCATCGAAGCCAGCGTGGTGCATGAGGGCTCGGGCTATGCCATCACCGAGGCTAGGGTAAAAGTCGGCGGCAAGCTGCGCAGCAACGCCACCATCACCTTCAGCCACGTCCCCTTCCCCAATCCGGACCTGCGCGGATACATGGATGCCGTCGCCAAGCGGATCGGGTTCCCGTCGCAGGCGATTGCGTGAGCACCATGCCGGAGCCGGCGGAGGTCTGGATCACGGGCATCGGGCTTGCCTCCTCGCTCGGTGAGGGACTCGACGCCAACTGGGATGCGCTGCAGGCCGGGCGGATCAACACCGACGAGAAGACCTTCGCGCCATATGTCGTGCACCCGCTTGCGCAGATCAATTTCGACGCGCAGATCCCGAAGAAGGGCGACCAGCGCCAGATGGAGGCGTGGCAGCGCATCGGTACCTATGCCGCGGGGCTCGCGCTGCAGTCGGCCGGCGTCAAGAATGACAAGGAAATCCTGGGCCGGATGGACATGGTGATCTCCGCCGCCGGCGGCGAGCGCGACATTGGGGTCGACCTCGCGATCCTGAACGCCAAGTCCAAGGGCAATGCCCCGCCCAGCTTCCTCAACGAGCGGCTGATGAGCGATCTGCGCCCGACCCTGTTCCTGGCGCAGCTCTCCAACTTGCTCGCCGGCAACATCGCGATCGTGCACGGCGTTTGCGGCACCTCGCGCACCTTCATGGGCGAGGAAGCCGCCGGCTTCGATGCGGCGCGGATCGCGCTGGCGCGCATTGCCGCGGGCCAGAGCGACATCGCGCTGATCGGCGGCGCGCAAAATGGCGAGCGCAAGGACCTGATCCTGCTTTACGAGTTCGGTGATTACAACCTGCGCGACAAGTTCGCGCCGGTGTGGGAGCGAAAAGACAACGACGGTTTTGCGATCGGCTCGACCGGTGCGTTCCTGGTCCTCGAGTCCAAGGCGCATGCGACCGCGCGCGGCGCCAAACCGTTCGCGCGCCTCTCCCGCGTGGTGTCCGATCGCAGCAACCGCAGCAAACCGGGTGAGATTACGGAGTCACTGCGCAAGCTGTGGTCCTCGCTCGGCGAGATCAGGGACGACGGCGCCATTCTCACTGGCGCAACCGGCAGTGAGCCCGTGACCTCCGAAGAACGGACGTTCCTTGGCGAGCATCCCGGTCACGCCGTGCGCGCGACCGGCACGCGCTTCGGACATAATGTGGACGCCCAATTCGCGCTCGGCCTAGGCGTTGCCGCGCTTTCGATCTCGCGCGGTGCGCTATTTCCGCCCGGCGATTCTTCCGGCGTCGAGATTGAAATGGAGGGGTCGCCGACCCAGATCGTGGTGGTTGGAACCGGCCATTGGCGGGGCGAAGGCATGGCCCTGGTCGAGGCCGTCGGCTAATCTTTTCGGCGCTAGGTCCATCGCGCCACACTGCACGGGTGGGAATATGAGAGCACCGCGGGACAAGTTCGGCAGACCGGTCGTCGTCGTCACCGGCATGGGCGTCGTAACCTCGCTCGGCGCCGGCAAGACGGACAATTGGGCGAAGCTCACCGCCGGCGAATCCGGCATCCGCACGCTGACGCGCTTTCCGATCGAGGGTCTGAAAACCACGATGGCCGGAACGATCGACTTCATTGCGGTCGAGCCATTCACCTCTGTCGGGCTTTCCGAGCGCCTCGCCCACCTTGCGATCGAGGAGGCCATTGCCCAGTCCGGCATCGGCAGCAAGGGCGACTTCCCCGGTCCGCTGTTTCTCGCCGTGCCGCCGGTCGAGATCGAATGGCCGCAACGCGAGGAGCTGGGGCGCGCGGTCGGCAACCCCGACTTCAGCTATGACGAACTCATCAAGGCTTCCGGAGGCGGCAAGTTCGTGGGCTATCACCATCGTTTCCAGATGGGATCGGTCGCCAACTACGTCGCGGAAACCTTCGGCACCAAGGGGTCGCCAATTTCGCTGTCGACGGCATGCGCCTCGGGCGCCACCGCGATCCAGCTCGGCGTCGAGGCGATCCGCCGCGGCGAAACCGACGCGGCGCTGTGCGCGGGCACCGAAGCTTCGGTCAACCAGGAAGGCCTGGTGCGCTTCTCGCTGTTGTCGGCGCTGTCGACCCAGAACGAACCGCCACAGGCGGCGTCAAAGCCGTTCTCCAAGAACCGCGACGGCTTCGTCATGGCCGAGGGCTCCGGCGCCCTTGTGCTGGAGAGCTACGAAGCGGCGATCGCGCGCGGCGCGTCGATCCTCGGCGTCATCGCCGGCTGCGGCGAGCTCACCAACTCCTTCCATCGCACCCGCTCGAGCCCCGACGGCAAGCCGATCATCGGCTGCATGCTGAAAACGCTGGTCGACGCCGGCATGACGCCTGAGCAGATTGACCACATCAACGCGCATGGCACGGCTACGCCGGAAAACGACAAGATGGAATATCAAACCGCCTCCATCGTGTTCGGCGAACGCGCCAAGCAGATTCCCGTCACCTCGAACAAGTCGATGGTGGGCCACACCATCTCGGCGGCCGGCGCGGTCGAGGCAGTGATTTCGCTGCTCACGCTCGAGCATCAGCGCATTCCTCCGACCATTAACTACGAAATCCCGGATCCCACGATCCAGTTCGACGTGGTCGGCAACAAGGCACGCGACGCGAAGGTGACCGCCGTGATGTCGAATTCGTTCGGTTTCGGCGGTCAGAATGCCTCGCTGATCCTGACGCGCGAACCGGCCTGACCGGCCAAGTGGCTCTCAAGAGACGCATTCGCGACACCACGAAGTCGCTCGGAGAGGCCGCGGTCGGCGCATTGACCGTCGGCATGCTGCGCACCACCCGCTATTTCGATCACAAGAAAACGTCAGACTTTTTCGCGCGCATCGCCCGAACCATCGGGCCGCGCTTGCGCGAACACAAAATTGGCCGTGCCAATCTTGTGGCCGCATTCCCCGAGAAGTCGCCCGAGGAGATCGAGAGGATCCTGAGGGGTGTCTGGGAAAATCTCGGACGGAGCGGCGCCGAGTTCGCGCATATCGATCACATCTGGGACCATATCGAGGCGCAGCCGGAACTCGGCCACATCGACGTCCCCGCGCGAACAAACCAGCTGTTTCACCAGATTCGGCTCGACGGCAAGCCGGCGCTGATCTTCACCGCTCATTTCGGCAATTGGGAAATGCCGGCACTTGCCGCCGTTACCCACGGCATCGATGCCGCGCTGCTGTATCGCCGGCCCAACATCGCCTCCGCCGACCGCATCATCCAGGAGATGCGGCAGGTGAAGATGGGAACGCTGATCCCGGCCGGGCGCGACGCGCCGCTCCGCCTCGCCGAGGCGTTACAGAAGGGCCAACATGTCGGCATGTTGGTCGACCAGTATCTGACCAATGGCGTCGAGGTCACCTTCTTTGGCCGCAAGACCCGGGCCAATCCCATGCTGGCCCGCCTGCTCCGCCAGGTCGAATGTCCCATCCACGGCGTGCGCGTCATCCGCTTGCCCAATCACAAATTCCGCGCCGAGCTGACCGAGGAGATTCCCCCGGTGCGCGATGCCGACGGCAAGATCGACGTTCAGGGTACAACGCAGGCGATCACCGACGTGATCGAAGGCTGGATTCGCGAATATCCGGAGCAGTGGCTCTGGCTGCATCGCCGCTGGCGGTAAGGTTTTAATCGCGTAGAGTTTCACAGCGCCTGCAGCTGGCGGGCGCATTTCGAGGAAGAGCCAATATGTTCGTCTCCTTTTTCCCGCGGCCCAAGCTGTTCTTCTGGTCGGCCGCCGCCTGGACGGCGCTCGCGATGACAGTCTGGTACGGCTTTGCCAGCCAGTTCTTCGTGGGGCCCGAGCCGCCGCCCGGCCTGGCAACCTTCGTGACGCCCGCAGCGCTCTGGTTCGACTTCTACTTCGCCATTTGCGTCACGATTTTCGGAGCTTTCTGGATCTGGTTCGCTCCGCATCCCTGGGCAGGTTGGTCCATCTTCGGCTCCGCCCTCATCCTTTTCACCTCCTATTTCGATGTGCAAGTCAGCGTCGCCCTCAACGTTTGGCGCGGACCGTTCTACAATCTCATTCAGGACGTGCTGTCGAAACCGGGATCGGTCACTGCCGAGCAATTGTACGGAGGGGTGTTGACGTTCTTCAGCATTGCCACCGTCGCCATCGTCGTGGCCGCGCTGACGGCCTTTTTCGTAAGTCATTACATCTTCCGCTGGCGCACGGCGATGAACGACTACTATGTCGCGAACTGGCCGAGGCTACGAACCATCGAAGGCGCGTCGCAGCGTGTGCAGGAAGATACCATGCGGTTTTCGAGCACGATGGAGGATCTTGGCCTCAATTTCATCAAGGCTGTGCTCACTCTGATCGCCTTCCTGCCGGTATTGGTCACTCTGTCGAAGAGTGTCACCGAGCTGCCCCTGATCGGTTCGATTCCCTATTCGCTGGTTTTTGCTGCCGTGATCTGGTCGGTGTTGGGTACCGGGCTGCTGGCCCTGATCGGCATTCGCCTGCCGCGGATCGAGTTCTTCAACCAGCGGGTCGAGGCCGCGTATCGCAAGGAGCTTGTGCTTGGCGAAGACGATCCGGCGCGCGCCGATCCGCTGACATTGAACGAGCTGTTTGCCAACGTCAGGGCGAACTATTTTCGGCTTTACCTGAACTTCATGTACTTCGACGTCGGCCGCTACGTCTATCTGCAGTCTGACGTCATGTTCCCCTACATACTGCTGATCCCGACCCTTGTCGCCGGCAAGATAACGCTCGGTATCATGCAACAAATCCTGAGCGCGTTCGCGCAAGTTCGCCACTCGTTTCAGTATCTCGTCACGTCCTGGCGCACCATCGTCGAGCTGATCTCGATCTACCAGCGCCTGCGCGGCTTCGAGGCAAGGATTCACGATGAGCAGCTGCCGTCGATCGAGACGCAGCCGGCGTCGGCGGCGTGAGTTTGGTTATTGACGGGGCCCTTAGCGCCCCGTCTTCACCTTGGTCCAGAGCCGGTTGATGATGCGCTGGGTCGCCGGATCGCGCGCGGTGATCACGAACAGTTTTGAAAGCGTCGCCTGGTCCGGATAGATGTTCTTGTCGTTGAGGATATTTGGATCGACCAGCTTTTGGCTCGCCAGATTGCCATTGGCATAGGACAGGAAGTCCGAGTTCTTCGCGGCGACCTCCGGCCGGTAGAGATAGTTGATCAGCTCGTAGGCCTCCGCGACATGCTGCGCGTCGGCGGGGATCGCGAGATTGTCGAAGAACATCTGCGCGCCCTCTTTCGGGATAGTGTAGCCGATCTCGACGCCGCTCTTCGCTTCCGCAGCGCGGCTGCGCGCCTGCATGACGTCGCCGGACCAGCCGACAACCAGGCAGATTTCACCGGTCGCCAGCGCACTCAGATATTCAGAAGAGTGAAACTTGCGCACATAGGGCCGAATTTTGCTGACGAGATCGGCAGCTTTCTCAAGGTCAACCTGCTTGGTCGAGTTCGGATCGAGCCCGAGATAGCTCAGCGCCGCCGGGAAAATGTCATCTGCGGAATCGAGCAAGTGCACGCCGCAGTCTTTGAACCTGGAAAGATTCTCCGGCTTGAAGACGATGTCCCAGCTGTCGATCTTGGCATCGGCCCCAAGGATTTTCTGCACGGTCTTGACGTTGTAGCCGATGCCGGTCGTGCCCCACATGTAGTTGGCGGCATAGAGATTGCCGGGATCGTAGGTCGCCAGACGCTGCGTCACGGTCGGCCAGGCGTTGGCGAGGTTCGGCAGCTTCGTCTTGTCGAGCTTCTGGAACACATGAGCGGTGATCTGGCGCTGCAGGAAATAGGCGGTCGGGACCACCAAATCGTAGCCGGACTTGCCGGCGAGCAGACGTGTCTCCAGCGTCTCGTTGGCGTCGAAGGTGTCGTAGACCACCTTGATGCCGGTTTCCTTCGTAAAGGCCTCAAGGACATCCGGCGCCATGTAGTTCGACCAGTTGTAGAAATTGACGACGCGCTCCTGTGCGGCAGCCTGTGCCGAGAACAAAAGCGCCGTTCCAAGCGCGATGACGAAACCGGTCGATTTCAGCATGCCTAGCTCACCTTCCTCCGGCCATGCACCGCATCCGACAAACGCTCCAACGCGGTGTCGATCGTCGAATTCCTCTTGGAAAAACAAAACCGCACCACCGAGGTGACCGCGTCCTGCTCATAGAACGCCGACACCGGGATCGCGGCGACCTTGTAGTCGTTGACGATGCGCTTGCAAAAAGCTTCGTCTGTCTCGTTCAGCCCGAGCGGCGACAGGTCGACCGTGAGGAAGTAAGTGCCCTGCGAGCGCAGCACGGGAAAACCGATGCTTTCGAGGCCTGCGGTCAGACGATCGCGGCTTACCGCGAGCTGCTTGCGCATCTCGAAGAAATAGTCGTCGGGTTTGCTGAGGCCATAGGCAACGGCGGCCTGCAGGTTCGGCGCGGTGGTGAAGGTCAGGAACTGATGCACCTTGGCGGCGACGCGCAACAGCGGCGGCGCGGCGCAGACAAAGCCGATCTTCCACCCCGTCAGCGAGAAGATTTTCCCGGCCGAGCCGACCTTGATGGTGCGGTCGCGCATGCCGGGAATGGTGATCAGCGGAATGTGCTCGCGACCATCGAAGATCACGTGCTCCCAGACCTCGTCGCAGATCGCCACCGAATCGAACTCCTGGCAGAACCGCGCCAGCAGTTCGAGGTCCTCGCGGGGATAGACCACGGCGGCCGGATTGAGCGGGTTGTTGAACAGCACCGCCTTGGTCTTGGGGGTGAAGGCGCCGCGCAGCATCTCCTCGGTCAGCCGCCAATGCGGCGGCTCGAGCCGCAACAGCCGGGGAATGCCGCCGGCCTGGCGGATGATCGGCAGATAGGAATCGTAGACCGGCTGGAAACAGATCACCTCGTCGCCGGGTTCGACCACAGCCAATATCGCCGACGTCAGCGCCTCGGTGCCGCCGGAGGTCACCATCACCTCCGTCATCGGATCCAGCTTGAGCTTGTGCCAGTGCCCGTAATGCGCCGCGATCGCCTGGCGCAGCTCCGGGATGCCCATCATCGACGGATATTGATTATAGCCGTTCAGCGAGGCGTCGGCGGCCGCGCGGCGGATATCCTCCGGGCCGGGATCGTCCGGGAAACCCTGGCCGAGATTGATGGCGTTGTTGTCGCGCGCGGCTTGCGACATCGCCTCGAAGATCGTGACGGGAAGGTCGCCGAAAACCTTGTTGGTGGACACCATGGAAAGCTTCAGCCGCCCGTTTTGGTCGGCTGACCCGCGGCCTTCCAGCCGATGATGCCTCCTGCGAGATGCTTGTCATAGGCGAGGCCCGCAGCCTGCGCCGCCAGCGAGGCCGTCACCGAGCGTTTTCCCGAGCGGCAGGCGAACACCACCTGCTTGCCTTGGGGGTCCGGGATCGCCTTGGGATCGAAGGTCGAGAGCGGAACCACGACGCCCGACGGATAGGCCTCGACGGCGACCTCATTGGGCTCGCGGACGTCGACCAGCAAATAACGGCCCTCGTTGATCCCTTTCGACACCTCCTCCGGCGTCAAATCATGCACCTGATCGGCCACGCCAAATCCTCCCAAAGAGCCAGTCTTGCGAGCCGCGCGGGCCCGTCAATTCGGCGGCCAAAGTCGCCCTTCGCGAGGGGAAAATCAAGCGCCGCAAACGACTTAATGCGCTTGCCGAAACTTCAGCCAAAACTTCAGCTTGTGCCTCGTTTGCGGACAACTAGCGAAGGTCTTTCGTGATCGGCCACGCCTCGCCGATTTGCGGCCCGCTCAGCCGGTAACCGCGGCGAAGGTAGAAAGCCTTCGCGTTCGAACTGGCTTCGGCATGTACAGCCGCGAAGCCGCGCGCGATCATCAGTCCTTCAAGGCGGGTGAGCATGCCGCTCGCCACACCGCGGCCGGCAAATTGGGGAGCGATGTACAGGCCTTCGAGAATGTCGCCGCGAATGGCGCCCCAGGCGGCCACGACACCATCCAGTTCCGCAACCCATATTTCGAGCTCGCGAAGCTTCCGCTCCATCCCGGCGAGCGTGAGCTTTGCCGCCCAGCTCTCGGCCTCGCCGGCTGGCAAACCCCTGGAAGCCAATTCAAGGATCGATCGCCGCCGCAAGTCGAGCAGAGCTGCGGCGTCATCGAGGGTGGCAGGACGGTGAACGACCATATCGACCTGTGATCCACGGGGGCGCCGTCATGCGACCGCCCAACCCGTGGCATCCTATCAGATCGTCACCTGCGTTCCGACCTCGACCACCCGACCGCTCGGGATCTGGAAATAGTCGGTGGCGTCGTTGGCGGTCCGGGTCAGCGCGATGAACATGTGGTCCTGCCAGCGTGGCATGCCGGAGTGCACAGCCGGTTTGAGGGCTCGACGCGACAGGAAAAACGACGTCGACATGATGTCGAAATGCCAGCCGAGTTTTCGCGCGATCGCGAGCGCGCGGGGGACGTTGGGCGATTCCATGAAGCCGAATTTCAGCGTGACCTTGGTGAAGGTCGAGGATATTTCCTCCAGCCTCACCCGCTCGGCCGGATCGATCCGCGGCGTGGCTGCGGACTCGATGGTGAGGATGACGTTCTTTTCATGCAGCACCTTGTAGTGCTTCAGGCTGTGCATCAGCGCGGTCGGCGCGCTGCTGGGATCGCTGGTGAGGAAGACCGCCGTGCCGGGCACCCGCGCCGGCGGCCGCTTCTCCAGCATCGCCACGAGATCGGCAAGCGGGAATTCCAGCTTGCGCGATTTCTCCCACAACAGCCGGCTGCCGCGCCGCCAGGTGTACATCAACAGCATCACCCAGCCGCCGAGCGCGAGCGGCACCCAGCCGCCCTCCCAGACCTTGAGCAGGTTGGCGGCAAGGAAGGTCAGGTCGAGGCACAGGAACGGTACGATCAGCGCCGCGGCCCACAGCGCCGACCAGCGCCAGACCTTCCAGATCACCACAAAGCCCATCATCGCCGTGACCACCATGGTGCCGGTCACCGAGATGCCGTAGGCCGAGGCGAGCGCACTGGAGGATTTGAACATCAGGACCAGCAGCATCACCGCGATCAACAGCATGCGGTTGATGCGCGGGATATAGATCTGCCCCGAATGCGATTCGGATGTGTGGCGGATCTCGAAGCGCGGCATCAGGCCGAGCTGGATCGCCTGGCGCGTCAGCGAATAGGCGCCGGTGATCACGGCCTGGCTTGCGATCACGGTCGCAACGGTGGCGAGCGTCACCATCGGGATCAGCGCCCAGTCCGGAAACATCAGGAAGAACGGATTTTCGACCGCCCTGGGATCGTCGAGCACGATGGCGCCCTGCCCCAGATAATTCAGGGTCAGCGCCGGCAGCACGATAAAGAGCCACGCGGTCTGGATCGGCTTCTTGCCGAAATGGCCGAGGTCCGCATAGAGCGCTTCGGCGCCCGTCACGGCCAGAAATACGGCGCCAAGCGTCACGAAGGCGATGATGCCGTGACTGAGCATGAAAGAGACGGCGAGGAACGGATTGAGCGCAAACAGCACCTGGGGCTGCCGGAGGATCGGCGGCACGGCCGCGATCCCGATGATGAGGAACCAGATCAGCATGATCGGGCCGAAGAACGCGGCGACACGGGCGGTGCCGCGCGACTGCACGGCGAACAACGCGAGCAGGATCAGCATGGTGATCGGCACGACGTAGGGATCAAGCAAGACGGTCGCGAGCTTGATGCCTTCGATCGCCGACAACACCGACAGCGCCGGCGTGATGACGGCATCGCCGTAGAACAACGCGCCGCTGATGATGCCGAGCAGCACGATGGTGCCGGCCCACTGGCTGGTCACCGCGCGTTGCGCCAGCGCCATCAGCGCCAGTGTTCCGCCCTCGCCGTTGTTATCGGCGCGCAGCAGGATCACCACATATTTCAGCGTGACCACGATGATCAGCGCCCACAGGATCAGCGAGATGACGCCGAGCACCGCATGCGACGTCGTTTCGCCCCCGGCGCTCGCGGCGTTGACGGCTTCGCGAAAGGCGTAGAGCGGGCTGGTGCCGATGTCGCCATAGACGACGCCGATGCTGCCGACCATCAGCGCAGCGAAACCGGCAGTGGAATGGGTGTCGCCATGCCCATTGGCCGCCGTGGTTTCCCCGGCGGGCGCAGCAACTTCAGTCGTCATGGAATTAAAAGCCCCGAACAGCACCATTTGCGGCAGCGTCGCGGCATATAGTCACCGCCAAGGGCGATACCTAGCCCGGTTTCGGGACCGCGGTATGTAAAAAAGTTATATAGATTTTATAGGAGCGACCCTACCCGGATATAGGAATTCCGGCCTTTTGTTTGGGCATGTTCTCCGCGCAAACGCGTTCCGCGTTTGTCGCGAGGGAAGATCGCGTCGCACTTTCCGGAACATGCCTAAATGGTCACCTGCGTGCCGACCTCGACCACCCGCCCGGTGGGAATCTGGAAATAATCGATCGCGTCATTCGCCGACCGGCTCAGCATGATGAAAAGGCGGTCCTGCCAGCGCGGCATGCCCGACTGCGCCGCAGGTTTCAGCGAACGCCGGGAGACGAAGAACGACGTCGACATGATGTCGAACTGCCAGCCGAGCTTGCGGGCGATCGCCAGCGCCTTCGGCACGTTCGGCGATTCCATGAAGCCGAAGCGCAGCCGCACCTTGGCGAATTTGTCGCTGACGGTCTCCATCTTGACGCGGTCGGCGAGCGAAACGCGCGGCGTATGCGCGGTCTCGATGGTCAACACCACGTTATGCTCGTGCAGGATCTTGTTGTGCTTGAGATTATGCAGCAGCGCAGTCGGCGCAAATTCGGGATCGGAGGTGAGGAAGACCGCCGTGCCCTTCACGATGTGCGGCGGCCGTTTCTCGAGGCTCGAGATCAGGCTGGCAAGCGGCACCTCGGTGCGGCGGTTCTTGTCGGCGAGGATCGCCGAGCCGCGGCGCCAGCTCCAGATCGTGACCGCCATGGCGGCGCCGAACAATAGCGGCACCCAGGCGCCTTCGAGCAGCTTCAAAAGATTGGCGGAGAAGAAGGCGATGTCGACGGTGACCAGCGGCATGATCAACGCCGCCGCCGTCGCCACGCGCCAGTTCCACAATTTCCAGATCACCACAAATCCCATGATTCCGTCCGCGACCATGGTGGTGGAGACCGCGATGCCGTAGGCGGAAGCGAGATTGTCCGAAGTGCGGAACATCAGCACCAGGAACATCACGCCGATCAGGAGCAGCGTGTTGACGCGCGGCAGATAGATTTGACCAGCATGGCTTTCCGAGGTGTAGCGCACCTCGAAACGCGGCAACAGGCCGAGCTGGATCGCCTGCCGGGTCAGCGAATAGGCGCCGGTGATGACGGCCTGGCTCGCGATCACGGTCGCGGCGGTGGCCAGCACCACCATCGGCAGCAGCATGGAGTCCGGCACCATCCGATAGAAGGAGTTCTCGATCGCCGCCGGATTGGACAGCACCAGCGCGCCCTGGCCGAAATAGTTGAGCAGCAGCGACGGTAGAACGAAATAGAGCCAGGCCGACTGGATCGGCTTGCGGCCGAAATGGCCGAGATCGGCATAGAGCGCCTCGCCGCCGGTGACGGCGAGGAAAACCGCGCCCAGCGTCACAAGCCCGATCGTGCCGTGTCCAAGCAGGAAGTGCACCGCATAATACGGATTGATCGCGATCATCACCGAGGGATCGTCGGCGATGTGGATGAGGCCGAGAACGCCCAGCGTTGTGAACCACACCACCATGACGGGACCGAAGTAGGCGGCGACGCGCGCGGTGCCGCGCGACTGAACCGCAAACAGCACGACCAAGATGGAGACGGTCAGCGGCACCACGTAGTGCTCGAGAGCGGGCGCGGCGAGCTTGAGACCTTCAACTGCCGACAGCACCGAGATCGCCGGCGTGATCATGGAATCGCCGAGAAACATCGAGGCGCCGACCACGCCGAGCGAGAGCAGGAACAGGCTGCGCCGGCCGAGCGCACGCTGGCCGAGCGCCATCAGCGACAGCGTGCCGCCCTCGCCATTGTTATCGGCGCGCAGCAGCAGCAACACGTATTTGGCCGTGACGACAATGAAGAGCGCCCACAGGATCATCGAGAGCACGCCCAGCACCATGATGCGGCTGACCGCCTCACCATGGGCGGCGTCGCTCACCGCCGCGCGGAAGGCGTAGAGCGGCGAGGTTCCGATATCGCCGAACACCACGCCGATGCTGCCGAGCGCGAGCGCCCAAAAGCCCGAAGCCGGCGCGCCCTCGTGGGTCTCGGATGAGGTGGCAGTGACAGCCATGATGAGAAGGAGAACGCTCGCCGCGACAGGATTGATCCAGGCGCGCCCTTTGAGAGGCTTCAGGTGCGGCTGTCAATTGGCCAAGCTTAGCAGTGGATACTCCTCCCGCGCGACGGCGCGGACGCCACAGTCGCCAGGAACTTGACTCGGGTTACAGGTATTAGGGTATTGCTTCGCCTAGGGTTTGAGGTCCGGCGGCAGCGGTGGATCCTCACGCATCAACGTGATGGTGACGCGGCGGTTGGCGGCCAGCGAGGGATCGTCGGGGAATAGCGGCTGGGTGTCGGCCTTGCCCGACACGGCGAAGATGTGGCCGGCGGGCAGCCCTTCCCGCTCCAGGATCTGGCGCACGGAGTTGGCGCGGTCGGCGGAGAGATCGAAGGCGCCGTAGTCGCCTCGCACGGGCACGAAGCCCGCCGCGGTGTGGCCGGTGACGGAGACGCGCAAGGGAGTCTGCTTCAGCGGGATCGCGAGCTTCTCGATCAGGCGGCGCGTGCGCTCATAGGGCTGCTTGGAGCCGTCGGCGAACATCGAGCGGCCGTCCTGGTCGACGATTTCGAGATTGAGCCCCTCCTTGGTCTCCTCGAACATGATGTGCTTGGAGATCTCGGTCAGCTCCGGCATGTCCTGCAGCGCCTGACGCAACGATGCCGAAGCCAGCGCGAATTCGCGGTCGATCTTGAGCTTGGCGCCGGCCTCGCGGCTGCGTTCCTGCTGGTCCGGGGTGGGGGTGTTGGAGGCTTCCTCCGGCGGAACGTGGTCGACATTCTTCAGCTTCGGCCGGGTCGGCACCCCGTCGGATTCGATGATCCCGGAGTAGCGCGCCTGCTGCACGCCGAAGGCGTCGCGCATCGAACCTGCGACGATCTTGAGCTTTTGCTGGTCCTGCGTGGAGAAGGCGACGAGCATCACGAAGAAGCTCATCATCAGCCCCATCAGGTCGGCAAAGGTCACGAACCAGCCGTGACCGCCGCCATGCCCATCGCCGCGTTTTTTCTTGGCCATCGCCTAACTCTGGATCAGGCCGGAACCGGCTCGCCCTCTTCGTGACGGTGCTTCTCCGGCAGATAGGCGAGCAGCATTTCGCGCACCAGCGCCGGGCTCTTGGAATCGCGGATCATCAGGATGCCGTCGATGATCAGGGTGCGGTTGGTCTCCTCGTCGAGCAGCTTGCCGTGCAACTTGTCGGCGATCGGCAGACAGAACAGGTTCGCAACCAGCGCGCCGTAGAGGGTGGCGAGCAGCGCGGTCGCCATGAACGGACCGAGTTTCGAGGGGTCGGTCATGTTGGCGAACATCTGCACCATGCCGACCAGCGTGCCGATCATGCCGAAGGCCGGCGCGCAGTCGCCGATGGCGCGGTAGATCTTGCTGCCCTCGTCGAGATGCATCAGGAAATTGTCGCGGTCGCGCTCCAGATTGTCGCGGATGAATTCGAGATCGTAGCCGTCGGCGACGTAGCGCACGCCCTTGGCGAGGAAGGGATCGTCGGCCTCGACCTTCTCGAGGCCGACCGGACCCTGCTTGCGGGCGATCTCGGCGATGCGGGCGAGCTCGTCGACGAGATCGCGCGCCGACAGCCGGCTCATGGTGAAGGCGAATCTCAGGCCGAGCGGCAGGCCATGCAGCATGACACCGAGAGGAAAACGGATCATCGTCGCCGAGATCGATCCGCCGAAGATGATGATGATGGCGTGCTCGGAGAAGAACATGCCCATATCGCCACCCATCAGCATCAGGGTTGCGATGACAATGACGCCGGCAACAAGCCCGACGCCCGTCATGATATCCATGGGAGAACTCCACGCCTACGCGAACCGGCCGGCCATC
This sequence comes from uncultured Alphaproteobacteria bacterium, assembly GCA_963738155.1. Taxonomy (GTDB): domain Bacteria; phylum Pseudomonadota; class Alphaproteobacteria; order Rhizobiales; family Xanthobacteraceae; genus Bradyrhizobium. The sequence continues at coordinate 541,720 of CAVTVG010000007.1, forward strand.
CTGGACGGCGCGCGGCTCATCCTGAACCGCGGTTCAAAGACCCTACGGGCGTGCCATTAAAGACGCGTAAAGGTTAAGCAGCTTCGCCTGGCTACGCACGTGCATCAACGCAAGCAGAACGGCTATCCTGACACGATCTCAACGATCTGCTAACCATACTAGCGCCGCCGATCTGAAGTCCCTGACTCACTCGTCGCAAAATCGGGTTCAGGGACTTCAGATCGAAAGCGGCACTAGAATCATAGGCTTGCTAGTGCCCATAACTTTCCGAAGTCCGCGAAAAGGTGTTGCGGCGATGGTGCGCGGACTTCGGAAAGTGGGCACTAGACGCTTGGCCTTTCAGACCTGCCGCATGACACGTTCCACCACCTTCGCGATCCTCTTGTCGGCCGCTCTGCTTGCCGGCTGCTGGAGCAATGACCGCACGGCGGTCCAGACCGCAGCCGCGCCGAGCGGACCGGTGGCGGCACCGCCCCCGGTCAATCTCGCGGGCAAGTGGACGCTGTCGGCGACCGGCGCGGGCTCCTGCGCGATGACCTTCGGCGCGCAACCGGATGCGGCCGACGGCACGATCGCGCCGGCCGGCGGCTGTCCCTACAATTTCTTCACCAGCCGCAAATGGAGCTACACTTCCGCCGGCCTGATGATCAGGGATCACAACGCGCAGACGCTGGCGCAGCTTCAGCCCGTCGGCGACAGCCGCTTCGAAGGCAAAACCAACGCCGGCCAGGATATCGCGCTATCCCGCTAAACCGGTCAACTTCATGCTCAGTTCGCGCAGCTTCTTGCGTGCCGAGGCATCATAGGCTTGCGCGTTCGCCTTCATCTCGCTCATGCCGTTGAAGAACAGCCCGCTCTTATCAGCGACGTCGTCGCCCTGAACCAGATGCAGGATCGCGGCCCCGCCCTGCTCCACCGTCGACATCGGCGTGATGCCGCCGGCGCGCACCATGGTCGTGTTCATGTAGGTCGCCGGATGCAGCGAGTTGACGGTGACGCCGGTGCCCTTCAATTCTTCGGCGAGATCGATCGTGAACATGATCTGCGACAGCTTGCTTTGCGCATAGGCGCGCGAGCCGGAATAATTCTTCTTGATCATCACGTCGTCGAAGTCGATCGGGTGCTGGCCGAGCGAGGCAACATTGACGATACGCGAGGGTGCCGCTGCCTTGATCAGCGGCAGCAGGCGATAGGCGAGCAGGAAGCCCGCGAGATAATTCACGGCAAAGCGCAGCTCGTGGCCGTCACCGCTCTCCTGCCGCTGTGGCCCGTTATTCTGCGAACCGATCCCGGCATTGCTGACGAACACATCGATCTTCTTGTGATCGGCGGCGACCTTGTCGGCGAGCGAGCGCACATCTGACAGCAACGACAAGTCGGCATGATAGAAGGTCGCCTTGCCGCCGTCAGTCTTGATGGCGTCGATCAACGCCTTCGCCCGACCGGCATCGCGGCCATGGATCAGCACGTGTGCCCCCTGCTTCGACAGCTCGCCTGCGACATAGCGGCCGACGCCGTCGGTCGAGCCCGTGATCAGGACCGTCTTGCCCTTCATGTCCATGAGCGACAGCCTCTAATGAATTTCCGCAGAGCGCGTCAACGCGTCCTTCAGCTTCTCGAGCGAGAAGTCTTTGCTGCGCGCGATCTCCAGGATCGGCGTCTCGCGCCGGCCGCACAGCTCGCAGGCGTCCGGCAGTTTGGCGGCGAGATCATAGGGGATCGCGATCGCGCCGTGCCGGTCGGCATGAATCAGATCGTCCGACTTCACGGTCATGCCGGCGACACGTACCTCGCCGCCGAAGGCTTCCGCATGCACCCAGGCATGCGACGGGCCGATCGATCCGGCGAGCGCCTGGAAGCCGGGCGCCCATTGCGGAATGTCGCGGATCGAGCCGTCGGTGATGACGCCGAGACAGCCGAGCGCCTTGTGCACGTTGCTCTGCACCTCGCCCCAGAACGCGCCATAGCCGACATCGGCGCCGTCGATGTCCTGGATCACCGTGATGCGCGGACCGAAGCCGGTGCCGACATATTCATAGTAGGCGATGCGCCGCGCTGCCTGCTCGGCGGCAGGCAGACCGGACTTGATCACCGAGCGGATCGACACCGTGCGGGCGTAGCCGACCATCGGTGGCAGGTCGGGAAACGGGCAGACCAGCGGCTTGGTGGTGTAGCCGATCAGCCGGCGCTCCGGCGCGATCACTTCCATGGCATTGCAGATGGTCGGTGTGTCGTAGCGCGCCAGCGCTTCGAGGACGGATGCGGGCACGGGCGCGGCGGTATTGGTCACGGGCGTTTCTCCGGATTTTTTGCGATTTGATCGCAAGCCCTATAGCCGAGTTCGCGGGAGAACCCAACTCATACCAGCCCCTCATCCTGAGGCGCATTGCGAAACAATGCGTCTCGAAGGATGAGGCCCGACATCGGTCTCATGGTTCGAGACGCACAGCATTGCCGTGCTCCTCACCATGAGGGTTTGACAGCTCAGTGCAGCCGTTCGGGCCGGTCGTCGTCTTCGGGCTCTGCGACCGGTGCGATGAAGCCGGGCGCAGGCGATGCAGGCGCCGCCGACGCGGCGGCGGCAGGCGCGTTCGCGGCGTCATAGGCGCGCTTGTGGTCGCGATAGGATTTCCACCCGAGCGGCAGGCTCAGGAGATAGAGGATCGATCCCGCGGAAAGAATTTGCCAGGGATAGCCGATCAGGAGCGCGATGAAGAAGATCACGCAGACGAACACCGGCAGCACCATTTCCGGCGGCACGCGCATGCGCACCGTCTTGCCCGAGAACACCGGCAAACGCGACACCATCAAAAACGCGATCAGCAGAATGTAGAACGCGGTCAGCATCGCCGGCATCTTCCAGACGCCGAGGAAGGCGAGATAGACCGGCAGCAGCGCGGTCACCGCGCCCGCCGGCGCCGGCACGCCGGTAAAATAGTTCGCCGCAAACGGCGGCTTGGCGGGATCGTCGATCGAGGCGTTGAAACGCGCGAGCCTTAAGCCCCCCGAGATCGCAAATACCATCGCCGCGATCCAGCCGCCGTCATGCAGCTCGTGCAGCTCCCAGAAATACAGGATCAATCCGGGCGCCACGCCGAAATTGACGAAGTCGGCAAGGCTGTCGAGCTCGGCGCCGAATTTCGACTGGCCCTTGATCATGCGCGCGACGCGGCCGTCGATGCCGTCGAGCATCGCCGCGAGCACGATAGCGCCAACCGCAAGCTCCATCCGCCCTTCCGTGGAGAGGCGGATCGCGGTCAAGCCGGCGCAGATCGCCAGCAGCGTGATGACATTGGGCACCAGCATGCGCACCGGGATCGGGCGAAAGCGGCGGCGGCGTTCGGTATAGAGGGGGTCGAAGGGCATCCGCTCAATATAGCAAGGGCGGTGCGGCCGCGCCATTGCGGCGGCGGGCCGCAAGCGTGCTGTTAGGGATGGTTAATTCGAGCGGAACGTCCGTCCTGCATCCGACAAGCGGAGATCGGCCAATATCGTCTCACCGGCGACCGCGGTCTGGCCCTCCGAGACCAGCGCCTGGGTGCCGTCGGGCAAATAGACGTCGAGCCGCGAGCCGAAGCGGATGAGCCCGAACCGCTCGCCGGCCCCGATCGACTGCCCTTCCCGCACGAAGCAGACGATGCGGCGCGCCACCAGGCCCGCGATCTGGATCACGCCGATGCGCCCCTGGGCTGAGGCGATCACGAGCGAGTTGCGCTCATTGTCCTCGCTCGCCTTATCGAGCTCGGCATTGATGAACACGCCGGGCCGGTAAGCGATGCGCTCGATCTTGCCGGTCGCGGGCGCGCGGTTCACATGGCAGTTGAACACGCTCATGAAGATCGAGATGCGCGGCAGCGGCTTGTCACCCAGGCCCAGCTCGGCAGGCGGCATCGCCTGTGTGACCATGGAGACGCGTCCGTCAGCCGGCGCCACCACGATGCCGTCGCGCACCGGCGTGACGCGCACGGGATCGCGGAAGAACAGCGCGCACCAGAGCGTGAGCAGCGTGCCGATCCAGCCCAAGGGAGTCCAGATCCAGAACAGGATCAGGCTTGCCAGCGCAAAGCCGCCGATGAAGGGATAGCCTTCGGGATGGATCGGCGGAATCTGCGCGCGGATGGAATTGGCGATGGACATAGACGGCTAGTTACTCTGGACGTGAGCGAAATACCAGAGCCTGCGCTCGGCCCGACCTACTCCGCGGCCGTCGGAATGACGTCGCTCCCCTCGCCCGTCTTCTCGGCCGGCGGCGCGTCATCCACCTCCGGCGGCAGTCGGTTCGGCGCCTCGTTGTCGTCGTCGACCTGCGCGAGCCGCTCGCGCGCCTCCTCGGCCTCGCGCTGCCGGTTCCACATGCTGGCATAGAGTCCGCCGCTCGCGAGCAGCTGTACGTGCGTGCCGCGTTCGGCGATGCGGCCCTGATCGAGCACGATGATCTCGTCGGCGCCGACGATGGTGGAGAGCCTATGCGCGATCACGAGGGAGGTGCGGTTACGGGAGACGCGCTCGAGTGCCTCCTGGATCTCGTGCTCGGTGTGGCTGTCGAGCGCCGAGGTCGCCTCGTCCAGCACCAGGATCGGCGGCGCCTTCAAGACGGTCCGCGCAATCGCCACGCGCTGCTTCTCGCCGCCCGAGAGTTTCAGCCCGCGTTCGCCGACCTGGGTTTCGTAACCCGCGGGCGACATCCGGATGAAGCCGTCGATCTGCGCCAGCCGCGCCGCCTCCTCGACATCAGCGTCGCTGGCGTCCCAGCGGCCGTAGCGGATGTTGTAGCGGATGGTGTCGTTGAACAGCACGGTGTCCTGCGGCACCATGCCGATCGCCGCGCGCAGCGAAGTCTGCGTGACATCGCGGATGTCCTGCCCGTCGATGGTGATGCGGCCGCCCGAGATGTCGTAGAGGCGGAACAAGAGCCGCGAGATCGTCGATTTGCCGGCGCCGGAGGGACCGACGATCGCGACCGTCTTGCCCGCGGGCACCACGAAGCTCAGACCTTTCAGGATCTGACGTTCCGGGTCATAGGCAAAGCGCACGTCATCGAAGCGCACGGCGCCCGCGGTGACGATCAGCGGCTTCGCGCCGGGCGCATCCTCGATCTCCGCCGGGCGCGCCAGCACGTCGAACATCTTCTCGATGTCGATGACCGCCTGCTTGATCTCGCGATAGACCATGCCCATGAAGTTCAAGGGCTGGTAGAGCTGGATCATCATGGCGTTGATCAGCACGAAGTCGCCGACGGTGTGGCGGCCGCTCCGGACGCCGAGCGCGCACATCAGCATGACCGCCGTGAGCCCGAACGTGAAGATCACCGCCTGGCCGGTGTTGAGCACCGCCAGCGACGTATAGGTCTTCACGCTCGCCTGCTCATAGCGTTCCATCGAGCGGTCGTAGCGCGTCGCCTCGCGCGTCTCGGCGCCGAAATATTTCACGGTCTCGTAGTTGAGCAGCGAGTCGATCGCCTTGGTGTTCGCCTCGGTGTCGGACTCGTTCATCCTGCGGCGGATGGTGATGCGCCACTCGGTTGCATAGTAGGTGAAAGACATGAAGGCCACGACCATGATCGCGGTTGCGATCACATAGCGCCAGTCGAACTGCCAGAGCAGCACGCCGAGCAGCAGGGCGACCTCGACGATGGTCGGGATCAGCTGCAGGATCACCATGCGCACGATGGTCTCGATGCCGTTGCGGCCGCGCTCGAGCACGCGCGTCAGCCCGCCGGTCTTGCGCTCGAGATGGAAGCGCAGCGACAATTCGTGCATGTGGACGAAGGTGATGTAGGCGAGCTTGCGCACGGCATGCATCGCCACGCGCGCGAAAATGCCGTCGCGCCACTGCGTCAGCACCGCCATCAGGATGCGCAGGCCGCCGTAACTGACGGTCATGATCAAGGGCGAAGCGATGATCCAGAACGTCCAGTTGTCAGGCGCGACCGGCGCGCTGCCGTGGCCCGACAGCGCGTCGGTTGCCCATTTGAACGTGAAGGGCACCGCGAGCGTTGCGACCTTCGCGATCAGCAGCAACACTACCGACCAGACCACGCGCATCTTCAGGTCGGCGCGCTCGCCCGGCCAGATATAGGGCCAGAGATGAACGAGGGTTCCAATCAGGGTCGCCTGATCCGCGGATCGGCACCCGCCGGCCGCAGCGTCGCCTGTTTGCGGCGTATCGGAATGAGCCATCATCCTGTCGTCATATAGGGCGTTTGCCCGCGGCGTACAGCTTAAAGCGTCGCAATTGTTACGCGATTGGGTGCCATTTGCGGCTAGATTTCCGCTTAATGCCGAATCAGCCGGGCGCTTGACGCCCCCATGTTGCAGGGCCACATACCTCTAAATGAACAAGATTGATTTGAACAAGATCCGGACGGTCTGCGTCTATTGCGGCTCCGGTCCGGGCACTAATCCCCACTTCATGGAATCCGCCAAAGCGCTCGGCAAGATTTTCGCCGAGAACGCAATCCGCCTGGTCTATGGCGGCGGCTCGCTCGGGCTGATGGGCGCGATCGCGACCTCCGTGCTCGATCATGGCGGCATGGTCACCGGCATCATTCCCGATTTCCTGACCGCGCGAGAGAACGCGCTCGCCCGCGTCCAGGAGATGGTCGTCACCCCCGACATGCACGAGCGCAAACGGCTGATGTTCGAGCGCTCCGATGCCTTCGTGGCGCTGCCCGGCGGCATCGGCACGCTGGAAGAGCTCGTGGAGCAGCTCACCTGGCAGCAGCTCGGCCGGCATTCCAAGCCGGTGCTGCTCGCCAATATCGACGGATTTTGGGAGCCGCTGTTTGCGCTGCTCACGCATATGCGCTCAACGCAATTCATCCGCGCAGGGCTCACGGTCGATATCCTGAAAGCCGACCGCGTCGAGGACGTCCTGCCGCGGCTGCGTGCAGCCGCCGCGCGCGTGCCCGAGGATGCCAAGCAGATGGCGCCGGACGTGGCGCGACGGATGTAGGCTCTACGCCTGCGGAAACGTCACCGCCTCGATCCGATTGCCATCGGGGTCGAGCACGAAGGCCGCGTAATATTTGACGCGATCGTGCGGCCGCAGGCCCGGCACGCCGTCGGAGGTGCCGCCGTTGTCCAGCGCCGCGGCGTGGAACGCATCGACTTCGCTGGTGGTCTTCGCGCGCAGGCAGATATGCGTGCCGCTTTCATGCGGCACCTTGGTCATATCCTTGCGCAGATTGACCCAGAATTCCGGATAGTTTTTGCCAAAGCCGATGGTGGCGGGGCGCGTCACCAGCCGCGTCAGGCCGAGCGCGGCAAGCGCCGCCTCGTAGAAACGCGCGGCGCGATCGAGGTCGGCGACACCGACGGAGACGTGATCGATCATCGGGGCATGATCCGGACCCGTAGGGCCGCGTTAGCGCAAAGTGTGAAGCGGTTTTCCGAAAAGATCATGCCCAAAACCGAAAACCTACCGGCGAACGCCGGTGGTAAACGGATTGGCGCCGGGCGGCAGCGCGTACTCACTGCCGACGGCTCCCGAATTCCCTTGATAGCCGAAGCCGAGCGACAGGCTGGTGTTCGCGGTCGGGCGGAATTCGATGCCGGCATGCGCGTTGTAGACCGGCAAATTGCCGGACTGGGAGTCGAACGCCGCGAAGGGTGACCCAGAGCCAAACCCGTTGTTATATTTCAGGGTCTCGAAACCAGCGTAGAGCGAGACGGGCATGCCGTTCGCGCCTTTGAAGCTGTAGCCGAATTGCGAGCCTTCGCCATAGAGCGAGCCGAAATTGCCGAAAGCGGCGTTCGGAGCGATGCCGCTCATGCCCAGCATCTCGGTGCGTGAGTTGCCGACAAAGAAGCCGTTGCCGAAATTAGTGCGCGTCGCGCCGAAACCTCTGCTGTCGCGCGTGTCAAAGCTCGGAAAGTTGCCGTAGGCGCTGGTGCTCGTGTCGCCTGCGAAGCCCACCGGCCAGCCGGGCGTCCAATAGGTCAGGGGGTTGACGGCCTGCGCATGCGCGCGCCCGCCCAAAACGAGCATCGCCAGCACAACGAAGAAACCGAGTCTGAAACCGAACATCTGCTCCACCACCGAATTCGCGGAAATTATACAATTGCGATATCGGGAATGCCAGCGCGGCGGAGCACGTCCGCATCGCGGATTGACGGAACCGGGCCAGGGACTGCCCTCTTCGCGCAAAAGGGGAAGGCTCCCGCACGCCGGAGACCAATCCGGTCGGCTTCAAGGCCAGATCGCCGTCTTCCATCCATCCTCGCCCGGCAATATCCTGCTGATCCCTCCTCGGATTTTCAGGTGCCGGCGTTGATCGACTTCAAGCCGCTATACACGACATCACGCGCCGACACCGTGGCGCAATTCGTCACCGAGCGTTACGAACTTGCGCTTCCGCTCGATTGCCGCATGCTCAATCGGGGCTTCAACGACGTTTATCTCGTCGTGGCGGCGACCGGCGAGCGCTACATCTTTCGCCTCTCGCATCACCGCGCGCGCGGAACTGCCGACGTCGAGACTGAAACGGATTTCCTTGTTCACCTCCATCGATCCGGAGTGCCGGTCGCCATTCCCGTCCCGACACGCGACGGCGCGTTATTCGTTCGCGGACAGGCGCCGGAAGGGTTGCGCGAAGGCGTACTGTTTCGCCACCTCGGGGGGCGCGCGCCTGACGCGGCCTCAACCGCTGACGCCCATGCAAACGGGGTGACACTGGCGATGCTGCACAACGCAGCCGATTCGTATGCCGCCGTTGCCCCGCTGTACAGGCTCGATCTCGACCATTTGTTACGCCGGCCGCTGGCACGGATACACGACAGCGGCGTCGTGGACGACGCCGGCGCAAGAGCCGATCTCGACGCCGTCGCCGCGAGGACCGCCCGCGCGATCGAGGCATCCGATCGTCTGACGTGGACGCATTGCCACGGCGATTGCCACGGCTTCAACGCGCGCATCGTCGAAGGCGGCAAAGCGGCCTTCTTCGATTTCGATGACGGCGGTCCCGGCTATCTGGCGTATGATCTGGCGGTCTTCCTGTGGGCGAAGGTCATCTTCGGTCGAAAACTGTTCGCCCACTGGGACGCCTTTATCGAAGGGTATCGAACCGTCCGGCCGATTGCGCCTGACGATTTCGAGGCCGTGCAGCGGTTCGTCATCGTCAGGCATATTTGGCTGATGGGCGAATATGCGAGCCGCGTTCGCGAATGGGGCGTGGAACCGGCGGGTTGGATTGCGCACGAAGTCGAATTCCTCAACACATGGGAGATGGAGCGCGTGGCCGACCGGTTGTTGTGAGATGGCGCGCGTCGACGCGCCGCGATCACGCGGGCGCGCCGGACTTCACCAGCTTGTAGGTCACCGAATCCATCAGTGCCTGGAACGAGGCGTCGATGATGTTCGGCGACACGCCGACCGTGGTCCAGTGCTCGCCGGTCTCGTCCTCGCTCTCGATCAGCACGCGGGTGACGGCTTCGGTGCCGCCGTTGAGGATACGCACGCGGTAATCGATCAGCTTCAGGCCCTCGATATATTTCTGGTACTTGCCGAGGTCTTTGCGTAGCGCGACGTCGAGCGCATTGACGGGGCCGTTGCCTTCGGCGGCCGAGATCAGCCGCTCACCGGCGACCTCGACCTTGACCACGGCAAGTGCGACGGTGACGCGCTGGCCGTTGGCGTTAGAGCGCTGCTCGACATTGACGTCGAACTGCTCGACCCGGAAATATTCGGGCACGCGGCCGAGCGTGCGCCGCGCCAGGAGGTCGAACGAGGCGTTGGCCAACTCATAGGCAAAGCCCTGCGCCTCGCGCTCCTTCAGCTCCTCGACGAGCCGCGCGAGCTTGGGATCGTTTTTTTCATAGGGGATGCCGACGCGATCGAGTTCGGCGATGACGTTGGAGCGGCCGGCCTGGTCGGACACCAGCACCTTGCGACGATTGCCGACAGCGTCGGGCAGAACGTGTTCGTAGGACTGCGGGTCCTTCATCATCGCCGAGGCGTGAATGCCGGCCTTGGTGACAAACGCGCTTTCGCCGACATAGGGCGCATGACGATGGGGCGCGCGGTTGAGCATGTCGTCGAGGGTGCGCGACACCTTCATCAGGCTCGCGAGCTTGGCATCGGAGACGCCGGTCTCAAGGCTGTCGGCAAATTCACGCTTCAGCTTCAGGGTCGGTATCAGCGAGCAGAGATTGGCGTTGCCGCAGCGCTCGCCCAATCCATTGAGCGTGCCCTGGATTTGCCGCGCCCCGGCACGCACCGCAGCCAGCGAGTTGGCGACCGCCTGCTCGGTGTCGTTATGGGCGTGGATGCCGACATGGCTGCCGGGAATGTGCTTCGTCACCTCGGTGACGATCTCCGTCACCTCATGCGGCATGGTGCCGCCATTGGTGTCGCACAGCACCACCCAGCGCGCGCCAGACTCGTAAGCGGCCTTCGCACAGGCCAGCGCAAATTGCGGGTCCTCCTTGTAGCCATCGAAGAAATGCTCGCAGTCGAGCATCACCTCGCGCCCGGCCTTTTTGGCGGCCGCGACGCTGTCGCGGATCGAGGCGAGGTTCTCCTCGTTGGTGGTCTCGAGCGCAACGCGGACCTGATAGGCCGACGATTTCGCGACAAAGCAGATCGCGTCTGCTTTCGCCTCGAGCAGCCCCGCGACGCCGGGATCGTTGGAGACCGAGCGCCCTGCCCGCCGCGTCATGCCGAAGGCGGTGAAGCGGGCGTGATCAAGCTTCGGCTTCTCCGCGAAGAACTCGGTGTCGGTCGGGTTGGCGCCGGGATAGCCGCCCTCGACATAGTCGATGCCGAGATCGTCGAGCATGTGCGCGATGGCCTGCTTGTCGCTCAGCGTGAAGTCGACGCCGTTGGTCTGCGCGCCGTCGCGCAGCGTGGTGTCGAACAGATAGAGGCGTTCGCGGCTCATGGTTTGCCTCCCAGCGTCTTCTGCATGGTTGTGTTGGCGAGCCATTCGCCGTTCACGGTGATGCTGTTGCGTTGCATGGCGACATAGCCGCGCTTCTTGAAAAACCCTTCGGCGTTGTCGCTGGCGTCGACCGTGAGCTTGTCTGCGCCACGGCCGCCGGCCAGCTTCTCCAGCGCGTCGAGCAGCATGGAGGCGACGCCCTGCCCGGCCACGCCCGGATGCACATAGAGCATGTCGACGTGGTCCTTGCCTCTGAGCGATGCAAAGCCGACCGGCACGTTCTGCAAGGTTGCGATCAAGGTCAGCTCGCCCGCGAGCTTCTTGCCGAAGGCGTCCTCGTCTTCGGCGACGGCGGCCCAGGCCTGCTGCTGCTCCTCGTTGTAATCGTCGCCGGTCAGTTCCTCGATCGCGGCGGCAAAGATCGCCGCCAGCACCGGGATATCGGCGGGCAGTAACGGCCGCAGCGCAGGCGTGTCGGGCCCCTTCATCGCGTGCCTCTTGCTCCGTTACCCTCTCCCCTTGCGGAAGAGGGTGACGCCGAGCGTAAGCGAGGCGTCGGGTGAGGGGTATCTTTCAGATGTCCCGCCAGTCTGATGAGGACACCTTCCAAGTTCTGCAACACATCGTTGTTCCAGAACCGCAGCACGCGGAAGTCGTTCGCCGCCAACCAGCGATCGCGTATGGTGTCTCTTTTAGACTCGGCATGTTGTCCGCCATCGACCTCAACAACCAGTCGAGAAGCGAAGCGAAGAAAATCAGCTATGTAAGGTCCAACAGAAACTTGTCTGCGAAATTTGAAATCGGCAAATCTGCGGTCGCGCAAGGCAAACCACAGCTTGCGTTCGGCATCTGTCATGCGAGAACGCGGTTTTCGAGCCGATCCAGTGTGCTGGTGGGCCCCCTCACCCGCCTCGCGCCTGCGGCGCTCGGCACCCTCTCCCGCAGGGGAAGAGGGTTTCATCGCACCGTCTCGCATCGCACTCATCGCGCGACCTCCCACGTCGTGCCGTCCTTGGAATCCTTGATGGCGATGCCCATGGCGGCGAGTTCATCGCGGATGCGATCGGATTCCTTGAAGTCTTTGCGCGCACGCGCGGCGGTGCGCTCCTCGATGAGACTATTGACGGCCGCAGCGTCAACGACCACACGATGAGGAACGCTCAAGAGATAATCCCCGCGGGCCTTGCCTAGTAGGCCGAACAGCGCTCCAGACATCTTGAGCTTTTGCTTAAGTTCGATCTGAGGCAAGCCGGAAGCGTGCGTTCTAATCTGAGAAGCCAGCGCATGCATACGGGTGATTGCATTCGGGGTATTCAAGTCATCAGAGAGCGCTTCGAGAAAATCGCTGTCGGGATCTCCTAATGGCTGAGTACCGTCGCCAATGATCTCATACCAATGATCGATTGTTTTCTGGCTTTCCTCCATACCCTTCAGCGTCCAGTCGACCGGCGAGCGGTAATGCGTCTTCAGCATGGTGAGCCGCAACACCTCGCCCGGCCAGTCCGCCAGCAGCTCGCGGATGGTGATGAAGTTGCCGAGCGATTTCGACATCTTCTCGCTCTCGACCTGCAGGAAGCCGTTATGCATCCAGATATCAGCCATGCGGCTCGCATGGAAGGCGCAGCAGGTTTGCGCGAGCTCATTCTCATGATGCGGAAACTTCAGGTCGATGCCGCCGCCATGAATGTCGAAGGCTTCGCCGAGGTGCTTCCAGGCCATCGCCGAGCATTCGATGTGCCAGCCCGGGCGGCCCGGGGCCTTGATGCCCGCGGGCGACGGCCAGGACGGCTCGCCTGATTTCGAGGGCTTCCACAATACGAAGTCGGTGTTGCCGCGCTTGTAGGGCGCGACGTCGACGCGAGCACCCGCGATCATCTCGTCGAGCGAGCGGTTGGAGAGCGCGCCGTAACGCGGCAGTACCTTGTTCGCCGCGTTCATCGCCTCCGGCGAGAACAGCACGTGATCATCGGCGACATAGGCGAAGCCGCCGGCGACGAGCTTGTCGATCAGCGTACGCATTTCCGGAATGTGCTCGGTGGCGCGCGGCTCGACAGTCGGCCTCAAGCTACCTAGCGCATCGACATCCTCGTGGAATTGGCGCTCGGTCACCTCAGTGACCTTGCGGATCGCCTCGTTCAGCGGGAGACCGGGAAAATCGCGCGCCGCCCGCTCGTTGATCTTGTCGTCGACGTCGGTGATGTTGCGGACATAGGTGACGTGGCTCTCGCCGTAGAGATGACGCAGCAGGCGGAACAGCACGTCGAACACGATCACCGGGCGCGCATTGCCGATGTGAGCGAAGTCGTAGACCGTGGGGCCGCAGACATACATGCGCACGCGTGCGGGATCGATCGGCTTGAAGGGCCGTTTCTCACCGGTCAGCGTATCGTAAAGGCGCAATTCCATAGGACACCCTACCTCCCGGCCGGGCGTCCAGTGATCTCAGTTTTTGAGAAAAGACGGCCTCAGCCAGCGGTTAGCTAGCGAATAATCCCGCAAATGCAGCAAATGGCGAGGAGACCGTTCATGGGAACACCAATGCCCCGGCCGCGGCGTTCCGTCAAGGGCCGCGAAAAAGCCGCTTTCCGCCGTCAGACGGCCCAGCCATGGTTAATCATTCTTAATCATTTGAGATTATCGATTGAGAGCGCTCCTCTCATTTTCCGGTGCATCATGCGGTCCATTCCAGCGCTCCTGGCCTGCGCGTTCATCTTCACCACGCCGGCATCCGCCGAGACCCGCGTCTTCATCGTCGCCAATCATGCCGACGGCTATGGCGTCGACCAGTGCCTGGCCAAGGGCGAGAAGTGCGGCGCCCATGCCGCGGCGTCCTATTGCCATTCGCGGGATTTTGCGCAGGCCTCGTCCTATCGTCGTGTCGACCCCGATGAAATCACGGGATCGGTGCCGAAGGAGGGCGCGAATTGCCCGCACGGCAAGTGTGACGATTACGTCGCCATCACCTGCCAAAGGTAAGGTTCCGGTCACAAGGCCGCCCCCGAAACGACGTGACGCTGCCCATGGAAGCGGCTATGTGAGGCCGTCGTGGCTTTCGCATGCGCGCGGCAATCCCTAGATTGGCCTTCATGCCCGAACTCGCCCCCGTTTCCCTCATCCGCCGGGCCCTTGCCTGCGCCGTCCTGGCCGGCGGCGTTGCATTGAACAGCGCTGCGTTCGCGCAAATGAGCCCGGGCGCCCCGCCGCCTCCTCCGCCACCTCCAGCTGGCGCGGCGGGACCGAGCACGGCGCCTGCGGTCAATCCGGTCTGCCCGCGGCTGGAAGCGCAGCTTGCGACAATCGACCGCGGCGGCGGAAGCGGCGATCCCGCCAAAGATGAGCAGATCCGCCGTTATCAGGATGCGGCTGCGCGCCAGCAGGGCGAACTCGATCGCGTCACCGCGCAGGCCAAGCGCATGGGCTGCGACTCCTCCGGCTTCTTCTCGATGTTCAACAATCGCGCGGCGCAATGCGGTCCGGTCAACAACCAGATCCAGCAGATGCGCGGCAACCTCGATCAGATCACCGGCAATCTCGAGCGCCTGCGCGGCGGCGGTTTTGGCGGCGACGATCGCGAGAACCAGCGACGCTCGGTGATGACCGCGCTCGCGCAGAATAATTGCGGACCGCAATATGCCGCGGCGGCGCAGCCGCCGCCTCAAGGTGGCGGCGGCTTCCTCAACAATCTGTTCGGCGGCGGCAATGCGACGACGCAACCGCCGCTCGGCGATCTCGGCCCGCCCTCGGGTACCTTTCGCACCGTGTGCGTGCGCACCTGCGACGGTGGTTATTTCCCGATCTCGTTTGCCACCGTGCCGGCGCGGTTTCCCGATGACGAGAAAACCTGCAAGGCGCTGTGCCCGGCGACGGATGCGGCACTCTACGCCTATCGCAATCCCGGCGAGGACATCAATCAGGCGGTTTCGGTCAACGGCCAGCCCTACACGGCGCTGCCGAACGCGTTCCATTTCCGCACCGAGTTCAATCCGTCCTGTGCCTGCAGGGCGCCGGGCCAGACCTGGTCGGATGCGCTGAAGACGATCGACGACAAGGCCGCCGCCGAGCAGCAGGGCGACATCATCGTCACCGAAGAAAGCGCGAAGAAGATGCAGCAGCGCGCACAACAGCCGGCCAAGGGACCCGTCTCCAAGAAAGGCGCGCCGCCCGCGGCTGCCGCGACCGCGCCGGCTCCCGCCGAGACGCCGGCGCCGGCAACGACGGCCGCCTCCGGCGACAAGCCGATCCGCTCGGTCGGCCCGACCTTCCTGCCGAACAATCCAACCAATCCGACGCGCTAAAGCGCGTTCTTATTTTGCGCGTGATCTTATCCGAAAACCGGTGCCCACTTTTCGGGATCACGCGCTCGCGTTAGCCTTCGAACGCGTCAGGAGAGGCGCGCGTGCCGCGCGTCACCAGCGTTTCGTCCGGCGCGGGCAACGCCTTGCCGTGATCGCGGAAACGGTTGGTGATGGGATAGCGGCGGTCGCGGCCGAAATTGCGGGTGGTGACCTTGACGCCGGGCGCGGCCTGCCTGCGCTTGTATTCGGCGATGTTGAGCAGGCGATCGATCCGCGTCACCACGTCCTTGTCGAAGCCATCAGCGATGATGGAGGCGAGCGGCTCCTCGCGCTCGACCAGCCGCTCGAGAATTGCGTCCAGCATGTCGTAAGGCGGCAGCGAATCCTGGTCGGTCTGGTTTTCGCGCAGCTCCGCTGTCGGCGGCCGCGTGATGATGTTGACCGGGATCACCTCGCCCGAGGGCCCGAGCGCGCCCTCCGGCTTCCATGAGTTGCGCAGCTCCGAGAGGCGGAACACCTCGGTCTTGTAGATGTCCTTGATCGGATTGTAGCCGCCGTTCATGTCGCCATAGAGCGTGGCATAGCCGACCGACATTTCCGACTTGTTGCCGGTGGTGACCACCATGGCGCCGGTCTTGTTCGAGATCGCCATCAGTAGCGTGCCGCGCGCGCGCGCCTGCAGATTCTCCTCGGTGATGTCGCGCTCCAGGCCTTTGAACGGAGCGGACAGTATTTTCTCGAAACCCTCCACCGCATCCGCGATCGGCAGCACCTCGTAGCGAATGCCGAGCCTCTCGGCGAGCTTTGCGGCATCGTCGAGTGAAACTTGTGCCGTGAAACGATAAGGCAGCATCACGCCGCGGACCTTGTCGGCGCCGAGCGCATCGACCGCGATCGCCGCGCACAGCGCCGAGTCGATGCCGCCGGAAATGCCGAGCAGCACGCCGGGAAAACCGTTCTTCCTGACATAGTCCCGCAGGCCGAGCACGCAGGCCGCGTAATCCGCCCTGTCGCCTTCCAGCACACTCGCGACCGGGCCGTTGCAGCGCCAGCCGTCGTTGCCTTTTGCCCAGCGCAGCGTGGTGATGTCCTCGACGAAATCGGGCAGTTGCGCCGCGACCGACAGATCGGCGTTGAGCGCAAACGACGCGCCGTCGAACACCAGTTCGTCCTGGCCGCAGACCTGGTTGAGATAAACCAGCGGCAAGCCGCTTTCGGTGACGCGCGCCACCGCGATCGACAGGCGGATGTCGGTCTTGTCGCGCGAATAGGGAGAGCCGTTCGGCACCACGAGAATCTCGGCGCCGGTCTCGGCGAGGCACTCTACCACATTCTCGTAGTCTTCGGACTCCTCTAGCCAGATGTCCTCGCAGATGGGCACGCCGACGCGAACGCCTTTCACCGTCACCGGGCCCGCCGCCGGTCCGCGCGCGAACAGGCGCTTCTCGTCGAACACGCCGTAGTTCGGCAGATTGGCCTTGAAGCGCAGGGCTGCGATCCGCCCGCCATCGAGTAGTGCTACGGCATTATAGAGCTTGCCCTCTTCGACCCAGGGGCTGCCGATCAGCATGGCCGGTCCACCGTCGGCGGTTTCGCGCGCAAGCGTCTCAACCGCGGCGCGACAGGCGGCCTGGAACGCCGGCTTGAGCACCAGGTCTTCCGGCGGATAGCCGGTGATGAATAATTCGGGCAGCACCACCAGATCGGCGCCGTCGGCAGCGGCGCGGACACGCGCGGCGCGCGCCTTGGCCGCGTTGCCCTCGACATCGCCCACGGTCGGGTTGAGCTGGGCCAGCGTGATCTTGAGTTCTGCGGCGCGTCCATTCATCACATATGCTCACATTGGGCATAAGTAGAATGCCCGCCGCCAATCGGGATTGCAATCGCTGGGTTTAGATCGCTCCCATGCGCTCAGCGATGGCGAACAGCCAGAACAGCGCGGACATCAACAGCATGATCCCGACCGCGGCCGAGCCCATGTCCTTGACCCGGCCGATCTGCGGATCGTGATCCATCGTGAGACGGTCGGACAGCTTCTCGATTGCGGTGTTCAGGAGCTCGACCACCAGCACCAGCACCACGGCGCCGAACAGCTCGATCCGCCTCATGACCGTGGTGCCCACCAGCCACGCGAGCGGAATGGCGAGCAACAGCGCGATCAGTTCCTGGCGAATAGCCTCTTCGGAACGGGCTGCGAAAATCAGGCCGTTGCGCGAATTGACCGTGGCCCGCCAGAGTCGCAGCAATTCAAAAACCCGCTGCGGCCGAAACAGGCTTCACCTTGCCAACGCGCTCCTGCTTCAGGCGCTCGGCGATCAGGAACGCGAGATCGATCGACTGTTCGGCATTGAGTCGGGGATCGCAGACCGTGTGATAGCGGTCGTTGAGGTCCTCGTCCGTGATGGCGCGGGCGCCCCCGAGGCACTCGGTGACATCGTTGCCGGTCATCTCCAGATGCACGCCGCCGGGATAGGTCCCCTCCGCCGCATGGACCGCGAAGAAGGTCCGCACCTCCGAGAGGATGCGGTCGAACGGCCGCGTCTTGTAGCCGGAGGTCGAGGTGATGGTGTTGCCGTGCATGGGATCGCAGGACCACACCACGACGCGGCCCTCGCGCTTCACCGCGCGCACCAGCGCCGGCAGATGATCGCCGGCCTTGTCGGCGCCGAAGCGGCCGATCAGGGTCAGCCGTCCCGGCTCGTTGTCGGGATTGAGCACGTCGATCAGCTTGATCAACTCGTCAGCTTTCAATGACGGACCGCATTTCAGGCCGATCGGATTCTTGATGCCGCGGAAATACTCGACATGGCCGTGATCGAGCTGGCGCGTGCGGTCGCCGATCCAGATCATGTGGCCCGAGGTCGCGTACCAGTCGCCGGTCGTGGAATCGACCCGCGTCATCGCCTGCTCGTAGCCGAGCAGCAGCGCCTCATGGCTGGTGTAGAAGTCGGTTGCGCGCAGCTCGGGATGGGATTCGAGGTCGAGGCCGCAGGCGCGCATGAAGTCGAGCGCTTCCGAGATGCGGTCGGCCAGTTCCTTGTAGCGGCGGGACTGCGGCGAGTCCTTCAGGAAGCCGAGCATCCACTGATGCACGCTGGCGAGATTGGCGTAGCCGCCGGTCGCAAACGCCCGGAGCAGGTTCAGCGTCGCCGCCGACTGGCGATAAGCCATCAGCTGGCGCTGCGGATCGGGCTTGCGCGCTTCGGCGGTGAAGGCGATGTCGTTGACGATGTCGCCGCGATAGCTCGGCAGCTCGAGGCCCTCAGCCTTCTCGGTCGGCGACGAGCGCGGCTTGGCGAATTGTCCGGCGATGCGGCCGACTTTGACCACCGGCACCGCGCCGGCATAGGTCAGCACGACGGCCATCTGCAGGAACACGCGGAAGAAGTCGCGGATGTTGTTGGCGCCATGCTCGGCAAAGCTCTCGGCGCAGTCGCCGCCCTGCAGCAGGAAGGCCTCGCCCGCGGCCACCCGCGAGAGCTGCTTCTTCAGGTTGCGCGCTTCCCCGGCGAACACCAGCGGCGGGAAAGTCGCAAGCTGCGCCTCGACATCGGCCAAGGCCTTGGGGTCGGGATAGTCGGGGACTTGCAGCACCGGCTTGGACCGCCAGCTGTCGGGTGCCCAGCGCTCGGACATGACGTTAACTCCTGAGCAAAAACCGCTACTTATCGGGAATACGCGAAGTGTCGCGTTATACACAGGCTGATCAGCCCTCGCCACCGGATTTCGGCCGACCTCGAGCCTCCAAGTCAACCCCTTGCGGCAAAAGCTGAATTCGCATTTGCTTTAGGTAGCGTGAGAACGTGTGCTTAAGGTAGCGTGAGAACGTGGGGGAATTGCGTTGACCGACGCTGGCCTGGACGATGTTTTTGCCGACGACATCACCGTGCCTGCGGCTGACGGATACAGGCTGGGCGCGACCCTGTTCCTGCCGCGCGGCACGCGGCGGCACGCCGCGCTGATCTCGTCGGCGACCGCGGCGCCCCGCAAGATCTATCGCGGCTTTGCCGGCTATCTGGCGCGGCGCGGCTTTGCGGTCCTCACCTATGACTATCGCGGCATCGGCGGCAGCCGGGGAGTGGCGGTCGAGGGCTACAACAAGCCGAAGTCGCTGGTGGGCTTCAAGGCCTCGATGACCGATTGGGCCATGCTCGATGCGGCCGCCGCGCTGCGCTGGATGCGCGAGCGTTACAACACCTTGCCGCTCACCTATGTCGGCCATTCCTTCGGCGGCCAGGCGCTGGGGCTGCTTCCCAACAACACCGAGGTGTCGCGCGCGCTCCTCATCGCCGCACAACTCGGCTACTGGAAGTTGATGGCCTCGCCCGAACGCTATCGCGTCTATGCAATGATGAATTTCGTCGGCCCTGCCCTGACCCGCGCGTTCGGCTATACGCCGGGCTGGACCGGCATCGGCGAAGATCTGCCCAAGGGCGTGTTCCTGCAATGGGCGCATTGGGTGAACAGTCCGCGCTACGTGCTTGACGATCCGAGCGTGACGGGACTTGCCAACTTTCCAAAGTACAAGGGCGCGATGCGCGCGATGTGCATGACCGACGATCCCTGGGCGACGCGAACCGCGGTGGAGCGGCTCTGCGCGGCCTATACGTCGGTGAAGCCCGAACTGCTTGCGGTCACCCCGGGCGAACTCAGCGTGCCCAGGATCGGGCATTTCGGCTTCTTCCGCTCCGAACACCGCGACACGCTGTGGCGGGGTGCGGCCGAGTGGCTCGAGGGCTAGCGCGAACGTCAATCCACTCCACCAGATAGGGCCGGTTCGGACTCAATTCCTCCATTGTTGCCACAATTGTCCGGCATTAGGGCTGCTGCTTCGTTGTTGCCGACGCGTGACAGTTGCAAATCGATCGGGCGCATGATCCGGAAAAGTGTGCAGCGGTTTTCCGAAAAGATCATGCGCAGATGAAAGCCGGAAGCACGACGGCAAGACGCCGTCGTGCTCAGGATACCGTGAGTGACGTTTCGACCGGATGGGGTGCGTGAGCTTGCTCGTCGCGCCGGTCGGCTCAGAGGGGACCACGGAATGCATCAACTGTTCCGGCCGTTGCCGTGCCTGTTCGTCCTTGCGGCGATTGCGGGCACCTCGCACGATGCGCTCGCCGCACGTCCCAAGCAGGTTCAGCAAGAGAAGAAATCGGCGGCTGCAACTGCACGGCCCGAGCGCGGCGCCGTCGTCAAGAAGGAAGAGAAGTCCGTCAAGAAGGACGACAAGAGCGCCAAGCAGGAGGCGAAGCCCAAACCCCAGCATGTCGCAGCAAAGCGCCGCAAGAAGGGACGCGATGACGACAAGCCCGCCGAGAAGAAACTTGAACTGACCGGCGATCAGGCGGCGGTGAAGGATGCGATGGATCTGGCGCGGCGCGGCAAGACCAATGACGCGACCGACGCGGAGAAGAAGATCACCGACCCGGCGGCGCAGAAGCTCGCCGAATGGTTCATCCTGCGTCATTCGGAGTCGCAGGCGCCGTTCAGCCGTTATCTGTCTTTCATCACCGACAATCCGGAATGGCCCGGCACGACGCTGCTGCGCCGGCGCGCCGAGTCGCGGCTGTGGCAGGAGAAGAGCGACGCCGCGACCGTGCACGCCTTCACCGGCGATCAGCCGTTGACCGCGCGCGGCCGCTTCGCGCTTGCGCGTGTTCGGCTTGACGAAGGCGACCCGGACGGCGCGCAACGGCTGGTGCGCGAAACCTATCGATCGGAAGAGCTGACCGAGCGTACCGAGTCCGACGTGCTCGACGCGTTCCGCGACCTGCTCGGGCTCGACGATCACCTGGCGCGCATGGACAAGCGCCTTGGCGCCAAGGACTTCTCCGGGGCGATGCGCGCCGCCAAGCGGGTCGGCGACGATGCGGTTGCGATCGTCAAGGCCTGCAGCGCGGTGAAGGGCGACGACAACAAGGCGGCCGACAAGCTCGATGCGGTTTCCGCGGACGCCAGCCGGGATCTCGGCTATGTGCTGTGCCGCGTCCAGTACCTGATGCGCAAGGAAAGGTTCGTCGATGCGGCGAACCTTGTGCGCATCGCGCCGAAGGAGACCATGGCGCAGCAGGACACCGACGAATGGTGGCGCGTCCGCCGCCTGCTTGCGCGCAAGCTTCTCGACCTGCACGATTACCAGGCCGCCTATGAGGTGACCTGGGACGCCGCGATGCCGGCGAGCGACGCTTATCGTGCCGACTCGCAGTTCATGCCGGGCTGGATTGCGCTGCGCTATCTCGACGATCCCAAGACGGCACGGGCCTATTTCGCCCGGATCGACGAAGGCGCAACCAATCCGATCACGCTGGCGCGCGCCAATTATTGGCGCGGCCGCGCTGCGGAAGCGCTCGGCGACAAGTCGGCGACGCGCAAGTACTATGAAATGTCAGCGCGTTATCCCACCGCCTATTACGGACAGTTGTCGCGCGCCAAGCTTGGCGTCGACAGGATCGAGCTGCGCATGCCGCCGCAGCCGCAACTCGCCAGCAGCTCGGCCGTGGCGGACGAGATCGTCCGCGCGGCTGATCTGCTCTACACAATCGGCGAGCGCGACATCGTGGTCGCCTTCGGCGCCGATCTCGCCGAACAGAGCACTGATGTAGCGGCCATGTCGGCGCTTGCCGAAGAGATGGGCCGCCACAACGATGCCCACGCGATGCTGGAACTCGGCAGGACCGCGCTGGGCCGCGGCCTGCCGCTCGACGCCTACGCCTTCCCGACCATCGGCATTCCCGAGCATACGCAGTACGGCCAGGCGATCGATCTCAGCGTGATCTATTCGGTCGCGCGCACCGAAAGTGCGTTCGACCAACGTGACAAATCGTCTGCGCAGGCGGTCGGGCTGATGCAGGTGACGCCCGAAGCCGGCAAAGACACCGCGAAGCGCTTCAACGTCAAATACGACTGGGACAAGATGGTCTCCGACCCCGTCTACAACACCCAGATGGGCGCGGCCGAGATCAGCGCGCTGCTGGCCGAATACAAGGGCAACCTCATCATGACTTTCGCCGGCTACAATGCCGGCCGCGGCCGCGTCCGCGACTGGATCAAGGCCTATGGTGATCCGCGCGATCCCGCCGTCGATCCCGTCGATTGGGCCGAGCGCATCCCCTTCTCCGAGACACGCAACTACGTCCAGCGCGTCATGGAGAATTTGCTGGTCTACCAGCACCGCTTCGGAAGCGGCTCGCCCGAGCCCAGGGTCGCAAAGTCGCAGCAGCACGCTCCGGCTGTAGCGCAGGAGATCACCAACGCCGCGCCGACGCGCTGAGCGCCGCCTCTACTCAGCAGCCTGCCGGATATGGCGCGCGCTGGGCGTGCGCATGGTGACAAGCTCCTCGGCCGCCGTCGGATGCAGCGCGATGGTGGCATCGAAGTCGGCTTTGGTCGCTTTCATCTTCACCGCAATCGCAATCGCCTGGATGATCTCGGCGGCGGTATCGCCGACGATGTGACAACCGAGCACGCGATCGGTCGCGCCGTCGACCAGCAGCTTCATCAGCACACGGGTGTCGCGGCCGGACATGGTCGCCTTGATCGGCCGGAACGTCGCCTTGTAGACGTCGACATGACCAAACTGCGCGCGCGCCTGGGTTTCGGTCAGCCCCACTGTGCCGACCTCGGGCTGCGAGAACACCGCGGTCGGAATCGTGGAATGGTCGACCTGCACCGGCCGCTTGCCGAACACCGTGTCGGCGAAGGCGTGGCCCTCACGGATCGCGACCGGCGTGAGATTGAAGCGATGGGTGACGTCGCCGATGGCATAGATGTTCGGCACCGAGCTCTTCGACCAGCCGTCGACGGCGACACCGCCATTTTTCGGATTGATGGCGACGCCGGCCTTGTCGAGTCCGAGATTGGCGACGTTGGGATGGCGTCCGATCGCGAACATCACCTGATCGGAAGCGACGCTCGACCCGTTCGACAGATGCGACGTGTAATCCTTGCCGCGCTTCTCCACCGATTTGACGGTGCAGCCGGTGAGGATGGTGATCCCCTCCTTCTCCATTTCGGCGCGGACGTGGGCACGCACGTCATCGTCGAAGCCGCGCAGGATGTTGTCGCCGCGATAGACCACGGTGACATCCGAGCCGAAATTGGCGAAGATGCAGGCGAACTCCAGCGCGATGTAGCCGCCCCCCTGGATCAGCACGCGCTTCGGCAACTCCGGCAGATGGAACGCCTCGTTCGAGGAGATCACGTGCTCGATGCCTGATATGGCGGGGCCGTGATTGGGCGCGCCGCCGGTCGCGATCAGGATGTATCGGGCCTTCAGGGTCTTGCCGTTGGCAAGGCGCACCGTGTTGGCGTCGTCGAGCGTCGCGCGGGTCTTTACGACTTCCGCGCCGGATTTTTCCACGTTGGTGTTGTAGGCCGCCTCCAGCCGAGCGATTTCCTTGTCCTTGTTCGCAACCAGCGTGGGCCAGTCGAATGTCGCGCTCGGAACGGTCCAGCCGAAGCCGGCGGCATCCTCCATCTCCTGGCGGAAATGCGAGCCCATCACGAACAGCTTCTTCGGCACGCAGCCGCGGATCACGCAGGTGCCGCCCATCCGGTACTCCTCCGCGACCATCACGCGGGCGCCGTGATTGGCTGCGATCCGGGCGGCGCGCACGCCGCCCGACCCTCCTCCGATGACAAACAGGTCGACGTCGAACTCAGCCATTTGTTACCTCGACCCCGATGTCGCCTCGGGTCAGATTTGCTTGCCCCGCTTGCGCATCTCGGCGCGGAACTGGCCATTGACCGCTTCGGCGAAATTCTGCGCCCAGCCGTTCAGATAAGCCATGCTGAACTGAATCGCACGGGGCTCGGACAACAGCAGCTTCTGGCCCAGCGGCGACTTGTAGAAGGTCACGAGGTCCTTCAGTTCCTGCTCGCTGAACTCGTTGCAATAGACCTGCGCCATACCATCGCCGATCTCCTTTTCTTTTCCGGCGTTGTTCTGGGCAACGATCGTGGCGACCTCATTCAAGTCCTTTTGCAGGTTGAGGTTCGACGATAGCAAGGACTCCTTCGTCTGCAGAACCACGTTGGGAATGACATTGGCGTAGAGCGCGCTCGCATTCTTGAACTTCAAGATCTCGCGGGCGGAGTCCATCGCAGCCGCGGAACATTGCTTGAGCCCCGGCGCCGGCCCAGTCGGCGCGGCCTGTTTCTGTTGGGCGCTGGCGGGCATGCAAGTCAGACCCAGTGCCAGCGCGAGGCCGGCAGCCGGCAGGATTCTCAAAACGCTTTTCATTCAGCTTCTCCCTCGATGTGTGGTGTTAGCGCCGCTCGACAACGCGAATTCCGTTCGCACCGGCCAACACGGCGGTGTTGGCCAATCCAATGAACAGCCCGTGCTCGACGACACCCGGAATCGTACTCAACAGGCCCGCAAGACGCGGCGCATCCGGTATCCGGCCGAGATGGGCATCGACAATCCAGTGGCCGCCATCGGTGACAAAAACGTGGCCGTTGGCCTGGCGTATCGTCATTTCGCCGGAAACGCCGGCCTTGGCAAAGGCTTTGGCCATGGCATGGCGCGTCGCCGCCATCCCAAACGGGATCACCTCCACAGGCAGCGGAAAGCGACCGAGCGGATCGACCCATTTGCTCTCATCGGCGATCACGATCATCCGATCGGAGGCGGCGGCAACGATCTTCTCGCGAAGCAGCGCTCCGCCGCCGCCCTTGATCAGGTTGAGCGCGCCATCGCATTCATCGGCGCCATCGACGGTGAGGTCGAGCTGGTCGACGTCGTCGAGCGTGGTCAGCGCAATGCCGCAACGCTCGGCATCGGCACGGGTGACCTCCGAGGTCGGCACGCCGACGACCCTCAAGCCCACCCGCACCCGCTCGCCCAACAGCTCGACGAAATGTTTTGCGGTCGAACCGGTGCCAAGCCCGAGCTTCATGCCGTCGCGCACCTCTTCAAGCGCGCGCGCCGCCGCCTGCCGCTTCAGTTCGTCCATAGTCACGTGAAGGGCCACCCCGGAGAGAAATTGCCCGCCTTCTAGCCTCGATTGCGGGCCGGGAACAGCCGGAAAACGGGCCCGATCCCGCCCCTTTTCATGAATTCGCACTCACCCGGTCCATCGCGGCCTGGATCGCGGCAAATCGCCCGTCCACCCCCTCACGCATGTTCGGGTGGGTGAAGATGTAGAACTCCTCGTTCCTGATGGCGGCAACAACCCGCGCGGCAACCTCCCCCGGGTCGATGCCCGCCTCCAGCCGCCGTGCGATCTCGGCCACCACTTGCGCAGCCGGGCTTGCCGGATCGAGCTGAGGGGATTTGCCATAGTGCTCGGGGCGATTGCGCCCGCTCTCGCCGATCCGGGTGCGCACGTACTCCGGACAGAGCACGCTGACGCCGATGCCGTGCGGCTGCAACTGCGCCGCCAGCCCCTCCGACATC
This sequence comes from uncultured Alphaproteobacteria bacterium, assembly GCA_963738155.1. Taxonomy (GTDB): domain Bacteria; phylum Pseudomonadota; class Alphaproteobacteria; order Rhizobiales; family Xanthobacteraceae; genus Bradyrhizobium. Next base: position 567,293 of record CAVTVG010000007.1, read on the forward strand.
GCGACGACGGCGAACTTGGTCGCGGCGTAGGGGCTGAACCCCATTCCATTGAACATGCCTGCCATCGATGCGGTGTTGACGATGTGGCCGCCTTCGCGGTGCTTCAACATGTGCGGCAGGAAGTTCCTGACGCCGTAAACCACGCCCATCAGATTGACATCGACGACCCAGCGCCAATTGTCGATCGAGATGTTGTCGATGCCGCCGCCGGCGGCGACGCCGGCATTGTTGCAGAGCACATGGACGTTGCCGAACGCGTCGAACGCCGCCTGCGCCGCGCGCTCCACGCTATCGGCGTCGGCGACATCGCAGCGGATGCCCCGCACCCTGTTGCCGTAGTTGTTCAGGTCCTGCAGAGCCTTTTCAAGCGCCGGTGTTTCGACATCCGCGAGCATCACCTTCATGCCCAATTCAGCGAAAGCGCGTGCCATCGCAAGGCCAATGCCGGACGCCGCGCCCGTGACGAATGCAGTCTTGCCGTCAAAGTCACGCACTGTATGTCTCCCATTCCATGATCGTCGAAATCGCGGATGCCATCTTGCATGATCGCTAAGAGACCGATAGCGCTTCACGATGACTTCCGCACCCACCATCGTCTTCGATCTCGACGGCACGCTGGTCGACACCGCGCCCGACCTGATCGACGCGCTCAACTTCGTGCTCGATCGTGAAGGCCTGCCGGCGGTGCCGATGCATTCGGCGCGCAACCTGATCGGCGCCGGCGCCCGCAAGCTGATCGAGCGCGGGCTCGAGGTCGAGGGCCGCGCCGCCGGCCTCAGTGATATCGACCGCATGACCAGGGATTTCATCGACTACTACGCCGACCACATCGCCGACGGATCGCGCGCGTTCGACGGCCTGGACGGCGCGCTCGACGATTTGTCGGCGCGCGGCTGCCGCTTCGCGGTGTGCACCAACAAGCTCGAATGGCTGTCGAAGCGGCTGTTGGATCAATTGGGTCTTTCCACGCGCTTTGCCGCTATCTGCGGCGCCGACACGTTCGGCGTGGCGAAGCCCGATCCGGCGATCCTGCAGCAGACGGTGGCGCGTGCGGGAGGCGCGATGTCCTCGACCATCATGGTCGGCGATGCCGGAACCGATATCGGGGTGGCGCGGCGGGCCCGCGTTCCCGTGATCGGGGTCAGTTTCGGCTATACCGACGTGCCGATGGCCGAACTCAAACCCGATCGGCTGATCCATCACATGCGCGACCTGCCGGGCGCGGTGGCGGCGCTCGCCGATAGTCTAAGATCGTCATAATATATTGAAATAACTCGATTTTATTGGCGGGCGCGCAACCTGCATTAACCATCAATTAACGATGCGATGCCGGGCCGTTGCGTGGGGGTCGCGACGCTCCTATGGTCCAATTGTGGCAGTTCGCCGCAGGGTGGGCACGAGTTGATTATGCGTCGGGTGATCGCGATTGCTATTGCGGGGGCGAGCCTCGGCGGTTGCTCGTCCATGCCGTCATTTTCGGTTGGCGACTATTTCAAATCGACCCCGCCCGCGATCCAGGTCCAGCTCGAATCCCAGCCGGCCGGCGCCGATGCCAAGACGTCGCTCGGACCGGGCTGCAAGACGCCCTGCTCCGTTTCCGTGCCGGCCCCCGACACCGGCTTCACCGTCACCTACTTGCTCCCTAGATTTGAGCCGGCAACGGTGCAGGTGAATGTCATCCGGAACCCCGACGGTCCACCGATAACCGATCCCAACCCGGTGTTCGCGGAACTCCGGCCCGCCGGCCCACCGCCGCGCGCGCACAAGGCGATGAAGCCGAAGGCGGTCAAAAAGAAGCCGAAACCGGCTGCCGCGCCGACCGAGTCGCCGTTCCCCGATCCGAACGCGCCTCCGCCGCCCGCGGCTGCACCGACCCGCTAAAGTCTTCGCGGCGCATCAAAACGGCCGACATCGCAACGCTTTGCGGATTGTGGGGGCCCACCATCATGCTTAGATTGCTTCCAAGATCGCGGCATGATCGCCGCGGCCCCTGAAAGCGTGTTGCATGAACGGACCCACCAACATCCCAGCGCTGTCCAGCCCGATGGTCGACCCGTTCGGGCGCAGCATCAGCTATTTGCGGGTGTCGGTGACCGACCGCTGCGACCTGCGCTGCTTCTATTGCATGTCGGAAGACATGACATTCCTGCCGAAGGCGGATCTGCTGTCGCTGGAGGAACTCGACCGGCTGTGCTCGGCCTTCATCGCCAAGGGCGTGCGCAAGCTGCGCCTGACCGGCGGCGAGCCTTTGGTCCGCCGCAACGTGATGTCGCTGGTGCGATCGTTGTCGCGCCACCTGAAGAGCGGCGCATTGCACGAGTTGACGATGACGACCAACGCCACCCAACTCGCGCGCTTCGCCCACGAGCTGGCCGACTGCGGCATCCGCCGCATCAACGTCTCGCTGGATACGCTCGATGCCGCAAAATTCCGTGCCATCACCCGCTGGGGCGAGCTCGACAAGGTGCTGGCCGGCATCGAGGCAGCGCGGGCGGCGGGCCTCGCGGTCAAGATCAACACGGTGGCGCTCAAGAATCTCAACGAGGACGAAATCCCGTCGCTGCTGCGCTGGGCGCATGGCAACGGCATGGCGCTGACCCTGATCGAGGTGATGCCGATGGGCGAGATCGGCGCAGGACGTATTGATCAATACGTCCCTCTCTCGCTGGTCCGCGCGCGGCTCGAGCGGGAGTTCACCCTCACCGACCTTAACGACAACACCGGCGGGCCGGCGCGTTATGTCAGCGTCGGCGAGACTGGCGGCAAGCTCGGCTTCATCACGCCGATGACTCACAATTTCTGCGAGTCGTGCAACCGGGTGAGGATCACCTGCACGGGCACGCTGCACACCTGCCTCGGCCAGGAAGATGCCTCCGATTTGCGCAAACCGCTGCGCGCTTCGGCAGACGACGAGCTGCTTTCGGCAGCGATCGACCGCGCGATCGGGTTAAAGCCGAAGGGGCACGACTTCATCATCGACCGCCGCCATAACCGGCCGAGCGTGAGCCGCCACATGAGCGTGACCGGCGGCTAGCAGAAGCCCGGGATTTACCAAATCCGTCCAACGTCTTGGCCGGCGTCAATTTGCCCATTTTCCGATTGACGGGGCGAAGGCGCGCTGAAATGGTGCGCGGGCTTTCATGCCTGCCCGGCCAGATAGGTCGTTGCGCGCTTTCCGCGCAGCCAAGACAGCAAGAAGCGCCACGTGGGGAGGGAATTCTTGCAATCGCTTTTGCAGACAGGCTCGGCTTGTTCTGACCTCGCGCGGCCGGCGCGCGGAGCGATCCCTGTTGAAAAATTCGGCGCACCATTCGTGAACGTGCGGCCGCGGAGAACATGATGCGTCCATTGCTGACGATAAGCACAGCCATCGATCTGCTCAACGAGAAGATCGGCTACGTCTGCAACCTGCTCGTCCTGTTCGCCTGCCTGGTGAGCGCCGCCAACGCGATGATCCGCTACGCCTTCAGCTACTCGTCGAACGGCTGGCTCGAACTGCAGTGGTACATGTTCGCGATCATGGTGATGTTCGGCGCCTCCTACACCTTCAAGCGCAACGAGCATGTGCGGGTCGAAATCTTCTATCTGTTCCTGACCGAACGCGGCCAGCTCTGGCTCGACATGATCGGCACGCTGTTCTTTTTGATCCCGGCCTGCCTGCTGCTCGCCTATCTGTCCTGGCCGTTCTTCATGCAGGCCTATGCGGTCGGCGAGATGTCGGGTAACGCCGGCGGCCTGGTCCGCTGGCCGATCAAGTTCGTGATCCCCGCCGGCTTCGTGCTGCTGGCCCTGCAAGGCGTATCCGAAGTCATCAAGCGCGCCGCGGCGCTCAAGGGCTACGTCACGATCGACGCCAAATACGAGAGGCCGACGCAATGATCACGCTGGAGATGATGCCGCCGCTGATGTTCGGCGGCCTGGTTCTGGCGATGCTGATCGGCTTTCCGGTGGCGTTCACGCTCGCCGCGGTCGGGCTGTCCTTCGGATTCCTGTCCATCCACCTGGGATTCTTCGACCTGAACTTCCTGCAGGCCATTCCGGGCCGCGTGTTCGGCAGCGTGCTTTCCAACGAGCTTTTGCTTGCGATCCCCTTCTTCACCTTCATGGGCGCGGTGCTGGAGCGATGCGGCCTCGCCGAGGACATGCTGGACTCGATGGGCCAGTTGTTCGGCCCGATCCGCGGCGGCCTCGGCTATTCCGTCATCATCGTCGGTTTCATCCTGGGCGCGATCACCGGCACAGTGGCGGCGCAGGTGATCGCGATGGCGCTGATCTCGATGCCCGTGATGATCCGCTATGGCTACAACATGCGCTACATCACCGGCGTGCTGGCGGCCTCGGGCACCATCACCCAGCTGGTGCCGCCATCGCTGGTGCTGATCGTGCTTGCCGACCAGCTGGGCAAGTCGGTCGGCGACATGTATCTCGGCGCCTGGGGGCCGTCGGTGTTCCAGATCATGCTGTTCGCCGGCTACACCTTCATTCTGGGCCTCATCAAGCCCAATCACGTGCCCCCGGTGCCGAAGGAAGCGCGCACGCTGACCGGCTGGGCGCTGTGGAAGAAATGCCTGATGGGCATCATCCCCTCGGCCGTGCTGATCTTCGTCGTGCTCGGCACCATGATGATGGGGCTGGCCACGCCGACGGAAGCCGGCGCCATGGGCGCGATCGGCGCGATCGTGCTCGCCGCGATTCACCACAAGGATTTCAGCACCACCGGCCACAAAGTGCTCATCACCGGCATCGTCGCCGCCGGCATTGGTGTCATCGTCGCCATGCTCTACAGCGAGAACCTCGTCTTCAAGCTG
>CAVTVG010000008.1:0-11536 GCA_963738155.1 uncultured Alphaproteobacteria bacterium
GCGCCAAGACGATCGACGATATCCTGCATGCATTTGTAGAAATCGGCGCCGGTCTTGTCCATCTTGTTGGCGAAGACGATGCGCGGCACTTTATACTTGTCGCCCTGGCGCCAGACGGTCTCGGTCTGGGGCTCAACGCCCTGGTTGGAATCGAGCACGCATACGGCGCCGTCGAGCACGCGAAGCGAACGCTCGACCTCGATGGTGAAGTCGACGTGGCCGGGGGTATCGATGATGTTCAGACGCTTGCCACTCCAGAACGCGGTGGTTGCGGCGGAGGTGATGGTGATGCCGCGCTCCTGCTCCTGCTCCATCCAGTCCATCGTCGCGGCACCTTCGTGCACTTCGCCGATCTTGTGGCTCTTGCCCGTGTAATAGAGGATGCGCTCGGTGGTCGTGGTCTTGCCGGCGTCGATATGCGCCATGATACCGAAATTACGGTAGTCCTCGATGGCATGTTGGCGGGGCATGGTCTGTTCCTTGCAATTCCGTTCGGTTCGCTAGCTCGCTCACCAGCGATAGTGCGAGAAGGCGCGGTTGGCTTCCGCCATCTTGTGCACGTCTTCACGCTTCTTGACGGCATTCCCTCTATTATTCGACGCATCGAGCAGCTCTGCCGAAAGCCGCTCGGTCATTGTCTTTTCATTGCGGTCGCGCGCAGCCGTGATGAGCCAGCGGATGCCGAGCGCCTGCCGGCGCACCGTGCGAACTTCGACCGGAACCTGGTAGGTGGCGCCGCCGACGCGGCGGGAGCGGACTTCGATGGTCGGCATGACGTTCTCGAGCGCCTGCTCGAACACGGTCAGCGGGTTCTGCTTGGTCTTGGTCTCGATGATACCGAGCGCACCGTAGACGATGCCTTCGGCAACAGACTTCTTTCCGGCATACATCACCGAGTTCATGAACTTGGTGATGATGATGTTCCCGAACTTCGGATCCGGGTTCACTTCACGCTTTTCAGCAGAATGGCGACGCGACATCTTGTTGTTTCCCGATTATTTCGGACGCTTGGCGCCATACTTCGAACGGCGCTGCTTGCGGTTCTTGACGCCCTGGGTATCCAGCACGCCGCGGAGGATGTGGTAACGCACGCCGGGCAAATCCTTGACGCGACCGCCGCGGATCATGACCACCGAGTGCTCCTGCAAATTATGGCCCTCGCCGGGGATGTAACCGATCACCTCGAAGCCGTTGGTCAGGCGCACCTTGGCGACCTTGCGCAGCGCCGAGTTCGGCTTCTTCGGCGTCGTGGTGTAGACGCGCGTGCAAACGCCGCGCTTCTGCGGCGACTGCTGCAGCGCCGGCACCTTCTTGCGCGACTTCTGCACCGTGCGCGGACTTGCGATCAGCTGGTTGATCGTCGGCATCTTGGCCTTCATCCTTACGTTCGCGCGGAAACTCTTCCGCAAATTCTCTTCGGGGATCGCCTCCCCGCCGGCCTCGCTTCACGCGCAAAAAGCATTCGCGCAAAGCGAAATTGCGCCAACCGCTCATCGCTGAGCGGAAAGCGCTTCGACGCCACAGAGGACCGCGATTTAAGGCCGATCAGCGTTCGCTGTTCGGTCTGCCGTCGAGGTCATGCATCCGAGTTTGGTCTCAAGAGGACGTGCTCAAGAGAACTAAAATCGTCCTGGCATTGCCTAGCTATAGTCGACAGCGTTTGAGCGGCATTGGTCGAGGTTGGTGCCCGTGGCGACCTCAAAAAGAGGCGTTCCGGGTGTTCCGTTCCGACCTTTGGCGTAGCTCACCGCCTGTCGTGAAGTGCGCGCCTTTTATAAGCGCAACTCATGCAAGTCAAGGCGAAACGGCAACGCGAACGGAAGCGAGGAAAGCCCTCTCCTGCTTGGAGAATTGGCGTGTTCGCGATGTCGAGGCGCAATCCTCAGATGGGGTGCCAGACGGTGTTTGGCAACCTGCCTAAATTATACCCGGGTGTTAATGGCCCTCAAGCCTCCCTAAAGCCTTTATTTGCCATTCGCAGCGCAAGGTGACGCCATCGTCGCGGGGCTTTTCCCATGCGCTACACCGACATTGCCGTCATCGGCGGAGGACTTGCGGGCTCGACCGCGGCCGCCATGCTCGGCCGCGCCGGCATTTCCGCTGTCCTTGTCGACCCGCACGCTTCCTACCCGCCGGATTTCCGGGTCGAGAAGCTCAGCGGCGATGAGCAGATCGAGCGCTTCCGCAAGACCGGATTGTTGGATGCCGTGCTGCGCAGGGCCACGGTCGCCGACGAGAACTGGATTGCGCGATTCGGCCACCTGCTCGACAAGGCGCCCCGGCAGCAGATCGGGTTCCTTTACGACACCCTGGTCAACGCGATCCGTGCCGAGATTCCCTCTACCGTCGAGCGCGTCGTCGCCAAGGCCGTATCGATCGCGACGGCGGCCGACCGGCAGCAGGTCGTGCTGTCCAACGACGAGACAATTTCCGCGCGGCTGGTGGTGATCGCCAACGGCTTGAATGTCGGCCTGCGCCACATGCTCGGCATCGCACGCCACGTCCATAGCTCATGCCATTCCATCTCGATCGGGTTCGACATCACCCCGCTCGGCCGGAAAGCCTTCCCCTTCCCGGCCCTGACCTATTTTTCGGAGCGGCCAAGCGACCGCATTCCCTATATCTCACTGTTTCCGATCGGCGCGGCCATGCGCGCCAATCTCTTCGTCTATCGCGATTTCGACGATCCCTGGCTGCGCGAGTTGCGCCGCGCACCGGTGGAGACGCTGACATCGGCACTGCCGCGGCTGAAGCACATCACCGGACCGTTTGCCATCTCCGGCGACGTCAAGATCCGCCCGGTCGATCTCTGCGCCAACAGCGGCTATCGCCGCGCCGGCATCGTGCTGGTGGGCGACGCCTTCGAGACTACCTGCCCGGTGAGCGGCACCGGCACCGACAAGGTTTTTACCGACGTCGAGCGGCTCTGCAACGTCCACATCCCTGCATGGCTCGCAAGCGACGGCATGGATGAGAGCAAGATCGCGGCCTTCTATGACGATCCGGTCAAGCGGGCCTGCGACGAATGGGCGATGGAGAAGGCGTATTCCTTCCGCGCGGTCTCGATCGATCCGGACTTCTATTGGGCGCTGGCGCGCTGGGCGCGCTTTCTCACCTGGTTCGGCCGCGGCCTGTGGCGGCGCCAACTCGCGCGCTGGCACGCGCCGGCTCACTCCTCTTCGTCGTCGTCATCGTCCTCGCTGTCGCCTTCGGCCTGAGCGGCCGTCTGCGGCATGTGGCCCTGGTCGTCCCAGAGCTTGCGATAGATGCCGTTCTTCGCCAGCAGTTGTGCATGCGAGCCGCGCTCGATCGCCTGACCGCCGGAGATCACGATGATCTCGTCCATGTCGACCACCGAGGTCAGGCGATGGGTCGACCAGATCATGGTGCGACCCCTTGAGACCTTGAGCAGCGTGCGGTTGATCGCGGCCTCGGTTGTCTGATCCAAAGCCGAGGTCGCCTCGTCCAGCAGCAGCACCGACGGATTGCGGATGATGGCGCGCGCGATCGCGACGCGCTGACGCTGGCCGCCTGACAACGTGTCGCCGCGCTCGCCGACCGGCGTGTCGTATTTCTGCGGCAGGCTCATGATATAGCGATGGATCTCGGCCTTGCGCGCGGCCTCGACCACGTCTTCGTCGGTCGCGCCTTCCTTGCCGAGCCGGATGTTCTCCTTGATCGACATGTTGAACAGCATGTTCTCCTGGAACACGACTGCCATGCTTTGCCGCAGCAACTCGCGGGTAACCTTTCGGATGTCGACACCGTCGATGGTGACGCGGCCTTCGTCGGGCACATAGAGACGCAGGATCAAATTGAGCAACGTGCTCTTGCCCGAGCCGCTGGGGCCGACGATCGCAATCGTCTTGCCGACATCGAGCTTGAGGCTGAGATTGTCCAGCACCGGCTGCTGGCTGCCCTCATACTGGAAGGTGACTCGCTCGAAGCTGATGTCATGGCTGATGCGCGGCAGGTCCGGCGCACCGGGCCGGTCCGCGCCACGGGTCGGCTCGTCAAGCAGTTCCTGGATATGCCGGATCGCCGCCGCCGACGAAATCGACACCGGAAGGAAATGCATGACGTGGGCGATGTTGTAGGAGACTTCCCAGAACGCGCTCTCGAAGGTGACGAAGGTGCCGATCGTGATCTGGCCTTTGGTCGCCAGATACGCGCCGAGCGCCAGGACCACCAGATGCAACAGCAGCACCGCGATCGTCACGGTGCGCTCCACCATGGTGGAGAGGAACATGGCGGAAGCGTATTTGTCGCGCGCCTGATCGTTGCGCAGCTTGAACCAACCGAAGGTTCGGCGATGCAGCGTGAAAGCCTTTATCACCGCTTGCGCCGCGATGTTCTCCTGCACCATGCCGAGCAAACCGGATTCGTTGATTTTCTGCTCGTAATTGGCCTGAACCGCTTTGGGCGTGAGGATGCGCGGGCCGATCAGCGTGATCGGAAAGACGAGCAGGGCCACGGCGGCGAGCTGCCAGTTCAAAAACAGCATCAGGATGATGCCGGCGATCAGCTCGAGGAGCGGCAGGGCCGCGCTCCCGACGGCGGTCCTGACCGCGCCTTCGAATGCCGTCAGGTCGACCGAGAAGCGCGAGAGGATTTCGCCGCGCTTGGTGCGCTGGAAGAAGGCTGACGGAAGGTTCTGCACGTGGTCGAACAGCAGCGTGCGGACATCGGCAATGACGCCAGCCGACAGCCGCGCGTTCCATTTCTCGTACCAGACCGCGACGATGGAGGTGAAGACGCCGGCGGCGGCGAGCACACCGAGGATCTTGTACAGGGCCAGGAAGTCCTCCTCGCCGAGCGCGTCGTCGATCAGGAATTTCAGGCTCAGCGGCATGATGACGTTGAACAGCGTCTCCACCACGACGCCGAGGCTGACGAAGACCAGCATCTTCTTGTAATTAGCGAGATGCGGCTTGACGAAGGCATAGATCGTCGCAAGCGCGCCGGCAGCTTCCTGCGCCGTAAAGACGACGAGGTCCTCGTCCTCCTCATCGTCGATCTCGAGTTCCTCGTCCTCGCGCTCGTCGTGATCGTCCGGCGGGAGCACCGTCTTGTCGGCGCTCACTGCGGCAGGCTTGCCGGACACGGCCGTCTCGTCCGCGCCGGCCGCGGGCTTGTCCTCCGAGATAAGCGGCTTGGGCGCCATTGATCCAACCGATGTTACGCGGCCGAAATCCTGCGGCCCTCCGATGTCCGCCCGTTATAACGAGCCCGAACGCGATTGTCAGAGCCTTAACGCCACAGCGGAAACAAATCAGGCGAAGAGTTAAGACCCGGTGCCCACTTTCCGAAGTCCGCGCTCCAGCGAGTGAGTCAGGGACTTCAGATCGGCGGCACTAGTCCTCTTCCTCATCAACCTTGTCGAAGAAGGAGTAACGCAGGCTGTCGGCGTCGGTGTACCACTGGCCCGGCCCCTTGTTGGCCGCAAGCGTCGCGGCCCAGATGGCGTCGGTGCAGTCTTTGCGGTGCATCGCCAGATCGAAACCGTTGCCGAAGAACAGTTCCGACCACTCCCACCAGGTGCCGAGCTTCTTCACTCCGCGCAACAGGTCGTAACGATCGATCAAGGCGGGAGCCATGTCCGAGGTGATCGAGCCGAACATCACGCCGGTGGCAACCACGCGGTTGATCTCGCGAATGGCGCGCGCCGCCTGCTTCTTCGCAACATGGCAAAGACTGGTCTCGAACACGATGTCGAACTCGCCGTCCTTGAACGGCATGTCGACGATAGAGCCAAGCTTGTTGTATTTCCTGAGCGCCTTCGGTGTCTTGGCGTGGATGCCGCGGTTGTTCTCGATGCCCCAGGCATCGATGCCGCGTTCGCGCAGCGCACCGACGAGTTCACCGGATGCCGAGCCCGCGACCAACAGCTTGTAGCCCCTGGCTTTGCCCCAGACGATGCGGATCAGCTCCTGCAGATAAACGGGATCGGTGAAGTGACGCCAGGCGTCGCTGTAAGGACCGAGCCCGCGATAATTGGCGAAATAGTCGCGGTCGATCCTGTCGGACAGCGGCTTGCCGCCCTGCGCCCTCTCGCGGCGCAGCCGCATCATCTCGGTCAGGATGATGTCGGTCGCCGCATCCGAAGAATCGAGCAATCCGTTCAACGTCGAATCGAACAGATAGTCGCCGACCACGACCAGTCCCGGATGCTGCTTCGGCTCGGGACGATGATTGGTCATGACGTCGCGCGCCGGCAGTCCGCCCGGCAGCGCGTTCACTGAACTCAGCCAGCGATGGATCTTGCCTTCGACGAAATGCGCGCGGGCATCGCCGAGCGAGGCCGGCAGCGATTTCAGCGCGGCGTCGATCAGCTCCCGGTCGTCGAGATTGGCGAAGGCGAGCGCGTCGGAGCCCGCGATCAGCCAGTTCAGCACGCCGTGCTTGCCGACGTCATGGCGCGAGCCCTCGTTGTAGACGCAGCAGCCGCCGAATGCCTCCGACATGAACCAGGCGCCGGGAATCTTTTCGCCCCAGAACGGCGCGTCGAACAGGATCGATACCCGCAAATAGTGCGCCGGCCGATCGAAATAGGCGATGTGCTTGACCATCGACTTGCGCAGCTCTTCGCCTTCCCAGCCCATGGTGGCAAGCCAGGAATGCGGCAGGCACACCAGCACGAGATCGAAGTCGCGCGTCTCCGGCCCCTTCCCGTTCATCATCTTGAGCCGGTAACGGCCGGACTCGTTCTTGCCGACCTTGAGCACGCGATGATTGAGCTGGATGCTGGCGTCGACCTCGGATCGGAGGCAGTCGATCAGCTGTTCATTGCCGTTCTGGATGGAATAGAGGCCGATATAGCCGTCGATATCCATCACGAAGTTCTTCAGCGCATTGAGCCCGTTGGTGTTGTGGGCTTCGGTGGCGATGTCCGAGCGCGCCATCACCTTGAAGAAGCGTTTCGCGGTCGCATCAGCGACTTCCTTTTCGAGCACTTCCTCGCAGGTGAGATAGGCCCAGGGATGCTCGTTGTCGTGCGAGCCGACGCCTTCGTAATATTCGATCGGCGTCACCATCGCGGCGCACGTCTTGCGGAACGCCTCGATCGCGTCCGCAGTCTTCGCACCGTATTTGCGGCGCATACCGGGCACGTCGTTCAACAGCTCGCCGTCGAGTTGCACCTGCTCGGCGTCCATCGGGATCGTCTGCAGGCCGAAATGCTGGATCAGTTCGCGCAGCGGATCGGGGCCCGTCATCGAGTAATCGTAGATCTCGGCGACGCCGGCTTCGTACGTCGCGGGCGACGAATCGAATTTGCGCGTGAGAATCTTGCCGCCGAGGCGATCGGCCGCCTCGAAGATGGTGACGCGGCAAAGCTCGCCCAGTTTCCTTTTCAGGTACCAGGCGCTCATCAGCCCCCCCGGGCCGCCGCCAACGATTGCAAGATCGAGCATCTGGATTCCGTCCGGCAGCCCCAACCGGAAGTTCCGGTCCAAGCCCGCATTAGCAAAAGCGCTTTTCAGGCTGAAGGGAAGATGAACAAAGGTGGTTCCTGCAGCGCAATACGACCAGAAACGGGTCCGAATCATGTCAGTGCCGATGCACTGGCGGGCATTTCCGTAGTTTTACGGGAATGTGGATTGCGCTTGGAGTAGCGGACAGGCCGTGCCGGTCATGCCGAAAATTAAAAACCACCGGCGGGGCATCGCCGGTGGTTTTGGAGGTTTATCAAAAAGAAGTTGTCGTCTCCTCAAGACTGCCGCCGCCGAACCAGTTCGCCGACTGCAGCCCAGAGATTACATGATTATTTTAGCTTAGTAAATAAGGTATTCTATACTTGCGCGCATTTTGAACCGCGCGTGTCGCCACGGCAACAATCAGGAAGCTGAGAAAGGGAGAGAGCGTTCTCACGCGCTGCTCAATCAGAAAGCCCCGGACTTTCGTCCGGGGCTTCCGTTAGCTTGTCAGATCATCAGGATCAGAAGTTGCGCTGAACACGAACGTTGAGCGAAACGGTGTTCTGGTCCTTCAGCTCGTAGGCCACGCCACCCGGCTTCGGAGCGCCCGGGCCACCAGCGGTGGTCACGGTGCCGGTGTAGTTCTGGTCGAGACCCATCCACATGACTTCAGCCGAGAACGTCAGGTTCTTGACAGGGGTCCAGCGGGTAACCACGCCGAGTTGGTAGACCGCGAAGTCGGGGTTGCAGGTGAAGTCAGCCGACACGGCCTTGCCGGTCACGTAGACTGCGCAGTACTGACCCTTCGCCGTCGTCAGATCGCCGACGGTGCCGTTGTAGTGCACCCACGACGCGCTGCCGAACAAGCTGGTCGACCAGTAGGGATCCCAGTTGTGGTTGAACGCACCACGGATACCCCAGGCTTCGGTCAGCTTCAGGTCGCCCGTGCCGCCAGCGAACACCGGCAGATACACAGCGTCGGTGGTCGCACCGAAGCCGAGGCTCTGATAGGCGCCCGCACGGCCCGTGCCGCTGAACATCGCGAAGTTCGGCGAGGCAGCCGAGGTGGCGATCACGTTCTTCGTGTCACCCTTGGCGTAGCTCGCGTCGATCTTGATGTCGTCGCCGGCACCGGTCGGGATGTTCTTGATGTTCAAGGCACCCATCACCGAGCCGCCCCACTTCGAAGTCGGGGTGACCGGAAATCTCCGACAGCGTGTTCGGAGCAGCCGCAGCCGGACCGAGCGCACCAGCCGGAACCGCGGCCGTACCGGTCGGGTTCAGGATGTTGTAGGAGCCGTTGACTTCGTGCGCAGCGGCCGAAATCTGGAACAGACCCCAGGCCTGGTCGACGCGGATGTTGCCGACCACGTCCGGAGCGACGTCTCCGCCGTAGGCGTTGCCGGAGGTGCCGGTGAAGCCGAGGCCCTGCGACAGGTTGTACACGGAAGTGCGGTTGAAGACGACCGGATCATCGAGACCGATGGTGCCGGACACGCCGTTGCCGAACTGCGCGGTGTACTGGATGTTGTTCACGCCGGTGACGGTGTCATGACCGCCGAGCAGGAACGACGAGTTGTTGCCCGGATAACCATGCCACGGCGTGGCGTAGGCCGAAGCCGACTTACCGAAGGTGAAACCAGCGAACTGGATGAACACCATTTCGACGGCCACATAACCTTCACCAGGCTGGTTGAGCAGGCTGGTCTGAGTGCCGGCCGACGGCGAGGCCGTGAAATTGGCCGGGTTGGTCGTGTTGTTGCCCTGCGTCGTAAACTGGAAGTCAGCCTGGCCGAAAGTACGGACCACGCCGTATTCCGTGGCGGTGCGGGTATCAACCGTCAGCGCCATACGAGAACGGGATGCGAAGTTGTCCATATACCGGTTGTGCTGACCGAGATCGCCCGACCACGCCGGCTGGTCGTAGACCGAGCCATTGAACGTGGTATCGATACGAACGTAGCCACCCAGCTTGATGCAGGTGTCGGTGCCGGGGATGTAGAAGAAACCCGCACCGTACAGGGAGCAGATCCTCACGTATTCGACCGCTTTGGCCTTCACGGGAAGATCAGCTGCCTGAGCCCCAGACATCGCGACGAGACCAGCCGCGGAGCCGAGGACAAGGCTCTTGACCATCTTCATGTTAAACCTCCAAGTTGCTCCATTGGGAGAGCTCGGACCCGTCTTTTTCCCCAAAGAGGTCCGTTCCCTATTCCCTTGAAAAAACCGCTCAGCCGCTTAGCGCCTTCGGACACACCCGCACCAACGCGAGGGACTTAAGCGAACCACCTGGAACGGGACGATTGAGAACCCCCCACCGTCGCGAACGAATATGCATGCGCCACTTTGGTAATCAAAATAGTTTATTCAATAAGCAATTCGATTGCTCGAGCAATGTATCCTTTTTGCAACGGCCTCAACCCCGCAAAATCAACCTCAAGAGGGGCGCCATCGTACGATTTACCCAGATTTCTCAATGGTCTTTTTGCTTGTTTTGAAAATGAAACCGACCAAGATGGCTGCAAGGGAGCAAATGCAACGGAGGAGGACGCGGACCTGCGGGTGTCGCGTGGGGGGATCGGTTTGGGCAACACCGCTTCCAAGGATCAGGACGTTATCCGGCGATTCACCTGGGTGATCGCTTCGATCGACGTGCATCTGGAAGAGCTGCGCTATTTCTGGGCCAAGGCGCTCGGCATCAGCGGACCGCAGTGGCTGATTCTGATGGCGCTGGTCGATCTCGACCAGGATGACGGCGTGCCCGTCAATGCGGTCTCAAAGAAGCTGCACGTCAATTCTTCCTTCGTAACCACGCAATCGAAACTCCTCGAGAAGAAGGGCTTCCTGCGCCGAAAGACATCGGCCGAGGATGCCCGAATCGTCAAGATGTCCTTGACCGACAAGACCTACAAGCATCTCTCCAGTCTCGACTCGCAGCGCGAAGCCCTGAACGAGTTCATTTTCGCCGACCTGAAGGACAAGCAGATCAGCGAGCTGACCGAAACCCTCCAGCGCCTGCAAAACCGGCTGGAAAAAGCGATCTTGAAGATGGTCGCGGACACCTGATTCCCGCGCCACCGGCGGTCATCCTACCCCCCGATTCCAAGCCGCTCCGCGATCCAGTCGAAAATATACTCGTTGGCGAGTGTCGGATTGTCGACATGACCTTGAAGGGCCGCGGTCTCGTCGGATGTGAACATCTTGAGTGTCACATCGCGACTGTCGGCCTTCAGACGATCGTACAGTTCATACACCCGTTCGGCCTTCAGCCAGCCACGTTCACCGGTGCTGATCAGGACCGGGCATCTGATGCTTCGCGCCACCCGACTATATCCGTCCCGAACAAATCCCGCCTCGACCGGCGTGCGCCACATCAGAAAACCGCGTTCGTGCAGATCCCAGATGCCGCCATCACACACGGCCGCCGCGAAGCGGTCGTCAAAGGCGATCCCGCGGGCGACAAAGGAGGAGCCCCAGCCATCCGCCAGAATCGCGATGCGCGTCCGGTCCACGTCGCTGCGCTCGACCAGGTAATCCATCAGATGCCCGATCGTCATCTCCAGATCGGCGCGGCCGGCGATCTGCTCGACAGGGCCATCCTGCCCTGCCCCGAACACATCAGCTGCGAGCACCGACATGCCGTGATCGGCAGCATGGCGCGCAACCTTGTAGAGGAACTCTTCCTTGCGGCGGCCGGGTTCGCCGATGCAGAGAATCGTCGGCGCCGGCCGGCCGGCCGATTGCGGGGTCGGCAGGAAATAGGCTTCCAGCGGATAGCCGCCCGGCCATTGGATCGTCACGATTTCGCCGCGCGGAGCGCGGTGCTCCAGATATTCGCGCGCGCAACGGCGCATGCTCGCGATCGCGGCCTGACGATGCGCGTCGTCACTATCGAGGAGAAGAACCGCGGACTGGTAATAGCTGATCGCCCGCAGCCAATTGCTTCTGGCAGTCGACACATGGCCGCCAGCGCGCGCCGCGTTGCCGCGCTCGTAGCTCGCGTCCGCCACTCTCTTCCACTCGCGATACCAGGAATGATCGTCGGCAGGATTGATGCGGCGCGCCGCGAGGCAGCATTCCGCGACCGTCGAGCCGCCCTCTTGCGCAGCGCCCAGCAGCCT
>CAVTVG010000009.1:0-135128 GCA_963738155.1 uncultured Alphaproteobacteria bacterium
AACATCGGGGTGCGCGTAATCGTTGGGTTCGACATCCGAATGGAGGTCAGAGACATGAGAGTGCTGGGCGCGATTGTTCTGTGCGGGTTGCTGGTTTCGCCAGCAGCCGCACAGGTGAATATGCAGTATGATGGGCAGTCCAACGGCCAATACAGCGGACAGTATAGCGGGCAAGTCGATCTTCGGGTCGATGGTCGCGCAAATCGCAACGAAGGACTTCCGCCTAGTGCAGCGGACAAGGGAAATGGCCGGTTCCAAAATCCCATTACCGTCGACGATTGCGTTGAGGCGCAGCAATTAAATCCCGATGCGCGGCCCGGTTGGCAACGGCGCGTCAATCGTGCTTGCAGTGAGCCGTAACCGGACGGCGAGGACAACGGGAACACACAAACAAAAAGGCTGCCCAGAGGCGTCCCGCTGTGGTGTTGCGCCAACTCAACGGCGTCGTGCGGAAATGTCGGTTGGGCAGTCGACCGCGCATCCGTCATGACGGTCTAGGGCTAACCAGACTGTCATGGCGATGACCACGATCACCGTCACGACCAGTCTTGCTAAAGTTTCATTGCTCATCACAAAACCTGTCAAAGCCTGTATCCAACCGCAACCCGAAACCGAGGGCAGGAAATCGTGAGTGCGCGAAACCATCAAAGCCCAAGCCGAATATGCTCGTTTGGTGGCTTCGATGTTCGGCCGGACCGTGGGGCCGATTTGGTGCTTTTAGCGCGAGCGTCGCGCGGTTGATGTGAACTGGCTCACAAGCGCGCAAGATGGGAGGAACGACCTGTCCGCCCTCGCTCAACGAGCTGAAGTGATACCCGTCAATTGCCGCCTGGGATGGCGACGGGCCCGCATGCTCAACCTATTATGCGGACTGAAGTCCACAAAACAAAAACCGCCCCCGTCAGGATGGGAATTGAAAATTTGTCGCACCCTCTCATCGATCGTTTCGGCCTTCGATGCAGGATTCCGCCACGAATTGCTGGCTATGTTCCCGGCAGGGGTTGTTCACGGAGTTAGTTGGGGGTTGTTCATGAGTTATAGGAGGATCGACCTATGGCGAGTATCGAACGGCTTCACAGAACCGCGCCGCTGGATTTGGCTAAACTTGAAGAGGACGTCGTAGCAAGTGTCCCCGCACTCAGGGGGCCACCATCGGCGCCGATGCCGGACTACGTCGAGCATCAAGACGGCGTTACACGTGTCGGCGCGCTCACGGCCGAGGCGGTAGTGCGCGACTATGAAGCCGCTGCCAAGGAAATCGAAGCAATGGGAGCAGAGCTGATCAATGCGGCGAAGAAATGCGAGGCGATGACCGCCGAAGTGCATAATGCAATCGCATTCATGCGCGACACCGCGGCGTCGTATCGTGAGGAAGCCAAGAAGATCTTCAAGCGCATCGAGGAATGCGCGATCTTTACCGAGCACGTTCGCAAGACCTGCGAGACTGTCAAACTCAAGATGATCGAAGGCAAATTATAGCCGCTCCATGAGTATCGATCAGGTTTGCCGTTCCGGCGGGAAGTGATGTTTATTGAGTAGTGTGTGAATTGCATTACACGGCGACGTCTCGAATCAGCTTACCTTGCAGTCTCTCCCTAGACTTTGACCCGTCGCAAATGGCGGGTCCTCTTTCCGTTGCTCGCAAGCCTCGTGTTCGAGAGTTTTGTGTTCGAGAGCCTTGCACCAGCGCTGTGATGGCCCGCTGTTGATCAAGTGGACGACCCCGGCACCTGCTGGGGCGAATCTCGGCCTCGTGTTGCCAGATATGTCCCCGCCGATAGCAAGCTGAGGAGCCCTGTATCGGGCCGGGCGGCCGCCTGCTGCGCAGCCGATCCCGCTGAGGAACCGGCGGGCCGACTAATGCGCACAAAACACCGCCTATTGTTTAATAAAACTTTTAAATCTCGCGGGCAGAGGATTGGGACGGTCATCCGTTCCGCGCTGGCGGGATGACCCCGTGGGCAGCCAAAAAAATTCTGCCTCATGGGAAAGTACTCTCAAAGCCGCTCCCCGCCGGGACGGCTTTTTCTTTTGCCGCCGGTTCATGCCGGCGGGCTCAGTAGCCTATTTTGATTTTGCAGGGGCTTAGACGTGATTTGCTTCGCTACCTCGTCGGTCGCCGAGAACGAGGAGCACTACAGGCGCCAACGGCCCCACGAAGAATGCTATCCAAAACCAAAACCTGCGCGATCTTCCGCGCTCCCGAGCCATCTCCGTGGCAACAGGGATCGACGCAACAAAAACGATGAAAATGAAAATCGACCACGCGTCCATTTGACCGTCTCCGACCGCCATCGCTATCTCAACAGGCGCAAAAGCGCTTTCCCGGCGCGGCTGTTAAATTCTTTCGCATCAAGCGTCCCATCATTATCCGGATCCGCAGCCTTGAAGCGCTTCTCGACCACGGCAAGAAATTCCTCTTTAGTCAGTGTTCCGTCATGGTCCGGATCGGCAGCGTCCAGCTCTTTCGCCGACAATCGACCAGCCAATTCGCGTTTGTCGAGCGTCCCGTCGTGGTCGCCCTCCAGCTTGTCAAATAACGCTGACGCCGCCTTCTTTGCCTCGACGAGGTCAACGGTACCGTCATTATCGGTATCCAACATTTTGATCGGATTGGCTTGCCGCGGCTTTGACGAGGCCGGAAGCGTGCCGACCAAAAGGGAGCTTGCGACGGCCACCAGAAATAATTTGCGATGCACAAGCATGATATAACTCTGAGTTATCGGGCAACTGGATCGACCATTGGGCTCACAGTTGGGCAAATGATGGGCTAAGCCCTACAGCCTGCGGATGGCCTCGCCGCAGCCAGGTTCCTCGTCTTGCTGCACTGCCCGCGCTGGCAGGATGACCCCGTGGGCAGTAAAAAGAAATCTGCGTCCCGGGGAGAATACTCTCAAAACCGCTCTCCGCCGGGACGGCTTTTTCTTTTGCCACCGGTTCATGCCGGTGGGAGTTGCCAGCAATCATTTATCATTCTTTAAGGGTTGTTAAGTGAAGCTTAGTGCCAGGTTTTGAGGCATTGTTGAGCGCATGGAAAAGTTTCTCGCCCTGTCGGTCGTCGTCACTATTGTTATCTTCGCCGGGGGCTATGCGATGGCCGCACTGAGAGGGCGCTAAACGACCTCAGTCGTCCCGCTCCAGCTTCCGTACCCCAGTGGTGCTCTCTCCCATCTAGGCTGAACTAATCAGCTTCACGTTCTTTGGCCCGCGTTGCGAATGCTTTTCAAGGAAGTGGCGCATGAATTTAGCAACTTCATTCAGAGATTCGTCGAGCACGAAATGGCCGCCATCCAGAATATGTATTTCTGCTTTGGGCAAATCGTTCTTGAGAGCTGCAACTTCGGCAATATCGAACACCGGATCATACTTTCCCCAGACAATCAGCGTCGAGGGTTGGCGTTCGCGTAACCAGGCTTGCCATGTTGGGAAGGCGGCGAGGTTGTTACGGTAATCGTAGAAAAGTTCGGACTGGATATCGGCCTGACCCGGCCGAGCCAAGAATGCGTGTTCGACCTTCCAAAGATCAGGATTATAACGGTCGAGATGCTGGGTGCCATTCACGTGACGAAGCCTTGCGGTATCTAACGAGGCAAGTCCGGCGCGGCATTTCGCCCCGTTGGCGGGGCGGTCGGCCCAAAATCCTTTGCGCACCGCTTGTAATCGGCTGAGTCCCTCTTCGTGCGCCACGGCATTCTGGACGATCAGCGCGATCACTCACTCACTCCGGGTGCGCGACGGCAAGCTTGTAACCGATCGGCCCGCCGTAATTTTGCAGGTAAAGAGCTTGATCGAGAGTTTTGCTGTCCCGTCCGCCTGCGTCACGAAGCTGTTGCTGTTTCCCCCTCCATCCATCGGTGTGAAAGTAACCGGGTTCTGGTCGGAATGGCGCTCGAATAGGCTGTAATGTCCCTGAGGCTTCAACCCGGAAAAAACCGCATCTAAGCTCGCGTCTCCGCCAACATCTGTGATCGTGATTGCCAATGTGGCGCCAAGCCATGTTCCGAGATGCATGCCCAGTGCTTTGCCGTTAGCCGTATAGAGCGGCAAAGTTTTAGCGTCACGTTCGATCAAGGCCGGACGCAATCCAGCCACGTGCTTGATACCAAGCGGGCCGACAGTTTCGGGCGCGACGGTGTCCTGCACGAAGACGTGGGGGTCGACCACTTCCGACTGCTTCATTTCTTCGGAAAAAAACGCAGCGTGTGTGATCACGTCGACTGTACGCTGGGATGCTGCGAAGCTCGTACCTGACAGCGCGACTGCTACAGCAACTGCTGCAATCAACAAACGCAAATCAATCATGGATCATTCTTTCGCTTGGTCGAATAAGCGAGAAGATGATCCGGTTTGCGCTCGGTCGCGTCAGTTCATGACGGGTAAACGAGGCAAACGTTTAGCCAGCATGCATATAATCGTACGGAGAGTGGAAACTTGTCTGGTACAAAATTGACAAAAAATCATTCAACCAAGGTCGCACCCGATATCCAAACATTTCTTAACTGGCCAAAACATAGGATGTTTTCCGTTACTCATCTCAATAAAAGGTCAGGAACTTCCTATGCTTCGAAATTTACTAGCAGGTGCGCTTGCCGCAATGCTTCTCATCGGGGTTCAGTCCAATGCGATTGCCGGGACTTACGGCACAATGGATGAAGCCAAGGCGATGGTTGAAAGAGCGGCAACACTGATGTCGAGCCGCGGCAACGACACGGCTTATGCGGCATTTAACGAAAACCCAGGGTCCTTCGTAGACCGCGACCTGTACGTGTTCGTACTGGACCTTGACGGGAATGTGCTGGCCCACGGCGGCAACAAGGCGATGCTCGGGAAGTCGTTGGTCAATTTGAAGGACAGCACCGGAAGGACATTCGTCCAGGAGATGCTGGGACTGGCTAAAGCCAAAGGCGAAGGCTGGATCGATTATGATTGGCCGAATCCCCTTAGCAAGAAGATCGAGCATAAGTCGACGTACGTTCGCAAGATTGGGGACGTCATCGTCGGAGTCGGGGCCTACAAGGGCTAAGCTTCTGAAGCGCTTTTACGCTCGCTGCATCGATGCAGCGAGCATCTGGTGTCGTGGGAAAACGAGGCGGTAATGTTCGATTCATTGATACGCTGGCTGAACAACATGCGGATAGCACGTAAGCTGTTTATCGCTCCAGCGTTAATCACTGTCTTCATGATAGGAATGGCAGCAGTCACCCAAAATGGATCACGCCAACAGAGTGCCGCACTTGATGAGATAGCTAACGTCGCTATCGCGAAAGATGACCTGGGCGTCACTGCGCGAGCAATGGCGAATACCACTCATGTTGATTTATTTCGTATGGTGAGCTGGTTAGCCAACAGCAACGATGCCGCGAAAGTGGGCGAAGCGACGAAGTCCGTTGAACGTGATGTGACGGCGGTTGGGCAAGCACTTGACCAACTCGTGTCCAGCTTCATTCTCGAACCAGAAGAGAAGAAAGCACTTGATAGCGTTAGACTGGCCTTCAAGGATTATTCGTCGGCTTTGCGGATAGTAATCGATATGGGATCTGGAGACAGCGGTACCGCGCTGATGTTCATGTCCGATGCCGATACGAAATTCGCCGCGCTCGACATGCGCCTCAATGAAATGCACGAACTCCAGAAACGCCTCGGCCGCGCGACTTTTGATGCCGCTACCACTACTGCGGCTCGTACCGAGCGCTTGTTCGTCGGATTGCTCATTGGCGCTGTAATCCTGGCGGTCGTGGTGACGTTGCTGGTATCGCGAATGATCGCGCGTCCGATAGTGGGGATGACCGAGGTCATGACCAGCCTGTCAGCCGGTAACAAGAACGTCGACGTCCCTGAAACCTCACGCCGAGATGAGATCGGGCGGATGGCTGCGGCAGTGATGGTTTTCAAGGAGAATATGGCCCGTGCTGACGCCCTTTCAGCGGAGCAGGCGCGTGAACGACGGATCAAGGAAGACCGCGCGCAAAGGCTGGAGACAAGCGCTCGAAACTTCGATCAAAATGTCAGTGACGTTGTTCGCGCCGTATCAGAGGCGACGGAAAAACTACAATCGTCAGCTCACTCGATGTCCGCAATGGCAAACGAAGCAACTCAGCGTGCGACCGTGGTCGCAAGAGCTTCAGAAGAAGCCTCCGAGAATGTACAGACCGTGGCAGCTGCAGCGGAGGAGCTTTCGGCGTCGATCAACGAAATCGGGCAACACGTGCGGAATTCAAGCACGATCGCTCAGCAAGCCGTTAGCGATGCCGAGAACACCAACATTGCAATGGAAAACCTCGCAGAGACCGCGCATCGGATCGGAGATATTGTCAAGCTCATCAATCATATCGCCGGCCAAACAAATCTTCTGGCGTTAAATGCAACGATTGAGGCGGCGCGTGCCGGCGATGCTGGCCGGGGTTTTGCAGTGGTAGCTTCTGAGGTTAAGTCACTAGCAACCCAGACGTCGAAAGCGACTGATGACATCGCTGCGCAGGTTGCCGCCATCCAGTCAGCGACCGAAAACTCGGTGGCTGCCATCAAAGGCATTGGTGCTACCATCCGTCAGGTCAGCGAAATAAGTGTTTCGATCTCGTCGGCAGTCGAGCAACAAGGCGCAGCGACCAAGGGAATTGCTTGCAATGTTCAGCAAGCGGCCACAGGTACTTACGATGTATCGGCCAATATCGCTGGCGTCAGCGCTGCAGCGTGCAATACGGGCGATGCCGCTGAAGCAGTTCTCAATTCGTCGCGGGGAATGGCTCAGCAGGCCGAAATGTTGCGCGGGGAGGTCGATCGCTTTCTTGCTGAGATCAGGGCAGCCTGAGAATATCGACGCGTCGGGGCGCGATTTTGTACTATTCAGAGCCAAGGGCTTAATGATATTTTGGGTGACCAAAAAAGAACTGCCCTATTGCACCAATGGCCATGTGTCAGTCATGTTGACAACACAGCAGTCCCGCAAGCTCCGGAAATGCTGGCGCGCTCCCGGAAGTCCAGACATGGTGATGTTTCATACTCATCACCACCAGTCCTTCATTGCTCATGCACATGATGTCCTGACCGTGATTGTCGTCACTGACGGCGAAGTGTTGATCGAAATCGACGAGGTTAACCACGAAGTCAAAGCCGGACAGCTCGTTGTTATCGGCGCTCACCAGATCCACGCGGCGCAGCCTATTCGCGATTGCGGCTGGAAAATGCGCAGCCTACATCTTCCTCCGCCTGCGCTTTTCGGGGAAGCGAGGGTTGAGGACGTCCGGTATTGCGCGATGGCTTTTAAGAACCCAGTGCATCGCGCCGCCACCAAGGCGACGCCGCTCTTTCTAAGTATGCACGGATGTTCTGAAACCAATGCGGGCATGAACGAGCAGCTGGATCGGCAGCAACAGTTTTTGAACTGGCTATGTCGTAATCTGAACGCGTTTGATCCTTGTGTAATCGAACGCACGACTCCTGATGAGAGACTGGAGCAAGCAAAAAGTCTCATCAGCAAAGCTGCCTTTAACAGCACGTTCATCGACTGTATCGCCGAAGAAATTGGAATATCGACGTTTGCTCTCAATCGCCTTTTTAGAAAGAACTGTGGGTTGTCACCTCACGAGTGGCGTATGCAGGTTCGAGCCGGCGAAGCCGCAAAGCTGCTAACGCAGTGTGTTCCGCTGGTCGACGTCGCCGCGATATGCGGCTTTACGGATCAATCGCATATGGGGCGCATTTTCAAGAAGGTGTTTGGCGTTACGCCGGGCCAGTACAGCCTTATGCATTGATCCGGCCACCGTCTTGGCTCGCGCGGCGCTCGATGCGGACACCAAACTTGACGGGTGTAATCCGAGGATTTTGGGTGTCCACTTTCTGCCCTAGTGTGGCTGGTTCATGGCTGACTGAACACCCGCCCTGAGCGCCGTCCCGCAGCTCGTCCTGCCAGTCGATCGCGAGCGCTATCTTGACAGTCGGGATTTGGCGTCCGGCGGCAAACAGATTTGTACGAGCTGTTGCAGTTGGGGCACAGCGGAGACGCTCAACTCCCGATAACGTGCATAACAGTTATATGAAAAATTTTGTTGTTCTTCGTTTCAGGCGGGGGAGACCTACTTCCCCAGGCAAAAAGGGGTTTCAGAATGAAGAAGCTGGCGCTCTCATTAGTAGCGATTGCTGGGTTGACCAGCCAGGTTTTTGCGGCCGACATGGCAGTTAAAGCCCTTCCTCCCGTCGCACCGATAATGACTTGGACTGGTTTCTATCTCGGTATCAACGGCGGCGGCGCTTTCATGAACGACCCGTCGATGTCCTACGTCGATGGCGCCATTAACGCCATTACCCCCATTAACGTGACTGGCTCCAGCGACGCGAGCGGGCTGGCAGGCTTTCACGTCGGCTACAATTATCAGATGCAGAACAACTGGCTGCTCGGTATCGAAGGCGACTGGGACTGGACTAACCTGAAGTCCAGCGCCGCGCCGGGAATTATCTGTTCGAACCTTTTTGGGATGCGCGCTCAATGCGGTGGCGTCTCCAACCTCACTGACAACGCATTCCTGCAGACCAAGGTTGACTGGCTCGCGAGTGTGCGTGGCCGCTTGGGTTATACGACGCCCCAGTGGCTGCTCTACGCCACCGGCGGCGTGGCTTTCGCCGATGTCGAATACAGGGGTAACCTGAATTGTACCGGTGTCCCGGGCACACTTTGCCCGGGCGGCGCGCAGGCCATGCGTAGCACCGCTAGCGAGACGCGCGTGGGCTTCGTCGTGGGCGCCGGTGCCGAATTCAAGCCGGCCCGGAACTGGGTCCTCGGTGCCGAATATCTCTTCTATCATTTTGAAGGCGATGCCACATCGACGGCAGGCTGGACCACCGTTGCTACGGGTGCGCCGGCTCCGTTCTACGAGTGCAACGTGGCAGGCCAAAACTGCGGCCACTTCACCTACCGAGGCTTCGACGTTCAAACCGTACGCGCGCGCCTGAGCTATCAGTTCCAACCCTGATACAGGCAACGATCAGACTGGACAGAGAGACCGCCCATCGGGCGGTCTTTTTGTTTGTGCCCGGCCCCTCGTATATGTCGAGTGCGGCCGGGGTCGTGCTGCGACCGCGTCTCATGGTCGTGGCGCCCGTCGTTGGCGCGCCCGCTCGACGACAAGGAGTCGTCGTGGTGCGCTAAGGAGCGTAGCCCTGAAATCATTGGCGATCCCAGCAGAACTGCCAGCCCAGGCTGAATCAGCAGTTTAGGCTGGCTCACCCGCCAAAACCTATCATTGGCGCCAAAAGGCTATTTGCTGCGCTGGCTCACCGCCGGCAACCGCCCGCAAAGCCGTCGCGTGATCGGCAATGGGCACATTCGCGGACTGGCAGCATCGGTATGCGGAAGCCGGCATAGCCACGTTCCCGGTGGTCGTCGACGGGCCGAGCAAATGCGAACCGCGGCATTGCCCTCATGCTCCCAGAAGAGGGGAGCGCGACGGCCATAGGCTGAAGCAAACGATGGCACCAGGCTCTCGCCCTCGCAGGGCAGGATGGTGTTTCCGTTGTATTCCTTCGGATAGGTCGCGCCGGTCACATCAACAATCGTCGCCATGATATCCGGCAGCTGCCCGTCGCGAGAAATTCGAGAAGGCCTAAGCTGCGCCGCTTACGCGGCCGCCCAGCTCACTGCTTCAGATGTTTGGTCTTGACCGCGATCGCGGCCGCGGCGGTGCGGTTCTCGACGCCGAGCTTTGAGTAGATCTGCTCGAGATGCTTGTCGACGGTTCGCGGGGACAGGCCCAGGATCTGCGCGATGTCGCGGTTGGTCTTTCCCTTGGAGAGCCACGACAGCACTTCGCCCTCGCGTGCAGTGAGCCCGAGTTCGCTCGAGAATTCCGCTGGTGCATCGGCGCCGGAATCCTTGGCGAGCCGCAGCAGGAATTCGTTGGGGCCGAGCTTGCCCATATATTGCAGCCGGAGCTGTTCGTTGCCGGGAAACGCGGCCATGCCGCCGCTTTCGATCCGGCCTTGCCTTTCTGGGCCTGCTCGAGCCATTGCGGCATCGGCTCCGGCAGCACGAAATCATCGTCGCTATCTGCCGCGAGCGTATCCGACAATAGTTTCTGCGCTTGCGGCGTCGCCCACAAGATCTTGCCCTGGCCGTTGACCGCGAGCAGATAGCGGCCGGAGACGTCGAGCGCGGCACGCGCGCTCTGGGTCAGCCGCGCATTGGCGAGATGAACCCGGATCCGCGCGAGCATTTCCTGGACCACGATCGGTTTTGTCACGTAGTCCACGCCGCCGGCCTCAAGCCCGCGGACGATGTGTTCGGTCTCCGCCAGTCCGGTCATGAAGATGATCGGAACGTTGTTGAGACCGGCGTCGCGCTTGAGCCGTTTGCAGGTCTCAAAGCCGTCCATGCCGGGCATCATGGCGTCGAGCAGCACGATGTCAGGCGTGATCTGGTCGACGATCCGCATCGCCGATGCGCCGTCGAGCGCGACCATGACGGTCATGCCGGCGCCATCGAGCGCGTCGGTGAGCAGCCGCAACGTCTCCGGCGAATCGTCGACGACGAGGGCGACGTCGCGCTTTTTGGGTTCAGTGATCATAACTGTGCAGGGTCTTTAGCGTCGCCATGTATTGATCGAGATCGAAGCGGTCAATCAATGACGCGCATCTGCGAGACGAAATCGGCATGCTCGGGGTGATCGTTGCCGATCTCGTCGAGCTTGACCTGGATGGCGCGGATGTAACCGAGTTGCCCGAGGCCGATGAGTTCCTCGACATGCTTCACCGGTGGCCGCGAACCGCTTTCGGGCTTCCAGTGCGGAACGGGAATTTGATCGGCCTCATACTGCCATTCGATCTTGAGCAACTGGCGGATCGTCTCCAGCAGCCGCGGAATATCGATCGGCTTCATCAGATAGCCGTCATGGAACGGCTGCGCCAGCGGCGCGCCGTGCGCCTCCAGCGCGCTCGCCGAAACCATCAGGATGCGCGCCTGATGATGGCCGCTCGAGCGCAGCGTTTCCGCCACCGTCCATCCGTCCATGCCGGCCATCGAGATATCGAGCAGGAACAGGTCGGGCCGGCAATGCTGGGCCAGCGCCAGGCAGGCCGGGCCGTCGGGCGCGCTGAGCAGGATGAAGCCGAGCGGCGCCAGCACTTCGCGCAGGAGATCGCGATGGGTCGGATCGTCGTCGGTGATCAGAATCGTCTTGCGCGGGCCGTGATAGCCGTAGATCGGCGCCTCGACCGGCGCGATGCGCGTCGGATGGGTGACTTCCGACAGCAGGATTTTCACGCGAAACGTGCTGCCGGTGCCGACCGTGCTGAGGTCACCTTGATGTCGCCGCCCATGACGCCGGCAAGCAGCCGGCTGATGGTCAGGCCGAGGCCGGTCCCGGTCTGCGGTTGCGAGACGCCGAGCGCGCCGCGTTCGAAGGGCGCGAAGATGCGTTCGAGGTCGTCGGCCTGGATGCCGGGGCCGGTGTCGATCACCTCGAATTCGGCGACCGGGCTGCGATAATGCACGACGAATTGCACGCTGCCGGCCTGCGTGAACTTGATTGCGTTCGACAACAGGTTGATCAGGATCTGGCGCAGCCGCTTTTCGTCGGCATAGACCACGACCGGCAGCACCGCCGGCCGCTTGAAGACGAAGTCGATGCCCTTGGCCGCCGCCTGCAGGCGGAACATGCCGACGAGCTGATCGAGGAAATCGCTCAGGCGCACCTCGTCGCGCGACAGATAAAGCCGGCCCGCCTCGATCTTGGAGATGTCCAGAATGCCGTCGATCAGTCCCGAAAGATGGTCGGCGCTGCGGCGGACCACGCGGACCTGATCGCGCGGCTTTGTGTTCAGGCTCGCGTCCTGCTCCAGCAATTGCGCATAGCCGGAGATCGCGTTGAGCGGAGAGCGCAGTTCGTGGCTGAGGCCAACGACGTAGCGGCTCTTGGCGAGATTGGCGGATTCTGCGACTTCCTTGGCGCGCTGCAGTTCGGCGTCGGTGCGCTTGTGCGCGTCGATTTCCTGGATCAGCAGCGTGGTCTGCCGCCGGGTTTCCGCTTCCGCCGCGCGGCGGCTCTGCTGCGCCAGCACGAACAGCCACGCGACGACGCCGATGATGATGGTCAGCGCGAAGAACACCTTCCACAGCACGTCCGACAGCATGAGATCGTCGGCATGGATCGTCGCCGATGTCTGCAGGTAGATCAGCCCGAGCGTCAGTCCGACCAGGCCCGCGGAGATCGCGAATACGCCGAGATAATGCCCGAGCTGGGAGTTGATCCGGGCGTAGATCGCGTCCGGCAACAATTTGCCCGAGCGTCTCCGACACCTGGGTCTGAATCCGCCCATGCGGCTTGCAGAGGTCGTGGCAGCGCGCATCGAGCGAACAGCACAGCGAGCAGATCGGTCCGGCATAGGCCGGGCAGGAGGCCATGTCCTCGGGCTCGAACGAGTGCTCGCAGATACAGCACTGGATCGATTCCAGATTCTGCCAGCTTCGTTTCGGCTTGCGCGCGATGTAATATTTGCCGTCGGTCGCCCATGCGATCAGCGGCGCGGCGATAAAGGCGACGGCGAGCGCGACGAAGGCCGACAGCGCTTTGGCCGTCGGCCCGAACAGGCCGTAGAACGCGCTGATCGAGACGATGGTGGCGATCGTCATGGCGCCGACGCCGACCGGGTTGATGTCGTAGAGATGCGCGCGCTTGAACTCGATGTGCTGCGGGCGCAGGCCCAGCGGCTTGTTGACGACGAGATCGGCGACCAGCGCGCCGACCCAGGCAATCGCGACGTTGGAATAAAGCGCCAGCGTCTGCTCCAGCGCCTTGTAGACGCCGATCTCCATCAGCAGCAGCGCCACCAGCACGTTGAACACCAGCCAGACCACGCGGCCGGGATGGCTGTGGGTCAGGCGCGAGAAGAAATTCGACCAGGCGATCGAGCCGGCATAGGCGTTGGTGACGTTGATCTTCAGCTGCGAGAGAATGACGAAGGTGCCGGTCAGCGCCAGCGCCAGGTCGGGCTGCGACAGCACATAGCGGAACGCTTCGAGATACATATGCGCAGGCTCGGCGGCGTGCTCGTTGGAGACGCCGTGGCTGAGTGCGAAGAAGGCGAGGAACGATCCTGCCAAAAGCTTGAGCGCGCCGAGAATGATCCAGCCGGGACCGGCGCTGAGCAGCGCGATCCACCATGACGTCCGCGAGGTGCGGCGGTCGCGCGGCAGAAACCGCAGGAAGTCGACCTGTTCGCCGATCTGCGCCACCAGCGAAAACACCACCGAAGCCGCGGTGCCGAACAACAGCAGATCGAGATGGCCGCCGGCATCGCCATGCTCGCCGGCGAATTTGCGCCACTCGGCGAACGAGTGCGGGTTGGCGTAGGCGATCGCCGCGAACGGCAGGATGTGGAGGATGATCCAGAGCGGCTGCGTCCATAGCTGGAAGCGGCTGATCAGGGTGATGCCGTAGGTCACCAGCGGAATGATGACGACGGCGCTGATGAGATAGCCGATCGGGCGCGGGATGCCGAAGCACATCTCCAGCGCGGTGGCGAGAATGACCGCCTCGATCGCGAAGAAGATGAAGGTGAAGGAGGCGTAGATCAGCGAGGTGATGGTCGAGCCGATGTAGCCGAAGCCGGCGCCGCGGGTCAGCAGGTCGATATCGATGCCGCATTTGGCGGCATGATAGGCAATCGGCAGTCCGCAGCAGAAGATGATGACGCTGACGACCAGGATGGCGGCGGTGGCGTTGGTGGCGCCGTAGTTCAGCGTGATGGTGCCGCCGATGGCTTCCAGCGCCAGAAACGAGATCGCGCCTAGCGCGGTGTTGGCGACGCGGGCGGCCGACCACCGCCGCGCGCTCTTGGCGGTGAAGCGCAGCGCGTAGTCTTCCAGCGTCTGGTTGGCAACCCATTGATTATATTGGCGCCTGACGCGGTCTATCCGCTGCCGCCCTGCCACTTCGTTACTCCTCACCGCACGACTCGATCGACCCCGTCGCAGTCGTCAGCAAACCCCGTACCAAAACCTACGTCGCTATTTTGCGGTGCAGTATACGCGATCTCACGTATCTGTGCAGTGCACAAATTCAGCAATCCTCGCCTGACCAATAAGCGCGTTCTCGAACAAACAATGGGGTGCTCATGTCAGACGAGAATCAAACAGGGGCCTGCAGTCGGCATTTCGCCGCAAACTGCTGATGGGAATGGCGGCATTGCCCGCCATTGACCGATGCTTCCGCGCCCATCTTTTGCGCCGGCGCCCGCAACTTCCGCGGTCAATACCACCGGCCTTGCGGTCACCGACACTGAAGTCACCGTCGGCATCCTGCATTCGGCCACCGGCACGATGGCGATCTCGGAAACCGGCTCGATCGAGGCCGAAAAGCTCGCGATCGAACAGATCAACGCCATGGGCGGCGTGCTCGGCCGCAAGATCAAGTTCATCCAGGAAGACGGCGCCAGCGACTGGCCGACCTTCGCGGAAAAGGCCAAGAAGCTGCTCGTCAACGACAAGGTCGCGGCGATCATGGGCTGCTGGACCTCGGCCTCCCGCAAGGCGGTGCTGCCGGTCATGGAGCAGTACAACGGCATGCTCTACTACCCGACCTTCTACGAAGGTCTCGAGCAGTCCAAGAACGTCATCTACACCGGCCAGGAAGCCACCCAGCAGATTCTCGCCGGCCTGAACTGGATCGCCAAGGAGAAGGGCGCGAAATCGTTCTTCTTCGTCGGCTCGGACTACATCTGGCCGCGCACCTCGAACAAGATCGCGCGCAAGCACGTCGAGAACGTGCTCAAGGGCAAGGTCGTCGGCGAGGAATATTACCCGCTCGGCAACACCCAGTTCAACTCGGTGATCAACAAGATCAAGCTGACCAAGCCCGACGTGATCTTCACCGACGTCGTCGGCGGCTCGAACGTCGCCTTCTACAAGCAGCTCAAGGCGGCCGGCATCGACCTGTCGAAGCAGGCGCTGCTGACGATCTCGGTGACCGAAGACGAAATCGACGGCATCGGCGGCGAGAACATCGCGGGCGCCTATGCCTGCATGAAGTATTTCCAGTCGCTCGACAATGCGAACAACAAGACGTTCGTTCCCGCCTTCAAGAAGATGTGGGGCGAGAAGACCGTGATCGGCGACGTCACCCAGGCTGCCTATCTCGGCCCGTGGCTGTGGAAATTGACGGTCGAGAAGGCCGGCAGCTTCGACGTCGACAAGATCGCGGCGGCGTCGCCCGGCGTCGAATTCAAGGGCGCGCCCGAAGGTTACGTGCGCATCCACGAAAACCATCATCTCTGGTCGAAGACCCGCGTCGGCAAGCGCCAAGCTCGATGGCCAGTTCGAACTGATCTACGAGACCGCCGATCTGGTCGAGCCCGATCCGTTCCCCAAGGGCTACCAGTAAGCGCGCTACCAAATAGCGCGCGGACTCCCGCAGCTTTCCCCGAGCAACCGCTCCCTGGCGTGGATCGTCAATCCACGCTCAAGACCCCGCGTCGCGAATTTCTCGCGACGCGGGACCTTTCCTCCGACGGAGAACATCGATGTTCGGCGATTATTCGATTGGCGATCTCGGCTCCATCTTCGTCATGCAGGGCTTTGCTGGCCTGATCCTGTTTTCCGTCTACGTTCTGATGGCGCTCGGTCTTGCGATCATCTTCGGCCAGATGGGCGTCATCAACATGGCGCATGGCGAGTTCATGATCCTCGGCGCCTACGTCACCTGGATGACGTCGAACTTGTTCCAGACGTTATCTGCCGGGGCTGTTCGGCGGCTACTTCTTCCTCGCGATGATCCTGGCTTTCCTGGCCTCCGGTGCGCTCGGGATGCTGGTGGAATGGGTGCTGATCCGGCATCTCTACAAGCGGCCGCTCGATACGCTGCTCGCCACCTGGGGCCTCAGCCTGATCCTGCAGCAGGCCTATCGCTCGATCTTCGGCGCGCGTGAAGTCGGCGTCGAACTGCCGCAGTGGATGCTGGGTTCGCTGCACGTCACCGACAGCATCGAGGTGCCGATCAACGGCGTCTTCGTGATGGCGCTGACCTTGCTGATCACGATCGGCGGTCGCCTACATCATGTACAAGTCGCGCTGGGGCCGCCAGGTCCGCGCCGTGGTGCAGAACCGGATCATGGCGGGCGCCGTCGGCATCAACACCGCGAAAGTCGATCGTTACACCTTCGCGCTCGGCTGCGGCATCGCCGGCGTCGCCGGCAGCGCCTTCACCATGATCGGTTCGACCGGGCCGACGTCAGGCCAGCTCTACATCGTCGATACCTTCCTGGTGGTCGTGTTCGGCGGCGCCGCGAGCCTGCTCGGCACCATCGCATCGGCCTTCTCGATCTCCCAGACGCAATCGACGCTCGAATTCTTCATGTCGGGATCGATGGCGAAGGTCCTGACGCTGCTCGCGGTGGTCGGAATTCTGATGCTGCGGCCGCAGGGGCTGTTCGCCCTCAAGGTCCGCAAATAACAAAAAGGGCTGAAGCCATGAACGACAATCGTTTTACCAATCGTTCGGAGCTGATCGGCATCCTGGTGCTCGCCGTCTTGCTGGTGGTGATCCTGCCGCTCTGCCTCGATGTCTTCAGGCTCAATCTGGTCGCCAAATATCTGACCTACGCCTTCGTGGCGCTGGGACTGGTGATCTGCTGGGGCTATGGCGGCATTCTCAGCCTGGGGCAGGGCGTGTTCTTCGGTCTCGGCGGCTACTGCATGGCGATGTTTCTCAAGCT
Source organism: uncultured Alphaproteobacteria bacterium (assembly GCA_963738155.1). Taxonomy (GTDB): domain Bacteria; phylum Pseudomonadota; class Alphaproteobacteria; order Rhizobiales; family Xanthobacteraceae; genus Bradyrhizobium. The sequence continues at coordinate 16,699 of CAVTVG010000009.1, forward strand.
CGAAGCCTCGAGCGTCGAAAACACCAAGATCCAGTCGACCCCCGGCATTCCCGATTTCATGGACTGGAATCAGATCACCTCGCTGCCGTTGTTCTGGAAGCCGTTCCACAGTCTCACCTTCACAATCGTCGCCGTCATTCTGGTGCCGGGCATCTTCGCCCTGATCATCGGCGCGGCGATGTTCAAGCGCCGCGTCGGCGGCACCTATTTCGCCATCATCACGCAGGCGGTCGCGGCGATCCTGACCATCCTGATCGTCGGCCAGCAGGGCTATACCGGCGGCATCAACGGCATGACCGACCTGCGCACGCTGAAGGGATGGGACATCCGTCCCGACCACGCCAAGATCGTGCTCTACTTCTTCGAGGTCGGCTGCCTGTTCGTCTGCATCTTCATCGCCCAGTTCATCCGGCACTCGAAGCTCGGCCGCATCCTGGTGGCGATGCGCGAAAAGGAGGACCGGGTCCGCTTCTCCGGCTACAGCGTCGCCAACTTCAAGATCTTCGCTTTCTGCGTCGCCGCCGTCTTCGCCGCCATCGGCGGCGCCATGTTCGCGCTTCAGGTCGGATTCATGTCGCCGTCCTTTGTCGGCATCGTGCCGTCGATCGAGATGGTGATCTATACCGCGGTCGGCGGCCGGCTCTCGATCCTGGGCGCGGTCTACGGAACGCTGCTGGTCAATTTCGCCAAGACCAGCCTTTCGGAATCCTTCCCCGAACTCTGGCTGTTCGGCCTCGGCGGATTGTTCATCGCCGTGGTCCTCGCCTTCCCGAATGGCCTCGCCGGCATCTGGCAGGATTACGTCCAGCCGCGGATCGACCGGCTGTTCTCGTCGCGCAAGCCGAAGTCCGGGAGCGGCTGGACCGACACTTCGGTGGCCGACGGCGCCCCGGCAGAATGAGGAGATAAATCATGCTCATCGGTCACCAGCCCAAGGAATTCCTGCTCGCGGTCGAAGGGCTCACCGTTTCCTTTGACGGCTTCAAGGCGGTCAACGACCTGTCGTTCTACGTCGAGGAGAACGAAATCCGCGTCATCATCGGGCCCAACGGCGCCGGCAAGACCACGGTGCTCGACCTGATCTGCGGCAAGACCAAGGCGACCTCAGGCTCGATCCAGTTTCGCGACAAGGAGCTCACGAAAATGAAGGAGAACCAGATCGTCCAGGCCGGTGTCGGCCGCAAGTTCCAGACCCCGTCGATCTATGACGATCTCACGGTGTTCGAGAATCTCGAGATTTCGTTTCCGCGCGGCCGCACCGTGTTCGGCGCGCTGACCTTCACGCGCGACGCCGTCGTGCGCGACCGCGTCCATGAAGTCGCCGAGATGATCTTCCTCAAGGACCGCCTCAACATGAGCGCCGAGCTGCTCAGCCACGGCCAGAAGCAGTGGCTCGAGATCGGCATGCTGCTGATCCAGGACCCGGAACTGCTGATGCTCGACGAACCGGTCGCCGGCATGAGCGTCAGCGAGCGCGTCAAGACCGCCGAACTGCTCAACCGCATCATCAAGGACCGCTCGGTGCTGGTGATCGAGCACGACATGAAATTCGTCGAGGACATCGCCCACAAGGTCACGGTGCTGCACCAGGGCCAGATCCTGTCGGAAGGCACGATGGACCACGTCAAGAACGACCCGAAGGTCATCGAAGTCTATCTCGGGCCATTAAGGAGCGCGAATTCGATGCTGGCTATCTCGGATCTTCACGTCGCCTACGGCCAGAGCGAAGTGCTGCACGGCCTCAACGTCTCGGTCGCGCCCAACGAGATCGTCGCGATCATGGGCCGCAACGGCATGGGCAAGACCACGCTGATGAAGTCGCTGATGGGCATCGTGCCGACCAAGAGCGGCTCGGTGAGCATGGAAGGCGCCGAACTCAGCGCGCTGCAAGAGCTACGAGCGCGTCGCCAAGGGCCTCGCCTACGTGCCGCAGGGCCGCATGATCTTCTCGACCATGACGGTGAAGGAGAACATCGAGACCGGTCTTGTCGTCTCAGGCGAGAACGGAAGTGCCCGAGCGATCATCTACGAACTGTTTCCGGTGCTGCTGGAGATGAAGGACCGCCGCGGCGGCAACCTCTCGGGCGGTCAGCAGCAGCAGCTCGCGATCGCCCGCGCGCTGGCGACCAAGCCGAAGGTGCTGCTGCTGGACGAGCCGACCGAGGGCATCCAGCCGTCGATCATCAAGGAGATGGCGCGCACGCTGAAGCGGATCCGCGACGAGCGCGGGCTGTCGATCGTGGTGTCCGAGCAGGTGCTGAGTTTCGCGCTCGACATCGCCGACCGCGTGCTCGTGATCGAGAACGGCGAGATCGTCCGCGACGATCCGCGCGACGGCGTCGATGCCGCGCAGATCTCGAAATATCTGTCCGTCTAAACCGTACCGCACCATGACTCGTAAACAAGGGGAGCATCTGATGCCAGATACACTGATCAAGGTCGATCTTTCGAAATCGGCCTACGACAACGACATGATCCACAACCGCTGGCACCCGGATATCCCGATCGTGGCGTGGGTCAACCCGGGCGACGACTTCATCATCGAGACCTCGACTGGACCGGCGGCTTCATCAAGAACAACGATTCCGCCGACGACGTGCGCGACATCGATCTGTCGATCGTGCACTTCCTGTCCGGCCCGATCGGCGTCAAGGGCGCCGAGCCCGGCGATCTGCTGGTGGTCGATCTGCTCGACGTCGGTCCGCTGAAGGAAAGCCTGTGGGGCTTCAACGGCTTCTTCTCCAAGCAGAACGGCGGCGGCTTCCTGACCGATCATTTCCCGCTGGCGCAGAAGTCGATCTGGGACATCAAGGGCCTCTACACGTCGTCGCGCCACATTCCCGGCGTGAATTTCGCCGGCCTGATCCATCCCGGCCTGATCGGCTGCCTGCCCGATCCGAAAATGCTGGCGACCTGGAACGAGCGCGAGGCCGCGCTGATCGCGACCAACCCGACGCGCGTGCCCGGCCTGGCCAATCCGCCGTTCGCGCCGACCGCGCACATGCCGGTCAGGCCAAGGGCGACGCCAAGGCCAAGATCGGCGCCGAAGGCGCCCGCACCGTGCCGCCGCGCGAGCATGGCGGCAATTGCGACATCAAGGATCTGTCGCGCGGCTCGAAGATCTACTTCCCGGTCTATGTGCCCGGCGGCGGGCTCTCGATGGGCGATCTGCACTTCAGCCAGGGCGACGGCGAGATCACCTTCTGCGGCGCCATCGAAATGGCCGGCTGGCTGCACATCAAGGTCGACATCATCAAGGACGGCGTCGCCAAATACGGCATCAAGAATCCCGTGTTCAAGCCGTCGCCGATCACGCCGAACTACAAGGACTATCTGATCTTCGAAGGCATCTCGGTCGACGAGCACGGCAAGCAGCATTACCTCGACGTCCACATCGCCTACCGGCAGGCCTGCCTGAACGCGATCGAGTATCTCAAGAAGTTCGGCTATTCCGGCGCGCAGGCCTATTCGATCCTGGGCACCGCGCCGTGCCAGGGCCACATCTCCGGCGTGGTCGACGTGCCCAACGCCTGCGCCACGCTGTGGCTGCCGACGCGAGATCTTCGACTTCGACATCATGCCGTCGTCGGCGGGCCCGATCAAACACATCAAGGGCGACATCCAGATGCCGCTCTCACAGGACAAGTAATCCCTGCGCGACGGGATGCGGGACGGCTGCGTATCTGCCGCCCCGCATCCGCCGTCGCGATTTTCAGTGTGAACAATCGCGCGAGGAAACGCAGATGCCGGTCTATGAATATCTCTGCAACGATTGCGGCCCGTTCACCGACATGCGGCCGATGGCGGAATGCGACGATCCGCAGGACTGCCCGCAATGCGACGACGAAGTCGCCGCGCGTGATCCTGACCGCGCCGGCGTTCTTCTGCATGCCGTCGGACAAGCGCAAGGCGCACGCCACCAACGAGCGCAGCGCCAACGCGCCGAAGACCCTCGCGCGAATACAAGGCGTCGCACGGCCCCGGCTGCGGCTGCTGCTCGACCAAGAAGCCGTCGCGGCTGGTGAAGCAGACCCGAAGCGGCGCCAAGAGCTTTCCGACCGCGCGGCCGTGGATGATCAGCCACTGATGCCACGATCGACGCCGTTGATCGACGGCGAACGCAAACCAAACAGAAGGCAATCCCCATGCTTCACGGTGACATTTCCAGCAGCAACGACACAGTCGGCGTCGCCGTCGTCAACTACAAAATGCCGCGCCTGCACACCAAGGCCGAGGTGCTCGACAACGCCCGCAAGATCGCCGACATGGTGGTGGGCATGAAGACCGGCCTGCCGGGCATGGATCTGGTGATCTTCCCGGAATATTCCACCCACGGCATCATGTACGACTCGAAGGAGATGTACGAGACCGCCTCGTCGATCCCGGGTCCCGAGACCGAGATCTTCGCCGAAGCCTGCCGCAAGGCCAAGGTCTGGGGCGTGTTCTCGCTCACCGGCGAGCGCCATGAGGAACACCCGCACAAGGCGCCGTACAACACCTTGATCCTGATGAACGACAAGGGCGAGATCGTTCAGAAATACCGCAAGATCATGCCGTGGGTGCCGATCGAAGGCTGGTATCCCGGCAATTGCACCTATGTTTCCGACGGTCCGAAAGGCCTGAAGGTCAGCCTGATCATCTGCGACGACGGCAATTTTCCGGAAATCTGGCGCGACTGCGCCATGAAGGGCGCCGAGCTGATCGTGCGCTGCCAGGGCTACATGTATCCGGCCAAGGAACAGCAGGTCCTGATTTCCAAGGCGATGGCCTGGGCCAACAACGTCTATGTCGCGGTCGCCAATGCCGCCGGCTTTGACGGCGTCTATTCCTACTTCGGTCACTCCGCGATCATCGGCTTCGACGGCCGCACCCTGGGCGAGACCGGCGAGGAGGAATACGGCATCCAGTATGCCGCAGCTGTCGAAGAACCTGATCCGCGATTTCCGCCGCAACGGCCAGTCGCAGAACCACCTCTACAAGCTGGTCCATCGCGGCTATACCGGCATGATCAATTCCGGCGAAAGCGCGCGAGGGCGTGGCGGCCTGTCCCTACGATTTCTACTCGAAGTGGATCGCCGATCCCGAAGGCACGCGCGAAATGGTCGAGGCGATGACCCGCTCCGACCGCAGGTACCGAGGAATGCCCGATCGACGGGCATCCCGAACGAGAAGTCCGCGACGAATTACTAGTTCATTCGGCGGCAATCGCGGCCGGCCGCTTCTGGCGCAAAGCCGACCTTCGGCCGAATTTGCACGTCGCTGAAAGCCAACAACAGACTTATCCATCGGAACACAACAACATCGTCACCTTAAAGCGCCAAATAGCCTTGCTCTTGAATTCGGATTTGGCCGATCCGGCGCCCGATGGTATGTTCTCGGCAGCTTTAATGGAGAGGGCGCGATGGCTGAAGCGAAACTCGCTCCGAACCTGCCGGACTGGATGGTCGAGCACGCGAACCGCTATCTTGCGAGCGGCGGAACCGACGGGCACATGTACAAGGTAACGGTGCCCCAGCAGGTGAGATTACGGTGCCGGCGCTGCTGCTGACCACCACCGGCCGCAAGTCTGGCGACAAGTTCATATTTCCGCTGTTTTACGGAATGGACGGCGACAGTTGCTTCGTAATCGCCTCAAAGGGAGGCGCGCCCGAACATCCAGGCTGGTATCGCAACATTCTTGCGAACCCCGACGTTGAAGTACAAGTCGGGACCAAGAAGATGAACGCGCGGGCCAGGACAACGGAGGGCGAGGAACGCCTCCGACTTTGGAAAAAGGCGCTCGAATTTTGGCCGCCCTACGCCGACTATCAGCTCAAGACCGAGCGCGAGATACCGGTGGTCGTGCTGGATCCAGTCCATTAGGGTACGTGGTGGCCGACCGTCGGCAGCGACGGAATCTCGCTAATTCGCACGGCTTCGTCCCTTTTGGCCGCGCGATAGCGGCTCGCACGCACCCTTCCATCGGAGACATCGACATGAAACTCGGACGCCTTGGTGTGTGGTACGGCACCGATAAACTCGACGGAGCGCAGCTGCGCGATTTCGTGCGCACGGTCGAGAATAACGGCTACTCGGCGCTGTGGTACCCGGAATCGCGGGGCTACGAGTCGATGTCGCTGGCGGCCTGGCTGCTGTCGTGCAGCGAGAAGCTGGTGATCGGCAGTTCGATCGCCAACATCTATGCACGCGATTCCTTCACCGCCCAGCGCGCCATGATCTCGCTGAACGCGCTCTACGGTAACAGGTTCATTCTCGGTCTCGGCGTCAGCCATATTCCTCTGGTCGAGGGCCTGCGCGGCCATCGCTATGACAAACCGTTGGCGGCGATGAGCGCCTATCTCGACGGCATCAACAAGTCAGCGCCATCAGGCGAACTGCCGGTCGTGGTCGCAGCCCTTGGACCGAAGATGCTGGCGCTGAGCGGCGCCAAGTCGCGTGGCGCGGTCCCGTATAACGTGACGCCGCAGCATACGGCCCAGGCTGCCGGGATACTCGGGCCGTCGAAGTGGCTCGCGGTCGAGCAGAAGATCACACTCGAGACCGATCCGGCGAAGGCGCGGGCGCTCGGGCGCAAGGAGCTGTCGCGCTACATGGTGCTGCCGAACTATCGCAACAGCTGGCTGCGCCAAGGCTTCACCGAGGCTGAGCTTAACGACGGCGGCAGCGACCGCTTCATCGACGCGATGGTGCTGTGGGGCGACGCCGAGACGGTCAAGCGCGGCCTGCGGGCGCATTTTGCGGCCGGCGCCACGCATGTCTGTCTGCAGCCGGTCCACGCGGACGGCGATTTCGCCGCCCGCGACCGTATGCTGGCCGCGCTCGCCGATACCTGAGGCCGACTCAAAGCAGATCGGCGACGGCGTTGCGGTAGCGGCGCATGGCGTCGACATGATCGCTCATGCTGCGGCCGGCCATGCGCTTGTGGTGATAGCCGCCGAAGGTGTTGTGCAGCGTCACATGCGTGACGCCTGCCTTCTTCCAGAAGCTGATTTCCTCGCGCCAGTCCTTCTCAGCGCCCGTGCCGGTCGAGGTCCAGACTTCGAGACCAACCGAGGCGGGCTCGCGTCCCTCGGCTTCCACCAGCCGGCGCAGCTTGTCGAACTCCGCGATGGCCTTGGCTCCCGGCGGCTCTGACAGCATCATCCAGCCGTCGCCCCACTTTGCGATCCGCTGCAGGGTCACGTCCATGTGACCGCCGAACCACAGCGGAATTTTGCGGCTTGGCGGCCGGGGATTGATGCCGGCGTCGGGGAGGCGGTGCCACTTGCCCTCGAACGTGACGTAGGGATCGGCCCATAGCGCTTTCATCACCTGGACCTGTTCCTCGGACCGCTTGCCCCGGTTGTGGAAATCCTCGTTGAGGCCGACGAACTCCATCTCGTTCCAGCCGACGCCGACGCCGAACCGGAAACGGCCGCCAGAGAGCACGTCGAGACTGGCGGCCTGCTTGGCGACCAGCACCGTCTGGCGCTGCGCGAGAATCAGCACTTGGGTGGAGAGCTCGACCTTCTTGGTGCAGGCCGCGATGAAGCCGAACGCCACGAAGGGATCGTGAAACAGGCCGAGCCCGCCCGCACGGCCGCTGGCGGGATTTGCGGGATTGCCGCCGAGCACATGGTCCGCCAAGGTCAGGCCATCGTAGCCTTCGGCCTCGGCGAGTTCGGCGAATTCGCGCACGATCGCCCCATCGCCACCGATATCGCCGAAGGGCAGGGCAAGTCCGAGATGCATGGCCGTTTCCTTGCTGTGGCTGGTTGCTCGTTTGCAGCTAGTCTATAGATTTCCGCTGGCGGTACCATGGCATCGGCATCGACCGGCCGCACAGGAGAGTTGCGTTGATCAAGCTCGGATACAAGGCTTCCGCAGAGCAATTCGCGCCGGGCAAGTTGCTGGGCTTCTCGTGCCTTGCAGAGGAAGTCGGCTTCAATTCGGTCTTCATCAGCGACCACTTTCAGCCGTGGAAGCACGTCGACGGCCATGCGCCCTTTTCGCTGACGTGGCTGGGCGCGCTGGGCGCCAGAACGTCACGCGTCGTCATCGGCACCAGCGTGTTGACGCCGACTTTCCGCTACCATCCTTCCATCGTCGCCCAGGCATTCGGCACCATGGGCGCGATGTTCCCCGGCCGCGTCGTGCTCGGCATCGGTACCGGCGAAGGACTCAACGAAGTGCCTTCGACCGGCCAGCCCTGGCCGGAATTCAAGGAGCGCTTCGCGCGCCTGCGTGAAGCCGTCACGCTGATCCGGGCACTGTGGACGCAGGAGCGGGTCAGCTTCGAGGGCCAGTACTACAAGACCGAGAAGGCGACGATCTATGACCGCCCCGATACGCCGGTGCCGATCTATGTCGCAGCCGCCGGCGCGCTGGTGGCGCGTTACGCCGGCCGCGCCGCGGAAGGGTTCATCTGCACCAGCGGCAAGAAGACGGAACTCTACACCGAGACGCTGTTGCCGAAGGTCGCGGAGGGACTTGCGGCGTCGGAAAATCCGTCGCGGTCCTACGATCGCATGATCGAGGTCAAGGTATCGTTCGACACCGATAAGGCGCGTGCGCTCGAGGACACGCGCCACTGGGCGGCGCTGGCGCTGACGCCCGAGGAAAAGATGTCGGTGGAGGACCCCGTCGAGATGCAGCGCATCGCCGACGCGCTGCCGCTGGAGCGCGCCGCCAGCCGATGGATCGTGTCCAGCGACGCCGACGAGCACGTCGAGCGGATCGGGTACTATGTCGGTCTCGGTTTCCGGCATCTGGTGTTCCACGCGCCGGGACCGGACCAGGCGCGCTTCCTGAAGCTTTACGGCGAGCACGTGCTGCCGCGGCTGCGCAAGCGCTTCGGTTGAGTGCGTGGGACTGGTCGATGATGCATAGCAACGCCGTCGAGATCCTCGCCGTCCCCGGCATTCCGCGGGTAGCCAAGGACGACGATCTCGTCGCCTTGATCGCCGAGGGACTCGCGCGCGGCGGCATCGTGCCGCGTGGCGGCGACGTCTTCGTGCTGACGCAGAAGATCGTGTCCAAGGCCGAAGGACGCATGGTCGATCTCGCGAGCGTGAAACCCTCGGCTGAGGCGATCGAACTCGCCGCGAAAATCCAGAAAGATCCGCGTTTGGTCGAACTGATCCTGTCGGAATCGGTCCGCGTCGTGCGGGCAAGGCCGAACGTCCTGATCGTCGAGCATCGGCTGGGATTCGTGATGGCCAATGCCGGCATCGATCAGTCCAACGTCGCCTCGCCCGATGAGTCCCAACGCGCACTGCTGCTGCCGGTCGATCCCGACGGAAGCGCGGCGACCTTGAGGAGACGCCTGTCGGAAAAGTTCGGCGTGCCGATAGCGGTGATCATCAGCGACAGTTTTGGTCGGGCCTGGCGGCGCGGGACCTGCGGCGTCGCGATCGGAGCCGCCGGCCTCCCGTCGCTGATGGATTTGCGTGGCTCGCCCGATCTGTTCGGCCGCGAGCTTCAGGTCAGCATCACCGGGCATGCCGACGAGATCGCGGCTGCAGCCTCGCTCGTGATGGGGCAGGGCGCCGAAGGCCAGCCTGTCGTGATCGTGCGCGGTTTGACCTGGCGCGGTCCCGACAATGCTGCGTCCGAGTTGGTGCGTCCGGCCGCCGAGGACATGTTCCGATGAGCAGGCGACTGGTCGTGGCGCTGTCCGGCGGCGTCGGCGGCGCCAAGCTCGCGCTCGGTCTGAGCCGTGTCTTGCCGGCCGACGAACTACTCGTGGTCGCCAACACCGGCGACGATTTCGAGCATCTGGGCTTGAGCATCTCGCCCGATATCGACACGCTGACCTATGTTCTCGCCGGCCTCGACAATCCCGTCACCGGCTGGGGCCGGCGTGACGAGACGTGGTCGTTCATGGACATCGATCGGCGCGCTCGGCGGTGAGGACTGGTTTCGACTCGGCGATCGCGATCTCGCTGTTCATGTCGAGCGCACTCGCCGCCTGCGCCTCGGCGAGAGGCTGTCCGAGGTGACATCGGATATTTGCCAGCGGCTCGGCATCGGCGTTCGCGTCGTGCCGATGAGCGACGACCGCGTGCGGACCCGCGTGCGTATTGAGTCGGGCTGGATCGACTTCCAGGATTACTTCGTACGTCAGCAGTGCCGGCCGATCGTCCATGAGCTGGCTTTCGATGGCGTGACACTCGCGCGGCCGCAGGCCGACATCATGGCGGCGTTGCGCTCGGGCGAGGTGCGGGCCGTGGTTGTCTGTCCGTCCAATCCCTTCATCAGCATCGAGCCGATCCTGGCGCTCCCGGGCATGCGCGACGCGATCAAGGCGAGTGGCGCACCGGTCGTCGCGGTCTCCCCAATCATCGGTGGACAGGCCGTCAAGGGCCCGACCGCGAAGATGATGCGCGAACTCGGCCTCGAAGTGAGCAGCGCAGGCGTCGCCGCGCGCTACGGCGACCTGCTCGACGGTTATATCGTCGACCATGCCGACGCGGATACGGTCGGCAATATCGGTGCGCGGGTGACGATCGCCAAAACCCTGATGACGAGCCTGCATGACCGCGAGACGCTGGCGCGCGTGACGCTCGATGCGGCGGATGCGCTGGCCCGATGAGCGACATCTGGGCGGTCATTCCGGTCAAGGAGTTCGATGGCGCCAAGCATCGGCTGTCGGACCTGCTGTCGCCGCCGGAGCGCCGTCGTCTTGCCGAGACCATGCTGACGGACATGCTCGACGCCGTTGCCGGCTGCCGGCGTCTCGCCGGCGTATTGATCGTCACGCTCGATCCGCACGCGACGGCGCTCGGCGAAAAGATCGGTGCACGAATCCTGACCGAGGGCGCGCGGGACGGACATACCGGCAGTGTCAACGCCGGCCGCCGACTTCTTGCGCATGAAGGGCGTGGCGGCATGATCACCATTCCCGGCGACATTCCAGCCACACGTGCAGGCGAGATCGATGCGGTGTTATCGGCGCATCTCGCGGCGCCCTCTTTCACGATCTCGCCGGCGCATGACGATCTCGGATCCAATGCCGTCGTCTGCTCGCCGCCGGAGCAGGTCGCGCTTCGCTTCGGCGACAACAGCTATTTCCCGCACCTCGACGCCGCGCGTCGCCAAGGCATCGAGCCGACGGTGATCCGTCAACCCGGAATCGCTGTCGATATCGACCATCCGGTCGATCTGGCGCTTTTCCTGCGCCTGCCGCAATCAAAGGGCACGCGGACCCGCACGCTGCTCGACGAACTGCGGGTGCCCGCGCTGCTGGCCGCGCGGGGCATAATTTAACCGACCGCGGCCCTCTTGCGCGGCGGTGTTTGCACAAGCGGCTCCAGCTCGGCCGCGATCATGGATGCCGCGCGACGGTCTTCTGCGACCTGCCGATAGAGCGTGTCGCGTTGCATCGGTTCGCGGCTGATCGAACGGATGAGCGCTTCCATATCATGAGGCGGAAACTCCTGGCCGTGCTGGGTGCCGGCGGCGCGCGAGATGCTCTCGTTCATCAGCGTGCCGCCGAGGTCGTTGGCGCCGGACTTCAGGCAGATCGCGGCGCCCGCCGGCCCCATCTTCACCCAGGAGGTCTGGATGTTGGGGATCAGCGGATGCAGTGTCAGCCGGGCGATGGAATGCATCAGCACGGCCTCGCGGAATGTCGGGCCGGAGCGCGCCATGCCGAGGCGGTACATCGGCGCTTCCATGTGAACGAAGGGAAGCGGCACGAACTCGGTGAAGCCGCCGGTCTCGGCCTGCAAGTCGCGCAGCGCGAGTAGATGTGTCGCCCACGAGCGCGAGGTTTCGACGTGCCCGTACATGATGGTCGAGGTGGTGCGGAGCCCGGCCCGGTGGGCGGCGCGCTGTACGTCGAGCCATTGCCTTGTATCGATCTTGTCGGGACAGATGATGGCGCGGATATCGTCGTCGAGGATTTCGGCCGCCGTTCCCGGCAGAGTGCCGAGACCGGCCGCTTTCAGCGTAGTAAGGAATTGGTCGATCGTCAGTCCGAGCGTGGCCGCACCTTGCGTCACTTCCAGCGCCGAGAAGGCGTGGATGTGCATCCCGGGGACGACCGCCTTGATGGCCCGACAGATCGCTTCGTAGGTGGCGCCGGTGTAGTCGGGATGGATGCCGCCCTGCAGGCACACTTCCGTCGCTCCGCGATCCCACGCCTCGATCGCGCGGCGCGAGATTTCCGCGAGATCGAGATCGTAAGGCGAGCCGCGCAGATCCTCATGCGTGCGGCCTTTCGAGAAGGCGCAGAACTTGCAGCGGTAGGTGCAGATGTTGGTGTAATTGATGTTGCGGTTGACGACGTAACGCACGACCTCGCCGTTCACCGCGCGCCGCAGTGCGTCCGCGGCCTGCGTGACGTAGCGGTAGTCGGCGTCGCGTGCCGCGAACAAACGCACGATGTCGTTGGAGGCGAGCCGTTCGCCCGATGTGGCGCGCTGGACGATTCCAGTAATTCCGGCATCGACGGAGCGGGCGAGCACCAGCGGCGCCGGCGGCGGTTTGGTATTTCCCGGCGCCCAGTCGTCGTCGCGCGCAAAACCTTCGGCGTCGCTCATGCGCCGCACGCGGGTGGCGATGTCAGGCGCCAGCCAATTATCGGCGTTCCGCGCGTAGGCGGGGTAGACGGGCAGGCGGTTCACCAGCAGCCTGCCGGCCCCCGCGCTCTTGCGGGCCAGTTCGGCAATGGCCGGCCACGGCGCTTCGGGGTTCACGTGATCGGGCGTCACCGGCGAGACGCCGCCCCAGTCGTTGAGCCCCGCGTCAACAAGTTTTTGATAGACTCCGGGCGACAGATTTGGCGGCGCCTGGATGTTCATGTCGGGCCCGAGAATCAAACGCGCCACAGCGATAGTCCACAGCAAATCGTCGAGATCAGGCTCATCGGAATTGGCGAGCTTGGTGTCGGGCTTGGCCCGGAAATTCTGAATAATGACTTCCTGGATATGACCGTGAGCGGCGTGCAGATCGCGGATCGCCTCCAGCGCGTCGATCCGCTCATCGCGCGTCTCGCCGATGCCGATCAGGATGCCGGTCGTGAACGGCACCTTCAGTTCCCCGGCCAGACGCAGCGTCTCCAGCCTGACCGCGGGATGTTTGTCGGGAGAGCCGTAGTGAACGCCGCCGCGGGCGCAGAGCCGCTCACTGGTCGACTCCAGCATGATGCCTTGGCTCGCCGTCACCTCGCGCAGGGCAGCGATCTCCTCGCGCGTCATCACGCCGGGGTTGGCATGCGGCAGCAATCCGGTCTCGCGCAGCACAAGCGCGCACATCGCGGTCAGGTACGAGATCGTGGTTTCGTGGCCGAGCGCCTGCAACGCATCGCGCGCGGCCTGGTATCGCAACTCGGGCTTGTCGCCCAGCGTGAACAGCGCTTCGGTGCAACCTGCGGCCGCCCCAGTTCGCGCGATGGCGAGTACCTCGTCGGGCGAGAGGTAGACCGGTCTGCCCGCGCGCGGGCCTTCCGCGAACGTGCAGTAATGACAGACGTCGCGGCAGAGTTTGGTGAGGGGAACGAAGACCTTGCGCGAGTAGGAGATCAGCCTTCCGTGCGCGGAATCGCGCAAGTCAGCGGCTTCTGCTATCAGTTCGGCCAGCGGCGCTTTCAACCGCTGCCGCCTCGCTTGTCTATCGGCTACCGTCACAATCCGTCGTCTCCGCCGGAGGGCGCATGTGGGGGAGGGGCACTCGCTGGCCGCCGCATGGTGTCCCATCGACGCTGATGATGCAATGCAAGGAAGGAAACAACAAATGCTGATCGGCTTCAATGCACCGACCGCCGGACCCCTGTCGGCCGCGGATAACCTTGCGAAGATCGTGGTGGGTGGCGAGACGATGGGCTTCGACTACGCGACGTTCAGCGACCACGTCGTGATTCCGACCGCGATTGCGGCCGAATATCCCTACAGCGCCTCCGGCGAGTTCCCCAGCGGCACCCGCGGCGAGCGGCACGAACAGCTGACGGAGATCGCCTGGATAGCGGCGAAAACCACGCGCCTGCGTCTCGTGACCTCAGTCATGGTCGTGCCGCATCGGCCGGCCGTGCTGACTGCCAAGATTCTCTCGACCATCGACGTGCTCTCGGGTGGCCGGCTGACGCTCGGTATCGGCGCGGGCTGGATGCGCGAGGAGTTCGAGGCCATCGACGCGCCGGATTTCGACGCGCGTGGAACCGTGACCGACGAATATGTGCGCGCTTTCGTTGAACTCTGGACGAAAGATGATCCCAGGTTCGACGGCAAGCATGTCCGCTTCTCCAATATCGGTTTCGCGCCAAAACCCGTGCAGAAGCCGCGTCCACCGATCTGGGTCGGCGGCGAGAGCGGCCCGGCGTTGCGGCGGACGGCGCGCATCGGCGATGCCTGGTATCCGATCGGGACCAACCCGCAGAATCCGCTCGATAGCCTGACGCGATTCAAGACCCAGGTGGGGCGCCTGCACAAGATGGTCACTGAGGCGGGTCGCGATCCCAAGGCGGTCGGCCTGACCTTGCGCGTCACTGTGTTCGGCGAGACGGCGCCGCCGCAGGCCAGCGATGGCGAACATCGCCTGTTCGCCGGGGCGCCGGCTCAGCTTGCCGCCGATATCCGGGCGTTGCGCGACATCGGCGTCGGTTGCCTCGATTTCGGCTTCGGCGGTTCGACGGTCGACGAAGTTCTCGCGGGCATGCAGAAGTTCAGGGCCGAGGTGTTGCCGCTGGTCTAGCTGCCGAGCTGGCGGATCAAATTCGCCCAGCGGTCGAGCTCCGGCAGGATCTTATCGGCCTTGGCTGAATCGAGGCTGACGACCACGCGTGAGATACCGTTGTCGCGGTCGCGCTTGAGCTGTTCAAGTTCTCCTCCTTGGCGCCCCAGAGCGTGATCGGCACCGACGCGAGATCGCGGCCCGCTTCAGCCGCCATCTCGCGGAACTTCGGCAGCAGCGCCTGCACATCGGCATATTGCGTGCGCGTGCGGTGAGGCATCCAGCCGTTGCCGTAGGCCAGCGCACGCCGCGCGCCGTACGGGAAGGCGCCGCCGACCAGGATCGGCGGATGCGGTTTCTGGACCGGTTTCGGCCAGGCCATCATCGGGTCGAAGTTCACGAACTCGCCATGATACTCGGCCTTTGACTGGGTCCAGATCACCTTCATCGCCTCGATACGTTCGCGCGCCAGCTTGTGGCGCGTTGCGAAGACGGTGCCGTGGTTGGCCATCTCGTCCTCGTTCCAGCCGTTGCCGACGCCGAACAGGAAACGGCCGCCCGAGACCTGGTCGATCGAGGCGACCAGTTTGGCGGTCTGTATTGGATCTCGTTGAGCTATGAGGCAAATGCCGGTTCCGAGCAGCAGCGTCTTGGTCACCACCGCGGCCGCGCCCAGCACCACGAACGGGTCCATCGCGTCGTAATACTTCTTCGGCACATCGCCGCCGCTGGGGAAGGGCGACTTGCGCGACATCGGGATGTGGGAATGTTCGGGCACCCAGAGCGAGTCGAAGCCGCGCTCCTCCAGCGCCAATGCCAGTTCGGTCGGCGCCATCGAATAGTCCGTGAGAAACATTTGCCCGCCGATGCGCATCGTTCGCTCCCTTATGTCGTTATCTATCGTTTGTAATGATCTTCGCACGTTTCGGCCAGCGCGCCTCCGCGCGCGGCAGCACTTGCTCGATCAGCAGACGGGTCTGCGCCAGAATTGTATCGTCATCGCCGCCCAGCGGCCGCAAGATGAACTTTGAGACGCCGGCGTCGACATATTCGCCGACGCGCGCAACGATGTCGTCGGCATCACCGATCGCGAACGCACCCGTCGCGTCGCGTCCGGTGCGCTTGGCGTAGCTGTCCATCGCCCTGCGGACGGCGGGTGCGTCGGGCTTGCCGAAATGGAACGCGAAGCCGGCGCCATAATGATCTTCGTCGATCGAGCGGCCAGCTTCTGCGAGAGCGGCCTTGATCGCGGCCACGACGCGGCCGGCCTCGGCCGGCGGGTCGCCGCCGGCCTGCCAGCCGGTGCCGATGCGCGCCGTGCGCCGGATCGCGGCCTCCGTCGAGCCGCCGATCCACATCGGCAGGTCGCCCTGCACGGGCTTCGGCAGGATGGTAGCAGCCTTCAGCTTGTAAATGGTGCCGTTGAAGTCGACCTGGTCTTCTCGCCAGAGGCGGCGGATGATCTCGAGGCACTCGTCGGTCTTGCGGCCGCGCGTCTTCGTGTCGACGCCGAGCGCTTCCCATTCGGGCCCCAGCGGACTGCCGACGCCGAACGCCGGCAGCAGGCGGCCCTCCGACAGCACGTCGATGGTGGCGCACTGCTTGGCGAGCAGCACGGGATCGCGAAACGCCAGCGAAACGACGTTCATGCCGAACTTCATGCGCCGCGTGCGTCCCGCCAGGGCCGCCATCGTGGTCATCAATTCCAGGAACGGCTGGCGGCTGACGATCCGGTCGGTCTGCCAGATCGAATCCACGCCGCCGGCCTCGCACATGTCGATCCAGCGCCAATACGCCGCCGCGCCGGAAAACGGAAACTCCGCACAGCCCAATCCGATCCCGACACTCATGCGTTGTTGTTCCTCTGCGCCCTTGCTTCTTAATGGCGCATGATCTTTTCGGAAAACCGCTGCACACTTTTCCGGATCATGCGCTAGCCGCGGCTTTGACGCGCGGCGCCACGTCGCGCACGAAGCGTTCGAGACTGCCGTTCATCTGCTCCGGCCGCATGCCCGGTGGCACTGCCCAGGTGACGAGGTCGGTGATGCCGTATTCACGCACGAAGGATGTCAGCTCTTTCACGCAGTGCTCGACATTGCCGACCACCCAGGTCTGCGGGATGCTGGCCTCGCGCGTGTTGCCGGAGACGCCACCGGCGGCGCTCTCGTCCTTGTTGAAGCTGCGATAGATCTGGCCGCGATAGCGTTCGGCGGCGCGCACCGCCGGCCAGTCGCGCTCGGCGTCGTCGGTCACAAGACAGGAGCGGATGATGCCGACGCGATAGTGGTCGGGATTGCGGCCCGACGCCTTCAGCGTCGCGCGCCACGGATCGAGCACTTTTTCCCGCGCGCCCTGCGGCAGGAAGTTGCTGTCGTTGCGGGCCGCACGCTGCGCGCCGGCCTCCGACATCGCCGCGATCCAGAGCGGCGGGCCGCCCGGTTGCACGTAGCGCGGCCTGATCGCCACGTCCTCGAAATCGTAGCGCTTGCCGTGGAAGGAGAACTTCTCGCCGGTGAAGCAATGGCGCAGCACCTCGATGCCTTCGTCCGTCAGCGACACGCGGCGGGCGACCGGCAGGCCGAAGCCGCGGAACTCGTGCGGCGCATAGCCCATGCCGACGCCGAGCTCGATGCGGCCGTTGCTGATATTGTCGAGCACCGCGAGGTCCTCGGCGAGCCGCAGCGGATGGTTGAACGGCAGCAGGCAGACGTCGCTCGACAGCCGCACATGTTTGGTGCGCGCGGCGATCGCGCCCGCCATCGGCACCCACGACGGCAGGTAGCCGTCATCGAGGAAGTGGTGCTCGGTGAACCACACGAGATCGAGCCCGAGGCGATCGAGCATCACCACCTGGTCCATGATCCCAGCGTACAGGCTCGGCATGTCCATGCCCAATTCCGGCGTGTTGCGGAAATCGTAGACGGTGCCGACGCGAAGGGGTGGACGCATGACGCTGCTCTCCCTCAGTTCAGCCGCGCAGCCTTGGCCATCACCTCGATGGCCTCGGGCTGACGCGATCGTAGGCTGAGCGAATTCGCGCCGCTATCCTCCCAGGCGCGGTAGCGCTCGCGAATGCGCGCCGGCGGGCCGACCAGCGATTTCAGATCGACCCACTCGTCCGGCACGGTGGCGATGGCTTCGTCCTTGTGGCCGGCGAGATACAATTCCTGGATACGTGCGGCGGCGTCGCCGAAGCCACGCCGGACCATGACGTCGTTGTGAAAATTCTTGGTGCGGTGACCCATGCCGCCGACATAGAGCGCAACCTCCGGCTTGAGGCGCGCCAGCGCGCCTTTGACGTCGTTGTCCACCTCGACATGAACGGAGGCCTGGATGGTGAAATCCTTAAAACTCTTGCCGTTGCCGGCGCGACGAAAACCTTCCTGCAGCCACGGGCCGTATTCCTCCATGGCGCCCGGCACAAAACCCATTGGCAACCAGCCGTCGGCGATTTCGGCTGTCAGCTTGACCATCGCCTCGCCGCCGGTCGCGAGATAGATCGGGATGTCGGGATTCATGTGCAGGATCGATTTCAGCGGCTTGGCGAGACCGGCGGAGCCTTCGCCCTTGTAGGGCAGGCTGATCTCGCGGCCTTCATGCGTCACGGGGGCTTCGCGCTTGAAGATCTTGCGCATGATCGCCACGTAGTCCTTGACCCGATAATAGGGCTTGCCCCACGGCTGGCCGTACCAGCCCTCGACGATCTGCGGTCCGGAGACGCCGAGGCCCGCGATGAAGCGGCCGCCGCCGGCCATCGCGTCAATGCTGGCGGCCGACATCGCGGCATTCGCCGGCGTGCGCGCGGCCAACTGCATGATGCCGGTGCCGAGCTTGATGCGGTTGGTTTTGGCGGCGAGGAACGCCAGCGGCGTGATCGCATCCGAGCCGTAGGCTTCGGCCGACCAGATCGAGTCGTAACCCAGCTCTTCCGCGCGCTGCACGAGTGCGACCGGCACCTCCAGAGTTGCGCCAGAATAGCCGATTGAGAGACCAAGCTTCATCGTGATGTCCTCCGGGCCCTGAGGATACGAAGCGCAGGCTCGCTTGAACAGGTGCGTGCGGGAGGAGGGTGCCATGAACGCGGCTCGCCGATACCCTTGCCGCATGCCATGATGGCGTCTGGAAGGCGCCGATCGAACGCGCCGCTCGATACTGGGAAGGACCGCCGTCATGAAATTCGCCCTGCACTTCGGCAACAACACGTTCTACGAGCCTGAGGCCGCACGCCGCCTGGTGCGCGTGGCGGAGGCGGCCGGCTTCGATTCGGTGTTTGCCGTCGAGCACGTAGTGTTTCCCGACAACTACACGAGCGTCTATCCCTATGCGCCGGGCGGCCGCTTGCCGGGCAAACCATCGACCAAACTGCCCGATCCGCTGATCTGGCTGACATGGGTCGCCGCCGCCACCACGCGGCTGCGCTTCATGACGGCGGTGATGATCCTGCCGCAACGCAATCCGCTGGTGCTGGCCAAGGAGGTCGCCACGCTCGACTATCTCAGCGGCGGCCGGATCGAACTCGGCATCGGGGTAGGCTGGCTGAAGGAGGAGTTCGAGGCGCTCGGGATACCCTTCGAGCGCCGCGGCAAGCGCGCCGATGAGTATGTCGCGGCGATGCGCGCCTTGTGGGCCAGCGACGGTGCCAGTTTCGCGGGCGAGTTCGTGAAATTCGACAAGGTCAGCTGCAATCCGAAGCCGGTCGCGAAATCCGTGCCGATCATCGTCGGCGGCCACTCGGAAGCGGCCGCCCGCCGCGCCGGCCGCTTGGGCGACGGCTTCTTCCCTTCGATCGGTGCACAGGTCGATACCCTGCCGTTGCTCGACGTCGTGCGCCGTTCGGCCGAGCAGGCCGGCCGCGATCCGGCGAAGGTGGAACTAATCCTCGGCTGTCCCGGTGCGCTGCCGAATTCCGGCTCCGACCCGCGTGCGGCGGTCGAGGAGCGCATCGCGCGCGGCGTGGGCCGCGTTGCGCTGCCGGTGACGGCGTTCCTGCCCGATCTCGAAACGACGCTGGGGCGCTTCGGCGAAGAAATCATCAAGCCTTACGCGAATGCGTGAGAGCTTGAACCGGACATGCGTTCCGCAAGGATTGATCCCTCGACGCTTTCGCCAATCATGAATCTCTGCTGTAATTCCTCCTGATGGAGGCGGCTGTAGCGGGTGGCCGTGGCTTACGCGCAGCATTTTGGTGCAAGGAGAGCTCGATATCATGACACTCACATTGAAACCTTTGCATCCGGTCTTCGTCGCCGAGGCGACGGGACTCGATTTGACCAAGCCGATCTCCCGGGCGGACGCCTGCGAGATCAATGCGGCGATGAACCGGTACGGCGTTCTGGTGTGGCCTGGTCAACCACTGACCGCACAACAGCAGATCGAGTTCGCAACCACGTTCGGCCCGCTCGACATCGGCTTGAAGCGGGTCTTCAAGCGGCCTGAGCGGCTGGAGGATGAACGCCTGATCGACATTTCGAACGTGGCCCTGGACGGCACGGTTCAAAAACCCGACTCCCCGAAAAACCTGTCCAATTTTGCCAATCAGCTCTGGCATAGCGACAGCTCGTTCATGAACCCACGCGGCGCATATTCGATGTTGCACGCCCTGGTGACACCGAGTTGGGGTGGCGATACGGAGTTCGCCGACTTGCGCGCTGCATACGATACATTGGACCCCCGGACGCTTGCGACGGTCGCCCATCTTAGGGCGGAACACCATTCGCTGCACACGCGCCTCCTGCTGGGGGATGATGCGTACACCGATGAACAGAAGAAGCAGATTCCGCCGGCAGTCTGGCCGATCGTCGATACCCATCCCGGCTCAGGTCGCAAGGTGCTGTTTGTCGGTGTCCATGCATGCCAGATCATCGGCATGAGCACCGCCGAGTCGCGGCTGCTGCTCGCCGATCTACTGGAGCACGCCACCCAGCGTGAGCGCGTGTATACGCACAAATGGGAGGTCGGAGATCTCGTGATGTGGGACAATCGTGCCACGGTCCATCGCGGACGCCGCTTCGATCTCAACGAACGCCGCGAGTTGCGCCGCACCACCGTAAACGACACGCCCGAGGCGATGCTCGCGGTGGCGTAGAGGATACGGCCGGGGAAGAAATTCGATGCGCCTGACGACGTGCGTGCTCGGCCTTGCGCTGGCCGGACTGACCGCTTTCGGCGCTTATGGCCAGGCCTTTCCTGCGCGAAACGTGACGATCATCGTGCCGTTCGCGCCCGGCGGCCCCACCGACGTGATCATGCGCATCCTCGGCGAGCGACTGAGCGCTCGCTGGGGCAAATCCGTCATCATCGAGAACCGGCCCGGCGCCGGGACGATCGTGGCGACCGCCGCGCTCGCCAGGGCAGAAGCCGATGGTCACACGCTGGGCGTCGTCACCAATTCCTTCGCTATCAATCCGGCGATCAACCAGCCGCTGACCTACGACACGCTTAGGGATTTCGCCGGCGTCAGCATGGTGGTCTCGGTGCCGATCGTGCTGGTTGCGAACCCGGCGTTCGCTCCCAATACGATCGCCGAGCTCGTCGCTCTCGCCAGGAAGACCGGCGAGCCGCTCAACTTCACGTCGCCAGGCCCGCGCGGGGTCGGGCATCTTGCCGGCGCGTGGCTGGAGAACCTGGCCGGCATCAAGCTCACGCATATCGCCTACAACGGCAGCGCGCCGGCGCTGACCGACGTGATTGCCGGTCGCATCCCGCTCATGTTCGACCTGTGGAGCTCGGCAAAACCCTACGTGGCCGACGGCAGGGTGAAGGTGCTTGCCGTGGCCAGCGCGCAACAACTCCAGGACGCGCCGCAATACCCGACCTTGGCGGAAACCTATCCGGGATTCGACGTCAACGCCTTTCAGGCCATCGCCGTGCCGAAAGGCGTACCGCCGGCCGTGATCGAAAAGATCTCCGCCGACGTCCGCAGCGTGGTGTCGTCCCCGGAATTCGCCGAAAAGGTCGGGCCGCTCGGCGTCTTCCCGAAAGCGACATCGCCCGAGGGGCTCGATGCTGTCATCCGCAAGGAGATCGAGCGCTGGACCGCCATCGCAAAGGCCGCGAATATCACGGTTGATTGAACGCGAACGCCGGGCGCGGATATCGCGTGCCGCCGCCATCGCTTTTCAAGTTCGGACTTGATTCATATGCCGGGCAGGAGAGCAATCTTGAGCCTGGTGGCGGAAGGGGTGGGATTCGAACCCACGGTACCCTTGCGGGCACGCCGGTTTTCAAGACCGGTGCCTTAAACCACTCGGCCACCCTTCCGCAGTGGGCGGTATCAATCACTTGGACGGTTAGCGGTCAAGAACGCGACGCGAACAATTGGTGCCCAAGGGCACGTCTTGGGCAAACGCTTAGACTGCGGCGTCACAATAAGCCGCCAACTCAGCATCTCAGAAGCAGAGGAAAATGACGAATACACCGATGGTGTAAGCGATGATCATGATGGATGCCGCCCGGAGGATGGCTCTCTTCTCAGGCGGCGCGTCCCCGCTCCAATCTCTCGAGCGCGGGACCACGGCATCTGGTCGGTTTGCGGTGAGTGTGGCCGCCGCGGTACAGCCTGGACCTGCTGGTGGTGCTAGCCTTTCCGAGGATCAAGGGCGCATCATCACGGAAGCTGGATCTTGGGCCAAGCTGTCAAACATCACTGGTACGGCGACACGTCGCCCTGGACCGAACAGCGAAGCGAGGATCCCTATGGCTTCAAGGGCCCGCTGTGGCGGTCGAATGCGTCGAAGACGGTGACCCTGGACAGGGAAAACCCACCGCAGCAGATCGGATCCGGGCGTTTCGCTGAGGATTGAGAGAGAACGCGTGGCTTTGGTCCCGCTAGCTTCCAACGCCTGATCTTCGCCGAAGGCCACTGATCGCCATTGGGCTCGGGCCCTGCCTACTTCGCAGCCGGCAAATTCACCGGCACATGCGGCGAGGAACTGACCACCCGCGGGCTGCCGTCGGAATAGGTCTTCTGCGACTTGATCAGAGCTTCCAGGAACAGAAAGAATTTTTCGGCCAGCATGGTGAGGCCCTTTCTGAAAATAAATCAGGCAATGCCGAGGTGACGCTGCTTGCGCATCTCAACCAGACGAGCCCAACAATAATACCGGTAAGCCAGACTGAGGATCGTCCACATGATCAACTCCATCGTTGATCAGTGGAGCGGAGGCTGCGCCGGATTTGTTTCCTCCTGTCTTCGCCGCCGAGCCAAAGTGGCTTCACAGGAAGGCCCGAAAATGTCGTCGGAACCGTGATCCGTGAAATCGCTTCACGGATACGCGAGCGCGGTCAATGTCGTCAGAATATCAAATGGCTGGCGATCGGCGCCATCGGCTGGTCGGAGCGAGGCGCGGAAGCCCGGGGCTGGACCGGCTCCCTCGGTCGCTCAGACGAAAGCGAAAGCCAGAAGGCTGGAACAGAGCAGGGCGACTCCACCGGCCGTCAAGGCCAGGAAGCCGTCGGAAACGAGATCTCGATTTCGCATGACACACCCTCCGACTCTCATGCTCGTCCGAATTGATTAAAGCTTTCGGAACAAGCCACTTTGAACGAAGCGATTACACGCCACCCGCGGTCAGGCCCGCGAGCGAATACCCTCGAACGCATGGGCGAGAAAGATTCCGGCACCGAGCAGACCCATCATCGCAGTCATTGTCTCGAACATTGCAGTCAGTCCTTTGCGCCCCGAGCGCACGTGCAGAAAACGGCGGCGGGCTTGCACAGTCAAAAACATTTCCGGACGCGTCGGCACAATGCGGGAAGACCGAGGATTCTCGGCAACAGGTGTTTCAAAAGGGGCCAGCGAAACCGCCGTTTTCGCCCGCAAATCCACGCGAAGCGCGTGTAAACGATTGGTTCACCACGGAACACCTCTCCCCATTTCCGCCGCGTTCCGGTTGCGATATCTTCACGAGATGATGCGGAGGTGGGCCGTATCGCACGCGGATGCCGGTGAATGCCCGGGTTGGGCTGGCCACCGGTGCAATGGTAATTGGGGCGAATGGGGATTCGGCGCGCAGATTCGGCGGCTCGAGCGGCGCGTTGCGCGGCTGCGATGGCCCTGTGCCTTGCGCTCGCCAATTGCGCTTCGTCAGGCAAGTTCGCCGGAAGGGTCGATCCGAAATACGGGGTGTCTTCGAGCCCGCGCGTCGTCGCGTTCGGCGATCCCGTTCCCAAGGGCGGCGGCACCTACCGGGTGGGCAAGCCCTATACCGTGGGTGGCCGGGTCTATGTTCCCGAGGAAGATACGGACTACCGCGCCGAAGGGCTGGCGTCCTGGTATGGCGATGATTTTCACGGCCGGCTGACCGCCAATGGCGAGGTGTTCGACATGGGATCGTTGACCGCGGCCCATCCGACCCTCCCGATGCCCTGCTACGCGCGGGTGACCAATCTCTCCAATGGCAAGTCGCTGATCGTGCGGGTCAATGACCGCGGACCCTATCACGGCAATCGCCTCATCGATGTCTCGAACAAGGCCGCTGAACTGCTTGAATTCAAAGGCAATGGCGTCGCCAGGGTCCGCGTCGAATATGTCGGCCGGGCGCCGCTGGAAGGCTCGGACGACCGTCAGCTGGTCGCCACCCTGCGGACCGGCACGCCGGCGCCGGCGCCCTCGCTGGTCCGGATTGCCTCCACCCATCCGTTCGTGCCGCAGGGCGGACGGCCGATCCGCGGCGACATTCCGATGCCGGAGGGGCGGCCCTACAGCCTCGGCAACACCTCGGCCGATTACGCCTCGCTAAACGCCACCTCGGAAATGTCGGCTTCCAGCCGCTCCCGCTCGGCCGGACGCGCGCCCGACAATCCCCGCGAGGTCTCCTACGAGAACGACGATCGCTACGTGTCGGCCTACCGACCAAGCTCGGCATACGCACCGGTCGATCCGCGCGGCCCGAGCGAGATCCTCAGCGGCCGCGGACTGTATTAAGCGGCGACATTTGCCTTCAGGAAATCGATCAGCGCCGCATTGACCTCGTCGGGGCGCTCCTGCTGCACCCAGTGGCCGGCGCCATCGAGGATCAATCTGCCCTTCAGGTTCGGCAGTACCACCTCGAGCTCGTGGACGCGCTTGCTGCCGATCAGCCCTCTGATGACGGCATCATTCGAGCCCGCGATGAATAGCGAGGGCTGATGGATTTGCGCGCTCTGCCACGGCGCAGTCAGCTCCCAATTGCGATCGATGTTGCGATACCAATTTAGCCCGCCGCGGAAGCCGGCCTTTTTGTAGGCGTCGACGAACACGGCAATGTCGGCCTCGGTCAACCATGACGGCAGCGTGCGATCATCCCTGGCGTCGCCGAGAAATCCCTTGCCCGGCTTGATAAAGGTCGCTTCCGCCGGATCGGAAAAGCCGCGCGGGCCAAGCAGCGTGCGGAAGGTTCTGACGAGATCACTTTCGAATTCGGCTTCGGCGACGCCGGGCGTCTGGAAATACTGCCAATAGAAATTGGTGATGCCGTTCGCTTTCAACATATCGAGCGGACGACCGCGACCGCGGAACGGCGGCGGCACGCTCAAGCCCGCAACGGCCGTGAACATATCAGGGCGAAACAGCGCCGCATGCCAGGCGACCGGCGCACCCCAGTCATGGCCGATGATGACCGCCCTCCGTTCGCCGAGCGCCTGCACCAGGTCGACCATGTCGCCGACGGTGTCGAAGATGCTGTAAGCAGAAATCTCCTGCGGGGCACTGGTGCCGCCATAGCCGCGCATGTCGGGCGCGACGACATGGAAGCCGGCGGCGGCGAGTGCCGGAATCTGGTGCCGCCACGAATAAGACAGTTCAGGCCAGCCATGGCAGAGCACGACCAGGGGTCCTTTGCCGTCCTCGCGCACGAAAAGCTCGATGCCGTTGGCTGCAATCATGCGCGTGGATGACATCGTCTTTCCGCCTGTTTTCGGAGTTTATTGGGCGGCAGAGTAGGGGCCTTTGCCGAACCCGGCAATGCGCTCGGGACGAGCGAAACACGCGCAAAACCTGTGTTGTTTGGACCATTTGCAGCTGTTAGAACGCGCTCTCTTGAAGGCACCTAAATGGCCCGCAACACCTCGCATTTCCGCTGGAAATTGGCCGTCCGCGGCCTGATCGCGGCTGCGGTCGTCGCCGCGGTCGGATGGAGTGGCGTGCTCTACGCCGCCAACCAGAGCGTCCAGGGCGCCAAGAAGCCGGACGAGCTTGCCTTTGACGGCGATGCTCCGACCGCGATCCTGATCGAGGCTTCCAGCGGCAGCGTGCTGTTCGAGAAGAACGCGGACGAGCTGCGCGCGCCCTCCAGCATGATGAAGCTGATGACCGCCGAGGTCGTTTTCAACGCGCTGAAGGAAGGCAAGATCAAGCTGACGGACGAGTTCCGGATCAGCGAGAATGCGTGGCGGCGCGGCGGCGCGCCTTCGGGCACCTCGACCATGTTTGCGGCGATCAACAGCAAGGTCTCGGTCGACGACCTCCTGCATGGCGCGATCATCCCGAGCGGCAACGACGCCTGCATCGCGCTCGCCGAGGGCTTGGCGGGCAACGAGCGCATCTTCGCGAATGATTACATGACCAAGCGGGCGCGCGAACTGGGCCTGACCAAATCGACCTTCGGCAATTCCAACGGCTTGCCCGATCCCGTCAACAAGATGACGGTGCGCGAGCTGTCGATGCTGGCGCGACACATCATCCTGGACTTTCCGGAATACTACAAACTGTTCGGCGAGAAGGATTTCACCTGGAACAAGATTCACCAGCAGAACCGCAACCCGCTGCTGAATTCGATGGAAGGCGCCGACGGGCTGAAGACCGGATACACCAAGGAAGGCGGCTACGGCATGGTCGGCTCGGTTGTGCGCAACGGCACACGGCTGATCGTCGTCATCAATGGCCTGGAGGATCCCGACGATCGCGCGTCCGAAGCCAAGAAGATGCTGGAGTGGGGTTACCGCAATTTCGAGACGAAGACGCTGTTCGCGGCCGACCAGCCGCTCGGCTATGTCCGCGTGTTCGGCGGCGAGACGCGCTCGGTCAAAGTCACGAGCCCGCAACCGGTCAAGGTGATGGTGTCCAAGCAGGGCAACGACAAGCTGATCGCGCGCCTGGTGTACACCGGACCGATCCGTGCACCCGTCACGGCAGGCCAGAAGGTCGGCGTGGTCAGGGTCTGGCGCGGCGGCAATGTCGCGATGGAAAGCCCCGTCTTTGCCGCTGAAGCCGTCGGCACTGGGTCGACCATGCGGCGCGCGGTCGATGGCGCAAGCGAGCTTGTGATCGGCATGTTCCGCGCCAGCGCCGAGAAGCTCTGACCATGGACGATGCGGCGGCAAAGCGAGCCCCCGGACGCGGGCACTTCATCTCCTTCGAGGGCGGCGAGGGAAGCGGAAAATCGACGCAAATCAAGAAGTTGGCGGAACGTCTTGAAGCCGCGAAGCTACGCGCGATCCTGACCCGCGAGCCCGGTGGCTCCCCGGGTGCCGAGGTGATCCGGCATCTGTTGCTGTCGGGCATGGGCAAGCTGCTTGGCGCGGAAGCGGAGACTCTGTTGTTTGCCGCCGCGCGCGACGACCATGTCCACACCGTGATCCAGCCGGCGCTGGCGCAGGGCACCTGGGTGCTCTGCGACCGTTTCTCGGATTCGACCCGCGCCTATCAGGGCAAGGTCGGCCATGTGCAGCCGGGCATTCTCAACGCGATGGAGCGCGTCACCATCGGCGATCTCAAGCCGGATCTCACCATCATCCTCGATGTGCCGGTCGAAGTCGGCCTGAAGCGCGCGGCGGCGCGGCGCGGCGGCGCGGCTCCCGATCGCTTCGAGTCCGAAGACCTCAAATTCCATCAGGACCTGCGCGACGCCTATCGCGAGATCGCAGGCGCCGAGCCCGCGCGCTGCGTGCTGATCGACGCCAGCGGCGACGCCAACACCGTGGCCGCCAGCGTGTGGACCGCGCTGCGCGACCGCTTCTTTTCGACGGCAGCCACCACCCCGGCATGAGCGCGCGCAAGGCTGACACCGAGATCAGCGTCCCGCATCCGCGCGAGACATCCGAATTGTTCGGCCATCGCGAGGCCGAGACGGCGTTGCTCTCGGCCTACAAGAGCGGGCGGATTCCGCATGCCTGGCTGATCGGGGGCGGGCAGGGCATCGGCAAGGCGACGCTGGCCTACCGCATGGCGCGCTTCGTGCTCACCCATCGCGATCCGCTGTCGGCAAGTGTGCAGCACGGCGACACGCTTGCGGTCGACCCGAATGGATCGGTGGCGCGGCATGTCGCGTCGTCCTCGCATGGCGGCCTGCTGACCCTGGAGCGCACGCTCAACGACAAGGGCGTGATGCGCACGGTGATAGCGGTCGACCAGACCCGCGAGACCATCTCCTTCTTCGGCTCGACCGCGGCGGCGGAGGGCTGGCGGGTCTGCATCGTCGACACCGTCGATGAGCTCAATCCGAACGCGGCCAATGCGCTGCTGAAGGTGCTCGAGGAGCCGCCGCAGCAATCGCTGTTCCTCCTGATCAGCCATGCGCCTGGGCGGGTGCTGCCGACCATCCTGTCACGCTGCCGCAAGCTGATGTTGCGCCCACTGCCCACCGAAGACGTCATTCGCGCAGCCGCGCAGGCCACCGGCCTCGCCGCCGACGATCCCGCGCTCGCCGAGGCCGCCGCTGCATCCGAAGGCAGCGTGGCGCGTGCGCTAACGTTGATGGGCGGCGACACCTTGAGGCTGCAGCAGCGCACCGCGGCGCTGCTTGCGAGCCTGCCGCGGGTCGATCCGCGCGAACTGCATGCGCTGGGCGATGCGCTCGGCACCAGCGACCGGGTGGCGCTGTCGGCCTTTGTCGACAGCGTCGACCGTTTTGTCGCGGAACGGCTGCGCGGGCCCAATGCCAATGCGAACCTGCCCCGCCTTGCACGGCTGGCGGAGGTATGGGAAAAGATCGCCCGCGCCGCGCGCGACACCCAGGATTACAATCTGGAACGAAAACCGCTGGTTTTCTCGGTGTTCTCGATGCTTGCGGACGCGACGCGGTAGGCGTCAACATCGTCCCAATCATCCGGTTCGAGCTCATCTTTGAGGATTTTGCCGTGGCCAAAAAACTATCGAAAAAGAAAAAGACCAAGGCGGCAAAGCGCGGCAAGCCGGCGGCCACGAAGAAGCGCGTGAAGAAGGCCAAGGTCGCGAAGAAATCGGCGAACAAGGTCGCGAAAAAGGCTGGCAGGAAGGCGCCGAAGAAAGCTGCTAAAAAGGCGACGAAGACGGCCGCGAAGCCGAAAGCGCCCGAAGCGAAGTCAGCGCTGCAACCCAAGCCCGCCAGCAAGCCGGTCGCAGCGGCGAAGCCCGCGGCCTCGCGCGGCAACCTCTTCTACCTCACGACCGCCATCGCCTATCCCAACGGCCAACCGCATATCGGCCACGCCTATGAGGCGATCGCAACCGACGCGCTGGCGCGATTTGCGCGCCTCGACGGCAAGGACGTGTTCTTTCTCACCGGTACCGACGAGCACGGACTGAAGATGATCCAGACCGCGGAGGCGGAAGGGCTGACCGTTCAGGACCTCGCGGCGCGTAACGCCGGCCGTTTCCGCGCGATGGACGAGCGCCTCAACGTCTCGTTCGACCGCTACATCCGCACCACCGAACCGCAGCATCACCGTTCCAGCCAGGCGATCTGGAACCGGATGCAACAGAATGGCGACATCTATATCGACACCTATGCCGGCTGGTATTCGGTGCGCGACGAGGCCTATTACGCTGAAGACGAAACCACGATCGGCGAGGACAATGTCCGCCGCGGCGGACAGGGCACGCCGGTCGAATGGGTCGAGGAGAAGACCTATTTTTTCAAGCTATCGGCCTATCAGGACCGGCTGCTTGCACTGTACGAGTCGCAACCCGATTTCATCGGGCCGGACGCGCGCCGCAATGAGGTCACGAGTTTCGTCAAGCGCGGCCTGAAGGATCTCTCGATCTCGCGGACCACCTTCGACTGGGGCGTGCAGGTGCCCAACGACCCCGAGCACGTCATGTATGTCTGGGTCGACGCGCTCACCAATTACATCACCGGCGTCGGCTTCCCCGACGAGTCCGATCCGAACTGGCGCTTCTGGCCGGCCGATCTGCACATCATCGGCAAGGACATCATCCGCTTCCACGCGGTGTATTGGCCGGCGTTCCTGATGTCGGCCGGCATTCCCGTGCAGAAGCGGGTCTACGCTCATGGCTTCCTGTTCAACAAGGGCGAGAAGATGTCGAAGTCGGTCGGCAACGTCGTCGACCCCTTCAATCTCGCCGACCAATACGGCGTCGACCAGATCCGCTACTTCTTCCTGCGCGAGGTCGCTTTCGGCCAGGACGGCAGCTACAACCACGAGGCCATCGTCGCGCGTATCAACGCCGATCTTGCCAACGATCTCGGCAACCTGGCGCAGCGCTCGCTGTCGATGATATCAAAACAATTGGGCGGCGTGCTGCCGACGCCGGGCGCGTTCAGCGACAACGACAAGGCGATGCTGGCGCAGGCCGACGGCATGCTCGCGCTGGCGCGCGAGGCGATGGCGACACAGCAGATCCACCAGTGGCTCAACACGGTGTGGGCGGTGGTCGCGGAAGCCAACCGCTATTTCGCGGGCGAGGCGCCATGGGCGCTGGCCAAGACCGATCCGGCGCGGCAGGGCACGGTGCTCTACGTCACCGCGGAAGTGGTGCGGCAGATCGCGATCCTGACCCAGCCGGTGATGCCGGCGGCCTCAGCCAAGCTGCTCGACAGCCTCGGCATTGACGAAGGCGCGGCACGGATGTTCTCCGCCCTTGGCGGCAAGACCCGCATTGCGCCGGGCACGACGCTGCCGCCGCCGGTCGGCGTATTCCCGCGCTATGTCGAGCCTGCGGCGTAAAGAAATCATGCTGGTCGACAGCCACTGCCATCTGGATTTTCCCGATTTTGCCGGCGATCTCGACGGCATTGTCGCGCGTGCATCCAATGCCGGCATCGGCCGCATGGTGACGATCTCGACGCGGGTGAGGCGGCTTGGCGGACTGCTCGCCATCGCCGAGCGTTTCCCAAATGTCTATTGCTCGGTCGGCACCCATCCGCACCACGCCGATGAAGAGGATGGCATTCCGCCGGACGAACTGATTGCGCTGACTGATCACCCCAAGGTCGTGGCGCTCGGCGAAGCCGGTCTCGATTATTTCTACGACAACGGCTCGCCCGAAGCGCAGGCCCGCGGCTTTCGCGCTCACATCGCAGCGGCACGCGCCACCGGCCTGCCGCTGGTGATCCATACCCGCGACGCCGACGATGACTGCAAGCGCATCCTGGAGGAGGAGGCGGCAGTCGGACCTTTCCGCGCGGTGCTGCATTGCTACACGGGGGGGTGGGAGCTTGCGATGCGCGCGATCGAATTGGGACTGTCCATCTCCTTCACGGGCATCCTGACCTTCAAGAAGTCCGACGCCCTGCGCGCGCTCGCCGCCGAACTTCCGGCCGACCGCATCATGGTCGAGACCGACGCGCCGTATCTTGCTCCCGGCAAGTTCCGCGGCAAGCGCAACGAGCCGGCTTACGTCGTCGAGGTCGCCAGGGTGCTGGCGGAAGCGCGCGGCGTCTCGTTGGAGGAGATTTCGCGCCAGACCACGGAAAACTTCTTCCGCCTGTTCTCCAAAGTGCCGCAGACCGTGGCCGCATGACGCTGACACTGACAATCCTCGGCTGCGGCTCCTCCGCCGGCGTCCCGCGCCCGGCGCTCGGCTGGGGCAAATGCGACCCGAACAATCCGAAAAACCGCCGCCGCCGCTGCTCGCTACTGGTCGAGCGACGATCGGAGCGGGGAGTGACCCGGATCGTGATCGACACCTCGCCCGACCTGCGCGAGCAGCTGATCGATGCCGAAGTCGACCACATCGACGCGGTCTTCCTCACCCATGAGCATGCTGACCAGACCCACGGCATCGACGATCTGCGCTCGGTCGTGCTGCATCAGCGCAGGCGCATTCCCGTCTATTTCAATGCGTCGACGGCAAAAGACATCATAACGCGCTTCGGCTACGTGTTCGAGACGCCGCCCGGGAGCGACTACCCCCCGATCCTGGACCGCCACGCGGTCGAGGCCGGCGAGAGCAGGACGATCGAGGGACCGGGCGGACCGGTGACGCTATCGGCCTTCACCATGCAGCACGGTAACATCCCCGCGCTCGGCTATCGCATCGCTGATGCCGCTTATGCGCCCGATGTCAGCGACATTCCCGAAGAGAGCTGGGGCGCGATCGAGAATCTCGACTTGTGGATCATCGACGGGCTGCGCTACGCGCCGCATCCGAGTCATTTCAGCGTCAGCGACGCGCTGCGCTGGATCGAACGCTTCAAGCCGAGGCGATCGGTCATCACCAACATGCATTCCGATCTCGACTACGAGGAATTGCGGCAAAGCCTGCCCGCGGACGTGATCCCGGCCTATGATGGCATGCGCCTGACGTTTGAAGGTTAGGTCCACGGAGGACTTCCGATGATCGCCCAGTTCTTTGAAGTTGAGACCAGAGTGGGTCACCGCGATCAGTATCTGGAGCTTGCCGCCTCGCTGCGGCCCGCGCTCGATGCGATGGGCGGCTGTCTCTTCATCGACCGCTTCCAGAGTCTGTCGCGCGAGCATCTGCTGCTGTCCTACCAGATCTGGCAGGACGAAGCGGAGCTGACGGCATGGCGGGTCCACGGGAAGCACCACAGGGTGCAGGAGATCGGACGGGAAGCGGTATTCTCCGACTATCGCATCCGCATTGCGCAGGTGATCCACGAGGCGAGGCCGAACAAGCCGCTGTGGCGGCCCGAACGCCGCACGCCCTAC
The DNA here is from genome assembly GCA_963738155.1 of uncultured Alphaproteobacteria bacterium. GTDB lineage: Bacteria > Pseudomonadota > Alphaproteobacteria > Rhizobiales > Xanthobacteraceae > Bradyrhizobium. The sequence goes on from CAVTVG010000009.1 coordinate 49,159, forward strand.
AACGATCCCGCGCGGCGCGCGCCGACCTATGTGCTGGCTGCGGAATCGAAGAGCGCCGAGCTTCCGGCGATGGCCGAATGGCGGCATGACGCGTTCGCGAGCGTCTATCGCCAGGGGCAATTCGCGCATCTGATCGATGTGCCGGACCCGCAGGCCGGCATCGCCTTCGGCGAACGGTTGTTCGCAGAACCGACGACGGAATATGTCCGCATCTTCGAGGTGATGCGCGACTATGGCATGTATGAGCGGGCAGAGGCGCCGCAATATTATCCGCCGGTGGAGCGCAGCTCGGCGTGAACCGTCGGGCCTCTTGTCCCCCGCCATGATTGGGGTCACGCTGCCTTCCATGCCGTTCCCGTGAGTTGTCACATGCCGCTTCACCGTTTGACGCTACCCGTTGCCGTCACCTTTGCACTTCTGTGCGTCCCAGCCCACGCCGAGGATCGGGTCCCGGCGCCGACGCATGCGACCCATCCGATGGATGCCTTGACGGCTGTCGAGATCAACACAGCGACAAAGGTCCTCCGCGACGCCGGCAAGCTCAGTGACAAGTCGCTGGTCGTCTCCATGTCCGTGGAAGAGCCGCCCAAGTCCGAGGTCCGCGGCTGGACCAGGGGCGAGGCGTTTTCCCGTCACGCTTTTGCGGTCGTGCTGACCGACGGCAGGATCGGGGAGGCGGCGATCAATCTCGATGCGCGGACGTTGTCCGCCTGGAACGTGATCGAGAACCGTCAGGCCGCAATCACGATCGACGAAATCATAGCGGTCGGCGACATCGTCAAAGCGGACGAACGCTGGCGTGCGGCGATCGCCAAACGCGGGATCACCGATTTCGCGAACATCCTGTGCTTTCCGTTCTCGACCGGCCCGTCGCTCGATCCTGCGCTCGCCGGCCGGCGTTTGCTCAATTCGTCCTGCGTCGATCGCACGGGCGCGAGCAACAATGTCTGGGGCAGGCCGATCGAGAACCTGATGGCGACTGTCGATCTCGTCACAAGAAAGGTGCTGTCCATCACCGACCTCGGCGTCCTGCCGCTGCCGCCGGATACGCCAAGCCACGCCTGGAAGGATTCCGGACAAGCCCGTTCGGTGACCAAGCCGGTCGAAATCGCTTCGCCTCAGGGATCGAACATATCGGTCACAGGCGGAGAGGTGCGCTGGGACAATTGGTCGTTCCATGTCCGCCTCGATCCGAGGTTGGGCGCGGTGCTGTCGCTGATCCGTTACGACGACCATGGTACGGTGCGCGAGATCGCCTATCAGCTCTCCGCCAGCGAGATGTTCGTGCCCTACATGGACCCGGCACCAACCTGGTCGTTCCGCGGCTACATGGACATCGGCGAATACGGCTTCGGCGTGCTCGCAACCCGGCTTCGGCCGGGCGAGGACTGTCCGGCCGGCGCGTCCTTTCTCGACGTGACCATCGCCGACACCAAGGGCGCGCCGGTTGGATTGCAGGGCGTGGTTTGCATCTTCGAGCGCCCGTCCGGCGATCCCTTGTGGCGTCATGACGAGGCCGTCAATCAGACCTACGAAGCGCGCGGCAATACCGAGCTCGTGGTGCGGATGGCGCCGGTCGTCGGCAATTACGACTATCTTGTCGACTACGTGTTCGACCGCGCCGGCGACATCGACGTGCGGCTCGGCGCCTACGGCATCGATGAGACCAAGGGCGTTGCGTCCTCGACGCTGTCGGATCCGACGGCCGCGGCCGACACGGCCTATGGCACGCTGATCGGCAATCGCCTCGTCGCCGTCAACCACGATCACTACATGGCGTTCCGCATCGACATGGACGTCGACGGCACAGCCAATCGCTTTGTCGAGGATCGCATCGTGCCGAAGCGGATATCCGAGAGCGGGCCGCGGCGGAGCTTGTGGCAGGTCGAGAGCCGCACCATGGCGGTGGAGGGGCCGGTCACGACACCGATCAACGCGGCGCAATTCCGGGTCGAGAGCGCGACAAGAAAGAATGCGCAGGGCTATCCCACAAGCTACCAGCTCATGCCCGGACATACCGACAGCTCGATCCTCGCACCCGACGATCCCACCCAGATCCGCGCGGGGTTTTCCGCCTACACGATGTGGTCGAGCGCCTATGCGCCGCATGAACTCTACGCGGCCGGCCCCTATCCAAACCAAAACCCTGACATCGACGGCCTGCCGAAATGGGTGTCCGCGAAACGCCCGATCGACGGCAACGACCTCGTGCTCTGGTACACGATCGGGTTCCGGCACGTGCCGCGCGCGGAGGATTGGCCGGCGATGCCGGGCCTCTGGCATGGCTTCCGCTTACGGCCGTTCAACTTCTTCGACCGCAGCCCGGCGCTCGACGTGCCACCTGCGCAGGCAGCGGCAAAATGAAAACGAGCGTTATGATCTCTGTCGTTGCGGCTGTTGCCATCGCAACGTGCGCCCGCGCACTCGCCGATCACACGGCATCCGCAGCCACGCTGCTGTATCTCGACCAACAGGGTTGGGAACAAGCGGGCAGGGAGACGAAATCCGCGCTCGCCGCCGACTTCATGCGCGTGTTCTGCGGAACTCCGGCCATGCCGCCCGCCGACCTGGTCGGCTGCCTGGATCGCACCGGGGAGGTTGGTCCACTTTTCGCTCGCGCAATGGCTTGCATTGCAACTGTGCCAGCCGATCGATGACACCTGCGGCAAATTGCCTTCGCGCCATCCTTTAGTTTTAATCGCAGCGCAGCATCGCACGTTGTTCGGTGACAGCGCCGCAACTGCGGCGTAGGCTCGCTGCAAAACAAGAAAACGGCACATCAGGGGAGGGAACCGTGGACGCCACGATCCAACGCTCGGCCATGCGCAAGGTCTATCTGCGCCTGCTGCCGTTTGCCATGATCTGTTACATTCTCGCCTACATCGATCGCATCAATGTCAGCTTCGCCGGGCTCACCATGCGCGGCGACATCGGCCTGTCGGCCGGTGACTTCGGCTTTGCGGTCGGCATGTTCTATTGGGGCTATTTCATTTTCGAAGTGCCCAGCAACGTCGTCCTGCAAAAAATCGGCGCCAGAATATGGATCGCCCGGATCATGATCACCTGGGGCATCCTTGCCGGGCTGACGGCGATGGTGACGGGCATGACCAGCTTTTCGATCGTGCGTTTCCTGCTAGGCGTCGCAGAGGCCGGATTCTTCCCCGGGCTCATTCTCTATTTCACTTTCTGGTTCCCCGCCAATCATCACGCTCGCATCGTGTCGGGCTTCCTCGTCGGTCTGCCGGTCGCGGTTGCCGTCGGTTCGCCGATCTCCACTGCGTTGCTCGGTCTGGACGGCCTGTTCGGGTTGCGCGGCTGGCAAGTCATGTACATTGCCGAAGCCGTTCCGACCGTGGCGCTTGGCGTCATCACCTATTTCGTGCTCACCGACAAACCCGAGCAGGCCAAGTTTCTCACGGCGGAGGAGCGCAACTGGCTCGTTTCCACGATTGCCGCCGAACGCCGCGCGACCGAAGCGGTTCGGCGCTACACGCTGTGGGAGGCGCTGTACAATCCGAAGGTGCTGCTGCTGGCGCTGAACTATTTCGGCATCGTCACCGCCAGCCTCGGGATGCTGTTCTTCATTCCGCAGATCATCAAATCGCTCGGCCACTCCAGCAACATGACGGTGGGTTGGCTCACCATGATCCCCTACATCTGCGGCGGCATCGCCATGGTGGTGTGGGGACGCATCTCCGATCACATGGATGAGCGGCGCTGGAATCTGTTCTACGCTTGCGTGTTCTCGACCGTAGGCCTGATCATCGCCGGCATGACCATGGGAACGTGGTGGGCGCTGGTCGGTATGTCGATCGCCGCGATGGGCTTCTACGGCTCCAAGGGTCCGTTCTTCGCCATGCCGCCGATGTTCCTGTCGGGGCCGGCGCTCGCCGCCGGCATCGCCTGGATCAATTCGATCGGCAATCTCGGCGGCTTCTTCGGGCCCTGGTATGTCGGTGTCATGAAGGACATGACCGGGAGTTACGCCGGCGGGCTGTACGGACTGGCCTTGCTCGGCTTCATGGCCGCTTTGGTGTGCGCGCTGTTCCTGCACATCCCGAAGCCGAAGCCGGTGGTGCCGGAAGCGGAGGCGGTCGCGGCGCCGGCGGAGTAACACTGTTATTCCGGTTTCAGGCTTCGAAACTGCCATAGGGCAGTCGCGAGCAGAAGAATGGCCAGCAGCGCATAGATGCTGGTATAGCCAATCTCGGTGACGCCAACGATGCCAAAGAAAGCACCTGCGGCCAAGCCGACGTCAGTCCATGTCGCATAGGAGGCGAGCGCGGCGATACGATCGGTCGAGGTCTCGGCTGCAAGCACGGGACCCGCGGTCCCCAGCAGTGCGCGCGCCAGGATCACGATGATCGTTCCGGAATTGACGTAGCCGCCAGCGATAACGGCGAAGCCGATCGCTATCGCAAGCGTGCAGGGCAGCAGCAATCGATGAGCCCCCAGCCGATCGGTTAACGGGCCGCTGAAGAGCGCCAGCACGATGGCAACGGCGCGTTGAAGCGCCAGGAGAAGGCCTGCTCCAATGATCGCGGACGTCATTGGCATGAAGTCGGCGAGCAGCACCGAAATGGTCGCCCCCAGCACGCCGTCGGCGCCAAACGAGACCACAAAGAACAGGGCGTTCAGCGGAGTCAGCGTCCAGCGCCGGGCGGCCTTTGCATCGCTTGCGGCAGCACGCAGCGGCGGCAGGAGAAACGCGAGCGGAATCGTGACCAGGCCAATCAAGCCATACAGCACGAACATCCGGTGCGGGCCGATAGCGATGCAGAGCGGTCCTACCGCAACCAGCGCAGCAAACGCCCCGACACTGCTGACCGCGCGCGCAATGCCGATCCGCGCGCCCGCGCCCTGTCCGTTCCCATAGGCATAGGCGGTCATGGTCAGGTTGACGATGCCCCATGCCGCACCCCACAGCATCCGCGCGATAAAGAGCAGCACGAAGCCGCTCACGAGGCCGTAGGCGAGTGTCGAGACGGCGCCCGCGGCACATGCCGCCGCGGTCAGCACATTCGCGCCGTAGCTGCGCGCGAGCGGTCCAACCCATCCATAGCCGAGAATACGAACGACGCGATTGACCGACAGCAGCAGGCCGACCATCAACGCATCGCAGCCGAACGCCGGCGCATACAGCGGAAGCACGACGTAAATGACGGCGTCGCCGAACCAGATGATGCCCAGGCACGCAGCGGCGACAACCGTGCTTCGATAGCCCTGTTGCGCCGGTTCTGTCACCACACCCGATAACCTCGTCATTGCGAGCGAAGCGAAGCAATCCACTCATCCGCTTGTGGAGCTATGGATTGCTTCGTCGTGGAGCCTGTCATCGGGCCGGCCCAAACGGGCCGGACCCGTTGGCTCCTGGCAATGACGAAAAGAGGCTAAGCCGAAATCGCCTTGGCTGAATTCACCTCGTTGCGCAGCAGGAATTTCTGGATCTTGCCGGTCGAGGTCTTCGGGATCACGCCGAACACCACAGCCTTCGGCGTCTTGAAGCCGGACATGTGGTTGCGGCAATAGGCGATGATCTCGGCCTCCGTCGCTTTGGCGCCTTCCTTTAATTCCAGGAACGCACAGGGCACTTCGCCCCATTTCGGATCGGGCTTGGCGACGACGGCCGCGAACAGCACGGCTGGGTGCTTGTAGAGGACGTCCTCGACCTCGACGGAGGAGATGTTCTCGCCGCCGGAGATGATGATGTCCTTGGAGCGATCCTTGATGATGACATAGCCGTGCTCGTCGAGCACGCCGAGATCGCCGGTGTGGAACCAGCCGCCGGCGAACGACTCCTTCGTCGCCTTGTCGTTCTTCAGATAGCCCTTCATCACGATGTTGCCGCGGAACATGACCTCGCCGATGGTCTCGCCGTCGCGCGGCACCTCTTTCATCGTCTCGGGATCGAGCACGGTAACGGCTTCCTCGAGCGGGTAGGGCACGCCCTGCCGCCGCTTGAAATGCGCGCGCTCGGCCGACGGCAGATCGTCCCAGCCGGGCTGCTCGGCGCAGACCGAGGCGGGGCCATAGACTTCGGTCAGGCCATAGACATGCGTCAGCTTGATGCCGATGCTCTCAGCCCCTTCGAGCACGGCAACCGGCGGCGCCGCGCCCGCGATCAGGCCGACCACGGGCCTTGCGCTCTTACCCTTCGGAGCGCTCGGCGCATTGATCAGCGTGTTGTAGACGATCGGCGCGCCGCACATGTGGGTGACGCCGTGCTTTGGGACCAGCTCGAAGATCTTTGCCGGATCGACCTTGCGCAAGCAGACATTGACGCCGGCCGCGGCCGCGACCGTCCAGGGGAAGCACCAGCCGTTGCAGTGGAACATCGGCAAGGTCCAGAGATAGACCGGATGCTGACCGAGATTGCCGGCAAGGATATTGGAGACCGCGTTCAGGTAAGCGCCGCGGTGATGGGTCACAACGCCCTTGGGATTACCCGTGGTGCCTGAGGTGTAGCTCAGCGCGATAGCATCCCACTCGTCGGAGGGGCGCTTGCCGGCAAAGTTCGGATCGCCCTGCGCGACCGCGGCTTCATATTCGATCGAGCCGATGCGCTTGCCGCCCGGGAACGAAGCGTCATCGACGTCGATCACGGCCGGCCTCACGCCGCTCATCTGCTTCATCGCATCCGAAATCACCCCGGCAAATTCGGGATCGACCAGGATGATCTTTGCTGCGCCATGATCGAGTTGGAAGGCGATCGAGGACGCATCGAGCCGGATGTTGAGCGCATTCAGCACTGCGCCGGCCATGGCCACCGCAAAATGCAATTCGTTCATCGCGGGCACATTCGGCAGCATCGCAGCGACGGTGTCACCTTCGCCAATGCCTTGCCTGGCAAGATACGACGCGAAGCGACGGCAGCGCTCATAGGTCTGCGACCAGGTGAAGCTGCGGCCTTCATAGACCGCGCTGACATGGTTCGGATAGACCGCCGCGCTACGCTCGAGGAAGCTCAGCGGCGTCAGCGGCACATAGTTGGCCGCGTTCTTGTCCAGACCGATATCGTATTGGCTTTGCTTGCCGCCCATCGGTCACCTCCTGAATGAAGACTTTACAAGAACCCGATGGAAATCCACGGGAATATCGCGACGATCACCAAGCCGACCAGCAGCGCCAGCATATAGCCCCAGATCGGCCGCATGCCTTGCGCCGGATCAACCCGCCCGATCGCGCAGGCCGCATAATAGCCGACCCCGAAGGGCGGCGCGAACAATCCCATGCCCATGGCGAGGATAATGATCATGGCGTAGTGCACCTCGTGCACGCCGACCTGCCGCGCGATCGGGAACAAGAGCGGCCCGAACAACACGATGGCCGGGATTCCCTCCAGCACGCTGCCGAGGATCACGAAGGCCAGGATCGAGACCGCGATGAACGACGCCGAGCCGCCGGGCAGGCCGGTCATGGCCTGGGCCAGCGCGCGCGAGAAGCCTGACTGGGTCAGGCCCCAGGCCATGCCGGTGGCGGTGCCGATGATCAGGAGGATGGCGCCGGAGAGACACGCCGTCTCGATCAGCATCGGCATCAACCGCCGCCAGTTGAACTGGCGATAGACGATCAGGCCGGCGAGAAAGCCGTAGACGATGCCGATCGTGGAGACTTCGGTGGCCGTCGCAATGCCCTCGACCACGGCGTAGCGGATCACGAAGGGCAAAGCGAGCGCGGGTAGCGCAACGATGAAGGCGCGGCCGATCTCGTGGGCGCTGGCCCGTTTCACATGGCTCAGATCTTCCTTGCGGTAGCGCCACCACACCAGCGCCGACAGCGTGATTGCGAGCACGACACCCGGCAGCAGGCCGCCGGTGAACAGCGCCGAGATCGACACGCCCGTGACCGATCCGATGGTGATCAGCACGAGGGACGGCGGAATGGTTTCGGTTTGCGCGCCGGTGGCCGCGAGCAGGGCGACGAGATCGCCTGGCTTGGCGCCCCGCGCCTTCATCTCCGGAAAAAGCACCGGCGCGACCGCAGCCATGTCGGCGGCCTTCGAGCCCGAGATGCCCGACACCAGATACATCGCGCCGACCAGCACGTAGTGCAGGCCGCCCCTGATATGACCGAGCAGGCTCGCCAGGAACGCCACCATGGCGCGGGCCATGCCGGTCATTTCGATGAGCAGCCCGAGGAACACGAACAAGGGCACCGCGAGCAGGATCAGGTGACTCATGCCCTCGTCCATGCGCCCGATCAGCACCAAGAGCGGCGTGCGCGTGGTCAGCGCCAGATAGCCGAAAATCGCGAGCCCAAAGCCGAAGGCGATCGGCACGCCCGCGAACACGCAGAGGCCGGCGACGCCGACAAAGAAGATGACGAGGTTGAGGTTACCGAGCGGCCGAAAGTACGGCTGCGCCAGCCAGAACAGCGCGATGATGACCGCGACCGTGATCGCCGCCGCCAGGACGGTCCGGAGGTCGCCGTAGCGAACCAGCCGCAACAACGCGAACAGCGCCATCAGGCAGGTGCCGACCGGCAGCGCCGCTGCGCGCCAGGAGTTGGAAATCTGCAGTGCCGGCGTGGTGATGAAACTCTCTTCGTAGGCGTAGTCGTAGGCCGGGTGCACGATCAAGAGCAGGAACGCCAGCGCCGCGCAGGTCGCGATCAGATCGAGATAGGCCTGCATCGAAGGCCGGGCGTTCGCCACCAGCGCGGTCATGCGCATATGTTCGGAACGGCGGAACGCCACGACCGCGCCGAGCATCGCCAGCCACAGGAACAGCATCGAGGCGAGTTCGTCCGACCAGATCAGTGGCGTGTGCAGCACGTAGCGCGCCACCACGCCGGCAAACAGGATGAGGATCTCGGCGACCACAAGCAGCGCCGCGGGAATCTCAACCAGCGTGCCGAGAAGGCTTTCGAACGAACCGGCGAGGGAGCGGCGGCGAGGGGAGTCCGCCTCGCCGCCTTTGTTCGTGATTTCGGCGTGAGCCATGGGGCTCCTTACGACAGCTTGCCGACGGACTTTTCGAGCAGCTCCCAGGCCTGCTCGCCATATTTACCTTTCCATTCGGCATAGAAGCCGGCCGATCGCAGCTTGTCGCGGAACGGCGCAACGGTCGGCTGATTGAAGGTCAATCCCTTGGCCGCAAGGTCCTGCTGCAGGCCGGCGTTGAGCTTGGCAACGTCGGCACGTTCGCTGACGGCGGCGGCATTGATATGCTTGGCGACAATGGCCTGCACATCCTTCGGCACCGCCTGCCAGGCCCGGCGATTGGCGAGGAACCAGAAGCCGTCCCACATGTGGTTGGTCAGCGAGCAATACTTCTGCACTTCATAGAGCTTCGCGGTCGAGATGATCGCCAGCGGATTCTCCTGACCCTCGACGACTTTGGTCTGCAGCGCCGAATAGACCTCGCTGAAATTGATAGAGGCGGGCGAGGCGTCGAACGCCTTGAACATCGAGGTCCACAACGGTGAGACCGGCACGCGGATCTTGAAGCCCTTGAGGTCATCGGGGCCGTTGATCGGCTTGCTCGACGACGTGGTCTGGCGGAAGCCGTTGTCCCAGATCTTCTCCATCACCTCGAGGCCGGCCTTGTTGATCTCGCCGCGGACGAAAGCACCGAGGTCGCCGTCCATGGCTTTCCAGACCGTGTCGTAATCCGGGAATGCGAACCCGATGCCGTTGATCGAGGCCGCCGGCACCAGGGTCGACAGGATCAGGCCCGACAGCGTGAAGAAATCGATGCCGCCGGAGCGGATCTGGCTCAGCATGTCCGTATCCGAGCCAAGCTGGTTGTTCGGGAAGATCTGCAGCTCGAAACGGCCATTGGTCTCGGCCTTGATCGCCGCCGCCATCTCCTTGGCGCGTGCGTTCAAGGGATGGCCGTCCGGAAGATTGTTGGCATATTTGTAGGAGAACTCGGCGCCTTGGGCGCGGGCCACATGCGGCGCACTGAGGCCGCCAAGCACCGCGGAAGCGGCAGACGCCTTCAACAACGCGCGTCGGGACAAAGTCATGGATCAAACTCCCTGGGTTTTTGTTGTTGTGAGCCGCGCTCGCGCAGAACCCATCGCGCCAGTTCGCGCCCATCGCTGACGGCTTTATTGCAGCGTTTGCGCGACAGCCGCAACAGCGGCCCGCGGACGGTCGCAACGCCCCAAACGCATCGCACGTGGGAAGCGGCAGAAAGCTCACAATGGCTGACCTGGGCTGGAAGCAAATCCGTCTAAATATCTGATCCAATTATAGATATAAATATTCCATAATATACCTTATGCGAATCAGATCAAGGCCCGCCGCGAAACCGAGCGGCTTTCGGTTGCCGTCATCCCTCGCTGGCGGATTGCCGGAACTGGTCGGCCTCGGAGAAGCTGAAGGCACTCTCCTCGAGAGCAACGCCGAATTGCCAAGCGATCTTTTGCGGCAGCGCCTTGCGCCAGTACAGGCTCGTCTCGTGCAGGGATGCCGCGTCCTTTTCGAGGTGCTTTTTCGGACAGCCGCCCCAACAAACCGGAAGGAAGGAACAATGGCTGCAATTCGGCTGGCGCGTCGGATCGAAGGCGGTCCACCAGTTCGCGTCCGGGCCCTGCGACATCCCGCCCCCCGCCTCGCGTCGCGCAACGGGACGGTTCTTCTCGCCGACCTGGAGCCCACAGCGGTAGTGATGTCCGTCCGCGCCGACCACGATGGAGTCGTCAGCCAGTGCCGCGCAGACCGAGGTGCGCGGCAGCGGATAGATCGAGCGCGTGGTGACCTCATCCAGCGTCGCTTCCTCGGGCACCACGCCGCGGGCGCGTTCACGGACCTTCTCGAACTCCGCCTCCGTCAACTTGGTGCGGCTCAGGAAGCCGGCTCGCTCCGAGAAATCCGATATCCGGGCAAGCTGGAACACACACGGGAATGACCGGTCGAACCAGCCGCGTTCTCGACAGAAGTCCACGAAGCCTTCGAGGTCATCATTGTTGCCCCGGTCGGCGTTGAACCTCAGGTCGACCCGGACGACATCGAGCAATTTATCGACGACGGCGACCGCCTCTTCGAAGGAGGAGGCCGACGGGTCGGGCGCCCTTCCCCGGCGGTAGCGCCGGCGCTTGTCGTGGTTCGCCTTGAGCCCGTCGAAGGATATTTGCACCTGTCGGATGCGGTGACGTGCGATGAAGGATGCGACGTCTTCGGGCCAGCACGTGCCATTGGAGATGACCGAGGCCGAATAGCTGACCGCCAGCTCTGCACACAGCGATTGGAGCGCGCCCGACGCGGCGTCGATGAAATCGATGTTGAGAAGCGGCTCGCCGCCGTACCAGTCGACATGAAGGCTGTCCTTGCCGGACGAGATCAGCCGCGCCCGCGTCCATGCGACGATGCCGGAAACGTCGGCGGCACCGAGCGTGTCCTTGGTTCGCGATTCATAGCAATAGTAACAGCCCAAATTGCAGTCCTGCGTCGTCGTTAACGTCAGGACCATGGGCGTGCGGCCCCGCGCCAGCCAGTAGCGTTCCCGGATGGCCTGGAGTTCGTCGAAGGTCTCGTCGACCAGAAAGCCTCCGCGGCGCAACGTCGCGAGCAGCGAACGCGGAATTGCGGCGGCGGTCACATTGCGTGGCGGTCCGCAGATCAGCCGCGTCAGCTCGCGCGCGTCCGCGCCGGCCAACCGGACCGACGCCCCGCTGCCGGCGTTGTAGAGCACGACGTCGTCGCCGATCGGAACCTGGAAATTATAGCGCGACGACCGCAGGCGGCGCCTTCGCGGCATCACTTTTCAACGTCGACGATGGCGATGCACATGTTGGTGCCAAGGCCGCACAGGCGCGCCCCGACGCGACCCGCCTTCTTCAGGTCGGGCGTGATGGATTCAACATGCACCACATGGAGTTTGCCCGGACGAGCTTTCAGCCTCACGGCCTTGTCGTCGGAAACGATCAGACTGACCTTCGGCTTCTTGGCAGGCTTGCGTGCCATGGTGACCTCCCAACGCGATGAACATCTTATGGTTGCACATATTCGGCGCCCGTCAAGTGCCCGGCGCCGTCGTGAGGCTGCGTCAGATTGGCTGGCATCATTTCTGAGGCCAAATCGCATTCAGGAGTTCGGCGAGCCGCGCCCCGCCCCTGGCCAGTTGCTGGCGCTTGATCGTGTCCATCGCCTGGAGGTAGCCGCTGTGATCTTCGAACACGACGGCCCACTTGCAGTTACATGGCGGCGCGGACCTGATCGGCACGAAACTCACATGCGCGAATGCATCGCGCGCGACGAGGATGGTGTCGGACGCCCACATTGCCGGCCAATCCTCGGGTAGCCCCTGGCTGGGTGGCACCTTCCTGGCCGCTTCCAGGAGTTCCCTGGTGAAGGCCTCGCCAAGGTCAGTCGGTATGTCGTCCCATTCGTGGTGCAGGTTCAGGTTTTGATCCTGGATGAGGTTGCCGCCTTGGGTCTCCGTCGCCGGATTTTCCGGCCCGGCGTCGGGATCGACGAGTTTGCCTTGGGCGTCGAGATAGATCGCTCCGACATGCAGCGGCTGATGCAGGTCGCCCACAAAATGGGCGAGCATCAGGAGTGCTTCCTTCTTGTCCTTGATCGAAAACGGCGGCGGCGCAGGCTTGTCGGTCAGGACCGCGATGGCCGCGCCGATGGCGGAGACCAGATCGTGATCGTTGGTGCCGAAATATTTGCGGTCATAGCGATCGCGTTGAATGGCCACGTCAGCGAAATGATAGGCGGCGTGGCATCCGGTCTGCGGTTCTTTACAGTTTGCGTAGTTTCGCCCGACGTAATCCACCATTCGCGCCCTCGCCTCCGGTGACTTGTACGGCGTGCACGGCACCTCGTATTCGAGATGCGCCGGGTCTACGACGTATTCAAAGCCGTCGACGTCGCGGACAACACTCCTCACGCAGTCGGCCCATGGGCCCGCGGTCTGTAGCGGAGGTTTGGTGAAGTTCAGGATATCCTTGACGTGCTGCCGTGCGTTGTCACTGAGCAGCTGGTCGGCGATCGAGCCGACGACCTCGTGGCCCTGGTAACCCCAGGCCAGAGCCGAGGTCGGGGTGACGAGCGAGAGCAGCGCGAACAAGGACACGGCGCGGATCAGGCTTGCGATTGGCATGGGCGCCTCGATGCAAGGGAAACGGGAAGCCGACCATCCCGTTTTAGTTGCGATAGTGCGTTGTCGCAATCCAGAAAACGGCGAGCCGGCGCCATTCTGCGCCGGTCCAGTGACAGGCGTTTGCGCCCTCATCGCCCCTTAAAGCGCGGCTTGCGCCGCTCCATGAAGGCGGCGACGCCCTCCTTGTGGTCCTCGCTCTGGCTGGCCAGCGCGAACTGATCAATGTCCATGTGAGCCGCGAGATCGTCGAGCGCATGCGCCAGCCGATTGACCGTCAGCTTGGTCATGGCGACCGACATCGGCGGCTGCCGCGCGATCTTTTCGGCGAGTATCATCGCGGCGTCGAACGCCTTGCCCGGCTCCGCCACCTCCTCCACCAGTCCCCACTCCCGCGCGTCCTGCGCCGAGATGCGCTCATCCGCCAGAATCACCGCCTGCTTGGTGCGCGCGGGGCCCATCAGATGCATCATGCGCGGAACGCTCTGCCAGCTCATGTTCATGCCAAGCCCGATCTCGGGCACGCGCATATGCGCATTCGCAGCCATCACGCGAAAATCCAGCGCCACGGCGAGCGCAACGCCGCCGCCGATGCAGAAGCCTTCGATCGCGCCGATCGTGACCTGCTCCATCTCCTGCCACGCCCGCGTCAGCCGCGGGCCGACCTTGAGCGAACGGCGGAGCGCGCCGAGGTCCATGGTCTTGCGCGCGCGGCCTTCCGGGTCTTTCAGGTCGAAGCCGGCGGAGAACGTCTTCGCGCTGCCGGTGAGCACAACGACCGAAGTGTCGCTGTCATCCTCGAAGCTGCGCGCTACGCCCGTGAGCTGCCGCATCGCTTCCGGCGACAGCGCATTGATGCCGTCGCCGCGATCGAACCGTACCACGGCAATGCGGCCGTCGGGACCGAGGCCTCTTTCGATTTTGATATAGTCCGGCAATGACGCCTCCCCTTCTTTTGACGCACGTTACCGAACCCTACAGCCTCGACATAGCCGGATTCGTTCCTGTAATCTCGCAGGTATGAGCGATCACGACCATGACCACGACCACTCGGAGCTATCCGAGATCGAGCTGCGCGTCCGCGCGTTGGAGACCGTGCTGACCGAGAAAGGCTATGTCGATCCGGCCGCGCTCGATGCCATCGTGCAGGCCTACGAGACCCGGATCGGCCCGCACAACGGCGCGCGCGTCGTCGCCAAGGCCTGGAGCGATCCCGCATTCAAGCGCGCATTGCTTGACGATGCGACCAAAGCCGTGGGTACGCTCGGCCATGTCAGCCGGGTCGGCGATCATCTCGTCGCGGTCGAGAACACGCCCGCGCGTCACAACATGGTCGTGTGCACGCTGTGCTCCTGTTACCCCTGGGAAATGCTGGGACTGCCGCCGGTCTGGTACAAGGCCGCGCCCTACCGCTCCCGCGCGGTGAAGGATCCGCGTGGCGTGCTCGCGGATTTCGGCGTGAGCCTGCCCAACGACACCGAGATCCGCGTCTGGGATTCCACCGCCGAGACCCGCTTCCTGGTGCTACCGATGCGCCCAGAGGGTACCGAAGGCTGGAGCGAGGACAAGCTCGCCGAATTGGTGACGCGCGACTGCATGATCGGCACCGGTTTCCCGAAACAGCCGGGCGCGCCCTCATGAACGGCGTGCACGACATGGGCGGCATGGACGGTTTCGGCAAGGTCGAGGCGGAGCCGAACGAGCCGATGTTTCATACCCGCTGGGAAAGCCGTGTGCTGGCGATGGTGCGCGCCATGGGCGCCGCCGGCGCCTTCAACATCGACACCTCGCGCTTCTATCGGGAGTCCTTGCCGCCGGATATCTATCTCGCGAGCTCCTATTACAAGAAATGGTTCCTCGGCCTCGAGGACATGCTGATCGCTCGCGGTTTCATCGGCAAGGCTGAAGTCGCGGAGGGACACGCGCTGGAGCCGGCCAAAACGCTGAAGCGCGGCAAGTTCACCGTCGACGACGTCGAGCGGGTCATGGCGCGCGGCAAGTTCGGTCGTGACGCGCAGGCGCCGGCAAAGTTCAAGGCCGGCGATCGCGTGCGCGCGAAAAACATCCATCCCCTCACCCACACGCGGCTGCCGCGTTATGTGCGCGGCCATGTCGGCGTGGTCGAACGTGATCACGGCGTGCAGGTGTTTCCCAATTCGGCGGCGACCGACGCCGGCGAGAATCCGCAATGGCTCTACACCGTGGTGTTCGACGGCACCGAATTGTGGGGCTCGGAGTCCGACGCCAGCGTGAAAATCTCGATCGACGCGTTCGAGCCTTATCTGGAGAAGGCGTGATGGACGCTGCCACTGCGGCGCGCGCGACCCACGCCGTGCCCGGCATTCCCTGCGACGCCGAGGGACCGGTGTTCCGCGAACCCTGGGAGGCGCAGGCCTTTGCGATGGCGCTGGCGCTGCATGAGCGCGGCGTCTTCACCTGGGCGGAATGGGCCGAAACTCTGGGTGCGCAGATCAAGCGTGCGCAAGCCGAAGGCGATCCCGACACGGGCGAGACCTACTACCGGCACTGGCTCATTACGCTGGAGACGCTGGTCGCCGCCAAGGGCGTTGCGACGTCGGACCTGCTTCATCGCTATCGCGACGCCTGGGATCGGGCCTCCGACCGCACGCCGCACGGCAAGCCTATCGAGCTGAGAGAAGAGGATTTCGGGTAGTTCCCCCATGGTGGAAAAAGGTCGCGCCGCGCTGTGATCGCCCCCCATCTTGCGGCATAAGACGCCGTCCCGCCGAGGTGCGTCATGACCCCTTCCCGCGATATTTCACGCCTGATCGAGATCATGGCCCAGCTGCGCACGCCGGTGACCGGTTGCCCCTGGGACCTCGAGCAGAATTTTGCGACCATCGCGCCCTACACCATCGAGGAAGCCTATGAGGTCGCGGACGCGATCGCGCGCAGCGATTTCGACGACCTCAGGGACGAGCTCGGCGACCTCCTGCTGCAGGTGGTTTATCACGCCCGCATGGCCGAGGAGCAGAACGCCTTTGCCTTCGGCGATGTGGTCGAAGCGATCACGCGGAAAATGATCCGCCGCCATCCGCATGTGTTCGCCGACAAGGACGGCAACATTCAGCCGGCCGGCGTCAAGAGCGCCTGGGAGCGCATCAAGGCGGAGGAAAAGGCCGAGCGCGCGGCGCGCCGTGGCGACGAGCAACACAAATCCCTGCTCGCAAGCGTCAAGGCCGGCCTGCCCGCGCTGACGCGCGCGATGGACTTGCAGCGCAAGGCTTCCAGTGTCGGCTTCGACTGGAACGATCCGCGCGCCGTGCTGAAGAAAATCAGGGAAGAAGCCGACGAGATCGAGTTTGCCCTTGATTCCGCCGACAAGGACGAACTCGCGGCCGAGACCGGCGATCTCCTGTTCGCGCTGGTCAATCTCGCCCGCCACGTCGATGCCGACCCTGAAATGGCGCTGCGCGGGGCCAATGCCAAATTCGAGCGCCGCTTTGCCCACATCGAGCACGCGCTCGCGGCGAAGGGACGCACGCTCGACGGCGCCACGCTCGAAGAGATGGATGCGCTGTGGGATGAGGCAAAGGACAGGGAGAAGTCCACGCCCGGCAAGGCGAGCGGAGCGCGCTGATGAACTGGCCCGACATTCTCGGCGGCCTCGTGACCGGCACGCTCGGCGGCCTGTTCTCCGGCTTCCTCGGCGTCACCTCCGGCGGCATCCTGGTTCCGCTGCTGATCCTGATCCTCGGCAAGGAGCAGCACGTCGCACAGGGCATCTCGCTGGTCGCGCAGGTCGTGCCGACCAGCCTGTCGGGTGTGCGCAATTACAGCAGAAGCGGCCATCGCATCTCCGTGCGCTGGCTGATCTGGCTCTCGGCCGGTTTCTGCGCCGGCGGCATCGTCGGCGCGCTGCTGGCGACCAACGTCCCCGACCGCGCGCTGCAATGGACCTTCGCCGGTTATCTCGCGATCCTGATTGCGATCGTGGTGCTGCGCGGGTCGCGCGCGAAACCGGAGGCTGCAAACGGCGACGTTCCGCAGGACGTGCCGGTGCACTGGGCGCTGCTGGCCGCGATCGGCGCGGGGGCGGGCTGGTCGTCAGGCTTCCTCGGCATCGGCGGTGGACTCGCCATCACCGCGCTGATGGCGGGCCTCGCCGGCATCTCGCAACATCGCGCACAGGCGATGAGCCTCGCCGTCACCGCCCTTCCCGTCACCCTCCCCGCGGCGCTGTTCTATGTGCAGCAGGGCACCGAGTTGCCATGGCTCACCATCGCGGCGCTGGTGGCGGGCCTGTGGATCGGCACCGATATCGGCGCCCGCTTCGCCAATCGCGTCAGCCCCGAGCGGTTGCGGATCATGATGATCGTCCTGATCGGCGCCATGGCGCTGTTCATGGCGTTGAAGGCGGCGCATTAGCTACCGCTTTCCCGGCAAAGGGCGTATCATCACGGCGAGGAAGTGAGCGACCACGCTGGGACCCGCGATGAAGCTTCCGCGCCGGCAGTTCCTGTCCCTGGCCACGGCCGCAATCGGCCTTCCCGCGCTATCGCGGGTGGCATTTGCGCAAACCTATCCGGCGCGCCCGGTGCGCATGCTGGTCGGCTTTGCGGCCGGCGGTGCGCCCGACATCGCCGCGCGCCTCATCGCGCAATGGCTGTCCGACCGGCTCGGCCAGCAATTCGTCATCGAGAACCGCCCCGGCGCCGGCGGCAACATCGCTACCGAGGCCGTGGTGGACGCGTCTGCGGACGGCTACACGCTGTTGATGGCGGGCCTGCAAAACGCCGTCAACACCACGCTCTACCAGAACCTCAAATATGATTTTGCCCGCGACATGGCTCCGGTCGCCGGCGTCAGTCACGAGAACTACGGCATGGAAGTTCATCCGTCGTTTTCCGCGAAGACGGTTCCCGAATTCATCGCCTACGCCAAGGCCAATCCCGGCAAGCTCAACATGGCGTCGGCCGGCAATGGCACCGGGCCTCATATGGCGGGCGAGTTGTTCAAGATCATGGCCGGCGTCGACATGCTCCACGTGCCCTATCGCGGTTCGCCGCCGGCGCTCACGGATCTGCTTGGCGGGCAGGTGCAGGTGATGTTCAGCCCGCTGTCCTCGTCTATCGCCTACGTGAAAACCGGCAAGCTTCGTGGCCTCGCCGTGACGAGTGCCGCACGCTCGGAGGTGCTGCCGGATATTCCAACCGTGGGTGAATTCGTTCCCGGCTACGTGGCCGCCGGCTGGTTCGGCGTCTGCGCACCGCGGAAAACGCCGACTGAGATCATCGACAGGCTCAACCAGGAGATCAATGCGGGTCTTGCGGATGCGAGGATGAAGGCCCGGTTTGCCGAACTCAGCGCCACCACTTTCGGAGGTACGCCGTCCGATTTCGCAAGGCACATCGCCAGTGAGACCGAGAAATGGGGCAAGGTGGTTCGCAGCGCCAATCTGAGGGCGGACTGAAGCGGGATTCTGTTTCTCTCGTCATTCCGGAATGCGCCGAAGGCGCAGGCCCGGAATCCATCGAGCCGCCGGAATGCTGGGAGGCATGGATTCCGGGCTCACCGCTGCGCGGTGCCCCGGAATGACGAACTGGGAGATAAGCGCGCCGCCACTCACATCACATGCGGCACGGCATCGAATCGATTGACCACGATGTCCCGCTTGGTCTCGTCGACCCGCACGGTCATGTCGAAGCGGCCGTCATGCAGCTCCTTGTTCAGCACCTCGGCATTGCGGTGAAGCCAGGAAATGCCGGCGCCGTCGGCGGCGTCGATCGACAGGTCGAGCGTGGTGCGGCTCGCCGCGAGATGCGTCTCGATTGCGGCAAGCAATTCATCGATCCCCTCCCCGCTCACGGCCGACACCAGGAAACAGGGATGATCGGCTGAACGGCGCGACGCGATGTTGCGCAAATTCTCTTTCTCGTCGGCGGCGAAGCGGTCGATCTTGTTCCAGACTTCGATGATGCGGCCGTTCTCGCTGGGGTCGATGCCGAGCTGGCGCAATACGGCATCGACATCTTTCTCCTGCGCCTCGGCATCCTCATGCGAGATATCGCGGACGTGCAGGATCACATCCGCCTCCAGCACCTCCTCCAGGGTGGCGCGGAACGCGGCGACCAGCTGCGTCGGCAGGTTGGAGATGAAACCGACCGTATCGGACAGCATCGCCTTGCCGCCGTGCGGCAGATGCAGCGCGCGCAATGTCGGGTCAAGAGTCGCAAACAGCATGTCGGCGGCCTGCACGTCCGATCGCGTCAGGCGGTTGAACAGCGTCGACTTGCCGGCATTGGTGTAGCCGACCAGCGCCACCACGCGATAGGGCACGCGCTTGCGGCCCTCGCGATGCAGCCGCCGCGTCGCCTGCACCTTCTTCAGGTCGTTCTCCAGCCGCAGGATGCGCTCGCCGATCTGGCGGCGGTCGGCCTCGATCTGGGTTTCACCGGGACCGCCCATGAAGCCGAAGCCGCCGCGCTGGCGTTCGAGATGGGTCCATGAGCGCACCAGCCTCGAGCGCTGATAGTTCAGATGCGCGAGCTCGACCTGCAGCGCGCCTTCTTTCGTTTTGGCGCGGCGGCCGAAGATCTCCAGGATCAGCCCGGTGCGGTCGACCACCTTGGTGTTCCAGGCCTTCTCGAGATTGCGCTGCTGGATCGGCGACAGCGCGCAGTCGACCACCACAAGCTCGATGTCGTGACCGGCGATCAGGCCGGTGATCTCCTCGACCTTGCCCTTGCCGAGATAGGTCGCGGGCCGGATTTGCGCGATCGGCGCGATCAGCGCATCGGCCACCGTGAGGTCGATGGCGGCGGCGAGGCCGCTCGCCTCTTCCAGCCGCGCCTCGAAATCGCGCAGGGCATGCACATCCGTCTGCGCGTCGGCCTCGCCGCGGCGCATCCGCAAGTAAGGGCCGATCACAACCGCTCGGCCGCTGGCCTTGCCCCCTGCCGACCGCGGGCGGTCAGCTCCCCCTTCCCAATTCCGGGGTTCCAATCAAATCACTCTCAAGCAGGAGCATCCTCGCCGCCCTCGAACAACTGGATGGGAGCGCCGGGCATGATGGTCGAGATCGCATGCTTGTAGACAAGCTGCGAGTGACCGTCGCGCCGGAGCAGCAGGCAGAAATTGTCGAACCAGGTGACAATACCCTGCAGCTTCACTCCATTGACCAGAAAGATCGTCAGTGGCGTCTTGGTTTTACGAACGTGATTAAGGAAGGTGTCTTGTAGGTTTTGTGCGCGGTCTGCCGCCATTGTTGTTATCCCGCCATTTTACTTTTTTCGTTGAACGGTTCTGCCCTCTCGCGGGGCGTTCCCCGTTTGCCTTGCCCCCATGAGATCCCCCTCCGGGGCCAAAGCGGTGCAATTAGAAGGCAGGCGCGGATTTTAGGCAAGCCAGTTCCGGCATCAGCGCAGCCGGCTTTCCCGCCAAAAGCAGGTCATGCGGCGGAATTTTCCCAAGCAAATGCATGGATGCGGGCGCAGCGGCTGATTACCCCACCCCCAGCGCCTTCAGCTTGCGATGCAGCGCCGAGCGCTCCATGCCGACGAATTCCGCCGTGCGAGAGATGTTGCCGGAAAAGCGGCTGATCTGGGCGATCAGATAGTCCCGTTCGAACACCTCGCGCGCCTCGCGCAGCGGCAGGCCCATGATGTGCTCGCCGTTGTTGCTGTTGGGCATGGCCGGCACCATGGAGCCGACGTCCTGCGGCAGCATGTCGGCGGTGATGATGACCTCCGGCCCGCCGCCGGCCAGAATCATCACGCGCTCGACATTGTTGCGGAGCTGGCGGACGTTGCCCGGCCAGACATGCGACTGCAACACCGCCATCGCGTCCTGCCCGATCTGGCGTTTCGGCAGGCCGGTATTGGCCGAAATCTGGTCCATGAAATAGTCGATCAGCTCCGGGATGTCCTCGCGCCGCTCCGACAGCGGCGGCACGCGGATCGGCACCACCGACAGGCGATGATAGAGGTCCTCCCGGAAGCGGCCGGCCGCGATCTCCTCCTCGAGATTGCGCGCGGTGGACGAGATGATGCGCACGTCGACCTGCACCTTGTTGGTGCCGCCGACGCGCTGGAAGGTCTGGTCGACCAGCACGCGCAGAATCTTGTTCTGGGTTTCCCGCGGCAGATCGCCGATCTCGTCGATGAACAGCGTGCCGCCATGCGCCTCTTCGAGCGCACCAACCTTGCGCTGGTCGCCAATGGCCTGCTCGACGCCGAACATTTCCTCTTCCATCCGCTCGGGGGTGATGGCGGCGGCGTTGATGACGACGAACGGGCCTTCCAGGCGCGTCGAGTGCTGATGCAGCGTGCGCGCTGCGAGCTCCTTGCCGGCCCCGGACGGGCCGACGATCAGGATGCGGCTGTTGGCCTTGGCGGCGCGCTCGATGGTCTGACGCAGCTGGTTCATGCAGGGCGAATGACCGGTCAGGATGCTCGCGGTCGGCGCCAGCTGCTTCAGCTCCCTCACCTCGCGTTTCAGCCGCGAGGTCTCGAGCGCGCGCGTCGCGACCAGGATCAGGCGGTCGGATTTGAACGGCTTCTCGATGAAGTCGTAGGCGCCGCGCTTGATCGCGGCGACCGCGGTCTCGATGTTGCCGTGGCCCGAGATCATCACGACCGGCAGTTCGGGATTGTCCTTCTTGATCTGCTCCAGCAGCTGCAAGCCGTCGAGCTTGGAGCCCTGCAACCAGATGTCGAGGAACACCAGATGCGGCCGGCGGTTGGCGACCTCTGCCAGCGCGGTGTCGCTGTCGCGCGCAGTGCGTGTCGCGAATCCCTCGTCGTCCAGGATGCCCGCGACCAGCTCTCGAATGTCGGCCTCGTCATCGACGATCAGAATGTCACTTGCCATGGATCGCGCCCCGCCTGTCAGTGGCCTGTTGCGGCTTCGATTTTTGTTTCATTGTTAGTCGTCTCTTCCCCGCCTTTGGTTTCTTCTTCGGGCGGCTTTGTTTCAGTTGGCGGCGCCGTCGTGACGGCGTCCGCTTGCTTGCCTTCGATGGTCGATTTGCCGTGACCGGTGATGGAAAAGCGCAGGCGCATCCAGGCGCCGCGCTGCCCGGGCCGGAAGTCGGAGGCGTCCTTCAGTTCGATGCGACCGCCATGGTCTTCCAGCACACGGCCGACAATGGCAAGTCCCAACCCCGTGCCCTTGGCGCGAGTCGTCACGTAGGGCTCCAGCAGCCGTTGCCGCGCCACCTTCGGCAAGCCGATGCCATTGTCGATCACGTCGATCAGGATATCGTCGTTTTCGCGCTGGGCGATCACATCGATACGGCCCTTGCCAAGCTCTTCGGCGGGAACCTGCTCGATCGCCTCGGTGGCGTTCTTGATGATGTTGGTCAGCGCCTGCGAGATCAGGCGACGGTCGAACTGCGCCTTCAGCGGGTCTTCCTTGATCTCGGCCTCGATATCGAGCTCGGGATGGCCGACCCTCATCAGGAACACCGCCTGCCGCACGGTGTCGGCGACGTCCTCGCCCTCGATCACGGGCTTGGGCATCCGCGCAAAGCGCGAGAACTCGTCGACCATCCGCCTGATGTCGTCGACCTGGCGGATGATAGTATCGGTACATTGATCGAACACCGACTTGTCTTCGGTGATGGATTTGCCGAATTTGCGGCGGATGCGCTCGGCGGACAATTGAATCGGCGTCAGCGGATTCTTAATCTCGTGGGCGATGCGGCGGGCGACGTCGCCCCAGGCCGAGGTACGCTGCGCCAAAACCAGGTCGGTGATATCGTCGAGCGTGATGATGTAGCTGTCGCGCGACTGGCTGGTCTGCTCGGCGCTGACGCGCACCGACAGGTTCCGCTCGTTGCCGTCGCGCAGGATCGTGATATTGCCCTGCACCAGCCGCTGCGTGCCCTCGCGCGCGGCCTTCATCATCTCGTCGAGTTCCGGCAGCACGTCGGAGAGCGGATGGTCCAGCGTCTCCGATTCGGCGTGGCCGATCAGCTTTTCCGCGGAGCGGTTGAGGATGCCGACACTGCCCGAAGAATCGACGCCGATGATGCCGGCGCTCGCCGAGGACAGCACCGCCTCGATGAATCGTCGGCGGCTGTCGATCAACTCGCTGGCATTGACCAGCTCGTCGCGCTGGGTGCGCAGCTCCTGCGTCATCTTGTTGAAGGTCTCGCCGAGCTGGGCGAGGTCGCCGCCGGACTTCGCAACCTGCACCTGGACATTCAGATTGCCGGTCGAGACGTCGCTCGCCGCCGTCATCAGCCGGCGGATCGGCGACACCAGCCAGTTGGCGAAGTTCAGGCCGATCAGCACGGAGGCCATCAGGATGGTCAGCGCGATCACCGCGAACATCAGCGCAAACGCGACCTGGATGCCGAGCCGGCGCGATTCGATCTGGGCATATTCGGCGACGCTGGTCTCGGTCTGCTTGAGCTGTGCGACGACACGCGGATCGAGGAGACGCGCGACATAGAGGAAGGTGTCGTTGAAGGAGCGCAGCCGGATCACCGCCGCGACATAATTGGCCTCGGGAAACACCGCGATCTGCGGATCGTTTTCGTTGACGTTGCTGAGGAAGTCCGGCGGCGGGGCGGTGAAATCCTGCTTGATGCCGGTCTGCGCCGTCACCAGCACCTTGCTGTCCTTGTCGATCAGCATTGCGCCGGGCAGATTGCGGGTCGCGGCATTGGCCGTCAGAAACTCCTGGAACGATTTGGGGTCCTGGTCGTAGAGCGGCCGGGCGCGCCAGAGATCGTTGGCCATGCCGAGAATGTCGCCGCGGATCAGCTGCGCGTGCTCATAGGTGTAGGCGCGCGCGATGATCAGCGAATTCTGGATCACCTCGCGGGTCGGACCCGAGAACAGTCGGTCAAGACCGCGTTCGATGGTGACGTTGGCGACGATCGCGACCAGCACCGCCGGCAGCACCGCGATGATCGAGAACAGGCTGACGATCTGCACGTGCAGCCGCGCGGCGGCTCGCCCGCGCCGCCTCGCCTGCACCATCTGCCAGACTTCGCGGATGATGATGGCGACCAGCAGCAGGATGGTCGCCGCATTGATCATCAGGAAGGTGCGAACCACCTGCCGCGTCGGCTCGAGCGGCGTCAGCCCCGTCAACACCATGAAGGTGAGCAGAGCCGACAGCAGGGCGATCGCGACCGCGAATGGCGGGAGCCATCGCCGGAACGCGAGGCTGCTCCCGCGCTCGGCAAGCGATGGGTCGAACGGAACGGCCGGTGTGTCTGCGCTGGTCATTGACGGAAAAGGTGATGCTCGAACGGCTTATGGCCCGCCGGACTGCGGACTGATGCATTCATATCACAATGTTGCCGAATTGCGACAATTCCGCGGCGCTATTTGCGAGCAAAATACCTTGTTCACCGGCGGCGCTTCGACCCAGTCAGAAAGTCGGAAGCGCTGCTACCCCCCGCTGCGATAGACCTGAATATCGAGATCCCTGATCTTCTTGCGCAGCGTGTTGCGGTTCAAGCCCAGCAGGTCGGCGGCGCGGATCTGGTTGCCGCGGGTCGCGGCCAGCGCGGCCGTCAGCAGCGGCACCTCGATCTCCTTGAGGATGCGGTGATAGAGGCCGGGCGGCGGCACGCCGTTGGGGAAGCCGGAAAAGTGCGAGGACAGGTAGGCTTCGACCGCGCCGCCGAGATTGTCGACGCCAAGCGAGACGCTGCCGCCCGACGTCACGGCCGGCGGCGCCAGTTCGCCGTCGATGACGGACGACGTGATGACGTCCTGCGGATAGAGCGCAGCCAATCGCCGCGCGAGGTTTTCCAGCTCGCGCACATTGCCGGGCCAGCGATGCTGCTTCAGCCGCTCCAGCGCCGGCGTGTCCAGCTTCTTCGGCGGCAGCCCGTCCTTCTCGGCCAGTGCAAAGAAGTGGCGGATCAGATCGGGCAGATCCTCGATGCGTTCGCGCAATGGCGGCAGCCGGAGCGGGACGACATTAAGGCGGAAGAACAAATCTTCCCGGAAAAGCCCCTGCTGGATCAGGATGCGCAGATCCTTGTTCGAGGCCGCGACGATGCGCACGTCGGTCTTGATCGGGGTGCGGCCGCCGACGGTGGTGTATTCGCCCTGCTGCAGCACGCGCAGCAACCGCGTCTGCGCCTCCATCGGCATGTCGCCGATCTCGTCGAGGAACAGCGTGCCGCCCTCGGCCTGCTCGAAGCGGCCGGAGGCGCGGGTATTGGCGCCGGTGAAGGCGCCGCGCTCATGGCCGAACAATTCGGATTCGATGAGGTCGCGCGGGATCGCCGCCATGTTGACCGCGACGAAGGGGCCGTTGCGGCGCTTGCCGTAATCGTGCAGCGCGCGCGCCACCAGCTCCTTGCCGGTGCCGGACTCGCCGGAGATCATCACGGTGAGATCGGTCTGCATCAGCCGCGCCAGCACGCGGTAGATTTCCTGCATCGCCGGCGAGCGGCCGACCAGCGGGATCGAATCGAACTCGGTCTCTTCCGCGGGGCTCGCGGTGCGCTCCTTCGGCTCGGCCAGCGCGCGGCCGACGATCGCGATCAGCTCCTTGAGGTCGAACGGTTTCGGCAGATATTCGTAAGCTCCCCGCTCGGAGGCGCGGATCGCGGTCATGAACGTGTTCTGGGCGCTCATGATGATGACGGGGAGGTTCGGCCGCATCTTCTTGATGCGCGGCAACAGGTCGAACGCGTTCTCGTCGGGCATGACGACGTCGGTGATGACGAGATCGCCCTCGCCCTGGCTGACCCAGCGCCACAGCGTTGCGGCATTGCCGGTGAGCCGCACCTCGTAGCCGGCGCGGGATAGCGCCTGATTCAGGACTGTTCGGATGGCCGTGTCGTCATCTGCGACCAGGATGCTACCAGCAGGCATTGTCGTCCCTCATTTAGCTCCCTCCGGAGCGTGCGAAGGCGTACCGGCAACGTCGTCGCGATTGGTTTGATCGAAGTGTTTGGCAGCGTTGTACATCGGAAGCAGCACGCGGAAGGTGGTCTTGCGCGGCTGCGACTCGCATTCGATGATCCCGCCGTGATCGCCGACGATCTTGGCGACCAGCGCGAGGCCCAGCCCGCTGCCGGACTGCTTCGTCGTGACAAAGGGATCGAAAAAATTCGGCAACAGATCCTCCGGCACGCCGGAGCCATTGTCCTTCACACAGAACTCCAGCGGCAGCGACACGCGCGTCTTCTTGCCGGGCACGGACAACCGCACGCCCGGACGAAACGCCGTCGTCAGCTGGATCTCGGCGTCGGTGCCGAGATCGACCACGGCTTCCGCCGCGTTTTTCACCAGGTTGAGAAACACCTGGATCAGCTGGTCCTGGTTGGCATTCACCGGCGGCAGCGAGGGATCGTAATCCTCGACGAAGCGGACGTTGCGGGCAAAGCCCGATTGCGCCAGCCGTTTGACGTGATCGAGCACCGAATGGATGTTGACGGGCCCGCGCGCCACCGGGCGGTCGTCGCCGAACACTTCCATGCGGTCGACCAGCGTGACGATGCGGTCGGCCTCGTCGCAGATCAGCCGCGTCAGCATGCGGTCTTCGGAAGAGGCCTGCTGCTCCAGCAGTTGCGCGGCGCCGCGAATGCCCGACAGCGGATTCTTGATTTCATGCGCCAGCATCGCGGCCAGCGCGATCACGCTGCGCGCGGCACTGCGATGGGTCAGTTGCCGGTCCATCTTGTCGGCGATGGTGCGCTCCTGCAGCATGACGACGATATGGCCGGGGCGTTCGGTCAGCGGCGCGACATGCAAATCGACCTGGCGATCGCCGCCCATGCGCGGTGTGCCCAAATCGACCTTGTATTCGTTGACCGCCGAATGGTGCGCGCGCACCTGGTCGATCAGCGCCAGCAATGGACTGCCGAACGGCACCAATTCCTTCAGCGACTGCCGCTTCAGGAACTGGGTCGAAATCTCGAAGAAGGATTCGGCGGCGATATTGGCGTCGACGATCTTTCCATCCGGACCGATCAGGATCACCGGATTGGGCAGCGCGTTGAGGATCGCCTCGCCATCCGACGGCGCGGGCCTGCGGTTCTCGAAGGCCGAGTTCATGCCGCGGCACTCCATGCGAAATCGTCAAAGGCCTCGCCGAGCGAGCGATGCACGCTGGCAGGATCTTCCGAGGTGAGAATGTGCGCACGCCACGCCTTCAGCTTTTCCTTCGGCACGCAGCCAAGATGAGCGGCGACATCCAGCGCCCAGCCCAGATGCTTTCGCGCATGACGCAGACCAACGCGCATGCCGTAATGCGCGCAGACCTCGTTATAGAGGCTGCGCACGAAGGAAAGCTGCTGCACCAGCGAGGGCGCCGGCTCGGCGACGGCGCCCTGCAACTGCCGGCCGATCTGGCCGGGCAGCCACGGCTGACCCTGAGCGCCACGGCCGATCATCACGGCATCGGCGCCGGATGCCCGCAAGGCATCGATCGCGGTCTCGTACGAGGTGATGTCGCCGTTGACGACGAGCGGAATCGAGACCGCCTGCTTCACCGCGCGCACCGCGGCCCAATCCGCCTCACCCTTGTAGAACTGGCAACGTGTGCGGCCGTGCACCGTGATCATCTGCACGCCGGCAGCTTCCGCGCGGCGCGCCAACTCCGGCGCGTTGCGCGTGCGATCGTCCCAGCCGAGCCGCATCTTCAAGGTGACCGGTACTTTCACCGCCGAGATCGTGGCCTCGATCAGGCTCACCGCATGGTCGAGATCGCGCATCAGCGCCGAGCCGGATTGGCCGCCGGTGACATGACGCGCGGGGCAGCCCATGTTGATGTCGATGATGTCGGCGCCCGCCGCTTCCGCGATCCGCGCACCCTCGCCCATCCAGCGCGTTTCGCAGCCGGCGAGCTGCACCACATGCGGGCCGATGCCGGCCGCTTCGCAGCGCAACCGCGAGATCGGGCGTCCCTGGACGAGATCGTCGCTGGCGGTCATCTCGGACACCACGAGTCCCGCACCCAAGGCTGCGGCCAACCGCCGAAACGGCGCGTCGGTAACCCCTGACATCGGCGCGAGGAGGACCGGATTGGCGAGATGAATATCGCCGATTTTCAACGGCTTAGAGTTAGTAATTCCCGAGCCGATCACGGATTTCTCGTTCTCTGGACCAATGCTCCATCGCACCGGTCGTTATATTTTGCGCACAAATCTTGGGCAGTCAAGCTCCATGCCTACAGTTTAGACAGTTCTGTCATGCAGCGCAAGTGCACTGCAACAAAAAGGGCGTTTCCCACAGGGATCCAGTGAAGCGGATTTGACGTTCGCCCCATCTTTCCCGGTATCTGACATGCGACGTCAAATCCAAAGCTTCACTGGAATCATTTATTTGCTAGTGGTCTTTCGATTCCAACATTCGCAAAAGTGGCCGCCGCAAATGGGTGCGAATGTTGGAATCGGACCACTAGCCTGTTTTTCCAGTGTCACGCCGTGATAAGGGCAATGCGCCGAACGCGGCATGTCCCGCGCTGTCACCTTGTATTCGAGTCTCATGGCGAAATCAGAGCGCACTGCTGCCATCGTCGTCGCCGCCGGCCGCGGGCTTCGCGCCGGCGCGGGCGGGCCGAAGCAGTACCGCACCATCGGCGGGCAGACCGTGATCTATCGCGCGATGGAGCCGTTCTGCCGGCACGCGCAAGTGTTCGCGGTGCAGCCGGTGCTGCATCCCGACGACACCGCCATGTTCAACGCGGCCTGCGATGGATTGCGTCACGCGGCGCCGACGCCGGGCGGCACGACGCGCCAGGAATCGGTGCATGCGGGGCTCGAGGCGATCGCGTCCGAAAAACCGGACATCGTGCTGATTCACGACGCCGCGCGGCCCTTTGTCTCGCAGGCGCTGATCTCGCGTGCGATCGATGCGGTCAAGCGCACCGGCGCCGCTATCCCCGCGGTCGCCGTTGCAGATACCATCAAGCTCGTCAGCGCCAGCGGCGACGTCGAGGCGACGCCCGAGCGCGCACGGCTGCGCATTGCGCAGACGCCACAAGTGTTCCGGTACGAAGCAATCCTCGACGCGCATCGCCGCGCGGCGCGCGACAAGCGCAATGATTTCACGGACGATGCGGCGCTCGCCGAATGGGCGGGATTGACGGTCGCGACCTTTGAAGGCGATGTTGCCAACATGAAGCTCACCACTCCCGAAGACTTCGTCCGCGAAGAGGCGCGCCTTGCGAGCCTGCTCGGCGATATCAGGACCGGCACCGGCTATGACGTGCATGCCTTCGGCGCCGGCGATCACGTGATGATCTGCGGCGTGCGCGTACCGCACAGCAGGGGCTTCCTCGCGCACTCCGACGGCGACGTCGGCCTGCATGCGCTGGTCGACGCGATCCTCGGCGCGCTCGCCGACGGCGACATCGGCTCGCACTTTCCGCCCAGCGACATGAAATGGAAGGGCGCCTCCTCCGACCGGTTCCTGCAATATGCGATCGAGCGCGTCACCGCGCGCGGCGGCCGCATCGCCAATCTCGAGGTGACGCTGATCTGCGAGCGGCCGAAGATCGGTCCGCTGCGCGACCAGATGCGCGCGCGCATCGCCGAGATCACCGGTGTCAACGTCTCGCGGGTCGCCGTGAAGGCCACCACCAGCGAGCGGCTCGGCTTCACCGGCCGCGAGGAAGGTATCGCCGCGACCGCGAGCGCCACCATCCGCCTGCCCTGGAGCGAGTGAGATGGCCACGAGCAGCGCACGCGCTTTATCTCGCTCGCTGCTCGATTTGTGCCGCAGCCGACGGCTGACCATTGCCACGGCGGAATCCTGCACCGGCGGCCTCGTCGCCGGCGCGCTGACGGATATTCCCGGCTCGTCCGATGTGATTGATCGCGGCTTCGTCACCTATTCCAACGACGCCAAGCGCGCCATGCTCGGCGTCGATGCGCAGACGCTTTTGACCTTCGGCGCCGTCAGCAAGGAGACCGCGACGCAGATGGCGGTCGGTGCGCTGGAGCGCGCCGGCGTCGATCTCGCGGTGTCGATCACCGGCATCGCCGGCCCCGGCGGCGCCACGCCCGGCAAACCGGTCGGCCTGGTGCATTTCGCCGTCGCCGCCCGCGACGGGCGGATCATCCATCGCGAATGCCGCTTCGGCGCAATCGGGCGCAGTGTGGTGCGCGAGCGCGCGGTGGTCGAAGCGCTGCG
This sequence comes from uncultured Alphaproteobacteria bacterium, assembly GCA_963738155.1. Lineage (GTDB taxonomy): Bacteria > Pseudomonadota > Alphaproteobacteria > Rhizobiales > Xanthobacteraceae > Bradyrhizobium. The sequence continues at coordinate 79,289 of CAVTVG010000009.1, forward strand.
CATGCTGATGGAGCTTGCGCGCGGCCCGCAGGCGGCGAAGAAGCCCGCGCGGGAAGCAGCAACGCGCCTGCGCCATCGCGTGGCACGATCGCCGCGCCGGCATGCGGTGAAGCGGCGGCGGACGCCGCGGGGGTGAGTTCTCGAATGTGCAGGACGTTCGACGCCGGCTTTGCGTTCATATGCGGCACGCTCTTGTGCTGCACGGCCGACGCAGCCTGCTCACCATCCACGCTTCAAGGACGATATGTTTTCTCGGGGCGGGGCTTCATCGAGCCGCTCGCCCCCAATGTTCAGCGCGTACATGCGGGTTATTACGTCTTCGATGGCGCCGCTGCCGTATCCGGCAAGGAGACGTCCAGCCGCGGCGGCCACGTCGCGCGCGAACAAATCCTGCAAGGGAAGTACACTCTGGGCGCAGACTGCGCAGGAACGATGACGATGACTTCGCTGTTCGATCCGAAACTGCAGACGCACTATGATATTTTTGTCAGCGAAGACGGCAGAAGAACCAAAATGATCCGTACTGATCCCGGGTCAATGGCGGTGCGCAGTCTCGAGAAGTGAACGCGCCCTGCCCTGAGCACGCTGGCGTATGCCTGGCGAGATACGTGCCGGCGACATCGCGGCGAATTCCGACCGCGGCGCGACGCAAGCAACCGAAGTATTTTTCAGCCATGTCAGCGCACGCGCCATCGAGGCTGTATGCCGCCTCACAGCTAATTCTCTCGACCTCGAAACGCTCATGCGAATGATCCCGTGTTGCTACTTCGTCGGCATGCACGACCATCGCGTTCGCGACGCAAGCGCGACCGATTGAAGCAGCCTGGCTTTCCCAATTGAAATGAGCGGGGACGGAATTGCCGTCTCGCTCCCGGTCCGACACGATAACGTGCTGCTCGCCGCGCCGGTTCCGCCTCAGCCGACGATCACGGCGATGTGCTTTGACGTTGGCGGGCTCCATCGCGCAGCGGCCGATATTGGCACGTCCGTCGCGGCGCGACCGGTCGTCACGCAAATTGGGGAGGATACGATAAACACGCTTAAATTGCGACCTGGTGTTAACCATCGAAAGCCCGCCCCGTCCGTCGCCATGTGACTCCATAGCTTTTTAAGCGCCAACATGGCCTCTATAGTCACCAGCTAAGAGGCTCCTGGGGACAGCGGATTCACGATGCGATGCGGGGCGTGCAATTTCGAAAATGAGGCCGGCAGCAGGTTTTGCATCGCCTGCGGCGCTTCGCTCGCTACGGTGTGCGTCCAATGCGGGCGCGACTTGCCCGATACCGCCCGCTTCTGCAGCTGGTGCGGCGAGCCGCGAAAACCCGACGCGCGCATCATGGACGTGCCCGGCGAACGCAAACAGGCGACCGTTCTGTTCGCCGATGTCGCCGGCTCGACCGCGCGGATTGCCGCTCTCGACGCTGAAGCGGCGATGAACTTCCTGCACCCGATCGTCATGGTCATGGCGCGCGCGGTGCACCGCTACGACGGCACCGTGCTTCGCACCTTGGGCGACGGGCTCAAGGCCGCCTTCGGCGTGCCGCACGCGCGCGAGGCGCACGCGGTGCTCGCCTGTCATGCCGCGCTCGCGATGCGCAGCGCCGTCGCGGAACTGCCGAACGCTCCTCCCATCCGGATCGGCCTGCACTCGGGCGAGGTGGTCTCGGCCAAGCTCCATTCCGGCTCAGCGGTCGAGCAGGATGTCACCGGCCTCACCGTGCATCTGGCCAGCCGGATCGAGCAGGAAGCCTCGCCCGGCGAGATTTGCCTGAGCCGCGATTGTCAGACCTTGCTCCGGGCTTACTGCGACACCGAGACGCTGGGGCCGCGCGAGTTGAAAGGTATTCCGGGTCCGGTGGAGATATTCCGGTTGATCGGCCTGAAACCGGCAGTCAACAGCGAGCATTTCCGCGGCGCGGCGCTACTACCATTGCGCGGGCGCGCGATGGAGCTGGAGACATTGCAAACGGCGTTGCTGGACAATGCGCCCACCTCGCCGCGGGTGATCGGTCTGTCCGGGCCGCCCGGGGTCGGCAAAAGCCGGCTCTGTTTCGAGTTCAGCGAGTGGTGCCGCGAACGCCAGATCAGGGTGCTGGAAGCGCGCGCGCAGGTTCACAGCCGATCGACACCACTGTTACCGGTGCTGGAAGCCCTGCGCGCCTTTTTCCGCATCGACCCCGGCATGGACGCCGGCCTGGCGCGCACGCGTATCGAGCAGACGCTGACGATGCTGGCGCTGCCGGTGGCCGAGCATCTTGCGCCGCTGACGGATTTCCTCGGATGCGCGGAGCCGACGTCCCGCTCGCTCGATCCTTCGACGCGACGCATCCGGTTGCGCGACAGCATCAGCCGGATCGCGAAGGCCGCTTGGTCGCAGACCTCGGTCATCATCATCGAGGATTTGCACTGGCTGGACGAAGCCAGCCAGGATTTCCTTGAAACCTGGATCGCGGCCGTGGAAGGCACCAAGGTTTTGATGGTGCTAACCTACCGGCCCGACTGGTCGCCGCCTTCGCGGCCCCCCTGGTATCGTGAGCTGGCGTTGCCCGAGCTTGCCCTGGGCGAGGTCGGTCAGGTGATTTGCGATCTGATCGGAAACGCCCCCGGACTGGACCAGGTGGTGGCGCATGTCGCCGAACGATCCGATGGCAATCCGTTTTTCGCGGAAGAGCTGATCCTCTCGCTGGCGCAAAGCGGCGTCCTGGTCGGAGACCGGGGGCACTATCGGCTGGCGCCATCAGGCTGGCAGAATCCGACCCTTCCGACCACCGTCGAGGCGGTGATCGGCGCGCGCATCGATCTGCTGCCCGACGACGAGAAGACCTTGCTGCAGACTGCCGCGATCATCGGAAAGGAATTTCCTTTCGAGGTACTGCGCGCGGTCGCCCGCCTGTCTGACGCAACCGCCCAACCTCTGCTGCGGCGGCTTCGCGCGGCCGAACTGATCCAGCCGCGGCAAAGCGCGATCGGCGAAAGTTTCGCGTTCCGTCATCCCCTCATTCAGGAGGTGGCCTATGCGATGCAATTGCGCGCGAAACGCACCAGCCTGCATGCCGCCGTGGCGAAGGCCATGGAGGACCAGGAGTGGGGCAAGCGTGACGAATTCGCCGGACTGGTGGCGCATCACTACGAGGCGGCGGGCAATATGGTTGCCGCAGCCATGCATCTGCAACGTTCAGCGCGCTGGGTGGGACGGACAAACTCCGGACGCGCATTGGAGGACTGGAAAAAGATCCGCACAATGATGCGGGATCAGCCGCGCACGAAGGAAAACGACGAACTGCGCGCGCTGGCCGGCGGCCAATTGCTGACCTTCGGCTGGCGCGAGGGGATGCCGGTCGAAGAGGCCAAGATCTATGTCGAGGAGGCGTTAGGGTTTGCTCGGGGAGCTGGCAACCGGCGCCACGAAGCGATGCTGATCGCTGGCTACGGACGGATCGTCGCGGCAAGCGGCTCGGCGGACGAGTATATCCGATTGGTTCGTGAAGCGCTGACCGTGCTGGATGCGGAGGCCAACCCGGCGGAAGCGCTGCTGCTGAAAGGGTTACTTGGCCAAGCCAATATGCTGGCGGGCTTGCTCGGCGAGGCCCTCTCTGCGAATGGCGCGGCCTTGGATTTGATCGACCGCGAAGCCCGAGGCGCCGCTGGCGTCGTGCTTGGCCTGACCGTCCGCGAAATGGTGGGCTTCGACGTTCCGTTTTGGTTGAAATCCCTCCGCGTCAGGGCGTTGGTCATGGTGGGTCGGTTTGCCGAGGCGGATGAGCGGCTGGCCGGCCTCTTCCAGGCTGAGCAGGTCGACGCTGAGGTCCTTCATCAAAGCATCCCGCACTGGTATGCGGTTGAGCTTGCCTGGTTTCGCAACGACAGGCTCGCGGCCACGCGACACGCCAATAAGATCGCGCGCTTCGCCACCCGTGCGGCAATCCCGTACTGGTTCGTGGTCGCGAGTTTCTGTCAGGGTCTGGCAGCTTCCATAGCGGAAGATTTTACGGAGGCCGACGGCTTTTTCCAGCAGGCACTGGACGCAACCCGCCACGGCAAGGCGGCGCTGGAATTGGAGGCGAGAATCCTAGCGTTCCAGGCCGATAACCTTATGCGCGCGGATGATCCCCACCGCGCCCGTGCGGTGGCCGCGGAGGCGATTGGCGTAGCGCGGCGGAAGGCCGATCGGCTGGCCGAGTGTCATGCGAACCTCGTCGCGGCTTCAGCGTGTCTCACTCCGAAGGGGTCTCGAGATGTCGACGGGGCAATTGGTTTGCTGGACCGTGCCGCCGCCTTGATCGAGGAGACCGGTGCGAAGGCCTTTGAGCCCATGATGCTGCATGTGCGAAACCGCCGCGGCTAGAAAAAGCCTTGCGTCCTCAGACGGCCCATGATGTGCTTGTGCGAGAAGGGTTTTAACCGGTCAACGTAGGGGCAGGACGATGGGTGGAGGCATTATCGAAACGGGCGGAACGCTGATCTGCGACGGCCAAGATGTCGTGGACGAATTGAACACCGTCTTCGGCGATCCGAAGTCTGCAAGATACCAGTACGCGCAGCAGCACAACTCCTTTGGCTCGGTACCGGCCGGTGCCGGCAACTACAGTGCCCTTATTCAAGCTTACAAGGATGCAAAAGTTACGGTCAGCCCCGGATGGGCGAACTACTTGACGACGCTGGGGACGTTCGATCCCACGCTAGGCCCCCAGAACATCTCGACCATCGCCCAATTTCGTAACAGCCGCCTGCTCGCAGGCAAAAAAATGAAAACAAAGGTGCATGCCCCGGCGAACGGCGGACACGTCAAAGTGGACGCCGACGACATCGATGCACCTTGCCCGATGCCGCAGGGACCGGCGAAGAAATACTGACGACAAAGAACGGCGGTAGCGAATGATGACGCCTCCCGCCGTTGCCAGCGACTCCGGTCTCGCGAGTTCGCATCCCGCGCTTGATTGGAGTGCGTCACCATCATCGATGGTGGGCCACGACAGACCGCACGAAGCCGCCCGCTTCGTCATTTCCCCTGACGGCCACGCCGACGACGCCGGCCTGCAGGCTGCGTTCGCACTGCTGCGCGCCGAAGCGCCGGTGCTTTGGGTCGATACCCCCGGCATGCGTCCGTTCTGGCTCCTCAGCTGCTACCGCGATATCTCGGCGGTGGAGCGCCGGGGCGCTCCTTTCGTCGCCGCGACGCGCACTTTCCTCACCAGCAAGATGACCGAGGAGCGCCTCAAGCGGATGCTCGGCCAACCTTACGTCCTGCGCGGTCTCTTGCAGATGGATGAGCCCGAGCACGCCGATTACCGCGCCGTGGCGCAGCCTCACCTCACGCCGCCCGCGCTATCAGCGATGGAGCCGTGGCTGGAAGAGTGGGCGAACCACATCGTCAGCCGCATCGCCGGCCGCACCGAGGCGTTCGATTTCACAAAAGAAATCGCGGTGCCGTTCTCGATCCGCGGCATCATGCGCCTGCTCGGACTTCCCGAAGCCGACGACGATCTGATCTTAAAACTGTCCTGGGGTCTGGTCGGACCGGAAGATCCCGTGCGCCGCCTCGCCGATCACCCGACCACGGCGATCTGCCGCGCCGGCCTCGGCTTCCAGGACTATTTCGATCCCGTCGCCGCCGACCGCCGCGCCTGCCCGCGGCATGATCTCAGCAGCGTCATCGCCACCGCCGAGGTGCAGGGCGAGCCGATGCCCGACTACGAGCGGTTTTCCTACTATACAATGATCGCGACCGGCGGCCATGATACCATCGCCTTCTGCCTGAGCGGCGGCATGCATGCACTGGTCGAACACCCAGACCAGTTGGCGCGATTGCGCGCCGACCCCTCGCTGATCGACACCGCGATCGAGGAGATGCTGCGCTGGACGACGCCGGGCCGGCACATCGTCCGCACCGCGACCGAGGATGTCGAGCTCGGCGGCCAGACGATCCGGCAAGGTGAAGCGGTGGCGCTGTTTTTCAATTCCGCGAACCGTGACGAGACCGTTTTCGCCGACGCGGACCAGTTCAAGATCGATCGCCGCCCTAATCCTCATCTTGCCTTCGGGCTGGGCCGGCATCACTGCATCGGCGCGCATATGGCGCGGCTTGAAATGCGCGCGCTGCTGAAGGCGCTGCTGCCGCGGCTGGAATCGGCCGAACTCGCCGCCCCTCCCCGCCGCACCGCTTCCATCATGGTCAGCGGCATCGCGTCACTGCCGATCCGCTGCGTCTGGCGCCCCTGATCTATGACGCCGCGCGAAGCAGGGTGATGTCGAAGAGGTGCGTGAATGTGGTCGGGTTACCCGCCGAACACTGGCAGGCGCATCGCCGACAGGTCGACATCGTAGAACATCTGGTCGCCGCGCCGGCCGACGTAGTTCAAGGGCAGGACGCAAACCTGCCAAACGGCATCCGCCGCGATCTCGATGGTCATCAGATGTTCGCTGGCGCGGCGCACGATGCCGCCGCTGCGTTCGACGATGCTACGGGCGCGCCGCTCGCCCTCGTTGAGATCGGTCATGCGCAGAATCGTCGCATCCTCGGTCAAGACCGGCAATCCGTAGTCACCCGGGTGCTGCTCGCTCTCACGCCTTCGGAAACTGCCTCTCCGGAAGCGCCGCGCAATGGTCGTAGATATCGGACGGCCGGGTGAACCAGACCTTGTCCTTCTGGGGATGGTTCACGATGTGCTGCAAAGCTTCACGCAACATGCGCAGACGATAAGGCTGACCGACGATCATCGTATGCAGCGCGATGCCGCAGACCAGCGGCTGTTTTGCCGATTGGCGCAGCAGCTCCTCGAACTGGCCGATGATGAAGTCGCGGAACTGTTCCGGCGAGTGATGCCTGACCAGGATCTGCGGGCTGTCGTTGATCTCGATCGGGTACGGTACGCTCATCAGCGGACCGGAGCGCGTTTTCATCCACAGCGGCTGGTCGTCGGCCGGCCAGTCCATCAGGAAATCGAAGCCGACCTCCTTCAAAAGATCGGGCGTGTGATGGGTCGACGCCATCCATGGCGCCATCCAGCCGCGTGGCGGCTTGCCCGAGGCGCGCGTGATCGCGTCGCGGACCTCCTCGAGGTACCGCTTCTCGTCGGCTTCCCACATATGGCTGTGACGCTCCGCATTGGTGCGGCCATGGCCGATGAACTCGTCGCCGCGGGCCTTCAGCGCGTCGACGATGGCAGGCGCATAGTCGAACACCGCCGTGTTGATCAGGTGCGCCGCCGGAAGATTGAGCTCGTCGAACAGCTCGAGGCAGCGCCAGACGCCGACCCGGTTGCCGTAATCGCGCCAGGCGAAGGTGCGGGGATCGGGTGGCGCGCCCGCCACGGTGAGCAGGTGCCCCTCGCCCGCGCCGAACGCAAAATGCTCGATGTTGAGGCCGAGATAGACCGCGAGCCGCTTGCCGTCCGGCCAGGAATAGTCCGGGCGATCGACGATCGCTGAATAGGCGTAGCGGCCATGATAGGGAAGTTGCATGTCGACACTCCCAGAAGGTGGGCGTTTCAGAACGACGCGAGGAAATGATCGGCGATCTTGCCTCGCGTCGTGACCCAGATGTCGCCGCGATTGGCGCATTGCTTCGCAATCTCGTCGAAGGCCCACGCGCCGGCCGGACGGCCATAGCAATGGGTGTGGCAGAGGACATCGAGGATGACGACGTCACGCTCCGCTGCGAGCAAATGCGTGAGCGCATCGTCGAACATCTCGACGAATTGCCGGGGCGTGCGCCCCCATCGCATCGCATGCGAGAGATCGTTGATCTCGATCGTCAGGGGCACCGCGACGAGATCGCCTTCCGGGTAGGTCTGCAGATAAGGCAGATCGTCATCGAGCGCGTCGCCCTGCCATTTGTAGCCGTGACGAACGAGGCGCCGGAAGGTGTCGTCGCCCGCGGTGGCGCGCGGGCTGATCCAGCCTGTCGGTTGCGCGCCGATGACATCAGTGAGCCCGGCGGTGGCGCGGCGCACATAGCCTTCGTCTTCCTCCGGCGTCAGCGAGGCGGGAACGAGATCCTGGGCATATCCGTGCGTCACGATCTCATGACCGGCGTGGGCTACGGCGCGAACCTGATCGGGGTCGCGTTCGGCCAGCACGCCCGAGACATAGACGTTCGCCGAAATCCCCGTGCCGTCCAGGATCGCCATCAGCCGGCGGATGCCGGCGTTGGCGCCATAGCGGCCGTAGGAGTCGGCATTGAGGTCGAAGACGCCCGGCCGCAGCGGATTGCCCATCGGCCCGATCGCAGACGCGCCCTGCTCCGTCCATGCCTCGTAGGCGACATTGAAGACGACGGCGAGGTGGCGGTCGCCCGGCCAGCGCATGCCGCGCGGCGCACGACGGATCTTGGGCTTCGCATCGCCAGACATGGTCGCTCCGTCCCTGCTCGTTTTGCGCAAAGGTTAGTAACCGCGGCCGAAATCGTCAAATCAGGCCGCGCCGAGATCGATCTTCTCATGCCGTCAAACGGGCGGAGGCTTCTTCCCGTAAACCACATCGGCGCGCTTCTCGAACGCCGTCGAAAACCTGGCGAATGCCGCGTCGAACATGGTGCCCATCAGCATCGCCAGCATCCGGCTCTTGAACTCATAGGCGATGAAGAAGCCGACGTCGCAGGCCTGCTCGCTGTTGTTCTCTCCCTTCGGCTCGAAGGTCCAGCGGTTTTCCAGGCTGGAGAACGGCCCGCGCAGATAGCGCACGTCGATCTTGCGGCCGGCGCGGTCGAGCATCACCTCGCTGGCGAAGGTTTCCCTGACCAGCTTGAACGACACCGTCATGTCGGCGACGATCGTCTCGGTGCCGTCAGGGTTTTGCCTGCGCTGGCGGATTTTCAGCGCCTTGCAAAGCGGCACGAATTCGGGATAGCGCTCGACATCGGCGACGAGGTCGAACATCTGATCCGCGCGGTGTGCGACGCGCCGCTTGCTCGAGAACCGCGGCATGGTTACCGCGCGGCTGCCACGCGAGCTGCCTTCAGCTTGGCAAAATCTTCCCCCGCATGATGCGACGAACGGGTGAGCGGGCTCGCCGACACCATCAGAAAACCCTTGGTATAGGCGACCTTCTCCAGGCTATCGAACTCGTCCGGCGGAATGTAGCGCATGACCGCGTGATGCTTGCGGGTCGGCTGCAGATATTGGCCGACGGTAAGGAAGTCGACATCGGCCGAACGCAAATCGTCCATCACCTGCAGCACCTCATGGCGCTCCTCGCCGAGCCCGACCATGATGCCTGACTTGGTGAAGATGGCGGGATCGATCTCCTTGACCCGCTGCAGCAGCCGGATCGAATGGAAATAGCGCGCGCCGGGCCGCACACTGAGGTAACGCGACGGCACGGTTTCCAGATTGTGGTTGAAGACGTCGGGCTTGGCGGCCGCTACCACCTCCAGCGCGCCGTCCTTGCGCAGGAAATCGGGGGTGAGGATCTCGATGGTCGTGGTCGGGCAGCGGGCGCGGATGGCGCGGATGGTTTGCGCGAAGTGTTCCGCGCCACCGTCAGCGAGGTCGTCGCGGTCGACGGAGGTAATGACCACATGGGCAAGCCCGAGCTTGAAGGTCGCTTCCGCGACATGCTCCGGCTCGGAGGAGTCGAGCGCGCCGGGCATGCCGGTCTTGACGTTGCAGAAGGCGCACGCCCGCGTGCAGGTGTCGCCCATGATCATGAAGGTGGCATGCTTCTTGTCCCAGCACTCGCCGATGTTGGGGCAACCCGCCTCCTCGCACACGGTGTGGAGGCCGTTCTCCTTCACGATGTTGCGGGTGTCGGCATAGCCACGCGTGTTCGGCGCGCGCACCCGGATCCAGTCCGGCTTGGGCGGCGACACGGCATCGGGCCGGTTCACCTTTTCGGGGTGGCGCGGCCGCAACTTCCGGTCGGAGATGGTATCGATGATGACGGCCATGGACGGTCCGTGAAATCCTGAGGACTCTAGCTAATCCGGATCGCCGATGCCCGCAAGGCGGCTCGCTCAAGGCGCAGAAAATGTGCAAGAGTCGGACGAAACCTCGCCCGCTCCATGCCAATTCCCTCAATAAAAGCGCCTCGACCCGGAAAGCTCGCCGCAACCAAGCCAGCCCTTGGCAGGCGGCTGAAACGCTCCTTCTTCGATCGCAGCGTGCATGAGGTGGCGCCCGATTTGATCGGCGCGACGCTGCTGTTCAAGGGCGTGGGCGGCGTAATCGTCGAGGTCGAGGCCTATCACCATACCGAGCCGGCCGCGCATTCCTATAATGGGCCGACGCCGCGCAACCTCGTGATGTTCGGCCCGCCGGGGTTCACCTATGTCTACCGCTCCTATGGCATTCATTGGTGCGTCAACTTCGTCTGCGAGAAGGAGGGATCGGCGGCTGCGGTACTGATCCGCGCGCTGGCGCCGACGCATGGCCTCGCCGCCATGCGCCGACGCCGCGGATTGCAGGAGGAGCGCGCCCTGTGCTCGGGGCCAGGCAAATTATGCGAGGCGCTGGGCATCACGATCGCGCATAGCGGATTGCCGCTCGACCGCGCGCCGTTCGCGCTGCATGCGCGCGTCGGAGAGGCCGACGTAGTGTCGGGTATTCGCATCGGCATCACCAAGGCGGTGGAGCTGCCGTGGCGTTACGGCTTGCGCGGCTCACGATACCTGAGCAAACCTTTCTAGCGCGCCGCCCGAACCACGTGGCCACCCGGCCGTGACTGAAGGCCCTCCCCCAGTTCGGAAGAGTAGCGCTTGACCAGCGATGCAAAACCGAGGTCTTCGACGTCGGAAAAACCCTTGGCGCGCAGCATGGCGGCGATTTCAGGCGGATCGAAGAACGACAGCCATGGCTCGCCGCGCGCTGCCGCGCTCTCCGCCATTGCCATCAGATTGGCGCGGCGCTCGGACAACTCCGGCAAATAGTTCTCGAATGGCTCGGTGTAGTCCAGGACAACCGCGGATGCAGGAATCGAGGCGATGAAATCGAGTGTCGCCGAGATCGCCTCGCGGCTCAGATAAGGCACCACGCCGAGCCACTGGAAGAACGCCGGCTGATCGCGCCGGAATCCGGCGCGTGCCAGGCCTTCGGAAAGGCTTTCGCGCTCGAAATCGACGGGCGCGAAGGTCAGCGTATCCGGCACCGCAAGACCCGCCTCGCGCAGCCGCTCGCGCTTCCATGCCTGGGTTGCCGGAAAGTCAACCTCAAACACGCGAACGTCGGGAAAGGGATTGCGCAGGGAGAACGTATCGAGGCCGGCGCCGAGGACGACGACCTGTCGCGTGCCGCGCGCGACGCTGGCGGCCAGCGCGTCCTCGGAGAAGCGGCTGCGCGAGACGACGAACAGCCGCATACCACGCCGCGACGGATCTGCGGCGATTCCGTCCAGCGCCGCGCGGGTGTCATCCTCGAGGATTTGCAGCGCGAAGGGATCGCGGAAGACCGCGGCTCCCTCGTGAATCTGATGGAACGCGCGATAGGCCGCCGCTCCCCTCGCCGTCAGGCTGGGCTGGCCATCGCGCATCGCTAAAGCGCGCTGACTTCAGGATGGATCGTCATTGCGCTTTAGCTCCTTTTTTAGGCATGATCTTATCGGAAAACCGCTTCACACTTTTCCGGATCATGCCCTAAGACGCCTTCTTGAGCCGCTCCAGCGCCTCAAGGATCTTGGCCTTGCGCGCCAGCGCCGCCTCGCGTTTTTCCTTCTCTTCCTCGACGATCTCCGCCGGGGCGTTGGCGACGAACTTCTCGTTGCCGAGCTTGGCGTCGACCCGCTTGATGTCGGCGTCGGCCTTGGCGATCTCCTTGTCGAGGCGCGCGCGTTCGGCCGCGAGATCGATGACGCCCTTGAGCGGAAGTGCGGCGACCTCGCCGCGCACCAGGAGTTGCACCGAACCTTCAGCAGCAGCGTCGGCAAAGCTAATGCCGACAAGGCGCGCCATGCGCTTGACGACGTCGCCCCAGCGCGGCACGCGCGCTCTGGTCTCAGGCGATGTCCCAACAAGCACCAGTGAGGTCAGGGTCGCCGGCGCGATGTTCATCTCCGCGCGCACCGAGCGGATCGCGGTGACGAGGTCGACCACCCAGCCGATCTCGGCCTCGGCGGCAGCATCGGAGAAATCGGAATTGGCCGACCATGGCGACAACGCCAGCAGTGTCTCGCGGCGGCCCGTCACCTCCCATAGCTCCTCGGTGATGAACGGCATGAAGGGATGCAGCAGTTTCAGGATCTCGTCGCGCGCCCAGGCCACGGTGGCGCGGGTCTCGGCTTTCGCCGCGCCCTCCTCACCGAGCAGCATCGGCTTGGCAAGTTCGAGATACCAGTCGCAATAGACGTTCCAGACGAAGCGGTAGATCTCGTTGGACGCATCGTTGAAGCGATAGGCTTCGATAGCCTCCGTCACCTCGCGCGCGGCGCGCACAGTTTCGTGCACGATCCAGCGGTTCAGCGTGTCCTTGGTCTGCGTCGGGTCGAACCCCTCGGGCTTCACGCAATCGTTCATCTCCGCAAACCGGCACGCGTTCCACAGCTTGGTCGCGAAATTGCGGTTGGTCTCGACCATTTGCGGCGACAGCTTGATATCGTGGCCCTGCGCCGCGCCGCGCGCCAGCGCAAAGCGCAGCGCGTCGGCGCCGTAATCGTCGATGACGCCGAGCGGGTCGATCACGTTGCCCTTCGACTTCGACATCTTGGCGCCCTTCTCGTCGCGGACGAGACGGTGGATGTAGACGGTCGAGAACGGCGCCTCTTTCATAAAGTGAAGGCCCATCATCATCATACGCGCGACCCAGAAGAAGATGATGTCGAAGCCGGTGACCAGCACATCGGTCGGGTAATAGCGCTTTACCTCCGGCGTATCGTCGGGCCAGCCCAAGGTCGAGAACGGCCACAGCGCGGACGAGAACCATGTGTCGAGCACGTCCTCGTCGCGCTTGATGAAGTCGGCGCGCTTGTTGCGGTCGAGCGCCATCTCGCGGCCCTGCTCTTCCGTAATGACGCCCTGCTCGACGTAGTAGCCGAGCGCGTGACTGACCGCTTCCTCCTCGGTCTCCGCGACGAACACCTTGCCGTCGGGCCCGTACCAGGCGGGAATCTGATGGCCCCACCAGAGCTGGCGCGAGATGCACCAGGGCTGGATGTTCTCCATCCACTCGAAATAGGTCCGCTCCCAATTCTCAGGCACGAATTTCGTACGCCCCGAGCGCACCGCTGCAATCGCCGGCTGCGCCAGCGTGTGCGCGTCGACATACCACTGGTCGGTGAGATACGGCTCGATCACGACACCGGAACGGTCGCCATGCGGCACCATATGCGTGTTCGGCTCGATCTTCTCGAGGAAGCCGAAATCCTCCAGCCGCGACACGATGGTTTTACGCGCGGCGAAGCGATCGGCCTTTTGCAGCTCCTGCGCAAATTCCAGCGCGCCTTCGGGCAGGTCCCGCAGATAGTCCTCGTTGCCGACCAACGCCATCGCGCCTTCCTGGTCGAGCACGCTGATCTGCGGCAGGTTGTGGCGCTTGCCGATTTCGAAGTCGTTGAAGTCGTGCGCCGGCGTGACTTTCACGGCGCCCGAGCCCTTCTCGGGATCGGAATAGTCATCGGCGACGATCGGAATCCTGCGGCCGACCAGCGGCAGGATCACGTGCTTGCCGACCAGATGCTTGTAACGATCGTCGTCTGGATGAACAGCAACTGCTGTGTCACCCAGCATGGTCTCTGGCCGCGTCGTCGCGACCACGATGAAGCTCGTGGGATCCTCGGGGCTGAAGCTCTTGCCCTCGATCGGATAGCGCAGATACCAGAGCGAGCCCTTGACCTCGATTTGCTGCACTTCGAGATCGCTGATTGCAGTGAGCAGCTTCGGGTCCCAGTTGACCAGCCGCTTGTCCTTGTAGATCAGCCCTTCGCGATGGAGTTGGACGAACACTTTCACGACAGCGCGCGACAAGCCTTCGTCCATGGTGAAGCGCTCGCGCGACCAGTCGCAGGAGGCGCCGAGCCGCTTCAGCTGGTTGACGATGGTGCCGCCGCTCTCTTCCTTCCACTGCCAGACGCGTTCGAGGAATTTCTCGCGGCCCATCTCGCGCCGGCCGGGCTGCTGACGCTCCATCAACTGCCGCTCGACAACCATCTGGGTCGCGATACCGGCATGATCGGTGCCGGGCTGCCACAGCACGTCGCGGCCGCGCATGCGCTCGAAGCGGCACAGCACGTCCTGCAAGGTGTTGTTGAGCGCATGGCCCATATGCAGCGAGCCCGTCACGTTCGGCGGCGGGATCACGATGGTGAAGGGCTTGGCGTCGCGCCGCTCGGGACGGCCGGCCTTGAAGGCGCGGGCGTCCTCCCAGATCAGGGACATGCGACCTTCGATGTCGGCGGGCTGGTAGTTCTTCTCGATCATGGCCTTGCAAATCGGGGGCTGTGAGCAGCCTAGAAAGCCGCCGCGACGCGCCAAGTCAACCCGAGCCGGCACTCCGAAAACGTCAATTAAACCGCCTCAAATGGCTGAATCGGGGCCGGGTCCGGAAACAGACGACCCGGGATTAGCGACCGCGCGAGACCCGCTCGATTTCGGCCTTGACGATGCGCTCCACTAGTCCCGGCAAATTGTCGTCGAGCCAGGATTTCAGCATCGGCCGCAACATCTCCTTCACCAGGTCCTCCAGTGTCCGCGCGTTGTTGCTGAGCACGGTGTGGGCCAACGTGTTGAACGCCGACTCGACCGCCGACACCGTCGTCGTCGACAGGATCGCTGTCGGCCGCGGCGGTGCCTCGACCGGCGGCGGATCATAGGCCGGCGGCCGCTGCATCGATTTGGACGCAACGGACTCCGCAAACTCCAGATCGTCGTCGGGCTCGACCTTCTGGAACGCGTTCTGCGCCGGCGGGGCGACCTCGACCGCCATGTCGTCGGTGAGCTCCAGCACCTCGCCATCGGCCTGCGGGGGCCGCACCTCGTCTTCCGTCGTGGTCTCGTCGAGACCGTTGAGGAGCGCGTCGATGTCGTCCTGGCTGTTGCTCGCAACCGGTGACGGAGGCGCGGGCGGCGGTGGCGCAGCCGCCTTGCCGGCGGGTGCCGGCGTGATCTTCGCTGGCGGAACGTCGCTCATGACCGGCGGCTTGGCGGCCGGCGCACTTGCAGCGGGGGCAGCGGGCTTTGTCGGTGCCGGAGTTGACGGTGGCGCGGCTGCGGCAGGCTTGTCGGCGCCCGGCGGGGGCTTTGCTTCGTCATCGGCGATGATGCGCCGGATCGACGCCAGAATCTCCTCCATGGAGGGTTCCTGGACCTTCGCAGGCTGCGTCATCTCCGACTCCAAATCATCAACGCCCTCGCATGCGTAAGTCTTACACCAAGCGCGACGTGATTTGCCGGTTCCGGTTGTAAGAGGCTCACGATTTTCATCGCACGAGCCTGACTTGTCCCCAGATCAAGAGCTTGAGGAATCGCCGCGCGGTTCCGTCCCTGCTCAAGGACATCAAACTTCGCGGCGACCGCAACGCCACCACAAATCACTCTGCTGCCCGATTAAAGGCTATGTCATTGGAATTAACGATTGCAAGCAACGCATCCGCGGCGCGCAGATGATTCGCGCGGTGATTCGCGGGACAATACGGCGTCGGAAGAATCAGTGTCCGTCGGGCGCGCGCACGCCGAACCAGCTGTCGCGCACCTGCTGGTAATGCACGCTGGAATCGTAGGTGATGGTCGGCAGGTTCAGGATCTGCGGCGACAGGCGGCCGATATTGGTGAGCACCGAATAGGAGGCCACCACGCGATCGTGCTGCGCGGTCACCAGCGCGACGCGCGCGTTGACCAGTGCCTGCTGGGCGTTGAGCACGTCGAGCGTGGTGCGCTGGCCGGCCTTGGCTTCTTCGCGCACGCCGTTGAGCGCAATCTCGGACGCCTGCACCTGCGCCTGCGCCGACGAAACCTGCGCCTTGCCGGCCACCAGCTGGCCCCACGCGGTCACCGTGTTGGCCCGGGTCTGGTCGCGGGTCGTTTCCAGGTTGAGGCGCTGCTGCGCCAGGGATTCCTTGGACTGGCGGATCAGCGAATATTCCGCGCCGCCCTGGTAGATCGGGACGTTGACCTGCGCGACAGCCGATGCGCCGAACGAGCGCTGCGAGATCAGGGTCTGCTCGTAGGCCTGCTGCACCGAACCCTGCAAGACCACGGTCGGCAGCAACGCGCCCTCGTTGATCTTGACCTGGAGGAAATTGACGTCGACCCCGTACATGCCGGCGGTGACGTTCGGATTTTCGATCAGGCTGAGCTCGACCGCCTGCGGCAAGCTCGACGGCAGAAAACGGTCGACCGGCGAACCCGGGGCGAGATTGTCCGGCTCGTTACCAATGATGCGGCGATAGTTCGAGCGCGTCGTCACCAGTTGGGATTCGGCCGTCAGTTCCTGGGTCTTGCCGGCGGCGAGCTGCGCTTCGGACTGGGCGACGTCGGTGCGCGTCACCTCGCCGACATTGAAGCGGTCGCGGGTCTGCTTCAGCGTCTGCTCCAGCACCCGCACGTTGCTCTTCTGTACCTCCACGATTGCGGAGTCGCGCAAATAGTCCATGTAGATGCTGGCGGCTGAAAACAGCACGGTCTGCTCGAGCACGCGCAGGGCCTCGCGCGCACCGGACACCTGGCTTTCGGCGACGCGGGTCTTGTTTGCGGTCTGATTCCCGTTGAACAGGGTCTGGTTGATGGTCAGGCCGACGCTACGTGGCGGGTTGGCGCCGTGGGTCTCGGTCCTGACGAGCTGGTTCGCCGTACCGCCGGAGGTCGTCAGCGTGTCCTGATACTGGTAGCCGGCGCTTGCAGTCAGCGCGACCTTCGGCCGGTAGCCCGACAACGCCTGCGGCACGTTCTCGTCGGTGGAGCGCACCAGCGCGCGCTGGGCATTGAGCTGGGGATTGTTCTGATAGGCGCGCACCAGCGCAGCCTCAATGGTCTCGGCCAAGGCTGGCGCCGGGCCGGCAAAGGCCATCAACAACACCGCGGCCGCAGCCGAGGTGACGACCCTCACACGATACATCCCTGTTATTCCATTCATTTTTACCGGCTCGCAGGCGTGAACCGGGCCACCGCTACGCACTCAAGTCAGGATCCCAGTTGGCAACATATTCCCCGTACCGTCGCTACGGAACACCCCGACGGGGGTGCGCGGTCGAAACTCTCGACGTGCAGCATCTCGGCCACACTTATGTTTTGAAACGGAATTTTATCAGTCGCCGGCTCGGCCGAACGGGCGCGGAAACCCTAGAAGACGAAGGCCGGAACGCGCTCCAGGCCCGGCAAAACCGGGGCTGAAGCATCAAAAAGCGTCCGATGACCGAAGTCGCCATGCGAGCGCGTCACGATGGTCGCCCGTGGCGGCTGGCTTGCCGCGAACACTCCAACCAGACGGCCCCCGTCCCTGAGTTGTCCACAAAGGGTTTCCGGGGCGATCTCGGTCGCGCCGTTGAGGACGATCACGTCATAGGGCGCATCGGCCGAATCTCCGGCCGCGGGTTCCGCGACCTTCACCGTCACGTTCGGCAACCCGACTTTGGCGAGCGCGTCCCTGGCCCTCGCAGCGACCGCCTCGTCGCGCTCGGTGGCGGTGACCTTGCCGGCAAGCCGCGCGGCCACGGCAGCGGCATATCCGGTCGCGCAACCCACGACCAGCAAATGATCGCCGGGACCGATTTCAGCGGCCTGAAGCAGCTTGGCCATCAGCATCGGCTTGATCAGGCAGCGCGGAACCGAACCACCTTCGGTGACGTCGAGATCGAGATCGAGATAGGCTAACGCGCGCTTGGCTACCGGCACGAATTCCTCGCGCGGCAACGCTAGCATCGCATCCAGGATCCTGTGATCGGTGACGTCGGCGGTGCGAACCTGACCATCGACCATTCTTTGGCGCGCGGTCGCAAAATCGGACATGGGCAGACCCGTTGAAAGCGGAGTAGGCATGTTTGGAACAAGGTCCGGCAAAACGCAACATCCGGCATGCGGCTCACGCCGGCTCTCGCTGACCCAATCATCCGGCGTTCCCCGCACCTGAAAAGAGGCCGCCAAACCGCTGTAAAACCAGCGGCTTCCCTGCGAGGCCGGAAGCCGGTGGACGCGCTTCTTTCTTCTATGCAAGGCGGATCGGCTTTGTTATACGCTGCCCGCTCGCGAGCCTTTTGCATCGCCTGTTCCTCGGTAGCTCAGCGGTAGAGCATTCGACTGTTAATCGAATGGTCGCTGGTTCGAATCCAGCCCGGGGAGCCAATCACACCAAGACAGTTGAGCTGTCGTCGTCGATCCAGTCGCGCGCGCCGCGGCATGGGCGAGCAGGCGCTTGATCGCTCCCTCCCGTTCCAGGAAACTGGCATGCTTGTTGCTGATTGCACGGGTGTCATCAGGGAGCAAACCATGGCCAGCATCATCACCACCGCCGCGCCATCCGTCCGAAAGCCGATCTATACTTCGTTGTTCTTTCAGGTCCTGGCGGCGCTGGTGCTCGGCATCGTGCTCGGCATCGCCGTGCCCGATTTTGCCATCAGCCTGAAGATCCTTAGCGACGCCTTCCTGAAACTGATCTCGATGATCGTGGCGCCGATCGTGTTCTGCGTCGTGGTGCATGGAATTGCCGGCGCCGGCGACCTCAAGAAGGTCGGCCGGGTCGGGGTCAAGGCGCTGATCTATTTCGAGGTGATGACGACGGTCGCACTCGTGGTCGGCCTACTGCTCGCCTACCTGTTCGGCCCCGGCCACGGCATGAACATCGATCCCTCCACGCTCGATGCCAAGGCGCTCTCCAACTATGCCGGCAATGCACAGAAGCTGAAGGGCGAAGGCATCGGCGCCTTCCTGATGAACATCATTCCGACCACCTCCTTCGATGCGCTGTCGCGCAACGACGTGCTGCAGGTGCTGTTCTTCGCGATCCTGTTCGGTGTTGGCCTCGCGCTGGTCGGCGGCGAGAAGGGCGAGCGCATCAGCTCCATGATCGATGCGGTCTCAACCGTGCTGTTCCGCGTGATGGGTCTGATCGTGCGAGTCGCACCGCTCGGCGTGCTCGGCGCGGTCGCCTATACCGTCGGCAAATACGGCGTCGGCTCACTGAAGCAACTCGTCTCGCTGGTGGCGCTGTTCTACGTCTCGCTCGCGATCTTCGTGCTCGGCGTGCTCGGCGGCGTGTTAGCGCTCGCCGGCATCAACATCCTCAAATTCCTGGGCTACCTGCGCGAAGAGCTGATGATCGTGCTGGCGACGGCCTCCTCGGATGCGGTGCTGCCGCAGATCATGAAGAAGCTGGAGCGGCTCGGGGTGAAGGATTCCGTCGTCGGATTGGTGATTCCGACCGGCTATTCCTTCAATCTCGACGCCTTCTCCATCTATCTGACGCTCGCCGTCGTGTTCATCGCGCAGGCGACCAACACGCCGCTGTCGCTCGGTGATCTCCTGCTGGTGCTCGGCGTCTCCCTGATCACGTCGAAGGGCGCGCATGGCGTGCCGGGATCGGCGATCGTGATCCTGGCAGCTACGCTCAACGCAGTGCCGAGCATTCCGGCGATTGGACTAGTCCTGGTGCTGTCGGTCGACTGGTTCATCGGTATGGCGCGCGCGCTCGGCAACCTCATCGGCAACTGCGTCGCCACCGTCGTGGTCGCGGCATGGGAGGGCGATCTCGATCGCGCCAAGGCGGCCCAGGTGCTCGGCGGTGAGGAACTGGTGGACGTGACGGCGGGGTGATTATTTTGTCTCGGCGCGCGGCCTGAAATTCTCGATCACGCGCAAGAGCACGCGCGCACCGGCATCGGCGTCGGACAACTCGACATGCTCGTCAGGATGGTGGCTGATGCCCCCGCGGCAACGCACGAAGATCATGCCGATATCGGCAATGTCGATCATCGCCATGCCGTCATGCCCCGCCCCGCTTGGCAGCGCAAATGCGCGAAAGCCCTCCGCTGAAATAGCATGGGCGATCTGCGCCTGGAGCCAGGGCGCGCAGGGCGCGGTGCGGTTCTCGTGGGTGACGTCAAGCTGGAGCGCGAGGTTGCGCCGCTTCGCGATGGTCTCGATCTGCCGAACGATATCGGCAACGGCGCGCTTGCGATGCATGTCGGTGGGGGCGCGGATGTCGATGGTGAACGACACCTGGCCTGGAATGACATTGGTGGCGCCGGGCATCGCGTGGATGTAGCCGACAGTGCCGACCAGGCCGTTCTCGTCGCTGCGGCAGAACGCCTCGATCGCGCCGATACAGTCGGAAGCGCCGGCCAGTGCGTCGCGCCGCAGCGCCATCGGCACGGTGCCGGCGTGCCCCGCCATGCCCGTGAGCCGCGCCGCCAGCCGCGTCGCGCCTGATATCGCGGTGACGACGCCAACCGGCAAGTTCTGCTGCTCCAATACCGGTCCCTGCTCGATGTGGAGCTCAAGATAGGCGAACAGTTCGCGGCGGACGCGGGCGGCGGCGCCGACATGCTCCGGGTCGAGACCGAACGTAGACATCGCATCGCGCATTGAGACGCCGTCCCTGTCGCGCGTGCTCAACACGCTCTCATCGAACGTGCCGGCAACGGCGCGGCTGCCGAGCAAGGTCGATGCAAAGCGCACGCCTTCCTCGTCGGCGAAGCCCGTGACCTCGATCGCAAAGGGCAGGCGCCTCCCGCGCCGGTTCAGGTTGGCGACGCAGGAGATTGCGGTGATCAGGCCGAGCGGGCCGTCCCATCGGCCGGCGTCGCGCACGGTATCGTAGTGCGAACCGAGCATCAGGCACGGCGCACCTTCAGCCTCGCCCTCATAGCGGCCGCAAACATTGCCGATGGCATCCAGATGGGCTCGCATGCCGGCCTCACGCATCCATCCGAGGATGAGCTCGGCCGAGGCGCGGTGCTCGCGCGTCAGGAATACCCGGGTCAGATTCTCGGACGTCTCCGAGATCGCCGCAAGCGCGTCGATGCGGCCGACAATCTCGCTGCCAAGGGATAGATCGCGGAGCCCGGCCGAATCTGTGCTCGTGTCACTCATCATTGTCCAACCAAGGCTCGGCAAAGGCACGCGATACAAGTTCGGTGCCAGTGAATCCTCAAACCGACTGGTAGCAGGCTCGACGTGTTGGGACAGCCGTTTGAGGCCGAGCCGATGCCCAAGTCGCTTGCATACAATCAAGAAATGATGCCGTTATTTTAGTCATACAGACGCCTGCACAAGATTTATCCGTTTGCGTCGTATCAATAATAACTGAATTGAATCTGATATTTATAGTCCATTGCTCAGAGAAAGTGCTCTGGCATGAAGCTTGCGACTTCCCGTCCCGGGCTCCGCCAAACCGGCGAAGCGGCGAGATTGGCGGCGAACGGGCCGCCGCAGGGAGCAAGCAATGGATTTTGGCAGGATTTCACGACGGCGCCTGTTGCAGGGTAGCGCGGCGCTGACACTCGGCATGGCCCTTGGGGCGCGCCAGGCCGCGGCCGCGGACACCACGATCGGCTTCATCTATGTCGGTTCGCGCGACGACTACGGCTACAACCAGGCGCATGCCGCGGCCGCCGCGGCGCTGAAGAAGATGCCCGGCATCAAGGTCGTCGAAGAAGAAAAGGTGGCGGAGACCGACGCCTGCGAGAAGACGATGGAGTCGATGATCAATCTTGACGGTGCGACGCTGCTGTTCCCGACCTCGTTCGGTTACTACAGCCCCCACATGATCAAGATGGCGAACAAGTATCCGAAGCTGCGCTTCGAACATTGCGGCGGCCTGTGGACCGACAAGGACCCGAAGAACGCCGGCAGCTATTTCGGCTACATCGACGAGGCGCAGTACATCTCCGGCATCGTTGCCGGCTACTCGACCAAGAGCGGCAAGCTCGGCTTCGTCGCGGCCAAACCCATCCCGCAGGTGCTGCGCAATATCAACGCCTTCACACTCGGCGCCCGGCTCGCAAACCCCAAGGCGACCACGCAGGTGATCTTCACCGGCGACTGGTCGATGCCGGTCAAGGAGGCTGAGGCGACCAACGCCTTGATCGACCAGGGCGTCGACGTTTTGACCTGTCACGTCGACGGGCCGAAGACGATGGTGGAAAACGCCGCACGCCGCGGCGCGATGGTGTGCGGTTATCACGTCAACCAATCGCCGCTCGCGCCCGAAGCTTATCTCACAGGTGCGGAATGGAATTGGGAGGCGCTCTATCCGAAGTTTCTCAAGATGAACGCCTCCGCCGAGGGCATTCCCAACTTCTACCGCGGCGGCTTGCAGGAAGAGATCGTCAAGGTCTCGCCCTACGGCCCGAAAGTTTCCGAGACGGCGCGCAAGCATGCCGATGAGGTCAAGGCAAAATTCCTGGCGACGGGTCTTGCGATCTTCAAGGGCCCGCTGGTGGACAACAAGGGCAAGACCGTGATCGCCGCCGGCACCGACCGCGGCCAGAAGGATCCTGAACTGGAGAAGATGGATTATCTGGTCGAGGGTGTGCTCGGAGCCACTTCGTGACAGCTGAGGCGGCGGATCCGATGGAGGCGGTCGGAGTAGCTCCGGCCGCCGATCCCGGATTCCTCCAGCGTCACGGCACCGCCATCGAGTACATCCTGATCCCGGGCGCGGCGCTCGCCGGCGCGCTCGCGGTGTTCGGCGTGTTCGTCGCACTGTTCGGCAAGAACCCACTCGATCTCTATTTCTACATGTATCAGGGCGCGTTCGGCACCTGGTTCTCCTGGCAAAACACGCTGACGCGTGCCGCGCCGCTGATCCTGACCGCGCTGTGCACGGCCCTGCCCGCACAGCTCGGCATGGTCATCATCGGCGGCGAAGGCGCGCTGTTGATCGGCGCGCTGTCGGCGACGTCGATTGCGCTCACGATGCAATGGGCTCCGCCGCTCGCGGTGCAGCTTGCGATGGTCGCGGCCGGCATGGTCGGCGGCGGATTGTGGATCATGCTGTCGGGCGCGCTCCGCCAATATCGCGGCGTCAACGAAACCATTTCCAGTTTGCTGCTGGTCTATATCGCGCTCGCCATCCTCAACCACCTCGTCGAAGGCGCGATGCGCGATCCGGCGAGCCTCAACAAGCCTTCCACCCGTGAAATCGGCGCCGCCAACATGATCGGCAGCATCCCCGGCACCGACGTGCATTGGGGACTGGTATTCGGGCTGATCGCGGCGATCGCATCCTACATCCTGATCTATCACACCACCTTCGGCTTCGCCGCGCGGGTGGCCGGCGGCAATGTCCGCGCCGCCAAGATCGTCGGGCTCTCGGTCGGCAAGCTGATCCTGACGATCTGCTTCCTGGCCGGCGCCTGCGCAGGCCTTGCCGGCATGGTCGAGGTCGCGGCCGTGCAGGGCCGCACCAACGCCAATCTCGCCGCCGGTTACGGCTTCACCGGCATCCTGGTCGCGTTCCTGGCGCGGCAGAATCCGCTGGCGATCATTCCGGTCGCAGTGCTGCTCGGCGGCATCAGCGCCAGCGGAGGACTGTTGCAACGGCGGCTCGGCTTGCCCGACGCGTCCGTGCAGGTGCTGCAAGGGATCATCTTCGTGTTCGTTCTCGCAAGCGATGCGATGTACGGACGGATCGGCTTCCTGAAAGGCAAGACCTGACATGGCAGACGGATCAATCGGACTCTGGACCGTGCCATTGGCCGTATTCGGCGGCGCCATCCGCGTCTCCACGCCGTTCCTGTTCGTGAGCCTCGGCGAATGCATCACCGAGCGATCGGGCCGTATCAATCTTGGCCTCGAAGGCACGCTGGTGATGGGGGCGATGAGCGCTTATGGCATCTCCTATCTCTCTGGCTCGCCATGGCTCGGCGTGCTTGCGGCCGGCATCACCGGCGCGATGCTCGGCGCGCTGCATGCCGGCATCTGTTCGCTGCCGCGGGTCAACGACGTCGCGGTCGGCATCGCGCTGATGCTGTTCGGCACGGGGCTCGCCTTCTATCTCGGCAAGCCCTTGATCGAGCCGACCGCGCCACGGCTGCCGGCGATCGATTTCGGCTGGTGGAGCGACATCTCGCAGGTACGCGCGGCGTTGCGCATCAACGTGCTGTTCCTGCTCGGGGTGGTGCTCGCCCCCGTGCTCTATTGGGCGTTCCGCACCACGCGCTGGGGCCTCTTGATCCGCACCGCCGGCGAAAGCTCGGACGCCGCGCGCGCCATGGGCTATTCGGTGCTGCTGATCCGCCTGCGCGCCACCATGGTCGGCGGCTTCCTTGCCGGCATCGGCGGCTCATTCCTGTCGCTGTTCTATCCCGGCAGCTGGAACGAGGGGTTGTCGTCCGGACAGGGCATCACCGCCGTCGCGCTCGTCATCTTCGCGCGCTGGGACCCGATGCTGTGCCTGTGGGCCTCGCTCGCCTTCGGCGGTGCCGCAGCGCTCGGACCGGCGCTGCAATCGGTCGGCGTGACCTCCGGCTATCACCTCTTCAATGCCGCGCCCTACATTCTGACCTTGGCGATCATGATCATCACCTGCTCGCCGAAGCGCACGCTGACTGGCGCGCCCGCCGAACTCTCGATCACCCGGTAACAGACCATGCCCGAGCGCACTATCAAGTCCGAGCCCTATGCCTGGCCCTATAACGGCGACCTGCGGCCGGAAAACACCGCCCTCATCATCATCGACATGCAAACGGATTTCTGCGGGGTCGGCGGCTATGTCGACAAGATGGGCTACGACCTGTCGCTGACCCGCGCGCCGATCGAGCCGATCAAGCGCCTGCTCGCGGCGATGCGCGCCAAGGGCTACCACATCATCCACACCCGCGAGGGACACCGGCCCGACCTCGCCGACCTGCCCGCCAACAAGCGCTGGCGCTCGCGCCAGATCGGCGCCGGGATCGGCGATCCCGGTCCGTGCGGCAAGATCCTCGTCCGCGGCGAGCCCGGCTGGGACATCATTCCCGAGCTCTATCCGAAGGCCGGCGAACCCATCATCGACAAGCCCGGCAAGGGCTCGTTCTGCGCCACCGATCTCGAGCTGCTGTTGCGCGTGCGCGGCATCGAGAACATCGTGCTGACCGGCATCACCACCGATGTCTGCGTCCACACCACCATGCGCGAGGCCAACGACCGCGGCTTCGAATGCGTGTTGATCGAGGATTGTTGCGGCGCGACCGACAGGAGCAACCACGATCACGCGCTGAAAATGATCAAGATGCAGGGCGGCGTGTTCGGCGCGGTGGCGAAATCTGACGATTTGATCGGAGCAATCGCGTGATCATCGGCGAGTCCCCTCCTCCGTCCGGCGCCTTTGGCGTTGACGCCATCGCCATGACCATGCGCTTCGGCGACTTCCTCGCGCTCGACAATGTCGAGCTGAAGGTGCGGCCCGGCACCTTCCATGCGCTGCTGGGCGAGAACGGCGCGGGCAAGAGTACGCTGGTGAAATGCATCATGGGCTATTACCACGCGACCGAAGGCGACATCCTCGTCGGCGGCCGCGAGCAGGCGATCGCCAATCCAAAGGACGCCCACGCGTTGGGCCTCGGCATGGTCTACCAGCATTTCACGCTGGTCGGCGCCATGACGGTCGCCGAGAACCTCGTGCTGGCGCGCGACGACGTGCCGGCCGTGGTCGACTGGGCCAGGGAGAAGAAGGAACTGGAGGCGTTCCTGTCGCGGATGCCGTTCAAGGTCCCCTTGAACGCGCGCGTCTCCGACATCTCCGCCGGCGAGCGGCAGAAGTGCGAAATCCTGAAACAGCTCTATCTGAAGCGCCGCTTCCTGATCCTGGACGAGCCGACCTCGGTGCTCACGCCGGGCGAAGCCGACGAAGTGCTCGGCATGTTGCGCAAGATGGTCGTCGATGGCGAACTGACCATCCTGATGATTACCCACAAGTTCCGCGAGGTGATGGCGTTCGCCGATGAAGTGACCATCCTGCGGCGTGGCAAGCTTGCAGGCCGCGGCCTGGTCAAGGAGCTGACGCCGGACGCCATGGCGCGGACCATGATCGGCGCCGAGGAATTGACGATCCAGCCGCCGCGCTCGGGCGAGGCCGGCGGTGTCCGGCTCGAACTGTCAAAAGTGCGGGCGCTGGACGATGCCGGCGCGATCGCGGTCCACGATGTCTCGCTGTCGGTGCGCGGCGGCGAGATCGTTGGTATTGCCGGGGTCTCCGGCAATGGCCAGCGCCAGCTCGTCGAGGTGCTGGCCGGCCAGCGCGAGGCCGAAAGCGGCGAAGTCCGCGTGGCGGGCGACGCCTATCACGCCAACCGCGAGGAGATGCGCCGGCACAAGATGTCGCTGCTCCCCGAAGAACCGCTGAAGAATGCCTGTGTCGGCGGCATGAGCGTCGCCGACAACATCGCCTTCCGCGAATTCGACCGCGCGCCGTTTGCCAGCGGCGGGTGGTGGCTCAATCGCGCCGCCTTCCGCGACGATGCGACCAAGAAGATCGGCCTCTACAAGATAAAGACGCGCGGCCCGGATACGCCGATCTCGGCGCTGTCGGGGGGCAATGTGCAGCGCGCGGTGCTGGCACGCGAGCTCGGCGGCGACGTCGAGGTGCTGATCGCCGCTAATCCCTGTTTCGGGCTCGATTTCGCCGCCGTGGCGCAAATCCACGCCGAGATCATGGCCGCGCGCAACCGCGGCGCTGCCGTGCTCCTGGTCAGCGAAGATCTCGACGAACTCCTGGGACTATCGGATCGTCTGGTCGTGATGTTCCACGGCCAGTTCGTCTATGAGGCCCGCGGCAGCGAGGCTGATCTGACCGAAATCGGCCGGCATATGGCAGGGCATTGATGGCCGATATCGCGGCGCCCGGCGCGGCCGGGCGCGACGAGCATTTCGTTCGCCGCAGCTTCGATGTCGCCCTCCGCGCGACGAGCCACGGCAATCATCCCTTCGGGGCCATCCTGGTCGGCGCTGACGGCAACGTACTGCTTGAGATGGAGAACGGCTACATGCCCGCGCAGGACAGCACTGCGCATGCCGAGCGGCTGCTCGCGACCGAAGCATGCCGCAAGCTCAGCCGCGAAGAGCGCAGCCGCGCGACGCTCTATTCCTCAGCCGAACCCTGCGCGATGTGCGCGGGTGCGATCTATTGGGCCGGCATCGGCCGCGTGGTTTACGGCCTTAGCGAACAGAGGTTACGCGGCATCACCGGCAACCATCCGGAAAATCCGACGCTTGCCCTGCCCTGCCGCGAGGTGTTTGCCAGCGGCCAGCGCCCGACCGAGGTCATCGGACCGCTGCTCGAGGATGAGGCCGCCACGCTGCACGAGGGCGTATGGAAGAAGCAGGTTTAAAGATCGAAGGCCATTACGGCGCGCATCTTGCCGAGATATCCGACTTCCTCGATCCGCTTCCAGCCGAGCGCGGCGTAATATGCCGGCAGCGTCGTCGCCGCGGCCGTGTAGAGATGCACCCGTGAAAATCCGCGCGCGGCGAAGCGGGCGAGGCAAGCGCGCACCAGCTTGCTTCCAACCCCGCGGCGCCGCTCCTCGTCGATCACGAACAGCTGCGCCAGCCACGGTGACAGCGACGGGCGCGTCGTCATCTCGTGAAGGAGCAGATTGACCGAGCCCACGAATTGTCCGCCGCGCCTCGCCACCAGAACGGCAGGCAGCCGGTCCGAGCCGGCCGCATCGCGGAGGAACCGTTCGTATTCATCAGCCGAGTCGTAGCCGGTTGACCGGCCCCAGGCCGCGAACTGCAGCGCGGCGATCGTGGCCGGAAGGCTTGATTCCTTTGTCAGACCGCCAATTTCAACGTTGTCCGCATCCATCGTCTTGCCGCCGCATCAAAGCCGCTGGCCGAGGCCCGATTCATCGCGTCCGTCGACAGGCGATGCCTGCCGGTTGATACCGCAACAGATCTGACAAGGTCAAAGTCTGGATGATACGCACCGTCAAAAGAAAATGGCGCCGCGGACCCCATGCGCGACGCCATTCCTTGTCACCTGGAGATCGTCAGACGATCAGAACTTCACCGTGATGCCGGCGTAGCCCGAGGACTCCGTGCACGAGCCGTTGTTCTGGCCGGCCGGCACGCCGCTGGTGCAGGCGAAGGCGGTGGTGTGATCGAGACCGAACTTGTTCTGCCAGTAGCGATAGGCCACCCAGACGTCGACGAAGTGGCTCCACTTTGGACCCCACATGGCCTTGGAGGCATCCAGTGTCAGGCGGATCGGCTCGGAGTTGAACTCGACCGCCGTGTTGAACACGTTGTTGCCGGGGTTAAACGGCAGCGGTTCAGTGTCCGTGCCCTTCTTGCCGTACCAAGCCGCGCGCCCGCTGATCGAGAAATACTGCACGCTCTCCGGCAGGAAGCCGAGATCCATGTAGTAGTTTGTTTCGACCGCCCAGGTCGGCTTGAAGGAGGTGTTGCCGTCGTTCAGACAGGTTACGCCCGGCGTTGGGCCGGTAAAGCCGCTGTTGCACTGGGCGAAGCCGTTGTGGTTGTAGAACTCCCAGTACACCAGGGGCGAGGCGTTGAAGTAGCCCTTGTAGGGCAGCGAGAACTCGAATTGCAGACCGCCGACGACGTCACGCTTGGCAGCGGCGAAGTACCGGTTCTCGACGTTGGCATCCATGCCGAATTCGAACGAGATGTTGCTCAGCGGACCGATGGAGAACGTCTTGCTGTTGGAGAGCTGGTTCCAGCCGACCGTCGAGCGGAACAGGCCGTAGATTTCGCTGGCGCCAGCGCAATTGGCGGGAACGATGCCGGCGAACGGATTCACCGCGAGACCGGCGTTGAAGCACGGATTGGCCGGGTCATTGTGGTCCGACTTGAACAGCGAGATGGTGAAGAAGTTGGTGCCATACTTGTAGAGGTCGAAGTGGGTGAACGAGTAGACCTGCTTCGCGGTGTTGGAATTGACGGTGCCGTTCGGGTTGGTTGACCACATGCCCGGCTGCTTGGCGTCGAAGATATAGGAGAAGGTCACCCGATCGTCGATCACGAGGAAGAACGGCACGTCCGGCGGGGGCTTGGCGGCCTTGACCGGCAGGTCGGCGGCTCTGGCGAAGCCCGTGGATGCAAGCGCGGCGACCCCTAGTGCCGCGGCTGCAACGAGTGTTTTGCGGAAAGACATCTCAAGTACCCCCAAGTTAGCAAACAGAAGATCAAGTCCCTTGAATGTGACAGTTGCGCCGTTCGTCTAACGAGAGAAGCCTGATCTTTCCCCAGCCCCTGCCGCAGTTTTCATCAAGAAGGCGGAGCCGGATCAGAACGTTAGGAAAGGTGACGGTGTCTTTCGCGCTGCAAACAACCCAGGCGCGACTTCACACGAGTGTGATTTTTGCCTGATTTTGCTGGACTTTTTGTCGCAGGCCATTTGCGACTTTTGGTGCAGCCGATGCTCCGGCCGCCGGTCTGCTGCGACTGCGGGTGATGAGATGATGCTGCTCATATCCACGGCAGCGCCGACATCCCGGTTCCGAATTGTAGAGACCGTCACAAATCTGCAACAGGCTGCGTGAGGACTGATAGGTTTGCGCAGCGTCGGGGAGATCGGTGGTCGCATGAGTCTCATGTGATTCGCGATCTTCGGCCGCCCGACCAACTTGCCGAAGACTTTTTTGCTGAAGACTTGAGCAAGGCTTGACGCTTTTTCGCTACTTACACCGGGGGCAATCTAGCCCAGTATTGAGGCACTCACCCTCCTCTCGCGTGACCGGCGGATGTCAGAACCAACCACGAGCAGCCAACCTCCCGGCAAGACGCCGCTGCTGCAAACCATTGGACTGACCAAGCGTTACGGCACCTTCCTCGCCAACGATGCCATCGACATCGAGATCTGGCCGCGGCAAATTCATGCCCTGCTCGGCGAAAACGGCGCAGGCAAATCGACGCTGGTCAAGACCATCTACGGCCTGATCCAGCCGAGTGACGGCGAGATGCGCTGGCAGGGCGAGCGCATGGTGCTGTCCGGGCCGTCGGAAGCCCGCGGCCGCGGGATCGGCATGGTGTTCCAGCATTTCTCGCTGTTCGACAATCTCACCGTTGCAGAGAACGTGGCGCTGGGGCTCGACGGCAAGGAATCCTTCAGGGATATGTCGGCCCGGCTCGAGCAAGTGTCACGCGTCTATGGGCTTCCGCTCGATCCCCGACGTGAGGTCTGGCAATTGTCGGTCGGCGAGCGCCAGCGCATCGAGATCGTGCGTGCGCTCATGCAGAATCCCAAATTCCTGATCCTGGACGAGCCGACCGCAGTGCTGACCCCGCAGGAGGCTGATCAGCTCTTTGTCGTGCTGGAGCGATTGAAGGCCGAGGGCCGCGCCATTCTCTACATCAGTCACAAGCTGGAAGAGGTGAAGCGCCTCTGCGATACCGCCACCATCCTGCGCGGCGGCAAGAAGGTGTCGACCTGCAATCCCAAGGCAGAAACCGCCGCATCGCTGGCGCGGATGATGGTCGGCACCGAGATCAAGGAGGTCAAGGCAGCAGCCGCGCGCAAGATCACGGTACCGCGCCTTGTCGTCAACGATCTCAGCCTCGAGCCCGACGATCCCCACGGTGTGCGGCTGCAGCACATCTCGCTCGAGCTCAAGGGCGGCGAAATCCTCGGCATCGCCGGCGTCGCCGGCAACGGTCAGGACGAATTCTTCGCGGCGCTGTCCGGCGAACGGCGGTCGCAAGACCCGGGTACGGTCATCATCGACGGCATCGCCGCAGGCCACCTCTCGATCACGCGGCGCCGCAAGCTCGGCGCCGCATTCGTGCCCGAGGAGCGGCTCGGACACGGTACCGCGCCGCGCATGAAGCTCTCGGAGAACGCATTGCTGACCGGGCATGCCGCCAGCGGCATGGTGAAGCACGGCTTCGTCGACGCGGCGGCGACGCTCGCGACCGTCGATCGCGCTACCGAGACCTTCGACGTCCGCAAGGCCAAGCGCGATCCGGAAGCCGCAAGCCTGTCCGGCGGCAATTTGCAGAAATTCGTCGTCGGCCGCGAAATCCTGCGCAACCCCGCGGTGCTGGTCGTAAGCCAGCCGACCTGGGGCGTCGATGCCGGTGCGGCGGCCGTGATCCGCCAGGCGCTGATCGATCTTGCCGCCGCCGGTGCGGCGGTGCTGGTCACCAGCCAGGACCTCGACGAGCTCGCCGAGATCGCGGACCGCATCGGGGTGATGTTTCACGGCCATCTCTCGGAAGCACTACCCAGGGCCGAGGCGACCCGTGAGAAGCTTGGTCTGCTGATGGGCGGCAGCAGCCTCGATCCGAAGGAGGCGGCGCATGCAGCTGGTGCTTGAAAAGCGCGCCGAGCGTTCGACTACGATTGCGCTGGTCTCTCCGTTGATCGCGATCGCCTTGACGATCGTGACCATGACCATCCTGTTTGCCTTGATCGGCAAGAATCCGGCCGCAGCGTTGTTTGCCTACTTCGTCGCTCCCCTGACCGACAGCTATTCGCTGCAGGAGATCGCCGTAAAGGCGACGCCGCTGGTGCTGATCGGCGTCGGGCTGTCGCTCTGCTATCTCGCCAATGCCTGGAATATCGGGGCCGAAGGACAATTCCTGATCGGCGCGGTCGCCGGAAGCTGGCTTGCGGTGAAAACACAGGGCACCGATGCCGGCGCCTGGGTGCTGCCGGCAATGCTGCTGCTTGGCGCGATCGCGGGCGCGCTCTATGCGCTGATCCCGGCGATCTGCAAGGTCAGGTTCGGCGCCAGCGAAATCCTGACCAGCCTGATGCTGGTCTATGTCGCCGACCTGTTTCTCGACTACCTCGTGCGCGGCCCCTGGCGCGACCCGAAGGGTTTCAACTTCCCGACCACCGCCGAATTCGATCCCGTGGCCACGGTGCCAGTCCTGGTCGCGAACGGCCGGCTGCATCTTGGCGCTATCATCGCGCTGCTGGTCGTCGCCGCAGCGACCGTGCTGCTCGGACGAACCATCAAGGGTTTTGAGATCCGCGTGGTCGGTGCCGCCCCCCGCGCCGCAAGGTTCGGCGGCTTCAACGCCAACCAGTTGATCCTGTTGACCTTCGCCATCTCCGGCGCACTCGCGGGGCTCGCCGGCATCATCGAGGTCGCGGGTCCCGTCGGCCATCTTCAGCCCGGCGTGTCACCCGGCTACGGCTTCACCGCAATCATTGTTGCATTCCTCGGCCGCCTCAATCCGATTGGAATATTAATTGCAGGGCTTTTTCTTGCGCTCACTTTCATCGGCGGCGAGCAGGCCCAGATCGCAATGAAAATCCCGTTGGACGTCACCAAGGTTTTCCAGGGCATCCTGCTGTTCTACGTGCTCGCTTGCGATTCCCTCATCCTCTACCGCTTCCGGCTGATCTTCCCGAACCGAAAGGCGACCAGTGGAGCTGCTTGAGGCCATCATCCTTTCGGTCCTCGCCGCGTCGACGCCGCTGTTGATCGCCGCGACCGGCGAGCTCGTCACCGAACGCTCCGGCGTGCTCAATCTCGGCGTCGAGGGCATGATGATCGTCGGCGCCGCCTGCGGTTTCGCCGGCGCCTGGCTGACCGGCTCGATCATCATCGGCGCGCTCTTCGGCATCGTCGCCGGCACGCTGATGTCGCTGATCTTCGCGCTGATGACGTTGGGCCTTGCGGTCAACCAGGTCGCGACCGGACTGGCGTTGACCATTCTCGGCGTCGGCCTGTCGGGCTTGATCGGTGCAGGCTTCGTCGGCGAGCGCATCACGCCCGCACCACATCTGCGAATTCCCGGCCTCACCGACATCCCGCTGTTCGGCAGAGTCCTGTTCGGTGAAGACGGTTTCATCTATTTCTCACTCGCGCTGATCGTCTGCGTCTGGTGGTTCCTCTATCGCACGCGCGGCGGATTGATCCTGCGCGCCTGTGGCGACAATCACGTTTCGTCCCATGCGCTCGGCTATCCCGTGCTGCGCATCCGCACCTTCGCGGTAATGTTCGGCGGTGCCTGCGCCGGACTCGCGGGCGCCTATCTGCCGCTTGCCTATACGCCGTTCTTCATTCCCGGCATGACCGCGGGCCGCGGCTGGATCGCGCTTGCACTGGTCGTGTTCGCCTCCTGGCGGCCGGGCCGGCTCGTGATCGGCGCCTACCTGTTCGGCGCAGTCACTATCCTGCAATTGCACGCGCAAGGCTGGGGTATCGGCTTGCCCTCGCAATTCATGTCGGCGCTGCCGTACCTCGCGACCGTCATCGTGCTCGTGCTGATCTCGCGGGCGCGAAGCGGCGGCTCGACCGCGCCGGCCGCGCTCGGCACCGTGTTCGTGCCGGACCGCTGATGTCCGTTTCCGGGCGTGCGTGATGGGGCGCCGCGTTCTGGATCGAAAGTTCACCCCGACTGTGTGGAGATTGATGATGCGGAAAAAATGTCTTGTGGCTGCGGCCGCGGTCCTGTTGGCGGCGAGCCTGAGCGGCGCTGCGTCGGCGGAAGACAAATTGAAGGTCGGGTTCGTCTACCTCGGCCCGGTCGGCGATTTCGGGTGGACGTACCAGCACGAAGTCGCGCGGCAGGCGGTGGTCAAGGAATTCGGCGACAAGATCGAAACCACCTACCTGGAAAACGTGCCGGAAGGCCCTGACGCGGAGCGCTCCATCGAGCAGCTCGTGCGCGCCGGCAACAAGCTGATCTTCACGACGTCCTTCGGCTATATGGACCCGACGCTGAAGGTCGCCAAGAAATATCCGAACGTGCATTTCGAGCACGCGACCGGCTTCAAGAAAGACAAGAATATGTCGATCTATAACGGCCGGTTCTATGAAGGCCGTTATATCCAGGGCGTCATCGCCGGCAAGATGTCGAAGGCCGGCGTGCTCGGCTACATCGGCTCGTTCCCGATCCCCGAAGTGATCATGGGCATCAACGCCACGATGCTCGGCGCGCAGACCGTCAATCCCAATATCAAGGTCAAGATCATCTGGGTGAACACCTGGTTCGACCCGGGCAAGGAAGCCGACGCCGCCAAGGCGCTGCTCGACCAGGGCGCCGACGTGATCATGCAGCATACGGACTCGCCGGCTGCGATGCAGATCGCCTCCGAGCGCGGCAAGCTCGCCTTCGGGCAGGACTCGGAAATGATCAAGTTCGGCCCGAAAGCGCAGCTGACCTCGATCATCGATAATTGGGCGCCCTATTACATCTCCCGCGTCAAGGCCGAGCTCGACGGCAGCTGGAAACAGGAGGACACCTGGGGCGGATTGAAGTCGAAGGTGGTCGTCATGGCGCCCTACACCAACATGCCCGACGACGTGAAGAAGATGGCCGAGGACACCGAAGCCGCGATCGTGGCTGGAACGCTGTTTCCGTTCAAATGCCCCCTGACGGATCAGGACGGCAAGACCGTCGAATGCAAGGGCGATCATCTTGAAGATGGACAGGTCCTCGGCATGAACTTCTACGTCAAGGGCGTCGATGACAAGATTCCGGGGAAGTGAGCCCCGATGTCGATTTCCCTCCCCCGCTTGCGGGGGAGGGTCAGGGTGGGGCTCGCATCAGAGACGAGAGCAAGTGATGCCCCCTCTCCATCTCTCCCCCGCAAGCGGGGGAGAGGGCCCATCGCCAATCGCGGCGACGTTTCGCTCTTACGATTGCTAACCCGCCTGCATCGCTCGCGCCGCGGCACTGTGGCGCCGGATCAGCTCCGCCACGTCGAGGCCGGGAATGGCGCCGTCGGTCACAACCCATTTGCCCGCCACCATCACGCGGTCGGCACGGTGCGCGCCGCACAGCACAAGCGCGGCCAAGGGATCGCCGTGGCCGGAAAAGCGCAACTCATCGAGCCTGAACAGCGCAAGGTCGGCCGCCTTGCCGGCGGCGATTTCGCCGAGCTCCGGCCGGCCCACGCAGGCCGCCGACCCCTTGGTTGCCCAGCGCAACGCGTCCCTGTGGCTGACCCTGCCAACGCCATAGCGCGCCCGTTGCAGCAGGAACGCGGCGCGCACCTCCTGCATCAGATTGGATTCGTCGTTCGAGGCCGAGCCGTCGACGCCAAGGCCGACGCCGACGCCGGCCTCTTCCAACTCACAGACCGGACAGCAGCCTGACGCCAGGATCTGGTTGCTGCAGGCGCAATGGCTGATGGTGGTCCTGGCGCGGCCGAGCCGCTTCATCTCGGCCGGATTGAAGAAGATGCCGTGGGCGAGCCAGGTCCGCGCGTCCAGCCAGCCGCATTGATCGAGATAATCGAGCGGACGACAGTTATGGATTTGCTCACAGAACCTGTTCTCGTCCTCGGTCTCGGCGAGATGGGTATGCAGCCGCACGTCGAGCCTGTCGGCAAGCTCCGCGGTCTTCCTCATCAACGAGGTCGTCACCGAGAACGGCGAACATGGGGCGAGCGCAATCTGCACCATGGCGTCCTCGCCGCGCTGGTGATGCTTTGCCACCACGCGTTCACTGTCGGCGAGGATCGTGTCCTCGTCCTGCACCACGCTATCCGGCGGAAGGCCCCCGTCGCGCTGCGAGCGATTCATCGATCCACGCGTCAGAAGCGCGCGCATGCCGAGTCGCTTCGCGACTGCGACTTCAATATCGACGGCGTCCTCGAGCCCGGCCGGGAAAACATAGTGATGATCCGTCGTCGTCGTGCAACCGGACAGCAGCAATTCGGACATCGCGACGGTGGCGCCGAGTTCGAGTGTCTCGGGCGTCAACCGCGCCCAGACGGGATAGAGCGCCTGCAGCCAGGGAAACAGCTCGCGGTCCATCGCGGCAGGCATCGCGCGCGTCAACGTCTGATAAAAGTGGTGGTGAGTGTTGATCAACCCGGGCAGCACGACGTGCTGTCCGGCGTCGAAGGCGATCGTACCGGCAGTGTTCGGCGTGGCGCCCGCCGCAACGAGCTCGACAATCTTGCCATCCCGCACGACCACGCCGCGGGCGGCACCCTCTGCCAGAATGCCGAGGGGGTCCTTGATCCAGATCGCCTGTGTCTGCGCCATAGCAACGACCATCCTGCAAGTCGGGGACCACAAGCCAATTGGCGCTGGTCTTGCAAGACTGTTACAGAAAGACGGATCGCGTTGAAAGCGTTGACGTATCCATGGACCTGAACACCATTACGGAGGTCGCTCATCCGCGCCGCCGCGCGGAATTGCCCGTTTGGACGGCAGGCGATGCATGGCTGGCGGGCGGCACCTGGCTGTTTTCGGAACCACAGGTTCATCTGCGGCGATTGATCGACCTCGCCGATCTCAAGTGGCCGGCGCTGACGATCAGCGAGCACGGGCTTTCGATTGCGGCGACCTGCACCATCGCGCAGCTTGATGCGCTGGCCTGTCCGCCGGATTGGCTTGCTGCGCCGCTGATCAACCAGTGTTGTCACGCCTTTTTTGCTTCCTTCAAGATCTGGAAGACTGCGACCGTCGGCGGCAATCTCTGCATGTCGTTGCCGGCCGGACCGATGATCTCGCTCACCTCCGCGCTCGACGGCGTCTGCACCGTCTGGCGGGCCGACGGCAGCGAGCGACGGATTGCTGCGGCCGATTTCGTGACCGGCGATCAGCGTAACGTGCTGGGGCGCGGCGACCTGCTGCGGCAGATCGATATCCCGGTCGCCGCCTTGAGGCGGCGCTCGGCCTTCCGGCAGATTTCGCTGACGCCGGTCGGCCGGTCGGCGGCGCTCCTGATCGGCAGCGTCGGCAGCGATGGCGCCTTTCATCTGACCATTACGGCGTCGACCAAATGTCCCATCCGCCTTTCCTTCCCGGAGCTGCCGGCCGCAGTCACGCTGCGCGACGCGATCCTGCAACACGCCGAGGGCCACTACCACGACGACGTCCACGGCAAGCCGGAATGGCGCAAGCACATGACGTTACGGCTCGCCGAGGAGATCCGTTCCGAATTGTCGGGACGGCCATGAGCTTCGAGATCAATGGCAGGAATTTTTCCGAGCAGCCGCGCGCCGGGCAATGTCTGCGCACCTTCCTGCGCGACCTCGGCCATTTCGGCGTCAAGAAGGGCTGCGATGCCGGCGACTGCGGCGCCTGCACCGTCCTGCTCGACGGCGAGCCCGTGCATAGTTGTCTGATCCCGGCCTTCCGGGCCGATGGCCATGCGGTCACCACCATTGAGGGGCTCGCGGTCGACGGCGGTACACATCCGATGCAGCAAGCCTTCCTCGACGCCCAGGGATTTCAATGCGGCTTCTGCACAACAGGCATGATCCTGACCTGCGCCTCGCTCAACCAGGCGCAGCGGCAGGAACTCGGCGTTGCACTGAAGGGCAACATCTGCCGCTGCACCGGCTATCGCTCGATCGCGGACGCGCTCGACGGCAAGACCAATATCGAAGACGTGGGTGCGGGCGAAGCTTTCGGCCGCAGCCTGCCGGCACCGGCAGGTCCGCTCGTGGTCAAGGGCGAAGCGCGTTACACCTTCGACACTCAGGTCGATGGGCTGCTGCATATCAAGCTCAGACGCTCGGAGCACGCCCATGCGCGGATCATATCGATCGACAGGGCAGCCGCGCTACGCGTGCCGGGCGTGCATGCGGTTCTGACGCATGAGGATGCGCCTTCCCTGCTGTTTTCGACCGCGCAGCATGAGAAGGCGTGGATGGACCCGGACGACACCCGCGTGCTCGACGACGTCGTACGCTTTGTCGGCCAAAAGGTTGCGGCCATCGTCGCCGAGACCGAGGCCGCCGCCGAAGAAGCGTGCCGCTTGCTAACCATTGAGTACGAGGTGCTGCCGCATGTGGTCGAGCCTGCCCAAGCGATCGCGCCCGGCGCCCCCCTCCTCCATGGCGACAAGACGCGGGACACCCATCGCGTGGCCGATGCCAAACGCAACATCGTCGCGGAGTCGCATGGTGAATATGGCGACGTCGCAGCCGCGTTTGCCCAATCCGCCGTGACCTATGAAGGCACCTTCACCAGCCAACGGGTCCAGCACGCCGCGCTGGAGACCCACGGCGGTCTCGCCTGGGTCGATGCGGATGGCGTGCTCAATATCAAAACCTCGACGCAGGTGCCGTTTTTGACACGTCGCACGCTGGCGCTGTTGTTCGGCCTGCCAGAAGACAAGGTCCGGGTGTTCTGCGAACGCGTCGGCGGCGGCTTCGGCGGCAAGCAGGAAATGTTCGTCGAGGACATCCTGGCGCTGGCCGCGCTGAAGACCGGCCGCCCCGTGAAGTTCGAACTGACGCGCGAAGAACAATTCATTGCGACCTCCACCCGCCATCCCATGCGTGTCACCGTGAAAGCCGGCGCCGACATGAACGGCAAGCTCACGGCGCTCCAGCTCGACGTGCTCTCGAACACCGGCGCCTACGGCAACCATGCCGGACCTGTGCTGTTTCACGCCTGCGCCGAGTCAATCAGTGTCTATAACTGCCCGAACAAGAAGGTCGATGCCATCGTTGTCTACACCAACACCGTGCCCGCGGGCGCCTTTCGCGGCTATGGGCTGCCGCAGACGCTGATCGCCGTCGAAGCTGCGATCGACGAGTTGGCGAGGCAACTCGGCATTTCGCCGTTCGAGATGCGCCGCCGCAACATCGTCAAATCAGGCGATCTCATGCTGGCTCCGCCGGACAATGGCTATCACGACGTCGAATACGGCTCCTATGGGCTGGATCAATGCCTCGACCTGGTCGAGCGCGCCATGCAGGCCCAGAGCCCGAAGCCACAGCTTTCTCCGAACTGGCTGGTCGGCGACGGCATTGCACTCACCATGATCGATACGGTTCCGCCGGCCGGTCATATCGCCGACTGCAGAATTGCATTGCGCGACGACGGCGGCTTCGAACTCACCGTCGGCACCGCCGAATTCGGCAACGGCACCGCAACAGTCCACCGACAGATCGCTGCGACCGCTCTTGCAACCACGGTCGACCGGATCAGCCTCAAGCAATCCGACACCGCCAATGGCGGCCACGATACCGGCGCCTATGGCTCGGCCGGCACGTTCGTCGCGGGGCTGGCGACCATGGTCGCGGCGGAAAATCTCGTCGCGGTCATCAAGGCCTTCGCGGCGGCTTCGACCGGCACGCCGGCAGATGCTTGTGTGCTCAAAGACGACCACGTCTCATGCGGCGACAAGCGTCTGTCTTTTGCAGAGATCGCCAGGACCGTCCATGAACAGGGCAAGACCCTCTCCGCGAGCGGTACCTCCCGCGGAACGCCGCGTTCGGTCGCATTCAACGTGCAGGGATTCCGGGTCGCGGTGAACAAGGGCACTGGCGAGATAAAAATTCTCAAGAGCGTGCAGGCGGCCGACGCCGGCCGCCTCGCCAATCCCATGCAATGCCGCGGACAGGTCGAGGGCGGCGTCGCGCAGTCGCTCGGTGCGGCGCTGTACGAGGAGATGGTGATCGACGCCGGCGGCAAGGTCGTCAATCCCCGCTTTCGCGACTATCACCTGCCCACTTTTGCCGACGTACCGCGCACCGAAGTGCTGTTCGCCGACACGTTCGACACGATCGGACCGATGGGCGCGAAATCGATGAGCGAGAGCCCGTATAATCCGGTTGCCGCCGCGCTCGGCAACGCCATCGCGGACGCGACCGGCATCCGCTTCACGGCAACGCCATTCAAGCCGGACCGGTTGTTTCCCGCGCTGAAGGAAAAGTTCGGCGGCTAATTTCGGCCTACCGTGCATTCGATCTGGCCGTGTGGCTCGTCAGTGGGAAGGAAGACCTGGTTCTTGTTGTCGAGCCCGAACGGCGCGAGGTTCATCAGGATGAAATGCATGTTCGGGCAGGCCATGCTGACCTCGGAAATCTCCGGCACCGCGGCAAGCGCAGCCTCCCCCATTCGATACAGGCTGTCCTGGACACTGTAACTATAGGTATTGGAAAAAACGTCGAGCAAAGTATCGAGGATCTTCCTGTTTGCATCCGGATAGCTCGCCGGCTTGTTCGACCATTTCCACGTCGCCACCATGCTGGTCGCGCACATGCGATCGTCCGTCTCCGGAATCGTCGTGTAGGGATCCTTGACATACATCGCCCAGCCCGACTGGGTCGACTTCATGAAAGCAAAGCCGTCGATGCCCGAGACGATGGACTGTTCCGATCGCGTCGCGTTCACCTGCACCGTGGGCTGGCCGTTGCTGTCGCGAATGAAGCTGTGCGGATGCGGCTTGCCGCCGAACGACAGCCGTGCCCATTTGGTCTCGTGCGCGGTGATCGAGACCGAGGCGACCTGTGCATAGGTGTCGAGGAATTTCCTTGCCAGCACCTGGCAGAACTGCTCGCTGCAAAGGCCGGTGTTTTCACGCGCAACCACGTTGACCACGTTCTTGATGGTGTCGGTCGATACCGTGTTCGAGTTGTCGTGATGCGTATAGGTGCGGGCGAAGTCGCCTTCGACCATCGCCTTGATGTTGAGCTGGCTCACCTCGTGCCGCTCGCCATCGCGATGAACCCGCATCACGCGGACGCGGCCCTTGCCATATCTGTTCTTGATCAGCGGCACGCCCACCTCCGGAATATTACGGGCGCGCCGGCGCCCGATCTCGACTGATATTGAGCAACACTCGTGCCATGGTGCAAGCGGGCCAAGCTCTGGCATGGGGCTTGAATTGCTGCAAAGCCGCCGCATCCGGCCTTGAGGGAGCGCCCATGAGCACCGAAACACATCCGGTCGACCAGATGCTGCCGATCCCGCGCCTGCTGGCGCTCGGACTGCAGCACGTGCTGGTGATGTATGCCGGCGCGGTGGCCGTGCCGCTGATCATCGGCCGCGCGCTGAAGCTGCCGCCGGAAGACGTCGCCTTCCTGATCAGTGCCGACCTGTTCGCCTGCGGGCTGGCGACGCTGGTGCAGTGCGTCGGATTTCCCGGAGTCGGTATCCGGCTGCCCGTAATGATGGGCGTGACCTTCGCCTCGGTCGGCCCGATGCTGTCGATGGCCGCCGCGCCCGATATCGGCCTGCTCGGCATCTACGGCTCGGTCATCGCTGCCGGAATCT
Organism: uncultured Alphaproteobacteria bacterium; assembly: GCA_963738155.1. GTDB lineage: Bacteria > Pseudomonadota > Alphaproteobacteria > Rhizobiales > Xanthobacteraceae > Bradyrhizobium. The sequence continues at coordinate 120,014 of CAVTVG010000009.1, forward strand.
TCGGCATCGTTGCCGCACCTTTCATCAGCCGGCTGCTGCCGCTGTTTCCGCCTGTGGTAACCGGCACCATCATCCTGGTGATCGGGATTTCGCTGATGCGGGTCGGCATCAACTGGGCGGGCGGCGGCTTGCCGACGCTCACCAAGGTGGTCGACGGGGTGCCCGGGGCCTTTCCAAATCCGGGCTATGGCCAGCTGCAGGGACTCGGCATTTCGCTGTTCGTGCTGCTGTTCATCCTTGGCCTCATCAAATGGGGCACCGGCTTCCTCGCCAACGTCTCGGTGCTGCTCGGCATTATCGCCGGCGCCGTGCTCGCCAGCATCCTCGGCGTGATGCATTTCGAGAAGGTCGTCGCCGCACCCTGGGGCGATATCGTCTTCCCGTTCCGCTTCGGCGTGCCGCAATTCCATCTCGTGCCCATCATCACCATGTGCATCGTAATGGTCGTGGTCATGATCGAGTCGCTCGGCATGTTCCTCGCGTTGTCCGACATGACGGGCAAGCCGGTCGACCGCGACGCGCTGTCGCGAGGCTTGCGCGCCGACGGCATCGGCACCCTGCTCGGCGGTATCTTCAACACCTTTCCCTACACCTCCTTCTCGCAGAATGTCGGACTTGTCGGCGTCACCGGCATCCGCTCGCGCTGGGTGACGATCGCGGGCGGCGGCATCATGCTGCTGCTCGGCCTGCTGCCGAAGCTCGCCGCGCTGGTCGAGGCGGTACCGCTGGTCGTGCTCGGCGGCGCAGGGCTGGTGATGTTCGGCATGGTCGCCGCGACAGGCGCGCGGATCCTCACCGCCGTCGACTTCAAGAGCAATCGTTACAACCTGTTCGTGGTCGCGATCTCCGTCGGGTTCGGCATGATCCCGCTCGCCGCGCCCGGCTTCTTCCGCAACCTGCCGCATGACCTGCAACCGCTGTTGGAATCCGGCATCCTGCTCTGCGCGGTGGTCGCCGTGCTGCTCAACGCCTTCTTCAACGGCGTTAGCGGAAGCGCCGCTGCGGAGACCGGTGCGGTGGCCGCCGCGACATCCGCACAGCACGTCTAACTTCCTCGATAGGTCGCGTAACTCCACGGCGTGACCAGCAGCGGCACGTGCAGATGGCCTTCGGGCTCGCTGACGGAAAAACGCAGGGGAATCTGATCCAGGAACGGCGGATCGGACACCGGCACGCCGCGTGCCGCGAAATACTGTCCGACCGAAAAATGCAGCTCGTAGCGGCCGATCGGAACCGGCCGTCCGCCGATCAGAGGCACATCGGTGCGGCCGTCCGAATTGGTGACCGCGCACGTCACGACACGACTGGTGCCCAATTCGGACAACTCAACCAACTCGACCGCAATCCCGGCCGCAGGCTTGCCGCTGTGGGTATCGAGCACATGGGTGGAGAGCCGCCCGTTCACCGGCAATCGGTCCTCGGACATCACGAGCTGATCGAGCCGCAACGCCGCGATCCGGCAAATCTCGGCGACGGAGGCCTTGATCTCGGCCGCCGCATCGTTCGGCAACCGCCGCTCGAAATCGCGCAGGATGGAATCTTTGGTCTGACGGCGGACGCAGACGATATAGGGAAAGCCGAACTTGGAGCGATAGGCGTCGTTGACCCGCTCGAAGGCCGCGAACTCCGCGTCCGACAGGCGGTCGAGCCCGACGCTGTTCTGCTCGGCGTCGGACTCCGCGGTCAGTCCCGCCGCGCGCGGGGTCTTGTTGGCAAGATCGGGATGCGCCTTGATCAGCGCGAGCCGCTTTTCGTCCGGCGCGCGCTCGACCGCCGCCTTCATTGCCGCGAACAGCGCATTGACGCCGGCAAACGGCCGCGCCTCCGCGGCAGCTTCCGCAATCCATGGCGAATATTCGAAGATATTGGCAAGGCGTGCGACAAAGTCGGTCTTGGCGCACGTATTGAGATCGGACAGCGAAGTTTGCGGCATGATCTATCCGATATCGAAAGCGTTGGCTGCGAGATGCTTGAGGTTGGCGTGCCAATGTTCCGCGATTTGCAGCCTTGTCGGCACCCAGACACGCTCGTGCTTGCCGATGTAGTCGAGGAAACGCATCAACGCCGCGGCCCGGCCGGGCCGGCCGACGATGCGGCAATGCAGGCCGACCGACATCATCTTCGGCGATGTCGTGCCCTCGGCATAAAGCACGTCGAAACCGTCCTTCAAATAGGTGTAGAATTCGTCGCCACCGCCAAAACCCTGCGGGTTGACGAAGCGCATGTCGTTGGCATCGAGCGTATAGGGAATCATGAGCTGCGGCTCGCTCAGTCCCTTGATCCAGTAGGGCAGATCGTCGGCGTAGGAATCGCAGAGATAGCGAAAGCCGCCGGCCTCCATCAGCAGCCTGAGCGTGTTGATCGAGGAGCGGCCGGTGTACCAGCCGAGCGGCCGCGCGCCGGTCGCTTCGGTGTGGACGCGGATCGCCTCTGCGATCTCCGTGCGCTCCTCGGCCTCGGTCATGTGCCGATGCTCGACCCATTTCAGGCTGTGGCTGGCAATGTCCCAGCCCGCCTCCTTCATCGCGGCGACGATTTCCGGGCTGCGCTTCAGCGCAGTCGCGACGCCGAACACGGTGGCCGGCAGCTTGCGTTCGGTGAACATCCGCCACAGCCGCCAGAAGCCAGCGCGCGAGCCATATTCGAACATGGATTCGATGTTGGCGTGACGCTGACCTGGCCAGGGCTGCGCGCCCAACACGTCAGACAGGAACGCTTCCGAGGCCGCGTCGCCATGCAGCACATTGTTCTCGCCGCCTTCCTCGAAATTGACGACGAACTGCACCGCAACGCGCGCGCCGCCCGGCCATTTCGGATCGGGCGGATGACGGCCATAGCCGCGGAGGTCGCGCGGATAACGTGGCTCGGCCATCTACGCCATCTCGAAACGGATCTTCTGCGCGCCCTTCCACAGCACGGTCTTGCCGAGCACGGGCAGGTTTTCGAGATTGGACGTCAGCGTAATAAAGTGGTTACCGGCGAGCTGGCCCATCTTGCTCGCGAAATGGACCCCGCCATAGGCGAGCAGAATTTCGGTCTCGCTGATGCCGCCGGGATAGAGGATGATCTGGCCGGGCGCGGGATAGCTGGTGTGGTTCTCGTAGGAGACGCCGAAGTCGAGATCGCCGAGCGGCATCCACACGCCCTCCCCGCTCCAGCGCACGTGGATCGCCTGGCTCTCGAACGGCATCGCCTTCTTGAACGCGGCGCAGGTTTTCGGCGCATGCTCCTCCTCGAAACGGGCGTTGAAAGTGAAGTCACCGGCGCGGATGATCAGTTGGCTCATGCAATTCTCTCAACGGGGTTTCGAAATCGGGCGCTGACTATTCCGGCTGCCGTTTGTCATACGACCAGCCGAACAGTCCGGTGCGTCCCTCATCGCGGGGTGCCGGCGCAGGCGGCGGCGGAGCGGTTTCCTCGAGCCGCGCCTGCGGCGGCGAGGTCGGCGCGGGGATGTTGTCGCATTTCATCGAGTAGACCAGCTCGCCATTGGCGGTGCGGCCGATCGGCGCGCAATTGTCGACGCGCGCAGCACCCTTGGCGGCCGGTTTCACGAGAGGCGTCGGCTGCCCCTGGCCCCATGCCGGGGTTGAAAGCAGCAGAAGCAACAGCAAGCTCTTTTTCATCATCGCACGGATACTCGAAGAAGCGTTCATATCCTCAATAATAGCGGCTGAATCTCGCATTGGCTGCTGAATATCTAGCCATGACCAAGAAATTTGCTCGCCACCTCGTGATGGCCTGCGCATTCGCCGTGACATCGGTGCCTCCCTATGTACACCAGCAGGCCGCGTGTGTTGGCCTGGATGCCAAGAGGAAACAACAATGAAGAAATCAGCAATCGTCCTGGGATCGGTCATCGTCCTGATGTCGTCGGTGCAACTCGCGGCGGCAGCCCCAAAGCACCATCACCCCACAGCAGACCGGACCGTCGTCCAACAGCAGCAGCGCAACGCCGATGCGTTTGCTTACTGGCCCGATGCGCGGCCCTATTCGTATGAGCCGGGTCCGGCTTATTCGGGCGGCTATTCCGCGCCGGCCGGCCGTTGAGCCGAGCGCGCGATCTTTCCTTCTCGCGGCGCGATCGCGTCCGAGTTTTCTGCAACGGGCATCCTCAGAGAACGGAGGACGCAGGGAATGCCGGGCGCTCAACCGCACCCGCAGTCCTCGTGGGCTGAAAAAGGAAGAACGCCCACAAGTCGTCAGGTAGGCCGAAACGCTCCGGCATTCCCTGCGCAATGGCTTTACGGCTTACTCCGTGCTCTCCCCGGGGTACCGGGCTTGTTAGCCCCCGTCGTGAATGGATCTCTGCGTTTCGGCCGCAAGGCCGAAATCGCATCTCCATCCGCTTGACCCCAGCGTCGGGGGATCAGGACCACACGGCTTGACCGTACGCTTCGGCGCGCATCATCTCACGCGCCTCTGCGTCCATCGCATCCCGCTCCCCGTTTCGTGACGATCGGCCGGAACGTCCTCCTGTGGGAGCAGGACGGCGGCATCAAAGCACGGCCTTTTACTTCTGTAAAGACGAATTTCTGAAATTCAGGACACACTGCCAGGACACACTGCAAGGATCGAATTGAAAAGCCTTCCGAAACCCGGATTTTGGGGCAGCCGCGTCGCGGCCGATTTGGACGGGGTAAGCCGGCAGGGGCGAGGAAAAATCGCGCAAATTTTGCCCGACGGGCAAAACAGCGACACGTCGCTCACGGTGGCCGCACGCCGAAGTGTCCCCCGCCCGCGTCAAGTTCCATTGTCGGCCCGAACCATTCGTCATGTCCGGCGTTGATGCGGCGGTAAATTCAAGGGAGAGCCAAATGGACCCGCAAACGAAACACGAGATCAAGGTGCTGGCGCTGAGCACGCTTGCCGCCATCCCGGTCGCCGCCAGCATCGGGTTTGTCGTCGTCAGCGGTCTTGTGGCTTGGTGAGGCAGGCTGGAACAGACGGTCAGTCGCAGCGACGGCGAGGCATTCTGGATCGAACCGAAGATGTGCGAATGCCAGCCCCAAACGCCCCGTGGATTGATCGGATCGCCGGGACAACTTGCGAGATGCCAAACATCGTCACATCAGAGACTGCGGGTCCGGCACAGTCGTGAGGCATCTACCGATGACGGGAAGATAGCAAAAACGTTGGCGGAACTATTCTGGAAATTTTGACCCGATGAGGGCTCCTCCGACGGGAGCAAAACTGGACCTCCAAGCGATGAAGGCTAATTCCCATCCGCCAACCGCCGGCGGAAATCCCACCGATCGGTCATGCGCGGGCTCCAGATGCCGTCGATCCGCTCGGGCGAAACGACTTTTCCGATGAAGGGGCCGGTGTCGCGAGAATTGCCGATCTGCACCCAACGTCCGGCGAGACGATTGTCGGGAAGCAGGATCGCTTCGAGCAGCCAGGTTTTTCCGGCCAGCCGTCCTGAGAGATTGCTGTACATCGCATAGAAGCGATCGCCGACCACGCGGACGGTCGCGGTGCCCGACGTGCCGGACTCCCAGCGGCTGTACCAGGTGCCGTCGAGCAAATCCGCCTGTCCCGCCGTGATCGCTTCCGACCATTGCGGCGCGTTACGATCGTCCGGGCCGCCGGGCATCTGGATGCGCTCGGCGAGCTGCATGACGTCGCGGCCGTCGGGCGAGATGACGTCGGGCACGCCGAATGGATTGCGGCTGCTGAGCGCGCCTGCTGCCTGCGACCAGATGACGACCGCGCCGATCAGCGCAGCTGCAACGAAGAGTGCACGCTTCAACATTGTCCCCGCCCCGCTCCGGTCAGAATGATCTCACCCATCGGTACCATGCTGCATCTGCCGCGGCCAAAGTCCCCCAAATGGGGGATGGGTACCGGTTCTCCTTGCAATTCGGCCCCGCTCAAATTGGGTTTCGGCGAACCGCTAGATCGTCGCCTCACGTGCGCGCAGCGTCGCATTCGCAAGTGAAAACGTCAGGCTGTTTTGAGCATGGCCTGGGAGGCCAAAGACAAACACCTCTCGAATCCTGAAAGGTCGTGAAATCGGCCAATTCCGCTCGCCGGATTCCGAACAATCGGATAGCCACCATGCTCCGCGACAGCCCATTCAATCATGAGGTTGTCCGCGTTGCCAAAGTTCTCAACGGTCATGCCGCTGGCGTCGTGCAACGGCTGTGTTTGCAAACCGAATCTAGCTGAAGACGCAGTGACGCGTTGCGCGTAGTCGGCATCGTCGTTCGTGTAGGCAAACACGCGCTTTCCCAAGCCCACCATAAGACCTAGTTCGAAAACCGTGCCGACATCGGCACTCGGGCCGCGAAAAGGAGTCAAATTGAAGATGCCGAGATGAGCCTTCTGCATCATCTCTTCGTTGGCACGATATATGAGACGATCGATCCGTTCTTCCGCGCCTGGCGATGCAAGCTCATTGTCGAACGGGAATAATCCTTCCAGCCCATACCTCAGACATAATTGTTTCTTTTGCTGCCCTATTTGGATAGCATCAGGCAAAAATACATCGGGACCGGCTAGATAGACTTTCAGCATGCGAATCGATGAACTCGAACGGGTGCACTGCAAAAAATGATACGCTGGTGACCGGGATTAAGAAACATAGAATTTGCGGCCGGATGGACTAGCCCACTGCCACTGCGTCGCAACTGGGAACTCGAAATGACTGAGACTTCGACTGAAACGCCGCAGCAAATTCAGGAACGTGGCCGTTTGGTCGATCACTTCAAACGCGCTTATCAGATCGTCGTCGGTCTTTCGATCACGATTGCCTGCACCAACCTGTTTCCTGCTCATTTTATCGTCCTTCCGCTGGATGCCTCGTTCTGGCTGTTCGGTACGTTCTTCGTGACTGTCGTGCCGATTTTTCACGGGGGCGACCGTTCGCTCGACATCAAATACTTGCATCGGCAGCCGCAGGGTTTTTGGGGACACGCCGCCTATGTTTGGGACATTTATATGTTGCTCATTACGGCTCTGCTTTTCGTCAAGATAGCCCAGTCTTTGCCGGTCCCCCATGGCACGCCTCCGTCATTACTGAATCCGTCCCCCCAGGTGTCACCGCAAAATTTCTACCTTTGGATGGGATCGATGCTGCTGTTCGATGTCGTCGTGTTGATCGTGGACGGCATCAAGAGCAGTGCGCTAGTAGGTGGCGCGAAAGCTTCTGCGTATCTGACGTGGATTTTGATGAACTTCGCCCTCGGTCTCGTTTGCATTGGCGCTATCTGGCTTCCGCCCGGCTGTCCGGAGGCAACGGTAGCGTTCGGTGTGTTTCTCCTCGCATTGCTTCGCACATTTTTCGACTACGTTCTCGGCTACAAATTTTTGTTTCCCTAGCCTTCGTAACGACCGAACCGGCCCGGTGACACTAGCTTCGTTCAACGAGTTTCCGGTTTGGACGCCGGTCATTTTGAATTGCACGATCCGTGAGCTTCCGTAAAGCAGCCGACCTCGCGACCAGCGATGAGAATCACATGGCCGGCACGAGTGAAGATTCCAGGGCGCAGGATCCCCGCCCCCGTCAGTTTTCCTTGCGATTGACGTCCTGCCCCGATGAGGGCGACGCCGCGGTCGCCATCGGCAATTTCACGATCTTGCGGCGGTCCTTCACATAGGCGATCGGCACGCCGAACCGCTCGACGGTGGCGACGATCTCGCCGTCGAGATCCCTGTCGCAGTTCATATGGGTCGGCGCGATGAAGAATTCCGACTCATCCCACTCCGACCTGAAGTCCCAATGCAGCTGCGGCAACGTGACCGTCTTGTCGAACTCCAACTGCACGCCGCAGACCGCGACCGAATAGATTTTCGGCGCCTGGCTGGTCTCGAGCGGCGTCTTTTCCCGAAGATAGGCTTCCAGGCGATGGATCGCCTCGGGCATGCTGTTGAACCAATAGTCCATATCGTAGCGGCGATAGGCGCCGGGCAGCCCGCCGACCAGCGCGTTGTAGGACAGGTTCTCGTAAGGGTGCAGCCGCACCAGCGTCGCGCCGTCCCAGACGAAGCAGGCGCAGATCGCAGCAGCAGCGCCAGCCGCAAGCCAGCGGCCGTGCACCGCGAGCCTGTCGAGGACAGCGTCGAAGCCGATGCCCGCAAGCGCCGCGAGCGCGGGCAACACGAACAGGAAATGGCGCATTCCCGTGAAAGCCGGTCCGTGCAGGGCGACCTGGCAGGCGAGCGGCATCGCGACGGCCGAGAGCAACAGCGCGAGATCACGCCGGCGCAGCGTCCATGCGAATGGCGCCAGCATCGAGATGACCGCGAGCGCAACACCTGACAGCGTGATCAGCGGCACGCGGATCAGGAGATAGCCGGGCACATAGAGCCGCGGCACCTCGCCCATTTCGTAAACCTGTCCCTCGAACACCGTGCGGATGGCATAGTGAAATTCGGAGAAGGCAAACAATCCGCGGATCGGATTGAGCGGCGACAGCGCGGCCCACGGCCAGGCTGCAATCATGATGAGATAGGCCAGCGCCACCGCCGGAAACGTCTTCAGTACAGCCGTAGAGGCAAAGCGCAGGCGGGCTCCGCCGCGCTCGCGCCAGGGCAGATAAATGACGATGGCAAGCGCGAGATAGACCAACAGCAGCAGCCCGAGACTGCGCACCCCAAGCGCGGCGCCGGTTAAAAGGCCGAACGCCAGGACATCACGCATGCGCGGCGAGGGTAGATCACGCGCCAGACGGACGAGGAAGAACGTCGCCGCCATCATCGCCGCCGCAAAGGGAATGTCCTTGGTGTGGTTGAACATGGCGCCGTACCAGGCGCCGCACAGGCTCAGGGCCAAGGCCGCGATCAGGCCGGCGCGCGGGCCGGAGATGAGCCGCGCCGTCGCTGCGGCAGCCGCAATGCCGCCGATTCCCGTGATTGCACAGAGAATGTGGCGCAGTGCGTAGGGATCGACGGGCAGGACTTTCGCGAGGCCGACGGCGATCACGTCGAACAGGCCGCCATAGAGATAGAGGTTCTGGTAGGTGAGGAGCTCGCGATCCGCAAAACCGCTCCGGTAATAGGCGATGATCAACTCGCCATAGTGGTGCTGCACGCCTTCATCGTTGGAGATCGCGTAGTCGCGGAAGGTGAACAGCGCGACGGCTGCGATGGCTGCCAGCAGCAGGCAGGTCGCGATGTCATAAGGGTTCGACGGGACGAGCGAACGCGCCGCCCCGCCCGCGCGGCGAAACTGCTCCGCGACCGGCGAAGCCTGCGTCGTCTCGATCGGTGATGGCCGGCCTTCAGGTCCCATAGCTTCTAAAGAATACGCCACGCACATCGTCGCCGGACACCGGCGACTCCAGAGGCTCGCGACTTCTACTCTATCTACCTAGAATTTGTGACCTTTTTCGCGCAGGGCCTGGGTCATGCGTACCTTGAGATCGTCGGCCGCCTTGCGGCTGGACTCCTCGCCGATCTGCCGGATCTGCTCGGCGAGCGCGCGGGAATTCTGCATGTATTTCTGGCCGGCGGGGCTGCGATAGAACGCCTCGATGGCGCGCAGCTCGTCCGCCGAGAAAGTCTTTGCATAAAGCGCGGCGGCACTCGTAACCATCACGTTGTAGTAGGTGGCGTAGGTGTCGATCACCGTCGGCACCAGCGCGTCGAAGTCGCGCTCGATCTCCGGCCGATCCTGCGTCAGCGACGGCTTGAGGCCGAGCAAGATGCCCGGGAGCAGCGCCCGGTATTGGTCGCTGAGCCGAAGCGTCGTGACGAGATTGCGCGCGGCCTCGAGGGTTTCGGGCGAGGGACTTTGCGCACGCGCCGCACCTGTCGAAAGCAAAAGCAATGCGCCCAAGACGGCCAAAGATCTGTACATACCTAGCTCCTTATTGGCGCATGATCTTATCGGAAAACCGCGTTACACTTTTCCGGATCATGCGCAAAATCGATAAACCGAAGGTCTGCGTGAAGCCGAAGCTCCGGCTTCACGCAGGCAGACGCAGCCGGCCCGATGTCATGCGACGCCCGGCTGCGTTCCCGGATCAGGCTGCTCGCCAAGCCCGGCATCGACGAACAGATTCGGAACTTTGTTCGCGAAGTCGAGGGCTCCGGCAACGGCCGTCATGATCGAGAAACCGGCAAAGGCGACGATGATCTGCTCGAACCCGCTGTTGCTGTACTGGACCAGCACCCAGTGGGCACCAAAGGACAGGAACACGCCGAGGCAGAACAAGGGAAGCGAGTGCTGCCCGCACAACACCAACGGCCGCAGCCAGATCGACTTCAGTCCCTTCCAATCGCGATGGAGATAACGCGAAACGATGAAGGCGAGCGCGCAGAAATGGGTGAATCGCAGCATGTCCAGATCGGTTTTGTCGATCGGATAGATCCGCTTGATCATCCATTTCGGTATCAACGATTCCAGGAATGCGCTGTGCCAGGTCATCACGATGACCAACGCGAACAGAATCCAGGCGACTGCGATCGCGTAGACGATGCGCGAATCCAGCAATTTCCTGAGCTGGCCGACGGCGCCGATGCCGCACCAGCTGCCGAAGAAGAAGATCAACTGCCAGGCAAACGGGTTGAAATACCAGGTCGCCCCCTTGGGATAGGACGGCAGGTTCCAGTCGAAATAGCGCGCCAGAATGTAAAGCACGAACGAAGCGGCGAGAGTCAGGTTGGGCCGGCGCGTCAAGCCCCAGACCACGAAGGGCGCGGCCGCCACCAGCGTGATGTAGAGCGGCAACACGTCGAGATCGACCGGCTTGTACTGCAGGGTCAGCGCCTTGCCGATCAGTTCGTCCGGGTGGGCAAGGAAGTTCGCGACGTTGAACTCGTCCTTGTACATCGGGTTGTCCCATTTCCTCGCGGTGCGCGCGATCTGCGCCGTGAAAGTGAGGAACAGCAGGATATGCGCGACATACATCTGCCACGACCGCAGCCACAGCCGCTTCAGCGCCGGCAGGAACTGGCCGGAGGCGATGATCGGACCGTAGATGAAACCGGCCAGATAGCCGGAAATGAAGACGAAGAACTCGGCCGCGTCGGAAAAGCCGTAATTGCGCAGCGTCATCCAGGAGACGACGTCGTCGGGAATATGATCGAGAAAGATCATCCAGAGGCCGAGGCCTCGCAAAAGGTCGAGTCTCAAATCGCGTTCGACAACGAAAAGGTCTTTGCTTTGATTTGCCATGTCAATCGATCCAGTCGGTTAGCAACTCATGAACTTTCAGATGTCAGTGCGGTCGTGGACGTCGCCGGTGTCTTGGCACGCGCGGGGCTCGCCGTGACGCGCTTGTACCACGTGAACACTCGGGCCACGCCATAGAGGATCAGGATGCCTGCGGCGCCGACGATAAAATGCAGCGCCACGCCGGCATCGAGCTCCATCAGCAGAGCGTAACCCGCAAATGACAAGGCAACGCCGAGCGCGAAGATCTGCAGCGAATATTGACCGCAGAGAATCAAGGGCTGCGCCCAGGCCGACCGCAACCCGGCCCAGTTGGCAGGCACGAAATGCAGGCCCACCACCGCGAGCGCCAGGAAATGCGCAAAGCGCAGGATGTCGAAATCGGTCTTGTTGATGGGGTAGATCCAGTACGACAGCCAGCCGGGCACGAAGCTTTCCAGCCGCGGGAAATACCAGGTCATGGTCAGCGCGAACGCCGCACAGAGATAGGCGACCGCGATCCAGAAGGTGATCGGCGAGGCGAGGATCGGCTGCAGGCGCCTTGCGCCGCCCAGCGCGCACCAGGCGCCGAACACGAACAGCAGCTGCCACCCGAACGGATTGAAGGACCAGAATCCGTCAGGATAGGTCGAGAGATGGAGGTCGAGCCTGTTGGCGACGATGTAGAGCGCGATGGAAACCACGAGCGGCAGGTCGCGCTTCCATTTTGCCAGCAGCAGCACCAGCGGCAGGCTGCCCATCAGCACGACATAGAGCGGCAGCACATCCATGTTGAGCGGCCGAAAGCGCAGGAACAGCGCCTGGATCATATCCGCGCCGGGCTGCCTGAAGAAATCTCCGACGACCATCTCGTGTTCGTAGAACGCCTTGCCGGAATATGCGGTGACGAAGGCGATCTCCGCCATCAGGACCAGGAACAGCAGCAGATGCGCGGTGTAGATCTGCCAGACCCGCCGGGCGATGCGCGCGGTGCCGATCACGAAGCCCTTTTCGAAGGTCGCGCGGCCATAGACCAGCGCGGCGGTGAAGCCCGAAATGAAGATGAAGATTTCGGCGGCGTCGGAAAAGCCGTAGTTGCGGATGGTGAACCAGGTCAGCAGGTCCGGCGAGACGTGGTCGATATAGATCAGCCACAGCGCCAGCCCGCGGAATAGATCGAGCCGCAATTCACGTTGGCCGGCGGCGAGTGCGAAGGAAAAGGACTGGGCTGGCGCAGCGGGTTGTGCGGAGGCGCGCTCCGCAACCGGAGCTACCCTCGCTCCTGACACGGCATCGGCCACCGACATCACGTCTGTTGGTTGAACAATAGCCATGACTTCCCCTGCCGAGGTAAGAGACCACAGGCTCACCGAATTTGAAAGTAAGCTGTTGAAATAATGCGCCTCTCGGCGGCGGACGACCGGTTGTCTGCGGCTGAAGATACGAGAGCCGCCGCGGCCGGTTTCGGCCGTCGACGCCCTGAGAGACCGCCTCAAAGGCATGAGCGCGGGCAATTCGGACGCGAGAGGTGTTTTCGGCCGTCCACCGGGCAGCGCAGCGGCAGGTCGCGCGACGGCGATCGTCCAGGTCAGAGCATGGGTTTTCCGCAGCATATCCACAGACGTTTGCGGGAAATTCTCTCCTATGGAGCAATAGCTTGCCGCGCACTCCTGCACAGGGTTGGGATGATTTCTCCACAGCCTGTTGGAAAGTCAGCTTTAGCGGCCAGCCTCGTCCATCGCGGCGCGGCAGGCCGAGCTCAAGCTGCCCTTGTGGCGCTGCAGGCAGGCGGTGATGGCCCCGACATTGGGGATTTCACCGGCGCAAAGGCGGTAGACGTCGGGCGTGCAGGCCCGGCGTTGCTCGGGCGTACCGACCGCAAAGGCGGATGTCGCCGAGGCCAGGGTCAACCCGAGGCCGATGGCAGCGGCGAGGCGGCGCGGCGTCATCAGAGCTGAAAGGGCCTTTGCGGTCATGGCGATTTTCCCTCGATTTGCGCGGGCGCCACGCGCGCCCGGTCCATCCGCCAGATACGCAAAATTTTTTCCGCCAAATGTGATTTTTCTCACACTTTCCCCCGCTCGGAACCGCCTAGTTTGCCGCGCACAACAAAAAGAATTCAGTAACCAAACGGGGCGGGATCGGCGGATCGATAAAATTTGAGCGATCCGGGCAATCCAGCAACAAAAGATATTTGCGAGCGTGCTTCCCAATAAGGGGAGTGCGCGATGAGTGAAGTTGAGTTCGATCGATTGCTGGATGCCGTGCGAACGGCGATTGAGCCTGTGCCTGGGGAGGACATCATGCTGGCCCGCTTGCCGCTGTTCAACGCGCTGCTGAAAGCCGCCAATGACAACGGTTCCGCCTGGCCGCTGATTCCGTTCCCGCAGGGCTGGTACGCCGCCTGCTGAAGGCGCGTCCCGAGCCGTTTTCATGTCCTGCAGAAAATTCGGGGAGCAGACCTTGGATAAGGCTGTTGGAGGCCACGACCAGAATTGAACTGGTGTAAACGGTTTTGCAGACCGCTGCGTAACCACTCCGCCACGTGGCCCCATCGGGGCGCACTCATATACGGCCTCCCCCCGAGACGCAACCAAGCCCTTTAAGCCTTTTCGCCGCTGAAAGCCGCGCTTTGGCCGTCCTTCGGCCGTGGCGCGAGTTCCGGCACGATGTGCTCGACCTCGTGGGCGCGAACTCTGAAATCATTCCGATGGCTGCTCGGCAAGCACAGGCGGCGAATGCCAGCGTCGAACATAGCGATCGATGCAGTCTCCCAGATACATCATGGGCCGCTCGAACAGCATCCAGCTTGTGATGGCTGCCGCACATACCGCGATCATCGTTCCGTATCGAAGAAGCTCCTGGGTCCATAGCGGCGGCAGCGGCGGCTGCAGCTGGATATAGACCCAGTAGAACGCCAGCGGATGCAGCAGATAAATCGAGTAGGAGGCGTCGCCGAGCAGCGCACCGAGACGGCCAATGCTCCAACCGGTCTTCAGGTTGACGAAGCCGACCAGCCAGCAGAACAGCGCAATCGGGAAGAGGCTGCGGGTCGGAGCCCAACGAAACGCCACGATCCCGAGGACGAGCGGCAGGATGAAACCGGGACGCAGGCCGCTTCGATGGACCAGGAACGCGGCGATGCCCGCAAGGAAGTTGCCGTAATAGAAAAAATACTGGTGAAGGTACCAGGGCAGCTCAGTTAGGTGATCGGCCGCGACGCCGAGCGCAAGGACCGCGGCGACGCCATAGATGCCCAACCACGGGCTCACCGCTGCCGCCAAAACGTAGAACAGCATCTCATGCTGGAGCGACCAGCCGATGTCGTAGAATGGCATCCCGTTGGTCGGCAACAATGTGAGCGACCAATTAAAAAATGCATCGGTCTGGCGCTCGCTGCGCCCGATGTAGTTGGTCAGCCAGAGAAAAATGAATGATGTTTCGATCCATAGCGGATAAAGCCGGAAAGCGCGCCGAAGCAGAAACGAAACCGGACGGAAATTAGCCGACGTCACGACCAGACAAATGACAAAGCCGGAGATGGCGAAAAAGAAATCGACGGCCAGCCAGCCCCACTCCATCAGGATCGGAATCGGATGGGCCGTGTCGGGCGGAAACGGCATCGTGACGTGCCAGGAATGGAAATAGGCAATGCCGAGCGCAGCAACGGCGCGGGCAATCTGCAGTCCATCCAGCTTGCTATTATCTGACATCCGAGCATGCGATAGCATCGCTGGCCCAAACATGAAACTCTTCTCCGACGACCAGGCCTCTCAGGGCCTTCTTCGCCGCCGAAAGTCGCGTTTCGGCCGCCCTTTCGGCTTTGGCGCGAGCTCCGGCATGTCGCGCTGGACCTCGCGGAAACGCGCCAGCATCCGCTCGAAACTGGCGTTCAGCGTTGCCGCCGTGTCGGGACGCCGCTCCAGCGCCGAGATCAGCATGCCGGCGGCCTCGATGGTCGACAGCCCGTCGCGGCGCGGCTCACGGCGCAGCGCGCCATAGCGCGACGGCTGTTCG
>CAVTVG010000010.1:0-35624 GCA_963738155.1 uncultured Alphaproteobacteria bacterium
TCCTGCTCAAGCAGATCATGGACAAGGCCTGAGGCGACGGAAGTTTAACGATGTTGATGACAGCAAGCTCTGGAATAAGCGTCCGCTCCATGAAACTTCCGTTGAAACGGCTGTGTCTTGGACTTCTTCTGGTGCTCGCACTGCAACCGATCTATTTGCTTGCCCTCGTCGCGACGGATTACGTTGCCCCGCCGGAGCGTAGGCTGGAGCACATGCGGGGCATTAATCTCACACCGACGCCTACGACCGAAGAATGCGTCGAACTCGGGACCGGCCTGCAGCCCGGCGTCGTCGGACTTTACAACGCGATCATGTCAGCGCGCCCGCTGGCTGATAAAGGCGTGCCTTGCGATTTTCTTCTCGCGGCCGCTGCGAAGGACCCCAGCGTAACCTGGTGGCCCTATCCACGCTATTGGCACGGCTATCGCGTGCTGGTCGATACTTGGCTCGCGTACCTTCCGATCTATCCGCTGCGCTATCTGATGCTGGCGGCAATCATCGCCGGACTCACATGGCTCGCCTTTGAGCTGCGCTTCCTCATCGGCGCCGACGGCGCACTCGCCTTGATCGTCCCGACCGTTGTTCTCAGCGATCTCTGGTTCTGCTGGATCTATGCGGTGCATGCGATTCCCATCGCCTTCATCTTCGCCGGAAGCGCCTTCATGGCCCGGAAGGCTCGTCACCCCGACCGTGATCTGATCCTGATCGCGACGCTGCTTGGCAGCCTGTTCAACTATATCGACTTCCTCCACAACGTGCCGTGGCAACCGATGTTGATCGCCTTTGTCGCACTTGCAGCCGGTCGGCGTGGCTCCGAGGCGTTCGCCATCGTCGTCGCGTGGTTCGCGGGATATTCGCTGACCTGGGCCTCGAAATGGGCGATTGCCTGCGTCGCGGGAGTGAAGTGGAGCGATATCTTCGAAGTGATCGTCTATCGCATGAACGGCGACGCTCCGGGTTTTGTCCGACATCATTTCCTTGCGCCGACCGGGAAGGTACTGAGCTATCTCTTCCATCAGAAGCAATCCCCGATGCTCTTCCTGCTTTTGCTGCCAACGCTGCTGCTGCCCGTGCGGTGGCCGGACCCAAGACGGTTCATACTTCTGTCGTCGCCGATCCTGATTCCCTTCATGTGGTTTGAGCTTCTCTCCAACCACACCCAGATTCACGATTGGATCACCTATCGCCCCCTCGCTTCCTGTTTCGGGATTCTGATCGCGGCCGCCATCATCGCGTCGCGCGGAGCCAAGACGGCGCTGGCCGGTGAGCCCGCGCGTGGCGAGCGCGAGCCGGCGGGTATTCCGCAACAACAGAGTGCGGGCTGACCTCTGTCTGCTGGCCCCCGCTGATGATGGCCGTGTCGTTCGACTTCGCGCGGTCCGGCGATCCATCGCAATCTGATCCGGCTCACAGCCGGGCCTTTTGCTTGCGTGCTCAGGCGCTCTTGCGCGTCTCCGCCTGTCCGCTGCGCAGACTGTGGAAGAACTTCTCCACCTCGCGCGACAGCGTCTCCGCCATGGCGGTGAGCTCGTTGGAGGCCGACAGCACGGAGCCGGCCGCGGTGTTGGTCTCGCCGATGGAGTCGCGCAGCGAGACGATGTTGTTGACCAGCGTCTCGTTGCCTTGCGCGGCCGACTGTGCGTTCACCGAAATCTCGCGCGTCGCCGCATCCTGCTGACCGACGGCACCGGCAATCGCGGAAGTGATGTCGTTGATCTCGCGCACGGCGATGCCGATCTCGCGCACGGCATCGACCGCATTCCTGGTCGAGGACTGGATCAGGCCGACATTCTGGCCGATCTCTTCGGTCGCCTTCGCGGTCTGCCCCGCGAGCGCCTTGACCTCATGCGCCACCACGGCAAAGCCGCGGCCGGCGTCGCCGGCACGCGCGGCCTCGATGGTGGCGTTGAGCGCCAGCAGGTTGGTCTGCTCGGCGATCGCCTGGATCAGTTGCAGCACGCCATCGATGCGTTGGGTGGCCGCGGCAAGGCTCTCGATCTCGGAGATCGACTTCTCGGTGCGCTGGCCGGTCTGCTCGACCGCACCGGCGGACTGGCGGACCTGGCGGCCGATCTCCTGCACCGAAGCGGACAGCTCTTCCGCCGCGCCCGCGACCGCCGAGACGTTGCCGGCGGCCTGGCTGGTGGCGCCGGTCGCAGCCATGGCGCGCTCGCTCGCATCTGAAGTAACGCGCGTGATGCTTTCGGCGGTGTGACGCATCGCGGATGCGTTCTGATTGACGGCGCGCAGCACCGCGCCGATCGCCTGGCGGAACTCCTCGACCGACGCCTCGATGTGCCGGCTGCGTTCCGCGCGTGCCGCGGAGTCCGCGGTCACCTGCGAGTTGAGATTGCGGTTGCGCTCCATCGCCTCATTGAAGATCTGGATGGCGCGCGCCAACGCGCCGATCTCGTCGCCGCGCGCGGTGTGCGGCACCTCGACGTTTTCGGCGCCTTCGGCAACCTGCTTGATGGTCGCGGTGATCACCGACAGCGGACGCGCGATCGAGCGGGCGATGATGACGACGCCGATCACGACCAGCAACAGCGCGACGCCGCCGAGACAGGTCAGCACGAACGACAATTCGCGGTTCACCTCGGCCAGGCCGGCAATCTTCTTGCCGCGCTCGGCATAGACCTTCGACAGCGCCTCGAGATCCTTGTTCAGCGCCGAGCGCACCGAACGGTTGGCGTCATTGTCGCCCCATTCTCGCCCCGCAGCCGGGCTGATCTCGTTGGCGCGGCGCACCAGCTCCTTGCGGAATTCGACGAACTGCTCGATCCGCTTCCTGAAAGTCGCGAACTGGTCGGCATCGTCGGCCTCGACGATCGCCTCCCAGCGCTTCACCACGTTGAGGATGCCGTCGTTGAACTTGAGCAGGCCGTCACCGTATTTCTTCACCACATCCTTTTCGGTCGACATGTAGACGCCGCGCGACTCCATCACGACCGCATAGACCAGCGAGTTGACGCGCTCGACGTTCAGCGCGGCGAGATTGACCGTCTCGATCTCGTGGATCAGCTCGGCGCTGCGGCGGGAGTTGTAGTCGGAGAGGGCGGTGATGGCGGCGGTCAGAAGCGCAAACAGCGCGAAGATCGAATACAGCTTTGCCGCCAGTGAGAGCCTGGATGCCATGATTTACGTACCAGCTTTTCGGGAATGCCTAACGAAAGGTGAACGCCTCGCCGCGAGTGCCCCGGGACGCGTCAACCGTCTAAAAAGCATGCAGAATTTTCATGGATAAAGGATTAATGGCGGTACCCCGTAAGCCCCGCAATCTACGGGCGATTTCCCTTGTCGATCAGGTTCTTGCGGTGCGACGGAGTGACGCCTGCGGACGTGACTTGCGGTATCTTGGTAGAGGTTGACGCGTCATCGCGCTGGCCGGGCAAGGTGGTAGATTCTCGCCATGGTCTATCGCCACACCATCGACGCCACGACTCATGTCTTCGCCGACCTGCGCGAACTGATGGCCAAGGCGAGCCCGCCGCGCTCCGGGGACCGGCTGGCCGGAATCGCCGCCGACAGTGCCGAGGAGATGATCGCGGCGCGGATGGCGCTGGCGGACACCCCGCTCACGCAATTTCTGCAGGCGACCGTCATTCCCTATGAGGACGACGAAGTCACCCGCCTGATCATCGACAGCCATGACGCGCGCGCCTTTGCGCCGATCGCCTCGCAGACGGTCGGCGGCTTCCGCGATTTCCTGCTCTCGGATGCCGCGAGCCCCGCCGTGCTGAAGCAGCTCGCGGGTGGCATCACGGCGGAGATGGCGGCTGCCGTCTGCAAATTGATGCGCAACCAGGACCTGATCCTGGCCGCCAAGAAATGCGAGGTGGTGACCGCATTCCGCAATACCATCGGCTTGCGCGGCCGCATGAGCGCGCGGCTGCAGCCCAACCATCCCTTCGACGATGCCAGGGGCATCACCGCCTCGATCCTCGACGGGCTGCTGCTCGGTTCGGGCGATGCCTGCATCGGCATCAATCCGGCGAGCGATGATCCGGCCGTGATCGGCAGGCTGCTGCGGCTGCTCGACGACATCATCGTCCGGCTGCAGATTCCGGCCCAGGGTTGCGTGCTGACCCATGTGACCACGACCTTGAAGCTGATCGGCGACGGCCTGCCGGTCGATCTCGTATTCCAGTCGATCGCGGGCACGGAGGCCGCCAATCGCAGTTTCGGCGTCGATCTCGCGCTGCTGCGCGAGGCGCACGACGCCGGCCGCGCGCTGAAGCGCGGCACGGTTGGCGGCAACGTGATGTATTTCGAAACCGGGCAGGGTTCCGCGCTGTCGGCGAATGCGCATGGCGGCGTCGACCAGCAGACCTGCGAGGCGCGCGCCTATGCGGTGGCGCGGGCCTACAATCCGCTCCTGGTCAACAGCGTGGTGGGCTTCATCGGCCCCGAATACCTCTACGACGGCAAGGAAATCATCCGCGCTGGCCTGGAGGACCATTTCTGCGGCAAGCTGCTCGGCCTGCCGCTCGGGGTCGACGTCTGCTACACCAACCATGCCGAGGCCGATCAGGACGACATGGACAATCTCCTGACGCTGCTGGCCGCCGCCGGCGTCACCTTCATCATGGGTGTGCCGGGCGCCGACGACGTCATGCTGAACTACCAGTCCACCTCGTTCCACGACGCGCTCTATGTCCGCGACCTCTTCGGCCTGAAGCGGGCGCCCGAATTCGACGATTGGCTGGTGCGCGTGGGGCTGGCCGATTCGACCTTCCGGCTGGCCGGCAATTCGGGTCTGTTACCCGATTTTGCGTCTCGACTGATTGCAGGGGTGTGAACCCTTGCAACCAACTGGACGTCTCATAGGTTACAGGTGCTGCCACAATGTCGAAGAATTTATGGCCCAGCTTTGTGACGCGTGCTTAAGTTGGGCCCTGAAGTGCAAGGTATCGCAGAGGAAATTGGATGAGAGTTGAGGGCATCGAGGCGGTTCGCCGCGTTCTATGCGTCTTTCCGCGATATACGTCGTCATTCGGCACGTTCGAATATGCCTATCCGCTGACCGACGGCCAGAAAGCGTTCATGCCGCCGCAGGGCTTGCTGGTGCTCGCGGCCTATTTGCCGGCGCAGTGGCAGGTCCGCTTCGTCGACGAGAACCTGTCGCCTGCAACGGACGCGGATTTCGAATGGGCGGAAGTCGTGTTCGTCAGCGGCATGCACATCCAGCGCCAGCAGATGAACGAGATCTGCCGCCGTGCCCATGAATTCGGTCTTCCGGCTGCGATCGGCGGTCCCTCGGTCAGCGCCTGTCCGGACTATTATCCTTCGTTCGACTACCTGCATGTCGGCGAGCTCGGCGATGCCACCGACGCACTGCTTCAGCGTCTCGCGGAGGATGTCACGCGGCCCGAGCGCCAGGTCGTGTTCACGACCAAGGACCGCGTCGACATGAGCGACTTCCCGATTCCCGCCTATGAACTCACCGACATCAGACGTTACATGCTCGGCAGCCTGCAATATTCCAGCGGCTGTCCCTATCAGTGCGAGTTCTGCGACATCCCCGGGCTCTACGGCCGCAATCCACGGCTCAAGACGCCCGCGCAGATCATCGCCGAGCTCGACAAGATGCGCGAGCTCGGCATCGCCGACACCGTCTATTTCGTCGACGACAATTTCATCGGCAACCGCAAGGCCGCGCTCGATCTGCTGCCGCATCTGATCGAATGGCAGCAGAAGCACGGTTATGTCACACGGCTCGCCTGCGAGGCGACGCTCAACATCGCCAAGCGTCCCGAGATCCTGGAGAAGATGCGCGAGGCCGCCTTCATCACCATCTTCTGCGGCATCGAGACGCCCGATCCGGATGCGCTGAAGGCGATGCACAAGGACCACAACATGATGGTCCCGATCCTGGAGGGCGTGCAGACCATCAACTCCTACGGCATGGAGGTGGTGTCCGGCATCATCATGGGGCTCGATAGCGACAAGCCGGGCACGGGGGATGCGCTGCTGAAGTTCGTCGATGATTCGAAGATTCCGCTCCTGACCATCAATCTCTTGCAGGCGCTGCCCAAGACGCCGTTGTGGGACCGGCTCGCGCGCGATAATCGGCTGGTGCTCGATGACGACGGGCGCGACTCCAATGTCGACTTCCTGTTGCCCTACGACGACGTCGTCCGCAGCTGGAAGCGCGCCATGGCGCTGGCTTATGAGCCCGCCAAACTGTTCGCGCGCTACACCTATCAATGTGAATACACGCATGCGAACCGGCTCAAGGTGCCCGTGAGCCCGGAGACGAAGAGCTGGAAGAATATCAGGCGCGGCCTGATCATGCTGCGCAACATCTTCTGGCAGGTCGGCGTGCTCGGCCCCTACAAGAAAGTGTTCTGGAAGTTCGCTTTCGAGCGGCTGCGGCGCGGCGATATCGAGGGCTTTATCGGATCGGTGCTGATAGGGCATCACCTCATCATGTTCGCGCAAGCCGCGTCCTCCGGCCGGCAGAACGCGTCGAACTATTCGGTCCGGCTGCGCGAGGCCTCCGTTCCTGCCGAATGACACCCAGCCAGCTACTCTAGCGCCGCCGATCTGAAGCCCTGACTCACTCGCGGCAAAATTGGGTTCAGGGACTTCAGATCGAAAGCGGCACTAGAATCATGAATTTGCTAGTGCCCATAACTTTCCGAAGTTCGTGAAGGTGTTTGCGGCGATGGATCACGAACTTCGGAAAGTGGGCACTAGACCGACGCGCGACCTGCGGGAATTGACGCCGGCACGCGTCGCGCTGGGGCGCGCCGGAGCGAGCCTGCCGACCCGCGCGCTGCTGGACTTCACCCTCGATCATGCGCGAGCGCGTGACGCCGTTCATGCCGCCTTCGATGCGACCGCGCTGGTCGCGCAGCTTGCCGGTCTCGGCATTGCCGCCGTCGAGGTTCGCAGCCGCGCCGGCAGCCGCCGCGACTATCTGCGGCGTCCCGATCTCGGCCGGCGGCTCGATGAAATTTCGGCAGCGCAGCTTGCAGGCGGCGAGGGGAGTGCCGGCAAGATCGCGTTCGTGATTGGCGACGGGCTCTCATCAGCCGCCGTGCATGCGCATGCGGTGGAACTGATGCGGCACCTGCTGCCGCGCCTCGCCGCCGCGCCAATTGCGCTCGGACCTGTCGTGGTCGCGTCCGGCGCCCGGGTTGCGCTTGGCGACGAGGTTGGCGCGATCGTCAAGGCGGATATGGTCGCCGTCCTGATCGGCGAGCGGCCGGGCCTGTCCGCGCCCGACAGCCTCGGCGCCTACCTGACATTCGCCCCGGCGATCGGCCGCACAGATGCCGACCGCAACTGCGTCTCCAACATCCATCGCGAAGGGCTGAGCTATGATGAGGCCGCTTTCAAGATCGCGTGGCTGGCCCGTGAGGGCCTGCGGCGGCAGGTGACCGGCGTCGCCCTGAAAGACGAGAGCGGCGACCGAACGTCGCACCTTCCGAACCCTGAAGCCGGTTCGGTGTGACAAATCCGCGACAGCCGGAATCAGCGCAATCGTGAAGGATTTCGGCCGAGGGCCGCGCTTGCGAGAGGGGACAGGGACCTGCTAAACCGGCGCCTGCGATTTTCTTCATATTTTCAAGGGTTAGCACCGATCGAAGATAGCCGGCGCGGCTGCTTTCGTAACCCTGCGACCTAAGCTAATCAGTTGAGCCGAGGATTGGACAAGCCGCATGCTCGAAAAGACCCGCGACAACGAAATCCACGTCGAGATGGTGGAGGAGCCGCCGGCGAAGAGCATCGCGTTCGGGCTGGAGAGGCTCGGCCTGATTCCGATGAAGGCGCCGATCCTGTCCTGCATCGTCCTCGCGATCCTGATGGTCGGCGCTGTCTTCGGCATCGACCGGATCAAGATCGACAACTCCTTGAGCCAGCTGTTCCGATCCAACACCAAGGAATTCCACCAGTACGAAGAGGTGACGAAGAAATTCCCGGCGGAGGAATTCGACGTCCTGGCCGTGGTCGAAGGCAAGAACCTGCTTGCGCGCGCCAATCTGGAGAAGCTGCGCGACTTCGTCACCGACCTGCAACTCGTCGACGGGAACACGCGGCCTGATCTCGCTGTTTTCGGCGCGGCAGTCGCCGGCCCCGGGCAGACTGCCTGCGGCGCTGTTCCCGGCCGAACTCCCCGAGGGCGCCGACTACGACAAATTCATCGAGACCGTCAAAACCAACGAGATCATCCGCGGCAAGCTGTTGTCGGAAGACGGCACGCTGGCGCTGATCGTGCTGTCGCTGGAGCCTGAGGTCGTCGCCTCCAAAAAGCTGACCAAGACCATCGCGGACATCCGCAAGCTGATGAAGGACGACCTCGGCGACACCGGCCTTAGTGCGCAATTGTCCGGCGTGCCCGTCATGCAGCTTGAGATCCGCAACGCGGTCGAACGCGACGGATTGACCTACAACATCCTCGGCATCCTCGCCGGCTGCATCATCGCCATCATTTTCTTCCGCAAGATCTCCTTCATGATCGTGGCGGCGTTCCCGCCGATGATCGCGATCATGCTGGCGCTCGGTGGCCTCGGCTGGGCCAATTTCAATCTCAACATGTTCCTGAACGTGATGACGCCGCTCATCATGGTGATCAGCTTCTCCGACTCGATGCAGCTGACCTTTGCCGCGCGTGACCGGCTGATCGCCGGGCAGGACAAGTTCACCGCGTTCAAGAACGCCGTGCTGGTGGTGGGC
This sequence comes from uncultured Alphaproteobacteria bacterium, assembly GCA_963738155.1. GTDB lineage: Bacteria > Pseudomonadota > Alphaproteobacteria > Rhizobiales > Xanthobacteraceae > Bradyrhizobium. The sequence continues at coordinate 8,683 of CAVTVG010000010.1, forward strand.
CCGGCCTGCGTGCTGACGCACGGTACCGCCGGCATTTCCTTCATCGCGCTGCAATTCTCCAACTCCGAACTGATCCGCAAGTTCGGCGAGGCGGGACTCGCCGCCACCATCATCGCGCTGATCGCGGTGCTGTCGCTGGTGCCGGTGTTCGGCATACTGCTCGTGCGCAACGAGAAGCAGTTCGCGGTCAAGTTCCAGAGCGCGGATGCCGGCGTGCAGACGCTGCGCAACTTCTGTTACTGGATCGCGGTGCGCATGGTCAGCCGGCCCGGCCTGTTCAGCCTGATCGCCGTGCTGTTCGTCGGCGGACTCGGGATCATCTACGCCCATCTGGAGCCGCGCTACCGCCTGGCCGATCAGGTGCCGGACAAACGGCAGGCGGTCGCCGCCAGCAACCGGCTCGACGCCAAGCTGACCGGTGCCAACCCGGTCAACGTGCTGATCCAGTTCCCGAAGGGCGAGTCGCTCTATTCGCCGGAGACGCTGCAGACCATCGCAGACGTGCATGCGACCGTCGAGCACGAGGCCGGCGTCGGCAACGTCTGGTCGGTCGAAAGTCTGCGCCGCTGGCTCGCTGAGAAGGCCGGTTCGAACGACGTTGCGACGCTCAAGGAATACGTCAACGTCATCCCCGAGCATCTGGTGCGGCGTTTCATCGACGCCAACCAAGATGCCGTCCTGGTCGCGGGCCGCGTGCCCGACCTCAATTCCAGCCAACTGCTGCCGGTGGTGGACAAGCTCGATCATCAGCTGGACGCGATCCGTCAGAAGCATCCGGGTTACGAGATTGCCGTGACCGGCCTTGCCGCGATCGCCGCGCGCAATTCGTCCGGCATGATCGAGAAGCTCAACCGCGGCCTCACCGTCGAATTCGCGCTGGTCGCGATTTTCATCGGGCTCGCATTCCGCTCCTGGGTGGTGACGTTCGCCTGTATCCTGCCGGGCATTTTCCCGGTCGTGATGTCGGGTACGCTGCTCTATCTTCTCGGCGAGGGGCTGCAGTTCGCAAGCGTCGTCGCATTGACGGTGTCGTTCGGTCTTGGGCTATCCGCCACCATCCACTTCCTCAACCGCCTGCGGCTCGAGAGCAAGCCGGGCGTCACCTCAGACATCGCGGTCGAGCGCGCCACCGTGCTGGTGGGACCTGCACTGATCCTGACCACGCTGGTGCTGGCCTGCGGCCTCGTCGTGACCGTGTTCTCCGACCTGCCGTCGCTGCGGCTGTTCGGCTGGCTCAGCGCCTTCTCGATGGTGGCAGCGCTCGTCGCCGACCTCTTCATCCTGCGGCCGACGGCGATGTGGCTGATCAACCTTTCGGAGAAGCTGCGCGGCGGCAAGAGCGGCAACGCGTTGGGGTAGTGACAATCCGATGAGCGCAGCGCAACCCGCGCCCGATCCGGGAAACTCGACCTTCCCGACGTCGAGTGGAGATGGTTATGAGCTGCAGATGGGGCGGCATAGCCGGTCGCTGGCGCCGCTCTTCATCGCATTTGCCGCGCCCAATGCGGCAGGAAAGGTGCTCGACGTGGGTTGCGGAACGGGCAACCTCGCCGTCGAGCTTGCGAAGAATTCCGCCCTGAAATCGATCGAGGCGTTCGACTTCTCGCCGGCTTACATCGCCTACGCCAGGGCAAGGGGCGCGGACTCCCGCGTCAACTTCCAGACTGCGGACGCCTGCGCGATTCCTTTTGCGGACGCTACATTCGATCTCACGCTCTCAATGCTGGTGCTTCCGTTCATCCCGGAGCCGCATCGCGCCGTGCGCGAGATGGTGCGCGTGACAAAGCCGGGCGGAGCGGTCGCGGCCTGCATGTGGGACTTGCGCGGCGGTCTGGTGTTCGGCCGCATGTTCTGGGATACGGCAGCCATGCTCGACCCGAACGCCATCGATGTGCGCGGCAAGACGATGTCTCGGCCGATCACGCGTCAAGGCGGCATCGCCAGCGAGTTCAAGACGGCCGGCCTGCAGGATGTGCAGGAAACCGCACTCACCATCACGATGAACTTTGCCGATTTTGCGGATTTTTGGGCGCCGTTCGACGGGCGCGACAGCGGATTTGGCGCCTATGTGTCGGGGCTCGACGCCGGGCAAAAGGACAGGTTCAAAAGCGCGTTGCGGCTCGCTTATCTCGACGGTTCGCCGGACGGACCTCGCACCTATTTCGCTAGCGCCTGGGCCGCGCGCGGCGTGCGAAAGGGATAATCGCAGCCGCACAAAGCACCGGGTTCCCCGCCGATCCAGTGCGCTTGCGCTGTTGCTTTCATCGCTGCCGGGCTCCAAATTGCGGCAAAACCGACAACTCGTTTGAGGAGGGCGTGTGCAATCACGCGCGCTGACGATCCGGCTGATCCGGTTGGCGATGGCGGCGGCACTGATCTTTCCGCTGATTCTCTTCCTGTTTGCATCATGGTCGTCGTATCGAAGCATCACCGCACTGGCCGATGAGCGCCTGACGCGGTCGCTCGACATCCAGCAGGAGGAAGCCGCCAAGGACTTCGAACTGGTCGGGCTGATCATGCGCCGTGCGGCCGAACTGGTCGCCGGAATGGACGCGAACGGGCTGCGCGCAAATGAGGAGCGGATCCACGACGGCTTCGCGGACCTGACGAACGCGGTGGCGGCCGTGCAATCGATTGCGGTCTATGCGCCGGACGGCCATGTGCTTGCGACCTCGGCAAGTCACCCGCCGCCGCCGGAAACCTTCGCCGACCGTGACTTCATCATGGGGCCGCTACGCAGCGGCGGCAGCGTCTACTACGGCCGCGTCTATCCCTCTTACTTCGGCGCCGAACCGTTCTTCACCGTCAGCCGCCCTCTGGTGGTCAACGGCTCGGTTGCCGGCATCCTCGAAATCTCGGTGCTCCCGAGCAATTTCTTCCAGTTCTATTCCACGCTCGCCTATACCCAGGGTTTGCAATATGCGCTGATCAGGAGCGACGGCACATTTCTGGCGCGCTATCCGAAAGTCCCGCCGGGCGCGCCTGACAAGCTTGAGCCAAACACGAACTTTCACCGTTTGATCGCGGCCCATCCGGAGGGCGGAGCCTATCGTTCGCGCTCTCCCATCGACCAGGTCGAACGCCGCTACATCATCCGGCGGCTCGAAGGCACCTCGCTCTATCTCAGCGCCGGCATCGAGGATGCCACGTTGCGCCGGGAGTGGATGATGGGCATGGCCTATCATTTGATCTTCGGTTTGCCCGCCACTCTCCTGATATTCGCCATGCTGTTTTTCATTTTGCGGCGGACGCAAACGCTCTATGCCGAAGTCGATGCCCGCACCAAGGCCGAGCAGGCGCTGCGGCAATCGCAGCGGCTGGATGCCATCGGCCAGCTCACGGGCGGCGTCGCCCACGATTTCAACAACCTGCTCACCATCATTCTCGGCAATCTCGAGGGATTGCAGCGTCAGCTCAGGGATGCCGATGCAGGCATCAAGCGGCGCATCGAGAATGCGATTCACGGCAGCCAGCGCGCCGTCACGCTGATCAAGCGCCTGCTGGCGTTCTCCCGGCAGCAGCCGCTCAGCCCCGCGCCGGTCAACGTCAACCAGCTGATGCAGGGCCTGTCCGACTTCCTGCGGCGCGCGCTCGGCGAGCAGGTCGAACTCGAAGTCGTCGGCGGCGGCGGATTGTGGCTGGTCGAGGTCGACCCGGCGGAACTGGAATCGGCGCTCCTCAACCTCGCGGTCAACGCGCGCGATGCCATGCCGACCGGCGGCAAGCTCACCATCGAGGCGAGCAATTGCTTCCTGGATGAAGCCTATTGTCGCGACAAGGCCGACATCCAGCCCGGACAGTATGTGATGATCTCGGTCTCCGACACCGGCACCGGCATGACCAGCGACGTCATCGCCCGCGCGTTCGAGCCGTTCTTCACCACCAAGCCGGCCGGGCAGGGCACCGGGCTGGGGCTCAGCCAGGTCTATGGTTTCGTCAAACAGTCGGGCGGCCATATCAGCATCTACAGCGAGATCGGCGAAGGCACGACGATCAAGCTCTATCTGAAACGTTTCTATGGTGCGGTGGCCGATCACGAGTCCAGCGCGGCCGCGCTTGTTACCGGCGGCAGCGAATGCGTGCTTGTGGTGGAGGATGATGACGACGTGCGTGCCTATATCGCGGAGACGCTGTCTTCGCTCGGTTACGGCGCGTTGCAGGCGGGGGACGGCGAAACCGCGCTCCGCCTTTTGCGCGAGCATCCGGAAGTGAAACTGTTGCTGACTGATGTCGTCATGCCCGGCATGAACGGACGCCAATTGGCGGAAGCGGCGCAGGCAAAGATGCCGCGGCTGAAAGTGCTCTACATGACCGGTTATTCGCGCAATGCGATCGTGCATCAAGGCCGGCTCGACCCGGGCGTCGACCTGATTCAGAAGCCGGTGGCGGCCGACCGGCTCGGCGCCATCGTGCGCAAGTTGCTGGATGCGTGAGCGCTGGAAGTCCTGTGCGGCGGAAAGCAAAAGCCCCGGCGCGAGCGCCGGGGCTTTGAAGCTTTACGTTCAGGGCGCGAGCTCAGCTCTTCGTCATCGTGATATTGACGCCGCGGATTTCACCCTTGGACGAGATCTGCACCGTTTGCTTGGTGCCATTGGTGCGCAAGGTCAGGTTGGCGGCAAAGCCGTTGGCCTCGACGAACACTTCGATCGTGCCGCCGCCCGCGGTGCCCTGCAAATTGCCGAAGATGTTGCGGCTCTTTTCGCTCCAGTTGCCGGAGATGCGATCGCCGTTCGAGGTGACGTCGCTGTCAGGTCGAACTTGTAGCTGTCGCTGGCGCAATCGAGCTTTTGTTTGAGGCTCAACCCGTTCGGGTTGACCTTGTATTCGGCCTTGCAGCGGATGTGCTCGTCTGTGCCATCGGACAGCGAGACCGAGCCGGTGCCGGTCCACGCGCCATCGAAGCCGGCGAACGGGCCGCTCGACTGGGCATGACCGGCCGCAACCGAAAGCATCAGCGCAGCGCCGATGCCTGCAGCCGTGATCGCCTGTCCAGGCAGACTGAAGCCAAACAACAATTTCATATCGGGTTCCCGTTCAAAATGACGCCTCAATCGAGGACGTCTCGCCACATCGATGGTTTAGTGTTGCCGTCAAAGCGTTAGGTTCAAATGACGCGCTCGGTAGAGCGGATTTGACCCGGCCGCCGGCCGTCTTCTAACCGTTCCGCGCAGCGAAATCATTCAAAACTCGCACCGCCTCGTCCGGGGAACTTGTAGCGGGGGCCTGTGCATGCCATGCAACAACTTGTCGCGAAAATCGCTAACGGCCGAATTAGCGCCTAGTATCAGGCGTTTATATGTGCCAATCAGCGCCTGGTAGAAGCGCCGCCACACGCAATCGCGAGCCGTCGTAAATTCGGCCGCATTTTCCGGCGTTTGTGCTCTTTCGTGGTCCGCGCGGTTCGCGGGCTTCGCCATCCCAAAACGATCCGTGCCGGCGCAAGCCTCCGGCATTACCGGGGCTGAAAACCCTGTTGTCAGAATGAAGGAATACGATGCGTAAACTTCTCCTCGCCATCACCCTGTCGTCGCTTTCGCTGTCCACCGTGGCCTTCGCCCAGGGGTCGATGGGCACGCCGCAAGAGCAGGCGGCTTGCTCGCGTGACGCGCAGCGTTTCTGCCGCAGCGTGGTCTCCCAAGGCGACATGGCGGTGCTCGCGTGCTTCCAGCAGAACCGCGCCAAGATCAGCCGCGCCTGCGACGCGGTGCTCAGGAGCCACGGGCAGTAAGCCTGCAAGCGCTTGGTAAGATGCCGCCATAGCATTGGTTTTGGCGGCGTCTTCGCCTATATGGGGAACTCCGAAACAGGCGTGAGTTTCCAGTTCCCCAATGACGTCCGCGAGCGAATTGCGATCCGGCAAGACACACCGGGACGAGAACTTCCCGGTGGCGTCATGGCTGATCCAGCCGCGCCACCGCGCGCTGATCCTCGCTTTCTATAATTTCGTCCGCACCGCCGACGACATCGCCGATCATGCCACGCTCGAGGCAGCCGAGAAGCTGCGTTACCTCGACCTGCTCGAGGCCGAGCTTTTGGGGAACGGCGAAAGCCAGAAGGAGGCGGTGACGCTGCGGAGCGCGCTTGCGGAGCGATCGATGCCGCCGCGCCACGCGCTCGACCTCCTGACCGCATTCCGCATGGACGTGACCAAGCTGCGCTACGAGAACTGGGACGAGGTGGTGCACTATTGCCGCTATTCGGCGATGCCGGTCGGGCGCTTCGTGCTCGACGTCCACGGCGAGAGCACGTCGACCTGGGCGGCCTCGGACGCGCTGTGCGCCGGTTTGCAGGTCAACAATCATCTGCAGGATTGCGGCAAGGATTTTAGAAACCTCAACCGCGTCTATTTGCCGCGCGATACGCTTGAAGCGGCCGGCGCGTCGGTGGAAGAGTTGGGACGGCCGCAAGCCTCGCCTGCGCTGCTGCAATGCCTGCATGTGCTGGCCGGCAAAACCGAGCAATTGCTCAATGAGGGAAGGCCGCTCGCCGCGCGAGGTGCGGGATTTCCGCCTTGGGCTGGAAATCGCCGTCATCCAGGCCTTTGCCGACAGGATCGTGCGCATGCTGAGGGTTCGCGATCCCCTGAGCGAACGCGTGCATCTCGGCAAGGTCGAGCTGCTCGCCTTCACGCTTGCCGCTGTCGCTGCTGAAACCGCGCGCCGCGCGGCCGGCCAGCATCCCGTCTCCAAATCGGTCGCCGGCGCATGACGCTGGAAGCTGCCAGTCCCGATCACGGCACGACTGCGTCCGGCAGCTCGTTCTATGCCGCGATGCGCATCCTGCCTGCCGAGCAGCGGCAGGCGATGTTCCAGATCTACAGCTTCTGCCGCCACGTCGACGACATCGCCGATTCCGACGGGCCGCGGGATGAACGGCTCGCAGCGCTGCAGCAATGGCGCGACGACATCGACGCGCTCTATCGCGGACAGCCGCCGGCGCGGCTCGCGGACTATGTCGGCTCGGTCAAGCGCTTCGGCCTGCAGCGCGCCGATTTCCTCGCCATCGTCGACGGCATGGAAATGGACGTGCCGCAGGATATCCGCGCGCCCGATGTTGCGATGCTCGACCTCTATTGCGATCGCGTGGCAAGCGCGGTCGGGCGCCTGTCCGTGCGCGTGTTCGGCCTGCCCGAGAGCGACGGCATCGGGCTCGCGCATCATCTCGGCCGCGCGCTGCAGCTCACCAACATCCTGCGCGACATCGACGAGGACGCAGGCCTCGGCCGGCTCTATCTGCCGCGCGAATGGCTCCATGACGCCGGGATCACCGAGACCGACCCGCTCGAGGTCGCCGCCGATCCCAGGTTGCCGAACGTCTGCGCGCCGCTGGTCGAGCGCGCGCGCATGCACTTTGCCAAGTCCGACGAGATCATGGCGCGCAATCCGCGCCGCGTCGTGCGCGCGCCGCGCATCATGTCGAGATACTATCATTCGATCCTGCAATTGCTGATCGCGCGCGGTTTTGCGCCGCCGCGCGATCCCGTGCGCGTGAGTAAAGTCACAAAGCTCGCCATCGTCCTTCGCTACGCTTTCATCTGATGCCAAAGACAATCCACATCATCGGCGCCGGAATCTCGGGCCTGTCCGCAGCCGTGCGGCTCGCCAACGCGGGCCACAGTGTTCACGTCCACGAGGCCACGCAACAGGCGGGCGGCCGCTGCCGCTCCTATTTCGATGCCGCGACCAATCTCACGATCGACAACGGCAATCATCTGCTGTTGTCCGGTAACCGTCACGCACTGGCCTATGCCAGGTCGATCGGCACCGAGGCAGGATTGATCGGACCGACATCCGCCCAGTTTCCGTTCGTCGATCTCGGCACCGGCCAGCGCTGGTTGCTCGATCTGGGCACCTCCCGCCTGCCGCTCTGGGTGTTCGACGAGAGCCGGCGCGTGCCTGATACCGGCATTCTCGATTATCTCGCCCTCGCGCCGCTGGTCTGGGCGCCCACGAGCAAGACCGTCGGCGACACCATCCGCTGCGAGGGCACGCTGTATCAGCGCCTGGTGCAGCCGCTGTTGCTCGCCGCGCTCAATGTCGATCCGCCGATCGGATCGGCGGGGCTTGCCGGCGCCATCGTGCGCGAGACCCTGCTTGCGGGCGGAGGGGCGTGCCGGCCGCTGATCGCGCGTGACGGTCTGTCCGCGATCCTGATCGAGCCCGCGGTCAGGCTGCTGCAGGAGAAGGGCGCGAGCGTCTCGCTCGGTCACGAATTGCGCGAGCTTGCAACAAGCGGTGATCGCGTCACCGGATTGAAATTCGGCAGCGACGAGGTCGCGCTCGGTCCCGACGACGCGATCGTAATGGCGGTGCCGCCGCGCGCGGCTGCCACGCTGTTGCCGGGATTGCCGACGCCGACCAGGTTCCGCGCCATCGTCAATGCGCATTTCCGCTTCGACCCGCCGCGCGATGCGCCGCCGATCCTGGGCGTGGTCGGTGGCCTCGTCGAATGGCTGTTCGCGTTCCCGCAGCGTCTGTCGGTAACCATCAGCGCGGGCGACCGCCTGGTCGACATGCCGCGCGAGGAATTGGCCGAAGCGATCTGGCGCGACGTTTGCCGGGCCGCCGGCGTTGGCGGCGAACTGCCACCCTGGCAGATCGTGCGCGAGCGCCGCGCCACATTTGAGGCGACGCCGGAACAGAATGCGCTGCGGCCCCAGGCCGTGACGTCGTTCAAAAATCTTTTCCTCGCGGGCGACTGGACTGATACCGGCTTGCCTGCGACCATCGAGGGATCGGTGCGATCGGGAGACCGCGCCGCCGATCTTGTCCTCGCCTTGCGCTAGGTTTTGTGAGTGTCGATGCAGATGCAGCCAACTGATCAGGCCACCGCGCTCGCAGGCAGCGCGCTTGAGAACAGCATTGCGTCGGCGAGCGATGCGTTGCGCGGTCTCCAGCAAGCGGACGGCCATTGGGTGTTCGAGCTCGAAGCCGACGACACCATCCCCGCCGAATATGTGCTGCTGCGCCATCATCTCGGCGAGCCGGTGGATGCAGGCCTGGAAGCCAAGATCGCCAACTACATCATTCGCCGGCAGGGTACCCACGGCGGCTGGGCGCTGGTCCAGGACGGGCCGTTCGACATGAGCGCCAGCGTGAAGTCCTATTTCGCGCTGAAGATGATCGGACATTCCATCGACGCGCCGCATATGGTGCGCGCGCGCGAGGCGATCCGCTCCCGCGGCGGCGCCATCAACAGCAACGTCTTCACACGCTTCATGCTCGCCATGTACGGCGTCACGACCTGGCGCAGCGTGCCGGTGCTGCCGATCGAGATCATGCTGCTGCCGATGTGGTCGCCGTTCCACCTCAACAAGATCTCCTATTGGGCGCGCACCACCATCGTTCCGCTGATGATTCTCGCGATATTGAAGCCGCTCGCGCGCAACGCCAGGGGCGTCGGCATCGACGAGTTGTTCCTGCAGGATCCGAAAAGCATCGGCACGTCGGCGAAGGCGCCGCATCAGAGCTGGGCCTGGTTCACGCTGTTCAGCGCGCTCGACGGCGTGTTGCGCGCGATCGAACCTTTCTTTCCAAGGAAGCTGCGTGCCCGCGCAATCGAACGCGCGCTCGCTTTCATCGAGGAGCGGCTCAACGGCGAAGACGGCATGGGCGCGATCTATCCGCCGATGGCCAATATCGTCATGGTCTACGACGCGCTCGGCAAGCCCGCCGATTATCCGCCGCGTGCGGTGACGCGGCGCGGCATCGACAAGCTGCTGGTGATCGGCGAGACCGAGGCCTATTGCCAGCCCTGCGTCTCGCCGGTGTGGGACACAACGCTGACCTGTCACGCCATGATGGAGGCGGGCAACGAGGCTGCCAATGCCGCGGCCAAGCGGGGGCTCGACTGGCTGGTGCCGAAACAGGTGCTGGATCTGAAGGGCGACTGGGCGGTGAAGCGTCCGGACGTGCGGCCGGGCGGCTGGGCGTTCCAGTACAACAACCCGCATTATCCCGATCTCGACGACACCGCGGTCGTCGTCATGTCGATGGACCGGATGCGGCGCGAATCCGGCACGAAAGAATATGACACGGCGATCGCGCGCGGCCGCGAATGGATCGAGGGCATGCAGAGCCGCGACGGCGGCTGGGCCGCCTTCGACGTCGACAATCTCGAATATTATCTCAACAACATTCCGTTCTCCGACCACGGCGCGCTGCTCGATCCCCCGACCGAGGACGTCACCGCGCGCTGCGTCTCGATGCTGGCGCAGCTCGGCGAGACCGCGGCCAACAACCCTCGGGTGGCGGCAGGGGTCGAATATCTGCGCCGCACCCAGCATGCCGAGGGTTCCTGGTACGGCCGCTGGGGCATGAACTTCATCTACGGAACCTGGTCGGTGCTGTGTGCACTGAATGTCGCAGGCGTCGACCGCAACGATCCGATGATCCGGAAGGCCGTGGATTGGCTGGTCTCGGTGCAGAATCAGGACGGCGGCTGGGGCGAGGACGCGATCAGTTATCGGCTCGACTACAAGGGACTGGAGCGCGCGCCGACCACGGCCTCGCAGACCGCATGGGCCTTGTTGGCGCTAATGGCCGCCGGCGAGGTCGAAAACCCCGCAGTTGTCCGGGGCGTCGAGTGCCTAATTGCAACACAGAGCGAAAAAGGGCTGTGGGATGAGCCGCGTTACACGGCAACAGGGTTTCCTCGCGTGTTTTACCTACGCTATCATGGCTATCCAAAGTTCTTTCCACTTTGGGCGCTGGCGCGGTATCGCAATCTGAAACACACCAACAGCAGGGTGGCAGGGGTCGGGATGTGAGGTTGGGGGCGAGAGACGTTGCGACCGGGGGTAGGGTGGACCCGCGGCCGATCTTGATCGTGACCGGTCTGGTGCAGGAGGCCCGCATAGCGGCCGGGCCCGGCATGGCGGTCATCTGTTCATCCAGCGATCCCAACCAGCTGCGCGCGCTGCTGACGACGCTCGATCCGACCTCAATCCGTGGCGTGATCTCGTTCGGCGTTGCCGGCGGGCTCGATCCCTCGCTGAAAACCGGCGACGTGGTGGTCGCGACCGAGGTCATGGCGGGCGACGCCCGCTGGCTTGCCGGCCTCCCGCTGACCGAAGACCAGATCGCGAGCATCGCGCTCGGCCGCCGCCGGGTGGTCAGGGGCCTGCTCGCCGGCGTCGAGGAGATCGTCGCGGCGAGCACCTGCAAGGCCGCGCTGCACTCGGAGACGGGTGCCGCGGCTGTCGATATGGAGAGCCATATTGCCGCAGCCTACGCCGCCGAGGCCGACGTTCCCTTCGCGGCGCTGCGGGTGATCTCCGATCCCGCCCACCGCGCCTTGCCGGCCTACGCACGCAAGGCGATCAAGCCGAATGGCGACGTCGACCTGTTCCAGATCATGGGCAGCGCGCTGCGCAATCCGCGCACCCTGCGGGCCCTGGTCTCGACCGGGAATCGATTTCAACGCTCGCGTTGCGCTCGCTACGCGGCTGTCGAGGCTTTCTGCCGGGCGGCGATGGTCTCGTCGCGGCGAATTTCTGAAAGCTTCTTCTGCACCTGCTCGGCGAAGATGTACTGCGCCGGGCGCTGCTGTGAGAGATCGATCTCCGGCGCCATCGGACCTGTGGTCCTGACGCCACGCAGCGCTACCCACATCGCCTTCAGGGGATGGGCCACCGCATCCAGCGCCGCGGTCGGCTCGTAGCCGCAATGCGCCATGCAGTTGGCGCACTTTTCGTACTTGCCAGTGCCGTAGGCATCCCAGTCGGTGGTCTCCATCAGCTCCTTGAAGGTCTTGGCGTAGCCTTCGCCGAGCAGATAGCACGGCTTTTGCCAGCCGAAGATGTTGCGCGCGGGCATCCCCCACGGCGTGCAGTGATATTCTTCATTGCCGGCCAGGAAGTCGAGGAACAGGCCGGAATGCATGAAGTTCCACTTCTTGCCCTTGCCCATTGCGAAGACGTCGCGGAACAGCTTCTTGGTCTTGGTGCGGTTGAGGAAGTGCTCCTGGTCGGGCGCGCGCTCATAGGCATAGCCCGGAGACATCGAGACGCCGACGCCGAGCTCGGTGGTGAAGTCGAGGAATTTTGCGATTTCTTCCGCCGGATGGCCATCGAAAATGGTGGCGTTGACGTTGACGGTGAAGCCGCGCGCTTTCGCAGCCTTGATCGCCGATACCGCGCGGTCGAACACGCCCTTCTGTGACACCGCCTTGTCGTGGTGGTCGCGCAGACCGTCGAGATGCACGGAGAAAAACAGGTAGGGCGAGGGCTCGAACAGGTCGAGCTTCTTCTCGAGCAGCATCGCGTTGGTGCAGAGCGAGACGAACTTCTTGCGCGCCACGAGGCCACGCACGATCTCGCCGATCTCCTTGTGGATCAAAGGCTCGCCGCCGGGAATCGCCACCATCGGCGCGCCGCATTCATCGGCCGCGTCCCAGCACTCCTGCGCGCTCATGCGGCGATTGAGGATCGCGTCGGGATAGTCGATCTTGCCGCAGCCGACGCAAGCGAGATTGCAGCGGAACAACGGTTCCAGCATCAGAACCAGCGGGTAGCGCTTGCGGCCAAGCAGTCTCTGCTTGATCATATAACCGCCGATGCGCAGTTCCTTGAAGTAGGGTATTGCCATTACATACTTTCTTTTTGTTGATCAGCCCGCTGCAAGCTCTGCCGGCAGCCGGAACTCGATGTTCTCTTCCCGTCCGGGAAGCACCGAGACCGACACCGGTCCGATGCGCCTGAGCGCCTTTATGACGTCATCGACCAGAATTTCGGGCGCCGAAGCGCCGGCGGTGATGCCGACGGCTTTGGCGTCCTTCAGCCAGTCCGGGTTGAGCTCGCTGCCATCTGCGATGAGATAACTCGCGACGCCGGCTTCGGTGCCGATTTCGCGCAGGCGGTTGGAGTTGGAACTATTGGCGGCGCCCACCACCAGGATGACGTCCACCAGCTTGCTCAGGTCCCTCACCGCCGACTGGCGGTTCTGGGTCGCATAGCAGATATCGCGGATATCCGGACCCTGAATGTCTGTAAAACGCGCGTGAAGAGCCGCGATGATGTCCTTGGTGTCATCCACGCTGAGCGTGGTCTGCGTGATATAGGCGACCGGGGTCTCGGAGGGCAACGAGAGCGCAGCGACCTCGTCGACGTTCTGGACCAAGAGGACCGGGCCTGGAACCTGGCCCATGGTTCCCTCCACCTCGGGATGGCCGGCATGGCCCACCAGGATCAGTGCGCGGCCCTTGGACATGTAGCGCTTGCCCTGATTGTGAACTTTCGTGACCAGCGGACAGGTGGCGTTCAGCACCGGCAGGCCGCGCGCCGCAGCCTCTTCCTCGACGGTTCGCGCGACGCCGTGGGCGGAGAACACCGTGACCGCCTTTGGCGGAACTTCCGAGAGATCCTCGACAAAAATCGCGCCTTTGGCTTTCAGGCTTTCGACCACGTATTTATTGTGCACGATCTCGTGGCGGACATAGACCGGCGGACCGTATTTCTCGAGCGCCCGCTCGACGATCTCGATGGCGCGCACCACGCCCGCGCAAAAGCCGCGCGGCTGTGCCAGATACACGTCGATGGGCTGTCCGTTACGCAAAATCGCTCACTCGTCCCTTTCACGCGCGCCGCTACAGATAGTTCCTTATCCGCAACCACCGCCGTCTGTCGCCCCATCCCAACAGGTTACGGGATGGAAGCGCTAGGCTTTGTGTCAAAAATACATCAGTTGGAAAAGAGGTAGGTCGCAAGCGACCGGGCGAAGGGTAAATGCCCATATGGTATCAAAGTACCGCCTAATTAGATAAACTGGATTAAGCCTTTGGCCCCTCACTCGTTCGTCACTTTACCGCTAGCTGTGGCGGCTATATCAGCCTCGCCAACGGTTCCACCCCATTTCCCGGATCGCTCAGAGTCCCCAAAGCCGGAATTGGCCCAACTTCAAGGTTAGCTCGCTTGAGGGAACTCCGCTAGAGAGCGAGCGTTTCCGGCAAGCCGATCACATTAGAAAGAATTGAAGTGCTGACAAGTATTGTCGTCTGGATCGTCAGAACGTGCACCCGCTTTGCCACCCTGACGCTCCTGGTCGGTCTCGGCCTGGCGATCGCCGGGGGGTATTACACCGCAAACCATTTCGCCATCAACACCGACATCAACACGCTGATTTCGGAACGGATGGACTGGCGCCAGCGCGACGTTCAGTTCGACAAGGCATTCGATCGCGACAGCACGATCCTTGCCGTGGTGGAGGCGCCGACCCCGGAACTCACCACCTCGGCAGCGTCAGCGCTCGAAGCCAAGCTTCGCGACGACAGGAAGAACTTCGTGTCGATGCAGCCGCTCGGTTCGGGCGATTTCTTCGAGAAGAACGGCTTGTTGTTCCTGCCGACCCAGGAGGTCGGCCAGATCACCGGCCAGTTCGAGCAGGCCGCACCGCTGATCGAGATCATGGCCGGCGACCCCTCGATCCGCGGGCTGACCGGCGCGCTCGAGACCGGACTTGCCGGCGTGAAGCGCGGCGAGGTCAAGCTCGACAACACGGCGCGGCCTTTCAACCTGATCGCTCAGACGGTCGAGGACATCAACAACAAGGGAACCGCGACGTTCTCGTGGCGCGAACTGACCAGCGAGAAGGGACTGACGGATTCCGACAAGCGTGCCTTCATCGAGTTCAAGCCTGTCATCGACTACAGTGCGCTCGAGCCCGGCAAGGAAGCGACCGACGCCATCCGAAAGGCCGCCGCCGATCTCGACTTGGCCGGCAAGTATCAGGCGCGGGTGCGGCTGACCGGACCGGTTCCGATTGCCAATGAGGAATATGCCACCGTCCAGGACGGCGCGATCGTCAACGGCATCGGCACGGTGCTGGTGGTGCTGGTCATCCTCTGGATGGCGTTGCATTCGGCCAAGATCATCTTCGCCGTGTTCGCCAACCTGTTCATCGGCCTGTCGATCACGACCGCGGTCGGATTGTTGCTGGTTGGATCGTTGAACCTGCTGTCGATCGCCTTCGCCGTGCTGTTCGTCGGCCTTGGCGTCGACTTCGGCATCCAGTTCTCGGTGCGCTACCGATCCGAGCGTTTCAAGAACGACAATCTGGTCGAGGCCTTGGTAGAGGGCGCGCGTCGCGCCGCCGTGCCGCTGTCGCTGGCCGCGATGGCGGTCTCCGCCGGCTTCCTGTGTTTCATACCGACCGACTACAAGGGCATCTCCGAACTCGGGGAGATCGCCGGCGCCGGCATGCTGATCGCATTTATCTCCAGCATCACGGTGCTGCCGGCGATCCTGAAGCTGATCAATCCGCCCGGCGAGAGCGAGCCGGTGGGCTATGCCTTCCTCGCGCCGGTGGACCGTTTCCTGGAGGACCATCGCTACTGGATCGTCGGCGGCACGGTTGCGGTGGCGCTCGCCGGCCTGCCGCTGCTGTATTTCCTGCATTTCGACTTCAATCCGATGAACCTGCGCAACCCCAAGGCCGAGTCGATCGCGACATTCCTCGACCTGCGCAAGGATCCCAACACCGGCGCCAACGCCATCAACGTGATGACGCGTTCGGACGAAGACGCGAAGAAGATCGAGGACAAGCTTTCCAAGCTACCCGAAGTGCTGCGCGTGCAGTCGCTGGCGAGCTTCGTGCCCGAGGACCAGCCGGCCAAGTTGAAACTGATCGCGCAGGGCGCCCGCGTGCTCGGCCCCGCGCTCAATCCGGAGTCGGTCGACGATCCGCCGACCGATCAGGAGAATGTCGATTCACTGAAAAGCTCGGTGAAAGCCTTGCGCACCGCCGCAGACGAGGACAAGGGACCGGGGGCGGTCGCCTCGCGCCGGCTTGCCGATGCGCTGGAGAAGCTCGCCAATTCCAGCGAAGCAACGCGCAACAAGGCACAGGCGATCTTCGTCGACCCCCTCAAGATCGTGCTCGAACAGCTCAAGAATTTCCTGCAGGCGAAGCCGGTGACGCTGGACAATTTGCCGCCTGACATCGTCAATTCCTGGAAGACCAAGGACGGCTTGATGCGCGTCGAGGCCCTGCCGAAGGGTGATCCCAACGACAACGACAATCTGCGCAGGTTCGCCAGCGCCGTGCTCGTCGCCGAGCCGACCGCGATCGGCGGACCGGTGTCGATCCTCAAATCCGGCGACACCGTGGTTTCGGCCTTCATTCATGCCGGCATCTACGCGCTGCTGGTGATCAGCGTGATCCTGTGGATCACATTGCGGCGGATCACCGACGTGCTGATGACCCTGATCCCGCTCCTGGTCGCGGGCGCCGTGACGATGGAAATCTGCGTGCTGATCAAGCTGCCGCTCAACTTCGCCAACATCGTCGCGCTGCCGTTGTTGCTCGGCATCGGCGTCGCCTTCAAGATCTACTATATCGTGGCGTGGCGCTCGGGCCGGACCAACCTGCTGCAATCGAGCCTGACGCGCGCGATCTTTTTCAGCGCGCTGACCACTGCGACCGCATTCGGCAGCCTGTGGCTGTCGAGCCATCCCGGCACCTCGAGCATGGGCAAGCTGCTCGCATTGTCGCTGGTGACGACGCTCTGCGCGGTGCTGCTGTTCCAGCCGGCGCTAATGGGCAAGCCGCGCGACATCTCCGAGTAGGCAGATATCGCCGACCTGATCGCCCGGCTTCTTCGGCGCGCCGATCGAACCCGTGGTCTTCGGTGACGCCGTGCCCGGCGCGGCCGCTGTCTTTGCGTTGGGCTTGCTGCCCTTCGCCATGGCGTTGGCCGGGCTCGACGAAATTGGCGGCCCGACACGCGTCCAGGTCTCGCCGCCGCAGAGGAAGCCAAGCACGCAGCCGCGGATTTCGAGATGATCCGCGTCGACAGGCGTGATCGAGGACGAATAGGTCTGGCCGTCCTTGGCGTTGTAGACTTGGCCTTCCCAGCTATCGGCGCCGGGCTTCTTCTTCATGTCGAGCAGGATCGGCATGCCCAATGTCGGCCTGCTCCTTTTTGAAACATCGGGATTGTTGCCGTCGCGCCCGCCCGGTTGCTTCTCCCAGGCCACCACGCCCCACATGCTGCCGCCGCATTGCGCCACCCGGATATTGGCGACGCCATCGGCAACCCGCCAGTCGCCGGTCGGATCGGCGGCGCGGGCGGAGCTGGACGCCAGCAGGACCATGGAGGCGGCGAGGGCGGTCATCGCGATGGTTCGGGGGCGGTGCAACATGAGTTCAATCCTGTGCTTGCTTTGGGGCTGCGAATGAGGGCAAAACGACGCATTGGTCGTTTCCAGTTGACGGAACAACCGCCAACCGAAGTAAGTAACTGATGCCGAGTTCAAATTTGGACATGTCGGGGTTGTTCATGGAGCGCGAGGCGCAGCGCGGTTCCATGCATGCGCGTCATCTCAACGAACAGCTGGTGCGTATCCTCAAAACCATTGGTTACGACGTCGGTTTCCAGAAGGGACAAGGGGCATACCTCTATGATCGCGAGGGGGCTCGCTATCTCGACCTACTGAGCGGATTTGGCGTTTTTGCGATCGGACGGAACCATCCCTGGCTGCGCGAAGCCCTGAAAAACGTGCTGGATGCCGACCTGCCGAACCTCGTGCAGCTCGATGTCTCCACGCTTGCCGGCATTCTCGCGGAACGCCTGCTCAAATACATGCCGTATCTGGACAAGGTGTTCTTCGCCAATTCCGGCGCTGAGGCGGTCGAGGCCGCGATCAAGTTCGCCCGCGGCGCCACGGGCCGGCCCGGCATCGTGCACTGCCATCATTCGTTCCATGGCCTGTCCTATGGCGCGCTGTCGTTGACGGACGATCCCAATTTCCGCGGCGGCTTCGAGCCGCTGCTGCCGGGATGCACCGCGATCCCGTTCGACGATCTCGCGGCACTCGAGAAGGCGCTGTCGTCGCGCGAGGTCGCCGCCTTCATCGTCGAGCCGATCCAGGGCAAGGGCGTCAACATTCCCTCCGACGAGTTCCTGCCGGGCGCGGCCGCGCTCTGCAAAAAATACGGCACGCTGTTGATCGCCGACGAAATCCAGACCGGCATCGGCCGCACCGGCCGCTTCCTCGCCATCGAGCACTGGAACGTCGAGCCCGACATGGTGTTGCTGGCGAAGGCGCTGTCGGGCGGACACGTGCCGATCGGCGCGCTGCTGACGCGCAAGAGCATCTTCGACAAGATCTTCAACCAGATGGATCGCGCGGTCGTGCACGGCTCGACCTTCGGCAAGAACGACCTGGCGATGGCGGCCGGTATCGCCACGCTCGAGGTGATGGAAGCCGAGAAGCTGGTCGAGGCCGCCGCCAAGCGCGGCGCGGAGCTGCGGCTTGCCTTGACCCGGATGGTGCCCGGCTACGAGCTGATGAAGGAAGTGCGCGGCAAGGGGCTGATGATCGGCGTCGAATTCGGTCCGCCGAAATCGCTGCGGCTGAAGGCATCTTGGAACGTGCTGGAGACCGCCAACAAGGGGCTGTTCTGCCAGCTCATCACCGTGCCGCTGTTCAAGGATCACAAGATCCTGACCCAGGTCGCGGGCCACGGCAGCCACACCGTGAAGCTGTTGCCGCCGCTCGTCATCTCCGAAGACGACTGCAAGTGGATCGAGACCGCATTCGACACCGTGATCGCCGGCAGCCACAAGGTGCCCGGCGCGATCTGGTCGCTCGGCAAGACGCTGGTCGACAACGCGGTCAGGAAGTCGGCTTAAGTGATGACGTAGGGCGGATTAGCCGAAGGCGTAATCCGCCGAGCTTTGTAGCTAAGCTTCCTCATGCCAAACTATCGTCGTGCATTTGTGCCGGGCGGCTGTTGGTTCTTCACGGTCAACTTGCTTGAGCGAAAGCAAACCCTGCTTGTTGATCATGTTGCCGTCCTACGCGAGGCGGTTGCTGCGACCCGCCAAATCTATCCTTTCAAGATTGATGCGTTCGTCGTGCTGCCGGATCATTTGCACGCGATCTGGAGCTTACCTCCCGGCGACTCGGATTTTTCCACACGTTGGCGACTGATAAAGAATCGTTTCGCGCGGGCGCTGCCAAGAACGGAGCAGCTCAACGCTGTTCGCGCTGCTCGCAACGAACGGGGGATTTGGCAGCGCCGATTTTGGGAACACCTGATACGTGACGAGACCGACCACGCGCGGCATGTTGAATATTGCTACATAAATCCGCTCAAGCACCGACTGGTGGCTCGCGTGAGCGACTGGCCTTATTCCTCATTTCATCGCGATGTGCGCGCTGGACTATTCCCTGAGGACTGGGCCGGCGACGTCGAGGCACGCGGAGATTTCGGCGAAAGAGTATAGTTACGTCATTTGAGGAATGGCGGATTACGCCTTCGGCTAATCCGCCCTACGAATTTAACCCTCCCGGTTATTCGCCGCCGCCACCTCGAACTTCTCGCCGAATTCGGCGAGTTCGTCGGCGCCGAGATCGCTGATCGCCCAGTAGTTCAGGCCGCGGTCGCTCCAGCTGCGGATGTTGTAGCCCTGGATGGTCTCGGCCTTCGCAGACCTGTGCTGCATGTTCGACGTCTGCGCCACGAACAGGTTGATGATATGCGCGCGCCGCTTGTAGACGACGGCCCCGATGGGGCGCGCGTCGACATAGTCGAGCCGCCCGCCGATCAGGGTGAAGCCCTGCGCGGTGAGGTCGATCACCGGCGGCGACACGTCGAGCTTGCCGGCAAACCACGGCTTGACCGTATGCTGATCGGTCGAGATCACGTCGGTGAGGTGTCCGGCCTGCAGCGAGCGCAGATGCGCCGACACGATCTCGCCCTCGATGCGCTCCTGGTCATCGCTGCGCAGCACGACGGCAAAAAGGCCGGTGGCTGCGATAGCCGACACCGCCGAGCCCATCGCAAAACCGCGCAGCAGGCCACGCCGCGTCGGCATCGGCGTCACGTTCGACGGCAATGCCTTCGGCAGCGAGGCCTCGATGCGGGCGCGCAACGATGCGGGCGCGGTGTAACGCAGATCCGCGGATGCGACCGCCTGGTTCATCTGCCGATACGCGGCCAGCGTCGCGGTGCAGCGCTTGCATCCCGCAACATGCTGCTCGACCTCGCGCGCATGCCCGGCGTCGAGCTCGCCATCGATCAGCGCGTTGAGCAGGACCTCTGCTTCGTCGCAAGTCATTGTCTACTCCTGTTCCGCCAGCCATGCCGATCGCAGCATGGCGCGGGCGCGTGCGAGCCGTGACATCACGGTGCCGACGGGTGCCCCGACGGCCTCGGCAATCTCGCGGTAAGACAGATTGTTGATTTCACGCAGCACGAACGTCTCCTTGAACGGCTCGGCGAGCGCATCGACCAGCTTGCGCACCGTGATCGCATCGCGGTCTTTCAGCACAGCGGCCTCCGGCGTCTGCTGCTCCTCATGCCACATCGGCGGCTGCTCGGTCTCGGGCGTATCGTCGAGCGTGGTGCTCGGGGCGGACGCGCGGCGCGCGTATTCGGCGCGGCAGACATTGCGCAGGATCGCAAACAGCCAGGGCTTCATCGCGGGTCCGCGATAGGTATGGAAATGTTTCAGCGCGCGCAGGTAACACTCCTGCACCGCATCCTCGGCGTCGGTGGGACTGCGCAGCAGATAGCGCGCCAGCGTATAGACGTCGTCGAGATGCGGCAGCGCGGCCTCGCGAAAGCGCCGCGCCTTGTCAGGGTCTTCGTCGGAGGTGCTCACCGGCTTCGCCTCTTGCCCCGTTTTGGCGGACAACGCGTGAGCCCGGCCGGCGGGAGGAAACCGGCCGGGCATCACCGTGACCGCTGTGATGCCTTGGATTTGAGCGTTACTCAACCTTGATCATCCCGGTCATGTGCGGGTGCAGCGAACAAAAGTACTTGTAGTCACCCGCGCTGGTGAAGGTGAACGAGAAGGTGCCGTCGGTGTCCATGGCCTTCGACCTGTATTTTCCGGCCGACACCACGGTGTGCGGGATGTCGTCGTGATTGGTCCAGGTCACGGTATCGCCGACCTTTGCCTTCACCTCAGCCGGCGTGAAGGTGAAATTGTCGATGGTCACCTTGAACTCCTCGGCCTGCGCAGGCGCAGCGCCGAGGGAGAGGAGGGTGGCTGCAGCCACGGCGAGGCCGAGGCTGCGCAAAGCAGCGTACGTCATTTTCGACTTCCTTGTTCTCAGCCCGCCAGCGGCGTGTCGATGATCGCGAGGCGCTGGTCGCCCTGCTTGAAGTTGACGCTGGCGATGCCGAGCAGGCTGCGCAGCTTGGCGTCCTCGACCTTCATCGGTCCGGGCGAGGGTGCCGTGCCGGGCGCGGGCTGCGGGAAGGCGGTGGAGCGCGCGGTGTGGAAGGTGACGTTGCCCTCGACCTTCTGCATCACCTGATGGATGTGGCCGTTGAGCACGGTGACCGAGCCGAAACCCTTGAGATAGTCCAGCGCGCGGGCGCCGTCCTCGGTGCCCCAGCCCCATTCCGGATACACGGTCCACAACGGAATGTGGGCGAACACCACCACGGGCGTCGATTTGGAGCGGCCTTTCAGGTCATTCTCGAGCCATTCGAGCTGCTCGGCGCCGAGATTGCCGAGTCCGCCGGCCTTGAGGTCGACCACATTGACGAGACCGACGAAGTGCGCGCCGCCGGCGTCGAAAGAATAATAGCCGGGACCTTTGGTGCCCTTGCCGTAGCGGTCCTTGTAGAACTTGATCTCCTCGTCGAGGAAATCGTGCTCGCCCGGCACATAGTGCACGTCGAGCTTGGCCTGCGAGATGATCTTCTCGGCGTTGTCGAATTCCGTCGCCTTCGACAGATGGGTGATGTCGCCGGTGTGGATCATGAAGGACGGCTTCTTCGGCATCGCATTGATCTTGCCGATCGCCTCTTCCAGCGTGCCGGCGGCATTCGGGTTGGCCGGCTTGTCGAAGCCGACATGGCTGTCCGAGATCTGCAGGAAGGTCAGGCCCGCAGGCTCGGCGGCATTTGCCGCATCGACCAGGCCGAGCGAGCGCGGCACGCCGCCCGTGATGGTCCAGAGCACGCCGGTGCCGGCCCATGTCATGCATTCCAGCACCTTGCGGCGGCTGACGCCGGGTTCGTCGTCATGGTGATCGTGATGGCTCATCGCGCTCTCTCCGTGGGCCCTTGATTGGGCTTTCGGGGGAGGTGATTGGGGAGGGCGCGGGTTTATTCCCGGGATTTCCGGTGACGCCGGGTGGGCGGATGACGATCTCGTGAGGCGGCAGGCGGTAACGGGTTAATCTGCCATAACCGTCACAGGTAGCCGCTGCCGGCTTCCGCGGCGAAGCGGTTGGGCGATCCCTCCCAGACGATATGGGCGTGCTCGAGCACATAGACGCGGTCGGCATGCGGCAGCGCAAACGTCACGTTCTGCTCGCCGAGCAGCACGCTGATCGACGTGGTCTGACGCAGCTTTTCCAGGATGTGGGAGATCTGCTCGAGGATGATCGGCGCAAGCCCCAGCGTGGGCTCATCCAGGATCAGAAGCTTCGGCTTCATCATCAACGCACGCGCAATCGTCAGCATCTGCTGCTCGCCGCCGGACAGCGTGCCCGCGGCCTGGCTCTCGCGGGCGCGCAGGATCGGAAACAGCTCATAGAGCCAGGCGATCTGCGTCGCGCGCTCGTCCGGCGTCAGATGATGGCCGCCGAGATCGAGATTTTCCCGCACGCTCATGTCAACGAAGAGTTCGCGCCCCTCCGGCGCCTGCACGATGCCGTTGCGAGCGACACGCGCCGCCGACAGGCTGCGTAGCGAGTGGCCGGTCTGGCGGATTTCGCCCGAATAAGGCACGAGGCCCGAAATCGCGTTGAACAGCGTCGTCTTGCCCGCGCCGTTCAGCCCCACGACCGAGACGAACTCGCCGGTATGGACGTGGATGGAGACATCCTCCAGCGCCTGCGCCTTGCCATAATGGACGTTGATGTTCTGGACTTCGAGGAATGGCGTCTTGTCGCCGAAAGACGACTCCGGCCGCGCCGCGGTCTCGATGCTGCCGGCGCCGAGATAGACGCGGCGCACGGTCTCGTTGCTCATGACGGCTTCCGCCGAGCCTTCCGCGATGCGCTCGCCGACATACATCGCGAGCACCCGGTCGACCAGCCGCGCCACGCTCTTGACGTTATGATCGACCAGCAGGATCGCGTGTCCGTCGTCGCGCAGCTCGACGATCAGCTGCGAGAACGCGGCCGTTTCTTTTTGCGTGAGCCCGGCAAATGGCTCGTCGATCAGCAGCACCTCGGGGTCCCTGGCGATCGCCTTGGCTATCTCGATCTTGCGAAGATCGGCGAACGGCAGGGTCGCCGGCCGGCGGTCGAGCACCGCAGTGAGCCCAACGCGCTCGGCGATGGCGCGGGCGCGTTGATCGGTCTGGGGATCGGCGAGCAGGCGCGTCAGCTTGTCCGGCAACAGCGCTAGCTTGATGTTCTCGAGCACGGTCTGCCGATGCAGCGGGCGCGAATGCTGGAACACCATGCCGACGCCCATGCGCGCGATCTTGTAGGACGGCAGGCCCGCGACTTCCTGACCCGCGATGCGGACCGAGCCCGCATCCGGCCGCTCGATGCCCATGATGAGCTTCATGACGGTCGATTTGCCCGATCCGTTCGGACCGATCAGGCCGAGGATTTCGCCGGCGCGGACGGTCAGCGACATCTCCTTGACCGCGACGAGGCCACCGAAGCGCTTGGTCAGTCCCTTGACCTCGAGAGACACGTTGGCGCTCATGCTCAGGCACTCTCTCTGTTGCGCGTGAGCAGGCCGAAAAAGCCGCTGGGAAAGATCAGCACGACGATCAGCGCGAGCGCAAATACGGTGAAGTTGGAGAGATCGCCGAGCGGACGCAGCAGTTCGCTCATCGCGATCAGGAAGACGGCGCCGAGCGCAGCGCCGAGGATGGTGCGG
Organism: uncultured Alphaproteobacteria bacterium; assembly: GCA_963738155.1. Lineage (GTDB taxonomy): Bacteria > Pseudomonadota > Alphaproteobacteria > Rhizobiales > Xanthobacteraceae > Bradyrhizobium. Next base: position 32,487 of record CAVTVG010000010.1, read on the forward strand.
CGGCCTCCGAGCACGGCTGCGACGATGACCTGAACGCCGACGGTGACGTCGATCAGCGTGCCGATCGAGGCGGAGCCGAAGTAGAACACCAGGAGCGCACCGGCGAGGCCGGAGAAGAAGGCGCTGACGATGAAGGCGAACAGCTTGTGCTTGGTCACGTTGAAGCCGAGCGCGCCCGCCTGCACGGCGTCCTGGCCGCTGGCTTGCAGGATGAGGCCGACCGGCGAACGCGCCAGCGCAAACAGGATCGCGCCGCTGACCGCCATGAACCATAGCGCGATCTCGTAGTTCACGGCGTCGCTGATGCTGAGCACATCGGGAACGGTCAGGCCGATCTCGCCGCCGGTCAGGCTGGCGTCGACCACGACGAAGTTCTGCAGCATCAACACGGCAACCAGCGTGGTGAGCCCGAAATAGGGGCCGCGCAGCCGCAAGGCGGGCAGCGCGAGAATAAGCCCGGCCAGGACGGCAGCGAGCGTGCCTGCGATCACGCAGACCCAGATCGGCGGCCCGTAGAGATTGTCGAGGATGCCGGCCGTGTAGGCGCCGGTGCCGATCAGGAAGGTCGGCCCGAAATTGACCTCGCCGGCGAAACCGAACAGCAGGTCCCACGCCATCGAGAACACGCCGAAATAGAAGGCGATGGTGAGCAGGCCCAGAATATAGCCGGAGACGCCGAGCGGCAGGAACGCGGCCACCACCACGACCACGAGAGAAACCAGCAGGACGCGGATCGTGGGGGATATCGTCATCTAGCGCCGCCCCAGCAATCCGCGCGGGCGGACATACATGACGATGACCAGCAGCAGCAGCGCTGGAATGGTGCGATAGGCCGGCGAGATCATATAGGCCGTGATGGTCTCGAGATAGCCGACCACATAGGCCGCGATCAGCGCGCCCGAGACGCTGCCGAGGCCGCCGAGCACCACGATCGAGAACGCGCTGGCGGTCAGCGGTCCCACGCTATAGGAGGACACGCCGAGGAACATGCCGAGCAGGACGCCGGCCACGCCGATCAGCACGCCATAGATCGCCCACACTGCGATATAGATCTGCGGCAGCTCGATGCCGAGCAGGGTCACGCCGCGCGGATTCATCGACGCGGCGAGCACGGCCTTGCCGGCGCGGGTGCGGTTGACCAGGAGCCACAGCACGCCGATCACGATCCAGCATACCACCGCGGTGAAGAGTTCGTTGGCAGGCGTCCGCACGCCGGCAATCGACATGACGCCGCCAACGATCGGCGCCACCGTCTTGGCGTTGTTGGTGTAGAAATAGGCGATCAGCTCCTGCAGCATGATGCCCCACAACAGCGTCGCGGTGAGGATGAAGATCTCCTTCTCGTCTTCACGGATTTTCTGCGAGCGCTGCAGCGGCCGCACCACGACGAAATAGGTGACGAGCGAGGCGATCAGGCCGACCGCCACGCCGATGGCCGCACCCGCATAGGGACCGACATGGAGGTCATTGCCGGCGGCCCAGGCGGCCACCACGGCCGCCACCATCAGCGCGCCGTGCGACAGGTTGAGCACGCCGGAGACGCCGAAGATCAGGGCGAACCCCATCGCGCCAAGCGCATAAAGCGATCCGATCGCAAAACCATCGATCAGAATTTGCAAAAACAACATCGTTCAGTCCGGCCTAAGGTAAAAAGGCGATGTAAATTGCTGCCGCGCAGGTGCGCAGGGATGATCCGAGACAACTCCCCGTCCGCGGGTGCGGACGGGGAGTGCGCAGGTTCTGTCAGGCTTGCGTCACTGCGCCGAGCCGACCTTGATGAAGCTCGGGAACTTGAGCTTGCCGTTGGCGAGCTTCTTCGGCCAGAGGTTGACCTCCTTGCCATCCTGCCACTGCAGCAGCAGGCCGGTGATCGTGCCTTCGCCGACCTTCAGCGCGTGCGGGTTGGGCGTATCCTTGCCCTTGAACTGGATGCGGCCGATGGTGCCTTCCCAGTTGGTTTCCTCGAGCGCCGTGACAAGCTTGTCCGGATCGGTCGAGTTGGCGCGCTTGATGGCGTCGACGATGTAATAGACCTCGTCATAGCTGGTGTAGCCGGCATAGGACGGGAAGTTGCCGAACTTGTCCTTGAACGCCTTGACGAAGGGCAGCGTCTTCGGCGTCACCGCCACGTCTGGCCCGGAGACCGCCTGGAACAGCACGCCGTTGACGGCGCCGTTGGTGTCGTTCCAGAAGCTGGAATTGGTGGCCTGCGACGAGATCCCGAACATCGGGATTGGCACTTCCTGCTGCTTCCACTGCACCGTCGGCTGCACGCCGACATGAGAAATGCCGGTGAGGATCGCGTCGGGTTTCTGGCTTTCGATCTTGTTGAAGATCGGGGTGAAGTCGGTGGTGTCCGGCGACAGCCGGATGTGGTCGAGCACCGTCAAGCCGATCTTCGGCAGGCATTTCTGGTATTCGGCGTCGAGCGGCGTGGTCCAGGCGGCGTCTTCGCTCATGATCACGGCCGACTTCATCTTGAGGTCGGTGACCAGCAGGTCCTTGGCGGCGTCGCAGACCAGGTCGGCAATGCTGGTCGACGTCAGGTAGCCGTGGAAGGTGTACTTCATCTGGTCGTAGTTTTTGGCGATGTTCTGGGTGATGACATCGGATGCGGCGCCTGGCGTCACCATCACGGTCTTGAGCCGGCCCGCCCAGGGCTCGAGCGCCAGCACGACCTCGCTGATGTAGCTCGCGATCACGGCGTTGACGTGATCCTCGTTCGCGGCGCGCTGGAAGGCGCGGACGGATTCGGCTGCCGAGGAGTGATTGTCGTAGGTCACGATCTCGATTTTCTGACCGTTGACGCCGCCGGCCGCGTTGATCTCGTCGGCGGCAAGCTGCGCCGCCTGCGGGATCGAGGAACCGGCCACTGCCTGCGATTCGGCGATCACGCCGATCTTGATCGGCTTGTCGATTTGGGCCGACGCGGGCGAAACCGCTGCGAGCGAAAGCCATGCGCCCGCTGCAATGGCGGAGGTGTGCGGCGCATAGCGCCAATTCGGTTTTCTCATTGAACGTCTCCTGAAATTCCCCGCCTCGAACGTGATATGGAACAGAAGGTTCCAACGCAGGCAATGCCGGGCGGATCATCACTTAGTCGGCTGGATGCTTGCGAACGGAGATGATCAAATCCTC
>CAVTVG010000011.1:0-164024 GCA_963738155.1 uncultured Alphaproteobacteria bacterium
AAGCTGATCAAGGGCGCCACCGGCGATTGGGAGGTCGTGATCGGCATGGAGATCCATGCCCAGGTCACCTCCAACTCAAAACTGTTTTCCGGCGCCTCGACTGCGTTCGGCGGCGAACCCAATACGCAGGTGTCGCTGGTCGATGCCGCCATGCCGGGCATGCTGCCCGTGATCAACGAGGAATGCGTCAGGCAGGCGGTACGCACCGGGCTCGGCCTGAACGCAAAGATCAATCTGCGCTCGGTGTTCGACCGCAAGAACTATTTCTATCCGGACCTGCCGCAGGGCTACCAGATCAGCCAGTACAAGTCGCCGATCGTGGGCGAGGGCGAGGTCACGCTCGAGCTCGACGGCGGCCGGACCGCGACCGTCGGCATCGAGCGGCTGCACCTGGAGCAGGACCCCGCCAAAATGCTGCACGACCAGTCGCCGTCGCTGTCCTTTATCGATCTCAACCGCTGCGGCGTCGCGCTGATGGAGATCGTCTCCAAGCCCGACATCCGCGACGCCGAGCAGGCCAAGGCCTATGTGACAAAACTGCGCTCGATCCTGCGCTATCTCGGCACCTGTAACGGCGACATGGAGAAGGGGTCCTTGCGCGCCGACGTCAACGTCTCCGTGCGCAAGCCGGGCGCGCCGCTCGGCACCCGCTGTGAGATCAAGAACCTGAACTCGATCAATTTCATCGGGCAGGCGATCGAGCATGAGGCGCGCCGCCAGATCGAGATCATCGAGGACGGTGGCACGATCGCGCAGGAGACCCGGCTGTTCGACCCCAACAAGGGCGAGACGCGCTCGTTGCGGTCAAAGGAAGAGGCCCACGACTACCGCTATTTCCCCGATCCCGACCTGTTGCCGCTGGAGTTTTCTCAGGCCTTCGTCGACGCGCTGAAGGCTGACCTGCCGGAGCTGCCGGACCAGAAGCGGGGCCGCTTCGTCGCCGATTTCGGCCTGTCGACCTATGACGCTGGCGTGCTGGTGGCCGAGCGCGAGAGCGCCGACTTCTATGAAAGCGTGCTGCCCGGCCTCGCCGACCGCGCCCGCGACGGCAAGGTTGCCGCCAACTGGGTGATCAACGAACTGTTCGGCCGCCTCAACAGGGAGGGGCGGGGAATCGCGGATTCGCCGGTGTCGGCGCAGCAATTGTCAGCCATCGTCGACCTGATCGGCGAGGGCACGATCTCCGGCAAGATCGCCAAAGACCTGTTCGAGATCGTCTGGCAGGAGGGTGGCGATCCCCGCGCCTTGGTCGAGAGCCGCGGGATGAAGCAGGTCACCGACCTCTCGGCGATCGAGAAGGTCATCGACGACATCGTTGCCGCCAATCCCGACAAGGTCGAGCAGGTGAGGGCGAAGCCCGCGGCGGTCCAGTGGTTCGTCGGCCAGGTGATGAAGTCGACCGGCGGCAAGGCCGATCCGAAGGCGGTCAACGCGCTCCTGAAATCCAGGCTCGGCGTCTGAACCGCGGCCTCGCGCGGTGATTTTGTCGCACGCCAACGCGTTCGCTTGATGCGAATCGGATTCGCAAGATGAGCGCCTGAGTCCCTCGTAACTTGATGGCGGCGCGATCCGGCGGCGTTAATCATGAAAATATTTTCATTGCCAAAAGTCACGACTCAGAGTCCGCGCGAGCGCGTTTTTGCGCTTTGAGGCGACTCACGATCGTCGTCAACTCGTGTCGCGTGCGTGGTACAAAAATTAAAGAAACGACTGCGGCACAGGGCTTTCCTGCGATCTTGACAAATGCCGACGTCGGCCGCAGCGGGGTTTCTCGCATCGCGATTTCGACGCATTGCATTGTTATCACTGGCCGCGCTGCGCGCGCGCTCACATCGCTGCGTCAACACTTCCTTAAGTGGGACGCTGTTTTTTTCGATGTGTTGGTGTATTCGGGATGAAGTGCATCTCAATTCCCGAGTGCACGCAGCGAACTGAGCCATCTCACTACATCAGGAGGGCACCATGGCTAAGAAAGCGAAGAAGGCCAAGAAGAAGGCGAAGAGCGCAGTGAAGAAGACTGCGAAGAAGACCCGCCGGGTCAAGAAGAAGAACATGAATATGTGATCTCGCCTTGACTAGAATTGCCGGCGGCCTTTTTGCCGGCACGTCATTGGACGGCGGGCGGTTTGCTTTCAGAAGCGGAACAGGTCCGATCGTTTGATCGACGAAGAGGGTGTCGGCGAGACATCAGGTCAACGGCCGGATCGGATTTCTGAGGAGCGCTCGCGCTTCTCGAAGGACGGTCCGGCAGAAGAAACGGTTTTTCTTCGCACGGTGCGGATCGCTTTCAAGTCCGCAGTTTCACCTTGGGCCTCCTTGGCCTGCGTGAGATCTGGTCCTGACGTGTTCGCCGACGCCCTCGTTCCCAGGCCGGAGAGGGTAGCTCCCGGCGTTTCATTTCCAAAAACATGATTGCTTCGAGGGCGCCCGCCGGATTGACCGCAGGGCGCGAGGCTTCGCGCCATGGTTATCCCTTTGCGAAGGCCGCAAGGTAAACCGTCCGCTACGAATGCAACAAAGCCCGGCCGCACAATGCTTTTCCTGATGTCGCGCGCTGCGCCGGCCTCAGTGCATTTACAACCCGTTCATCGCGACGCTTAAGCCGCCTTTCAAACTTGCTCGCCATCATCCCGCTCACAAGCCGGCAAACGGCGGGGGCGTTGAATTGGTTTGGATGGGGGCCGCGCTCGGACAGGGGCGGCAATAACAACAAGGGGAGACGGGACATGTTTCAGGGGACAATCGATCTGGATGCGGCGACGCCGGTGGACGCCACCGCGCTGTCGGACGTGCTGTTCGAGCGCGGGCTTTATTGGGCGAGCGGCCGTTCCGGCGTCGTCAACCTGGTCGCCGCGCACAAATGGTTCAATCTTGCCGCGCTGAAAGGCCGTAACGATGCCATCGCCGCCCGCCGCGAAGTCGCCGAACTGATGTCGGAGATCGAGATCGCCGCGGCCCAGCGCGAGGCACGTGCCTGGATCACCACGCACTGAACCCAATGAACGGGTAGGGGAGACGGCGGCGGGCCGGTCGCCTTGCCGCTCAATGCGCATTTTGTTACGCGAACTCCATGTCGAAGCGTGACGAAACGCTGCAAAGCGCCTTTTCGCTGCACCGGAGCGGCAACTTCGCCGAGGCCGCGAAACTCTACCGCAAGGTGATCCGGCAGGACCCGCGTCAGGCGAACGCGCTCCACTCGCTCGGCATCATCGAATCCGCAAGCGGCAACCGCGCGGAGGCCGCCGCGCTGATGGCGCGCTCAGTAGCGCTGCAGCCGGCCAACATCGAGTTCATGCAGAATTACGCCACCGTGCTGTGCCAGCTCGGCCAGTTCGAGACGGCGAGCGGCGTCTGCCTGAAGGGATTGGAGCTCGATCCCGATAACGTCTACCTGCTCTATGTCGCCGCCGCCGCCCTGTTGCAGCAGGACCGTCCACAGGACGCGCTTGAAAAGTTCGACGCGCTGCTTGCGCGCGAGCCCAATCATGTCGCCGGGCTGACCGAACGCGGCTCGGTGCACATGGCGCTGGAGCAATATGAAGCCGCCCGCGCCGATATCGACCGGGCGATTGCGCTGCAGCCGCATTATGCCGAGGCGCATCTCAATCGCGGCATCCTCGCCGGCCGGCTCGGGCACCACAGCAACGCCGTTGCAGCGTTCGAGCACACGCTCAAACTCAATCCGAACGCGGCCAACGCCTGGCTCGGACTTGGCAATGTCTTCTTCGACCAGAAACGCGCGTCCGAGGCTCTGACCGCCATCGACCGTGCGTTGGCGCTGGCGCCGGGCGCGGCGGAAGCCTGGCTCGGACGTGGCAACGTGCTGTTCGACCTCAGGCAGCGCGGTGAGGCGCTCGAGGCCTACGACAAGGCGCTCTCGCTGCGGCCGCTACTCGCGGAAGCCTGGATCGGCCGCGGCAATGTGCTGTTCGATGCCGGACGCCACGAGCAGGCGCTTGCGGCCTATGACGAGGCGCTCGCGCTCAAGCCGCAATCGGCGAAAGCACGCGCCGGCCGCGGCCATGCGCTCGCCGGCCTCAAGCGTCCCGATGAGGCCATCACCGCCTATGGCGAGGCGCTGGCGCGCAAGGGGGATCTGGTCGGTCTGCAGGGCGACCGCATCTTCGCCCGGATGCAGCTCTGCGATTGGGACGGCATCGACGTCGAAAGCGATCGCCTGCTGCAAGCGGTGAGGGCAGGCAAGGCCGTCACCAGTCCGTTCAATCTTCTTGTGTCAGATGCATCGCCCGCGGATCAGCTTCGCTGCGCGCGAAGCTGGACGGGCCGCCGCTATCCGGCGCAAGCGCCGCTCTGGCGCGGCGAGCGCTATGTCCACGATCGCATCCGCATCGGTTATGTTTCGGCCGATTTCCGTCAACATCCGGTCGCCTATCTGGCCGCGGGCCTGTTCGGGGCGCACGACCGCGCGCGCTTCGAGGTGATCGGCGTCTCGATCGGTGCTGATGACGGCTCCGAGATCCGCCGGCGGCTCGCGCATGCGTTCGATGGCTTCATCGACGTTGCTGCGTTGGGCGTCGACGACATCGCGCGGAGAATCAGGGCGGAGGAGATCGATGTCCTGGTCGATCTCAACGGCTTCACGCAGAACGCGCGGCCCGGGATTTTTGCCCGTCGACCCGCGCCGGTGCAGGTCAACTATCTCGGTTTTCCCGGCACCATGGGCGCGGACTACATCGATTACATCGTGGCCGACCCCGTGCTTGTTCCTCCCTCCCATCACGTGGCCTATGCCGAGAAGGTCGTCACCCTGCCGCACAGCTATATGCCGCATGACGATGTCGGCCGCGGGATCTCCGATGCAGGGTTTGAGCGCGCGCAATTCGGCCTTCCCGACGGCGCTTTCGTGTTCTGCTGCTTCAACAATGCCTACAAGTTCAATCCGCCCGCGTTCGCGTCGCGGATGCGAATACTGAAAGCGGTCGAAGGCAGCGTGCTCTGGCTGTCGGAGAGCCACCCAGCAGCGATGGCCAATCTTCGCAAACAGGCAGCCGCGGCAGGCGTTGCGCCCGAACGGCTCGTGTTTGCGACGCGCGTGGCCTCGATGGCGGACCATCTCGCGCGGCATCGCCTTGCCGATCTTTTCCTCGACACGTTGCCGTATAACGCGCACACGACCGCAAGCGACGCGCTGTGGGCGGGCTTGCCGGTGCTGACCGAGATCGGCAAAAGTTTCGCGGGCAGGGTGGCTGCAAGTCTGCTCACCGCGATCGGATTATCAGAACTGATCGTGCAGAGGTGCGAACAATTCGAGAGCCTTGCGATCGAGCTTGCGACCGCGCCCGAAAAGCTCTCGTCGATCAGGGAGCGCTTGGCGCGGAATCGTTCGACCACGCCGCTGTTCGACACCAAGCTGCTCGCGCGTCATCTCGAAGCCGCCTACGCGACCATGATGGAACGTTCGCGTGCAGGGCTTGCGCCTGAACCGATCCAGGTCGCGCCGCTGAGCTAGCGCCCACCGCGGGGAGTCGGACCGGACGGCAAATGCGCGCCGCCAAGGCCGCCTGCCGAAGCTCTTTTGTGTTCAAATAGTTCGCGGATATTCGGCCAGGTCAAATCTGCCGCTTGCGGGTCGCCCCAGCGTCGGGCATATCGGCCCTATTGGAGACGTGGCCGAGTGGCTGAAGGCGGCGGTTTGCTAAACCGTTATAGGGTTGTAAAGCCCTATCGAGGGTTCGAATCCCTCCGTCTCCGCCACCCCCCGCCCTGGCGGGGTTCGGGTGCAGGCCACCCTTTCAATGGGGGCGGAGGTGTCTCCCGAAGCTCCGCAGGAGCGTAGGGAGACCGGGGCGCCGATGGCAAGTTGTTAGCCATGGCAATCTTTACGGGTTGATCGATCCAGCAATAGAGGCTGGATTGATTCATTGTCGGCGGCGCTAGCCCGCCTTCTGCCCGTTCACAGTTCCGTCCAATGCTGCAGCAGCTTGTGATAGTGGCCCAGAAACCCCGATACGGACGGGTGGTCGGGATGTGTTGCCGCCAGCGAAACGATAACCTTGCCCAGGTCGTAGAGCATCGACCGCCGCCCGTCATCGCGGATCAAGCTCTGTATCCAGAAAAAAGAGGACGTGCGGATCCCCCGCGTGACCGGCGTCACCTCGTGCAGGCTCGTGGCGGTGTAGAGGATGGCATGTCCCGCCGGGAGTTTAATGGCCTGGTGGCCATACGTGTCCAGCACACGCAACTCGCCCCCGTCGTATTCCCCGGGTTCAGAGAAGAACACCGTCATCGAGAGGTCCGCGCGCAGGCGCTGCCCCCCGGAGCCGGGGATGTCCATAATGGCGTTATCAATATGCGCCCCGTAATGCTCCCCCCCTTCGTACCGGTTGAACTTCGGCGGAAGCACCTTCAGCGGCTGCGCGGCAGTCACAAAGGTATCGTTGCTGCCGAGCGCTTTCACAATCATCTGCCCGATCTCGCGTCCAACGGGGTCGCTCTGGTCGATCTGCCGGTTCCGCTTCACTTGTTTCGCCAGAACACCGGCCGTGATCGCACCGTCGGTCCAGTTCGCCGCGTCGAGCTTTTGCCGCGCGTACGCAACCTGTTGTGGCGTAAGAAGGTTAGGAATCGCAACGAGCATGGTAGAAGAAACCTAAAATTGGCAATTGCCGAAACGCGGAATTCGGGAGGGCACAGCTTAGCCGTTCCGGAGTCGTGGCGTCAACGCAGAGGAAACAATGACCTGAGGCCGTCAGTGCAGCGGATTTGACGTTCGCTACCCACCCGCCGAGAACTCGTGAGCGAACGTCAAATCCAAAGCTCCACCTAGAATCAATATTTCCAGTGGTCCTTTGCTTCCAACATTCGAAGGTGCCCGTGCAAATGGGATGCGAATGTTGGAATCGGACCACCAGGACGCGACGCGATTCAGACAAAGTGTCTTACTGACCCGAACCCGGAAGGATTTCACGCATAGGATTTTGATTTTTGCGAATGATGCCTCCACCGATGGTTCTCTGCGTCAAACAACGAAAGCCCCGCCAAGGCGGGGCTTTCTGCTTTTGAAGAACTATCGCCGGATCAGCCGATCGGCATCGCGAAGTAGCGGGTGTTGTCGGCACTCTTTCCGCATCATCACGCTGCGCTCGATCCGGTGATCGCCTCACCCTCGAAACAGATCGAAGAGTGTATGAGGTCGATCTTGCAAAGACGTGGTCGCCTTCCGAGAATTCGCGTCCCGAATACGCGCGAAACTCGTAGCATGAGGGAAGTCTTTCCATGGATCAGGAAGCCGGATCTACTTGGAGTCGCGATGTGGCAGTTCAGTCATGGCAGGGGCGCATGCGATGCAGAGTGGCTTTCACGTTTCTACGATGAGCCAGGTAACCTCATTGAACAAAGACGGGAGTTCTCGAAGCGCTTGAAATTTTCTGTGGCCACGGCTCGCAGAAAGGTTTGACTTCGATAGGTCGTAATCGACTGGCGACAAGCATAGAGCCGGATATGTGGGAGCTCTTGCTGGTCGACATCGCCCGCCACGCCGCGCGCCTATATGCGAGGGAGCGACTCCACAGAAGAAGATGTACTGGCGCTCATCGTCGAAATGTTCCCAAGGTAAGAAGCCGAGACCTTACCCAGCGTCAACTCGGATTTGTCGGATGATGTTGATGCCGACGTGCCGTGGCTTTCGATGTGAGGCGACAGCGTTCTCGATGCCCCGCAGATGTAGCCGCGCAAGATGTCGCGCGCGCCACCCTCGCTGCCATCACAGACCGATTCCTACGCGATCATTGAATGTGTCTCCGTCGACTGTTTGCAGCCGGGTAGGGCGCACAAAAAGGAATTGCCCCTGTGATGATTCATGCCTGAGTCGGGTCATTGTCGTTCTCGTTGTTGATTACCGGCACAGGATCACGCGATGGGCGCGTCTCTGCCGAGATTGTCCCTCGAGCACAATTCGTATTTAGAAACAGTCGATTAGACCGCTCTCTAGGGCAAATGCGGCGTGGCAATTGTGCAACATCCGCTCAAAAACGAGCCTCCAAGCCACTAATCAAGGCAGTCATTTATTGATTGATCGGAACTCTTCGTTTCTTATCGTTAGTGCGACGGAGGGGGGCATCCCAAGGTCGTCCCGTTTTAGGTGGTTCGCTTAAGTCCCTCGCGTTCATGCGGGTGTGTCCGAAGGCGCGAAGCGACTAAGCGGTGAATTAAGGGACAAGGGAACCAACCTTAGGGTGTCTCACCCAGCGGATCCGGAACCTTCCCTAGGAAAGAGCAACTTGGAGGTTTAACATGAAGATGGTTAAGAGCCTTGTCCTCGGCTCCGCGGCTGGTCTCGTCGCGATGTCTGGGGCTCAGGCAGCTGATCTTCCCGTGAAGGCCAAAGCGGTCGAATACGTGAGGATCTGCTCCCTGTACGGTGCCGGTTTCTTCTACATCCCAGGCACCGACACCTGCATCAAGCTGGGTGGCTACGTTCGTATCGATACCACGTTCAATGGTTCGATCTACGATCAGCCGGCGTGGTCGGCCGATCTCGGTCAGCACAACCGGTACACGGACTACTTCGGGTCTCGTTCCCGTATGGCGATCACGGTCGATACGCGTACGGCTACGGAATACGGTGTGGTCCGCACGTTCGGTCAGGGTGACTTCCAGTTCACCACCCAGCAGGGTAGCAACCTTTCGACAAATCCGAACACCTTTACGGGGTCATTCCTGACAGGCACCAACTCGGGCCTGCTCAACGGGCCGGGTGAAGGCTATGTGGCCGTCGAAATGGTGTTCATCCAGTTCGCTGGCTTCACTTTCGGTAAGTCGGCTTCGGCCTACGCCACGCCGTGGCATGGTTATCCGGGCAACAACACCTCGTTCCTGCTCGGCGGTCATGACACCGTCACCGGCGTGAACAACATCCAGTACACCGCGCAGTTCGGCAACGGCGTGTCCGGCACCATCGGCCTCGATGATCCGATCGTCTTCAACCGCACTTCCGTGTACAACCTGTCGCAGGGCCTCGGCTTCACCGGCACTACCGGCAACGCCTACGGCGGCGACGTCGCTCCGGATATCGTCGGCAACATCCGCGTCGACCAGGCCTGGGGTCTGTTCCAGATTTCGGCCGCGGCGCATGAAGTCAACGCCTCTTACAACATCCTGGGCACGACGGGCGTCACGGCTGTTCCGGCTGGCGCGCAATCGCCCTTCCCCGCGGGTGCTCCGAACACGCTGTCGGAAATCTCCGGCCACCCCGAGAGCAAGTGGGGCGGCTCGGTGATGGGTGCCTTGAACATCAAGAACATCCCGACCGGTGCCGGCGACGACATCAAGATCGACGCGAGCTATGCCAAGGGTGACACGAAGAACGTGATCTCCACCTCGTCTGCCTCGCCGAACTTCGCGATGTTCAGCGGCACGGGCCGTGCGGGCGCCTATCAGAGCCTCGGCTTCGGTGCGACCACCGACGCTGTGTATCTGCCGGTGTTCGCTGGCGGCACGGGCGACCTGAAGCTGACCGAAGCCTGGGGTATCCGTGGTGCGTTCAACCACAACTGGGATCCCTACTGGTCGACCAGCTTGTTCGGCAGCGCGTCGTTCGTGCACTACAACGGCACGGTCGGCGATCTGACGAGCGCGAAGGGTCAGTACTGCGCGGTCTACGTGACCGGCAAGGTCGTGTCGGCTGACTTCACCTGCAACCCCGACTTCGCCGTCTACATGGCCGGCGTGGTTACCCGCTGGACCCCTGTCAAGAACCTGACGTTCTCGGCGGAAGTCCTGTGGATGGGTCTCGACCAGAACTACACCGGCACCGTGACCACCGCTGGTGGCCCGGGCGCTCCGAAGCCGGGTGGCGTGGCCTACGAGCTGAAGGACCAGAACACCGTTTCGCTCAACGTCCGCGTTCAGCGCAACTTCTGATCCTGACTTGAGGATCATCTACGGAACCCCCGGCAGGAAACTGCCGGGGGCTCTTTTTTGGTGGAGAATAGGAGGGACGCCGCGTGCCGCGGCTGGCGCGCCAGGATACTACCGGAGAAGGGGTAGTTCGCTCAGACATCAGCGAGTACCCTCAGGCAAGCCTTTCGATCGAGCATAAGTTGGCGCCCCGCGCCTGAGGGGCAAGCAAGAACGACAGCCATGCCCAAAGACGATAAACCGATGACGCTCGAATTCCGCTGTCCGGCGGAGTTGGAGGGAAAACTGCCCCCGCCGATAGCGGCGTCATTGGGTCTACCGAATTGGCTCAAGGCGATGCCAGCGCAGATGTTCAACGACATCAGTATGCGTGAAGGAGATACGGTCAAGCGCTGCCCCCCGTTTGTCGACGCCATGACCACCGGCTTTTTGATGCCGCTCATCTGTGATCTCCGGATCGAGAATGGCGAGATCACATGGGACAACGAACTCCCGCCCGGCCGGGCCTTCGACTATCCCCACTCTCCGATCGGATTCCATGACGGAAATCAGGTCGTCGACTCCCCATTGTTCGAGCCGGATCGCTTGCTGATCAAATTTCACAATCTGTGGACCATCAAGGCGCCGGAAGGCTATGCGCTACTGTTTACGCATCCGGTCAATCGGTTCGATTTGCCATTCACGACCCTGACCGGACTGGTCGATTGCGATCGCTACTACGACAGCTTGATTCATTTTCCCGCGCATTGGCACGACGTGAATTTCAGCGGCGTGCTGCCAAGGGGTACGCCGGTCGCGCAGTGTGTGCCGGTCAAGCGGGAAAGCTGGACCGCCCGGACCGCAACTTTGACGGCGGAGGACGTGCAGCGCGTCCACGACCTCACGAAGGTGGTCTCTCGGGAGACCGGACTGTATCGGCGGAACTTCCGGGCGTAGCGGGTCGCTAAATTAACCTGGTTCACGCTGCAGGAATTTTGCAGCTGCGCTTCGCCGGAAGAAGAAGCGACCATGCGATGAATGGATGAGCGCATAGGTGGCTGTGCCGAGCATCTGGGGCCGACCACGGACTGCCAGCCGAAGGTTGGCCTCTCCGGCGTCACGGTCCCCCAATTCCAGCAGGCAGGCGGCAAGGTGCGCTCGCGCCAGCGCATCTTCGGGCGCGAGAGCCAAGGCGCGCCGGAAGGTGTCTGCGGCAAGAGCAATCTCGCCGTCCAGGAAAAAGACGCTGGCGAGCGTTGTCAGGACATCCGAACGGTCCCGCGCAAGCTCCTGTGCTTCCAACAAGATTGCGCGTGCCTTGCCGCGATCGTTGCGATGGATGTGGAGGTTGGCCAAATCAAGTTGCAGGTCGACACTCTGAGGCTCGAGCGCGAGCGCGTTTTCGAGGACGCCGATTGCCTCGCCGAAACGTCCGTCCCGGAAAAACTGTTGGGCGACCTGGCGCGTCGTGGCGCGGCGCAGGAGCGCGTCTCCCTCGGCGCGACGCCGGGCGGCTTCCAGCGCCTGACCAAGAAGGATTTCGATGGTCGGATCTTTGTGCCGGCGCGCCGCCTTTTCCAGCGGCGCGATCGCCTCCTCGCCTCGCATTTGAGCAAGCAGAGCCTGCGCCAGGATCGACACAGCGGTGGCATCGGTCCGGCTCGCTTTCAGCACTTCCGTAGCAAGCTGCTCGGCTTCGGCGAAATGTTGCATCCGCAGCGCAAGGGCGGCGCGTTCAAGCAGCTGGGCGCGAGAGTGGGCGGGACCGCGAGGTACGTTTGGCATTGGATAGATTTGATCCGATACAGCCATTAGCATGGCGCCCAGCAACGAGAAACACCCATCAGTTCAGTTGAGAAAGCCACAAGGATCGCCGAAATGACCAGGTTTGCAATCGTCTTGCTTAGCTCGCTCCCAGCGCTGACGGCTCCCGCGGCGGCCGAAAGCCTGATCGAAGCCGGCGAATGGAAGGTGACGTCCACGGCCGTGATCAACGGGGCGGCGCAGCCTGCCCAGTCGAAGTCGCGCTGCGTCACGCCGGAGCAGGCCGAAAACGTCGCCGCGACCTTCGGTCCGGTCTCGGGCACCGTCAATTCGGACTGTGAGACGCCAAGCGTTGAGACATCGGGGAAAACGCTGAAATGGCGCCTGCAATGCAGGGGGCAGCTCGATATCGACGCGACCGGCGAGTTCACCTTCGACAGCCCGCGTCACTACACGGCGATCATCACGTCAAAAGGCAAGATGGCGGGCGCGCTGATCAGCGACGTGAAGACCGATATCGAGGCCGAGCGCGTCGGCGACTGCACACAGTAGGAAGCGGTCGCTATTCGACGCTGCCGCGATGCAGGTCGGCCTCGATCTGCAGCCTGGTGCCGCCGCCGAATCGCGCGCGGTAGACCTGCAGGTTCTCCATGATGCGCTGCACGTAATTGCGGGTTTCGGAGAACGGGATCAACTCGACCCAGTCGACCGCATCGACCTTGGGATCCCTGGGATCGCCGTAGCGGTCGATCCATTTCTTCAGGCTGCCGCGGCCGGCATTGTAGGCGGCGAAGGTCATGATGTAGGAGCCGCGGAAATCCTCCAGCAGACCGCCGAGCTCGGCAGCGCCAAGCGCGGCGTTGTAGGCCGAGTCGGTCTTCATCCGCTTGAGGTCGAAAGCCACGCCGGCCCGTTTGCAGACGTAGCGGCCGGCATCCGGCGTCACCTGCATCAGCCCATAGGCCTGCGCTGGCGAGACGTCGCCCGGATTGAACTGGCTTTCCTGCCGCGCGATCGCGAACACGACGCTCTTCTCGACGTCGGGTCCGATCGGGCTGTAGGGCGGAATGCCGCTCACCGGGTAGGCGTAGAAGTCGAACGGCATGCCGCGATTGAGCGCAGCCTTGCCGACCAGGATCATGCCGCGGGCGTAGCCGTAGCGCGCGGTCAATTCGCCGAGGCCGGTGATCACATCGGCATCCGCGTTCTCGCCCATGTCGGCGAAGATCGGCACCGCGATGTCGCGCTCGTCGAGATCGAACAGGAGCTGCACGGCGCGCACGATCTCAAGGCGTTCGATGCCCCTCGCGCGCGGCGCCTCGTTGAGCCCAAGCTGCGGCAGGCCGAGCTTGGCGCGCGCCAGCTGTCCATAGTAGCTGGTCGACTGTTCGGCGGCCGAGGCGTAGTGCGCGCGCGCCTCCTGGCTGCGGCCCATGGCTTCGGCAGCGCGGCCCTTCCAGTAGCCGGCACGCGCCAGCGTGGTCGGATTGACGCTGCCGACGCCGATCCGCGCGAAATGCTGTGCGGCGGTCGCGGGATCGTTGAGGAAGCGCAGTGCAATCCAGCCCGCGGTGAATTCCTGCTCGGTCTTGTAGATGTCGCGCGAGGGAAGGGCAGCGTCGCGCGCGATCAGATAGGCGGTCTTGAACTCGCTGCTGTCGATCATCTTGCGCGCCAGCAGGCGCCGCTCGACCCACCATTCATCGAGATTGTAGAGACGGGCAGGATCGCGCGGCGCGCTCAGCATCAGCTGTGCGGCTTCCGGATATTTCTCCTCGCGTCGCAAATCCTGGATCTTCGCAAAGAGATAGCCGGGGTCGCTGTGCAACTCGCGCGGAACGGCGTCGAGCAGCGCCTTGCTATTGGCGGCCTTGTGCACAGAAGCGTTCCGCGCCTTGGCCAGCGCGACATAGCCGGAGCCGAGGCGCTTGGCCGCGCGCATCGCGGCAGCCTCGTTCTCGGCGGTGTAGGAGAACAGGTCCATCCGCGCCTTCTGGTCGCCGCCGGTCACGAACGGGCCGAACAGGTCGAGCGCTGCAGTCTCGGTATCCTCCGACATCGGATCGTTGCGGAAGGCTTCGCGCACAAGGCGTTCGGCATTGGGGCGGTCGCCGCGCCCCAGCATGGCCTTGGCCAGCGCCAGGCGTCCCTTGGCGGAGATCGGTGACTCGTTTTCGAACCAGGACCACACCACCGAATCTTCGCGCTTGTCGTCCCACAGCGAAGCTTCCAGCCGCCGGCGCAGGAACGTCTGCGAGGGCCAGCTCGGATTGGCGGACAGGAACGCGCGGTAGCGCTCGACGGTGGCATTGTTGCCGTCGCTGCGCAGGATCAGCCATTCCGCGAGTTTCCGAGCGACGGGATCGCTGATCGCGGCTTCCGCCTGCGTCGCATCGTCAGGCCTGTGCTTGCGGACGAGCTCGATCACTTCCTCGAGTTGGTCGAGGTCTTCCTTCGAGGTGTTCGATGTCGCCGCGATAGCGGCGGGGGTGCCGGACTTGTGTGCCGGTGTCGGCGCGGTGACCTTCTGCCGCGCCGGCGGAGCAGGCGCTGCCATCGGCGGAGACAGCGGAGCGACGGCGCTCTCGCGTCCCGGCGCGGTCGCAGGCGATGGCGGGATGGTCTTCGGCACGACGTTGTGTGCGACCGGCCTTGCATTCGGGACCGGCGGTTTGCCTTTCGCGGAACTCTTGTCAGACGTCTTCTCGGATGCGTGTTTGGCGGTCGGCTTGTCGGCCGTATTTTTGGTCGCGGGCGCTCCCGTAGTTTTCGCCGCCGGTTTCTCCGTCTTCTTGGGTTTCTCCGGATGTTTGGCTGCGGGCTTCTCAATCGCCTGAACGGCGGCCGGCTTGTCCGTTTGCGCGAACGCTGAAAGCCCGAGCGCCAGCGTCAGACCAGCGGCGAACGCCGTCGACAGGGCTGTCGATCGCAACGGTGATGCGCGGAAAAGCGGGATCAAGAGAGGTCCTTCGCGGGCAAATCGTTCAACCGATGAGCAACTTAGGAGTAGTCGACGGAAACGACTGACAAAACACTAAAATGGTCCGGGATCGGGCGGCCTTTTGCCTCGTCACCGCGGCAAAATCGCGGCCGAAGGCCAAGCGGTTCCCCCGTGCGACAACGGGGGAAGGGGAGGGCTCTGGCCTTTCGCCGGGGGGCCAGACCCGATATGAATTGAGTTTCCAGTGAGATCGCCAAGCCAAACCAGCGTTCGGGAGGAGTCCATGGCAGCCAAGACAAAGTTCCGGGGGTCGTTCACCGCCTTGGTCACTCCTTTCAAAAATGGCTCGGTCGATGAAGCTGCGTTCCGCGCGCTGGTGAACTGGCAGATTAGCGAGGGGACCCACGGGCTGGTGCCGGTCGGCACGACCGGGGAGAGCCCGACCTTGAGCCATGACGAGCACAAGAAGGTCGTGGAATGGTGCATCGGCGAGGCCAAGGGCCGCGTTCCCGTGGTCGCCGGCGCCGGCTCGAACTCCACCAAGGAGGCGATCGAGCTAGCCGAGCATGCCGAGAAGGCGGGCGCCGACGCGGTGCTGGTCGTGACGCCCTATTACAACAAGCCGACGCAAGAGGGCATGTACCAGCACTTCAAGGCGATCAACGACGCCATCGGGATTCCCATCATCATCTACAACATCCCGCCGCGCTCGGTGATCGACATGTCGGTCGACACCATGAAGCGGCTGTGGGAATTGAAGAACATCGCCGGCGTCAAGGACGCGACCGCGAGCATGGTGCGGGTGTCGCAGCAGCGCGCCGCGATGGGCGAGGATTTCAACCAGCTCTCGGGCGAGGATGCCACCGTGATCGGCTACATGGCCCATGGCGGCCATGGCTGCATTTCGGTGACGTCGAACGTCGCGCCGCGCCTGTGCTCGGAATTCCACCTCGCCTGGCAGAAGGGCGACACCAGGGCTGCGCTCGCCATCCACGACAAGCTGATGCCGCTGCACAACAACCTGTTCATGGAGACCAGCCCGGCGCCGATCAAATATGCGATGTCGCTGCTCGGCAAGATGGACGAGAAGCTGCGGCTGCCGATGGTGCCGGTGACCGAGCCGACGCGCATCGCCGTGCGCAGCGCCATGGTGCATGCCGGCCTGATCAACTGAAGTCGGTGCGCCGAAGTTCCCTCGGATTCTTCGCTTCACAAACGAAGAAGGACGTCCAACATGCTGAAAGAATTCCGCGAATTCGCCATGAAGGGCAACGTCGTCGACCTCGCGGTCGGCGTCATCATCGGTGCGGCCTTCGGTGCCATCGTCACTTCGCTGGTCGGCGACGTCATCATGCCGATCATCGGTGCCGTCAGCGGCGGGCTCGATTTCTCTAATTATTTCATCCCGCTCTCCGCGAAGGTAACCGCCACCAATCTCGCCGATGCCAAGAAGCAGGGCGCGGTACTGGCCTATGGCAATTTCCTCACGCTGACCCTGAACTTTCTCATCATCGCCTTCGTGCTGTTCATCGTCATCCGTCTGATCAATCAACTGAAGCGCCATGAGGAGGCAAAGCCGGCCGAGCCGCCCAAGCCCAGCGCGGAGGTCGTGCTGCTGACCGAGATCCGCGATCTCCTGAAGAAGGATTGAAATTGGCCGACAAGACCGAGCGTGCGATCAAGGTTGTCGCGGAGAACCGCAAGGCGCGCTTCAACTACGCCATCGAGGACACCGTCGAAGCCGGAATTGCGCTGACAGGCACCGAGGTCAAGTCGATCCGCGGCGGCAAGTCGACGATCGCAGAGTCCTACGCGGATTCCAGGAATGGCGAGATCTGGCTGATCAACGCCAACATCCCCGAATATCTGCAGGCCAACCGCTTCAATCACGAGCCCAAACGCCCGCGGAAGCTGCTGCTGCACAAGAAACAGATCAACAAATTGATCGGCGCGGTCGACCGCGAGGGGATGACGCTGATCCCGCTCAAGCTATATTTCAACGAGCGCGGCCGCGCCAAGCTGCTGCTCGCCGTTGCCAAGGGCAAGAAGCTGCACGACAAGCGCGAGACCTTGAAGAAGCGCGATTGGGGCCGCGAGAAGGGCCGCCTGTTGCGCGCGCGGGGATAGCGAGGAAACCAATGAACCAGCCCAATTTGCATGCCCCCGACTGGAGCCAGATTCCTGCGCCCACAGATGACGGCGGCGCAAAGCATCTTAAAGGCATGACCATGCCGCCGGTCAGCCTGAAGGCGACCGACGACACCATGGTGAAGCTGTCGGCATTGAAGGGGCGAACGGTCGTGTTCGCCTATCCCCGCACCGGCGAGCCCGGCAAGATCGCCTTGGTCGACGATTGGGACATGATTCCGGGCGCGCGCGGCTGCACGCCGCAGACCTGCGCGTTCCGCGACCTGTTCGCCGAGCTGAAGGCTGCGGGCGCCGCGCATGTGTTCGGCCTGTCGACGCAGAGCAACGAATACCAGACCGAGATGGCCGGCCGGCTGCATCTGCCGTTCCCGGTGCTGTCCGACGAGAAGCTGGAGATGACCCGCGCGCTGAAGCTGCCGACCATGACGGTTGCGGGACTGACGCTGATCAAGCGCATGGCGCTGATCGTCGACGACGCGCGCATCACGCACGTGTTCTATCCGGTGTTTCCGCCCGACCAGAACGCGAGCGACGTGCTGGCCTGGCTGCACAAGCACAAGGCTTAATCCAGTGGTCCGATTCCAACATTCGCGTCACCTTCGCAGCAGGCACTTTGCGAATCTTGGAATCAAAGGACCACTGACAATATTTTGATTCTGGTGGAGCTTTGGATTTGACGTTCGCGTTGCGCGCGGGCGGCATACAGGGTCGCGAACGTCAAATCCGCTCCACCAGATCCGCCTTCACCTTCGCGAACACGCTGTGGAACATTTTTGGCGTCAGCACGCCGGTGTTCGTGTTGTAGCGCGAGCAATGGTAGCTGTCGTAGAGCCGGTAGCGGCCGGCCTGATGCACCGCGCCGTGCGCGAACGGCGCTTCCGCGCCACGCAGCTTCAGCGTCTTCAGCACGCTGTCATGCGCGATGCGGCCGAGCGCCACGATCGCCTGGAGACGCGGCATCAACTCCATGGTCGCCACCAGGAATTGACGGCAGGTGTTGATCTCGACCGGCAGCGGCTTGTTCTGCGGCGGCACGCAGTGCACGGCGTTGCCGATCCGGCAATCCTTCAGCCTCAAGCCGTCATCCGGCCGCGCCGAGTAGCGCCCCTCGGCGAAATCGTATTCAAGCAGCGTCGAATAGAGCAGGTCGCCGGCATAGTCGCCGGTGAAGGGACGCCCGGTGCGGTTGGCGCCTTGCAGGCCCGGCGCGAGGCCGACGATCAACAGCCGGCCGCCGGCGTCGCCGAAGGGCGGCACCGGCGCGTTGAACCAGTCCGGGTGTCGCGCGCGCGAATCCTCGCGGAATTCCACCAGCCGCGGACAGAGCGGGCAATTGCGATCGGGTTGGGAAGAAACGACGCTAGCGCCCACTTTCCGAAGTTCGTGATCCATTGCCGCGATTTCTTCCACGAACTTCGGAAAGTAATGGGCGCTAGCAAACCGACAATTCTAGTGCCGCTTTCGATTTGAAGTCCCTGATCGAATCTGCGGTTAGCTCCGCAGGGACTTCAAATCGGCGGCACTAGCCTTACTCGTCGAAGTCGTCGTCATCGCCCCGTGGCACCGTCGTGGTCGCGCGCTGCAGGAATTGCGGCGCGTGATGACGCGGCTCGCGCGGGGGCGGGCGTTCCGACGGATCGCGGCCGAGCTTGGACTGCAATTCGACGAGATCGGTGAACACGTCGGCCTGGCGGCGCAACTCGTCGGCGATCATCGGAGGCTGGCTCGCGATCGTCGAGATCACGGTGACGCGAACGCCGCGGCGCTGCACGGCCTCCACCAGCGAGCGGAAGTCGCCGTCGCCGGAGAACAGGATCATCTGGTCGATATGCTCGGCGAGCTCCATGGCGTCCACCGCGAGCTCGATATCCATATTGCCCTTCACCTTGCGGCGGCCGCTGGCGTCGATGAACTCCTTGGTCGCCTTGGTGACGACCGTGTAGCCGTTGTAGTCGAGCCAGTCGATCAGCGGGCGGATCGAAGAATATTCCTGATCCTCGATGATGGCGGTGTAGTAGAACGCGCGCAGCAAGGTCCCACGACCCTGGAATTCCTTGAGCAGGCGCTTGTAGTCGATATCAAAGCCGAGCGTCTTGGCGGTTGCGTACAAGTTGGCGCCGTCTATGAACAGCGCGATTTTATTGGTTGAAGGCGGCATTCAAGTCTCTCGTTGTTGGTGTCTCAAGTTTTTTGGCGCGGCAGCGCACCGCACATTCCCACATACTGCCAATGCCCTGGCGATCGGTCTGGTGAGAGCCTACCGCAAATCGGGTGAGGAAAGGTATGTTTATGACGACGCAATGAAGCGTTTTCTTGTCCAAAAACATCCTTAAGGTGCTTTCGGACGCTCCGGCCGTGTTCGGCCCCGGGCGGGGGTTAGCAGAGCGGAACAGGCAGGCCAAATCACAAATTGGCCTTGCGGAAAGCTCCTCACCCCTATAACTAGCCCCCGTAATCATCAGATCAAGGCCCTAACTAGCGGAGCGACAGTCGATGGCGCGCGTCACCGTGGAAGATTGCATTGATAAGGTCGACAACCGGTTCGATCTGGTTCTCCTGGCCGCTCACCGTGCGCGGATGATCTCGTCCGGGTCGCAACTTACGGTAGACAGGGATAATGACAAAAATCCCGTAGTCTCGCTACGTGAGATTGCGGATTCGACCATCTCGCCGGAAGATTTGCGTGAAGAATTGGTCCACTCGCTGCAAAAGTTCGTCGAGGTGGACGAGCCCGAGCCCGACACCGTGCCGCTGATCGGTTCGGCCGGCGCCAGCGTCGATGCCGACGACACCGAAGTGGCCGTCGAGCGGATGACCGAGGAGGAGCTGCTGAAGGGTCTCGAAGGCCTGGCGCCTCCCGAGGAGCAGCCCGAAGAGGACGAATAGGTCCAAACATCCGTTTCCGTTTACCAAAGGCCCGGACAATCGTCCGGGCCTTTGCTTTTGCTGCCGGATTCATGATTACCTTGGCGTCTTGCGGCGCAGAAGCCGGCCGAGGCTGTCCTCGTTGTGATCGGAAGGAGGTCCGATTGGCGTTAGGATTGCCGTGAGCACCGGCTCCGGTTTGAGAAGCGAAGGCACTGATTCGATGGCGGTTCGACGCCAGGGCCCACCCCAGATGCAGGCAGCGGCCAATTCGGCCGCCATGCCCGTCGCCGCGCCGCCGAAGCCCGCCAAATCGCCCCGCACCCGGATGATGCGGCAGTACGATCTGGTTGAACGGGTGCGTTCCTACAATCCCGATACCAACGAGGACCTTCTCAACCGCGCCTATGTCTATGCCATGAGGGCGCACGGCTCGCAGACCCGGGCCTCCGGCGACCCCTTCTTCTCGCACCCGCTCGAGGTCGCCGCGATCCTCACCGATCTCAAGCTCGACGACGCCACCATCGTGGCGGCACTGCTGCATGACACGATCGAGGACACCGAGGCCACGCGAGCCGAGATTGACCAGGTGTTCGGCCACGAGATCGGGGCGCTGGTCGACGGCCTGACCAAACTGAAGCGGCTCGAGCTGGTGTCGCGCGAGGCCAAGCAGGCCGAGAACCTGCGCAAGCTCCTGCTTGCGGTCTCCGACGACGTCCGTGTGCTGCTGATCAAGCTCGCCGACCGCCTGCACAACATGCGCACGCTGGAGTTCGTGCCGCCGGCCTCGCGCCAGCGCATCGCCGAGGAAACGCTCGACATCTACGCGCCGCTCGCGGGCCGCATGGGTATGCAGGAAATGCGCGAGGAGCTGGAGGACCTGTCCTTCCGCAGCCTCGATCCCGAGGCCTATGCGGTGGTGATGGCGCGGCTGAATGCGCTCGCCGAGCGCAACCGCAATTTGATCGGCGAGATCGAGAGCCAGCTTTCCAAGAATCTGCGCGAGAATGGCCTGACCGCCAACGTCTACGGCCGGCGCAAGCAGCCGTTTTCGATCTGGACCAAGATGGAGCGCAAGTCGGTCGGCTTCGAGCAATTGTCCGACATCTTCGGCTTCCGCGTCATCATGCCCGATGTCGAAGCCTGCTACCGCGCGCTCGGCGTCGTGCACACCACCTGGCCGGTGGTGCCGGGCCGCTTCAAGGACTATATCTCGACGCCGAAGCAGAACGATTATCGTTCGATCCACACCACGGTGATCGGTCCCGGCAATCAGCGCGTCGAGCTGCAGATCCGCACCGACGAGATGCACCAGATCGCCGAACTCGGCATCGCCGCGCATGCATTCTACAAGGAAGGCATCGGCTCGCCGACCGAGATGCTCAACCGCGAGTCCAACGCCTTCGCCTGGCTGCGTCGGACGGTCGGCATGCTGTCGGAAAGCGCCAACCCGGAAGAGTTTCTTGAGCACACCAAACTCGAGCTGTTCCACGACCAGGTGTTCTGCTTCACCCCCAAGGGCAAGCTGATCGCGCTGCCGCGCCACGCCAACGTGATCGATTTCGCCTATGCCGTGCACACCGACGTCGGCAACAGCGCGGTCGGCTGCAAGATCAACGGCAAGTTCGCGCCGCTGTCCTCGGAATTGCAGAATGGCGACGAGGTCGAGGTGATGACCTCGGAGGCGCAGTCGGCGCCGCCCTCGGCCTGGGAATCGCTTGCGGTAACCGGCAAGGCGCGGGCGGCGATCCGCCGCGCGACGCGCACCGCCGTGCGCGATCAATATGCGGGTCTCGGCCGGCGCATCGTCGAGCGCCTGTTCGAGCGCGCCAAGATCGACTATGCCGACGACAAGCTGAAGGGCGCGCTGCCGCGCCTCGCCCGCGCCTCGATCGACGACGTCATGGCCGCTGTGGGGCGCGGCGAGATGAAGGCCTCCGACGTCGCCCGCGCGATGTACCCGGACTATCGGGAAGAGCGGGTGGCCCGTTTCGGCGCGCCGAAGCGAAGCCTCGCGGTCAAGCTGAAGCTGAAATCGCCGCCGCCCGAGCCGGCGCGCGTCTCCAATGCGATACCGGTCCGCGGCATCAATTCCGACCTGCCGGTCAAGTTCGCGCCGAACGGCGGCGCGGTGCCGGGCGATCGTATCGTCGGCATCGTCACCCCGGGCGAGGGCATCACGATCTATCCGATCCAGTCGCCGGCGCTGAAGGATTTCGAGGAAGAGCCGGAGCGCTGGCTCGACGTGCGCTGGGACGTCGAAGAGGAGAGCGCGCCGCAGCGTTTTCCGGCCCGGATCAAGGTCGATAACGTCAACGAGCCCGGCAGCCTCGCGCAAGTCGCGACCGTGATCGCCGAGCATGACGGCAATATCGACAATATCAGCATGTCGCGCCGCTCGCCCGATTTCACGGAATTGACGATTGACCTCGAAGTCTATGACCTCAAGCATCTCAGCGCTATTATCGCCCAGTTGCGCGCCAAGGCCGTGGTCGCCCGGGTCGAGCGCGTGAATGGCTAGTTTGCCCGCCGTTTCCCTCATGAGTTTATGATGTCCATACCCCCTCCGCTGCGCCTCGGCGTCAACGTCGATCATGTCGCGACCCTGCGTAACGCGCGGGGCGGCTTCAGGCCCGATCCGGTGCGAGCGGCGCAGGTCGCGATCGAGGCCGGCGCCGACGGCATCACCGCGCATCTGCGCGAAGACCGCCGCCATATCCGCGACGAGGACATGGCGCGGCTGAAGGCGGAAATCTCCAAGCCGCTGAATTTCGAGATGGCGGCGACCGCCGACATGCTGCGGATATCGCTGGCGACCAAGCCGCACGCCGTTTGCCTCGTGCCGGAGCGGCGCGAGGAGCTGACCACCGAGGGTGGGCTCGACGTGGTCGGCCAGCACAATGCGCTCGCGCCGTTCATCAGCAAGCTGAACGATGCCGGCATCCGCGTGTCGCTGTTCATCGCTGCCGACGAACGCCAGATCGAGATGGCGGCGCAGCTGCGCGCCCCCGTGATCGAGATTCACACCGGCGCCTGGTGCGATGCCGTGGTCGACGGCCACAAGGACAAGGCCGAAGCCGAATGGCAGCGCATCGTCGCCGGCGCAAAGCTTGCGCGGCAGGCCGGGCTCGAGGTGCATGCCGGCCATGGCCTCGATTATGCGACCGCCGAGACGATTGCCGCGCTGCCTGAAATCGTCGAGCTCAACATCGGCTATTACATGATCGGTGAGGCGATCTTCGTCGGGCTCGCCGAGACCGTCCGCACCATGCGTGCCGCGATGGATAAGGGGAGAGCGAGAGCGTGATCATCGGCATCGGCTCCGACCTGATCGACATCACCCGCGTCGGCAAGGTGATCGAGCGCCACGGCGAGCGCTTTCTCGACCGCATCTTCACCGAGGCCGAGCGGGCTCGTGCCAATCGCCGGGCCAAGAACGAGAAGATAGTGGTGGCGACCTACGCGAAGCGTTTTGCCGCCAAGGAGGCCTGCTCCAAGGCGTTGGGAACCGGAATCCGGCATGGGGTCTGGTGGCGCGACATGGGGGTCGTCAATCTGCCGGGTGGACGGCCGACCATGCAGCTCACCGGGGGCGCGTTGGCCCGCCTCAAGGCGCTGACCCCTGAGGGTTTTGAGGCGCGCATCGATCTTTCGATCACCGACGATTGGCCGCTGGCGCAGGCTTTTGTCATCATTTCGGCGGTGCCGTCGGGCCAAAACTGAGACCAGGCACCTCTCGCCCCTCGAAAACAAAAATCCATTATATTACAATTGGTTAGAAAGTTTTAATGCGGCCGTTTGTTGCGCGGGCGCGGACAACCGTTTAAAAGCGCTGCCAAACCTCGATCCATGAACGAGCGAATTCGGGTTTGCGCCGGAATTGGCTCACACTATCAGAATCAGGACCGATTCCCCTGGGGGCCGCGACGTGTCGTGTTGCTCGCGTGAGCGATACGTTTCTGCTCGGGGCGCGGGCGCGCATTGGGACGAACGGGAAAGTGATGATGAGCGTGACTTCGCGACCGAAACCTGAAGCCGACCGTGGCGAGACCATCCGCGTCATCATCCACGCCCTCCTGATCGCGCTGGTCATTCGTACTTTCCTGTTCCAGCCCTTCAACATTCCCTCCGGCTCGATGAAGGCGACGCTTTTGGTCGGCGACTACCTGTTCGTGTCGAAATATTCCTACGGCTACAGCCATTACTCGATCCCGCTGTCGCCCAACCTGTTCTCCGGCCGCATCTTCGGCTCCGATCCCTCGCGCGGCGACATCGTCGTGTTTCGCCTGCCCAAGGACAACTCCACCGACTACATCAAGCGCGTGATCGGGCTGCCCGGCGACCGCATCCAGATGAGGGACGGGCTGCTCTACATCAACGAGGAGCCGGTGAAGCGCGAGCGGCTCAGCGACTATGTCGGCGAGGACCCCTGCGGCTCGCCGGAGGCGACCGCGCGGGTCAAGCGCTGGCGGGAGACGCTCCCCGAAGGCGTCAGCTACGAGACGCTCGATTGCCAGGATAACGGCTTCTATGACAACACCAATGTCTACACCGTGCCGCCCGGCCACTTCTTCATGATGGGTGACAACCGCGACAATTCCACCGACAGCCGCGTGCAGTCGGCGGTCGGCTACGTGCCGCTGGAGAACGTGGTCGGCCGCGCCCAGATGATCTTCTTCTCGATCGGTGAAGGCGAGCACGTCTGGGCGATCTGGTCCTGGCCGTGGACCGTGCGCTGGAATCGCATTTTCAAAATCGTGCGATGAACGACGATACGACCGACATCCGCACTGCGACCACCCAGAAGGAGGCAAGTCCGCCGCCTGATCCGCCGCGTCGCGCCAAGGCGGCGAAAAAGAAGAAGCGCAGCAAGTCGAGCCGGAAGGCGGCGGCCAAGACGGCGACGGCTGCGATCGAGGCGCGGGTCGGACACAAGTTCGCCGATGCCGCGCTGCTGACCACCGCGATCACCCACGTCTCGGCGCTGAAGCCGACGCACAAGCGTGGCGACAGCTATCAGCGCCTGGAATTCCTGGGCGACCACGTGCTCGGACTGATCGTGTCCGACATGCTCTACCGCGCCTTCCCCGAGGCCGACGAAGGCGAGCTGTCGAAGCGGCTGGCCGATCTCGTGCGCAAGGAAAGCTGCGCCGAGGTGGCGAAAGCGCTCGGCCTTGCCGACGACATCAAGCTCGGCGCGGTCGGGGCCGGCGCCAGCGTGCGTCTGCGCAAGTCCGTGCTCGGCGACATCTGCGAGGCCGTGATCGGCGCGGTCTTTCTCGACGGCGGCTACACGGCGGCAAGCGAATTCGTCGAACGCAACTGGACCGAACGGATGCGCAAGCCGCGCCAGCCGCTGCGCGATCCCAAAACGGTGTTGCAGGAATGGGCGCAAGGCAAGGGTTTGCCGACACCGGTCTACCGCGAGATCGAGCGCACCGGACCGCATCACGATCCGCAGTTCCGCGTGGCCGTGGATTTGCCGGGGCTGGCGCCCGCCGAAGGCGTCGGCGGCAGCAAGCGTGCGGCGGAAAAGGTCGCGGCGTCCGTGATGATCGAGCGCGAAGGCGTTGCCGGCGGCAAGCATGACTGACGAGGCGAGCGCCGGAGCCCCCGAAACGCGCTGCGGCTTTGTCGCGCTGATCGGCGCCCCCAATGTCGGCAAGTCGACGCTGGTCAATGCGCTGGTCGGTTCCAAGGTCACCATCGTCTCGCGCAAGGTGCAGACCACCCGCGCGCTGATCCGCGGCATTGCGATCGAAGGAAAGTCACAGATCATCCTGGTCGATACGCCCGGCATTTTCGCGCCGAAGCGGCGGCTCGATCGCGCCATGGTGTCAACCGCCTGGAGCGGGGCGCATGATGCCGATCTCGTCTGTGTGCTGCTCGATGCCAAGTCGGGGCTCGACGATGAGGCCGACGGCATCCTCGCCAAGGCCGCCGGTGTCGATCACGACAAGATCCTCGTCCTCAACAAGATCGATCTGGTGCCGCGCGAAAGGTTGCTGGCACTGGCGCAGGCCGCGAATGAGCTGTTGAAATTCGTGCACACCTTCATGATCTCGGCGCTGTCGGGCGACGGCGTCGGCGATCTCCTCAAGAGTCTGGCCGCGATGGTGCCCGCCGGCCCGTTTCTCTACCCCGAAGACCAGATGTCGGACGCGCCGATGCGCCAGCTTGCGGCCGAGATCACCCGGGAGAAGATTTTCCGGCAACTGCATCAGGAATTGCCGTACCAATCGACGGTCGAGACCGATATGTGGACCGAGCGCAAGGACAAGTCGGTACGGATCGAGCAGACCATCTTTGTCGAGCGCGAAAGCCAGCGCAAGATCGTGCTGGGGAAGGGCGGTTCGGCCATCAAGTCGATCGGGGCGGAATCCCGGAAAGAGCTCGCGGATATCCTCGGCGTCCCCGTGCACCTGTTCCTTTTCGTCAAAGTGCGCGAGAATTGGGGCGACGATCCCGACCGCTACCGTGAAATGGGACTCGAGTTCCCCAAAGAATAAGAAACGGCGAAGCCATGAACCTCCCGAAAAACGTGTTCCGGTTTGAAATCCTGCTTTATGCGTCGCTGCTCCTCGACGCCCTCTCTGTCGCGTTCGAAGACCGCACGGTGACCGCGACGAACTCCGAGCAGGCAATCATGGCGCAGAGCGTCATTTCGATCTGTCTGATCCTTTTGATGATGTACCTCGTGCATTATGCGGCCCGGCACCGCAAGAATTGGCCGCGCTGGGTGCTCGCGGCGGCCTTGGTCCTGTCGGTGATTTCGTTGATCGCCGCGATCGGCGAGAGCGGGCTTGCCTTGGACAGCGGCATCGAGATCGTGTCCTGCGTGCTCACGGTGGCCGGGCTCTACTATTCCTTCACCGGCGACGCGCAGGGCTGGTTTAACGCGTGATTCCGGTGACCAACGGCCGATTACGCTGACGCTCGTCCGCCCTACATGTTACGTCTGAATCATGGAATGGTCCGACGACGGCATCGTGCTGGGAGTGCGGCGGCATGGCGAATCCTCCGCCATTGTCGAGCTGCTGACGCGCGCCCATGGCCGCCATCTCGGGCTGGTGCGCGGCGGCGCCGGCTCGCGGATGCGGCCGCTGCTGCAGCCCGGCAACGGCGTGCACGCGGTCTGGCGCGCGCGGCTCGATGAGCATCTCGGAACTTACGCGATTGAAGGCACGCAGATTCGGGCGGCCAACCTGCTGTCCTCTCCTCATGCGGTCTACGGCGTGACGCATCTGGCGGCGTTGTCGCGGCTGTTGCCGGAGCGCGATCCGCATGAAGACATCTACGAAATGCTCGCGCAAACGCTGGATGATTTCGAGGATGCATCGGATGCCGCGGTGCATCTGGTGCGGTTCGAGCTTGCGATGCTGACCGAACTCGGCTTCGGGCTCGATCTGGCGAATTGCGCCGCGACCGGGGAGACGGAGGATTTGCTTTATGTCTCGCCGAAATCCGGCGGCGCCGTGTCGCGCACGGCGGGCGAGCCTTGGCGCGACCGCCTGTTGCGGCTGCCGGCCTATTTGCGGCAGGGCGAGGAGCATGCCGGCGGCTGGTCGGATCAGGATCTGCAGGATGGTTTTGCGCTGACCGGCCTGTTCCTGCTCCGCCATGTGCTGGAGCCGCGCGGACAGGGACATTCCGATGCGCGCGATGGATTCATCAATGCGGTGATCCGCCAGCGCGCGAAAATCCAGATTGCGTCCTCCTGAAGCGCCCGCCACGCTGCCTCGGGCTGTCGGCGGTTCCGCCGCCACAATTGATCGACAACTCTTCGCTCGCGTCAGACCGAATTAATTTGCGCTAGCGACCAGAGTCGGATTCTCTCGTACCTTGGGAATGTATTTCGGGGGGCATCATGTCGACGCGTGTACTCGGCGCTGCCGCGCTGAGCCTGGTTGTCTCGTCCTACAGTTCCGCGGCAAATGCCGGCGCGATCCAGCGGATGTCTTGCAGCGTCGTTCGGTTCTATGTGGCGAAGTATTCGGCTTCTGCCGCGGAGTCGTATGCGCGCAGCCATGGCGCGACCGACGCCCAGATCGAGGCGGCGCGGCATTGTCTGAGAGAGGAGCCCGCGCGCACGGCCGAAGCCGCGCACTGGTTCACCCGATAGCGCAAGCCGCCCAAGTCCAGGCGCCGAAGTCCAGGCGCCCAGGTCTCGTCGCACCCCGCTGCATTCTTTCCCAACCCTCGCCATCTTTTCGAGCGGGCGAGGGTGACACGCTCCCCGCGTGAGTTGAGTGTGCGTGGGGAGTAGCGCCATGGACGTGGATTTCCAGGCCAAGGTGGAGAAGTACGAGGGCAAGGCGGCCAAATACCGGGAGGCGGCCCTCAAGGCGACCGAAGCCGCGCAGCGGACCATGTGCGAGGGGCTCGCGGGCTATTATGACGAACTCGCCGCGGATTTCCGTCAGGCCGTGGAAAAGCGAAAGACCGCGTAAGCCGCGGCGGCGCAGGAAGAATGGGCCGCCGCCTTCCTGAAGCACAAGCTGAAGGATACCGAAGTCACCTATGCCAAGCTGGCCAAGCGGCTCAGAAAGCATAGGCTGAAGGAAACCGAGGGGTCGATAACGAATAAGCTGGCGCGGGGGCACATTCCCCGCGACATTCTTTCTCGCGTGTATTGCGGCCCTAGAACTGGAAGGGGTAGCCTTGGAGGAAATTTAATCTGGGCGGTTGAGGATGGCTAAGATCATTTTGCAAGCCGCTGCCATTGCAGTGGTCGGTTTTGTCTTGGCCGCAACTTCTTTGACGCTTTGGCGATCATTTCATCCGGCTAATCCACCAAATGAAGCACACGGAGCCCAAGGCTCCGAGGCAAAAGATAATCATGGAAAGGAAGACAAAGGCCTTCTCGACCGGACGGCGGAAGACCCGGTTGCCTTCTTTACCCTCTGGCTGACACTGTTCACCGGAATTTTGGCGGCCTTTACCATTTGGATGGCGCTTTCGACCAAAGACCTCCGAGATTTTGCTGAAGAACAAGCTCGCGACATGAAGGAATCGATCGCAGCAGCCAAAGCTTCCGCCGAAGCCGCCCAGAAGGCTGTGGAAGTTTCCGACGCGACTGCGCAACGCCAACTGCGAGCCTATCTGCTCCCCGATAGGGCCGTTGTTCCACGCTCTGACGTTTCGCTGTCCGAAGTCGAAATCAAAATAAAGAATTTCGGACAGACGCCCGCCTACAACGTGACTAGCTGGTGGAGCGCAAAAGTCGTTGATGCCGATGAGGTTGACAACGATGAACTGTTTCTTTTCGGAGAAACCACCAAAGCCAGCGTTGATGTAGGTCCCGGTGGCGTTCTGCCGTTGCATGGTTCGACCGCTCTTGGCCTCATCGGCCAACTTAGAGAGGGAAAAGTCTTCGTTGCGTGGGGCTCCGTTAAATATCGGGACACTTTCGATAGATGCCAGTTCATGACATTTCGGTTGCGAAGCCGCTGGCCAATGAGCGCCGAGGGCGTCGAAATGATAGGCGCCGGGCGAGGCAACGCCGCTAGCGATCCCGCATCCGAGAAAGATACAGGCGGCCCATACAAAAAGGCCTTGTACCCGCGAGAGGGTGAAATCTGGCGTAAGGATTGAGGCGGCCAATGCCGCGCGGATCACGGGCCGCCCCCGGTGGCGTTTGCGCCATAATGCAGGATCGACGTCGGTATCGCCGCGCCAACCCGCGGAGCGCTCCGGCCATAGTGGATCAGGCGTTGGCCGCGATGGCGGACAACTACCTTTTGTCCCTCGGGATGCACCTTCTCACGCGGGGCCTGGGATTCATCGCTCCGATCTCGCCACCGGTGACTTCTTTGATTTTGCCTTTTCCGCATGTGCCGTCGTCGACCAGAACAACGCTACCTGGCACCATCTGGCCCTCGAATGGTTCTTGTTTGACGACGACCTGAGCCTTGCCGCTATTTGCAGCAACCAGAAAAGCCAGAGCAATCAGTGCAACGGTCTGCTTCATGCTGCCTCCAAACTGTCGTTATCCCATCGGAACTGTCCTATTATGAGCGGTGCCACGGTTCGAAATCTGCGCCGCCTGCGCGCGCGCTGCGGCAGCGATGCCCGAGGGCTGCTATATACTTACCCTGGCCCCAGTCCGAATCACCTCCCAGACCCTGTTTGGGAAACTTTTGGGAAACCCCAAAAAACCCGCTGGGAAACCATTGGAAACTAAGGACTTATGGGAAAACCACTGACTCCGCCGAAGCCGCCCGAGATTCACGAGGTGCCGCTGCGCGAGGCGCTGGAAGAGCGCTATCTCGCCTATGCGCTCTCGACCATCATGCACCGCGCGTTGCCGGACGCACGCGACGGGTTGAAACCGGTGCACCGGCGCATCCTCTACGGGATGCGGCTGCTCAATCTCAATCCCAACGCGGCCTTCAAGAAATCCGCCAAGATCGTCGGCGACGTGATGGGCTCGTACCATCCGCATGGCGACCAGGCGATCTACAACTCCATGGTGCGTCTGGCGCAGGAGTTCTCCTCGCGTTATCCGCTGGTCGATGGCCAGGGCAATTTCGGTAACATCGACGGCGATAATCCGGCCGCGATGCGTTACACCGAGGCGCGGCTCACCGACGTCGCGCGGCTTTTGCTGGATGGCATTGACGAAGACGCGGTCGAACTGAAGCCGACCTACGACAACAGCGGCAAGGAACCTGTCGTTCTCCCCGGCGGCTTTCCGAACCTGCTCGCCAATGGCTCGCAGGGCATCGCGGTCGGCATGGCAACCTCGATCCCGCCGCACAACGCCGCCGAGCTGTGCGACGCCGCGCTGCATCTGATCGACAAGCCCGAGGCGCGCTCGAAGACGCTGCTGAAATGGGTCAAGGGTCCGGACTTCCCGACCGGCGGCATCATCGTCGATTCCAAGGAAGCGATCGCGGAAGCCTATGTCACCGGCCGCGGCTCGTTCCGGACCCGCGCGCGTTGGGTGCAGGAAGAGGGTTCGCGCGGCACCTGGCAAATCGTCATCACCGAGATTCCCTACCTGGTGCAGAAGTCGCGGCTGGTCGAGAAGATCGCCGAGCTGCTCAACGAGAAGAAGTTGCCGCTGGTCGGTGATGTCCGGGATGAGTCGGCGGAAGACGTTCGCCTCGTCATCGAGCCGAAATCGCGCGCCGTCGACCCCGAGCTGCTCATGGAGTCGTTGTTCCGGCTCACCGAACTGGAAAGCCGGATTCCGCTGAACCTCAATGTGCTGATGAAGGGCAAGGTGCCGAGGGTCGTCGGCCTCGCCGAGTGCCTGCGCGAATGGCTCGATCATCTTCGCGACGTGTTGATCCGTCGCTCCAATCATCGCAAGGCCGAGATCGAGCATCGGCTCGAAGTGCTCGGCGGCTTGCTGATCGCCTACCTGAACATCGACAAGGTCATCAAGATCATCCGCACCGAGGACGAGCCAAAGCCGGTCCTGATGAGGACCTTCAAGCTCACGGATATCCAGGCCAACTCCATCCTCAACATGCGCCTGCGCAATTTGCGCCGGCTCGAGGAGATGGAGATCCGTACCGAGGACAAGAACCTCCGCAACGAGTTGAAGGGCATCAAGTCGCTGCTCGGCTCCGAAAAGGAGCAGTGGGACAATGTCAGCGAGCAGATCAAGAAGGTCCGCGATATGTTCGGACCGAAGACGCCGCTCGGCAAGCGCCGAACCAGTTTTGCCGATGCGCCCGAGCACGATCTTGCCGCGATCGAGGAAGCCTTTGTCGAGCGCGAACCGGTCACGGTCGTCATTTCCGAGAAGGGCTGGGTGCGCACGATGAAGGGCCACGTCGCCGATCTCTCGGGGCTTGCCTTCAAGACCGACGACAAGCTCGATCACGCGTTCTTCGCCGAGAGCACGTCGAAGCTGCTGGTGTTTGCCACCAACGGCAAATTCTATTCGCTCGATGTCGCGAAGCTGCCGGGCGGACGCGGTCACGGCGAGCCGATCCGCATGTTCATCGACATGGATCAGGACGCCGCGATCGTCTCGCTGTTCGTCAACAAGGGCGGCCGCAAATTCCTGATCGCGAGCACCGAAGGGCAGGGTTTTGTCGTCAACGAGGACGATTGCGTCGGCAACACCCGCAAGGGCAAGCAGGTGATGAACGTGACGATGCCGGCGGAAGCGACCGCGATCTCGGTCGTGGCCGGCGACACGGTCGCCGTCATCGGCACCAACCACAAGATGGTGGTCTTCGGCATCGACCAGGTGCCGGAGATGGCACGCGGCCGCGGCGTGCGGCTGCAGAAATACTCCGGCGGCAAACTGTCCGATGTGACGACCTTCGATTCCAAGGAAGGCCTGAGCTGGAAGGATTCCGCCGGCCGCGACCAGGGCATGAGTTTGAAGGAATTGGCGGATTGGCGCGGCAATCGCGCCGACGCCGGCCGTCTGGCGCATGGCCTGCCGAAGTCGAACAAGTTCGGCAAGGGAGTGGAGTAGGGCCACTCCATAAAAACTCGTCTTGCCCGGCCTTGTGCCGGGCATCCACGTCTTGTCTTATGCTCGCAAAGACGTGGATGGCCGAGTCCATAGGCGAGCGGAAGTGACGCCGTCCTTCGAACAGCTACGCCTGGCCATGACGAGGATGGGAGGCGCCGATGCTTGGCCTGCGTCATGTCGTTCTGCTCGGCTTGGTCGCGTCGTATCCGCTTACAGCCCTCCACGCCCAAACCATCCCCGGCGCGCTGTCGGAATCCACCAACGCGCTGTCGCAGGGCCAGTGGCCCGCCTATGCCGGCACCAATGCCGCCGCTCACTATTCGCCGCTCACGCAAATCAATCGCGACAACGCCAAGAACCTGCACGTGGTCTGGCGCTGGAAATCGCCCGATGCGGCGATCCGCAACGCCAAGCCGAAGATCGGTCCGGGCTTTGTCAACGAGTCGACGCCGCTGATGGTCGACGGCGTGCTCTACACCTCGACCTCGCTGTCGCAGGTCGCCGCCATCGATGCGGCCACCGGCGAGACCAAATGGGTGTTCGACCCCAAGATCTACGAAAACGGACTCGGGCCGCCGGCCAATCTCGGCTGGACCCATCGCGGCGTTGCCTATTGGCGCAAGGGCAGCGAGGAACGCATCGTCATCCTGACCGCGTTTGCGCAGATGATCGCGCTCGACGCCAAAACCGGAAAGCCGGTGCCCGACTTCGGGACCAACGGCCGCGTCGATCTCAATCTCGGTTTGCGGCGGCCGGTCTCGCCGCATTTCTACACCATGACCTCGCCGCCGGTGATCGTGCGCGGCGTGATTGTGGTCGGCTCGTCCGTGCTGGACTGGTGGGGCGAGCGGCCCTCGCCCGTGGGCGACGTCAGGGGCTTCGATATCGGCAGCGGAAAGCTGCTCTGGACTTTCCACACCGTGGCGCAGGGCGAGGAGCCCGGCGCCGAGACCTGGCAGAAGGACTCCTGGAAGGAAGCGGGCAATACCAATGTCTGGGCGCCGATGAGCGCCGACGAGGAGCTGGGCTACGTCTATCTACCCGTGAGTACGCCGACCAACGATTATTACGGTGGCGATCGACCGGGCGACGGTCTCTATGGCGAGAGCCTGGTCTGCCTCGATGTCACCACGGGCAAGAAGGTCTGGCATTATCAGCTCGTGCATCACGGGCTGTGGGACTACGACCTGCCGGCGGCGCCGAACCTGATCGACATCACCGTCGACGGCAAGCCGATCAAGGCCGTGGCCCAGGTGACCAAGCAGGCCTTCACTTACGTATTCGACCGCGTCACCGGCAAACCGGTCTGGCCGATCGAGGAGCAGCCGGTGCCGGCGTCCACTGTGCCGGGCGAGCAGGCGTCGAAGACGCAGCCCATCCCGTCAAAGCCCGAGCCGTTCGACATCCAGGGCGCGACCGACGACAATTTGATCGATCTGACACCTCAAATTCACGAGGAAGCGATCGCGATCGCCAAGCGCTACGACCGTGGCGGCATTTTCACGCCACCGTCGGAGCGAGGCACGATCCAGGTGCCCGGCACCGTGGGCGGCGCAAGCTGGTCAGGTGCGGCGGTCGACCCCGAAACCCATCTGCTGTATGTGCCGACCACCCGGATTCCGATGGCGATCACGATCGGCAAGCCGGAGACGTGGGAAGGTAGCTACGATTTCATCGGCCGGCCGAGATACGTTTCGGGGCCGCGCGGACTGCCGCTCCTGAAACCGCCATTCGCCAGCATCGTCGCCATCGACATGAATACGGGTGAGCACCGCTGGCGTATTCCCATCGGCCGCAGCATTGCGATGAAGTCGATCATGCCGCTGAACGCGCCGGGAGATTACGGGCTGCCGACGCGCAGCTTCGCGCTGGTCACCAAGACCGTCATGATCGTCGTACAGATGGGATTTCTGGGCCCGGCGCGCCTGCTGCCGGGTGTCTACGCCCCGATCAGGGATCTGAGCAACTTCGATCCGCATCTATGGGTGTACGACAAGGCGACCGGCGAGAAGCTGGCCGAGATCGAACTGCCGTCGAATGCCGGCGGTGCGCCGATCACCTACATGACCGGCGGCAAGCAATACATCGCCTTTCCTGTCGGCGGTGGGCCGGTGCCGGAGGAGCTGATCGCGGTCGGACTCTAGATCGCGCCAGCGAGCCGCAGCGCGATGCCGGCCGCGCAGGCGCCGCCGAGCACCGTGATCATGCCGAGCTTGAAGCGGAAGATCGCGATCGCGGCTGCAACCGCCAGCACCAGCGCGGCAACGTCGATGCTGCGCAAGAGCGGCAGATCGAACGACAGACCGTAAGAGTGGACCGGCGCCGTCTCCCGGAACAGCGTGTGCAGCGCGAACCAGATCGAGAGATT
Organism: uncultured Alphaproteobacteria bacterium; assembly: GCA_963738155.1. Lineage (GTDB taxonomy): Bacteria > Pseudomonadota > Alphaproteobacteria > Rhizobiales > Xanthobacteraceae > Bradyrhizobium. Next base: position 34,387 of record CAVTVG010000011.1, read on the forward strand.
GAGGATCACGCCAACGACCGCGGCGGTGATCGCGCCGAGCGCGCCGGCCAGCCCGTTGTTGCCGCGCAGTCGCTCGATGTAGGGCGCGCCTGCGAAAATCCAGAGAAAGCAGGGCGTGAATGTCACCCAGGTCGCGAGCAAGCCGCCGAGCGTTGCGGCCAGCATCGGCGGCAGCGTGCCGGGATCGCGATAGGCCGCCATGAAGCCCACGAATTGCAGCACCATGATCAGCGGGCCCGGCGTGGTCTCGGCCATGCCGAGCCCGTCGAGCATCTCCGGCGCCTTCAGCCAGTGATAATGCTCGACCGCCTGCTGCGCGACATAGGCGAGCACGGCATAGGCGCCCCCGAACGTCACCATTGCCATCTTGGTGAAGAACAGCGCGATCTGGCCAAATGTGTTGGCTGCGCCTGATGTCATCAGGACCGCAACGGTGGGGGCAAACCACAGCGCTGCCCAGAACAGGGCGACGCGCAGCGTACGCGCGGTGTTGGGGCGCGCGTGCTCCGGCACCTCGTCGCCAAGCGCGCTGTCGATGTCGACAGCTTTCGCATTGCCGTGGCCGGCGCCGACAAATTCGCTGCGTCCGCTTTTGGCGCCAAAATAACCGATCAGGCCGGCCGCGATGATGATGATCGGGAAAGGCACGGCAAAGAAGAAAATGCCGACGAAGGCGATCCCGGCGAGCGCGATCATGATGTTGTTGCGCAAGGCGCGCTTGCCGACGCGCACCAGCGCCTCGACCACGATCGCGAGCACCGCGGCCTTGAGGCCGAAGAACAGCGCCTCGACATACCAGACGTTGCCGTAGGCCGCGTAGATATAGCTCAGGCCCATGATCGCGATGATGCCGGGCACGATGAACAGGCCGCCCGCCATGATGCCGCCGGCGGTCCGGTGCATGAGCCAGCCGATATAGGTCGCAAGCTGCTGCGCCTCCGGACCTGGCAGCAACATGCAGTAGTTCAGCGCGTGCAGGAACCGGCTCTCGGAGACCCACTTCTTCTCTTCGACCAGGATGCGGTGCATGACCGCGATCTGGCCTGCGGGTCCGCCGAAGGAGAGCAGCGCGACGCGCAGCCAGACGCGGAACGCCTCAGCGAAGCTGATGCCGTGACCGGCATCAGCTCTTGTTTCGATGTTGTTGGTCGCGACCATCAAGCCTTGACCTTGCCTGCCGGCCAGTTGTGCGTTTCGCTGGTCGCATCGCGGCACCAGCGGAAGAACGCATCATATAGCGTCATACCGGCGGCGAGTTGCTCGAGATCGTCGTCGTACATGCGCGATAGCCCGAGCGAGGCCGCAAGCAATCCCGCGGCTTCCGGACAAAGGTCGAGACGGCCTGTGTCGGCAGCGCGGACGATGGTCGCAAGCCGCAGCAGTGGAGGGGTGGCGAGCCCGAACTCCTCGATCATGACATCGAACGTGCATTTCTCGCCACGATGACTCCAGAACACGCTCTCGACGTCGAACGGCGCGGCGTTGAAGCGCTCGCCGACCGCCAGAACCTCGGACGGCGCCACGAACAGGAACACCGCGGCGGGATCGACGAACCGCCTGATCAGCCAGGGGCAGGCGATGCGATCGATCTTCGGCCTCGCACGTGTGACCCAGACGGTGCGGCCGCGGGCATCGCGCGGCGGCAGCTTGTCGGCCGGGATCAGCGGCAGTTTCGCGTCTTTCCAGCCTTCGAAACCGCCGTCGAGCGTTTCGGCGGCGGAATTGGCATTGCGCAGCCAGGCCGCGCTGCCTTGCGCCAGCTTCGCGCCGCGCAGGCAGACGACCACGGCGGGGCGGCCGGCAAATTCGCCGCTCCAGTCGGCGGCGTCCTCATGGCTTCGCCTGACCGCGCCGGGAATCAGGCGGGGATCGGCGGCGAAGTCGGCCTCGGTGCGCACGTCGATCAGGGTAGGCGCATCCGCCGTGCCGATCAGCCGCGCGAGTTTGTCAGGGGATATGCTGGTAAAAGATGACATGGTTTGCGTCCTCGCAAAGATTCGGGACGCGATACTTGGGCATGTCGCCTCACGGGGGGATCGCAATACCCCCTCGCGAGCGATTACAGCGAAAGTGACGCGGCCTGTCAATCCGCGGCATTGCGAATTGGTGAAGGACGGCCGGATGGCCCGCGCCATGTGATAGTATTCGGGTGCGAAATCGTTATATCGCCAACGGAATCCTTCCCGTGACGGAGGTCAGCCGATGCACTCCCATTCCCTCGACCAGTGGACGCATGACCACGTCTTTCTCGGCGCCAGGCATGCGCATAACGAGCGCCGCACCTGGTTTGTGGTGGCGCTGACGCTGGTCATGATGCTCGGCGAGATCGCGGCCGGCTCGCTGTTCGGTTCGATGGCGCTGCTCGCCGATGGCTGGCACATGGCGACCCATGCTGCCGCGCTCGGCATCGCCGGCGCGGCCTATCTGTTCGCACGCCGGCATGCCCATGATACGAGCTTCACCTTCGGCACCGGCAAGTTCGGCGATCTCGCGGCGTTTGCCAGCGCGCTGATTCTTTCGATTATCGCAATACAGATCGCGGTCGAGAGCGCGGACCGGCTGCTGCATCCGGTGTCGATCGCCTATGGCGAGGCAATTGCGGTGGCCTCGCTCGGCCTCGCCGTCAATCTCGTCAGCGCCTGGCTGCTTCGCGATGATCATCGTGGTCACGACCATGACCACGGTCATTCTCATGCGCATCATCATCACGACAATAATCTTCGCGCCGCCTATGTCCATGTCGTCGCCGACGCAGCCACCTCCGTACTTGCGATCGCGGCGCTGGTGACTTCGATGCATTTCGGATGGACCTGGGCTGATCCGGTGGTCGGCATCGTCGGCGCGGCCGTGATTGCGAGCTGGGCGGTGGGCTTGATCCGCTCGTCGGGCGCCGTGCTGCTCGATGTCAACAGCGACGGCAAGATGGAAGGGGCAATCCGCGCGCGGCTGGAGACGCGCGGCGACCGCGTCACCGATCTGCATTTGTGGCAGCTTGGTCCGGGCCATCGCGCGGCCGTCGTCTCGCTGATTTCAGACGATCCGTTGCCGCCGTCGCGCTATAAGCGCCGGCTGAGCGGCCTGCATGGTCTGAGCCACGTCACCGTCGAGGTCGAGCACTGCATACATGAACACACCGAACGATGTTGAAACCCGTTCTTGAGTCGTTCGCGGTCAAGGTTTGACGGAATCGGCGGCAAGTGCATGCTGCCGTCATGTTCAGGAATTGCCGACTGGCTCGCATGAGCGACGGCCACTATTGTTTTGTGCGTGATCTCGGTCCGGTAAAGGGCGGGAAGGGCATGAGGCATCATGAGGTCATCGTCGACTTCAATCGCCGCGGAATGGTGGCGTTGCTCAAGCGCGCCTTAGCCAAATCGCCCCGGCCTGAAACATCGGATTTGATTTCGTATCGCTTCAGCGCGCGCAAGGCGCCGCGTTAAACCTGCCGCCACGCGCGCTGCCATCGCTTGCATCTTCTCAATCGCTGCTGACACGTACTGACACCGGATCGCGCGTGCGCGTGAATAGCGTGCGCGCGTCCTTGCAGTGCGCGCGGTTGTGCTTACCATTCCGTCAGCGCAACTGACGGAGGACGAGAAGTGGGCGAGTGGCTGGGTGTATCCATCGCCATGCTGTCGAGTTGTCTCGGCGGCACCGCGGCTGCGATCACGCGCTACCTCGTCAGCGGCGCCGATCCGATCGCGCTGGCAATCCTGCGCTGGGGCATCGGCTTCCTCTGCGTGCTGCCGGCCGCGTTTCTCTTGAAGGTGCGTTGGCCCGAACGGCGCGACGTGCCGTGGGTGATGCTGCTCGGCTTCTGCTTCTTCGGCCTGTTCTTCGTGTTCTATAACATCGCGATGTCCTATACGACCGCGGCCCGCGCCTCTCTCGCGCTGGCGACGCTGCCGCTCTCGACCATGGTGGTCGGCGCGTTGCTCGGCTACGAAACGCTCAGCGCGCGCAAGACGACCGGCGTCTGCATCGCGGTGTTCGGCGTGGTGGCCGCGCTCGCCGCAGGCCTGTCGGTCGCTCCCGTCGGCGCCTGGCGGGGCGAAGCGATCATGCTGGCCGCCGTGGTCTGCATGGCCTTCTACAACGTGTTGTCGCGTCCGTTCATGCAGCGATCGAGCGCGCTCGGCTTCCTTACCGTCGGCATGGGCACGGGCGCAGCGGCACTTGTGATTGTCGGGCTCTTCACTGGAAGTATCACCGCGCTGAAAAGTTTTGGCACGGCGCAATGGATCGCCGGTGTCTATCTTGGCGTTGCCGGCGGCGCTGCCGCGTTCATCCTCTGGGTTCTGGCGCTGCAGCGGGCGACACCGACCCGCGTCGCCAACACCATGACGGTCAACCCGATCGCGGCCGCCCTGCTTGCGACGCAGCTGGTCGGCGAGCCCATCACGCCGAACCTCTTGGCCGGGCTCGGCGCGGTCTTTGCCGGCATCTGGATCGTGACCTCTGAGGTCAAGAAGGCGTAAACGTTCGCTACCTCTGTGGCGCCGACACCGGCGGGGGGCCAAGGCCTTCCGCTTTTTTCGGCTTGAGCGTGCCGGCGTAGAACGACAGCCCCCAGACCAGTATCAGTGCGATCAGGTACATCAAATAGGATTGCGGCGGCGTGGTTGCCCAGCGCCAGAAGCTCTTGGGGTTGCCTTCGTTTGCCATTGCGCGGTTGTGCGCGAAACTCAGCGCCATGTGAAGCGCAAAATCGGCGCAATCAGGCTTGCGGAGGTGGGCCGCGCAGCATCAGCAGCGCGGCGACCGCAGTGAGGCTGAGCGCCGACGAGACGATCAGCACGCGGCTTCCCATGGCATCGATCAGGAAGCCGAACAACAGGGGAGCGGCGGCCTGGGTCATCCGCGCCGGCGCGCCGATCAGGCCGAGGCGGTAGCCGTAATTTTGCGGCCCGAAGATCGCGAGCGGCAGCGTGCCGCGCGCAATCGTGATCACGCCGTTGCCGGCGCCATGGAACACCGCGAATACGCTGGTGGCGGCACCGCCGGTGAGCCAGACGATCGCAGCGCCGATCGGGTGCATCAGGCAGGCGAGCCTCGCCGAGACGATCGGGTGATAGCGCTTGAGGAAACTCGCCTCGAAGATGCGCGCGGCGACCTGTGCCGGCCCGATCAGCGCGCCCGCGGCGACCGCCTGCACCGGCGACGCTCCGGCGGCCTCCAGGATGCGCGGGAAATGCGCGGCCATCGCGCCGGTGACCATCCAGGCGGCGGCGAAGGCAAACGCCAGCAACGCCATGGTGCGATCGATCGGGATATGCGGCTTGGCGGTGTTCTCCGCCGTCGCCGGCGTCAGCTTGACTTTCGGCAGCATCAACAGATTGAGCGGCAGCCCCATCAGGATATGTGCGGCCGCCCAGGCAAAGCAGGTCTCGCGCCAGCCGATGGTTTGCAGTCCGAGCGCCGTCAGCGGCCAGCCGATGGTCGAAGCAAAGCCGGCAATCAGCGTGATGCCGGTGATCGCGCTACGCGCGGCCTCGCCATAGATGCGTCCGAGCGCACCGAAGGCGGCATCGTACAGCCCATAGCCCATGCCGATACCGAGCAGCAGCCAGGCGAGCATGAGCAACCAGATCGACTGCGCGAATCCGAGCAGCACGAGTTCCGCCGCCAACACGAGATTGGAGATCGACAGCACCGGCCGGCCGCCGACATGGTCGATCTGGCGGCCGACCCGCGGTCCGAGCACGGCGGCGATCACCAACGCCGCGGAGTAGGCGCCGAAAATCCAGTTCGAGGAAATGCCGAGATCGTGCGCGATGGGGTCGGCGACCAGCGCCGGCAGGTAAACGCTGGAGGCCCAGGCGAGCGTCTGGGTGGTGCCGAGTGCCAGGACGATGGGGAGCTGGCGCCCGCTCATGCCTTGGGCGCCTTTATGTTGGGATGCATGTCCTTGCCATTTGCACGCTCAAAACAGCATGCGTCAAGCACGCTAGCCGACGCTTTCACCCGTAACGATTGCGCGGCATAATCGGGCTATGGAACTGTCCGCCCGTCTCGACCTGATGAACTGGCTGGTGAGCCAGGGTCTCACCGGTCTTCCCGAGACCGAGCTGATTCGCGGCTTTTGCGAGCGTTGCTGCGACGGCGGCCTGCATCTGTCGCGCGGCATGGCTTTCATCGACACGCTGCACCCGATCTACGAGGGACGCGGCTTTCGCTGGAATGACCGCCCCAGCAACGAGAGCGACACGTTCGAATATCGCTCATCGAGCGAGGGTGATGCCGCCAGGAACTGGCGCCGCTCCGCCTTCCATCACATGCTCGAAAATGGCCATGACGAGATGCAACTCGATCTCGGCGACAAGGCCTCGCTCGAATTCTCGCTGATCGGCGATCTCCTCGAGAAGGGGCACCGGCACTTCCTCGCCTTCATCCATCGCTTCGGCGACGCCGGCACGCTCGGCCAGATGGATTGCTTCTATTCCTATTTCACCACCCGCCGCGAGCAGGGTTTTGGCGACAAGGAGCTCGCGAGCTTGCGCGACCTCGTGCCGGTGCTGGGACTGGCGATCAAATCGGCGCAGCATGTCGACATCGCCCGCACGCTGGGCCGCGTCTATCTCGGTCGCGATGCATCTGCGCAGGTTTTGGGCGGGCGCATCTCGCGCGGCGTCACCGAGCGCATCAACGCGGTGCTGTGGTTCTCCGATCTGCGCGGCTCGACCCGGATTTCAGAGAGCATCGGGCCCGACGAGATCATTCCGTTCCTCAATGATTATGCGGAGGCCTCGATCGATGCGATCCATGAGGCCGGCGGCGACGTCTTGAAGCTGATCGGCGACGGCATCCTCGCGATCTTCACCGGCGAGGATATGGCGGCCGCGCGGAAAGCGGCGCTCGGCGCCGAGCATCGCTTTCGCCTCAACATGTCAGCGGTGAACGAGCGCCGGGGCAAGGACGGGCGCCCCATCACGTCAGCCTATGTCGGGTTGCATATCGGCGAGGTCTTTTACGGCAATATCGGCAGCGAAGACCGGCTCGATTTCACCGTGGTGGGCCCCGCGGTCAACGAGGTCAGCCGCATCGCCTCGATGTGCAATTCGATCGACCGCGAATTCCTCGCCTCATCGGAGTTCGCCAAGGGCCTGGACGCGACGGGCCGGCGCTATCTGGTGTCGACCGGCCGCTATGCGCTGCGCGGCATCGGCCGCGCCCAGGATCTTTATACGCTCGACCCCGACATTGCCTCCAATGACGCGATGACGGGCAGCTATGAGCGTTACCTTAAAAGCTAGGCGCGGCAACCATCGCCGACCATGTCGGGCTGCCGCGACAGCGCGACCGCAGGCGAGAACAGGATCACCAGCGCCTGCGCTGCGAAGATTGCGACCGCGAGCCAGAGGCAGGCTTCCGCGCCATAGAGGCCGCCGACGATGGCGCCGATCGCCGAGCCGAGCGGGCGCGCGCCGTAGGCGAGGATGTTGATCGCCGACACGCGGCCGAGCAGGCGCGGCGGCGTCACCGATTGCCGCAACGTCGTGGTCGAGATCACCCACAGGATCGGGCCGGCCCCGAGCAGGAAGAAGCTCAAGCCCGCGAGCAGCGGCGTCGGCACGATCGTGGTGACCGCCATCACGCCGACCGCGACGAAGCCGGTCACCGGTCCAAGCCCGATCACCGTGCCGAAGGAAAACCTCTTCATCATGCGTGTCGCGGCGAGCGCGCCGACCACCATGCCAACCCCGTACATCGCAAGCGTCGTGCCGACGCCGGTCGCCGACAGCGAGAGATGACGCACCGCATAGGGCACGAATACTGCCAGCACCAGGAACGAGCCGGTGTTGAAGATGAACTGGGTGACGAACACCGGCCGCAGCAACTCATGGTGCAGCACGAAGACCATGCCTTCCTTGATCTCTTGGAGGGGATGACGCCGTGCGCCGACATCGCGCGCCGGCTCATAGATGCCGGACAGCAGCACGACCGCGATCACCGAGAGTGCAGCGGCAACACCGAAAGCAGCCGCAGCGCCGATCCATCCCACCAGCACGCCGCCGAGCGCGGGGCCGCTGGCAAAGGCGACGGTGCGCGCGAGCTCGATGCGCGCGTTGGCGGCAGGCAGCAATTGCGGGCCAACCAGCGACGGGACCAGCGCGGGTGCAGCGACGCTGTAGACCACCGTGCCGCAGACCGCGATGAAGCCGAGCAGGCCAAGCAGCGGCAGCGTGAGTAAACCTAATGCGATCAGTGCGAGGATGGCGGCTAAGGCCAGCGCGCGCAGCGCCTCGGCGCCCGCCATCAGCCATCGCCGCGACATGCGGTCGGTGAGCAGGCCCGCGGGGATCGCGAACAGCACGAAGGGCAGGGTCAGCGCGGTCTGCAGCAGGCCGGTCTGGCCTTCGCCGACGCCGAGCAGCAGCACGGCGACCATCGGTGCCGCGGCGAGTGCGATCTGTTCGGCCGATTGGGCCGACAGGTTCGACCAGGCGAGGCGGTTGAAGGTCGATGGCAGTTTGGAGGTCTCGGTGGACACTGGCGAATTCCCTGGAAAGCGTCGATTGCCGGCAATCTCGGCTTCCAGCGCGGCCAAACCCACCCGCTTTACCCACCCGATTCCCGAAAAGCCGGTTTCTGGCTGGAACTCTCAGATGCACTTGCGAATGAGTTGCAATAAGGGGAGAGATCAGCCATCTTGAGGGGATGGACGCCCGCCCGACCGAATTACGGCCCGAATCTGCGCCCCCGCTGGCCCGCGGTTGGCGCGGCGCGCGTGGCGAGCCGTCGCTGTCGGACATGTTCGCCTCGGTGCGGACGGCGCCCGGCGGCTCGTTCTGGCGCAAGCTCGTCGCGTTCCTCGGTCCCGGCTATCTCGTCGCCGTCGGCTACATGGATCCCGGCAACTGGGCGACCTCGCTCGCCGGCGGCTCGAAGTTTGGCTACGCGCTGCTGACGGTCGCAATGCTGTCGAACCTGATGGCGATCGTGCTGCAGTCGCTGTGCACGCGGCTCGGCGTCGGCGCTGGGCGAGATCTCGCGCAGGCCTGCCGCGATTCCTTTCCGCGTTACGTCGCGTTGCCGTTGTGGCTGTCGGCGGAGATCGCGATCACGGCGACCGACCTCGCCGAGGTGATCGGCACCGCGATCGGCCTCAATCTGCTCTTCCACATCCCGCTCCAGATCGGCGTCATTATCACAGCGGCCGACGTGTTCCTGATCCTCGCGCTGCAGGCGTTCGGCTTCCGCTGGATCGAAGCTTTCGTGGTGGCCATGCTGGGCGTGATCGCGGCGTGCTTTGCGGTGCAGATCGCGCTCGCCGATCCCGACTGGGGGCAGGTGATCCGCGGCTTTGCGCCGAGCCGCGATCTCTTCGCCAATCACGACATGCTCTATCTTGCGCTCGGCATCCTCGGCGCCACCGTGATGCCGCATAATCTCTATCTGCATTCCGGCCTGGTGCAGACCCGCGGCTATGGCGACACTCCAGCCGAGAAGCGCGAGGCGATCACGCTCGCCACCATCGATTCTACCATTGCGCTGGGCCTGGCCTTCATCATCAACGCCTCGATCCTGATCCTAGCCGCCGCGACCTTCCACAAGGCAGGAAAGACCGAGATCGCCGAGCTCGACCAGGCGCACGCATTCCTGTCACCGCTGCTCGGCTCGACTTTGGCGCCGACGCTGTTTGCAATCGCGCTGCTCTGCTGCGGGCTGAACTCGACCATCACCGCGACCTTGTCGGGCCAGATCGTGATGGAAGGTTTTCTCAACTGGCGGATCGCGCCCTGGATGCGGCGGCTGGTGACGCGGCTGATCGCGATCGTGCCGGCGGTCGTCGTCACGATCTGGGCCGGCGAAAAGGCGACGGGGCAGTTGTTGATCCTGAGCCAGGTCGTCCTCAGCCTGCAATTGCCTTTCGCAGTGGTGCCGCTGGTGATGTTCACGGCGAGCAGCGCCAAGATGGGCCCTTACGTGGCGCCGCGCTGGCTCACCGCGCTCGCGGTCGCAACCGCCGCGCTGATCATCGTGCTGAATGTGAAGCTGGTGTGGGATTATTTGGGCGGGTGAACGGACTTCTGACTGTCCATCGCTTTAGCGCTGCTGGGGTATCGAACGTGTGCGAGTGCCAAGCGCCCGTCGAGGTCGATACGGACTGTCGGGGTTCACGTCGAGATCGACGACTTCAACGCAGGACTGTCGCTCACCGTGCCGAGAACCGCTGTGCCACTTGCCTTGGCGCAATTCGACATTTGCCATCTCGGCGACGCGCAGACATTTCCATTGACCTTCCGAGGGTAGTCCGGAACTGGCGCCGCCAGCGAACTGATAGGCGAGCGTATATTCCTGCCGCTTGGTGTGTCCCAGTATCGCCGGGCAGAGAGCGCGAGGAAAGCCCTTGTACAGGCACAACACCTGCTGGCGTTCAGCCATGGCGCGCGCGATCAGTTCATAGGTCTGGCTCGGCAACGATCTCTCCCTCGATACGAGGCGATCAATCCTGCGGCTCGCTCGCCATGTCCCCCGACGCATCGACGCGCAGCCATCCCGAGGGCGCCAGCCGTTGCTGCGGCAGGAAGCGGCCCTTATAATCCATCTTCTTGGAGCCTTCGATCCAATAGCCGAGATAGACGTAAGGCAGGCCCTGCCGGCGCGCGCGGGCGATGTGGTCGAGGATCATGAAGGTGCCGAGCGAGCGGTCTTCCTCCGAGGGCTCGAAGAAGGAATAGACCATCGACAGCCCGTCGCTGAGCACGTCGGTCAATGCCACCGCCACCAGATCCTCGCCACGGCCGGTGATACCACTGTCGGTGCCGCGCTTGCGATATTCGATGATGCGGGTCTCGACATGGCTGTCCTCCACCATCATGGCGTAGTCGAGCACGGTCATGTCGGCCATGCCGCCATGCCGGTGGCGGGCGTCGAGATAGGCGCGGAAGATGGAATATTGCTCGGAGGTCGGCACCGCACTGCGTTGCTCGCCGATGATGTCGGCATTGCGCGCCATCACCTTGCGGAAATTGCGTGAGGGTCGGAACTCGTTCGCAATCACCCGCACGGACACACAGGCCCGGCACTGGTCGCAAGCCGGGCGATAGGCGATCGACTGGCTGCGGCGGAAGCCGCCATGGGTCAGGAGGTCGTTGAGGTCGGCCGCCTTGTCGCCGACCAGATGGGTGAACACCTTCCGCTCGTGCCGGCCCGGCAAATAAGGGCAGGGCGAGGGCGCCGTTAGATAGAATTGCGGGGTGTCACGCGAATGCTGGGTCAAGGAATTCCTTCAGCCTCCGGGGCGAAGCAGACGTATAGCATCGCCTCGCTCCGCTTAACGGTCAATTGATTTCCACTGGGCTCAGGTGGTCCGCGCCGACTGTGCTACCGGGGCACGAACCGAGTTGTTGATAACCACGGTTCCCAGCACGAAGTCGTGCAGCAACCGCCGGCGGGCATTGAACGGCCCGATCAGCAGGACGAGGGGCGAAAATATGCTGATCGAAATCCAGAACAGCACCGGATGGATGGCGCCGAGCAGGAAATAGCAGGGTGTGCCGTACCAGGTGCGCATTTCCAGGTCCATCATCCGCATGCCGATGGTCGCCGAATGCGGCCCGCCGAGGCAGGCTCCGTAATAGATCAGCGCCCAGACGATCGATGCCGGCGACACCAGCCAGAACAGCGCCCAGCCGAGCCCGAGAGTCACCAGGCCGAACACCGCGATGAAGATCACCGCGAGCGCGATCGGCACGGCGAGGATGAAGAGATCAATGATGAAGGCGATCACCCGCCGCGTCAGCACGCTGCGGAACAATTCCGGCTCGAGATAAGGGTCGAACGCGTGCCGGTAGTCCGGCCCGCTACCCGGGCTCCAACCGCCGCCGGTATTGCTCGAACCGCCATATGACATGATCTTTTCCCTCCAGACCCGTGCATTTGCGAAAAAGGACATGGGAACCGGCAATCCCATCGCAAGGCCGGCAACGCATTAACAAGCAGAAATATTCCGGCGGATTCGCGGCCGCGGTCGTTCCCCGGGGTTAAGATGTCAGCCGGTTAGCGAGGCATGGCATGGGCGGACAAATCGAGCTGCGCTGTCATTGTGGGGAAGTGCGGGGTTTGGTGACGGACCTGTCGCCGCGCACGGTCAACCGCGTCGTTTGCTATTGTGAGGACTGCCAGGCGTTTGCGCATCAGCTCGGGCGCGCCGATCTCCTCAACCCGAAGGGCGGCAGCGACATCGTTCAGGTCGCCCCCGGAACGGTGTCCTTCGCGCAAGGCGCGCATCGCATCGTCGGGCTGCAGCTGACACCGAAAGGTCTCTACCGCTGGCACACGAGCTGCTGCAACACGCCGATGGGCAACACCATGGGTACGGCGCTGCCATTCGTCGGCATCGTGGCGCAAGCCTTCGCCGCAACGCGGCTCGATGACGTCGTCGGCGCGCCCTCGGGCGCGATTTTCGGAAAATTTGCCGTTGGCGACCCGCCGACCGGTTCGACACGCCTCAATCTGCCGCTGCTGTTGCGCGTGCTCGGCAGAGTGCTCGGCTGGCGGCTCAAGGGGCGGACCTGGCCGCATCCTTTCTTCTCGCAAGAGACGGGCGCGCCGCTCTACGCCGTGACGGTTCTGTCGAAAGAGCAACGCGACGCGCTGCGACCCCTTTGTGGTCCTCGCCCGAGCGCGGCTTCTGTGCGCTAAGTCAGCGCTCGGCTTTCAGCTTCTCGGCCGCCTTCGGCGCGAAATAGGTCAGCACGCCGTCGGCGCCGGCGCGCTTGAACGCAACGAGCGCCTCCATCATGGCGCGTTCGCCGTCGATCCAGCCGTTGTTGGCCGCACCCGCGATCATCGCGTATTCGCCAGAGACTTGATAGGCGAAGGTCGGCATGCCGAAGGTGTCCTTGACGCGACGCACCACGTCGAGATAGGGCATGCCGGGCTTGACCATCACCATGTCGGCGCCCTCCGCGATGTCGAGCTCGACCTCGCGCAACGCCTCGTCGGAATTGGCGCTGTCCATCTGGTAGGTGCGCTTGTCGCCGGTCAGCGTCTTGGCCGAACCGATGGCGTCGCGGAACGGGCCGTAAAAGGCCGAAGCGTATTTCGCGGCATAGGCCATGATCTGCACGTCCAGGAAGCCAGCGCGATCGAGCCCTTCGCGGATCGCGCCGACGCGGCCATCCATCATGTCCGACGGTGCGATGATGTCGCAGCCGGCTTCGGCCTGCACCAGCGCCTGGCGCACCAGCACTGCAACCGTCTCGTCGTTCAGGATGCGGCCATTCTCAAGGAGGCCGTCATGGCCATGGCTGGTGAAGGGATCGAGCGCAACGTCGCAGAGGATGCCGAGGTCGGGAAACTCCTTTTTGATCGCGCGCACGGACTGGCAAACCAGATTGTCCGAATTGAGGGCTTCCGAACCCTGCTCGTCACGCAGCGACGGTTCGGTGTAGGGAAACAGCGCGATGCAGGGGATGTTGAGCTTCATCGCGCGCTCGGCCTCGCGCACGGTCTGATCGACGGACAGCCTCTCGATGCCGGGCATCGACGCCACTGCCGCGCGGTGGTTATTGCCTGCGGTGACGAACAGCGGCCAGATCAGGTCGTCGGCCGTCAGCACATTTTCGCGCACCATCCGCCGCGCCCATTCCGACTTGCGGTTGCGGCGCAGCCGGGTCGTGAGATCGAGGGCAGGGGGGCTCGTTGCCGTGTCCCGCCGCCCGACATCGCGCATTTCGATGGGACGGCCGAATTTGATCGCCATATGATGCATCTCCGGGGGCGCAGGCAAATCTGGATTTGTCTAATTCTAGCACTTAGGCATTGTGCCGTCATCCGACCACTGCCGTGCTCTAGTGGAGCGGATTTGACGTTCGCCCCCCACCAGGCCACAAACTCGCAAAGCGAACGTCAAATCCAAAGCTCCACTAGAATCAATATTTTGCTAGTGGTCCTTTGATTCCAACATTCGTAAAAGTGCCCGCTGAAATGGGATACGAATGTTGGAATCGGAACACTAGCCCCAAAGGATTGATTTTGCAGCGCTGGCGCGGCAAGAATCGCCTGTGACCTGTTCCCGCAAAGGCCTGATTTGTCCGATATGAGCGGCCACCCGCATGTCTGAGATGCCATCGCACGGCCAGCCGCGCGACGCGATGTCGGCCGCGCTTTCGACCGAACGCATCGATGGCGACGAGAACGCCTGGACGCGGCGGCTGGTGCTGTTCCTGCGCGTCATGGCCATCCTGTCGATCCTCAAGGGCCTCTACCACTGGGCGCAAGTGACGGGCTTCATCGGTGGTGAGGAGGAGGCCTTCGAGAACCAGCCGATGGCCTGGCAGGCCGCGACCGTGTATTTCGCCGTGATCGAGCTGGTCGCGGCCGTCGGGCTCTGGCTTGCCACGCCCTGGGGCGCGGTGGTGTGGCTCACGACAGTGGTGTCGATGGCTGTCATCGAGCTGATGTTTCCGGGAATCTACGGCGGCAGTCTTGTCGTCGTCGGTGGCGAGGCCTTCATGCTTGCCGCCTATCTCGCGCTCGCCTGGATGGCGGCGCGCGAACGCCCGCCATAACCAACGTGAACGCTGCCTGCGAAACAGACCGGCGACTGTCCCAAAATCGGCTCGCCTCAAATTTTAGGTGAATCCCGATTAAGGTTTTGACCGTCTTAAGCGCGCCGCCACATCTGTTACGTTGGTGTTGCGAGTTTCGCAGCCTCTTGTTTTGGAATGCGACAGGAGGCGCGCACGGAGGGTGAACACCTCAGCATAAACGTCAATATGAAGTTGCAAAAAGTCCTTGTGCCATGGGCTTAATCCGCGATTCACTGTCTTAAATTCATTCTCTCTTTATTGTCTTATTTAAGCGGTTCTTCAAATCGGTCGCCTACGTTGGCCCTATCAGACGAGACAAAAGTTTCGTCGAATAAGTCGATAAAAACGACGACAGGGGAAGTGTCATGATGAAAGCCGTTGCGACGGCGGTGGAAACCGCTGACCGCGCTGCAGGCCAGTCGCCGGTGCAGCCGCTCTACCTCGAAGCATTGACTCTGGTGGAGCGGCTGCATCGCCGCCTGCTCGACGTCATCAAGGACGAATTCGATCGCCGGGGCCGCTCCGACATCAACTCGGTGCAGGCGCTGCTGCTCTACAACATCGGCGACAAGGAGTTGACCGCGGGCGAGCTGCGCACGCGCGGTTACTATCTCGGCTCCAACGTCTCCTACAATCTGAAGAAGCTGGTCGAACTCGGCTTCCTCGATCATCAGCGCTCGCGCGTCGATCGCCGCTCGGTCCGCATTCGCCTCACCGCGCAGGGCCAGGAGATCCGCCGCATCGTCGATGCGCTCTATCAGAAGCACGTCAAGACGGTCGAACAGGTCGGCGGCATCTCGAACGACGAGTTCGCGACACTGAACAAGTCGCTGCACCGTCTCGAGCGGTTCTGGACCGACCAGATCCTGTATCGTCTCTGAGTTTTCAGGGCTCAAGCCGGCCACTTCAGAAGACCGGCAGGCCCGCTTTCTCTTCAGCTTCCCTTGGCGCATCGGCCGTTTTCGGCCGGTGCGCTTTGCTTTTTCATGTTGATAACAGTCGGGTTTCCTAAATTGGAACCATTTTGCCGCGCAGGACTTGTCGATCCGAAGCGGAGGATTTTGGACCATGCTGGTCGAACGTGGAGTTCGTGTCCTGAATATGGAGGTGGTGGGCGACGCCTATGCCATCGCCGCCAATTATCTGCGCCGCACCGGCGTGATTCCGGACAACATCGCCACCGACGAGCGGCTGCTCCAGATCATCATACGGATGTTTCATCGCGGCGAGATCAACAAGCTCAAGCTTGCCAACAAGGCGATCGCCGAGTTCGAAGCCACCGCAATTGCCTGACCAACCGGAGCCGGACATGGAAGCCGCGATCGATCGCATCATGATGACCTATGATCTCCTGATGAACCGCACGGCTGCGGCGAGCGCCGAGGCGCGCGCCAAGGTGACCGACTATGTCAACACGCTGTTCCAGGCCGGCGAGCGCGATCCCCACCGCCTGACCGTCTGCGGCCTGACCTATTTGCGCGAGCTCGACGGCTCCTCCGATCCGGTGAAGGCCGGATATACGGGGCTGTAAGCACCGGCTCCTCCACCCCCATCACAGAATTGCGAAGCAGGCCTTCGCGGGGCTTATCCCCTGCGGCGGGGTTTGCTACACCTGTCGCATGGGCAACCCCTTCACCCGTCGCAACATTCTCGGCCTTGGCGCCGGCCTCGCTGGCGGCGCGCTGACCCGCCGCGCGAACGCTGCCGAGCAGACGCCCGATCAATTGTTGGACGAGCTGATGCAGGAGAACCAGGATTCCAGCATCGATTCCGGTTTCGACAATTCATCGCGCAATGTCCGGCTGCCGAAGAAGACGCTGCCGACGCTTTCGCCGTCGACCGCCCAGACCACCGAGGCCTCGATCGCGCAATATGAGAACATCGTCGCCAAGGGCGGCTGGCCCGAAGTGCCTGCCATCGCGAGCGGGGCGCGGGTCGGCGTCAAGAGCGCGGCGCTTCCCGCCTTGCGCGACCGGCTGTCGATCGCGGGCGACCTCGAGCTCAATTCCGGCGAGCCGCAGGTGTTCGATTCCTATGTCGACGCCGCCGTGCGCCGCTTCCAGGTGCGCCATGGCCTGCATTCCGACGGCGTCGTGCACGATACCACCTTGCGCGCGCTGAACGTGACCGCCGACATCCGGTTGCAGCAGCTCAGGATCAACGCGACGCGCCTGAAGACGCTGACCGGCAATCTCGGCAACCGCCTCGTCGTCGCCAACATTCCGGCGGCCCAGATCGAGGCGATCGAGAACGGCGTGGCGGTGACGCGTCACATCGCGGTCGCGGGCAAGCCGGACCGTGCATCCCCGGACATCAACAGCAAGATCATCCAGATCAATTTCAATCCGTACTGGACCGTGCCGGTCTCGATCGTTCGCAAGGATTTGATCCCGAAGATGCAGGCCGAGCCGGACTATCTCACCAAGAACCACATCCGCATCTATGATGCGAAGAACAACGAGCAGCCGCCGTCGCAGATCGATTGGTATTCGACCGAAGCGGTCAATTACAAATTCAAGCAGGACGCCGGCAATTTCAATTCGCTGGGTTCGATCCGCATCAATTTTCCGAGCCAGTATGGCGTCTACATGCACGATACGCCGTCGAAGAACCTGTTCGGCGAGGATTTTCGCTTCGCGTCGTCAGGCTGCATGCGCGTGCAGAATGTGCGCGAATTGGTCTACTGGATCCTGCAGGAAAGTCCGGGCTGGTCTCGCGCCGAAATCGACGAGGTGATCAAGTCGGGCGAGCGCAAAGACGCCAAGGTCGCAAAGCCGGTGCCGCTGCATTGGGTCTATGTCACGGCCTGGGCGACGCCCGATGGCGTCGTGCAATTCCGCGACGACATCTACAACCGCGACGGTTTTGGCGGTCAGGTCAACGCGGAGAAGGGGTAGGGCACTATCGCCCGCTATTCGGCCGGCGCGTGCGAGCCCGTGTCGATGTGCTCGACCAGGAGCTTTCGATAATGCGCAGCCATCTCGCGATAATGTTGTCGGGAGATGGGGTCGGTCGCGCTTTCAGCGCGCTGCTCGAACATGTCGGCCTTCTGCCGGAGAACCGCCGCGTCTGCCATGGCTTGCTCCTTTTGGAGTCACTTAAGAATTAGTCGCGGCAGCCGTATGTTTGGCGGCTTCACGATGGGGTGAAGCCCGGGCGGAAATGATGGCCTAGTCATGCCCGAGATCGCGCAACAGGACCGGCGCGATGTGGTCGAGGAGGTATTTCGATCCTGATGGTGTCAGGTGCAGCGCGTCACTGACCAGAAGGTCGTTACCGATCCGATTGAGGCAGCCGGATGCATCGCAAAACACCCTGCGCACCGAAACGTATTCGACACCAAGGGCTTCGCTGACTTCTTTCATGTGCTCGTTTTCCCCATCGACGAACAGCGATGTCCGTTCCGGGAGCAGGCGCCCGGTTCTGCGATAATAGGCAGCGATGGTTCCGGGCAGCCCGCCGGACCACTCGGGCACCTGCCCTAGGATGACGATGTGTTTGACTCCAAGCGATCTCAGCGCTTCCGCGGTTGGCCGCAATTCGTCGGGACCGGCGATCCAAAGGGCATGCAGCAGGACGACGTCGGGAGGCATTTTGCCGAGCAGGCCGATGATCTCCCGATTGCGGGCGAGGCATGTGTCGGTCATCCCGAATGCTTTTGTGGTGAGCAACGGTTGACAGGAAGAGACGGTGAACTGGGCGATCCCGAACGGCACGCGTGACTGCAGATGTCTCAGCCCCGGCATCAGCGCGCCTGCGGTCGAATCCCCGAGCAACGCGAGCAGGGGCCGTTTCTGCTCGACGCAATCCGGGGCAAAGTCCTGGTATGGCTGGTTCAGCAGGCAGGTGTCGCTTCGCCATTCCGCCGTGCCGGTATAGATGTTGACGAGAGCCGCGATGTCCTTCGGCAGTTGCGGCGGCACCCACAGCGCGACGACGGCAGCAACGGCGACCGCGGCCATGCCCGATAGCGCCGTCCGCGCGCCGCCCATTCGGCCCGCGCGGATCGGCCGCTCGATGAATTGGTAGGTCAGCCAGGAGAGCAGGACCGCGGCGGCGATCGCGCCGAGGGACTCGCCTGTCGTCAGCGGGCGGAACAGCCAGGTCCGCGGAAGGACCAGCAGCGGCCAATGCCAGAGATAGAGCGGATAGCTGATCCGGCCGATGACGGCGGCAAGCGGATGCGACAGAACGATGCGGCTGAAAAAGCTTCCCTCTGCAAGGATCATGAAGCCGGCGCCGACAACAGGAACCAGGGCTGCCCAGCCCGGGAAAATCGTCCGGTCGCTGTAGTTGAACAACGTGATGCCGCTGATGATGCCGATCGCGCCGATGATTTCTCTCAGCCTGTTCTGCTTGAGGGTGACGCCGACCAGCAACGCACCCGCCATCAACTCCCAGGCGCGGGTGAAGGGCAGATAGAACGTTGCCTGCGGATGGGATCGCACCAGCGCGACGTTCAGTGCGAAGGAGGCGGTCATGACGACGGCGATCATCGCGCCTCGCCGCTTTCGCGGCGTCAGCCAGAGCGCGAGCGGCCAGGCCAGGTAGAATTGCTCCTCGATGCCGAGCGACCACAAATGCAACAACGGCTTGAGATGTGCCGCGAGGTCGAAATAGCCGGCTTCCGACAGCAGCACGAAATTGGCGCCGAAGAAGGCGCTGGCGAGGGTATTCCTGGTGAGCGACGTCAGCTCCGACGGCAGGAAGATGGTGACCCCGACCGCGAGCGTTGCCGCTAGCACCAGGATCAGCGCCGGAAATATCCGGCGCACGCGACGGACGTAGAACTCGGCGAAGCTGAAGCCCTTTGGTCCGTCGAGCCCGCCAAGGATGATCCCCGTGATCAAATAGCCCGAGATGACGAAGAAGGTGTCGACGCCGACAAAGCCGCCGGGAACCAGCCTCGGGAACGCGTGATAGAGCACGACCGCGATGACGGCGACGGCGCGCAGCCCGTCGATGTCGGCGCGATATCTGAGGTGAGGGGCGTCCGGTTGCATTGGCTGCCGCGGATATAAGATCAGGTGTAGGGCTGCCAGCAAATTCTGGTTCCGGTGGGTTGACCCTTCATCCCCACCATATCTTGCATAAATACCAAGGCTCTACCGCAAGAGCTTGGCCGACGCGGTGCGATATGCTATTCGGCCCTGACCGCTTCCGACCGCCACCTAATTGACCGCCCGCAACCCGCCTAACTGGTTGCGGCGGTTGGGATATTTCGCCGATGAACCCTCCGTCCTCCAGCGCCAAAACCGCCTCCGCGCCCAATTCCTTCTTCACCGCCAGCCTTGCCCAGGCCGACCCCGAGATCGCGGCCGCGATCCAGGGCGAACTCGGCCGGCAGCGCCATGAAGTCGAGTTGATCGCGTCCGAAAACATCGTCAGCCGCGCCGTGCTGGAAGCGCAGGGCTCGGTGATGACCAACAAGTACGCCGAAGGATATCCTGGCGCCCGTTACTACGGCGGCTGCGAATGGGTCGACGTCGCCGAAACGCTGGCGATCGAGCGTGCCAAGAAGCTGTTCGGCGCGGCTTTCGCCAATGTGCAGCCGAACTCCGGAAGCCAGATGAACCAGGCGGTGTTCCTGGCGCTGCTGCAGCCCGGCGATACCTTCATGGGCCTCGACCTCGCGGCCGGCGGCCATCTTACCCACGGCGCGCCCGTCAATCTTTCAGGCAAATGGTTCAAGGCGCAGCACTACACCGTGCGGCGCGAGGACCAGATCATCGATATGGACGCGGTGGCCCGCCGCGCCGAAGAGGTGAAGCCGAAGCTGATCATCGCCGGCGGCTCGGCCTATTCGCGGTCCTGGGACTTCAAGCGCTTCCGCGAAATTGCCGACAGCGTTGGCGCCTATCTCATGGTCGACATGGCGCATTTTGCAGGCCTCGTCGCCGGCGGTGTGCACGCCTCTCCGGTGCCGTATGCCCATGTGACGACGACCACCACCCACAAGTCGCTGCGCGGCCCGCGCGGCGGGTTGATGCTGTGGAACGACGAGTCCCTGACCAAGAAGTTCAATTCGGCGGTGTGTCCGGGCCTGCAAGGCGGGCCTTTCATGCATATCATCGCGGCCAAGGCGGTGGCCTTTGCCGAGGCGCTGCGGCCCGACTTCAAGGTCTACGCGAAGAACGTCGTCGAAAACGCCAAGGCGCTTGCCGAAAGCCTGCGCGCCAACGGCCTCGACATCGTCTCTGGCGGCACCGACAACCACCTGATGCTGGTCGACCTTCGCCCCAAGGGGCTGAAGGGCAACGTCTCCGAGAAAGCGCTGGTCCGCGCCGCCATCACCTGCAACAAGAACGGCATTCCCTTCGATCCCGAAACGCCGTTCGTGACCTCCGGGCTGCGGCTGGGTACGCCGGCCGCGACCACCCGCGGCTTCGGTGTCGCCGAGTTCCGGCAGGTCGGCGGCATGATCGCGGAAGTGCTTAACGCCATCGCGCAATCGCAAGATGGCAAGGCGCCGCTGGTGGAAGGCGCGATCAAGGAGCGGGTGAGGGCGCTGACCGACCGCTTCCCGATCTACTAGGCAAGGAAAAGAGGGGATGCGCTGCCCGAGCTGCAACAGTCTCGATACCCAGGTGAAAGATTCCCGGCCAACCGAAGACTCGGCCGTGATCCGCCGGCGGCGCGTCTGCGTGTCCTGCAATTTCCGCTTCACCACCTTCGAGCGGGTGCAGCTGCGCGAGCTCACGGTCATCAAGCGCAACGGCCGCCGCGTGCCGTTCGACCGCGACAAGCTGATGCGGTCGGTGCAGGTTTCCTTGCGCAAGCGCCAGGTCGATCCGGAGCGGGTCGAGAAGATGGTGTCCGCGATCGTGCGCGAGCTCGAAACTGGAGGCGAGGCCGAAATTTCCTCGGAGGCGATCGGCGAGATCGTGATGGAGCATCTGCGGCAGCTCGACGACGTCGCCTATGTCCGCTTTGCCTCGGTCTATCGCAATTTCCGCGAGGCCAAGGATTTCGAAACGGTGCTCGGCGAGCTCGAGGAAGACACGCGGCTCGCCACGATACGCAAATGATCTTCCGCATCCTGGAAGATCAGTTCGCTCAAAAAAGTCAGGCGTCGAAGGAAGCCGACCGGCGTTTCATGCAGCTGGCGCTTGCGCTCGGCCGGCGCGGGCTGGGACGTACTTGGCCAAACCCGGCCGTCGGCGCGGTCGTGGTCAAGGACGGCGTCATTGTCGGGCGCGGCTGGACCCAGCCGGGCGGCCGGCCGCATGCCGAACCGGAAGCGCTCAAGCGCGCGGGCGACGCCGCGCGCGGCGCCACGCTCTATGTGACGCTGGAGCCGTGCTCGCATTTCGGCAAATCCCCGCCCTGCGCCGACGCGATCATTGCCGCCGGCATTGCCCGCGTGGTGGCCTCGATCGAGGATCCCAATCCTGAGGTCGCAGGGCGGGGCTTTGCGAAGCTCCGCGCCGCCGGCATTGCCGTCGACGTCGGCCTTGGCGCAACTGAAGCCACGCATGACCATGCCGGCCACATCCGGCGCACCCGCGACAAGCGTCCGCATGTGATCCTGAAACTCGCGGTGTCATCAGATGACAGGATTGCCGGCGCTGCCGGCAAGTCGATTTCCATTACCGGCGAGGCGGCGCGGACGCGCGTGCATCTGTTGCGCGCGCAGAGCGATGCGATCCTGGTCGGGATCGGAACGGTATTGGCCGACGATCCGCTTCTGACCTGCCGCCTGCCGGGCATGGAGGCGCGCTCGCCGGTGCGGATTGTGCTGGATCGAGCCTTGCGGATTTCCGGCGGTAGCCGGCTGGTGCATTCGGCGCGGCAAACGCCGCTCTGGGTGATGACATCAGAGACGGCGGAGCCCGCCGCTGCGACGCGGCTCGGCGCGGCCGGCGCACAGGTGATCCGTATTCACGCGAGGCCTCACGGCCTCGACCTGCCGGCGGTGTTGCACGCATTGTCTGAACGCGGCATCACCCGACTGATGGTCGAGGGCGGCGCGCGCGTCGCGTCCTCTTTTGTTGCGGCCGGCCTCGCCGATGAAATCTGGCTGTTACGCGGGCCTGATACGATCGGCGTCGACGGCGTCTCCGCGCTCGATGCAATGCCGCTTATGGCCGTCACGCAGTCGCCCGCCTTCAAGGTTCGTGTTAGCGAGACGCTGGACATGGACAGTTTGACGATCTACGAGCGCGCTTGATGTTCACAGGCATTGTCACCGACATCGGCGAGATCGAGAGCCTGACGCCGACCGCGCAGGGGCAGTTGCACCGGCTGCGCATCGCATGCCGCTATGATAGCGCCACCATCGCCGACGGCGCCTCGATCGCCTGCAACGGCGTCTGCCTCACCGTGGTTGCCTCCGGTACGGGCGGTGGCAAGACCTGGTTCGACGTCGATGCCGCGGCCGAGACGCTCGGCATGACCACTGCGAAGCACTGGGCCGCCGGCACCAGGCTCAACCTCGAACGCGCGCTCAAGATTGGTGACGAGCTCGGCGGTCACATCGTGGCGGGTCATGCCGACGGCATCGCGACCATCGAAAGCCGCGACGACCTTCCCGACATGGCCAGGTTCACGCTTAAGACTACGCGTGAGCTCGCGCGCTTCATCGCGCCGAAGGGGTCGGTCACGCTGGATGGCGTGTCGCTGACGGTCAACACGGTGCAGGACGTGACGTTTTCCGTGCTGATTATCCCGCATACGCTCCACGTGACGACGCTGTCGTCCTGGCGCGCCGGCAGCGAGGTCAATATCGAGGTCGATTTGATGGCGCGCTACGCCGCGCGGCTCTCAGAAATGAAGTAGCGGCTATTGGCTTTGCGCGTGGTCACGCCTAAAAGCAGCACAACTCGCAACTATTGACGATTGGCATCTAAATGGCAGACGCGCGCCGCGCTCCGCTGAAGGACCAGACCGACATTTCAGGCGCTCGCGCGCTGATCGTCGAGGCGCGCTTCTATGACGACATCCAGGATGCGCTGCTGGAGGGCGCGGTTGCCGAGCTGAAGGCGGCCGGCGTCAGCCATGACGTGATCACGGTGCCTGGCGCTTTGGAGATCCCGGCCGCGATCTCGATTGCAATAACGTCCGGCAAATATGGCGGCAGCCCATATGACCTGGCGATTGCGCTCGGCTGTGTGATCCGCGGCGAGACCATCCATTTCGAGATCGTCTCGATGGAATCCTCGCGCGGGCTGATGGATCTGGCGGTGTCGGCAAAGTTTCCAATCGGCAACGGCATCATCACCGTCAACACCGAGGAGCAGGCCTGGGCGCGAGCGCGCGCCTCCGATCTCAACAAGGGTGGCGACGCCGCACGGGCCGCATTGGCGATGCTGCGCATCAAACGCCGGTTGGCGAAGGTCTGATCATGCCCGAGGGCAAGAAGAAACCGGCAGACAAGAAAGCCAACCGACGCGGCGCGGCGCGGCTCGCCGCGGTGCAGGCGCTGTACCAGATGGACATCGCCGGCGCGGGCATCAACGACGTCTTTGCCGAGTTCGAGAGCCACTGGATCGGCGGCGAGGTCGAAGGCGACAAGTACCTGCCGGCGGAGGCCGCCTTCTTCCGCGACGTCGTCTCCGGCGTGGTGCGCGACCAGGCGCGACTCGATCCCCTGATCGACGACGCACTGTCGTGCGGCTGGCCGTTGAAGCGCATCGACGCGATTTTGCGCGCGGTGCTGCGGGCGGGGGCCTACGAGCTGGAGCATCGCAAGGATATTCCCGGCCGCGTCGTGGTCTCCGAATATGTCGATGTCGCCAACGCCTTTGTCGATCGCGAGGAGACCGGCATGGTCAACGCCGTGCTCGACCAGATCGGCCGCCAGTTCCGCCCCGACGAGTTCGGCCGTGGCTGACAAGCGCGCATCGGGCGAGGACTCGCTGATCGCGCGATATTTCAAGCCGATCGCGACCGATCCCGGTGCATTCGGCCTCGTTGACGATGCCGCCATTCTCAGAGCGCTCGGCGAGGACATCGTCGTCACGTCAGACGCCATCGTCGAGGGCGTGCATTATCTCGCAAGCGATCCACCCGACACTATCGCGCGCAAGGCGCTGCGGACCAACCTGTCCGATCTCGCCGCCAAGGGGGCTGCGCCAGCGGGCTTTGTGCTGACCTTGGCGCTGCGCGTCACCGACGAGAACTGGCTCGAACCGTTCGCGCGGGGCTTGGGCGAAGACGCAAGATCATTCGCTTGCCCGCTGCTTGGCGGCGACACGGTGTCGACGCCGGGCCCGGTGATGATCTCCATCACCGCGTTCGGCCGTGTGGCGGAGGGAAAGATGGTTCACCGCAGCGGGGCCAGGCCCGGTGACCGCGTCATGGTATCCGGCACGATCGGCGACGCCACGCTCGGTCTCGACATCCTCAAGAATGGCGCAATCGCAAAGGCGCTGATCGGCGACGCCAAGGGAAGCGAAATGCTGGTCGCGCGCTATCGCGTGCCCGAGCCACGCAATACGCTGGCGACCGCCGTGCGCGACTATGCGAGCGCAGCGATGGACGTCTCCGACGGCCTGGCCGGCGATCTCGCAAAGCTCTGCGCCGCCTCAGGCGTCACCGCCGTCATCGACGCGCCGAGCATTCCGGCCTCGGAGACCGCCGCAGGCCTGCTGTCACGCGGCGTGGTCGGGTTAGAGGCCCTGATCGCGGGCGGCGACGACTACGAAATCCTCTGCACGGTTCCGGAGGCGAGGGCCGACGCGTTCGCCGAGGCCGCGCAGCAGGCTGGCGTCGCGGTCACGGATATCGGCACCATCATGGCGGGTGAGGGGCTGCCCCAATTCCTGGACGGCGAGGGCAGGGAATTGGCGCTCACCCGGCTGTCCCACAGCCATTTCTAGCGCATGATCCGGAAAAGTGGGCACCGGTTTTCCGAAAGATCATGCGCCAACAAAACGCCAAAGCGCGATGCTGATTCGCCTCAAAGCCATCGCGCTTTGGAATTTTGGCGAAAAACCGCCCGTTACCGTCCGAAAAACCTGCCGAAAATCGCTCGTTTGGGCTCATCCCGGCGTTGCGCGGCGGGGACGATTTTGGCATGGTCCCGCCCGATTTGAGGCCGCCTTCTTGGGCAAGGCGGGCCTCCTTTTTGTGCGCCCGCCGCGGTCGCGGCTGAGGCGTGGGGCCATCCTAGGATCTCGAGGCTAATTCAATGACTGCTTTGTGGTTGATCGTGCTCTGCGGAGCGCTCTCCATCGTCTACGCCATCTGGGCCACCATGTCGGTGATGAAATCCGACGCCGGCAATCCCCGGATGCAGGAAATCGCGGCCGCCGTGCGCGAAGGCGCGCAGGCCTATCTGCGGCGCCAATACACCACCATCGGCATCGTCGGCGTCGTGATCTTCGCGCTGCTCGCTTACTTCCTCGGCATGCTCGTCGCCGTCGGCTTTGCCATCGGCGCGATCCTGTCGGGTGCTGCCGGCTTCATCGGCATGAACGTCTCGGTGCGCGCCAACGTGCGCACCGCGCAGGCCGCCACCACCTCGCTTGCCGGCGGACTCGAACTCGCCTTCAAGGCCGGCGCCATCACCGGGATGCTGGTTGCCGGTCTCGCGCTGCTCGGCGTCACCCTTTATTTCGGCTTTCTGGTCCATTCGATGCATCTCGCGCCCGACAGCCGCACCGTGGTCGACGCCATGGTGGCGCTCGGCTTCGGCGCCTCTCTGATCTCGATCTTCGCGCGTCTCGGCGGCGGCATCTTCACCAAGGGCGCCGACGTCGGCGGCGACCTCGTCGGCAAGGTCGAGGCCGGCATTCCCGAGGACGATCCGCGCAACCCCGCTACCATCGCCGACAACGTCGGCGACAACGTCGGCGACTGCGCCGGCATGGCGGCCGACCTGTTCGAGACCTATGCGGTGACCGCGGTCGCCACCATGGTGCTGGCCGCGATCTTCTTTGCCAAGACGCCGATCCTGCAGAACATGATGACGCTGCCGCTCGCCATCGGCGGCATCTGCATCATCACCTCGATCATCGGCACCTTCTTCGTCAAGCTCGGCGCCAACCAGTCGATCATGGGTGCGCTGTACAAGGGCCTGATTGCGACCGGCATCCTGTCGCTCGTTGGCGTAGCCGGCGTGATCTATTATCTCATCGGCTTCGGCAAGCTCGCCGGCGTCGACTACACCGGCATGGCGCTGTTCGAATGCGGCATCGTCGGTCTTGCCGTCACTGGCCTGATCATCTGGATCACCGAATATTACACCGGCACCGACTATCGTCCGGTGAAGTCGATCGCCGCCGCGTCAGTGACCGGCCACGGCACCAACGTGATCCAGGGCCTCGCCATCTCGATGGAGTCGACCGCGCTGCCCGCGATCGTCATCATCGCCGGCATTCTCGTCACCTACAGCCTCGCCGGCCTGTTCGGCATCGCGATTGCGACCGCGACCATGCTGGCGCTGGCCGGCATGATCGTAGCCCTCGACGCTTTCGGTCCGGTCACCGACAATGCCGGCGGCATTGCCGAAATGGCCGGCCTGCCGAAGGAAGTGCGCAAGTCGACCGACGCGCTCGACGCGGTCGGCAACACCACCAAGGCGGTGACCAAGGGCTATGCGATCGGCTCCGCCGGTCTCGGTGCGCTGGTGCTGTTTGCGGCCTATAACCAGGACCTCAAATTCTTCATCGCGAACGGCACCCCCTACTTCAAGGGCGTCAATCCGGACTTCTCCTTGAACAATCCCTATGTCGTCGTCGGCCTGCTGTTCGGAGGCCTGTTGCCCTATTTGTTCGGCGCGATGGGCATGACCGCGGTCGGCCGTGCAGCCGGCGCGATCGTCGAGGAAGTGCGTCGCCAGTTCCGCGAGAAGCCCGGCATCATGCAGGGCACCGACAAACCGGACTACGGCAAGGCCGTCGACCTCCTGACCAAGGCGGCGATCAAGGAGATGATCATCCCGTCGCTGTTGCCGGTGCTGTCGCCGATCTTCGTCTACTTCGTCATCTACGCGATTGCGGGTGGTGGCGCGGCCGGCAAGTCGGCGGCGTTCTCGGCCGTCGGCGCCATGCTGCTCGGCGTGATCGTCACGGGCCTGTTCGTCGCGATCTCGATGACCTCGGGCGGCGGCGCCTGGGACAACGCCAAGAAGTACATCGAGGACGGCCATTACGGCGGCAAGGGCTCTGACGCCCACAAGTCGGCGGTGACCGGCGATACCGTCGGCGATCCCTACAAGGATACGGCGGGCCCGGCGGTGAACCCGATGATCAAGATCACCAACATCGTGGCACTCTTGCTGCTGGCGATCCTCGCGCACGGCGGGTGAGCGAAGCGGCGGCGGTCGAAACCAACCCCCGCAGGCCGCAAGCCTGCGGGGTTTTTGTTTGTGACGGCGAACTCACAGGTGCGTTTAGGCCGGCACCAAACGCTTGACCTTGATTGTTTTGCAGGGAGCGCTGGGGGCAGACGGGTACACGGCAAGCGGGCGACTTGGCGCAGGGATGCCCGATCGCAAACCGTTACTTCCAGTAGGCGCCCTTGAACTGCTGCGTAGCGTCCTTGGGTGTGATTCCGGACAGATCGCAATGGTTGGGATTGTCCGGGAGTGGAGCCTGAATTAGTCGCGCGCCCCTAACGGGCGCCTTCATGGCGCAATACGCGGTGAAATTGGCGGCCAGGCCGAACATGGTTCCCTGCAGAGTGCCATTGGGTGCGCAATTCACGCTCGATCCTTCCAGGTGTCCGGTTTGGCTCAAAGGATCCCTGCTAAAGTCGCAGGTCCTACCGTGACCGACAGGGGTGCCGGTCGTGCCGCCCCCGCCCACGGTCAATCCGCGAATGACAAATCCTGATGTGACCGCCTTGGTGCCTTGGGCGCCGGCGCTACCGTGACCCAGCAGCATGGACGCAGTGAGCGCGGTGAGAAGAATGCGTTTCATTGGACGTTCTCCGTTCAGGGCAAGCGACGGGCAGCTGGGTGTAAGGGTTACGTGAACCTGACCGTGGTTTGCACACCATTCGGCGGAGCGAACTGGATCAGCGTGTCCGCTGCGTGATTCGAAATATAGGCAATATTGCCGGGATTGATGTTGACCACGGCGGCTGGGTTCTGAAGGCGTATCTGGTGGGGCGGATGCGCCGGATTTACGAGCATGATCGCATCGCATCCGGTGGTCAGCACTTGGGAGCCGCCGGCGGGGATATTTACCATGACGGCTCCGTTTTGCATGATTGCGATGCTGACCGCGAGCGTGTTGGTCGTCGGTGTTGACATGAACATTACAGCCATCGTCAATCTCCACGTTTGCTTTGGCGGGCGTCGCTTCACCGCTCAATCGAGGCCATCGACGCCAAGACGAAGACGATCAACACGTTGCCGTCGTGCTGCTGGGTGTGGGGTTACGTGAACCTGACGGTGGTTTGCACCCCGTGCGGCGGAGCGAACTGAATCACCGTGGCTCCAGGCTGTTGCGAAATATAGGCGACATTGCCGGGATTGATGTTGACCGCCGCGGCCGGGTTCTGGTTGCGCACCTGGGGCGGATGCCCCGGATTTACGAGCATGATCGCATCGCATTGGGTGGTCAGCACCTGGGCGCCGCCGGCGGGGATGTTGGCTATGATGTGTCCGTTGTGCATGATTGCGATGTTGACCGCGAGCGAGTTGGTCGTCGGTGTTGACATGAACATTACAGCCATCGTCAGTCTCCACGTTTGCTTCGGCAGGCGCCGCTTCGATGGTGACCCTGTCGCCGCGCCCCCGCATCGGGGCGGACCCCTTTTTTTTGGATGGAGGAATCCCCCATGGCGGTTTCATGGGAGCGAGGCGACGTCGACGCCCACGATGACCGGCGTATTGGCGGCGACGCGCTTGCCCGAAGGGGAGAGCGCGGCCGAAGACGGCAAGGTCAACTTCGTGATCCCGTCTTTCTCCGTCACGTTGACCTGCTCAGCCGCGAAGCCGAGACCTGCCACCATGATCGTGCTTCCTGCCGGCGCCGCTTTACGGAATTCCGCCGCCGCGGCGTCACTCATGGTCGCTACGACGGATACGTTGAGCCCTACCCGCAGGCCGGTCAGCAGTCCCCGCAGGATTCCCTGGTTTCCAAAGAACTGGTCTCGGTTGAACGGGCCCGCAAACGGCCCGTTGGACAGCAGACTGACCAGGGAAGCGTTGAACCATGCTCCAGGATGGAGCGGGATGTCGCCCCACGCATCCGCCCGCAGTTCAAGTTTCTGCACCTCGCCCGCTCCGAGCCGAACTGGAACTTTCGCGGCGTTGCGCTGGACTGCTGAAAACAACGTCTGTCCGGAATTCGAGTTGTCGTCGTTTCCGGAAAGATCGACGACGATCGTTTCGCCGAGACCGGGCCGTCCGGCGTTACTGTCTGAAAAAGCCTGAGCGCTTTGCGTGATGATCCAGGCCGGCATCTTCATCGGCCCATTGGGGTAGAGCACTTTGGTCAGATTGGCTTCGGCCGCCAGAGCATTGCGTGCCTCGGCGACCTGACTGTCCAACTGCGGCGGTGGCTGCAACGCGGAAAGAAATAGCTGGTAGCTTTCACTTAGCCGATGAGCCGATGGCTGGAATGGCCCCCAATTGGTGGGCTGCTTGGGAATCCACGAGCAGAATTCGTAAAATGCGGACGAACACGAGCCGATGGAATCCGTTGGCCAATCCCAGAGCGGTGCAGGCACGCAGACCTGCATCGCAACGGGCACTGCCGCCGTCGTAGAGAGCGACGGCTCAGACTGCGACAGCGCGCGCGCGAAACTGGTGAGCATCCCGACCAAGGGCTCGGCTCCTTTTCGAGAAAATGGCCGCCTGCGGACGGTGAGGGTGCACCGTCCGTTCCTTTGCGGCCTTGGGTCAACGCCGTTCAGCGCGTTGCCATTCAGTCCAATCCCGGCATCGCAACCGTGACCCCGATGATGAAAGGATATGTGGCAGTCGACTTGGCGGTAAACGTGCCGTTGGACGCGCTCTTGTTCACCGAGTTTGCCTCGTGTCCGCCACTGCCGCCGAAGTTGAAAGGACCGACTCGGATGCCGGTCGAGGCCTCGAACTTTTGCTGGGCCCGCTTGTACGTGCTCGCGCTCATCGTGATGGTGACCGAGGGTTGATAGGCCGCCACGAAACCGGTGATCATCAATGGCAACAGTCCGCCTTCGCCGAACACCGGCGACGCGCCGCCCTTGGCTGTCCAGGGCGTGAAGAAGCTGCCGCTTCCGGCAAGCGTCTTCATGTAGCCACCATCGTACCACGCCCCGGGCTTGACCTGGATGTCGGTCGCAGTCATGTCGATTGTGGCCTGGACCGACTGGTCGGACTGGTCGATGTCGAGCTTTTCCCAGCTGCCGCCGGCCTCGACCGACCAGAACACTTCGCTGACACTCGCGTTTGCCTTGGCCCAACTCTTCGACATGTTGTCGCTGGACTGGCTTTGGCTGACGCTGATCGAGATCTTCTTTCCGCCGCCCTGCGAAAGCTGATTGATCCAATCCTGCCCCGTCGTTCCAATCGTATACGCGGGTTCCGGAACCAGCGTTCCGTCTCCCTGATCCATCGTCGTGAAGCCGGGCTTCACGGTGTTCTTGTCGGGGGGCATGGCTGCTGCCGCGAGCGCGGCGGTGAGCGCCGGATTCTGCTGTCCGGTGACAGTGGCCATCACCTGCTGTGCCTTTGCGATCTGCTGCGCGTCCGTAAGCAGCGTGTCTGCAAAGCCCGAGGACTTCTGCCAAGTCACGTAATCGGGTGCGGGAACGCCGGGCGGCAAACCGGTGCTGGCGACGGTCCAGGCGCGATACATCGCCGTCTGATCGTTCTGCCAGGTGTTCTGAGCAGCGACGAGATTGTTATGGGCATTCGTCCAGGCTTGCTGCCGGTCGGGCGGGATAGTCGGATTGACCTGTTGCAGGACCTGCAAGTACGCATTGTAGAATGGCGCGCTGCTCGGTGAGAAATCCCCGACCGGCGACCATTTGGGGATGCTGTTCACCAGATTGAAGGCGCGCGCCGCGATTTGCCCGGTCGGCGCGGTCGGCCACCACCAGTCGATAGTCGGCGACACAAGCTGCAGGTTGGCGCCCGCGCCGAGGAGTTTCTGCTGTATCTGGCTGAAGGTCTGGTCAAAAAGTGATTGGTCAACGGACATGACGTTCTCCTGAATTTATTGATGATGGGCCAAGCGTGATGCCTGACCTCCAAGTCTGGAGTTACCAAGTCTGGATTTGCGAATTGGCCTGCTCAGGCTGACTCGATGACCGCGAACGGCCATCGGGGTCGCGACCTGATTTTCGGATGGGGCAATCCCCTAGGGAGGCGGGCCTGCATCATCCGCGGTAAGCCGCGCGCTTCGACAGTGCCGCGCCTTAATCGCCCGGTGCCCCGTAGCCCTTGCCGTGCAGCACCGCGCGGACGGCATCGAGCAGGGTCTCGGTCATTTGATGCTTGGCGACGTAACCATCGGCGCCGGCCGCGAACGCCCGGCGGACGTAGGTTTGTGAATCGTGCGAGCTCAACACGAGCGTCCGCAGCCCCACATGGCGGGAGCGAATATCTCTTACCAGTTGGAGGCCGTCGTCCTGACCGAGCGAGAGATCGGTGATCACGAGATCCGGCCGCGCCACGGCGATCGCGACCAACCCGTCCTGCCGGGTGGCTGCCGTGGCGCAAACGATGAGGTCGGGTTCGGCGTTGATCAGCGCCGTGAGTCCGCGCCGCACCAGCGGATGATCATCGACGATGAGAATACGCCGCTTGACCGGCAATGATTGTGCAGTCTGCTTTCGCAACATCCCAGACCGCCTGTCCGGTGCTCCCCCGCGATCCGCAAGCGGGCGCCATCAGGGGCGGGAAGTCATCAGGCGGCGGCAAATTCTTTGCGTTAAGGTAAACCCCTCATGCCGGCGAAATGGAGCGTTTCAGCCGATCCGGCCGGCTTCGACCCATTGGGTCGCCCGCTGGGCGAGTTCGGCGGCGGTCTCGATGCCTAGTTTGTTCTTGATGTGCTCGATGTGTGATTCGATGGTCTTGACACTTCGGCTCAGCGTCCCGGCGATCTGACGCGTGGTCCGGCCCTGACCGATGAAGCGAAACACCTGCAGTTCTCGGTCGCTGAGCGCGCGCATCGGAGAGGCCGTTTCGAGCGTGCGCTTGCCGACATATCGCTGCGCCAGCCGCCGTTGCAGCGCCGCGCTCATGTAGATTTCGCCGGAAAGCACGACACGAATGGCGTCTAGCACCGTGGCATCGAGCTGCTGCTTGGTGACGTAGCCGAGCGCGCCGGCACCGAAGGCGCGCTCGGCGTAGACCGCTTCGTCGTGGACCGTGAGGACCAGCGCGGGCACATCGGGATACCGCGCCCTGATGTCCTTGATGAGATCGAGGCCGTCCTCGTCGTCGAGGATGAGATCGACGATCACCAGATCGGGGCGGCTGGTCTCGATGGCTTCGAGTGCCGCCAAACGCGTGCCGACGGCGCCATTGACGGCGAGGCCGGGCTCTGACTCGATGAGCGCAGTCAGGCCGCGGCGCAGCACCGGGTGATCATCGACGACCAGCAATTGCTTCCTGGGGTCGGGCGCGCTGGCCGTTTCGACGCCGCAAGGAAACGTACAGGTGACCACGACGCCATGCCCCGGCTGCGGCGCTACCTTGAGTGAACCACCGATTGCTCGCGACCGGGAGTCCATCGTCCGTAATCCGAGGCCGGCGCGACCGCGATCCTGGTCGAGGAGACCGACGCCATTGTCCCGGATACTCAGGAGCCCCGTGCCGTCGGCGCAAGTCAGGCGGATCTCGATTTCATCCGCCCGGCCGTGGGTGATCGCATTGCGAAGGGCTTCCTGGGCGATGCGCACCAGATGCGTCGTCGTTTCGCTGCGCGGTTCCTGACAACTGCCGTCCTCCACAAAGGCGCAGAAGGCGCCGTGGGCCCGGTTGACGTTGCGGACCAGGGTCTCGAGCGCGTCGACAAGGCCGACGCCGGACAGACCGATGGGGTCGAGACCGTGCGCAAGGTCGCGTGTTTCGCCGATCGTGGCGTTCAGCAATTGAGCGATCTCGGCGGCGGCGGCGGCTTGAGCCGGCTCGGCATTCGCCGCCAAACTTCGCGCCAGCACCGCCGTCAGTGCGGCGATGCCGGCGAGCGACTGGCAAAGGCCATCGTGCAATTCCTGCCCGAGGCGTTGTCGCTCGCGATCGGCGACCGCAAGGATTTCGCGCTCCAGAACTCGCCGCTGTGCAACGTCGTACGTTAACGCCTTAGCCGGTTCGCCAAGCACCATCGAGCACCGGTTGGTCGAATTACACCTTTAAGTTGCTTTAAAAAGACCTGCCGGTCAACGCTCGAGGCTGGCATGCGAATGTAACGTATCCGTAATGGAACCAGTCGCATTCACACGGGTGCGAGGCGCAGCCAAAAATTTCGGATGCTATTCCCGGCGCTTGGCCGCTATCTTCCGGGCGCCCTAATTGAAGCTGAGCAGCTTGAACAGCGGCGTCAGGTAGGACATCTCCTGACCCGAGGTCGCCGTGGTGCGGCTGATGAAGTCGAAGATCTTGCCGTCCTTCAGGCCGTAATTGGCGAGCCGCACGACCTGCCGGTTCTTGTCGAAATAGACGGCGATGACGCGCTGGTCGATCACCTTCTGGTTCATGAACATCACCGGCCGCGAGGTGCGCTGGGAGATGTAGTAGAACACTTCGCCATTGAGGGTCGCGACCGTCGACGGCGTGCCCAGCACGATCAGCACCTGGTCCTGGCTCGCCCCGATCGGAATCTGCTCCAGCGCGCCGGGGGGGAGGATGTAGCCCTTCTGGAACTGCTCGCCGGTGCAGGCCGCCAGCAATCCGCAGACCAGCATGGCAGCCGCCGCCGCGCGCAGGCCATGCCAGCGCCCGAAAAGGCCTTTGGTCGGGGTGGTGTGGGTCATTGCGGAACGGGTCCCGTCCTCCTAGAACCGGCCGGCCCGGCGATGGCCGGAATGCAGGATTAGCGAGCTCTTGTCACGCATGAGGGCTTGCTTGTGGAACCCACAATGCTTTGGCCGTTCAATCACTTCAGGAAACCCCCACTAGCCCCGCGCGGCACCATTGATGCCATCTATGGCATGATCGTGACGCAAGCGCGAGAACCCTTGTTTTACCGGGACTTGGGCGTGCCGGATACGGTTAACGGCCGTTTTGACCTGATCGTGTTGCATTTGTGGATGGTGCTGCGCCGCCTTGGCGAAATCGCTGATATGGCCGAGCTGGCGCAGGCGCTTTTCGACCGCTTCTGCGCCGATATGGACGATAATTTACGGGAAATGGCGATCGGCGACCTCGCGGTGCCGAAGAAGATGCAGGCCCTTGGCGAGGCCTTTTATGGCCGCATCGCCGCTTATGACATGGCCTTGACCGATCATCGCGAGGCGTTGGCGCAGGCGATCAGCCGGAACGTGCTGGGCGGCGGCGACATTGAGAACGCGCGACGGCTTGCGGTCTATGTGACGGTGGTCATCGCTGCCCTCGAGAAGGTGGGCGCCTCCGCGCTCAAGAACGCGTCGTGGTCATTTCCATCGCCGCAGCTGGAAACCGCAACGCCATGAAGCGCTCGGACGAGACGTCTCCACGCGACGGTCAACGCGATCCTTCTCGCGATCCCTGGCGCGTCCTGGTCAATGTCGCGCAGATTCCGGATGGCGGGCTGCACCGCGAGATCGAAGCGGATGCAAATGCGCGCGCTGTCATCGCTGAGACCGCGGGCCTTCGCGATATCTCTTCCGCGCACGCCGCCTTCGACCTGGCGCACCGAAGCGGCGGCCGCGTGCATGTCGCAGGCCGCGTGCAGGCGAAGGTCGGGCAGACCTGCGTGGTCACGCTGGAGCCGATCGAGAACGAGATCGACGAGGAGGTCGATCTGATCTTCGCGCCGGCGGAAGAGATCGCGCCGCAGGTCGATGCCGATGCCGATGACGGTGTGGGCGCGGTGACCGAGCCGCCGGAGCCGATCGAGGACGGCATGATCGATCTCGGCCGGCTTGCTACCGATGTGCTCTACCTCGCGATCGATCCCTATCCCCGCAAGCAGGGCGCGGTGTTCGAGCCGCAGGTCACAGCCGGCGATCCCGAGGATCATCCCTTTGCCGCGCTGAAGGCGCTGCAGACCGCGCCGGAGAAGCCGGCGCCCGGGAAGCGAAAGGGCAAATAGCACCGGACGTGGGTTCCCGCAGGGTCACGTGCCGCCTCCAATGCTTGCTACAACGCATTGGAATAACTCGGGTTATTATACCGACTGATTCCGTCTCGCGCCGCTTGCAGGAACAAAAAGCCGGGGGTCAAGAGTTGTGTCGGCACGCCGAAACGGTATTGTCGCGGCCCGGCCCGAACGTAGCGTCAGGCCGATCCGCTGAGGTGAAGCGGTGGCTGCACTAGTGCGGCGACTTTGAAGTTCCGATCAGTTGTTTGGCCTACTCGCCATCGGAACTTCAAAGTCATAGGCGCACTAGAATCAATAAGTTGCTAGTGCTCTTCGATTCCGAAGTTCGCAAGGAGACCGCGGCGATATGATGCGAACTTCGGAATCGGAGCACTAGTCCAGGTCTTCCGGGAAATTCATGCCTCAAAAGGTTCGAATCGCGCTTGACGCCATGGGTGGCGATGTCGGCGCGTCCGTCGTCGTTCCCGGCGCCGCCATTTCGCTCTCGCGGCATCCCGACAGCGAGTTTCTGCTGTTCGGCAAGCGCGATCTGATCGAGCCTGAGCTCGTCAAACATCCCGCGCTGAAAGCCGTGTCGCGGGTGATCCACACCGACGTCGCCGTCAGCATGGAGGATAAGCCGAGCCAGGCGCTGCGGCGCGGACGCAAGACTTCCTCGATGTGGCTTGCGATCGACGCCGTGAAGAAAGGCGAGGCCGATGTCGCGGTCTCCGCCGGCAACACCGGCGCGCTGATGGCGATGGCGCGGTTTCATCTGCACACCTTGCCCGGCATCGACCGGCCGGCGATCGCAACACCGGGCTGGCCGACGCTCCGCGGCGACTCCATCGTGCTCGACCTCGGCGCCACTATCGGCGGCGATGCGCGGCATCTGGTGGCGCTTGCGATCATGGGCGCCGCGCTGGCGAGCGTACAGTTCAATCTGCCGCGGCCGACGGTGGGCCTTCTCAACATCGGGACCGAGGAGATCAAGGGCCACGAGGAAATCCGCGAGGCCGGCGAGATGCTGCGCGCGATGAACCTGCCGCAGCTCGACTATATCGGCTTCGTCGAGGGCGACGGCATCGGCCGGGGCGCCGCCGACGTCATCGTGACCGAGGGCTTTTCCGGCAACATCGCGCTGAAGGCCGCCGAGGGCACCGCGCGCCAGATGAGTGAATTCCTGCGCGCGGCCATGTCGCGAACCTGGCGTTCGAAGCTCGGCTACCTGTTCGCCCGTAACGCGTTCCGGGAATTGCGTGACAAGCTCGATCCGAAGAAGTCCAATGGCGGGGTGCTGCTCGGGCTGAATGGGGTGGTGGTCAAGAGCCACGGCGGCACGGACGCGGAAGGCTTTGCCTATGCCGTCGATGTTGGCTATGAGATGGTCCGCTACGATCTCCTGACCAAGATCAATCAAATGCTCAATCTTGAAGGCGGGGCACTGGCTGCGGTGCCCGCGGAGGCTGTCTCGTGACCTCACGTTCGGTGGTGCTCGGCTGCGGTTCCTATCTGCCGCAGCGGATATTGACCAACGCCGAACTGGCGGCCAGGATCGACACTTCCGATGAGTGGATCGTGCAGCGGACCGGCATCCGCGAGCGTCATATCGCCGCCGACGACGAGTTCACCTCGCATCTCGCGATCAAGGCCGCCAACGCCGCGCTCGCCAATGCCGGCATCGACGCCCAGGCGATCGACCTGATCGTGCTGGCGACCTCGACCCCCGACAACACGTTTCCGGCGACAGCCGTGGCCGTCCAGAGCGGGCTCGGCATCACCCGTGGCGCGGCCTTCGACCTGCAGGCGGTGTGCTCCGGCTTCGTGTTTGCGCTCGCGACCGCCGACAATTTTCTGCGGGCGGGCGCCTTCAAACGGGCGCTGGTGATCGGCGCAGAGACCTTCTCGCGTATTCTCGACTGGAACGATCGCGGCACATGCGTGCTGTTCGGCGACGGCGCCGGCGCCATCGTGCTGGAGGCGCAGGAGCAGCCGGGCCAATCCGGCGACCGGGGCGTGCTGACCACGCATCTGCGCTCTGACGGCCGCCACAAGGCCAAACTCTATGTCGATGGCGGCCCGGGCTCGACCAGGACGGTCGGTCATTTGCGGATGGAAGGGCGCGAGGTGTTCAAGCATGCGGTCGGCATGATCACCGACGTTATCGTCGATGCTTTCAACGCCACGGGGCTCACGGCCGACGACATCACCTGGTTCATCCCGCATCAGGCCAACAAGCAAATCATCGATGCCAGCGCACATAAACTGCATATTGCGCCGCAGAAGGTGGTGCTGACCGTCGATCTCCACGGTAACACCTCGGCCGCATCGATCCCGCTGGCGCTGAGTGTCGCGGTGAAGGATGGGCGGGTGAAGAAGGGCGATCTCGTGCTGTTTGAGGCCATGGGCGGCGGCTTCACCTGGGGTTCGGCGCTCGTTCGCTGGTGAACCCCACGCCCGGAGCTGAGCGCAGTTGTAAAAATGTCGCGTTCCGCTGCACTCTTTTTTAAATGTGATTGTCCTCGTGGCCCTGTTGACCGCTGTAGGGTAACCTCTTAATTTCAGATGGAAATTGTTCGCCGTGAGTGGGGCAGGCGATGACTGGAACCGGAAAGACCGTCACACGCGTTGACCTGTGCGAGGCCGTTTACCAGAAGGTCGGCCTGTCGCGCACGGAGTCATCGGCGTTTGTCGAGTTGGTGCTGAAAGAGATCACGGACTGCCTGGAGAAAGGCGAGACCGTGAAACTGTCTTCGTTCGGCTCCTTCATGGTGCGCAAGAAGGGTCAGCGCATCGGCCGCAATCCGAAGACCGGCACCGAGGTGCCGATCTCTCCGCGCCGCGTGATGGTGTTCAAGCCGTCGGCGATCCTCAAGCAAAGGATCAACGGCCAGCACGTCGTCGGCAACGGCAGCGACAAAGACGATTAAGACTCTTATTTTGCGCATGATCTTGTCGGAAAACCGGTACCCACTTTTCCGGATCATGCGCTAACCGAAGGGAAGGGCGCGTTTGGACAAGGCGCCGGATGCATTCCGCACCATCAGCGAGGTCGCCGACGACCTCGACATTCCCCAGCATGTGCTGAGATTCTGGGAGACGCGGTTCGCCCAGATCAAGCCGATGAAGCGCAGCGGCGGGCGCCGCTACTACCGCCCCGACGACGTCGATCTGCTCAAGGGCATCCGCCGTCTGCTCTACGGCGAGGGCTACACCATCCGCGGTGTGCAGCGAATCCTGAAAGAGCACGGCATCAAGTCGGTGCAGGGTCTGGCTGACAGCTCCGCCGCGGTCTCGTTCGGCGCGATCGAGGAAGCGGTCGGGCAGAGCCTTGCCGAAGGTGACGGCGAGGATTTCGGCGTCGATCTCGATGCCGAGGACGAGAGCAAAGCGGCGCCGGTTGTAGGCGCCGGGGAAGACGACGGCATCGATTTCCGCTTCGTCGATTCCGAGGACGATTTCCTCGAGGCGTTCCGCAGCGGCGGCAAGGGCCGCAAAGCGGCGGTCGACCACGGCGCGCTCGACCGCGAAAAGCTCGAGGGCGTGCTGCGCGACCTCATCGCCTGCCGGCAGATGCTGGACCGGGTGATGAAGGACGGGTAGGGCGCGCATGACCCGGAAAAGTGGGCACCGGTTTTCCCTCGCGACAAACGCGTCGCGTTTGCGCGGAGGTCATGCGCCAATAAAAGGCTTTTGGCCGGTCGGAACGGCCAATTCCGCGCCTTGCGTGAAAGCGGGATCGCGGCTAATCAACGCCCATCGGAGCGTGGCGCAGCCCGGTTAGCGCACTAGTCTGGGAGACTAGGGGTCGGAGGTTCAAATCCTCTCGCTCCGACCATTTCTCGTCTTGAATATCCTCGATTTCCTCAGCCGTTCTGGCCGGATGGTCTAGCTTTGCTCGGCACCTCCGCGGTCGTGGTGCCGCGAACTGTGACCGGTCTCGCGCCTGCAAATAGCCCCGAACGCGAGCGCGCGTGCGGGTTCAGGTTGAAATTTTCCGTTTCACCCTTCAAAATAGCGGGTGCTTCCTCCCGGTATTTTGGAGTGTATAGCGATGAAAACGATGACGATTAGTTTTTTGTTTGCCGCAGTATTAGCCGCAGCTCTGTTTTTGGTTGTCTGGTATTTGACGGATAGTGCGGAAGCCGCGAAGGGCGCCTCCGCTTTCGCAGTGACTGCCTTGCCGAGCATTTCCAACTGGCTCGAACAATCCCGGGCGAGGCAGAGCGTCGTTCCCGGAAACAAGATCGACATCCGTTCGTTCGATGGATTTGCCATCTCCCCATGGGTGGCCATCGTCATCGGGACTGTCGTTGGCTTGGCCATCTTCAACTTTGCAAGCTTTCTGACGGGTGTTGTGGCTGCGTTGGTGAAAATACCCGCGACGAATGGCCTTGCGCTCGAGTCGGGAGACGTGGGAGGGCTCCTGCGAACGGTGTCGCTCGCAAATATTCCGATCATAATGGTCGGATTCTATCTTTTGGCGAAATGGCTCACCTGGCGTTCGAGAAACGGAATCACGGTCGTCCTCGGCGTGGTGGTGCTGACATCGATCGCGATCAAGTCGATCGATTTTTTCTTCCTGACATCGGCAACATGGCAATCGGTGTTTGGAATGGAAAAAACAGTCTCGACACTGCTTTTTTTGGCGTCGGGACAGCTTGTTCTGGTGCTGATTCCGAGCTTGCTGGGATTTTGGCGCGGACGAAGAGAGAAGACTTCGAGATATATGGCTTATCTGTTGGCGACCTTGCCACAAGAGACGCAGAACTCACTGCTCGATCTTGCCTATGATGAAGTGACAAAGATCGTAGAGGCTCGGCGGAAGGCAACTCAACATGCAGCTCCCGCGGCTGTTCCTGCGTAGTTCCTCCTGAGGCGGCCCAACGAACACGGGGCTAGCAGGACGCGCACGCGGAGTTCAGTCTCGATGTGGACTGTCGAGCCGCCGGCGGTCCTAGAGCCCAAGCACCCACACGGCGAGGATCGTGCCAATCACGGCCAGGCCGCTGATGGTCCATCCTGCGAGATAGGCCGGACCATTCGGGTCGGGCCGATCGACCATGGTGTCATTCCAGTGGTTCATCCGCGCCTCCTGTCGGTATGCCACCTGTAAGTGAGACTCTGGCGAAGCCGGAAGGTTCAAACGATTTTTCGGGACGCGGCCGGACGCATCATTCACGGCCAAGGCGGAATGGCTTTTCCCGTGTCGATCCAGCCACTTGGACGGCTGTCTTGACATCGACAACCGCGCGTCGGAAGCAACGGCCTCAAAAGAAGCCAGGGGCGGGAAGCGCATGAAAGACTTCGCCGGAAAATTCGCCGTCATCACCGGGGGCGGCACGGGCATGGGCCGCGAGCTGGCGCGCCAGCTGGTCGCCGAGGGTTGCAATGTCGCGATCTGCGACGTCTCGGCCGAGGCGATGGCCGAGACCAAGCGGCTGTGCGAAGCCGAGAAACTGCCGCAGGGGTTGCGCGTCACCACCCATGTGGCCGATGTCTCGATCGAAGACCACTACATCCGCTTCCGCGACGAACTGATCGAGCAGCAGAAGACGGACAAGATCCATCTGCTGTTCAACAATGCCGGCATCGGCGGCGGCGGCAGCATCATTGCCGGCACCCGCGAGAGCTGGGAGCGCACCTTCAACATCTGCTGGGGCGGCGTCTATCTCGGCGTGCGTACCTTCCTGCCGCTGCTGCTGAAAGCCGACGAGGGCCACATCGTCAACACTTCGAGCGTCAACGGGTTCTGGGCTTCCGTCGGCATGGGTGTGGCGCACACCGCCTATAGCGCCGCGAAATTCGCGGTGAAGGGATTCACCGAGGCCTTGATCAACGACCTCCGCCTCAACGCGCCGCACATCAAATGCTCCGTCGTGATGCCCGGCCATATCGGCACGTCCATCGTGTCGAATACCCGCCTGGTGCAGAACGGCACCGAAGCGCTGATGCCGAACGAGCTGGGACATGCGCGGCAGCGCCTGAAAGGGATGGGCGTTGCCGTCGACACCATGTCGGACGAGCAGGTGCAGGCGATCGCGCTCGATCGTGCGCGCGCGTTCCGCGACGAGGCACCGACCACCGCGGCGCAGGCCGCAAAGATCATCCTGGATGGCGTCAAGGCCGGAGAGTGGCGCATCCTCGTCGGCGACGACGCGCACAAGCTCAACTCCTGGGTCCGGAAAGATCCGGAGCAGGCCTACACGCCGGAGTTTTATTCGAGCTTCGCCAAGGAAGTGGGCTGGCGGGTCGGTTAGCTCTCCACCACCCCAAGCATGGGAGATTGCGATGGACGATCAAACCGTGCGCGCGGCGCTGGAGCGTCATTGGGCGGCGTCCGACGCCAGCGATTTCGACATCGAGCATGACATCTACCGCGACGACGCGGTGCTCGATTATCCGCAATCGGGCGAGCGCATTCGCGGCAGGCAGCACATCCAGGAGAGCCGGACCGTCCAGCCGAACAAGAAGCGCTTCACGGTGCGCCGCATGACCGGCAGCGGCGAGCTCTGGGTCACCGAATTCGTGCTCAGCTATGACGACGTGCCGTCCTATGTCGTGAGCATCATGGAATTCCGCGACGGACTGGTGGCCCACGAGACGCAGTATTTCGCCGACCGGTTCGAGCCCGGCCCCTCGCGCGCGCATCTCGTCGAGCGCATCGGTTAGCGCCCCGCCGCGACCCGATACGCCAGCCGGCTGTGGCCTGCGCAATAGGGCAGGCCGCCCAGCGGCGGGTTGCCGCAGAAGCAGAAATCTTCGGCGCCCGGCGTCGAGATCGGCCAGCGGCAGGTGTCGCGGCCGAGCTCGAACAGCGAGCAGGTGTGGCCGTTGTGGATCGGCTCGTCCGCGCCGACGGCGTCAGGCCTCGCCGGATAGGCTTTCAGCAGCATCTGCCGCAGTTTTGGCACGCCGCGCGGACGCGCCTCGCCGTTGCCGCGCTCGGGCTTGCCCGTGCGCACCATACGGTCCTTGTCGCGTTTGAGATTGAGCCGCGAAATCTTGCCGATCACGGCATTGCGGCTGACGCCGATGGTCGCCGCGATCTCGCGGCAGGAAAGTCCGTCGGCAAAGCCGCTCTTCAAAAGTTCAAGTCGTTCGTCTGTCCAGGTCTGCGGAAGCATGTGTCGGTCCCAGGTTGGATCCTGATCGGATCGTTCCGGCCGTGAACCGAAGCTGCCGCGCGCTCATCCTCTACGCCTTGCCATTGTCACGGATCGACAGCAGTCCGTCCTTGATCGCGAGGCGGATGCCTTCCTCGATCAACGTCTTTGCGACGCCGGGAACGCTGGTGCCGTGGGTGCCCTGTCTCACAAGCTTTTCGAGATAGGCAATGGTCGAAAGTGCCAAAGTTACGGGAACGCGGTCAGTCTCGGCTTTTTCTGTGGCCATACCAAAACGCTACGCGGTTAGAAGTGTACTGAAAAGTATCTATTAAGAGTCTATTAGGATCCGAGCCGTTTGTATAGGATGTTTTGATTCCTTAAAGAAACATCTGATTTCGTAGGATAAATTCTATCCGAGCAAAATCTCGCCGCCTCCGGTTGGCAGGGAGGGGGTTCGAGTACCGATTGAGGGCCGGAAAACCACTGCTGGCGCGGCCCGCAGGCCGAGCGGGTTCGGGCGACTGAGCCAGGCCGCAAAATAAAATTCAGCCGTGCACGACTGACTTCGCGATCATG
This sequence comes from uncultured Alphaproteobacteria bacterium, assembly GCA_963738155.1. Taxonomy (GTDB): domain Bacteria; phylum Pseudomonadota; class Alphaproteobacteria; order Rhizobiales; family Xanthobacteraceae; genus Bradyrhizobium. The sequence continues at coordinate 77,722 of CAVTVG010000011.1, forward strand.
CAGTGAATGCCCTTGGAGCCGTTGACGGTCTGCGTCACCCGTAAGTCCGCGGCGAGGCTGCACAGCGTGTAGGCGTCCTCGCGCGACAGGTTTCGCTTCTCGCCGAGCAGCACGATCATGTCGCGCAGCGCGCGCACCACGCATTGATCGAGATCGGGATCCATCGCCATGGTCATGTAGTGCGTCGAGGTTTCGGCGCGGGGATAATCCAGGCGGATGTCCTTGCGCAAGGTCAGGCGGAAGCGGCCCTGCAACGCAGTCTCGATCGCGGTGACGCAGACCTCTCCGTCGCCCTGCACGCCATGGCCGTCGCCGCAGGAGAACAGCGCGCCCGGCACGAACACCGGCAGATAGAGTTTGGCGCCGGCGCCCAGCTCCTTGTTGTCGAGGTTGCCGCCCATGGCGCGCGGGATCAGCGAGGTGATGCGGCCCCAGGTCGGCGGCGGCGCCACGCCCATCACGCCGAAAAACGGCGCCAACGGCAGATCGAGCCCCCAGGGCAGGCGGCCGACCATGCGGGTGCGGTCGAGCGGAATGTTGATCAGCCGCGTCTCATGGAAATCGTCGGGCAGGGTGCCCGCGAGCGGGCGGATCAAATTGTAGCCCCAGTCCTGCCGGAGCTGCACGTCGAGGATGTCGACCTCGAGCACGTCGCCGGGCGTGGCGCCTTTGACCGCGATCGGTCCGGTCAGGATATGGCCGGGTACCATGCGCTCGTTCTTGGCATGCACTTCCAGGAGCTCCGGCGGCACGTGGAATTTGCTCTTGTCGGGCACCTGGTCGGGGCCGCCCGAGATGGTCTCGACCGTGACCTCGTCGCCGCTGTCGATGGTCAGCACCGGCTTCAGCTTGGCTTCGAAGAAGCCCCAGTGGCAGGTCTCGGGGCTGGACTTCAGGTGATGATGGGCCATGGGGATTTCCAGTGCAGGAGGAAACGCCGACCATAGGGGAGGCGACAATCAATTCAAGGACGTCATCAGGCACGACCAAACCTGGATCGTCAGACATCCGAAATGAAGCGGTCAGTAAAGTCCGGACAAGACGAGGCGTGCCGTGGCCTGCGCCCGATTGCGCGCACCGAGCTTGCGACGCGCCCCGTTGACGTGAAACTTCACGGTTGCTTCCGAGATCGACAATATCTCTCCGATCTCGGCGTCCGTTTTACCGTTCGCCACCCAGCGCAGGCACTCGAGTTCTCGCGAGCTCATCTTGTCGGCCGGGCTGTCGGGAAACGCAGCGCCGGATAAAGCGCGACAACGTTCGTGTGCGAGCACCGCGATCATGTGGAGATAAGCCAATCGCTCCGGACTCAGATCGAGATCGCGCTCGGGACTGGCCATGCTGATGATCGCGAAGTAACCGCCAGGTCCATGCACCGGAAGAACGAAGCCGTTGTTCCACCCCCAGGTGCGCGCTCTATCCAGGACTTCGCGCTCGGCCGACGATAGCGGACGCGCCGTCATGATCTCGTGCCACGTAAACGGCGTCATGCGCTTGCGCGCTTCGGCGATCACGAAGCTCGTGGCGCCAAAGCCGTTCTGGTCGCTAAGCGTCGCCCAGCCCTTTGGCCAGTTGCGAAACAGGACCTGCGCATCTCGACCGGCCTCGGTCGGGACGAAGGCCCGCCCGGCTGAGGCGGTATAGCCTTGCGCTCCGACCACGTTGCGGAACGCGTCGGCAACCTCGTCCAACGTCTTGCACTTGGTAAGGACGTGCGCAAAGTCTTCGACCAAGGTGCCCCCCTTGTGTCCGGCCACGAAATCTTATCAACGCGCCGGCGCAGGTCCAGCCACCGACGCTGCCAAATAATGAAGCAGGAATACGGTTCGCAGTCCGGCGAAGCCGTTGCCGAAAAGACACGGATTGGCTTGCTCGTACAAAAACCTGTCTGTTCGGAGAGTTGACCCACCACCGCACCCGCCATCTTCTTGCTGGATTATGCGTTGCGTTCGACTCGGCCGATGCGACGAATGAATCGGCCTTCGTGACGGTCTTGTTGGGGCATTCACCTGTGGGAAAAGCTGGGTTGGAATCGGGCCGCCGATGGCTGCTGGCTGCGGCGGCGGGGGGCGGGTTGCTCGCCGTGCTTGGCGCGCTACCTGCACTTGCCACCGACGGCACTTGGCTTGCGGCACCCGCCACCGCCGACTGGAACACCGGCGCGAACTGGACCTCGTCGCCGACGGTGCCCGACGGCACCGCGTCGTTCGGCACCTCGACCCAGACAACCGTGTCGTTTTCGGCGACCACCTCGGTCGGCACCATCCAGTTGAACGCGGGGGCTCCTGCGTACAATTTTCTCATGAACGGCCAATCGGTGACGCTCAATGCCAGCGGCATCGTCAACAATTCCGCCAATGCGCCACAGATTACGCTGTTCCCGTTAAACTCGGTGCTCGACCTCACCAACTCCGCCACGCTCGGCAATGCAGTGGTCGCCAATCATCAGCTTGTGCAACTCAATAACACCGCGTCAGCCGGTTCCGCCGTCATCACGAACGGCCCTACCATGGGTAGTCCTGGCTTCATACTCCTCGAGACGCTCAGCTTTCAGGATCACAGCACGGCGGCGAACGCAACGATCATCAACGAGGTCAACGGGCTTACGGTCTTCGCAAACTCGTCCACGGCCGCCAATGCCAACATCACCAACACGACCGGCAGCCAAACGACCTTCCAGGACACCAGCACGGCCGCCGGCGCGACGATCGTCAACAATATCGGGAGTGTGGTGCTTTTCCAGAATTCCGCGACCGCCGGCAATGCCAACATCACCAACACGCTGAGCACGGTGAACTTTGTCGATACCAGCACCGCCGGAAACGCCACCATCACGAACAACTTCCTACTCAATTTCTCCAATTCAGCGACGGCCGGAAACGCCATCATCGCGAATAACCTGCTTCTCAACTTCAACGATGCTGCTACGGCCGGAAACGCGGTCATCACGACCAGCAATGGCGCGACGGTCTTTTTCAACAACTCCAGCAGCGGCGGCAGCGCGCGTTTCATCACCCAGTCAGGCGGCACGTTCGATATGTCCGGCCTGACCTCGGCCGGCATGACGGCGGGATCGATCGAGGGCGCCGGAAGCTACATCCTCGGTTCGAAGAACCTGACCACCGGCGGCAACAACCTCTCGACCGAGGTCGACGGCGTCATCTCAGGCAGCGGCGGCTCGCTGACCAAGGTCGGCACCGGCAAGCTGACCCTGACCGCCACCGAAACTTATACCGGGCTTACGACCATCAACGCCGGCAGCCTAGCGCTGTCGGGAGGCGGCAGCGTCAAGAATTCGAGCGGCGTCGTGGCGAACGCGACCTTCGACATTTCGGACGCCTTCCCGGGCACCCAGCAGATCACGGCGCTGTCGGGTTCGGGCGGCGGCATCGTCAAGCTCGGTTTCAACTCGTTGGAAGTCACCAACGCCAACGGCGGCAATTTTGCCGGCGCGATCCAGGGCAACGGCAACTTTTCGCTCGACGCCGGCCTGCAGATCCTGTCGGGCACCAACACCTACACCGGCCCTACCAACGTCAACGGCGGCGTGCTTGTGGTCGACGGCTCGATCGCGACCTCGCCGCTGACGACGGTGGACCCGGGCGCAACGCTCGCCGGCTCCGGCACCGTCGGCGACACCCAGATCAAGGGCGGCACGCTGGCGCCGGGCACCTTTGGCAGCAGCACTTTCGGCCCGTTGACCGTGACCGGCAATCTCTCCTTCACGGCGGCCTCGACCTACATGATTCAGGTCAACTCGACGAGCGCCGGCCGCACCAACGTCTCGGGCACCGCCGCGCTCAACGGCGCGACCGTCAACGTCAATTACCTGACCACGACCTTGCAGGCGCAATACACCATCCTGCACGCCAATACGGGCGTCAGCGGCACCTTCAATCCGACCGTCGTATCCAACAATGCCAACATCACCTCGACGCTGAGCTATGACGGCAACAACGTCTTCCTCAACAGCAAGCTGAACTTCGCGACGCCTACTGGCCCGTTGACGATCAACCAGCAGAACGTCGCCAACGCGCTGACCGGTTTCTTCAACAGCACCGGCAGCATTCCGATGGCCTTCGCGATGCTGAGCCCGCAAGGCCTCACCATCGCCTCGGGCGAGCTCGGCACCGGCGTGATCCAGTCGTCGATGACGGCTGCCGACCTGTTCCTGAACCTGCTGCTCGATCCCACCATCGCCGGCCGCTCCGGCGGCTTCACCGCGCAAAGCGTGACGCCGACCGGTTATGCCGACGAAGAGGCGCTCGCCTATGCCGCGAAACGCGCAGGCACGGCGGCCGAGCGCGACGCCTACGCCATGGCGACCAAGGCGCCGCTGCTGTCGCCGCTGCCCCTGCACCGGTGGAGCGTCTGGGCCGCCGGCTATGGCGGCACCGAGACGATCGGCGGCAACACCATCGTCGGCTCGCAGGACTTGACCGCGCGGGTCGCGGGCACGGCGGTCGGCGCCGACTACAAGGTCTCGCCGGACACGCTGCTGGGCTTTGCGCTGGGCGGCGGCGGCACCAGCTACTCGCTCGCCAATGCGCTGGGCTCGGGCCGATCAGACATGTTCCAGGCCGGCGCCTACGGCCGCCAGAATTTTGGCGCAGCGTATCTGTCCGGCGCATTGGCCTATGGCTGGCATGACGTCACCACCAACCGCACGGTGGCGATCGCCGGCCTCGACATGCTGCAAGGCCGCTTCCAGGCCGAGACCTTCTCGGGCCGGTTCGAGGGCGGCTACCGCTATGCCACGCCGTTCATGGGCATCACGCCCTATGCGGCAGCCGAAGTGATCAGCTTCCGCCTGCCGAACTATTCCGAAGTGAGCCAGACCGGCGGCGGGCTGTTCGCCTTGAACTATGCGGCGCAGACCGCGACCGACACCCGCACCGAACTGGGTCTGCGCGCCGACAAATCCTTTGCCATGACGGACGGCGTTCTGACCTTGCGCGGTCGCGCGGCCTGGGCGCACGACACCGACCCCAACAGCGCGGTGACCGCGATCTTCCAGGCGCTGCCTGGCGCGAGCTTCGTCGTCAATGGCGCACGTCCCGATGCCGACTCCGCGCTGGTCTCGGCCTCGGCCGAGCGCAAATGGCTCAACGGCTTCTCGCTCGCGGGCACCTTCGAGGGCCAGTTCTCCGGCAATGTCACGAGCTACGCCGGCAAGGGCGTCGTCAAATACAGCTGGTGAAGCGAAGGGGGAGTTGCTATGCGCTTTCCGGTTTGAACTGGAACGCGCCGATGTTCTTTGTCCTCTCCAAGACACTCGGCGTGCTGCTGCTGCCGACCAATTTCCTGATTGTGCTTGCAGTCGTCGGCGCGCTGCTGTCGTTGACGCGCTTCGCGCTGATAGGGCGCAGACTGATGATCGCGGCCATCGCGCTGCTTGCGATCGCCGCGTTCTCACCGCTCGGCAATTTGCTGCTCTATCCCCTCGAGAGCCGTTTCCCGCAATGGAGCATGGCGCAAGGCGCGCCTGACGGCATCGTGGTGCTGGGCGGACCGATCGATCCCGATCTTTCCGTGGCGCACGACGTGCCGGTGATCCGCACCGCGCCCGACCGCATCGTCGCGGCTGCCGCCTTGGCGCTGAAATATCCGAATGCGCGAATCGTGTTCTCCGGCGGCAGCGCCAGCCTGATCGCAAACGAGGCGCGCGAGGCCGACTATGCGGCCGCGGTGTTCGAAAGTCTCGGCGTCGACAAGGCGCGCCTGATCATGGACCGCGCCTCGCGCAACACCTACGAGAACGCGCAGTTCAGCAAGCAGCTTGCCGCACCGAAACCCGGCGAGCGCTGGCTGCTGGTCACTTCGGCCTTTCACATGCCGCGTTCGGTCGGCCTGTTCCGCAAGGTCGGCTTTGCCGTCGAGCCCTGTCCGGTGGACTGGCACGTCGGACGCGATGCCGCCGACATCTTCGCCTTCACCCAGTTTTCGACTGACGGGCTGGTGCGCACCGACATTGCCGTGCGCGAATGGCTCGGGCTTGTGGCCTACTGGCTCGCCGGACGGACCAGCGCGCTGTTTCCGGGACCGTCGGGATAAGCTACGCTCCTTCCCAACAACCAAGAACGATGCAGGGGAGCACCGCCAATGACGCCGTCCGCCGTCCGCGCCGCCAGCCCCGCCGCTTTCTGCAATATCTCGCCGCAAGCCCGCTGTTATCAGCGACGGGACTGCCGGCTGTCGCGGGCGAGGCACCATCGAAATGGCCCGATCCGATGATCTGGACAGGGCCGGGGGACGACGTGATCAAGTCGCCGAAGGACGCGATCAATGTCTTCGATTTCGAGCCGGCTGCGTTCAAGAACGTGCCGCCGGCGCATTTCGGCTACATGGCTTCCGGCCTCGACGACGAGGTGACGCTGCGCGCCAACCGCGAGGGCTTTCTCAAGTTTCAGCTCCTGCCGCGCCGGCTGCGCGACGTATCCAAGGTCGACATGAGCGTCGAGATTTTCGGCACGAGATACGACTCGCCGATCTTCGTCGCGCCGACCGGCGGCAACCAGTTCTTCCATGAGGATGGCGAGATCGCGGTCGCCAAGGCCGCGCGCGCCGGCAATCATCTGCAGGTGCTGTCGACCTCGTCCAACTTCGCGGTCGATGAGGTCGCCAAAGCGCGTGGCGCGCCGATCTGGTTCCAGCTCTATGCTTCGCCGAGCTTTGATGTCGCGCAGGCGCTGATCAAGAAGGCGGACGCCGCGGGCTGCCCGGTGCTGATGGTCACCACCGATCGCGTCGCCGGCCGCAACCAGGAAACCCTGTTCCGGCTGATGAAGAGCGATACCCGCGAATGCGCGGGCTGCCACGACCGCGGCAGCTTTGCAGCGCGCTCCGTTCGCCGGCATAATTATGACGGCATCGATCTCACCAGCATCAAGGGCGGCGGCGAGTCGTCCAATCTCACCTGGGACACGGTGAAGCGGATGCGCGACGTCACGAAGATGAAGATCGTGCTGAAGGGCATCATCACGGCTGACGACGCGGCGCTTGCCGTGCAGAACGGCATCGACGGCATCCTCGTCTCCAACCATGGCGGGCGCGGCGAGGACAATGGCCGTTCCACCATCGATGCGTTGCCGGAAATCATCGCCGCGGTGAAGGGACAGATTCCGGTCTTCGTCGACAGCGGTTTTCGTCGCGGCACCGACGTCGTGAAAGCGCTGGCGATGGGCGCGAAAGCGGTCGGCGTCGGCCGGCCCTATCTCTGGGGCCTCGGCGCGTTCGGCGAGCCTGGTGTCGAGCGCGTGCTCGAGATCGTGCGCACCGAGACGCGCGCGGCCATGCAGCAGTGCGGCGCGAGCTCGGTCGCCGAGCTCAATCCAGGTTTTGTACGTCGGGCCAGCTAGGAAAGGGACACGCCATGCAGCAACAGTCGCCGCCGGAACATTTCGATCTCGCCGGCATGGTCGCCGATCTCAACACGCTGTTGCGCCTGAAGACCACGGTGATCGGCATCAAGATGTTCGCTGCCGTCGAGGACATGGAGGCGATCGAGAAGATCCGCCGGCCGAATGCGGTCCACACCACCGACCAGATCGTCAGCATGGGCTCGCGGCTCGGATGGACAGTGGGTATCACCGCCGACGATCTCGTCGGCGCGCAGTGCAAGGCGGTGATCGGGCTGGCGCCGCAGGACGAGAAATGGCTCGCCGGCACGAACTATGTCGGCGTCTGGCACGGCACGGCGGAAGACGCACGCAAGCGCCAGGAGGCGCTCGATGTCGTGCCGTTCGGGCAATACAAGGCGATGGCGGTCAGTCCGCTTACCTCAGGCCGGCTCAATCCGCCCGACATCTGCCTCGTCTATGCGACGCCCGGCCAGATGATCATCCTGATCAACGGGCTTCAGTACGTCGGTTACAAGAAGTTCGAATGGGGCGTGGTCGGCGAGACCGCATGCGCCAACTCCTGGGGACGCGCGCTGAAGACCGGCGAGCCGTCGCTGTCGCTGCCGTGCTTTGCCGAGCGGCGCTATGGTGGCGTCCCCGACGAGGAGATGCTAATGGCGCTGAAGCCCGCGGACCTCGCGAAAGCCATCCAGGGCATGAAACAACTGGCAAAGAACGGCTTGCGCTATCCGATCGCGCCTTATGGGATCCAGAGCGACGTCCGCGCCGGCATGGGCGTGTCATACGGGAAGAAATAGTCTGCAATGAAGAAATTCGACATCGTCGTCTATGGCGCGACCGGATTCACTGGCCAGCTCATCGCCGAATATCTCGCTGCGCATTACAGAGGCGACAAAAGCCTGAAATGGGCGATGGCCGGACGCAGCCTCGACAAGCTCAAGTCTGTGCGCGATGCGATTGGCGCGCCGTCGGATACGCCGCTGGTCGTAGCGGACGCCAGCGACGCCGCATCCCTGAAGGCGATGGTCGACGACACCAAGTCAGTCCTCACCACGGTCGGCCCGTATCAACTCTACGGCAATGAGTTGATCGCGGCCTGCGCCACATCCGGCACCGACTATCTCGACCTCTGCGGCGAACCGGTCTGGATGCACCAGATGATCGGCAAGCACGAAGCGGCAGCGCAAGCGAGCGGCGCGCGCATCATGTTCTCCTGTGGTTACGACTCGGTGCCGTTCGAGCTCGGTGCGTTTTTTGTGCAAAAGGAGGCGAAGCGCGTGTTCGGCGCGCCCGCCGCGCGCGTCAAGGGGCGTGTGCGCGCCATGCGGGGAACGCTGTCGGGCGGCACGGCGGCGAGTGCGCGGGCGCAATTCGAGGCCGTCGCCAGGGACCTCAGCCTGGTTCAGATCCTCAACAATCACTTCGCTCTGACGCCGGGCTTCGAAGGCCCGAAGCAGCCGAAGGGCAACAAGCCGTTGTTCGAGGAGGACCTGCAGTCATGGACGGCGCCGTTCATGATGGCTACCATCAACACGCGCAACGTCCATCGATCGAACATGCTGATGGGATTCCCCTACGGGAAAGACTTCGTCTATGACGAGATGGTGCTGACTGGTCCGGGCGAGAAAGGCGAGGCCAACGCGAAGAAGGTGATGGCTCTCAATTCCGGGAAGACCGGCCCCAATGCGCCCAAGCCGGGTGAGGGGCCGTCGAAGGAGGAGCGCGAGAACGGCCTCTACGATCTCCTCTATGTCGCCGTTGCGCCCGATGGCCGCCAGGTCCACGCCTCCGTGAAAGGCGATCGCGATCCAGGCTATGGCTCGACCTCCAAGATAATCAGCGAGTGCGCGATCTGCCTGCTGCGCGATATGCCCGACGTCAAGGCCGGCATCTGGACGCCGGGTGCGGCGATGGGCGACCGCCTGATCAAGCGGCTAACCGATCACGCCGGTCTGACGTTCGCAGTCGAGGCGTGAGCGCGCGCGGATTGTAGGCATACATCCAGTCCATGCCTTTCGACGTCAGCGGAATCATCAGCTTCAGCATCCGGTCACGGAACCAGGCGCCGGCGGGGCCCATTTGCCGCTTCGAGTTGCCGTTGCGGCGCGCCAGTGCCACCACGCGCTCGGCACGCGGCCGCCGCTCGCGTTCGAACTTGTCGAAGGTGATGCTGAACTCCTCGTCGGCCTGCAACAGGCAGGCAAGCCGCATCGCGTCCTCCAGCGCCATCGACGCGCCCTGGCCGGCGTGGGAACTCGTGGCATGAGCGGCATCGCCGATCAGCACCGTTCGGCCGCGCGACCAGGTCGGCAAGGTCGCGACATCGAGCGTGTCCGTCACCATGATGTTGTCGGCCGCGTCGACAATATCCGGGATCGGATCATGCCAGCCGGTATGGAAGCGCCGCAGATGCTGTTTCAATTCCTGAACGCTCAAGGCGCGGAAGACCGCTGCATCCCTGCCGTCGGACGGCTGGGTGCTCCACCACATCGCGCCGTCATCGGGATCGGGGCTGCAATAGCCGTAGCCGAAGAAGCCGCTCTGGCCGAATGTTGCTTCGATTCGCGGCCCGATCCCGGCATTCTCCAGGATCGCACGCGGCATGAACCCGCCAAAGCTGAGGAGGCCGGTATCGAACGGGCGCGGTCCGTCCGGAACGACGTGTGGGCGCACCGCCGAATGCACGCCGTCGGCGCCGATCAGGAGATCGCCCTCGGCACTGGAGCCGTCGGTGAAATGCGCGACGATCGGCCGGTCGGCGCGATCCTCGATCCGCGCAAGGCGCTTGTCGAAATGCACCTCGACCGAGGAACTCCAGGCCTTGTCGACGAGCATCTCGTTCAGCATGGCGCGACGCATGTTGACTGCGGGCTGGCCGAACCGCGCCTGCATGTTCTCGCCGATCGCGGCGAGGCGCTTGCCCTTTTGGGAATAGAACTCGAAGGATTCGGATATCTCGCCGCCGCTGATGATCGCATCGGCGATGCCGAGCTCGGCCAGCACATGCATGCCGTTCGGCGCGATCTGCAGGCCGCCGCCGATGCCCGTGGAATAGGACCAGCCTTCGTAAACGGCAGCCTCATAACCGACGCGCTTGAGGAACAGCGCGGTCACGGGACCTGCGATGCCGGCGCCGATGATCAGGGCTTTGCGCGGACGGGTCATGTGTTGCTCCGGGGGTTGCGGTGGTGATACGAATTGTAAGATCACTAACTCTCTTATAGACTAAGATATTAATCGACTAAGATAAGGAAGCGGCCTTGTCAAGAGGAAAAGCGCGCGCCGCGCTGATGCAGGAACTGGAGCACGCCATGCGGAAATCGTCCGCGCAGGGCACGATTTTCGCGCAGACAGTGGCCGATCGCGCCGGCATCTCGCATTCCGACATGGAGTGCCTCGACTTTCTCAACGTCGAGGGGCGCATGACGGCAGGACGGCTTGCGGAATTGACCGGGCTGACCACCGGCGCCATCACCGGCCTTGTCGACAGGATGGAGAAGGCGGGCCTGGTCCGGCGCGAGCGCGACGACGATGACCGCCGCAAGGTGTTCATTGCGCCGGCTACCGAGCGCGTGATGGAGATCGGCCGCTTCTATGAGCCGATGCAGCGCGCGATGCACAAGCTCTGGGGCAGCTACAGCGATGCCGAGCTGAAGCTGCTGCTGCGCTTCGCCAATGAGAGTTATCAGACGCTGCTCGGCGCGACCGCGGAGGTGAAGACGACGAGCGCCACGGCGCCGAAGGTGGCACCAGGCCGCGCTACGAAGCCTCGGCGGGCACGGTAGGAGGTTGGCTGGCCGCTTGCTTGTACGGCGCTGCGGCCGCGGCCATGGCCCAGACGGCGCCGATCATCATCCAGAAGTGCCGCCAGTGGTCGGTGTCGATCACGAAACTTTCGCCGACGGTGCCGAGGAAGGCCGAGAAGATCGCAAGGTACGCGCGCTGCCACGGCACGCGCACGAACAGATAGCGGAAGCCGAGGATGACGGTGACGAACACCAGCGCGGGATAGCAGATGCCGGAGATCCAGCCGCCCGACATGAAGGCGTTCAGATAGGAGTTGTGGGTGTCTTCCGGGAAGTAGTTGTGGAATTGCAGCGGCCCGATGCCGAAGGGCAGATCGAGCGCCATGTCGGCGCCGAGGACGTGGCGGCCGAACCGGCCGAAGCGGCCTTCGTCATAGCTCTGGTCGAAGCTGGCGCGCTGGCGGAACATCTCGGCGACAGAGTCGAACGACAGCAGCACCGCGAGCAGGAGCACGGCGCCGACGACGGCGAGCATCGTTATCATCACGATGCGCGAGCGCTCGCCGCGCGACTGGCTGGTCAGCACCATCAGCGCCAGCATGAAGGCCGAGGTCAGGACCAAACCGCCCCAGGCGGCGCGCGAGAAAGCGAGCAGGATCGCCAACGACATGATGCCGAAGGCGATGGCGCTGCGGAACGCCTTGCCAAAGCGAGCGGTGACCACATCCTGCAGCACGAACAGCGCCGGCAGGATCAGGAACGCGCCGAGCACGTTCGGGTCCTTGAAGGTGCCGCGGGCGCGCTCATAGAGCGTCAACAGGTCGTGGCCCCCGGGAACGAGATTGAAATAGCCGCCGATCGCTGTCAGCGAGGCGATCATGGCGCCGACGATCAGGCCGCGGCGTAGCATGTCGAGCCGTGCCTCGGTATCCTCCGACAGCACCATGGCGAAGAAGATCACTGTCACCGCCATGTACCAGGAGGTCGCGATCCAGCTGAAAATCTCGGATTTATCGAGGAACGGGATGGCGCCGATGCTGTAGCCGACATTGAGCGCGACGAGCAGCAGCGCGAGCGGCATGAACACCAGCCGCATCCGCATGCCCGTGGCAAAGAACAGGATCGCAGCCGTGAGCGTCACGAGCTCATACGGGCTCGGCTCGATGAAGACGATGGAGCCGGAGGCGCCGACCAGCCACACCAGCGCGCGCTGCAGCGCAGTGACGCCGGGAGCCGCCGTCGCCGTCGCATTGTAGCCCCCGGCTGTCGCCGCATACGCCATCACGCACTCACGCTACGCTACACGATGCCATCCACCGTCGTCATTGCGAGCGAAGCGAAGCAATCCAGACTTTGCCGTGGAGTGGCTATGGATTGCTTCGTCGCTTCGCTCCTCACAATGGCGGGGTCGTCAATACGCGTTCTCGTTCCTGGTCAGAAGCGCGATCGGCGTCTTCGCGAGGATGACAAGATCGAACAGCACCGACCAGTTCTCGATATAATAGAGATCGAATTCCACGCGCTTCTGGATCTTCTCTTCATTGTCGATCTCGCCGCGCCAGCCGTTGATCTGCGCCCAGCCGGTGATGCCAGGCTTGACGCGATGGCGCGCGAAGTAGCCGTCGACCGCTTCGTCGAACAGGCGGGCCTGCAGCTTGCCCTGCACTGCATGCGGCCGCGGGCCGACGAGCGAGAGGTTGCTCTTGAACACCACGTTAAACAGCTGCGGCAGTTCGTCCAGGCTGGTCTTGCGGATGAAGCGGCCGACACGGGTGACGCGCGGATCGTCCTTGGTGACGACCTTGGAGGCGGTCGGATCGGCCTGATGGTGATAGAGCGAGCGGAACTTGAAGACGTCGATGCGCTCGTTGTTGAAGCCGAAGCGCTTCTGGCGGAACAGCACCGGACCCGGGCTGTCGAGCTTGATCGCAAGCGCGACCAGCGCCATCACCGGTAGCGCAGCGAGCAGGATCAGGCCGCCGACCAGATGGTCGAACAGCCATTTCATCACGAGGTCCCAGTCGGTGATCGGCGCCTCGAACACGTCGAGGGTGGGGACCTTGCCGAGATAGGAATAGGAGCGGGGACGGAAGCGCAGCTTGTTGGTGTGCGCGGACAGGCGGATATCGACCGGCAGCACCCACAGCTTCTTCAACATCTCGAGGATGCGCGTCTCTGCAGAGATAGGCAACGCAAAGAGCACGAGGTCGACGCGGGTGCGGCGGGCGAATTCGACGATGTCGTCGACCTTGCCGAGCTTCGGGCTGCCGGCGCAGGTGTCGAGCGCACGGCTGTCGTTGCGGTCGTCGAACACGCCGAGCACGGCGATGTCGGTGTCGTACTGGGTCTTCAGGGCTTCAACGAGCTTTTCGCCGTTCTTGTCGGAGCCGACGATCACGGTACGGCGGTCGAGCCGGCCCTGATACGCCCAGCTGCGGACCAGGCCGCGCAGGAACAGCCGTTCGGTGATCAGCGCGGCGAGGCCGACGAAGAAGAATGCCGAGAGCCACAGCCGCGAAATCTCGCCGCCGAGCTTGGCGAAGAACGAAGCGCCGATGAACAGCAGAAAGACGAACGCCCAGGACGAGATCATCCGGGTCATCTGCCGGAGTTGGCCGCGGAACACGCCGACCTCGTAGAGGTCTGCGGCCTGGAAGCAGATCACCGCGACCATCGCCATCGCGAAGATCGAGGCGACATATTCCCAGTGGAAGCCGGCGAGCCGCGTCACATAGCCGAAATAGATCGCAACGCCGATGGAGCTGAGCAGCACGAAATCGGCGACGCGCACTGCGCCCGCGATCACGATCGGCGAATAGGCGGGGCGCACTTTCTGGCTGGTGACGGCAAGGGCCGCCTGCGACAACCGGCGCCGCCGTTCGACCGGCGGGCTGCCTGCTACCATCGTGGCGGTAGCCGCCGCGGCATCGAGCATCGAGCGTGCGTTAATCGGTTCCACTGTCGTCCACACCAGTTGTTGCACGCGCAGCTAAGCGCGCGCGTCCCGAGGCGGTATTCCCCCTCCGTCGGACTTAACGGTGAAATCGGAAGAAACGGTTACGTTGGTAAACGATGGTTAATGATTTGCTGCAGTTTGATTGCGAACGGCTTCGAAGGCGTCGCGATAGCCGGAGAGCACCCCCTCGACCATCGTCTTCTGGGAGAAGTGCTGGAAAATGCGTTCGCGCAACGCCTTGGCGCGGGTTTGCGCGGCCTCCGGATCCTCCATCGCGATCTCGATCGCATCGGCCACGGCGCCGACGATGTTGGGCGCGAACAGTGCGTCGGTGAAGGGCCCGAAGATTTCCGGGATGCCGCCGACATTGGCGGCGACCATCGGTATTCCCGCTGCTCCCGCTTCGATCACGACATAGGGCATGGAATCGCCGCGGGAAGGCACCACCAGCAGCTTGCCCTGCGCAAAGCCGTGGCGAGCTTTGACGTGACCGATGAAGCGTACGGAGTTGACAAGGCCGAGCCGTTCGACCTGCGCCTTGAGTGCCGCGGTTTCCTCGCCGTCGCCGGCCAACGTCAGCGTTACCGGCTTGCCGTCGGCATGCAACCTGGCGATCGCGTCGACCAAAAGGTCGGCGCCCTTGATGTGGCGGAACTCGCCGACATAGACCACGTCGGTGGCGTCTGCCGCGCGCGGGACGGGATCGAATTCATCCGCCGTGACGCCATTGAACACGCAGCGCACGAGACCCTCGGGGATGCCGATGGTGCGTTGATAGGTGTCGCGGGCGAAGGCGCTCTCAAACAGGAACAGATCGGTGCTGTTCATCAGCGCGCGTTCGAGCCGGCCATAGATCTGGCCTTTCATCGAGTCGGGCTTGTAGTGCAGCGATCCGCCGTGCGGGGTGTAGACGCGAATGATATGGCCGGCGCGCTTGCGCATGCGGACAAAGGCGCCGGCCTTGGCGCCGTGGCCGTGCAGCACGTCGGGCCTCAAGCGCTGGATCATGCGCATGACGCGCGCCCACACCAGCGCATCGGTCGGCCATGGTTCGCGGTGAATGGCGATGCGGTGGACGCCGAGCTTGAGCCGGGGCGCGATCTCGGCGAGCGCCTGGCTTGCGCGCTCGCCGCCGGTCAGGCTGTCGGCGATGATGCCGACCTCGTGGCCGCGGTCGGCTTGCCCATTGGCGAGGTCGAGGATGTGGCGAAAAATGCCGCCGACCGGAGCGCGCACCGCGTGCAGGATACGAAGGGGGCGGTCGGGCGCGGGCATGGTCACCGATCTCCGCTGCGCGCCAATGCGCGGCCCGGCAGAGCGGGCACGGCAGGCTCACGGCGGACGGCGGCGCGAACGCCCTTCATCAGACAACCCTTGGGAAAATCTCGATTCCGATTAAGGGCTTTCATGGTTAACAAAACATGACCGCCGGCATTAAGGATCGTTCAATAACGGCGGCAAATCGGAGCGGGATTAACCCGGCAGCAACCCTAATAGAGTGTAATCGCGGGAAGGTTAGTGGAGTCGTGGCGTTCGCGGGAGAGTGCGATGCGTGGTGCGTTGTGGCGTAAGGCCAGGGAAAAGGCGCAGGCTGTGATGGCGGTCGCCGTCCCTGCGCCGGGTCCTGCGAAACAGGCGAGAACGAGCGAAAACGGCGACATCGATCTGCGTGCGCTGGGCGATGCCATCAAGCGCAACCGGCGCTGGATCATCCTGCCGACCGTGGCCGCGCTGGTTCTTTCACTTCTGACCGTCAATATGATCACGGCGCGCTACAAGTCCGAATCGCGCATCCTGATCGACGGCCGCGAGAACGTTTTCCTTCGCCCCAACAGCGAACGCAACGAGGAGCGCACCTCGCTCGATGCGGAAGCCGTGACCAGCCAGGTGCAGCTCGTGCTGTCGCGCGATCTGGCGCGCGAGATCATCAAGAAGAACAAGCTGGCCGAGCGCGCGGAATTCGACCCCGTGCTCAGCGGCCTGTCGCCGGTCAAATCGCTGTTGGCGTTGTTCGGCATCGGCCGCGATCCTTTTTCGATGACGCCGGAAGAGCGCGTGCTCGACGCCTATTATGATCGCCTGACGGCCTATGCCGTCGACAAATCGCGCGTCATCGTCGTCGAATTCCAGTCGCGCGATCCGGAGCTTGCCTCGCGCGTCGCCAATTCGATCGCCGACGGTTATCTGGTGCTGCAGCAGGCCGCGCGGCAGGATCAGGCGAGGGCGGCGAGCCAGTGGTTGTCCGGCGAGATCGACAATCTCCGTGGCAAGGTCGCCGAGGCGGAAGCGCGTGTCGAGGATTTCCGCTCGAAGTCGAGCCTGTTCATCGGCACCAACAACACATCGCTGTCCAATCAGCAGATGGGCGAGCTGAACACGCAATTGAACAATGCGCGCGCGCTGAAGTCCGATGCCGAGTCCAAGGCGCGGCTGATCCGCGAGATGCTGCAGAGCGGCAAGCCGATCGAGGCCGCCGAAGTGCTCAATTCCGAGCTGGTGCGGCGGCTGTCCGAGCAGCGCGTCACCTTGCGCGCGCAACTTGCCGAGCAATCGTCGACCCTGCTCGGCAATCATCCGCGTATCAAGGAGTTGAAGGCGCAGCTTTCCGATCTCGACGGCCAGATCCGCGACGAGGCGAGCAAGATTTCACGCTCACTCGACAACGACGCCCGCATTGCCGGCGGCCGGGTCGAAAGCCTGAGCGCAGCTCTCGATCAGTTGAAAAAACAGGCTACCTCGAACAACGGCCAGGACGTCCAGCTTCGCGCGCTCGAGCGGGAGGCCAAGGCGCAACGCGATCTGCTGGAATCCTATCTGGCCAAATACCGCGAGGCCAATACCCGCGAGAACATCGATGCCGCGCCGGGCGAGGGCCGCGTCATTTCCCGCGCCATCGTCTCCAACACACCGGCCTATCCGAAAAAAATGCCGATCGTGCTGATCGTGACCCTGGCGACGCTGCTGCTGTCGACCGGTCTGATCGTGACAGGCGAATTGCTGCGGATGACGGCACCGCGTGCGGTGGCTTCGCTCGCCGCCGCAGTCGTGCCGGCGCGCGAGCCGAAAGTTGAAACGACCGCCGCGCTCGAGCGCGCCCAGGTCCCCGAGGAGCCGTCGCCGCCGGTGGTACCCGTTGCGCTCAACGAGATCGAGCAGCTTGCCGAGACGCTGCGCGCCGCGGGGCAGGGCGCCCACAAGATCACCGTGGTCGGCACCGCGTCGGGCGAGAGCATCACCCTGACTGCGTTGACGCTGGCGCGGCTGCTGGCACGCAGCACCCGCGTGGTCGTGGTCGACCTCGCCGGCTCGGCACCGACAGTCGCTGCGGTCTCAGTCGACTCGCACGCGCCGGGACTCGCCGAATTGATGAAAGGCGAAGCCTCGTTCTCTGAAGTCATCACCCGCGACAAGCTTTCGCGCCTGCACCTCGTCAATGCCGGCCGACCCGGTTTCGATCGCACACTGCTGCAGTCGTCCCGCCTGACGCTTGCGATCGACGCGCTGCTGCGCGTCTACGAGTACGTGCTGCTCGATGCCGGCACCGCGTCCGACCTGCCCGCGGAGCTGTTGACCGGGAGTGCCCGCGCGGTGGTGGTGCCCGATGCATCGATGCCGCAGGATGCCCGCAAGGTCATGTGCGACCAGCTTCGCGTCGTCGGCTTTTCGGAGGTCGATATGTTGAGCGAGCCCGCGCGGCCGTCGAACGTGAGCGAGCCGGCCCCGCAGGTGGTGGCAGCTTGAAGGTTAGCCGACCGCGCGGCGCAGGATTTGCGCGAATCGCAACAGTTTCGGATGGCGCTTGACCTGCCGCTTGAGGCGATTGAGCGCGGACATCACGGCTGCTGCGACGCGTCCGCGCCCGGAGAGCGCGATGAAGCTGTCGAAGATCGGCTCGTCGCCCTTGCAGAACAGCCGCTTGTAATCGTCCGAACCGATTCCGAGGTCGAGTGCGCGATAGGATTTTGCAGCATAGTGATCGATGATGTTGCGCATCAGGATCAGGCCGGGGCTGTAACGCGACCGGGCTGACATGGTGTAGGTGTTGAACATCATCGAGAAGCGATGCCCGTCGGCAACGCCGGCAAACATCGCGATCACCTCGTCGTCGCATTCCAGCGCATGGATATCGATGACCCGGCCGCCGCCCGCATAGGGAGCGCGGCAGGCGCTGCGGGTGAACTCTTCCACGCCGGGCTCGGCAAATACGTTGGGAAGCTTTTGCTCCGCCATCCGCATCGGTTTGACGCGGAAGAACCAGTCCAGAATCCGGTCGACGTCGGCCTCGCCGGTGGCGAGGTGATAGCGATAGCCCGACGATTGCAGCTTGCGTTCCTTGCTCTTCAGCCGCCGCCGGAACGAGTTGCTGATCCGGTTTTGCGGGGGATCGCCGGGTACCATCGAGAGAACGGGGCAATCATTGGCGCAAGGCTGCTTCGGCAGCGTCGCAAACGGATTTAGGATGTCGTGCCAGTGCCGCGGCTGCTGCGTCAGAACAAGCACGTCGGCGACGTCGTGCGCGCGCAAAGCGGCCAGCAATTCGGCGAGATCGCCAGCTGTCGCCTCGCGGGCAAAGTCCCTGTCCCACAGCGCCATGTTGAAAGTGGTGTGCTTGCCGCCCATGAAGCGGGCGATGCGAACGCCATGCTCGTGCGTCAGCGTCAGCGGCATCAGCACCAGCGGGCGGCGTTCGCCATCAAAGGCGATCACGATCAGCGGCGTGGCACCCTCGCGCGCGCCGACCTGCGACTGCCACGAACCGAGAAGATCGAAGCGCTGATAGGGCGTGGAGAATTGAGCCTGATCCTCGAGCGCGCGCCAGACGGGCTCGGCCTGGGCGAGATCCTTGACGACGTCGACGCGCGCAATGCGGCTTGCCCTCGAGCGGGCTGGCGCACCTGCCGTCCGGCTCTCGATCGCGGCAGCCATGGTCATCGCAAAGCCTGCTTGATAAGGGAAAAATTTACAGTTCCCGACGTCGGTCGACCTTTGCAAAGAAATGTCAACAAAGGGTAAGGACAATGCCGCAGCAAGCGGGGGTGGACGGCTTGCATTTGGGGGCGAAAGCGCTTGCGTTCCAATAGTCAATTTCTGACCAAACTGAAGCTGGAAGTCGGCTATTTTACCGGCCGCGCCTGGCAGAACCGGGACGTCGGTGGGGCCGGCGTGATCCTGCGCTTTGCGCGCATCCTGCCGCGGCGCTCGGAGGCCTTCCAGCCCCTCAAGTCGGAAGAGGTCACGCCGCGATTCCTCGATCGCACCATCCGCGCATTGAAGCGGTGGAAATATGATTTCGTGACCATGGACGAGGTGTGCCGCCGCGCGGTCATCATGTCGCAGCGGCGGCGCTTCGTCGCGTTGACCTTCGATGGCGCCCACAAGGATTTCATCACGGCAGCCTATCCGGTCCTCGCGCGGCAGCACGTGCCGTTCACGCTCTACATACCGACCGCGTTTCCGGACGGGGTCGGCGAGCCATGGCGGCTTGCGCTTGAGAAGATCATCGCGAAGGAGCAGCGCTTCGGGCTGATGATCAATCGCGAAGAACAGCATTTCCAGATCAGGACCGTCGAGCAGAAATATGAGGTCTATGAATATATCGAGAGCTGGATGCGCCAGCTCGCGCCGGCGGACCTCACGGCGGCGCTCGGCGACCTCTGCAGGCGATATTCGATCGATCTTGCGGAATTGTCGCGCGGCACATTCATGGACTGGGCCGATCTCGACAAGCTCGCCGCCGATCCGATGGTGACGTTCGGGAGCGCCACGGTGAACTATTCGTCGCTTTCGACGCTGAAGGAGAATGTTGCCCTGCGCGAAATGTCGATGGCGAATGCGGTCATCGACGCCGCGCTCCACAGGAGCGCGAAACACTTCGCCTATCCCTTTGGCGACCGCGACTCCTTCCGTCGTTCCCATGTCGTGATGGCGGAGGAGGCGGGATTTGCCAGCGCCGTGTCGACGATCCCCGGGATCGTCGAGGCCGAGGGGCGCACCAATCTGCGCGCCCTGCCGCGGATTGCCTGGGACGGCCGGATGCGCTCGCTCCGCGCCATGCGGGTAATCCTGTCGGGCGCGGCGTTCGATCCCGTGATGCCGACGCCGAGCAAGCCGGAGTTTTAGCGAATATCCGGCCGCGACATCCAGCTCACGATCGGCATCGCCGGTAACACCCAGCCCATGCCGGCGACGACATAGAAGATGGCCTGCCGCCAGCCGGAGCTCGCGAGCCACGGCATCTGCGCAATCGACATCATCGTGAGCGCCCACATGGCGGCCAGCACGAGAAGCGCGATGGCGCCAAGGAACTTGCGAGTGCGGATGGTCATGACGGAAATGTCAGGAATTTCGGCTGTTGGCGCGGCTTGCACGCGGGAGGAGGCGGACTATAAGGGCAGCGAAAATGTTTAAGCCTTGGTTGGGATGACCGCAACACATCAAACCGCAACATCTCGCGCGATCCGCGCATGGCTGTTCGCCGTCGCCGCGCTGATTGCCGCCATGGTGCTGGTCGGCGGTGCGACGCGACTGACCGAGTCCGGACTTTCGATCGTCGAGTGGAAGCCGGTGACCGGCGCGATTCCGCCGCTCAGCCAGAGCGAATGGGAGAGGGCCTTCGAGGCCTACAAGCTGATCCCGCAATACAAACAGCTCAACGCTGGCATGAGCCTGTCCGATTTCAAGACCATCTTCTGGTGGGAATGGAGCCATCGGCTGATCGGCCGCGTCATCGGCGCGGTCTATCTGCTGCCGTTCCTCTATTTCCTCTGGCGCGGCGGCATGAGCGTGGAACTGAGGCGGCGGCTCTGGCTGATCTTCGGCCTCGGCGCGCTGCAGGGCGCGGTCGGCTGGTGGATGGTGGCCTCTGGCCTTTCGGAGCGTGTTGAGGTCTCGCAGTACCGGCTTGCCACCCATCTGGTGCTGGCGTTGCTGATCTTCGCGGCCATTGTTTGGACCTTGCGACGGCTTGGCGATCGGGCGCCGCTTCGGGTGCTCTCGAGGATGAAGATCTCAAGTGCTGTTCTGGTCGCGCTAACCTTCGTGCAGCTTTATCTCGGCGCGTTGGTGGCGGGCCTGCGCGCGGGCCTCGTCTACAACACCTGGCCCACGATCGATGGCGGCTTCATCCCATCGAGCGCGCGGCTCTGGTTCGAAGCGCCATGGTGGCGCAATCTGTTCGAGAATGCGCTCACCGTGCAGTTCGAGCATCGCATGACCGCTTATGCGCTGTTCGTGTTGACCGCCCTCCACGCGATCGACGTGGTGCGTGCGAAAGCACCGCGCGCCGCCGTCAACGGCGCAATTTGGCTGCTCGCGGTCGTGACACTGCAGACCGTGCTCGGCATTCTGACGCTGCTCAATCAGGTGCCGATCCTGCTCGCGCTGTCGCACCAGGCGGTTGCGATCGGCGTGTTGACGCTGGCGGTGCTGCAGGCCGAGCGACTAGCGGCGCGACCGACCGAAATTTCAGCCGGCGAGATCGCCGCGCCTGCGACGCAGCCCGGTTAGCAGTAGCCGGTGACACCGCAGGCGTAGGGAAGGCGGAAGAAGTAGCTGGTATAGCCGGGGCTAGAGCCGTCATCGCCGTAGTAAGCGCCTTGATAGTAGTAATCGAACGGACGGCCGTAATAGCCGGGCAGCGTCGATGAGCCTGGCAGGATCGGTGTGGTCGGCGGCGAGATCAGCGGCGGATCCTCGACATAGACAGGCGCGGGTACAGCCGGTCCGTAGACCACCGTCGTGCGATAGTCGTAGTGCGGGCGGGGCAGGCCGGGCGGCAGGATCACCTTGGTGTGACGCCTGGCGTGCGGCGCTGCCACCTTGTCGGCGCCGAGCGCGGTGTCGAGCGCCGAGAACACGAACAGGGTGGTCAGCACCCACTGCAGCATCGCGCGTTTTCGAATCATGACGGTCACCCTTGAGCCCGTATGCGCGGCATGCTCGCGGCTGTTGGTGAACAGAGCGTTAATTTGTCACGTGCCCAGCGCCTGCTCGAGATCCGCGATCAGGTCTTCCTTGTCCTCGATTCCGATCGACAGCCGCACGATGTCCGGACCCGCGCCGGCCTTGATCTTCGAGGCATCGTCAAGCTGGCTGTGCGTGGTCGAAGCCGGGTGGATCACCAGCGAGCGGGTGTCGCCGACATTGGCGAGATGCGAGAACAGCTTCAGGTTCGACACCAGATTGACGCCGGCCTGATAACCGCCCTTCAGCGCGAAGGTGAAGACCGCGCCGGCGCCCTTCGGCGAGTATTTGCGCGCGAGATTGTGGTATTTGTCGCCGGAAAGGCCCGCGTAGCTCACCGCCGCCACCGCCGGATGCGCTTGCAGGAATTCGGCAATCGCCTTGGCGTTGTCGCAATGCTTCTGCATCCGCAGCGGCAACGTTTCGATGCCGGTGAGGATCAGGAAGGCATTGAACGGCGACAGCGCGGGCCCGAGGTCGCGAAGGCCGAGCACACGGCAGGCGATCGCGAAGGCGAAGTTGCCGAAAGTCTCCTGGATCTTGATGCCGTGATATTCGGGCCGCGGCTCGCTCAGCATCGGATATTTGTTGTCCTTTGCCCAGTCGAAGGTGCCGGCGTCCACAATGATGCCGCCGAGCGAGTTGCCATGGCCGCCGAGGAATTTCGTCAGGGAGTGCACGACGATGTCGGCGCCGTGGTCGATCGGCTTGATCAAATACGGCGTCGCCAGCGTGTTGTCGACGATCAGCGGCACGCCGGCCTTGCGCGCTACCGCCGCGACCGCCTCGATGTCGGTGATGGTGCCGCCGGGATTGGCGATCAATTCGATGAATACGGCCTTGGTGCGCGGCGTGACCGCGGTCTCGAAGCTGCCGATGTCATCGGGATCCGCCCAAACCACGTTCCAGCCAAAGCTCTTGAAGGCGTGGGTGAACTGATTGATCGAACCGCCATAGAGTTTTCGCGCAGCAACGAATTCGTCGCCGGGCTTCAGCAGCTGCTGCAAGACGACGACCTGCGCGGCATGGCCCGAAGCGACCGCAAGCGCCGCGGTGCCGCCCTCGAGCGCAGCGACGCGCTCTTCCAGCACGGCGTTGGTCGGGTTGCCGATGCGGGTATAGATGTTGCCGAACGCCTGCAGCCCGAACAGCGAGGCGGCATGGTCGGCATCGTTGAACACGAATGACGTGGTCTGATAGATCGGTGTGGCGCGCGCGCCGGTGGTCGGGTCGGGCTGCGCGCCGGCATGCACGGAGAGGGTCGAAAATCCGGGGACACGATCGGTCATTCTTTTTCCTTCAGGGGCAAGGCACCGCGGGGAGGGACAATCGCGTTAGTGCAAACCGCCGTCAAGGCGGCAAGATGCTCCGAGGGCAATTCGAAACGATCGTGCTCGGCAATGCCGCTCTTCGACGCAATCGTTTCGCGGTAGTCTTACGAGGTTTCAGTCCTGTTCTTCGCGACGCGGTCGGCAGCCGTGGTCGCCCCGCCACCGACGCTGGTGCGGTTCAGCGACAGCCGCATGCCCTGCGTCGGGATCGGCGCGCGCTTCGACGAGATGGTGCGCGAATTGACGCCCATCCAGGAAATCTCCGACGACAGCCGTCCCCACTCGATCTTCGGGCAGCGGTTCATCACCACCTTGATCCCTGCGGCTTCGGCCTTTGCGGCCGCCGCGTCATCGCGCGCGCCAAGTTGCATCCAGATCACCTTCGGCGACGCGGGCAGTTTTAGCGCCTCCTCGACGACGGGCATGATGTGGCTGGAGTTGCGGAAGATGTCGACCATGTCGATCGCGCGGCCGATGTCGGACAGCGAGGCGACGAAGGGGCGCCCGAGCAAGCTCTTGCCGACGTGGCCAGGATTGACCGGGATCATGTCGTAGCCGCGCTGCACCAGATATTTGAATGCAAAGTAGCTCGGCCGCACGTCGACCGGCGAGGCGCCGACCATCGCGATCGACTTCACGCCGGTGAGGATGCCGCGGATGTAATTGTCGTCGTAGGTGTCGTGGTTCACGCGTTACTCATCCCGCCAGTTCGGCTCGCGTTTCTCGATGAAGGCGCCGATGCCTTCCTTGCCGTCGAACGCCATCATGTTCTCGGTCATGACCTCGGCCGTAAAGCGATAGGCGTCGGCCAGGTTCATCTCGGCCTGGCGGTAGAAGGCCTCCTTGCCGAGCCTGATGGCATAGGCGGACTTGCGCGCGATCTTCTGCGCCAGAGCGATCGCGGCGTCGCGTTCATCGCCCGCAGCCACGACCTGGTTCACCAAGCCGATCTCGCGGGCGCGCTCGGCCGAAATCATTTCGCCGGTGAACAGCATCTCCAGCGCCTGCTTGCGCGGCACGTTGCGCGACAGCGCCACCATCGGCGTCGAGCAGAACAGCCCGTTGTTGATGCCCGAGGTGGCAAAGCGCGCTTCTTCCGAGGCAACCGCGAGATCGCAGCTTGCGACCAGCTGACAACCGGCGGCGGTCGCAATGCCCTGCACGGCGGCAATGACCGGCTTCGGTAGCCGCACGATCGCTTGCATCATCGCGCTGCATGCGGTCATCGTCTTCGCAAAATAGGCGCGCCCGCCATCGGCATCGCCGCGATGCACGGTCAGCTGCTTCAGGTCGTGGCCTGAGGAAAACGCAGGCCCCTTGGCCGCGATGACCAGTGCACGAATTTTCTTGTCGGCTCCGATCTCATCCAGCGCGGCATGCAACCCAGCGATCACTTCCTCTGAAAGCGTGTTGCGCGTGTCGGGACGGTTGAGGGTGATCACGGCAATCGAGCCGATGGTCTCGCGGAGCAGCAGCGGGGCATCTTCTTTCGTGACGCGGGCGGCTTGGGCGGACATGATCGGAATCCATTCGCAAGATGAGGCACTCTCGTAGCTTACAATGAACCAAGGCGAGACCCCTTCAAACAGCAGAGTGGGCCCTCATGAACCGGGATTCAAGGGCTCATCCCTTCGGCTTTTCGGTGAGTGCCACGATCTGCGCCTCGACGAAACGTTCCATGAGATGTGGTGCCGAGGCCCCAAACATGCGGATGCGGCCGGTATTGGCCAATAGCAGGAGGCCTGCCGCATGAGCAAAAATATCCGCCATCAGCGATGCGGCCGCCTCACGCCCGGCACCGAGATCCCGCGCGGCATCGGCAACCGGCTCCAGGGCCGACCTCAATGCTGTATTGAGAATATCGTCACGCTCCTTGCCGAGTCCCCGTGGCTTGATGCCGCCGCGGAACAGGTAGAAGCCAAGGTCGAGGTCTTTTGGATTGTCGGAATAATAGCGAAAGAAAGCCATTGCTGCGGCCCGAAGCCGGTCGGCCGGAGCCTTGGCGCGCGCAACCGCGCGGGCTACGGTCTGTCCGAGACTTTCGAGCGAGCATCGAAGAACTTCGGCGTAGATCGCCTCCTTGGACTCGAAGTGAAAGTAGAGCGCAGCAGGGGTGTAGCCGGCACCTGCGGCGATCGCCCGTAGCGACGCCCCCTCCAGGCCTTCTGCCTCAAAGACCGACCGTGCCGCGTTGAGGATCAACTCGCGCTTCAGCTCGCTGACGGCCTTCTGTCGGCCGATTTTGTGCTCTTTCGCCATCGCAAATCCCGGATAACACACTTGACCGAAAATTTGAACGTCGTTAGTTTATTTAACGATGTTTAAATTAACGAACGACCGACGGGAGGTTGCGATGACGGTCAGGATCGAGAAGGGCGGTGCGGTTTGGACAATCATTCACGACCGGCCCGAAGCCCGCAACGCCATGGACCCGGCCAGCGCGGATGCGCTGATGGCCGCTTTCCTGGAGTTCGATGCTGACAGGGACGCCGCGGTCGCCGTGTTTTATGGTGCAGGCGGCGCATTCTGTGCGGGGTGGGATCTCAAATATGTCAGCACCCTCAACGCCGCTTATCCACTGGGTGAACTCGATATCTCGACAGCGCGGCCGCGCGGAAATGGCGGAGAGATTCCCCGTGGGCCGCTAGGGCCGTCCCGGCTCGAATTGGACAAGCCGGTCATTGCGGCGATCGAAGGCCCCGCCGTCGCCGGCGGCATGGAATTGGGACTGTGGTGCGATTTCCGCGTCATGGCTGAAGAGTCCTACTTCGGCGTCTATTGCCGCCGATGGGGTGTTCCGTTGATCGACGGCGGGACCGTGCGCTTGCCGCGTATCGTCGGTCAGGGCCGAGCCCTGGAGATCATCCTCACGGGAAGGAAGGTCCCGGCGGAGGAATGCCTGAAGATCGGCTTGTGCGAATACGTCACGCCGAAGGGCGGCGCGCGCGCGAAAGCCGAGCAGCTGGCGCACGAGATTGCCCGCTTCCCGCAAGTGTGCGTTCGCGCCGACCGGCGTTCGGCCATCAGGAGCCATGGGCTTGGCGTGCGCGAGGCGCTCATTCAGGAATGGTACAATGGCCGCGAGGCGTTGATCGCTGACGGCGTAGCGGGTGCGGGCCGGTTCAAGGGCGGACTCGGGCGGCACGGCGACTTCGGCAAGATTCGATAGAGCCTCGCTGGTGGCCGCGATGGCGCCTCGAATGACCGTTGCCGAACTCGAAGCCTTCCTGCGTGCCGAGCTGCCTTCGATGTCCAGCAATGGTTCGCTCGTGATCGAGCATGCCGACGGCGAAACCTGCCGGCTGCGCCAGCGCTACGGCGACCAGATGCTGCGTCCGGGCGGCACCATCTCGGGGCCCACGCTGATGGCGCTCGCCGATTGCGCGATGTATGTCGTGCTGCTGTCGGCGATCGGCCCCGTCGCGCTTGCGGTGACGACCAATCTCAACATCAATTTCCTGCGCAAGGGCGTGCCCGGTCACGACGTGATTGCCGAGGCGCGGCTGCTGAAGCTCGGCAAGCGGCTTGCGGTGGGTGAGGTGATGCTGTTGTCGGCGTCTTCGCCCGATCCGATCGCCCATGTCACTGCGACTTATTCCATTCCAAACACGTAGGGATTCATACGGTATTATTACACCATATTTATAAGACGCTGTTTTAGCTATGTAAAATGTCAACGTTTTGCGTTGACTGACAACGATCTCTTCTCTAGAAACCCGCGCAGTTCGGCGCACCGCCTGTGCGCCGATTTCTCTTTTCACGGATGCTCACATGAAGACGTTTTCGGCAAAGCCTGCCGAGGTGACGAAGAAGTGGGTGCTGATCGACGCCAAGGGCGTCGTGGTCGGCCGCCTCGCGACCCATGTTGCCATGCTGCTGCGTGGCAAGCACCTCCCGACCTACACGCCCCATGTCGATTGCGGCGACAACGTCATCATCATCAACGCCGCGCATGCCGTGCTCACGGGCCGCAAGCGCGAGCAGAAGGTCTATTACAAGCACACCGGTTATGTCGGCCATGTCAAGGAGCGCACCGCGCGCGAGATCTTCGAAGGCCGCTTCCCGGAGCGCGTGGTCGAGAAGGCGATCGAGCGCATGATCCCGCGCGGCCCGCTCGGTCGCATGCAACTCGGCAATCTGCGCGTCTACCCCGGCGCCGAACATCCGCACGAGGCGCAGAACCCCGAAAAGATCGATTTCGCCAAGATGAACCGCAAGAACATGAGGGCCGCATAAATGGCCGAAAGCATACAGTCTCTCGACCAGCTCTCGCAGCTGAAGCCGGCCGCTCCCGAAGCGCCGAAATACGTCAAGAAGGTCGACAAGCAGGGCCGCGCCTATGCCACCGGCAAGCGCAAGGACGCGGTCGCCCGCGTCTGGGTCAAGCCCGGCAACGGCAAGATCGTGGTCAACACCCGCGAGGTCGAAATCTATTTCGCCCGTCCGGTGCTGCGCATGATGATCCAGCAGCCGCTGGTCGCGGCCGCCCGCAACGGCCAGTACGACGTGATCTGCACGGTCGCCGGCGGCGGCCTGTCGGGCCAGGCCGGCGCGGTGCGTCACGGCATCTCCAAGGCGCTGACCAATTTCGAGCCCGAGCTGCGCGGCGTGCTGAAGAAGGGCGGCTTCCTCACCCGCGACTCCCGCACCGTGGAGCGCAAGAAGTACGGCCGGGCGAAAGCGCGCAAGTCGTTCCAGTTCTCGAAGCGCTAACCGCATCTCTAAAATTTGCCGCGAATGCGCCGCGATCGAGATTTCAAAGGCGCCCGTCGGGGGCGCCTTTTTTATTGCACTAGCATGGGGCAGGCGGCAACAAGGCGCACGCGACCCGTTCCATCGCTGCTGCTCATCAGAAGTTGAAGCGCTGTGCCGTCATTGGCCGAAAAGCCAAATCGACTGCGGCTCTGCAGAAATTCTCGCCATGACTCAAAGGCCAGTGCTATGCTGTGCGTGCACTATCCAAATGTGCGCCCCGGGTCGCTCTTGATAGCTGGAACTGATTTGGATGCGCGTGATTGAATATCGGGTCCTCGGAAAGAGCCGGGAACCAGACAGTTGCGAAGATGCGATCGCGATTACCGAATCTTATGTCGCGGTGATCGATGGAGCCACTGACAAGTCCGGCGGACTGATTGATGGAAAAACTCCGGGTAAGGCGATCGCCGATCTTCTCACCGATTTTTTCATGAAAGAGAAACGCCGGCTTTTTGGGACGGAACTCGTTGAGGAGTTGAACAAACACGTACGTCATTTTCTCGGTGCGTCCGATCCGGCGCAATCGACGGAAGGGCTACCTTCGGCGTCAATTGCGGTTTTCACGCAAGGATCGAATCAACTCACTCTTGTCGGTGATGTGAGATGTGCGGTGAACGGAAGACCCCTGACAATCGATACCCCGAAGATCGACAGGCTCCTTGGCGAAGTCCGCGCGCTGTACTCACGGTTGTTGCTAGCAGAGGGCGTTTCTGTCGAGGAACTGAGGCGCGATGACCCTGGCAGGGAAATCATCATGCCGCTGCTTCGTAAGCAGCATTTGCTCAGAAATGCCACGGAGTTTGGCGAATGGTCTTACGGTGCGATCGATGGTCGGTCACCGCCCGAGCCGCTGATACGCGTGCAATCCGTGAGAGCGGAAGATGAGATCGTATTCTGTACCGACGGTTATCCGGAAGCGCTGTCTTCATTAGACAAAGCTGAAGACGCTTTGGCCCGTCGCCTGTCAAATGACCCGATTCGCCTTGCTAATGAGCCCGGCACCAAGGGGTTCGGGCTTGATACTGTATCCTATGACGATCGGGCGTATGTCCGCTTCGTCGTTACGGCATGACGTCGTCTTTGATAGAACAGGCTTGCCGATTGTTTTGAGGGTCGAATCCAGTCAAATCTCAAGCAGTAATCCCCAATCGGATACTTCATTCGAACGGCAGAGAGTCGCGAAGGCACTGAACAACTTGCTCACTGGTTCCGTCTCTTGCGCGTTGGGGATGGCAATACCGTCAATAGCGACGACGGGCCGGAGTTCATCCAGACTGCCGGCAAGGAGCACGGCGCTAGCACGAAATAATTCGGTGCGGTGGATCGAGCGGATCGCGCAGGGGATGCCCAGTTGGCTCGCCAGTCGGAGGACCAACTTCGCAGTAATGCTCGGGAGCGCGCCATCGGACACTGGCGGCGTGCACAGAACACCATCCAGATAGACTAGCACCGCAGTTCCGGTCGCCTCGCTGACGCGATCTCGATCGTTCAACAGGATCGCATCATCGGCCCCAGCTTGCTGCGCCCGCTGGCGAAGCCAGCTCAACAGAAAATAGTTTCCGCCGATCTTCATCTGCGCCGGAAGGGCGAACTCCGTGCGCCTCCAGTTGCTCGTCATGCACTTCACTGGTTTGCCGAGAAGCTGCGGCGAATTGTAGAGTGAAATGAAGATGCCGTCCGGCTCGCGCGGGCTGTCGATCGTGCGCGATCCGAGATATCGGGTCACCCTGCAATAGCCGTCATTCAAGTCCCGGCCCGCCAGCAACGCGGCGAGGGCGTCCCGAATTGCGTTGTCGTCGTGGGTACTTACAAGCGAGAGTGCACGCCACGAATACGCCAGTCTTGTGAGATGTTCCTGCCAGCCCAGAGCGAAATATGTGCGGGGACGCGCCGCGCGATAAACTCGGATACCCTCGAATATCGAAGCCCCACGCTGCGCGTAGCCGCTCGTCACATGAACCTGGCATTCATCCCATGGCACCAGCTTTCCATTCATCCAAATGAACGGCGGATGTTCCCACGACGGTGCTGTCATCTTCAAATCCTTGCTGAGCCGTGGAAACACGGCATGAGAACGGAACGGTTTGGGGTTGGTGTCTAAAAGGGTTCTAGCATGAAGCGATCCAGGACATTTCGTGACGGCTCGTCCGCACATGCCTCGATCAGCATCATCAACGCATGCTGCAGCGGAAAGGAGAATGGAACGCGTCTCCTTCCGGGTCCAATGTTACGAAGATAGTCCGTGCAAACCCTGGTGATTTCGTCACACGGGCGGCCACGCTGCCAATTGGCGTGTTCGAAATTCGCGCGCGTGATGCTCTCGACATAACGTTCACGCACCCGCTCGGAAAGCTCATTGTAGGTCGCGTCGATTTTGGCAAGACAGTAGAATTCGGGCTTGCCGCCGCGGTGCAGCATCCTGGCAAATCCGGTGACGATCAACTTGCTGCGGAACTGCTTCCGGCCAGTCCCGTCGTCGTTCAACGCGCATTCTTCAGCAAGTTCGCGTTGCGCACCGAAAAGTACAAGGGATAGCAAATCCTTCGCGCCGCTGGCCGTCACGTCAGACCAGTCGGACGAGCCAGAACCACTCGGCGCCAGAAAGCTCTCGCTCTGCAGATTGTGCTTCGATTGGTAGACGATCATCAGATGACCGTCGCTGCTGAATGCAAGTGTCGAGGCGCCAAGCTGGTTGGAAATTTCAGCGCGGCTGAACGGCTTGAGAAATGCCGTCTGCGACCGCTCATCGGTCTCGATGAACTCGTCGACGCCGTCCCACAGCACGCGTTCCGGAGTCCTTCCGTCATCCTTCAGCCGCCGGCTGCGGATCTGCGTCCAGGCAAGTTGGTCGGTTGTGAGAGAACTGAGATAATCGGTCTCCTGTATTGCGACTTCCGGTCGCCGATTGTCGGTGAAATCGCTGGCAAGGCGAATTTTGCGGTCGTTGAACAGATCTCCGGACTTTTGCATGGCCTTCTTGATCGCGAATACCCGTTGGAGGTTCCGGTCTTGGTACGCGGTCCAAAGACCGGGCTGGATTTTCAGCTCGATGACCGGTGCCGCGGTCAGCAGTTCGCGATTGTACGCGACGTTGGTACAGCCCTCTCCCCTCTCGAGCTCATCGAGCCGCCAACCGGTACTTTCCAGACCGGGGCGCAGCTGGTTCATGATCGCGCGGCGTTCATGCGCGGATATCGCCTCCTCCCGGTAGTCGGTGTCGATGCGAAGCTCGTCGCTCCTGGAGAACCTCATCTCCGGTGGCAAAGGTAGCAGCCTGTTCTCGCGAAGGAGCTTCAAAAGCGCAAGCGTTTGCTTGTACACCGGCGCGTGGGTGTCTGACGGCTTGGCGATGTCGACATGGTTTGTTAGAATCGGAAAAGTATCGCACGCGACGCCGGGCTGAGAGCTGGCATCATTGACGATCCGAAACCCATACGTCCTTTTTCGTTCCGAGAAAACCAGATGACGGATCTTGCGATGAGGTGAAGAGCAGAAGTTTGTGTACCACTGGCCCAGATTGAGCATGGCTTCGTCGCCGTGTCCCAGGCTTTTCATGACTGCTGTCGGCCAGAGAAAAAGCGACAAACGTTGAACAAGAAGCGGCAAACTCGCTCCCTGGTGCGGAGTTGCAACAAAAACGACCTGGCTTATCCGATGGAGAAGAGCGTTGGCCTCTGGATTGCGCTCCGCCTCCTCATCCGCGTCGTGGAGGACCTGCTTGAGCACGATACCCCCAAGGCTGTGGCATATGAATGCGATCGACCCGTGGAACAGTGCGTCCTCTCTTTTGAGTTCACCAAGGATGCTCTTGCCGTCGTCCAGCAAAGACATCGCGTTGCCGAAAATGCGAAGAGGGGCCGCTTCATATTCCAGAACATAGATGTTCGCGGATGCCAGGTCGGGCTCCTTGGCAAGCCATGCAGGCCAGAAATGCGGATCATCTGGCCCGGAGCCACCCCAAGTTTGGAATGGGTGTCCGTGCAAACCATGAACGAAGATAACCGAACTCCGATTCGGGTGCCTGCGGGACGCGATCGGATGCAGCTTTGCCATGTTCGCATCGATGCAAGAGTTGACCCAATTCCCGCAAAAACTCTTCCACAGATATCGAAGGAGAGCCAGAAAAATACTCGCTATTCGCGTTTCCATGCGGCTTGGGGTGGACCATCGATCTGTGTGCGGTCGCCCTGCGCATGATGATCCAGCAGCCGCTGGTCGCGGCCGCCCGCAACGGCCAGTACGACGTGATCTGCACGGTCGCCGGCGGCGGCCTGTCGGGCCAGGCCGGCGCGGTGCGTCACGGCATCTCCAAGGCGCTCACCAATTTCGAGCCGGAGCTGCGCGGCGTGCTGAAGAAGGGCGGCTTCCTGACCCGCAACTCCCGCACGGTGGAGCGCAAGAAGTACGGTCGCGCAAAAGCACGCAAGTCGTTCCAGTTCTCGAAGCGCTAACCGGCTCGATAAAATTTGCCGCGAATGCGGCATCAACAGCGATGAAAAGGGCGCAAGAATTTGCGCCCTTTTTGTTTTGGTGTCGCTGATAAGTTGATCCAGTTTTTCCAGAAAACTTAGGCCCGAGCGCAAACGGATTGCGAACGCGGGCCTCCTAAAGTGCAGCCTCGCATATTGCGCTGACGTCGTCAGGAAACAACCGGCGCGTCGCATCACATACCGGGGTGACCGATGTCGCTCGACAGCATCACGCTTTATTTCGTCGCTACCATGGTGGCCGCGCTGCTCGGCGCCATGCTCGTGTTCTTCGGTAGCCAGGAGAGCAACCCGGCATTGAAATGGTGGGGCGCGGCTTATCTGTTGGGCGCCTCCTCCGTCGCGCTGTGGACGATGGCAGGCGATCGGCTTGGCGATATGTATTCGCTGGCGCTGAACGCCGTCGGCTTTCTCGCATGCGGCATGGTGTGGAACGCCTCGCGGGTGTTCCACGGCCGCAAGCTCAATTTGCCCGGACTGGTGCTCGGCGCCCTTGCCTGGATCGCGGCCTTGATGTCGCTCGATCCCAGGAATGCGGCGCTGCGTTTGACCATCGGCGCGGCCATCGTCGCCATCTATGCGGCGCTGACCGCGACCGAACTGTGGTCGGAGCGGCGCAAGTCGCTGCAACGGCGCTGGCCGGCTTTCCTGGTGCCGGTGCTGCACGGCTTCGTGCTGATGTTGCCGATCGTGCTTGGCGATCTCCTGATGCCCGCCGACGAGAAATTCGGCTCCAGCATCTGGGTGATGGTGTTCTCGATCGAGCTCGTGCTCTACGCCGTCGGCACCGTGTTCGTGATCTTCATGCTGGTGTCGGAGCGCACGGTGAGCGCGCACAAGACCGCGGCCTCGGTCGATCCCTTGACCGGCATGTTCAACCGCCGCGGCTTTGCCGAGGCCTGCGGGCGCGTGATCGAGCGCGAGGCCAAGGCCGGGCGGCCGCTGTGCGTGATGATCTTCGACATCGACCACTTCAAGGGGATCAACGACCGCTTCGGCCATCCGGCCGGCGACGAAATCCTGAAGCTGTTTGCGACCGTGGTCGTCAATAATCTGCGGCTCAGCGACCTCTCGGGGCGGATCGGCGGCGAGGAGTTCGCCGCGCTGCTGCCGTGCCCTCTGGACGAGGGCGTGGTCGCAGCAGAACGCGTGCGCGAGGCGTTCGAATCCTCCGGCATCGTCTGCGAGGAGGGCAAGGTCGACACCACGGTGTCGATCGGCGTGGCCGGCGGCCCCGCGGGCACCGAGCTCGAGGTGTTGCTGGCGGCGGCCGACACCGCGCTCTACCAGGCCAAGCGCGGCGGGCGTAATCGGGTGGAGGCCGCCGAAGAGTTGCCGCTGTCGCTGGAGAACTGGCGGCGCAAGACCGCCGGGCTGCCGGCGGCGCCGCGGTCGGCGCCGCTCACCGCGTGAGAAGAAATCGTAACGTCTCATTTACCAATCGCTCGCATGATCGTTCCATGAACATTCGCCGGAATCGCGGCGCAAAGACCGCGCTGCTGTCGCTCGAAGCCGATGCCGTCTCCGCCCGCGGCGGCTTTGCCTGCATGTTCTCCACTGCCGACGAGTATGAGTCCGCTGTTATCGCCGAGCGCCGCGCACAAGGCCGCTACGGCCGGGCGTACAATCCATGGCCGATCGCGATGTTCGTCGGCTGCGCGCTGGCGATGATGGGAACGGCGCTGCTCCTGCAGTAACGGCTCACAATTTCTCGCCGGTTTGACGTCACTCAGGTCTCTGTGCGAAGCGATAGCAGAGCCGATTGAGGGGTGTCCGTGGCGACGTTCTGGAAATGGCTGGGGCCGCTGGCGCTGCTCGCCGTGCTCGTGGTCGGGGACCAGATCAGGATCAACCGGCCCGGCCACAAATACCGGCTGACGGTCGAGGTCGAGACGCCGCAAGGCGTCAAATCGGCCAGCGGCGTGCTCGCCGTGACGCCCGACCGCGGCTACAGCAATCGCGGCCGTACCCTGACCAGCGGCGATGCCGTCTTCGTCGACCTCGGCGGTGGCAAGAATCTCATCGCGCTGCTGGCGCATCTCGACAAGACGCTCGACCTCGACGGCATCAACTATGTGGCGCTGCGCGCCTATGGCGAGGCCGGCGGTCAGCGTGTCTCCTTCAACCAGCTGAGCCGGTTGACCGGCGTCGTCCCGGTGACGGGCGCCCTGATCCCGGTGCTCGCCAGCTTCGCCGATCCGGCCGAGCCTTCGAGCATGCGCAGCGTCGCGCCTGATCATCTCGAGGCGGGCCTCGGGCCCGGCTTCCGCCTGCATCGCATCGCCGCCGAGGTGGTGCCGAACGGGTTTTGGCCGATGGATTTCGGCGGCCCGCTGGGCGAGCCCGTCACCCGCGCCATCCGGACGAAGCTGCCCTGGCTCGACAGGGATGACGCCGCTGCGGCCGCGCTCAAAGCCGCGGGTCTCGCCAGCGCCGAGCCGATCGATGCCCGCGAAGTATTCATCCGGAAATAGGCTCCAGCCGCGCTGGCCCCGAGCTTCTTGCAGGGCAGTGGCGTTCGATAAGCGTTTGCAGCGGGTTGATCGGGCGCCGCGGCGCATGATCTAATGCAGGGCCGGGTAGGGAAGAATGGCAAGACCATGAGACACAAGCCGGTCGTCGGCGTGATCGGGAATGCCACGCGCATCGAGAATCGATTCCCCGTGCAGGTGGTCGGCGAGCGCAACCTTCGTGCCGTGGCGCAGGTCGCGGGCGCGCTGCCGCTGATGTTTGCGAGCTGCCCCGAGATCACCGACATCGGCGCGCTGCTCGACACCGTCGACGGCATCGTGCTGACCGGCGCGCGCGCCAACGTCCACCCCGAGCGCTTCAACAGCGAGCCGCACGAAAAGCACGAGCCCTACGACATCCAGCGCGACGAGGTGGCGCTGAAACTGTCGGAAGCCTGCGTCGCCCGCGGCATTCCGCTGTTCGGCATCTGCCGCGGCCTGCAGGAGATGAACGTCGCCTTCGGCGGCTCGCTGCATCCGGAAATTCGCGAGCTTCCCGGCCGCATGAACCATCGCATGCCGCGGCTGGAGAACGGCGAGATCCATCCCGACCCCACGGTGATCTTCGCCGACCGCCACGAGGTCACCTTGGTGCCGGGCGGCGCGTTCGCGAAAATCCTCGGCTGCGAGACCATCAAGGTCAATTCGCTGCACGGGCAGGGCATCCTCGAGCCCGGCAGGCGCGTCGTCGTCGAGGGCGTGGCGGAGGACGGCACCATCGAGGCGATCCGCATCGCAGACGCGCCCGGCTTTGCGCTCGGCGTGCAGTGGCACGCCGAATACGATCCGCATCGCAACCCGATCAACCGCGCGCTGTTCGAAGCGTTCGGCGTGGCGCTGACCGCGCGCGCGCGCGCGGCCTGACTATCGTTCACGCCAATACCGGCGGCCTCTCGTGCGGTATCAGACCGACTTCGTCCAGATGCCACCCGACCTTGCGATTGATGACTCGCTCGCGTTCGGTCCGGTCGACCACGAGGCTCAGAAGCTTCTTGTCCTCCTCGATGACCCAGCCGCGTTCGATCAATTCTGCGAGTAATGCCTCGAACTGTTCGGCAGGCAACGACTGTCCCTCGAGCGCGGCTAGACGCGTCGCCTCGGCAAGTGCAGCCGGCCGGGTTCGGCAGCAATCGAGAGCCTTCAAGAGAAGGCAGGTCATCCTGGAGACCACTTGCAACTCGTCATTGTCTCCGTACCTGGTGTCCAGTATCGCAGTCTCGCCGCCAAGGTCCCGGAATTCGAGTGTGGCCTGGCGTTTGCTGGCAATGAGCCATTCATCCACGGCTTTGAGCGCTTTGGCTGCATAATTCCGTGGGGTTCGTCCGTCGGCGTGGTCGTAGTCGAAAAAGTACGCCATCCGCGCTCTTTGATCCGCAGCGATGCCCGGATAGGCAAAACTGTAGCTCTGGTAGGGTTTGATGTTTTCCAGCCCATAGGATTCGGGGGATTTCCAATACGGACTAAATCGATCGAGACGGATCGAAGCTGCCCCCAACGGGGCCGCCAGATGAAACAGTTTCGGCATGAGCGCGGCCATCTTGTCGTATTCGTCTTCCGGCTCGCGTGGGAAAGCCCATAACAGACTCCAGAAACATTTGATCCTGAACTCGGCGCACCACCGCAGCAGCTGTATGTTCTGGATCGCAGAGACGCCCTTCTTCATCAGTTTGAGGATCGGTGTGCTGAGGCTTTCTATGCCGGGCTGTATTTCGGCCACGCCGCCCGCGGCCATGATTTCAAGCTGTTCCTTGTGCAGGTTGCTCTTGGTCTCGAAGAAGAATCGAACGCTGTCGTCGATGACCGAAAGCTCGCGAAATGCGCTGTCGATGTATTTCAGGTTGAGTATGTTGTCTGCCATGGCAAACCGGGTTCGATCGTATCGTTGCCGCAGCGTGGCGATTTCCTCGATGAACTGTTCCGGCCGCTTGCTGCGGTATGCCATTGTCGTGGCGTTGAGGCCGCAGAAGGTACAGTGCATCTTCTCGCCCCACCAGCAACCGCGGGACGCTTCAGCGACCAGTCGCGTATCGTTCTTCCACTCCATCCCGTCGATCGCCGCGAAGTAATCCCCGAAATCCGGAATCGGTATCGCGCCGAGATCGGCGACCATCCGTCCCTCGATGAATCGCGGCACAGTCGAGTTACCGGCCTCGGGCGCGGACAATTCGCGAAAAATGCCTTCGATGAGCGAGACGATGACGCCTTCCGCCTCGCCCGAGACCACGTGGTCGACGAAGGGAAAATTGTCTGCGATGGCGCGTCCCATATCGGCGTCGCAATTGGCGCCGCCGAAGATGATCCTGGTCTTCTCGCGGGGAACAAGCCGCCGCAGCTCTCGGGCAAGCGCAAGCGAAGCGACGTTTTGTTGAAAGGTGGTAGTGAAGCCGACGATGGCGGGATTATCCCGCAACACCAGCTGAGCCCAATGGCGGACAATCTCCGGCAATTCCTCCAAAGCGCGTTGCAGGTGGTCCCAGTCCATGCCGTCGGCCGCGGTGGCGCTGAACCTGCTGGCACTGCCGCCGATCCGCAGGTAGCCCTCGGTCAGATACTTCCGGTAGTCGTGCCATGCGACGTTATCCTTGCCCCATAGCGCCGGTGCGAAGAGCATCTCTCCGAGCAGGTAATGGACCGGAAGCTTGTCGCAGACGTATGCGTATAATGGCCGTCCGACATGCTGCAGATAGTGCAGGTTGAGATAGTCGATGTCCGCCTTGATGCCTCGCTCGGCCAACACGGCGATCAAGGTGCTGACTCCGAGAGCCGGCTGTGCCTCGGGCATGAAAGGGGCCGCGACGAAGCGCACGCGCGGGGGCAGGGATTCAGCCGTCATGACGTGCTGCGTCCCCGGATAATGGATCCTCATCGAGAACGCCGTTCTCGAACAGCAAGCCGATCCAGTTCCGGGAAACGTCCTCGTCCACGTCGAACTCGTCCCGGAAATGCGACGTG
Organism: uncultured Alphaproteobacteria bacterium; assembly: GCA_963738155.1. Classification (GTDB taxonomy): domain Bacteria; phylum Pseudomonadota; class Alphaproteobacteria; order Rhizobiales; family Xanthobacteraceae; genus Bradyrhizobium. Next base: position 115,782 of record CAVTVG010000011.1, read on the forward strand.
ATGCCGTTCGAGCACATCGTTCCCCGGTCTATCAAATCGCCGAGCACCTCCAACAGCGGATTGTCGCGAAAGGCAAGGGTGGCATGTGGCGAAGCGAGCAGAAAGCCGTCGGGCCGCGCCGAATATTTCAGGTCGGGACGAAAGCGAAGCGGCCGGTCTGCCGGGACATCTGTATGCATGTGCGTCGCGATCATTCGTTCGACGGTGCGTTCCAGATCTGCCGCATCCTCGAACCCGGCGCGTTCGTACACGATATAACCGAGCGGCCAACGCTCGGACACCGGACAGGGCGTGATCAATTGGACGGTTCGATCCACCATATTGAGCAGGAAGCCGGAAACGCAGGCTATGGTCGCGTCTTGGGATACAGGAGTGGCGCGCACGCGCATCGGCTCCGGGTCTCGCGCATTTCCGACAAGCGCGATCGGGGCGAGCGATCCCTTGTTGCGTGGAATCAGTGACACCGTTGCCAGTTCTTCGGCGGAAAACTCCGCATGAAGCGCATAGAGCTGGCGCAGCGTCAGGACGGAAAACCTTATGTAAAACTCTTCGTGCTCGGCCGACAGCGCCAGCAATTCGCGAACCCGATCGAGGTGCTTGACCGGTTGCGACGTCGTAAGGTCGGGATATCTCGCGAAGACCTGGCGAAAATCGGATGCGAACTTCTCGTAATCCGGATTGTCCAGGGGATCCGTCGCCCAATAGAGGAACGCCAGCCCGCCGGAGGCGTCGCCGGTGAATTTGCGCATAACGGCGAGCAGCTCTCTCCAGAGCATAGCATTGTCGGATGTGTATTCGAAATGGTCGCCGAGCTTCAACGCTCCGACCCCGCAAAACCAGCAGCCCACCGAGCAGCCCTTGCTCAGTTCGCACGCAAAGGGCGGATGCAACAGGACGCGAAGCAGCCCGGCTCCCAACTGCGACGACATCCTCGCGATTTGCCGCGATCGCCAGGCGTGCCAGCGACGGGTTGTGGGCGTCGCACGCGCGCGAAGTTGATCCTGATAGGCGTGTTCTGCCTCCTTCAGGGCGCGGAATTCCTGAAGCGCGGCCGGGGCATCCGCAGACGCGTCCAACTCGCTTGGCACGAGGCCGGTCGACGAAGTCGTAAACCATTCCCAGATTTGCCGGAACGTCTCCGGCTCGACCGCCAATCCTCGGCTGGCCGTTGCCGCCTTCGGATCGGATTCGAATTGCTGTCGAAACTGCGGATCGGCCATCCAGCATTCAAAAAATCGCTTCAGATGGCAGGACTGCCTCAAGCGATTCCTCAGAGTCATCGGAGGTTTTTGCAGCAGCACGCTACAATTTCCGGTTCCGGCGCCAGCCAATTCCGTGCCGTATCGAATCTCCGCGCAATTCGGGTGCGCCGTGCATCATCGTGCGTCCTCGAGCAGCACCTGAGCGTCGACATCCTGGAGGCGCTCCCGAAGAGCAGAGACGACGGCCGGGGCGTTCGTCATATCCAGACACAACTCGCAGATACTGCTGTAGCGGGAGCGAACGGGGGGCATCCTGACGCCACAGTCAACTCCGTCCGTGAGGTAGTGGAGGAAATGCGGGCCACGCATGTTGATTGCCGCCAGAATCGGGTCGTGGATCGAACGCGCCAGGATTTCCTCGAGAGGCTGCTGTCGTGAGTCTCCCAGCATCAGATGTGAGCCGCGAGCACCCAACCGCGAAGGACCGCAGCAGGCGTAGACCTTTCCGTCCGGTTCGATGTTGGGATGCAGAACGACATTGCATGCCCCCCGCGGGATCGCGGAGGACGTGCGAAAATCCTCGTCGGGAAGTTGTCTTCCCCGGCCCAGTCGCAGTGCAGGGGAGCGGGTCATGAGAACGGGGATGCCATCGAAGGCGCGTTCGTAGTCGGCCGGCCCGGCATTGGCGGGGATCGTGACCCGCACTGCGACCTGCATCCCCAGTTCGGTGGCCAGCCGTGCCACCGTTACGGCGCCGCCAATGGGCGCCTGCTCGGCATGATAGACATCCCAGCTGATCCCGATCAGCCCGACGCCGGCCTCGGCCAGAGCGCGCAGCCTGCGTCTCGCAGTCGCTTCGCGGTTGACCCACCCCGCACCGGTGACGACGCTCACACGCAGCCCCAACGCGTTGGCCCGTTTTGCCAACGCGACGATTTCGCGGTGACGAAGAAAGGGCTCGCCACCGGTAATGCAAAGCTCCGGGGCGAACTGCGCTATCGCGGGGAGATAGCCAATCGCCTGATCGAGAGACATCGTGTCTTTGACGGTCGGCGAAGATTCCGTAATGCAATGACGACAGCTCAGGGGACACGCGCGCGTGTAGGTCAGGTTGATCGATTTCAGCGTCAGCATCGCGCACAATCTGTTTTCACGCGGACAACAAGGAGCGTGTGGCAAGCAATCGGGACCGCCCGACGGATCGACACCGTAAGATTTGTAGAATCAGAAAATATCGAGCAGTCGGTTGAGTCGAGACTCAGCCGACGCTCACGAAGTCAAAGCGGATCTATCGTTGATTCCGTCAGCTAGATCACACTGGAAACTGCCGAAGAAACAATACCGTCAGTAACAGCCAGGGTGTGTGCCAGCTCACGATTGACGACCGCGTGCTTCACCGCCTCCGCGTACTCGTCCTTCGTGCAATGGTAACCGGCTTCTTTGGCTACTTTCTCGAAGCCATTTGCGCCCGCCTTCCTGAAGTCAGCCCGAAGCTGCGGATTTGACTTCACTTCGTAGACCAGTCGTTCAGCGTCGTGTTTGGCCATCCCTACCTCCCTTTTGTCAGCAGCAACAACCTTCAATAGTGACCCACCAATTTGGAAAAATCAATTGTAGGTTTGGAAAAATCAATTATAGGGCGAGAAAAAACGATCAGATAAGTTGGCGGTTCCACACAACCGTCGTCACACCCACGTCACGGAACCTCGCCCCATTGCCGTTGCGACCTGGACCGCCAACCGGCTGACCACAAAAAAGCGCCCCAAGGGGCGCCTTTCGCTTTTCTCACGCCGCAAGCGGCGAGGGATCACAGCGAGTAGTGCATCTCGAACTCGATCGGGTGCGGCGTCATCTCGAACCGCTCCACCTCGGTCATCTTCAGATCGATGTAGCTGTCGATGAAGTCGTCGTCGAATACGCCGCCGGCCTTGAGGAAGGCGCGGTCCTTGTCGAGGTTCTCGAGCGCCTCGCGCAGGCTGCCGCACACCCTCGGGATTTCCTTCAGTTCCTCCTTCGGCAGGGAGGCGCCGGCAAGCGCGGCGGCAACGAAAATCGCGCAACAATCCCCTGAGGGTGTTTTGCCCAGTCGGGCAGTTTGAGGGGCGGCGGGCTTGGGCGCCGCGCACCATGACCGATTTCCCCGTTTTGCTTGAAAGTCTTTCAAGCGCCGTGCGCATTTTCAGTCATCGGCCCGGCCATAGCTCTGCAAAAGCATCAGCGGTGACGAACATCCGTTTCACAGATGCAGGAAACAGGGAGAGCAAACATGAAAAAGCTTTTGACGTTGAGTGCCGCGGCAATCGCCTGCGCAGCGTTCTTCGGGGCCGCCGGACCGGCCGCGGCCAAGGATTACCAATACTGCCGCAGGGATGTGACGGCCTTCATGCTGGCGTGCGGCTTCGACACCCTGGCCCAATGCCAGGACATGTCGTCCGGACGCGGCGGCGATTGCATCCGCAATCCCGCGCTCGGCGGCGCCGCCGACGCGTACGCCTATGCGCCGGCTGTTCGCGGCACCTACGCCTACGCTCCGCACCGCCACAAATAACCAGGGGAGCGGAGGCCGGCACCGGCCGGCGTGATGTCCCGATCAAAGCCTCTCAGGGAGGGATGAATGCGACCGCGTAAGCGAGCGCGCATCGGCGCGGCGCTTGCGCGGTGCGCCCTGATCCGATGCCGTTGCCAGTTCCGCCTGGATTTGTCGAACCTGCTCCCAGATGAAGTCCATCACGAGACGCGTGCGCGGCGCGAGATGCCGTCGCGATGGATAAACCAGGCTGAAGGGAATACCGGGAGCGGGAAAGTCGCTCAATAGGCGAACCAGCGTGCCGTTGCGGAGGTCGTCGAATACTTCGACCAAAGGGAGATAGGCGATGCCATATCCGGTGCGAGCGGCAAGATGCACCGCACGCAAATCGTTGGCGAGAAACCCGCCGGACACCCGCACGCCCTTCCGTCCGTCCGGGGCGACAAAGCTCCACACGTCCGAGTCCGGTCCGACGTCATGCACAATGCAGGTATGATTTGCGAGTTCGACGGGACTGGACGGCTCGCCGTGCTGCTCGATGTAGCTGGGCGCTGCCACGGCAACGTACACGGCGGTACCGCTCCGGCGCGCCACCAGTGACGCATCCGTGATCTCGCCGACGCGCATGGCGAGGTCGAGCCTGTCTTCGATCAGGTGGCCGAACCGGTCACCCACCACAAGCTCGACCCTCAGGCCCGGGTGATCGGCAAGCAAGGCAGGCAGACGGAGCGACAGGAAGCGGCTGGCGGTCACCGTGACACCCACACGAACCAGCCCAACCGGCGCAGCGCTGTGCTGCCCAAGGGCTGCTTCCAATGTCTCGATGCCATCCAGCACCGGCCGGGCCAGGCCCAGCAGCATCTCGCCATCGTCGGTCAAACTCAGTTTCCGCGTCGTGCGGTGAAAGAGGCGGACCCCGAAATGCTCTTCGAGCTGGGAAACCTGGCGGGCGATCGCAGCCTGACTGAGCTCGCGCTCACGGGCGACGGCCGAAAACGAGCCGGTCTCTACCACGCGGACCAGGACTCCGAGCGAGCCGAGAAGGTCCATCGATTTCCTCGCAGAACGCAAAAGTCATTCAAGAAGATGCGGCCTAATCCCGCCGGTTCAAGGGGGATATGTCAGGAACAGAGCAGACCAGCGATGCAGGTGAGCCGGTCACCTTTCGTTGTTGCGACGCGGTCAGAACAAGCAAGCGAGGTGTCCAATGTCAAAACTTCTCGCAATCGCGGCCACCCTGAAGGCCATCCTCATTGCGGCGAGCTTCGCTCTCGCGCGTGGAGACATGTTGCCGGTCATCCTGATCTCGGTCGTGCTCAACCTTGCCCAGCTGGGCGCGAAATCTTCGAGCGAGAGGGTGCAGCGCGACAGCATGGTGGCCACGCGCAATCACGATCGGTGACGGCCTGGTCGCCTCAACCGAATAAACCGCAGGCGCCTTACCCGGCTGCCCTCGACTGACATGGAGGATCGACGATCATGTTTGAAGACGACGTTATGGAAAGAGGCGATCTCGGGGCTCAAGAAGCTGGAACCAGCCAACCCGCCCCAGCCTCGCCGCACGAGCCGAACAACCGGTCATCGAACGAGGCCACTGTGCGGGATCTCCTCCAGCGGGAAAGCCCGGTTGCCAGGGGGGCGGTCGCACCGGGTGAGCCGAAAGAAGAGTCGCCGCCAGCGTCCGGCAAATCGCGCCGAAACGGGCTGCTGCGGCGTCGCCCCGTTTTGTCGGCGATCGGTGCAATTCTTCTCGCTGCTGTGCTGGGCGGCGGATATCTCTACCTTGACTACGCCGAGCGGTTTCAGTCGACCGACGACGCCTTCATCGCGGCTCGGCAATTCTCGCTCGCCCCGAAGGTGTCCGGCTATCTCACCGCCGTCCCGGTCACCGATAACGAGCATGTCGCCACTGGCGAGGTGATCGCCCGCATCGACGACCGCGACTATCGCATTGCTCTCGAACAGGCGGAGGCCCAGGTTGCGGCCGCGCAGGCCAGCATCGAGAACATCGACGCGCAGCTCAACGTGCAGCAGGCGCAGATCAGCGCCAACCAGGCGCAGGTCGATCAAACGCAGGCGGCGCTGGTGTTCGCGCAGCAGCAGGCGGAGCGCTACCAGCACCTCGAGCAAACCGGCTACGGCACCGTTCAGAACGCCCAGCAGTTCACCTCGCAACTGCATCAGCAGCAGGCCGCACTGCAGAGTGCGCAAGCGACCCTGCGGCTCGCGCAGCGGCAGATCGAGGCGCTGAAGGCGCAACACAGCAGCGCGGTCGCCAACCTCGCGCAAACAAAAGCCCAGCGTGACCAGGCGAAACTCAATCTTTCCTACACGACGGTTACGGCCGCCGAGCCTGGACGTGTTGTCAACCTCGGCGCCGCAGTCGGCCAGTTCGCACAGCCGGGCACGAGCTTGACGATGTTTGTGCCTGATGAGATCTGGGTCACGGCCAACTTCAAGGAGACTCAGCTCGATCGGATGCGGCGCGGAGATCCGGTAACGCTTGAGATCGACGCTTATCCGGAACGCACGATCCGCGGCCATGTCGACAGCGTTCAGCCGGGATCCGGCACCGCGTTCTCGTTGCTTCCGGCCCAGAACGCCACCGGCAATTACGTCAAGATCGTGCAGCGCGTGCCGGTCAAGCTCGTCATGGACAATCCGCCGGCCGACGTCGCGCTTGGCCCGGGCATGTCGGTGGTCCCGACCGTACGGGTCAATCCCAGGCCGTCGCTGGTCGAGCGGCTGAGGAGGTACGTATGAGTGCCGCAGCGATCCAGGCGGGCCCTCCCGCATCCGCGAGCGGCACCGCGGTCAACCCCTGGGTGATTGCCTTACTCGTCGCGCTCGCAAGCTTCATGGAGGTGCTCGACACCACCATCGCCAACGTGGCGCTGCCTTACATCGCGGGCGGCATGGGGGTGAGCGAGGACGAGGCGTCCTGGGTGGTCACCACCTATCTCGTCTCCAACGCCATCATCCTGACGGCCTCGAGCTTCCTCGCTCGGAAGCTTGGCCGCAAGACCTTCTTCCTGATCTCTCTCGGACTTTTCACCCTTAGCTCGCTGCTGTGCGGTTTTGCTCCGAATCTGAATGCGCTGCTGTTGTTCCGCATCCTGCAGGGCCTCGGCGGTGGAGGCATGGTGCCGGTCGCGCAGTCGATCCTGGCGGATTCGTTTCCGCCGGCGAAGCGCGGCCAGGCTTTTGCATTGTTCGGCGTCGCGGTGGTGGTTGCCCCGGTGGTCGGACCGACACTCGGCGGCTGGCTGTCCGACAATATCTCCTGGCACTGGTGCTTTTTGATCAACGCGCCGGTCGGCGTGATCGCGATGGCGCTGATCGCGGTGGTCCTGACCGAGACCCCGAAGGCCCGGCTACAGCAGCAAGGCATCCGGTTCGACGTCGTCGGCTTCATGCTGGTCGCGACCTTCCTCGGCGCGCTCGAGGTGGTGCTGGACCGCGGCCTGGAGGACAACTGGTTCGGCTCGTCCTTCATCATCACGTTCACGGTCATTTGCGCTCTGGCATTCGTGCTGATGATTCCGTGGGGGCTGACCCGCGCCAATCCGATCATCGACCTGCGGATGGTGGCGAGCCGCCAGTTCGGCGCCTGCTTCCTGGTGATGCTGGCGACCGGCGCGATCCTGCTTGCGACCACCCAGTTCCTGCCGCTGCTGGTGCAGCAGGATTTCGGCTACACCGCCACCTGGGCCGGCCTCGTGCTCTCGCCGGGCGGCGTCGTCACCATGGCGATGATGTTCGTGGTCGGCCGCGTGGCGGCCAGGGTGCAGCCCAAATATCTCATCATCGCCGGCGCCGTCGTCATCGCGCTCTCGATGTACGGCATGACCAACGTGTACGGCGATCTCGGCTTCTGGTTCATGGCGCGGTCGCGAATGCTGCTCGGCGTTGGACTGCCGCTGGTCTTCGTGCCGATCATGGCCGCATCCTATGACGGCATTCCGCCGTCCATGACCGACCAGGCTTCGGCCCTGATCAACGCCGCGCGCAATACCGGGGGCTCGATCGGCGTCTCGATCGTCTCCAACGTGCTGACGCATCGCGAGCAGTTCCACCAGAGCCGGCTGGTCGAGCAGGTGATTCCGTCGAGCGCGCAATATCAGAGCACGCTGCAGCAGATCACGAGCTATTTCGCTGCCCACGGCAGTTCGCTGCTGCAGGCGCATGACCAGGCCATCCAATGGATCGGCGCACAGGTGCAGGCTCAGGCGTCCTTCCTTGCCTACATGGATGCGTTCTGGGTGCTGATGCTGATCTCGCTTTCCGCCGTGCCGCTCGCGCTTGCGCTGCGCAAGGTCAAGCTCGGCGGTGCCGTCCATATGGGGCATTGAGGCAATGAGGAGGTTGACATGTTGCTGCATCTGCCGATCGTAATTTTGGCTACGCTTTCACCCATCGCCGTTTCCGATTCCGTGCCGCAGTTCGACATCGTGAAAGAATGCCGGTTCGAGGGCGGCTCGGAACCTAATTTCGAACGGTGCTCGCAGGACGAAACGTCCGCCCTTGGTCAGCTCACGGCGGAGTGGGCGCAGTTCGCAGGCGCCGACCGGAAGACCTGCATGGCCGTGACGACGGCCAGCAGTTTCACGAGCTATGTCGAGCTGTTGACCTGCCTGGAAATGGCACAGGGTGCCGCGAGCCCGAACACCGGTCGCAACGATCCGCGAGTCAGGTCTGAGACACGGCCAACTCAACCAGGATGGCCTGCCGTAACCGTCGGCGAAGCGTCGCGACAAAAGAGCAAACGGGAGTGAAATCATGACCAAGGGCTCATCACTTGGCGGCTGCATCTGGCGAGATGCCCCCAGGCGCAGGTGGCAAACACGGAAACAATAGGTTTCCATTGTTTCTCTTTTCGCCTGACCAGCGCCAAGCCATCTTGATGAAAGGCGGGGTTTCTCGGTGAGCGGAGGCCATCATGAGAATGACGGTTCCCAGGATATTGGTCGCTGTTGCAATCCTGTTCGGCTTGCTCTCAACCGCCCTCGGCAACGCTGTACGGCCGGAGAAGCTTCATAGCCGGCCCATGAGCGCACTCACACGGTCGGGTGAGGGGGCCCCTCTCCATACCAATCGGCTGGCTCTCGTGATCGGGAATTCAAGCTATCCCGATGCCGACACTCGTCTTGCCCAAGTGACCCGCGATGCGGAAGGTCTGGCAAATGCGCTTCGCAAGCACAGCTTTCGGGTGGAAGTCGTTGGCAATGCGACGCGCTCCGACATGACACGGGCAATCGATCATCTAGCGGCAAGGGTACATCCGAATTCGACCGTGCTGGTCTATTTCGGAGGTTACTGCGTTCAGTCCGACGGCGAAAATTATCTGATCCCGGTCGACGCGAAGATCTGGAATGAACAGGATGTCCGTCGCGAAGGCGTGAGCATTGACCGCCTCCTTTCGAAACTCAGGACGTCCGGAGCACGCGTCCGGCTCGCAGTTATCGAAGCCTCACGCCGCAATCCCTATGAACGACGTTTCAGGGTTTACTCGCACGGACTTGCGCCCATTCAAGCGAATGCGAACACGCTCATCCTGAGTTCAGCGGCGCCAGACCAGGTCGCCGACGACTCGGACGAACCACATAGTCAACTGATGACCGTTCTTCTTGCGCAGATGAATTCTTCGAAAGGGATCGAGGAAGTCTTCAAGAACACCCGGAACGCGGTGGCGCCTACAACTCAGCGCCAACAGATTGCAGCCGCGTCACCTGCGCCCACCGACAATGTCAACCTTTGGCCATCACGGAGCGGCGCTCCCCGGCCTGATTGATCATCGGCCAAAGGATACTGACATCGAGAGGCGATCCGGAGCAAACGCCACTCAACCCGGCTTACCGCTCCCGGATGCTGCCCGCATGGGTCACGCCCCTTGCGCAGCCCTCAGAAATCGAGTGAGCGATATCCGAAACACAAAAGGCGCCCCTCGCGGAGCGCCTTTCGCTTCTCTCGCGCCGCCAAAGCGGCGAGCGATCACAGCGAGTAGTACATCTCGAACTCCATCGGGTGGGGCGTCATCTCGAACCGCTCCACCTCGGTCATCTTCAGCGCGATGCCGGCGAGCTCCGGAGTCGATCAGGCGGGTGCCCGGAGAGACGGCCAACGCAAAATGCCGCCCGCCTCGGGGCGCTTCGTTGCCCGACAAATTCCCGGACGGGCAACCTTTGTTCCCGGGAGCGGACAGTCCCCTTGCAGGGGCAATCTGTCGCGCGGCCGGCCCCATGGCGCAGGGCGCAACTCATGGTTTAACGCCTTGCTGCACGGGACCAAGTGTTGCAAAATACCGGACCGCAGAGGGTAGGGGGTAGTCTGCGATGTCGAAGATTTTTTTGTCTTATAAAAAAGACGTTGATTCGCGCCGGGCGAGCATTGTCAGAACCAAACTCTCCGAGCTCGGTGTCGACACATTTCAGGACGTCGACATGTCCGCGGGTACGTATTTTCACGGACGTCTGCGTGACGAAGTAGAGGCATCGATAGCCGTCCTTGTTCTCTGGTCGAAATCGTCCATGGAATCGCAATGGGTGATCTCTGAAGCGCAACATGGTCTCGATTCAAGGAAGCTCGTGGCCGCGACTTTCGATGGCGTGGTGCCGAGGGACCTGGTCATGCCGTTCAACGGCGTGCACACACCCGATCTGTCCGACTGGATCGAAACCGGCGCCAAGGCCGATCATGCGGGATGGAAGAGTGTGCTGAAGGCGCTGGGCGTCCTGTGCAAACGCCCGCTGGCCGAGATTGCTGCGGTCATGGAAACGGGAGACGCAAAGGCGAAGGCCGACTTCGTGCGAAGCCATCCCGATGATCCATTTGCCGTCGGCCTCGTCGAACAGTTGAGGGCGACCAAATTGCGCGAATTCGAGCAACAATTCGCGCGAGCCAGAAACAATGCGGAGAAGCGCCTTTCCGACGAGAAAAAAAAACTCGAGCAATTGCGCCCGGAATTCGCGAAACTGCTGGACACCGCAATGAGGAGCGGAGCGCTGGATGCTCTGGACACCAGGCAGGTCATAGAAGGGACATTCAACAATCCACCGGAGGCGGAGCAGGGCGCAGGAAATCGGAAAAAGATCACCGCCCTCGAAGTCGCCCGGCTGAGAAGCGAGCTCGACTTGCTGCGCGGTGCACGGGCGGCCGCAGAAGAAGCAAAAGTCCAGCAGACCGAGCAACTGGAGACGGCCAAACGCAAGCTCGAAGCACTAGGCCAATCGCAAGCACTCATCTGGCACAAGGACGCGCGAGCCTGGTTTGTTGTCGTCGTCGTTGCTCTGCTGGCAGGCCTCACCGGATTGTTCGGGGGCGCTTCGGGACCGTCAGACGCCGAAAAGAAGATCGCCGATCAGTTGACCGGGGCAAGGCAGCAATTGAGCGCGGCTCTCGACCGAAACAAGGTCACGGAAGAAGCGCTTGCGCAGTCAAAAAAGGATATGGACGCCGCCGCGGCTAAGCTGGGCGATTTGAGCAGACAAAACGACGCGCTGGCAAAGGAGAACAAGTCGCTCGCCGCCCAAAGCACGGCCACGACCAGGACGAGTGATTTGAACGACACGCTGTCCAGGGAGAACAAGTCGCTGAAGGACGTGCTTTCGCAAACCAAACTGGAACTGGCCGCCGCAACGACGAAGTCGGGCGATTTGGGCAGACAGAACGACGCGCTCGTGAAGGAAAACAAGTCGCTCGCCCTGGGTGACGGAGCCGCAAAGAAGATCCAGGACACGCTTACGCAGACCAGGAATGATCTCGATAGCGCGAATGCCAGGCTCAAGGAGTTGGGCAGCGAAAGGGACACGCTGTCCAGTGAAAACAAGCGGCTCAAGGCGTCCGACGACGCGCTTGTGCGGACCAGGAATGACCTCGATAGCGCAAATGCCAGGCTCAAGACCTTGAGCGGCGAAAGGGATACGGCTTTAGGCAAGGTGACGCAACTGACAGCGCAGTTGACAACTGCTCAGAATGACGCCGCAAAATATTCCGGCACGGCAGCGGATCTGGATACGAGGCTGAAAGCTGCAAACGCGCAGCTTGCGTCGCTCTCGCAACAGCCAGTTGCGGGTACGGCGCTTCAGAATGCCGAATCGGTCCGTGTCGCAAGGGAAGCCAAATGCAACGAATTGGCGGCGTACTCTACCGACGGCGATTTGCCCTCCAGTGCAAAACGTCCCGCTCCAAATCAATCCTTGAAGCTGTTCAAAGATGCCATCATCGAGAATTGCCTTGGTTCACTGAGCACTCTGCCCAAAGAATCAACCCGACGTATCCTGGTTCAATTGGCGCGCGGGTATCTTCTGGAAGGGTTTTCGGCGCGTTCAAACAACCAGTTGCCGGCGATGACGAATGCCTATTCGACCGCGGCAGGACTGGCCGGGTTTGCGTCTCAGCTTGGCAGTGCGCAGGCAGATGTGATGCTGGGCTATATCCTGGGAGGAAAGCTCAACACGTCGCAGTACACTTTCCCGGGGTCGCCCAACTATCCGATGGCATGGAGCCGGTACGAAGCCTCAGCCAATGCCAAGAATCCGTATGGTCTGGTGTATGCAGGGTCCTATCTGGTCTGGCCGGCATGTTCGCAGAACGCCGCACCATCGGATCCCGACAGGGGCATACGGCTTATTCGGGAAGCGCAGGCAAAGAACATCGCCGAAGCCTTCTATGCCGAGGGCTATTATTGGCATTTCGGGATTCCGGGCGTGAGGGGCGATCCGTCCTTTGCACGCAAATTCTTCGAGAGAGCGAGTCAACTCGGTTACGAGGACGCTTTGAAATCGCCCCCCAGAGATAATTGTCCGAAAGGAATCTTCTGAGCCGCAACCAACGACGCGAGGGGATTTCGGCAGCCTCAGATCATTGCGATCCCGAAAAACGAAGGGCGCCCGAGAGGGCGCCCTTGTCTTGGTAACTGTCGGCTGCGAGCGATCACAGCGAGTAGTACATCTCGAACTCGATCGGGTGCGGCGTCATCTCGAACCGCTCCACCTCGGTCATCTTCAGGTCGATGTAGCTGTCGATGAAGTCGTCGTCGAACACGCCGCCGTTCTTCAGGAACGCGCGGTCCTTGTCGAGATTCTCCAGCGCCTCGCGCAGGCTGCCGCACACGGTCGGGATTTCCTTCAGCTCCTCCTTCGGCAGGTCGTAGAGGTCCTTGTCCATCGCCGGGCCCGGATCGAGCTTGTTCTTCACCCCGTCGAGGCCGGCCATCAGCATCGCGGCAAAGCCGAGATAGGGATTAGCCATCGGATCGGGGAAGCGCACCTCGACGCGCTTGGCCTTCGGCGAAGACGTGTAGGGGATGCGGCAGGAGGCCGAGCGGTTGCGCGCGGAGTAGGCGAGCAGCACCGGCGCCTCATAACCCGGGACCAGACGCTTGTAGGAGTTGGTCGACGGATTGGTGAAGGCGTTGATCGCTTTCGCGTGCTTGATGACGCCGGCGATGTAGGACAGGCAGGTTTCCGACAGGTCGGAATATTTGTTGCCCGCGAATACCGGCTTGCCGCCCTTCCAGATCGACTGGTGGCAGTGCATGCCCGAGCCGTTGTCGCCGTAGACCGGCTTCGGCATGAAGGTCGCGGTCTTGCCGTAGATGTGGGCGACCTGATGGATGCAGTATTTGTAGATCTGCATCTGGTCGGCCATCAGCGTCAGCGTGTCGAACTTCATGCCGAGCTCGTGCTGGGCGGACGCCACTTCGTGGTGATGCTTCTCGACCTTGACGCCCATCTTGGCCATCGCGCCGAGCATTTCCGAGCGCATGTCCTGCACCGAGTCCTGCGGCGGCACCGGGAAGTAGCCGGCCTTGGTGCGGATGCGGTGACCAAGATTGCCGCCTTCATATTCGGTGTCCGAGTTGGTCGGCAATTCCGAGGAGTCGAGCTTGAAGCCGGTGTTGTAGGGAGTGGCGGAGTAACGCACGTCGTCGAACACGAAGAACTCGGCCTCGGGCCCGAAATACACGGTGTCGCCGACGCCCATCGACTTCACCATGGCTTCCGCCTTCTTGGCGATGCCGCGGGGATCGCGGTTGTAGGGCTCGCCGGTGGTCGGCTCGAGCACGTCGCAGACCAGGATCAGGGTGGTCTCGGCGAAGAAGGGATCGATGGTCGCGGTGACCGGATCGGGCATCAGGCACATGTCGGATTCGTTGATCGCCTTCCAGCCGGCAATCGAGGACCCGTCGAACATCAACCCTTCGGAGAAGCTGTCCTCTTCGATCATGCCCGCATCGAACGTCACGTGCTGCCACTTGCCGCGCGGATCGGTGAAACGCAGGTCGACGTATTTCACGTCGTTGTCCTTCATATGCTTCAGGACATCTTTGGCGGTCTTCATGAATACCCCTCTTGCTACAAGGTCCTCGTGATGCGGCCGCGGCAGCGCCGCGGGGTAATGCTCATTAGCGTCGGGTCTGGCCCAAGACAATATGCAGTGCCGGTTACGCCGGCCTTTGCACCATGTTTCAGCAGAAACTTGGGGTTTCTCGCTGCGCAGGCTGCGCAGTTAAATGGCGTCCAACCCTGACTCGCCGGTGCGGATGCGAATGGCCTCCTCGATATTGGACACGAATATCTTGCCGTCGCCGATCCGTCCGGTCTGAGCGGCGCGCCGGATCGCCTCGATCGCGCGTTCGACCAGATCGTCGCCGATCACGATTTCGATCTTCACCTTGGGCAGGAAGTCGACGATGTATTCCGCGCCGCGGTAAAGCTCGGCATGGCCCTTCTGTCGTCCAAAGCCCTTGGCCTCGGTGACGGTGATGCCTTGCAGTCCCACTTCCTGGAGCGCTTCCTTTACCTCGTCGAGCTTGAACGGCTTGATGATGGCTTCGATTTTCTTCACTAGCGCCTCCCGGGCAGTTCGAAAGCAAAAGGGCAACTTGGTCGTCAGAAATGCCTGGGTGTAGACGATCCGAAGTAGCTTCCCAAAAGCAGGCTCTATGCCAAACCGTTAACGGCACCGATTCCAAAGCGCCTTCAGGCCTTTAACGCCGATTTCTCCGGCTTTTAGCGGAAGCGGGACAGAATAGCGAAGCCTGCAAAATAGGCAAATCGATCAAACGGTGTGCAATGATTCCCGGCCGGGTGGGGGATCTGAACGGCGATGCCTCAGGATGAGGCGAGATTCCACAGCTCTTGTAGATATGTGCACAATTCAACAAGGGATGCGCAGGAACTGTCGATGCATTTTAGGCTTGCCGCTTTGTTTCCGGTGTTCGGCTAATGAGCCCGCGTGATGTTTGCTTAAGACAGGAACGGGCATGGAAGTCCTGACCACCGCGGAAATGGAACGCGCCGACCGGCTGGCGATCGCCGCCGGCACGCCCGGCTTCGCCTTGATGCTCAGTGCGGGGCAGGCGGTCGCCGAAGCCGCGGCCGAGCTGGTGGAGGAGGGGCCGATCGTCGTCGTCGCCGGGCCCGGCAACAATGGCGGCGACGGGTTTGTCGCCGCGGCCGAGCTGGCAGCCCAGGGCCGCGAGGTCTCGGTGATCCTGATGTGCGAGCGCGACGCGCTGAAAGGCGATGCCGCATCAGCCGCGCGCGGCTGGAAATATCCGGTGCTGCCGTTCACGCCGCAGGCCATCGGCAAGCCGGCGCTGATCATCGATGCGCTGTTCGGGGCGGGCTTGGGCCGACCGGTCGAGGGCGAGGCGGGCGACATGATCGAGGCGATCAACGTCAATGGTGCACCCGTGCTGGCGGTCGATCTGCCGAGCGGCATCAACGGCACCACGAGCGCGATCATGGGGACGGCCGTACGCGCGACTGAAACCGTGACCTTCTTCCGCAAGAAGCCGGCGCATTTGTTGTTGCCCGGCCGCATGCATTGCGGCCGCGTGCGCCTCGCCGATATCGGCATCCCGCCGGCGGTGCTGGACGAAATCCGCCCGCTCGCTTTCGAGAACACGCCGCAATTCTGGCGCAGATCGTTTCCGGTCCCGCGCACCGACGGGCACAAATATGCGCGCGGCCATGCACTGGTCGTCTCCGGCGACATGGCTGCGACCGGTGCGGCGCGCTTGGCCGCACGCGGCGCGTTGCGCGCGGGCGCGGGACTGGTGACGCTGGCTTCGCCGCGCGATGCGCTCGTGATCAATGCCGCCGCGCTCACCGCCGTCATGGTGAAGGCGATCGATACGCCGGTCGAGTTCGGCGAGGCGCTTACCGACAAGCGCTTCAACACGGTGGTGATCGGGCCGGGCGCGGGCGTCGGCGAGCGTACGCGCGCGTTCGTTCACACCGCGCTGTCGCATCGGCGGCGTGTCGTGCTCGATGCCGATGCGCTGACGAGCTTTGCCGAGGCGCCACATGTCCTGTTCGACGCCATCAAGACGGAGAGGGACGCGCAAATCGTACTGACGCCGCATGAGGGCGAGTTTCCGCGGCTGTTCAGCGATCTCTCCAACAAGTCGCCAGGCCGTTCCAAGCTCGAACGCGTGCGCGACGCAGCCGAGCGCTCCGGCGCGGTCGTTCTGTTGAAGGGACCTGACACCACGGTGGCCGCGCCCGACGGCCGCGCCACCATCGCAGCCAACGCGCCGCCCTGGCTTGCGACCGCTGGCGCCGGCGACGTGCTCGCCGGCATGATAGCCGGGCTGTTGGCGCAGGGCGTGCCGGCCTTCGAGGCGGCAAACCAGGCCGTCTGGATGCATGGCGAGGCCGCGCGCGAGGCCGGCCCCGGTCTGATCGCGGAGGATCTGCCGGAGACGCTGCCGGCGGTGTTCAGGCATATCTACGATGAGTTCGGCGTCGACTACTGAATTGGAACGTGGACTCAGCAGCGCTGCAAAATGCGATTGCGCAGCTGTTCTTTGAGCTGCGAGCTTCAGGCACCTGCGGAACACCGTGTGCATGAACGGAACACCTATCCCAATTCCCATTTCAACCGCAGGCAGCTGTTGCGCCCCGGACACACTTGCACGTAAAAGCTGCGCAGTTTTCGGGTTCCGCGAATTTGGAACATAGCTTGGCGTTATATCGGCTGCTAGCACTCCGGACGGGAGCGCATTTTTTCCGAACAAGTTCACTGAACGACATTCTGACGTGCGCATTTCGAAATAGTACTGTTGAGAACGCCTAGTATGAGAAGTCGGAATTGGCTCGCGAACTTTCGGCCGTCGAGCTCTGAAGCAAGCCTCCTCCTCACATCGCGCGCCCTTGGCATCGCGGGCATTGCTGCATTAGCGACGGCGCTGGGATCGCCGGCCCCTGCGCGGGCGCAAAACACATGGGGTGGGACAAACGCGGCCACCTTCACGTCGGACTATAATCTCGGGACGAACTGGTCCAATCCGCCCGCGGGCGCGCCTCCTGTGAATGCGGGCCAAGCCGCGTCGTTCGACGCGACAGGCAGCGCGACGGTGACGGTGACGGCCGGTCCGATCACGCCGGATTCCTGGACGTTCACCGCGACGTCGCAGAGCTATACGATTTCGGGTCAGGCGGTGAATTTCAACGGCGCTGGTCCCAATCTCGTCAACAACGCCAATGCCGGCCAGGCGATCTCGATCTCCAACAACATGACCGGCGCGGGCATATCGCAGGCCGGCGCCAGCACACTGACTCTGAGCGGGACGAATTCATTCACGGCCACGGGCGTGACCGCCGGCACTCTGGTCAACAGCGGCAGCCTGACCACCACGGTCACCAACGGCGCCACATTCACGAACAACAGCACCGTGACCGGCAACGTCACCAATACCGGAACTTTCGGCAATGCCGGGACGGTCACCGGTTCGTTGTCGCAAAGCGGGCAGCACGACCAACAGCGGCACGATCACCAGCACGCTCGGCGTCACCGGCGGCACGTTTACGAACAACAGCGGCGGCCAAGTTCAGGGCACAACCACCAACAACGGCGGCACGGTGAACAACAACGCCACCATGGCGGGGGTCGTCAACCAGACCGGTTCATTCTTCAACAAAAGTGGTGGATCGGTCACCACGATAAATGTCAGCGGCGGTTTGTTCTCCAACGCCAGCGGCGGCACGGTTTCAGGTGCGGCCACCATATCCGGCGGCATTGTCCAGAATTTTGGCGCGTTCTCCAGCACGATCGACATCAGCGGCGGGAGCTTCAACAACAATGGCCTTGCAACCGTCTCCGGCACGACAACGATCACTGGCGGAACGGTGACGAACAGCGGCGGCACGTTTGCCGCGGTGTCGAACGGGGCGGCCGGCACGTTCATGAACAATGGCGGCAATGCCGGCGCCGTGACCAACGCCGGCACGGCTACCAATACCAGCACGATCGCTTCCCTGGATAACACCGGCGGAACGTTCAGCAACTCGGGTACCGTGACCGGTGCCTCGACAGTCTCCGGCGGTGCCGTTACCAACAACGGCACATTCTCCAGCACGCTGGGTGTCAGCGGAGGTTCGTTCACCAACAACGGCGGTGGCAAGGTCCAGGGCACGACGACGATCACGGGCGGCACGGTGACGAACAGCGGCGGCACGTTTGCCGCGGTGTCGAACGGGACGGCCGGCACGTTCAACAACAACAGCAATTTAGGCAGCGTCGGCGCTGTGACGAACGCCGGCACGGCGACCAATAGCGGCACGATTGCCTCGTTGGACAACACCGGAGGCACATTCGGCAACACCAACACGGTCTCCGGTGCTTCGACGGTCTCGGGCGGGGCCGTCACCAACACGGGCATCTTTGCCGGCACGCTGGGTGTTACTGGCGGCTCGTTCACCAACAACGTCAACGGACAGGTCCAGGGCACCACGACCAACAACGGCGGCGTGGTGGCCAACAACGCCACCATGGCCGCCGTCACCAACACCTCGGGGACGTTCAGCAACAACAATGGCGGCACGGTCACGACGCTGAACAACAACGGCGGCAGCTTCGCCAACAACACCGGCGCGACCGTTTCCGGCGCGGCGACCGTGTCGAGCGGCAGCGTCACTAACGCCGGTACGTTTGCCAGCACGCTCGGTCTTACCGGCGGAAGCTTCACCAACAACTCGGGCGGCCAGGTGCAGGGCGCGACCGCCAACAACGGCGGTTCGGTCACCAACAACAATGGCGGCAGTTTCGCTGACGTCACGAATACCAGCGGAGCGTTCACCAACAACACCGGCGGCACAGTCGCGACGCTGACCAACAACGGCGGCACATTCAACAACACCGGCGGCACCGTCTCGGGTGCGGCCACGATTTCGAACGGCATCGTCACCAACCTAGGAACATTCGCGGGTACCCTCGGTCTGACAGGCGGCATCTTCAATAACGGCCTCTTCAATAACCATGTCGGTCAGGTTCAGGGCGCCACGACCAACAATGGCGGCGTCGTCGACAACAGCGCCGCCATGGCGGGCGTGACCAACACGTCAGGTATATTCGCCAACGACTTCGGCGGCACGATCACGACGCTGACCAACAACGGCGGCGCCTTCACCAACGCCTCCGGTGCGACCGTTTCCGGCGCGGCGACCGTTTCGCTTGGCACCGTCACCAACGCCGGCACATTCGCGAGCACGCTCGGCGTGACTGGCGGCAGCTTCACCAACAACCCCGGCGGTCAGGTCCAGGGCGCCACCACCAACAATGGGGGCACGGTGACCAACAACGCCACCATGGCCGGCGTGACCAATACCTCCGGCACCTTCGATAACAACAACGGCGGCACGATCACGACGCTGAACAACAACGGCGGCGCCTTCACCAACGCCTCCGGTGCGACCGTTTCCGGCGCGGCGACCGTTTCGCTTGGCATCGTCACCAATGCCGGCACGTTCGCGAGCACGCTCGGCGTGACGGGCGGCAGCTTCACCAACAACACCGGCGGTCAGGTCCAGGGCGCCACCACCAATAACGGCGGCACGGTCAACAACAACGCCACCATGGCCGGCGTGACCAACACCTCCGGCTCCTTTGACAACAGCAACGGTGGCACGGTCACGACGCTGAACAATAACGGCGGCGCGTTCATCAACACCGCTGGTGCGACCGTTTCCGGCGCAGCGACCGTTTCGCTCGGCACCGTCACCAACGCCGGCACGTTCGCGAGCACGCTTGGCGTGACCGGCGGCAGCTTCACCAACAACACCGGCGGCCAGGTCCAGGGCGCCACTACCAACAACGGCGGCACGGTCAACAACAACGCCACCATGGCCGGCGTGACCAACACGTCGGGCACCTTCGACAACAACAATGGCGGCACGATCACGACGCTGAACAACAACGGCGGCACCTTCGTCAACGCCGCCGGTGCGACCGTTTCCGGCGCGGCGACCGTCTCCTCCGGCACCGTCACCAACGCCGGCACCTTCAGCGGTGGCCTGACCAACGCCGGCACCTTTACCCAGAACGCAGGGTCCACCAGCGGCGGCACGACCAACACCGGAACCGTCAATGCCAATGGCGGCGCGTTCAACGGGGCGATCGCCAACAATGCGGGCGGCACGTTCAATGTCGCGGGCACGGTGACCAGTGACAGCACCTTCAACAACGGCAGTGCGACCTCCCGCCTGCTGGTGAACAGCGGCAGCTACGCCGTCACCGGTCTTATCACGAACTCCGGCGGCAACGGCGGCGGCATCCTGGTGGCCGCTGGCGCCGCGCTCGATGCAAACGGCGGTCTCACCAACAACAGCGGAGCGACCTTCATCAACAACGGCGCCACCACCGGCGCCGTCAGCAGCGCCGGCGCTTTCGTCAACAATGGGACGCTCTTCGGCCCAGCGACCATCACCGGCGGCACGTTCAGCGGCATCGGAACAACAGGCAGCGTTCAGGTCGATTCCGGCGCCACGTTTGCGCCAGGGTCCAGCGCGGTCGGCAGCTCCATGACTGTTTCGGGCAGCCTCGCCTTCCAGTCGGGGGCGATCTACCTGGTGCAGGTCAATCCGGCGACCGCGAGCTTCACCAATGTCACGGGCACGGCGACCCTCGGCAACGCTACGGTGAACGCCGCGTTCGCCAATGGAAGCTACGTCGAGAAGAAGTACACGATCGTGACGGCCGGCAGCATCAGCGGCACCTTCAATCCGGCGACGGTCAACAGCAATTTGCCATCGGGCTTCAAGACGACGCTCAGCTACGACGCGACGCATGCCTACATGAACCTTGTCCTGAGCTTCACGCCACCCTCTGGCCAGCTCAACGGCAACCAGCAGAATGTCGGCAACGCCATCGTCAACTTCTTCAATACCAACGGCAGCATCCCGGTTGTCTTTGGCGCGTTGACCCCGGCCGGCCTGACCCAGCTCTCGGGCGAGGGAGCGACCGCCTCGCAGCAGACCACTTTTGACGCGATGAGTCAGTTCATGGGGATGCTGACCGATCCCTTCATCGCCGGCCGCGGCGATCCCGTCAGCGCCGGCGCCAGCCCGACGGCCTATGCGGATCAGCCGCAGGGAACGGAGACCGATGCATTCGCCAGTTTCAACAAGGCGTCGCCCGCGTCCTTCGATCAACGCTGGAGCGTATGGGCGGCCGGCTTCGGCGGCTCGCAGCGGACGGACGGCAACGCGGTGCTCGGCTCGAACAACACAAGCAGCAACATTTATGGCGCTGCTGTCGGCGCCGACTATCGCCTCTCGCCTGACACGCTGGCCGGCTTTGCGCTGGCCGGCGGCGGCACCAATTTCAGTGTCAACAATCTCGGCTCGGGCCGCTCCGACCTGTTCCAGGCCGGTGGTTTCATTCGTCAGAATTTCGGCGCCGCCTACATCACCGGCGCACTCGCCTACGGCTGGCAGGACATCACCACCGATCGCATCCTTGCGATCGCAGGCCTTGATCATCTGCGCGCCCAGTTCAACGCCAACGCCTGGAGCGGGCGCATCGAAGGCGGCTATCGTGTCGCCATCGACGGATTCGGCCTCACGCCTTACGCGGCCGGCCAGTTCGTCACCTTCGACCTGCCGGCGTACATGGAAAAGGCGATCGTCGGGAGCAACCAGTTTGCGCTTGGCTATGCCGGCAAGAACGTGACCGACGCCCGCAGCGAATTGGGCATCCGAACCGACAAGTCATTTGCGATGCAGGATAGCATCGTCACGCTGCGCGGCCGTCTCGCCTGGGCGCACGACTATGATCCCGATCGCAATCTGCTCGCGACGTTCCAGACCTTGCCGGGTGCAAGCTTTGTCGTGAACGGCGCGAGCCATGCCGCGAACTCTGCTCTCACGACGGCGTCCGCCGAATGGAAGTGGATCAACGGCTGGTCGACTGCGGCCACCTTCGAGGGCGAGTTTTCCAACGTCACCCGCTCTTACGCCGGCAAGGGCGTGGTGCGCTACGCCTGGTGAAATCCGCTTCTGGCAGAATCCGGACCTGGGCGGCCAAGCGGCCGATGTAGCACCCTGCGGACATGTCCTGCTGCTATTATGAGCCGATGTCCTAAACCAGATACTTCGCTACCGCGCCCTCGTTCCACTCGATCCCGAGACCCGGTCCTTGCGCGGTGAGCGTGCCGTTCTTGATCTCAATCGGGTCGGCGAGGATGGCGCCGGCGAAATCCAGCACTTCCAGCCAATGCGCGGTCGGCGTCACCGCCAGCACATGCGCGCTCGCCTCGGGCAGGATGTGACTCGACATCGGGATCGAGGCGGCATCGGCCTGGCCGGCAACATTGAGCCAGCCGGTGATGCCGCCGACCTTCATCAAATCGGGCATGATAAGGTCGCTGGCGCCGGCCGCGATCGCCTCGGCGAAGCCGCGCGGAAACCACCAGTTCTCGCCGGCCTGGATTGGAATGGGTGAACTCTCGCGCACTTCGGCATGTCCCGACAGGTTTTCCTGAGCGACAGGCTCCTCGATCCAGGAGAGGTGATAGGGCGCGAGCCGCTCGATGCGGCGCTTGGCCTCGGCGGGATCCAGCGACTGGTTGAAATCGAGCATCAACGACACGTCGTCGCCGATCAGCTTGCGCAGGCCTTTGACGCGCCGCTCGTCGTTGGCGGCATCGCCGTCGCCGCCCTTGATCTTGATGCCGCGAAAGCCCTGCTCCAGCGAGCGTCGCAGCGCCTTCTCGTCGGTGTCGGCTTCGACAGCGCCGTAGCTGTCATAGGCCTTGATCGGCTTGGGCGAGCCGCCGAGCAACTCGACCACGGGCTTATCAGCGGCTTTTCCAAGAATGTCCCAGAACGCCAGGTCGAGACCGGCGACCGCCATGCCGACCAGACCTTGCCAGCCGAGCAGGCGGAATTTCGCATCCATCGCCGCCATCAGGTCGAAGGGAACGACCGCCTTGCCGACCAGTTCGCGGCCGATCTCCTCGACCAGATGCACGAACGGCACCAGCGTCACCTTGCTATAGGCGAACAGATAGGAGCGACCGGTGATGCCCTGATCGGTGGCGACGTCGATCAGGAGGAGAGGGGCGACATCGATGACGCCGAACGCGTTCTTCACGGGACGGGCCATCGGCGTGACGACCGCGCGTGCGCGAACGCTCTTGATGGCGGGCGTGCTCTTGCTCATTCTTATTTCCTCGGACTCTTTTTATTATTGACGCGTTTTCTTCACGCGAACCGCTGCCCACTTCGCTCGAAAATGCTTTAGTCCACCGCATACCATCGCACGAAGCGCGGTGCGGCCCAATCGGTCGCGACGGATTCCATCAACCAGTGCCCGGCATGTTCGGCCGCAAAGGCAATGCGCTGAGTCTGGCCGGGCTCGAGGGCCAGCGTGTCGAGCCAGAACGGCTTCCAGCCGTCGTCAAGGCGGTCGAGCAGGCGGAAATGATGGCCATGCAGACGAAAGACGGTTGCGACCTCGGTACGGTTGGTCAGTGCCAGCACGACGATGCGCCCGGCCTTGGCGCGGAAAGCCGGCTGGGGCGAGGCGGCAAGGCTTGCAATCACGGTCCACTCGGGCCCGTTCAAGGCGAGATCGGCGCGGAGCGCATTCTTGAGATCAAGCCGCGCCGGCAGCCCGTTGGACGGCAAAGGCGGAGGAGGCGCTAGCGGCGCCGCGCGCGCGGGCGCCTCGCGCGACACGATGATAAAGCCGAGGGTGCGGGCTTGCCGGCCTTCGTGCAGGAGGATCTTGAGGTTCGAGTTGGGCGGCGCTGTCACGTCGACAAAAGCGTCGACCCGACTGCCTGGTGCAAGCACCAGCGCACCGTTGCGGGCCGGGAAAGGCTCGGCCGGCTGGCCGTCGATCGCCATGACCGTGACGTCGACGGATTCCAGTTTCAGCGCGATCACGGTGCGCCGGCTGTCGTTGATGAAGCGAATTCTCAAGCGTTCATTGGATCGGGCTGAGACATCAAGCGAGGGTTTCCCGTTAAGTGTCCAGGAAACCGTGGTTTCGTTTGCATCCGTGCCGGGCACGGCCGCCGTTCCGTCGGCCCGCAAGCGCCATTCCTCGACCAAAAGCACCTCGTCGCGATCGACGCGGACGGGCTCGCTTTCGGCAACCACCACGGGCAGGCCCCGCGCCGGCAGCGCGCTCTGGTCGGCCAACACGCTCATGTCGCACAGCAAGGTCCCGGCATGGCGCAGTGGAATCCGGACCTTTTCCCAGCCTGCGGCTGCCAGCATCCGGCGGCCGATCAGCAGCTCGATGGCGGGAACCCCGTCAATTCCACGCCAATCGAGGCCCACAGGGACCGTCAGATCATTGGCGAACTCGACCTGCAGGCTGTCGCCGCGGCGAAAGCGCAGGTCCGGGGCGGCGAGCATCCAGACCGGCGTTTCCGGGCTTCCGGACCGAAGGTTGAGGGCGCCCCGTCGCGCTTGTATCGCGACCGATGGGCTTCCCTGCGCGGCGCTGCGGCCCGGCAACAGCAGGCCGAGCGAGGTGGCCCCAAACCCCGTCATCAGCGCGCGCCGGTCGATGCGCAAAAACTGCCTTGCCATGAAGCCGATGCGGACCATTTTTGGAGAGAGATGTCCAGTTGCGGCCGGGGGTCGGATCGGACCAAACCGGGCCATTTTTTTGCTGCGAACGGATAGGCCCATGTTATAAGCCCGCGCGACGATCAGGGGTGTGATCCGGCTTCGCCAAGTCACAAACCTGATCGATTCCATTAACTTGGAGCATGAAGGCCGCCCGAAAACCGCTTCGCATTTTTCGGCGTCATGCTCTGGCATCGCGGCCGACTTGATGCTTAGCGAAGCGGGCGTGGCGGAACTGGTAGACGCGCTGGATTTAGGTTCCAGTGACGAAAGTTGTGGGGGTTCGAGTCCCTCCGCCCGCACCAAGCGCTCAGCTCGGCGTCTGGGATTTTCGAGGCGCGAGGCGTTTGCCGCGCGAAGTTGAGGACAATGTCGGCACCGTTCAGCGCCGACCAAAGCGGAAGAAGATTATGCAGGTTACGGAAACCCTCAATGAGGGACTGAAGCACGAGTTCAAGATCAACGTCCCGGCATCGGATCTCGATGCCAAGGCGGACGCCAAGCTGGTCGATATGAAGGACAAGGTCCGTCTCAACGGCTTCCGTCCTGGCAAGGTGCCGGTCGCCCATCTGAAGAAGCTCTATGGCCGCTCGGTGATGGCCGAGACCATCGACCAGACCATCCGCGACACCAATACGCAGATCTTCACCGAACGCGGCTTCCGCCTCGCGGCCGAACCGAAGGTGACGATGCCGACGGAAAAGGACGAGGTTGAGGAACTGCTCTCCGGCAAATCCGATCTGACTTACACCGTCGCGATCGAGGTGGTGCCACAGATCAAGCTCGCCGACTTCAAGGGTTTCTCGCTCGATAAGCCGGTCGCCGAAATCACCGACACCGAAATTAATGAGGCGATCCAGCGTATCGCCGACGCCAACCGCGGTTACGCCGCCAAGGGCGAGGGCGCCAAGGCCGAGTCCGGCGATCGCGTCACCATCAATTTTACCGGCCGCATCAACGGCGAGGTCTTTGAAGGCGGCACCGGCGAGGGCATCCAGGTCGTGATCGGGACCGGTCAGTTCATCCCCGGCTTCGAGGAGCAGCTGATCGGGATCGGCGCCGGCGACACCCGCACGCTGAAAGTGGCTTTCCCCAAGAACTACATGAGCGAAAAGCTCGCGGGCCAGCCGGCCGAGTTCGAGACATCAGCGACCGCGATCGATGCGCCGCAGAAGACCGATATCAACGACGAGTTCGCCAAGTCGCTCGGCCTGGAATCCCTCGACAAGCTGAAGGACGCCGCACGCGAGCGGCTTTCGGCCGAGTTCACGACGGCGACGCGCCAGAAGGTCAAGCGCATGCTGCTCGACCGCCTCGACGAGGCGCATCAGTTCGAGGGGCCCCCGACCTTGATCGAGGAAGAGTTCAATCTGATGTGGAACTCGATCAAGGCCGAGATGGAGTCGAGCGGCAAGACCTTTGCCGACGAGAACACCACCGAAGAAGCCTCGAAGGAGGAGTACCGCAAGATCGCCGACCGCCGCGTCCGGCTCGGCCTCGTGCTGTCGGAGATCGGCGAGAAGAACAAGATCACGGTGACCGACGACGAGGTCAGCCGCGCGGTGATCGAGCGGGCGCGGCAGATGCCCGGCCGCGAGAAGGAAGTCTGGGACTTTTATCGCAACAATGCCCAGGCGTTGGCCCAGCTTCGCGCACCGATCTTTGAAGACAAGGTGGTCGACTTTATCCTCGAGCTCGCCAATGTCACCGAGAAGAAGGTATCCCGCGAAGAACTGTTCCGGGACGAGGACGCCGAAACGAGCGCGGCCTGAACATCTTGGCGCCCTGGTCGGCAATTCCTGATGAACGGTCAAAGTCGCCTGGCGCCGCCAGTGCCCACTTTCCGAAGTCTGCGCTCCATCGCCGCACCACATTTTCGCGGACTTCGGAAAGTTATGGGCACTAGCAAATCTATGATTCTAGTGCCGCTTTCGATCTGAAGTCCCTGAACCCGATTTTGCCGCGAGTGGGTCAGGGACTTCAGATCGGCGGCACTAGGCGGCTTTGGCCGAATCGGTTCAAGTTTCAGATGTGTGTTGCCGGCTGACGGGGCTTTCGCCGCCATCTTGTCACCGGCGATTTGCTCCATATCTCTCAGCTCTCTCAGCGGCTCTCCTGCCTTCCAACTCCTGGTGCTCCATGCGCGATCCCGTCGAAACCTACATGAACCTCGTGCCGATGGTGGTCGAACAAACCAACCGCGGTGAACGCGCCTACGACATTTTCTCGCGCCTGTTGAAGGAGCGCATCATCTTCGTGACCGGACCGATCGAGGATGGCATGTCCACGCTTACGGTGGCGCAGCTGCTGTTTCTCGAAGCCGAGAATCCGAAGAAGGAAATCTCGATGTACATCAACTCGCCAGGCGGGGTGGTGACGTCGGGGCTTGCGATCTACGACACCATGCAGTTCATCCGACCGCCGGTGTCCACGCTCTGCACCGGGCAGGCGGCGTCGATGGGTTCGCTCCTGCTTGCCGCCGGCGCGAAGGACATGCGCTTCTCGCTGCCGAATTCGCGCATCATGGTGCATCAGCCCTCCGGCGGCTTCCAGGGTCAGGCCACCGACATCATGCTGCACGCGCAGGAGATCCTGAATCTCAAGAAGCGGCTCAACGAGATTTACGTCAAGCACACCGGCCAGACCTACAAGGCGATCGAGGATGCGCTGGAGCGGGACAAGTTCCTCACCGCCGACGACGCCAAGGCCTTCGGCTTGGTCGACAAGGTGATCGACAAGCGCCCTGAAGACCCCGCCTCGGCGAAGGCGGCCTGACACCGGCAAAATACGGGATTTCGGCGGTAACCTTGCCGCCGGAATCGCGTTTATTCCTGCAAGCAACCCGAAAGTTCCGCTTTCGTCCCGCTTTGCGGCGTGGCAAAGGCGCAACGCTTGCGGGATTTCGCGAAATTCGGCACATGCGAACGCCGCAAATCACGGTATTGTCACGGTGTTTGGCGTCCGACGCGGTTAGCGAATTCTTGATAGTCGGGTGTCAGCATGGTTGGCTGTGAGCGATCGGATATGATCGCTGGAGATTCGATCAAAGTCGTGATTCGCACGGCATGTCTGGCGTAGGGTCTTTTCTGGTACGGAATTTGCTCTATCTGTTTAATCCCATGGCGGCACGACCGAAATGGAGCGATCGAGCGAAGCCGAACGGCGGACGGAGATTTGAATGAGTAAGGTCGGCACGAGCGACTCCAAGAACACGCTGTATTGCTCGTTCTGCGGCAAGAGCCAGCACGAAGTCCGCAAGCTGATCGCGGGTCCCACCGTCTTCATCTGCGACGAGTGCGTCGAACTCTGCATGGACATCATTCGTGAGGAGAACAAATCCTCGCTGGTGAAGTCGCGCGACGGCATTCCGACCCCGAAGGAAATCTGCAAGGTCCTCGACGACTACGTGATCGGCCAGAGCCACGCCAAGAAGGTGCTCTCGGTCGCCGTGCACAATCACTACAAGCGGCTCAATCACCAGACCAAGCACAACGACGTCGAACTCGCGAAGTCCAACATCCTGCTGATCGGTCCGACCGGTTCGGGCAAGACGCTGCTGGCGCAGACGCTGGCGCGCATCCTCGACGTGCCCTTCACCATGGCGGACGCAACGACGCTGACCGAAGCCGGTTACGTCGGCGAGGACGTCGAGAACATCATCCTGAAGCTGTTGCAGGCCGCCGACTACAATGTCGAGCGGGCGCAGCGCGGCATCGTCTATATCGACGAGATCGACAAGATCAGCCGCAAGTCCGACAATCCCTCGATCACCCGCGACGTGTCGGGCGAGGGCGTGCAGCAGGCGCTGCTCAAGATCATGGAAGGCACGGTTGCCTCCGTGCCGCCGCAGGGCGGCCGCAAGCATCCGCAGCAGGAATTTCTGCAGGTCGACACCACCAACATCCTGTTCATCTGCGGCGGTGCGTTCTCGGGCCTCGAGAAGATCATTTCCGCGCGCGGGCGGTCGACCTCGATCGGCTTCGGCGCGCAGGTGCTTGCTCCGGAAGACCGCCGCACCGGTGAAATCTTCCGTCACGTCGAGCCTGAGGATCTCCTGAAGTACGGCCTGATCCCGGAGTTCGTCGGACGTCTTCCCGTCGTTGCCACTCTGGAGGACCTCGACGAGGCCTCGCTGAAGAAGATCCTCACCGACCCGAAGAACGCGCTGGTCAAGCAGTATCAGCGGCTGTTTGAGATGGAGAACATCGAACTCACCTTCGCCGACGAGGCGCTTGGCGCGGTCGCCCGCAGGGCGATCGAGCGCAAGACCGGCGCGCGCGGACTGCGCTCGATCCTGGAGAGCATCCTGCTCGAGACCATGTTCGACCTGCCGGGCCTGGAAGGCGTCGAAGAAGTTGTGATTTCGCGCGAAGTGGTCGACGGCACGGCGCGCCCGCTCTACATCTACGCCGATCGTTCCGATCGCGCGGTGGAAACCAGCGCAAGCGCCTGATCGCGCTCGCAAGCTGGGTTGAAAACGCGGCCGGCGGGGCTCTCCCGCCGGCCGTATTTTCTTCAGCCGCACCACATATTTAGCCCGATTTGACAGGCATTTCCCGGACTTGACACCCCCATACCCGATAGCCACCTAATGCTGTCGGCAGGGAAGATTTCGCGTTGAGATTCGCCCCGTCAAAAAGACCCGGGGAAGCGGGCTTTGTCGAGCCTGAACCCCATCCCGGCACCTTGTGGTGGTCGCGCATCGAGCGGGCTGCGTGCAAGGGGGCACAATGAAAGGAATTAGGCCATGTCTACCCCAAAACCCCGGCCGACCATCGTCCATGGCGAAAGCCACTCCTATCCCGTCCTGCCGCTGCGCGACATCGTCGTCTTCCCGCACAACATCGTGCCGCTGTTCGTCGGCCGCGAGAAATCGATCCGCGCCCTCGAAGAGGTGATGAAGAACGACGCGCTGGTGCTGCTCGCCACCCAGAAGAACGCGTCCGACGACGATCCGGCGCCCGAGGCGATCTACGAGACCGGAACGCTTGCGAGCGTCCTGCAGCTCCTGAAACTGCCCGATGGCACCGTGAAGGTGCTGGTCGAGGGCCTCGAGCGCGCGCGGGTCGAGAAATATTCCGACCGCACCGAATATTATGAAGCGACCGCGGTCGCGCTGGCCGACGCCGATGCGAAGTCCGTCGAGGCGGAAGCCCTGGCGCGCTCGGTCGTGTCCGATTTCGAAAGCTATGTGAAGCTCAACAAGAAGATCTCGGCTGAAGTCGTCGGCGTGGTGCAGGGCATCACCGACTTCGCCAAGCTCGGCGATGCCGTCGCCTCGCATCTCGCGGTGAAGATCGCCGATCGTCAGGGCATCCTGGAGACGCTGTCGGTTCCGCAGCGGCTGGAGAAGGTGCTCGGCCTGATGGAGAGCGAAATCTCGGTCCTGCAGGTCGAGAAGCGCATCCGCTCGCGCGTCAAGCGCCAGATGGAGAAGACCCAGCGCGAGTATTATCTCAACGAGCAGATGAAGGCGATCCAGAAGGAGCTCGGCGACGAGGACGGCCGCGACGAGCTCGCCGATCTCGAAGAGAAGATCGTCAAGACCAAGCTCTCCAAGGAAGCGCGCGAGAAGGCGCAGCACGAATTGAAGAAGCTGCGCCAGATGTCGCCGATGTCGGCGGAAGCGACCGTCGTGCGCAACTATCTCGACTGGCTGCTGTCGATCCCGTGGAACAAGAAGTCCAAGGTGAAGAAGGATCTGGAGGCGGCGCAGACCATCCTCGACAACGACCATTACGGGCTGGAGAAGGTCAAGGACCGCATCGTCGAGTATCTCGCCGTGCAGTCGCGCGCCAACAAGCTGACCGGGCCGATCCTGTGCCTGGTCGGGCCTCCCGGCGTCGGCAAGACCTCGCTCGGCAAGTCGATCGCGAAGGCGACGGGCCGCGAGTTCGTGCGCGTCTCGCTCGGCGGCGTGCGCGACGAGGCGGAGATCCGCGGTCATCGCCGCACCTATATCGGCTCGATGCCCGGCAAGATCATTCAGTCGATGCGCAAGGCCAAGACTTCGAACCCGCTGTTCCTGCTGGACGAGATCGACAAGATGGGCGCCGATTTCCGCGGCGATCCGTCCTCGGCGCTGCTCGAGGTGCTCGACCCCGAGCAGAACTCGACCTTCAACGACCACTATCTCGAGGTCGACTACGATCTGTCCAACGTGATGTTCATCACCACGGCGAATACGCTGAATATTCCGGGGCCCCTGATGGACCGCATGGAGATCATCCGGATCGCCGGCTACACCGAGAACGAGAAGGTCGAGATCGCGCGCAAGCACCTGATCCCGAACTCGCTCACCAAGCACGGGCTGGATTCCAAGGAATGGTCGATCGACGACGCCGCGCTGCTGCTTCTGATCCGCCGCTACACCCGCGAAGCGGGCGTGCGCAATCTGGAGCGTGAGCTCTCCACACTCGCCCGCAAGGTGGTGAAGGATCTCATGATCTCCAAGAAGAAGTCGGTGAAGATCACGGAAGCCGCGGTCGAGGAATATCTCGGCGTGCCGAAATTCCGCTTCGGCGAGATCGAGACCGACGACCAGGTCGGCATCGTCACCGGCCTCGCCTGGACCGATGTCGGCGGCGAGTTGCTCACCATCGAAGGCGTCATGATGCCCGGCAAGGGCAAGATGACGGTGACGGGCAATCTGCGCGACGTCATGAAGGAGTCGATCTCGGCGGCTGCGTCCTATGTCCGCTCGCGCGCGATCGTCTATGGCATCGAGCCGCCGTTGTTCGACAGGCGCGACATCCACGTTCACGTGCCGGAGGGGGCAACCCCGAAGGACGGACCGTCGGCCGGCGTTGCGATGGCGACCGCGATCATCTCGGTCATGACCGGGATTCCGGTCCGGCATGATCTCGCCATGACCGGCGAGATCACGCTACGCGGACGCGTGCTGCCGATCGGCGGCCTCAAGGAGAAGCTGCTTGCGGCCGCCCGCGGCGGCATCAAGACGGTGCTGATCCCCGAGGACAACGCCAAGGATCTCACGGAGATTTCCGATGCGATCAAGGGCGGGATGGACATCATCCCGGTGTCGCGTCTCGACGACGTCGTCGCGCGCGCGCTGGTGCGCAAGCCGGTGCCGATCGTCTGGGAAGAGGACACCAAGGTCCCGGTCAAGCCCGATACCGACGAGGCTGCGGGTGGGTTGACCGCGCACTGAGCGGCAACGGAACAGAAGTGATAGAACGGCGCCTTCGGGCGCCGTTTCCTTTTGGAGTTACGCGATGAAGATCGACGGGCAGTGCCACTGCGGGCGCGTGACCTATCAGGCCGAGATTGATCCCTCGAAAGTGTCGATCTGCCATTGCACGGATTGCCAGTCGCTGACGGGCTCGCCGTATCGCGTGACGGTGATTTGCTCCGAAAGCGACGTTCGCGTCACCGGCGCGGCGCCGAAAATCTACGGCAAGCGCGGCGACAATGGCCGCATCCGCCATCAGCATTTCTGCGGCGACTGCGGCTCACCGCTGTTTACCAGCGGCGAGGGTGGTCCAGACGACTTTGGCATTCGGTGGGGAAGTATTCGCCAGCGTCGCGAGCTGAAGCCGGCCCGGCAAATCTGGTGCCGCTCGGCCGCGCCATGGATCAACGACCTCGCGGGATTGCCGGGCAAGGCGACTGAATGACGCCTTCGACCTTGCGTCCGCGCGTCAGGCGAGGATAAAGAGACGCTACGCGCATGATCCGGAAAAGTGTGAAGCGGTTTTCCGATCAGATCTGGCGCAATTGAAGTGGGCGGTTAGCTCAGCGGTAGAGCACTGGTTTTACACACCATTGGTCGGGAGTTCGATCCTCTCACCGCCCACCAGTTTTCGCTCCTCTCGGCTTCGCCTTGGCACGCCAGCCTTCGCCTGCTTCGGCAAAGTCATCATCAGCAATGAATGCGAGCCGCAGGCGAAAAGCGCGGCGCCTCTCGTTCAATGCTCACTTCAGCGACGTGTTGATCGACGTGAACTTGGTCCGCAGATTTGTGCCAAGGCCGTTCACGACCGAGATGATGGCGAGCGAAATGCCCGCGGCGATCAGGCCGTACTCGATCGCGGTGGCGCCGGATTCGTCTCTCAAAAACTTGTGCAGCAATGTCATGGCGGTGCAGTCCAAAATGATTTGCGACATCCGCACAAGTACTGACCGACTTTGCAAGAAACGTTAATCGGCTCGTAGACTTAAGGGGTATCTGGAACGCGATTTTGGTTCCGCCCATGGAACCCGTGCCCAACACTAACTCTCGCGCGCAATCGCATTCCTGTTAGCGCAGGAACGTATGCCGCTACGATCGTTTGTCTCCGATGACTGAAAAGAAGGAGACAGGGATGAAGATCAAAGCGGTGACATTGTTGGTGACGGCTCTGGCGCTCACGAGCCCGGTTGTATTCGCGCAGAGCGGCGGTGCGGGAGCAGGCGCGAGCGGCGGCGCGAGCGGAACGGCGGGCGTCGGTGCCGCGCCGCCGAGCGGATCGATGTCGAACGGCGCCACGACCGGCCAGGCGGGAACAGGATCTTCGAACTTCAACGCAGGCGGATCCAGCGCCGGCGCCAACAGCACGCAGAACCCGTCGGGCAACAGCCTGATGAACTCATCGCCGAGCGGATCAACGGTCGGCCCGACCAATCCGAGCGGACGATAAAGACGAAATCAAAGACCCCGCCTCACGCGGGGTCTTTTTTGGCAAATGTTCGAAGACCTAGAACGCCACGCCCATGCGCAGGCCGCGTTTCCAGACGACGCGGCAGTGCTTGCGCGTCGTGCCATAGAGCACGTCGAAACGGTCGGGCAACGCGATGAATGCCTTCAACTGCAGGCAGGCGCCGCCGGCGGAATAGTCGACCAGGATGCACTCGACCGCGGCGGCGCTCGTGCTCGCGAATATCTTCGCGGCGCTGGAGATGCGGCCCGAGGGCCTCATGCGGGCAAATAGCCGGGGGTGATGCATTCGTTCGTCGTCTTGGCGTCGTAGCGGACCTACCCGCGATATCTTGCGCGCCTTCTGCTGCGAAGCAGTTGATCCGAACGGTCAATTTTAAAACGATCAATTTTAATGGGTCCCGTGCACCCCAATTTACCCCTGTTGGCCGGGCTTTCCTGGGCATGATCTTATCGGAAAACCGCTTCACACTTTTCCGGGTCATGCCGTAGGGTGGGTTTATGGATGTCGCTCATCAGGCAAATGCCGACCAGATCGCCTACTGGAACGGGCCGAACGGCCGGCGCTGGACCGACCGGCAGGCCTCGCAGGATGTGCTGCTGGCGCCGGTGTCCCAGCTCCTGATCGATCGGATCGGTCCGAAAGCCGGCGATCGCATTGTCGATATCGGCTGCGGCTGCGGCGCCACCTCGATAGCGCTCGCCGAGCGCGTCGCGCCAAACGGCTTCGTGCTCGGCGTCGATATCTCCGCGCCGATGCTGGAGCGGGCGCGCCAGCTTGCCCCGAAGGCGCTGCCGCTGGATTTCGTCCAGGCGGATGCCACGCTCTATCCGTTCGAGCCGGGCAGCTTCGATCTCCTGGTCTCGCGCTTTGGCGTGATGTTCTTTGCCGACCCCGTGCTGTCGTTTGCCAATCTGCGCAAAGCGCTCGGACCGAAAGCGCGCATGGTGTTCGCCTGCTGGCGCGAACCGAAGGAAAATCCGTGGATGATGGCGCCGCTGCAGGCGGTCTACCGCCATGTGCCGCGGCTGCCTCAGGTTGGGCCGGAAGACCCCGGTCCATTCGCCTTCGCCGGGGAGGAGCGGGTGAAGCGCATCTTGCGCGAGGCTGGCTACGCTGACATCGCGATGGAAGCCTGCAACATCGCGCTCGATATCGCGATCGGGCGCGGCCTTGAGGCTGCGGCCGACGCCGCGCTCGAGATCGGTCCGTCAGCCCGCGCGCTGGACGGGTATCCTCCTGAAGTCCGTTCGGCGGCGCGCGCATCGGTTCGCGAATTGCTCGCGCCTTACGTGCGGGGCCAATCGGTGCCGCTCGCCGGATCGGTCTGGATCGTCACGGCGAAAGCCTGATCCGTTTTCTGGACTTATTCGATGTGCAGCGCTTGGCCGAACAACTCGAGCAATCGCCTGCTGACGAAGTCATGGCCGTCCGGAGTGAAGTGCGCGCCGTATTGGTCGCCGTAGGCCGCAGCGCCATCGAGCGTGACAAATGGAATGCGCCGGGCTTGCAGGTGCGCGATCAACCGATCGTCGCGCGATTGCAGCGCCAGCAGCAGTTTCGCGTCGTGCGCGCCGACGAACGCATCGATCTCATCCACGAGTTGCTCGGTCGGATCGGGCACCGTCACGACGGGCGACGATATCTCGACATAGGTTGCCGCGGCCAATCGCGCCAGCCACACATTCCGGACCAGCCAATTGTCCCTGATCAGGACCTGCAGCGATCGCGGCACCGGCTGGCCCCGAAGTGCCAGGCTCCCGTCGGGACGCGTTTCGAAATACGGCTTGCGGTAGCGCTGATACCGAATATCCGTGCTGTTGTCCTTGCGGTCGTTATCGGTGCAGAACACCAGCACGACGACCGCGGGACGAACCTTCGGCCAAATCCGCTTCAGCCAGAGATATTCCTGATCGGTGCCGTAGCCGGAGACACCGGCATTGACGATCGTGAATTGAGTCAGTTTGTTGCGGAGCAAGTCGGTGAAGCGCTCATTGGCTTCGGCGTCGACGCCCCAAACAAAGGAATCCCCAATGAACAGCATGACGGGCCGGCCATCGGGACTGAATTCGACATCGCGAAAGCCGAGGCTGTTATGCGTGGCGTGGATCGTCCGGGCAGTGGTCACCGTCGTGACCGAGTTCGGAATGGGGGCCCAGCCAAGCTCCGCGTCGTAGCCATAGGCGAGAGATCGCTCGCTGGCGTCCTGGCGTAACTCCCGGAAGTCGGCAACCCGGAGCAACAGCTCCATCGCGGCGAGCGTCAGAGCGATGATCAGGAAAACGGTGAGAGCGGACCGCAGCGCCGAATGGGCGATCGGGGGCCGACGCATTTGTCAGGCCCGCTCTTCCCAGATCATCGCGAGATGCACGATGGTCTGCACGGCCTTCTCCATGTCCTGCCGGCTCACCCATTCCAGCCGCGAATGGAAGGCGTGCTCGCCCGCGAAGATGTTGGGGCAGGGCACTCCCATGAATGACAGTCGCGCGCCGTCGGTGCCGCCGCGGATCGAGCCGCGCACCGGTGTCAACCCGGCGCGGCGGATCGCTTCGACCGCGTAATCGACGATCTCCGGATGGCGATCGATCACGACCTTCATGTTACGGTACTGCTCCTTCACGTCCATCCGGTATGTCGAGCGCGGGTAGTCCTTGATCACGTCCTTGACGATGCCTTCCAGCAGTGCCTCTTTCTCCTTCAGCCCGGCCTCGGTGAAGTCGCGCACGATGAAGCTCAGCGTCACCTGTTCCAGCGCGCCGGATATGCCGATCGGATGCAGGAAGCCCTCACGGCCTTCGGTGGTTTCCGGCGAGCAGCCTTCCTTGGGCAGGCGATCGACGACGGCCGCGGCGATCTTGATGGCGTGCTCCATTTTGCCCTTGGCAAAACCCGGATGGGTGCTGACGCCGTCGATGACGATCGTGGCGCCGTCGGCCGAGAACGTTTCGTCCTCGATGCTGCCGGCGCTCTCGCCGTCCATGGTGTAGGCGAAATCGGCGCCGAGCTTCTTCAGGTCGGCCTTGTCGACGCCGCGACCGATCTCCTCGTCGGGCGTGAACAGGATCTTGATGGGGCCGTGTTTGATGTGCGGATTCTTCAGGAGGAACTGCGCGGCATCCATGATCTCGGCGACGCCGGCCTTGTTGTCGGCGCCGAGCAGCGTGGTGCCGTCGGTCGTGATGATGTCGTTGCCGATCTGGTTGTTGAGCTCGGGATAATCGGCGGCGCGGATCACCTGGGCTGGATCGGCCGGCAGCGCGATGTCACCGCCGCGATAGTTCTTCACGATCTGCGGTTTGACGTTGGCGCCGCTGCAATCCGGCGAGGTGTCCATATGCGAGCAGAAGCAGATCACCGGCACTTTCTTGTCCGATGTCGCCGGAATCGTCGCATAGACATAGCCGTGCTCGTCGAGATGGGCGTCGGCAAGTCCCATCGCCTTCAGCTCGGTCGCGAGCAGCCGGCCGAGGTTCTTCTGCTTTTCGGTGGAGGGGCAGGTCGGAGAGTCGGGATCGGACTGGGTGTCGATGACCACGTAACGCAGGAAGCGCTCGGTCACGGTGTACGTGAACGCAAGGGATGTCACTGGAGAATCCGCGGGTAGAGAACAGGTGAGGTATCTCTACAACAAAAAGCGCCGCTCCGGGGCCGCGAAACCCGGAACGGCGCTCGATGTGAAGGCGGAAACCGCCGCGATCAGATCGCTTCCTTCAGCTCCTTGGCGGCGCGGAAGGCGACCTTTTTCGAAGCCTTGATCTGGATCGGCTCGCCGGTGGCGGGATTGCGGCCCATGCGGGCGGCGCGTTTGCGGACCTGCAGGATGCCCAGCCCGACGATGCGGATGCGTTCGCCCTTTTTGAGGTGCTTGGTGATCAGCGTGACCGTGTCGTTCAGGATGGTCTCGGCCTGCTTCTTGGAGATCTCCTGATCTTCGGCGATCGCCGCCGCCAGATGCTTCAGGGTGACGGTCGTCGGGGTCGCTTTCTTCGCCATTTGGCCCTCCTCGGTGTTGTCGATGGCTCAGGAACCGTAGACATGTCAGGCCTTAAACGATTCGGGGTGGCGCTGACACCACATTTCGCCCTGTAAAAAGCGGGGTTTTTGCATCGAGGTTGCAGAAACCCGCGCCGAACAAGGGGATTTGAGACATCCTTGACTTAGCTAGATGGCACCTTTAAGTCCTGCTCTTTGCTTGCGGATTGCTTGCATCCGCGGGAGTAGCTCAGTTGGTTAGAGCGCCGCCCTGTCACGGCGGAGGCCGCGGGTTCGAGTCCCGTCTCTCGCGCCAGTCTTTTCATCGCCGCAAAAAAAAGGCCGCCCGAAGGCGGCCATTTTCATGTCTCGAGAGGATAATTGGTTCAGCGGACC
The DNA here is from genome assembly GCA_963738155.1 of uncultured Alphaproteobacteria bacterium. Lineage (GTDB taxonomy): Bacteria > Pseudomonadota > Alphaproteobacteria > Rhizobiales > Xanthobacteraceae > Bradyrhizobium. The sequence goes on from CAVTVG010000011.1 coordinate 153,406, forward strand.
AGCGAGGTATCCGAGCTCGTCACCACCACCGGCTTGCCGGCCTTGATGACGTGGGTTGCGGTCAGGCTATAATCGACGTTGGTGCGGGCCGCGATCCCGAAGGCTGCGACGCAGACGCCGGCCACAAGCGCCACCACCACGATCTTCATGTGGGTCGCACGATCGGCGGAGTGAATGGAATGGTTCATTTGGTGCCTCCCGGCGTCTTCAGACGCCCTTTCGTTACGTAAATCTTTACGCCCCGTTTGTTTCCGGTCTGTTTCGCGGGTTCCGTGAAATGGTTTCGTGGGGAGGCAAAGCAGGTTTCGTACGGCTTGCCGGGCAGCGTCGTTCGGGCCATGAGTCAGGGCAAGCGCAATGCGGGCCTGCGGAGAAAAACAACAATGAAATCAATGAAAATGACCCGCCGGAGCCTCTTGGGTGGGATGTCGGGCGTATCCGCCGCGGCCATCCTGGGCCGGCCAGCCGAGGCTGCGGCCGAGTTCGACTTCAAGCTCGGCGTCAACACTCCGGAAACCCACCCCCTGACGGTCCGGTTGACCGAGGCGGCCCGCGAGACCGGCAGTCGCTCGGGCGGGCAACTCAATGTCACGGTCTTTGCCAACAGTCAGCTTGGCGGCGATCCCGAGATGCTGTCGCAGGTCCGCGCCGGCGGCATCGAGCTGCTGGCCGTGCCCTCGATGACGCTGACCACGCTGGTGCCGCTCTCGGGCCTGCCCAGCATCGGCTTTGCCTTCGCGTCCTACGACCAGGTCTGGGCCGCCGTGGATGGCGAGGTGGGCGAACTCGTCCGCGACGCCATTGCCAAAACCGGCCTCGTTCCGATGAAGCGGAAATGGGACAACGGCTTTCGCCAGATCACCTCGTCCTCCAGCCGACAACTCAACAGCGTCGACGATCTCAAGGGCTTCAAGATCCGCGTGCCCGTGACGGCGCTGCTGACCTCGCTGTTTTCCGGCCTCGGCGCGCTGCCGTCCAGCATCAGCTACAACGAGCTCTATTCGGCGCTGCAGACCCACGTGGTCGAGGGCCAGGAAAATCCGCTGGCGCAGGTGTCGACCGGCAAGCTCTATGAGGTGCAGAAATATTGCGCGCTCTCCAACCATTGCTGGAGCGGCTACTGGGTGGTCGGCAATCGCCGCGTACTCGCGGGCCTGCCGGCCGACCTGCTCGCGATCCTCAACGAGAGTTTTGACGCCGCAGCGCTGAAGGAGCGGGCCGACCTCGTCGAGATGGACCGCTCGCTGCAAGGCGAGCTCACGGTAAAAGGCATGGTCTTCAACAAGCCCGATCCCGTGCAATTCCGCTCCGCACTGGTGAAGGCCGGCTTCTACGCGCAGTGGCAGAAGACTTACGGTACGGACGCCTGGGCGGCGCTGGAGAAGTATACGGGGAAGCTGACTTAGCGCATGATCCGGAAAAGTGTGCAGCGGTTTTCCTTCGCGACAAACGCGTAGCGTTTGCGCGGAGATCATGCGCAAAACAACTAAGGCTTGTCGAACGACGCGACCAGCGCGTCGACCTCCTTCTGATCCGGGCCCTTGCTTCGGGCGTTGACGCGCGGACCGGTGGCATAGCCGACCCAGAGCACGATCTCGTGCGGTCGCGGCGCGTCATGGATCAGCACCGGCGTCGAATCGAAGGCGTCGAGATCCCAGCCGTTGTCGAGCGGCCCATAGATGAGATCCACGGCCGTGCCCGGTGGGCCGACCTTGGCGTGGCCGGGAATGATGACGCGGCCACGCTTGATCGCTGATCGCATCGCCATGCCCAGTCTCGGATGGATCATTGCGGCGCCGTGCTCGAGGTCGCCGCCGATGCCGACCACGGCCGCTTTGGTATAGGCACGCAGCTCGGCCGGGCTTGCGCCGAGCGTGGCGAGCGCCGTTTTGGTGAGGGAGGTGCCGAGCTCGATCGAATAGTCGATCAGCGGCTTCAAGTCGGCGCCGGCCGGCTTGCCGGCGAGCGGGTTGTCGAAGACAGCGGCGATCGCGACGCGCCGCAGCGGCGAACTCGCAGGCGCGCCGTACTCGCTGTTGATCTGCTCCACGAAAGTGACGGTCTTGCGAATGCTCATGATGGGCTCGCTCTTTGTTCGGTGAGACTTTCCATTCAAATCCAGAGACTAGATCGCGCGCTTGATGTCGGCGCGGATGAACCGCGCCGCCCAGACAAACAGCAGCGCGCCAAGCGTGGTCGTGACCGCCGCCGACAGCAGCGAATAGCGCACCGCATCGGCGCCGTAGTCGGCCTTGAGCGCATCGTTGAGCATGCCGACCGCGAGCGGGCCGACGCCCTGGCCGAAGCAGGTCGCGGTCAACAGGATGAAGGCGGACGCCAGCGCCCGCATGCTCGGCCGCGCCACGGTTTGCGCGATGGCGAAGATCGGCCCGAGATGGAAGCCGACCATGAACGAGGTCAGCGCCAGTGCTGCGACCATGGTCGCGAAATCGTGCGTGAGCATGCAGACCGCGAACACCGGTCCGGCGAGGCCGGACATGATCGCGGGCGCCCATAATTTCCAACGGTCGTCGCGCTTGCTGATTTGGGCCACCACGAGGCCGCCGACCAGGGTGCCGGCCATGCCGGCGAGGCCCTTGAAGGTGCCGGCATAGGTGCCGATCTCGCTCGAAGAGAGATGATGCACGCGCGCGAGGAACGGCGGGATCCAGGCGGCGGTGGCGTAATTGGTGTAGGTCGTCAGGCAAAACCCGATCAGCACGATGACGAAGCTCGGCTGGGTCGCGAGGAAGCGCAAGGTCGGGCCGAGCGCTTCGGGAACGAAGCTTTCCGTCATGGCGCCGCGCTTGGGCTCGGAGATGGTCAGCCACATCACCGCGGCCAGCGCGATGCCGGGCAGTCCCGCGGAAAAGAAGGCCATTCGCCAGCCATAGTGCTGGTTGACCCAGCCGCCGATGAAATAGCCAAGGAACACGCCGAGATAGGTGCCGATGGCATAGATGCCGAGCGCGCGCGGCCGCTCGTTCTTGTCGAAGAGATCGGCGACCAGCGACTGCGAGGCCGGCGTGCCCGCGGATTCGCCGATGCCGACACCGATGCGGGCGAGCGCCAGCGTCGTCACGCTCGAGGCCATGCCGCAGAGGAAGGTCATCGCGCTCCAGAACGCGAACGCGATCGCCACGATGTTGCGGCGGCTGACGCGGTCGGCGAGGCGGGCGATGGGGATGCCGAGCAGGGAATAGAACAGCACGAAGCCGAAGCCCGCGAGCAGGCCCATCGTAGTGTCGCTGAGCACGAACTCCTTTTTGATCGGCTCGATCAGGACATTGAAGATCGTCCGGTCGAGGAAGTTCAGGGCATAGACGATGGTGAGGATCGCCAGCACGTAGTAACGGCGCGCGGACGGCACCGCCGGTGCCTGGATTTGCGCGGCGGCTTGTGGCGCCAGATCGACCATGTATCCCCGATCCTGTTTCTGAAGCGGCCTAGTGGAGCGGATTTGACGTTCGCTAACAACCCGCCGAGCACTCGTAAGCGAACGTCAAATCCAAAGCTCCACTAGAATCAATATTTTCTATTGGTCCTTTGATTCCAACATTCGCAAACGTGCCTGCTGCGGCGGGATGCGAATGTTGGAATCAAAGGACCAATAGTTAAGTCACGCTTCACGAATGAAATTTCCGGCTTCGAACTCGACCGGGGCGGCGGCCGGATCGAAGCAGATCCCGATCGGCTCGCGGCCGGCGGCCAGCGCCTCCAGCTGTTCGCCAAGCATCCGCCGCACCATCAGAATGCCGCGGTCGCTCTGGCCGAAATGCTCCTCGGAATGAACGGTCACTTCGCCCTGGCCGACCTGCGCCTCGTAGTCGCCGGGGAAGCGCTGGTGCTCTTCCTCGCTCATATCCCACCAGAACTTGCCGTTGAATTTCGAGCGCATGCGCGAGATGTCGCCGGCGTTTTTCACGCGGCCCGCGACATAGATCCGGAAGGAAGTGTCGTCGATCGGCAAGGTCCAGCCGATCGATTCGACGCGGGCGAATTGCGCCACCCGCGGATTGGGCACGACGCGGAGCGTCGGGAGGGCGGCTTCGGTGACGCGGTAGAAGATCTTGCCGTCGTCCTGGTTGCGGATCGAACGCACCGTGACGCCGCGGGGCGACATCTCGAACGTCACGTCCGGCATCGATGCCATCATGTTGGTGAACTGCGGCCCGCTGAACGAGCCGTGCAGCACCGGCACGTGGTAGGGATCGACCACGTTCTCGAAATGCTGCAGCCAGTTGCAGGGAATGATCGCGGGCCCGCCGCCCCCGATCGAGGTGTCGTCGGCCTCGACGAACTCGCCGCTGTCCATGTTTTCGAGGCACTCGTAGCGGGGCAGCACCGGCTTTTTCTCGGCGGGGCCCATATAGGCGAAGATCAGCCCGTAGCGCTCCTCGATCGGGTACCAGGGCTGGCGGACTTTTTCCCTGAACTGACCGCCATCGGGTTCGCAGGGCTGCTCGAGGCAGCGCCCCTCAGTATCGAACTTCCAGCCGTGGTAGCAGCAGCGGATGCCGTCCTCCTCGACCTTGCCGTAGTAGAGGGTGGTGCCGCGGTGGCAGCAGCGGGCGTGCAACAGGCCGGCACGGCCGTGCCGGTCACGGAACAGGATCAAATCCTCCCCCAGGATGCGAACTTTTCTGGGGACATCGGTGGCGTCGGCGATGAGCCCGACCGGGTGCCAATAACGCCGCAAAAGCTCGCCCATCGGCGTGCCGCGGCCGACCGCGGTGAGATCGGTCCGGGTGGAGGGCGGCCTCAGGGCATAGGCGGTGCCGAGATCGCGATCCCGCTGGGTGATGGTCATGAGCAGCTTCCTCCGCGCTTGCGCCCTAAATCGAGGCTTGTTGCTTTTCTGCGTGGGACCAAGTTGGACTTGGGGCATTAGACCGTCAATGCTTCCCGATGGAGCGATCTTGCACGTTCCCGAAAAGCCGGCGAGGGGCCGCGAAGCGGGACTGTGGACCGCGAAAAACCGTCAAAATAGCTTGTCTTGCACCGCCTGTTGCGCTGCGCTAAGCCTCAAGAATAATTCCAAAACGACGAATCTGCGGGCGTCCGAACCGCAGGAAAAGGAAGAGCCGATGAACGGCATTCTCCAGAATTATCTTCCCCTTGTGGTGTTTGTCGGTGTAGCCGCCGTGATCGGGCTGGTGCTCCTGATTGCGCCCTTCGTGGTCGCGTTCCAGCAGCCCGATCCCGAAAAGCTCTCAGCCTATGAATGCGGGTTCAACGCTTTCGACGACGCCCGCATGAAGTTCGACGTCCGCTTCTATTTGGTCGCGATCCTTTTCATCATTTTCGACCTCGAAGTGGCGTTTCTGTTCCCGTGGGCGGTGGCGTTCGGCAAGCTCGGGGCGACCGGGTTCTGGTCGATGGTGGTGTTCCTGGCGGTGCTGACCATCGGCTTTGCCTACGAATGGAAGAAAGGCGCGCTCGAATGGGATTGAGCCCCACCACCAGTTCCGGACCAGCGATCGCGCCTGCCGCCAAGGGCATCATCGACCCATCGACAGGGCGGCCGGTCGGCGCCAACGACCCGTATTTCCTCGAGGTCAATCACGAGCTCTCCGACAAGGGCTTCTTCGTTGCCGCCGCCGACGACTTGATCATCTGGGCGCGCACGGGCTCGCTGATGTGGATGACGTTTGGTCTCGCCTGCTGCGCGGTCGAGATGATGCAGGTGTCGATGCCGCGCTACGACGTCGAGCGCTTCGGCTTTGCGCCGCGCGCCTCGCCGCGCCAGTCCGACGTGATGATCGTGGCGGGCACCTTGACCAACAAGATGGCGCCGGCGCTGCGCAAGGTCTACGACCAGATGCCCGAGCCGCGTTACGTGATTTCGATGGGCTCCTGCGCCAATGGCGGCGGTTACTACCACTATTCCTATTCGGTGGTGCGCGGCTGCGACCGCATCGTGCCGATCGACATCTACGTGCCCGGCTGCCCGCCGACCGCGGAGGCGCTGCTCTACGGCGTGCTGCTGCTGCAGAAAAAGATCCGGCGCACCGGCACGATCGAACGCTGAAGGTTTTGTGATGGACGACGGCAAGCTCGACGCCCTGGGGCAGACGATCGTGAGCGCGCTCCCGGGCGCGGCGACAGGACACTCGATTGCGTTCAATCAGCTGACGATTCACGTCGACGCCGCGAAAATCGTCGACGTCGTGAAGCATCTGCGCGACGATCCGGCCCTTCGCTTCATCAACATCACCGACATCACCGCGGTCGACTATCCCGGCCGCGAGAAGCGCTTCGACCTGGTTTATCACTTCCTGTCACCGACGTTGAACGCGCGCGTTCGTCTGAAGGCGGAAGCCGACGAGACCACGCAGGTGCCGTCGATCATCGATGTGTTCCCCGGCGCCGACTGGTTCGAACGCGAGACCTACGACCTCTATGGCGTGATCTTCACCGGCCATCCCGACATGCGGCGTCTGCTGACGGACTATGGTTTCGAGGGCCATCCGCTACGCAAGGATTTTCCGCTGACCGGTTTTGTCGAGGTGCGCTACGACGATCAGGAAAAGCGTGTGCTGTACGAGCCGGTGCGCCTCAACCAGGAATTCCGCAAGTTCGATTTCCTATCGCCGTGGGAGGGGGCTGATTATCCGCTGCCGGGTGACGAGAAGGCGGGACCGAAGGCCTGACCATGAACGAGCAACCGCAAAACCTTCGCAACTTCACCATCAATTTCGGGCCACAGCATCCGGCCGCGCACGGGGTGTTGCGGCTGGTGCTCGAGCTTGACGGCGAGGTGGTGGCGCGCGTCGATCCGCATATCGGTCTCCTGCACCGCGGCACCGAGAAGCTGATCGAGCACAAGACCTACTTGCAGGCGATCCCGTATTTCGACCGGCTCGACTACGTCGCGCCGATGAACCAGGAGCACGCGTTCTGCCTCGCCGCGGAAAAACTACTCGGCATCGAGGTGCCGCGCCGGGGACAACTGATCCGCGTGCTCTATTGCGAGATCGGGCGGCTGTTGTCGCACCTGCTCAACGTCACCACCCAGGCAATGGACGTCGGCGCGCTGACCCCGCCGCTCTGGGGTTTCGAAGAGCGCGAAAAGCTGATGGTGTTCTATGAGCGCGCCTCCGGCTCGCGCATGCATGCGGCATTCTTCCGCATCGGTGGCGTGCACCAGGACCTGCCACAGAGGCTGATCGACGACATCGAGGCGTTTTGCGATCCCTTCCTGAAAGTGGTCGACGATCTCGACCGCCTGCTCACGGCCAACCGCATCTTCAAGCAGCGCAATGTCGATATCGGCGTGGTCACCTTGCAGCAGGCCTGGGAGTGGGGTTTCTCCGGCGTGATGGTGCGCGGCTCCGGCGCGGCGTGGGATTTGCGCAAGGCGCAGCCTTACGAATGCTATGCCGAGATGGATTTCGACATTCCAATCGGCAAGAACGGCGACTGCTACGACCGCTACCTCATCCGCATGGAAGAGATGCGGCAGTCCGTGCGCATCATGCGGCAGTGTATCGCCAAGCTGCGCGAAGGGGACGGGCAGGGGCCGGTTGTCGTGCAGGACAACAAGATCTCGCCGCCGCGCCGCGGCGAGATGAAGCGCTCGATGGAGGCGCTGATCCATCACTTCAAGCTCTACACCGAGGGCGTGCACGTGCCTGCCGGCGAGGTCTATGCGGCGGTCGAAGCGCCCAAGGGCGAGTTCGGCGTCTATCTCGTCGCCGACGGCAGCAACAAGCCGTACAAGTGCAAGATCCGCGCGCCCGGCTTTGCGCATCTGCAGGCGATGGATTTCATCTGTCGCGGCCATCTGCTGGCTGACATCTCCGCCGTCCTCGGCTCGCTCGACATCGTGTTCGGGGAGGTCGATCGGTGATGGCGCCGGCGCCCATCCAGTTCGACCGCGCCTCGGGAGCTCTTGAAGGGGCCAACCTGTGGGAGCGGACCGCTGCGCTGGCGCTGGCGACGGGCTCGAAAATCTCCTCGCACTTCTCGCATATGGGTTACATCGCCTGCGCCAATCTGCTGCGCAAGACGCTGCCGGAGCGCAACATCGCGATCAAGCTCAACTCGGATGCCGTGTTCGAATTTCCCTATGGCGACGGCTACTGGAGCAAGCTGCTCAACCGCTCTTTTCAATATGAAGACGAGCTCGAACTCTTGTTCCGTCACTCTGCCGACGTCGACTACACCCTGATCGATTGCGGCGCCAATTACGGCTACTGGTCCGTGCTGGTGTCGAGCAAGCCGTTCGGCGCGCACAAGGCGATCGCGATCGAGCCGGCAGGGCAGAACTTTCCAAAACTCGTCAACAATGCCGAGATCAACGGCAGGCGCTTCGAGACTATGAAATGCGCGATCGGCGCTACACGCGGCACCGCGCGTCTGTCCGGCACCAAGCACGAGGCCTTCAGCATCGCCGGTGACCAGGCCGATGGCGAGGAAGTGCCGGTCATCGCGCTCGACAATCTCCTGGACGACAGCAAGGTCTCTCCTGAGGGCAAATACCTGATCAAGCTCGACGTCGAGGGCGTCGAGATCGAAGCCATCAAGGGCGGCACGCGGCTGTTGCAGGGCGACAGCGTGATCCTGTGCGAGGAGCACGGCAACGACCGTCAGCACACCGTGTCGCGCTACATCCTGGAAAAGACCCCGCTCAAGCTGATCGTCTACGATCCGCGCTCAGGCCGGATGGAGACGGTGAGCGATCTGTCGATCCTCGACCGCATCAAGGTTTCCACCCACGTCGGTTACAACGTTTTCGGCACCGCGAGCGCGTTCTGGCAGGACCGGATCAACGCGCTGAACGCGACCGCCGCGCGCCGCATGCAATGAGAGACTGAAGAATGTCCGTCCGCCGCCTTGCCCCGAAGGAGATGCAGCCCGCGAGCTTTGCGTTCACGGACGACAATCTCGCCTTCGCCAAAAACGAGATCGCGAAATATCCGCCGGGCCGGCAGGCTTCGGCTGCGATCGCGATCCTGTGGCGCGTGCAGGAGCAGAACGACGGTTGGGTGACGGAAGCGGCGATCCGCGCGGTCGCCGATCTCCTCGAAATGCCCTACATCCGCATGCTGGAGATCGCGACCTTCTACACCATGTTCCAGCTCGCGCCGGTCGGCAAGAAGGCGCACGTGCAGGTTTGCGGCACCACGCCGTGCCGGCTGCGCGGCGCGGAAGATATTCTCGAGGTCTGTCAGCGCCGCATCCACCACGATCCCTTCCATCTCTCCAAGGACGGCAATTTCAGCTGGGAAGAGGTCGAGTGTCTCGGCGCCTGCGTCAACGCGCCGATGGTGCTGATCTGGAAGGATACCTACGAGGATCTGACCAAAGAGACCTTCGGCCGCGTGCTGGACGGCTTTGCCTCGGGCAAGCCGCCGAAGCCCGGCCCGCAGAACGGCCGTCAATTGTCCGCGCCCATCACCGGGCCGACCACGCTAAAGGAAGTCACCTAGAGATGCTCGAGGACAAGGACCGCATCTTCAAGAACCTCTACGGCCTCCACGATTGGGGCATCGAGGGCGCGCGCAGGCGCGGCGCATGGGACGGCACCAAGGCTATCATCGACAAGGGCCGCGACTGGATCATCAACGAGATGAAATCCTCCGGCCTGCGCGGCCGCGGCGGCGCGGGTTTCCCGACCGGCATGAAGTGGTCGTTCATGCCCAAGGAATCCAAGGATGGCCGGCCAAGCTATCTCGTGGTCAATGCCGACGAGTCCGAGCCGGGCACCTGCAAGGACCGCGAGATCATGCGGCACGATCCGCATCTTTTGGTCGAGGGCTGCCTGCTTGCGAGCTTCGCGATGGGCGCGCATGCCGCCTACATCTATGTGCGCGGCGAGTTCATCCGCGAGCGCGAGCATCTGCAGGCCGCGGTCGACCAGGCCTATGAAGCCAGGCTGATCGGCAAGGACAATATCAACGGCTGGCCGTTCGATCTCTATGTCACCCACGGCGCCGGCGCCTATATCTGCGGCGAAGAGACCGCGCTGCTCGAAAGCCTCGAAGGCAAGAAGGGCCAGCCGCGGCTGAAGCCGCCATTCCCGGCCAATGTCGGTCTGTTCGGCTGTCCGACCACCGTCAACAACGTGGAGTCGATCGCGGTTGCGCCCGACATTCTCCGGCGCGGCGCGGCCTGGTTTTCCGCGATCGGCCGTCCCAACAATGTCGGCACCAAACTGTTCTGCATCTCCGGCCATGTCGAGCGCCCCTGCAATGTCGAAGAGGCGATGGGGATTCCGTTCCGTGAGTTGATCGAGAAGCATTGCGGGGGCATCCGCGGCGGCTGGGACAATCTGAAGGCCGTCATTCCCGGCGGCTCGTCGGTGCGCATGGTGCCGGCCGACCAGATCATCGACACGCCGATGGATTTCGACAGCCTCGGCAAGCTGCGTTCCGGCTTGGGAACAGCGGCCGTGATCGTGATGGACAAGTCGACCGACCTGATCCGCGCCATCGCCCGCATCTCCTATTTCTACAAGCATGAGAGCTGCGGCCAGTGCACGCCCTGCCGCGAGGGAACGGGATGGATGTGGCGGGTGTTGACCCGTATGGCCGAGGGCCGCGCGCACAAGCGCGAGATCGACATGCTGCTTGAAGTGACGAAGCAGGTCGAGGGCCACACCATCTGCGCGTTGG
>CAVTVG010000012.1:0-176775 GCA_963738155.1 uncultured Alphaproteobacteria bacterium
CCGGGCCAGCTGAATGTGCAGCTGCCGGGCGGAATCTGGCGTCATCGACGCCCAGCCACGCAGTTCCACGTAATTCTCCGGGTCCGCGGAGTCAAGGATCGTAACGCTGACCCGCGGTTCGCGCAGCATGTTGCGCTGCTTCACGCGCCCCTGCACGGTGGAGAACAGCAGGTCGTCGCCATCGCGGCCGATCCACATGGCAGAGCTGTGCGGGCTGCCATCTGGATTCACGGTAGCGAGGACCGCGTAATTCCTGCCGTCGAGGAGCCGGAGCGTAGCCGCACTGAGCGAGATAGCCATGCTGGCACGGTAGCAATTCGCCCGCCAGGGGCCGGCGCGCTCCAGGCGATGAGCACTCGCCGCCCGCGCGCAGAACTCGCCGAGCGCCCCCGCAGCGGCATGCCAGCGTGGTCAGGCGCTGCGCTGAACCTGGAGCAGGAACTCGGCGTTGGACGCGGTATCGCGGGTCTTATCCAGCAGCAGCTCGAGAGCCTGCTGGGGATCCAGCCCGGCCAGCGCCCGGCGCAGGCTGTCGACCGCCGCATGTTCCTGCGGTGTCATCAGCAGGTCGTCCCTGCGGGTTCCGGACGCCGCGACGTCGACCGCGGGGAAGAGGCGCTTCTCCGCGAGCTCGCGGCGCAACCGCAGCTCCATGTTGCCGGTTCCCTTGAACTCCTCGAAGAACACGTCGTCCATCCGGGAGCCAGTGTCGATCAGGGCCGAGCACAGGATCGTCAGCGAGCCGCCCTCCTCGATGTTCCGCGCCGCGCCGAGGAACTGCCGGGGTGGCTGCAGGGCCGACGTCGCCACGCCGCCGGCCAGGATCCGGCTGCTGGCCGGGGCGGCGAGGTTGTACGCGCGGCCGAGCCTGGTGATCGAGTCGAGCAGCACGACGACGTCTTTGCCGAGCTCGACCAGGCGCTTGGCCCGTTCGATCGCCAGCTCGGCAACCATGATGTGATCGCTCGCGGACTGGTCGAACGTGGAGAAGATCACTTCGCCGTTGACCGTGCGCCGCAGGTCGGTGACCTCTTCAGGGCGCTCGCCGACGAGCACGACCATCAGGTGCACCTCGGGATTGCCTGCGGCTACCGCCGCCGCGATCTCCTTCAGCACCAAGGTCTTGCCGACCTTGGGCGCGGATACGATCAGTCCCCGCTGGCCCTTGCCAATCGGGCTGACCAGATCGATGATCCGTGCCACGGGCGACGGGGAGCCGGACTCCAGGCGGAGGCGCTCCTGCGGGTAGAGGGGGGTGAGCTTGTCGAACTCGGGGCGCGCCTTCGACCGCTCGGCCTCCAGGCCGTTGATCGCGTCGATCCGGGCCAGCACGCCGAATTTCTCTCGCGCCTTGGCCTGGCGAGGCGCCCCGCTTTCCGCCCCCGGGCGAGGCGGCCGGGCACCCCCCTCGACGTGATCGCCTTTACGCAGGCCGTACTGGCGGATCTGCGAAATAGGCAGGTAAATGTCGTCCGGGCTCTGCCGGTATCCGGACGTGCGGAGAAAGCCGTGGCTATCGCTGACGTCAAGGATTCCCGACACGGGAATCGGCGCGACGTCAGGTGCCGTTGGAGCGCGCGACGGGGCCGCGCGCTGCTGGGTGATGGTGGACATAAGGATTTCCTTTCGAGGGCAGCGTAAATTCAGGTACGCCGGAAGAAGGCCGCGGCTGCGCAGCAGGAATTAACGTGCGTGCCCGGCACTTCGGGGGAAAAGCAATCGCCGGAAGACCCGGCATTTTTGGGAGACGCTCTACGCCCGTACCCGGACCTTGGCCGGGGGAGCGGAGCCGCTAGGCAACCTCTCAGAAGGGTGCCCACCCGCTATCGCGGGAAACTCACTTACCGCGACTGTATACCATAACGCCGGCGCGCGGCCAGCTATGCCCGCGGCCCTGACGACCGGCGGGCTGCGTCGCGCGGAGAGCCGGGTCGCCTTAACCGGGCTGCCACGGATCGATCACGTCGATTCCGGTTTCCTGGAAATCTTTGACGTTGCGTGTTGCCAGTGCCGCGCCGCGGGCGCGGCAGATGGCGGCAATCTGCGCGTCGAATCCCTCGATAGGCAGGCCGACGCGATCGCGATGAGCCACGATCACGGCATAGTGCGCCGCCGCGTCGGCGTCAAAAGGCAGGACATACTCGCTGAACGCGGCGAAGACCTCGCTAGCGGCTGCCACCAGACGGTCCTTGCGGTAGCCATCGGGGAGGCGCTCAAGGCCGTAACGGATCTCGGCGACCGTGATCGCCGAGGTTCGCAGCCCGCCTGCTGCCTGCAGGCCCTGCCCATTCCCGGACCACCTGCGATGGGAGGGCCGCATCAGCTCGGACACGACACTGGTGTCAGCGATGATCATTAATGAAACTCTGCTGCCCGCGCCTGAGCGGCTCGGGGAGGAAGGTCGAGCTCGACGCCACCCAGCTCGCCGAAGCGATCGAGGATCGCTTCGGCCAGGCCCGATGCCTCGCCCGGCTCGGTTACCGCGGCTGTGAGGATCGCACGGACTTCGGCCTCCATGGACCTGCCATGGCGCGCAGCCCGGACGCGCAGCCGCTCCTTCACCCGGTCGTCAATGTTCCGGATACTCATTGCCGACAGCGCGACCACCCGCCCTCCTGCTGCTATCAATGCTAGCAAATGGCCAGGAGGATCGCGGGTGACGCGCGACCGCGGCCGATCCAGTCGGCCCGGCATGGACGGCGGCGGGTCGCTAGCCGCGGAGGAGGCCGAGGAAGCGGGCCCGGCTAACCGCCTCGTCCCTGCTGTGGACGCCGAGCCGCTTGTAGAGACGTGCGGCCCGCTCCTTGGCTGCTGACCGGGAGATGCCCAGCTTGTCGGCGATGACGGAGAAGGGCAGTGGCTTGGCCAGATAACGGAGCACCTGGGCCTCTGCGGTAGTAATCGACGCCGCCTGCACCCTGGCCTCGGCTTCGCCGGTCGCCTCAGCGGCTACCTCGTCGGCGGCCGCGATGGTGGCCAGAGACTCCGCCAGGGACGCGTCGGTCACCTCGTCGGCGGCCTCTAGCACGGCGGCATCTTCGGCTACGGCGTCAGCGACGGCCTGATCAGCGGCGGCCACGATGAGCCCGGCCGCGGTCAGGGCGGCGACCGCCTCGTGCGCGGCCGCCTCCTCCACCAGCCCGGCGGCGATCAGCGCCCGGACGGCGTCAGCGGCCGCGGCCGCCTGGATCCGCTCCGAATCGGCCACTGCCTCGGCGGCCGCGGCATCGGCCGCCATCGCGACCAGCAAGGCGTCGGCCTCGGCCGCCTGGGCCAGGGCGATCACCTCAGCCGCTTCCTCCATGGCGGCGACCTCGGCGCCCACCACCAGCCCGGCCTCGGCGGTCAGGAAGCCCTCGCCGATCAGCGTGCCGCCCGTCTCGGCGATGGCGTCAAAGAGCGGGGCGGCCCAGTTGTGCTCGACGAGCAGGAAGGCCAGCGCCGTCCCGGCTGGAGGGAATCGGCCAGAGCCCAGGCATAGGCCGGGTCGAAGGCCGCCGCGCCGTCAGCCGCCGCGCCGTCAGCCCCGGCCGTACCGCCGCTCGCAATGGGGACGACCGCCGCCAGGAGCGAGCCGAAGTCCTCGTCATCGCCGATGGCCAGCCGTTCGATGCTGCCGTCCTGGCTCTTGGCGACAAACAGCATGTCGAGCAGCCGGAGAACTCCCCGGCCGCGGAGGCGGTCGACCTCGGCCAGGATCCGGTCCTCGGCATCATCGCGGCTAAAGCTCAGGGCGATCACCTGTAGCGGTGCGGTCATCGTTGCCATCTCCATTCCGGTCCGTAATGCCGCTGACCGTATCACCGGTTGGTGTCATCGCTGATGATGGCGGGAAGGGTGTCGTGGTCGCCCCCGCAGCTGGGCGGCCGGGCCGCGGGCGCGCTGCTCAGGACTGTTAAACATGCTCTTAACGCATAGACTCGTCTAAATAGCTCTCTAGTGCTCAGCACTGGACAATCCGTTCTCTGGGTACCAGGCTGAATGGCAGCGGGTGATTTCGGGGGCAGCATGGATGAGCGGGGGGCGCGGTCGTTGGCGCGGGGTGGCGCGCCAGCAGCGGGCCGCGAGGATCCGCAGTGACGGCGGTTGGCCCGGGCGATGTGGCCGGGCGTCCTGTGTACGTGACCGAGGCCATGCGGCGCGCGCCGTTGCGGTCTCGGTCCCGGCGGGCCGGGATGCCGACGGCGCGGTGACCGGGCTGTACGCCACGCACTACCGATCGCTGGTGCGGCTCGCGGTACAGCTGGTCGGCGACGTGGGGACCGCCGAGGAAGTAGTGCAGGACTCGTTCGTCGCCATGCACGGCAGCTGGCGCCAGTCAAGGACACCGACAAGGCCCTGGCCTATCTGCGGCGGTGCGTGGTGACCGGTCTCGTTCCGTCTTGCGGCACCGGGTGGTGGTCGACCGGAACGCGCCCAGGCCGGCGGCGGACATGCCGAGTGCGGAGCAGAGCGCGCTTGCACTGCTGGAGTGCTCTATGGTGGCCGCCGCGCTGCGCACGCTTTCGCCACGGCAGCGCGAGGCGCTCGTGCTGCGGTATTACGCGGACCTGTCCGAGGCTCAGATCGCCGCGATGATGGGGATCAGCAAGGGCGCCGTCAAGAGCCATACCTCCCGGGCCATGTCAGCGTTGCGCAGCGTGCTGGAGGGTAGCCTGGAGAGCGAGGCATGAACCAGCGCGATCGTGACTATGAAGAGCTTCTGCGCCGCGCACTGCGCGCGAGCGCGGACTCCGTAGTGCCTGCTGAGGATGGTCTGGAGCGGATTCGCGCCCGGCTCTCCACGCCTCACCCGTCGCTGGTGGCCTGGATGATGGCCGGATTTTCCGAGGTCGCCAGTCGCGCAGCGGCCGGCCTGCAGTCCGCCTCGGACTGGCTGCGGCCAATTCCCGGCGCGGCGCGCGAGCGCTTGCGGGTGACGCGTCCCGGCCCGCGACGCGGGGGCCTGGCGCGGCTGCGCCCTACCGCGGTGCTGGCCATCGCCGTCTTCGTTGTCGCCGGGGGCGCTCTCGCGCTGACTCCGCTGCCGGGCCAGGCGATTTCGCAGACCGCCGCACTTTTCCGGTCGCTTGGCAGCGGCGGGCCCGCGGGCGGCACCGATGGGTCGCCGCTAAGTGGCGGCCCGAGCAGGAATCTGTCCATTCGCGAAGGAACCGTGACCAGCAGCACCCCGCCCGGCCAGCCGAATCACCGGAACGTGGCCGCGGCCAGCTCGCCGTAGCCGCCTCCGCCAACCGAGCGGCAAGCTCCACGACTTGCCCCAGCCCGACGACCAGCGCCGCCCCATCCGCCGATTGTCCAAGCCCCACTGGCAGCCCCGCGCCGAGTTCCACTGGCGGCCCCAGTCCGGCCGGCAGCCCCGCCCCGAGCTCCGCCGGCAGCCCGGACCCGGCGGCTAGCCCGAGTCCCACCGGAAGCCTGGCCGGCGGCCCTCCGCTGAACCCAATCGTCGGCCCAGACCACACCGCTTGCCCGAGTCCGGCCGGCAGTCCGACGCCGAGCCCCACCGAAAGCCCGAGCCCGACCGGGAGCCCGACGCCGAGCCCGGATAGCAGCCCGACGCCGAGTGCCACGGGCAGCCCGACGCCGAGCCCGGATACAGCCCGACGCCGAGTGCCACGGGCAGCCCGACGCCGAGCCCGGCTGACAGCTCGACGCCGAGCAGTACTGGCAGCCCGAGCCCGGCTGGCGGTCCCGCGCCGAGCTCTACCGGTAGCCCGAGCCCGGCCGGGTAGCGCGGCTACTGTCCAGTAGCTCCGGGCATGTCAGCGAAGAACGCCAGCTCCAGGACGAAGCGCGCCAGCTCCGGAACGGAACCTGGCGGTCGGCCTTCCGCAGCGGCCGCAGGCGTTCAGCCGTAGGATTTCGCTCGATGATGTCGTCGACGGATCCAGCCACTGCCACTGCGCCCGATCGCGCGGCTGAGCTGCGTACCCGGCTGGTGCCCCCGATGCCCGGCAGCGCGTTCTGGGGCTGGGCCGGGCCGCTGCTCGTGACGTTGTTCGGCGGCTTCCTGCGGTTCGACCGGCTGGGCATCCCGAATGCCGTGGTCTTCGACGAGACCTACTACGCCGGTGACGCGTGGGGGATCCTGAAGCACGGCGTCGAGATCAACCACGTCAAGAACGCCAACGCGCTGATGGTCCGGGGGAGCACCCGATCTTGCCGGGCACCACGGGCGAGTACGTCGCCCACCCGCCGCTGGGCAAGATCATGATCGCCGCCGGCGAGTGGCTGTTCGGGCTGACGCCGTTCGGCTGGCGGTTCTCGGTGGCGCTGGTCGGCTCGCTGTCGATCCTGATGACCGCCCGGATCGCCCGGCGGATGACCAGCTCGACCCTGCTCGGCTGCATAGCCGGACTGCTGATGGCGCTGGACGGCCTGGAATTCGTGCTGAGCCGGACGGCGATACTCGACATTTTCGTCATGTTCTGGGTGCTGGCGGCCTTCGGGCTGCTGGTGATCGACCGGGACCGGACGCGGGCGCGGGTCGCGGCCGTCGCGGCCGGGCCGGACCGGCGGCGGGCGGCCGCCTCGGCATCCGCTGGCTGCGGATCCTGGCCGGGTCTGCCTGGGCGCCGCGGCGTCCAAGTGGAGCGGCGTCTGGTATATCCCCGCCTTCGGCGGCCTGGCCATCGCGTGGGACCTCGGCGCGCGGCGGGCGGCCGGGTACGGCCGGCGGCTGTCCGGCGTGCTGCGCCGCGATGCGCATGGCTGCCGCTATGGTTCGGCATCGTCCCGGCGGTCGGTGTACGTCGCGTCGTGGGCCGGCTGGTTCGCGACCCCCTACGGCTATAACCGCAACGGCACGGCGTTCAGCGGCGACCACGCCACTCCACCATCGCCGCCTGGCTGGCTTACAACAAGTCGATGCTCACGTTCGGCCTGGGCCTCCGGGTACCGCAGCACTACAAGTCGAACCCGGTCGGCTGGCTGATCCTGGCCCGGCCGACATCGTTTTTCGCGGCCTGCCTGCCCGCCCACTGACATGCGGCGCGCCGGGACCACGGAGCAGGAAGTACTGGCGATGGGCACGCCGCTGATCTGGTGGGCGGCGACCGCGCGCTGCTGGTCTGCCTGGTCTGGTGGCTCATCCGCTGGGACTGGCGCGCGGGCGCGGTGCTGGCCGGCGTCGCCGCGGCTGGCTGCCGTGGATCTGGTTCTACTTCCACGACGGCCGCACCGAGTTCTACTACTACGCCGTGGTCTTCGACCCGTTCCTGGTCATCGCCATTACGTTGTGCCTCGGCCTGATCATCGGCTCCGCCACGGCCACTCCGGCCCGGCGGGCAGTCGGTGCCGTCATCGTCGGCGCTTACCTCCTGGCCGTGCTCGGCGATTTCGCCTACATCTATCCGGTCCTCGCGGCCAAGGTCCTCCCCTATCCTCCTGGTACGCCCGAATGTGGTTCAGCGGCTGGATCTGAGCAGGTCCTGCGCCGCCCCAGGCGGGCCGCGCGGGCACTTAGCCGGTAACCCAGGCCAGGATCTGCCGATTGACCTCGCCGGGCTTCTCCAGGTGCAGGAAATGGCCCGCATCCGGCACCAACACCAGCCGGGAACCTGGCGCGAGCACGCTGGCGGCGTCACCTATCAGCTCGGCGCGGATGCAGCCATCGGCGCTGCCGTGCAGGTAAAGCGTCGGCCGTTCGGCCCGCCGCCGCGCGGCCTGTTCCTGCGCGAGTACCGGCGCGGCATCTCCTGCCGCGGCATCTCCCGGCGCGGCCCCGGCGGTCCGGTAGTAGCCGATCGCCGCCTTCAGGTTGGCGGGCTGCCGCAGTGCATCCTTGACTCCGGCGAGATGCTCGCCGCGTCGTAGCCGGGCGACCAGTCCCGCCACAGCCGGTCAATGAACGCCATGTCGTCGGCGGCCACCACGCGCATCGGCGGCGGCCTCCGGATCCCGGAAGAAGAACAAGTAGAAGCAACGCTTGAGCTGCTCGTAGTCACTGAACAGCACCGGGTCCAGCGCGGCAGGCGGCACGGCCACGTCACCAGGCGGCGCCACCGGTCCGGGCTGAACGCGACCGCCCCGTAGGCCGCCTCGGCGCCCCAGTCGTGGCCGATAAGCACGGCCCGGTCATCGCCGCCCAGCACCTCATGCAAGGCGATGGCATCGGCGACCAGCGCACCTAGGCCATAGCACCCGTCACCGGGCACCGCGGGAGGCGCGTACCCGCGCATAAGGGCGCCACGGCGTGGAAGCCGGCCTCCGCCAGCTCAGGCAGCAGGTAGCGCCACGTGTGCGCGGCGTCAGGGAAGCCATGCAGGCAAGCGCCAGCGGGCCCGGCCCGCCGGCTTCAGCACCCCGAATTCGGTGTTGTTCGCCCGCACCATGCGGGGCCCGCGGCACGCGCGGCGACGTCGGCAGAGTTTCCATACGGATCACCCGTACCTAATAGAGAACGCGAGCATGACCGGCCGGAGGTAACCAACGCGGGATGGGTTCAATCCATCACCATTGCTCCAGGCGGGGGGGTCATGCATGATGACTGACTGTGCGGGAGAGATAGTCCTAACGGCCGGTTCCCGGCGAAGAACGAACCCCGATCACCGGGCGCCCGTCTGCTGGCGGATCGTCGCCTCTGTTTCGTGCTGGCGGCCCTGGCCGGGTCAAGCGCGGCAACGGCCTGCTTCCGGTAACGGAAAGCTTCGCCGTCCTGCAGGTCACCGGCTCAGCCGGGAAACTCGGCATTGTCCTCGCCGGCAATGTCGTCTCTGATCCCGGATTTTTCTTCCGCATCTCCACCGCGGTGACGCTGACCGGCGGCACCATGTTCCTGATGTGGCTGGGCGAGCAGATTACCTCGCGCGGCATCGGCAACGGCATTTCGCTGATCATCCTGTCCGGCATCGTGGCCGAGCTGCCGTCGGCGCTCGCCAACATGCTCGAACTTGGCCGTCAGGGCGCGCTGTCGACCGGCCTGATCCTGATCGTGATGGTGATGGTGGTCGTCGTGATCGCCTTCATCGTGTTCATGGAGCGCGCGCAGCGCCGCCTGCTGATCCAGTATCCGAAGCGGCAGGTCGGCAACAAGATGTTCGAGGGCCAGTCCTCGCATCTGCCGCTCAAGCTCAACACCTCGGGCGTGATCCCGCCGATTTTCGCGTCATCGCTGCTGCTGTTGCCGACCACAATCGCCAACTTCAACGCCGGCAAGGGTCCGGAATGGTTCCAGTGGATCACCACCCAGCTCGGCCATGGCCGTCCGCTGTTCCTGATCCTCTATCTCGCGCTGATCGTGTTCTTCGCCTTCTTCTACACCGCGATCGTGTTCAACCCGACCGAGACCGCCGACAATCTGAAGAAGCATGGCGGCTTCATTCCGGGCATCCGGCCCGGCGAGCGCACCGCAGAGCACATCGACTATGTGCTGTCGCGCATCACCGTGGTCGGCGCGATTTATCTGGCGATCGTCTGCTTGATCCCGGAAATCCTGATTTCGTATGCGTCCGTGCCGTTCTACTTCGGCGGCACCTCGCTCTTGATCGTGGTCAGCGTGACCATGGATACGGTGGCGCAGGTGCAGGGCTATCTGCTGGCCCATCAATATGAGGGGCTGATCAGGAAGTCGAAGCTGCGGGGACGCCGCCGTTAGCGCATGATCCGGAAAAGTGTGAAGCGGTTTTCCGACAAGATCATGCGCAAATAATAGCGGCTCAGAACAAGAAACCAGGTGTGCGGAGCTTCGCCACCAAACGCCGGGGGGCGTACGCCAATGAGAATAATCCTTCTGGGCCCGCCGGGTTCGGGCAAGGGCACCCAGGCGCAGCGGCTGGTGCAGCGCTACGGCATCGTGCAGCTTTCGACCGGTGAGATGTTGCGCGCGGCAGTGGCGGCGGGCACGCCAGTCGGCCTGCGGGCCAAGGACATCATGGCAGGTGGTGGACTCGTGCCCGACGAGGTCGTGGTCGGCGTCATCGCCGACCGCATCGAGTTGCCTGACGCGAAGAAGGGATTCATCCTCGACGGGTTTCCGCGCACCGTGCCGCAGGCCGAGGCGCTCGACAATCTGCTCAAGCACAAGCACCTCAAGCTCGATGCCGTCATTGAGCTCAGGGTCAACGAGAGCGCGCTGCTGCA
Source organism: uncultured Alphaproteobacteria bacterium (assembly GCA_963738155.1). GTDB lineage: Bacteria > Pseudomonadota > Alphaproteobacteria > Rhizobiales > Xanthobacteraceae > Bradyrhizobium. The sequence goes on from CAVTVG010000012.1 coordinate 10,084, forward strand.
GCGGGTCGAGACGCGCGTTGCCGAGATGCGCTCGCGCGGCGAGGAGGTCCGGGTCGACGACACGCCGGAGGTGCTGACCAGGCGCCTTGCCGCCTACCGCTCGCTGACCGAGCCGCTGATCCACTACTATTCGGAACGCCGCAAGCTCCTGACCGTCGACGGCATGATGACCATCGAGCAGGTCACCCGGGAGATCGCCCGAATCCTGGCGGCCATCGAGGCGGCGGATGCCAAGGCCGCCGAGAAACGGGCTTCCGCCAAGCCAGCTGCCAGGGGGACCGTCCGGAAGCCTGCCCGCAAGGCGGCAAAATCGTCTCCCGCGGCGGGCCGGGCGAGCGCCAAAAAGGCGTCCAAAGCGGCCCGGAAGGCCACCAAACGGCCCTCCAAGGGGGCTAAAAAGACGGTCAAGAAGGGCGGCCCTAAGGCCGCTCGAAAGAGTGCAAAAAGGGTCACGAAAAGGCGACGTAAGGCTTAGAATCGGTTGACGAAACCGCATTCGATCCCTTAATAAGCCCCGCATCCTAGTCGGATAGTGATCAAGACGATGCCGGGCCCCAAATGGACGAGGGGTTGGGCGTCGTGTTCGCGTTTGCGGACCTGCCCGAGAGAGCAAGAATTCAGAGCCGGAAATCCCCAAAGGGATCGGCGACAGGAGAGACCTAGGTGGCCCGTATTGCCGGCGTGAACATTCCGACCAACAAGCGCGTGCTGATCGCGCTGCAGTACATCCATGGCATCGGCGAGAAGAGCGCGGCCGACATCATGGAGAAGACCAAGATTCCGCTGGATCGCCGCGTCAGCCAGTTGAGCGACGCTGAAGTGCTCCAGATCCGCGAAATGATCGACCGCGACTACGTCGTCGAGGGCGATCTTCGCCGCGAGACCGGCATCAACATCAAGCGGCTGATGGATCTCGGCTGCTATCGCGGGCTGCGTCATCGCCGCGGCCTGCCGGTGCGCGGTCAGCGTACCCACACCAACGCGCGTACGCGCAAGGGCCCGGCGAAAGCGATCGCCGGCAAGAAGAAGTAATTCCGCGAGTAGCGAATGGCGAATGGCGAGTAGGGGGCAAGCCCTATTCGCTATTCGCCACTCACCATTCGCTTTTGAGGTGGAGCCGCTGGCATTACGGCGGCGTTGAGATCGACAGGAAAGGTTTGAGATGGGCAAGGAAGCCACACCCGCCGGGCGCGTTCGCCGTCGTGAACGCAAGAACATCGCATCCGGCGTCGCGCATGTGAATTCGTCGTTCAACAATACCACCATCACCATCACCGACGCGCAGGGCAACACCATTGCCTGGTCGTCGGCGGGAACGATGGGGTTCAAGGGGTCGCGGAAGTCGACCCCGTATGCCGCGCAGGTCGCGGCGGAGGATGTATCCAAGAAGGCGCAGGAACACGGCATGCGCACGCTGGAAGTCGAAGTCGCCGGTCCCGGTTCGGGCCGCGAGTTGGCGCTCCGAGCATTGCAGGCCGCGGGCTTCACCGTCACCTCGATCCGCGACGTGACCACGATCCCGCACAATGGTTGCCGGCCGCGCAAGCGTCGCCGGGTGTGATGCTGCTTTCGCGGGGTGGTCGAACCATCCGCGGAAATCGTTTTTGGAATTTTGCGCGCGGACTGATCCGCGATCTCGAACGCCGGATGACGATCCGGCCTGAGGTGAAACAGTGACGATCCAGAAAAATTGGCAAGAGCTTATTCGACCGAACAAGCTGCAGGTTTCCGCCGGCCACGACGCGAACCGTTTCGCGACGCTGGTGGCCGAGCCGCTCGAGCGCGGCTTCGGCCAGACGCTCGGCAACGCGCTGCGCCGCATCCTGCTGTCCTCGCTGCAGGGCGCCGCGGTGCAGTCGGTGCACATCGACGGCGTGCTGCATGAGTTCTCCTCGATCGCCGGCGTCCGCGAGGACGTGACCGACATCGTGCTCAACATCAAGGACATCTCGATCAAGATGCAGGGCGAAGGCCCCAAGCGCATGGTCGTGAAGAAGTCCGGTCCGGGCGTGGTCGTCGCCGGCGACATCCAGACCGTGGGCGACGTCGTCGTGCTCAATCCCGATCTCGTGCTGTGCACGCTCGACGAGGGTGCGGAAATCCGCATGGAGTTCACCGTCGCGACCGGCAAGGGCTATGTCGCCGCCGAGCGTAATCGCCCTGAGGATGCGCCGATCGGCCTGATCCCGGTCGACAGCCTGTTCTCGCCGGTGCGCAAGGTCTCCTACAAGGTCGAGAACACCCGCGAGGGCCAGATCCTCGACTACGACAAGCTGACCATGACGATCGAGACCAATGGCGCGATCTCGCCGGAGGATTCGGTGGCCTACGCCGCGCGCATCCTGCAGGATCAGCTCAACGTGTTCGTCAATTTCGAGGAGCCGCGCAAGGAAGTCGCGCAGGAGATCATCCCCGATCTCGCCTTCAACCCGGCCTTCCTCAAGAAGGTGGACGAGCTCGAGCTGTCGGTGCGTTCGGCCAACTGTCTGAAGAACGACAACATCGTCTATATCGGCGACCTCGTGCAGAAGAGCGAGGCGGAGATGCTGCGCACCCCGAACTTCGGCCGCAAGTCGCTGAACGAAATCAAGGAAGTGCTGGCCCAGATGGGCCTGCATCTCGGCATGGAAGTGCCGGGCTGGCCGCCGGAGAACATCGACGAGCTCGCCAAGCGCTTCGAGGATCACTACTGAGAACCAGCATGATCCCGGAAAAGTGCGAAGCGGTTTTCCGGTAAGGATCATGCTCAACTAGAGAAGCAAAAGCGTTCTTTTACGCTTTTGCGGGCGAACGCAGGAAGCCCACCTGAGCAACGCGCCGCTTGCGGCGAACTGAAGGAATAAAGTCATGCGTCACGGAAAAGTTCATCGCAAGCTCAATCGCACCGCCGAGCATCGCCGCGCGATGTTCGCCAATATGTGCGCCGCGCTGATCAAGCACGAGCAAATCGTCACCACGCTGCCGAAGGCCAAGGAGCTGCGGCCGATCGTCGAGAAGCTGGTAACCTTGGGCAAGAAGGGCGGGCTCGCCATGCGCCGTCAGGCCATCTCCGAGATGCGCGACCTCGACCAGGTCAGGAAGCTGTTCGACGTGCTGGCGCCCCGCTACAAGGACCGCCACGGCGGCTACACCCGCATCATCAAGGCCGGCTTCCGCTACGGCGACAATGCCGCGATGGCGGTGATCGAGTTCGTCGACCGCGACGTCGACGCCAAGGGTCTGGACTCCGGTCCGGTCCAGGAGAAGGAAGAAGCCGAGGCGGCATAAGCCTCGCAATATCGAATTTGAAAGGCGGCGCCATCAAGCGCCGCTTTTTTATTGGCTGGTGACCGCGGCGCGTTGCGCGTGCATAATCTTCGCGATTTAGGCTTGGGGGGATTTCGATGAGGATTGTCCTGGGGGTGGCGCTGGCGCTTCTGGTGTCACCGGCTGTCGGCGAGACGCTGGTCGAGCGCGGCGCTTATCTCGTCAACGGCCCGATGTTCTGCCACAACTGCCACACCCCGGCCGGTCCCAAGGGGATCGATTTCTCGCGCGCCCTATCGGGTGGCCCGCAGACTTTCGACGAGCCCGACTACAAGGTCGTCGGCGCCAACATTACGCCGGACAAGGAGACCGGCATCGGCAACTGGAGCGACGCGGAGTTGAGGAAATTTCTCATCACTGGCGTCAAGCCGAACGGCACCAAAGCCGCGCCGATCATGCCTTTCGAATTCTACACCGTACTGACGGCGCGCGATCTCGATGCGCTGGTGGCGTATCTCAAGACGGTGCCGCCGGTTCGCCACGAAACGCCCGCGCCGGAATATCGCAGGGCATCAAAGCCGGAGACGCCGACCTACTCGGGCGCGCAGATGACCGACGCCCAAATGGCCGACAAGCTGTCGCGCGGCCGCTATCTCCTGAGCATTTCGCATTGTCTGGAATGTCACACGCCGGAAGGCCCATCGGAGGTGCATGATTTCGCGTCCGCGACCGGCAAGGGCGGCCGGAAATTTCCTGGACCATGGGGCGAATCCGAATCCCGCAACATCACCTCGCATCCGGTGTCCGGCCTCGGCCAATGGAGCGACGACGAGATCAAGCGTGCCATCACCCAGGGTATCGGGCGCGACGGCCGCCGGCTGAAACCACCGATGGCCTATGCGGCCTACGCCACCATGACCGCGCAGGACCTCGATGCCATCGTCGCGTTCGTGCGGACGATGCCTCCGCTGCAGTAGGCGGGATTACCACCCCTCCAGCACGATCTTGCCGCGCGACTTGCCGGACTCCAGCAGCGCATGCGCGCGCTTGAGATTCGCCGCGTTGATGGTGCCGAACGTCTGATCCATGGTGGTGCGCAGTACGCCCTTGTCGATGAGGTCGGCGACGTCGTTGAGCAGATTGTGCTGCGCGATCACATCCGGCGTCTGGAACGAGGAGCGGGTGAACATGGATTCCCAGTGCACCGAAATCGCCTTGCCTTTGAACGCACTCATGGTGAATTCCTGGGGATCGTCGATCAGGCCGAATTTGCCCTGCGGCGCCATCAGCTCTGCAATCGCCTTGTAGTGCTGTTCGGTGAAGGTGAGGCTGGCGACGAGGCCGACCGGCGGCAGCTTCAGCTTCTCGATCTGCTCCTTCATCGGCTTTGAATGATCGATCACCGCATGCGCGCCGAGGTCGAGACACCATTTCTGCGATTCCGGCCGTGTCGCGGTCGCAACCACCGTCAGGCCGGTGAGGCGGCGCGCCAGCTGGATCAGGATCGAGCCGACGCCGCCGGCGCCGCCCATGATCAGAAGCGTGCGTGGATCGACGCTTTTGCCGGGCACCGTGCCGAGCCGGTCGAACAGCAATTCCCAGGCGGTGATGGAGGTGAGGGGCAGCGCCGCGGCCTGCGCGAACGACAGCGATGCCGGTTTCTTGCCGACGATGCGCTCGTCGACCAGATGGAATTGCGAATTGGTGCCCTGGCGCAGGATCGAGCCGGCGTAGAACACCTCGTCGCCCGGCTTGAACAGCGAGACCTCGGGTCCGACCGCGTCGACCACGCCGGCCGCGTCGTAGCCGAGAATCTTCGTCTCTCCCTCGGGCGGCGCGGCGCGCTTGCGCACCTTGTAGTCGACGGGATTGGCGGAAATCCCCTTCACCGCGACGCGGATGTCACGGCCCTTCGGTTCGGGCTTCGCCGCCTCGAAATCGATCAGCGCATCCTTGTCCTCGATCGGCAGCGACTTCCTGTATCCGACGGCCTTCATGCCCGCTCTCCATCTTGTGTGGCGCGGCAGAATTGTCGTGCTGGCGTCAATTTGGCAAGTACTGTAAATTCAGGCAGATAGTCCCCATTTGGATACTATTGGGGACGGGTTGGGAAAGTACGCATGAAACGGCGAAATTTTGCGCATCGGCCGGGATGTGCGGTCGAGGCGACGCTCGATCTGATCGATGGCAAGTGGAAGGGCGTGATCCTGTTTCACCTGCAGTCCGGCACGCAGCGTTTCGGCGAATTGCGGCGGCGGATGCCGGGCATCACCCAGCGCATGCTGACCAAGCAGCTTCGCGCGCTGGAGGATGACCGTCTTATCATCCGCAAGGTCTATGCCGAGGTGCCGCCGCGGGTGGAGTATTGCCTCTCCGAGATCGGCGAGAGCCTGCGGCCGGTGATCGATACCTTGAAGGCCTGGGGCGAGACCCATCAGGAAAGGTTGTCGTGCGCTCCGGCGGCCGCGCCGGCGCCGCAGCGCGCGGCCTGAACCACCATCTGATCGTCTACATTCAGGATTTATCACGATGTTGAATCGCTTCGTTTCTTTGGTGCTCGTCTCCGCCGCGCTGGCCACGCCCGTGACTGCGCAGGACCGCCGCGTGCCGTCTTCCGCCCAGGAGCTGCGTCTCTCCTACGCGCCGATCGTGCAGCGGGTGCAGCCGGCGGTGGTCAACGTCTACGCCGCCAAGATGGTGCAGAACCGCAACCCCTTCATGGATGATCCGCTGTTCCGCCGTTTCTTCGGCGTGCCGGGTGGGCAGGGCGAGCAGATGCAGCGCTCGCTCGGCTCCGGCGTGATGGTCGATCCGTCCGGGCTCGTCGTCACCAACGTGCACGTCATCGAGGGCGCCGACCAGGTCAAGGTATCGCTGGCCGACAAGCGCGAATTCGAAGCCGAAGTCATCTTGAAGGACTCGCGCTCCGATCTCGCGGTGCTGCGGCTGAAGGACGCGCATGAGAAATTCGCCACGCTCGACTTCGCCAATTCCGACGAGCTGATGGTCGGCGACGTCGTGCTCGCGATCGGCAATCCCTTCGGCGTCGGCCAGACCGTGACACACGGCATCATCTCGGCGCTGGCGCGCACGCAAGTCGGCATCACCGATTATCAGTTCTTCATCCAGACCGACGCCGCCATCAATCCCGGCAATTCCGGCGGCGCACTGGTCGACATGACCGGAAGGCTCGCCGGCATCAACACCGCGATCTATTCGCGCTCCGGCGGTTCGCAGGGCATCGGCTTCGCGATCCCTGCCAACATGGTGCGCGTGGTCGTGGCCTCTGCCAAGATGGGCGGCAAGGCGGTAAAGCGTCCGTGGCTTGGCGCCAAGCTGCAAACCGTCACGCCCGAGATCGCCGAGAGCCTCGGCTTGCGCTCGCCGACCGGCGCATTGGTCGCAAGCGTGGTGTCGGGCAGTCCCGCGGCGCGCGCCGGCTTGAAGTCGAGCGACCTGATCACCGCCATCGACGGCCAGACCATCGATGATCCCAACGGCTTCGAATACCGCTTCGCCACCCGTCCGCTCGGTGGCACCGCGCAGATCGACGTGCAGCGCGCCGGCAAGCCGGTGAAGCTGTCGATGCCGCTGGAGACCGCGCCCGATGGCGGCCGCGACGAGATCACCGTGAAGGCGCGCTCGCCGTTCCAGGGCGCGAAGGTTGCCAACATCTCGCCCGCGGTCGCCGACGAGCTGCATCTGGATTCCGACACGCAAGGCGTCGTCGTGACCGAGATTCCCGAGGACTCCATCGCGGGCAATGTCGGCTTCCAGAAGGGCGATATCATCGTGAACGTGAACGGGCAGCAGATCGCGAGGACCAGCGAGCTTGAGAAGGCCGCGGGCCAGTCGGTTCGGGTGTGGCGCATCGTGATCCAGCGCGGCAACCAGCAGATCAACGTGACCTTGCCGGGATGAGTCCCAAGCGCCCACAACAAGGAGCGTCGCTGTTCGCCGCGGCAGGCCTCGAGCAGGACGCGCCTCGGCCGCTTCCGGATCGGTTGCGTCCGCACAAATTATCCGACGTCGTCGGCCAGGATCACATCCTCGGTCCCGACGGCGCGCTGACCCGCATGCTGGAAACGCGCACGCTGGGCTCGCTGATCTTCTGGGGGCCGCCGGGCACCGGCAAGACCACGGTCGCGCGACTGCTGGCTGACGCCACCGAGCTGCATTTCGAGCAGTTGTCGGCCGTGTTCTCCGGCGTCGCGGACCTCAAGAAGGCGTTCGATGCCGCGCGTGCCCGTCGCGAGACCGGCAAGGGCACGTTGCTGTTCGTCGACGAGGTGCATCGCTTCAATCGCGCGCAGCAGGACTCTTTTTTGCCGGTGATGGAGGACGGCACCGTCGTGCTGGTCGGCGCCACCACCGAAAATCCCTCCTTCGAGCTCAACGCCGCGTTGCTGTCGCGCGCACGCGTGCTGGTGTTTCATTCGCTCGACGCGGACGCGATTGAGAAATTGTTCGCTCACGCCGAAAAGGCCGAAGGCAAGACGCTGCCGCTCGATGCCGAGGCGCGCGCCGCGCTGGTGCGCATGGCCGACGGCGACGGCCGCGCCGCGCTGACCTTGGCCGAAGAAGTCTGGCGCTCCGCGCGCGGCGGCGAGGTGTTCGATGCCGTGCAGCTGCAGGACATCCTGCAGCGCCGCGCGCCGATCTACGACAAGTCGGCGGACGGCCACTACAACCTGATCTCGGCGCTGCATAAGGCGGTGCGCGGCTCCGATCCCGACGCGGCACTGTATTATCTCGCGCGCATGCTCGATGCCGGCGAGGACCCGCTGTTCCTGGCGCGGCGCGTGGTGCGCATGGCGGTGGAGGACATCGGCCTTGCCGATCCGCAGGCGCTGGTCGTCGCCAACGCCGCCAAGGATGCCTACGATTTCCTGGGCTCGCCCGAGGGCGAGCTCGCGATCGCGCAGGCCGTGCTCTATGTCGCCACTGCGCCAAAATCGAACGCCGCCTACAAAGCCTTCGGCGCCGCGATGCGCACGGCGAAAGAGGCGGGTTCCTTGCTGCCACCCAAGCACATCCTCAATTCACCGACCAAATTGATGCGTGAGGAAGGCTACGGCGCCGGCTACGAATACGATCACGACGCGGCGGAAGGCTTTTCCGGCCAGGATTATTTTCCGGAGGCGCTGGGGCGCAAGACGTTTTACGATCCGCCCGAGCGCGGTTTCGAGCGCGAGATCAGGAAGCGGCTGGACTATTGGGCCAAGCTGCGGCGGGAGAGGGCCGGGAAGTAGCTTCGCCGTAAGTGGCCTTCGACGGTATGCCGTGAGGTAGCCATGCCAACACAGATACCAGTCACACGTGAACGTTCTCCGAGACCCTCGGTCGGGATCATATGCCTGCATGCGCTGCTAGCCGCCGCTATCATCGGCACGATCGCAGTTACGGTCGTGTGGGCCTACATGTGATTGTTGACGGCTGCGACGCGAATAGAAGTGACGATCCGGTTGATTTGCGCTAGGCAGCGGCCATGAGCCGTCGCGTCAAGAAGCCATTGAGACCCCGGGGCGATCGCCCAAGGGGCGCACCTCCCTACCGGAACAAGCAGCGGGATGAGCATCCGCGGGTGCTTCGCCCCGGCGGCAAACCCGCGCGCTTCGCGGCGCCCCGCGCGACAAAGCCTGCGCCTTTTGTTGCCGAGCCGGAGAAGATCGTCGCTGAGACGCCGCCGCTTCCCACGAAAGTGCAGACCGTCGTGGTGACGCCGGACGAGGACAACATGCGGGTCGACCGCTTCCTCGAAGGGCGCTTTCCCGGACTGTCGTTTTCCCACATCCAGCGCATCGTCCGCAAAGGCGAGTTGCGCGTGAACGGCAAGCGCGCCGACAGCAAGGATCGGCTGCAGGCCGGCCAGAACATCCGCATTCCGCCGTTGCGGCTCGATACGCCGAAGGTTGTGGGGAAATTGTCGGACGCGGAAGCGAAGACGCTCGCTGAGCTGAAGGCGATGACGCTCTACGAAGACGACGATGTGCTGGTGCTGAACAAGCCGGCCGGGCTTGCGGTGCAGGGCGGCTCCGGCACCACGCGCCATGTCGACCAGATGCTGGAGGTGATGCGCGACGCCAAGGGGCAGAAGCCGCGGCTGGTGCACCGCCTCGACAAGGAGACCTCGGGCTGTCTGCTGGTGGCCAAGACGCGTTTTGCCGCAACCGCATTGACCGGATCGTTCCGCCATCGCTCCGCGCGCAAGATCTATTGGGCGCTGGTCGCCGGCGTGCCGAAGCCGAAGCAGGGCCGTATCTCGACTTATCTCGCGAAAGAGGAGAGCGAGGAGGACTCGATCATGCGCATCGCCGCCCATGGCGATGAGGGCGCCAGCCATGCCGTGACCTATTACGCCGTGGTGGAAACTTCTGCGGCGAAGCTCGCCTGGGTGTCGCTCAAGCCGGTCACCGGGCGGACGCATCAATTGCGCGCGCATATGGCGCATATCGATCACGCCATCGTCGGCGATCCCAAATATTTCAACAAGGAGAATTGGCAGCTGCCGGGCGGCTTGCAGAACCGGCTGCATCTGCTCGCGCGCCGCATCGTGATTCCGCATCCGCGCGGCGGGGTGATCGACGCGTCAGCACCGCTGCCGCCGCACATGCTGCAATCGTGGAATCTGCTGGGACTCGAGGCCGACCGGTTCGATCCGATCGAGAACGCGCCGGAGGAGTGAGCGTGGACCCGCCACTAGAAGGGGGGCTGGGATGGGAGTATTTGGATTGATCCCTTAGCCGATCCGATTCCGTGCAAGAATCGCCCATTGCAATTATTTTGATACTATGATCCTCTGGCAGAGCCTCAAGTAATAAGGGGGGTCCCGATGGCTCGGAAAAATCTGCGTCCGTTTGGAATTTTCATTTTGTTTCTTTCGGGAATCGCCTTCAGCCAATTTCTTGCGACACTCGCCAAAGCAGAATGTACGACCACTTGCGATGAGGTTTCGGGGAATCCTCCGCTTTGCATTCATCAGCATGTCGTATGTACCGGCGCAGACATCACTGCTCCGGCGCCACCCCCACCCCCACCCCCTCCTTCTGACGACAACAATTGAAATCTGAATTGCTTGCGTGGCTTTTCAGCCCTGTTGGTGGGCGAGACAATTGACGAAAGTCTCTCAAACAAACGTCGCTATCAAGATTCTGGGAACGGTTATCCTTTCAACTGTCGAGATAAGTTCTGCGCTTTGTGCTGATTGGGTAGGTCAAGCCAAGTATAGCTGCACCGATACATTTGGCCTGTCATCAATGGCATTGGGCCAGACGTTATTGCCGACCAATACGTCCATAGCACTTGCGCCGGGTAGCAACAAAAATATCATTGTAACGTTTAGCGAAGCGGCTCTGAAGCAAGGACAATTAGCTCTTGGAAAGCGGTTCACGATTTCTCAGACGCAGCTAACCGCCGACCAACTCAGTGTTTTGAGGAGTGCTATCATCGCAAAGGCAGCGAGCACTAACATTCCCTGGTATGTCACGCCCTTTATACCGTCATCTGTGGCAATTGAATCTGAGTTTGTGAAGCTTGCACTCGATGAACTGCAATCCCTTACGCTTGATACGCTAGCGAACCAAACAGCCACAGCAAATCAATTCGTTATGTTTCTCGCGGGCGGCGGACGATTATTGCGAGCGGGAGTCTTGGAACAAAATACAAAATCGATTGGAGAGTTTATTCTTGTAGATATGACCGAGTACGTTGTTTCCTTGGGAAGCGAAACTCGCACTTTTCTCTTAGCCTCGTGCCTTTATCCAGCAAGACCTAGAATTACGCAGATTGTCCTGACCTACGCGAACGGGGGCACCACAACCTTTGCCGAATCGAACGATAACAATTGGAAGCTGAACGGATCGCTACCACTTCAGGAGTATGCAGAAGATGACGACTATATTTATTTCCAAGAAATCTGTAATCCAACTAATTTCTGTGTGAGACACCGTATTGGAAAATGGATAGGTAGTTGGGGGGATTCATTCGAGCAACAAGATTCACTCGATGGCCCGCGATACTATCCGAACACTTGGGATATGAGTGGTAGTCAACCGATCAAGGTTCTCTCACAATAAGCGCTGTGGATTGAGGAGGGGCATGTTCCGAGTGAGTTGCGGCTACTCGTGGTGCTAGGTCTGGCGAGGTGGGCTCGCAACGAACAACCCTTAGTGCGGATGGGCCGGTGAAGAAATCGGCTCTTGTTTGAGATGACGACTGTTCGTCGCCTTGTTAACTTGTTGAGGAAATCGCGAAGGTGTTACGTTGAGCGCGTTCAAATTTTTTTCAACCACATTGCTCCTGTGTGCAGTTGTGCTCTATTTGTCACTACCGCCAACGGCGGCTGCACAGAGCACTGAGGAAACCGCAACCGCCGCTACGCAGACCGAGGATGAAACGGTCGACTACATAAACATGAAGCTTAAGAGCGCAAATCAGACTGACCCGGCCTGGTTCTTTGATGCCTTTCAGAAAGTCGAAGACCATGTTTACCTGCTTACTCAGCACACGATCAAGCAAGTGCCGGGTATGCCGGGCTCCGCGACAGACTACTTTGGCTATCAGTTCGACATGAGGAAAATGGATGCCTTCACGGCTGCGCAAGAGAAATTCTTCTTGTCCGATGAGTCGGGGATCATGTTGGTTCTTTGTGCTCATCTGGCCGGGAACTGCATAACATCAACCGAATGTTTCGATGCATGCACGGATCGAACAAACGGAACGACCGCGAGCCTGTGGATCAACATTGGCGGACTGGCCAGCGAAGATCAAATAAGAGTTCGGCGTGCTTACTTACATCTGAAAGAGCTTTCTCCGACCTCTATTCCTTCGGACCCGTTTGACGGTCCGAAACAATGAACAGGCAGCGTTAGCTTTAGCCGGATCGTCTTTCGATCCCTGCGGCCAGCTTCACATTCCGATGTGCAAGCACGGATAGGTCCTCCAGGGCGAATTAAGATAGTCCGTGTCAGCGCAATCCCATCTCAGTCCCTCGTTACCCTCTAGCTGGGATCGATTCGGCCCAGTAAAGACAGATACGCAATACCCCTTTACGTTGGACCGGATGTTTCGCTCGAGGCTACGGCGTTGATCGGCTTATCGTCGGTCAATTCTTGAACTGCTCCAGAAACATCCGCAGCGAATCGTGCGGACTCTCGACGTCCGATATCACCCAGCCGTCGGGGCCCTGCACCAGGATGAAGTTGAGCGTCACGTTGCGCCCTGCATTGTCGAAGCTCGCGGCGACATAGGTCTTGTCGAACTGCTTGCGCAGGATCGAGACCGCCACCGGACCGAGCTGCCAGGTCGGGCTCTGCACCATGAAATCATAGGGCTCGGTGCGCGGCGCGAGCCAGGCGCTGCGCAGGGTGGAATCGAAGAATTTCTGCGCAGTGGGCTCGTCACGCGGCAGGCCGCGGGAAAGGTCCGGCGCGCCCTTGCCGTAATAGGCATAGACGTTGCGGACCAGCGATTCCGGCGTGCGGAACCCGGCCTCGGCCGCCGGCCCACAAAGGCCGGCAAATATCACTATCCCGATCGCAAAAATCCTGTCCACCGCAGGCTCGCTTTATTGTCGCGCTGACTTATCATAAATGGCAGCAGCCGATGATGCGACGGAGGGAAGCGATTTCGCATGCGTGATTTGTTCGACGAGGTAGCCGGCAAATCGCCGCTCGATCCGCAGGAGTTGGTGCGGCGCGAGGCGCGCGTGCCCAAGCGCAAGCGCTTCTATCGGGATGTCGGCGTTGCCGAGGCGGATGGCGGATTTTCGGTCACCCTCGACCGCAAGCCGATCAAGACCCCGTCAGGCCGGACAGTCACGGTGCCGGTCCGCGCGATCGCCGAGGCCATCGCGGAGGAATGGAGCGCGCAGCAGGAGACGATCGATCCCCTGACCATGCCGCTGACGCGCTTTGCCAATAGCGTGGTCCAATCGGTGGTGGATCGGGTGCAGCTGGTGCGCGATGATGTCGCGAAATATTTGCACTCCGATCTGCTGTTTTATCGCGCCGGTCATCCGCAGGCGCTGGTTGAGAAGGAGGCGGTGCACTGGGACCCCGTGCTGTTCTGGGCCGCGGAGGCGCTGGGCGCGCATTTCATCCTGGGCGAGGGCATCATGCATGTGCGCCAGCCCGACCCTGCCGTGGAGGCGGCGCGCGCGGCGTTGCCGGATGATCCCTGGTCGGTGGCTGCGGTGCATGTGGTGACGACCCTGACAGGATCGGCGCTGCTCGCGTTGGCGCTCACCCACGGCGCGCGCGATCCTGATCAGGTCTGGGATGCCGCCCATGTCGACGAGGACTGGAACCGCGACCAATGGGGCGTGGACGAGGAGGTCGCGGCCCGCCGCGCCGCCCGCGAGGTCGATTTCCGCGCCGCCGTGCGGATTTTGCGCGCACTGAAGCCTGTCGGTTAACGAGAGGTTTACGTCGGGCGGGCTAGCCTCCGGCCATGGTGCTGACCGTCAACCAAAACCTTCCCGTCATTGCCGCACAGGCCACTGGCAGCGCCACGTCCGGCGTCGTCTTGCAGCCCGGCGCGGTGATCGATGCGCAGGTGCTCAAGGTCGCCGAGAATTTGGTGCAGATCGCCATCGCCGGGCTTTCGATCGACGTGATGTCGGAGGTCGCGCTGACGCCGGGGCAGAACCTGCAGCTTGCGGTGTCGCAAACGCCTGACGGCACGGTGCGGCTCGCAGTGGTGGGGCAGGGCGTCGGGGCTCCATCGACGGACACGGCCGGTGTTGTGAACACCGTCGGCGCCGCGACGAGTGCGCCCATCAATACGCCCGCAAACACGCCGGCCAACGCGATCGCGGTCCCGGCACCGATCGCCGCGCCCGCGGCCAATGATCCCCTGACGCCTCTGGAGCGGATCGCCGTGACGGTTGCGTCGGAGACCGCGGCCACGCAGCAGCAATCGCTCGCGCCGCTGTTTTCCAATCTCAACGCGGTCGCCACGTCGAGCAGCCTGCCGCCGGTGCTGCAACAGGCGGTGGTGCAGGTGCTGGCGCAGCAGACACCGCTCGCGCCCGATCTCAGTGGCGACGATATTGCAAACGCCGTCCGGACGTCCGGCCTGTTCCTGGAGTCGTCGCTGGCGGCAGGCCAGCTTCCACCCACCGGCATTCCCGATCTCAAGGCGGCGCTGATCGTGCTGCGCCAGGCGCTTGCCGCTGCGGTTCAAACAACCGAGACGCCGCAGGCGGTTGCGCCTTCTGTCTCAACGGCCATCGCAAGCGAAGCAAAGCCGGCGACGCCATCGCCTTCGCTCATTCCGGCGCAGCCGGAGCAGACGCAGCCGGAGCAAGTTTCCGATGTGGCCGGCCACGAGATCGCACCGCCGCAGCTGCGTTTGCAACTCCCCTCGCTCGTCGCGGAAACCACCGGCAATCCGACCAAGCTGGTGCTCGCGGAAGCGCTGCTCAGCGCCGGCCCGAAATCGGTGACTTCAGGCGCGGCGCTCAATCTCCTGCAGGAAGCACTGCAGGAACCGCGCGCAAGTCATCCGCAGGCTGCGACCGTCACCTTGCCGGGCGGACAAAGCGAAGAAGCCGTCGTCCACACCAACACGCCGCCCCCGCCATTCCGTGGCGCGCTGCCGTCGGCGCAGCCGGTCGCGGCGCCGTCGATCGCACCGGATGCGCCGCTCGCGACCACCGTGCGTCATCTGCTCGACGACACGGATGCAGCCATCGCGCGGCAAACCCTGTTGCAGGTCGCATCGCTGCCGGATCGGCCCGATGCCGCGAGCAATCGCATCGATCCCACGATGCCGCGCTGGAATTTCGAAATCCCGTTTGCGACGCCGCAGGGCACCGCCATGGCGCAGTTCGAAATCTCGCGCGACGGCGGCGGCAACGAGGTGGAAGCCGGCAAACGGGTCTGGCGCGCGCGCTTCTCGCTCGACATCGAGCCGGCCGGTCCCGTGCACGCGTTGATCTCGCTGATCGGCGATCGCACCTCGGTCAGGATGTGGGCCGAGCGGCCGCAGACCGCCGCGCTGCTTCGCGCCGGCGCCGGCGATCTCAGTCACGCGCTGAGCCAAGCCGAGCTTGCGCCCGGCGACATCGTGATCCGCGACGGCACGCCGCCGCAACCTCAGCCGGCCAAGGCCGGGCATTTCCTGGACCGCGCGTCATGAGCGAGACCGCCAACCAGCTTGCCGTCGCGCTGCATTACGACCGCACGGGCGCGCCCCGCGTCGTCGCCAAGGGCAAGGGCGCGATCGGCGCCAGGATCATCGAGGTCGCCAAGGCGCACGATATCCCGATCGAGGAGAACGAGGTGCTGGCCGGCGCGCTGTCCCATGTCGAGCTCGGCGACGAAATCCCGGCCGAGCTTTACAAGGCGGTCGCCGAAGTGCTGGTGTTCGTGCTGCGGCTGACGCGGCCACACCGCAAGACGTGAGAAGAGTGCCATCGTTTCACCACGATGCCGTGGCCCGATTCCAACATTCGCATCCCATTTTGGCTGGCGCGTTTGCGAATGTTGGAATCCAAGGGCCACTGGCAAATTAATGATGCGAGTGGAGCTTTGGATTTGACGTTCGCATAGACACTTGCGGCAGGATGGTGCGAACGTCAAATCCGCTCCACTCGTCCGCAAGTCGCGGCGCTTTGTCGTTCCATCGGATACACCCCATGATCACCCGCCGTCAGACGCTCGGCCTGCTCGCCGCCGCGAGCTTCTTGCCGCAGCGCAGCTTCGCCAATGTCGTCTATCCCAAGACCCAGCTTCGCGCCGACCTTGCGAAGCATTTCACCGATGCCGGCACATCAGGCACTTTCGTCGCCTATGATGTCGACGCCTACGTGTTGATCGCCAGCGATCATGAACGCTCGGCCGAAGCCAAGCTTCCGGCATCGACCTACAAGGTTCCGAACTCGCTGATCGCGCTGGAAACCGGTGTTGTGCAGGACCCCGACAAGGACGTCTTCAAATGGGACGGCGTCAAGCGCTCGATCGAGGCCTGGAACAAGGATCATACCATGCGCACGGCGATCGCGGCCTCCGCCGTGCCGGTCTATCAGGAGATCGCGCGGCGGATCGGGCAAGAGCGGATGCAGAAATACGTCGACCTGCTCGAATACGGCAATCGCAATATCGGCGGCGGCATCGACCAGTTCTGGCTCACCGGCGATTTACGCATCGATCCCATCCAGCAGGTCGATTTTCTGGATCGGTTGCGGCGCGGCGTGCTGCCGATCTCAAAGCGCAGCCAGGATCTGGTGCGCGACATCCTCCCGGTGACGCAGGTCGGCGACGCCGTCATCCGCGCCAAGTCGGGCCTGCTGGGAGCGGAGCGCGGGCAGCCGTCGCTGGGCTGGATGGTCGGCTGGGCCGAAAAAGGCGAGGCGAGGGCGGTGTTCGCGCTCAACATGGATTGCAAGGAGCCGCGCCACATCGCCGACCGCATGAACCTGACGCAGGCCTGCCTCAGGGATATCGGTGCGATTTGAGCGCGCAAATGCTGGCGCGGGCGTCGCGCCGCGGCTAGCATCCGCCGGCTCAATCAAGAAACGCCCGGAGGAAACATGACTGCTACCTCAATCTGGCTTTCGTCGCTTACGCTTGCTGCCGCCGGCGGCTGGCTCGCCGCCACCATGTTCGCAAGCCCCGCGACCAGCAAGGAGCCGCGCTTTCCGCAACTCGTCCTCGATCAGCTCAACGAGCAGCAGAAGCCGCTCGCCGACCAGATCGTGAAGGTGTCTAGCGTCGGCATCGGCGGACCCTATAATCTGCTGCTGCGCAGCCCGGTGCTGGGGCAGCGGATGTTCGATCTGTTCGATTATCTGCGCTGGAAGACCTCGGTGCCGACGCGGCTTAACGAGTTCGCAATCCTGATCATCGGCCGGCAGTGGCGCTCGCAGGTCGAGTGGTCCGCGCATGCGCCGATCGCGACCAAGGCCGGCCTGTCACCCGACATCATCGCTGAATTGAAGAGCAACAAGCGGCCGTCGAAAATGGCCGAAGATGAGGCTGTCGTTTACGACTTCGTCACCGAGCTGACGACCACGCACAAGGTCTCCGACGAGACGTTTGCGCGGGCGCGGAAAGTGTTCAGCGATCAGCAGATCGTCGATCTCACCGCGGTCGCCGGCAATTACGTGATGGTGGCGATGATCCTGGCGATGGCCGAGCAGACCGTGCCGCCGGACAAGGAAGAGCCGTTTAGGGTCGGCGAAGAATAGATCTCAGCGCACCGACGCCAGCAATCCCGCGGCGACGCGCCGGTTGCCTTCGGCCGTCAAATGCAGCCGGTCGCCTTGCAGCAGGCCTGCCTTGGCGGCCGATGTGATCAGGCCGGTCGCGTCGATGACCCTGATGTGACGGGCGGCGAGTTGCTGGCGGATGCCGGCGATGTTGGCGTTGTGTTGCGCGGGTGAGACGCCATGGGTGCTGTCGTTGATCATGAAGATGCTCAGGATGACGATGCGGGTGCCCTCGGGCACCGAACTGTTGACGCGCGCCAGTATCTGCGCGGTGGTTTCGCCGCTGACGCCGGCGTTGATCACGCTTGCCGACGACCCCCTTGCTTGCAGCATGGCCTGGAGCTGGGATGGAAACGATTCCGAGGGCGTGAGGCCATATCCCGCGGTGGCACTGGCGCCAAGGGCGACGATCTGCGCCGAACACCACTGCATCGTGGCGAAATAAGCGATGACCGCAATCAGGATGATCCAGGGTATCCGACTGATGCTTATGCGGCTCATCCCGTCTATCCCAGCTTGAACAGCGCCCGCAGAAACTCCGCCAGCGCCTTGCGCGCCTCAGCGGCGGTCGCCGGATTGCTGCCGAGCGCCGGCGGAAATAGACCAAGCGCCGTGCGGGCTGTCAAACCCGTGCGCAGCGCAACGCGCCAAATTCGATGGGGTTATTCCTTGGCGCCCGTGAGCGCCTTGTCGAGCGCCTGCGCGCCGATCTCGCACATGGTGAGCGAGATCACGTCGCCATTCTTCTCGAAGGCCTCGGCGAGATAGCCGAACTGGGTCCGCGCCAGCCGCAAGCCCTGCACCGGGACGACGGCCACGGAATCGTCCATCGCGCCGATGGCCTGCTCGGTCGCGGCGCTCATGTTGGCGAGCCCGTTTTCGGTATCCTGAATCTGCGCGCGCAGCCGCTCGGCCTCTTCGGTGAAGACGCGGCGGTCGATCTCGGCGAGGCGGTCGCGCTGCTCGATCTGCGCTTTAAGCGAAGCGATCTCGTGCTGTACGTCTTGCGCATGCCCATTCTTTTCGGCGAGCTGCCCCCGCAGTGCGGCGATCTCCGTTTCAGCCTGCTGCTGGTTTTCGATCAGCTGCAGCCGCAAGGAAGCGATATCCGCGTCGGCCTGCTGCTCGCGGTCGGCGAGCTCCAGCTTGAGCGCCGCCACCTCGGCCTCGGCGTGGTCCTCGCTCTCCGAGAGATGCGCCTTCAGCGCGTTGAGCTCGGCCAGGAGATTGTCGGCGGCAAGCTCCGCCACCTCGCGCTGCTCGAGGCTCCTGGCATGCCCGTCCTGCTGGTCATGGAGCAGAGCTTCCGCGGCCGTGGCGCGCCGGCTCAGCGTCTCGATCGCGCCGGCTGCCGCCTGCAGCATCTCCGCATTGCGGCCGCCCGACATCATGCTGGCAAGCCGCCGCAGGAAATCGATGGTCTCTTGCGTCTCGTCACCAGGCAGGGAGCGGACCGTCGCTGGCATCGTCATTGTCTATCGGCTCGTCATGCGCCCGGTCTTATGGACGCGGTGTGTCATTCGAACGACAAAGTGGCGACCTTTGGGCGGGTCGAGAGAATCACTTTTGACCTGTCCACGATAGGCCGAAATGGGCACCGGCCACAGTTTTTCACGCTGTTTTGCAGGGCCCTGCCGCCGCAGGCCGTAGCCTTACGGGGGCGGGCGCAACGGCTCGCCGAAACGGCGGCTTTTCGCCGCCAAAAGGGACTGTTACAACCCGCTGAAATCCAACGGAATTAGCGGGCGGGAACAGATGAAGGACATCCTGGACACCCTCGAGGAACGGCGCGCGGGCGCCAAGCTCGGCGGCGGCGAGAAGCGCATCGAGGCGCAGCACGCCCGCGGCAAGCTGACCGCGCGCGAGCGCATCGAGCTCTTGCTCGACAAGGGCAGTTTCGAGGAATTCGACATGTTCGTCGAGCACCGCTCGACCGAGTTCGGCATGGAGAAGAACAAGGTGCCCGGCGACGGCGTCGTCACCGGCTGGGGCACCGTCAACGGCCGCAAGACCTTCGTGTTCGCCAAGGACTTTACCGTGTTCGGCGGCTCGCTGTCGGAAACGCACGCGCACAAGATCGTCAAGATCCAGGACATGGCGATGAAGGCGAGGGCGCCGATCATCGGCCTCTATGACGCCGGCGGCGCGCGCATCCAGGAAGGCGTCGCGGCACTGGCGGGCTATTCCTACGTGTTCCGCCGCAATGTCATTGCGTCGGGCGTGATCCCCCAGATTTCGGTGATCATGGGCCCCTGCGCCGGCGGCGACGTCTATTCGCCGGCGATGACCGACTTCATCTTCATGGTGAAGAACACCAGCTACATGTTCGTCACCGGCCCCGATGTGGTGAAGACCGTCACCAACGAGGTCGTCACCGCCGAAGAGCTCGGCGGCGCATCCGTGCACGCGACGCGCTCCTCGATCGCCGACGGCGCCTTCGAGAACGACGTCGACGCGCTGTTGCAGATGCGCCGGCTGATCGATTTCCTCCCGGCCAACAACAGTGACGGCGTGCCGGAGTGGCCGAGCTTCGACGACATCGAGCGGGTCGACATGTCGCTCGATACCTTGATCCCCGAGAACCCGAACAAGCCCTACGACATGAAGGAGCTGATCCTGAAGGTCGTCGACGAGGGCGACTTCTTCGAGATCTCGGAGGCGTTTGCCAAGAACATCGTCACCGGCTTCGGCCGTATTGCCGGCCGCACGGTCGGCTTTGTCGCCAACCAGCCGATGGTGCTGGCGGGCGTGCTCGAACTCGGACGCCTCGCGCAAGGCGGCGCGCTTCGTGCGTTTCTGCGATGCCTTCAACATTCCGATCGTGACCTTCGTCGATGTGCCCGGCTTCCTGCCGGGCACCGCCCAGGAATATGGCGGGCTGATCAAGCACGGCGCGAAACTGCTGTTCGCCTATTCGCAATCGACGGTGCCGCTGGTCACCGTGATCACACGCAAGGCCTATGGCGGCGCCTTCGACGTCATGGCGTCCAAGGAGATCGGCGCCGACATGAACTACGCCTGGCCGACCGCACAGATCGCTGTGATGGGCGCCAAGGGCGCGGTCGAGATCATCTTCCGCGGCGACATCGGCGATCCCGACAAGATCGCCGCGCGCACCAAGGAGTACGAGGACCGCTTCCTGTCGCCCTTCATCGCCGCCGAGCGCGGTTATCTCGACGACGTCATCATGCCGCACTCGACGCGGCGCCGGATCGCGCGCGCGCTCGCGATGCTCAAGGACAAGCATGTGGAAACGCCGGCGAAGAAGCACGACAATTTGCCGTTGTAGATTGGAATTTTGCCCAATAGACTTGCAGGAAGGGGAGCTATTCGATATCCTTTTCGGATTGCATCATGGGAGATTTTGCCATGAAGGATCTTATCGATCAGATTTTGAAATCTCTGCCACTTTATTTAACAAATTTTGGTTTGATCTTCGCTGGACCGAAATCCTTTATTGCTTCGAAGAATCTCAGCAGTGACGATGCGTTTGGTGACGCACTGTTATTTCTGGGAGTGAGTGTCGGCATGTCCATCGTGATGTCAGCACCTTTAGTGCCTCGCGAAATCGATTTTTGGCTTCACGTTAGTTCGGTCGCGGTCCAAATGATGGTAATAGTTGTTTTGGCAGCAATGGTCGTGCGCTTGGCTTGGTGGATTGTCGGCGGACGAGCATCCACGCGACCATTCTTTATTATTTATGCATTCTACTTTGGTGTCGGTCTTGTGATCATCGCTGGCGTGCAATTACTAAGTTTGGGTTTTTTCAAGACGTTCGAACCTGCGCTCTATGGGCAATTTCTTGCGGCGATTCAAGGTCGCGGTCCCATGCCTGACATGTCGGGCGACTTAATTCCTGTTATTGCGCTTGGAATCTATCTGACTGGCGTTCTCACGCTCTCGATTTGGTTTTTCATTAGCTGGGGTGCTTATCGAGCCCTCAACGGCTTGAGCCGGCTTAGATCTTTTTTTGCGATGATGATCGCGGGCGTTCTCTCTTGGCCTGCGATGGCGGTTTCTGTTTTTGTTCAGTCGGCGATTAGCGCGTAGGGCGGATCAGCGTAGCGTAATCCGCCATCTTCCTTGTCGCCACCGCGGCGGCGGGTTACGGCTTGCGCCTAACCCGCCCTACAAGCTTCAATCCGATGACCGAAGACGATCCGACCGACGAGATTGCCGACATCGAAGTGCGGATCGAGGAACTTGCCGAGATCGCCGGGCGATGCCGCAGGATCATTCTTGGCTCGAAAGTCGCGATCGGGGGCGGTTTCGCATTGCTGCTGATCGCGATCCTCGGCCTGTTCGGAGCTGGCGTCACCGCCGCGCTCGGATCGATCGCGCTGGTGCTCGGCGGCATCGTCTCGCTCGGATCGAATGTCAGTACGTTGCGGCAGACCGAGGCCGCGATCGGCTCCGCCGAGGCGCGGCGCTCGGACCTGATCGGCGGGATCGACCTTCGCCTGGTTGGCGATGCGCCGGCGAAGCTGATGTGATACGGAGGTAGAGCGGGGCAGCGCGCACGGCGGACAAGTCGCCTTACGCGCCCAAAGAAGGGAAGGATACACCATGACCACGCTTTTCGCCTTCCTGCATCATCTCTGCGCCTTCACCCTCGTCGCCGCGGTCGCGATCGAGTTCGTGCTGATCCGCTCCGAGCTGACGCTGGCCTCGGCGCGGCGGCTGCAGGTCGCCGACATCGTGCTCGGCATCGCCGCCGGTGCGCTGCTGGTGATCGGGCTGTTGCGCGTGTTCTTCTTCGAGAAGGGCGCTGCGTATTATTGGCACAGCCACGCGTTCCTGACCAAGTTCGCGCTGTTCATCATCATCGGCCTGCTCTCGATCGTCCCGACCATCGAGTTCCTGTCCTGGCGGGATGCGATCGGGGCCGGACAGGTGCCGGTCATGGACGCCGCCAAACGCAAGCGCGTCACCATGATCATCCACATCGAGCTTGCGGCGATCGTGGTGATCCTGCTCTGCGCCGCCATCATGGCCCGGGGAGGGTGGGTGTAGCGCCCGTTAACCGTCTGCCTCAATTCCGCGAACGAAGCCGGAAGCCGCCGATCTCCCGATTTGCAGGGCGGCAGCGATGTTCCTATACTTTTGGTTGCAGGACGGGGAGGCAACGATGACGGACACACCGGGGAACGGAGCGGGCCAAACGCCCGGCCCTGCCGCGACAGTAGCGATCGATGCCAAGATCATCGCCGCCTATAAGGATATGCTGACCGTTCAATTTACCGGAACTGTCATCCTGTCCGGCATCGCGATCGTCGGTCTGCTGGCCTGCTTTGGGTTCGGCTGGCCGGTGCCGCTGCTGCCGGTGGTGATGCTGGCCGGCGTGCTTGGTGCTTTTTTCAGCGCACTGATGCGGCTCGTGGACAAGGCGGGCGCGGCATTGATCACGTCGACGGCGCAGGAGCTCCGCGGCCGTTATCTCAGGGACTGGCGGCCAAGGCGGAGCAAAACAAGCAAGGCATATAGGCGCCGATCAGAAATTCGTCTTCCGCTCCGCCCGCTCATCCTCGAGATAGCCGTCGCGGGTCTGCGGCAGCTTGCGCCCGAGGATGCGGCTCGCCACCACCGTGCGCAGGATCTGCGCGGTGCCGCCGCCGATGGTGAACATGCGGGCGTCGCGGACCATGCGTTCCAGGGGACGATTACGGGAGTAGCCGGCCGCGCCGAACACTTGCAGCGCGTCGTTGGTCACCTTGATCGCGGCATCGGCCGCGAAAATCTTGGCCTGCGCCGCAAACAGTGGATCGGGAAACGGCGCGGCCGACCGCGCGGCCTTGTGGATCAGTTCGCGCGCCGCCGCGATCTGCACGGACATGTCGGCCAGCATCCATTGCAGCCCCTGGAATTCGGCGATGGGGCGGCCGAACTGCTCGCGCGCATTGGCATAGTCCAGCGCGTGCTGATAGGCGCCATCGGCAAGGCCGAGCGCGACGGTCGCAGCACCGACGCGTTGCGAATTATAGGCGTTCATGAGGTCGGCGAAGCCGCGCCGAAAACCTGAAGGCGGCATCACCACCATGTCGTCGCCGACTTCCATATCCTGGAAGAGAATTTCGGTTTCGGGGATGCCGCGCAGCCCCATGGTCGGCTCGCGCTTGCCGATCACGAGTTCCTTGGTCTTGTCGCGGATCGCGAGGAATCCGCCGATGCCTTGTTCCTCGCCGGCTTCGTCGAATACCCGCGCGAACACCAGATGCAGCCGCGAGACACCGCCGCCGGTGATCCAGTGCTTGCCGCCGTTGATGATGTAGCCGCCGTCCTTGCGCATCGCGCGCGTGGTCATCTCGCTGGCGGCCGATCCCGCGCCGGGCTCGGTGATGCAGATCGCAGGCTTGTCGCCGCTAAGCACCAGCTCGGCAGCGAGCTTCTTCTGGGCGTCGGTGCCGTAATGCATCACGGCCGAGATCGCGCCCATGTTGGCCTCGACCACGATCCGCCCGGTGACGCCGCAGACCTGCGCCATCTCATCGACCACCAGAGCTGCTTCGAGAAAGCCGAGGCCGGCGCCGCCATATTCTTTTGGGATTGTCATGCCGAAGAAGCCGGCCTCGGCCAGCGCCTTCACATTGTCCCAGGGATATTGCTCTGTTCGGTCGACCTCGGCGGCGCGCGGTGCGATGGTTTCCCGTGCCAGCGCTCGCGCCCGTTTCTGCAGCTCGAGCTGCGCAGTCGTGAGCGTCATCAGGGATGGGCCTGCTGCGTCACCAGCGGAACGAAGTCGTATTCGCCGACGCCTTGCAGGACCAGGAAGGTCAGCGACGTCTGTCCGCCGTTGGTGACAAGATGCGGCCGGCCCGGCCTGACCACATGGACCTCGCCGGGCTTCAGCTTCACTTCCTCTTTCGGCTCCTGCAGGAATAGCCGCATCTGGCCTTCCAGCACATAGAACGTATCCGACACGTTGGTGTGGGTGTGCCACGGCACCTGCTGCTTCGACGACAGCTGCAGCTCCGAGATACGAAAGCCGGGGCGGGCGGCATGCTCGGCACGGCGCTCGACGTCATAGAGGTGGTTGGCGTTCTTGACCGGCTGTCCTTGCTTCATGCTGGCCTCCCTTGTTTGTGGCTCTATGGTAGCCTTATTGAGCCGTCGATGAAACCGGAAGAAGCCATGGGAACGCGGATCAATCGCTGCATCGAACTCCTGGAGCAGGACCAGGCGATCTATTACGACGGGCCGCACAGCGGCCACGTGCTGACCTCTGAGCAAGGCCGCATCGATGCCGCCACCTGGGCCGATTACATGAATGTCGGCATGGAGCATGGCAGCTTCGACATGACGGGCCTTGCCTGCTACATGCACGGCATGGTCGAGGCCGGGCCGACGCGGTCGGGGCATCGTACGCCGACCGTGATCGTCGAGGCGCCCGTCAACGGCATCGACGCCGCGCATGTGCGTTATAATGCCTGGCAGTTCCGCCAGATCCTCGGCCGCGGCGTGCATGGCATCCTGCTGTGCCAGGCCGAAACCGCGGACGCCGTGCGCGCCTTCGTCGAATCCTGCCGCTATCCGCACAACATCATCGGCGTCGATCCCGCGATCCCATCACCGCCGGCGCGGATGGACGGCGCGAAGCGGCCGGCCGAC
The DNA here is from genome assembly GCA_963738155.1 of uncultured Alphaproteobacteria bacterium. GTDB lineage: Bacteria > Pseudomonadota > Alphaproteobacteria > Rhizobiales > Xanthobacteraceae > Bradyrhizobium. The sequence goes on from CAVTVG010000012.1 coordinate 35,147, forward strand.
GGCGGCACCGATTCCTCAGGGCGCAAGCTTCTCGGTATCGGCACCCGCGGGCGCGGTTCGGAGTCGACCGCCGCGCCGGTCTGGGGGCTATCCACTGACGACTATATGGAGCGCTGCGATCCCTGGCCGCTCAATCCCAAAGGCGAACTGCTGCTCGGCGTGAAGCTGGAAAGCCCCGAAGGCGTCGCCAATTGTGAGGAGATTCTCGCGGTGCCGGGCCTCGCCTTCGCCGAGATCGGTCCGGGCGATCTCAGCCTTTCCCTCGGTTATCGTACGATGCCGCGCGAGTTTCCGCCGGAGATGCAGCGCGCGCGGGATCGAATTCTCGCGGCCTGCCGCAAGAACGGCGTCGCCTTCCTGCAGGGTTGCAACGTAGACAATATCATCGCGCGGATCGATGAGGGCGTGCGCGTTGTCGCCGGCCACAGCGAGGCCGCCGCGAAGAAGGGCAGGGCGCACCAGAAGCGGACGATGCCGGTGTAGTGCGTCGGATCGATCTGTCCGCGCACTCCGTTCACCTCTCCCTATGGGAGAGGTGAACAGTCAGCGCTGGTCCGGTCCAGTTTCGAGTTCACGTCTTCATCTGCGCGGTCGGGGTGGAGCGCGAGATCGTGAGCTCTTCCTCGTTCATGTCGGTCCCGACGTCCGCAAACAGCGGCGTCGAGAGATAGCGCTCGCCGGTGTCGGGCAGCATGCACAGGATGTTGGAGCCGGGTGCGGCCTCGGCCGCAATTTTCAGCGCGCCCGCGAATGTCGCGCCTGAGGTGATCCCGACGAAGATGCCTTCCTTCGCCGCCAGCTCCTTGGCGCAGCGGATCGCCTCCGGCCCCGGAATCGGGATGAGGCGGTCGATCAGCTTCATCGCCACCGCGTCGCCCGTGATCTTCGGAATGAAGTCGGGGGTCCAGCCCTGCATCGGGTGCGGCTTGAAGCTCGGATGGGGTGCTGCCGGCGTCCCGTCGGCGTTGCGCTTCTGCTCGATGCCGCTGCCAAGCAGCTGCGCATCCTCGGGCTCGCAGGCGATGATCTTGGTGTCGGGCCGCTCCTTCCTAAGCACGCGGGCGACGCCCTTCAGCGTGCCGCCGGTGCCGTAGCCCGTCACCCAATAGTCCAGCTTCTCGTCGGCGAAATCATCGACGATCTCGCGGGCGGTGGTCTTCGAATGATAATCCGGATTGGCCTCGTTCTCGAACTGCCGCGACATCCACCAGCCATGCGTCTTGGCGAGCTCGATGGTCTTGTTGATCATGCCGACGGCACGCTCGGCCGCGGGCGTGACGACGACCTTGGCGCCGAGAAAGCGCATCAGCCTGCGCCGCTCGACGCTGAAAGTCTCCGCCATGGTGACGACCAGCGGATAGCCCTTGGCGGCGCAAACCATCGCCAGCCCAATGCCGGTGTTGCCGCTGGTCGCCTCGACCACGGTCTGGCCGGGCTTCAGCTCTCCGGATTTCTCCGCTGCTTCGATGACGCCAAGCGCGAGGCGGTCCTTCACCGAGCCGAGCGGATTGAAGGCTTCAACTTTCACGTACAAGTTCACGCCCTTGGGCGCGAGCCGGTTGATCCGCACCACGGGCGTGTTGCCGACGGTCTCCAGGATGCTCTGGTATCTCTTGCCCATGGTGCTTACTCCAAGTTGTGATTCAGACTGTCTTTTTCGAATGCAATTCGCGCCGGACTATATCCGAATTGGACTCTCCGGCAATGTGAACTGAGCCATATCCGCGCTCATTACGCGTGGCGTACAAGCGCCTGACCGTGCTTTAATGGGTACCCATTCGGGAGCCTTTTTTGTCCGACGAGCGCGTGGACCGGCGGTTGGTGGCGGTGCTGGCGGCTGATATCGCCGGCTATAGCCGGCTGATGGGCCGCGCCGAGGAACGGACGCTGGCGCAGCTGAAAGTGCTGCGCAAGACGCTGGTCGATCCCGGCATCAAGTCGCACCACGGTCGCATCGTCAAGACCACCGGCGACGGCATGCTGGTCGAGTTCGCCAGTGCCGTCGATGCGGCCCGCTGTGCGGTGGAAATTCAGCGCGCGATGGCGGAGCGGAATGTCGACGTGCCGGCCGACCTTAGAATCGAGTTTCGGATCGGCATCCACGTCGGCGACATCATCTTCGACGACAACGATATTTTCGGCGACGGCGTCAATATCGCGGCGCGCCTCGAGGGCATCGCCGAGCCGGGCGGCGTGTGCATCTCCGACGACGCCCATCGACAGGTTCGCGGCAAGGTGGATATTGCCTTCGACGACATCGGCGAGCAGACCTTGAAGAACATCACCGAGCCGATGCGCGCCTGGCACATGAAGCTTACCCCAGGCAGCGCGCCGTCAGGCCAGGCGCCCACGCGCTCCCGCGAGCTGGCGTTGCCCGACAAGCCCTCGATCGTCGTGCTGCCGTTCGACAACATGTCGGCGGAGCCGGGTCAGGACTTTCTCGCCGACGGGATCGTCGAGGCGATCACTGCGGCGCTGTCTTGTATCAAGTCGTTTTTCGTGATCGCGCGCAGTTCGGCCTTCACCTACAAGGGCCGCGCCACCGATGCGCGCGCCATCGGCAGGGAACTCGGCGTCGCCTACCTGCTCGAAGGCAGTGTGCAAAAGGTGGGCAACCGGCTGCGCATCATCGTCCAGCTCATCGAGACCGAGGGCGGCGCGCATGTCTGGAGCTCGCGCTATGACGGCACGGTCGACGAGTTCTTCGACCTGCAGGACCGCATCACCGAGCAGATCGCCGGCGCCCTGCAACCTTCCATCCGTCTTGCAGAGGTCGAACGTTCCCGGCGCCGGCGGCCGCAGGACCTCGGCAGCTACGACTACACCATGCGGGCGATGCCGCACGTCTGGGCGCTGGAAAAGGAGGAAAGTGCCAAGGCGCTCGAGCTGCTCGAGAAAGCGTTGGCCATTGATCCCGAATATCCGCTGGCGCTGGCATTTGCCGGCTGGTGTCACGCCCAGCGCTCCGTCTACAACTGGGTCGACGATATTGCCGACAGTCAGGCGAAGGCCCGCGCGCTCGCAGAGCGCGCCGCCGCGCTCAGCGGCGACGATCCCCTCATTCTTGCCGTGCTCGGCGCGGTGCACACCTTCGTGCGCAACCATGGCACTGCGCGCATCTTGCTGGAGCGGGCGCTGGTGCTCGATCCCAATTGCGCCTGGGCCTGGAGTCGGCTCGGATGGATCGAGGCCTACGCGGATCAAACGGACAAGGCGATAGAGAATTTCGAGCGCGCCATTCGTCTCAGCCCGATTGATCCGATGAATTTCAACAACTATGCCGGCATCGCCTCGGCCCATCATGTCGCCGAGGACTACGACAAGGCCGTGATGTTCTGCAGGCGTGCCCTGCAGGAGCGGCCTCAGGCGACATGGATCTATCGGAATCTTGCGGGGGCTCTGGCAGGCGCCGGTCGGATCGAGGAGGCAAAAGTGGCGTTTGCGGAAATGTTGCGGCATTACCCCGATTTGACGGTCTCGAAATTCAAGCAGGCCATGGTGTTCTCCGCGCCCGCTCTGGAGCGGATGGGGCAGAATCTTCGCAGTCTTGGGCTGCCGGAGTAGCGTTCGGAACTGCACGACATTATTGCCGCCCTGCGCTATTCTCTTCCAAAACAAACGGAGGAAACCATGTCCGCTGCCTTTTTCGTCGTCCGCGCCACCGTCAAAGATCCCGCCAAACGCAAGGCCTTCGACACCTGGTATCAGAACGAGCACCTGCCGGATGCCGCGAAATCCTTCGGCGTGGTCAAGGCATGGCGGTTCTGGAGCCTGACCGATCCCTCCCTGCATCAGGCGACCTATCAGTTTTCCGATGAGGCCTCGCTCGATCGCGCGATGAAGGGCGAGGATCTGAAGCGCCTTGTCGCCGATTTCAATCGCGACTGGCCTGACGTGACGCGCACGCGCGAGACCTTCGTGCTCGCGGAAGAATTTGCGGCCTGATCGTCATTCCGGGATGCGTGCGAAGCACGCAGGCCAAAAATCCATAACCCCGATCCGTGGTTATGGATTCCGGGCTCGCGCCTTCGAGACAAAATTGGCGCTGCGCGTCAATTTTGTCTCGAAGGCGCGCCCCGGAATGACGAGTTGAATTATCTGTGCTTCGCCTCTTCGTGAAATCTTCGTAAGCCGGCGCATTAACCAACGTGGTTCAGTCAGCGTTCACCTGACGGCGACGAAACTTCCTCGCGTGAATCCATTTCACGAGAGGATCAAACCCATGAAATTTCTCGCTGCATCCACCCTCGCGCTCGGCCTCAGCCTTGCCGCGATGAGCGCTTCACAGGCGATGCCGCTCGCGCCCTTGGCGCAAGCCTCGTCGTCGGGGGAAATCATCCACGTGTCCGGCGGCTGCGGATACTACGGCCATCGTGGCCCCTATGGCGGCTGCCGGCCGATCTACAACTGCCCGCCCGGCTGGCATTCCGGCCCGTACGGCCAGCGCTGCTTCCGCAACTGGTGAAGCGCAAGGGCAGGGATCGAGACATCGGTCCCTGCCTTTTCATTTGCGTTCACTTTCCGAGAAAGCCGAGCAGCAGCTCGTCGTATTTCGCCCGCGCTTCGAGAAATACGAGATGGCCCGCATTCGGGATCACCTCGGCGCGCGCATTCGGCATCAGCGCGGCGAGCGCCTGCGCCAGCTCGGCATTGTGACCCATCTTGGCGCGCAGCGCTTCCGGCGCGCTCGGCCGGCCCGGTGCGTTGTGATCGTCGGCCCCCATGACGAACAACGTCGGCTGCGAAACAAGCGGAATCTCGTGTACCACGGGCTCGCGATAGATCATCTGATAGGACGAGACGAAGGCGCGCAGCCAGCGCGGATAGTCGACGCTGCCCTTGATATTGAAACGGGAGTCGATGAACGGCGTCACCTGCTCAGGCGGTAGTTTCAGCGCGTAATTGGTTTCGAGCTGCTTGCGGTAGGCCTCGGCGGTGAGTTTGCTTTCGTTCTCGATAATCCGCTCGGTTGGCACCGGCGGTACATAGAGCCGGTAGTCCTCGAGTCCGATCGGCGCGGTCAGCACGAGATGGGCGACACGATCCGGAAACGCGCGCGCGATCCGCACCGCGAGCATGCCGCCCATGGAATGCGCGACGATGTCGGCCTTGGCGATCTGCAGGTGATCGAGCAGCGCCATCGTGTTGCGCGCGAGATTGTCGAAATGCAGCTCACCCGACGGTTTCGATGATTTACCGAAGCCGACCTGGTCGGGCACCACCACGCGGTAGCCGGCATCGCGGAGCGTCGTGATCACGGGCGCCCAGTAGCTGGCCGGAAAATTGCGCCCATGCAGCAGCACTGCGGCGCGGCCGTTGGGCTGGCCGGAAGCGCCGACGTCCATATACGCCATCTTCAGGTGCTCGCCCTCGTTGGTCACGTCGAACAGGCTGACGGGCCAGGGATAGGCGAAACCTTCGAGATTGATGCCGTAGGGCTCGCGCGGCGCGTCGGCGGCGAGGGCGGGGGTGAAGAGGAGGGTAGCGCAGAGTGCGGCAAGGAAAATACGATTGATCAACGACTTTCTCCTCTCGTCATGGCCGGACTTGTTCCGGCCATCCACGTCTTTGGTGCCGCATATAAAGAAAGACGTGGATGCCCGCGACAAGCGCGGGCATGACGACATCAATACGTCGTGATGATCAGCCTTCGCCGTTCGGGAACAGCGCGGCAAAGCGTTTTTCGCCGGTGCGGGTGAAATTGACCACGCGGCTGCCGGGCGCGGGATCGCGCGCGGCCCATTTCAGCTCGGTGAAGCGGTTCATCATGGCCGCACCCAGCGTGCCGGCGAGATGATGCCGCCGCTCGCTCCAGTCGAGACAGGCCTTGCATACCGGCCGGCGCGGGTGGGTGAGCGCCTCGGAAGCAATCTGCAAATTCTTTTCCAGGAAGCGCGCGCCTTCGGCGGTGAGCTCGATGTCCTGCTTCTTCTGCCGCACCAGTTTCTGGTCGCGCATGCTGTCGAGCATCTGCACGCCGAGATCGCCCGCGAGGTGATCGTAGCAAATGCGGGCGCGCCGCAGCGCCGGATCCTTCGGTCCCGTGCGGACGCGCATATGGCCGATGCGCGCAGCGAGGCCCTCGAGCATTTCGAGCAGGCCGGCGATGTCCTCGCCAGTGAGCCGATAATAGCGATGGCGGCCCTGCTTCTCCGGCTCGACCAGCCCGCCGGCCTCGAGCTTCGATAAATGCGAACTCGCGGTCTGCGGCGTGATGCCGGCCTCCTGCGCCAGCTCGCTTGCGGTCAGCGCGCGGCCGCTCATCAGCGCGGTCAGCATGTTGGCGCGCGCGGGGTCGCCGACCAACGAGGCGACCATGGCGATATCGGGTCCTGCTTTCATGCTTCGATGATAGCCGAAGCATCGTCGTCATTCAAGCGGCTATGTTGTTCGATACATCACGATGCATTGAGGTCTCCATGACGGTCACCGTGTTCATTCGCTACCAGCTCGATCCGTTCAAGCGTGCGCAGTTCGAGGAATATTCCAAGCGCTGGCTGTCGATCATTCCGCGCTGCGGCGGCGATCTGATCGGCTACTGGATGCCGCATGAAGGCACCAACAATATCGCGTTCGCGCTGATCTCGTTCGAGAGCCTTGCGGCCTACGAGGCTTATCGCGCGCGATTACGCGGCGATGCCGAAGGCATGGCGAATTTCAATTTCGCCGAGCAGAACAAATTCATCCTGGCGGAGGAGCGCACCTTCCTGCGCAAGGTGGAAACCTGATTGGCAGGAGTTGGCAGCACTGGTGGTGCGCCGACTAGGCCGCTATCTAAGACCTCAGCAAATAAGGAAAGGGAGAGATCATGCCGGTATCGACAGCGGACAAGCGCGCGACATTCAAGAAGATGCACGAGTCCGGATGCTTCATCATTCCCAATCCCTTCGACGTCGGCAGCGCCAAGGCGTTGCAGCATCTCGGCTTCAAGGCGCTGGCCTCGACCAGCGCGGGCTTTGCCTGGACCATCGCCAAGGCCGACAACCGCGTCACCGTCGATGATGTCTGCGACCATCTCACCGCGATCTGCGCGGCCGTCGATATTCCCGTAAACGCCGATTTCGAGGATGGCTTCGCCCACGAGCCAGACAAGGTGGCTGTCAATGTCGGCCGCGCCGTGAAGACCGGCGTCGCCGGCCTCTCGATCGAGGATTTCACTGGCGATGCCGCAAAGCCGCTATTTGACCGGGCGCTCGCGGTCGAGCGCATCAAGGCGGCGCGGCAGGCGATCGATGCCGACAAGAGTGACGTCCTGCTCACCGGCCGCTGCGAAGCGTTTCTGCGCGGTGTGAAGGACATGGACCTGGTGATCGATCGCCTGAACGCCTACGCCGAAGCCGGCGCGGAGTGCCTTTACGCGCCGGGCATCTCGACCAGGGAAGAGATTTCCACCGTCGTGAAAGCGGTCGCGCCAAGACCCGTCAATCTCCTGATCGGCGCCTCTAGCCTGTCGCTGAGGGAAGCCGAGGGGCTCGGCGTGCGCCGCATCTCGGTCGGCGGCTCGCTGGCGCGCACGGCCTGGACCGGCTTCATGAAGTCGGCGAAAGAGATGGCGGAAAAGGGGACTTTTACCGAGCTCGCCAGCGGCTATTCCGGCGGCGAGCTGAACAAGATGTTCGGCTAGTTCAAGGCGACGCCGCAAATTCCGTTTGCCTCTCCCCTGCGGGGAGAGGTGGCCTTCGCTCTTGTCAGTACTACGTAGCCGCAAACAAAGAACGCAGCGGGAAAACCCGCTGCGCTTTCGTTTGATCGGCGAGCCGTTACTGCTTGTCCATGCCCTGCGGCGAGGACTGCGGCGGCGACGGATTTCTCGGAGCCGCGCCCGTGGTGGTGCCCGGCTCGGTGTTGGCCTTCGGCGTCACGTCACGCATGCCCGGAGGCGGCGCTGCCGGCTGGCTCTGCGCCACGGTCGGCGGCGTGGTCTGTGCCTCATGCACGTTGGTGTTGTTCAGGCCGTAGAACACGGCGCCCAGCACCAAGGCGATGCCGAGCGCAAACAGCGCGATCTTCCCACTGGAAGCCGGGCCTTCGGCAAGCTCGGGATCGGCCTGCAATTCGGTATCGAAGCGCGACCGGGCGCCGAAGCTGTCATTACTCAGGCCTGACCGATAGGGATCATAGGGATCGTTCGGGATATTTTGGTTGGCCATGACGGAGTTCCTCCTTTAGTCGTAAGACAACAGGGAGGCGGCGACCCGGTTCCCCGCATTCTGCTTGTTCCACAGGGAACCCGGGGCGTAAATTTTCGATCCGCGCTCTGACCCAATGGAGGCCAGCATGTGGAACCTGCCGCCCGCCGACAGCCTGCTGCATTTCCTCCAGTTCGTGGCCGTTGCCGCCCAGGCGATGACGGCGGCGCTGGCCGCGGGCCGGCGCAGCATGGACTGGGCTGGCGTCTGCATGCTCGGGGCCATCACCGCGCTCGGCGGCGGCACCATCCGCGACGTGCTGCTCGGGCATTATCCGCTGGTCTGGGTCGAGCGGCCATCCTATCTCGCCATCGCCGCGATTGCCGCCTTCATCAGCATCCTGATCGCGCGCGCGGTGCATCGGCTCTACGTCGCGTTTCTGGTACTGGATGCGATCGGCCTCGTCGTCTTCACCATGGCCGGCTGCGACATTGCCTGGCAGATGGATGCCTCGCTGCCGATCGTGATCGTGGCCGGCATGATCACTGGCTGTGCCGGTGGCGTGCTGCGCGACATCCTCTGCAACGACGTGCCGCTGCTGTTCCGCTCTGAACTCTATGCCAGCGTCTCTGTCGTCACCGGGCTGTTCTATGCCACCGCGTTCGGCCTGACGCTGAACAAGGAAGTCTGGACCGCGCTCACCTTCGTGCTCGGGCTGACGTTCCGCCTGCTTGCGATTCGCTTCAAATGGGAGATGCCGAAATTCGTGTTCGGCAGCGCCGAGCGTTGACTATTGCCGCCGCGCCTTCGCGACCTGCTCCGCGGTCACGGCCGGCGCGCTGTTGCCGAAGCTGTTGCGGATGTAAGTGGTGACGTCGGCGATTTGCTCATCATTGAACTGCCGCGCATAGGCCGGCATCTGCCCGGTGTTCGGCGCGCGGGACGTGGTCACGGTCTGCGCGCCGTCGAGGATCAGGCGCAGGGTCGAGGAGGGGTCGGCCGATTGCAGCAGCGCATTGCCGTCGAGCGGCGGATAGACGCCGGGCGAACTCGATCCGTCGGCTTCGTGGCAGGCGACGCAGTAGTGATCGTAGACCGCCTTGCCCGAGGCCATCGTCGCCTCCGAGGGTGGCGTAACCAGCGGTTCCGAATTCCCCGGCGGCAACGACTTCAGATAGACCGCGATCGCGCGCAAATCGGCATCGCTCATCTTCGAGGTTGAGTTGATCACGACCTCGGCCATCGGGCCGCCGGCATTGCTCTTCTGGTTACGGCCGCTGGAGAGATATTCGACGATGTCCTCGACCTTCCACGACGCAAGCCCGCTGCGCTCGGCGGCGTCGAGCCGTGGTGCGAACCAGCCGCCGATGAGGCCGCCGGCAAAGGCGCGGTTGCGCCGGTCGGCGCCGAACACGTTCTTCGGCGTGTGGCAAGCGCCGCAATGGCCGAGCGCCTCGACCAGATAGCGGCCCCGGTTCCACTCGGTGCTCTTGCCCTGATCGGGCTCGAGGATGCCGGGCCGGAAGAACAGGTAATCCCACACCCACATCACCACGCGGAAATTGAGCGGGAAGCGCAGCTCCGGCGGCGGCGCCTTGTTGGCGTATGGCGTCAGTGTGCCGAGAAAGGCGCGGATCGCACTAATGTCGTTGCGCGTCAGCCTCGAAAAATAGGGGTAGGGGAAGGCCGGGTAGTAGCGCGATCCGTCGGGCGCCGTGCCTGACCGTAGCGCACGATAAAAATCCTGCTCGCTCCAGGCCCCGATGCCGGTCTCGCGGTCCGGCGTCAGGTTGGGCGAGGTGATCGCGCCGAACGGCGTCTCGATCCTGACGCCCCCGGCAAAGGGCTTCGCCGGATCTGACGTATGGCAGCTATAGCAATCGCCGGCATCGACCAGCGCCTTGCCGCGCGCGATCGCGTCCTGCGACGGCTCGGCGGCCTGCGCGGCCGACAGCGCAGTGCACAAAAACAGAGCTGCGAGAATCGCCCGCATGAGACTCACCCCGGCTCAAGCCCCCGCGCGCATTATAGGGCCGGCATCTCGTTTCGCGACAGGCGCATCAGGCGACACAAAGCATAATGGCCATGCGCGATTTCCGGCACGATATTGCGATTTGGAAGGGCATGGCTTCATTGCCCAGAATTATGCTGCGTCGCGCGGAAAAACCGACATAGAGTGGCATTAAACGCAGGCGTGATTACCTGCAAAATTGCCGGGGCAGGCAAAGGCTTACGAGGGCGTCGATGGGAATCAACCAGGGTCCGATCAGTCTCGACCAGAAATACACGCAAGGAACGGGTCACGTCTTCCTCACGGGCATCCAGGCCCTGGTCCGTTTGCCGATGGCGCAAATCCGGCGCGACCGCGCCGCGGGGCTGAACACCACGGCCTTCATCTCCGGCTATCGCGGCTCGCCGCTCGGCGGCTATGACCAGCAGCTCTTCGCCGCACGAAAACATCTCGAGCAATACAACATCAAATTCCAGCCCGGGGTGAACGAGGACCTCGCAGCGACCGCCGTCTGGGGCTCGCAGCAGCTCAACCTTTCGCCCGGCGCCAATTATGACGGTGTGGTGGGCATCTGGTACGGCAAGGGCCCCGGCGTCGACCGCTGCGGCGACGTGTTCCGGCATGGCAATACCGCGGGCTCGGCCAAGAACGGCGGCGTGCTGTGTCTTGCCGGCGACGACCATGGCGCGAAATCCTCCACCGTGCCGCACCAGTCGGACCACGCCTTCATCTCCGCGCTGATGCCGTATCTCTATCCCTCCAGCATCCACGAGATGATCGAGATGGGCCTGCTCGGCATTGCGATGTCGCGCTACTCGGGCTGCTGGGTCGGCATGAAGGTGATTACCGAGACGGTGGAAACCACGGCCGAGATCGATCTCACCGACGAGATGACGCCCTTCGTCATCCCCACAGATTTCGAGATGCCGCCGGGCGGACTCAATCTGCGCTGGCCGGACAACCGCTTCGAGCAGGACCGCCGGCTGCAGGACTACAAGGGTTTCGCGGCCATCGCCTTTGCCCGCGCCAATAAAGTCAACCGCATCACCATGGATTCGCCGAACGCGCGTTACGGGATCATGGCCTCCGGCAAGAGCTATGAGGACATCCGTCAGGCGCTGCGCGAGTTGGGGATCACCGAGGAGGTCGCCGCGAAGATCGGCCTCCGGCTCTACAAGATCGGCATGCCCTGGCCGCTCGAGCCGGAAGGCGTGCACCAGTTCGCGGTCGGGCTCGAAGAGATCTTCATCGTCGAAGAACGCCGCGAGATCGTCGAGAACCAGGTCAAGCAGGTATTGTTCAACTGGCGCGACGACGTCCGCCCGCGCATCGTCGGCAAGATGGACGATCACGACAAGCGCTTCCTTACCTTCGCCGCGGAGCTCAGCGTCTCCTCGCTTGCAAGCTCGCTGACCGAACGACTACTCCGCCTCGACCTCAATCCCGAAATCAAGAGCATGCTGCGCGCCAAGGCCGACTGGTTCAACGGCCGCGAAGCGACTCAGGTGCAAGCGGTGGCGCCCATCACCCGCACGCCGTATTTCTGCTCAGGCTGCCCCCACAACACCTCGACCAAAGTGCCCGAAGGCAGCCGCGCCTTTGCCGGCATCGGCTGCCACTTCATGGCGCTGTGGATGGACCGCTCGACCGAGACCTTCACCCACATGGGCGGCGAGGGGGTGCCCTGGGTCGGCGTCGCGCCCTTCACGAAAGAACAGCACGTCTTCGCCAATCTCGGCGACGGCACCTATTTCCATTCCGGCAGTCTTGCGATCCGCCAGGCGGTCGCCTCCGGCGCCAACATCACCTACAAGCTGCTCTACAACGACGCCACCGCGATGACTGGCGGCCAGCATGTCGACGGCGAGCTGTCGCCGCAGCAGCTCACCTTCCAGCTGCATGCCGAAGGCATCCGCCAAATCTATCTGGTCTCCGAGAAACCGGAGCTCTATCCCGCCTCCGACATCGCGCCCGGCGTCATCACGCGGCATCGCGACGAGCTTGATGCCGTGATGAGGGAATGCCGCGAGATGAAGGGCACCTCGGCGATCGTGTTCGTGCAGACTTGTGCGGCCGAGAAACGCCGCCGCCGCAAGCGTGGCCTGATGGAGGATCCGGCGCGCCGCGTCATGATCAATCCGGCCGTCTGCGAAGGCTGCGGCGACTGCTCGGTGCAGTCGAACTGCATCTCGGTCGAGCCGCTGGAAACCGAGATGGGGCGCAAGCGCACCATCAACCAGTCGTCCTGCAACAAGGACTATTCCTGCCTCAAGGGCTTCTGCCCATCCTTTGTCACCGTCGACGGCGGCAAGCCGCGCCGGCGTGCCCCGAGCGAACTCGGCGACATCGGCGCCTTGCCGCAGCCGGCAGCGATGCCGCCGCTGGACAAGCCCTACAACATCGCGGTTGCCGGCGTCGGCGGCACCGGCGTGCTCACCATCGGCGCGCTGCTCGGCATGGCCGCCCACATCGAGGGCAAGGCCAGCATGATCCTCGACATGTCCGGGCTTGCGCAAAAGGGCGGTGCGGTGTTGAGCCATGTCCGGCTGTCCGAGCACACGCGCGACGTCACCTGTTCGCGTATCGTCACTGGCACCGCCGATCTCGTGCTCGCCGCCGACGAGGTGGTGGCGGTATCGAAGGACACCATCACGCTCTGCGAGTCCGGCCGCACCACAGGGATCATCAACAGTCACATCATCCCGACCGCCGATTTCATCCTCAACCGCGATTTCAATTTCCAGAACCGCAAGGTCGCCGGCGTGCTGGAGACCTCGCTGCGCAAGGACTCGGCCTTTGTCGATTTCACCCGGCCGGCCGAAGTGCTGCTGGGCGACTCCATTGCCACCAACATCATGATGATGGGCTATGCCTACCAGAGGGGCCTGCTGCCGCTGTCGGCCCAGGCGATCGAACAGGCGATCGAGGTCAACGGCGTCTCCATCAAGATGAACACGCAGGCGTTCCGGCTCGGCCGTCTCGCCGCCGCCGATCCGGCGCGGCTGGATGCGATGATGCAGGGGCATGACGAGGCGCACGCGCCGAAGTCGCTGGACGCGATGACAACGGACGAGATCGTCGCGCATCGGAGCGAGTTCCTCACGGCGTATCAGAGCAAGCGGCTCGCCAGGCGCTACCGCAAGCTGGTCGACCAGGTGAGCGATGCCGCCACGAAGGGCGGCTATGGCGATGCGCTGCCGCGCGCGGTTGCGATCAATTATGCCAAGCTGCTCGCCTACAAGGACGAGTACGAGGTGGCGCGTCTCTTCACCGATGGCAAGTTCGAGCAGCAGCTGCGCGACAAGTTCGAGGGCGATTTCAAGTTCTCCTTCAATCTCGCCCCGCCCATCCTCGGCGGCGGAAAGGATGCGCTGGGACGGCCGAAGAAGCGCGCCTTCGGTCCCTGGATGCTGCCGGTGTTCCGCGTGCTGGGGAAGCTGCGCTTCCTGCGCGGCACCGCGCTCGACATTTTCGCACGCAGTCCCGACCGGAAACTCGAACGCGACCTGATCGCGGGCTACGAGAGGGACGTTGCGACCGTGCTGTCGCTGCTGTCACCGGTCAACGTCGACACCGCCGTCGAGCTGCTGTTGCTGCCCGACCGCATCCGCGGCTATGGCCCGGTGAAGGAGAAGGCGGTCAAGGACGCCAAGGCGCGTTACGACCAGCTCGCCGCCGATCTCGTCAACCCGCCGCCGGCGCCGCGGCAAATCGCGGCGGAGTAGGAGGTTCGTCACGTTCGCGCCGGCGCGTCTTCATCCCTCCCCCGCGAAGCGCGGGGAGGGTGGCTCATCGTGAGCGAGAGCGAACGATGAGACGGGTGGGGTCTTTCCATCGGCATCGAATTTGTAGCGTAACCCCCACCCGCCTCGTTTCACTCGGCACCCTCCCCACACTCGCTCTGGCGCGCAATTGCGCTGCCGAGCTCGCGGGGGAGGGATGGCCCCTGTGTCTTTTTCTGCACGTCGTGCTGATTTCAGCACGTCGCGTTAATTGGCCGCAGCTCTTCCCTATTTCCGAAAAGACGAAACAGTGCTTTAATCGCTGCCATCCCGCCTCGACATGAGGGACGTGATGGCCATTCGTCACCAGACGTGAGGCGGGCTGCGATGGACGCGGAAGCGCGCAGACGATGCGCGCCAAGGCGTACGGTCAAGCCGTGTGGTCCTGTCCCCCCGATGCTGGGGTCAAGTCTTGTCGATGATAAATCGTCGAGGCGATGGTGGCTAGAAAGCCCGGTACACCAGGGAGAGCGCGGAGCAGCCGTAAAACCATTGCGTAGGGAGTGCCGTGCGATTTCGGCCCTGCCTGACGACTTGTGGGCATTTTCCTTTTCAGCCCACGAGGATTGCGGGTGCGGTCGAGCGCCCGGCACTCCCTGCACCCTCTGCTTTCAGGGGGACACCAAATTGCAAAGCCCGGACGCGAAATCGCGCCGCGGGAGTGCTGAAATTATGGCTGTTTGACAATCAGGTCAGAAGCGCCGCGGGTCCCGATCACCTCGCCCCGCTTTGCGGGAAGAGGTCGACGCGCGAAGCGCGGCGGGTGAGGGGCAAGGTACAGAATCGCCGCGGCGTCGTTACATCGGGTTTGAAGGCTCTCTCGACTTCGTCCGAGCTCGCGGAAAATCCCCCTCACCCGAAACCTCCGCTACGCGTCGGCATCACCTCTCCCCGCACGCGGGCAGAGGTGATGCCGAACAAGCCTTGCGTCCACCCGCTATGCTCTCACAGCCTAGGACCCTCTCGCCCCGCGGAATATTTCACCGCTTGCCAAGCCTCTCCCAACAGGCCAAGAAATTGGTGGAAACAGCGAAATAAGAAACGCCAGCGGAGAAACATTTGACCATCAAGGGCAAGGCCTACATCGCCGGGATTTACGAACATCCGACCCGGCACGCACCCGATAAATCCACCTCACAATTGCATGCCGAGGTCGCCAAGGGCGCGATCGAGGACGCCGGGCTCACCAAGGCCGATATCGACGGCTATTTCTGCGCCGGCGACGCGCCGGGCGGTGTGATGAACATGGTCGATTACCTCGGCCTTGACATGAAGAAGCTCCGCCACATCAACTCCACCGATACCGGCGGCTGCTCCTATCTGATCCACCTCGGCCACGCGGCCGAGGCCATTGCCGCCGGCAAATGCTCGATCGCGCTGATCACGCTCGCCGGCAAGCCGCGCACCGGGGCGATGCCGCCACGCGCGTCCGGCGCCGAGGCCGATTTCGAGAACGCCTATGGCCAGACCACCCACAATGTCTACGGCATGTGTGCCATGCGCCATATGCACGACTTTGGCACCACCTCGGAGCAGCTCGCCTGGGTCAAGGTCGCGGCCTCGCATCATGCGCAATACAATCCGCATGCGATGCTCAAAGAGGTCGTCACCGTCGAGGACGTGTTGAACTCGCCGATGATCTCCGATCCCCTGCACCGGATGGATTGCTGCGTCGTCACCGACGGCGGTGGCGCGCTGATCGTGACATCCCCCGAGACCGCCAGGAGCCTGAAAAAGCCTTTAGTGCGGCTGATCGGACATGGCGAAGCGACCAAGGGTCCGCGCGGCGGCAAGGATATCGACCTCACTTATTCCGCCGGCATCTGGTCCGGCCCGCGCGCCTTCGAGGAAGCCGGCATTACGCCGAAGGACATCAAATACGCCTCGATCTATGATAGCTTCACCATCACGGTCGTGATGCAGCTCGAGGATCTCGGCTTCTGCAAGAAAGGCGAGGGCGGCAAGTTCGTCGCCGACGGCAATCTGATCTCCGGCGTCGGCAAGCTGCCGTTCAACACCGATGGCGGCGGGCTGTGCAGCAACCATCCCGTCAACCGCGGCGGCCAGACCAAGATCATCGAGGCCGTGCGGCAATTGCGCGGCGAAGCGCATCCGAAGGTGCAGGTCAAGAACTGCGACCTCGCGGTGGCGCACGGCACCGGCGGTCTGCTCGGCAATCGCCACGCCGCCTCAACCTGCATTCTGGAGCGTGCGTGATGGCTGAAGCTAAGAAACTCCGGGCGCCGGAGACCAATCCCGAGACCGCGCCGTTCTGGGAAGCGGCCAAGGCCGGCAAGTTCATGATCAAGCGCTGCACCGCCTGCGGCGAGCCGCATTATTTCCCACGCGCGATCTGTCCGTTCTGCTTCTCCGACAAGACGGTGTGGGAGGAAAGTTCGGGCGAGGCGACGATCTACACCTTCAGCCTGATGCGGAAGTCGCCGACGGGCCCGTTCGCGATCGCCTATGTCACGCTGAAGGAAGGTCCGTCGCTGCAGACCAACATCGTCGACTGCGACATCGACAGCTTGAAGATCGGCCAGAAGGTCAAGGTGGTGTTCAAGCCGACCGACGGCGCGCCGCTGCCGTTCTTCACGCCGGTCTGACTCTTTTTACCCTCTCCCCCTGTGGGAGAGGGTGGTTTCGAGCGAAACGAGAAACCGGGTGAGGGGTCCTTTGCGGCGCTAACCCCTCACCCAAGCGAGAATGTGGTTGGCCGCGGTGATGCCCTCTCCCACAAGGGGAGAGGGCGCTGCGACTGGCGCCGGCAAGGAAAAGAAGACGTCGGGAGAGAACGCACACATGCCGATCAACTACGAACAACTGATGGCGCTGAAAAATCTCGGTCAGAAATATGCCTATGGCGACCGCGAGGTGATGCTCTACGCCTACGGCATCGGCATGGGCAACGATCCCATGGACGAGAAGGAGCTCGCCTTCGTCAACGAGACCGCCGCTGATCCGCGGCCGCTGAAGGTGGTGCCGACCTTTGCCTCGGTCGCCGCCTGGGGCGCGGGGCCCGGCGAGATGAACCTCAACCGCGTGATGGTGGTCGACGGCGAGCGCGACATCACCTTTCACAAGCCGCTGGCGACGTCGGCGAACATCATCGCCGACTCCACGGTGCTCGCGGCCTGGGACAAGGGCAAGGACAAGGGCGCGGTGATCCGCCATCAGACGGTGCTGAAGGACGCCAATGGCGAGAAAGTCGCCACGCTGGTTGCCTCGCGTTTCGCGCGCGGCGATGGCGGCTTCGGCGGTCCGTCCGAAGGCCAGCCCGAGCCGCACGCGATGCCGAACCGCGCGCCTGATCGCAGCGTCGATATCGTGACGCGTCCGGACCAGGCGCTGGTTTATCGCCTTTGCGGCGATCGCAACCCGCTGCATAGCGATCCCGGCTTTGCCAGGAAGGCCGGCTTCCCGAAACCGATCCTGCACGGCATGTGCACCTACGGCATCACCTGCCGCGGGGTGCTGCAGACCTATGCCGACTACGATCCCTCGGCCTTCAGGCAGCATGCCGCGCGGTTTTCCTCGCCGGTCTATCCCGGCGACACCGTGACCATGGAGATGTGGAAGGACGGCAACGTGATTTCCTTCGAGGCAAAAGTGAAGGCGCGCAACGTCACCGTGATCAAGAGCGGGAAGACGGTGCTGGGCTGATTAAAAATACGGGAGCGAAACAATGGGACTACTCGACAAGAAGGTGGCCATCATCACCGGCGCGGGCGGCGGGCTCGGTGAGGCCTATGCCAAATTGTTCGCGCGCGAGGGCGCGGCTGTTGTGGTCAACGACCTCGGCGGACCGCGCGACGGGTCCGGCGCCGACACATCGATGGCGCAAAAGGTCGTCGACGCCATCAAGGCCGAGGGCGGCCGCGCGGTGGCGAACGGTTCCGACATCTCTACGCTGGCCGGCGGCGAGGCCGTGTTCAACGACGCCATCACCAATTTCGGCCGCGCCGACATCCTGGTCAACAACGCCGGCATCCTGCTCGACGAGACCTTTGCCAAGGCAAAGGAAGCGAACTGGGACAAGGTCATCAGGGTGCACCTGAAGGGAACCTTCTGCGCCACCTTGCCGGTGTTCAAATGGATGCGCGAGAATGGCGGCGGCGTGATCGTCAACACGTCGTCCACGTCAGGCCTGATCGGCAATTTCGGCCAGACCAATTACGGCGCGGCCAAGGGCGGTATCTGGGGCCTGTCCAACGTGCTGGCGATCGAGGGCCGCAAATACAACATCCGGATCTGGACGTTGGCGCCGGGCGCGCTGACCCGCATGACCGCGGATCTGCCGCGTTACAAGGAAAACCCCGGTGCGGCCTTGGGACCGGACGGAATCGCGCCGGCCGTGCTATACATGGTCAGCGAGTTGTCGGGCGACCAGACCGGCAAGGTGCTCGGCGTCTCCGGCCCGCGCGGCGTGCGCGAATTGCGGATGATGGAAATGGAAGGCTGGACGCCGCCGTTCACGGGATGGAAGGCGGAGGATATCGTTACCCACGCCCAGGACATCTTCTTCTCGGACGAGGAGATCAAGAAGTCGGCGCGGAGATTTAAGTAGCGATCATGTAAATGATCGTCATTCCGGGATGGCCCGAAGAGCCAGGCCCGGAATCCATAACCACGATCGGGAGTATGGATTCCGGGCTCGCTCGTTTCACTCGCGCCCCGGAATGACGACGGAGAAATTGGAGACAGAAGATGAAACTCACCGCAAAAGCCGCCGGCACCTTTGCCATTGCGCCGACGCCGTTCCATGACGACGGCCGCATCGACGAGCGCTCGATCGACCGCCTGACCGACTTCTACGCCGAGGTCGGCTGCGAGGGGGTCACCGTGCTCGGCATTCTCGGTGAGGCGCCGAAGCTCGATGCCGCCGAGGCCGAGCAGGTCGCGATCCGGTTCGTCAAGCGCGCGAAGAATATGCAGATCATCGTTGGCGTCTCCGCGCCGGGCTTTGCTTCGATGCGCTCGCTCGCAAAAGCGTCGATGGATGCGGGCGCAGCCGGTGTCATGATCGCGCCGCCGCCTACTCTCCGCACCGACGACCAGATAACTGGCTATTTCAGGCAAGCGCAGGAAGCTGTTGGAGACGACATTCCCTGGGTGCTGCAGGATTATCCGCTGACGCTCTCGGTGGTATTCACGCCTGGCGTGATCCGCAAGATCGTCATGGACAGCCCGTCCTGCGTGATGCTCAAGCACGAGGACTGGCCGGGCCTGGAGAAGATCTCGGCGCTGCGCGGATTCCAGAAGGACGGCTCGCTGCGGCCGCTTTCGATCCTGACCGGCAATGGCGGCCTGTTCCTCGATTTCGAGATGGAGCGTGGCGCTGACGGCGCGATGACCGGTTATGCCTTCCCCGAGCTCCTGATCGACGTTGTCAGGATGTGGAAGGATGGCAAGCGCGACGCGATGCACGATATCTTCGACGCGCATCTGCCGCTGATCCGCTACGAGCAGCAGCCTGGCGCGGGCCTCGCCGTGCGCAAATACGTGCTGCAGAAGCGCGGCATCATCGCCTCCAGCGCGCAGCGCAAACCGGGCGCCGGCATCACCGCAGCCGCAAGGGCCGAGGTCGATTATCTGCTGTCGCGCGTGGCGCGGGTCGACCGCCGCGCCAATCTGCAGCCGCAATCGAGCGCGGCGGGCTGAGTTTTGTCCCTCATCCTGAGGAGCGGCGAAGCCGCGTCTCGAAGGATGAGGCCCGACATCGGCCTCATGGTTCGAGACGCGCCAAGTGGCGCTCCTCACCATGAGGGTTGAGGAGTTGTGATGACTGAAGTTGTTCGACCGCGCGACGCCTCCACGATCCTGCTGTTGCGTGACAACGCAGCGGCGAGGGAAATCGAAGTCTTCATGATGGTCCGCCATTATGAGATCGACTTCAATTCCGGTGCACTGGTGTTTCCCGGAGGGAGCGTCGACAAGAACGATCGCGAGATCATCGCGCATCCCGAGCTCTATTCGGGCGGCGATGGGCTCGATGAGGCTGGCTTGAGCTTCCGGATCGCGGCGATCCGCGAAACATTCGAGGAGAGCGGCATCCTGCTGGCGCGGCCGAAGGGCTCGAAAGCGCTGGTCGATGCCAAACGCGCGCGCGAGATCGAGGCGGGACATCGCAGCGACCTGAACGAAGGCAAGATCACCTTCCTGAAGGTGCTGACCGACAACGGCATGCTGCTCGCGCTCGACGAACTCGTGCCTTATGCGCACTGGATCACGCCGGAGGGTATGCCGAAGCGTTTCGACACCTGGTTCTTCCTCGCGGCTGCGCCGCCGGACCAACTCGGTGCCCATGACGGCAAGGAATCCACCGACTCGATCTGGGTGTCGCCGCGCGAGGCACTCGCGGGCGGCGACACCGGCCGCTTCAAGCTGCCGTTCCCGACCACGCGCAACCTGATCAGGCTCGGCAAGCAGGGCAACGTGAAGGCCGCGCTCGACGACAGCAGAGGCAAGAGCATCGTTACCGTGATGCCCGTGATGACCCGGCTCAATGGCGGTCGTCAGCTGCGGATTCCAAAGGAAGCCGGCTATGACGGCGAATTGTTCGAGGTCGGGGCGGTCGGATGAGGTACAGCAAGTTTCGTCTGATTGCAGGCCTGTTGCTGGCCGCCTGCGCTTCGACCACCGCATTTGCCGAAGATAATTTCCCCAGCCGCTCGATCCGCGTCGTGATTCCCTATGGGCCCGGCACGGTGGCCGACGTGTTCGGCCGCATCGTCGCGCAAAACATGGCGACGCAGTGGAACAACGCGACCATCGTGTTCGAGTCCAAATCCGGCGCCAACGGCTCGATCGCGGCCGAAGACGTCGCGCGCTCGACGCCCGACGGCTACACGTGGCTGCTCGCCACGACCTATTTCGTCGCGAGCCCCGCACTCTACAACAATCTGCGCTGGGACCCACAGCGCGACTTCACCGCGGTCGGCGAGATCTGCAAGGCGCCGAATGTCTTCATCGTTCCCTCGAGCCTGCCGGTGAAGAACATTGCCGAGTTCGTGGCGCTTGCGAAATCGAAGCCGGGCACGCTGACCTACGGCCATCCGGGCAAAGGCTCGACCGGGCATCTCGGCTTCGAGCTGTTCAAGAGGGCGGCCGGGATAGACGTCATCGGCGTCGGCTATCGCGGCTATCCGCAGATGGTGCCTGACATCGCCCAGGGCCTCGTCACCTCGAGCTTCTTCTCGGTGAACCAGGCGCTGGGCCAGGTGCAAACCGGCGCGATCCGCATCATCGGCACCATCAATGCGACCCGCACCAAATATTTCCCCGATGCCCCGACGCTGGCCGAGCAGGGCTATGCCGAGGCGCAGGTGACGCCATGGTTCGGGATCGTGGTGCCGAGGGCGACGCCGCCGGCGATTGTCGAGCGCATCGACAAGGCGCTGGAAGCAGCGCTAGCCACGCAGGATGTGCGCGAGAAGCTCGATACCGCGGGCTGCGAGGCCGAGAGCACGCCACTCGGCAAGTTCGCCGACAAGATCAATGCGGACGTGGCGCTCTGGGCCAAGGTGGTCAAGGAGGCCGGAATTACCGCCGACTGACCGGCCAAAACCGCCACAGCCAGGCCCCAAATTGCGGGCAGGATGGTTAACCGGCACGGTACACGCGCCGGGCCTGCCGCGGCTCGGCCTTTTCAGCATATTCCAGCGCTAAATACCTCGTATATATTGCACTTTGTCATCCCGGGCTGAGCCAGCCATGCCATCTGCCTTCGCGGCACTTTCAAAGCGCATCCGATCGTTATCGCTATCGATCGGGCAGATGACCTTTGGCAGTTTTCTGCTCTTGCTTGCCGTCATCACCGCAACCGGCATGGCCAGCGTCATCGCCATCCGCCACATCGATACGACGTTTGCCGAGCTGCGGCGGCTGACGGACGTCGGCGACCTTGCCGAGGAGATCGACCGTCGCATGAACGAGCTGCGGCTTGCGGCGCGCGACTTCGTCACCGATCCCGGCGCACAGTCCGACCGGGTGGTGCAGGTCGCGACCGAGCTCGGCGACCTCCTGAAGAAGACGCGGCTCGAACTCGCCCCCGAGCAGCAGGACATGATCGACGGCGTGTCGAAGCGCCTCGCCAACTATCTCGACGGCATCGAGCAGGTCTCCGCCCTGATATCCCGCCGCGCCCGGTTACTGGCGGCGCTGCCGCCGGTCCGCACCCGCTTCGAGTCGGCGGTTGCGACCGCGAACGCGCAAGGCAAGGCGGCGGAGCTGTTGCGCGCGCAGAACGGCGTCGCCGCCGCGCTGCTCGGCAACGACCCCGCCAGTGCCGGCGAGGCGGCCGTGCGGATGCGTGCGCTCACCATCGACGATCCCGAATTGCGGGCTGCGACCGATAGCTATGCCGACGCCGTCATTTCGATTGCCGGCACCGAAAGCGAGATCGCCAGGCTCGACAAGGACGTGCTCGGGGCCGAAGGCCGGCTGATCGGGCGGGTGACCGAGCTGTTGCGCGAAGTCAGCGCGCGGCGCGGGCGCGTGCTGGCGCGCGACTTCGCGCGCACGCTGAACGAGGCGAAATGGCAGAGCATCATGCTCTCGACGCTCGGCGTGCTGGTCGGCACCTTTGCGGCATCGTTCGTGGTCCGCCGCACGGTACGGCCGCTGACGTCGATCGCCAGCGCGATCCGCGCGCTGGCCGCGGGCAAGAAAGAGACCTTGATTCCCGGCACCGCCGTCAACAACGAGATCGGCGACATCGCACGCGCCGCCGAGGTGTTCCGCCACACGCTGGTCGACGCCGACAATGCGCGCGAGGCCGCAGTGCGGGCGCTGGCCGAGCAGCGGCTCGCCGAGGAGAGTTACCGCAAATTGTTCGAGGCATCCGTCGACGGCATCTATGTGACGACGCCGGGCGGCGCGTTGCTCAATGCCAATCCGGCGCTCGCGCGCATCATGGGCTACGAGACGCCGGAGCAGCTCATCGGCAGCATCGACGACGTTACGGAGAGCGTCTATGTGAGCCCGACCGCGCGCGAGGAATTCCAGCGCCTGATGCAGCGCGACGGCGTGGTGCGCGATTTCGAGTACCAGGTGAAGCAGCGCGGCGGCAACGTGCTCTGGCTTTCCGACAGCGCAACCGTGGTGCGCGACGACAACGGCGCGATCACCCGCTACGAGGGTACGGTGCGCGACATCACCGACCAGAAGCGCGCCGAAGACGCCATCGCCGAAGGCCGGAGATTGCTGCAACAGGTGATCGACACCGTGCCCGCCGTCATCAACGTCAAGGACAAGGATCTGCGCTATGTCCTGATGAACCGCTACATGGCCGGCATCTTCGGCATCGAACCGCAACAGGCCATCGGCAAGACCACCACCGACCTGATGTCGCGCTACGGCGCGCAAAAGACCGACGAAAACGACCTGCGCGTCCTGAAGCAGAAAACGGGACTTGGCTTTTATGAAGAAGAGTATCTGGATTCGGCAGGCAATCTGCGGCACTGGCTGGTCAACAAGCTGCCGTTGCTCGATGCCGACAGAGCTATCGAGAATATCGTCACCGTCGCGCTCGACATCGGCGAACGCAAGCGCGGCGAGCAGGAGATGCGGAAAGCGCGCGACGCCGCCGAAACCGCGCTGCGCAACTTGCGTGAGACCCAGGCTTCGCTGATCGAGGCGGAGAAGCTCGCCGCGCTCGGACGGCTGGTCGCCGGCGTGGCCCACGAGGTCAATAATCCCGTCGGGATCAGCCTGACGGTCGCCTCGGCGCTGGAGCGCAAGACCTCGAACTTTGCCGCCGAGGTCGAGCGCGGCGACGTTCGCCGCTCGAGCCTCAACGACTATCTTGCAACCAGCCGCGACGCGTCCTCGCAGCTGGTCGCCAATCTCAATCGTGCCGCCGAGCTGATCCAGTCGTTCAAGCAGGTCGCCGCCGATCGCAATTATTCGGACCAGCGCAGTTTCGATCTCGGCGATCTGACCGAGCAGGTGGTGATGAGTTTGCGCCCCGGCTTGCGCAAGCACAATCTGACGCTGTCGGTCGATTGTCAGCCGAACCTGACCATGAACAGCTATCCCGGGCCGTACGGCCAGGTGCTGACCAACCTGTTTCTCAATGCCGTGGCGCACGGGTTTCCCAACGGCGGACCAGGCACGATCCACATCCAGGCGCGCGAATCCGGCAGGGAGAATGTCGAGATCATTTTTTCCGACAATGGTTGCGGCATGTCGCTGGACGTGCGGCGCCGCGCCTTCGATCCGTTCTTCACCACGCGCAGGGATCAGGGCGGTACCGGGCTCGGCCTGCACATCGTCTACAGCATCGTCACCAACCGCCTCGGGGGGCGGCTCGATCTCGATTCGGTGCCGGGCGGCGGCACTCGCATCCAGATGATCCTGCCGCGCACGGCGCCGCTCGAACAGGCCGCGGAGTAGGGGAGGGAGAAAGCGAAAGACCGTCAGTCGATGTCGGCGAGCTTGTGCAGCGTCGCGCCAAAGATCTGGCTGGCCTTGCCGACCAGCGCGGTGCCGTTCATCTGTCCGCGGGTGTCGGTGAACGTGCCGGATACGCCGATGCCGACCGGGTTCGGTCCGCCGAACAGCGGATTGTCATTGTCGCGCGGCGTGGTGTGGCGCTGGACCAGCACCTCGCCCTTGAAGGTGTTGTCCTTCACGGTGTAGCTGCCGGTATAAAACAGATAGGCGTCGCCGCCGACGATCTTGCCGTCGCGAAACACAATGACGCCACTGCCCTTGCCGACGCGCCCGTCCTGCAAGTTGACGTGGATCGAATACAGCCCGTTCTTCATAACGTCCCGTGCCGGCCGCCGTCGCCCAACGGCCACCGGTCACCTAGTTATGCCAAACGGAGCTTCCCGGCGCAACGCGGCAGGTTGGCCGAAAGCACGCCGCTGGTCTTAACCGGCCTATTCGAATCGCGACGCTGGACACGAAAAAGCGAGCGAATCACCGCCGCCAGGAAATTGGCCCGCCGTATGCATGATTGTCCTTGCACCATGGGGTGGGTGCAGGAGCATGACGACATGAGCAACTGGATCGATTCCGGCGGCGATGCGCCGTGTCAGTTGTGTGACGCGTACCTCGGTGAGAGTTCGGCAACCTCCAGCGCCACGCGCTCGAAGCTGCTGCTGCGACTGGTTTGTGCGTCGCTGCTGTCGGTGCTTTCAGCGCCGTCGATGCACGCGCGGGATCTCGACGGCCGTTACGCCGCGCAGAACCCGGAGCTGCATCAATGGTTCGAAAGCCTGCGCAGCGGCAAGGGGCCGTGCTGCTCGGACGCCGACGGCAACGCCGTCAGCGACGTCGATTGGGACACTGCCGGCGGGCACTACCGGGTGCGGCTTGACGGTGTGTGGCTCGACGTTCCGGATGAGGCCGTCATCACCGAGCCGAACCGGATCGGCCGCACCATGGTGTGGCCGATCAGGGGCTATCTCGGCACGTCCATCCGCTGTTTCATGCCGGGCAGCATGACGTAGCGGCCGCCGTACAAGTCGCTAGGCGTATTTCTTGTCGCGCTCGAGCAGCTCGATGGAGATGCCCTGCGGCCCACGGATGAAGCAGATGCGCACGCCCGGACGAATCGTGGTCGGCTCGCGGGTGAATGCGACGCCCTTGGCCTTGATTTCGGCTGCGACCGCGTCGATGTCCTTCACGGTCAGTCCGAAATGGTCGAGCCCCTGATACGGCGTGGTCGGCGGGGAATTCACGCCGTCGCCGGGAGCGACCGGGGCGATGAAGACGTTGGCGCCGCCGAGCTTGACGTCGATCCGGTTCGGACCGCGGATGATGACGCCGCCGAGGATATCCTGCAGCCAGGTCGCAGTCGCCTCCGGATCGGGGCTGCGCAAATGGATGTGATCCCAGGTAACGACCGGCATGGCTAGCTCTCCCAGTGATGTGCGCTGCCGTTGGCCGGCATCGCTTGGCCGCGACAGCTGCGGCGGGTCGATGTTAGCGGCCGTGTTGCGTCAGGGCCATCCCCTCGGCCCACGGTAACCATGCCGGACCCCGAAAATGGCCGGCTTCGCCTGCAACCAATCCAGCCTTGGCGGAGTTAGCCCATGTGGCGCCCCGTTCAGCGGCAGAGTGTCAGTCAGCCGTACGGTGTAGCGCCCGTGCGGCTTTTTGCTTTGCTGTGGTAGGCGCGACGGTGAGGGTTTGGCTATGGCTGAGGAAAGCAAGTCGGGGTGGCGCAAATTCGGCCGGTTCGGCCGCCGCGATCTGGCAACCCAGGCCGCCGTGTTGCTTCCGGTATTGGCAATCGCCGTCATGAGCGCCTGGACCATGGGCGCAAGGGGCCAGTCCGTGGAGGCTCAGCCTCCCGTGCTTGCCGCCGCGCAAAACACTTCATTGCTGAAGCCCGAAGCGACGGCAGTCGAGACCAATTCGCCGCCGACAGTTCAGGGTGCGGCTGTTGCGCCCGGTGGGGCGCCTGCCGCAGGCGCGCCGGCTGCTGAACCGACCGCCGTCAACGGCCTGAAGATCACATCGCAATCCTGGCGGCGGGGCGGGCTCGGCTCGAACGCGCTATTCAATTTCACCGTGCGCAACACCAACGACTATGCGGTCGGCGACATCCAGGTCGCCTGCACCTTTGTCAGGCACGACGGCAGCCCCCTGACAGAGCGCAAGCGCGTCATTCCCGACGCCGTGGTCAACACGAAGAGTCGCAAGACCTTTGCCCGCGTCCACATCGGCTTCGTCAACGTCAATGCCGATAAAGCTAAATGTGCGCTGGTTGCGGCTAGCCGGCTTTAACCCTGCGGTCGCAAAAATGTGACCGGTGGCTTTGAACCAGTCCAAACCCTTCAGGGACCTACCGTTAGATGGCCCGCGTTTAGGCGGGACAACGCGCGGGCTCAAGCGCGGGTGGAGCGGTAGAACACCATGCCATTGCTGCGATATTTCCTTTATGTCGGCGGAGCGTTGCTGTCTCTGATCCTCATTGCCAACGTCGTGCTGCCGAAGGACTCCCTTCCGGCCACCCTGACTTCGGCGACCGAATTGCCGACCATCCGCATCCATTCCGACCGCAAATTGCCTGATCGGATCGTGTTCGATACCAGCTCGACGGTCGCGACAGCGCCGGTCCCGGTCCTGTCGCCGGCCAAGGTTGCGGCGGTTGCTGCTCCTGCGCCAACCCCCGCTGTGTCGGCCGAGATGTCGGCCAAGGCGCGGGTGCGCGAGGCGTTCGCCCAGCTTCCTCCGTCGGAGGAGGTGTCCGAGCCGAAGATGGACCAGATGGCGCGGGTCGTGGTGCCGGCCCCGCAGATGTACAAGGTCAAGCAGGCGCCGAAGCGCGTCGCGGCCCCGCGGCCCTATACGCCTCGCCCGCTGGCGATGGCTCAGCAGCCGCATTTCGGCTTGTTTCAGACCTGGTAAGCCGGGGCCCGTGACGGCCGGCGTTCACCCGCCATTCAGCCCGTTCATCCCAAGGTTCGCGCCCGATTGGGAGGGCGGCCGATGCGGTTTCTCGTTCGCGTGATCACGGCAATTGTCGCGCTTGGCCTGGCGCTGGCAGCGCTGGCGCAGTCCTCACCGCCAAGTCCAACATCGCCGCCAACCGTACAGACCAACGATGCGCCTGCGGCGCCGGTCGCCGAAAGCAAGCTGTTTGCCTGTCAAACCGCGGCAAAGGGATTGCAGGGCCAGGAACGGCAGGACCAGATGGAACTCTGCCGGGCGCAGGCGCGCCTCGATTGCCTGAAGCAGGCGATCGATCAGAAAGTCGTCGGTCCGCAGCGGCGGGATTTTTTGCGGAGCTGCATGCAGCGGTAGTCCGTCGAATTGCTGGCGCGCTCGGAGAGATTCGAACTCCCGACCCTCGGAATCGAAATCCGATGCTCTATCCAGCTGAGCTACGAGCGCCAATTCTATTATCTATTTGAA
Organism: uncultured Alphaproteobacteria bacterium; assembly: GCA_963738155.1. Classification (GTDB taxonomy): domain Bacteria; phylum Pseudomonadota; class Alphaproteobacteria; order Rhizobiales; family Xanthobacteraceae; genus Bradyrhizobium. The sequence goes on from CAVTVG010000012.1 coordinate 62,941, forward strand.
TCACCGCGCTTTCAAAGGCTGTTTTTGGAACCGGAGCTGGTAACCATCATTGGGCGAGCATCCGCTTTCATGCTAAAAACGGTTGAATCCGCTCGTGCGATGCAGAATAGTTCATCTTATTGCGGGGGGCTGGTAATGCGATTTTTTGCAATTGTTTTTCTCGCGTTGATGTCAGTTGAACAGGCCGCCGCTGACGAGCTTTTTACCAACAACACAATGTTTATGCGGGTCCAGTGCGAAATAGGCGAGTTCGCGAAAGATGCCAAATCAGCCGATCTCGATCCCGCGATGAAGGCTGACATTTATTTTTCATGGACGGTCGAAGAGACAAAAAAGGCAAAGGCCTCAGCCGGATGGCGATGGCTGTTCGGAGGCGCGACCGTCGAACAGGCTCGCGGCTGGCAGAACAAGGACAAGAACGAAATCGTACGAACGTTCAACATCCATGAGGACAACACCGAAGCCTGCCAAGGCAATCGACTGAAGGTGCCCCTCGGGATCAAGGAATGCTTGATGGGCAGTATAGACGCGTTGAGGGGTGGAACTAACGCGTCTTGCGAAAGATCCAGGTCCATTGGGGTAAATACCAGCGCAAACGGCGAAGTGACGCTCGTGAAAGTCATCGAGGTCAAGGGAGAGGCCGTCTACGACGTGACGACAACCTACATCACCAAAGTCAGTGCCCCCGCAAAACCGCAAGAGCCAAAAAAAGCCTCTATTGGTCAAGTGCTGGCGCTCGATGGCGAGAGGGCCCCGCACTGAGCCACGAGCGCATGAGGTGACCCGATAGAGAGTTGCCGGGTCGCTTGTCGACCCATTCGCCTCATTCGACTATCTCAACCAGGACCATCAACCACAATTTCGCCGGTGGCCAGTTTCTCGGCACGACCACGTACTTGGCGACGCCCACTCAACACACCCGCGTCGTCGCCCGCCTTCAACTACGCCTTCAAGCGCGAGGACGATACGATCAAGCTGGGTGTGAATTTCTATTTCGAAGCGCCACTGCCGCCAGTCATTTCGCCCATGCTCGTCAAGGCGCAGCCAGCCAAGTGAGGAAACGGACAAAGTACGCCCTATTTCCTTGCCAAGAACTCTACGCTTCGTTGTAGTCTCGAACGACGGCACCGGGAGAGGGCCTATGCCAGAGTCGCGGGATGTTGCGGACTTGTTGGGAAGCTCGGGCGCCAAGTTTGTTGCAGACCTGGTCGCGGATCCAGGGCAGATACCCGCTGTCTGCGTTTTCGAAGGCTTTCTCGGGATCGGTTCTGAGCCGGATCGAGCAAGACTCTACCTCACCCGAGATTTGAGCGATTATGTGGAGTTTCCAGGCTCTGAGATACGATCATGCACTCGTCTTCACGGATTAGAAGATGAAGCTGTGGGTATATGGCTTGGTCCAACCGCACGTGTAACCTACGCTTGGTCCGATGTTGTCCTTCCGGAGTTTAATTCCCGATCCAGTGGAGAGCCGGCACAACAGGCCGCGGAACTCCATTGGCGAAGCCATGTGGCTTTCGCGTTTGAATATCCACCGCCACTACCCAAGGGACCTCGCCCGAGTTGGCGCGAGTGGATCAGGAAGCGTTATCCTGTACGCCCGGGGGACCACCGTCGTCATATCGTCAGCTATCGATACATCAAGAGCTACGCACGATGGCTAAGTGAGGAAGATCTACGCGAACTGGGGTACGATCCAGCGCTATTTGGCGGTCTAGATGCAGCTCGCGCAGCCTGGATTTTTGACAGGTTCAATGATCCTGCGAACTTCTGGCGCGGCGACGGATGGTGGAATTCCTGGCTCGGGCATTGGATGCGACTCTATGAACCGTTCAACTGGGATTTCCCGTCTGAGGAGGAGGCAAGGTTAGAAGCTGAGCGGCGCGCGGAGGAGGAAGAAAGTTCAGCGCAGGAACGCGAAGATCAAGAGCGCGAAGAACGAGTTCGCGCCGAGCGCGAGCGGCAGGAGCGGGAGCGGCTCGAGCGTGAGCGCTTGGAACGGGAGCGCTTAGAGCGCGAGCGGGTGGAACGAGAGCGATTGGAACGAGAGCGGCTTGAGCAGCAAAGAGAGCGCGAGCGAGTCGAGAAAGAGCGGGAGCGTCTAGAACGCGAGCGGATACAGCGAGAGCGCGAACGGCGTGACCGCGAGCGGCAGCGTCTTGAGAGAGAGCGGCGGGAGAGAGAGCGGAGGGATTGGTAGCGGATGGCTAATCAAGAATTCAACTTTGTGCCTACTGGGTCCGGCGTCCCTCCGGTTCGCTTGGATTTCAATGTCGAATTCGATTGTCGCTACGGGCCACGCCTTGATGGTCTACCCAAAGTGGTCGGCAAGACGAGCGCAGGATTTCTTGCTGTCACCGAGTGGGAGTTCCCAGCGTCTATATCCAACTCAAACTGGAAGGTTTGCTCCGCGGATGACTGCACCAAAGCGAAGCAGGGCTGCAAGAATTGCCTGCAATGGGATTTCACATTGAAGATACATATGTATGAAACTCGAAAAATGCATATACCTTTAATATTGCTGTTTGTAATCATCTCATGGGAGGTGGAATACAGGTACGATCGCGGGATAGTAGAGCAAAAATACACCACGGATTGTTGCTGTTGTGACTCGCCACCTTCTTTTGACCACTAGCTTCGACCTATACTGGAGTTGAAAACTGGGATGGTTCACCGCTGCGAGGCGTTCTCGGAGTGTCGCAGACTTGCTGGCTAAGGCGTGCTGCTGGCCGCTGAATCATAGCTCCAACGCGAGGCAATAGTGCCAATCTTCATCGGTCGTGGCGCGCCAGCGGCTAGAAGCAGGGATGGCGCTGGTGGTCCTGCCCGAGATAGGCGGCCGAGCCCTGGTAGCAGTGGTTGGTCGAAGGCCCATCGTAATAGGCAAACGTGCCGGGCACGTAGCCTGGCCCATAATTGTGCTTGTAGCTGATGTGGTAGGGCAGCGGGTACCACTGCACATAGCCGTAATAGCTGACATAGCGGGCATAGTGCCATCGGTGATGGTGGTAGCGCGCGTTCGCCAGGCTCGGTGCCAGCACGGCCACGGACAGCACCACGGCGGCCAATAGCTTCGACATCCTCATCTCGATTCTCCGGATTTCCCGCTAAAACCAACCCTATCCAAGCCGAATTTGGTGTCAATTGGACCCGAAGACGCGGTGAATTCATAGCCACCGGGCCACAGCGCCCAATTTTCGGCCTTTTCCGAATGCTTAACGGTTTCCCAAGACAGTCCGGCGAAGGTTCGGTGGCCGGCACTCACGGCATCACAGGGTTTGGGGCTCCCGTTTTCCATGCGCATCGCGCCGCTCACGTTACTGGTCCTCGGCATTTTTGCCGCGACCCCGGCGCGCGCCGTCCTGCACATCACCCGCGACCATGGCGGCTATGTCGAGGAATACAAGGCGAAGTACAAGCGCATCCGCGACAGCGGCGAGCGCGTGGTGATCGACGGCATCTGCAATTCGGCCTGCACGCTGGTGTTCGGCATCGTGCCGATGAACAAGATCTGCGTAACGCCGAAGGCAAGCGTCGGGGTGCACCAAGCCTATTACGACAAGGCGTTCACCTTCGGCATCAAGGTGACCAGCGCGGACGGCACCTCCGACCTGATGGCCTATTATCCCGATCCGTTGAAGGACTGGATCCGCAGGAACGGCGGGCTCACCACCGAGATGAAGAAGATCAAGAACGGCGAAGAGCTCTGGAAGATCGTCGATCCCTGTCCGGACGAGTGGTGAGCTAACTTTTCTGAGCCGGCTCTCCATCGGCAATCAAAAGCACCGACGCGTTTGATTTGCTGATCACGGCATGCGCCACGCTGCCGAAATCGAGCTTGTCGCCGGCGATGCGATCGACGCCGAGCACCACGAGATCGGCCTCGCTCGAGCGGATTTCCTGCAGGATCGCCTGCTCCGGCGCGGTGTGGGCGCGAAGCACGGTGCTCACTTCGACTTTGTAGCGCGCGGCGGCCGCGGTGGTGTCCTTCAGCACGGCCTCTTCCCTGCCGAGCGAAAGGCTGGTGCGCCCGCGCTGCGCGCCCTTGTCCCGCGTGGTCGAGACGTAGACCACCCTCAGCGGGTCCGGGCAGACATGAGCGAGGGCGATGGCGACTTCGGCGCCGCGCCGCGAGACCCCGCTGCCTGTCACCGGCACCAGGATTTTGAAACAAGGCGCTGCCAGCTGGTTGAGGTGAGGGCCCTTCGCCACCACGATGGCCATCGGATTGTGGAAGCCGGTTACGATGTCTTCGATCTTCCGGTCGAAGCTGCCATTGCCGTTCAGCGTTTTGTCCATGCCCACCACCAGAAGGTCAAAACCTTTCCTGGCTTCGTCCTCGATCGCCTCAGTCGGCTTTTCCTTCGGGATGCGTGTCGTGATGTCGACATTACCCGGACTTTCCTCATCGGCCTCACCGATTGCCTTGGCCGCGTTCTTGACGACCGCCTCGAGGCTTTCCCGATCGCTCTCCTTGTCGCGCTGCCGAGCCTTGGGGTCGACATGAAGCACCGTGATCGGCAGGCCGCGCCAGCCGGCCAGCAGCCCCGCAATCTGTGAGGCGAATTTGGCATTGGGACTCTCGTCAGCCGCGAGCAGCAGCCGTTCCAGATTGGCGACGAAGCCGTTCTGCTCGAATTCCTCCCGTTCGAGTCTTTCCTTCTCTTTCTTGTTGAGTGGAAGCCGCGCCAGCGCGGAGCGCAGCATCGGCGGCATCGCCATCGTCGTGAGGACGGCCATGGTGACGATCATGGAAAACAGGTTCTGGCTGAGCACGCCCATGGACAGACCGATGGTGGCGATGATGACCTCGGTCGAACCGCGCGCGTTCATGCCGCTGGCAAGCGCGTAGGACTCCCGCCGAGTCAGCCCGCCCATCGCGCCGCCCGCGAATGCACCGCCGAATTTTCCGACGCTGGCGATCAACACGAGAGCCGCGGTCAGCATCAGGAGCGTAGGGTCTTTCAAGACGGTCAGATCGGCGCTCAATCCGGCGAGCCCGAAAAAGACAGGCATGAACAGGCTACTGATCAGCCCACGCAGGCGTTCGTCGATCTGCCGGGTCAGGATCGGTGACTCCCCGACCAGCACGCCGGCGATGAAGGCGCCGAGCACGGTGTGCACGCCGATCAGATGCGTGATCATGGCCATCCCACTCATCAAGAGCAGGATCACGGTGATGACGGCTGCGGAGCTGGCGAGATGATCGTTGGCCCAGCGGATCAGGCGGAAGACCAGCCGCCGGCCGATGGTGAAGCTGACCGCAAGAAAGACGAGGGTGCCGAGCAGCGCCTGGGCGACGGAATAGACATCGAGCGTGCCGTGCGCGGCGAGGCTGAAGATCATGGCAATGATGATCCAGCCGATGGTGTCGTCGATGATGGCGGTAGCGACGATGATCTGGCCGACATTGCGCCGCATGAAGTTCATCTCGCGCACGACCACCGCCACGATCTTCACCGAGGAGATCGACAGCGCGGTGCCTAGAAACAGCGATGCGACAAGGCGGGCCTCGGGATGCGGTAGCAGGCTCGAGGGCAGGAATTCGCCGAGTGCAAAGCCGCAAATGAAGGGGACCACGATCCCGGTGACGGAGATCGCAACCGCGGCCTTGCCGACCTTGCGCACCAGACCGAGGTCGGTCTCCATGCCCGTCAGCAGCAACAGCAGCAGGATCCCGAACTGGGCGATGCCGTCGAGCAAGGCCTTTTGTTCGGGCGAGGGTGGGAAGATCGCATGTTGCCCCTCGGGCCAAACCCAGCCGAACAGGGACGGGCCGAGGATCAAGCCGCACAGGAGTTCACCGATGACAGAGGGCTGGCCGATGCGCTGCATCAGCTCGCCCAATCCGCGGCCGATGGCGATCAGGAGCGCGATCTGCACCAGCAACAGGAATTCGGACGGACGCGCGGCTTTGTCGCCTTCGGCGTCCGCGAAAGTAACCGTAACCATCAATAGAAGTGCGAACCCTGCCCAAACCAGCGACTGGAGGCCTCTCCATCGCATGCGTTCTTCCCCCGTGGAGGAACATAACGGAAGGGCAGGCCGGAAGGTTCCGGGGTCAAGATCGCCGCCGGATACCGCCTGCAACAAAAAAACCTCCGGACGGCCCGGAGGTTTTGGTAGGCCGGAAGGTAAGCTGTCCGCGCTACTTCTTCCTTGCCTTCTTTTTCTTGCCCGCCTTCTTGGAGGCCTTCTTCGCTTTCTTGGTCGTTTTCTTGGCGGCCTTCCCGGCTTTCTTTTTGGCTTTCTTTGCCGGCTTCTTCTTCGTGATCTTCTTCGCTACCTTCTTGGCGGCCTTGCGGACCTTCTTCACCGCCGTCTTGACGGCTTCCGTCGTTGTGGTTGCGGCACTGCTGATCGCGTCAGTCGCTTGTTCGATGATCGGTTTGTCGTCGTCCATATCGTCCCCCAGACATTGTTGAATGGGTCACGATAGCGAGATTCAAAAAACTGTCAAAGAGAAGCGCGCGAACTCAACGCTTCCGCAGCCTGGCGTAGGCGGCAAGTGCACGCTCCCGGCCCTTGCGGTGATCGACGATCGGCTCGGGATAGCTGCGGCCGAGTTCGACACCGGCGCTTTTCAGCTCAAGCGGGGCTGCGCGCCAGGGCTGATGGATCAGCTTCGCCGGCAGCCGCGAAAGCTCCGGCACCCAGCGCCGCAGATAGGCGCCGTCTGGATCGAACTTCTCGCCTTGCAGCACGGGATTGAACACGCGGAAATAGGGCGCGGCATCGGCGCCGCAGCCCGCGACCCATTGCCAATTGGCTGGATTGCTGCCGGTATCGGCATCGACGAGGGTGTCCCAGAACCATTGCTCGCCTTCGCGCCAGTCGATCAGCAGGTGCTTGACCAGGAAGGAGGCGACGACCATCCGCACCCGGTTGTGCATCACGCCGATGTGCCAGAGCTGGCGCATGCCGGCATCGACGATGGGGTAACCAGTCCGGCCGCGTTGCCAGGCGGTGAGCACCCCGGGATCGTGCTTCCAGGGGAAGGCGTCGAAAGCCGGTTGCAGGTTGGCGGTGGCGAGGTCCGGGTTGTCGTGTAGCAGATGCCGGCAGAACTCGCGCCAGGCCAGCTCGCTGAGGAATTTGTCGGCATCGGCCGACAGAGCAGGGCGCTCGGCGGCGGCAAAGCGCGTCGCGTGCCAGATTTGCCGGGGGCTGATCTCGCCGAAGCGCAGATGCGGCGAGAGCGAGGAGGTGCCGTTGCGGTCGGGCCGGTCGCGATCGCCTGCATATCCCTTGAGGCCGTCGGCGAGGAATTCCTCGAGGCGTTGCTGTGCGGCGGTCTCGCCGGGAGTCCAGGTCGCGCGCAGCCCACCGGCCCAGTCGGGATGACGGGGCTCGAGCCTCCAGTCTTCGAGCCTTTCGCTTGCGACGCCGGCAATCGTCGTCAGCCGGTTCGGTGCGGGCAGGGGCGCGGGCGGGTCGCCAAGTGCCTGCAGCCGGCGCCAGAACGGCGTGAAGACGCGCAAGCCCCGCCCCTCCTTGGTCCTGATGTCGCTTGGAGAGGCGAGCAGGTCACCGGCAAAGCTTTGCGAGTCGATACCGGCCTTTGCGAGCTCAGTCTCAACCGCCTTGGCAACGGCCAGATGCGGCGCCTGGGCGATCTCATTCCAGAACACCGCGCTCGCCTTCGCTGTGCGCGCGACCTCCGGAATGACTCTCGCCGCCGCTCCCCGTCGCAGCACCAAATCGGCGCCTGTCGCTCGCAGGCTTACCTGCAGGCGACGGAGCGACTGCGCCAGCCACCAGCGCGCCGCGCCGCCCAGCGGACGCACGCCGCGGCTTTCCTCGTCGCGCACGTAGAGGCCGATGACGGGGCCGCCGGTCTTTGCAGCGGCCGAGAGGGCGGGATGGTCGGACAGGCGCAAATCGTCGCGAAACCAGACGATGATTGGAGGCCGATCCACCATGCTTAGGAGTGCACTTTCAATCTCTTGGCGAGCTCTGTTCGCACGGCACGGGAATCGTGGGCCAGGCTATCGTTAATGCGATGGTAAATAAAAGCCTGCAAATGTACGGCTTTCGGGGACCGATGCCGATGCGTGCGATTGGGAAGTTTCTGCCATCCTTGAAACTCCGGCTCGGCACCAAGGCGGTGATATCGGCCGTGCTGCTGATCGGCGTCAACACCGCGCTGGTGGTCGGCGCGGCCTATTGGTCGCTGACCAACGAGTTCGGGGACCGGGCGTTCCGCGACATCGAGGTCAATCTCCGTGCGCTGACGATGGCCTTCGGTGAGACCTACAAGGACGCCAAGATCACGCTGAAGGACGGTGTCGTCAGCAAGGTCGAAATATCGGCGATGCCTGAGTTCAAGGACCACGGGATCGTCGACCGCGCGGTCGGCTATGTCGGCGGCAACGCGACGCTGTTCGTCTATGACGATGCCACCAACCAGTTCGTGCGCCGCACCACCAATGTGAAGAAGGAAAACGGCGATCGCGCCGTCGGCACCCAGCTGGCCGCCGACCATCCGGGGCAGGCCATGCTGCGCCGGGGCGAGGCCTATAAGGGGCCGGCGACCCTGTTCGGCAAGTCGTTCATGACGGCGTATTTCCCGGTCTCCAATCCGGCCGGAAAGGTCGTCGGCATCATCTATGTCGGCATTCCCATGGAACAGCTCGACGCCGTGTTGGCCCATGCGATCCAGAGCATGGCGGTCGCCGGGGCCGTCGCGGCGCTGCTCGTCCTGATCCTGACGATGCTGATCGTCCAGCGCATCACCCGACCGCTGACTTCGGTGACGCAGACGCTGACCGCTCTCGCAGATGGAAGGCTTGATGTCGATATCGACTGCGATGACAGGACGGACGAGATCGGCGAGATTGCGCGCACGGTCGCTGTGTTCAAGAGCAACGCCACCGAACGCAAGCGCCTGCGCGAGCAGCAGGCGGCGGACAACGCGGCTGCGGCTGACCGGCGCAAGGCCGAATTGAGGAGCTTCGTCGATGAATTCCAGACCAGCGTCGGTGGCATGATCGACGAGGTCTTGAACTCCTCGGGCGATCTCGAGCGCGTCGCGCGCCAGCTGACCGAGACGGCGCGCACCACGGCCGATCTGTCCGGGCTATCAGCATCGGCCTCGGAGACCGCGTCCGAGCATGTCCGCGCCGCGGCCGCAGCGTCCGACGAGCTGTCCAGCTCGATCTCGGAAATCAGCCGCCGCGTCCGGGAGTCCAACGGCATCGCGGCCGAGGCCGTCAAGCAGGCGGCTGCCACCGATCAGCGCATCACCGAACTCTCCGAGGCGGGCGCGCGGATCGGGGATGTCGTCAAGCTGATCACCACCATCGCCGAACAGACCAATCTGCTGGCGCTCAATGCCACCATTGAAGCGGCCCGCGCAGGCGATGCCGGCCGCGGCTTTGCCGTGGTGGCGCAGGAGGTGAAGAGCCTCGCTGGCCAGACCGCGAAGGCGACGGAGGAGATTTCGAGTCAGATCGCCAATATGCAGCTTGCGACCGAGGAATTTGTCGGTGCGATCAAGGCAATCGGCGAGACCATCGAGCGGATCAGCGGCATCGCCAATTCGATTTCGGCCGCGGTCGAGCAGCAACGCGGCGCGACGCAGAACATCGCAGAGAGCGTGCGGGCGGCCGCAAGCGGCACCGCCGACGTCGCCGTCAACACCGGTGATGCCGCCAAGGGCGCGCATGAGACAGGTGAAACCTCGAGCCGGATGTTTGCCTCGGCGCAAACGCTGTCCGGCGAAAGCCTGCGTCTGAAGGCCGAGGTCGAGAAGTTCCTCGACGGGGTTCGCGCCGCCTGAGGTTTGGCCGTCTTCTCCCTGAAACCGGCAAGGGCGGCCGGCCGTATTCCCTGCAGGAGATGACTGATCGCGGGAGAGCGCTATGAGCCGGTATCTGGCCCTCTATCTGACGACTTTGGTCGTGCTGATGGTTCTGGACTATCTGTTCCTCGGTGTCCTCGCCAAAGGCATCTTCGTCGCCGAGGTCGGCGACATGCTCGCCGAGGTGAAGCCGGTCCCCGCCGTGCTGTTCTACCTGATCTATGTCGTCGGCGTGCTGATCTTCGTCAGCGGTGGCGTGGCGGTAAATTGGCAGAGCACACTGATCTATGGCGCGCTGTTCGGGCTGTTCTGCTACGCGACCTTCGATCTCACCTGCCTCGCGCTGCTCAAGCACTGGAGCTGGGCGGTCGCGGCCCTTGACGTCACCTGGGGCGCAGTCGTGACGGCGGTCTCGTCGACCGCCGGTCTGTTGGTGGCCAACTGGCTCGTGCCGCGAGTTTGATGCCTCAAATTACGAAATCCCGGGTTCGCGCTAACCGCGCCCTCAGATGCGCAATTGCGCATCGGAGATGACGGCTATATCGCCGTCAGTGCGGTTGCGGCACGATCCGGATATACGGCTTCGGCGATTTCCAGCCCTGCGGATAGGTCTGTTTCGCCTGCTCATCGCTGACCGAGCCCGAGATGATCACGTCGTCGCCCTGCTTCCAGTCGGCGGGCGTCGACACACTGTGCTTGGCAGTCAGCTGCAACGAGTCGATCGCGCGCAGGATTTCCTGGAAATTACGTCCGGTCGTCATCGGATAGACCAGCACGAGCTTGATCTTCTTGTCAGGACCAATGACGAAGACATTGCGGACAGTCAGGTTGTCGGCGGGCGTGCGCTTCAAGGGATCGCCGGAGGTCGATGCCGGCAGCATGTCGTAGAGCTTGGAGACGTTGTAATCGGTGTCGCCAATCATCGGATAGTTCGGTGCGGCGCCCTGCGTCTCCTTGATGTCCTCGGCCCATTTCGAGTGACGATCGACCGGATCCACCGAAAGCCCCATCAGTTTGACGCCGCGCTTGTCGAATTCCGGCTTCAGCCTGGCAAGCGCCCCCAATTCGGTGGTGCAGACCGGGGTGAAATCCTTGGGATGCGAGAACAGCATCGCCCAGGAGCTGCCGATCCAGTCGTGGAACTTGATCCTCCCTTCGGTGGTTTCGGCCTCGAAATCCGGGGCCACAGCGCCAATTGGAAGTGCCATGTGACAGCCTCATCTCATTCTAGTTACAAGGGAATTTGCCGCTACGACCATAACGCGCAGGGGTGGGAAAGTGAACGGCCGGAAGCCAAAAGGGTAGACCATTCTCCCTCAACGGGAACCCCTAGCATCTCATTTTGATCCTGGTCACTGCGGCGAAAAAACCACAACGCCGGTAAAAGCCGGGATTGCCCCGATGTTGCCTTGTATGGCCTGCACACCCCGCCCCGGCCGCGGCGCTCGGTCCCGAACCCGTTCGGGAATGGATGCGACCAATCAGCAACCATTTCGAAATTGAGCGATCACGGTTTCGAATCGTTAACCACTCGTTTACTGCCCGTCGATCAGAACAAGAAACTGAACTGAGAAGTGTGACTGTGACGATGTCTGCTGCCAAGTCCAAGAGTATTGAAAAGAGCGTTGAAGCAACCGGCGTTCCCGAACCCACCTGCCGCAACACCGCTGCCCATGCGCTGACCATCGTGCGCGATGGTGTATTGACCGGCGAGGGCCCTACCACCAGGGGCCGTGTGCATTTCTCCCGCGCGCTCGATGCCGATGACGCCGCCTTGTGCGCGCGCATCCTCACCGCAAACGCCGTCGAGCACCAGCCGGTCAGCCGCGCCGAAGCCGAGGCGCTGTTTGCGATCAATGATGCCGCCTCCGAGCGCAGCGACGGCGGGCGTTTCGACGATCTGCTGGCGAAAGCGGTCGCCCATCATGCGGCTGCCGAAGCCGGCCTGAAGGTGCCGCCGCGTACGGTCGCGCTGTCACCCGAGACCGAAATTGCGAGCTGGGCGCCCAATCACGCCACGCAGAACGCGGAAGTGCTGGAGTGGATCGCGAGCCAGATGCGCGGCAAGCCGCGCCGCAACCGCGCGCTGATGACGATGGTTGCGACGTTCCTCGGGGCCACCGCGCTGCCGCTCGCCCAGCAGCTGCCGAACGTGTTCGACATCGGAATGTAAGCGCGTCCAGAGCGCTGAGGAGATGGCGGCGGGGTTATTTCCCCGCCGTTTTTTGTTTGCCGGTCTCGCCTTCGATCCCGACGGTGCGGCCCGGGAAGCCGGCGGCATCGAAGTAGCGCTGTGCGCCGACGCGCTGGAAGTTCAGCACCGTGCGCAGACCGTTGGCTGCCGGATCGGATTTGAGCACGTCCGAGGTCGCCTTCGGAGTTGCGCCATTCGGCATCGCCTCGGTCATCACGCGGCCGATCAGCTTGCCGTGCGCATTCTGGGTCAGGCCGAGGATCTTCGCGGCAGTCGCGCCGACGTCGGCATTGCTGACGGGAACGCCGTCGACATAGCTCGCCTTGAAGTCCGGACCGATCGCCGCCATGAAATTCATGGTGTCGCCGCGGCCGAAGCTGCCGTGCATGCCCTGGCCCTGCCGCAGCACGGTGTCGGCGACCTGGACCTGGCAATTGGTCGGCACGTCGCAGCCTTCGACATAGGTGCGGAAGTTCACCACGATCGAGGGCGTCGGCGTCACAGCCTTGCCCTCCATGTTGATGGCCGACATCGGCAGGGTGCCGGCGAACTTGCCGAGCTTGTCGTCGACGAACAGGCCGCTGACATAGTCCTGCTCGAGCAGCGCCTTGATGGTGCGTTCGGCGAGCTTCTTGTCCTTGTTCGGAAGATAGATCAGATCCGAACCGCCGTTGGTCGCGATGACGATATCGGGTTTCGCAGCATCCTTGCCGAGCACGCCATTGCCGGCCTTGGGATGCTTGCCTTCGCCGATGGCGGCATTCTTGTCATTGGGATCGAACAGCGGCAGGTCGAGCGCCTTCGCCAGATCGAGCGCGAGGAAGCCCATGGGCAAAAAGTCCCTCGGCGTGTCGTCATAGCTGCCCTTGGCCGACGGGCTGGTCTTGCTCTGCTTGGAGATGGTCGAGAAGCCGTGATCGGCGGAGACGATGATGTCGGTGGTTCCAGCCAATCCGAGGTCGTCCAGCGCTTTGCGCAGTTGCGCGAGATTGTCGTCGGCATTCTTGATGCCGGCCATCGAGGTCGGACCGTTGATACCCGGCGTCACCGTGTTGAGGCCGTCGCCCTGATTGTGCTGACTGCCGTCGGGATCTCGCGACCAGTACACCAGGACGAACGGCTTGTTGCGCGCCTTGAACATCGGCAGCACGACCTTGGAGGCGACGTCGGCGAAATAGGCCTGCTGTACTACATTGGCGATGGTGGTGCCGGGCGTCTTGGCGTCACCGGCCTTGCCGTTGTCGCCGCGTCCCGGCGCAGTCAGCGGCAGGTTCGCCCTGGTCATGGCGTCCTTCATCTCGTCGGAGAGGGGAACGCCGGTCTTGCCGCCGGTGGAGTCGTCGACCACGATCGAATGTGCCGGTCCGGGGGCATCGGCGCGATCGGTGTGATCGAAGATCAGGGTGGGTCCGACCTTGCCGATCGCGGCGGTCGAGAAGCCCTTGGCGCGCGCCATCTTCAGGATGGTTTCCTCATCGAGATAGTCGCCGTTGAAATGCGCGTCGATGTCGCCGAGCACCGCGTCGTTCTCGATGAAGGGGACGACGGTATCGCCGGCCGGCGCGGAGGAGAACGCCGTGTAGATCGTGTTCGAGAAGGTGCCGGTGTCCCCGAGATAATGACCCGTCGACAGCGCCGACGCATTCGCCATGGTGAAGGTCGGGAACATCGAGTGCGAGTTCTTGAAGTTCACGCCCTTGTCGCGGACGGTGGCCATCGCAGGCGCCGATTGTGGCGTCACGATTAGCCCGCGCAGGCCATCCGGCACGAACAGGATCAGGTTGTGCGGCGTGGTATTTTGCGCCGACGCACTCGTCGTGGCCAGGCTGAACAGGCTTGCGGATAGCAGCAACATGGCGCGGCGCATGACGATCTCCCGGCGCATGATCCGGAAAAAGCCTGCCCCGCACGTGATGTGGATGTGCAGCGGTTTTCCGGAAAGATCATGCGCAAACGATTGAACGGATGGTTTTACGGCGCACGGCCGCGGCCCCCTTAGTAGTTTCGCTATACGACAGATTTGTTACAGCGCGTCCCGCCCTTCGCAGGGGTATGTATGCGCAAAATCAACGCAGCGGGGAGTGTTGTTCGGAAATCGCTTTGCGGAGAATGCGTGACAGCAACTCCACGGAGTACGGCTTCTGGATCAACTCGAAGCCGTGATGGGCGTTGGCGGCCAGCACGTCGCTATAACCGCTGGTCAGGACCACGGGCAGGCCGGGAAAACGCTCGCGGATGAGGCCGGCAAGCTCGACGCCGTTCATGCCGGGCATGATCACATCCGAGAAGACGAGATCGGTCGCGAATTCGTCTTCCGCGAGTATCGCGAGCGCGGCGTTTGCGTTCGCAACCCGTTTGACGGAATAGCCGAGGTCTTCGAGCAGTTCGGTGGAAAACTGCCCGACCTCGTCATTGTCTTCGACGACCAGCACACGATAGCCGCGCCCGGTTGCCGCCGGTTCGCTGCCGATGGCGAGCGCTTCGCCGCCTTCGGCGGGCGGCGGCGCCTGCGGCAGATAGATGGTGAAGGTCGCTCCCTTTCGGAGCGAGCTCTTGACCGCGATGTCGCCGCCGGATTGCCGGGCGAATCCGAACGCCTGGCTGAGGCCGAGTCCGGTGCCCTTGCCGACCTCCTTGGTGGTGAAGAAGGGTTCGAAGATCGCGTCGAGATTCTCCGGCGCAATGCCGCTGCCGGTGTCGCTGACCGAGATGGCGATGAAGTCACCGCTACGCGCCGGCTGGCCGCGCAAGGCGGGCAGTCGGTCGGCCTGGGTGACCGAAATCGTCAGCCGGCCTTCGTTGTTCATGGCGTCGCGCGCATTAATGGCCAGATTGATCAGTGCCGTCTCGAACTGCGCGGCATCGGCGATGGTGAAACAGCCGGACGCCTCGCCCGCGACCGAAATCTCGATGCGTCCGCCAACCAGCGGCCGTATCAACTGTACGACTTTGTCGACCTGCGCGCCGACGTCGAACACCTCGGGTTTCAGCGGCTGGCGACGGGCGAAGGCAAGTAGCTGCGCGGTCAATTTCGAGGCGCGCTCCACGGTTTCCGAAATCGCGTCGACATAGCGGCGCCTCCGCTCCTCGGGCAGCTCGCGCCGGCGCAGGAAATCGGTGGCCGAGCGGATGATGGTCAGGAGGTTGTTGAAGTCATGCGCGACGCCGCCGGTCAATTGACCGACGGCTTCCATCTTCTGCGCTTGCCGCAGCACCTCTTCGCTCTGGCGGCGCTCGGTGATGTCGACGGCTTCGGGCACGGCGCCGGCGACCTTGCCGTGCTGGTCGAACACCGGCCGCATGGCGAAATCGAAATAGCGGTCGCCGATCGGAAGATGCAGCAGCATCTCCTGCCGCGCTTCCTCGCCCCCAAGCACCGTGTCGAACGCCTTGCGCACCGCTTCCGTCATCCCTGGAGTCGCGGCAAACCATGGCGTTTCCCAGAACGGCTTGCCGATCGCGTCACCGCCGTCGGATCGAATGCCGGCAAGCGAAATCTTGTTGGCGTAGGTGAGCCTGCCGTCGCGGTCGAGCAGGCCTTGATAGAGGTGACTGGTTTCGAAAATGGCGCGCATCCGCGCTTCGTTGGATTGCAGTTGCGCGGTGCGTTCGCGAATGCGCTGCTCCAGCGTTTCGTTCAGCTCGCGAAGCTCGATTTCCGCCTGCTTGGCCGCGGTGACGTCATGGGCAACACCGATAAAGCCGATGTGCTTGCCGGTGGGGTCCCAGCGCGGCTGCGATTCCGAGCGCAGCCAGTGCCACTCGTCGTCGGCGCCCTTGTAGCGCGCTTCCAGCACGAACGGTTTCAGCGAGGCTTCGCCCGCGATCTGCGCCTGCAGGACGCGCGGCAGGTCGTCCGGATGCAGCGCCTTGCGCCAGTCGAACACGATGGCTTCCTCGAAGGGAAGGCCGAGAAAGTCGAGATAGGCCTGGTTGGCGAACGAGCGCGTGCGATCGAGCTTGGTGACCCAGATCGGCACCGGTGCGCTGTCGGCAATCAGGCGGAAGCGCTCCTCGCTTTCCTTCAGCGCCTCTTCGGCCAGCACCGCCTGCGTGGTTTCCGCCACAGCGCAAAACATCCCGGCAACCTTGCCTTGCTCGTCCCGCACCGGCGAGTAGGAGAAGGTGAACCAGGTTTTTTCGTCGAATCCGTGCCGGTTCATGAGCAGCGGCAAATTCTGGCGGAAGCTCGCTTCGCCAGCCATCGCCGCATCGATCAGTGGGCTGATATCGGCCCAGATTTCCGACCAGATGTCGTGAAAGCGCGCGCCAAGCGAGCGCGGATGCTTCTCGCCGAGGATTTCGGCGTAAGCGTCGTTGTAGAGGAAGCCGAGATCCTTTCCCCAGGCCACGAACATCGGGAAGCGCAACTCCAGCAACAGCCCGACCACCGATCGCAGCGATTGCGGCCATGCGCTGGGATGGCCCAGGGGTGAAGCGGACCAGTCGTGCGAGCGCATCAGCGCGCCGACCTTGCCGCCGCCCGCCATGAATTGGAGGGCGTGATGCGTGTCGCGCGCGCTCGCCTCCGGATACCGGCGCGTGTTCGCGCCGGCGGGGTCCGGCAGCGTTTCGTTGGGAGCGATCGGGCTCGTCATGGACGCAAAACTCTCTGCACCGATCCTCCCACAGGCCAAACGACATGACCATTGGCCGCGTGGCCTAAGCCATGACAGTCCCGTTCGGTTTCGCCGCCGTCAGCGTGTGGCGGCTTCCGGCTTGACAATTTGAACAAAACAAGAACATTGGGCCAGCCTTGGAAGATGACCCGTGACCTCTGATCCCCAACCCAAACTCGCAGAGGACGATCTGGAAACGGCGATCGATCAGGCCATCGCGGCCTGCGACGGCGATGTCAGGGCGGCGATCCGCGCGCTGATCGTCGCCAACAATTTCCTGGAATCCGAGGCGAGCGAGCTGATGAAGGCGGTCTCGCATGCCTATGCGCGGGGCCGGTTTCAGAGCTATTCAGGTTGAGGCGGTGAGAAGCAGGTTCGCGCCGGTTGCCTCCGGCGGATTTTGCTATAGACGCAATTGTGACGCTTGCCCCCGCATGTCAGATTGCGGGGAGGAACCTGCCCAAGGCCGTAACCAAGAAACATGTTCAAACGGATATTGATCGCAAACCGCGGCGAGATCGCCTGTCGCGTCATCAAGACCGCCCGCAAGATGGGTATTGAGACGGTGGCCGTTTATTCCGAGGCCGACCGCGACGCACTCCATGTCGAGATGGCCGATGACGCCGTCTTCATCGGACCGCCGGCCGCGGCCGAGAGTTATCTCGTCATCGAGAAGATCGTCGAGGCCTGCAAGAGGACCGGCGCCGAGGCCGTCCACCCCGGCTACGGCTTCCTGTCCGAGCGCGAGGCGTTTCCGCGCGCGCTGCGAGAGGCCGGGGTCGTCTTCATCGGTCCCAATCCTGGCGCGATCGCCGCGATGGGCGACAAGATCGAATCCAAGAAAGCGGCCGCGAAGGCCAAGGTCTCGACCGTGCCGGGCCATCTCGGCGTCATCGAGGACGACAAGCATGCGGTGCAGATCGCCGACGAGATCGGCTACCCCGTGATGATCAAGGCTTCCGCCGGCGGCGGCGGCAAGGGCATGCGCATCGCCCATTCCAGGGCGGAAGTGGCCGAGGGTTTCAAGCTTGCGAAGGCCGAAGCGAAGTCGTCCTTCGGCGATGATCGCGTCTTCGTCGAGAAATTCATCGTCGATCCCCGCCACATCGAAATCCAGGTGCTCGGCGACAAGCATGGCAACGTGATCTATCTCGGCGAACGCGAATGCTCGATCCAGCGCCGCAATCAGAAAGTGATTGAGGAGGCGCCGTCGCCGCTGCTGGACGAGAGCACGCGCCGCAAGATGGGCGAGCAGGCGGTCGCGCTGGCAAAAGCCGTGAACTACAACTCTGCCGGCACCGTCGAGTTCGTCGCGGGGCAGGACAAGAGCTTCTATTTCTTGGAGATGAACACACGCCTGCAGGTCGAGCATCCCGTCACCGAACTCGTGACCGGCATCGACCTGGTGGAACAGATGATCCGTGTCGCCGCCGGCGAGAAGCTGTCGATTGCTCAAAAGGATGTCGCACTGACCGGCTGGGCGGTCGAATCGCGCGTCTATGCCGAAGATCCCTTCCGTAACTTCCTGCCTTCGATCGGGCGCCTGGTGAAATATCGCCCCCCGGCCGAAAGCAGCGCAAACGGCATCACCGTGCGCAACGACACCGGCGTGCAGGAGGGCGGGGAGATCTCGATCTTCTACGACCCGATGATCGCCAAGCTCGTGACCCACGGCCCATCGCGGGCCGCGGCCGTGGAGGCGCAGTCGACCGCGCTCGATGCTTTCTATGTCGACGGCATCAGGCACAACATCCCGTTCCTGTCGGCGCTGATGAACCATCCGCGCTGGCGCGAGGGCAAGCTGTCGACCGGCTTCATCGCAGAAGAGTTTCCGAAGGGGTTCTCCGCAGAGGCGCCGAAAGGTGAGATCGCGCGGCGGATCGCCGCTGTCGGTGCCGCGATCGATCACGTGCTCGGTGAACGCAAGCGACAGATTTCCGGCCAGATGAACGGTCGTGTGGTGCGGCGCGAAGGCCGCCGCGCGGTGTGGCTCGGCCGCGACGAGATCATCCTCGATGTCGTGCGTGACGGCGACGGCATCGCCGTGCGCTTCCTCGGCGCGGATGGTGCGGTGGGCAATCCTCATCATCTGGTATCGCCATGGACGCCCGGCGATCCCGTCTGGCATGGCACGATCGATGGCCTCGTGGTCGCGGTGCAGGTGCGCCCGATCGCGAACGGAATCCGGCTCGCGCATCAGGGCGTCGAAGTGCCGGTCTATGTCTTCACCGAAGCGGAAGCGACATCGGCGCGGCTGATGCCGGTCGTGACCGCGACCGACACCGGCAAGAAGCTGCTCTGTCCGATGCCCGGGCTCGTGGTCTCGATCGCCGTCACCGAGGGGCAGGAAGTCAAGGCCGGCGAGTCGCTTGCCGTGGTCGAAGCCATGAAGATGCAGAACGTGCTGCGTGCCGAGCGCGACGGCACGGTGAAGAAAATTCACGCGTCCCCCGGCGCGACGCTGGCGGTCGACGCGCTCATCCTCGAATTTGCGTGAGGCACTGCCATGTATCGCAAGCGGCGCGAAGCGTTGCGTTCCATTCTGTCGGGACCTCGTTGCATCCGGCCCGGTTCGGTCTATGACGCGATCTCGATCCGGATCGCGGAAGACCTCGGCTTCGAGGTCGGCATGTTCGGCGGCTCGGTCGCTTCGCTGGCCGTGCTCGGCGACCCCGATATCGCGCTGATCACACTCACCGAGCTTGCCGAGCAGATGCGGCGGATGTCGCGCGCGGCCACCTTGCCGGTGCTGGTCGATGCCGATCACGGCTACGGCAATGCGCTCAATGTCCGCCGCACCGTGCAGGAGCTCGATGCGGCCGGCGCCGGCGGCCTCACCATCGAGGACACGCTGCTGCCGCAGACCTTCGCTGAAAAGAAGACGCAAGTGATCTCTCTGGAGGAGGGCGTCGGCAAGATGAAAGCCGCCGTCGACGGCCGCGGCGATCCCTCGCTCGTGATCCTGGCGCGCACCGGTGCGGCCTCCATCACCTCGCTCGGTGACGCCATTGAGCGTGCGCGGGCCTATGAAGCCGCGGGGGTCGACGGGCTGTTCTTCACGGGCATCAAGAACCGCGCCGAGCTCGATGCGATCGCAGAAGCTACCCGGCTGCCGATCGTGCTTGGCGGCGCGCCGGAGGAGATGAACGACCTCGATTATCTCCGCGAGCGGCGCGTCAGAATCGCGCTTCAAGGCCACGCGCCGATCGCGGCGGCAACCCAGGCGGTCCACGAGACGTTGAAGGCGCTGCGCGAGGGCACGCCGCCGAAAAACCTGAAGGGGCTGGCATCGCCGGAGCTGACGGCGCGCGTCACGCGCGATGCCGAGACCAAGCAGCGCATCAGCGAGTTCCTTGGATTGAAGACGTGACCGACGCGATCCTGCATGTGACGATCCGCGGCCGGGTGCAGGGCGTCGGTTACCGCGCCTGGATCGAGGATCGGGCGAGGGCGAGCCAGCTGGAAGGCTGGGTGCGCAACCGCCGCGACGGCAGCGTCGAGGCGGTATTTTCCGGCCCCGCGTCAGTCGTCGCCGAGATGGTCGCGCACTGCCGCCACGGTCCGCCATCGTCCCGCGTCGAAGCCGTGCTGAACGAGCCGACCGGACCCGGATTGCTCAAGATGCGGCCGGCGGGCGAGGCCTTCTCGGTGCTCCCGACGGCCTGAACTTCAACGCGGCAGCTTCGCGATCGCCTGGCTGAGCTGGTGAATCTCGTACGGCTTGCGCAGGATCGGAAAGTCGCCGCGCACGTCGGCGGCTGCTTCGCTGTAGCCGGTCGCGAGCAGAATCGGCAGGTTGGGCCGGATTTCCCGCAAGCGCCGGGCGAGGCTAAGGCCGTCGAACTTACCGGGCATCACGATATCGGAGAACACCAGATCGACATTGTTGCGTTCGATCTCGCGGAGCGCCGCTTCCGCGTCGGCGACGCGCCGCACGGTATAGCCGAGTTGCTCGAGGAGGCTGGAGCTGACGGAGGCGACATCCGGATTGTCCTCGACCAGTAACACGGTGCCGGTGCCGGCCATTTCGGAGACGGTGTGTTTGGCCGCAAGCAGGTCGCTCCGTTCGCGCGGCAGCAGGATCGTGACCTTGGTGCCCTTGCCGAGCTCGCTCTCGACTTTCACCGAGCCGCCGGCCTGGTGCGCGAAGCCGTGGACCTGCGAGAGCCCGAGACCGGTGCCCTTGCCGACCGGCTTTGTCGTGAAGAACGGGTCGAAGATC
Source organism: uncultured Alphaproteobacteria bacterium (assembly GCA_963738155.1). Taxonomy (GTDB): domain Bacteria; phylum Pseudomonadota; class Alphaproteobacteria; order Rhizobiales; family Xanthobacteraceae; genus Bradyrhizobium. The sequence goes on from CAVTVG010000012.1 coordinate 83,778, forward strand.
TTGGCGAGCACGTCGGGCGCGATGCCGACGCCGGCGTCAGCCACGCTGATCGCCACGAAGTCGCCGGCCTCGTCGTGGCCCTTGGGCTGGCTGTCGGCGCAATTGAAGGCAGCGACGGTGATCGTGCCACCGGATGACATGGCGTCGCGCGCGTTGATCACGAGATTGACCAGCGCCGTTTCGAACTCGGACACGTCGACCGTCACCGGCCAGAGATCGGGACCATAATCGTAGGCAAGCCTCACGGAGCTACCCGCGCCGGTGTCGAGCACCTCGCGGACGGCGTCGATCCGTTCGGCAACCGCGACCGCCTGCGGGTTGACGCTTTGCCGCCGCGCGAAGGTGAGGAGCTGGCTGGTCAGCGCCGCGCCACGCTTGGTCGCCGCATCGATCGCCGATAGCGCGCGCTGCACCTTGGGCTCGTCGGCCGCATTCTTTCGCAGGATATGGAGGCTGCCGCTGATCACCATCAGGAGATTGTTGAAGTCGTGCGCCACCCCGCCGGTGAGTTGGCCCAGCGCGTCGAGCTTCTGCGCCTCCGCCAGATGCTTCTGCATTTGCTCGAGCTTGAGTTGGGCGTCGCGCCGCTCGGTCATGTCGCGGGTGATCTTGGCAAAGCCGACCAGCTCGTCGCCCTCCTTGATGGGATCGATCACGACGCTGGCCCAGAAGAAGGTGCCGTCCTTGCGGACCCGCCAGCCATCTTCCTCGTAGCGCCCGGTTTCGCGGGCGGTCGCCAGCGCGCGCGCGGGCTTGCCGTTGGCACGGTCGGTGTCGGTGTAGAAGCGGGAGAAATGCTGGCCGAGAATCTCTGCGGGCGTGTAGCCCTTGATGCGCTGGGCGCCGATGTTCCAGCTGGTCACGATCCCGGCGGGATCGAGCATGAACAGCGCATAGTCCGCGACGCCCTCGACAAGTAGCCGGAAACTGCGTTCGCTCTCGAACAGATCCCTTTGCTGCCGGTTTTGCTCAATCATCAAAGATACACCCCGCCACGAACTCAAAAACGCTACCAGCGGCTATTGGTTCCGTCATTCCTTTGGCCATGCACGGCCCTTAAGCGACTTCCCTTGGGAGACTGGCTGCGACGGGCCCGAAAATCTCCTCAAACGAGCCGCGCAGCGCGATATCGACGTCGGTCAGGCCGACCGGATGGCCGAGGTCGACCAGACTGGTCACGCCATAGCGGGCGTCCGCCACCCCGCAGGGGACGATGGCGGAGAAATGCGACAGATCCGGCTCCACATTGATGGCAATGCCGTGGAACGAGACCCAGCGCTTCAGCCGCACGCCGATGGCCGCGATCTTGTCCTCGTGGCTTGCGCCCTTGTCCGGCCGTCTGACCCAGACGCCGACGCGGTCTTCCCGGCGCTCGCCGCGGACATTGAACGCGGCCAGGGTGCGGATGATCCATTCCTCCAATGCGGCCACATAGGCACGGACATCGGGCTGCCGCCGCTTCAGGTCGAGCATCACATAGGCCACGCGCTGGCCCGGCCCGTGATAGGTGAGCTGGCCGCCGCGGCCGGTGGCGAACAGTGGAAAGCGGGGGTCGAGCAGGTCGCGCGCCTTGCCCGAGGTGCCCGAGGTGTAGAGCGGGGGGTGTTCCAAGAGCCAGACTAACTCGCCGGCCTCGCCAGCCGCGATCGCCGCCGCCCGCGCCTCCATCGCGGCCACAGCCTGGAGGTAATCGACCAGCCGCTCCGAAATGCGCCATTCGACGGGCCTGCTTGAAGCGGCCTTGAAGCTGGTCAGATTGAGGTTTTGCCGGAAGTTAACCATTGCATAACCATAACATGGTGATCTCACAGGGACATTTTTAGTCCAGTTCGGCGGTCCTGACAGTGCCAACGCTCGATAAAGTTGCCGTCGATCTCATGGTGGTGTTGGGCACCACCACGATGCCCATCCATCAGGTGCTGCGGCTGTCGCGCGGCGCCATCATCGAACTGGACGCCACCGAAGCCGACGAGGTCAAGGTGCTCGCCAACAATCTGCCCATCGCCAGCGGCGTGGTCCTGGTCGACCGCAACCGGATCGCGGTCGAGGTCAAGCAGATGCTGCCGAAATTGCCGGGCGCGCGGTAGAGCCTGTCGGACACACGCCTCTGCATTCTCGCGACGCCAATTCGCCCGAGCCTTGCGAAAAACCTTGTCCCTCTGAGAAGTCGGAGGGCACAGGGAATGCCGGGCGCTGGCCGCACCCGCCATCCTCGTGGGCTGAAAAGGAAAATGCCCACAAGTCAGTCAGGTAAAGCCGAGACATCCCGGCATTCCCTGCGCAATGGTTTTACGGCTGCTCCGCGCTCTCCCCGGGGTACCGGGCTCGTTAGCCCCCGTCGCCTGCGACATCGCTGTCGCAAGCTTGTCCCCAGCGTCGGGGGGACAGGACCACACGGCTTGACCGTCCGCTCGTCCCTCGCACGCCTTGCGAAGCAACCAGCGGCCACCGCAACCCGTCCCGCGTTCGTGGCGATCATGATCCGCCCCTCCTGATGGACAGGATGCGCGGAAATTTGCTGGTGTTTTGCCCGACGCCCAAAGCGATTTATTTTTTGCGTAAGGGCTGGACAGGTAGAAACAGCTTGAGATCGCAGGAGAAACCGGTTTTCAGGCGCAGACCCGGATCGAAACAAAATCAGTCGCAAAACCGGGGATTTGAGGGGCGAGCGGGCCTTGTCCCCCCATGGTCGATTTGTTACATCGGCGCCGTTGATCCGGCCCGTTTTGCGGCCCGGTGATACCCTCGCGCTCGTGGCGGAATTGGTAGACGCGCTGCCTTGAGGTGGCAGTGAGTAAAATCGTGGGGGTTCGAGTCCCTCCGAGCGCACCACCTCAAAAATCAACTCTGATAACAGACGCTCGACCCGGCCTGACGCTCGATCTTGCTGACCCTAGATGGAGGAGTACTCCCACCAGAACGGACAACGAAGCGATGAAAGGCATGTGGCTCTCGGCGATAGGATTAGCCTCTGTGCTCACACTCTCCAGTACCATCGCGCTCGCAGGCGCCGGCGCCGCTCGTCACAAGCCGAACGCCAGGACCTATGACTTGCATGCCCCGCAGATCAGATCACGTGTCTTGCATCCGAGTTACGGCAATTCCGACGGCACCGTTTCCGCAGGCGGATATTTGTGGAATGGAAGAAGTGCCTCCGAGGCGAGCGGCGGCTAGTTTCCGGCGCAGGCCGCTGGCAAAAACTCACACAAAATCGGAATCGATCAGCTGGAACCGGTCGAAGCGGACGCCGTGTGCGTCGCTACCGGTGTCGCGGAGCTGAACCAGGATCGGCCGCCGCACAGCCGGCCGGAATCTTTGCCTTCGAATCGGATTGGCGCCGCAGTGATCGCCTCAATTAGGCATACAATTGCAACCCAAACTGCCCAAGTATTGACCTCCAGTCGACGAGATGGTCGTACAAACCCGGTGATAGCCAAGTTCGCAGCCGCCGTTGGCTTTGATGTACGCCTTCTTTTTTTCCTCCAGCCGCTGACGCGCCTCCCATCTCTGCTCCTCTGTGACGGTTGGATCCTCCTGCCGAGGATTGCAATGTATGTTTACATTGCCTTGCACGCCGCTGACGGCCGGGCTGCAATCTCCGTGAGTGGTCTGTTGGGCCATCGCCATTCCCGACGCAAAAAGCGCGACAAATGCCGCGAGCAGCATTGACGTCCTATTGCTTGACGTTGATGTCAACGGAGCCTCCCGCGTTCGAAACAATTGGACTTCCGTTTCCGTAGGTCGTTTGAGCGCCATGGGCTTCAGCCTGCGGCGGTCGCGTTGCACCTTTTGAGGATGGTCCGCTATCAATCAAACGTTGCAGGGCATTGACAGCTAGTCCTGCGACAATTGCCAAAATTACGATGCCAATTGCGGTCTGAGAAAAATGAGCCTTCTTCACAGCTCTCTCCCGCATTTCGTTTGCAACCTTAGAGATGGAGCCTTCTCAATTGCGACTTTGACGCCCCAGAGTTCCGGCCATAGCATGGCGAATTGCGCACTTAAATAGAATTCCGATGAGAAAACCGAGGATAGAACCGCAGCAATTGTGGGACGATACGGAAAAGAGGCTCCGGCAATCAATCGCATCAATCGTAGAAACGGGAACTTAAGTCATTGGTTTTGCTGCGTTGCTGTCCTCTCTGGAACGCGCCACGGGCGCCTCTCATCACACAAAATCGGAATCGATCAGCTGGAACCGGTCGAAGCGCATGTCGTGCGCGTCAGTGCTCATGTCGCGGAGCTGAACCAGGATCGGCTGCTTGAGCCTCGCGGGCAGGGCAATGCCCGGCAGTATCGGCAGCCGGCTGTTGGTGCCGGCATAGACGAACAGCGGCTGGTGCCAGAAGCGGCAGGCCGCACGAACAAGCTCGGGGACATCGGCAACGGTCACCACGGCCTGTGGCTTCGCGAAGAAAGCGCACAGGGCAACATAGGGGACGCCGGCGCTCTTTCGTACCGAGGAGATCAACAGCAGTTTGTCGGTCGCGTGAACCGCGTAGTCGCGGGTGGGATCGCCCAGCCGGTCGAGCAGCAACTCGGCATTCCAGTGCAGGCCGTTTTCGGTTGCCGGACACGCGAAGGCGGACAGCAGACCGATGGCCTCCTGCCGCGTCATCGATTTCAAGACGCCGGAGTGGACCAGCTTCGCCGCTGGCCGGAGCAGAGAGATGCCGGCGCGGATCGGCATCGACAAGACAGGCGCCAGCTTGAGGAAGCGCGCGTTCAAAAGCACCGATCTGTCGTTGGGCAATGCCAGGAGATAGCGGATGCCACGCGCCGCGCAGATCTGCTCGACTTCCCTGTAAAGCTTGCGGACGAGCTGCGCCGACCGGTAGGTCTGCAGGATGAAGAGATCGACGAGCTGAATGGCCGGCGCGAGCTCGCCGTTGACGCACACGGTCTGTCCGATCATCGCGATCTGGCCGACCTTTCGGCCGTCATCGATGGCGGCGAGCACCGTGGTGCCGCGGCCGAAACCGCGCTCATAAAGCCATTTGATCCGCTCGGGCGAGAAGCGGACGTTCTCGGCCGCGAAGGCCTCGGTCGCGATCCGGGCCGTCAGTTCATAGTCAACAGTCTGCTCTTCCAAAACCGTGACCATTGGTGCGCCTCAGCGGGAACAACAATGGAACTTGCGCGGGCAAACGCAACGTCAAACGCGGCTCAACCTTAATGCGGAGGGTTGGGTTAATGACCGTAGTCGCCGGCAACGCCGTATTCCTGATAGATTTCGAGAGAGTCCCGTTCCGGAAACAGCCGGCATTTGGCCTGCGCCAGATGGAGACTGACGGCATCGGCCTCGCGGCCGTTGGCGAGCAGCTTCCTGATGTCGTCCATATGCGCCCTCGGCTGGTGCTTTTCCGGAAGCTGCTCGAGGGCGACGTAAGCCGTCGCCAGGGCTTCGATGACAACCCACTCGTCGTGACCGGTGACTCCTTTTCGCGGCATCGGCTCACCTCAGTAATCGTGACGCGTAATTCTAGCGCGATCCGACGATCCGCGCCATTGAGCCTTTTCTTAGGGCATGGTCCGGAAAAGTGCGAAGCGGTTTTCCCTCGCGACAAACGCGGAACGCGCTTGCGCGGAGATCATGCCCAATTAAAGAGCTGAAGCGCGATGACTGGAACAGCCGTCGCGCTTCAGTCGACCTTGATGCCGGCGAATTTCACGACCTTCGCCCACTTCTCGGTCTCGTCGGCAATCAGCTTGCCGAACTGTTCCGGCGTGCCGCCGATCGGCTCGCCCGAAATCGCGGCAAAGCGCTGTCTCATCGTGGTGTCGGCGAAGGCGGCGTTGATCTCCTTGTTGAGCCGGCCGACGATGTCGGCTGGCGTATTTTTGGGCGCGGCAATTCCGTACCATTGGCTTGCGTCGTAGCCGGGAACCGAACTTGCGATCGTCGGCAGGTCCTTCAGCACCTCGGCTGATGTCGCCGAGGTCACCGCCAGCGCGCGCAGCTTGCCGCTTCTGATGTAGTCGACCGTGCCGGGCGCGGCGGCAAACAGGATCTGCACCTGGCCGCCGATCAGGTCCGATAACGCCGGACCCTGGCCGCGATAGGGGACGTGCACCATGCTGACGCCTGTCATGTAGTTGAACAGCTCAGCCGCCATGTGCGGCGCGCTTCCGGTTCCGGCGGAAGCAAGGTTCAGCTTGGCCGGATTGGCCTTGGCATAGGCGATCAGCTCGGGAATGTTGCCGGCCGGCACCGACGGGTGGACCAGCACCACCATCGGCACGCGGATCACGCCGGCGACCGGCGCGATGTCCCGGAGAAAATCGAACTTCAGATGAGGATACAGCGAGGCGTTGACCGCATTGGGCAAGGTCGCGAGCAGCAGCGTGTAGCCGTCGGGGGCGGCGTTGATCACCGCTTCGCTCGCGATGTTGCCATCCGCACCGGTGCGATTCTCGGTCACGAAAGGCTGTCCCAACCGCTCGCCAAGCCACTGTCCGGTCAGGCGGGCCGAGATGTCGACGCCGCCGCCGGCCGCAAAGCCCGCGATGATGCGCACGGCGCGGCTCGGATAGGTTTCGGCTTGCGCGAGACGCGGAAGCGCCGGCAACAGCGCCGCGCTACCGGCTAGTTCGAGAAAATGACGCCTGCGCATGTTTGCCCCATAGCTGTTTTCTGCACTCTAGTGTGGCGGTTCAGAAGTCCGCATCATTTCTGCCGCTCGTTCGTCATGCGGACTTCTGAACCAAAGCCACACTAGATCAATAAGTTGCTGGTGTCCTTCGATTCCGAAGTTCGCAAACGCACTCACCGCGAAATGATGCGAACTTCGGAATCGGGACACTAACGTTCGGATGGCGGCAGCGAAAGCGAGGCTGCGACGGCCTGTTCCGTTGCGGATCGCGGGACTTGAAGCGCGCGAGCGGGTTGCGTAAATGGGGCGGCGATTCGGAGATACGCCCGAAAAGCCCGTAACTTCCGCAATGACAATCCGGCTTCGACCACGGGCATCCGCATGAGACTTCTCGGCTTCATCTACCGCTTCGTCACCAATTTCGCGTTTCTTGCCACTGTCTATCTCAGCCTGAACTACATCGAGAAGTACAACAACCGCGCCGTCCTGGCGATCGCGATCCTGATCTATGCCGGTCTGCGCGCGGCGATCGCGCTGCGCTCGTTCTATTTCTTCCAGCGCATCGAGCAACTCGAGATCGAGGCGCGGCGCGTGACGGCGCTGTTCGTTGAGCAGGGCGCGCAGCCGCCGCTGAAGAAGCAGACCATCGCCGATGTGACGCTGCTGCGCCGGGATGGCGAGGTCAAATCCTATATCGACCTGTTCTTTCTTGCCGCGGTCGTGCTGCTCTGCGTCACCAAGATCGTGGCGAGTAACTAGGGAGTGTACTCATTAGTGCGCGATGTCCGCTTCCAGGGTGAAGCAGACTTCCGCGAGCTACTCCGGGATGTCGCCGTTTTGACCCGGAACGGACGTCGCGCCTTATTGCGGTCTTCGCACTGCGATGTCGATATTGGGCAAACGAGATGTTATCCGTCATCGAAACGAGAACCAGCCGTCGGCGGCTTGAATGACTGAACTTCTGACGGAACGCACGGTGATTATCGGAAACAGCGGCTCTGGTAAGAGCACGTTGGCCGAAGCCGTGGCCAATTTAGCCAATATTCCTGCGATCGATCTCGACCTGTTGCACTGGGAAGAAGGCAGCTATGGCCAAAAGCGAAATGAAGACGTCGCGCGACAGATGGTTCGGGAAATTTCTGGCCAGCCGCGCTGGATTATCGAAGGCGCATTCGGATGGCTAGCAGAAGTGGCCCTTCCCAGAGCTACCACTCTCATTTGGCTTGATCTTCCGTGGAGCGTTTGCCGCGCCGGGCTACTGGCCCGCGGCCTGCGGCGGGGAGCAACAAGTCATGACGCCGCGGACCTGATGAAGTGGGCGGAAGCCTATTGGACTCGGCAGACACCATCCTCTTTTGCTGGTCATTCCAGGCTGTTCAACGATTTCTCCGGCACCAAGTTGCGGCTGGAGAGCCGAGGACAAGCTGCGCAGTTGCTCGAGAATTTACGTGCCAACGTGACCAATGCGGACCTACGGCTTTAGGCACCGTTTGTGGCAACGCTGACCGCGGCGTCTCAGAGCGAACAGCCCGTTTGCTTTGATCGGATTTACAAGTCCGCGCCCTAGTTCAACAGCCGCTTCGCCAGCTCCTCGAACATCATCCGGTTGCCCCGTGCGGAGAAATGGTCGTCGCCGACGATATAGAGATGCTCGTACCAGTCCGTGTCGGCGTCAGCCGCCGCAAAGATTGGCGGGAACAGGTCGATGAAGGCCTTGCAATGCCCGGGGCAGAAATCGCGCCATAGCTTGACCTGCCTGCTGTCGCGATCGTTCTGCGCGATCTGTTGCGCCCAGGGATAGACCACGATGGTGAGCGGAATATTGCGGCTCGCCAAGAGGTCGGAGAGCTTCGTCATGTTCTCGATCGAGCGCGTCATGCCGCCTTCGACGCCGAGCGGGCGATATTTCGCCGGATCGGGGTTGGCAGTGGTCCAGCCGATCCGGTTGTGGTCGTCGTTGATGGCGTGGCGCTTGTTGCCGAGCCGCGTCTGGAGCCATCGCTTGACGATGACGCGGACGCGGTTGGTGACCGCGAAATGGTCGATGAAGAAATCGCGCTTGATCGCAGGCTCCGGCACCGACCCCGGCGGCGTGTTGCAGTACTTCCGGTATTTCGGATCCTCGTCGATGCAGAAATAGGAGCTCGCTTCGTCCTCGACGTCGGAACTGTCGGACAGCAGCACGACCTCGTCGAACTGCAGACCTTTCTCCAGCAGATATTTGATCTTCGCGTAGTAGATCGTCGGCGAATAGGAGGCGACGCCGGCGTTCAGGAACTCGACTCTGTCAGGCCGCTTCGCGCCTCCCTCGGCCAGGAGGCCGGCAAACGTGTTCTCGAACGGCTGGCCAATTCCTTCCGTGAAGGAATCGCCGATCAGGAGGATGCGGCGCGCGGTCGACTTCAGCGGCACCTCGCGCGTCGAAGCATCCTTGAAGCCGAGGCTATCGGTGATCAGGCGGTAGCGTACTTCGCCCCAGACGTCATAGCCGTCAAAGTCGCCGGCGAAGCCGTGGTCGTAGACGGGATTGAAGATGCGCGCAACGCGCGCCTGCTCCTGTCCCTGCGTGAAGCTCGAATAAGCAAAATCGAAGATGAGAAACAGCGCGACGCAATAGACGACCATCGCCGTGTTCGTCAGAACCCGTCTCGGCGCGAAGGCGTGGCTGAACAAGCCGCCTTCGCGGCGAGACAGCGGCTTGTCGGGCCTCGTTTCCTGCATGTCCAAAAAGCTTCGCAACCGCGCCGTTCGGGCCGGAATCGGCCCAAAAAAACCCGCGACCTTCCCGTTTGCACCTGATAAAGCACGCGGGATATGAAGGGGTCTTGTCGACAGTTGTGATGGCGCAGTCAACCCACGAGAATTTCAGCCGGGATGAGGCAGTCTCACCCGGTTCCGACCGTAATTTCGGTTTCGTCATGGCCGGCGCGCTGGCGCTGTTGAGCGCGCTTAACGGCTGGCATCACGGACGCCTGTGGCCGTGGACGACTGCCATCGCCGTCGGCTTCCTGGCTGGCGCCTTCCTCAAGCCCTCGGCGCTCCGTCCGCTGAACATCGTCTGGATGAAGTTCGGGCTTCTCCTGCACAGAATCGTCAATCCGATCGTGATGGGCTTGCTGTTCTTCGGCACGATCTGGCCGACTGGCCTGGTGATGCGGCTGCGGGGCAGGGACCTGCTGCGGCTCGAGCGCGAACCGGCCTCGAGCAGTTACTGGATTGCGCGGCCCCCGGGGCCGCAGCCCGAGACCATGAAAGACCAGTTCTGATGACCGACTTCCTCGCCGAGTTGTGGCGCTTCATGCGCGTGCGCAAGAAGTTCTGGCTGCTGCCGATCCTGATCATGATGGTGGTGTTCGGCGGTCTGGTGGTGCTGACCAAGGGCAGTGCGCTGGCGCCGTTCATCTACACGCTGTTCTGAAACCATGCGCATTCTCGGCATTTCGGCCTTCTATCACGACAGCGCAGCCGCGCTGGTCGAGGACGGCCGGATCGTCGCGGCTGCGCAGGAGGAGCGCTTCACCCGCAAGAAGCACGATGCGTCATTCCCGCACAACGCGATCGGCTATTGCCTGGACGCGGTCGGCGCAAAACTCTCCGGGATCGATCACGTCGCCTTCTACGACAAGCCGTTCCTGAAATTCGAGCGGCTGCTGGAAACATATATTGCGTTGGCGCCGCGCGGCTTCACCTCGTTCAAGATGGCGATCCCGCTTTGGCTCAAGGAGAAGCTGTTCCAGAAGAGCCTGCTGCGGAAAGAGCTCAAGAAGTTCGACGAGGAGATATCGGTCGAGAAGCTCCTGTTCACCGAGCATCATCTGAGCCACGCGGCGTCCGCATTCTTTCCGTCGCCGTTCGAGAAGGCCGTGGTGCTGACCATGGACGGTGTCGGCGAATGGGCGACGACGTCGGCGGCACTCGGCGACGGCAACAAACTGGAAATCTTCCAGGAGATACACTTTCCCCATTCGCTCGGTCTGCTCTATTCCGCGCTGACCTATTACACCGGCTTCAAGGTCAATTCCGGCGAGTACAAGGTCATGGGGCTCGCGCCCTATGGCGAGCCGAAATATGCGAAAGTGATCCTCGATCATCTGATCGACCTCAAGCCGGATGGGTCGTTCCGGCTCGACATGTCCTATTTCGACTATTGCACGGGTCTGACCATGACCAACGAGCGGTTCGCCAAACTGTTCGGCGAGCCCGTGCGCACGCCCGACAAGCTCCTGACGTCGTTCCACATGGACATGGCGGCCTCGATCCAGGCCGTGCTGGATGAGGCGGTGCTGCGACTGACGCGCAGCCTGGCGAAAGAGACCGGCGCGCGCAACCTGTGTCTCGCTGGCGGCGTGGCGTTGAACTGCGTCGCCAACGGCAAGGTGTTGCGCGACGGCAAGTTCGATTCGATTTGGATTCAGCCGGCGGCGGGCGATGCCGGCGGCGCGGTCGGCGCCGCGCTTGCCGGCTACCATCAGTTCAGGGGACAGCCGCGCAAGGCGGCCGCCACTGACGGCATGTCCGGCGCCTTCCTCGGCCCCGAATACGCGCAAGACGATATCGAGCAGAGGCTGAAAGCCGCGGGTGCGCGCTTCACGGTGATGAGCGAAGCCGAGATGGTCAACTCCACGGCGAAGGCGTTGGCCGATCAGCTCGCCATCGGCTGGTTTCAGGGCCGGATGGAATTCGGCCCGCGTTCGCTGGGCGCGCGCTCGATCCTCGGCGATCCCCGCTCGCCGACCATGCAGAAGAACCTAAATCTCAAGGTCAAGTATCGCGAGAGCTTTCGGCCCTTCGCGCCGGCGGTGCTGCGCGAGGACGTCGCCGACTGGTTCGAGCTGGAATCCGACAGCCCCTATATGCTCGTTGTCGCCGATGTCCGGAAAGAGAGGCGGCGGGTGATGAACGCGGCGGAGCAATTGCTGTTCGGCATCGACAAGCTCAACGTCTCCCGCTCGGAGATTCCGGCGGTGACGCATATTGACTACTCCGCGCGCATCCAGACCGTGAGCGAGGCGACCAATCCGCTGTTTCACCGCCTGCTGAAAGAGTTCAAGCGGCTGACGGGATGTCCGGTGCTGGTCAACACCAGCTTCAACGTGCGGGGCGAACCGATCGTGTGTACGCCCGAGGATGCCTTCCGCTGCTTCATGGGCAACGAGCTCGATCTGCTGGTGGTCGGCAATTGCGTGCTGCGGAAGGCGGACCAGGATGCCGCGCTGAAGCAGGATTACAGCTCGGCCTTTGAACTGGATTAGGGTCTCCGCAGACACATGCAGTGATCCCGTGGTCCGGCTGTGGTGGTAGCCGGCCCATTTTCCTTGGAGACATCGGCCATGAAAACCACCTGCTTTGCCTTGTTCCTGCTATTTGCGACTGCGGCAGGTGCCGCCGCGGCGCCGCCCTCCGGGCCTCCGGCCGGCTTCACCATCGAAACCGACTATACCGTGAAGTCGCCTGACGGCGCGGCCGCCGTCGAGCAATACAAGAAGCCCGCGCCCGACGAGAGCTACAACTGGCAGTTCTGGGTGCGCCGCGCCGACACATTCTCCTTCCTCGCGCCGGAGCAGGAGAACTATCCGGCGGATTTCCGCTTCACCAATGACGGACGCTGGCTGGTGCGCATGCAGAAGACCGGTTCGGGCGAACTCACCTCGTATCTCTACAAGCTCGGCCCGAACGGCTTTGCGTCGGCCACCAAAAAGCCGATCGGAGACCTCGCCTGGGATTTCTTCTACAGCCGTCCTGAATCCCGCAAGATCATGAAGCCGGATTTTCACATGGGTGCCGGCCTCCTGAAGGGGATTCCGGACAACTATCAGGGGCTCGGCGTCAATTGGCCGGAGAACCGTTACATCGTCATGTCGCTGTGGGGCGAGGTCGAGCCCAACGGGAAGCATCACCAGCTCGTCACGGTTCGGGGCTGGCGGATGCGCTATGACCTGCAGGAGGGCAAGTTCGACGTCCCGGCGGAATTCCTCAAGAACAATGCGGACGCGCTGAAGCCGGGGAGTCCTTAGATTCTATTTGCGCATGATCTCCGCGCAAACGCGTTCCGCGTTTGTCGCGAGGGAAAACCGCTGCACACTTTGCGCTAACGCGGCCCTCCGGGTCCGGATCATGCGCTAACGCTTCTTCAGCGCCGCAACCCGGACCGGACGCTTGGGAGCGGTTGCAGCGTGCACCGCAGGCTTCGCACTCGGTGCGGCATGCGTCCCGCGCCGCGCCGGCGCGACATGCGCGATACGGGCCCGGCCGCGCCCGCGCTCGGCGTATTTTTGAGAAACACGGCCACGCGAGGCGCGTTTCGGCCTGTCGTCATCGTCGGCGGCGGCGATGGCGGCGCGCGACGGAGGCGCGACCCGGAACGCGGCGTGCGCGTCCTCAGGCACCGTGAACAGGGCTTCGGCCGGCACCGGCAAGGTTTCGGCTGATGTCTGGACAGTGATGTCGGGCGCGCGCGGCCATGGCGGCTCCTGCGGGAGCGGCACGGCGCCGCGATTCCTTGCGCGCGCGAGTGGCTCTGACGACAGCAGCAGCTTGCCGTCCGGCGAGTTGAACTCCGACAGCGCGGGGGCGGCGAGCGTATCGGTCTCGGCATAGACGAAATCGGGTACCTTCGGCCAACGGGCGATCGGCACGGATTCGGAGGGTGGATTGAACTTCCAGTCCTGCGGATCGGTCGGCGTCGCCGGCTCCTGGAGAGTGGCGGGCACGACGTGCACGATCTTGTAGCCACGCGCCTTCATCGCCTGCAGGATCTTCGGCAAGGCGGCGGCGGTGCGGGCCTGGATGTCGTGCAACAGCAGGATGCCTTTGCCGTGCGCCTCCAGGCGCTTCATCGCGAGATCGTAGACCCGCGCCGAGGAGATGTGGTGCCAGTCGTCGGCAAGGAAATCCGCGCTCCAGATCTGGATGCCCCGACCGGCGAGATATTCCTCGACACCATCTGCGCGCAGCAGGCCGGGAATCCGGAAGAACGGTGCGATCGCGGTCGGATCGCTCAAGGCGGCCGTCGCCGAAGCGATGCCGTCATTGATCTGCTTCTCGGCCTGCTCCACCGACATCTTGTGGAAGGTCAGCGGATGGGTCTGGCTGTGCGTGCCGATGGTGTGGCCGGCGGCCGCGAGCTTGCGGACTCCTTCCGGATTGGCACGCGCCTGCTCGCCGATGAGGAAGAATGTCGCCTTCACGCAGTTATCCGCGAGCGTCTGCAACACCTGGTCGCTGTTGCGCGGCAGCGGACCGTCGTCGAACGTCAGCACCACCTCGTGATCCCTGAGCGGCAGGGTTTCCGGATACTGCATGGTGCCGATGCGTGGATGCTCGCGCGGATCGACCACGATGGTGCGCTCCGTGCCGATCGCGTCGGGATGGCCCGGGCAATCCGCGGCCAGCGCGCCGTGCCCGGCGAAGTTCGCGAAAAATCCGAGGCAGAGGACCGTCGATGATCGCGTCCAGAAGCCAACCTTACCGATCATGCGCACCGTCTTCATTTCCACTAACGCCCTGATCCGCCGTCTGTGTGTCGAAATATGTCGCGGACGCTGTTTGAATGGTTCACAATCCGACGATCATCGCATGCCGCATCGTGAACGCGGGCCTTAATTGGCGATTTTCACAGCTGTTTTGAGCCCACTGTCCCCGAAACGCCACACCACTATTTGATGAGGGTTAATGAGGGTTCACCTCGGGCTCGCTTGCGGCGCGCGGCTGCACCAGATGGACCACGCGATATCCGTGCTTCTTCAGGTAACGCAGGAAGGCCGGCAACATATCGGCGGTTGAGGCTTGCGGATCGTGCAGCAGGATGATGCCGCGGTTGATCCGTTTCAGCCGCTTGACCAGCAGGTCCAGTTCCTGCCGCGGCGTCCTCCTGACCCAGTCGTCGGCCAACAGATCGGTCGAGAACACGCTGATGCCGCGCGATTGCAGAAGATCGAGGGTGGCCGGCGTCGATTCGAAGCCGGGAAAACGGAAGAACGGCGTCGACGGGATCGTGGTCTCCACGCCGCGCTCGGCCATTTCAACTGCCGCGATGCCGTGTTGGATTTCGTCGACCGCATCTGCAAGGGGCATTCGCCTCAGGCTGAAATGTGTCCAGGTATGAGTTCCGATCGAGTGTCCCTCGGCTGCGGTTCGCTGGACGATATCCGGAAATTCCGACGCCGGCTTGCCGATCAGGAAGAACGTTGCGCGCACGCATTCCTTGGCCAGCGTTCGCAGCACCCGAGGCGTCGTCGCCGGCCACGGCCCGTCGTCGAACGTCAGCACCACCTCGTGATCTCTCAAGGGCAGCGTCTGTGCAAAGTCCCTGCGGCCGACCCGCGGCCAGGTCGCGGGATCGACCGCCATGACCCGGGAGGTACCGAGGGTTCCCTTGCGCGGGCAATCGGCGGCTTGAGCGGCCGCGGTCCAAACCAGAACGGCAAGCGCGATGGCCATTGCACGACCAGGCCTGCGAGCCATTTCCTGCTGGCGCACATTTGCCATTGCGCTTGCCGTTGTCCATTGGGTATTGCGTGCGAGCATAGCTCAGACGAGTTGAACCCATCTGTCAAATGGCGAGGGCACCATGGTCGAACAGACGGAAGTTGCCCCGCCTGCCGAAGCCTCCATCCTCGAGCGCCTGCCGATGCGCAACGAGGAGGGCGACATTCGTCCTCAATTCATCGAAGAGATCACGCGTTGCATCAGAGCCAATGACGCGGCGTTCCTGCGCGAGGTTGTCGCCGAGCTGCATGAAGCCGATCTCGGCGACCTGATCGAAGCGCTGGAGCCGGACGACCGCGTCAGCCTCGTGGAACTGACGGGCGCTGATTTCCATTTTTCCGCCCTGAACGAGGTCGACGACGCCGTACGCGAGGAGATCCTCGAAGAGCTGGAGCCGGAGACGGTTGCGGAAGGCGTTCGCGAGCTTGAATCCGATGATGCCGTCGAGCTGCTCGAAGATCTCGACGAAAAGGACCAGGAGGAAATCCTCGAAAAGCTGCCGCCGCCCGAGCGTATCGCGATCGAGCGGCGGCTGCTCTATCCCGAGAATTCCGCTGGACGGCGGATGCAGACCGAGTTCATCACGGTGCCGCCGGATTGGACGGTTGGCCAAGCCATCGACTACATGCGCGAGACGCCCGACCTGCCGGACCGGTTTTATGAAATCTACGCGGTCGACGCTAACAGGCGCTGGCAGGGCGCGATCCCGCTCGACGTGCTCCTGCGCTCGCGCCGTCCCGTGCCGCTTGCCGATCTCATCGACGAGGATCGCCACCGTGTCGCCGTGACCGACGACCTCGAAGAGGTCGCCCGGCTGTTCGGCAAGTACAATCTGGTCGCGGCCCCCGTTGTCGACACTGAAGACCGCCTCGTCGGCGTCATCACCGTCGACGACGTCGTCGACGTGATCGAGGAGGAGGCGGACGAGGATCTCAAGGCGCTCGGCGGCGTTACCAGCGACGAAGAATTGTCCGACAATGTCTGGACCATCGCCAAGGGCCGCTTCAACTGGCTGCTGGTCAATCTCGCGACCGCCTTCCTCGCGTCCTCCGTGCTCGGCCTGTTCGAGGGGCAGCTGGAAAAGATGGTGGCGCTCGCCGTGCTGGCGCCGATCGTGGCGAGCCAGGGTGGCAACGCCGCAACCCAGACCATGACGGTTGCGGTGCGCGCGCTCGCGACCCGCGAGCTCGGTTCGAACAATGCGGTGCGCGTCGTCATTCGCGAAGCGCTTGTGGGTCTCGTCAACGGTCTCGCCTTCGCCGTCATCACCGGCGTTGCGGCCGTGGCCTGGTTCAGGATTCCCGGACTGGGAATCGTGATCGGACTTGCGATCATCTGCAATCTCGTCGCCGGCGCGCTCGGCGGGATTTTGATTCCGATGGTGCTGGAGCGGGTGAGGGCGGACCCGGCCGTTGCCTCCGGGACTTTCGTCACGACCGTCACCGATGTGGTCGGCTTCTTCTCCTTTCTCGGCATCGCCACGCTGTGGTTCGGCCTGAAATAAGTTAGTCGAACAATCACTTATATCGTTAATCGGACCTTAACGGGCTTCGCCGATGATGGCTGCCTTGATCGGGGTGAATCATGCGCTTGCGGCTGAAGGCGGACGGACGGATCGTCGAATTGCGGGACGGGCAGGAGTTCCCACTGCAGCCGGCAATGCCGGCGGGTGAGGCCGGGCCCGTCGAGGTGCGTGATCTCCGCCGCCGCTCACAGCTGACACAGCAGGAATTTGCGGCGCGTCTCGGCGTTCCCGTCGAGACCATCCGGAACTGGGAACAAGGCAAGCGTGCGCCACGCGGGCCGGCGCGCGCGTTGCTCGCCGTGATCGCGCATTCGCCCGAGATGGTGTTCGCCGCACTCGCCAAGGGCTGATCATCGCATCATAATGCGTGGCACTGGAGTGCTCGCGGATGCAATTTGTTGAAGCCAATGGCGCAAAAATTCCTTCCATCGGGCTCGGCACCTGGGAGCTGCGCGGGCGGACCTGCGCCCGCATCGTCGAGCAGGCGGCAAAGCTCGGCTATCGCCACTTCGATACCGCGCAAGTCTATGAGAATGAGCGCGAGATCGGCGAAGGCATCCGCGCCTCCGGCATCAAGCGCGACGAAATGTTCGTGACCACCAAGGTCTGGACCACGCATTTCGCACCCAACGAGCTCGAGCGGTCCGCCAAGGAAAGCCTGGTCAAGCTGCGCATGCCCCATGTCGATCTGTTGCTGCTGCATTGGCCCAATCCGCACGTGCCGCTGTCGGAAACCCTGGGCGCGCTGGCGCGTGTCAAGCAAATGGGGCTGGCCCGCCACATCGGGGTTTCGAACTTCACGGTGGCTCTGATCGAGGAGGCGGTGGCCGCCTGTCCGGAGCCGTTGGTCTGCGATCAGGTCGAGTATCATCCCTATCTTGACCAGGCGAAGGTGAAGGAGGCTTGCGCGCGGCATCAGATGGCGATGGTCGCCTATAGTCCCGTCGCCAGGGGCAGGATCAAGAACGACGGCACGCTCACGCGGATTGCCGAGCGTTACGGCAAGAGCGCGGCGCAGGTGTGCCTGCGCTGGCTGGTGCAGCAGAATGTCTGCGCGATCCCGCGCACCTCACGCATCGAGCGGCTGTCGGAGAACATCGATATCTTCGATTTCTCGCTTGATGACGGCGACATGGCCGCGATTGCCGGGCTGGCGAGCGCCCGAGGCCGGCTCACCGATTACGGTTTTGCGCCGAAATGGGATTGAGGCCTGCTTGCAAGGCGCTATGCTAGGCGAGGGGCAAGGACGTCGTTCAACATCGGCCGAACATGGTGGGAATTCGGCAATTCATCCGGCCGGAGATCGCGGCATCGGCGATCGCGCATCTGTCGATCGTGGCGCTGGTGTTCGTCTACGCCGAAGCGCATCCGTTCGGCGCAGTGCCGATGCAGTCGGTCGATGTCGACATCGTCACGCCCGACGAGATCGAGAAAAAGCCCGAGCCCGCGCCGTCGCCGTCACCACAACTGCCGGCCGATTTGAGCGCGCTGACCAAGCCCGCGGAAACGCCGGCGCCGCCGCCCGCCGCGCAACCCGCGAGTCCACCGTCGCGGCAGGCCGCGCGTCCCAACCGCAAGGAGGCGGCGGTCCGGCCACAGCCGGAGCCTTCACCGGCGCAGCCCCAGCCGCAATCGCAGGCCGTGCCGCAACCCGGTCCGGCACCGGCACCCGCGCCATCGGCGTCGGCCGGATACGTGCCGCCCGAGCCGGACGTCACCGTCAAATACAACGTCATGCTCGGCCTTCCCGAGGCGCTTCTGCCCTCCGCGCTATCGGCGGATGCGGGCGACAGGAAGGGCGACGGCGGCGACGCCGCCACCAAGGCCGACGTCGGCACCGACATGGTCACGGCGTTTCGCAGCCGTATCAAGCAGTGCTCGAAGCTGCCGCCATCCCTCTCGCCATCGGACGAGTTGATGATCAAGCTGCGGATCCTGATGACGCGGGACGGCCGGCTCGCCGCAGAACCGATGGTGAAAGAGGGCACCGCCTCGTTGAAGGCCGTCGATCTCAAGAACGGCGCCGTCGCGGCACTCTCGGCCTGCCAGCCCTACACCATGCTGCCGCAGGAGAAGTATGACCAGTGGAAGGTCATCGACCTGACCTTCACGCCGCGCGACTTCAACTCCTAGCTTGTTGTCTTGCGCGTGATCTGGTCGGAAAACCGGTACCCACTTTTCCGGATCACGCGCCCATCGCGCTCCACGCGTTGGAGGCGAATTGCCGCCGCCAGGTCACGACCACGACCAGCGCCGTCGTGAAAAACAGCACCCATGGGCTGACGAACCAGCCGAGATAGCCGAGCGCGAAGAAAAACGCACGCTGGCCGCGGTTGAAATGCTGGCCGGCGGACTCGAACAGGCGTGCGGTGCGCATCACATGGGCTTCCGCCTCCGGCGTATCGCGCTGAGAGGCGGGCGGCATCGCGCCGACCAGGATCGCGACATAGTTGAACAGCCGATAGGACCAGGCGAATTTGAAGAAGGCGTAGACGAAGATCAGGATCAGCCCGACGCATTTCATCTCCCACAGCGCCGGCGAGGGACTGATGTCGATCGGCAATTTGCTGAGCACGGCGAGCGCGTCGTTGGTGGCGCGCAGCAGCGCGAGCCCGCCGCCGATCGCGAGCAGGCTGGTGGATGCGAAGAACGCCGTGCCCGTTTGCAGCGAGATCAACACTTGCATGTCGACCATGCGCGCCTCGCGGTCGAGCAGACGGCGGACCCAGAGCTCGCGGTAGAGGTGCATCCGCGACGACAGGCTGTTGCGCCCATAGGCGGTATGCTCCAGCGTGAAGCCGTAGACCACCCACTCGATCACGAAGAAACCGACCGCCAGAATGTCGACCCAATAAGAACCCATGCTGCATCCCTTGCCGAGCGTTGGCGAAAGCTTTAGGCGTCAGTCTAGTGCGGCGACTTTGAAGTTCCGATCAGTTGTTCCGCACGCTCGCCATCGGAACTTCAAAGTCAAGGCCGCACTAGAATCACAGATTTGCTAGTGCTCCTTTGATTCCGAAGTTCGCAAACGAGGACGCCGCGATATGATGCGAACTTCGGAATCGGAGCACTAGATCATAGGGATGCGGGAGATGACTTTGAAGCTCGTGATCGGCAACAAGAACTATTCGTCGTGGTCGATGCGGCCGTGGCTTGCCTTGCGCGCCAGCAACATCCCCTTCGAGGAAACCGTCATTCCGCTCTATACCGACAATCCCGCCGACAAGGAGCGCATCCTGGGCTTCACGCGTTCGGGCAAGGTGCCATGCCTGATCGACGGCGACGTGACCGTGTGGGATTCGCTGTCGATCATCGAATATGTCGCCGAGCGCTTTCCGGAGGCGAGGCTTTGGCCTGAGGACCGTGCGGCGCGTGCGCATGCGCGCTCGATCTCGGCGGAAATGCATTCCGGTTTCCTGCCGCTGCGCAACGAATGCGGCATGAACCTGCACCGGCCGATCCGCAGTGTTGCGCTCTCGGCTGATGCGCGCGCCAATGTCGCTCGCATTGACCAGATCTGGGGCGAATGCCGGGCGCGCTATGGTCAAGCCGGCCGGTTCCTGTTCGGCGCCTTCGGCGCGGCCGATGCCATGTTTGCCCCTGTCGTGCACCGCTTCCGTACCTATGCCATCGATGTCAGCCCGGTTGCGAAGGCCTACATGGAGACGATGCTGGGGCTGCCTGCGTTCGCGGAATGGACCAAGGCGGGACTTGCCGAGACGCTCGTCATCGAGAAGTTCGAGACCGTCTGAGTCGACATGTGAGGGCGCTAGTGTCCCGATTCCGAAGTTCGCACGGTTTTTGCGGCGCCCTATCTGCGAACTTCGGAATCGAAGGACACTAGCAATTATCGATTGAGTGTGGCTTTGGTTCAGAAGTCCGCATGAAGAATTCGCGGGCAGGATCGATGCGGACTTCTGATGAACCGCCACACTGACGGCTTGACGGCCTCGCCGGAACAGCGTCGAATCCGACGTAACATTGTGCGTCAACACGGAAGGGAATTGCCATGGGTATTCTCAATTCACTGGAAAGTTCGGGCATCCTCGGCCAGCTTGGCGCGGCGGTGCTTCCGGCCGTACTGGGCGAGGTGATGGGCAGCGGCGGACAGGGTGGTCTCAACGCCATCGTCGCCAAGCTGCAACAGGCGGGCCTCGGCGATATCGCCAAGTCCTGGGTCGGGACCGGCCAGAACCTGCCGATCACGGCGGACCAGCTGAAACAGGTGCTCGGCAGCGACGTCGTCCGGCAGCTTGCCGCCAAATACAACATTCCGATCGACCAGGTCGCCGAGGTGCTGGCCCACCAGCTTCCGCAGGCGGTCGACAACGCCAGTCCGGACGGCAAACTGCCGCATGGCGCGTGAGGCGACCTGCCGCAAAAAAACCATGGTTCGGGCGGCCATCAATCGGCCCCCCGAGCGGTAAATTCGATCTATCCATCTGAAAGAATTGAAATATCCGCGCATTTGCCATGTCCTGATGTGACTGGCCAATCGGCGACCCCCCATGCTATAGAACGGCCCTGTTTCCAGTCGGCGTCGCAGCGGGACCATGGCGCGATCCGGCGATTTCTGGATGGAGAGGGCGTTGAAGCATAAGTATCCTGTTGGGGCGACCGTCTATTTCACGGCGAGCAACGTCTCGCGTCCGGCCGCGACCGGCACCTATGAGGTGATCCGCCAGCTTCCGTCCGAAGGTGACGACTGCCAGTACCGGATCAAGAACTCGACCGAGGCTTTCGAACGCGTCGCCCGTGAAAGCCAGCTCGCCGCGTCCTGACGCGCGACACGGTACGCGAGCGCGCCGAACCAACAGCTTGACGAAGCGGAACCTTTCGCGTCGTCAAAACGCCTCGTTTGCAGAACCAATCTGCATGAGTGGATGCCTAGTGCCCACTTTCCGAAGTTCGTGATACATCGCCGCACACACTTTCGCGAACTTCGGAAAGTAATGGGCACCAGCAAATTTATGCTTCTAGTGCCGCTTTCGATCTGAAGTCCCTGAACCCGATTTCGCCGCGAGTGAGTCAGAGACTTCAGATCGGCGGCACTAGCGGGCAGCCGCTTTCGATGCTGCGTGAAGGGACGTCGCGCATGAATTGGGCTTGGCTCTCATCGCTGGATCAGATCTGGAGTTCACCTGAATTTCCGATGTGGGCGACGCTGGCGGCCGCCGGCTTCTTCGCCCTGATCTTGTTCATCACCCTGCTGCGCGCCGAGAAGTCGGTGGCAAACGGCGCCCTGACCGTGATCACGCTGCTGGCGGTCGGCGTCGCGGTGGCCGCGACCATACGGGGCTATGGTCCGCTGGCGCGCACGACGACCGCTTCCGCCGACAGACGTGCCCCCGCCATGGTGACGACGGTGTCGCTGCCGTCCTTGTCCTGCGTCGATGATATTGCGGGCGACGCGGTGGCAGCGGCCTGCGAGAAGGCGGTGTTTGCGTCCGCGGACTCGACCGCCGCCGCTGTCAATCACATGGCGCAGATGATCACGCGCCTGACCTCGTATGGCGACGTGGCGGCGGTCCAGAAGACCATGACTCCCGAGTTGCAGGGACTGCGCAAGGCGATCGAGCGCGATCGCTACGGTCTGGCTGCGCAAGTGTTGCAGGCGCGGGACCGCTGCGCGCCGACCCAATGCCCGATGTTCCGCTCCCTGACCGACAATCACCAGCTCATCACCAACATGGACGAGCACGCCTATGACGTCCTCGTGTCCCGCTACGCCACTGCTTGGAACGCGCCGCCGCCTGCCACCGGGGCAGTTGCCATGCTGCCGCCCTCGCTGCCGACCGGCCGGCCCACCAATGCGGACTTTCCAAGTGCCGCTTCGACACCGCCCGTCAGCATCATGACACCAGAGCCCGGCACGACGCCCGGGCGGGCCGGGTCGCCCGCCGCGGGTGCCCCGAAGGCCGCCGCTCCGCCGCCGGCTGCGGCGGAAGCGAAACCGCCGCCGGCCGCGAAGAAGCAGGCGGCCAAGAAGCCTGCCGCGCCGACCTCGATCGCCCCGGCCGCCGCTCCAGCGGGTGCCGCTAGCGACGATCAGTGACGGCTTCCCGGCGCGCGCGAAAAAGTGCGTGCAAATCTCTGTTTCCAGTATCGTTTTGGATTTGACATCGCGACGGGAGCCGCGAATAGAAGCTGGCAGATATCGATTGCACGCGCGTCCCGGGAAATCATGCCGCTTCATCTGATCAAGCTCGCCGTAGGCTGCGATTCCGTCACCGAGCTGAAGGGATGGATCGCCGAGCGAATGAAAACCGCCAAAAAGAAGGGGCTGCCGCAGCGTCATGTCCACGTCACCCGGATGACGCCGAAGCGGGTCGACGACATCCTGGCCGGCGGCTCGCTCTACTGGGTGATCCGCGGCGAGGTGGCGGCACGGGAGAAGATCATCGCGATCGAGCCATTCCGCGACAAGGACGGGATCGGCCGTTGCCGCCTGGTGATGCAGCCCAAGGTGATCGCGGTCTCGCCACGGCCGATGCGGCCATTTCAGGGCTGGCGCTACCTGGCCGACAATTCGGCGCCGCCCGATCTCGGCAAGTCAGCCGCCGGCATGATCGCGGCCATGCCGGAGCCGTTGCGGCGCGAGCTGCGTGACCTCGGCCTGCTCTAGTGGAGCGGATTTGACGTTCGCCCTCTGTCAACCGCGCGCATGCGGGGCGAACGTCAAATCCAAAGCTCCACTAGAATCAATATTTTGCTAGTGGTCCTTTGATTCCAACATTCGCAGAAGTACCCACTGCAAGGTGATGCGAATGTTGGAATCGGACCACTAGACCGCCATGCACTAGACCGCCATGTTGTCGATCAGCCGGGTCTTGCCCAGCCGGGCTGCGACAAGGATGCGCATCGGGCCGTCCTCGATGGAGGTCACCGGCGCCAGGCTCTCGGCATGCCGCAGCTCGAAATAATCCAGTGCAAAGCCCGCGGCCTGGATCATCCCGGCGCCCGCCAGCATCGCCGTCGCGACATCGTCGCCGGCGCGCAGCCGTGCCGCGCTTTCCTTCATCGCTCGAAACAGCTCGCCTGCCATGCGCCGCTCATCGTCGGCGAGGTAGACGTTGCGCGATGACATCGCGAGCCCGTCGCGCTCGCGCACCGTCTTCGATCCGATCACCTTGACGCCGAGATCGAGATCGGCGGCCATGCGCGCTACCACCCGAAGTTGCTGAAAATCCTTTTCGCCGAAGATCGCAAAATCCGGCCGCACCTGCGTGAAAAGCTTGCCGACGACGGTCGCGACGCCGCCGAAGAAATGCGGACGAAAACGATCTTCCAAACCTGCGGTTGCCGGACCGTCCGGTACGATGCGCGTGGCGAAGCCATCCGGATACATGGTCTTGACGTCGGGATTCCAGACCAGATCGACCGCTTCCGCCGACAGCTTCGCGATGTCGGATTTCCACGTGCGCGGATAGGAGGAGAAGTCTTCGGTCGGCGCAAATTGCGCCGGGTTGACGAAGATCGAAACGACCACCTTCGCCGCGCGCCGCTTTGCCAGCCGCACCAGCGACACATGCCCTTCATGGAGCGCCCCCATGGTCGGCACCAGCGCAACCGTCGCCTTCCTTGCGCGAAAGCCGTCAATGGCTCGGCGCAGCGCGGGGACGGTACGGGCGACAATGGGACTGCGGGGCATTGGCATCAATCTGTTGGGGATGGCGGTCAACGGCTTCGCCGCGCGGGGACAGAATCCGACATTATCAAGTCCGTCGCTCTGCCGCCAAGCGCGGGAGCTGAGCCTCGCAGCCGGCGGCAGCGCGCACGCGCAGCCTTGCAAAGATCCGCAGAAATTGTGGGATCGATCATAGACCGCGCGATGCGAGTAGGCATTCATGATTAAGCAACACAGGCTATGATTTGAGTGTGGTGGCGCGCATTTGACTTGACCGGCGGCGCGCGTGACTTGAAGATATCCACAGGGGTTGAGCGATGCTGGTGCAGACGAGTCAAGGACAATCCGGGTCGGCCCATGTGGTCGTTCTCGGAAACGAGAAAGGTGGGTCTGGCAAGTCCACGACCGCCCTGCACATCGCCGTTGCCCTGTTGAAAGCCGGCCAGCGGGTGGCCACCATCGACCTCGATTGCCGTCAGCAGAGTTTCACCCGCTACATCAACAACCGCGCCGCCTGGGGCCGCCGGACCGGTCTCAATCTCGAAATCCCGGTGCACCGGCTGATCAAGCTCGGCGAGACCATGCAGATCGCCGACAACGAGAACTCGGAATTCCAGCAGTTCATGGATGCCGTCAGCGAGGTCGAGCGCACCTTCGACTTCATCGTGATCGATACCCCCGGCACCGACAGCTATCTGATGCGGCTGGCGCATTCGATGGCGGATACGCTGGTGACCCCGATCAACGACAGCTTCCTCGACTTCGACGTGCTGGGCACCGTCGATCCGCAGACCTATGCGGTGACCGGCGAGAGCCACTACGCCGAGATGGTGCGCGACACCCGCCGCAAGCGCCGGCAGCTCGACGGCGCCACCACCGACTGGATCGTGGTGCGCAACCGCCTGTCGATGATCGGTTCGCGCAACAAGCAGCTCGTCGCCGACGGTCTCAACGAACTGTCGTTCCGCCTCGGCTTCCGTTCGGTGGACGGTTTTGCCGAACGCGTCGTCTACCGCGAGTTCTTTCCGCGCGGGCTGACCGCGCTGGACGACATCGACGAGGCAACCCTCGGGACCCGGCCGAATCTCGGCCATGTCACCGCGAGGGAAGAGGTGACCACGCTGTTGCGCCAGCTCAAGCTGCCGCTGGACGAACGTGGCCGCCGCCGCGCCGCAAACCGGGTCGAGTGGTTCAACCAGGTCGACAAGCCCCTCGAAGTCCACGACATTCTCGGCGCCTGAGCCGCTAGTTGCGCCTTCGTTGCGACTTCCGCGGGAAGTATCCCGGTTCAGGATTTTACCCCGCTTTTACCCAGAAATTGAACCCGCTCTTCAGCGGCGGCGTCCCATTGTCGGGGCGGCCATGCCCGTGGATTTGCGGGGTTGCACAAGCCGTAGCTGCACCGCACAACGATCGGGCGGTGCGTTCACAACTTTTGGACTTCCGGTCAAACCGCCGTGACGTATATTAAGGGTCTGAACAAGACTGCGAGAGTCCCAAGCGGACTCCGGGGATCGCCATGAAGCGTGGAATTACGGTTCTGCTTTCAGTCAGCGCGCTGATGGTCGTGGGGTATTTCACGGCCAGCAAATGGGCAATTCATCATCAATCGATCACGTTCAATGATCCCGAGCGCGACAACCGTCCGGTCGCGGTCGACATCGCCGTTCGCCGCGACAAGGAGATGCAGGCTGACGCCGGCATGCTGAAGCTGCCGGTTGCGATCTTCAATCATGGCAACACCGTCAAGAACACCGAATATTCCTTCCTCGCAAACCTGATGGCCGCGCGGGGCTATATCGTGATCAGCATCCAGCATGACTTGCCGACCGACGCGCCGATGGTGACCAAGGTCGGCGAGATCTTTGTCGGCCGCCTCTCGCAGATCCAGCGCGGCGTCGCCAACATCAAGTTCGCGGTCAAGGAAATGCGCGAGGTGGAGCCCAACGCGGACTACGACCATCTCACCGTCATCGGTCATTCCATGGGCGGCGACATCACGATGTATTTCGCCAAGCAGTATCCTGACGTCGTCAGGAAGGTCGTGACGCTCGACAATCTGCGCGTGCCCTTCATCACCGGAGGCAAGTTCAAGATTCTCTCGTTCCGCTCCAAGGACCCGCAGTTCAAGACCGATCCGGGCGTCATTCCGAGCGCGGATGAGTGTGAGAAGGACGGCATTACGGTGGTCAACACAGGCTTCCAGCACAACGACATGCGCGACACGGGATCGGAAGAGGCCAAGACCTCGATCCAGGGCATGCTGGACAAGTTCCTCGACGCCACCGACAACTCGGACGTCACACCGGTCGAAGTGAAGACCCAGAACAATATCGTCGATCCCGGCCCCGTTCCGGTTTACGTTCCGACCGGAAAGGACGCGGGCCAAAAGAAGGCCCTGACGCATTAGGCGTCAGTTTCGCCGGCGTGCTAGGTTACCGGCGAGCGCCGATGTCCCGCGAACCCACAAAACCCGGATCTGGCAAAGTGGCTGCTTCGAATGAAGCCGCCAAATCGCGCTCGCTGCCAGAAAGCAAACCCTCGACATCAGACGACATCGCCGCGTTCGTCGCCAAGGCGCGCGCGATAGCGCCGCACGCACAAGACGGCCGCGGCCGGCTGATCTTCGCGCTCGATGCCACCATGAGCCGTCAGCCGACCTGGGACATGGCCTGCGCGCTGCAGGCCGACATGTTCCGCGAGGCCGCCTCGCTCGGCAGCCTCGATATCCGGCTCGTCTATTACCGCGGCTTCGATGAATGCCGCGCCAGCGGCTGGATTTCCGACAGCGCCCAGCTCGCAAAGCTGATGGGCAAGATCGATTGCCGCGGCGGCAATACCCAGATCGGCAAGGTGCTGACGGAAGCGCGGCGCGAGGCAACGTCATCGGGCGTGCGCGCAATCGTGTTCGTCGGCGATGCCATGGAAGAGAATGTCGACGAGCTCTGCGCCAGGGCGGGCGAGCTTGGCATGCTCAAGGTGCCCGCCTTCATGTTCCAGGAGGGCCACGATACAGCGGCCGAGCAGGCGTTCCGCGAGATCGCGCGCCTGACCGGTGGCGCCTGGTGCAAATTCGATCCGGGCGCAGCGGCGCAATTGCGCGAGCTGCTGCGGGCAGCCGCCGCTTACGCCGCCGGCGGGCGCGAAGCGCTGAAGCGGCTCTCGTCGCGCGAAAGCGGGGCGGCAAAATTGCTCGGGCAGTTGAAGTGATCCCTGCCTTTTGAGCGCGCCTCCCATTATATTGACGCCATGCCGACCCTGATCGCAGGCGCCGTCGCCGTCCTGGTGTTGTATTTGCTGCTGCAGATGTTTCGCGCGGCCAATCCGGCCGTGCTCGCGCGCGCCATCAGGATCACCGGCGGCGTGTTGGCGCTGGCGGTGGCGGCGTTCACCGGCGCCAAGGGCGAGCTTGCGGTCGCCATTCCGGTCGGGCTGTTCGGAGCCGGGCTGCTCGGCTGGTCGCCGTTGCAATCGATCGGCTTCGGCAATATCGGCGGGATATTTTCCGGCCTCGGATCGAAGCGCTCGGCGGGGCAGAGCTCACAGGTCCGTTCGCACTATCTCGACATGACGCTGGATCACGACAGCGGCGCGCTGACAGGGCGCATCCTGGCTGGACCCAATGCGGGTCGTTTGCTGGACGAGTTCGATCTCGCGCAGCTCATTGCGATGATCCCGGCCTTCGATGCCGAAAGCGTCGCCTTACTTGAAAGCTATCTGGACCGCCGGTTTCCCGCCTGGCGTGAGGACACGCAAACTGATGCGGCAGGGGGGCAGCGCCGCGCGCCGCCGAGCGGCAAAATGACGGCGGAGGAGGCCTATCAGATCCTTGGCCTGCAGCCGGGCGCGGGGCGCGACGAAATCGGACGCGCCCACCGCGCGCTCATGAAGAAACTGCATCCCGACCAGGGGGGGTCGACGTATCTCGCCGCTCGGGTAAACGAGGCCAAGGATACTCTGCTTCGAACGCATCACGGCTGACTCCGGCAACGCTACAAACGCCACAAGACCGAAACTCGCTTGCTGACCCCGCACGACGCCGTCTTCGCCCGCCGTTGTCCGGCATGGTCGATCAGTCCTGTCGAGAAGTTTTAACCGTAAAGTCTTGACGAGAGGTTTGCAGGACCGAGGCAAGGGGCGCCGCCCGGTTCACCAAACGTTAAAGCCCGCGCTACCGCATGATCCGGAACAATGTGAAGCGGTTTTCCCTCGCGACAAACGCGGAACGCGTTTGCGCGGAGATCATGCGCAGACAAAAACAAAGCGCGATGGCGATGCCATCGCGCTTTGGCGCGGGCTTGTCTCTTTTCAGGAGGCCGTCAGCGTCAGTTACGGACCGCCATGCAGGCAATGTCAGAGCGGCGGAGCGCACGGCAGACCGCTTCGGCCTGATCGCGTTCGAAACCGGCGAACCGGGCCCGGAACAGTTTGCGATTGTCCCTGGCAACGACCGGCTCGGTGAACGCGTCGGCCTTGTTGAGCAGGCCGCGGGACGAGTTGCGCGCGGCTTCGATCCGCGCCTGCGCGTCGGCTTCGGTCTCGAGCGCGCCGACCTGGACGATCCAGCCCGTGTGAAGTTTGACAGCGGCGCTCGGCGGCATGGCCTGCGGTGCTTGCGCGGCCGGCTGGGCGACAGGGGCGGGCAGGGGCTGCGGCGCGGCAGATGCCACGACAACAGGCTGGGGCGCGGGCGCCTGAGGAGCGGACGCGGTCGCCGCCGGCAAGACGCCGAGAACGCCATTGCCGGTACCGTGGCCGGCGGGCTGCGGCGGCATTTCGGCGCGCGCTGACTCAACCCGGCTGGGCTCGGATCTGACCGGCTCGGGCCGCGCGACTTCGGCGGCCTTGGCCACCACGGCGCTCGATGTTTCCGGAATGATCGGCTGCGGGGCGCTGGCGACCATCGTGGGCGTGGGCTGGGACGGTCCGGCAGAGGCCAGCTTCATTGCGCCCGCCTTGACATGCACCGTCTTCACCTTGACCGGCTTCATCGGCTCGGACGAGCCGGGAACGGTGCCGATCGGCTGGGTCTGGATCACGCCCGCGGTCAGCGGCGCCGGCTCGGTCTTGGGCTCGGCCTTTTGTTCAAGCCTGGGCTGGACGGGGGGCACCGCGGCGGTGGCCTCGGCGAGCGCGGCCGTCACCTTCGCGGCGGGCGGCGTGCGCATGGCGGGCGGCGTCCAGGTGTCCGCCGACACCGCGGCTTCCTGCTGCACGGCCGGCGCGGGCGCTGGCGCTGGCTTCGGCTGCGGTGCGGCTTCGGCGACCTCGATCGGAGCATCGCCGCCATTGCGTTCGGTGATCGCGGCGGCCGTTCGGGTGGTGGCAGCCTTGGAGAGATTCTCGGCGAGCAGCCCACGCATGATGGCGTCGCGCGAGCCGCCGCTGCGACCGCCCATGACGACGCCGACCAGGAAGCGGTTGCCACGATGCATCGAGGTTACAAGGTTGAAACCGGACGAGCGCGTGTAGCCGGTCTTGATGCCGTCGACACCATCGACGCTGCCGAGCAGATGATTGTGATTGGTGATGGTCTGGCCGCGGAAGCGGAATGCGGTGGTCGAAAAGTAGCGATAGTAGCGCGGGAAGCGGTCCTGGATCGCGCGGCCGAGGGTGGCCTGATCGCGCGCCGTGGTGACCTGCTCGTCGTTAGGAAGGCCATTGGCGTTGCGGTAGACGGTGCGGCTCATGCCGAGCGCGCGTGCCTTGCGCGTCATCATCTTGGCGAACTCGTCTTCGCTGCCGCCGATCGCTTCCGCGATCACGACCGCGGCGTCATTGGCGGATCGCGTGATCAGTCCCTTGATCGCGTCTTCCACCGCGATGGTGCTGCCGGGCCGCAGGTCGAGCTTGGTCGGATCCTGGTCGGCGGCGTGTTCGGACACCGGCATTTCGGTGTCGAGTTTCATCTTGCCGGTCTCCAGACGCTCGAACAGCAAATAGAGCGTCATGATCTTGGTCAGCGAAGCCGGATGCCGCAGACCGTCCGGATCGGTGGCGGTCAGCGTGGTGCCGGAATTGCCGTCGACGATGATGGCGGAGTATCGCGGGCTGTAGCTGTCGCCGGAATCCTGGTGGCGGGCGTGGCTCACATGGTGCCGGTAGTAGCGGCGCGCCTGTGCGCTGTCGGTGGTGATGGCGGCGGCGGTCAGGGCGACCAACCCGAAAAAGCCAACCCTCACCAGGCGCCAAAAAGCCGAATTTTCACGAAGCATGAGATCCCCGTCCCAGTTTCTGACTTGATCACCGGTTCGTGAGGCAAAATTGTGCCCAAGCCCGACGATCGTTCCCTGCGCGACCCCGCCAAACCCCACCGGAGCGGGCGTTCGGGATCAGGCTGCTGTTCTAGCTAAGGTGTTGTTCGTAGACGGCTTTCGACCGCATACGGGAAGGCGAAACAAGTCCGGGAATCACGTTAGGCGGCGCAAGTTTCCAAAACATTAAGGAACCATTGCGTAGATCGTCGGTATTCACTTGAAATCGCTCGCCTTTGTGCGTTGCACAAAATTCTTGACCTGTATTGTGCGATGCACTATAAACAACGCGAGCCACGGAGCCGGGCGGCCCTGCTGGCATTCAGTCAGGGAAAGGATATCCACAATGTTCAAGGTTGAAGACATTCAGAACTACGGCAAGGAGCATTACGAGCAGACGATGGCCTGCGCGACGGGCTTTCAGAGCGGCATCAGCGCGATCGCGGCCGCTTATGGCGACTACACCAAGAAGTCCTACGAGGACACCAAGTCCTTCATCGAGAAGCTCTCCGGCGTGAAGTCGCTGGACAAGGTCCTCGAGGCGCAGAACGAATTCGCCAAGACTGCCTACGAGACCCTGGTCGCAAATTCGCAGAAGATCGCCGGCCTCTATGGCGACCTCGCCAAGCAGGCGTTCAAGCCGATCGAAGGCATCGTCGCGAAGCTTTCGCCGACGTCCGCGGCCTGATCGCAGCGCTTCTCAGCAAAACAAAAAGCCCGGCTCTTTG
This sequence comes from uncultured Alphaproteobacteria bacterium, assembly GCA_963738155.1. Taxonomy (GTDB): domain Bacteria; phylum Pseudomonadota; class Alphaproteobacteria; order Rhizobiales; family Xanthobacteraceae; genus Bradyrhizobium. Next base: position 114,992 of record CAVTVG010000012.1, read on the forward strand.
GCCGGGCTTTTTTCTTGTCCGGACCTCGTGAGGGCTTACTTCGCGACGCGCAGCCTGGCGATCTCAGTGCCGATCTGCGAGAACGCGGTGGCGATCTGGCTCGGCTGCGTCAACATGAAGAAGTTGTTCGAGTTGCTGGCGCAGGCCGGCAGCACTGCCGACTGACCGGCGCCGTCGGTATCGATCTGCACCGTATAGATCGTCACGCCGCTGCTCTTGATGTTGCTGCACAGCGCGGTCATGCGCGCGTCAACCTGCGAGCTCTGGCTGGAATAGTCGCCGTACCAGCGGTCGCCGGTGTTCAAGCCGTCGGTGAATAGGATGATGATGTGCTGATACTGCTTGGTCGAATCCTCGGCCGGCGCATTCAGCGGCGACTGCTGCAGCAGCGAGAACCAGCCCCACAACAGACCGATGGTCTGGTTGGTGGCGCCGCCCGGTGACATCGCGTTGATGGTGTTGTTGACCGCGGTCCAGTTGGCGGTCAGCGGCGTGACCTGCGCGGCGGGACAGTTCTGGTCCTGGTCGGCCGGGAAGTTCGTGGTCGTCGACGAAGGCACCGTCGAAAGCGTGTCGTAACTCTGGTCGCGGTCGGTGACGCAGCCGTTCCACTGCGAATGGCTCGGCGAGCCTGTCGAGTGATTCCAGTTATAGCCGTGGCCGAGGCACTGCGCCTTGGTGTTCCAATAGCCCTGGTCGCAATAGGTGTTGTAGGGCGTGAACGAGTTCGAATAGTTATTGGGATCCCACAGGTCCCAGCGCAGCCAGCTCGCACCAACATTGGAGGTGCCGACATTGACGTCGATCTCGAACGGAACCACGGAGATATAGACGTCGCCGGTGTTCACGGCGAGGTTGGAGAGCTGGGTGACGAGATTCTTGGCCGCGGTCTGCAGGTTGCCGATCTTGTTGTAGTCGGCCATAGAACCCGTGGTGTCGAGCACCAGCGCAACGCGCAGCAGGCTCGTTCCCCAGGTGGAAGTCGAGGTCGCGTTGTAGCCCATGGTCGGGAATCCCGCGATCTTCATGAAGTCGGTGACGATCGAGCCGGCGCCGTCGACCTTGACGGTATTGCCGGTGGTACCGCTACCGGGCGTGTAGGTGGCAGTGATCGAGACGCCCTGTGCATCCTTGTTGGTATAGAGCGCGGTGAAGTAGCTGACCGCCTTGGTGGAGATCTGCGCCTGCGTGATGGTGCCGGTCGACAGATCCTTCGACAACATCAGCGAGGTCGAATCGAGGGCGGCCTGCATCGCGCTGCGGGCGTTGGCGGCGCGGCTGTAGTCGATGGCGGCTCCGACGAAGCTGAGCAGCGGCAACAGCGCGATGGCGAACGTCACCGCGATATTTCCTTCCCGAGCCGCGGTGAAACGATGCGCGGCCAGGTTGAAACAGCGGGCAATCGACGGACCAGGCATGGGTGACCGAACGGGTTGAGGGCGCTAGTGCCCATAACTTTCCGAAGTCCGCGAAAAGGTGTTGCGGCGATGGAGCGCGGACTTCGGAAAGTGGGCACTAGGTCGTCATTTCGGGCAATCTGGCTGAACAGCCGGTAAATCCGGCCGCAGAAAACTGGCTCAATAGCCCGCTAAATTACCGATACCCGGTCAAATCCCAACCACCCTCAACAACTGCTGAACGAACCTCCGGCCTGCTTTGTCAAATCCGCGGGAATTGATTAACCTTGCCTCGATCGCCAGGCTCGGGAATCGGACCGTTTCGGGCGCGTCGGGACCTCGCTCGGCGCGCTTGCGCAGGTCCGGGCCCTGACCCATATCTGCGAGGGACGGCCGCTGATGGGGCCGGACTGACCGGAAGAGGCGATCTGGACGATGGGAAGCCGCGACGGCTCCGGGTTTAGGATCCGAGAGAGCCATCCGACCTTCTCATGGGGATATTGAGCGCCTGTGCCATGTCGCAACGAACTCTAAATCTTGATCCGTCAGCGGCCAATGCATCCTTCCGCCCTCAGATGGGCAATGGCGAGAACCGGCCGAACGGCCCCAGCGGTCCCGCCACCTCCGTCATCACCAAGGTCAAGCCGAAGACCAAACGGCCGAACCTCTATCGGGTGCTGATTCTGAATGACGACTACACGCCGATGGAGTTCGTGGTTCATGTGCTGGAGAAATTCTTCCAGAAGGACGTGGAGGCGGCGACCAAGATCATGCTCCATGTCCATCATCATGGAATCGGCGAGTGTGGCGTGTTCACCTATGAGATCGCCGAGACCAAGGTCACGCAGGTGATGGATTTCGCACGCAAGCACCAGCATCCCCTGCAATGCGTGATGGAAAAGAAGTAACACCGCCCCGCAAAAAGACGGGGACACGCAGAATCAACCCAAAAGGGAACGGGTTTTGCATCGAAAAATGCGGTGCCGCGGCTTGCCGAGTTGAGGAACCCTTTTGTCGCGACCGGGTATAACTATATGTGACGAAGGTTATTGTTGCACCACGGCGCAACGACGATCATGATGGCTGGGGGCCATAGAGGACGCGAATGCCGACTTTTTCTCAAAGCCTTGAACAATCCCTGCATCGCGCGCTGGCGATTGCTAACGAGCGTCATCATCAGTATGCGACGCTCGAGCATCTGCTGCTGTCGCTGATCGATGACTCGGATGCGGCGGCCGTCATGCGCGCCTGCAGCGTCGACCTCGACAAGCTGCGCACCAGCCTCGTCAACTATCTCGAAACCGAATTTGAAAACCTGGTCACCGACGGCGGCGACGACGCCAAGCCGACCGCGGGTTTCCAGCGCGTGATCCAGCGCGCCGTGATTCACGTGCAGTCGTCAGGCCGCGAGGAGGTGACCGGCGCCAACGTCCTGATCGCCATCTTCGCCGAGCGCGAGAGTCATGCGGCCTATTTCCTGCAGGAGCAGGACATGACCCGCTACGACGCGGTCAACTACATCAGTCACGGTATCGCCAAGCGGCCCGGCGTCTCCGAAGCCCGTCCGGTGCGCGGCGTCGATGAGGAAACCGAGACCAAGGGCAACGAAGACTCCAAGAAGAAGGGCGAGGCGCTCGAAACCTATTGCGTCAACCTCAACAAGAAGGCGCGCGACGGCAAGATCGATCCCGTCATCGGCCGAAATTCCGAGATCAACCGCGCGATCCAGGTGCTATGCCGCCGCCAGAAGAACAACCCGCTGTTCGTGGGTGACGCCGGCGTCGGCAAGACCGCGATCGCGGAGGGCCTCGCCAAGCGCATCGTCGACTCCGAAGTGCCCGAGGTGCTGGCGGCCGCCACCGTGTTCTCACTCGACATGGGCACGCTGCTCGCGGGCACCCGCTATCGCGGCGATTTCGAGGAGCGGCTGAAGCAGGTCCTGAAAGAGCTCGAGGCGCATCCGAACGCGATCCTGTTCATCGACGAGATTCATACGGTGATCGGGGCGGGCGCTACCTCCGGTGGCGCCATGGATGCCTCGAATCTACTCAAGCCGGCGCTCGCCTCGGGCACCATCCGTTGCATGGGCTCGACCACTTACAAGGAATATCGCCAGCATTTCGAGAAGGACCGCGCGCTGGTGCGGCGCTTCCAGAAGATCGACATCAACGAGCCGACCGTCGAGGACGCGATCGCGATCCTCAAGGGCCTCAAGCCGTATTTCGAGGACTATCATCGCCTGAAATACACCAATGAGGCGATCGAGGCTGCGGTCCAGCTTTCCTCGCGCTACATCCACGACCGCAAGCTTCCCGACAAGGCGATCGACGTGATCGACGAATCAGGCGCGGCGCAGATGCTGGTCGCCGAGAACAAGCGCAAGAAGACCATCGGCATCAAGGAGATCGAGACTACGATCGCGACCATGGCGCGGATTCCGCCCAAGAGCGTGTCGAAGGACGACGCCGAGGTGCTGAAGCATCTCGAGCAGACCTTGAAGCGGGTGGTGTTCGGCCAGGAAAAGGCGATCGAGGCGCTCTCGGCATCGATCAAGCTGGCCCGCGCCGGTCTGCGCGAGCCGGAAAAGCCGATCGGCTGCTACCTGTTCTCCGGCCCGACCGGCGTCGGCAAGACCGAGGTGGCCAAGCAACTGGCGGCCTCGCTCGGAGTCGAGCTGATCCGTTTCGACATGTCCGAATATATGGAGCGGCACACGGTGTCGCGCCTGATCGGCGCGCCTCCCGGCTATGTCGGCTTCGACCAGGGCGGCCTGCTCACCGACGGCGTCGACCAGCACCCGCACTGCGTGGTGCTGCTTGACGAGATCGAGAAGGCGCATCCCGACCTCTACAACGTGCTGCTGCAGATCATGGATCACGGCCGGCTCACCGACCATAATGGCAAGCAGGTCAACTTCCGCAACGTGATCCTGATCATGACCACGAATGCCGGTGCGTCCGATCTGGCGCGGCAGGCGTTCGGCTTCACCCGCAGCAAGCGGGAAGGCGACGATCACGAGGCGATCAACCGGCAGTTCGCGCCGGAGTTCCGCAACCGTCTCGATGCCATCGTCTCGTTCGCACATCTCAATGCCGACGTGATCGGCATGGTCGTCGAGAAGTTCGTGCTGCAGCTCGAGGCGCAGCTCGGCGACCGCGACGTCACCATCGAGCTGTCGGATCCGGCCAAGGCCTGGCTGATCCAGCACGGTTATGACGAGCAGATGGGTGCGCGGCCGATGGCGCGCGTCATCCAGGAGCACATCAAGAAGCCGCTGGCCGACGAGGTGCTGTTCGGCAAGCTCAAGGGCGGCGGCCATGTCCGGGTTGTCGTGGTCAAGGACGAGGGCACCGGCCTCGACAAGATCGGCTTCGAGTTCGTCGAAGGTCCGGTCACGCCAAAGCCCGAGAAGCTGCCCGGTGCGCGCAAGCGCAAGCCGCCGAAGCCGGGCGGTCCGAGCAGCGGTGGCCCCGGCGGCGGCTCGAAAGCTCCGCCTTCGAAGGGACCGCTGGTCAAGGTCTGATCGAGCGCTGAAAACGAATTGAGAGAGGCCGGCGTTGCGCCGGCCTTTTTCTTTACCAGCGCGACGTCGCCTTTCCATACACATAGGCCGTGATCAGCCCGATCGTGACAACGGTCGAGAGTATGATGATGACGCGATCCCAGTCGGGCCGCTTCTGCCGCGACCTGCGCATTGTGAAAGCCGTCAGAACTGCCTTCATTCCGAACTTCGGCATCTGGATGCTCCGGCCTGCTGTTGGCGGATTATACCCGTTCCATCTGAAACCGGCTTGAGGCAGATCAAGAGCGCGCTCAGTCGCCTTTCAGCCGCTGGTGATCATGCACGGCCACGCGCTCAGCCCCGCGGCGGCCGGCCTCCGACAGGCGGAGCATGCTGAGCACGGCGCCGGATAGCGCGAAGGCGACCGCGACCAGCAGCGACACCTGCGTGCCTTCGGTCGGATAGCGGCCGAGAAACAGCGCAACCAGCGCCGCACCGGTGGTCTGGCCCAGCAGCCGCGCGGTGCCGAGCATTCCGCTGGCGCCGCCCGAGCGTTCGCGCGGCGCTGCGGCGATCATGGTGCGGTTGTTCGGCGTCTGGAACAGGCCGAAGCCGAGGCCCGACAGCGCCATACGCCAGGCCACGTCGAAATGCGATGGGTTTGCGGGGAGTGCGGCCAAGCTGCCGAGCCCGGCAGCAAACAGCACCAACCCGATGCCGCCGAGCAGTCCGGCGGGATAGCGTTCGACCAGACGGCCGGCGAGCGGCGCGGCAATGGCGACCGTGATCGGCCATGGCGTGATCAAGAGGCCCGTCTCGACGGCCGAATAGCCGTAGCGGCTCTGCAGATAGAACGGGATCGACACGCCTGCGAGCATCTGTGCGCAGAATGAGCAAATCGAGGTTGCGATCGACAACGCGAATACGGGGATGCGCAGCAGGTCGACCGGCAATAAGGGCGAGGCCATGTGGGTCTGCCGATAAACCAGCCACACGCCGGCGATAACCGCGATGCCGAATTCGGCGATGCAGGCCAGCAGCGTTTCGCCATGACCGAGGCTGTCGATCGCGGCGATGCCGCAGCCGAACGTGACGGCGCTCAGCGCCGCACTTTGCCAGTCGAACATATGACTGGCACGTGGCGCATGCGGCAGGAAGCGCAGACCGAGCACAAGCGCCGCAGCGCCGATCGGAAGGTTGACGGCGAACAGATAGGGCCAGGTCGCAACGGCAAGAATCGCCGCCGCCACGCTGGGGCCGACAGCGGCGGAGATCGCGACCACCATCGCATTCAGCCCGATGCCGCGGCCGAGTTGCGCGCGAGGATAGATGAAGCGCACCAGCGCGGTGTTGACGCTCATGATTCCGGCGGCGCCAAATCCCTGCACGATGCGCGACACCGTCAGCATCAGCAGTCCGTTGGACAACGTGCAGGCGAGAGAAGCGACGGTGAACAGCACGAGGCCGGCGAGGTAGACACGGCGATAGCCGACGATCTCGCCGAGCGAGGCGAGCGGCAACAGCGAGATGGTGATCGCAAGCTGATAGCCGTTGACGATCCAGATCGAGAAGGCCGGACTTGCGTCAAGATCCTTGGCGATGGTCGGCAGCGCGATGTTGGCGATGGCGCCGTCCATCACGGCGAGCACGAGGCCGAGCGCGATCGTCAGGATCGCCCAATAGCGCTGCGGGACGGGCAGGCCATCGCTGATTTCGACGGAAGTGGAGGACATGCCCGAACCGGCTGTGGAATAGCTGCCGCTAGATTAGCCGGTATATCCAAGGCGTGGCAGGGTCAGGAGTTCCGTTATGAGCTTCAGCCTTCGCCGAGCAGCTCCTTGATGCGGCGCTGAAGCTGCCGCTTCTTGGCTTCGCTGCGGCGCAGTCGCACGTCGAGATCATCGACCGGAGCCTCCGTCACCATGGTCCTGAACGCCAGCCCGACACGGTTGGCCTGCCGCCAGATCATCCGTGCGAGGTAGGAGCGGCCCTTACGGGCGATCGTCACCCGCATCTGGTCGGGAAGTTTCGCCGAGGACTCGAGCTCGACGCAGGCGCCGCGATCGCTGAAATTGCGCACCACGCAATCCATGGTCGAGCCGTTGTCGTTGATCTCGGCGACCCCGCCCAGAAATACCTTGTCGCGTTCGCCGTGACGCCGATCCTGCATCGCTTCCTCCGCCTAGTGGTCCGATTCCAACATTCGCACCCCATACGCAGCGGGCACTTTGCGAATGTTGGAATCAAGGGACCACTAGAAAATATTGATTTTAGTGGAGCTTTGGATTTGACGTTCGCTCACGCGTGCGCGGCCGGTAGGGTAGCGAACGTCAAATCCGCTCCACTCGTGCACTTTACGCAGGCAGCGCGGTATGAGAAGGCCGTTGGGGGTGCGACATGGCGTTAACCTAAACCATTCGAGTTGCGTGTTACGGCCGACGAGAGGAATTGGCGGACCCAAATGCGCGCATTTGCGTTCCCATAGCCCCGCCATCATTATTTGCGAGATGGATGGCTGCTTTCCTGCGTTCACCTTAAACTCCAAACGCTCATGCGAACGGTCCTGCTGGCAGCTTCTGTCCTGATCGCCGCGCTCATGGCCCCGGCCGCGGCCGAAGACGCGCCGTCCCGCTATGTCATTCCCAGCGTCGAAGAACTCGCCATTCCGCAACCGCCGTTACAGCCCGGTGAGGACGTCGGTACGGCCGAGGCCATCTGCCTGATGATCGAATCGGCAGCGCGTTCGAACGGCCTGCCGCTGGAATTCTTCGCGCGCCTGATCTGGCAGGAGAGCCGGTTCCAGCCCGACGCGGTCGGACCGATGACGCGCTACGGCCAGCGCGCGCAGGGGATCGCGCAGTTCATGCCGGGCACGGCCGGCGACCGCGGGCTCCTCGACCCCCTGAATCCCGTCCAGGCGCTGCCGAAGTCGGCCGAGTTCCTCGCCGAGTTGCGCAGCCAGTTCGGCAATCTCGGGCTAGCCGCCGCCGCCTATAACGCCGGTCCGCGCCGCATCCAGGAATGGCTCGCCGGCACCGGGCCGATGCCGTCCGAGACGCGCCACTATGTGCTGGTCATCACCGGCTCCAGCGTCGATGACTGGGCCAGGGCGGGCCGGGGCGGCAAGATGCCCGAGAGCGCGCCGCCCACGAGCTGCCGTGAATTGATGGCGCTGCTCAAGCGTGCGCCGAACCCGTTCTTCATCACCCAGCTCGAGGAGCGCGTGAAGCTGTCAGCCGCCAAGCTCTGGGGCGTGCAACTCGCCGCCGGCTTCGACCGCAACAAGGCGCTTGCGATGTATGCGCGTGCGGTCACGCATCTGAGCGCCGTGATCGGCGGCCGCGATCCGAGTATCCTGAGCTCGGTGCAGCGTAGCCGCGGCAATCATTCCTTCTATCAGGTGCGCATTGGCGCCGACACGCGGCCCGAAGCCGACGATCTCTGCAACCGCATCCGCAAGGCGGGCGGGGCGTGTTTTGTGCTGAAGAATGTCTTCGTGCGGGGGTAGGGATGCAGAGCTCGTCCGCACCGATGACGGTTGACGGGCACCGCTTTCATCCGCGACATGCGGCCCATGCCGCTGCCGCCGCTCAATTCACCGCAATGGAACAGTTCGTTCCGCACCTTCGCGCAGGGATGCAAGTCGGTCTCGGCCACGATCCTCGCCGCCGTGCTGTTCGCGACTTATCTCGGCATCGGCGCACTCGCCCATGATTCGCATTTCAGCCTGCTCTGGACGCTGCTGAGCACTATTTTTGTCTGGGCAGGTCCGGCGCAGATCATCGTCATCACCACGCTCGGCTCGGGTGCTACCATCATCCAGTCCGCGCTGGCGGTGACCGTCAGCGCGGTCCGCCTGTTTCCGATGGTGGTGTCGGTGCTGCCGATGATGCGCACGCCCACGACCAAGCGCTGGCATCTCATCCTGGTCGCGCATTTCACCGCGGTCACGCTGTGGGTCGAATGCCACCGCTTCCTGCCGCAGGTGCCGCGCGATCGCCGCATCGCCTTCGTCCATGGCCTCGGCTTCGGACTGCTGTGCGTCACGCTGGTCGCCAACACCATCGGGTATCTGCTGGCCGCCAACCTGTCGCAAACCCTCGATGCCGCGATCCTGTTGCTGACGCCGCTCGCCTTTCTATTCTCGACCGCGCGCAACTCCAGGGAGTTGTCCGATGTCGCCGCACTCGTGCTCGGGGTGCTGCTCTATCCGCTGTTTGCGCTGATGAACAGCGGGCTCGACGTGCTCCTCAGCGGCGTGGTGGCCGGCACCATCGCCTACGGCCTGCATCGCGCGAGGGCGCGGGCATGAGCGATTTCATCGGCGACTGGCACGCGCTGTTGATCCTGCTGGTGGCAGGCGTCATCCCCAATCAGATCTGGCGCATGCTCGGGCTGTGGCTCGGCGGCGGGATCGACGAGGGCTCCGAGCTGCTGATCTGGGTGAGGGCGGTCGCAACCGCGATTCTGGCCGGCGTCATCGCGCAAATCCTGGTGCAGCCGCCGGGTGCGCTGGCAAGCGTGCCGGCCATCTTGCGTTATGGCGCGCTCGCCGCCGGCTTCGTTGCCTTCATGCTGACCCGCCGGTCGATCTTTGCCGGTGTGGTCTGCGGCGAAATTATCATGCTCGCCGGCCAATGGTGGCTGGGCTAGCCGATTTGCCCCCGGCGTGGGTTGCGATACTCTGCAGCGAACAATCCCCGGGGAGAGGACATGCGCGCAAGGGCCCTGATCTGCTGTCTGGCATTTGCCGTTCTCTCGGCCGCGATCGGTGTCGCCCGCGCCGCTGACTACCCGTCGCGCCCGATCAGGCTCGTCGTGCCCTATGCCGCAGGCGGCCCGAGCGACGTGCAGGCCAGGTTGATCGCGGACTATCTCGCGCGGGACCTCAAGCAGTCGGTGTTCGTCGAGAACAAAGCCGGCGCGCAGGGTGCGATCGGCGCCGAGGCCGTCGCCCATGGCGAGCCGGACGGCTACACGCTGCTGTTCACGGCGGGTTCGGTGATCGTGATGAATCCGATGCTCTACAAGAAGCTCTCCTACGATCCCGATCGGGAGCTGCGGGTGCTCGCCGTCGTCACCGATCTGCCGATCGTCGTCATCGTTCACCCGTCGATACCCGCGAAGACGATCGCGGAGTTCGTCGCCTATGCCAGGCAGAATCCCGGCAAGCTCAATTTCGGTTCGGCCGGCACCGGCGGCGTCGGCCACCTCGCAGGCGAGATGTTCAAGGCGACGACCGGCGTCGAGATGACCCATGTGCCCTACAAGGGCGCAGGCCCCGCGTTGCAGGATCTGATCTCGGGCAACATCCAGGCGATGTTCGAGACGATCGGCACGGCGTTGCCGCCGATCAAATCGGGACTGGTGCGGCCGCTCGGCGTCAGCTCGGCCGAGCGCGTTGCCGATCTGCCTGATCTGCCCACCGTTGCCGAGAGCGGTTATCCCGACTACCGCGTCAGTGTCTGGTATGGTATCGCGGCGCCGGCCAAGGTGCCCGAGGAGATCGCGCAGGCGATCAGCGCCAGCATGAACCGTGCGCTGAATGACGAGGCCTTCCGGGCTTCGATGACCAGGATCGGCTTCTGGCCGTTGCATGCGCGCGGCGAGGCCGCCATCAAGGAGTTCGTCGACGCCGACAAGACGCGCTGGTCGAACGTCATCAGGAAGCTGAATATCTCGCTGGATTGAGAAGAATGGTCCGAGAAAACGAAGTCCGCGACGGCGAACTCGCCATCGACCTGCCGCCTGCGCGTGATGCCGGCCTTGTGTTCATCGGCCGCATCCGCACGCCCTGGACCTCGCGGCTGGCGACGCCGCGGCAGGGGCGTCATGACGGGCCGGTGTGCCAGCTTGAAATCTTCGAGCCCTTCGTGCCAGCGATCAAGGGCGTTGACTTCTATTCCAATCTCGAAGTGATCTACTGGCTGCATCAGTCGCGCCGCGATCTCGTGCTGCAGAGCCCGAAGAACAACAAGTCGACCCGCGGCACGTTTTCGTTGCGCTCGCCGGTACGGCCGAACCCGATCGCGACCTCGATCGTGAAATTCGTCGGCATCGAGGGCAACACCGTTCTGGTGCGCGGGCTCGATTGCCTCGACGAGACGCCGCTGCTCGACATCAAGCCCGACCGCTGCGAATTCACGCCGCTGGCGCCGCCGCAGCCCGGCGATTTCGAGACGGAATAGTTACTGCTTCAACGCCGCGGCGAGCTTGGTCGCGTTGCTTTCCAGTACCTTGACGTCTTCCTTGCGGCTCGCCGGCGGCAGCAGCGCGACACCTTCATGGCGCGGCATCACATGCACGTGCAGGTGAAACACCACCTGGCCGCCGGCGGGCTCGTTGAATTGCTGGACCGTGATGCCGTCGGCGTCGAACGCCTTCTTGGCGGCGGCGGCGATCTTGTGGGTGGCACGCGCGACATGAAGATAGTCTTCGATCTCGATGTCGAGGATGTTGCGGGCTGGGGCCTTCGGGATCACCAATGTGTGGCCGGGCACGCGGGGCATGATGTCGAGGAAGGCCAGTACATGGTCGTCCTCATAGACCTTGTGGCAGGGAAATTCGCCGCGCAGGATTTTCGCGAAGGGATTGTTGGCATCGTAGGCGGTCATGGCGGCTCCCTGGAATTTGCGGGCGAGTTTCCCTGTCGTGGCTCACGCGGTCAAGGCGCCTCGTCCGCGACCTTGCGGAACGGGGCGAGCCCGGTCAGCTCGCGGCCGGCCTCGGCCACGTAGGCGCGCTCGCGGCGCAGATAGTCCGATATCGCGTGGCGGAAGTCGGGATCGACGATGTAATGTGCGGAGTAGGTGGTGTGCGGCAGATATCCGCGCGCCAGCTTGTGCTCGCCCTGCGCGCCGGCCTCGACGATCTCAAGGCGATGCTTGATCGCGAATTCGATCGCCTGATAGTAGCAGACCTCGAAATGCAGGAACGGATGATGCTCGATCGCGCCCCAGTTGCGGCCGAACAGCGTGTCCGAGCCGATGAAGTTGATCGCGCCGGCGATCCAGCGATTGTTGCGCTTGGCCATCACCAGCAGAATATCGTTGTTCATGCTTTCGCCGACCAGGGAGAAGAATGAGCGCGTCAGGTAAGGCCGGCCCCATTTGCGCGAGCCGGTCTCCATGTAGAAGGCGAAGAACGCGTCCCACGCGTCTTCCGTGATGTCCTTGCCGGTGAGCCATTGGATGGTGACGCCGGCAGAGACCGCCTCGCGGCGTTCGCGCTTGATCGCCTTGCGATGGCGCGAATTGAGGCTGGCGAGAAAATCGTCGAAGGTCGCGAAATCCCGGTTATGCCAGTGAAACTGCTGGTCGGTGCGCTGCAGGAAGCCGTGCTCGGCCAGGAATTTCCATTCGCCTTCGCGCGCGAAGGTGACATGCGCTGACGATGCCTTGCTCAAATCGCACAATGCGACCAGCCCGCTTGCAAGCGCGCTGCCGATTTGCTCGCGATCGACGTCGTTGCGGATCAGGAGGCGAGGGCCGGTCGCCGGCGTGAACGGAACGGAACATTGCAGCTTCGGGTAATAGCGCCCGCCCGCGCGCTCGTAGGCGTCGGCCCAGCCGCGATCGAACACATATTCGCCCTGTGAATGCGACTTGAGATAACAGGGCACGATGCCGGCGATCCTGCCGTCGACTTTTGCCAGGAGATGCCGCGGTCCCCAGCCGGTGCGGGCAATCGCCGAGCCCGAAGCTTCGGCCGCCGAGAAAAAGGCATGCGAGACGAAGGGGTTGTAATAGGGTTTTGACTCCGCGCACGAAGGACCTGCCGAACCCGGTGAAGCCAGCTCGTCAAGTCCGTTGAAACCATTAGACGCGGGCGGATTGGCGCAGGCATTCCACTCATCCGCCGGCACATCGCCGGCGGATGGCACCGCTTCGAGAGTGATTTCGGATGGGGCCATCGAGGCTCTTTGCTGGTCGCGTCCCAAAGATCGTGCATTGGCCTAGCGAGTTCAAGTCTACCAAATGCGCATCAGGTTCCCGGCACAAACCCTTCGAAAATGATCTGATCGGCACGGCGCGCGGCGCGTGCGCGCTGTTCCGCTGTGCGCACGGTCCATGTCAGCAGGGGACAGCCGAACACATTGCGCGCCAGCCACGGCGCGAGAGAAGGCAGGTCGTCGACCCAGTAGGCGACGAAATCGGGCCGGGTGCGGAAGACGTGGCGCAGATGCGTCATCTCCTGCCGCTGCGCGGGCGAGGCTTCCGGCCAATCCTCCGCGGTATAGCTGCGCTCGGCGACGATGCCGCGCGGCCGCGACGGCAGCCACTCGCGCAACCCCATCACCTGATCGGGATCAAAGGACATGCCGACCGCAGGTCCCGAATAGGACGACAGCACCTCGGCCATCCGTTTCATCAGCTTGCGGTCGCCGTCGAAATGGCTCTTGACCTCGATCACCAGCGGTACGCGGCCGGCAATCAGCGTGCAGAGATCGGCGAGCGTCATCATGCGCTCATCCGTGTTCTTGAAACGCACGGCCTGCAGTTCGGCCGTGGTCTTTGTAAGCAGCGCGCCGCTGCCTTCGGTCAGACGGTCGAGCTCGTCGTCATGAAACACCATCGCCTCGCCATCCGATGTGAGCTGGATGTCGCATTCGATGGCGAAATTGCCCGCGATCGCGGCCCGCGCCGCACCCGGCATATTCTCGACGATACCGCGTGAAATATCATGCAGGCCGCGATGCGCGACCGGCCGCGCCGTCAGCCAGTCGGGAGCTTTCAAATCAGGACACCTCGAACAGGCCTTCGACCTCGACGGCGGCGTCCGCCGGCAGCGAGGCGACGCCGACGGTGGTGCGGGCGTGGCGGCCCTTGTCGCCGAACACCTGCACCATCAAATCGGAAGCGCCGTTCAGCACCTTCGGCCCATCGACGAAGTCCGGTGCCGAATTGATGAAGCCGCCGAGCCGCACCACGCGCACCACCTTGTCGAGATCGCCGAGCGCGGCCTTGATCTGCGCCAGCAAATTGATGGCGCAGCCGCGCGCGGCCGCCACGCCTTGCTCGATCGAGACACCGGCGCCGAGCTTGCCCTTGGCGATCAGCCTGCCTTGCGGGTCAAAGCAGACCTGGCCGGACACGAACAGCAGATTGCCGGTGCGGACAAAACCGACATAGTTCGCGACGGGAGCAGGGGCCTCGTGCAGGGTGATGCCGAGGGAAGCCAGTTTCTGTTCGATCGCGCCTGCCATGTCTCGTCCCCAGTCTTCCAGAATGCCGATCGTGACCGGCCCTGGCTGATATTTCGCTTATCGCGCCCGCCCGTGCAAGCGAACATGAACAATTCCTGGGCAAACCCGCGTTGGCCCGCAATTTCCCACGTTTCCGTGATGCAGGTCCCAGTTGCGACGCAATGGGCCTGTCACTAATGTGGCCGAATCTCCCGCTTTCCAAGGACGGACCATGGTTCAACTCTCGCGGACTTCGCTCGCTGTGCTCGCGATCGCGGCGCTTATGGCAAGTCCGGGCAAGGCCGCGGCCGGCGTGCCGTTCCTGCCGCATCAAGCGCTCTACGACCTCAGCCTTGTGAAGTCGCGCGGATCGAGCTCGATCAACAGCGCGCGCGGGCGTATCCTCTACAGTTTCTCCGGCAATGCCTGCGAAGGTTATACTAGCGAGTTTCGGCAAGTGTCCGAGCTCGAAGTCGGCGAGGGCAAGACGACGCTGAGCGACCTGCGCTCGACCTCGTGGGAAGACGGCGCGGGAAAAAGCTATCGCTTCAAGATCGACAGCCGCATGAATGAGGGCGTGTCCAGCCCCGTCGACGGCATCGCCGAGCGGACCGGCGACCAGATCACGGTGAAACTGAAGCAGCCGGAAGCCAAGACCTTTACGCTTGACGGCTCGACGGTGTTTCCGACCGAGCAGATCCAGCGCATCATCGCCGCCGCCAAGGAAGGCAAGTCGATCCTCGAATTGACCGTCTATGACGGCTCCGACAACGGGCAGAAGGTCTACAACACGTTGTCGGTGATCGGACATGCGGTTCCCGGCGACAAGCAGGCCGCATCTCCCGATCCCTCCACGACCAATGACCAGATGAAAGCGATGGCGCGCTGGCCGGTGACGGTCAGTTACTACGATCGCGACGGCAAGAAGAAGGACGGCGAGGAAACGCCGGTTTATTCGATGTCGTTCGAGCTGTTCGAGAACGGCGTCTCGCGTGCGCTGGTGCTCGACTACAATGATTTCGTCATCTCCGGCGCGCTCGGCAAGTTCGACGTCAAGGACGAGAAGGACGTGAAGCCGTGTAAGTGACGTTTCGTCGTCATTGCGAGCCAACGGGTCCGGCCCTCTTGGGCCGGCCCGATGACAGGCTCCGCGAAGCAATCCATAGCGCCACAAGTGGAAAGGTGGATTGCTTCGTCGCTTCGCTCCTCGCAATGACGAGGACTAGGCGTCATCATCTTCCACCTTCTCCGGCCCGTCATAGGCAATCCCGCGGATCACCGCGGCACTCCCGAACTTCTTGCGTAGACCGTCCATCGCGCGCTCGGCATGGGCGGCGCGGCGGTCGAGCATATCGGTATCATCGGCCTCCGACCCCTTGCGCAGTGCGCTGACGCCGGTGCCCATCAGGCGAAAGGCGGTCCCGTCGATCTCCTTGCCGAGCATTTCGCGCGACACCGCGAAAATCTTGGCGGCGAGCTGCGTCGGCGCGTGAATCGACTGCGACCGGGTGCGCTGGCGGAAGTCCGCCGTCTTCAGCTTCAGCGTGATGGTGAGCCCCGCGAGGTCGGCGTTCTTCAGCCGCGCCGAGACTTTCTCCGAGAGGCGCCAGAGCAATTTCTCAAGCGTCGCGAAATCGCGGATGTCGGTCTCGAAGGTGGTTTCGCTGGAAATCGTCTTGGCGCCGCGATCCGGCACCACGCTGCGATCGTCGATGCCGCGCGCCAGCCGCCACAAACGCCGGCCGTCGCTCGCAAACTGCTTCATCAACTCGTTCTCATCGGCGCGCTGCAAATCGGCGATGGTGCGGAAACCGCGCTGCGCCAGCCGCTCCTGCGTCGCCGGACCCACGCCGAAGATGAAGCCGACCGGCTTGTCGGCGAGCATCGTGCGCGCCTCGTCCTGGTCGAGCGCGGCGAAACCGCGTGGCTTGTCGAGATCGGAGGCGATCTTGGCGAGGAACTTGTTCACCGACAGCCCGACCGAGACGGTGATGCGGATGTTGCGTTCGACGTCGCGGGCAAAGCGCGCCAGCACCTTGGCCGGGATCATGCCGTGGACGCGCTGCGTGCCGGAAAGATCGAGAAAGGCCTCGTCGATCGACAGCGGCTCCACCAGCGGCGTCAGCGCCTGCATGGCCTGGCGCACCTCGCGGCCGACCCTGACATATTTCGCCATGTCTGGCCGGACCACCGTCGCATGCGGACAGAGGTCCAGCGCCTTGAACATCGGCATCGCCGAGCGCACGCCATAGGTGCGGGCGATGTAGCAGGCCGCCGAGACCACGCCGCGTTTGCCACCGCCGATGATGACGGGCTTGTCGGCGATATCAGGGTTGTCGCGCTTCTCGACGGTGGCATAGAACGCGTCGCAATCGATATGCGCGAGCGACAGCTGCGCCAGCGCGTGATGGCGGACGAGGCGGGGGGAGCCGCAGGACGCGCAGCGCCGCGCCTTGCCGTCGAGGTCTGCAAGGCAGTCCCGGCAAAAGCAGGTCGGCTTCGTCAGTCCTGCCGCCAGCGCGCTCACGGCACGTCGCGCTCCCAGTGGGGATCGCCGAGCACTTCGCGGGCCGCCGCGATGTTGGTCGGGTGCAGTTCGCTTGTCTTGGCGAATGCCTTAACGGTCGCATCGTCGCGCAGCACGAAATCGAGCACGCTCACGAGGAACTGCGGGTCGCTGGCGGCCGCGCGCAGGCTTTGCGGGCCAATTCCGCTCTCGGCCAGGAACGCGCCCAGCCGTGTGGGGTCGCCGGCGATGAAGCTCAAAGCCTGAACGGCAACGATTTCAGCGACTTCCCGGGGGTTTTGAACAGGCTTTTTCAAGCGTTCGTTTGCCTTTCCGTTAACTTATGCTTTCTACTTTGCAAAGCCATCATGCCCGAGTCTCTCGCATCCGCTCAAGCAAGCGGAAACCAATTAGCGGGAATAACAAGTTCGCTTAACGGGTTAGAGCGAATCTGGCGCTAGTTTGAATTTAGATTTTGGCACGCTTCGGCGACGCTCCTCGCAAGGTGAGTCGGGGTTTCGTTTTTCAGGGAAAGGGATGGGATGGCCAAGACCGTCCTGATCGTGGAGGACAACGAGCTCAACATGAAGCTCTTTCGCGATCTGTTGGAAGCGCACGGCTACCAGACCTCGGGCACCAGCAACGGGCACGAGGCGCTCGATCTCGTCCGCAAGATGCGCCCCGACCTGATCCTGATGGACATCCAGCTGCCGCAGGTCTCCGGCCTCGAGGTGACGCGCTGGATCAAGGACGATCCGGAGCTGCGTTCGATTCCCGTCGTCGCCGTCACCGCCTTTGCGATGAAGGGCGACGAGGAGCGCATCCGCGAAGGCGGCTGCGAGGCCTATCTCTCCAAGCCGATCTCGGTCGGAAAGTTCATCGAGACCGTTCGTCGATTTATCGGGTAGGGAGTGCATTTCAGTGACCGCGCGTATCCTGGTTGTCGACGACGTTCCCGCCAATGTGAAGCTGCTGGAAGCCCGGCTGTCGGCCGAATATTTCGACGTGGTCACCGCCGCCAACGGCGCCGAAGCGCTGGCGATCGCCGAGCGCGCAGAGTGCGACATCATCCTGCTCGACGTCATGATGCCGGACATGGACGGCTTCGAGGTCTGCCGCCGGCTGAAGTCGAGTCCGGCGACCCATTTCATTCCCGTGGTCATGATCACCGCGCTCGACAGCCCCGCCGACCGCGTACGCGGGCTCGATGCCGGCGCCGACGATTTCCTGACCAAGCCGGTCTCCGACATTGTGCTGATCGCGCGGGTGCGCTCGCTGACGCGGCTGAAGATGATGACCGACGAGCTGCGCATGCGCGCCATCACCTCGCTCGAGATCGGCATGCAGGCGCCCGAGCGCGAAGCGGTCGCCGATACCGGCAAGGGCGGACGCGTGCTGCTGGTCGACGACCGGACCTCGTCCTACGAGCGGCTGGCGCAGATGCTGAGCGCCGAGCACACCGTCGACGTCGAACCCAATCCGGCGGAAGCGCTGTTTCACGCCGCCGAGGGCAATTACGACCTGCTGATCGTGTCGCTCAGCCTGGAGAATTTCGACGGGCTTCGGCTGTGCAGCCAGGCCCGTTCGCTGGAGCGCACGCGGCAGCTGCCGATCCTCGCCATCTCCGACGCCGACAACAATTCGCGGCTGCTTCGCGGCCTTGAGATCGGCGTCAACGACTATCTCACCCGTCCGGTCGACCGCAACGAATTGCTGGCGCGCGCACGAACCCAGATCCGCAAGCGCCGCTACACCGATCATCTGCGCGACAACGTGCAGAACTCGATCGAGATGGCGATCACGGACGCGCTGACCGGCCTGCACAATCGCCGCTACATGGAAAGCCATCTGGCGACGCTGGCCGAGCAGGCCTCGCTGCGCGGCAAGCCGCTCGCCATGATGATCCTCGACATCGACTATTTCAAATCGATCAACGACAATTACGGCCACGACGCCGGCGACGACGTGCTGCGCGAGTTCGCGGTGCGCATCCGCAAGTCGATCCGCGGCATCGACCTCGCCTGCCGCTACGGCGGTGAGGAATTCGTGATCGTGATGCCGGAGACCGACATGCATGTCGCCGGCATGGTCGCCGAACGGCTGCGCCGTTCGATTGCGGGCGAGCCGTTCGCGATCCACAAGGCGACCAAGCGCATCGAGGTCACGATCTCGATCGGGCTGTCGACGCTGGAGAAGAAGGGCGAGGCGGTCGCCGACGTGCTCAAGCGCGCCGACACCGCGCTCTACCGCGCCAAGCACGACGGCCGAAACCGCGTGGTGTCCACGGCGGCGTGAGTTCTCTGGTCTGAATTTCAAATCAACTACCTGCACGTCGTCATTCCGGGACGCCGCGAAGCGGCGGGCTATGGTGCGCAATTGCGCACCTGAGAATCCATACTCCCGGCTGGTGGTTATGGATTCCGGGCTCGCGCCGAGAGGCGCGCCCCCCGGAATGACGACGGAACTTGAAAGCACGCTTCCGCATTCCCGCGGCGCGATTTCGCGTCCGGGCTTTGCATCTTCGGTGTCCCTCACAAAAAAGAGGGCACAGGGAATGCGGGGCGCTGGCCGCACCCGCAGGCCTTGTGGGCTGAAAAGGAAAGGTGCCCACAAGTCGGTACAGGCAGGCCGAAACATCCGGCACTCCCTGCGCAATGGCTTTACGGCTGCTCCGCGCTCTCCCTGGTGTACCGGGCTTGTTAGCCACCATCGCCTGTCAATCATCTCGACAGACTTGATCCCAGCGTAGGGGGATCAGGACCACGCGGCTTGACCGTACGCGACCGCGTCGCACGTCTTGCGACCCAACCGCGTCCATCGCATCCCGCGCCACGTTTCGTGACGATCGCGAAGCGCCTCTTTGGCGAGCGCGGGATGGCTTCGTTAAATCAAAATTCGTCCTTTCAGAAATAACGATATTTTCGCTTGGCGCGCTTGACACGTCGGGCAAAACAGGCGGCGGATCTTGACGGTGACCCGAAGGGCACAGCGATCACGACCGGTTCCATCCTGGAAACCCGTAATTGAGGTCTTGAGGTCTTTGCAATCTCAGGATTATAACGCCGGCGTTGTTTACTTGTTGATCGGGACGGGGACCATATGACCGGGATATTGAAGCTGGCGCGGCTTGCCGCGCTCGGAGTGGCGCTTGCGCTTGCCGGCTGCGTGACGGCCGAGAACTCGCTGTCGCAAAACGACATCGCCAGCATGAAACTGACCGGCGTCAATGTCAGCTTCTCCCCCAATGCGCTGGTTTCCACGCCGGACGGCGAAAGCGCCTATTCGGCGGCGAAGAGAATCCCGATGGGCCAGATGCTGCCCGTGCTCAGCACGCCGGAATACAGGGAGTACGTCCGCAACATGGTGGGCACGAAGATCAAGGGTAGCGTCGAGCAGGCGATGGCGGACCGGTTGAACGGATCGCGGCCGGTGCGGCTCGAGATCGTCGTCGAGTATTTCAAAATTCCATCGGCGATCTCGAGCGTCCTGATCGGAGGCAATCCTGGTATGACCGCGGCCGCGACGCTGGTCGATGCCCGCACCGGCGCGGTGATTCTCGCTAATCCGAAAATGCAGGCGTTCGTCGCAACCGCCCACGGCATCATTGGAACGGCGGTACAGGCCGCGGTCGACAGCGCCAGAAATACAACTCAGGAGGACATGTTGATCGCGCGATTTAGCCAGGACTATCGCGACTGGCTGACGCACGGGGCCGCGGCATAGGCCGCGCCGCTTCCGACAATCGACACGACGCGCGCCCCCCTGGCCTTGTCGGGTCGGGCGTTATGGCCTCTAATCGCACAAAATAAACGGTGCCGGGAGGAACGAATGAACAGGCGAGTTCTGATGCGGGTTGCCGCAGCCGCAGGCAGCTTGATGTTATCAGCGACGGTTGGTCACGCGGCCGAGCTGAAGGTTCTTACGTCGGTCGCTCTGACGACTGCGCTCAACGAGCTTTCGCCGATCTTCGAGCAGAAGACCAGCAACAAACTGGTCATCAGTTATGACCTGGCGGCGGTCCAGAAGAAGCGCATTCTCGACGGCGAGCGCGCCGATGTGATCATTCTGACGCGGGCGATGATGGAGGACCTGGCCAAGCAAAACAAACTGGCATCCCCTGACATCGTGAATGTTGCCGGCACCCCGGTCGCGCTGGCGGCGCGCGCCGGCGCGCCGAAGCCGGATATCTCGACGGTCGAGGCGTTCAAGCAGACATTGCTGGCGGCTAAATCGATCTCCTATGCCGATCCGGCCAAAGGCGGCCTCAGCGGCGTGGTCGCAGGCAAGGCGATCGAGCGGCTTGGCATCGCCGAGCAGTTGAAGGCCAAGACCACGCTCGTGCCCGGCGCGCAGTCGCCTGACTTGGTAGCAAAAGGCGAGGTGGAGCTCGGCATCGCGCAGGCCTCGGAGATCGTGCCGATTGCCGGCGTGCAACTGGTTGGTCCGCTGCCGGGCGAGCTGGGGAGTTTGACGCTGTTCACCGGCGGCGTCGGCGCGGAGAGCGGGTCCGCGGATGCGGCGAAGGCGCTGATCGAGTTTCTGTCCGGGCCGGAGGCTGCGCCGCACTTCAAGACCAAGGGTTTCGAGCAGGCGCCGTGAGAGTGGGTAGGGCGGATTAGCGAAGCGTAATGCGCCGGGTGAGCGCAGCGATACCCGGGACAACCCGCATATCGCTGTGCTCATGCGGGCTACGATCGTT
This sequence comes from uncultured Alphaproteobacteria bacterium, assembly GCA_963738155.1. Taxonomy (GTDB): domain Bacteria; phylum Pseudomonadota; class Alphaproteobacteria; order Rhizobiales; family Xanthobacteraceae; genus Bradyrhizobium. Next base: position 136,280 of record CAVTVG010000012.1, read on the forward strand.
GCTAATTCCCATATACCGCATGCGGCAGCCACAAGGTCAGCGCCGGCACGTAGGTGATGATCATCAAGACGATCAAAAGCAGGATCAGGAACGGCAGCACGCCGCGGATGACCTCGCCGATCGGCGCGCGCGAGATCGTCGACAGCACGAACAGGTTCAGTCCGACCGGCGGATGGACCAGCGCGATCTCCATATTGTGGGTGAAGATGATGGAGAAGTGCACGGGGTCGACGCCGAGCGCCGGCAGTACGGGCGCGAGGATCGGCAGCACCAGCAGCAGTGTAGCGATCACTTCGAGGAAGCAGCCGAGCACGAGCAGCAGCACGTTGATCGTGAGCAGGAACTGCCATGGCGCCATGTTGCGCGCCAGCACCCATTTGACGAGTTCGGCGGGCACGCCTGAGGCCGTCATCCAGTGACCGAAGGCGAGCGCGGTGGCGACGATCAGCATGATCGCACCGGCGCTTTTCAATGCATCGGCAATCACCCATAGCGTTTCCGTCCAGTGAAAGCCGCGGTAATAGGTGAGGCTGACTGCGAGCGAGACGACGGCGGCAATCGCCGCGGCTTCGGTGACGGTGACGATGCCGCCATAGATGCCGACCAGCACGATGACGGGCACCATGAGGGCCGGGATCGCGCGTGCGGTGACCCGGAACCGTTCGGCCCACGGAAGGGACGGCTCCACGGGGAAATGACGCCGCCGCGCGTCGTACCAGACCCAGGCGAAGAAGGCCGCCGCCTGCAACAGGCCCGGCAATATGCCGGCCAGAAACAGCCGCGGCACCGACTGCTCCGCGACGATGCCGTAGAGGATCAGCGCCAGCGATGGCGGAATGACGATGCCGATGGTGCCGGAGGCGCCGACCACGCCGAGCGCAAAGCTGCGCGGGTAGCCTTTCTCGATCATGGCAGGCAACAGGATCGTCCCCATCGCCAGCGCGGTTGCGACTGACGAACCCGAGATCGCAGCGAACAGCGTGCAGGCCACCACGGTGACAAGACCGAGCGAGCCCCTGACGCCGCCGAGCCAGGCGGCGGAGACATCGACCAGCGCTTTCGCGACGCCGCCATAGCGCATGAAGGTCGCCGCCATCACGAACAGGGGCAGCGACATCAGCGTCGGCGAATTGAGGTGATCGATCACAACCTGGGTGACGCCGATCAAGGGCTCGCCGGAGGCGAGATAGAGCACGGCGGCGCAGAGCCCGAGCACGAGGAAGATCGGCATGCCGACCGCGAGCAGGCCGAAGAACATCAGCAACAGGAGGATGACTGACATTGTTGCTGTGTCCCGCCGCTGCGATCAGTCGTTCGCCGGCGGCAAGGCGGTCAATCCGCCGCCTTGCTCGTGCCCGGGAATATGGCCGACGGTCATGGCTTCGGGATCGAAGGCGAAGAGATAGCGATAGAGCCGGTTGAGATAGCGTCCGGCCATGAGCAAAGCCCCGGTCGGGATCGCCGCGGAGTACAGCCACATCGGAAACTGCAGATCGGACGAACTCCGTTCGTCGAGCTGCCAGGAAGCGGCGACGGTGCTCCAGCCGTACCAGGCGAGTCCGGCGCAGAACGCAATCGCCGCGACGCAATTGATCACCTCCATCCAGCGCTGGACGCGCGGGGAGACGGCGCGCAGCACGAGGTCCGGCCGGACGTGACCGTCGGTGCGCACGAGCTGGGATGCCGCCAGCATGATTCCCCAGACGATGAGGTAGACGATGACCTCTTCGGCCCATGAGATGGCGTAGCGCGGCGCGATGTAGCGGCCGACGACCTGCACCAGCCCAACCAGCATCGCGGCGGCGCCGAGCAGGCCGATCAGGAACCGCTCGACCTTGTCCCAGGCGGTGTCGCGCACGAAAGCTCTCCCGGCCGGTTTGTGTCAGCCGTTGCTGCCGACGGCCTCGGTGACGAGCTTGACGATGTCGGGCGAGAGTTTGGCGTCGCGGATCAGGTCGGCCTGCGCGTCGATCATCCGCTTGCGGTCGGCAGCAAACTGCGCCGCCGGCGGATCGACGAAGGTGACGCCATGCGACGTCATGGTCTCGCGCGCGGCGGCCTGCGATTTCGCCGACATCGCGCGGTAGCGCTCGACATTGGCGGCCCAGACGTCGCGCATCAGCTTGCGGTCGGCGTCGGTGAGCTTCGACCAGAATGCGTCGCTCACCATCGGGATGTAGTTGGCGAAGAACTGATGATCGGCGTAGGAGTATTTCACGCCGGCTTCCCACAATTTGGCCGACGTGCAGCTCTCGTCCGAGCTGACGAAACCGTCGAAGGTGCCCTGCGACAGCGCGAGGGGGACATTGGGCCAGGGCGTGACATTGGGGATTGCGTGCACGAAGGCGATGCGCCAGGAAATGCCGGCACCGCCAGGGCTGCGGATCTTGAGGCCATTGAAATCGTCGAGCGATTGGGCCGCCTTCTTGGTCAGGTACCAGTTCTCGTAACCGAGATCGATCCAGTGGCCGATGATATGCGAGCGCACCTTGGCCTCGATCTGCTTTTCGACCAGGGCGCCCGGCGCGCCGTCGACGCAGCGGCGGATCATCTCGACCGGCTGGCCGTACAGGATCGGGAGCTGCGAGAAGTCGCCGTCAGGCACAAGGCCGGTCATGGTCCAGGTGCCGGGCGCGGCCATGTCGACCTGGCCCTGGATCAGCGCCTTGGTCACGTTGAGATCGGCGAACAGCTGGCCGGAATGAAAGATTTCCGACTTGATCCGGCCCTGGCTCGCTTCGTCGAGCTTGGCCAGATAATCCGTGATGGCCTGGTTGCGCGGATGCGACGGTGCGGTGTCGAGCGAGCAACGCAGCTTGATGGCGTCCTCGGCGCGCGCGCTGCGGGACAGGTAGGGCGCCGCGAGCACGCCGGCGGTGGCCGTGATGAAGCCGCGCCGATTCCATCTTGCCGTCATCTGAACCTCCCTGCAAAATTTGCGCTACGATTGCGCTCCGAGCGCTCATTTGCAACGCAAATTCGGATGACCAGGGCGAGACGTTCGGCCAATTGCGGGGCGATGCCAGCGCCCATGCAGCGCAGCAAGAAGCGGGCGGGCTTGATGACTAGACGCCGACCCCGGCATTCCTGAGCAGCGCTTTCGCGGCTTCCTTTGCCGCGCGCGCCATGGCGGGATCGTCGCGCACCAGATCGAGCGCGATCGAGCCGTCGACCAGAAGCTGCAGCTGGGTGGCGAGCGCATCGGCTTCCGCCACGCCGATCTCCTCCAGCCGCGCGCGGAACCACAGCCGGCGGCTTTCCTTGAAGGCGATCGCGATCTTCTTCACTGCCCGATCTTTCGGGCCGAGTTCGGCCACTGCATTGACGAAGGGGCAGCCGCGAAAATCCTTGGCCGAGAAACGCCGCTCCAGCGCATCGAAGGTCGCGAGAATTTGTTCGACCGGCGATTTGTCCGATGGTCGCGCCTGCACAAAGCGACGCTCGAGATAGGCTTTGATCAACGCATCCTTGGAGGGGAAGTGGTTGTACAGCGTGCGCTTGCTGATGCCGATCTCGGCCGCGATGGTGTCGACGCCGATGGCGCGGATGCCCTGCAGGTAGAACAGCCGGTCGGCGGTCTCGAGAATCCGCTCTTTCATGCCGGTTTTGGTCTGCAGGGATGCCATGCGCCGCGCGGGACCCTCATAACTTGACAGTGCGCGCCATCTATAGCGTAATTACACAGGTCTGTGTACCCCAGAATCGGGCCCTGCCGCGTCGCGGAATTACGGCGGTGAGGGAAGGAACAACAAGAATGCCCCTGCTGAAAATCCTGCGGCCCACGCTTCCCATCCTGATCGGCGCTTCCATCATGCTCACGCTGAGCATGGGACTGCGGCAGAGTCTGGGCATCTTCATGCAGCCGCTGACGCATGGCATCGGCATTTCCGTCTCCGACTTCACGCTGGCGCTCGCCGTGCAAAACCTCGCCTGGGGTTTCCTGCAGCCGCTCGCGGGCGCCATGACCGTGCGCTACGGCTTCCGCCCGATCATGCTCGTGGGCTCGCTGTTCTATATCGCCGGCCTCGCGCTGATGGCGAGCGCGAACGGTCTCCTCAGCGTGCTGATCGGCGGCGGCGTGCTGATCGGCATTTCGCTGGCCTGCACCGCAGCGGCGATCGCGATGTCGGTGGCGGCGCGCTCGGTGCCGGAGACGGTGCGCTCGACCGTGATGGGCATGGTGTCTGCCGCGGGCTCGCTCGGCGCGCTGCTGTCGGCGCCGATCGGGCAACTGCTCAATGAGAGCTATGGCTGGCGCATCGGGCTTGCCGGCTTCGTGGTGCTCGCGGTCTTCATGCTGCCGTCGGCGTGGTACGCCGGCAAGGTCGACAATATCCCGCTGCCGAAACCCGCTGCCGACGATATCAGCGACGCCAGCGCGTCTGCCGCGGTCAAGACGGCATTCAGCAACGCGCCCTTCGTGGTGATGACCTGCGCCTACATGGTCTGCGGCATGCAGCTGGTGTTCCTCACCACGCATCTGCCGTCATATCTCGCGATCTGCGGCATGGACCCGATGTTGAGCGCGCAGACGCTCGGCATGATCGGCGGCTTCAATGTGTTGGGCAGCCTGTTCTTCGGCTGGGCCGGCGGCCGCTGGAACAAGATGGCGCTGCTCGGCATGATCTACGTCACCCGCTCGCTGGCGCTCGCCTGGTATTTCACGCTGCCGCCGACGCCGGGCTCGACGCTGCTGTTCGGCGCCATCATGGGCTTCCTCTGGATGGGAGTCGGGCCGCTGGTGGCGGGCGCGGTCGCCGAGATGTTCGGGCTGCGCTGGCAGGCGATGATTCAGGGGCTCGCCTTCATGAGCCATCAGCTCGGCAGCTTCCTCGGAGCGTACGGAGGAGGGCTGCTTTACGACTCGCTCGGGTCCTACACCATGGCCTGGCGCATCGGCGTCGCGCTCGGATTGGCCGGTGGCATCATCCAGATCGCGTTTGCGCTGATCCGGCCGTCATCGCCGCCGCCGGTGCTGCGGACGGCGTGAGCAGCTTTTCCTCTGCCCATATTTTGATCGACCGCTGCTACTTGCGGTAGCAATGGTCAGAAACACTGTCGTGTTTGTCGGACCTAATCGCCGATGATTCAATGGGTTGGGTCAGCGCGTGCAATGGCACGATTCTTGAACTTCAGCTGACCAAAAATTGGGAAATGACGTTTCCCGACCTGGGACCGAGAACCGGGGAAGGCGCATGACGCACGCCGCAGGCAATTCCAGCCGGAAGAACTCGACGGCTTCGCCGCTGCACCGAGCATCACGAGCATTTTGCCGATCGTTCCGGCCGCCGCACGCTTGCGGGCGAGTGCATCGCCGCGCTTTCCAGCCACGGCAGTTCAACAACCTTACTTCAACAACCTCACTTGGGACGAGGAGGAAGACATGCAGTTAAGTACGTATGCGCGCCGAAGGCTTGTGACATTAGTCAGTGTTCTCCTGGGAATTGCGGTTCTCTGGCTCGCGCTCGGCGGCATCGCGTTCGCTGAGGACGCGGCGGCCGCCGCGGCCCCGCCCGCCTGCGGCGGCAAGGTGCTCGAGAACTGCACGCCGAATTCCGGTGACACCGCCTGGATGCTGACGTCGGTCGCGCTCGTGCTGATGATGACCGTGCCCGGCCTCGGCCTGTTCTATGGCGGCATGGTGCGGAAGAAGAATGTCGGCGACACCGTGATGACCAGCTTCGCGGTCACCTGTCTCGTCACCATCCTGTTCGCGATCGTGACCTACAGCCTGGCATTCCGCGCCGGTTCGCCCTTTATCGGCGGCCTCGACCGCATGTTCCTCAAGGACATCCTGAGCGACATCGGCAAGGGCGGTATCGGCAACCCCAATCCGCTGGCCGCGACCATCCCGGAAAGCGTATACATCTGCTTCCAGATGACGTTCGCCATCATCACGCCGGCGCTGATTGCCGGCGCGTTTGCCGAGCGTATGAAGTTCTCGGCGATGCTGTGGTTCATCGGGCTGTGGGCGATCTTCGTCTACGCGCCGATCGCGCACTGGGTCTGGGGGCCGGACGGCATCTTCTCCTCCGGTAACGACGCGGCCTGGGTCAAGGTGCTCGACTTTGCCGGCGGCACCGTCGTGCATATCAATGCCGGCGTGGCCGGACTGATGTGCGCCATCATGCTGGGCCCGCGCAAGGAAACCGGACCCGCTCACAACATGGTGCTGACCTTCATCGGCGCCTCGCTGTTGTGGGTCGGCTGGTTCGGCTTCAACGCGGGCTCCGCCGTCACCGCCGGGATGCAGGCCGGCATGGCGATGCTGGTGACGCAGATCGCAACCGCGGTCGCCGCCTTCACCTGGATGCTGGTGGAATGGGCGCTGAAGGGCAAGCCGACCGTAGTCGGCATCTGCTCGGGCGCGGTCGCGGGTCTGGTCGCGATCACGCCGGCGTCCGGCTTTGTCGGGCCGGTCGGCGCCTTCGTCATCGGTATAGGCGCGGGCGTGTTCTGCTACTGGGGCTGCACCGGGTTCAAGCACTTGTTCTCCTACGACGATGCGCTGGACTGCTTCGGCGTTCATGCGATCGGCGGCATCGTCGGCGCGCTGCTGACCGGTGTGTTCGCCGTCGAGCAATATGGCGGCACGGCCGGTGTGCTCGAGGGCAATCCCGGCCAGTTCCTCAACCAGTGCATCGGCGTCGCGACTGTCTTTATCTACGACGCCGTGGTCAGCCTGATCATCCTGTTCGTGATCAAGATGGCCGTTGGTCTCCGCGTATCGGAAGACACCGAACGCGAAGGTCTCGATATCGCGCTGCACGGCGAAGTGGTGCAGTGAGCAATCAATGACTGCCCGCCCGGCGCGCCAAAAGGCGCGCCGAACGCGGCGGTCCAAAGCGGGGGACGACAGAGCACCCGGACTAGGTGCCGGGTGCGCCGGGCACAAGGAGCCGGGCACAAGGAGATGGCGATGACCGAAATCTTCGCACAAGGTGATCTGTTGCTCGAACGGGTAGCCGATGTTGCCCCGTCCGGGACCATCGAGGAGAATATCGAAGGCGTGGTGTTGGCGGAGGGCGAGGAGAGCGGACACCGCCACGCCATCTGCGAGCGCGTGACCAGGTTTCGCGACGATGCACTGGCGCGTGACATTCCACCGGGCCTCTATCTCGGGCACGTCCAGGTCTCTTCGGCCTATGCCCGCGTGACCCACGAGGAGCATGCGCCGATCACGCTGCCGCGCGGCACCTATCGCGTGCGGCGGCAGCGCGAGCTCGGGCCGCGTGACGCGCGTGTCCTCCCGGACTGACGACGACGCGCTGACGCCCGAGCAGACAGCGGCGCTCGCGCGTTACCGAGCGCGATGGAACGCGATCGGACGCTCCACCGAACCCGCCGACCGCGATGCGGCGGAGCAGGGCGTGCGGCTCGCCTACGGCGCGGCGGGCTTCGAGCCGCCCGCACGCATCGTGTGGTGCGACAGCCCGGCTGCGCTATCGCGCCTCACGCAGCGGATGTCCCGCAGTGATGGTCCCAATGTCAGGTGGGCGCTGATCGACCGGCTTCGCCGCCGCTTCGCCGTGCAGATCCGGCGGCGCCTGTCGCGCCGGGTGCTGGCGGAGCTGCAGGGCGCGGTCAATCCCGCCGATACGCTGATCGCGACCGTGGCCGAGGCGGTGATCGGGGCGGTCGAGGCGCCGCCGCTCGCTTTGCTCGCGCGCTGCTGGCGCGGGGAGCCGCTGTCGCCGCGTTGCGTTCTGCTGGCGCTATCCGGCCGGGAGGGCTTCCGCTATGCGGCCGCGGGCCCGCACGATCTCGCATGGCTGTCGGTTTGCGAATATTTGCGCGGCGTGCTCGGTCTGAAATCCGACACCGAGCCGCTGCTCGGCCTGTTGCAGTGTGCCGCGAATGTCGGATGGTTGCAGCCGCACGCGCGCACCTGCTGGCTTTCGGAGCGGCCGCAGCTGCTGCGCGCCGACGCCAGTGATCGGCTGCACCATGCTGATGGACCGGCGCTTCGCTTTGGCGACGGTTTTTCGGTCTGGGCCTGGCGCGGCGTCGAGGTGCCGCGCTGGATGATCGAGCAGCCGGAAAGCATCACGCTAGGGGCGATCGACCGCGCCACCAATGTGGAGATCCGCCGCTGCATGATCGAGATCATGACGCCGCGGCGTTACGTGGGGCAGGGCGGCGCGGAGCGGATCGCCGAGGATGAAACCGGCATCCTGTGGCGCAAGACCTGGCTCGCCTATGACGCCTGGGCCGCAGTGGAGGTGACCAACGCGACGCCGGAGGCGGACGGCACGCGGAAGCATTTCTTCCTGCAGGTTCCGGCCAATCTGCGCAGCGCGCGCGAGGCGGTAGCCTGGACCTACGGCATGGAGCCGGTGGTCTACGACAAGCTCGTGATGAGGACCTAGCTCCGGTAATAGCGCCACATCCGCAGGAACGTCCGGTGGATGACATCGGGCGGCTGATCGAACGGCTCCAGGTTGATACGCACCATATTGTTGTGGCTCATCCGCCAGGGCAGGCGCACGAAGCGCCGCCAGCGCGGCTGGTCGCGCCAGTCGACCACCAGCGCGCTGCCGAGCGGGGCGCTCAGCACGATTTGCAGTTCGTGGACCGTCATCGCCCGCTCGGCAATCTCGGCGATGTCGATGCGTTCGACGGCACGCCAGCGGATCAGACCGAAGGCCTGGATAAAGATGCCGTATTGGTTAGCGCCGATGGTCGGCCGTCCCGTCTCCAGCAGGGGGATGTTGTAATAGGTGAAGGCCGCGGCGGCGGCGGCGGGCACCAGCCAGTAGGTGGCCCCCATGATCCAGGCGGCGGTGACAAAGATCAGCGCCAATGCGGCCGTGATGTAGACGGGAAAATAGACGTCGTCGCGGCTGTAGGCGACGGAGTAGCCACCGACGTTTCCCTCGTTCAGGGCTCCGCTCATGCGAACCTTCAGTCCGGCAAGCGGCAAGGTACAGGCGCCGGCGTTCGGCTGCAAAATAAAAACGGGGCCGCGAGGCCCCGTCGAAGTCAGCTAGTGGTCCAATTCCAACATTCGCATGCTTCTGCGGCGAGCACTTTTGCGAATGTTGGAATTAAAGGACCACTAGAAAAATATTGATGCTGGTGGAGTTTTGGGATTTGACGTTCGCTTGCGAGCGCGAGGCCAACGGGGAGCGAACGTCAAATCCGCTCCACCAGGCCGGGATGTTACTTGATCTTGGATTCGCGGAATTCGACATGCTTGCGCGCGACCGGATCGTACTTCTTCTTGACCAGCTTGTCGGTCATGGTGCGCGAGTTCTTCTTGGCGACGTAGTAGAAGCCGGTATCCGCCGAGGATACGAGCTTGACCTTGATGGTGACCGCTTTGGCCATGGTCTGAACCTCTGAAAAGGGGATGGAGCGCCGCGCCGAAAACGGAGGCGTCGTTGGCGCGCAACCTAGCCGCATCGAGCCCAAAGTCAAGGTTTTGGGAGCGAATAGGCCTATGAATCGAGGGTTTTAACCCTCGAAGAAGCGGTTTTTCGGCCGTGGCAGGCCCAGATTCTCGCGCAGGGTCGGGCCTTCATATTCTTTGCGGAAAATCCCGCGCTTCTGCAGTTCCGGCACGACTCGGTCGACGAAATCGTCGAGGCCGGCCGGGAGATAAGGGAACATGATGTTGAAGCCGTCGGAGCCGCGGCTCGTCAGCCATTCCTCCATCGCGTCCGCAATGGTTTTGGGCGTGCCGACGAACGACAGCCCGCCATAGCCGCCGACCCGTTGCGCCAGCTGGCGTACCGTGAGGTGGTCGCGCGCGGCGGCATCGACCAGTCGCTGGCGGCCGCTCTTCGAGGCATTGGTCTCGGGGATGTCAGGCAACTGGCCGTCGGGATCGAAGCCGGACGCATCGGTGCCGAGCTGCACCGACAGCGAGGCGATCGCGCTGTCGTAATGCACCCGGCTGTCGAGCAGCGCGCGCTTCTCTTTTGCCTCATCGACGCTGTCGCCGACCACGACAAAGGCGCCGGGCAGGATCTTGATATGATCAGGATTGCGGCCGGCCCTCTCGGCGCGGCCCTTGATGTCGGCATAGAGCTGCTGTGCGCCGGGCAGTGGGCCGCCGCCGGTGAACACCGCTTCCGCAGTCTCGGCCGCCAGTTGCTTGCCGTCATCGGAGGCACCGGCCTGCACGATCACGGGCCAGCCCTGCACCGGGCGGGCGACGTTGAGCGGGCCGCGCACTTTCAGATATTTGCCCTTGTGATCGAGCACGTGCATCTTCGCAGGATCGAAGTACAGCCCTTGCTCGACGTCGCGCACGAAGGCGTCGTCAGCGAAGGAATCCCACAAGCCGGTAACGACATCATAGAATTCGCGGGCGCGCTTGTAGCGTTCGGCATGCTCCATGTGATCGTCGAGCCCGAAATTCAGCGCCGCGTCCGGGTTCGAGGTGGTGACGATGTTCCACCCCGCGCGTCCGCCGGAGATGTGATCCAGCGAGGCGAAGCGGCGCGCGACGTGATAGGGCGTGTCGAACGTGGTCGAACCGGTCGCAATCAGCCCGATGCGCTCGGTGGCGCCGGCGAGCGCCGAGAGCAGCGTGAACGGCTCGAACGAGGTCACGGTGTGGCTGCGCTTGAGCGCGTTGACCGGCATGTTCAGCACGGCGAGGTGATCGGCCATGAAGAAGGCGTCGAACTTGCCGGCCTCGAGCTTCTGAATCAGCTGCCGCAGATGGGCGAAGTTGAAATTGGCGTCCGGCCAGGCGCCGGGATAGCGCCACGCGCCGGTGTGGATCGACACCGGCCGCATGAAGGCGCCGAGCTTGAGTTGACGTGTTGCCATCGCCCCGTTTCCGCTTTTGATCTCGCTTCCGTCGACATAGGGATGTCGTGGCACAAAGGCACCACGCGATCACCAGAAGATTATTGCAATTTGCGCCTCGACATTAGCGGCTTATCCCGGCGGGGATTGAGCTTCGGGTCGCGTGCAAAACGCTGTTCGAGAAAGTCGATCATGACGCGGGTTCTCTGTGGCACAAAGCGCCGGGAAGGATAAACCGCCTGGATCGGCTCGGGCTTGGGTTCGTAGCCGTCCAGCAGCACCACCAGACGGCCGGTGTCGATTTCGTCGGTCAGATGCCAGATCGGCAAATAGCCGACGCCGATACCGGACAGCAAAGCTTCGCGTATGCCTTCTGAATTGCGTGTCCGTATCCGACCGGTGACCTCGACGCTGATGGGTCCCTCGGCGCCTCCAAAGTGCCAGCGCACACTGGCGGAGACTGCGGTAAAGGTGAGGCAATCGTGTGCTGCGAGATCGGCCGGGTGCTTCGGCAAGGTTTTGCCGCGCAGATAGGATGGCGCCGCGACTACGACCCGTCGGGTCACGCCGATTTTTCTCGCGATCAGCGAGTTGTCGGTGACCTCGCCGCTGCGAATGGCAAGATCAATCCCTTCCTCGACCAGGTCGGTGTTGGCGTCATTCATCACGAGGTCGATGGTGACGTCGGGGTAGCGGGTCAGAAATTCCTTCAGATGTGGGATCACGCGCAAGCGGCCGAACACCACGGGCATCGCGAGTCGCAACGAGCCAGAGGGCCGCGAGCGCCGCCGTCCCACGGCATCCTCGGCTTCGCTCACCGCTTCGATCGCGTTCTTGGCGCGCTCGTAGAAGCCGCGGCCGTCGTCGGTCAGCGTCAGTTTCCGCGTGGTGCGGGTGAACAGCCTCGCGCCGAGATGTTCCTCGAGCGCGGCCACTTGCCGGCTGATGGTTGGCTGGCTTGAGTTCTGCTCGTGCGCGACACGGGTAAAAGAGCCGGCTTCGACGACACGGATAAAGGCGCGAAACAGCGAAATGGTATCGGTCATTGATACATAATACGTATCAATCATATTCGATCAAGGCCATAACCACCAGTGGATGGATGGACCATCTTCTCTCTGCGGCGTTGCCGCTCATTAAACGGAGAGTGTCATGGCCAACAAGCTTGAAGGAAAAGTCGCAGTTATCACCGGCGGCAGCGTGGGCATCGGATTGGCGACCGCCAAGCGATTCGCCGAGGCAGGAGCCTATGTGTTCATCACCGGCCGTCGCCAGGCGGAACTGGATGCCGCGGTGAAAGAGATCGGTCCCAAGGCCGTGGCGGTGCGGGCAGACGCATCGAGCATTTCCGACCTCGCCCATCTCTTCGATACGGTGAAGGCTGCAAAGGGCCGGATCGACGTGCTGTTCGCCAATGCCGGGATTTACGAATTCACGCCGTTCGGGACGATCACCGAAGACGCCTACGACAAGATGTTCGATATCAACGTCAAGGGTGTGCTGTTCACGGTGCAGCAGGCGGTGCCGCTAATGAGCGACGGCGGTTCGATCATCCTCACCGGATCGGTTGCGGGTTCGAAGGGTTTCGAAGCCGGCACCGTCTACAGTGCCACCAAGGCCGCGATCCGTTCGTTTGCGCGAAGTTGGACCGCAGATCTGAAGTCGCAAAACATCCGCGTCAACGTGCTCAGTCCCGGGCCGATCCAGACGCCGGGATTTGACGTGTTCGCCAATGACGATGTGAGATCGCAGATGACGTCGATGGTTCCGCTGGGCCGGATCGGCACGTCGGACGAAATCGCCAAGGCGGCGGTTTTTCTCGCCTCCGACAATTCCAGCTTTGTCGCCGGCGTCGAATTGTTCGTCGATGGCGGGTCTGCGGCCATCTGACGAGGGCGTTCACTGCCCCTTGGCGCGCTGGTCGAAGGCGCTGAGCACCGCCAGCGTCATCGCCGTGACGCCGGTGGTAATCGTCGGTTTCGGCACCGGCGCGAATTGCGGCGAGTGGTTGGACGGCAGCGCCGGCCCGGTGCCGTCCATCCAGGCGCGGACGCGCTCCGGCTCGTAGACGCCGATGTTGAAAAACATCGAGGGCACACCGGCGGCAACGAACTCCGAGTAGTCTTCGCTCGGCGTGCCCGGCGGCGTCTGTCTCATCTTGTCGCCATAGGCCGCCTTCAAGACCTTCTCGGCGGTTGCGACCACGTCGGGATCGTTGATCACGGCCTTGGCGCCTTCGGCGATCTCGACCACCGGCGCGGGCGCGCCGGCCATCGCGGCGACCGCATCCGCGGTGCGCTTGATGCCGTCGTGCATTTTTGCGCGTACGTTGGGCTTGAAAGTCCTGATCGTGCCGTACATCACGGCCTCATCGGGGATGATATTGCCGACCGTGCCGGCGTGGATCGAGCCGATGCTGACGACGCCGAACTCGGTCGGATCCTTTTCCCGCGAGATCACGCTCTGTACGTCGACGATGAACCGCGCTGCCATCATCTCGGGATCGATGGTGGCCTGCGGTACCGCACCGTGGCCGCCGCGCCCTTTGAACTTGACGGTGAGACCGTCGGAGGCGGAGGAGCCGATGCCGACGCGATAGGCCAAGGTGCCATAAGCGCCCGCGCCATCGTGCAAGGCGAAACCGACATCGGGCTTTGGAAAGCGGATGAACAGACCCTGGGCGAGCATCGCCCTGGCGCCGGACACGGTCTCTTCCGCAGGCTGCGCGATGAACATCAGCGTGCCCTGCCACTTGTCCTTCATGCCGATCAGTGTCTTTGCGGTGCCGACCCAGCTCGCCATATGGATGTCATGGCCGCAGCTATGGGCGACGAAGGTCTCGCGTCCCTCGAAGGTCGTCTTTTCATGGCTTGCATAGGGCAGGCCGGTCTTCTCCTCCATCGGCAGCGCATCGAGCTCAGTGCGCACCATCACCGTCGGACCGTTGCCGTTCTTGTAGATCGCGACCAGCCCGGTGATGCCGACCTGCTCGGTGACCTCGAAGCCGAGCGCGCGCATCTCAGCGGCGAGCTTGGCCGCGGTCTTCACCTCCTGGAAGGCGATCTCGGGATGGGCGTGGATGTCCTTGTAGAGCGCGTCTAGATGCTCGTAGTTGCTGTCGACGGAGGCTTCGATCGCACTTTTCAGCGTCGGCACATCGAGCTCGGCATGCGCCGGCAGCGCGAGAACGAGCGCTGCGGAGGCGAGGAGGGCAGTGGCGTACCGCATGTGAACCTCCCGTTTTCGTCAGCCGGCCTTGTCCTGGCCCAGAACATCCCGGTGCATCTTGCCGCCATAGAAATGATAGAACGGTACGTCAGCATCATGACTGAGCGGGCCGGTGGCGAGGCGCCGATGCAGTTCGCCAAGCACATTCTTGGTCATGTTGTGCAGGTCGGCCAGCGGCTTCGAGCCGATCTCGACCCAGACCAGCTCGACCAGTTCGGCATCGGGATGGATTACGCCCTCGACGCGATGGGTGATGGCGGACGCATCCGCGGTGAAGAAGCGGGTATCGAAACGGCGCACGCGGCCGGGCGGGGTGATCGCACGCGCGATCAGATAAAGGCCGGACGGATCCGGCAGTAGTCCGGCATCGGCGAAAGGCTTCCACGGACCTTCCAACTTCGGCGCCTTGCCTTCGGCTTTGCGGCCGAGACAAAGCCCGGTCTCCTCGCAGGCCTCGCGGATCGCGGCGTTCGCCAGCGAGCGGGCCCGCGCAGGGGAAATCTTCGGGCTGCCCTTCAGCAGGTTCTGCTCAAGTTCCTTGGTGATGGGAGCCGCGACCGGCACGCGATGGTCTACCTTGTCGACGCGTCCGCCCGGAAAGACGAACTTGCCGGGCATGAACACCACCTTGTCGTGGCGCTTGCCGACCAGCACTTTCGGAATGGGACCTGAGCGATCGACCAGGATCAACGTCGCGGCGTCCCTCGGCCGGTAATAGGGATGGTGATCGGCTTCCTTCTCTTCCGGCTTCTCAACGGCGGCCGCGGCGTCGCTCATCTCCGTCCCCACGCTGTTAGACCGGCGGAATACCATCCGGCGGGTTCTCGTCAAAGCCGTGCATGCGCAGAGCCCATTGCAATCCGACCACAGCACCCTTCACCGGCTGCAACAGCAGCAGTGACAGCACCAGCGTGAGCGGCAGGTAGATCGATAGCTGCAGCCAGACCGGTGGCGAGAAATCCGTTTCGATCAGGAGCGCAGTGGGCACCACGATGTGGCCGACGATGATGATGACGAGATAGGCCGGCAAATCGTCGGCACGATGCGGCGTGAAATCGAGGCCGCAAACGGAGCAATTGTTGTCGACCTTGAGGTAAGCGCGGAACAGCTTGCCTTCGCCGCAGCGCGGACAGCGGCCGCGCAAGCCGCGCTTCAGCGCCGCCCAGACGTCGCGCTTCTCGACCAGACCGGTCTGGCGTGTCCAGGTTTTTGTCACCGTCTCCACGACTTGCCTCGCTTGTCGCCTTTCTTGGCCTTGCCGGATTTCTTTTCCGGCTTGCTTTTTGTTTCGTTCGGGCTGCGGCCGGGTCGCGTGCCTGCGCGGCGCTTGCCTTGCGGGAAACGCCCGCTCCGAACAGTCTGTCCTTCCGACAGCAGCTCGAACCGCAGCGCGCCCGCGATCGGCTGAGCTTCTACCAGACGGACGTCGACCACATCCCCCAACCGGTGCATGGCACCGCTGCGCGAGCCGACCAGTGCGTGACGGGTCTCGTCGTAGTTGAAGTATTCGGTTCCGAGCGTGCGGATCGGGATCAGCCCGTCGGCGCCGGTCTGATCGAGTTTGACAAACAGTCCGGCGCGGGTGACGCCGGAGATGCGGCCCTGAAAACTGGCGCCGATGCGGTCTGCGAGATGATGCGCGATCAAGCGATCGGCGGTCTCACGCTCCGCCTTCATCGCGCGCCGCTCGGTCAGCGAGATCTGGGCCGCGACTTCGGCCAGATGTTCTGAGGTCTCGCCGTCCGGCAGCGCGCCGTCGCCGAGATCCAGCGCGCGGATCAGCGCGCGATGCACGACGAGGTCGGCATACCTGCGGATCGGCGAGGTGAAATGTGCGTAGCGGCGCAGGTTCAAGCCGAAGTGACCGTAATTTTCAGCGGAATATTCGGCCTGCGCCTGCGAGCGCAGCACCACTTCGTTGACCATGTGCTCGTAGTCTTGCCCAGCGACAAGGGTCAGCACGCGGTTGAACAGCGAGGGGCGCAGCGCGCCCTGCTTGGCAAAGGGGATGTCGAGCGTCTTCAGGAATTCCTGCAGCGCGTGCACCTTCTCGAGCGAGGGCTCGTCATGCACGCGGTAGATCAGCGGCAGCGCTTTCTTCTCCAGCGTCTCGGCGGCGGCGACGTTGGCAAGGATCATGAACTCCTCGATCAGCCGGTGCGCGTCGAGCCGCTCGGGCACCACGACGCGATCGACGGTGCCGTCCGGCTTGAGCAGGATCTTGCGCTCGGGCAGGTCGAGATCGAGCGGATTTCGCTCGTCGCGGGCGCGCTTCACCGCGTGGTAGGCGGCATAAAGCGGTTTCAGGATCGGATCGAGCAGGGGGCCCGTGGTGTCGTCAGGCCGGCCGTCGATCGCGGCCTGTGCCTGCGCATAGTTGAGCTTGGCGGCCGAACGCATCAGCACGCGATGGAAGGTGTGCGACTTCTTGCGGCCGTCGGCGCCAATCACAAGGCGCACGGCGAGTGCGCCACGCGCTTCACCCGGCACCAGCGAGCAGAGATCGTTGGAGATGCGCTCGGGCAGCATCGGCACGACGCGATCCGGGAAATACACCGAGTTGCCGCGGATCAGCGCATCGCGGTCGAGCGCGGAATTGGGGCGCACATAGAAGGCGACGTCGGCGATCGCGACATGGACGATGAAGCCGCCCTTGTTGTTGGGATCGGAATCGGGTTCCGCATGCACGGCGTCGTCGTGATCCTTGGCATCGGGCGGGTCGATGGTGACCAGCGGCACGTCGCGCCAGTCCTCGCGGCCTTTCAAGGTGGCGGGCTCGGCCGCCTCGGCTTCAGCGATTGCGTCGCGCGAGAACGCCTGCGGAATGTCGTGGGCGTGGATCGCGATCATGCTGATCGCCTTTTCACTGGCAATCGAGCCGAGCCGCTCCTTGACCTTGCCGGAGGCGAGCCCAAAACCGCGGCCACGCAGGAGATCGACGCTGACGAGGTCACCGTCTTGCGCGCCGCCGGTGTCGGACCGAGCGATATTGAGTTCCTTGCCGGCCTGTTTCTTGTCGACGGGGATCAGCCGGCCGCCGCCGTCTGGCGTGCTGCGGAATACGCCGAGCACGCGCGACTTGGCGTGATCGATGACCTTGATGAGCCGGCCGCGGTAGCCGACGTCATCGCCGCTGACCTGTTCGATGCGGAGCAGCGCGCGGTCGCCGACGCCGGCCGTGGTGCCGGGTCGGGCGTGGCGGGGAATATGGATGCGGATCTTCGGCGGCTCGCCGCCGTCGGCCTCGTCCCATTCGGCAGGCGTTGCGATCAGTTCGCCGTCGGCGTCGCGCGTGCTGATGTCGGCAAGCAATGTTGCAGGCAGCTGCGCTTTCTCGGTGACCTTCTTGCCGTGTTTCTTGATGGTGCCTCCGTCGGCAAGCTCGCGCAAAATACGCTTGAGTTCGGCGCGGTCGGCATTCTTCAGGCCGAACTCGCGGGCGATCTCTCTTGTGCCGACCTTGCCTGGATTGGCGCGGATGAAGGCGACGATGGCGTCCCTGTCCGGAAAGCCATTGTCGTGTTTTCGCTTCACTTAGCCACGTGCCTTTCCGGCGCTCTTCTTGGGGGGCGCTTTCGCAGCCGCCGGCGGCTTCGCTGCCGAAGTCTTGGCGGAGCTTGCGACCGGCGCGCGCGCCTTGCTGACGGCGTCGGACTTCGGCTTGCTCGCGGCCTTCTTCACCGCCGCTTTCTTCGCAGGCTTCGGCGCAGCGCCATCAGCCTCGGCCTTCGCCGGCTTCGCGGCCTTGGCCTTCTTTGCCTTCTTGCCGCCACCCTTGGCCGCGCGTTCGTCGATCAGCGCGATCGCCTCTGCAAGCGTGATCGCATCCTTGTCCTTGTCGTTCGGAATGGTCGCGTTGACGCCGCCCGCGGTGACGTAAGCGCCATAGCGGCCGTTCTTCATCGCAACCGCACCCAGCGAGGGGTGATCACCGAGCTGCTTGCCCGGATCGGCGCCGAAACGGCCGCGGCTTGGGCCCTTGGCGACCTTCTCCGCGATCAGCGTCACCGCGCGATTGAGGCCGACGTCGAACACCTCGTCACCGGCCTCCAGGCTGGCATAGGTCTTGTCGTGCTTGACGAAGGGACCGAAGCGCCCAATGCCGGCTGTGATCGGCAACCCCGTCTCCGGGTGACGGCCGATCTCGCGCGGCAGCGACAACAGTTTCAGCGCGCGGTCGAGCTCGAGATCGCCGGGCGAGGTTCCCTTGGGAATGCCGGCGCGTTTCGGCTTCGCATCCTCGGCATAATCCTTCTGCTCGCCGAGCTGGATATAGGGACCAAAGCGTCCGGCCTTCACAGTCACATCGAGTCCGGTCTCGGGATCCTTGCCGACCACGCGATCGGCGGCGGCTTCCGAAAAGTCGGCGGCGAGCGGACGGGTGTAGCGGCATTCCGGATAGTTCGAGCAGCCGACAAAGGCGCCGAACTTGCCGGCTTTCAGATTGAGCTTGCCGGTGCCGCAGGTCGGGCACTGGCGCACGTCGCCGCCGTCCGCTCGGACGGGGTAGATGTGCGGGCCCAGCATGTTGTCGAGCACGTCGAGCACTTCGGCGACACGGATATCCTTGATCTCGTCGACCGCGCCGATGAAGTCGCGCCAGAAATCCTTCAGCACCTGCTGCCAGGAAATCTCGTTGTTGGAGATGCGGTCGAGCTGCTCCTCGAGATCGGCGGTGAAGTCGTATTCGACATAGCGCTTGAAGAAGTTTTCCAGGAACGCGATCACGACGCGGCCCTTGTCCTCGCCGTGCAGGCGTTTCTTCTCCAGCTTCACATAGCCGCGGTCTTTCAAGACCTGCAGGATCGAGGCGTAGGTCGAGGGCCGGCCGATGCCGAGCTCTTCCATCCGCTTGACCAATGAGGCTTCCGAGAAGCGCGGCGGCGGCTCGGTGAAATGTTGCGTCACCGCGAGATTCTGCCGCTTCAACGTTTCAGCCTCGTTCATGGCGGGGAGGCGGCGCGAATCCTCGTCCTCCTCGTCGTCATGGCCTTCCTGGTAGAGCGCAAGGAAGCCGTCGAATTTGATGACCTGACCGGTGGCGCGCAGCTCCAGCACGCGCGAACCTGCCTTCGCCGTGATGTCGACGGTGGTGCGCTCCAGCTCGGCGGATTCCATCTGGCTCGCGATGGTGCGTTTCCAGATCAGCTCGTAGAGCCGCGCCTGGTCGTTATCGAGCCGGCGGCGCATCGTGTCGGGACGGCGCGAGAGGTCGGTCGGACGGATCGCCTCGTGGGCTTCCTGCGCGTTCTTCTGCCTGGTCTGGTACTGGCGCGGGCTGTCGGGGACATAGGCGTTGCCATAATCCTCACCGATCACCTTGCGCGCCTGCGTGATCGCCGAGCCGTCGATCTGCACGCCGTCGGTTCGCATATAGGTAATGAGACCGGTGGTCTCGCCGCCGATGTCGATGCCTTCATAGAGCCGCTGCGCGACGCGCATGGTATGCGCCGGGGCGAAGCCGAGCTTGCGGCTCGCTTCCTGTTGCAGGGTCGAGGTGGTGAAGGGGGCCTGCGGGTTGCGGCGCGCCGGCTTGGCGTCGACGGTGGTGACGGTGAAATTGGCGGCCTCGATCGCCTTTTTGAAATCCTCGGCCTCAGCGCCCGAGCCGATGTCGAGCCGCTGAATCTTCTTGCCGTCGGCACCGATCAGGCGCGCCTCGAAGGCGTCGCCGCGTGGCGTCAGCAAGGTCGCGACCAGCGACCAGTATTCCCTGGCAACGAATTTCTCGATCTCGAGCTCGCGGTCGCAGACCAGCCGCAGCGCGACCGATTGCACGCGCCCCGCGGAGCGCGCGCCCGGCAGCTTGCGCCACAGCACGGGGGAGAGGGTGAAGCCGACGAGATAGTCCAGCGCGCGGCGCGCCATATAGGCGTCGACCAGCGCGCCGTCGATCTGGCGCGGGTTCTTCATGGCGTCGGTGACCGCCTGCTTGGTGATGGCGTTGAACACCACCCGCTCGATCTTGTGATCCTTGATCGCGCGCTTCTCTTTCAGCACCTCCAGCACGTGCCAGGAGATGGCCTCGCCCTCGCGATCGGGGTCGGTCGCCAGAATCAGACGCTCGGCGCCCTTCAACGATTTAGCGATATCGTTGAGCCGGCCATTGGCCTTGGGATCGACCTCCCAGATCATCCGGAAATTGTTGTCGGGATCGACCGATCCGTTCTTCGCGGGCAAGTCCCGGACATGGCCGAACGAGGCCAGAACCTCGTAGGACGAGCCCAAATATTTGTTGATCGTCTTGGCTTTCGCCGGCAACTCCACAATAACGATATTCATGTAATTCCAGTAACTTAGGGGAAATTCTTGGGCCGATTTCGCGGGATTCGCAGTCCAGCCGTCGACGCGAACATGGGTTCTGGGGGGCGCGGTGTCAAATCGACAGATGTTGAAAGTTGGGCGTTTGGGCTCGACTCCCTATCCCCTGAGTTGCGAAATACCAGCGATAGTTGTGCGATATTACGGTATTTAAATACTCTAAGCGATTTCGAATGGCACCCAAGAGAGCAGCGCGCAAGCGAAAGCGGTCAGCCGTCGGGACGCGGCGGCGCGTTCCCTTCGAAGGACTGTCCGAGGAGGCAGGTCCCGACGAGGCGGCCGCCTTCATCGCCGAGCTGCTGGCGGATCTCGTGGGGATGGCGCGGCGCCAGCGGCTCGACGTGCTCACTTATTTATTATCGATGGCGCAGCTCGAGGCGGAGGAGCATGTGCGGCTGCGGAGCAGGGGGAGGTTGTCGTGATTACTTCTCGTCATGGCCGGGTCAAGCCCGGGCATGACGAACTGAGAGAGCGCGGGTTCTCGGCCTAAGCCGTCGCCCGCCGCCTTCCCTTCGCCGCCGGCCTTGGCTTCAGCGCCGTGTCCGCAAGCGACAGCAGCCGGCCGTCCCGTGAATGCAGCTCAAGCTTCCGGACCGGCCGCCCTTTTTGGCGATCGACCAAAATAGTCGCGATCTCCTCCGGCGTTTCGTCGTATTCCTCGCTCCATTGCCGCAAGCTGACCAGCACCGGAAACAGCCCGCGCCCTTTCGGCGTCAGCACATATTCCTGATAGGCGCTGCCGTCCGAGGCCGGCGCCATCGCAAGGATGCCGCGGTCGACCAGCGCGCGCAGTCGCACCGTCAGGATGTTCCTGGCGAGCCCCAGGCTCTTCTGGAATTCGCCGAAGCGGCGGCGTCCGAGCAGCGCGTCGCGAATGATCAAGAGCGACCACCAGTCACCGATCGCATCCAGCGCGCGAGCGATCGGGCAGTCCGCATGTTCCAGGCTCGTGCGTTTCACCATGGCTTGCCTCCCTGATCCCGGAAGGCTGCGGGATCACGGTTTTGTGCAGTTGCAATATTAAACCACCTGCCTTACGTAGCCCCTCGGGTTTAATAATGCAACCACCTAGGAGGCGGCCATGAGGCTGGCAAACAGGACGGCGTTGATCACCGGCGGCAACAGCGGCATTGGCCTTGCGACCGCAAAACTGTTCGTGGCGGAAGGCGCGCGCGTCATCATCACCGGGCGCAATCAGGCGACGCTGGATGCAGCCGCGAACGAGCTCGGGCCGAACGCGTTCGCGGTCGTTGCCGATGCGAACGACGTTGCGGCGACCGAGGCCGCGATCAAGAAAGGTGTCGACAAATTCGGCAAGCTCGACATCGTGTTTGCCAATGCCGGCATTCCGGGCTCGACGCCGGTCGGCGGCACCAAGCTCGAAGCCTTCGAGCAGGTGATCCGCACCAATCTCACCGCGGTGTTCTTCACGGTGCAGGCGGCCGTCGCGCACATGAACGACGGCGGCGCGATCGTCCTCAACGGTTCCGTGATCTCGGTGCTCGGCAATCCCGGTTACGCCGCCTATGCCGCGAGCAAGGCCGGCGTGCGCGCGATGGCGCGGGTGATGTCCTCGGAACTGTCGCCGCGCAACATCCGCGTCAACGTCGTGGCGCCCGGTGCCGTCAGGACGCCGATCTGGGGCGCGGCCACCGCGACACCGGATGCCGAGAAAGTGTTCGAAGCGCGCATCGGCCGCTCCACGCCGCTCGGGCGAATCGGTGAACCCGATCACATTGCAAAGACCGTGCTGTTTCTTGCTTCCGACGATGCCGCCCACATCCAGGGCCAGGAGCTGTTCGTCGATGGCGGCGCTACCGCATCTCCAGCCGGCGCGCCGATCTATCGCGGCTGAGTGCCATAATACAAAAAACTGCGAAGCGGTTGTCCGACAAGATTTATGCGGGACCGTCGTGGGATGTGTGGGATGCCTCATAGTTGATCAGCGGCAAATGTGCGAGAAATCGAATCTCGGATCAACCGGCCACGATCGGTTGAAGCCTAATGGTTGTGTTGTCCGCACTTCGAACTCTCGGGATGAATCTTGGCCATCCCCATCGCCAAATTGAACCTTTATCGCATCCGCCAAGACATTTTAGTGGGCGGGGAATTTTGAACTCTAAGTATTGGAGAGCCCGACATGCCGACCGCCATTCGTGTCTCTACGCCGGTTTCCAGGCCCAATTCCAGATCTGACGTTTCCGAAAAGTCCGATTCCAATCAATTCGTTTCAATTGCATTGTTTTCAGGCATCGGCCTTTTGATCTCGCTCGCCGTCGTTTTGCTCGGCGTGCAGGGCGTGTGGCTTTAGTCCGCCCTAGATCAGCGACACCAGACCGCCGCCGTGCCGTTCGAGCCGTCCCGCGAGCTCGAGCTCGAGCAGCACGATGCGCACCACCGCAGCCGAGGTGCCGGCGAGGCGGATCAGATCGTCGATCGAGATCGGCGTCGGTCCGAGCAGGTTTACGATGCGCGCTCGCTCGCTATCCTCGGGGTCGCCCGCGAAGGGATCGCCGTCGGGCTCCTCCAGCGGCAGTGACAGCGGCCGCTCCATGATCGGCGTGACCATCTGGATCACGTCGGACGCGTTCGTCACCAGCGTCGCGCCCTGCTTGATCAGATCGTTGGTGCCGGCCGCGCGCGGATCGAGCGGCGAGCCGGGAACCGCGAACACCTCGCGGCCCTGCTCATTGGCCATCCGCGCCGTGATCAGCGAGCCCGAACGCTGCGCGGCCTCGACCACGACCACGCCGAGCGCGGCGCCCGAGATCAGCCGATTGCGTCTCGGGAAATCCCGCGCCCGCGGCTCGTGTCCGGGCGGCATTTCCGAGATCGCGGCGCCGTTCGCGTCGAGAATTGCGGCCAGCAGATCCTCATGCTCCGGCGGATAGATGCAATCATGACCACCGGCTAGCACCGCGACCGTGCCGCTTGTGATGCTGGCGCGATGCGCGGCCTGATCGATGCCGCGCGCCAGCCCGGAGATGATGACGAAGCCGGCCTCGCCGAGATCGCGCGCCAGCTGGTTTGCAAACTTCAACCCGGCGCCGGAGGCATTGCGCGAGCCGACGATGGCGATCATAGGCCGCATCAGAGTGTCACGCGCACCGCGCACGCCGAGCAAAGGCGGGGCGTCGTCGATGGTGGCGAGCCGCGGCGGATAGCCGACTTCCCCGGACGCGAGGAGATGGACGCCGAGCTTTTTGCAGGCGGCGAGCTCGGCGCGGGCGTCTTCCTCGCGGCCGATTCTCACTTGCGGCGCCGCGCCGCCGCGCTTGATCAGGTCAGGCAACTGCTCCAGCGCCGCGCGCGCGGTGCCGAAATGCGCGACCAGCGCGCGATAGGTCCGCGGGCCCACATTGTCCGAGCGGATCAGCCGCAGCCGGTCGATCCGCTCGGCCTCGGTGAGGATGGTGTTGACGGCGTCCACGATGTCTCCTTGCAGCGGCAGAATGGAGCAACCTGAGGGCGCGGGGAAGGGGACAAAAGCGTCGAACGCGTCTTCAAAAGCATTGTCGCGGCCATCCACGTCTTGCTAGGCCTATGTGAAACAAAGACGCAAACGGGGAAACGGAATGATCTCGCTCGCCGACCTGAAGCGCCGCATCGACAAGGGCGAGCTGTCGCCGGACGCGGCGCTTGCGGAACAGCTTGCCGCCATCGACATCAGGGAAAAGACCATCGACGCCTTTGCCCATCTCGCGAAGAATCCTCGCGCGCAGAGCGAAGGTCCGCTGCGTGGCATCGCGGTCGGGATCAAGGACATCATCGACACCCAGGACATGCCGACCGAGATGGGTTCGAAAATCTATCGCGGCCACCAGCCGCGCGCCGACGCGCCTGTGGTGATGCTGCTGAAGCAGGCTGGCGCCACCATTGTCGGCAAAACCACGACCACGGCGTTCGCCGCCAACGATCCGACGCCGACGCGCAATCCGCATAATCATGCGCACACGCCGGGCGGATCGTCCTCGGGCTCGGCGGCTGCCGTCGGCGGCGGCATGATCCCGCTTGCGCTCGGCACGCAGACTGGCGGCTCGGTGATCCGGCCGGCCTCGTTCTGCGGCGCTGCCGCGATCAAGCCGTCCTACCGGTTGCTGCCGACCGTCGGCGTCAAATGCTTTTCCTGGACGCTCGATACCGTCGGCCTGTTCGCGGCCGACGTCGAGAGCGTCGCGCTCGGACTGTCTGTCATGACCAATCGGCCGGAGTTGCTCACGCCTGCACTGGCCAACCCGCGCATCGGCGTGGTGACGCAGGAGTTCGCCGGCCAACCCGAAGCGGCGGGCGCCGCCGCGCTGCAGGCCGCCGCGCGCGCCGCGGCAAAGGCGGGTGCGTCGGTGCGCGAGCTCAAGATGCCCGACATCGTCGCGGACGCCTGGCGCATCCACACCACCGTGCAGCAATATGAGGCGCATCAGGCGTTCGCCTGGGAGTACGGGGAAAATTACGACGCCATGCCGCCGCTGTTGCGCGGCCGGATGGACGAGAGCCGCAACATTCCCGCCGCCGATTACGACGCGGCCCAGACAATCGCCGCAAAGGCGCGGGCAGCGGTGACCGAGATTTTGGAAGAGGTCGACGTGCTGCTGGCGCTGTCGGCGCCGGGCGCGCCCCCGAAGGGACTCGACTCGACCGGCGATCCCTCCTTCAACCGGCTCTGGACCTTGATGGGCACGCCTTGCGTCAATGTGCCGGCTGTTGTCATCGACGGGAATTTGCCGATCGGCGTGCAAATCATCGCCGACTATGGCGACGACGCCAAGGCGCTGGCGGGCGCACGCTTCCTCGAGCGCGCGCTGAGGTCATAGCGCCAAAGCGGGCTCGGCCTGCACGCCGCTGCGCTCGCTGGTTTGCCGCAGCCAGCGCTCTGCCGCGTCGCGTCCGCGCGCATGGAGCAGCTTCACCGACCCCTGGCCGAGATCGGCGGCGCTCCGCTGCGCCAGCCCGTCGATGGCGTCCTCCGCGGCAATCCGGAACAGCCGCGCATCGGTGTTACCGGATAATTCGAGTGCCGATATTTCGGCATTGAGAACGGCATTCGCCGTGATCTGGTCGAGGCGGCGATCGATCGCGGCCCTGGTGATCGGCACGAAGGAGTCGCGGCTCGGCGTCACCTGCACCAGCAGCACGTCGGATGAGTCCTGCATCAGGCCCGCGAGCGGCGGATTGGCGGCGAAACCGCCGTCCCAGTAAGAGCCGCCCTCGATCTCGACCGCGCAATGCACCAGTGGCGGGCAGGTCGAGGCCAGCAGCACGTCGGCGGTGATCTCGCGATTGCGGAAGATGCGCAACGCGCCGTCGCGCACCCGCGTGGTGGCGATCAGGAGTTTGGGGCAGGCAGGTCTGCGCAGCGCCGTGAAGTCGATGTGGTCGAACAGGACTTCACGCAGCGGATCGAGGTCGAAGGGATCGAACTGCAGGGCAGGGCCGAAGGCGACCGAGCTGCCGGCCGGCGAGAACGCGCCGATCAGCATCAGCGCGCGGAACGAGGCGTCCGCGCTGAGATGATTCCAGAAGCGTGCGAGCGCTTTCCGCGCGCCGTCACGGCCGCCTTCGGCGAGACCCGAGGCCAGCAGGGCGGCATTGATGGCGCCGGCGCTGGCGCCACTGATCGCGCCGATCGCGAAATCCGGCGCTTCCAGCAGGCGATCCAGCACGCCCCAGGTGAAGGCGGAGAGCGAGCCGCCGCCTTGCAGCGCCAGCGACAGTTTTCGCGCCCGCGCGGCGGGGGCTGACGGAACAAGCGTCGGCTCGCTCGCGCGGCGGTCGCTGGAGCTGGCCGATTTGAAGGCGGCCATGATTTCCGAGGCGCGCGGACGCGCGCGAACCGGCTCTGACGGCTCCGCCTGAATTGGCTCAGGCGCTTGCGTCTCAGCAGCGAGCGGCGCGGGAGATGGAGGCGGTGTGGTTGCTTCCGTCGACCAGATATCCGCGGCAGCCAGCAATCTGCTCGCTGCCGTTGGCACGGACGTGGTCCGCGCGTCACTCAACTCGACCATTTCAGTTAGCCTGACTTCGCGCTAACTACCCCATGGTCAACATGACAGGCGGCAAACTGTTTCGCCAGACAGGCGCCGAGTTGCGAACAGGAATTGCTGCGCGTGTCGCACGCGCGACATCGCGAATCATCAACCCTTCTGCCCGATTCGGCTCTCGGTTCCCGCCTGCAACCGTTTGATGTTCTCACGATGCGCGTAGAACACGAGAAGCGTCAGCACGACGAACAGCGAGGCCAGCGCGGGGTGGCCGAACCACCACAGGAACAGCGGCGTCACAAAGCTTGCGACCAGCGCCGAGAGTGAAGAGTACCGGAAGGAAAAGGCCATCACGAGCCAGATCAGGCAGAACACGATCGCCGCCGGCCAGAACAAGCCGAGCAGGATGCCGATATAGACCGCGACGCCCTTGCCGCCCTTGAACTTCAGCCAGACCGGGAAGAGGTGGCCGAGGAAGGCACCGAGACCGGCAAGCATCGCCGCGTCAGGCCCGCCGAAATAGCCGCCGATGATGACGGCAGCCGTGCCTTTCAGCGCGTCGAACAGCAGGGTGGCCGCGGCGAGCCCCTTGTGGCCGGTGCGCAGCACATTGGTGGCGCCGATGCTGCCGGAGCCGATCGAGCGAATGTCGGTGGTGCCCGCAAGTTTGGTGAGCACCAGTCCGAACGGAATCGATCCGAGCAGGTAGCCGATGATGAAGGCGACGGGCAGGAAGGCGTCAGGTCCCATTTGCAACGCTCCTTGCGGGATCAGACATGCTCATAGACGGTCCGGCCGCCGACGATGGTGCGCACCACGCGGCCGGAGAATCGCGCCTCGTCGAACGGCGTGTTCTTGCACAGCGATTTGAGATCGGCGGGATCGAGCACCCAGGGCACCTCCGCGTCGATCACCACGATGTCCGCCGGCGCACCCGGCCGCAACGAGCCGCCGGGTAGCCCAAGCAACTCGGCGGGGCGGGTCGACATGGCGCGGATCAGCGTCTTCCAATCCAGTTCGCCATTATGGATCAGCCGCAGCGCCGCCGGCAGCATGGTTTGCAGACCGACCGCGCCGGAAGCGGCCTCCGCGAATGGCAGCCGTTTGACCTCGACGTCCTGCGGATTGTGGTCGGACATGATGACGTCGATCAGGCCGGAGGCGAGCGCCTCAACCAGCGCGCGGCGGTCGTCCTCGGTGCGCAGCGGCGGCGACAGTTTCAGGAAGGTGCGGTAGGGGCCGATGTCGTTCTCGTTCAAGGTGACATGGTTGATCGACACTGAGGACGAGACGGCGTGGCCGGCATCGCGGGCTCGTTTCAAAATTTCCAGCGAGGCGACGCAGCTCACCGAAGCTGCGTGATAGCGCCCGCCGGTCAGCGCGACGAGCCGGATGTCGCGTTCCAGCATCACGGCCTCGGCCGTATCGGGAATGCCGACAAGGCCGAGCCGCGCGGCAAATTCGCCCTCGTTCATGACGCCTTCGCCGATGAGATCGGGATCCTCGGTGTGATGCACGATCAGCGCGTCGAAGTCTCGGGCATAGGTCAGCGCGCGGCGCATCACCTGCGCGTTGGTCACGCTCCTGTCGCCGTCGGAGAAGGCGACCGCGCCGGCCGCTTTCAACAGGCCGATTTCGGTCATCTCCTCGCCGCGCAAACCCTTGGTCAGCGCGGCCATCGGATGGATGTTGACGATCGCGGTATCGCGGGCGCGCCGCAGGATGAAATCGACGGTGGCGGAATTGTCGATCGCGGGCTCTGTGCCGGGCTGGCAGATGATGGTGGTGATGCCGCCGCTCGCGGCCGCCTGGCTTGCCGATGCAAGGGTTTCGCGATGGCCGTAGCCGGGCTCGCCGATGAAGGCGAGCATGTCAATGAGGCCGGGCGCCACGATCTTGCCGGTGCAACTGACGATGTCGGTACCCTCGGGGACGCCGGCAGCGCCAATGCCGCGCCTGGCTTCGCGGATCACGCCGTCGACGATCAAGACGTCGCCGGGGCCGTCGAAATCCCTGGAGGGATCGATGACGCGCGCATTGGCGAGCAGGATCGGGCGGCGGTCGGTCAGCATGATCTTTTCATCCGACTTAAGCGTTGGGCAGGTTGCGGGCCAGCGCCTCCAGCACGGCCATGCGCACTGCCACTCCCATTTCCACCTGTTCCCGGATCAGCGACTGCGCGCCGTCGGCGACTGACGACTCGATCTCGACGCCGCGGTTCATTGGACCGGGGTGCATGACCAGCGCGTCCGGCTTGGCGTAGGCGAGCTTCTTCTGGTCGAGCCCGTAATAGTGGAAATACTCGCTGGTAGAGGGCACGAACGAGCCATTCATGCGCTCGCGCTGCAACCGCAGCATCATCACGATGTCGGCGCCTTCCAGTCCCTCGCGCATGTCGCGCGCGACCTCGACGCCCATCCGCTCGATGCCCGGCGGCAACAGCGTCGATGGCGCGACCACGCGCACCCGCGCGCCCATGGTGTTGAGCAGGATGATATTGGAGCGCGCGACGCGCGAATGCAGCACGTCGCCGCAGATCGCGACCAGAAGTCCCTCGAGCCGGCCCTTGTTGCGGCGGATGGTGAGCGCATCGAGCAGCGCCTGGGTGGGATGCTCGTGGCTGCCGTCGCCGGCATTGATCACGGAACCGTCGACCTTGCGTGCCAGCAGTTCCACTGCGCCTGAGGCATGATGGCGCACCACCAGGATGTCCGGATGCATGGCGTTGAGCGTGACCGCGGTGTCGACCAGCGTCTCGCCCTTGCGCATCGACGACGAGGACACCGACATGTTCATGACGTCGGCGCCAAGGCGTTTTCCGGCGATCTCGAACGAGGACTGGGTGCGGGTCGAGGCCTCGAAAAACAGGTTGATCTGGGTGCGGCCGCGCAGGCTCGTGCGCTTCTTGTCGATCTGGCGGTTGAGCTCGACATATTCCTCGGAGAGGTCGAGCAGGCCGGAAATGTCGGCAGCCGAAAGCCCCTCGATTCCCAGCAGATGCCGGTGACCGAGGACGAAACTCGATTTCGAGACGGATGTCATTAAAGCGAGAGCTATAGGCGCGGATTTCGGGCAGGGCAAGGGTGAAAGCCCCTCGAAAAAGTTATCCCCCAGTGGTTCGGGTCACGGTATAGCCCCTCATCCGAGGATCAGGGTTAACCGGACGACCGCGCGATGGTTCGAATGAAAGCCAAGCTGATAGCGCTGATTGCCGTCACCATTGCCGGTGGCGCGCCAGCCCACGCCCAGCCATTGCCCGGCGGCTTCGTTTATTTGCGCGAGATCGATCCCAGCATCCTTCAGGACATCCGCTACGCCACATCGAACAACTTCGTCGGCCACCCGATGGCCGGCTATCGCGCGGGCGAGTGCGTGGTGAAGCGTGAGGTCGCCTTCAGGCTGAAGGCGATCCAGCAGGCGCTCGCCAAGCGAAAATTGTCGCTGAAGATGTTCGACTGCTACCGCCCGGCGCGGGCGACCGCGGACATGCTGGCGTGGTCGCGCGACGGCAAGGACAGCGGACGGCGCTTCAACCCGGCCTTCAACAAGCGCGACCTGTTCGCCCTCGGCTACATCTCGCCTTACTCGCAGCACTCGACCGGCGCTGCGCTCGATCTCACCCTGGTCGATCTCGCCGCCGACAATTCCGCGACTTTCGATCCGAACAAGAGCTATGCCGACTGCACGGCGCCCGTCGACAAGCGCGCGCCGGAAGGCAGCATCGACATGGCCACCGGCTACGACTGCACGGACCTCAAGGGCCATACCAATTCGAACGCGATTACCCCCGAGCAGCGCAAATGGCGCCGCGAACTGCTGTCTGCGATGGCGGCCCAAGGATTTGTCAACTATTGGCGGGAATGGTGGCACTTCTACCTGCCGGGCGCGGGCGGGCAGGCCTATGATTTTCCGATCGAACCGCGCCATTGAAAGCTGATTGATGGACTCGCTCGATCCCGCCAATCCTCCTGTCACCATCGTGCCGGACGACCACGTCCCACGCCCCTGGAATTTCTGGGGCACGGTGCTCTGGGGGCTGGTTGTGTTTGCCGCGATGTTCGTCGGCCAGATCGCTGTCGTGATCTTTTTCGTCCTCGAGCGGGGAGGAGAGATCAACCAGGCCGCAATGATCCGCGCTGTCGCCGGAAGCGGGATGACGATCTCGCTCTCCGTGATCGCCGGACTGCCTGCCGTCCTGCTGGCGCTGTGGTTCGCGATCCGCTTCACGCGCATCTCGTTTACCGACTATCTCGCGCTGCGCTGGACCTCCTGGCGCAATGTGGCGCTCGGCATCGCCGGCCTGGTCGTGCTGGTCGTCGGCTGGGACCTGCTGTCGCGCGCCATCGGCAAGGAAGTGTCGCCAGATTTCATGGTCGACGTGTTCAAGTCGGCGCGCGCGGACGATGCGCTGTGGCTGCTGGTGCTCGCGTTCTGCGCCGCGGCGCCGATCACCGAAGAACTGTTCGCGCGGGGCTTCCTCTATCGCGGCCTGTCGGAATCGCTCCTCGGCGTGTCCGGCGCGATCCTGGTCTCATCGATCGTCTGGACCAGCCTGCATCTGCAATATGACTGGTTCTTCTTCGGCGAGGTGTTCTGCATCGGGCTGTGGTTCGGCTACGTCCGCTATCGCAGCCAGTCGACCTGGCTCACCATCGTGCTGCACGCGCTGAACAACCTTGCCGCTGTCGTGCAGAGCTATCTGCTGGCAGGCTAATTTCGGGCCGCGAATGCAATCGCGATCGGCATCGTGATCGCGGCGACGATGGTCTGCAGCGTGATGATCTGCGCCAGCAGCGGCGCATCGCCGCCCATCTGCCGCGCCAGCACGTAAGCGCTGGGCGCGGTCGGCACGGCCGAGCACACCGCGACGATGACGAGCCCGGTGCCGGACACGCCGAACCACATGCCGAACACAATCGCGAGCGCCGGCATCACCGCGAGCTTGAGGATCACGCCCGTGGCGGCAGCAAGGCTTGGCCGCAGCAGTCCCTGAAGATGCAGCCCGGCGCCGTTCACGAGCAGGCCGATGGCGAGCGAGGAGGCGCCAAGTGCGTCCGCGACCTCATGCCAAATCTTCGGCAGGGGAAGGTGCGCGACATTGACGCCGAGCCCGATAACGCAGGCCCAGATCAGCGGGTTCTTCACCACCGTCATCGCAATCGCGCGCGACGATTGCTTCTCGGGCGAGGCGTAATGCGCCAGTACCAGCACGCTGAAGATGTTGCCGATCGGGATCAGCGCGACCATGGCGACGGAGGCAAGCGCCAGCCCGTCGGCGCCGTAGAGGTTACGGGCGACCGAAAGCGCGACATAGGTCTGCCAGCGGATCGCGCCCTGGAAGATCGAGGTGAAGGCGGGCCCGTCGACACCACGGCGCGCCAGCAGTGGCCGGAGGCCAAGGCAAAGCAGGGACACGATCACGACCGCGATCATCAGCGCGCCGCCGACGCCGGCAACCGGCACCTTGCTAAGGTCGGCCTTGATCAGCGTCTGGATCAGCAGCATCGGGAACAGCACGTAATAGGTCAGCTGCTCCAGGCCGTGCCATTGCGTGTCGAGCCGCATCAGCGTGCGCTTCATGACCACGCCGAGCACGATCAGGATGAACACCGGCGCAAGCGCCGCAATCACGATCGCCATTGGTCAGCTTTTTTTGATGTTGGCGAGGCGGTCGAGGGCGCCTTGCAAAATGAAGATCGCGGCGTGCTGGTCGATCACCTCGGCGCGGCGGGCGCGGCTGACGTCGTTGGCGATCAGCTCGCGCTCGACGGCTGCGGTCGAGAGCCGCTCGTCCCACAGCGCGATTGCAAGATCGGTCAGGCCGGCGAGATTGCGGGCAAAGGCGCGGGTGGATTGCGCGCGCGGGCCTTCGCTGCCGTCCATGTTGATGGGCAGGCCGAGCACGAAACCGACCGCATTGCGCTCGCTCGCGATCGAAAACAGCCGCGCGGCGTCAGCCTTGAACGCCTTGCGCTGGATGGTTTCGACCGCGGTCGCCAGCTTGCGGTCGGGATCGGAGACGGCGACGCCGATGGTCTTGGTGCCCAGGTCAAGACCGACCAGCGCGCCGCGCGCCGGCCAGTGCGCGACGGCTTCGATCAGGGGAAGGATGGGGGCGGGCATGGCTTGCGATAACATCGCCACGCCATGCCCGCAAATCGGCGCCTTTGTTTTAAGCAGCGATGACGCGCTCGGCGCCGGTCAGGCAAGATACAAATCCGCTCAATGCGCTGTACTGATGCGCGCCGCGGCGCTGGATGAACAGCGTGTCGACGCGCGACCAGGAGGTATCGAGCGTGTGGACGTTGACCTCCTTGCGCTGGTCGCTGCGCTCGACCACCGCGCGAGGCAGGAGCGTCACTCCCATGCCGGCGGCAACGCAGCCGATCATGCCGTCGAGCGTGCCAAGCTCGAAGCGCGCTGCCGACGGCCAGCCGAAATCGGAGAACACCTGCTCCAGCCGCTGGCGATAGGTGCAACCGGTGCGGAAAACCAGCGCGGTCGGACCGGATTCCGGCGTGCCGGCGCGAAGCGCGGCGAGGGTGTTGAAGCGCTTGGCCGATACCAGCACCAACTCTTCGCGGAAGGCCAGCGTCGCGGTGAGATCGGCATGCTCGATGGGACCGGCGACGAATGCGCCATCGAGCGCGCCGTCGAGCATGGCTGCGACCAGATCCGCTGTCGTCGCGGTCTTCAGCGTCAGCCGCACCGCCGGGAAACGGCGGTGAAATTCGGCCAACAATGCGGGTAGCCGCACGGCCGCCGTCGTTTCCATGGAGCCGATCGCAAGCGGGCCCTTCGGCTCGCCGTCGTCCCGCGCGGCAAGCACAGCCTCGCGCGACAGTACCGCCATCCGCTGCGCATAGGGAAGCAGGCGCCGGCCGGCGCCGGTCAGGGTCATGCCGCGGCTGTGCCGTTCGAACAGCGCAGTGCCGATCTCGGCTTCCAGCGCCTTGACGCGCTGGGTGACGTTGGATTGCACGGTGTTGAGCTCTTCGGCGGCGCGGGTGATGCCGCCATTCCGCGCGACCGCCGAAAAGGTGAGGAGATCGATGAGTTCCACGGGGATTATTCCGTTTTCATTTAGAGATGGCTGGCTTCTCTAATATTCACTTTTGGAGAAAGGTAAGCTCAGCTACGCTTGCTGTCCAGAGGGAGAGAAAAGGATGCCGATCACCACGCCGCTGACATCGCTCCTTGGCACCACGCATCCGATCCTCTCGGCCCCGATGGATGTGATCGCGGGCGCCCGGCTCGCGGCGGCGGTCAGCGAAGCCGGTGGGTTTGGCATTCTCGGTGGCGGCTACGGCGACAAGGCGTGGCTCGAGCAGGAGACGGCGAAGCTGCAAAGGTGCGAAGCGCCGTTCGGGATCGGCTTCATCACCTGGAGCATGGCGAAGCAACCCGACTTGCTGGACATCGCACTGGCGGCAAAGCCGCGCGGGATCATGCTGTCATTCGGCGATCCGAAGCCCCATGCATCGCGCATCAAGGCGGCCGGCAGCCTGCTGATCTGCCAGGTGCAGAGTGAGGACATGGCGAGAGAAGCGCTCGATGCCGGCGCCGACATCCTGATTGCGCAGGGCACCGAAGCCGGCGGCCATGGCGCCTCGCGCACGCTGATCGACATCGTGCCTGCCGTGATCGATCTCGCGGCCGGGCGCGTGCCGGTGGTGGCCGCGGGCGAACTCGCGGACGGACGCGGCCTTGCCGCAATGATGACGCTCGGCGCGGCAGGCGTGATGCTCGGCACACGCTTCTACGCCAGCATCGAGTGCGACGGTCCGGAGGGGGCAAAGAAGCGGATTTGCGCCGCAACCAGCGGCAACTCGATCCGGAGCATTATCTTCGACATCTCCCGCAACAATGTCTGGCCGGCGCCGTTTACCGGACGCTGCCTGATCAACGATCACGCCCGGCGCTGGATGGGCCGCGAGGTCGAGATGATGCAAAATCTCGCTGCAGTCACTGCCGAATATGCGGCGGCCAAGGCAGCCGGCAATTTCGACATCGCCGCCGTCATTGCCGGTGAGGCGGTCGGCCTGATCCACGATATTCCGCCCGCGGGCGAGATCGTCGAGAGGATCGCCAGCGAAGCCGACCAGATCCTGCAGGGGCTGCGAAACTTCCCGGCGGCTTCGCAGTCCGCCCGTTAAAGCTCCAAGCAAAGAGGACAAGACATGTGGCCCGATCGCAGAATCACCGACCTCTTCAAGACCGAGTTTCCCATCGTGCTGGCGCCAATGGCCGGCGTCATCGATGCCGAACTCGCGATCGCGGTGGCGCAGGGCGGCGGCGTTCCCTCCGTGCCCTGCGCGATGATTTCGCCGGAGAAGGCGCGCGAGCAGGTCAAGATCGTCCGCCAGCGCGTGTCCGCGCCGGTCAATCTGAATTTCTTCTGTCATGAGGCCGCTCATGCGGACGCCGCGCGCGAAACAATCTGGCGGCAGCGGCTGGCGCCCTATTACAGCGAGCACGGGCTCGACCCGTCGGCGCCGATCAATGCCGCCAACCGTGCGCCGTTCGATGGCGCCTTCTGCGAGGTCGTGGAAGAGCTGAAGCCGGAAATCGTCAGCTTCCATTTCGGCCTGCCGGAGCAGCGTCTGCTCGATCGCGTCAAGGCGACCGGCGCCATCCTGATGTCGTCGGCAACGATCGTGCGCGAAGCGGTCTGGCTCGAGCAGCGCGGCGTCGACATCGTGATCGCGCAAGGCGCTGAAGCCGGCGGCCATCGCGGTATGTTCCTGACCGACAATATTGCCGAGCAGGTCGGCACCTTCGCGCTGCTGCCGCAGGTGGTCGACGCCGTGAAGGTGCCGGTGATTGCGACAGGCGGCGTCTCGGATGGACGCGGGATCGCGGCGGCGTTCGCGCTCGGCGCCGCCGGCGTGCAGGTCGGCAGCGCCTATCTGCGCTGTCCGGAATCCAAGGTGTTCGCGCCGGCGCGGGTTGTGCTCGCTGCCGCCAATGACAAATCGACCGTGATCACCAACGTCATGACGGGAAAGCCGGCGCGGGGTGTCGCCAATCGCGCGATGCGCGAGGTCGGACCGATCTCGCCGGACGCACCGGCCTTTCCGCATTCCGCGACCGCGCTTGGCCCGCTCAAGCAGGCGGCCGAGAAACTGGGCAAGACCGATTTCACCAGCATGTGGGCGGGGCAGGCGGTGCGGCTTGGCCGCGACATGCCGGCGGCGGAGCTGACCCGGGCGCTGGCGAATGACGCGCTGGCGCGGATGCGGCGGTTGGCAGGCTGAGGCGCGATTCCGCCGGTTGCGGTGCAAAAGCGGCCTCTGCTATACCGGCTGAAACCCCGTTTTGAGGCCTTATATAATGTCGGTTGATGCCGCTACCGTCCGGCGCATCGCGCAGTTGGCGCGGATTGCAGTCCGGGACGACGAAGTTCCGCATTTGCAGGGCGAGCTGAATGCCATGCTTGATTTCGTCGAGCAGTTGTCCGAGGTGAATATCGAGGGCGTCGAGCCGATGACCTCGGTGACGCCGATGGAGATGAAGAAACGGGCCGACATCGTCAATGATGGCAACATCGCCGACGACATCGTGAAGAATGCGCCTGCGACCGAAGGGCATTTCTTCCTGGTGCCGAAGGTTGTGGAATAGAGGTGCCGCATGTGTCTGCTCTGCGACGATGAGAAGGCCTATCAGGCCTACATGAACTATCTCGACGCGATGGAGCGGCAGGGCAAGGCTGCCGATCCGGACAAGGCGATCGACGCTGTGCTCGACGCGCTCGAGGCAAATGAGCGCACGCGTCCGAAGCAGGACGACCCGGCCAACGACAAGACCCTGTCTCCGTTCTTCTGCAGCCCGATCAATAATAAATGACCGATCTGACCTCGCTGACGCTCGCCGAGGCCCGCGAGGGCCTCGCGAACAAGTCTTTCACCTCGCTTGAACTGACCGACGCTCATCTGAAGGCGATCGAAGCCGCGCGCGCGCTCAATGCCTTCGTGCTGGAGACGCCGGAGCAGGCGCGCGCGATGGCGCGCGATGCCGACAGCAAGATCGGAAAGGGCGAGGGCGGTCCGCTCGCCGGCATTCCGCTGGGGATCAAGGACCTGTTCGCCACCAGGGACGTGCGCACCACCGCGTGCTCGAAAATCCTTGGCAATTTCGTGCCGACCTATGAATCGACGGTGACGTCGAATCTCTGGCGCGACGGCGCGGTGATGCTGGGCAAGCTCAACAATGACGAGTTCGCGATGGGATCCTCGAACGAGACCTCGTGCTTCGGTCCTGTCGCCAATCCCTGGCGGCGCGAAGGCTCCAACACCATGCTGGTGCCGGGCGGCTCCTCCGGCGGATCGGCTTCCGCGGTGGCGGCACAGCTCTGCATGGGCGCGACCGCGACCGACACTGGCGGATCGATCCGCCAGCCGGCGGCGTTCACCGCGACCGTCGGCATCAAGCCGACCTATGGCCGCTGCTCGCGCTGGGGCATCGTTGCCTTTGCATCCTCGCTCGATCAGGCCGGACCGATCGGACGCACCGTGCGTGATGCCGCGATCCTGATGCGCTCGATGGCGGGCCACGATCCCAAGGACACCACCTCGGTCGATCGTCCGGTGCCCGACTACGAGGCCGCGGTCGGCAAGTCCGTAAAGGGCATGAAGATCGGCATCCCAAAAGAGTATCGCCTCGACGGCATGCCGGCGGAGATCGAGAATCTCTGGACCGACGGCGCGGCCTGGCTGAAGGCCGCCGGCGCCGAGCTCGTCGAGGTGTCGCTGCCGCACACCAAATACGCGCTGCCGGCCTATTATATCGTGGCGCCCGCGGAGGCCTCCTCCAACCTCGCGCGCTACGACGGCGTGCGCTACGGCCTGCGCGTTCAGGGACGTTCGGTCGGCGACATGTATGAGGCGACCCGCGCCGAAGGTTTTGGCGCCGAAGTGCGCCGCCGCGTCATGATCGGCACTTACGTGCTGTCCGCCGGCTATTACGACGCCTATTATCTGCGCGCGCAGAAGGTGCGCACCCTCATCAAGAAGGACTTCGAGGATTGCTACGCCAGCGGCGTGGACGCGATCCTCACTCCGGCGACGCCGTCGGCCGCGTTCGGCGTCGGCGAGAAGGGCGCCGACCCGATCGAGATGTATCTCAACGACATCTTCACGGTGACCGTGAACATGGCGGGCCTGCCCGGCATCGCCGTGCCCGCGGGCAAGGACGCGCAGGGCCTGCCGCTCGGCCTGCAGCTGATCGGCCGGCCCTTCGACGAGGAAGCGCTGTTTGCCCTCGGCGAGGTGATCGAGCAGGCCGCGGGGCGGTTCACGCCGCCGAAATGGTGGTGAGCATGGCCGATCTCAAAGCCACACTCGCGAATGCAAAACCGGCGGACGGGCTTGCCCCGCCGCTCGCCGCGCTGTGGTGGGCGGCGAAGGGCGATTGGGACGCGGCGCACAAGATCGTCATGAATGAGGACACCCAGGACGCCGCCTGGGTGCACGCCTATCTGCATCGGGTCGAGGGCGATCTCTCCAACGCCGGCTACTGGTACCGGCGGGCCGGCAAGCCGGAGGCCAAGGATGCGCTCGACGCCGAGTGGCAGCGGATCGTCGACGCGCTCGGCGGGCGTGCGTCAGCATAAGCCTGGCTGCATGAATCAGTTAATCCCGGCCAGCTTCCTCAAATAGCGGTCGTGAAGGCTTGATGCGTTCCGACGGTCGTAAGCCGCGAGCGCGAAGGCGGCGAGATCAACCGAGTGATAATTTTCATGCAGGATCGTCGCCAATTTCAGCAGCTTGGCGCCGGCCAGACGATCGAATTGCATGAAGTCGCGTACATACACTGCATCACCCCAGAGAATCTGGCTGAGCGTCGCGTTGACGTCATTCCTGAAGATCAGTGGCTTGAATGTCCGGCCGGCCTGCGACAGGCGGTGGAGCGCAAAGCCTTTGGAGCGGAGATGGATGTCGATCTCGGCGAACAACGGGGTGTCCTTGTAGAGCTGCACGAACTGGACCTCGGAATGGACCACCAGTGCATTGTCCAGAATCCTGGTTGCGCCTTCGAACACCAGAAGTTCTGCGCCTTGAACGTCGACCTTGAGGTAATCAGTGCCTTCCAACTCGGGAATGTCGTCGAGCCGCTTGGTCTCGACCGCGTGAGTTTTTTTGACCCGGACGAGCTCTTCCAGGTTCTGGAAGTTGACGAGCAGGGGCGTGTTCGGCTCGAACAGTGACGAGGTCATGCTGAAATTGCACTCGTAGAAGGTCCGCGCCGATCCGTCGCCGATCGTGTGCGGCAGATAATGGTGTCCTGGCCTGGCCGAGGCCCGAAGCTTCTCAAGCTCTTCTGCGACAGGTTCGAACCCATAGACGTCACAGGGCGTAGCAGCGGTGAGGGCGGAATAGGGGTCGGTTCCCTCACCGAGGGTCATGGCGCCGACATCGACGATCTTCAGGCGGGGGATCGGCGGCAAGAGGGATGTGATCCGAAAGAGGGAGGGGGACGGCGCGTTATTCATGGACTGATCCGCATTGTGTGTTCGCTTTGAAGTTGGTCCTCGTCGTGCAGACGTCACCGGTTCGCAATCGCGTTTGGCAAGATGTCCCAGGCCTCGGCATTGAGATGGTCAGGCGCAGGCGTTCGCAAACGGGCCGGGACCTCGATTGTCTCGCCGGCACGCAAGCGTCTCAACAGCCATCTCCGTTCGATTTCGGTTGAGACATGCTTTTGCTTCGCAAGCCAGCCGAGATCGACCCCAGACGTTCCAAACCGCGACGAGAAGGTCGCGGTCAATTCGAGCTGTTCGAGCGCACCGGTGACGAACCATTCGACGATAGCGGCGCCCGGTGCGACGAGGTCGAAGCGCGGGTTTGCCGGCCAGAACGGTTCCATGATCTGGCCGTTGCCACGCTGGAGCGTGTCGGCCATCAGCCGCAGGGCGTTGACGGCGAGGCCGCGGCGGCCGGCCTCCCAGGAGATGCGGGCCAGGGTGGAAAGCCGGGCGAGCGATGCGTGGCTCTTACACAGTGAGGCGAGCGCGTCGCAGGCGTATGTCAGCGCCGCAAATCGCTCAGGCAGGGTGATTGCGGCCGAACGCCAGGTGGCGTAGGCCGCAAGTGCATCGCGATAGGCCGTATCGTGTACGGCGCTGCCGCACGGCAACGCCGCAAAGATCTGCGCAAACGGCTGAGTCCGGAGGAAAGCTGCCGCCTGGGTCCGGACCGCGGCGTCCGGCGTCCAGGACGGTACGGTTTCGATTAGGAAGCCTTCGCGGGCCAGGGCAGCCGCACGTTCAGGCCGGGCCGCGAACAAATTGAGCTCGTAGACATCGAGTGCCTCGCCGGAAGCGACCGGCACCAGGACAGGCGCGCCTTCGAGCAGGCGATAGATGCCAAAGCCCTGTGCGCGAAAGGCTGCAGGAAGGTTTTCGTTGGTCTTGGCGCCTGCCTTCACCTCGAACATCACCAGGGGCGAATGTTGGACAAAAAAGCTTCCGGCGCCCGCCAGGATGCGCTCTTCCTCGCCTTCCGCATCGATCTTGACGAAATCGACCGCGCGCCAATTCCCCGCGCTCTGTTCGGCATCGAGCGACGTAATCGCGACCTGCTCGCCGGGGCCGCTGCCCTCCAGCGTGTTGAGCTCGCTGGAGGCGCCGAGCACGAGGGTGCCGGTACGCGCGCGATCCGACAGCGCCAGGTCCAGGAGGTGGAGGTTGGCGGTTGCGTTCAGATGTTTGCTGCGGGAGAGCAGCTCGCGCGGCTCGCTCGCCGGCTCATAAGCAAAGACCTCGCCGGGAGAGATCAGCCGGGCCATCGGCAGGCTGTAGACGCCGAGATTCGCGCCAATGTCGATTGCGCTCATGCCGGGTTTCAGCCAGCGCGCAAGGAACGCCATTTCCTTCTCGAACCATTTTTCCTGCTCGAGGATGACATAGGTCGTGATCGAATTGAGCGACGCCGGCACCGCGATGCGCGTGCCGTCCGCCATTCGCAAAATGAGTTCGCCCATGAAATCTCTCGATCGGAACCAGCAAGCGGCCTGTTTTGCATGGATCGGCGCGACATGAACACCCCCCGCTATGAGGGATACCGCCGGGCCGGGCAGATTGCATCGGCGGGCACATCGGCCTAATTTGCGCTTATCGGCAGCTTTCGATGCGTCGAAGTTCTGACCGCACCACCTCAAGCAAATCCAGATCTGACCCGAGCCTCCATGACCATTGCTGCCACCCCCCAC
>CAVTVG010000013.1:0-19078 GCA_963738155.1 uncultured Alphaproteobacteria bacterium
CGCGCATGCATGCGCTCGGCAAAGGCTTCGGCGAGGCGATCGGCCAGCGCCTTGCACAGGATCGAGGAGTAGTCGTCATTGGCATGCTTGAAGCGGTCGGCGATGACGTCCTCGCCGATCCCTGCGGTGACGACGAAGCCGCCGATATAATCCGGCACGCCGGAGGCGGCGGGCGCGATGAAGTCCGACAGCGCGGCGTTGAAGCGGCCCTCGCGCTTCTCGAGCTGCTGGCGCAGCGTATGCAGCGTCGCGATCTTGTTCGTGCGCGCCTCGTCGGCATAAACCGCGATATCATCGCCGACGGCATTGGCCGGCCAGAATCCAACAGCGGCGCGCGCGGTGAACCATTTCTCCTTGACGATGAGGTCGAGCATCTTGCGCGCATCGTCATAGAGCGCGCGCGCGGCCTCGCCGACCTTGGCATCGTCGAGGATGGCAGGGAAACGCCCGGCGAGCTCCCAGGTCTGGAAGAACGGCGTCCAGTCGATGTATTCGGCGAGCTCGGCGAGGTCATAATCGTGAAAGCTCTTGACGCCGAGGAAGGCCGGCTTCACCGGGCGCGCCTTGGCAAAATCGACCGGCACGGCGTTGGCGCGGGCGGCGGCGAGCTTGAGGCGCTTCTTGTCGGCCTGCGCACGGAAATGCGCCGCGGAAATCTTGGCGTATTCGGCGCGCACATCGGCGGCATAGCCCTCGCGCTTCTCCGCCGACATCAGCGACGACGCCACGCCGACCGCGCGGCTGGCGTCGTTGACGTGCACCACCGGCCCACGGCGATAGTTCGGGTCGATCTTGACCGCGGTATGCACGCGGCTGGTGGTGGCGCCGCCGATCAACAGCGGCACGTCGAGGCCTTCGCGCTCGAGCTCGGCGGCAAAGAACGCCATCTCGTCGAGCGAAGGCGTGATCAGGCCGGAGAGCCCGACGATGTCGGCCTTCTCGGCCTTGACGGTCTCGACGATCTTGGCGGCGGGTACCATCACGCCGAGGTCGATCACCTCGAAATTGTTGCACTGGAGCACGATGCCGACGATGTTCTTGCCGATGTCGTGGACGTCGCCCTTGACTGTCGCGAGCACGATCTTGCCGGCGGAGCTGCGGCCGGAGCCCTCGACGCCATTGGCGAGATTGCG
Organism: uncultured Alphaproteobacteria bacterium; assembly: GCA_963738155.1. Taxonomy (GTDB): domain Bacteria; phylum Pseudomonadota; class Alphaproteobacteria; order Rhizobiales; family Xanthobacteraceae; genus Bradyrhizobium. Next base: position 1,134 of record CAVTVG010000013.1, read on the forward strand.
CGCCTTCTCCTCCTCCATGAACGGCATCAGGTAAGCGACCGCCTGTTTCATGACGCGCGCCGACTTCACCACCTGCGGCAAAAACATCTTGCCGTCGCCGAAGAGGTCGCCGACGACGTTCATGCCGGCCATCAGCGGCCCTTCGATCACGTCCAGCGGACGCGAGGCTTTCGCTCGCGCGGCCTCGGTGTCGGCCTCGATGTACTCGGTGATGCCGTGCACCAGCGCGTGCGACAGGCGCTTCTCGACCGGCCATTCGCGCCAGGCGAGATCGCTCTCCTTTGTCTGTTTCTCCTTGCCGCGGAACTTCTCCGCAAGCTGCAGCAGCCGCTCGGAAGCGCCGGGATCGCGATTGAGGACGACGTCCTCGCAAGTCTGGCGCAGTTTGGGATCGATGTCGTCATAGACGACCATCTGGCCGGCATTGACGATGCCCATGTCCATGCCGGCCTTGATGGCGTGATACAGGAACACCGAATGCATGGCCTCGCGCACCGGCTCATTGCCGCGGAACGAGAAGGAGAGGTTGGAGACGCCGCCGGAGACATGCGCGCCCGGCAGATTCTTGCGAATCCAGCGCGTCGCCTCGATGAAGTCGACGCCGTAATTGTTGTGCTCCTCGATGCCCGTGGCGATCGCGAAGATGTTGGGATCGAAGATGATGTCTTCCGGCGGGAAGCCGATCCGGTCGACGAGTATATCGTAGGCGCGTTTGCAGATCTCGGTCTTGCGCGTAAAGGTGTCGGCCTGGCCCTTTTCGTCGAACGCCATCACCACGACCGCCGCGCCGTGACGCCGCGCGATCTGCGCCTCGTGGATGAATTTCTCCTCGCCCTCCTTCATGGAGATCGAGTTCACCACCGGCTTGCCCTGGACGCATTTCAGCCCGGCTTCGATCACCGCGAATTTCGAGGAGTCGACCATGACGGGCACGCGCGCGATATCGGGCTCGGCAGCGACGAGGTTGAGGAAGGTCCGCATGGCGGCTTCGGAATCGAGAAGCCCCTCGTCCATGTTGACGTCGATGATCTGCGCGCCGTTCTCGACCTGGTCGCGCGCGACCTGAAGGGCTGCGGTATAGTCGCCGGCGGTGATCAGCTTGCGGAATTTGGCCGAGCCCGTGACGTTGGTGCGCTCGCCGACATTGACGAAGGGGATCGCGGGCGTCAGCGCGAACGGCTCGAGGCCGGAGAGTCGCAGCCGCGGCTCGATCGACGGGACCACGCGCGGCTTGTGGGGCGCAACCGCCGCGGCGATCGCTGCGATATGCTCCGGCGTGGTACCGCAGCAACCGCCGACGATGTTGACCAAACCGTCGCGGGCGAATTCGCCGATCAGCCGCGACATGTATTCGGGAGTCTCGTCGTATTGGCCAAACTCGTTGGGCAGGCCAGCATTGGGATACGCACACACAAGAGTATCGGCGACGCGGCCGATATCAGCGATGTGTGCCCGCAAATCTTCGGCGCCGAGCGCGCAATTGAAGCCGATGGTGACAGGCTTTGCGTGCCGCACGGAGTTCCAGAACGCTTCCGGCAATTGGCCCGAGAGCAGGCGGCCGGACTTGTCGGTGATGGTGCCGGACACCATCACCGGCACGTCGATGCCGCGCTCTTCCAGGAGTTCGCTGATGGCGTAAAGCGCGGCCTTGGCGTTCAGCGTGTCGAAGATGGTCTCGACCAGCAGCAGGTCGACGCCGCCGTCGATCAGGCCGCGCGCCTGATCGCCATAGGCCTGCCTGAGATCGTCGAAGGTCACCGCGCGATAGCCGGGATTGGCGACGTCGGGCGAAATCGAGGCGGTGCGGTTGGTCGGTCCCAGCGCGCCCGCGACAAAGCGCGGCTTGCCGTCTTCACCCATCACGCGCTCGGCGGCGGCGCGCGCGAGTTTGGCGCCCTCGAGATTGAGCTCATAGGCGAGGTCCGACATGTCGTAGTCGGCCTGCGCGATCGAGGTGGAGGAGAAGGTGTTGGTTGCGACGATGTCGGCGCCGGCGCGCAGATAGTCGGCGTGGATATCCTCGATCGCCTTCGGCTGGGTGAGGATCAGCAGGTCGTTATTGCCTCTGATGTCGCGGTGGAAGTCCGCAAAACGCTCGCCGCGGAACTGGGCTTCGTCGTATTGCAGCGCCTGGATCATGGTGCCCATGGCGCCGTCGAGCACGAGGATGCGCTTGGCGGCTTCCGCCAACAGCGCGGTACGCTTGGGCGAGACGCTGGCCATTTACGCCGCCCTCTGCGCGCCGTTGGGGCGAATGCCGAGCAGATGAGAGATCGCAAACACCAGGTCGGCGCGGTTCATGGTGTAGAAATGGAAGGTGTCGACGCCGTGCTTGGCGAGCTTCTGCACTTGGCCTGCGGCCACGGTGGCCGCCACCAGCTTGCGCGTGTCGGGATCGTCGTCGAGCCCGTCGAACTTCTGCGCCAGCCAGTCCGGCACGCTGGTGCCGGCGCGGGTGACGAAATTGCGCGCCTGCTTGAAATTGTGCATCGGCATGATGCCGGGTACGATCGGAATGTCGATGCCGCGGGCGCGGACGCGGTCGAGGTAGCGGAGGTAGAAATCGTTATCGAAGAACACCTGCGTGATGGCGCGCGCGGCGCCGGCATCGACCTTGGCCTTCAGCGTGTCGATATCGGCATCGAAGTCGCGCGCCTCGGGGTGCTTCTCCGGATAGGCCGACACCGACACTTCGATATCAGAGTGGCGCTTCCTGATCCCCGCGACCAGCGCAGCGGAGGTCTGGTAGCCGTCGGGATGGGCGACATAGGACGTGCCGATGCCGGTTGCGGGATCGCCGCGCAGCGCCACGATGTGGCGGACGCCGACGTCATGATAGCGGTCGACGATCTCGTCGATCTCGCCGCGCGCGGCTCCGACACAGGTCAGATGCGCGGCCGGCAGCAGCGCGGTCTCCTTCAAGATGCGCGCAATGGTCGAATGGGTGCGCTCGCGGGTCGATCCGCCGGCGCCATAGGTGACGGAGACGAAATTGGGAGCGAGCGGCGCCAACCGGTTGATGGTCTCCCACAGGCTCTTTTCCATCTCCGCGGTCTTCGGCGGGAAGAACTCGAAGGAGATCGCCGGCCTTTTCGCCGGGTGGGGGTTTTGGGAGGTGTCAGTCATGGTGGCGCAAATCTCGCGAGGCCGGTCACGCTAGCTTGGGAAGGCCTAAAATAGGGCAAACGGGTTGGCCCAAACAGCCCACTAACGTTGGGAAATTGCCCAATTTCGTCAATAGATAGAACTATAAGAGCAAGTTTTGCAGATGTTGGGCAGTCAATGGATCGGCTTAATTATATGATATATATACCTAATATTCTAAGTCTACAAGTTGGGCTACTCGAAATTCGTACTAGAAATCCAGCATTTGTCCCAACGTGGCACTGCCTGCGGGTAGCTCGGCTCCCCTGATCGCTCATCGAACACCGCCCTTTGTGCGGCTGCATCCCACACACTAACTTAACCCATCATGCTCCCACTCTCCGTCCTCGACCTTTCCGTCGTCACCACAGACACCAAGCCCGCCGCGGCGCTGCGCAACAGCATTGATCTGGCGCGCCATGTCGACGGGCTCGGCTATGTCCGCTACTGGCTCGCCGAGCATCACAATCTCGCATCGGTCGCGAGCCCCGCGCCTGACGTGATGATCGGGCAGATCGCGGCCGTGACGAAAAATATCCGCGTCGGCTCCGGCGGGGTGATGCTGCCGAACCACGCGCCGCTGGTCGTTGCCGAGCGCTTCAAGATGCTGGAAGCGCTGTTCCCGGGCCGCATCGATCTCGGCCTCGGCCGCGCGCCGGGCACCGATGGCGCCACCGCCTACGCGCTGCGCAGCCGGCTCGATCAGCGCCAGGGCGATGATTTTCTCGAGCGGCTGCACGAGTTGATCCTGTGGGAGACGCGGGATTTTCCGGCCGGACACCCCTACAACAAGGTGGTGGCAATGCCCGACGACACGCCGCTGCCGCCGATCTGGCTGCTCGGCTCGAGCGATTACAGCGCCGAACTGTCGGCGCAGGTCGGCATGGGCTTCGCCTTCGCGCATCATTTCGCGTCGTATGACGCGGTTGAGGCGATGACGAATTACCGCGCGCATTTCAAGCCGTCGGGCTGGCGGGCGACGCCGCACGGCATTCTCGCGGTCGCGGTGGTTGCGGCCGAAACCGATGCCGAAGCGGAAAGGCTCGCCTCCTCGATGGATTTGAATCGTCTGCGCCGCGACCGCGGTCAATATCTGCCGCTGCCGAGTCCGGAGGAGGCGCTGACCTATCCCTACACCGACGCCGAACGCACATCGATCAAGCGCAACCGCTCGCGGCTGTTCGTCGGCAGCCCGGCAACCGTGCGGAGCATGCTGCAGCCGATGATCGATGCGAGCAAGCCGGATGAGCTGATGATCATCGGCGCGATCTACGATCACGAGGCGCGCAAGAAGTCCTATTCGCTGCTCGCGGATGCTTTTGGAGCAAAGAAGGCGGCGGCTTAGCTATCCATCTTCTCACTAAAGGTCTCGCGGAAGGGATGTGCCGGATAGACGCCGACGATGCGGAATTCGCGGGAGAAGAATTTCAGCTCCTCCAGCGCGAAGGCGAGACCCTTGTCGTCGGGGTGGCCGTCGACATCGGCGTAGAATTGGGTGGCGAAGAAATTGCCGTCGACCATGTAGCTTTCGAGCTTGGTCATGTTGACGCCATTGGTGGCAAATCCGCCCATCGCCTTGTACAGCGCCGCCGGCAGGTTACGCACCCGGAACACGAAGCTCGTGACCAGCGCGCCCGAGCCTTGCACGGCCCATTTTTCCTCGCGCGCCAGCACTACGAACCGTGTGGTGTTATGGGATTCGTCCTCGACGTCCTCAGCGAGGATGTCGAGGCCGTAGATTTTCGCCGCAAGGCGCGAGGCGATCGCAGCCACCGTCTTGTCGCCGCGCTCGGCGATCTCCCGGGCGCTGCCGGCGGTGTCGGCTGCCACGATCGGCTTGAGGCCGAGCTTGCGGATGATGCGGCGCGATTGCCCGAGTGCGTGCACGTGGCTCTCGACCGTCTTGATATCGGCGAGCTTCGCGCCCGGGACCGCCATCAACTGGGCGTGGATCGGCAGGAACCACTCGCCGATGATGAAGAGACCGGAGGCCGGCAACAAATGATGGATGTCGGCGACGCGGCCGGCGACCGAATTCTCGATCGGGATCATGCCGAGATCCGCTTCACCCGAGGAGATCGCGGCAAGCGCGTCCTCGAAGGTCGGGCACGGCATCGGTTCGGCGTCGGGATAGGCCTCAGCGATGGCGATGTGGGAGTTGGCGCCGGGCTCGCCCTGGAACGCGATTTTCATTGTCTTGGTCATGTCATCAATCCTGGCGGGCCTTTTAGCAGCGCCTCAGGCTTTTGCCAGTATGCGCCGCGCGGTTTCGAGGTCGGCCGGCGTGTCGACCCCGCGCGGCACGGTGTCGACCACGGTGATGTCGATCCGCATGCCCGCTTCCAGCGCGCGAAGCTGCTCCAGCCGTTCCTGTTTTTCCAGCGGCGAGGGCGGCAGCTTGACGAAGCGCTCCAGCGCCGCGCGGCGATAGGCATAAAGCCCGATGTGGTGGTAGCGCGGGCCGTCGCCGGTCGGCGCGGTGGCGCGGGTGAAGTAGAGCGCGCGCATGCGCCGGCCTGCGATGACCGAGCCGATTGCTTTCACAACGTTCGGATTGGTGGCTTCTTCCTCGTCATGGATCTCGGCGGCCAAGGTCGCGATATCGACCGCGGGATCATCCAGCGGCGGCAGCACGTCGCGGATGTTCGCCGGCGAAATCGTCGGAAAATCGCCCTGCAGATTGACCACGATCTCCGCATCGCGCTGCGAATCGAGCTTCTCCAGCGCCTCGAAAATCCGGTCCGAGCCGGACGGGTGATCGGGATTGGTCATGACCGCTTCGCCGCCATGGGCGGTGACGGCAGCTGCGATGTCGGGCGTATCGGTTGCGACCGCGACCCGGCCAATCCCGGCACTTTCCGCCCTGCGCAGCACATGGACGATCATCGGCACGCCCGCGATGTCGAGCAGCGGCTTGCCCGGCAGGCGGCTTGACGCCATGCGGGCGGGAATCAGCACCAAAGTGCGGTTTTTGCTCATCGGGATGGGGCGTAAAAACGGGGAGCGAATTGGTGGGGGTTGTCGGAATCCGGCGCGTTTATACGGGTTGCCAGAGCACGGGCAAACCGATATCTCAGGCCGTCTCGGGGTGCGCTGCGAAAGCCTGCTTCCGAGGCTTTCCAATGCCCGCGACAAGCGGCCCACCTCGACCTTCCGGCCTGGAGCCTGATCCGAAATGGACTCCTTCGAAATCAATAAAATCCTCGGTGCCGTGCTGGCCACCTGTCTCGTGCTGCTGATCACGAGCTTCACCGCCAACGCGATATTCACGCCGAAGCAGCCTGAAAAGCCGGGCTTTGCGATCGAGGCGAAGGAGGAGGCCGGCAAGGGAGGAGAGGCGAAGCCTGCTGCGGCGCCGAGCGAGCCGATCGAGAAATTGTTGCAGACGGCGTCCGCCGAGAAGGGTCAGGCCTCCGCGAAAGTCTGCCAGACGTGTCACACCTTCGAGAAGGGCGGCCCGAACCGCGTCGGTCCGAATCTCTACGGCATCGTCGGTGACCACAAGGGCGAGGGCCGCAACGGGTTCAATTTCTCGGCCGCCATCAAGGCCAAGGGCGGCACCTGGACGATCGACGATCTCAATCAGTTCATCACCAATCCGAAGGGCTTCATTCCCGGCACCGCGATGGGCTTCGCCGGCATCCAGAAGGACAGCCAGCGCGCCGACGTGATCGCCTATCTCAATTCGCTGTCTGACAGTCCGAAGCCGCTGCCGGCGGCAGCGAAGTGACGGCGACCGCGTGACGGCCTTGCGCCTCATCAAGTTGTGAGCAAGCGGCCAGGTTTCCCTGGCCGTTTTTGTTTGCAACCATTTGCCTCGCAGGCTTGTTATCGGGACGTTTGGTCGCAGATCGCCCTGCGATCATGAGGAAAAAGCAACGTAAGCGGCCGAATCCTTGCCGTATATTGCTCGTCTATAGGGGCGTTCGCTAAAGAGGAATTCTCCGTTTGGCCATAACACGACGACAACTCCTGCAGAGCGGCGCCTACGCCGCGATGACCCCGACCCTTCCGTTCGCGACGGGTCTCTCACCGATCTCTCCGGCCCAGGCCCAATCCGCGACCGATCTCGTTTGGCACCATGCGCTGTCGCTGTTCGGCGACGTGAAATATCCTGCTGACTTCAAACGCTTCGATTACGTCAATCCCGACGCGCCCAAGGGCGGCACGGTGCGGCAGGTCCAGACCGGCACGTTCGACAATTTCAACATCGTCGTGTCGGGTCTCAAGGGAGCGATCGCCGAAGGGGTCGGCCAGATCTACGAAACGCTCGCCAGCCAATCGCTCGATGAAGTCGAGACGACCTATGGCGTGTTGAGCGAGGCGGCCGCGTTTCCCGAGGATCGCTCCTGGGTGATTTACCGGCTGCGCGCCGAGGCGCGCTGGCATGACGGCAAGCCGGTCACGACGGACGATGTGGTCTTCTCGTTCGACGCTTTCAAGCAGAACAGCCCGATGTACCGGGCCTATTGGGGGCACATCATCAAGGCCGAGAAGGTCGGCGACCGCGACGTCAAGTTCACCTTCGACGGTCCCGGCAATCGCGAACTTCCCGTCATCATCGGGCAACTCAACGTGCTGCCCAAGCATTGGTGGGAAGGCACCGACGCGCAGGGCAAGAAGCGCGACATCACCGCGACGACGCTGGAAATCCCGCTGGGCTCGGGCCCCTATCGCATCAGGGAATTCGTCGCCGGGCGTTCGATCGTCCTGGAGCGCGTCAAGGACTATTGGGGCAAGGATATCCCGTTCAATATCGGCCAGAACAATTTCGACGAACTGCGCTGGGATTTTTTCCGCGACGACCTGCCGGCGCGCGAGGCTTTCAAGTCCGACAATATCGACTGGATGCCGGAACGCAGTGCCAAGGAATGGGCGACCTCTTACGATTTTCCCGCGGTGCGCGAGAAGCGCGTGATCAAGGGGCTGTTTCCGACCAACAGTGTCGGGCGCATGCAGGGCTTTGCCTTCAACCTCAGGCGGCCGCAGTTTCAGGATGTACGCCTGCGCCGCGCCTTCAACCTCGCCTATGACTGGGAGGAGATGGACCGGATCCTGTCGACCGGTGAGTATCACCGCGACAACAGCTATTTCGACGGCATCGATGAGCTGATGGAGACCGGCCTTCCCGAGGGCGAGGAACTCGCGATCCTGGAGACCGTGCGCGACAAGGTGCCGCCCGAAGTCTTCACCACGCCGTTCAAGAATCCGGTCAATGGCAACCCGGAGAACGTGCGCAACAATCTGCGCGAGGCAGGCCGGCTGTTGAAGGAAGCCGGTTTCGTGACCAAAGACAGGAAGCTGGTCGATGCCAAAGGCCAGCCGGTAACTGTCGAAATCCTCTCTCCCGATCCGGGAATGGAGCGCATCGCGCTGTTCTACCAGCCCTACCTCGAGCGTCTTGGCGTCACGGTCAGTCTCCGGCGCGTCGATGACGTCGAATATCAGAACCGCCTGCGGCGCTTCGATTTCGACATGACCACGGTGGTCTGGCCGCAGTCGATCTCACCCGGCAACGAGCAGCGCGATTTCTTCGGCTCCGCCGCGGCCGATCGTCCCGGCAGCCGCAACATTCCCGGCATCAAGAATCCCGCTGTCGATGGCATCATCGAGCGCATCATCTTCGCCAAAAGCCGCTCGGAGCTCGTAGCCGCGAGCAAGGCGCTCGATCGGGTGCTGCTCTGGAATTGCTACGTGGTGCCGCACTTCAACTATTCCTTCTCACGCTACGCCTACTGGGATCGCTTCGGCCATCCCGATCCGCTGCCAAAGTACGGCGTCTCCGGCTTCCCGTCGCTGTGGTGGTGGGATGCGGAGAAGGCGGCCAAGACGGGCAAGCGCTCTTGAGCCGCGCCCGCCGTTCGTTCGCACTCTCGCGCCGCCATGTGCTCGGCCTCGGCGCCGCTGCGCTGAGCGCGCCGTGGCTGAAGCCTGCGCGCGCCGTGGTGAGCAGGGACCTTCACGGTACCTCGGCCTTCGGCGATTTGAAATATCCACCGGACTTCCATCACTTCGAATACGTCAATCTCGACGCGCCGAAGGGCGGACTGATCTCGCTGCAGCCTGGGGTACGCACCAACAACCAGTCCTATTTCACTTTCAACTCCCTCAACGCCTTTATCCTCAAGGGCGAGGGTGCGCAGGGCATGGACCTGACGTTTGCGACGCTGATGGCGCGCGCCGGCGACGAGCCCGATGCCGTGTACGGCTATGCCGCGAAGTCGGTGGAGATTTCGCCGGACAAGCTGACCTATCTCTTCACCATGCGGCCCGAAGCGCGCTTCCACGACGGCTCGAAGCTGACCGCGCGCGATGTCGCCTATTCGCTGACCACCTTGAAGAGCAAGGGCCATCCGCTGGTGATCCAGCAGATGCACGACATGGTGAAGGCGGAAGCGCCTGACGATGCGACCGTGATCGTCACCTTCGCGCCAAAGCGCGGCCGCGACGTGCCGCTCTATGTCGCGGTGCTGCCGATCTTCTCGCAGGCCTATTATGCCAACCGCAATTTCGAGGAGTCCACGCTCGATACGCCGTTGGGGTCCGGGCCGTACAAGGTCGGTAAATTCGAGGTCAACCGCTATATCGAATTCGACCGCGTCAAGGACTGGTGGGCGGCCGACCTGCCGGTCAATCGCGGCAGCTACAATTTCGACACCGTCCGCTACGAATTCTATCGCGACCGCGACGTCGCCTTCGAAGGCTTCACCGCGAAGAGTTATTTGTTCCGCGAGGAGTTCACCTCGCGCATCTGGGCGACGCGCTACGATTTTCCCGCCGTGAAGGACGGCCGGGTCAAGCGTGAGCTGCTGCCCGATGATACGCCGTCGGGCGCGCAGGGCTGGTTCATGAATCTGCGACGCCCGCAATTTGCCGATCCGCGCGTGCGCGAGGCGCTGATCTACGCCTTCGATTTCGAATGGACCAACAAGACCATCATGTACGGCGCCTATGCGCGTACCTGGTCGCCGTTCCAGAACTCGGACATGATGGCAAAGGGGCCGCCATCGCCTGAGGAGGTGAAGCTGCTCGAGCCGTTCCGTGGACAGGTGCCCGACGAAGTTTTCGGGGAGCCCTTTGTGCCGCCGGTTTCTGACGGGTCAGGCCAGGATCGGGCGCTGCTGCGCAAGGCCACGCAACTGCTCCAGGAGGCCGGACTTCCGGTCAAGGACGGCAAGCGCCGGCTGCCGAATGGCGACGTCTTCAAGATCGAGTTTCTGCTCGACGAGCCATCGATCGAACCGCATCATTCGCCCTACATCAAGAACTTGGGCGTGCTGGGCATCGATGCGAGCATCCGGCTGGTCGACGCCGTGCAGTATCGCGCGCGGGTCGAAGATTTCGATTTCGACATGACCATGGAACGCTTCTCGTTGGCGGCGACGCCGGGGGACGCCATGCGGCCGTTCTTCTCCTCACAGGCTGCCGACACCAAGGGCTCGTACAATCTGGCGGGCATCAAGAATCCGGCGATGGACACGCTGATCGAAAAGATCATTGCCGCTGATTCGCGCGAGGAGCTGACCATCGCCTGCCACGCCTTCGACCGCGTGTTTCGCGCCGGCCGCTATTGGGTGCCGCAATGGTATCGCAACAACCATCCGGTGGCTTATTGGGACGTGTTCGACCATCCGAAGACGCTGCCGCGCTACCAGACCGACAATTATTCCTCCGGCATCGGCGAACGGACGATATGGTGGTATGTCGCCGCCAAGGCCGCGAAGCTCGAGTCTGCGAAGTAATCCATGAGCGCCTATATCGCCCGCCGCCTGCTGTTGATGATTCCGACGCTGTTCGGAATCCTCTTTGTCTCGTTCCTGGTCGTGCAGTTCGCGCCGGGCGGCCCGGTCGATCGCGTCATCGCACAGCTCTCCGGCGCCGATACCGGCGGCACCTCGCGCATCTCCGGCGGCGGTGGCGATTTTGGCGCCCGGGCGCCGGGGCAGATCGGCGCCAGCGATGCAGTCAATTCGAAATATCGCGGCGCGCAGGGCCTCGACCCCGAATTCATCAAGAGCCTGGAAAAGCAGTTTGGCTTCGACAAGCCCGCGCCGGAGCGCTTTGCGCTGATGGTCTGGAATTTCGCGCGGTTCGATTTCGGCAAGAGCTATTTCCGCGACATCAGCGTGATCGAACTGATCAAGGAAAAACTGCCGGTCTCGATGTCGCTCGGGCTGTGGATGACGCTGCTGACCTATCTGATCTCGATTCCGCTCGGCATCCGCAAGGCCGTGAAGGACGGCACGCCCTTCGACACCTGGACCTCGGCGGTCATCATCGTCGGCTTCGCCATTCCCGGCTTTCTGTTCGCCATCCTGCTGATCATCCTGTTCGCCGGTGGCTCGTTCCTGAACATCTTCCCGTTGCGCGGGTTGACTGGCGACGGCTGGTCGCAATTCCCCTGGTACTGGAAGATCATCGACTATTTCTGGCATCTCGCGCTGCCGCTGATCTCGATGGCGCTCGGTGCATTTGCCACCATGACCCTGCTCACCAAAAACTCGTTCCTCGACGAGATTCGCAAGCAATATGTGATGACCGCGCGCGCCAAGGGCTGCAGCGAGCGGCAGGTGCTCTACAATCACATCTTCCGCAATGCCATGCTGATCGTGATCGCGGGCTTCCCCGGCGCGTTCATTCACGCCTTCTTCTCGGGCTCGCTGCTGATCGAAACCATCTTTTCGCTCGACGGCCTCGGCCTGCTCTCCTTCGAGAGCGTGCTCAACCGCGACTATCCCGTGGTGTTCGGCACGCTCTACATCTTCTCGCTGCTCGGGCTCGTGGTCAATTTGATCGCCGATCTCACCTACATGTGGGTCGATCCCAGGATCGACTTCGAGGCGCGGGAGGTCTGATGACGATCATCGCGCCGCCCCCGCCCCCGCCTCCGGTCGAGACCACGACGGCGATGCCGCTGGGCGATGCCGTTCCGGTCACGCGCAAGCCGTTTGCGCCGTCGCCGCTCGGTCGCCGGCGCTGGGAGAATTTCAAGGCGAACAGGCGCGGCTACTGGTCGTTCTGGCTCTTCATGGTGCTGTTCGTGCTCTCGATGTTCGCCGAGCTGATCGCCAACGACCGGCCGTTCCTGATCAAGTATGACGGCCATCTGTATTGGCCGGCCTTCGTCACCTATTCCGAGACGACCTTCGGCGGCGACTTCGAGACCGCGGCCGACTATCGCGATCCGTACTTGCAGAAGCTGATCAAGGACAAGGGCGGCACCATCGTCTGGCCGCTGATCCGCTATTCCTACGATACGCACAACCTCGATTTGCCGACCCCGGCGCCGTCGAAGCCGACCTGGATGCTGACCGAGGATCAATGCCGCAGCGTGGTGCAGAAGAAGGGCCTCTCGGGCTGCCGCGACCTCGAATACAATTGGCTCGGCACCGACGATCAGGGTCGCGACGTGGTCGCGCGGCTGATCTACGGCTTCCGCATCTCGGTGCTGTTCGGCCTCAGTCTGACGCTGATCTCCTCGGTCATCGGCATCGTCGCGGGCGGCGTGCAGGGCTATTTCGGCGGCTGGATCGATCTCGGCTTCCAGCGTTTCATCGAAATCTGGAATTCGATTCCCTATCTCTATCTGCTGCTGATCATCTCGGCGGTGCTGCCGCCGGGCTTCTTCGTTCTGCTCGGCATCATGGCGCTGTTCTCGTGGGTCAGCCTGGTGGGATTGGTGCGCGCCGAGTTCCTGCGCGGCCGCAATTTCGAATATATCCAGGCGGCGCGCGCGCTCGGCGTGTCCAACGCGCTCATCATGTTCCGTCACCTGTTGCCGAACGCGATGGTCGCGACCATGACCTTCCTGCCGTTCATCGTCTCGTCATCGGTGATGACGCTGACTGCGCTCGACTTCCTCGGCTTTGGGCTGCCGCCCGGCTCGCCGTCGCTCGGTGAGCTGTTGTCGCAGGGCAAGGCCAATGTGCAGGCGCCATGGCTCGGCCTCACCGGCTTCTTCTCGGTCGCGGTCATGCTGTCGCTCCTGATCTTCATCGGCGAGGCCGTGCGCGACGCGTTCGATCCGCGCAAGACGTTTGCGAGGTAGCGCATGGACGCCGTCAACCAGCCGCTGCTCGATGTCCGTGACCTCTCGGTGGCGTTCCGCCATCAGGGCGGCAGCTCGGTCGCGGTCGACCGCATCTCCTTCGACATCAAGCGCGGCGAATGCGTGGCGCTGGTCGGCGAGTCCGGCTCGGGCAAGTCGGTCAGCGCACTGTCGGTGCTGAAGCTGCTGCCCTATCCGACGGCGTCGCACCCCTCGGGCAGCATCCGCTTCAGGGGACGCGAACTGCTGCCGTTATCGGAGCGCGATATCCGCAGCATCCGCGGCAACGACATCTCGATCATCTTCCAGGAGCCGATGACATCGCTCAATCCGCTGCATACGATCGAGGACCAGATCGTCGAGATCCTGCAGTTGCACGGCAGTGTCAGCGGACAGACCGCTCGAGCGCGTACGCTCGACCTGTTGACCCAGGTAGGCATTCCCGAGCCGGAGACGCGGCTGAAGAGCTATCCGCATCAATTGTCGGGCGGACAGCGCCAGCGCGTGATGATCGCGATGGCGCTCGCCAACGAACCGGACCTGCTGATCGCAGACGAGCCGACTACGGCGCTCGACGTCACCGTGCAGGCGCAAATTCTCACGCTGCTCGCGGAGATTCGTGCCCGCCTCGGCATGAGTCTGCTGTTCATCACCCATGACCTCGGTATCGTACGCCGCATCGCCGACCGGGTTTGCGTCATGAATGGCGGCAAGATCGTCGAGCAGGGGCCGGTGGAGCAGGTCTTCACCGCGCCGAAGCATCCCTACACCAAAGCGCTGCTCGCGGCCGAGCCGAAGCCGGACCCGGCGCCGCCGCGCCCCAACGCGCCGGTGGTGATGTCCGCCGACAATCTGAAGGTCTGGTTTCCGATCAAGCGCGGGTTTTTGCGCCGGACCGTCGGCCACATCAAGGCGGTGGACGGCGTCAGCTTCGCGGTGCGCAAGGGCGAGACGCTCGGCGTCGTCGGCGAATCCGGTTCGGGCAAGACCACGCTCGGGCTCGCGCTGCTCCGGCTGATCTCGTCCGATGGGCCGATCGTCTTCCTCGGCAACGACATCCAGGGCCTGCGCTTCAAGCAGATGTTGCCCTTCCGCCGCGACATGCAGATCGTGTTTCAGGATCCGTTCGGCGCGCTCAGCCCGCGGATGTCGGTCGGTGACATCGTTGCCGAGGGCCTCACCGTGCACCAGAAGCAGCTCACGCGCGAGGAGCGCGAGGCGCGGGTGGTGAAGGCGCTGATGGATGTCGGTCTCGATCCGGAGACGCGCCTCCGCTACCCGCATGAGTTCTCCGGGGGCCAGCGCCAGCGCATCTCGATCGCGCGCGCGGTGGTGCTGGAGCCGAATTTCGTGGTGCTGGACGAGCCGACCAGCGCGCTCGACATGCTCTTCCAGGCCCAGATGGTCGATCTGTTGAGGGAACTACAGCGCAAGCATGACCTCACCTACGTGTTCATCTCGCACGACCTGCGCGTGGTGGCTTCGCTCGCGAGCCATCTGATCGTGATGCGTCAGGGCAAGGTGGTGGAGGAGGGGCCGGCTATGGCGCTCTTCAAGAATCCGCAGAGCGACTACACCCGCGCGCTGTTTGCGGCCGCCTTCCGTAACGAAGCAACCGATGGCGGCGCGGTCGCGAGCTAGTCATTGCAGGATCATGCGTAGCGTTCGCCGAGCAGCCTGTAGAGCGCGCGCGCACCCTGGCATTCGCCACCCTCGGGCCGCGCCGGCTTCGCCGACGGCGTCCAGGCGTAGATGTCCAGATGCAGCCATTGCTTCGCGTGCTCGACGAAGCGCTGCAGGAACAGCGCGCAGATGATCGAGCCGGCAAAGCCGCCAGATGGCGCGTTGTTGATGGTGGCGACTTTCGAGTCGAGCCAGCTATCGTAGGGCGGCCATAGCGGCATGCGCCACAACGGATCGTTCTCCTCTCTCGCGAAGCGCGCCACGTCGGCGGCGAGTGTCTCATCATTGGTGTAAAAGGGCGGCAAGTCCGGGCCCAGCGCCACCCGCGCCGCGCCGGTCAGCGTGCCCATGTCGATCAACAGGTCGGGCTTCTCCTCGTCGGCAAAGGCGAGCGCGTCGGCGAGGATCAGCCGGCCCTCGGCATCGGTGTTGCCGATCTCGACCGTGATGCCCTTGCGCGAGGTAAAGATGTCGAGCGGGCGGAAAGCGTTGCCGGCCACCGCATTTTCCACCGCGGGGATCAGCACGCGCAAGCGAACCTTCAGCTTCGCGTCCATCACCATCTGCGCCAGCGCCAGCACGTTGGCGGCGCCGCCCATGTCCTTTTTCATGATCAGCATGCCGCTCGACGGCTTCAGATCGAGCCCGCCGGTGTCGAAGCACACGCCCTTGCCGACCAGCGTCACCTTGGGGTGAGCAGGATCGCCCCAGCAAAAATCGATCAGCCGCGGCGCGCGCGTCGAGGCCATGCCGACCGCATGGATCAGCGGGAAGTTCCGGCGCGTGAGATCGTCGCCGATCACGCTGCTGAAGCTCGCGCCGTATCGCCCGGCGAGTTCGCGCGCCGCATGTTCGAGTTCGGCCGGGCCCATGTCGTTGGAGGGCGTGTTGACGAGATCGCGGGCGAGCATGGCCGCGTCCGCCATCCGCGCGACGTCGGCGGTATCGATGCCTTCGGCCGGCATCAGCCTGACATTCAGCGCATCACCCTTGCGATAGCGGTTGAAGCGATAGCAGCCGAGCGCGAAGGCGAGCGCGGCAAGACGCGCATCGTGCGGCGCGTTGGCGAAGCGATAGGTGCCGGCAGGCAACAACCCCGGCAATGCGCCCGGCCGGAACAGGTCGCGCGATTTCGCCGCCTCATCCTCGATGCCGAACAGCACCTGCGCGATGGCGCCGTCGGCGGCCGGCAGGGTCAGGCAGGCGCCGGGCTTGCCGGCAAAACCGTTGGCGAGCGCGAATTGCCGCATCCCCGCCGGCAGTGCGGCCGCGATAGCGTCCCACGTCGATTTGGTCGCAAAGGTGATGGGGATCGCGGGCGTTGCGGGCGCGCTGTCGAACGGAGATGGCATGCGTGGCTCATAGGGTGCACGGCGCGAGGCTGCGCCGGTGACGTCAGACTTCGCAAAGTTTTGGCGCGACCGCAATTGCCTCGCACGCCGCGCCGCTACCGGCGGAACGCCCGGCTGTGCTAGGCTGGACCGAAGAAAGGCGAGATCGATTTCCGGGAGGGAATGCAGTCATGGACGTCGTGTGGGGTTTCTTTGCGTTCATCGGTCATGCGATCGAAGCGGTGCTGGTCTATGTCGAGACGCATCACTGGATTTTCGGGCTGGCTGCGCTTGGCTACATCTTCTATCTCCACGACCGTGCCGTGCATGCGCGGTTCGACGCAATCGACAAGCGCCTCGATGAAATCAGGAAGCGGCTGGCGATTGAATTTTGATCGCGGCAGGCACGCCCCCAAGAGAAGGCGAAGTTAACCGCTCGTTAGGGTTAACAGTTTATTGCTGGCGGGTGGTAGTGCCGCCGATCTGAAGTCCCTGACTCACTCGCCGCAAAATCCGGTTCAGGGACTTCAGATCGAAAGCGGCACTAGAATCATAAATTTGCTAGTGCCCACAACTTTCCGAAGTCCGCGAAAAGGTCCCTGCGGCGGTGTAGCGCGGACTCCGGAAAGTGGGCACTAGTCCCCTGCGCGAGAGTTCACGTGCCCCAGCGTCAGTCCTCAAGCCTTGCCCGATTCCTCGCCTCCGCGGCGGTGACCGCGATGCTGGCTGCGGGTCTCGGCGGTTGCCAGACCATGGCCGATGTCACGGGGGCGCTGACCAGCAAAGCCGAGCCGAGCCCCGTCACCGATCCGCAGCGCGCCGCTGAAGTCTATGGCGAGCGCTATCGCGCCAATCCCAGAGATGCCAATGCGGCGCTGGCCTATGGCCAGGCGTTGCGCGCCAACGGCCAGCGCGCGCAGGCCGCGGCCGTGCTCGAGCAGGCCAACATCGCCAGCCCCGGCAACAAGCCGCTGCTCGCGGCCTGGGGCCGTGCGCTGGCCGACAACGGCAATTTCCAGCAGGCCTTCGACGTGCTGTCGAAAGCGCACACCCCTGACAATCCCGACTGGCGCGTTCTGTCGGTGCAGGGCACCGTGCTCGACCAGCTCGGTCGCCATGAGGAAGCGCGCGGCTACTATACCAGCGCGCTGAAGATCGCGCGCGGCGAGCCCTCGGTGCTGTCCAACCTCGGCATGTCCTATGTGCTGACCCGGGAGCTGGCGAAGGCGGAGGACGTGCTGCGCCAGGCCTACGCCAATCCCAAAGCGGATTCGCGGGTGCGGCAGAATCTCGGTCTCGTGGTCGGGTTGCAGGGCCGCTTTGCCGAAGCCGAGACCATCGTGAAGGGCGATCTGCCGCCGGATGAAGCAGCGGCCAATGTCGCCTATCTGAAGGACATGCTGCGCAAGGATTCGCGCGGCGGCCGCAACGGCGTGCCGGTGGCACAGCTCAATCGGCCGGAATAATTCGTCGGGATTTTTTAAGAGACGACGGCCGCCGGGTCGTACCCCCGGGCAGGCGCCTTATTGCATCTCGGAGATCTTGATGAAGGTCGGTCCGAGAATGACTACGAACAGCACCGGCAGGAAGAACAGGATCATCGGCACCGTCAGCTTCGGTGGCAGCGCGGCCGCCTTCTTCTCCGCCTCGTTCATGCGCATGTCGCGATTTTCCTGCGCCATCACGCGGAGCGACTGGCCGAGCGGCGTGCCGTAGCGCTCGGACTGCTGCAGCGCCAG
>CAVTVG010000014.1:0-13287 GCA_963738155.1 uncultured Alphaproteobacteria bacterium
AGACCGATTTCACGCCTTCGAGCCCGGTGCGCTTGGCGAGGTTCTCATAGGCGACCTTGCGGTCCTGCAGATAGGACAGCTCTGCCGTGGTCAGCGTGAACTCCTCCGACAGCGCGACCGACTGGGTCACGATCTCGCTGGAAACCTTGCGGAACGCGGCCTCGATCGACATGCCCGACTCGATGCAGATCAGCAGCAGGTCGAGCGCATCCGGGAAGGCGCGCTTGATCTGCAGCTGGCGCTTGGAGATCACGTTCTTGAGGAACAGCATCGGCGATTGCAGGCCGAGATAGGCCATGCCGATGCAGATGCCGATCTTGATCGGCAGCGGCCTCTCCATGTGTGCAATCAGGAAGACATAGAGGGTCGAACCGATGAGCAGCACGATCGGCGTCACCAGGCGGAAGAACAGGAAGGTGACATAGGGCGCGTGCCCGCGATAGCCGGCCAGCGTCAGCTTTTCGAGCGCGGCTTCCTGCGCCAGGTATTTCGTCAGGTTGAAGTCTTCGACGACCTTGGAGACGAGCTGCTTCGGCGACTGCCGCAGCGCGACCTTCTCGGTCTTGTTGAGGCGTTCGCGCTCGCGCTGGCGAATCCGTTCGCGCTCGTTGGCCACCGCCTTCATCCGCTTGTTCAGGCTCTCGCCGGCGAAGAACGGTATGATCAACGTGTAGGCGGTCATGCTCACCGCGAGTGCGGCAAGCAGCATGGTCATGAAATGCGGGTCATGAAGTTTGGTAGAGAGAAAGTCGATCATGACGCACCGTCAGAAGTCGAAGTTGATCATTTTTTTCATCACCATGATGCCGATCGACATCCAGGTCGCGCAGGCAACCAGCATCAATTGCCCGGTCGGATGGGTCCAGAGCAGCGAGATGTAGCCGGGCGTGGTGATGTAGACGAGGATCATGACGATCGGCGGCAGCGAGCCGATGATGGCGGCGGAAGCCTTGGCTTCCATCGACATCGCCTGGATCTTCTCGGCCATCTTCTTGCGGTCGCGCAGCACCTTGGACAGGTTGCCGAGCGCTTCCGACAGGTTGCCGCCCGACTTCTGCTGGATCGCCACCACGATGCCGAAGAAATTTGCTTCCGGCACCGGCATGCGCTCATAGAGGCGCTGGCAGGCTTCGCCGAGCGGAATGCCGATCGCCTGGGTCTCGATGATCGCCAGGAATTCGCCCTTGAGCGGCTGGGGTGAATCGGCGGCAACCACCTTGATCGATTCGAAAAGCGGCAGGCCGGCCTTGATGCCGCGCACGATCACGTCGACGGCGTCGGGCAGCGCCTTGAGGAAAGCCGCCTCACGGCGCTTCTTCAGGAAGGACAGTCCCCAGCGCGGCAGGCCGAAGCCGGCGGCAAAGGCAAGTCCGGCCGCGCCGAGCAATCCGCCCCCTGCGAACAATCCGCCGGCGAAGAACATCGCGGCAAGCACGGCGGAGAAAATGTAGAATTTCTGCACGGTCCAGCTCAGGCCGGCCTGGGTCAGGCGCGAGCTGAGCGGGACCTTGCTCTGCTTGTCCCGGCGCGCTTCGAGATCCTTCAGCGAGGATTCGACCTGCTCGCGGCGTGAGCGCAGGTTCTTTTCGTTCTGGCGCTTGGCCGGCTCCGGCTTGGCGACGGAGGCACGACGGCTCTCGGCCTGGTTTTCGCCCGAGAGCATGGGATAGAGGAACACGTAGGCTACGCTGCCAACGGCGACGGTGGCGAGGAAGGCGAGGCTGATGGTTTGCAGGTTCATGGCTCGTCCCCGTCAGGCCGTGGTCTTGACTTCAGCGGCATCGAGCGCCGCGGCGAGGCGCTTTTCCTCGCCGTAGTAGCGGGCGCGTTCCCAGAAGCGCGGACGGCCGATGCCGGTCGAGCGATGCTTGCCGATGATCTTGCCGTGGGCGTCCTCACCAACGAGGTCGTAGAGGAAGATGTCCTGGGTGATGATGGTGTCGCCTTCCATGCCCATCACTTCGGTGATGTGGGTGATGCGGCGCGAGCCGTCGCGCAGGCGCGCGGCCTGGATGATGACGTCGATCGAGGCGCAGATCATCTCGCGGATGGTTCGCGAAGGAAGCGCAAAGCCGCCCATGGTGATCATGGATTCGCAGCGCGACAGCGCTTCGCGCGGATTGTTGGCGTGCAGCGTGCCCATCGAGCCGTCATGGCCGGTGTTCATGGCCTGCAGCAGGTCGAACGCCTCGGGTCCGCGGACTTCGCCGACGATGATGCGTTCGGGGCGCATACGCAGGCAGTTGCGCACCAGCTCGCGCATGGTGACCTGGCCTTCGCCTTCGATGTTCGGCGGGCGGGTTTCCAGACGCACCACATGCGGTTGCTGCAGCTGGAGCTCGGCGGCGTCCTCGCAGGTGATGACGCGTTCGTCGTGCTCGATGTAGTTGGTCAGGCAGTTCAACAGCGTGGTCTTGCCGGAGCCGGTGCCGCCGGAGATCAGCACGTTGCAGCGGACGCGGCCGACGATCTGCAGGATCTCCGCGCCTTCCGGCGAGATCGCGCCGAACTTGACCAGCTGGTCGAGCGTCAGCTTGTCCTTCTTGAACTTGCGGATGGTAAGCGCGGGGCCGTCGATGGCGAGCGGCGGCACGATGGCGTTGACGCGGGAGCCATCGGCGAGACGGGCGTCGCAGATCGGCGAGGATTCGTCGACGCGCCGGCCGACCTGGCTGACGATGCGCTGGCAGATGTTGAGCAGCTGCTGGTTGTCGCGAAAGCGGATGCCGGTGCGCTGGATCTTGCCGGCGACTTCGATGTAGACCGTGCCGGCGCCGTTCACCATGATGTCGGCGATGTCGTCGCGCGACAGCAGCGGCTCGAGCGGGCCGTAACCGAGCACGTCGTTGCAGATGTCGTCGAGCAGCTCTTCCTGCTCCGCGATCGACATCACGATGTTCTTGATCGCGATGATCTCGTTGACGATGTCGCGGATTTCCTCGCGCGCCGATTCGCCGTCGAGCTTGGCGAGTTGGGCGAGGTCGATCGCCTCGATCAGCGCGCCGAAGATCGTCGCCTTGACCTGGTAATAATTGTCGGACTTGCGCGACTCCATCACCGGCGGCGGAGGCGGCGCGGGGCGGGCGGGAGCAAGCGGCGGGGAGGCAACGGTAGGCGCGGCGGCGCGCGGCGCCGGCGCAGCAACGGGCGCAGGCTCCGGCGCCGCGGCCGCGGGCTTTGGCAGCCTTGTGTCGTTCTCTCCGCTACGCTTACCGAACACGACCTGTCACTCCAGGAACTTACTTCTTCCGCAACTTGCTGATCAGGGGCGAGAACAGACCGCCCCTCGTCTTCTTGGATTCGCTGCGGCCGGTCAGGCGCTGCGCGATCTGCAGGAACATCTCGGTAGTGCGATGGCCTGCGGAGATTTCCGCGATCATCTGGCCGTTATTGGCGGCCGAGCCGAACATCTGCGGATCGAAGGGAATGCTGGCGATCGGCTGGCTTTCGATCGCCTTGGCGAACTCCGCGACATTGATCTCGGGCCGCTTCGGCACGCCGACCTGGTTCAGGCAATAGAGCGGGGGCCGGTCGTTGGGCCGCGACGCCTTCAAGAGGTCGAAGATGTTCTTGGTGTTGCGCAGATTGGCGAGATCGGGCGAGGCGACGATCAGGATGTCGTCGGCGCTGATCAGCGCGCGCCTGGTCCAGCCCGACCATTGATGCGGGATGTCGAGCACGATGCACGGCATGGTCGTGCGCAGCGTATCGAAGATGGAATCGAACGCGTCCGCGCCGAAATCATAGACCTTGTCGAGCGTCGCCGGCGCGGCCAGCAGGCTCAGATGGTCGGTGCATTTCGACAGCAGGCGGTCGAGGAAGGCGGTATCGACCCGGTCGGGCGAGAACACCGCGTCCGCGATGCCCTGGGGCGGGTCCTGGTTGTAGTCGAGGCCGGCGGTGCCGAAGGCAAGGTCGAGGTCGGCGACGACGGAATCCATCGCCAGATCGCGCGCGATCGCGAACGCGACGTTGTGGGCAACCGTCGAGGCGCCGACGCCGCCCTTGGCGCCGACGACCGCAATGATGCGGCCGACCGATTTGGCCTCGGGCGCCGAGAACAGGTTGCAGATCGAGCGCACGACATCGAGCGGACCGATCGGCGCGATGACATAGTCGCTGACGCCGCGGCGCACCAGCTCGCGATAGAGCGTGACATCGTTGATGCGGCCGATCACCACGACGCGGGTGCCCGGATCGCAGACGGTCGCGAGCTGGTCGAGCCCGGCCAGGATGTCGGTGCG
This sequence comes from uncultured Alphaproteobacteria bacterium, assembly GCA_963738155.1. GTDB lineage: Bacteria > Pseudomonadota > Alphaproteobacteria > Rhizobiales > Xanthobacteraceae > Bradyrhizobium. The sequence goes on from CAVTVG010000014.1 coordinate 4,245, forward strand.
GCTGTCGGTCTCCAGCACGATGACATTCGGGGTGGGCGCGCTGCGATAGGCCTCGATGGCGGCGCCGACGCCGCCCATCTGAATCTTGAGGTGGGCCTTGCCGAGCCGGCGGTCTTCGCCCGCGGACTGCACGGCCGCGGCGGTTTCCACCAACTCGCAGAAGGCCTGCACGGACACCCGCGGTGCCGGCGCAATATGATCCTCCGCGGGCGGCGGCGCTGCCTCCGGCTTCTCCTCGGAATTCTGGCGAGCGTAGCTGATCATTTGCCTACATCGCTGAGTTTGGCCTTGTCGGATTCAGGATAGGTCGTCGCCGACGTGGTACCCTGACGATACTTCTCGAAGCCTTCGCGGCGCCGCTCGGTATAGGCCGGCGTCTCAGGTCGCGGCTGCACGAGGTCCGATGGATTGGCGACCATCGCGGCCATGTTGCGCTGATAGGCGCAGCCGAAATTGTAATATTGCTTGTTGTCGAAGTAGCTCGGATTGTGGATCGAGGGTCCGAGGTCTTCCGGCCATAGCCCGCAGGGACCGGCCTCCGCCTTCATGCGGGGATAGCTGACCCTGATCGCGGCAAGATGCTTTGGGTTCTCCGGATGATAGGGGCGCAGGGCCACAGCGCGCGGCGGCACGCCGGCAACGCCCAGCGTCGCCTGGATCTCGCGCGCGGAATCGGCGGCGGCCCGCGCGTTCGGGGTATCGACGGGCACGTCGACATTGATCACGCCGGTGCCGGCCTGCATCCAGGACTGTGCCACGCCGACCACATCGGCGCGCTGCTCGGCCGTCAGCCCGCCGCGGCCGCGCCCGACGAACACGACCATGGATTGATTGGCTTCCTCGACCGCGATCGGATGGCGCAGGCGATAATCATCCGGCACGCTTGCGATCATTTCGTGGTTGTCGTGAACGCAGGCGCCGAGTGCGACAGCGACGCCGACGAGCGCCCCCGCCATGCGGAGGCTGCGACTAAAGCTTGGGGATGTCCTGGCTGTCATTGGTTCAAATCCCGCCTCAGTCGGTGATAAAGCCGTAGGTGCCGCGATAGCTGCTCGCCGGCTCCGGACTGCGGCCGGGCACGCCATAGATGCGATTGAGATTGCCGAGCAGCTGGGCCTGCGGATCGGCCGACGCGGCGAAGCCGTCATCCGGACGCGACAGGTCCTTCTGCGCCACCGCGCGCACGATATAGGGCGTCACCAGCACCATCAGTTCGGTCTGGTTGTTGAGATAGTCGCGGCTGCGGAACAGCGTGCCGAGGATCGGCAGCTGCATCATGCCGGGGAGGCCGTTGATCGCCTGCTTGGTCTGGTCCTGGATCAGGCCGGCCATCGCCATCGCGCCGCCGGAGGGAATTTCCAGCGTCGTCTCGGCGCGCCGCGTCTTGATCGAGGGAATGGTCACCGAGTTCACGGTCGAGGCGGTGACCGACTGCGACAGCGTGATCGAATTGTCGTTGGACAGTTCGGAGACCTCGGTCATCACCCGCAAGCTGATGCGGCCCTCGGTCATCACCACGGGTGTGAAGTTCAGGGAGATACCGAACTTTTTGAAGCTGATCTGGGTCGTACAGACATGGGTGGTGGGATCGCAGGAATAGCCGGCGGGAATCGGGAATTCGCCGCCGGCGATGAAGGTGGCCGACTCGCCGGAGATCGCGGTGAGGTTGGGTTCGGCCAGCGTGCGGATCACGCCGGCGCTTTCCATCGCCTTCAAGGTCGCCGTCACGTTCGACGAGCCGCCGAACGATGTCTGCACGCCGTTGCCCGCGACCAGCGAGCGGCCCAAAGCGGAGAACGGATTGGCATTGTTGAACACCACCGCCGCGTTGCCGTAACTGAGATTGGCGTTGAGGTCGATGCCGAGCTGCTTGATGATGCTGCGGTAGACTTCGGCCACCGTGACCTTCAGCATCACCTGGTCTCGGCCGCGTACCGCGATCGAGTTGATGACCTTGTCGACGCCGCCGACAAGCCGCGCCGCGACGTCGGCGGCCTGTTGCGACTCGATCGGCGTGTTCGCCGTGCCGGTCAACACCACGCTGTCGCCGATGCCCTCGATCTGGATCTCGGAATTCGGCGCGATCTGCTTGAGCGCGGCGCGGACGCCATTGAGGTCGCGCGTGACGGCGATGTCATAGGCTGCAATCTGGCCGCCGGAGGCGTCGAAGAACACGATGTTGGTCTGGCCGACCGCGGCGCCGATGATATAGGCGCGCTGTGCCGAGCGGATCACGGCGTTGGCGATCTTGGGATCGCCGACCAGCACGTCCTTGACCTCGCGCGGCAGGTCGATCACGACGGATTTGCCGACGCCGAGCGGCAGGAAGCGGGCGTTCATGGCGCCGGTAGGTGCGGCGGCCATAGAGGCGGGCGGCGGCGCGCTGCGATAATCGCTGGCGACGACCGGCGTCAGCACGGGATTGAGAGTCAGCGCGGCGACGGCCGAATAGGACAGGGCGCGGACGAGGAACGCCCGCATCGTCAGTCGATTCACCCTGCATTTCATGTCGTCTATCCTCATCGATGCGCCGCCGTCGAAGGCTCGATGGCGAAGCGCGCATCGCCGGTGCCGGCTGCGGCCAGCAATCGCACGATGGATTCGGTCCGGGTTGGCTTGTTGTCGGCGGGTCGGTTGGCAAGGCACGCGGCAATGCCGCCGGTGCTGAGCGCAATGGTCAGGACCACAATGCGAGCGGTATTCATACGCTTCACTTTCCACAAGACGCCGCGACGCTTCCGCCGCCGTGTTGTGGAGTTGACCAGCTATTCGTCAAAGCATGGTTAATGAGGCGTGAGTAAATTGCCTTAACGGCGAGTTACTTGGCCGACCTTGTGTACGGTTCAGTGCAACGCGAAGCGGGCGAGGTCGACCGCCTTCACCCAGTCGGTCTCGGGGTAGATCATTAGCGCGCCGATCGCGAGCGCAATGCCATAGGGGATGCCGCTCTCCTTGGCATGGAGCCGCAGCAGCCAGGTCTGACCGGTCAGCGGATAGGGCAGCGGCCATTGCCGCATCTGCAGCAGCATGATGGTGAGCACGCCGCCGAACAGAGAGGCGTAGAGCAGGTAGTTCAAGAGATGGCCGAAGCCGAACCACAGCGCGGCGGCCGCCGCAACCTTGGCGTCGCCGCCGCCGACCCAGCCCATCGCGAAGCAGCCGAAGGCGACCACAAGCACCAGCGCACCGGCGCCGAGATGGGAGAGGATGTCATAAGGCCCCATCCCGGTTGCGACCGCCAGTACCAGGAAGGCGGCGGCAAGCAGGATCGAGACGCGGTTGGAGATCGTCATGGTGAAGAGGTCGCTGGCGGCAGCGAACGCCATCAGGGCCGGAAACACCAAAAGGCGGGCGATATCGAGAATCATGTGAAAGCCGCGCAAGAAATCGGTTCGCCAAAGTCTAGGACGGAGAAGCCTAACAATCGGAAAACGGCGAAATCACCAGAGGCTGGTGATCCGGCAGGCGAGCGCCGCGATCGCAAGCAGCAGCGCGAGGCAGACCAGCCGCACCGGCGTTTCGAGCTGACCCGACGCCGGGAGGTTCCTTGCCGTCGCAACCGCGGCCTCAGAATCACGCATACGCAACGCCACTTCAACAACGGCCGCAAACAACAAAGGCCCCGGATCCCCGGGGCCTTCGATGCCGGCTGACGATAACTTACTTCAGCGAAGTGTTGATCGAGGTGAACTTCGTGTTCAGGTTGGTGCCGAGGCCGTTGACGACCGCGATGATGGCGAGCGAGATGCCCGCAGCAATCAGGCCGTACTCGATAGCGGTGGCGCCCAACTCGTCCTTCACGAAACGCGCAATCAGGTTCTTCATAAGCTAAACTCCATGTACACGTGGCTGGTCGAACTAGGGTCTGGTCTCGCCGGCGTTCTCAGCACCGTGACCATGGGGTCACCCTAAGGTCGGACAATTGCGGCGCAGTTAATTCGGGTGTGCAAAACGCCCGCAAAATCCCTGTTGTTGCGCAGAGTAAATTTCTTTTTAACGGGTTAGTTACAATTGGAGTGTGGTTTCCGGCCGGTATATAGAGGCTTGGCCCGTATTCACCGGCAGGAATGAGTCTGGTGGAGCTTTGGATTTGACGTTCGCTTTGCCGATGTGCCGCTTGTGGCGAGCGAATTTCAAATCCGCTCCACCAGTTCACGCCTCCTTAATCGGCCGGGAGTTAAGCGTTGCTATTGGCGAATTGACGAGGTGACCATGTCGGGTCTGCCGCTCGAAATCCTGGTGATGTTGGGCACGACCATCGAGAAGGTGGTGCCGATCACGCTGGCGCTGGCGGTCGTGTTCACGGTGCTCACCCATTTCTGGGCCTGCAACGACGGCGGGCCGTGGTGGCGCAAGCGCGAGATCATCACCGACGTCGTCTACTGGTTCTTCGCGCCCACCTTCGCGCGGGTGTTCCGCATCGGGCTGCTGGTGGTTGGAGCCGCCGCGGTCTTCAACATTCACGACGCCGACGACCTGATCGCCTTTTATGAAAACGGCCACGGTCCGCTGTCGCAGCTGCCGGAATGGGCGCAGGCCCTGGTATTTCTGGTCGCCGCAGACTTCATGCTGTATTGGCTGCACCGGATGTTCCACGGCACCGGGTTCTGGAAATATCACGCGGTCCATCACTCTTCGAAGGAACTCGACTGGATTTCTGCGGCGCGGTTCCATCCGGTCAACCTTTTGATCGGGACCATCGGCGTCGACGTCGTGCTGTTGATGGCCGGCATCTCGCCCAACGCCATGGTGCTGCTGGCGCCGTTCAACACCTTCCATTCGGCATTCGTGCACGCCAACCTGAACTGGACGCTCGGTCCGTTCAAATATGTGCTGGCGACGCCGGTGTTCCACCGCTGGCATCACACCCAGCTTGAAAAGGGCGGAAACACCAATTTTGCCGGCACTTTCCCGCTCTGGGACCTCCTGTTCGGGACGTTCCGGATGCCGGAGAACGAGCTGCCGAAGGAGTACGGCAAGGACGAAGCCGCGATGCCGGACGCCTTCGTCGGGCAGATGGTTTTTCCCTTCCGCCACTAGTGGTCCGATTCCAACATTCGCACCCTTTTCGGCGGGCACGTTTGCGAATGTTGGAATCATAAGACCACCAGCAAGTTTCAGCCCGGTATTTGCGGTTCCTTCATCAATTGACATCACACTCGCGGCGTCGGCCGCCGGGTTCCGCTGCGTATCGCCTTGGCCAGTGTTGAGTAGAGGCGCGGAAGAGTAAAAGCGTATGAAAACCGCACGTATCGTCGTCCTTGGTATTGCGCTGAGCGCCGGGGGCGTCGCCGCCTGGCTCGCCAGCGGATCCCTTGAAAACAAGCCTGCTCCCGCCGAACCGGTCGCGCAATTGCCGACCGTGGACGTGCTGGTCGCCAAATCTGACATCGGCCTCGGCCAGACCGTCAAGCCCGAAGACATGGCGTGGCAGACCTGGCCGTCGGCGACCGCCAGCAACAGCTTCATCAAGAAGCCTGACCGGCCGGACGCCGTGACCCAGATCGCCGGCTCGATCGCGCGCGATCCCGTCATCGCCGGCGAGCCGATCCGCGAGCAGAAGCTGGTCAAGACCACAGGCTCGGGATTCATGGCCGCGATCCTGCCAAGCGGCGCACGCGCGGTCTCGACCGAAGTCTCGCCGGAGACCGGCGCCGGCGGCTTTATTCTGCCCAACGACCGGGTCGACGTGATTCTTTCTCGACGTGAAAAACATCCGGAAAACCCGGCTGTTCCCGAAATCATCATCTCCGAGGTGATCCTGTCGAACATCCGCGTGCTCGCGATCGACCAGGCGCCCAAGGAGAAGGACGGCCAGACCAACCTTGTCGGCAAGACCGCTACGCTCGAGCTGCAGCCCGGGCAGGCGGAAACGCTGGCCCGCGCCCGCCAGATGGGCATCCTGACCCTGGCGTTGCGCAGCATCACCGACGCCAAGCGCGAAGAAGCCAGGCTCTCCGATCAATCGCTGGTGACCGTCTATCGCGGCTCCGACCGCCAGACCTATAGCTGCAATCCGTCCTGCGCCAGCCGCTAGGCCGCCGATTGGTGCCTCAGCAGGCCGTCTGCAAAACCGGTTAACGGTCCCTTAACGCGGCGTCCCGCCGCCCGCGCCTTTCGCACAACAATTCAACAATGAGTTTCGGCTATTTCTGGACATCGATGCAGCCGTAAGCCCCTGGGATTGCCGATGCCGCCGTCTGCCGTTTCCTTGAAGAACCTGCTGCGCCGCTTCCGCCGTCATCGCCGCGGTTCGGCGGCGGTGGAATTCGCCCTCGTCGCACCGGTGTTCATGGCCCTGCTTTTCGCGATCGTCGAGGTGGCACTGATGTTCTTCGCCTCCCAGGTGCTGGAAACCGTCACGCAGTCTGCGGCGCGCTACATCCTGACCGGCCAGGCGCAGGCCGGCGGACTTACCCAGGGGCAATTCAAGAGCTATGTCTGCGGCCAGATTCCGGCGCTGTTCACCTGCGGCAACGTCCAGGTCAACGTCCAGAGCAGTCCTTCGGCCGGGTCCGTCACCATCAGCCCTGTGTTTGATGCCAACGGCAATTACATCGGCGGCTCGAACTATTGCCCCGGCAGCGGCGGCTCTGTCGTATTCGTGAGCCTTGCCTATCAGTGGCCGTTGTTCGTCACCGGGCTTGGCTTCAACATGTCGAACCCCGGGACCACCAGTAAGTGGCTCAGGGCGACCGCGGTCTTCCAGAACGAGCCGTTCGCGGCATCGGGGGCTTGCTGAGGAACGATGCAATGAGGGTGACGATTTCGACACCGTTCCGGATTTGCAGCCAGCGCCTCGCCGAGCTCTGGCGCGACCGCAGCGGCATTGCCGCAACCGAGTTCGCGATTATCGTCCCGCTGATGCTGGTGCTGTTCTTCGGAGTCGTTGAGTTTTCCTCCGCCGTTGCCGTCGATCGCAAGGTCACCCTGGTAGCGCGCACAGTGTCCGACCTGGTATCGCAGAACACGACGGTCACCACCGCCCAGGTGACCGGTTATCTTGGTTTCGGGACGCTGGTGATGTCTCAATACGCGCAGGCGCCCTATTCGGCGTCGACGCTGCATTCCACCGTTTCCGAGCTTTTCATCGACCCCAACACGCACACCGCGAAGGTGCAATGGAGCAATGGCTATGCGGCGCGTCCCACCGGACAGGTCGTGACGATCCCGGCCCCGCTGTCGGTCGACGGGACCTATCTGATCTTCAGCGAGGTCAGCTATCTCTATACGCCGACCGTCGGCTACGTGATGGCGCCAGCCGGTGTAAATCTCAGCGACGTGTCCTACACGAGGCCGCGTCAGTCGCTCTGCGTGCTCTACAACGTTGTCGCGAACACGCCCTGCCCGACCAATTGACGGTCCCGATCGCAAATGAAAAAGGCCGCGCTTTGGGCGCGGCCTTTTCCTTGGTGTGTTCAGGCAGGATTCCCCCGGGCATCACGCCCTCAGGTAAATCGCGTCAGTTCGCGGCGCGCAGATTGTCGGCCGACGACTTGCCCGAGCGGCGGTCGGCCACGATCTCGTAGGAGATCTTCTGGCCCTCGCGCAACGTGCCGAGGCCGGCGCGTTCGACGGCGCTGATGTGCACGAACACATCGTTGCCGCCGTCATCCGGCTGGATGAAGCCATAGCCCTTGGTTGCGTTAAACCACTTCACGGTCCCCATGCTCACGGGATAGTCCCTTCTCAGATCTAAAGCGTCGAAACCCACTCATCGCGGGCTGGTGATATCGAATTTTTGGAAGGGTCGTCAGCGTGTCTGAACCGGCTGTACCGGTGGATAGCTAATGTCGTCCGGCCGAAAATCGACGGCGGCATATTATTTGAAGCAGGCCCCCAAAACAATCCTGAGGTGCACGATTTTTTGACGGCCGCCATCGCCGGAGCGCAACAACATAAAATTGTCACGCTGCTAGTGCCCGCGTTCCGAAGTTCGTGGCCCCTTGCCGCACGCACTTTCACGAACTTCGGAAAGCCATCGGCACTAGCAAACTTATGATTCTAGTGCCGCTTTTCGATCTGACGTCCCTGGAGCGACCTTGCGGCAAGCAGGGCAGGGACTTCAGGACGGCGGCACTAGCTTCGGCCTTGCGGCTTATCTGCGGCCGCGGAACTGGCCGCCGCGTTGCTGCGCACCGCGCGGAGGGCCCCCGGCCGGAGCCGAGCCGGCGCGCTCGTCCTTGTGGCGGAAAATCAGGCGGCCTTTCTCGAGGTCGTAGGGCGACATCTCGATCGTGACGCGGTCGCCTGCCAGCGTCTTGATCCGGTTCTTCTTCATCTTGCCGGCCGTGTAGGCCACGATCTCGTGGCCGGCATCGAGTTGCACGCGGTAGCGCGCGTCGGGCAGGATTTCAGTGACCAGTCCTTCGAACTGGATCAACTCCTCTTTAGCCATGAATTATCTCCAGATCGATTGACGGCTAGGTCGGCTGTTGGTTGCGATTGGGTCGTGTATCGCGATGCAAAAAGGCGACGCCTTGTATCCCGTCCGCCTTGCCGCCGCCATGGGGCGGGTGGTGCGGCTCCGGACGATTGATTTGGGCTGCTCCCTTCTTACCACCCCCGCGGTGTCGGCGGCGAGGTCCTTTCGCAGACGGTGCATTGTCATGCGCCCGCGAGGCGTGCGGACGCGGCGCCGGGCGGCCGGGCCGGTGCTGCTGTTGTGTGGGGGCGGCGTCGCGATGGCCCGTCGTACGGCGGTCTTCCCGCGGCAGCGCGATCCGGATCAGTCGCTCGATGTCGCGCAAATAGGCCATCTCCTCCGGCCCGGCGACCAGCGAGATCGCGGTGCCATCGGCGCCTGCACGCGCGGTGCGGCCGATGCGGTGGACATAGGTCTCGGGCACGTTGGGCAAGTCGAAATTGACCACATGGCTGATGCCGTCGACGTCGATGCCGCGGGCGGCGATGTCGGTGGCAACGAGAGTTCGGATTTCACCGGAGCGGAAGGCGGCGAGCGTGCGCTCGCGATGGTTCTGCGACTTGTTGCCATGGATGGCGTTGGCGGCGATGCCGGCCCTGGCGAGGCCCTTCACCACCT
>CAVTVG010000015.1:0-283375 GCA_963738155.1 uncultured Alphaproteobacteria bacterium
GCCACGCCGCCTTCACCGCGATGCGCGCCCGCGGCGCCAAGGTCACCGACATCGTGGTGCTGGTGGTCGCCGCCGACGACGGCGTGATGCCGCAGACGGTGGAAGCGATCAATCATGCCAAGGCGGCCAAGGTGCCGATGATCGTCGCGATCAACAAGATCGACAAGCCGGACGCCAGGCCCGAGCGTGTGCGCACCGAGCTGCTGCAGCACGAGGTGCAGGTGGAATCGCTCGGCGGCGACGTCGTCGACGTCGAGGTCTCGGCCAAGAACAAGACCAATCTCGATCGCCTGCTCGAAATGATCGCGCTGCAGGCCGACATCCTCGAGCTGAAGACGAACTCAGAGCGTCCGGCCGAAGGCACCGTGATCGAAGCCAAGCTCGATCGCGGCCGCGGTCCTGTCGCCACCGTGCTGGTCCAGCGCGGCACGCTTCGGGTCGGCGACATCATCGTGGCCGGCGCCGAGATGGGCCGCGTCCGCGCGCTGATCTCCGATCAGGGCGATACCATCGACGAGGCCGGTCCCTCCGTGCCGGTCGAAGTGCTCGGCTTCAACGGCCCGCCGGAAGCGGGCGACCGCCTCGCGGTGGTCGAGAACGAAGCCCGCGCCCGCCAGATCACCAGCTACCGCGCGCATCAGAAGCGCGAGAACGCCGCTGCCTCGATCTCCGGCATGCGCGGCTCGCTCGAGCAGATGATGTCGCAGCTCAAGACGTCGGGCCGCAAGGAATTCCCGCTGATCATCAAGGCCGATGTGCAGGGCTCGCTGGAAGCCATTCTCGGCTCGCTGGAGAAGCTCGGCACCGATGAGGTCGCCGCGCGCATCCTGCATGCCGGCGTCGGCGGCATCTCCGAATCCGACGTGACGCTCGCGGAAGGCTTCAACGCCGCGATCATCGGCTTCTCCGTGCGCGCCAACAAGGAGGCGGCGGCCGCCGCCAAGCGCAACGGCATCGAGATCCGCTACTACAACATCATCTACGACCTCGTGGATGACGTGAAAAAGGCCATGAGCGGCCTGCTTGCGCCCACGTTGCGCGAGACCATGCTCGGCAATGCCGAGATCCTGGAAATCTTCAACATTTCCAAGGTCGGCAAGGTCGCGGGCTGCCGCGTCACCGACGGCACCGTGGAGCGCGGCGCCAATGTCCGGCTGATCCGCGACAACGTCGTCGTGCATGAAGGCAAGCTCTCGACCCTGAAGCGGTTCAAGGATGAAGTGAAGGAAGTGCAGGCCGGCCAGGAATGCGGCATGGCCTTCGAGAGCTACGGCGACATGCGTGCCGGCGACGTTATCGAGTGTTATCGCGTGGAGACGATCCAGCGCTCGCTGTAAGTCCAAATCTTACGAAGCGTTCGGGATCGTTTCTTTAAATGAAGGCGGCATGGCCGGATTCGATCCGGCCATCACGTCCCTCTGATTGAACATAAAGACGTCAGTGCCCGCCATCGGCGCGGGCATCGACGATTTGAAAGACAACGATGCCGCGTCATCACCAACAGAAGAATTCGGCACCCGGCGGATCGCAGCGGCAATTGCGCGTCGGCGAAGCCGTGCGCCATGCTGTTGCCGATATTCTCACGCACGGTCGCGTTCACGACGCCGATCTCGAGGGCCACATCATTACGGTGCCCGAGGTTCGGATGTCGCCTGACCTGAAGCTTGCCACCATCTACGTGATGCCGCTCGGCGGACGCGACACCGACATCGTGATCGCGGCGCTCGAGCGAAACAAGAAGTTCCTGCGCGGCGAGGTCGCGCGAAACGTTAACCTGAAATTCGCTCCTGATCTCCGCTTCCGTGTCGACGATCAATTCGACGAAGCGGAACGGATCGAGAAGCTATTGCGAACGCCTGCGGTGCAGAGAGACCTCGCGCCCGATTCGGACGAAGATCGATGACCATCATCCCCGCCAAGAGCGTGATCGAGCCGCCGATCGCGGATCAGCACGCGTCCCTCGAAAATAATTTTTCCGACGCGCATCCGGACTCGCGGAGCAACAACGATCCGCGCGCCGGCAGGCAGCAGCGCCCGAACAATCAGCCGCGGCGCGACAAGCGCGACGTCCATGGCTGGGTCGTGCTCGACAAGCCGATCGGCATGACCTCGACGCAGGCCGTCGCCGTGGTGAAGCGGTTGTTCTCCGCCAAGCGCGCCGGGCACGCCGGCACGCTCGATCCGCTGGCGTCAGGCGGACTGCCGATCGCGCTCGGCGAAGCCACCAAGACCGTTCCTTTCGTGATGGACGGACGCAAGCGCTATCGCTTCATGGTGCGCTGGGGCGAAGAGCGCGACACCGACGACACCGAAGGAAAGGTCGTCAAAGCCAGTGACATCAGGCCGACCGCGGAGGCCATCCGCGCGCTGTTGCCCCAGTTCACCGGCGTCATCGAACAGACCCCGCCGCGCTATTCCGCAATCAAGGTCCAGGGCGAGCGCGCCTATGATCTGGCGCGCGACGGCGAAATCGTCGAGCTGGCCCCGCGCCCGGTCGAGATCCATCAATTAACCCTTGTGGAACAAGTGGATAAGGACTTGTCCGTGTTCGACGCCGAGTGCGGCAAGGGAACCTATGTCCGGGCCTTGGCCCGCGATATCGGCCGGATTCTCGGCTGTTTCGGCCATATTTGCGCGCTCCGGCGCACGCTGGTCGGTCCTTTCGGCGAGAACGATATGATTTCGCTGGAACAATTGGAGTCTTTGTGTAATAGAGCCGCGTCCGGCGAGGGCAGCCTCGCCGACGCGCTTTTGCCCGTTGAGACCGCGCTGGACGACATCCCGGCACTGGCCGTCACTCGGGCTGATGCGGCAAGGCTCCATAGGGGCCAGGCCGTTTTGTTGCGCGGACGGGATGCGCCCAATAGTAGCGGCACAGTCTATGTCACGGTGGCAGGCCGGCTTCTCGCGCTTGCTGAAATTGGCAATGGCGAACTCATCCCCAAGCGCGTGTTCAACCTGACCGGGCTGACTGCCAGCTCCGGTCGCAACGAGAAAGTTTGACGATGTCGATTACCGCGCAACGCAAGGCGGAAGTCATCAAGACGAGTGCTACCAAGACCGGCGACACCGGCTCCCCCGAGGTTCAGGTCGCAATCCTGTCGGAACGCATCAATAATCTCACCGAACACTTCAAGTCGCACGTGAAGGACAATCATTCGCGTCGCGGTCTGTTGAAGCTGGTGTCGACGCGGCGTTCGCTGCTCGACTACCTGCGCAAGACGGACGAAGGGCGCTACAAGGCGCTGCTCGAGAAGCACAATATTCGTCGTTGAGTTGTTTTGAGTACTCGCGCGCCGCAAAAGCGCGCGTTTTCGCATGATCGTTCGACCCGCCGCTTGTTGCGGCTCTCAAGACCGATCATGCACACGGACATGAAACAGCAAACAATCATGTCCCGTAGAAGAGAGCGTCCCGTGGCAATCCGGCTACTGGGCGTAACGGGCAAGGTGCCCGTGACTTGCGAAAGGATGGCCGCCATCCGAAATCCAGAGACCATGGCAGGATCGCCGGACGCTGATCGCCTTCTTCGATCAGCGTCCCGCCGTCTTGCGCATGGTTTTTGTTTTTTGGAACGACCCTTCTTTCGCGAACCGATGAAAGAAGACCTACATGTTTAATATTCATTCCGTCGAGATCGATTGGGGCGGACGTCCCCTCAAGCTTGAAACCGGCAAGATCGCCCGCCAGGCCGACGGCGCCGTGCTGGCGACCTATGGCGAGACCGTGGTGCTCGCCACCGTGGTGGCGGCGAAAACGCCGCGCGAGGGCGTCGACTTCCTGCCGCTCACCGTCGACTACCAGGAGAAGACCTACGCTGCGGGGCGCATTCCCGGCGGCTATTTCAAGCGCGAGGGCCGGCCGACCGAGAAGGAAACGCTGGTTTCCCGCCTGATCGACCGCCCGATCCGTCCGCTGTTCGTCGACGGCTGGCGCAACGAGACCCAGGTGATCGTCACCGTGCTCTCCCACGACATGGAGAACGATCCCGATATCGTCGCGCTGGTTGCTTCGTCAGCCGCGTTGACGCTGTCGGGCGCGCCCTTCAAGGGCCCGATCGGCGCCGCGCGCGTCGGCTTCGCCAATGACGAGTTCATCCTCAACCCGACGCTGGACGAGATGATCGAGACTCAGCTCGACCTCGTCGTCGCCGGCACCGCCGACGCCGTGCTGATGGTGGAATCGGAAGCCAAGGAGCTCAACGAGGACATCATGCTCGGCGCGGTGATGTTCGGTCATCGCCACTTCCAGCCGGTGATCAAGGCGATCATCGAGCTTGCCGAGAAGGCCGCGAAGGAGCCGCGCGACGTCCAGATCGCGGACAACAGCGCGATCGAGAAGGAAATGCTCGGCCTCATCGAGCAGGACCTGCGCAAGGCCTATGCGATCCCGGTGAAGCAGGACCGCTATGCCGCGGTCGGCGCCGTCAAGGAAAGGGCGATCGCGCACTTCTTTCCGGAAGGGCAGGAGCCGAAATACGACAAGCTCAAGATCGCCGGCGTCTTCAAGGAGCTCGAAGCCAAGATCGTCCGCTGGAACATCCTGGATACCGGCAAGCGGATCGACGGCCGCGATTCCAAGACGGTCCGCAACATCGTCTGCGAAGTCGGCGTACTGCCGCGCGCGCACGGTTCGGCGCTGTTCACCCGCGGCGAGACCCAGGGCCTGGTGGTGACCACGCTCGGTACCGGCGAGGACGAGCAGTATATCGACGCGCTGTCGGGAACGTACAAGGAAACATTCCTGCTGCACTACAATTTCCCTCCCTACTCGGTCGGTGAGACCGGGCGCTTGGGCGGGACCAAGCGGCGCGAGATCGGCCATGGCAAGCTCGCCTGGCGTGCGATCCGTCCCGTGCTGCCGCCGCATCACGAGTTTCCCTACACCATCCGCGTGGTGTCGGAGATCACGGAGTCCAACGGTTCGTCCTCGATGGCAACCGTCTGCGGCTCCTCGCTCGCGCTGATGGACGCCGGCGTGCCGCTGAAGCGGCCGACTGCGGGTATCGCGATGGGCCTGATCCTGGAAGGCAGCCGCTATGCGGTGCTCTCGGACATTCTCGGCGACGAGGATCATCTCGGCGACATGGACTTCAAGGTCGCCGGCACCGATCAGGGCATCACCTCGCTGCAGATGGATATCAAGATCGAGGGCATCACCGAGGAGATCATGAAAGTTGCGCTTGGCCAGGCCAAGGACGGGCGCATCCACATCCTCGGCGAGATGGCCAAGGCGCTGACGAACGCCCGCGCCGAGCTCGGCGAGTACGCACCCCGCATCGAGACCTTCAAGATCCCGACCGACAAGATCCGCGAAGTGATCGGCACCGGCGGCAAGGTGATCCGCGAGATCGTGGAGAAGACCGGCGCCAAGATCAACATCGAGGACGACGGCACCGTGAAGGTCGCCTCCAACGACGGCGAGGCCATGAAGGCCGCCATCAAGTGGATCAAGTCGATCACCTCGGAGCCCGAGGTCGGCCAGATCTACGAGGGCACCGTCGTCAAGGTGATGGAGTTCGGCGCCTTCGTGAACTTCTTCGGCGCCAAGGACGGCCTCGTCCATATCAGCCAGCTCGCGGCCAACCGCGTGCAGAAGACTTCCGATGTCGTCAAGGAAGGCGACAAGGTCAAGGTCAAGCTGCTCGGCTTCGACGATCGCGGCAAGACGCGGCTATCGATGAAGGCGGTCGATCAGACGACCGGCGAGGACCTCGAGGCCAAGCCGAAGTCGGAAGCGCCTGCGGTGCGCGAAGCCGCCGGCGAGTAAGCCTCCGCTACTTATCAAGTACGAAGGGCGGCCTCGCGGCCGCCCTTTTTTGTTTTCTGTGCTGGCGATCTCAGGCCGCGATATCGAAGCGGTCGGCGTTCATCACCTTGGTCCAGGCGGCGACGAAGTCCTTCACGAACTTCTCCTTCGCGTCCGCGCAAGCATAGACCTCGGCGAAGGCCCGCAACTGCGAATGCGAGCCGAAGATCAGGTCGACGCGGGTCGCGGTCCACTTGGCCGCCCTGGTCTTGCGGTCGTACCCCTCATACGTGTCGCCCGCCGCCTTCCACTCCGTCGCCATGCTGAGCAGGTTGACGAAGAACTCGTTGCTGAGCACTCCGGTTTTCCTGGCAAGAACGCCATGCTTCGACCCGCCGGCATTTGCGCCAAGCACGCGCAGGCCACCGACCAGAACCGTCATCTCCGGTCCCGTCAGCCGCATCAGCTGCGCGCGGTCCACCAACGCCTCCTCGGGGTGCATGAACTGCCGCTTGCCGCTGATGTAGTTGCGGAAGCCATCGGCACGCGGCTCGAGCGGCGCAAACAACTCGACGTCGGTCTGCTCCTGCGAGGCGTCCATGCGGCCCGGCGTGAACGGAACCTTGACGTCGACGCCGGCAGCGCTGGCGGCCTTTTCGACCGCTGCGCAGCCGCCGAGCACGATCAGGTCGGCCAGCGAGACTTTCTTGCCCTTGGCCGACTTGTTGAAGTCAGCCTGGATCGCTTCCAGCTTCTTCAGCACCTTCGCCAGCTCAGCCGGATTGTTGACCTCCCAATCCTTCTGCGGGCTGAGCCGAATGCGTGCACCGTTGGCGCCACCGCGCTTGTCCGAGCCGCGGAAGGTCGAGGCCGACGCCCAGGCGGTCGAGACCAGCTGCTGCACCGACAGGCCCGCCAGCAGCTTCGCCTTCAACGCCGCGACGTCCTTGTCGTTGATCACTGCGTGATCGACGGCCGGGATCGGATCCTGCCAGATCAGTACTTCCTTTGGCACCAGCTTGCCGAGGTAGCGCGCACGTGGACCCATGTCGCGATGCGTGAGCTTGAACCATGCCCGCGCGAAGGCGTCGGCGAACTGGTCCGGGTGTTCGAAGAAGCGCCGCGAGATTTTCTCATAGGCCGGATCCATGCGCAGCGACAGGTCTGTGGTCAGCATGGTCGGCACATGCTTCTTCGAGCTGTCATAGGCGTCCGGAATCGAAGCCTCGGCATTCTTCGCCTTCCACTGCTTGGCACCGGCCGGGCTCTTGGTCAGCTCCCATTCGTTCTCGAACAGGTTCTTGAAGAACAGATTGCTCCACTTCGTCGGCGTCTGCGTCCAGGTGACTTCCGGGCCGCCCGTGATGGCGTCGGCGCCGATGCCGGTGCCGTGCTTGCTCTTCCAGCCGAGGCCCTGATCCTCGAGCGCGCCGCTTTCGGGGTCCGCTCCCACCAGCGAGGGATCGCCGGCACCGTGGGTCTTGCCGAAAGAGTGGCCGCCGGCGATCAAGGCTACGGTTTCCTCGTCGTTCATCGCCATGCGGAAGAAGGTCTCACGGATATCCTTGGCCGCCGCGACCGGGTCCGGATTGCCGTTCGGGCCTTCCGGATTGACGTAGATCAGGCCCATCTGCACCGCGCCGAGCGGCTCGGCGAGCTGGCGTTCACCGCTGTAGCGTTCATCGCCGAGCCAGGTGCCTTCCGGGCCCCAGTACAGTTCTTCCGGCTCCCATACGTCGGGACGGCCACCGGCAAAACCGAACGTCTTGAAGCCCATCGATTCCAGCGCGACGTTGCCGGCGAGGACCATCAAATCGGCCCACGAAAGCTTGCGGCCGTATTTCTGCTTGATCGGCCACAACAGCCGGCGCGCCTTGTCGAGGTTGGCATTGTCCGGCCAGCTGTTCAGCGGCGCGAAACGCTGCTGACCGGCGCCGGCGCCGCCGCGGCCGTCGGTGATGCGATAGGTGCCCGCGCTGTGCCAGGCCATGCGGATCATCAGGCCGCCATAGTGACCGAAGTCGGCAGGCCACCATTCCTGCGAACTGGTCATCAGCGCGCGCAAATCCTTGACCACGGCGTTGAGGTCGAGCGTCTTGAATTCCCTGGCGTAGTCGAACGCCTTGCCCATCGGATCGGACAGGCTGGAGTTGCGGTGCAGGACGGAAACGTCCAGCGAGTCCGGCCACCAGTCGCGATTCGAGCGTGCGCGTGTCGAGAACGGGCACTTGGCTTGGTCATCCATGATCGTCTCCTCTTGGGTTCGGGAGTTTCCCCTGCACCGACTGTCGCAAATCTACGCCCCACATACCATCAGGTAAAATTGACTTTAATGATTGCAGCGATAGGATTATCTGATGACAATCGTGCTGCGATCGTCCGATGTTCAACGTCACACTACGACAGCTCCGCTATTTCGATGCGCTGGCGCGCCACGGCCATTTCGGCCGCGCCGCTGAAGCCTGCGCGGTCTCGCAGCCGGCGCTGTCGATGCAGATCAAGGAAATGGAGCGGGCGCTCGGCGGCGCGCTGCTGGAGCGTAGCGCGCGCCAGGTTGCGCTGACGCAATTCGGCGAGGAGCTGCTGCAACGGGTCCGCGACATCCTGCGCTCGGTCGATGAGCTCGGCGATTTCGCGCGCGCGTCGCAGGACCGCCTCGCGGGGCGGCTGCGGGTCGGCATGATCCCGACGGTTGCGCCGTATCTGTTGCCGAAGGTCATCGAGAATCTCGCGCGCCTGCATCCCGAACTCGACATTCACGTCCGCGAGACGCTGACGCCGAAGCTGATCAAGGAGGTCGTTGAGGGCCGGCTCGATACCGCCATCGTGGCATTGCCGGTGTCCGAGCCCTCGCTGACCGAAGTCGCCCTGTTCACCGAGAATTTTCTGTTGGTGCGGCCGGGAGAGGCCGAGGGAACGCCGGTGCCGAGTCGGGAAATGCTGCGAGAAATGCGGCTGCTGCTGCTGGAAGAAGGCCACTGCTTCCGCGATCAGGCGCTGTCGTTCTGCAATATGCAGTCCTCGCCGCCGCGCGAAGTGCTCGACGCAAGCTCACTGTCGACGCTGGTGCAAATGGTCGGCGCCGGCATCGGCGTCACCTTGATTCCGGAAATGGCGGTCGCGGTCGAGACGCGCTCCGCGCCGGTCTCTGTTGCGCGCTTCAGAAATCCGCAACCGTCGCGCATCATCGGCATGGTCTGGCGCAGAACCAGTCCCCTTGCGCGACAGTTGCAGCAAATCTCCGAAGCGGTGTGCCTGTCGGCAGGCAAGGCGCGCAAGCGGCACGCGGCTGCCGCTTTGCGCAGCCAGCGAACCTGAACGGCCGATGTCCGATCCCATCATCCGTCCCGCCCGCGCGGACGAATATGACGATATCGGCCGCGTCTGGATGGAAAGCTGGGTCTCCACCGGTCTTGGCGAAGCCAGCAATTTTTTGTTGGCCAATCTGCGCGCCCGCATCCGCAAGGAGATCGAGGACGGCTGGAGCCTCTACGTCGCCGACGACGACGGCACGCGTGCGGCCATGCTCGCGCTGCATCTGGAGAAGCGCTACCTCGACCAGCTGTTCGTCGCACCCGGCTATCAGGGCCGTTCGGTCGGCCGCCAATTGCTTGCCTTCACGCGAACGCAATTGCCCGACGAAATCTGGCTACGCTGCGTACGCGAGAACGACAAGGCCTGGCGCTGGTACGAGCGCGAGGGCTTTGTGTTCGAGAAGGAAGCCGTCGAGCCGATGACCGGGTTCATCATGAAATATTATCGCTGGAACCGTGCGGGAAAACCGTAGTTTTTCGACGTTCGTGCAGCTTGCAGTTGAAGGCGGGGCAAATTAATGAGGCGCACCACTGCTATCGATGGGGCCTCATGACGCGCGTTGTTCTTGCTTGCTTGCTGTCGTTTCTTGTTACCGCCGCCTCGGCACAAGCGCCCTCGCCTCCGTCGCCTGCCGCACCCGCGCCTGCCAAGGCCGTCGCCAAGAAGAAGCCGGCCGCGAAGCCCAAACCGGTTGGGACGCCATCCGTCGCCGCTGAAAGCGGTCCATGTCAGGTCGGCATCATCGCCGCGCTCGACCTTTTCTCGGTCCAGACAATCGGAATAACCGCCTTCGGCAATGGACTTGACGAAATCCCGGTGTCCTGGGGGCTCGATGATGTCGTCCTTGCAAAGGCGCGAGCAGCCGCCGGTCCCACAGCGGTACGAAACATCACCTATGCCAAGGGCGCGTTCGATTCCTATTACAAGGGGAAGAGCGGCCTGGGCAATTTGTTTCGCGATTACCGTGGAGAGCTGACAAGCATCGTCCGGCAGATTGCAGGGAATGCCGGTTGCGAACGCTACTTCGTCGTGATGCGGGGCAACGGGCAATTCCCGGGCACGAAGCTGCCGCTCACCGGCGTTGGGATCGTCAAGCGCACGGCCATCGTCGACTATACGTCGGTGTTTGCTTACGTGAGCATCGTCATTGTCGACGGCCAGACCTTCGAGATTCGACAAAATCCCATAAGTCTGGACAGCTTTCTGCAGCGCATGGCCGACAACCTCACGAATGAACACATGGAGAGGATCGACGGCTCCGCATTCCCCCCGGTTGCCGCGGACGCCGCCAATAGCGCGGTCTTGCGGGAGCGGACACGCGCTCTGCTCGCGAACCGGCTCGACAAGATATTCCCGTTCTTCTTCAAGCCATGACGAATTTTCCCCGGCAAATCGTATCGATATTTCGCATTCTCGTTTGCGCGCTTTGTCTTGTTTGCTCAGGCCCGGCCGCCTTCGCTCAAAACCCAGCTTGTCAGATCGGTGTTATCTCAATTGCCGGCGATCTTTTCCTTATCCACAAATACGGAGTCTTCCGATTCCTGGATAAACATGCCCATGTAGGCGTCGTCGGATGGGACCTCGACGAACTCATCGTGTCGCGGGTGCGCGCTGCGGCGCCCGGCAGAACCGTACGAAGGGTTCCGTTGAGCGGACAGGACCTTGCCGACTCGCGATGGCGCTATCCCAATCCCTATCAGATGGACACGGCCCTCAAGGTATTCGCACAGGACGTCGGTAGCAGGGTCCCATGCGCGCGCTACGTCCTGGTGCATCGGTACGGCACTATCAGCAACGAATTCGGCATCGGCATCTCGAATTATCAGGACGGTCGGCGCGTATATCTCTTCGCCATGATGTATATCCGTGTCTACGATGGCCGGACTTTTGAATTGATCAAGGAAGGCCCCGCCTACAACGACAACGAATCTCGCCTCGAACGAGCTCTTCATAATCCGGTAGGGGGGCCCTATCGCCAGCTGGATGCCGCGGCATTTCCCGACAAGCCATCCGATGTATCCGGCAATTCCATGCTGCGCGACGGCGTGCGTGCCTTATTGACGTCAAGTCTCGACATGACATTGCCCGAGATGCTGAAATAGGCGCAACGGAGATCCCGATGATGCAACTCTATTGGTCGCCGCGGTCGCGCTCGTTCACGGCACTCTGGCTGATGGAAGAGACCGGCCAACCCTATGAACGGGTGTTGACGGACATCTCCACCGGCGCGCAGAAGGCGCCGGACTATCTCGCGATCAATCCGATGGGCAAGGTGCCGGCATTGAAGGATGGCGAGGCGACGCTGGCGGAAGCCGCCGCCATCTGCGCCTATGTCGCCGAGCGTTATCCGGAAGTCAGACTGGCGCCGCCCATCGGCGATCCGCTACGCGCCAAATATCTGTACTGGCTGTTCTTCGCGCCGGGCTGCATCGAGCCCGCGATGGTGCAGGTCGCAACGAAGCTGGAAATGAGTTCGATCGCGGCCGGCTGGGGCGAGGCGAGCCGCGTGTTCGACGTGCTCGACAACGCGCTGGCCAAAGGCCCGTGGATCCTCGGCGAGAATTTCTCCGCCGCCGACGTCGCGATCGGCTCGGCGCTGAATTTTTCGGTGCGGCTGTTCAAGATGGTGCCGTCTCGGCCGTCATTCGACGCCTATATCGCGCGCTGCATCGCACGGCCCGCTTTCCAGCGCGCCGAGAAGATTGCCGCGGGCTAGCTATTCCCGCTCTTCAGTTCCTCCGGCCGCGGCATCGAAATGACGTTGTAGCCGGAATCGACGTAGTGAATCTCGCCGGTCACGCCGCCGGACAGCTCCGACAACAGATAGAGCGCCGAGCCGCCGAGCTCATCGAGCGTGACGCCGCGTCCGAGCGGCGAATGTTTCTGCTGAAAGGCGAACATCGCGCGCGCCTCGCCGATGCCGGAGCCGGCGAGCGTGCGCACGGGACCGGCCGAGATCGCGTTGACGCGAATGCCTCGCGAACCGAAATCGGAGGCGAGATAACGCACGGAAGCTTCCAGCGCCGCCTTGGCGACGCCCATCACGTTGTAATTCGGCATCACGCGCATCGAGCCGCCGAAGGTGAGCGTGATCAACGAACCGCCGGTCTCCGGCATCAATTCGGCGGCGCGCTTGGCCAGCTCCGTGAACGAGAAGCAGGACACCAGCATGGTCTGCGAAAAATTCTCGCGGCTGGTGTCGGCATAGCGGCCCTTCAGCTCGCTCTTGTCGGAATAGGCGATGGCGTGGACCAGGAAATCCAGCCCGCCCCATTCCTTCTTCAGTGCGCTGAAGACCGAATCGACGCTGGCGAGATTCTCGACGTCGCAGGGCAGCACCTGCTTGACCCCGAGCTGGTCCGCGAGCGGCCGAACCCGCTTGCCCAGCGCCTCGCCCTGATAGGTGAACGCCATCTCGGCGCCATGGGCCGCGAGCGTTCTCGCAATGCCCCAGGCGATCGAATGATCATTGGCGATGCCCATGATCAGACCGCGCTTGCCCTTCATCAGGTCCTGCATCGCCTCAACACTCCACTCATGCGATGAACCGGACCCTAGTGCCGCCGATCTGGAGTCCCTGACACACTCGCCGCAAAATCGGGTTCAGGGACTTCAGATCGAAAGCGGCACTAGGATCATTAGATTTGCTAGTGCCCATGACTTTCCGAAGTCCGCGAAAAGATGTCGCGGCGATAGAGCGCGGACTTCGGAAAGTGGGCACTAGGCATCCAGCCGCTTGAACACCAGCGTGGCGTTGGTGCCGCCGAAGCCGAAGGAATTCGACAGCACGGTGCCGAGCTTCGCATTGTCGACGCGCTTGCGCACGATCGGCATGTCGGCAAACACCGGATCGAGCTCGGTGATATGCGCGCTCTCGCAGATGAAGCCGTTGTTCATCATCAACAGAGAATAGATCGCCTCCTGCACGCCGGTGGCGCCGAGCGAGTGACCGGTGAGCGCCTTGGTCGCCGAAATCGGCGGACACTTGTCGCCGACACCGAACACCTTGCGGATCGCCTCGATCTCCGGCGGATCGCCGGCAGGCGTAGAGGTCGCGTGCGGATTGATGTAATCGATCTTGCTGTCGACGGTCGACATCGCCATGCGCATGCAGCGCTCGGCGCCTTCGCCGGACGGCGCGACCATGTCGTAGCCGTCGGAGGTCGCGCCATAGCCGACGATCTCGGCATAGATGCGCGCGCCGCGCGCTTTCGCGTGTTCCAGCTCTTCCAGCACCACCACGCCGGCGCCGCCGGCGATGACGAAGCCGTCGCGGCTGATGTCGTAGGGCCGCGAAGCGGTGGAGGGCGTGTCGTTGTATTTCGATGACATCGCGCCCATGGCGTCGAACAGCACCGACAGCGACCAGTCGAGCTCCTCGCAGCCGCCGGCAAAGATCACGTCCTGCTTGCCGATCTGGATCGTCTCATAGGCGTTGCCGATGCAATGGTTGGACGTAGCGCAGGCCGAAGAGATCGAATAGTTGACGCCCTTGATCTTGAACCAGGTCGCAAGCGTGGCGGACGCCGTCGACGACATCGCCTTCGGCACCGCGAACGGGCCGACGCGTTTCGGACCCTTGGTGCGCGTGGTATCGGCGGCCTCCACGATGGTGCGCGCCGACGGCCCGCCCGAGCCCATGATGATGCCGGTGCGGACGTTGGAGATGTCGGACGGATCGAGGCCGGAATCCTGGATCGCCTGTTCCATCGCGATGTGATTCCACGCGGCGCCCTCGCCGAGGAAGCGCATGGCGCGGCGGTCGATCATCTCGGCGGCGTTGACGGTCGGCGCGCCGTAGACCTGCGAGCGGAAACCAAGCTCCTGATATTTTCCCGCGTGGGTGATGCCGGACTTCGCCTCGTGCAGGCTCGACAATACTTCCTGGGTGTTGTTTCCGATGGATGAGACAATGCCCATCCCCGTGATGACAACCCGCCTCATGTTTGCCTCGCCTTACCTTATCTCTTTATGTGCGCTTAGGCCGTGCTTCCGTTCAAGCCGGCGCGGTGCCCTGCTTGAACAGCCCGACCCTCAGGTCCTTGGCGCGATAGATAATCTCGCCATCGGCCGAAAGCCAGCCGTCGGCAATACCCAGCCAGAGCTTTAGGCGCATCACGCGCTTGACGTCGACGTTGTACACAATCTTGCGCACGTTCGGCATCACCTGACCGCCGAACTTCAATTCGCCGAGGCCGAGCGCGCGGCCGCGGCCCTCGCCGCCGGTCCAGCCCAGGAAAAAGCCGAGCATCTGCCAAAGCGCGTCGAGACCGAGGCAGCCCGGCATCACGGGATCGCCCTTGAAATGGCAACCGAAGAACCAGAGGTCCGGCTTGACCTCGAGCTCGGCGCGTATGACGCCCTTGCCGTGTTCCCCGCCGGTTGCGCTGATCTCGCTGATGCGGTCGAACATCAGCATCGGCGGCAGCGGCAATTGTGCATTGCCCGGGCCGAACAGCTCGCCGCGGCCGCAAGCCAGCAAATCCTCATATTCGTAACCGCTGCGCCGTTCCAGCATAGCAGGCAGCCTCCCACAATTTACGGTAGCGTGGATTTTAAGCGAAACGGACCCGTTGCGCTTGGGACACGTGCCAGATTACCGTGGATCGGCGCGAAATCCCCACGTCAGGACACCCCGGCAGGCCCTCCGCCATGCCGAAATCGGTTAACCGGGTCCGGGCGCTCCTCTAACATAGGCACCGCGGACGGCAAAGTTCCCGCTGGGGGTAAATCGCCGCAGCGGGACGACATGGCTGATCTGTTTAGGACCGTTCTAGTTGCGAGAAACTTGCATCTGCCCGATTTCCTCCATATATTTCGAGAGATTAGTCAGGACGAGACGCGCGTGCCAGTACTGGAACCAGGCGACAATCGCTCCTTGGAGGGCGACGACACGAACCGCCATGCGGGCCGGCAACCGGCGCTGACTGGTTGCCCGTGGCATGACGTCAACGAAATGCTGCAGGCGGCGGGCCTTCGCCCCACGCGCCAGCGCATGGCTCTCGGCTGGCTGTTGTTCGGCAAGGGCGCGCGCCACCTCACGGCTGAGATGCTCTACGAGGAAGCAACGCTCGCCAAGGTGCCGGTGTCGCTTGCGACCGTCTACAACACGCTCAACCAACTTACCGACGCCGGCCTGCTCCGCCAGGTCTCGGTCGACGGCACCAAGACCTATTTCGATACCAACGTCACCGCGCATCATCATTTCTATCTCGAGAACAACCACGAGCTGGTCGATATTCCCGACCCGCATCTCATGCTCTCGAAGATGCCCGACGTCCCCGAGGGCTACGAGATCGCGCGCGTCGACATGGTCGTGCGCCTGCGCAAGAAGCGCTGACTCCGCTGTAGCTTTTGATCATTGCTAGCCCCTCATGGTGAGGAGCGCGTCTTCGCGCGTCTCGAACCATGAGGCCAGTTGCCCATCCCTCGTGACGCCGCTTCGCGGCTCCTCGGGATGAGGGCGGAGATCACTCCACCCTCTCGCCGTCGTAGACGCCCCAGAGCCGCTGCTGCTCGATCCAGCCGTCAAAGCCTTCGCCCGCGACGTGGCACCAGTGCGAATCGCATTTCTTCACGCTCGCAACCACGCCGGCCTGCAGCTTCGCGGTGATCGAGCCCGTGACGTCGGCGCGATCGTAGATTGAGGCGAGATCGTCCTTGTTCTTCATGGTGACGACCGCGGTTCGGCGGCCCGACAGCAGCGAATGATAGACCCAACCCTCGGCACCCTCCGAATCGCGCACGCGCCGCCAGTTCTCGAACTCGGCGGTGATCTCCACCGGCAATCCGGAGCGGGTGTAGACCCAGGCCACGTCATTGTCCTTGGTGGGACCGGCACGGACATTCACATGGTCCGACTTCAGGCTGACATAGCGCGGGATCGGCAGCCCGGATGTGGTGAGCACGTCTTTCGCGGCGAGGCCCGTCGCAACCGAGGCGCCAAGCATCGCGCCTGCAAGCATCATAATCGAACACATACGCCGCAACGCCATCAACCCGTCTCCTGCCGAGCGCGGCCCAACTCTACGCCGGACATCGCTCAAGCTTGCGCCTGATCCCCAAATCCCCTGCCCCGTTCGCCCCTGGCCCTACCAAGCCTCAGGGGTTTCGCCGGAGTTCTTGTCTTGGCGCGGCCTTCTGCTAGAGAGGACGGAACGCCAACCAAGACGCGGAAAGCCGTCGGCGTATCCAAAGGGAGCGATCGGGAACCCACGGAAACGCCGGATTTTCGCGCGAGCGCCAGTTTCGAATAACCGGGTTAATGAGGTCTGAACGCCTCATGAGAGCAGGACATGTCGGTTAAGAAAAAGCCTCTCGTCGTCGTCACCCGCAAATTGCCGGACTCGATCGAGACGCGCATGCGCGAATTGTTCGATGCGCGCCTCAATCTCGACGATATGCCGATGACGGAGGCGCAAATCGCCGAAGCGGTGCGCACCGCCGACGTGCTGGTGCCCACCGTGACCGACGAGATCACCGAGGATCTGCTCAAGCAGCCCGACTGCAAGCTGAAGATGATCGCCAATTTCGGCAACGGCGTCGACAATATCGACGTCACGGCCGCGCATGCGCGCGGCATTACCGTCACCAACACGCCGAAGGTCTTGACCGAGGATACCGCCGACATGACCATGGCGCTGATCCTCGCGGTGCCGCGCCGGCTGGTCGAGGGCACGTCGATCCTGCATGAAGGCAAGCACTGGCCGGGCTGGTCGCCGACCTGGATGCTCGGCCATCGCATCGGGGGCAAGCGTCTCGGCATCATCGGCATGGGCCGCATCGGACAAGCCGTGGCGCGGCGCGCGCGAGCCTTCGGCCTGCAGATCCACTATCACAACCGCCGGCCCGTCGCGCCGGTGATCGCGGAAGAGTTGGGCGCCACCTATTGGGAAAGCCTCGACCAGATGCTGGCGCGGATGGACATCATCTCCGTCAACTGCCCGCACACGCCGGCGACGTTCCATTTGCTCTCGGCGCGACGGCTGAAGCTGATCCGCAAGGAGGCCTACATCGTCAACACCGCGCGCGGCGAGGTGATCGACGAGGACACGCTGGTCAAGCTGATCGAGACCGGCGAGATCGGCGGCGCCGGGCTCGACGTCTACGAGAACGAGCCGGCGGTCAATCCAAAGTTGGTGCGGCTCGCCAAACAGGGCAAGGTCGCACTGCTGCCGCATATGGGCTCGGCCACCATCGAAGGCCGCGTCGAGATGGGCGAGAAGGTGATCATCAACATCCGCACCTTCCTCGACAACCACAAGCCGCCGGACCGCGTGCTGCCAAGCATGCTGTGACTTCTTCACCTCTGCCCGCCTGCGGGGACAGGTGAAGTGCCGTCGTGCTCGCTGCCTATGCGTTCTTCGGCCGCTTGCGCCACTCCGCTACGAACGCAACGAATGCCGCAAGTGCCGGCGGCGGCTGGCGCCGGCTCGGGTAGTACAAAAACGGTCCGGGAAACGGCGGGCACCAGTCGTCGAGCACGCTGACCAGTTCGCCTGCGGCGATCGCCTCGCTGACATAGTCCCTGAAGGTAAGCCAGAATCCTGTACCGTCGCGCGCCGCGCGCATCGCGGGCGCGGGATGATTGACCACCAGCTTGGCCGGCGGCGATAGTTTGACCGCGCGTCCGGCCTTCTCGAACTCCCAATCCAGCATCGCGCCGCTGGAGAAGCGGACGCGAATGCAGGGATGCTCGAGCAGATCCTTCGGATGTCTCGGCTTGCCGTGCCGCGCGAGGTAATCGGGCGAGGCGACCAGCGCGTAACGCTGCGGCGGCCCGAGCGACACCGCGATCATGTCCTGTTCGAGATGCTCGCCATAGCGCACGCCGGCGTCGTACCCGGCATCGACGATGTCGACGAAGCCGCTCTGGCCGACGATCTCGAAATCGATCCGGGGATGGGCCGCGAGAAATGGACCGATCATCGGCGCCAGCACGAGGTCGACCGCCGGCGGCGGCGCGTTGATGCGCAAACGTCCTGACGGCACGCCGCGCAAGCCCCGCACGGCGTCGAGTGCCTCCAAAACGTCGGACATGGCAGGCGCCACGCGCGCCAGCAGCACTTCGCCAGCTTCGGTGAGTGCGACGCTGCGGGTGGTGCGGTTCACTAGGCGGACCCCAAGCCGCTCCTCCATGTCGCGCAAGCGCTGGCTGAGGCTCGAGACCGAGACGTGCTGCTCCACCGCGGCGCGCCGGAAATTTCGCGCGCGGGCGACCGCAACGAAGACTTCGAGATCGCGGAGGTCGAGATCGCGCATTGTTCACTATAGTGAACAGACTGTTCGCAATTGTCCAGCTTATCGGCGCAATCGAAATGCCTCATATCGGGTGCATCAAACACGGCGGGGCAGGCCCGCCGCCCTTTCGAGGAGAAGCACCATGGATACCCGCAAACTCGGCAAGACCGGCCCCGTCACCTCCACAATCGGCCTCGGCGCCATGGGGATGTCGGACTTTTACGGCCCGACCGACCGCAGCGAGAGCATCGCGACCATCCATGCCGCGCTCGATGCGGGCATCACTTTGCTCGACACCGGCGATTTCTACGGCATGGGCCACAACGAGATGCTGATCGGCGAGGCGCTGAAGGGGCGCAACCGCGACCAGGTGCAGATCAGCGTCAAGTTCGGCGCGCTGCGCACGCCGGACAAGAAGTGGCAGGGCTATGACAGCCGCCCCGCCGCGATCTGGAATTTCCTGTCCTATTCGCTGCAGCGCCTCGGCGTCGATCACATCGAGATCTACCGCCCGGCGCGGCTCGATCCCAACGTGCCGATCGAGGAGACCGTCGGCGCGATGGCCGACATGGTGAAGGCCGGCTACATCAAACACATCGGCCTGTCGGAGGTCGGTTCCGACACCATCCGCCGTGCGCACAAGGTTCATCCGATCTCGGATCTGCAGATCGAATATTCGCTGATCTCGCGCGGCATCGAGAGCGATATCCTCAAGACCTGCCGTGAGCTCGGCATCGGCGTGACCGCCTATGGCGTGCTGTCGCGCGGGTTGATCAGCGGCCATTGGTCGAAAGACAAGACGGGCGCGCAGGACTTTCGCGGGATGAGCCCGCGCTTCTCCGCCGGCAATCTCGATGCGAATCTGGCGCTGGTCGAGAAGCTGCGCGCGATCGCAGACGACGTCGGCGCCTCGCCGGCTCAGGTCGCGATCGCCTGGGTGGCGGCGCAAGGCAATCACATCGTGCCGCTGGTCGGCGCGCGGCGGCGCGATCGCCTGACCGAGGCGCTCGGCGCGCTCGATGTGAAATTGACACCGGCGCATCTGAAGGCGCTGAACGCGGCATTTCCGCCGGGCGTGGCCGCCGGCAACCGCTATCCGGACTCCCAGCTCGTGCATATGGATAGTGAGAAGGCGGCGGGGTGAGCTACTTTCTTCACCTCTCCCCGCCTGCGGGGAGAGGTCGCGCCGAAGGCGCGGGTGAGGGGGCCTTCCGCGAATTCGATGCGCACACATCGCGTGGAGATAGCCCCTCACCCCAACCCTCTCCCCGCAAGAGCGGGGAGAGGGAGAAGAGTCACCTATGCCCGCTCAGGTCCGTGATCGTCAGCGCATCGCCGTTGAGGATGTTCAGCGGATCGCGACCGTAGCGCAAGATCTCGAAGCGCATGTTGCGCGCATCCAACATCAGGAGCTTGCCGACCAGGCCTTCGCCGAAGCCGACAATCTCGCGGATTGCTTCCAGCGCCATCATCGAGCCCATCACGCCCGCCAGCGCGCCGAGCACGCCGGCCTCCTCGCAGGTCGGCACCGTACCGGGCGGCGGCGGCTCGGGGAAAAGACAGCGGTAGGTCGGATTGAATTCGCCCTCGGCGTTCTTCTCATGGGCGCGGATCGTGGTCAGCGAGCCGTCGAAGGTGCCGAGCGAGGCCGTGATCAGCGGCACCCCGGCAAGAAAGCAGGCGTCGGAGACCAGGTAGCGTGTCTCGAAATTGTCGGAGCCGTCGAGCACGAGATCGTAGCCGCCGATCAGCTCCATGGCGTTGGCGGCCTTCAGCCGGGTCGCATGCGCGGCAAAGCGCACATGCGGATTGAGCGCGTGGATGCGCTCGGCAGCGGTATCGGCCTTGCGGCGGCCGATATCGGGCGTGGCGTGGATGATCTGGCGCTGCAAGTTGGACAGCGATACCGTGTCGTCGTCGACCACGCCGAGCTCGCCGATGCCGGCGGCCGCAAGATACATCAGCGCCGGCGCGCCGAGCCCGCCCGCGCCGATCACCAGCACGGACGCCTCCTTCAGCGCCTGCTGGCCGGGCCCGCCGACTTCGCGCAGCACGATGTGCCGGGCATAGCGTTCGAGTTCGTCGGCGCTGAGCATCTTGTTCCTGAACCCCGGCCCGGCTGTCGCCGACCAACCAGATGTGTTTTACTGGCGCGCCGTCAACAGCGTTTCTCTTCCCCCGGATTTGTCATGAGATCGTGGCTCGCAGCAACACTGATATTGGCCGCTGCGGGCTATCCTGCGCAGGCGCAGATGGTGGCGGCACCGACCACCGCCGGCGCCAAGCCGAAGCGGGTCGCGACCGTGCCGATCCGCCCGGGCGGGTTGCAGACCCCGGCCGATACCGCCAATGCGATGGCGCAGGCCGAGCGGCTCGCGCTGCAATCCGACCTCGCCTGGGTCGGCGAATATAACGGCGCCATCACCGGCGACCCCAGCGAGCGCCTGGTCGACGCCATCAAGAGCTACCAGAAGCTCAAGGGCGGCCGGCAGAGCGGCGTGCTCAACCCACAGGAGCGCGCGCTGCTCGCCGAGACTGCGCGGCGCCGGCAGGACAACGCCGGCTGGAAGATCGTCACCGATCCCGTCACGGGCTCGCGGCTCGGCATTCCCACAAAACTCGTGCCGCAGCAGTCCAGCGACGCCCAGGGGAGCAAATGGAGTTCGCCGACCGGCACCACGCAGGTATTGCTGACCCGGCGCAAGGAGGCGGGTCCTACAACGATCAAGCTCGCCGAGCGCGAGAAAAAGGAAGCCGGACGCGCCGTCGACTACACCGTGGTGAAGCCCGATTTCTTCGTGCTGTCAGGGCTGCAGGGCCTGAAGAAGTTTTATCTGCGCGGCAGCTTCAAGGGCGACGAGGTCCGCATCCTGACGATCCTCTACGATCAGGCGGTGGAGAACACCGTGGAGCCGGTGGTGATCGCGATGTCGAGCGCGTTCACGCCGTTCCCATCGGGGGCGGGACCTGCACCGCGCAAGACCGTCGATTACGGCACCGGCATCGTCGTCTCCGATGACGGCGCGATCCTCGCCGATCGCGAGATCACCGACGGCTGCATGGCGATCACGATCGGCGGGCTCGGCAACGCCGATGTCGTGGCCGACGACAGGGATCATGGCCTCGCACTGCTGCGCATCTATGGCGCGCGAGAGCTAAAACCGCTCGCGATTGCCGACGGCGCGGCGAAGGCGAGCGTCGATCTCACCGGGATAGCCGATCCGCAGAGCCAGGGCGGCGGCACGGCTGCGAGCATTGT
The DNA here is from genome assembly GCA_963738155.1 of uncultured Alphaproteobacteria bacterium. Lineage (GTDB taxonomy): Bacteria > Pseudomonadota > Alphaproteobacteria > Rhizobiales > Xanthobacteraceae > Bradyrhizobium. Next base: position 21,563 of record CAVTVG010000015.1, read on the forward strand.
GAAAGCACAGGTGGCGCCGGTCGGCACGGGCGGCGATCTCGCGCTGTCGCCGCCGCCGGGGTTCGGCTTTTCAGGCGCCGCAGCACTGGACGAAAGCGGCAAGTTCGCCGGCGTCGCGTTGCTCAAGCCAGTCGTGGTCGCGACATCGGCAACGGCGAACGCCGCGCCCGCGACGCAGGGCGTGCTGGTGACGGCGGACACCGTGCGCGAATTCCTGAAGGCGAATGGTGTGACCGCGAACGGCGCGTCTGGTGATGCGAAGGCCGCGGTGGTGCGGGTGATTTGCGTGAGGAAGTGACTCTTCTCCCCCGCTCCTTGCGGAGCAGTCACAAATTCATCATGTCCGTCTTGGCACCGAAAGCGGGCATTGCTGCGGACATAGACGCATGTCGGTTAGGGCCAAAGGGCGAGATTGCGCGCCAGCTTGAATTTAAGGCCGCCACCTGCCATCGCAAACCGATCGTCGCTGCCGTTAGGACCGTCGACATTCATAGTTGCCCTTGAAGATTGCATCCCAGTTGCTGGCTGAAACATTCGGGCTTGGTACTTCGCCAGTCTTACAAACCGCTGCGATCCACCCACCCTTTTGTCGGTCCGACTCGAAATTCTGGATTGTCAGGCCGGTGCGGAAGCCCTGGCCCGGCTGAACCGTTTGCTGAATCATTATTTTCTTGGTGCCAGTCATCATGGAGAGGACGACCGGATACGTGCATGTATTGATTGCGCTGTACTCATAAGCTTGAGATTTCAAATAACCCCACGTCATGTGCAAGCATGCTTCCGCGTTCGGCGAATTTTGCGCCATCCCCACGGACGAAAAGATGAACGTTGAAGCGAAGCAGCCTGCAAATATCAGCTTAAAGGACCGCATAGTTCGCACCCCCCGCCTGAATTAAGCGGCAACTGTAGGAGGACGTGCAAGCTTGGTCAATTAAACACTCCTCGGTAGTCACGGCGCGTTCCGCCTCCGAGAAACCGCTGAGAAATCTGATCGCCGCGACACCCTAGTCCGGAAATTCCACCTCGCCGTACGGATAGAACTTTTTCAAATCCACGTTCCGGTACGGCAGCGCATCGAGATGGATGGTGCCGAGGAACGGCTGGTCCGGCTCGACCAGAAGAATCGTTTTCGCAAAGCCGTTGTCGTCAAAACCTTTGCGGAAATGCACCCGTGACTTGATGGCGAAGACCTTGAAGGCATCGAGGTCGAGGCCGAGCGTGCGCAAGCCGAACGGCTCCATGATCTGAACGAGGTAAGTCGAGAGGATCAGCACATTATCGCGGCCGAATTTGGCCACGACCCAGAACTGGCCATGGCCCTCGACCGCGTTGAGGATGGTGCCGGTGATGCGAACGGGATCGCCGGCGGACTCATCGACGAGGCCGCCGATCTCCATGTCGAAGGCGTCGCCGGCCTTGGCGCCATCGGCCTTCAGCTTCGCCGTCGCCCTGGCGTCGGCAATGGTCGCGACGATCACCTGCGAGAGGTCCTGCGCGATGATCTCCTTCAGGAGAAAAGTGGCCGAGCCCGAACGGTCGCTGTGATCGGCGAGCACGACCGGTGCCTCGCCCCTGCCGATCGCCTGCTTGGCCAGCGCGACGCCTTCGGCAATCGAATAAATCCTGGTCGAGGTCAGCAGCGCTTCGCGCTTGCGCCAGGCGAGTTCGGCGATGTCGCGCGCGATCTCCTCGGCGAGCTTCGCATTGCCATTGGTGAGCACCTGTACGGTAATGCCGATGTCGGGCACGTCGGCAAAGGGGAAGCCGAAGAAGACGTTGACGAAGACGTCGGGCTCGCGGGCTTCCCAGGTGAGCGCACGCTGGGACAGGTCCATCCAGGGCGCGGCGCCTGTCCACATCCGCACCGTGGCGGTGACAACAGGAACTTTTCTCACGGCATGCACCGGCTTGTAGTCGCCGCGGATCGCGCGCAGCAGCATGCGTGCGGCGCGCTCTCCTTGCAGATATTCGTCGTAATGCGGGAAATATTTCACCGCAAAGCCCATGTCGGCGTGTTTGAGAAATTCGTCGTCCTCGTTGCCGTGCAGATCGAACGTCGCGGCGATGACGGCTTTCGGACCGACGGCCGCGCGCACGCGGCGCGCGAACTCGGCTTCGGGACGCGCGACACCGCGCACCGCCATGGCGCCGTGCAGCGAGAGATAGACGCCGTCGAACGGACCTTCGGCCTTGAGGCCTTCGATCATCTTTCCGGTGAGCGTCTCGAAGGCCTCCCCGGTGACCCAACCCGAGCCCATATAGGTCTTCGGCCACAGCGGCGACTCGATGCCGACCAGTTCGACGCCGTCGAACTCGCGCGCCATCTTCACAAAGCCGCCCATGTAGGATTTCGGATAGGCTTTCAGCAGCGCCTCGCCCTTGGCCGGCGAGCCCGGATAGATGAAGTCCGAGAGCATGGTGTCGTTCTTGAGGAACGTCACGGTCTCGTGCGCGAAATGAAGCGCCGCGATGCGGATGTTCTCCGGCATGAGATCACCTCAGCCCGAAACGGACGCCGGCATGCGCCAGGCCCCCGGCCAGTGCCACCGGCGTGCCGTCCGCGCGCCAGCAGGCCGCACCCGACATGGTGCCGTCGTCGTGAAACTGGATCGCGTTCATGCCGCCGCCGACGGTCGACATCTCCACCACGTCATGGCCGAGCGCGCGCAGCTTCGCACGGGCGCTTTCCGGGACAGCCTGCTCGACCTCGAGCGCATTGCCTTCGGTCCAGACCCGCGGCGCCTCGACCGCCTCCTGCAAGCTCATGCCGTGATCGATCAGGTTGATCAGCGCCTGCATCGCGCTCGGGAAGATGCGCTTTCCGCCGGGCAGGCCCAACGCATACACGAGCTTGCCGTCGCGCAGCGCCATCATGGGCGACATCGAGGTGGTGACGCGCTTGCCCGGCGCCAGCGACAGCGCATGGCCGGGACGAGGATCGTACAGGTTCATGTAGTTGTTCGGGATGGTGCCCAGCCCCGGGATCAGGATCTTGGCGCCGAACAGGTTGTTGATGGTCTGCGTGGTCGCAACCACATTGCCGAAGGCGTCCGCCGCGGTCATGTGGGTGGTGTAAGCGCTCTCGAACTGCTTGACGCCCGCCCCCCATTTTTGCGCGCGGCTGGTGTCGATCGCGCGGCGGCGCTGCTGCGCATAATCCTTCGAGGTCAACCGTTCGACGGGGACGTTAACATGATCAGGGTCGCCGCTCGCCACTTCGCGATCGGCAAAGGCGATCTTCAGCACTTCGGCAAGCAGATGGATCGTCTCCGGCGTACCGAAGCCGGAGGCCTTGACGTCGTAGCCTTCGAGGATGTTGAGCATCTGCGTGATGTGGATGCCGGAGGCCGCGGGCGGCGGCGGGCCCAGGATTTCCCAGCCGCGATACTCGCCGCGGATCGGCAGGCGCTCTATGGTCTCGACGGCGGCGAGATCGGCGCGCGTGATGAAGCCGCCGTGCTTCTGCATGTAATCGACCAGGATGTCGCCAAGCGGCCCGCCATAGAGCGCGCCTTCGCCGTATTTCGAAATGGTGGTCAGCGTCTCCGCATATTCCGACTGCACTACGCGCTCGCCCGGCTTCAGCGGCGCGCCATCGGGCAGATAGATCGCCGAGATCGCCTTGTCCCTGAGCATGACGGCTGCACCGTCGCGGATGCATTCGTGCAGATAGGGCGTGGCGCGGTAACCGCGCGAGGCGTGCTTGATCGCGGGCTGCATGACGTCGGCAAGGCTCATGGTGCCGAAGCGGCGCAGCGTCTCGCACCACGCCTTCAGCGAGCCGGGCGTGGCGACTGCTTTCGGCCCGTTGAGGTTCTCGTCGTCGACGGTGTCGAACACGTCATGCGCCGAGCCGGGCTTGCTGCGATAGGTGTCGGGCTTCACTGCCAACGGCACCGTGCTCTGGCCGTCGATGAAGCGATGGCTGCCGTCGGCGGTGCGGATATGCGCCATGCCGCCGCCGATGATGCCGACCATCATCGGCTCGACCACGGTCAGCGTGAACAGGGTTGCGATCGCGGCATCGATGGCGTTGCCGCCGGCCGCCAGCATCTCCGCGCCCGCGGCGGACGCCAGCGGATGGTTGCTCACCACCATGCCGCGGCTGCCGTGAGCCGGCCTTTTTTGGCACGCGAAATGTGTCGCCGTCCGGTCGCGCCAATTGCCGCCCATGATCCACCCTTACGTTCTCGTTGGGCAAATGTGAGCGGCAATCGCGGGCGCGGTCAAGCGGTGCGGGCTATTCCGGCAGGGTCTCGCCGGAGCCGCCGAGTTCGGCCGGAAAATCCTTCATCTTGGGAAGGCCGTCCTTCATCCGCAAAACCGTCTCGCCGTAATTGACGTGAACGGCGGGGACGAATTTGAGCTGTGGAATGGTCGCGGCATAGACGTCGACCAGGCCGACCGGCTTGTGGCCGGTCATCAGATGGCCGCCACACTTCTTGCAGTACATGCGCTGGCTGAACGCGGTCTTCTCGAAGGTGCCGACATGCTCGGCGCCGGACTTCACCTTCACCGCATCGGTCTTCCACAGCGTGAAGGCGTTGACCGGCCCCGCCGACCACGACCGGCAGGAGCTGCAATGACAATAACCCATCGCTTCCGGCGCGCCTGTCGCTTCGACCTCGACCGCGCCGCAGAAGCATTTTCCGACATAACCCATAAGTGCTCTCCTGAAATGAGACGATGGGTCAGTATCGGCGATGGACGAAACGCGTCCAGTTCAGGAACTGTACTCGCGGAAGCGTGAAGGATTTTTGATTGAGCATGATCCTTACGGAAAACCGGTGCCCACTTTTCCGGGATCATTCTAGCTCGCAAGCTTGCGTTCTTTCGCAAATGGGCTCAGCCCCAGCCAGGTCTGCATCGAGGAAGCAAGCGCCTTGCTCCCCGTCAGCACCATGCGTTGGCTGGCGACCGCAGCCCGCACGGTGTCGAGCCCCATCCAGATCGCGGTCATCGAGCGCAGATCGACGGAGACATAGAGGTCGACCTCGAAGCCCGGATCGATCTTGCAGAGATCGACGCCCTCTTTGGGATCGACCACCAGCCAGTAACGCCGTTGCGCCGCCGGCTGGCGGGGAAACACGAACTCGATCGTGCTGCGGCGGCTTGGCAACGGCGAGATGTTGAGGCTGCGCCGCATGTCCCACATCAACAGGTCGGCATCGAGATGCTGCAGTGATAGCTCGGATTCGATGCGGCGCTGGCCCCAGATGCCGAACGCTTCCACCAGCGGCCGCAGCTCGCGTCCCGCTTCGGTCAGACGATATTCGAACACGCCGCTCTCGGATGACGATGCGCGCGTGACAATCCCGGAATCTTCCAGCTCCTTCAGCCGCCGCGACAGCAGCGCCGGGGACATCCGCGGCACGCCACGGCGCAGCTCGTTGAAGCGGGTCGAGCCCGCGAACATTTCCCGCAGCAGGACGATGGTCCAGCGCGTGCACAGGATCTCCGCGGCCATCGCCACGGGACAGAACTGCTGATAGCCGGCGACAGCCATGGTCGTCTCCGCGAAGCGCAAAGCTTGCGAAAACAGCTACGCCCGGCGAGACCCCTCTGCCAGTACAGAATCTGTACTGCGACAATTCTTCACGCTCACTTCTGGCACTTCGGGCACCAGAAGGTCGAGCGGCCGTTCTGGGTGAAGCGTTTCACCACGCCGCCGCAGCCGCATTTTTGGCCCTCGCGGTCGTAAACCAGGAACGAATGCTGGAAATAACCGAGCTCGCCGGTGGCCTGGCGATGGTCGCGCAGCGACGAGCCGCCGGCCTTGATCGCCTGGTTCAGCACCGTGTGGATGGCGTCGACCAGCCGCTTGGCATGATCGGTCGGCGCGCCCTTGCGGTCGGCCAGGGTCGAGGCCTGACGCTTCGGCGACAGATGCGCGCGATACAGCGCCTCGCAGACATAGATGTTGCCGAGCCCCGCCACCACGCGCTGGTCGAGCAGCGCCGCCTTCAAGGTCGTTGCCTTGCCTTCGCAGGACGCCGCCAGCATCGCGGCATCGAATTCATTGCCGAGCGGCTCGGGCCCGAGCCCGCGCAGCAGCGGCTCCTCGTCGAGCTCGTTGCGCGCGATGATCTTCATGTAGCCGAAGCGGCGCGGATCGTTGAAGATGACAGCCGCGCCCGAGGACATGTGAAACACCACATGGTCGTGCGCGCCGTTCTTGCCGCGCGGATGGTGGAACTGACCGGGCGTTTGCGCGTCCTTGGTCTTCTGGATGCGGAACGAGCCGGACATGCCGAGATGCATCAGCAGCACGTCGCCGGAGCCGAGATCGGCCATCAGATATTTGGCGCGGCGGCCAAGCCCGGTCACGGTCTGTCCGGTCAATCGCGCGACAAAATCCTTCTGAAAGGGAAAGCGCAAATCCTTGCGGCGGGCTTCGGCGGAAACGATTTTCGACCCCTCCATGACCGGCTGCAGGCCGCGGCGGACGGTCTCGACTTCGGGCAGTTCAGGCATTCGGGGCTCATCACCTTCAAGTCATTCACCTTATGGAGGTGACGTGATAGCCCCATTGTGCCGGGCGCGCTATGGTCCGGTTAAGACGTAGAGTGAATGCGTGATGGATCGGCCCGACCAGACCACCCATTTTGGCTTCCGCGACGTGCCGCTGGAGGACAAGCAGCACCTTGTGAACTCGGTGTTTCACAGCGTGGCCTCGCGCTACGATTTGATGAACGACCTGATGTCGGGCGGCCTGCACCGCGTCTGGAAGAACATCATGGTCAACACGCTCGATCCGCCCCGGGGCGAGCGGCCGTTCGCGCTGCTCGACGTTGCCGGCGGCACCGGCGACATCGCGTTCCGCGCGGCGAGGGCAAGCGGCAGCGGTTTTCGCGCCACCGTCTGCGACATCAATGCCGACATGCTGCGGGTCGGCCAGGAGCGCGCGGTCAAGCAGCATCTCGCCGATCGCGTCAGCTTTGTCGAAGGCAATGCGGAAGCGCTGGCATTTGGCGATCGCGCCTTCGACGGCTACACCATCGCATTCGGGATTCGCAATGTGCCGCGGATCGATCATGCGCTGAGCGAAGCCTTTCGCGTGCTCAAACCCGGCAGCCGATTCCTCTGTCTGGAATTCTCCACGGTCGACATGCCGGGCCTCGATCGTCTCTATGATCTGTTCTCGTTCAACGTGATCCCGCCGCTCGGCCGCGCCATCACCGGCGACGCCGAGTCCTATCAATATCTCGTCGAGTCCATCCGCAAATTTCCGAAGCCGGCCGCGTTCGCGGACATGATCCGGTCAGCCGGCTTTGCGCGCGTCAACTGGCAAAGCCTGTCCGGCGGCATCGTGGCGTTGCATTCGGGCTGGCGTTTGTGATCTCTGCTCTCACCCACCTCACGCGGCTGGCTCGCGCCGGACTTGTGTTCGCGCGCGAGGGTGTGTTCGGCGTGATCGATCCCGTTCTGGTGCCGCCGCCCGGACAGCTCGCGATCAAGCTGGCGCGGCTGATCGAGCGGCGCGGCGCCAAATCGGGACCGCGGCTGTCGCGCGCGCTGGAGCGGCTGGGTCCGGCTTACCTGAAGCTCGGTCAATTCCTTGCGACCCGTCCCGATGTCGTCGGCGTCGCGATGGCGCGCGATCTCGAGGCGCTGCAGGACCGCCTGCCGCCATTCTCGCAAGCCGAAGCGGAGGCCGCGGTCGCGACCTCGCTGGAACGCCCGGTCAATCAGGCCTTTGCGAGCTTCGGCCCGGCCGTCGCCGCAGCCTCGATCGCGCAGGTTCATCGCGGCGAAGTCGAACGCGATGGCGTGCGCAAAGCCGTCGCAATCAAGGTGCTGCGACCGAACGTCGCCTCGCGCTTCCGCCGTGACCTCGCCGATTTTTTCTGGGTCGCAGGGAAAGCCGAGCAGCACTCGGCGGAAGCGCAACGGCTGCGGCTGGTCGAGGTCATCAACACCATGTCGCGCTCGGTCGCCATGGAGATGGACCTGCGGCTGGAAGCGGCCGCGCTGTCCGAGATGGCGGAGAACACCCGGGACGATCCGGACTTCCGCGTGCCGACGGTCGACTGGGACCGCACCACCCACAACGTGCTGACGATGGAGTGGATCGACGGCATTGCGCTGTCCGATCACGCGCGGCTTGAGGCGGCGCAGGTCGATCTGAAGGATCTGGGCCGCAAGGTGATCCAGAGTTTCCTGCGCCACGCGCTGCGCGACGGCTTCTTCCATGCCGACATGCATCCCGGCAATCTCTTTCTCGACGATCAGGGCCGCCTCGTCGCGGTCGATTTCGGCATCATGGGACGGCTCGGCTTGAAGGAGCGGCGCTTCCTCGCCGAGATTTTGCTTGGCTTCATCACCCGCGACTATCGCCGCGTCGCCGAGGTGCATTTCGAGGCCGGCTATGTGCCGGGCCATCACTCCGTGGAGAATTTCGCGCAAGCGATCCGCGCCATCGGTGAGCCGATCCATAACCGCACCGCCGAGGAAATCTCGATGGCGCGATTGCTCACGCTCTTGCTCGAGGTCACCGGACTGTTCGACATGCGCACGCGGCCCGAGCTGATCCTGCTGCAGAAGACCATGGTCGTGGTCGAAGGCGTGGCGCGCAGCTTCGATCCCAAACTCGACATCTGGTCGACGGCCGACCCCGTGGTGCGGGAATGGATCGAGCGCAATTTGGGGCCCCTCGGACGTATCCAGGGCGCAATGTCCGGCACGGGCGAACTGGCCCGCTTGCTCTCGCATCTGCCCGATATCGCAAGCCGCGCGGTGACCGTGCTGGGGCAGCTGGAAGACATGACCCGCGAGGGTCACATGTTGTCGCCGGACACGATCGAGGCATTGGGCCGCAAAGAGGCGAAGAAAGCCCGCGTGAGCACGATTGCGCTCTGCATCATCGCTGCCGCCTCGATAGGGATTTTGATCGCCCTGAGCCATCCATGATTGCATTGCAATCAGACTATGATATCAATGATATCATTCCGCTGCGAGAGAGCCGCCATGGCCAGCCTGACCATCCGAAAACTCGACGAGGCCGTCAAAGTCTATCTGCGGCTGCGCTCGGCCGGAAATGGCCGCTCGGTCGAGGAAGAAGTGCGGGTGATCCTCGGCGAACTGGTGCAGGGGCGCCCCTACACGCCTTCGCCTCAGCCACCTGAGACCGTCTCCGCAGCGCCCACGCCGCGCGTCAGTGCGGGCGGCGAAGCCCGCGTCACCCTGATCATCGGCGGCGGCATTGCCGCCTACAAGGCGCTGGACCTGATCCGGCGGCTGAAGGAGCGCCACATCCATGTCCGCTGCGTGCTGACCCGCGCCGCGCAGCAGTTCGTGACGCCGCTGGCCGCGAGCGCGCTCTCGGGCGAGCGCGCCTACACCGACCTGTTCGATCCCGAGAGCGAATTCGATGCCGGCCACATCCGGCTGGCGCGCGACTGCGACCTGATCGTGGTGGCGCCGGCGACTGCCGATTTGATGGCCAAGATAGCCAACGGACATGCCGACGATCTCGCCACCGCCACCCTGCTCGCAGCGCGGCGGCCGATCCTGCTCGCGCCTGCGATGAACCCCGCGATGTGGAGCAATGCCGCAACCCGCCGCAATGCCGCGCAGCTGGCGCGCGACGGCATAGCCATGGTCGGGCCCAATGCCGGCGAAATGGCGGAAGCCGGCGAAGCCGGAATCGGCCGGATGGCCGAGCCCACGGAAATCGCGGAAGCCGCCACGCGCCTGCTCCGTCCCGCCGTGCCGCAACCGCTTGCGGGTAAGCGCGTGCTGATCACCGCAGGCCCCACGCATGAGCCGATCGATCCCGTGCGCTATATCGCCAACCGCTCCTCCGGCAAGCAGGGCTATGCGATTGCCGCCGCAGCGGCAGCCGCCGGCGCCGACGTCGTCCTGGTGTCGGGTCCGGTCGATCTCGACCAGCCGGCCGGCGTAACCGTCGCGCAGGTCGAATCCGCGCGCGACATGCTGACGGAAGTTCAAGCCGCGCTGCCGGCTGATATCGCGATCTTCGCCGCGGCCGTTGCCGATTGGCGCGTTGCGAACGCCGGCGAGCAGAAGCTGAAGAAGACCGAAGGCGGCATGCCGCAGCTCGCGCTGGTCGAGAATCCCGACATCCTCGCCACCATCTCGAAGCTCGGAGACAAGCGCCCGCCGCTGGTGATCGGCTTCGCCGCCGAGACCGAGCATCTGATCGACAACGCCAAAGCCAAGCTCAAGCGCAAAGGCTGCGACTGGATCGTCGCCAATGACGTCTCGCCGGCCACCGGCGTGATGGGCGGCGACCGCAACACCGTGCATCTGCTGACGCGCCATGGCGAGACGATCGACGTCGACTCCTGGCCTGTGATGACCAAGGAAGAGGTCGCGACGGAGTTGATTGCGAAGGTGGGCAGGTTCGTAGCCGGAGCGTGAAAGCAATCGCGCCAGGCTTCGTCTCTCAATCCGCAAGGCCCAAGACAAACGCGAGTGCAACGCCGAGCCGAGCCATGTCACGGTCCCCAAGGTGGCCTATGGTCCGTCCGATCCTTTCGCGCCGAAGAGTAACTGGCTTATCTGCCATGACCTGCGATACGACTCGCAATCCATTATCGGGCTCCGGATCGATGGTGACCCGAAAGTCGGAAGCTTCCACCAAGTCGGAAGTCAGCTGGCAGACGACAATCGAGGCATGGCCCTCTGGCAACGCGTCGGTTTGAACGATAACTGCTGGGCGCGGCTTGCCATAGTCGCCAGCTGCGGCGACAGTAACGACGTCACCGCGTCGCATCGGTGTCAAACTCAGAGACTGCTTCGATCCACCTCAAGGCATCGCGCTCGGAACTAGGGTCGAGAGCCGCCACCTGCTTGGCGACCCTCCGGCGAACCGCACGCGAGTGAGGGTCTGGAACGATCAGACGCAACTCGCGCAATCCCTGCGCGCGCCGGCGCTTACGCATCATCTTCATCCGTTCGGCTGCCTCAGCCATGGACTTCTCCATCCGTAACGCGTTACAATGTAACGCGTTACGGATCAAAAGCAAGGTCATGACAGATCGTTCCCGAATCAAACTCAACATTCGCCAATTGCCGCATGGCGTAGGCCTGCCGCTGCCGGCCTATCAGAGCGCACATGCGGCCGGGCTCGACCTGCTCGCGGCGGTACCGGAGAACGCACCGCTGATCCTTGCGCCCGGCAAGCATGCGCTGGTGCCGACGGGGCTCGCGATCGCGCTGCCTGAGGGTTTCGAGGCGCAGGTGCGGCCGCGCTCCGGGCTTGCCGCGAACCACCGTGTCACCGTGCTGAACTCACCCGGCACCGTCGATGCCGACTACCGCGGCGAGATCCAGGTGATCCTGATCAATCACGGCGCTGAACCGTTTGCGATTCGCAGGGGCGAACGTATCGCGCAGATGGTGATCGCACCGGTGGTGCAGGCGGAGCTCAACCCCGTCAGCGCGTTGCCGGACACCGGGCGCGGCAGCGGTGGGTTCGGTTCGACCGGACGCTGAGTGATCGATTCGCCTTGGTAAAATCGTCCAACGGCACCTCACTCCCGCTTTTTTGCACAGCGAAGTTTGCGTTCACGGTCTGGACTCTTACCCGTCGACTCCGCTTGGCGATATCTTCGTTTGATTCGCGCTGGTGGGGAAAACGCCGGGCGCGACATCGTGCGGTCTTTTCGTCCGTTTTCTGGGGCAATCATGTCAGGCGTAATCGTCGCGATGCGTCGGACGCTGCTGTCGTGCACATCACGGTACGGCCTGACCGCACTTGCCGCGACCCTCGCCTCCCCTGCGTTCGCCGCCGACCCTTCGCTCGGCCTGATCTCCTCGCTGCTCGACTTCAATCGGCAGGAAGTGGCGGTGCTCACCACCGCACTCGCCCTGCTCGGTTTTTCCGTGGTGGCGTCGATCCTGCTGATGCACAACCGCGTCCGGGCGGCACGGACCGAAACCAAGCTCCGCGCCGACATCGGCGACCTGCAGGCGCAGGCCGATTCCTACCAGACGCTGCTGTTTGCGGAACCGCAGATCCTGATCGCCTGGCCGGCGGGCGGCAACCGCCCTCGTATTTCCGGCGACACCTCGCTGGTGCTGCAGCAGGACTCGCCGCAGCGCATCCTCGCCTTTGGAACCTGGCTGTCGCCGGAGCCGGCGCTGCAGATGGACCATGCAGTCGACGCGCTGCGCGAGACCGGGGAGAGCTTTCTGCTCAATCTCACGACCGCGAACGGCCACGCCATCGAGGCGATGGGCCGCGCCATCGGCGGCCAGGCCATCGTCCGGATTCGCCCGCTCTCCGGCATGAAGAAGGAACTCGCCGAGACCAATCTGCGGCTGAAATCGGTGACGGAAGAGACCGAGATGCTGCGCGGCTTCGCCGCCGCCTCGCCATGGCCGTTGTGGGCCAAGGGCGCCAAGGGCAAGCTGATCTATGCCAACGCGGCCTACGCACAGGCGACGGAAGCCGCAGGCGTCGACGAAGCGATCGGCCGCAATCTCGAACTGCTCAATTCCACCCATCGTGGCGACATGGAACAGGCGCTGAGTGCAAAGAGGGCCTACGACGCCCGCCTGCCGATCGTGGCGCGCGGCGAGCGGCGCATCTACGATGTGCGCGCCATCAATGTCGGCAACGGCAGCGTCGGTATCGCCATCGATGCCAGTGAAGCCGATGCGCTGAGCTCAGCGCTGGTGCGCATGGTCGATGCACATCGCCGCACCCTCGACCAGCTGTCCTCGGGCGTCGCCGTGTTCGATGGCCAGCGCCGGCTCGCCTTCTATAACGACAGCTATCGCCGGCTCTGGGACCTCGACCAGGCCTTCCTCGACAACAATCCCGACAACTCCAGCGTGCTCGACCGGCTGCGCGCCTCGCGCAAGCTGCCGGAGCAGGCCGATTTCCGCGCCTGGAAGGCGAAGCTGCACGAAGCCTATCGCGCGATCGAGCCGGCGAAAGACACCTGGTATCTGCCCGACGGCCGCGCGCTCAGCGTCGTCACCACGCCCAATCCCGAAGGCGGCGTCACCTATCTGTTCGACGACGTCACCGAGAGGCTCGACCTGGAGCGACGCTTCGACCGCCTGATCCGGGTGCAGCGGGAGACGTTGGACAGCCTCGCCGAAGGCGTCGCGGTGTTCGGCAGCAACGGCAAGGCGCGCCTGTTCAATCCGGCCTTCGCGAAAATGTGGAAGCTGTCGCCGGAGCAGCTCGGCGACGAGCCCCACATCGATACGGTCGCGGCATGGTGCAAGCCGCTGCTCGACGACGACAAGGTGTGGCGCGTGATCCGCGAGTTCGATCACCGGACTCGACAACCGCAACGACGTCTCGCTTCAGCTCGAGCGCGCCGACGGCAGCGTGCTCGATTGCATGAGCCGGCCGCTTCCCGACGGCGCGACCATGCTGACCTTCCAGGACATCACCGACACCGAGAATGTCGAGCGGGCGCTGCGCGAGAGCAACGAAGCACTGCAGGCCGCCGACCGGATGAAGCTCAACTTCGTCCACCACGTGTCCTACGAGCTGCGCGCGCCGCTCACCACCATCATCGGCTTTGCGCATTTCCTCAGCGATCCCGCGACCGGCCCGCTGACGCCAAAGCAGGCGGAGTATCTCGACTACGTCACCAAATCGACCAACGCCTTGATGGCGCTGACCGACAGCATCCTCGATCTCGCCACTATCGACGCCGGCGCGATGAAGCTCGAGCTCGGGCCGGTCGACATTCCAGGCGCTATCGAGGCCGCCGCCGAGGGCATCCAGGACCGGCTCGCCACCGACCGCATCAAACTCAAGGTCGACATCGCCCCCAATGTCGGCACATTCATCGGCGACCAACGCCGCGTGGTGCAGGTGCTCTACAATCTTCTTGCCAACGCGGTCGGCTTCTCGCCGCAGGATGCGACCGTCGGCGTCAGCGCCAAACGCGGCGAACGCAGCGTGGTGTTCGCGATCACCGATTCCGGACCGGGCATCGCTCCGGACGTCAAGGACAAGATGTTCGACCGTTTCGAGAGCTTTGCGCACGGCTCGCGGCGGCGCGGCGCGGGTCTCGGCCTGTCGCTGGTGGAGTCCTTCGTGCAACTGCACGGCGGCAAGGTCCGCGTCGATTCCACGCTCAGCAAGGGCACGACGGTGATCTGCGAATTTCCGATCGACCAGGCCGTGCGCGACGCCGCGGAATGATATCGCCTGCAACATTCTCGGTCGCGCTCGCCAATGAGGCCGCGACCGCGCATCTGATGGCCGATCTCGCGCTTCTGATCGGCTCCGGCGACGTCATCACGCTGTCGGGCGATCTCGGCGCCGGCAAGACCGCGGCGGCGCGCGCGATGATCCGTTATCTCGCCGACGACGAGACGATCGAGGTCCCGAGCCCGACCTTCACGCTGGCGCAGGGCTACGAGTTGCCGCCGTTTCCGCTCGTGCATGCCGACCTCTATCGCATCAACGATCCATCCGAGCTGGAAGAAATCGGCCTGGCGCCGCTGCCGGACGGGGCCGTCGCGCTGATCGAGTGGCCCGAGCGCGCCCCCGGCGCCTTGCCGGCGGACCGAATCGACATCGCCTTCAGCCATCGCCCGGCGCTCGGCTCGAATGCGCGCGCGGCCGAAATCACCGGCTTCGGCAAGGCGGCCGGCGTCGTCGAGCGACTGAAGATCCTTCGGCAATTCCTCGACGGCGCGGGTTATGGCGAGGCTATAAGGCGGCGCATGCCCGGCGACGCCTCGATCCGCTCCTATGCGCGGCTGGTCCGCGACGATGTCAGCTTCATCCTGATGAATTTTCCGGAGCGGCCGGACGGCCCTGCGGTCTACGACGGCAAATCCTATAGCGCTGCCGTCCATCTCGCCGAGGACGTCAGGCCGTTCGTCGCCATCGACAACGGCCTGCGCAGCCGCGGCCTGTCGGCGCCGGAAATCCATCACGCCGACATCGAGGCCGGCTTCCTGATCACGGAGGATTTCGGCATCGAGGGCGTGATCGAAGGCGACCCGCCGGCACCAATGACCGAACGCTACGAGGCGGCGACCGACATGCTCGCGGCGCTCCATCGCGAGCAGCTGCCGGAAACTTTGCCGCTGGTGCCGCAGACCGACTATGCGATTCCGGTGTTCGACGTCGATGCCTGGCTGGTCGAGATCGGCCTGATGATCGAATGGTACCTGCCCGACCGCGGCGCGCCGCCCAGCGAGGCGCTGCGCGCCGAATTCATCGCGATGTGGCGCGAGCTGTTGCAAAAGCCCGCGGCCGCGGCGCGGACCTGGGTATTGCGCGACTTCCATTCGCCCAACCTGATCTGGCTCGGCGGCCGCGACGGAATCAAGCGCGTCGGCATCATCGATTTCCAGGATGCCGTGCTCGGCCCGCCTTCCTATGACGTGGTCTCGCTACTGCAGGACGCGCGGATCGACATCCCGGAGATGCTGGAGCTCTCGCTGTTCTCCCGCTACGTCAAGGCGCGGCGCGAGGCGGATTCCGGCTTCGATCCCGCCGCATTCGCCGCGAACTACGCCATCATGTCGGCGCAGCGCAACACGCGGTTGCTCGGTACCTTCGCCCGGCTCAACCGGCGCGACGGCAAGCCGCAATATCTGCGTCACCAGCCCCGTATTTGGACGTATCTCGCCCGCTCGCTGGCGCATCCGGCGTTGGCAACCTTGCGGGCCTGGTATGAGGCCAATGTGCCGCCGCCCATCAGCTGACTTTTACCAACTGTTAGCCAAGCTGCCGCTAATCTGGAACCGGCCGTGGCGTGGGAGACCAGTCCGGCCATTCAAGGGGCTAGGCCATGGCAGGCACCACCGAGCGGCGCAAGGGCGACCGCGTCACCTTCGAGCGCGGGATCCCCGCGCATATGATGGGCATCGACGGCACCTGGCGCCGCGATTGCACCATGGAGGACGTGTCCGAGACTGGGGCCAAGCTGACCATCGAGGGATCGGTCGAGGGGCTTCATCTGAAGGAGTTCTTCCTGCTGCTGTCGTCGACCGGGCTGGCCTACCGCCGCTGCGAGCTGGCCTGGGTCAATGGCGACCAGATCGGCGTGACTTTCCTGAAGCAGGGTGACGGCAAAAAGAAGAAAAACACGCGGCGCGCCGGCGCGGATGCCTAGTTGCGGTTGTTGCGTGCCGTCGTACAGCCGTCATCGGCAGCGACTATGGCGTCCATGCAACGGTCCCGCCCGAATCGCCGTGCTATGAATGGCGGCCAAGCTACCAACGAGATTTCCTGAGATGTCCGTCAAGCCCACCAAAGCCATGGTTCTCGCCGCGGGTCTCGGCCTGCGTATGCGGCCGCTGACGGACCGGATGCCGAAACCGCTGGTTCCGGTGGCGGGCCGGCCGCTACTCGACCATGTGCTGGACAAACTCGGCGACGCCGGGGTCACCGAGGCTGTCGTCAACGTGCACTATCTGAGCGATCAGATCATCGAGCATGTCGCGTCGCGCAAGCGCCCGCGCGTGATCATTTCCGACGAGCGCAACCATGTGCTCGGCACCGGCGGCGGGGTGGTCAAGGCGCTGCCGCTGCTCGGCGATGCACCGTTCTTCCACGTCAACTCCGACACGATGTGGATCGACGGCGTGCGCTCCAACCTGTTGCGGCTGGCGGAGACCTTCGATCCCGCCCGCATGGACATTCTGCTGCTGATGGCGCCGACCGCGAGCAGCATCGGCTATGGCGGCCGCGGCGACTACGCCATGCTGCCCGATGGCGCGCTGCGGGTGCGGCGGGAACACCAGGTCGTGCCGTTCGTCTATGCGGGCGCGGCGATCATGTCGCCGTCGATCTTTGCGAACGCGCCGAAAGGCGAGTTCTCGCTGACCAGGATGTTCGACGCCGCCAACGAGCAGGAACGGCTGTTTGGCTTGCGGCTCGACGGCGTCTGGATGCATGTCGGAACGCCCGACGCCGTCGGCGCGGCGGAAGAGGCGTTTCTGGAGAGCGTGGCATAACCCACCACTGTCGTCCCGGACAAGCGAGCCAACGGGTCGGCGCGGAACGCCGCCCGATGATAAACTCCGCCGAGCGCGATCCGAGATCCATAACCACCGTTGATGATCGTTGAGCCGGGTTGGGGCCACAGCTCGCCAACCACGATACCCTGTCGTTATGCCCCGCTTTCGCGGGGACGACGATCTCCCTGTGGGACGCGTGCACAACCGACCAACAGTCATACGCCCTTTCACGGCTAACGACAGAGCCTATATTGCCTGCCTGTTCCTCGAATCAGGCCCTCCATGCACGTTTGCAGCGTTCCCCTCTCCGTGCCGTTCCTGCGCACCGTGATCGCCGCCTTGATCGACGGCAAGCTGGTCGACGGATTTGAGGCGCGCTCAAATCCGGCTGCGTTGGCGGAAGCCACCCTGTATCTGCCGACGCGGCGCGCGGTGCGGGTCGCGCGCGAAGTGTTCCTTGACGAATTGAAGACGGACGCGGCGATACTGCCGCGCATCATCCCGCTTGGCGACATCGACGAAGACGAGCTCGCCTTTGCCGACGAGGGCGGGCAACTCGACGGCACGGCAGCACTCGACATTCCGCCCAAGCTCGGTGAGCTCGATCGCCGCCTGACGCTCGCCCATCTCGTCGCGGCCTGGGCCAAAGGCAGCACAATTGCGCCGCTGGTGGTCGGCGGCCCCGCCTCGACCTTGGCGTTGGCCTCCGATCTCGCGCGGCTGATCGACGATATGGTGACGCGCGATGTCTCGTGGGACCGGCTCGACGGTCTGGTGCCTGACAATCTCGACGAATACTGGAAGCTGTCGCTCGATTTCCTGCGCATCGCGCGAAAGCTCTGGCCGGATCATTTGCAGGAGATCGGCAAGATCGAGCCGGCGGCGCGGCGCGATCTCCTGATCGCCGCCGAGGCCGAGCGGCTCACCAAGCACTCCAAGGGACCGGTGATCGCGGCAGGCTCGACCGGCTCGATGCCGGCGACCGCTAAATTCCTGCATGCGGTGGCCAAGCTGCCGCGTGGCGCGGTGGTGCTGCCGGGGCTCGACACCGATCTGGACGAAGAGTCGTGGCAAGGCATTGGCGGTAAGCGCGGCGACGACGGCAAATTCACCGAGCATCCCGCCTCGAACCATCCGCAATTCGCCATGCATGCGCTGCTCGATCGTTTCGGCATCGAGCGCGGCGATGTCGACATTTTCGGGACACCTCCATCTGACGGCCGCGACGTGCTGCTGTCGGAAGCGATGCGTCCGTCGAATGCGACCGCGCAGTGGCATGACCGCCTGGCGCGGCCGGAAATTGCGGCACATATCGCGCGCGGCATGACCAGCCTTGCGGTGATCGAAGCTCCCAATCCGGAAATGGAAGCGCTGGCGATCGCCATCGCGATGCGCGAGGCGCGGCATCTCGGAAAATCGGCGGCGCTGGTAACGCCGGATCGCGCGCTGGCGCGCCGGGTGATGGCGGCGCTGGCGCGCTGGAACCTCGACTATGACGATTCCGGCGGCGACGCACTGATCGAAACTGCGGCCGGCACTTTTGCGCGGCTTGCGGCCGAAGCGGTCGCGAAAGCGCTGGAACCGCCGACCTTGCTCGCGCTGCTGAAGCATCCGCTGTGCCGGCTCGGCGCTGCTCCGGGCGCGCATGCGCGCGCGATCGAGGCACTCGAACTGGCGCTGCTGCGCGGCACGCGCCCGCAACCGGGCAGCAAGGGGCTCGTCGAAGATTTCACGCGCTTCCGCGGCGAGTTGAAGAAATACCGCGACAAAGAGGTCTCCTCGCTGCATGGATCGGAGCAGCGGACGCGCTTGCAGGACTGGCAACTCGACCCCGCCGGCAAGCTGATCTCGGCGCTGCGGGCGGCGTTCGAACCGATGGAAAGTCTCTCGCCAACGCGGGCTTATGATTTCGCCGAGATCGCCACGCGCCATCGCGAGGTGCTGATCGCGCTATCGCAGGACAACGACGGCATTGCCGTCGCATTCGAGGAGCAGGAAGGTCTCGCACTTGCCGCCGCCTTCGACGACCTCGTCGCCGAGCAGAAGCCAAGCGGACTCTCGGTAACGCTGCCCGATTACGCGGAAGTGTTCCAGACCGCATTCGCCGACCGCGCGGTGCGGCGGCCCGAGAAACCCGGCGCGACGCTGCACATCTACGGCCCGCTGGAATCGCGGCTGATGCAGGCCGACCGGGTCATCGCCGGCGGGTTGATCGAAGGCGTGTGGCCGCCGGCGCCGCGCATCGATCCATGGCTGAGCCGCCCGATGCGGCACGAGCTCGGCCTCGACCTGCCGGAGCGACGCATCGGTCTGTCGGCGCATGACTTCGCGCAGCTGCTCGGCAATGCGGACGTGATCCTCTCTCATTCCGCCAAGGCCGGCGGCGCGCCTGCGGTCGCCTCGCGCTTCCTGCATCGGCTGGAAGCAGTGGCGGGCGAAGAACGCTGGGAAGCAGCCAGGAAGGCGGGCGCACAGTATGTGGGTTTCGCGCTGGCGCTCGATGCGCCAGCCGAGGTGAAGCCGATTGCGCAGCCCGCGCCGACGCCGCCGCGCGCGACGCGGCCGTTGCGGTTGTCAGTCACCCAGATCGAGGACTGGCTGCGCGATCCCTATACGATCTATGCACGGCATATCCTCAATCTGCAGCCGCTCGATCCCGTCGACATGGCGCTGTCGGCGGCGGATCGGGGCTCCGCGATCCACGATGCGCTGGGCGACTTCACCAAAACCTACAACAAGGAGCTGCCTGCCGATCCCGTCCGTGTGCTGCGCGAGATCGGCGCACTATATTTTGCACCGCTGATGCAGCGGCCCGAGGCGCGCGCGCTGTGGTGGCCGCGCTTCCAGCGTATCGTCAGATGGTTTTCGGAATGGGAGGCGGCGCGCCGCGGCGAGATCGCCGCCATCGAGGCCGAGATCGCGGGCAAGATCGCGATGACGCTCGACAACGAACGCACATTCACCCTCACCGCGCGCGCCGATCGCATCGAGCGCCGCACCGACGGCTCGTTCGCCATCCTCGATTACAAGACCGGGCAGCCGCCGACGGCAAAACAGGTCCGCATGGGATTGTCGCCGCAGCTGACGCTGGAGGCCGCGATCCTGCGCGGCGGCGGCTTCGAGGGGATCGACGCGGGCTCCTCCGTCGGTGAGCTCGCCTATGTCCGCATCAGCGGCAACAATCCACCGGGCGAGCACCGGGCGCTGGAGCTGAAGATCAAGCAGAACGAAACGCCGCAGCCGCCGGACGAGGCCGCCGACTATGCGCGCAAACAACTCGAGGCGTTGGTCCGCACCTTCGAGAACGAGGCCGAGCCATATCGTTCGCTGAACCTGCCGATGTGGACCAACCGCTACGGCAACTATGACGACCTCGCGCGAATCAAGGAATGGTCCGCGGCCGGCGGATTGGGGCTGCCGGAATGGTGAAGGCGGCACGCAAAATTCCAGATGCGGTCCGCGACAAGCAGGCCAGCGCATCCAATCCCCGCGCCTCGTCATTCGTCTCGGCGAACGCAGGCTCGGGCAAGACGCATGTGCTGGTGCAGCGCGTGATCCGGCTCTTGCTGACCGGCGTGCCGCCGGAGAAAATTCTCTGCATCACTTTCACCAAGGCAGCCGCCGCCAACATGGCGGAGCGGGTGTTCACCACGCTCGGCCACTGGGTGACGCTCGACGATCCCGCGCTCGATGCGGCGATCATCGATGCCGGCGTACCAAATCCCGACAAGAAACTACGCAAGATCGCACGCGAGCTGTTCGCGCAGGCGCTGGAAACGCCGGGCGGGCTGAAGGTGCAGACCATTCACGCGCTGTGCACGCGGCTGCTGCAGCAATTCCCCTTCGAGGCCAATGTGCCGGCGCGGTTTGCAGTGCTCGACGAGCGCGACCAGGCCGACATGATGGAGCGCGCCAACCTCAAGGTGTTCCTCGAAGCCGCCAACGATCCGGACAGCGTGCTCGGCCTCGCGCTGCTAACCGCGATGGCGAACGCCGCCGATGTCACCTTCAAGGACGTCGTGCGCGAAGCCTGCCTTGCCCGCGATCATTTCATGGCATGGACCGACGCGGCAGGTAGCGCGCAGGCTGCGGCGGGCCAGGTGTCGGCCGCGCTTGGCGTGAGCGCGAGCGACAGCATCGAGAGCGTCGAGCGCGAGATCGTCGATGGACCCTATCTGCCGCGCAAGCGCTGGCTGGAGATCGCAGCGGCCTTCGACAGCGGTAGCAAGACGGACCAGAAGCAGGCGGACCAGTTGCGCGCGTCGCTTGCCTATACCGGCGGCGCGCAGGTCGACGAATATCTCTGCATCTTTCTCACCGACGACAAGGCGCCCCGCGCAAATGTCCTGACCAAGTCGTTCATCAAGCTCAATCCGGCGGTCGCCCATTTGTTCGAGCAGGAGATTGATCGGCTAAAGCCGCTGATCGAAAAGCGCCGCGCCGTCGTCACCCGCGACCGCACTGAGGCGCTGTTGCATATCGCGATATCCGCGGCGGCGAACTACCGCCGCGAAAAGGACGAGCGCGGGCTGCTCGACTATGACGATCTGATCGACAAGACGCTGGCGATGCTGAACAAGGTTTCGGCCGGCTGGGTGCATTACAAGCTCGACCGTGGTGTCGACCACGTCCTTATCGACGAGGCGCAGGACACCAGCCCGCGGCAATGGGACATTGTCGAACACATCATCACCGAGTTCACCGCCGGCAAGGGCGCGCGCGACGATATCGCTCGTACCGTGTTCGCGGTCGGCGACGAGAAGCAGTCGATCTTCTCGTTCCAGGGCGCGGCACCCCGCGAATTCAATTCACGGCGGCAGCGTTTCGGAGCGCGATTTGCGGCGGCCGAGCTCGCTTTCGAGTCGATCTCGTTCACCTACTCGTTCCGCTCCGCCACCGCCGTGTTGCGCGCGGTTGAAGGCGCGTTCCAATCGCCGGATGTGTACAAGAGCATCACCACCGATCGCGACGGCATGCCGCGCCATGAGGCCCTCGACGACGCCGGCCCCGGCTTGATCGAGCTGTGGCCGCTGGCGGAGGCCGACAAGCGGGACGAGATCGAGGGCTGGCGCGCGCCGTTCGACGGCGTCTCGGTGACGAGCCCGGAGGTGAAACTGTCCAGGCGCATCCAGGCCGAGATCAAGCGGCTGGTTGCGAGCGGCACCCTGACCGGACCGAAAGGCAAGCAGCGGCAGCTCACCTACGGCGACGTGCTGGTGCTGGTGCGCCGCCGCGGCAATCTGTTCGACGCCGTGATCCAGGCGTTGAAGCACGCCAGCATTCCGGTGGCCGGCGCCGACCGGCTGAAGCTGACCGAGCACATCGCGATCATCGATTTGATGAATCTCGCCGATGCGCTGCTGCTCCCGAGTGACGACCTCGCACTCGCGGTCGCGTTGAAGAGTCCGCTGTTCGGTCTCGACGAGGACGACCTGTTTACACTGGCCTCGAACCGCAAGGGTTCGCTGCGCAAGTCGCTGGCGACACATGCGGCAGAGAAATCGAAGTTCGAAAGCGTGCTGAAGCGGCTGGAGGAATGCGAGCGGCGCTTCACCCATGACACGCCGTTTGCGTTCTATGCCTGGCTGCTCGGTGGCGACGGTGGCCGCGCACGCATCCTCAGGCGGCTCGGCCACGAGGCCAATGACGCACTCGATGAATTCCTCGAGCTTGCGCTGAATTACGAGCGCAAGGCGCCGGCCTCGCTGCAGGGTTTCATGGCGTGGCTGCGCTCGGCCGACACCGAGGTGAAGCGCGACATGGAAATCTCGCGCGACGAGGTCCGCGTCATGACGGTGCATGGCGCCAAGGGCCTTGAAGCGCCCGTCGTGATCATGGTCGACACCACGTCGTCGCCGTCCGACACACAGCGGCTGCGCCTGATCCAGCTGCCGCACGACGGCCGTGAGGTCACGGTCTGGGCCGGCAGGAAGGCGGATGACCCGGCGGCGGTCGAGAGAGGCCGCGAGGCGATGCTCACTGAGACCGAGCACGAATATCGCCGCCTGCTCTATGTCGCGATGACGCGCGCCGCCGACCGGCTGATCGTTGCCGGCATCCAGCCCGGCAACCGAAACGGCGTGCGGGATCTCTGCTGGTACGACCTGGTCCGCAAGGGGCTGGCCAATTCCGGGCTGCAGGAAGAAATCCTCGACACCGACGACGGCCCGATCAAGCGCTACACCCGCGCTGAAGACGGCGCACACGCGACCGGCGCGGCGGCGCCAGCCGCGATCACGGCGCAGGAGTTGCCGTCATGGCTGCGGACGCCGCTGCCCACGAAAGCGACGAGCGCGGGCCTGCTGCGCCCGTCGCAGGCGAGCGGCGGCACGGCGCATCGCGTGAAGCCGGCCGAAGCGATCGCGCAGCGGACGCGGGCCCTGCAGCAGGGCACGCTGGTGCATCGCCTGCTGCAGTCGCTGCCTGAACTTCCGCCCGAGCGGCGGCGCGACGCCGCACTCGCGCATCTCTCCCGCAATGCGCGGGGCTGGAGCGCGGCCGAGCGCGAATCGCTTGCCGGAAAAGTGATCGCTCTGATCGCCGATTCGCGATTCGCCCCCGTATTCGCCGAGGGCAGCCGCGCCGAGGTGGCGATCGTCGGCCGGCTCTCGCTGCCAGGACGGCCGCAGGCGCTGGTCTCCGGACAGATCGACCGCCTTGTGGTCACGCAAAACGAGGTTTTGATCGTCGATTTCAAGACCAATCACGCCCCGCCCACAGCCGCCACTGATGCGCCGCCAGCCTATCTCCGTCAGCTCGCGCTGTACCGGGCCGTGCTGTCCGCCCTTTATCCCCAGCATGCGATCCGCGCCGCACTGCTTTGGACTGAAACGGCTGATTTGATGGAGATTTCCGCCCCCGCGCTGGACGCCGAACTGGCATCTTTTGGACGCGGGGACGGCAATGCTTGACCCGGCAACCCCCCGTTCATAGGTTCATCCCATGATCCCGGCGCGATTCTCAGCGCCTCTCCTCTCCAACCGAACGAGGTACTCCCATGGCCGTTGGCAAGGTTTCTGACGCCAATTTCGAAGCCGAAGTGCTCAACGCACAGGGCCCTGTCGTGGTCGACTTCTGGGCCGAATGGTGCGGCCCCTGCCGCATGATCGCTCCCGCGCTCGACGAGATCGCCGGCGCAATGGGCGAGAAAGTCAAGATCGTGAAGCTCAATGTCGACGAGAGCCCGAAGACGGCGTCGAAATACGGCGTGATGTCGATCCCGACCCTGATGATCTTCAAGGGCGGCGAGATGGCTTCGCGCCAGGTCGGCGCTGCGCCGAAGCAGAAGCTGCAGCAGTGGATTTCCGCTGCGGTCTGAGTCTGCTTCAAGATGCAAATAATTTCTGAAACGGCCGGCGAAATGCCGGCCGTTTTGCGTTGAAGGGTATGTTTCGCGTTTGATGGATTGCGTTCGTGCCGCCGCGTCGAAAGCCAACTTCCCGATTCTCGCCACTCGCCGCGATGGAGGCGCGCTCGGTCGACGAGATTCCGCAAGGGAACGAATGGCAATACGAGCCGAAATGGGACGGCTTTCGCTGCCTGCTTTCGCGCGATGCGCGCAAAGTCGAGTTGCGCTCGAAATCGGGCGAGGATCTGACCTGTTATTTTCCGGAGCTTGTCGAAGCCGCGCTCAAATTGAAAGCGACCTCGTTCGTGCTCGATGGCGAGATCGTGGTGCCGCATGGATGCGACTTCTCATTCGACGACCTACTGCAGCGAATACATCCGGCGGCGAGTCGCGTGCAGAAGCTGTCGCGGGAAACGCCCGCGCTGTTCATCGCTTTCGATCTTCTCAAGACCGCGAAAGACAATAAGGTCTCGGAACGTCCGCTGCGCGAGCGCCGCCCGACATT
The DNA here is from genome assembly GCA_963738155.1 of uncultured Alphaproteobacteria bacterium. Lineage (GTDB taxonomy): Bacteria > Pseudomonadota > Alphaproteobacteria > Rhizobiales > Xanthobacteraceae > Bradyrhizobium. Next base: position 46,333 of record CAVTVG010000015.1, read on the forward strand.
GGAAGCCTTCGCCAAAGCTCAGTTCAAACCGAACGCAAGTTTTCGGCTTTCTGCTGCGACGCCAAGCTACGCGCTCGCCAAAAAATGGCTGGCACAATCCGGCGGCGGCTGCGACGGGGTGATCGCCAAGCGCATCGACCTGCCCTATCAAGCCGGCAATCGCGAAGGCATGCAGAAGATCAAGAAGTTTCGCGGCGCCGATTGCGTGATCGGCGGCTTCCGCTACGCGACCAACAAGGTCGGCGGGCGGAAGGTGGTCGGCTCACTGCTGCTCGGCCTCTACGATGATGAGGGATTGCTGCACCATGTCGGCTTCACCTCCGCGATCAAGAACCGGGAGAAGGCCGCGCTGACCGACAGGCTCGAGCCGCTGATTGCAAAACCCGGCTTCACCGGCAATGCACCGGGAGGACCGAGCCGCTGGTCGACCGAGCGCTCGGCGCAATGGTGCCCCTTGAAGCCGAAGCTCGTGATCGAGGTTTGCTACGATCATTTCAGCGGCGAACGCTTTCGCCACGGTACCTCGATCCTGCGCTGGCGGCCGGACAAGTCGCCGCGGCAATGCAGCTTCGACCAGCTCAGGCAGAAGGCTGCAGATCCGAGGAAGCTGCTGGTGTGACTTTTTTTGCGCATGATCTTTTCGGAAAGCCGCTTCACACTTTTCCGGATCATGCGCTACGCGGGCGGCGTGCCGTTCAGCGCCAGCACATGGCCGGCGAGATAGAGCGAGCCCGCGATCAGGATGCGCGGCTGCACTTCATAGGCGAGCTTCGCCAGCATACGCAGCGCCGCCTCGACGCCTTCCGAAATCTCGACACGCATGCCGAGCGAGCGCGCGGCATCTGCCAGCCGATCCGGCGGCATCGCATTGTCCTGATCCGGAATCGGCACCGCGATGATGTGGCGCGTGAGCCCCGCGAAGTTGGCGAGGAACGCGCGTGCATCCTTGTTGGCCATCATCCCAACGATCACGACCAGCGGCCGCGACACCCGCTCTTCGAGATCGCCGAGCGCAGCCGCCGCAACCCGGCCGCCTTCCGCATTGTGCCCGCCATCGAGCCAGATCTCGCTAGCCTGCGGGCCGAGTTCGCCAAGCTTGCCGGATGAGAGGCGCTGCATCCGCGCCGGCCACTCGGCGTTCACGATGCCCTCATAGGCGGCATGGGGAAGCTTGAGGCTGTGGATCGTACGCAAGGTCGCGATCGCCAGTCCTGCATTGTCGAACTGATGCCGTCCGAACAGTTTTGGTGCGGCGAGGTCCATCAATCCGCGCTCGTCCTGATAGACCAACCGGCCGCGCTCGACACTGACATGCCATTGCTGGCCGGCGGCGTGCAGCGGCGCGCGCTGCCGGCGCGCCTGCGCCTCGATCACGGTCATCGCTTCGCCCTGCTGCTCGGCCGAGATGACAGGCACGCCGCGCTTGATGATCGCAGCCTTCTCGCCGGCAATCGCAGTCAACGTGTCGCCGAGGAACTCGGTGTGGTCCATGCTGACCGGCGCGATGACGGAGGCGAGCGGCTGCTCGATCACATTGGTGGAATCGAGCCGGCCGCCAAGGCCGACTTCGAGCAACAGCACGTCGGCCGGATGGTTGGCGAACAGGCAAAAGCCCGCGGCGGTCTTCGCCTCGAAGAAGGTGATGGGCTCGCCTTCATTGATGCGTTCGACATGCGCGAGCGACGCACGCAGTTCGTCATCGCCGACCAACTTGCCCGCCAGACGAAAGGATTCATTGATCCGCACCAGCCAGGGCGAGGTGTAGACGTGGACGCGCAGGCCTGCGGCCTCCAGGATCGCGCGCAGATAGGCGACCGTCGAACCCTTGCCATTGGTGCCGGCGACATGGATCACCGGCGGCACTCTTTTTTCGGGATGATCGAGCCCCGCCAGCAGCCGCTGCATGCGGTCGAGCCCGAGATCGATGCGCCTGGGATGCAGCGCGGACAGCCGCGCGATCAATTCGTCGAGCGACGGCGGCGATGAGGCGGCCGGTGCGTTCACGCGTGCGGCGCAACCGGCGCCGCTTCGGGAGCCGTGACGATCTGGGCGGCCGAAACCGACGACGCGGATTTCGGCACGGTCTCGAGTGCCGGCGATCTGGTGAGCAGGCGGCACAGCCGCGCCAGGGTCGGGCGCAACTCATGGCGATGCACGACCATGTCGACCATGCCGTGGTCGCGCAAATATTCAGCGCGCTGGAAACCTTCCGGCAGTTTCTCGCGGATGGTTTGCTCGATCACCCGTGCGCCGGCAAAACCGATCAGCGCGCCGGGCTCCGCGATCTGAACGTCGCCGAGCATGGCGTAGGACGCCGTAACGCCACCGGTGGTCGGATTGGTCAGCACCACGATGTAAGGCAGTTTGACCTCGCGCAGCATCTGCACCGCGACGGTGGTGCGCGGCATCTGCATCAGCGACAGGATGCCCTCCTGCATGCGGGCGCCACCCGAAGCCGCAAACACGATGAACGGCGTTTTCTTCTCGACCGCGAGTTCGAGCCCGCGCACGATCGCCTCGCCCGCGGCCATGCCGAGCGAGCCGCCCATGAAATCGAAATCCTGCACGGCGATAGTGACCGCGGCGCCCTCGAGCTTGCCGTAGCCGACCTTGATCGCGTCGTTCAGCCCGGTGCGGGCGCGCGCATCCTTGATACGGTCGCTGTAGCGTTTTTCGTCGCGGAATTTCAGGGGATCGGGCGTGACCTCGGGCAGCGCGATGTCGTACCAGGTCTCGTTGTCAAAGATGGACTTCAGCCGCGCGGTCGCGCCCATACGCATGTGATAGTTGGAGCCGGGGATCACCATCTGGTTGGCCTCGACGTCCTTGTAGAACACCAGCTGCCCGGAATCCGGGCACTTGATCCACAGATTCTCGGGCGTCTCCCGCCGCAGCATATTGCGGATTTTCGGCCGAACGACGTTGGTGAGCCAGTTCATGGTTCCGCTCCGGTGTCGCCTAGTTATATGGCGGCTCGGGCAATGCCCGGCAAGCCGCCAATCTTATCGCGTTTTTCGCTACTCCGCCGCCTGTTTGGCACCTCGAACACCCGCGGACAATGTGGCCGCGAGATCAGCCACCGCTGTCACGGTCTTCGACGTCGCCTTGCCGTCGGCATCCAGGCTGCCATGCAAGGCATCGACCAGCGCGGTGCCGACCACCGCGCCATCCGCACGCTCGGCAATCGACCGCGCGGTTTCCGGCGTTCTGATTCCGAAGCCGACGCAGACCGGCAGTTTCGTGTGCCGTTTGATGCGCGCCACGGCCTCGCCGGCAACGTTCGAGTCAGCGGCGGCGGCGCCGGTGATGCCGGTGATCGAGACGTAGTAGACAAAGCCCGAGGTGTTGGCGAGCACGGCCGGCAGACGCTTGTCGTCGGTGGTCGGCGTCGCGAGCCGAATGAAGTTCAGCCCGGCCTTGAGCGCGGGCACGCACAGCTCGTCGTCTTCTTCGGCCGGCAGGTCGACGATGATCAGGCCATCGACGCCGGCCGACTTGGCATCGGCGAGGAATCTGTCGACGCCGTAGATGTAGATCGGATTGTAGTAGCCCATCAGCACGATGGGCGTCGCATCGTCGCCGGCGCGAAAGCCGCGGACCAGCTCCAGCGTCTTCCTGAGCGTCATGCCGGCCTTGAGCGCGCGCAAGCCCGCGGCCTGGATCGATGGGCCGTCGGCCATCGGATCGGTGAAGGGCATGCCGATCTCGATGACGTCGGCGCCGGCCTTCGGCATCGCCTTGACGATCGCAAGCGAGGTCGCGGGATCCGGATCGCCGGCCATCAGGAAGGTGACGAAGGCGGAGCGGCCTTCTTTCTTGAGTTGCGCAAAGCGCGCATCGATCCGGGTGGTCACTTCTTACCCCGCAGGATGTCGCCGACCTGCGGCACGTCCTTGTCGCCGCGGCCGGAGAGATTGACCACCATCAGATGATCTTTCGGACGCTCCGGCGCGAGCTCCATCACCTTGGCGATGGCATGCGCGGGTTCGAGCGCAGGGATGATTCCTTCGAGACGCGACAGCAACTGGAACGCGGCCAGCGCCTCGTCGTCGGTCGCGGATAGATATTTCACGCGCCCGACCTCGTGCAGCCAGGAATGCTCCGGTCCGATGCCGGGATAATCCAGCCCCGCCGAGATCGAATGCGCGTCCTGGATCTGGCCGTCCTCGTTCATCAGGAGATAGGTGCGATTGCCGTGCAGCACGCCGGGACGGCCGCCCGCAATCGACGCCGCGTGCAATTGCGTCAACCCATGGCCGGCCGCTTCCACGCCGAAAATCTCCACGCTGGGATCATCGAGGAACGGATGGAACAGGCCCATCGCATTGGAGCCGCCGCCGATACAGGCGATCAGCGAATCCGGCAGACGACCTTCCGCCTCCTGCATCTGCTTTCGGGTCTCGTTGCCGATGATCGACTGGAAGTCACGCACCAGCGTCGGGTAGGGATGCGGGCCCGCCACCGTACCTATGCAGTAGAAGGTGTCGTGCACATTGGTCACCCAGTCGCGCAGCGCCTCGTTCATGGCGTCCTTCAGCGTGCGCGTGCCCGACTGCACCGGAAACACTTTTGCGCCTAGCATCTCCATGCGGATCACATTGGGTTGCTGCCGCGCCACGTCGACCGCGCCCATATAGACGATGCATTCCAGGCCGAACCGCGCGCAGAGCGTCGCGGTGGCTACGCCATGCTGGCCCGCGCCGGTCTCGGCGATGATGCGCTTCTTGCCCATGCGCCGCGCCAGCATGATCTGGCCGAGCACGTTGTTGACCTTGTGCGAGCCGGTGTGATTGAGCTCCTCGCGCTTGAAATAGATTTTGGCGCCGCCAGCGCGGCCGGAGGCTGCAGACACTTCTCGAAGATGCTCGGTGAGCCGCTCGGCAAAATAGAGCGGTGACGGCCGGCCGACATAGTCCCGCAGATGGCCGTTCATCTCGGCCTGAAACGCCGGGTCGGCCTTGGCGGCGTTGTAGGCCTTCTCCAGCTCGAGGATCAGCGGCATCAGGGTTTCGGCGACGAAGCGGCCGCCGAAAATGCCGAAATGCCCGTGCTCGTCGGGACCGCTGCGGAAGGAATTGGGACGCGCCTGGGTCATCGGACACTCAACTCTTCTTGCCGCCGTGGCGGACTCTCTCCACTCCCTCTCCCCGCTCTTGCGGGGAGAGGGTCGGGGTGAGGGGCTCTTCTTGCAAAATCGATGAGGATGAGAGAGACGTGCGCGACGACTCCCCCTCACCCGGATCGCTGACGCGATCAGACCTCTCCCCGTAAACGGGGAGAGGTGAGGAAGGGTCGGTCGCGCGCGCGGCGCGAATGAAATCACGGATCATGTCGACATCCTTGACGCCGGGCGCACGCTCCACGCCCGAGGACACATCGACGCCGCCCGCGCGGGTGATGCGGACGGCCTCCGCGACATTGCCGGCATGGAGCCCACCCGACACCATGAAGGGCAGCTTGAGCTCGAGACTCTCAAGCACATGCCAGTCAAACACCGCACCCAGGCCGCCCGGCCGCGTGGCGCCCTTGGGCGGGCGAGCGTCGAACAGGATGCGGTCGCAGACGGTGGCATAGGACGACAGCGCGGCAAGATCGGCCTTGCTCTCGACCGGCAGCGCCTTCATCACCGCGCGACCGAACTTGCGCCCGATCTCGGTCACGCGCGCCGCCGTTTCATGTCCGTGCAGTTGCAGGATGTCGGGCTGCAGCACCTCGACGATGCCGGCGAGCGTGGCGTCATCGGCATTGACCGTCAGCGCGACTTTTGTCGCGCGATGCTTGACCCGCTGGCCGAGCTCGCGCGCCATGTCCAGCGCGAGATGGCGCGGCGACGGCGGAAAGAACACGAAACCCACCATGTCGGCACCAGCGTCGAGCGCCGCGTCGAGCGTCTCGCGCGTGGACAGGCCACAGATTTTGACAGCCAGGGACATCTGCAATTCGTGAAGCGGAAAACCGGGTGTTGCGGGGCCGCTTCTACAACGTCGCGCCCTGCTTGTCTCGCCCGGATGCCCCGTAAAGCGCCCCCGGCAGGGCCCGCTGCTGCGGCTCGCCGCGCATGGAAGCGGCCTGGCTGCGCAGTTCCGCAAGCTGGGCGCGCGCGGTCCGCGCATCGGCCTCATGCTGGCGTGCAGCGCGGCGCCAACGGCGTTGACCGAACCAGGTGGCGAGGCCACCGGCGATCACGCCGAGAACCGCGATCGCGATGATCAGCACGAACAGCGGCAGCGAGACCGAGATGGACGGACTGGCCGAGTTGAAGGGATCGAACGACACCGTGACGAAATGCCGGTTCGCCACCGCGAAGACGACGAAGATCAGCGCCAGCGGAATGACGATCAAAGCCGTGAAGAATTTCCGCATGACGAAGAACTCGCGTTGTTCGCACCGTGACGCGCGTACTAACGACTACGCGCCGGCTTCGGGATTGTCGCGGTTCAAGCGCTCGCGCATTTCCTTGCCGGTCTTAAAGAACGGCACGCTCTTCTGGTCGACCGGAACATGGGCGCCGGTGCGCGGATTGCGGCCCGAGCGCGCCGGACGATGCTTGACCGAAAAGGCGCCGAAGCCGCGTAGTTCCACACGGTCGCCGCGCGCCAGCGCCGCCACGATCTCATCGAGAATCGCGTTCACGATGTTCTCGACATCCCGCTGGTAGAGATGCGGGTTGTGCTCGGCGATGCGCTGAACGAGTTCGGACTTGATCATCGGGGGTTGGACCTGCCGCGTCTGTCAGACATTTCCGTGAAAATGCCTTGAACTGTCAAGACGCTAAATGAGGTTAGCGCGGCCCGAAAGTACGTGACAAGGCCCCGGAAGGGTCCTGTCACAGTTACCCGCACTGCGGGAAATGCCTCAATTGGTACCCGCCGGGTGCCATAACGCCAGCATGCCGTCGAGCGAAAGGCGATCGACCGCCTGTGCCACCCCGGCCTGCTCGATCTGATGGGCGATGGTGCTCAAGCCCAGCGCTTCGAGCGTGATGGATGCCGCCGTACGCAGGAACGTCAGGTCTCCGAAGCGGGGGCTGAGCTTGTAGTCGCGCACCGGCAGGTCCTTCTTGACGCCCTTCTGCGATTCCAGCCAGGCGATCGCCGTCTTTTCGTCGCCGAGCTGGTCGATCAGCTTGAGCTCGACCGCCTGGCGGCCGGTGAAGACACGCCCATCGGACACTTTGGCCAACTGCGCGTCGTCCATGCCGCGCCGGTCCTTCACCAGCCCCTTGAACCAGGCATAGGAGTCCTTCACCAGCGCGTCGAGCGCATCGCGCGCTTCGGGGCTGGTGGGCTCGAAGCCGTTGGGCGCGGCTTTCAGCGGCGAGGACTTCACTTCCTCGACCTTGACGCCGACGGTCTTCAGCAGGTCGGTGAAGTTCGGAAATTGAAAGAGAACGCCGATCGAGCCGACCAGCGAGCTCTGTTGCGCCACGATGTGGTCGGACGCGATCGCGGTGATGTAGCCGCCGGAGGCCGCCAGTCCCTCGACCACCACGACCAGCGGCTTCTTCGCCTTCAGCCGGACGAGCGAGTCGTAAAGCTGTTCGGAGCCGGCGGTGGTGCCGCCCGGCGAGTTGATGTGCACGACCACGGCGGCGGCCTGCGACTTCTCCAGCCGCTCCAGCGCCTCGACGCGCTCCTGGTCGCTGCGGATCAGGCCTTCGATGTTGATGCGCGCGATCGAACCTGTGGTGGTGAACGCGCTGCGCCCGCCCGGCGAGGCCAGGGTGCCGATGACCGCGATGGCGCCGATGGCGATAATTACCGCCAGCACGCGCCAGAAGGTCAGCTTGCGGCGAATCCTGCGGCGATCGACGATCACGTCCGAATCGAGCGACATCGAAATTCTCCTGAAAACAAAGCCCGCGTGCTTTGCATGTATAGCGCAAATATCAGGTTATCCAGTTAGATCAATTGCCACGCAATATGAAGAAAACAAGGCCCCCCGCTGTCGTCCCCGCGAATGCAGAAAACAAAGAAGGCCCCGGTCGTGACCGGGGCCTGATCTCAAAGCGACGCGTGGCTTACTTGTCCTTGTCGCCGCGGTTCTTGAGCGCGGTGCCCAGGATGTCGCCCAGGGTCGCGCCCGAATCGGAGGAGCCGTACTGCGCGATGGCCTCCTTCTCCTCGGCGACTTCCAGCGCCTTGATCGAGACCTGCACCTTGCGGGCCTTCTTGTCGAACTGGATCACGCGGGCATCGACCTTCTCGCCGACGGCGAAGCGTTCGGCGCGCTGGTCGTTGCGGTCGCGGGCCAGTTCGGAGCGCTTGATGAAGGTCGTGAAGTCGGTGCCGACGATCTTTACCTCGATACCAGCTTCCTTCACTTCCAGCACTTCGCAGGTCACGACCGCGCCCTTCTTGACGTCGCCCGGCTCGGCAAAGGGGTCGCCTTCGAGTTGCTTGACGCCGAGCGAAATGCGCTCCTTCTCGACATCGACATCGAGCACCACGGCCTTGACCATGTCGCCCTTCTTGTAATTGTCGATGACCTGCTCGCCCGGCTGCTTCCAGTCGAGGTCGGACAGATGCACCATGCCGTCGACGTCGCCTTCCAGGCCGAGGAACAGACCGAACTCGGTCTTGTTCTTGACCTCGCCTTCGACGGTCGAACCGACCGGGAACTTCTCGACGAAGACCTCCCAGGGATTGCGCATGGTCTGCTTGAGGCCGAGCGAGATGCGGCGCTTGACGGAATCGACTTCCAGCACCTGCACCTCGACTTCCTGCGAGGTCGAGACGATCTTGCCAGGGTGCATGTTCTTCTTGGTCCACGACATCTCCGAGACGTGGATCAGGCCCTCGATGCCGGGCTCGAGCTCGACGAACGCGCCGTAGTCGGTGATGTTGGTGACCCGGCCGTGGAAGCGGGCGTTGAGCGGATACTTGGCCTCGATGCCCTGCCACGGGTCGTCGAGCAGCTGCTTCATGCCGAGCGAGATGCGGTGCGTCTCGTGGTTGATCTTGATGATCTTGACCTTCACGGTCTGGCCGATGGTCAACACCTCGGTCGGGTGGTTGACGCGCCGCCAGGCGATGTCGGTGACGTGCAACAGGCCGTCGATGCCGCCGAGGTCGACGAACGCACCGTAATCGGTGATGTTCTTGACCACGCCGTCGATGACCTGACCCTCTTCGAGGTTCTGCACCAGCTCCTGGCGCTGCTCGGCGCGGGTCTCTTCCAGCACCGTGCGGCGGGACACGACGATGTTGCCGCGGCGGCGGTCCATCTTGAGGATCTGGAACGGCTGCGAGTTGTTCATCAGCGGCGCCACGTCGCGGATCGGGCGGATGTCGACCTGCGAGCGCGGCAGGAAGGCCACGGCGCCGTCGAGGTCGACGGTGAAGCCGCCCTTGACCTGGTTAAAGATGACGCCGTTGACCTTTTCGTTGTTCTGGAACGCCTTCTCCAGCTTGCCCCAGCTCTCCTCGCGGCGCGCCTTGTCGCGCGACAGCACGGCTTCGCCGAGCGCATTCTCGATGCGGTCGAGGAACACTTCGACCTCGTCGCCGACCTTGAGCTCGCTTTCACGTCCGGGGCCGGAAAACTCGCGCAGCGCGACGCGGCCCTCGGTCTTCAGGCCGACGTCGATGACGGCCATGTCCTTTTCAATCGCAACCACCTTGCCCTTGATGACGGAGCTTTCCTGAAGGTTTCCGCCGGCGAAGGATTCATCCAGCATCGCGGCGAAATCGTCACGGCTGGGGTTGTAGGAATTTGCAGAAGCAGTCGAAGCCATTTGTTCTCCAAGAGCGAAATCTTGCCAGCGTTCGGGTTAAGGGCGTATCGCGCGTGAAGGGCCGGGGCTCGCAAAACCCGCGGCGACCGCTCATTGCACGGGGATGCAAAAGCGGGCCGGCAGATGCCTGCACGATCGATACGTTGATTTGGTCCGGGAACGGATGAGCTCGAAAATTCTGTTCGAACTATCGACTCTCGAGGGCGGGAGCGGGCTTTTCCTCCGATGACGCCAACGGCTCAAATCCGATGACGGCCCGCTCGAACGGCCTCGACAATGTCGATGGCGGCCCGGACGCCGCCCTCTATATCCAGATTGGAATTATCTAGCAAGTAAGCATCCGAGGCCCGTTTTAAAGGCGCTATCGGCCTGTTCTGGTCCCTTTCATCGCGGGCGATGATGTCGGCCAGGACCGCCGCCTCGTCGGCATCCTCGCCGCGGGCACGCGCCTCCAGGGTGCGGCGGCGGGCGCGGACTTTGGCGTCGGCCACGACGAAGATTTTCACGTCGGCATGGGGGCATATCACCGTGCCGATATCGCGGCCGTCGAGTACGGCGCCCGGCGGGTCGGCGGCGAACTGCCGCTGGAAGTTGACCAGGGCCTCCCGCACCCGGGGAATTGCGGAGACGACGGAGGCGGCCTCGCCGACCTTCTGCGTTTTCAGCACCGGATTGCCGAATTTTTCCGGGTCGAGTTCCATGGCGGCGGCGACCGCCGCAGCCTCATCGCGGAGATCGTTGCCCGTGCTCATCAGGGCATAGGCCACCGCGCGATAAATCACGCCGGTGTCGAGATGGCGATAGCCGTAATGATGGGCGAGGCGCTTGCCGAGCGTGCCCTTGCCCGAGGCGGCCGGTCCGTCGATGGCGATGATCATGAAAACTCCGCGCCGAGCGCGCGCATCATCGGAATGAAGTCCGGAAAGCTGGTGGCGATGAAGGCGGTGTCGTCGACCTTGACCGGCTTGTCGGACCCAAGCCCCATCACCAGCGCCGACATCGCGATGCGATGATCCATGTGGGTGGCGACCAGGCCGCCGCCGGGCACATGGCCCCTGCCCTCGACGATCAGATCGTCGCCGGACATCTCGACCTTGACGCCGTTGACGCGCAGCATCTCGGCAGTGGCGGCGAGGCGGTCGGATTCCTTGACACGCAATTCGTGCAGGCCGCGCATGGTGGTGGTGCCCTCCGCATAGGAGGCCGCGACCGCCAGCACCAGATATTCGTCGATCATCGAGGGCGCGCGTTCCGGCGGCACCTCGACACCTCGCAGTTTCGAGGCGCGCACACGCAATTGCGCCATCGGCTCGCCGGCATCGCCGCGTGCCTCGCTTTCCTCGATCGATGCGCCCATCTCACGAAGCGTCGTGATGAGGCCGGTGCGCAGCGGATTGGTCATCACATCGGAGAGCGCGATATCGGAGCCCTCGACGATCAGCGCGGCAACGATCGGAAACGCCGCCGACGAGGGATCGGCGGGCACGATGACTTCGGCGCCATGCAATTCCGGCTCTCCCTCGAGCGTGATCTTGCGGCCGTGAATGCCTTCCTTCACCGAAGCGATCTCTGCGCCGAAATGCCTGAGCATGAGTTCGGTGTGGTCGCGGCTCGCCTCCTGCTCGATCACGGTGGTGGTGCCCGGTGCCGAGAGCCCGGCGAGCAGCACCGCCGACTTGATCTGCGCCGAGGCGACCGGCGTCTTGTAGGTGATCGGGACGGGATAGCGGGCGCCGCTCAAGGTCAGCGGCAGGCGGCCGCCTTCCCGGATGTCGCCGGTCCGGGCGCCCATCAGCTCCAGGGGATCGAGGATGCGGCGCATCGGCCGGCTGCGCAGCGAGGCGTCGCCGTCGAACACTGCCGTGATCGGGCAGCCCGCCACCGCTCCCATGACCAGCCTGCAACCGGTGCCGGAATTGCCGAAATCAAGCGGATTTTTGGGCTGGGCGAAGCCCCCGACCCCGACGCCGTTGACCTTCCACGCAAAATCGCCGGTCCGTTCGACCTGGGCGCCCAGCGCCCGCATCGATTTGGCGGTGTTGAGCACGTCCTCGCCCTCGAGCAGGCCGGAAATCCGGGTTTCGCCGACCGACAACGCGCCCAGGATCAGGGCGCGGTGGGAGATCGACTTGTCGCCGGGCACCCGGACCTTTCCGGTCAGCGGGCCGCTGCAACGGGCCTCAAGCGGGGTCGGCTGGGTGGAATGGGTCAAGATTGTGTCCTCTTCGGCCGGGCAGGTAGCATGGGGGCAACGAGCCGTCACGGCCCTGTATTTGATGCACAAAGCGCTATTGACAGCGGCCGTTCAACTAGCCAAGTGAAGCACCGCTTTTCAGACATTCCCAGGATTCCGCACGTGGCCAAATCCGATCTCGGAACCAAACGCATTTGCCCGACCACGGGCAAGAAATTTTACGACCTGAACAAAAGTCCGGTGATCTCGCCCTATACCGGCGAGGTCGTGCCGATCGCCCCGGTCGCGCCGCCGCGCCCGGTCCGCGGCGCCGCCGCGGCAGCCGCCCCCGTGCATACGCCTGCCGAAGTGCCGGAGCCTGCAGAGGCCGAAGAGTTGGTCCCGCTGGAGGAGGCCGATGCCGAGGAGAACACCGGCAAGGTGAAGGCGGTCGTGCCCGAGTCGGAGGACGATATCGAAATCGACGAGACCATCGAGGACGATGATGACGACGATTCGACTTTCATCGCCGACGAGGAAGAGGGTGACGAGGACGTCACCGACATCATCGGCGACGTCGGCGGCGACGAGGAGACTTGAGATAGACCCCGATCTGTGGTGAACCGTTTTCGGTGCGTCGCCCAGACGCACCGCGGCATGATTGGACGATCATGCGCAAGGCGTAAGGGGCCATAGCTCAGCTGGGAGAGCGCTTGCATGGCATGCAAGAGGTCGGCGGTTCGATCCCGCCTGGCTCCACCACGCTTCGCCCTTCGGGCTTCGCGTGGCGCAGCCACGAGATGCCCGAAGGACGGAGCGTGGTGCCCGGCGAAGCCCGCAGGGCGAAGACGGGCTGAGGCAAGCGAACGCTTTACTCCCCAACCACCGCATTGAGCCGATCACGCAGCGCGACGATCTCGTCCCTCGCCGCCGACAATTCCGCGACCGAGCACGACGACGCGTCGAGGATCGACAGCGGCACGGACCGCGCTTTGTCCTTGAGCGCCTGCCCCTGCGCGGTGAGCGAAACCAGCACTTGCCGCTCGTCTTCGCTGCTTCGGCTGCGCTTGACGAGGCCCGCCGCCTCAAGCCGCTTCAGCAGCGGCGTCAGCGTACCCGAATCGAGGTGCAGCCGCTCGCCGATCTCCTTGACCGGAACGCCGTCGCGCTCCCACAGGACAAGCATGACAAGATATTGCGGATAGGTCAGGCCCAGCCGGTCGAGCAGCGGCTTGTAGACGCGGTTGAAGGCGTGCGCGGCGGAATAGACCGCAAAGCAGATCTGGTTGTCGAGCCGCAGCAGCTGGTCCCCGGCAGGCGCTTTTCGGGCCATTTTCATTATCCCCGTTGTGATTTCAGGCCCATTGTGGGCCGCCGCGACCCGGGATTCAATTGCGAACAATTAAATGTGAGGCCATGCTTTTCATATTGTGCACAATCTAATTGTTTGCAATATACACGTCATCGAAACAGAGGAGACCGACCATGTCCGTGAAAGTGCTCTACAAGACCCAGGCCAAGGCCACTGGCGGCCGCGACGGCACCGCGGCCACGCTGGACGGCGCGCTGAACGTCAAGCTTGCGACCCCCAAGGAGCTTGGTGGCGGCGGCGGCCCCGGCAATAACCCCGAGCAGCTGTTCGCGGCCGGCTACGCGGCATGCTTCATCGGCGCGATGAAGGCCGTCGCCGCCCAAGGGGGTCCCAAGGTCCCGGCGGACGCTTCCGTGACGTCCACGGTCGGCATCGGCCCGCGCTCGGAAGGCGGCTTCGGCCTCGACATCGCGCTCGAAGTCTCGCTGCCGGGACTTGCGCACGCGGACGCCGAAGCGCTGGTGGCGAAGGCGCATCAGGTATGCCCCTACTCCAACGCCACGCGCGGCAATGTCGATGTGCGGCTGACCGTCGTCTAAAGCTTGCTCCACGAACGGGTCTGCTGCTGCAGCAGGCTCGTTCGTGGAAAAAGCATTTGATGCGACGCCCGAAGGCCGTTAGCTCTCAAGTCCCGTATTGTTTGGGCATGATCTTTTCGGAAAACCGCTTCACACTTTTCCGGATCATGCCCTGGATGTGAGCGAAGGCCTTCGATGAATTCCCAAGTGTTCCCCGCCGCCATGACCGGCCTGCGCGTGATCGATCTCACGCGCGTGCTCGGCGGCCCCTATTGCACGCAAATCCTCGCCGATCACGGCGCCGACGTGATCAAGGTCGAGCCGCCGGCCGGCGACGAGACGCGCGATTGGGGCCCGCCCTTCCACGAGGACGACGCGGCCTATTTCGTCGGCATCAACCGCAACAAGCGCTCGATCGGCCTCGACCTTGCCTCCGAGGGCGGCCGCAAAGTGCTGATGAAATTGCTCGAGGGCGCCGACGTACTGATCGAGAATTTCAAGCCGGGCACGCTCGACAAATGGGGCATCGGCAACGACGTTCTGCGCGAAAAATTTCCGCGGCTGGTGCATTGCCGGATTTCCGGCTTCGGCGCCGACGGTCCGCGCGGCGGCAATCCCGGCTACGACGCGATCATCCAGGCCATGACCGGCATGATCGCCGCCACCGGATCGAAAGAGAGCGGGCCGATGCGGATCGGCGTGCCCGTGGTCGACATCAGCACCGGCCTCTACGCCACGATCGGCATTCTGATGGCGCTCGCAGAGCGGCAGAAGTCGGGGCTCGGACAATTCCTGGAGACGACGCTGTACGAATGCGGGCTTGCAGTGATGCATCCGCACGCTGCGAATTATTTCATGCACGGCAAGCCGCCATCGCTGACCGGCAACGAGCATCCGAACCTCGTGCCTTACGCGATCTTTCCGACCAAAACCGACGACATCTTCATCGCCGCCGGCAATGACGGCACCTTCCGCAAGCTCGCGAAAGAAATAGGCAAGCCCGAGCTTGGCACCGATCCACGCTTTGCGCGCAACAAGGATCGCATCGCCAATCGTGAGGCGCTGCACAAGGAACTCGCCGCAGTGTTCTCGCAGCACGAAGCCGAGCCGCTCTGCAACCGCCTGCTTGCCGCCGGACTCCCCATCGGCCCGGTGAAGAAGATCGACCAGGCGCTGACCAATGATCATACCCTCCACCGTGGCGATGTGATCGCCAGGGATTGGTACAAGGGTGTCGCCTCGCCGATCCGCATGCAGCGCAGCAAGCCGAGCCTGCGCAGCACGCCGCCGAAATTCAGCCAGCACACGCAGGAGGTGCTTGGCGAGTTCGGATACTCCGGCGGCGAGATCGATGCGCTGATCGCGAGCGGCGCGGTCTGCGGCTCCGAGCGCAAGCGCTGAACTCTAGTGCCCACTTTCCGAAGTTCGTGCTCCATTGCAGCGCGACCGTTCACGAACTTCGGAAAGTCATGGGCACTAGCAAGATCTATGATTCCAGTGCCGCTTTCGATCTGAAATCCCTGAACCTGATTTCGCCGCGGGTAAGTCAGGGACTTCAGATCGGCGGCACTGGTGGAGCGATTACTGGATCGGACCACTGGATCGTCGCGGTCCCCCGGAACGATGGTTTAATCTCGCCGTCCCGATTGGGGCTTCCTTGGGCCGTGCTTCCCCCGTAGCATCGGCGCTGCTACGGTCATTTGCACGTCATCCGGTGCTGCTACGCGCCACAAAAGGAATGGCGGTCCAACGGGAGGGATTTGATGAGGTTTCGACACTTCGGCGCTGCCGCCACCGCTGTCACGCTGGCGTTTGCCGCTTCGCCCGCATTCGCGGTGACGGAGATCCAGTGGTGGCACGCGATGACCGGGCCGAACAACGATGTCGTGGTCAAGCTTGCCAACGACTTCAACGCGTCGCAGAGCGACTACAAGATCGTTCCATCCTTCAAGGGAAGCTACGCCGACGTGCTCAATGCCGGCATCGCGGCGTTCCGGGCCGGCAATGCGCCGGGCATCATGCAGGTGTTCGAGGTCGGCACCGCGACCATGATGGCGGCCAAGGGCGCCATCAAGCCGGTTTCCGAACTGATGAAGGAGCAGGGCGAGAAGTTCGATCCCCAATCCTATCTGCCGGCGATCACCGGCTACTACTCGACCTCGAAGGGCGACATGCTGTCGTTCCCGTTCAATTCGTCGAGCATGGTGATGTGGGTCAATCTCGATGCGCTCAAGAAGGCCGATATCGCCGCGCCGCCCAAGACCTGGCCGGAAGTGTTTGAGGACGCCAAGAAGCTGCACGCCACCAACCCGACCTGCGGCTTTTCCTCGGCCTGGGGATCCTGGGGCCTGATCGAACAGTTCTCCGCCTGGCATAACGTGGCGATGGGCACGAAGGCGAACGGTCTCGATGGCTTCGACACCGTGCTCGAATTCAACACTCCGCTGGAGACCAAGCTGCTCGAAAACCTTGTCGAGTTGCAAAAGGACAAAAGCTACGACTATTCGGGACGGACCAACACCGGCGAAGGGCGTTTCACGTCGGGCGAATGTCCGATGTTCATGACCTCCTCGGCGTTTTATCCGAACGTCAAGGCCAATGCGAAATTCGCCTATAACGCCGTGCCGATGCCCTATTTCCCCGACGTCAACGGCGCGCCGCAAAATTCCATCATCGGGGGCGCCTCGCTCTGGGTGATGGGCGGCAAGAGCCCCGAGGAATACAAGGGCATCGCGAAATTCTTCACCTTCCTGTCGGACACCGACCGCCAGGCTGGCCTGCATCAAGTCTCGGGCTATCTGCCGATCACCAAGGCCGCGTACGAAAAGACCAAGGCGGACGGTTTCTACGAAAAGAACCCGATCCTCGAAGTACCCCTGAAGGAATTGACCAACAAGCCGCCGACTGAAAATTCCCGCGGCCTGCGCTTCGGCGGCATGGTGCAATTGCGCGACGTCTTTGCGGAAGAGATCGAGGCGGCCCTGGGCGGCAAGAAAACGCCAAAGGACGCACTCGACTCCGCGGTGTCGCGTGGCAATGCGATGCTGCGTCAGTTCGAACGCAGCGCCGTCAAATAGCACATGAGGGATCGTGGCCGGATCTTGCGATCCGGCCACGCTTCGCTGGCGGGGGGGCTCATGGAAAATCGTGCGATCTTTTCCGGCAAGACGCTGGCCTATCTGCTGGTGCTGCCGCAGCTCGCGATCTCCCTGATCTTCTTCTACTGGCCGGCCGTGCAGGCGGTCTGGCAATCGTTCCTGGTTCAGGATGCTTTCGGACTCTCGACCGAGTTCGTCTGGTTCGAGAACTACGTCGCCCTGTTGCAGCAGCCCGGTTATTACCACGCGATCGGCGTTACCTTCATGTTCTCCGCGCTGGTGGTGTTCTTCTCGATGGCGCTCGGCCTGTTGCTCGCGGTCATGGCCAACCAGAATATCCGCGGCGTGCAGATCTACCGCACCTTCCTGATCATCCCCTATGCGGTGGCGCCTGCGGTCGCGAGCGTGCTCTTCATCTTCATGTTCCAGCCGGGGCTCGGCATGATCGCCCGCGCGCTGCAGCGCTCCGGCATCGACTGGAATCCCGTGCTCAACGGCAACCACGCCATGATCCTGATCATCATCGTCGGAGTCTGGAACCAGATCAGCTACAATTTCCTGTTCTTCCTCGCCGGTCTGCAATCGATCCCGAAGAGTGTGATCGAGGCCGCGGCGATCGACGGCGCCCGGCCGATGCGGCGGTTCTGGACCATCGTGTTTCCGCTGCTGTCGCCGACCACGTTCTTTCTGATCGTGGTCAACATCACCTACGCCTTCTTCAACACGCTGGGAATCATCGATACCGCGACCGGAGGCGGCCCGAACGGCGAGACGTCCACGCTGGTCTACAAGGTGTTTCTGGACGGCAAGGGCGGTTCCGATCTTGGCGGCTCGGCGGCGCAGTCGGTGATCCTGATGATCATCGTGGTGGTGCTGACAGCTTTCCAGTTCCGCTATGTCGAGAAGAAGGTCCACTATTAGTGCCGCCGATTTGAAATTCCTGCGGAGCAAGCAGAAAATTCGATCAGGAATTTAAAATCGACAAGCGGCACTAGAAGAATATGAGTTAGCTAGTGCCCACTTCTTTCCGAAGTTCGTAAAGGTGGGCGCTGAAACGGATGACGAACTTCGGAAAGGGGCACTAGCGCACCATGGTCGAGCATCGCCGATTTGGAAATCTGCTGCCGCATCTGGTCCTCCTGACCGGTGTGGCGATTGTCGCCTTCCCGGTCTATCTCGCCATCATCGCGTCGACCCACGACAATACCGTGATCGCCAACGGCCAGATGCCGCTCTATCCGGGCGGCCACGGGCTGGAGACCTACTGGCACACCATCGTCTCCGGCACTGGCAAGACCACGCGCGCGCCGGTCGGCGGCATGATGCTGAACAGCCTGATCATGGCGATCGGGATTGCCGCCGGCAAGATCGCGATCTCGATCATCTCGGCCTATGCGATCGTGTTCTTCTCATTCCCGTTCCGAATGACCGCGTTCTGGACCATCTTCATCACGCTGATGCTCCCGGTCGAGGTGCGCATCTTCCCGACCTACAAGATCACGTCCGATCTGCATTTGCTCGATTCCTACTCCGGCCTGATCCTGCCGCTGATCGCGTCCGCCACGGCGACACTGTTATTCCGTCAATTCTTCATGACCGTGCCGAAGGAGCTGGTCGAGGCTTCCAAGATGGACGGCGCCGGACCGGTCCGTTTCTTCTTCGATACGTTGCTGCCGCTGTCGGTCACCAATATCGCGGCGCTGTTCGTGATCCTCTTCATCTACGGCTGGAACCAGTATCTCTGGCCGCTGCTGATCACCACGCGCGACGACATGCAGACCATCGTCATCGGCATCAAGAAGATCATCGACGTGCATGACGCCTTGACCGAATGGTCTGTCGCGATGGCAACCGCGGTGCTCGCCATGCTGCCACCGGTTGCGGTGGTCATTCTGTTGCAGCGCCTGTTCGTCAAGGGCCTGATCGAGACGGAGAAGTAAGGTATGGCCAACGTCACCCTGCGTCACGTCAAGAAGGCCTATCCGAACGGATTCGAGGCCATCAAGGGCATCGATTTCGATGTCGGCGACGGTCAGTTCTGCGTGCTGGTCGGACCGTCCGGATGTGGCAAGTCCACGCTGCTGCGAATGGTCGCGGGATTGGAGACCATCACCTCAGGCGAGATCGATATCGGCGGGCGCGTGGTCAACCAGATCGAGCCGGCCGACCGCGACATTGCCATGGTGTTCCAGAACTACGCGCTCTATCCGCATATGAGCGTCTACAACAATATGGCGTACGGTCTGCGCAATCGCGGCATGCCCAAGCCCGAGATCGACACCCGCGTGCAAGAAGCCGCACGCATTCTCGAACTGTCCGCCATGCTCGACCGCAGGCCGGGGCAATTGTCCGGTGGCCAACGCCAGCGCGTGGCGATGGGCCGCGCCATCGTGCGGCAGCCGAAAGTCTTTCTGTTCGACGAGCCGCTGTCGAATCTCGACGCCAAGCTGCGCATCGCCATGCGCGTCGAAATCCGGAAATTGCAACGCAGGCTCAGCACCACGTCGATCTATGTTACCCACGACCAGCTCGAGGCGATGACGCTTGCCGATATTCTCGTCGTGATGAATGGCGGCCAGGTCGAGCAGATCGGAAATCCACTCGACATCTATAAAAAGCCCGCCACCACCTTTGTCGCGACCTTCATCGGCGCGCCGCCGATGAACCTGATGCCGATGCGCCATGCCAACCTGAACATTCAGGGCGCGACAGATGGCGTGATCGGCATCCGGCCCGAGGATCTCGAGATTGCAAATCAGGGAACGCCGGAAGGCGCCTTGCCTTTCGAGTTGACGGTAGCCGCTGTCGAACATGTCGGCGCTGAGACTTACATCTACGGCATGCGCCCGCAGCAGGGCGACGCGGACACGATCAGCGCCAGGCCCGGAGAGCCGCCGCCCGGCGAAATCCTGGTCCGTGTTCCCGGGCAGGACGCGCCCGCGATCGGCGAAAAGATCAGGGTGCTCGCGCCGCGCGAAAGGCTGCACGTATTCGTCGAGGGCGGCCGCAAACGGCTTGATATCTAGGCTATTTTGCCGCTTCGGCCAGTTTCCGGGTGCTTGAACAGCACGCGGCTTGTGCCCATATTATCGGGCAAGGGGTGCCGCAAGGGCCCTGAAACGTCAAAGTCGCTTCGAGAGGGCTTTGTAAACTATGTCTCGTGTTCCTTCGCTCTCCAGTCCGTTTCTGCTGGGCTTCGATGAGATCGAGCGCGTGCTCGACCGCGTCGTCAAAGGCGCCGACGGTTACCCTCCCTACAATATCGAGAGGTGTGACCGGTCGAACGGCCAACCCGAGCGGCTGCGCATCACGCTGGCGGTGGCGGGATTTACCCGCGACCAACTCGATGTAACCATTGAGGAAAACCAGCTCATGATCCGGGGCCGACAGCAGGACGACAAGACCCGGCAATACATCCATCGCGGCATTGCCGCACGCCACTTCCAGCGCACCTTCGTGCTGGCGGAGGGGATGCACGTGCTGGGTGCGGATCTGAAGAACGGGCTGTTGTCGATCGATCTGGCCCGGCCCGAGCCGGAGAAGATCGTTAAGACAATCGCTATCAATGAACACGAATAATGGATGGAACGAGTAGCGGACTCGACCGCTTAGAACTGTAGAGGAGTCGAGACCATGACTGTAGGTAACGTTGCGTCAGAACCGCGCGTCTCACCGGAGGCGCTGGCAACCCTGGGCGAGGGCCACATCGCCTATGTGAAGCAGATCCGCTCCGAGGACGTCCCCGGGCTGTTTCCGCAGGCACCGAGCCTCGCGCCCGGATTGAAGCTGTTCGCGCTTCATGCTGCCGATGGCACGCCGATCATGCTGACCGACAGCCGCGAGGCTGCGATCGCCAACGCCTGGAGCAACGAGCTGCAGGCCGTCAGCGTGCACTGAGGCGTTTCGCCTCGCGCTGACGCCACGCATTGAACGCGTCGCTGCGCGACGCATAGAGTTTTGCAATACGCGGGTAAGCGTCCGGACCAGCCGGACCGGCCCGCGTATTTTTTGCGACAATGAAAAGCGGGATTACGCCGCGGTCGCCGGCGGCAGCGCCAGCACCGAATAGATCGCCTGGGCGTCGCGCGAGGCGCGCAGCTTCTTGGCGACGTCCTGATCGCGCAACAACCTCGCGATCCGTGCCAGCGCCTTGAGATGATCGGCTCCGGCGCCTTCGGGCGCGAGCAACAGGAACACGAGGTCGACCGGCTGGCCGTCCATCGCCTCGAAATCGATCGGGCGTTCCAGACGCGCGAACAGGCCGAACAGCTTTTCCAGCTTCGGCAGCTTGCCGTGGGGAATCGCGACGCCGTAGCCGACCGCCGTGGTGCCGAGCTTCTCGCGTTGCAGCAGGACCTCGAACACCGCGCGCTCGTTTTGCCCGGTCAGCTCGGCCGCCCTCGCGGACAGCTCCTGCAACGCCTGCTTCTTGCTGTTGACTTTCAGCGCTGGAAGGATCGCCTCGGGCGCGACCAGATCGGTAATCGTCATTATGCGTTCCGAGGTGATTGAACCGTCAGGTTGCGAAATAGGCCTTGGCGGCCGGCCGTCAAGAAGGGTGATGGGATGGGAGGCGGGCTGATGCCCGGGTCCCGAGTGCCGGGCTTCTACTCCAAGACAACGGCCCTGCCAACACCTGTGAAGGGCTTCCACCGCCTATTCCGGGGCGCCGCGAGCATGGCCCCAAGGGCTCAAAAAAGCGCCAAAAGCCGGGCCGGTCAGGGCTACACCGCGGGAGGATCGACCCAGCCGATATTGCCGTCGGGGCGGCGGTAGATGATGTTCACCCGCCCGCTCGACCCATGCTGGAATACCAGGCAGGCCGCGCCGGTGAAGTCGAGCTCCATCACGGCTTCCGACACCGACAGCCGCTTCAGCGCGGTGGTCGCCTCGGCAATGATCACGGGACTGTAGCCCTCGACCTCGTCTTCGCTCTCGGCCGGCGCCTCGATCACATAGCTCGGCGCATCCAGCGTCGGCGCAACCATCTCCGCCAGGGCCGCGGATGCGGCATGCGCCTTGCGCGCCGAGCGGTCCTTGAGCCGGCTCTTGTAGCGGCGCAGCCGCTTCTCGATCATCAACAGCGCCCCGTCGGCGCTGGCATAGGCGTCGGCCGCGTTCGATTCGGCCTCCAGCGTCACGCCGGAATCCAGATGCAGCGCGCAATCGGTCCTGAAGCCGAAGCCGTCCTTGGACAGCGTGATGTGGCCGGAATAATTGCCGTCGAAATATTTGCGGAGGACTTCTTCGGTGCGACCGCTGACGCGGTCACGCAGCGCATCCCCGACGCTGATGCTTTTTCCCGAGATCCTGAGAGTCATGGCATGCCTCGACTGAACAAGCTGGGATGAACGAGAGTAAACCGATTTGAGATGGACGCAACAAGCGTCGGTTGTCTCAGGTGGGCAGCAGAAGCGAGCTTTGCTTATCACGGCGGCGCTGCACCGAGGAGGGAATCCGCATCGCTTCGCGATATTTCGCGACCGTGCGGCGGGCAATATCAATGCCGGAATCGCGCAGTCGCTCCACGATGGTGTCGTCGGACAGGATCGCCGTCGATGCTTCTGCCTCGATCAGTTGCTTGATGTGATGACGCACGGCCTCCGCCGAATGGGCCTCGCCGCCGTCGGCCGAGGCAATCGACGCGGTGAAGAAGTATTTCAGCTCGAATGTGCCGCGATTGGTCGCCATGTATTTGTTGGCGGTGACGCGCGACACCGTGGATTCATGCATCTGGATCGCATCCGCGACCGCTTTCAGATTGAGCGGCCGCAAATGCGCGACGCCGTGCGTAAAGAAGCCGTCCTGCTGACGCACGATCTCGGTCGCGACCTTGAGGATGGTGCGAGCGCGCTGATCGAGCGCGCGCACCAGCCAGGTGGCGTTCTGGAGGCAATCGGTGAAGTAGGACTTGTCGCCGTCCTTGCGGATCGTCTTCGACAGTTCGGTGTAATAGGTCTGGTTGACCAGCACGCGCGGCAACGTGTCGCTGTTGAGCTCGACATGCCAGCCGCCGTCGGGGCCGGGCCGCACATAGACGTCCGGCACCATGGTCTGCATGCGCGACGCGCCGAACTTCAGTCCGGGCTTGGGATCGAGGCGGCGGATTTCGCCGATCATGTCGGCGATGTCCTCGTCGTCGACACAACACAGCTTGCGTAGAGCGCCGACGTCGCGCTTGGCAAGAAGATCGAGATGCTCGACCAGCGCCCGCATCGCCGGATCGAAACGGTTGAGCTCGCGAAGCTGGATCGCGAGGCATTCACTCAAATTGCGTGCGCAGATACCGGGCGGATCGAATTTCTGCAGCACTGCCAGCACCGCATCGACATCGTCCTGCGTCGCGCCAAGACGGTCCGCGGCCTGGCCGAGATCGGCGGGCAGATAACCGGCCTCATCGACGAGGTCGATCAGATATTGCCCGATCATGCGCTGCGCCGGCGCGGTGAAGGCGACCGCAAGTTGTTCGGCGAGATGATCCGCCAGCGTCAGCTCGGCGGCGACGAAGGCTTCGAGATTGTAGTCCTCGTCCGATGAGGCGCCGCCGCCCCACTCGGTGTAGGTGGTGGGCGCGGCATCCTGCGCGACGCGCGCCGCCGCTTCGGCCGGCTCCTCCGTGAAGACGTTGTCGAGGCCGGTATCGAGTGTTTGCTCGATCTCGGTGCGGCTGCCGAGGTCACGGCTCAGCCACTCCTCCTGCACGGGCTCAAAACCTTCCGCCGAGCCATTGAGCATTTCGGATGGACCCGCGCCGAACTCCTCGGCATGCCCCTCGGCCCCCTCCCCCGAATCGGAGTATTCGGCCCGCTCCGGGACGGCTTCGCCGGCCACCGGCGGTTCGGCATTGTCGCTCGCCCGGTCAAGCAGCGGATTTCGCTCGAGTTCTTCCTCGACAAAGGCCGACAAATCGAGATTCGACAGCTGCAGCAGCTTGATCGCCTGCATCAGCTGCGGCGTCATCACCAGCGACTGCGATTGGCGAAACTCTAATCTCTGCGTCAGCGCCATGGCGGCAAGAACGATCCGTGAAACTTGGTCCGATTCTTGCTTATCTTAGTCCAGTCGCCTTGTACACGCCTTGACGGATGCGAAAAAAGCGCTACCGCCGCAATGCAACAAAGGTGGTTACCGGCTCCCCGGGACTTCAAATCGGCGGCACTAGAGCCGGAATTCCTCACCAAGATAGAGCCGGCGCACATCGGGATCGCTGACGATCTCGTCGGGGCTGCCCTCGGTCAGAATCTCGCCGGCATAGACGATGTAAGCGCGGTCGGTGAGACCCAGCGTCTCGCGCACATTGTGGTCGGTGATGAGCACGCCGATGCCGCGATTGGTGAGATGGCGCACAAGATCCTGGATGTCGCCGACCGCGATCGGATCGATGCCGGCAAAGGGCTCGTCGAGCAGCATGTAATTCGGACGCGTCGCCAGTGCGCGCGCGATCTCGACGCGGCGCCGCTCGCCGCCGGACAGCGCAATTGACGGGGTTTTCCGCAACCGGGTGATGTTGAACTCGTCGAGCAGCGAATTGAGTTCGGTCTCGCGCTTCTTCTTCGACGGCTCGACCACTTCGAGCACCGCGCGGATGTTCTGCTCCACGGTGAGACCGCGGAAGATCGAGGCTTCCTGCGGCAGATAGCCGATGCCGAGCCGCGCGCGCTGATACATCGGCAACTTCGTGACGTCGTGGCCGTCGAGCTCGATGGCGCCGCGATCGGCCTTGATCAGCCCGGTGATCATGTAGAACACCGTGGTCTTGCCGGCGCCGTTCGGACCGAGCAGGCCGACTGCCTCGCCGCGGCGGACATAGATGCTGACCCCGCGCACGACCTGGCGCGAGCCGAAGCTTTTTTCCACACTATGCACAGCCAAATAGCCCGGCCGCCGCAGCAGCTGGGGCGCGGCGTTGCCCCTGCCCGGCTTCGCCGGCTTGGCCTTCCGCCGCTGTTGCTGCTGACCCCTCGGCTGCTCCCGCGGCAATTCCAGGGTCGGCGCCTGCGCCAGCTCAAGGCCGGTGACCGGCGCATCGCGCGCAATCGGCGGCGCGTCGCGCACCGGGCTGGTCAGCATGTTGCCAAAGGAATCGCCGAGCGCGGTGATGTCCTCGCGCGAGCGCGCAAAACCGCGCCCGCTGCGCTTGGCGGGGCGTCGCCGGAACATGCCGAGTATATCCACCATTCCCGCTTTCGGGCCTTTCGAGCTGTCCCGCACGCGCACGGCTTGATTCGCGTGCCCAGCATGAAGCAAGGCGCGCGCCTTGCCCAGCCGAACGCCTCCGGGTCCGGCCGGTAGATACAGGCTTGGAGCATCGGCTTCAACCTCGCCGCGGCAGCATGCCAGTCAAGTGATTGATGTTATTTCGGTTTGCTGGAACCCGGCAGCAGGGATGGCGGCCCTGCGGTGGGTCCGGCGGCAGGGCACCCTTCCCCTCCCTGGATGAACATGCCCTGCACCTTTCCGCTGTCGGACTCGACCCGCGATACGCCGGTCGTCATGTCCACGAGCAGCCGGTCGCCGCGCAGCACGTTCTTGCACTGGGTCAGCACCACCCCACCGGTCATCGTGATCAGGTTGGTCTTGGTGTCGAAGATGGCGTTGTCGCCGGTCACGACCTGGTCCTTCTGGGTCACCACCACGTTGCCGCGCGCTTCCAGCCGTTTGATCGAAGAGCTGCCGGTCGGACCTGGAGTAGCCTGCTGCATCGGCGCGTTCTTCGCCGCAGTTTTACCGGCCGGCGCGGGCGTGGTGCCCTGATCCTTGGATTCATAGAACACGTCGAGCGTTTTCGACGTCATGGTCGTGTCGCCCTGCACCACCTTCACATTGTCGAAGAAGGTCGCCTGCTTCTTCTTGTCGCGCACCTCGAGTCTCGCGGCCTCGATCTGGATGGGCTGATCGCGGTTCTGGGTAAAGCCCTGCATCGCGTTCGGCACGCTCGCGGAGCTCTGCGCATAGGCGATTCCCGTCAGTCCCGACACGAGGAGGATCGCGCGGGCAACCAGCGTCCACGAGTTGCGGGAGGATTTGGTCATCACTTCGAATTCGCGGACTTGTTGCCCGGCCGCTTCTTGGCCGCGGGTTCGGGCGACGGCGTGGGCGCCGGCTGATCGCCGTCGTCGAAATGATCGATGTGCATCACGACATTGCCCTCGAAGATGATCACCTCGCCGCCGCCGGTGATATGCAGCCGATCCGACGACACCGTGCCGTTGGTGAGCTTGACGTCGACATGCTCGTCGGAGTCGACGGTGTTTCTGACCAGATCGACAAAAGCCTGGGTCAGGCGCGCTTCATAGCCGGTGGTGGTCTGCAGGAAGATGTCCTTGTGCAGGTCGAGCGTCTGCTGCTTGTTGTCGAACAGACCGGTAAGCGAATCCATAAACGTCGTCGAGCCATCCTGCATCAGCAGCTTGGTCCGGAGCTTGTTGAGTTCGACGAGATCGGGATTGGTGACATCCTGGACCGCGGTCTTGGCCCAGAGTTCGTAAGGCCGCTGGTCCGGCGTGTAGCCGGACACATGCGGCGATTCCATCGTGATCTTGGTGCCGGAGACGACGAGATTGCCCATGTCGATGGGCAGCTTCGGCATCAGCATGCGGAACGGATTGAAGATCGAGATGCCGATCACGCCGGCCATTGCCAGACAGACAGCGCCGGGCACGGCGATGCGCAGGAACCGCACCATGCGGCTATGGCGCGCCGCTACGGCAAAGCGCGCCTCCAGGGTCGCTTGAATGACGGGATTCTGGGCCGAGTTCACGGCTGCTCCGAAGCAGGATTTGGCGCGCTAGTCTAGCCGGGATGCGCGGAAAATTCAGCCCGAAGACGCTCTATCAGTGTGACCGAAACGGGGCGAATTGTCGCGAACAGCCGGTTAATACAGATGAACGCGCACGCAATCACGAATGCGCGAAAATATCCTCGTTCTCCCAGCCGCCGAGGTCGAGCTTTGCCCGCGTCGGCAGGAACTCGAAACAGGCTTTTGCGAGTTCGGTGCGGCCCTCGCGCGCCAGCATCGCATCGAGGCGCTCGCGCAACGCATGCAGATGCAGCACGTCCGATGCCGCATAGGCGAGCTGCGCCTCGTTCAATTGCTGCGCGCCCCAGTCGCTCGACTGCTGCTGCTTCGACAGATCGATGTTGAGCACTTCGCGCACGAGATCCTTCAGACCGTGGCGGTCGGTGTAGGTGCGCGACAGGCGCGAGGCGATCTTGGTGCAATACACCGGCTGTGCCATCACGCCGAAGGCGTGATAGAGCGCAGCGACATCGAAGCGCGCGAAGTGAAAGATCTTCGTGATCGCGGGATTGCCGAGCAGCGCTTTCAGGTTCGGCGCGTTCGCATGATCCTTGGGGATTTGCACCACATCCGCGCTGCCGTCGCCATTCGACAGCTGCACCACGCACAGCCGGTCACGATACGGATTGAGACCCATGGTCTCGGTGTCGATCGCGGCCGAGGAGGTATAGCGGGAGAGATCGGGGAGGTCGCCGCGGTGCAGGCGTACGGTCATGAACGTGGAAGCCTCTGGACGATTCGACGCGCGACACTAGTGTGGCGGTTCAGAAGTCCGCATCATCTCTACCGCAAATTCTTCATGCGGACTTCTGAACCAAAGCCACACTAGAATCAATAGTTGCTAGTGTCCTTCGAATCCGAAGTTCGCTAAGGAAGGCGCGGCAAATATGAGGCGAACTTCGGATTCGGGACACTAGCGCCCATGAGCGGTTGACGCGAGCGCTCGCGCCGCTGTCCGCCGCTAAAAGTAGCGCGTGGAGTCGCGTGGCAGGCGTGGTCGACGCGGTCTCGCCTGCGCACGACGGCGAATGTACCCATCGATTCGTCGGCGGGCCGCCAGCTCAGGCGGTCTTGCTCGTCGGCGTTGTCGGAGGCTGCAGGCCCGAGCTGTTGGCCCAGCGATCGAGATCCTCGATCACCTTCTCATGGCTCGGACGGCGGGGCTTCGGCGCCTTCGGCTCATCCGACAGTTTCCTGGGAAGCTTGATGTCGTCTGTCATGGCCGTTCTCCAAGGCATCAGAATGCGCTCGGACTGACCCCAAATCAAGAGTTAACGTATTGTTTTTGCAATACAATTTAACTAAATTGACTTTTTTAACATATGTTGTGGAACTAGCTCCATTTGGTGTGGTTTAGTAAATTACTCAAAGAGCTAATTTGGGGCTTTCTGATGAATAACGACATCCGAGGAGAACGGCTGCAGGTCATGCTCTCACCTGAGGAGCTGTCCGCGCTGGACGATTTCCGTTTCAAACACCGCATGCCGACGCGAGCGGCCGCCGTGCGCGAGATCTTGAAACTCGGGCTGACGGTCGACACGACCGACGGTACTGCCGGGATGAAATCTTCAAATTTCGGCGTATTCAGCCGCGGCCCGGAGAGCCATCGCGGCAACGGCGAAGGCGAACCGGAAGCGCAATAGCGCTCTGAGCTTTGGAGCTTGGGCGAGTGGTGCCCAGGAAAGGACTCGAACCTTCACGGCCGTGAAGCCACTGGCACCTGAAGCCAGCGCGTCTACCAATTCCGCCACCTGGGCATTGGGGCCGCTTACTACGGACCGGTCGGCTGCTTGTCAAATTGGCGAAAGCCGATTCAAATATCCTATACAGCGCAAGGTGGATGGCGTAGGCGAAACCGCAGGACGCCGGCGTGCGATTTGCCGGTTTTCGAGCCCAATCGTCCGGAGACACTCAAGGTCATGGCATCGAATCTGGAAACGCTGGTCACGGTTTTCGGCGGATCGGGCTTTCTCGGACGGAATGTGGTGCGCGCGCTCGCCAAGCGCGACTATCGCGTCCGGGTCGCCGTGCGCCGGCCGGAACTGGCCGGGCATCTGCAACCGCTCGGTCGGGTCGGCCAGATCCACGCGGTGCAGGCCAATGTGCGCTATCCCGCCTCCGTCGAAGCCGCGATGCGCGATTCCCATGTTGCGATCAACCTGGTCGGCATTCTCGCAAGAAGCGGCGCGCAGACTTTCGATGCCGTGCAGGCGAGGGGCGCCGAGGCGATCGCGAAGGCCGCGGCGGCCGCCGGCGCCAGCATGGTGCATGTGTCCGCGATCGGCGCCAACGAGCGCTCGTCGTCGCAATATGCCCGCGCCAAGGCCGACGGCGAGAAGGCCGTGCTGGCGGCGCTGCCGTCCGCCATCATCATGCGACCATCGGTCTTGTTCGGCCCGGAGGATGAGTTCACCAACCGCTTTGCCGCCCTGGCGCGGCTTTCGCCGGCGCTGCCGCTGATCGGCGGCGGCACGACCCGCATGCAGCCGGTCTATGTCGGCGATGTCGCAACCGCGATTGCAGATGCCGTCGACGGCAAGGCCAGGCCGGGCGCGACCTACGAGCTCGGCGGGCCGGAAGTGCTGACCATGCGCGAGATCATGGAAACGATTCTGGAGATCACCGACCGCGACCGCATGCTGGTGTCGCTGCCGTTCGGGCTTGCCAAACTGCAGTCGATTTTCCTGCAATTCGCGCCGGGCGCGCTAAAGCTGACGCCGGATCAGGTCGAGCTGCTGCGCAGCGACAACGTCGTTTCGCAGACGGCGAAGTCCGCGGGCCTGACGCTCGAAGGCCTCGGCATCACGCCGGATTCCCTGGAAGCCGTTGCGCCGAACTATCTCTGGCGCTTCCGGCCCGCAGGGCAGTTTCAACGGAAGAACGCGTAGTTCTTCACCGTCCCATCGCCAGCGCGACAAGGCCGAGCGTGCCGACGATCACGCGCCACCACGCAAACAGCGTGAAGCCGCGGCTGGTGACATAGCTCAGGAACATCCGCACCACGACGATCGCGGTGATGAACGACACCACGAAGCCGATCGCGATGATGCCGAGATGGTCGGTCGTCATCTCGGCGCGGCTCTTGTAGAAATCGTAGGCGAAGGCGCCGACCATGGTCGGGATCGCCAGTAAGAACGAGAACTCCGCCGCCGCGCGTTTGTCGGCCCCCAACAGCATCGCCGCAACGATGCTGGCACCGGAGCGCGACACGCCGGGAATCATGGCCAGACACTGGGCAAAGCCGATCCAGAGATAGGTGAGGAGCGGGAAGCGCGTCGCATCATGCTCGTGCGGATTGTGATCGAGTTGGTCGACCCAGAGCAGGATGGCGCCGCCGACGATCAGCGAGAAGCACACGACCCAGGGATTGAACAAGACTTCCTTGATGTATTTACCGAGGATCAGGCCGATGACAACGGCCGGGAGGAACGCGATCAGAAGGCCGATCACGAAGCGCCGATCGTCTGCATTGGTGAACATGCCAAGCGCGATCTTCCACAGCTTGGCGAAATAGATCACCACGATCGCGAGAATCGCACCGAGCTGGATCAGGATCGCAAAACTCTTCCAGAAATTGTCTTCGCCGAGATTGAAGAAGCGTTCGGCGAGCAGGAGATGGCCGGTCGAGGACACCGGCAGGAATTCCGTCACGCCCTCGATAATGCCGAGAATCACCGCCCGCAAAGCATCTGACATCATGCGCCAATCCGTGTGATCGATTTAGGAGGGGAAAGCGGGCTGTTCTCGCCTATTCGTTCCGCCCCCGCAATCGCAAAATGCAAAAACGCGCCTTGCGCACAGCGTCGGCCCGGCTACGTTGGCCGCGCACTGTGCCGCCGATCTGAAATCCCTGACTCACGCGTGGCGAAATTGGGTACAGGGACCTCAGATCGAAAGCGGCACTAGAATCATGGATTTGCTGGTGCCCATGGTTTTCCGAAGTTCGTGATTACGCGGCAAAGGAGCACGAACTTCGGAAAGTGGGCACTTGCCAAGAGTTTGAACGTTTCCTTAAGCCGGCGCGACCTACAACGGGGCCCCATGTACACGCTGTTTCATCATTCGTTTTGTCCGCATTCGCGCTTCATTCGCCTGGTGCTGGGCGAATACGGCCTCGATCTGCGGCTGGTGGAAGAGCGGGTCTGGGAGCGGCGCGAGGGCTTTCTGGCGCTCAATCCGGCCTGCACCACGCCGGTGCTGTTCACCGAGGGACAGCCGGCGATCCCCAGCGCTGCGATCATTGCCGAGTTCATCGACGAGACCCGCGGCGCCGAGATGGGCGAGCGGCGGCTGTTGCCGGCATCGATGGGCGAGCGCATCGAGGTGCGCCGGCTGATGGCCTGGTTCAACGAAAAGTTCTTCGAGGAAGCCTCGAGCCCGCTGGTCACCGAGCGCATCTACAAGCGCTTCATGGACGAGGAGGATGGCGGCGGCCCGCCGGCCGCGGACGTGATCCGCGCGGCCAAGGCCAATGTGCGCTATCATCTCTCCTATATCGGCTGGCTGGCGCAGCGGCGAAACTATCTCGCCGGCGACCGGTTGACCTACGCGGATCTCGCCGCCGCTGCGCATATATCGGCGATCGACTATCTGGGCGATGTGCCATGGAGCGAGGACGACGCAGCAAAGGCGTGGTATGCGCGGGTGAAGTCCCGCCCGTCGTTCCGTCCGCTGCTCAGCGAATGGCTGGCGGGCGTGCCGGCGTCCCGCACCTACGTGGACCTGGACTTCTGAACGCCTCGGACGTGAAAGCCGCGCTGGCGCGTGAAGCCCAGACGCTCGGCTTCGACTGCATCGGCGTCACCTTCCCCGACGCAATTTCCGTGGCGGCAAAATATTTTCGGGAATTTCTCGACACCGGTGCGCATGGCGACATGGATTGGCTGGCGCGCGATCCCGAGCGCCGCGCCGATCCGCGCGGGCTCTGGCCCGACGTCCGCTCGGTGATCATGCTCGGCGTCAATTACGGTCCCGACGAGGATCCGCTCGCAATTCTGAAGCAGCGCGCGCGCGGTGCGATCTCGGTCTATGCGCAAGGCGACGACTATCACGATGTGATCAAGAAGCGCCTGAAGACTCTCGCGCGCTGGCTGGCGACGACAGCGAATTGCGAGGTCAAGGTGTTCGTCGATACTGCCGCGGTGATGGAAAAGCCGTTGGCGCAGGCATCGGGACTTGGCTGGCAGGGCAAGCATACCAATCTCGTCTCGCGCGCGTTCGGTTCGTGGCTGTTCCTGGGCGCGATCTTCACCACGCTCGAGCTGCCGCGCGATGAGGGCGAGGTCGATCATTGCGGCTCCTGCCAGGCCTGCCTCGACATCTGTCCGACGGCGGCGTTCCCCGCGCCCTACAAGCTCGATGCGCGGCGCTGCATCTCCTATCTCACCATCGAGAGCAAGGGGCCGATCCCGCACGAATTTCGTAAAGCCATCGGCAACCGCATCTATGGCTGCGACGATTGCCTTGCCGTGTGCCCATGGAACAAGTTCGCGCAAGCGGGGCAGGAGGCAAAGCTTGCGGCACGCGACGCATCGCGTGCGCCTGCCCTTGCCGAACTGGCGCGGCTTGACGACGCCGCGTTTCGCGCGCGCTTCACCAAATCGCCGGTCAAGCGCATCGGGCGCGATCGCTTCGTACGCAATGTGCTGATTGCGATCGGCAATTCGGGCGAAGGCGCATTGGCGACCGAGGCCGAGCGCTTGTTGAGGGATGAAAGTCCGCTGGTGCGCGGTGCGGCAGTGTGGGCGTTGGGGCAGCTTGCCGATCCCAAGCGCTTCAATGCGCTGGCATCGCAAGTGATGGCGGCCGAAACGGATAGCGGCGTGCGCGAGGAATGGGTGCTAGCTGCCGCGCCGTCTTGATTTCATCGCGCAATCGGTCATGGTGCCGCCGCCATGAACATTGCCGCGACCAACCAGCCGTTCTTCACTCGCGACCGCGACGCCTTCATTCCGACGCCGGTGTGCAACGGGCCGTGGGACCCGAAATCGATGCACGGCCGCGTGGTCGTCGGACTGCTTGCGCATGTCATCGACGAACGTCACGGCGGCCCGGAGTTCGTGCCGGCGCGGTTGACCGTCGACATGTTTCGCCTGCCCAACGTCACGACGCCGGTCGAGATCAGGACGAAGCAGATCCGCGACGGCCTGCGTATCCGCGTGATCGAGGCGGACTTCGTCTCCGGCGGCGTCGCGATGGCGCGCGCGTCGTGTCAGCTGTTGCGGCGGACGGAAAATCCGGAAGGCGCGGTGTGGTCGCCGGCGAACTGGGAGGTGCCGAAGCCCGCCGACATTCCGGCGCCGACCGATCCGAGGCTCGGCATGAACGGCAAGTGGACCACGCGTCCGATCGCAGGCCGCATGGGTTCGCTTGGCCAGCGGCGGCTGTGGATGAGCGAGGTGCGCGAGTTGGTCGAGCGCACGCCGCTGACGCCGTTCGATTGCGTCGCGCTGGCCGCGGATTTCGCCAGCCCCTTTGCCAATGCCGGCGAGAAGGGACTGGGCTTCATCAACAGCGACGTCACGCTCTATTTGCATCGTCTTCCGGTGACGAAATGGATCGGCTTCGATGTGGTGAACCATCAGGCCACCGCAGGCATCGCGATCGGCGAATGCTGGCTCTATGACGAGGAAGGCCCCATCGGGACCTCGACGGTCGCCGCCCTTGCGCAGCGCAAGCCGATGAAGGACGTGCCGCCGCCTTAATCGTCAGTCTTTCAAATGCCGCGCCATCTCTGGACGCGCCTTCAGCGCGGCACCCTGCTTGGTCATGATCTTCGCGATGCGCTCCGGCGCGAAATTCATATCGACGAAGCCGGTCGCGGTGTTGGCGACCTCGTGATATTCCGCGATCAGTCCGTTCTTCAGCGTCATGATCGCGACGCCCTCGAACATCGCGCGTGCGCCTCTGGCCTCGGGCAGCGTCGAGCGATAGCTGAAGGTGTAGCGCGCATAGAGCGTAGTGCCGTCGGAGACCGGCGCGTGCATGTCCCAGCGGAAATCGGTCGCTGTTCGGTAAAACCAGTCGTCGATCATCTCGGCAATTTTTGTCCGTCCCTTGAACGCGCCATAGAACACGTCGTGATAGACGCCGTCCTCGGTGAACAGCGCCGCAAAGGCCTTGCCTTCACGGCGTTCGACGGCGTCGCAGAACGTGCGCAGCATGACGGGGATGTTCATGGCGGTCCTCCGCAAAACAACAGGCCCATCTCATCCCATCTCCGCGACCGCCGCAATGATCCGCTCGATATCCTGCGGCCGCGACAGCCGGTGGTCGCCGTCCTGGATCATGGTCAGCACCACGTCCTCGGCCGGCAGCCGCTGGGCGAGGGTGAAGGCATGCTTCCAGGGCACGTCGGGATCCTGGAAGCCCTGCAGGATGCGCACGGGGCAGCCGACGTCGATCGAGCTGCCGAGCAACAGATGGTTGCGGCCTTCCTCGATCAGCGCGCGCGTGATCGGGTAGGGCGCACCATCGCCATAGTCCGACGGCCGCAGCCAGACGCCCTTGGTTTCGATCTCGCGGCGGATCTCCGGCGAAAAGCCCTTCCACATCAGCTCTTCCGTGAAGTCGGGGGCCGGCGCGATCAGCACCAGGCCCGCCAATGGCGCATTTGTCGCGCGCTTGGCGATCTCGCGTGCGAGCAACAGCGCCATCCAGCCGCCCATCGACGAGCCGATCACGACCGTCGGTCCGCTGCAGAACTCCGCGAACACCGCGACGCTCTCCTCCAACCAGCGGCCGATGGTTCCATCGATGAACGCCCCGCCGGATTCCCCGTGGCCGGAATAGTCGAACCTGACGCAACCGCGGCCGTGGTCGGCTGCCCATGCATCGAGCGCCAGCGCCTTGTTGCCTTTCATGTCGGAATTGAAACCGCCGAGCCAGAACAGCCCGGGTTGACCGCCCTTGCGGGCGCGCACCGCGATCCGCCGCGCCGAATTGCCGCTGCCGACCTCGATGAAAGATGGCTCAGGTTCGGTTACGGGGTCATCGGGCATGGAAGTTCGCTCCGCGCGTACACAGGCATCACTCGCCTAAGACATTCTCCGCGCTTGCGGAAGCGCGCAGCCGTGTCTATGTCGCACACCGTGACCGAAATGCCTCGCATTTGTCGGTTTTCCCAGTGCAACCTGCGAGTCCGCTTGCCCGTTGCCTTGCTTTGCTTCAAAATATCGCCCTTCGTTCACAACTTTGGAGAACCACCCATTCGCCGTCCGAACAGAGCCCCGCCCGCTGCCACCAAAGACGGGCCGCGCGTCAATGACGATATCCGCAATGCGCAGATCCAGCTGATCGATCATACCGGTCTGAACCGCGGCACGGTCGAGACCGTGCTTGCGATCAAGATGGCCGGCGAAGCCGGCATGGATCTCGTAGAGATTTCGCCGAATGTCACTCCTCCCGTCTGCAAGATCATGGACTACGGGAAGTACAAGTACTCGGCGCAGAAGAAGGCCGCGGAAGCCCGCAAGAAGCAGAAGGTCGTCGAGATCAAGGAGATCAAGCTGCGGCCGATGATCGACGATCACGACTACGACGTGAAAATGCGCGCCATGCAGCGCTTCTTCGAGGAAGGCGACAAGGTCAAGATCACCTTGCGCTATCGTGGCCGTGAAATGGCCCATCAGGAGATCGGCACCAAGCTGCTCGACAAGGTCAAGGCCGACGTCGCCCAGTTCGCCAAGGTGGAGCAGGACGCGAGATTCGAAGGCCGCCAGGTCGTGATGGTGCTGGCGCCGCGCTAGGTTTTTTCTTCAGAAATGAAAACGGCCCGCCAACCGGCGGGCCGTTTTTGTTGATCGGGACTAGTGCCCACTTTCCGAAGTTCGCGCACCCGTCGCTGCGAGGCTCTTTCGCGAACTTCGGAAAGTCGTGGGCCCTAGCAAAACCATGATTCTAGTGCCGCTTTCGATTTGAAGTCCCTGGTTTGAATTCTGGGCTTACAGTGCAGGGACTTCAAATCGGCGGCACTAGCTCAGGTCCGCGACGCCTGCCAGGTGCCGCTGCAGCGGTCGCCCTGGATGATGCCGTTCCAGGAACCGGCTCCGCTCATACCGGCGAGCCGGCCACCGCCGACGGCACGCGATGAGCCGACCGACACCTGCACCGCGACGCCGCCGCCGCGACTGACCGAGCCGGACACCCGGCCGCCGCCGGCCGACGTCACCCGAGTACCGACGACGGTGAAGGGAACGCTATAACCGGAACTGCAGGTGCCGCGGGTGGTGGCGAACACCACGTTCCAGGTGCCGTCATAGCCGCCGCCCCTTGCGATGCGCGCATCGGCAGCGCCGGGGACGGAGAAAGCGGCGAGGGCGGCAGCGGCTGCGATCCAGCGCAGCCGGGGGAGGGCAATTGTCTTGAAGTTTGGCATTTTAAACCTGCTTGCGGTGATGCTTGGGAAGGAATCGATCAATAAGTCACTATAGGAGCGTCGACGGTTCATTATTGCCAGAACCGTATTGCTCTTTTATAAGCCCACGCTTCATCGCCCGGCTGATTTAGGGCTGCCGTGGCGGTGCCCAGTGCGGGGTTTTCATCCGTTTCTAGGAAAACCTGAGCACTTTCAACGCTCTAACGAGCATTTTCGCCGCACAAGCGCCCCATGGGGGCGCGTCTTGCTGCGGCCATAGGAGAGCCAAATGCCCAAGCTGAAGACCAAGTCGGGCGCTAAAAAGCGCTTCAAGGTGACTGCCACCGGCAAGGTGATGTATGCCCAGCGCGGCAAGCGTCACGGCATGATCAAGCGGACGAAGAAGCAGATTCGTCAACTCCGTGGCACCCGCGTGCTGTTCAAGACCGACGGCGACAACATCAAGAAGTACTTCTTGCCGAACGCCTGATCGCTCAGCTCAGCCGGGCCGCGTTCGCGCGGCCGTTCCGTCACCGAATTTTTCAGATCCAAGGATACCCGTCATGGCACGCGTCAAACGCGGTGTGACCTCTCACGCCAAGCACAAGAAAGTCTTCAAGGCCGCCAAGGGCTATTACGGCCGTCGCAAGAACACCATCCGCACCGCCAAGCAGGCCGTCGAGAAGGCCGGGCAATATGCCTTCCGCGACCGCAAGCGCAAGAAGCGCACCTTCCGCGCGCTCTGGATTCAGCGGCTGAACGCCGCGGTGCGCCCGTTCGGCCTCACCTACAGCCGATTTATCGACGGCCTTTCCAAATCCGGCGTCGTTGTCGATCGCAAGGTGCTGTCGGATCTCGCAATCCACGAGCCGGCGACGTTCCAGGCGATTGCCGAGAAGGCCAAGGCCGCGCTCGCGGCTTAAGTACGAAATCGTTCCAGCCTCTGGCGCGTCCGGTGTCGTGCCCCGCGAAAGCGGGGCATCCAGTAACCGCCGACCAACATTATGACCTTCGGGGTTACTGGATCATCCGCTTTCGCGGATGATGACGGCCTCTCGTGCCAGACGGCGAGCGCACACTTCCCACAGGTGACCGTCGCCATGACCGACCTTGCAACGCTCGAACAGAAAATCCTCGCAGACGTCGCCGCCGCCGGCGATGAAGCCGCGCTGGAGGCCGTGCGCGTCGCTGCTCTCGGCAAGAAGGGTTCGATCTCGGCGCTGCTTGCAACGCTGGGCAAAATGTCGCCGGACGAGCGCAAGACGCAAGGCGCGGCCATCAATCTCGCCAAGGACAGGGTCACGCAGGCGCTCGCCGCGCGGCGCGATGTGCTGAAATCGGCCGCGCTCGATGCGCGACTGGCGTCCGAGACCATCGACGTCACCCTGCCGCTGCGCGAGGCCGCCGCGGAAGTCGGCCGCATCCACCCGCTGAGCCAGGTCTGGGACGAACTCACCGCGATCTTCGCCGATATGGGCTTCTCGATCGCCGAAGGGCCCGACATCGAGACCGACGACTACAACTTCACCAAGCTGAACTTCCCGATCGGCCATCCCGCGCGCGAGATGCACGACACGTTCTTCTTCAATCCGAAGGAGGACGGCTCGCGGATGCTGTTGCGTACCCACACTTCGCCGGTGCAGGTGCGCACCATGCTGACCAAAAAACCGCCGATCCGCGTGGTCTGTCCGGGCCGCACCTACCGCATCGATTCGGATGCGACGCACACGCCGCAATTCCATCAGGTCGAGGGCCTCGTCATCGACAAGGGCTCGCATCTCGGTCACCTGAAATGGATCCTGCACGAGTTCTGCAAGGCGTTCTTCGAGGTCGATCACATCAATATGCGCTTCCGGCCGTCGTTCTTCCCGTTCACCGAGCCGTCGCTCGAGGTCGACATCCAGTGCCGCCGCGACAAGGGCGAAATCCGCTTCGGCGAGGGCGAGGACTGGCTGGAGATTCTCGGCTGCGGCATGGTGCATCCGAACGTGCTGCGCGCCTGCGGCCTCGATCCGGACGAGTATCAGGGCTTTGCCTGGGGCATGGGCATCGATCGCATCGCGATGCTCAAATACGGCATCTCCGATCTGCGCCAGCTGTTCGAGGGCGATGTGCGCTTCCTGTCGCATTACGGCTTCAAGCCGCTCGACGTGCCGTCGCTTGCGGGAGGGCTGAGCACGTGAAACTCACGTTGCCGTCCGAGCCGGCGATAGTTTTCTCGGTTCCCTCCCCCCTTGTGGGGGAGGGTCAGGGAGGGGGGTAGCCGCGGATGCCGCATGCAGTGGTCAACGAACGTCAGCGCAGACGAGCGAAACAGCTCCGCCAAACGATGACGCGTGCGGAGACGCTGCTATGGCGCCACCTGAAGGCCAACAGGATGGATGGCGTGGGTTTCCGTCGACAGGTTCCGATCAAAAATTACATCGCCGACTTCGTGTGCTTCTCGTCAAAACTGGTCAATGAGCTGGATGGCGAGTCCCATGATTTCGAAGAACGACAAAACACGGATCGGCGTCGCGATACCTTCTTCGTCTCTGAAGGATTTCAAGTTCTACGCTTCACCAATGAGCAGGTGATGTCGAACTTGGAGGGAGTGGTAGAGGCAATCCGCAACGCAACTCCTTCTGGCGTGCTCAACTCACCCCCCTCCCTGGCCCTCCCCCACAAGGGGGGAGGGAACACTGACACCATCCCAGGCAACGTGGTGGACAACCGCAAGACTCGAGGCACACAGCCATGAAATTCACCCTCTCCTGGCTGAAGGACCATCTCGACACCGACGAGCCGGTCGACAAGCTCGCCGACAAGCTCACCATGATCGGGCTCGAGGTCGAGAGCCTCGAGGACAAGGCCAAGGCGCTGGCGCCGTTCACGATCGCGCGCGTGATTTCGGCCGAGCAGCATCCCAACGCCGATCGCCTGCGCGTCTGCATGGTCGATCCGGGCAACGGTAGCGCGCCGGTGCAGGTCGTCTGCGGCGCGCCGAATGCGCGCACCGGCATGCTCAGCGTGTTCTCGCCGCCCGGGACCTTCATTCCCGGCAAGAACATCACGCTCGGCGTCGGCACTATCCGAGGCGTCGAAAGCCGCGGCATGCTGTGCTCGGCCGCGGAGCTGCAAATCTCCGACGATCACGACGGCATCTTGGAGCTGCCGGCGGATGCGCCCATCGGCAAGGGCTATGCCGAATGGGCCGGCCTCGGCGACCCCCTGTTCGAAATCAACCTGACGCCGAACCGGCAGGACTGCACCGGTGTGCACGGCATCGCGCGCGATCTTTCCGCCGCCGATATGGGCAAGTTCAAGGACCCCGCCATCAAGCCGGTCAAAGGTGAGTTTCCCTGCCCGGTCAATGTGACGGTGGAAGACACGAGCCTGTGCCCGGGCTTTGCGCTGCGGCTGGTGCGCGGCGTCAAGAACGGACCGTCGCCAGAGTGGCTGCAAAAGCGGCTGACCTCGATCGGGCTGCGTCCGATCAATGCGCTGGTCGATATCACCAACTTCATGACCTATGACCGCGCGCGGCCGCTGCATGTGTTCGACGCCAAGAAAGTGAAGGGCCACCTCACCGTGCGTCGCGCCCGCAACAGTGAGACGCTGCTCGCGCTCGACGGCCGCACCTACACGCTCGACGACGGCGTCTGCGTCATCGCCGACGACCACGGCGTCGAGTCGCTCGCCGGCCTCATGGGCGGCGAGGGCTCGGGCTGCGACGAGAACACCACCGACGTGTTGATCGAGTCGGCGCTGTGGAACGAGATCAACATCGCGCAAAGTGGCCGCAAGCTCGGCATCAATTCCGACGCCCGCTACCGCTTCGAGCGCGGCGTCGATCCCGCCTTCATGGTGCCCGGGCTTGAGATGGCCACGCGCATGGTGATGGAAATCTGCGGCGGCACGCCGTCGGAGAATGTCGTGTTCGGCAAGGCTTACGGCGACGATCGCGTGATCGATTTTCCGCTGTCCGAGGTGAAGCGGCTCGCCGGCATCGAGGTGCCGCTGCCGCAGATGCGCGGCATCCTCAATCGCCTCGGCTTCGTCATGGCCGGCACCGGATCGGTCGTGAAGGTCGCGATCCCGTCCTGGCGCACCGACGTGCAGGGCAAGGCCGATATCGTCGAGGAGGTCGTGCGCATCGTCGGCGTCGACAAGGTGCCGATGACACCGTTCGACCGTGGCGAGGACGCCCGCAAGGCGGTGCTGACGCCGATCCAGCAACGCACCCGACGCGCCAAGCGCGCGCTCGCCGCGCGCGGCATGATCGAGGCGGTAACCTGGTCGTTCATCGCAAAACCGTATGCCGAGCTGTTCGACCGCGATCCGCCCGTCAAGGCACAGGCGAACCGACGCGGTCATCCCGAGCTATCGCTGGCCAATCCGATCGCGGCTGATATGTCCGACATGCGGCCAAGTCTGCTGCCCGGCCTCGTCCTCACGGCTCAGCGCAATATCGACCGCGGCTTTTCGGACCTGGCTCTGTTCGAGGTAGGGCAGGTCTTCACGAGCGACGGCCCGGAAGACGAGCTGATTGCGGCGGCAGGCGTGCGTCACGGCTACGCGTCGTCACAGGGTTTCGGCCGGCATTGGTCGGGCTCGGCGATGGCAGATGCGCTCGACGTCAAGGCCGACGCATTCGCTGTGTTGGCCGCGGCCGGCACACCGATGCAGGCGTTGCAGATCGTTCCCGGCGGCCCCGACTGGCTTCATCCCGGGCGTTCCGGCACGATCCAGATCGGGCCGCAAAATATCCTCGGTTATTTCGGCGAGCTGCATCCGCGTGCGCTGGAGGAACTGCGCGCCGAAGGCCCGCTTGTCGCCTTCGAGGTGATCCTCGACAGGATTCCGGCGTCGAAGCAGAGACCGACCCGCGCCAAGCCGGTACTCGATCTCTCCGCGTTCCAGCCGGTGTCGCGCGACTTCGCCTTCATCGTCGACCGCGCCGTGAAGGCCGGCGATATGGTCCGCGCGGCGCAAGGCGTCGACAAGAAGCTGATCACGGATGTCACGGTTTTCGACGTCTATGAAGGCAAGGGCATCGAGCCTTCCAAAAAGTCGATCGCGATCGCCGTGACCATGCAGCCGCGCGAGAAGACCATGACCGACGAGGAGATCGACGCCGTCGCGGCAAAGATCGTCGCCGAGGTCACCAAGAAGACCGGGGGCGTCTTGCGCGGATGAGCTTGTCCGAGCTCATTCCGGCGGAGGTCAGCACCAATGCGGCGCTCGCGATCTGCGTCATCGCCTTCATTTCGGCGACTGCGCGTGGCTTCTCCGGCTTCGGCTCGGCGCTGATCTTCATGCCGCTCGCGAGCAGCATG
Source organism: uncultured Alphaproteobacteria bacterium (assembly GCA_963738155.1). Lineage (GTDB taxonomy): Bacteria > Pseudomonadota > Alphaproteobacteria > Rhizobiales > Xanthobacteraceae > Bradyrhizobium. The sequence goes on from CAVTVG010000015.1 coordinate 87,702, forward strand.
GCCGCGCCGCGGCTCGTCGCGGCGCTGCTGCTGATCATCGACTTCGTCGGCGCGCTGCCGATGCTCCCCGATGGATGGCGGCATGCCGACCGCAAGGCTACCGCCGTGATCGTGCTCGGCGCGTTGGTCGGCGTTCCCGTCGGAACCTGGCTGTTGACCCGGCTCGATCCCATAACGACGCGCTGGATCATCTCCGGCTTCGTCGCCGCGCTGTTGCTGTTGCTGCTGTCGGGCTGGCGCTATCGCGGCAAGGATCATGTCGCGCTGTCGGTCGGCATCGGCGCGCTTTCGGGCTTCTGCTCGGGACTGGCGCAGACCGGCGGCCCGCCGATCGTCGGCTACTGGCTGGGACGACCGGTCCCCTCGCAAATCGCACGCGCCAATATCGTGCTGTTCTTCGGCGCGTCCGATTTCTTCTCGATCGTAAGCTATGCGGCGAGCGGCCTGATCAACCGCGATGCGATGCTGTTCTCGCTGCTCGTCGGCCCGATTTACGCCGCCGGCATCGGCTGCGGCACCCTGCTGTTCGGCCGTGCCAGCGAAGTCGTGTTCCGCGCCATTTGCTACGCCCTGATCGCCGCCGCCGTACTCTTCGGCCTGCCGGTTCTCGACGGCGCGCTACGCGCGGGCTGAACGGCTAATTGAACGGCGATGTCGACGGATACGCACGCGTTGGCGCCGCCTGCCGCCGCCGCGGCGCACGCGCAGGTGCGGCAACCGGCGTGGTGTCCTTGATCGCGCCGATCCGGCGCAGCGCGGCGTCGGCGGCGCGTTCGCCGCTCTCCCAGGCGCCGTCGACCGTGCCCCACAGCGTCTCATGGGTGGCCTCGCCGGCAAAATACATGCAGCCGATCGGATCGATCAGCGCCTTGCGCGAGGCCTGGCCGCCGGGAGAAGCCGCCGACATCGCGCCAAGCACGTAAGGAGACGCGTTCCAGCGCGTCGCGCCGGTCTTCTTCACCGCATTGGCGACATCGCTGCCGAACAGCTTGCCGAGCCATTCCCTGGCAAAGGCGACCATGGCCGCCTCGCCCTGGCCTGAGAGGTCGCGGCCGAATGAGCCGGCGACGTCGATCGTGCACAGCGAGGAGCCCCCGATATTGGCATAGAGCAGGGCGGTGCGCGTCGACGCGCTCTGCTCGATCAGGACGTCGTCGCGCCCAAGCCCGAGCGGATTGCCGGGCAGTTGCAGCGCGATGTGATCATAGCTGCCGAGGCTGAGCTTTGTGGCCGCATCGACGACGCGCTTGGGGATTTCGCTAGCGTACTTGATGCTGCCGGACGCCAGAACGTTGGTCGAGACGGTGATGATGGCGGCCCGCGCAGTGATCCGCCCCGAGGGCGTGTCGACGGCGACGTCGCGATTGCCCCAGTCGAGCCGCGTCGCCGGCGTCGACAGCGCGACGGGAATCCCTTCGGCGAGCTTCGCGATCAAAGTGCCGATGCCCTGCCGGCATGCAAACACGGCGCTGCGGTCCTGCGCGCGGACCTTGTCGACACTCGAGAAGTCCTTCAGGTCCTTGCCGGCGAAACTCGCGCCGAGCGTGAATTCGATCGTGCTCGCCCAGTCGCCCAAATCCTTCGGCAGCGCGGCGGCGCAGGAGGCGTCGAACTTGCGCGAGGCTTCATCGATGGCGCGATTGGTCCGAACCAGCGTCGCGAGGAATTCCTCGGTCTCACCGGCCCGCGCGTTGCGGCGGCCGATCCGGATCTTCTGCCCGGAGGGCGCGGTCGCGATCTCCAGGCCCGCGCTGCGCGCGAGCTTGAGCATCGGATTGGCGTCAGGATTGTGCATCCAGCGCGCGCCGCGGTCGAACGGAACGTCGAACGAGGAAGTGTCCGTGATGCAACGGCCGCCGATCTGGTTGGCCGCCTCGATCACGATCACCTTGCGGTTCGCCGCCATGATGCGCCGCGCCGCGGCAATGCCGGCGGCACCTGCGCCGATCACGACAATGTCCGCCTCGCGCGGCATCGGGGCGCCCCATGCGCGGACGCCGAGCAGAGGTGCACTGGCGAAGGCCGCGGACGCCGAAAGGAAGCCGCGGCGAGTCATTGTCATGTCATGGTTTCCGGAGACTTGAAAATTCGGGAACAGCTAGTGAACCTTGCCGCATCTGATGCCCAACGGCAACCGTGATGGTGAATCAATCATGATTGATGGCCAGGCGACATGAACCAAATTGCAACGGCTTTCGAGCATGATAAGAGAAGGGAAAAATAGGCTGTAAAAGCCTTCGGGGGGATTTGGGTTCATGGGCGTCATTCTTGACACCATCGGTAAATGGCTTGCCGACTACCTTCAGCAGGAGGTGGCCGGCTACGAGCCGTTCACGCCGAGCGATCCGGAACTTCTGCGCAACGTGATCGAGCCGGGCGACGTGCTGCTGGTCGAAGGCAACAACCGCATTTCCGGCATCATCAAATATCTCACCCAATCGACTTGGTCGCATGCCGCGCTTTATGTCGGTCCGATCGACGGTGCGGAGGAGCCCGACGGCGAGCCCCATGTCCTGATCGAGGCCTATGTCGGCGACGGCGTCATCACCGCGCCGCTCTCGAAATACTTCAGCTACCACACCCGTGTCTGCCGGCCGATCGGCCTGTCCTATGAGGACCGCACCACGGTGTGCCGCTACGCCATCAACCGCATCGGCTTCGGCTACGACACCAAGAACATCCTCGATCTGATGCGCTACCTGATCCCGATGCCGGTGCCGCAACGTTGGCGGCGGCGCATGATCGCGATCGGCTCCGGCGATCCGACCAAGATGATCTGCTCGGCGCTGATCGCGCAGGCCTTCGATGCCGTCCGCTACCCGATCCTGCCCAAGATCACGCGGGCGGGCTCGCGGCAGGCACGCCGCGAGATCCTCCACATCCGCGATTCCTCGCTCTACATGCCGCGCGATTTCGACATCTCGCCCTATTTCGAAATCGTCAAACCCACCATCGTGCGCGGGTTCGACTACACCACGCTGCACTGGGCCGACAAGCAGAAGCCGCTCCAGGAGGTAGCGGGCGAATTCGGTGTGTTTCCGGAGGGAGACCTCGAGTCGCCGCCGCTTGTTCCTGAAGAGATTGACGAAGAGGCGGCGCTTGAAGTTTCGATTGAGGAAGTGACGGTCGACGGCGAAGCCATGACGCTGATCGAGCGTCTTACCGTGGAAGAGCACTTCCTGCGCGTCGAATATATTCCCGCGCGGCTGCCCGAGCGCCGCGACGAAAGCGCGGCGGCTTGATTGGTTACCGGTCCGACCGGCCGATCACCGCCATCAATTCCGTGATCTTCTCGCGCTGGTCGGCCTTGTTGCCGCTGGCAATGGCGCGCTCGACGCAATGCGCCACGTGGTCGCGCAACACTTCCTCCTCGACCCGCCGCAGCGCGGCGCGCACCGCCGAAATCTGCGTCACGATATCGATGCAATAGCGGTCGTCATCGACCATTTTCGAGAGGCCGCGGACCTGCCCTTCGATCCGGCCAAGTCGCTTCTGAACAGATGACTTGATGTCCTTGCGCATGCCGCCTATATACCCCCCTAGGGTATAAGTTTCAAGAGCGCCGGATGGATCACGCACAACACGGGCATTCAGGTCACGCCGGCCATCATCACGGACATGACAAGCTCGCCCTGCGCGATCCCGTTTGCGGCATGACGGTCGATCCCGAGACCTCGAAGCACCGCTTTGAATATCAAGGCGAGACCTTCCATTTCTGCTGTGCCGGCTGCCGCGTCAAATTCGCCGCCGATCCCGCGAAATATCTCGACAAAGACAGGGGGAAGGAGAGTGCGCCCGTGCCAGAGGGCACGATCTACACCTGTCCGATGCATCCGGAAATCCGCCAGGCCGGCCCCGGAAGCTGTCCGATCTGCGGCATGGCGCTGGAGCCCGACGTCGTCAGCCTCGATGCGGCACCCAATCCCGAGCTTGCCGACATGACCCGCCGCTTCTGGATCGGCGCGGCGCTGTCTGTACCGGCGGTCGTGCTCGAGATGGGCGGTCATCTCGCCGGCGGCCACGGCCTGATCGATCCGACGCTCTCGAACTGGATCCAGCTCGCCTTCGCAACACCGGTCGTGTTGTGGGCGGGTTGGCCGTTCTTCGTTCGCGGCTGGCAGTCGCTGGTCACGCGCAATCTCAACATGTTCACGCTGATCGCCATAGGCACCGGGGTGGCCTATCTCTACAGCCTGATCGGGACGATTGTCTCGCAAGCCTTTCCGTCCAATTTCCGCAGCCACGATGGCGCTGTCGCCGTCTATTTCGAGTCCGCCGCTGTCATCACCGTACTGGTGCTGCTCGGTCAGGTGCTGGAATTGCGGGCGCGCGAAGCGACGTCGGGCGCGATCAAGGCGCTGTTGCGGCTCGCGCCGAAGACCACGCGGCGCGTCAGTGACGACGGCAGCGACGAAGAGGTCGAGATCGATGCGCTCGAGGCCGGCGACAGGTTGCGCGTGCGGCCGGGCGAGAAAGTCCCGGTCGATGGCACGATCCTCGAAGGCCGTTCCGCACTCGATGAATCGCTGGTAACGGGTGAATCCCTGCCGGTCACCAAGCAGCAAGGTGCGCGCGTCATCGCGGGCACCTTGAACCAATCCGGCAGCTTCGTGATGCGCGCCGATAAGGTCGGTCGCGACACCCTGCTGGCGCAGATCGTGCAGATGGTCGCCGACGCGCAGCGCTCGCGCGCGCCGATCCAGCGGCTGGCCGATCAGGCCGCAGGCTGGTTCGTGCCTGCAGTCATCGTTGCGGCGATCGCGGCGTTTGCGGCCTGGGCGATCTTCGGGCCCGAACCGAAACTCGCGTTCGGCCTGGTTGCTGCCGTGAGCGTATTGATCATCGCCTGTCCCTGCGCACTCGGACTCGCGACGCCGATGTCGATCATGGTCGGCGTCGGCGCCGGCGCACATGCGGGCGTCCTGATCAAGAACGCCGAGGCATTGGAGCGGATGGAGAAGGTCGACACGCTGGTGGTCGACAAGACGGGCACGCTGACGGACGGCAAGCCGATGGTCACGGCGATCGTCCCGGCGGCCGGATTCGGTGAGGATGAAATTCTGCGGCTGGCGGCAAGCGTCGAACGCGCCAGTGAACATCCGCTGGCGGATGCAATCGTACGCGCCGCGACGGAGCGCGGGCTCGCGCTCGGCGCCGTCGAGAATTTCGATTCACCGACCGGCAAGGGCGCGGCCGGGAAGGTGGACGGGAAATCCATCGCGATCGGCAATTCCGGATATCTGTCCTCGATCGGCATCGAAACCGGTTCGCTGGATCGGGAGGCCGAGCGTCTGCGCAGCGAGGCTGCGACCGTGATTCACCTCGCCATCGACGGCAAGCTTGCCGGGCTCTTGGCGATCGCCGATCCCGTGAAGACCTCGACGCCGGATGCGCTGAAGGCGCTCGCTGCCGAAGGCGTCAGGGTGATCATGCTGACCGGCGACAACAAGACCACCGCGAACGCGGTCGCGCGCCGGCTCGGCATTGACGATGTCGAAGCCGAAGTTTTGCCGGATCAGAAGCGCGCCGTGGTCGCACGATTGCGAAAGGCCGGCCGCATCGTCGCGATGGCAGGCGACGGCGTCAACGACGCGCCCGCGCTCGCCGCCGCCGACGTCGGCATCGCCATGGGGACCGGCACCGACGTCGCGATGGAAAGCGCGGGGATCACGCTGTTGAAGGGCGATCTCACCGGCATCGTTCGTGCGCGCAAGCTGTCACGGGCGACGATGGCGAACATCCGCCAGAACCTGTTTTTCGCCTTTATCTATAACGCCGCGGGAATCCCGATTGCCGCCGGCATCCTCTATCCCGCTTTCGGCGTCCTGCTGTCACCGATCATCGCGGCGGCCGCGATGGCGCTGTCCTCGGTCAGCGTGATCGGCAACGCGCTGCGGCTGCGTGCAACGCGATTGTAGGAATGATAGGCTGAGCCCATCGAGGGCACCGAGGGACCTTGGGTGAGCATCATTCGCAGAGCGCGGTTGGTACGGTTCGCGCTTCCGGTCGCGCTCGGCACGTTGGCGTTTGGCGCCGCCGCACAGACGCCGGCGCCAGGCGGACGCCTCGACCTCACAACCGAAAACCTTGCCGGTGTGATCGATCCATTGATGACAGCCTGGATCGAACAGCATAGAGGCCCGGGCGCCGTTGTCGTGGTCGTAACACGCGACGCCACGATCTTTGCCAAAGGCTATGGACTGGCGGATATCGAGGCGAAGCGGCCGTTCACGACAAATGCGACGCTGGTGCGACCTGGATCGATCTCGAAACTCTTCACCGGCATCGCCGTGATGCAGTTGGTCGACGCCGGCAAGCTCGATCTCGACCGCGACGTCAACGATTACATCGACTTCGCGATTCCTACGCCTGATGGCGGTGTCCCCGTCACGCTGCGTCGCCTGCTGACCCATCGCGCCGGCTTCGAGGAGCATTTCAAGGGATTGTTTTCGCGCGATGCCGAACCGGTGCCGCTCCGCAAATGGCTCGTGGACAGCCTGCCGCGCCGGCTGTTTCCCAAAGGCGACGTCGAGGCCTATTCCAATTACGGCTTTGCGCTGGCCGGATACATCGTCGAACGCGCCTCCGGCGAGCCTTTTACGGCCTACATCCAGCGGCACATCATCGAACCGCTGGCCATGAACCATTCCACCTTTCAACAGCCATTGCCGGCCGATCTCGCACCGCTGGTCGCAAAGCCCTATCGGAGCTCGGACCAGCCGCCGATCGCGCCATTCGAGACCATCATTGCGCCAGCCGGCGCGCTGTCCGCGACCGCTGACGATATGAGCCGCTTCATGCGCATGCTGATGAATGGCGGCGAGCTCGACGACGTTCGTATCCTTTCCAAAGCGCGGCTTGACGAGATGATGGCGCCTCAATCCTCGAGCCCGGCGGGCTATCTTGGCCTGGTGTTCATCGGGAAAAAGATCGCGGGCCGCGACACGCTCGGGCATGACGGCGAGACCATGGCATTCTTCAGCCGCCTCGATCTCTTCCTCGCAGACGGGGTCGGAATCTTCGTGTCGCGGGACGGCAATGGCGAGATCAAGACCGGGCGCGAAATACCCAATATCACGCCAATGGTTGCGAGGCGCTTCCTGAGCGAGCCGCCACGCGCGGCAGGCGCGCGAACGCCTGCGTCATCGGAGGAAGCAAGCATTGCCGGCAGCTACCATGCAAGCCGCCGCGCGGAATCCACGTTTGTCCGGCTGCGCGACCTGATCTCGCAGCGCATCGTCAGGATCGACGGCGACGGCAACGCTAGGCTGCTTCCGTCGGTCTGGCCGTATGGAGAGGGCACGCTGTTCAGGCATATCGGCAGGAATCTGTACGCCGGACCGGAGCGCTTTGCCTATGTCGAAGATAAGTCCGGATCGCATATCGCGACGCCTGCCGCTCAGTTGCAGCGTCTGCCGCTTTATCTCGATGCGAGGTGGATCATGCCGGCCCTGGAGGCAAGCATCGCAGCCGTCGCCGCAACCTTGCTGAGCTGGCCATTCGCCGCGCTATGGCGGCGCTGGCGTAAGCGACAATTCGGCGATGACCTCGCCGACCGGCGGCTCTACCGCGCCGTCAGGCTTGTGCTCCTCGGCGATCTGATTGCGATCCTTGCCACCGCCGTGCTGTTCGCATTCGCGACCGCCGACCTGACCTTACTGGGCGATAGGCTCGATCCCGCCGTACTCGCGCTCTACATCGCAGCGTGGATCGGCGTTGTCGGCGCGATCGCGGTGGTGTGGGCCTCGTTCCGGTTCTGGCGCAACGGCGTCGGCAGCCGATGGGCGCGCATCCATCACACGCTGCTGGCCGCCAGCAGCGTCATGATCGCGTGGTTCTTCGTGGTGTTCCGGATCGCGGGAACGACCCTGAATTACTAGCGCATGATCCGGAAAAGTGTGTAGCGGTTTTCCGAAAAGATCATGCGCAAACAAAAAACTAGGCCGCCTTCGCCGCGGTCGCGCAAGGCAGGCCGGCGCGCGCGAGCCCGCCATACATCGGCTCGTTCGGCATCGCCTCGCGCAGGATGGCGCGCACCGCGACCAGTTTGTCGATGTCGATGCCGGTGGCAAATCCCTTGCTCTCGCACAGGAACACCAGATCCTCGAACACGACATTGCCGGTCGCGCCGGGCGCGAACGGACAGCCGCCGAGGCCAGCAAGCGAGCCGTCGAGAATGCGCGCGCCCTCATCGAGGGCTGCCGCCGCATTCGCAATGCCCATGCCGCGGGTGTCGTGCAGATGCACGCAGATCGGCGTCTTGCCCGCGATTTTGACCGCGGCCCTGGTCAGCTCGCCGACCGCTTTCGGTCCTGCGTAGCCGACGGTGTCGGCGATCCCCACCGCATCGACACCCGCGTCGAGGCACTTCTCGACCAGACGGATCACCTCTTTCGGATCGACGGGGCCTGCGATCGAGCAGCCCAGCGCCACCGAGATCGCGGCATGCATGATCGGCTTGTGCGCGCTGGCATCGCGCAACTCGCACATCCGCTTGACGTTGGCGATCGCGGAGTCGCGCGAGCGATGCGCGTTGGCCTGGCTGTGCTCTTCGGTTGCCGAGACCACCGTGGCGATTTCGGCAACGCCGGAGGCAAGCGCCTCATTGACGCCGCGCTCGTTCAGCGCCAGCCCGATGCCATGCGCGCCCGGCAAGGAAGCGATGGTCTGCACGATGTCGCGGACGTCGACAAATTGCGGGAATGTCTTGGCCGGGAGGAACGAGCCGACCTCGAAGCAGCGCACGCCCGCGGCATATTCGTCACGGATCCAGCGCTGCTTGGCCTGTGTCGAGGGAAACGTCTTCACCAGCTGGAGACCGTCGCGCAAGCCTACCTCACGCACGATCACACGGCCTTCGGGATAGATTTTCTGAACATCGGTCATGCACGCTTCCTCATCGTTTCATTCTTTGTCGCAAGCTCGGCGCGGATCGCATCGGTGTCGCCGCCGAGCCGCGGCACCTTGATGCCCTCCCCGATATTGGCGCCGTTCCACTCGATCGGCAGCGCCGGCACGCGGAACGCCGCGCCATCGGCATTGAAATTGTTGACGAGGCCGCCCGGCCGCAACACATGCGGATCGTTGAACAGGTCCTCGGGACGGTTGATCGGCGAGAAGCAGATGTTGAGCCGGTCGAGCTTGTCCGAAAGGTCTTTGACGTCCCAGCCCTTGATCACCTCCGCCACGCGCGGAATGATTCTGGCGCGCGCCATGATGCGGTCGGTGGTGGTGCACAAGGCCGGATCGTCAAGAAATTCCTGCAAGCCGAACTCCTTGCAGAAGCTCTGCCAGTGTCCCTCGGTGACGACGCCGATGAAGATACGGTTGCCGTTCGCGGCGTCGAAGATGTCGTAGATTGGCCAGGCGTGCTCGCGCTCCGGCATCGAGCACGGCCGGTTGCCGGTCATCTCGAATTCGACCATGTGCTGGGCGACCAGGAACAGGCAGTTCTCGAACAGACCGATGCGGATATTGGCGCCCTCCGCCTTGCCGCTACGTTTCTGATAGAGCGCCGCGAGGATCGAGATCACACCGAACATGCCGCCCATGATGTCGTTGGCGGAGGAGCCGACGCGCTGCGGCTTGTCTTTCGTCCCGGTCATGGCGGCAAGGCCGGACATCATCTGCACGACTTCGTCGAGCGCCGGCCGATGCTCGTAGGGGCCGGACAGGAATCCTTTGTGGCCGACGACGATGAGACCCGGATATTTACTGCGCAACTCGTCGGCGCCGAGCCCTTGCTTGTCGAGCTGGCCGTCGCGGAAATTCTCCAGGAAAACGTCTGCGCTTTCCAAGAGCCGATGCATGGTTTCGCGATCCTCTGGGCTAGCGAGGTCGAGCACGATGCTGCGTTTGCCGCGGTTGAACAGCGGGAAGAACGAGGTTCCCATGCCGCCGAGCGAGCGCGTTTTGTCGCCCGCGGGCGGCTCGACCTTGATCACCTCGGCGCCGAGCTGGGCGAGGATCATGCCGCAGGTCGGGCCCATCACCATGTGGGTCATCTCGATGACCCTCACGCCTTCGAGCGGCAATCCGGTTTCAGTCATGCATTTCTCCCGCGCTCTTGCCGCGGCACACTATGCTCTCACCGGCCGTCTGGAAAATACAATCTTGGTATCAGCGCGTTCCCGCTTGCATAACGCAAATGCGAGAAAGCCGGACCGTGTGAGGCGCGTCAAAGCGCCGCCGCACGGCTCTTGCCGAAACGCCTGCACATGTCTACCTGTCTCGACGCTTTTCGAGAGGCAAGATCATCATGCTGGACGCCGCCGCCAAGGCGCTATCGCAAATCCTGTCGCCGCCGATGCGATCGATCCTGTGGCGATCGATCGCCTTTGCGCTGGTGCTGATCATGGTGCTCGCAGTCGGGTTGCAGCGCCTGTTGAGCTGGCTTGCGACTTATGGCGAGGGCTGGGCCGAGGCGATGCTGGGTCCCGGCGCCCATACGCCGCTCAATGCGCTCGCCTGGGTCCTCTCGATCGCGGCCGCGCTCGGTGTCGTGCTCGGCGGTATTTTCCTGATGCCGGCGGTCACCTCGGTGGTTGCCGGCTTTTTCGTCGACGATGTCGGCGATCTCGTCGAGCGCGAATATTATCCGGCCGAGCAGCCCGGCGTAGCGCTGCCGCTCTCGATTGCGGTGATCGAGGGCGTCAAGATCGCGCTCTGGACCATCCTGGTCTACCTGGTCGCGTTGCCCTTCGTGCTGGTGGCCGGCGCGGGCTTCCTGATCTTCTTCATCGCAACCGCTTGGCTGCAGGGAAAACAATATTTCGAGCTCGCGGCGATGCGCTTCCGGCCACCGGCCGAGGCCAAGGCGATGCGCAGGCATCATGCCGCGACCGTCTTCACCGCGGGATTGTTCATCGCGGCCTTCGTCTCGATCCCGATCGTCAACCTGGCGACACCGCTGTTCGGCATGGCCTTCATGGTCCACCTGCACAAGCGATTGTCCGGGCCGCGGCCTGAATTGATCGAGCCGAGGCGCAGCAGCGTCCCTACGGCTTAGTGTCGCGCGCGAACGGCGCGATCAGCAAGCCGATGATCGCAAAGCCCGCCAGCATCACCCAGGCTTCGTTGACGCAGAGCGCCAGCGAGGCCTTTTCGACGAAGGGACGCACGTAGGCAATCTCTGCATCGGTCGGCGGACGCGAGGCGCGCTCCAAAAGCAGCTTCGGATCAAGCCCGATTGCGGTCGCGGCGGTCAGATCGCCCGCCAGCAGGCGGTCGCGAAAGTTTTCGGCGTAAATCGCGATGCGGCCGTAGAGGATCGTGTCGACCAGGGCGATGCCGATGGCGCCGCCGAGATTGCGCATCAGGTTGAACAAGCCGCTGGCGTCGGCGACCTCGCTTTCCGGCAGATCGCCAAGCGCTAGACGGGTCGGCGGCAACAGACAGAACATGATGGCGACGCCGCGCACGATCTGCGGCCAGAGCATCGCGTCGAAATCGGCGGTGCGCGGCTGCCAATAAGACAGGCCGAGACCGAGCGCGAACAGCGCAAAGCCAATGGACGTCAGGAGTCGCGCACCCAGCCGGCTTTCCAGGATCGCTGCAATCGGCGCGGCAACAAGCTGCGCAACGCCCGTCATCAACATGATGGTGCCGATCTCGAAGGCGTCATGGCCGCGCACAAAGCCGAGAAACACCGGCATCAAATAGACCGAACCGAACAGGCCGACGCCGAGACAGAAGCTCAAGACACAACCGAGCGCAAAGGATCGCCGTTTGAGCGCGGCAAGCCGCAGGACCGGATGCGTGGCGCGCGCCGTGCGCAACAGGAAAATGCCAAGCCCGATCACACTGGCCAGCAGCGGAACTGCGCAAGGCAGCGACAGCCAGCCGCCTTGTGGCGCCTGCTTCAAACCGATTTCAAGCGCAGTGAGGGCCGCCGCCATCAAGAGCAGCGAGATCACGTCCAGCTTCCTCATTTCATCGAGATCGATTGCATGCCGTGGCAGAAGGAAAGGCGTGACGGACGCCGCCAATAGTCCGGGAATCACATTGATCAGGAACAACCACGGCCACGACCAGGTCGCAGTGATGAACCCGCCAACCACGGGACCGACGGTCGGCGCCAGCACAGCGACCACACCGCCGATGGTGGTCGCAACAGCGTGAAGGCGCGGCGGAAACAGCAGGAACACCGCCGAGAACACGGCGGGAATCAACATGCCGCCGGAAAAGCCCTGGGCTGCTCGAAAGAACAGCAGCACCGCGAAGGTCTCGCTGAAGGCACAGCCGATCGAGGCGATCGTGAACAGGCCGACCGCGCCAACGAACAGCCAGCGCAGCGTCAACACGCGCGTCAGCAACCCCGTCAGGGGGATCGCGATCACTTCCGCGATCAGATAGGCGGTCTGGATCCAGCTCGTCGCGTCCTGCGAGATCGCGAGCGACTGCTGGATGGTCGGCAACGACGTCGCCACCACCTGAACGTCGAGGATCGCCATGAACATGCCGAGACACATCAGCAGGAAGGCGGCCCAAACGGCCGGGCTCGGCGTATCGGCCGGAGCGATCACCGCACGCTCGGCGCGGCCAGCGCACGCGTCTCGGCGCGGATGCGGATGGTCAGCACAACCGCGTTGAGGATGGTGAACACCACGGCGACAACGGGCAGATGCAGCGCCAGTGGCAGAACCGCGATCTCGCCGGCCACCACGGCGTAATTCGGATGCGACAGATAGCGATACGGTCCGGTGGCGACCAGCTTCTCGCCCGGCAGGACGATGATGCGGGTGGTCCAGCGCTCGCCAAGCGTTGCGAGAATCCACACGCGGAACCCCTGCAACGCGACAAACAGCGACAACGCGAGAAGATTGACCTCCTGATCCCGCCCGAAAATCCACAGTGCAATCAGCCACGCCGCATGAACCGCGACGATCAAGGGATAATGCCGCGCGCCGATTTCGACTCCACCGCGCGCGAGCAATGCTCCGGAGTTGCGGCGGGCAAGGACGAGCTCGCCCAACCGCTGCAGCGTCACCAGTGCAAGGATGACCGCGGCGAGGCTCACGCGGCGTGCCGCAGCGCGACGCAGCTTGCGGTGAAGCCCGGTCCAAGCGCTGTCAGGAGCGCGCGCCGTGGCAAGCCCTTTGCGCGCGCCCGTTCCAATACGAACAGCACCGTTGGCGCCGACATGTTGCCGTACTCGGCGATGACGTCGCGCTCGTGATCCAGCGTGCCCTGGTCGAGCGCGAGCGCGTGCTCCAGCGCCGCGATGACTTTTGTGCCTCCGGGATGGCAAATGAAACGATCGACATCCGCAGAAGACAGCTCCATCCGCGAGAGAATTTCGGCAACCGCCGGGCCCATCTGTTCGCGCACGAAATCCGGAATGGTGCGCTGGAAGACCACGCCAAACCCTTCGGGGTCGACCCTCCATCCCATGATGTCGAGCGTATCGGGCCAGAGTTTCTCGCCGGACGCTTCGACCCGCGTGGCGCCGCCGTCGCCTGCTCGCAAAACCACGGCAGCGGCGCCATCGCCAAAAAGGCTTGCGGCGACGATATTGGCTTTGCTCAACTCATCGTGGCGGACCGCAAGCGTGCAGAGCTCAAGCGCGACCATCAGCACATTGCTGCCGGGCCGTGCTTGCGCCAGACGCGCTGCAATCGACAGTCCCGACACACCGCCCGCGCAGCCCAGGCCGAACACCGGCACACGCGAGACGTCGGCGCGGAATCCCATGCGGCCAGCGACCCGCGCCTCCAGCGTCGGCGTTGCAATGCCGGTCGAGCAAACCGTCACGACCGTATCGATGTTTTCGGCCCGGAGATCGGCACGCGCCAGCGCCTTCTCCGCGACGTCGACAAACAGCGCCTCGGCACCCTCCAGAAATGCCTGTGTGCGATCCGGCCAGCCGCGGCGCTCGAGATACCATTCCATCGGTTTGACGCCATAGCGATGGCGGATACCGGTGTTGGCGAACAGGCTCGCAAGCGTCTCGAATTCCGGATAGCGATCGGCCATCAGGCCGCTCGCCGCCGCGAGGATTTGCTGCTGATGAAATTGGTGGGGTGGCACCGAGGTTGCAAGCGAGAGCAGCGCGGCCGTGTCGTTCATGTGGCTGTCCCCGCCCGAGTGATCCCAAGCTATGGAAACCGCCCAATCGCGCGAATATTTCGGCGGCGGCCACCCCACGCGCCCCCGGTCACGTCAAGTTGAATGGTGCGTCAGTGCGCGACGAGCGGGCAGCCGGCTTCGCTGAGCGGCCGGAACGCCTGGTCGCCCGGGATGGTGCCGAGGATCTTGTAATAATCCCACGGCTTGGTGGATTCCGCCGGAGTCTTTACTTGCGCGAACAGCATGTCATGCACCAGACGGCCGTCTTCGCGCAGATGGCCGCCTCTGACGTAGAAATCGTTCACCGGCAGCTCGCGCATCTTCGCCATGACCGCCTTGGCCTCATCGGTGCCGGCCGCCTTGATCGACGCGATGTAGTGGCGCACCGCGGAATAGACGGCGGCCTGCGGCATGGTCGGCATACGGCCGTGCCTGTCGAAGAAGCGCTTCGACCAGGCGCGGGTCTCGTCGTCGCGATCCCAGTAGAACGCGGTCACGAATTTCAGCCCTTGGGCGGCCTGGAGCTGCATGCTGTGCACGTCGGAAATGAACACCAGCAGCGACACCATGCTCTGCTTCTTGGCGAGGCCGAATTCGTTGGCCTGTTTCACAGCATTGACCATGTCGCCGCCGCCATTGGCGAAGGCCACGACCTTTGCGCCCGAGGCCTGCGCCTGCAGCAGATAGGAACTGAAGTCTGATGTGTTGAGCGGATGACGCACGCTGCCGAGCACCTTGCCGCCGGCAGCCTGCACCGCGGCGGTGGCATCCGCCTCCAGCGAATGACCGAAGGCGTAGTCGACGGTGATGAAGAACCAGGTGTCGCGACCCTCGGCGACCGTCGACTTCGCGAGACTCGTGGTCAGCGCGTAGCTGTCGTAGATCCATGAGGCTTCGTTGGGCGTGCAGTTCTTGCCGGTGAAGGCGGTGCTGCCCACGGCGCCGGCGATCGCAATCCGGTTGTATTGCGCGGCGAGCTGCTCGACGCCCAGCGCCACCGCGGAATGGTCGAAGCCGATGGCGAGATCGACGCCTTCGCTCTCGAACCAGCGCCGCGCGATGGCGACGCCGACATCGGCCTTGTTCTGGTGATCGGCCACCACGATGTCGATCGGCTTGCCGAGCACCGCGCCGCCGGCATCCTCCGCCGCCATGCGCGCCGCGATCACCGAGCCCGGTCCGCCCAGGTCAGCGTAGAGGCCGGATTGATCGTTCATCACGCCGATCCTGACGACATTGTCGGAGATTTGCGCAGCTGCGCCGGACGCGCCGAGGACAAGAATGGCCAAAGCCGAAGCCAGCACGGATTGCGGTCGCACGGCGCCCTCCCAATTTGCCTGGTCCTTGTGATGAACCTTGGCTTCAAGCGTAAGCCCGGCCTCAGCCGCGCACAAGCAGGCAGGTATCGCACGGGATCGCAGGTGATGGGCAAGCGCCCAAGCTAGACCGTCTTTTCCGGCCAGCGGCAAAGATCGTTGATCAGGCATACCTCGCAGCGCGGCTTGCGGGCGAGGCAGGTGTAGCGGCCATGCAGGATCAGCCAGTGATGGGCGTGCAGCATGAACTCCGACGGGATGACTTTCTCAAGGCCAAGTTCGACTTCGAGCGGCGTCTTGCCGGGCGCCAGCCCGGTGCGATTGCCGACACGGAACACATGGGTGTCGACGGCCATGGTGTGCTCGCCAAAGGCCATGTTGAGCACGACATTGGCGGTCTTGCGGCCGGCGCCGGGCAGCGATTCGATCTCGGCACGGGTGCGCGGCACCTCGCCGCCGAACTCGCGGATCAGCTTTTCCGAGAGCGCGATGACGTTCCTGGCCTTGTTGCGGTAGAGGCCGATGGTCTTGATGTAATCGCGCAGCCGCTCCTCACCGAGCTCGATCATTTTTTGCGGCGTGTCGGCAACCTTGAACAATTCCCGCGTCGCCTTGTTGACGCCGGCATCGGTCGCCTGCGCCGACAGCACGACGGCGACCAGCAAGGTATAGGGATTGAGATGCTCCAGCTCACCGCGCGGCTCCGGATTGGCCTTGCGGAAGCGCTCGAAGCATTCGCGGACCTCCGCCGGTGTCCATGGCTTCGATGTCTTCGCTTTGGCTGCCTTCCTGGCAGGCAATTTCTTGGCGACACGCGCGGTCTTTGCCTTCTTTGCCGGCCTCGACCGCGATCGAACGGAAGTGGACTTTGCGTGTTGGGTTCGGATGATTTTTGCCATGAAGCGGATATACTGACAGGCGATGACCGCAGGCAATGGATTTGATACTGGCGACGCCGAGCCGGTGCTGTTCTCGGTGCAGCTCACGCCACACCGTTCGCTCGACCGCACCGGCTTTGTGCTGGTGATGACGTTCCTGAGCGTGATCAGTTTTGCGACCGGGATCGCTTTCCTGATGATGGGAGCGTGGCCGGTGTTCGGCTTTCTCGGCCTCGACGTGCTCGCGATCTACATCGCCTTCAAGATCAATTTCGGGCGCGCCCGGGCGCGCGAGGAAATCACGGTGACCCCTTCGGAATTGAGGGTGCGCCGGGTCAGCCATCGCGGCCATGTGGTCGAGTGGGTGCTCAACCCGCTGTGGGTCCGGCTCGACGAGGTCATCCACGAGGAGTTCGGCACCGAGCGGATTTATCTGGTCTCGCGCGGCCGTCGGGTGTCGGTTGGCAGCTTCCTCGGAGCGGAGGAAAAAGCGAGCTTTGCCAAAGCTTTACGGGCAGGGCTGATAGCTGCAAAGCGCGGCCCGACCTATAATCCCATCGCTTAGCGACAAATCAGGAATCGGGTGGTTTGCGATGCCGCGCCGTCCTAAATCATCACCCATGATCACACTCGCCATCCACGACATGCGCCTGGCCAAGCCGGGCTCCCAGAACGCCGCGCTGCGCGACTACGACAGCGTGCGCCGCGCGATTGCTTTCATCAGCGAACACTGGCGGGAGCAGCCGACCATCGAAGCGATGGCCGACTCCGCCGGCGTGACACCGGACGAGTTGCACCATTTGTTCCGGCGTTGGGCCGGACTGACGCCAAAGGATTTCATGCAGGCGCTGACGCTCGATCATGCCAAGGGGCTGTTGCGCGACTCCGCAAGCGTGCTCGACGCCGCGCTCGATTCCGGCCTTTCGGGTCCCGGCCGGCTGCACGATCTGTTCGTCACCCACGAGGCGATGTCGCCGGGCGAGTGGAAGAACGGCGGCACTGGGCTGACCTTGCGCTACGGCTTCCACCCATCGCCGTTCGGCACCGCGCTTCTGATGGCAACGAACCGCGGGCTAGCCGGCGTTGCCTTCGCCGATCCGGGCGAGGAGCAGGCGGCGCTCGCGGACATGAAGGGGCGCTGGTCCAACGCCGTCTATGTCGAAGACTATCTGAGCACGGCGCCGCTGGCGCAGCGCATCTTCGACAAGGAGCTCTGGCGGCCGGACCAGCCGCTGCGCGTCGTACTGATCGGCACCGATTTCGAGGTGCGGGTGTGGCAGACGCTGCTGAAGATTCCGATGGGTCGCGCCGTGTCCTATTCCGACATCGCACACAAGATCGACAACCCCAAGGCCTCGCGCGCTGTGGGCGCGGCGATCGGCAGGAACCCGGTGTCGTTCGTGGTGCCCTGCCATCGTGCGCTCGGCAAGGATGGCAAGCTGACCGGCTATCACTGGGGCATCACCCGCAAGCAGGCGATGCTCGGCTGGGAAGCCGGACAGGTCGGGTTACACTGATTTCGAGGCAATGACGGGCGCGTCCTGCTGGCAAGCTCATACGGCGCGCGGGCCTTGCGTTGCGCTTGATTCGCAACGCTTGTAGATTCTACCGATGTCCCAGCCAGGAGATTATTTTTTTTGCGGCATCGGCGGGAGCGGCATGACCCCTCTCGCGCTGATCATCCAGGCAAGAGGCGGTCGCGTGGAAGGCTCCGACCGCGCCCTCGACCAGGGCCGCAATACCGAAAGATTTGATTTTCTGCGCGCGCATGGCATCGCGCTTCATCCGCAGGACGGCAGCGGTGTGCGCCGGGCCGGCCAAACCCTGGTCACCTCTGCGGCTGTCGAGGAAACCATTCCCGACGTGCAAGCCGCGCGGCGGGTCGGCGCCTGCGTCACCACGCGCGCGCGGCTTCTCGCCAACCTCTTCAACGATGCCACCTTGGGCATTGGCGTCGCCGGCACAAGTGGAAAGTCCACCACGACAGGCATGATCGGCTGGATCCTGCACCGCGCAGCAAAGCGTCCCACGATTATGAACGGCGCCGACATGAAGAACTTCGTCGATGCCGACTCCCCGTTTGCCAGCGCCAGGATCGGCGCGGGCGAGACCTTCGTGAGCGAGGTGGACGAGAGCGACGGCTCGATTGCGTTTTTTGATCCGCGCATCGCAGTCATCAACAACATCTCGCTCGACCATAAATCGATGGACGAGCTACGCAGCCTGTTCCATGACTTCAGCGCCAAGGCGGAGACGGTGGTGCTGAATCTCGACAATGCCGAAACCGCGGCACTGGTGCCCGATCTGAAGCCGGGCCGGGCAACGACCTATAGTCTGACCGATGCACGCGCCGACCTCCTCGCCTCATTGCCGGTCCCGTCGCCTGCGGGGATCAGCTTCCACGTCAAAGCGCGCGACACCGGCGAGACGGTTGGGGTGGACCTGAAGGTTCCGGGACGGCACAACGTCGCCAACGCACTCGCCGCGCTCTGCGCTGCGAAAGCATGCGGCGTGGGGCTGGCCGACGCGGCGGGTTATCTCGGTGAATTCAGCGGCATCCGCCGGCGGCTGGAGGTGGTGGGCACCGCCAACGGAATAACGGTCATCGACGATTTCGCCCACAACCCCGACAAGATATCGGCCACGTTGGAGACCATGCACGCGTTTCCAGGCCGCCTCTTGCTGATGTTTCAGCCGCATGGCTACGGCCCGATCCGTTTGATGAAGGACGCTTTGGTGGACTGCTTTACCAAGGGCATGCGCGGTGACGATGTTCTCGTCATGCCCGAGCCGGTCTATTTCGGCGGCACCGTCGACCGCAGCGTCGGCAGCCGCGAACTCGCCGGCGAAATCGAGCGGGGCGGTCGAAAAGCCGCGGCATTTCCGGATCGTTGTGCTTGCGGCGACGCCCTGGTCAGATTGGCTCGCCCTGGCGATCGTATCCTGGTGATGGGAGCCCGCGACGATTCGCTTTCCCACTTCGCGCGTGAACTGCTGCAGCGACTCGCACCATGACGAGCGATCAGCGATCCAGCCGCTTCCAGAAATACGCGGTGTCGCAGAGCCGGCCGTCCGGAAGCAGCGCGTAATCGGGAATGATCCCGCTCTCGGTCCAGCCGGCGCGCCGATAAAGCCGATAGCCGTCCATGCCCGGCACTGTGTCGAGCACCAGCAGCCAGCGGCCGCGCTGCTTCGCGATGCCTTCGACCGCCGCCATCAGCGCCATCCCGATGCCGCGGCCGCGCGCCGAGCGATGCACCAGCATCTTCTTCACATCGGCGCGATGCGGCTGGTTGGGCGGCGTGTCCAGCCCAAGCTGAACCGTGCCGATGATGTGGCCGTCGAGTTTTGCGGCAAGCAGCACCGTGTCGCCGGCAGCGACGGAGCCTGCGACCTTGCGAAAGAACGTCAGTCCATCCGCATGGGAAAACGGCGCCATAAAACTGACGCTGGCGCCACCCTCGACGCAATCGACCAGCACGGCAGAGAGTTGATCGAGCGCCGCTTCGGGAACAGGCGCGTCGAGCGTCACGATTTCGATGCCGGCGCTCACGCCGCCAGGTCGAGCTTGGAAGCCACCGTGGCGTCCTCGTTGAGGCGGTAGATGATCGGCACGCCGGTGCCGAGCTCGCGCTTCAAAATGTTTTCCGGCGTGAGCTTTTCCAACACCATGATCAGCGCGCGCAGCGAGTTGCCGTGGGCGGCGACCAGCACGCGCTCGCCGCGCAGCACGCAGGGCAGGATCTCCTGCACATAATAGGGCAGGGCGCGCGCCAGCGTGTCCTTCAGGCTTTCGCCGCCGGGCGGCGGCACGTCATAGGAACGGCGCCAGATATGCACCTGCTCCTCGCCCCATTTCTTGCGGGCATCGTCCTTGTTGAGGCCGGAGAGATCGCCATAGTCACGCTCGTTCAGCGCAAGATTTTTCCTGGTCTGCAGGCCGGTCTGACCGATCTCGGCCAGCATCAGGTCGAGCGTGTGTTGGGCACGCTTCAGTACCGAGGTGAAGGCGATGTCGAATTTGAAGCCCTGCGCCTTCAACTTGCGCCCGGCGTCCCTGGCTTCCTTGATCCCCTGCTCGGTGAGATCAGGGTCCTTCCAGCCGGTGAAGAGATTCTTCAGGTTCCAATCGCTCTGGCCGTGGCGCACGAGCACAAGAAGTCGGTCGCTCATTTCGTTGGTCCATTCCGCTCATTGTTGTTCTTCAGGCATCCCCGAGACCGAGCACGTCGGCCATGGTGTAGAAGCCCGGCTTTTTGCCGTTCGCCCACAGCGCGGCCGTCAGCGCGCCTTGCGCGAACAGCGTGCGGTCTTCAGCGTGATGTGACAGCGTGATCCGCTCGAACGGACCGGCGAACATCACACTGTGATCGCCGGCCGCGGTGCCGCCACGCAGCGAGGCAAACCCGATATCGCCCGACCGGCGCGCGCCGGTGACGCCGTCGCGACCGCGCGCCGAGCGTTCCCCAAGTGAAATCTTGCGTCCTGCAGCCGCGGCTTCCCCGAGCATCAGGGCGGTGCCCGAAGGCGCATCGATCTTGGCCTTGTGATGAAGCTCCAGAATTTCGATGTCGAAGGTCTCGCCCAGCGACTGCGCGGCGCGCTTCACCAGCGCGGCCAGCAGGTTGACGCCGAGGCTCATATTGCCGGACTTCACGACGATCGCGCGCGACGTCACGCTGCGGATCACGGCCTCGTCGGACGCCGACAGACCTGTGGTGCCGATGACATGCACGATGCCGCGCTGGGCTGCGATCGCGACGTTGGCAATGGTCGCGGCCGGCACCGTAAAATCGAGAATGCCATCGGCCTCCGCCGACAGCGCCCAGAGATCGGCTGATAGTTTGATGCCATTGGCAGGCAGGCCTGCGAGCACGCCGGCATCTTTGCCGAGCAGCTCCGAGCCGGGCGCCTCCAGCGCGCCGGCCAGCACCGCACCTTGTGTCTCCGAGATGACGCGGGTCAGCGTACGGCCCATCCGGCCGCCGGCCCCCGCAACGATCAAGCGCATATCCGCCATGGTTTACCTCTCCCCGCCCTATTAGCGGGCGAAGGCTGTTCCGGCAACCAAGGGAACAGGACGATCAGGGCTGCGGGCCGTCGTAGCCTTCGATGATGACGAGGTCGGCGACCGAATGCGGCTGACGCACCTTGATGTTGGCCTGGTATTCCGGCGAGTTGTAGCAGGCGAGCGCGGCCGCATAATCGGGAAATTCGATCACGACGTTGCGCGAGCGGCTGTTGCCCTCGGGCCCTTCGAACTTGCCGCCCCGCACCACGAAGCGTCCGCCGAATTTCTTGAAGATGGCGGGGTTGGCCAATGCATAGGGCTTGTAGCCGTCGTCGTTGTGCACGTCGACGTGCGCGATCCAGTATCCTTTTGCCATTCCTGTTTTCCTTCCTCTATGCAACGAGCCGCGGCGCGATCTCCGCGTGGATGGCTTCGGCCGCCGCCTTGGGGTCCGCAGCGCCGGTGATGGGACGTCCGACCACCAGATAATCGCTACCTGCCGCGATCGCGCGCGCCGGGGTCATGATGCGCTTCTGATCACCGACCTCGGCGCCGGCAGGACGGATGCCCGGCGTCACCAGAGACATCTGGTGGCCGACGATCTTGCGCAGTACGGCGGCTTCCTCCGGCGAACAGACGATACCGTCGAGGCCGAGCACTTGCGCCTGCTGCGCGCGCGCCTCGACCAGATCGGACACCGCGAGCCGATAGCCCGCGGCATGCAAGTCACCATCGTCATAGGAGGTGAGCACGGTGACCGCGAGGATTTGCAGGGATGTGCCGGCGCGCGCCTCGGCGGCCGCCTTCATCGTCTGCGGATAGGCGTGGACGGTGAGGAAGGTCGCCCCGAGCTTCGCGACGCTCTCGACGCCGCGCGCCACCGTGTTGCCGATGTCGTGCAGCTTCAAATCCAGGAAGACCTTCTTGCCTTGATCGGCAAGCTTGCGCACCAGCGTGAGGCCGCCGGCATAACCGAGCTGATAGCCGATCTTGTAAAACGTGACGCTGTCGCCGAGTCTTGCGACCATCGCTTCGGCCTGCTCCAGGCCGGGCAGGTCGAGCGCCACGATCAACCGGTCGCGGGGCGCGATAGTAGCTGGCTGCATGGTCACCTCACATCATCCGTTGTGAAACTTCGATCAATTGCCGCACCAATCCCTTCAGCGCATCGATATCGGCCTGATTTTTCAACCTGTCCATATCGTCATAAGCCTCCTCGGCGAATGACAGCGCGAGCTGGCTGGGAATGACGGTCGCGTGGCAGGCCGTCAGGATCAGCCGCAACGCCGCCAGCGCGCGCGTTCCGCCAAGCCTGCTCGCGGAGGCCGCCGCAATCGCGAACGGCTTTTCGCGAAACACCTGTCCGCGCGCCTCGTGCGGGTCCTGCACGCGCGTGATCCAGTCGATGGTATTCTTCACCAAGGCAGGGATCGACGAATTATATTCGGGCGTCACGATCAGCACGCCCTGATGCCCACCGATCATGCGCTTGAGGTTGACCGCGTTGATCGGCACGCCCGATCGCGCCTGCAAATCGCCGTCATAGATCGGCAGCGGAAAATCGGCGAGCGAGATGCGCGTGACCTCGGCATCGGCGCGTACGAACTCGTCCGCAGCAACCATCGCCAGCTTCGCATTGTGCGAACCCGATCGCAGCGAGCCCGGAATGATGAGGATTTTCGGTGCGGCCATAAATCAGCTTGCGGTCGGGATCACCCACCGCGCGCGCAGCAGGCAGCATCAATCCTTGCGATACACCCAGACGCGGGCGGGCGGAAGGTTCATCCAGATCCGCTCCGACGCCTCTGTGGACACGCCGGGCAACGATTTCGGGATCGGCGGCGCGACCGAATAGGTGAACTGCACAAAGGGAGCGCCGGGCGCGAGTGCGGCGAAGGCATCGCGGATCAGCTTCAGGCGCGTCGACATCGGCTTGGTGACCAGCGGCAGGCCGGAGACGATGGCGGAGGCCGGCGCGCCGAGCACATTCCAGAGCGTGTCGCGCAGCGTATAGGCATCGCCATGCACGACCCTGGCCTGCGGATAGCGGTCACGCAGCAGCGCGCAGAAGCCGGAATTGTATTCGACAAGGACGAGGCGCTTCTGGTCGACGCCGCGATGGAGCAGGGCGCTGGTGATGGCGCCGGTGCCCGGCCCGAGCTCGATCACCGGACCGTCGGACTCGATATCGACATACTGCGCCATCGTCCGGGCGAGCAGACGCCCCGACGGCATCACCGCGCCCATATGCAGCGGCTTTTCAATCCATGACCGAAGAAAACGAACCTCATCGTCGAGACGAGGAGGTTTCTTCAACGCACGCACGGACGATTGCAAAGGCATGTCAGTACCAGACGGGACCGCCGATTAAGCGGTGGATGTCAGAAAACAGTCACAAACACGTATAGCGCGCAGAGAGAACGGTCAAGCCGAACAGGGGGTTCAGCGACGCTGCACCGCATCGGCAAATTTGGCATAACGCCCAGTATTGGCAGAGCTTTTTCCTGAGCCAGAGGCCTGGTGCCGCCGATCTGACGTCCCTGACTCGGCCGCGGCAAAATCGGGTTCAGGGACTTCAGATCGAAAGCGGCACCAGATTCATGGATTTGCCAATGCCCATAACTTTCCGAAGTCCGCGAAAAGGTGCCGCGGCGATGGTGCGCGGACTTCGGAAAGTGGGCACTAGCCGCCGGTGCGGCTGCCGAAGAAGTCCTTGACCTTGGTGAAGAAGCCCGCGGCCTCCGGCTGGGTCGCACCCGAGGAGAGCTTTTCGAACTCGGCGAGCAGCTCCTGCTGCTTCTTGGTCAGATTCTGCGGCGTCTCGACCACGACCTGGACGTACATGTCGCCCATCTGGCGCGAGCGCAGCACGGGCATGCCCTTTGATGCGATGCGGAAGCGCCGCGCCGACTGGGTGCCGGGGGGGATTTTCACCTTGGTCTTGCCCTTGTCGATGGTCGGCACCTCGAATTCGCCGCCGAGCGCCGCCGTCACCATCGAGATCGGCACGCGGCAATGCAGGTCGGCGCCGTCGCGCTGGAAGAACTGATGCGCCGACAGCGACAGGAAAATGTAGAGGTCGCCGGGCGGCCCGCCGCGCACGCCGGCCTCACCCTCGCCTGCAAGGCGGATACGCGTGCCATCCTCGACGCCCTGCGGGATGTTGACCGACAGCGTGCGGTCACGCTGCACGCGGCCGGAGCCCGCACAGGACGGGCAGGCGTCCTCGATCATCTGGCCGCGACCCTGGCAGCCCGGACAGGTGCGCTCCAGCGTGAAGAAGCCCTGGGCCTGACGGATGCGGCCTGCGCCGCCGCAGGTCGAGCAGGTCTTCGGCTTGGTGCCGGCCTTGGCGCCAGTGCCTGAGCAGGATTCGCAGGTGACGGAGACGGGAATTTCGATCTGCGCGGTCTTGCCCTGGAAGGCTTCCTCGAGGGTGATTTCCATGTTGTAGCGCAGGTCGGCGCCGCGCTCGCGGCCGCCGCGGGCGCGCTGGCCGCCCATGCCGAACAGATCTTCGAAAATGTCGGAGAAGGAGGAGGCGAAACCGGCGCCGAAGCCGGGATGGCCGCCGCCCATGCCACCCTGCTCGAACGCCGCATGGCCGAAGCGGTCGTAAGCGGCGCGCTTCTGGCCGTCTTTCAGGACCTCATAGGCCTCGTTGATTTCCTTGAAACGGATCTCACTCTCGGCATCGCCGGGATTCTTGTCCGGATGCCACTTCATCGCGAGCTTGCGGAACGCCGACTTGAGCTTGCCGTCGTCGGCGGTGCGTTCGACTTCGAGGGTTTCGTAATAGCAGCGCTTGGTCGACATCCGTTCAAACCCGCCCGAACTTCGTCTTCATTGCCGAATGTTGGAAGATGCAAGCTTCGGCTTAATGAAAAATGACCCCCAGACCATTGAGCGCTGCGTGCTCTCTGGAATGAGGGTCATGGTGGTTATCCGCTCTTAGGCAGACTTCTTGTTGTTCTTGTCGTCGTCGACCTCGGTGAATTCCGCGTCGACGACGTCATCCTTTGCAGCATCCTTGGCGGCGTCGCTTTCGGCCTGCTGCTTGTACATGGCCTCGCCCAGCTTCATGGAAGCTTGCGCCAGCGTATTGGTCTTGGCCTTGATCGCCTCGGCATCGTCGCCCTTCAGCGCTTCCTTCAAGTCGCTGACGGCATCCTCGATGGCGCGGCGTTCGGGTTCGCCGATCTTCGAACCGTGCTCGGCCAGCGCCTTCTCGGTGGAGTGCACCAGCGCGTCCGCATGGTTCTTGGCGTCGACCGCCTCGCGGCGCTTCTTGTCGGCCACGGCGTTGGCCTCGGCGTCCTTGACCATCTTGTCGATGTCGGCTTCCGACAGGCCGCCGGAGGCCTGGATGCGGATCTGCTGTTCCTTGCCGGTCGCCTTGTCCTTGGCCGAGACGTTGACGATGCCGTTGGCGTCGATGTCGAACGTCACCTCGATCTGCGGCATGCCGCGCGGGGCCGGCGGAATGCCCATCAGGTCGAACTGACCGAGCATCTTGTTGTCGGCCGCCATCTCGCGCTCGCCCTGGAAGACGCGGATCGTCACCGCGTTCTGGTTATCCTCGGCGGTCGAGAAAACCTGGCTCTTCTTGGTCGGGATCGTGGTGTTGCGGTCGATGATGCGGGTGAACACGCCGCCCAGCGTCTCGATGCCCAGCGACAGCGGGGTCACGTCGAGCAGCAGCACGTCCTTGACGTCGCCCTGCAGCACGCCGGCCTGGATCGCCGCGCCAATCGCCACCACTTCGTCGGGGTTGACGCCCTTGTGCGGTTCCTTGCCGAACAGCTGCTTCACGACTTCCTGCACCTTCGGCATGCGGGTCATGCCGCCGACCAGTACGACCTCGCCGATTTCAGCGGCCGTGAGGCCCGCATCCTTCAGCGCCTTGCGGCAGGGCTCGATGGTCTTCTGGATCAGGTCATCGACCAGCGCCTCGAACTTGGCGCGGGTGAGCTTCATGGTCAGATGCTTCGGACCGGTCTGGTCCGCGGTGATGAAGGGCAGGTTGATCTCGGTCTGCGTGGTCGACGACAGCTCGATCTTGGCCTTCTCGGCAGCCTCTTTCAGGCGCTGCAAGGCCAGCTTGTCGTTACGCAGGTTGATGCCCTGCTCCTTCTGGAATTCGTCGGCGAGATAGCCGACCAGGCGCATGTCGAAGTCTTCGCCGCCGAGGAAGGTGTCGCCATTGGTCGACTTCACCTCGAACACGCCGTCGCCGATCTCGAGAATGGAGACGTCGAAGGTGCCGCCGCCGAGATCGTACACCGCGATGGTGCCGGCCTTCGACTTGTCGAGGCCATAGGCCAGCGCAGCCGCGGTCGGCTCGTTGATGATGCGCAGCACTTCAAGGCCCGCGATCTTGCCGGCATCCTTGGTGGCCTGGCGCTGGGCGTCGTTGAAGTAAGCGGGAACGGTGATGACGGCCTGGTCGACCTTCTGGCCGAGATGGGCCTCAGCGGTCTCCTTCATCTTCTGCAGGATGAAAGCGGAGATCTGCGAGGGCGAATAGGTTTTGCCGTCGGCTTCGACCCAGGCGTCGCCGTTGGAAGCTTTGACGATCTTGTAGGGGACGAGCTTCTTGTCCTTCTCGACCATCGGGTCGTCGTAGCGGCGGCCGATCAGGCGCTTCACTGCGAAGAAGGTACGCTCGGGATTGGTCACCGCCTGGCGCTTGGCCGGTTGGCCGACGAGGCGCTCGCCGTCATCGCTGAACGCGACGATCGACGGAGTTGTGCGCATGCCCTCGGCGTTTTCGATGACTTTTGCGTTCTTGCCGTCCATTACGGCGACGCACGAATTCGTGGTGCCGAGATCGATCCCAATGACCTTTCCCATGGTCTCTCTATCCTTCCGTTTGCGGCAGGCTGGCTGGGCCCTGACGGCGCCCGATCCGAACCCCCTTCAGATCAAATACTCGCGATTTCGCGTTTTGTGAGCCTCATATAGGAGGGGGGCAGGTGCCTGCAAGGACCGCGCCGCAGTCCCGGCCCATGAAAATGCCTGCCGCTGAAAGATAATATCGGTCCCGGCTGCGCCCGACGACTGGCCCGGTGTGTTAACGGATACGGACCTCCGGAAAACCACGGGGCGATGTAGCGCGGACTTCGGAAAGTGGACACCAGACTGTCGCCCGCTCCGCAAACCCGTTAAAAGGCTGCGGTTCGCAACATCCCTGCCCCTTAGGGCTGAGCCGGCCGCTCATCGAACGGCCCCAACATGCCAAGACAGGTTGATCATGAAGCCATCCCGACTCCTCGCCGCGTTTGCGCTGCTCGCGGCGATCACGCGGCCATCGCTCGCGACGGATACGATCTTCCCGCAGGGTGTTCGGGTCGGGCTGACGCCGCTGGTCGGCCTCAGCAAATCCAAGACCTTTCCCGGCTTCGAATCCGAAGATCAGAACGTCAAGGTGCTGGTGACCGAGCTGCCGTCCGACGCCTATGGCGAGATCAAGAAGGTGTTCACGGAAAATCCCCAGGGTGCAGGCGGCATCAAGCCGCGCAGCATGGAGACGCCGGCGGGAACGGCCTATTACACTGCCGAGACCGGCAAGGAAGGCGCCAACAATGTGCGGCGCTATTCGATGATCGTCTCGGGCGGCACCTTCTCCGGCTATATCGCGGTGCAGATCCCCGAGAACGCCGCCAAGATCTATACCGACGACGCCATCCAGCAGATGTTTTCCACCGTCGCGTTGCGCAAGGAAGTGCCGGTCGACGAGCAGCTCGAGCTGATGCCGTTCAAGCTTACCGATCTCGGCAATTTCAAGAACGTCCGGACACTTGCGCCAGGGGCCGCATTGATCCTCGCCGACGGCGACGAGGCCGGCGGCTTCGAGCCGGCGCCCTTCATGATCATCGGCCTGATCGGCCAGACCCCGCCCGAGCCTGACGATCGCGCGCGCTTCGCGCAGCAGGCCGCCACCCAGATTCCCGGCGTGCGCGAGGCGCGTCTCACCATGTCGGAGCCGATCAGGATCGACGGCATGCCCGCCTATGAGACGCGGATCGACGGCATCAGCGGCAAGGACAATACGGCCGTCACCGTGGTGCAGTGGCTGCGGTTCGGAGGAGCCCAGATGCTGCGCATCGTCGGCAGCGCGCCGCGCGATCAATGGCCGGCGGCATTCCCGCGCTTCCGCAGCGTTCGCGACGGTATCAAGCCAAAAGGCTAGTGCGCCTGATCGTTTTCAGGCGAAATTATCGGGCTCGTTGCCGTTGGCCGCGGCAGGCGCAGGCTTCGCGCCGCCCTTGGAGACGCCGACCAGCGCCGGGCGCAGCACGCGCTCGCCGATCATGTAGCCGGCCTGGACCACCTGAACCACCGTCCCCGCGGGCACCGATGGATCGGGCACTTCGTACATCGCTTGCTGGAAATTCGGGTCGAACCGCTCGCCGGACGGATCGAACTTCCTGACGCCGTTCTTCTCGAGCGTGTTGAGCAGCGAACGTTCGGTGAGTTCCACGCCTTCCATCAGCGCCTTCAGACCGGGATCGGCGGTGGCCTTCGCCTCGGACGGAACCGCGTCGAGCGCGCGCTGCAGATTGTCGGCGATATCAAGGATGTCGCGGGCGAAACCGGTGATGCCGTAGATTTTGGCGTCGGCGACCTCGCGGCGGGTACGCTGCCGCAGGTTCTCCATTTCGGCCAGCGTCCGCAGCATCTTGTCGCGCGAGTCGGCGGCTTCCTTCGCCAACGCCTCCACCGATCCTTCCTCGGGATCGTCGGGCATGATGTAGGGTTTCGACACGACGGGCTCGCCCTGCGCCGGGTTCGCGGGATCGTTCTTGCGGTCGGAATCGGTCATCACGGCCTTCTCGGACAGTCGGACTGAATGGCAATGCTGTCGGCCGCCATATCGTGCTTTGCAGGCGGAAAATCAAGCGCCCGTGAACGCTGGTGCCGCCGCGTCAGCCGCCCAAAAGGCGGCTCACGATGCGCGCCGCATAGTCCACCGTCGGGATCACGCGGGCGTAGTTGAGCCGCGTCGGGCCGATCACGCCGAGCACGCCGACGATATGGCCGGCGGCGTCGCGATAGGGCGAGATGATGGTGGAGGAGCCCGACAGCGAGAACAGCTTGTTCTCCGAGCCGATGAAGATACGCACGCCCTCGGCGCTTTCGGCGCGGCCGAGCAGGTCGATCACGCCGCGTTTGGTTTCGAGATCATCGAATAGCGACCGAACCCGCTCCAGATCTTCGAGCGCATGCAAATCCTCGAGCAGGTTGGCGTGACCGCGCACGATCAACTGCCGCTCATCGTTTTCCCCGCCCGACCAGCTCGCGAGCCCTGCCGTGATCACCTTCTGGGTCAACTGATCGAGCTCGGCACGGCCGTGGGCCAGCGCGGTTTCGAGCTCCAACCGCGCCTCTGCAAGCGTCCGGCCGCGGATGCGCGCGTTGAGGAAATTGGTTGCTTCGGTCAAGGCAGAAGGGGGAACACCCGGCGGCAAAGTCAGCACGCGGTTCTCGACCTGGCCGTCCTCGCCGACCAGCACGACCAGCGCCCGTTCGGGTTCCAGCCGCACGAACTCGATATGCTTGAGTCTCGTGTTGGATTTGGCGGTCAACACCACGGCTGCAGCTCGGGTCAGGCCGGACAGCCGCGTCAGCGCCTCGCCAAGTGCCGCTTCGACCGACTGCGCGCGGCCGACGGAGGCGAGCTGGTTCTGGATCGACTGCCGTTCCGGCTCGGTGAGATCACCGACCTGCATCAGGGCATCGACGAAAAAGCGAAGGCCGCGCTCGGTCGGCAAGCGGCCGGCCGAGGTATGCGGCGCATAGATCAGGCCGAGCTGTTCGAGATCGGCCATCACGTTGCGCACCGAAGCAGGCGACAGCGGAACAGCGATCAGCCGGGAGATATTTCGCGAACCGACCGGCTCGCCGGTCGCGAGATAGCTCTCGACGATTTGCCGAAAAATATCGCGCGAGCGCTCGTTGAGCTGAGCCAGCCCGGATTGCGGCGCGATCAGGGGGATCGGATCGTGTTGGGCCACCGGGAACTCCGTCGCTACTCGCCTTCTAATGTGTCTACCCTTGGCGTCCCTGACAAGGCGCGAGAGGCCGCGTCAAAAGCATGGTTAAGGGCCTTGCCGCGCTGCGCCCACGCTCCTACAAGCTGCCGCGAACCTATTTGCCCGATTTTGGCGGAGAATCCCCATGCGGCCAAGCCGCCGTGCCCCCGACGAACTGCGCGCCGTCTCGCTGGAGCGCGGCGTCGTCAAATATGCGGAAGGCTCGTGCCTGGTGAAATTCGGCGACACCCATGTGCTGGTCACGGCCACCCTGGAAGAGCGGCTGCCGCCATGGCTAAAGGGTCAGGGCCGCGGCTGGGTCACCGCCGAATACGGCATGTTGCCGCGCGCCACCCTGGAACGCACGCGCCGCGAAGCTTCCGCAGGCAAGCAGGGCGGCCGCACGGTAGAGATCCAGCGGTTGATCGGTCGTTCGCTCCGCGCCGTTGTCGACCTCCAGGCGCTGGGCGAGCGGCAGATCACGGTCGACTGCGACGTGCTGCAGGCCGATGGCGGCACGCGCACCGCGGCGATCACCGGCGGCTGGGTCGCGTTGGCCGACTGTCTCAACTGGATGAAGTCGCGCAACATGACCAAGGCCAATGTGCTGCGCGACAATGTCGCCGCGATCTCCTGCGGCATCTATGGCGGCACGCCGGTGCTCGATCTCGACTATGCCGAGGATTCGGAGGCCGACACCGACGCCAATTTCGTCATGACCGGCGATGGCCGCATTGTCGAGGTGCAGGGCACCGCGGAGAAGACGCCGTTCTCGCAGGAGGAATTGCTGGCGCTGATCGCGCTGGCCAAGAAGGGCGTGGCGCGTCTGGTCGACCTGCAGAAGATCGCCGTCGCGTAACGCCATGCATCGGAAAATCTCCGGCAAGCTCGTGATCGCGACCCACAATCCCGGCAAGCTCGCCGAGATGCGCGAGCTGCTGGCGCCGCATGGCGTCGAGGCGGTGTCGGCCGGCCAGCTCGGCCTCGGCGAACCCGAGGAGACCGGCAAAACTTTCCACGCCAATGCGCGGATCAAGGCGGTTGCCGCCGCACAGGCCGCAAAGCTGCCGGCCTTCGCCGACGATTCCGGTCTCGTGGTCGACGCGCTCGATGGCGCGCCCGGCATTTACAGCGCGCGCTGGGCCGGACCGAACAAGGATTTCAACGAGGCGATGGCGCGGATCGAACGGCTGTTGCGCGAGCGCGGCGCGACCGCGCCGAGCGCGCGAGCTGCGCATTTCGTGTCCGCGCTGTGCGTCGCCTGGCCCGACGATCATCTCGAAGAGGTCGAGGCGCGCGCCGATGGCACCCTGGTCTGGCCGCCGCGCGGCACCGCCGGCTTCGGCTATGACCCGATGTTCCAGCCGGATGGTTACGTCAGAACCTTCGGCGAGATGACCAGCATCGAGAAACACGGCCTGCCGCCGCTCGGGCTCGGTCTCTCGCACCGCGCCCGCGCTTTCGTCAAGCTTGCGGAGATCTGCCTTTGAGCGGCACTGAGCAACAAGCCTTCGGCGTCTACGTGCACTGGCCGTTCTGCCTGTCGAAATGTCCCTATTGCGATTTCAACAGTCATGTCCGGCATGCCGCGATCGACGAGGACCGCTTCGCCCGCGCTTTTGCACGCGAGATCGCAACCACGGCTGCGCGCACGCCAGGCCGCGAGGTGACATCGATCTTTCTCGGCGGCGGCACGCCGTCACTGATGCAGCCGCGGACCGTCGGCGCCATCCTGGACGCGATCGGCCGGTATTGGCGCGTCGCACCGGACCCGGAAGTCACACTCGAGGCCAATCCGACCAGTGTCGAGGCTACGCGCTTTGCCGGCTACCGCGCCGCCGGCGTCAACCGCGTTTCGCTGGGTGTGCAGGCGCTCAATGATGGCTCTCTGAAGGAATTGGGGCGGTTGCATAGCGCGCGTGAGGCGCTCGATGCCGTCGCAATCGCGCGAAAATCCTTCGAGCGCTATTCCTTCGACCTGATCTATGCGCGCCCTGAGCAGACGCCTGCGATGTGGGCGGACGAGCTGAAACTTGCGATTGCGGAAGCCGCCGAGCATCTCTCGCTCTACCAGTTGACTATCGAGGAAGGCACGCCGTTCTTCGGCCTGCACGCCGCGGGTAAATTGAAAACCCCGGATGAAACGACGGCGCGGGCACTTTACGACGTGACGCAGGACGTCTGCGCGAAGCACGATCTGCGGGCTTATGAGATTTCCAATCACGCGCGTGCGGGCGCAGAGTGCCGGCATAATCTGGTGTACTGGCGCGGGCAGGAATATGCCGGCGTCGGGCCGGGCGCCCATGGCCGTCTCGACATCGGCGGCGTCAGGCATGCGACCGCCACCGAGAAACGCCCCGAGGCGTGGCTGATGCGGGTCGAGGCCAACGGCCATGGTGTCATCACGGACAACGCGCTCAATCGCGAGGAACGCGCCGACGAGTTCCTGCTGATGGGACTGCGGCTGAGGGAAGGGATCGATCCCGAACGCTATGCGGCGCTGTCCGGCCGCGCCATCGATCCGCGGCGCGTTGCGATCCTGCGTGAGGAAGGCGCGATTGTTGTCGATGCCGACGGCCGGCTGCGCGTGACGCAGGCCGGATTTCCCGTGCTCGACGCGGTCGTGGCTGACTTGGCTGCTTAGGAATTACGCCCCAAAACTCTTTGGCGAGCCCGCAACCGCCACACCGCCGGTACTACCGACACGCATCACGGCCAGTCCGCGCTCGTTGGTTCCGTCGGGGCGGAAGCGGAACAGCCCGTCGATGCCGGCAAAGCCGGACGGATTGATCAGCACATCCTGCGAGAAACGCTGACCGCCTTGCGTGCGTGCCAGCGCGGCGACCAGCGCAACTGCGTCATAGGCAAGCGTCGCGGTTCGCACCGGCTCGTTGCCATAGCGGGTGCGATAGCGGCCGGAGAAGGCGCGGAAGCCGGAAGGGTCGGGTGCTGCGTAAAGGCCGCCCTGCAGACCGGGATTGGAGAAAACGCGCGGGTTGTCCCACAGCCCGGTGCCGAGCAGCTGGATGTTGCGGAGGTTGGCACCGGCGGCGGTCAACGCGTCCGCGGTGGCCACGACCGATTCACCGTCATCCGCGATCATCAGCGCGTCCGCGCCTCCGAGCGCCTGCGCCACCGCGCGCGCCGGCGTAGCGCGGTCGGCGCCATATTTTTCGAAGGCGGCGATGCGTCCGCCGCGACGGCTCACCGCGGTCTTGAAGGCGGCTTCCACCACATTGCCATAGGCGTTTTCGGGCAGCAGCGCGGCAAACGATTTTTTGCCGATGCTCGCCGAATATTCGACGATGCGGCTGACATCGGACTCCGGCAGGAAGCTCAGGAGGTAGACGCCGCGGCCGGCGACACTGGAATCGGTCGAGAAGGCGATCACCGAAATGCCGCGCGTGCGCGCGACCTGCGCCACTGCCGGAACGGAGGCCGCAAATAGCGGCCCAAGGATGATCTCGGCGCCTTCATCGACCGCTTGCTGCGCGCCGGCCTGCGCGCCCGAAGGCGAGCCGCCGTCATCCTTGATCAGGATCTGGATATTCGGATTCTGGAATTCCGCGAGCGCCATCTCGGCAGCGTTCTTCATCGACTGCGCGGCGACCCCGGCATTGCCCGACGCGGACAACGGAAGGATCAGGCCGACCTTGACCTGGCCGGTGCCGGCGACGAGGGGTTGTTGCGCCGGCCCGGCCGGCGTGGAAGGGCCGCTGCTGAACGGATTGGAGAACTGGCTAAGGCTCTGCTGAACGCCGGCGCAGGCCGACAACAGCGGCGCGCCAAGCACAAGGCCGATCGCTGTCCGCCGGGTCGTGGTTTGCGGCTTCCGGGATTGACCGGAAGCAGTTCCGGGTTTGAGCGGGCCCACCATTGTATCTCTTCATTGGACCGACCCTCAGGTCAGCCAAAACGCACCTCCAAAAAGAGCCGGAGGGACGGATTCAGGCATATTGTCGGCGAATAGTTAACTAAAACAAAAGGTTTATGGCCCCCGCCGATCGGGCCTAGTGCCCACTTTGGGCACTAGTTGCGCCATCCTGGCCGTGCGCCCTTGTACGCTGCATGAACGGCCAAACACGGGCGGCTGGATGTAGCGCCGGGTCTGTCTCCCCCTTAAGGTGGCATTATGCGCGCAAAAGCTGCCTCGATAAATACCGAAGGCCATCGGGAACCGAAGGAACGCACCTATACGATGGGTGGCCATGTGTTTCCTGCTGCCAAGGCCGCAGCGGGGCTACATCTAGTGGCAACCCCGATCGGCAATTTGGCCGACATCACCTTGCGCGCGCTTCAGACGCTGGCCGGCGTCGACGCGATCGCCTGCGAGGACACCCGCATCACGCGCCGGCTGACCGAGCGTTACGGAATCTTGGCGGAGCTCACCCCCTATCATGAGCACAATGCCGCGACCGCGCGGCCGAAAATCCTTGCGCGTCTGGCCGAAGGCGCATCCATCGCGCTGGTGTCCGATGCCGGCACGCCGCTGATCTCCGATCCCGGGTTCAAACTGGTGCGCGAGGCCTGCGCCGCGGGGCATGCAGTGACGGCGCTGCCGGGACCGTCATCGGTCTTGACGGCGCTTTCGGTCGCGGCCCTGCCGACCGACCGGTTTTTCTTCGAGGGTTTCCTGCCGGCCAAGGAAACCGGGCGACGCGCGCGGTTGTCCGAGCTTGCCCGGATCGACGCCACGCTGGTGCTGTTCGAATCCGGCAATCGCGTGCAGGCGACGCTCGCCGAACTCGCCGAGATCATGGGTGCGCGCGAGGCCTCGATCTGCCGCGAGCTCACCAAGCTGCACGAGGAGGTGACGCGCGGCTCGCTTGCCGAACTCGCGACGACGGCGGACGCGCTGGAGACGCGCGGCGAATTCGTGCTGGTGATCGGGCCGCCCGCGGCAGACGCGCAAACATTTGCCAACGACGCGCTCGACAATCTCTTGCGCGATCAGCTCAGGGATCACAGCGTGAAGGATGCTGTGGCCCACGCCGTCGAATTGTCGGGCCGGCCCCGGCGCGAGGTCTATGCCCGCGCGCTCGAGCTTGCCAAGGATATACGCGGCAATGGCGAAGACTGATCGCGGCTCTCCAAAGGAAGCCTCACCCGAACGCGTCGCCGCGTTCCAGACCGGCATCTCAGCGGAAAGCCGCGCCGCGGCCTTTCTGTTCGCCAAGGGCTACCGCGTCCTCGCCAAGCGTTTCCGCTCGCCCCATGGCGAGATCGATTTGATCGTCAGGCGGCGCAATCTGCTGGCCTTTGTCGAGGTCAAGGCGCGCGCGACGCTCGACGATGCCGCCTTCGCCGTGACGCCGCGGCAGCAGGCGCGCATCATCGATGCCGCGCAGGCCTGGCTCGCCGCGCATCCCGAATATGCCGAATTCGAGCTGCGTTTTGACGCAATCCTGATTGCGCCGCGGCGGCTGCCGCGCCATTTGTTAGCGGCATTCGACGCCTCGCCTTGAGCTTCTTCTCCAGACCCGGACTCTTCCATGACATTGAACGTCGCCGTCCAGATGGACCCCATCGCGCGCATCAACATCCGCGGCGATTCCACCTTTGCGCTGCTTCTGGAAGCGCAAAAGCGCGGCCACGGCCTGTCCTATTACACCCCCGACAGGCTGTCGCAGGTCGGCGACGACATCGTTGCGCCCGTCCAATTGCTCACCGTGCGCGATGAGCCCGGCAATCATTTCACGCTCGGCGAGCCCAAGCGCACGTCGCTGCGCTCGTTCGATGTCGTGCTGTTGCGGCAGGATCCGCCGTTCGATCTCGCCTACATCACCTCGACGCATATGCTCGAACGCATCCACCCGAAGACGCTTGTCGTGAACGATCCGGCCAGCGTGCGCAACGCGCCGGAAAAACTGTTCGTGATGAATTTTCCGCAGCTGATGCCGCCGACCCTGATCTCGCGCGACCTCGACGAGATCAACGCTTTCCGCGCTACCCATGGCGCGGTCGTGATGAAGCCGCTGCACGGCCATGGCGGCGCGGCAGTCTTTCGCGTCATGCCTCAGGACATGAATTTCGGCTCGCTGTTCGACATGTTCTCGGTGACGTTCAGGGAGCCCTGGGTGATCCAGCGCTTCCTCTCCAACGTCAAGCACGGCGACAAGCGCATCATCCTGGTCGACGGCGAGTTCGCCGGCGCCGTCAATCGCGTGCCGGCCGCGGACGATCTGCGCTCCAACATGGTGCGCGGCGGTGCTGCACACGCCACCGAGCTCACGCCGCGCGAGCGGGAAATCTGCACCACGCTTGGCCCCGAATTGAAAAAACGCGGGCTTTTGTTTGTCGGCATCGACGTGATCGACGACAATCTCACTGAAATCAATGTGACGTCGCCGACGGGCATTCGCGCCATCCAGCGCCTCAACGGCCCCGACGTCGCCGCAAAGATCTGGGACGCTATCGAGAAGAAACGGAGTTAGGGGATGCGTGATGAGGTGGCAGCTGTTTCTGTTGTCCGCGGGCTTGCTGCTATCCCACTCACCGCTTCAGGCGGCCTGCATCACGCCGATCCATTTCCATCTCACCAGTGAAGGTCCCTGGAAGGGCCAGGGCGACATCAAGCAAGGGCGGACGTGCAACGGATACTATCGCACGGGCCGCATTGCGGCCTTCCGGCGGCTGTATCTGACAGAGCCGCCCGCGCACGGAACGCTGCTTCTGCATCAAGGCGGCACCTACTCCTACACCGCGCCGACTGGCTTCACCGGAAGCGACCCGTTCATGCTTCGCGTCTGCGGCAAGGAGGGTCTCATCACCGGCTGCAGCCGGATCGTCTACAACATGACGGTGGAATGAGAAGGCGGGCGCGCTTTCCCGCCGAGGTCGACGGCGTCCACCTATGTTCCCTTAATGTTCTTGCTTCTTTCGTCGAGTTCCGCTACCGTCATTGAGGACAATAAGGGCCGGGAATGGTCGCGCGGGTTTCCACCGTTGCCTTTGAGGGGATCGAGGCCCGCGCGGTCGACGTGCAGGTCCAGGTCTCGCCGGGGCTGCCTGCCTTCCATGTTGTTGGCCTTGCCGACAAGGCCGTCTCCGAAGCGCGCGAGCGGGTGCGCTCGGCGCTGATCGCCTCGGGTCTGGCGCTGCCGGCGCGGCGGATCACCGTCAATCTCGCGCCGGCGGACCTGCCGAAGGAAGGCAGCCATTACGACCTGCCGATCGCGCTGGGTTTGATGGCCGCCATCGGCGCGATCCCGTCAGATGCGCTCACCGGCTTCACCGTGCTTGGCGAGCTCGGTCTCGACGGCTCGATCGCGCCGGTTGCGGGCGTGCTGCCCGCTGCGATCGGCGCCAACTCGCGCGACGAAGGCCTGATCTGCCCGGCCGCTTGCGGCGCGGAAGCGGCTTGGGCCAGCCCCGACATCCAGATCGTCGCGGCCAATTCGCTGATCCAGATCGCCAACCATTTTCGCGGCACGCAGGTGCTGTCGCGGCCGCAGCCGAAGGTGCGCCAGGCGCCCGCCGCACAGCTCGACCTGCGCGATATCAAGGGCCAGGAGAGCGCCAAGCGCGCGCTCGAGATCGCGGCCGCCGGCGGACATCATCTGTTGATGATCGGCGCGCCGGGGGCAGGCAAGTCGATGCTGGCGGCCAGGCTGCCGTCGATCCTGCCGCCGCTGTCGCCATCCGAGCTGCTGGAAGTGTCGATGATCGCCTCCGTTGCCGGCGAGATCGAAGGCGGCGCGCTGACCTCACAGCGGCCGTTCCGCAGCCCGCATCATTCCGCCAGCATGGCCGCGCTGACCGGCGGCGGCATCCGCGCAAAACCTGGGGAGATCTCGCTGGCCCATCACGGGGTGCTGTTTCTCGACGAATTGCCGGAGTTCGATCCGCGGGTGCTGGATTCGCTGCGGCAGCCGCTAGAGAACGGCGAGGTTGCGGTGTCCCGCGCCAATCA
This sequence comes from uncultured Alphaproteobacteria bacterium, assembly GCA_963738155.1. Classification (GTDB taxonomy): domain Bacteria; phylum Pseudomonadota; class Alphaproteobacteria; order Rhizobiales; family Xanthobacteraceae; genus Bradyrhizobium. Next base: position 125,921 of record CAVTVG010000015.1, read on the forward strand.
TCGCGTCACCTATCCGGCGCGCTTCATGTTCGTCGCGGCAATGAACCCATGTCGTTGCGGCCACGCCTTCGAGCCCGGCTATTCCTGCAAGCGCGGGTCGATCGATCGCTGCACCTCCGACTACCAGATGCGCATCTCCGGTCCGCTGATGGATCGCATCGATCTGCGCATCGAGGTGCCCGCGGTCACAGCTGCCGACCTGATCCTGCCGCCGCCCGCCGAAGGCTCGGCCGACGTCGCAGCCCGTGTTGCGACGGCGCGCGACATTCAACTGGCGCGCTATGCGGCCGCCGGCCTCACCGACGTCCGCACCAATGCGGAAGCGCCGGCGGCGCTGCTGGAAGAGATCGCAAAGCCTGACGCCCAAGGCGAGAGGCTGTTGCGCGATGCCGCCGATACCATGCGGCTGTCGGCGCGCGGCTACCATCGCGTGCTCCGCGTCGCGCGGACGCTCGCCGACCTTGACGGCGCCGAGAAGATCGGCCGGCTGCATCTCGCCGAGGCGCTTTCCTATCGCGCGCTCGCCGAAGACGTCCGCCACGCGGCGTAAAGCTACGTCAACGCGACGGTAACGAGTTTTCTTTACACTCCGCCAACCATAAGCCCCGCGTGTTGCGGGGGCTTTGCCGCATGATCCCGGAAAAAGCCTGCCCCGCACTTGATGCGGGGTGGGAACCGGTTTTCCGTAAGGATCATGCGTAAACTAAGGTGTTGGGTGCGTATCATGCTGCGTTTCAAGGTTCTGGTTTCGGTCGTCCCGTTGATTGTCGCCGCGATCCTTGCCCGCATCGAGTTCTTCCCCGCCGACCGTCCCTGCATCGCCGTCGGTTTGGGAACCGTGCAGCTCGCAAGCGCGCCCTGGCATGCCGATCTCCGCGTCAGTTTCACCGACGATCCCAGGCTTGCGACCGTCCGGGTGGCGGTCTCCGATAATGCCGCCACGGCCGACTTTACCGTGATCGACGGAGCCGAGGACATCGAAGAGAATGCCTGCGCGGCGACAGCGGACACGCAGTTTGTCGCCATCTCCAGCCGTCCGAGTGCCTCCTCTCCCGTCATCTTCCTTTCGCATGATGACGGTCCGGCCGACTACCGCATCTTCGTGCAGTCGAAGCGCTTCACCGAGCGCGACGCCGCGGCGCTGATTGTCGGCGCCCATGGCGATCACCGCCACCTCGCCCTCCTGAATTAGGCGGTTAACCGTTCGCTAACCCTGTTCGCAGGGCGCGGCAACAAGCGGCATCGCCTCAAACACTTCGCAAGATCGACAACGCATCGTCTGCGCTGGTGCGGTGGATTTGACATTCGCTCAGTTTCGCTGCGAGTCGGATAGCGAATGTCCAATCCAAAACCACACCAGAATCTAAACTTGCTAGTGTCCCTTTGGTTCTAACATTCGCAAACGAGCCCGCCGCAAGACATGCGAATGTCAGAACCGGGACACTAGTGCGGCATCTTGTTTTGTGAGTACCTGGAATGGGACGGATCTTCCGGATCAAGCTACGCCTACGCCGCTTCGGTCGCCGCCATCCCTGGCTGATCGCCGCCGTCCGTTCCTTCATGATCTTCTCGGCCGCCTTTGGCGGCGCCTACGGCTTCATCGCCGGCAGCCGGTCGGAGAACTCCGGCTACAACGCGCATGCGTTCGCGATCGGCGCGAGCTTCCTGTTTGCGATTGCCTGTGTCGCGCTGGCGACATTGAGCATCCGCCTGCGTCTGCAACGCAAGAAGCTGCACAAGATCGTGCTGCATAACGAAGCTCTGGCCGACCGCAATTGGGAGCTGCAGGAAGCCGCCGAGCGCGCCCGCAGCCTCTTTGAGCAGCAGGGCGACCTCATCGTGATGCGCGACACGCGCGGCCATATTACTTTCGCCAATGATGCTTATTGCCAGATGGCGGAGCGGCCGCGCGAGAAGCTGCTCGGCACGCGTTTCAATTTCGAGGTTCTGGAGCAGGGCGACAGCGCAATCGAGAGCAACAGCACGCGGATTCATGACCAGAAGATCGCGACCCGGCTCGGACCGAAATGGATCGCCTGGCGCGAGGGCCTGGTGCGCTCCGACGCCGGTCAGCCGGCCGAGCTGCAATGCGTCGGCCGCGACGTCACCGACCGCACCGAGACCGAGCGCGCCTTGTCCGAAGCGCGCGACCAGGCCGACGCGGCCAACCGCGCCAAGTCGCGCTTCCTCGCGATGGCGAGCCACGAAATCCGCACGCCGCTCAACGGCATCATCGGCATGAGTTCGCTCCTGCTCGACACACCCCTGACGCCAGAGCAGAACACCTACGCCAAGGCGGTGAAGACATCGGGCGACGCGCTGCTGTCGCTGATCGAAGAATTGCTCGACTATTCCAAGATCGAGGCCGGCAAGATCGATCTGGAACAGCGCCCGTTCAACCTGACGGCGCTGATCGAGGACATCACCGAATTGCTGGCGCCGCGTGCGCAGGCGAAGAACCTCGAGATCGCGGCCTATGTCGACGAGCGCCTGCCGCTCGACGTGATCGGCGATGCGGCGCGGCTGCGGCAGGTGCTGCTCAATCTCGCCGGCAATGCCATCAAGTTTACCGCGCAGGGCGGCGTCGCGTTGATCGTGGAGCCCGGCATCTGGCCGAACGAGATCAGTTTCCAGGTGCGCGACACCGGCATCGGGATTGCGCCCGAGGCGCGCGAGCGGATTTTTCGCGAGTTCGAGCAGGCCGACGAGCGCGTCGCGCGCAACTACGGCGGCACCGGCCTGGGGCTGAGCATCTCTGAACGCATCGCCAAACGCATGGGTGGGCGTATTACGCTCGACAGCCAGCCCGGCGCGGGCTCGACCTTCGAAGCCGCGATCCCCTTGATGCCGTCGGAAAGCGGGCCACGCAAATTTGCAAGTCCTGATCTGGCCGGCCAATCGATCATGCTGGTGTCGCCACAGGGCATCGAGGCGTCACTGGTCAGCCGGCGGCTGCAGCGCTGGGGCGCGCAGACCTGCGAGGCAACCGGCCTCGACGTGGCGCTGGCGCTGCTGCCGGAGCGAGCCTGGCATGCCGTGCTGATCGATCATGCGCTTGGCGCCGATACCGCCGAAGCGCTGGGCCATGCCGCGGGCAAGCACGCGATGCAGCGCATCGTGATGTTCACGCCGGCGGCGCGGCAGGAGATCAAGCCGTCATCCGCCTTCACCGGCTATCTGGTGAAACCGCTGCGCGCGGCTTCGCTTGCGGCACGCCTCACGGCCGCGCCGGAAGTTGCCTCGCCCAGCCTTGCCACAGAGGCCGCGATCGATGATCCCGCCGAGACTGTCGCGGAAAAGCCTGCGCGCGGCCTGTCAGTGCTGGTCGCCGAGGACAACGAGATCAACGCGCTCCTGATGCGCTCGCTGCTGACGCGGCTCGGCCATCAATCCGTGATCGCGACCAATGGCGCAGCGGCACTGGAATCCTGGTTTGCCGCGAAATCCGCCGGCACCCCTTATGACTTGGTGTTGATGGACATCCAGATGCCCGAGCTCGACGGCATCGAGACTGCAAAGCGCATTCGTGCCAGCGAAGCCGGCGAGCCCGGCCGGCGGACGCCGATCCTGGCGCTGACCGCCAACACGCTGGTGGAGGATCGCTATGCCTGCTTCGAAGCGGGCATGGACGGATTTTTGATCAAGCCGCTCGACCGCGAGAAGTTGGCCGAGGCGCTGGCTGGGCTTGCCGCCGCACGGCATCTGGCGGCGTAAGCCCGGCTGGTGTCGGCGCTTGGCCCCCCGTGCGCCGCCCTTTTTCCCGTTACTCGATCTCTCGCCGGAAATCCCGCATGTGAACCATCGAGGGATCGAAAAGATACCAAAGCGCGGTCAAGATCACGATCGCAGGAATAGATATGCCAACGTAGAACTGCCACAGCTCGGTAAGGACGGCGATATCGCTGCTGTACTTGTAAACCGCAAAGGCTCCGAGAAGGATGGTAGCCACCGCCAACGCGGCCAGCAGACAGAGCGTCAAGCGCCCATAGCGGACAAGTAGACCGCCTGTAAGAAACAGGTATCCAATCAGAAGCATGACGCCCAACACACCGTCGTTCAGATACAGCTTGGCATCGGTCATACAATTTTCGAGCAGTTCACACGAATACAGATTCTTGAAATAAATCGTGTTCATTCGAAACGGAATCCAGATCATCAGAGTCACGAAAGAATACGTCAGGCAAAGATAGGCGTTTTCAGTCGGCAACAGCCGTACCGCATCATCATCCGGACGCTTTATCTGCACCATGACGTAAAACACCGACATGATCACACCCGTGCAGCCGAGCCAGATTAAGATCGCAAACGAAAGCACGTAAGGAAAGAACGACGCCGAATAGGGTGTGCCGGAGTTTGCACTGAGCACGGACATGAATGCTCGCTGCACCCGCGGTCGTTCAGCCAGATAGGCCGCGTTTGTCGCGTTCTGATAGACTGGCACCGTGAGGTAGTAGAACACATTCGGCCAGCATTTGTCCTTGATCCAGAATTCCGAACCGTAACGCTCATGCAACGGCCCCGAGTCGCCGGGGCTCAAAGGAGCGTCATAGTGCGAAAGGATCGGATGGTCGGTTGACGCGGATGCATGGGGACAACCCGGCAATGCCGGATGAATTGACCAGGGGACTTCGTAGGGCCCGACTACCTCGATGGCGATCGCCAGCAGGGAAATGACCGTTCCAAGTATCAACGGCGTAAGATACTTCAATCTGTCCGACAATCGCGTTTCATTGATCGCGCTTTCAACAAGGATGACCAAAGGTCGATAGAGCGCCACCAGCGCAAACGGCAGGAAGAAGATCGGCCATACGTAGAAGCCGCTCCATACCTTTGCCATGCCGATCCACGGCTGAATACCAAACTCCCAAATTCCAATAATATGAGGCTGGATCGCACAGAAGTAATACGCGAACAGTGCAAAAATGACGTACGCAGTCGTCCAGCGCGATCCCAGCTTGCGGAAGCTCGCCACCTGCTCCGATTTGTCGGCGAGTGCTGCCGCTATGGTCTGAATTGAATCATGGGAATCGGCCTTCGCCGCATTCTTAGTGTGGAGGTCGCGTAGTTGGTCGGGCAGTTTATCCGGTCCCGGCATGCTCGCGCCGTCGATCAAAAGTGGCACGATCTCCTTTTCCTGCCGCAAGGCCGCCCGGATTTCGCGCACAAGCACATCGCGTTCCCCACGCCGCTGCTTGTCTTCAAGGATGTCCAGCCATTTTTTTCCTATCGCAGCTACGAGCAGATCCGACTCGGATACAGCCCGAAATATCTTTTTCTCATAATCGTTGCCTGCCTGAATCTCCACCGTGTCGACGAATACGTGATCGAATCCGGCCAGCTTCAATGCCCGCATAAGCTTGTCGATGAACGCAAGGTCAGGCTTGCCATCGGCTTGGGTGCCGACAAACGAGTCTTCACGGCGATATGAAATAAACGCCCTTAGGGTTGGCCCCATGTCCCCGAAAAACCTTTTGAAATAAGGCTGATTCTAGCAGGGGAACTTTCCGTATGCACGTATAAATTGAACGCCGGTCGCCTTCAATATTATTGCATGCAACGGCTATAGCCGCCGCAGCGCCACCGTCTGGACCTGATGGTCCGCGCCCTTCTTCAGGATCAGGGTGGCGCGCGGCCGGGTCGGCAGGATGTTGTCCTCCAGATTGGCGAGGTTGGTGCGCTCCCAGATCGCGGTGGCGGTAGCGACCGCCTCGTCATCGGACAGCAGCGCATAGCGGTGGAAATAGGATTTCGGATCGGCGAATGCGGTGTCGCGCAGCGCGAGGAACCGTTTCACATACCACTGCCGCAACAGCGCCTCTTCGGCGTCGAGATAAACCGAGAAATCGAAGAAGTCGGAGACGACCGGCACCGCCCTGCCGTCTCGCGGCAGGCGTCCGGTCTGCAACACGTTGACGCCTTCGACGATCAGGATATCCGGCTGGTCGATCTCGACCCACTGGCTCGGCACGATATCGTAGGTCAGATGCGAATAGACCGGCGCCCGCACATGTCGCCGGCCGGCCTTGATGTCGCTGAGGAAGGAAAGCAGCGTCGGGGTGTCGTAGCTTTCCGGAAAACCCTTCTTCTGCATCAGGCCCTGCCGCTCCAACACCGCGTTGGGGAACAGGAATCCGTCGGTCGTGATGAGGTCGACCTTCGGCCTCGGCGACCAGCGTGCCAGCAGCGCCTGCAGCACGCGCGCGGTGGTCGACTTGCCGCCCGCAACCGAGCCTGCGATGCCGATCGTATAAGGCATCTTGCGGTCGCGGATGCCCAGGAACTGACGCTGCGAATAATAGAGCCGCTGCATGGCGTCGACATAGATCGACAGCAGTCGCGAGAGCGGCAGATAGATGTCTTCGACCTCCTTGAGGTCCAGACGATCATGCATCGAACGCAGCCGGTCGAACTCGCCGGGCTCCAGCGTCATCGGCGTGTCGTCGCGCAAATGCGCCCATTGCTCGCGCGTGAAGACCCGATACGGATTATATTGCTGGTCTGGGGCCCGGATATCCATTGAACGCGTCCACTATTGTTGGGGCATGATCTTTTCGGAAGACCGTTTCACACTTTCCGGATCATGCCCTAATTTCCGGATCATGCCCTAATCGCGCTTGCGCGCGGCCTTTTCTTCAAGCCCGGACATCGAGGTGCGCTGCGCCAGCGCCGCTTCGACATCCGCAAGTGTGACCCCGCGCGCCTTCAGCAGAACGAGCAGATGAAAAATGAGATCGGCGCTCTCGGCGATCAGATGTTCGCGATCGTTCTCGACCGCCGCGATCACGGTTTCCACCGCCTCTTCGCCCAGCTTCTTGGCGCAGTGCTCGGCGCCCTTGTCGAGCAGCTTCTTCGTGTACGACGCCTCGCTGCCCGACGCGGCGCGGGCATCGATAGTGGCGGCGAGATCGTGAACGGTAAAACGCGACATCAACAGTACTCGGACGGGCCTGCTGCCTTTCGGCAGATGTAGCACTTTTGTGACGGGGAGTCAGGGATCGATCCGCATCGGCAGGCCGGCGCGGACCATGTGGTCCTTGGCCTGGCGGATGGTGTACTCGCCGAAGTGGAAGATCGACGCGGCCAGCACCGCGGTCGCGTGCCCCTCGCGGATGCCATCGACCAGATGGTCGAGATTGCCGACCCCACCGGATGCGATGACCGGCACCGGGATACTGTCGGCGATGGCCTGGGTCAGAGGGATATCGAAACCCTGCCTGGTGCCGTCCCGATCCATCGAGGTCAGCAGGATTTCGCCCGCGCCGAGCGACACCACCTCCTGGGCATATTCGATGGCGTCGATGCCGGTCGACTTGCGGCCGCCATGGGTGAAGATTTCCCAGCGGCTGGCGCCGCCAGAACGCTGGACGCGTTTGGCATCGATCGCGACCACGATGCACTGCTCGCCGAACTTCTCCGCGGCTTCCTTGACGAATTCGCGGTGCGCCACCGCGGCCGAATTGATCGAGACCTTGTCGGCACCGAAGCGCAGCAGCGTCCTGATGTCGTCGATGGTGCGCACGCCGCCGCCGACGGTGAGCGGCATGAAGCAGGCTTCCGCGGTGCGCCGGACCACATCCAGCATGGTGCCGCGGTTCTCATGGGTCGCGGTGATATCGAGGAAGCAAAGCTCGTCGGCGCCGGCGGCGTCATAGGCGATCGCCGCTTCGACGGGGTCGCCGGCGTCGCGCAGATTGACGAAGTTGATGCCCTTGACCACGCGGCCGTCCTTGACATCGAGGCAGGGAATCACGCGCACCTTGAACATTCCGGGTTCCTAAGCTGCGGCGCGCGCGTTGCGGATCAGCGCCAGCGCGGCCTTCGGATCGAGCCTGCCGTCATAAAGCGCGCGGCCGGCGATCGCGCCTGCGAGCTTCCCCGCGCGCGGCGTTAGCATCGCCTTGACGTCGTCGATCGAGGCCAGCCCGCCCGAGGCGATGACGGGAATGGAGATGCGATCGGCCAGCGCGATGGTGGCGTCGAGATTGAGGCCCTTCAGCAGGCCGTCGCGGGCGATATCGGTGAAGATGATGGCGGCGACGCCAGCATCCTCGAAACGCTGCGCGATCTCCAGCGCTGTGACTTGCGAGGTCTCGGCCCAGCCTTCGACCGCGACCTTGCCGTCGCGCGCGTCGAGGCCGACCGCGACCCGGCCGGGAAACTTCTTCGCCGCGCTCTTCACCAACGCAGGATCGCGCACTGCGGCCGTGCCGATGATCACGCGGGTGATGCCCTTTCCGAGCCAGGCCTCGACCGTCTTGAGATCGCGGATGCCGCCGCCGAGCTGCACCGGCATGCTGACAGCCTTGAGCATCGCCTCGACGGCCTGTGCATTGACGGGCTTGCCGGCGAAGGCGCCGTCGAGATCGACGACATGCAGATATTCGAACCCCTGTGTGGCGAAGCTTTCGGCTTGGGCAGCGGGATCGAGGTTGAACACGGTCGCGCGCGCCATGTCGCCCTGTTCGAGCCGCACGCATTGGCCGTTCTTCAGATCAATCGCAGGAAAAAGGATCACGGCTTCCACTTCAGGAAGTTCGAGATCAGCGCCAAGCCGAAGCGCTGGCTCTTCTCGGGGTGGAACTGGGTGCCGACCGCGGTGTCCTTGCCTACGATCGCCGTCACCGGCCCGCCATAGTCGGCGCGCGCCAGCACGTCCGCGTCGTTGGCAGGCGCCAGGTGATAGGAGTGCACGAAATAGGCGTGACGACCCTTCGGTCCGAGGTCGAGCCGATCCAGCACCGGGTGCTCGCGCAGCACTTCCAGCGTGTTCCAGCCCATGTGCGGGATCTTCAAATTCTCCTCGCGCGGCGTGATCTTGACCACGTCGCCCTCGATCCAGTTGAAGCCGTCGGTCGTGACATGCTCCTTGCCGCGGGTGGCCATCAACTGCATGCCGACGCAGATGCCGAAGAACGGCCGCGCTTTCTTGCGCACGGCCTCCGTCAGCGCCTCCAGCATGCCGTCGAGCGCGTCGAGTCCTCGCCGGCAATCGGCGAAGGCGCCGACGCCGGGCAGCACGATGCGGTCGGCGCGATAGACCGCCTCGGGATCACGGGTGACCATGATCTTCTGCGGCTCCTCGGAGGAGCGCGTCGCGCGTTCGAAGGCTTTCGCCGCCGAGTGCAGATTGCCCGAGCCGTAATCGATGATGGCAACGCTCATCGCTGACCTCCCGGCTCCGGAAACAAACCAATGATGCCACCTTGCGGCAGCGGCGGCGGCCTGGAGAAGGGCTGTCCGGGAACATCGCGGGTCGGCGGCGGGCCGCCGCGCTCGACGGTGAGCGGATCGAAAGTGGTGCTGCGCTTGCCGGCGGTCCAGCGATCGAAGAAGCGCCGTTCGGCGGTTTCTTCGTCATCGCCGACGACCGTGTCGAGCTGACGCCAACGACGACGCGACAACGTCCAGCGCTGCAGGCTCGCGGCTTCGAGCCCCATCAGGACGGCCAAGAGGAGGTTGGCGAAGAAAATTACGCCTCGGCCCGCCCCGAGCTTCGCCAGCACGATATCGAGCGCGACGATCGCGATGATCCAGCCGATGGTCGCAAGCCACAACCTGTTCCAGAGCAACCAGAGCGGCCCGAAGATCATCGCCCAGAAATGAAACCCGTCGCGCACGAAGACGAACTTGTCCGTGGCGCCGAGATCAGCGCCATCGGCTGTGGGAGCGTGAACCGTATAGACCGGCATTGTCGTTCTCCGCCGCGAGCGTGATCCGGAAAAGTGGGCACCGGTTTTCCGAAGAGATCACGCTCAAAAACCAGTTTAGCCGCCGAGCGAACCCTTGGTGGACGGCACCTCGCCCGCGGAGCGCGGATCGATCGCAACCGCTGTGCGCAGCGCCCGCGCCAGACCCTTGAAGCAGGATTCGGCGATATGGTGGCTGTTCTCGCCATATAAGGTCTCGACGTGCAAAGTCACGCCGGCATTCATGGCAAAGGCGTTGAACCATTCGCGCACCAGCTCGGTGTCGAACTGCCCGACCTTGTCGCGCGGAAACTCCACCTTGAACACCAGCACCGGCCGCCCGGAAATGTCGATCACCACGCGCGACAGCGTCTCGTCCATCGGCATGTGGATCGAGGCATAGCGGGTGATGCCGGCCATGGTGCCGAGCGCCTGTTTCACGGCCTGCCCAAGCGCGATGCCGACGTCTTCGGTGGTGTGGTGGTGGTCGACATGCAGGTCGCCATTGGCCTTCACCGTGATGTCGATGCGGGAATGCCGGGCCAGGAGATCGAGCATATGGTCGAAGAAGCCGATGCCGGTTGCGACATTGGCCACACCCGATCCGTCGAGGTTGACCGCAACCTCGATTTCGGTCTCCTTGGTCTTGCGCTTGATCGTCGCGCTGCGCATGAAAACTGCCTTATCCAACCCGAAAAACGGGCGTCTTTTAACAGGCGGATGACGCCTTCGCTACTGCGGTATGGCCCGATCAGGGCTGAACTTCTGCCTATGGTGAGCGGATTGGGCTGATTGTAACGGCCTTCCCAACCCCCTAAATGGGGCGGACACGAGGGTACCCCATGCAAGCTTCCCCCAACGAGCCGGCGGTCTGGCACGGCACTACCATTTTGACCGTCCGCAAGGGCGGCAAGGTCGTGATCGGCGGCGACGGCCAGGTATCGATCGGCCAGACCGTGATCAAGTCCAACGCCAAGAAGGTCCGCAAGCTCGGCAAGGGCGACGTGATCGGCGGCTTTGCCGGCGCCACGGCCGATGCCTTCACGCTGTTCGAGCGGTTGGAGAGCAAACTCGAGCAGTATCCGGGGCAATTGACCCGCGCCGCGGTCGAGCTCGCCAAGGATTGGCGCACCGATCGCTATTTGCGGCGGCTGGAGGCGATGATGATCGTCGCCGACAAGGACGTCTCCCTGGTCCTGACCGGCACCGGTGACGTGTTGGAGCCCGAGGCGGGCGTGATGGCGATCGGCTCCGGCGGCAATTACGCCCTGGCGGCGGCGCGTGCGCTGGTCGATTCCGACAAGGACGCCGAGGCGATTGTCCGACGCGCGCTCGATATCGCCGCGGATATCTGCGTCTTTACCAACCGCAATGTCACCATCGAGACCCTTTGACCGATGGCGCGATACGCCTTCCGGGAGATGACGGCGGACGATCTGCCCATGCTCGAGCGTTGGCTCGCCGAACCGCATGTCAGGGAATGGTGGGGCGACCCGTCCGAGCAATATCAACTGGTCAGCGGCGATCTCGATGAACCTGCGATGGATCAGTACATCGTGTCCGCGGATGGTCGGGACTTCGGCTATCTGCAATGCTACGACCTTACCGCCTGGAATTCCGGGTTCGGCGAGCAGCCGAAGGGCACGCGTGGCATCGATCTCTTCATAGGCGAAGCAAACATGATCGAACGCGGTCACGGCTCGGCGATGATCCGCGCCTTTGTCGATGAGCGCCTGAAACGTGGCGCCCCCCGCGTCGTCACCGATCCCGATCCCACAAATTTGCGCGCGTTGCGCGCCTATCAGAACGCCGGATTTATTCGCGTCGGTATGGTCGACACGCCGGACGGGCCGTCGCTGCTGATGGTGCGCGACGCATGACTGAAAGCGAGAGCAGATCACTGTCGGCGCCGCAATGGCTTGCGATCGGCGCCTGCCTGCTGGCGCTGCAGGCCGCGATCCTGTACGCGATGGGCCGGCTACCGATCTGCGCCTGTGGCTATGTGAAATTCTGGCACGGCGTGGTGCAAAGCTCGGAGAACTCGCAGCACATTACCGACTGGTACACCTTCTCACACATCATCCATGGCTTCATTTTCTATTGTGCCACCCGGCTGATCCTGCCGCGCGCGCCTTGGGCCGGCCGGCTCGTTGTTGCCATGATGATCGAGGGCTGCTGGGAACTGGTCGAGAACTCCAGCTTCATCATCGACCGCTATCGCGCCGCGACCGTGTCACTGGATTATTACGGCGACAGCATCGTCAATTCGGTCTCTGACACGCTTTCGATGGTCACGGGCTTCCTGCTCGCGAAAACCCTGCCGGTATGGGCAACCGTGCTGCTTGCGATCGCCTTCGAGGTGCTGGTCGGTTTGCATATCCGCGACAATCTGACCCTCAATATCCTCATGCTGCTCTATCCGTTCGATGCCATCAAGCAATGGCAGTCCGGTCCGCCGATCATCTAGTGCCGCTTTCGATCTGCCCTGGGAAGCACTCGCGGCAGATGGTGCAGGGACTTCAGATCGGCGGCACTAGGAAATTTGACTTGTCCTCGCCGCGCTCCGCCCCTAGCTAGTGCCCATGACAGACTTCTCCCCCCGCGAAATCGTTTCCGAACTCGACCGCTTCATTGTCGGCCAGTCCGACGCCAAGCGCGCAGTTTCCATCGCCTTGCGCAACCGCTGGCGGCGGCTGCAGCTCGACGGCGGCCTGCGCGAGGAGGTGCTGCCCAAGAACATCCTGATGATCGGGCCGACCGGCGTCGGCAAGACCGAGATCGCGCGGCGGCTGGCCAAGCTCGCGGGCGCGCCGTTCATCAAGGTGGAGGCGACCAAGTTCACCGAGGTCGGCTATGTCGGCCGCGACGTCGAGCAGATCGTCCGCGACCTCGTCGAGGTCGCGATCGCCCAGACCCGCGAGCGCAAACGCAAGGACGTGCAGGCGCGCGCCCAGCTTGCCGCCGAGGATCGCGTGCTGGACGCGCTGGTCGGGCCCAATTCAAGTGCTGCGACGCGCGATTCCTTCCGCAAAAAGCTGCGCGCCGGCGAGCTCAACGACAAGGAAATCGAGATCGAGACGCAATCGTCCGGCGGCATGCCGATGTTCGAAATTCCGGGCATGCCGGGCGCGCAGATGGGCGCGATCTCGATCGGCGATATTTTCGGCAAGCTCGGCGGGCGCACCAAGACCCGGCGGCTGACGGTGGAGGGCTCGCACGAGACCCTCGTCAACGAGGAATCCGACAAGCTGCTCGACAACGACCAACTGACGCAGGAAGCGATCAGCGCGGTCGAGAACAACGGCATCGTGTTCCTCGACGAGATCGACAAGATTTGCGTGCGCGAAAATCGTCACGGCGGCGACGTCTCGCGCGAGGGCGTGCAGCGCGACCTGCTGCCGCTGATCGAAGGCACCACGGTCTCGACCAAGCACGGCGCGGTCAAGACCGACCACATCCTGTTCATCGCCTCGGGCGCGTTCCATATCGCCAAGCCCTCGGACCTGCTGCCGGAGTTGCAGGGGCGATTGCCGATCCGCGTCGAGCTGCAGGCCCTGAGCCGCGACGACATGCGGCGCATCCTGACCGAGCCCGAGGCCTCGCTGATCAAGCAATATGTCGCGCTGATGAAAACCGAGGGCGTGACGCTCGACATCACCGACGGCGCAATCGACGCGCTCGCCGACGTCGCGGTTGCCGTCAACTCCACGGTGGAGAACATTGGCGCGCGGCGCCTGCAGACCGTGATGGAACGCGTGCTCGACGAAATCTCCTTCACCGCGCCCGACCGCAACGGCGAAACCATCCAGGTCGACGCCCATTATGTGAACAAGCATGTCGGCGACCTCGCGAAGAACGCCGACTTGAGCCGATTCATTCTCTAATCTACGGTCGTCCCCGCTTTGGACGGGGACGAACAACTGATGGATTGGCGCATTTGGCAGAACCCCTGGCGGTGGATGCTCGCCGTCAACGTTGCCGTCGTGATCGGGGTTTTCCTGCACAAGATCGCGCTGCCGCCTTACGTCCCCTACATTCACCTGCTGGTCGACTATCACTTCGGATTCATCAAGCGCGCGCTGATCGGCGCGATCGTTGCGCTTTTCACGGAGAAAGTGCCGGTATGGCTGGTGTTCGCGCTGGCCGGCGCCATGTGGCTCGTCACGCTCGGCCTGTTCGTTCAACTGTTCCGGCGGACCTTTGGCCTTCAGGCAAAGCACTTGCCGCTGTTTGTGTTGATCGCCGGTTCACCATTCTTCTTCAAGAATTTCATGCACACCCTCGGTCATTTCGACATCTATGGCTGCGTGTTTGCGATCATCCTTTTACTGGTGCCGGCGCGCTCGATTTTGTTCGTGCTGCTCGCAACGTTCTTTTCGATCGTCCTGATCCTGATCCACCACATCCATCTCTTGATGTATGTGCCGGCCATCATCGTGATCGCGGTCATCAGGCATTATCTCGTCGAGGGACTCTCCCGACAAAATCTTGCCGTCGGCGTCGCTGCCGTGCTCGCGCTCGGTGTGCTGTTCTTTACCGCGCAATTCTGGGGAATTATGCCGATTCCGGAGACCGAGTTCGTCAGCTATTTGCAGAGCCGGATGGCCGATCCCTCGCAGACCAAGCTCTTGAGTTTCAGCTACATCTGGTACCAGCCGTTGTCGAAGGAGATCACCGATACCTGGGCCTGGATGCCCCATAACGTCCTTGGGCTACCCGTGTTCGCGCTGTTGATCTGGCTGCACCTGCCGGTGTGGCGATATTTCGCCGCGTCAATCCGCGCATTGAACAACGAACGGCACCGACGCATCGTTATCGCAGGATTGGTCGGCGTCAGCCTCGGCTATCTCATCATGTTCGCCATCGTGTTCGATTATTCGCGATGGGTATCGAACTGGGCGGTGTGCATGTTCCTGTTGCTGCATGCGGTGAAGACGTTGCCCGCCGCCGAGGTGCCCCCGCTCGCCACGGACGATCGCAAGACGCAGGCTTTCGGCTGGATCGTGGCCCTCATTCCGCGCGTCGGAATCGTGCGGCCGTTCTGACTATCTTGCCCGCCGAATGCGGACGTAGAGCGCGCCTTCGCCGCCATGGCCGACATGCGCTTCCTCGAAGCCGACCACCAGCGCGCGGAATTCAGGCAGGCTCAGCCATTGCGGTACCTGCCGGCGCAGCACGCCGCGCTCGGCATCGCCGACGACGCCCTTGCCGGTGATGACGAGCACGAAGGTGAAGCCATCATGATGCGCACGTTGCAGGAAGCGGAGCAGGGCCCGGTGGGCGCGGGTCTGCGTCATGCCATGCAGATCGAGCCTTGCGTCGATCTCGCTGCGGCCTCTTGAAAGCCGCGTCCGTTCGCGCCGTCCCAGTGGCGCCAGTGGCGGCACCGCTGGCTTGCTCGGCTTTGGCACAGAGATCGACGGAATTGGCCGCGGCGGCGGCGCGGGTCTCATCGCCGGCGTCTCCGACGTCGGCGCCGCAGTTTTGCCGACGCGCGGCTTCTTTCGGAGCGGCTTGACCTGTCGCGCCACGCTGTCCCACAGCGTACGTTCTTCCTCGCTGAGATGACGCCGGCCGCGCGAGGGCGCCGACAAATCCGGCAGGATCGGCGGCCGCTTCATCTGATAGCGCGGTCGCGTCTGAAGTGGCGCTGCGGGCGCACCGGCGCAGTCGCCGGCCGTGCTTCCGGCAAAGGCACATGCGGGACAATCGCGGCGCCAGTGGTCCCCGCCTGCGCGACCGCGGACGGCGCGGGTGGCGCAGCCGCCTGATCCTTGGACGCGTCCTTCGCGGGCGGCGTCTGTGGAAACAGTTTTGCGATTTCGGCCGACGGCCGCGGATCCGGCAGCGGCAGCTTGTGCGCGCGATCGGCGGGGTCGAGGCTCTTGGGCACCAGCATGACGAAGCGCATGTTGTGGCGCAGCCGTCCGGACACCTTGCCGGCGTCAGGGCCGGCGCCGAAGTAGAGATCGGCGCGCGCGGGCCCGACAATCGCCGAGCCCGTGTCCTGCGCGATCATCAGCCGGTGGAACGGCGTCTTTGATGTGGCTGAGTCGATCGGCAGCTCGCCCTGGATGAAGAACGGCGTGCCATAGACATGCAGCGACCTGTCGACCGCGATCGAGCGGCCCGGCGTCAGCGGCACGCCCTGCGCGCCGACCGCCTCGTCCTTGTCGGAGAGCGGCACCTCGCGGAAGAAGATGTAGGAGCGGTTCTGCCGCCGTACCTCGTCGGCGTCGGCGGGATTGGCTTCCATCCACTCCCTGATCTTCTGCATCGACATCTGCTCTTTCGGAATGATGCCGCGGTCGATCAGGATGCGTCCGACCGGCGTATAGGGATAACCGTTGTAGGAGTCGTAATTGATACGGACGGTCGAGCCGTCCTCGAGCTGCACCCGCGCCGAACCCTGGATTTGCGCGAACAGCAAATCGGTCTGGCTCTTGAGCCAGCAGATTTCCAGTCCGCGCTGCTCGATCGCACCATCCTCGATCTGCGCGCGGTCGTAATAAGGCACGAGCTTGCGGCGTCCGATCTTGCGATAGACCGGCCCCTTGTTGGGCAGATCGGGCGAGGCCTGATTAAACCCCTTGACGAACAGGTTCGAGGGACGCCGGTAGACCGGTATGTTGTAGACCTCGTTCGCCTCTCGCGAACCCTCGATGACCGGCTCGTAATAGCCGGTGACAAAGCCGTCACCCTCGCCGAGCCGCGAGATTTTCAGCGGCGTGAAATTCTGCTCGAAGAATGCGCGCGCCGTGGCGCCATCGGACATCTCGGTCGACCGCGCCACGCGGCAGGGATCGCGCAGGGACGCGCCGAGCGCCCGCGAATCGGGCGGCAACGCCGCCGCGTCTTGCGCCGCGATGGGCTTACAGCTTGCGCGGAACGTCTGGAACGCGGCGAGATGATCGTCCTCGCTCCAGCCGGGAATGTCGGACCAGGCGAGCGGCAGATACTGGCTGCCATTGATGGCGAGCGGCAGCTCGAGTTGCGGGTAGGGAATCGTGCGGGGCGCGATGACCGGCGCCTGAGGTGGAACGGCGTGGCGGGAGCGGTACGTCCGCGCCGCCAATTCGGCAAGCGGCACCAGCGACAGCACGCCTACGGTGACACATAACCCCGCGACGAACCGTCTGCGAAATCTTGAATCAGTGGGCGCTTCCAGTGCCAACCAACTTCCAGTTCGGATCGCGTGAGGTGGCGTCGCGGGCAAAGGTCCAGACGTCGGTGATGTCGGCCACCTTGTCCGGGTTGCCATCGACAATCGTGCCGGCCTTGTCGCGGGTGACCGAAATCATCTGCGACACGAACCGGACGGTAAGCTGCGCCATGCGGTCGCGCATCTCGGCGCCGACCAGCTCGGCCTTGTCGATCGAGACGAAGCGCGTCTCGGTCTTCTGCTCGTATTTCTCGCGATCCCTGATGACCGTCTCGAAGCTGTCGAACACTTCGGAAGACAACAGGTCGCGCAATGCACGGCGATCGCCATTGGCAAACGCCAGCACGATCATCTCGTAGGCGCTGCGCGCGCCCGAAAGGAAATGCTTGGGATCGAAGGAGGAGTCGCGTGCCACAATGGCATCGAGCCCCTGCGCCAGTGTCGAGCCGGACTCGGCGAGGCCCTTCCAGCGGTCGGTCGGCGGTGCGACCTCGGCAGTCGGCGCCAGCGGCGCCTGGTCGATCACCTTGCCCGGGATCGGAACGACGTTGTTGTCGTTCCCGCCCGGAACCGCGTTACGCGCAGCGCGATCGAACGGCGGCCGCTCGCTGCCGGTGCGCTGGCCCAGCACGTTGCGCAGGCGCAGGAAAATGAAGACCGCCAACGCAAGGAAGATGATGGTGTAGATGTCCACGTGTCTGCTTTCTGGTCTCAGCCGGCAACGGGTCCGGCGGTCGAGCGTTCCCCTCCAGGGAACGACTGAATACTACATCATCGAATAGGTCCGCAGGATGTAGGCACGAAATCTTGCCCGGCCAATGGCATCTTTCGGCTACGGTGAAGTGTAGCGCCTTTTTGGGTTAAGGGGAAACCCGATGCGTCCGGAAAAGGCCCGTAATCAATCATTTACGATATGAATCTGGCCGACGGACGCCGATTTCGTCGCCCCGCACGGCTCTGGACCTCAGCCATTGGCCGACGTCTTGTAGAACGAGGCGCGGCTATGTTAGCCACTCGCCCCGAGACGAGGCGTTTTGGCGAGGAGACATTTCATGACCAATGGCAACGGCAGCCCGCCCGAGGGCGCTCCTCCGCAGCTCAACGTGCTGGCGCAATATACCAAGGATCTGTCGTTCGAGAATCCGAACGCGCCGGGGTCGCTGGCGCCGCAGCCTCAGCCGCCGCAGATCAACATCCAGATCAATGTCGGTGCCAACAAGGTAAGCGACAACGACTTCGAGGTGACCATCACCATCGAAGGCAAGGCCGAGAACGCCGGCAAGAAGATGTTCCAGTTCGAGCTGGTCTATGGCGGCGTGTTCCGCCTGCTCCACATCCCGCAGGAGCAGCTGTCGCCGATGCTGCTGATCGAATGCCCGCGGCTGCTGTTCCCGTTTGCGCGTGAGATCATCGCGACTGCCGTGCGCGATGGCGGTTTCCCGCCGCTGATGCTCGATCCCGTGGATTTCGTCGGGCTGTACCGGCAGAACATGGCGCGGCAGGCGGCTGCCAACCAGCCCGCGCCGGCCAAGCCGAGCTAATCAGAATCCCTGGCTTGCGGCCAAATAGTCGTTCCAGATCGGCTTGTCACCCAACGTGGCGATGAACGCGCGGTGCGCTTCGCGGTCGGCATCGGTCACCCGCGGGACCAGCGGCACCGCCCGCTGACGGCGGGGCATTTCACCTGGCACGCCGACGCGGATCTCCGTGGTTTCGGTCGCCAG
Source organism: uncultured Alphaproteobacteria bacterium (assembly GCA_963738155.1). Taxonomy (GTDB): domain Bacteria; phylum Pseudomonadota; class Alphaproteobacteria; order Rhizobiales; family Xanthobacteraceae; genus Bradyrhizobium. The sequence goes on from CAVTVG010000015.1 coordinate 144,493, forward strand.
CACCAGCACCGACTGCCGGGCGCCGATCAGGTCGACATAGACCTCGGCCAGGAGCTCGGCGTCGAGCAGCGCGCCGTGCTTGGTGCGGCGGGAATTGTCGATCGCATAGCGCGAGCAGAGATCGTCGAGCCGGTTCGACACGCCGGGATGCTTGCGCCGCGCCAGCAGCAGCGTGTCGACCAGCCGGTCACGCGGGATTGCCGGCCGCTTGATACGGTCGAGCTCGGCATTGATGAAGCTGATGTCGAAAGACGCATTGTGGATGACGAGCGGCGCATCGCCGATGAACTCCAGGAACTCCTCGACCACCTCGTGGAAGAACGGCTTGTCGGAGAGGAACTGGGTCGAGAGCCCGTGCACCGCGAAGGCCTCGGGCGACATCTCGCGCTCGGGATTCATGTAGCGATGAAACGTCTGGCCCGTCGGCATGCGATTGAACATCTCGACACAGCCGACTTCCACGAGGCGATCGCCACGGAGGGGATCGAGGCCGGTGGTCTCGGTATCGAGAACGATTTCGCGCATGGTCCTTTGGCCGGCAGTTGCGGCGAATCAGGCACGCCGCTGCGGCATCTTAACGACTGCGGCGAGAATGTCCTTGATCTGCGCACGCACGGGGTCGAGACCGTGTGAGGTATCCACGACGAAATCGGCGCGCTGGCGCTTTTCGGCGTCGGGCATTTGCCGCGCCAGGATGGAATTGAGTTTTTCGTCATCCATGGTGCCGCGCGCCAGTACCCGCTCGCGCTGAAGTTCCGGAGATGTCGTCACCACCACGACCGCATCGACACGCTTCTCCCCGCCGGTCTCGAACAGCAGCGGTACGTCCACCACGACGACCGGCGCGCCGGCGGCCTCAGCGTCCGCAAAGAATTTCTGGCGCGATGCGCCGAGCATGGGATGGACGATCTGCTCGAGCTGCTTCATCGCCGCAGGGTCACGCACCACGCGCGCCGACAATTTGGCGCGGTCGACCTTGCCGTTAGCGGTGGTGCCTGGGAAGGCGGCTTCGATCGCGGGTGCCGCCTCGCCCTCGTAGAGTTTGTGGACGGTGGCATCGGCGTCATAGACGGGTACGCCCGCCTCCGCGAACAGCTTTGCGGTGGTGGATTTTCCCATTCCGATAGAGCCGGTCAAACCAAGGATCAGCATTTGCGGTGGTCCGTGCTCACAGCGCGAGCAGATGCTGGCTACGCAGAAAGCCGAGCAAGGGCAAGAGCGGCAGGCCCAGAATGGTGGAATGGTCGCCTTCGATCCGTTCGAACAAATGCACGCCCAAGCCTTCGAGCTGATAGGCGCCGACGCTTTGGGTCACGGTCTCTCCCGCTGCGTCCAGATAGGCTGCAATATCGGCATCGCTGAGAGAACGCATCGTCATCCTGGCGACCGCGACCGCCTCGAACATGACCTTCCCGTCAAGCGCGACGGCAATCGCCGAATGCAGCGCGTGGCTCTGTCCGGACAGGGCACGGATTTGCTCGGCTGCCGACGCCCGGTTGCCCGTCTTGTTGAAGAGACGATCGCCTAGCGCCAGGGTCTGGTCAGCGCCGACGACATAGTGTCCGGCCCTGCGCTGCGAGACCCACAGCGCTTTTTCTCGCGCGAGCAGGCCTGCGATTTCGTCCGGCGCCTCGACCTTGGACTTTTCCTGAATCGCCCGCTCGTCGATATCCGCCGGCACCGTCTCAAACGCCACTCCTGCATTGGCGAGCAGCATTTTCCGCGCGTGGCTTTGCGATGCCAGGATCAATGCCTTCGGTCCGCGCCAGAGCGTCATGCTATTCCGCGAATCGATGCCGCTGCCGGTCGGCGTAGAGTTTTAGAATCGCTGCGGCAGTCTCCTCGATCGAACGCCGGGTCACATCGAGTTGCGGCCAATCGAATTTCGCCGCGAGCCGTTTGGCATAGGAGACCTCGTCGGTCACCGCCTGGCGGTCGATATAGTCCTCGTTGCTCGGCCCGGCGCCGATACTGAGCAGCCGATTCTGCCGGACCTGGATCAGCCGTTCCGGCGTCGCATGCAGGCTCACCACCAGCGGCTTGGTTAGACTTTCGAGTTGATGCGGCAGGGGAATGCCCGGCACCAGCGGAACATTGGCGGTGCGGATGCCGCGGTTGGCGAGATAGATCGAGGTCGGCGTCTTCGAGGTACGAGACACGCCGACCAGCACGACATCGGCATCATCAAGTCCTTCGACGTGCTGACCGTCGTCATGCAGCATCGTGTAGTTCAGCGCATCGATCCGCTTGAAATATTCCGCATTGAGCACGTGCTGCGCGCCGACGCGCCCCGTGGTTGACGCGCCGAGATAGGCTTCGAACAGATGCATTACGGGCCCGATGATCGACAGGCTCGGAACATTGATGTCCTTGCACTTGGTCTCGAGCTTCTGAACGAGATCCTTTTCAAGCAAGGTGAACAACACGATCCCCGGCGATTCCTCGATCTCATCGAGCACCCGGTCGAGCTGCTTCTGGCTGCGCACCAAGGGATAGACGTGTTCCACCGGCGTCACATTGGCGTATTGGGCGGCGACCGCGCGCGCGACCGTGATCAGAGTTTCGCCGGTCGAATCGGAAACCAGATGAAGGTGAAAGTAATTACCTGACGTCGGCACCGTGTATGTCCTGTGAATCCCTGTGTGAGTCGGTGATGGAAATGGCGGCCGGTTTGTCCGATCCGGGATAACCCGTCATTTCTTCACATTGCCTCACAAAAGGAAAACTCCGGCTCCCGTCTTCAATGATACTGGGGTTATGTGGACTTGTCTCTGCATAAGCTGCCGACGCGTTTGCCCAAGCATCTGAATCTGACGGCATTATCGGGTTGGACCAGGGACTGCTCCAACAATGTTGAGAGATGTGAACAAGGGCCGCCTTCAATCGGTCTGTCTTGCGTGAGCACAATCCACCGACAAGAAAGACTCAAACCTTAAGAACCTAAGATTCTTTTAGAGAAGGCTTGTTCTAGGGATGGATCTCGACCCAGATCGATCCAACGAGTCTCAATGAAGCTGATGGACCGCCGCCAATGTATGAATGGATCAAGGCGCTGCATGTCATTGCGGTCATCTCTTGGATGGCGGGCATGCTCTATCTGCCGCGGCTGTTCGTCTATCACTGCGAAGCGGAGCCGGGCTCGAAGCAGTCCGAAACTTTCAAGGTGATGGAACGGCGGCTGCTCCGGGCCATCGTCAATCCCGCCATGATCGTGACCTGGCTCGCCGGGCTCTACCTGGTCTGGGCCGGGCACTGGTATTCGGCCCCGTGGTTTCACGCCAAGTTTTTGCTGGTGCTGATCTTGTCAGGCATCCACGGCTTTTTTGCCCGTTGCGTTAAGGATTTTGCGGTCGACCGGAATTCGCGCGGTCAGAGATTCTACCGTATTATCAATGAAGTGCCGACGATCCTGATGATTCTGATCGTCATTCTCGCGATCGTCAAACCGTTCTGATGAACGAACTTGCAGGCGAGTGTGACTTTTACGCTGCTTGCGGAAAGCGAAGTGTTTTTCTATATTGAGCTTATCCCACCCCACGCAGGCGGATGTCGTTGCGTTCCGGTTTGAGCCGGCCGCCGCATCAGGTTTGAAGCCTCACCAGGCGCTTTCCTAGCTTTGAGCTTGCGGACCTCCTTTTTCGCGTCCGCTTTTCCTGAAGCCACCTCGCACCCCTCCTCGAAGATACTCCACAGGACCACCCCCAATGCGGGAAATCAAACTCCAAGACCTCAAATCCAAGACGCCGGCGGAACTCGTTTCGTTTGCGGAGGAGAACGGGGTCGAAAACGCCAGCACCATGCGCAAGCAGGAGCTGATGTTTGCCATTCTCAAGCAGCTCGCGGCCGCCGAAACCGACATCGTCGGTGAGGGCGTCGTCGAGGTGCTCTCCGACGGCTTCGGCTTCCTCCGTTCGCCCGATGCGAACTACCTGCCGGGACCGGACGATATCTACGTCTCGCCATCGCAGATCCGCCGCTTCGGTCTGCGCACCGGCGACACCATTGAAGGCCACATCCGCAGCCCCAAGGAAGGCGAGCGCTATTTCGCGTTGTTGAAAGTCAACACGCTGAATTTTGAGGATCCGGAAAAGGCCAAGCACAAGGTCAATTTCGACAACCTCACGCCGCTCTTTCCCAATCAGCGGTTCCGGATGGAAATCGACGACCCCACCAGAAAAGACTTGTCTGCAAGGGTGATCGACATCGTCGCGCCCATCGGCAAAGGCCAGCGCGCATTGATCGTGGCGCCGCCGCGCACCGGCAAGACCGTGCTGATGCAGAACATCGCACACTCCATCACCGCCAATCATCCCGACTGCTATCTGATCGTGCTTTTGATCGACGAGCGTCCCGAGGAAGTCACGGACATGCAGCGCTCGGTGAAGGGCGAGGTCGTATCCTCGACTTTCGATGAGCCAGCGGTGCGACACGTGCAGGTCGCCGAGATGGTGATCGAGAAGGCCAAGCGCCTGGTCGAGCACGGCCGCGATGTGGTGATCCTGCTCGACTCGATCACGCGTCTAGGTCGCGCCTACAACACCGTCGTGCCGTCATCCGGCAAGGTGTTGACCGGCGGTGTCGACGCCAATGCCTTGCAGCGGCCGAAGCGATTTTTCGGTGCCGCGCGCAACATCGAAGAGGGCGGCTCGCTCACGATCATCGCGACCGCGCTGGTTGATACCGGCAGCCGCATGGACGAAGTCATTTTCGAAGAGTTCAAGGGTACCGGTAACTCGGAACTGATTCTCGACCGCAAGGTCTCGGACAAGCGCACCTTCCCGGCGATCGATATCTCGCGCTCCGGCACCCGCAAGGAAGAGCTGATCACCGATCCGCAGGTCTTGAAGAAGATGTACGTGCTTCGCCGCATCCTGAATCCGATGGGCACGATGGACGCGATCGACTTCCTGCTCGACAAGCTCCGCAGCACCAAGAGCAACGCCGAGTTCTTCGAGTCGATGAACACGTAAAGCCAATGCGGCTTCGAGACGGGGCGCCCCAGCGGGCGCCCTTTCTTTTGCGGGCTTTGCTGCAGTGGAAATCGCAGCATTTGCGCAATTGCTGCATCGCAGCATTGCCTTTGCTGCAAATAACATTGCCGTTTCAACGGTGGCCGCACTATTAGGCCGATGCATCCGCGCGATCAGACCATCTTCGCCCTTTCGTCGGGACCGCCGCCCAGCGCGATCGCTGTCGTGCGGGTGTCCGGTCCAGCGGCCAGCGCAGCCCTGGAACTGCTGGCCGGAAAAATTCCGACGCCGCGCATCGCGACCCGCGCGCTGCTTCGTGATGCCGGCGGTCAACCGGTCGATGATGCCGTCGTGCTCTGGTTTCCGGAGCCCGCAAGCGCGACCGGCGAGGATGTCGCCGAGTTTCACGTTCACGGCGGGCGGGCGGTGCTCGCCGCACTGTTCGCATCGCTGTCGGGAATCGAGCATGTGCGTGCGGCCGAGGCGGGTGAGTTCACGCGCCGCGCCTTCGAGAACGGCAAGCTCGATCTCACTGAAGCCGAAGGCCTCGACGATCTCATCCACGCCGACACCGATCGGCAGCGCCGCCAAGCCTTGCGTCAGCTCAAGGGCCTGCTCGGTGACAAGGCGCGGACCTGGCGCGCGCAGATCATCGAAGCCTCTGCGCTGATCGAAGTCGGTATCGACTTCTCCGACGAAGGTGATGTCCCTGTGGAATTGATCGCGCCGGCGCTCGCTAAGGTGAAGACGCTGCTCGGCGAAATCACGGAAGTGCTTGCGGCACAGGGCCGAACTGAACGTCTGCGCGACGGCCTGGTGGTCGCGATCGCAGGTCCCCCGAATGTCGGCAAGTCGACGCTGATGAATCAACTCGCCCGCCGCGAAATCGCAATCGTTTCGCCGCATGCCGGCACCACGCGAGACGTCATCGAGGTGCAGCTCGATCTCGACGGTTATCCGGTGACGGTGATCGACACCGCCGGCATTCGTGAGACCGATGATCCGGTCGAGCAGGAAGGCGTGCGGCGAGCGCAGGCGCGCGCAGCGGAGGCAGATCTCGTGCTGTGGCTGACCGATGCGGACGGCGCGAAGCCGCCACCGCAGAACGATGCGCCGACCTGGATCGTGCGCAACAAGATCGATCTCGATTCGACGCAATGCGCTGAGGCGAATTGGAGAGATGTTTGCGATCTCTGCCAATCGCGGCGACGGTTTAGCGGAGTTGATCGCGGCCCTCGTTCGCTATGCCCAGGAGTTTTTCGGTTCGGCAGAGGCAGGGCTGATCGGCCGACAGCGGCAGCGCGATCTGCTTCAGCAAGCAGCGGCTTCGCTGCAGCGCAGCATAGAGGTGGTCGGGAAGGGCGAGGAGCTTGCGGCGGAAGATTTGCGATCTGCCGCCTATGCTTTGGGGCGACTATTGGGACAGGTCGACGTCGAGGATATTCTCGAGTTGATCTTCCGCGAATTCTGTATTGGAAAGTAGCGCTATTCCTTCGTTCAACCGATTACCGGGGCGTTAACGGATATGGTTAACGGAGTGTTTCACGTGAAACGTCTGGTTCCGTTCTTGCAGTTCCATTGTTTCACGTGAAACAGCGCCCCCTCACCGGATTTGCCTCGTTTCACGTGAAACATCTTTCCGGCTTCGCCTTCCCGGGATAGAAGTCGCCGCCATGACCGGCGCTGCAGAACCATTCGATGTCATCGTCATCGGCGGCGGCCACGCCGGTTGCGAGGCCGCGAGCGCCGCCGCGCGGATGAGCGCCAGGACCGCGCTGGTCACGCATCGGTTTGCGACTATCGGCGCCATGTCCTGCAATCCGGCGATCGGCGGTCTCGGCAAGGGCCATCTGGTCCGCGAGGTCGACGCCCTGGATGGCCTGATGGGCCGGGTCGCGGATGCCGGCGGCATCCAGTTTCGGGTTCTCAATCGTCGCAAGGGTCCGGCGGTCCGAGGGCCTCGGGCTCAAGCCGACCGCAAGCTCTACGCCGCGGCCATGCAAGCCGCGATCCGTGAGACCGCCAATCTGACTGTCATCGAGGGTGAGGCGGACGAGCTGATCGTTTCCGACGGTCGGGTCACCGGCATTCGCCTGGCCGACGGCCGCGAAGTCTCGACCGGCGCGATCGTTGTCACCACCGGCACCTTCCTCCGTGGCCTGATCCATCTCGGCGAGAAGAACTGGCCGGCCGGGCGCGTCGGCGAAGCGCCAGCGATGGGGCTTTCGAAGTCCTTCGAGCGCGCCGGCTTCACACTCGGTCGGCTCAAGACCGGCACGCCGCCACGGCTCGACGGCACCACGATCGACTGGAGCGCGGTCGAAATGCAGCCTGGCGACGATCCGCCGGAGCCGTTCTCGGTCCTTACCGAGCGGATCACGACGCCGCAGATCCAGTGCGGCATTACCCGTACCACGCTGGCCACCCATGAGGTGATCCGAGCCAATGTGCATCGTTCGCCGATGTATTCCGGGCAGATCCAGAGCACCGGGCCGCGCTATTGCCCGTCGATCGAGGACAAGATCGTCAAGTTCGGTGACCGCGACGGCCACCAGATATTCCTGGAGCCGGAAGGGCTCGACGACAGCACGGTCTACCCGAACGGCATCTCGACCTCGCTGCCGGAGGAGGTTCAGCTCGCGATCCTGGCTACGATCCCAGGACTGGAGCGGGTCAAGATGGTCCGGCCGGGCTATGCGATCGAATACGACCATGTCGATCCCCGCGAGCTTGATCCGACCCTTGAGACCAAGCGGCTGCGCGGGCTTTTCCTGGCCGGACAGATCAACGGCACGACCGGCTATGAGGAGGCCGCCGCCCAAGGCTTGGTGGCCGGACTGAATGCCGCGTTGGCCGCAAGCGGCGCAGTGCCGATCGTGTTCGACCGCGCCGACGGCTATCTCGGGGTGATGATCGACGATCTCGTCACGCGGGGGATCACCGAGCCCTATCGGATGTTCACCTCGCGCGCCGAATACCGGCTGACGCTGCGGGCGGACAATGCCGACCAGCGCCTGACCGACAAGGGCATCGCGCTCGGCTGTGTCGGCGAGACCCGCCGGATCCGCCACGCCGCCAAGATGGCAGCGCTCGAGGGCGCGAAGCAGCTGGCGAAGTCGCTGACCCTGACCCCGAACGAGGCCGCCAAGCATGGGCTCGCGCTCAATCGCGATGGCCAGCGCCGCTCGGCCTTTGAGCTGATGGCGTACCCGGAGGTCGGCTGGACCGAGGTCCGCGCCATCTGGCCGGAGCTGTCGGCCATTGACCCCGCAATCGCGGTCCATCTCGAGATCGATGCCAAGTACGACGTCTACCTCAAGCGCCAGAGCGCCGATGTCGATGCCTTCCGCCGCGACGAGGGTCTTGTGCTCGGCGATATCGACTACGCGCTGGTGCCGGGCCTTTCCAATGAGGTCCGCGGCAAGCTCGCGCGAGCGCGGCCCTGGACGGTGGGGCAGGCGGGTCGGATCGACGGCATGACACCCGCTGCGCTCGGCATTCTGGCCGCCTATCTTCGCCGCGAGGCGCGGCGCAAGACCAAGGCGACCGCCTGATTTGTTTCACGTGAAACGAGCTCCGCTTGGGACAGCCGGCTCCAGACAACTCCGACAAGGCCGCCGCTCTGGCGCTGACCCCTGTTTCACGTGAAACAGAGGCGCGGCTCGATCGATACCTCGCGCTGCTGCGCGAATGGCAGGCCAAGACCAATCTCGTCGCGCCCTCGACCCTGCCGCAGCTCTGGACCCGGCACGTCGCCGACTCGCTGCAGCTCCTCAAGCTCGCGCCATCCGCAAAAACCTGGGCCGACCTCGGCAGCGGCGGCGGCTTTCCCGGCATCGTGCTGGCCTGTGCGCTGGCGGAGACGCCGGGGGCGATGGTCCATCTGATCGAGCGCAACGGCAAAAAGGCTGCCTTCCTGCGCGAGGCGTTGCGGGTGACCGTCGGCGCCGGGACTCGTCCACGCCGCGGGAATCGAGGATAGTGTGGAAACCCTCGCCGCTCCCATCGATTGCGTGACTGCGCGGGCGCTGGCTCCGCTACATCAACTGATCGGTTTTGCGGAGCCGCTGGTGCGAAAGGGTGCAAAAGCGCTGTTTCTCAAGGGTCAAGATGTTGAGGCAGAATTGACCGAGGCTACTAAATATTGGAATATCAAGCCAAATCTCCATTCCAGCCTGACGGGCGGACAGGGCTGGATCGTCGAACTCGACCGCATCGAGCGGCGCTAGGCTTCCGCAACAGGTGGCGATCGCCATGAGCGTAATTGATCAACCTTTTCAAGAAGATAGGGCGGCGCATCCGCCCGGCCATCCGCGCATCCTGTCGCTCGCCAACCAGAAGGGCGGCGTCGGCAAGACCACGACCGCGATCAATCTCGGCACCGCGCTGGCGGCGATCGGCGAGCGCGTGCTGATCGTCGACCTCGATCCGCAGGGCAATGCCTCGACCGGCCTCGGCATCGACCGCAAGAGCCGCAACACCTCGACCTACGACGTGCTGGTCGGCGAAGCGCCGCTGCGCGACTCCGTGGTGCCGACCGCGGTGCCGCGCCTGCACATCGCGACCTCGACCATGGATCTGTCCGGCCTCGAGCTCGAGCTCGGCACCACGCCCGGCCGCGCCTTCCGGCTGCGCGATGCGATCGCGGCGCTCAACACCAACGCGACGCCGGAGACCGATTACACCTATGTGCTGATCGACTGCCCGCCCTCGCTCAATCTGCTCACGGTGAATGCGATGGCGGCGTCGGACGCGATCCTGGTGCCGCTGCAATGCGAGTTCTTCGCGCTCGAAGGTCTGTCGCAACTGTTGCAGACCGTCGAGCAGGTCCGCGCCACGCTCAACCCGAACCTGTCGATCCACGGCATCGTGCTGACCATGTTCGACTCCCGCAACAATCTGTCGAACCAGGTCGTCGCCGACGTCCGCCAGTTCATGGGAGCCAAGGTCTACAAGACCATGATCCCGCGCAACGTGCGCATCTCCGAGGCGCCGTCCTACGGCAAGCCGGTGCTGGTCTACGATCTCAAATGCGTCGGCAGCGAAGCCTATCTCAAGCTCGCCACCGAAGTGATCCAGCGCGAGCGCGAGATGAAGGCCGCGAGTTGAATCCGTAGGATGGGTTGAGCGAAGCGATACCCATCTTCGCGCCACGTGATGGGCTCGCTGCGCTCTACCCATCCTACGATCCGAAATTCTGATGCCGGAGTACGACGAGTGAATCCAAGGGAGCTGGCGATGGCCGACGAAGCGCGTTCGCGACTGGGCCGCGGTCTTGCAAGTCTGATCGGCGATGTCGGCGGCGAGGCGGCGCATGTCGACCGGCCGCGCGCGCAGCGCAAGGTGCCGATCGAATTTCTCAAACCCAACCCGCGCAACCCGCGCCGCGCATTTTTCCGAAGCCGAGCTCGCCGAGCTCGCCGCCTCGATCAAGCAGCACGGCGTGATCCAGCCGCTCGTGGTGCGTCCGGTGAAGGGCACGAACGACCGTTTCGAGATCATCGCCGGCGAGCGGCGCTGGCGCGCCTCGCAGGCCGCCGGCCTGCACGAGGTGCCGATCGTCCCGGTCGACGTCAACGACAGCGACGCGCTGCAGCTTGCGATCATCGAGAACGTGCAGCGCGAGGACCTCAATCCGCTGGAAGAGGCGCAGGGCTATCACGCGCTCGCCGACGAGTTCAAACGCAGCCAGGAAGACATCGCGAAGATCGTCGGCAAGAGCCGCAGCCATGTCGCCAACATGATGCGGCTGACCAAACTGCCGGCCGAGGTGCAGGCGCTGATCGCGTCCGGCAAATTGTCGGCGGGCCATGCGCGCGCGCTGATCGGCGTGCCCGATCCGGTCGCGGCGGCGAAGAAGATCGTCGAGCGAGGGCCTCACCGTGCGGCAGGCCGAGGAGCTTGCGCATGAGGAGGGCGTGCCGGAGCGCAAGCCGCAGAAGGCGAGGGCGGGCGCCAAGACCAAGGACGCCGACACCATCGCGCTGGAGAAGCGCGTCAGCGATGCGCTCGGGCTTGCCGTTACGCATTCATCACCGCGATCCCGGCGGCTCCGTCCAGATCAGCTATCGCAGCCTCGAGCAGCTCGACGACGTGCTGAAGCGGCTGGCGAAGGGAAGTTGATTTTTGCGCATGATCTGATCGGAAAACCGCTTCACACTTTCCGGATCATGCGCGCCGCTTCGCATTGACCGCGATCGACAGCAGCGCGCGCTGCGCGATCACCGAGGCCAGCGCGGTCTGCTTGCGCATGTCGAAGGCGGCGGTGGCGAGCTGGTCGATGACGGCGGCGAGCCGCTCGACGGAAAAATTGCGCAAAGCGATCTCGGCCATCGGCTTGCGCGAAAAATGCAGCCGCGGAAATCCGCTCTCGAGCACGCTCGAGGCCGGCGTGCCTTCGGCGACGCTCAGCGCCGATTTGTGCAGCCAGGCGGCATGGCGCTGCGCGGCCATGATGATGATGCCGGGATAGGTGCCGGCGACCATGGCCTTGGCAAATTCGCTTTCGACCAGCTCCGGCCTGCCGGCAAAGGCGCCGTCGACGATCGGATCGAGCTTCAGGTCGGAGGCGTCGGACACCACCGTCATGACATGGTCGAGCGTCACCTCGCCCTCGCCATGGGCGAACAGCGTCAGCTTCTTCAGCTCGTTGCGCGAGGCCTGGCGGTCGCCGCCGAGCAGCGACATCAGCGCGGCGCGCGCATCCGGCGCGATGCGCAAACTCGCGATCTTCAACTCGTCGTCGATCAGCTTCGCCAGATCGCGCTCGCCGTCGGGATAGCAGCCGATCGCGACCGCGGTCTTGGCCCTCTCGCAGGCCTTGCGCAGCGGCATTTTCGGCGCGCAGCTCGCCGGCCTCGATCACGATGCGGCAATCCTTCACGCCGCATCTCGGCGAGCGTGTCGATGCCGCTGGCAAAGCTGCGCGCGCCGGCGCGCACGCGGATGGCGCGGCGGCCGCCGAACAGCGGCACGGTCATGGCTTCGTCGACCAGCCGCGACGGCTCGGCCGAGAGCTCGTCGCCGTCGAGCCTGACCATCGAGAAGGGATCGTTGGGATCGTCGACCGCGCTTTTCAGCAGCGCGTCGGCGCGCTCGCGCACGAGGCCGGCGTCGGGACCGTAGAGCAGGATGATCGGACGCGCCGGATCGGGCCGGGCGAGAAACGCGTCGATGTCTTTTCCGCGCAGCGCGACCATTATTTTTGGCGCATGATCTCTTCGGAAAACCGGTGCCCACTTTTCCGGATCATGCGCTTACGTCCCAGCAGTGAAATAGGACGCGATCCGGGTCTGGATGTTGTCGGCGATCTCCTGCGCGGCGCGATCCTCGGCGTCGCGGAAGGCGCGGGAGCGGGCGAAGCGCTGATACGAGCCCGGCATGTCATAGGTCACGCGCGAGAAGGTCGTGCCGGTCATGACCGACTTGTTGGTCGCGAGCTCGACCAGGTTGAACTGCGCGTCGATGCCGTAGTTTTCGCTGGACGGCAGCTGGGTGTTGGGATCGACGATCAGCGACGCGCGGGTGGTCGAAACGCAGCACCAGCTTGTGGGTCGGCGGCATGCCGGTGGCGTTGCCGTAGAGCTTGAACGCCAGCGCGTTGCGGATCTCGACGCCGATGCGGGCCTCGCGCGAGCCGTTCGGCTTGTCGAGTCGGCGGAAGGTCCACGCCCATCAGCTTCTCGCGCAGTGCCGGGCGAGCCGTCGGCGTGCTCGGCATACATCGGCGTGAAACAGCCGGCCGCCGGCGCCGCGAGCAGGGCGACCGCGACGAGCCGAGCAGCGATGCGGGCCTTAGCCGACAACATTCACGATCCTCATGGGAACCACGATCACCTTACGCACAGCCTTGCCGCCCAAGCGCCGATTTTACCGCATCGAGCGCCAGAACGGCAGCCTCGATCTCCGGATTTTGGGCCGTCCGTGGCACGGTGACATCACCCCGCTTCTTGCCATTAACCTGCACCACCAGCGTTACATTATCCTCAACCAGCAAATCGCGTTCGATTTGCGGCCAATCGGCCTCCGAAATCAGGCCCGGCTGGCCCAGCACCTGCCAGCATTCTTCCGCCAGATGCGGCATCATCGGGGCAACCAGCTGCACCAGGATGGTTCCGGCCTCCTTGACCGCCCAGGCCAGATCCGGCGCAAAGTCGGCCGCTGGCCGACCCTCGCGGGCCAGCACCTCGGACAGCGCATTGGCGAATTCGCGGATATGGGCGAGGCAGACGTTGAAATGCATCCGCTCGATGCCGCCGGATACCTTGTCGAGCGCGCCATGGGCGGCCTTGCGCAAGGCGAGTCGCCTCCGCGCTGAACGCTGGCCGGCCGCGCCGCCGGCGCGGATTTCGCGATCTCGGCGGAATCATTCACCAGCCGCCACAGCCGCTGCACAAAGCGTGAGGCGCCCTGCACCCGCTCGTCGCTCCAGATCACGTCGCGATCGGGCGGCGAGTCCGACAGCATGAACCAGCGCGCGACGTCGGCGCCGTAGGTCGCGATGATGTCGTCGGGGTCGACCGTGTTCTTCTTCGACTTCGACATCTTCTCGATCGGGCCGATCGCGACTTCCTCGCCGGTCGTCGATCAGCACGCGCGCGGCGGCCGTTGCCGCCGGTCTCGACCTTCACCTCGGCCGGCGTGACGTAGGTGCCGTCGGCCTTGCTGGTAGGTCTCGTGGACGACCATGCCCTGCGTGAACAGGCCGGCGAACGGCTCGTCGATGGCGATGTGGCCGGTCGCTTTCATCGCGCGGGTGAAGAAGCGCGCGTAGAGCAGATGCAGGATCGCGTGCTCGATGCCGCCGATATACTGGTCGACCGGCATCAGCCGGTCGACGACGGGGAGCGTGGTCGGCGCTGTCTCGTTCCAGGGATCGGTGAAGCGCGCGAAATACCAGGACGAGTCCACGAAGGTGTCCATGGTGTCGGTCTCGCGCTGGGCCTTGCCGCCGCATTTCGGGACAGGTGACGTGCTTCCAGGTCGGATGATGGTCGAGCGCGTTGCCCGGCCTGTCGAAGGTGGCGTCCTCCGGCAGCGTGACCGGCAGATCCTTGTCGGGCACCGGCACGACGTCGCATTTCGGGCAGTGGATCACCGGGATCGGGCAGCCCCAGAAGCGCTGGCGCGAGATGCCCCAGTCGCGCAGGCGGAAATTCACCTGGCGCTCGCCGACGGCGGCGTTGCCGCGCGTCTCCGATTCCAGCCGCTTGGCGACCTCTTCCTTGGCCTGATCGATGGTCATGCCGTCGAGGAAGCGCGAATTGATCATGCGGCCGTCGCCGTCATAGGCGACGTCCGTGATGACGAAGGTCTTGGGGTCCTGGCCCTCGGGGCAGACCACCGGAATGTTGCCGAGCGCGTATTTGTTGACGAAGTCGAGGTCGCGCTGGTCATGCGCCGGGCAGCCGAAGATCGCGCCGGTGCCGTATTCCATCAGCACGAAGTTCGCCACGTACACCGGCAGCTTCCAGCTCGGGTCGAACGGATGGACGGCGCGGATGCCGGTGTCGAACCCCTGCTTCTCCGCGGTGTCGATCGCTTCCTGCGCGGTGCCGATGCGTTTGATCTCGGCGATGAACTCGGCAAGCTTCGGGTTCTTCGCGGCGGCGGCGTTCGCCAGCGGATGATCGGCCGAGATCGCCATGAACTTGGCGCCGAACAAGGTGTCGGGCCGCGTCGTGAAGATGCGCAGCTCGGTCTCGCCGGCGGGCGTGGTCGTTCGGCATCAAGCGCAAAGCGGATCAGCAGGCCTTCGACTGCGGCCGATCCAGTTGCGCTGCATCACCCGCACCTTGTCGGGCCAGCGGTCGAGGCCATCGAGCGCGTCGAGCAGCTCCTGCGAGTACTTCGTGATCTTGAAGACCCACTGGTTCATTTCCTTCTGCTCGACCACGGCGCCCGAGCGCCAGCCGCGGCCGTCGATCACCTGCTCGTTGGCGAGCACGGTCATGTCGACCGGATCCCAGTTCACCTTGCGCTTCTCGCGCTCGGCCAGCCCCGCCTTCAGGAAGTCGAGGAACAGCTTCTGCTGATGCTTGTAATAGGAGGGGTCGCAGGTCGCGAACTCGCGTGACCAGTCGAGCGACAGCCCGATCGAGCGCAGCTGCTTCTTCATCGCCGCGATGTTGTCGTAGGTCCAGGCTTTCGGCGCGACCTTGCGCTCGATCGCGGCGTTCTCCGCCGGCAGGCCGAAGGCGTCCCAGCCCATCGGATGCAGCACGTTGAAGCCCTTGGCGCGCATGTAGCGCGCCAGCACGTCGCCGAGCGTGTAGTTGCGGACATGGCCGATATGGATGCGCCCGGACGGGTAGGGGAACATCTCCAGCACGTAGTATTTCGGCCGCGGATCGTCGTTTTTGGAGTTGAAGATGGCCTTCTCATCCCACTGGCGTTGCCAGCGCGGCTCGGATTCACGGGCGTTGTAACGTTCGGAGGTCATGGAATTCGCTAGGGATTTCTTGGGATTCGCGCCGGTTTCGGGGACGGCGGAATAGGCCACAGAAGCGGCCTGCGGGGTCAACGGTTTGGGCGTGGGATGGCCCCCTGGAGGGGCTCACGGCTCGAGGGGTTGGACCGCCGTCCAAACTGCCGAATTGAGAGGCACTTAACGAATTCATGAGACCTTCCGCACGCCAACAACAAGAAAAGACCGACCCGAACGAAGGTAGCGCCCACGCCCTTGGCTGACGCATTCGACCAACTGGATTTCGAATACGTGACCGGGGTGGCCGAAAAGGCCATGCGCGCCGTCACCGAGCAACGCGTGCCGCCGACCCCGGACAATTTCCAGGTCTGGTTCAGATACGCGCTCGGGACCCCGGTCGAGCTCAAGCGCACCATCGACATTCTGGTTGCGGGCAAGCGCAAGTTCGACAAGGCCACCAACCGCGACCTCTATACGACCTATGTCGGCGCGCGTGGCGCGGATGAAGCGGTCGCTCATCAGGTCTCCCGGCAATTGCATACGGTGCTGGCGTCCGCGAAGCAGTTTTTGAACACGGCCATCGCCGACAACCGCACGCAGATGCGAGCGATCAGTGATGTCGCCGGCCAATCGGAGGCCGGCGTCGATCCGCGGCTCCTGGTCGAGACCTTGATGAACGAGCTTGGCGCGGCCGCGACGCGCGCGACCAAACTCGAAGTCTCAGTTCGCCGAGAAATCGCGCGAGCTCGACCTGATCCGTCAGTCGCTGACGCAGTCGGAGGAGCGGGCGCGAACCGACACGCTGACTGGATTGGCCAACCGCCTGGCGCTGGACGAGTTCTTCCGCCGTGCACAATCGGATGCCATGGAGCGGGATCATCCGGTCAGCGCGTTCATGATCGACATCGACCATTTCAAACGCTTCAACGACAGTTTCGGCCACGGCGTCGGCGACGAGGTGCTTCGGCTGGTGGCGAAGGCGCTGCGCGAACGTGTGCGCGACACCGATCTTCCGGCCCGCTACGGCGGCGAGGAGCTGATCGCCGTTCTCCCCGGCGCGGACCTCGCCACTTGCGCGGCGACGGCCGAACGCATCCGCCAGGCCCTCGCCGATTGCAAGATCACCCGTCGGTCCTCCGGCGAGGAACTGCCCGGCGTCACCGTGTCGATCGGCGTCAGCCAGTTCCAGCCCGGTGAGTCGATGGAGGATATGATCGATCGCTGCGACCGCGCGCTCTATAAGGCTAAGAAGACGGGCCGCAACCGCGTCGTGACCGAGCGGGAGCTCGAGATGGAGCGGGCGGCGGGGTGACTTTCCCTCGTCATTGCGAGGAGCGCAGCGACGAAGCAATCCATCCCTCCGCGTGCGAGCTTGCGGCGCCATGGATTGCTTCGCTTCGCTCGCAATGACGAAGACACACGTTCTCGTTCCCGCGGCGTGAGAAGCGTCCGGGCTTTGCCAATCGCCACCCCCTCGAAAAGCGAAGGTGCAGGGAATGCCGGGTGCAGGCCGCACCCGCAGCCTGGCACGCAAAGCAAAAAAAGCGTACCAGCATAGTCACTACAGGTCGCCGGACAGTCCGGCATTCCCTGCGCAATGGTTGACCGGCTGCTCCGTGCTCTCCCCGGCGTCTCGGCTTGTTAGCCGCCGTCGCCCGCGGGATCATCACCCGCGAACTTGACCCCAGCGTCGAGGGGACAGGACCACACGGCTTGACCGTCCACGCGCGCCGCATTCGCCTGCCGCGCCGCTCGCGTCCACCGCATCCCGCACCACGTGTCGTGACGATCGCGATACGCCCTCGTAGCGGGCGCGGGATGGGATGCTTATGCTCCTGTGTTCCGATTATCGCAAAGAGATTTATTTTTGCGCGGAGGGCTAGACATTCGAGGCGATTTCTGAATGTCCGATGTTTCGCGATGCTTTCCAACAAGAAGAACATGAAAGGTCACCGGAACCTAAAGGCGGCATCGAGAAGCGAAGGTATCGGCATCGATCAAGTCTTCTACAATTGGTGCTTACGAATCCTCTTAGAGCGGGTCACCGATTTCGTTTACCGCCATTCGATGAAAGCCTACGGAGGGCCCCGTCACGTCAAGATTGTTCTAGGCGAGCGCGGCACTCACAGTTAATCGCCATGATCAACAAACTTCAGAGCGATTTGGGCTCATTTCAGCTCAGGAACAATTCGGCGGCCAAGTGTTTAGACGCGTCTTTGGCCGCTATGGATTGCAAGCAGCATCAAACTACGCAAACCTGGGCAATAGACCCACAACACACACCTAAGCCATGAGATAAAGGCCGCCAACCGAGGGCGGCCTTTTTCATCTTTGAAAGTCTTCTTGAACTATCTGTTTGAAGAGAAGAAGGAAGAAGTAATCCTTATCAACTCGCCATTGCCACACCGCCGACCATGTCGGTGATGCGCACGAAACCGTGCTCGACCACGGTGTTGCGGCCGCGGTGTTTTGCGGCATAGAGCGCGGCGTCGGCCGCCTCGATCAAATCGCCCGGCCGCTGCCTTTCGTTCGGCCGCGTAGAGGCCACGCCGACGCTGACGGTGACGACCTCATGACTCGACGTACAGTGCGGCAGGTCCAGCGCCTGCACGGCCGCGCGCACCCGCTCGCCGATCTCCTTGGCGCGCTCGCCGCCGACATTCGGCAGCAGCAAACAAAACTCCTCGCCGCCATAGCGGCCGGCAAATCCCATGGTGTCGGCGGCAATCCCCGACAGCGTCTCGCCGAGATGCGTCAGGCAGGCGTCGCCCTCGGGATGGCCGTAAGTGTCGTTGTAGAGCTTGAAGTGAT
The DNA here is from genome assembly GCA_963738155.1 of uncultured Alphaproteobacteria bacterium. Classification (GTDB taxonomy): domain Bacteria; phylum Pseudomonadota; class Alphaproteobacteria; order Rhizobiales; family Xanthobacteraceae; genus Bradyrhizobium. The sequence goes on from CAVTVG010000015.1 coordinate 162,700, forward strand.
CGACATCGATCATCAAGAGCGACAGCTCGCACTCATATTGCTGCGCCTTCATCCACTCGAAATCCAGGCGGCTCTGGAAGCCGCGGCGATTGGCCAGACCCGAGAGCATGTCGATCGAGGCAATCACGGTGAGGCGGTCGTTGGTCGCGACCAGCTCGCGCTCGCGCTGCGCCAGCTGCGCCGCCATCGCGTTGAAGGCGCGTGCCAGCGGCACGAACTCGGCCGGCAGGCGGGTGCGCGCGGCGCGCGCGGACCGGTCGCCCTGGCCGAAGCGATTGGCCATCTCGGCGAGCATCTCGATCGGGTTGATGATCAGCTTTTCGGCGGCGATCAGCGCGCCAAGAAGCACAAACAGACAGACAAAGGCGAGCTGCAGGTAGGCGGTGCGGATCTCGCGCCTTGATCGCCGCGGTGATCTTGTCCTCGTCGATGCTGACGAGCAAGCGCGTGCCGGTGTCGGCAATGCGGGCAAAGCTGACCGTGCGCCTGGAACCATCGACGGCGCCGAAGGTCAGCGAATCTTCGTCCTTGGTCGAGTTCAACGCACGGTCGGCCATCGCCGACAGCAGCGGAATGTCATCAATGGATTTGCCAACCTGGCTCGCCGTATCCGGCGGGGTCGCGAGCACGGTGCCGGCGCTGTCGATCAGCACCGCCGATATGCCGGGCCGGCCGCCGAGATTGCTCATCAGCTTCGACATCCAGTCGAGGCTCATGCTGGCGAGCAGCACGGCATCCACATCCGGATTGATCGCCGAGACCGGATAGGCGGCCATGACAACCGGATTGTTGCCGCCGCGCGCCATCACGAAGTCGCTGACGACGAAGTCGCGGGTCGCCTGCGCCTTCTTCAGATAGGGCCGGTCGCCGAGATAGAGGCCGACATAGCTGTTGCCGGTCGAGCACTGCACGCGGCCGTCGCCGCCGATCAGCAGGATGTTGCGGATCCAGGGCATGTTGGCGGGCACGCTGGCGCGCAGGATATCGCAGGTCCGCATCAACCCGCCGGCGGACGAGCGGATGTAGGCGGCCGATTTCAGCACGGTCTGCACGGAGGAGATGACTTCGCGCTGGGTGTCGGCGGAATGCCGCGCGAGACTGGCGAAGTCCTGGCTCGCCTGGGCGATCAGGCGGGCGCGGTTGTCCTCCAGTGAGCGGGCGCGGTCGAACATCAACGGCGCCACCAGGATCACGGCGAGCAGCGCCAGCCGCGCGCGAATGCCGAGAAGCTGCTTGAGCTTGACCCTCTTGCGATTGAAACTGATGGAAGACATCTTGTACCCCTACCCCGCAACGCAGGGTATCGGGAATGGTTGAAGACGCGTTTCCTGAACTCGGTAAAATTAGAATGATCACCGTCTAACTACGGGCTTCGACCTCATGACGCTTTCGAATCCGGCCGCCGTAACCTCGCATTCACCACACGCGCTCACCGCGGTGGAACAGGAGATCGCGCGCGCCTGTCGCGACGCGAACCGTGACCGCGCATCGGTGACGCTGATCGCGGTGTCCAAGACTTTCGATGCGAGCGCGATTAGCCCGGTGATCGAAAGCGGACAGCGCGTATTCGGCGAAAACCGCGTGCAGGAAGCCAAGGGCAAGTGGCCAGCGTTAACGCAGGCTTACCCCGGTGTGAGGCTGCACCTGATCGGGCCGCTGCAATCCAACAAGGCAAAGGAGGCGGTGGCGCTGTTCGATGCCATCCATTCGGTGGATCGCGCGAGCATTTGCCAAGCGTTAGCCAAGGAAATCGAATTACAGGGCAGGAGCCCGGAACTCTTTGTGCAGATCAATACTGGTGAGGAACCGCAGAAGGCGGGTGTCGCGCCTGATGAAGCGGACGCCTTCATCGCGGCGTGCCGCGACAAGTATGGACTCGTGATTTCAGGTTTGATGTGCATCCCGCCGGTCGAGGAGCCGCCGTCGCCGCATTTCGCGCTGACCGCGAAGATCGCCGCGCGCAACGGGCTGAAGAATCTCTCGATGGGCATGAGCGCCGATTTCGCGACGGCGATCGCGATGGGCGCCACGCATGTGCGGGTGGGCTCGGCGATATTCGGGCATCGGGGCTGACCGTCGTCCCGGAAAAGCGAGCGAAAACTCTCCACTCGTCATTCCGGGGCGCGCCAATTGGCGCGAGCCCGGAATCCATACCGCGTGATTTCTCGATGGAGCGAAGTGATCGTCGCAACGATCTTCGTTACACCAACGGCTGTGGTTATGGATTCCGGGCTCATCGCTTCGCGATGCCCCGGAATGACGAGAGAATTACTCAAACCCCACGCTCACCTTACCCAGCACACCGAAATCCGCCTCCATCCGATCGCCCGAGACAATCGGCAGCGGCGGATGACAGGTGCCTGTCGTGACCACCTCGCCCGCCTTCAGCGTAATGCCGAGCTCGCGCAATTCATTGGCGAGCCAGGCCAGCGCCACGCGGGGATCGCCGAGCACGTTCTTGCCGTGACCGATGAATGTCTTGCCCCGCATGGTGATGACGGGCTTCTCCTCGACGAGGTCGCAGGCGCGCCAGTCGGCGGCCGTCGGCGCGCCGAGCACGAACAGATGCGCGCAGGCATTGTCGGCGATCAGCTGCGCTTCGCCGGCGCTGACGAAATCGGCAAAGCGCGAATCGGGAATCTCGATTGCCGGATGCAAGGTGCCGACCGCATCCAACACTTCCGCCACGCTGTAAGCTAAAGGCCGCGGCGGTAAATCGCGCGCCATGCGGAAGCAGAATTCCGGTTCGGCCACGCGCATTTCGTTGCCATGCATCGAGGCGGTGCCACCATCGGCAATCACCTTGTCAGCAAGAATGCGTCCGGCTTGGGGACCACTGACATTGATGTGCTTCTGCCCGGCGTCGCTGGTGGCGGCGATCTTCCAGCCGAACAGTTTTCCGGATTTCTCGAGCTCGGCCTGGATCGCGTAGCCGTCCTTGCGCGACTGCGGACGTTGCGCGGCATCGAGCGCTTTGAGTTTGGTGCCGGCGCGCCAATGGCCGCTGATGGTGCGCGAGGCCGCCGCGATCTGATCCTTGTCCATACTCTTTCCTATGTCTGGGCATGATCCTTTCGGAAAACCGCTTCACACTTTTCCGGGATCATGCCTACCCGATTATTATTCTCGTCCGCGGTCCAAGCCGCCGCAACAGGCGCAGCATCGCCGATTTCGTCATGGCGACACAGCCCGCGGTCGGCCCGAAATTGTCGCGCGCCAGATGCAGGAACACGGCGCTGCCGTGGCCGGTCACGCGTGGCCGGGTGTTGTGGTCGATCTCGACAATGAAATCGTAGAGGTGATCCGCGCGCGTCAGCCGGTCGCCTTTGTGGTCGCGCGTGAGCGTAGATCGGCCGGTTGTAACGCCGGTCATCAGGGTCCTCGCACCAGGCATCGGCGGGCGAGATGGCGCGCGACGCGAGATAGCTGCGCGGCCGCCGATGCCGGTCGGCGCGCCACCACAGCTTTCGCGGGCGGAAGATGCCGCGCGGCGTGCTGCCGTCGCCCTCGCGCTTGTTGACCCGGATGCCACCACGGCCGAGCGCCACGGGAATGGCCAAACCGGCCCCTGTCAGCCAGCCTAGCCGGGAATTTCCGGCACTTGCGCGAATCCTGATCATGGAGACCGGCCGGTCGCGACGGCTATATCGGTAACACTTTGAGACAACTTGCCTTTTCATGCGCGATGAACTGTCCTGGTGCCTCATTGTTGTTCATTACAGGACATTCATCGAAATGCCCCGGAATATCTGGAGTAAGGTCCCGATCACCTTGTGAATCGGTAACGGTTCCCTACTTCAAGACGAAAATACACAAGACTGCGTTCTACCCACTGCCGCTGTGAGGCGCCTCCCTTGGGCCTCCATCGCCACCACCAGGATGACCCCATGGCCAATGCTCGCAAGATCCTCATCGTGGATGACGATACCGATCTGCGGGACACGCTGGTGGAGCAGCTCTCGCTGCATGACGAGTTCGAGGCCTCCGCTGTCGACACCGGCGCCAAGGGCGCCAGCGCCGCCAAGGCCAATTCGCCGGACCTGGTGCTGATGGATGTCGGCCTGCCTGACACCGACGGCCGCGAGGTGGTGCGGTCGTTGCGCAAGGGCGGCTTCAAGGCGCCGATCATCATGCTGACCGGCCACGACACCGATTCCGACACCATCCTGGGCCTGGAGTCCGGCGCCAACGACTATGTCGCCAAGCCGTTTCGGTTTGCGGTGCTGCTGGCGCGGATCCGCGCGCAGCTGCGCCAGCACGAAGCCAGCGAAGACGCGGTGTTCTCGGTCGGGCCCTACAGCTTCCGCCCCGGCTCGAAGATGCTGACCGGCGCCAATGCCAAGAAGGTGCGGCTGACCGAGAAGGAAACCGCGATCCTGCGCTTCCTCTACCGTGCGGGCCAGTTGCCGGTCTCGCGCGAGACACTGCTGCAGGAAGTGTGGGGCTATAATTCCGGCGTCACCACCCACACGCTGGAGACCCACATTTACCGTCTTCGGCAAAAGATCGAGAAAGACGCCGCCAATCCCGAGATCCTGGTGACCGAAGCCGGTGGCTACAAGCTGGTGCCGTGATACGATTTGGGACGACGATTCGTTAACTAGGCCGTCCCGTTTCCATGTCGATCGATGATGATGTCGCCTTGCTGGAGCGCGTCCCGACGCTGAGGCTGTTGGGACGGGATTCGCTGCGCATGCTCGCGATCGGCTCCGAGCAGCGCAGCATCTATAGCGGCGAGTATCTGTTCAGACAGGGCGAGGAAGCAGATTCCGGATTTGTGGTCGCGCGCGGCGCCTTCCGCATCGATGACGGCGCCGGCGCACAGGCCACAGCTGGCCCGGGCATGCTGATCGGCGAGCTCGCGCTTGTGGTGGCGATGCAGCGGCCGGCGACCGCGACCGCGCTGGAAAATTCAGCCGTGATCCGCATCGCCCGCAGCCTGTTCCAGCGCGTGCTGGAAAGCGATCCCGCCGCGGCGCGCCGCCTGCGCGACGAATTCGCCATGCGCACGAGTCAATTGGCGAGCGATATATTGATGGCCGGCGCGAAGCTGAGTACTTAGTTTTTTCGAACTCTCCACTCGTCATTGCGAGGAGCGCAGCGACGAAGCAATCCATTCCTCCGCTTGCGGCGCGATGGATTGCTTCGCTTCGCTCGCAATGACGAGGGAGAGAGCGGAACTAGATCTCCAGCGTCACCGTAACAGGCACATGGTCCGACGGCCGCGTCCATCCGCGGGCGTCGCGCAGGATGCTGAAATCGCTCACCGTGTCCTTGAGCGCGCGCGACACCCAGATGTGGTCGAGCCGGCGGCCGCGGTCGCCGACGGTCCAGTCGGCGGCACGATAGCTCCACCAGGTGTAGACCTTCTCCGATAGCGGAATCCGCTCGCGCGCGACGTCGTGCCATTCGCCGGCGGCGAGTGCTGCCTGCAGCTTCTCGACCTCGACAGGCGTGTGCGAGACCACTTTCAGAAGCTGCTTGTGCGACCACACGTCGTTCTCGTGCGGCGCGACGTTGAGATCGCCGACCAGGATGTGGCGATCGTCTCCGCGCGGATGCAGCGGCTCGCAGGCTTTCATCTCGTCGAGAAATCTCAGCTTGTGATCGAATTTCGGATTGAGCGCGGGATCGGGGATGTCGCCGCCGGCCGGCACATAGAAATTATGCAGCACCAGCGGTTTTGCAAGCTGCGCCTTCGCGCCGAATGACACCGAGATGTGGCGCGAATCGACGATGTCGCAGAAGGTGCGGATGTCGGTCGCCTCGAACGGCAACTTCGAAATCACGGCGACGCCGTGATAGCCCTTCTGCCCGTTCAGCGCGATGTGCTCATAGCCCAGCCGCTTGAAGCGTTTGCGCGGAAACGCATCGTCGATGCATTTGGTCTCCTGCAGGCACAGCACGTCCGGCCGGTGCGCTTTCAGGAACTTCGCGACGATATCGATGCGCAGCCGCACCGAATTGATGTTCCAGGTTGTCAGGGAAAACCGCATGCGAAGGCGTGATAGCACGGCTGCAGGGTGGGCAAAGGCGCGAAGCGCCGTGCCCACCACCCATCCACAAGCTTGCCTGAAATTGGTAGCACGCTTCGCTTTGCCCACCCTACGAATCGCGTCCGCGTTCTTATCCCGGCGGCAGCGCGTAATTGGTGAAGTCGATCTTGAACATGCCCGGATCGACCTTCTTGGAGGAGTCGAGATTATAGACCGCGACCGTGGTGTCATAACCCTGCGGATCGGTCACGGTCCACTGCTTGAGCTGCCCGTCCTTGGCGCCCAGCATCAGCATCAATCGGCTGGTGCCGATCAGCGCCTGCTTCTCCTCGATCGTGACGGTGATGAAGAGGTCGTCCGCGGTGACGCTGACGACATTGGTGTCCTTCATCAGGTCGATGCGGTCGGATAGCAGGAAGCGCAACGGCGTCTGCGACAGCGGATAGATGTCCTGCGTTGCAAGCTTGCGGTCGCGCACCACCAGCGAGGAGCCGTCGGCGATGATATCGATCGGATTCGGCGGCTCGTATTCGAAGCGTACCTTGCCGGGCTTCTGGATGTAAAACTCGCCCTTGGTCTTGGTGCCGTCGGGCCCGACCTGCACGAAATTGCCGACCAGCGTGCTCAGCGAGGACAGATAGCTGGAGACCTTGGCGGCCTGCGCCTTCTGATTGGCGTCGAAGCTCGCGAAAATGCTGGCCGGTACATTGCGATGCGGATCGGGAATGACCGGGTCAGGCGCTGCCGCCGGCGTCGCGCCCGTCGTCACCGGTCCCTTCTGCTCGGAGGCGCTCATCTGCACACCGCCGCGGGCCTTTGGCGCGGGCTTTGGAATCGGAACGCTCTGCGCAAATGAAGGCGATGTACCGAATGCCGGTGCGGCGATCAGGAGCGCAAGTGCGCTCGCGATCATGCAGCGGTGCGAGAGGTCGCTGATTCGGGAATTTCGGTGAATTTTCAACGCGCCGTCCTGATCCTGTTTCGGTCCTTTTACCGCGCTTTGGGTGCAACGCGGTATCGTTTTTCCGTGAAATGTCATTGCTTGCTGCGAGATGCCGCAAGCCCAATGTCGTGCGTCAGAAGCCTTCTTCCTCCTCGACCAGAATCTCGCGTTTTCCGGCGTGATTGGCCTGGCCCACAATGCCTTCCAGTTCCATCCGCTCCATCAGCGAAGCGGCGCGGTTGTAGCCGATCTGCAGGCGGCGCTGGATGTAGCTGGTCGAGGCCTTGCGATCGCGTTTGACGATGGCGACCGCTTGCGAGAACAGGTCGCCGCCGCCGTCCGCGCCCATGCCGGTCGCGTCGAACACCGCGCCGTCTTCGCCCTCGGCAGGCTCTTCCGCGGTGACCGCTTCGAGATATTCCGGCGAGCCTTGCGTCTTGAGATGACGCACGACCTTCTCGACTTCCTCGTCGGAGGCAAACGGTCCGTGCACGCGGCTGATGCGTCCGCCGCCCGCCATATAGAGCATGTCGCCCTGGCCGAGCAGCTGCTCGGCGCCCATTTCACCGAGGATGGTGCGGCTGTCGATCTTGGACGTAACCTGAAAGGCGATGCGGGTCGGGAAGTTCGCCTTGATGGTGCCGGTGATGACGTCGACCGACGGGCGTTGCGTCGCGAGGATCACATGCAGGCCGGCGGCGCGCGCCATCTGCGCGAGGCGCTGCACTGCGCCTTCAATGTCCTTGCCGGCGACCATCATCAGGTCGGCCATCTCGTCGACGATGATGACGATGAAGGGCAGCGGATCGAGATCGAGCTTCTCTTCCTCGTAGATCGCCTTGCCGGTCTCCTTGTCGAAGCCGGTATGCACCGTGCGCGTCAGCTCCTCGCCCTTGGCCTTGGCCTCGACGAGGCGGGCGTTGTAGCCGTCGATGTTGCGCACGCCGAGCTTGGACATACGCTTGTAACGCTCTTCCATCTCGCGCACGGCCCATTTCAGCGCGACCACCGCCTTCTTCGGGTCGGTGACGACGGGCGTCAGCAGATGCGGGATGCCGTCATAGACGGAGAGTTCGAGCATTTTTGGATCGACCATGATCAGCCGGCACTGATCCGGCCGCAGCCGATAGACCAGGCTGAGGATCATGGTGTTGATGGCGACCGATTTGCCGGAGCCGGTGGTGCCGGCGATCAGCATATGCGGCGTGCGCGCGAGATCGATGATGACGGGGTCGCCGCCGATGGTCTTGCCGAGGCAGAGCGGCAACTTGGCAACCGAGTTGGTTGTTTCCTTGGCGCTGAGCAGCTCGCGCAAATAAACCTTTTCGCGATGCGCGTTCGGCAACTCGATGCCGATGGCGTTGCGGCCGGGTACGACGGCGACGCGCGCCGACAGCGCGCTCATCGAGCGCGCGATGTCGTCGGCGAGGCCGATCACGCGGGAGGACTTGATGCCGGGCGCGGGCTCGAGCTCGTACAGCGTGACCACGGGTCCCGGGTTGGCCTTGACGATTTCGCCGCGCACGCCGAAATCGCCGAGCACGCTTTCGAGCCGTCGCGAGTTGGCCTCGAGCTCGGCCTTGCTCAGTGGTTGGCGGTCGGAGGCCTTCGGCGCTCCCAGCATCGACATCGCCGGGAAATCCCACTTGTCGGAGGATTTTCGCGACGGCGCCTTCGGCGCGGCCTTCTTGCGCGGCGCGCGCGCCACGGGCTCCTCGTCGTCTTCCTCTTCGTCCTCGTAATCTTCGTCCGCTTCCGGCGCGATCGAGGGCGCGGCGCGGCTGCCGAGATTGGGCTCCTGGCGCGCGAAGGAGATCGCGCGCGGTGCGGGGCGTGAGGAGACCAGCGAGCGATATGCGGTGCCGAACAGCCAGACCAGCCGCGCCTTCGCGCTCATCAGCGCATGGAAGATGAAGCCGAGCGAGATCGAGCCGCGCTCTTCGTCCTCTTCGACGAACGGCGCATCGTCGTCCTCGATCTCGGCGATCTCTTCGTCCTCGCGCGGTTTTGCGCCGAGGCCGCAGGCGATCAGGAACGTCGCGGCCATCGCCGCGAACAGGACCGCGCCAAGCACGAAGCGGTAGATGAAGCCGGGCGGCCCGAATATCACGGCAGGCGCGCGCACCAGCGCATCGCCGACGACGCCGCCGAGCCCGGTCGGCAGCGGCCATGTGCCGGTGTGCGGCCAGCAGCTGGCGAAGCCCGCCGCGAGCACCATGCATAGCATCCAGGCAGCCGAGCCGCAGCCCCTCGCGATCGAAATTGCGGTGGGTCATCATACGCCAGCCCCACACCGCGATCGGCAGGATCACCATGATCGCGCCGAGGCCCAAAATCTGCATCAGCATGTCGGCGCCGATCGCGCCGGGATAGCCGAGGATGTTGCGGATCACGCGCGACGTGGTGGCGTGGCTGAGACTCGGATCCTGCACCGACCATGTCGTCAGCGCCGCCGCGGCGAGCCCTGCGAAGATGATCAGGCCAAGTCCCATCAATTCGCGCAGGCGCCGCACCAGGGCGTCGCGGATCGACGCCGGCAGATGGCCGACCAGGGGAATGACGCGTTCGATCGACGGCATGTGCCCTCGTTGCTTAACCCAAAATCTCGACCAGGCGATGCAGCGCCTCGCCGGTCGATTGACTGTCGGAAACCAGCGCAAGGCGGATGTAACCTGCGCCGGGATTGGAACCATCGCTCTGCGGCCGCGCGAGATAGCTGCCGGGAATCACGCGCACGCCGGCGTCGCGATAGAGTTTCACCGCCACCGCTTCGTCGCCGCCGAGATTGGACACATCGAGCCAGACGCAGAAGCCGCCCGCCGGGCGCTTGTAGCCGTAGCGATTGCCGAGGATCTGGTCGGCGAGATCGAACTTGATGCGATAGAGCTTGCGGTTTTCCTCGACATGCGCCTCGTCGCCGTAAGCGGCGGTCGCGACCTGCTGCAGCGGCACCGGCACCTGCGGCGCGGCGACATTGCGCAGCTCGTGGAAGGCGGCGAGGAATGTCTTGTCGCCGGCGGCGAAGCCGACGCGCATGCCCGGCAGGTTCGATCGCTTGGACAGCGACTGGAACACCACGACACGTGGCAAAATCGGGACCGGCGCATTCCAGCATGCTGCCCGGCGCCTCGCGCGTGTAGATTTCCGAGTAGCACTCGTCGCTCAGGATCATGAAGCCGAAGCGATCGGAGAGTTTCTTCAGGCGTGTGAAATAGTCAGGCGAGGCGACTGCGCCTTGCGGATTGGCGGGCGAGGCGATGTAGATCGCAACGGTGCGCGAGAGCGTCGCGTCATCGAGCTTGTCGAGATCGGGCAAGAAGCCGTTGGCGACCGTGGTCGGCAGATAGATCTGCTCGCAATTCGCCGCGCGCGCGCCGGCGCCATAGGCCGGATAGAACGGGTTCGGCATCAGGATCGCGGGGCGGCCCTTGCGGTCGCCCACATAACTCGCCGCCGTCAGTGCCGCGAAGAACAGGCCCTCGCGGCTGCCGTTCAGCACCAAAACTTCGCTCTCGGGATCGACCGCGCGTGGCAGCTTGAATCGGGTCGACAGCCAGCCGGCTACGGCCTTGCGGAACGGCTCGATGCCGCGGGCCAGCGGGTAACGGCCGAAATCGGCGATGTGCTGGGCCAGCACCGGGCCGACGAAGCCGGGGACAGGGTGCTGCGGCTCGCCCAGTGACAGCGTTATCAAAGGCTTACCGGGCTTGTAGGGCGCCAGCAGCTCGGTGGTCCGGGCAAAGGGCGAGCGTTCGCTTTCGTTGCTGCCGACGCCTTGGGGAGCGCGGGATGAAGCGGTCATGGCCATACGTGAAAGCGCCAGCATGTTGTGAGGCTGCCGGTCGCGAAACGAGACCGGCCGAAAGCAACAAACCACCATAGATACGGCGAGGTTAAGACGCGATTAACCATCGGGCTACCCTCGACAATGTCTTGGGTATTACCATATGTTTGCGAGGTAATACCTCGGAGAATTCCCATGCCAAACACGGTCACCAGCAAAGGGCAAGTGACGATCCCGAAGCGGATTCGGGATTACCTCGGAATCGCGCCGGGGAGCGAGGTCAATTTCCGGCGCGCCGAGGACGGTCATATCATCGTTGAACGGGCCGACGGCACGCGGCCGCCGAGCCGATTCGAGAAAATGCTCGGCTCCGCGGGGCCCGGCCCAACGACGGATGAATTGATGAAACTGCTTCGTGGCGACCCTGAATGACGCTGGTCGACTCGAACGTCTTATTCGATGTCGCCACGCGAACGCCCGATTGGTGGCAATGGTCGCTCAGGCAACTCAACGATGCGGCCATGAATGGACCGGTCGTGATCAACGACGTGATCTACGCGGAAATCTCGAGCCGGTACCCCTCGGTCGACGTCGTCGACTCCGTCATGCGCGATGCTGGCGTCGATCTGGTGCCGATGCCGCGAGCGGCGCTGTTTCTCGCGAGCAAGGTTTATCTGCGATATCGAGCCGCCGGTGGCGTTCGCACCGGTGTTTTGTCCGACTTCTTCATCGGCGCACATGCGGAGGTCCAGGGACTGCCTCTGTTGACCCGCGATGTCGGGCGCTATCGCAGCTACTTCCCGAAGGTCGAGCTAATTGCACCGGAATGAACGGTTAACTCTGCGCCGCTTCCCGCAACCCCCGGTCAACCATCAGAACCGTTAAGCACGTCAGCTAACGAAGCCAAAATCGTCCGGGCGCACCCTGCTGTCAAAACAAAGCGGGCGGGGAGCCTCGAACCATGCGTAGCAAGATCGTGTTGGAGAACGTGCGCCGGCTGTCGGCGATCACGTCGCTGTACCAGCAGGCGGCGGATGGCCGTCACACTCAAAAGATCGCGCCGCCGGCGCCGGCAGAAGAGCCGGACCAGATCGTGCTGGCGCAGCTCGAAAGCTACTTCTGGCGTACGGAGCGGCGGCAGCCGGCATTCTAGCTGCGCGCTCGTCTATCTTCAGGCTTGAACCGATCTACCGTTGCGGCAGCCGCTCGAATGCCGGCATGCCGTCCGGCACGTGGTGGAACGGTTGCTTGTCGACGGTGTAGATCGCGATCTGCGGCATGATCGCCGCGGGATCATCCAGCGTGCCGACCTTGATCACCACCAGCGGCCGCTGCGGCCTCGTCACAACATGGGTGCCGCACTCGGCGCAGAACTCGCGCGTGACCGGCTTCTCCAGATCGTTGCGCGAAAACTGCTTTGGCGCGCCCTTGGTGTATTTGAAGCCGTCGGGCGGCATCGCCACGAACATGTTGGGCGAACCGCCGGTGATGTATTGGCATTCGCGGCAATGGCATTGCGCCTTCAGCATCGGCTCGCCCTCGGCGACATAACGAACCGCGCCGCAATAGCATCCGCCTTCCAGCTTCATGACGTCCTCCTGCTCTTCACTTGAAGCAGAGTGTCGGACCTGCAATCGCAGACAAAAAGAAAGGGGCTCCAACTTGCGCTGGAGCCCCTCAACGGTCGGGGCATTGCCGGGTATGTGCCCAAACCGTAGTTCTGGGCGCGGACCGATACGCTGGCCCGCGCCCGGGAGGATCACATGTTGTAGGCGCGCTCCGTGTGCTCGGTGAGATCGAGGCCTTCGCGCTCGGTCTCGACATTGGCACGCAGGCCTACGATGACGTCCACGATCTTGTAGAGGATCGCAGAGCCGACGCCCGACCACACCAGCGTGGTGCCGACGCCCCAGCACTGCGAGATCATCTGCGCGACGAAGTCGTAGTCGGCGATCTTGCCGGTGGTGTAGTCCATGATGCCGGTGCCGCCGAGCGCCGGGTTCACCAGGATGCCGGTGCCGAGCGCGCCGACGATGCCGCCGACGCAGTGGACGCCGAACACATCGAGCGCGTCGTCATAGCCGAGCGCGTTCTTCACGATGGTGCACATGAACAGGCAGACCACGCCGACCACGAGGCCGAGCACGATCGCACCCATCGGACCGGAGTAGCCGGCCGCAGGCGTGACCGCGACGAGACCCGCGACTGCGCCGGAGAGCGCGCCGAGCACCGACGGATGACCGCGGAAGATCCACTCGGCGAACATCCAGGACAACGCCGCCGCCGCGGTTGCGACGAAGGAGTTGGTCATGGCGAGCGCAGCGCCGCCGGAGGCTTCGAGGTTCGATCCGGCGTTGAAGCCGAACCAGCCGACCCAGAGCAGCGAGGCGCCGATCATGGTCATGGTCAGCGAGTGCGGAGCCATCAGCTCCTTGCCGTAGCCGGTACGCTTGCCGATCAGCAGACAGCCGACGAGGCCCGCGATGCCGGAGTTGATGTGCACCACGGTGCCGCCGGCGAAGTCGATCGCGCCCTTCTTGAAGATCCAGCCGGCGTCGGCGTTCACTTCGTCGAGCTTGGCCTGCGCCGCCGCTTTGGCTGCGGCATCGCTGCCTGCCGCTGCGAGCGCCTTCACCGCATCCGAGATCGCGTCCGGACCGGCCCAGTACCAGACCATGTGCGCGATCGGGAAGTAGATCAGGGTCACCCAGAGCGGGATGAACAAGGCCACCGCCGCGAACTTGGTGCGCTCGGCGAACGAGCCGACGATCAGGCACGGCGTGATCGCCGCGAACGTCATCTGGAAGCAGACATACACCAGCTCCGAGATGTTGGCGTCGACCGAGAAGGTCGCAGCCTTGGAGTCCGGCGTCACGCCCATCAGGAACGCCTTGGAGAAGCCGCCGACGAAGTCGGAGCCGCCCGTGAAGGCCATGCTGTAGCCGTAGAGCGCCCAGATCACGGTGACGATGCACACGATGTAGAACACCTGCATCAGCACCGAGAGCATGTTCTTGGTGCGGACCAGGCCGCCATAGAACAGCGCCAGGCCCGGAATGGTCATCAACAGCACCAGCACCGTCGATGTCAGCATCCAGGCGTTGTCGCCCTTGTTGACTGTTGGTTCCGCGTAGGCCGCGGTCGTTGCGAACAGGCCGACTGCGAGAGCCGCCAATCCCGCGCTGTAGGGACGCTTGAACGTCATTTTGTATTACTCCTGAGTGGTATGTGTGAGCGCGAAATCAGAGGGCTGCGGCATCGGCCTCGCCGGTGCGGATGCGAACCGCATGGTCGAGGTTGATGACGAAGATCTTGCCGTCGCCGATCTGGCCGGTCTTGGCTGCCGTGGTGATCGCTTCGATGGTCTTGTCGACCTGGTCGGAGGCGACCGCGACCTCGATCTTGATCTTGGGCAGGAAGCTCACCGCGTATTCGGCGCCGCGATAGATTTCCGTGTGGCCCTTCTGCCGGCCATATCCCTTGACTTCCGTCACCGTGAGACCGTGAACGCCGATGGCGGTCAGGGCGTCCCGGACTTCTTCCAGCTTGAATGGCTTGATGATCGCCATAACAATTTTCATGGGTCCTATCCCCGCTTGGGCCCGGCCTTGGACGCGACCGGGCAGTTCTCGACTGAGGTTCACCACGCGGAGAGACTTCACAACGCGGCCCAGCCGGGGCCCTAGAATCAAATGCCGTGCCAGATCGGCGGCATTGCCTAACGAATTATGAAAGCGGGGCTTTTCGCGGTTGCGCGAAGCGCGGGGGTGCGCTGTTCCGCCGCGCCCAAAACCTAAGCAGAGGTGGTCAAACCGTGAGCATGGCGGAGTCCGCGACATAATCTTGCCATGCTGACGGGCAGTGCACGGTATCGGTAGATAAGCTACTGAAGCGCCTCGCCGTGCTGGGTGATGTCGAGACCTTCGATCTCGTGCTGCTTGGACACCCGCAACGGCACGAAGACGCCGACCAGCCTGAGCAGCGCCCAGGTGACGCCGGCCGACCAGACCAGGGTGACCGCGACGCCGTAGAACTGGAGCAGCAGCTGGTGCGGGTTGCCCTCGAGCAGGCCGGAGGTCCCGCCGATCGCCGCGGTGGCAAACACGCCGGTCAGCAAGGTGCCGGTCATGCCGCCGATGCCGTGAACGCCGAACACGTCGAGCGAGTCGTCATAGTCGAAGCGCAGCTTCAGCCAGGTGCAGGCCCAGTAGCAGACGCAGCCCGCGACCAGGCCGATGACGATGCCGTGCCAGGGCGCGACGAAGCCGGACGCCGGCGTGATGGTGCCGAGGCCGGCGACCGCGCCGGAGATCATGCCGAGCACGGACGGCTTGCGCCGCACCGACCATTCGATCGCGCCCCAGGTCAGCGCGCCGGCGCAGGCTGCGAGATGCGTCGCGATGATCGCCATCACCGCGCGCGAATTGGCCGCGAGCGCCGAGCCGCCGTTGAAGCCGAACCAGCCGACCCACAACAGGCCGGTGCCGACCACCGCGAGCGACAGATCGAACGGCGACAGGTTTTCCGTGCCATAGCCCTGGCGGCGGCCCATCACCTTGCGCGGCGACGAGGCCGCCGATGCCGGCGGAGAGATGCACGACGAGGCCGCCGGCAAAATCCAGCACGCCCATCGCGCCGAGGAAGCCGCCGCCCCATACCCAATGCGCCAGCGGCACATAGACGAAGACGAACCAGCCGATGGAAAACATCAGATAGGCCGAGAAGCGCATGCGGTCGGCGACCGAGCCCGCGACCAGCGCCACCGTGATGATCGCAAACGTCATCTGGTAGAGCATGAACAGCGCTTCCGGAATCGTCTTCGCCGCCGGATTGACGCTGTCCATGGTCATGCCGGCGAGGAAGAAGCGGTCGAGCGTGCCGATCCACGGGCCGTCGCCGACGAACACCAGCGAATAGCCGAACGCGACCCAGAGGATGGAGATGATCATGACCGCGGCGAGGCTCTGCGCCATGGTCGCCAGCACGTTCTTCTTGCGCACCATGCCGGAGTAGAACAGCGCCAGGCCCGGGATCGTCATCATCAGCACCAGCGCGGTGGCGACGATCATCCAGGCGGTGTCGGCGGTGTTGATCTCGGATGATGCGGCAAAGGCCGGCGTCGGCCGCGCCAGACGATTGCAAGCGAGAATCGGCGCAGCAAACATCGCTGCACGAAAAGAACGTGCCCCCATTGATATGTCCCCGGCCTGTTGTTCGTGTTCTTGGATCCGCTGCGCGGCCTCGTTGCCGGCAGCGGCTTGAATTCGAATGATTAGAGCGCGTCGCTGTCGGTCTCGCCGGTGCGGATGCGCAACGCGTGATCGATCGGCGTGACGAAGATCTTGCCGTCGCCGATCTGCCCGGTGCGCGCGTTCGACGGTGATGACCTCGACCGCCTTGTCGGCGAGCTCGGAGGCGACCGCGATCTCGATCCGCAGCTTCGGCAGGAAGTTCACGACATATTCGGCGCCGCGATAGATTTCGGTGTGGCCCTTCTGGCGGCCATAGCCCTTGACCTCGGTGACCGTCATGCCGTGCACGCCGATGGCGGTCAGCGCCTGGCGCACCTCGTCAAGCTTGAAGGGTTTGATGATCGCGACGACGAGTTTCATGGTCAGGCCTTGGTTCTCAGAGGTTCGTGCCGTTCAGGAGAACGGCGGCACTGGATCAAATCTGGCATCTTTCTGGGCAAATGGCACAAAAAATTTGCAGCGTCCGCCGAAACGTCCGGAGCTGTGACCGCGAAGCCCTGTCCTGGGCCGCGCAGTCGTCCGCCACAATGCGGTCTTTCGCGGGCTCGTGACGCGCCCGCTCCGAGCATGTTTGGGGGAGACGAATGGCCGAGCGATCCTGGTTTTTTGCGTCCAATGGTCAGCAGCAGGGGCCTATCGGCGAAGCCCAGTTTCGCGACCTGATCGCGCGCGGATCGGTCACGCCGGACACGCTGGTCTGGAGCGAGGGCATGGCCGGCTGGCAAAGGGCCGGCGAAATTCCGGGCCTGATGTCGGCGCGCCCGTCCGCCGGCGATGCCGCAAGGCGGGCCGCCGCCGGTCATGGGCGGTTACGTGGCGGCCATGGTGGCGCGGCGCTGTCGATCGACGTCGGCGTCTGGGAACTTTTCTGGCGCGGCCTTGTCGCCTCGCTCGGCTGCCTGCTTGTGATTCCCGCGCCCTGGGTCATCGTCTGGATCCTGAACTGGATCGTGCCGCGCGTGCGTGTGCCGGGACGCCCCAATCTCAGCTTCACCGGCAACGCGATGACGCTCGTACCCTGGTACTTCGGGGGCATCGCGCTCATCATCGTGGCGGTCTACTTCTCCATCAACAATGAAGTGCAGTGGCCCAACCATCTGGTGGATCTCGTCCAGATCGTGCTCTACTGGCTGTTTATCCGGTGGGTGATCGCCAATCTCGCGTCGAACGGACAGCCGCTCGGCTTGAGCTTCAGCGGCTCGTTCTGGGCTTATCTCGGATGGAATATCCTGTTCGGGCTTTCCATCCTGACCATCATCGGCTGGGCCTGGGTGATACACGCGTGGGCGCGCTGGCTCTGCCGCAACATCCAGGGCACGCGGCGGCAAGTCGTCTACAAGGGCACGGGTCTGGAGAATCTCTGGCGCACGCTGGTGACGGTCATCTGCTGCGCCTTCATCATCCCGATTCCGTGGATGTACCGCTGGATGCTGCGCTGGCAGTTGTCGCAGACCGAGCTCGTCGAGCACGCCTGACGTCTTACGCGCTACTGCTTGCGCTCGCGCACCGAGCCTTCCTGCGCGACGGAGGCGACCAGCGTGCCGTCCGGCTTGAAGATCATGCCGCGCGTCAGCCCGCGGCCGTCCTGCGCGCTCGGCGAATCCTGGGCGTAGAGCAGCCATTCGTCGGCGCGGAACGGGCGGTGAAACCACATCGCGTGGTCGAGGCTCGCCGGCATCATGCGCCGGTCGAACAGCGTGCGGCCGTAGCGCGCCATCACGGCATCGAGCAGCGAGAAATCCGAGGCATAGGCGAGCGCGCACATGTGCAGCGCCGGATCGTCGGGCAGTTTCGCGGCGGTGCGGATCCAGACATGGATGCGGCCGTCGTCGATCTTCTGGCCGAAATAGCGGCCGAGCTCGCAGGGGCGCAGCTCGATCGGCCGGTCCGATTCGTAATAGCGGCGGATGAAATCCGGCATCTCGCGGAACATCGGCTGCTTTGAAAGTTCCTCCGCGGTGAGTTTCTCCGGCGGCGGCACGTCAGGCATCTTCTCCTGATGATCGAACGCGCCCTGCTCCTCGGCATGGAACGACACCATGATCGAGAAGATCGCGTTGCCGTGCTGGATCGCGGTGACGCGCCGGGTCGAATAGCTCTTGCCGTCGCGCAGCCGCTCCACCTGGTAGATGATCGGAACCTGGGGATCGCCGGGCAGGATGAAGTAGCAATGGATCGAGTGCGGCAGCCGGCCCTCGACGGTGCGGCAGGCCGCGACCATGGCCTGACCGATCACCTGGCCGCCGAACACGCGTTGCCAGCTCGTCTTCGGGCTGTTGCCGCGGAACAGGTTCACCTCGAGCGGCTCGAGATCGAGGATGGCGAGCAGGTCGATCAGGCTTTTGGACATCAGGTGCTGCTTTCGCGTCATCGGGCTGCCGCTTTCCGCCCGGAATGACGACGTCGGCCTTGTTTCATCCCCTGTTTCGCCCAGCTATAATGGGAGCGCAAGCGTATGAGTGAGCAGGTTTCCATGTCGGCACAGCGAAGCATTGTCATATGCGGGGGCGCATTTGCGGGGCTGGCGCTGGCCGTGGCGCTGCGCCAGGGCCTTGGCGCCGACACTCCGATCATCGTCGCCGATCCGGCGCTGGCGACGCGGCCGAGCCGCGATCCGCGCGCCACCGCGATCGTCGCCGCCTGCCGCCGCCTGTTCGAGACGCTGGGCGCATGGCAGCAGGTCGCCCCGACCGCGCAGCCGATCCTGGACATGGTGGTCACGGATTCGAAGCTCGAAGACGCGACGCGTCCGGTGTTCCTCACCTTCGCCGGCGATGTCGAGCCCGGCGAGCCCTTTGCGCATATGGTCGAGAACCGCCATCTGATCGATGCGCTGGTGGCGCGCGCGGAAGCTGAAGGCGTCGACCTGCGCGCGACCGCGGTGACCTCGTACGAGTCGCGCGCGGAAGGCATCGACGTGACGCTTGCCGACGGCAGCCGTATCGAAGCGAGTTTGCTGGTCGCCGCCGACGGCGCGCGCTCGAGGCTGCGCGACCGCGCCGGCATTGCCACCCATGGCTGGGACTACGACCAGTCCGGCATCGTCGTCACCGTCGGCCACGAGCGCGACCATCAGGGCCGCGCCGAAGAGCATTTTTTGCCCGCGGGACCGTTTGCGATCCTGCCGCTGACGGGAAAGCGATCCTCGCTGGTGTGGACCGAGCGGCGCGCGGAAGCCGCGCGCATCATCGCACTCGATGAAGAGGAATTTCACGGCGAGCTCGAGCAGCGCTTCGGCTTGCATCTCGGCGAGGTCAAGGCGCTCGACAAGCCGCGCGCGTTTCCGCTGTCATACTTCGTCGCGCGCTCGTTCATCGCGGAACGGATGGCGCTGGTCGGCGACGCCGCGCATGTGATTCATCCGATCGCGGGGCAGGGACTCAATCTCGGCCTGAAGGACGTCGCCGCGCTGGCCGAGGTCGTGGTCGATGCGGCGCGGCTCGGCATCGATCTCGGGCAAACGGATGTGCTGGAGCGCTATCAGCGCTGGCGGCGGTTCGACACCATGGCGATGGGGCTTGCCACCAATTCGCTGAACTTCCTGTTCTCGAACAAATCGACCTTGCTGCGCGCCGTGCGCGACATCGGCCTCGGTCTGGTCGATCGCGCGCCGCCGCTGAAGAGCCTGTTCATCCGTCAGGCCGCGGGCCTGTCGGGCGAGGTGCCGCGGCTGTTGAAGGGCGAGGCGCTTTAAGAACATCGTCATTGCGAGCCAACGGGTCCGGCCCTTGGGCCGGCCCGATGACAGGCTCCGCGAAGCAATCCATCGTGCCGCAAGTGGAAATATGGATTGCTTCGTCGCTTGCGCTCCTCGCAATGACGAGAGTTTCAACGCGTTGTCTTCGCCAGAATGAAATCCGCGATCACCGCAATCATGTCGGCATCGAGCGGCCGCTCCGGCTGATTGTAGGCGGCGAGATCGTCCGCCTCGTCCGACACATCGACCAGCACGTGGTTCATCTGCGGGAGCCCACAGCGTCTTTGCCGCGAATGCGGCCGTCGTCAACGCGAGGAAATCGACACGTGCGAGCTGGCTGTCCTTGCCTCCGGCGACGATCAGGATCGGTTCCTCGATTTTCTGCAGAGGTGGAATCGGATCTTCCCTGAAGGCCGATGCGATGCCGGCTTGCAGCGATGGCGGAATCGCGAGCCCGGGCGGCGGTGGATCGACGATGTCTCCGCCCACGATGCTGTCGATCGCCTTCGCGATCGGCACGAACGTCTCCGTCGGCAGCTTCTTTTCCAGCTGCGCCTTGAGCAGATCACCCTGCTTGCGCGCGCTCACGGCCAGCAGCACGAGCTTGTCGACGGGGATGCGGCGCGCGGTGAGAATGCCGACCAGCCCGCCTTCGCTGTGGCCGATCACGATGACTTTGGAGAATTTGGCACTGGCGCGCAGATGGCTCACCAGCGCTGCCGCGTCGTCGACATAATCCTTGAAGCGAAAATCCTCCGGCTTGCCGAATTCCTGCCTCCAGCCGCCGGCGCCGCGCTTGTCATAACGCAGCGTGGCAATGCCGCGCGCAACCAGTGCTTCGGAAAGCTTCTTGAGGGTGGCCGGCTTGACCTGCGGTCCATTGCCGTCGTGATCGGTCGAGCCGGAGCCCGCGATCAGGAGCGCGACCGGCGGTTGCTCTGTTGACGACGGCGTCGACAGCCACGCATCGATCGCGCCGACGCGAATTTTGCTCTCATCGGCATTCGGCGCACCGGCGAAAGCGGCGATGGTCAGGAAAAATGTGAGTGCAGCCGCGGTGGGCCGCATGGGTCGGATCATTCGATCTTGCGCGCTTCCTCGGGCAGCATGATCGGAATGCCGTCTCGGATCGGATAGGCAAGCTTCGCCGAACGCGAGATCAGCTCCTGTTTCGCTGAATCGAATTCGAGCGGGCCCTTGGTCAGCGGGCAGACCAGAATTTCCAGGAGTTTCGGGTCGACGGTGTTTTCGGAGCGTTCGGGCGCGGCGTTCATTATTCAGGTTCCGGCGTTGGCGCGCCCCCTTTAGCACAATCGAGCGACGCATTGTCGCGGTGGGCGGCGGCCGCGGCCGTTCATATTCCCGGTTCCAAGCATATCGGCCGCTTCAGCCCTAAATTGTGCCGGGAGAGGCGAACTCCCGCTGCGGGATAAACGCCAATCCAGGTCGCCGGTTAAATGATTAACGAAAAGCCTATGACGGTTGCGTGACGGTTCCCGGGCGCGTCAAGGTTACCGGCAAGTCGGAGTTTGATGTGAGCCATTTCACACGCGGGAACATTGACTTGGGATTATCGTCCCAATAATGCTCATGGTTGAAATTTCGTAAATGGGCCGCTTCTCCGTCGGACTCTAATCGAGAAGCGCGCTGGGGGTATCGCGTATGGCGAGCGAACCGAGAATCGCTGCTTTCGGACCCGATTTATTGCGCACACATCTCATGGTCCCATTGCCGGGGCCGCGTTCTCTGCGAGCACATTCGAACCCCTGGATTGCCTCATGGCAGGCGCTCTTGCACGCCGCGATGTAAGCGCGGCGCGAGGAATTTCACATGACGACGACCGTTCCGGCCTACACCTTTGGTGGCATCACACGTCCGGCCCTCATCCTTGACGACACCGGCCATATCATCCTGTTCGGCGCGGCCGCCGACTTCGCCGCGACTTATGGATTGAAGGCGCTCTACGCGGGGTTGCCGCCCGGTACACCCTATCCGCCGATCACGGATTCGCTGTCGACGCCCGCCGACACCAATGGCGGTGCCAACAGCGTCGCGGAAGGCGCGCCTGCGGGCACCACGGTCGGCATCACCGCATCGGCGACCAGTCCGATTGGCAGCACCACCTATTCGCTGGTCGGTGACACCTCGCATGGCGGCTTTACCATCAACGCCACGACCGGCGTGGTCACCGTCGCCGATCCTACCAAGATCGATTTCGAGAGTTCGCCTGGCCACGCCTACACCGTCACCGTGCAGGCCTCCGACGGCATCGTCAGCTCGACCCAGAACTTCAACATCGCCGTCACCGATGTCGCGCCATCGGCGCCGACCGACACCAATGCCGGCGCCAACACCGTTACCGAAGGTGCCGCATCAGGCACCGCGGTCGGCATCACCGCGCATTCGACCGACGTCAATGGTGGTGCGGTCACCTATTCGCTCACCGGCGACACCTCCGGCGGCGGCTTCACCATCAATGCCACGACCGGTGTCGTTACCGTCGCCGATCCCAGCAAGCTCGACTTCGAGAGCACCGCGCCTGGCCACACCCAGACCATCACCGTTCAGGCCAGCGACGGCACGCTGACGAGTTCGCAAACCTTCACCATCGGCATCACCGACGTGCCGCTGCCGGCGCCGACCGATACCGATGCAACCGCGAACAGCGTGGCGGAAGGCGCAGCGGCCGGCACGCATGTCGGCGTTACCGCATCCGCGATCGATCCGAACGGGCCGACAACTCACTATTCGCTGATCGGCGACACCTCCGGCGGCGGCTTCACCATCGACACCAATACCGGCGTCGTTACCGTCGCCGATCCGACCAAGATCGATTTCGAGAGCACCTCGCCGGGCCACACCTATTCCATCACGGTGCAGGCCAATGACGGGGTCGCGACCACGTCGCAAAGCTTCACCATCGCCGTCTCCGACGTCGCGCCGACGGCGCCTATCGATCTCGATCCCACCGCAAATTCCGTTGCCGAAGGCGCGACGCCGGGCACCGCGGTCGGCATCACCGCGCATTCGACCGACATCAACGGGCCGGCCGTCACCTATTCGCTGACCGGCGACACCTCCGGCGGCGGCTTCACCATCAACGCCACGACCGGCGTCGTCACCATCGCCGATTCCACCAAAGTCGATTTTGAGAGCTCTGGCCCCAGCCACACTTACACCGAGACCGTGACGGCCAGCGACGGCACGCTGACCAGCTCGCAGACCTTCACCGTCAGTGTCAGCGACGTGGCGCCGTCGACTCCGGTCGATGCCGACGCGACCGCCAATTCGGTTGTCGAAGGTGCAGCGGCCGGCACCACGGTCGGCGTGACGGCGTCCTCGTTCGACGTGAATGGTCCGGCCGTGACCTATTCGCTGATCGGCGATCCAACCAACGGCGGTTTCACCATCAACGCCGCCACCGGCGTGATTACCGTCGCCGACGGCAGCAAGATCGACTACGAGAGTACGCCCGGTCACGCCGAACTGGTCAACGTGCAGGCCAGCGACGGCACGCTGACGAGCTCGCAGATATTCTCCATTGCGGTGACCGACGCGCCGCCGTCTGTCCCGGTCGACGCCGACGCGACCGCCAACAGCGTCGCCGAAGGTGCAAGCATCGGAACGACGGTCGGGGTGACCGCCCACTCTTCCGATCCGTCAGGCGGAACCGTCACCTATGCGAAGGGCATTGACAGCTCCGGCGGCGGCTTTGCCGTCGATGCGACGACCGGCGTCATCACTGTCGCCGATCCCACCAAGATCGATTTCGAGAGCAGCGGTGCCGGCCACTCTTATACCGTCTCGGTGGTGGCGAGCGACGGCATCCTGCAGAATTCGCAGACCTTCACCATCGGCGTCGCCGACGTCGCGCCTTCGACCCCGGTCGATTCCAACGCGGCGGCCAATACGATCGTCGAAGGCGCGGCCAACGGCTCGACCGTCGGCATCACCGCGTCGTCGACCGATGTCAACGGACCGGCCGTTACCTATTCGCTGACCGGCGACACCTCGGGGGGCGGCTTCACCATCAACGCGGCGACCGGTGTCGTCACCGTCGCCGATGCGACCAAGATCGATTTCGAGAGCACGGCACCTGGCCATACCTACACGGTCACGGCGCAGGCCAGCGACGGCACGCTGGCGAGCTCGCAGACCTTCACCATCGCCGTCACCGATGCGCCCCCATCGACACCGGTCGACAGCGATGCGACCGCCAACAGCGTCGTGGAAGGCGCCGTCGTGGGCACGACAGTCGGCGTCACCGCATCCGCGATCGACGTCAACGGCCCACTCGTCACTTGGTCGCTGACCGGGGACACCTCCGGCGGCGGCTTCCAGATAAATCCAAACACTGGTGTCGTCACCGTCAAGGATTCGACCAAGATCGATTTCGAGAGTACGGCGCCCGGCCATAGCTACACCGTGACCGCACAGGCGAGCGACGGCACGGATACGAGCCAGCAGACCTTCACCATTGCGGTGACCGATGCGCCGCCGTCGACACCGGTCGATGCCGACGCCAGCACCAATACGATTGTCGAAGGCGCGGCCAACGGTTCGACCGTCGGCGTTACCGCATCCTCGACCGACGTCAACGGCCCGGCCGTGACCTATTCGCTGACCGGCGACACCTCCGGCGGCGGTTTCACCATCAACGCCACGACCGGTGTGGTCGCCGTTGCAAATGCCAGCCTGATCGACTTCGAGAGCACGTCACCCGGCCATGCCTACACCATCACGGCGCAGGCCAGCGACGGAACGGATACGAGCTCGCAGACCTTTACCATCGCTGTCACTGACGCGCCGCCGTCGACGCCTGTCGACAGCGATGGCGCGGTCAACCAGGTCGCTGTTAGTTCTCCCAACGGGACGTATGTCGGCGTGACTGCTTCCTCGACCGACGTCAACGGCCCCGCGGTGACCTATTCGCTGGTCGGCGACACCTCGGGCGGCGGCTTCACCATCAATGCTGCGACCGGCGCCGTAACGGTCGCCGATTCTACCAAGATCCACGCTGCGGACCCCAGCTACAATATCACGGTCAACTCCAGCGACGGTACGGACCACAGCCAGCAGACCTTTACGATCAATGTCGTCCTGGATGCAGTGCCGGTCGTCACTGCCGGCCATACCCTGAACTACACCGAGAACCAGGCCGCGACCGCAATCGATCCGGCGTTGACGGTCACTGATTCCGACAACGCCAATCTCGCGCATGCAACGGTGCAGATCACCGGTAACTACGTCAACGGCCAGGATATCCTCAATTTCACCGACACGGCCACCATCACCCACACGTTCGACGCCGCCAGCGGCACGCTAACGCTGACAGGCAGCGACACCGTTGCACATTATCAGGCCGCGCTGGAGTCGGTGACGTATTTCAACAACAGCGACAATCCGTCGGGCTCGCCGCGCACTGTCACGATCACTGCCAACGACGGCACGCTCGACAGTTCGCCCGTCACCGACACAATCAACGTGACGCCAGTCAACGACCCGCCGGTGGTCACTGCCGGGCATACGCTGAACTACACGGAAAACCAGGCTGCAACGGCGATCGACACGGCGATCACCGTATCCGACGTCGATAGCAGCAATCTCGCCTCGGCGACGGTGCAGATCACCGGTAATTACGCCAATGGTCAGGACATCCTCGCCTTCGCCAATACAGCCAATATCACCGGCTCGTTCGACGCTGCGAGCGGCAAGCTTACACTGACGGGCACCGATACGGTCGCAGATTACCAGGCCGCGCTGGACTCCGTCACCTACTTCAACAACAGCGACAACCCGTCCGGCCTGGCGCGCACCGTCACCATCATCGCCAATGATGGCACTGCAAACTCGACGGCGGTGACCGACACCATCAATGTGACACCGGTCAATGATGCCCCCGTGACCACCGCCGGCGGCACGCTGAACTACACCGAGAATCAGGCTGCGACGGTCATCGATGCCGGCGTGACCGCGACTGACGTTGACAACGCAAACCTGGCCTCCGCGACCGTGGCGATCACCAGCGGCTTCGCGACCGGACAGGACGTGCTGGACGCCAACGTCACCGGCACCACCATCGGCAAGTCCTACAACGCCGCGACCGGTGTGTTGACGCTGACCGGCAGCGACACCAAGGCGCATTACCAGCAGGTGCTGGACTCCGTCACCTATTTCAACAGCAGCGACAACCCGTCTGGCGCCGACCGCATCGTCAGCTACACCGTCAACGACGGCTCGGCCAACAGCAACACCAGCACCTCGACGGTGCACGTTACGCCGGTCAACGACGCCCCCGTGGTCACCGCCACCGGCACGCTGGCCTATACCGAGGACCAGGCGGCGACCGCGATCGCGCCTGCGCTGACCGTGACCGATGTCGACACCGCAACGCTGACGACAGCGACCGTGCAGATCAGTGCCAACTACGTCAACGGCGAGGACGTGCTCGGCTTCACCAACACCGCCAGCATCACCGGTACGTTCAATGCTGCGACCGGCACCATGACGCTGACCGGCACCGATACGGTCGCACATTATCAGACTGCGCTGGAATCGGTGACTTACATCGACACCAGCGAGAATCCGTCGACTCTGGCGCGCACCGTGACCTTTACCGCCGACGACGGCCAATCGGTCAATCATCTGAGCGCCGGCTCGAACCACACCATCACCGTAGCTTCGGTCGACGACGCCCCAACGGTGACCGTGCCGGGAGCGCAGGATGGCGTTTCGGCGCACACCGACACTGCTATCACCGGGATATCGACAAACGACGTCGACGCCGGCACGCAGGCGGTGAAGGTGTCGCTCGGGACAACGCACGGTAACATCACGCTCGACCTTTCCGGCGGCGCCACGCTCGCCGATGCCACCACCAACGGCACACATAGCGTTCACATCCAAGGCACGCTGACGCAGGTGAATGCCGCGCTCTCGAGCGTCGTTTATCACGGCGATGCCGGCTTCACCGGCGCCGACCAGCTCACAGTGCAGACCAACGACCTCGGGCACACCGGCACCGGCGGCCCGCTCTCCAGCAGCGTTGCCACGGTGGACATCGGGGTCATCCCCAAGGTCTGGTTCATCGACAACACCGCGTCTGCCATCGGCGCAGACGGCTCGCAGGGGCATCCGTTCAATTCGATCGCCGCCTTCAATGCTGTCAACGACGGCGGCGCCAATCACCCGCAGACTGGCGATTATATCTATTTGGAGACCGGCACCGGCGTCTATTCGGAGACCGACGGCATCCACCTGCTGAATGGGCAACAGCTGGTTGGCGGCGGCGATAGCCTGACATTCCCGGATCCGCTGAATAACGCCAACACGCTTACGATCGAGACCGCCGGCACCCGTCCGGTGATCGACGTCACCGGCGGCGCGGGCAACGACGCGATCCACCTCGCGCAGGACAACACCATCCATGGCCTCAACGTCGACACGGAAAACGCTGCCGCAACCGGCATCGTCGACAACGGCGCGACGGTAGGTACGCTGAATATCTCGAACATGGACGTCGGCGTCGATCCGGATGGCGCCGGCGCGCTCCACGGAAATCTCGGCCAGGCCATCAGCATCACCCACGGCGGCACCGGCGGCAGCATGACGTTCGGCACCGTTAATTCGGCCGGCGGCACGACCGGTATCGCGCTCGGCGGCCCGCTCGTCACCAGCTTCTCAGCCACGTCGGGCACGCTGTCCGGGCACACCAGCGCGGAATTTTCCGATAACGGCGGCTCCGGCAACATCAACTATGGCGGCACTATCGGCGACGGCTCGGGCGACTCGGCCCAGATCAACAACCGCACCGGCGGCACGGTCACGTTCGGCGGCAACATCACCGACGGCGCCGACACCGGCGGCGGCATCGGAATTTCCGGCAACGCCAACACCACCATCACCTTCGCCGGCCTCACCAAGACGCTGAATACCGGCATCGGCGACGGCGTCTCGATGACCAACAATACCGGTACGTCGAACGTCAACTTCACCAATGGCGGGCTCGACATCGACACCACCAACGGCACCGGCTTCCACGCCAGCGTCGCCGGCACCTACAGCGTCACCGGCACCGGCAACAGCATCACCACCACCGGCACCGGCACCGCGCTCAACCTGGACACCGTCAACGTCGGCGTCAACGGCATCACCTTCGACACCGTCTCGACCAGCAACGCCGCCAACGCCGTCCTGATCAACACCGTCTCCCAGACGCCCGGCTCCAGCGGCATCGACATCAACGGCGGCACGATCGCCAATGCGTCGACGCGCGGCGTCGACATCAACGCGACCTCGGCCGACATCTCGGTCGCCTCCAGCATCTCCACCACGGCGGCCGGCCGCAGCGTCGAGGTCACCAATACCACCGGCAACAAGACCATCGTCTTCTCCGGCGCCATCGACGACAACGGTCTCGGCGTCAACCTGACGACCAACACCGGCACCACCATGAACTTCTCGGGTGGCGTGCAGATCGACACGGCGTCCGGCAACGTCGGGTTCAACGCCACCGGTGGCGGAACCGTGAACGTTACCGGCGCGTCGAACCACATCGCCAGCACAGGCGCGGGCGGCACCGCGCTCAATGTCGCCAACACCACTATTGGCACCAGCAACATCACGTTCCACGACATTTCGGCCAATGGTGCCACCAACGGCATCGTGCTCAACAACACCGGATCGAGCGGTCACCTGGCCGTAACCGGCAGCGGGAGCGTCACACAGGGCGGCGACAGCTCGGGCGGCACGATCCAGAACACCAGCGGTGCCGGTATTTTGCTGACCAGCACCACGGGTCCGACGTTCAATAACATGAACATCAACACCACGGTGGGCAGTGGCGTCAGCGGCACCGGCGTCGTCAACTTCAGCTTCACGAACGGTTCGATCGACCGGTCGGGCCTGAACGCGGGCCTGACCGCGACCGGCAGCAGCGATACATCGAACATTGCATTCGATCAGAACCAGGCAGGCGTCGTCAGCAACGTCAGCGGCACCGTCACGATCACCAACAACAGCCTGACCAACCAGCTCTATCACGGCGTGGACATCTGGAATACGAGCGGGACGCTGGACGATCTGAATGTCTCGAACAATACGATCACCAGCACCAATTCGACCGCAACCGATCACGGCTCCGGCATCCGCGTCATCGAGCGTCCGACGACGACGTCGGACACCACGGTCACCAAGGCGGAGCTCAACAGCAACACCATCACCGTCATCAACGGTCCCGGCATCCAGTTCCAGGGCGGAACAGGGAATTCCGCCGCGCTGGTTGGTACATATGGATCGAGCTCCTCCAATACCATCTCGATCGACAGCAACACGATTTCCGGCTTCAACACGACCACCGGGCGTATCCAGGTCGAAGGCATCGTCGCGCTGGTGAACGGCCAAGGCACTGCGCATTTCGACGTCAGCAGCAATCATGTCTCGAATACGCTCGGCACCGGCATCGAGCTTTCGTCGTTCGGCAACTCCAACGTCTTCGCAAAGGTCGACAGCAACGTCCTCAACCTGCACAACATCGTCTCGTCCCAAGGCATCGGAATCGGCACCAGTGCCACCTACGGCGTTAGTGACACGCCACATCTGACGTTCGAAGCCAACAACAACAACATCAGCAACACCGACGGTGCGGGCATCCTGGCCGTCGCTCACGATGCATCGGGCACCCTGAATGCCACGATCAACAACAACACGATCGCGGCTCCCCTCAGCGGCAACAATTTCGGCATTCAGGTTGATTCCGGTAACGACACCCCAAGCGAAAATGAAACGGTGAATCTCGATATCTCGGGCAACACCACCACGGGGCATGGGATCGACGGCGGCATCGGCTTTACCCTCGCGGATCAGCCGATATCCGGAACAGAGTCGAATACCTTCGCCATCAAGGGATTGACGCCGTCCCCGGCCAGCAACGCCCAAACCTCCGCCTACGTCTCAGCCCACAACACCTCATCGATCGGCTTTTCGGGCACCGGCACCGACATCCTGGAAGGCGGCGAGGGCGGTTCGGGTGCTTCGGACTTCTTCATCGCAACCGCGGCCGGCTCACCGACGTTGCCCATGCTGGCAGCTCCAGGCGGCGTCCAGGCCTCCACGCCGACGCCGGGCGAGACGCATTTGACGCTGGCCGAACTCAACAGCGTGGTGGATTCGGCGATTGCGCAATGGGCTGCCGCGGGCGCGACGCCCGCGCAGCTTGCGCTCCTGCATTCCATCACCTTCAACATCGCCGATCTCTCCGGCCATACGATCAGCGAGGAAAGCGCGCCGGCGACGATCACCATCGATCCCGACGCAGATGGCCATGGCTGGTTCGTCGATCCGACGCCCTCGGACAACGCCGAGTTCACCCATGCCGCCAATGCGTCCGGCACCGACCTGTCCACTGACCCGACAAGCGCCGCGGCGGGACATCTCGACCTCATGACGGCTGTGACCCACGAAATGGGCCACGTGCTCGGTCTGCCGGACCTTACGGCCGCGAGCGATGCCAACGATCTGATGTATGTCAACCTCGTCGATGGCGAACGCCGGCTGCCGGATGCGACTGACGTCGCCCAAGCGAACGGCAACGCGCTCGCTGTGCCGGGCTGGACGGATCATTTGTCGCAGGGCGATAGCTCGGGCGGCGGCGACAACTTCAACTTCACGCCACCAACCCCGCCAACTCCGACAGTGGCCAGCGTTCCGCAACTCGGCGGTCTCGGCGGCGGAATCGCGCCTGCGGCGCCGCAGGGCACCGTCGCGCCTGCCGGGGACGTGTTCCATTGGGCAAGCGCGGGCGAGTCGGTCGTTACTTTCAACAACGTGTCCACGGCCGGCTCGGCGACCCTCACCAACTTCTCCGACCTCTTCCACTGGACGCCGTCAACGAATACGACGCCCGCGCCCGACACGCACACTGCGGTCGTCGACACGACGGTGCACGATACCGAAGTCGCCCCGATCCTGCCCGATCCGCACGTCCTGGCGGCGACGATGCCGGGCCTTGGTGGGTTCATGATCCACTGACGCGCCGAGCGATCGCAGCCAAACAAAAGGCCGGCTTCACGCCGGCCTTTTTTTGTGATGCCGCGTCTGCGAAGGCGCTCGCTGCCACGCGCGATCAGCAATGGGCGATCAAGAATCTGTGTGCAACGACAGCGGTCGATCCGCTGTTCGAACATGCGCGCCACGCCGCAGGCGCGCCCGGCTTCAAACCCGCCATCCTTCCCCGCATTCCCGATTTCGCGCGGCGCCTTGTCACGCCCCGGTCACGTCAGTACACTCAATACACTCAATTCCTTTTTCATTGTACCGTGCAGATTCATGTCGACTTATAGGTTCGCTGTGGCATAATCTGAAACGTCCGATTGAATAAACTTCAGATAGACAATTTTTTGGAGCGCTCGGCATGGCAGAACCATTCCTGTCGGAAATCCGGATCATGTCGTTTGTCTTCCCGCCCAAAGGCTGGGCGCTGTGCAACGGCCAATTGCTTCCGATCAACCAGAATCAGGCCCTGTTCTCGCTTCTTGGCACCACCTATGGCGGCGACGGCCGCGTCAATTTCGGGCTGCCGGATTTGCAGGGACGGACGCCGATACACATGGGCAACAGTCATACGCTCGGCGAACGCGGCGGCGAGCAGGCGCATACGCTTTCGATCTCGGAGATTCCCACGCACGTACATTCGGTGAATGCGAACCCCGACACCGCCAACACGACAAATACGCCAACGGCCAGCCTCGGACTTGCAGCGTCGATCGCCTCGCAAATCTATACCGCCCCGACGAACCTCGTGGCGATGGGCGCCAAGACAGTCTCGACTGTCGGCGGATCCCAGGCGCATCTGAACATGCAGCCGTTCCTGGTGCTCAGCTTTTGCATTGCCCTTCAGGGCATCTTCCCATCGCAGACTTGAGGACGCGCGATCATGGCACAACCCTATGTGGGCGAAATTCGCATGTTCGCAGGCAATTTCGCGCCGGCCGGCTGGATGTTCTGCGAAGGGCAGCTTTTGCCGATTTCCGAATATGAAACGCTGTTCAACCTGATCGGCACCACCTACGGCGGCGACGGCCAAAGCACGTTCGCGCTGCCGGACCTGCGCGGCCGGATTCCGATACATCAGGGCAACAGCTTCACCTTGGCCGAAACCGGCGGCGTCGAGGATGTCACGCTGACGGTATCGCAGATACCCGCTCATACGCCATCCGATGCTTGGCTCGACTGACACGGCGTCGTCGACATGCGCCGCTCAACAACGTCATGGCATCGACGACAGGTGCGACGATCTTTGCCTACGGCTCGCTCAACCCAATCAGCGCTCTCTTGCCCCAATCCATCTCCTCAGTAGGTGGCAGCCAGCCGCACACCAACTTCCAGCCCTATCTGTGCATTGATTTCATTATTTCGCTGTTCGGCATCTTCCCGAGCCAGACCTAGGAGCAAGTCCATGGATCCGTTCGTCGCGGAGATCCGCATTTTTCCGTTCAACTTCGCGCCCAAGGGCTGGGCCTTCTGCGACGGCCAGCTTCTGCCGCTCTCGCAGAACACAGCGCTGTTCTCGTTGCTGGGTACCACCTATGGCGGCGACGGCAAGAGCAACTTCCCACTGCCGAATATGCAAGGAAATGCCCCGATGCATCCGGGCCAGGGTCCTGGCTTGTCGCTGCATGATCTCGGCGAAACCGGCGGCTCGGACACCGTGTCGCTATTGGAGTCGGAGATCCCGTCACATTCTCATGCCCTCAGTGTCTCCTTTCAGAACGGCAACACTCGCCTGCCAACCGGCAGAGAGCCGGCGGCAGGCGTCGGCGTGGGGTTCTATGGTCCGGCTCCGCTCAACGCCACACTCAGTGGCAACGCACTTACTCCCGCAGGCGGCGACCAGCCGCATAACAACCTGATGCCGTATCTCACGTTGAATTTCTGCCTTGCCCTGCAGGGCGTCTACCCGCCGCGCACCTGATGCCGCTTCAACGATGAATGCGCCCGCCATTGCGGCCCCGTTCGGCTGGGCGCGCGCAGCGGCGGCGCGCCTGACGTTCCGCCCGATCGCCGAGGCCGACCTGTCGTTTCTCGCGCGGGTCTATGCCTCGACCCGCGCCGAAGAGCTCGCAACCGTGTCCGACTGGAGCAGCGAGCAGAAGGCCGCCTTCGTCGAGCAGCAGTTTCGCGCGCAGCACGCGCATTACCAGAAGTATTATCCGGAAGCCGACTGGCTGGTGACGAGTCACGCCGGCGTGGATGTCGGCCGTCTCTACATCGAACGCTGGCCGAGCCAGCATCGCCTCATCGACATCACTTTCCTGCCCGAGCATCGCGGCAAGGGGCTTGGCGAAGCGTTGCTGCGCGACCTCATGGACGAGGCCGCCGCCGTCAATAAAGCAGTGTCGATCCATGTCGAGAAATATAATCCGGCGATACGGCTTTATAAGCGCCTTGGATTTATCGTCGAAGAAGACAAGGGCGTCTACGATCTGATGCGCTGGACCCCGTCCTGATCGTCGCGCGCGACGGCGGCGGCCCGCCTCGCGCACGCTATCGCAGCCAAACAAAAAGGCCGGCATGATGCCGGCCTTTTTCTTATCTGAACTGGATCCGATCAGTACTTGGCGACGACCGGGCCACCGAAGTGATAGTTCACCTTCAACGTGCCCATGTCGACGTCCTGGCGAATGCGCTCGGTGCCGAAGAAGAAGCCGAACGTGTCGGTGAAGGTGTAGAGGCGATTCTGCATGAACAGGTGATTATATTCGGCGGCCACCGACCAGTTCGGCGCGAAGCCGAACTCGATGCCGGCGCCGGCGACGCCGCCCCAACGGGTATCGTCCGGCGTGGTCGCGGTGAGCACATTGCCGACGAAGGTGTTGACCTGGAAGTGATCGGCGACCACGGCGGCGCCGCCCTTGGCGTAGAGCAGCACATTGTTGATGGCCCAGCCGACCTGGCCGGTGAACATGCCGATGCCGTTGATCTTCGAGATGTTGGTGAAGGCCGGGAACGCCAGGCTTTGGTTCGAGCCACGCAGATTGGCCCAGTCGCCCTGCGCTTCGACGCCGAACACGAAGCTCGACATCTGCCAGCGATAACCGACCTGGCCGCCGGCTACGCCGCCGGTGGCGTCATGGCAGCCTTCGGAAATGATGAACACGCCGGCCGGCGTGGTGAAGTCCCAGCACTTGTGGCTCGAGGCACCGCCGCCATTAACGCCGATGTAGAAGCCGCCCCAGTTATAGATCGGCGGCGGCATCACCGCCGGCGCCTTGGAATAGGTCCGGGCCGGCAGGTCGGCTGCGATCGCGGGAACGGCAAGGCCGAGGGTCAGCAAAGCAGCGCTGAGGAGTTTTTTCATGGTAGTCGCCTCCGGGTATTCGACCCGGAAACTAGCGGGATTCGACCGCCTTGACTGTCACCCGAACACAACAGCTCTACCTAAAGTAAGCGGGAATTCCCGCCGCTTTTCGGCCATCTATTGCAGCGGCGGGTCGCCGCTGGTGCGCTTCTTGGCGAGGTCCATCTCGGTGACGGCAACCAGGATTTCCGCGCGCGTCTTCAGATCCGGCGCCTCCAGCATCGCTTGCTTCTCCGCCACCCCGTAGGGCGACATCATCGCCAGCGCATTGACCAGCGCCTCGTTGGGCGCGCTTTCCACGCCTTCCCAGTCGACCTTGAGGTTGTTGGCCTTGAGGAAATCGGTCAGCACCTCCAGGAGCGCCTCGCGATTGACCGCGTTCTCGCCCTTGCGCGCGGTAAAATCGTCGGCGAAGGCGAAAAAATCCACCTTGCACTGCCGGTAGGCCGTCAGCACGGCCAGTTCCTCGACCACCTTGAAGCGGGAAATCCCGGTCAATTCCAGGATGTAGCGGCCGTCGCCGGTCTCAGCCAGCTGGGTGATGCGCCCGGCGCAGCCGACGCGGAACAGCTTGGGCCGCTCATCGTCCTGCGAATGCGCGATATCGGGCTGGATCATGCCGATCAGCCGGTGGCCGTCGCGGAAGGCGTCGTCGATCATGGCGAGATAGCGCGGCTCGAAAATGTTGAGCGGCATTTGGCCGCGCGGCAGCAGCAGCGCGCCGGGCAGCGGAAACACCGGAATCAGTTCCGGAAGCTCGCCAGGTCCGCGATATTCGGCATTGATCGGCATCAGCGCTCAAAGCCTTCACGGTCAAGTGCGCAACACCATGCGCGCAATTTACGAGAACAGTATGGTCGACAGCCGTTTGCGCCCCTCGACGGTGGCCTCATCCGCCCCGCCCCAGGCCTCGAAGAACTGCACCAGTTGCTTGCGTGCGCCGTCATCGTTCCACTTGCGGTCGCGCCTGACGATCTCGAGCAGCTGGCCGGTGGCCTCGCTGCGCTTGCCCCCGGCATTCAGCGCGGTCGCCAGGTCGAATCGGGCCTGATGGTCGAGCGGGTTTGCGGCGACTTTCTGTTCCAGCTCGGCGATCGGGCCGAGCGAGGAGGCCTGCTCGGCAAGGTCGATCGCCGCCTGCACCGCCTTGACCGCGGCGTCGTTGCGTTTGGATTCCGGCACCATGGCGAGCGTCTGCTTGGCCTGCTCGACTGCGCCCGTCGTGATGTAGCATTTCGCGAGCCCCGCGAGCGCCGCGATATTGGTGGCGTCGAGCGACAGCGCTTCTGCATAGACCTGCGCGGCCGAAGCGGCGTCGCCCTCTGCCAGCAGCATCTCGGCTTCTTTCAGGATCTCCGCGATGTTCGGCTCGCCCGCGGCCGGTACGCCTTTGGTCAGCTTCTCGATGAAGGCGTTGACCTGGCTCTCGGGGACCGCGCCCATGAAACCGTCGGCGGGCTGGCCGTTGACGAAAGCGATCACGGCGGGGATCGACTGAATGCCCATCTGGCCGGGAATCGCCGGATGCTGGTCGATGTTCATCTTGACCAGCTTGACCCTGCCCTTGGCGTTGCGGACCGCCTTTTCCAGGATCGGCGTCAACTGGCGGCACGGGCCGCACCATTCCGCCCAGAAGTCGATCAGGACCGGCTGACGCTTCGATTCCTCGATGACGTCCTTCACGAAGGTCTGGGTGGTGGTTTCCTTGATCAGATCGGGCGGCGCTGCCGCCGCTCCGTTACCCTGCTCCATGATCGTCACGGGATGTCCTTGTCCAATGTGCTCGAAATCCGGCCTGTTCTAGCACGCTCGCAGCGGCAGGACAGGGTTCGGCACCTTAGGTGGCGGTTTGTCGGGAAATTTCAATGTGTTCGGGAGGTCGGAGATCGGGTGGCGATGCGGGCGTTGGGCAGCGATGCTGGGCTCAATCGAGGAACTCGGGTCATGACTTCAGCCTATTACAGTACTGTCTTCCGCAGGCCCGCCGTCGACGTCTGGAAAATCGTCCGCGATTTCAACAATTACCCGATCTGGGTCGACGGCGCGGGCGAAAGCGAGATCGAGGACGGCAAGAGCGGTGACAGCGTCGGCGCGGTGCGCAGCGTGCGTTACCATGGTCGGCATATCCGGCAGCGGCTGCTCGCACTTTCGGACGTCGAGCGCTCGCAGACCTACGAGTTCTGTGGCGCCGCTTCGCTACCGGTTTCCGGCTTCAAGGCGACATTGCGCGTGACGCCAGTCGTCGACGGCGACGGCGCCTTCATCGAATGGTGGGCTGATTTCGATTGCGAGACAGGCCGGTGCGACGAGCTCTCTGCGATCTTGCGGGGCTGGTTTGCGAAATGGCTGGAATCGCTGCGAATTGCATCCGGTAGCGCGTGGGATGCGGAGGGCGGTACGCCGTGGCGCCCTTCGGTGCACGGTTCGGGGCCGATCCGGCGGCTTTGGCCTTGATATCGGGAGATTTTAACGGTTCCGGGCCATCTTACGGCTGTTGCAATCGCACTGGGCATTTGGCATAGGTCTGCCGTTGTCAGCGAGCCAATCGCCGCAACGGATGCGGGTGTAGCTCAGTGGTAGAGCACGACCTTGCCAAGGTCGGGGTCGAGGGTTCGAGCCCCTTCGCCCGCTCCAAATTTCTCGCCGCGGATATCCTGCGTCGGCTTGATTCCGTGTCCTGATTCCCAGCGGCAAGATAGCTGCTTGACAGCGCCCCCGATTGGGCAACGATCAGTCATACATCACCTTTAAATTGTGCGGGAGCTCTCCATGGCAGGCCGCGTCATTGCTTTTGCTATGCACGAACAGGAAATCGCGGACGCGAAGAGTATCCTCGGCTCGCAGGAAGTGACCGACGCCTTCGTGGTGGGCAACGCCACCGATGCGCAGATTGCCGAGTTGAAAGCCAAGGGACTTATTGTCCAGGAGATTGCCGAGGTGAAGGCGGAGACGCCTCGGACCGGCACCACGGCCTTCCGCCGGATGCGTCCAACGACGTTCAACACCATCCTGCCCCGACCGCCAGTCGGGCCCGTCGTAAACGACTTGCCCGACATGACGCGGCCCAACGTTTATCTGATCGCATTCAGAGGGCCCTTGCTGGCAAGCCAGCGGGCGTCACTCGAGCAACTCGGCGTTCAGTTGCTGGAGGCCTACAAGGGAGGGTCTTACTCTGCCTATCTTACCTTCCAGCAGCGTGCGCAGGTGCAGGCGCTCCCCTTTGTCGCGTCCGTCAATCTGTATGACTCATCGGAAAAATCAACTCCGCCAAACGCGACGGCCATCGCCGGAGCCGCGCCTGCCAACCCGGCGCAACTGACCGTCTACGACGTCAAGCTGCATCGGCCCGAGGATGCCGCAACGCTCGTAGCGTGGCTCAAGCAAGAGGGCGTGGTCATCGTGGCGCAATCGCGCATGAAGATTCGCATTGCGCTGCTTGCGGACTCGCCGATCCTGAACGCGCTCCTCACGCGGACCGAAGTGCAGCATTACGAGCAATACGTCGAACCAAAGCTCTTCAACGACCGCGCGCGGCAGATCCTTGGCATCGTCAACAGCGGCCCGGGCGCCGCAGGTAACGCCGCCCCGTACTTTCAGTGGGTCGGAGACGGCGAAACGATTGCGATCGCCGACACCGGACTCGACGACAGCCATCCTGATTTCGGCAGTGGTCGCATCACCGTCGTCGCGCTCGGACGGGTCGGTCAGACCGATGACCCGGTGGGGCACGGGACCCATGTCGCAGGCTCCGCGCTTGGAAACGGATCGGCTTCACAACGCGCCTTCATGGGCACTGCGCCGTCGGCGAAATTGTACTTTCAATCGCTGCTCGACAGCAACGGCAAGCTCGGCGGCCTTCCGGCCGATCTCGGTGATCTGCTCGATCCGGCGTATGTGGCTGGAGCCCGCATTCACAACAACAGCTGGGGAGCCGCTACCGCGTCAACCTATACAATGAGCTCCGGCGAGGTCGATGATTACGTCGCCGCGCATCAGGATCTTCTCGTGGTCATTGCTGCCGGCAACGAAGGCCAGGCCGCTCACAACGTCAACGCATCGCCGGGCTTCGTCGATTGGCTCTCGCTCGGGGCGCCCGCGACTGCAAAGAATGCGCTCACTGTCGGAGCGAGCCGCAGCGATCGGACCGCGGGCGGTTACAGCCGGACGACCTGGGGTGCGGCATGGCCGGCCGATTTCCCGGCAGGGCCGATTTCGATCGCCACGATTTCCGGCGACACCGAGGCGCTGGCAGGCTTCAGCAGCAGGGGACCGTCCGATGACCGCAGGATCAAGCCCGACGTCGTCGCACCGGGCACGGACATTGTCTCGACGAAATCCAGGCTTGCGCCCATCAGCAATTACTGGTCGGCCCATTCCAATCCGCTCTATGCTTACGACGGCGGGACCAGCATGGCGACGCCACTGGTGTCCGGATGTGCGGCCTGTGTGCGGGAATACTTCACCAAGGCCGCGAACCATCCCAATCCGTCGGCGGCTCTGGTCAAGGCCTGCATCATCAACGGTGCGCGCTGGCTCACGGCGATGGATTCCATCGCGAGCGACCCGCCGGGGCAGACCCCGGCCGGCAATTTCGACCAGGGATTTGGCCGCGTCGACATGAGGTCGACCGTGCCCAATGGATTAAATCCCAATCTCAGGCTTCAGTTCATCGACAGCCTGAAGGCAAATCCCTCTCCGGCCATCATAAATACGGGAGACAAGCGACGTTACATGATATCGGTGAATCCCGGTTTGCCGCTGCGGATATGCCTCGCCTACACCGATTATCCCGGACGCTCGCTGCAGAACAATCTCAACCTGCTGGTTCAGGCCCCGGACAACACCAAGTTTACCGGAAATGCCCAGCTACGATTGGGATTGCAGCCGCTGGACAGCGACAACAATGTCGAGGTCGTGCGCATCGCCGCGCCACTCCAGGGCAACTATCTGATCCAGGTCTCTGCGCAGAACATCTTGAAGAGCCCGCAGGAATTCGCCCTGGTTGTAACCGGAGATTTCGGGACCGCAACGCTTCAGACGTTCTAGCCGGCTGGCGGTCAATAGTTCTGCGTCTTTGTGAAGCAGCTCGCTTTCCGGACGGGCGGACGCGTGCCATTCTCCATAACCTCAGATTGCGTGTTTCAAGAGTGCGCCGGGAGCTGTCCCATGAGCCGAAACATCGTTCTGTTGTCCGACGGCACCGGAAATTCATCGGCGAAGGTCTGGCGCACCAATGTCTGGCGCACCTTCGAGGCGCTCGATCTGTCCGGCAGCGACCAGGTCGCGTTCTACGACGACGGCGTCGGCACCTCGTCGTTCAAGCCATGGGCCATTCTCGGCGGCGCGTTCGGGTTCGGACTGAAGCGCAACGTCATCGACATCTACAAATTCGCCTGCCGCAATTATCGCGACGACGATGACCGGCTGTTCGGCTTCGGCTTCAGCCGCGGGGCCTTCACGATCCGCGTGGTGGGCGGGCTGATTCTCAACCAGGGACTGGTGACGGCGGCGAACGAAGCGGAGCTCGACCGCAAGGCCCACGCAGCCTATCGCGCGTACCGGCGCGAGCGCTATCACACGGTGCTGGGATACGAGAAATTCTTTCGTGCGATCCGCGACTGGTTCGTCCGCGACACATACGACAGAGCCGACAATCGGCAGGTTCCGAAGATCGATTTTGTCGGCGTGTGGGACACCGTGGCTGCCTATGGCGCGCCACTGGACGAGATGACGCGCGGAGTGAGCCGTTACCTCTGGCCGCTCGAATTGCCGACCCACACTCTGCCGCGCGACCGGATCACGCGCGCCTGCCAGGCGTTGGCGCTGGACGAGGAGCGGACCACGTTCCATCCCGAATTGTGGAACGAAGGCGATGTCCCTTTGGCCCCGATCGATCCGGACAAGGAGCGCTACATCAAGGACGAGCAGCTCAGCCAGGTCTGGTTCGCCGGCGTGCATTCCAACATCGGCGGCGGCTATCCCGACGACTCGCTGGCCTACATACCCTTTGTCTGGATGATCACCGAGGCGCAGCGCTGCGGCCTGAAGTTCAAATCGGCGACCGCACAGCCGCCGGCGCCGCCGGCCGATCCCGACACGTTCAGAAACGCGATCTCCATGCGCGACAAGGACGGCCGCATCTACGATCCGCGCGCCGGTCTCGGCGCCTATTATCGCTACGGGCCGCGCAAGCTCGAACTGCTTTGCAACGCCAACTACGGCAAGACCAAAGACGAGGACGATACGGTCATCATCCCGCGACCGAAAATCCACGAATCGGCTTTCCGCCGCATCGACAATCGCGCCCACGCCTATGCGCCGGTCGGCCTGCCCAGGGTTTACGACATCGTCCGCGAAAACGACGGCGCGATCCTGACCCCGTCGCAGTTCGGCCTCGAGCAGGACGGCGAGGCAAAGGCGCGCGGCGATGCGCAGGAGCATGTCTGGAACGAGGTCTGGAAACGCCGCATCATCTATTTCGCCACGGTGGGCGCGACGCTGTGGCTGCTGATGTTTCCGCTGGTCAGCGCGGCCCGGCGCGAAGACGAGTTCAAGAGCCCCATTCGCTGGGTGTCGGACCTGATCCGTATCGTAGGCGAGTTCCTGCCTGGATTTGCCAAGCCGTGGATCGACGGCTATGCGCGCGCGCCGATCTCTTTTGTCCTGCTTGTGGCGCTTGCGGGCGGTCTGATGTGGTGGGGAACGCGCATCGCCTCACGCATTTCCGTCAAGATGGGCACGATCTGGCGCGGTGTTGGCGCCGGGCCGTCGGGACTGCCTGATGATTTCATCTACCGGCTGCGCAGCAGTCGCGCCTACGTCGCCTTCCACGAGAAACTGAAATTTCGGTGGGCGCCGGCGTTCTTCGCGTTGCTGTTCGTCTATCTCGGGCTCTGCCTCGCGAGCCATCTGCTCTACAACGTGCAGGACGTCGCCGGCTTCACCTGCAAGGAAAGCGTGACGACGAAGACGTGGGACGACAAGGAGAAAAAGAGCGCCGCCGCATCCATCGAGTTCAGCACGTCCGACTTCTGCAAGCCGACCGGATTCATGGTCGAGAAAGGCACTAAATACTCCGTCGAGATCAAGAAGGGGACAGGCTGGACCGACGGCGGGATTCCCGTGCCGACGGGCGGCTTTTCCACGGCCGATCCACCGTCCTGGTATCACCGCATCCTGCTGGCCCTGGTGGTACCGTTGCGACGGGAAACCACCCAGGACTGGTTTCATGTCGTGCTGCGCTATGGAAGCGTCGGCGGCGAGGAGGACTTCATCGAGCCCGATCCGGACGACTACAAGCTGGAGGCGACGATCAGGCCGAAGCGCAGTGGCGAGGTGTTCGTCTTCGTCAACGATGCCGTGATCGGCATTCCCGGCCTGTACGATCTGTTTTATCGGGGCAACAAGGGAACGGCGACGCTGGTGATCACGCCGAAGGATCGGTGATCAAGCTCCGATTTCGCACTCCACGTCGACATGGGTCGGCATCCAGCCGAGCTCGCGTCGTGCTTTTTCGCCGCTGATGCGCTGATCGCGCGCATAGCCACGCGCCCATTCGCCCCATTCGGCGGCCGCCGCATCCTCCGAAATGATTTGGGGTGCTTGATCGCGAGTCCCAAAGTGTTTCGCAAAGGCGCGCGCGATGCGGCTGACCGTGACGCCGTCATTCGCGGCCCCAATCCAGGTTGATCGCGCCGGCGCGCGCTCCAGGGCGAGCACGTACAGGCTTGCGAGGTCGTCGCTGTGCACGAGCGGCCAGCGTACCGTTTCGCTACCGACGACGCGGACGGCGTTGCGCGTTGCCGCCTCGCGCGCAAAAGCGATCGAAGACGCCGCCGTCGGCGGTGTAGACCATCGCCGGATGAATGACGATGCCGTCGACCTCGGGCGCGGCAAGGACACGCGCGAGCTGCGGCACCATCCAGGCGAACCCCGGCAGCGGATCGAGCGCCGTCTCTTCCGTGGCGATGTCATCGCCGGTGGCGCCGAACAACCAGCAGCCGCCGGTCGTGATGAAGCGCGGCCTGTTCGCCTGCGCGCC
Source organism: uncultured Alphaproteobacteria bacterium (assembly GCA_963738155.1). Classification (GTDB taxonomy): domain Bacteria; phylum Pseudomonadota; class Alphaproteobacteria; order Rhizobiales; family Xanthobacteraceae; genus Bradyrhizobium. The sequence goes on from CAVTVG010000015.1 coordinate 204,769, forward strand.
GAGAGCAGGGAGCAAATGATCGAGCAGGCGGCGGTCGATCGCGCCCATGTCGCTGTCGAAGTCGCAGGCCATATGGATCACGGCATCGAGTTGGGGCAGTCGTCCTGTCCATGTCTCGGGCGAAGCGATGTCGCCTGGAAACGGCGTTGCGCCGAAGCCAGCCAACTTCGACGCCGATGCCTCCGATCGCGCGAGGCCGTGCACCTCGTATCCGCGGTTGATCAGCTCCCGCACGACTGCGGAGCCGATCGAACCTGTCCCGCCAAGCACGAGCACCTGCACTGGCCGTCTCCCTGTGGAAGCGCACCCACTCACGCGCGTTCGCTTCATTCGTATATTGCGCTGCAATGAAGGAGACACAAAATCGTCTCAATCGAAACCCGATCAAGGAAAATTCTTCTCAATTTGATTTCGCTTGCTTCGCTTCGCCCTTCGCAGCGCTTCTCTCCCGCCTGAGATGTGCTAACATTTTCAAGTCTGATCCTCTCAGACCTCAGGTCTCTCGACACGTCCATAATAAATATAACGCAGCTACACGGCTGCTTCAGGGGAGTGACGCGATGAAATCGGCTTTCCATCGATCCGTCCTTGCGCTCGCGACAATCGGTATTGTCGCAAGTGCGGGATTGGCCAACGCACAGCAGGCGGACAAGAACCGCGCGCTGAAGAAATACAAGTCCGGCACCAAGGAGTTCTGGACCCATCCGCCGGATGACTGGTTCCTCGGTGACGAGACCGAGGCGCAGAAGGGCCTCGCGCCGCCGTCAGGTCCGCCGACCGGCGCGTCCGACGCCGAGCTCGCCGCGCTGATCAAGAAGATCAAGCTGCCGCCGGGCTTCAAGATCGAAGTCTGGGCCTCCGGCGTGCTCGCCGCGCGCCAGATGGCGTGGGGCGACAAGGGCACCCTGTTCGTCGGCTCGTTCGGCCTCGGCAACGTCTATGCCATCACCGACAAGGGCGGCAAGAAAGAGGTCAAGACCATCATCAAGGGGATGAACCCGCCGATGCCCACCGGCCTGGCCTTCCAGAATGGTGCGCTCTACGTCATCAACGTCGACAAGCTAATCAAATACGACAACGCCGAAGCCAATCTCGACAAGCTCGGCGAGGGCAAGGTGGTGTATGACGACATGCCGTCCTATGCGGCGCATGGCTGGAAATACATCGCCGTCGACAAGGATGGCTGGTTCTATCTGCCGTTCGGACCGCCCTTCAACGTCGGCATCCCGCCGACCAGCGTCTCGCAGATCCGCCGCGTCGATCCCAAGACCGGCAACGCGGAAACCGTGGCGCTCGGCGTTCGCAACTCGGTCGGCGGCGACGTCGATCCGCGCACCGGCAAATACTGGTTCACGGAAAACGCCCGCGACTGGGTCAGCGACGACAAGCCCTCCGACAAGCTCAACATGATCAACAAGATGGGCGAGCATTTCGGCTATCCCTATTGTCATGAGGGCACCATGCCGGACCCGAAATTCGCGATGGGTCACAAGTGCGACGAGTTCACGCCGCCCGTGCTCAATCTCGGTGCTCACGTGGCTCCGCTCGGCATGAAGTTCTATACCGGCAACCAATTCCCTGCCGACTACAAGAACTCGATCCTGATCGCCGAGCACGGCTCCTGGAACCGGCATAAATACCAGGGTGGCCGTATCGTGCGCATTACCGTCGGTCCCGACGGCAAGAATCCGAAGCAGGAAGTGTTCGCCGATGGCTGGATCACCGGCGACCAGGCTTATGCCGGTCGCCCCGACGACATCATCCTGAACAAGGACGGGTCGATCCTGGTGGCCGACGACTGGGCCGGTGCGATCTATCGTATCAGCTACAGCAAGTAGGCTGACTTGAATGAGGAGGCTGCGGTGCTTTGGCGCCGCAGCCTCAACTTTTTTTGTCACACGCACACTCGTCGTTCCGGAGCGACCGCGAAGCGGTCGAGTCCGGAACCCATAACCACAAATGGAGGTTATGGATTCCGGGCTCGCGACTTCGTCGCGCCCCGGAATGACGAATCGGATGGAATGGGTTCTCGATGAAGCAGTTCGTTCTGTACGCGGCGAGCGCGTTTGTCCTTCTCCTCGGCACTTTCTCGGCGCACGCCGCTGATGTCGCCGCCGGCAAGGAGAAGGCCGAGCTCTGCATCGGCTGCCACGGCGAGAACGGCATCTCGCAGATGGAGAATATTCCCTCGCTCGCGGGCCAGCAGGATCAGTTCATCCAGTGGCAGCTGGTCTATTTCCGCGCCGGCGCGCGCAAGAACGAGCAGATGCAGCCGATCGTCGAGCAGCTCAACAATGAGGATATCCGCAATCTCGGCGCCTATTTCGCCTCGCTCACTCCACCACAATCGCCGAAGGACGACAATCCGGATTTGTCGGCGAAGGGAAAGCAGGCCGCGGCTGGCCGCCGTTGCGCCTCCTGCCACACCGACAGTTTCGCCGGTACCAAGGCGGTCGCGCGCCTCACCGGTCAGCGCGAGGAATATCTGTTGAAGGCGCTACGCGACTACAAATCAGGAGTGCGCGCCGGCGGCGGTCAGGCCGCGATGGCCGATGTCGCTTATCCCCTCAGCGAAGAAGAGATCGAGGCGCTGGCGCATTATCTGGCGCATCTCTGACCGTCGTCCCGGCCAAGCGAAGCGCGAGCCGGGACCCATACCGCGTGATCTCTGAGATGAGCAGGCTGATTATCGCGGCAGCCTTCGCAACACGCCGGCCTGTGGTTATGGGTCCTCGCTTTCGCGAGGACGACAGCCGAGTTTACCCCCGCTGCTTCTCATAGGCCTTCAGATGCGTGTAGGCGACGCGCAGCTTCGGCACTGGAATCTTCGCGGCTTCCGCGCGCGCGATCATGTCGCCGACCACATGATCGGCCTCGACATTGGCGCCGACCTTGATGTCGCGGTACATCGAGGCGGTCATCGGCGAAGCCTCAGAAGTCAACATGCCCCTGGCGCGCTGAAAACGCCGCTGCGGTCGGCTCGTGGCCGGCCGCCTTGGCCACCGCGCTGCATTCGTCGAGAATGCCGAGCATGAAATCCTTGCCCCCGGGCGAGGACACGATGACGCCGACGGGCGCGCGCATCAGGCTGGTCGCTGCCGCGATCGAGCACAGGAACACCCACTTCTCCCACATGTCCTGGATCACGTTCTGGCTCGCGACAGCGCCGTTGACGGCAGAGAACGCGTCCGCAATCGCGCGCACGCGGTCGCTCATCTTGCCGTCACGCTCGCCAAAGGCCAGTGACTGCATCGGCTGCAGCTGCACCACCTCGCGTTGCTCGTTCAGGGTCACCGCGATCGCGCAGAGCCCGCCGAGCACGCGCTCTGCGCCGAATTTGTCATCGAGGATTTTGAGATGCTGCATGCCGTTGAGCATCGGAATGATCGCGGTGTTCGGTCCGACCGCCGGCGCGAACGAGTTGATGGCGTCGCCGAGATCGAAGGCCTTGCAGCTCAAAACCACCACGTCGAATTTGTCCTTGAGGCTGTCGGCCTGCACGGTCGGCGGGTTCTTCAGCGCAGCGTCGCCGTTCGGGCTCTTGATCACGAGGCCGGCGGTGGCCAGCTCGCCGGCACGTTTCGAGCGCACCAGAAATGTGACGTCACGGCCGGCCTGCAGCATTCGCCCGCCGAAATAGCCGCCGATCGCGCCGGCGCCGACCACGAGAATGCGCATGTGTTTATTCTTTTCCTTGTTCTTCGATAGAGAGCGAATCGTGAATGGCGAGGCGAATAGGCGAGCGGAAGCGTCCCTATTGGACGGCTATGCCCGCCATCGCCGGTCTCACCACTTTTCGCCGAACGGGCGAATTTCCATCTCGAAGGTCCAGGCGCTCTTTGGCTGCTGATAAAGCTGCCAATAGGACTCTGCCACCGAGGCCGGCGGCATCAGCAGGTCGGGGTTGTCGAGCGCTTCCTTGCCCCAGATCTGCGCGCGGCGCTCGCGCACCCAGGCGGTGTCGACGCCGGCATCGATGATCAGATGCGCGACATGGATGTTCTTCGGCCCGAGTTCGCGCGCCATCGCCTGCGCCACGCCGCGCAGGCCGAACTTGGCCGCGGCAAAGGCAGCAAAGCCACTGCCGCCGCGCAAACTCGCTGTCGCACCCGTGAAGAAGATATTGCCGCCGCCGCGCGGCACCATCAGCCGCGCCGATTCACGCCCCGCCACGAAGCCGGCCCAGCAGGCCATCTCCCACACTTTCCGGAACACGCGGTCGGTGGTCTCCAGGATCGGGAAATTGACGTTGGCGCCGACATTGAAGATGCAGACCTCCAGCGGCGCGTGCTTGTCGGCGTCATTGAGGAAGGCGGTGGTCTCCTCCTCCTTCCGCGCATCGAGCGAACGGCCGACAATGGTGCCGCCCGCGGCCTCCACCTCCTTCACCAGCGGCTCCAGCTTCTCACCGTTGCGCCGGCCGGCGAACACGGTGAAGCCTTCAGCCGCAAATTTCTTGACGATCTCGGCGCCGATATAGTCGCCGGCGCCGATCACGGCGGCGGTGGCGTTACGCTTTGGCATGATACCTCTCTATCCCCTCATCCTGAGGCTTGTCCGCCGAAGCTCGAAGAGCGAAGGCGGAAGCGAAGCGACGATGCAATCCAGGCCTCAGCTTGCGGCGCTATGGATTGCTTCGCTTCGCTCGCAATGACGGAATTACTTGTTGGACACCATCTCCTCGACTTCGCGCAGCTGCTCCTTGCCGAAGAACATCTCCTTGCCGACAAAGAAGGTCGGCGAGCCGAACGCGCCGCGCTCGACCGCCGATTGCGTATTCTCGAGCAGCTTGGCCTTCACCTCAGGCTCCTGCGCGCGGGTCAAGAGCTTCGCGCCATCGAGGCCAGACGAGGTCAGCGCCTTCACCGCCACTTCCGGATCGTCCATCTTCTTCGGCTCGCGCCACATGTGATGGAACGCGGCCTCGACATATTTTTCGAACACGCCTTCGAGCTGCGCCGCGATCGCCGCGCGCATCAGGTTCAGCGTGTTGACCGGGAAAGAATGGATTCCAGACATAGGGCTGGACCTCGAACCGCTTGACGAAGCGCTCGGTCTCCAGCGTCTGGAATTCGCGCTTGTTCTTGATGCCGGCCAGCGTTTCGGCCGGCGACTTGTTGTTGGTGGACTTGAAGATGCCGCCGAGCAGGATCGGCACATATTCGAACTTGGCGCCGGTGCGCTTTTCGATGTCGGGGATCGCCTCATGGCTCAGATACGCATTGGGACTGCCGACATCGAACATGAATTGCGGATTGGTGGGCAATGCCGGCCTCCCTGACGATTCTTATATGACACCTATCATTCAACCAGCCCGTGGGCAGTTGTTCAAGCCATCACTTATGCGGCATCTGCATAGGCGAGCTTCACGACATGGTCACGAATGTCCGCGGGCCAGGCTGCGATCAGGCTCGTGAATCGCCGCCGGTCGTCGGCAAACAGCGCGCGGGACGCCTCCTCGAAATGGGCGAGGTTGCCGGCCATCGCCGACATGAAGTGATAGGCGGCGTCGCGCGCCGCGCGCAGCCGGTCGGTGTCGCCATTGCTGCGGCGGGCGGCTTCCACCAGCTTGCGCAGCGCCACCGAAGCGCCGCCGGGCTGCGCATTGAGCCATTCCCAGTGCCGCGGCAGCAGCGTCACCTCGCGTGCAACCACGCCGAGTTTCGGCCGGCCGCGGCCGCGCGGCTCGCTGGCCCGGTTGTTCGCCGGTCTTGGCAAGCCATGCCAGCATGTCGTCGACGCTGCCGCGCAGGTCGAGATCGATCGCGCGCCCGGTGGCGTCGCTGAAGATCGCGATCGGTTCGGCTGCGCGCGCCTCGGCGTGTTTGATCGTGGGCGCGATTTCGGTGAGGGGCCCGGAGGCGAGGCGCCGCAGGCCCTCAAATGCGGTGTAAGTCTCGGTCATGCCGCTATTAATACCCGGGTGTAATTAACATGTCAATATCACCCGGATAAAATATCTTGCCGTTCGCCGCATCGCCTTGTCGGTCGCGGCCTGATAACGGACGCGAACGCCTGATCTTTTCGGAAACGCCGAAGATCATGCCGGGGGACATCCATGCTGACGGTTCATCATCTCAACAACTCGCGCTCGCAACGCGTGCTGTGGCTGCTCGAAGAGCTCGGCGTGCCCTATGAGATCGTGCGCTATCAACGCCAGCCCGACATGCGCGCGCCGAAGGAATTGCGCGCGATCCATCCGCTCGGCAAATCGCCTGTCGTCACCGACAACGGCAACACGGTCGCGGAATCAGGCGCGATCGTCGAATATCTGGTTGCGACGTACGGCAACGGCCGTTTCATTCCGCCGGCGAATACGCCGGAGCGGCTGCGCTACACCTATTGGCTGCACTATGCCGAGGGCTCGGCGATGTCGCCGCTGTTGCTGAAACTGTTGTTCACGCTGATGCCGAAGCGCGCGCCGGCGCTGCTGCGTCCGATCGTGCGCAAGGTCTCCTCGCAAGCGCTGACCACTCTGGTCAATCCGCAGCTCAAGCAGCACATGGCGTACTGGGAAGGGGAGCTCGCCAAGAGCGAATGGTTCGCCGGCAATGAGTTCACCGCGGCCGACATCCAGATGAGCTTTCCGCTGGAAGCGAGCGCCGCGCGCGGCGGACTGGAGCAGGGGCATCCGCAAGGTCGATGGCGTTTCTCGAGCGCATCCACGCGCGGCCGGCTTACAAGCGCGCGCTGGAGAAGGGCGGGCCGTACGAGATCGGCCGCTGACGGCGTCACTTGCTCCATCGCTGCGATCACGTCCTTGATCAGCCGCGTCAGTCCACGCATATCGCCTGTGGGATCGACGCTGTCGCCCATCCGCACCACCACCATGTGCTGCGAGGGAATGATCACGCAGCGCTGGCCGAGATTGCCTGACGCATAATAGGCGTCGCGTGGCATCCCGGCGCGCACGCGCGCTAACGCATTCGGATGCTCGCTGTTGTCAGTCCAGAAGCCCGCGGCATAATCCGTGTCCAGCGTCGCCCAGGTGATGAAGTCCACCCACTCCGTATGCAGGATGCGCTTGCTCGCCGATCTTGCCGTCGTTGAGATAGAGCAGGCCGAACCGCGCCCAGTCGCGCGCGCTCGCCAGCATGTTGTTGGCGCCCTGCAATGTGCCGGAGCCGTCGAACTCCAGCGTGACGTTGCGCATGCCGAGCGGATTGAACAGCTCGCGCCAGGCGTAGGCCAGCGTCTGCTCCGGCCCGCCGACGGCCTCGCGAATGATGCGCGCCAGAATCTGCACCGTGGCGCTGGAATAGGCCCAGCGCGTGCCGGGCTCCGCGATCAGGGGCGCGTTCACCGCAAACGCCGCCATGTCGTCATGGGCGAACATCTGCTCCGATGGATTGAGCGGATCGTCGGTCTCATCGAGCGCAAGGCCCGACGTCATCCGCATGAGATGGCCGACCTCGATCGCGCGGCGCGGATCGTTCGTTCCATGCCATTCCGGAATCGGCGCAGGCAGCGATGGCGAGGTCAGGCCCTGCTGGGTCATCACGCCGAGCAACGCATTGACCAGCGATTTTGTCATGGAGAAGCTGGGCAACGGCGTATCGATGCCGATGCCTGGTGCGTAACGCTCGGCGATGACGCGGCCATCGCGCACCACGACCACGGCTTTGGTCCGACGCAGCGGCGGCTCGGCGGGTTCCTCGAAGGCATGATCGAGCGCGGCCTTCAGCGCGGGATCGGACGGCTCGACCACGTCTGGTCCAGCGATCTCGGGCAGTAGCGGCGGCGCCTTTGGCGTCTTCAGTGCGACGATGTCGGCCTTGAGCAGATAGGGTTCCCTGTTGCCAAGCACGCGCACGCAACCAAAGCCTTCGCGGAAGATGGTGTGGGTTGCAAACAGGCCCATGACCGAGACGTCGAGCGTCCTCGCCATGCGGTCGAGCTGATAGCGCATGCCAAATCTGAGACGGCGAATGCCGGGCCGGTCCATGATCTCGGCGAAAGAGGTCTCCCGGATCGAGATGGGAGACGAAGGTCTTGGCGCAGAGCGCATCCGCGGCGGCGCCGGTCGCGGTGCGGATCCGAAGGTCGGGCCTTCGAATGGCGATCAACCCTGCCGCGGCGGCAATCACGATCAGTGAGCTCGCGATCACAAGCAATTTTCGCCAGTTCACCGTCGCGTCCCCGGGCTATCCCCAGCGCGGTTCTACCGTGACTTCTGCGCGGCGCCAACGGATGGTAGCGGCTGCACGGTGACTCCGGGCGGCGGCACGTCGTCATCGGGGACGAAGAAATCAGACATCAGCGGTACCGTGGGATCGACGCGATAGCGTTCGAAGTCGCGCACGCCGCTTGCATAGAGCAGCTTGTCGTCGATGCAGAAATGCCCGGTGAACTCGCGCGCCGGCCGGGTGAAGATCGCGTATGCGGCATCGCCCATGATCTCAGGCGTCCGGCTCGCGCGCATCATGGCGTCGCCGCCGAGGAGATTGCCGACTGCGGCGGTAGCGATGGTGGTGCGCGGCCACAGCGCGTTGACGGCGATGCCGGCGCCCTGAGCTCGCCGGAGAGGCCAAGCACGCACATGCTCATGCCGTATTTCGCCACGGTGTAGGCGGTGGAATGCTCGAACCATTTCGCCTTCATGTCGAGCGGCGGCGACAGCATCAGGATGTGCGGGTTCTCCGCTTTCTTCAGATGCGGGATGCAATATTTCGATACCATGAAGGTGCCGCGCGTGTTGATGCCCATCATCAGGTCGAACCGCTTCATGTCGGTCGCCTGCGAGGTGGTCAGGCTGATGGCGCTGGCATTGTTGACGCAGATGTCGATGCCGCCGAACTCGGCGACCGTCTTTTCGATGGCGTCGATCACCTGGGCTTCGTCTCTGATGTCGCAGACCACCGGCAACGCCTTGCCGCCGGCGGCGCGGACCTCGTCGGCGGCGGTGTAGATCGTGCCTTTCAACCGCGGATGCGGCTCGGTGGTCTTGGCCGCGATCGCGACATTGGCGCCGTCGCGCGCGGCGCGCAGCGCGATCGCGAGCCCGATGCCGCGGCTCGCGCCCGAGATGAACAGCGTCTTGCCTTTGAGCGAGGTCATGTGAACTCCTTTAAGAGGCGCACCGAACGATGTGCTCCCTCCCCCCTTGCGGGGGAGGGTCGGGGAGGGGGGTCAACACGAAGACTGCATGTTCGGACCCCCACCCCTAACCCCTCCCCGCAAGGGGGAGGGGAATTCAGCAACACTACTGCGCCGCGGCTTCGGCGCCGCGGGTGCGCGGATCAGGCGCGCCCAACAGTCCGTTCGGCGTCACCATGATCGAATTGGCCGAGCAGCAGGTCATGGCTTGCACCACATTGTGGCCCTTGGCCCTGAGTTCGGCGAGGACGTCTTCGGGAAAACCGGGCTCCAGGATGACCTTGTCGGGCATCCACTGATGATGCACCCGGGGTGCGGCGACCGCGGCCTCGATGTCCATCTGATAGTCGAGCGCGTTGACGATCACCTGCAGCACCGTGGAGATGATCCGGCTGCCGCCTGGCGTGCCCGTCACCAGCACCGGCTTGCCGCCCCTCATCACGATGGTCGGCGTCATCGACGACAGCGGCCGTTTGCCGGGGCCGGGCAGGTTGGCCTCGTAGCCGACCAGCCCGATAGGCGTTGGCGGCACCCGCCGCGGCCGTGAAATCGTCGAGCTCGTTGTTGAGCAGCACGCCGGTGCCGTCGGCGACGAGACCGACGCCATAGCTGAAGTTCAGCGTGTAGGTGTTGCTGACGGCATTGCCATGGCTGTCGACGACCGAGAAATGCGTGGTGTTGGTGCCTTCGCGCGTCGGCATCGCCGACATCAGCTTGTCGGCCGGCGTAGCGTGCTCGGGATCGATGCCCGCGCGCAGCTTTGGCCGCGTAGTCCTTGGCGATCAGGGTCGCGATCGGCGCGCTGACGAAGGCGGGATCGCCGAGATAGCGTGCGCGGTCGGCGTAGGCGCGCTTCATCGCTTCGATCAGCAGATGCAGCGACGGCGCGCGAGCCCTGCTTCAGCGCGGCGAGATCGAAACCTTCGAGGATGTTCAGCGATTCGATCAGCACCACGCCGCCCGATGACGGTTGCGGCATCGACACGATGTCATAACCGCGATAGCTGCCGCGCACCGGCGTGCGGATGGCAGGCTGATAGGATTTCGAGATCGTCCGCGGTCATGATGCCGCCGGCATCGCGTATGTCTTGCGCGAGCTTCTCGGCCACCGGTCCATCATAGAAGCCGCGCGGTCCCTGCTCGGCGATGGCCGTCAGCGTTGCGGCAAGATCGGTCTGCACGAGCCTGTCGCCTTCCCCGAGCGACGTCCCGTCCGGCCGCGAGAAGATCTTTGCCGAGGACGGCCATTTCGCCAGCCGCCCATGAAATGTCGGCAGCGTATCGGCCATGTCGTCGGTGATGACAAAACCTTCGCGCGCCAGATCGATCGCGGGCTTGATCAGCTGCGCCAGCGTGAACTTGCCGGAGCCGTATTTGTCCAGCGCCAGCGCCAGTCCTGCCACGGTGCCGGGCACGCCGATCCCGAGCGCGGAATCGCGCGACTTGGCGTTGTCGGGCTTGCCGTCGGCCCCGAGGAAACTGTCGCGCGTCATCGCGGCCGGCGCCATCTCGCGATAGTCGATCGCGACGTCTTCGCCGGTGGAAAGATGAATCAGCATGAAGCCGCCGCCGCCGATATTTCCCGCGCGGGGATAGGTGACGGCCATGGCAAAGCCGGTGGCGACCGCGGCATCGATGGCGTTGCCGCCCTGGCGCAGGATGTCGCCGCCGATTTGCGCGGCGATCTTCTCCTGCGCCACCACCATGCCGTGTTCGGCGGAAACGGTGTGAATGCGATCGGCGGGTGGCGGGACGCTGCGGTCCTGCGCCGCGGCGGGCAAGACGATAAGCGAAGCGAAATAACAAGGGCCGCAATCAGGCGCCGGTTGCTTGTCGTCGACTGCATCAAAATTCCGCCGTTCATTAGGGACAACTGAAGCGTCGCCAGCATCGTATATGGATTGGCGGCCGAATGGCAAAGCGCGTCGGCGTGAGGTTTGAGGACATTTTTGAATGGTTTTGACCGCATGGGAGTCAGGCGAAGCCGCCGCGCGAAGGAACTATCCGCCAAGGTCTGCCGTGATCAGCTGGATTTTCTTCGATTGGGCGGCGCAGCCCTATTTCACGCTGATCACGACCTTCGTCTTCGCACCCTATTTTGCCACCCATGTCGCGGCTGATCGCGGCGGAGGGCCAGGCGCTGTGGGGCTTTGCGACCGCAGCCGCCGGCCTGGCGATCGCACTGCTCTCGCCGGTGCTCGGTGCGATCGCGGATGCGTCAGGCCGCCGCAAGCCGTGGATCGCCGGCTTCGGCGCCATGCTGGTGATCGGCGCCGCGCTGATGTGGTTCGGCAAGCCCGGCGACCCCAGTGTGATTCCACCGCTGCTGTTCTGCTTATGCCATCGCGACCATCGGCGTCGAATTCGCAACCGTGTTCAACAATGCGATGATGCCGACACTGGTGCCGCCGGACCGCATCGGCCGCCTGTCCGGCACCGGCTGGGCGACCGGGTACATCGGCGGCATCTTGAGTCTGATTCTCGTGCTCGGCTTTCTCGCTGCAAATCCCGAGAGCGGACGCACATTGTTCGGCTTCACGCCGCTGTTCGGGCTCGATCCTGCGACCCATCAGGGCGATCGCATCTCCGGTCCGCTCACCGGAATCTGGTTCATCATCTTCGTGCTGCCGATGTTTCTGCTGACGCCGGATTATCCAGCGCGGCATCCGGTGCGCGATGCATTGCGCGAGGGACTTGCCGAGTTGAAGCAGACGTTGCGCGAGCTGCCGAGCCAGAAATCGCTTGCAGCGTTCCTGCTCGCCAACATGATCTACACCGACGGGCTGGTGTCGCTGTTCGCGTTCGGCGGCATCTATGCCGCAGGCACGTTTGGCTGGAACACCATCCAGATCGGTACTTTCGGCATCATCCTTGCGATTGCCGGCACCTTCGGTGGCTATATCGGCGGCAAGCTCGACGATGCATTGGGGTCGAAGCGCGTGATAGCAGGCAGCATGATCGTGCTGCTGCTTGCCGTCGTCGCGATCCTGCTCGTCGACAAGGATTCGGTGCTGTTCGTGCAGGTCGACGCCGCCGCAAGCCGGCGGCGCGCTGTTCGCATCAGCCGCCGAGCGCGCCTATCTCGTCCTCGGCTGCTGCATCGGGGCGGCCGGCGCGCCCTTGCAGGCGGCCTCGCGCTCGCTGCTGATTCGGCTCGCACCGAAGGATCGCATCGCGCAATATTTCGGGCTGTTCGCGCTGACCGGCAAGGTCACGTCCTTCATCGGTCCGCTGCTGATCGGTATCGTGACGGCGGCGACCGCCAGCCAGAAGGCCGGCATGGCGGTGCTGGTGCTGTTCTTCGTGACGGGGCTCGCGTTGCTGCGCGGGTGAGGACTCGTCGCTCGTCGCGAGCGAAGCCGGATTCACACGATGGATCGCCGCGACGCCCAGAATGACGGCAGCTAATGCCGGAAATGCCGCACGCCCGTGAACACCATGGCGATGCCGTGCTCGTCGGCGGCCTTGATCACCTCGTCGTCGCGCATCGAGCCGCCGGGCTGGATCACGGCGGTGGCGCCGGCCTCGATGCAGGCGAGCATGCCGTCGGCAAAGGGGAAGAACGCGTCGGAGGCGACCACCGAACCCTTGGTCAGCGGCTCGGCGAGCTTCAGTTCGGCAGCCGCATCCTGCGCCTTGCGCGCGGCGATGCGCGCGGAATCGACCCGGCTCATCTGGCCGGCGCCGATGCCGACGGTGGCGAGGTCCTTGGCGTAGACGATCGTGTTCGACTTGACGTGCTTGGCGACGCGGAAGGCGAAGATCAGGTCGCGCATCTCGGCTTCGGTCGGCGCGCGCTTGGTCACGACCTTCAGCACCATGTCGTCGACCACGGCATTGTCGCGGCCCTGCACCAGTAAGCCGCCGGCGACGGTCTTCGCGGTGAGGCCGAGCGCGCGCGGATCGGGCAGGCCGCCGGTGAGCAGCAGCCGCAGATTCTTGCGCGCCGGCGACGATGGCGATCGCTTCCTCGGTCGCATCGGGCGCGATGATCACTTCGGTGAAGATCCCGGTGACGGCGCGCGCGGTCGTCCGCATCGAGCGTCCGGTTCAGCGCGATGATGCCGCCATAGGCCGAGGTCGGAATCGCAGGCGAGCGCCTTGCGATAGGCGGTGGCGAGGTCGGGGCCTTCGGCGACGCCGCAAGGGTTGGCGTGCTTGACGATGACGCAGGCCGCGGTGCGCTTGGGATCGAACTCGGCGACGCATTCGAAGGCCGCATCGGTGTCGTTGATGTTGTTGTAGGACAGCTCCTTGCCCTGCAACTGCCGCAAGGTGGCGACGCCGGGCCGCTTGTCGGGCAGGCGATAGAACGCCGCCTTCTGGTGCGGGTTCTCGCCATAGCGCAGCGCCTGGATCAGCCGGCCGCCGAAGGCGCGGAAGTCCGGCGCCTCGGTCTTGAGCTCGCTCGCGAACCAGTTCGAGATCGCGGCATCATAGGCCGCGGTGCGCGCATAGGCCTTTGCCGCGAGACGGCGGCGCAGCGCCAGCGTCGTCGCGCCCTGGTTGGCGTTGAGCTCGTCGAGCACGGCCTGATAGTCCGCGGCCTCGACCACGACGGCGACGTCGTCATGGTTCTTCGCGGCGGCGCGGATCATCGCGGGTCCGCCGATGTCGATATTCTCGATGCACTCCTCGAAGCCGGCGCCCTTCGTCGACGGTCGCCTCGAACGGATAGAGATTGACGACGAGCAGATCGATCGGCGCGATGCCGTGCGTCTTCATCGCGCTGCGCATGCTCGGCGTTGTCGCGGATCGCGAGCAGGCCGCCATGCACCTTCGGATGCAGCGTCTTGACGCGGCCGTCCATCATTTCGGGAAAGCCGGTGAGCTCGGAGACGTCGCGGACTTTCAGGCCGGCTCCGCGATCGCCTTCGCCGTGCCGCCGGTCGAGACCAGCTCGATGCTGTGCGCGGCAAGCGCGCGGGCGAAATCGATCAGGCCGGATTTGTCGGAAACGGAAAGCAGAGCGCGGGTGACGCGGCGGGGATGGTCGGTCATGGGCAAGATCCTCTGTTCAGAGGTGGTGATGCCCAGGCGCGCGGCGATATGTCCCGCGCTTCCCGATGGTGCTCCATCCAAAGTCGCCAGTCGCGCGAGCGAGCGCTGGTTAGCAGTTTTGGGCGGCGTCCACAACGGCGCAGCCGCCAATCCCACAGCTAGCATTTCGCGCTAGAGCGGCAGTTCCGGCTCGCGGCGGGCGTTGCGCCGCGCATTGGTGGCGGACGGCGAGGTCGACGAGCGCATGAAACTCCAGCGGATCGAGGAGGCATGGCGCGAGTCCTGCCGGATCACGATCTGGGCGGTGCGGCGCGGGCCATCGGTGCCGGCGAGGAACACGCTGTCCTCGAGATCGACCTTGTCGTCGAGCGCCTCGAAGGTCCAGACGTCGCGGTTCGGCAGCACCAGCATCACGCCGCGCGCGTCCGTGAGCCGGTTGGCCTTCACCGACGGATGCAAATGGAAGCGCAGCGCGTAGTCGGTCTCGTTGCCCTTGACGCGCGCGCCCGGCGCCGGCGAAATCGTGTCCTCGCCGTCGAGCCGTGTGCCGTCGGGCGAGGCCATCAGCACGCGGCGATGGATCACGCCGAAGCGCTGGACGATAGCCGTCATGCGAGGTCGTCAGCAGATCGCCGTTGGTGACCACCTCGCGGAAATTCTCCACATCTGCCGGACCGCGCGACGATCGGCGCGCCCTGCAGCAGCCGCTTCATCGCCGACATCTCGACGAACTGGCACGACGAGGTGTCGTGATAGGTCAGCGTCGAATGCGCCGCCGTGCTGCGCGCAAAGGCGCGCCAATTGTCGCGGCCGGTCGAGGGCATGCCGCAATTGATGACGATGCGGCTCGTGCCCGACGACATCTCGAAGGAGAGGCAGCCGGCATGGGCGTCGTGGCTGACATTCGGCGGCGGCGGCGGGCCGGTGTCCATGATCACGGTCATGGCGCCGGCATCGAGGCGCTGGAAGCCGGTATGCGGCATGCTCGCCATCGGCGTGCCATGGGTGTCGTCATAGGCGAGCAGGGTCGCGAGCAGATCGGACGGCGTGCCGCTCATGCCGTTGAACAGCGCGATCGTGCCGTCGCCATGCCGGAAGAAGCGCAGCATCGGCATCATGCGGTCGATGGCGTTGAGCAGCGCCGGCGGCGGCGCGATGTTGCGCGCGGCAAAGGTCTGCCGCAGCGGCAGCAGGTCGATCAGGAGCTCGATCAGCGCGCCGGGATTGCGCGAGATGTGCCCGCCGTCGGGCAGGATCTGCCGCTGCAATTCGTCGGAGAGCTTGCGGATCGCGCTGCGGATGTGCTTGGCCTGGTTGGCGAGGCAGAGCGAGGCGTAGCACAGCGCGATCAGCACCTGCAGCCGCGGCACGCCGTCGGGAATGTCGAGCATCGCGTAGCGCAGATAGCGGATCTCGCGCGTCAGCCCGCGCAGATAGCGGCGATAGAACTTGCTGTCGGTATCGCCGAGCACCAGCGGCGCCTGCGACAGCAGCGAGATCACCCGGCGCGACAGCACGTCGGCGCGGCGGCCGATCGGGCGCTTGCTGATTGGCCGGATTGGAGATCCAGTCGTCGACCAGCGCGCGGGCATTGGCGCGGGTCAGCGCGGTGTCGGCGGCGCGCAGATGCCGGAGCCAGCCGAAGCCGAGCAGCGCCACCTCCCAATCTTCCGACGGCGGCTCGAGATCGAAGATCGAGCGGCCATGGCAGGTCACGATCTTGCCGGCGAACACGAAGCGGCCGGCATAGATCTCGGCGGCGCGGGTGGCGTCCGCCGTGCGCAGATCATGCGGCGCGATGATCAGCCGGTCGGTGCGCCCCGGCCACAGCCGCGACAGCGCCACCGAGCCGCCGCTGGCGCGCGCCATCAAGCTCCGCGCGAAGCGGCCCATGATCAGCGTCGAGATGCGTCTGCGTTGAGCGACCGACACGCCTTGCCTTGTTTGGGGAGGATGGCCGAGCGAATCCTTTTAATCCGGAAACGCCGCGCTGACACCCTCTTGAAAGCGGGCGAATCACGGCCCGCCCGGGCGAAATATGCAGCAAAATCAGGATTTAACCAATCGGGCGGCGTAGAAGCCGTCGAGCCCCGCAAGCCGGGGGTCGGCATGCGGCAGATGGCAGGGCAGGGTGCGCAGATCGCCCTCGGCGGTGAGGATGTCGGAAAGGCCCGCGACTTCCTGGCCTCGATCGGGCGCGCGGCGCAGGCCCGGTTCGGCGGCGAGCAGCGCCGCGATGGCCGGCCTCGCCTTCCTCCGGCTCCAGCGAACAGGTGCAATAGACCAGGGTGCCGCCGGGCTTCAGCAGGCGCGCGGCCTTGCTGCAGCAGGCGCCTCTGCAGCGCGGCCAGCGCGGCGATATCGGCCTCCTGCCGCAGCCAGGCGACATCGGGATGACGGCGGATGGTGCCGGTCGAAGTGCAGGGCGCATCGACCAGGACGCCGTCGAATCCATCAGCCGTGCCCGGCCATTCCATCGCGTCGGCGACCACGGTCTCGGCCTCCAGCGAAAGCCGCGCCAGATTGTCGCGCAGCCGCGCCATCCGCGCCGGCGAACGGTCGAGCGCGGTGACTTTGGCGCCGGCCTGCGCGAGCTGCGCGGTCTTGCCGCCGGGCGCGGCGCAGAGATCGGCGATGCGTCTTGCCCGTGACGTCGCCGAACAGCCGCGCCGGAAGTGCCGCGGCGGCATCCTGCACCCACCATTGCGCCTTCGGAGAAGCCCGGCAGCATGGTCACCGAGCCCTGCAGCAGCGGTGCGCACCGTGCCGGTCGGCAGCATCTCGCCATGCAGACGGGTCGCCCATTGCGCGGCTTCGGATTTCACCGTGAGATCGAGCGACGGCTCGTGACTGAGCGCGAGCGCCATCGCTTTCGCGGTGGCTTCGCCATAATGCGCGATCCAGCGCTTGATCAGCCAGGGCGGCAGATCGAGCATGTCGGATCTTGACCTCGTCGACGATGGCTGCGCCCTCGCGCGCGCAGCGGCGCAGCACGGCGTTGACGAGGCCGGCATATTTCGCTGCGCGCCGGTCGGACTGCACCAGCCGCACCGACAGATCGACCGCGGCATGATCGGGCACGTCCATCCAGAGGATTTGCGCGGCGCCAATCAGCAGCGCGCTTTGCGCGCGCGGCGCATCGGTCGGAATGCCGCGATCGAGCAGGCGCGACAGCAAATGGCCGAGCGTGCCGAGCCGGCGCAGGATGGTCGCGACCAGCCGGCGCATCAGCGCGCGGTCGCGGTCGGCGAGCGTCTTCAGAGCGGGATGGGCGGCGGCGCCGTCGAGCTGGTCGTCGAGCGTGCGATGCTTGTGC
The DNA here is from genome assembly GCA_963738155.1 of uncultured Alphaproteobacteria bacterium. GTDB lineage: Bacteria > Pseudomonadota > Alphaproteobacteria > Rhizobiales > Xanthobacteraceae > Bradyrhizobium. The sequence continues at coordinate 222,182 of CAVTVG010000015.1, forward strand.
AGCACGCCGTCGAGGATATCGGCCGCGATCCGCCGCGCCGCGAGGCCGGGCACTTCGGAGGGTCGGGCGAATCTTTGCGCTGGCATGCTCAAAACGTTACTCGGAGAAGGGGCAATTCCGCGAGACTTCGGCATGCCGCTCATAAGGACAGCACCACTGCCATGCGAATATGCCAAATGTAAGAATCGCTCTGGCTTTTTGCCGCTGTCGCACGATGTCTTGATTGGATGTATGGTCGAGTGCTCCGAAAGTAGCAGGGGAGGTGTCATGGCTGACGATCCCAAACCGAGCGAGACCAGCCCGCGCAAGGAACTCACGCCCGCGGCGCAGCGCGCACTGGCCGAAGCCGAGGCGCGGCGAAAGGCCGCTGCCGAGAATGCCAAGCCGATGCCGAAGGAGTTTCAGGGACCGAAGGGGCCCGAGCCGACGCGCTATGGCGACTGGGAAAACAAGGGCATCGCCTCGGACTTCTGAGTCGAAAGTTGCACTTTCGCGCAAATCGAAAAAGCCGCGCTCTTGCGCGGCTTTTGCATATCTCGATGTGACGGCCCTCAGCGCGTCACGACCACCCTGGTGCCGACCGACACGCGGTTGAACAGGTCGGAGATATCGGCGTTCAGCATGCGGATGCAGCCGTACGACACGAAGCCGCCGACCGAGCCCGGCATGTTGGTGCCGTGGATGGCGTATTCGCCGCCGGACGAGCGTCATGGCTGCGACGCCCATCGGATTCCGCGGCGAGCCGCCGGCAATCACGTCGGGAATGCTCGGCTTGTCGCGCTTGACTTCCGTCGGCGGCGACCAGGCCGGGTTGCGGTACTTGCCGTCGATCCGGGTGGTGCCGGCCCACTGCTTGCCGGCACATGCCGACGCCGACCGGGTAGCGCATCGCATGGCCCTGATCGATGAGTAATAGAGGGCGCCGCTCGTTGGTTTTGACTACGATGGTTCCCGGCGAGTATTCGCTGCCGTGAACCCCGACCATTGCGGGGCGTGCCTGCGCCGCCGTCGCCATAATCCCCAGCCCCAAGGTGACCGCCAGCGCCACCGCAATCCGCTTCGACATCTTCCTTCTCCGCTTCGCCCGCCCCTGCCAGGGCCGTGAAAACTGGTTGAAACCGCCCCAAAAGCGGCTCGCCCACGTATTTTTAACCGCGTGTGTTAACCCAATGGTTGCCACGCGGGCCTTCGGACTCACTCGGCAGGGAGGAGAAGAGGAAAAACTGCAATTAAAGTAAATGACTTGAAAACAACACTCGCCGGAAAAGCGCCGCAGCGCGGCCACAGTTCATGACGTCGGCGTGAGGAGGGGCCTTCGTGTAGTGACCGACCCTGAACGGTCGTCATTCCCGGGCGCGACGAAGTCGCGAGCCGGGAATCCATATCCACCGGCTGTGGTTATGGATTCCGGGCCCATCGCTTCGCGATGTCCCGGAATGACGAGAGATTTTGCTACGCCGCCGAATGCTTCTTGTTCTGCCGGTTCTTGACGAGGTCGTCGACCACGGCGGGATCGGCCAGGGTCGAGGTATCGCCCAGGCTCGCCCGGCTCGTCCTCGGCGATCTTGCGCAGGATGCGGCGCATGATCTTGCCGGAGCGCGTCTTCGGCAGGCCCGGCGCGAACTGGATCTGGTCGGGCGAGGCGATCGGCCCGATGTCCTTGCGCACCCAGGCGACCAGCTCCTTGCGCAACTCCTCGCTCGGCTCGGTGCCGGCCATCAGGGTGACATAGGCGTAGATGCCCTGGCCCTTGATGTCGTGGGGATAGCCGACCACCGCGGCCTCCGACACTTTGGCATGCGCGACCAGCGAGCTCTCGACCTCGGCGGTGCCCATGCGATGGCCGGAGACGTTGATGACGTCGTCGACGCGGCCGGTGATCCAGTAATAGCCGTCGGCGTCGCGCCGGCAGCCGTCGCCGGTGAAGTATTTGTTCTTGTAGGTCGAGAAATAGGTCTGCTCGAAGCGCGCGTGATCGCCATAGACGGTGCGCATCTGTCCCGGCCATGAGCGCGTGATGCAGAGATTGCCGGTGGCCTCGCCTTCCAGCGTCTTGCCGTCGGCATCGACGATCTCGGGCACCACGCCGAAGAACGGCTGCGTCGCCGAGCCCGGCTTCAGTTTGGTCGCGCCCGGCAGCGGCGTGATCAAAATGCCGCCGGTCTCGGTCTGCCACCAGGTGTCGACGATCGGGCAGCGGTCGTCGCCGACCACGCGGTGATACCACTCCCAGGCTTCCGGATTGATCGGCTCGCCGACCGAGCCGAGCAGCCGCAGCGACTTGCGCGAGGTCTTCGTCACGGGCTCGTCGCCGGCCTGCATCAGCGCGCGGATCGCGGTCGGCGCGGTGTAGAAGATGTTGACCTTGTGCTTGTCGATCGACGTTCCAGAACCGCGAATTATCCGGATAATTCGGCACGCCCTCGAACATCAGCGTGGTCGCGCCGTTGGCGAGCGGCCCGTACAGAATGTAGCTGTGGCCGGTGACCCAGCCGACGTCGGCGGTGCACCAGTAGATGTCGCCGTCGTGATAGTCGAACACGTATTGATGCGTCATCGACGCGAACACGAGATAGCCGCCGGTGGTGTGCAGCACGCCCTTGGGCTGGCCGGTCGAGCCTGACGTGTAGAGGATGAACAGCGGATCTTCCGCGTTCATGTGCTCGACCGGGCACTCGGTCGTCACCATCTCGGCCGCCTCGTGGTACCAGAGGTCGCGCGACGGATTCATGTCGACCTTGCCGCCGGTGCGCTTGACCACGACGACCCAGTCGACGCCGTCGGTCTTGGCGATCGCCGCGTCGACATTGGCCTTCAGCGGCACCTTCGGCCGCCGCGCAGGCCTTCGTCGGCGGTGATGATGAACTTGGATTTGCAGTCGTTGATGCGCTGCGCCAGCGAGTCCGGCGAGAAGCCGGCGAACACCACCGAATGGATGGCGCCGATCCGCGCGCAGGCGAGGATCGCGTAGGCCGCTTCCGGAATCATCGGCAGATAGATGGTGACGCGGTCGCCCTTCTTGACGTTGCGGGTGCGCAGGATGTTGGCCATCCGGCAGACTTCGTCATGCAGCTCCTTGTAGGTGATGTGCTTGGACTGCGAGGGATCGTCGCCTTCCCAGATGATCGCGGTCTGGTTGGCGCGCTTGGGCAAGATGCCGGTCGATGCAGTTATAGGCGGCGTTGAGCACGCCGTCCTCGAACCATTTGATCGAGATGTTGCCGGGCGCATAGGACCAGTTGTCGATCTTGGTCGGCGCCTTGATCCAGTCGACGCGCTTGGCGTGTTCGGCCCAAAATCCCTTGGGGTCCTTGATCGAGCGGGCGTACATTTCCTGGTATTTGGCCGGATCGGCCCAGGCGCGCTTGGCCCAATCGGCCGGCACGTCATAAATCTTGTCGGACATTCGCTCCTCCACGCAACGCGGCCAGCTAACACAGCACACTGAAGCCGTCTTCATTGTTAGCGCGATTATGCGTCCGCGCGCACGGCGACCGACAAGCGCGACGAATAACACCTTCGACGAGGTGCGATTTTGCGCCATATCAATCGGCCGCCGGCGGCCGCCTGGCTGCGGCGTCGTGGCGGCCGGATCGCGATCACTTTCGCGTTGCCGCTTGGCCTGAAATCAACGTTATCGGCCGAATGGCACCCATGAACGGTATTTAATAACCTCAAATGTGACAATTGGGACTCGCCAAGCCGTTCCTGACCCCCTAAATGGCCTCCCCGGGCCTCAGAGCGCCCTGCCGGAACGAGCCCAAGGCCGTCGGCATTGAGGCAAGGCAGACAGAACAACAGGAGCAAGGCGTTTAGCGTCATGACGGATCAGCAGAATTTCGAGGCTCCGCGGCCCGTTTCCGCCGATCCCGCCGTGGCGCTCGCCGAAATGCTCGGGCAATTGCCGGCGCAGCCGGTCGAAGCGCCGAAGCCGGCCGTCGCCAAAACCTCGGTCGAGGAGCTCGCCGCCGACCACGGCCTGTCGCTCGGCGACCAGAACCAGCTCACCATCCGCCGCATCAAGCGCGGCAAGGGCTATTCCTTCGTTCGCGCCAACGGCACCCGATCCGTCATGCCGGCACCATCCGCCGCCTGAACCGTATGGCGATGCCGCCGGCCTATCGCGAGGTGCGCTACTCGCCCGATCCGAATTCGCATCTGCAGGCGGTCGGCGTCGACGCCGCCGGCCGGCTGCAATACCGCTATCACGCCGATTGGGAGAAGGTGCGCGAGCAGCGCAAGGCGCATCGCCTGGCGAGGCTCGTCGCCGCGCTGCCGAAGATCCGGCGCAACGTCGCCAAGCATCTCGCCGGCGACGAGCCGACGCGGGAGTTCGCGCTGTCGGCCGCGATCGAGCTGATCGCGCGCACCGCGATCCGCCCCGGCAACGAATCCTATGCGCGGCTGAACGGCACGCGCGGCGCCACCACGCTGCTGAAATCCAACGTCACGCTGGAAGACGACTGCCGTGGTGCTGACCTTCAAGGCCAAGGGCGGCAAGGCCGTGCGCAAGGAATGCAAGGCCGAGAAGCTGGTGCGCGCGATCGGCATCCTGCAGACCGTGCCGGGCAAGCGCATGTTCCAGTATCGCGACGGCAACGGCGTGGTGCGCGGCGTCTCGACCACGACCGTGAACGGCTTTTTGCGCGAGATCGCCGGCATCAAGATTTCGCTGAAGGATTTCCGCACCCTGATGGCGTCCGCCGTGGTGGTGGAATCGCTGTCGCGGATCACGCCGGCCGCGAGCCAGCGCGGCCGCAGGCGGCAGGTGCTCGACGCGATCCGCGCCGCCGCCGACAAGCTCTCCAACACGCCGGCGATCTGCCGCAAGAGCTATGTGCACGACACCATCGTCACCGCCTTCGAGGACGGCATCCTCGAGCGCTTCGCCGCGACCCTGAAGACCCAGCGCGTCCAGTTCAAGCGCGAGCAGCTGCTGGCGCAGGTCGTGACGGCAGCCGCGGCGTAGCTCCGCTCGTCGCTCCCGCGAAAGCGGGGGCCAATACCACAGGCCTTTCGGATCATCGTAGGGTGGGCAAAGGCGCGCTCTTCGCGCCGTGCCCACCATTCCCAGTTTCGCTTTTGAAGGTGGGCACGCTTCGCTTTGCCCACCCTACGCGTCAGCAGCGCTACAGCCCGCCCATCTTGCAGACCAGCTTCCATTCGTCCGCCGTCACCGGCTGCACCGACAGCCGCGAATATTTCACCAGCGCCATCGCGGCCAGTTTCTTGTCCGCCTTGATCGCCGCCATGGTCACCGGCTGCGGCAGCTTCTTGTCGGCCTTGATGTCGACGCAGACGAACTTGCCGGTCTTGTCGGTCGGATCGGGATAGGACTCCTTGATCACCTCGGCGATGCCGACGATGTCCTTGCCCTCGTTGGAGTGATAGAAGAACGCCTTGTCGCCCTTCTTCATGTTCACGAGGTTTTGCCGCGCGGTGAAGTTGCGCACGCCGGTCCAGGCCTCGCCCTTGGCGCCCTTCGCGACCTGCTGATCCCACGACCAGGTCGACGGTTCGGATTTCACCAGCCAGTACGCCATCGTCATTCCTCCGCCTTGAACGGCCGCGTCAGCAGGCCCTCGATCGCGGCATCGATGGAGAGCCGACCCGCCAGGATCGCCGCGACCGCCGACGATACCGGCATTTCGATTTTTCGCGAAGCAGCGAGTTCGACCAGCACCGGTGCGGTGGACGCGCCCTCCGCAAGCTTGCCGGCCGGCGGCGGCTCGCCGCGGCCGAGCGCAATGCCGAGCGCGAAGTTGCGCGATTGCGGGCTGGAGCAGGTCAGGATCAGGTCGCCGAGGCCGGAGAGCCCAACCATGGTCTCGCTGCGTGCGCCAAGCGCGCGGCCGAAGCGCGCCAACTCCGAGAAGCCGCGCGTGGTCAGCGCGGCCTGCGCGGACGCGCCGAGCTTTCGGCCGACCGCGATCCCGGCGGCGATCGCCAGCACGTTCTTGGCGGCACCGCCGATCTCCACCCCGAGCACGTCAGTGGTGTGATAGGGCCGGAAAGTCGCCGAGCCCAACGCCTGCACCAGTTCGCTCGCGATCGTCTCGTCCTTTGCCGCGAGCGTAATCGCGGTCGGCAAACCCTTTGCGACATCGTCGGCGAAGCTCGGGCCTGAGAGGATCGCCGGCACCGCGTGCGGCGCGAACTCGGCGATGATCTCGGTCATGAACTTGTGCGTGCCGTGCTCGATGCCCTTGGCGCAGGCGATCACGGGGGTGCCTCGGCGCAGGCGATGCGGAATGTCGCTCATAGCCGCGCGCAGGTGCTGCGCTGGCGTGGCAATCAGAACGATATCGGCGCTCGTGGCCAGCCCGATGGCGTTGGTGACCGCGATGTCCGGACTCAAGCTTATTCCAGGCAATTTCGGGTTTTCTCGGTTCTCCGAGATCTCTGCAGCATGCCTGAGGTCGCGCGCGTAAAGCATGACCTCGCGTCCTGCGCGCGCGGCGACGGTAGCCAGCGCCGTGCCCCACGCGCCCGCGCCGATGATGCCGATGGAGTTGAAGGGCATGGTGCAGCCTCAGCACTCCCTCTCCCCGCACTTGCGGGGAGAGGTGAAGGAGTGCGCGCGGGAATAGCTCATGACGCCTCAAAATCCCGCGCGGGAATTCGCGAATCCTGCAGGCACCGCCGCATTCGCATCGAGCAGCCAGCGCGCGCGGGGGGCCGCGTCCATACTATCGACCAAGCCGAGCGCGAGGCGCTCGGCGCCGGCCCAGGCGATCATTGCGCCATTGTCGGTGCAAAGCGCGGGCGGCGGAACGACCAGCGTGGTTTGCGCCTTCGCAGCGACGTCCTGCAGCGCGCCGCGGATGGCGTGATTGGCGGCGACTCCGCCGGCGGCGACCAGCGCCCGCGCCGGACCGAATTTCTCCGCGAACAATCTCAACCCGACGCTGAGCCTGTCTGCGGTCGAGTCCAGCACCGCGGCCTGAAAACTCGCGCAGAGATCGCTGATGTCCTTTGGTTCCAGCGGCGAGAGCTTGCTGATCTCATTGCGCACCGCGGTCTTCAATCCCGACAGCGAGAAATTGGCGTCGGCGCGCCCCAGCATCGGCCGCGGGAACGCAAAGCGCGTGGCATCGCCGCCGACCGCCGCGCGCTCGACCTGCGGCCCGCCCGGATAAGGGAGTGCCAGCATCTTGGCAACCTTGTCGAAGGCTTCACCCATGGCGTCGTCGACGGTGGTGCCGAGTCGCACATAGTTGCCGACGCCCACGACCGCGACGATCTGGGTGTGGCCGCCGGAGGCGAGGAACAGGCAATAGGGAAACGCGAGCGCGCAGGTCAGCCGCGGCGTCAGCGCATGTGCCTCGAGATGGTTCACCGCGATCAGCGGCGTCGAGTGCACCATCGCGATCGCCTTCGCCGTGGTGAGGCCAACGATGACGCCGCCGATCAGGCCCGGCCCGGCCGCGGCCGCCACGCCCGACAGCTGCGCATAATCGACGCCGGCTTCATTCATCGCGGTCGCGACCAGATGATCGAGCACGTCGACATGGGCGCGCGCGGCGATCTCCGGAACCACGCCGCCGAAGCGCGCATGTTCCTCGGTCTGCGAGCGCACGATGTTGGAAAGAATCCGGCCCGAGCCGTCGGGTTTGCGCTCGATCACCGCGGCCGCGGTTTCGTCGCAGGTGGTCTCGATCCCCAGCACCAGCATCGGCTTATCGCTAGTCAAAGTGCGTCCTTGCATTGGACGTGAATTCGTCACACACCGCGTAACATTCCCGGGCTACAACGCGCAATCGTCACATGGCCGTCCTCGTCACCCGCCCGCATCCCGACAGCGCGACCACCGCGGCAGCGCTGCGCGCGCGGGGTTACGAGGTGATGCAGGCGCCAATGCTGCGGTTCGAGCCGGTCGCCTGTTCCGGATTGGATGCCGAATACGGCGCGGTGCTGGCCACCTCGGTCAACGCATTGCGCGCGGTCGAGGGACAGCTCAGTGACACCTTGCTCAAGCGACCACTGTTTGCCGTCGGCGAAACAACGGCCGACGCAGCGAGCAAGGCCGGGTTCGGCAAGGTCACGGCGGCCGATGGCGACGCTGCCGCGTTGCGCGATATTGTGCTCGCTGGCGTGAAGAAGCGGCAGTTCAGGAAGAGCGACGCGCTGCTCTATCTCGCGGGCAGCGATCTCTCGCGCGACCTCGCAAGCAAGCTCGCCACCGACGGCCTCAACGTGGTCACGGTGACGACCTACCGGATGGCCGCCTTGTCGAGCCTGTCGCGCGAAATCTGCGAGGCGTTCGCCGCCAATACGATTCAAGCCGTGCTGCACTACTCGCAACGCAGCGCGCGCGCCTTCCTCGATGCGTCGCGCGCCGAAGGCGTCGAAATCTCCGCGCTGGCCGTACCGCATTGCTGCCTGTCGCCGAATATCGCCGCGATCCTGCACGAGGCCGGCGCGCAGGTGTTTTCGGCGGCTTCAAGCGATGAAAAGGCCTTGTTTGCGGCGCTGGAGCGTGCTTTGCGGTCGCAATCGGCGTGAGAGAGTCCCGCCGAATCTGGTAAGCTATTGATAACTCAGTAGTCAGGGAACCGCAGGGATGGCCGACGACGAGCTGAAGGACGCTGGCGGACCCGATAGTAGCCGCCCGAAGCGCGAACCGCCCACCATCGATCTCGACGCGTCGGAAGTGTCCGGCGAAACGCGGGCGGCTGCCGAGGCGAAAGCGGAAGCGCGCGCCGAAGCTGCGTCCGAACCTGAACAGACTGCAGCGCCGTCCAAACCTATTTCACCATGGGTCATCGCGCCATTCTCCGGCGCTGTCGCCGCCGCACTCGTGATCGCGGTCGGCTGGATGCTGGGCTGGCCGCCCGTGCAGGCGCCGCCCGCCGCGCCGCAGGTGACGGCGAACGCTTTCGACGATCTCGGCAAACGCGTCGCCGGTCTCGAAGCCAAGACCAGCAAGCCTGCCGCGCCGGTGAGCGATCCCGCAGCCGCTGCGCGGATCGACACGCTGGACAAGTCGCTCGCGGCGCTACGCAGCGACATCGCAAACCAGCGCACGCAGGCCGACAAGCTTGCCTCTGCCATCAACGATCTGAAATCGGCGCCGCGCGACGCCGCGGGCAATGTCGATCTGTCCGCCATCACCGGCCGCATCGTCGAGCTCGAGCGCAAGGCGCAAGCGCAAGGCGAGGCGCGCGAGGGCGAGAAAGCGGCGGAGGCAAAACCCGCTGATGATATGGCGCTGCGCCGCGTCGTTGCGGCGGCGCTGCTCGACGTCGCCGTGAGGCATGGCGATCCCTACGTGGAAACGCTGAAAGTCGCGAAGTCGCTCAGCGCCGATCCGGACAAGCTCAAAGCCCTCGATCCTTTCGCGGAGAAGGGCGTGCCGTCGCCGCCGCAGCTCAATCGCGAACTGCTGACCCTGGTGCCGAAACTGTCGCCATCGGCGGAGGCTGGAACCACCGGCACGAGCATCGTCGATCGCCTGCAGGCGGGCGCCGCAAAACTCGTGCGCGTCGAGCGCACCGACACGACCGGCAACGACCGCAGCGCGATCGTGGCGCGCCTCACCGCGGCGGCGCTGCGCAACGATTTCGCCGAGGCCCGCCGCGATCTCGCCGAGCTTGCGCCCGCAGATCGCGCGCCGGCGCAAGCCTGGCTCGACAAATCAGCCGCGCGCGATGCCGCATTGGCGGCCTCGCGTCAATTCGCCGATGATGCGATGGCCTCGCTCGCCAAGGCCGGGCAATAGGTTTCGCATGATCCGGATCGTCCTGTTCCTGTTGTTGATCGCGCTCATCGCCGTGGGCGCGGCATCGATCGCCGAGATGCCCGGCGTCGTGCTGCTGTGGGGCACCTGGAAGGTCACCACCACGCCGCTGACCTTCGTGGTTGCGATCTGCATTATCGTGGCCGCGGCGATGTTCGTCTGGTGGCTCCTCGCCGGGCTGTGGCGCACGCCGTCGCGGATGCGCAAGCGCCGTCACGAACGCCGCCACGCCCGTGGTCGTCATGCCATCACGCAAGGTCTGCTGGCGATCGGCCATGGCGATTCCGCATCCGCGCGACAACACGCCGATGCCGCGCGGCGGCTTGCGGCGCACGATCCCTTGACCTTGCTGCTCCATGCGCAATCGGCGCAACTCGACGGCGATCGCGCTGGTGCGCGTGCTGCCTTCAACACCATGGCCGAGCGCGAGGACACGCGGCTGCTTGGCCTGCGCGGCCTCTTCATCGAGGCGCAGCGCGCCGATGATGCGGTCGCGGCCGTGATGATCGCGGAAGAAGCGCTGAAGATGTCGCCGGCCTCGACCTGGGCCTCGCATGCCGTGCTCGGCTTCCGCTGCGCGCAAGGCGACTGGGACGGCGCGCTGAAAATCCTCGACAACGATCTCGCCGCCGGTCTGATCGACAAGGCCGGCTATCGCCGCCGCCGCGGCGTGCTTCTCACCGCAAAGGCGCTGGAACTGGAGAAGGTTGACCGTGATCTCTCCCGCGAGGCCGTCATGGAGGCGGCAAAACTCGCGCCAACCCTGGTGCCGGCAGCCGTGCTCGCGGCGAAATACGAGAGCGAGGCGCATCAGGTGCGCCGCGCGATGCGCCTCGTCGAAGCCGCCTGGATCGCGCATCCGCATCCCGATCTCGCCGACGCCTATGCGCATGTGAAGCTCGGCGACTCCGCGCGGCAGCGCCTGGTGCGGGTGGAGACCTTGGCGGCGAAGACGCCGGGCGAGGTCGAGGGCGCACTGGCAATCGCGCGCGCCGCGATCGATGCGAGCGAGTTTGGGAAAGCGCGTGCCGCGCTGGCGCCGTTCGTCGCCAACCCCACGCAACGCACGGCGATGCTGATGGCCGAAATCGAACGCACCGAACATGGTGACAGCGGCAAGGCGCGTGGGTGGACCTTGCGCGCGGTGCGCGCGCGGCTCGATCCGGCGTGGACTGCGGACGGTTATGTCAGCGATCGCTGGCGGCCGGTGTCGCCGGTGACGGGACGGCTCGACGCATTCCAGTGGCAGGCGCCGCTCGCAAGCCTGCCGTCTGACAAGGGCAACACCATCGAGTCTTCGGCGTTCGAGGAAGCGATGTTGGCCGCGCCTACGCCGCCACGCGAGGTGACCAGCACTGGACTTGTTGAACCGCCGCGCGAGGTCGTCGATGCAGCGCCGCCGGCGACGCAGGACAACGCGCCGCCATCGCGCGCCAGCGAGCCTGCCGCCGCCGCTCCGTCGCCGCAACCCGCGCCCGAATCGCAGACGGCCGCGCCGACCCCGCTGTTCCGCGCCCGCGCCGATCTGTCCAAATCGGCCGCCGCGCCGATCCCGCCGGTCATCCCCATCGTGCGCCCGCCCGACGATCCCGGCATCGACGACGAGGCGGCGAGCGATGAATTTGCGGAACAAATCGGCACGCCCAGGGCGCAGGCCGGCGGTTGGCGCGGTTTCTGGGCCCGCTGGGGCGGGTCATAAGGCGTTCAACACAAGCGTTTTTCTTGCCATTTTGGGCCGCGCCCGATATCAGGGGCGCAACGCGGAAGCCCCGCGTTTTCCATGGTCCGCCGCAATAGCTCAGTTGGTAGAGCACGTCATTCGTAATGACGGGGTCGGGGGTTCGAGTCCCTCTTGCGGCACCACGCGACATGTTTCAGCTCGAGACGCAAAGTAGCGATGCCCGGAGATGCCGGGCTATTTACCTTGGATTTTCAGGCCATTTGGCCCGACGTTGATCTGAAGTCCTTCCGGCTGCTTTCGGTCCTGATAAAGATTGTAGCCAAGCACGCCAACCGCCACAATCAGAGCGCCGATAATGAGAAAGAGGACGTTGCGATTGGCCAACATGGATATTCCATCGGTGATGCGGTTGTTCGATTCAGTCAATAAAGGCTGCTCTCGACTATCTTAGCACGATTCGTTCGACGTTCCGCTTACGCGTGTCATCCGCTGGTCCGCATCCTTCGCCACGCCAGCACGACGCCGGTGAGGCTGAACACGAAGCCGCAAAGGCAAAGCAGCACGATCACGCCCGTCCGCAACAGCGGATGCGAACCGAGCGGCTCAAAATCCAGCGTGTGAAAACTCTTCAGCGGCCAGCTGTCGCCGAGCGACAGGAAGCCGGAAAAAATCCACGTCAGGATGAATGGCGCGCAGATCAGGCCGAGCGCGTGATGCCAGGCTTGCAAGCCCCGATAGGGCCACGCCTTGTCGCGGACCGCGACGGCGAGCTTCACCACACCAATGACAACGCCGATGGACGCGCCGATCGTGCCGAGCAGAGACAGCCACCACATGAGCGCGCGCCAGACATTCGCGTGATGACGCAGCGGCGTCGGATAAATCCAATGCGGGATGCTGCCGAGATAATTCGCAATACGAATGCCACGCGTGGTCGTCAGCACCACGGCGCCGCTCGTTGACGAGACATAGACTTCCGTGCGCGCCTCATCGTTGAGCGCGATGCGATCGAGCGGGCGGTCTCGATTGAACTCTCCCGAAACCGTCCACTGGTCGTAATCGATTCGATCAGCGTGCGACCGCGCCGTATCGACCTCTGATGTCACCGGCCGCTCGCTGCGTTCCGGAAACGGCACGAAGTGCATCACGATGCCGCTCGCGAACCACATCGCAAACAGCAGGCAGAACGCGACACCCCACCAGCGATGCAGTATCGCCAGCGCGCCCATCACCACTTCGCCGAGGCGCCCAGCTCGAACGTCCTGGGTGCGCCGAGATAGACCTGGTTGGGATAGCCGGGGTCGGACCATTGCGCATAGAGCGCGTTGGTCACGTTGCGGACGCGGAATGAGAACCGCATCTTGTCCAGCCCTTGCCATGGCAAATCGCGGCCGGGCACGTCGACGAAGGCGAACAGGTCGGCCGTGGTGTAAGGCAGCATTGCCGTCATGTCGTCCTCGAAGAGGTAGCGTTGACCGACATGCCGGATCGATCCGCCGATCTCGACCGGCCAGCGCCAGTTGTCCCAGCGCCAGGACGCGCCGGCATTGATGATGACCGGCGCGACATTCGACGGCGTGTTGCCGGTGAAGACATCGAAATCGCCGTAGCGCGATTCGGTGATGGCGACATTGCCCCAGAGTTTTAAGGGCTCGATCGGGCGCCACGCTGCTGATATCTCGACACCCCGGGTGTGGACCTCGCCGGCCAGGGTCGCAACCGCATTGGTGAGAAACACATAGACATTGCGGCGCTCGATGTCGTACGCGGCAAAGGTGAACTCCGCGCGCTTGTCGTCGGTGATCGCCTTGACGCCGGCCTCGTAGATGCGGGCGCTGGTCAATTCCAGCGAGTTCGCCGGTGAGACCGAGAAGATGCCGGCCGCCGCTGGATCATAGGCGGTGGCGGTCATGGCGTAGAGCATCAGGCCCTTGACCGGCTCGAACGTCGCGCCGGCGCGGTATGACACCGGATCCCAGGTCTTGGTGAAGGGCTGGCCCGCGGGAATGCTGCCGTCGAAATTGATGCCGTCGCGCGATAACGTCAGGTCCTCGATGCGAATGCCGCCCATCAGGGTCAACCATGGCGTGATCTTCAGCCGGTCCTCGAGCGACAGTGCGACATTGTCGAGTTGGCTGTTGCGGATGTTCGGCTGCGGAATGCCGTAGAGGCCGGGATCGGGATTGAGCACGGTCACCGAGTCGAACGGGTAGCTGTTCGGATTGCCTTCCTGCTGGAACTGGATGCCGTTGCGGCTGACCTGCAATGCGTCCGGCAAAGCGGTTCTCCATGCCGAAGCAATGACAATGTTCACGACGAGGTCGGTGACGTTGCCGACCACCTGCTGCTTGTGGGTGACGAAGAAGCGGTCGCGGTCGATCATCGAGGTGCCCGGTGTTGAAGGCATAGGTCTCGGAATCGAACCACTGGCGTTTTGCGCCGTACTCATAGGTCTGGTTCTTGAAGGTGACGGCGTCGTTGATGTTGAATTCGAAGCCGCCGCGCAGCCACAGCTCATGCGCGTCGATGCGATTGTCGGCGGTGTTGTAGTTGGTGCTCGTGCGTTCGCGAGTCGACGGTGACGGGACCGATGAGGTCGCCCGTGAAAGTGTTGATCACGGATCCCGCGACGACGCCGTGGGTCGAGAACGGCCCGGAAAACGCCGTCGTCGTCAGCGGCGTGCCCCAATAGGCGTGGCCGTCGTCGCGCTTGTATTCGACGGCGCCCCACACTTGAAGCGAGTCGGTGACGCGGTAATTGAGCTGGCCGGAGAAGTTGTTGAGCTGATCGTCGACGCCGTCGATGCGGCTGTTGATCCTCGACGACGAGACGTCGAAGCGATAATCGAGCCCCGGCACCAGGGTGCTGCCGCCCGAGCCGAAATGCGTGCGATAGGTGCCGAGCGTATCGATCGAGGTGTCGAGTTCGCTCTTGATCGGTCCCGATGTCGGCTGCTTGTTGACGAAGTTGACGGTGCCGCCGATCGCGCCGAAACCCGACATGATCGATGACGGACCTTTGAGGATTTCGATCTGCTCGAGATTGGCCAGTATCCATGATCCGCGAGGTGATGCTCTGCGGGCCGATCCAGATGCCGTTGTAGAGCACGGTGATTTCGCTGCCGGTGAAGCCGCGCATCGAAAGCGCGCCGAACGAGCCGCCCGCGTCGCCCGAGAGCACGCCGACCGCGCCAGCCGCGGCCTCGGTCGTGGTGCGGTAGCCCTGCTCGCGCATCGTATTGCTGGCCGATGATCTCGACACTGGCCGGCATCTCATGTGCGGTGAGGCCGAGATGGCTGGCGCTGCCGGAGACGACATTGCTGTTGAGCGGCGTCGGCTCGGGTTCGATTTTCGGCAGCGGCACTGGTTTGGCCGTAGTGTTTCGCGCGGCGCGCTTGGCGCGTTTCGGGCGCCGCTCGCTGGTCGGCCCCCTGACGGGTCGCGGTTTGCGGCTTCGGCGGCGACACCTGGATCGGACCGATCGTCGATTGCGACCATGCAGACGTTGTGAGAGACGAGCAACGCCGCACTGGAGAGCAGATGGAACAGGCGGCGCGCACGCACGACGCAATGGCGCGGGAGAGAGACGGATTTCGGATGTGAACATGATGACGCTCGACGGCGAACAAATAAACCGTCACACGCGGTTGCCGGGAAATCTGCCTTTCGCCCTTTGTTGCGGCAGACCACGCCGGCTCTCGCAACGCTTCGGAGCACCCCGCCCGACGCGTTCGCGCATGACTTTTGGCCGGTAGCAGGTTTCCTGGCTCGCGGGTCGCGGCCTCCGACCACCTTCCCAGGATCGCATGATCCCAGTGGTATGTAATGGTCTTTGGCTCGCCGCTTACAGTTGCGGGGGCAGCTGCGGCATAGCTCGCGAGAGGGCGAACGCACCGCATTCCCTTGATTAGCCCTTGCGGGCACTACCGCCCTGGAAGCTGAAGAGAGCGCATAGGTGAGTCAAGCAACGGCGCGCGTTCGACGCGCGAATGCCGGCGCGTGTGACACTTGCATCACGCGCTTTCGCGTGATCGTTGCATTTCCTGCTGCTGCCGTTTCGACGAGTTGCGATCGTTGAACTCGGCGCATCCGTGCTTCGACAGGTTTGCAAGGGCTGGCAGCGACGGGATGCCGCGTCTGCGTGATCTAGATCACATAAGGCGCTTTCGGTCCGGACTAGTGTCTGATCAAGCCAACCGGCCGAAAGAGGGGAGACTTCACATGCGCAGGACAGTTCTGATTGCCGCACTGCTTCTGGTCTCGGCATCCGCCCAGGCCGGCCAAACCCGCAACCTGAGCCTTGCCGGCACCAGTAGCCATCCGCCGATCTCGGCGCCGCTGCCTCCGACCCCGGTGAACGTGCTTGCTGAAGTACCGCCCGCCACCACGGCTGCGCCCGCAGCACCTGCGCCGGTTGCGGCCCCCGCGCCGATCGCCGCTCCAGCGCCGGTCGCTCGGCCCGCGCCTGCTCCCATCACGGCTGCGCCTGAAACCGGCGCACCACCGGTTGCGACCGCGCCTGTGCCGCCGCCGCTGCCGCCGGCTCCGCCGGTCACAACTGCCGCGCCCGCTGCGGTTCCTGCCACTGAGGCGCCGAAATATGTCGAGCGTCCCACCGTTGCGCCCGCAACGACCGACGCGCCTAAGGTTGACGACGGCAAGCCGTCGCGCCGCGCCGAGCGCCGCCATCACGGCGGAGGCTGGACCGCCGGCCGCATCATGGGCGAACTGCGCCGCTATGGCATCAGCTACGGTTACGGCGGCTGGTAAGCGATCTCACCGCATCCAAAAACAAAACGCGCCCGACAAGGGCGCGTTTTTTATTCGTGACGTGAAGCGGCCTACTGCGAAACCGTCTGCACCACGCTCGACACCGGACGCGTCGAGACCGTTGGCATCTTCATGTCCTTGGCCATGTCTTTCGCCAGCGCCTCGTCATATTGCGGCAGCGTCGACAATGTCGTCTTCGCCTTCATCTGCACGATCTTGTAGCCGCCGGCTTTGAGCCGCTTCAGCAGCGTCGGTAGCGCGTCCGCCGTGCTCTTCTGGAAGTCGTGCATCAGGATGATGCCCTTGCCGAGCTTGTCGACCTTGGTCATCACGGTATCGACGACTTTCTCCGGCGTGGCGCCCTTGCGGAAATCGAAGGAATCGAGATCGCAGGAGAACATCGCGACATTGCGCGTGCCGAAATATTCCACCACGCGCGGATTATGCTCGAGCTGGGGAAATCGGAAGAACGGCGACGGGTTGGTGCCGAGCGCCCATTTCACCGCGGAGAATCCCTTCTCGACTTCGTCCTTGGCCATCTCGTCAGTCATCTTCTTGCCATTGAGATTAGCGTGCGACCAGGTGTGCGAACCCACCGTGTGGCCCGCCGCCAGCACCTGACGCAGGATCTCCGGATGATAGGTGGCGTGCTTGCCGATCGGGAAGAACACCGCCTTGGTGCATTCGTCGGCGAGCGCCTTGAGCACCGCAGGCGTGTTGCCCGGCCACGGACCGTCGTCGAATGTCAGCACGACTTCCTTGGGCTCGAGGAAATCGAGCTGCTTGAAATGCTCGAAGCCGAAGCCCGGCCCGCCCGTGGTGTCGACCTCGACCACGCGGGCGACGCCGAGCGCGTCGGGATTGGCGCAGGCCTGCTTGGCGGAAGCAGCAGTCGCCGGCGCCGGCATCGCGGCAAGCCGCGACGACAACGAGGCCGTGGTCTCGACGTCTTCCTTGGCGGCAAGCTTCTGAGGCGTGGCCAGGGGAGCGGCGGGTTTTGCCGCCATTGTCTGAGGAGGAGCCGCGTCAGCGCGCGCGGATGTCCAATACCAAACTCCGGCGATCGCGACCGCCGCAACAATACTGGCCAGCATCAGGCCGAACGCATTACGCATCGCTACTCTTTCCAAATACGCAACTGAACAAAGGACACGCGCCACCTTCGCGCCCGGCCATTCATGCAAAGAAAGTCTTAACGCCCTACCAACACGCCACCGTTTGGTGAGGGATTACCGGCGGATAGGATCGATAAGTGACCGATGTCACAGAGGAGTTGCCGTAAGTGACGGTCATCACAGTGAAAACCGGCGCGGACGCGCATCTTGGCTGTCATCAACAACGGGCCCGCGATGCCGTGGCCAATGGGAGCTGAACATGACCGCCACTTTCTCCGATAAGGTTCGCCAGGCCGGCCTGGTTCTTGGTTTCGCGCTGTTGCTATCGGCGATGGCCTCCACGCAGAGCTTCGCCTACACCGAGGAAGCGCGGGCGCAGTGCACCGGCGACGCGTTCAAGCTGTGCAGCGCCGAGATCCCGAACGTCTCTGCAGTTACGACCTGCATGATGAAGCATCGCGCGCAGTTGACCCCGGGCTGCCGCTCGGCGATGGACAAGGAGCTCGCCTCCAAGGGCAAGAAGGTCGCAGAGAACAACTGATCGTTTCGCTTATTCTGCAAAAACGACGCAGGTCGCGAGGCCTGCGTCGTTTTTGCGTTGAGCGAAAGTCGTTGCGGCTTTGTTGCGTCGGCTCTAGAACGCGTCATTCGCGCTTGACCCATGAGGCGTCACAATGACCCGTTTGCTTTTCGCCATTCCGCTTGTTGTGTTGGCATCATCAGCTTCCGCGCAGCAGGGACAGGACGCCTGTGCGCGCGACGCATCGCGCTTTTGCCGCGCTTACACGCAGCAGGGCGACATGGCGGTGCTGGCCTGCCTGCAGCAAAATCGCGCGCGCATTTCCCGCGGCTGCGATGCGTTGCTGAAGTCCCACGGGCGGTAGCTACGTCGTGCTTCCCGCTGCGCTGGCGACCACCGGCAACACCTCGTTGGCGGCCTGATCCGGCGTCTCTTCCTTCCAGCGCACCGAGCCGAATGGCCGCTCCAGCATGCGGCGGATGCGCACCGGCTCAGGGCCGACGTGAAACGCGATCGCCTCCTGGTGCAGCGCGCGCTCGGACTGGGTGGCGCGGTTGCGCTGACGCAAATAATCGAGCCAGGTCGGGCAGTGATAGCGTTCGGTCCACAGCTCGGGGTCGGCGATGTCGCGCGCCACTGACCAGCCATAGGCGCCGGTGCGCTGGCGCGACAGCTGCACGTCCTGCATCACATTGTGGAAAGCGCGCGCATTGTCCTGCGCCACCCGATACTCGATCTCGACCACCAGCGGGCCGCTGCGTCCGGTGAGCTGCAGCTGCACCTCGGGATCGGCCAGCACGGAGGCGTCCTCATTTCGCGCGCCGACCCGCGGTAGCGGCAGCACCACGCCGATCATCGACAACAACAGCATCAGCGTGCCCGAGCAAAGGAACGCGGTCTCGACGCCGGCATAGTCGGTGAGATGGCCCCAGCCCCACGCGCCTATCGCAATGCCGCCGGCAATCGAAGCCTGGAAGGCGGCGAGCGAGCGCCCGGCGACCCAACGGGGCGCCGACAATTGCACGCCGATATTGTACAGCGCCACCGCCAGGATCCACACCGAGCCCGCGACCACGAGTGCTGCAGCGGTCAATACCGGCATGCGACTCAATGCAATGGCGATGATCGCGCCGCCCATCGACAGCGCGCAGGCGCGGACCGCAGCTTCGCCGCTCAGGCGTTTGCGGATTTCGGCGATGCAGAGCGCGCCGATCACAGCACCCACGCCGAAGGCGCCGAGCAGGATGCCATAGGTCTGTGCGCCGCCATGCAGGAGATCGCGCGCCACCAGCGGCATCAGCGCCATCACCGAGCCGCCGGTCAGGCCGGTCAGGAACGTGCGCGCCAGCACGATCTTGATCGGCGGCGAGTTGGTGATGTATCGCACGCCGGAAACCATGGCGCGCGTGAGCTGCTCGCGCGGCAGCCGCGACGGCTCGCTGACGCGATTCCACAGATACAGCACGATCAACAGCGGCAGATAGAGCACGGCATTGAGGGCGAAGGCCGCGACCGCGCCGGCGGCGGCGACGATGATGCCGCCGATCGCAGGCCCGAAGCTGCGCGCGATGTTGTAGCTGATGCCGTTCAGCGCGACCGCCGAGGGTAATGTCTCGGACGGCACCTGCTCGCTGACCGAGGATTGCCAGGCCGGCCCGAACAGCGCCATGCCGCTGCCGACGACGAAGCACAGGACCAAGAGCGTATTCGGCGTGGTCAGGCCGAACCAGTCCAGCAAAGTGAGCGCGGTCGCGCCGCATAGCGCGATCGACAGCGAGATCATCGCGACCACACGTCGGTCATGCATGTCGGCGATCGCGCCGGCCGGCATCGCGATCAGCATGACAGGCAACATCAACGCGGTCTGCACCAGCGCCACCTTGTCGGCCGATGACGCCATCTGCGTCATCGCCCAGGCCGCGCCGACGCCCTGGATCAGGATGCCGAGATTGGAGAGCAGGCTTGCGAGCCAGATGCGCCGGAAGATCGAGTGCCGCAATGGTGCGGTGATGCCGTCGGCGGCAAAGGTCTGGCGTTCGGTGGTTTCGGTCATGCCCGGTTCCGCTTGGACTCTACGATTCCGGTCCTTGATGCCCGGGAAAGTCCTGTTCTGTCCAGAGGTTAAGGTGGCTATCGGTGGTCATCTCGGGGCATTAGGATGCGGAAACGGGAGGAATGATGCAATGAGCCTGTCGAGACGGACGCTGCTGAGAGGAGCCGGTGCACTGCCTTTGCTGGCGGCGAATTTCCCGCTGCCGGCATTCGCTCAATCGGCCTCGGCTGCATCCGACATTCCGCCGATCTTGTTCGTGCATGGCAATGGCGATCACGCCGCGCTCTGGATCACCACGATGTGGCGGATGGAATCGAACGGGGTCGCGCGGGAGCGGATGTCCGCGATCAATTTCACCGATCCGCTGGCGCGCAATGACGATGGCGTGGCGCAGCCGAACCGTTCTTCGACCGAGGATCAGCGCCGCGAGCTCGGCGAAGCGATCAAGGCGCTGAAGGCGAACACCGGCGCCTCGCGCGTGGCGCTGGTCGGCAACTCGCGCGGCGGCAATGCGATCCGCAACTATGTCAAGAACGGCGGGGCGGCCGACGTCAGCCATGCCGTGCTGTGTGGGGTGCCCAATCACGGCGTTTATGCCTGGGACGAAAACCTCGGCAATGAATTCAATGGCCGCGGACCGTTCCTGCGCGGTCTCAACGACGGCGACAGCGAGGTCACATCGGGCACGGCGTTCCTGACTTTGCGCAGCGACGGTCTCGACAAATACGCGCAAGCCGACGGCCGCTTTGTCGGCAAGCCGGGTACGCCGACCAATGTCACCAATGAAGGCCCGGCACTGAAGGGCGCGACCAATATCGTGCTCGGGCCGGTCGACCATCGCGAGACCGCCTATTCTCCGCGCGCCTTCCGCGAGATCTACAAATTCATCGCCGGCCGCGAGCCGGAAAGACTCGAGATCGTTGCGGAGCAGGAAGTTACGCTGAGCGGACTGGTCACCGGCACGCCCGGTGGCGTGCAGACCAACCGTCCCGTCGCCGACGCGCTGGTCGAAGTGTTTCGCGTCGTGCCCGGGACCGGCGCGCGCATCGGTAACGCGATCCACGGCGGCAATACTGCGGCCGATGGCCGCTGGGGTCCGGCGACGGTCGATCCGTCCTGGTCGCTCGAGATCATGTTGACTTCGCCGGGCGCGACCACCACGCATGTCTATCGTTCGCCGTTCCCGCGCTCCTCCGACATCGTGCATCTGCGCGCGGCGCGGGCGCTGACGCCGGCCGATACCGGCGCGGTCGTGATCATGTCGCGGCCGCGCGGCTATTTCGGCGTGCCGCGCGACGTGGTGCTGCTTGACGGCAAGGAGCCGGCCGATGTCAAACCGGGTGTGCCGACCGATGCGGCCGCTACGTTGAAATTGCCTGCTGAAGACGTTGGCCGTGCGGTCGCATGCCTGTTCAATGAAGAGCGAATCGTGGCCCGTAGTTGGCCTGCGGCCGAAAACAGGATTGCGGTCGCGGAACTGACTTATTAGCTGTGTAGTGCTTTCCCTCACACTCGCGAGGCCGTCCCGTGAGCATCGCCGAAGCCTACGATTCCTCCGGTGAGCACAAGCCGCTGGTGCCATCGACGCCGCCGCGGGCGCCGGACAATTTGTCGACGCTCGGCCGCCTTCGGATCATCCGCGAGAACCCGATCGCGAGTTGGGGCCAGCGTGCCTATGAAGAAGAAATCGTCAGGGGGCGATTCTTCGGACGCAGCAGCTTCGTCCTGAACACGCCGGATGCGATCAAGCATGTGCTGGTCGACAATTACGAGAACTATTCCCGCACCCCGGCGGGACTTCGCGTGCTGCGGCCGATGCTGGGCCAAGGCGTGCTGATCGCGGAAGGACGCGCATGGAAATATCAGCGCCGCACCCTTGCGCCAGCCTTCACGCCGCGCGCGGTGTCGATGCTCATCCCGCATATGGTTGACGTGACGGACGAGACTGTCACGAAGCTCACGAAAGATAGCGCACGACCGGTCGATTTGCGCGAGGTGATGCAGCACATGACGCTGGAGATCGCGGGCCGCACCATGTTCTCCTTCGGCATGGAGATGCATGGCGCAACACTGCGCGATTTCATGACGGAGTATAACGAGCGGCTCGGACGACCGCATGTGCTCGATCTGACCTTACCGCTGTGGTTTCCGACGCCGCAGGATTTCGCACGCTCGCGCTTCCGCAAGCGCTGGACGCGCTTCGTCGCCATGCTGATGGCCGAACGCCGCGCCGCCGGCAAGAAAGCGGATGCGCCGCCGCGCGACCTGTTCGACTTGATGGACGCCGCGCGCGATCCCGAAACCGGCGAGGGCTTTTCCGACGAGCAACTCGGCGACGAGGTGGCGACCATGATCCTCGCTGGCCACGAGACCACAGCGACCGCGCTGTTCTGGTCGCTATATCTGCTGGCGCTCGATCCCGTCGCACAGGAGCAGGTCGCCGCTGAAGCACGCAGCGTCGGCATATCAGGGACGCCCGACATCGAGCGGCTGAAATTCACCCGCGCCGTGCTGGACGAGACCATGCGGCTTTATCCGCCGGCTTACCTGGTGGCGCGTGCCGCACGCGGTGCCGATACGATTGCGGGCATGCCGGTCAAATCGAAGGACCTGGTCCTGATCGCGCCGTGGCTGCTGCACCGGCATGAAAAGCTGTGGCGCGATCCCAACGCCTTCATGCCGCAGCGCTTCCTGGCCCCGTCGCCGCCGCCCGAACGTTTTGCCTATATGCCGTTCGGCGCTGGCCCCCGTATCTGCATCGGCGCGCATTTCGCGCTGGTCGAGGCGACCCTGGCGCTGGCCAAGCTGGTCGGGTCGTTCCGGATTGATCTCGCCGACAAGGCACCGGTGATACCGATCGGGGTGGTGACGACCCAGCCGGATCGTTCGCCGCTGTTCGTCATCAAGCCGAGGTAGGCCTTTCCGCTACGTCAGAGTAACGTCGGCAGGCGTCAGCACGTATTGGATTTGAGGCGGCGGCCCGCTTGCCGACAAGACATCAACATCCCATCTGGTATCAGGCATGAGCGACCTCCAGACCCAGCTTTCCATCCTGAAACAGGCCGCCGATCCGGCGGTCGCCGATGCCATCGTGCGGCTGATAAAGGACGGCAGAGACCACGAACTCAACCGGATCAATGCGCTGGATTTTTCCAGCCGGAATGGCCTTGACGAAGAGAAGACGATTTCCGGTTTCCTTCAGGCGTCGAAGCTCGGCCTGTTCGATCTTGGCTGGAACGTGCTGTGTCCCGGCTGCAGCGGCGTCCTCGACGTTCACGACACCCTGAAATCGCTGCGTCCCGACGACTATCATTGCGGGCTCTGCGCCTGCGGCTACGAGTGTGGGGTGGACGAGCAAGTCGAAGTCGCTTTCACCGTCACCCCACGGGTCAGACGCATCGCTGCGCATGATCCCCACACGCTGCCGCTTTGGGAATATTACAAGCAGGTGTTCTGGAGCTCCGGCATCGAGCTCAACGAGGAGACGTTCGCCTCGTTGACCGAGGAGGTGACGCTGGATGCGCTCGAATTGCCGGACGGCGAGAAGGCGACCCTGTCGCTGCAACTGCCGCCACAGTTCATCATCGTGTTCGAGCCGGTGACGCATTCGGCGCAGTTCATCGACGTGCAGGGTGAGCCGACCAAGGAGCGCCAGCAGCTTTCTCTGATCTACAACAAGCCACATCCGCCGACAGGAAGCGTTACGATGCGTCCCGGGCCGCTGCGACTGTCGGTCGACAACCAGGCCGGCGTGCGCGTGCTGCCCACGGTGTTCATCGCCGCGGACGCGCTGCACGATCTGCTCGGCAAGCGGCGGCCATTCCTGACCGCCAAGCGCATGTTGTCGAACCAGACCTTCCGCGATGTGTTCAAGGCCGATAATCTCAATGCCGATCAGCGGCTGAAGATCACCTCGCTGACCTTCCTGTTCACCGACCTCAAGGGGTCGACTGCGCTCTATGAGCGGGTCGGTGACCTCGCCGCGTTCGACCTGGTGCGTGCGCATTTCCGCTCGTTGATCGAAATTATAGCCGCCGAGAAGGGCGCGGTCGTAAAGACCATCGGCGATGCCGTGATGGCGACTTTCGTCCGGCCCGAACACGCGTTGGCCGCTGGCCTGAAAATGCGTGCAGCAATGGAACAGCTGAATGCTGCGCGCGGCAGCAATGACCTCGTCGTGAAAATCGGTATTCATGAGGGCCCGTGTCTGGCGGTGATGCTCAACGAGCGGCAGGATTATTTCGGCCAGACCGTCAATATCGCGGCGCGGGTGCAGTCGCTGTCGACCTCGCAGGAGATCCACGTCACCGCGCCTGTGATCGACGCGCCCGGCGTTGCCGTCATCCTGGCGAAGGAGGCGCTCAAGCCGATCCAGAAGCAGGCGGCGCTGCGCGGCATCGCCGACAAGATGGTGGTGTACGAGATACCGTAGGCGTCGGGCACATTGCCCAATCGTAATGCGTTGCGCTGACGTGTCGCGATTGCACGCCGCAATGTTCCACGCCATATGAACCCTATTGCGAAACCAAACCGGGATCATCCATGCTCGACGGACTGCGCCAATTCATCGCCGATGTTGTGTCCCCGGATGCGCAGCACGGGCGCGCCTTCGACGAGAATGACTATCGCCTGGCGGCGACCGCGCTGCTGATCCATGTGGTCTCGCTCGACGGCGAGCCGTCGGCCGTAGAGCAGCGCAAGCTGCACGGCCTGATCGAGAGCCGCTTCAGCCTCGATCCGGGCGCCGCCGACAGATTGATCGCGTCCGCCACCAGGGTGGAAGGCGATGCGGTCGATCTCTATCACTTCACCAGCGTGATCATGCGGCAGGTCGACGAGGCCGGCCGGCTCAAGATCGTGGAGATGATGTGGGAGATCGCCTATGCCGACGGCGCGGTCACCGAGTTCGAGGACAATGTGGTCTGGCGCGCTGCCGATTTGCTCGGCATTTCCTCGCGCGACCGCATCGAGCTGAAGCATCAGGTCGCGGCCCGAGGGTAGTCCGATGGCGCGTGTATCAAAGTTCAACTATCGCGCGCCACGCTACATGAAGAAACTTTAATCTTGGCGCGCAAAAGCGCGCAATTCTGCAACACGATTGCACATTCTGCGTTTGCGCAGCCTGCCATGCAGGCAGGCCGCTTGCGCCCGCGCGCGCGCCTATGCAGTCTTTTTGCTGCTGAATTTTTTCGAGAGCGATCGTGGCCGAGCGGGTGACGTTGATAACGGGGGCCTCGGCGGGAATCGGCGCGGATTTTGCGCGCATTTTCGCGAAGAATGGCCATCGCGTCGCGCTGACGGCGCGCCGCGCCGATCGCCTGTCCGCATTGGCGGGCGAGATCAGCGCTGCCGGCGGCCGTGCGCCGATCCTGATTACCTGCGATCTCGAGGCGCACGGGGCCTGCGACAGCATTGCCGCCGCGCTCGCGGATGCGGGCGCGGAGGTCGAATATCTCGTCAATAATGCCGGCTTCGGTTTGTTCGGCAATGCGGCCGAGCTCGATCGCGCCGAACAGCTCGGCATGATCGACGTCAACATCCGCGCGCTGGCCGACCTCAGTTTGCGCTTTAGCGATCAACTGATCAGGAATCGTGGCGGCCTGCTCAATGTCGGCTCGATCGCGGGCTTCCTGCCGGGACCCGGCATGGCGATGTATTATGCCTCAAAGGCCTTCGTGGTGTCGTTCACCGAGGCGCTGCGAGTCGAGCTCGGCCGACACGGCGTCAGCGTCACCGTGCTTTGCCCCGGCCCGGTGCCGACCGAATTCCAGACGCGGGCCGGTTTCCGACCGGGATTTGATTCGGCCGTTCTGAACGTCTCCCCCGCCGATGTCGCGCAGCAGGGCTATGACGGGCTGATGGCGAACAAGCGGGCCGTGCTGCCCGGGCTGGGCATCAAGATCGTGCCGGTGCTGCTGCGGTTTTTCCCGCGCGGCTTCATCCTCTGGGCGGTCGGCCGCTTCCAGCAGCGAAAACGCTGATTTTACCGCCGGGCGCGGTCCTTGCCTTCCTCCGCTTGAACCGGGTGTGCGGAAGCTCACACGAAATTAACCGGAGCTTCCCTATCCTCGGGGTTGCAGCGACCAACGCAAGTCATGGCCTTCGAATTGAGCAATACCGGCAACGTCGTGCCCTTCCACGGAAGGGGCGAACCGCCGCGCGCCCTGCGCCCGGTGCTGGTGGTGCTGCATCAGGAGCACTCGACACCCGGCCGCGTCGGCAACGCCTTGCGCGCGCTGGGCCATGCCCTCGATATCCGCCGGCCGCGCTTTGGCGATCCTCTTCCCGAAACGCTCGATGCGCATGCCGGCGCCGTGATCTTTGGCGGCCCGATGAGCGCCAATGACAGCGACGACTATCTCGCGCGGGAGATCGACTGGATCGAAGTGCCGTTGCGCGAGCAACGGCCGTTCCTCGGCATCTGCCTCGGCGCGCAGATGCTCGCCAAACATCTGGGCGCCAGGGTCGCGCCGCATGCGCAAGGCCTGACCCAGATCGGCTACTATCCGATCCGTCCGACCGAGGCGGGGCGCTCGCTTCTGGCGGACTGGCCGTCGCATGTCTACCACTGGCATCGCGAAGGTTTCGAGCTGCCCGCCGGCACCGAGCTGCTGGCGCGTGGCGACGATTTTCCGAACCAGGCGTTTCGTGCCGGCCACGCCTTCGGTTTCCAGTTTCATCCCGACGTCACCATGGCGATGATGCATTGCTGGACCACGCGCGGCGACCTCGACCTGCCCGGCGCGCAGCCGCGCCATCAGCATTTCGAGGGCCGCGCCATCCATGATGTCGCCGAGCGCGCGTGGCTTGCGGCCTTCATCGACGGCTGGTTGAAGCGCGAGCCGCGCGCGGCGCTCGCCGAAGCCGCCGAGTAGCATTCCAATTTATGTTAGGGTCTCCCGAGCCCGCCGGTTCAACGGCGGCATCGCGTTGGCGCAGGGAGGACGATTTGACCTATCAGCACATTCTCTATGAGGTCAGCCAGGGGATCGCGACCATCACGCTGAACCGCCCCGATCGCATGAATGCGTGGACGGCGGCCATGGAGCACGACGTTCGCGAGGCGATGACGGCGGCAGCCGAGGACGACGATGTCCGCGTCATCGTGCTGACCGGCGCGGGCCGCGCCTTCTGTGCCGGCGCCGACATGGAGGCGCTCAAGACCATCGATCCCGACGCGGTCCGCCGCGCCGACAATGTGCCGCCTTTCGACATGAACCGCAGATCCGACTGGCAGACGCGCTACGCCTATTATCCGTCGATTCCGAAACCGGTGATCGGCATGCTCAATGGCGCGACCGCCGGCATCGGTCTTGTGCATGCGCTCTATTGCGACCTGCGCTTTGCCGCCGAAGGCGCGGTGTTCACCACGGCGTTCTCGCGGCGGGGGCTGATTGCCGAGCACGGAATTTCCTGGATGCTGCCGCGCATCGTCGGTCACGCCAACGCGCTCGACCTGTTGATGTCGGCGCGCCGCGTCTCGAGCGAGGAGGCGCTGCGCATCGGGCTGGTCAACCGGCTCTATCCGTCCGAGAAGTTGCGCGAGGAGACTTATGCGTATGCGCGCGATCTCGCCGATTTCGTCTCGCCGAGCGCAATCGCCACGATCAAGCGCCAGCTCTATGACGCGCCGTTCCAGACATTGGCGGAAGCGACCATCGATGCCAACAGAGAGATGGTGGTGTCGCTGCGCGGCAGCGATTTCCGCGAAGGCGTGGCGAGTTTCGTCGAGAAGCGGCCGCCAAGATTTACGGGGAAATAAACCTCGTCATTCCGGGACGCGCCGATAGGCGCGGGCCCGGAATCCATCGTGCCGTATGAATGCTGGGAGAAATGGATTCCGGGCTCGCGCTGCGCGCGCCCCGGAATGACAATGGAATTGGGTTCAAGGCTGCCCGCCTTCGCTAAAGCTACGGCGTGGCACGCTCCGTCCTTCGGGCTCAGCGCGGCTGCGCCACGCGTAGCCCGAAGGGCGAAGCGTGGTGGAGCCAGGCGGGATCGAACCGCCGACCTCGTCATTGCGAACGACGCGCTCTCCCAGCTGAGCTATGGCCCCTTCCGCGACCGCCTGGTTGCTGAGAACAGGCGGTGGACAGTGGGCCATTTAAATCCGCGACCCAGTCAAGTCAAGAAAAGCCGGTCAGGATGCTGAGCAGAAAGCGACGAAATCGGCCGCATTTCCGGATGATTCGCGTTCCCCTTTCCCTTGTTTGACCGAGACGGAACCGATATCTAACCGTGGCAGGAAATCCCCCGATCAACAGCCCAGTGAGCCCGCATGCGCGCCGTCCTCGACATCGTCCTGATCGTCCTCGACCTTTATATCTGGCTGTTGATCGCGTCTGCCATCCTGTCCTGGCTGATCGCCTTCAATGTCGTGAACACGCGCAACCAGTTCGTCGCCGCGGTCGCCGAATTCCTGTACCGGATCACCGAGCCCGTGCTGGCGCCGATCCGCAACATCATGCCCAATCTCGGTGGGCTCGATATCTCCCCGATCATCGTGATCCTGATCATCATGCTCATCGAGCGGGTGATCACCTATTACATCTACCCCGTGGTGTTCTGATCGCTTCGATGACTGCCCGCATCATCGACGGAAAAGTCATCGCAGCCGAGCTGCGCGCTCGCGTCGCGGCCGAGGTTGCCCGCGGTCAAGCGCGACCACAATCTGGTGCCGGGTCTCGCGGTGGTGCTGGTCGGCAACGATCCGGCGAGCGAGGTCTATGTTCGCGGCAAGCACAAGCAGACCCAGGACGCCGGCATGGCCTCCTTCGAGCACAAGCTGCCGGCGGATGTGTCGCAAGCCGAGTTGCTGGCGCTGGTCGGCAAGCTCAACCGCGATCCAGCCGTGCACGGCATTCTCGTGCAGCTGCCGCTGCCGAAGGGACTGCACACCGAGACCGTCATCAACGCCATCGATCCCGCCAAGGACGTCGACGGCCTGCATCCCGCCAATGCCGGCCGGCTCGCCGGCGGCTTTGCGCGCTGTCGCCTTGCACGCCGCTCGGCTGCATCATCCTGAGCAAGAGCGTGCATGCCTCGCTCGAGGGCATGAATGCGATCGTGATCGGCCGCTCCAATCTGGTCGGCCGGCCGCTGCTGCAATTGCTGCTGAACGAGAACGCCACCGTGACGATCGCGCATTCGCGCTCGCGCGATCTGCCAAAACTGTGCGCGCAGGCCGATCTGGTCTATGCCGCGGTCGGCAAGCCGGAGATGGTGCGCGCCGACTGGATCAAGCCGGGCGCGACCGTGATCGATGTCGGCATCACCCGGCTGCCGACGGCGCGACGGCAAGACGAAGCTGGTCGGCGATGTCGCCTTCGCCGAAGCGCTCGCAGGTCGCCGGCGCGATCACGCCGGTGCCGGGCGGCGTCGGCCCGATGACGGTGGCGTGCCTGCTGGTGAATACGCTGCGCGCGGCCTGTGCGATCGCGGGGTTGCCGAAGCCGGGGGTGTAACCTCGTCATTGCCGAGGCGCCGCTTCGAAGGGCGAGTCCGCGAAGCGTAACCCAGCGACTCTCATCGCTGCAGCGAAGAGGTCGCTACGCCATCCGTCTTCGAACGTTGAACCACCGTGATCGTGACTCGGCTACCCGCACTACGGACTGACGCACGGCTACTTCCCCTTCGCCCTTGCGATTCCTTCTTCGATCAGCCTGTGCGCATCCTCCGCCGATCCCCAGCGCAGAACCTTGACCCATTTGCCGGGCTCGAGATCCTTGTAGTGCTCGAAGAAGTGCTGGATCTGCTGCAGCGTGATCTCGGGCAGGTCGCTGTAGGTCTTGATCTTGGCGTAGCGCTGGGTGAGCTTGGACGAGGGCACCGCGATGATCTTCTCGTCGCCGCCGGCCTCGTCCTCCATCAGCAGCACGCCGACCGGGCGCACGCTCATGACAGCGCCGGGCACGATGGCGCGGGTGTTGGCGATCAGCACGTCGCAGGGGTCGCCGTCATCGGACAGCGTGTGCGGGATGAAGCCGTAATTCCCGGGATAGCGCATCGCGGTGTAGAGGAAGCGGTCGACCACCAGCGTGCCGGCCTCCTTGTCCATCTCGTATTTGATCGGCTCGCCGCCGACCGGCACCTCGATGATGACATTGACCTCGCGCGGCGGATCGATCCCGATGGGAAATGGCCTCAATGCGCATGGATGGCTCCGTTGGTCTCGTGGACTTGGTCATAATGCACGTCGGTCATACGCGGAGCTGGGACCCGCGTATCCATCGGTCTCGAGAAAAGCTTTTCGAATGATGGATTGCCGGGTCAAGCCCGGCAATGACGACAATCTAGCAGTAAACGACCGTAGCGGACGTCAGTTCGTCCAGGCGAACGCGACCTTGTCGAGCGACTTCGGCCCGAACTTCTCCGAGGAGCGCGCCACCATGCGGCCGCCGAGCGCGCGATAGAATTCGGTGGCGGGATCGTTGTCGGACAGCGCCCACACCACCATGCTCTTCAGCCCGCTCTGCGCGAGGTCGCGCTTGGCCGAGGTGAACAGGCGGCGGCCGAAGCCGAGGCCCTGGAACTCCGGACGCAGGTAGAGCTCGTAGACTTCGCCTTCGAAATGCAGGCTGCGGGCGCGGTTGCGGCCGTAATTGGCGTAGCCGGCGACCTTGTCGCCGAACACCAGCACGCTGACGCGGCTGCCCTTGCGGATCGCCGAATCCCACCATTGCGGGCCGCGGCGGTTGATGAGCTTTTCGAGTTCGGCGCCGGGGATGATGCCCTGATAGGCCGAGCGCCATGCTTCGTCATGCGTCGATGCAACCGCGGTTGCATCTGACAGCCTTGGCCGGCCGAACCTCGATTAGGGTAGTGCTCATAGGAGCTTATCAAATCAACTCGGCGGCGCCGGCTTCAAGGTCTATCGTTAATTATCGGTTAACCTGTGGACTTTCTGCATCAGTTTGACGTGTTGTGCCGAAAAAGGACAGACGGCCGCTCCTATCGGCTATTTCGCTGTTGCGAGCGGAAGCGGTTCGCGCTGCGCGCGTGCCCAACGCTGTGCCGCGGAAAATCCAATCGGCTCGCACGATTTAGGCTCCCGATTGATTCGCCGCCGGTATTCTGCTGGCGATTCGATCTTTGTTTTCCGGTCCCGCTTCATCCGATGCGACCTCTGTTCAAAACTGCACTCGCGCTCGCGGCGCTTGTCATATGCGGCAATCAGACGCCGGCCTTCGGCCCGCAGGGCGCCGAGGGCGAGCCGAATCGCGCGCAGCAATGGCTGGTGCCGACGCCGCTGCCCGACCGGCCGGCTCACGCAGTGTTGTTTCGCCCGCCCGGCGAGGGGCCGTTTCGGCTGGCGCGTGATCGCGCATGCGACCACCCAGAACGTGCTGCGTCGCGCGCAAATGCCGCAGCCGGAATATCGCGCGCTTGCCGGCTTCCTGGTCGCGCGCGGCTTTGCCGTGCTGGTGCCGGAGCGGCTCGGGCCATGGCGCGACCGGCGGCGACTATCTGGAGGACCAGGGCGGCTGCGACGAAGCGGATTATGCCAGGTCCGGCCGCGCGACCGCGGACGAGATCAGAACAGCGCTGGACTATGCGCGCGCAGCAGTCCTTCATCCGGAAGGATGGCGCGGTGATCGTCGGCCATTCCGCCGGCGGCTGGGGCGCGCTGGCGCTCGCAAGCGAGGATCCCAAGGCGATCGCGGCCATCGTCGCCTTCGCGCCGGGCCGCGGCGGCCACGCCAATGATTTCGAGAACCGGATCTGCGCGCCGCATACGCTGCTCACGGCGGCGAGCCGCGTTCGGCAAGGATGCGCGCGTGCCCGTCACCTGGCTGGTGGCGGCGAACGACACCTATTTCTCGCCCGAATTCTCGAGGAAGCTGGCCGATGCCTTTCGCAGCGGCGGCGGCAAGGCCGATTTCCATGCGCTGCCGGCATTCGGCAGCGAAGGACATTGGCTGCCGGAAACCGAGAGCGGGGTGAAGCTGGCAGCCGGCGATCTCGATCGCGCGTTGAAGCTGCAAGCCGTCGGCGAAGAAGCGATGACGCTGTATTTCCTGGTCAAATATCTGCACGTGCTCGGCGCCATCGTGATCCTCGGCACCGGCGCGGGCATCGCCTTCTTCATGTTGATGGCGCATCGCAGCCGCGATGCCGCCTTCATCGCGCGCACCGCCACCGTGGTCGTGATCGCGGACATGCTGTTCACGCTGAGCGGCGGTGCTGCTGCAGCCCGTCACCGGCGGCGTGCTGATGGCGTTGTCCTCGACCGACGTCAGCGAGCGCTGGCTTGCGACCTCGCTCGTGCTTTACGCCGTCGCCGGCGCTGTTCTGGGTGCCCGTGGTGTTCATGCAGATCGAGATGCGCGATCTCGCGCGCGCCGCGGCCGAGCAGCGGCACCCCGCTGCCGCCGCGCTATCACGCGCTGTTTCGCCGCTGGGTCCTGTTCGGCATTCCCGGCTTCGGCTCGGTTATGATCATTTTGTATTTGATGATTGCAAAGCCGTTTTGAGGATGAGTCGATGACGAATCCCGCAAAGATCCTGGTGCTCGGCGCCTCCGGCCTGATCGGCCGCTTCATCACCGACGATCTGCGCTTGCGCGGCTTTGCCGTGATCGGCGTCGCGCGCAACTTTGCGGCCTCGCAGAAGATCGCATGCGCTCGATCTGGAACTGCCTGTGATGGCGATGACCTCAGGCGCGCTGGCGCGGCTGCTCGCGCGAGCGCGAGGTCGATGTGGTCGTCAATTGCCTCGGCGTGCTGCAGGACGGCCCGGCAGCGACACCCGCGCCGTGCATCGCGATTTCGTCGCGCGGCTGCTGCAGGCGATCAGGGATAGCGGCCGCACGATCCGCCTGGTCCATGTCTCGATTCCCGGCACGGCGGACGAGGACCGCACCGCCTTCTCGACCACCAAGCGCGAGGCCGAGCGGCTGATCGCGGCCTCCGGCATTCCCTACGCGATCCTGCGGCCCGGCTTCGTGATCGCGCCTGCGGCCTATGGCGGCAGCGCCATGCTGCGCGCGCTGGCGGCGTTTCCGTTCGACCTGCCGGCGGAGGAGCGCGCGACGCCGTTCCAGCCGGTCGCGGTCGAGGACATCGCCGCGACCGTGGCGTGGCTCGCGGCGCGACGACGATGACGCCGAGAGCGTGAGCTGGGACCTGATGCAGCCGCAGCGGATTTCGCTCGGCGGCGTGATCGATCAGTTCCGCTTCGCGTTCGGCACGGCGGAATGGCCGCGGATCACGATGCCGTCGTTCCTGCTCGATCTCGGCGCCAAACTCGGCGATCTCGCCAACCGGCTCGGCTGGATGCCGCCGATGCGCTCCACCGCGATCGCCGAACTGCGCCGCGGCGTCACCGGCGATCCCGCGCCGTGGATGGCGGCGACCGGGATCGTGCCGAAGACCATCGCTGACGTCGTTGGGCAGCGCGCGGCCACCATCCAGGACAAATGGTTCGCGCGGCTGTTCCTGATCAAGCCGCTGATGATCGCAAGCCTCGCGCTGTTCTGGATCGCTCTCCGGCTTCATCGCGCTGGTGATCTCGTTTCCGGCGACGAAGGCGATCCTCGCCTCGCACGGCTTTCCGTCCTGGCTGATCACGCCGTTTGCCGCCGTCACCAGCCTGATGGACATGAGCATCGGCGTGCTGATCGCGTTCCGCCGCACCTGCGCGTTCGGCCTTGTCGCGGGCATCGTGGTCTCGCTCGGCTACATGGCGGGGACGGCGATCCTGACGCCCGATCTCTGGATCGAGCCGCTCGGCGCGCTGGTCAAGACCGGGCCCGCGATCGTGCTGATGGTGGTGGCGCTGCTGACACTGGACAATCGATGACCGCCCCGGTCTGGCCCGACGACGACGTGATCCTGTTCGACGGCGTCTGCGTGTTCTGCTCGCGCTGGGTCCGCTTCATCGTCGCGCGCGATACGCGGCGCGCTTCCGCTTCACGCCGATCCAGTCGGCTTACGGCACACGGCTGGCGCAGGCCTTGGTATCGACGCCAATGATCCCGACACCAATGCCGTGGTCCATGGCGGCGTGGCGTATTTCAAATCCGACGGCGCGCTGACCGTGCTGTCGCAATTGCCCGGATGGGGCTGGGCGCGGCTGTTGTTCGCCGTGCCGCGCTTCATTCGCGACGGCGTCTACAATGTCGTGGCGCGAAACCGCTACCGGATTTTCGGGAAGTATGACGCGTGCATCGTGCCGGATGCGGGGTTGCGGGCACGGGTGATCGAATAGACTCGTCATTGCGAGGAGCGAAGCGACGAAGCAATCCATAGCTGTCGCGTGGAAAGATGGATTGCTTCGCTTCGCTCGCAATGACGACGTTACTTAGTAGACGTCGTCCGCCAGCACTTCCCTCGCCGCCCGCTCCCCGCTGTCCCGCGCCCCATGCGCGGTGGAGAAGAAATTCGGCGAGGTCGCCTCGCCCGCAAAGAACAGCCGGTCATCGACCGGTGCTGCGAGCACCGCGCGTTTGCCGGCGTGGCCGGGCAGCGCGTGCGAGTACGAGCCGCGCGCGAAGGGATCGAGCGCCCAGCGCGATTCCCGCAAGCGGCTTCAGCTTGCGGCGGAAGTCGTTGCCGAGGAAGCCCGCGATCTCGTCGATGCGATGCGGCGGCGATCGCGCCGTCGCCTTCGTCTTCGAGCGCGCGCGCATAACGGCCGCCGAAAAAGCCTTCGATGCAGGGCTGGCCGAACGGGCGCAGATGATAGGTCCCCATCTCCGTGCGCATGGTGGCGCCGCGCAGATTGCCGTCCTTCGGCAGCGCCTCCGGCTCGTCGAGCGCCAGCACCACCTTGTCGGCGAGGCCAAGCGGCAGATGGGCCGCGGCATCGACCTTGTCGGGCAGCGCAGGGTGAAAGCGGATCGCTTCGTCGGCGATCAGGTTGGTCGGCACGGTGACGATGACCTTGTCTGCGCTGTAGCGTGCCCTGCGAGGTCTCGATGCGCAGGCGCTTTGCGGAATGATCGATCAGCGTGACCGCGCAATTGAACGCGACCGGCAGCGACGCGCCATAGGCCGCCATCAGCGCGCCATAGCCGCGCCGGACGCGCCAGTTGAGGTTGGTGTCCTCATAGGCGTCGAAGTCGAGGATCGAGACGCGGTCGAGTCTCGGCGCCGTTGATGTAGGTCGAGATCGCATCGATCATCGGATTCCAGCGATTGCCGGGCTCGAGATAGAGTGCTGGCCGGCGCTGTCGCGGCCGCTTTTCGCGGCGTCCTCGACGCGCTCGAAGAACTCGTCCAGCGATCGGATGAACTCGGCGCGCTCGTCTTGCGGAAACGCCTTGCCACAGGCGCGCTCGCGCCAGGGCGGCAGCGTCTTGTCGATCTCGAAACCGAGCTGCTCGGCGATCGGCGACAAAACTGTTCTGGTCGGCCGAATGCAGCCAGCCGCAGCCGAGGTCGAAGGTGATTTCGGGCGCGGCCATGATGGTGTGGCCGCGTCCGCCGACGCGGTCGCGCGCTTCCAGCACGATGAGGAGAGGCCGGAGTCCTTCAGCGCATGCGCGGCGCCGAGGCCGGCGGCGCCCGCGCCGATGATCGCGACGTCGACGGAGGAGGGGAGGGAAGTCATGCGGGGGCTCTAGCATGTCCGCACATGGCGCCGAAGCGGCCCCAAGTATAGTTGTCATCACCCGCGCATGCGGGTGATCCAGTATTCCAGAAACAGCAGTGATTGAGCCGACGGGCCGCGGCGTACTGAGTTCCCCGCCTTCGCGGGGGACGACAGCGAACGTTACGCCACCGCCTCACGCGCCTTCTCGGCGCGCTTGCGGTCGTTGGCGTCGAGGAATTTCTTGCGCAGCCGGATCGACTTCGGCGTCACCTCGACCAGCTCGTCGTCCTCGATATAGGCGAGCGCTTTTTCCAGCGGCATCTGGATCGGCGGCGTCAGCCGCACCGCTTCGTCCTTCGAGGTGGTGCGGATGTTGGTGAGCTGCTTGCCCTTGAGCACGTTGATCTCGAGATCGTTGTCGCGGGTGTGCTCGCCGACGATCATGCCCTTGTAGACCTTCCAGCCCGGCTCGATCATCATCGGGCCGCGGTCTTCCAGCTTGAACATGGCGTAGGCTACCGCCTCGCCCTGGTCGTTGGAGATCAGGACGCCGTTGCGGCGGCCCTGGATGTCGCCCTTGTACGGCGCATAGCCGTGGAACAGGCGGTTCATGATCGCGGTGCCGCGGGTGTCGGTGAGCAGTTCGCCCTGATAGCCGATCAGGCCGCGGGTCGGCGCGTAGAACACCAGCCGCTGGCGATGGCCGCCGGAGGGGCGCATCTCGATCAACTCGGCCTTGCGCTCGCTCATCTTCTGCACGACGACGCCGGAATGCTCCTCGTCGACGTCGATCACGACCTCCTCGATCGGCTCCTGCCACTCGCCGGTCGCCTCGTCCTTCTTCAGCACGACGCGCGGCCGCGACACCGAGAGCTCGAAGCCCTCGCGGCGCATGGTCTCGATCAGGATGCCGAGCTGCAACTCGCCGCGTCCGGCGACTTCCATCGCGTCATTGTCTTCGGATTCGCGCACGCCCAGCGCCACATTGCCTTCGGCTTCGCGCAGCAGGCGGTCGCGGATCATGCGGCCGGTGACCTTGGTGCCTTCGGTGCCGGCCAGCGGCGAATCGTTGACGCGGAAGGTCATCGCCAGCGTCGGCGGATCGATCGGCTGCGCCTGGATCGGCGATTCCACCGCGGGATCGCAGATGGTGTGAGCGACGGTGGCGTTCGGCAGGCCGGCGAGGGCGACGATGTCGCCGGCTTCCGCCTCTTCGATCGGCGGTGCGTTCGATGCCGCGGAAAGCCAGCACCTTGGTGATGCGGCCGGTCTCGATCAGCTTGCCGTCATGATCGAGCACCTTGACGCTCTGGTTCGGCTTGACCGATCCCGAGGTGATGCGGCCGGTGATGATGCGGCCGAGATAGGGATTGGCTTCCAGGATGGTGCCGAGCAGGCGGAACGGGCCTTCCTCCACCACCGGCGGCTTGACGTGGCTGAGGATCAGATCGAACAGCGGCTTCATGCCGTCGTCGTGCGAACCTTCGAGCGACGTCGCCATCCAGCCCTGCTTGGCGGACCCGTAGAGAATCGGGAAATCGAGCTGCTCGTCGCTGGCGTCGAGCGCCGCGAACAGATCGAACACTTCGTTGATGACTTCGACCGGGCGCGCGTCGGAGCGGTCGACCTTGTTGATGACGACGATCGGCTTGAGGCCCATCCGCAGCGCCTTCGACACCACGAACTTGGTCTGCGGCAGCGGACCTTCGGCGGCGTCGACCAGCACCAGCGCGCCGTCGACCATGTTGAGGATGCGCTCGACCTCGCCGCCGAAATCGGCGTGGCCGGGCGTGTCGACGATGTTGATGCGGGTGTCCTTCCACTGCACCGAGGCGGCCTTGGCCAGAATGGTGATGCCGCGCTCGCGCTCGAGATCGTTGGAATCCATCGCGCGCTCGACCTGGCGCTGGTTGTCGCGGTAGACGCCGGATTGCTGCAGCAGGCGGTCGACCAGGGTGGTCTTGCCGTGGTCGACGTGGGCGATGATGGCGACGTTGCGGAGGTTCATGGACTATTTTCTTTTCTGGTCGTGCAAGGTGACGGCGCGATCTCGCCGGAAAGCCGGGACCCACTGATTCGGATCAACGCTCAAAACCTTTGAAACTCGAAGGGCTTAGCCCAAAAAGGAAGCCCGGCCAAAAGGACCGGGCACACCCTTACGCGTTGCGGCGCAATATATTCAGAAAACGCCAAAAAACAATGGGTTGTTTGCGCTTTGGTGAACCGGGGTTTCCGCTCCCTCCACCTGAAAGGGGAGGGTCGGGGAGGGTCGACTGATTGCGTGTGGCTGATCCCCCCTCTTCAAGGGGAGGTTAGCTGACAAAGGCGCGCTAGTTGCCGTTCTCCTCGGTCGGATAGACGCCGCGTAGCACTTCCTCGAAATGCGTCTTGACCGCCTCGTTGCAGAGACAGGCGCGCAGCTGCAACCCCTCGCGATTGCGCACGACGATGGCGCCGCGCCGTGTCTCCAGAATACCTTCCGCCTTGAAGGTCTGGATCACGCGGCTGGCATAGGAGCGGCCGACGCCGAGCAAGGTCGCCAACTGCTCATGCGTCAGCGGCACGGAGTCGCCTTCGGTGCGCTCCATCGCCGAGACGATCCATTTGGCGGTGCGCTGCTCGATCGAGTGAATTGCGTTGCAGGCGGTCGACTGAAACATCTGCGCCAGCATGCAGTCGGCATAGCGCGCGAAGATGTGGCGCAAACTCGCCGACTTCGCTTTCGCAGCTTCGAGCTTGCTGATCGGCAACCGCAAGAACGGCCCGCCGAACTTCACGCAGATGCGCGTGTAGGCGGGCAGATAGCCATGACTGACGATGCCGCCGACCGCGCCTTCGCGGCCGATCAGAATCGTCTCGACGTCACGCCCGTCCTCGTTGGGCACGATATAGGACACCAGGCTTGGCCCGCAGGGAAAATGCACGGTCTCGACATCCTGACCCGGATTGTAGAGCAGTTCGTTGGGGCCGCATTTGGCGGCACTGAGAAAAGGCTCGATCAGCGCAAAGTCCGCGCGGGTCAATCGGCGCAACAGATTATTATACGGCCGGTCATTGACCTCGGCCGCGGCGTCACGTCGCGTCAGCATAATCCCTCTCCGCCCCATCAACGTGACGATAGGCGAAGCGGTTCCAAAGTTATGTCCACTAGTGCACAGACAGGCGAAGATGAAACGTGCAGGTTTCCATGCGGGAACCCGTCGGCGCGCTCCTGCGGTGCTGGCTATGGGACGTCCTGATCGAAAGTCGGAATGCAACTACTGGCGAAGATCATGGAACCCGCCGATCCCGGTCGCGTGCCTGCCGATGTCCTCATTGTCGAGGACGATCCGATCATCGCGCTCGACTTCGAAGACACGATTCTCGGTCTCGGCGTGCAGCGCGTGCGCTGCGCCGGCAGCGTCGCAACCGCACTCGCTCTGATCGCGGCGCGCGCGCCGGAGTTTGCATTGCTCGATGTGGGTCTCGCGCGCGAAAAGAGCTTTGCGGTGGCGGAGAAGCTCGCGGCGCTGAAAATTCCGTTCGCGTTCGTGACCGGTTACGGCGCCGAAAAGGTACCGCCGGAATTTGCCGACCGGCCACGCTTGCCGAAGCCGTGCTCGAGCGACGCGTTGCGGGTCGTGTTGCAGCGCTTCGCGCGCAAGCGCTGAACGACAGCTGTCGAGATGAACTAGTTCGTGCCGGTGGCGCGGAGCTGCGCGGCGGCGCGCAGGTTTTGCGGCAGGCTCATCAGCAGCGCGCGGCGGTCGGCGACCGCGTGATGGAATTGCACCAGCGCGATGTTGAAGGCGGTCAACGCGCCCTCCTGGATCGCACCGTCCTCGAAGCAGTGCAGCGTGTCGCGCAGGATGTCGTCGGCCTCGGTCTGCATGCGGTCGAGGTCTTCGGTCGAGTTGCTCTTGCGCGCGTCTGTAATCATCGCGATGAGCCGCTCGCGCAGCGAGGAGTTGACGTTGCGCTCGTCCTTCCGGACATAGCCGGCGAACCAGGCGCCGACCGAGCCCATCGCCGACATCGCCATCAGGCCCCACCAGATGTAATCGCTGTAGCGATCCATGAATGACTTTTCTTCGCCGTCGACGAAGGCGGCCGCACCCGGATGCACGGGAATCGCGGCATCCTTGTCGGTGTCTGGCGTTTCGATCTTCGCGGCCTGCGGGAACTCCGTCAGCAATTGCTGGCGGATCGAGAACAGCTGGCGGGTGAACGCGGCGATGGTGGTTTCCGACAGGCCCTTCCGCGCCACGATGTGGTGCGAGAAGCTGATCGTCTTCACTTCCTCTTCCGGCCGCTCAGGCGAGCCGAACGTGCCGGCAGGAATTTCCACCGCCTCATAGGCCGGATGGTTGGTCGCGATCGCCTCCGATGCATCGATGGCCAGGAAGGTCGGCTCGCCGCCGTCCTTGGCTGAAGCCGCGATCGCATCTGATGTGATCTTGCTGTTGACGGGACCCGCGGCGAGATAAACGTCCGCCGACTGTTTGCGGATCGCTTCCGCGGCCTCGCTGGCCGGAAACTGCACGATCTCGACCTTGGAGGGATCGACGCCATATTGCAGCAGTATCAGCTTCAGCAGGCTCACGTTGGCCTGGGTCTTGCCGACCACGCCGACCTTGCGACCGGCGAGCTGAGATATTTTGGTGATCTTCGGTGCCGCCTTCTTGCCTTTGCCCTTGGCCGGTGGCGGCACCCACAACACCACGTAGTTCTTGCGCAGGGTCGCGACGGCCTGTGCGTTGCGCGGCACGTCGAGGTCGCCGCGGATGACCGCGAGATCCACCTTGTTCTCGGCAAGCGCCTCGGCGCTCGCGACTGCGCCGTCGGTTGGGACCGGCTTCAGCCGGACATAGGAGCGATGCTGGGCGAAGGCCTGGGTGAGGGTTTGCACCACCTTGACGTCTTCGCTGTTGGCGGGACCGACCGCGATCCGCAACACCTCTGGGCGCGTGGCAAAATAATAGCCGGCCGCGAGCACGCCAACGATGGCGAGGATGCCGGCGGCGGTGACGAACGTCGCGCGGCGCACGGCCGAACGGGTCGACGACGGTGCCGGCAGCTGGACGAGCTCAGGACCCCCGGTCATGGATCTCGCAAACAGTCGTTTCAGGGTCAAATTCATTTCGCGGCATGCCTAAGCTCTTATTGTACCAAAATTTCCGACTTGGCGCGGATTACATCTGCGTCATGGTTACCGTGTGACAGGATTGGACCTAAAAAGCCCTTTGGGGTGTTAGGGTTGGGACAACTGCAAGGGAGGCGGACATGGCGGAGAAGCTATCGGCAGAGGCACGAAAATCGGCCTTGGGCGCTCTTGCCGGCTGGAAAGAGGTTTCGGGCCGGGACGCGATCGCAAAGACCTTCACCTTTGGTGACTTCAACGAGGCGTTCGGTTTCATGTCGCGGGTAGCGCTGGTGGCTGAAAAGAACGACCACCATCCGGAATGGCGCAATGTCTACAAGACGGTGGAGGTCGTGCTCTCGACCCATGACGCCGGCGGTGTCACCAACAAGGATATCGAACTCGCCAAGGCGATGAACGCCATCGCCGGCAAATAGCGCGCGCATGATCCGGAAAAGTGTGCAGCGGTTTTCCGATGAGATCATGCGCCAACAAAATGGCCTTGCGGCCATCGCGTCGCATCCCCACGTTTCGCTCGGGAGAATGCCGCGGCGATTGGCCGCGGAACAGGGAGGCCGTCGATGGCATCCGATACCAGCATGGGTTTCGAGCCGGCCGATCGCCTTGCGCAGGATCGCGACAGCGTGCGCCGCCGTTTCTGGATCAAGCTGAAGAAGGTCGCGGGCAAGTTGCCCTTCATCGAGGATCTGCTTGCCGCCTACTACTGCGCGTTCGACAAGCAGACGCCGCGTCATGTGCAGGTCGCCCTGCTCGGGGCGCTCGCCTATTTCATCCTGCCGTTCGATTTCATTCCCGACATGATGCCAGTGCTCGGCTTCACCGACGATGCGGCGATCCTTGCGACCGCGATCCGGCTGGTGGCCGGAAACATCACCGGAGATCATCGCGAGGCGGCGCGCGCCGCCCTGAAACGCGGTATCGAGGAAGACTGAGCGCGTCTCTCCTAACTTTCGTCATGCCCGGCCTTGTGCCGGGCATCCACGTCTAGGCCGCTCGAAGGAAGACGTGGATGGCCGGGTAAAGCCCGGCCATGACGAGTGCGGAGTGGTGGCCGCGCTTTTGCGATACGCCGCGCGTTACTGTTCTTTTTGTTGCGCTCTCGCGCGAACGGCGGGGGCGAGAGCTTGTGCCCTGGCGTTTTCAGTTCTTGTATTTTCCTTGGCGGCCTGATCGGCCTGCCACGCCTGGAATTGCTTGAACAGCACTTCGCGGTCGCCCTCCGACTGCTGGCCCTTCGCTCCCGCTCCTTGCGGGCTCTGGTTCATGAAGTCGTCGAACTTCTGCCGTGCCACCGGAGAGATGCCGTTCTTGTCCAGCCATTGCTGCGCGTAGGGCAGGCGGTTCCAACCGGTCAGCGGCGCCGCCAACGACGTTTCCTTCCACTTCGGATGGAATGGCGGCTTCTGCAAGGTCGGGAATTTTGCGAAGAATGCGTCGACGAATTGCGACAGCTTGCGATAGCGCTCGGAGCCGGGCGTCCAGTTATAGGCTGCGAGCACCGCCGGCACCGCGATGGTGTCGACCTTCTCGCCCTCCGCGATCAGGTTCGGATAGTCTTTCGCAGTGAGGGTTGCCGGCAGATAGTCGGCCTGCAGCGGCTTGTCGTAATCGACCCGCACGAGGTGGAAACGGCCGTCATTGACGAAGGTCGAAACCGACTTGTAGGGCTTGCCGCCGACCACGATCACGGCGTCGATTTCACCGGCCTTCAGCTTTTCCATCGCGATGCGCTGCTCGATATAGACGAAGTTCGCCTTCATCCCGAGCCGCTCGGCGACGGTGAGTGCAGTGACGAAAGTGCCGCCGTTGGGGAGATCGACGCTGACCTTCTTGCCCTCGAGGTCCTTCAGACTCTGGACGGACTTCGGCGCGATGACCTGCATCTCTTCATTGTAGAGCTTGGTCACATAGGTGAACTGCTTCTTGATGTCCTTGGCGAACCCTTTGCGCTCGAGATAGTCGAGCGTATCGGAACGCACGATGCCGAT
This sequence comes from uncultured Alphaproteobacteria bacterium, assembly GCA_963738155.1. Classification (GTDB taxonomy): domain Bacteria; phylum Pseudomonadota; class Alphaproteobacteria; order Rhizobiales; family Xanthobacteraceae; genus Bradyrhizobium. The sequence continues at coordinate 264,724 of CAVTVG010000015.1, forward strand.
GTCGACGCCCTGCAGGAACAGGATGTCGGCGACGCTCTGTACCGAACCGCGCCCGACGATCGGCAGTACGCGCAACTTGTTGCCGTCGTCGAGCACGGAAGCGAGGTCGGCGCCGATCTGCACATAGGTGCCGCCGATGGTGCCCGTGATCAGGGTTACCGTATTGGCGTTCAGCGCCTGCTTGGTCTGGGCTGAGCCGAACTGGAAGATTGCCTTCAGGCTGTCAGAGACCTTGGCCGGATCATACTCACCTTCTTCGGCGCGGGCCGCAAAGCCGCACGCCATCATCATGGCAACGAGTGCCAGTCCAAATAAACGCCGCATGTTGTCCCCTGCGCTGGTGTGGAAATCAGTTTTGGATTTGGGCGAGCCGGCGTTGCGCGTCGGCCGAGCCGAGTTGTGCGGCGCGCTGGTACCAGCTCTTTGCCTTGTCGGGCTCGGGCGTGATGTTGCGGACATCGGAGGTGCCGAGCACGGCGGGATCGTAGGTCTGCGCCAGCATCAGCGCCGCGCCGGCATCCTGCCCGTCGGCGGCGCGTTCAAGCAGCAGCCGCGCGACCGGGATATCGCCGGATGCGAGCGACTCCTTTGCCCGCTTCATCAAGGTCGCGAGCTCGTCCGCATCCATCCGCCGTGCTTGCGGCACGAGCGGAGCCGGTGCGACCGCGACCGGGGCCGTCGCTTGCGGCACGAGCGGAGCTGGTGCGACCGCAACCGGCGCCGTCACTTGCGGCGGCACCACCGCCGGTGCGGCGGCGGGGCTGCGGCTCTGCAGCGCAGTCTGGTAGGCCGAGGTGATTTCCTCGCGTGACGGCGTGGCAGACGCCACCTGCTGGCGCGGCGCGGCGCTTGCCTGCGCCACGGTCGGCGACGGCCAGCGCGCGGAATCCTTGACCGGCGCCGGATCCTTCAACTGCAGGTCGGCAGCGGTGAGTTGAGCCGGCGGACTGGCTTCCGCCTGTGCCGCGGTCGAGGGGATCGGGAGCACGGTTGCGATCGACGCCTTCGCGCTCATCATCACGTCGCGCGTGGCATCCGAGGTGAACCAAGCAAACAGCACCGCTACGCAGGCGGCGGCTGCCGAGGTCATCAACAGCTTGAACGAGAGTGAAAAGCGCCGCTGCGGCTGCAATCCATTTGAAAATTCTTCCGGATCCGGTTCACCGTCTGGATCCGACAGGAAGAGCGGAACGGAATCGCCATCATCGGTGTTGGCGGTTCGCCCAAACGCGTAGCGCCTCCGGCGCTGTGTGTCTTCGTTATCTAGATCGGACTGATCAGACCGATAGTGTGTGTGCTCCACCATGGTATGTTCCCCACGCACTCTGTGACGCAACAAATCGGGGCATTCCTGGCTTCACTTTCTTGCTGTTGTTGCTGTTCAAGAGAGCCCCGTTACTGAGGGCATACTCGCCGTTTGAATCAGCCCAAAACACGGCCCTGCCCGGCGCGATTTGGGAAACATTTTGGATTCATTTTGGCAGAGCGCGGAAAATCACAGGAGATTTACGGTGTGATTGTGCTGCACGCCGTTGAATTGCGTCAGATTGGGACAGAAACAGCCCCTCGTCATTCCGGGGCGCGACGTCGAGACAAAATGACGCGAAGCGTCATTTTGCTCGGGAGTCGCGAGCCCGGAATCCATTGTGCCGCTGGAGTGCTGGGAGGAGTGGATTCTCAGATGCGCAATTGAGAGATGCACATGCCGCTCGGCACGATACTTTCAAAGCAAGCCATCAACACGCTCACCCAGCCTCACGCCGAGATCGCCGGCAAGATCGAGTCCAACCGCGTATCGGGTGACAAGCTCCGCGCCCAAATGATGCATGTGAAAGCGGTAATTAAAATGCTGTCCCCCGACTTCGACGTGAGCCGGATAGCACCCAAGCGGCGCAACACGGGCAATCCCTGGTTCAAGCGCGGCACGCTCTGTAGGGCCGTCCTAGACGTGATGCGGGACGCGCCAGCGCCGTTGACGGCGGCTCAAATTTGCAATGCCGTCCTAGAGGGCAAGCAGCCGCAGCCGACTCTCAGGCAGGCGACCGTCTTGCAAAACGCCATTCTCTCGCTGCTCCGAACCGGCAGGGGAAGGGCATCGAGGGAGTTGGGGAGGCCAATCCGGCGCGGTAGAAAATATCCTCGGTTTGACGCAATTTGGGTAGGTTGAGCCAACCGGAGGCCAGTCATGAAAAACGATCAAGTTGCTGCCGCACTAGAATCCCTCGCCGCGAATGTCGCGTCAGCGCCGCGCAGGACTATCGGCTACAGTTCCAGAGTATATGTTGGGCCGGGAGCGTCAGCAGGAACGGTCATTGGCCATCAGTCCATTGCCGTTGCTGGACCGGGAGGCGGCACCGTCATTGGCACGAATGTCTCAGTGGGTGTGGGCGGTCCCGATCCCGCAGCCGCCCTCGTCCAAGAACTTCGTGACGCGGCCGCGGCGGCGCGTCAGGATAAGGGGAATAAGGCTTGGTTCACGAGCATTCTTTCCCGTGTTAGCGCGCTAACAGATCGCGTAGTAGATGCCGGTCTCATCGCGGTAGCGGAGGAAGCCATTAAGTCTGCTTTTTGAGTCATTCTGCTTCGGCGTGCCGCTGCCAGTAGCCGGCAAAGTCCACACTCTTGCCGCGCTTCAAGGCCAACGCCGCAATCCGGTTCACCTGATCGCCATTGGAGACGCGGCGGCTATCCTCCCGCCACGACGACTCCTGCGCATAGCGGAGCAGATACACAAACAAGCTGGCCCGCGGGACGTTTCCCGCAACATTCTTTCTCGCGTGTATTGCGGCGCTCGAATTGGAAGGGGTAGCATTAGAGGAGATTTGATCGCTTTACGGGCGCGCAATGGTTGGGGCAAAAATGATTGCATGGGTATTGGCGGCAATAGCCGTTATCGCCGTCGTGGGTCTTGTAATCGTTGCCTCAAAACCAAATGGCCAACGTCATCAAGAACAGCACCAAACCAAACCAGCCGACCAAGACGCCGACGCTAAGCCACCACCACACGAAGATGCTCAAGAGCAGCCCCAGTGCAGGCCCGAAAATCAAGAACAGCGCAACTATTGGGAACGATTTGTCTGCTACGTTGAATCGCGAGACAAGTTCTTCACCGCGTTCGGGACTCTCGTAATTGCCGCCTTCACTGTCATTTTGGCTATTGCAACTGGCCTTTTGTTTTTTGCTACACGAAATCTTGTAGATTCCGCCGAAGAGACCGCCGAAAGGCAACTGCGCGCTCATGTCCTCTTTGATAGAGGACAGCTTCGAATAGCCGATGACCGCGCCCACGCGATCTATGGCTACGGGATACAAAACTTGGTTGTAAGAAACACGGGACAAACCCCCGCCTACAATTTTCGATACTCCATCAAGTCCGCAATTAAGCCGCGAAGTGAAAGCCCCATCACGGTGGTATTCGAGCCGCCGAATAAATCTGAAACCACAGATATTGGTGCCGGGGTGTATCACGACCTGAGGCTCGCAGACGCCGATATCGATAAGAGCGAGCGCATTATTCGAGTATCCCCTGAGCAAATGGAGTTGCTCAAGAAAGGTGACCATGTCGTCTATATTTGGGTCGTGGGGGTGTATCGAGATGGGTTTCAGCGCGGTCAAAGAACAAGATTTGTCTTGGTAGTTGATCATTCCGGAGGCAGTTGGGACATGCGCCCCATCGATATGGCCTCGACAGACCCGTTCATGGCGGACGATAAGTTCCTGCCTGCTTTGGAAAGCCCGGAAGTCAGGACCATCGACACAAACTAGATGTATGGCGGCCAGTGCCGCTCGCGCCCACGCGGCGCAACTCCCTTAACTCGATTCCTCTCTAGTCATGTGAGCGCCCTCCATGCCGGGCGCTTGTGGCGTTTGCGCCATAATACCGCAATTGCGCATCACAGTTCGCGCTGACGCGCGCTCCGGAATGACGAAGCCTCTCACGGATGCAGGATCACCTTGCCCATCGCCTTGCGCCCAGCCAGCACCTTCAAGGCGTCGGCGGTTTGCGCCAGCGGGAAGGTGCGGTCGACATGCGAGGAGATTCTCCCCTCCGCCGTCCACTTCACCAGCTTTTCCAGATTGGCGCGGTTCTTTTCGGGATTGAGCCGCGCCCAGTTGCCCCAGAACACGCCGCGGATATCGCAGCCCTTCAGCAGCGCGAGGTTCAGCGGCATCTTTGGAATGTCGCCGGCGGCAAAGCCGATCACCAGGAAGCGGCCCTCCCATGCGGTCGAACGCAGCGCGGCTTCCGCGTAGCTGCCGCCGACCGGATCGAACACGATGTCGGCGCCCTTGCCGCCGGTCAGCTTGCGCAGGCCTTCCTTCAAATCTTCCTTGGCATAGTTCAGCGTCAGCTCGGCGCCATGTTGCTTGGCGAATTCCAGCTTCTCATCGGACGAGGCGCAGGCGATCACCTTCAAGCCCATCTGCTTGCCGAGCTCGCAGGCCGCTAGCCCCGTGCCGCCGGCTGCGCCCAGCACCGCCAACGTCTCGCCCGGCTTCAGGCTGGCGCGGTCTTCCAGCGCATGCAGCGCGGTGCCGTAGATGATGAAGATCCCGGCGGCGCGGTCGAAATCGAGATTGTCGGGAATCTTCACGATCGAAGCCGCCGGCAGCGCGATCTTCTCGCGTGCGCCATTGTGGCCGCAGGATGCCGCGACGCGATCACCGGGCTTCAAGCCGGTGACGCCGGCGCCGATGCTCTCGATCACGCCGGCGATCTCGGCGGCCGGCGAGAACGGGAAGGGCGGCTTGATCTGGTACTTGCCCTGGATCATCAGGATGTCGAAGAAATTCAGTGCCGCCGCCTTGATCGCGATCACGGCTTCGCCTGGTCCGGCCACCGGATCGGGCACGTCCGCGAGCACGAGATCGTCGGGTTGGCAATATTGCGAGCAGAGTATGGCTTTCATGGACACACCTTCGGGCGGACGGATAGGGTTCGATACTCCATGCCGGATTTGAGGGCGCGGGACAATCGGGTTCAATGGCCCAAGTCGTCATTGCGAGGAGCGAAGCGACGAAGCAATCCAGGCTGTCTCCGCGGAAATAGTCGGGATTGCTTCGCTTCGCTCGCAATGACGACGACAGAGGGAGTGAAACAATGTTTGAAAAAGGCCTGCTGAAGGGAAAGCGCATCCTGGTCACGGGCGGCGGCTCCGGGCTTGGCGCGGCGATGGGCCGCCGTTTCCTGGAGCTTGGGGCTGAGCTCGTCATTTGCGGCCGCAGGCTGGAATTGCTCGAGGTCACCGCTGCCGACATGCGCAGCAAGATCGGTGGCGAAATCAGTGTGCAGCGTTGCGACATCCGCGACGGCGCCGCTGTGGATGCGATGATGGACGCGATCTGGCGCAAAGGTCCGATTGACGTTCTCGTCAATAATGCCGCCGCGACCTTCATCGCGCAGACCGAGCAGCTGTCTTTTCGTGCTGCGGATGCCATCCTCGCGCCGACCTTGCATGGCACGATGTATTGCACCCTCGCCGCCGGCAAGCGTTGGATCGACGGCAAGCACAAGGGCGTGGTGCTTTCGATCCTCTCGACGTCGACCATCACCGGCCGCGCCTTCACCGTGCCATCGGCAATGGCGAAGTCGGCGATCCTGGCGCTGACCAAAAGCCTCGCGGTGGAGTGGGGACCGAAAGGCATCCGCACGGTGGCAATCGCGCCCGGCGCGTTTCCGACGCCCGGCGCCACCGGACAGCTGCGGCCCGAGGGGCGCGACTCCAACTGGGCCGCGCGCAATCCGTTGGGGCGCTCCGGCGAACATCGTGAGCTTGCCGATCTCGCGAGCTACCTGATTTCGGACGGCGCGGCCTACATCAATGGCGAGATGGTGGTGCAGGACGGCGGCGCGCATCTGCGCTCGTCGGGTGCCGAGGACCTGCTGCAATGGACCGACGCGCAATGGGAGGCGCAACGCACCGCACGCGCCAAAAGCTGAGGTGGAGCGATTGCCCCGGCTTGTCACGGCCGCAATGCCGGGCCATCTTCCAGTCACAATATTGCGGAACTTGGCACCATGTTGTTTCGGCGGATTCTGGGAGCTTTTGCAGCAAACGTGCTGCTGTGCGGGGGAACACTCCTCGCGCAGGCGCCAAGTACTGCACCGAGCGCCGCACCGAAGGCGGCCAAGAGCGCGGCCAAGCCTGCTGAAGTGGCGAAACCGCCGGCGGCTATGACGGGCGGCGCCGAGCCGACGCTTATCGGCCAGTTCGGAACCTGGGGCGCCTACAGCGCCACGCCGAACGGCAAGCTGGTGTGCTTTGCGCTGGCAAAGCCGACCGTGTCCAAGACCAACCCGCCGAACCGTCCGCGCGATCCGGCCTATGCCTTTGTCTCGACGCGCCCGGCCGAAAAGGTAGCCAACGAAGTCTCCGTCATGATCGGCTATCAGCTGAAGCCCGGCTCGGAATCCACGGCCGAGGTGGGCGGTGCGTCCTATGCGATGTACACTCAGGGCGACGGGCTCTGGATCAAGAACGCCGCCGAGGAAGACGCCATGGTGCAGACCATGCGCCGCGCAGCCGATATCACGGTCAAGGGCGTCTCGGCCAAGGGTACCGAAACGACGGACACGTTCTCGCTGAAGGGCCTGGCGCAGGCGCTGGACAAGATCGCGCAGGACTGCCGGCGCTAACCACTTTTCAGGGAATTCACGGCTTTCCAGCGCGTGCCGGAAGCCTTATTTGATGTGCCATGACCGACACCATCACAAGTGCGCCGTTGGAAAAGACGCCGCTCGAAACCTATGTGCCGCCGGCCAAACCGTCGCTGATCGGGCTGTCGCGCGCCGAATTGGCCGACCGGCTCGGCGAGATCGGCATTGCGCCCGCACAGCGCAAGATGCGGGTGCAGCAGCTCTGGCACTGGATGTATTTCCGCGGCGCCGAGAATTTCGACCAGATGACGTCGATCTCGAAGGACATGCGCGCCGAGCTGGAGAAACACTTCACCGTCGATCGGCCGGAAGTCGTCGCCGAGCAGATTTCCAACGACGGCACCCGCAAATGGCTGTTGCGGCTGCCGAGCGGCGATGCGGCCGAGCGGCCGCACGAGGTCGAGTGCGTCTATATCCCCGAGACCGATCGCGGCACGCTCTGTGTCTCCTCGCAGGTCGGCTGCACGCTGAACTGCTCGTTCTGTCACACTGGCACGCAGCGGCTGGTGCGCAACCTCACCGCCGGCGAGATCGCCGGCCAGGTGATGGTGGCGCGCGATCGCCTGAACGATTGGGCCGATCGCGAGGAACGGCACGCGGCTCGTCACCAACGTCGTGATGATGGGCATGGGCGAGCCGCTCTACAATTTCGACGCGGTGCGCGATGCCCTGTTGATCGTCGCCGACAATGAGGGCATCGGCATCTCGCGGCGGCGGATCACGCTGTCGACCTCGGGCGTGGTGCCGAACATCATCCGCACCGGCGAAGAGATCGGCGTCATGCTGGCGATCTCGCTGCATGCGGTGCGCGACGAGTTGCGCAACGAGCTGGTGCCGCTCAACCGCAAATATCCGATTGCCGAACTGCTGCAGGCCTGCCGCGACTATCCGGGCGCGTCGAACGCGCGCCGCATCACCTTCGAATATGTGATGCTGAGGGGCGTCAACGATTCGCTCGATGACGCGAAGCTGCTGGTCAAGCTGCTCAAGGGCATTCCGGCCAAGATCAATCTCATTCCGTTCAACCCGTGGCCCGGCACGACTTACGAATGCTCGGACTGGGACCAGATCGAAAAGTTCTCCGAATACATCTTCAACGCCGGCTATTCCTCGCCGGTGCGCACGCCGCGCGGCCGCGACATCCTCGCCGCCTGCGGGCAGCTCAAATCCGAGACCGAGAAATTGTCGGTGCGCGAGCGGCAGGCGCTGCGCGCGATGGCGATGACGGATTGAGATGGCGCTGATCGGCCGCCTCTTCGTGATCTTCTTCGGCTTCCTCGCCGCCTGCCTGGTGGCGGGGATGGTCGTGGTGACATCGGTGCTGTTTCCCGAGTTCAGCGATCTCGGCGCGGGTCCGGTCGACCAGAGCGTGATCGACATCATGATCGGCTTCGGATTCATCTTCATCTCCGGCTTTGCGCTGCTGCCGGCGATGATCATCGCGCTGATCACCGAGGCCTTCTCCATACGCGGCGTGCTGGCTTATGCGATCGGCGGTGCGCTGGTCGGGGTCGCCGGCTATCTCAGCCTGGTGCCGTTCGACACCGACATGATGCACTTCAATGGCATCGTGCGGCGGCACATGGAGATCATGACCGGCGCTGGCATCGTCGCCGGCCTCGTCTACTGGATGATCGCCGGCCGCAATGCCGGCGCCTGGCGCGCGCCCCCGCGGCGGCCGCCGCCACCGCCACCGCCGTTACCATCGGCGTCGCGCCCACCGCCACTGTGACGCTTCCCATACTGCCCCTGCTCCGCTAAACGCAGCCCATGAACCGGACCGGACTTTTCATCGCGCTGTCGCTCGCGCTCCTGATCGGCGTGTTGTTCGGGCTCTATCCCGAGCTCGACCTCAAGCTGACGGCGCTGTTCTTTGACGCGCAGGCGAAGACATTTCCGCTGAAGGCCGACCGGCTTGCGGCATTCGCGCGCGATGCCGCGATGTGGATCTCCTGGGTGCTGCTGCTTCCTGCGTTCGGCGCGCTCGCGATCAAAATCATACGCCCGGACCGGCCGTTGTTGATGTCGGGGCGCACGATCATCTTCCTCATCGTCACCTTCGCGCTCTCGTCCGGCGTGTTGTCCAACCTCGCTTTCAAGAGCCATTGGGGCCGGCCGCGGCCCGTCGTCGTCACACAGTTCAACACCGGCCAGTTCGACAAGCTCGCGTTCGTGCCGTGGTGGGATCCGCGCGGCGGCTGCGGCTGGAATTGCTCGTTCTTCTCCGGCGAGGGCGCCGCGGCGTTCTGGACCTATGCGCCGGCTGCGCTGACGCCGCCAACATGGCGGCCGCTCGCTTATGTCGCGGCAACGGCATTCGGCGTGACGACCGGCGTGCTGCGCATGGCCTTCGGCGGGCACTTCTTCACCGATATCGCCGCCGCCGGCATCGTGAGCTTTCTGGTGGTCTGGCTGATGTATGCCTTGATCTACCGCTGGCCGAAAACGCGGCTCTCGGATGCGGCGATCGACGCCGCGCTGACGCGCTTCGCCTGGCCGCTCTATCGCCTGCGCCGGCGCGGCCGCGAAGCGGGCCCGGCGCAGTCGCTATAAGCGCGATTAATCGTGTGCCCCGGTTAGCGAAAACTGATATTCCCGCAGCTCAACATATTCGATCAATTGGACGCTTGATGACCACGATCCTGAAAGGCCTGCCCAAGGGCGAGAAAGTCGGCATCGCCTTCTCCGGCGGTCTCGACACCAGCGCGGCGCTGCTGTGGATGAAGCAGAAGGGCGCGAAGGTTTTTGCCTATACCGCCAATCTCGGCCAGCCCGACGAGAGCGACTACGACGCGATCCCGAAGAAGGCGCTGGAGTTCGGCGCCGAGAAAGCGCGGCTGGTCGATTGCCGCACGCAGCTGGTGCACGAGGGCATTGCCGCGATCCAGTCCGGCGCTTTTCACGTTTCGACCGGCGGCATCGCCTATTTCAACACCACGCCGCTCGGCCGCGCGGTGACTGGCACCATGCTGGTCTCGGCGATGAAGGAAGACGGCGTCAACATCTGGGGCGACGGTTCGACCTACAAGGGCAACGACATCGAGCGGTTCTATCGCTACGGCCTGCTGACCAATCCGAGCTTGCGCATTTACAAGCCCTGGCTCGACCAGCAATTCATCGACGAGCTCGGCGGCCGCGCCGAGATGTCGGCGTTCATGACCGCGAGCGGCTTCGCCTACAAGATGAGCGCCGAGAAGGCCTATTCGACCGACTCCAATCTGCTCGGCGCCACCCATGAGGCCAAGGATCTCGAGTCCCTCGACAGCGGCATCAGCATCGTCAATCCGATCATGGGCGTGCCGTTCTGGCGCGACGATTGCTCCGTCAAGGCCGAGAGGGTCAGTGTACGCTTCGAGGAAGGCCAGCCGGTTGCGCTGAACGGCAAGACCTTTGCCGATCCCGTCGCGCTGTTCCTCGAAGCCAATGTCATCGGCGGCCGTCATGGCCTCGGCATGAGCGACCAGATCGAGAACCGCATCATCGAGGCCAAGAGCCGTGGCATCTATGAGGCGCCCGGCATGGCGCTGCTGCACATCGCCTATGAGCGGCTCGTCACCGGCATCCACAACGAGGACACCATCGAGCAATACCGCATCAGCGGCATGCGGCTTGGTCGGCTGCTGTATCAGGGACGCTGGTTCGACTCGCAGGCGCTGATGTTGCGTGAGACTGCGCAGCGCTGGGTGGCGCGCGCCGTCACCGGCGAGGTGACCCTGGAGCTGCGCCGCGGCAACGATTATTCGATCATGAAGACGGAAAGCCCGAACCTGACCTATGCGCCGGAGCGACTGAGCATGGAGAAGGTCGAGGATGCCGCCTTCTCGCCGGCCGACCGCATCGGGCAGTTGACGATGCGCAATCTGGACATCGCCGATACGCGGGCGAAGCTGAAGCTCTATTCCGACACGGGCCTGATATCGATCGGCGACGGGTCATACATTCCGAAGCTCGACGGTGAGAAATAACGCGCCATCGCGAGGGGCTGACATGGATGACGCGCGCCAATCGATTGCGCCGCGTGGGCCGGCCGGCGATCCCCCCATATCGCTTGGCGCACGATCCCGCTTCGCGATCAGGGCCTGGAAGGCGCGCTTCCGCGATCACCTGGCGGAGATGTCCGTCATCAAGCGGCATATCAAGCCGGGCGACACCGTATGTGACGTCGGCGCCAACAAGGGCAGCTTCGTCTATTGGCTGTCCCGCTGGGTCGGCACGAGCGGCCGCGTCGTGGCCTTCGAGGCGCAGAACGATCTGGCCGGCCGGCTCGATCGTATCTGCAAAGCTACGTCTCTGCTCAACGTGAAAGTCGAGGCGAAAGCGGTCGATGCGACCTCGGGGCGTCGCGAGCTCTACATCCCGGTCCGGCATCAACCCGGCGCCTCACTCAATCGGCCGGATCTGCCCGACGACGAGATCGTGACGGCTGGCGTAGCCACTGTTGCCCTCGACGATTATTTCGGCGTCGACCAACGCATCTCCGTCTTGAAGGTTGACGTGGAAGGTGCCGAGCTCGGCGTTTTCGCAGGCGCGGCCCGCATACTCGCGAACTGCCGGCCGCTGCTGGTTTTCGAATGCGAAAATCGCCACTTGAACGGCGGCAGCGTGAAGGACGTTTTCGCCCATCTCGAATCATTCGGCTATGGCGGGCATTTTGTGCGCGCCGGGCGTTTGCTGCCGATGTCGCGCTTCGATGAAGCCATCCATCAACGCCGCGACGGCGAATGGTTCTGGAAGCGGAAGGACTATTGCAACAATTTCATATTTTCCGCCGGAAAGAGCGGATAAGGCATGATCCGGAAAAGTGTGAAGCGGTTTTCCGAAAAGATCATGCCCAAAACAAAGAGATCGCCTTCGACCGCCTCGATGTCTTGACGCAAAAATGGCCGGGATCGCTCCCGGCCATTTTGCGTTCGTGCTGCTCACCTCACCGCGGCGGCGCGATGCCGGGCGGCGGCGGCGGCAGCGAGGTGTTGCTGCCGGTGAGCAACGGCGTGATGCGCCGGACCGTGACGCGCCGGTTGATGCGGCTCGGTCCCGGCGTCTGCTCCTTCAGATATTGCGAGCCGTAGCCCTGCGACGTCAGGTTCTCCGCGGGCACGCCGAACTGCTGCGTCAGCAACTCGGCGGCGGCCTCGGCGCGCCGGTCGGACAGCGACAGATTGTCGGTGTCGTTGCCGGTGGCGTCGGTGTGCCCCTCGATCAGGAACACCTCGCGCGGATTGCGCTGGATCGCCTGGTTGAGCCCGTCGGCAATCGCCTGCAACTTTGAGGCCTGATCCGGCGGGATATCCCACGAGCCGAGCTCGAAGTTGATGCTGTTGACGTCGATGCTCGGCATCAACATGCGCACGTTCGGGCTGTAGCGGATTTCGTCCAGCGAGTAGCGCCGGTCGATGCGATCGACGGGCGGCGCAATCAGCGTGTCGTAGACCAGCGCCGGCGGCGCGTCGTCATAGTCGACGATGTAGCGATCGTAGGGGATACGCACCACCGGCGGCGGCAGGTCGACGTAGAAGCCGCCAACGGCACGCGGATCCCGATACGTATTATCGATGATGATGATCTCGCGGCCGTCGACGCCGCGCCGCATTCGCCGCATGAGCTGGCCGTCGGGACCGACCACGGTGATGATCTGGCTGCCGTCAGGACGAATCACGACGGTACGGGTTTCTCCGCCGACGGTTTGCGTCTGGATATCGCGTGCGCCGAAGCGGAAGCGATCGACTTCGTTGTGGCGGACGAATTCCTGGCCGCCCGGATCGCGGATGATGATGCGGCCCGGTTCGGTGATGACGGTGCGGCCGCCTTCCTGCCGCTCCTGACGCGCGCCGCGGAAGTCCTCGAGCCGTGTCGGACCCTGACGCGCCGCGCCGGGTGCGATCGGTGTCAACGCCGCGGCAGGCGGCGCGACGCTCGGCAGCGGTGCGGTGACGGTGGGCGCGCGCTGGAACGCGGGCGCGACCGTCGGCGGCGCATTTTGCGCGCGGCCAGGCGGCGGCGCTGAATTCGGCGCGCCTGGCACGACAGTCGGCGCCGCTCCACCCACAGCCGGTGGCGTACCCGGCGGTGGGTTGGGCGGACGGCCGAAGCTCGACGGCCCCGCGGGGCCTGCGCCAGGTGTGCCTGGTGCCGCACCGGGTGGCGGAGTCCGTCCCGGAGGCTGGCCTGTCGGCGCAGTCGTTGGTGCAGGCGCGGTGGTCGGCGCGGCCGTAGGTGGAGGCGTCGTAGGCGGACCACTATGGGGCGGGGCACCAGCAGGTGGCGCGCCTGTGGGAGCCGTGGTCGGTGGACCGCTGTGGGGCGGGGCGCCCGCTGGAGGTGTCGTCGGCGGGCCGCTGTGCGGCGGGGCCCCAGCCGGAGGAGTCCCTGCGGGAGGCGTGTGTGGCGGAGGCGTCGCGCCGCCCAAGCCGGGCGGAGCCGCGGCTGGAGGCGGTGGCGCAGTGGGACGCGCGGGCGCCGCAGGCGGCGGTGGTGGAGGCGGCACGTGCGTCGGCGCAGCAGCCGGCGGCGGCGGTGCTTTTGGCGCAGCCGGAGGCGGTGGTGGCGGTGGTGCCGCATGCGGCGGCGGTGGCGGAGGAGGCGGCGGTGCCGGCCTCGCTGCGGGGGGTGGTGGTGGTGGCGGAGGAGGTGGCGGAGCCGGTCTTGCCGCCGGTGGTGGAGGCGGTGGCGGCGTAGCCGGCCTTACAGGCGGTGGCGCGCCCTTCGGCGGCGCCTTGGGCTTTCCATCCGGGCCGAGTTCTTCCTTGGCCTGCGCCACCACGAGCGGCGCACTTTGCGCATGCGATGCCGTGCTCGCAAATTGCGCCGCTGACAGCGCGGTGGTGGCCAGCAGCACGAGGCGAAGTTTGGTCATGGTGATCTCGATCCCCGGAATGAGCTTTGGATTCTCGGCCTTCTGATTCAAGGCGTTGCGATCAACGAACAGGCGTTAGGCCGGATTGTGGCAGGCGTGGAACACGGAACCGGATTTATTTCTGCGAGCGGAACGCACAAAAAGCCCCTCGTTCATTACGCATTCAGGGGTTGGTTTGGAACCGTCAGTTCCGCTTGTCCCCCGCGCGATCCGTCGCGGGGTTGGGCGTGGCCGGGCTGTTGGGCCCGCGTCCAGGAACCTCGTCGGGCATTTTCCCTGGCAATTCCTGCGGCTGCGGCGGCGCGCCGGGCTCGTGCACCGGCGGCGGAATCTCCGGGTTCGGATTGCCCGGCGGATCTTCGCGCGGCGGCTCGGTCGGTTGGCCCGGCGTCGGTGGCGGTATTTCCGGTGGCTCGATCGGCATCGCTGTTCCCTTCGGGCGACAACGACCGGAGCGAAACTCGGTTCCGAATGCCTAAACGCGTTTGAGCAACGTGTTGCTGCGCGTGCGTCCCATCTCGCGGTAGCCGCGCGCGATCATGTCGGCGATGCAGTCCTGCTGCCATTCGTCGCGCGACAAATGCTCGATCACGACGGCGCGGGGCCACAGCACCGGTGACGCCTCTTTGAAGAAGGGGATCAGCGCGCGGTCCTCGAAACCTTCGATGTCGATCTTGAGCGCATCGACGCTCGCTAGCCCCGCTTCGATGAGAATGCGCATCAGCCGCAGCGACGGCACCTTGATGGCGTCGAGCGATGGCGCGCCCGAGACGACGTGGCTGGCGCCAAAATTGCCGCCGTCGGTTTCGAGCAACAGCTCGCCGTCGGCCGGACCCACCGCGGCGGCAACGAGCTTCACGTGACCGGCGGATGATGCGTTGCGATTGAACGCGAGCCGCGCGTGGATGACCGGATGCGGCTCAACCGCGATCACCTTGCCACTGGCGCCGGCATGGCGCGCCATCACCAGCGCATAGGTACCGACATTGGCGCCGAGATCGACGAAGGAGCCCCCATCAGGCATGTTGGCGCGCAGGAAATCGAGCTCATCGCGATTGTAATCGGCATTGAACAGCGCGCCGCACTCGGTTGCGCTTGTCTGGTGATAGAGGCGAAACGCCGCGCCCTGGTAATGCACGTCGATCGGACCCGCGCGCAACAGATTGACCAGCCGTGACATCGTCGGGCGAAATGCGCCGCGCCTCAGGGCTGTGCTCTGCGTCATCGCGATGATCGCGGCTTGTGCGGCGTTCGGCGCAAGCGCACCGAACGGCACAGACGAAGCATCATTGTTTGAAGTCTCCGGCATAAGTCAGGCAGGTAGCACCAAAAAACCGGCGCGGGGAAAATGCACGACCATTTCGCCGGCTTTTGCGTCGCGGCGGCGGATTGCGATGTGCTGCGGCGACAGCGCCACGATCTCGCCGGCGACGCGGACCTTGCCGTAATCGTCGGGCATCACCTCGACCTTGTCGCCGGGCTTGCGGCCGTTGGGATCGTTGGGGTCCGACAATTCCTCCGTCTCGGGCACGGCCTTCGCCGCCATCGCCAGCGCCTCAGTCGTCGTCATCTCCGTGCGGTCGCCGTGGCCGACGCCGCGAACGCGTGCCGCCCAGGCGCGCGCATGGTCGAACTCGGCGAACAACTCGCCGGCGTTGGGCATGTTTCCGCGCGCGTACCACATGTTCATATAGGCGTTGATGTCGAGCAGGCTCGGCGCATCTCCCGCAAGCCAGATGCGTTCGTCACAAAGCTGTGCATCGATCCAGGCGAGATGGGCGCGGAACTGATCACGCATCTGCGGGATCGCCGCGGTCATGCCTGCGACGTCGAACTTTGCGCCGCGCAGCTGCTCGCGGTCGGTGATGAATTCCGCCGGCACCTTGTCGGCGAGCGAGCCGAACACGAGGTTGACCGTGCTCGTGAAGAACATGCGGTCGGTCCACATCGCGCTGCCCCAGACGAGGCCGTCATAGCCGCGCGGCAACAGGCTCGGATGCGGGAAACGCCGCTCCAGCTCGCGCATGATGCATTGGGTATCGCAATAGATGTCGGCGCCGATCTGCATCACGGGCGTACGGCGATAACCGCCGGTCATCGGCATCAAATCGGGCCGCGGCATGATGCGGCTGATGCGCACCGAGGTCCATGCGAGCTTCTTGATGCCGAAAATCAGCCGGATTTTCTCGGAGAAGGGAGATTCGTCGAAGTGATGCAGGATGATGGGGTGTGGCATCACGCGATTCCTCGTCTCGCTTCGTCATTGCGAGGAGCCAACGGGTCCGGCCCTTTTGGGCCGGCCCGATGACAGGCTCCGCGACGAAGCAATCTACAGCTCCGCAAGCGGAAAGGTGGATTGCTTCGCTTCGCTGGCAATGACGGAGCTACATCTGCCGTTCGACCAGCTTCATCTTGAGCTCGGCGATGGCTTCCGAGGGATTGAATCCCTTCGGGCAGGCCTTGGCGCAGTTCATGATGGTGTGGCAGCGATAGAGCCGGAACGGGTCCTCGAGATCGTCGAGCCGCTCGCCGGTCGCCTCGTCGCGGCTATCCTTGACCCAGCGTGTCGCCTGCAACAGCGCGGCGGGACCGAGGAAGCGTTCGCTGTTCCACCAATAGCTCGGGCAGGAGGTCGAGCAGCAGGCGCAGAGGATGCACTCATAGAGGCCGTCGAGCTTCTCGCGGTCCTCGTGGCTCTGCTTCCATTCCTTTTGCGGCGTCGGCGACGTCGTCTTCAGCCACGGCTCGATCGAGGCGTACTGCGCATAGAAATTGGTGAGGTCGGGCACCAGGTCCTTGACCACAGGCTGATGCGGCAGCGGATTGATCTTCACCGCGCCGCCATGAGCGACGTCATGCATCGACTTGGTGCAAGCCAACGTGTTCTGGCCGTCTATGTTCATGGCGCAAGAGCCGCACACGCCCTCACGGCAAGAGCGGCGGAAGGTCAAGGTCGGGTCGATGTGATTCTTGATCCAGATCAGGCCGTCCAGCACCATCGGGCCGCAATCGTGGATGTCGATATGATAGGTGTCGACGCTCGGGTTCTTGCCGTCGTCCGGGTTCCAGCGATAGACCCTGAATTCGCGCGTCTCGGTCGCGCCCGGCGGTTTCGGCCAGGTCTTGCCGCCGGTGATCCTTGAATTTTTCGGTAGCGCAAATTCTGCCATCTGAGAATCCTTAATACACCCGCGCCTTCGGCGGGATGTACTGCACGTCGTTGGTCATGGTGTAGTCGTGCACCGGGCGGTAATCGATCGTGCTCTTGCCGCCCGCGTCGATCCACACCAGCGTGTGCTTCATCCAGTTCTTGTCGTCGCGATCGTGGAAATCCTCGCGCGCGTGGGCGCCGCGGCTTTCGGTGCGGTTGGCCGCGGAGTCCATGGTGACGACCGCCTGGTCGATCAGGTTGGAGAATTCGAGCGTCTCGACCAGGTCGGAGTTCCAGACCAGCGAGCGGTCGGTCACCGCGATGTCGGACACGCCGCCGTGCACCTTGTGGATCAGGTTCTGTCCTTCGTGCAGCACCTCGCCGGTGCGGAACACCGCGCAATTGGTCTGCATCACGTGCTGCATGCTCTCGCGCAGCTTGGCGGTTGGCGTGCCGCCGGAGGCGTGGCGGAAATGATCGAGCCGGCCGAGCGCGCGGTCCGACCCATCCTGCGGCAGCTCCGGCTGCTTGGCGTTGGCGCCGAGTTTCTCGCCGAGCCGCATCGCCGCGGCGCGGCCGAACACGACGAGGTCGATCAGCGAGTTGGAGCCGAGGCGGTTGGCGCCATGCACGGAGACGCAGGCGGCTTCGCCGACAGCCATCAGGCCGGGCACGATCGAATCGTCGTCGCCATTCTTTTTGGTCAGCACCTCGCCGTGATAATTGGTGGGGATGCCGCCCATGTTGTAATGCACGGTCGGCACGATCGGGATCGGCTCGCGCGTCACGTCGACATTGGCGAAAATCCGCACCGACTCCGAGATACCGGGCAGCCGCTCGTGCAGCATCTTGGGATCGAGATGATCGAGATGCAGGAAGATGTGGTCCTTTTTTTTGCCGACACCGCGGCCTTCGCGGATTTCAATGGTCATCGCGCGCGAAACCACGTCGCGCGATGCGAGGTCTTTCGCTGACGGCGCGTAGCGCTCCATAAAACGCTCGCCCTCGGAATTGACGAGATAGCCGCCTTCGCCGCGCGCGCCTTCGGTGACGAGACAACCCGAACCGTAGATGCCGGTCGGATGGAACTGGACGAACTCCATGTCCTCCAGCGGCAGACCCGCACGCAGCACCATGCCGCCGCCGTCGCCGGTGCAGGTATGCGCCGAGGTGCAGGAGGCGTAGGCGCGGCCATAGCCGCCGGTCGCCAGAATCGTGGTCTGGGCGCGGAAGCGATGCAGCGTGCCGTCATCCAGTTTGAGCGCGATCACGCCGCGGCAGGCGCCCTGGTCGTCCATGATCAGGTCGATGGCGAAGAACTCGATGTAGAATTCGGCCGAATGCCGCAGTGCCTGGCCGTACATGGTGTGCAGCATGGCGTGGCCGGTGCGGTCGGCGGCGGCGCAAGTGCGTTGCGCCTGGCCCTTGCCGTAGTCCATCGTCATGCCGCCGAACGCGCGCTGATAGATCTTGCCGTCCTCGGTGCGCGAGAACGGCACACCCCAATGCTCGAGCTCGTAGACCGCTTCGGGCGCGTTGCGAACCATATATTCGATGGCGTCCTGGTCGCCGAGCCAGTCCGCCCCCCTGACGGTGTCGTACATATGCCAGCGCCAGTCGTCGGGATGCATGTTGCCCAGCGAGGCGGAAATGCCGCCTTGCGCGGCGACCGTATGCGAGCGGGTCGGAAATACCTTGGTGATGCAGGCGGTGCGAAGCCCGGCCTCGCTGCAGCCGACCACCGCGCGCAGGCCTGCGCCGCCGGCGCCGACCACCACCACGTCGTAGGTGTGATCCTCGATCGGATAGGCTTTGCCGTTGGTGGCGGGTCCCGCGCCGTTGCCCTTGCCGTTGGTATCAGCAGCCATGGGTTCAGACTCCCGATGACAATTTGAAGATGGCGTAGATCGACGCCAGCGCCACCGCAAAGGAGAAGAAATTGTTGGCTATGATCGCAGCGAGTTTCACCTTTTCGCTGTGCACATAGTCC
>CAVTVG010000016.1:0-1029157 GCA_963738155.1 uncultured Alphaproteobacteria bacterium
CCGTCGAAGCAATGATCCTTCTCCGTCATGCCCCGCGCATGCGGGGCATCCAGTACACCACAGCCACCGGAGAAAAAGCCGAACGGTCGCGGCGTACTGGATCGTCCGCCTGCGCGGACGATGACAGCGGAAGAAAACAAAAACCCCGGAGCTTTCGCTCCGGGGTTTTTTCTCTGCGTGACGTCGGCCGTCTCAGCCGGTCAACCTGTTCCGCACCATGAAGCTGTCGAAACCGAGCTCGGCGACCTGCCACCACTGATAGCTGTCGTTGGCGAAGTCGGTCAGCGACGCATAGACCTTCTTGAAGTTGGCGTTGGTCTTGGAGATGTCGGCGTAGAGCTCCATCGCCGACTTGAACGACGCCTGCATGATCTCGGGCGAAAACGCATGCAGCTTGGTGCCGCCGGCCAAAAGCTTCTTCAAGGCCGGTGGATTGACCTGATCGTATTTCCCCATCACCCAGTTGCTGGCGGTCTGGCCGGCCTGCACCAGCACTGACTGATAGTTCTTCGGCAGCGCGTTCCACTTGTCCAGATTGACGAGGGCGAACGTCATCGGTCCGCCTTCCCACCAGCCCGGGTAGTAGTAGTGCGGCGCGATCTTGTTGAAGCCGAGCTTCTCGTCGTCATAGGGACCGACCCACTCGGCCGCGTCGATCGTGCCCTTTTCCAGCGCCGGGTAGATGTCGCCGCCGGCGAGCTGCTGCGGCACCACCCCGAGCTTTGCCAACACCGCTCCGGCGAAGCCGCCGATGCGGAATTTCAGGCCGTTGAGATCGGCGACCGTCTTGATCTCCTTGCGGAACCAGCCGCCCATCTGACAGCCGGTGTTGCCCGCGATCATCGAGATCACGTTGTAGTTCTTGTAGAACTCATCGAGCACCTGCTTGCCGCCGCCATTGATGTACCAGGCCTGATTGATCCGCGAGTTTGGCCCGAACGGCAGCGACGTCCCGAACGCGAAGGTCGGGTCCTTGCCGAAATAGTAATACGACGCGGTGTGCCCCATTTCGACGGTGCCGTTCTGCACGGCGTCGAGCACCTGAAGGCCGGGGACGATTTCACCGGCGGCGAAGGTCTGGATCTGGAATTTGTTGTCGGTGGCCTCTCCCACCAGCTTCGCCATCATTTCGGCGCCGCCGTAAAGAGTGTCCAGCGATTTGGGCCAGCTCGCGGTCATGCGCCATTTGAGTTCGGGGCTCGATTGCGCAATGGCCGGAGCCGCGATCGTCGCCGCGCCCGCAGCGGCAAGCCCGGTAACCTTGATAAAATCTCGACGCTTCATAATTTCTCCCTCGGTTGTGTTTTGCCAGCCTTCTTCTTTTTGTCGGTGGAGGCTTGGCCCAAGCATGAATTATCCGGTTCCGGATTTCCATCCCCAACTTTGGACGGAAGACGCGAAAAAAAGGCCGTGCGACCACAAACAAAAACCCCGGGGATTCGCCCCCGGGGTTTTCGTTTCGAGGATGGCTGGCGTACCGGCTTCAGCCCAGCAGTCGATTCCGCACCATGAAGCTGTCATGGCCAAGTTCGGCGACCTGCCACCACTGATAGCCTTCGTTGGCGAAGTCGCTCAGCGACGCATAGACCTTCTTGAAGTTGGCATTGGTCTTGGAGATGTCGGCGTAGAGATCCATCGCCGACTTGAACGAGGCCTGCATGATCTCCGGCGAGAACGCATGCAGCTTGGTGCCGCCGGCCAGCAGCTTCTTCAGGGCCGGCGGGTTGACCTGATCGTACTTCGCCATCATCCAGTTGTTGGCGTAGGCGCCGGCTTGCGTCAGCAAAGCCTGATAGTACTTCGGCAGCGCGTTCCACTTGTCCAGGTTGACGTAGGCAAGCAGCATCGGTCCGCCTTCCCACCAGCCCGGATAGTAGTAGTGCGGCGCGATCTTGTTGAAGCCGAGCTTCTCGTCGTCATAGGGGCCAACCCACTCGGCCGCGTCGATCGTACCTTTCTCGAGCGCCGGATAGATGTCGCCGCCGGCGAGCTGCTGCGGCACCACGCCGAGCTTCTGCAGCACGGCTCCGGCAAAACCGCCGATGCGGAATTTCAGGCCGTTCAGATCGGCGACCGTCTTGATCTCCTTGCGGAACCAGCCGCCCATCTGGCAGTTCGTGTTGCCGGCGAGCAGCGAGGTGACGTTGTAGTTCTTGTAGAACTCGTTGAGCACCTGCTGGCCGCCGCCGAGCATGTACCAGCCCTGATTGAGCCGCGCGTTGGGGCCGAACGGCAATGACGTGCCGAAGGCGAAGGTCGGGTCCTTGCCGAAATAGTAGTACGACGAGGTGTGGCCCATCTCGACGGTGCCGTTCTGCACGGCATCGAGCACCTGCAGGCCCGGAACGATTTCGCCGGCCGCGAAAATCTGGATCTGGAATTTGTTGTCGGTGGCCTCTGCGACCGCTTTGCACATCTGGTCGGCGCCGCCGTAGATCGTGTCCAGCGATTTCGGCCAGCTCGTGGTCATGCGCCATTTGATCTCCGGCATCGACTGCGCGATCGCCGGTGCAGCGATCGTTGCGGCGCCTGCCACGCCCAGTCCGGTGACCTTGATGAAGTCTCGACGTTTCATGTTTCTTCCTTGGTGTGCTGTTTCCTGAGTTTAGTTCTTGCAGCCTTCTTGTGGAGGCTTGATCCGACCATGAAACATCCGGGTTCCGATTTCCATCCCCGGGTCGGACCAAAGATGCAAAAAGGCCCGGTCTCGTTAAAGACCGGGCCCGCTGCCTACGACTTAAGGCGTAGATTTGTCGCTGTCTGGATCAGCCGCGCGTGCGCGAGCGGATCATGAAGCTGTCGAAGGTATATTCGGCAACCTGCCACCAGAGATATTGGTCCGAGCGGTAGGCCTGCATCGCATCGATCGACTTCTTGAAGTCGGCGTTCTGCGCGGAGATTTCAGCCCACAATTCGTTGGTCGCCTTGAGGCAGGCTTCCAGCACCTCGTTGGTGAAGGGACGAAGCTGCGTGCCGCCGGCAACCAGCCGCTTCAACGCAGTCGGGTTCTGCATATCGTAGCGCGCCGCCATCCAGGTGTTGGCATAGGCGGTCGCTGCGCTGACGATCGTCTGATAGCTCTTCGGCAGCGTGTTCCACTTGTCCAGATTGCAGAAGGCGTGGACGGTCGGACCGCCCTCCCAGAAGCCCGGATAGTAGTAGTACTTCGCGACCTTCTGGAAGCCGAGCTTCTCGTCGTCATACGGGCCGACCCACTCGGCCGCGTCGATGGTGCCCTTCTCCAGCGCCGGATAGATGTCGCCGCCGGCGAGCTGCTGCGGCACGACGCCGACCTTCTGCAGCACCTGGCCCGCGATGCCGCCGATGCGGAATTTCAGGCCGGAGAGATCGGCGACCGTCTTGATCTCCTTGCGGAACCAGCCGCCCATCTGCGTGCCGGTGTTGCCGCAGGGGAATCCGATCACGCCGAACTTCTTGAAGAACTCGTTGCCGAGCTCCATGCCGCCGCCCTGATACCACCAGGAGTTCTGCATGCGCGCATTGAGGCCGAACGGCACCGAGGCGTAGATCGCAAATGTCGGGTCCTTGCCGACATAGTAGTACGAGACGGTGTGGCTCATCTCGACGGTGCCGTTGGAGGTGGCGTCGAGCGCCTGCAGGCCGGGAACGATTTCACCGGCAGCGAACAGCTGGATCTGAAACTTGTTGTCGGTCATCTCGGCGACGTATTTGCAGAACTGGTCGGCGCCGCCATAGATGGTGTCGAGCGACTTCGGGAAGCTCGACGTCATGCGCCATTTGATCTCGGGCGCGCTCTGCGCGATCGCCGGCGAAGCGACCGCCGTCGCTGCTGCTCCTGCTGCCGAAACCTTCAAAAAATCACGACGCTTCATCAAGACATCTCCTTGTAGGGGCGTTTTCCCATGTGGGCTGAAAAGGGCTCTTCCGGCACGCGATCTGACGCATCCAGCCGAAGGCGCTTGCGGCGGGGCTTAGCACGGACGACGGCGAAGCCAAACGCGACAATGGCATGACAGCACTGAACAAAAGTCGGAGGTGGCTGGACTTGGCTCAAGCGGCGGCAATCACGCCCTTGAGTTGATCGCGGACCTTGGCGCCGATGGCGCGATAGATCGCCGCATGCGGCCCGTCCGGCTCGCTCACCACCACGGGTTGACCTGCGTCCGAGCTGGCGCGAATCGTCATATGCAGGGGCACCTCGCCGAGGAAGGGGACGCCGAGCCGCTCGGCCTCGTGCCGCGCGCCGCCATGGCCGAAGATGTCGGATTTGGTCCCGCAATGCGGGCACTGGAAATAGCTCATGTTCTCGACGATGCCGAGCACGGGCACGTTGACCTTCGTGAACATCGCCAGTCCCCGCCGCGCATCGATCAGGGACAGGTCCTGCGGCGTCGAGACGATGACGGCGCCCTTCAGCGGCACGTTCTGCGCCAGCGTGAGCTGCGCGTCTCCGGTGCCGGGCGGCATGTCGACCACGAGCACGTCGAGCGTGCCCCAGACGACGTCGCGCAGCATCTGGGTAATCGCCGACATCACCATCGGCCCACGCCAGATCATCGCGGTGTCTTCCTCGACCAGGAAGCCGATCGACATCACCGACAGGCCGAAGCGCTCGATCGGGATCATCTTGCGATCGTCGTTGAGTTCCGGCTTCTCGCGGATGCCGGTCAGCCGCGGCACCGAAGGTCCGTAGATGTCGGCATCGAGCAGCCCGACCTTGAGGCCGAGATCGCGCAAGCCGAGCGCGAGATTGAGCGCGGTGGTGGACTTGCCGACACCGCCCTTGCCCGAAGCGACCGCGATGACGGCGGCGACACCGGGGATTTCCGCCTGCCGCGACATCGGCGAACCGCCGGGAGGTTGCGCTGGATGACGGTGGGCCGAGACAGGCTTCACGCCGCCCGCGGGCGGGCGCGGCGGCGGAGGCGCACTGCCCGGCCTGCGTTCGGCGGTCAGCGCGATCATCGCAGCGGTGACGCCGGGAATGGCGCGCACCGCGTTCTCGGCCTCAGTGCGCACGCTTTCCCAGGCGCGCGCCTCCTGCGCATCGACATTGATCGAGAAGAACACCTTGCCGTCATTGACCGTGATGGCCGACAGCACATTCGCCTCGTTAAGGGCGACGCCGTGCGGCGACCTCACCTTGCCAAGCGAATCCAGAACCTGCTGTTGCGTCACGCTCACGGCGCATCTCCTACTGGCTCACCTCATGGTGAGGAGCGCGAATGCGCCGTCTCCGGACGATGCTATCGCATCGCCGGGAGAACCATGAGGCCCACTCGCGAGATGCGTCCTATAGAGCGATCCGGCCTACGAAGCCAGCTTGGCTCCGACGTCCGCCGCGGTCTCCTTCGGCGCCGACGCGCTCTGCTCCTTGGCGGCCTCGTAGTTCAGCTCGATCATGACGCCGTTCGGATCGTTGACGAAGATCTGCCAGAGCTCGCCACCGGGAACCTGCCGCGCATCGAAGGGAAATCCTCCCGTTTGCAGGCGCTGCTTCATGCCGTCGAAGCCGCGGCTGACAAAGGCCACGTGATGGACCACGCCGGAATCCGGCTTCTGCGGCTCGTCGGTCTTGGAGATGTCGACGATATGCACGACCGCCTTGCCCTCGCTGTACATCCAGGCGCCGGGGAACGCGAAGTTCGGCCGCGGACCCTTCTCCAGGCCCATGACGTCCTCATAGAAGCGGACGGTGTCGTCGAGTTGCCGGGTCCGGATGTTGAAATGATCGAGCACACCTACGCTCATGCCCATGCGGTATCTCCCTTGTTTGTTAGAGTTCGTTGATGGGATGACCCTAGCACAAAACCGGCCCTGTGAGCCAAACGAAGCCGTTGCCCTCCCCTGCGCAGGGGTTATGGTGCCCCCCTCTCCTCCCTCCCGGCCGTTTGAGGCCGCAGGTCAAAACCCCAAGGATAGAACAAGGGTACAACATGGCTAAAGTCGCTTTTCTCGGTCTCGGCGTGATGGGTTTTCCGATGGCGGGTCACCTCGTCAAGAAGGGTGGCCATGAGGTCACGGTCTATAACCGCACTGCGGCCAAGGCCACGCAATGGGCCGAGAAGTTCGGCGGCAAAACCGCCGCGACCCCGAAGGCCGCGGCCGAGGGTCAGGATTTCGTGATGTGCTGCGTCGGCAACGACCACGATTTGCGCGCGGTGACGATTGGCGCTGACGGGGCGTTTGCCGGCATCAGGAAAGGCGCGACCTTTGTCGATCACACCACCGCGTCCGCCGACGTTGCGCGCGAGCTCGATGCCGCCGCCAAAAAGGCCGGTTTCAAGTTCGTCGATGCGCCGGTGTCGGGCGGCCAGGCCGGCGCCGAGAATGGCGTGCTGACTGTCATGTGTGGCGGCGACGAGGACGCCTATGCCGGCGCCGAGCCGATCATTGCCGGCGCCTATGCGCGGATGTGCAAGCGGCTTGGGCCGGCGGGCGCCGGCCAGCTCACCAAGATGGTCAACCAGATCTGCATCGCCGGCCTGGTGCAGGGCCTCTCCGAGGGCATCCATTTCGCCAAGAAGAGCGGGCTGAGCGTGCCCGACGTGATCGACACCATCTCCAAGGGTGCCGCGCAGTCGTGGCAGATGGAAAACCGCTACAAGGCCATGAACGAGGGCAAATTCGATTTCGGCTTCGCGGTCGAATGGATGCGCAAGGACCTCTCGATCGCGATCGCCGAATCCCGCCGCAACGGCGCGAGCCTGCCCGTCACCGCGCTGGTCGACCAGTTCTATTCCGAGGTGGAGAAGATCGGCGGCAAGCGCTGGGATACGTGCAGCCTGCTGGCGCGGCTGGAGCATGCGGATAAGAAATAAAAAGATAGCGGCCCTCCGTTTTCGCGAGGCATGGAAACGGCGCGATGAGTACGAGCGGTGCGTCCGACGCGGACCTGACGGCGATGGAATTGCGCAATCTGCGCTGTCTTGCCGGTTTCATGGTGCCGGCCGACGCCGCCTACGGCGTGCCAGGCGCCGATGACGAGACGATCTTCGCCGATATCGTGCGCTCTCTCGGCCGCGACCGTGAGGCCGTCCGCGCGGCGCTCGCCATGTTGCAGCAGATTGCGGGCGGAGATTTTTGCGGCATGGATGCAGAAAAGGCGGAAGCGGCGGCAATGGCCTTGCTCGGCCGTGACGATCCGACCGTGAAGGCGCTCGGGCGCGCCGTGCTGCAATGTTACTACCGCGACGACCGCGTGCTGCGCAGCCTCCGTATCGCGCCAGTGGCGCCGTTTCCGGGGGGACGCCTGCTGGAACAGGGTGACTGGTCCCTGCTTGAGGCCATACGCGGACGGCCGCAGATGTGGCGCGACGATCGGGAGAGGACCGCGTGACATGACTGCGTCAGCGCAGCCGAACGCGGACCGGCCGACCGACGATAGGGTCGACGTTCTCATCATCGGTGCCGGAGCCTCGGGCGCCGTTGTGGCCTCGAGCCTGGCCGAGACAAAGATGAAGATCCTGTGTCTCGAGCAGGGCGACTGGATCAAGTCATCAGAGTTTCCGGCGAACGGCCGCGACTGGGAAGCGCGCCGCTACAGTGATTTCGACCTCAGTCCCAATCGCCGCAAGCGCGACACCGACTACCCCGTCAACGACGACAATTCGATCATGAAGATCGCTAACTTCAACGGCGTTGGCGGCGGTACCATCCTGTTCACGGCGCACTATCCGCGCATGCATCCGTCCGACTTTCGGGTGCGAACGCTGGACGGCGTGGCCGACGACTGGCCGATCGACTACTGGACGCTCGAGCCGTATTTCTCCGAGAACGATCGCATCACCGGCGTGGCCGGGTTGGCCGGCGATCCCGCTTATCCCCTGCACGAGCCGACCATGCCGCCGGTGCCGCTGGGAAAGAGCGGTACGCGCTTCGCAAAGGCCATGAACCAACTGGGCTGGCATTGGTGGCCGTCGGACATTTCGATCGCCACCACGGACTATAATGGTCGCGCAAAATGCATCAATCTCGGCCATTGCACGCCCGGCTGCGCGCAAGGCGCGAAGGGAAGCGTCGATATCACTTATTGGCCGCAAGCAATTCGCGCCCGCGTGGAGTTGCGTACGCGTTGCCGCGTGCGTGAGATCACGACCAACGACAACGGCATGGCGTCCGGTGTCATCTATTACGATCCAAACGGAGTGGAGCGGTTCCAGCCGGCGGAGATGGTGATCCTGGCCGCCAATGGCGTCGGCACGCCCCGGCTGCTTTTGAACTCGGCGTCGCCCCGTTTCCCGGACGGGCTGGCCAACAGTTCGGGATTGGTCGGCAAGAACCTGATGTTGCATCCCTGGCCGCAGGTGGCCGGCTATGTCGAGGATGAGCTCGACGGCGATCGCGGCCCGATGACTGTGATGTGGAGCAAGCAGTTCTACGAGACCGATCCTTCGCGGGATTTCGTGCGAGGCTACATGCTGCAGTTCAACCGCGGGACGGGGCCCGTGAACGAAGCCATCACCAGCATGATCGCGGGCCGCCTGCCGTGGGGCAGGAATCATCACCGGATCTATCGCGAGCTGGTCTATCGTCGCCTGCAAATCGGCGTCGCGTGCGAGGATCTGCCGGAAGAGCACAACCGTGTAACCCTGGATCCGGTGCTTAAGGACGCTCACGGCATTCCGGCTCCCAGGATCGATTACACCATGAGCGAGAACACGCGGCGCATGATGGAGCACGGCATCGCGCGAGCGTCGGAGATTCTGGCGACCGCGGGCGCAAAGTACGTCGGATGCTCCCGCACGCTCCTGAACAGTCCGGGCCATCTCCTGGGTACCGCGCGCATGGGCCTCGACCCGACACGCTCAGTGGTCAACGAATGGGGACGCTGCCACGATGTGAAGAACCTCTTCATTGTCGACGGCAGCATCTGGGTCACGTCCGGCGGCGTAAATCCCACGTCCACTATTCAGGCGCTGGCGCTTTACATCGCCGACAACATCAAGAAGCGCCTGGCGACGCTATTCGATTGAATTGCCCATTTTTTCAAAACTCACGCGAGGCTCCATGACGACGCTTAAACGACGCAAGATCGGCAAGACGAATATCGAGGTTACCGAGCTCGGCCTCGGCGGCGCGCCGATGGGCGGCTTCCGTGCGACCATCCCCGATGCCGAAGCGATGGCGCTGACCGATGCCGCCTATGAAGGCGGCGTGCGCTATTTCGATACGTCGCCGTTTTACGGCTATGGCCGCAGCGAACTGCGCATGGGCGCTGCGCTGCGCCAGCGGCCGCGCGACGAGTACGTGCTCTCCACCAAGGTCGGCCGCGTCCTGCATGCCATGAAGCCCGGCGAGAAAGTGCCGGCCGATTTTCGCGAGAACGGCCTGCCCGGCTTTGCGCCCGTGTTCGACTATACCTACGACGGCGTCATGCGCTCGCTGGAGCACTCGCATTTGAGGCTCGGCCTGGCACGCATCGACATCGCGCTGATCCATGACGTCGATTTCTGGACCATCAAGGATCGCGCCATCCTCGATCAACGCTTCAAGACGGTGATGGATTCGGGCTTCAAGGCGCTCGACGAATTGCGCAAGGCCGGCGTGATCGGCGCCATCGGTGTCGGCATCAACGAGTCGGACACCAGCCTGCGCTTCATCCAGGCCGGCGATTTCGACTGCATGCTGCTGGCCGGCCGCTACACGCTGCTGGAGCAAGGCGGCCTCGAGGCCTTCCTGCCGGAATGCGTGAAGCGGAACGTATCGGTGATCCTGGGCGGGCCTTACAATTCCGGCATCCTCACCGGCGGCGTCAGGCCCGGTGCCACCCACGATTATGTCGCCGCGTCAGCACATCTGATCGAGAAGGCTCAGAAGATCGAGGCCGTCTGCCAACGCCATGGCGTCGCGCTCGGCGCCGCCGCAATGCAGTTCCCGCTGTTCCATCCGGCCGTGTGTTCGGTGATCCCGGGAGCACTGAGTGCCACTGAGGTGAAGCAGAACATCGGCCATCTGTCGGCGAATATCCCGGTAGAGCTTTGGAGCGAGCTCAAGCGCGAAAAGCTGCTCGATCCCGGCGCCCCCACGCCAAATTGATGCATCACCCGAATGCAAAATCGCGAAAACTCAACGTCGAATGCGAGCCTGCGCCAATCCTTAATTTAACTCGCCGTTAAGCCAAATTTTTCGTCTCTTAAGTCACCTCTTAAGGATTTGGGCCCACTAGTAGACCGTGCAAAAGCTCGCTCCGCGCGGGCAGGATTTGTGTTGTTGATGAGTGTTCCCGCCGATAAGCCCGAGATTGTCCAGCTTCCGGCTGAGCCGCAGAAGGCGCCATCCGTGAGCAGCCGCCGCGCCGCGGCGCAGCGGGTGCGCGAGGCGCGCGATAAGTTAACGTCGACCAGCGGAACCCGTCCCGCTTTCGACCGCGAGCTGCTCCGGCAATATGCCCAGACCCGCGTCTCCGCGTCCTATGTGGTGATGCTGCTGGTGGCCTCGACCGGGCTGTTGTTCGGCTTCTCGATGGAGTCGATCGCAGCAGCCGCCTGGACCTGCGGCATGCTCTGCATCCACGCCGCCATCATGCGCACGTGCCTGCGCTTCCTGGGCGAGCCGCCGAATGCCGCGCCGACCAGGACATGGCGCACGCGCTTCGTGCTGCTCGACCTGCTCTATGGGCTCGGCTGGATGGCGATCCTGATGCATCCCGCGCTGTCGGCGGTCTCCGACACCGTGATGATGTTCCTGATGCTGCTGGTGATCGCGGTCTCCAGCATGATCGCGGCCAATCTGCCGATCGCAGCCCTTGCGGCGACCGTGCCGGTGACGGTGGCGATCGCACTCAATTTCCTGCTGCGCGGCAGCTTCGACAATTATGTGCTGGCGGCGCTGGCCGTGGCGGCCGAAGGCTACTTCGCCCTGCTCGCTCACCGCCTGCATTCGACGACCCTGGCGACGCTGGAAGCGCGCGCCGAAAAAGACGCGTTGATCGGCGAGCTCGAGCAGGCCAAATCGATCTCCGACGAGGCGCGCCATCGCGCCGAATCCGCCAATGTCGCCAAGTCGCGCTTCCTTGCGCAGATGAGCCACGAATTGCGCACGCCGCTGAATGCTATCCTCGGCTTCTCCGAAGTGATGAAGAGCGAGATCTTCGGCGCGCACGCAGTGCCGGTTTACAAGGAATATTCCGGCGACATCCATAATTCCGGGGTACACCTGCTCAATCTCATCAACGAGATCCTCGATCTGTCGCGGATCGAGGCCGGCCGCTACGAGCTCAACGAGGAAGCGGTGTCGGTGGTCAATGTCGTCGCCGACTGCCATCATCTGTTGAAGCTGCGCGCCTCGAGCAAGGACATCACCATTCACGAGATGTTCGAGCAGGGCATGCCGCGGGTCTGGGGCGACGAACGCGCCGTTCGCCAGATCGTGCTGAACCTGCTGTCGAACTCGATCAAGTTCACGCCGCAGGGCGGCGAGATCTGGCTCAAGGTTGGCTGGACCGCTTCGGGCGGGCAATACATCAGCGTCAAGGACACCGGCTCCGGCATTGCCGAGGACGAAATCCCGATCGTGCTGGCCTCGTTCGGTCAGGGCTCCAACTCGATCAAGTCGGCCGAGCAAGGCGCGGGCCTGGGCCTGCCGATCGCCAAGAGCCTGATCGACATGCATGGCGGCACCTTTACGCTGAAATCGAAACTGCGCATCGGCACCGAGGTGATCGTCACCTTCCCGCCGGAGCGCGTGATGTCGGCGCTAGCGCCGGTCGCCGAAGAAGCGCCGCCGCTGCAGCCGGAACCCGCTAATCCCGCCGCGACCGACGAGAAACGTCGGGCGCGCCACAAGCCAATCATGAGCGCCGGCACAGGTCTGTAAGCGGGCGCCCTTGATCGGTCGCCCTTTGATCCCGCAATATCGAGGAATGAGCCAGGACACCCCGTGCATCGCCGTCTGCATGATCGATCCCAGAAGCAACCTCTGCCTTGGCTGCGGACGCACGCTGCCGGAGATCGCGCGCTGGCCTCGGATGGACGGCGCGGAGCGGCAGGCTGTCATGGCGGCCTTGCCGCAGCGCATGGCGGATGCGGGACTGCCGCCGGCGCGGCCGAAATAGTTCGCAGGAAGAACGGAGGCGCCGCATGACGCGCCTTCTGCTTGTGCTGTTCCTGTTGACGGCGACCGCGAGCGCCGTGATCGCCTGGCGCGATCCGGAGCGGCTGGCACGCGCCACCGATGCGGTGTCCGACATGCTGCGGCGCCGCGCCGAAATGCCGTCGCGCGCGGTGCAGGTGCCGCGCTCCCAGGGCGGCGAGTTCGCGGTGCAGGCCAAAATCAACGGCGTCGCCGCACCGATGGTGATCGATACCGGCGCGACCTCGGTGGTGCTGACCTGGGAGACCGCGAAAGCGGTCGGACTACCGCTCGAAGTGCTCGAATACGACGTCGACCTGGAAACCGCGGGCGGACACACCAAAGCGGCGCGGCTCACGCTGGATCGCCTCGCGATCGGCCGGCTGGTCGAACGCGCGGTGCCGGCGCTGGTCGTGCCGCGCGGCAAGATGAAGATCAATCTGCTCGGCATGAGCTTCCTCGACCGGCTGGAAAGCTGGGAGGTGCGTAACGAACATCTGGTGCTGCGCGGCTTCGCCGCGCCGGCCTCACGCGGCAATCGGGGCCGCAGCGCGTCCCTCAACTAGCGCCACGGCATCGCGCAGCACCTCGATGCCGGCGCCCGCCTTCACACCATATTCGGCAAGATGACGGCGAAACGCGCGTGCGCCGGGCACGGCGTGATAGGCGCCGACGAAATGCCTGCTGATGGCGTGCAGCCGCGTGCCGCGCGCGAGCTCGCGTTCGATATAGGGCGTCATCGCCTCGAACACGTCTTTCATGGTCGCAAAGGGCGGCGCCTCGCCGAAAATGTCGGCGTCGACCGTCAACAAGCGCCACGGCTCCTGATAGGCCGCGCGTCCGAGCATCACGCCGTCGACATGCGCGAGATGCGCTTTCGCCTCCGCGAGGCTCGCGACGCCGCCATTGATGATGATGGGAACGTTTGGCATCGCCTGCTTCAGCCGATAGACCCTGTCGTAATCGAGCGGCGGGATGTCGCGGTTCTCCTTCGGCGACAGGCCGGTGAGCCAGGCCTTGCGCGCATGCACGATCAAGGCGTCGCTGCCGGCGGCGACGACGGCGCGCGCCAGCCGGTCAAGCGAGACTTCCGGATCCTGGTCGTCGATGCCGATGCGGCATTTCACCGTCACGGGAATTTTCACCGCGCGCTTCATCGCCACGACGCAATCAGCGACCAAGTCGGGCTCCGCCATCAGGCAGGCGCCGAAGCGGCCGTCCCTCACCCGATCCGACGGACAGCCGACATTGAGGTTGATCTCGTCATAGCCGAAGCCCTCGCCGGTCCGCGCTGCTTCGGCGAGTTCGCGCGGGTCGGAGCCGCCGAGCTGCAGCGCGACCGGATGCTCGCTTTCGTCGAAGCCGAGCAGCCGCGCACGGTCGCCATGGATGATGGCGGGCGTGGTCAGCATCTCCGTGTAAAGCCGCGCATGCCGCGTCAACAGCCGATGGAAGACGCGGCAATGCCGGTCGGTCCAGTCCATCATCGGTGCGACGGAAAATCTCTGCGCTAACATCTCGGCATTTCGCTTTATTTCAAGTCTGGAATAGCTGATTTTTGGTTCGGCGCAAATTCATGTGAGTATTTGACAGCGGTGGCAAGCTACCTTGTTCTCTCAATGGATTGCGAGCAGCTTATAACCAGGAAGGCCGTCCGGCTGCACTGCCATTCCGTTCCAAGGAGCGGTTCGGATACCACGTGTGGACAACCGACGGCTACAGCGGCACCCGCCGCCACCATCACGACCGCTACGATCGCCAGTGTTCTCGACCTTCGCCAACTGACTTTCATCGCATCCTCCGTTTGCGAGGCCTGGAGAGCGTGTCGGCGTCGGTCAGGATGTCTGAGCCGGCGCCTGCCTGGTTCTCACCTTGGTGCCATCGGAAAGGTCCACCGGCGGATTGAGGATCACCTTGTCGCCGCGTTTCACGCCGCTGTTGACCAGCACCTGGCGGCCGAGGTCGCGAACCACGTTGACCTTGCGCAAATGCACCACGCCGTCCTCGACGACCGCGACCTGCACCCCGCCCTGGTTGAAAATGATCGCATCCGCCGAGACCGTGAGGCTCGGCGTCTTGCGCGGGATATGCAGCTCGATAGTGCAGTAGATGCCGGGCTTCAGCGTTCCGTCCGGGTTCGGAATGTCGATCTCGGTAAGCAGCGTGCGCGACCCCGGCCGCAGCGCGTCGGCGATCCGGGTCACCGTGCCCGGAAATGTCCGGTCCGGAATTTCGGGCACATGCACCGAAGCGGCGTTGCCGGGCGTCAGGCCGAACGCCGCGTCCTGCGGCACGAACACCTGGGTGCGGATGACGTTGCCCTGCTGAAGCGTGAACATGAAGGTGCCCGACGCCGCATCGGCCTGCACCAGGCTGCCGACGTCGATGTTTCGCTGGGTGATGACGCCGTCGAACGGCGCGACCACGCTCTGGTAGGCCTTCTGCTGATGCAGCACCTGGAGCTGCGCCGCTTCGGCCGCGATATTGGCCTGGGCGACGCTCACCGCGGCCGCCTGCGCCTTCAGCGTCTGCTCGTCGATGCTGCCCTGCTGCGCGGTCACCCAGCCCTGCTTCACCAGCGGCCGGTCGCGATCCCAGGTGATCTGGGCAAGCAGGCGATTGGCCTCGGCCTGCTGCAACGCCGACTGGAGCTGGGCGAGAGTCGCCTCGGCCTGCTGGATCTGATGGTCGAGCTCGGGCGCGACGATCTCGGCCAGCAATTGTCCCTGCTTGACGCGGTCGCCGATGTCGACCTCGCGCTTGCCGATATAGCCGGAGGCGCGCGCAAAGATATTGGCGCTGGCAAAGGCCGAGGTGGTTGCGGGCAGCTTGACGACGTCGAAGTCGCCGCTCGGCTCCACGGCGGCGACACGGACCGAGGGG
Source organism: uncultured Alphaproteobacteria bacterium (assembly GCA_963738155.1). Taxonomy (GTDB): domain Bacteria; phylum Pseudomonadota; class Alphaproteobacteria; order Rhizobiales; family Xanthobacteraceae; genus Bradyrhizobium. The sequence continues at coordinate 14,938 of CAVTVG010000016.1, forward strand.
ACAAAGTCGCGCTCCTGCTCGGCGGCGTCCGCGCTCAGCCGGTACTGGGTCAGATGGGTCCAGGCGCCCGCGGTGAGCGCGCCCGCCAGCACCACCGCAGCGCCGAGCACGATCAGGCGCCCGCGCCGGCTACGCGTTCGATGCGTGGGCTGGTCCGCTGTGCGGCCGGTTTCGGTCGCTCCTTCCTCGTTAAGAGGTCCGTTGAAGTTCATTCCAGCACCTCGTCGAACACCCCGTGATGGATCTTCCCGTCATTGCGCTTGCGCAGCATCGCAAACAGATAGGGCACCACCAGAAGCGTGGTCGGCGTCGCGAACAGCAGTCCGCCGATCACCGCGCGCGCCAGCGCCGCGTTCTGCTCCTCGCCGGGGCCGCCGATCGCCATCGGCAGCATGCCGACGATCATGGCCGCCGCCGTCATCAGCACCGGCCTGATCCTGGTGTGTCCCGCCTCGATCGCCGCCTCGAAGGCGGTCTTGCCTGCAAGCTGCTGCTCGCGCGCAAAGGTCACAAGCAGGATCGAGTTGGCGGAGGCCACGCCGACCGCCATGATCGCCCCCATCAACGACGGCACGTTGAGCGTCGTGCCGGTGATGAACAGCATGGTCAGGATGCCGCATAACGTCGCCGGCAGCGCCAGGATGACGACGAAGGGATCGCCGAAATTCTGGTAGTTCACGACCATCAGCAGGTAGACGAACACGGCGGCGAACAACAACCCGATGGTCAGGTCGATGAAGGCCCCGTTCATGCTCTGGATCTGGCCGAGCACCTGGATGGTGTTGCCTGGCTTCAGCTCCTTCTTGAGCTCACCCACGATCTTGCCGATCTGGCCGGCCACGCTGCCGAGATCGCGGCCCTGCGTGCTGGCATAGACCTCGTAGACCGGCTGGATGTTGGCCTGGTTGGCGTTGGTCGGAATGCCGGTGCGCTTGAAGGTCGCGACATTGCCGAGCAGCCCGGGGATCGGCGTCTCGGTCTGCGCCGAGGCGAGCGAGGTGGATACCGGCGTATCGGCGAGATCGTTTAGCGACGAAATCCGGTTCTCTGGCGTCTGCACGGCGAGATAATAGGGAATCCCGGATTTCGGATCGGTCCAGAAATTCGGCGTCACCTGCTCCGACGAGCTCAGGCTGACATTGAGGTTGGTCGCGACCGTGTTGGCGTTCAGCCCGAGCTGGGCCGCCCGCACGCGGTCGATATTGGCGTAGAAGGCGGGCGCGTCGACCTCCTGCTGCAGATGGGCGTCCGCGACGCCCCTGATCGCCGCAATGCGCCGGCGCAACTCCCTGGCGACGCGCAGATTGTTCTCGCGGTCATAACCAACGGTGCGGACGTCGATCTGCGCCGGCAGCCCGAAGTTGAGGATTTGCGTGACGATGTCGGCGGCCTGGAAATAGAACGTGTCTTCCGGGAACGACGCGGGCAGCACCTGGCGCAGCCTGCGCACATAGTCGGCCGTCGGCCGGTGCCCCTCCTTCAGCGACACAAGGATCACGCCATCGTTTACGCCGATGGTCGAGCCGTCGGCAAAGGCGAGATTATAGGAGCGTGCCGGCAGCCCGATATTGTCGACGATCAGGCCGCGGTCGCGGGCGGGGATCACCTCGCGAATTCTGTTCTCGACGTCCTGGAAAATCCGTTCCGTGGCCTCGATGCGGGTTCCGGCGGGCGCGCGGACGTGAAGTTGGATCTGTCCGCCGTCGATGACCGGAAAGAAATCGCGTCCCACCAGCGGGAACACCACGATCCCGAGCCCGCCCATCAGCAGCATGCCGGCGGGAATGATCAACCGGTGCTTCAGCAATCCGGTCAGCGAGCGCGAATAGGCACGGCGCATCGCTTCGAAGCCGCGCTCGAAAGCCGCGTGAAAACGGCCGAACAGGCCGGCCCTTGCGCCGTCGGCGGGGCCGTGATGTTCGCCCTTGAGCAACAGGCCGATGACGATGGGCGTGAGCGTCCGCGACAGGCCGTACGACGCCAGCATCGCAAACACCACCGCGAGCCCGAGCGGCGTGAACAGGTATTTGGCCGGCCCGTCAAGGAACACGACCGAGGTGAAAACGCAGGAGATCGCCAGCGTCGACACCAGCGTCGGCACCGCGATGCCGGCGGCGCCATGCAGTGTCGCCTGCGGCAGCGCCTGGCCCTCTTCGGTGAGCAGGCGATGGGTGTTCTCGATAGTGACGGTGGAATCGTCGACCAGAATGCCGACCGCGAGCGCCAGCCCGCCGAGCGTCATCGTGTTGATGGTCTCGCCGAGGAAGTAGAGCACAACGAGGGAGGTCAGGATCGACAGCGGGATCGAGATCATGACGATGATAGTCGACCGCCACGATCCCAGGAACAGCAGGATCATCAGGGCGGTCAGGCCGGCGGCAATCGCGCCCTCGCGCAACAGGCTGATCACCGATTGCTTCACGAACACGGACTGGTCGAACAACTCGGTGATTTGCATGCCTGGCGGGGCCGCGGCACGCGCCGCCTCCAGCGCCTTGTGCACGGCATTGACCACGCTGACCGTCGAGGCATTGCCGTTTTTGATGATCGAAAGCAGGACCGAGCGCCGGCCATTGTCGCGCACGATGTTTTGCTGCACCAGCCAGCCGTCATGAACCTGGCCGACGTCCCTGACGAAGACGGTGGCCCCGTTCACCACCTTGATCGGGATGTCGTTGAGGTCGTCAATCGACGCCGGCGTGGCGTTGGTACGGACCACGTATTGCTTATCGCCGAACTTTGCCGTGCCCGCCGGCAGCGTCAGGTTCTGGGTATTGACGGCGTTGACCACGTCGAGCGGCGTCAGCCCCTTGGCCAGAAGCTTCGCGGGATCGAGATCGACCATGATCTGGCGATACTTGCCGCCCGCGGGCGTCGGCAGCGTGATGCCCTGGATCGGCGCAAGTTGCTGGCGGATGCGGTAGATGCCGTAGTCGTAGAGCTGCTGCTCGCTCAACGTGTCGGAGCTCAGGCTGATCTGCAGGACTGGAACACTGGAGGCGTTGAACTGCACGATGATCGGCGGCTGGATTCCCGGCGGCATCAACGCGCGGATCGCATTGGTGGCGGAGACAATCTGCGCAATCGCCAGGTCAAGATTGACGTCAGGCTGGAAATAAATCTTCTGCACCGACAGACCGGCCATGGTCTGCGCTTCGATGTTCTTGATGCCGTTGACGTTGGCGCTGATGGAGTACTGGCTGTAGGTGGTGACGCGCTGCTCCATCTCGGGCGTACTCAATCCCGTATAGCTCCAGATCACTGTCACCACGGGAATGTTGATCTCGGGGAAGATATCGGTCGGCATCTTGATGCTGGCGACCGAGCCCAGAAACAGGATCAGGGCGGCGACGACGTAGAAGGTGTGTGGAAAGCGCAGCGCAAAACGAACAATGCCCATGGCCCGTCCTCACGCGTTCCAGGAATGGACCGACGGCGCGATTGCGCGTCGGCGCACAAAAGGAGATGAAGTCAGAACCAGTCTTTGTTTGAACATGTCGGGCGAGCCAAGAACTTCGTGATGGCCCCGCTTGCACGTTTCCCAAAAATTTTCTTCATTGGAGGCTGCTCGGATGCGGCACGAGACAACGGATGCACCGACAGCCCGTCAACGCCAGTAAGGCGGGCACATTCACGCCCTGGCCGGGTCTCGATGTAGGGTGGCCTGGTCCAATCTGCATTCGGCGTTGCCGCCAAATGCGCTGCAGGTTGACAAAAATCAGTGAGGCTGAGCTCGGGCAAGCTCAAGATTAGTTGAGGACAACGATCCTCATGAGCCGCGTGACGTTCTCCAGGCAGAAGCAACTCTGCCGGCCTGTGCCAGCGTGATGCGCTCAACCATACACGAACCCGTGAGATGAGCGCAGGTGTAGTTCTTCCGCAGGGTCAACCAGTCGAGCCAAGCAACATCATCGAGGCAGGATTGCGCGCATGCAGTTTGGGACGGGGCTCCCCCGCACTACTTCGGCGGTGTTGCTTGTTCGCTTGAAAAGCCCGCTCGGATGTCAACTACAACCCAAAGCCGACGCACGACACGGCATGGCGCTATCCGCGCGCTGGGCCTGGCTGTTCTGCTGGCTGCCGTTATCTGGCAGCCCGCGCCGCGCCGGTTACCTTCTACTTCAGCTGGACTCGTCTCGCTGGCCGCGGCGGACGAGGTCGAAGCCGTCTCATCCGTCGGTCAAGGCGCCAAGGCTGCAACTCAGGAGCCCCAGGCGTCGATCAGGAATCATGAGCATGCGACCTCATTGTTCGGCATGGAGACCGAGCCTGTCATCTCAGGCAACGTCCTGGAAAAATGGACCGGCGCGAGGACTGCGATCGATCAGGAACTCGACGCCGTGGCCCAATGTCGCGCCCAATGCCGGCTGCTCTCCCGTCGCGCAGCAACTCATCGCCTTGAGTGCAAGCGGAGAAGGCCAAAGCGGCCGCGCCCAGATCGGATTGATCAACCGCGCGGTCGATCTCGCCATCAGCCCCGCCAGCGACGAGACGCAATGGGGCGTTGCGGACCACTGGAGCGCGCCGTTCGAAACACTTCGATCCCGTCGGGGCGACTGCGAGGACTATGCGACCCTCAAATATCTTGCGTTGCGGGCCGCCGGCATCCACGAAGATGACGTGAAGATCGTCATCCTGAAGAACGCCTTCCCGAACGAAGATCACGCCTCGGTCGCCGTCCGCGTCGACGATGAGTGGCTCATTCTGGACAACCGCACCCTGACGCTGGTGCGCGACACCGAACTCACCCGTGCTGTCCCGCGCTTCGTGCTCGACCAGCAGGGCGCAAGGCGATTTGTCTGGGCCAGCCGCAGGCCGCGCGGCGGGGCTGTGGCGGGCACTTAGTTACAATTCGATTTCGTTCAGGAATCCGGGGGGGCCGCCGTTGTCAGCAGACGGCGGAGACGTCTTGGCACGTACGGCGTTTCACCTTACATAACTCGCACAGGAGCCTGCCATGCCCTCATCCTCCCAACAGACCCAATGCGAGCTCCGCGACAATCATCAGCGCATGATCCTGACCGGCGCGGATCGCGGTGCATTTCTCGACGCCGTCTTGAACCCACCCGAGCCTGCACCAAAGCTGGTCAAGGCGCTTCGCCGCCACCGCAAGCTGATGAGCTGACGGAGTGGCGCTTGTCATCGAGCCGCTTGGAAAGCTGCACGACCGAACGGCATTCAGTTGCGGACAGGCCGAACTCGATGACTGGTTTCACCGGCGCGCAAGTCAGGACGAACGACGCAACATCGCGCGCGTCTTCGTCGCCATCGACGACAGCCTCGGCATCGTCGGCTTTTACGGCCTGAGCAGCTTTACGCTCGGGCTGACGGACCTCCCGGACGAGATCGCCCGCAAATTGCCCGGCTATGACGCCATTCCTGCCGCGCCGATCGGTCGCCTCGCGCGCGACGTCAGGGTACGTGGCCAGGGCATAGGTGAATTGTTGCTGGCCGACGCTATCAGCCGCATTCTGGCCGCCGGCAGCACGCTTGCGGTGTTCGCAATCGTTGTCGACGCAAAGGATGCGGCCGCGGCAGCATTTTACGAAGAATTTGGATTTACCGCCTTCCCGTCGCGCCCGGACCGGTTGTTCCTGCTGACATCATCCGCCGCGGCGGCGATCGATAAAATCTAGGGGCGACCGACCCGGCCGACTACTTGCGCTTGCTTCGCTGCATGAAGCTCTTGACCGCGGCGCTCACGCTCGGCGCGTGGATGCGTTCACCGAACAGATGCTCTTCCTGCCCCATCCGCCGCAGCAAATCCTCGGTCGGCAACTTCAACAGCCTGCGCGAGAGCGCCACCGCCTCCGGCGGCAACTCGCAGATCTCGCGTGCGACCTTCTGCGCCTCGACGATCGCGTGTCCCGGCGGCACCACCGTGTTGACAAAGCCGGCCTGACGGCCCTCCTCCGCGCTCATCGGCCGGCCCATCACGAGAAGCGAGAACGCGCGCTGATGCCCGGCCATCCGCGGCAGCAACAGGCTGGACGCGCCTTCCGGCACGAGCCCGTACTGGATGAACGGCGACAGGAACGATGCGGTGGTACCGGCGATCACATAGTCGCAATGCAGCACCATGGTGAGACCCATGCCGACGGCGATGCCGTCGACCGCTGCGATGATCGGCTTTTTGTTGTTGATCAGCGCTTCCACGAAGATCATGGCGTTGCGCGGTTTCGACGCCTCGCGCTTGATCTCGGCTTCTTCGAGAAAATCGGAGACGTCGTCGCCGGCGGTGAACACGCCGGAGCGGCCGGTCAGAATCAGGCAGCGGATGACGGGATTCGATTGGGCCGAATTGATCGCCTCGCTCATCTCCAGAAACATCTCCGGGGTGAGCGCGTTCTTCTTCTCCGGCCGCCGCATCGTAATGGTGCGGGTCGATCCGTCGTCGGTAACGATGATGTGGCCAGCCATGTCATTCTCCGGACGGCCCGTCACAAGCAAGGAGCGGGCCCGGACCGATTCATCGATACGGCATCATTGCACAAAATTACGGCAGTTGGCCTGCGCCAAAGGAATAACAGTTACGATTCGGTGAGCGCCTACTGGCCGGACGGCGTCCGCAAGCCATGCCAGGCGTCGCGGACCTGATGGTAATGGACGTCAGGCGAGTAGTCCGGCGTGTTGAGATTGAGGGTGTGCACGTCGAGCCTGCCGACCGCACTCAACAGGGTATAGGAGGCGATGACGCGATCGCGCTGAGCGCCGATTTGCCGGGTTCTGGCGTTGGTTAGGTCCTGCTGCGCATTCAACACATCAATGGTGGTGCGCTGCCCACCAGCAGCCTCGCGCCGCACACCCTGCAGCGCGATATCGGCGGACTTGACCTCGGACTCCGCCGCACGCAGCGCGATCTTGGTTCCCTCATTGGAGACCCAGGCGCTGACCACGGCGGTGCGCGTCTGGTTGCGCATCTGTTCGAGCACCATGCGACTCTGTGACGCGACCTCCTTGGCCTGGCGCGTCTGCGAGGCGGCGGTGCCGCCGTCGTAGATCGGCACATTGAGCTGCCCGATCACGGAGGCCTGGTCGGTCTGCGACGTGCTCAGCGTCGGGTCGTTCTGGACCTGCCGGCTGACGCTGCCCTGCACCGACAGCGTCGGCAGCAACGCACTTTCCGCAAGCTTGATCGAGACGGTCGCGACATCGACGTCGTAGCTGGCGCCGAGCACCGCGGGATGCTGGTTGGCGGCCAGCTCGACGGCCCCGATTTCCGACGTCGGGATCAGGCGATCGACGGGGCTCGTCGCAACGAGCTGGCCGGGCGGGTCGCCGATCACCTGCTTGTAAATCTCCTTCGAGATCGCAAGCGCGACTTCCGCGGCATTGAGGTCGGCGAGCCCGCGGCTGAGACGCGCCTCAGCCTGCGCGGTATCCGTCGGCGTGACGTCGCCGGCATCGAGCCGCCGCTTGGTCGTGGCCTGGATTTCGCGCAGCACCTGCACATTGGTGCGCTGCGCCTCTGCGAGCGCGTAGTTCGCCATCACGTTCATGTAGGCCGTGACCGCATCGAGCAGCACGCCCTGCTCGACATTGCGCAGTGCCTCGCGCCCGCTCTTCACCTGAAATTCGGCGACGCGGACATTGTTGGCGGTCTTGTAGCCATTGAACAGGATTTGCGTGACGGTGAGCCCGATGGTCCACGGCTTCAAGTTTGCGCTCTGCACGGTGTTGTCCGGCAGGATGTTGCGCACCGCTTGCAGCCCGGAACTCAGACTCGCGACCAGTTGCGGCCGGTAGCCGGCAAGCGCCTGCGGCACGTTCTCGTCGGTGCCGCGCTGGCGCGCGCGCTCCGCATTGAGCTGGGCATTGGTCTGGTAGGTCCGCACCAAAGCGTCCGCCAGCGTCTCGGCCGCCGACGGGCTGATAGTGGCAAGCAGGCCAAATACGGCACATGCCAGCCGGATTCCCGCAACGCGGAAACCCGGGGCGCGCCCGAACCTGGCACTAACCGCAACCCCACCCATCACGCTGGTCCATTACTCGGCCGGAGCCAAATCCTCCACGAAACCCCTGCGGGTCCGCTGCGAAAACAGGGAAATCAACGCCGGCAGGGTCAGCAGGATGACGACCGGAGCCAGCATCATGCCCGCTACCACAACCACAGCCAAAGGCTTTTGCACCTGCGAACCGATCCCGGTGGATAACGCAGCCGGCAACAGGCCGACGCCCGCGACCACGCAGGTCATCAGCACCGGGCGAAGCTGCAGTTCGCCGGTGCGCAGGATCGCCGCGCCGCGCTCCATGCCTTCGGCGATCAGCGCGTTGTACTGCGACAGGATGATGATGCCGTCCATCACGGATATGCCGAACAGCGCGATGAAACCGATCGCCGCCGACACGCTGAAGGGGATTCCGGTCACGACCAGGCCGACGATGCCGCCGAACACCGCCATCGGGATCACGCTCATGGTCAGCACGGTGTCGACCACGGAACCGAAATTGAACCAGATCAGCATGGCGATCAGGGTCAGGCTGATCGGCACCACGATCGACAGCCGCTTGATGGCATCCTGCAGATTGCCGAACTCGCCGACCCATTCGATCCGCGAGCCCGGCGGCAATTGGACTTGCTCGGCGATCTTCTGCTGCGCTTCCTGGATGGCGCTGCCGAGGTCGCGCTCGCGCACCGAAAATTTGATCGGCAGATAGCGTTCCTGCTGCTCGCGATAGATATAGGCCGCGCCCGACACCAGCTTGATGGAGGCGACCTCGCTGAGCGGCACCTGCGTGATGCCGTTCGGCCCCTGCGCGCCGATCCGCAAATTTTGAATCGACTCCGCGCTCTGGCGGTATTGCGGCGCGAGCCGCACGATGATCGGGAAATGGCGGTCGCTGCCGGGCTCGTAGAGGTCGCCCGCGGTGTCGCCGCCGATCGCGGTGCGGACGGTCGCATTGATATCGCCGGGAGCCAGGCCGTAGCGCGCGGCGCGCGCGCGATCGATGTCGATCTGGATGGTCGGCTGGCCGAGCGAGGTGAACACCGCGAGATCGGTGATCCCCTGCACGGTCGCCAGCACCGATTTGATCTTGTTGGCGGTGTTGGTGAGCGCCTGCAGGTCGTTGCCGAACAGCTTGATCGAGTTCTCGCCCTTCACGCCGGAGACGGCTTCGGACACGTTGTCCTGCAGATATTGCGAGAAGTTGAACTCGACGCCCGGAAACTTGTCCTGCAATTGCTTGAGCAGTTTCGCGGTCAGGTCGTCCTTGTCCTCGTCCTTCGGCCATTGCTTGGCAGGCTTGAGCGGCGCGAAGAACTCGGCATTGAAGAAGCCCGCGGCATCGGTTCCGTCATCGGGGCGGCCGTGCTGCGACACCACCGACTCCACCTCCGGCAGGCTCGCGATCAGCTTGCGCATCTCGTTGACGTAGGAGTTGCCCTCCTGCAGCGAGATGGTCGGCGGCAACGTCGCGCGGATCCAGAGATTGCCCTCCTCGAGCTTCGGCAGGAATTCCAGCCCGAGCATGCGAACGGCGATGACGGTCATCACGATCAGCACGCCGGCCGCGACCAGGACCATTCGGCGGCTGGCGAGCGACCACCGCAGCGCCGGCAGATAGATCCGGTTCAGAATGCGCATGATCAGGGTTTCGGTCTCCTCGACATGGGCGGGGAGGATGATCGCGCTCAGCGCCGGCGACACCGTGAAGGTCGCAAGCAGCCCGCCGGCCAGCGCGTAGGCATAGGTGCGCGCCATCGGCGAGAAGATGTTGCCTTCGACGCCGCTCAGCGTGAACAGCGGCAGGAAAGCCGCGATGATGATCGCGGCCGCAAAGAAGATCGAACGCGACACGTCGGCCGCCGCCGTCAGGATCGCGTGGTGCTTCATGTCCGTGACGGTGTCGGCCGAGATCGCGTCCATTTCCGCATCCGAGAGCCGCTCGGTGTGCGACAGCCGGCGGAAGATCGCCTCCACCATGATCACGGTGGCATCGACGATCAGGCCGAAATCGATCGCGCCGACCGACAGCAGGTTGGCGGATTCGCCGCGCAGCACCAGGATGCTGACGGCAAAGAACAGCGCGAACGGAATGGTCGCGCCGACGATCAGGGCGCTGCGGAGATCGCCGAGGAAGATCCATTGCAGCAGCACGATCAGGACGATGCCGAACACCATGTTCTCGAGCACGGTCTTGGTGGTGGTCTCGATCAGGTCCTTGCGGTCGTAGATGCGCTCGATATGCACGCCCGGCGGCAGGATGGTGGAATGGTTGATGCGCTCGACCAGCTCTTCGACCCGCGCGATCGTCGGCGAGCTCTGCTCGCCGCGCCGCATCAGCACGATGCCCTGGACGATATCGTCGTCCTGGTTCTCGCCGGCGATGCCGAGCCGCGGCTGCGAGCCGACGGTGACTTCGGCGACGTCCCTGACCAGCACCGGCGTGCCGTTCGGCGATGCGATCATGGTGCTGGCCAGCGCATCGATCGAGCGGATCAGGCCGACGCCGCGCACCACGGCAGCTTGCTGGCCGATATTGACCGTGTTGCCGCCGACGTTGATGTTGGAATTGGAGATCGCCTGCAGCAGCTGCGGCAGGGTCAGCCCGTTCGCCACCAGCTTGTTGAAGTCGACCTGCAATTCGTAGGTCTTGGTCTTGCCGCCCCAGCCGGTGACGTCGATCACGCCGGGCACCGTGCGGAAGCGGCGCTGCAATATCCAGTCCTGCAGCGTCTTGAGGTCGAGCACCGAGTAATTCGGCGGGCCGACCAGACGGTAGCGATAGATTTCGCCGATCGGACTGAGCGGTGAAATCTGCGGCAGCGCGCCATTGGGCAGCGGTGCCATCTGCGCCAGCCGGTTGAGCACCTGCTGCAGGGCCTGCTCGTAGGTGAAGTCGAAAGAGAACTGCAGCTTGACGTCGGAGAGGCCGTACAGCGAGATCGTCCGGATCACGTTGAGGTTCTTCAGACCGGCGACCTGCGCTTCCAGCGGAATGGTGATGTAGCGCTCGATTTCCTCCGCCGACAGGCCCGGCGACTGGGTGACCACGTCGACCATCGGCGGCGTCGGGTCGGGGTAGGCCTCGATGTTCAGCGCCTGGAACGCGATCAGGCCTCCGAGCACGACGGCGGCGAACAACGCGACCATCAGGAAGCGGCGTTCGACTGCGAAGGAGACGAGACGATCCATGCGAACTTCTCAGGTGCCGGACGCGGCACGGTCGATGAACAGGCTGCCTTTGGTGACGACTTTCTCGCCGGGCTTGAGGTTGGTCTTGATCTCGACGAGGTCGGCGTTCGTCAGGCCCGTGGTGACCTGGCGAAGCTCGAGCGATTTATCGTCATGGGCCACCCAAAGCCGCACGCGCTCGCCTTCATAGATCAGGGCCTGCTTGGGCACGCCGACCGACGTGTGGTCGCCGGCCGAATAGATCGTGACGTTGGCGAACATCTCCGGCTTGAACAGGCTTTCCTTGTTGTCGATGGTCGCGCGCACCAGAAGCCGCCGCGTGGTCGGGTCGATCGCGGCGGCGACATAGTCGATGCGCGCCTTGAACGCGCGTCCGGGCAGCGCCAGCACGGTGTAGTCGATCTCCTGGCCGAGCCGCACATCGGCCGCCTCGCTCTCGCGCACGAAGGCGGTGAGCCAGACCGTCGAGAGATCGCCGATGACGAAGACGGGATCGCTGGCGCCCGCCGAGATGAACTGGCCGGGCCCGACCTTGCGCGTCACCACCGTGCCCGCAATCGGGGAATAGATCGGCGTGTCGGCGCTGATCTGCCGGTTCTGCTGGAATTGGGTGATCTGGTCTTCGGAACGGCCGAGGATGCGCAGGCGGTTATGCACGGCCTCCAGCCCGGTTTCCGCAGCGCGCTGATCGTTCTGCGCCTGGGTCAGCGCATCCTGCGCCGCTTGCCAGTCCTTCAGCGGTACCGCCTTGCCCGCATAGAGGTCGTTCTGACGCTTCTCGTTGATCTGCGCCAGGTTCAGCTTGGAGCGCGCGCTGTTCAGCGTGCTCAGCGCCGTGATGAAATCGTTCAGCGCCTGCACGGTGTCGGTGGCTTCGATCACGAACAGCGCCTCGCCGCGCTGCACCGTATCGCTGGGCTTGACCAGCAGTTTCGCCACGCGGCCGGCATAGGGCGAGAACACCGGCGTCGAGGAGTCCTCGTTGACGGCGATCTTGCCTTCGGTGATGTGCTCGGCGCGGAACTCCTGCTCCTTGGCCGGTTCGAAGGCGAGGCTCGCCCACTCCGCATCGGTCGGCGTGAAGCGCCCCGGATCTCTCTTCGCGGCCTGCGACGGCTCGGAGGATTTTGCGTGCTCGACGAGCATCCGGCTGGCGCCGACCACGACAACGACGACCAACGCGGCCGCGGCCAGCGCAATCAGCAGCCGCCGCAAAGTCCAGTTCGCGCCTGACGTCATGATGCGACTTTGTGCATGTGTTGCGCGCCCTTCGCCATCCCCCGCCGATCGGCGCGTCTTGCGTGCGGTACTGGTGTTGCGATGCCCGTCATACTGGCCATTTCGGGCCCCCCACAAGTGCGGGCAGTCCGAGCCTAACCTAGCCCCATGACGGTGATTTTAGCCAATTCGGCAAGGCCGCCTCCGGTGCTAACGGGCCTCGCCGACGGGATTTGGGTAGGCTGCGAATCGGGTACGACTTGTCCTGGCGGCGGCTATGCCCTGCGGGAGACCGAGGTGCCCTTGCTGCCGCCGCTGACGATGAATACATATTCATGAACGGGGCGCAATTTGCCGAGGTGAGTTGCCAGTGAACGAGGTGAAAAGATCCGGCGAGATGTCGAGGACCGTCTGGTATGGCGGCCTGACCGTTCGATCGATTTTCATCGCGATCCTGATCTTCATCACCGCGCGGGTCGCCAGCCCCCAGATGGAACATATCTGGGCGATCTATGAGACGCCGAGCGACCTGGCGCGAGTCGCGATCGGTTTTGCGGTCTGCCTCTGGCTCGCCGTGCATCTGTTCATCCTTCCCAAAGACGCCGGCGGCTATCGCACCTGGCTCCATCTTGGCGTCGTCATTCTTCCGCTCTCGGCGCTCTGCGCCTTCGCCATCTGGTGACGGAAGAGCCGTGCAGCGCTTCCCGCGGAAACAAAAAACCCAATAGACTGTTGAGCTTACACCAGCCTTACGGGCGGCTGGTTTGACGCCCGAATTTGGCAGATGGCACATTCGTGATGCGAAGTGGGTTGCGTACCTTGTCACAGTTGCAATCACCTTCGCTTGCGCGTGAAGAAATTCTGGAACGCCGCAATCGCCTCGGGCGATCGCATGCGTTCACCGAAGAAATGATCTTCCTGTCCGATCCTTCGGACCAAATCCTCAGTCGGAAGCTTCAGTAACTTGCGGGATATCGAGAGCGCCTCGCTCGAGATCGCGCAAATCTCCCGAGCGACCTTCTGCGCCGCCACAATCGCATGGCCGGGAGGAACGATTTCGTTGACGAAGCCCGCCTCATGCCCCTCCTCGGCCGTCATCGCCTTGCCCATGATCAACATGGCGAACGCCCGCTGGTGACCCATCATCCGAGGCACGAGCAGGCTGGTGGCGCCCTCCGGGACAAGGCCGTATTGCAAAAAGGGGGACGAGAACGAGGCCGTAGTGCTTGCGACGACATAGTCGCAGTGGAACATGATCGTGGTGCCGATGCCGATAGCGATGCCATCGACGGCCGCGACGATCGGCTTGCGGTTGTTGACCAGTGACTGCAGAAAGATCACCGAGTTTCTCGGCCGCGCGGTTTCGAGTGTCCCGGTGGCCGCCGTGAGGTAATCGCCGATGTCGTTGCCAGCGGTGAACACACCGTATCGGCCCGTCAGGATCAGGCACCGAATCTTCGGATTGGACTGCGCCGAGTCGATGGCATCGCTCATCTCCAGATACATCTCCTGGGTCAGCGTGTTCTTCTTTTCCGGACGCCGCATGGTGATGGTTCGCGTCGCGCCGTCGTCGTTGATGATGATATGCTCGCTCACGTGACGCCTGGCGCCCTAGTTCGATGTCTTGCCGGGCTTGGCCGCCTCGGCGGCATGCGCTCCGCCCCAGGGATTGTACTTCTCGGTCGGCGTCGGTATTTTCTCGAGCGCCGCCTTGTAGGCTTTCTCGTCGATCTTTGGCTTCTTCTGCTCGGGGAAACTCGGCTTCGTGCTGCGCACGCCGAAATCCTGCGCAAAGCAGGTCGCGACCAGCGCCAAGGAGATCGCCACAACCATCGCCGCCGCTGCGTGAAACGACCAATGCATTTCAACTCTGCTCCCTCCCGCTACCTCACTTCGCGCCACATCGGAGATTTCGGTCCACCGTAGTAGCGCATTTGGCCAAGAGCGGGCGGCGCGACGACGGCCTGCGCGACCATTGCGCGATGATGGAGCGCGAAATGCTTGCGGTGCTTCGCCAGCGCGTCACCGTTCATAACCGCGACCACCACCACCGCCACCAGCAGTGTGGCTCCAGGGCGGATAAACTTTGTCACGTTAAGGCGGCCGCATCGCATATCCGTCTTACTCGGTCGACCACATCGGCGACTTCGGTCCGCCATAATAGCGAAGCTGATGATTGGTCTGGTCGGTGGCTGCCGGCGCGCCCATGTCGCTGACACATCCGGCAACAGCAAGGCACAACCCCATGACGACAACGATCGCCGCAAGCTCCGGTATCCACGCATACGTCATCATCGCCATGCCCCTTTCGGGCCGCACGCAGGGCATCGCGCGCAGCCGGTTCAACGATCAATACTTCGCCACGACCGCCCCGCCGCCGAACTTGAAGTCGAGGCCGAGCAGCACGGTCGAGAAGGTGTTGGAGACCTGGTACGGCATCGCGGTGTTGAGCGGCGCGTCGCGGTGATAGGTGCCGAGGTCGTAGTAGCGGTACTCGACCTTGCCGATCACGTTGTTGGTGAACGCCCAGGCGATGCCGCCACCGGCGGCGAGGCCGCTGCGTTGGACGGTGAAGCTGTCCACCGCCCCGCCCGCAACCGTGTTGGTGTGCTGGATGTCGCCGAACGCCCAGCCGCCGTCGAAGAACAGCAACAGCCGATCCACGACGATGCCGCCGCGCGCCCGCACCGAAGCGACCCACTTCAGCTTGTTGAAATCGTCCATGGGAGCGCCGTTGACGTCGGTCAGGCCAAAGTTGTTGCGGCCCTGGATGTTGGTCCCGGCGCCGTCAACCTCGATGCCGAACAGCGCCGTTCCCATCTGCCAGTTGTAGCCCGCCTCGCCGCCGCCGAATGCGCCGTGGGTCTCCCAGTTCGAGGTGAAGTTGGCGAAGCCCGCGAGCCCCGTCGCATTGACGAGATTCTGGTTGCCGAAGCCGTAGCCGCCGAAGCCGCCGACATAGAAGCCGGACCAGTCATAGACGGGAACGACCGGTGCGGCCGCCTTCATCGGCAGATCGGCGGCGAGTGCCGGTGACCCCAAGGCCAGTGCACCGAGCGAGACGGCGGTGAGAAGCATCTTTTTCATTGTTAGCCCCTGTCGAATTGTTCGCATTCTCAGCGGCTCGCGCCGCGAAGGTTTCCCTGCATCAGAAATGGAGGATCATGTCCGCCGAACCGACCAGGGCGGTGCTCTTGTTGGGCGCAATGCCGAGGTTGGCGTTGCCGTTGAACGCCGGCGCATTCAGCGATCGGTAGAACGAGACTTCAGGCCGAATCTCGATCTGCGGCGAGAACCAGTGCTGCCAGCCGATCCCGGTTTCGAGATAGGCTGTCTTCACACCCGTGCGCTGGCCTTCCATGTCGTTGAAGTACTCGATGCGGTAGGAGATGTTGTCCAACGGCGAGACCTTGTAGTTCAGGTAGGTCAGGAACGCCCGGGACTCGGCCGTGCAGGCGAACACCGCCGCATTGTTGCATTGGGCAAGGCCGGGCGCATTGAACGGCATGATCTGCGGCGAGAACGGCGTGCCTCCGGCCTGGAATGCCGCCAAAGCTGCAGGATTGTTGAGGTTCAGCACATTGTTTTGATGGACGTCGTAGGCTTCCATCGAGATGTGCCACTGATCGTTGAACTTGTGATAGTAGGTGAGCCCATACCATTGCAGGTTGTTGTAGCCCCACTGCCCGCCATTGATGCCGTCCGCGACAAGATAGATGTTGTCCTTGCCGGAATCGCTGGTCCAGCGCACGCCGGCGGCGACGCTCGGCACCGCGCCGGGGTCCTTCGGCATGGTGTTGTTTGGAAACAACGGATTCGGGAAGGGATTTGCGATTTGCGCGTTGTAATGCCAGGGCATCGCCTCGGTGCCGACCGACACGCCTAACTGCACCATCCAGTTCTTGGTCACCGCGAGCGTGCTCTGGATGCCGGTGTTGGTATAGTTGTCGAACGTATAGGTCATCGAGTGCGTGTACATGTAGTTGTTCGGCGCAAGCTGCGCCTCGATGTCGGGAATCGAGATGTAGCGGCCGAAGCGCACCAGCAGGCCCTCGGCGATCTGCGGCACGAACACTTCGCCATAAGCCATCGGCATGTCGTAGCCGTTGTTGGCGTTGTGGTTGAGGAGCTGAGAGCTCCACAGGCCATAGGCCGTGGTGTAGCGATAGTTCTCGCCGTAGATCGGCGCGAGCCGGAAGCCCCAGTCGACGTGGTCTTTCTGGACCGTGTCCGGCAGGCGCTCGATGTAGACCACCGCCTGGTCGAGCTGCACCGTGTTGGGGTTATAGTCGTAGGCCGCCGGCGCGTTGCCGCCGCGCACGGTATTGTTGCTGAGATTGCCGCCGGCGTTGATCCAGCCGTAGATCTGGATGTGGTTGTCGCTCATGGCCTGACCGACGGCGGTGTTGCCGAGTGCATTCATCAGGGGGCTGTCGATCGAGCTCGGTCGCGTCACGCCGATCGCGGTCGCGCCGCCGTAGGGCCATTCGGTGAACGGCATCGGTGGCGTGCTCTGCGGCGTCGTCGGCCAATAGTCCCTGCGCGATGGCGGCGCTTTCGGATCGGACGGCGCGGCCTCATGTCCCCATTCAAGGCGATAGTAGTTGACGAACCGCGTGACGAAGTCGGCGCCGAGATAGCTGTCGAGGCACGAATAGTTCTTGTAAGGATCGCACCAGCTCTTGTTCATCGGCGGCAGCGTGTCGCCCGCATGTGCCGCACCGGTGACGGCGAAGGCCGCCAACGAGACGCCCGCCAAAAGAAGTTTCTTCATCGTATTGCCCCAAGCTGCTGTTATGACCGGCGCCTTGCTGGCGCTCTCGCGGTCTTGTGAACGCTTGGTTCAATCATTCGCGAGGGGCGTAAGAAAAATCGATGCAGCTTCGCGGGCGGTTCCGTTAATTAAAAATAGCCGGAAACAGCCCCAACACGCCGTCTGCACGCATTCGCATCAATTGCCTGCATGCTTTGCTCAAATCACCGGCGAAATTCGTGACATTCCGGCAAGAATGCTCGATGCGCTGCAATAGTTTTCCGTAAGCTGTGTCTTTTCGGTCATATGTCGCGTCGTCAAGGACGCCGCATCGGAAGCGCAAGCCTGCCGACCGGCGTGACGGATATTATTTTGCTATGGAAAGCGCCGCGATTGCCCATCGAAGAGATATCCGCAGAATCGCTATGCTCTCGTTCATGAGCATGTTTGCTGAATTAGCGGGCGGATCAAAGGGCGCACCGACAGCTTCGCAGGGCAAGCCGGACGCCGGCGAAGGTTTCGACCTCGGCTTTCTTCCGGCGACGCTGACCGGACAGTGCCGCAGCCTGATCGAAAGTTATCACGAGGTGCATGGCTTCGCCTGCCTGCCCGATGTGCTCTGGAAGTTTCGTCTCGGGCCATTCATAGAGAGACAGCCTGAACTTCGACAATTTCTCAGAAAGGCGTCGACCACCCGGAGCGCGAAGAAGTCCAATGAAGGCTTCGTGCGGATCGCGACCGCGATCCTGTCGCTGGAGATTTTGGCAAGCAGTTTTGCGGGCTGGAGCGCGATCTACCCTGAAGCGGGAGAAACGGCTCGTTCGGTTCTGAAGCGAAATACCCGCGATCCCCACATGCCGCTGATGGAGTTCTATCTTTATCCGCCCAAATATATCAGCTCGGCCGCCATCGCGACACTCGCGCCGCCGGCAACGCGCCACGGAGATGAAACCGGACTCTATCGTGCCTCAAAGCCCGAACTCTCCGGAGAGAAGCTGGCGCTGACCTACGTCAACGCGATTCGGGAGACGTTCGAGAGCGCTTCACTCAGCGGCATAACGTCGCCGCTCTAGATTTCGGCGCGTAAGCCCAACCAGCGCCAGACGGCCACACCGGCCCAAACCCCTTCAATCAGACCGAAGGGCCAGGCCCCTTGCAGGAATCCGTAGATCGAGCCGAGTGCGCAGGCAGCCGCAAAGGCCAGCACGAACCAATGGCTGCGGTGCTCCAGAGCATAGCAGACCAACATCAGGGTAACTGCGAACAGCCCGAATAGTGAAAGTGAATCCATAAATCCAGCCGCTACACACTTAGCCTGTCCGTACGCACAGAGGACCAGAAGATTGAAAGCGACCGGCCGACGCCATTCTGCGTCCACAATACGCTCGGCGTGACGGCCACCGGCCTGATTGACCGGTTGGCCGCGAGCAATGGTTAATAGCTATTTCTTTTATATTTCTTGCCGATCTCAACAGCATGGATTTTCTACGTCGAGATAGAGAAAGGTTCAGCCGCTGGGTAGTTGGTGACATCGGGGACGAGCAGATTCGGTTGCGGCGGCTGAGCCGCGACAGCATCGACCGATGCCTTTCTCTACGAAGGCTGGAATTTTGAAATATCGCTTTAGTCTGGCACGGCGGCTCGCAACGGGGCGAAAGCCCGTGCTGATTCTGGGCAATGGACCCGCCTCCGACGAAGCCGCATCGTCCAGCGGAACACGGAACACCCTGCTTTCGCTTGCGATGTCGGTTGCCAACGTCGGCTTGATTACGGCCGTTCTGCTTCCGTTTGATCGCCATCTCGCGGCCAACCTTGTACCGATTGCATACCTCCCCGCGGTGATATTCGCCGCAACTCAATGGGGCGTGTGGCAGGCGTTGCTGGCCTCGATCGCCGGCATGGCGGCAGCCGACTTTTTCTTCTTTGTCCCGATCTACACCTTTCGCGTCGACGATCCGCAGGAAGCCGTCGATCTCCTCGTGTTCCTGATCGTCGCCTTGGTCAGTAGCAACCTTGCCTGGCGGCTGCGCCGCGAGACCGAAGCGTTGCGCCGCCGCGAGCAGGAGATCTAGCGGCTTTACGAATTCTCACAACGCCTGGCGGCCTGCTTCACCGTATCGGACTTGATCGAAGCAATTCAGCACTACCTTTCGCTGGCACTCCGGCAGAAGGTCACCTTCTTCGTGGCAATGGCGGACGGCTACCATGAGGTGCCGGAGGCCGTCGCAACGCTAAAAATCCTGCGCGACAACATTGCGTCAATGATCATACGCACCGGCCCACTCAGCCGGAGTCTTGTCGACGAGACGACGCGGGAGGTCTGGCTGCTGCGCGCGGTATCTTCAGAAACATCGGTACATGGCGTGATCGCTGTCAATATCGGCAGCGGCTCGCGCAAGTCGGTAGAGAGCAAGACCCGGCGCGTCGAAGCGGTCCTCGAAGAAGTCGCGCTAACGCTCAAGCGCCTGGATATTGGAAAGGCCATGGCGGACGCCAGGCTGCATTTGCAGGAACAGCTCCTGCGGGATGCCTTTCACGGCACGCTGTCACATGAATTGTATTCGCCGCTTGCGAGCGTGAGAGGTTCCGCGAGCGTCCTCAGCTCGATGCAAGCAATTCGCACCGATCCCCAGGCGCGTTCGCTGGTTGACGGCATATCCGAGGAGGTGGCTCAACTCGAGGGCTATATCCAGAATATTCTCAACGCAACGCGCGTCAGCGCCGGCGGTCTTCGCCCGCGTCGCGAATGGGCCGATCCACGGGATATCGTCAACGCGGCGATCCGGCAGCGAGCGCGGAAATTGACCGCACACAAGGTGACGGTCGCCTATGCGGAAGATCTGCCGCTGGTGCACGTCAATTCCGGGCTGATCGAGGAAGCCTGCGGCCAGGTCCTGGAGAACGCCGCCAAATATTCGCCCTCCGGCTCGCCCATTTCAGTCGGCGTGTGGGCTGAGCAGGGACAGGTCATCTTTTCCGTTGCCGATCAGGGCGCCGGGATCGCGCCGGAAGAGTTGGAGCATCTCGGCCGACGATCGTTCCGGAGCGAAAAGCACCAAGCCACGGTCCCCGGATCGGGCCTCGGATTCTGGATCGCATCCACCTTCGTCAGCGAGAACGGCGGCAGGGTCGCCGTTTCGAGCCACGGCCGGGGCACCCGCGTGGCCATCTCCTTTCCCGCTCCCCAGATCATTCCCTCGGAACTGACGGCGACCGACAATGAATAAGCCTTCCAATGTCGTGCTGTTGATCGACGACGAACCAAAGATCAGGCGGTTTCTTCGAGCCGGCTTCGAACTCGACGGCTTCACCGTGGTCGAAGCCGAGAACGCCGCCGAAGGATTGAAGTCCGCGACCTTCAGCCCGCCCGATCTGATCATTCTCGATCTCGCCCTGCCCGACCTTCATGGTACGGAAGTGCTCGAACGCATTCGCTCGTGGTCGAACGTGCCGATCATCATTCTCTCCGTCGTATCGAGCGAGGAGGAAAAGGTCCGGCTGCTCCAGGCAGGCGCCGACGATTACGTCGTCAAGCCGTTCGGCATGGCCGAGTTGCTCGCGCGCAGCGAAGCGGCCTTGCGGCGCTATTTCAAATCGGTCACCGAAAACCCCGTCGTCAAGACCGGCCCTCTGTCGGTCGATCTTGTCAGCCGCACCGTCTCGTTGAACAGCAACCGCATCAACCTGACACGGAAGGAGTATCGCCTGCTCCATATCCTGGCCATGCATGTCGGCCTCGTGGTGACGCACGACCAGTTGCTCAAGGAGATCTGGACCGGAAACCAGCGCGACAACATCCAGTATTTGCGCATCCTCGTACGCAAGCTGAGGCAGAAGATCGAGACCGACCCCAACGACCCGCGCCTGCTGGTCACCGAATCGGGGGTCGGCTATCGGCTGCAAAGCCGCATCGAGGCAAGCCCCGTGGAATGAGACGTGGCTCTTCACCCGCACATCAATGCCGCTGCGGTGGAACGGAAGTTGCTAGGCCTGCGCCTCGGACACCGCGCAAAGGCCCATCGTGACCTTCATCGTGCACGCGTCGAAGGACAACGCGGTCGCAATCACCATCCGTCTTCAGGTCGTTGCCGCCGTCGCCAAGGCGCGATCGCTTGCGGACGAAGGATGGAGCGTTTTCATCGTCGGCCCCGACGGCGTTAGATACCCAACGGCGCAGTTCGACAAACTAACCGCCTGTGCCCCCAATCTAAGGCAATGACCTCTCTTCAAAATTCGCAACGCGAGTCCCGCTGCGAAACTAGGCCGCAGCGTCGTGACGCAACGTGAATAAATAAATAATATCCTTTTTTTGCCAAATCGCATATTTTGCCCAAAAAAGGGGCGAACGCGGTGCAATTTCTCATTCAACCGTTTCACATTTTTGGAGTCGAAGGTCAGTATTGGATGCTGATTGTCCTGATTTTGGTCATCGGCTTTGCATTTCTGATCTGGCGAACGCGCGACAGGAATTGATGCCGGCAATTTTGTTTGTCTCGCCGAATTGCCGCGGTCCTGCAGCCATTTTCTCGATACGAGCGCCCCTGCACCACCACGTCGATCCGCGACGCACGTCGACTGTTCGCTTAAACGTCCGCGCGGCATAAATTTGCATCGCACACTGCAAAGATATTTTTTTCCTATCAATTCACGCGGCGATCGATGTCGCGAGTGCGCAACGAGCAGCTAAAAAACGCTTTAACGCTTCTGCGACGGGTCTTTCTGCATCGCGAAATCCCGCGACTAAATCTAAAATCATTTCAGAACTCGTAGATGGCCGCTTGGCCGCGCAGGGGGATCAGATGCGTCGACAAATGAAATTCGCTCTCGGCTTTTTGCTTGGTCTGGGCACAAGCAGCGTCGTGATGGCTGCCGACATGGCGGTCAAGGCACGCCCCGTCGTGCCGCCTCTCATGTACAACTGGTCGGGCTGCTACCTCGGCGCCAATGTCGGTGGAGCGTCGAGCCGCTTCGATACGACGCGGTTGCAGTTCGATACAGCGCCTCCGACACCCGCATACCTCGACTATGGCCGCGAAACCGACAGCGGTTTCATCGGCGGTGGCCAGGTTGGTTGCGACTTCCAGACCACCAACTGGGTGTTCGGCATCCAGGGAAGCTTCGACTTCGGCAACGTCAACGGCTCGCACAACATCGTCAACCTGCCCGGCTTCACCGAGAGCAACAAGCTCGATCAGATCTACACCGTGACCGGCCGGATCGGTTATCTCTGGACGCCGCAACTTCTCACCTACGGCAAGGTCGGCGTCGCCTATATCCAGAATCGCAACCAGGTATTCTTCCCGGGTGGCGCGCTGTTCGAGTCCTCCAATAAATTCTTCGATCCCGGCATCCTCGCAGGCGCCGGCATCGAGTGGATGTTCGCGCCAAACTGGTCCGTGTTCGTCGAAGGCAGCTACATCTGGAACGAGGATGACAGTGCGGCGCACGACTAAGCCACGCCCGCAGGCATTCCGAACGAGGTCATCAACAACCGCCAGCGCATCATCATGGGGATGGCCGGCATCAACTACAAATTCAACTGGGGCGGTGGACCGGTGGTCGCGAAATATTGAGCTCTCCTGAGAGGATCCGGCAGCCCCGGCCCACGGGTCGGGGCTTTTCGCGCCCGCTCGGGTGTTGCAAATTCAACACGACAGGCAAAACATGGCGCGCCCACCGCGCGTCGTGTGCCTCACCTCCCGTCAGTGCCCGGCTACGACGAGCCTGTATCCGGCGTCATAGGCGTCAAGGGAGAGCAATTCGGCATAGCGACGCTCCCACTCCCCCGTTTCAAGATCCCGCCTCAGATCATGCAACCCTGCTTCGACGGTGCGGATGGTCCAAAAGGATGAACTGCCGGATCGGATGTATGGATCGAGATAGGCCGACGGCCGGCGCCAGTACGCATAGAGGAAGCCATCGCTGCAATCGTGCGGCACCAGAACCGGGGTGATCTGTACAGGGCCCAACCATCGTTCGTAGTCGGACATCGTCGGCATCTGTGCCTCGTCCAACGCCGCAAGCTCGGGAAGATAGCGCGTCAACCACGGCCGATGCGACGGATCGAACGTGAGCAGGACGATCCGATCTGTTGTCACGCGCCGCATCTCGCGCAAGCCCCTCTCTTTGTCGGGCCAGTGATGAACGGTCAGGATCGCCATGGAGGCGTCGAAACTCTCGTCCTTGAATGGCAGACGATCGGCGCTGGCCTGGATCGCCTTGGCCGCCGTCGGGCTGCGCTTGCGGATCATCTCGTGCGAAGGTTCGACGGCGATCAGGGATCGATCCGTCGGCTCGTAGGAACCGGTGCCGGCGCCGACATTCAAGACAGTTCGTGCGCAACCCAGCGCGCTGTGGATGATCCTCGCCAGCCGCCGATCGGGCTTGCGAAGCTCTGCATAATTGATCCCGATGCTGTCATACTTCGCGCTCATCGCGCTTTTCTCACTTGTATTACCGGCGCTTGCAAGGTCCGTTTTGCACGCAAGGCAGTGGGTGCGGCGTGCACCCGGCATTCCCTGCGCCCTCCGTCTTTCGAGGGCACGGATTTTCGCAAAAACCCGGACGCATCGCGCCGCGGGAATGCTGTGTCGTGTTTCGTCATTGCGAGCGAAGCGAAGCAACCCAGACTATCTCCGCGGATACAGTCTGGATTGCCTCGTCGCGGAGCCTGTCATCGGGCTCGCATTCGCGCGACCCGTTGGCTGCTCGCAATGAGGAGTCGTTCAAATCTCGCACCGGACACGAGCGGAAGCCTTTCGCCCCATAAGCGAGTGTGATGAAGTAACGCCGGATCCCTGTTCCTTCCACGAGACCTCTCAATGCGGCTGCTGATCGTCGAAGACAATGAGGAACTCGCCGAGCTGCTGGCGAAGGGCCTGCGCACCGCCGGCTACGAGGCCGACGTGCTGTCGACCGTCGAGGACGCCCGCGCGGTGCTGAGCACGACCTTCTATGCCGCCCTGATCCTCGACCTCGGCCTGCCCGATGGCGACGGGCTCGCGCTGCTCCGCGAGCTCCGTCAGCGCGACAATCCGGTTCCCGTGCTGGTGCTGACCGCGCGCGGCGGGCTGCACGACCGCGTCCAGGGCCTGCGCAGCGGCGCCGACGACTATCTGGTCAAGCCGTTCGCGCTGGAGGAATTGATCGCGAGGCTGGAAGCGCAACTGCGACGTCCCGGCCAACTGCTCGGCAATTCGCTGCGGATCGCCAACCTGCAGTTCGACACGCAAAACCGGCAGGCCTCGATCGACGATCAGCCGCAGGTGCTCTCGGCCCGCGAGACCGCGGTGCTCGAGCTCTTGATGCGCAGCAAGGGCCGCGTGGTCTCCAAGAAGCAGGTCGAAGATCACATCTTCGGCCATTCCGGCGAGGTCGCCTCCAACGCGATCGAGGTCTACGTCCATCGCCTGCGCAAGCAGCTCGCCGACCGCGGCGCAAAGGTGCAAGTGCATACCATCCGCGGGGTCGGCTACCTCATCGCCGAGGAAAAATAGCGTGCTGCGCTTCCAGTCGATCATTTCCCGTATCGTGTTCCTGCATGTCGTCGCCGTCGCTGTCACTTCGATCCTGATGTCGGTGGCGCTGTCCTGGCTGCTGAGCTACGCGACCGTCAACATCCACAATAAGGCGATGCAGGAGCAGGCCGCCACCGTCGGTGAGCATCTCAGCCTCGGCCCCGATGGCCGTCTCGCGCTCAATCTGCCGTCCGACCTGCTCGGCCTCTATTCGCAGGCCTATGGGCGCTACTCCTACGCGGTGACCGGCGAACGCGGCGAGGTGCTGTTCTCCTCGCTGGCAAATCATGAGGCGTTGTTTCCGAACGACCGGCGCACCAGCGCCATCGAGTTCCTGCAGCAGCGCCGCGGCGATGCGACGGTGTCGGGCGCGAGCGTCAGGAAAACCGTCGGCGGCCAGACCGTGTGGATCCAGGCCGGCGAGGATCTCGCCAACCGCGACGTGCTGATCGACGACATCGTCGTCGACTTCTACCGGAATGTCGGATGGATCACGCTGCCGATCCTGCTGGTGCTGTTGATCACCGACATTGCGATCTTCCGGCGGGCGTTGTGGCCGCTGCGGCAGGCTTCCGAAATCGCCGAGAGCATCGGGCCGGAGCGGCCCGGCGTGCGGCTGCCGACCGGCGAAATTCCGCGCGAGGTGCGCCCGCTGGTCTCCGCGGTCAACCAGGGGCTCGACCGGCTCGAGCAGGGATTCCGCGTGCAGCGCGATTTCACGGCGGACGCTGCGCATGAATTGCGTACGCCGCTGAGCGTGCTGCGGACCCGTATCGATATCCTCGAAGACCCGCAGATGCGGCAGGCGTTGCGGCAGAATGTCGAAGGCATGGCGCATATCGTCAGCCAATTGCTCGATATCGCCGAGCTCGACGCCTTCGTCGTCAAGGCCGATGAGAAAGCCGATCTGCGGTCGGTGGCGTCGGAGGTCGCCGAATTCGTCGCGCCGCTGGCGCTGGCCCAAGGCAAGGACGTCGCACTGTCGGGCTCAGTGGAGCCGGTCTGGATCAAGGGCAATGCGGAAATGCTCGGCCGCGCCATCCGCAACCTCGCCGAAAACGCCATCAATCACACAGCAGCAGGATCGACGGTCGAATTCGTGGTCGAAGCCGACGGCACCATCAGCGTGCTCGACGAAGGTCCGGGCATCAAGGACAACGAGCGCGATCTGATCTTCCGCCGCTTCTGGCGGCGCGACCGCCGCAAGCAGGGCAGCACGGGGCTTGGATTGTCAATCGTGCAGCGCATCGCCGAGCTGCATTCGGCTGTCATCACGGTGGAGAACCGCAAGCCGCGCGGCGCGCGGTTCTCGCTGAAATTCGTGCCGGTGGCGTGAGCGCGAACTCTATGCGCCGGCCTCAGGCAGGCTCGCGGCCGCGATCGCAACGAACTGCGCGATGCGGCGGCTGATCCGCGACGGCGTCGAGCGCAGCAATGAACGGACCTGTTCCATTGGAATATCCTTCCACGCCCCTAAATCAATGGCGCAAAAGGCAAAATGGTCGTTGGCGAGGCCGCCGTCGAGAGGCGAAGGAAAATAGCAATGTCCCTACCGCCCGGCCTGTCCGGGACAGCAGTTTTGTTGTCCCGGCGAAAGCGGAGGCGGAGGAATTTTCTCCCGCGTCTGGCCTATTTCGGCGTCACCCCGAAAGTCCGCGCGAAGCGCTCGCTGTAATGCGGCCAGACCTCGGGATTGATGATGCGCGGCGGCCGCTTGCCGTCGAGCGCATCAAGGACCTGCTCGGCCGCGATGCGGCCCATGTTCTCGCGCGCCTCTCGCGTCACACCCGCCGTGTGCGGGCTCGCCAGCACATTGTCGAACTGCAGCAGCGGATGCTCGGGAGGCGGCGGCTCCTTGGACCAGACGTCGAGACCTGCGCCGGCGATGCGTTTCTCCTTCAGCGCTTGCAACAATGCATCCTCGTCATGGATGAAGCCGCGCGCGGTGGTGATGAAGAAGGCGTGCGGCTGCATCAGCGCGAATTGCTTCGCGCCGATCATGCCGCGGTTCTCCTTGGTCAGCGGGCAGTTGATCGAGACATAATCGGAGCGGCGGAGAAGTTCGTCGAGCTCGACCTTCTCCCCTCCCCGCGCCGCGATCTCGTCGGCGGAGAGATAGGGATCGTAGGCCAGCACCTTCATGCGGAGCAGGCCTTTGCAAAGCTCCGCCAGGCGGCGGCCGACATTGCCGATGCCGACGATGCCGACGGTGGAGCCCCCTGCTTCCCTGCCGATCAGCGCATTGCGGTTGACGTCCCGGTCCCGGCGCAGCGCGCGGTCGGCCTCGATGATGCGCTTGGAGAGTGTGAGCAGCATGCCGAGCGCGTGCTCGGCGACCGAATCCGCATTGCCGCCGGACTGGTTGAGCACGAGCACGCCCGCTTTGGTGCAGGCGTCGACATCGACGGGATCGAAGCCGGCGCCGTTAGAGGAAACGATCAGGAGGTTCGGCGCGCGCTTCAAGAGATCGTCATGGACATGAAAATGCGGCGCGATCTCGTCGCGCGCGGCACCGACCTGATAGGCGTGCGCCGCGAGGAGGATCGGCGCGAACTCGGACTCCGGGCTTTCGTTCTCGAGCCGGTCAAACCGCACGTCGGGGCGGGCTTTGAGGATTTCGGTGTAGATCGGGTGAGCGAGATATTTGACGTAGAAGACGCGCTTGTTGTTGACGGACATGAACGGCTTTCAGTCTGGACAATCGGTGAGGTTGGTGATGCGGCGCGCGATTCACTCGGCCTTGATGCCGGCGGCCTGGATGATCGGACCCCATTTGTCGTAGTCGTCGTGGATTTTCTTGTCGAATGCCTGCGGCGTCGTGCCGATCGGAATTGCGCCCAGCTTGGTCAAGCGCTCTTTCACGGCATCGGTGTTCAACGCCGCGACGAAATCGTGCGAGAGTTTCTCGACGAGATCGCGCGGCATGTTGCCCGGCCCGAGCAGCCCCCACCACACCTCGGTGTCGTAGCCCGGCACGGTCTCGCCGATGCTGGGCACATCGGGGAGGAACGGCGCGCGCTTGGCGGTGGTCACCGCGAGTGCCCGCACGGTGCCGGCCGAGAGCTGGCCGACCAATTCCGGTCCGTTGTTGAACGACAGCGGAATCTGGCCGCCGAGCAGATCGTTGATCGCCGGTGCGCCGCCCTTGTAGGGAATCGCGTTGAGATTGATCTTGGCGAGGCTCATCAGCAGCTCGCCTGCGAGATGGGTCGATGTTCCCGTACCCGCATAGGCGAAAGCCAGATCGCCCGGCTTGGCCTTGGCCTGGGCGATCACGTCGGCGAGAGTCTTGAACGGCGAGTCGGCACGCACCAGCAGAATGTTCGGCGAGGACGCGAGCAGCGAGATCGGCGTGAAATCCTTGAAAGTGTCGTAGGGCAGCTTCGGATAGAGGAAAGGATTGGCGGGATGCCCGCTCGCCACCATGATCAGGGTGTAACCGTCGGGCGGCGATTGCACCAGCGCCTGGGACGCCACGACGCCGCCCGCGCCGGGACGGTTCTCGACGATGACCGACTGGCCCCATTGCTTCGAGACGACATCGCCGAGCGTGCGCGAAAGGATGTCGACGCCGCCGCCGGCCGGGTATGGCACATAAATGTGCACGGGCCTGGTCGGAAAGCTCGATTGCGCCAAGGCGCCGCCGCTTGCCAGCAGCGTAGCTACGATGGCAGCAATCGCAAACCGCCTGACCATGACGTCCTTCCCCATTTTTCCGCGTGCTTATCGCACGCCGTTATTGCACGCCAGCGAGAGGCTTCGCATCGCCGCGTGACGCAGACCACATTGCTTGCGCGGCATGTTGACAATCCCGCCCGCCGCGTCAAGTTTCGCCCTGCACGGCCGGCATCGACCATGGTCGCAAGAGAGGGAGAACGGGATGGCAGTCGCGGAGCAGAGAACTTCGCCGCAAGCGTCTCCGGAACAGGACACCTGGCACGGCATCATTCAGCAGACGCTCAAGCGCAACGACATCCGCCTTGTGCCCTACGTTCCCGATCGCGTGCTGACGGCACTGATCAAGAACCTGCATGCCGATCCCTTTTTCACGACGTTTCCGACCGCGCGCGAGGAAGAGGCCGTCGGCATCGTTTCCGGCGCCTGGATGGGCGGCATGAAGGGCGCGATCCTGATGCAGACCTCGGGCTTTGCCACGCTCGCCAACGTGCTCGCCTCGCTGGTCGCGCCCTCGCAAATTCCGCTGATCATGTTCGTCTCCGAGCGCGGCACGCTCGGCGAATTCAATCTCGGCCAGTCGCTGGTGTGCCGGACCATGCGCCCGGTGCTGGATTCGCTCGCGATCGAGCATCACACCTGCACGCGGCTCGACGAGCTCGAGTTCATCGTCGACCGCTCGATCAAGCAGGCCGTCACCACGCAGGCGCCGGTGGCGCTGATCCTCAATCCGCTGCTGACCGGCGGCAAGGTTTTCGACAAGTGAGCGGCATCATGAGCGCGCAAACGAGCAAGGCATCCCGCAACACCAAGGTGATGAACCGTTTCGACGTCACCTCGCGCCTGGTTGCGAAGCTGAAGAACGAAGAGGCCGTGATCGGCGGCATCGGCAACACCAATTTCGATTTGTGGGCGGCCGGTCATCGCCCGCAGAACTGGTACATGCTGGGCAGCATGGGGCTCGCCTTCCCGATCGCGCTGGGCGTGGCGCTGGCGCAGCCGAAGCGGCGCGTATTCGGGCTCGAAGGCGACGGTTCGCTGTTGATGCAGCTCGGCTGCCTCTCGACCATCGCGACCTTGGCGCCGAAGAACCTCACCATGGTC
Organism: uncultured Alphaproteobacteria bacterium; assembly: GCA_963738155.1. Classification (GTDB taxonomy): domain Bacteria; phylum Pseudomonadota; class Alphaproteobacteria; order Rhizobiales; family Xanthobacteraceae; genus Bradyrhizobium. Next base: position 44,343 of record CAVTVG010000016.1, read on the forward strand.
GTGATGGACAACGGCATCTACCAGATCACCGGCGCTCAGCCGACGCCGGCTGCCGCGCATACCGATCTGGTTGCGATCGCGATTGCAAGCGGGATTGCCATCAGCGCCTGGGCTGCCGACGAGGATGATTTCGAGCGGCTGATCGAGCAATCGATGTCGGCTTCCGCACCGACCCTGATCGGTTTGCGCATCGACGACAAGCCGGGCACCGGAGCCACCAAGCGCGATCCCGTTCAGATCAGGGAACGCTTCATGCTGGGAATGGGCGTGCGGCAGGCGATCTGAAGCGCGGCGTTAACTACACGAAGTTCTCAGATGGCCGCGCGCGCATCGGCTCGGCAAACCGTGCTAATGCGCGCCGATGAATTTGATCCTCCGCATCTTCGCCTGGCTGCTCGCCGCCGCCGTCACCTTCGCGACCCTCGGGCCGCCGCGCTACCGGCCGCATTCCAATCTCGGGCAGGATGGCGAGCACGCGCTGGCCTTCGTGTTGCTCGGCCTTGCCTTCGGGCTGGCCTATCCCCGGCACCGGATGACGGTTGTCCTGGCCGTTGGGCTGATCGGCGTGCTGGAGTTGCTGCAGTTCCTCGTGCCCGGACAACATGCGCGACTGGAAGACTTCATTGTCGATGCGATCGCGGCCTGTGTTGGATTTGTGATCGCGGCCGTGCTCGACTGGCTCGGCTGCTCCTGTTGGCGTTCGAAGCCGTCGTGAAAGAAGCCTCGCAGGGAGCGTATCCCCGCGAGGCTCCGTTCAGATGCGCTGTATCGTCAGTCGATGATCTTGATCACCTTGCGCGTACGCGGCTCGACGATCACGCGGCGGTCGTTGACGACGGCATAGCGATATTCGGTGTAGTTCGGCACCGGCCGCAATTCGACCTCAGCCGGCAAGGGCTCGCCGACCACGACACGCTCACGCACCACCACCGACGGGGCGCGCTCGCCTTGCACCGAGGTGATCACCGCATTCGGGATTTCGAGGCCGAGTCCAACGGCCGCACCGACCGTGCCGCCGACTACGGCGCCAATGGGACCACCGACATCGCCGCCGGCCCGCGCGCCCTCATGGGCGCCCTGCACCGTGGTCGATTGCGCAAGGGCTGCACCGGACGCGGTAAGCGACAGCGCGGCGATCAGCGAAATAACGATTCGATTGTTCATCATCTCCTCCAGCGTTCGAAGACGACCTTCAACCGGCGGAGGCGAGCGAGGTTCCGGTTCCAATTGTCTTGGGTTAACGCCCCGAGTTCCGCTTCCCGGAACCAAACGCAAAAATGCCGCCCGAACGGGCGGCATTTGAGCAATTTCGTGAAGCGAGGTTTACAGCAGGCCCGCGCCGCGCGCCCATTTGTACTTGGCGCCGAGCACCTCGACCGGCGTCTCCGTCGAATAGGGATAGGCCGGAATGCCGTTCTGGTAGAGATATTCGGCGGCCTCCTCGACCTCGACGTCGCCCGCGAGCGAGGCGACGATCGGCTTCACGAAGCCCTTTGCCTCCATCTCCTTCTTCACTTCGACCATGTTGCGCGCGAAGACCATCGGCGGCGTCACGATGGTGTGCCAGTAGCCGAGGATCAGCGCGTGGATGCGCTCGTCCGACAACCCGAGCTTGACCGTGTTGACGTAGGTGATCGGCGGCTCGCCGCCGGTGATGTCGACGGGGTTGCCGGCGGCGCCGAACGGCGGGATGAACTTGCGGAACGCCGCGTCCAGATCAGGCGGCATCGCCATCAGCGACAGCCCGTTGTCGACGACCGAGTCCGACAGCAGCACGCCCGAACCGCCGGCGCCGGTGATGATCAGAATGTTCTCGCCCTTCGGCGTCGGCAACACGGGCACGCCGCGCGCGAACTCCAGCAGCTGCCGCAGGCTGCGGGCGCGGATCACGCCGGACTGCTTGAGCACGTCCTCGTAGATCTTGTCGTTGCCGGCAAGCGCGCCGGTGTGCGAGGAGGCGGCCTTCGCGCCGGCCGAGGTGCGGCCGGCCTTGAGCACGATCACCGGCTTCTTCTTCGAGACACGCTTGGCCGCTTCGGCAAAGGCGCGACCATCCTTGAGATCTTCGCAGTGCTGCGCGATCAGGTTGGTGTTCGGATCCTGCTCGAAGAAAGCGAGCAGATCATCCTCGTCGATGTCGGACTTGTTGCCGAGGCCGACGATCGCGGAGACGCCCATCTTGGCCGAGCGCGAGAAGCCGATGATCGCCATGCCGATGCCGCCCGACTGCGACGACAGCGCGGCGTGGCCCTTGACGTCGTAAGCCGTGCAAAACGTCGCGCAGAGATTGGCGGGCGTATAATAGAAGCCGTAGATGTTCGGCCCCATCAGGCGGACGTCGTATTTCTTGCCGATTTCGACGATCTCGGCCTGCAGCTCCGGCGCACCCGCCTCGGCAAAGCCCGACGGAATCAGCACCGCGCCGGGAATCTTCTTCTCGCCGCACTCCACCAAGGCACCCGCCACGAACTTCGCGGGGATGGCGAATACCGCGACGTCGATCACGCCGGGCACGTCCTTGACGCTCTTATAGGCCTTATGGCCCAGGATTTCCGACGCCTTCGGGTGGATCGGCAGGATCTCGCCCTTGTAGCCGCCGTTGATGAGGTTCTTCATCACGGAGTTGCCGATCTTGCCGTCCTCGGCGGAGGCGCCGATCACCGCAACCGCTTTCGGCTGCATGATGCGGTTCATCGCCTTGACGATTTCCTCGGTCGGGCGCGGCTTCGGACGCGGCTTGTAATCGAAGTCGACGACGATGCGCACGTCGGCCGCAATCGCGTCCTTCTTGGTGGCGAACACCGGATTGAGGTCGAGCTCGACGATCTCGGGGAAGTCGCTGACCAGCTGCGATACCTTGACGATGACGTCGGCCAGCGCGTCGCGGTTGACGGGATCTCCGCCGCGCACGCCCTTGAGCATTTCGTGCGCCTGGATGCCGTCGAGCATCGACAGCGCATCCTGCTTGGTGGCGGGCGCGAGACGGAAAGTGATGTCCTTGAGGATTTCGACCAGCACGCCGCCAAGGCCGAAGGCGACCAGCTTGCCGAACGAGCCGTCGGTGATCGAGCCGACGATCACTTCGGTGCCGCCGGCGAGCATCTGCTGCACCTGGACGCCTTCGATCTTGGCGTCGTCTTTATATTTCTTCGCGTTGGCGAGGATCGTGTCGTAGCTCTTCTCGGCGGAAGCCGCGTCCTTGACGCCGACGATCACGCCGCCCGCTTCGGTCTTGTGGAGAATGTCCGGCGAGACGATCTTCATCACCACCGGGAAGCCCATGCCGCTTGCGATCTTTGCCGCGTCCGCTGCCGACTTCGCCACGTCTTCCTTGGGAACCGGAATGCCGTAGGCGTCGCAGACGATCTTGCCTTCGGGAGCCGTCAAGCTCGTGCGTTTGTCCGCTTTCACTTGATCAAGAACTTTGCGGACGGCATCTTTATTCGACATTGGCTTCCTCCCATAATTTTATGGCATTTGGTATGCCAGCAACCAGATTGTCAAGACAAGCCGTTGCTGCGAAAAGCCGAAAAAAGCGGCTGGCTTGACATTCTGGCATCTGGCATGCCAAAAATCTTCCGCTACTTATTACTGTAAAAGGCGTCTCCCACTTCGAGGAGACCGTTGTGCCCATTCGGAAACAAACCAAGGCGCCGCTGATCATGGCCGAGGCCGAGATTGCAATCGTCAGAATTGCCCCGGAGACCAGCTTCAAGAACAAGGCCTATGAAGCCTTGAAGGAAGCCATCTTGAAGATGGACATCTATGCGACGCCGGAGCCCGTGATGCTCGACGAGCGCGCGCTGTCCGAACGACTCGGCGTCAGCCGCACCCCGATCCGCGAAGCGATCGCGATGCTGGAGCAGGACGGCTTCGTGAAGACCGTGCCGCGCCGCGGCATCATCGTGGTGCGCCGGACCAAGAGCGAAATCGTCGACATGATCCGCGCCTGGGCGGCGCTCGAGAGCATGGCGGCGCGGCTGATCACGACCACCGCGCGCAAAAAGGACATCACGGCGCTGCGCGACTTCTTCAGGGATTTCGGCAAGGACCGCCTGCCGCAGGATCACGTCGACGAATATTCCAAGGCCAACATCGCGTTCCACCAGGCGCTGATCTCGCTGTCGGAATCGCCCGTGCTGGTCGACATGACCAACGAAATCCTGCTGCATGTGCGCGGCTATCGCCAGCTCACCATCGGCCGCACCGAGCGCATTGCGGCCTCGTTGCCCGAGCATCTTGCGATCATCGAGGCGCTGGAAGAGCGCAACACCGAGCTCGCCGAAAAACGCGCACGCGACCACACGCTTGGACTTGCCGCCTTTGTCGAGGCGCACGGCCAGGAACTGGTCAAGGCCTGAGATTTTCACAACAGAAGACGATCAACTCGTCCCCAAAGAGAAAAGACGATCAGGGAGAAGAAGCCCATGCTGGATACACCTGCCAAGACGGAAGCACCGGGCACCGAACAGGAACTGACGGACGGCTTTCACCTCATCATCGATGCGCTGAAACTCAACGACGTCAAAACGATCTACGGCGTGCCGGGAATTCCGATCACCGATTTCGGCCGGATGGCGCAGGCCGCCGGCATCCGCGTGCTCTCCTTCCGCCACGAGCAGAACGCCGGCTATGCCGCCTCGATCGCGGGCTACCTCACCAAGAAGCCGGGCGTCTGTCTCACCGTGTCTGCGCCGGGTTTCCTCAACGGCCTCACCGCGCTCGCGCACGCCACCACCAACTGCTTCCCGATGATCCTGATCTCGGGCTCCTCCGAGCGCGAGATCGTCGACCTGCAGCAGGGCGACTATGAGGAGATGGATCAGCTCGCAATCGCCAAGCCGCTCTGCAAGGCTGCCTTCCGCGTGCTGCACGCGCAGGACATCGGCATCGGTCTCGCTCGCGCCATCCGCGCCGCGGTTTCGGGCCGTCCCGGCGGCGTCTATCTCGATCTTCCCGCCAAACTGTTCGGCCAGGTGATGAATGCCGAGGCCGGCAGGAAATCGCTGGTGAAGGTGATTGACGCCGCACCTGCGCAGATCCCCGCCCCCGCCGCCATCAAGCGCGCGCTCGATGTCCTCAAGAGCGGCAAGCGCCCGCTGATCATCCTCGGCAAGGGCGCGGCTTACGCGCAGGCCGACAACGACATCAAAGCCTTCGTCGAGAAGAGCGGCGCGCCGTTCCTGCCCATGAGCATGGCCAAGGGCCTGCTTCCTGACCTGCATCCGCAATGCGCCGGCGCAGCGCGCTCGACCGTGCTGAAGGACGCGGATGTGGTGATGCTGATCGGCGCACGCCTGAACTGGCTGCTCTCGCATGGCAAGGGCAAGACCTGGGGTGAAGCGCCGAAGAAGTTCATCCAGGTCGACATCGAGCCCAAGGAAATGGATTCGAATGTCGAGATCGTGGCTCCCGTGGTCGGCGATATCGGCTCCTGCGTCCACGCGCTGCTGGAGGCGATGGGCGGCAACTGGACCGCGCCCCCGGCCGACTGGCTCGACACTATAAAGAAGAAGCGCGACGACAACGTCGCCAAGATGGCGCCGCGGCTGATGAACAACAACTCGCCGATGGACTATCACGGCGCGCTTGGCGTGCTCCGCACCATCATCAAGGAGCGCCCTGACGCCATCCTCGTCAACGAGGGCGCCAACACGCTCGATCTGGCGCGCGGCGTCATCGACATGCATCAGCCGCGCAAGCGCATCGACGTCGGCACCTGGGGCGTGATGGGCATCGGCATGGGCTACGCGATCGCCGCGGCGATCGAGACCGGCAAACCGGTGCTTGCCGTCGAAGGCGACAGCGCCTTCGGTTTCTCCGGCATGGAGGTCGAGACCATCTGCCGCTACAAGCTGCCGGTCTGCGTCGTCATCTTCAACAATGACGGCATTTATCGCGGCACCGATGTCAATTCGGCCGGCGCAGATCCCGCCACCACCGTGTTCGTCAAGGGCTCGCGCTACGACAAGATGATGGAGGCCTTCGGCGGCGTCGGCGTCAATGCGACCTCGCCGGATGAGCTGAAGCGCGCGGTCAACGCGGCGATGGATTCCGGCAAGCCGACCCTGATCAATGCGGCGATTGATCCCGCGGCGGGCTCCGAGAGCGGCCGCATCGGCAACCTCAATCCGCAAAGCGCGTTGAAGAAGAAATAGTCAGTCCAATCGAACGGGCCGCGGCGGGCCCCGTTCCCATCCAGCTACGAGACGGGAGTTAAAGCAATGACCAAGGCGCTGAAGGGTGTTCGCATCCTGGATTTCACCCACGTGCAATCAGGGCCGACCTGCACGCAATTGCTGGCATGGTTCGGTGCGGATGTGATCAAGGTCGAGCGCCCCGGTGTCGGCGACATCACGCGCGGTCAGCTGCAGGACGTGCCAAACGTCGACAGCCTGTATTTCACCATGCTGAACCACAACAAGCGCTCGATCACGCTCGACACCAAGAACCCGAAGGGCAAGGAAGTCCTGACCGCGCTGATCAAGAGCTGCGACGTGCTGGTGGAGAATTTCGGACCCGGCGTGCTCGACCGCATGGGTTTCCCCTGGGAGAAGATCCAAAGCCTCAATCCGAAGATGATCGTGGCCTCGATCAAGGGTTTCGGTCCGGGACCGTATGAGGACTGCAAGGTTTATGAGAACGTGGCGCAGTGCACCGGCGGCGCCGCATCGACCACCGGTTTCCGCGACGGGCTGCCGCTGGTGACCGGCGCCCAGATCGGCGACAGTGGCACGGGCCTGCATCTCGCGCTCGGCATCGTCACCGCGCTCTACCAGCGCACGCATAGCGGCAAGGGCCAGCGCGTCACCGCCGCGATGCAGGACGGCGTGCTCAATCTCGCGCGCGTCAAGCTGCGCGACCAGCAACGTCTCGCGCACGGTCCGCTCAAGGAGTACAGCCAATTCGGCGAGGGCATTCCGTTCGGCGACGCCGTGCCGCGGGCCGGCAACGATTCCGGCGGCGGACAGCCCGGCCGCATCCTCAAATGCAAGGGCTGGGAGACCGATCCCAACGCCTACATCTATTTCATTACGCAAGCGCCGGTCTGGGAGAAGATCTGCGACGTGATCGGCGAGCCCGGCTGGAAGACGCATCCCGATTACGCCAAGCCGCCGGCCCGCCTGTCGCGCTTGAATGAGATCTTCGCCCGCATCGAGCAGTGGACCATGACCAAGACCAAGTTCGAGGCCATGGACATCCTCAACAAGGACAACATTCCCTGCGGTCCGATCCTGTCGATGAAGGAATTGATCGAGGATCAGTCGTTGCGCGCCACTGGCACCGTGGTCGAGGTCGACCACCCGACCCGCGGCAAGTATTTCTCGGTCGGCAATCCGATCAAAATGTCGGACAGCCCGAGCGAGGTTCTACGCTCGCCGCTGCTTGGCGAGCACACCGATGAAATTCTCCGCCAGGTGCTCGGCTTCAGCGACCACCAGGTCGCCGAAATCCACGACTCAGGTGCGCTCGACCCGCCCCGCAAGCAGGCGGCGGAGTAGTCGCTCTATATCAATGCGTTATGGGCCGCCTTCGGGCGGCCTATTGCTGTTGAGTGGGCATTATTCTACAATATGTTGCATTGCACGCGTCAAATTGCTGCTATGCAAACAAAGTCGTTGCCGTGGTATCTGGTATACATTAAATCGCTCTCAACGGAATGAGACGGCCATCGCCGCTCCGCGAAACCTGAGAGTGAAAATGTCCAAGACCGCTACCATCGCCCTTCCCGCCTCCGACACCCTGTTCGCGCGCCTGCTCGCGAAGCTCGACGGCTTGCTGATGGCTTGGGCCGAATCGAATATCCGCAACGGCGACGTTCCGTACATCGGCCTCTGATGCTGTGAACGCGAAGGGTCTTTGGGACCCGCGCTTCTTTTCCTGACGCAAAGACTTTCCTACTGTCGCGAATGGCTCCGTATTTTTGCGGAGCCATTTTTGTTTTGCCCACCCGATCCATTTTGTCGCAGACAAAAGTCGCTGCGGCATTTGCGCCCAACTGCGTCCCTCCTCCCTTGAGCGTTGGCATACGCAATACAAAAATGCCCACTGGCGCTCGTCATCAACGAGAAGCGCGTATGCCTTGGGGAGGTTCAATGACGGACATGGTTCACGCGACGGCTCCCGCGAGCGCACGCGTCAGCGACACCTATCGCTGGACGCAACTGGTAATCGGCGTCGCGGCGATGGTGATGATCGCCAACTACCAATATGGCTGGACGTTCTTTGTCCCCGACATCCAGAAAACATTCGGCTGGGATCGCGCGTCGATCCAGTGGGCATTCACCCTCTTCGTGCTGTTCGAGACCTGGCTGGTGCCGGTCGAAGGTTGGTTCGTCGACAAATACGGTCCGCGTCTCGTCGTTCTCGCAGGCGGCGTGCTGTGCGCGCTCGGGTGGATCATCAACGCCAAGGCGACAACGCTCGGCGGCTATTACTTCGGCATGATCGTGGCCGGCATCGGCGCGGGCGGCGTCTACGGCACCTGTGTCGGCAATGCGCTGAAGTGGTTTCCCGACAAGCGCGGCCTTGCCGCCGGCATCACCGCAGCAGGATTTGGCGCGGGCTCGGCTCTCACGGTCGCGCCGATCCAGGCAATGATCAAGGATTCCGGCTTCCAGGCGACGTTTCTCTACTTCGGCCTCGGACAGGGAATCATCATCGTGATCCTGGCGTTCTTCCTGCTTGCGCCAAAGGTGGGACAGGTGCCCGCTCCGGTGCAGAAACTCAACGTCATACAGACCCGGCGTGACTATCAGCCGACCGAGGTGATGCGTCATCCGATCTTCTGGCTGATGTACTTCATGTTCGTGATCGTCGGCGCGGGCGGATTGATGGTGACGGCCAACCTGAAGCCGATCGCGGTAGACTGGAAGCTCGACAATGTTTCGGTGACGCTGATCGGGCTGACGATGACTACGGTGACGTTCGCGGCCACGATCGATCGCATCCTCAACGGATTGACGCGCCCGTTCTTCGGCTGGATCTCCGACATGATCGGCCGCGAGAACACCATGTTCATCGCCTTCGGCATCGAAGGCCTCGGCATCTGGGCGCTGTATCTGCTCGGGCACGATCCGGTCTGGTTCGTGGTCCTGTCGGGCCTCGTGTTCTTTGCGTGGGGTGAAATCTATTCGCTGTTTCCATCGACCTGCACCGACACGTTCGGGTCGAAATTCGCCACCACCAACGCAGGCCTGCTCTACACCGCCAAGGGAACGGCAGCGCTTCTGGTTCCCATCGCAAATTACGTGCAGCAGACCACGGGAAGCTGGGACAGCGTCTTCATCATCGCGGCCGGCGCCAACATTCTGGCGTCGTTGCTTGCCATTCTCGCGCTCAAGCCCTGGCGCAACAGCGTGGTGGCGGCTGCGTAGCGCCGGCAGCTTCCGCGTCGACCTGATCGAGCGTCCGGCCTGCGCCGGGCGCTTCTCTCTTGTCTAACGAACAGCTGGCGCGCGGCCCCCGTGCGTGGGAACCGCCCCACAACCTCCCATCTTATTCCAACTGCGTAGGTAAGTTGTTGCGCCGCAGCAGCAAATGCGGCTTGCATGTTGGAATATGATATACCAAGGTTCGCCTTGCGACCTTAGGTCACAACCGTGCGACACCAGGTCACGGAATTAAAAAAGAGCCGCGGTAGCGCGGTGGGGAGGAAACAAATGGCAATCGCAGCTCAACTCGACGGGCGGCCAGCCGTAATGCAGGGGACGCGGTGGACGATACTCACCTTTTCCATCCTCTGCATGGTGATGATCGCCAACCTGCAATATGGATGGACGCTTTTCGTCAATCCCATCGCGGCAAAGCATGGCTGGTCCATCGCCGCGATCCAGCTCGCCTTCAGCATCTTCATTGCACTCGAGACCTGGCTCACGCCGGTCGAGGGCTGGATCGTCGATCAACTTGGCCCGCGTGGACCGAAGATCGTCGTCGCGTTCGGAGGAGTTTTTGTCGCAATCGGCTGGGTGATCAACGCGTATGCTGAAACATTGACCGCACTGTATCTCGGCGCCGTTGTCGGCGGCATCGGAGGTGGTGCGGTCTATGCTACCTGCGTCGGCCTTGCGGTCAAATGGTTTCCCGATCGGCGTGGCCTTGCGGTGGGTCTCACCGCCGCGGGTTACGGCGCCGGCGCGGCGTTGACCGTCATTCCCATCCAATATGTGATCCATACCAGCGGATACGAGGCAGCCTTTTTGTGGTTCGGGCTGGTTCAGGGCGGAGTTGTCTTTATCCTCGCGTGGTTTTTGCGAGCGCCCGAGCCCGGCGAGATGGCCGCTGCCCCTCCGTCGAAGGTCACACAGTCCTCGCGCAACTATACTCCGACAGAGGTGCTGGCCTCGCCGATATTCTGGCTCCTCTACGTCATGTTCGTGATGGTTTCCGCCAGCGGGCTGATGGCGACGGCCCAGATCGCGCCGATCGCGAAAGATTTCAACGTTGAAAACACCATCATCTTCTTTGGCGCCTCCACGCTCACGGCGGCGCTGATCATCGACAGTGTGGCCAACGGCGCAGCCCGCCCGCTCTTCGGTTGGGTTTCGGATCAGATCGGCCGCGAGTACACCATGGCAATCGCGTTCGGTCTGGGAGCCGGCGCTTACTGGTTGCTGGGGACACTCGGCACCGCGCCGTGGGCTTTCGTGCTCTTCGCAGCGCTGATCTTCCTCACCTGGGGCGAGATCTTCAGCCTGTTCCCTTCAACCTGCACCGACACCTTCGGGACGAAGTTCGCCACGGTGAACCTAAGCCTGCTTTATACGGCGAAAGGCACCTCCGCTTTCCTCGTTCCGGTCGCCAACATGATCAAGGCATCGAGTGGCAGCTGGCATCTGGTGTTCTTGCTCACCGCGGCGATGAACATCGTCGTCGTGGCAATGGCGCTGTTCGTTCTCAAGCCGATGCGGGCGCGAATGATGGCCAAAGGCTGAGAAGGATAGATTCTCGGGTGAAAGGGCGCACCTCGGTGCGCCTTTTTTGTCCGCGAATACGACGCGGCGTGACGTTGGCGAGCTAGTTCGAGGTCTTGCGAACCGCGGCATCGAAAAACGCTTCCAACCCTGCAACGCACTCGCGATCCCGATAGACACGAAATTTTTTCTCAGCAATTCGCGCGGACATATGGCTTCGCAGGCCCGCATCCCGGCCGAGCCCAGAAGCCATCGCGACGTACTGGTCAATGGTTCGCGCGGTGGTCTCGCCGATCTGCATCATGGTCAGGATGGCGGCAGCGTGCCGGCCACGCATCCATTCGCCCTCGAAGGCAACGATCGGAAGATTGTGAGCGAGGCTTTCCAGTATCGAATTGCAGCCAGACCAACCGATGCTGTCCAGCACGATGTCGCACTGGCCGATCGCCGCCAGAAAGCGGTCCGGAGCAAGCCGCGGCAGGAAGACGCAATGATCCGCGGCCCTCAAGCCGAACGCGTGGAAGGCACGTTCGAGGCGAGCCTCGAACAGCTCGGTGATGTCCCTGCCCCCACCGAATTCGATGAAGGCAAACTGACTGTTCGGTACCCCGGCGGCGATACGCGCGAAAACTTCGTCGAACTGCGGCAGGTATTTCGGCAACGATTGCGCGCACCAGTAAACCACGACATCAGCCCGCAGCCCGAGTTCGCTCCGAGTTATCGGAGCCGGTACGACCTCGGCAGGCTCGTAATGGATGGAAAGATTGGGCAATCGAACCAGTCTTTCCGAATAATGCGCGTCGGCCTCCGGCGGCTCCATCAGGTCGCTGCTGAGAAAATAGTCGATGGTCGGAAATCCGCTGGTGACGGGATGCCCCCAGGAGGTGCATTGGACCGGCGCAAGGCGCATCGCCGCGAGCTGTGCCGATACCTTGTCCATCCCGATTTCGGGAAACAGCAACACATGCGGCGCATCGTCGGCGATCTCCTGCCGCCAGGCGTCGAGCGAACGCGGTCCGGCGACGAACCGATCGCACAACGCGGCCGCGGCTTCCGTTTCGCTATCGTGGTCGACACTGGTGTGATAGCCGAATATGCGGAACCGGTTCCGATTGAGCATCGTGAGCCAGCCCTTGATCGGAATCTTCCAGTTCGAATGCTGGCGAAAGAAGCCACTGACGATACCGAGCCGCATCGGCTCATCGGCGGTGGGAGGCGCCGGCAACGCCGCCGTCTCGTATCGGGTAGCCATGACTCCGCAAACGACCGCCCCATATTGCGATTGCAGCCCACGATCATTGCGGCCCTGGTACGGCAGATAAAAAGGCTGATGCGCACCGATGGCGTCAACAAACGTTGCCGGAACGCTCGCAAGCTCCAGCTTTGCCTTGAATGTCGCAAGCCGGCTCGCATAGGCCGCGCGCCGCTCGTCGATCTCGGCGGCAGAAGCATAGAGCGCCGGCAGTTCGGCAAAGCATTGCGCGAACTCGGCTTCCAGGAAATCCGGTTTCAGGGCCGCGGCCCGCGCAAAGTGCTCCCTCGCCTGCGCAATTTTCGTTTCTCCGCGCAGCGCCATCCCAAGATTGTAATGCGCCGCAAACGAAGCGGGATCGATGCGGAGTGCTGCCTCGAACTGTGCGATGGCTTCGGCGCGCCGGTCCATCGCGCGCAGGACGTTGCCCAGATTATTCCGCGCGCCGGCATCGCGCGGAGCGACCGCCGCCGCGTATTCGGCCACCGCGAGCGCTTCCGGCAACCGCCCTAACCGTTGCAGCAGCATAGCGAGCCGGAGATGGGCGTCCGGGACGTCCGGCCGAAGCGCGGCCGCCTTCCGATAATGCTGTTCAGCGGGCGCGAACTCCGTCATCAACTCGAGCACGGCGGCAAGATTGAAGTGCGCCTGCGGCGAGGTGGGCGCGGCGTTCAGGACCTGCTCAAACTGCACGGCCGCTTCGGCAAACCGTCCAGCGGCCCCCAACGCACGTCCAAGATTGTTGCGTGCCTCGACATAGTCGGGCTTGAGTTCAACGGCGCGCTCGAAACAGGCCAACGCCTCCGCGAGCGAGCCGTTGGCGGCGAGGATGGCACCCCTGTCGTTGTGCGCTTCGGCCATTCGCGGATCGATCGCCACGGCGCGGCCAAGCAGCGCCGCTGCATCGCTCCGCTTGAGCTGATGCGCCAAGACACCCGCCAGATGGAAGGCGCGCGCATGGTCGGGCTCGCGTTCGCAGAGCAATCGAGCCATTCGCTCGGCATCGAGCAGGCGGCCGGCGCGCAGATGGGCGACCGCGTCCGCCAGCATTTGCTCGCTGTCGGGCGCGAATGTCATGACGGGCCGGATGTAGATTTCAGTCGCAGGACCGGTAGCGCCCCAGCCCCAGGTCGATCTCGCAGGGACTGCCATAGACCCAGACGGGCTGGTCGCAGGGCAGCGAGCGCGTGGACCGGTACGGCGTGTTGCATGCAATGTTGGAGGCGGGATGCAGCACCAGCGTGGGGCCGCTATAAGGCGCGGGCGATCGCTCTACGACGGTGGCGCGCACCCGGTGCCCTTGCAAGTGACGCGACTTCGCCGACGCGGCGCTCGTGCCGACCGTCAGCAAGGCCGCGAACAAGAGAATGAATCGTATCAGCATGGCTCCGTCCTCTCATTCGTTCCCGATCGCGAACGCCTGTGGTTCCCCGCCGGAAAGCCAGCGCTGCCACATCCGTTCATAGGCTCGCTCGACCGCTTGGGCCAATTTTGGCAGATCGAACAATGAATTCACATCACGTTTCTGTTCAATTTTCCGGCGCATCGCACGCAGGCGTTCCGGCGCGCGGATCATTGCCAGCGCCCTGTGCTCATATTCCTCAAGCGAGGTGGTGATCAGTTCCGGCATGTCAATCGCACTCAGCAGGCTGCCGGCAACACGACCCGCGAATGTGTTGCCCCTACAGGTCAGGACCGGCAATCCTTCCCATAGCGCATCGCTGGCTGTCGTGTGCGCATTGCAAGGCAAGGTGTCGAGGAACAGGTCGGCGTGCCGATGACGCTCGAGGTGAGCGGCGAACGAAACGAGCGGGGCGAAAACCAGCCGACCCGGATCGACGCCGCGGGCGAAGGCTTCCTTGCACAGATTGGCTCGTGCCAGCTCGTTGGTCGCTAGCAGCCACAAGACGCTCTCTGGTGTCTCGTTGAGCAGCCGCATCCAGATATCGAAAATTTCGGGCGAGATCTTGTAGCTGTTGTTGAAGCAGCACAACACCACGCTCTCTTCAGGCAGTCCGCAGTCGGCACGCGAGGTTGGGGCCGGGACTTCACCACGCCTTGCGTCATTGGGCTGATAGCAGGTCGGCAGGAAGACCAACTTCTCGGAGAAGAAGGCTTGCTCGCCGTCAGGTACGACAGAGCGGTCAACCAGAATGTAGTCGATGAAATCCGCGCCCATTGTTGCGGGAAAGCCGAGATAGCCGACCTGCACAGGGGCCGGGCGGAACGCGGGGATCATCGGCCGAGACCCCTGGGTATAACCCTTCAGATCGATCAGGATATCGATCTTGTCCTGATGGATGCGGTCCGCGGCCTCGCGATGCGAAAGTTTGCCGACGTCCACGAATTGATCGAAGGCATGCGTGAGCCGGGCCCGCAGCGGACTGCCGTCATCAGGGCCATAACTGTAGGCAACAACCTCGAAACGATCCCGGTCGTGACATTCAAACAGTCCCGCCATCAGCTGTGACGTGGCGTGCTGATGGAAATCGGCAGAGAGATAACCGAGCCGAAGGCGGCCGTCCTTAGCCCGACGGCGGTGGTCAAAACGCAGCTGTGGCGGCGGTTGGATCATCGCGACCCATTGGCGGGCGGCGAGCCATTGGTCAGCCGGTGTCGCGGGCGTGCCGAACAGATAGAACGGCGGGACGCGAACCCCGCTTCGCACCATCGCCAGAAGCTTCTCCTGATCGGCTCCGCGATTATCCCATTCGCAAGCGAGCGCGCGATGATGCACGAGCTGACTGAACGCGTCGGGGTAATCGGCGCGAAGCCGCAACGCCGATTGCCAGGCCGTCATGGCTTCAGTCACGCGGCCCATTTCGCGCCACGCGTTTCCCAGATTATAGGCGGCTTCCGGAAAATCCGGCCGGCACGTCAGCGCCTGCTCGAACGTCTGCTTGGCTTCCTCGATGCGTCCGTCTGCCAGCAGCGCCGTGCCCAGATTATTGTAGAGATCTGCGTGCGCCGGCACCGGCTGGCACAGCCGGCGATAGAGATTGATCGCGTCGATTTGGCGCCCGAGTTCCTGAAGAATGATCCCCGCGTTGTTGGCCGCATCGATTCCATCCGGTCGAAGTGCGACGGCCTGTCCGTAGGCGGCCAGCGCGTCCTCGCGCCGCCCCTGTTGCTGGAGAACGGTGCCGCGGTTGTAGTGAGCCTCCGCGTAGTCCCCCTTCAAGGCGATCGCACGCTCAAAGGCAGCGAGCGCCGCGTCGAGATGACCTTCATCCTTCAAGACTGCGCCGAGATTGCAGTGCACGACCGCAACACCCGGATCAATCGCAATCACCTGTCGATACGCGTCCGCGGCGGCTTCGAGGTGGCGCATCTGGTGCAAGACGCTGCCAAGGTTGAACAATGCTTCGGCATAGCCGGGCCTCGCTGCAATCGCTCTTCGGTACGCCGAATCGGCCTCCTCGAGGCGGCCCCGCATCTGGTGGATGACGCCGATGTTGTTGTGTGCCTCGGCGTAAGCGGGCCTGACAGCCGCGGCAGCTCGATAGGACTCGATGGCCCCGTCGAGATCATGTTGATGCTTGAGGGCGTTGCCGAGGCCGAGATAGGCCTCGGCATATTTCGGATCGAGCTTGATGGCGTGCCGGTGTGCGGCAGCGGCTTCCGCGCCCCTGCCTTGCTGCTGAAGCAACGCTCCAAGATTGTTGTAGCCCACGGAATAATTCGGCCGCAGCCCGATTTCCCGGCGCATCAACCGTTCGGCGGCTGCGAGATCGCCCTGCTGGGCCGCGATGATGGCAAGATTGCCGCAGGCTGCTGCATTGGACGGATCAATACTCAACAGCCGGTCGTAGAGACGCTTTGCGTCTGCAATAGCGCCACGGCGATGAGCCGAAAGGGCTTGCTGCATCAGTTGCTCCGGCGTCGAATGGGCCACAGTGCCGTTCGCTTGCTAGGAAGCCATCTTCAATAGGGCTGCCTGTAGTTGGTATATTGGATGTCGAAACTGGTCGCTCCATATAGCTTCACGTAAATGATCGAACCGTCCAGCTTGACTTCATCGATCGAGCGCGGCCCTTTGAACAGGGTTCCGCTCTTTTCATGGCCGGGCGCATAGATCAGGGCCTGGCCTGTCGACGGTGTCAGCGTCACGATCATCGTGACCGCAACAGCCAACTCAGGAATGTATTTTGATACATTGACCTCGATTGGAGTCGGTTCGACCGGCGCATCCGGCGGAACTTCGGATTGCTGAACCTGCACAATCGCAGGCGGAGGCTGCATATCCATGACTACTCCCTCCCAAGGCTCGTCGGTGAGCCTATAACGCAGGCGCCAATCCAGGAACAGCTTCTCGACGACCCAACCGGTTGAGGTGCCGCCCTGAAATGAAGAGAGGGGGACCGTTCCAACCGGTCCCCCTCCCATTTGTCTTCGTAGTCGTCAGAAATTGAAGGTCATGCCTGTGGTCGCGGCCCTGATTGTCGCGCCGCCAATCGTATCGTTGGCAGCATCGCGGGAGCAAACCTGATAGCCGTGACCGCTCGCACCAAGGCAGTAATGCGCGCCCGGACCTTGATTGAGCTGTGACGCAACGACGTACCAGCTCGCCCAGCTGTTGAAGTAGTAGCGGGCGCCGATCGCATATTGGCTCGCCGAATCGTCGAACAGATTCGCCTGCAACGTTGCAGCCGGTGCCAGGACCGGATCGTTGACGCTCAACATCGCCGGATTGCCCGGAGTCCTGAACGCGTGGGCATAGGATGCACTGATCGCCCACTTGCCGATCATTTGCGTGGCGCTGGCGAACACGCCGTCGCGCGAACGCTCGTTGAAGGGCTGTTCGATCGGCGTTACGTCACGCCGGATCCACTCATAGTAGGCGTTGAGCTGAAGATCGCCGAGGCCGTCGTTGACGCGATAACCACCGCCCACCTTCGCGGCCCATTCGTTATGGACACCGGTCAGGACTTGAGAGCCGTCGGCCAGGAAGATCGGGGCGATCTGACCCGGCTCAAGCCCATCGTCGCCGTGCCGGTTGACCCCCTCATGGAGCTCATAGGCGGCAATCGCCGTGAACGGGCCGTTCTTGTAGGTCAGAGAGGCGCTGTAGGCGTTGCCGTACGAACCATCCGTGCAACCGTTGCCGCCAATGTTGCCGGGAATCGCGCCGCCCGAGTTCGGGAAATTGCTGCCGCTGCCGCGAGCTGAAGCACCGTTACACTGGAAGGCGTCGCCGTAGGAATAATCGCTGTTGTCCTGGGCGTAGTTCTGTCCCGGTGAGAACAACGCGCTGAACTGGAAGCCCTTGACGATCGGCAATTCATACCAGACTGCGTGATTCATGCGCCAATCGAATTCTGCGCGATTGTCGCCGCCGGTATTGCCCATGATCGAATTGTAATCGCCGAGCGTCCGCGTGAACGGGTCCATCGCGGCAGTGGCTTTCTTGTAAGGCGTATCGGATTTGCCGGCCTTGATAGAACCCCACGGGCTTTCCAACCCTAAAAAGCTGTCGCGCGTTCCGAATGCGGCGCGCTCGGTCGGGGCTGCCGCGATATCAACCTGGGATTCCAATTGCGCCACGACCGCCATCCCGTCCCAGCCATACGGCGCCAGATTATGCCTGACCCGGATGCCGAAACTGGAAATGTTGCTTGCGATTCCGAGTTTGGTGCCCTGATCGTAAACGGATGGATTGAAGATGTCGCCCGACACGTCGATCGACCCGTAGAGCGTAACGGTGGTGTTGTCGATGATCGGTCCGAGCGGACCTGCTTTGACCGGAATGCCGCCAATGGTCATGGGCGCCGGTGGTGCTGGCGAAGTCGCGACCGCGGCGTGCAGGACCGGGTTGCCCTTGAATTTGCTCGGATCGGTAACCGGCGCCGCCGGCGCAGCGGCGACAGGCGCCGACCTTGCCCCCTGCAGGCTGCGAACCTTGGCCCGCAGTTCGGCGTTCTCTCTTTCGATCTTGTCCAATCGCGCGATCACGTCGTCGAGTGTTGCGGATCGTGCTGATCCTCCAAACGCAAAGAGACAAAGCGCGGCACATGCAGTTCCGGACAGAAGTTTGTTTTTCATGACGTCATCTCCACCCAGCGTTCAACTCCAGGTGAAGCGAGCCTAAGGTATGCCAAATGCCAAAGTGAAGCGGTTGACGGGCCAGTTAATGAAATTCTGGTAACGTGTCACAAAAATGGTACGGTGTTACTACTGCAGTGCAGCATTTTGTCGCAGTTTTACGCTCATAGCGCGATCTTCGTTTCAAGCACAATTCAGATGTTGGCATGCAAGCGCTGATGCGACAACAACCATGACATGTAGAAGGATTCGCGCTCCGCTCGGTGGAGAGAACCTTTTTCAGTCTTCCCAGGGCTTCTCCCCCCGCCGGATACGATCGGAAATCTGCGCTTGAAAGGCTGGCGGGCCAAACGCAAACCAATCGTCCCCAATCTGGTAGACAAGGCAGCGTCGGTTTTCGGCGCTGAACTTGATCAGCCAATCGAGGGCCTTTTGCTTTGGACGTCGGCCAGCCGCCACGATCACGTCGACCGGCAGACCGTGCCAGACGAAGTTTGCGGCCAGCATGATCATGTCCGACCGGTCCGGGCGCATCCACTCAGGTAGCGGGCTTGAAGCGACCAACCATCCGCAAACGAATTCCCGGCACGGATGCTGGGGGCGCTCGTCATAGATCGAGCAGCCATGTTCGACGCGAAAAGGACATGGCATTTCCGGACGAACCTGGTGGCCCCGAACTTCGATCTGCAACCAACCATCGCAGCACGCAGTGCAGGCACCACAGCTCCTTCTGTCGTTGGCCTGTTTCACCCGACTATCCTCTGCAACGCGGTGGCTGGCTGCTTGACCGCATACCAGTTTTTGAGGACTCGCGCGGGCTCGCCAAGCTGTTGCCGGCAACCACGCAAGGCGATCGACGACCGAAGAAATGCCCCAAACACCAGTATTACTGGCGCCGTATATCGTCGCGCCTAGATGAATTTGCCTGTTGACAGTTGGCATAATGTATACCACGATGCGCGTGCTACCCGGGGGAAACTCCCGGCAAACTCCATCCAAGGGAGGTTGCGATGCAAGTCGGAGACATCCTCAGCAAGAAGACTCACGCCCGCGTTGCCACGGTTCGCATGAACGAGACCGTCGCGATCGCCGCTCAGTTGATGCGCGCCAGCAATGTCAGCGCGCTCGTGGTCAAGGACGTGGTGCGCACTGAAGGCAACACCGCCGTCGGCATGTTCACCGAGCGCGACGTGGTCCGCGCCGTTGCCGAAAAGGGCGCAGCCGGCGTCAACATGAAGGTCTCGCAGCTGATCTCGGTGCAGAAGCTGGTCGCCTGCTCGTCGAGCGACTCGCTGGAGCATGTGCGTCATCTCATGAGCGTGCATCACATCCGCCATCTGCCCGTGATCGACGACTTCTCGCTCGCCGGCGTGATCAGCATGCGCGATGTTTCGAGCGCGTTCGACGATGCGACCAACCCGGACGCGGCGCAGACGGCGGCCTGATCTCGCTCTCTCTTTCCCGCCGCGGCCGGCAGGCCTCGAGCTGCACTTGGTCAGCGTACGACACCCGCTTTTGCATGATGGCGTTGCCCGTCCGGCCACCGCCCCCGGTAGACTTTTGCCCGATGTGACGCCATCCTGCCCCTGAAACCAGAACAAGGGCCGCTTCAAGCGTGCCTCAGGGAAACAGAGGGCAGCATGATCAAAACCCGTTTCACCGAGCTTGCCGGCGTCGAGCACCCGATCGTGCAGGGCGGCATGCAATGGGTCGGCCGCGCCGAGCTGGTGGCGGCGGTCGCCAATGCCGGCGCGCTCGGCTTCATCACCGCGCTGACGCAGCCGACACCGGAGGACCTTACGAAGGAAATCGCGCGCTGCCGCGGCCTGACCGACAAGCCGTTCGGCGTGAACCTCACCATCCTGCCCTCGATCAAGCCGCCGCCTTATGCGGAATACCGCCAGGCCATCATCGAGAGCGGCATCAAGATCGTCGAGACCGCCGGCAACAAGCCGCAGGAGCACGTCACCGAATTCAAGAAGCACGGCATCAAGGTCGTGCACAAATGCACCAGCGTGCGCCATGCGCTGTCGGCCGAGCGCATGGGGGTTGACGCGATCTCCATCGACGGCTTCGAATGCGCCGGCCATCCCGGCGAAGACGACACGCCCGGCCTGATCCTGATCCCGACAGCGGCTGACAAGGTCAAGATCCCGATGATCGCATCCGGCGGCTTCGGCGACGGCCGCGGCCTCGTCGCAGCACTCGCGCTCGGCGCCGAGGGCATCAACATGGGCACGCGCTTCATGGCTACCCGCGAGAGCCCGATCCATCAGCTCATCAAGGAGAAACTCGTCGCCAATGACGAGCGCGAGACCGAGCTGATCTTCCGCACCATGCGCAATACCTCGCGTGTCGCAAAGAATGCGGTGTCGACCAAGGTGGTGGCGATGGAAAAGGAAGGCGCCAAGTTCGAGGACATCCGCGATCTCGTGGCGGGCGCGCGCGGCAAGATGGTCTACGCCACCGGCGATGCCGACGAGGGCATCTGGTCGGCCGGCCAGGTGCAAGGCCTGATCCACGACATCCCGACTTGCGCCGAACTTGTCTCTCGTATCATCCGCGACGCTGAAGCGATCATGCGCGAGAGGTTCGAGAACATGATGTCCGGCGGCAAGCGCCAGGCGGCGGAATAGGCTCTTCCCTCATGGTGAGGACCGCCGAAGGCGCGTCTCGAACCATGAGGCCGAACTCTGGCCTCATCCTTCGAGACGCCGCTGGCGCGGCTCCTCGGGATGAGGGCGCGCCAACAACAAGAGGAATGATCCCATGAAAGCCTATGTCTACGGCGCCAATGGCGCTGCCATATCAGACGTTCCCAAGCCCGCGCCGAAGGGCACGCAAGTTCTGGTCAAGGTTCATGCCTGCGGGCTGAACCGCGCCGATCTCGGCATGACCAAGGGCCACGCCCATGGCGCGGCCGGCGGCGTCGGCACCGTGCTCGGCATGGAATGGGCCGGCGAAGTCGCCGAGCTCGGACCGGACGCCAAGGGCGTCAAGGTCGGCGACAAGATCATGGGCTCGGGCGGTCAGGCCTTTGCCGAATATACGCTGGCCGATCATGGCCGGCTGTTCCGCGCACCCTCGAACATGAATTTCGACGAGGCGGCCACCCTCCCCGTCGCGCTCGCCACCATGCACAACGCCGTCGTGACCAATGGCGCGCTTCAGGCGGGTCAGTCTGTGATGATCCAGGGCGCAAGCTCCGGCGTCGGGTTGATGG
This sequence comes from uncultured Alphaproteobacteria bacterium, assembly GCA_963738155.1. Lineage (GTDB taxonomy): Bacteria > Pseudomonadota > Alphaproteobacteria > Rhizobiales > Xanthobacteraceae > Bradyrhizobium. Next base: position 65,773 of record CAVTVG010000016.1, read on the forward strand.
CGATGCAGATCGCCAAGCTGAAGGGCGCAAAGCTCGTGGTTGGTTCGTCGACCGACGCGTACCGCCGCGGCCGGCTGAAGGAGTTCGGCGCCGATCTGGCGGTGGATTCCTCCGATCCCGGCTGGGTCGATCAGGTGCTGAAGGCGACCAATGGCGAAGGCGTCGACCTGATCGTCGACCAGGTCTCCGGCAAGGTCGCGAACCAGAATCTGGCCGCAACCAAAATCAAGGGCCGCATCGTCAATGTCGGCCGGCTCGGTGGCACACGCGCCGAATTCAATTTCGACCTGCACGCCGCGCGCCGCATCAGCTATATCGGCGTCACCTTCCGCACCCGCAGCATCGAGGAGGTCCGCGAGATCTTCGAAGAGGTCCGCAAGGATATCTGGGGCGCGGTGGAAAGCCGCAAGCTGCAGCTGCCGATCGACAAGGTCTACAGGTTCGAGGATATCGGCAAGGCGTTCGAGCACATGGAAGCCAACAAGCATCTCGGCAAGATCGTCGTGACGCTCTGATGGCGCCTGCTTGAATCGGAACAATTCGCAAATCGCTCCTGCGAATGAGTAGCGATTGCGTACCCCGATCTTTGCTTTCGCGGTTGGCGTCGCCCTGCTAAACGAGCGCCGATGAGCGCGCACGGCCACAGCATCAAAACCCGCGTCGCGGCGATCTCGGTGATCGCAAGCGCCGCCATGGCCGTGGCCAAGTTCGTGGTCGGCATTCTCATCGGTTCGCTGGCGCTGGTCTCCGAAGCCCTGCACAGCTCGGTCGATGTGGTCGCGACCATCATCACCTGGCTCGTGGTCCGGGTCTCCGACCAGCCGGCCGACGAAGAGCATCACTACGGCCACGGCAAATTCGAAAGCATCTCCGCGCTCGGCGTGATCGCGATCCTGTACGTGCTGGCCGGCGGCATCCTGGTCGAATCCTGGAGTCGCCTGCGCGAGGGCACGCCACCGCCGGTGATATCGGCGGTTCCGTTTGTCGTGCTCGTCATCGACATCGCCGTGAATTTCTGGCGGGCACGGGCTTTGCACCGCACCGCCCGCGAGACAATGAGCCAGGCGCTCGCCGCCGACGCCCTGCATTTCACTTCCGACGTGCTCGGCTCGGTCGCCGTCATCATCGGGCTTACGCTGGCCGGATTCGGTTTCTGGTGGGGCGATGCCGCGGCCGCGATCGCGGTCGCGATCATGATCGCGTTGCTCGGCCTGCGGATGGCCCGTTCCACCGTGGAAACGCTGCTCGACCGCGCGCCCGAGGGCGTCCCGGAGACGACCGCGGACGCGATCCGCGCCGTCCCCGGGGTGGTCGACATCGAGCGATTGCGCGTGCGCATGGTCGGTCCGACTTATTTCATCGACACCATCGCCAAGGTGCCGCGCACCTACCCGATCGACCGCGTCGAGGAGATCAAGCGCAAGGCGCAGGCCGCAGTGAGCGAGGCGCTGGGCGACGCCGACCTCACCTTCGCGGCGATCCCCGTCGCGCTCAACGACGAAAGCGTGCGCGAGCGCATCATGGTGATCGCACGCAATTCCGGCCTCGCCGTGCACCACGTCACCGTCCATGACCTCGGCGGCAAGCTGATCGTCAGCATCGACCTCGAAGTCGACGGCGAGATGGCGCTGGCCGCCGCCCACGACATCGCACAATCGCTCGAGCAGAACATCGAGAACGAATTCGGCGCCGACGTCGAGATCGACACCCACATCGAACCCCTCGAGCCCGAATTGCCGCACGGCACCGATGCCGCGCCGGAACGGGTCGAGACCATCAGAGCGGCGCTGGCGCGCTTTGCCGCCGACAGCTCGATCCATGACATTCACAATGTGCGGGTGCGCGACACCGACGCCGGCGAAATCGTTAACTTTCACTGCCGCGCCGCGCCGTCGATGAGCGTGATCAAGGTACACGAGACGGTCGACGATATCGAGCGCGCGCTGCGCCGCGCCTTCCCGACCGTCAAACGCGTCATCAGCCACGCCGAGCCGCCGCGCGCGTAATACGCGGGTCTCGGCACGCGTTCCCTTTTCGGACTCATGTTTTCCGTATTTTCACGTGAGCGATTCTCCTTTGGACAAGATTTATTTGCGTTAAGGAATCGTTGACTCTCGACAGTCCGCAAAAACTGGATTCAAATCACGTTGATTCGGGAGCGACGTGGGGTTCTTCTTCCGGACGCGTAACATCAACTTTCGGCGGGGGACCAAGGCATGGCGCGTGCGCATGCGGCGAACGCGTGCGCCCAATCCGATTCGATCAAGGGATTGGCGCAATCGATCGCAAAGCCGGCCTATCACCGGCTGCTGACTGCCGAGCCTGCGCTGCGCCGCGCCGTTCCCACCCTGATCATCGCCTTCCTGATCACCATCTGCCTCGGCGCCTTCGTCCAGGTGCTCGACCAGAGCCGGCAGAAGCGCAAGGCCAACGAGCGCGATCTTGCCGCGCTGTCCGATTGTCTCGCCGAACGCATCGACCGCCTCGCCTCCACCAGACAGGACCGGTTTGCCAATATCGAGCGCCTGCAATTCCTGCTGCCCGACCTGATCCCGGCCTGGGGCATCGCCGCGGGCCGCCATGTCATCGTCGCCGGCGCCGACCGCCGCATCCTCGCCCGCGTCCCGACCGAAGCGAGCTTCGGCCAGACCGACGGCGTTCTCGACACCATCAGCTCGGCGCAATTGCTGGGCGCGCCCAGCCTGCAGGGCAAGGTCAACGACATCATCCTGCCGAACGGCAATCGCGCGCTGGTGACGACGATGCTGATCAAGGCGCTGCCCGGGCGCATCATCGTGCTGCAGGAAAATGTCGAACCGGTCTGGGGCTCGGATTCCGCGCTGTCGGTGACGCTGTCGGCGACGACGGGTTTTGTCGTGCTGATCCTCGGCTTCGCCTTTCACTGGCAATCCACCCGCGCCCGCGAGGGCGACCTGATCAACGACGCCGTGCGCGGCCGGATCGACACCGCGCTCAACCGCGGCCGCTGCGGCCTGTGGGATTGGGACCTGTCGCGGGGGCGGATTTTCTGGTCGCAATCGATGTTCACCATGCTCGGGCTCGACGCGCGCGGCGATCTCCTGACATTCGGCGAGGTCAATGCGCTCGTGAAGTCCGACGACATCGATCTGTTCGCGATCGCGGAGCGGCTGATCGCCGGCGAGATCGATCATATCGACCAGACCTTCCGCATGCAGCACGCGAACGGCCACTGGATCTGGCTTCGCGTCCGTTGCGAGCTGAGCCGTAACGGCGAAGGCAGCCATCATTTGATCGGCATTGCCCTCGACATCACCGAGCAGAAGAGCCTCGCCGAGAAGAGCATCGAGGCCGACCTGCGGCTGCGCGACGCGATCGAGACCATCTCCGAGGCCTTCGTGCTGTGGGACGCCGGCGATCGCCTCGTGCTCTGCAACTCGCACTTCCAGAAGCTGCACAAGCTGCCGGACACGGCCGTGACCCCCGGCACCTCCTATGAGACGGTGATCGAGGTCGGCTGCATGCCGGAGGTCCGTACCCGCCAGCATGAGAGCGTCAACCAGGAGCCGGGGGCGCGTACCTTCGAGGCACAGCTCGATGACGGCACCTGGCTGCACATCAGCGAGCGCCGCACCAAGGACGGCGGTTACGTCTCGGTCGGCACCGACATCACCCGTATCAAGGAGCACGAACAGAAGCTGGTCGACAACGATCTGCGCCTGCGCGCCACGGTGCGCGACCTGAAGCGTTCGCAGGCCGCACTGGAGCGGCAGACCATCGAGCTTGCCGACCTCGCCGAGCGCTACGCGCAGGAGAAGGGGCGCGCCGAGGAAGCCAACGCGACCAAGTCGAAATTCCTCGCCAATATGAGCCACGAGCTGCGCACGCCGCTCAACGCCATCATCGGCTTCTCCGAGATCATGGAGAGCGGCATGTTCGGCGCCCTCGGCTCGGAGAAATACCGCGAATATTGTCACGACATCCTCACCAGCGGGCATTATCTGCTCGAAGTCATCAACGACATCCTCGACATGTCCAAGATCGAGGCCGGCCGCATGAAGCTCGACATGGAGCCGCTCGATCTGTCGCGAACGCTCGCCGAATCGCTGCGCGTGGTTTCGGGCCGCGCGCAGGACAAGAGCCTCGTGCTCGACGCCGACATCGGGCAGAGCATCCCCGTGGTGGCCGACCGCCGCGCCACCAAGCAGATCATCGTCAACCTGCTGTCGAACGCCGTGAAGTTCACGCCCGAGGGCGGCAAGATCGTGGTGCGCAGCCACGTATTGGACGACCGCATCGTGCTCCTGATCGCCGATTCCGGCATCGGCATTGCGCAGCAATCGCTGAAGCGGCTCGGCCGTCCGTTCGAGCAGGTCGAGAGCCAGCTGACCAAGACCTATCACGGCTCCGGCCTCGGACTTGCGATCGCCCGCTCGCTCGCGCATCTGCATGGCGGCTCGATGAAGCTGCGCTCCAGGCTCGGCAGCGGCACGGTGGTGCGCGTCTCCTTGCCGCGCCGGCCCACCGAGAAGGTGGCGGCGTAGCTGGTGCTTCACCTCGCCCCGCGAGCGGGCGCGAGGGCCGAAACCGGCGCAGCGCAGGTTTCCGCACGTCTTGCGGCACGACCGCGTCCATCGCATCGAGGCGGCGGGTTTTGCGGTTGCCGCAGGCAAAGCATCAGCCGAACGCCGTAGTGCCTTCCCCTCCGCCTTCGGCTATCCAGCCTTCGAATTCAGTCACCAGAGGAAGTCGCTGATGATGTTTCGCAAGATTGCTCTGGCGCTGTTGGCTCTGGCCTGGTTAGCACAGGCCCATTCGCAGCAGGGCGCGTCTATTACGGTGGCCTCCACGACCTCGACCGAGCAATCCGGGCTGTTCGGCTATCTGCTGCCGCATTTCACCGAGGCCACCAACATCGGCGTGAAGGTCGTTGCGGTCGGCACCGGCCAGGCGCTGGACATCGGTCGGCGCGGCGATGCCGACGCCGTGTTCGTTCACGACCGGCCGGCCGAGGACAAGTTCATGGCCGAAGGCCAGGGCGTGAAACGCTTCGACGTCATGTATAACGACTTCGTCATTGTCGGACCGAAATCGGACCCCGCGCATGTTGCCGGCGACAAGGACGTGGTCGACGCGCTTCGCAAGATATCAGCGGCCAAAGCGCCGTTCATTTCGCGCGGCGACCGCTCCGGCACGCACGAGGCCGAGCTGCGGCTGTGGAAACAGGCCGGCATCGACCCGGGATCGGCGAAGGGCAGCTGGTATCGCGAGATCGGTCAGGGCATGGGACCGGCCCTCAACATGGCCTCGTCCTCGAACGCCTATCTGCTGTCCGACCGCGGCACCTGGCTGTCGTTCAAGAATCGCGGCGACCTTGCCGTCCTCACCGAAGGCGACAAGCGGCTGTTCAACCAATACGGCGTGATGCTGGTGAACCCGGAAAAACATCCGGCGGTGAAGGCAAAGGAAGGACAGGCTTTCATCGACTGGCTGATCTCGCCGAAGGGCCAGGAGACTATCGCCGCTTACAAGGTCGGCGGCGAACAGCTATTTTTTCCCAACGCGTCCCACTAACAGGAAAGCAATCGTCGAGACCGTAACGCTGAGCGTCAGCAGGATCAGCCCCAGGCCCAGTGCCAGCGGCAGATCGCCCTTGCTGGTTTCGAGCGCAATCGCGGTCGTCATGGTCCGCGTGTAGCCGCTGATATTACCGCCGACGATGATGATGGCGCCGACCTCGGCGATGGCCCTGCCGAACGCCGCGAGAAAAGCGGTCAGCAGCGACGAGCGCCCGAGCGCGAACAGCAATACGATACTGCGCGGCCGCGACAGACCGTCGGTGTGTGCGAGATCGGCGTATTCCGCCCACAACAGCGAGGATGGGCGATGCACCAACGCCACCACGATGGGCGTGGCGAGCAGCGTTTGCGCAATGACCATCGCGGTCGGCGTGAACAACAGTCCGGCCGATCCCAACGGACCGGACCGCGACAGCAGGAGATAAAGCGCGAGGCCCACTACGACGGGCGGCAGGCCGAGGAATGCGTTGGTCAGTACGACAATGACCTCGCGGCCGCGAAACTTCGCGATGGCAAGCCATGCGCCAAAGGGCGCGCCGATCAGCAACGCGATGACGCTCGCCGACAGGCTGACACGGAGCGACAGGGCAACGATGCTCAGGAGCTCAGGGTCGAGGGAGCCGATCAGGGAAAGAGCCGAAGCAACCGATCGTGCGAAGTCGTTCATGACCTGTTACTAGCAGAAGCTTCTCGCGCGCGGGTTCTTTTAGGCTCAATCCTCCCCGATCGTGTCGCCGAACAGCTCCCACGTCTCGCCCTTGAACCGCTGCAGCCGCATCGCCTGGATCGGATAGTAATCGGTGGGCGAGGTCTTCAGCCTGATGCCGGGCAGCAGCATCGGCAGCACGATGTCGAGGTTCGCCGCCTGCTTCATGATGTTCTCATGGGTCAGGTCATCGCCGCATTGCTTGAGTACCTGCACGGTCGCTTCCGCCACCACATAGCCGTAGACGATGAGCTGATCCTGCGTGTTGCCGTCGGGCATGTAGGCCTTCATGAAAGCGAACCAGTCCTGCACATCCTTGTCGTCCTTCCATTGCGGGTCGTTCGGATCCTTGTTGGTGTAGGACGAGATGATGCCTTGCGCGTGCTCGAACCCGGCGGGCTTCATCACCGAGGCGATCGAGGTCGAGGTCGCCGCAAGGAAGAAGATATCGGGCTTCCAGCCGATCTCGCCGATCCTCTTGATCGCTTGCGCCGCCTGTTTGGGGATCGCGTGCATGAACAGCACGTTGGCGCCCGATGATTTCAGCCTCACGATCTGGCTGTCGATGGTCGGGTCGGTCAATTCATAGGTCGCCTCCGCAACTACCATTTTGGCCGTGTTCTCCGGCCCCAGTCCCTTCTTGAAGCCGTTGCCGTAATCCTTGCCGGCGTCGTCGTTCTGGTAGAACAGCGCCACTTTGGCGTCCGGCATCTTGGCCAGCAGGTATTTCGCGTAGACCGCGGTCTCGGCCTGGTACGACGGCTGGAAGCCGATCGAGAACGGGTAATGCTCGTGATCGCCCCACAGCGTGGCGCCGGCGCCGATGAAGAGCTGAGGTACCTTCTTGTCGTTGAGATATTTGCGCACGGCGAGACCCGTCGGCGTGCCCAGCGGATTGAGGATCGCCGCAACCTCCTCCTGCTCGACGAGCTTGCGGGTCTGCTCGACCGTCTTCGGCGGGCTGTAGGCGTCGTCGAGCGTGATCAGGTTGATCTTGCGGCCGTTCACGCCGCCCTTGTCGTTGATCATCTTGAAATAGGCGGCCTGCGTCTTCGCGATCACGCTGTAGGCCGACGCCGGGCCGGAGAAAGGCGAGGTCTGTCCGAGCTTGATCTCGGTGTCGCTCGCGCCGGCGTCATACTTTTTGTCAGCCGCCCACGCCTGGGGTGCGAGCGCCAATAGAGATGCGGCCGCGATCGCCTGCCATTTCATGTGAGCCTCCCTGTATTTTCTTATGCCTGATGAGTAGCCGCGAGACATTTCACCTGCGGTAGGAAGCTAAACCACCGGAGACCGGCCGCCGTCGACATTGATCGCCGTGCCGGTGATGTACGAGCCCTGTTCGGAAGCAAGGAAGCAGGCGAGGTTGGCGAACTCTTCCGCCGTGCCGATCCGCCCGAGCGGCGTGCCCTTGGCCAGCCCCTTGGCGAACTCGTCGAAATCCATGTTCGGCGCCTGCGCCGCGTGCCGCTTGACCCATTGATCGCTCATGATCAGGCCGACCAACATGGCATTGACCAGGATATTATGCTCGCCGCCCTCGTTGGCCATCACCTTGGTCAAGGCCATGCCGGCCGCGCGGGACACGGACGTGGGCGCAGAATTACCCGCCGGCGCCTTCGCATAGGTGTTGAGCACGTTGATGATCCGACCCCATTTGCGCTGCTTCATCCCTCCCCAGACCAGCCGGCTGAAGCGGATCGCCGCGAAGACTTTCAGGTCGAAATCCTCCTGCCAGGCTTCATCGCTGATGCCTTCGAATGCCAAGGTGCGCGCCGTTCCGGCGTTGTTGACGAGCACGTCGATCTTGCCGAAATCGGAGACCACCTGGTTGTGGGTCCTGGTGATCTCGGCGGCCCTGGACACGTCGCAGACATAATCCTTGACCGCGAGCCCGTCCCTGGCGAGCGCCTCGCGCGCGGTCTTCAGGTCGGCCGCCCCTCGCGCGAGGATCGCGACCTTTGCGCCGGACTCGGCAAATCGTCGCGCCACCGCCAGTCCGATGCCCTTGCTGCCTCCGGTGACGACTGCGACCCGATCCTTCATCGACAGGTTCATTTTCGTTCCTCCCCATTGATTTGGCTTGAACCTATCAAAGCGAGCGTTCGGATCAACCGCCCTCCACGACCGCCTTGAACACGCGGCGCACCTCGGCCTGCATGTCCTTGATGCGCGCCTCCAGCGCCGAGAAATCAGGCGCATCGCCGGCGCGGGCCATCACGCGCAGCAGGTCATTGCCCGCGGTTTCCGGATTGACTTTCCCGGTCACGCACAGGCGCAGGACCTGGGTGAGGTCGTGATAGAGCCGCGCGCCCGAGCGCAGGATCTCGGCTGCCGGACGCGGCAGGAAGCCGAGTTGCTCGGCATTGTCGATCACTCGCAGCGTGTTGACGTCGAGGATTTCCGGCCGCGCCGCGGCGTGCACCAGCTGCAGATATTGCGCGATGAAATCGATGTCGGTGATGCCGCCCGCGGCGTTCTTCAGATCCCAGTGGTCGTCCTCGCCCTTCTCCTGCGCGATGGCGCGGCGCATGTCGGCCACGTCATGGCCGGTGGCGATGGCATCGCGCGGCCGGATCAGCGCGTCGCGGATGACCGTCTCGATCCGCGCGCGGAACGCCGGCGAGGCCGAAATCACCCGCGCCCGCGTCAGGGCCATATGCTCCCAGGTCCAGGCCTCGTTTTCCTGATACTGCGCGAAGGAATCGATATGCGACGCCAGCGGCCCGGCGCGGCCGGAGGGGCGCAGCCGCATGTCGATGTCGTAGAGCACGCCGTAATTGGTGCGCGTGGTGAACGCGCTGATCAGTCGCTGGGTGAAGCGCGCAAAGTAATGCGCGCCCTGCAGCGAGCGCTCGCCGTCGGAGTCGGGATGATCGGGATCGAAGTCGTAGAGCAGGATCAGATCGAGATCGGAGGACGCCGTCATCTCGCGGCTGCCGAGCCGGCCCATGGCGACGACGGCGGTCTCCTGCCCCTTGATGCGGCCGTGTTGTGACGCGAAGCGATCCGTCACCAGGCCGTGCACGGTGTGGACGATGCCCTCCGCCACATCGGCAAAGGCGGTGCCGGCCTGGCGCGCCGAGACCGTGCCGGACAGGATGCGCGTGCCGATCAGGAACAGGCTTTCCTGCCCGAACAGGCGCAGCCGATCCAGAAATTCCTCATAGGAGTCGGCGTCCTTCAGCGTCGCCGCCAGCCGCCCCGACAACTCGCGTTGGTCGGGCATTGCGCCGAAGAAGCGCGGATCGACCAACCCGTCCATCAATTGCGGCTGCCGTGCCAGCATGTCGCCGAGGCGAGGTGCGGCCCCAAGCACCAGCCCCACCAGGGCGACAATGTCGCGGTTCTGCCCCAATAGCGTGATCAGCCGCTCGCCACGCTGCAACGCTTGCAGGAAATCGTCGAACACGGCGACCGCCCGGTCGGGCTCCTCGGCATCCGCGAGGCCGTCGATCAGAACAGGCACGAATTCGTTGAAAGCGCCGCGCGTCGCCTCGTTGCGAAACACCCGGTATTCGCCGCTCATCCATTGCTGCACGGTCCCGGCAATCTTGACCGGTTGTTTGAAGCCGAGCGCGGTCAGATGCTCGAGCAGGCGCTGGTCTTCGGCGCCCGAGGCATAGTCGATGTCGGGCAGTTTCGCAGTGCCGGTCGGATCGCCCTCGAACAGCTTGCCGTAATGGCCCTGCACGATGTCGAGCTGCGCGAGCAGGTCCTTGGCAAAGGCGGCGCGGCCGTCATAGCCGAGGAAGCAGGCGAAGCGTTCGACCGCTTCGGCCGTGTCGGGCAGGCTGTGGGTCTGCTCGTCCGCGATCATCTGCAGCCGATGCTCGACGCGGCGCAGGAACAGGTAGGCGGCCGTCAATTGGTCGCGCGCCTCGAGAGTGATCCAGTTGCTGGAGGCGAGCACGCCGAGCGCATCGAGGGTCGGCCGCACCCGCAATTCGGCGTGCCGGCCGCCGGCGATCAATTGCTGGGTCTGGGCAAAGAACTCGATTTCGCGGATGCCGCCGCGGCCGACCTTGACGTTATGGCCTTCGACCGAGACCTCGCTTTGGCCGCGATAGGTCTGCATCTGCCGCTTCATGTCGTGCACGTCGGTGAGCGCGGCGAAGTCGAGATGCTTGCGCCAGACGAACGGGGCGATGTCGGCGATCATCCGCTCGCCCGCGCTCGCGTCGCCCGCGCACACCCGCACCTTGATCATGGCGGCGCGCTCCCAGGTCCGCCCTTCCCGCTCGTAATAGTTCAAGGCCGCGTCCGTCGACATCGCCACTTGTGTCGACGCCGGGTCCGGCCGCAGCCGAAGGTCGACGCGGAACACATAGCCGTCGCCGGTGCGCTGCTGCAGGAGCCGCGCCAGCGCCTGCGTGACGCGCACGAAGAACGGCTGCGGCTCGATGTCATCAGCCAGGGTCGAGGCGTCGGCGTCGAAGAACACGATGAGGTCGATGTCGCTGGAATAGTTGAGTTCGCCCGCGCCCATCTTGCCCATGGCAAGCACGAACAGGCCGCTGCCGTTTTCCGGCCGATCCTTGTCAGGCGGCGACAGCCGGCCGCGTGCCGCTTCCTGCCGCAGGAGATAGCGCAGCGCCGCTTGCACCGAGGAGACTGCAATCTCGGTCAGCGCCGCCGTCACCTGCATCACGGGCCAAACACCGCCGATGTCGCAGAGCGCGATCAACAGCGCAGCTTCCGATTTCATGCGGCGGAGCAGACGCATGACGTCTGCCTCGCCGCTCGCCGCAAGCACCTCGCGCGAAGCAATTTCGATCAGCGCGGCGAGATGCGGCTCCGGGTCGCAGCGCAAGAGCCGGATCGCCCGATCGGGATCGTCGCGGATCAGGTCGAACAGATAGGGAGAGAATTCGGCGAGCCCGAGCAGGATGCTGCGAGCAAAGGGATGCGCGGTCAGCGCGCCGATCGCAGCCGACTGCTCCGGCGCGAGATCGGCGAGCCAGTTGCCAAGAATCTGTTCGGCCTTGTCGGGTGCGAGCACATGCGGTCCGGTGACGAACCGCGCTGCCAGCATGTTGTGATCCGCAAGTCCCGGCGCGGAATGTTTCATGCCACCTTCTGTGGCACATCCTGCGTTTGGCTCGCAAGCCTGTCACTGGAACCCGCGCGCGCGGGGATCAGCAAGGTCGCAACAAGCCCGGGATTGGCGTCGCCGAGCCTGAGCTCGCCGCCGTGCAGTGTCGCAACCGCGGAAGCGAGGCTGAGGCCGAGGCCGGACCCGGGCTGGCTGCGGCTCGAATCCAGCCGCACGAAGCGTTCCACCGCATGCTTGCGTTCGCTCTCGGGAATACCGGCGCCGTGGTCGGTGACGCGCAGCAGCACCTGGTCGCCTTCGCGCAAGGCTTCGATCAGGATCTGCCGGGCTTCCAGGCTCACCACCGGTCCATCGGCCGCGGGCTTGCCGTATTTGATCGCGTTCTCGACGAGATTGGCGAGCGCCTGGCTGATCAATTCGCGGTTGGCGTGGATCGGCGCCGGCGCGGTCTTGACCTTCAGGGTCATGCCGTCGTCCTCGGCGAGTGGCTCGTAGAGCTCGTGGATGCCGTTGGCGACCTCGGAGGCGTCGAAGTTGTCCATGTTGCCGCGCGCCTGCCCCAATTCGGCGCGCGCGATCATCAACAGTGCGTTGAAGGTGCGGATCAGCCCGTCGGATTCGTCGATGGTGCGCTCGAGTGCCGCGCGATAGTCCGCCTCGCTGCCGGATTTCGCCAGCGCTTCCTCGGCGCGGTTGCGCAGCCGCGTCAACGGCGTCTTGAGATCATGCGCGATATTGTCGGAGACTTCCTTCAATCCCGTCATCAGCGCTTCGATGCGCTCCAGCATGGCATTGAGATTGCCGGCGAGCCGGTCGAGCTCGTCGCCGCTGCGTCCGACCGGCAGGCGGCCGGAGAGATCGCCGGCCATGATGCGCTGGGTGGTGCCGGTCATGGCATCGATCCGCTGCAGCACGCGGCGCGCGACAAAGATGCCGCCGCCGATGCCGAGCACGACCACCACCAGGATCGACCATTGCGCCGCCTTGGCGACGATGCCGAAAAGTCGCCGCCGCTCCTCGAGGTCGCGGCCGATCAGAAGCCGAAAGCCGCCACTCAGCTGGGTGACGTAGACGAGCGCGCGGTGATCGGTGTTGTCCTGATCCTCCATCCGCCGGTAGGCCGTCTCGGACCAGCCGTTGGTGCCCATCACCCCGGGCGCGAGCGAGCCGACATTGCCGGCGATCGCCTGCCCTTCCGACGTGGTGACGAGATAGAGATTGGCGCCGGGCCGCAGCGCGCGGCTTTCGACCGTGGGGATCAACAAGCGCAGGCCACGCCGATTGTAGAGGTCGGAGATTTCTGCGGTTTCGCCGCTCACCGTGGTGGTGATCTGCTCGGTGATCAGGCGGCGCGTGTTCCAGGCGAAATAACCGAGCAGCGACGCCGCGAACAGCGCGAACAGGAACAGATAGACCAGCGTCAGGCGGAACGCGGTCGTTCGGATCAGCTTACCGAATGCCGTCACGAATCATGTACCCCGCGCCGCGAATGGTATGGAGCAGCGGCCGCTCGAATCCCTTGTCGATCTTGGAGCGGAGCCGCGAAATATGCACGTCGATGACGTTTGTCTGGGGATCAAAGTGATAATCCCAGACATTTTCGAGCAGCATGGTGCGCGTCACCACCTGTCCCGCATGCTTCATCAGGTACTCGAGCAGGCGGAATTCGCGCGGCTGCAGGGTCAACTCCTCCTTGCCGCGGCTCACGCGATGCGACAGCCGGTCGAGCTCGAGATCGCCGACCCGGTAGGTGGTCTCCTCGGCAGGCCCGACATTGCGGCGCGACAGCACCTCGACACGCGCCAGCAGCTCGGCGAACGAATAGGGTTTCGGCAGATAGTCGTCGCCGCCGGCGCGCAGGCCCTTGATGCGGTCGTCGACCTGACCGAGCGCGGACAAAATCAGCACCGGCGTGCGGTTGCCCTTGTCGCGCAGCGCGCCGATCAGCGACAACCCGTCGCGCTTCGGCAGCATGCGGTCGACCACAAGCACGTCGTAGTCGCCGCTCTCGGCCATCGACAGGCCTTCCTCGCCGTCGCCTGCGAGATCGGCGACATAGCCGACCTCGCGGAACGCTTTCACCAGATAATCGGCGGACTCGCGGTCGTCTTCGATGATCAGGATTCGCATTTGCGGAGCAATGGCGGGAGCGGTGGCGGTCACGTTTGTGGCTCCTTCAACATGACGCGACCGGCTTTGTCATGCAAGGCGACCGGGCGCCATCGGGTTGGCCGAAAAAGGCGGGCGGTGAAGCTGGGGGACCTCACCGCCCTAGAACCTTCCGACGGAGGGGGGCGTATTCCACCGGAAGGAAGCAGGAGGGAGCGGGCTTGTGACCCGCTCCCCGGAAAGAGCCGTCGGCGGGGGCGACTGATGCCGGCGACACCCTCCATCTCGTAAAACCTCAACCTTTCGCGAGCGGCACGGCGACGAAGCGCGACTGTCCGCCGCTCTTCACGCGCATCAGCACGACGTTCTTGTTGTCGTCCTTTGCGGCATTGATCGCGTCACGCACGTCAGCCGGGCTTGCGACCGTCTTGCCTGCGACTTCGAGGATGACGTCGCCTTCCTTGAAGCCGCGCTCGGCGGCCGCGCTCTTGGGATCGACCTCGGTCACGACGACGCCTTCCTTGCCGGCGCCGGCCACGCTGTTGGCGGGAGCCACCGTCATGCCGAGCTTCGGCACATCGGTGCCGCGCGAGGCCTTGCCCTTGTCGTTGTTGTCGTTGTCGGCCTTGGCCTCGATCGTGTTCGGCAGCGTGCCGAGCGTGAGGTTGACGACCTTGTCCGAGCCCTTGTGCAGGACATTGAGCTTGACCGAGCTGCCGGGCGGAATGCCGCCGATGGTACGGGCGAGCTCGCGCGCATCCTTCACCGTCTCGCCATTGACCGAGGTGATGACGTCGCCGGATTCGATGCCGGCCTTGGCCGCGGGGCCGTCGGCCTGCGGTTCGGCGACCAGCGCGCCTTCGGCCTTCTTCAGGCCGAGGCTGTCGGCGATCTCCGGCGTTACGGGCTGAATCTGCACGCCGATCCAGCCGCGGCTCACCGAGCCCTTGTCCTTGAGCTGGTTGATGACGTTCTTCACCGTCGCCGAGGGGATCGAGAAGGCGATGCCGACGCTGCCGCCGGACGGCGAATAGATCGCGGTGTTGACGCCGACCACTTCGCCTGCGGTGTTGAAGGCCGGACCGCCTGAGTTGCCCTTGTTCACGGGCGCGTCGATCTGGATGAAGTCGTCATACGGACCGTTGCCGATATCGCGGCCCATCGCGGAGACGATGCCGGCCGTCACGGTGCCGCCGAGGCCGAACGGATTGCCGACCGCGAGCACCCAATCGCCGATGCGCGGCTTGCCGTCGGACAGTTTCGCGAACTGGAAGTTCGATGCGCCTTCGACCTTGATCAGGGCGAGATCAGTGCGCGCGTCGGTGCCGATCACCTTGGCGCTGTAGGTCTTGCCGTCATCGGTTGTGACCTCCACCTTGTCGGCGCCGTCGACCACGTGATTGTTGGTCACGGCAAAGCCGTCAGGCGAAATGAAGAAGCCCGAGCCCTGGCCCGTGACCTGGCCGCGGCCGCGCGGACGCAGGCCCGGCGGCAGGCCGTCCGGCCCGCCGAAGCGGCGGAAGAAGCGCTCCATCGGCGAGCCCGGCTGGAACGGCGTGTCATCGTTATTGTCGTCGTTCTTGGCCAGCTTCTCCTGGATGTTGACCTTGACCGAGATCACCGAAGGCTTCACGCGCTCGACGATGTCGGCAAAGCCGATGGGCTGCGCGACCTTGTTCTGCACCTCGTTGTTGACCTGCGCATGCGCGGTGCTGGTGAAGATATCGACCGGCCGGCCGGACGGGCCAAAACCGTAAACGGCGACGCCAAGGCCGGCGACGACGGACGCCATCAGCGCAAACCTGCGCGCCGACAAAAGCGAGCGCGGCCTGGAATAGGACGGGAACGACGAGAGGTCGGTCGGACGTTCGGTCATGCAGAGTTCTCCAAATACCCAGAATCGAATCGACGGCGCGGGCGTGCCACCCTTCGCGGTGAAGATGGGGTTTGTCGCCTTACAGCGCGCTGGCGGCGGAGTTAAACTTTGGTAATGAAGCCGGTCTTGAATGCGGCAGAATAGCGCAGGTCCGACAAAGGCTTGCCGCGAGGCCTTCGCCCGGAATTAGACCAAAAGCGAAGGCCGGAATACGACGTTTGAAAGGTGTTCCAGGCGAGCCTTCTATCCCCCTCGCCTCACTATCGTTTCAGCGTTGGTCGTCGGGATTTGCCTCACCGGCCATGAGCAGCTTGAGCCGCGCCTGTTCCTCTGACGTGAGCATGTCATCTGTCGGAACCTCGCTCGATCCCGTTTTCCGCCGCCGCGCCTGCAGCCATAGCACCAGGCCACCGCCGAACAGCACCAGCGGCGGAACAAGCCACAACAGCAGCGTCTGGCGCTCGAACCGCGGCCTCAGCAGCACGAACTCGCCGTAGCGCGCGACCAGGAAATCGATCACCTGCGCGTCGCTGTCGCCGGAGGCGATGCGCTCGCGCACCAAAAGGCGCAGGTCGCGCGCGAGCGGCGCCTCGGAATCGTCGATCGACTGGTTCTGGCAGACCATGCAACGCAGTTCCTGCGACAGATGCCGCGCCCGCGCTTCTTTTGCAGGGTCGGACATGACTTCGTCGGGCAATACCGCGCGAACCGGCGTAGCGCCGATCAAGGCCGTCATCAGGATCAGTCCTGCCATCAGCTTGCGGGTATCCATCAACTCTCGTCCTGGTGTCTCTCCGACCTCCGAGGCTTCTACCTCATTCCAACATTCGGGTCATTCAATTCTGGCTGGACAAAAATATCGCATTATGCGATATTGCCGGCATGAGCCAGATTGGGTTTTCCACGACGGCGACGCGTCAATGGCTCAAGCTGTCCCCGCAAGTTCGTGAACGGATTGGCAAGAAATTGGAGGCATTCGCGGCAACCAGACAGGGCGACGTCAAGAAGCTCAAGGGTCAAGCCGGCGCCCGCCTGAGAGTCGGCGATTGGCGCGTCATTTTCTACGAGGAGGCCGGGATGATTACGGTGGTAGCGGTCGGTCATCGTCGTGAGATTTACGACTGAGGGACATGATGAAGGTAAAGTTCAAGATGACTTCGGACGGCGAGGTCGCCATTGTGCCTCGCGCGGAATACGAACGTCTTAGGACCTTGGCGGCTGAAGCCGAGGAAGACTTCGGAACTGCACGTCTCGTCGCACGAGCGAAAAAAGAAATCGCTGGTGGCGCTCCTGTGCTCCCGAAAGCGGTCGTTGACCGTCTCGGAAATGGCGAGAACCCAGTTCGAGTGCTGCGTCAATTTCGTGATCAGACGCAAGACGAACTGGCGACCGCGGTTGGGATTACGCAAAACTACCTCTCTGGTCTCGAAACCGGCAAGCGTAAGGGACCACTGGCTCTGCACCGGAAATTCGCCAGCGCGCTCGGTGTGCCGCTCGACTTGTTGTCGACGATCGCAGGTTCGGAAGAGGAATCCGACCCCTCAAGATTTGCCAAGCGCAGGCAAGTGATCGCCGACATGAAACGCAGCCGCGGGCAGCGTTAGACGGGCACCCGCCTATTCCGCCGCCTGCAGGCCGCGCAGTGCCTTGGCCGGTTTCGGCGCGCCGACGCGCAGCCGCCGGTCTGAAAGTGACAGCAGGCCGCCGAACGCCATCAGCACGGGGCCGAACCAGATCAGCAGCACCAGCGGCTTGTAATAGATGCGCACGGTAATGCCGCCGTCGGCGGTGGTCTCACCGAGCGAGATGTAAAGCTGGCTCGCGCCGCGCGATTTCAGCGCGGCCTCCGTGGTCGTCGCACCCCGCGTGGTGAAGCTGCGCTTGGACGGCGTCATCACGCCGAGATCGTCGCCGTCGAGGCTGACCTTGAACGACGCGACCAGCTCGCGATAGTTCGGCCCCTGTTGTGCGCTGAGGCGATCGAACCGCAGATCGTAGCCGGCGACATTCACGGAATCGCCGGGCTTCATCGCCGAGATGTGCTCGCTGTTCCAGGTGGTCTCGCAGACTATCCCCATCAGTGCGATACCGATGCCGGCATGAGCGAGTGCCGAGCCCCAGACCGATCGCGGCAAACCGCCTGCGCGGCGAAGCGAGATGCGGTAGGGCACACGAAACAGCTGAACCCGTTCGGCGAGGTCACTGATCGCTCCCGCGACGACAAACACGGCGAGCGCGATCGCCAGCGGGGCCAGCGCACTACCGCCGCTCGCCCATGCCCACACCAGCGCGAGCGCACCCAACGCCGCGATGCCCGCTGCGATCAGCCGCTGGGCAGCGCCGTAAAGATCGCCGCGCTTCCAGGCCAGCATTGGCGCAAAGGGCATTGCGATCATCAGCGGCACGAACAGCGGGCCGAAGGTCAGGTTGAAGAAGGGCGCGCCGACGGAGATCTTGTCTCCGGTCATGACCTCCAGCGCCAGCGGATAGAGCGTGCCGACGAAGACAGTCGCGCAGGCCGTGGTGAGGAACAGGTTGTTCAGCACCAGCGCGCCCTCGCGCGAGATCGGCGCAAACAGTCCGCCCTGCTTCAGCGACGACGCGCGCCCGGCAAACAGCGACAGGCTGCCGCCGATGAAGATGCAGAGGATCAACAGGATAAACACGCCTCGCGTCGGATCGCTGGCGAAGGCGTGCACCGAGGTCAGGACGCCCGAGCGCACCAGGAAGGTGCCGAGCAGCGACAGCGAGAAGGTCAGGATCGACAGCAGGATGGTCCAGACCTTCAGCGCATCGCGCTTTTCCATCACCAGCGCGGAATGCAGCAGCGCGGTGCCGGCAAGCCAGGGCATCAGCGAGGCATTCTCGACGGGGTCCCAGAACCACCAGCCGCCCCAGCCGAGCTCATAATAGGCCCAGTACGAGCCCATCGCGATGCCGAGCGTGAGGAAGATCCAGGCGACAAGCGTCCACGGCCGCACCCAGCGCGCCCAAGCCGCGTCGATGCGGCCTTCGAGCAATGCGGCGATGGCAAAGGAGAACGAGATCGAGAAGCCGACATAGCCGAGATAGAGCATCGGCGGATGCACGGCGAGCCCGATGTCCTGCAGCACGGGATTGAGGTCCCTGCCCTCGACCGGCGGATGGACCAGCCGCAGGAACGGATTCGATGTGAGCAGGATGAAGAGATAGAAGGCGCTGGCGATCCAGGCCTGCACCGCGAGCACGCGCGCGCGCAGCGACAGCGGCAGATTGTTGCCGAAGGCCGCGACCATGCCGCCGAACAGTGCGAGGATCGAGACCCACAGCATCATGGAGCCCTCGTGATTGCCCCAGACGCCGGTGATCTTGTAGATCAGCGGTTTCAGCGAATGCGAGTTCTCGTAGACATTGGCGACCGAGAAGTCCGACGTCACATGCAAGGTGACGAGCGCGGCAAACGCGGCGAGAGCGAACGCGAGTTGCGCCAGCGCGGTCGAACGCGCGACGTTCATCAGCGCCGCATCGTGCCAGCGTGCGCCAAGCATCGGCACGATCGACTGGATCAGCGCAAGCCCAAGCGCGAGCACCAGCGCATAATGTCCGCTTTCGGCAATCATGAGGCGCTCCGTGCGTCGCAACGCGTGGGCGGGGTGATGTTCATCGGCCTTGCGCCATAATCGTCCTTCCAGTGCCCCTGCTTCTTCAGGGCGTCGGCGACTTCCTTCGGCATATAGGTCTCATCGTGCTTGGCAAGCACGGTGTCGGCCCTGAACACGCCTGATGCATCGAGCGCGCCTTCGGCGACGACGCCCTGCCCTTCGCGGAACAGGTCGGGCAGCAGTCCCCTGTAGGCGACAGCCATTTTTGCGCTGCCGTCGGCGACGTCGAAGGTGACGGCAGCACCGTCGCCGCATTTCAGCGATCCCGGCTGCACCAGTCCGCCGAGCCGGAAGCGCTTGCCGGGGACGATATGCTGCTCGGCGGCCATCGACGGCGTCGAGAAAAACACGATGGAGTCGCGCAAGCCATAGAGCACGAGGCCCGCGGCGAAGGCGAGCACCGCAACCGCGCATCCGATCATGGTCAGGCGGCGTTGCTTGCGTGTCATCCGTCGAGTCCCAGATTCTTCAGGCCGTCGTTCAGTTGCTTGAGCCGCTCGACATCCCCGCTCACCGCCTGGCGCGCGTCGCTCAATGCGCTCTTCGCCTTCTCCTGATCGCCCATCACGAGATAGGCGCGCACCAGCCGCAGCCAACCCTCGACGTCGTCGCCGTTCTGCTTCAAGCGCGTCGCCAACCGCTCGACCATACCCTTGATCATGGCCTCGCGGTCGGGAGCGTTCATATCCTTGGCGGCGGCCATCGTCTCCGGCGACAACGCAGGCGCGGCGGGGGGCTCGCCGGCCACGCGCGTCAACGCTGCCGTTACCAGCGGCCGCCATGGCGCATCAGCCGGTCCCTTGGCGAGCATTGTGCGCCAGATCTCGGCGGCATCCGTCTTGCGTCCGTCCTGTTCGGCGGCAAGCCCGAGGAAATAGCCTGCCTTGGCCTCGCCGGCATCGAGCGCCAGCGCGCGTTCGAACTCGGTCTTGGCCTCGGCCGTGACGACGCCGCTTGCGGCTGCCGCCATTACCTCGCCGAGATCGGCGCGGCGCTCGGCGGTCTCGCCCGCATAGGTAATCGCGTTGCGGAAGGCACGCACGGAATCATCGAGGCGCCCCAGTCGCGCCAGCACCGGCGCAAGCACGGTCCAGCCGCGGCCATCGGTCGGGTTCTTTTCCAGATGCTGCTCGACCTGTGCCACCAGTTGTTCCAACGGCTGCTTGCCGTCGGTTCCGCGTGCGCGCTCGGCGAGCGGGAAATCACCGAGCCGCGGCGAACCCAGCGGGAGATAGGTCGCAATCGCAAGGATCGGCAGACCGAAGAGCGCGACCACGGCCGCCACGCGACGCAGCCGGACATTCGACCCAACGGGAGCGTCACGATCCTGATCCGCCGCCGCCAGCAGGCGGCGGCCGATCTCGACCCGCGCGGCCTCGGCCTCGGCGGTTCCGATCAGTCCGGCCTGAAGATCGCTGTCGACCTCGGCGAGTTGATCCTTGTAGACGGTGGCCTCGTTGCCGCCGGCCTGCTTGCCGCCGCCAAGCCCCAACGGCAGCAGCACGGCAAAGATAGCCGCGGCTGTCATCAGCGCAAACACGAACCACAGCATCATCAGGCAAGTCCCGGCGGCGCTTAGCTTGGCTCCGATGCGCCGCTTTACACCACTGCTGAGCGCAGCCGCAATTGACAATCATCAATTCGGCGTCAGTTGGTCGCCCGACAAAGCCAATTCATTTCAGGCGGTTAAGAGACCTCAAACGCGGCGCTCTGCGCCACCTTGTCGCCGTGCGCATTGAAGGCCTGGAGGACGTAAAGTCCCGCCTTGACCGAATCCGGCAGCCTGATCCGCAACTGGCTCGCAGGCAGCGGCGAGGAGATCGTCGTCACCGGGTCCGGCAGAGGTTGACCGCTGGCCTGGTCTACCAGCACGACCTTCGCCTTGACCATCAGGTTCCGGTAAGTGGCGGTGATGACGCGGTTGTCGATTTCGACGAAATGGATGGATGAATTCATGCAGGCAGCAAGCAGGGACGTGACTCGCCGATGACCGTACCCGTCAATCCGCGCTTTATCAATCAGGAATTGCAAAATAAGGTTGATGTTTACTGCTGCGCGCCGCGCGACGGCTTGCGCTCGCCGGCCAGCGCGTTTTCCGCCGCCTTTCGCATCAGCGAGGCGTAGTCGCGGCCGAACAGCACCTCGCTGAAGCGGATCGCCGCCTCGGCCTGCATGTGCCGATACGCGCGCGCCCGGCCGTCGCCGCCGCGCAACGATTCGACCAGCGCCTCGGTGGCCTGCTCGACATAATGTTGCAGATCGGAATAGGTCCGCAGCGTCACTTCGTTGATCGCAAGCTCATCGGCATAGGTGCGGCACACCGCGACGAAGCCGATCAGCGAGACGACCTCCTCGACGTCGGTATTGTCCACCCTGGCGCCGGCGAGGATATCCTTGTCGGTGCGCTGGCGCAGGATGCGCCGGACACGGCCGGGCACGCTGTCGATCTCGGATTGCAGGGTGTTGGAGACGTCGGCACGGATGGAGGCGAGCTGCTTGCCCCAGCTCGAATCGTTGCGAAGGTCGAGCTCGGTGCGCAGGCCCCGCACACCCTCGTGCAAGGCCTTCAGGCCTTCGCCGATATCGGCAAACTGGCCGCGCCGGATATCCATGCGCAGGCGCGCCGCCATGCAGTAGAGATCGTGCAGCGCCAGAGAGACTGCGATGCCATAGGGCGTGGCGGCAACCCGCATCTCGTCGTCGGAGGCGGCCATCTTGATGGCGAGGCGGATGATCTGCCATGGCGCGCTCAGCCGCTGCATCACCAGCGACAATGCGAACGGCAACAGCTGCGGGTTCTGCAGGGTCGGCACATTCAGCACCGACGTGATGGACTCGACCTGGGCATCGCCAAAGGCGCGCATATAGACAGGCAGGCGGGTGGCGAGCGCGTCGATGGCTTCACGGGCGCCGAGCAACATGCCGATCGAAACTAGGTCCTCGATGACCTCGGGTGGGCCGACCCGCGACAACGCGCGCCGGTCGCCGTCTGCCGAGGTGGTCAAGCGCGCAATGGCCTCCACCGCCGCCAGTTGCAGTTTGCGGATGACCAGCTCCAGCACCTTCACCTCGGCATCATCAGCGAGGCCTGCGAGCGCGGCGTCATAGTCGCGCACCTGGCCCGGCGCGCCGGCACGGACCAGCCACTGCCACACCGGCATCAGCGAGGCGCGGCGGATCTGACCTTGGCGGATCGGCACCTTGCCGTCGGCCAGGAACGGCTCGATCGACCGGAAGAACAGCCGCGCCGCATCCCCCGATCGTGCAGGCTCCGGCGCATCTTCCTCGCTGCCCCGCGCCACCTTGCGCAGTTGCTCAAGGACGAGCTTGGCGACCGCGGTATCCTCGCCGCGCTCGATCGCGCGCTCGAATTCCCGCATCAGCAGCGCCTGCGCCCGCGGCGGAAGCTGCCCGAGATAAGTCTTCAGCCGCTCGTTCGAAGTCTCGCCCATCTGCCAAAAAAATGCGGGTTGTGGAGGCAAGTGTGGCGGTTCAGAAGTCCGCATCATTTTTGATGCAGGCTCGTTATGCGGACTTCTGAACCAAAGCCACACTTGATCAATAACTTGCCAGTGTCCTTCGGTTCCGAAGTTCGCAAACTCATTCGCCGCAAGATAATGCGAACTTCGGAATCGGGACACACAGCGTCCACTGGGCAACATAGAGGGGGGCGCGTTAAGAAGTCGTTTAGTATTCGAGCTTGGCCGGCCCTTTGCGCCTGGAAGTGCTTACCGCATGCCCGGCAGCAGCAGTTCCGCTCGCAAGCCGCCGATCGGCGCGCTCCCCAGGGTCAGGCTGCCACCGTAAAGCGCGGCCAAGTCGACCACGATCGACAGCCCCAGTCCGGAACCCGGTTTGGACTCGTCGAGGCGCTGGCCGCGGCGCGAGACCTGCGCGAGCTCGGTTTCCGACAACCCCCGCCCGTCGTCGTCGACGACGATCCGGAACATCGGTGTCGCGCCGGGCTTGGCCGCCTGCTCCACCAGCACCTCGATGAAGACATGGGAGGCGGCCCATTTGCAGGCATTGTCGACGAGGTTGCCGGCCATCTCTTCGAGATCCTGCCGCTCGCCGCGAAAGCGCGCGCGCGGATCGGCCTTCGCCTCGATGACGATGCCGCGGTCGCGATGGATTTTTTCCATGGTCCGCTGCAGCGCCTCGATGGCGGGCGCGACTTCCGTCACCGTGCCGATGATGGTGACGCGAGCGGCGATGCGCGCCCGCTCCAGATGATGCGCCACCTGATCGCGCATCACGTCGGCCTGCTCCAGCACTTTGTCGGCGAACGGATCGGCGCGGTGCGCGGTCGCCTCGTTGACGATCACCGAGAGCGGCGTCTTGATGGCATGCGCGAGATTGCCGACATGGGTACGCGCGCGCTCGACGATTTCCCTGTTCGCGTCGATCAGCGCGTTGGTCTCGCGCGCCAGCGGCGCGATCTCGACCGGAAACTCGCCTTCCAGCCGCTCGGCGCGGCCCGAGCGGATAGCGGCGATCGATTCGGAAATGCGATTGAGCGGCGCAAGGCCGAAGCGCACCTGGAACACCGTGGTAAGCAACAGCACGATACCGAGTGCGGTAAACGTGCCGCCGAGATAGTAATCGAAGCTGCGCGTCTCGTCGAAAATCTCGGTAGCGTCGCCGGCGACGCTGACCAGGAATTTACCGTCGGCGCCGAGATCGACCGGCCGCTCGACCATGCGCAGGCTCTGCCCTTCCGGGCCGTCGACATAGGCGACGCGGATGCCGGCCGCGGTCAGATCGAGGCCGCGCTCATCGAGCTTCGGCAGCTTGCTGTCCCACAGCGAGCGCGAGGCGCGCACGTCGGGCTTTTCGGTGTCGGTGCGCGTGATCTGCCAGTACCAGCCCGACAGCGGCAGCTCGAACAGCGGTTCGCCAAGCGACTGGAACTGGCGGTCCGGCGGCTCGTCGGGCGTTGCCACCTCGGCGATCAGCGTACGTAGATAAAGGTTGAGACGTCGGTCGAAAGCGCGCTCGGTCGCATTGCGATAGACCGACGACAACGCAAATCCGGTAATGGTGAGGATCACCACCACCCAGGCGGTTGCGGAAAAGAACAGCCGGGTGGCGAGTGAGTTGCGGCGCATACGCGCTATTTTACGCTCCGGCTGGAGGCGGAGTCAGCAAATATCCCAAACCTCGGACCGTTTGGATGATATCGACCTCTAGCTTCTTGCGGATGCGGCCGACGAACACCTCGATGGTGTTGGAGTCGCGATCGAAGTCCTGATCGTAGAGATGCTCGACCAGCTCGGTGCGCGACACCACGCGGCCGGAGTGATGCATCAGATATTGCAGCAGCCGGTATTCGTGCGACGTCATCTTGACCGGGTTGCCCGCGACAGTGACACGGTTGGTGCGGGTGTCCAGCGACACCGGGCCGCAGGTCAGCTCGGACTGCGCATGGCCGGCCGAGCGGCGCAGCAGCGCGCGAATGCGAGCCAGCACTTCCTCGAGATGAAACGGCTTTGCGACATAGTCGTCGGCACCGGCATCGAAGCCCTGCACCTTGTCGCTCCAGCGATCGCGGGCGGTGAGGATCAGCACCGGCATGGCGCGCTTGTTGCGCCGCCAGGCTTCCAGAACGGAGATGCCGTCCATCTTCGGCAGGCCGATGTCGAGCACCACAGCGTCATAGGGTTCGCTGTCGCCGAGAAAATGCCCCTCCTCGCCATCGAATGCGCGATCAACAACGTATCCGGCATCGCTCAACGCGGTGGTGAGCTGACGATTGAGATCCGGATCGTCCTCAACGACGAGCAGGCGCACGCTTGCCTCCAAAGGTGAACAGTATGTGCAATCAAGATGACCTTTTCCGGCGTGAACCGTTCATGAACGGCGCTGCTATTGCAACCTTACTTTTTCGTCACGAACTTACTTTTCGCCACGAACGGTTTGCCGGTATCCTGACGCTTTGACACCGCACGGTGCCTCAAGGTTCACCTCATATCCAACTCAGCCGCGCTCAGCCCTGCTCGCAGAATGTCTTATGTGCGGAAGAACACAAACCAGACCACCGCCAGGATCAGGATCGCGAGCCCGGTCGACGCCGACAACAACGCGAGCACCGAAGGGCCCGGCTCGGCCTGCCGCGCCTCGGTGGGGGTTTCGACGATCCGGCCGTGTTCTGTCGTCGCCATGGTGACCTCGTTCGCTGGCTGTCATTGCAGGAAGCCACGAGCTCTCGCGGCTTCACCTCACGGAGGAAACGCCCCATCACGGCCGATGTTCCGGTTCTGCCCCCGCCGAAAGAGCCGAAAAGGCGCCTAACCAGATACAGTTAACGCCGTTGGCAGAATCCCGGTCCGGTTTGCTTGAAACAGGACCCGTCGGTGTTATCCTGCGTTCTTCACGTCTGTTGCGTACCGGAGTTTGCCATGGCCCCCCGCGCCAATTGGAAGGGTTTTCTGCGGCTGTCGCTCGTGACCTGCCCGGTCGCGCTGTATCCGGCCACCTCGGATACCGAGAAGGTCTCCTTCAACCAGATCAATCGCAAGACCGGTCACCGCATCAAATACATGAAGGTCGACGCCGACACCGGCGAGGAAGTCGGCAACGAGGACATCGTCAAGGGCTACAAGGTCGACACCGACACCTACATCGAAGTCAGCAAGGAAGAGCTCGACGAGGTCGCGCTGGAGTCGACGCATACGATCGAGATCGACGAGTTCGTGCCGAAGACCGAGATCGACAACCGCTATCTGATCCGCCCCTATTATCTCGTGCCCGACGGCAAGGTCGGTCACGACGCCTTCGCCGTGATACGCGAAACCATCCGCACCATGAACAAGGTGGCGATCGGCCGCGTGGTGCTGACCAACCGCGAGCACATCATCTCGCTGGAGCCGCTCGGCAAGGGCTTGATGGGGACGCTGCTGCGCTATCCGTACGAGGTGCGCAGCGAGAAGGATTATTTCGACGACGTCCAGGACGTGAAGGTCACCAAGGACATGCTCGACCTCGCCAGGCACATCGTCGAGCAGAAGTCCGGCTCGTTCGAGCCGGAAGAGTTCGAGGACCACTACGAGACGGCGCTGATCGACCTGATCAACAAGAAGCGCAACGGCATCAAGATCGCGCCGAAGGCCGCGCCCAAGTCGAGCGGCAACGTCATCAATTTGATGGACGCGTTGAAGAAGAGCCTCGCCAGCGAGCGGCAGGCGCCGCCTCCGGCCAAGGCCAAGGGCAAGAAGGCCAAGCGGCCCGAGGGCCAGCGCGAGATGTTGCTGCCGATATCAGGCAGCGGCAAGCGCGCCGCCAAGGAGAAGGACGAGCCCAAAAAGGCCGCGAAACCGGCGCGCGCTGCCGCGCGGTCGCGCAAGGCGGGCTGATTATCTAACGACGAGTGGATTACTTCAGCGACGAATTGATGGACGTGAACTTGCCGTTCACCGTCGTGCCCATGCCGTTGACGGCAACCACGATCACGATGGAGATACCGGTGGCGATCAGACAATATTCGATCGCGGTCGCAGCAGACTGATCGGCCAAAAATTTCGCAATCAACTTCCGCATTTCCAACTCCGTGGCCCCTTCTGTCCGCGCGACCGCAATTTAGGGTTGGATTGGTTACCGCTACGTGCACGGACAGGCTGAACGAGCCGTTAAAAGATGCCGGCAAGCCGCGTCGTTTTTGCGCAGGCAACCGGGGCTCGCGCATATCAGACTTCCCCGGCGGGCCGCCAAGCCCGCTTTACCGGCCGCGCGATTCCTGTTCCAACTAGCGCCCATAGAGGCCGAGTTGGACAATCGGCCCGCCCCTGGGGAGAGAAACGGCCATGAAGCTCGGCACGGCAATCGCGGAAATCATGAAGCGCGAGGGGATCGAGATCCTCTGCGGCTATCCGGTCAATCATTTGATCGAGCATGCCGCCAACGCCAACATCCGCCCGATCATGGTGCGCCAGGAGCGCATCGGGATACACATGGCGGACGCGATCTCCCGGGTCACCTCAGGTCAGACCATCGGCGCCTTCTGCATGCAGCACGGCCCCGGCGCGGAAAACGCGATGGGCGGCGTGGCGCAATGTTACGGCGAGTCCGTGCCCGTGCTGGTCTTGCCACAGGGCTATCCGCGGCGGATCGCAAACATCGACCCGAATTTCAATTCCAGCCAGGCGATGAAGCCGTACGCCAAGTCCTCCGAGCCGATCATGATCGCCAACGAGGTCTGCAACATCTTCCGCCGCGCCTTCACCAAATTGAAGAACGGCCGCGGCGGCCCGGTCATCGTCGAGATCCCCACGGACATGTGGAACGAGGAGGTCGCCGAGCCGCTGAACTACACGCCGGTGCTGCGCACCCGCTATGGCGCCGATCCCGCCCATATCAAGGAGGCGGCCAAGCTGCTCATCAACGCCAAGCGACCGGTGCTCTATGCCGGCCAGGGCGTGCACTATGCCAAGGCATGGCCACAGCTGAAGCGGCTCGCCGAGCGGCTTGCGATCCCCGTCACCACGAGCCTGGGCGGCAAGTCGTCCTTTCCCGAGACGCATACGCTCTCGCTCGGTTCGGGCGGCCTCGCCGTGCCGCGCGCGGTGCCGAAATTTCTGGACGCGGCCGACGTGATCTTCGGCATCGGCTGCTCCTTCACCGAAACCAATTTCGGCATCAAGATGCCGGCCGGCAAGACCATCATCCATTCGACGCTCGACCCGAACCATCTCAACAAGGACGTCGAGGTTAGAATCGGCCTGGTCGGCGATGCGGCCCTGGTGCTCGACGCGCTGCTGGAGGAGATCGGCAAGACCGTCACGGCCGATCGCGATGCGAGCGCGGTCGCGGCCGAGATCGCGGCCTCGCACAAGGAGTGGCTGGCCAAGTGGATGCCGAAACTGACGTCCAACGACGCGCCGCTCAGTCCCTACCGCGTGCTCTGGGACCTGCAGCACACCGTCGACGTCAGGAACACCATCATCACCCATGATGCCGGCAGTCCGCGCGATCAGCTGTCGCCGTTCTGGAAGCCGATCGAGCCGCTCACCTATCTCGGCTGGGGCAAGACCACCCAGCTCGGCTACGGCCTGGGCCTCGCGATGGGCGCCAAGCTGGCGCGGCCCGACAAGCTCTGCATCAACGTCTGGGGCGATGCCGCGATCGGCTTCACCGGCATGGATTTCGAGACTGCGGTGCGCGAGCGGATTCCGATCATGTCGATCCTGCTCAACAATTTCTCGATGGCGATCGAGCTTAAGGTGATGCCGATCTCGACCGAGAAATATCGCTCGACGGACATCTCCGGCGACTACGCCGCGATGGCGCGCGCCTTCGGCGGCTATGGCGAGCGCGTGACCAAGCCGGAGGACATCGTGCCGGCGCTCAAGCGCGGCATCCAGAAGACCCAGGAAGGCATCCCCGTGCTGCTGGAGTTCATCACCAGCAAGGAGACCGAGGTGTCCCGTCCCGGGACCTGAAGCGTTAATGCCTCGAAAAAAGGTCCCCCGGCGCTGGCTTACCCCCGCCCGGGATGAAATAATCATGCGCGAATAAAGGCCTGACCCGCTTTGAGCCCGGCAACCACCGGGCCTATGGATTTTTACGGGAATGACCGCGCTTTCCCAGGACGCCGTGGCCGATCTGCAGCAACGGATTGCCGAACTCGAACGGCAACTGGAGACCGCTGTCAACGAGCGGGATGCGGCGATCGAGCGCCAGACCGCCAGTGCGCTGGTCAACTTTCGTTTGAAGAACGACCTGCGGTCCGTCACCGACCGCGAAAAGGCCAGTGCCGAGATCCTGAACGCAATCGCCAACACCGAGGGCGATGCCGAGCATGCGCTGCAGCGGATTGCCGAGACCACCCAGACCTTCTTCAACGCCGCCAGCGCCACGATCCGGATCGCTAAAGGCGACCGCTGGGTCCAGACCGTGCGGGTCGGCTCGAGTGGGCATTTGACCGGCTCGCAACCGACGTCAGACCTCGCGACGCGAGGATCGAACCTGCCCGGTACGGTCTATCAGGAGAACCGCCAAGTCCACATCCCCGACCTCGACAATGCCGATCCGTCGATGGCGAATTGGCCGGTGCGAACCGCCCGCGAAGCGGGAATCCGCACCGTCTGCGGCACGCCGCTCCGCCGCGACGGCAAGGCGATCGGCGCTCTGATCGTGTACCGCGACCGGTTGGCTCCCTTTACCGACGACGAACTGGCGCTGCAGCAGAGCTTCGCCGATCAGGCGGTGATCGCGATCGAGAATGCACGGCTGTTCAACGAGACCAAGGAAGCGCTGGAACGGCAGACCGCGACATCCGACATCCTCAAGGTAATCGCGAGCTCGCCCTCCGACGTGCAGCCGGTGTTCGAGGCGATTGCAACCAGCGCGGCAAGGCTGTTCGAGCCGTGGGCCGCGACGATTGTCACCCTGAAGGACGAAAAGCTGCACTGGAATGCGACCGCGGCGCTTCACCCGGAGTTCGATGTCGAAGGTGCCAGGGCGATCTATCCGCTGCCGTTCAAGCCGGACCAATTTCCCTCTGCCCGGGCTATCGCAGAAAGGCGCATTATCGAGATTCCGGACGTTGAAGCGCACGATACCGCCGATATCGCCCGGCAGTCGGGACGAATTAGCGGATTCCGGTCCGTCACCTTGGTGCCGCTGATCGACGGCGCCGAGGGTATCGGCGCGATCAATCTCACGCACCCGCAGGCCGGCCTCAGACTCTCCGAGAAGCAGCTCGCCCTGGTTCAGACTTTTGCCAACCAGGCCGTGATCGCCATCCAGAATGCACGGCTGTTCAACGAGACCAAGGAAGCGCTGGAGCGGCAGACCGCGACCGCCGACATCCTCAAGGTGATCGCGAGCTCGCCTTCCGATGTTCAGCCGGTATTCGAGGCCATCGCGGCCAGCGCGAACCGGTTGATCGGCGGATACTCCACCTCGGTTCATCCCGTCATCGATGACATGGTTCACGTCGCGGCATTCACACCCATCGACCCGGAATCCGATGCAGCCTTCGAAGCCGCATTTCCGATGCCGCGGAGCGAGACCCCGGCGGTGCCTTTGATCGAGCACGGCGAGACAACACAAATCGCCGACGCCGAGACAGCCGATGCGCAAACAAGGCGGTTGAGCCGCGCCCGCGGCTGGCGCAGCGTCACCTTCACGCCGCTGATGAACCGGGGCGCGTTCATCGGCTTTATCGGCTGCACGCGGCGCGAGGCCGGCGTGCTCGCCGATCATCATGTCGAGCTGCTCCGCACCTTCGCCGATCAGGCCGTGATCGCCATCGAGAACGTTCGGCTGTTCAACGAGACGAAAGAGGCGCTGGAGCGCCAGACCGCCACCGCCGATATCCTGAAGGTGATCGCGAGTTCGCCGTCAGATGTTCAGCCGGTATTCGACGCCATTGCAAGCAGCTCCAAACAGCTGATCGGCGGCTACTCGGCCACGGTGTTTCGCTTTGTTGACGGCATTGTCAATTTGGCTGCTTACACGCCGATCAGCCCGGCGGCGGATACAGTCCTGAAGGCCTCATTTCCGCGTCCAACGGCCAATTTGCCGTTTTTCGAAATGGCGAAGGGCGGTGAGGTCGTCCAGGAGGCCGACAGCGAAGCCAATCCTGATACGGGTCTGAGGGATGTCGCGCGGGCGCGCGGCTTTCGCAGTTCGCTGTTCTCGCCGCTGATGAGCAAAGGAGCGCCTGTCGGCCTGATCGTGGTCACGCGAAAGGAGCCGGGAGCATTCGCGGCACACCACGTTCAACTGCTCGAGACCTTCGCCGATCAGGCGGTGATCGCCATCGAGAACGCGCGGCTGTTCAACGAGACAAAGGAGGCGCTGGAGCGGCAGACCGCGACCGCCGACATCCTGCGCGTGATCGCGGGTTCGCCTTCGGACGTCGCACCCGTGTTCGAGGCGATCGTCGGCCGCGCGAAGCGGCTTCTCGGTGGCTTCACTGCTGCGGTGTTCCGCCTCATCGACGAAAACGTCCATCTCGCCGCTTACACGCCGACGAACCCGGCCGCCGACGAAGCGCTCAAGGCGGATTTTCCTCAGCCGGTCGAAAATTTCGAGGCTTTCCGGCTGGCGCAGCATGGCAAGCCGTTCCCCATACCGGACACCGAAGAGGTGCCGCACCAGCCGCTCCGGGACATTGCGCGGTTGCATGGTTTCCGCAGCATGCTGTGGGTGCCGATAACGAACGGCGGCAAGACGATCGGGATCATCTCCGTCACTCGCGCCGAGCCGGGCGCGTTTGCGCCCCACCACATTCAGCTGCTGCAGACCTTCGCCGACCAGGCTGTGATCGCTATCGAGAACGTTCGGCTGTTCAACGAGACCCAGGAGGCGCTGGAGCGGCAGACCGCGACCGCCGACATCCTGAAGGTCATCGCAAGCTCGCCCTCCGACGTGCAGCCGGTGTTTGAAGCGATCGTCGGCAGCGCGGCGCAGCTGTTCGAACCCTGCGCGGCGACGATTACCACGCTGAAGGACAACAAACTGCACTGGAATGCGGCGGCAGGTTCAATCCCCGGCTTCGATGTCGAGCGTACTCGCGCGGTTTATCCGCTCCCGTTCGACCTGGAACGCGCCCCCTCGGCACGCGCGATTCTCGAACGCCGCATCATCGAATTTCCCGATGTCGAGGGCCCGGATACGCCGGAGTTTACCCGGAAGGCCGCGGCTGCAGGCCATTTTCGGTCCATCACCTTCGTGCCACTGATCGATCAGGAGAAAGGGATCGGCACGATCATCTTCACTCACCCGCAACCCGGACACAGGTACTCGGAAAAGCAGCTGGCGCTGATGCAGACTTTCGCCGATCAGGCTGTGATCGCCATCCAGAACACGCGGCTGTTCAACGAGACCCGCGAAGCGCTGGAGCGGCAGACCGCCACCGCCGACATCCTCAAGGTGATCGCGAGCTCACCGTCCGACGTGCAGCCGGTGTTCGAGGCGATCGCGACAAGCGCCAACCGGTTGATCGGTGGCTTCTCAACAGCCGTTTTTCGTTTCATCGACGGCGTTGCGTATTTGACGGCGTTCACGCCGACCACTCCCGAGGCCGACGAGGTGCTGAGGTCACATTTCCCGCGACCCGTCGAAGGCTTCGAGGCAGCCGAGCTGGCGAAACAAGGCAGACCGGTCGTGGTACCCGATACGGAGGAAGCCACCGACCAGCGGATCGCGGACATCGGCCGCGCGCGCGGTTTCCGCAGCATGCTGTTCGTCCCGCTCATGCACAATGGCGTGCCGATCGGGCTAATCAGCGTGACCCGCGTCGCGGCTGGCACCTTCATCGATCATCATGTTCAACTGCTGAAGACTTTCGCCGACCAGGCCGTGATCGCCATCGAGAACACGCGGCTGTTCAACGAGGTCCAGGAGCGCACGCGCGACCTGTCGGAATCGCTGCAGCAGCAGACCGCGACGTCGGAGGTGCTGCAGATCATCAGCTCCTCGCCGGGCGACCTGGTGCCCGTATTCGACAAGATGCTGGAGAACGCGACGCGGGTGTGCGGGGCCGAGTTCGGATCGATGCTGCTGGTCGAAGACGATGGGCTCCGGCAAGCCGCGCTCTACAATGCTCCCGCCGCGCTCGCAGCGGTGCGGGCAAACAGGGTCATGCAGTATGATCCGCAAAGTGTGCCCGCCATCGCCATCAGTACCAGGCAAGTGGTCCAGATCGAGGACATACGCACCAGCCCAGCCTACCTAAAGCGCGCGCAAGCAACAGTCCAGATTGCGGAACTCGGCGGCGCGCGCACGATCGTCGTGGTGCCCATGCTCCAGGACGCCGAAGCGATCGGTTCGATCACCGTCTATCGCCAGGAGGTGCGTCCGTTCTCCGACAAGCAGGTCGAGCTTCTGACGAACTTCGCAAGGCAAGCGGTGATCGCGATCGAGAACGCCCGCCTGCTTCGCGAGTTGCGCCAGCGCACCGACGATCTCTCGGAGTCGCTGGAGCAACAGACCGCCATCAGCGATATCCTGGGGGTGATCTCAAGCTCGCCCGGAGACATCAAGCCGGTCTTCCAAACGGTTGCGCGGCATGCAGCCGAGATCTGCGAGGCGCAGGTCGTGGATGTGCTCACAGTCGAAGACGACAGACTAGTCTACGTCGCGCATTTCGGCGACTTCGAACGGCTGGTTCAGGGAGAAAACGCACCGCTCAACCGCGACACCGTGATGGGACGCTCCATCGTCGACAAACGGCCGGTCCATATTGCCGATTTGCAAGCCCCCGATCATGATTTCGCGCTCGGCCGTGAATACGCGCTACGATTCGGACACCGCACCACGATGGCCGTTCCGCTGATCCGCGACGATCACGCCCTCGGCACCATCCTCATCCGCCGCGCGGACGTGCGGCCATTCGAGGAAAAGCATATCGCATTGCTGAAGATGTTCGCCGATCAGGCGGTGATCGCGATTGAGAATGCGCGCCTGCTGCGCGAGCTTCGCGAACGCACCGACGATCTCAGCGAGTCATTGCACTTCCAAACCGCGACGTCGGACGTGCTGAAGGTCATCAGCCGCTCGCCGGACGCGCTGCAGCCGGTCCTCGACGCGATCGTCGAGACGTCGCGCGAGCTATGCGGCTCGGACGGCGCCACCATCTTCCTGCTTCGCGATGGAAGATTCTATCTCACGGCGATTGCAGGCGGCGTGCCGAAGCATCTCGAATACCTGCAAACCACCCCGGCATCTTCGGACGGTCCTGGCACAATTTTTGGCCGCGCCCTCGAGCTGAAGCGCACCGTGCACTACCCAAATGTGTTCGAGGATCCGGATCTGGATCAGGACCGCATCAGGCGGGGTGGAGAGCGCGCTCTCCTGACCGCTCCATTAATGCGCGATGGCGAGGTCCTTGGTGTCATTGTATTGCGGCAGTCACACCTCAAACCCTTCACGCCGCGCCAGATTCAGGCGATCGAGACCTTCGCCGACCAGGCGGTCATCGCGATTTCAAACGTCGACCTGTTCGAGCAGGTGCAACAGCGCACGCGCGAGCTCTCCAAATCGCTCGACGATTTGCGCACCGCGCAGGACCGCCTGGTCCAGACCGAGAAGCTCGCCTCGCTCGGCCAGCTCACCGCCGGCATTGCCCACGAGATCAAGAACCCGCTCAATTTCGTCAACAACTTCTCGGCGCTGTCGGTCGAGCTCACCGACGAGCTCAACGACATTCTGAAGCCGGCCGAATTGACCGAGAAGCTCCGCCAGGAAGTCGACGAGCTGACCGGCCTGCTGAAGGACAACCTGTCGAAGGTCGTGCAGCACGGCAAGCGCGCCAACTCCATCGTCAAGAACATGCTGCTGCATTCGCGTGAAGGAAGCGGCGAGCACCGCCCGGCCGACATCAACGCGCTGGTCGACGAAAGCCTCAATCTCGCCTACCACGGCGCCCGCGCCGAAAAACCGCAGTTCAATGTCACGCTGCGGCGCGATTTCGATCCCGCCGCCGGCATGATCGAAGTGTTTCCGCAGGAAATCACCCGCGTGCTGCTCAACCTGATCTCCAACGGGTTCTATGCGGTGACCCGGCGCAAGGCCGACAATGGCAGCGCCGATTTCGAGCCGCAGGTCACGGCGACCACGCGTGGCGACGACGACCATGTCGAAATCCGCATCCGCGACAACGGCACCGGCATTCCGCCCGAGGTGAAGGAGAAGATGTTCAACCCCTTCTTCACCACCAAGCCGGCCGGCGAAGGGACGGGCCTGGGCCTGTCGATGAGCCACGACATCATCGTGAAACAGCATGGCGGAACGATCGAGGTCGAGACCGAGCCCGGCGCGTTCACCGAGTTTCGCCTGGTGCTGCCGCGAACCAGCCGGGCGAACGGCAACCGATGACGGACACAATGCCGACAGAGGCCGATCAGCAGCGCATCATCGACGCGCTTCGGCGCGAGCTCGCCGAGGCGCGCGCCCAGCAAGCGGCCACCGCCGAGGTGCTCAAGGTCATGAGCCGCTCGGCGTTCGACCTGCAGACGGTGCTCGATACGCTCGTCCAGTCAGCGGCGCAGCTATCGGATGCGGCCTATTGCTTCATTTTTCGCCGCGAGGCCGACAAATACCAGTTGGCCTCGAGCTACGGCTTTTCTCCCGAATATCGGGAATGGATGCGGCAACAGATCATCGAGCCCGGACGAGATACGCTGGTGGGAAGGACGGCGCTCGAACGTCGTACAGTCCACATGCCGGATGTGCTTGCCGACCCAGACTATGCATGGGGTGAATCGATCCGACGCGGTGGCTTTCGCGCGATGCTGGGCATTCCGCTTCTACGCGAGGGTATGCCAATCGGCGTGATTGCGGCATGCCGTCCCGTGGCATTGCCTTTCACCGGAAAACAGATCGAGCTGCTCACCACCTTCGCCGACCAGGCCGTCATCGCCATCGAGAACGCGCGGCTGTTCGACGAGGTGCAGGCCCGTACACGCGACCTCTCTGAATCTCTGCAACAGCAGACCGCGACGGCCGACGTGTTGAAAGTGATCAGCCGTTCGACATTCGACCTGCAGAAAGTGCTCGAAACCCTGATCGGTTCCGCCGTGGAATTAAGTGGCGCCTGGCGCGGCGCAGTCTTCCTGCGCGACGGTGACCTGTTCCGTTACCGGGCCATATCCTCCACGGAGGTCGCTCCGGATTGGGTCGAATACCTCAGACAAAATCCCCAGAAAGCGGGCCGGCATTCGGCTGTCGGGCGGGCGATCGCCACCGGGCAAACGGTCTGCATCCCCGATCTGCTGGGAGATCCCGAGATTACGATACCGGGATCGGCACTCGGCGGTATTCGCGCGATGCTTGCCGTGCCGCTCCTGCGCGAGGGAACAGTGGAAGGCGTCTTTGGGCTATCGCGCCAGGCACCCGGTCCCTTCACGGACCGCCAAATCGAACTGGTGCAGACCTTCGCCGACCAGGCTCTCATCGCAATCGAGAACGTCCGATTGTTCGACGAGGTACAAGCCAAGACGCGCGACGTCGAGGAGGCGCTGCGATACCAGACCGGCAGCGGCAATATCCTCAACGTGATCGCCTCCTCGCCGACGGACGTGCAGCCCGTCCTTCAGGCAATTGTCGAAAGTGCCTGCGAGCTCTGCGAAGCCGACGACGCTATCGCGCAATTGCGCGAGGGGGACGAGCTCCGCTATGCCGCGCACCGTGGATCGATACCGGTGGGCCTGCAAAGGCGGGTCATCAACCGAAATTTCATCGGTGGCCGCGCGGTCATCGACAAGGTGCCAGTTCACCTGCACGATGTGCTTTCCGCAGAGGGCGACGAATTTCCGGAATCCCAGGAGATTTCTCGCCGTGTCAGGACTCGAACGCTCCTCTGCGTACCCTTGCTGCGTGAGGGCGAGAGCATCGGAACGATCCTGCTTCGCCGCACCGAGGTCAACCCCTTCAGCGACAAGCAGATCGCCCTGCTCCAGACCTTCGCGGACCAGGCCGTGATCGCGATCAGCAACGTGCGCCTGTTCGATGAAGTCCAGGCGCGCACCCGGGACTTGCAGGAGTCGCTACAGCAGCAAACGGCGACAGCCGACGTGCTCAAGGTCATCAGCCGCTCGGCGTTCGACCTACAGACGGTGTTGGATACACTCATCGAATCGGCGGCGCGCCTGTGCGAGGCCGATGAAGGAGTGATTTTTCGTCCGGTGGAAGACGGCACATACCGCCTCGCTGCCGGCTATGGACTGCCCGCGGCCAAGTACGCCTTCCTGCAGAGCCAGTCGATCAGGCCCGGTGGCAAGTCCATGGTCGCGCGGGCCCTGCTCGAAGGCAAAGTCGTTCAGGTCGAAGACTGGCTGGCAAATCCAGAGCTTGTTTTTGAAAACGAACCGGATCCGGCTCGCACCAGGCTCGGTGTCCCGCTCTTGCGCGAGGGCGCGCCAATCGGCGTCTTTGTTCTGGTGCGGAAGCAGATCCATGCATTCACCGACAAGCAGATCGAACTGGTCCAGACCTTCGCCGACCAGGCGGTGATCGCCATCGAGAATGTCCGGCTGTTCGAGGAGGTGCAGGCGCGCACCCGGGACTTGCAGGAGTCGCTACAGCAGCAAACGGCGACAGCCGACGTGCTCAAGGTCATCAGCCGTTCGGCGTTCGATCTGCAGGTGGTGCTGGACACACTCGTTGAATCGGCCGCTCGCTTGTGCGAGGCGGACATGTCTGTCATCACGCGCCAACGAGGCGACACGTATTTTCGCGCCGGCTCCTGGGGGTTTGCACCCGAATTCATGGAGTACGTCAAAGATCTTCCGATCAAGCCGGAACGTGCGACCATCACCGGACGTACCTTGCTCGAGGGCAAAGTGACCCACGTCCACGACACGTACGCCGACCCCGATTACTCCTTCCCGGAAGCCCAGAGACTGAGCGGCGATCCCCGCACAATCCTTGGCGTACCCCTGTTGCGCGAAGGCAAGCCGGTTGGCGCGCTTGCGCTGTTGCGCAAGAACGTGCGGCCATTCACCGACAAGCAGATCGAGCTGGTCACGACGTTCGCCGACCAGGCCGTGATTGCGATCGAGAACGTCCGCCTGTTCGACGAGGTGCAGACCCGCACCCGCGAGCTCGCCGAATCGCTCGACGATCTGCGTGCCGCGCAGGATCGTCTGGTTCAGACCGAGAAGCTGGCCTCGCTCGGCCAGCTCACGGCCGGCATCGCGCATGAAATCAAGAACCCGCTCAATTTCGTCAACAATTTTTCCGCGCTTTCGGTTGAGCTCGCCGACGAGCTCAACGATGTGCTGAAGCAGGCGACGCTGGCCGACAAGCTCCGTGCCGAAGCCGATGAATTGACTGGCCTTTTGAAAGATAATCTCGCCAAGGTTGTCCAACACGGCAAGCGTGCCGATTCCATCGTGAAGAACATGCTGCTGCATTCGCGCGAAGGATCTGGCGAGCATCGGCCCGCCGACATCAACGCGCTGGTGGACGAAAGCCTCAATCTCGCCTATCACGGCGCGCGCGCCGAAAAACCGCAATTCAATGTCACGCTGCAGCGAAATTTTGATCCCGAGGCCGGCATGGTCGACGTGTTTCCGCAGGAAATCACCCGGGTCTTCCTGAACTTGCTGTCGAACGGTTTTTATGCCGTGACCAAGCGCAAGTCCGATAACGGGGCAGGCTATGAGCCTGTTGTCAGCGCCATGACAAAAGGTCGCACCGACGGCGTCGAAATCCGGATTCGCGACAACGGCACCGGAATTCCGCCGGAAGTGAAGGAAAAAATGTTCAACCCGTTCTTTACGACCAAGCCCGCGGGCGAAGGGACGGGACTCGGGCTGTCGATGAGTTACGACATCATTGTGAAACAACACGGTGGCACGATTGACGTCGAGACCGTCCCTGAGGAATTTACCGAGTTCACGATTGTTTTGCCGAGAACCAGTCTTTCAAAGAAGAATTGAGGTTGGACGTGGACGTTCTTGTTCTTGTGGTGGATGACGAGCCCGACGTCGAGGCGTTGTTCCGCCAGCAATTCCGCCGCGACCTGCGCTCGCAGCGTTTCATGATGGATTTTGCCAATTCCGGCTCTGATGCGCTCAAGCGCATCGCCTCCACCATCGAACAGTCGCTGATCCTGATCCTCTCCGACATCAACATGCCTGGGATGACCGGGCTGGAAATGCTGCCCAAGGTCAAGGAAATGCGGCCCGAGGTGCCCGTGATCATGATCACGGCCTATGGCGATCCCGACACCAGACGCAGGGCGCTGGAGAACGGGGCGTCGGGGCTGTTGACCAAGCCGATCGACTTCAGCCTGCTCCGTGAAGAGATCAATTCACGGCTGACACAGGCGAACTGAGTCCCCTACTCCGCCATCTCGATCCGCTGCGTCGACGGGCCGGCAAGCGGCCGTTCCTCCATCAGGATGATGCAAAACGAGGCGGCCGCCATCAGCGCTGCGGCGGCGCCGAACACGTAGCGGAACGCGGTGATCATGTCGGCAACGGGGATCGAGCTGACCGGTCCGCGATGCTCGCCGGCAAGCGAGATGTCGGCGCCGAGCGCCATCAGCAGGATCGCGGTGAAAGCGGCCACCGTGAACGAGGCCATCAGCGCGCGGAAGAAATTCATCGCACCCGTGATCGTGCCGATTTGTGCGCGTGCGACAGCGTTCTGCATCGACACCACGCTGGTCGGGAACGCCGTGCCGAGCCCGAGCGCGAAGATGGACAGCAGCACCAGCATGCCCCAGAGCGGCAGCGTGGTCAGGGCAAGCGCGGTCGCGCTCACCGCGGCAACAAAGGTGCCGACGATGGCGACGCGCTTGTAGTGTCGGTGCTTCGCCATGGTGCGGCCGGCTATCGCGGCGCCGCAGGTCGAGATCGCGGCCAGTGGAATCAGGCAGAGGCCGGCTTCGCTGGCGCTCAGGCGATACACCACTTCATAGTAGAGCGGCAGGTTCACCGTGAGCCCGGTCATGGCGCCGAGCGCGCAGCCACCGGCGGGAATCGCGAACGGCACTACCGTGCCGCCGAGCAGCGACAGCGGCAGGAACGGCTCGTCGGTGCGGCCGGCATGCCAGATAAAGCTCGCCGCGAGCGCGACCGATGCGCCGAGCATCGCGATTGTTGTCGGCGACAGCCAGAGGAAGCGGTTGCCGCCCCAGGTCAGCACTAGCATCAACACGACCGCGGACGCCATCAGCAGCACGCCGCCGAGCCAGTCCACTTCGCGGCGGCGATGATAGACCGGAATCTTGCCCATCTTCGGCAGCAGCAGCGCCAATGCCGCGAGCGCCAGCGGCAGGTTGATCCAGAAGATCATCGACCAGTGCAAATGCTCGGCGAACACGCCGCCCAGCACCGGTCCGCCGATGCCGGCCGCGACCCACACGCCGCTGAAATAGGCCTGGTACTGGCCGCGCTCGCGCGGGCTCACCACGTCGGAAATCACGGTCTGCACGACAGGCATGATGCCGCCGCCACCGAGCCCCTGCAGGCCGCGCGCGAGGATCAGCACCGGCATGTTCGGTGCGAGCGCGCAGAGCACGGAGCCGGCGATGAACAGGCTCAAAGCCGCGATCACCATGGCGCGGCGGCCATAGATGTCGCTCAGGGTGCCGAACACCGGCGCGACCGCGGTCGATGCCAGGAGATAGGCGGTGATCACCCAGGACAGGCTGGTGACGTCGTGGAACTGGCGGCCGATGGTCGGCAGTGCGGTCGCGACAATGGTCTGGTCGAGCGCGGCCAGGAACATCGTCACCATCAGGCTCATCAGGATGGTGCGGGTTTCGGCCTGGGTCAGCGGCGCACGCGACGCAAGCGACGGCGCGTCGTCGACCGCGAGCACCTCTGAGGCAAGTTCCGGGAGCTCGGCCTCGATCTCTTCGGCCAAAGTTTGGGGATCGGCAGGAAAACGGCTCTGCCGTTCGTACTTGTTCATGGGGAAATGATCGTTCCGGGCGCCGCAGGAGCGGCGAAGATTCGCTGGTTGCGCCTCTATTTAGAGAGCGAACCTCCTGTGAGGCAGCACCCTGCGCGCATGGGAGCATCCCGCAGCCGCTGTCATCGCGGACACGTGATGGCCGGCGGGGCGGATTCAGGCTTCTCCGGGCATGATCTTATCGGAAAACCGCGTCACCCTTTTCCGGATCATGCCTTTGGCCGCCGTTTCAGCCGCGCCCGTTTCGGCAAGAGCACCGGCCAACGCACGATATGATGCTCGAGATCGGCGTCGGGAATGTCCTCCTCACTTCCCTCGACCCGGCCGCGCACGGAAACCCCGGCCTCATGCACCGTATTGGGATCGCCCGAGACAAGCGGATGCCACCAATAGAGATCGCGGCCCTCGGCCACGAGCCGATAGCCGCAGCTCGGCGGCAGCCAGTTGATGGTGCGGACATTCTCGGGCGTCAGCCGCACGCAATCGGACACCTTGGCGGAGCGGTTCGAATAGTCCTTGCAGGCACATAGGCCGGCATCCAGAAGCCGGCAGGCAACATGGGTGAAGAAGATCTCGCCGGTATCTTCGTCCTCCAGTTTTTCCAGGCAGCAGCGCGCGCAGCCGTCGCACAGGCTCTCCCATTCGACGTCGGACATTTCCTCCAACGTCTTGGTTTTCCAGAAAAATCCGTTCTGGTCCGAGGGCGGCTTGGGTGGCGCGGTCATCTCACTCTGTGTTCCATCGGCGGTCCTTCTAGGTGGTCCGGCAGCCGAGGCGCAAGACTAACGCCCAAACCGGTACCTTTGGGTCCAAAAACCCGTTCATCCTGCTCATTAAAAGCCCGATGGGACCATTGGTTTATGGCCCCTGCTCGGCTACAACAAAACCAAATCCTGTGGTGCTGATAAATCAAGCCGCGCCTTGGGTTTGCCGCAACATTCCAGCAAGAACTCGAACACGCCCGCGTTAGCGTGATCGACCATCTTGAAAGCTCGCGAAGAGTCCAGTGCCGCGCCAGATCATACCACCGCATCTGAAGCAGAAATTCCGGAATTTCTTTCTGGATCTGGACGCGCGCATCGACTCCACCCTGTTCTCGTCGGGCAAGGGCGCGCGCGAACTCTATGAGCGCTACTCGACCTTCATGGACCGCTTCTATGTCGGCCGCTGGAAGCGCTGGGTGTTCATCGAGCCGCTGTCGGAGGCCGCCACCATCGGGCTCGGCGGGTTGATCCTGCTGCTCGCGCTCGCGGTCCCCGCCTTCCGCGAGACCGCCGACGAGGACTGGCTGAAGAAATCCGATCTCGCGGTCACCTTCCTCGACCGCTACGGCAATCCGATCGGCAGCCGCGGCATCAAGCACAACGACTCGATTCCGCTGGAGGATTTTCCGGACAATCTGATCAAGGCGACGCTCGCCACCGAAGACCGCCGCTTCTACGACCATTTCGGCATCGACATCGCCGGCACCGCGCGCGCGCTGGTCACCAACGCCCAGGCCGGCGGCGTGCGCCAGGGCGGTTCGTCGATCACCCAGCAGCTCGCGAAAAACCTGTTTCTCTCCAACGAGCGCACCATCGAGCGCAAGGTCAACGAGGCCTTCCTCGCGATCTGGCTCGAGACGCGGCTGACCAAGAACGAGATCCTCAAACTCTATCTCGACCGCGCCTATATGGGCGGCGGCACTTTCGGCGTCGACGGCGCCGCGCATTTCTAC
The DNA here is from genome assembly GCA_963738155.1 of uncultured Alphaproteobacteria bacterium. Classification (GTDB taxonomy): domain Bacteria; phylum Pseudomonadota; class Alphaproteobacteria; order Rhizobiales; family Xanthobacteraceae; genus Bradyrhizobium. Next base: position 107,808 of record CAVTVG010000016.1, read on the forward strand.
TTCAACAAGTCGGTGCGCGACGTGACGCTGGCGGAAGCCGCGATGCTGGCCGGCCTGTTCAAGGCGCCGACCAAGTTCGCGCCGCATATCAACCTGCCGGCCGCACGCGCCCGCGCCAACGTCGTGCTCGACAACCTCGTCGACGCCGGCTTCATGACCGAGGGCCAGGTGTTCGGCGCCCGGCGCAATCCTGCCTTCGCCGTCGACCGCCGCGACGAGAGCTCGCCGAACTACTATCTCGACTACGCCTTCGACGAAATGCGCAAGCTGGTCGACACCTTCCCGAAATCCTACACCGAGCGCGTGTTCGTGGTCCGCACCGCGATCGACATGAACGTGCAGAACGCCGCCGACGGGGCGATCGAAACCCAGCTGCGCCAGTTCGGCCGCGACTATCACGCAACCCAGGCGGCCACCGTGGTCTCCGACCTCGACGGCGGCATCCGCGCCATGGTGGGCGGCCGCGACTATGGCGCAAGCCAGTTCAACCGCGCCACCGACGCCTATCGCCAGCCCGGTTCGTCATTCAAGCCGTATGTCTACACCACGGCGTTGTTGAACGGGTTCAAGCCGACCTCGATCGTGGTCGACGGCCCGGTCTGTATCGGTAACTGGTGTCCGCAGAACTATGGCCACTCCTACTCCGGCTCGGTGACGCTGACGCAGGCGATCACGCGCTCGATCAACGTGGTTCCCGTGAAACTCTCGATTGCGCTCGGCGGCAAGCTTGGCCCGAAGGAAGGCCGCCGGAAAATCGTCGAGGTGGCGCGCCGCTTCGGCATCAAGGCGCCGCTGCCGGACACGCCTTCGCTGCCGATCGGCGCCGACGAAGTCACCGTGATCGAACACGCGGTGGCGTACGCAACCTTCCCCAACAAGGGCAAAGCGGTCACGCCGCATGCGGTGCTGGAAGTGCGCACCGGCGCCGGCGACCTGGTCTGGCGTTGGGACCGCGACGGACCGAAGCCGCGGCAGGCGATCCCTGCGTCGGTTGCCGCCGACATGGCGGGCATGATGAGCCATGTGGTGAGCGAAGGCACCGCGCGCCGCGCCGCGCTCGACGGCATTCCGACCGCCGGCAAGACCGGCACCACCAACTCCTATCGCGACGCCTGGTTCGTCGGCTACACCGGCAACTTCACCTGCGCGGTTTGGTTCGGCAATGACGACTACTCCCCGACCAACCGCATGACCGGCGGCTCGCTGCCGGCGCAGACCTGGCACGACATCATGTCGGTGGCGCATCAGGGTATCGAGGTCAAGGAACTCGCCGGTGTCGGCTTGGGCGTGAAGCTGCCGCAGCCGGCCGTGCCGCAGATGGTCTCGGCTACCGGCGTGCCGATGCAGAAGCCGCCGGAAGTCAGGGCTGGGCCGCCGCCGGTCCTGACCAAGCGCGGCGCCGACATCCTGGTGCAGGTCGAGAAGGCGCTGGATGATGCAGCCAAGGCGGCCGACAAGACCGCGGGCGATCCGAAGCCGGCGCGGCCGGTGTCGTCGACGTCCCTGCCCTTCCCGGACAGCTTCGCGTCGGCGACCACGGGCGAAGCAGCTCCTCCCTTACACAAGAACTAATCGTGCGGCTGCTCTTCATCATCATGCTGGCGTTGGTGCTGGCCGCGGGCGTGGGCGTCGGCCTGACCTGGACGACGACGACGCGCGGCACCGAACTCGGTACGCTCACCATCGGCGCCTGGACCGCGCGGCCGCGGACCGGCACATCGGACATCGATCCCTATTCGCGCGCCACCATCACCCGCAACGGCGAACTGCCGATCGGCACCGGCGACGGCGTGGCATTCACCGCGAGCGCCGACGACAAGAAGAAGGCGCTGGACGGCCGCTGCGACGTCGTCGTCAGCGGCGTCACCCCGCCGGCGCGGTTCTGGACGCTGACGCTCTACGACAAGCAGGGGCATCTCGTCGCCAACACGCTGGAGCGCTACGGTTTCACCAGCCAGGAGATCGTGCGCGGGGCCGACGGCGGCTTTGAGATCCGCATCGCCTCGCGCTCGCGCGCGGGCAACTGGCTGCCCACCGGCGGCATCGAGCGCTACGCGCTGATGCTGCGCCTCTACGACACGCCGGTCGGCGTCGCCACGCGCACCAAGCGCGACGCGCCGATGCCGGCGATTGCAACGGTGGGGTGCCCGTGATCCGGTTGCTGTTCACCATTATCGCGGGCGTGCTGCTGGGCGGCGTGGTGCATCTCGTCAGCGTGCTGGCGCTGCCGCGGATCGCGACCCAGGACGCCTATTCGCGCCTGACGCCGATCACCAGGCTCAACGCCGTCACCGTGCTGCCGGCGGCCGATCCCTCCAACACGCTGATGCCCTATCTCGATCCGGCGTTTGCCACCGCGGTCTGCCGCTACGACCTCTCGGGCGGACCGATCAAGCTGACGGTGCCCGTGAGCCAGGCCTACACCTCGGTGTCGTTCTATACCCGCAACGAGCTCGCTTATTACGCCATCAACGACCGTTCGGCCGGCAAGAAGGTGATCGAGCTCGACCTGATGACCCAGGCGCAGCACGACGACCTGCCCGAGGACGAGGAAGTGACCTCGGCCGACCGGCTGATCATCGATTCTCCCTCCACGACCGGACTGATCGTGCTGAAGGCGCTGGCGCCCGAGCCCGGCCTGATGCCGCAGGCGCAGGCGACGATGGCCGCATCGAAATGCAATGTGCAGGTCGACGAGCCGCCGCCGAAACAGGTGGCGCCGGCCCCTGCTCCCGCGCCGGCACCGGCGCAGCGCGGGAAGCGGTAAGCGGTCTTGAAACGTGTCGCCACAAATCGCCCACGGTCTTTTAGGCCCTCATGGGCGAAGTGGCGGCGAAGATGGCGAAGATAATGGCCCGCGCGCAGCCAATCGCCGAGAGGGATGGGTACGCACAGCCTACCTCAAGTGCAAACTTGGTCATGTCCGCTTGGGGTCATTTTCAGACACCGGCCCGCGTGACATGTGGGTCGGCTTCTTTCTCCGATAGCGACATTGAACGGTGGGGTCGGCATGGCGGGTTCGCGCCAACTGCGGCCGTCGGTAAGCCTATTCCATGGTCTCGTCAGCGAGCCCCAAGAGGGTTGGCGACACCGCAATACCAAGGGCCTTAGCCGTTCGAAGATTGATCGAAAGCATCATGCTTGTCGGGAACTCCACCGGCAGGTCGCCAGGGGCTGTGCCATGCAGGATTTTATCTACAAAGTATGCAACGCGGTGATAGCACCAGCGCAAATCTACACCGTAGCTAATCAATCCGCCCGCTATCACATGCTCGCGATATCCGCACACGATTGGCAGCCGCTCCTGCAGTGCCGCCGCGCCGATGCGCTGCCTTTCAGACAAAAAGAGCGATGTCTGAAGAATGATGACGACATTGGCGCGCTGCTTCGAAAGGGCCTGCAACGCCGGGGCGATTTCCTCCGCTACATTCGCGTCTGCTTCGACGACATCAAGTTCAAAGGCTTTGGCGGCTTGCTTCAGCTCCTGCACTTGAGGTGGTGCTTTTGGATCCTGCAAATTTGTAAGCAGGCCAACCTTCGTCGTGCCCGGTACCACTTCGCGAGCGAACTCCATTTGCTTGGCGGGCAATCCAGCTACATAGGGTTCTATTCCGGTAACGTTGCCGCCTGGCCTCGTTTCGCTCGCGATCAATCCCAGATTCACCGCGTCGGCGAGAGCGGCCGAAACTATAGGGATCGTCGATGTCAGCTTTTTGGCCGGTACTGCGCTGATGATCGCGGTAGCGAAGATGATGTCAGGCTTCAATCGGATCAATTCTTCAAGCTGGGCCGATATTCGGTCCCGGAAGCCATCGGAAAATCGGTACACCATGTCGAAATGACGACCTTCGACATAACCAAGGTCCCGCATCCCATCAAGAAAACTGGTGAGGTTTGGCCAAGCACCCTCCCGCGTCTGGCCGGAATGGCATGCAATAAGTTTCCGTTTGTTTGAGTCTTGCGCAAGGACCGCGAGCGGCCATGTCACCGCCGCGCCACCGAGCAGCGCGAGGACCCGCCTCCGCCCCACCTCTCTCATTTGGCAATTGGTGTCGTCTCCGAGATTATAGGGGGCATTCGGATCGTCGCCGGCAAACGCGAAGGCCGTCATTCCCGTAGCTCCCCACTGACCGATACAATGCGTTTCGAAGGCGCAGCAGCGGCCCGTCTATCGCTTCAGTTTTCAGTGCGCGGTTCTCGCTTAACCGACAACTTCTTCCAGGACTTCACGGGTGCAATGGCCCCCCGATGTATCGGAGGCTACGGACAGCTACCGAAGGGATGTCGCACGTAATCTCGGCACCTGTGGCAGGATGTCGCACCAGCTGTCCGCGTGCAACACAAAAGTTGCCTCGGAAACGGGGATTTCCTGACCATCAGTCGGACGAAACGACTGATACGCTTGTGCAAAAACTTAGCCGTCGCAGTTACTCAAGATCACGCAGGAGCGAGCGTCGGGGACATCAGCTCTGAGAAGGCTCAGCCTGAGCAAGTCTGGTCCGCTATGCCCGTACTGCACAGTGTCAAAGACCCCCGAGTTAGGCTTACCCGCGCGTAAAGGCTTGCCGTGGTCCCCTCCAAGGCCCGGAAACGGACAATGCAAGGCGGCAGGCTTCAACCCATCGCCGCCTTCGCCCGACGCGATTAGGACGCCTCGTTGATGTCCGCGCCTCGGTGAGGTGTTGCCGCCGTGACACGACGGGCAAAACAGCTGCTGTTTTACAGAAACGTGTCAAGCCCTCGCTGCAAAAATAAATCTCTTTACGAAAAACAGAAACACATCCATATTCCTGCCCATCCCGCGCTTGCTACGGAGGGCGTTTCGCGATCGCCACGACACGTTGCGCGGGGAGCGATGGACGCAAAGGGTACGCAGACGATGCTTATCCGGTGCGTACGGCGAAGCCGCGTGGTCCTGATCCCCCGACGCTGGGATCAAGCGAATGGAGATGATCCATTCGCGACAGAGACTAACAAGCCCGTACTCTGAGGAGAGCGCGGAGTAAGCCGTAAAGCCATTGCGCAGGGAGTGCCGTGCGATTTCGGCCCTGCCTGACGACTTGTGGGCATTTTTCTTTTCAGCCCACAAGAATGCGGGTGCGGTCGAGCGCCCGGTACTCCCTGCGCCCTCTGGCTGCAGAGGGACACCTGACGGCAAGACCCGGACGTAAATCGCGCCGCGGGAATGCGGAGTCGCGTCATGCGAGGAGCGCATCCGACGAAGCCCGCAGGGCGAAGGCGGAAGCGACGAAGCAATCCATCGCCACAAGCTCGAAAGCGGAGATATGGATTGCTTCGTCGCTTCGCTCCTCGCAATGACGAGGATGGGCTGTTTGACAGGTTGAATCGGAAACACGCCGCGAGGGAGCTGTCGCCCCTCACCCGCATCGCCCTATCCCCTTGTCGTCAGCGGGCGGGCGATCACAGGCGCGGTGACGACCGGCGGATTGGCGGTCTGCGCCGCGAGCTCGTTGATCAGGCGATCGGCGTCGGCGGCCATGTTGTCGGGCGCCTGCAGCACCAGGCGCTCCAGCGCCCAGCGGTAGGACGACACGCGCCGCTCCAGGCATTGCTGCACCCATTGCACGATCAGCGAGTTCTCCTGCATGCGAGCGACCGCGTCGGCGTGCTCGCGCGGCGACAGCTCGCTGATGTATTTCAGGCTGGCATTGCGCTTCTTGTCGAGGTCGATGACCTTGATCGCGCTGGCGTAGAACAGCTCGAAGCGCACGATGTCGCCGCGCACGTCGTCGATGAGTTGGGAATAACGCGAAGCGTGCGAGCGGTGCGGCTCGTCGATCAGCATCCGCCCGTAAGCGGTGCGGTCGAACACCGGGGTCTGGCGCCAGGGCGAGGCCATCGGCAGATAATCGCCGAATACGGCCTTCCATGCGGGGCGCGAATGCGGCGGTTCGATCAGGGGAAAAGCCAGATCGCGAAGCTGGCGTTCGTTGTCGGTGAGCTGGAATTGCGAGGGACGGAGCGCGACGCTCGACGTGGCCTCCAGCCCGAGCCAGCGATGCATGTCGTCGCTGCGGAAATCCTCGCGGGTGCGGCCGAGATCGCCGCCGCTGCAGGCGCCGAGCGTCGACGCGAGCGCGATCAAGAGGGCCGACGACAAATGCCGGATCGGTGGAAACGTCTCCGGCATGGGCGCAGTGCCTCTTGTTATCAGCGGCGACGGCGACGGCCGCCCGAGGCGGCGCCCTCTTCCGGCCCGCTGCCGTCGCTCGCCTCGTCGCCCTCGCGCTCGATGCGAACCACGGGAAGGATCAGGACGGTCCCCAGGCTGCCCTCGGGCGCGCCGATCATGCTCGAGCCCAGCCGCCGCGAAGCCGCATCCGCCGGAAATTCAACGATGGTCCCCATGCCCATTCTCTCTGGTTGTCGCCGCGCTAGTGCCCACTTTCCGAAGTCCGCGCTATGTCGCCGCAACACCTTCTTCGCGGACTTCGGAAAGTCATGGGCACTAGCGAAACGTATAATTCTAGTGCCGCTTCGATCTGAAGTCCCTGAACCCGACCTAACCGCAAGCGCCGTCAGGGACTTCAGATCGGCGGCACTAGATGCGGCGACACATGAATTAAGATCAGCACGTGGTTAACGGGGTCTTAATGCGCGAGGGATCACCGTGCTAATACGGCGCGCGTTGCGTTGCTGCCTCACCGCATGCCGCACAACTTCACGGATTGTTTTCCTTAACGCGCCGTTAAAGCCTGCGGGCATAGGTTTTACGCAGACATTTTCCGACGTTCGCGTAGCCTGACATGACCGCATCACCGCTATTTCCGGGCTTCGACGGGCTGATGACGCTCTCTCGCCGTGAGGGGGTCGACATCAGGCCGACATTGTTGCGCGTGCTGACCGATCTCTATGTGCAGGCAGCCAAGCATTCGCCCGACGAGCAGCGCCAGTTCATCGAGCTCACGTCCCGCCTGATCGACCAGGTCGACGACGCCACCCGCGCGGCCGTGCGCGCGCGGCTTGCGATCTATCCCGGTGCGCCGCTCGAGATCCTCTCCAGGCTCGGATTGAAGCCGGTACAAGCCGATGCGCCGGTCCCGATGGCAAAGGAAATCCCCTCCCCGCCATCGGCGCCGCCGCCGCCAAAACCGTTGACGGAAGCCGAGAGGCGGATGGCCTCCAATGTCGCGATGCAGCCGACCGACGCCGCCGAAGTCTGCGCGATGTTCGAGCGCGCCAATTCCAGCGAGCGCGCAGCGATCCTGCACAATCTCGCCGCAAGCCCGCTCAAGGCCTCGCCGCGGGTTCCGCCATCGCGCGCGACGCGTTCGATCGCGGCGCTGGAGATGGCGGCGTTCGTGACCGACGTCGAGAATTTCACCCGCGAGCTCTCGGAGACGCTGATCCTGCCGCACAAGATCGCAACCGAGGTCGTGAGCGATCCCGGCGGCGAGCCGCTCGCCTGCGCGATGCGCGCATTGGACATGCCGGGGCCGGCCTTCCAGCGCGTGCTGCTGTTCCTCAAGCCCGAGATCGGCAGCTCCGTCCATCATGTCTATCGGCTGGCGCGGCTCTATGAACGGCTCAGCGAGCGCGCCGCGCTCGTGATGCTCGCGGCCTGGCGCGGCTCGACCATGGCCGCGACCCGCGCCAAATATCGTCCCGCGCTTTACGACGACGACCGACAGCGCGCGCGAACTGCGCCTGCCGAGAGGCGGCCCGCCGTGCAGCCGGGCTCGGCGCCTGTCGTGCGCACCGGCACGGACAATTCTAGCCGCTAGCGGGCGGCCGGAGCCAGATCGAGAAAGTGCCGGCCGGCGCGGTCTTCGGTCTCGACGATCCAGACATCGGGATCGAAGCCGATTTCCTTTGCAAGCCGCTCCTCCACCGACTGCTCCGGGACCGGTTGCGGCGTGGTCGGCATGAAGAAGCGCTCGATCGGCCGGCTGTCGTCATAGACGGTTTGCGGCGCGGGCACGTAGAGCGTGGCGTTGCCGTCGAGGGTCGCGACCTTGACGAACACGGCGCCCGCTTCCTCCGCGCCGCGGCGGCGCACCGCGCCGAACACGCCCGCAGTCTGGCAGCGGCGCAAATAGGCCGCCACCCATATCGCTGATTTCAATCGCATGGCAGGGAACGTAGGCCAGCGCTGGCGTAAGCGCCAGTCGCAGGACATCGCGGGAACTAGTCGATCGGGTGACCGGTGACGACGGTGAGCTCGCGTACCAGGCGGTCCGACATCTGGCCGGTCACCACCATATGCCGCTCACGCTCGAATTTCTGGATCGCGGCCTGCGTGTCCGCGCCGATCGTGCCGGTGGCCCTCAACTGGCCATAGCCGTTCTCGCTGAGCGCGCGTTGCACCGCCGCCACGCGGCGCGAGCCGGTGATCTGGACCGGTGCGGGGATCGGCGCCGGCGGACGCACGACGTTCGACGGCGGCGGCACGGCAACCATCGGGGTCGACGACAGCGGCGAGCCTGCCGTTGCCTTGATGATGTTGGCGAGGGGATCGTTGGCTCGCGGCTCGATCAGCCGGGGTTCGGCGAGCCTTGTTTCGGCAAGTCTTGGCTCGGCAAGTCTTGGCTCGGCAAGTCTTGGCTCGGCAAGTCTTGGCTCGGAGACCGCGGCGTCAGCCTCTGGCGGACGCGGGCGCGGCAACGGGCTCGATGCGCCGAGATGGATGGCGGTGCCGAACATCGGCGACGGATGCTGGCCGGTCTGCAGGAACAACGCGTTGGCGACGATGGCGCTGCAGGCCGCAAAGGCAAGCAGACCCGCGGCCACGTCCTTTGGACTGTGCAGCAGCACGCGCATCGCAAACCCGCGCTCGGTCTCGACCGCGGCAGCGGCGCCACGGCGGCGGCGCGGCATCTCGTCATCGTCTCTGGTCTTTCTAGGCACTTTTCTTCACCTGAACTGTCTGTTCCTGCGGTGTGGATCTATTGGCGAGCGTGAGTGTCGCAATGTTGCTGACGGGTTGTGGCGTGTCCTGCTTGTTGACGCTGAGCGGCAGCGCAACGGTGACGATGGTGCCCTCGCCGAACTTGCTGTGCACGCTGATGTCGCCGCCATGCAGGCCGACCAGGCTCTTGACGATCGACAGGCCGAGGCCGGTGCCCTCGTGACGGCGTTGATAGGTCTGGCCGGCCTGGAAGAAGGGATCGCCGATCCGCTTGAGATCGTCGGGCGCGATGCCGACGCCGTTGTCGCTGACGCGCAGCACGAAGCGCGGGCCTTCGACGTGAGCTGTGGCCGTCACCTTGCCGCCGCGCTCGGTGAACTTGATCGCGTTGGAGACGAGGTTGATCACGATCTGTTTGAACGCACGCGGATCACCGGTGATGACAGGCAAATCGAGCGGCGCGTCGGTGGCAAGCTCGATGCCGTTCTCGCGCGCCTTCAGCGCCAGCAGGTTGCAGCAATTGATCAGAGCCGCGCGCGGGGCGAACGGTTCCGGCGCGATCTCGAAATTGCCGGACTCCATCTTCGACATGTCGAGGATGCCGTTGACGACCGACAGCAGATGCTGGCCGGAATCGTTGATCAGCTGCGCATATTCCTTGCACCGCGCAGCGTCCAGCATCAGCAAATCGCCCTGCACGATCATCTCGGAAAAGCCGATGATGGCATTGAGCGGCGTACGCAGTTCATGGCTCATGGTGGCAAGGAAACGCGTCTTGGCGGCGTCGGCGGCTTCCGCGGCGCTACGCGCGAGATCGAGCGCCTGCTCCTGCATCTTGCGGTCGGTGACGTCGCGCATCACGGCGACGACTTCGGCCTCGGCGGCCGGCGCCTGCTCCAGCGGCCGGCAGCGCATCTCGACCCAGATGAAATCGACTTGTCCGCCGTCAGCACCGCTACGCGGCAGATCGCGGCGCAGCCGGAACTCGACACTACGCGCCTCGTCATCGCGCGCCACATTCGACAGCGCGGTGAGATAGGCCGGCCGGTCGGCGACATGGACGCGGTCGAACAGGCCGTGGCCGGTGAGGCGCGCGACCGGTGTGCCCAGCATCGACTCGGCGGCCGGAGAGATGAATTGTACGGCGCCGTTGCGGCCATGGCGCGAGATCACGTCGCTCATGTTGCGCGCGAGCAGGCGGTAGCGGTCTTCCTCCGAAGTCAGCAACGAAACCGCGGTCCGCGCCAGCGCCTCGGCGCTGAAGGCAACGCCGGCCGCATAGAGGATTGCCGACGCCACACCGAACGCCATCAGCAGGCCGCGCGAAGCCGTGCTAGTCTCGGCCGGCGCAAGTACACCCAGATGACCGCAGAGGATCAGGAGCGCGGCGCAGGTCATCGCCAGCGCGGAGGCGAAGGCAACCACGCGCCGCGACGCCGACAAAGCGGCTTCGAGGGGCACGAGCACCAGCCAGATCGCTGCGAAGGATTTGATGCCGCCGGTCGAGATCGCGACCGCCATCACGAGGCCCGCGAGCGCCACCGATGACAGCACATGCGCGCCCTCGTAACGTCCGGTGCGCGACAGGAACCAGGATACGAGGATCGGCGCAATCAGCCAGGCGAAGGCGGCGACCTCGAGCGTATCGGGCGCGCCGCGGAAGGCGAGGTAGACCGGAAACACGGCAAAGGCCACGAGGCTGCCGAGCAGCCGTGGCGCCATGAAGGCGCGATGGCGCGCGCGGGTCAGCGCGTCGTAGCACGCCGACGGATGCAGCAGCGCATCGAGACTATCGCGGATGGTACTCAACACAGTCACGGCTATTTGCGCTTCGGCTTGTCGTCGGAAAAGACGTGCCGGAACGCCCCCTTGTCTTCAGCCACCGTGTCAGAGCGACATTAAACGAACGCTAAAGCGATACTGGCCGCGGCAAAACGCCTGATTTTCGCGGGATTTTTCCGTGATCGCGGCAATGCATTCGGCGCGGATGGTGAATGGCGGGTTTCGAGGCACGCGCGCTTATGGTTTCGAAATGGTGGATAGCACGCGGAATCATGGACAGCGTGCATCAATCGAAAATTTACGAGAGAATCGAATCGCTCGATTCTTTTGCAAATTTTCAGCGAATTAAGCTCAAGGCAATCACTTCCGATTTATCGAGGACTGTTAGTCGGATGAAGATACGGGAACTGTTCCGATGTTCTTTCTGCTGCGCTTGGCATTCTGGCTCGGGCTTGTGCTCGTGCTGCTGCCGCGCGACAAGACGCCCGACTCGGAGAAGCTGCCGCAGCTCAGCGTGTCCGACGCGGTGCAGGCGGCAACCGCCGCCGTGTCCGACATGAGCCAGTTCTGCAAGCGCCAGCCGGCAGCCTGCGAGGTCGGTGGCCAGGCCGCAACCGTGATCGGCGTGCGGGCGCAGGACGGCGCACGCAAGGTCTATCAGTCGATCACCGACAAGAAGCCGGCCGAGGCCGTAAAGGACAACGCGAAGGACAAGAAAGCGCCGGATCATACCGGCTCGATCGGCATTGCCGACAATACCGATCCTGCGGCCACCGAAATGGCCCCGCGGGATACGCTTTCGAGCGATGACCTCGCCGTGGAATGGCGTGGCGGCGTACCGTAGCACTGCAATCAAGCCGGTTCCGGAACTCGCTTTCGTCCGCGTCCGACCCTATATAGGAGCTGGACGAAACGGGCGATCATGACTGATATCGACGAGATCAGAGACAATTTTGCGCTGCTGGAGGAGTGGGACAACCGCTACCGCTACGTGATCGAGCTCGGCCGCACGCTCGAGCCGATGCCGGAAGCCGAGCACTCCGCGGAGAACAAGGTGCAGGGCTGCGTCAGCCAGGTCTGGCTGTCGAAGAAACTCGACCGCAGCGGCACCGAGCCGATGCTGAAATATCTCGGCGACAGTGATGCGCATATCGTCCGCGGACTGATCGCGATCCTGCTCACGCTCTATTCCGGGCGCACGCCGCAGGAGATTCTGTCGACTGACGCGGCTGGCGTGTTCGACGAGTTCGGCTTCCGCGATCATCTGACGCCGCAGCGTTCCAACGGGCTGCGCGCGATGGTCGAACGCATCCGTTCCGATGCGCGCGCCGCGCTGGCGACAGCGGGCTAGTGGAGCGGATTTGACGTTCGCTACCCCGTGGCCGCGCGTTCACAAGCGAACGTCAAATCCAAAGCTCCACTAGGTTCAAATTTTGCCAGTGGTCCTTTGGTTCCAACATTCGCAAAAGTGCTTGCCGCGACATCATGCGAATGTTGGAATCGGACCACTAGACTACTTCCGCTTCCGTCGCTGCTGGCCGAGGCCCATTTTCTTCGCAAGTTGGGAGCGCGCCACCGCGTAGTTCGGCGCGACCATCGGATAGTCGGCCGGCAGGCCCCATTTATCGCGGTATTGTTCCGGCGTCATGTTGTACTGCGTGCGCAGATGGCGCTTCAGCGACTTGAAGCGTTTGCCGTCCTCCAGACAGACCAGATAATCCGGATTGATCGACTTCTTCAGCGACACCGCGGGCTTTGCCGGCTCGGCCGGCGCCTCGCTGCGTCCGCTCGAGACGCGCATCAGGGCCGTATGGACCTGGCTGATCAGGTTCGGGATTTCGGAGGCGGGCGTCGGATTGTTGGAGAGATAGGCCGAGACGATATTCGCGGTCAGGTCGATGTAGGTCTTGGCGGCGCCGTCCGTCATGACGTCAAACCTCTCAACAATATCGGGGTGCGCCAATACGCTGGCCCACCAAGCATAAACTACGGATTACTGCCAATATAACAAGAACAATGATGTATTCCGGGCAATCCCCCGAGTATCACGGGCGCCGGTCGATATGGGCGGTCAATTCGTCGAGCGAGGCAAAGCGCATCAGCCCCTCCGGCATCTGAGCCTCGATCGAACCGTCGGAATAGAGCGAATAGGCCATGCCGTCGACCACACCCGATTTGAGCACGGTCACGCCCGGCTGCTGCGCTTCGCTCCGCGGCGGCTGCGGCGCAGCGCGCTCGGGCGCGGCGCTCGCGGTCGCGTCGGGCACAGCCGGCGGCGTGCGCGCGCTGCGGCGTGGCGGCGGAATATCGCCATTGCGACCGCGATCGACCTTCGGCCAGGCATCTTCAAAACTTGCGGGCGGCGGTTCGCCTTCTTCCGTGCCTGGTGCGCGCTCGCGATCCTTCCGCACGCTGGAGGAGAAAAGCAAATTCCGTTTCGGCTTCGCCGGCGGCGCTGCCTCGGGCGGCGCGACCTCGGGCGGCGGCGCGTCGCGCGGCGGGATGTCATCCTGCATGGAGAGCGGTGCAGCGGGTGGTGCGGCAGCGGCCGGGCTCTCGACCGGCGGCGGCTCGGGCGTCGACGGCAGAATCGGACGCGGACGCGTCTCGGGCCCAACGCGGGTCTCCATCAGCCGCCGCGCGATCACCTTGAGCTCGGCCACGACCGCCGACAGCGCGAGCAGGATCATGCCGGTACACACGGCAAGCACGCCGATCAGGATCAACGTGTTGCCGAAGCCGAATTCCCTGATCGGGATGCCGTACAGGATCACCAGCAGGCCGGCCAGCACCGAGCCAATTCCGGCAACCATCATGGCAATCATCATCGACGTCATTCCCCCTGGCGGACCAGTCCGGCTATCTGCTTTGGGGTCGCCCGACCCATCGAACCGAAACCGCCAACATCACCGCGTTGCCGGCCACCCTGCCCGCGCACGCTCGTTTCACTCAGCCCTTCCGCCACGATACCGTCATAATACGGAGATGGCCAACGGCAATCGACAGCCGACCAAATCTACGGTTCATTTGAGGTTCATTGCGCCCATGATTTAACCAGATCGGCGGAATGCTGCAGCGCATCAGGCGAATTACGCCCAAATTGCCAATTACTTGCCCGATCCGATTGCGCTATAGGGATGCCGGGGAACAAGGCCCACAAACGCCAGCTGGGCCAAGAGGGACGCCGGGTTACCGATCACCATGACTTCCATTACGACTTCGGCTATCGACACGCCCATACGGCGCTCGATGGAACGGACGTGCGACGAGCTTGCGCTCGTCGTGCTGGGCGTCGTGGCGTTGATCGCCGCCTTCACCTTCCGTGATTACGGGCTCGGCTGGGACGACTATACCCATGCCGAATATGCCGACCTCTTGCTGCGCATGTACGGGTCCGGCTTCAAGGACACCGGGGCGCTGTCGTTCGCCAACCTCTATATGTATGGCGGCGGCTTCGACATGACGGCGGCGCTGCTGCACAAGGTCATCCCGCTCGAATTGTTCGAGACGCGCAGGCTGGTCGGCGCCATCGTCGGCGTGATCGGACTGGCCGTGACATGGCGGCTCGGCCGCCGCGTCGGCGGCCCGCTCGCCGGCCTCGTCGCGCTGCTGCTGCTTGCGCTGTGCCCGACCTTCTACGGCCACATGTTCATGAACCCGAAGGATGCGCCATTCGCAGTCGCGATGGTGATCCTCATGATGGGTCTGGTGCGGCTCGCCGAAGAATATCCAAAACCCTCGCCGCGCACGGTGCTGATCGTCGGACTTGGCGCGGGCCTCTCGATCGGCTCGCGCATCCTGGGCGGTCTCGCGCTGGTCTATGCGCTGATCGGATTTATTCCGCTGCTGATCCAGGAGGTGCGCAGCGAAGGCGCGCGCGAAGCGCTGCATCGCTTCGTCCACGTCGTCGTCGTGCTGCTGCCTGGCCTGGCGCTCGGTTACCTCATCATGGGTCTGATCTGGCCCTGGTCGATCATCGAGGTCGGCAATCCTTTCCACGCCTTGACCTACTTCTCGCACTTCTTCGAAAAGCCGTGGAAAGAGATGTTCGACGGCGCGCTGGTCTCCGTGCCCGACATGCCCTGGTCCTATCTGCCGACGCTGTTCGCGCTGCAGATGCCCGAGGTGCTGCTGGTGCTGTCGCTTGCCGGCGTCGTCGGAACCTTCGTGGTGCTGCCGCGGACCGACGTCACCGCGCGGCGCAAGACCATCCTGCTGATGCTGATGCTTGCCGCCACGCTGCCGATCGCGATCGCGATGGTGAAGCGGCCTGCGCTCTATAACGGCATCCGGCATTTCATCTTCGTGATCCCACCGATGGCGATCCTCGGCGGCGTCGCCTTCGAGTGGGTGATGCGCTGGCTCAAGGATAACAGGCGGAGCTGGCAGCCTGCGGTGCTGGCCGTGTTGATCTTCGGCCTGCTCTTGCCGCTCGGCGAGATGATCCGGCTGCATCCCTATCAGTACACGCATTTCAACCACATCGCCGGCACCGTGCGCGCCGCCGACGACCGTTTCATGCTGGATTACTGGGGACTCGCCTTCAAGCAGGCCTCCGACGAGCTGCGCGAGCAGCTTGACGAGAGGCAGGAAGCGCCGCCGAAGGGCCGCAAGTGGAAGGTTGCGGTCTGCGGGCCGCAGCGCCCGGCGCAGGTCGCGCTCGGTCCCGACTTCACCATCGGCTGGGACAGCCACGCCGCCGATTTCGCCATGACGCTCGGCGAGTTCTACTGCAAGGGCCTGACCGCCCCGGTCATGGTCGAGATCAAGCGCGACGACGTGGTGTTTGCGCGGGTCTACGATATCCGCGGCCGAAGCATCTCCAGCCTGCTGTCGATCCCGGCGCCTTAGGCTGTACGGCAGCAATTGAAATTTTACGGTTTTCGCCTATTATCGGCTCGAACGACCTCTGCACGACCGAATAAAAACGCCGCCCAATTCCGGGCGGCGTTTTTGCGTTGTGCCCTCAGTGCGGCAACTCCGCCAACGCGGCGAGGATGCGCGCCCAGGAGCGGATGCCCTTGTGATAACTCTTGAGGTCGTACTTCTCGTTCGGCGAATGGATGTTGTCATCGTCGAGGCCGAAGCCGACCAATAGCGAGTCGAGCCCGAGCGTCCTCTTGAAATCGGCGACGACGGGGATCGACGCGCCAGAGCCGAACAGCACGGTCTCCTTGCCCCACTCCTCCGTCAGTGCCTTCTTGGCGGCGCCAAGCGCCTTCATGTCCCACGGTAGCGCGATCGCGGGCGCCGACGAATGATCGCCGAATTCGACCCTGCAGTCGGCAGGGATTCGCGCGGCGACATAATCACGGAAGGCTTTCCGGATCTTTGCGGGGTCCTGGCCCTCGACCAGGCGGAATGAAATCTTGGCGGAGGCTTCCGCCGGGATCACCGTCTTGGAACCCTCGCCGATATAGCCGCCGACGATGCCGTTGATATCGCAGGTCGGGCGCGAGGAGACCTGCTCGATCAACAGACGATCTTTCTCGCCGGCCGGAATCGAAAGTCCGATCGGCTTCAGGAAGGTTTCGGGTGAAAGATTGAGCTTCTTCCACTGTGCGAGAATGTCCGGCGGCAAATCCTTCACGCCGTCGTAAAAGCCGGGAATGGTGATGTGACCGTTCTCGTCGAACAGGCCGCCCAAAATATACGTCAGCACGCGGATCGGATTGCGCGCGCCGCCACCGAAAATGCCGGAGTGCAGATCGCGGCTGGCGGCCTTGATCTTGACCTCGTCATAGACAAGGCCGCGCAGCGAGGTCGTGATCGCCGGCGTGGCCGGGTCCCACATGCTGGTATCGCAGACCAGCGCGTAGTCGGCCTGCAGCTCCTTCTTGTTGGCCTCGAGGAACGGCACGAAATTCTTGGAACCGATCTCCTCCTCGCCCTCGATCAGAATGGTGATGTTGAGCGGCAGCGATCCGGTCACGGCCTTCCAGGCGCGGCAGGCCTCGACGAAGGTCATGAGCTGGCCCTTGTCGTCCTCCGCGCCGCGCGCGACGATGATCTTGCGCCCATCGGCGTGGTCGGTCACGGCGGGCTCAAACGGCGGGCGGTGCCAGAGATTGAGCGGATCGACCGGCTGCACGTCATAGTGACCGTAGAACAGCACGCGCGGACCCGCATGACCGTTGCTCTTGGCGACGATCGCAGGATGGCCGGCGGTCGGCCTGACGTCAGTGGTAAAACCGAGCGAAGCGATATCCTTGGCCAGATGATCGGCGGCCGCCTTGCAATCGCCGGCGAAGGCGGGATCGGCCGAGATCGACTTGATGCGCAGGAGCGCGAACAACCGCTCAAGACTGTTGTCGAAATCGGCGTCGATGCGGTCGAGAACGGATTGCAGTTGGGCGCTGGCCATTTTTCGTTCCTTGTTGTTGGCTAACTCAAGCGTTCATCGCCGCCGCAGCAGACCGCCGAGCGCGCCGCGCACCAGCGAGCGGCCGACCGAACCGCCGAGCGATCCGGCAACGGATTTTCCGAGGCTGGCGGCGACGCCGCCGACCACCTTGTCGGTCACCGAGCGCGTGATGTTGCGCGTGATGAGCTGACCGGTCGACAGCCGGCCGCGCTTGGCGCTGGTGCCGAAGATCTTCCCGACGATCGCACCGAGATGGCCGAGGATGCCGATATCGCCGCCGCCCGCGCCCCCCGCGTCGGCGTGGGCCGCATTTCCCGCCACGCGCTTCTGCAAGATCTCGTAAGCGGATTCCGCATCGATCGCGGTGTCGTATTTGCCCTTCACCGGGCTCGCATCCATGATGGCCTTGCGTTCCTCAGGCGTAATCGGCCCGATCCGCGCCGAGGGCGGACGGATCAGGGCGCGATCGACCATCGCCGGCGTGCCGTTGCCTTCGAGGAACGACACCAGAGCCTCGCCCTTGCCGAGCTCCATGATCACCTTGGCGGTGTCGAGCTTGGGGTTGGGCCGGAAGGTCTGGGCGGCCGCCTGCACCGCCTTCTGGTCGCGCGGCGTGAAAGCGCGCAGCGCATGCTGCACGCGGTTGCCGAGCTGGCCGAGCACCCGATCGGGCACGTCGACCGGATTCTGGGTCACGAAATAGACGCCAACGCCCTTGGAGCGGATCAGCCGCACCACCTGCTCGATCTTGTCCATCAGCGCCTTCGGCGCGTCGGCGAACAAGAGATGCGCCTCGTCGAAGAAGAACACCAGCTTCGGCTTCGGTGGGTCGCCGGCCTCCGGCAATTCCTCGAACAGCTCCGACAGCATCCAGAGCAGGAAGGTGGCGTAGAGCCGCGGGCTCTGCATCAGCTTGTCGGCGACGAGAATGTTGACCATGCCGCGCCCGTCGCGGTCGGTGCGCATGAAATCCTTCAGCGTCAGCGCCGGTTCGCCGAAGAATTTGCTGCCGCCCTGGTTCTCCAGCACCAGCAGCTGGCGCTGGATAGTGCCCACCGTCGCCTTGGTGACGTTGCCGAAACCTGCCGCGGCCTTGCGGATCGGCGCCAGCGGATCGTCATCGCCGTCGGCGCCACTTTTTCCACCGGCTGGAACGATCGCATCGAGCAACGCCCGAAGATCCTTCATGTCGATCAGGGCGAGCCCGTTGTCGTCGGCGACGCGGAAGGCGACGTTGAGCACGCCCTCCTGCACATCGTTGAGATCGAGCATGCGTGCCAGCAACAGCGGGCCCATCTCCGTCACGGTGGCGCGCACCGGATGGCCCTGCTCGCCGAAAACATCCCAGAACACGGTCGAAAACTGGTCGGGCTGGAATTTGAAACCGATCTCGTCGGCGCGCCTGGTAATGAAATCCTTGGCCTCGCCGATCTCGGCGATGCCGGACAGGTCGCCCTTGATGTCGGCGGCGAACACGGGCACGCCGGCCCGCGCGAATCCCTCAGCCATCACCTGCAGCGACACGGTCTTGCCCGTTCCGGTAGCGCCGGTGACGAGGCCGTGGCGATTTGCAAGCGCTAGCGTCAGCCAGACCGGCTGCTCGCCCTTGCCGACGAAGATCTTCTCATTGCTGTCGGTCACATTGTTGTCGGGTACAGCCATCGCGCGTCGGTCTCTTCGCCTCAATCTCGGCTTCGGCCACAATCATACTGCATCTCGCAAGTCGATTGAAACCGTCAACGGCGGCTCCAGCCGTGCGTTTTGCGACTGCTCACGCCGAAGATTTTCGTGCAATCGTCCGTCGAAAGTCGGAATTGCCGTTGGCAGGCGCGACAAATTGCGCAGATTTTCACGACAGCTCTTGCATTGCTGCAACACTTGCGGCGCGAATGAAGTGGAATCGCGCCGGGAATGTGGGTGATCGCTTGTATTTCGTATTGGCGAAGCTCAAGATGATTTTCTGAGCAAGGAGACCCGGTACCAACCGGTCGAGGCGGGGCAATATGAACGAATTGGTTGATCAGCTGGCCGCCAAGGCCGGCATAGATGATGCCGTCGCCGAAAAGACCATCGGCATCATGCTGGACTATCTCCGAAACGAGGGACCTCCCGAAACCGTACAGGTGCTGATCGACGGCATCCCCGGTGCGGAGGCTGCACTCGCGGCCGCGCGCGACGGCAGCGGCCTCTCGCGGCTGATGGGCGGCGGCTTGATGGCGGTCGGCACCCGGCTGATGGGCCTCGGGCTCGCCGTCACGGACATTCAAAAGATTGCGCGTGAACTTTTTTCTTTCGGCCGAGACAAAATCGGAGCGGATCGGATGGGCGCGATCATTGCGGGAACGCCGGGCCTTAGCCACTTCGCCTGAAGCACCTTCTTTGAATTGAGTGACATGACATATCCGATCTCCGAGCTTGAAGGCATGAACGCCTTCTTCGCATCCAAGCTCAAAACGCTGGGCATCCGCACCGCCGAGGCGCTGCTGGAGGCGACCCGTACGGCGAAGGGGCGCAAGGCGCTCTCTGCCAAGACCGGCATCCGCGAGCAGCAACTTCTGGAATGGGCCAACATGGCCGACTACATGCGCATTCGCGGCATGGGCAAGGCCAAGATCGGGCTGATCCGCGCGGCCGGCGCGACCACGGTGCGGGAGCTTGCGCATCGCAACCCGGCGCGGCTGGCCCAGAACATGAAGGAAGTGAATACCAGACGGAAGCTGGTCCGCATCCTCCCCTCCGAGAAATCCGTTGAGCAAATGATCGCGCAAGCCCGCAAGCTGCAACCCAAGATCAGCTATTAGGTCGATTGCAGCCGTTCCTCCCTGCCCCCAAGGCGATCCTCGCAGGCGCCGGTCCGTCTTGACACCCCTGCCCTGACCGCGCAAAGCCACGGCATGATGGCAGCGACCTCCAGTCCGGTCACCACGGCAGCGGCGGCCCATCCGCTGCTGCAAAAGCTGTTGTCCGGACCGGTTCCGGCTGTCATGGGCGTGCTCAATGTGACGCCGGATTCGTTTTCCGACGGCGGACAATACCTCGCGCCCGAGCGGGCGCTGACGCAGGCAAGGCGCCTGGTCGACGAAGGTGCCGCCATCATCGACATCGGCGCGGAGTCCACCCGTCCCTATGGCGGCGCGCAGCCGGTCTCGGCAGACGAAGAAGTTGCACGGCTCCGGCCGATCCTCGCCGACATCATCAGGCTCGGTATTCCCGTCTCCATCGACAGCATGAAATCGGACGTCGCAGCCTTTGCACTGGAGGCAGGTGCTGTGATCGTCAACGACGTCTGGGGCTTGCAACGCGACAGCCAGATGGCGCAGCTGGTGGCGCGGCGCGGCGTGCCCGTGATTATCATGCACAATCGCGACCGCGCCGATCCCGCCATCGACGTCATGAAGGATATCGCCGGCTTTTTCGCGCGCTCGCTCGACATCGCAGCCAAGGCCGGCATCCCCGGCAGCCATATCGTGCTCGATCCCGGCGTCGGCTTCGGCAAAACGCAAGAGCAGAGCATGATCGCGCTGGCGCGCCTGGACGAGTTCAATCGCTTTGGCCTGCCGCTTCTGGTCGGCGCCTCGCGCAAGCGCTTCATCGCGTCCGTTTCGCCGTCGGAGCCGCAGCAACGCCTGGGCGGCTCGATCGCGGCGCATCTGATCGCCGCGAGAAATGGCGCGCGGATCATCCGCACCCATGATGTCGCGGAGACCGTGCAGGCGTTGAAGGTCGCCGCAGCCATCGAGGACAGGCGATGACGGACACGATTTTCATCAAGGGTGTTGTCGTTCATGCCCGTCATGGCGTGATGGAGCATGAAACCAGGGTCGGGCAACGCTTCGTCATCGATCTCGAGCTCTATACCGATCTCCTGGAATCCTCGCGCACCGACCGTCTCGCCGACACCGTGTCCTATTCCAACGTGGTGGCGACCGCAACCGCAGCCTTCAAGGGTACCAACTACAAGCTCTTGGAGCGCGCCGCCGGCGCCGTGGCGGATGCCGTCCTCGCGGCTTTCCCGCGCATTCGCGCGGTCAAGGTCACCGTGCACAAGCCGCACGCGCCGATCGCCGAAATCTTCGAAGACGTCGGCGTGGTGCTGACGCGCAACCGGCATGGCTAACGCGGTCATTGCGCTCGGCGGCAATGTCGGCGACGTCCGCGCGACATTCAAAAAGGCGATCGCCAACATCTGCGGCATGACGCAGGGGGCGCTGCTGGCGCGTTCCGCCGACTATTCCACTCCGCCCTGGGGCGAGGAAGACCAGCCCCGCTTCATCAATGCCTGTATCGAGATCGAGACCGGCCTCGATCCGCATGCGCTGCTGTTCACCCTGCACAAGATCGAGAAGAAATTCGGCCGCGACCGTGCAAGGGAGAAGCACTGGGGGCCGCGCAGCCTCGACCTCGACCTGATCGCCTATGACGACGTCAAGCTCGACAAGCCGGAACTGACGCTGCCCCACCCTCGCCTGTTCGAACGCGCTTTCGTGCTGGTGCCGCTGGCTGAAATTGCGCCCGACCGCATGATCGCCGGGCGGCCCGTCAAGGACGCGCTGGCTAAACTTTCGACCGACGGTATCGAGCGACTGCCGGACCTCGATTAATCAAAACCAGGGCGAAAACGACCGTTTGGCTTGGCCGCCCGGCCGTGGCAATTTCCGCCCACACAAAACAAGTCCTGGGATGACAACGACCCCCGATCTACCCCTCGCCTCTGATTTCGCACCGGCAACGCAGGACGACTGGCGCAAGCTGGTCGACGGCGTGCTCAAGGGCGCGCCGTTCGAGCGGCTGGTGGCCAAAACCTATGACGATCTCAAAATCGCGCCGATCTACGCACGCGCCAAAGACGCCATGCCGATTGCCGGCCGCGCGGCAGCCGTGCCCTGGCAGATCATGCAGCGCATCGATCATCCTGATCCGGCGAAAGCGAATGCGACCGCCCTGCATGAGCTCGAGAATGGCGCGACTGGGCTTGAGATCGAATTCGCCGATGGCCCGGGCGCGCGCGGTTTCGGTGTCAAGGATGCGACGCCGGACACGTTGAAGCGCTTGTTCGACGGCGTCTTCTTCGACGCCGGGATATCGATCGCGCTCAATCCGGTGATCGGCCGCGAGAACGCCGGTGAAAATTTCGCCGCGCTGATCGAGGCGCTGGGGGTGGACCCGGCCAAGCTGGATGTCCGCTTCAACTATCAGGCATTGTCGACGATGGCAGTGCGCGGCAGCGCGCCGGCCATATGGGCCGAGATAACGAAGCCGTTCGCGCAAATTGTCGGCGGCCTGATGAAGCGCGGCTTCAGAGGTCCTTTCGTGCTGGCCGACGGCCGTCCGGTTCACGATGCCGGCGGCTCGGAAGCACAGGAGCTGGCATTCGCACTGTCGCTCGCGGTCGCCTATTTGCGCATGCTGAAAGCCGGCGGCATCGACCTCGAAACGGCGCAAGCGGCAATGTCGTTCCGTCTTGCCGCCGACGCCGATCAGTTCCTGACCATGGCCAAGTTCCGCGCACTGCGCCTGCTGTGGGCGCGCGTCGAGCAGGCAAGCGGGCTGTCGCCGAAACCCGTCTTCATCGCCGCGGAAACCGCCTGGCGTATGCTGACCCAGCGCGATCCCTATGTGAACATGCTGCGGGCGACCATGGCGACGTTTGCAGCCGGACTTGCCGGCGCCAATGCCGTCACTGTGCTGCCGCACACGCTGGCGCTGGGTCTGCCCGATGCATTTGCGCGACGCGTGGCGCGCAACACCCAGCTGGTGCTGCTGGAAGAATCCAACCTCGCCAAGGTCAGCGATCCCGCGGCCGGCTCCGGCGGCATCGAAAGTCTCACGCAAGAGCTCTGTGAGAGGGCGTGGGCGCTGTTCCAGGAGATCGAAAAGGCCGGCGGCGTATTCACCGCGCTTCAGCAGGGCCTGATCCAGGGCAAGGTCGCGGCCACTCGCGGGGCGCGCGAGGCGAATGTCGCGCGGCGCAAGGATGTACTCACCGGCGCCAGCGAGTTCCCCAACCTGCACGAGGCCGACGCCACGGTTGAAGATGTCAAACCCGAAGCACCGGCGTCGAACAACGATGCCGTCAAGTTCGAACCGCTGACGGCAATCCGCCTTTCGATGCCCTTCGAACGCCTGCGCGATCGTTCCGACCAGATCGCCAAACAGAAGGGCAAGCGCCCGCGCGTCTTCCTCGCCAATCTCGGCACGGCCGCCGACTTCACCGCGCGCGCGATGTTCGCCAAGAGTTTCTTCGAAACCGGCGGTATCGAGGCGATCGACAACGAGGGATTTTCGGACGCGACTGCGCTCGCCGCCGCCTGGAGAGCTTCCGGAGCCGGGGCCGTGTGCCTTTGTTCCCAAGACAAGGTCTATGCGCAGCAGGCCGAGGCGGCCGCCAAGGCCCTGCAAACGGCCGGCGCAAGACATATCTATCTGGCGGGCCGGCCCGGGGAGCAGGAAGCAGCGCTGCGCGGTGCCGGCGTGACCGACTTCATCTTTGCAGGCGGCGACGCGCTCGCCACGCTGCGGAAGGCTTATGAGATGATGGAGCTAGCATGACCGCGGAAAAGCCTGTGCTGACCGGAGGCTGCCAATGCGGCGCCGTCCGCTTCGCGCTCAAGGCCGCGCCGTTCAAAGTCAGCATCTGCCACTGCCGGATGTGCCAGAAGGCGGCGGGCGCGCCGTTTGCCTCCTTTGCCGATATCGATCATGCCGACTTCAGCTGGACCAAGGGCAAGCCGGCGGCGTTCAAATCGTCGTCGATCGCCGAGCGCGATTTCTGCCGCGACTGTGGCACGCCTTTGAGCTTCCGCCGCGTCGACGGCCCTCGGATCGAGATCCTCACCGGGACCTTCGACCGGCCCGACCGGGTGATCCCGACGCGGCAGTATGGCACCGAATCGCGGCTTGGCTGGGTGGTCGGGATCGCGAACCTTCCGAGCCAGACCACGTTGCAGAATTACGGCCCGGACAAGATGGGGACCATCGTCAACCACCAGCATCCGGATCATGATTGAAGGTGGCCTTGCGGGGTCTCGAATATGATATGGTCGACACCATGAGCCGTATTCCCAATTTCGCCGACATCGCGTTCGAGCCGGTCGCGATTGCAGCACCTGCTGGCAAGGCCGAGCCGTGGCTGACGCCGGAGGGCATCCTCGTCAAGCCCGGCTACAGCGAGACCGATCTCGAAGGCATCGACTTCCTCGAGACCTGGCCGGGCATCGCGCCCTATCTGCGCGGCCCTTACCCGACCATGTACGTCAACCAGCCCTGGACTGTCAGGCAATATGCCGGCTTCTCCACGGCGGAAGATTCCAACGCCTTCTATCGCCGCAACCTCGCTGCCGGCCAGAAGGGCCTCTCCGTCGCCTTCGATCTCGCCACTCACCGCGGCTACGATTCCGATCATCCGCGCGTCTCCGGCGATGTCGGCATGGCCGGGGTCGCGATCAACTCCATCTACGACATGCGCACGCTGTTTGCCGGCATTCCGCTCGACCGGATGAGCGTGTCGATGACCATGAACGGCGCGGTGCTGCCGATCCTCGCGCTGTTCGTCGCCGCCGCCGAGGAACAGGGCGTGCCACCGGAGAAACTTTCGGGAACGATCCAGAACGACATCCTGAAAGAGTTCATGGTGCGCAACACCTATATCTATCCGCCGACGCCCTCGATGCGGATCATCTCGGACATCTTTGCCTACACATCGCAGAAGATGCCGAAATACAATTCCATTTCCATTTCCGGCTATCACATGCAGGAAGCCGGCGCGACGCAGGATCTCGAGCTCGCCTATACGCTTGCCGACGGCGTCGAATATCTGCGCGCAGGTCTCGCCGCCGGCCTCGATGTCGATCGCTTCGCGCCGCGGCTGTCGTTCTTCTGGGCGATCGGCATGAATTTCTTCATGGAAGTCGCCAAGATGCGCGCCGCGCGGCTGCTCTGGGCGAAGCTCTTGAAGCCGTTCAACCCGAAGGACCCGCGTTCGCTGTCGCTGCGCACGCATTGCCAGACCTCGGGCTGGTCCCTGACCGCGCAGGACGTCTACAACAATGTGGTGCGCACCACGATCGAGGCGATGGCGGCAACCCAGGGCCATACCCAGTCGCTGCACACCAACGCGCTTGACGAGGCGCTTGCGCTGCCGACCGACTTCTCGGCCCGCATCGCGCGCAACACCCAGCTGTTCCTGCAACAGGAGAGCGGCACCAACCGCATCATCGATCCCTGGGGCGGCTCCTATTATGTCGAGCGGCTGACCCGCGATCTCGCGGCGAGAGCCTGGGGTCACATCCAGGAGGTCGAGGAACTCGGTGGCATGGCCAAGGCCATCGAAGCCGGCGTGCCGAAGCTGCGGATCGAAGAAGCTTCCGCCAAGACCCAGGCCCGTATCGACGCCGGTCGGCAGGCCGTGATCGGCGTCAACAAGTTCAAACCGACGGACGAGCGGCCGATCGATGTTCTCAAGGTGGAGAACGCCACCGTGCGGCGGCTGCAGATCGACAAGCTGAAACGGCTGCGCGGCGAACGCAGCCAGAAGGACGTCGATGCGGCATTGGCGGCGCTGACCCACTCGGCCGGCGAAGGCAACGGCAATCTCCTGGCGCTGGCGATCGATGCCGCGCGCGCAAAGGCGACCGTCGGCGAAATTTCGGACGCGATAGAGAAGGTGTTCGGCCGTCACCGCGCCGAGATCAAGTCCATCACCGGCGTCTACAAGCGGGAGGCGTCCGCCATGTCTGATAAGGTTGAGAAGGTGCAGGCGCTGATTGACGCCTTCGAGGAAGCGGAGGGACGCCGCCCGCGCATCCTGGTCGCCAAGATCGGCCAGGACGGCCACGACCGCGGCCAGAAGGTGATCGCGTCCGCATTCGCCGATGTCGGCTTCGACGTCGATATCGGACCGCTGTTCGCCACCGCCGACGAGGCCGCGCGGCAAGCGGTCGAGAACGACGTGCATATCCTCGGTGTGTCATCGCTTGCTGCGGCGCATCTCACAGCCGTGCCGGAATTGAAGGCCGCGCTGAAGAAGCAGGGCCGCGAGGACATCATGATCATCATCGGCGGCGTGGTGCCGCCGCAGGATTACGACGCGCTCTACAAGGCCGGCGCCGAGGCGATCTATCCGCCGGGCACCGTGATCTCGGACGCCGCCGAAGAGCTGATCCACAAGCTCAATGCGCGGCTCGGCCATAGCGAGGCGGCGGAGTAGCGACCCCGCTTTTGCCGAGCCAACGCTTGGCACGACCGCGGTGGATTGCCGAAGCGAACGCCCTCGCCTGCACCGCGCAGGCGTTGTAAACCAAGCCATGACCCCGCCGAAGCGTAGCTCCCCCGACATCAAATCCATCGCCAAGGACCTCCGCGCCGGCAACCGCGCCGCGCTGGCGCGCGCGATTACGCTGGTCGAGAGCCGGCGCGGCGATCATCAGGCCTCCGCCCGCGACCTCGTGCAAGCGCTGTTGCCCGCGACCGGCAACGCGATCCGCGTCGGCATCACCGGCTCGCCCGGTGTCGGAAAATCCACCACCATCGACGCACTCGGCATGTTTCTGATCGAGCATGGCCACAAGGTCGCAGTGCTGGCGGTCGATCCGTCCTCGGCGCGCACCGGCGGCTCGATCCTCGGTGACAAGACGCGGATGGCGCGGCTTGCCGCCTCCGACCACGCCTATATCCGCCCCTCCCCGGCATCGGGCACGCTCGGCGGCGTCGCGGCCAAGACGCGCGAGGCGATGCTGTTGTGCGAAGCGGCCGGCTTCGATGTGATCCTGGTCGAGACGGTCGGCATCGGTCAGTCCGAGACGGCGGTCTGCGACATGACGGATTTCTTCCTGGCCTTGATGCTGCCCGGCGCCGGCGACGAGTTGCAGGGCATCAAGAAGGGTCTGGTCGAGCTCGCCGACATGATCGCGATCAACAAGGCCGACGGCGACAATCTCAAGCGCGCACAGCATGCCGCGGCCGACTACAGGAGCGCGCTGCATATCCTCACACCCCGCTCCCAACACTGGCATCCGCCGGTCGTCACCTACTCGGCGCTGACCGGCAACGGCATTGCCGATCTCTGGCAGAAGATCCTCGATCATCGCATCGCCATGAACGCCTCCGGCGATTTCGCCGCGCGACGTCGCGATCAGCAGGTCAAATGGATGTGGTCGATGCTGGAGCAGCGCATGTTGGCGCGGCTGCGCGCGGATGCGTCGATCCGCGCCAAGGTGAAGAAGATCGAGGCCGAGGTCGCCGCCGGCCGGCTGACGCCCTCGCTCGCGGCGGAAGAAATTGTCGAGCTGCTGCGATGAACGACAAGCTTCGCATCCTCATCACCGGCTTCGGCGCGTATCCCGGCGCGCCCTACAATCCGACCGTGCCACTGGTCGAGCGGTTGTTGCGCCTGCGCCGCCCGGCCTTCGATGATGTCGAGCTCTCCAGCCATATCTTCCACGTCACCTACGCGACTGTCGATCGCGAATTGCCGGGATTGCTCAGGACGCATCGGCCGCACGCGCTGCTGATGTTCGGCCTGGCCGCGCGCACGCCGTATCTGCGCATCGAAACCCGCGCGCGCAACGCGATCACCACGATCTGGCCGGACGCGGATGGCACCCGCATCGGCAAGGGATCGATCGCGCCCGGCGCGGATGCGCTTGTGTTCGGACCACATACGGCAAAACTGCTGCGTGCGGCGCTGGCAACCGGGATCGACGCGCGCGCCTCGCGCGATGCCGGCAGCTATCTCTGCAACTATCTGAGCTGGCGCGCGATCGAGGCCACGCAGCGCGACGACGGTCCCCGCCTCGCCGCCTTCGTCCATATCCCCTTGCTCGCACGCGACGGAACCTCACGTATTCCCGGTGGCGTGACGCTGGAGACACTGGTCGATGCCGGCGAGGCCGTGCTCGGTGACGTGATCAAGCTGACGCGCAACGCGCTTCACGGGGCTGTCTCATCCTGACGGCGTGTTAACCCTACCCTGAACAATCCCCACGTTCCGTCCTCGCATTCACCATGCGCGGCCGCGGTTTGGCGTTACTTTGCGACCATGGACCTCAATCGTCGTTATCTTCTCGGGGCTTCCGCGGCCGGCGCCGCCGGTGCGCTGGCGATGTCGCCCGATGCGGCACGCGCCGCGCCGCTCACCTCCATACTCGGGCGCGACGCGACGCAATACGGCGTGCGGCCCAATGCATCCGAGGATCAGACCCGCGTCCTGCAGCGCGCGATCGACGAAGCGACGCGGGCGCAAGTACCACTGGCGCTGCCGCCCGGCTTCTATCGCACCGGCACCCTGCGGCTTTCGCGCGGCACGCAGCTCGTCGGCGTGCGCGGCGCCACCAAACTCGTCTTCAACGGCGGCGCGACGATGCTGCTCGCCGAAGGCGCCGACAGCCTGGGCCTGTCCGGCCTCAGGCTCGACGGCGGCAACATTCCCCTGCCCGATCGCCGCGGCCTCGTTCATTGTCTTGCCGGCCGCGACGTGCGTATCAATGATTGCGAGATCACTGGCAGCGGGGGAAGCGGCATCTGGCTCGAGCAGGTCTCGGGCGACATTTCCGGCAATATCATCACGAAGACGGCGACAACCGCGATCGTGTCGTTCGACGCACTCGGCCTGATCGTTGCGCGCAACACCATCACCGGCACGAACGACAACGGCATCGAGATTCTGCGTACCGCGATCGGCGACGACGGCACGCTGGTGGCCGACAATCGCATCGAGGACATCAAGGCAGGACCCGGAGGCTCCGGACAATATGGCAACGCCATCAACGCATTTCGTGCGGGCAACGTCATTGTGCGCGGCAACCGCATCAGGAACTGCGACTATTCCGCGGTGCGCGGCAATTCTGCCTCCAACATCCAGATCGTGAACAACAGCGTGACCGACGTCCGAGAGGTCGCGCTGTATTCGGAATTTTCCTTCGAGGCCGCGGTCATCGCGGGCAACACGGTGGATGGCGCCGCGCTCGGCGTCTCCGTCTGCAATTTCAACGAAGGCGGCCGTGTCGCCGTGGTCCAGGGCAACATCATCCGCAACCTGTTGCCGAAGCGCCCGATCGGGACCGCACCTGATGATGACGCCGGCATCGGCATCTATGTCGAGGCCGACACCTCCGTCACCGGCAATGTGATCGAGAATGCGCCTGCCTTCGGCATCGTCGCCGGCTGGGGCAAATACCTGCGCGATGTCGCGATCACGGGCAATGTGGTCCGCAAGGCATTTGCCGGCATCGGCGTGTCGGTCGTCGCGGGCGCCGGCACCGCACTGGTCAACAACAACGTGATTTCGGAGACACCGCGTGGCGCGGTGGTCGGGCTCGATCATGCCCGCGCCATCACCACCGATCTCTCAGCCGATGGCGCGCAGCGCTTTGCACAGGTCGCCATCGGCGGCAACGTGGTGCGGCGCTAGTGGAGCGGATTTGACGTTCGCTGCCCCGATAGCCGCGAACTCGCGAAGCGAACGTCAAATCCAAAGCTCCACTAGAATCAATATTTTGCTAGTGGTCCTTTGATTCCAACATTCGCAAAAGTGCTCGCCTCAACGGGATGCGAATGTTGGAATCGGACCACTAGTCGCCCCTACAGCGCGTTGCGCAGCAGCGGATAGCGCTGCTCGATTGCGGTCACGTCGAAAGCAGTGTCGGGGATGTCGAGCGCCTGCTCCAGGGCAAGCATGTCGATGACGGGCTCCGAGGATGCTTCCTCGGCAGGAGCGAACTCCGCCTCTTCGACGGTGTGTTCGTCTTCGGATGCCAGTTCGAACGGCTCGGGCACGATCGGCACAGGATCGGGCTCGGTGGTCTGTACGGGGGCCGGAACAGCCGACTCCGACAGGGCAAGCTCGACCGCGGCCACGCCCCGCACCAGCTCCGGCGTCACCGGTCTTACTTGATGCGGCGTCGACAGGCCGCGCCAGGTGTCGACGGCGAATTTCGCTTCCTTGATGTTCTCGAGAAAGTCGACTTCGGTGTAGTAGCGCCGCCAGCGGCCGCTCTCGAACATCTCGGTGAGATAGTTCAGCCGTTGTTCGGCCAGCGTGCACCAGCGCGCGATGACCTCGCGGCGGGGCGCCTCGTCAGTGCGATGTGTCATGAACCAGCCCGCAAAAAGAAAAACGGACGCAGACGCGCACTCACGAATCAACTTGGGATGTGACCGCAATATGTTGTGGAAAAGGTGATTCTTGTCCAGCGTTACGGCGGAATCCCGGAATCGCACGGGATTCGCTAGCCTGAAAATAAAAGACCCGACCGGGGGGACAACCGGTCGGGTCGAGCCATACGGGCGCTTGGGGTGGATGGGCGCTCGCGCCTGATACAGCTATGGGGAGGGAAAACCGCTCCCACACTGTATTGGTCGCCGGGGACCAGCGGGACGTTCAAGGCGGTGGTCGAATTTTTTAACCCTTCGGCAACGACCCAATCTCGCGCAAACTTATTGCGCGGCGGGCCTCCCGCTCTCGATCGCAGCGGCCACCGGCGGCGCCAGTGACCGATCCAGCCCGGTTTGCGCGGGTTTTTCGTCGGCTTTTGCGCCATCCGACGCTGCGACCGGCGAGCCTGGCACAATGGATGCCTCGACCGCGGCATAGGCATCGGCCTCGCCGGCACCGAACAGATCATCACGACCTGGTGAGCCAAGATCGCGCGCGGTGCGCGTCAAAATGGCGCGCAGATCGTCGGGCCTCAGCGCCGGATTGCGCTCCAGCATCAGCGCGGCAATGCCGGAGACATAGGCGGCTGCGAACGAGGTGCCAGAATTGATCTGATATTTCTTGTCCGGCGCCGGCAGGAAGATCTCGGCGCCGGGAGCTGCGAGCGCGATATAGCTGCCGCGGTTGGACGCCTCGAACAGCCTGTCCTTGGCGTCGGTGGCGGACACCGCGATCACATTCGGATTGGCGGCGGGGTAGAGCGGCGGCGATTTCTCTCCCGCATTGCCGCTCGCCGCGACCATCAGAATCCCCTTGGCCGCGACCGCATTGATAGCGCGCTCGATCAGCGCATCCTTCGGCCCCGCAAAACTCATATTGATGATCTGTGCGTGCTGGCTCACCGCGTGATCGAGGCTCTTCAGGATCACGAAGCTGGAGCTCTCCGCCCCGACCGATCCCTGACCGAAAGCACGGATCGCGATCAGGTGCACGGCCGGTGCCGCGCCCATCAGCCTCCCGTGCGAGGCGATGGCACCGGCAATGCCGGTGCCGTGCACATGCGGCCCCTCGCTGCTGCCGAGCGCGTCGAAATTGTCGGTCACGGTGCCAGCGAGTTCGGGGTGACGAACATCGATGCCGGAGTCGATTACGGCGACCAGCACATTGGCGCCGTGCGAAAGCGTATGCGCTTCGGGCAAGCGTAGCTTGGCGAGCGCATATTGCGCGGGATCGCCCTCGGCCTGCGCCTTCTGGTCCTGCAGGAGGTACCGATAGTCACGCTGCACCGAAACTACGCCGCTGGCAGTGGCGAAGTCGCGGCTGGCGGCCTCGTAGGAACGTCCGTCGGTGATCTGGAACAGTCCTACCGTCGCGCCGATCAGCGGGAAGGCCTGCGAAGAAAGCCGCCTCAGGCCATGACGCCGCGCAAGAGCCTCGGCCTGCTCGTCGGTATAGGCGCCTTCGAGCTCAGCGAGGATGCGATTGCTATAGGAGCGCAAGTTGAGCGCATTCTGCAAGGCGTTGTTGCCACCCCCTCCGCTCCCCTTGCCCTTGCCTTTGCCGGATGACCCGCCGCCAACGGTGGTAACCGGCGCATTCAGGCATTCGCCGTCGCTGTCGCGGAAGGCCGCGCCGCAGGACGGATAGAGGTTCGGCGAATAGTGCAGATAGGGTGTGGTCGGATTGACGTGGACCGCCGCCGCGATGTTGGGGGCTGGCGCCCGTACGGCGTTGACGCCGGCAATTCCGACATGCGGGTTGATCTGAGGCACGCGCGGCCCGATGTTGAGATTGGGCGGACGGACGAAGTTCTGCGCCTGCGCGGCAGGACTAGCGACGATGAGCGCGGTCAGCGCCAGCGCCGCGCGACAGGACCGTGACAGCCAGCTCGCAGCACCCTGCATCATGGCACCTCGGTATCGAATGAAAATGCGGTCCGCTTACTGCGCTTGCACGGCAAGGCTGACGATCTTCTCGCCCTGCAGCTTCGCCATCAGGCTCGCGACCTCGTCCTTGCTCATCGGCTTGCTGCCGAATTGCAGGCGGAACATGCCTTCCCGCGCGCTGTCGACGATCGAGGCCTGATAGGTGTCGAGCAGCGCGGTGATGTCGGCGACTTTCGCCTCAGGGGTGAAGCGCACCAGCGCGCGCGGAGGACCACCGACAGCGGGATCGTGATCGCCCGTGGAGATCGAGGCGGTCTGGAAAGTGCCGGACTGGTTCTTCACCAGCACCGCGCCGATCACGCCGGCCTGCAGCACCAGCGCGATTGCGCCAAGCGTGGCCGACCAGGCGAGCGTCCGCGGCGAGAAGCTCGCGAAGAAACCGGAAACCCGCGCCGACAGGTTGCCTAGAAAGGACGGCTGGCGCACCGGCTCCGCATCGATCGCGGCGAACAGTTTCTGCATGGCGCGCGCTGACGGCGCTCCCAGGGTCTCGTTGAGGCCGATGGTCTCGGCATATTCCTCGCGGATGGCGGCATACTGCCTTACGAGTACGGGATCGCGGGCGAGCGCTTCCTCGACCCGGCGCGCATCGCGCGCATTCAACGTACCCGCGGCATGCCAGGGCAGCAGCAACTCGATGTCGCCGGGCTCTTGCTCCAGCACTTGTTTGCTCAATGCCATCATGGCCAACCTCGTTCCACGCCGGCTGCCTTGAGCAACTCGGCCAATTTCTTGCGCGCATAAAACAGGCGCGTCTTCACCGTGTTCTCCGGAATGCCGACGATCTCCGCCACCTCTTCCACGGACTTCTCGTGGTAGTAGACAAGATCGACGATCTCCCGATGTTCCGCCGACAGTGCCGTCAGGCACTTACGCAAAGCCGCACCGGTATCCTTCTTCGTGACCGCCGTTTCCGGATCGTCGGACGTATCCTCGATCGCGTTGGCGGCCTCGTCGTCGAGCTCCGCGTCCTTCCTGCGCCGAAGCGCCGACAAAGCCTTGAACCGCGTAATCGCCAAGAGCCAGGTTGAAACGGCGGACCGGCCTTCGAACTTGCCGGCCTGACGCCACACATCGAGAAACACCTCGCTGATGAGGTCTTCCGCGATCTGCTCGTCCCGCACGAGCCGAAGCCCGAAACGGAACACCCTGACGTGGTGCCGTCCGTACAGCACCTGCATGGCGAGCCGGTCGCCTTGAGCGATCCTGGCAAGCAGGACTTCGTCCGTAGCCGCGGCTGCGCTCAATGGCCGTCTCGCAAGGTTGGTCGGAAGGGATTGGCCGTGGGTTCGATGCAAAAGCCAAGATTCTTCAGCTTAGCGCTATGACTTGGACGCGTGTGTGATCTACCCCACACAATTTTTTTCTGCGCAAGACGGTGCGAACGAGCCGGACGGAACCAAGAAATAGGTATCATAGTATGTAAAAGCTCGCTTTTTGAAAGCCGTCCGCACCGGCCGCCGACCATAGCAAGGGCTATCCCCAAGACAACGTTTGGCTGCGACCGTGACGCCCGGCTCAGCGGAAGCGAATTTCCTTTGGAGATCAAGGGCTCCAACCCCCAATTCAGCTCGGGAAGATACCAAACCTAAAGGCTTTCCCACTTAGATTTCTGCCGCCGAGTTCCGTTCATGGCCAGGTAATGGACACTACCGCCACACCATCCGTCACCCCGATTGCGGCTGAGCTCGAGGGCGCGCGCCCCCGGCGGACCGCCAAGGACCTGGCGCGCCGCGCCCGGCAGCGCCGCCAAATCCAGTTCATGATCGCGGCGAGCTACATGCTCGATGCGCTGGTGCTACTGCTCTACGCCCACGCCGGAACGGTGCCGGTTTTCGTCGGCCCGGCTTTCGCCGTCGGCGGCCTGACCTCGGTCGCGTTCTATCTGGTGCTCTCGGAAACCGGCTTCACCGAGCGATTCAAGGACCACTATTTCGTCGTGCCGCAGCTGTTCATCAGCGTCGCGATCATGCTGGCGTTCACCTACATCGCGCCGCAGGTCGGCGTGATGTTCCTCTGCACGCTGTTCACTGTCTTCAATTTCGGCTCGCTGCGCTCGACGCCATGGCAGACCGCGCTCGCCTGGACCGTGATGACGGCCGGCCTCGCCTGGCTGTTCCTGGTGACCGACAAGCCGATCGGCCTGCCGCATGACGGGACGATCGAGCGCTTCGCCACCATGCTGGTGTTCGCGCTCACCATCGGGCGCTGCATGTTCCTCGGCATCTTCTCGAGCTCGATGCGCGCCTCGCTGTACCAGAGCGGACAGAAGCTCAAGGAAGCCTATCGCCGCATCGAGGAGCTCGCCGAGCTCGACGAGCTCACAGGCGCGTTCAACCGCCGCTGCATCATGCGCGTGCTTGACGAGGAGATCGCCCGCGGACGCCGCCACGGCCAGCCCTGCTCGATCGCCCTGATCGATCTCGACTGGTTCAAGCGCATCAACGATGCTTACGGCCATCCAACCGGCGACGAGGTGCTGCGTACCTTCGCCATCACCATGTTCGCCAACATCCGCAACATCGACCGTTTCGGCCGCTATGGCGGCGAGGAATTCCTGCTGGTGCTGCCAAACACGCCGGCCGAGGCTGCCGCGCGCCTGCTCGACCGCTTGCGTGGGATCGTCGCCGATCTCGACTGGAGCGCGTTTTCGGCCGGCATGCAGGTGACGTTCTCCGCCGGCGTCGCGACGCTGCGCACCGATGAGCATTCCGACAATTTCCTCGCCCGCGCCGACAAGGCGCTTTACGCATCCAAGGCCCAGGGTCGCAACCGCATCACCAGCGCCTGACCAGCGCGCGACGACACCGGCGGCGAAGAAAGCGCCGCCGTTTCAAAGCTCCAGGACAGAGACCATGAGTTCGAGACCCGCCCTCCCTACCGACAACCTGCTCGACGAGCTGCAGAACACGCTGGCGCACGGCACCGTGGCCAAGCGCGTCGAAGCCCTGCGCAAGGTCACCGACCTCTTCGTCAACAGCGCGGTCGATTATTCCGACGAGCAGGTTGGCCTGTTCGACGACGTTTTCCAGTGCCTGATCGAGCACCTCGAAATCTCGGCGCGCGCGCTGCTGTCCAGCCGCCTTGCCCCCATCGATACCGCACCGCCGCGGACCGTTCGCACGCTGGCCTTCGACGACGCGATCGAGGTCGCGGGCCCCGTGCTGTCGCAATCGGCCCGGCTCGACGACGACGCCCTGATCGAGCTCGCCCGCTGCAAGAGCCAGGCGCATCTGCTCGCAATCTCCTCGCGCAAGTCGCTGAGCGACGCGGTGACCGACGTGCTGGTGCTGCGCGGCAACGACGAGGTGATCCAGAGCACCGTCAACAATCCCGGCGCCGATATCTCCGAGCGCGGTTTTACGCGATTGGTCAACCGCGCCGAAGGCGACGACAATCTGGCGACGTGCCTCGGCTTGCGGCCGAGCATGCCGCGGCACCTCTATCTGAAGCTGCTGGCACGGGCCTCGGCCACGGTGCGCGAGCGGCTGGAGGCGGCCCATCCGAAACAGGCGGCCGAGGTGCCGGTCGCGGTGCGCGAGGCCGCGCGCCGGGCGCGCTCGGCGCCGTCGGCAATGTCGAACCAGACCGCGATTGCGCATGCGCTGGTCAAGTCGCTCTACGAGGACGGACGGCTGGACGAGCATCAGGTCACCCTGTTTGCCGAGGCCGGCAAGTTCGACGAGACCAATGCCGCGGTCGCCGCGCTCGCCGGCATTCCGGTGGCAATCGCCGAGAACATGATGGTGGAGACGCGTTCCGAAGGCGTGATGATCCTCGCCAAGGTCTCGGGCATGTCGTGGTCGACGGTGCGCGCGATCATCGACATGCGCGATAATTTGTTCGGCGGCGAGCCGACCGACCTGCAGGCCTGCCGCGACACCTATGAGCGGCTGCGGCCCTCGACCGCGCAGCAGGTGCTGCGCTTCCATCGCATGCAGCAGACCGCGCCGGCGGCGTGAGCAATGCCATCCTCATGACTCCGCGTTCCCGCGGCGCGATTTCGCGTCCGAGCTCTGCAATTTGGTGTCCCCCTGAAAGTAGAGGGCGCAGGGAGTGCCGGGCGCTCAACCGCACCCGCAATCCTCGTGGGCTGAAAAGGAAAATGCCCACAAGTCGTCAGGCAGGGCCGAAACATCCGGCACTCCCTGCGCAACGGCTTTACGGCTTACTCCGCGCTCTCCCCGGTGTGTCGGGCTTTTAGTCACCGTCGCTGCGCAAATTGCTCTGCACAACTTGACCCCAGCGTCGAGGGGACAGGACCACACGGCTTGACCGTACGCGACTGTGCTGCACGCCTTGCGGCCCAACGCGTCCATCGCAACCCGCGCCGCGTGTCGTGGCGATCGCGAAACGCCCCTCCTGTGAGGCGCGGGATGCTTCGTTAAATCATAAATTCGCCATTTCGGAAAGATAAATATTTTTGCGCGAAGGCCTGGACATCGCGGGTGATTTCTGAATAGGCGAAGTGTTTTGCCCGTCGTGTCGCCGCCGCAACACTCCGGTTTTTGTGTCTTTAACGTTGGTTCGAGAAGGCCCCTGCTTTCACCGCGGCTCGCGAAACCATCACGGCCCAACACTGTCCCGTGAACGAAGCGCTTTGGCGAGGCGACGAAGTCGGGCTGAAACAAATCCGGAGCTAGCGTCGGTGGAGTCAAGCACCCAGGAGGGTGATATGCGCACTCTGATTTTCGGCTTCGTTCTGATCGCGGTCGCTTCTGTCGGGTTTTATTCGCTGATTTCAGCCTCGCTCGCCGCGGCGCGCGACGCCAGGCCTGCGACGTTTGCTGAACGGTTCGCTCCGGTGCTCAAATCCACCGACACGGTGGGCCTGCGGAAATAGCAGCCTGCCCCGCCTACAGGCGGCCTCAATCGATCACCTCATCGGAACGGGCGAGAAACGCCGAAGGAATTCGAATTCCGAGCGATCTTGCAGTCGAGAGGTTGAGAACCATTTCCGACCTGGTGATCTGCCGCACAGGCAAATTGGCGGGCTTGTCGCCTCCGAGAATACGCGCGGCACAGAGTCCCATCTGGTATCCGCTATCGGCGAGGCGAGCGCCGAAGCTTGCCAGGCCACCGTCCTCTGCGGCGGCCCGGTAGGCATGGATTGCGGGAATCCCGTCACGCACAGCGAGATAACTGAGAAGGGCGCGCCTGCTGACGAAAGGCATTCCCTCGCCGAACACCAGTAGCGTCTTGCCCTGGGGCGCGAGCGCGGCAATGTCTGCATCGATGCTGCGCTCACCGCTCCACGCAACGACCGACAGCTGAAGCCCGAACGCCGTGGCGGCAGCCTGAGCCTCGCGGACTTCAACGTCGTATGCAGGCGCGTTGGTCGGGTCTGTGACGAGCGCAACGAGGCGTGCCGCCGGAGCCAATTGCCGGACAATCTCAATTCGCTTTCTTGTCAGGCCTGAAACGAGACAGTCGACACCCGTCAGATTGCCGCCTGGCTGGTCCAAATTGTTCACGAGACCGATCGCCCGGGGATCGTCGGCCAGGAAAATGATCGGCGTGGTGCTTGTGACGGTTTTCGCTGCCAACGCTGCCTTGTTCGAAAATGCAAAGATCATCGCGACCTGCCGCCTGACGAGTTCAACGGCGTAGTTTGCCAACTGGTCCGGCTGATATTCGCCCCTCCATCCGCTGTGCTCGAATTTGAAGTGCTTGCCTTCAACCAAACCATTTTCCTCCAGACCGCGGTGCACGTCCGGAAGAAGACGATAGTCCCACGCGCCATCGAGTAATCCCATCACCGGCGCGTTCTGCGGCGCCGTTGCGGCCCGCGTCCACCCGACCGCAGAACCGGTCAGAAGGCCCGCGGACATCGATCCCGCAACAAAATTCCGCCGGTTCATCCACGCACTCCCGAGCCGATGGTATCTGCGGCGGATTTCGCGGGTTTGTCGCGATCACGACTTGCATGGTTCACACCGTGCCCGCCATCCGGCACGATGCGCTTGCCGGGTTTTGTGATAAGCCAGCCGCGAGACGTCTCGAGATAACCTCAAGGAGAAAGTCATGCCCAGGACAAGGCTGCCGGTCCCCGATGTGGCCGAGGCCGGCCCCGATCTGTGGTCGAACGCCATCCGCGCAGGCGACACGTTGTACATTTCCGGCCAGGTGGCACGTCCCTTCGAAGGCGGCACCGGAATGGTCGGCAAGAATGAGTACGAACAGGCCAGGCAAATATTCTCACGCATCGAGCGCATCATCAAAGCGGCCGGCGGAACGATGGACAATCTGGTCAAGATGACGATCTTCGTCGTCGATATCAGGAACAACACCGAGGTTTGGCGCGCGCGCCGCGAATTCTTCACGGGAGATTTTCCCGCGTCCACCCTTGTTGAAGTCCGATCCCTGGCGAAGCCGGACGTGCTGGTGGAGATCGAAGCCGTTGCCTATCTGGGCAGAAGCTGAGGCCCGGCCCAGGAGACAGCCATCCTGCCCCATGATTGCCTTGGACCGGAACGATGATGAGCAGATGCTCGTTAGTCACTTATTGCAAGGAGGCCCAGGCATGAGGATCATGAAGGTAACGTTGGCGCTCGGAGCGGCCCTGCTGCTGGGTCATCCGGGCTCCCCTGCCGCGGCCCAAACGCGGACGGGCAAAGTGGTGCGCCAACCACGGGAGCAAATCTTCGTCCCGGTGCCGGTGGAACGGCCTTATTGGGATTCCTATGTTGTCCCGCGCTATCGTTATCGCCCCGAGGACGACCGGATCGATCCATACGGTCCGCCCGTCGTGCCGGTGATACGCTATGGCAATCAAGAGGTGACGCTTCCGGCGTGGGGCTGGTAAGCGCGCCGGAAGCCCGGTGAATTCCGCTGGGCGAAAATCGCAGGCTGTCTTCGGGCAAGAGAGAGCGCCAGCTCTGGCACGCGCGATGAAACTTCGCGTCGTTTCTCTCGTATGCAAGTCGAGGATTGCTGGCTATCTTGTCTGCCCGGGGTGTGGGCCGAAACCGGTTCGGACCAGCTGTCACGGGGAGACGACGATGCCGAGAACCGCGCAGTGCCTGTGTGGCGCGTTCAGCGCCGTTGTCTCCGCCGAGCCTGTCATGGTCAACATCTGTCATTGTGAAGACTGCCAGCGCCGGTCAGGCGTGCCATGGAGCAGCGCCGCGTACTTTCCGATTGAAGCCGTCCGCCTCGATGGTCCGAACAGGATTTATATGCGGACGAGCGACGCCGGCACGAGGATCAACCACCATTTCTGCCCGACCTGCGGCGTTACAGTTTGCTGGGCCCGGGAGACGGGTGCCACGCGATTTGGAATCCCGGTCGGGCTGTTCAACGATCCGTCATTCCCCGCCCCGTCGCTGTCTGTTTGGGAGAAAAGACGATACGCGTGGTCGCCAGCCATGGAGAACGTGGCGCATTGGGACACGCAACCGCCGCCTCGCTGAGGCTTCCTCGCGCCGGTCGGCGGACGATCAACCTATGCGATCGAGCGTCGCCTTCGAATGAACTTCAAGGTCGGCATCGGCGCGCGACTTGAGCAGGATTGAGCCCTGCCGGGTGGCGATCCGGCGCGCTTCGGCGAGATCGTCCAGTCCACCCTGTCCATCGCCGATTTGCAAACGCAGCAGCCCGCGCAGCCGATGGAATTCGGCGGCAATCCAGCGCTCCCCATTCTCGACCTCGGCAGCGATCGAAGCAAAGTTGGCGAGGCCTTCTTCAATCCGATGCGCTTTCAGGCAACCGCCGACGAAGACGATGCACCATGCCGTCAGTGACGGTTCACGGGCGGTCATCAGCCTCTCGATGCCTTGCCGGGCCTGACGAAATCCCTTGTCGATGGCGCCGCGGTGGATGGCGGCGACGCCGGCGAGGAGATCGGCATGCGGCCGCCAGAACGGCAGATCGTGCTGCAGCGTCAGGCTGCGCAGCCGCGAGGCGTGAAACGCGAGATCGTCGATATCTTCCGTGAATGCGGCAAGCAAACCGCCGGCGAACGCGGTGGTATGGCACAGCGTCTGAAAATGGCCGCTTGCCTGGGCGTCTTCCAGCGCGATCCTGCGCCAGAGCGCGGCGAGCTGGCCATCGCCGAGCAGCGTCCATGCCTCGGCCAGCCCAACCTTGACCGCGATGTCGTGCAGCGTCGCGCCGATCTTGTCGAGGGCCTCGCTGTGCACTTCCGGAACGTACATCGCAAGAAACTGCTCGAACTCGAAAATCGCCTCCTTGAATTCGCCCCTGAACAACAGGGTCGTGCCCATGCAGCGGTTCGACATCAGCCTGTCGAAGGTGGTGCCGTGCGCCGCCACCTCGGCGATCTGCCGTGCCACCTGCAGGCGCGCTTCGGGTTCATTGAACCGGCCGATCCATTTGTGGACCAGCGCCGCCACGATCCGGTCGTTGCTCCGGAGCCGGGTCGACAGATCGACCGCGAAGTCGATCTCGCGCTCGACTTCGACGGCGCCATAACCGCGCGCGGCGATCAGCGGCCCGAGGATCTCCAGCCGCAGGTCGAATTCGAGAAGGTCGCGATCGCCGCCTTGCGGCAGTCGCAGAGCCAGTTCGATCGCGGCGGCAAAATGCGCAACGGCTTCGACCGCGGCGGAGCGACGCGCGGCGTCGCGGCCCGCGCGCTGCCACCAGGCGATGGCGCGCAAATAGTCGCCGGCCTCGGTGAGCTGATGCGCCAGCACGTGCGGCATTTGATCGGTCATCGCGGGGAATTGCGCCTCGATCGTATCCGCGATCAGCTGGTGAACCCGCACGCGATCGCGCCGCAACAGCAGATGGTAGGCTGCGTCGCGCAACAACGAGTGACGAAATTCGATCGCTTCGCCGAACGTGCTGTGCCGCTTCACGAAAATACCGGTCCCGACCAGGCGATCGATGCTGGCGCGCATCTCGGCGTCACCGAAGGAAGACACCGCGATCAGGAGTTCAAGGGGAACGTCGCGGCCGATGGCCGCCGCAAACTGCGCGGTTTCGCGGCCGTGCTCGAGCAGGTCGAGTCGCGCCAGCAATGTCTCGTTCAACGTGGCAGGGATCGCATTCGGATCGGCGCTTCCGGGCGCAACGTTCTCGATCGCCTGATAACCGCGCGCCAGCTCCTCCGCAAAGATCGGAATGCCGTCCGAGCGCGCAACGATGGCATCGACGATACCGGGCGGCATTTTCCCGTCGGCGGCGATCGCATGCACCAGGCGGCGTATCTCATAGGGCTGCAGGCGCGTGAGATGCAGGTTGGTGTCGCGTTCACCGGCCCAGCACGGCGCATCGCCGGGACGCGTCGTGGCCACCAGCAGCACCGGCAATTCGCGAACGAGCCGTGCCAGCCTCGTCATCAGCTCGGATGTGGAAGGGTCGATCCAGTGGACGTCCTCGATGACGATGACTGGGC
This sequence comes from uncultured Alphaproteobacteria bacterium, assembly GCA_963738155.1. Taxonomy (GTDB): domain Bacteria; phylum Pseudomonadota; class Alphaproteobacteria; order Rhizobiales; family Xanthobacteraceae; genus Bradyrhizobium. Next base: position 149,280 of record CAVTVG010000016.1, read on the forward strand.
TTTCCCGGCTAATCGCCTCGATGATGTCAAGCAGGGCTTCCACGGTGCGGGAGCGGATTTCGGCCGGCGCCAGACCCTGCAGCAGTTCGCGATCGCCATGCTCGTGGCGCAGCATCTCCGCGATCAGCGCCAGCCGTTCGGAGGTCGATTGCCCGATGCGCCTGAGCAGCGCGTCGAGCTTCTCGAACCGGCCGCCGTCCGGCGCGGAGACGTCGGTCGCATAGGCGAGATAGTGCGCGACGGGATGAAACGGCTGATTGGTGTGAATCGGCGAGCACTGCAGGATGAACCGCTGCGCGGCGTTGATCTCGAGCCGGCGATACATCTCCTCGATCAAGCGCGACTTGCCGACCCCGGCATCGCCGCTGATGACGACGATCTGCCCTTGACCGGCGAGCGCGGCGGTGGCGCGATCGACCAGCCGCGCGATTTCGCTTTCACGGCTGACCATCGGCACGCCGTTCGAACGACGGATGGACGCGAACCGGCTCGCGCCCCTGCGTTCACCGAGCACGCGAAACACGGCGACGGGTTCCGCGAAGCCCTTGAGCGTCCGCGTACCGAGGTTCTCGCAATGAAATTGGGCGCCGATGATCCCGGCAGTCTCCTCCCCGATCAGGACCTGGCCCGGCAGCGCTTCCGCTTGCAGGCGCGCGGCGAGGTTCGGCGACTCGCCCACCAGGGAATCCTGCTCGGAGGCGGCAGTGCCGATGAGATCACCGGCGACGACAAGTCCGGTTGCGATGCCGATCCGGACCTTCAGGCTGTGCCCGCTCCGGGTCCGCAGCGCTTCAATTGCCTTGGTGAGCGCGAGACCGGTGGCGACCGCGCGCGCGGCATCGTCCTCGCGCGCACGTGGATAGCCGAATGTCGCCAGCACGCCACCCCCGTAGAGGCGCAGCACATGGCCGCCGAAGCGGTCGATCAGTTCGCCGCACGCATTCAAATAAGAGCCGACAATATCGTGCACCAGTTCGGGATCGAAGCGCGACGCAAGCTCGGTATATTCGACGAGTTCGCAAAAAAGCGTCGTGACCTGACGGCGCTCGAAGATCGGCGGGTGGCCGGCCGAAGGCGCCGGCCCCGGAACCGGCTTGTTGCCGGGCTCGATCGGGCGGCTCTCCGCGGCGGCCAGCTTCCCGATCGCGTCAAGCAAGCGCCGGCGATGGCCGATGGAGCTGATCCCGAGTTCCGCAAGGTCCGCGCCGGTCAGATGCGGCAGGACGCTCGCGTCGATGTGGTTGTCGGCAAACGTCCCGAGGTAGGCCCCGAGACCGAGTTGCTGGAGCCACGCACTGACAAATTCCATATCCGGACCGGCAATCGGCTTGGCCATCTCAAATTGAACTCGAAGCTACCAGCGAAATCAAAATCTGTCGGGGCCGTGGCCGGCCGCTAACTGCATGGCCAGGATGCTATTTCATAATCGGTTGCTGCGCCATGGCGGAATTTATCCGGGACCTCTAGGCCGCGCGCGGCGGATGGTATTTGCGCCAGTGCGCCGCGATATCGACCCGCCGGGTAACCCACACCTTGGGATGACTTGCGAGCCAATCGAGGGCCTTTGCCAATCCGAAGGCGCGGCCGGGATGGGCAATGATGCGGTTGTGCAGTCCGAACGAGAGCATCCGCGGCGGATCCTCGTCGATCACGCATTGCACGGCATTCCTGATGTAGTCGAAGTAATCGTCGCCCGTGGTGATGCCTTGCCGGCTGAAGCGAACGTCGTTGTGCACGAGCGAATAAGGGACCACCAGCTGGTCGCGCGCGCCGACCTTCACCCAGTATGGGAGCTCGTCGTCATAGGCGTCGCTGTCGTAGGAATATCCGGCGTCGAGCAGGATCACGCGCGTGGACAACGATGGCGCATAGCGGGTGTACCAGCCCTCGGGGCGCTTCCCGATGCATTGGGTGATGATCTCGGTGGCAAGACGTATGTGCTCGCGTTCCGCCTCAGGGCCGAGATTGACATGCATCTCCCAGCGCAAGCCGTGGCCTGCGACATCCCAGTCCGCTTCGCGGATCGCGGCACACGCCTCCGCGTTGCGTTCGAGCGCGCGGGCGACGGCAAACACGGTGCAAGGGAGCTTTCGCCGCGTGAACATCCGATACAGGCGCCAGAAGCCGGCGCGGCTGCCATACATGAACATGCTTTCGGCGGCGAGGTCGCGGCCGACAAATGCGGCGGTCGCCCCTTCCGTCAGGCCTGCCTCTGAAGCCTTGTCTCCGTCCGGCACGGCATACTCGCCGCCTTCTTCGTAGTTAATCACAAAATTGACGGCGACATGCGCGCCGTTCGGCCAGCGCGGATCCGGCGGCCGGCGGCCGTAGCCTGTGAAATCCCGTAAACGTCCCGCCTCCGCATCACTCATCTGGCTCTCCATGATCTGCCCGAGCGACTCTCGCCCTTCACATGAACCTCGGCAGCACCTTTGCCCACAACGCCTCGGTCGACTTCATCAGCTTGTCGTGCGGCACCAGTGCATTGTAGGTGTAGCAGAACAGCCAGTCGACCGGCTGCCGCTTCATGTTGGCTTCGAGCGCGCGCGTCACGGTATCGACGGTGCCGACCAGCGCATAGCCGAGGTCGATCAATTCCCGCGCGGTCGCGAATTTCTTGGTCAGGGGATCCATCAGGCCGCGGCGGAAGCCGAACGGCTCGAACCACGCCTTGCCGGAGAAGCGCCCCGAATCCTCCCACAACGCCATCGCCTCTTCGTCGGTGTCGGCGATGATGACATCGCGCAACAAGCCCGTGCCCTGTCCGCGCGGCCTTCCCGACACTTCGGCATAGAGGTCATAGAGCGGTGAGGCGTAGGCCTCATGCATGGGCGGCAGGATCGCGGTGACGCCCTCGCGCGCCGCCCAACTGATCGAGTTCGGCGACGACGCAAACGGCAGGAAGACCGGCGGGTATGGTTTCTGCAAGGGCTTCGGCACCACGCCGACCGAGGTCAGCATGCCGTTTTCGATGCCCTTGCCGTATTTGACGGTGGTCTCGAGATCCCAGGGCGTGGCGCCGGCCGGCACCTTCCAGTACTTGCCCTGGAAGGTCAGCATCTCCTCGGTCCAGCACTTCTTGATGATCTGCCAGTTCTCCTCGAACGCCTCACGGTTGGTCTGATCGATCGCATCATGATGGTGCGGCAAGGTCCCGGACACGCCGTGCGTCTGCTGTGCCATGACGTCGACCCAGCGCCGCTGGTAACCACGGGCAAAGCCGGCGCAGGCGCGCCCGCCGGTCATGTGATCGAGCATCGCGATATCCTCCGCAACGCGGATCGGGTTGGCGGCCGGCAGCACGATGCCGAGCTGACCGACGCGGATGCGCTTGGTCTGCATCGCGAAGTAGAGGTCGAGCAGCACGGGGTTGTTGGAAACCTCGAAACCCTCGATGTGAAAATGATGCTCGGTGAAGCTCACGGAATCGTAGCCGAGGTCGTCGGCGAGTTTGACCAGCTCGGTGAGCTCTTTCAGCATGCGCTGGTAAAGCTCCGGCCGCGTCGCCGCCATACCTGCCTCGATCTCGGCGCGCGAGCCGACGCTCGGCAGGCAGAATATCGATGCTTTCATCGTTTCCTCGCCCCTGATTTATGATCGTTGGTCTTGACCGGAGCGTAAGCAGTTTTGCGGGCGCGTCCAAGGGGCCCTAGGAGCAACAAAAAGCCGGGCCAATGTGCCCGGCTGCTCTACGTATTGCCAAGCTTCGAAGAGCCTAGCCCGCCATCGCTTCTGCGCGCGCGAACCATTTGGCCTCGAACTCCCGCACCGGCATCGGCTTGCCGAAGAAGCTAGCGCCCCTTTTTCGTGCCGCCGCTATTTTGCTTCGTGCCGCCGCTATTTTGCGGAGGATTGTTCATCTGATCGATCGCCTTGGCGGCGGCAGGATCCCCGGCGGCCTGGGCCATCTCGTACCACTTCCGCGCACGCACCGGGTCCTTCGTAACGCCCAGACCTTGCAGATAGAGGTCGCCGAGTCTGATCATCGCGAACGTTCGCCCGCCCGCTGCTGATTTCTCGTAATAGGCGCGGGCTTGCGTGTAGTCTTTCGCGACGCCGCGACCAAACTGATACATATTGCCGAGGTTGGCGAGTGAATTGAGCTGACCGAGCGCGGCGCCCTTCTCGTACCACTTTCGCGCTTCGGCAAAGTCCTGGGTTACGCCGTGTCCGAGGTCGTAGAGCAACCCAAGACCATTCATGGCCGTTGCATCTCCTGCGGCAGCGCCTTTCTCGTACCATTTCCTGGCCTGAGCAAAGTCCTGTGGTTCGCCGATGCCACGATCGTAGAGGTTGCCAAGCGCCCTCATCCCGGCGGGATCGCCGGCATTGGCGGCGGATTCGAAGAGGCTGCGGGCCCTTCCGGGGTCCATCGTAACGCCGTTTCCCTCCTCATAGAGGCGGCCGAGGTTAACGGACGCCACGGTCACTCCAGCCGCAGCCGCCTTCTCGTACCACCTCTTTGCCTCGGCGTAGTCCTTTGATGCGCCATGTCCAGTTTCATACATGAAGCCAATGGCATTGAATGCCGAGGGATCATTCGCCGCGACTCCTTTGTCATACCAGTTGCGCGCTTCGTTATAATCCTGCGGCACTCCCCAACCCTGAAAGTACAGGAAGCCTACATTGATGTAGCTCGCGACATAGCCTGCCGATGCGGCCTTTTCGTAAAGCTGCTTGGCAGAAGCATAGTTCTTCTGCACCTGGGCAACGCGGCCAGCCTCGTAGACAAAGCGCGCCACATCCGGATATTGACGCATCGCCTGATCGCATGCGGGCGCCGCGCGCGTCGCGTCGATCTCTCCGATTCTCACTCCAGCTACCGATTTCGGGCGGCGCGAGTCGGAGATGTTGGCGGCCAAGCGGTCACAATCCGTGGTGACGTCGGCTCCGGACAGCGACTTTGTCGGCTCCGCCAGGGTGGCTACCTGTTCCACCGGCTCCTTGAGCGGCCCTTGCGGCGCCGCTATGTCGTTGGGCGAAGCCGCTGCCTGCGGTCCGGCAAAATAGAAATTGCCGTCGATCGGAGAGGACGACACCCATGGCTGCTGGGCGCCGCCGGTCGATCGCTTCACGGTCAAGCCGACCGCATTGAAAGTCTGAAACAGGTCGTGGCCCGGACGTTTCAAAGTCGCCGCGAGGGCGGCGGTGTATGGGCTATGTCCATCGCTGCCGTCCTGCGCCACGTTGCCGGGCTGGGTCGCATACGAAATCAGGGTGCCGTCGGGTGCCTGGAGTTGCGCGAGCCCTCCGTTGGAGGAACGAAGGCCGCGGCCGCCGAACGGATTGTTACGGCACGCATCGAGGATCACCATGTTCAAACGGGTGCCGGAGCCCTGCATCTGGTTGAGCACCAGGCTGACGTCCACCATCTGGAAATCGACATCGGCCTCGCGGGTCGGATTGGCGTTGACGGGAACGAGATAGTTCGAGCCTCGCACCTGGACGCCGTGGCCGGCATAGTAGAACAACGCCACGTCGGCGCCCTGGACCAGCTTCCCAAAGGACTGGACCGCGTCGTCGAGCGCGCGCTTGTCGAGGTTGATCTGGGCATGATCGCCGGTGATGCTGAAGCCCAGGTCCTTCAACGTCTCGGCCATCAGGACCGCGTCGTTTGCGGGGTTCTCCAGTGGGGTGACGTTCTGATAGGCCGAGTTTCCGATCACCAGCGCCACGCGCTTTTCGGCGAAGGCAGGACCGCCGAAACCGAGCGAGATGACGATTGCAAGCGGCAGCAGTCTTTTCATTCCAACCCCCCAACGCTGTCTGTCGTGCAAATCCTAGCTCCGCGGAGCCCCATTGTCGCGTGCCGCGAACACCGCGCTGCACCAAGTGATTTACGTCACCTTCAATCCCGGCTATCGCCACGGCCGCCTCGACCGCAACTGCCCGCTCTGTCTACTTTCGCACAGTCCACCGGCCGTGAAAGATCCCGCATTCTGGCAGTATGCGGACTGTCCGTCGTATCGGAAAATGGCAAGATGGGGATGATTTTTTGAAGCGGGCGGACCGATTTCCGGGAGAACCATTTCATGCGACGCATGTTTGCCATACTGCTGGCCGCGATCCTTTCTGCACCACTCGCGCCGCACGCCAGCTTGGCGCAGGCGGGCGCGCCCTCCGCCGAGGCTCCGCCCTACGATCCAGCGGCCGAGCAGGAGATTCGCCGAAGCTGCAACGTCGGTTGCTTCACGACATTGGACCAATGTCTGCGCAACGATGCGGCTTCACCAAGCCCCTGTCCGACATCGGCGATCACCTGTTTCATCGGCTGCCGAGGTTGCGCTCCGATTTATCGGGCGTGCCGCACCGGCACCCCGCCGGGCACCCACGACGACTGTCTTCGCCGCGACCTCGCCTGCGTCTCCGAGAAACGCAAGAGCCAGGAATGACGAACCGACCTGATACGATTTTCAGGCGGCGACGGCACCAGCGTTGAATCGGCCGTGGTGATCGAGGGGGCCCGCAACGAGGAAGAGGGAATCGTCGCGGAATCCTATTGGGCCTCTCGCAACCGTTTCCGCTGGAAGAAGGGCGATCAGGCATTGATCAATGCCAACTCCCGGCAATTCGATCGCATTACCTATATCTCGCCGGACGGCACCAAAGCCGATACCTTCTTCGACATCACCGCGTTCTTCGGGAAGATGTGAGGTTTGGACGGCCGTCCGTTTGGGCGCCGCTCAGTACCGCAGCACCCTCGCTCCCAACAGCGCGCCGACCACCGTCACGATCGCGGTCGCCAGCGTGTACCAGGTCGCGACGAACAGCGGCGAGTCGTCGGTGCAGTGCGAGGCGTAGAGCGTCGCCGCCAGTCCCGCCGACACCATGCCGGCAATCGCCCCGGCTAGGGCGGGGCGCGACGGCGCGCCGTGGCGCAGCCCCATCAGCGCCGCGATCAAGAGCGGTAACGACATCGCCGGGATTGCCGACATGCAGAGTTTGGAATTGCTGCCGACCAGCCGCGTCATCATCGGCAGCCGCTGCGGCATCATCATCTCGCCGGAGATGCACGCGACCAGAAGGCCTGCGGGAATTGCCAAGAGCCACGCCCATCCGCGCAGCTCCGCCTCGGGGCGCGACAGATGCAGGCACACGATGATCGCGGCGGCGGCGAGCGCCAAGGTCACCGCGAATTTCAGGTCGAAGAACGGATTATGCATCGCCGTCATGACGTCCGGCCGGACGCCGAGCTCCGCAAAGAAGATCAGCAGCGATACCGGAAAGGCCGCGAGCAGCGCCAGCGCCAGCACGAAGCCGACAGGGCGCGGGCGATGCGCATTGTCCGCCGCCAGGGAGCGAATGAGCTGATCGGTGTCCATCCTCACGGCTCCCTCAGTTTCGCGGTGAGACTCGAAAGTCCCCGGTGCAGCGCCACGCGCACCGCGCCTTCGCTCATCGCAAGCTTGGCGGCAGTGTCCTTGATCGAGGCACTCTCGACCGCAATCGATTGCAGCACGTCGCGCTGCCGCGCCGGCAGCGAATTAAGATGCGTCGCGACCTCGGTGGGTGACGCGGTCTCGGCTTGCGGCTGATCGGCCAGCGTCTCGGCGAAATCGTCGATGTTGACGAACACGCGCCTGCCGCGCCGGCGTAGCGCATCGATCAGCTTGTTGCGGGCGATCGCGAACAGCCAGGGCGCGAACGGCGCGTTGGCGTCCCAGGTATGCCGCTTCAGATGCACCGCCAGCAAAATGTCCTGCACGATATCCTCGGACTGATCCACCGGTTGACCTGCGCGCGCGAGCCCGCGGCGCGCCGCGGCGCGCAGGATCGGCGTGATCGCCCTGAGCAGCCGGTGATACGCCGCGCTGTCTCCGGACATGGCCGCCCGCATCAGGGGCGTCCATTCGTCTTCACGTTCGCGCACGCACGCTCCCAACAATGTAATTCGCTCGATGTATCAGTTTGTTACGTAAGGATTCTCCAATCACGAAACCGTGATCACGCCTTTCAACCGGATTAAAGCTCAACACCGGCGCCGGCTCGTCGGGTTTCGGGTGGCTCTCGCTGCCGCCCTTCTGCTGTCTCACCATGGCGAAGAACCGAGGAGAAAGCATGCCCACAAGGACCTACGGGACGGTCAGCCCGGAGCGGCGGATGGCGATGAGCGGGCTGGAGTTCGTCAAGGGTCTTGCCAGCGGCGAGTTACCCCTCAACACGATCGCACAGACCTTGGGTTATGACGTCGTGGAAGCCGAAAGCGGTCGCGTCGCGATCACGCTCGATCCGACCGGCGCTCACCTCAATCCATCGGGCACGGTGCACGGCGGCCTCACGGCGACCCTCCTCGATAGCTGCATGGGGCTGGCCATCCAGACCATGCTCGAAAAAGGCATCGGCAGCACGACACTCGAGTTCAAGATTTCGCTGGTCCGAGCCATCACGCTCGAGACGGGCCGGATCAGGGCCGAAGGCAACGTCCTCAACTGCGGCCGCCGTGTCGGCACGGCAGAAGGCCGCGTCACCGACGGCACAGGCCGATTGCTCGCGCACGGCACCACAACGTGCCTGATTTTTGAAGGGTGACTCGTCGCAGGCGACCGCGATCCGGCTGACTCCTTCAAAAATTTGCGTGCGACGGGAGTTGCCCTGTTTTCGCCGCGGGAAGCCCGAAGATTCCCATATTTCGCCCCGCTGCGGTCACCACCAAAGGTCTTTTTTGGATCGGGACCAAGAAAACGGGGAGATTGCCGGATGAAGGGCAACGGGTGGATGGTTGGGGCGGTGGTGATGGTGCTGACGGGCTTTGCGGCGCCGTCACAGGCGGCGGTCAGCGCGGGCAATATCCTCGCCGCACCCGCGACAGTGGACAATGTCTTCCGGCAGGAGCTGCGGGTGCAGATGGCAGCGACCGACGCCCGCGCAGGCACCGCCAAGCCGGCGGTCGAGGCCGGCGCTCAACCTCAGGCGCCGCAGAGCAGCGAATCCCAGCCGTCCGACGGCAAGGTTGCCGCAAGCGACCAGCTTAACGATGCCGACCGCGCGCTACGCGACACGCCGCCTCCTGCGCCACCAGCTGCGGTTGCCTCCAACGACGCGTCGGCGCAGCGGACCGTGGCGATGGCCGGCAACGACCACTCGCTCTGGGACGAGACCTCGCTGATCGGGAAGGTGTTCATCGCCTTCGGCACGCTGCTGACGATCGCCTCCGCCGCGCGCATGTTCATGGCGTAGCGCCCGAGCAGGCCGAGCCACAACGAGGCCGTCGCGAACGGCGCAATCAAAAAGCGCGCGTCGCTGCTTGAAGCCCACCCCCGCAGCGGGCATTGTCCGCTGCAACGGTTTTGCGGGGTAGGCCATGGCGACGTTCGAAAACATCATCGTCGAGAGCAAGGGCACGGTCGGCATCGTCAGGCTGAACCGGCCGAAGATGCTGAATGCGCTGTCGTTCGGCGTGTTCCGCGAGATCGCGGCTGCGATCGACGATCTCGAAGCCGATGAGGCGATCGGCTGCATCGTCGTCACCGGCAGCGAGAAGGCATTTGCGGCCGGCGCCGACATCAAGGAGATGCAGCCGAAAGGCTTCATCGACATGTTCAACAGCGACTTTGCGGCTGTTGGCGGCAACCGCGTCGCCAGATGCCGCAAGCCGACCATCGCGGCGGTGGCGGGCTATGCCCTCGGCGGCGGCTGTGAGCTCGCCATGATGTGCGACATCATCATCGCCGCCGACACCGCGAAGTTCGGCCAGCCCGAGATCACGCTCGGCACCATCCCCGGCATCGGCGGCACGCAGCGGCTGACGCGCGCCGTCGGCAAGTCCAAGGCGATGGATCTGTGCCTCACCGGACGTATGATGGACGCGGCGGAAGCCGAGCGCAGCGGGCTGGTCAGCCGCGTGGTGCCGGCCGACAAGTTGATGGACGAGGTGATGGCGGCAGCCGAGAAGATCGCGGCGATGTCGCAGCCGGCAGCGGCGATGGCCAAGGAGGCGATCAACCGCGCCTTCGAGACGCCGTTGTCGGAAGGACTGAATGTCGAGCGCAATCTGTTTCACGCGACCTTTGCGCTGGAAGATCGCTCCGAGGGCATGGCGGCATTCATCGAGAAGCGCAAACCGGTGAACAAGAACAGGTGATTACCGGATGGTGGGCGCGTCGAATATTCGGTCGTCACCCGCGGGCTTGACCCGCGGGTCCATCAAGCCAATCAAAGCCCTTTCAGGAGAAGATGGATGGCCGGGTCAAGCCCGGCCATGACGAGTACGTTTAGAGCGGCAGCGAGCCTACACCGCCCCACCCTCCCCCAACGCAGCACTCACTAGGGCGCGATACATCCGCTCCTCGAACGTCTTCGGCCGATCGAGCCCGAGCCGCGCCAGGCAATCGGCATCAGCCGCATCCGGCGTCCGCGTCAGTCCCTTCCACAGCAACGCAGCCAGCCGCAGCGGCGCAGCCTGCGCCTCCTGCAGGATTTGCAGCGCCGGGATCAGCCGCTGCTCGACCTCGGTGAAATCGCTGCCGAACGGAAAGGTCGGCAACAGCCCGGCCTCGCGCGCTGGCTTCAAGGCGGACGCAATCCGCTCCGGCGTGTTGTAGCGATTTTCGCGCGGAATCTCGTAGTTCTTCGCGAGCTTGCCCGCATCCCTGGCGGCGCGCGCGAGTTGGTCCTGGAAACGCGAGTCCGATATCGCGAGCATCGCGGCGATCACGTCGGCGTCGGATTTTCCCCTGACGTCGGCGACGCCATATTCGGTGATGAAGACATCACGCAGATGCCGCGGGATCGTTTCGTGGCCGTAAGCCCAACGGATGTTGGATTGCACCGTCCTGCCGGGTCGTGTCGACTCCAGCGCGAGGATCGAGCGCGCGCCGTCAAGCGCAAAGGCCTGCGCGACGAAATTGTACTGGCCGCCGACGCCGCTCACGACCTGACCGTCATCGAGTCCGTCGGAGACCGCCGCGCCAAGCAGCGTCACCATCATGGTGCTGTTGACGAAACGGGCGTCGAGGCGCACGGCGCGCTTCGTCCCTTCGTCGCCAAAGATTTCGTTGGTAAAGGACACCGGCATCATGCAGATGCGCGCACGATCCTCCTCGCTCATCTCGCGCAGCGCGCGGTAGAAGGATTTCGGCCCCAGGAAGAACGCGCCATGCAGGATGATGCCGTCGACCGCGCGCGTGAGAATGCCGGCGTCGATCAGGCCGATGAAAGCTTCGGTCACCATCTCGCTGACGCCGTAAAGCCCCTTGTCGAACGGCGCGGTCTCGCGCGGCTGCAGATTTGGCGACAACCGCCGCATGATGTCAGTGAATTGCGTGTTGTTCTTGTGACGCACGACCAGGCTTTGCGCCAAGGCGTCGCCGACCTGCCCGATGCCGATCTGCAAGCTGCCGCCGTCGCGCACGAGTGACGCCGCATGCAGGCCGATGGCATATTTCGCATCCGAGATCGGCTCGGCCGGCGGCGCGAACAGCGGGAAATCGGTCGCGGGGCTGTCGAGCACCGCGGAGAATTCGTCCGCGGAGAGATCACCCGGCCCCGGCATGAACGGCAGCTCAGAATTGACCTGCGCCACCAGCTTGAACGCGGCGCGGCCTTGCGCGCGAGCGCGCAGCACGTCCAGCGTGGTGTCGGTGTTGCAGGAGAGCGAGTAGCGCTCGATACCGTCGACCACGCGCTTGGCGACCAGTTGCGTGACGACGTTGAGGCCCTGCGCCAGCAGATAGGACGCCGCATGGGTGTAGTTGGCGGAGATGTAGTTCTGCTGCGCGACCGGCACATGCATCCAGCGCCCGGCGAGGAAGAAGAACTCGATGACGCGGATGTTCGGCGGAAGCCTTCCCTGCCGCAGCGGCTCGGCGTAGGCGAGGTCGGGATAACCGCCGAACAGCCGGTCGATCACGGGTGCGATGAAGCGCGCCTCCAGCAGGTTAGAGGGTTTCGGCTTCTCCAGCGTCAGCGCCGAGAAGAAGGTGAGATTGATGGAGCGGTCAGCCGCGGCGCGCGCATAGAGCGCGTTGACGATGTGATTGGCCTTGCCGAGCCCGAGCGGCAGGCCGACCACGAGCTTGTTGCCGACGTCGCGGATGATCTCCTCCGCAATCGCGTCCGCGTCGCTGAACATCTTTGGCATTGAGGAACGGCCTGGCAGGATCGAACGCGTTCCCGAGTCGGAACGCAGCCCATCGTAGCCGAAATGAGATGTGACGAACACGCAACAGGCGCAAAGCGAGTTTGACCGCACGCTGATTAGTTGTGGCGGGCTGCCTAACGAAGCAGCTAAAGGGAGTTGTGCGCATCGGCGGGGGCTGAGGCCGGGGCTGGTTTTGGCGTTTGAGCGTGCCGCGATCGCAGGAAACGACGGGGGCGTCGTCTCCGTGTGACGAGGCGCTGCGAATTCGGCGTCACCAGCCCCGGCCGCGCCTTGTCCGCGCCGCGCGGGTGTGCGCCACCCTTCCCGCTCGTGCGATCCCCCGATAGAGTACCTCCCAAAATACCAGGGAGGAAACCATGCTGACACGACGCGGAATCCTGCTTGCCTCGGTTGCGGCGGGAGTTGCCATGAACACCAAAAGCGCATTCGCCAAGGCGGCCCAGCCGTCGACGCCGGTCAATTTCGACGTGCCCGCCGGCGCGTGCGACTGTCACACCCACATCCACGCCGACCCCGAGAAATTCCCGTTCTTCGCAGGCCGCGTCTACACGCCGGAACTGGCTTCACCCGAGGAGATGAGCGCGCTCCACAAGGCGCTGCATATCGAGCGCGTGGTGATCGTGACACCGAGCGTTTACGGCCCCGACAACTCGGCGACCCTGTTCGGCATGAAGGCGCGCGGCGCGAGTGCGCGCGGGGTGGCGGTGATCGACGACAAAACCAGCGAGGCCGATCTCGACGCCATGGCGCAGGCCGGTTTCCGCGGCATCCGCCTCAATCTTGCGACCGGCGGCGTCAACGATCCCAATGTCGGGAAAACGCGGTTCTCGGCCGCGGTCGACCGCATGACGCCGCGCAAATGGCATGTACAGCTTTACACCACGCTGTCGATGATCGCGGCGATCAAACCGCTGGTGCTGGCGTCGCCGGTGCCTGTTGTGTTCGATCATTTCGGCGGCGCGCAAGCCGAGCTTGGCGTCGACCAGCCGGGCTTCTCGGACCTCGTCGACCTCGTCAAATCGGGCAAGGCCCATGTCAAAATCTCCGGCGCCTATCGGTCGTCGAAAAAGGCGCCCGATTATGCCGACGTCGTGCCGCTGGCCAAAGCGCTGATCGCAGCCAATCCCGAGCGCATCATCTGGGGCACCGACTGGCCGCATCCCAATTCGGTGACGCTGCCTGGAAAGCAGGTCAGCGACGTGACGCCGCTGTTCCAGATCGACGATGGCCGCCTGCTGAACCAGCTTGCGGTGTGGGCTCCGGATGCGGCAACGCGGAAGACAATTCTGGTCGACAATCCCGCGCGGCTCTATGGCTTCTAGGAGGATCGCGTAGCGGCCTCGATTTGCCGCAGCGCTTCGCCCGGATAGGTCCGCAACCAGTTGCCGGCCTTGCGCAGGCCGCCGAACGGAAACAGGTGGAAGCCGGAAATCGCAGCGGTGGTCTCGCGGGGTGCGGTCTCGAGCCCGCGCATCACCTCGTCAGGACCGCTATCGATCAAGAGACGGCCGAAGCGGCCGATCTGGTTGCGCAGCGCCCGCATCGAATTGCCGATGCCGCAGCGGAGCGCGAATTTGGTCAGCGTTGCCGGCGTCGCCGGCCCGGCCAACCCGATGATGACGGGCAGGTTGATGCCGTGCGCGCCAAGCGCACCCAGCCAGTTCAGGATCGGCGCGCTCTCGAAGCAGAACTGCGTGAGGATATCGACATGGATGCCGCTCTCGCGTGAAAAATCCTGCCAGGCCTGCAACAGCTTGAATATCGCGGCATCGTCGAGAAAGGGATGGCCTTCGGGATGACCGGCAACGCTCATCGATTCAAAGCCATGCTTTTGCAACAGCCCGGTCGCCGCGACGTCGCGGCTCGCCTTGAAGGGCCCCCGCGCTCCCGCAACATCGCCGGCAATCAGCAGCACCCGCCTCACATCGGCCTCACCGCGCAGCCGCGCAAGGAAATCATCCAGCGCCTCGCGTGAAGGGATTTCACGCGCGGCGATATGCGGCACCGGATCGTAGCCGGCCTGCCGCAACGCTGCCGCCGTCTCGACATTGCTGCGAAAATTATCGCCGGGAAGGAAAGTAATGGTGACGTCGCATCCGACGGCGAAATTCTCGCGCAGCGCCTCGAGCTGCAGCCGGTGCGAGGACACCTCCACGGAAGCGGACGGCAACAGCTCGACGAGATCGCGTGGCGCGGTCATCGGCATACCGGTCATGCCGGCGCGCGTCGGCGCGAGATCACATAGGTCTCGTCGTTGAACCAGAGGCCGCCATGTTTCTTCAGCACGCGATCTGTGGCTTCGAGATAGCGGCCGTCGCGTACCACTTCGGACAAACGATGGTCCTCGATCTGCGCGACGTAAATCGCGGCGTTCCAGGCCGCGAACAAGGTCGAGGTGCCGATCGGGCCGGAGACCTCGTCCGGCAGCGTATGCATCTGATAGCGGAAGATCGAACGCGCGTCGGAGGACGCATTGAAATTGTAGTGCCGCGCGGACGCTCCCAACTCGTGCTTGACCTGACGCAGCAGCGCGTAGCGGTCGGTCTTGAACGGGTCTTCGCCAGGCCAGACCTGCTCGATGATTTCCATGCCGGGATCCTGGCCATGCGAATGAATGCCGATCAGCCGGCCGCCCGGACGCAGCGACCGCACCAGCGGCGTCACGACCTTCGAGGCCTTGAACTCGACGCCGATGCGCGCGCGATAGGGCTGCGAGGCGATGACGAGATCGTAGTCGGCCATCACCCGGCCGGGCCGCGGCATGATCGGATCGAGCAGGAAGGCATGATCCTCGCGCCGCAAGGTCAGCACGATCGGACGCTGGTAAACGGGATTGCCGGTCCTGGCCGAGATGCCGGCGCGCCAGTTCTCGGCCAGAAATCCTTCGAGCTCGCCGATCTGCTCGGCAAAGCCGTGCGCGGTGTTGCCGGACAGCGCGACGTCCTTCCAGATCAGGCCCTGCGCCGAGGTCACCGAGCGCGGCGTCAGCCACGGCGCCTCGGCGTAATAGAGATTGGTTACGACCAGCACGGTTGCCGGGTGCTCGAACAGCCGGTCGGCCATCTTCTCCAGCATCATGCGCACGTCTTCGTAGGAGATTTCCTTGGCAACAACGTAGAGCGGCATGGTCGGAAAGCGCGCATGCAGCGCGCGCATCACCCGCGACAGCACGGTGCCGTCGCCGACGCCGGCATCGAACAACCGCAGCGCCGGGGGCGACGGCTGCAGGTTGGATAATTCCAGGGAGACGCGGTTGGCGATCTCGGTCTTCTCGCTGCAGGTCGAGACGAACAACAGATATTTCTGGCGGTTGTCGAAGAACCGGAAGCCTGCCGGTACCACGTCCGCGCGCGCCGCGACGCCGTTGGCAGGCTTCGCAGCGATAGCCGCTCCATTGCCGTTGGCCGGCGCGGGCCGGTGCTCGCTCAGATAGGCGCGGACCTTGTCGAGCGTGCCGGTCGTGATCTTGGCCCCGTCGCGCAGGCGCGACACCAGCTTGCCGTCATTGACGACGAGGCGGCCGAAAGTGGATTCAGCCGTATGCGTGGCGCGGCAGAATTCTCTGATCTCGCCGAGGATCTCCTCGGACGTCCCGCTGGCGCGCCTCTCCTGATGTTCTTCGATCCGCATGGTGTCTCCCCGCGGCTTCCTTCCCGATGGGCAATCAAGGAACGGCCGTTGGGAGACGTCAACCACAAAGCAAGTGGGCAGGATTCATGGGCAAATGCCCATTTCTGGCATCAAACCTGCATTGCCTGACCCCAAGGGAGTGCGTCCAAGGCCAATCAGCAGAAGGATGCCCCCAATGGGATTGTCAGCCATTTTGATTGCCACCGCGCTCAGCCTCACCATGCTCGTCGCGGTCACGGATATGTCGATCGACTAGAGCAGCGTCAGTTGCCGGCGTTCATATAGGCAGGGAACCAGCTCTCGAAGCCGGCCTTCAGCGCCGCGACCGCGACCTGCAATTCGCCCGCAATCGCGATCGCGTCGTCGCCGGTGGTCCCGATGCGCGCGCAGGGCACGCCGGCGCCCTTCATCTTGGCCAACACCAGGCCGGCCGCTTCCGCCGGCACCGTGACGATGTAGCGCGCCTGATCCTCGCCGAACCACCATGCATGCGGCACGGTCGCGGCCGGCGCCGCCAGCAATTGCGCGCCGATGCCGCTTGATATCGCCATCTCGGTGAGCGCGACCAGCAGTCCGCCGTCGGAGAGATCATGGGCCGCGGTGGCGGTGCCCGCATGGATCATGCCGCGCACCACGTCGCCGTTGCGTTTCTCGGCGGCGAGATCGACCGGCGGCGGCGCGCCCTCTTCGCGGCCGCAAATGTCGCGGAGATAGACGGATTGCCCGAGCCAGCCCTGGGTATCGCCGATCAGCAGGATCGCCTCACCCGCCGCCTTGAACGCGAGCGTGGCCGATTTGGTGAAATCGTCGAGCACGCCGACGCCGCCGATGGAGGGTGTCGGCAAGATGCCGCGGCCGTTGGTCTCGTTGTAGAGCGAGACATTGCCGGAGACGACGGGGAAATCGAGCGCGCGGCAGGCTTCGGAAATGCCCTTCAGGCAGCCGACGAATTGGCCCATGATCTCCGGCCGCTCCGGATTGCCGAAATTGAGATTGTCGGTGATCGCCAGCGGCCGGCCGCCGACCGCGGTGATGTTGCGCCAGGCCTCCGCCACCGCCTGCATGCCGCCTTGATAAGGATCGGCATCGCAATAGCGCGGCGTGACGTCGACGGTCAGTGCCAATCCCTTCGGTCCATCCTGCACGCGCACGACGGCGGCATCGCCGCCCGGCCGCTGCACGGTATTGCCGAGAATGACGTGATCATACTGCTCCCACACCCAGCGCCTGGAGCACAGCTCCGGCGTCGCCATCAGCTTTTCCAGCGCCGCGGAATTGCTCATTGGCGCCTTCACGTCGCGGGCCGCGATCACCGAGAGTGCCGGCGAAGCCACGTGTGGGCGATCGTAGAGCGGCGCCTCGTCGCCGAGCTCCTTGATCGGCAAGTCCGCCATCACATCTCCGCCATGCTTGACGCGGAAACGCTTGCTCGGCGTGGTGTAGCCGACCACGGCGAAATCGAGTCCCCATTTGCGGAAGATCGCCTCCGCCTGCTTTTCCTTTTCGGGCTTGAGCACCATGAGCATGCGCTCCTGGCTTTCCGAGAGCATCATCTCGTAGGCGCTCATGCCGGTCTCGCGCGTCGGCACAGCGTCGAGATCGAGATCGACACCGAGATCGCCCTTGGCGCCCATCTCGACCGCCGAGCAGGTCAGCCCCGCCGCGCCCATGTCCTGGATCGCGATCACACAGCCGGCGTCCATGATCTCGAGACAGGCTTCGAGCAGCAGCTTCTCGGCAAAGGGATCGCCGACCTGCACGGTCGGACGCTTCTCTTCCGAGGAGTCGTCGAACTCGGCCGAGGCCATCGAGGCGCCGTGAATGCCGTCGCGTCCAGTCTTCGAGCCGAGATAGACGATCGGCATGTTCACGCCGGAGGCCGCCGCGTAGAAAATCTTGTCGGCGTCGGCGAGACCGACGGCCATCGCGTTGACCAGAATGTTGCCGTCATAGCGGGTGTGAAAACGCACCTGGCCGCCGACCGTCGGCACGCCGAAGGAATTGCCGTAGCCGCCGACACCGGCCACCACACCGGAGACGAGATGTCGCGTCTTGGGATGCTCGGGCGCGCCGAAGGAGAGCGCATTGAGGCAGGCGATGGGCCGCGCGCCCATGGTGAAGACGTCGCGCAGGATGCCGCCCACGCCCGTGGTCGCGCCCTGATAGGGCTCGATATAGCTCGGGTGGTTGTGGCTCTCCATCTTGAAGACCACCGCCTGACCGTCGCCGATGTCGATCACGCCGGCATTTTCGCCGGGACCCTGGATCACCCAGGGTGCTTTGGTCGGTAGTCCCCGCAGATGGATGCGGGAGGACTTGTACGAGCAGTGCTCGTTCCACATCGCGGAGAAAATGCCGAGTTCGGTGAACGTCGGCTCGCGTCCGATCAGCTTGAGGATGCGCTCATACTCGTCCGGCTTCAGTCCGTGCGAAGCGACAAGCTCGGGGGTGATCTGCGGTTCGTTTCTCTGCATGAACAGTTCTTAGGGAGATCGGAGCAGCGGGAAAAGGCCTTTTACGGGTCATTTCCCGCCTGTCCAGAGCTTTGCAAGGGGGTATGCGCCGCGCGGGTTTGCACATTGCGGATGGATCGGATTTAACGACGCGACTCCGCAATTGAAGGTCCCTTTCCGTGAACGACCTCGCCAAATCTGCATTCCTCAACCGCCCCGACCTGCATGTCGGCACCGAGGGCGAATTTGCGGGTTGGCGCACCTGGAGCCGCGACGCCTACGAGACCAACAACGGCCCGTTCTGGCATCGCATGCAGGACGACGGCAGCATCCGCTGCGCGTTCCGGGTCGCGAAGAAGCATCTCAACGGCGGCAACTTCGTCCATGGCGGCTGTTTCATGTCGTTTGCGGATTATTGCCTGTTCGCGACCGCGGCCACCATCCTGCAGGGGCCGGGCGTCACCATGTCGTTTGCCTGCGAGTTTCTCGATGCCGCGCGCGAGGGTGAGTTGATCGAGGGCCGCGCGGAGGTCACGCGCGCCGGCAACTCCGTGCTGTTCATGCGGGGCATGCTGACATCGGACGAACGGCCGGTGCTGTCGTTTTCCGGCACGATCAAGCGCGTCAAGCGGATGATCCCGACCATCATTCCCGAGTAAGCAGGCCACTTGTCCGAAAACGCAGCCGAGATCGAGACCGAAGCGGCGCCCGTGCCCGCCACCGTTCAGCCCGGCCGGCCCGGTGCGCACGGCCTGCGCGACTACGCCCTGCTGCTGGCGCTCGCGTGTTGCTGGAGTTCGACCTACCCGCTGACCAAGATCGGCCTCACCTCGATCCCGCCAATCACCTTCATCTCGGCGCGTTCGCTGGTCGCGGCGGTCTTCCTGCTGGTGATCCTGCGCATCCGCGGCATCAAGATGCCGACCGACTTGACGTCCTGGAAGATGTTCGCCTTCCAGCAGCTCATCAACTCGACGATCCCCTTCCTGATGATCACCTGGGCGCAGCTCTACGTGCCGGCATCCAGCACCGTGGTGCTGGCCTCGACCACGCCGATCTTCGCCTTCGTCATCACCTGGGCGGTCACGCGGCATGAGCCCGCGACGCTGCTCAAGCTTGCCGGCGCCATCCTCGGCCTCGCCGGCACCGGCGTCATCATCGGGCTCGACGCCATCCAGGGCCTCGGCACCGAGATCGTCGCGGAGATGGCGATCCTGCTCGCCACGATCTCCTTTGCCTGCGCCACCATCTTCGGGCTGCGGCTGACCGAGTATCATCCGATGGTGGTTGCGGCCGGCTCGCTGGTGTTCGGCGGGTTTGTGTTGTTGCCGGCGTCGCTGATCGTCGATCACCCCTGGACGCTGCATCCGACCGCGCAGGCGCTGCTTGCAACGCTCGCGATGGGCATCTTTTCCAGCGCGCTCGGATTGATGCTGTTCTACATGTGCCTGACCCGGCTCGGCACACTCGCCACCAACGCGCAAGGTTACTTGCGCATTCCGATCGGCGTCGGGCTGTCCGTGCTGCTGCTCGGCGAGACCGTGCCGTCCAACCTCGCGCTCGGGCTGGTGCTGGTCATGGCGGGCGTCGCCGCGATGACTATTCCGGGCGAACAATATGGGCGATTGTTGAAGCGATTGCGCACGGCGACCGCGCGGACGCCGGGCGACTGACTGCGTTTCAGCGGGTTCGCGACTTTGCGAGCACGCACGGATCGCTCTGGCAAAGGCGTTGCGCGGCGACTAATGTCGGACGGCGGTCTTGCACTCAGAGACCGCGCCGAAGCTCGAGCATCGCCGCGTTGATACCGAGCAGCTCGAACCGAGCGTTGAAGGCCGCCTGCAACATCTCGAGCGAAACGAGCGCGCATTGCGCAACGGATTTCAGGCCCATGTTGAAGGCGGCATCATCGCCGTGAAGCATGACGGCGAGCATTTCCCGGCGGCCTGGCGTCTTCGTCATCTTCGTGCTGCCGGTAACCGAGCGTTCGTTCGGGTGGCCGCCAAAATCAATCGACCGCTGGTAAAGCTTTTCGAAGCGATCACCCGCATGCTGATTGGCTGCCTTGACGGCTTTGAGGACGTTGACGTGCATGAATGCCGCCTTCGCCGCCTTCATGCCGGCTTCGTTCGCGTGCCGGTTCAGCCAGATCTCGCCGAGCTTCGGTTCACGGTGGATGCGCACGGCATAGGCAGCGTTCTCCATCATACCGCGGGACTGGCGATAGCTTTCGACGACCTGGCCCGCCATAGCTTCGCCGGCGGCAGCTCGCAGGGAAGCGTGGCAGCGCAAGAGCAGCAACGCGGCGATTTCGCTCTGCGGGTTGAGCCAACCGTCGGACACCCGGAAGAACAACTCGTCGAGCGCGATCAACCGCGCGGTGACGTCCCGCTTGTTGTGGAACGTGGCGTATTGCTGCTGGTGGGTGAGCTGCAGGAACTGCGTAAGCTTGTCGTTGCCCCAGCCTGGCGGGGGCCTGGGGTTCGCCGACGGCGCCGCCAGCGCGGCTTCAGCACCTGTCTTCGCCATTGGTCAGCCCTCAGAAAAGCTTGAACAGCGCGGCGAGCGATGACGCAACGAGGCCGGTTAGCCCCGTCACGAATGAGCCGAACCGAAACCACCTCGACCGTCGCATCAAGCTTTCGATCGTGTCGCCGATGTCAGCATTTGCGAGCGCGCGCAGGAATGCGAGCGCATCGCGCACGAGATGTTTTAGCAACAGCTTCAGCAAGTCCCGGGTGAACGCGATATATACCTTCCGCCTTACATCGAGAGCCGGGTTCTTCCTTCGACCACCGGCGCCACCATGGCGGCTCGCTTTTTTGGCGACCGGCGCCTTCAGCGCCGCGGCGACAGCGGGTGCTCCGATCCAGCACCCCGTAGCATGGGAAAACGAGGCAATCACGCCGACGTGCTCATCGAGCGCAGCGAGCCACTCCTCAAGCTTGATCTCACTCTGCGCAGGATCCTTGATCCGGCCAGCCGCGGTCTGGATGATCCTGCGACACCAACGCTTGTGGTGGAACACGATCTCAGCCGCGATGATGCTGCCAAGGATCCCCAGCGCCAAGTTGATCAGGTATTCCATTGCATGACCCCGGTTGCGTTCTGCAGCTGGAAATCCGCCAATGCGGAGCGCGCGGCGCGCGCGCCGATCGCGGTCAACGTGTAATAGCGGCGCCGCGGTCGACCGGCCTCCTTGGGGTCGATCATCTCCCACTCCGGCGTCAGCCATCCTGCCTTTTCGAGCTTAGCCAACAGGGGATAGAGCGTGCCTGAGCCGATGCCAGTAATCTTGCTCAGCTCGGTGCCCGACCAGCGCCGTCGCGGATCATCGCAAAACTGGCGCACAAGCTTGAGGCCCGCTGTCCCCAGCTTCAGTTCATCCATCACAGGCTCCTATAGTGCGATCTCGACATAGGGTATATATCCTTGTCGACATAGGGTATCAAGAGCCGTCAGCAAGAGGCCGGCTATCGGGTGGCGTTACTCCATAATCCTGCTGATGTCCGAGACAGTGCTTATCTTACTTAAAAAAGTGAAATCAATATTTTAACTCCGTTTCTTCACCTGCCTGGAAAACCTCCGCGGGAATTATTTCGGCGCAGCGCGACGGCACGGCCGCCGGGCGGCTAACGACATTTCGGCGTATGGTGGCGCGAACCCTGTCCTGAGCGATGGAGCGGGCAATGGACGTCATCGCTGCAATTCACGGACGCCGGTCCGTGCGATCCTATCAGCCCACCCCCGTGCCGCGCGAGTTGATCGAGGCCATCATATCCGATGCCGCGCAGGCGCCGCCGCCGTTTCGCGGCATGGTGCCCTGGGCCTTCAATGTCATCGAGGGAACGAAGCGCATCGCAGCCTATGGCGAGCGCGCCATGGACCACGCGCGAAAGCACCATAAAAATGAACCTGGCTCGAGCTGGGTCGAGAGGCCCGGCTTCAAGGTGTTCTGGGATGCGCCTGTCGTGATCGTGATTTCCGGGCCGATCGGCGATTGTTCGCGTGCCGGCCAGAACCTGATGCTGTCGGCGCATGCGCGCGGGCTCGGCACATGCTGGGTCGGCTCGCCAATGCTTTGGATCACTACGCCTGAAGTGCGGGCAGAATTGAAAATTCCGCCGAATCTGGAGCCGGTCGCGGTATTCTGTCTCGGCTATGCCGCGGCAGCGCCTGAGCCGGTCGCGCATGAGACGCCGCCCGTCGTGTGGAGTTAAATTTACGCCGCCGCCTTTTCCAGATGCGCGACGAGGCCTGCGAACAGCCCGCGGCCGTCGGTGCAGCCCATGATGTCTTCGACGTGGTTCTCAGGATGCGGCATCATCCCGAGCACATTGCCGCGCTCGTTGACGATGCCGGCGATCGAATGCGCCGCGCCGTTGAAGTTGGAGGGCTCGTCGACCACGCCCTCCGGCGAGCAGTAGCGGTAGAGCACGCGCCCCTCGCCTTCGAGGCGCTTCAACGTCTCCTCGTCCGCTTCGTAATTGCCCTCGCCATGCGCCACCGGCACGCGGATCACCTGGCCGGCATTGTAGCCGCGGGTGAACGGCGTATCCGAACGCTCGACGCGCATATACACGTCGCAGCAGACGAATTTCAGCCTGGCGTTGCGCATGAGTACGCCGGGCAGCAGCTCGGACTCGCAGAGGATCTGAAAACCGTTGCAGACGCCAAGCACGAGCCCGCCGTCGCGCGCAAAGGCGCGCACCGCGTCCATCACGGGCGCGCGCGCCGCGATCGCGCCGCAGCGCAGATAGTCGCCATAGGAGAACCCGCCGGGCACCACGACGAGATCGATCCCCTTCGGCAACGATGTCTCGGCATGCCAGACCATCGCCGCCTCATTTCCAGATGCGAGTTTCAGCGCGCGGGCCATGTCGCGCTCGCGATTGATGCCGGGGAAGACGAGGACAGCGGATTTCATGGGATCACCGGGTTTTAGGCGCTAGAAGGAGCATCACCGCGACTGCGAATTTTGCGTAGTTGTCGTTACAGACTTTTTCATCGCGTGCCGTGCTGATCAGGCTGGCTATAGCTCGTGCGCCAAACAGCCAACTGCTGACCTGGTATTCTTTGGCGCCGTCGGGCCTCACCGCCAGGCGCCGCGCCTTGAAGATTCGTGGCACCGCAGTGCCCTGATCGCCTTCGACGCCGAGCATTGTAATTTGCAGTCCCGGCGTCCGTTGCTCCAAAGCCTTGACGATTTGCCCTTGCCCCGCGCGGAACTCCTCCAGGGTCATCGAACTGTTGGGAGGATAGAGCTTGTAACTCACCTTCGAGCCGGCACCACCGCAGCCGGGTTGGTCGCAATAAAAGATGTGAAGATCCGGACCGCTCCGCTCGTATCGCCACCCGCTCACCGAAACCGGCGGCCCC
Organism: uncultured Alphaproteobacteria bacterium; assembly: GCA_963738155.1. Lineage (GTDB taxonomy): Bacteria > Pseudomonadota > Alphaproteobacteria > Rhizobiales > Xanthobacteraceae > Bradyrhizobium. The sequence continues at coordinate 172,842 of CAVTVG010000016.1, forward strand.
TGCGTTGCGGCGGGTGGCGCGGCCGCGGATTGAGCAGAAGCACTGCCGATGCCAGCCGCCATCAACAGAGCCAACGCCAACAGGGATCGGATGAAAACGCGACTGCTGCCGCAAGAGACAGAAACGGCTGGCTTCATTTGGCTGACGTGCCTAGCTTAGAACCTCGACCCGATAATTCTCGATCACGGTGTTCGCCAGCAGCTTGTCGGCCGCCGCCTTCAGCGCGGCCTCCGCCTTGCTGCGATCCGACCCCGACAGCTCGATGTCGAACACCTTGCCCTGGCGGACGCTGGCGACGCCATCGACGCCGAGCGACTTCAGCGCGCCTTCGATGGCCTTGCCCTGCGGATCGAGAATGCCTGTCTTCAGCGTGACGGTGACGCGTGCTTTCACGGCTCTCTTGCCTCAGCTCTTGACCAGCACCGGGCCCGACCCGACGGGCCGCTCGTTTTCCATGAGGATGCCGAGCCGTCTTGCGACCTCCGTATAGGCCTCAAGCAGGCCGCCGAGATCCCGGCGGAAGCGATCCTTGTCGAGCTTCTCGTTCGACTTGATGTCCCACAGCCGGCAGGAGTCCGGCGAGATCTCGTCGGCGACGATGATCCGCATCATCTCGTTCTCGAATAGCCTTCCGCATTCCATCTTGAAATCGACCAGGCGGATGCCGATGCCGAGAAACAGCCCGGTGAGGAAATCGTTGACGCGGATAGCGAGCGCCATAATGTCGTCGATCTCCTGCGGCGTCGCCCAACCGAACGCGGTGATGTGCTCTTCCGACACCATGGGATCGTTGAGCTGGTCGTTCTTGTAATAGAACTCGATGATCGAGCGCGGCAGCTGCGTGCCCTCCTCGATGCCAAGCCGCTGCGACAGCGAGCCCGCCGCGACGTTGCGCACCACCACCTCCAGCGGCACGATCTCGACCTCGCGAATCAATTGCTCGCGCATGTTGAGGCGGCGGATGAAGTGGGTCGGCACCCCGATGTCGTTGAGGTGCTGAAACAGGTACTCCGAAATCCGGTTGTTAAGGACGCCCTTGCCCTCGATCACCTGGTGTTTCTTGGCATTGAACGCGGTGGCGTCGTCCTTGAAGTGCTGGATCAGGGTTCCCGGCTCCGGACCTTCGTACAGGACCTTCGCCTTGCCTTCATAAATGCGGCGCCGACGGCTCATTGGGATGTACCGTGTATTGTTGAAATCCATGAATTGGTGTGCTCCGGATGACTGGACTGATGACCCACGACGGAGCTGCCGTGCAGGCCCGGAACCATGAGAAACAGAACAAGAACCGAACCTGGATGCAAGCTATCTGATTGGTCCATCCAGCACAATCGATCGGGCCTCTTTGGACGTACTTTTACCGCCTCGCGGCGGCGGCAAAATTCCGTTGCATTGCCTGCGGCTTAACGGCCCGTTGTTTTGCCGATTCGCTCCGACTATCTAAGCACGCATCACCATTGCCGCAATCGGGCGGCTGACCGATCAGCAGGCAATTGGAACCCGCGCCGATGACCACCTTCGATAAGCGTGAAGAGGCCTTCGAGAAGCGCTTTGCGCTCGACGAGGAGGAGAAATTCAAGGCGGTCGCCCGGCGCAACAAGCTGTTCGGCCTGTGGGTCGCGGAAAAGCTCGGCAAGAGCGGCGACGACGCCCTGGTTTATGCCAAAGAGCTGGTCGCAACCGCGATCGACGGCGGGGAAGCCGCCGTTGTCCGCAAGATCACCGGCGATCTCGCGACCAAGAGCATATCCGTCGACGAAGCCGCACTGCGCGCCAAGTTCAACGAACTGGCGGCAGTAGCGGCCGCACAGGTGAAGGCGGGGACGTAAGCCAGACCCTCATCCTGAGGAGCGGCGTCTTCGCCGCGTCTCGAAGGATGAGGCCCGGGTCTCGGCCTCATGGTTCGAGACGCCGCTTCGCGGCTCCTCACCATGAGGGTTGGCATTGAAGCTTATCCCTCCTTGAATCCGTATTCCGGCACGTTGCCGCTGGCGCCGTAATATTTGTAGGGCAGGAATTTTCCCGACATGGTGATCTTGACCCGGTCGCCCTTCGGATTGGGCAGGCGCTCCATCACCATGTCGAAGTCGATCGCCGACATGATGCCGTCGCCGTATTCTTCCTCGATCAGGGCTTTCCACGCCGGGCCGTTGACCATCACCAGCTCGTAGAAGCGATAGATCAGGGGATCGGTCGGCGGCATCGGTATGCCGCGCATCGGCGTCTCGTTGAGCATCGCGATCTCGGACTTGGAGAGGCCGAACAGCTCGCCGGCATTGGCGGCCTGCGGCTTGGTCAGCTTCATCTGGCCGAGGATCGCGCCCGTGATCAGCACCTCCGAATAGCCGCCGATTGTCTCGCAGATATATTTCCAGCTCCAGCCTTTCTCGCGCTTGATGTCGAGCAGCTTCTCGGTGAGGTCGGATCGTTTCATGGGTCGTTGTCTCCCTGTGATGTTAACGCGCGATGGCCTGCGCCGCTGATGTATCGACCACCTTCGGCGCGGCAACGATGGTGGGCTCGGTCCGGCCGATCCGTACCAACGGAACATTGCGCGGATCGTGGCCGGGCACCTCGGCCGCAAACGTCTTGCTGCGGCTGACCAGGAAATCGACGATGTGGTTACGCACGGCGTAATACAGCGGATGGCGATGCAGATCGATGCGGCCGCGGTCCTTCGGCAGCGGATTTTCGACGACCTCCGCCAGCACCGCGCCGGGCCCGTTGGTCATCAGGAAGATCTTGTCGGCAAGATAGATCGCTTCGTCCACGTCATGGGTGATCATGAAGGCGGTCTGGCCGGTCTCCAGGCAAATCCGCCGCACCTCATCCTGCAGCGTGCCGCGGGTCAGCGCATCCAGCGCCGAGAACGGCTCGTCCATCAGCATGATCTTCGGCGTGATCGAGAGTGCGCGGGCAATGCCGACGCGCTGCTTCATGCCGCCGGACAGTTCCGACGGACGCTTGTGCTCGGAGCCGGTGAGCCCGACGAGATCGATGAAGCTCTGCGCGTGCGCCTTCACCCTGGCGCGATCCCAGGCACGCCATTTCGAGGTCACGGCGTAGGCGACATTGCCGAGCACGGTGCGCCAGGGCAGCAGCGCGTGACTCTGGAAGATCACGGCGCGATCGAGGCTCGTGCCTTCAATGGCCTGCCCATCGACGATCACGACGCCCGCGCTCGGCTCATCGAGGCCGGCGAGGATGTTCAGCACCGTGGTCTTGCCGCAGCCGGAATGACCGATGATGCAGGCGAACTCGCCGCGCGCCATCGACAACCAGAGATTCTCGAACACGGTCGTCGGCGTTCCGGTTGCGCCGGGATAGCGCTTGGCGATGCCTTCGATGGAGATGAACTTGTCGGCGGTCATGGCACGCGCTCTCCGTTCCCTCCCCCCTTGCGGGGGAGGGTCAGGGAGGGGGGTCCGCGGAAAGACTTTAGATGAGGCTCACCCCCACCCCCAACCCCTCCCCGCAAGGGGGAGGGGAGCAGAGCGGCGCCCGCGGTGAGAGTAAACTCCTTCACGCCCCTACTCCGGAAACGTGACCATGCGCGTAAAGCGCGCGAGAACCTGGTCGAGCAGCATGCCGACCACGCCGATCAGGACGATCGCGATGATCACATTGGTGATCGAAAGATTGTTCCACTCGTTCCAGACGAAGTAGCCGATGCCGGTGCCGCCGACCAGCATCTCGGCTGCGACGATCACGAGCCAGGCGATGCCGATCGAGATGCGCATGCCCGTGAGGATCGTCGGCGCCGCCGCGGGCAGGATCACGGTGAAAGCGCGGCGCAATGTTCCGACCTCGAGCGTGCGCGCCACGTTGATCCATTCTTTCCGGACACTGGCGACGCCGAAGGCGGTGTTGATCAGCATCGGCCATACCGAGCAGATGAAGATCACGAAGATCGCCGACAGGCTGGAATCCTTGATGGTGTAGAGCGCGAGCGGCATCCAGGCGAGCGGCGAGATCGGTTTGAGGATCTGGATGAAGGGATCGAGCGCACGGCTGATCAAGGGCGACATGCCGATCAGGAAACCGAGCGGGATCGCGACGATCACCGCAATGAGATAGCCGAGGCCGACGCGCGCAATGGAATAGCCAAGCTGGATGCCGAGCCCCTTGTCGTTCGGCCCGTTGTCGTAAAACGGCCACTTGATGTGCTCCCAGAGTTTGGCGCCGACATCGACAGGACCCGGCATCGCCGACTTGCCTTGCGTGGCGGTGATGCCCATCAGTTTTGCGTATTCGGGGCTCATATTGCTCACGGCCGTGGTCGAGCGGGTCGCGAGATGCCAGATGCCGAGAAAGGCTGCGAACAGCACGATCGAAACGACGGCGGCGCGCAGGCGGAGGGAGGGAGTCATGGGGCACGCTCCCTCAGCCCGTCGTCCCGGCGAAAGCCGGGACCCAAAACCCCAGGAAGGAGTTTGGCGAAGACTGGTTGTTCGGTACTGCTACCGACCACGACCGAGAGATTCCACGGTATGGGTCCCGGCTTTCGCCGGGACGACAGCCGAGGAGACAACGCCTCAGCGATCACGACGACTTCCTGATCTTGAAGCTCGCGAGATAGTCGTCCGGCTTCTCCGCATCGAACGCCTTGCCCATCACCGAGAACGATTTGTACGACGTCGCCGGCGGCGAAAGCCCCATCTCGGCCATCACCTTCCTGGTGTCGGTCGCCAGATACACCTGCTCGGCCACCGCCTTGTAGTCGACCTCGCCCTTGATCTGGCCCCAGCGCTTCATCTGCGTCAGCATCCACACCGCAAACGACTGCCAGGGGAACGGATCGAAGTCGACGCGCCTGGCGTCGGTCTTCACGCCACCGAGCCCATCCGCATAGGTGCCGGTCAGCACCTGGTCCAGCACCGTCACCGGCGCGTTGATGTAGTTCGCCGGCGCGATCGCCTCCGCGATCTCTTTGCGGTTCTCCGCCTTCGACGCATAGGCCGTGGCGTCGACGATGGCGCGCGTCAAAGCGGCGAACGAGTTCGGCGAGCCCGTGATGAACTCGCGGCTGGCGGCAAAGCTGCAGCAGGGATGCCCGTCCCAGATCTCCTTGGACAGGATGTGCATGAAACCGACGCCGTCATAGATCGCGCGCTGACAGATGTTGTCGGGCGCGAGAAAGCCGTCGATGTTGTCGGCGCGCAGATTGGCGACCATCTCGGGCGGCGGAATCGAGCGCAGCTGCACGTCGGTATCGGGATCGAGCCCGTGCTCGGCGAGATAATAGCGCAACAAGTAATTGTGCATGGAATAGTCGAAGGGAATGGCGAACTTCATGCCCCTCCAATCCCTGGGGTCGCGCTTGTCCTTGTGCTTGATCGCCAGCGTGATGCCCTGCCCGTTGATATTCTCGATGGCCGGCACCGCGAATGGAATCGGCTGCGCACCGAGCCCGAGCGAGATCGCGATCGGCATCGGCGCCAGCATGTGGGAGGCGTCGTACTCCTTGTTGATGGTCTTGTCGCGGATCACGGCCCAGCCGGCGGTCTTCACCACTTCGACGTTCAGGCCGTGCTTTGCGTAGAAGCCAAGCGGGGCGGCCATGATGATCGGTGTCGCACACGTGATCGGGATGAAGCCGACCTTGAGGTCTTTCTTCTCCGGCATCGCTTCGGCGAAGGCTTCGGTCGCGGTCTTCAGCGGGAAGAACTGCGACAAGGCCGCGAACGCCGTGGAAGCGCCGACTGATTTCAGGAAGGCGCGCCGCGCGGCGTCCTTTGGAAATACCGCGCGCATGACCGCTGAAGCGACCACGCCCTCGTAGCGCTTCTCCTCGCTCTGGGCCCCGACCTCCTCACAACGCAGTGTTCGCTCGGCATGATCGTGCTCCGCGGCCGACCGGTGCTGGCCGCAGATGCAGCCGGTTTTCAGCCCCCGCTCGGCATCGAAGGGATCGTCGAATGTGGACATTGCTTGCGCCCCTTTGTCGCACCAAGGCTTCGACAGTCCCTGCCGCGCCTCGGATTTTCACCGCCTGACCGCCTTTTCTGCGGTCAGGCGATGAACATCATGCACGTTCTATGCCGCTTTGCCTGTTACGCGGGCATCGGTGGGCAGGCCCTCATCGATCGGCAGCGACGGGTCGCGCGACCACTCGTTCCAGGAGCCGAAATACATCCGCACGTCCTTTACGCCGGCGTTCTTGAGGGCGAGGAAGGTGTTGGACGCCCGCGCGCCCTTGAAGCAGTAGAGATAGACCGGCGTGCTCTGGGAGATGCCGACGGTGGCGCACTCGGCCAGGATTTCGTTCTTGGACTTGAAGCGCGGTCCCTCCGCGGTCGGCTTCATCATGCGGTACCATTCGAGCCAGACCGCACCGGGGATGCGGCCCTTGCGCGGGCAGAAGTCCTTGCCATACGGCGAGGAGCTTTCGCCGATCCATTCGTCGATATCGCGCACGTCGAGAATCGCGATGCCGGGTTTATCGAGCGCTGACAGCATGGTCTTGGCGTCAATCAGTATGTCGCCCGCTTCCGGCACGATCGAGAAGCCGGCTTTCACAGGCTTCGGCACGTCCTTGGTGACGGGCAGACCCGCGGCGGCCCAGGCATCGATGCCGCCATGCAGCACCTTGACCTTTGGATAGCCGAGCATGGTCAAGAGATAGTAGCCGCGGCAGGATTGGCCGAAGCCGGAGTTCATCGACTGCTCGTAGATAACGGCGGTTTCCTTACCGGACAGACCGGCGGCGCCGAAGGCGTCGGCGAACTTGGTCTTCAGCTCCTGCATGCCCTCGGGCGTCGAGGTCGCGAGATAGGTGAAGATCTCATGGACGTTCACGGCGTTCGGCAGATGGCCCGCGCCGTAAGCGTCGGGGTTACGGGTGTCGATAACGACACACGGCTCCTTCTTGACGAGTTCGGCGAGTTCGCCGGCGGTAATCAAAACTTCCATGGCAGGCCTCTCCTGTTGGTGGTTGGTGGTCTCTAGAACTCAGGCCTCCGCCAACATCTTGCGAAGCTGCTTGGTGGCGGGCGTGACGATGGCGACGAAATAGGCTTCGCGAAGCCGGCGCTGGGCGCGATGGCTCTTCAGGTATCCGCGCGCGCCGCAGTGAAGCATCGCCGCATGCGCGGCCGCGACGCTGGCGTCACCGGCGCGCAAGCGAAGCGCGATCACCCGGCGCCAATAGGCGTCGTCCGTATTGTACGGATCTCGCGCGAGCGTCATGGTCTCGCGCTCGATCTCGCCGAACAGCTCCTTGAAGTTGACGGGCTGCTGCGGCAGGTAGCGGTTGACATGACCGAGGGGGCTGGCGACCTCCTCCATGATGTTGATGCAGTCCTTGATCAGGCCGAGCGCCATGCCGAGCTGCAGCAGGATGAAGCCGGCGCGGATTTTCTTCACAAACGGCGCGGCCTGCTCTGCCAGGATCAAGTCGTCCGGCACAAAGGCGTCGCGGAACTGCACGCCGTAGGTGCCGGTGCCGTCCATCGCGAGGAACGGCTTGCACGGCTGCAGTGTGATTGCCGGGTCCGAACAATCGGCGAGGAACATCACGAGTCCGCCGGGCGAGTCTTCTCGCTCGAAGATCGTCCCGAAGAAATGGCCCTCGCCCAGATTGGAGACCCAGGGCAACGCGCCGCGCACGACATAGCCGCCGTCGACCTTGCGTCCCCTGAGTTTCAGTTTCTCGATCCCGAAGAAGGTCTTCATCGGATTCGAGAGGCCGGTGCCGCCGAGAATCCGCCCCGTGGCAAAGCTGTCGTCAAAGCGCGCCGCGAGCTTGAGGTTGGTCGAGTTGCCGGCGTACCAGACCAGCGTGTTCTGGCACCACGCCATGAAGGCGGTGGCGCCGCAGACCTCGCCGATCGCCGCCATCGACTCGATGGCACAGCGCAAATCGGCGGGACCGCTTTCCGGAAGATGGCTGCGCCACGCGCCGACCTTGCCGAAGCGCCGGAGCAGTTCGTCCGGATAGTGGGCGCCGCCGTCAATATCGGCGGCCAGCGGCGCCAGGTCCTTGCGCGCGATGGCCGAGACCTCGTCGGCGATCGAAAGCACGGGACGATCGATCGTCTCAACGCGTGACGCCGCCAGAGTACCCATCGCACCCGCTCCTTCGATCTGCAATTGTCCTAGATGCCGACCTCGAGATTGACCGGCCGGGTGAAGGTGTTGGCGACCGGCGACCACTTCTTCACATGGGCGACCAGTGCGCTGACCTCCTCCGGCGAGACGCCCTCGCATTCCATGTCGACCTTGACCCGCACGTCGGTGAAGCCGACCGGCTTCTCGCTGACGTCGCCGGTGCCCCAGACCGCTGTGATGTTGAGGTCGCCTTCGAGCTCCAGCTCGAGCTTGTTGACGGTCCAGCCGCGATGCACGGCGTTGGCGTGCAGTCCGACCGCAAGACACGAACCGAGCGCGGCAAGCGAGGCTTCGGACGGATTGGGCGCGGTGTCGTCGCCCAACAGGCCCGGCGGCTCGTCGACGATGTAAGGCGCGAGGTTGCGGATGTAGTTGGCGTGGCGGAACTTGCCCTCTGCCACCGTCTTGCATTTCAGCGTCTTGATCACCTTCGGGTTGGCCTTGCCGTTGGCGATCAGCTGCTCGAGCCCACCCTTGTCGATGGGCGCAAGGCAACCGGTCAGGACTGTTTTCTGTGCGACCGCGGTCATCAGTTTCTCTCCCTGGGAGCTAGGATACCGAACGGTCTGTTTCCTTGCATGAGGCGTGCCAGCCGCGCGCATTTCGCGAAAGCTCAAGCGATCGAAGCGGTTAGGCTCGTTTGCCTGAGAAATGATCAGACGCGCGTTGCTCAATGCCGATGCAAATGCTGCGAGGCGCGCGAATATTTTGAGCGCATTCCAGATGCCGCTTGATGAAATCGGTGCGGTTCGCTTAACCTGCACGCATGGGCAGAGCGGGCAAATCAGCGCCGAAGAAGAAACCGGCCGACGACGAGTCGGCGCGCGGTCGTCTTCTTGCCGCGGCGACGCATCTGTTCTGCAAGAACGGCATCAACGCGACCGGCATCGACGCCATCATCGACGAGGCCGGCACAGCCAAGACCACGCTCTACAAACTGTTCGGCTCCAAAACCAATCTCGTGTACGCCGTGCTGGAGAGCGAAGGCAAGCAGTGGCGCGAATGGTTCATCGGCGCGATCGAACAAGGCGGCGGCAGTGCCGAAACCAAACTTGCGCGGATCTTTCCGGCGCTGAAAACCTGGTTCGGCGAGGAACGGTTCTACGGCTGCCCCTTCATCAACGCAGTCGGCGAGCACGACAAGGACCAGAAGCAGTTCCGGGCGATTGCGCTGAAGCACAAGAAGGTGGTGCTGGCGCATATCGAGAAGCTGGCGGAAGAGATGGGCGCAACCGAGCCCGAAGTGCTGGCGCATCAGCTTGCGCTTTTGATCGACGGCGCGATCGTCGCCGCCATGGTGTCCCGCAATCCCGGTGTCGCGGATACCGCGGGCCTTGCCGCCTGCTCGCTATTCCCTTCAGCAAAGAAGCCGCAGCGCGCGAGCGCATCCGCGCAGCTGGTCGCGGTTTAGGGCGCCGCTACGACGGCAATACCGCGCCCGCGTGCTGATCCCCAGGCGTGGTGCCCTTCAGGGGAAGCGGCTGCTCGCCAAGCAACGTCTTGACGACCGCGTCACGCACATTGCCGGGGTCGAGCGAATGCTTTGCGATCAAGTCGCTGCAGTCGGCGACGATCCGGTCGGCGTCCTGCATGATCTTGAGCTCCTTGAAGCGATCGTGCCGATGCAGCCCCATGCTTTCGCCGACGACTTCGAGGATATTGATGATGCAGAACGGCCAATCGCGCTCATGCGCGCACAGTTCGCGATGATCGGAATGATAGACCGCGACCAGCGCATCGATACCCGCATCGCGCGCCGCCTCCAGTTCCCTGAGCTGCAATTCGCGTTTGAATTTTGGTAGCGCGCCGACACTCACGCTCTGCAAACCCACAGCCGGCTGGTTCAGGTCGACCAGTTCGATACCGGGAACGCTTTTCAGGATTGCAGTGGCAGCCTCAACAACGCCGGCCACGCCGGGATGCCTGTGCAGCGCGACCCGCATTTGAACCCTGCGCTGAAGCTGCGGCTTCAGCTGCGCCAGCCGCTCGCCGAGAAAGCGCATGAAGGGGTTGATCTCGAACGGGCGGGAGCCGCGCTGCCGTTCCACCGTCGGCAGGACGGTTTCGGTGTACTGGACGTAGCAGCTCGGGCACCATGAGATGACCTGCCCTGATTTGGCGCGCGACAGCTTGTCCATGGTATTTCCGGCCATGCGACCGGCCATCTCGGTATCGCCGGACCTGAGCTGCGCAATGCCGCAACAATGGCTCGGTCCACCCATCACCTGATAGCTGATGCCGAGTGCGTCCATGATGTCGAGGGCAAGCAACGCGATGTGAGGCGTCTTGAGCACATTGCAGCCGGTGTAAAACACGAAGTCCGGCGCCTCGCCGGACCCGGAAGCCGACGCCGGTCCCTGCCCCAATCGTTCGAGCACGTCGTGATCGAGTTGCAGGCGCGAAAGAACCGCCACCCCACGACTGGTGTCCCGATATTTTTCCACGCCGCGGCGACGCCGTTCGGCAAGCGCATGGTCGGACTTCGCAATACCGAGCCGCGCCATGGTGAGCAAGAAACGTGGATTGACGCCGTAGTCGCAGGCCTTGATGCATTGACCGCTTTGCGTGCAGGCTTCCGCCCATTTGCGCGATGCTTCCGGTCCGGCGCCGCTGCGTACGATCTCGAGGATGCCGCCGATGACCTCTTCGGACTTTGCATCCGATATGCCGGCCGGCTCAACGCTCGGACAAGCCTCGACGCACTTGCCGCATCGCGTGCAAGCATCGAGCATGTCTTCGACGTGTTCCTTCAGAGCCGTCTCGAATGGGATATCGTTCATGGGCTCACCGGTTTCCGGCTGCTGTCGGAACCTAACCCACCAATGGCGAGGTGTACACTGCGCTACGCGCCTCTCGCCGGCCAGATCAACAGATTGGCTTGTCCGTCGAACGCAAGCAGGCCGAGCGTATCGCAGATCACAGGCACCAAATTGCGCGTGCCGGCGCGATGCGAGGTTCGGATCGACCAGGACGTGTCGGGCGTCGCTTCGATTCGGAATTCATGCCAGCTGTCGTCGCCCTTCAGCGCGCCGAACCAGCCGCCGGCCTCTTCCCTGCGCCACGCGATGTCAGGGAATAGCGACGACAGCGCCTCGACCAGCGCGGCAGGCTCCTGCCGGAGCAGCGTGTGCTCGCCGAGGTCTTCCAATGATTCGATGTCGCTCTCGCGTTCAGGCTTCGGCTTCATCATCATGAAATCGTAGCTCATAGGAGACTCTATTTGGCTTCCGAGAGCAGCGCTTCCAGCCGAGTCAGCTCGGCCTCCAGATCAGACTCGACATCGCCAACGGTCACCTCGATCACGCGGTAGTCGCGTTGCTCGAGCCATGTGCGCCGCGCGGCGCGGTCGGCGGCGATCGCGTCCGACTCGTTTGAGTTCACCAGCTCGATCGCGATCCGGTGCACGAAGGAGACGAAATCCGGAATGTGGCGGCCGACCGGAGTCTGCCGCTTGAACTGGCCGGCGAAGCGGCGGTCGCTCCTCAGCGCCTGCCACAGCAAGCGTTCGGCATCGGTCGGATTGCGCCGGAGCAACCGCGCCAGCCCGCGCACCGTGCCGCTGGAGTCGTCGCCGCCCTGCCCGTGCTCGGCCAGCAGCGCACGCAGCCGCGTCGCTTGCGCGCCGTCCAGCACGCCGCCCTTGGCCGGACCCTTGCGGCCCTCCGCGATCGCCATCACCACGCCGTGCAGCGTATGCATGTCCTGTTTGGTCGGCTCCATCCGCAAGAAGATATTGCGCAGATTGACCAGCATCGTCTCGCGCTTCTCGGCCGGGCGCAGGAACTCGACCCGGTCGAGCTCGCGCACAAGATTCTCGAAGAAGGCGTCCATCTGGTGCTGGGAGGCGCGCTCGGATCGCTCGGGCATCGCAAACGGCAGCTCGCCCTCCGTCGCGAGCTTGAACCACTCATAACCCATCAGCAGCACGGCTTGTGCCAGGTTCAGAGAAGCAAAGCCCGGATTGACGGGGAAAGTGATGATGCAGTTGGCGCGCGCCACCTCCTCATTGGTCAGCCCCCAGCGCTCCCGGCCGAACAGGATGCCGGTCTTGCCGCCGCCCGCGCCCTGCGCCGCGATCTCCTGCGCGGCCGCTTGCGGCCCCATCACCGGCTTGGCCTGGTCGTGGGCACGCGCGGTGGTCGCATACAGCAGGTCGAGATCGGCAACCGCCTGCTCAACCGTGTTGAACAGCTTGGCGCGCTCGAGGATTTGGTCGGCGCCCGCCGCCGCACGCTGGGCGGCGATGTTGGGCCAGCCGTCGCGCGGATTGACGATCCGCAAGCGGGTCAGCGCGAAATTGCCCATGGCGCGTGCGGCCATGCCGATATTCTCGCCGAGCTGCGGCTCGACCAGGATGATCGCAGGGCCGTCGAGATCGAGGCCGGTCTTGGTTCTGTCGGTGCCCGACATCGTTTCCGATTCAAGTTCAAGGCGTTGAATCGGATTGTCGTGACGCTGATTCAACGCGAGTGTTTTCGCCCCTTCGATTGCCCGCTGCTCGCGAATTTCTCAAGCGAAATATGGGGTTAGAATCGCCTTTTGAATCGCCGCTGAAGCACGGCCTTGCCCCGCGTCCTCCGCCAAAAGATCAGGCCAAACTGCATAACCCCTTGGCTTTCGCCCGGCAGGCGGCGGTGCTATGACGCGCCATTCCCACCCGCCGCATCACACGCGCGTTCCTGAGAGGCCTTCCCGATCATGGCAAAAATCAAGGTGTCCAACCCCGTCGTCGAACTCGATGGCGACGAGATGACCCGGATCATCTGGCAGTACATCAAGGACAAGCTGATCACCCCGTTCCTGGACATCCAGCTCCAGTATTTCGACCTCGGGATGGAATACCGCGACAAGACCAATGACCAGGTCACGGTGGATGCCGCCAATGCCATCAAGAAGGTCGGCGTCGGCGTCAAATGCGCCACCATCACCCCCGACGAGGGGCGGGTGAAGGAGTTCGGCCTGAAGGACATGTGGAAGTCGCCGAACGGCACCATCCGCAACATCCTCGGCGGCTGCATCTTCCGCGAGCCGATCATCTGCAAGAACGTGCCGCGGCTGGTGCCGGGCTGGACCAAGCCGATCATCATCGGCCGCCACGCCTATGGCGACCAGTATCGCGCCACCGACATCAAGTTTCCCGGCAAGGGCACGCTGTCGATGAAATTCGTCGGCGAGGACGGCACCGTAATCGAGCGCGAGGTGTTCAAGGCGCCCGGCGCCGGCGTGGCGATGGAAATGTACAATCTCGACGATTCCATCATCGACTTCGCGCGTGCCTCGTTCAATTACGGCCTGATGCGCGGCTACCCGGTCTATCTCTCGACCAAGAACACGATTCTGAAGGTCTATGACGGCCGCTTCAAGGACATCTTCCAGGACGTGTTCGACCGCGAATTCAAGAAGGACTTCGACGCCAAGCGCCTCACCTATGAGCATCGCCTGATCGACGACATGGTGGCCTCGGCGCTGAAGTGGTCGGGCGGCTATGTCTGGGCCTGCAAGAACTATGACGGCGATGTGCAGTCGGACACGGTGGCGCAGGGCTACGGCTCGCTCGGCCTGATGACCTCGGTGCTGCTCACGCCCGACGGCAAGACCGTGGAAGCCGAGGCCGCGCACGGCACGGTGACGCGGCATTACCGCGAGCACCAGAAGGGCAAGGAGACCTCGACCAACTCGATCGCGTCGATCTTCGCCTGGACCCGCGGTCTGGCGCATCGCGCCAAGCTCGACAACAACCCGCAGCTGGCGAAGTTCGCCGACACGCTGGAGAAGGTTTGCGTTGCGACCGTCGAGGACGGCTACATGACGAAGGATTTGGCCCTGCTGGTCGGAGCGGACCAGCGCTGGCTCTCCACCACGGGCTTCCTCGACAAGGTCGCGGACAACCTCGGCAAGGCGATGGCGGCATAAGCCGTGCGAATGTCGTCCCAGGCCGACGTGCGAGAGCCATGAAGCAATCCGGAGCCACTATGATGGCACCAAAATCTGAATTGCTCCCGTGCCTCTCGCAAAGACGGAGACAAGATCATGTCCGCGCAAGCTTCCCGGAAGGCCGCCGTGGCCGCCTCGCTGCTATTGAGCCTGACCGTAGGCACCATGGCTGACAACAAGCCCCTCCCCGCGGCGATCGCCGCACCCGGAGAAGCGATCGTGCTCACGGTCCATGCGGTGGGTCTGCAGCTCTACGAGTGCAAGCCGGGCGCCGACGGCAAGCTGGCCTGGACCTTCATCGCACCGCAGGCCACGCTCACCGCCGACGGCAAGGTGGTGGGCAAGCACGGCGCCGGGCCGAGCTGGGAATTGCTTGACGGCAGCGGCATCACCGCCAAGGCCGTCGCCAATACGCCGGGCGCGACCGAGAACGACATCCCCTGGCTCAAGCTCGAGGTGAACTCGCACAAGGGCGCCGGCCAGCTCGACGGTGTCACGACGGTGCAGCGGATCAACACCAAAGGCGGTGTGCTGAAGGGGTCTTGCGACCGCGAGCGCGGCGAAGGGATGCCCTACGAGGCCGATTACGTCTTCCTGCGCAAGGCTTGATATAGCCGGTCCGCAAAATCGGGGGTCGTCCGGCCTGCGTCTTCCCTGTAAAGCCCTGTGCAAGCACGCTTTACAGCCGACCACGCAAACCCGGCCGCAAGACCCGAGGACCGCCTATGCCGACCTATCGTTCCCGCACTACAACTCACGGCCGCAACATGGCCGGTGCGCGCGGTCTGTGGCGCGCCACCGGCATGAAGAACGAGGATTTCGGCAAGCCGATCATTGCGGTCGTCAACTCCTTCACGCAGTTCGTGCCGGGACACGTGCATTTGAAGGATCTCGGCCAACTGGTGGCACGCGAGATCGAGAAGGCTGGCGGCGTCGCCAAGGAGTTCAACACCATCGCGGTCGATGACGGCATCGCGATGGGCCATGACGGCATGCTCTACAGCCTTCCCTCGCGCGAACTGATCGCCGACAGCGTCGAGTACATGGTCAACGCGCATTGCGCCGACGCCATGGTGTGCATCTCCAACTGCGACAAGATCACGCCCGGCATGCTGATGGCGGCGATGCGCCTCAACATTCCCGCGGTGTTCGTCTCGGGCGGCCCGATGGAGTCGGGCAAGGTCGACATCAAGGGCAAGATCAGGTCGGTCGACCTGATCGATGCGATGGTTGCCGCAGCCGACGACAAGGTCAGCGATAGCGAGGTCGAGGTGATTGAGCGCTCGGCCTGTCCGACCTGCGGCTCGTGCTCCGGCATGTTCACCGCCAATTCCATGAACTGCCTCACCGAGGCGCTCGGCCTGTCACTGCCCGGCAACGGCTCGGTGCTGGCCACCCACGCCGACCGCAAGGGCCTGTTCGTCGAGGCCGGCCATCTCATCGTCGATCTCGCGCGGCGCCATTACGAGCAGGACGATTCCAGCGTGCTGCCGCGTAATATCGCGAGCTTCAAGGCATTCGAGAACGCGATGAGCCTCGACATCGCCATGGGCGGTTCGACCAACACGGTGCTGCATCTGCTCGCCGCCGCGCATGAGGGCGAGATCCCCTTCACCATGAAGGATATCGACCGCCTGTCGCGAAAGGTGCCGGTGCTCTGCAAGGTCGCGCCATCGGTCGCCGACGTGCATATGGAGGATGTTCATCGCGCCGGCGGCGTGATGGCGATCCTGGGCGAACTCGACCGCGCCGACCTCATTCATGCCGAGCTGCCAAGCGTGCATTCGTCGACCTTTGCCGCGGCGCTTGAGCGTTGGGACATCCGCCGCACGCAAAGCGAGAGCGTGCGTACGTTCTACCGCGCAGCGCCCGGCGGCGTGCCGACGCAGACGGCCTTCAGCCAGGACCGCCGTTTCGAGGAACTCGATACCGATCGCGCGACCGGCTGCATCCGCGATGCCGAACATGCCTTCTCGAAAGACGGCGGGCTGGCCGTGCTCACCGGCAACCTCGCACTCGACGGCTGCATCGTGAAGACCGCGGGCGTCGATGCAGGTATCCTCAGGTTTGCGGGCACCGCCCGCGTGAGCGAGAGCCAGGATGCCGCGGTTGAGGCTATCCTGACCAACCAGATCAAGCCCGGCGACATCGTCGTCGTTATCTATGAGGGGCCTCGCGGCGGTCCGGGCATGCAGGAGATGCTCTATCCGACCAGCTATCTGAAATCGAAAGGCCTCGGCAAGGCCTGCACGCTGGTCACCGACGGGCGCTTCTCCGGCGGCTCATCCGGCCTGTCGATCGGCCATGTCTCACCTGAGGCTGCCGAGGGCGGCCTGATCGGTCTTATACAAGATGGCGACCGCATCGAGATCGATATTCCCGCGCGTTCGATCCATCTCGCGGTCGATGACGCCGAGCTGAAGCGGCGGCGCGATGCCATGGAAGCAAAAGGCGCGGAGGCCTGGAAGCCGGCCAAGCGCGTGCGGAAAGTTTCGACTGCGCTGAAAGCTTACGCCGCGCTCGCCACCAGTGCTTCACGCGGCGCAGTGCGCATGGTGAAGGATTGAAGGAAGTCCCTCATGGTGGGGAGCGCGAAGCCCGTCTCGAACCATGAGGCCCGGCTCTCGGCCTCATCCTTCGAGACGCTTGCTCCGCAAGCTCCTCAGGATGAGGGGATAAGGCAAGCCACTCGGCGATGAAGCTAAGCGCTCGCCATAGCCGCCGCGATCGCATCGAGCGCGGCGTTGGCCTTGGCGCCGTCGGGGCCGCCGGCCTGCGCCATGTCGGGCCTCCCGCCACCGCCCTTGCCGCCGAGCGCTTCGGAGGCGACGCGGACCAGATTGACCGCGTTGAAGCGCGCGATGAGATCCGGCGTGACGCCGACCACGACGCCGGCCTTGCCGTCCTCGGTGACGCCGACGATCGCGACCACGCCGCTTCCGAGCTGCTTCTTGCCATCGTCGGCGAGGCTCTTGAGATCCTTCATCTCGATGCCCTGAACCGCGCGCGCCATCAATTTTACATTGCCGACCTCGCGCACGCCGGCCGCCGCAGCGCCGTTTCCGGTCGAGGCGCCGCCGCCCATCGCGAGCTTCTTGCGCGCATCCGACACCTCGCGCTCGAGCTTCTTGCGCTCGTCGAGCAATGCGGTGATGCGCGCCGGCACCTCCTCCGGCGTGGTGCGCAGTTCGGCGGCGGCAGTCTTCGCCAGCGCCATCACATCATTGGCATGCTTGCGCGCGTGGCGCCCGGTCAGCGCCTCGATGCGGCGCACGCCTGAGGCCACCGCGCTTTCGCCAGTCACCGAAATCAGGCCGATGTCGCCGGTGCGCTTGACATGCGTGCCGCCGCAGAGTTCGACCGACCAGCCGAGCGCGTTCGCTCCAAGCTCGCGCGGTTGTTTGCCCATCGCGACGACGCGAACCTCGTCGCCATATTTCTCGCCGAACAGCGCGCGGGCGCCGGACTCGCGGGCATCGTCGAGCGCCATCACCCGCGTCGTGACCTCCTCATTCTCCAGCACGACGTCGTTGGCGATTTCCTCGACGCGCGCCAGCTCCTCCGCCGAGATCGGCTTTGGATGCGCGAAGTCGAACCGCAGCCGGTCCGGCGCCACCAGCGAGCCGCGCTGGGCGATGTGATCTCCGAGCACCTGCCGCAGCGCCTCGTGCAGGATATGCGTGCCGGAATGGTGCCGGCGGATATTGCCGCGCCGCTCGTGGTCGACCTCGAGCAGCAAGGCCGCGCCGACTTTCAGCGTGCCCTGCTCCAGCGTGCCCTGATGCACCCAGAGATCGCCGACCTTCTTCTGCGTATCTGACACCCGGAACTTGACGCCGCCCTCGCCCGTGAGCACGCCGGTGTCGCCGACCTGGCCACCGGACTCCGCATAGAACGGGGTTTGGTTGAGAACAATACTTCCAGTCTCGCCGGCCTTGAGGCTGTCGACCTCCTTACCGTCCTTCACCAGCGCCGTGGCCACGCCTTCCGCGCTCTCGGTCTCGTAGCCCAGAAATTCGGTCGCGCCGAGTTTCTCACGGAGCGGAAACCAGATGCTCTCCGTCGCGATGTCGCCCGAGCCGGCCCAGGCCGCGCGCGCCTTTTCGCGCTGGCGGTCCATCGCATCGGTGAAGGCCGCGATATCGACGCCGATGCCGCGCGACTTCAGCGCATCCTGCGTCAGATCGAGGGGGAATCCGTAGGTGTCGTACAGCGTGAAGGCGGTATCGCCGTCGAACATGTCGCCCTTCTTCAGGGTCGCGCTCTTCTCATCCAGAATTGAGAGGCCGCGCGCGAGTGTCTTGCGGAAACGGCTTTCCTCGAGTTGCAACGTTTCCTCGATCAGCTTCTCCGCGCGCACCAGATCCGGATAGGCCTGCCCCATCTCGCGCACCAGCGCCCACACGAGCCGATGCATCAGCGGCTGCTCTGCGCCGAGCAGTTGCGCATGGCGCATGGCGCGGCGCATGATCCGGCGCAGCACATAGCCGCGGCCCTCGTTGGACGGCAGCACGCCGTCGGCGATCAGGAACGCCGATGAGCGCAGATGGTCGGCAATGACCCGGAACGAGGCGACGTCGTTTTCCTGCGGACCGTGCCCCAGCGCGGACGCCGTCGCCTCGATCAGATTGCGGAACAGATCGGTCTCGAACACGCTGTCGACGCCCTGCAGGATGCAGGCCATGCGCTCCAGCCCGAGACCGGTGTCGATCGAGGGGCGCGGCAGTGGCTGGCGCTCCTCCTTGCTCACCTGCTCGAACTGCATGAAGACCAGATTCCAGAATTCGAGGAAACGATCGCCGTCCTCCTCTGGGCTGCCCGGAGGTCCGCCCCAGATATGCTCGCCGCGGTCGATGAAGATCTCAGAGCACGGGCCGCACGGGCCGGTATCGCCCATCGCCCAGAAATTGTCCGAGGTCGCGATGCGGATGATGCGGTCGTCGGAGAAGCCCGCGATCTTCTTCCAGTGGCGCGCCGCTTCGTCGTCGTCGTGATAGATGGTGACGAGCAGCTTGTCCTTCTTCAGCCCGAACTCCTTGGTGATCAGGTTCCAGGCGAGCTCGATGGCGCGCTCCTTGAAATAGTCGCCGAACGAGAAGTTGCCGAGCATCTCGAAGAAGGTGAGATGCCGCGCGGTATAGCCGACATTGTCGAGGTCGTTGTGCTTGCCGCCGGCGCGCACGCATTTCTGCGAGGTGGTGGCGCGCTGATAGGGGCGCTTCTCGACGCCGGTGAAGACGTTCTTGAACTGCACCATGCCGGCATTGGTGAACATCAAGGTCGGGTCGTTGCGCGGCACGAGCGGCGAGGACGGCACGATCGCGTGGCCGTTGTCACGGAAGAAATTCAGAAAAGTCGACCTGATCTCGTTGACACCGCTCATGTTCATCCAATCGGAGTTTTCCCGGTTTGGGCCTCAAAAACGGTTCCCTGCTCCGGCGCAACGCTTTTAGAGGAGGTGTGCGGCAGTGTCCAGAAACTGTGCAGCGAGATCATGGACTTGCCGCAGCACACTAAAGCTTTTGAGAACGCGCCCCGGCGCGTTGACAGTCTTGGTATCGTCGTGTTTTCTCCTATCTGTTCAAGACAGTCGCGTCGGGAGAGACCGGCCTTTAGCCGGCGCCGAAGGAGCAACCGCCCCGGAAACTCTCAGGCAAAAGGACCGCGTGACGAGACAGCATCTGGAAAGAGGCGCCGAGGGTCTTCCCTGACGGTGTCCGCCGACGGGATAATACTCTCAGGCAAAGCGACAGATGGGGCTTCGGTGGTTCGTTCGGGAGATGGGTCCCGGCGACCGCGAGGGCCTAATGATGCTTGCGCGCGATGCTGAAGCTCCGCCGAAACGCACGCCGCTTTACGCTCTGCATGTCGCTTCCGGCGCCAGGATGGTGCCGTTCGCGGGCTATGAGATGCCTGTGCAGTTCGCCGCCGGTGTGTTGAAGGAGCATCTGCATACCCGTGCCGCCGCCGGGCTGTTCGACGTCTCGCATATGGGACAGATCCTGCTGCGCGCGAAGTCCGGTGACGTCAGGGACGCGGCGCTGGCGCTGGAACGGCTGGTGCCGCAGGACATCGTCGCGATCGCGCCGGGACGGCAGCGTTACGCCCAGTTCACCAATGAGGCCGGCGGCATCCTCGACGATCTCATGGTGGCGAATTTCGGTCAGGCACTGTTCCTGGTGGTCAACGCCGCCTGCAAGGACGCCGATGCCGCGTTGTTGCGCGAGAAACTGTCGGACGTTTGCGTGATCGAGCCGTTTGCTGATCGCGCGCTGCTGGCGCTGCAGGGACCGAAGGCAGCGAGCGTGCTGGGCAAATTCAGCGCCGGCGCCACCGAGATGAAATTCATGGACACGGGGCCGCGCAAGGTCGCCGCGCATGACTGTTTTGTGTCGCGCTCGGGCTACACCGGCGAGGACGGCTATGAAATCTCGGTGCAAGCTGAGCAGGCCGAGCAGCTGGCGCGGCTGCTCCTGACCGACGAGGACGTGCTGCCGATCGGACTTGGCGCGCGCGACAGTTTGCGGCTGGAAGCGGGCCTGTGCCTCTGCGGTCACGACATCGATACCTCCACCACGCCGGTCGAGGCCGCGCTGGAATGGTCGATACAAAAGAGCCGCCGCAAGGGCGGCGCGCGCGCCGGCGGTTTTGCCGGCGCGGACAGGATTCTCGGCCAGCTCGAAGCCGGCGCGCCCACGCGCCGCGTCGGCCTGAAGGCCGAAGGCCGCGCTCCGGTGCGCGAAGGCGCGCAGCTGTTCACTGACGCCACATCCACGACCCCGGTCGGTAAAGTCACCTCGGGCGGATTCGGCCCGAGCCTGAATGCGCCGGTCGCGATGGGCTACCTGCCGGCCGCGCTGACCAGCATCGGCACACAGGTCTTTGCAGAAGTCCGTGGCCAACGCATGCCGCTGAAGGTTGCCGCCACGCCCTTCGTTTCCAACAACTACAAGCGCTGAAGGACACACATGACCACGCTGTTCACTTCCGATCATGAATGGCTTCGCATCGAGGGCGATGTCGCGACCATCGGCATCACCGATTATGCGCAGTCGCAGCTCGGCGACGTCGTGTTCGTCGAGCTGCCGAAGGTCGGGCGCAGCCTGAAGAAGGCGGAAGCCGCTGCCGTCGTCGAATCGGTCAAGGCGGCCTCCGACGTCTACGCGCCGCTGACCGGCGAGGTCGTCGAGGTCAACGAGGCCGTCGTCGCCGAGCCCGCACTGGTCAATTCCGATGCCGGTGGCAAGGCCTGGTTCTTCAAGCTGAAGATCGCCGACAAGGGCGAGCTTGGCGGACTGATGGATGAAGCCGCCTACAAGGCGCACACGGCGTGAATGAGGAGACGACGATGAATGCACCGTTTTGGCCGCTCGACGAGGCCGCAACCTCCTTCGTGCGCCGTCACATCGGCCCCTCGTCGCGCGACGTGCAGGCGATGCTGGACGCGGTCGGCGCAAAGTCACTGGATGCGCTGATGAGCGAGACGCTGCCATCATCGATCCGGCAGAAGGCGCCGCTCGATCTCGGGCGCGCGCTGAGCGAAACCGAGGCGCTCGCGCATATGAGCGCGCTCGCCGCGCAGAACGAAATTTTCACCTCGCTGATCGGCCAGGGCTATTCCGGCACGATCCTGCCCGCGGTGATCCAGCGCAACATCCTGGAGAACCCGGCCTGGTACACGGCGTACACGCCCTATCAGCCCGAGATCAGCCAGGGCCGGCTGGAAGCGCTGTTCAACTTCCAGACCATGATCGCTGACCTCACCGGGCTCGATGTCGCCAACGCCTCGCTGCTGGATGAAGCGACCGCGGCGGCGGAAGCGATGGCGCTGGCCGAACGCATCGCGCCTGCGAAGACCAAGGCGTTCTTTGTCGACCGCGAGGTGCATCCGCAGACATTGGCGGTATTGCGCACCCGCGCCGAGCCGCTGGGATGGACGCTCGTCATCGGCGATATCAGTGCCGATCTCGCCAAGGCCGAGGTGTTCGGCGGCCTGCTGCAATATCCCGGTACGTCCGGCGCGGTGCGCGACATCAGGCCGGCGATCGCAACGCTGCGCGACAAAGGCGCGCTGGCGATCGTCGCGGCCGACCTGCTGGCGCTGACTCTGCTTGCTTCCCCCGGCGAGCTCGGCGCCGATATCGCCATCGGTTCGGCGCAGCGCTTCGGCGTTCCCATGGGTTATGGCGGGCCGCACGCCGCCTATATGGCGGTCCGCGATGCGCTCAAGCGTTCGCTGCCCGGCCGCATCGTCGGATTGTCGGTGGATTCGCGGGGCGCGCCGGCCTATCGGTTGGCGCTGCAGACCCGCGAGCAGCATATCCGCCGCGAGAAGGCGACCTCCAATATCTGCACCGCGCAGGTGCTGCTGGCGGTGATCGCATCGATGTACGCGGTCTATCACGGCCCCGAAGGCCTGACCGCGATCGCGCGCAATGTGCATCGGCGCACCGCGGTGCTGGCGGCGGGCCTGCGCAAGCTCGGCTTTACGCTCGACAGCCAGGCGTTCTTCGATACCGTGACGGTCGACGCCGGCGGCAAGCGCGACGAGATTGTTTCGCGCGCCACTTCCGAGCGGATCAATTTCCGCGTCAGTGAGCGCACGCTCGGTATCGCGCTGGACGAGACCACCACGCCTGACATCGTCGAAGCGGTCTGGCGCGCCTTCGGCGGCAAGCTCGCTTACGCCGAGATCGAGGCTGCGGCACGCGAAACGTTGCCGGCCGAGTTGAAGCGCACCGGCCGCTTCCTCACTCACCAGGTGTTCCACGCGCATCGCTCCGAGACCGAGATGCTGCGCTACATGCGCAAGCTCAGTGATCGCGACCTCGCGCTCGACCGCGCCATGATCCCGCTGGGCTCCTGCACCATGAAGCTGAACGCGACCACGGAGATGATCCCGCTGACCTGGCCTGCCTTCGCGACCTTGCATCCGTTTGCACCGCGCGAGCAGGCGCGCGGCTATCACACGCTGTTCAAGCGGCTGGAGAAATGGCTGTGCGACATCACGGGCTACGACGCAGTGTCGCTGCAGCCGAACTCGGGCGCGCAGGGCGAATATGCGGGGCTGCTCGCGATCCGCAGCTATCACGCGTCGCGCGGAGAAGAGCACCGCAGAGTGTGCCTGATCCCCTCCTCCGCCCACGGCACCAATCCGGCCTCCGCCAGCATGGCGGGCATGGATGTCGTGGTGGTCGCCTGCGATAGAGGCGGCAATGTCGACGTCGCCGATCTGCGCGCGAAGGCCGAGGCGCATTCGAAAGACCTCGCGGCCATCATGATCACCTACCCCTCGACCCATGGCGTGTTCGAGGAGCACATCAGCGACATCTGCGACATCGTGCATGCGCATGGCGGGCAGGTCTATCTCGACGGCGCCAACCTCAATGCGCAGGTGGGCCTGTCCCGGCCCGGCGATTACGGCGCCGATGTCAGCCATCTCAATCTGCACAAGACCTTCTGCATCCCGCATGGCGGCGGCGGCCCGGGCATGGGCCCGATCGGCGTCAAGGCGCATCTCGCCCCATTTCTCCCCGGCCATCCCGCAACCGACGGCGGCACGCCGCATGCCGTTGGCCCGGTGTCGGCCGCTCCATCAGGCTCGGCCTCGATCCTGACCATCTCCTACATCTACATGCTGATGATGGGCGGCGAAGGTTTGCAGCGCGCCACGGAAGTGGCGATCCTCAATGCCAACTACATTGCGGCGCGGCTCGACGCGCATTTCCCGGTGCTCTACCGCAACCACAAGGGGCGCGTCGCGCATGAATGCATCGTCGATCCCCGGCCCTTGAAGACCAAATGCGGCGTCACCGTCGACGACATCGCCAAGCGCCTGATCGATTACGGCTTCCACGCCCCGACCATGAGTTTTCCGGTGCCGGGCACCTTGATGATCGAGCCGACCGAATCGGAATCGAAGGCGGAGATCGATCGCTTCTGCGACGCCATGATCGCGATCCGGAAGGAGATCGCCGAGATCGAAGGCGGCCAATTCAAGATCGAGGCCTCGCCGCTGCGCCATGCCCCGCACACCGTGCACGACATCGCCGACGATGCGTGGGCCCGCGCCTATACCAGAGCCGAGGGCTGCTTCCCCGACGGGGTCTCGCGATCGGACAAATACTGGTGCCCGGTCGGGCGCGTCGACAATGTCTATGGCGACCGCAACCTGGTCTGCTCGTGTCCGCCGGTCACCGAATACGCGCGGGCGGCCGAAGTGATTGGGGATCGTTCCCGGCTCTGCGGAGAGACTATCACCCCACCCCGTCTCGCATCGATTCGCGATGCTCGCCGACCCTCCCCCTCCGGGGGAGGGTAAGATTCCCCGCTATTCGTCCGCCGGCTCCTCGCCGTCGGCGTCGCGCTCGGGCGAGCCGGCCAGGATCTGTTCGGCGATCAGGCCGGAGTTCTGGCGGATCGCCGCCTCGATCTTGACGGTCATGTCGGGGTTGGCCTTGAGAAAGGCTTTCGAGTTCTCGCGGCCCTGGCCGAGCCGCTGGCTGTCATAGGAGAACCAGGCGCCGGATTTCTCGACAATGCCGGCCTTGACGCCGAGGTCGAGGATCTCGCCCATCTTGGAGACGCCCTCGCCATACATGATGTCGAACTCGACCTGCTTGAACGGCGGCGCCAGCTTGTTCTTCACCACCTTGACGCGGGTCTGGTTGCCGACCACCTCGTCGCGCTCCTTGATGGCGCCGATGCGGCGGATGTCGAGGCGGACGGAGGCGTAGAATTTCAGCGCATTGCCGCCGGTGGTGGTTTCCGGCGAGCCGTACATCACCCCGATCTTCATCCGGATCTGGTTGATGAAGATCACCATGGTGTTGGACTTGTTGATGGAGGCGGTGAGCTTGCGCAGCGCCTGACTCATCAGGCGGGCCTGCAGGCCCGGCAGCGATTCGCCCATCTCGCCCTCGAGCTCGGCGCGCGGCACCAGTGCCGCCACCGAATCGACCACGAGAACGTCGACCGCGCCTGAGCGCACCAGCGTGTCGCAGATTTCCAGCGCCTGCTCGCCGGTGTCGGGCTGCGAGATCAGGAGCTCGTCGATATTGACGCCGAGCTTGCGGGCATAGACCGGATCGAGCGCGTGCTCGGCGTCGATGAAGGCGCAGATGCCGCCCTTCTTCTGGCCTTCCGCCACCGTATGCAGCGCCAGCGTGGTTTTCCCAGAGGATTCCGGCCCGTAAATCTCCACCACCCGCCCCCTCGGCAGGCCGCCGACGCCGAGCGCAATGTCCAGCCCGAGCGAGCCCGACGAGATCGTCTCCACGTCCATGGAGCGGTCGTTCTTGCCGAGCTTCATCACCGAGCCCTTGCCGAACTGGCGCTCGATCTGGGACAGCGCGGCCGACAGCGCCTTGCTCTTATCCATGGATGAACCTTCAACGATACGTAGCGCGGTGGTAGCGGACATAGGGTCGTGCTCCTTATGGCGGGGATTCGCTAGGGCGACAAACGGTTGGGCGAAGCCGGCTCTGATGGGAACACCGTACCCTATTTGTTCTCAGTTCGCAATATGTTCTTTTTTGGGGAGCCGGTACTGGCCGTATTTAAGCCTCGGTGTCCTAATTCGATTTTAGGAGTGTCCTAATTCGCCCTAGGCAAAAGAAAGAAGAGCGCGACGAATATGCAGATCACAAAACACTGCGCGACATTTATCGCCAGGAACGTGCCGGGCTGCTCGCGCTTGGATATTGATCCAAATCCGCGAGTGCGGATTGTCTTCGACACAAGGCTTAGAAAAAGCTGAGCGCATAGCAACATGGTCAAGAACACCAAGAAAAAGCGGACTATCGTCACCTATTTTCCCCGTACGGCCGTCTCAGTTGGCGGCCTCTTTCATTGGCGGTAGCGGAATTGGTAACTCTAGTTGTTGTTCGAAGCCGAACCGCTTTGCAATCCTAGCTTCGTATTCCCACTTGTCGGCCGAGTCTTCCGCGATCTCCTGCACCCTTCCAAGGTGCCTGCTAAGCGCGATAGTTCCGATCTCGTTGAGAAATTGAAAAAGCTTTTTTGTCCGGTCGCCACCTGCGGCCTTGTTGGCCCTAAGCAACTCCAAAATTCTTCCGCTACTCCTCGCGAGGAAAAGGGGCCAGCACCTGGGGAGCCTTCGACCTCCGGTTGGACAGCGCCATCTCCCCATGGTTGTATATCATGAACGATAAAACCAAAGGGGGGGAGATGGCGAAATCGAGCATGACGCCCTGCAAATCTACCGTCCTGCTGCTTGCAGTCGCGTTGGGACTTGTCTTAGTGAACAGCAACGCAAGCGCACAATGTCGCGCTGGTTATAATTGCGGGCCTCGCACCAATTTCTACCCGCAATACTATCCACAGGGTCGTCCATCTTTCGTCAGACCATTACCACCGGTGCAACAGCGATTGCCATACCCCAATCCGAACGCAGCGTTTCGGTACCAAAGCTGCTATCAAAACGGAGGATACGTATCATGCTATCCTTACCCGCCACCTAGTTATCGTTACTACTGAGTTGACAAACAGAGCTGCCTCAGTTGGCGGCCTCTTTCGTTTGATGCCAACTCCGTGCCAGCCTTCTCAATAAAGACCTGCCACAATGCGTTGCAAACACGAAGCTAACCCTGCGACATCTGATCCGGCAGTTGTGCGGAATGTGGAGAACTGCAAATGAGGACCTTCATAGCACTCTTGATCGTTGTAGGCGGATTGGGCAGCGCCGCCTTCGCTTACGACGCGCAAGGGTCAGGAAAAATTTCCGACGGGAGATGCACCTGCAAAATCAAATGTGACCAATTTGCCAAAGCTGGCCAACTTGCCGGTGCACAACAATGTAAATCGACCTGTGAGCAGAATTACGCGGGCTGCAATAAGGGCGCGCGGCGATAGTTTTCTCGAAGAGCGGGGCGCCTCAATTGATTGTCTCTTTGTCATGCCGCCGCTCCCGTGTTCCTCCAAATTCTCACAATCCTTTCCGTTGCCCGCTACGACGATCAACCACAACTTCGTGTTCCCGCGGCGCGATCTCGCGCCCGAGCTTTGCAATTTGGTGTCCCTCAGGAAGGCAGAGCAACTGTGTTGAAGTAGACCGTCGATCGGCCGGCCTCAAGGCTGGCGCGGCGCGCCACCGCCTTCGGCGGCTGACGGCCTTGACCCCGTCCGCTCACCGGTCTTGTGGATTGGCACGCGCTCGGTCGGTGACCGAGCGATCAGGGCGCGCTCTGTTAGGCCAGCGCGTAACGGCTGGGATCCCACTTCTGTCGTCTTGCGATCATCGTGTTGAGGATAACAATCAGCTTGCGCATGCAGGCAACGAGCGCGACCTTCGGCTTCTTTCCCCTGGCAATCAGGCGGTCATAGTAGGCCTTGATCACCGGATTGTTCAGCGTGGCTGCACCGACACAGGGCATGTAGATGGCGTTGCGAACCCAACGGCGGCCACCCTGGATGTGACGCTCGCCGCGTCGGTTGCCGCTGTCGTCGTCGTAAGGGGCCAAGCCTATCAAGGCCGCGGCGATCTCGTTGCTCACCTGCCCGAGCTCCGGCATTCCTGCAACGAGGTTTGCGGACGTCGTTTTGGCGAATCCCGGCACACTCGCGATGATCTCGGCACGCTCAGCAAGGTGTGGCGTGGCTTTGATCGTGGCCGCGATTGTGGCTTCGAGCTTGGCAATCTCCCCGACCAGGCTCTTCAAGACCCGATCCCGCGCCTTCTGAACCTGCCCTGACGCAACATGTTCGCTCTGGGCTGCCAACCGCATCTTGAGATCGACCAGAGCTATGCGCGCCTTCACCAGCGCCACCAGTTCCTCCTGCGTGGCATCGTACACCTGACCCGGCGCCTGGCGGAATGTCTCGGCGAACCAGGCAATCATCTGCGCGTCGATCACATCGTTCTTTGCCCAGCGTCCGGCTGAATGCGCGAAGCTTCGCACCCGTTTGGGATCGACAACGCGCACCTCGATGCCGGCCTCGCGCAGCACCTTGGTCCAGTCACGCTCATAGCCACCGCTCGCTTCCACGACAGCCTTGCTCACCTGGTGTTTGCGAAGCCAGGCAACCAACTTGCGATGTCCCTGTGCACAGCTCGGCAAAGTCTGATGCAATGCCAATGCGCGAATGCACACGTCCACCTTGTCCTTCGACACATCGATACCGGCGACAACGGGATCATTTTGTGCCATCGTCCACTCCCTTCCTTGCTCGTTCGGGCTCGAAGCCCTTGCAACTGTTCGGGTTGAGGAAGACACCGGAGCTGTCCCTCGCTCTGTTACAGGCTTCATCGCCTTTGGGCGCAACGGGCTCAGTTCCAGCAACGGGCGGTTCTGATCAACCGCCCGTTCGCACATTCTGCCAAATTTTCGAGACACAAGGGCGCAGGGAATGCCGCTGGCCGCACCCGCAGGCCTTGTGGGCTGAAAAGGAAGAACGCCCACAAGTCGGTACAGGCAGGCCGAAACGATCCGGCACTCCCTGCGCAATGGCTTTACGGCTTACTCCGCGCTCTCCCTGGGGTACCGGCTTTCTAGCCCCCATCGCGAACAGATCATCTCCATCCGCTTGATCCCAGCATCGGGGGATCAGGACCACACGGCTTGACCGTACGCGCCTGCGCCGCACGTCTTGCGCCACGACCGCGTCTATCGCATCCCGCGCCACGTGTCGTGACGACCGCGAAGCGCCTCTTTGGCCAGCGCGGGATGGCTTCGTTAAATCATAAGTTCTTCTTTCGGAAAGACGAATATTTTTGCGAGGCGAGCTTGACTCGTCGGGCAAAACAGGCGGCGGGTTTTCGGCGTTTTGCGGTCGCGCGGTGGCGGCAACGCCGGATCCCCGGGAGGGCAAAGCGCCGGCACCGGCCGGTGGGTACTGCCCGTATCCGACCCCCTTCCTGTCCTAATTCAAATTTTTCAGTGTCCCACTCCGGTCTCTATTCACTAGGGAACAGATCGCGGGGCAACGGCATATTAGGATTGGAAATGTGAATGAACCCTACGGTTAGGACCCGTAGCAAGTATGAGGTTGTGTCATGCAGCACCGACGCCGCTTCAAGCAAAATATATCCCTTCGAGACCGACTCGCCGCGTGGGCCCGAGAGGTTCGCGAACAGGCCAAGAAGCTTCCACCTGGTCCAGAACGCGAAGCCCAGCTCCAGAGAGCAGGTCAGGCCGATGTCGCTGCCCATCTGGACGAATGGGCCAACTCCCCCGGATTGCGACCGCCGAAATGAGCCGGGAAGGCCATCCGGCCGGTAAGTTCACTTTTGTACATTCCGCCACGCAACCAAAATTCCCCTGCAGCGTAGTGTCATGGGCCTGCAACGAAGCAGGCGATGGCGGGGGAGTACGGGCGTGCAAGGTTTACCGGTGGTCCTGGTCGCGGAAGACGATCAGTTCGTCCAAGGCACCGTCGAAGAGGCATTGACCGAAGGCGGATTTGAAATCGCGCTGGCGGCGACGGGCGAAGAGGCAATCACACTTTTGAAGGGCAACCACACCGAATATCGCGCGCTCGTCACCGACATCAATCTGGCGGGCAAGCTCGATGGATGGGATGTTGCCCGCGCCGCGCGGGAGATCGATCCGGCCTTTCCCGTTATCTACATGACGGGTGCTGCCGCCGACGAATGGGCGTCAAAGGGCGTGCCCAATAGCATCCTGCTCGCCAAGCCATTCGCGCCAGCGCAGCTTGTCACCGCCGTTTCCCAGCTTCTCAACGCGGTGCCGCCTCCATAGTAAGGGCTGCCTCAGACCGCCTCCCTGCTTTGATCAGCACGTGGGGCCGCAGCGTGAAACACTGTTCCTGTCACCCACCCCGAAAACGGCATCTACCGGCGACCGAGAGTATTTATGCTCCCGCCTGATGCAAGGGATGCATCATGGGCACGCTTTACCGACCACCATGCCCGAAGTGCAAATGACGATGCCGGCACGGATCAAACCCGGCTCGGCCGGCTTTGACATCCGAACATTCGAATGCCCTGCCTGCGATGATGTTCATCAGCGCATGGTCGCGATCGGCGATCCGGTGAAATCTCGTGACACAACGGGCCGGCTCCCGGGCGAATTGCGAGCGCCCACCTAAGGCCCGCCCAATGACACGCGACATATGGTTGTTTGCGGTTTCAATCGCATGGTGTGTCGCGGTATCTGCCTCGCTGGTGTTCGCGATCTTCGCGCATTGAGGCGGGACCGGCTCAAGTGTCCTGATTCCCTTCTGCGGGCCGAAAAAGACGGCTCCAACCGGGGCGAGATTGGAGCGGTCTACTTTGGGCGGATACCGGGCAGGATGAACCGCCGCCTGCACACCCAACTACAGTTCCCATGCGCGGAACCGTTCTGTCTTGCTCATCTCCTAATTTCATTGATGAGCACTTTTGCTCACCTTTCTCCGGAACGATCGCCTCACCCCCGCGTGTACCCCCGCGCTCGTATTGCGGCGCAACCGGGTACCCGAGTGGAAAACCAACTGCTTATACTGGTCGTTGAAGACGATCAGCTTGTTCAGAGCGTCGTCGAAGACTGCCTGAGCGAGGGTGGCTTCGAGGCTGTAATCGCTTCGACCGGCGAAAATGCCGTCGAGTTGCTCGATGACGCCGACGGCAAATACCGGGCGCTTGTCACGGACATCAATCTCAGTCCGGGAGAGCTCGACGGGTGGGATGTCGCACAGCATGCTAGAGAAATCGACCCTCACTTTCCCGTCGTATACATGAGCGGAAAAGACGCCGACGAATGGGCATCCAAGGGCGTGCCCAACAGCATCATGCTTTCAAAGCCGTTCGCGCCGGCGCAGCTTGTCACCGCCGTTTCCCAGCTTCTCAACGCGGTGCCGCCCATCGTGCCAACGGAGTGAGGTGACCTCAGTTCGCCGCCGGCACTGTCCTCATTCACGGAAAGTTTCGCAGAGCGAAACGAATTAGATGGACTTTGGGACGCAACAGGCGCTTGGTTGCACCATCACCGCGCTGCCTTGTGGCTCACATCGGTGACTGAGAGTCCGGTAACGCTCCCGCCCAAGATTGGAAGGAGCAAATATGGCCCTCAACAAATCTCCAGCGCTGTACGAACGCCTCACGGAAGAAAAGGCGCGCCTTGAAACCAAGGCGGGTCAGGTCGGGCCCGGCGCGGTGCGCAACAAGCTTCTGGAGAAGATCCGTCAGCTCGATGTGGCCGCGCACGTCAACGAATGGCTTTCATCCCCGGGATTGCGCGCACCAACCTGAGCGGGAAGCCGTCACCACGCGTCCCTGCCCCTGATGCTGCAGGTTTCCACAAGGCTTTCTGACTTCCGCACCTCTTCGTCACAAGCCTGCTCGCTGTCGCCTGCCTGGTCAGGTTTCGAGGCTTGTTGGCCCTCGCCTGAAAACGTGAGTGGCCCAATTCGAACCCGATCCTATATTCTCCGACAGGACATACATCGTCATCGATCCTGGGACGGGCGAAGGTGTAACGCGCACCCTGACAGCCGCCGGATCGATGGGCTCCTGGCGGCAGGCCGCCCTCGGTTGGACGCGAAGATGGACAGACCCACGACGTTCAAGGAAAAGGCCAGGATCACCCTGGGCGCGATGATGGCGCTGGTCATCGTCGGATGGATCGCCGTGATCGCAATTGCAGCGACGTCCGTAAGATGAAGGCGGCGCCTCGGCCGGCGCCCGGTTCCCGATTTGAAAACTGATCCGTGGTGTTTAATCTACCCGGACGTGCGCGCGGACGGATTAACCTGCATCAGATACAGGCGAGCCGCCGACGGACGAGATTGCCCGTATTACGGGCGCGCGGGGACGACATGGATTGGCTGCTTTATGCGGTGTTGAGTATTGCTTTGATCGTTGTGGCGGTGCGGCTCGGAGCCTGGCTGCTTCTCAAGGGCGACGGAAACGGGGATTGAGGCCACCCGCCCGGTCGCTCGCAAAGCGAACGTCAAACCGAAGATCGGCCATCTCGGGCGCCCATCCCAGGCGCCACGGGGGATGATGACGCCGCGACAGCACGCCGCGGCCGTTCATACGTTCGAGGGATTCAAAGGCGCACGAGGTGGTGCTAGAATCCGCCTACACGCAGGAGATTCGCATGATCTGGCTCCTAACCGCACTTCTGGTGGTAGCGTTGATCGTTTCGTCGTTGCGTATCGGT
This sequence comes from uncultured Alphaproteobacteria bacterium, assembly GCA_963738155.1. GTDB lineage: Bacteria > Pseudomonadota > Alphaproteobacteria > Rhizobiales > Xanthobacteraceae > Bradyrhizobium. Next base: position 205,007 of record CAVTVG010000016.1, read on the forward strand.
GCGTGGTATCTGCTCAAATAAGACACCGGCAACAGGAATTGAGGCCGGCTTTACGCATTTGCGGGATCTGGCGCCGCCGATCTGAAGTCCCTGACTCACTCAGGGAACGATGGCCCAATAGCGCCGTCCGTTGCTGTTCGGATCGCTGCCGTCGCTGGTCGAGAAGATCAAACCCTGGCCGATCCAGTAGGTAAACCGGCCGTGGCCGAGCTTGCTGATGTCGGCGAAATTGCTGTGTGGGGGCCCCAGCGGCTTGCCCTCCTCATAGATCACGACGGGGGAGCGCCCGCCTTCCACGGCGGGGTCGTCGGCGTAGGGCTCTAGCGCCTTCTGGTCGAAGGGCAGCATGCGCTGCGCCTGCCATGCCATTCCCGCCTCATGGGGGTAAGGCGGATACAGCATGACGACCAGCGAACCCCGAGGTGTGACCTCGGTGGCCCGTTTCAATATCGCGAGCAAAGCGCAGACGACGACGGCCGCGATCGCAATCACCACGGTCATACGCGGACTGATGGTCATGCCAGGCAAACCTCGAATGGGCGCGCCCCCTTTGGGGGCGGATGGAACCGGGACTCGGCGTAACTTCGACCAGTTTCCTATCACCTTTGCACCAGCTGGTTCGCCATCCGGTTGTGAAAAGCTGCTACCAATCATGCTGCTGCTGATCAATTCGAGAGGCACAACATGACCATAATGGCCGCGGCGCTGTTCGGGCTGCTCGTGCTGTTTTTATCCGTACGTTTTTCCTGCGCGTGGCTGATGCGAAGGCCCCGCGTCAAGTGATTGCCGGAACTCCGTAGTTCTCCGGCCGTGAACGGAGTTCCCTGGCCGGCGAACGCGCCCTTTGTAGGCGCCGGCCTGGTGGAGCGGATTTGACGTTCGCCGTGCGTGGGCGCGCCGCTTTGCGGAGTCAAAGCGAGGTTTCGCAGAGCGGAACATTGCGCACGTGGCGCGGGCGACACATGTTCCGGTTCCACCGCCTATGGGGAACCGGAGCGTTGTGTGCAATTTTAAACTCAAGCGATGGAACGGAATCGGCTGTTCCCGCGTGATGCAGGGGACTGGAATTCACTGGGGTGCATCATCGTGTTGGGTCGACCCTATTTCACGCGACAGGCGGCTATACTGCTCAAATTCGCAAAACTCACGTCAAATCCGGCGCTTGCCGCCTCGCTGGTCGAGCGCGCCGCCGACCTCAAGGCGCAGATCGACTCCGACAGGAGACCTGACGCAAGTGTGGCGGCGCCTGACGTGGAAGCCGAGACCTCGTGAATCGGACCACCAGCGTGCGGCGGCGATCGGCCGACGGCCACCCTCGTCGTCGGACGGTCATCGTGATGGGACATCATCGCAGGTCATGAAAAAAGGCGACATCATTTGCCCGGAATGCAATGCCGGCTTCCGGCGGATCGAGCTCAACTCGCGGCAGGGCCGCGCCGGGGAGTATCGCTGCCCGGTATGCGACCATCTGCTTGAAGTGTCCGACGGCTCGAGCGATATCGCCTACCGCCTCACGGTCGCGCCGGCGAAGCTGTTCGAGTAATATTCCGTCCGTATTCTCCCGGAATTGCCATGGCGGGCCGTTGCGCCTCCACTCCAGGCATGCCGCAGTATTATTTTCGCATCCGCAACGGTCCCTTTACGGGCGCCGCCGACCAGGGCACCGAATGCCCCGATCATGGCGCCGCCTGGAAAGAGATGACCAATGTCTGCGCCGACATGGCCAGCGGCATCCTGCGCAAGCTGACGGAAAATGCCGAATGGCAGCTCGAGCTGCTGGATGAGTCCAAAGAGCCGGTGTTCCGCATCCGCATCGTGGCGGAGTCGCCCGGGCACGATCCGAAAGGCGTGCTCTAGACTAGCGCCGCTCCCTTGAGGCGACCGGCGATATCCAGCCACTCGAACCGGGCATAGCGGACACCTTCCCGGCAGCCGTCGATTTCGCTCTGTCGGCATCAGGTGCACCGGCGGCTCCTGCGCGCAGCTCCTTCGCGGTGAGGAACTCGGCGCCGACCATCTCACCGTTGCGCCAAATCAGCGAGCAAACCCGCAGGACCTCGCCGGTGGCGGTGAAGGCCAGCCCGAACAGCTTCGGCACCGGCAGCGAGCCGACCTCCAGGCAGACGCCCTTCTCGGAGACGTCGATGATGGTGCATTGGATCCACGGGGCATCGGGCGCCGGAATCACGAATCCCGGCTTGTTCAGATTGACCCGCACATGCTTGCGCGCGCCAAGGTCCTTGCGGTGTCTTGCCATCGCTACCCCCGGTGGCGAGGATAAGATGAAATGCTTGAGTACCCCTTAGCGCGAAAAGTTAACAAACTCAGCCGTTTGGGACAGAAATTGCGGCCGAGACCGGTTCCATCGGGCCAGCGCGTCAGTCGGCGCTGCGCAACCGGCGCATGGTGAACTCGATGTCGCCGCCCGGCAGCTCGCGCCAGCTCTCCACCGAGCTCATGTAGCCGGCCTTGGGATAGCGGGAGAGGAAATCGCGCGCCTTCAGCCGGGCCGCATCGCGCGGCAGGGTGAAGGTCTCGCGCAGGAAGCCGTCGTCGCGGCTCTTGCGCTGCGCCAGCCGGCCGGCAATGTCCCGCGGGCGGGAAGCCATCTCGCAACTCCGTACAGATGCGTCTGGCCATCAATATAAGCGCGGCGGCACGATCTTAAATCGGCCGGCAGGTGGGCCTCAGTTCTGGGCGCTGCCGGTCTTGGTCTTCGCCTTGGCGGCGGTCGGCGCCTTCGTGGTTGCCGTCTTGGGCGCGTCGCTGCGCACACTGCCCCAGGGATCGTTGGACACCTTGGCGTCCGGGATCTTCTTGAGCGAATCCCTGTATTTTCGGTCCCTCTCCTGCTCCGCTTCGATCTGGTCGGGCGTCTTGCTGGGCAAATCCGAAAGCAGGTTGACATGCGGGCCGTCGGCGCCGCTCGGCATTTGCGCGCGCGCCGGCACGGTGGCCAGCCCCATCACCGCGGCCATCGCCGCCACACCAACAACCCGCATGGAGTGCTCCTTCCCTGTTCTTGTAACGGCCGCGCGAGCCTCACAGGCGATCCGACCTGCACGCCTTCGCCGGCGCCATCCAGTCATCCCAGAATGGGCCGCATTTGCTGCAGCCGCCAAGCGCAAGCGCAAGGCCAATCAAGCCGATGATGACAGCCAAACGACGCAACATGGCGCATCCCCTTGGAGCCTATCATACGGCCCCGGCCTGGGGCATTTCAAGCAGGCGGGGACGAGGGTTCCTTTTGAAAAGAGCGCCTTCTACAGTGCGCCAACATTAAATCGCGGCAAGGAAGGCTTCATGCAGCAGCAGTCAGGCGACACTTTCGGGGGCATCGACGAGGCGCGGCGCGTGCTCGGTGACGTGTTCGCGGACTGGGTCAAGGATTTGAATTTGTCGATCGAGGGCATCGACTACGATCCGCCGGCGGAGGCATCGGCCGACTGGCAGCCCGGCGCGGTCCTGCGCATGCCGTTCTCCGAGCGGTTGTGCCGCAACGGCGGCATGGTCTGCGGACAGGCGCTGATGGCGTTCGCCGACACCGCGATGGTGATCGCGAACCTCGCCGCCAACCGCGGCTATCGGCCGATGACGACGGTCGACCAGACCACGCATTTCATGCGCGCCGCGATGTCGTCGGACGTGCTGGCCGATGCCCGCGTGGTCAGGCGCGGGCGCACCATGAGTTTTGGCCGCGTCACGCTGTTGTCTGCCGCCGACAACAAGCCGGTGGCGATGGTCTCGAGCGCTTTTGCGATGTTGTCGTAGCGCATGATCCCTCGCGACAAACGCGGAACGCGTTTGCGCGGAGATCATGCGCAATCAAAAAGTTCCCGCGCGGGATTGGTAAACGCAAGCTGAATTCCAGCAACGGTAGCGCGGGCATCGGATTCAACCGTCCGTAATGTCGCACGGTTAATGTCTCTGGTCAGGTAAATTGCCTGCTCCGGATTTACGTCATGACCGAGAGACGCCAATCGCCGCGAAGGAAAGTGCTGAAGGGTGCGCGGATCGCGTTTGCCGATGAAGGCATCGCGTGCACCGTGCGCAATTTGTCCGAAACCGGTGCGGGCCTCGATGTCCCCAACGCGCTCAGCCTGCCGCCATCCTTCATGCTGGTGATCGAGCGCGACGGATTCATGCGCCGCTGCCGGCCGGTGTGGTGCAACGAGCGGCGCGTCGGCGTCGCCTTCGACTAAATAGAAGCGGCGCTTTTGCGCCGTCGCTGCCAGCGCCACAGCGCGATCACGATCAACGCCAGCACCAGGACCGCCGCAATCGCGCCGCTGGCAAAACGTCCGCCGGGCCGATCGATGGTGCGCGACCACAGCGACGGGGACTCGCCCGCACGCGCGAGGCGGAACGCCACCACGCTGTCGCCGATCGTGGTGCCGGCCTCGGAATGGCCGCCGGCCGCGATCGCGACATATTGCTCGCCCTTCCAGAGATAGGTCATGGGATTGGCGACGCCGGGCACCGGCAAGCGGCCCTGCCACAGCTCCTCGCCCGACTTGGCGTCGTAGGCGCGCAAATAGGCGTCCATCGCGCCGGTGAAGACCAGGCCGCCCGCGGTGATCGCGACACCGTTGACCAGCGGCGTGCCCCAATGGAAGGCAAGGCCGAGCGGCGCGCGGTCTTCGGTGGTGCCGACGCTCGATCGCCAGAGAATCTTGCCGGCCTTCAAGTCGACCGCGACCATCGCGCCCCACGGCGGCTTGTTGCAGAGCAGTCCAAGTGCCGAGAGAGCGACCGAACGCGACAGTGCAAATGGCGCGCCGCGCTGCGGTCCGAAATCGGAACCTGGCGGCTGTTGGAAACCTTCCGCTTCCGCCCTCGGGATCAATTTGATGATGTGGATCGCATAGGAAGTGTTGGCGTAGAGGATCTGGTGCACCGGATCGAACGCCGCACCGCCCCAGTTCACGCCGCCGCCGGTCATCGGAAACACCAGCGTGCCTTGCGTCGATGGCGGCGTGAAAAGCCCCTCGTTGCGCAAGCCGTCAAGCTTCTCCTCGCAGGAGGAACGGCCGAAGCTGGGAATCGGCTTGAACACGTCGGCCGTCGAAAATTGCTGGAGCATCAGCGCCGGCACGTGGGTCGGAAACGGCTGGGTCCGCGACAGCGTCTCGCCCTCCGCGCCGCCTTGCGGAACGGCGCGCTCCTCGACCGGCCACACCGGCTTGCCGGTGTCGCGGTCGAGCACGAACACAAAACCCTGCTTGGTCGGCTGGATCACGACGTCGCGCTGACCGTCGCCGGTGTCGATGCGCGCCAAGGTCGGCTGCGCCGGCAGATCATAGTCCCAGACGTCGTGATGCACGGTCTGGAACGACCAGGCGAGCTCGCCGCTCTCGCTTTTCAGCGCGACGACGGAATTCGCATGCTCATTGTTGCCGGGCCGCTTGCCGCCCCAGAAATCCGGGCTCGGCGAGGTCGTCGGCAGGAACAGCAGTCCGCGCTCCTCGTCCGCCGACATCGGCGCCCAGACATTGGCGTGCCCGGCGTCGATGCCGTCATGAAGGAGCGGATCGAAGCTCCAGCGCGGCGCGCCGCTCCTGGCATCGAACGCGCGCACAGTGCCCAGCGGCGCTTCGATGCGGACATTGTCCGCGATCGACGAGCCGACCACCACGACGCCGCGGGTGACTGTCGGCGCCGAAGTCATCTGGAATTCGCCGGGCCAGAGCAGGCTCTTGCCGATATCGATTCTGACCTCGCCATTGTTGCCGAAATCGGCGCAGGGGGCGCCGGTCCTGGCATCGAGCGCGATCAGGCGGGCATCATTGGTGCCCATGAAGATGCGACTGCGGCAGGCGGCGCCCTCGGCCGCGCGATCGTCAACCCAATGCGCGACGCCGCGGCAGTTGAAACGATTGGCCGGGCGCTGGGCGTTCGATATCTTCGGATCGAAACGCCACTTCTGCACGCCGGTGCCGGGATCGAGCGCGATCACCTCGTTGAACGGCGAGCACAGGATCAGGCTGTCCTCGACGAACAGCGGCGTCGCCTCGAACTTGGTGCGCTTCATCGCTTCCGGCGGCCGGCTTGCGAGATCGCCGGTGCGATAGTCCCAGGCGCGCACGAGACGATCGACATTGGCCGGCGTGATCTGATCGAGCTTCGAGAAGCGCGTGCCGCCGGCATCGCCGCCCCAATAGTCCCAGGCGGCCGCAGGGCTCGCAGCCAGCGCGACGACGGTCAGCAAACAGGCGAGGCGTCGCATGCGGAGGATCCGTTCGGTTGGTGACCCGACTATTTCGAAGGCTTCTCTGGCCGCGCGCCGCCCCAGGGATCGTATTTCTCCTTGGGCTCGGGAATGCGCTTGAGCGCTTCTTGATAGGCCTTGTCATCGACCTTCGGCTTTTTCTCTTCGGTCTTCTTGGCGTCGTCGCCGTGTGGCCGCCTCGCCTGGGCGTAAGCGGGTGCAGCCGCCAGTGCCAGCGCCACCACCCCTACCGTCAAGGTTTTCATTTACGGATTCTCCGTGCCGTCGCCCGGGCGGAACTTACTGCGCAACCATTGACGCGCATAGTCGTTTTGCCGCGCGGATCGCAAAACGTGAAAGACCGGCCACGGGGCCGGTCTTCGTTTGCGAGGTCTCAGATTTCGTTCATCTAGAAGCGGCGGCCAAAACCCATCGGCCTGCGGCCAAAGCCACCGCCGCCGAAACCGCCGGCAAAGCCCATGCGGAAGCCCATCGGCCTGTAGCCCATCGGCGGACCGCGATAGACCGGCGGCTCGTCTATCACCTGACGCGGGGGAAGCGCGGTCACGCGCACCGGCGGATTGGAAGCGCGCGGGGTCGTCACGTCGACCTTTTTGACGACAACCGGCGTCGCCGGCTGGATCGCGGGCGCGATGTCCGCCTTCTTCAGCGTGGGCGGAGTCGAGGGTGCCGGCGTCGTGCAGGGACCGAGCGCGACATTGGTCGGCGTGACTGCGGCAACTGCCGGCATCACGTCGGGCTTGAGACGCAACCGCTCGATCAGCTTGCGTGAAGTCACGGCGAGATCGCTGTCGGGATATGTTGCAAGGAAGGCGCGGTAGCTCGCGGCCGTGTTGATGGTCACGGCGTCGTTCCAGGCAACCATGCGGCGATGAAGCGCGACCCAGTCGCGGGCTTCAGCCGCAAACTGCGACTGCGTGTCAAGCGCGACGAAGGCCTCGTAAGCTTCCAGCGTACCGTCGGTGACGACCATGTCATGGGCGACATCGGCCGGCTTGCCCTGCAAGAGGCGCCGCCAATCGTCGACGCTACGCTTCGCGTCGTCGACTTTTGCGCCGGTCAGCGCCGCCTGCGGGCCGGTGCCGGCGATGAATTCGAAATTGTCCGTCAGCGAGGAGCTGTCCCACGGCGTCTGGCGGCCGCCGGTCGCCTTGTTGACTGCCAGGCGGACCTGCTTGAACGCCTGCTCGATCGGCAAGCCCGGAGTGCGCGCGGCGGTAAGCAACGCCGCCGTATAGGGACTGTCGGCGCCATCGCCGTCTTCGGCTTCCGCGCCGGGCGAGGTCGAGTAGGACAGGAAGGTGCCGGGCGCGCCGGTCTTGGCATCGACCATCGCTAGGCCGCGCCCGGCGGTCGCGTTGATCGCCGGGAACGGGTTGTTGCGGCAGGCGTCGAGCAGAAGGATACGCATCCTGCTCGGCACCGAGTTGAGCGTGTTGAGGACGTCGTTGAGGCGGACCGCCCGCAAGGGAATGTCGGCCTCTCGTTTGGGATCGACGTCGACGGGGACGAGATAGTTCTCGCCATCAATTTGCATGCCGTGACCGGCATAAAACACCAGCGCCACGGTGTCGGGCCCCTTCGCGGCGATCCTGCTCGCGAAGTCGCCGACCTGTTCATTCATTTCCTTCTGCGAGAGATCGGCGGCCGTCATCACCTCAAAGCCGGAGTCGGCGAGAAGCTTCGACATCGCCTTCGCATCATTAGCGGGATTGGGCAGCGCCGTCACCGAGCGGTACGCGGATTCGCCGATCACGAGCGCAAGACGGTTTTCGGCCAACGCGGCACCTGGTGCCGAAACAAGTGCACCCAGAAGAATCGCGGAACAGATTGCCTGACGTAACATGGGCCACCTCCCATATGACTGATGGCCCATTGGACGCGGCCTTGCCCGGCGCGGTTCGAGTTCCGCGCCGCCATCAAGCGGCTAGTGGTCCGATTCCAACATTCGCATCCCTTCGCGGCGAACACGTTTGCGAATGTTGGAATCAAAGGACCACCAGCAAAACTTTGATTCTAGTGGAGCTTTGGATTTGACGTTCGCTTTGCGAATGCGCGGCTTACAGGGTAGCGAACGTCAAATCCGCTCCACCAGCGGCCTCCAATCAGCAAATGTTGATCGGACGGCCTTACCGGTACCCGGCTCCCGCCGCGATTTTTCCGCTGCGGGGCGATACCATCAGGGGATGTGGCGGGGGTTCGTTCATATCTCGGCGCTTTCAGGCGCCGCGCTGATGCTGGCAGCGTGCGGCTTTGCCGATGTCCGCTCGCCGGTGCCCGAGTTCATGCGGGTCAAAGGCACGGAGCCGGCTCCGCCAGAGCCGCCTCCCGACGTCAAACGCCTGGTGCGCGACAAGATGGAGTTCGTGTTCGTCGCCAGCATGCACCCTCGCGCGGTGCGAGTCTCCCTGCCGCACCGTGAAGTGCGCGGCCCGGGCTGGACCGCGTGCGTCCGCGCCGAGGTGCTGTCCGCGAACGGCAAGCCGATCGGGACGCAGACCTTCCGCATCTCCATTGCCGGCGGCGAGATCGTCGATCGAAGGCGCGCCGAGGACGACGACAATTGCGACGGCGAGAGCTATGAACCGATCTAGCTGATGCGCCCGGAAGCGAGCAAATGCCGGATGATATCCATACGCAACCGTTGCTGGTTGAAGTAGCGATCGAGCCGAAGTCGAAGGCCGACCAGGAAAAGCTCGGCGTCGCGCTGGCGAAGCTCGCGGCGGAAGATCCGTCGTTCCGCGTGTCGACCGATCAGGAGTCCGGCCAGATCATCCTCAAGGGCATGGGCGAACTGCATCTCGACATCAAGGTCGACATTCTGAAGCGCACCTACCAGGTCGATGCCAATATCGGCGCGCCGCAGGTGGCGTTCCGTGAGCGCGTCACCCGTCGGGTCGAGCACAGCTACACCCACAAGAAGCAGACCGGCGGTACCGGCCAGTTCGCGGCCGTCACCATCATCGTCGAGCCGAACGAGGCCGGGAAGGGCTATGAGTTCGAATCGAAGGTCGTCGGCGGCGCGGTGCCAAAGGAGTACATCCCCGGCGTCGAGAAGGGCATCGAGAGCGTGCTGGGTTCAGGTGTTGTCGCCGGCTTCCCCGTCGTCGACGTCAAGGTGCAGCTGATCGACGGCAAGTATCACGACGTCGACTCGTCGGCTCTCGCCTTCGAAATCGCGACGCGGGCCTGCTTCCGCGAAGCGCTGCAGATGGGCAAGTCCGTCCTGCTCGAGCCGATCATGAAGGTCGAGGTGGTGACGCCGCACGAGTACGCCAAACTCGTGGTCGACGATCTTCGGCTCCGATGCCGAGAGATCGAGCCCAGCATTGGCGGAGCCACGGTCACTTTCAGGGCGATGGCGCCTCTCGTGAACATGTTCGGTTATGACGGCGCCTTGCGGGCGATATCGAACGGCCAAGCCTCGTTCAGAATGCAATTCGACCACTATGGTCCGGCAGCGCCATCGCCCGAGGATGATCCATTTCGGCCCGCGATCGGCATGCGTGCTTGAAGGCTCCCGGCGGCCGAGAAACGGCCACGCGGCAAACATGGCGAACAAACGGTTAACATTACCGCTCGAATTGCACGCCCGAACCAACCGTATCTTCCAATCTTTCCGCTAGGTTTGTCCTCAAAACGGGGAAACAGGGACGTGGTCGATATCGTGGATTTGGCAGTGGTCCGTCGCGCATCGGTGAAGGATGCTGCGCGCGTCCGTGCGACCGCGGCGCGCCCGCAATCGCTGACGCCGCTCGTCGATATCGATGGTGATGCATGGCGCGCGCTCGCGGCGCGCGCGGCAGAGCCGAATGGCTATTATTTGCCCGACTGGGAATTGGCCGTGAACGCAAGCGTGCCCGGCCGCACCGGCGCCTCAGCGCTGGCCGCCTGGCACGACAAGATGCTGGTCGGCCTGTTGCCGGTGGTGTCGATGCGGCAGGCCTACGGGATTCCCCTGCCCGCTTTGGTCAGCGCCCATCCTTATGGCACGCTGTGCTCGCCGCCGCTCGACCACGGCATGGCCGTCGATGCAGCCGCGACCTTGCTGCAGGCGGCGCGGCAGTCCGGCGCCCGCGCGCTGGTGCTGCGCGAGGTCGCGCTCGACGGCGCGGCGATGAAGGCGTTCAACACCGTGCTGCGCGGCGAAGGCCTGCGGCGGCGCGTGCTGCAATGGCACCTGCGCGCCTCGCTTGATGCGACCCGCGATGCCGAGGAATTGCTGCGCGATGCGCTCGGCGCCAAGAAATTGAAGGAGCTGCGCCGCCAGCGCCATCGGCTGGCCGAGCAACATGGCGCCGTCTCCTTCAAAGTGGCGCGTTCACCGCAGGAGGTCGCAACCGCGCTCGAGGCCTTCCTGACACTCGAGGCGAGCGGCTGGAAAGGCACGCGCGGCACCGCGCTGGCGCAGGTCGAGGGTGACGCCACGTTCATCCGCCGGGGCACGAGCGCGCTCGCCGCGACCGGCAATTGCGAAATCGTGACCCTGCGCACTGGCGGGACGCCGGTCGCGTCCGGCATCGTGCTGCGGCATCGGAGCCGCGCCTTCTTCTTCAAGCTCGGCGTCGACGAGCGCTTTGCGAAATACTCACCTGGCGTGCAGCTCACGCTTGACCTGACCCGGCATCTCTGCGCGGACCCGGCGATCGCCTCGGCGGATTCAACCGCAAGCGCGGATCATCCCATGATCAATCCGATCTGGCGCGGGCGCTTTGCGATCGGCGACGTGCTGATCCCGCTGGCAACGCACGATCCTGTCGTGCCCGTCATCCACGCAGCGCTGGTGGCGCGCAAGCTGGCGCGTGCCGCCGCGCGCAACGCCGTCCATTTTATCCGGAAGCGCTAGTGCCCACTTTCCGAAGTCCGCGCTCCATCGCCGCAACACTTTTCGCGGACTTCGGAAAGTTATGGGCACTAGCAAATCTACGATTCTAGTGCCGCTTTCGATCTGAAGTCCCTGAACCCGATTTTGCAGCGAGTGAGTCAGGGACTTCAGATCGGCGGCACTAGTCTCGCTGAAGGCGATTACTTCAACGGCGAGTGCGGCGCCGGCAGCATCACGGTGGAATGCATCTCGTCGAGGAACGCCGGTCCCTTGCCCAAAAATTCCTTCCAGACGGGATCATTGGTCGAGGCTGCGCGGGCTTCGGCGCGCGCATTCAGGCTCGGATAGGCCCAGATGTGGCAGACCTCATTGGGCTGGCCCGCTTCGGTCTGCCACAGCCCGACGATCTTGGAATATTTCTCGCGCGCCGGCAGTGCTGCGGTGAACAGGTCGAGCCATTGCTTTGCAGCACCTGCGGGTTTGGCGCGATAGTTGCGCAGTTCGTACACATTGCCGCTTGAGGCCGGCGCGACCGGCGGCTTGATGGCATTGAGCAGGCGGATGTCCTGGCGCACCAGGTTCGGACGGATCAGCGGCAGGTAGTCGCTGCCCCAGCGCGGGTTCTTGGCGAGTTCGGCGCGCAGCTTGGTACGCTCGGCGTAATCGTTGTAGCTCCACATATGCAGGACCTGGTTGAGCGGCCCGATCTCGGTGAACCAGTAGCCTTCGAGCTTGCCGAAATTGTCGCCGCGGATGTCGCGCGACACCGTGCTCGCGGCTTTGACCACGTCACCGAGCGTGCCGGCTTTCAGCGTATAGGTTCGGAGTTCGTAGAGCATGTTGTTTCCCCCAGGTTTATGGTTGGTTTGTTGAACGAAAACTGATCGCGTTCGCGCTATCGCCTCACTCCGCCGCCTGCGCGTTCACCTCGGCCGAGACCTGACGGATGGCGCGTGCCAGGAGATCGGCGGGCTGCGCGCCGGACACCGCATATTTCTGCGCGAGCACGAAAGTCGGCACGCCCGAAATGCCCTTGTCGGAGGCCTCCTGCGCCTGGCCCGAGATCAGCTCGACGTCCTCATTGGTGGCGAGGCGCCTGCGCACGTCGTCGGCATCGAGCCCGACATCGGCCGCCGCGGCTACCAGCGTATTGACGTCGGTGAGATCGCCGCCGTCGCGGAAATACAATTCCATCAGCCGCTGCTTCATCTCCGCCGCCTTGCCGATCGCCTCAGCCCAATGGATCAGGCGATGGCAATCGATGGTGTTGGGCTGGCGCTTTACGAGTTCGGGATGATAGGACAGCCCCTCCTCGCCCGCGGCGTCGACCACGCGGCCGGCGATGCCCTTGTAAGCCTCGGGCGAGCCGAATTTTGCGGTCAGATATTCGTCACGGCTGATGCCCTCGCGCGGCACCCAGTTATTGAGGAAGAACGGCCGCCAGTGCACCTCGACCGGCACGTCCGCAGCCAGCGCCAGCGCGTCCTCGATCCGCTTCTTGCCGATATAGCACCAGGGGCAGACGACGTCGGAGACGATGTCGATCTTCAGCGGCTTCAGGGTGCTCATGGGGTGTCCTCCGCAAGGGACCCCAAAAGTAATGCCAATGGGCCCCGAGGCAAGGCGCTATTTCATATGGGCTGCCATCTCCTGCAACCGCCGGGCAGTGAGATCATCGGCCGGAAAGAAGGTCTCCAGCGCTAACTTCTACGGAATGTGCCGAGGTGGCGCCGCTTACACGAGTGCGATGCTCACATCCACGTCTGCCCCTCGCTCGCGCCGACGGGCACGCACAGCTTGGAACAAGTTGATCACATCAGTGATATCGGATTTTACGATGGAGGGCAGGTTTGTCGAATTCCGGATTTCGACCCTAAAAGGCGGAACGACCTTGTTCACGTCGCTATGGAACATGGTGTCCACCAAAGCAACGCCGCTATGACCGTGCCAGTCAGGTGCACCAAGCTCCGATAGAAGCGCATCATAGAAATCTTCAGTCGTCGTCCAGCCGCTCGCGTCCAACTCAATCAATTTCACTTTAAGGCTAGTCACGGGGCTGCATCTCCTGCAACCGCCGGGCGGTCAGTTCGTCAGCCGGGAAGAACGTCTCCAGCGCGAGTTCCGACAGCGTGATGTCGACCGGGGTGCCGAACACCATGGTGGTCGAGATGAAGCTCAGCACCTCGCCCGCATGGCGCAGCTTGAAGGGAATCGCGACATTGTCCGGCGACAGCGGGCCGGAGCGCGCCGGGATCGGATAGCTCTTCAGATCCTGGTAGAGCTTCAGCAACTGCGGATCGGCGGTGGCCTCGCATTGGCGATGCAGCCGCTCCAGGAGATGCCCGGCCCATTCGGCGAGATTGACGGTGCGTGACGCCAGCCCTTCGGGATGAAACGCCAGCCGCAATATGTTGAAGGGCTGCCCGAGCAGCCGCTGCGGCACGCCGTCGAGCAGCGGCGCCACCATGCGGTTGGCCGACACCAGATTCCAGTGCCGGTCGTAGGCCAGCGCCGGATTGGGCTCATGCGCCTTGAGCACGAGGTCGATCGCCTGCCGCGCCGATTTCAGCGCGGGGTCGTCGAGCGGCCGTTGCGGAAAGGCCGGCGCGAAGCCGGCCGCGATCAGAAGCACGTTGCGTTCACGCAGGGGCACGTCGAGTCTCTCCGCCAACCTCAAAACCATCTCGCGCGACGGCGCCGCGCGCCCGGTTTCGACAAAGCTGAGATGGCGCGCCGAGATCTCGGCATCACCCGCAAGATCGAGCTGGCTGAGATGGCGGCGCTGCCGCCATTCCCGCAGATGGTCGCCGATGTGAACGGGGCGCGCCCGTTCGGTTTTGGTCGATGCATGTACGTTCATGGTGCAAAACCTAGCACGCGAATTTCATGCCTTCCATTACGTCGGAGGTAATCGAATTGCGCTTTGGCCGCGGTCATCTTCCCCACCACAGGAGATGACCCATGAGCGCCTTCGTTCGCTACCTGCCCGCCGCCGCCGAATTGTTGCCGTGGATGCTCAACCTGGCAACCTGGATGCTGGCGCGCAGCCTGAACATGCCAGAATCGCTGGTGCACGCCACCGCGCTCTTCGTGTTCGTGCGGTTGCAGGCTTTCGAGGACCGTTTTCTCAAGGCGCTGTGCCCGAAGCGTCTCATGCGTCGCCTCCTCTCATTGTGCCGTCAGGCGTAGTGATCCCTCAGCCAACCAAGGAGAACCAACATGATCCTGTCCTCAACCTTCCTGCGCCGCGCACTGCTGGCGGATGCCGTCTTCAGCGGCGTCTCGGCTCTCGTGATGACGCTGGATGCAAGTGCGCTCGCGCCGTTCCTCAACCTGCCCGAGGCATTGCTGCGCGAGACCGGCCTGTTCCTCGTCGCCTACACCGCGCTGGTCGGCTGGCTCTGCTCGCGGCCGTCGATCCCGAAAGGACTGGTGATGATCGTCATTGCCGGCAATGCGGCGTGGACGCTCGCAAGCATCGCGCTGCTGTTCTCGGGTGCGGTGGCGCCGAACCTGCTCGGCGAGATCGTCGTGGTGGCGCAGGCGGTCGCGACCGGCGTGCTGGCCGAGCTGCAATATATCGGCTTGCGCAAGAGCGTGTCCGAACTCGCCGCTTAAGCCGGCCGCCCTGCTCCGGCCGCCGCGGACTTGTTCGCGGCGGCTCAGGCCGCGATCTGTAAGTCCGGCGGCTGCGTGGTGACTGTATCGGCGGCTTTCAACTTCGCCTTCTCGCGCTTCGCCTTGGCGCGGGCAAGCTTCCGCTTCTCCTTCTCGCGCGCCTTTGCTTTTTCCTTCGCGAGCTTCTCGGCCTTGCGTTTCGCTTTCCGCTCGGCCTTCGCCTTCAAGCGGAGCCGTTCGGCACGCGCCTCGGCGCGCTTCTTTTTGCGCTTCTTCTCGCAGGCGTCGCACTTGCAGCCGATCGGCTTCAGATAGGCCTTGAAGTAATCGGTGCCGTAATCGTAGTTGATTTCCTCGCCCGGCTCGATGGTCTTGATGGCGCGGATGTAGACCTTGCGCTTGCGCGGCTTGACGTCGGATTCCGCGTTCGGCTTGCAGCCGTGGTTGATATAGCGGGCGATGTTCTCACGCACCGACCCGTCAATGGTCCAGCGGTTGCCGAGCTCGAACAGATACTTGTTCTCGATGTCGTCTTCTTTTTTCTTGGAATCCAGCAGCGGCCCGAAATAGCGGATGATCCGGGTGCCTTTCTTGATCCGTCTGGTGGCGAAAAGGCCTAATCCGGTGCGGGAACGGCCGACGCGATAGGGTTTTTTGGGGAAAATCGAGGGCATGACCGATTGAAGAACTGACGCACTGATAACGGCGAGCGAATGGCGAAGTTGCTCTTCTAGTACAATTCCGGGGGAATGTCAGGTCCTGTCGGCACGGCTAGTGCCCACTTTCCGAAGTCCGCACTACATCGCCGCAAGACCGGTTCGCCGACTTCGGAAAGTTATGGGCACTAGCAAATCTATGATTCTAGTGCCGCTTTCGATCTGAAGTCCCTGAACCGATCTTGCCGCGAATGAGTCAGGGACTTCAGATCGGCGGCACTAGTGAACCTTCCCCAGCTTGCATGCGTCTGACGTGCATGCGCGTCACGCTTGCATCGGCCATCATCTCTCTTGCGGCGTTGGCCGCTTCATGGGCAAACGCCCAAACCATTAGCAGCCGATACAGTTCCACCGCGCCGAAAGACTGCCGCAGGATCGGCAAGCCGAGCGAGTTCGACGGCAGCACCACGCGGCTTTGCCCGGGCAAGGCCGGCCTCTCGGTGCTGATCAGCGAGGACGATCTGCGCGAGACCGTGTCGGTCGGCAAGAGCCTGATAGCCGCGGCGGAGGAACCGGCCGCACAGGTCTGGTTCGAACCGTTCAATTCAAGCTTGACGACCGTCGAGTGGCGAATGGCCGGCAACAAGCCGTTCGCGATCATCCAGCGCTGGCTGATGGCCGACAATGCCGACCGCGACGCCAGGGACCGGCCGCGCGACAAGGCGATGCTGGCGGTGACCCGCCTGCCGCCCGGCCCGGTGTGCCATGTCGCCTATGTCGATGTTGCCGCCAATCCTGACGCCAATGAGCTGGCGCGCAAGGCAGCGGACGAGTTGGCGCGCGATTTCCAATGCGGCAAGGGCGAGGTGAAGGTCATCGGCGCCAACGGCCGTGCGGTGGAGCTGGCCAAGCGTTAGGGCATGATCCGGAAAAGTGTGAAGCGGTTTTCCGACAGGATCATGCCCAAAAATCAGGAGGACGGCGGCTTGACCATGGCGAGCTTGAGCATGGCATCGAGCAGCATGTTGCTATCCGTCCCCTTCGGCAACCGGTGCAGGATATCGGTGAGACGGCCGTCGAGCAGCAGCATGGTGAAGCCGTGCACCAGCGACCAGGCGCGCGCGATCGCGGCCGCCTGCTCCAAGGTCAGCGCTTGCTCCTTGATCGGCTCGTGACGGCTGGCCGCGATGGCATGCGCAAGGCCCGCAAAGGAGGCTTCAGCGGCTTCATGCAGCGATGGCCGGGAATAGTCGAGCCGCTCGGTGCGGAACATCAGCCCGTACATGCCGGGATGAGCCTGCGCATAGGCGACATAGGCGCGTGCGCGCGCCAGCCCGCGTGCCGGATAGGGCATGTCCGGCGTGCAGGCTTCCGCCATCGCCGTGTTGAACTGCCGGAAGCCGATCGCAGCGAGCTCGCTGACCAACCCGGTGAGATCGCCGAAATGATGGGTCGGCGCGGCATGCGAGACCCCCGCCTCGCGCGCCACCGCGCGCAAGGTGAGGCCCGCGAGCCCGTCGCGCTCCAGCACCCGCTCGGCCGCCTGCAGCAAGGCGTCGCGTAGCGCGCCGTGGTGATAGGGCGTATCCTCAGATGACACGGCCCGCGGCTTCCGTCCCGCGCGCGACGGCCCGCCGCGGCCAGCGGCGCTGCGCGGCCGGCTCCGGGTCGTGCTTCGAGTCGCGTTTTTCTCGGGCTTGCGCATGAATGCGTTATATGCCGCGATTTTGACAGTGTAAAGATTTCGCTTGACCGGACGCTGCGCTCGGCTTAATGCTATCTTTACGTTGTAAAGATCAGAGAGGGAATGCCGCCATGCAGCAGGATGCCGTCAAGGGGTCCGTCTCGCCCAACCGCGCGCCGATCCCGTTCGAGTGCGATGCGGCATTCCTGAAGATAACGGGCGAATTGCCGCGCGAGCTGAACGGCACGCTCTATCGCAACGGCCCCAATCCGCAATTCAACTCGCCCGGCGCGCACTGGTTCGTCGGCGACGGCATGCTGCATGCCTTCCATCTCGAGCAGGGGCGCGCCTCCTATCGCAACCGCTGGGTCCGCACCCCGAAATGGCAGGCCGAGCACGACGCCGGCCGCGCGCTGTTCGGCGGCTTCGGCCAGAAGCTGCCGGATGCGCCGGCTGACGCGATCGACAGCGGCGTCGCCAACACCAACATCGTCGCGCATGGCGGCCGCCTGCTCGCCCTGGAAGAAGGCCATCTGCCGACCGAGATCGAGCCGGGCACGCTCGCCACGCGCGGATATTGCAACTATGGCGGGGCCATCTCGGGGCCGTTCACCGCGCATCCGAAGATCGATCCCTTGACCGGCGAGATGGTGTTCTTCGGCTACAACGCCTCCGGCCGGTTCACACCCACCCTCTCCTTCGGCACCGTCGCAGCTTCCGGCCAGGTCACGCGCTTCGACCGCTTCGAGGCGCCCTATGCCAGCATGGTGCACGACTTCATCGTCACCGAAAATCATCTCTTGTTTCCGGTGCTGCCGATCACGGGCAGCATGGCGCGCGCTTTCGCCGGACAGCCGGCCTATGCGTGGGAGCCGGAGAAAGGCGCCTTCGTCGGCGTCATGAAGCGCAGCGGCTCGGCCGACGACATCGTCTGGTTCCGCGGCGAGAGCTGTTACGTCTTCCACATCATGAACGCCTGGGAGGACGGCAGCCGCATCATCGCCGATGTCATGCAGTTCGAGGAAGCGCCGCTGTTTCCGCATCCCGACGGCCGGCCGACCGATCCGACCAAGTCGCGCCCGCGATACTGCCGCTGGACCTTCGATCTCGCCGGGAATACCGATCGCTTCAGCCAGGTCTATCTCGACGATCTCACCGGCGAGTTTCCCCGCATCGACGATCGCCGCGCCGGACAGAGAAGCACGCACGGCTGGTACGCCTGCGCCAATCCCGATTTGCCGTTCACCGGCGGGCTCTCCGGCATCGCGCATGTCGACGGCAGTGGAAAGCGGCTCGGCAAATATCATCTGCCTGCGGGCAACTCGATCTCGGAGCCGGTGTTCGTCGAACGGACCAGGGATGCGGCGGAAGGCGACGGCTGGCTGCTCGCGGTGGTCTGGCGCGCGCAGACCAATACCAGCGACCTCGCGGTATTCAATGCGCGCGATGTCGACACCGGTCCGACGGCGCTGGTGCATCTCGGCCATCGCGTGCCGGACGGATTCCATGGCAACTGGGTGGGGGCGAGTTGAGCGGTCTCAACGCAGCCAGCTGAACAAGAACGCGGCGGTGGCGACCAGCGCGAGCGCCAATTCGAACACAAACAAGCCACGTCCTCCCCAAACCTCCATGCGCGACGAGGTGTACGTATTTCGCCACGAGGGGAGGTCCGAAAGGACCTGCATCCAAAGCCACACCAGGAAGACCAGGAGTTCAGTCCATTTCATTTCCGGGATCCGGTCGGGGACTCCACCTCAAAATACATATGGGAGCACCCGGATGTTTGCGCCGCCGAGCCGCAAGTCGTTGCAATTGATGAGCTTTCACTCACACTCACATTATGTTGACACTGTAAAGATTTCCCTTGACCCGATGGTTTCCAGGCGCTATTGATCTTGACAATGTAAAGATTGGCCCAAAGAGGCCCCTGATGACGCTTTTCCTGATCCTGGCGCCCTATGGCGTCTACGCCTTCATGATGCTGGCGACCTCGGCGACCGCGAGCCTTGTTGCCGCAGGTGCGGTTTGCCTTGCCACCATCGCGTTCGACAAGGCGCGCGGCCGCTCGCTGAAGATTTTGCCGGCCGGCACCGTGATCCTGTTCGCAGGCATCCTCGCCTGGCTGCACCTGATCGATCCCGCGCTGAGCGACAAGGCGGTGAAGGTCGCGGTCGACGGCGGCATCTTTGCGATCTCGCTTGGCTCGCTCCTCGCCCGCTATCCCTTCACGCTGCAATATGCGGTCGAATCGGTGCACCCGGAGATCGCGGCAATGCCGGGCTTCATGCGCTCGAACTACATCATCACCAGCGTGTGGACCGCATCGGCTCTCCTGATGCTGCTCGCCAACGCCGCGATCCTCTATGTGCCGGGCCTGCCGATCTGGCTCGGGCTTGCGGTCGCCTTTGCCGCGCGCAACAGCGCCGTGTATTTCACCCGCTGGTATCCGGCGCGCGTCCGGCAGAAATACGGCGCGCCGCCGCCGGACGCGCTGCCCCATCCGCATTGACCGCAAAGGGATTCATCGATGAAAGACGTGTTCGCAAGGCTCGCCACCGATTTCTTCTCGACCATCGTCTTTCTCGTCGTCTATCTCGCGACCGACAACATCGTGCTGGCGACCGGCGTCGCGATCGCCGGCGCGATCGGCCAGGTGATCTACTCGCACATCAAGGGCCGCGAGCTCGGCTTCATGACCTGGGCGAGCCTTGGGCTCGTGATCGTGCTCGGCAGCGCCACCATCATCACGCAGGATCCCCGCTTCGTGCTGGCCAAGCCCGCGATCGCGCATTTCGCCATCGGCACGATCATGCTCAAGCGCGGCTGGATGCTGCGCTACATGCCGCCGATCGTGGCAGAGACGATTCCCGAATATGTCACCTTTGCCGGCTTCGCCTGGGCCGCGCTGATGTTCGCGCTCGGCGCCGGCACGGTCGCGATCGCCATGACCGGCGACATCAAGCTGTGGACGATCTATGTCTCCGTCGTGCTGATCAGCGCCAAGATCGCGGCCTTCGCGATCCAGTACGTGGCGTTTCGCGTGCTCGTCACCGGCCGCATCCGTGCGGCCCGCGCCACTGCCGGCACCTGAGACGCTTTCACGCAACGAAACCAGTTGGGTTTGCCGCGCGAGATAGGCTATATCCCGCGCGAGCCTTTTGCGAATACTTATGGGAGGGACGAATGGCCGCGGACGGAAACTGGAATCTTGTCATGAGTACGCCGATGGGCGAGCGCAATGCGACGCTGAACCTGAAGAGCTCGGGCGGCACGCTGACGGGCACGCAGGGCGCCGAAGGCAATTCGACCGAGATTTTCGACGGCACGGTGGCCGGCGACGACGTCGCCTGGAAGGTCTCCATCACCAATCCGATGGAGCTGACGCTGGCCTTCACCGGCAAGGTCGCGGGCGACGCCATGTCGGGCGAGATGGGCATCGGCATGATGGGCAGCTTCCCGTTCACGGGGAAGCGGGCGTAAGTCCGACGACAACCGACCTTCTGTGCCCCGGCGTTGCGCGCAAGAGGGGTGATCTTCGGGCGACGCCGCGCACGGCGCTTGGGACCCCCTCTCGGGAGTAAAAGAATACTACTTAGGCGGGTGGCCAACTCTCGGGCCTGAGCTCTCCTTATTTTCGCCGCTTTCTGTTGAGTGCAACTCCGGCTTGTGCCATCATCGTTAATATTTTAGCGGTGGGGCGCACCGAATTTGCCAAGCGTTTTTCTCAGCTATATCTCCGAAGACAACGGCTCGGTCCAGGACGGCAAATCCAGGGGATGGGTCGATTACTTCGACGAGTGCCTGGGTCTCGAACTTGCCAAGCTCGACGAGCACACGAATGTGTGGCGCGACATCCGGGACATGAACCATCCGGGCAGCATCACGGACACGCTGAAACAAGAGGTTGCCGCAGCTGCGGCTTTGCTTGTCGTTTTGTCGCCCCGCTATCGAACGAGCGAGTATGCCCGGTTCGAGCTGTCGGAATTCCTTCAATCGCGCACGCCCGGTGAACGGCCAACCAGTTCGATCCTTCCACTGCTAACCCAACAGCTGGCTCCCGAGCATTTCCCTCCACCGCTTCGCGGCCTGAAATACATATCGTTTTTCGATATCAACCCTGTGACCAAAGCGGCCAAACCGTTCTATGACGGATACGGAAGAGATATATCGAACAAGTATTTCGATGCCGTGCGCCAGGTGGCCGACTTCATCATGACCCGGCTAGGCGCTGCCCGCCCGGAAAAAAGGGCGAGGGTATATCTGGCCGAGCCTGGTCCGGACCAGGTCAACAACCACTGGAAGATTCACAGCGAGCTCGAACTCGCAAAAATGCGAAATCGCGCCGATCGAACCGTGGCCGGCCGAACGGGACGAGGCAGCCGACCATCTTGGAAAGGGACTCAAGAGCTCCAAATTTTCCATTCACCTGCTCGGCGCCCTTCCCGGCATTGCCCGGCGCGAGGACATGGACGAGTTTGCCGCGAAGCAGCTTGACTGGGCCGCGACGCGCCAGCAGCAGGATCCGGCATTCCGCCGCCTGATCTGGATTCCGCCCGATCTGGTCGATCCGAGACCCGAGCAGAAAGCACTCATCCAGCGGCTTGAAAACGGAACGCTCCTGACGTCCCGCGACGAACTGGTCCGCGACGGCCTCGAAGCTTTCAAGGAAGTGATACGGGAAGAACTGGTCCGGCTAGACGCAAGCAGAGCTGGACCTCATTGAGTCCTCTCTCGACGAGCCAACCCTATCCGGGACTGCGTCCCTTCGATGCGCAAGACCGCGAGTTCTTTTTCGGCCGCGACGCGCAGATTGACAATTTACGCCAGAAGGTAGGGGCGCATCGCCTTGTCGCCGTGGTTGGGCGGTCGGGTTGCGGCAAGTCCTCGTTGATGAAGGCCGGCCTCATTCCGCGGCTGCGGACTGAGCGGGACGGCGCCGGCGCACCGCTGTGGCGAATAGCGACGATGCGGCCGCAGGGGCGTCCGATCGAGGAACTCGGGAATGTCTTGCTGGAATTGACGCCCGACATCACGGAGGGCTCACGGGAGTTGCGCCGGCTACGGCTCGACGCAATGCTCCGGCGCAGCAGCCAGGGATTGGTCGAGGCGGCCAGTGAACTCGGAATTCCCGACTCCGGCAAACTCCTGGTTCTTGTCGATCAATTCGAAGAGATCTTCCGGTTCGAGGATCCGCAAGGCAGCAACACCGATGAGGCGACAGCGTTTGTGCGCCTGCTGATCGAGGCGACGGGCGCCGAACATCCGATCATCCACGTCGTGCTAACCATGCGGCTCGATTTTCTCGGCGACTGCGCGCGCTTCCAGCGCCTGCCGGAAGCGATCAGCGACGGTCAGTTTCTCGTGCCAAATCTCAGCCGGTCCGAGCGCCGGGCGGCGATCGAAAAGCCGGCCGAGAGGTCGAACAAGCAAATCAAGCCGGAAGTCACCCAGCGCCTGCTCAACGAAATCGGCGATGATCCGGATCAGCTTCCCGTGCTCCAGCACGTGCTGATGCGCATGTGGCAAGAGGCCGACAACGATTCCGAGATCGCGCTGCCGCACTATCTCGCGACCGGTGGCGTGGCCGAAGCGATCTCGCGTCATGCCGACCAAGTCTATCGCGAGCTCCCGTCCGATGCGCATCGCAGTGCCGCCGAGCGTCTGTTCAAGGCGATTTCCGAACGCGACCGGCGCGGGCGCTCGATCCGCCGCGCGACACCGTTTGCAGAAATTGCTGCAATCGTGCGGGACGACAACGCAGCAGTCTCAGACGCCGACAGCGACAAGATCATCATCGATGTGATCGAGGCGTTCCGCGCCCCGGAATGCTGCTTCCTGATGCCGCCGTCCGGCACCGCCATTGCACCAATCACGCCGATCGACATATCGCATGAAAGCCTGTTGCGCGGCTGGATCCGGCTGATCGGTTCGCAGGAGCAGGAAGGCTGGATCGCCGAGGAAGCCGGCAACGGCCGAAAATACAACGACCTCCTCGAAGACGAGCGACGGAACTACATCTTTCCCAGCGATATCGCGGATGAACGGGCGCAATGGTGGGCACAGGCACGTCCGAACGCGGCCTGGGCGAAGCGATACGGCAACAATTTTTCCGGCGTGAAGCGATTTCTGGACGCGGTGCGCGACCGGCACGCGAAAGAGCGCGAGATCCGTCAGAAGAAGGCGGCGAGAACCCGAAGATTGCGCAAATTCGTCGGAGTCTCGATTGGCGCGCTGATCGGGATTGTTATTGGCTCCATCTATTTTCAGGAGCTGCGGCATGCCCGACTGGAGGCGGAGCGAGCCCAACAGCAGCAAGAAGCGATTGAGCAGGCAAAGATCAAAGCCGAACGCGATGCAGACACCAAGTACAGCCAGGCGCAGCGGGATATCGAGACGCAACGGGAGCAGCTGGAAAAGATACGAAATGACATCAGTCAGACTGCCAAGACCGCGGAGAGGAGCGCTACCAGTCAGCAAGTCCGCCAGGAATTGAACAATCTGGTCAAATCCAGCACCGACGTCAGCGACGCGGCGGCTTTGCGCGTGGTCGTCAACTCCAACAAGGCAATACCGACGACGCTTCAAGGCAATATCGGCTCCATATGGATCGGCACCGTGGGATCGAACATGCGATCCAACCTCAACACACCGGCGGGAGGCCCGGTGCAACCGAATGTCGCAAAGGCCGGCGAGGAATACGCCAGCAACATCGACATCTATCTTCGCCAGGGAGAGCCCGCCTCGGACTCCAGCCAGAAGAATTCACTCGGTATCCTGCCTGAAGGCACGCGCGTGCGCATTCTGGATAATCCGGTGCACTTCACGAGAACAACCGGCGACCAGTACTGGGCAAAGGTCGAAGTCGTGAAGCTCGCGCTTTCGATCGTCAACTTCCAGTTCACCGGATCGCGCGATCAGGCGCAACGGATATCGAAAGGGCTGCAGGACATCGGCTACAAGATTCAGGGCGAGGAACGTAACGATGCAGCGTCGGGAAAGCGCGAAGTGCGCTATTTCTACGATGGCCAGAAGGCGGTCGCCGACAAGCTCGTCGACGACACGAACCAGACCCTGAAAAAATCGGGCTACCCCCCGCTTTCGGGGCCGGCGGTTTTGATCGGCTCAACTCCAAGGAACAATCCGGACGGCAGACTGGAGCTCTGGATCGACCTGCGGCAAAAATGACCGAAGATCACTCTCACTTCGGACGGCTGGGCACGATCCCGATCGGATTGAAGGTGTAGACCGCCTCGCCATGCTGATTGTAGGCGGTCCATTTGACGCGGGCGACGCCCTGCGGCTTCGATTTTGAAGGTACCAGCTCGACGACCTCGCCTTCGAGATGAAGTGTGTCGCCGGGCCGCACCGGCTTCATCCAGCGCAGATCATCGACGCCGGCGCCGAACATCGGATGCGGGCCGAACGGCTTGCACGAGGTGGCGAGCCGCATTGCAATCGCCGCGGTGTGCCAGCCCGAGGCGGCAAGGCCATTGAGAATGGTGTCCTTGGCCGCCTCTTCATCGACGTGAAACGGCTGCGGATCGAATTCGCTGGCGAAGCGGATGATGTCGTCTTTCGACACCGTCACCGCCTCACTCTTGAAGCGCATGCCGACCTTGAGATCGTCGAACCACTCGACCATGCCGTCCCTCAACTTTCCAAATAGGAGGCGACGACTAACCCAAATTCAACTCCTTGAAGAAGTCGTTGCCCTTGTCGTCGATGATGATGAAGGCCGGGAAGTCGACGACCTCGATGCGCCAGATCGCTTCCATGCCGAGCTCGGGGTACTCGACGACCTCGACCTTCTTGATGCAGTGCTCGGCGAGGTTGGCCGCAGCACCCCCGATCGAGCCGAGATAGAAGCCGCCGTGCTTCTTGCAGGCCTCGCGCACCGCAGGCGCGCGGTTGCCCTTGGCCAGCATCACCATCGAGCCGCCGGCCGCCTGGAACTGGTCGACGAAGGAGTCCATCCGCCCCGCCGTGGTCGGACCGAACGCGCCGGAGGCGTAGCCTTCCGGCGTCTTGGCAGGACCCGCGTAATAGATCGGGTGGTTCTTGAAGTAATCCGGCAGCGGCTCGCCCTTCTCCAGACGCTCGCGCAATTTCGCATGCGCGGAGTCGCGCGCCACGATCATGGTGCCGGTCAGCGACAGCCGCGTCTTGATCGGATGCTGCGACAGCGTGGCAAGGATATCCTTCATCGGCCGGTTGAGGTCGATCTTCACCATCTCGCCGCCGAGCGCCTGCTCGACCTGCGGCAGGTACTGCGCGGGATTGTGCTCGAGTTCCTCCAGATAAACGCCGTCCCTGGTGATCTTGCCGAGCACCTGGCGATCGGCGGAGCAGGACACGCCGAGCCCGATCGGGAGCGATGCGCCATGGCGCGGCATGCGGATCACTCGCACGTCGTGGCAGAAATATTTGCCGCCGAACTGCGCGCCGACGCCGAGCGACTGCGTCATCTTGAGGATTTCCTGCTCCATTTCGAGGTCGCGGAAGGCGTTGCCGTCGGCGGATCCATGCGTCAGCAGCGCGTCGAGATAGCGCGCCGAGGCGAGCTTCACCGTCTTCATGCAGAGCTCGGCGGAAGTGCCGCCGATCACGATCGCCAGATGATATGGCGGGCACGCCGCGGTGCCGAGCGTCAGCACCTTCTCCTTCAGGAACGCCAGCAGGCGATCCCTGGTCAGCACCGAGGGAGTCGCCTGGAACAGGAAACTCTTGTTGGCGGACCCGCCGCCCTTGGCCATGAACATGAACTTGTAGGCGTCGTCGCCCTCGGCATAGATCTCGCACTGCGCCGGCATGTTGTTGGCGGTGTTCTTCTCCTCATACATCGAGAGCGGCGCCACCTGCGAGTAACGCAGATTGCGGCGCAGATACGCATCGCGCGCGCCTTCGGAGAGCGCGGCCTCGTCCTCACCGTCGGTTATGACATTGCAGCCCTTCTTGCCCATGATGATGCAGGTGCCGGTGTCCTGGCACATCGGCAGCACGCCGCCGGCCGCGATGTTGGCGTTCTTCAAAAAATCCAGCGCGACGAATTTGTCGTTCGGGCTCGCCTCCTTGTCGTCGAGGATGTTGCGCAGCTGCTTCAGATGGCCTGGACGGAGATAATGATTGATGTCGCCGAAGGCAGCCTCGGAGAGCGCCCGCAGCGCCTCGCGCGACACCACCAGCATGTCCTTGCCCAAGACCTTCTCGACCCGCACGCCTTCGCTCGTGACCTTCTTGTAGGGCGTGGTGTCCGCACCCAGCGGAAACAGCGGCGTGTGCTTGTAGGGCGGAACGGGCTTTTGCTGGTCGGGAAAGGCGCTGGGGGCGTTCATGGGGTGGCTCGTGGTGTTGAGGCCGGGCGCTCCAGACGCCGGCGATGGAACGGTTCTAAGCACTTTTCGTGCAAAGGGAAGTCAGCAAATCGCGGACGTTTTGCGATGACGATTCCTTGCGACCCTTGCACTCCCCGCGCCCATTGGCTTCAATGGCGGCAAAGGGGCCTTCACATGACATTCGGTCTGCCGTTTCGCCGCTCGATCACCCTTGCAGCAATTCTCGGGCTCTTTGCCGCCATCGCTACCTCGCCCGCGCGCGCGGACCAATGCGACGACATCGCCAAGCAGCTCGAGGGCGCGATCGACGGGCTCAAGGTCAACTTCAAGGCCGCCAACATCATCTACCTGACGCACCCGGCGGCGACCGAATTGTCGCTCGGCTGCCGGGGCAAGGAATATTCCAACGAGCTCTATGCCAAGGGCGACCGCAAGCT
Source organism: uncultured Alphaproteobacteria bacterium (assembly GCA_963738155.1). GTDB lineage: Bacteria > Pseudomonadota > Alphaproteobacteria > Rhizobiales > Xanthobacteraceae > Bradyrhizobium. The sequence continues at coordinate 231,788 of CAVTVG010000016.1, forward strand.
GAAGCCGGAGTTTCTCACCCTGGTCGGCTCGGCTGCCGCCGTGATCTTCACGCTGCCCAAGGACGACACCATGACCGGCACCTCGCGCTGCCTGAAGCGCATGGGGGTGCTGCGCGGCAACAAGATCACGCTGCGTTACAAGCGGCTCGACATGGTCTGCGACCGCACCAGGACCGACGCCTCCATCGTGGTGCGGCGCGGGCTGGATCAATAGGCGCGGCCGATCGATCGCATTTTAATGAATTGTTTGACTTCGACTTGATGGAAAGCCCGGCAAAATCGGAGCAACCGAGGACTCCGTTTCCATGAGCATTTCCAGCGTCGCGACCGCGCCTGTGATCGTCCCGCTCGATGCGGGATCGCCGAAGCCGCAGGATACGGCGCCCGCCACCAGCGATACCGGCACCATCCATCAGCCGACACCGCCCGCCCCGCTGCCGCCCGGCCAGGGCACCCGGGTCGATCAACTCGTGTAGTCGCAATCGCCTATCGTCTGACCCTCATCTCGTCATGCCCGCGCTTGTCGCGGGCATCCATGTCCTTCTTTTCCACTGCGACAAAGACGTGGATGGCCGGGTCAAGCCCGGCCATGACGATGCGGGTAGTTCAACCGTCCAATTCCTTGTAGTGCCGGAAGATGCCGTCCTCGTTGAAGGGAATGCGGCGCTCGCTTGCGAGATAGGACTTGATGTTCGGCCGCGCCGCGACGCGGTCGTGCAGATCGACCAGGCCGGGGATGTCGCTCTCGAACGCCTTCATCCGCTTGGGGAAGGCATAGCGCAGGCCGTCGACAATCTGGAATAATGACAGATCGATGTAGGCCAGCCGCCGCCCCGTGAGCCAGCTTCCCTTGCCTTTCAACAATCCCTCGAAATAGCCGAGATATTTCGGCACGCGCTCGTCCCAGAACGCCTCGGTGCGTTTCTTGGCCGGCGCTTTCTGGTCCTCGTAATAGAGCGAGGGCCCGAGCGGATGATGGGTGTCGTGGATCTCGGTGACGAAATCGGCGACGGTGAGTTGCAGTCCGTGCACCCACAGCCGCCCCGCTTCCGTCTTCGGCGCCAGCCCGTGGCGGTGGCCCAGATAGAGCAGGATGTTGGCGGTCTGCCCGATCACGAGCTTGCCGGCCTTCAGATACGGCGGCGCAAAGGGCGGGGTGTCGCCCTTCTCCATCATCCGCATCATCGCCGAGCTTCCGCCCGATCCGCGCGCGACGTCGACGTAAGCAGCGCCCGCCTCTTCCAGCGCAAGGCGGACATATTCGCCGCGGCCCTGGATCATGGGCCAGTAGTAGAGTTCGTATTTCATGCGCCTTCCTCCCAGGCTCGCTGACCCGCAGCGTTAACAATCGGATAAAACAATCGTTCGTGGCAAAGGTCGAGGGCCCGTTGCCGGGAAAAACGGCCACGGCCGATCATCATTTTTCAACGCTAATTCGCAATGCGGTTCCACTCGCCAATTCGAATTACACTGGATTAACCCGCGCGCGGTTAGCCTGCCGGCAACAGGGAATGTGTCATGCCGCAAGCGGCGACCTACGTCTTCTTCTATCACCAGCTATTGGTGCTGATCGCGGGCGCCGTATGCCTGTTCGGCACCTGGGTCGGCATGCGCCACTTCGCGCGGGCGCGCGCGACCGAAGGCGCCACGCGCAGAGGCTGGCTGTTCATGGCCTCCGTCGGCACCGGTGCCGCGCTGTGGGCCTCGACCTTCATCTCGATCCTCGCGCTTGATCCGGCGCTCGATAGCGGCTTCGAGCCGGCGGCGACCGGCGCGGTGCTGCTGATCGCCATCGTCGCCTGCTTCGTCGGATTCGAAATCGGCAGCCGGCATTTCACGCTGGCGCCTGAGGCCGGCGGCCTCGTTGTGGGCGCCGGCATTCTCGGCATGCATCTCGTCGCCTTCACCGGCTGGCACATCCCGGGCCATGTGCAATGGAACGGTTACGGCGTTGCCGTCACCTTCGTGCTCGGTCTCTCCTTGAGCGCGCTTGCGGTCAACCGCGCCAACCGGCCCGTGACGCGCTGGTGCCGCCATGGCGCGGCGATCGTGCTCGCCTTCATGATCTGCGTCATGCACTACGCGTTGACGGCCTCGGAGACGACCGTCCCCAACGCGCTCGTTGCGTTGCCGCCGGGCCTGATCCCCGCGCCCATGCTCGGCTTTGCCGTGGTCGGCGCGGTGCTGCTGGTGATGGGCAGCGGCTTCTCGACCTATGTCATCGACCTGCGCTCGCGCACGGAATCGTCCGACCGTATCCACCAGCTCTCGTTCAACGACGCGATGACGGGGCTGCCGAACCGCATTGCCTTCAACGAGCGCCTCGCCTTCGATGCCGCCGAAGCCCATGAGAAGGCGCACAAGCTCGCCGCCTTCGCGATCGACGTCGACGGCTTCAAGGACGTCAACGACCTGTTCGGCCACGCCACCGGCGACCGCCTGTTGATCGAGGTCGCAAACCGGATGCGCGGGATCCTTGGACCCGGCGAATTCCTGGCGCGCCAGAGCGGCGACGAATTTCTGGGCCTCAAGACGTCAGCCAATCAGCCTTCGGATGCGCAGGCCTTCGCGGAGCGGCTTCTCGCGGTGTTTGCCCAGCCGTTCCAGATCGGCGACCTGCCGGTCGAGCTGACGGTCTCGATCGGCTATTCGATCTTCCCGACCGACACACCCGAACGCGATCATGTGGTGAGCAATGCCAAGCTTGCGATGCATCGCGGCAAGGCCGGGCAGCGCGGCACGATCACGCAATACCATCAGGCGATGGACGACAAGGAACGCGCCCGGCGCGCCTTGTCGCGCGACCTGCAATACGCCGCCGAACGCAACGAGCTCGCGCTGCATTATCAGCTGCAGACAACGCTCGGCGACGGCAGGATCTGCGGCGCCGAGGCCTTGATGCGCTGGCAGCATCCGAAACGCGGAATGGTGTCGCCCGGAGAGTTCATCCCGCTGGCGGAAGAGAGCGATGCGATCCTCGATATGGGCGAATGGGCCCTGCGCACCGCGTGCCGGGACGCCGCGGAGGGCAGGATTCCCGGCACGATCGCCGTCAACCTGTCGCCGAAGCAGTTCGCCCGCGACGATCTCGCGGAGATGATCCACGGCATCCTGCTGGAGAGCGGATTGTCGCCGCGACGGCTCGAGGTCGAGGTCACCGAATCCAGCGTGATGAGCGACCAGTCGCGCGCGCTGCACATCCTGCGCAAGCTGAAGGCGATGGGTATTTCGGTGGCGATGGACGATTTCGGCACCGGCTATTCGTCGCTGGCGACGCTACACGCCTTTCCCTTCGACAAGATCAAGCTGGACCAGACCTTCGTGCGGCGCCTGCCGGACGACCATGCCGCGGCGGCGATCGTCCGCACCGTGCTTGCGCTGGGCGAGAGCCTCGGAATGCCTGTGCTCGCCGAGGGCATCGAGACCGAGGCGCAGTGGCAGTTCCTCGCGCAAGCCGGCTGCGCCAAGGGCCAGGGCTATCTGTTCGCCAGGCCCGTGAGCCTCGCGCAGCTCCCGGCGGCGGTCGAAACCGCCGCCAGGTTCGTGCGAGACGACGAGCCCGCGCTATCAGCTATGCCGCAGCTTGCGATGGCGGGTTAATTCACCGCGAAGCAATAAAGCAGGCCGTCGCCGCCGGTGCTCTTGAGGTCGGCCTGCGAGCAGCCGCCATCGGGTCCGCGCGAGGGATGCGACGAATTCCAGGATTTCGAGGCGTCGTCATCGCGAAGCCCGATGCGGTCGGAATGGCCGACCATCGCCGCGCCCTGCGTGCTGCTCGTCCAGTTTTTGCAGGTGCGATCGGTTTCGGGCGCGAACGCGGTGCCGTCTGCTTGCGATCCCGTCAGCACGTCGTGACGGTTCGGCGTATCGCCGCGACCGTTGATGACGTCGCCTTTCTCCGACAGCGCGGTCTGCTTGGTGAGATTGTTGCCGGCCGAGTGCAAATCGGCGACGTCCTTGGCGATCACGACGCCCTTGACGTTCTGCCATGGCCCCTTGCCGATGCGGTCCTTTGCGTTCACCGCGGGCTTGCCGTCGGCAGCCTGGGTCGAGAGATAGGCGTGCCAGGTCCTGGTGCCGGCGCCGGTGGCCTGCGCCAGCGACTGGCAATGCTTGTCGGCGCCTTCGACGCCGCCGAGGTCGGCGCCCTTGCCCGGACCGGCGCTGGTCAAAAAGAAGCTGGCGCTCCCCGATTGCGCCTGCGCGGGCTGCGCCGCAAAGGCTACGAGCGAGACGGCGGTGACAAGACATACGCGTGAAACAATCGTCATTGAATCCTCCAGTCCGATTTTTTTGACTGCGGTCGCACGCATGATCCGGAAAAAGCCTGCCCCGCACTTGATGCGGGGTGTGAAGCGATTTTCCGAAGGATCATGCGCAAATGAGCCGCCGCATCCGGTCAACCCTTCGCAGCCGCCGTTATTCCTCAGATGCGACCGCACAACACAAAGGCGCCGCGGGGTTGGCCGCGGCGCCTTGCACATATCAAACGAAAATACTCAGTTGGTCTGCTGGATCGCCGACAGCTCCCAAGCGTTGCCGCGCGGGCGCACGAAGGTCCAGACCTCCGTCACCTCGACCGGCTGGTCGCTGCCGCTGATCAGCCGCCCGGAGGCGACATCGACGTAGCGGTCGACCATCGAGAAGCGCATCGCGACGCTGGCATAGTCGGTGTCGCCTTCGCGCCACGCCTCGGCAAGGTCGCCCTGCAAGAGCTTGGTGCCGGAGACCTTGTTGACCTGGCCGCGCTGCCGGTTCTGCTGCATGTCCTCGTTGAAGAAGGTGGCCATTTCCGGCGTCGCCAGGGTGCGCAGCTTGGTCATGTCCTCGTTCGAATAGGCGGCCTGGATGTCGACCAGCAGCCGCTCGAAACTCTCGTAGTCGGCGGGCGCGATCTGCAGCGGCGCGCTGCCTGATCCCAAACCAAAACCCATGCCGCCGAAATTCGACTGCGTGCCGCCGCCGAGGCCGCCCGCGGTGCCGCCGGCATAGGCCGGCTCCGAGGCCTGGCGGCGATGCCACCACGACATCGCAAGCCGGATCACGAGCACGATCAGCCCGATCTGCAGCAACAGGCCGAGGATCGACGAGAAGCCGCCGAGCCCGGAGAACAGGCCGCCGCCGAACAGCATGCCGAACAGGCCGGCGCCGAGGAAGCCGGCGGCAAGGCCGCCGAGCAGGCCGGTGCCTGGCCGGTTGAAGAAGCCGCCCGTCCGCGAGCCCGTGCTCGGACTGCCCGGCTGCGAGAAGGTACGGTTGAACGGCTGCGCCGTACCGGGCGCGGTGGCCGTCGGCGGCGGTGCGGAGAAGGTGCGCGCGCCGCGCGAGCCCGAGGAGAGCCCGCCGCCGACGCGCGCGTCGGCCGAGGTGACGGCAATCACGGCCGGCAGCGCCAACGCCATGACGACGGCGACCGCCTTCACCAGTCCGTGCATACGTTGCGAGAAAGTCATGTTGGTCCCTCAAATCCCCGGCAGGGGGAAACGCCCTTAAGATGGGCAGTGCTGCACAAATGTGAAGCCACTATCGGATGGGGTGGCTGCGGCTCTGCGTCGCGGGATTGAGCGTTTGCGAGCAATTCTCAGTCGCTTTGCGGCCAGGACCGGCCATCAACTGCGGCATCCCGTCACCGCTTGGCCAATCGCCGCAAGGGCCATAATTTGGATGCCTTTGCCTATTAGGCATTCAATCTCTGATTTATACTGTTCTTTTGCGCATCTCGTTCCGAAATCCATATTGGGAGGCCGCTGATGTTCTCTCACATCCATCAATCCCTCACCGCAATTTCACGCAGATCGATTATCAAAGGCGGCGCTGCCCTTGCCGGCGTTTCGGCCCTCGGGCTGGCAACCCGATCCGTCCATTCCCAGACCGCGCCGCGCGTGCGCATGGACATCGCGACCTTCGCACAGGACGCCAGCCGGCTGGCGCGCTTCGAGGCGGCCATGAAACAGATGCAGGACGCTTCCGCACGCAATCCCAACGATCCGGCGGGCTGGCTCGCCAATGCCAACATGCACCGCGATTTCTGCTCGACGCCCGGACCCGGCGATCCCACGCAAATCCATTTCTGCTGGTGGTTCCTGGCCTGGCACCGCGCCTATATCTCGGTCACCGAGCGCAAGATCAGACAGATCTCGGGCGACGACAGCTTTACCTATCCCTATTGGAACTGGAGCACCGATCGCCGCATCCCGGCGGCCTATGCCAAGCATGGCTCGTCGCTCGCCAAGGCCGTTCGCTTCACCCCAAACAGGGGCCTGAACGACGGCGAGGTCGGGTTGCTGCATGACGATCCCGCCATCGAGCAGCTCGGCGTTGCGGCGCTTGCGGCCACCTTCTTCGAGGCCAAGACGGCGGACGATATTGCCGTGAGCTTCGGCGGCATCGCCCGGCCCAACTCCGAGGACGCCTATGACAACAACGCGCTCGAGGGCACGCCGCACGGCCCTGTGCATGTCTATGTCGGCGGCCAGCGCGGTAATTCCGGCGGCGACATGAGCGACTTCGAGACTGCGGCGCGCGACCCGATCTTCTTCGCCCACCATGGCAACCTCGATCGCCTCTGGGAAAACTGGCGCCGCGATCCCGCGCGCAGGTCGACTGAACCCTTCGTGGACGCCTTCCAGAACCACGCCTTTGTGTTCAAATGGCTCGACGGCACCGACGTCCAGGTTCCGATGAGCGACATCCTCGACACCACGAACCTCGGCTATACCTATGACTATCTCGACGTGAACCGACCACAGGCAATCGTGATGGCTGAACAGGCCGCCCCCGAACCGCTCCCGCCGATCGCGACGCAGAAGCTTGCCGTGCCGCTCGCGCAGCAAGGCGCCGACGACGGCTCGCGCAAATTTCTGGAGATCACCGGCATCGCCAGGCCGGACACGTTGCTCAGCGTCAGCGTCGTCATAAAGCCCGCGGGCGCGCCCGCCGGCGACCGCGGCATCGAGGTCGGCACCTTCGCCGCGGTCAGAAACGGCGGCAGGATCGACTGGCCGAGCGGACGGCTGGTGTTTGACATCACCAGCGCCGCACGCAAGTTCGGAGGACAGGACATCACGGTCGAGCTGATCCCGCATCGCCTCAGCCCCGACGCGGACCAGAGTTTTCCGCCGCTCAAATATGACAAGATGAACATCGTCACCAAGCGGCGGTAGTGGAGCGGGTCCGCCATGAATGTCCAATCGGTGCGCGATCTCAAGCTGCAGGTCGCGATTGAGCTGTTCGCGCCGCATCTGAACGATTTGATCCAGCGCTCGACCCTGCCGACGCTGGATCACCTCCAGTTTCCGCTTCCACCGACGCGGATCGGCATCGGAATCGGAATCGGCCAGCGGCCGGGCGAGTTCTCGCTGGCGATCCGCATCAGGGAGCGGATCCCGCAGATCGATCAAATCCTGCAGCGGCTGATCGCGATGGCCCATAACGAGGTCGACATCGTCGAGACCGGACAGGTCCGGCTTTTCATGCCCTCACCCTCGATCAACTCGCAAACCTTGCGGTCGCGCTGCCGGCCGCTGGTGATCGGCTGCTCGGTCGCGCATGTCACCGCGACCGCAGGCACGCTGAGCTTCATGGCCAGGCACAACAAGACCAACAGCACCGTGCTGGTCAGCAACAGCCATGTCTTCGCCCATTCCGGCTCGGCCAAGGTCGGCGATGGGATCACCCAGCCCGGCAGGATCGACGGCACCGCCGAGCCGGTCGCAGCCCTGCTCGATTTCGTGCCGCTCAAGCCTGACGGCTCCAACCTGGTCGATGCGGCCATGGCCGTCGTAGACCCCTCGGTCGACCTGCAACCGGCCAGCATTCCCGGCATCGGGACGTTCACGTTCACGGGCGGCGACGTGCTGCCGAACATGAGCGTGACCAAGGTCGGCCGGACTTCCGGGCTGACGCGCGGCGTCATCACCGCCGTGGAAGTCGATCACGTCCTGGTCGATACCGAGATCGGCACCATGACATTCGACGGCCAGATCGAGATGAAGGGCACCGACCACGCCTTCAGCCAGGCCGGCGACAGCGGCTCGCTCGTGGTCACCGACCAGGGCCAGGCGATCGGCATCGTGTTCTGCGGCAATGAATTCGCCAATAACGGGCTCAGTATCACCTATGCCAACCCGTTGCCGAAAGTGATGGATGCGCTAAACCTCAGCCCGTTGTAACGGCGCTCAACTAGTGCGGCGACTTTGAAGTTCCGATCAATTGTTCCGCACACTCGCCATCGGAACTTCAAAGTCAAAGCCGCACTAGAATCATAGATTTGCAGAGCTCCTTTGATTCCGAAGTTCGCAAACGAGGACGCCGCGATATGATGCGAACTTCGGAATCGGAGCACCAGCCCATGGACGGCCCCACGCTCGACGACGTGCGCAACGCCAAGACCGAGATCGTCCGGCAATTCCAGGACATCAAGGAATTCGCCGGCGCCGGCATCGGCGAAAGCAACGGAAAGTTTTCCGTGCGCGTGAACTGGCGCGTGCTGCCGAAGAACCTGCCGCTGCCGTCTTCGATCGGCGGCGTCGAGATCACCCATCACGAGGTCGGCACGATCACGCCGCAGCAATGACGGGCGGGGCGGGGCGATATCTTTCAGGGGGCGACAGTCCCGCCTAACATCTCAAATATCGGTTTCGGGTCGTTCGCGTCTTTTCGGCCTTACGTCAGGCGTTTCCTGTTTACTGTCAACTCCGGACACATAGAATTTGTAGGCTGTTCAAATCGCGGAGAGCACGACATGAAGACAACAAGGAGCTGACGGAGGAAACGAATGGATTTCGGCATCGCCCTGCCAACGGCCGCAGATTCCTGGAGGGTCACCAAGGAAGCCGAGGAGCTCGGCTTCACCCATGCATGGTTCTACGACACCCAGATGCTGAGCGCCGATTGCTTCGTCGCCATGGGCGCGGCGGCTGTGAACACCCGGCGCATCCGCCTCGGCACCGGCGTGCTGGTGCCGTCGAACCGCATTGCCCCGGTCGCCGCCAATGCGCTGGCGACGCTGAACCAGCTCGCGCCGGGCCGCATCGACTTCGGCGTCGGCACCGGCTTCACCGCGCGGCGAGCGATGGGCTTTGGCGCGATCAAGGTCAAGGACATGGAGACCTACATAAACCAGGTCTACGGCCTGCTGCGCCGCGAGACGGTCGAGTTCGAGATGGAAGGCGAGAGGAAAAAGATTCGTTTCCTCAATCCCGAGCTGCCTCTGTTCAACACCGCCGATCCGATCGCGCTTCATCTCTCGGCCTTCGGGCCGCGCACCCAGGCGCTGACAGCCAGGCTCAAGGCGAGCTGGATCAACTTCGTCGGCAATGTCGAGAACGGCATCAGGGAAGTCGAGGCCATGCGCGACGCCTGGTCGAAATCCGGCCATCCGATCGGCGATCTTCAGGCGACGGCATTTGCGCTGGGCTGCGTGCTGAAAGACGGTGAAGGCGCCGACTCCGAGCGCGCGATGGCACAAGCGGGCCCGCGCGCGGCGGTCATGCTGCATCGCGCGGCGGATGAGGCGCTGGCCGGACTGGCGCCAGGTGTGACGATGGTGTCCAGGACCAGGCCCGAGATGCAAGGCTATATCGACCTGACGCGCGACTTCGAGCCCAAGGATGCGCCCTACCTGCAGAACCATCGCGGACACTTGATGTTCGTGAAGCCCGAGGAGAAGCGCTTCGTGAGCGCCGAGTTGATCCGTGCCACCTCGTTTACAGCAAGCGAAGCCGAGATCAAGCAGCGCATCGAGGCGCTGCGTGGCGCGGGCTACACGCAGTTCACCATCCAGCTCGTGCCCGGACATGAACATGCGCTGGCTGACTGGGCCCGCATCCGAAAAGCGTTCGCCTAGCGCATGATCCGGAAAAGTGTGCGGCGGTTTTCCCTCGCGACAAACGCCGAAGGCGTTTGCGCGGAGATCATGCGCAAATAAAAATCAAATGGGGAGCCAGATGGAGGCGGAATCTTACGACTACATCGTGACCGGCGCCGGGTCTGCGGGCTGTGCGGTGGCGGCGCGGCTTTCGGAGTCGGGGCGCCACCGGGTGCTCCTGCTCGAAGCGGGCGGACCCGACAGCTCACCATGGATACACATTCCAGTCGGCTATTACCGGCTCTTCACACACCAAACCTACAATTGGAGGTTCGAGAGCGAGCCCGTTGCCGGCCTCAACGGGCGCACCTCCTACCAACCGCGCGGCAAAATGCTCGGCGGCACGAGTTCGCTCAACGGCATGGTCTATATGCGCGGGACGGCGGCCGACTACGATGGCTGGCGTCAGCTCGGCTGTGTCGGCTGGGACTACGAAAGCGTTCTGACTTTCTTCCGCAAGGCGGAAAACCAGGAGCGGGGTGAGGACGAGTTCCACGGCGTCGGTGGCCCGCTCAATGTAACCGACGCACACTACAAGCACGAAATCATTGATGCGATCATCGAAGCGGCCGTGCAGGCCGGCATTCCACGCAATCGCGACTTCAACGGCGCGACGCAGGAAGGCGCCGGATACTATCAGGCCACAATCGGCAAGGGCCGCCGATGGAGCACCGCGACCGCCTATCTGAAGCCGGCTCGAGGTCGCCGGAATCTGGTGGTCAAGCCGAACGCGCATGCGACTCGAATCGTCATCGAGAACGGCCGCGCCGTTGGCGTCGAGTTCCGCACGTCCCGTGGCATGGAGACCGCCAGGGCCAAGGGCGAGGTGATTGTCTCCGGCGGCGTTTACGGCTCGCCGCAACTCCTGCTGTTGTCCGGCATCGGACCGGGTGACCATCTGAACGCGATGGGTATGGAGGTCACGCACGACCTCGCTCCGGTCGGCGCCAACCTGCACGACCACTTCAATTCGTACGTCGCCTGGCGCTCGACCAAGACCGGCACCTTCAACGAGCTCCATCGCTCGCCGCTCCGAAAGCTTGCGGCCGGCGCCAGATATTTGGTTGGACGAGATGGGCCGATGACAGCCATCGCCACGCATGCCGGCATCCTGACTCGCACGGACCCCCGCTTCGATCGTCCCGATCTCCAGATCAATACGTATCTCTGGTCGATCGAGACCCGGGACCGCACCGGCATGCACCCCCATAAATGGCCGGGGTTCAGTATGTCGCCCGTTCACTTGCGTCCGGAAGGTCGCGGGCTGGTGAGCCTCAGAAGCCGCGACCCGTTGGCCCCGCCGAAGATCGCGTTCAGGTTCATGGAAACCGCGCATGACGTCGATGCCATGATCAGCGGCGTTCGGCTGGCGCGAAAGCTCGCCGAACAGCCGGCGCTCAAACCATATATCGCGGAAGAGGTGGTGCCGGGGCCCGCCGTCCGCTCGGACGAGCAACTCATTGAGGACATCCGCAACCGGGGCGTCTCGAACCTGCATCCCGTCGGCACCTGCAGAATGGGCACGGGTCGCGACGCTGTCGTAGATCCCCGTCTGCGGGTGCATGGCATTCGAGGGCTGCGCGTTGCCGATGCCTCCATCATGCCTCTGGTTGTCGGCGGCAACACCAATGCGCCTTCGATCATGATCGGGGAGAAATGCGCAGCCATGGTCCTGGAGGATGCCTGAGATCAGGTATGGCGGCGAGCGTGGCTGATTTTAACTGTTCGCCGCCTACCCCGCCGTCATCGTCTCCTTCACCGCGGCGACAAGCTGCGCCAAGGTGAACGGCTTCGGCAGGAAGGCGAACTGCTCGTTCTCGGGCAGGCTCTTCTCGAACGCGTCCTCGGCATAGCCGGAGACGAAGATGATCTTCAGATTCGGATTGCGGCCGCGCATCTCCTTGAGCAAGGTCGGGCCGTCCATTTCGGGCATGACGACGTCGGAGACCACGAGATCGACGGCGCCGTTCTTCTCCTCCAGCGCCTCCATCGCCTCGATGCCGTTGGAGGCCTCGATCACGCTGTAGCCGCGCGAGCGCAGGCCCCGCGCGTTCAGCGAGCGCAGGCCGTCCTCGTCCTCGACGAGGAGAATGGTGCCCTGCCCGGTGAAGTCGGCGCGCTTGGCTTCAGTCGCGGCATCCTTCGCCGCACCGTTCGCCGCATGCGTCTCGGCCGGCGCTTCGGCCTGAGTTTCCAGCTCGGCATGATGCCGCGGCAGGAAGATGTGGAACGAGCTGCCCTTGCCCTCCTCGGAATCGACATAGATGAAGCCGCCGGTCTGCTTGACGATGCCGTACACCGTCGACAGCCCGAGCCCGGTGCCCTTGCCGACCTCCTTGGTCGAGAAGAACGGCTCGAAGATCTTCTCCCGGATATCGGCAGGAATGCCGGTGCCGGTATCGGAGATATCGATCCGCACATAGTCGGCGGCCGGCATGCCCTTGTAGGCGAGCTCGCCGGACTCGGCCGCGCTGAGGTTCGCGGTCTTGACCGTGAGCTTGCCGCCGTCGGGCATGGCGTCGCGCGCATTGACCGCGAGATTGACGACGACCTGCTCGAACTGGGAGACGTCGACCTTGACCGGCCAGAGGTCGCGGCCGTGCACGAGGTCGAGCTTGACCTTCTCGCCGATCAGCCGGCGCAACAGCATGGTGAGGTCGGATAATGCATCGCCGAGATCGAGCACCTGCGGCCGCAAGGTCTGCCGGCGCGAGAACGCCAGCAGCTGCCGCACCAGCGTGGCGGCGCGCGTGGCGTTCTGCTTGATCTGCATGATGTCCTGGAACGACGGATCGGTCGGCTTGTGCGCGTTGAGCAGGAAGTCGTTGGCCATCATGATGGCGGACAGCACGTTGTTGAAGTCGTGCGCGATGCCGCCGGCGAGCTGGCCGACCATGTCCATCTTCTGCGACTGGTTGATCTGGTTCTCCAGCGCGCGACGCTCGGTGGTCTCGAGCATGTAGACGATGGCGGCCTCGGTCTCGCGCTCGTCCTGCTCCACCGGCGTGACAAAGAACTGGCCCCAGCGCTCCTTCGCGCCCTCCAGCATCGCCTCGACCGGCGCGATGTCGCCCTGCCCTTCGGCGGCCCGGTTGATCGCCGCGATTAAGTGGTTGCGGTCGCGCGCATTGACGGCGCGGAAAATCGACTTGGTGGCGGCGCCGTCGCCGCTCACGCCCTGCGCCAGCTTGGCGTAGCGCGCATTGGCGCGGACGATCGCGCCGGCGCGATCGACGGTGGCAATCGCCATCGGCGTGTGGTCGAAGAAGCGCATGAAGCGCACTTCGGCGGCGCGCTCGGGATCGGAGCGCTCGTCGCGGGCGCGGCTGATGACCAGCGTGCGCGACGGGCCCGGCGCGCCGTCGGCGCCGAAGGCGAGCTTGTGATAGAGCCGCGCCGGCATGGTCTTGCCGCCGCGCATGCGCAGATCGATGTCGAAGACTTCGGTCTTCACTTCGCCCGGCACCGCCGCGATCGAGGTCAGCAGCGCAGCGCCATCGCCGGAGACGATGTCGGTGAGTTTCAGACCGCCCGAGCCGATCTCTGCGAGATCATAGTCGAGCCAGTTCGCCAAGGTGGCGTTGACGTAGGCGAGATCTCCGGCCGGATTGACCGAGAAGAAGCCGCAGGGCGCGTGATCGAGATATTCGATCGCGTGCTGCAGCTCCTGGAAGACGTCCTCCTGGCGTTCGCGGTCGCGGGTGATGTCCGATATCGACCACACCGCATAGCGCGTTTCGCGCTTGCCCGCGCCGAGCGGACGCACGCGCATGCGCAGCCACCTTCCATGGCCGCCGTCCTGGCCGGCGATGCGGACCTCTTCCTGCTGCCGCTTGCCCTCGCGCGCGGCCTTCAGCAGGCGGAACACCGCTTCGGACACATCGGGATTGCCGATGAAGACGCGCTCGACGGGGCGGACGTCCTGCGCGCCGGTGCCGCCGGTCAAAGTCAGATAGGCGGCGTTGAAATAGACGACATGGCCGCGCGCGTCCGTCACCGCGAGCCCGTCGAAGGCATGGTCGGCGATCCGCGCCGTCACCGGATCGTCGGCGCTGCGGGCGAAGCGGATCATGCCGGCGGCGAGCGCGAACAGGTTGAACAGGCCGACCATGGCGAGCACGGCGAGGAGCCCGAGGATGTAGGGCTGCGCGTGCGAGCGGCCGATGGTCATCAGCGCAATCGCGACCGCGACCAGGACGGCCGCAACCAGCAGCACCAGCACGATGCTGCCCCCGCGCCGCGGCGCGTCATGCGCCGGGGCGTCGCGAGGCGGATCGTGGTCCCTGCTGGTGGTCGTCATGGCGACAGTCATGGCCCGTCGGCGTAGGTGCGAGGCGAATCTCGCACTCCCTCCAAGTGCCTAAATCGGCCGCCTGAACGCAAGTCCATCAGGCTCTCATTTCGCTGTTTGCCCGCATTTTGCGGCCGATTCCGCTTAGTTCCTCCGCCCCGAAAGGCTGCGCTTGAGTCCCATCACATAGCCGACGACCTCGGCCACCGCATGGTAGTGCTCGACCGGAATCTCCTCGTCGATCTCGACGGTGGCGTAGAGCGCGCGCGCCAGCGCCACGTTCTCGACGATCGGAATGTTGTGCTCGCGCGCCACCTCCCGGATCTTGAGCGCGATGTGGTCGGCGCCCTTGGCCAGACATAGCGGCGCCGCCATACCGCGCTCATATTGCAGCGCGACCGAATAGTGGGTCGGGTTGGTGATGATCACGGAGGCCTTCGGCACCGCCGCCATCATCCGCTTCTTCATCCGCGCCTGGCGCAATTGCCGCAATCGTCCCTTGATGTGGGGATCGCCTTCAGACTGCTTGAACTCTTCCTTGATCTCCTGCAGCGACATCTTCTGCCGCTCGTACCAGGTACGGTACTGGAACAGATAGTCGGCGATCGCGACGATCGCGAGCACCGCGACCACGGTGCCCAGAAGGTGCATCGTCATCGAGGTGGTGACGCCGAGCAGCGCTGCCGGCTCGAACCGCACCATCAATTCCAGCCGGTGTCGTTCCGGCCACAGGATCGCGGTCATCACCGCCCCGAGCGCGACGACCTTGAACAGGCCTTTGAGGAAATTCGCCGCCGCCTGCTTGCCGAAAATGCGTTTGGCGCCCGCGCCGGGCGAAATCTTGCTGAGCTTCGGCTTCAGGGTTTCGCCCGACCAGACCAGCCGGTGCTGCATCATGTTGCCGGCGATCGCCGCGAGCACCAGCAGCAGGACGGGCACGCCGAGTGCCGCGACCACGATGTATTCGAGATGGCTCGCGAGCTGGATCAGGCCGGGGCCGTCGGTCCGGATCATCCAGGAATTTGCGATCAGGTTGCGCAGCGGCATCACCAGGTCGCCGCCGATCGAGCCGCCGAAGGTCGACATCACGAGCGTGCCGCCGGCGATGATGAACCAGGTGTTGATCTCCTGGCTTTTGGCGACGTCGCCGCGCTCGACCGCATCGTCGAGACGTTTTTGTGTCGGGTCCTCTGTCTTGTCCGAGGTATCGCCCTCGTCGGCCATGGCGCGCAATTCCTATTTAAGCGGCATCAGCGAATGCATCACGCCGATGAAGTAGTCGAGGAAGGTTCCCATCATCGCGGCCAGCACCAGCGCGAGGATCAAAAAGCCCGCGAAGATCGACAGCGGCACACCGACGAAATAGACCTGCATCTGCGGCATCAACCGCGCCAGCACGCCGAGCCCGATATTGAAGACGAGGCCGAAAACCAGAAACGGCGCAGAGAGTTGCAGGCCGATCCTGAAGGCCGCGCTGAAGGCGCGGGTGGCGAGCGCCGCGATATCGCCGCTCGCAACGCTCTCGCCCGGCGAGAAGATGTTGTAGCTGTCGTTGAGCGCCGCGATCACCAGATGATGGCTGTCGGTGGCAAACAGCAGGGTCACCCCGAGCATGGTGAGGAAGTTGCCGACCAGCACGCCCTGCTCGCCCTGGGTCGGATCGACCGAGGTAACGAAGCCCAGACCCATCTGTTGCGCGATCACGCTGCCCGCCACCTGCAGCGCCGAGAGCGTCACGCGCGCGGTTGCGCCCAGCAGGATGCCGATGAAGATTTCGTACATCATCAGCGTCAAGAGCGAGGCGATCGAGCCCATATCGACGTGATAGTCGGCGCGGTGCAGCGGCAGGATGATCAGGGTGAGCAGCAGCGCGATCGCAAGCTTGATGCGCACGGGGATGTTGGACTCCCCCAGTCCCGGCAACAGCATCACCATCGCGCCGATGCGGGCGAAAGCCAGCATGAAGGCGGCGGCGAGCACCGGCAGCAGCGAGATATCGATGCGCATGGTTTACGCACAGTAGGTCAGCCGCCGATGATTCGCGACGATATCCGCATCATCTCGACGTGCAGCGAGTCCGCCATGAAGGGCAACGCGAGTAGCAGCGTCACGAAGATCGCGAGGATCTTCGGCACGAACACCAGCGTCTGCTCCTGGATCTGGGTCAGCGCCTGGAACAGCGACACCACGACGCCGACCACGAGGCCAACCACCATCAAAGGCGAGGACACCACCACCAGCGTCCAGATCGCTTCGCGCGCAACGTCGAGGGTTTCAGCACCGGTCATTTTGCACTTACCTTTCACTATCCACTCGTCATTGCGAGGATCGAAGCGACGAAGCAATCCATAGCGCCACAAGCGGAAGGGTGGATTGCTTCGCTTCGCTCGCAATGACGAAGAATTAAATCGTCATCTTCATGATGTCTTCGTAGGACTGGATCACGCGATCGCGCACCGACACCAGCGTCGACACCGCGACGTCGGTCTCCGCCACCGCGGTCACCACATCCATCACATTGGCCTTGCCCGAGGCCATCGCGACCGTCTGCGCGTCCGACTTGCGGCCGGTTTCGAGCACGCTGCCCACCGCCTCCTTCAGCACGGAGGCGAACGACGGCCCGCCCGTCTCGCCGCCCTTGCCGGACCCGCCGGTATCGAGAATCTTCGCGAGATTGGCATAGGCATTGGCGGCAACTGTCGGTGAAGCCATGATCTGGTCCTTCAGGCCTTGAGGATATCGAGGGTGCGCTGGATCATCCGGCGCGTCGCGCTGATGATGTTGAGATTGGCCTCGTAGGAGCGTTGGGCGTCGCGCATGTCGGTCATTTCGACCAGCGGATTGACGTTGGGATATTTGACATAGCCGCTGGCGTCGGCGGCCGGATTCGACGGCTCGTATTTGGTGCGGAAGTCCGACTGGTCGGGTTTGATCTTGCCGAGAGAGACGGTCTTGGCGTCGAGCACGCGGTCGAGTTGGTTGACGAAGGTCGGGACCTTGCGCCGATAGGGATCGCCGCCGGCGGTCTGCGCGGTCGAGTCCGCGTTGGCGATATTTTCCGAGATCACCCGCATGCGCCCGGCCTGCGCGCGCAGGCCCGAGGTCGCAATCCCCATCGAGCGGTTGAAGTCACTGACGTCGTCTGCCATCGCTTATCCCTTCAGCCTTTGCCGATCGCGGTCTTCAAAAGATGCAGGCTCTTGCTGTAGAGCGAGGTCACGGCCGCATAATCCATCTGGTTGGTGGAGACCTTCATCATCTCCTCTTCCAGGCTCACCGCATTGCCGGCAGGCCGCGTCTCGAAGCCAACCTTGCCGTTGACGTCGAAGCTTTGCCCGCCCGCGGAAGCCGCGATCGTGGTGCCCGAAACGGTCTGCATCATCGCCAGCGACCCCATCGTGCCGCTGCGCGTTCCCGCGGGGCTGAACTTCGGCTCGACCAGGTCGCGCGGCTTGAAGTTCGGCGTGTCGGAGTTGGAGACGTTTTCGGAAAGCACCTTCTGGCGCTCCTGATGCCATTGCATCTTGGTGCGCAGCGCCGACAGAACCGGAAGATCGCTGATCGCCATCGCGCCGCTCCGCTTTCGCGCAGGCATGATGCCGCGCCCCAACTAGGCAGAATTTGCCGCGTGTATGGTTAATGCAGGGTTAAGATTCGCTCGCCCAACACTAGGTGCGCCACCGGTCAGATGCCGATGCTTCGCCATCGTGGCTGCGTTAACCGCGTCCGTTCATGAGGGGCAAAAAGGCCAAGAAGTCGTTTTGGTTCAGCCGATTCATGAGTTATTAAGAACTAGGCGAACGGCAGGTCCTGCCGTGAGGGTAGGATTGGTATCTCAAGCTCCGGTCAGGCCGATTGCGGCGGCGGCGTGACAACGGAGCCTGATGAAAGCGTATTGGCCGGGGACAACCGATGTCAGGGAACGTCACTTTCATACTTTTCTTCGTGGCCATTCTGGCCGCGATGGGCGTCGGCTTCTGGCTGGTGCGCCAATTCGCGTCCAATCGCCTCGGCGCCAATACCAATCGCGGCCGCATGCCCCGCCTCGCCGTGATCGACGCCGCCGCGGTCGACGGCCGCCGCCGGCTCGTGCTGGTGCGTCGTGACAATGTCGAGCATCTCTTGATGATCGGCGGCCCGACCGACATCGTGGTGGAACCGAACATCGTGCGCGCCACGCCCGGCCGCGAGGCGCTGCCGCAGCGTCCGCCCGGCACCGAGCTGCCGCCTCGAATCGCCCCGTTGCCGGATGCCGCCGGCTGGAGCGATGCCGATGCCGGTCATACGGACCACGTCGAGCCGCAAATGCCGGAACCGCCGCCGCGCCCGGCCCGTCCCTCCTTTGCCGAAGAAGCCCGCCGGCCGCCCCCGATCGCGGCCGAGCGCGAGCGCCGCAGCGATCCGCTCGCCGGCTTTGCCGCCGAGCCGCCCGGTCGTCCCGAACGCCCGGAGCGCGAGCCGCGTCCGGAACCGCGGCTTGAGCCGAGAGGAGAACCAAGAGCCGAACCGCGAGCAGAGCCGCGCGCTGAGCCGCGTCCGGAACCGATGCCGCCGCGCATGCCGCGTGGCGAACCCTTGATGCCGCGCCCCAACCGGCTGGCCGAGCCGCCGAAGGCACCGCCACTTCACGCTGAGCGCGCGGCCCCGCCGCCGCCTCCTGTGCCTGCGGCACCGCCGCCGCCGAGCGCGGACCAGAATCTCGCCGAGATGGCGCAGCGTCTCGAAGCCGCACTTCGCCGCCCCGCGGGCAGCCCCGATGCGCCGCCGGTTGCGCCGGAGCCGCCGGCCGGACGCGCCTCACGCGAGCCCGCGCCACCTCCGCCCGGAGCTGCGCCAAAAACCAGCTTTGAAAATCTCGAAGACGAGATGGCCTCCCTGCTTGGCCGTCCGAAGTCGCCGTCTTCGTGAGGCACGCAAAACTTCCGCGTAGAGTTTTTGTCATTGCAACCCTGATCGCCGCGGCCACGCTGGCAACGCCGGCGCATGCCCAGGACATCAGCATCAATCTCGGCGGCGGCCAGGGTGGCGTCACCGAGCGCGCGATCCAGTTGATCGCGCTGTTGACGGTGCTCTCGATCGCGCCGTCGATCCTGATCATGATGACGTCGTTCACGCGCATCGTGGTCGTGCTCTCGCTCCTGCGCACCGCGATGGGCACAGCGACCGCCCCGCCCAACTCCGTCATCATTGCGCTGGCGATGTTCCTCACCGCCTTCGTGATGGGGCCGGTGCTGACCAAATCCTATGACGACGGCATCAAGCCGCTGATCGCCAACCAGATCAGCGTCGAGGACGCGCTGCAGCGCGCCTCGGTGCCGCTCCGCGGCTTCATGCAAAAGAACGTGCGCGAGAAGGACTTGAAGCTGTTTATGGACCTTTCGGGTGAACCGCCGCCGGCGACGCCTGAAGACATGTCGCTGCGCATCCTGGTGCCGGCCTTCATGATCTCGGAGCTGAAACGCGCCTTCGAGATCGGCTTCCTGTTGTTTCTGCCGTTCCTGATCATCGACCTCGTGGTCGCCTCGGTCTTGATGTCGATGGGCATGATGATGCTGCCGCCGGTCGTGGTGTCCCTGCCCTTCAAGCTGATCTTCTTCGTGCTGGTCGACGGTTGGTCGCTGGTCGCCGGCAGCTTGGTGCAGAGTTACGGGGGCGGCTAAGTCATCGCGCCCTTCTTTGGCGATGCGTCAAGCTTTAGTTCAACTTGCCAAGACTATGGTCCGCATCGCTAATGTGCCGCATTCGGCGCGAAGGAACGGGCATGCAGCGGCGGAGATTCATCGCAAGCCTCCTCGGAGCGGCGTTCGGCTGGCCGTTTGCCGCGCGGGGCCAGGACCGCAAGACCGCAACGATCGGTGTCTTGAACTTCGAGAATCCCGAGCCGCTCTGGACGTATCTCCAGGATGGGCTGCA
This sequence comes from uncultured Alphaproteobacteria bacterium, assembly GCA_963738155.1. GTDB lineage: Bacteria > Pseudomonadota > Alphaproteobacteria > Rhizobiales > Xanthobacteraceae > Bradyrhizobium. The sequence continues at coordinate 251,860 of CAVTVG010000016.1, forward strand.
GGACATCGGCTACAAGGCGAAGCAGAACATCCAGTTCGAGTTCCGGTCGGCGGATGGAAATCCTGACCTGCTTCGCACTCTGGCGGCAGAGCTCGTGCACCTGAAGGTCGATGTGATCGTTGCTTATCCGTCGCCAGCCATCGCCATGGCGCAAGAGGTTACCCGCGAGATCCCCATCGTGATGCTGGCCGCCGGCGATCCGGTCGGTACCGGACTCGTCGCCGGCCTGACCAGGCCGGGAGGCAATATCACCGGAACGTCTTCGACCACGTCCGACCTCGGGCCGAAGACCCTCGAAATCGTTCGCGAGATCGTGCCCTCCTTGAGACGGGTGACGGTGCTCGCAAATGCCAACGATCCCTTCACAAAGCCCTTTCTCGCACAAATGCGCCAGGCCGGCGAGGCGCTGCACCTCGACATCCAGACGATCATGATCAACACGCCGGATGAGCTTGAGCCCGCCTTTCAAGCCATGAAAGAAGGCCGCGCGGACGTCGTTCTGGTGCAACCGAGTCTTCCGCGCAAGCAGGTGGCCGATCTGGCGCTGCAACACCGCATACCTGCAATCGCGCCGACGGCCGGTTTCGTGATGTTGGGCGGGCTGATGGCCTATTCGGCCAACCTGAAGGAGATGGCGCGCGGCACGGCGGCGACGATCGACAAGATTTTAAAGGGCCGCAGTCCGGCGGACCTGCCGATCGAGCAGCCGACCAAGTTTGAGCTGATCATCAACCTCAAGACCGCGAAGGCCATCGGCACCGAGGTGCCACCTTCCCTGCTTGCCCGCGCCGACCAGGTCATCGAATAAAGCAACGGAAGCCGTCCACCGTCAGTCGGCGTGCTTCTGGCTCAATTGACGCACTTCCCAGGGCAGGATGACCTTGCGGAAGATCACCGGATCCGGCCAGTTCGTGGCATTGCGGCCCATGTGACCGCCGGCCGGATTGATCCAGGCCTCGCGCGGCTCGCTGCCGCTGTTGATCAGCAATTCCAGATCATCGATCGGCACTTGCGTATCGCGCGTGCCGCCGACCACGAAGATCGGCGCCGCAGGTTTGCCAAGCAGCCCCTGCGCTTGCAGCGACATCTTCGGCAGGAACGCGAGCAACTCGTCGGTCGAGTGCAGGCCGTAGACGTAGAGACTCGCCGGAAGCAGGTCGAACAGATATTCGCGGGTGTAGATCCGGCCGCGGACAAAATCCTGCTGGAAGGTGCGGTGGATCGGCGGCGATTGGGTGACGGCGCCGACCAGCCGCTTCGCCTCGGTGTGCGCGAGCTTGGCCGCCCAATAGGCGCCGAAACTCTGGCCGTGCACGAGGATGCGGCTGGAGTCGATGTCCTGCCGTGCGGCCAGGTAATCGAGCACGCGCGAATACATGCGCTCGGAGGTCTCACCCGCTTTCAGCGGCGCCTGTCCGGTGCCGGGACTGTCGACCGCGAAGAAGCCGATGCCTTGCGGCAGTGCCGCGGCATAGGTCTCGGCGACCGTCTCCTTGCGGCTGTCGAGGCCCGAAATCGCCAGCACCAAGGGCACGGGGCGCGGCGCATTGGCAGGCAAGCGCAGATAACCGACGATCTCACTGCCCTCGAAGGGAATGCGCACGATCTCGAGCGGCGGATCGAAATATTTGGCGTGCAAGAGATACGCCTCGATCGCCCGCTGGTAGGAGGCCTGCTTGCCCGCCGAGGTCGGCGCCGGCCATTGCCCGAAATAATAGAGCCGCCAGGCGCGCAGGAAATTGGCGTCCGCCTCCTTCGGATCGGTTGCCGCTCTGGCCTTCGCCATGTAGGTGTCGGCGACCGCGCTCCAGGCCGCGGCCCATTCGTCGGGCTCGCGCGTCCTGATGCGGCCGAGCGCGTCGGCTGCGTCGGCCAGCTGGATACCGAGCGCCGGATAGGCCCCGGTCTGCGCCCTCGCCAGCGTCTCGGTCTTGATCTCCTCGATGGTGCGGTCCGCGGTCTGCGCCAAGGCGGCCTCGCCGGCCAAGGCCAATAACGAAACCAACGAAATCAAACCCAAGGCGCGCCTGGCTGTCATTTTGCCTCCCTCACCCTCTTTCGGGGCCACACCCGACGCCAGACTACATCACTTCTTTCGACGCGTAAGGGTTGGCTTGGCGCAGCCCGGACGGCCTTGCCAGCGGGACCGCCAAAGTCTCTAAACTGACAGGCTCAGACCTTCCTCACGCCACGCGCCGCGGCCTGCCGCCTCGCCAAACTCGCCTTTTCGGAGATCATGACATGCGACTGACGACCCCACGCATCATGCCCGCCGCAGACAATGGCCTGACCGACGAGCAGCGCGAGATCGTCGCGCCCATGCAGGCGCGCGGGCCCGTGCTCAACATCTTCCGCACATTGTTGAACCATCCGGCAGCCGCCACGGGTTTTCTCGCCTGGGGCAGTTATGTGCTTTCACGCAAGAACTCGCTGCCGCCGCGCGAGCGCGAGATCGCCATCCTGCGCACCGGTTTCCTTTGCCGCTCCGGCTATGAATGGACCCAGCATGTTCCGATCGGCAAGCGCGCCGGCCTCACCGACGACGAGATCGCCCGCATCAAGCTCGGCGCCGACGCCCCCGGCTGGAGCGAGGCCGATCGCGCCTTGCTGCAGGCCGCCGACGATCTGCACCGCGACCAGTTCGTCAGCGAACCGGTCTGGGCGGCGCTGTCGAAACATTTCGGCGAACACCAGCGCATGGACGTGGTGTTCACGGTCGGCCAGTACACCCAGGTCTCGATGATCCTGAACAGCTTTGGCGTTCAGCTCGACGCGGGCCAAGTGCTTGATCCCGACCTGAAGGGCTCTTGAAATGACCGGTCGGCTGCAAGGAAAGACCGCGATCATTGTCGGCGCCGGCCAATCGGCGGGCGAAACCATCGGCAATGGCAGGGCGATGGCGATCCTGTTCGCCCGCGAAGGCGCGCTGGTGCTGTGCGTCGATCGTGATCTCGCAAGCGCTGCCGAGACGGTCGCCATGATCGCGGCCGAAGGCGGCCAGGCCGCGCCGTTTCAGGCCGACGTCTCCGGCGATGCCGGCTGTGCCGCCGTCATTGCCGAGGCCAAAACGCGGCTGGGCCGGATCGATATCCTCGTCAACAATGTCGGCATCGGCGGCGGCGGCGATGGCCCCGCCCATCGCGCCAACGAAGAAGCCTTCGACCGCATCCTGACCGTCAACCTCAAATCGGCGTGGATGACCATCAAGCACGCGCTGCCTGACATGCGCGAACAGGGCTTTGGGTCGATCGTCAACATCTCCTCGCTGGCCTCGCTCGCCGGCGGCAACCAGGTCGCTTACGAGGTTTCCAAGGCGGCCATGAACCGGCTCACCACCAGCGTCGCCAACGCCAATGCCGCCCACGGCGTACGCTGCAACGCGGTGCTGCCAGGCCTGATGGATACGCCGATGGCGGTGAGCGGGATCGCGACGGCGACGGGATCGACCACGGCGGCGGTGCGCGAGGCCCGCAACGCCCGCGTCCCGTTGCGCGGCAAGATGGGAACCGGCTGGGACACCGCCCATGCCGCGCTGTTTCTGGCCTCGGACGAAGCCAATTTCGTCACCGGCGTGCTGTTGCCGGTTGATGGTGGGATGTCGGCGCGGGTCGGTTGACAGGCAAAGGGAAGGGCAACAAGTCAACTGAAGATAGCGATCCCAACGACAGCGAGGCGGAATGACCGTAGGGGTAGCAACTTGTCCACAGGCCCGCACGGTTAGCAAACTATTAAATGAATCGCGGCAAGCTTGGAGGGCCGTCGATCTCTGACCTGACATTCAGGGATCGACGGCTGTCTCTCTAAGCGAAAGCGAGGTGAACGACCTATGAAGTCCTCACTAACGGAGGCGGTCATCTGGCTGATCGTCACCGTCCTTCAGCTACTTCTTGAAGCCTTGGAACACTGGCTAAAGTAAGTAGAGCGATAACTTAAGTCAGAACCATGGCTCTGGAAAGAATTTCCGGGGCCATTTTCTTTTCCGGTTATCGGACCCCAGTAGACGCCCTTCAGGGTTAAAGCCCGGTTAACACTGTTAACCAGCAACACCGAAGGTAAATGCAAAGTTGCTGGAATCGAAGGCGGAATCAGGCTTAACCTTGGTTAACGCAACACCGTATCAGCGCTCGCCCGGCCACCAGTATGAGGCTGGGTCCCTCGCCGAAATATTCATCCGCCGCAGCGCGACCAAGTGGCTGCGCTTGTAGGGATAACCGCGAACCGCCGAGCAATCCTTGCAGCGCATGTACCGTTCTCGTGAATCGGCGTCGCCTTTAGGCAGCGAACCTCAAGGTAGCCATAGCCGGCGTTCAGTGCATCAACGAACGTGGGAGAGGGTTGCGCGGGACCCTTGAAGCCGAGCATGCGTTTGTTCCACGCCTCGCAGGCCAATTCATCTGCTCGCTTGCGCGCGTCTCTGGCGCGCTCGGCGGCGGCGCGAACCGATGCTCCGTACAGGTACTGCCGGGATTTCGTGGTCATGGCGCGCGCGATGATCGCGCCGAAACCTCTGCCAGGAAGCCACTACGGTTTGGGGCTGGGGAAGAAAGGCAAGCTACTGCCCATCGTGGCCATACGCGGCGCCGAGCTTGGCGCGGTCGCGCCAGCCCGGCTCGCACAGATCGCGTTCCATTTCGGCGACGAGAGTTTCGGCGTCAGCGCGAGTTTTGGCCGCCGTCGCCTGCACTTTCTTGAATTTGGTTTTGACCCCGTCGATTCGGACGGCGAGGAACGGCATGCCCTTCTCTGGCGGGTCGTAGACGGCAAAAACGATTTGCATCTTCAACCTCGACCAAAAAGCCTGGTCGCGAGATCGCCTGAACCACTGGCTTTCCCCACGAACGTCGAAAGATATCCAAGAATCTCGCCGGAGTCGGACAGGATCGCGCCGCCTTCCAGTCGATAAGAAGAACCATCGGACTTCGTGACCTTGCCGTTTTCAACGACGGCAACGCATCGGCCGGTCTCGGGATGGTAGACGTGCCCGTAGAGTTTCGATGTCATGGTGGCACCTTCTCAGCTCATCAAAAGAAATAGAACGAAGCCCAGCTTCGCCAATGAATTGAGCAAACCAGAAACGGCGCGCAGCAGGCGGCAAATCTTGCGAACGGATTTCTTGTCGAGCGTCATCGTTGAACCTTTGAGGGTCGACGAAGCGTTCGTCAGGGAATCGGTTGGCCCGGCTCGGGCGCACGTAGGAAATGCGCGAAGTGTGGCAATTCAAGGGAAGCGGTCAAGCCAAGCCTCCTACGGCTTGTCCAGATTCAGCTGGCTGTGCAGAAAATCCTGATCGGCCAGAACGCCACCTTTCAACTCCGTATTTGCAAGCCACGCTTCGATCGCGGTGGCAATGTTCTTGGACAATAGCCCGCCGCACCTGAGAGCCTTGATCGTTCCGGCGCACTGGTCCGCGCCCGGCTTGGAAGAGGCGTAGGCGTCTCTGAACAGCAACACGGCATGAAGGGCCGCGATCGAATTTCTAAGGTCTCTCGCTTGATCTTCGGCCATGAATTTTTTCCTCCCACGCGAGAGTTGCCCAGAGCTGAGCACTCTAAGCAATTCGCTGGGGCACGCACGCCCCTCGCTCAGTCGATCTTGGTCAGCGTCGCATCGAACTTCAATGTCGGCGCTTGAGCCGCTTCCCCTGAGCAGTGCGCGGTCTTTCCGGAGGATTTTCCCGTGAGCTTGATGCTAACGGCATCGACGCCGAAGACCGACGGTATGCCCTGCGCGTGCCGCTTCGTCTGCACCAGGGCGGTAAACTCGTCGCCCGCCTGGCTTATGTGTCCCTGATAGGCGATCGCGGAATCGCCGCCTTCCAGTTTTCCATCCTGTCCGAGGACGATGACGCCGGCACCTTCGCCGCGCGGCGTCCGAAAATTCACCGAATAAAGACCGGGACTCAGCATTGCCGGTCCTTTCTGGAGGTTGCACGGAGTTATGGCCTACATCTAGGCCTGATGGGTCCTGTTTCAAGGGCGAGTGCGCCAAAGCCGCCCCAGAGGGGCTTGGCAATCGGCTGTAAATCGGAGAATCTGTCCGCGAGCCTAGAAACCCCGACCGAGATATAGCCGCATCATGCCTGGTCAGCATGCGTCCCGATTGGCGTCGGGACAACGGCGGCTCAAGTGGTGGCGCATTGGCGTGCGTACCAGAGGAATGGCTGGTCATCCTGACCATCTCGCCCTCGCCGCGGCTTTTCATTATGATGTGGCGCAGGCACCCGAGGGAAACGTCCATGCAACAGCAACATTTCGACCGCGCCGCCGAGGACCTCGGCAATTCCATCCATCTCGAGCACGTCAACGTCACGGTGCCCGACCAGCACCTGGCGACATTGTTCTACGTCGCGGGCCTCGGCCTGACGCGCGATCCCTATCTGATGGTGAGCGACACCAACATGTGGGTGAATGTCGGCAAGAGCCAGTTTCATCTGCCGGCGGGACCCGCGCAGGTGCTACGCGGCCATACCGCGCTGATCATTCCGGGCCGGGCTGCCCTGCTCGAGCGCCTCGCCGGCGTCGCCAAAAAGCTTGAAGGCACCGCCTTCAAATTCACCGAGCACAACGATCATGTCGACGCGACTTGTCCCTGGGGCAATCGCTACCGCTGCTACGAGCCGGACGTCGCGCGGTTCGGCCGGATCAATCTCGGCATTCCCTATGTCGAGTTCGACGTGCCCGAAGGAACCGCGAGGGCGATCGCCGATTTCTACCCGGCGATGGTCGGGATCCCCGCCGAGCTCAAGAACGGCGACGGCACGGTGGCGCGCGCCAAGGTCGGCAAGGATCAGTATCTGCAGTTCCGGGAAACCGCGACCAAGCAGCCAGACTATGACGGCCACCACGTGCAGATCTACATCACCGATTTTTCAGGGCCCTATCGCCGCCTGCTCGAACGCAACCTCGTCTCGCAGGAAGACAATCAGTACCAGTACCGCTTCAAGGACATCGTCGATCTCAAGGACGGCCGGCATCTCTTCACCGTCGAGCATGAGGTGCGCAGCGTCACGCATCCGATGTATCTGCGGCCGCTGGTCAACCGCGATCCCACGCAGACCAACCGCAATTACGCCCACGGCCACGACGCGTTGCCCTGGGCAATGGGACCCGACGAGTATGACCGGCGGTGACGCGCCACGATCCCGGAGACCTGATGCACGCCTATGTTCTCGATCGCTACGGCGGCGCTGATGGTTCGCGGCTGACGGATGTTGCGGCACCCGCGCCGGGGCCAGCCGATATCCTCGTCAACGTGCGCGCTGCGGGATTGAACCCGGTCGATTTCAAGTTCCGGCTAGGCAAGCTTCGCGTCATTCACCGGCCAAGCCTTCCATTCGTGCTGGGCAACGAACTTGCCGGCGAAGTCGCGGCCGTCGGCAGCGACGTCAAACGGTTCCGCGTCGGTGACCGCGTGTTCGCCCGCGTTGAGAAGGATCGTGGCGGCGCTTTCGCCGAACGAGCCTGCGTCGACCAGGCTTGTGCTGCGTTGATGCCGCCCAATCTCGATTTCGCGACGGCTGCGGCGGTGCCGCTGGCGGGACTGACCGCGCTGCAGGCCTTGAGGGATGAGCTGCGTGTCGGGCCGGGACAGAAAGTGCTGATCTCGGGTGGCGCCGGAGGGGTCGGCACCTTCGCAATCCAGATCGCCAAATGGCTCGGCGCCCACGTTACGACGACGGCTTCCAGCCGGGGTGAATCGCTGGTGCGCTCGCTCGGCAGCGACGAGGTCATCGATTATACGTCCCAGGACATTTCAGCGGTGAAGGACAGATTTGACGCAGGTCTAGACCTGATCGGCGGCAAGACCCTGGACCAGATGTTCGACGTCATGAAGCCGGAGACAAAGATCGTTTCGGTGGCGGCGCTTCCGGAACCGCAGACCGCGATCAAGGACCTGGACGGCCGCTACGGTCTTGCCGTGCTGTTCTGGATCATCAGCTACCCGATCAGGTCGCGCGCCCGCCGCGCAAACGTCGGCTATCGATTTCTGTTCATGCATCCAAGCGGCACGGAACTGGCCGAGCTTGGCCAACTCATCGAGCAGGCGAAGCTGAAGGTCATCGTCGACAGGACGTTTCCGTTCGCGAAAATATCCGAGGCTCTCGCTTATGTCGAAAGCGGCCGTGCCAAAGGCAAGGTCGTGGTGACGATGAGTTGAGGCCTCCTCTACGCGGTGTCACCCAAGGTGCTCTGGAACGACCAACTCCGCCTGGTGCTGTCCGACGTGGATGAAACGGTGGCCGATCTGTATCGGCCAGCCGAGGAGCGGATGTTGTCTGCCCTCTCGCGGCTCCTGGAACGAAGGATTGCTCTGGTGCTGATTACCGGCCAGAGCGTCGAGAATGTCGAGGACCGCGTCGTGATGCGCCTGCCTGCGCCGCTGCGGCAGCAAATCGCCGTCGGCGCCTGCAGCGGCGCGGATTGTGGGGCTATTCTTCAGCCGGAAACCGCAATCAACGGCCCCATTACAATGCCGAGAGTGCTCTGACAGAACAGCAGAAGGCAGACTGGCGCGCCATCATCCAGCAATTGGTGCGGGAGTTTCAGCTTTTGCCGGTTGCGCCGGGTCCCATCGACGATTTCAAGCGGCAATTCGGCGACAACCCCTGGCGCGTGATGGTGGACGATCGAGGCCCGCAAATCACCTTCGAATTTCCGAATGCCTGGCAGCTGTCGGCGCCAGCCCGCAAAGATGCGTGCGACCGCCTCGGCATTCTCCTTGAAGGACAGGATTTAAGAGTTCCGGTTTCGCAACGCGCGCGGCAATTGCTCGAGGCGCACGCCATCCCGGTCACGTCGAGATTGGCCGGCATGTTCGCGCTCGATCTGGCGATCGCCGGAATCGACAAGTCGCATGCGGTCGAGGAAGCCCTTCGTCCTTCCGTTCTCGGCCGCCTGGGATTGGGAACCGCGATTCCCAGCCCCAACGAGATTGAAATCTGGGGTGATCGTTTCTCGGGGCATGCCGGCACCGATTGGCTCATGTGCAAGCCGGTCGATCGCCGCATTCGCGCCATCTCGTTCCGGGATGAAGATCCCAGGGACTTTCCGGAAGGTTACAATATTCAGCTTTGGGACGGCGCGCATCGGCTGCAGGAAGGCCTGCTGGAATTCCTCGAGGGCGGAAGCAACGCCCCGGCGTGACATCGAAAGGAGCCGCAAATGGCCAAGAACACGATCTGCATCTGGTACGACAAGGACGCCGAGGCCGCGGCCCGTTTCTACGCCGCGACTTTCCCGGACAGTGCCGTGGGCACCATCAGCCGCGCGCCCAGCGACTACCCGTCCGGCAAGGCCGGCGACGTGATTACGGTCGAGTTCACAGTGGCCGGCGTGCCCTGCATCGGCCTCAACGGCGGGCCTGCGTTCAAGCACAGCGAAGCTTTCTCGTTCCAGATTGCCACCGACAACCAGGACGAGACCGACCGCTACTGGAACGCCATCGTCGGCAATGGCGGGCAGGAAAGCGCGTGCGGCTGGTGCAAGGACAAATGGGGCATTTCCTGGCAAATCACGCCGCGCGTGCTGATGGAGGCGTTGCGGATCGGCGGCGCTGAAGGAAAGCGCGCATTTGAGGCGATGATGACCATGACCAAGATCGACGTCGCCAGGATCGAGGCGGCGCGACGCGGCTGACCTGCCCACGTCCTTGGCCTCCAGCAACCGGCTGTTCACTCTTCCAAATCTCAACACACGCCTGCCGCATCAGCGACAGGCGCTGATCGCGATTTGCGCGCAAAGGTGGCGGATGTTCGGGAGTCAATACGGCGTTGCCAACGGAGCGATCAGGTTATGTTGCGTTCAGACGAAACCAAGGGCGGCGGAAAGCCGAAGGATCGCAAGGGCAAGCCGCCGCAGGCGAGCAAGAAAGAGCGGAGGGCGAAGGCCGCCGCGCCGGTTCCGGAAACAGATCAGCCGCCGAGCGTTGCGGAAGAGATTGGCGAACCGGTTGGGGCGGCCGAGATCGTCGCGACCGCCGCCACGACTGAGAGCGCTGCACCTTTTCCCCCTCTTGCCGACACGTCGCCTGTTCCGCCGTCCGTATCGGAGGAACGCGCCCCGGTCAGCTATCGCGCCATTGCGGATGCCTGGGGGAACTACACAAGGACGTCGCTGGAGCAGACGAAGACCTATTTCGAGAAGCTGGCGGGCGTGCGCTCGCTCGGCGCGGCCTTCGAAGCCCAGGCCGAGTTTGCGAAACAGGCCTGCGAGACCTTCGTCGCGCAGTCGCAGCGCATCGGCGAGCTCCAGGGCGAACTGGCGAAGCAGCGGCTGAAGCGCCTGGAGAGTTTATGGACAAGATGAGGCTGGACACGCTGCGTCGTCGCCCTTGATCGTGCCGCTAACCCTAGCGGCCAATTCCGACTTGCGCCGCGTCCTACTTTGCAGACATGACATCGCGGATGGTCCGAAGCAGTCCGGACATTGAATAAGGTTTCTTGATCAGGACGAATTGATTACCGCTGCTCTCGGCCAGAGCATCGCTGTAGCCGCTCGTCAGCACGATGCCGATCTGAGGATACGTCTCCGATACGCGTTTGGCCAATTCGATGCCGTTCATCCCCGGCATGACGATATCCGAAAACAGCACATCGAAGGTGAGCCGGCCGGTTTCGAGATGAGCGAGCGCTTCGCTCGCATCCTTGGCCCAATGGACCCGTTGCCCGAGCGCGCCCAGTTGCTCGGCGGCCAACGAGCCGACGTCTTCATTGTCCTCCACCAGCAGAATCCGGAACGAGGGCGTGGACGAGCGCTCCTCCGGACCGCGGGCCTTGGAGCCTGGCTGTTCAGCCAACGCGACCTCCGATCGCGGCAGGTAGATCGAGAACGTAGACCCCCGTCCCGGCCTGCTTCGAACTTCGAGCTCTCCTCCGGACTGCTTGCTGAAGCCGAACGCCTGGCTGAGACCAAGCCCCGTGCCCTTTCCCGCTGCTTTCGTGGTGAAGAATGGTTCGAAGATCCTGTCGAGAAGTTCTGGATCGATCCCGCTCCCGGTGTCGATGACGGAGACGACGACGAAGCGCCCGCTTTTCGGCGCTTCGCCCCGGATCGCCGGCAGCGTATCGGCTGCAACAACCTTGAAGGTAAGCAGGCCGCCACTCGGCATCGCATCCCGCGCATTGAGCGCGAGATTGATGACCGCCGTCTCGAATTGCGTGACATCCGCAAGCGCCGTGCAAGGCTCGGCTTGCAGATCAAGCTCGATGGTGATGGCATTCCCCAGCACGGGTTGAAGGAGTTGGCAGATGGATTCGATCTGGCTGCAGACATCGAACCTCTCGGGTTGCATCGGGTGACGTCTGGCGAATGCAAGCAGCTGACTGGTGAGCTTGCTGGCGCGGCTTACCGTCTCGGAGATGAGGCCGAGGTACCGGACGCGGCGCTCGTCCGCCAGATCCGGTCGCTGGAGAAACTCGGTGGCCGAACTGATGATCGTGAGAAGGTTGTTGAAATCGTGGGCGACGCCGCCGGTCAGCTGGCCGACGGCCTCCATCTTCTGGGACTGCCTCAAGACCTGTTCGTTGTGCCGCCGCTCCGTGATGTCGAGCGCCTCCACCAGTACGCCGGCGGCAGCCTTTCCCTCGGCGATCGGGCGCATGCCGATCTCGAGCACCCGGTGTCCAATCGGCAGCTCAACGGGTAATTCGGTCCGCGCCGGCTCTCCTCGGCTCATTGATTGAAACAATTCACGGATAATATGGCTTGATTGCGGGGTCTGAGCAAACCAGGGCGCATCCCAGAAGAATTCCTCGAACACCTCGTCCAGCCTTTTTCCGATGCTTGCAAGGGCGGTCCTGTTTGCAAACTGGATGCGCCCATTGCGATCGAGCAGACATTGGTACTGATTGCTGGTCTCGAGGATCGTACGCATCTGCGCCTCTCGTGCTTCCAGCTGATGCGTTCGTTCCTGAATGCGTTGTTCGAGAATCTCGTTGACGCGGCGCAGCTCTATCTCCGCTTGTTTGGCGATGGTGATGTCGTGGGCAACGCCGATGAAGCCGATTTGCCGCCCGCGCTCGTCAAGTCTAGGCTGGGATACCGCTTTCACCCATCGCCATTCACCCCCCGCGCGCCGGACCCTGATTTCAAGCACGAACACGTTACCCGCAGAAGCCGTCTCCTCGGGTACGGCATCTCTCAGTTCGGCTACTTTCAAAATCCGCGCAGCGTCTTCGGGGTGTACGCGAGACCGCCAGTCGAGCTTGAGCGCCTCCTCGTAACCCACTTCGAAGAATTCCGCGTAGGCGTGGTTCACGAACAGGCGCTCACCGTCGAGCTTGGTGACCCACATGGGAATGGGGGCGTTGTTTGCAATGACGCGAAATCGCTCCTCGCTTTCGCGCAACACCTGTTCCGCGAGCTTCGAGTCGGTCACGTCGAAATGCGCCCCGATCAATCGCGTCGGACGATTGTCGGCATCGCGTTCGATCCGGGCTGCGACCCTGACCCAACGTGTCTGTCCGTCGCTGGGCCGGATGATCCGATACTCGGCTGAATAGTCTGTGGTCGTGCCGGCCACGGCTTCGAGGAATTGACGCTCGGTTCGAGTTCTGTCCTCGGGATGGAGACGCGCAACCCAATCCTCATGAGTTTCGTTGGCGGCCGTCGGCTCCAACCCATGAATCGTCAGATATTCCGGTGATCGTCGATTTCGGTAGCCATCGCGAAGATCGACCTCGACTCCGCCGACGCCCGCGATCCGGTGAATGAGCGCAAGCTCCGCCTCGCGGGTCTGCAACTGCCGGATCAGCTCATGCACGTCCAAAGTAGGCCCTGCCTCTTGTTCTTTTTCTACAGCGCCGACTATGCATCTCTCGTCAGGCGACTTGAAGCCCGAACCGGCATGGGGATCAGCAACGTCCAAGGCGGCATTTCGGTTCCGTTTGGCAACCGGGCATGACCCGAGGTGCTTGGACAGCTCTTCCCCTCTCAAGTCGGCAATTCATCCCGCGACGTCATACTGCTTGGACAGATGGTCGCCGATCTGCACCAGCATGGCGACGCATTCGGGATAGCCGGCCTTGTCCTCGGTCGCCTTGTCGGCGGAGGCGCGGAATTCCCAGCTGTCGCCGTCGCGGAGAACGGAAATCTGGATGCCGTCGGGGCAGTCGGCGTGGACCTTCAGTTCGGCCCGCGCCATTTCGATCAATTCGGCTTGGGTCTTGGTCGGCTTGCTCATGGTCCCTCCGGCTCAATTGCGAGCCAGAGGTTGCCGGTTTGAACGGCATCTGTCGAGAGGACCAAGGCGCGTTTTAGCCGCGTATCCGCGGCTGGCCCACGATCTGCGGCAGCGAGCCGGTTGGATTGGGATCGGCCAGCGGCGCCCGCGCCGTGGCGTCGGGGAAGCGGGTCTTCATCTCGCGGATGAAGCCGTCCAGCGTATCGACGCTCGCCGCCATCTTGGCGATCGCGGCGAACTCGCCGCTGGAGGCGGCGGCCGGCTTGCTCGCGGTGTCGAAGGCGAGCTTGTCGGCCTCGCCGCTCATCAGCGGCGCATATTTCTCGCGGAACCGCGTCAGCCCGATGGTATCGTCGGCCAGCGCATAGCCGACCACGGCGCGGATCACGTCGCTCTTCTCGGTGGGATTCAGCGGTTTGAAGTCGCGCCAGCGATCGCCGTAATAGAGCTCGATCTGCTCGGAAGATTCGCGCCAGCGCCGCGCCGCCCAGTAGATGTCGGAGCGCAGCCGGATCGCCTCGCGGCCGCTCAAGTTCGAGACGATGTCGAGCGCGAGATCGTGCCGCCCGATATCGCTTTGCGCGCGCGCCTCGAGCAAGAGCCGCTGCTGACGCAGCTCGCCCGACAGGTCGGCAATGCGCGTCGCGTGCAGCGCCGTCAGCGCCATGTCAGGCTTGTGGTTGGCGAGATAGACCATCGCGAGGCGGGCTGCGACCTGCGCCCGCGCCGAGCCTTCGAGGCGCTTGTCGACCTGGTATTGCAGCAGCTCCGCGGCCTGGTCGAGCAGGTCGACCGCGACCAGCCGGTCGGCGAGCCGGCGGATCATCTCGTCGCCGCGGCGCCCGATCGGCGTCAACTCGCGGAACTCGAAGAACATGCCGAGCGCATCGATCGGCGGCAGGTCGTCGCCCTTGCCGGTCAGGAAAACCTGCGAGAACAATGCCGACGCGTTGTCCTGCGCCTGCCGCGACAGGTCCGAGTTGGGCTCGAGCCGGGTCGCGGTGCGCGCCGCCATCAGCGAGTCCGAATAGCGGCCGTTCTCGTTGTAGATCACCGACAGCATCTGCAGCGTCTTGACCTCGGTGGAGTCACCGCGCCAGACCGCCTCCAGCGTCTCCAGCTCCTTCAGCGCGTCAGGCGGCGTGATCTCGCCCCGCTTCTGCTTGAGCGCGACCTCGCGCTGCTTGGCCTCGGCCGCCGACTTGCGGTCGGCGGCGTCGGCCGCGAGCTTGTAGTCGTCGAGCGCGTCGCGCTCGTTGCCGAGCGCCTCGGCCAGCCGCCCGCGCAACACCGCGGCCACAGGCGCAATCTCGGCGGGCACGCCGATCACGTCGAGCTCGGCGCGCCGCTTGGCGGCGCCGGCATAGTCCTTGACCTCCAGCGCCGCGCGCATCGCGTCCATCGTGACGATGCGCTGCAATTCCAGCGGCAGCGAGGCGATCGCGAACTCGACGTTCTTGAATTTCTCGCGCGCATCGGCCCATTTGCCCTGGCGCGCAAAGGCCAGCGCCTTCCACAATTGCGAGTCGTAATTGTTGCCGATCGCGGGGCTCGCCAGATCCTTCAGCGCCAGGTCGGGCCGGTCGCACAGGATGCTTGCCACCGCATGCACCATCACCGCCATCGGCTCGTCGATCTTCGGCCCGGGATCGGAGATCAGGTACTCGCTCTCGCCCTTGGCCTCGGGGTAGAAGCCGCGCGCCATGTAGAAGCGGGCGAGCGCCAGCCTGGCATCGAAACGCTTCTCGGGCACCGCATTGGCCGCGGCCAGGATCAGCGCGTCCTCGCGCTTGAGGAAGCGCTCTTCGCGGTTCTTGTGCCACTCCTCGACGTCGAACAGCGGGCGCACCGCCATCGGTGCGCGCTCGGCCGAGATGCTGGCCGACGACAGCGTCAAGCCGCCGGGCTTACCGACGATCACCTTGCCGGGCGCGACCTCGACGCCGACCTCGTCGGAGTTGGGCCGGATGGCGATGCCATGGGCGGAATCGAGCAGCGCGAAGTCGACGAAATCCTGGCGCTTGATGAAGCCGCGCGCGGGCGGCAGCGCGGTGACGACCACGAGCGCATCGCCGGCATCGGGATCGACGAACCGGTGCGCGAGACCGGGCGAGGCGTAAGGCACCGCGACGTTGGCAAGCGCGGGATCGGTGATGTTGCGCATCACGCTGAGCGGCTGCGGCGGCGCCTGCACCGTGTCGGCGAAGATCAGCGTCCAGCTGGCGCCGTTCGAACGCTCGTCGCTGGTCAGCGAGTGCATCTGCGGGCGGCTGAGGCGGATGCGGATCGCCTGCCCCTTCTCCAGCGGCTGGCGGGTGACCTCGCTGATGATGGCCCCGCCCTTGGCGCGGATGGGCTCGACATCGAAGGGCTTTGTGGAGTCGAATATCAGCCACACCGTGTCGCCGCGGCGGAACGATGCCGCCGGCGTAGGCTGAGCAAACGAGAATGTCAGGCGCAGGCCTTCGCTGTCGCGCCAGATGTCGACGGCGGTGGAGTCGACCGGTTTCGCATCCGGCGGAGGCGCTGCAGCCATTTTCTTCGGCGCTTCCGCGGCAGGCAGCGGCTTCGGCGCTTCCGCAACCGCCGCCTTGGGTTCTTCCGCAGGAGATGCCTTGGCGTCCTTGTGCTCTTCAACCGCTGCCGGTTTTGCTTCGACGGGCTTCGCCGGCTCGGCAGGCTTCGCGGCTTCCGCCGGCGGCGTTTCCCTTGCGGGCTCTGCCGACGGGAGTGGCGACGTCGCGGCGTCCTTCACCGCGGGCGCCGCGATTTCGGGCCTGGCTTCCGCCTTCATCTCTTTGGCGATGGCTTCCGACGTCGGCGGCTTGATCTCCTCGGAACGGCCGGGCTCCCTGGCGGGCTTCGCGGCGCGCGAAACCTCGGCGAGCGGCGACTCCTTTGGCTTCTCGGACTGGAAGCCGACGTCGACGATGTAGTTCTTCTCCTCACGGAACGAGTGCACGTCGACGTCGCCGATCAGGGCGATCTCGACCTGCGTCGAGTCGCCCTCGACCTTCTGATTGATCGAGGCGATGTTCGGAGGGGCGGCGATCTTGGCGTCGGCGAGATCGAAGGCCAGAAGCCCGCCGAATTGCAGCGACAGCTTGCCGTCGTTGAGCACCGAGGAGGCGCCGACGCCGTCGGGCATCTCGAACACGAAGCGCACGAAGGTCGGCTGCACCAGCGCGCGGACGCGGATCGGCGGTCGCTTCTTCGCAATCGCCTCGGCGCGCTGCAGCCGCAGCGCCTTCTCGGCGGCACGGGCGCGTTCGGCGAGTTCGCGCACCACTTCGATCGGCAGGCTCGGCGGCGCTCCGGTCCAGCTATCGGGCAAGAAGTCGATGAAGGTGCGCTCGCCTGCCGCCATGGTGTTGATGCGCACGCGGCGCGCCAGCGACAGGCGGATCGCGCTGCCGTCGGGATCGCGGCGCGCCGAGGAGACATAGTCGAGCGCGCCCTCGACCCAGCGGTCCATGGCAATGTCGACCGGAGAAGCGAAGCGGATGATGACGATCGAGCCGGCGGTAGTGACCTCGACCGGAACGTCCTCGGCGAGCTTGAACAGCAGCCGGGCATAGCCGCCGCTGGCGGAGAACGACGCCTCGCCCTTCACGGTCTGGGCGTGCGCGACCGCGGGGATCATCAGAAGAATTGCGGCGGCAAGGCACAAGCGCACAGCCCGCGCGCGAACGCGGATGTGCGACCAGAATCCTGCGGCAGCCCTGCGCGCCATGACGAGAGACGTCTTCCGATTCAATGCTGCGCCGGGCGCGGCGAGCGCCCACGCAACCCCTTGGCGAATCCTAGGATTGGCGAATTAAGGACTTGTTAACGTCAAGGCTTCGGAGACAACGAGCCGCCCTCAATTCGGGCGCGATGCCCTAGCATTCCGTCAATATCGCGAGGGAAGGCCCTGCCAGGGATGGTCGAGACGACGGGCCCGCGGCCGAATCGATGGCACAACGCATCTCTTCCGAGAGGTCGAAGCGCGGGCCAAGCTCCGAGATCGCCACGCGAAGCGCCCGCCTTGCGGGAACCATCCCCCGTTTGCCAGGCGACACAATCGTGACATCCCAATTGCGCCCCAGGTCGCTGCTCTCGAGCTCATAGATGCTGATCTCGGCCACGTAGCGTCCCTGACGGCAATGCCGGATCTTCTCCAGCACCAGTCTGGTCAGGTCTTCGACCGCAAGGAACTGCTTGGCCATCGCATGAACGCTCCGAAGCCGGCTTTGATTTAGAGCAGGCATCAGCCGGGCGGCATCACATTCCGGCTATCGGGTGTTCACCGTTTCCTGTACCTTCTACCTTTCAGGATTTTAATGAGTTTTCTTGGTCGGGACGGTCCAAAATACGGTCCTCGACGTGGCAGGACCGACGGCGCTTTGGATCTGTTCGTGCACTTTCCCTAGGTGGCTCAAATGGACCAACAGCTAAGGACACCGACGCAAGCCCCTGCGGTCGCGCCGGCAAACAGGGCCACGCGCCCGCCCCGCAGCCGCCTTGGGTTGATGGCTCTCATCCTGCTCGCGATTGTCGCCGGCATCGTCTGGTGGACCCGGCAGGAGAGCGCCCCGCAGGAAGGCAATGCCCGCAAAGGCGCCGCCGCACCGATGTCGATCGTGCCGGAAACCGTCGGCAAGGGCGATATCGGTGTCAATCTCAACGCGCTCGGCACCGTCACTTCGCTCGGTACCGTCACGATCAAGAGCCAGATCAGCGGGTACCTGACCCGGGTCGTCTTCAAGGAAGGCGACGAAGTCAAGAAGGGCGACCTGATCGCCGAGATCGAACTCGCGTCCCTATGAGGCGACGCTGGCGCAGGCCAAGGGACAGCTTGCCCGCGACGAGGCGATGCTCAAGGGCGCGCAGGTCGACCTGACCCGCTACCAGAACCTGGCCGCGCAGAACGCGGTGCCGCACCAGCAACTCGATACGCAAATTGCTCTCGTCGCGCAGGACCAGGGCATCGTCGAGGCGGACCGCGCCACGGTGAAATCCGCCGAAGTGAACCTGCAATATTGCCACATCCTGTCCCCACTCAACGGACGCGTCGGGTTGCGGCAGGTCGATCAGGGCAACTACGTCACCCCGGGCGATGCCAACGGCCTCGTGGTGATCACGCAGCTGCAGCCGATCAGCGTGCTGTTCACGCTGCCGGAGGACAATCTTCAGGCGATCTCCAAGCAACTCCAGGAGGGCGCGTCGCTGCCGACCGCGGCCTACGATCGCAGCGGCGCCACCAAGCTCGCCGGGGGCACCTTGCAGACCTTCGACAGCCAGATCGATCCCACCACCGGCACCATCAAGCTGCGCGCGCAGTTCGACAACGAGGCGCGGACGCTCTATCCGAACCAGTTCGTCAACGTGCGCCTGCTGCTGGACACCCACGCCGGCGTGACCACGATGTCGACCGCCGGCATCCAGCGCGGCGTCCCCGGCACGTTCGTGTATCTCATCAATGCCGACAACTCGGTTTCGGTCCGTCCGGTCAAGCTCGGCGTGACCGACGGCAATCGCGTCGAAGTGCTTTCGGGGCTTGCCCCCGGCGATCGCATCGTGATCGACGGCGCGGACAAATTGCGCGACGGCGCCAAGATCAATGTCCGGGCGCCAACCGACGCCGACGCGGCGAATGCCGGCGCGCCAGACCAGAACAGCAAGGACGGTGCGGGGAAAGCAGGCGGCGGAGGCAAGAAGCAGCGCTCCGAGACCGAGCAGAAAAAATGAACCCGTCGCGACCCTTTATTCTACGGCCGGTGGCGACCACCCTTTTGATGATCGCCATCATGCTGTCGGGCATGCTGGCGTTCCGTTTCCTTCCCGTCGCCGCCCTGCCCGAGGTGGACTACCCGACCATCCAGGTCCAGACATTCTATCCCGGCGCCAGCCCGGACGTGATGACCTCGTCGGTCACCGCGCCGCTCGAGGTGCAATTCGGCCAGATGCCGAATCTCAACCAGATGAGCTCGGTGAGCTCGGCCGGCGCCTCCGTCATCACGCTGCAGTTCGGCTTGAGCATCTCGCTCGACATCGCCGAACAGGAAGTCCAGGCCGCGATCAATGCCGCCGGCAACCTGCTGCCGTCGGACCTGCCGGCGCCGCCGATCTATGCCAAGGTCAATCCCGCCGACGCGCCGATCCTCACCCTCGGCCTGACGTCGAAGACCATGCCGCTGACCCAGGTCGAGGATTTCGTCGACACCCGCCTCGCGCAGAAAATCTCGCAGCTTCCCGGCGTCGGTCTCGTCAGCATCAGCGGCGGGCAACGGCCCGCGGTCCGTGTCCGCGCCGACATCCGCAAGCTCGCGGCCTACGGCCTCAATATCGACGATCTGCGCACCACGCTCGGCAATGCCAATATCAACACGCCGAAGGGCAACTTCGACGGCGGGATGCGCGCCTACACCATCAATGCCAACGACCAGATCCGGAACTCGGCCGACTACAGGTCGCTGATCGTCGCCTACAAGAACGGCTCGCCGGTGCGGCTCTCCGACGTCGGCGACGTCATCGACGGCGCCCAGAACGACAAGCTCGGCGCCTGGATGAACGAGACGGCGGCGATCATTCTCAACATCCAGCGCCAGCCCGGCGCCAATGTCATTTCGGTGGTCGAAGGCATCAAGGCGCTGCTGCCGCAACTGCAGGCGACGCTGCCGGCCGCCATCGACGTCAACATCCTCACCGACCGGACGGTGACCATCCGCGCCTCGGTCCGCGACGTCGAGTACGAGCTGTCGCTCGCCGTGATCCTGGTCGTGCTGGTGATCTTCGTATTCCTGCGCAGCGCGCGCGCCACGCTGATCCCGAGCCTGTCGGTGCCGCTGTCGCTGGTCGGCACGCTCGGGGCCATGTACCTGTTCGGCTTCAGCCTCAACAATCTGTCGCTGATGGCGCTCACGATCGCGACCGGCTTCGTCGTCGACGACGCCATCGTCGTGATCGAGAACATCTCGCGCTATATCGAGGAAGGCGACTCGCCGCTGCAGGCCGCGCTGAAAGGTTCCGAGCAGATCGGCTTCACCATCATCTCGCTGACGGTGTCGCTGATCGCGGTGCTGATTCCCCTGCTGTTCATGGGAGACGTCGTCGGCCGCCTGTTCCGCGAATTCGCGATCACGCTGTCGGTGACCATCCTGATCTCGGCGGTGGTGTCGCTGACCCTGGTGCCGATGGCCTGCGCCAAGCTGCTCAAGGCCGAGACCGAAGACCGCGAGAATACGTTCCAGCGCCTGAGCCGCGAGGGCTTCGACCGGGTCATCGAGATCTACGGGCACATGCTTAACTGGGTGCTCGACCGCCAGACCTTCGTGCTGCTGGTCGCGCTCGCGACCTTTGGCCTGACGGCGTTTCTCTATGCCGCCATACCCAAGGGCTTCTTCCCGGTGCAGGACTCCGGCGTGATCCAGGCGATCTCGGAGGCGCCGCAATCGGTATCCTACGCCGCAATGGCGGAGCGGCAGCAGCAGCTGGCCAGCGCCATCCTCAGGGATCCCGAGGTCGAAAGTCTCTCGTCCTTTATCGGCGTCGACGGCACCAACACCACGCTGAACAGCGGCCGGATCCTGATCAACCTGAAACCGCACGAGCAGCGCAAGTCTGACATTTCCACCGTGATGCAGCGGCTCAAGAACGCAACCTCCTCGCTGACGGGCGTCACGCTCTACATGCAGCCGGTGCAGGATTTGACCATCGAAGGCACCGTCAGCAAGACGCAGTATCAGTTCATCCTGCAGGACGCCGATCCGGCCCAGCTTGCGGAATGGACGCCGAAGCTGGTCGACAGGTTGAGGATGCTGCCGCAGCTCGGCGACGTCGCCAGCGACATCTCGGCGCAGGGGCTTTCGGTTTTCGTCCAGATCGACCGCGATCAGGCCGCGCGCTTCGGCATCACGCCGGCGACCATCGACAACGCGCTCTACGACTCCTACGGCCAGCGCATCGTGTCGACCATCTTCACCAACTCGAACCAGTACCGCGTGATTCTTGAAGCGGACCCTGCGCTTCAGAACTCGCTGCAATCGCTGAACGACATCTATCTCCCCTCCTCGGTCGGCAGCACCCCGGTTCCGCTCGCCGTGATGGCGAAGATGCGCGAGGAGATCGCGCCGCTGCAGGTCTCCCATCTCGGCCAGTTCCCCTCGGCCACGGTGTCGTTCAACCTTGCGCCAGGTGCATCGCTGGGCGAGGCGGTGGACGTCATCAAGCGGGCCGAGGCCGATATCGGCCTGCCGCTCGGCGTCATCACGAGCTTCCAGGGCGCGGCGCTGGCGTTCGAGTCGTCGCTATCCAACCAGCTCTTCCTGATCATGGCCGCCATCGTCACCGTCTACATCGTGCTGGGCGTGCTCTACGAAAGCTTCATCCATCCCCTCACCATCCTCTCGACGCTGCCCTCGGCCGGCATCGGCGCGCTGCTGGCGCTGATGGCGGCCGGCCAGGACCTGACCATCGTCTCCATCATCGGCATCATCCTGCTGATCGGCATCGTGAAGAAGAACGCGATCATGATGATCGACTTCGCGCTCGATGCCGAACGCAACGAAGGCAAACCGCCGCGCGAGGCGATCTATCAGGCCTGCCTGTTGCGTTTCAGGCCGATCATCATGACGACGATGGCCGCAGTGCTCGGCGCGCTGCCCCTGATGGTCGGAACCGGCGCGGGCTCGGAATTGCGCCACCCGCTCGGTATTTCCATCGTCGGCGGTCTCCTGGTCAGCCAGATGCTGACGCTGTTCACGACACCCGTGATCTATCTCTGGTTCGACCGCCTCGCGATCCGCTTCGCCGGGCGGACCGAGACGTCCGGCCAGCCGAGCGGATCGCGCTGAGCCATGGATCCTTCAACGCCTTTCATTCGCCGGCCGGTCGCCACCACGCTCTTGACCTTCGGGCTCGCGGCGGCCGGTGCCGTGGCATTTTTCAAGCTGCCAGTCTCGCCTCTGCCGCAGGTGGATTTCCCGACCATCTCGGTGCAGGCGACGCTGCCGGGCGCAAGCCCCGAGGACGTCGCCACCACCGTCGCGAGTCCGCTCGAACGCCATCTCGGCCAGATCGCCGACGTGACCGAGATGACGTCGCAGAGCACGGTCGGCACCACCCGCATCACGCTCCAGTTCGGATTGAACCGCGACATCAACGGCGCCGCGCGCGACGTGCAGGCCGCGATCAACGCCGCGCGCGCCGATCTGCCGA
Organism: uncultured Alphaproteobacteria bacterium; assembly: GCA_963738155.1. GTDB lineage: Bacteria > Pseudomonadota > Alphaproteobacteria > Rhizobiales > Xanthobacteraceae > Bradyrhizobium. The sequence goes on from CAVTVG010000016.1 coordinate 274,237, forward strand.
CCAGCCTGCGCAGCAACCCCACCTATCGCAAGGTCAATCCGGCGGATGCGCCGATCCTGATTCTCACGCTGACATCCGACACCGCAACGCGCGGCGATCTCTACGACGCCGCATCCACCGTGCTGGCGCAGAAACTGTCGCAGGTCGAAGGCATCGGCGAGGTCGTGGTCGGCGGCAGCTCGCTGCCGGCGGTGCGCGTCGAACTCGTTCCGCAGGCGCTCTACAAATACGGCGTCGGCCTCGAGGACGTGCGCGCGGCGCTGTCCAGCGCCAACGCGCACAGTCCCAAGGGCGGCATCGACGTCGGCGAGCAGCGCTATCAGATCTACGCCAACGACCAGGCCAACAAGGCCGATGACTACAAATCCCTGATCGTGGCCTACCGCAATGGCGCGCCGGTGCATCTGTCCGACGTCGGCGAAGTCCTCGACGGCGTCGAGAATTTGCGCAACGCCGGGCTCGCCAACGGCAAGCCGGCGGTCCTGATCATCCTCTACCGCCAGCCCGGCGCCAATATCATCAGCACCGTCGACAAGGTCAGGGCGCTGATGCCGCTGTTGCGGGCGTCGATCTCGCCTGCGATCGACGTCGGCCTGGCCGTCGACCGCTCGACCACGATCCGCACCTCGCTGCGCGACGTCGAGCGCACCCTCGTCCTCGCGGTGCTGCTCGTCATCCTCGTGGTGTTCGCGTTCCTGAGAAACCTGCGCGCGACGTTGATCCCCGTGGTCGCGGTCTCGGTATCGCTGGTCGCGACCTTCGGCGCCATGTACCTGATCGGCTACAGCCTCGACAATCTGTCGCTGATGGCGCTCACGGTCGCGACGGGCTTCGTCGTCGACGACGCCATCGTCGTGCTCGAGAACGTGACCCGCTACATCGAGCGGGGCATGTCGCCGCTGCAGGCGGCGCTCAAGGGCGCCAACGAAGTAGGCTTCACGGTTCTCTCGATGAGCATCTCGCTGATCGCCGTCTTCATCCCCATCCTGCTGATGGGCGGCATCATCGGCCGCCTGTTCCGCGAGTTCGCGATGGTGATTTCGATCTCGATCCTGATCTCGCTCGCCGTTTCGCTGGCAACCACGCCGATGATGTGCGCCGTACTGCTGCGCCAGGAGAGCCACGAGCACGGCAGGCTGTACCGCGCCAGCGAACGCTTCTTCGACGCGATGCTGGACTTCTACCGGCGCACGCTATCGAGCGCGCTCGATCATCCCCAATTCGTGATGGTGATCCTTGCCGCGGTGCTCGGCCTCAATTTCTATCTCTACGATATCGTTCCGAAGGGCTTCTTTCCGCAACAGGACACCGGGCGCATCATCGGCATCATCCAGGCCGACCAGAGCATCTCGTTCCAGCTGATGCAGCAGAAGCTGGCGCAGTTCGTCACCATCCTGAAGAAGGACCCGGCGGTCGAGGTCGCCGTCGGCTTCACCGGCGGCGGCCAGACCAATTCGGGATTCATGTTCGTTTCGCTGCTGCCGCTCAACGAGCGCCATATCAGCGCCGATGGGGTCATTACCCGGCTGCGCCGGGCGACCTCCGTCGTGCCCGGGGCGACCCTGTTCCTGCAGGCGGTGCAGGATATCCGCGTCGGCGGACGGGCCAGCAACGCGCAATACCAGTACACCTTGCAGGGTTCGACGCTCGAAGAGCTGAACGAGTGGTCGCCGAAGATCGCGGCAGCCCTGCAGCGCGAGCCCAACCTCGCCGACGTCAACAGCGACCAGCAAAACAAGGGGTTGCAATCCAACGTGGTGATCGATCGCGACGCCGCGTCCCAGCTCGGTATCACCGTCAGCCAGATCGACAACACGCTTTACGATGCGTTCGGCCAGCGACAGGTTTCCACGATCTATGTCGCTCGCAACCAGTATCACGTCATCATGGAGGTGGCGCCGCGCTACTGGGAAAACCCGGAGACGCTGAAGGATGTCTATGTCTCGACGTCCGGCGGCTCGGTCGGCGGCTCGCAGGCGACCAATGCGGTGGCGGGCACGGTGGTGTCCGCAAACACCTCGTCGGCCGCGGCGGCCGCCAACGCGCAGGCGGCACGAAATCTTGCGACCAACTCGATCGGAGCGACCGGCAAGGGCGTCGCCTCGACCGGTTCGGCGGTCAGCACCCGGCAGGAGACGATGATTCCCCTGTCCGCGGTGGCCCGTTTCAGCCAGGGCGCGACCCCGCTTGCCGTCAACCATCAGGGCCTGCTCGTGGCCAACACGATCTCGTTCAACCTGCCGCCGAACGTCTCCTTGAGCGCGGCGGTCGCGACCATCGAGGCCACCATGAACCGGCTCGGCGTGCCCGGGAGCATCCGCGGCACCTTCCAGGGCACCGCGAAGGCGTTTCAGGATTCGCTCAGCAACCAGCCCTTTCTTATTCTGGCGGCGCTGGTCACGATCTACATCGTGCTGGGCGTGCTCTACGAAAGCTACATCCATCCGCTGACGATCCTCTCGACGCTGCCGTCCGCGGGCGTCGGGGCGCTGCTGGCGCTGATGCTGTTCAAGACCGACTTCAGCATCATGGCGCTGATCGGCGTCATCCTGCTGATCGGCATCGTGAAGAAGAACGCCATCATGATGATCGACTTTGCGCTCGAAGCGGAGCGCAAGCGCGGAATGAGCCCGATCGATGCGATCCGCGAAGCCTGCCTCTTGCGTTTTCGCCCGATCATGATGACCACGATGGCGGCAATGCTCGGCGCGGTTCCGCTCGCCATCGGCATGGGCGACGGCGGCGAACTGCGCCAGCCGCTCGGCATTGCGATCGTCGGCGGCCTGATCCTGAGCCAGGCCCTGACGCTTTATTCTACACCTGTGATCTATTTGTATCTGGACAGGTTCCGCCTCTGGAGCCAACGTTTTAGGGGCAACGCGGCACATCGTGGACCCGGACCTTCCCTGCAACCGGGCGAGTAGATGCAAGACGACACATCAGGTCCAGTCCCGCGGCAAGTCCGGGACCGCTTCCAGAGCGGCGTGCGATCTCGCGCCACGCGTCGGGCCGTCTGCGCTGCGCTGGCGCTCGCGGTCAGTCCGGGCTTGTCGGGATGCATTCTCGGAACGGAGCGTCCCGACCTGAACCTCGATATGTCCGCGACCTATCGCGCGGCCCCGAGGGGCGATGCCGACGCGGCCTTGCCTGCAGTGGACTGGTGGCGCGGATTTCGCTCCGCTGAATTGACGGCACTGATGGACGCGGCGCAGATCTACAATCTCGATATCGCGGTTACGATTGCCCAGATCATCCAGGCCGATGCGCAGGTCGGCGCATCCGGCGCGCCGCTGTTGCCCAGCCTGACCGGAAACGCCAGTGCCGAGCGTGAACATTTCGGACCGTTGGCGACAAGTGGCGGCGGCGGCGGCGGGCTCGGCGGCGGTGGTGGAGGCACAACCTTCTCGCAGTTCAGCACCAGCCTGACGGCGAGCTACATGGTCGACTTCTGGGGCAAGAACCGCGCGACACTTTACGCGGCCGAGGAAAGCGCGACGGTCGCGCGATATAATCGCGAGGTCGTGACCCTGACCACGATCGTCACGGTGGCCAACACCTATTTCCAGGTTCTGGCAGCCCAGGATCAGCTCCGCGTCACGCGGCAGAATCTGGCGGCGGCGCAGCGGATCCTCGACCTGATCAAAAAACAGTTCAACGGCGGAACGGCGTCCCAGCTGGACGTATCGCAACAGGAAGCCTTGGTGGCGACCCAGCGCGCGGCGATTCCACCGCTCGAAGTCACGCTGGGCCAGAGCATCGCCGCGCTGGCGCTGCTGGTCGCACGCGCGCCGGCGAATTTCACGGTTCATGGCGGTTCGACCACCCAGATCGCGGTGCCAAGGGTGACGCCCGGCCTGCCCTCCGAACTGCTCTATCAACGGCCCGACGTCCGGCAGGCAGAAGCGCAGCTGGCCGCCTCCAACTTCAGCGTCGAGGCGGCGCGCGCGGCGTTCTTTCCGCAAATCCAGCTGACCGGCACGACCGGATTCCAGAGTGCCGCGCTCGCATCGCTGTTCACGCCGGGCGCCTGGTTCTACACGTTGACCGCCGGCCTGACGCAGCCGATCTTCGACGGCTTCCTGCTGGAGAGCCAGTTGAAACAGGCCAAAGGCGTACAGCTGCAAAATCTGCAGGCCTACCGCAAGGCCGTGCTGTCGGCCTTCGCCGACGTCGAGAAGGCGCTCATCGCTTTGCAGAAATTCACGCTTCAGGAAAGGCTGCAGCGAGATGTTGTGACCAGCTCGCGCAAGGCTTTCGACGTCGCGGAAGCCCAGCTGCGCGGCGGCACCGTCAACCTGATTACCGTCCTGCAAACCCAGCAGACGCTCTTCACCGCCGAAAATACGCTGGTGCTGGTCAGGCTTTCGAAGCTCGAGGCGGCCAGCAGCCTGTTCCAGGCGCTCGGCGGCGGCTGGACGCCCGGCGGGACGCTGGCCTCGCTGCAACCATGAGGATCGCGCGCTTGATCAGGAAGCTCCTCTCTGCCCTGGTGCCGATGCTGATGATCGCGGGCGTGGCCTGCGCGCAGCAGCCGGTTGCCGGCGCACCGCAGGTGCCGCTGACGTTCGGGATGAACGCCGACCAGGCGGCGCAGGCGCTCGGCGTGCCCTTGACCTATGTCGGCGGCCGCCCGGGCGAAGAACTTTATCTTGCGGTGCCGAACGTCAAGGGCGCAACATTGTCCAAGCGGAGCGACGGGCTCTATCTCCAGTTTCGCAAGGGACGGCTTGCGGGCTGGAAGGGCGATTGGGGAACAATCAGGCCGTGATGCGATGGGGGTTCGAATGACCGGGACGAGAATTGCTGTCGTCAAAATTGCCATCGCCTTCGTCGCGGCATCGATCGCCACGTCGGCTGCGCAGGCCCAGGACTACCGGGTCTTGCGCTACGGCAACACCAGCCCGTGGTCGTTCGACGGCCGCGATGACGATCGCGACTTCGCCAGCAACGGCAACTTCCCCGGCAACTTCTCCGCGGAGCCGTCGACGGCGTGGCTGGGAGTAGCCGGCGTGATCGCCGGCAATTCGCGACGCTCGCCCTATCCCTATCCGTCCCAGGTTGTGATCGGGCCGCTGCCGCAGTCCACCTATTGTGCGCAACGTTATCGGTCGTACGATCCGTCGACGGGGACCTATGTCGGCAAGGACGGCTTGCACCGTCGCTGCTGAAGAAGCCTTCTCATCCGCCCTTTTGCGAGATGATCTTGCCTTCGATCTTGGGCAGGTCGGCGCCGGGCGCGGACTTGTCGCCGCCGGCGCGGCGCGCCATCTCCACCGTCAGCCGTTCGGCGGCGTCGGCCTGCATCAGGCCCATGATATCGGACATCTTGCGCGGGGCGATTTGGGACGCGATCTCGATCAGCACGGCCATGTCGAGCCGGTCGAACACTTTCGCGGCATCCTTCGGCTTCATGCTCTCATACATGGTGACGATGCCTTTGAAGCGCGCGTTCTCGGCTTCGGTCTTCTGCTCGTTCGCGGCAGTGGCGCGCAACTCCAGCGCCTTCATCTCCTCGACCTTGCTCTCGATGCGTTTCTCGGCGGCCTTGAGCAGGCTCTCGCGGATGTCGATCTCGCGCTGGCGCGCTTCCAGCTCCTGACGGCGCGCCTGCAGCCGCTCCAGGATCGCGCGCTCCGACGGCGAGACCGGATTCTGGTTCTCCTCGGGATGGATCACGATGCCTTCCGGCTTGGTGTCCGGCGCGGCCGGCTTCGGCGCCTCCTCTTTCTTCGCTTCAGGTGCGCCATGCACCGATCCGGTGACGTCGTTGGGATCGACCTTGGGCGCGCCCGGGAAGTTCAGCATCGATTGCGCCCAGGAGGGCTGGGTGCGGTGCGGCTTATAGTCGAACACATAGCCGCCGTCGAAGACGAGGCCGCCGATCTTCAGCACCGCAAGCGCCGCAACCGCAACCAGGACGACGGGAATGACGCGGATGTTACGAAACGACTTCATGCCGCAAGGCCACCGGACCTTCTACGTTCGGAGAATGCCTGAGCCGCCGCGGCCAACGCCTTGGCGTTCGAGGGTTTTGCCGCCGCCTCGCGCGAGGCGAAATCCCCCGACGCAGGCTCACGCGGCGCGGGCTCCTTTACCTCCGCCTCCACCGCCTGGGAGGGGCGCGCGGCGATCGCGATCTTGGTGAGACGGCGCATCACGTTGTCGCCTTCGGCAAGCTGGCGCTTGAGCTGCTCCGACAGCTGGGTCGCGGAAGCGAGCTGACTGCCGAGATTCTCGTTGACGTCGCGCACGGTGTGCTTGAGCCCGCCGATGGCGCGCTCGGCGATCTCGGTCGCGGTGATCAATTCGGCGATCGTCGCCTTCAGCGAATGCTCGTCGGCCTTCAGCCGCTTCAGCCGCCGGTTCAGCAGCATGCAGTAACCGATTGTCATCACGAGCAGGACCGCGACCAGGGTTTCGATAACAACACCTAATGAATGGTTCATTGGGCCTCCAGCATCTTGTTCTGCTCGTCCGACTTCTCGAACATCGCGAGGGTGGTCTTCGGTTTCCGCAACGGCTTGGTGACGCGGATGGCGACGCGGTCGCCGACCCGGCCCATCCGCCCTTCGGTCAGGGTGACGCTGCCGCAGCGCACCGACACCAGCGCGTCGGCGCGCATCTCCAGCGGCAGGGTGTCGCCGACCTTGAGCTGCATCAGTTGCTTCAGCGGAATGTCGGATTCATAGAGCACGGCGTCGACCGAGATCTCCGCACCGCCGATCTCGGTGGCGAGATGCCCTTCCCAGACCGGATCGCGGCCGAATTTCTCGCCCATGAACATCTGCAGCAGCACGCTGCGGATCGGTTCGATGGTCGCATAGGGCAGCAGCAGCTCGACATTGCCGCCGCGGTCTTCCATGTCGATGCGCAACCGGACCAGGATCGCCGCATTGGCGGGGCGGCTGATCGCGGCAAAGCGCGGATTGGTTTCGAGCCGGTCGATCGAGAATTTCACCGGCGACAGCGGCCGGAACGCCTGCTCGGCATCCGACAGCACGACCTCGACCAGCCGCTTGACCAGGCTGGTCTCGATCGTGGTGTAGGGCCGGCCCTCGATGCGCAGCGCGGAATTGCCGCGGCGGCCGCCGAGCAGCACGTCGATGATCGAATAGATCAGGTTGGAGTCGACGGTGGCGAGGCCGAAATTGTCCCACTCCTCGGCCTTGAACACGCTGATCACGGCCGGCAGCGGGATCGAGTTCATGTAGTCGCCGAAGCGCACCGAGGTGATGCGGTCGAGCGAGACTTCGACGTTGTCGGAGGTGAAGTTGCGCAAGGATGTCGTCATCAGCCGCACCAGTCGGTCGAAGACGATTTCGAGCATCGGCAGACGCTCGTAGGACACCATGGCCGAATCGATGATGGCGCGGATGCCGGAATTGTCGTCCAGATTGACCTCGCCCGCGGTGAAGCCGAGCAGGTTGTCGATCTCTTCCTGCGAGAGGACGCGCTCGCCGTTGTTCTTGCCGCCTCCGAAGTCGCGGCTGCCGTCCTCGACCATGGCGGCCCATTGCAGCGACATCGATTCCGTGAGCTCGTTGGCGCTCGCGGCTTCGGCCGCGGCCGCGGGGTCCTCGGAATCGAGCGAGGCCTCCCACTGGGCGGCTATGGCATCCTGGTCGACCTGGTCGTTGCCCGCCATCGTCTCACATCCACCCGGTCACTGGACCACGATTTCCTTGAACAGCACCGCGCTGACCTTGATCGGCGCGACCGCGGCGTTGACCCGCCGCGTCAGCTCTTCCTTCAAACGGAACAGCCCGGCGGAGCCGGCGATGTCGGCCGGCCGCAGCTCGCGCAGGTAAGTCTGGAAGATGTCGGTCACGCGCGGCATGGTCGGCTTGATCTCTTCGACCTGCTTCTCTTCCTTGACCTCGAGCACGACCTTGACCCGCAGGTATTGCACGCGCTCGCCCGGCGCGCCGGCGAGGTTGACCATCATGTCGGGCACCTCGACGAACACCGGCGGCTTGGCCTTGACCTCTTCGGCGTGCATTTCCTCGGGCGGATGACGGAAGAAGAAGAACCAGGTCGCGGCGCCCACGCCGAGCACGGCGAGCACCCCGACGATCATGATCATCAGCTTGAATTTGCTCTTCGGTGCGGGAGCGGCGGCTTCGCCCTCAGCCGCGCCTTCCTTCTCGGTATCTGCCATTGCCGCTCGTCCGCTCTCTCAAAGGGATGAGCCCGATGCCGGCCGGCAGCCCAACTGACGCAATACAAATGCCCCCAGCGCATACGCGCCCCGCTCATGGTGAACGCTAGGTAACAATGGTTAATGGAATCTTTCGAATTGCGGCCCGCTAGGAAAAACTTGCCGGGCAAACATGGTCAACAAGACCTTTCTGCCGCCTGCCTTGCGCCGGTGCAAAACACCTAAACGATTCAAATCGCTGGATTTTCTCAACTGGCACGACATTCGCTCTGATTGCTACGAACCGCCATGGCTTGGGAGAGCCGTCGACCGGTTCGATGGCGGTCGCAGCGGCGCTTGGGAGAGCGGCGAAGCGACCCGGAGCAAAAGGGGAGCACCACCGATGGAGAATACGCTTCTCGTCGGATTGTCACGGCAGATGGTTCTGGAGCGGCAGCTCGATGTCATCTCCAACAACATCGCCAACGTGAACACCAACGGCTTCAAGGCCGACAGGCCGCTGTTCGAGGAATATCTCGCCTCGGGCGCCCATGAGGACAATTTCAACGGCAAGGATCGCCGCGTCTCCTATGTGCAGGACCGCGGCACGTTCCGCGATTTCAGCCAGGGCGGCCTGCAGCAGACCGGCAATCCGCTCGACGTCGCGATTGCCGGCGCCGGCTTCATGGTGGTGCAGTCGCAGGGCGGCGAGCGCTACACCCGCGACGGCAACCTGCAGATCAACCCGCAAGGCCAGCTCGTCACCAATGGTGGCGCTCCGGTGCTGGGCACGTCTGGGCCGATCGTGTTCCAGCCGACCGACCATGACATCGTCGTCTCCGCCGACGGCACCATCACGGTGCAGGAGGGCGCGGCGCACACGGATTCGATCCGCGGCAAGCTTCGCCTCGTCAGCTTCACCGATGCGCAGAGGCTCATCAAGCAGGGCAACAACCTCTACTCCGGCGACGGCGGGGCACAGGACGTCAAGTCGACCATCCAGCAGGGCTTCGTCGAGAAATCCAACGTCAACTCGGTCATGGAAATGAGTCACATGGTCGAGGTGATGCGGACCTACACCAACATCGCCAACATCCTTCAGCAGCAAAGCGATATGCACAAGAACGCGATCGACAAGCTCGCTGACGTGCCGGCCTGAGCGAGATTGAGGAGCATTTAACATGCAAGCGCTTCACACTGCAGCGACCGGGATGGCGGCACAGGAACTCAACGTTCAGGTGATCTCCAACAACATCGCGAACCTGCGCACCACCGGCTACAAGAAGCAGACCGCCGCGTTCCAGGACCTGATCTACCAGCATGTCCGCCGCGTCGGCGCACAATCCTCCGACCAAGGCACCATCCTGCCCGTCGGTATCGATCTCGGCGGCGGTGTCAAGACCGTGGGCACGCCGCGCTCGATGACGCAGGGCACGCTGTCGCAGACCGGCAACGATCTCGACCTCGCCATCACGGGCGAAGGCTTCTTCAAGATCCAGATGCCCGACGGCACCTACCAGTACACCCGCGACGGCACCTTTCAGATGGACAACCAGGGCCGCGTCGTCACCGCGGCCGGCAACCCGGTGCAGCCGACCATCACGATCCCGCAAAATGCATCGGGCCTCACGGTCAACAGCCAGGGCCAGGTTTCGGTCACGGTGCCGGGCTCGACCACCTCGCAGATCATCGGCCAGATCCAGATCACCAAGTTCATCAACAAGGCCGGCCTCTTGCCGGTCGGCAGCAACCTGTATCAGGACACGCCCTCCTCGGGCCCGCCGCAGGACGGCATCGCCGCCGCCGAAGGCTACGGCACCATCACGCAAGGCAGCCTCGAACAGGCCAATGTCGACGTGGTTTCCGAGATGAGCGACCTGATCGCGGCGCAGCGCGCCTACGAGATGAACGCCAAGGTGATCTCGGCGGCCGACCAGATGATGCAGTCGACGACTGCGCTGTTCCGCTGACGGAGGACTCGTGATGCTCCGCCCCCTGCTGCTCGCCGGTCTGTTCATCGCCGGTCTTCTGTTCGCCGCGAGCGCGGCGCGCGCCGGCGACGAGACCATCGCGCCGCCGTTGCTGCGCGCCACCGTCAGCGTCGCTTCCGAGGTGGTGCGGATCGGCGACGTCGTCGACAATGCCGGACCGTTCTCGCAGATCGCGATCTATCGCGCGCCTGACCTGGGCACCACGGGCTCGCTGCCGGTCGCGCAGGTGCTCAACGTCTTGCGCACGCAGGGCGTGATCGGCGTCGACGCAAAAGACATCAAGCAGGTCATGGTGACGCGGCTGGCGCGCACCCTCGAGGCCAAGGCAATCGAGACCGCGGTGGCGCAGGCCTTGGAGCATCGCGGCGGGTTGGGCGATGCCGCCAATATCAACCTGACCTTCGACCGCGACGTGGCCGATGTGCGCCTCGATGCCTCCAACACCGGAGCGATGCTGGCGACAGCGGCGCGCTACGAGCCGCGCAACGGCCGCTTCGACGTCAGCTTCCAGATCGCCAACGACAACGGCAATTCGACGCTGCTTCGCTTCACCGGCAGCGCGATCGAGACCGTCGAGGTCGCGGTGCTGACCCGCGGCGTCGAGCGCAGTGATATCCTCAAATCCGCCGACGTTATTGTCGAGCGCCGCCCGCGCGCCGAAGTCGGCAACGACGCAGCCCCGCGCGAACAGGCGGTCGGCATGCAGATGCGCCGCTCGGTCCGCTCCGGCCAGCCGCTCCGCATCGCCGATCTGGCCAAGCCCGATCTGGTGCAGCGCGACCAGGCCGTCAGCATCATCTTCCAGACTGCCGGGCTTTATCTCACCACGCGCGGCAAGGCGCTCGACAACGGCACCGAAGGCGACGTCGTCAGCGTGCTCAACATCCAGTCCAAGCGCACCGTGACCGGCACGGTCACCGGCCGCGGCCAAGTCACCATCCAGGTCGCCACCCCGCAGCCTCCGGCCGAGGCCGCCTCGGTCGCGCCGGAAAGCCCCGCGCGGACAGCGGTCGCCGCCGACACCCATTCGCCCGTCACGTCCAAGCCAGAGTAACGTTCATGTCCCAGTTCAAGTCCAGGTACCGTCTCGCGCGCCAGATCGCGCGTATCGGAGCGTTGTTTGCATTGCTCAGTGCGGCCAGCGGCTGCTCCGCGATCAGCCGCCTGTCGCAGATCGGCGAGACACCAAAGCTGAATGCGATCGACAATCCGACCACGCAGCCCGGCTACAAGCCGGTGTCGATGCCGATGCCGAAACCGGAGACGGTGTCGTTCAGTCCCAATTCGCTGTGGCGCAATGGCTCGCGCTCGTTCTTCAAGGACCAGCGCGCCCACCAGATCGGCGACCTGCTCACCGTGACCGTTGTCATCAACGACCAGGCCAATTTCGCCAACGAGACCCAGCGCAACCAGACCGGCTCAACGGGTTCCGCCATCACCGACTTCATCGGCGCCAAGACGCTCGGCGCGCAGGCGCAGAAGGTGCTGCCGGGCAACCTTCTGACCGCGAACGGGACGTCGCAATTCGATGGCAAGGGTTCGATCCAGCGCCAGGAAACCTTGACAACCAACATCGCCGCGGTCGTGACCCAGGTGCTGCCGAACGGCAATATGGTGGTCGAGGGCAAGCAGGAGATCCGCGTCAACTTCGAAATGCGCGAGCTGATCGTGGCCGGCATCGTGCGTCCGGAGGACATCCAGAGCGACAACACCATCAATTCCACCAAGATCGCCCAGGCGCGCATCTCCTACGGAGGCCGCGGCCAGATCATGGACATCCAGCAGCCGCGCTATGGCCAGCAGGTGACCGACGTGCTGCTGCCGTTCTAGGCGACACCCAGCTCCCACACTCGATTGCGAACCTAGGCGCAGGAGAGTGTTCCAACGCGGCCTCCGGCAGCTCCCCTGCCGGAGGCCGTCGTGCTTTTTGCCAACGGCCGCTGGACGCGAAGATTAAATTCAGTCAATAGCTTGACGCATTGGTCTAAGGTTGCTTGGACGAATGGCGGCTTGTTCCAATAATGAAGAAGATGAACCCGGGAAACGTGGGCATGCAGAACCTGCTTAAAAAAAAGGATTTCTATGCCGGGCTGTTCATGGTGCTGCTCGGCGCCGGCGTCACCTTGAATTCCACCACCTATCGTCTGGGAACGCTGGCGCATATGGGCCCGGGCATGTTCCCGTTCATGCTCGGCATTCTCATGACCTTTGTCGGCGTTCTGATCTTTGTCGCGGGCGTGGTCACGCCGCTCGATGATGATGAGCGGATCCTCCCCGAAAGCATGGAGTGGCGCGGCTGGATCTGCATCCTTGCAGGGCCGCTGATGTTCATCCTGTTCGGCGAATATTTCGGCATGGCCGCCGCCACTTTCATGTGCGTCTTCATATCGGCGCTCGGCGATCGAACGGCGACATTGAGAGAATCGGCAATTCTGGCGGCCGGTATCACCGTCGTCGGCGGGTTCCTGTTTTCCTATGTCCTGAAAGTGCCCTTCCCGCTATTCCGTTGGGGATTCTAGATGCTGGCGACCGCTCTTTCCGATCTCTGGTACGGCTTCGGCGTCGCCCTCGAGCCGCAGAACCTGATGTGGTGCTTCGTCGGCGTACTGGTCGGCAACATGGTCGGCGTACTGCCGGGAATGGGACCGCTCGCCACCATCTCGGTGCTGCTGCCGCTGACCTTCGGCATCAAGCCGGTCGGCGCGATCCTGATGCTGTCAGGCGTGTTTTATGGCGCGCAATATGGCGGCGCGATCTGTTCGATCCTGCTCAACCTGCCCTGCCATCCGCCCCACGCGGTGACGTGCCTCGACGGGTTTCCGTTGACCAAGCAGGGGCGCGGCGGCGCGGCGCTCGGCATCACCATGATCTCGTCGTTTGTCGGCGCTTCCTGGGGCATCACCGAGATGATTTTCCTTTCCCCGCTCCTGGTGAGGGTCGCGCTGCAGTTCGGTCCGGCCGAGATCTGCTCGCTGATGCTGCTCGGCCTGTTGGCGGGGTCGACACTGGCGCGCGGTTCTCCGCTCAAGGGAATCGCGATGACACTGCTGGGCCTGCTGCTCGGCATCGTCGGCACGGACATCGAGACCGGAACGCCGCGCTTCACCTTTGGTATCAGCAGCCTGTTCGACGGCGTCGAACTGGTCGGCCTCGCGCTCGGACTGTTCGGCCTGGCCGAGTTCATGAAAAGCGTGAACCAGTATTCCGACATCAACACCCGCTACTCCAATGTCGGGATTCGCGACCTGCGCCCGTCGCGCGACGAGCTTCGCCGTGCGATCCCGGCGATGCTGCGCGGGACCATCGTCGGCAGCCTGTGTTCGCTGATTCCGGGAACCGGTCCGACCATCGCCTCCTTTATCGCCTACGCGGCCGAGAAGAAGGTCTCGAAAACACCCGAGAAATTCGGCACCGGCATGATCGAAGGCGTCGCCTGCCCGGAGGCGGCGACGCATTCCTCGGTGCAGGGCGATTTCATTCCAACGATGAGCCTGGGCATTCCCGGCGACGCCGTGATGGCCCTCATTCTCGGCGCCCTGATGATTCAGGGCATCGTGCCGGGCCCGCAGCTCATCAGGGAGCATCCCGACATTTTCTGGGGCCTGATCGCCAGCTTCTGGATCGGCAACATCATCCTGGTCATCCTCAACGTGCCCTTGATCGGGCTGTGGGTGAAGCTCCTGATGATCCCCTACAAATATTTGTACCCGAGCGCGTTGTTCTTTGTCTCGATCGGCGTCTACTCGACCAACAATGACATGTTCCAGGTCGCAGAGACCGTCGTCGTCGGGCTTGCGGGCTACCTGCTGCTGCTGCTCGACTTCCACCCGGCCTCCATCCTGCTCGGATTTGTGCTCGGTCCCCGCTTCGAGGAGAACTTCCGCCGCTCTCTGCTGATCTCCCGCGGCGACGCGCTGGTCTTCCTCGAGCGTCCGATCAGCGCGTTTTTCCTGTTCCTCTGCGCGGTGCTGATCCTGGCGCAGATTTACGTTCGCTTGCGCAAGCCGAAGATCATGGCTGCGTTGCCTTCGCTGGACGCCATCGGGCAGGACAAGCTGGCCCCGGAACGAGAGGCGGTTTAGCCGTCCTTGCCGCACGGAAAGTGACTCATTTTTCGTCATGGCCGGGTATAGCCGTTCGAAGAACGGCGTCGCTTCCGCTCGCCTATGCCCGGCCATCCACGTCTTTCTTACAAGTTGCACCAAAGACGTGGATGCCCGGCAGCGCAGACAAGTTTACGCAGTCTGCGCAAGCTTGACTGCGGGCGGGGCATGACGAACCGCTCTCACCGTTTCCCTTCGATCCCGATCTCGACCAGATAGGGCCGGTTGGCCGCGACGGCCTTTTGCAATGCCGGCGCGATGTCGTCGGCCTTGTCGACGCTGATAGCTTCGACGCCCATGCCTTCGGCGAGACGCACGAAATCGAGCACGGGACCAGTGAGATCCATCTGCTGATAGGCATGCTGGGTGCCGGCCTCGAAATTCTGCCGCCAGACGTCGACATTGTGCTTGAGGATCCGGTATTCGCGGTTGGCGAGAATCACGAACACGATTGCGAGCTTGTGGTGGGCGGCGGTCCACAGCGCCTGGATCGAGTACATCGCCGAGCCGTCGCCGGAGATCGCGACCACCGGACGATCCGGCATCGCCACCTTGACGCCGATCGCGCCCGACAATCCCTGTCCGATGCCGCCGCCGCGGCCGCCGAAATAATCGCCAAAGCCGCGATAGTCGAAGGCTTGCGCGAGATCGAGGCTCGCGGTGATGCTCTCGTCGACAACAACGACATTGTCGGGAAGTCCGCGCCGGATTTCCGCGGCGACCCGCGGCATCGAGCTCGGCGTCCTGTTCCAGGCTTTTTCCAGCCGCGCCTTGTAGGCGTCCGCCTCCTGCGCCGACTGATCCGCCAGCCCCTGGTTGCGGCGCTGCGCGGCGGATTTGTATTCCGCGCTCGCGTGCGACCGCAGCACGTCCGTCAACGCAGCCAGGCTCGCCGTCATCTCGCCGACGAGGCCGGCGTCCAGCCGATGGTTGAAGGCGACCCGCTCGGGCGACTCCTCGATCTGCACCACCGCGGCAGCTTTCGGGAAATGGCCGCCCGGTGCGAACCAGATGTCCTCGAAGAACGGCCCGCCCACGAGCAGCACGAGATCGGCCTGGCCGAGCGTTTTGCGAATCTGCGCGGCATCGCCGGGCAGAGACCGCCGGTAATTGGGATGGGTGGTCGGAAACGGCGCGTGAGCGCGCAGCCCTTCGAACCACACGGACGCGCCGATCGTCTCGCTAAGGGCAACCAGGGCGCCGGTGGCATGCGCGCGCGCGACGTCGTCGCCGACCACGATGGTCGGACTTGATGATTTCAGGATCAGCGAAGCGATCGCCTCCACGCCTTTGGGATCGGGAAGCGCGGCGCGCCACAGCCGGTCGGGCACAACAGCCTCAACCGAGGTCTCCTGCTCCAGCACGTCGATGGGCAGCGCGACGAACACCGGCCCTCTGGGCATATCGGTCGCGACCTTGAAGGCGCGGCGCAGGATCGGTGCGATCTCGTCGGCGCGCTCGATCTGCACGCTCCATTTGGTGACGGGCGCGGCCATCGCCACGAGGTCATGGCCGAGCACGGGACCGGTGAGCCGCATCCGGGTGTCCTGCTGGCCGGCGGTCACGACAACAGGCGAATTGGCCTTGAACGCGCCGTAGATCGCGCCGATCGCGTTGCCGAGGCCGGGCGCGACATGGACGTTGGCCACCGTCGCTCGTCCCGCGGCCTGCGCATAAAAGCTCGCGGCGCCGACCGCGACGCCCTCATGCAGCGCCATGATGTAGTCGATTTGCGGGAACGCCGGCAGGCTGTCGAGCAGCGGCGTTTCCGTGGTGCCGGGATTGCCGAAGATGTGGCGCACGCCATTGGCCACGAACGATTCCATCAACACACGGCGTCCGCGCATTGCCATTCCCTGTCTGTGATTCAAGCCGTCGCCGGCCGCGCGCGCTCCCACGGCAACGCCGGTACGCGCAACGCATAGGCGCCGTCGCCGAGTAGCACCTGCGCGATCAGCATGCACACCCAGGCCAGGGGAAATTCCATGCCGCCATCGGCGAACCAGAACCCCTTGCGGACCATCCAGTAATTGGTGACCGCGATCAGCACCGGAAGCGACAGCAGGCTGACATAGCGGGTGTAGACGCCGAGCAGGAGCAGCACCGCACCGGTAAATTCGATCGCCACGGTGTAGCCGAGCACGGCGCCGGGATAGCCCTGCTTGACCAGGCCGGTCCACCAGGGATCGAAGCCGATCACGGCGAATTTCCGGATCAGATGCGCGAAGAAAAAGAACGACAGCGCAAGCCTCAGGACCAGCGCCGCATAAGGCGCAGTGCGATTGTCAATCATGGCAGCCCTCCCCTGTTATCGTTGTGTCAGGATATTACGGCTGGGCGTTTGTCCGCGGCAACAGGTGTTTTGTCCGAGGGGCAATTTGCGAAGCTCGTCCGCCTGTTTTGCCCGACGAGTCAAGCGCGCTTCGCAAAAATATTCCTCTTTCCGAAATACAGTATTTATGATTAAACGAATCCACCCCGCCTCGACATGAGGGACGTGATGGCCATTCGTCACCAGACGTGAGGCGGGATGCGATGGACGCGTGGCGGCGCAAGACGTGCGGCGCAATGCGTACGGCCAAGCCGTGTGGTCCTGACGCCCCGACGCTGGCGTCAAGTCTTGTCGACGACGAGTCGGCAAGGCGATGGGGGCTAGAAAGCCCGGTACCCCAGGGAGAGCGCGGAGTAAGCCGTAAAGCCATTGCGCAGGGAGTGCCGGATGTTTCGGCCTGCCTGTACTGACTTGTGGGCACCTTTCCTTTTCAGCCCACAAGGCCTGCGGGTGCGGCCAGCGCCCGGCATTCCCTGCGCCCTCTGCATTTTGGGAGGGACACGGATGACGCAAAACTCGGACGCATCTGCGCCGCGGGAAGGAGAGGTCGTGCCGGGCTTTTCTTCACCCTCCCCTGGAGGGGGAGGGTCGGCAAGCATCGAGCAACGCGAGATGCGAGACGGGGTGGGGTGATCTTTCGGTACGACAACTGTCCAAGAGGAGATGCTGTCACCCCACCCCGCCGCTCATTGCATTCGCGGCGACCCTCCCCCTCCAGGGGAGGGTAGAAGCCTCCTCACTCCAACCCCGCCTCGACCCGCCCCAATCCCTCCAGCTCCATCACGACGTGATCGCCCGCCTTCAGCCACACGGTCTTGACCAAGCTGCCCGTCAACACGATCTGGCCGGCATGCAGGCCCCTGCCCTCACCGGCCAGATGGTTGGCGAGCCAGGCCAGCGCATGATGGGGATGGCCGAGCACGTCAGCGCCGGTGCCGTGGCCGGCCTCGGCGCCGTTGATCAGTGCGCGCCCCTCGACCGCGAGCAGGTCCGGCGCGGCGGCGCGCGGCACGGCTGCGCCGAGCACGCAGCCGGCGGCAAAGAAATCATCCGCGACGAGGGTCGGCGCACCCAGCGTCTCCCATTGCGCATAGCGGTCGTCGACGATCTCGATCGCCGGCAGATAGGCCTCGATCGCGCCGGCGACGCTTTCGGCGGTGAACGCTCCTTGTCCCGCCGCGAGAGGCCGCGCCATTCGCACCGCGATCTCGCATTCGACGCCGACGCGCACGTAATCGGCGGCGCGCAAACGCATACCGGACTCGTGGACGCCGCGCGCGAACACGCCGCCGCCGCATGGATGCGGGATGTCGAGATATTGCTGCATCACCTTGCTGGTGCAGCCGATCTTGTAGCCGACCAGTGCGCCGCTCTCGGGCAGCAACAGGTCGTGCAGCGCACGCTGCACGCGATAGCCGTCGGCCTCGTCTTTCGGTGCAAGATCAGACGGCAGCGCCCTCAAGGCGGCACGGTTACGCCGGCTGGTCGCGATGATCTGCGCGGCGGCGACAATCCTGTCCATCTAAAAGCCCATCGTGCGCGCGGTTCAAGCTCGACAACAACATGAGCACACAGCAAAGCGCGACCGCAACAAAAACGTCGAGCGGATTGATTTCAAAGCAAAATCGCAGCGCGCTTCAAGTGGCAGGCGACGGAAGAAAGCTACTCGTCGCGATAGACCTTTTCGCGCTTCTCGTGACGCTCCTGGGCCTCGACCGACAGCGTCGCGATCGGGCGCGCCTCGAGCCGCTTCAGCGAGATCGGCTCGCCGGTCTCCTCGCAATAGCCGTAGGAGTTGTCCTCGATGCGCTGCAGCGCGGCGTCGATCTTGGAGATCAGTTTGCGCTGGCGGTCGCGGGCGCGAAGCTCGATGGCGCGGTCGGTCTCGGAGGATGCGCGGTCGGCGAGATCGGGATGATTGACGTTCTCTTCCTGCAGCGTCTGCAGGGTCAGCTTCGACTCCCGCAGTATCTCATCCTTCCAGGCCAGCAGCTTGCCGCGGAAATAATCGCGCTGCCGGTCGTTCATGAACGGCTCTTTTTCGGACGGCCTGTAGTTTTTCAGCTTTTCCAAGGTCAGCCCATTTTTGGTTGTCGCTGGCGCCTCTCCCTCAGGCGTCCAGGCGGCCGGACGAGGTCCGCTCGCGCGCGCCTTATATAGCGGCGCCCTGTGACAAACAATATCGATGACGGCCACGAAAACAGGCACTTACCGGGGTTTTGGGCAGGAACCTGTGCGCAACCCCGGCCGGTTCGGCGGCAGACCGATCCCGTGCAGCGAGGGAGGCCTAAAACCGGCCGGCCTTGGCAAGTTCGACCTCGACCCGAAGCTCGATCTCGGAGAGGACCGAGTCGAGACCGGGGTCGCCGGAGGAGGATTTCAAATTGGCGGCGGCATCGCGCAGCCGGCTGACGGTGGAGGCGTTGAGGTTGCCGGAGAGCAGCCCGATCTTGAGGGCGTCGAGCACGTCGAGCGCGCCCTTGCCACGCGCGACCGAGCGCCGGCGCCGTTCCGCCGGGTCTTCTTCGATGCCCTGCAAGGCGAGCAGCGCGTCGATGCCGGCGGCAGCCCTCGGCGCGGTCGCGGCCCGCGTTTCCGAGGCAGTCGTCGCGTCGTCCGGCAGCGAGAAGCCGGTCGAACTGGTCCGCCTGGCATTGCCGGTGGGCGATCCGATCGTGGTGCCGTTCGGTCCGTAGATGCGCATCGTCGGCCCTTTCGGGGTACGGTGTGGTCGACTGCGAGCTTCGCCTTTTTATGGTTAATGCGGCGTAAACGGCCCGGCAAAAACTGCCGCCTGGCGCCGGTTTTTGCCTTCGCAGGCTGCTGCCTCGTCATCGGCATTTCGACAATTATCGAACAAAATCAAATCATTATGGTTTTGGCGGGCCGTGGCACGGCGCTCGCATAGTTAACCGTGGATCGGTGGCCATGGGAGTGGCTCACGCGATCCCTGAGTTCGAGGGGAGCATTGGGATGCCCGGCATCCGTGTTGTGAGATTTCTCAGGGCGAGCTGCGCCGCGCTGCTGGCGCTGGCGCTCTCCGCCCTGTCGGCACAGGCGACGTCCCGCATCAAGGACCTCGCCAATATCGAGGGCGTGCGGCAGAACCAGCTGATCGGCTACGGCCTCGTCGTCGGCCTCAACGGCACCGGCGATACCCTGAACAACATCCCCTTCACCAAGCAGTCGCTGCAAGCGATGCTCGAGCGCATGGGCGTCAATATCCGCGGCGCCACCATCCGCACCGGCAACGTCGCCGCCGTCATGGTGACCGGCAACCTGCCGGCCTTCTCCACGCAGGGCACCCGCATGGACGTCACGGTGTCGGCGCTGGGCGACGCCAAGAATTTGCAGGGCGGCACGCTTCTCGTGACTCCGCTGCTTGGCGCCGACGGCAACGTCTATGCGGTGGCGCAGGGTTCGCTGGCGATTTCCGGTTTCCAGGCCGAGGGCGAAGCCGCCAAGATCACCCGCGGCGTGCCGACCGTCGGCCGCATCGCCAATGGCGCCATCATCGAACGCGAGGTCGAGTTCGCGCTCAACCGCCTGCCCAATGTGCGCCTGGCGTTGCGCAACGCCGATTTCACCACCGCCAAGCGCATCGCCGCAGCGGTCAACGACTTCCTCGGGGTCAAGACCGCCGAGCCGATCGACCCCTCCACGGTGCAGCTGTCGATCCCCCCGGAGTTCAAGGGCAACGTGGTCGCCTTCCTGACCGAGATCGAGCAGCTGCAGGTCGACCCGGATTTGGCCGCCAAGATCGTGATCGACGAGCGCAGCGGCATCATCGTGATGGGCCGCGACGTCCGCGTGAACACGGTCGCGGTTGCGCAAGGCAACCTCACGGTCACCATCTCGGAAAGCCCACAGGTGAGTCAGCCCAATCCGCTCTCGCGCGGTCGGACCGTGGTGACGCCGCGCACCAGCGTCGGCGTCACCGAGGACGGCAAGAAATTCGCGGTCGTCAAAGACGGCGTGTCGCTGCAGCAACTGGTCGACGGCCTCAACGGGCTCGGCATCGGGCCGCGCGACCTGATCGGCATCCTGCAGGCGATCAAGGCCGCCGGAGCGATCCAGGCCGACATCGAGGTGATGTGATGCAGACGATAGCCGCCGGCTCGTCCAGCCGCATTCCTCCGCAGTTCACCATGCCCGTGCTCAACGGGCGGCCGGATCGCGAATTCGCCGCCGCACTGCAGAAGGTCTCGCCGCAGCAGCAGGCCAAGGCAAAAGCCACCGCCACCGACTTCGAGGCGATGTTTTTGAACTCGATGTTCTCGCAGATGACCGCAGGGCTGAAGGGCGAAGGCCCGTTCGGCGATACGCCCTCGACCGGCGTGTGGCGCTCGATGCTGACCGAGCAATATTCCAAGCAATTCGCCAAGGCCGGCGGCGTCGGGATCTCCAACGAAGTCTATCGCACGCTGATCGTGACGCAGGCCAAGAGCGCAAACCAGGGGAAGACGGCATGAACCCGACCGCGCAACGCCGCGAAGCCCCCTCTCCCACCCCCGTCGCCACGACGCCGGCCGAGGCGCGCAAGCTGGCCGAGAACCTGATGGACGCGATGAGCGCGCTGCTCTCGGTAATCGAGCGCGAGACTGAGCTGGTGCGCGCCGGCAAGCTGCGCGAGGCCATGACCTTTGAGCCGCGCAAGGCGGAACTGTCGAAGAATTATGTCAACGCGGTTGGCCAGATCAAGGCGAGCCAGAAGCAGCTGGCGCAGGCCGCGCCCGAATTGCTCAAGACCTTGCACCGGCATCACGACGTTTTCCGCTCGATGCTGCAGATCAATCTGACGGTGCTCGCGACCGCGCACGCGGTGTCCGAGAGCATCGTGCGCGGGGTCAATACCGAGATGCAGCGCCGCAGCATTCCCAACACCTATACCGCGGCCGGCAAGCGCGCCACGCCTTCGCCGCGCCACATCACGCCGCTGTCGGTCAGCCGCTCGCTCTGAGCTCTTAAAGTTTTCGTCAAATTGGCGCGCGCAGCGCAGCGCCCGATTCATCGCGTTTTCTAACAAAGGATTGAAGTCTGCGCGCCAATATTGCCGGCGGGATCGGGTTGGGATTTGTCTCTGTAAAGCGGCGCCAGGAGGGCTGCCATGAGCACAGATTTCAGCATCAGGCCGGTGGGATCGCCGGCCCCTTCGCCCATTGTGGCGCCATTCAGTCCTGCGGCGAGTAACGCTGTCCCGACCGAATTGCCCGCGAGCCAGAGCGTGACCGCGGCGGATGCGGCTGTGCCTGTGCGCAACGATCCGGTCGACGTGATCGAGGATTTCGCGCATCAGGCCTATTTCGATCGCGATGCCAAAGCGATGGTCTACCAGGTCGTCAACGACAAGACCGACGAGGTGGTGACGCAATATCCTGATGACGCGGTGCTGCGGCGCCGCGCCTATTTCCACGCGCTCGACCTGTCGCGCGGCACGCCGCCGCGCGTCATTCCGACCGACCGGATGGCGTAAGTAGGATCTCTAGCCGCGGCCGGCGAGGCCGGCGGCGATATTGCAGTTGATGTCGATCAGCGACTTCAGCTTCGAGGGATGCGGATCCATCTGCACCTCGATGGTCTGCTTCAGCACGAAGATGCCGATATTGGCGATGTTCTGCCGGACTTCCAGCGAGTTCGGATTCTCGTTGGCTTCGGCTTCGGTGAGGAAGATTGACCACAGCCTTCGGTTGAACATCAGTGCGTTGTGCAGATTGCGGTCCGGACCCTTCCAGTTGGACTGGACGTCCTGCAGCTGCCTTGCCGCCTTGAGCAGCGCCTGTGCCTCTACGTCTCGGGGAGATGCCGTCGTTTGAGAGGCGCGAGCATAGGCTTGAGCGGCACGAGACATTCAGAATACCCGGACTTGACGCTTGATAACGCGCACCGAAAGTGCCCAGTTTTTGTACGTGGTTGCCTTTAAAATATGGTTAGCGTGCGCTTCAGTATTTTTACGGTCCCTGCAATTTCAGGTGGTATCGCCCAACGGAGGGCGCGCCAAACGAAGACGGCGGGCGTTGCCCCCGCCGTCTCGCGTATCGTTGGTGAGCTGCCGGTCTTACCGCAGCAGCTGCAGGACGCTGGCCTGCGACTGGTTGGCGAGCGCGAGCGCGGAGACCGCGATCGACTGCCGGGTCGACAGCGCCTGGCTGTTGGCCGCTTCCTCGTTGGTGTCGGCCAGCGTCAGGTTGGAGGCGCCGGTCTGCAGCACGTTGATCAGGTTCTTGTTGAAGTCCTGGCGGATCTGCACGATCGACAGGTTCGAACCGAGAGCCGATGCTTCCGTGCGCAGCGTGGTGCTGGCGGCCGTCAATGCGGTCAGCGTCTTGTTGGCCGAGTTGTTGTCCAGGAAGTCGGTGCCCGCGGTCAGAGGCGACAGACCGAGGCCGGTGTCGTTGAAGGTCACGCCGGTGATGTTCAGCGTCGACCTTCCGGTCTCGTTGAACACCAGCTTCAGCGTGTCGCCGTTCAACAGGTTGATGCCGTTGAACGACGAATCCTGCGCCGTAGTGGTGATCTGCGTCAGAACGTTGTTGTACTGCGCGACCAGGTTGGCACGGGTTGCCTGCGAGTTCGGGTCGGCAACCGGCGCGGCAACGGCGCCGAATGTTACGGTACCGCCACCGGTGTTGGTGTAGGTGACGGCACCAATGGTGGACGAGGCCGCGTCATTCGTCGTGGTGATCACGAGGTGGTTGCTGCTGTCGAGGCTGGCGCTCAGATTGTTGGCCGCCAGTGCCGTGTTCAGTTGAGCCAGCGACTCGTTGGCGCCGAAGGTTATGCTGGTCGCCGTTCCACCGCCAGTCGCGGCAATTGCAAGAACGTCGCCGCTCTTGATGGTGACGCCGTCGACCAGATTGGCAGCGGTGCTGCCGGCACCGAGGGCAGTCGAAGTGACCGTCGACTTGGGGACATAGCCGGTCGGGGCTTGCAGCACCTGGTTGGCGATCGACTGGGCGCTTGCGACCAGGCTCTGCAGCGAGGTGATGCCGGTGTTGGCGGCCTGCAGGACCTGCACGCCGTTGCCGATGCCATCCAGCAGGTTGCTGATATCGCTGGCCCGGTTGTTGAGGCCCTGCGCCGTGAAGTACTCCGTCGGATTATCGAGCGCCGAGTTGACCTTGTTGCCGGTGGCGAGGGCGTTCTGGGTCGTGGCGAGCAGCGACGCGGTCGACTGCAACGAGAGCAGGTTCTGGCGAACCGAGGCTGAGAGAACGATACCGGACATTGTGGCAAACCTTCCTAGTGGACCGTCTCCATTTCTAGGCAGGCACGCTTAAATTACAGTTAATGCCCGTTTAAATAATTCGGTTAAGGAATCGTTACCTTTCGCTTCGTCATCGGCCGGGGATCCCAAAAGCAAAAACGGCGAGGTTTCCCCCGCCGTTTGTAGTCAGGATTTTCGCCGTTTCGCTAGCGATATCAGCGCAGCAGCTGCAGGACGCTGGCCTGCGACTGGTTGGCGAGCGCGAGCGCGGAGACCGCGATCGACTGCCGGGTCGACAGCGCCTGGCTGTTGGCCGCTTCCTCGTTGGTGTCGGCCAGCGTCAGGTTGGAGGCGCCGGTCTGCAGCACGTTGATCAGGTTCTTGTTGAAGTCCTGGCGGATTTGCACGATCGACAGGTTCGAGCCGAGAGCCGATGCTTCCGTGCGCAGCGTGGTGCTGGCGGCTGTCAGTGAGGTCAGCGCCTTGTTGGCCGAGCTGTTGTCCAGGAAGTCGGTGCCCGCGGTCAGCGTCGACAGACCGAGCCCGGCGTCGTTGAAGGTCACGCCGGTGATGCTCAGCGTCGATTTTCCGGTTTCGTTGAAGGTCAACTTCAACGTGTCGCCGTTCAACAGATTGACGCCGTTGAACGACGAATCCTGCGCCGTGGTGTTGATCTGGGCAAGAATGTTGTTGTACTGCGCGACCAGGTTGGCACGGGTTGTCTGCGAGTTCGCGTCGGCAACCGGTGCGACGGCGGCGGCAAAAGTCGTGCTACCGGGAGTTGATCCCACGGTGACCGCACCGATCGTGGACGACGCATTGTCGTTGGTGGTCGTGAAGACGAGCTTGTTGCTGCTGTCCAGACTGGCTGTCACGCCAGCGCCGGCGGTCGACAAAGCGGCGTTCAGCTGATCGAGTGATTCAGAGGCGCCGAGGGTGATAGTGGTTGCCGGGAGGTTCCCGCTCGCAGCGAAGATGATCGTTTGACCGCTCTTAAGATCGGTGCCGTCAACCAGATTGGCAGCGGTGCCAGCGATGGCTGCTGCCGAACTAACCGACGACTTGGTTGTATAGCCGACCGGGCTCTGCAGCACCTGGTTGGCGATCGACTGCGCGCTGGAGACGAGGCTCTGCAGCGAGGTGATGCCGGTATTGGCGGCCTGCAGGACCTGCACGCCGTTGCCGATGCCGTCCAGCAGGTTGCTGATGTCGCTGGCGCGGTTGTTGAGGCCCTGCGCCGTGAAGTACTCGGTCGGATTGTCGAGCGCCGAGTTGACCTTGTTACCGGTGGCGAGGTCGTTCTGGGTCGTGGCGAGCAGCGACGCGGTCGACTGCAGCGAGAGCAGGTTCTGGCGAACCGAGGCTGAGAGAACAATACCGGACATGACTTTTCCTTCTGGCTGTTGGAGTCATTTCTATGACCTCAAAATCGATACGCCCTGGAAGGTAAACAAAAGCCTGAAGGAAGCTGTGTCCGTCCGCTGGGCGACTGCTATGGTTGACACCGCCTTAATGGACAAGCGCGAAGGTTTGGCTGGATAATCTCGGCGCGTGAGCGAGGGCACTGATGCATAACATTCAAAGAAATTACGCGGCCTAATTTGCCAACAGCAATGTTTACGAACTGGGTGACCACAGGATTCAGCGACCAAGTTATCGCCGGGCTTCTGGTGTTTTAAAGCTGTTTGCTTGGGCAACGCTAACGCGTCGTATAGTCGTTGATTCTAAGGACGTAGTTCGTTCGGGGACTATTATTCGGAATGAAAGCGTCTGCTCGGATGAGCTTCTTGAGGATTTTGAGCGCTTTACGCAGGGATGCCTCTGATAGTGTGTCCTTCCCCTTTAAGATGGGCATCTCGCCTTCAACGCTGAACAGCGACCTTTCGTGCGAATTCTTGATCACGCATTTGCCGATATGCAGTTCTTCGAAAGGGCCCAAGTCAAACCGCAGTGGCATAGAAAAACCCTCATTTCCCCAAGGAGAACGTGCCGAAATTTACCGAAAAAATAACGAAAAAGCGGCATGCACATTCGCCGGATCAAGACCCCATTTACCAACCATTAACCTTGATCGGGAAAGGATTGCGCCGTCCGGACCACAAAGCCGGCAAACCCCCGGCGAGGCCAATACGTTCGAGTTCGCTGCAGTTGATCGCCGACGTCAGAAGGCAACGGAGAGCAATATGGCCCTGAAAGTGGAATTAAAGCCGCACGAGCGCATCATCATCGGCAGCTGCGTGATCACCAACACCGATCAGCGCGCACGTCTCTTGATCGACGGCGACAACATCCCGATCCTGCGCGAGAAGGACATCCTGACCCCGGAGACGGCGGATACGCCGGCCAAGCTGATCTATCTGGCGGTGCAGCTGATGTACATCTCCCCCGACGCCAACGACAGTCACGGCACCTACTTCAACCTGATCCGCGATCTCGTCACCGCGGTGCCGAGCACCTGGCCGCTCATCGAGGGCATCAACAATCAGATCCTCAGCGGCGATCTCTATCAGGCGCTGAAGGAAGCCAGGAAGCTGGTCGCCTATGAGAAGCAGCTGCTCGACCAGATCGAGGAGCTGCGTGCGAGAGAACGCGCCGTCAGTAGCGCGGCCTGAGTCAGCCTTTATACTGCGACCTCGGTCACCGCCTGATGACCGAGGCTTGCGGCGCGACGCCCGCCGAATTCCAGCACGGCAGCAACCAGCGCATCGATGTCGCAAGCGTCGGTGCGGTGGTTGACGATCGCGCAGCGGATCGCAAGCCGGCCGTCAAGCACCGTGGTCGAGGGCGCCGCGATGCCGGATTCCTGGAGATTGACGACGATCTCGCGATTGACCCTGTCCGCATCCGCCGCGCGATAGCGGAAGCAGACGATGTTGAGATTGACCGGCGCCAACAGCTCGAGTCGCGGCTCGGCGCGCACGTGGGCCTCGAGATACGAAGCCAACGCGCAGCTATGCGCGATGATCGCCCCAAGCTTGTCCGCGCCATAGGTTTTCAGCGTGAACCAGGTCTTCAGCGCGCGGAAGCCACGCGACAGGTCGACGCCGAGATCGCAGGGCCACTCGGGGCCGGCCGCAAGTCCGCGCGTCTCCCGGCGCAAATAGGCAGCCGGCGCCGCGAACGCGTCCTTGTGGCGATCGCCGTCGCGCACCAGGAGAAAGCCGGCGTCGTAGGGCACCTGGCCCCATTTGTGGAAATCGAAGGCAATCGAATCCGCTTGCTCGATGCCGGCGAGCCGCGGCGCGAGCTCCGGCGAGAGAATGCCGAGCGCACCGAAGGCGCCATCGACGTGAAACCAGAGCTTTTCCTCGCGGCACAGCGCAGCGACAAACTCGAGATCGTCGATCGCGCCGATGTCGACGGTGCCTGCCGAAGCAACCACCAGAAACGGTTTTAGCCCGATCGCGCGATCGCGCACGATCTGCTCGCGCAGCGCCTCGATGTCGATCCGGTGTGAATCGTCTGTCGCAACGCAGCGCAACGCGTCGCTCCCCAAACCCGCAATATCCATCGCCTTGGTGATGCAGCCATGCGCCGCCTTCGAGGTGTAGGCGGTCAAGAGCGCGCCCTGATCGCCGATGCCATGTTGACGTATCGGCTTTCCGAGCGCGCAGGCGCGCGCCACCAGCACCGACATCAAATTGGCCATCGACGTGCCCGTAACGAACAATCCGCTGGCGCCGGCCGGAAAACCGAACATCTGACGGACCCACTCGACGACCTGCCGTTCGACCTCGATCGGAATGTGATCGCGTCCGCCGAGATTGGCGTTCAGCCCGGCCGCGAGCATCTCCGCGAGCATGCCGACCGCCGATCCGCCGCCATGCACCCAGCCCATGAAGCCGGGATGGACATTGCCGGTCGCATAGGGTGCGATGAAATCGGTAAAGGTGCGATAGACGTCGGCGGGTTCATTCGCCCCTCGCGGAAGCTCCTCGCGAAACTGCGCGCGGACCACATCGGGAACCGGTTGCCACACCGGACGCTCGCGAATGGTGGCGACATAGTCGATCATGTCATCGAGCATGCGATGACCGAGCGCGCGAAGTTCGGTCCAGTCTGACGGATCGAGTGTCTCGCCGGGAGCGAGTTGCGCCGTCTCGCGCAACACCCTGGTCACGCCGCGCGCTCCGCGAGCCGCTCGGCATGCCGTTCGAGCATCGCGGCAAAGGCGTCGAACACCTTGCGCATCTGCGGCGGCTTGTAGGGAAACAGCTCCGGCGAATCCATATTGTGCACGACCGCGGTATTGTCGGCTTCGAAGATCAGAAGCGAGCCGTTCTTCGTCTCCGCGCAATCCACCGTGAAATAGTCGAGGCCGACCCGGTCGGCCATCGCGTTCAGCGCCGACTGATGCCGCCGCCCGAAGCCGATGTCGAAGGTGCGCATGAACGTCTCTTCCTCGAGACGCTTGGCCGCACTCCCCGCCATGCCGGCGTTGAGGTACCAGATGTCCCAGCGCTCCGCGATCGCCATGTGACACGCGTAGGCGCGGCCATCGACGAATACGACGCGATATTTGCGGAACAGGCCGTCGCCGCTCGCATAGTCGACAAAGCGCGATACGAAGAACAGCTCGTCGTCGTGCTCATCGAGATAGCCCGTCAGCGCAGCAGCATCGTCGATCCTGGCGAGCCCGTTACCCGCATGCGATCCACGCGGACGAACAATGACGGGGAAAGCGAGACCCTCGGCAATGTCGGCGAGCATCTCGGCCGAGCGCGTCACCTCTTCGAGGCGTTCGCGCGTGACCACCAGGGTCGCCGGAATTTCCAGGCCATCGATGCCATCGAGCAGCCGATGCAGCTTGTCGCGATCGAGACTGCCGACCAGCGCGGGCGGATTGAGCAGCGCGCGTGGCCAGCGCGGCGCGGCGGCGTCGATCTTGCGCAGCGCGTCGCGGCAATCCTCGGAATCCGATGCGATCACGATCGCGACGTCATGGTCGGGCAACGGCACCGGCAGCTCCGCGCCGGGAATGACATACAGCACCATCAGCTCGATGGCGGATTGCTCCAGCAGGAATTCGATCGGCGTGTTGCTGCCCATGTCAGTCGGCGCCGCCAGCGCAAGTACCCGCAGCCGTGGATTGCTCGACGCACAGGGCGAACGATAGAGCCGGTGCGATTTCAGGACTTCCCGCTGGAGCGACAGCCCCATCGGCTTGTCGCCGAGCAACTGCGCGATCAGCGACAGATCGAGCCCCTCGCCTGCTTCCACCGTGCCGTTATGCAGTTTCGCGATCAGCTCGCGCCAGAGCGGACGAAGGTCCTTGCCGTCGAACGCCATCTTGGCAAGCTTCGCCATGCCGATGCGATCGGCGCAGGCCGGTTCGGTCACTTCAAGACGTTCATCGACATCAAGCTGCATCAACAACTCCGAAAGCGGAAAGGGCCGGTGCCGGCGCCGCAGGATCTTGCGCTGGCGGCACAACCTCATGCGACGTTCACCGCGGCCGGCGCCGGCGCGAATTGCGAGGCCGCATCGCCGTGGAAGACCGACGGCCCGACATGATCGAGGCGGCTGTCGAGATCGGCCCAGATCTCGCCGCCGATATCGGTCCAGCGTTTGCAGAAGGCGAAATCCTCGCTGAGATAAGTGCCGTCCATGGCGTCGATCATGCATTCGAACAGCGCGAACCGGTTGTGGCTGCCGGCCAGCGCATCATGCGAGTGCTCGCGATGGAATTGCAGCGATGCGTAGTGCGCGCACATCGTCTCCAGCACGTGGCGGCGGATCATCAGGAAGCCGGTGCCGGCGTAGCGCACGCGGGTGAAACCGTTGACGACCACCACACGATCGGGATCGTTGACCTCGAGCACGTAATCGAGCGAAGTCGCGGGCAGGTTCGCCCTTCCCGCCTGTATCGCGCGCGCGGCCTTGTCCCAGTTCACCCGCTTGATCGGATAGACACCGGCGACGACCTCGGCGCCGCTTTCGATCAGGCGGAACACCTGCTGCGGCGTAAAGCCGATATCGGCGTCCACGAACAGGAGGTGGGTCGCCGTAGGGTCGTCCAGAAATAACGTGACCAGATTGGCGCGCGCCCGCGTGATCAACGCGTCTCCGTCGCGCATGTGCAGCGTGAGATCGACATTGGACATGCCATGCAGCGCCCGCTGCAAGGCGAAGACCGAGCTGGCATAAATGCTCGATACCTGCCCGCCGAAGCAGGGTGTTGCGACCACCAGGTGAATGCGATCGGTCATGACTGGGTCCGAAGCCGCGGGACCGATCAGTCCCGCACTCGTCACCAAACCGTAAATAGACATGGTTAATGGAAGCCTAACGTCCCTCCCCGTCCTACTCCGGATCAGGCGATCGGCAGGAACTTGACCAGACTGAGCTGCGACAGCATCGACGTGGTCTGGTAGGAGGCCTGCAGGCTGTTCTGCAGCGCCAGGATCTGGCTCGCGACCTGGTCCTGCGAGATGCCCTCGGTGTCGGAGATCAGGTTCGTCAGCGCGGTCTGGGTCTGGGTCTGGCGCGCCTGCGCGTCCTGCATCGAGTTCTGCGCCGTGGCGAAATCGGTCTGGATGTCCTGCAGCGTCTGCTGGCCCGGTTGCGAGGTCAGGTTCGCCGCGGTGCGCGCGCTCAGCGCAGCAACCGCCGCGCCTGAATTGGTCCCGGTCGGCGAGACCGTGACGGCCGAATAGACCGCGATCGATTGCAGCGCCTGGCGGATCGCCTGCTCATTGGCCTGGGCGCCGAACTGCACGGTCTGATCGGAGTCGACCCGCACCGAGGCTGTCGAGCGCGCCGAACCCGGTCCGGAATTGCCGGTGTACCAGGCGACCGTATTGGCCGAGCCGTTGACAAGGGTGGTCGCCGAACCCAGCGGCGTGCCGCCGACCCGGAGCGGCGGGGTTGCGGCCGTCACGGTGCCGCTGAGACCGAGTGCGCCAAACGCGGCCGCGTTCGAGCTCGTGATCGACAGGCTGGAGGCGTTGTCGGTATGAACACTGATCACGCCGCCATGAATGGTCGACGGCGTCGAGGTGCCGGTGATCGCGTCGATCTTCGACAACAATGCCTGGACGTTGTCGGTGACGTTGAGCTGGTTGCCGGTGGCGCCCGAGGCGACGAAGGTGATCGGCGTGCCGTTGACGGTGATGGTGTCGCCCGGCGCAAAGCTCGCCTGCAACGAGTCGGTGCCTGCTGCGCCCGACAGCGCGGTCGCGCCGGTCACCGCTGCCGGAGGAACAACCTGGTTGCTGACGGCGCTTCCGGTCGCAGTCCCCGCGGTGTTGAAGAAATCGTCGCCGGCCGCAACTGCCGAAGCCGCGAACAGCGCGGTGCCGGCCAGCGTGCCGATCGCCGAGGTCAGCGCGGATTGAAGGTTGGCCGCGGTCGCGGCCGGCGTCGCGCCGATGGCGAAGCTGCCCGCCGGCATCGGCGTGCTGCTCGAAGCCGTCAACGAAATGGATTCGGTCGTGCCGTCGGGCAGGTTGAAGGAGTAGCTGATCTGGTCGCCCGGATTAGGATTACCCGCGGTCATGTCGACGGACACCGCGGCCGGCGAACCGGATGGACCGGTCACCACCGCGTTGGTCAACGACGATGACACCGAGCTCAGCTTGAATCCGAATGGCGAGCCCGCCGCGTCTTCCGCGACGTTTACCGAGGTCGTGGTCGGCGCCGAGATCACGAGACGGCCGAGCCCGCTCGCACCGAGATCGGCCTGCTGGCGCTCGGAGATCACCTGTTTGAGGCCGGCATTGCCGGGGGTGCCGTTGAGAATATCGTCGGCGGAGGCGACAGCGGGGGTGCCGATCGCGCTGCCCGAGAAAATGTAGCGGTCGCCGACCTGCGTGTTCAGAATGCCGACGACGGCGGACAATTCGGACAACGCGTTTTGCTGGCCGATGCTCTGGCCGTTCGCGGTCAGGTTCTGCGGCGTCGCCGACGCATTGCCCTGCACCTGGCCGGAGACCTGCGACAACGATTGCAGCGCGGTGTTGGCCGCACTGATGATCGTGTTGACATTGGTCATGGTGTCGCCGAAGGCCGCGATATTGGCGAGCTGCGACCGCGCCGCGATGGCAAAACCCTCGTTGGTGCCCATGCCGGAGTAGACCTGCGACTTCACGCCGCTCGAGAGCTGCGTCGACAGGTCCGATAACTGCTTGTTGATGTTCTGCACGGACTGACCGAGCAGGGACGAACCGTAATTGATGCTGCTGACCGACATATCCTACGCCTTACGGGTTAGCCTGCAGCAAGCTTTGCATCATGCTTTGCACGACCGACATGATGTGGGCATTGGCTGCATAGGTATTCTGCACCTGGATCAGATTCGCCATCTCGGTGTCGATGTTGACGCTGGCGGTGGAATCGAACTTCTGTTGCAGCGTCGAGACCACGACGCTCTGGCCCTGCTGCAATTGCGTCGCGACCGTGGCGGCATTGCCCTGCTGGCTGATGAACTGCTGCAGGTAGCTCGTGAGCGAACCCTTGAACGGCTGCGCCGCCGAGCCCAGGCCCGTCGACGGCGAATAGCTGAAGGTCGAGGAAGTCAGCTGCGTGAACAGGAAATCCGAGCGCGTGTTGTCGCCGCTCGGCGTCGTCGGCGAGGTCGAGTAGATCGAGAGCTTCGAGGGATCGGCGACGACGGCGGGGTTCACCGAGATGCGCCCGGCGAGACCCGTCATCTGCGGACCGCCGGCGGTGTACTGTCCGGTGTAGAGCGAGTTGCCGTCGGTGAACAGCGGAAGCTGCGGATTGCCCGATGTCAGCGAGGTGACCGTCGTGGTGGTCGAGGCTGAATTGACCGTTGCAGCCGCCGAGCCCAGCAGATTGACCGTCGAGCCCGTATTGGAGAACTGCAGGCCGAGGCTGCCAAGCGCGGTGTTGAGCTGCGATACCGCCGAGGCCGTGCCGAGCGAGAAGTTGATGCCGACCAGCAGCGGATTCGGATTGGCACCGTTCTGCAGCGGCAGTGCATTGGGATCGGTGACGTTGACGATCGAGATCTGGCGCTGCGTGTTGGTCGCGGTGTCGGTGTAGGTCAGGTTGATCGTGTTGCCCGGCAGCACATTCGACGTATTGACGGCAACGCCCGCAGGCGGACCCGTGACGGCGGTGCCTGCCGTCGTGACGTCGGACAGCGACGAGGCGAGCGTCGCCGCCATCTGGTCGACCTGGGTCTGTGCCTGCACCAGGGTCTGGTCGCGCAGCTTCAGGTCGGCGGCGATCTGGCCGGAGCTCAGCACGTTATTGGCGACGACGTCGATCGAGGCGCCGTTCGGCAGCTTGACGCTGAGCGAGCCGACGCCGTTCTTGGCCGGATTGACGTTGTACAGCGAGGTCGCGGTCAACGCGCCCGGCGAATTGTAGACGAAGCTCGAGGCCAGGCTGTCGCCGACCAGTTGAATGCCGGAATTGGTGAAGACGCTGGTCTGGTTGGAGGAATTGGTGACGACGCGGACGTCGACGAGTTTCGACAGATCGTTGATCGCGTTGTCGCGCTGATCCATCAACGTCGCAGCCTGCGGGTCGGTCGACGACATGCCCGCAAGCTGGCTGTTCATCTGGGCGATCTGGGTCATGTCGGCATTGGCCTGCGCCGTCGAATTGCCGATGTCCTGCGCCACGTTCGAGCGCAGCGACTGGATGCCCTGCGTGGTCGAATTGAGCTGCTGCGCCAGCGATTGCGCCGACGACAGCACCACGCCCTGGGCGGAGAAGTTGCCGGGATTGTTCGACAGCGACTGCAGCGCGGTGGTGAAATTATTGAGCGTGGTTTCGAGCGTGCCCTCGCCGCCCGGCGTGCCGTAGACGCTCTGCAGCTGGTTCAGGATGTTGGAAGTCTGGGTCGCGTAGGCGCCGCCGCCGGTTTCCGTGCGCAGCTGGTTCTGCACGAACAGGTCGAGCTGGCGATTGACGCCGGTCGTGGTGACGGTCGCGCCGAAGTCGCCGCTGGCGACCTCGATCTGGTTGGGATTCTGCGCGACATAGCCGGGCGTCTGCGCGTTCGAGACGTTCGACGAGATGATGGACAGCGCGGCCTGGTTGGCGCGCAGTCCCGACATTGCAGTGGCAAGGGCCGAACTCAAACCCATTTCAATTGCCCGCCTTCAAGTACGTCACGACAACGTCGGCCGCTCAACGCAGCACGTTGAGGAGGTCCTGCACCATGTTGTTGGCCGTGGTAATTACCTTGGTGTTGGCCGAATAGGCCTGCTGGGTCACGATCAGCTTGGTGAACTCGTCGGCGATGTCGGTGTTCGAGCCTTCCAGCGACGAGCCACTGATCGTACCCGACGCACCGGCGATCGCGGGTCCCGACAAATCGGTCACCTCATAGGCGCCGCCATTGAGTGACTTCAGATAGTTGGTGCCGTTGAAGTGCGACAGCGTTACCGCGGCGAGATCGATATTCTGGCCGTTGGAGAAAGTGCCGACCACGATGCCGCTGTTGTTGATTGCGACCGACTGCAACTGGCCGGCGGCATAACCGTTCTGCGAGATGGTGTTGATGGTCGCGGAACCGCCGGTGCTCGCAAACTGCGTCAGCGCGCCGGAGGAAATGTTGAACGAGAGGGATCCAAGCGATTGACCATCGACGGTGACGCCGGGGATGCTGATCGACGAGCCCGTCGGTGATGCCAGCGAGCCGTTGGCACTGAAAGTAAAGTTGGTGCCGACGTTGACCCACGCGGTCTGCGGCCCCGTGGCAGTCGTGCTGGTCTGGTAGAACAGGTTCCAGGTGTCCTGGTGGCCGGCGCCGAGCGCCGCGCTGTCGGTCTTGGCCCAGCGCAGCTGCATGTTCACGGGAGTGCCCGCAGCATTATAGGCCGTTACGGCGCCCCCGGAGATCGATTCGTTGGTAAAGGTGGTCAGGTCGTTGGCGGTGACGACGCCGGTGCCTGCCGTGCCGCCACCGCCGCGAGCAACAGTGACGGGCGACGAGAAGCCGAGCGCCGAAAACGCCGCTGAAGAGCTGGTGATGCTGAGATTCTGCGCTGTGCCGGTATGCAAGGTGATCGCGCCGGTCGATGCGTTGATGGTCGGTGCAACGCCGGTGATCGCTTGAATTTTCGACAGCAGCGTGCCGACATTGTCCGTCACGTCAATGTTGTTGCCGGCCGTGCCGGTGTTGACGAAGGTCAGCGTGGTGCCATCGACGGTGATGGTATCGCCGACGGCAAAGCTGGTCTGCAACGAATCGCTCGGGGCCGTGCCCGACAATTTCGTCGCGGCGGTGATCGGAGCCGGCGTCGCAGCCTGGTTCGAGACCCCCGTGCCGGTCAGGGTATTGTCAGTGAACGGTGCGGCGGGCGTACCAACGGGCAGCGGGTTCGAAGCGAAGTCGGCAGGATTGAGTCCACCATCCGCCGTCAGCGTGCCGGAGGATGCCGTGGAGCTCGCCAGCGTCTTCGGTTCGGTCGGTAGGTTCGCGGCGTACTGGATCGCGCTGGTCGCCTGCGCCGGGATGAAATTGTTCTGGAATTGTAGAACCTGCGGCACGTTGCCGGTGGGGTTGCCGGTCTTGGGATCGACGGTGACACCCATCAGATAATAGCCGGCGCCGTTGACCAAATTGCCGTTGGCGTTGACCTGGAAGTCGCCGCGCCGGGTGTAATCGGTGACGCCGGAGAACACCGGCACGTTGTCGACGACACCGGTCGCCGCCTGCACCGAGAAAAAACCGTCGCCGTTGATCGCCATGTTGGTCCCGACCGTGGTCGCCGAGACCGTGCCCTGGGTGGTGATGGTCTGCTGGGCGAAGGCTGTGACGCCGCCTGCGACTTGCCGGCTCGGCGTGGTCGAGTCCGGGATCAGGTCCTCAAAGGAGGTGTCGATGCCCTTGTAACCGGTGGTCGAGGCGTTCGCGATATTGCCGGAAATGTTCTGCAGCGCGAAGGACTGAGCCTGGAGGCCGCCTACCGCGGTGTTCAGCGCGTCGAAGATACCCATAACAATGTCTCCACTTTGATCCGGCGGCCATCACAGGCCTTTGCCGCAATTCGCTGGAGACTGTCGCAAGCGTTATGCCAAGATGGAAAAACGCGTCAGATCAAATGCTTGAATGAAAACGCCCCGGTCGAATGACCGGGGCACAATTGCCGGGCCGGCAACTCTTGCCGGGCGAAACATAGCGTTTTCGAGCGAAGTGGGTACCGGTTCGCTTGAAGAAAACGCGTCAAGAAAGACGTTCTCAGCTCGCCTGCGGCCCCGCCGGATGAAACACCAGTGCGAAGCCGTCCATGCAGTAGCGCAGGCCCGTCGGCTTCGGGCCGTCGTCGAAGACGTGGCCGAGGTGGCCGCCGCAGCGGCGGCAATGCACCTCGGTGCGGAGCATTCCGAAGGTGCGGTCTTCCGTCTTGCCGACCGCGTTCTCCAGCGGCTGGTAGAAGCTCGGCCAACCAGTGCCGCTTTCGAACTTGGTCTCGGACGAGAACAGCGGCAGGTCACAGCCGGCGCAGGCAAAGATGCCCTTGCGATGCTCCTTCAGGAGTGGGCTTGAGCCCGGCCGCTCGGTGCCCTCCTTGCGCAGGATTTCGTATTGCTGCGGCGTGAGCTGCGCGCGCCACTCGGCGTCGGTCTTCTCGATCTCGAACTTCTCGGCGGCCTTTGCGGGCGTCGCCCTGAGCCAGCGGAATGCGGCAAGGCCAAACAGGCTGGCCAGCGAGGCGAGCAGGATGCGGCGGTCAAGCATCTGGTGTCTCCATACAGCGGTTCGCTAGTGCTCCGATTCCGAAGTTCGCATCATATCGCGGCGCCTTCGTCTGCGAACTTCGGAATCGAAGAGCACTAGCAAGCTATCGTTTCTAGTGCGGCTTTGACTTTGAAGTTCCGATGGCGAGCGCGCGGCACAATTGATCGGAACTTCAAAGTCGCCGCACTAGCCAGATACGGCTCGTTACAGCATAAGTTACATCGAGATTTGCGAAATTGTCTCACTTTCATGCGAGCGCCGGAACGATCCTAGCCGCCCTCCCCGGCCTGGCTTGCAGGCGGAGGTGGCTCCGGCGACGGCGCAGCCGGTGGCGGCGGACGCACCGGCCGCGGACGGCCGGGCGGCGGTCGCCGGGGGGCAGTTGGGCGTGACGCAGCTTGACGGTTGGCCTCGGCCAGACGCGCCTCGCGCAAACGCTCCTGGATGCGCGCCCGCTCGCGGTAACGCGCCAGCGCGCCAGATGTCGCCGAGCTCCCCCGCCCCCACATGCCGACGATCTGTCCCGCGACGCGGCCGATCGGACCTCCTGCCCAAACCAACTCGAATGGCGAGAACAGCCGCCAGCGCTCGTCGCCCCAGAGGATGCTGCGCGCGATCAACTGGCCCGCCATCGCCGAGGTGTTGAGGCCCTGGCGGCCGAAGCCGCTCGCGACCCACAGGCCTTTGCGCAACTGTCCGATCTGCGGCATGCCATGCACGGTCTGCCCGACAGCGCCGCCCCAGACTTCGGATATCTTCACGCGGCCGAGCTGCGGGAAAATCGTCCGGATTCTGCGGGCGATGCTGCCCGCATAGCGCCTTGGCCGCATGCCCCATGTCGTTTCCGGGCTCGCCCACATCAGGCGGTCGCCGTCGACGATACGGAAATGATCGATGCCGTCGGTATCGGTCACCGATCCCTTGAAGGCGATGACCTCGCCCAGCCGCTCGCCGAGCGGCTCGGTGACCCCGGCATAGCGCCAGACCGGCAGCAGCGTGTCCGACAGGCGCCGCAGCGGTGCGCCGAGATGGACGTTGCCGGCGAGCACGATATGTGAGGCGCGCAACCGCGCCGACGGCGTCACGATGCGCTTGCGGATCCCCGAGGAATCCACGCTGACGACTGGCGTGTCCTCGAAGATGCGCGCTCCGGCGCGCCGCGCCATTGCGGCAAGGCCGTGCACATATTTGCGGCCGTCGATCTGGAACGCCCTCGGATAATAGACGCCGTGGAAATAGCGGTCGGTCTTGAGCTCGCTGCGCACGCGGTCGATCTGCCAGCCCTGAACCTCGGTCTCGAAATCCTCCGACAGCATCTGCAACTGGCTGATCAGCCGGTCGCCGACGTCGACATTGGAGACTTCGAGCGCGCCCTCGGAGAGCCCGATGCCCGGCATCTGCTCTTCGGTGGCCGTGGCGCGGACGAATTCGGCGCCCTCTTTCGACAGCGACCACAATTCGCGGGTGTCCTCGAAGCCGATGCGCTCGATCAGCTCGCCGATCGGCAGGCCATAGCCCGGCATGACCGTGCCGAGCTGATTACCGGAGGCGTTCCAGCCGACATGCCGGCCTTCGAGCACGGCGACGCTTGCGCCGAGCCGCGCCGCCTCCAGCGCCACCGTCAATCCGGCAAGGCCGGCGCCGACCACGCAAATATCGACGTCAAGATCGAAGGACAGCCGCGCGCGATCTCGCGCTGCGGCATCGAGGCCCCGGTTCACGCTTGTGGAAGTCTCATCCATGTCGTTTTCTTGACCAACCCATCCGTTGTTTCTTACGAAGCCTTGGCTTGCTTGTCACCTTGTCCCGGCGTTGAGGCTATACATTAAATACGAACAATCGAATCGAGTTTACCGCCCATGCGCCGTCTGATGCTGCTGCGTCACGCCAAGACCGAAACCGACGCACCTTCGGGCCGCGACCAGGACCGACGGCTCGACGCGCGCGGCCACCGGGATGCTGCCGGGATCGGTGCGTGGATCGGAGCGCATCCACCCTTTCCCCACCATGTGATGGTTTCACCGGCGGTGCGGGCGGTGCAGACCTGGGACGTCGCCTGGGAGGCGATGAAGGAACACGCGCCGCAGCCGCAGATCGAGTTGGTGCCTGAACTTTACGGCGCCGATGCGACGCAATTGTTGCTGAGTATCCGCCAGGCCGCGGTGACCGATCCGAAGCAGTTGATGCTGGTCGGCCACAATCCCGGAATGCATGAGCTGGCGCTGGCGCTGATCGGGGCCGGCGATCCCGCCTCCCGGCAGGCGCTGTCGGATAACCTCCCGACCTCGGGGCTTGCCCTGTTCGACTTTGCGACCGACGATTGGAATGACGTGGCATTCCGCCGCGGGCGGCTGATGCTCTTTGTCAGCCCGAAGTTGTTGAAACAGGCATGAGGTTGTAACGCCGCAATTCGTGTTAGGGTCATGGAACAGGGGAGGCGCAGATGTTCAATTCCATTCTCGTGCCGATCGATCTCGCCGACACCGATCTGGCAAAGCCCGCGATCGCAACCGCCGCGACGCTGTCGCAGACCTGGAGCGGCTCGGTCCGCCTGCTCAACGTGTTGCCGATGACGCCGGTGATGCTGGCGGAATATGTGCCGGCGGATTTCGACGCCCAGCAGCGCCAGACCTCCGAGGAGGCGCTGGCGATCGTGGCGCGCGAATCCGGCATCGAGCCGTCCAGGATTTCGAGCGTGGTGCGGCAGGGCGGCATCTACCACGAGATCCTCGAGGAAGCCGCCCATGTGAAGGCCGACCTGATCGTCATGACCTCGCACCGGCCGGCGATGCGCACCTATTTCCTCGGCTCCAATGCCGGCCATGTGGTGCGCTACGCCAAGTGCTCGGTGCTGGTGGTGCGGCATTGATCTAATCCTTGCATCCCCGGCGCGGTCGAGCGCCCAAAGAGAAAACAACAGGGAAACAATGCCGACGTCTCACATCCAGAGCCTGCGCGCGATGTTGCGCGAGGAGAAAGGCGTCATCCTGCCCGGCGCGCCGAATGCGCTCGCGGCGCGGATCATTGCCGACCTCGGCTTCCGGGCGGTCTACCTGACCGGAGCCGGACTCACCAATATGCATCTCGGTCTGCCGGACCTCGGCTTCATGGACCTGAGCCTGGTGACCGATCACGTCATGGCTATCCGCAGCGTGATCGACCTGCCGCTGATCGTCGATATCGACACCGGCTTCGGCAACGCTGTTAACGTCACCCGCACGGTTCGCATTCTCGAGCAGGCCGGCGCCAGCGCAATTCAGATCGAGGACCAGCATTCGCCGAAACGCTGCGGGCACTTCGACGGCAAGGAGTTGGTCCCGCCGGACGAGATGGTGGCCAAGGTGCGTGCCGCGGTCGACACGCGGCGGCAGGAGTTGGTCGTCATCGCGCGCACCGATGCCTGCGCCGTCGAAGGTTTCGAGGCGGCGATCGAGCGCGCCGGCCGCTACATCGAAGCGGGCGCCGACGTCACCTTCGTCGAAGCGCCCGAAAGTCTCGACGACCTCAGGGCGGTGCCGCGCCGCCTGAAGGCTCCTCAGCTGGTCAATATGGTGCTTGGCGGCAAGACGCCGATCATCGACGCGAAAGCGGCGGCCGATATGGGTTTCAGCCTGGTGCTTTACGCCAACGCCGCCCTGCAAGGCGCGGTGCATGGCATGCAGACGGCACTGTCGACGCTCAAGCAAAAGGGCGTGCTCGACGAGGCCGCCGTCACATCATTCGCGGAGCGTCAGCGGCTGGTGGGCAAGCCGGAGTTCGACCGCATGGAGACGCGCTACGCGGCGCATGCGCCTGACCGCAATTGACATGGCGCGCGGTCACTCCGGCCATTCCGCGATAAATCCCCTCGCCTTGTAAGGCTCGATCTTGTCAAACTCTATCAGCACGCGGCGGCGGAACTCTGTGTCTTCGTGCCAGCGCTCGCGCGGCGTCGCAAAATGATCGACGGTGAGCAGCATCTTCTCCACCTCGGGCCAATGCCGGTGCAGGGTCATGGCATAGCGCCGCCCGGTCCAGGTATTGCCGAGGCAGATCACGCTGCGGATATTTTTCAGCCCCAGCGCGGCATCGATGATGGGCAGCGAGAACATCACGTTCTCGCCGGTGTTGGTGGCGCGATGCTCTTCCAGGATGAGATCGGCCGGTACGCCGCCAGCGATCATCAGCGGCTTGATCACGGCGCATTCCGTCAGCTCGGAGCCCGGCGTGACTCCGCCAGAGACGATCGCCCGGCGGAATAACCCTTCCCGCCACAAGCGACATGCTGTCTCCGCGCGGAGAACCTCGTCGTCGCGCGTGCCGAACACGAACAAGAGGTCTGCCGGCCGCAACGGCGTCTGGATCAGATGCCTTGCATTGACCTCGGCGATTTCGGCCGCGCTCGGCAACCGCTGCGATCGATCGTCCATGTTGGCGTCTACGGCAACAGCCGCCCGGGAATGTCGGCGAAGGTATAGACCAGCGGCCGGTTGCGCCGGAGGAAGCCGCCGATCTGCCAGCCGAACAGCGCGGCAAAGGCGAGCAGGAACAGCGCGCCGTAGAATTCGCCGGTGACCAGCGCGCGAATGAAGAGTGCGGCCATCCCGATTGCGAGCAGGATGACCAGCGTCAACCCCGCGGCATAGAGGTTGGGGCTGAGCCCGCCGGTCAAGGTCGCCTTGCTTCCCGCCTTTGCCATTCGTTCATGCAGCTCGACCATGAAGCTGCGATAATCCTGATTTTGCGTTGCCATCAACGCCGCGGTCTGCCAGGAGGTGGAGACCATGGTGATGCGCGCGCGGCGCGCATGATGGATGTCGGCACGAAAGCGATCCGCCTGCATCGTGACGGGCCGATAGGACAGCCGGATCGCCGTGATGTCGGTGTAGGGCCAGACGCCCGAACGGCCGGCAAGCCGCCACGACAATCCGCCGTCGGTCAACTCGAACTCGTGGGCAGCGCCCATCAGCGACGGCTTGAAGGCGTAATGCGCTCCGGCGGCTTGCACGCTTTTCGTCGACTGTTCCTGCAAATCAGACTTTCCGACAGTAACGGATCGCATCGGCTTGCGATCCCGACCGTCTTTATCCTACAAGTGACGCATGGCAGATACGACCGCCTTTTTTCCCCGCCGCCTCATTCTTGGCGGTGCCGTAGTTTCCGGCGTGCTGCTGGCGCTCGCCGTGCACATGCTCGGCGCGCGCTACGGCCTCGATCTCGGCGGCCTCTGGCGCTCCGACACCAGAGAATTCATGCCCGCGGGCGCTGCGATCGCCTGGTGGCTGATCGCGACCGTCGGCTTCTGCGGCGGCTATTTCACCGCGACGTTGATGCACAGCGCGGTCGAGGGACAAATTCCACGCCGGATGCGCCAGTTCCTGATCGCCGTCGGCGTCCTGCTGCTGGCCGGCGCGGGCCAGGCGGCCGCAGCGCCGAGCCCAATTCCGACTATTTCCAGCGTGCTGGCCGGCATCGCAGCACTTTGCCTCGGCGCGGTCGTGGCCTTTTGTGGCGCGTACTTCGCGTTGCGCAAGGCATGAGCTTGCGGCGCCGCGTGAACGGCAAGAGCCGCCGCGTCAGGCCTTCAGTCCCGGCACCAACTCGCCGCCCGTCTCCACCTTCAGCGTCGAGCCGGCAAAATCATCGCCGATCGGCTGGCTGCGTCCGCCGAGATGTTTCGCCAGGAACGCTTCCGCAACCGCGTTGAAGGCGAGACGATTTTCCGGCCGCACGAAGCCGTGCCCCTCGTCCGAGAAGGTGATGTAGGTGACGGGTACGCCACGCGCCTTCAACGCCGTCACCATTTGCTCGGATTCGGCCGGCACCACCCGCACGTCGTTCATGCCCTGCGCAATCAGGATCGGCCGCACCACGCGATCGATATAAGTGAGCGGCGAACGCTCGGTGAGGAACGCGCGCCCCTCCTCGGTGTCGGGATCGCCGAGCCGGTTCTTCCATACGCTCATCCACGGGCCCCAATAGGGCGGGATGGTCTTCATGAAGGTGTTGAGATTGGAAATGCCGAAGAGATCGACGATGCAGGCGAACACCTCGGGCGTCCTGGTCGCAGCCGTCAACGCCGAGTAGCCGCCATAGCTGCCGCCGAAGAAGCCGACGCGCTTGGGATCGGCGATGCCCTGCCCGATCGCCCAATCGACCGCGTCGATCAGGTCGTCATGCATGCGCCCGCCCCACTCCTTGTCGGCCTTGGTGATGAACGCCTTGCCGTAGCCGGTCGAGCCGCGATAGTTCACGCTCAACACCGCGTAACCTCGGTTCGCGAGCCACTGATGCGTCGGGCTAAAACCCCAGGTGTCGCGCAGATAAGGGCCGCCATGAATCAGGAGCACAAGCGGCACCTTGCCGCCGCTACCTTCCGGCATGGTCAGATAGCCGTTCAGCCTGAGCCCGTCGCGCGAGGGAATGATCACCGGCTGCAGGTTGCGCAAGGGTAATCCCGCGAGCGCTTTGCGATCGACGAACAGCTGCCGCACCTGTCGCGACGCGCGGTCGAGCAGCGCAAATTCGGAGCTTTCGGAATCGCGCTGGTAGTAGACGCTAGCGAGACGGCGATCGAGGCCGTCGCTGATGAAGACGATATCGCCCGCTCCATGGCGGGCAACGTCTGCAAGGTCCTGCTTCGCGCTCGCATCGACGGGGTACCAGCGGACACGGTCCCGGATCGCCTTCGCGGCGATCGGATGGCGGCTCTCCTCATCGAGCGCGGCCTCCGTGATATCGACCTCGTCATCGGCAGCGAGCAAGGTCGTGTTGCGGCTCGCCATGTCCATCGCGAACAGCGCCGCCTTGTCGCGTCCGCGCGAGTCGATCAAATAGAGCGTCTTGCCGTCGGTGCTGAGGTCGATCATGCGCGTCGAATCGACGTCGCCGATCGGAATCTGCATGAAGGGCTGCCAGCTCCCGTCGGCCTGCCGCTCGAACCATTCGGCCGTACCCTGCGCATTCAGCCGCGCCGCGAACCGCAATTGCAGCTCGGTGTCGGTGAAGAAATCATAGAAATCCGGATTCTCGAATACCAGCTTGCTCTCGCCGGTGACCACATTGATCCGGAACAGATCGAAATAGCGCTTGTCGCGCTGGTTATGCCGGACCAGCATTTCCTGCGGAAACTTGTGGCTGACTTCCTGGAGGATGCATTTGGCGCCGCCTTCCGGCGTCAGCGGTAAGGTTGCTTCGGTCTCGATATCGACACTGAACGCGCGATAATTCTCATCACCCTCGCGATCCCTGAAATAGACGAGATGGCGATTGGTATGCGCCCAGCGGAAATAGGTGGAGATGCTCCGCCCGGTGACGCGCGTCACCGGCCGTGCGGTGCCGGGATCCGTGACCGACGCGACAAACAGATTGATGACTTTATCGACCGGCGCCGCCCAGGCGAGGTTCTTGCCGTCGGGGCTGACGCGGACGTTGTAGCAGTCGGCGTTGTCGAAGAAGACCTTGCGCGCGATCAGATCGGCTTCGCGCGCCTCGGTCCGGACTGCGCCCGCAAATGGAAGCGCCAAGCCTGCCGCGGCACTGCCTTTCAGGAAGACGCGG
Organism: uncultured Alphaproteobacteria bacterium; assembly: GCA_963738155.1. Classification (GTDB taxonomy): domain Bacteria; phylum Pseudomonadota; class Alphaproteobacteria; order Rhizobiales; family Xanthobacteraceae; genus Bradyrhizobium. The sequence goes on from CAVTVG010000016.1 coordinate 318,204, forward strand.
CGATCGACTGATTTGAAAAACATGGGAGGTGCCTCCGGGCGGAGGCACCATAATGCTACAGCCGGTAGCAGTCAACGGCCGCGTGCATTACGATTGTGCAACTTTGGCGCCCCCAAACCAGATCGCCGCGGCGGCCGCGAGCAGAACGCCAGCCGAGATCGCCAGCGCCGCATGCGTACCGGCCATGAAGGCGTCTGCCTGCCCGATCAGCGAGCCGAACAGCGCGACGCCCAGCACGCTGCCGGTCTGGCGCGTCGAATTGAGCACGCCGGCGGCAATCCCTGAGCGCGATTTCTCCACGCTTCCGAGCAAGGTCGACGTCAACGGCGGCACCAGCAGGCCGAGTCCGCCGCCGAGCGCGACCAGTTGCAGCCCCAACGCCCAATAGCTCGTGCCGGGCGCGACCGTCAGCAGGCCGAGGCTGCCGACAGCCGCAATGCATGAGCCGAGCGCGATGGTCTGCGGCGCGCCGATCCGTTCAGCAACGCGCGCGGCCAGAAGATTGATCGGCAGCACGGCGCCGAGCATCGGCAGGAAGGCCAGCCCGGTCATGAAGGGCGACCAGCTGTTGATGCGCTGGAAGTAAAGGCTGAAGACGAAGATCAGCCCGTAAAACGCGACGTTGACGAGCAATCCCGCCAGCGCGGTGACCGAGAATATGCGATTGGCAAACAGTGTCAGCGGCAACATCGGTTGCGGCGCGTGGCGCTCTTGCAGCACGAACAGCACCGCCAGGACAATCGCGGCGGCAAAGCCCGCGATCACGAACGGGTTGTGCCAGCCGATCGCGCCGCCCTCGATGATGGCGCCGGCGAGACAGCCGAGAGCCGCGATCGCGGCGATCTGTCCGGGCAGATCGACCTCGCGCTGCGGCGCGCGCGTGGTCTCGGCGGCAAAGCGCCAGGTCAACCACAAGCCCAACAGGCCGATCGGCAGATTGACAAAGAAGATCCAGCGCCAGCCGACCAGCGCGATCAGGCCGCCGCCGATCAGCGGCCCCGCCGTCAAGGTCAGGCTTGCACCAGCCGCCCAGATGCCGACGGCGCGGCCGCGCGCCTTGTCGTCACCATAGGCGTGGCTGAGCAGCGCCAACGAATTGGGAACCAGGATGGCGGCGCCCAGCCCCTGCACCGCGCGCGCGGCGATCAAGCTCCATGCGTCGGGCGCAAGCCCGCAGGCGACTGAAGCCGCGGTGAAGATCGCAAACCCCGCCATGAAAATACGCTTGGCGCCGATGCGATCGCCGAGCGCGCCCGCAGTCAGAATGAAGGCGGCAAAGGCGATGGTGTAGGCGCTGACCACCCATTGCAGCTCCGCGACGCCGCCGCCAAGTGAATCGCCGATGCTGGAGAGCGCGGTATTGACGATGGTGACGTCGAGCTGCACCACGCCATAGCCGAGACTCATCGCCGCCAGGGTCAGCGACGTCGCGAGCCGCGATGGAACGGGCTTTGCCCCGGATTGGATCGAGTGGAACTTGAGCGCTACGCTTCGCATGGGTCACCTCTTGATCTCCGGAACCAACGTGAGAGATAGTGCCCGGTTTCGGCGCAACACTTCGTTTGACGTCGAAGCATGACGTCGCCGTGAGCAAAAGAAAACGCCGCGCGAAAATCGCACGGCGTCTCCTTCAGTCACCCTGTTTCGTCAGCTTGCGGCGCGAAGGTTGACCTGGCCTTCCGCCAGCGAGGTCAGCTTCTTGTCCGTCATCTTCTCTTCATCCAGCGTCTTCTGCAGCAGCGCGGCAGCATCGTTGCGGCCAAGCTGCCTTGCCCATGCGATCAGGCTGCCATAGCGGACGATCTCGTAATGCTCGGCGGCCTGCGCGGCGTTGATCAGCGCCGCATCCAGCACCTTCTTGTCCGCGACCTCGCCCGCTACCTCTTCGGCTTCCTCGATGATGCCGTCGATCGCCGGACAGTCGACCGCCTTCACTTCGAAGCCGAGCCCCTTGAAGACCTGTTCCAGCCGCTGCACGTGAACCCTGGTTTCCTCGAGATGGGCGAGGAAGCCCTCCTTCAACTGCTTGTCGGTCGCCTTGTCGGCCATCTTCGGCAGCGCTTTCACGAGCTGCTTCTCGGCGTAATAGATGTCCTGCAGCTGATGCGCGAACAGGTCGTTCATGGTCTTGATGTCTTTGGTGAACAGTCCCATAGGGCAATGTTCCTTCTTTGTTGGAACTCACCGCGCGGCGGTCCCCTCAACGCCGGCCATGATGTTCTGAGTTTCGTGTGTCGAACTAACCGACCGCGTGCGCGGTTGTTCCTGGGAACAGCGAAAGCCGCGCGACCCTGTGGCCCGGCTGCGATGTGATCCGATTTTCATGTCGCGCGGCGAATGTCGGAACCATCGCTCCCTCGCAAACCGGGCTGAGACAAAATGCCACCGGCCGTTCGCGGGCCTCGAACCCATGCGTTCAGGGCCTATCTTGGACCAATTGATATCGCGAAAGCAGCCTCGGGAAAGGCTGCCCGCAATTGTCAAGGGCTGCACAATGCAAGCTTTTTGACGTAAGGAACCTGTAAGGAAGCGTTGCCGCCGGTTGGTTCGGCCGCAATAAGCTCTGCCGCCCTGCCGGGAGGATGAATGCAAGGACTGCTGGCCGCGCTTGGGCGCGGCTTCAAGAAATGGATCGGCTGGAAACGTCTCGGAATCGCGGCGAGCCTCTTCATCATCGCATTCGCGGTCACGACGTTGATCCGGACGCTGAAGGGCGTCGACACCGGCGTGATCTTGACCGCGCTGACGGAGATTCCGCCGGGCCACATCGCGCTCGCGGCGCTCTGCGTCGCATGCGCGTTCGGCACGCTGACCTTCTATGATTTCTTCGCGCTGCGCACGATCGGCAAGCGGCATGTTCCGTACCGCATCGCCGCGTTGTCGAGCTTCACCAGCTATTCGATCGGCCACAACATCGGCGCGACCGTCTTCACCGGCGGCGCGATCCGTTTCCGCATCTATTCCGACTACGCGCTGAACGCGATCGACGTCGCCAAGATCTGCTTTCTCTCCGGCCTGACCTTCTGGCTCGGCAATCTGGTCGTGCTCGGCATCGGCATGGCCTATCACCCGTCGGCAGCTTCCGCGATGGATCTGCTGCCGGAGGCTGTGAACCGGCTGATCGGGATCGGCTGCCTTGCCGGCATCGTGATGTATTTCGTCTGGCTGATGTCCGGCGAGGGACGGCGCCAGCTCGGCCAGCACGGCTGGAAAGTGGTGCTGCCGTCGGCGCGGCTGACGCTGGTGCAGGTGCTGATCGGCGTGGTCGATCTCTCTTTCTGCGCCACGGCGATGTATCTTTTGATGCCGGCCAACCCCGCCATCGACTTCCTGTCGCTGGCGGTGGTGTTCATTCTTGCGACCTTGCTCGGCTTTGCCAGCCACGCGCCCGGCTCTATCGGCGTGTTCGACGCCGCGATGCTGGTGGCGCTGCCGCAGTTCGGCAGAGAGCAGCTGCTCGCGACGCTGCTGGTATTCCGCGTGCTGTATTTCGTGATCCCGTTCACGATCGCGATCTCGATCATGGGCACGCGCGAGCTGTGGCTCAATGTCGTGGCGCCCTGGCAGAGGCGTCGCGGCATGAACGGCAATGGCAACGACAATTGCGCGCCGGTCGAAGCCCCGCCCAGGGTGGCGCCGGCTCCCGCCGCGGTGCCGCAGCCGGTGAAGCGCTTGAAGCTGTAAGCGCTCACGTTATGTTGGCTTTCGGCGGATACTCTTATTTCCGCCCCAACTGTCACGTCAAACGCCCAGTGCGGCGACTTTGAAGTTCCGATCAATCATTCGGCAAGCTCGCCATCGGAACTTCAAAGTCAAAGCCGCACTGGAATTAAAGATTGCTAGTGCTCCTTTGATTCCGAAGTTCGCAAACGAGGACGCCGCAATATAGTGCGAACTTCGGAATCGGAGCACTAGTCCATGACCCCTTTGTTGTTCCGTTCGATCCTTCCGGGAGTGCTGCTCGCGGGAGCGCTCGTGAGCATGCCCGCTCAGCGCGCCGCTGCGCAGGCGCCTGCTGACGCGCCGCCCGCCCAGGCACCGACCGACGCGCCGGTGCAGATCAGCTGGGAAGTGAAGAACCGCTTTCGCCTGTTCCGCGAACAACGCGATTTTCAGCTGCATGTCGACGCCATGCGCGAGCGCAGCGTGCTTGCCTCCGAGCAGTCGCTGGAGCTGCAAGGCGAGGGCCGCGGCTGGGCGCGCAACATGGTCAACCGCCTCTGCATCGATCTCAACGGGCGCGTCAGCGAGCCCTGCACCCGCGACAATGTGAAAGAGAGCTATCTCACGCCGGCCGATCATCCGATCGTGGTGCGGCTGACCGGCGCGGTGCCGGTCGGCGCGACCTGCGCCTGGTCGTTCGACGACGGCGACGGAGTGCAGCAATCCACCTTCGACTGTGCCGAGCCGGTCAACCTGCGCGTCCGCTACGGCAAGACGACCGTCGCGACCGTTGAGGTATCGAGCGGGCCAGACGCTTCGCGAAAGATATCGACCGAGATCAAGGTGCGCGACGTGCTGATCGCCGGCATCGGCGACAGCGTCGCCTCCGGCGAGGGCAATCCGGACCGGCCGGTCGCGCTTGCCGATGAAGGCTTCTGCTTCCGCTACTATCTGGGATCGGCGGCCGCGCAATATTACCGGCCGAGCCGCGCCGGCTACAAGGGCGGGCGCGCCTGCGAGGCGCCGGATACCCTGCAGAACTGGCAGCGTCACGGCGCGGTCTGGCTCAACGCCGCCTGCCATCGTTCGCTCTACAGCTATCAGACCCGCACGGCGCTGGCGCTCGCCGTAGAGTATCCGCACATCGCGGTGACCTATCTGCCGCTGGCCTGCACCGGCGCCACCATCGCCGACGGCCTGTTCGGCAGCCAGCGCGCCCGCGAATGTCCCCCGAGCACGTCGAACGCCAGTTGCCAGGCCGGCGTCAACGGCCAGCTTGCCGAATTGCGCGATGCCATGGCAGCCGCGAAGAAGCGCCAGCCGGATCGCCAGCTCGATCTCGTGCTGCTGTCGGTCGGCGCCAACGACATCTATTTCTCCGGCCTGGTGGCCGATGTCATCGTCGACACCGCAACCGAGCGGGCGCTGTTCCGCCGCACCGGCGTGATGGCCTCGGTGGACGATTCACGTGGCGCACTGGCGCGTGATCTGCCGCAGGGTTTCGGCAAGCTGCGCGCCGCGCTAAAGCCGATGCTCGGCGGCGATCTCTCGCACGTGGTCTATACGTCCTATGCCAACCCGGCGCTCGCCAGTGGCGGCACGCCATGTCCGGGCGGCCGCGCCGGCTTCGACATCCATCCGTCTTTCAACGCCAATCCGCAGCGGCTCGCTGACGCCGCAAGCTTTGTGCAGAACGAATTTCTGCCTGCGCTGAAGGCGCTCGCGACCTGTCAGTCCGGCGTACTGTGCCGCGATCCCGCGGCCGACCGCATGACCTTCGTCGAAGCGCATCAGGCCGCATTCGCCGATCATGGATTCTGCGCCCGCGCGGAAACCGATCCGGAGTTCGACCGGCAATGCTTCTCGCCGAAGGGCCAGAGCTTCGATCCTGATATCGTCAACTCCGCCAACCAGCCGCTGTTGTGCGGCCGCAGCGCCGGCGATTACCGCGCCTATCTGCCCCGCGCGCGCTGGATCCGCGATGCCAATGACAGCTACTTCGCGGCGATGACCTATCCGCAGGGGCTGCCGTCGTCGATGCAACCCTCCGACATCCACGATGCGACCTGGGGCGTATTGTCCGCCGTTTATGGCGGCGCGTTGCATCCATCCGCCGAAGGCCATGCCGCGATGGCTGACTCAGCCGTGCCGGCCGCAGCCGGGGTGCTGCAGCTCACCAATGTGCCGGATGTCGTTGCAGAGCCGGCTGCGCCGGTCATACCGGCGCAGCAGCGGTAGCGCCGCCCGCGTCAGTGCGCCGGCGCCGTCGCGCCGGCCGCTGCGGGCACTGCCTTCTTGCCCGACTTCGCGGTTGTCGCCTGCTTGGGCAGATATTTCGAGACGATCGCGGGATCGAGCTGCGCTGTCGCGCTGTCCGGCAGACGGTCCCAGACCTCATCCTTGCCGAACAGCGAGATGCCGAGATAGCCGCGCATCGTCAGCTTCTGCCCGTCGGGGCTCAGCGTCATCTTGGCGTGGTAGATACTGCCGTCGCGCGGATCGAGCACGTTGCCGTTCTCATAACTGAAGCCGTTGCGCTTCATGTCGCGAATGAAGGGGATGCCGAGCCACGGCATGTCCTTGCGATCGTCGGTGCATTTCGAGCAGGTCGGATTGGGTGGATCGCCCGGATCGGGAAACATCTTGGCGATGATGCCCTCGAAGGTACCGTTATGATCGATCACCAGGAACCATCCGGTCGGCTTGCCGTCCTCGATTTTCTGCCAGAGCCCCGCAGCCGACGTAGGATCGAAAGCCCGCACATTCGGCATGCCGACTAAGGCAATCGCAACAACTGTCGCAACAGGCAGCAGCCATCGAAATTTGGAGAGCGTCTTCCGCATCGTCATCACCTGGCCAATCGACAAATTGAATGACCGCAGACTACGGCCATTTGACGGACGGTTCCAGTGCGCAAGCGAGCCCGAACATTACGATCGGGCCATAATTTCGCAGGAATTCAGTTGACGCCGAGCTTCTTCTGCAGGCTCGTCGAAGACGTCGTGTACTGGAACACCAGCCGCTTGTCCGGATAGACGTAGCGGTGCGCCTTTTGCGCCATCAGCGCTCCCTCGTGGAAGCCGCACAGGATCAGCTTGAGCTTGCCGGGATAGGTGTTGATGTCGCCGATGGCGAAGATGCCGGGCACGCTGGTCTCGAAGGCCGAGGTCTCGACCGGCACCAGATTGTTCTCCAGCTCGATGCCCCAGTTCGCGACCGGGCCGAGCTTCATGGTCAGTCCGAAGAACGGCAGCAGGGTGTCGCACGACATCTTCGAGACCGAATTGTCGTTCGCCTTGATGGTGGCCCCCGACAGCTTGCCGCCGTCGCCCTCGAGCGCGGTGACCTGGCCGATCTTCAATTCCATCTTTCCGGAAGAGACCAGCGCGCGCATCTGCTCGACGCTGTGCGGCGCTGCACGGAAATCATCGCGCCGATGCAGGAGCGTCACGCGCTTTGCGATCGGATGCAGATTGAGCGTCCAGTCGAGCGCGGAGTCGCCGCCGCCGACGATCAGCAGATCCTTGTCGCGGAATTGCTCCATCTTGCGCACGGAGTAGAACACCGAGGTGCCTTCGTAGGCTTCGATGCCCGGCACCGGCGGACGCTTCGGCTGGAACGAGCCGCCGCCCGCGGAAATCACCACCACCTTGCACTCGAACACCTTGCCGCCGTCGGTCGTCACGCGGAAACCGGGGTCGCCGATCTTCTCGATTTTCTCCACCATCTCGTTGAGATGGAAGTTGGGGTTGAACGGCTTGATCTGCTCCATCAGCGCCTTGGTGAGGCCCTCGCCGGTGACGTAGGGAATGCCGGGAATGTCGTAGATCGGCTTCTCCGGATAGAGCTCGGCGCACTGGCCGCCGACCTTGTCGAGGATGTCGACGAGATGCGCCTTCATGTCGAGCAGGCCCAGTTCGAACACGGCGAACAGTCCGCAGGGACCCGCGCCAATAATCAGCACATCGGTTTTGGTTACGTCGCTCATATCGTTTCTTTTCAATTGGACGCCCGGCAAGAGGAGCAATTCGGGCGCCGCCTGTCTAGCCAAGGCGGATGCCGGAGGAAAGCCCATAAATGGCTTTCAGGTAGCCTGCTGAACCCCTTGCGAGCGGGCATCAAACCGGTTGTAACGGGAAGGAATTTTTGGAGACCACCTCGTGAATGCACCGTTACGTTCGGATGCCGAGCCGCGCCTGGAAGATTTTCCCTATCGGATATCAGACAACGTGCGCTACGCCGATCTCGATCCGAACCAGCACGTCAACAACGCCGTCTATGCGAGCTATTTCGAGACCGGCCGCGTCACCTTGATGAAGGACAATTCCAGAGGCCTGATGCCGCCGGGCCTGTCCTGGATGATGGTGCGGCTCGACATGCATTTCCGCGCCCAGCTGCGCTGGCCGAGCCAGATCGAGATGGGACTGGGGCTGGTCAAATTCGGACGCACGTCGGTGACGTTCGACCAGGTGGTTTTCTCCGAAGGCAAATGCGTGGCGTCGGCGAAATCGGTCAGCGTCCTGATCGATGCGGTGAGCCACAAGCCGATGCCGCTCACGCCCGGAATCGTCGCGGCCTTTCAGCCCTGGCTACGCCGCCGCATGGAGATCGCACAGCCGAAATTTTAGGCTTGGCGCTCGGGTGTCGAGACAACCAGACCGTCGAGCTCGTCGCTGACCTTGATCTGGCACGACAGCCGCGAATTCGGCCGAACGTCGAAGCCGAAATCCAGCATGTCCTCTTCCATCGGCGAGGGCGAGCCGACCTTCTCGCGCCAGGCCTCGTCGACATAGACATGGCAGGTCGCGCAGGCGCAGGCGCCGCCGCATTCGGCCTCGATGCCGGGAATGGCGTTGCGAATGGCCGCTTCCATGACGGTGGCGCCGTTCTCGACGTCGATGGTGCGGGATTCGCCGTTGTGGTCGACAAAGGTAATCTTGGCCATGTTCGCTCGTAATGCGGGGAGAAATAGAGTGAGGTCCGGGCTGTCCTATAACGGGTCGATCCGGCCAGCGCTAGGGACGCCGACACCCCGAAATGCGGATTCCAGCAACGTTCTCAGGAGGCCAAAGGCCTTTACGAGCGCTGCAGCAGCGTGTCGATCGCGGAGCGCGCGTCAGCCACCGCAGCCTTGAGCTCGATCTGGCATTTCGCGAGGTTTTCGCCTTGCCTGATCGCTGCCTCCAGCGCCTCGGCACATTCGGCGACGCGAAACGCGCCGATGGCGCGCGCCGAACCCTTCAGCGTATGCGCCAATGCACCGGCCTCGGCGGGAAGCGCAGCGAGCTTTTCGATCAGGCTGGCGGACTGGCTTGCGAACATGCCGAGCACTTGCCGTTCGAGAGCGGCATCGCCGAGCGTCATTCGCGCCAGATGTGCGAGATCGATCGGACCGTCATCGGGAGCGAGCGGCGGAGATGGCATCCATTCGATCCGTTGTGCGTGAAGCGGCATGCTGGTGTGGCTGGTGTCCGGTTTTCCCGTCATCGGTACGCGGGCCCGACCAGCCAAGCACAAAGATGGTTAAGGGAACGTTTGACGTACCCGCCCACTCTTCGCCTTGTTTTCGGCCAAGAGTCGCCGCAATTTGCCGGTTCCCGCGAGAAAACTGTGCACCATTAATACCTTAAGACGGTCTCCTATTAACGATGATTAAGATTGTCTTAATCGCGGCCATTTCTTTCGCATCGCTCAACCAATAGGATGTTTTCCGGCATCGCAGACAGGGCGAAATCGCGCTTGGGCTGCATTGCGTGATGCCGGCCGGAGTTTTGCGCGGGTGGCGCCCGCACAAAGCCCGACGGGGATGCGTAAAAGTAAGAGGGCTCAGGCTGACATGGCGAACAATCCCAAAAAGGTCAAAGACCCGACCGAGGTAGCGCTTTCTGCCATTCAGGAAGCCCTGAATATCAGCGGCGAAAACAATGCGGAGAGCCCACGCGCATCCGCCCGCGGCGAGGTCGCGCCGCCTCCGCCGCCTGCGACGCCCACATTCGACGAACCAACTTTCGACATGCGCCAGAGCGCGCCCGAGCGGCCGATGTTCGAGCCGATGGAAGAGCCGCGCGTGTCATCGCGCCGCCCCGCCAACGACGACCGCGAAACGATCGGCCAGATGCTGCAGGCCATCCAGAAGGGCCGGCCCGCGCGCAGCAGCTATACACTGGCGACGCTGTTCGGGGGCGTCTGGCTGGCCGGCTGCGCGCTGCTGACTGTCAGCTTCCTGCCCTCAATTCAGGCCGCGATCGGCCAAGGCCCAGGCGGCGTGCTGGTGCTCGCCGGCCTCGCCGCGCTGTTTTTCGCGCCTGTCTTCCTGTTCTATTACCTCGCCCATCTCGCCTGGCGCGGCCAGGAATTGCGCATGATCGCGCAGTCGATGGCGCAGGTCGCGATGCGCTTCTCCGACCCGGAAACCTCCGCAAGCGACTCCATGGTGACGGTCGGCCAGGCCATCCGCCGCGAGGTCGCGGCGATGGGCGACGGCATCGAGCGTGCGATTGCGCGCGCGGGCGAACTGGAAACGCTGGTCGCCAACGAAGTCTCGGCGCTGGAACGCGCCTATACCGACAACGAAGTGCGCATCCGCGCGCTGCTGCAGGATATCGCGCACCAGCGCGACAACCTGGTCGGCCAGGCCGAACAGGTGCGCAGCGCCATCTCCGGCGTGCAGATCGACCTGCGCCACGATATCGCGTTGATTTCTGACGCGATCGCTTCGCGCGTCGACGAGGTCGCAAAGAGCATCACCAGCGCGCTGGAAGAGCGCGGCGCCCACATCACCTCGGCGCTGTCCAATGCCGGCGACAACATGATCCTCGCGCTCGGCGAGCGCGGCGGTGACCTGCTCGACCGCCTCGAGGAAGCGAGCGCCGAAACCACCCGCGCCGTGCTCGACGCCTCCGAGCGGCTCACCACCAGCCTCAACTTCAAGACCGGCCACGTGCACGACGAATTCGTCGACCTCGCCGACCGCGTCCACGAGATGCTGAATGACCGCATCGACCGCATCACCGGCGAATTCGAGACGCGCTCCTCCACCATCGTGGACGGCATCTCCGACCGCACCGAGCAGGTCCACGACTCCCTGAAGAACTCCTCGGACTCGCTGCTGCTCGAGCTCGAGCTGCGCAGCGGCGATCTCGTCAACAAGATCGACGAGGCAGGCAACCGGCTTGCGACCCGCATCCTCACCTCCGGCGACAAGGCGAGCGACGCGCTCGACGTCACCGTCAACTCGCTGGTGGCCAAGGTGGTCAGCCAGACCGAGACCGCGCACGACACGCTGTCGCTGCAGATGAGCGCCTTCGACGAGCTGGTGAAGAACCAGGGTTCCGAGCTTGCGGAGAAATTCTCCCGGGACTCCGGCACACTGGGCGCGCTGATCACCCGCCACATTTCCGAATTCGATCGCACCGTGAAGACCTTTGGCGGCGAAATCGTCGATCGCCTCGGCCAGCGCACCCAGGACATTTCCGAGTCGCTGAAGACCTATGTCGACAATTTCGACACCCGCCTCACCTCCAACGGCGGCGAGCTTACCGGCGCGCTCGACCAGCGGCTGGCGCAGTTCGAGACCACGCTCCGCGGCCGGGTCGAGCATCTCGACACCTCGCTCGACGGCAAGCTGAAATCGATCGATGAGACGTTGCTCATCCGAGTGAAGTCGATCGACGAAACGCTCGACACGCGCACCAAGGCGATCGAGCAGACGCTCGACACCCGGTCCAAGGCGATCGAGCAGACCTTCGATACGCGTTCGAAGGCGGTCACGGAAACCATCGACACGCGGATCGGCGCGTTGTCCTCGACGATGACCGACCATGCGGCGCAGGTGATCCAGTCACTCGACCAGCGGCTCACCCGCCTCACCACCTCGCTGACCGAAGGCACCGCGCAGGCGATCGAGTCGGTCGACCGCCGCATCACCGCCGTCACCGAGACCATCAACGGCCGCAGCGAACACCTGAGCGACACCATCACTGCGCGCTTCCAGGAAATGCATCAGGGCATCGAGACCAAGGTCGGCGCCATCGGAAACGACATCGACACCCGTGTCACCCAGTTCGAGGACCTGCTCGGCTCGCGCGTCGAAGCCGTGGCCGGCCGCATCGAGAGCAGCGGCCGTCAGGCCAGCGAAGACCTGATGGCGCGCGCGGAGCTGCTGTCCGCCGGCATCAAGTCGCATGTCGAGGACGCCGAGCGCTCGCTCACCAATCTCGTGGTCAACACCAGCGAGACCATTCAGACCGGCGCCCGCGCCGCCCAGCAGGCCCTGCTCGGCGTCTCGTCGGATGTCGGCGCGCAACTGAAGCTGACCTCCTCGGAGGTCGAGCGCGCTCTCACCGCGGTCGGAACCGGCGCCGCCAACACCATCCTGACCAGCGCGCGCGACGCGCAAGCGACGCTGGTGACGGCATCGACCGATGCCGCCGACCAGATCAAGACGCTGTCGGGAGAAATCGAGCGGACGCTCACCGCTGCCGGTTCGTCGACGTCGGCCAACGTGCTGGCCGGCGCCCGCGAGGTGCAGGCCATCCTGGTCAACACCTCTTCGGAAGCCGCCACTCACGTCAAGACGCTCACCGCCGACGTGCAGCGCTCGCTGACGTTGGCGGGCACCGCCACGGCCGAAGCGGTCACCGCCGGAGCACGCGATGCCCAGAACACGCTGGTGAACACCTCGTCGGAGGCCGCTGCCCACGTCAAGACGCTCACTGCCGACGTACAGCGTTCGCTGTCGATCGCGGGCACCGCGACGGCCGAAGCCATCACGGCCGGCGCTCGCGATGCGCAGAGCACGTTGATCAACGCGTCGACGGAGGTCGCAAACCAGGTCAAGACGCTGGCGACCGACATCGAGCGCTCGCTCTCCATCGCCGGCACTGCCACCGCCGAGTCAATCGTGACCGGTGCCCGCGAGGCCCAGAACACGCTGGTGACGGCATCCTCCGATGCCGCCGGCCACGTCAAATCGCTCGCCGCCGAGGTTGAACGCACGCTGACGGCCGTTGGTGCGGACACCGCTTCTGCGATCCTCAACAGCGCTCGGGAGACCCAGAACACGCTGGTCACGGCGTCCTCCGATGCCGCCAGCCACGTCAAGGCGCTCGCCGCGGACGTCGAACGCACGTTGTCGGCCGCGGGCGCCGACGCCGCCGCGTCGATCCTCAACAGCGCGCGCGAAACCCAGAGCACGCTGGTGACGGCGTCGTCCGATGCCGCCGGCCACGTCAAGAACCTGGCCTCCGACGTCGAACGTACGCTGTCGGCTGCTGGCGCGGACACTGCCGCCACGATCCTCAACAGCGCGCGCGAGGCGCAAAGTTCGTTCGCGTCGACCGCGGGCGATGCCGCGAGCAAGATCAAGGCGATCTCGACCGACATCGAGCGCTCGCTCGCCTCGGTCACCGGCAACACCACCGACAACATCCAGGTCAGCGCGACCAACGCGCAGAACGCGCTGATCAGCGCCTCCAACGAAGTCACCGCCAAGGTGAAGTCGACCTCGACCGATATCGAGCGCTCGGTGCTCGCCGCCGGCCAGAGCTTCAATTCGGCGATGAGCGGCAAGACCAACGAGATGGTCAGCTTCGTGCAGCAGCAGACCGACCGCCTGTCGCAGATGATCGACGGCAAGCGCGGCTCCCTGGTGGAGGCGATCGGCGCCAAGACCAGCCAGTTGACGATCGAAGTCGACCGCGTCACCACGGACGCATTGAAGGCGATCGAGACCCGCGGCCAGGCGTTCTCTCACTCCCTGATGGGCAACGGGTCCGACGTGGCCCGCACCATCACCTCGGCGGGAGAGCTTGCGACCGGCGCCATCAACAAGTCGCTGAAGGACCTCGAGCAGGCCTCCAAGACCGCGATCGAGCAGTCGCGTCAGGTCTCGATCCAGGCCGTGACCGAGATGCAGGAGACCAGCAAGATCCTGCGGACCGACACGGTTGCGCTGTTCGAGCGGCTGCGCGAGGGCAACATCCTGTTGCAGGAAGTGCTGACCGGCGCCCACGACAACCTCAATTCGCTGGAGCGCGCGCTGGTGACGCGTGTCGCCGACTTCGTCTCGGCGATGAACGACGTCACTACCCGCAACGGCACCGCGACCCAGACGCTGGAGGACCAGCTCGGCATCTTCAACGACAAGACGTCGAAGGCGCTGGAGGATCTCAACGCGCTCTCCACGCATTTCGAGGCTCACGGCAAGACGCTGGTGGAAGCTGCCGGCATGGTCGAGCAGGCCAACCGCTCGACTACGACCTCCGTCAACGAGCGCAAGGCGACGCTGGAATCGCTGGTCACCACCATCGACCTGCGCACCGCCGATCTCGATCAGCGGCTGTCGCGCTTCACCAGCCTCCTGGATGAATCGCTCGCCGCCGCCGAGGAGCGCGCGCGTGACATCGCGCGTGTCGTGGCGGAGACCGCAGGCGCGGGCTCTGCCGCCATCAGCCGGCAGTTCGAAGCTGTCCGTGTGGCGTCCGAGGAAGAGCATCGGCACACCGTCGATGCCATGCACGACATCTACCGCCAGACCACCGACGAGGCGGATGCGATGTTCAAGCAGTCCGCCGAGAAGTTCGCCAATCTGGTGGCGAGCATGAAGCAGATGGCGGGCGAGATGCATCAGGAGCTCGAGGCCACCCGCAACGAGCTGCGCCGCGGCGTTCTCGAAATGCCGCAGGAGGCCGCCGAGAGCACCGCGCAGATGCGCAAGGTGATCGTCGACCAGATCGAGGCGCTGGCCGAGCTCAACCGGATCGTGGCCCATCATGGCCGCGGGCTGGACGTTGTCTCGACCGGACGCGCGAGCGTGCAGCGCCAGGAGGAGCCTGTGATGGCCACCGCCGGCGGCCGCGGCGACGTGCGCATGCGCGACAGCGGCAGCGGCAGCGCATCCAACCTGCCGCCCCCGGATCTGGGCATGCCGACCTCGCGCCGCACCGAGGCGCCGCCGGTCAGCCCCGCCAACTCCGACGGCTGGCTCTCCGACCTGTTGAGCCGAACCGACGCCGGCGGCAATCCGCCTCCCCCGCCCCAGCGCGGCGGTCGCCCGGCGCAGCAAGGTGGCGGCAATCCGCTGGAGTCACTGTCGCTCGACATCGGCCGGCTGATGGACCGCAACCTCGCCGCCGAGATGTGGGACCGCTACCAGCGCGGCGAGAGCAAGGCGTTTTCCAAGCGCCTGTACACGCCGGCCGGCCAGAAGGCGTTCGATGAGGTCGCCCGCAAGTACCGCGCTGACCGCGGCTTCAAGCAAACGGTCGACCGCTACATCACCGAGTTCGAGCGGCTGCTCGACGAGGTGGCGCGCGAGGATCGCGGGCCGCAGGCGCTGCGCAACCACCTGACCTCGGAAACCGGTCTGGTCTACACCCTGCTCGCGCACGCGGCGGGCCGGCTGGGCTGAGGCGCCAATAGCGAACGACGAATAGAAAACGGAGGCCTCGCGGCCTCCGTTTTATTTTGATCGCTTTAGCTCACTGCCGCTTCTGGCCGCTTGGCGGTGCGGCAGCTGGAGGCTTGGGCTGCTCGGCCGTCGGCTGTTGCGCGCCGTTACTGGCGCCGAAGATCACCCGGGTCGGGTTGCGGTCGAAATTGTTCACGGCGCGGCTGATGTCGCCGAGTGTCTTGCGGCCGTCCGACATCAGCGCGCCCGAGCGCTTGTCGAAATCTTCGGCGAGCTCGCGGATCGATTTCACGGTGAGGAATAGCTCGCCGCCTTCCTTGCCGCCGGCCAGCGAGTTCAGTCCAAGCATCAGATTGTCGGCCTTGCCCATCACGCCGTCGACGCGGCCCATGATGGCGTCGATGCGCTCGGAATTGCGCGCCAGCGAATTGGTGAAGGTTTCGAGATTATGCAGCGAGTTCTTCACCGACTCCTGATTGTCGGCGACGACCTTGTTGACGTTTTGCAAGGTCGCGCGGATCGCCTCGGTGACATCCTGCAGCTTGTTCGGATCGGCGGTCAGCACGGGGATGCCGTCTTCGTCCAGCGGCACTGGCGGCGCGGCCTCCTCGCCGCCCTTCAGCGAGATCGCGGCAACGCCGGTGAGCCCCTGGAATTCCAGGCCGACGAGGGTGTCCTTGCGGAGCGGCGCGGTGTTCTCGACCATCGCGAGCGCGACAACGCGACGCGGGTTGTCGAGTTTGACCGAGATGACTTCCCCTATCCTGATACCGTTGAAATTGACACTGCCGCCGTTGCGCAGGCCCGACGCCGGTCCTTCGAAGATCACGCGCAAGGGCCCGCGCGCCTTGGTGGTGTGCAGGCTCTGGAACCACAGCACGAAGCCGAATGCAGCCGCGATCACCGCCAGGGTGAAGGCGCCGATCAGCACATAGTTCGCGCGGGTCTCCATCAACTACTCCGGTTACGCGCTCACGACAGCGCGGGCGCGCTTGCCGTTGAAATACTGCTTGAGCCAGGGATGCTGCGATGCCTTCATGTCGGCGATCGATCCTGCGGCAATGATCTTACCGTTGCCTAAAACGGCGATGCGGTCGCAAGCGGTATAAAGACTGTCGAGGTCGTGGGTTACCATGAAAACGGTCAGGCCCAAAGTGCGCTGAAGCGTCCTGACCAGTTCGTCGAAGTCGCCGGCGCCGATCGGATCGAGCCCCGAGGTCGGCTCGTCCAGAAACACCAGTTCCGGGTCGAGCGCGAGCGCGCGCGCCAGCGCCACGCGCTTGATCATGCCGCCTGACAGTTCCGACGGAAAGCGGTCGGCGACCTCGGGCTGCAGGCCCACCATCACGAGCTTCGCCACCGTGATCTCGTCGAGCAGGCGCTGCGAGACCTTGAGATATTCGCGTACCGGAAACTGGATGTTCTGACGCACGGTCAGCGAGGAGAACAGCGCGCCCTGCTGGAACAGGATGCCCCAGCGCCGCTCGACCGCGCGCCGCGCCGCGGTGTCGGCAGCATCGAGATCGACACCGAACACCTCGATACGGCCGGCGACTTTCGGCACCAGCCCGATGATGGTGCGGGTCAGCACCGACTTGCCGGCGCCGGAGGGACCGACGAAGCCGAGGATCTCGCCGCGCCGGACGTCGAGGTTGAGCCCGTCGAGCACACGCGTGTTGCCGAACTGCACGGTGATGTCGCGCACCCGGATGATGGCGTCGGAGGCGGCTTGCGGCTGCAACGCCATGGTCACATCCCGATCGCGGCAAAGAAGATGGCGAACACGCCATCCATCACGATGACGAAGAAAATCCCTTTCACGACCGAGGCGGTCGTATGCTGGCCGAGCGACTCGGCCGAGCCCTGCACGGCCAAGCCCTCGACGCAGGCGACAATGCCGATCACGGCCGCCATCACCGGCGCCTTGATGATGCCGACCGTGAAGTGATCGATCGAGATCGCATCGCGCAGGCGCAGCAGGAACGCCTCGGGATCGACGCCGCCATAGAGCCAGGCGACGAGGCCGCCGCCGTAGAGTGCGGCCATCGCGCCGAGGAAGGCGAGGATCGGCAGCGCGATGACGAGCGCCAGCATGCGCGGCAGAATCAGCACCTCGATCGGATCGAAGCCCATGGTGCGCAGCGCATCGATCTCCTCGCGCATCTTCATCGATCCGAGTTCGGCGGTGTAGGCGCTGCCCGAGCGACCCGCGACCATGATCGCGACCAGCAGCACGCCGATCTCGCGCAACACCAGCACGCCCAGCATGTCGACCACGAAGATGTCGGCGCCGAACCTGCGGAAGTGGAAGATGCCCTGTTGCGAGATGATGCAGCCGATCAGGAAGGTGATCAGCACGATGATCGGCACCGCGCGCCAGCACACCTGCTCCAGATGATGCACCGTCGAGGTCAGGCGGAAGCTGCGCGGGTGGATCAGCACGCGCCCGCTTGCTGCCAGCACCGCGCCGAGCATGTCGATCAGTTCGACGAAAGTGCCGCCGATGCCGGTGACGGTGCGGCCGACCTGGTCGAGCATGCCGGTAATGGTCACCGCCGAGCTTTCGACAGCCGGCGCGCCTTTCACGCGGCGGACCTCATCGACCAGGGTCGCGTAGTTTGCCGACAGGCCCGCGATCTTGGCCTCGATACCACCCTGGGTCAGGCTGCGGCGCAACCGCTCGATCAGCCATGCTCCGAAAGTGTCGAGGCGCGAGATCTGCGAAACGTCGATGAAGATATTGGGCCGGCTGCCCGCAAGCTTCTCCGCCTCGGCGACCATCACCTCCAGCGAGGTGGCGAAGCGCGCAATCCACGGTCCGCCGGCGCAGAGCGCTAGCCCGTTGCCGTGCGCAATCCGTTCCAAAGTCGGGTCGCCGTTCACGTCCGCAGCCCCGCGTTTGCGGATAAGGAAGGTGCCACGCTAGAGTCCATGCTCCTAACCAGCCATAGTTGGTTGCACCGGGCAAGCGCTCGGTTCAAAAATCGCCTGATTTTAAAATGACTTCCGCCAAATCTCCAACGCTTGCGGCAAGAATCGAGCGTTTCCCCATCGCCGGTTCCTTCACCATTAGTCGGGGGGCCAAGACCGAGGCTGTGGTCGTGGTGGCCGAGGTCAGCGACGGCAGCAACCGCGGACGCGGTGAATGCGTGCCCTATCCCCGCTACAACGAAACGCCCGAGGCTACGCTGAAGGCGTTGCAGGAACTGAGCGGCGCGCTGGCCAGTGGACTCGACCGCCAGGCGTTGCAGGCCGCGCTTCCCGCAGGCGCCGCCCGCAATGCACTGGATTGTGCTCTGATCGATCTCGAGGCCAAGCGCGCCGGCGTCCGCGCCTGGGATCTGCTCGGCCGACCCGGGCCGACGCCCTGCATCACGGCCTATACGATCTCGCTGGGCTCGCCTGCTGCGATGGCGGAGGCGAGTGCGAAGGCCGCCTCCCGGCCGCTGCTCAAGATCAAGCTTGGCGGCGACGGCGATGGCGAGCGCATCGCCGCGGTGCGCAAGGCCGCACCCAATTCCGAATTGATCGTCGACGCCAATGAGGCGTGGACGCCGTCCGGACTCGAACGCAATCTCGCGGCCTGTGCGGAAGCCGGCGTCACCTTGGTGGAGCAGCCGCTGCCCGCCGGCTGGGACGACATGCTCGGGCGCATCCGGCGGCCGGTCAAAGTGTGCGCGGATGAGAGCGTGCATGACCGCAAATCGTTCGAGGTGCTGCGCGGCCGTTACGACGCCGTCAACATCAAGCTCGACAAGACCGGCGGCCTGACCGAAGCGCTCGCGATGGCGGATGCCGCGAAAGCGCTCGGCTTCGACATCATGGTTGGCTGCATGGTCGCGAGTTCTCTGGCGATGGCGCCGGCGATGCTGCTCGCGCCGATGGCACGATTCGTCGATCTCGACGGGCCGCTGCTCTTGGCGCGCGATCGCGATAACGGCCTGCGCTACGAGGGCAGCCTGGTTCATCCGCCAAAACCCTCGCTCTGGGGCTGATGCGCCGAAAGCCGCTTCCGCGCCGACCACATCACGAGCGCGCCTGTGCCCGCGAGCGCCGCCATCACGTAGTAGACGCCCTGCCCGTAGCGGGCATAGACCGCGCCGGTCAGGATCGAGACACTGGCGGCAACGAAGCCGGAACAGGCCGCGAGAAAGCCCTGCCCGCGCGCCATGATGTGCGGCGGCACGTGATGCACCATCAACCCCATGGTGCCGACCTGCGTGAGCCCGAAAGTCACGCCGTGCATAAGCTGCACCGCCGCGAGAATAGCGATCGGCGGCGCTTGCGCGGTGATGACCCAGCGCGCGACCGCAGTGAGCGCGGCGATGAAGACCAGCGTCGACGGCTTTAGCGTGAAGCGCGGCGACAGCGCGAACACCACGATCTCGGCGAGCACGCCGAGCACCCACAGGCTTGCGATGGTGAGCCCGCCAAATCCCTCCTGCTGCCAGCCGATGGAGGCGAAGATGTAATAGGCCTGATGGCTGCTCTGGATCAGCGCCGAGGTGAGGATGATGGCGAGGAAACCGCCATCGCGCAGCAACCGGCCAGCGCCGTGATGTGCCGTGGGCGCGGTCTTGATGACGCCGAGCGGCTGCAATCCAAGGCTCACCAGCGCGCCAAGTCCGGCCATCCCGACGATCGGCCAGATCAGATATCTGGCCGAAATGACATCGAGCAGTTGCCCGCAGGCCAGCGCGGCCACGACAAAGGCCGCCGAGCCCCACAGCCGCAACGGTCCATAGTTGAGGCCGTATTGCGCGACGCCGTGCAGCGCATAGGCGTCGATCAGCGGCACCATCGGCGTCCACAGGCAGCAGGTCGCCGCGTAAGCCAGCAGGATCAATAGCGGCAGGTGCTGCGTGCCGACGACAGCGAGGCCGATCACGGTCGCAAACGCCGTCACCATGATGGCGCCGCGCAGCGCGTGACGCCGCTCGGCAAAGCCCGTGACCAGCGGCAGCACGGTGAAGCGCGTCACCGCGGGAACGGCGGTGATGATACCGATCCAGCCGGCGTCGACACCGACCGCCTTCAGCCACATCGGGAAGTACGGCAAATGCGTGCCGACCAGTCCGAAGCCGGTGCTGTAGACCAGCGCGAGCCGGCTCGCGAATCGCTTGGCGGCGGAAGCGGTGGGGATTTGTGATTCGCCCGGCATCAATTCAATTGCGATTCGGTCTACTTTCTGGTGATCGTACAGGCAACGCGCGGTGATTTGCGCGGCAATTGAGTCTGCCATGGCCAACCAAGCCTTCGCCCTGTCGCCGATCTCGGCTCGCGCAAGCCTGCCGAGCGAGGAGGACTATGATGCGATCCGCGAGGCGTTCATGGAGACCGCGCGCGGCCGCTGGTTCCTCGACGAATATGCGCGGCGAAACCGCAATGCCGATACGAGCATGGTGCTCGACGCGGTGTCGCGGATCGAGGAGACCTTGGCGGCGCAGCGACAGGCGCCGCCGCCCGAGGACAAACGGCCCGAACTGCTGGCCATATTCCGGAGTGCGGTTGATGAAGCCGAGCGGACAGCATCGACCGCACTCGACGGACTTGGGCTCGCGGAAGGCCTTGCCCCGATCCGCAAGGGCGCGCGCATCATCAAGGAGATCTCCTGGCGCTGGCGCGAGATCGGCGCCGACGGCCGCATCTGCGACCTCCTGGATTCGCAAGTCAGCGCCATCGAAACCGGCTGCGAGACAATCGCCGCGGCCGATCCGCGCGTCGCGCTACGCGAGGCCTTCGACACCATCAAGGCGAGCGTCTCGGCCTTCTCCGATCTCGCCGGAGCGGCGCCTGCCGCCGAGGAAGCCGTTGTCGAGGTTCCTCCTCCTGTAGCTGACAGCGTCGCGCCAACAGCGGAGGAATTCGAGGTGGCGCCCGAAGCCGAGGCCTATGACGACGCCATGCTCGAACGGGTCGCGCTCGAAATGGCCGCGCCCGATTTTGGCGACGATGACAAGGAATTCGTCGTCGCTGCACCCGAGGCCAATATCGTCGAACCGCCGCAGGCCCACGCCGTGCCGACAGAGGTCGTCGAACCTCCCCACGCCGAAGCGGCCGAGCCGCCGCACGTAGAACCTCTGCCGGTCGCGAGCGCGACTGCCCCTGTCGTCGCTCAGGAGCCCGCACTCACCGCGCCGCCCGTTGCGCCCGAGCCGTCGCTCGGAGCAACCATTCTCGCCAACGGTCTTGTGACGCGGCCGAAGATTCCAGCCAACGATCCCTTGGCGCCGATCCGGCGGATGACCCAGGCCGAGAAGATCGCATTCTTTTCGTAAGGACGGCCCCGCGGCCACGGCCACTATCGACTTCGACACGTCAATCATCAATCACAGGCGGAGCGGCACTGCTCCGCCCTTTCAACTTCCAATCAGCTTCGCATACAGATCCGCATCGACATTGCCGCCGGACAACACGATCACCACCGTCTTGCTGCGCGCCTCGATCCTGCCCGACAGCAGCGCGGCCAATCCCACCGCCCCGCCCGGCTCGACCACCAGCTTCAATTCGCGGAACGCGAATGCCATCGCCTGCCCGACTTCCGCATCGGAGGCGGTCACGCCATGCGACAGCAGCTTGTTGTTGATGGCGAAGGTGAGCTCGCCTGGGATCGAGGCCATCAGCGCGTCGCAAATGGTGCGGCCCTCCGCGGCATGCGGCTCGCGCTTTCCCGCACGCAGCGAGCGGGTGTGATCGTCGAAGCCTTCGGGCTCGGCGACGATCATCTCGGTTTTCGGGAAACGCGTCTTCACCGCGGTCGCAACGCCCGCGATCAGGCCGCCCCCGGAAGCCGGCGCGACAACGATATCCGGCGCCACTCCGAGGGCGGCCATGTCCTCGGCGATCTCGCGGCCGACGGTGCCCTGGCCCGCGATCACGAAGAGATCGTCATAGGGCCGCACCAGCGTCGCGCCGCGCTTCTCCGCGATCCCCTGCGCGATTGCCTCGCGGTCTTCCTTGTCGCGATCGTACAACACGACCTCGGCGCCATAGGATTTGGTGCGCTCGCGCTTGGAAGCCGGCGCGTCCGAGGGCATCACGATGGTCGCCTGCATGTTGAGGATCTGCGCCGCGGCCGCCACGCCCTGCGCATGATTGCCGGAGGAGAACGCCACCACGCCGCCGGCGCGCCGGCTCAAAGGGATCGACGACAGTTTGTTGAAGGCGCCGCGGAACTTGAACGAGCCGGTCCGCTGCAGCAATTCCGGCTTGAGGAACACGCGCGTGCCGATCCGCGCATCGAGCGCGGGATTCGACAAGAGCGGCGTGCGCACGGCGTAAGGGGCGATCACGGTCGCGGCCAGATCGATGTCGGCCGCATTGACCGGAAGTTTTGTCATGTCCATCATGTCAGGGTTTTATCGCGCCTGATGACGGCCCGGCAAGCACTCAGGCGGCGCGGGCGGCGATCTCGGGCACCGGCGCGATGCGCCGCTGCGGATCGGTCCAGGTGATGATCTCGAACGTGCCGTCCTCGTGCTCGGCGAGCGCCGTGCAGCTTTCCACCCAGTCGCCGCAATTCATATAGGTGATGCCGTGCTCGTCATGGATCGTCGCGTAGTGGATGTGGCCGCAGATCACGCCGTCGCAGCCGTGGCGCTTGGCTTCTCCGGCCAAGGTCGCCTCGAACGCGCCGATATAGTTGACCGCCTTCTTCACCTTCAGCTTGGCCCATTGCGACAGCGACCAATAGGGCACGCCGAACAGGCGGCGGAAGAAGTTGACGAAACGGTTCATCTGGATCGCGAAGTCGTAGGCCTTGTCGCCGAGATGGGCGAGCCAGCGCGCGTTCTGCACCACCAGATCGAAGATGTCGCCGTGGATGACGAGATAGCGCTTGCCGTCGGCACCGGTGTGCACGGTGTTCTCGACGACGTCGATGCCGCCGAAATGCGTGCCGTAATATTTGCGCAGGAACTCGTCGTGATTGCCGGGAACGTAGATGACCTTGGCGCCCTTGCGCGCTTTCCGCAGCATCTTCTGCACGAAGTCGTTATGCGATTGCGGCCAGTACCAGTTGCCGCTCAGCGCCCAGCCGTCGACGATATCGCCGACCAGATAGATGGTGTCGGCGTCATGGATGCGCAGGAAATCGAGCAATCGGTCGGCTTGCGAGCCGCGGGCTCCGAGATGCACGTCGGAGATAAACAGGGTGCGAAAGCGCCGGTCCGGGCTGTCTTCGCTTACAGAGTCACTTCCCATGACAGGCGCCCGTAACAGATTCCCATGACAGTGCGATGACCCGAAAGAAACCCTTCCGAATAGCCATCTTTGTGCGGCTTTTGGCACGAATCACGCCGTTAACTTTTGAATCGGCGATAGCAGGGCGTTGCGACAATGAGGCGACAATCCTTGCTCGGCGACGACATCGAGTGAGACGTGAAGCCGCATTCCCGCGGCGCGATTTGCGTCCGAGCTTTGCATCATCGTTGTCCCTCCTGAAGAATGAGGGCGCAGGGAATGCCGGGCGCTGGCCGCACCCGCAGGGCCTGTGGGCTGAAAAGGAAAGGTGCCCACAAGTCAGACAGGTAGGCCGAAACATCCGGCACTCCCTGCGCAATGGCTTTACGGCTTACTCCGCGCTCTTCCTGGTGTGCCGGGCTTTTTAGCCACCATCGTATGCGGAAATATTCCGCAAACTTGACTCCAGCATCGGGGAGCCAGAACCACACGGCTTGACCGTACGCGACCCTGCCGCACGTCTTGCGGCACGACCGCGTCCATCGCATCCCGCGCCACGTGTCGTGACGATCGCGAAACGCCCTCTGTAGCGAGCGCGGGACGTCTTCGTTAAATCATAATTTCTATATTTCGGAAAGAAGAATATTTTTGCGAGGCGAGCTTGACTCGTCGGGCAAAACAGGCGGCGGCTTTACCAGATTGCTGTCGGGTCGCGACGGCAATAGTCAGCCAACGCCGCGGGCTTCGCGACCTGCGCCCCTACACCCCCACCTGCGCCGCTTCCAGGATCAGCTTTGTAATCTCCTCCGGGTGCGAGATCAGCGCGAGATGACTGGCCTTCACCTCGATGGTCTTCGCGCCCATGCGCTTGGCCATAAAGCGTTCGAGGTCTGGATTGATGGTGCGGTCCTCGGTCGACACGGCATAGAAGCTCGGCTTCGACCGCCACGCCGCGTTGCTGGTCTTGCCCGTGAGCAGCGCCTTGTGGAACGGCTCCTGCACCGCATACAGCGCTTTCGCTTTTGCCGGCGGAAGGTCGCCGGCGAAATCGCGCAGGAAGGCTTCCTCCGACAGCCGGCCCTCGTCGCCGTCGAACACGATGCCGGCACTCGCCGGCGGCGTCGGGAAGGTCTTGGCGAGCGCGGTGTAATCCTCGCCCGCATCGGGCGCCCGCGCCGCCACATAGACCAGCGCGGAGACGTTCGGATGCACGCCGGTTTCCGTCACGATCATGCCGGAGAAGGAATGACCGACCAGTACCGTCGGACCGTCCTGCCGCGCCAGCACGCGCTCGGCCGCCGCAACCGCCTCGGGCAGCGTGGTCAGCGGGTTCTGCACCGAGGTGACGTTGAGTCCGGCCGCCTGCAGCCGCGGAATGACCTCCAGCCAGCACGAGCCATCCGCGAACAGTCCGTGGACAAGCACAACGTTGCGCGCTTTTGGTGGAGTTGGGGTTGCAGCCGTGCCGTGCGCGGAAATCAGCGAAGCCGCTGCTCCGGCAAGCAGAGCAGTCGAAAAAATGCGTCTGTCTATCATGGTGGCGCCTGTTCCTTTGACATTGCGAGGGACGGTTGGGCCCCGCTCCCCAGCCCCTTCCTCAAATCTAATTCTGAAGGAGAAGGCTCGTTGTTACGCGACGTCACGGGATTGTGCTTTTCTTCCCTGTTTCGGACGTAGCTTCGCGATCCGGCACGATCAGCTTCGCCGGCTCGTCGTAACCGGCGCGGCTGGAGTAGAACACCACTGCCATCAGGCCGACGCCGACCAAGAGCGAGAACAGGACGCCGGCCGCCATCGCGGCATATCCGACCGCCGGCACGTCGGTCCCCGCCGCGGCATTCCAGCCCATCGTTGCCATCACGACGACGACAATCAGGAGCACGATCATGCCCGCCAAGAGAGCATAAGACGAAGCACCCATTCCCTTGGCGCTGGCGCGCAGGTTTTGCCAATACAATTCCTCGATCACTCGGCGCATGGCGCGATCTCCATCCTCGGCAGTGCGCATCCTGCCCCGCGATCAGACGGCGATCTTTCGGATTCGCGCCGGAATTCAGGAATTGCACTCCCTCTCGCGCATGCCGTGCGAATCCGACAGCGCGACCACGCAATCGCAAGACGCAGCGCCGCGCCCGGGTCAAATTCCCGCCGACGAAACCCGATTTCCTCACATTCGCGAGCCAGACCGCCAATGCCCATCATCAGGACCAAGGACGGCGTCGACATCTTCTACAAGGACTGGGGATCGGGACAGCCGATCGTGTTCAGCCATGGCTGGCCGCTGTCGGCGGACGACTGGGACACCCAGATGCTGTTCTTCCTCGACCACGGCTATCGCGTCATCGCCCACGACCGCCGCGGTCATGGCCGCTCGAGCCAGCCCGGCGCCGGCCACGACATGGATCATTACGCCGACGATCTCGCGGCGGTCACTGTGCATCTCGATCTCAGAGACGCGGTGCATGTCGGCCACTCCACCGGCGGCGGCGAGGTGGTGCATTACATCGCCCGCCACGGCGAGAGCCGGGTTGCGAAGGCCGCGATCCTTTCGGCGGTGCCGCCGCTGATGGTGCAGACGCCGGCCAATCCCGGCGGCTTGCCCAAGAAGGTCTTTGACGATCTTCAGACGGCGCTTGCCGCCAACCGCTCGCAATTCTATCGCGACGTCCCCTCGGGTCCGTTCTACGGCTACAACCGGCCGGGCGCGAAACCCTCCGAAGCCGTGATCGCGAACTGGTGGCGGCAGGGCATGATGGGCGGCGCGAAAGCACATTATGACGGCATCGTCGCCTTCTCACAGACCGACTTCACCGAGGACCTGAAGAAGATCAACGTGCCGGTGCTCGTCATGCATGGCGATGACGACCAGATCGTGCCCTACGCGGATTCCGCGCCGCTGTCGGCAAAGCTGCTCAAGAACGGCACCTTGAAGACCTACAAGGGCTTCCCGCACGGCATGCCGACCACCGAAGCGGCCACCATCAACGCCGACCTGCTGGCGTTCATGAGGGGCTGACGGCGCAGCCTCGAAGATCACCTCTCCCATGGGAGAGGTGAAGAACTGCGCAGCTCCAAGCATGCGACCTTGTGCTGCCTTTCCCGTGGTCCGGGATTTGCAATAGCCTCTCCTGCCGAGATGATGCTGAATTTATTGGCAGGAGCGATCGCATGTCTCTCTTCGCGCGCAGGATACACCTCGCCGTCATTCTCGCGGCCCTCGCGCTCGCGATGCCGGCGCAAGCCGCCAACACCATCCGCGCGGTGATGCATTCCGATCTGCGGGTGATCGACCCCGGCTTCACCACCGCCTACATCACCCGCGACCACGGCTACATGGTCTATGACACGCTGCTTGCGACCGACGCCAACTTCAAGGTCCAGCCGCAGATGGCGGACTGGAAGGTCTCCGACGACAAGCTCATCTACACCTTCACGCTGCGCGACGGATTGAAGTGGCATGACGGCACGCCGGTCACCGCGGAGGACTGCGTTGCCTCGCTGAAGCGCTGGGGCAAGGTCGACAGCATGGGCCAGAAGCTCATGGATTTCACCGCGAGCCTGGAAGCATCAGACGCCAAGACGATCACGCTGACGCTGAAGGAGCCTTACGGCCTGGTGCTGGAATCGATCGCAAAAATGTCGTCCTACGTGCCGTTCATGATGCCCAAGCGCCTCGCCGAGACGCCGCCCGACAAGCAGATATCAGAGCAGATCGGCTCCGGTCCGTTCAAGTTCGTGGCCGGCGAATTTCAGCCCGGCGTGAAGGCGGTCTACGAGAGAAATAAGGATTACGTCCCGCGCAAGGAGCCTGCGAGCTGGACCGCCGGCGGCAAGATCGCGAAAGTCGACCGCGTCGAATGGATCACTATGCCGGACGCGCAGACCGCGGTGAACGCGCTGCAGTCGGGCGACATCGATTTCCTGGAGATCACGCCGTGGGATCTGCTGCCGATGCTGGAGGCCAACAAGGAGATCAAGGTCGAGGTGCTGAACGAACTCGGCTATCACGCGATCGGCCGCATGAATTTCCTGCACCCGCCGTTCGATAATCCAAAAGTGCGCCGCGCCGCCTTCATGGCCATCAACCAGAAGGATTTCATGGACGCGATGGTCGGCAACGACAAATATTTCGTGCTGTGCGGCGCGCTGTTCGTTTGCGGCTCGCCGCTGGAAACGGACGTCGGCTCGCGAGAGCTCGCGAAGAGCGGCGGCATGGCGGAGGCGAGGAAGCTGCTCAAGGAATCCGGCTATGACGGCACGCCCGTGGTGCTGATGGCGCCGACCGACGTGGTCACCTTGAAGACGCAGCCGATCGTTGCCGCGCAGCTGTTGCGCCAGGCCGGTTTTACCGTGAACGTGCAGGCGATGGACTGGCAGAGCGTTGTCAGCCGCCGCGGCAGCCAGAAGCCGCCGCAGGAGGGCGGCTGGAATTTGTTCTTCACCAACGTGATCGCAGCCGACCTGATGAATCCGATCGCGAACTTGCAGGTCAACGGCAAGGGCAGGAAAGGCGGCTGGTTCGGCTGGCCCGACGATGCAAAGATCGAGGCGCTGCGCGACGCCTTTGCGCGCTCGTCATCGCCGGATGAGCAGAAGAAGATCGCGACCGAGATCCAGACCGAGGCCTACGATCAGGTCATCTACATTCCGGTCGGGCAATATCGCGTGGCGGCGTCCTGGCGGAAATCGCTGTCCGGCGTGCTCGACGGCCCGGCAACGCCGGTGTTCTGGAACATCGACAAGTCGGAGTGAGGGCCGGCGGCGCCCCTGCCTCGTTATCAGATACCGAATTTGACGTGGCGCACCAATGCAGCACGCCCGCGCGCCATGTGTTAAGGTGTGATCCTCCGCTGAGAGGACGCACATGAGGCGACGCGACTTCATCACGCTTCTGGCAGGCGCGGTCGCTACCTTGCCGTTATCGGCGCGCGCGCAGCAGAAAGTGCCGCTCATCGGTTTCCTCGGGACAACCTCGGCCTCGGCATGGCGTGAACCGATCGCTGCGTTCGAGCAGCGGCTGAGTGAGCTCGGCTGGACCAGCGGCCGCACCGTCACCATCGAATATCGCTGGACCGAGGGCCGCGACGACCAGGCGCTTGCGATCGCCCAAGCGTTCGTTGAGCGCAAGGTCGATATCATCGTCGCCGGCGGCAACGCGGTGGCGGCGGCGAAGCAGGCCACGTCGTCGATTCCGATCGTTTTCCCGGTGGCGGTCGATCCGCTCGGCAGCGGGTTCGTCGCCAGCCTGTCACGGCCGGGCGGCAACGTGACCGGGCTTTCCATTCAGGGGACCGACGTTGCCGGGAAGCGGTTGCAGATGCTGCGTGAGATCGTCCCCGCATTGCACCGGTTGGCGATTATGGGCAACGTTGCCTACCCCGCCGCCAGGAAAGAGTTGGCGGAGTGTGAGGCCGCCGCCCGCGTGCTCGGCCTTGAAGTCACCCTGATGGGGCTGCGAGGGCCGGAGGATATCGCGGCCACCTTCGAATCGCTCGCCGGTCGCGCCGAGGCGCTCTATGTCGCCAGCGATGCGCTGACCAACACCAACTATGCCCGCATCGCGTCGCTGGCGTTGAGCGCCCGGATGGCGACGATGTTCGGCACGACCAACTCCAGCCGTTCGGGAGGCCTCATGGCCTATGGGCCGAACCTTTCCGACCTGTTCCGCCGCTCGGCCGAGTATGTCGACAAGATTCTCCGCGGCGCAAAGCCCGCCGATATTCCGGTCGAGCAGCCGACGAAGTACACCTTCGTTCTCAACCTTGCCACCGCCAAGGCGCTCGGCCTTGCCGCTCCGCCGACGCTGCTTGCGCTCGCCGACGAAGTGATCGAATAGCGATGCCGAATGTCCACCTTCTGTGCCGGAGCGATCCATGGCAGGGACGCCCTTGTCTTCAGCGCGGCGCGTCGTCGGTGGGTACGGGCGCGAACAAGGTGCTGGATGCGGCCTGCTGAATAATCACGGACGCATCTTCCGGCAGCAGGAAGCCGCGCGCAACGTTGTCTTGCGCGGCAATCCGGACGCGGTTCACGTAATCGTCGCGGCCGTGATAGCGCTCCTCGATCGACAGGCGCGCGTCGCCGGTGCGATCGCGATCGGCTTTCGTCGCTGCGAACGGCGAGAAAGAGCCGACCAGCGAGCAGGTTAATGTCTGCGGGGCGTTTTGTCCGCCGTTGGTGCCGAGCGGCACCGCGACGTCGGGGACCCGCACGCCGCCGAGCGCGTTGCCGTCGGAATCGCGCTTCGGCACCTGGATCACGGCGGCCGGAAGCCGTGACGGGGCGCGCAATGCAGGCGGTTCGACGCTTGCAGGCTCGAGCGGCATCAGCTGGCTTGCGGGCGGCTCGGCGTTGCGGCCCACCCAGGCGTCGAGACCCTGCAGCAACGCCCGAGACACCGGCGCCCAATCGAGCCGGCCCGGCGGCATTGTGCAAGCGGGCGCTTTGGGAACGACCACATGCGACCCGCCGGCGATGTCGTACATGCGCACGTTGCCGGGGAGCGGTTGATCCGCGGTCCCCGAGGCGCCGGTGCGGCCGAGCGAAGCGCGCAGCGCGTAATAGTCCGCGGTCGAAGAGACCAGCAGCATCTTCGGCGGCACCTCGCCGCGCGCCTCGACCTTTGCCGTGATCTCGCCGATGGTGAGCGGTCCGTCGTTGACGCCGGGAAAATCCGGATTGGCGAAAGTCGGCGCTTCGTCGCCGCTCGATTTCGGCCCAAGGCCCGTCTGCAGGATCGGAAGCAGGCCCGCGCCGGACACAAAGACGTGCATTCCATCGAAGACGCGGCGATGGCCCGCCATGTTGAATCCGTTCAACAGGAACGTCTTCAGGAACCGTCCGTCCTGGGATTTGCCGCTCGCCAGCGTGCGGTTGATCGCGCCCTTGAGCGGGTTGGGCGTTCCCGCAGCGTCGGCAGCGGCATGCGCGAAGAAGTCGGCGGCATCGCGCACGATCGCAAAGCCCGCGCCCTCGACATACCGTGTCTTGCCGTCGGCATCGGCAAAAGCGGGAAGATCGGCGCCCTGCCCCAATTCCCAATGCACTTCGGCAACCGAAAAGCCGTTGTCCTGAAGGAATCCGGTGCCCTGTTCGAACGTGCCGGACATGAAGGGCGCTCCACGCGGCGAATTATAAAGCGCTTCGGCGTAGGCACGTCCACGGTTGGGCACGTCCACCAGCAACGCGCCATTGCCGGTGAGCGGGGCCGCCGGCATGATGAGAACAAGTTTCGCCGCGTAGGGGACGCGGCCCCGTTCATTTTGTGCGGCCTTCTCAATGCCAGGAATCGCCTCCTGAGGCGACAGGTCGCCGTGAATCCTGCCCTGCCAGATCACGTAGTCCCCGGCACGAAACGTCCCGTATGGCTGCTTTGACGTGAACTCGAGCCGGGTGACTTCCGCGGACGCCGATCCCGCCATTACGATCAGGCCAAACAGGCAGATGAGAAACGCCGTGAAGAATCCGTTTGAACGGAGCGGCATTATGATCCTCCCGGTCTTTAGTCTTTTGTTTAAGCTTGACGCTCAAGCACCGCGAGCAGTGCGACATCATGGCTATTGCAATTCTGACAAAATAACATAGCCGCTCCGCGTTTTGGATGACCACGGACAATTTCGTGATCGAGGATTTTCTCTCACGACGGCATCAAACACTTCAAAAAAAGCCTTGGTCGCCGCACGGCGAACACCACTGCGCGGCTCGTCGATCACAAATCGTTCACCAACTCGCGAGCCGAAGTTGACCAAGCCGCATTCCCACTTTCTGCATAGTCTCACAGGCCTCGGGGGTGCCGGGTGCCAAAAACAAGAAAAGGATAAATGTCATGCGACATCTGATTTTGACGACTGCCGCCATTCTCGTCATCGCCGGTGCGGCAACCTCTGGGGCGTCAGCCAAGCACCATCATCACGCCGCGCCGATGGCGGCCGCTTCCGGAGCGGCTCCCGCCGACACGATGGATGCTCACTCCGCGCGCGCCAAGAACCTGCGTGACGCCGGGTATGATGCTAAAAAGGACATGGATGCCAACGGCAACGTCCGCCAAAACTGAGCTTGCGACGTGGGAAGAAACCGGGATGCCCCGGTTTCTTCCCTACCGCGCGCAGACAAAACTCGTCGCGACATTGGCCGGTCCCGACTTGTAATGCGGCCAGGCCGGCCACTGGCATAGCGGCAGCGCGCGCACGGTCGCAAATTGCGGCACCTCGACCTTCTGCTCGGTGACCTCCAGATCGCCGGGCGGCTTGCCCTTCTCCACCCAGTCGACCAGCACGCTCAGCATGTCGACATTGGCGGGCCCGCCGGAGCCGACATGATCGACGCCCGGCGCGGTGTAGAGCCGCGCGAACGCCGATGTCTCGGTCTTGCCGAGCTTTTTCTCGATCGTCTCGAAATAGCGGATGCCGGCATAGGGGCTTTGCGCATAGTCAGCCATATGCTCGAGGATCACGAGCTTGCCGCCATGCTCACGGAAACGGCCGAGATCGGGATCGGTGGAGTCCATCAACTGCGACACCTGCTCCAGCCGCGCCTTGTGATCCTCAGGCTTGTACCTGGTCACATCGAGATTGGGATCGCGCGCGAAGACATATTGCATGCCGCCGGCGCCATAGACCCAGGCGATGCCGTTGTTCTGTGCGGGCGGCAGCGACGGTGCGGCCTTGCCGAGCCACCACGCGATCCAGCCGCCGGTCGGACCGAAGGACGGATTGTCCTCGCCCGAGATGCCCCAGCCCGGATAGTCGTCGAGGCCGTTGGCAAGCGCGAAGGAGAATTTGTAGGCCGAATGCAGCGTGTTGATCGCTGATATCTGCGCCTCGTTCAAACACTGGTCCGGCTTCTGGCCTTCGATGCAATGCAGGCTCTCCGCCTTGAAGCTCGCCTTGCAGCCGACGGGATCCTCGATCAGCAGATCCTCGGAGCCATCGGCCTTGTCGCAGGCCTTCAGCACCGCATCCGCCACGAGCTTCACCTGGGCCGGCTTGATCCAGGCTTCACCCATCGTCGCCAGTCCCGCACGCGTGCCCGCGTGCTGCAGCCCGACCCAGTTGATGACGGGCACGCGGGCGAAGATGCCGTCGAAATCCCCAGGATAGCGCTGCGCCATGGTCAGGCCCTCGCGGCCACCTTCCGAGGAGCCCATGAAATACATCTTGTCCGGCTTCTTGCCGTAGGCGCGCGTCATCAGGGCAACGGCGGCATCGCGCACCTTCTTGTAGGAGACGTGCGCGAAATTCTCGAAGGCTTCATCATTGAGCGCGAACAGTTGCGGCGGCTCACCGTTTTTGGTGGCGTGGCCGGAGTCGGTGCCGTAGGTGACGAAGCCGCGCGCCAGCGGCGACGGCTTGTCATAGGGATAGGCCGGCGGCAGGCCGAGGCCGGTGATCAGCACGCCGTTGAAACCGCCACCGCCATATTGCAGCGAGCGGTTATTCCACTCCGCGGGAAGATTGACCTGGAATTTGATCGGCGGCGCCTTCGGATCCGATGGCTCGATGTGACCGAGCACCTTGCAGAAGGCGGGATTGGCAGGCGAGACGCGGGCGGCCGGCGTCGGCGCGTGCTCCGACAGCAACAGATGCGACGGTGATTGCATGGCGGCGCTGTCGATCCGCACCGCGTCCCACGCGGCGCCCGCAAGGCCGCTGCAGGTCGCGGCCGGATCGCCGGCAAAACTCGCAGCCAGCGCCGGAGACGCGGCAAACATGGCGGCAAATGCAAGCCAAACCCGCGCAGAGGCCATCGATCGCACCCACTTCCCGACGTATCGTGTGTTCGGCTTGCCCGGCTGTGGGCTGATGCATTGAACGCGGCGCATCCGTAGAGGTCAATTAGCCCATTGGCGACCGACAAAAGGCTTGGATCAGCCTTGCGTTGCACGCCTCTTCGCGCGGCTACGACCTTAGGGTAACGTGGCTGCAAAGCTGCGATCGGGGACGCGCCGAACCTCTCATTCGCAATCTGCAGCCTTTGAGCCGACGGCGGGCCAAACGGGGAGGCTTTCATGTCGGACGACAGCGTTCCGCGCCGCAAATTCCTGCTCGGCGCCGGCCTTGCCGGTACTGCGCTCGCAGCGGGCCTCACGGAGGCCGCCGGGGCGCAACAGCCAGCTCCCGCCACAGCCGCGCCTGCTCCATCGGCTGCGGACGCCGAACCTTACGTGAACCTGACAGCTTCGGAAGCGGCCTTCATCGTTGCGGCGGTCGATACGCTGATTCCCGCCGACGAGCTGTCGCCCTCGGGCAGCGATTGCGGCGTCGCCGTCTTCATCGACCGGCAACTCGGCAGCGCCTGGGGCGGCGGCGCGAAAATGTATCGCGCAGGCCCCTTCGTGAAGGGCAAGCCGGAGCAAGGCTATCAGCTCGCGCTGACGCCGCGCGAGTTCTTCGCCGCAGGCATTGCCGCTGCCAATGCCTGGACGCACAAGACGTATGGCAAGGATTTCGACCGCCTCGCATCAGCCGATCGCGTCGTCGCGCTGAAGGCGATGGAGGAAGGCAAAGCCGAATTCGAGAACTTCGCATCGCGCGCGTTCTTCTCGCAATTGCATGGGATCACGATGGCCGGCTTCTTCTCCGATCCGATCTATGGCGGCAATCGCGACAAGATCGGCTGGAAAGTGCTCGGCTTCCCGGGCCTGCCTGCGACTTACGCCGACAAGATCGATGCCTACCGCGACAAACGCTATGTCGCGGACCCGCAATCGATCGCCGACTTCAGTTAGGGAGGCGGCAATGGCAACACGATTGAAGGAAATCGACGCCGTCGTGATCGGCATGGGATTTTCCGGCGCGATCCTGTCGCGCGAGCTGACCAGGGCCGGGCTCAACGTGGTCGGTCTGGAGCGCGGCGCCGACCGCAACCCGGCGGACGAATTCACGCTGACGCGGCTGCGCGACGAGCTGCGCTATGTGGTGCGGCTGGAATTGATGCAAGACAATTCGATCGACACCATCAGCTTCCGCAACGCGCCCGACGAGCGCGCGCTGCCGATCCGCCGCTTCGGCGCCTTCCTGCCCGGCGAAGGCGTCGGCGGCACCGGCATCCATTGGGGGGCGCTGCACTGGCGCTTCCTGCCGGCCGACTTCCGCATCAGGAGTGCGTTGACGGAAAAGTACGGCGCGAAAGCCATTGCCGACACCATGACCATCCAGGACTGGCCGGTCAGCTATGACGAGCTCGAGCCGCATTACGACCGCTTCGACAAACTCTGCGGCGTGTCCGGCCAGGCCGGAAACCTGCGCGGCAAGATCGTCGCAGGCGGCAACCCCTTCGAAGGACCGCGCGGCAACGACTATCCGAACAAGCCGATCAAGACCGGCGTCGGTCCGCAGATTTTCAGCGATGCCGCCAAAAGCCTCGGCTATCATCCCTTCCCGGTTCCGGTCGCGACCTCGAGCGCGGCTTATGTGAATCCGGAAGGCATCACGCTGGGGAGTTGCGAATATTGCGGCCATTGCAATCGCACCGCCTGCGAGTCCAATTCCAAGGCCTCGCCGAACGTCAACATCATGCCGGTGTTGCGCACCGAGCCGAAATTCGAGCTGCGCACGCGCGCCTTCGTGACCAAGCTGCTCTACGACAAGGAGGTCAAGCGCGTCACGGGTGTGCTCTACACCGACATGAAGACCGGCGAGGAGTATGAGCAGCCGGCCGGCATGGTCGTGCTGTCGTCCTTCGTGTTCGGCAATGTCCAGCAATTGCTGCTGGCCGGCATCGGCGAGCCCTACGATCCCGCTGCCGGAAAGGGCGTGGTCGGCAAGAACTACTGCTATCAGTTCGAGGCCGGGGGCGAAGCGTTTTTCGAGGGCCGCGAGTTCAATCCCTTCATGGGCGCGCCCGGCATGGGCACGGCGATCGACGATTTCAACGGCGAGAATTTCGACCATGCAGGCCTTGGCTTCTTCGGTGGCGGCTACATCAACTGCGCCAATGGCGGCGCGCCGCCGATCGGCGGCCGCACCTTGCCGAAGGGCGAACCGCGCTGGGGTGTGGGCTGGAAGCAGGCGGAAGCCAAATGGTACCGAGCCAACACGCGCTTCAACACGCAAGGCTCGGTCTACGCTCACCGCGACAATTTCATGGACCTCGATCCCACCTACAAGGATGCGCTCGGCCGGCCGCTGCTGCGGCTGACCTACAACGCCACCGAGAACGACCACAAGATGTCGCGCTACCTGGTCGAGAAGATGGAAGGCGTGATCAAGGCGATGAATCCCACGCATTACGAGGTGCACAACCGGCCGAAGAATTTCACCATCGTGCCGTATCAGTCGACGCACAACACCGGCGGCACCATCATGGGTTCGGACCCGAAGTCGAGCGTGGTGAACCGCTATCTGCAGGCCTGGGGCGCGCACAATCTGTTCGTCCAGGGCGCTTCGGTGTTCCCGCAGCAGCACGGCTATAATCCAACGGGCACACTGGGCGCGCTGGCCTATTGGTCGGCCAAGGCCATCACCGAGACATATCTGAAGAGCCCCGGCCCGCTGGTGAACGCGTGATGACGACGGCCGGGAGAATATCGTCGTGCACCGCCGGCCTCGTTTGGCTTGCGCTCGCAAGCGGCGCGGCTGAAGCGGCCGATGCCGAGCACGGCAAGGCGCTGTTCGCGCCCTGTGCCGCCTGCCATACCGAACGCGCGGATTCGCTTGGGCCCAATCTCAGGGGCGTGTACGGACGCAGATCGGCCGCGCTCGATGACTTCCGCTACTCGAACGCGATGAAGCGCGCCAATCTCGTCTGGGACGACGACAATCTGCGCGCTTACATCAGGGATCCGCAAGGCAAGGTGAAGGGCAACCGTATGCCCTTCGGCGGCATGGGCGACACCAAAGACGTCGACGATGTCGTCGCCTACCTGAAGACGCTGAAATAGCTGATGGAGATGACGCCATGCGCGGTCGCTTCATGCTCCCTGTCATCGCTCTCCTGCTTTCGCTGCCGGCGACGACAGTCCGTGCGCAGGCGCCCTCCCCGATATCAGGCGTTCCGCCCGAGCTGATCGAGGACCTCGTGCTCGGCAGCCGCATCCTTGCGGAATTCGGCGTGGTCGACGCCTTCGGCCATGTCAGCGCGCGCAGCCCGGCGAACCCGTCGCATTTCCTGATGTCGCGCTCGCTGGCGCCGGCGCTGGTCAGCGCCGACGACATCATGGAGTTCGATCAGGACGGCAATGCGGTGGACGCGCGAGGCCGTCAGGTCTTTCTCGAGCGCTTCATCCATGCCGAGATTTATCGCGCGAGAGCGGATGTGATGGCCGTGGTGCATGCGCACTCGCCAGGCGTCGTCCCCTTCAGCGTGAGCAAGACGCCGTTGCGACCGCTGTTTCACAACACCGCGTTCCTCGCCGCCGGCGTGCCGGTCTGGGACATCGCAAAGGATTTCGGCGTGACCAACATGCTGGTCGCCGACAACGCCAAGGGAAAATCGCTGGCCGCGACGCTCGGCGACAAATCCGTGGTGCTGATGCGCGGCCA
Source organism: uncultured Alphaproteobacteria bacterium (assembly GCA_963738155.1). Taxonomy (GTDB): domain Bacteria; phylum Pseudomonadota; class Alphaproteobacteria; order Rhizobiales; family Xanthobacteraceae; genus Bradyrhizobium. The sequence continues at coordinate 354,939 of CAVTVG010000016.1, forward strand.
TGGCGACGTCACAGTCGGACCGAATGTCAGGATCGCGGTGTTCCGCGCCTATTATACCGACGTCAATGCGCGGCTGCAGGCGCAAGCAATCGGGCTCGGCAGCGAAATCACTTATCTCAGCCCCGAGGAAGGCGCGAAAGCCGATCAGGTCAACTTCGCGGTGCTCGACCGCGTCTGGAACCTGTGGAAGCAGAAGGTGCAGGCGGGGCTCGCGAAATAGCCACCGCTCAATAGAACCGGTGGAAATGATGGATCGGTCCGTGCCCGTGACCGACGGAAAAACGGTCGGCGGCAGCGATCGCCGCGCTGACAAAGCTCTTGGCGCTGCGGACCGCCGTCTCCAGCGGCTCGCCTTTCGCGAGTCCCGCCGCGATGGCCGATGACAGCGCGCAGCCGGTGCCGTGGGTGTTCTTTGTCGCGATGCGCGGCGCCGGCAGCGCAATGACGCCGTCGGCACGCACGAGATAGTCGATGCTCTCGCCGCCCTCGCCATGCCCGCCCTTGATCAGCACAGCGGGACAGCCCATTGCGAGCAGCCGCTCGCCCTGACGCTGGATCGCGGCCTCGCTGGAAGCGACCGGTTCGTCCAGCAGCGCGGCGGCTTCCGGCAGGTTCGGCGTGACGATCGAGGCCATCGGAACGAGCTCTCTGCGCAGCGCATGAACCGCGCCGAGGTTGAGCAGCCGCTCGCCCGAGGTCGCCACCATCACGGGATCGAGCACGATGTGTTGGGGCGACCAGCGCTTCAGCGAGGCGACGATTGCCTCTATCACGGCGAGTTGCGCCACCATGCCGATCTTGACCGCGCCGACGGCGAGATCGCCGAACACGGCGTCGATCTGTTCCACCACGAATTCCGGCGGCACCGGATAAATGCCGGTCAGGCCGCGCGTGTTCTGCGCGGTCAGCGCCGTGATCGCGGAAGCGCCATAGACGCCGAGCGCGGCAAAGGTCTTCAGATCGGCCTGGATGCCGGCGCCGCCTGAGGAATCCGAGCCTGCAATGGTGAGCGCGACGGGCGTGGTCATGCCCCGTGGTAACGCGCTGCATCCACGCCAGCAAGCTTGCTAACGCCCCCAAATCTGGCCTATCTGAACGGAAAAGGATTTCCGGAGACGACCGCGATGGTGCCCTTCTTCGTCCAGATCAAATGCAAGCTCGGGCAGTCCTATGTGGTCGCCAATGCGCTGGCCGAGGCCGAGATCGCCTCCGAGATCTATTCCACCGCGGGGCAATACGATCTGCTCGTGAAATTCTATGTCGACAAGGACACCGATATCGGCCATTTCGTGAACGAGAAGGTGCAGGTGCTCCCGGGCATCCAGGACACGCTGACCATCATCACCTTCAAGGCGTTCGGCGGTAGGTAGTGACAACTGTCAGTTTCGACAGCCTGAAGGCCTTCATCCACGCGGCGATGGTCAGGCTCGGCCTGCCCGATGCCGATGCTGCTGTCGTCGCCGCGCTGATGGCGCAGGCCGATCTGCAGGGCTCCGACGGCCACGGCATCAGCCGCCTGCCGCAATATGCCCGCCGCATCAGGGCGGGCGGCTTCAATACCCGCCCGAACATCCGCGTCGTGCGCGAGCAGGCGTCGACCGCGCTCATCAACGGCGACAACGGCATGGGTCATCTGGTGATGAGCCGCGCCGCCGAAATCGCCATCGAGAAGGCGCGCACGACCGGCATCGGCTGGGTCAATGCGCAATTCTCCAACCATGCCGGCCCCGCCTCGCTCTATGCACGCATGCCGCTCGCCTACGACATGATCGGGCTGTATTTCGCGGTCGGCAATGCCAACCATCTGCCGCCCTGGGGCGGGCTCGACATGCTCTTGTCGACCAATCCGATCGCGGCGGCGATCCCCGCCGGCGAGGAGCAACCGATCGTGCTCGACATGGCGACGACGGTCGCCGCCTACGGCAAGGTCAAGACCAAGGCGTTGCGCGGCGAGACCATGCCGGTCGGCTGGATGATCGACCGCGAAGGCAAGCCGCTGACCGATCCCGCACGCGCCGAGGAAGGCATGCTGCTGCCGCTCGGCGGCATGGAAGCCGGCTACAAGGGCTATGGGCTTGCCATGATCATCGGCCTGCTCGCCGGCACGCTTGGAGGCGCCGCGATGGGCAAGGACGTCATCGACTTCAACCATGACGACGACAGCGTCACCAACACCGGACAGGCGATCTGCGCCATCAACATCGCAGCCTTCGGCGACGTCGCGACCTTCAAGGCCGCGGTCGACACCCTTGCGCGCGATATCAGGGGCAGCCAGCGCATGCCCGGCGTGGAGCGAATTGCCATGCCCGGCGAGCGCAGCGAGGAGACGCGGGTCAAACGCGGCCGTGACGGCATCCCGATTGCGCCGGCCCTGCAGCGCGGGCTGGATGCGCTCGCGGGCGAACTCGGAATTGCAGCGCTAAGCTGACGGTTCGTGTGACAACGCTATCTTGAGGCGCCGATGTCCACCTCGCAAGAAAAAGAGCGCTACCGGCTGATCGGATCGACCGCCTCTCCTTACGCGATCAAGCTGCGTGCGCTGATGCGCTATCGGAGGATCCCGTTCGACTGGGTCATCATGACCAAGGCCCTTCGCAAGCAGACCGAGCGCCTGCGTCCCAACCTGATACCGGTCCTGCAATACCCCGACGGTACGTTTCGAGGCGAAACCACCACCCTCGCCTACGATCTGGAGGCGCGCCACTCGAAGCGATCCGTCATCCCCGAGGACAAGGCGATCGCTTTCGTCTGCGACCTCCTCGAGGACCTCGCGGACGAATGGGCGGTCAAGCCCCTGTTCCTCTATCGCTGGTGGGACAGCGAGGATCAGGCCTATGTCTCGCGATGGGCGGGCGAAGAGTGGTCGACCTCCGAAGCCACAACGGGCAGCGTCGAGGAGATCGATGAATTTCGCCGCAGACAGATTTCGCGGATGCCGATCCTCGGCGCCACCGAAGAAAACAGGCCGCTGTTGGAAGAAAGCTATCGGCGGATGCTGGCGGCGTTCGAGCCGCATGTCGGAATGACGAATTACCTGTTCGGAAGCCGGCCCTCGCTCGCCGATTTCGCCTGGTTCGGGCAGCTCATCGAAATGGCGACCGATCCGACCCCCATGCGAATCCTGCGCGAGCGAGCGCCGTTCACCGATCATTGGGTCCGGCGGCTGGACGACGCTTCAGGCGTCGACGGCGACTGGTATCCGCGCGACCGTGCGCTGGGTGGATGGACCGAAGCGCTGTTGAAAATTGCAGGCGAATTGTATTTGCCGTTCCTCGTCGCCAATGCAGACGCGTTCGACCGCGGCCTTGAACGGTTGGAAATGACGGTGTGGGGCCTGCGTTACGCGCTGGCGCCGTTCAAATACCAGGTGAAGTGTCTGGAGCAATTGCGCAGCAAATTTCTTGCCCTCGCTCCTCACGATCGCGATACGCTGCAGCCGATCCTGACGCGCACCGGTTGCTGGCAGCTGCTGGCGAGCGAGTAGCAATCACGCTTGCTTGCGATGGCGGCTGCCGAGGGCGGCGGCGATACCTTCCGGGTTCTTGATCCGCTCGATCAGCATGTCGATGCGGTCTCCGCCCCAGAACAGCTCGCCGTTGAACACCATGGTGGGGACGCCGAACACGCCGAGCGCTTCGGCCTCTTCGATGATCCGGTCATGTTCCGCGCGCGCCGGCCCCGCGACATAGGCCTCGAAATCCCGGGCCGAACCGCTGAGCGAGGCGATCACATCGGATATCGCCGCAAGATCGTCGATCTCGAGATCGTGGCTCCAGAACCGCCGGAAGACCGTGTCGTGATAAGGGCGGAAGAAACCATGACGCTGAGCAAAGAGCATGCCGACGCTGGAATAGAAGGCGTCGTAGATTCGACGCGGCCCCTTCATGGTGAGGCCCTGGGCGTTGGCGTAGCGCCGTGCGTCCATATAGGCGTAACGGACCTTGCGCCAGAAATGCGGCGTGCGTTCCTCGACGGTGCCCATGAATTCCGCAACTCGCAAAGTATAGGGCAGCCATTCCAGCTCGCAGCCGTGTTTTTCCTCGAGATCGAACAGCCGCCGGTTGGCGACAAAGGCGTAGGGACTCTTGTAATCCGTGTAGATTCGCACACGCGGCTTTTCCATCGCGTCCCTTCCTCAGAATTTTTCACGCCGGATCGACACGCCGGCGCGTTCGCGGTCCCAGGTGTCTGCGGTGACGCCCTCGGCGCGCAACACATGTTTCTCCACTTTGGCAGTCGGCGTCTTCGGCAATTCGTCGATGATGCGAATATAGCGCGGGATCATGTGGTGAGCCACACGCGGCTGAAGATGCCGGATGATGTCCGCGGGCTCGATGGTGGCGCCTTCGGCGGGGGCCAGCACCACCATCACCTCGTCTTCGGAGTGCTCGCTCGGCACCGGGATCGCGGCCGCCTCGCGTATGGCGGGATGGCTGAGCAGTTCGACCTCGATCTCGTAGGACGAAATGTTCTCGCCGCGGCGGCGGATCGCGTCCTTCAGGCGATCGACGAAATGGTAGTCGCCGTCGGCGTCGCGGAAGAACGCATCTCCGGTGTGAAACCAGCCGTTGCGCCAGGCCTCGCTCGTTGCCTGCGGATTGGCGTTATAGCCGTAATTCATCGCCCACGGGGCATCGGTCCGCAGGATCAACTGCCCGACCGTGCCGTCCTTGACGAGGCAATCGTGCTCGTCCACCAGTCGCACCTCGACGCCGGCGCGCGGGTGTCCGCAGATATTGTCCTTCTGCGGGTTGGCGCGAGAGATCAGCGGCGTGCAGATCTCCGTCATATTGAACAGCGTGAAGACGTCGACGCCGAAGCGCTCGCGAAACGGCTTGCCGCTCTGACCGAGCGGCACGATGAAAACCATGCGCAGCTTGTGGTCACGATCCCGCGGGCTCGGCGGCTGCTTCAGCAGGAAGGTCGCCATTGCACCGAGCAGGAAGACGGAGGTGATCTCCAGCTCGCGCACCTGGTCCCAGAAAGCCTCGGTGCGGAAATGACTGACCACGCCGATCGAACTGCCAAAGCACAATGATACGGTTGCGATGAAGGCGCCGCCGATATGGAAGATCGGCATGTGCACCATTTGCCGGTCGCCCGCCTTCAGGCAGTTCCATGCGTCCGGACCGACGCAGGAAAACGCGTGCATGTAGGACGACAGCACGCCCTTTGAGCGGCCGGTCGTCCCGGATGTGTAGATGATCGATTGGGTATCCCAGGGCTGGATCGGCTTCGGCGGAAGCGGTGGCGGCGCCGCCGGCCTGGTCAGCGCCGAAACGCCGTGGAGAGCGACGCTTTCACGATGTGCGGCAGGCGCGTCCGATGTCCGGATCACAGTCGTAAGCGTTTCGGGCGCGGCTTCGAGGACTCGACCGAGCACGCTGTCATGCACCACGGCGATTTTTGCGCCGGCATTGTGCAGCACGTGCTGCAGTGACGATCCCTTCAGTGCCGGATTCACCGGCACGTAGACCGCGCCGAGATAGTTGGCTGATAACATGACCCGCAGCGCCAACGGACAGGTCGGCAACACCAGCATAACGCGATCATGCTGGCGAACGCCGAGCGCGTGCAAATTGCCGGCAAGGCTTTCGACTTGTGTCAGTGTCTGCGCAAAGCTCCAGTGCTCGCCGCCTTCAAATACCGCGAAAGTGTCGTGCGGCTTTGTCCTCGCGTGACGTTCCAGAGCGTAGCGCAGGACGCAAACATCCGCCGGATAGGTACCAGCAGGCACATAATCCTTCGACAGTGGAATTGGGTCCTCGTGGCCCAAAAGCGACATGCGTAGCTCTCCTCCGTCTCTTCAGGCTGCGAGGCCCGCTGCTGCGACCACGGCTCGGGCAAAGTGCAACGCACGGCGCGTGTTTCAGCGTCGGTCGATGCTGATGGTGATCGGCAGGCATCTCCTTCGTCAACCGCACGAGGTCGAGGCCGCCTTCGCCTGGAGCGCTCCTCCCAAGCCGCATGCGCATAATCATCTAACAAATGCAATAATATCGGTTGATTTGTATTTCACATGATGATTTAAGGTTTGCCATATGATGTCCGCCGTTTCCGATGGCCGGACCCGGAGGAGCTTTGGATGACGGCAACGATCCTGGTCCTGAATGGACCCAACCTGAATTTGCTCGGAGTGCGCGAGCCGGAGATTTACGGACGGGACACGCTCGAGGACATCAAGAAACGGTGCGTCGAACAGGCGAGGAAGCACGATCTCGAGGTCGACTTCCGTCAATCAAACTCGGAAGCGACGCTGATCGATTGGTTGCATGAAGCCCGAGGAACCAAGATCGGCGTCGCGATCAATCCCGCCGGATTTTCGTTCCATTCGATCGCGCTGCTCGATGCGCTCAAGATGTTCGACGGACCGAAGGTCGAGGTCCACATCACCAACATCCATAAACGCGAGCCGATGTATCAGAAGTCGCTGATGTCGCACGGCGTCACCGGCGTGATCGCGGGCCTCGGAGCCACGGGCTATGTGCTCGCCATCGACGCACTCGCCGCTCTCGCGAAGGCCGGTAAGGCCTGATCGCGCACTTTCCATTACCCACACCAACTTCGGAGGAGACAATGGTTCTGAACAGACGGCAATTCGGCGCGACCGCGATCGGATCGATGACGGCACTTTGGGCGGCGCCATCGATCGCGCAGAGCAAAAAAGTCAATCTGAAGGTCGGCGGGCAGTTTGCCGACAGTCATCCGTCCTCCAAGGCCATGGAAGAAGCCTGCGCCGACATCCGCAAGCAATCGGACGGACGCATCGACATCCAGTTCTTCCCCAACGCACAGCTCGGCTCCGATGCCGCGATGCTGACGCAGGTACGGTCGGGTGCGCTCGACATGATGACGGCGTCAGGCATTTCCATGCAGGTCGTCTCGCCGGTCGCCGGTATCAGCGGGATGGCGTTCGCATTCAGCGACTACGCTCATGTTTGGCAGGCGATGGACGGCGACCTCGGCGCCAGCATCCGCGACGGCCTCGACAAGGTGGGCATCTATGCCTTCCCGAAGATCCTCGACAGCGGCTACCGCAACATCACCACCAGCAACCACCCGATCAACTCGGTGGAGGATCTGAAGGGCATGAAGATGCGCGTTCCGCCGAGCCCGGTCTGGGTCTCGCTGTTCACCGCGCTTGGCTCCTCCCCGACCTCGATCACCATCAACGAATTATATTCCGCCCTGCAGACCAGGATCGTGGACGGACAAGAGAACCCGCTCACCATCATCGAGTCGGGCAAATACTTCGAAGTGCAGAAATACTGCTCGATCACCGAGCACATGTGGGACGGCCTGTGGATCATCGCCAACGGCAAGCGCATCAAGTCGCTGCCGGCCGAAGACCTCGCCCTCATCACCAAATCGTTCGAAGCCGCGACGCTGAAGCAGCGCACCGAGACCGAACGCCTCAACATCGACCTCGAAGGAAGCCTCAAGGCCAAGGGCCTCGTCTTCAATCGGCCGGACAAGGCGCAATTCCGGGATGCTCTGACAAAAGCCGGCTTCTACGCGGACTGGAAGCAGAAGTACGGCAACGAGGCCTGGGCGGTGCTGGAAAAATATTCCGGCAAGCTGGCCTGACCCCGTCGTGACGATGGTGGCGGTCGAATCGGGAGCGGTCGGATGCAGCCGGAAAATCTGATCGCACCGCCGTTCAGCGGTGTGCTGCGCAGGCTCGACCGCGCCGTCGGGGTCGCGATCGCGGTGCCGACCGCGGCACTCGTCCTGCTCGAGATTGTCGTGCTGTTGGGAGGCGTGGTTTCCCGTTACGCATTCCATCATCCGATCATCTGGTCGGACGAACTGGCCTCGACCTTGTTTCTCTGGCTCGCGATGCTGGGCTCCGCCGTCGCCCTGCATCGCGCAGAGCATATGCGCATGACCGCAATGGTCGGAATGCTCTCGCCCCCCGCGCGCCTGGCTCTGGATCTGGTGGCGACGGTCGCGGCGCTGACCTTCCTGCTGCTGATTCTTCCCTCGGCCTGCGATTTCGCGGCGGATGAGATTCCCGTGACGACGCCGGCGATGCAGATTTCGGACGCTTGGCGCGCCGCGGCGTTACCGGTCGGCTTCGCCATCATGATGGTGATCGGCCTGATCAGGCTGGTCGAGGCCGGCGACTGGCGCCATATCGCCGGCGCCGTCGGCGCTAGCGCGCTCATCGTCGGCGGGCTCTATTTGCTGCAGCCCACCCTGGAAGACCTCGGCAATCTCAATCTTCTGATCTTCTTCGTCGGCATCGTGGCGGCGCTTGTCTTCGCCGGCGTCCCGATTGCGTTCGCCTTTGGACTTGCCACGTTCGGGTACCAGGCGCTCACCACGGAGACCCCGATCGTGGTCGTCGTGGGGCGGATCGAGGAAGGGATGTCCCATCTGATCCTGCTGTCGGTCCCCCTGTTCGTCTTCCTCGGACTCCTGATCGAGATGACGGGCATGGCGCGCGCAATGATCAACTTCCTCGCGAGTCTGCTGGCGCATGTGCGCGGAGGTCTTTCCTACGTGCTGATCGGCGCGATGTATCTGGTCTCCGGCATCTCCGGCTCAAAGGCGGCGGACATGGCCGCGATCGCGCCCGCGCTATTCCCCGAAATGAGGGCGAGAGGCTCGAAGCCCGGCGAACTGGTCGCCTTGCTCTCGGCGACGGGAGCGCAGACCGAGACAATCCCGCCGAGCCTGGTCCTGATCACGATCGGATCGGTCACCGGCGTCTCGATCGCTTCCCTTTTCACCGGCGGTCTGTTGCCCGGCGTGGTGGTCGGCGCGATCCTGTGCCTGGTGGTCTGGCGCCGCAACCGCGGCGAAGACCTGTCGCATGTGGTACGCGCTCCTGCTCGTGAGATAGCCCGCACCTTCGTCATCGCGCTGCCCGCGATCGCCCTCCCGTTCGTGATCCGCGCCGCCGTCATCGAGGGCGTCGCGACGGCGACGGAGGTATCGACCATCGGCATCGCTTATTCGGCGGTAGCTGGTCTCCTGATCTACCGGAAATTCGACTGGAAGCGCCTCTACCCGATGCTGGTCGAGACCGCAGCCCTATCCGGAGCCATCCTGCTCATCATCGGCGCCGCGACAGGCATGGCGTGGTCTCTGACGCAATCCGGGTTCTCGCACGATCTGGCAAAAGCCATGACCGGACTTCCGGGCGGCGTACCGACCTTCCTGCTGGTGTCGATCGCCGCGTTCGTCGTACTCGGCAGTGTTCTCGAAGGAATCCCCGCGATCGTGCTGTTCGGCCCGCTGCTGTTTCCGATCGCAAAACAGGTCGGCGTGCACGAAGTCCACTATGCGATGGTCATCGTCCTGGCGATGGGCGTAGGCCTGTTCGCGCCGCCCTTCGGTGTTGGTTACTACGCGGCCTGCGCCATTAGCCGGGTGCATCCTGACGAAGGGCTGAGACCGATCGTGGGTTACATCGTCGCGCTGGTCGTCGGCCTTCTCGTGGTGGCGTTTATACCCTGGATATCGATCGGCTTCTTGTGAGCATGCGTGGCTGCATGTCCTCATCCGACCTGCGGACCGGAGACGATGATCGGACCAGCCATGGTCTTCGCCTGGCGGGCGGCCACGGCTGCCGGCGCTCTGGACAACTACCCGATAACGACGGATTGAGCCGTGCGAGCCGTGTCAAACATGATAAATTCGTCCCCGATGAGAGGCCAAACGTGCTGACGAAAGCCCAGACGACAGAGACAATCGGAGAATCCGCCTATCGCCGGATTCGTTCGGACATCATTTTCGGCACCCTCGCGCCCGGCCAGAAGCTCAGGCTCGAGCGCGTCAGCGAGAGCTACGGCACCTCGATCTCCACGCTGCGCGAGCTTCTGAACCGGATGTGCGCGGAGGGGCTGATCGTGGCCGAGGGTCAGCGCGGCTTCGAAGTGGCGCCGGTGTCAGCCGATGATTTCAGGCAGGTCGCCGAACTGCGCCTGCTGCTCGAAAACCATGCGCTCGAGCAGTCCTTTTCCGCGGGCGACCTCGATTGGGAAGGCCGGGTCGTCTCCGCCCACCACAAGCTCGGGGTCATGGAAAAGCGCCTGCTGGAGGGCCATCGGCAGAACCAGGAGCTGTGGAAGCAATGCGACTGGGACTTCCACCACTCCCTGATCTCGGCCTGCGGGTCGGACCCGCTTCTGGCCGCGCACGCGGCGGCGTACGACCGCTATCTCCGCTATCAGATGATCGCTGTGGTGTTCCGCGGCGAGATCGCCGCCCGCGAACATCAGGCGCTGCTGGAGAGCGCGCTGGTCCGCGACTGGAAGCGCGCGCAGGAGATCATGGTGTCGCATATCCGCGGTTGCGTCGATCATGCGCTGAAGGAAGACAACGCCGGTCTGTTCGGCAGCCCGGCAAAGCCGCTGCGAACCGAGTCCGGCAACAACTCCGATGCGCGGCCCGATCGGAAATCGGCAAGCAAAGCGGCAAAGCCGCAGAGCTCGGCGCGCGGCAAGGCGCGGGCCTGATCGGCTTCCCGATTTCCATCATCTGGCAACTGCCAGCTTGATCCGGCTGCTATCGCCGATCTACAGTCTACGTACAAAAATAGCCGGTCGCCCTCAAAGACCGGATCACAGGGAGGTGCAGTTCAATGAGCGGTTCCGTCACGCGTCGCACAGTCTTGGCCGGTGGTGCGGCTGGTTTGCTGGCTGCCCCCTGGGTGGCAAAGGCGCAGGCCAACACCTTGAAAATCGGGATGCAGAGCATCCTGTCCGGACCGATTGCGCTGCTGGGCACGTCTTCGCGCAACTCGCTGATGATGGAACAGGACCGCATCAACGCCGCCGGCGGTTTCCTCGGCCGGCAGATCGAATTCGTGTTCCGCGATTCCAAGGGTCAACCGCAGGAAGCCGCGCGCATCGCGCGCGAACTGGTGAACACGGCGGGCTGCGAGCTGCTGGTCGATGCCGAGGCGTCCTCCGCCTCCTTTGCGGTGCAGGAAGTGGTGCGCGACCTCGGCATCGCCTGCATCCATACCAACAGCGAGACGTCGTCGCTCACCGCCGATCCCAAGATACGCGTGGCCACCGCCTTTCGCGTCGCGCGCCAGGGCGTCCACGACGCCGTCGCCGGCAGCATCTATCTGGCCGACTTCGCCAATGCCAAGAAGCTCAACAAATGGGCGACCTGTTCGCCCGACTATGCCTATGGCCGCGACACCACCGCGCAGTACCTGCAGTTCTTCAAGAAGTTCAAGCCGGATGTCGAGGTCATCACCGAGGCCTGGCCCAAGCTCGGCCAGCCCGACTTCACCGAAGTCATCACCAAGCTGATCCAGGCCAAGCCGCAGGCGCTGTTTACGCTGCTCTATGCCGGCGATCTCTCGGCGTTCGTCAACCAGGGCAACGTCTATGCACTGTTTGGGCAGATGACGGTGGCGACACCGAACGTCGACTATCCCGTGCTGGCGGCCATCAAGAACCTGCCCGCCGGCATTCAGTCCGCAACGCGCTATCTCGAGACGTTCCCGGACACGCCGGCCAACAAGGAATGGGGTCAGGCCTATTTCAAGAAGTGGAACGAGCGGCCGACCAACTGGTCGTGGCAGAATGCCGTGGCCATGCAGTTCTATCAGGAGGCCATCAAGAAGGCCAATTCGCTCGACGGCAAGGCGATCGCCGCTGCCCTCACCGGCATGAAGATCAATACGCCGTTCGGCGCCGACGGCACCATCACCATGCGCGAGGACCACACGACGATCGGTTACGCCATCGGCTGGGGCCAGACCATTCCGAAGGAGCCGTTCATCGTCGACATCAAGGCCGCCGACTGGGGCAAGATCATCGAGCTCGAGACGGAGTGGAAGAAGCAGCAGAACTACATCTGATCTGTTGAGCCGCAATGGACCTCAACGCGCTCGGCGCCTGCCTCACGACGTCAGCCTGCGTGGTCACTCAGGCCACCAGCGGGCTGATCATCGGCATGCTGCTGTTCCTCGTCGCCGCGGGCGTGACACTGATCTTCGGCGTGTTGAAGATCGTCAACTTCGCCCACGGCACCTTCTACATGCTGGGCGGCTACGTCGCCTATAGCGCGTACGGCGTCACCGACAGCTACACGCTTGCGGTGCTGTCGGGCGCGCTCGCCATGGCGCTGTTCGGCGTCGCGTTCGAGCGCGCGCTGATGAGCCGCGTCTACGGCTCCAACGTGCTGATGCAGCTTCTGGTCTGTTACGCCGTGGTGTTGATCTTCGACGACGTCGTGAAGATCGTTTGGGGTCCCGAATTCCACGCCATGGGCATGCCGTCAGCGTTCCAGGTGCCGCCGTGGTTCATCGCCGGCGGCGTGGTGCCACCGTTCTATGCGGTGCTGATCGGCATCGCAGCGCTGATCGCGATCGTGCTCGGGCTCGGCCTGTCGATGACGCGGATCGGCAAGACCGTGCGCGCCGCCGCCATCAACCCGCAGATGGTGTCGGCGCTGGGCGTCAACACCACCCTGCTGTTTGCCATCGTCTTTGCCGTCGGCGGCGGGCTGGCGGGACTTGCCGGCGCGCTCGCCGCCCCCGTACGCTCGCTGTCCCCCGGCATGGGCTTCTCGATCCTGATCGAGAGCTTCATCGTCACCGTGATCGGCGGCATGGGCTCGATCGCGGGCGCGCTGGTCGCGGCGCTGCTGATCGGCCTCGTCCGCGGCTTCGGCACGATCGGCTTTCCGAGTTTCACCGATGGACTGATCTACATCGTGATGATCGGCATCCTGCTGATGCGTCCGCAGGGCCTGTTCGGTCGCCGGCTATGAAGCGCCAATCCGCCTTGCGCGATGCTGCCCTCGCCGCGATCGCCCTGATCGTGGTGCTGGCGATCCCGCTGTTTCATCGCAGCCCCGCCTTCGAGGATTTTATCATCCGCCTGAGCGCCATGGCGCTGTTTGCCACCTCGCTTAACCTGCTGGTCGGCAACACCGGCATGGTCTCGTTCGGCCACGGCATGTTCTACGGTTTCGCCGCCTATGCTTTCGGACTGACGATGCAGTTGACGCAGCTGTCGGTGCCGGTTGCCGCGTTGTTCGCGGTGGCGCTGACGACGTTTGCCGCGTTGATCGTCGGCGCGATCTGCGTCCGCCTCGGCACCGACTATTTCGCCTTCATCACGCTCGCCGTGCAGATGCTGTTCTTCAGCGTCATCATCTCCTGGCAGAGCCTGACCGGCGGCGACCAGGGCCTGCGCGGCGGCATCCCGCGCCGGGAGATTTTCGGCTTCGAGCTCGGCTCGCAACTTCATCTTTACTGGCTGTGCGCGATCGTGGCGGTGCTCGGCCTGCTGGCGTTGCGCCATATCACCATGAGCCCGTTCGGCCAGACGCTGCGCATGATCCGCGACAACGAGGACCGCGCGAGTTTTCTCGGAATCGTTCTGTGGCGCGCCCGGCTCGGTGCTTTCACGATCGCCGGCGGCTTCGCCGGCCTCGGCGGCGTGCTGGCGGCGCTGTTCGTCTCCGGCGCCTATCCCGAACTCGCGGATTGGCCCAACTCCGGACAGGCGATCTTCGCGGTCATGCTGGGGGGCATCAACACCTTCCTCGGCCCCGTGCTGGGCGCCATGATCCTGCTGGCGTTGAACGACGTGGTGCAACGCTTCACCGAATATCATGGGCTGGTGTTGGGCATCGTGATCCTCGCTTTCGCGCTCGGCTTGCGCCGCGGCGTGCTGGATTTCATCCGGCTAGCCTGGGGCAAGCGCGCGCGATGAAGCTCGAGATCAAAAATCTCACCAAGGCCTTCGGCGGGGTGTGCGCCATCGACGACGTGTCGCTGGCGTTTCCATCCGGCTCTCTGTCGGCCGTGATCGGGCCGAACGGCGCCGGCAAGACCACCTTCTTCAACCTGATCAGCGGCGCGTTTACGGCCGACTCCGGCGAGGTGCTGCTTGACGATCAGGACGTTCTTCCGCTCTCCAAGGCTGAGCGGATGCATCAGGGCATCGGACGGGCCTTTCAGGTGGCAAGCTGTTTTCCGACCATGACCGTCACGGAGAACCTGATGGCCGCCGTCACCGCGCATGCCCGCCGTTGGGGCAATCTCTCCCATCGCTTTCCGTCGCCGGGCATGCGTGAGCGCGCCGATGAGGTGATGGAGCTGGTCGGGCTCACGCATGTGCCTGATGTGGAGGCCGCGATCCTCTCCCATGGCGACCAGAAGCTGCTCGATATCGCCATCGCGCTCGCGCTCGAGCCGACGGTGCTGCTGCTCGACGAGCCCACTGCCGGCATGGGGCCGGACGAACGCTGGCGCATGATCGAACGCGTGCGCGGCCTGTGGGAGCTGCGCAAGTTGACGCTTGTCTTCATCGAGCACGACATGGACATCGTGTTCAAGGTGGCGAGCAGCATTCGCGTGCTGTGCTACGGCAAGGTGCTGGCGGAAGGCACGCCGGACGAAATCCGCAACAACCAGGCGGTCATCGACGCCTATCTCGGCACGGAGGAGCACGCGGCATGACCGATCTCCTGCGTGCCGAGGGCGTGAGCGCCTTCTACGGCGCGAGCCAGATCCTGTTCGATATCGATGTCGCGCTGCAGGAAAGCTGCACACTGGCGCTGCTCGGGCGCAACGGCGCCGGCAAGAGCACGACCCTGAAAATGCTTGCGGGAATCGTCCCGGCGCGCAGCGGCCGAATCCTGTTCGCCGGACGCGACATCACGCATGCGCCGCCGCATACGCGTGCCCAACTCGGCCTCGCCTATGTGCCGGAAGACCGGCAGGTGTTTCCCGAGCACAGCGTGGAGGACAATCTCTTGATCGCGGCCAAGACCGGTCCCGACGGCCGGCGCGACTGGACCCTGCCCCGCGTCTGGGAAACTTTCCCGCTCCTGACGAGGCTAAGGTCGCGCCAGGCGGGCCGCCTGTCCGGCGGCGAGCAACAGCTGCTGGTGATCGCGCGCGCCCTGATGGGCAACCCTCTGGTGCTGCTGCTGGACGAACCGAGCGAGGGTCTGGCGCCGATCATCGTCGCCACCATCGGCAAGGTCCTGCGGGAACTGGGAGCCGGCGGCGCCACCATCCTGCTTGCCGAGCAGAATATGCATTTCTGCCTGCAAATCGCCGAAGAGGCGCTGGTCATCGACAAGGGCAAGGTGGTGCATCGGCAGGATACGGCAGGCCTTGCCCGCAATGAGGATATCCGCCGGCGTTACCTGGCAATGTGAGGCGCGACCGTGACCGGTGTTCGACGTCAGCGCGAACAATTTGTGGGAAATTTCATACACCCGGAGGTTTATCCGGGACATGATCCCGGCCGGATGATTTCATTATAAGGTCACAATGCGTCTTCTATCTGTGATAGAGTTTTAAGATACGTCGTCGCCCTCGGTAAGGACGCTACGATGCCAGATATTTTCGAGTCGGTCGTACGGGCCGACGATTTGTTTTATTGCCAGTTCGAGCTTGTGAATCTCACGCTCGGAAGCTCGGCCACGGGCGCCCCGCAGCTCCAGCGCATCGCGGCCGGACCGGCCCATATCGTCCTGCGGCTGCCGCCGCAGAGCGTGGCCGAGCAGGTCGTGCTGACCGGCCTACCCGGCCAGTCCGGCCTCTCCGGTCCGAGCCGCCTCACCTTTCGCGTTCCTGATAATGTCGACACCATCGACTATCGTCTCGACTCCCTTCTCGACCACCTGCAAAGCTACCCGCTCGAGACCACCGATCCGCTGACGGGCCTCACGACGGCGATCGAGGCTCCCGACCGGCTGCTGCTCGTCCCGCCGACCACATCGCGCTTCGTCCATCGCAGCGTACCCTTCATCTCGCCAATCATCGGTGTCAGCGAGCTCTGGCATTCGACGCTGCAGGATCCCGCAAGCAGCGATGGCGTAAGCCTGCTTCGGCCCATCGCCAATCCCGCGGACACCATCGACCGTCCGTTCGCGACCGCGCTGAAGAAGACGGATCGCGACGACATCCTCAAGCACAGCCAAGGCGGCAATCCGAATGTCATCGCCGCGTCTTTGCTGCGATTGACGGCGCTCGGCGCGACGATACGGCTCAAGAGCAACTGGCCGCCGGCATCCGGCATCACACTCGCGGCATGGGAGCACCAGGCTGAGCTCGGTCGCGACCAGTATGTCCTCACCGTCGACCAGGGCTACCTGTTTCCCTTCGGGCATCGCGCGTCGATCGCCAACATCACGCAGCGCACGGCCCAGTCCGGGGTCGCCGAGCTCGAGCAGGATTCGGTGCTTACCATCCTGGAGCCCGAACGGTCCTACAACGGACTCGCGGCCTATCCGGCCAATGGGCGCGAGATGCCATTTCTGCAGGTG
Organism: uncultured Alphaproteobacteria bacterium; assembly: GCA_963738155.1. Lineage (GTDB taxonomy): Bacteria > Pseudomonadota > Alphaproteobacteria > Rhizobiales > Xanthobacteraceae > Bradyrhizobium. Next base: position 371,199 of record CAVTVG010000016.1, read on the forward strand.
CGGGTAGTCTCGGGGTCACAAACGGTCGGTTCTGACGTCGGGCTCTCCCGAGCTCCGGTCAAGGTCGACCTGCTGTTGACCGACCGCGCCGGCAACCATGTCGATTGCAAAGAGGCGAGCGTCTTCTTCGTTCCGGCCGGTGGCGCCACGGATTTGGGCGCGGTGAGCGGACTCTACCAACCTCTGTCAATCCTGGCGCTCGGCGGGGCGCGTGTCGTCATCGCCGACAACCCCGACGGGCTTGGCGATACCGCACTCATCATCAATTCCATCACGCTCGGCGTCAAACTGTCGTCGGACCTCGCCGCACCAATCGTCCCGGCATTCCTGCCCTACATGGTGGCTGCCAATGCGCGGATTCCGGCGCTCGAGCAGATGGTCGGCAGCTCCGATCCGACGCCGGCTTCGAGGCGCCAGCCGAGCAGCATTGCGTTCCATGACGCCTATCTCAAATCGGGTTTCTCGTCCGAGAACCCCAAAGGCGTGTTCGCGAAATTCGGCCTCCCGATTGGTCTCGCAATTCCGCCCGAACGCGCTGGCGGACTGGCCGCGCCCAAGTTTCCCGGCATCGACGGCCTGTCGCGATTGACCGGTCCGGTCGCGGGCGTCGAGAGTTTCGTCAACGGCACCGGGATCGCCCCAGCCACGCTGGTCGGCGACACCAGGCTGCTCGGTGCCATTCTGCTCAGCGACGTGATCGTGGCGGTGACCGGCGGCGCAGACACATTCCCGGTCGATGCGGTGCAAGGGCTTTTCAACACCGTCGATACCATGACGGGATTCCTGCCGCGGCCGGTCGTCACCACGGTCCCCACGGCAAGCGGCGTCGAAACGCGCTTTGTCTGGAAGCCGCAGATCGCGCCAAACGTCCTGCTCCAGGCCAACGGCAATATGAGTCTCGTTCTCAAGGGCCGGATCTCCGCAGGCGCCAGCTCGCCATCAAGCCCTGCCCTCTGGGTGCAGGGGACGCTGAGCAATTTCGCGCTGTCGTTGCTCGGGCTTGTCACCGTCAAATTCAACTCGATGCAGTTCGTCTCCCAGTCCGCCAGCAAAGTCGACGTCAAGCTCGACATTGCCGGCGTCAGCTTCGACGGACAACTGAAGTTCGTCGAGACACTGCAGCAGCTGTTGCCGACCACGAGCCTGGGGAGCTTGCCCCAGGTCCAGACACTGCCCGACGGGGTGACGGTAAGCTACGCCATTCCGGTTCCTTCGGTGCCACTCGGCGCCATGAACATCGAGAACCTGGTGGTGTCGTCCTCGGTGTCGATTCCGTTCGTCGAGGGCAAGCCGGCGGCGGTGCAATTTGCATTGTCGCAACGCGACAATCCGTTCCAGATCAACATCTCGATCTTCGGCGGCACCGGATTCTTCGCGATCGGGGTCATGACCGATGGCACTCTCACCATCGAGGCCGCGCTCGAGTTCGGGGGCGTCGCCGAACTCGACCTCATCGTCGTCAAGGGCGGCGTCCACCTGCTGGTGGGCATCTACGTGTCGATGGGATCCAAGACCACCCCCGACATCGAAGGACACCTGCGGCTGGGCGGCTATGTCGACGTTCTCGGGCTGGTCGGCGTTTCCATCGACTTCTACCTGGGCCTGTCATACGACGGCCATGTGCTCGCCGGAACGGGGCGATTGACCGTCGGCGTCAAGCTGCTGTTCCATAGCGAGAGCTTCAGCTTCGAAATCCATCGCGAGATTGCCGGATTCGGCGGGGCGATGCAGGAGCTGATGGCGCCAGAACCCCACTTCACGGCGATGGCGGCTCCCGCGCCGGCCATGACCTCGGACCAGTGGCAAAGCTATTGCCGCGCCTTTGCCTGAGCGCGCCGGAAGGAACCACACGTCATGCCGCAGCAACAAATGATCTGGACGGCGCTTCCCAACGGCGTCACGAAGGACAAGGCGACGCTCATGCTGTCGGTCGTTGCCTCACCGCGCCTACGTCTCGACGACGGTGGCACCGGCACGCTGCAGTCCTTTCCGGATTTTCTCGACTGGCCGGCGCATATCCAGCAGACGCTCTCCGGCTTCGACCTGATCGTCGACGGCGACGAAACGAATGCGATCCCCGCCACCATCGTGGCCGCCGCATCGGCGCAGCCGTCCGCCTCCGATCTCTGGAAGGCGCTGTTCTTGCCGACGACACCGGTAATTTCACAGCAATTCCAGCAGTTTCAGCAAAAGGTCGTGTCGACATATCCGGTAAGCGGGGTCGCGGCGAACTTGCAGTCCGGTTACACGCAGCTCGCCCAGAACGCGCCGTTCCGTCCCGCCGACCAGGCCACCTTCACGCAGAGCTTCGCCAATCTCGTCGCCGCCACCGCACCGGCTCCGAGCCCTGCCGGCGCGCCGATGCGCACGCGTCTGGCCACGCTGCACACGCAGTCGGCGGAAGACCTCACCCAAATGCACGACGAACTGGCCGCATCGCTGCTGCGGCCCGAGCCGGAGATGAGCTTCGACGACAAGCTCGCGGGAATCACGCAGGTCGCTGGCATGATCGCCCGATCGGCGCCGTCAGGAAAAATTGGCAGGCTGGTGCCGGAGAGCGCCGGACCATTGGCCGCATTTGCCGCCTTCCACGGGCGCGTCGCGCGGCCGGCCGTCACCGGCTTCGATGCCCCGCCGCCGCCGGACAATACCATCGACTTCCACCGCTCGCTGACGGCGCTCGGCGAATATTCCTGGCTCTCGCGGCGGCTCGGGCTGATCTTCGACCTGACGGTCGCTTTGACGGCGGATGTGTCGAACAAGCTCACGTCACGGATCGGTGCGCTCAGGCAGATCGCGGCGCGGCCTCGTTTCTCGTCGAGCGCCGCCGGCGCAACGAGCGTCACCGTTGCCACCAAATATATCCTCGACAACGACCCCAACGGGCCGCTGCCGTTTCAGGTCTTCGTGGCGGCTCCCAAGGCCGCCGTTGCACCGTCGACGATCCAGACCCAGTTCGAGATCGTCGCGGGCCTCCTCAATCTCGGCCTGACGCGCCCGCCGCCACTGCCCAACGACCTGCAGTTCGACGTCTTCAACGTCGACGTCGATGGCGCGACCAGGAAAGTGCTCAACGCCATCCAGATGGTCGCAGGCGACGCATCGCAATCCGCGACGGCAGAAGTCGCGGCGCCGGCGTTGCAGACCAGCGGCCTGATGCTGGCGCGTGCCGGCCAGTCCAAGTTTCTCACGGACGGCATGACCAGCGCCGGCGCGCTCGAGACCGCGCATCAGGCCGGGCAACCGGTCGTGCTGTTCGCCGAGGATCTTGTGCGCGGCTATCGCATCGATATCAGGCATTTCCAGCCCGGCTCTCAGACCGGTCTGCAGCCGCCCTGGCTCTCCCTGCACCAGCGCTCCGCCGACTTTCGATTTAAACGCGACGGCGCGAGCGACCTCACCGTATCAGGCATGGCCGACGAAGGCTGCGTGCAGCCGGTTCTCCTTCAGGATCCCAGTGGCGACCCCAATCTGATCTACATTCACGAATCCTACGCTCATTGGCAGGGCTGGAGTCTGTCGGCGCCGCTGCCGGCGAACCCGGTCGGCCTGACGCGTGGCGACACAACGCCGCCGGATGCGCCCGCCGGCCTCAAGCAGGTCGAAGTGACGGTCCAGGCGAAAGCCGGAAGTTTGCCGCGTTTGCGCTTCGGCCACGCCTATCAGATGCGCGCGCGTACGGTCGATCTCGCCGGCAACGGGCCCACGCCGGTTGAGGCGGACGACGTGCTCGATAATTTAGGCCCTCGACCGGTGCCCTTTCTTCCGATCCAGGGACAGCAGCTGCCGTACCGGCGCTTCGACCCGATCGTCTCGCCGGTGCTCGTGCTCGGCGAGGAATTGACCGAGGGCGAAGCCATCGACGTCATGGTCATTCGCAGCAACGGGGGAACGACCACGACCGCAAGCTATGCGGCGAGCCTCGGCGACGTGCGTTATCATGGGTTCAACGATCGTCACATCGCGCCACCGAAATCGACGCAGCGCATGTCGGAGCGTCACGGCAAGTTTGACGACGCCTTTGGTCTCGGCAGCCAGCCGCAGAGCGTGTTCGGAATGTTCAGCCGCGGCTCCGGTACCTTCAACGACACCTCGATCATCAACCTCCAGACCGGCCAGGCGGAGCCCCTGCCCGATGTGACGCGCCCGGGTCCGGGCGGAACGCAAACCACGTTCCCCAACGGGCTCAAATTCATCAAGACCGATCAGGCGATCGATCCCAACAGCGGCTACAGCGTCCACTACGAGGATCAGCTGCGTCTGCCGTATCTACCCGATGCGATCGCGGACGGCGCGGCGTTGTTCGGGCTGCCGGGATTGACCCAAAATGAAAGCCAGATACTGATCGAAAGCACGACGCCGGGAACGGACGGCAAGCTGAGTTTGCTGACGGGCGATGACCAGCTGTTGCCGCCTGATGCGCTCAACACGCTCGGCCCGGTCGCCAAGATCGGCTTTCCGCCGAATGGACAATGGCCCGAGCTGCGCTGTTTCCGGCTGCGCCTCGACGGCCTCGGCCCCGCGGACAGCAAGATACCGGGATGGACCGACGCCAGCGGCCCGCGCATTCTCACCGTGCGCCTCGCGCCGGCGGAAACATGCACGATCTGGATCAGCAGCTATCCGCGGCCCGAAGACGTCGCGCTGTTCGGATTGCATTTCTCCTGGTCGCGTCTCGGCGCGCCCGAGGGCGAACGCGAGTTCATCCAGTTCGCGCAACACGGCGCGCTCGCCATGCTGACGCCGGCCCGCCAGGTGACGCTGGTGCACGCCGTGCAGCAACCGTTGATGGCGCCCCAGGTCGACGGCACGGCGTTCGCGACCCCGCGCTTTCCCGGCGACACCGTCGCCTACGTCGCCGGCCGCTTCACGTTTCACGGCAAGAGCACCGAGCGGATCGACCTGCAGGCTTCATGGAACGAGCCGCAGCCGGACGCGGAGACGACCCGGCCGGTCGACACGCATGTGCTGGAAGTGCCGATCCATCTCAACGCCGATCAACCTGACATCCACAACGACCCGGTTCCGATCGCGGCTTACAGCGAGACCACCTTCGAGTTCAACGCACCCACGAGCAAACCCGCAACCGGAGCGCCAACGTTTCTCGCGCGTCACGAATTCGGCGATACAAAGCATCGCCATGTCACCTATCGTCTGGTGGCGACCACCCGCTTCAAGGAATACTTTCCGGCGCGCATCACCGCCGATCCCGCCAACATCACCCGCGTCAGCACCTTTGTCATCGACGTTCCCAATTCGGTGCGCCCGCCCGCGCTGGAGATCGCGCGCATCGTACCGGCCTTCCAGTGGAAACGCAGCACCGACCAGACGTCGAGCAAGCGCTTGGGCGGATGGCTGCGGGTTTATCTCGGCAGCGCATGGTTCGCGACCGGTGAAGGCGAAGCCGTGGCGATCGTCGGCGATCCCGATCTTCACGACCCGAGGGCCGGCGCCGACCCGATCCACGCCACGCCGTCCGCGACCGGGCCATCGACCATCATCCCGAATATCCCGCCCGTCACGATCGGCGGCCAGAAGGTCTATCCATTTATCCCTCGTCGCGACAACGTTCTCGGCCTCTGGTATGCCGACCTCGCTTTCGACGTCACCGGGCTGTACTTCCCGTTCGTCCGCCTGCGGCTCGCACGCGTTCAGCCGCAATCGCTGGATCAGTGCTGGTTCTCTCCGATCGTCGAGGCAGGCTTCTATCAACTCGCGCCCGACCGCACCGCCACTCTCACCTTCGTCAACGCGGTCCAGGGGCAACCAGACAAGCACAGGATCGACATGACGATATCCGGTCCGCCTGCGCCCGCCGCCGCGCTGACATCCGGCGAGCACCTCACTTACACCGTCGAGGTCGAGGTCGAGGAACGGTCGCTCGGCGCCGCCGGCGATCAGCGCGATCCGCATCTCGGCTGGAAACCCTCTGCGACGATCGCGCCGGTCGCAGCACCGTCGCCGGGCACGCTGTGGCACGGATCGGTGATCGTTCCGGCGATAGCCGACATGGAGCGGCGCATCGTCATCAAGGAGTTCGAGATCTTCCCGCCAAACGATCCGCCAAACGATCCGTCAAATGATCCGCCGGCCGGGCAGGCGTGGTCCGGCGAAACCGCCGGCAGTCCGCGGCGGCGGCTCGTTTACACAGAGACGATCGCCGTGCACTGAGCGCGGATCATTTTCGAAAGTATTCAAGCGGCGAACAACGAGATTCTGTTCTTACTTTGGTGGAGCGATTGTCATGTCGAAGTTTGGTTTTGCCGGCGCGCTGCTCGCCCTTGTGTCTTCGAGCGCGACGCTGCTGTCTGCGGCCTATGCCGACGATGTCTGTCAGAACCCGAGCTTCAGCATTGCCACGGGTTCGCCATTCAAGCTCCGGACCAACAAGACCCCGCTCCCGCCGCAGACCGATACTCAGCCGGTCGGACTGGCGGCCGGCACCTACACGGCCCGGGCCGGCGTGCAACCGGGCAAGGGCTGCGGCTGCGACCTCGCAGTCGCGGTGCTGAACGCGGACAACACCTCAGGCTTTCTCGCGCTCATGCAAGGCAACGAAAACGGGAGTTTCACTCTCGTCGGACAGCGCGATCTTGGCGGAATACCGGGCGCGGTGGCCACCGGACGCTTTCGCACCGACTCCGTCGTCGACGGAATCGTCGCCATAACGTCCAGCTCTGCGTCCAGCGGTGGGGTCGCAGTCTTCGTTCCCGATCCGAACGGCCAATACCCGCAAACCCCAAGCGAAACCTTTCCAACCGGTGCCAACCCCGTCGCAATCACGACCGGCGACTTCAACGGCGACGGTTTGCTCGACGCGGCCGTCATCAACAAAGGCAATTCCTCTCTCACCATTCTGCTTGGCACCGGCAGAGGAAGCTTTGCCAACCCTCCCATCACTGTCCCGCTGGGCGGCGTTCCGGAATCGGTCGCGGCGGGGAAGTTTTCGGGGACCTCCGCCGCAGATGATGTCGCGATCGGCGTATTGTTGACCGTGGGCGCTTCGTCACAGGTCGGTTTTGTCATTGTGCCCGGCAACCGCGACAGGACGTACACGGCGAAGTCGCCGGTCGCGATCGGCCAAGTCGGCAGCAACCGGTCGTCGATCGCAGCCGCCAATCTGTCGGCGCCACAGGACACCACCGGCCAGCGCCGCTGGCGCGATCTGGCCATCACCTTCACCGATCTCGATCAAACCGGAACTCCGGTCGGTCGCGTCAAGGTGCTGCACGGCCGCGACCAGGGCGATTTCGATGTTAGCGCGACGCAAACACTCGAGCTCGGGAATGTGTTGCCGCGCTCGATCAAGGTTGCCGACCTCGATAATGATGGCGTCGTCGATCTCGTCGTCTCCTCGCACGGGGATTCGGCAGCCAACCCCGACGGTACCTTTCACTTCTTCCAGGGCCATGCGGCGCCTGCCAGTCCTGTTGGTTTTCAACCCAAGCAAGGCTGGAATACGATCACCCAGAGGGATGTCAGCAGTCTGCCTCGCGCGCTGGTCGCCGGCCCCTTCGGCAAGCTAAGCCCCAGCCAATCGACCGCCAGCATGGGCCTTGCCGCGATCAACGATCCCGGACTGAATTCGATCATCGTGTTGCAGGGCAACGGACAGGGCGCCTTCACCCAGCCCTCGCTGGTGACGACGGTGCTCGGCGACGACGACCACATGTTCGTGTCGGGCGATTTCCATTCCCTTGACGGCTCGAAACCGCTGCAGGATTTGGCTTTTCTCACCAAGGCAAACGGAAAGAATGTGGTGCGCGTGATGCAGGCGGATGGCGGCGGCGGCTTCGCGCAGCCCGATCCGTCGCAGCCATTGCTGCAGGCGGGCGATTCTCCCAGCCTGATGGTGCCGGGACGGTTCGATCCCACCAAGGGAACGGGGCTGGCGCTCATCGACGACACCGGGGCTGTGGGACAGAAACCGCTGCTGAAGATCGTCGTCAGTCAGGGCAATGGCGTACTCAAGCCCGCGACCGAGCTACCCCTCCCCAATGTCGGCAAACCGCGCGCGATGGTGACCGGCCATTTCCAGAACCCCGACACGCTCGACCTCGCTTTGGTCAGCGCGACCGCAACAACCGGTTCGTCGCAAGCCAGTGGCGTGCTCACGCTGCTGCTCAACAAGGGTAACAACACGTTCGAGATAGGATCGAGCACTCCGCTGCAATTCGTTCCGGCTGCAATCGCCACGTCCACCAGATTGAGTGGGAGCGGCAGGTCGGATGTGGTTATCCGGGACGCCAACGCGGCCCGCTTTCTGTTCCTGATCAATATCGACAACGGCAATTTCCGCCCTGCCAAGGGTGGTTCAAGCCTCGGCTTCTTCACCGGCGCCGGAAGCATGCAGACGCTGCTGGTGGGCAACGTCATGCACAAGGCGTCCGAGATGCTTGACGACGTTGTCACGTTCGACGAGTTCGGCTCGGCGATTCAGGTCTTTGTCAACCAGGGGGACGAGACGTTCAAGCTCAGCGCCTTCAATTCCAACAATCCCGCGGGCGCCACATTCCTTCAATTGGCGGATTTCGGCAGCGGCACCGCCGGGCTTGCATCCCCCACTATCCTCGATCAGGGCAAGGTCGGCCTGCAGCTGTTGCAGACGGACGGCAACGGCGGCCTCGTGCCGTCGACGGGCCTGGTGACGCCGCAAGCGCCGCAGGGCACGCGCACCAGCATGGCAAGCGAGACCGATTTTCCCCAGCAAACTGCGCCGGTGACGCCATTCAAGACCCCGGTAATTCAGCTTAAGCAAACCGTCGTTGCACAATTCCGCAGCGCCCTGCATGGCAACAGCCTGCCCGATTTCGCGCTGATCAGCCAGGCATCGGAAACGGACGGGGCCGTTGGCAACTGTCCCGGCGATCACACGCCGACGCCTCCCCCGTCGCCGAAATTGCACGCAATGGTGTGTCCGACGGCGTCGCATGACCAGGGTTGCCCTCCTGAAGGCTGTTTCTTCCCGTGCTGTCGTTGTAATTCGATAGGCACTCCGAAGGCGGGCCGCTGCCCCACAACATGCGATTTTCCGGAACCGGTCACGCCGTTTCAGCCTTACTGCAAAACCACGATGACCTTCACACAGGCCATCTCCGTGTTCGGCAATAACTGCGGAGATTGATCGCGCCTGGGCTAACTGCCTTTCTCTTTCTTCTTCGGCCTTGGCGGGCCCTCGACCGGCGGCAGCGATTTCACATAGTCGGCGATCGCGTCGCGATCGGCGTCCTTGAGCTGCGAGGTGTTCCTGATGACGCGCGCCATCGAGCCGCCGGCGCTGTCGCCATCGGGCGTTTGTCCGCTCTCCAGGAAATAGGAGATGTCCTTCGCGCTCCAGTCGGAGAGACCCTTCTGGGTGATGTTGGGCACGAAACCCTGCCCTTCCGAATCGGGACCTCCCGCGAAGCGCTGGCTCGCAACAATGCCGCCGAGAAAATTGCGCGGGCTGTGACATTCGGCGCAATGGCCGAAGCTGTCGACGAGATAGCCGCCGCGATTCCATTGCGGCGAACGCGACTGATCCGGAATGAACAACCCGCCGTCGAAGAACAGCAATTTCCAGATGCCGACATTGCGGCGGATGTTGAACGGGAACGGCAGGTCGTGGTCGCGCACCTTGCCGGACACCGGCGCGAGCGTTTTCAGATAAGCAAAGAGATCGCGGACATCCCTGACCGTCGCATGCGAGTAGGACGTGTAGGGAAACGCCGGGAAGTAATGCGTTCCGCCAGGCGAAACACCTTTCATGACGGCGTTGACGAAATCGGCCTCGCTCCAGCGCCCGATGCCGTCATTGGGATCTGGCGAGATGTTCGGCGCATAGAAGGTGCCGAAGGGCGATGGTATGGGCAGGCCGCCGCCGAGCTTCAGGCGATCGGGCTGGTTCGGCACGGCATGGCAGGAGGAACAACCGCCAATATTGAAGATGGTCTCGCCGTTGGCCGCATTTGGCGGCCCCGCCGTAACCGTTTGGGACCAGCGTACCGGCGGCGCCGAGAGCCACCAGTACACACCGAAAGCCGCGCCCCCCACCAAAAGTAGCACGAGAAAAATTCGTCGCAGCATTCAACCAACCGTCATGATGCGCCGTACCTTATGATTAGCTTTTGCACGGCTCCAGCCGTAGGATATGGGAAATTATTGCGGTGCAAAGGCCCGTTTCGGGAATAAAGCCCAATTCCTTTTGTTGTGAGTTTGGCACCATCACTGACGTCAACAGGGAGAGACAAAACCATGAACAGGACCATCTATGCCACGCTGGCGTTCGCAGCCGCCGTCGCATTTTCCGGCCCCGCTTTCGCCGACAAGTTCAAGGCGACGCTGGACGGCAAGTCCGAAGTCCCGGCCAACACCAGCGCCGGCACGGGCACGGCCGACATCGACTACGATGCCGCCAGCAAGAAGATGACATACAAGCTCACCTATTCCGGTCTCTCGGGTCCGGCGACCGCAGCGCATTTCCATGGTCCCGCCGAAGCCGGCAAGAACGCCGGCGTCGAGGTGCCGATCCCGAATGCCGGCACCAGCCCCGTCGAAGGCAGCGCGACCTTGACCGAAGCCCAGGCCGCCGACCTCACCGGCGGCAAGCTCTATGTCAACGTCCACACCGCGGCCAATCCGGGCGGCGAAATCCGTGGCCAGGTCATGAAATAAGTTATCGCTCGCACTGACAGCGAAGGGGCGGATGCGAAAGCATCCGCCCCTTTTCGTTTGAGAGCCGTCACTCCAACCCGGCGCGGCGGAAGCCATCGAGATAATGGACCAGATCGGTGTCGAGCTTGAGCGGAACGTGACTCTTGATCCAGGCGCGGGAGATGTCGGGGTGGGTGCGGCGCAGGTGCTGAAGCGCCGCTGTCGCCAGCTCTTTGCGCCCGGTCATGCCCGCGGCTGCGACCAGCACGCGGTAGGCGCTGGCGAAATCCGGGCGAAGCCGGACGGCGGTCTGTGCCGTGCGGATCGCCTCCTCGTATTCGCCGCCGATATAGTAGGCGAGCGACGCCGAGCCGTAGATCAGCGCGAGGAACGGATCGCGCGGGCTCAAGCGCAGCGCGCGCTTGGCGGCTTCGGTGGCTTCCTCCCAGCGCCCGGAAAATGCGAGTGCGGCGGCATAATAGTTCTGGGCGTGCGAAAAGCTCGGATTGAGATTCAACGCCAGTTCGGTCGCGGCCAAAGCATCGTCGAAGCGGCGCCGGATCAGGTGCACGCTGCCGAGCGCGTGATGCGCCCAGGCATCCTCGCCGTCGATCCGCACGGCCGCCTGCGCCGCGCGCTCGGCGAGCGGCACCACGACGGCCGCATCGCCCCAGCCCATATGCGCGCCAAAACTGTAGATCGCGCTCTGCACGCCAAGTGCCTGGCAATAATCGGGGTCGATAGCGACCGCCTTTTCCAGTAATTCGAGCGCGATGGCGTGATCTTGCGGCGAGACTTGGGCCCAGTGCGACAGCGCACGCATCACCAGTCCCCACGCGTCGAGGCTGCCCGGATGCTTGGAGCGCACGCGGACATTCTCGGCGGCATAGAGCTGCGGCTCGACCGCGGCAACGATGGCTTCCGTGATCTCGTCCTGCACCGCGAACACGTCGGCGGCATCGCGATCGTAGCGCTCCGCCCAGAGGTGACTGCCGCTCGATACGTCGTTGAGCTGCGCGGTGATGCGCACGCGGTCGCCGCTCTTGCGCACGCTGCCCTCGACCACGTAGTTGGCGCCGAGCTCCTCGCCGACCTGCCGCACATGCACGGCCTTGCCCTTGTAGATGAAGGAGGAGTTGCGGGCGATCACGAAGAACCACCGCAGCTTCGACAGCGCGGTGATCAGATCCTCGCTGATGCCGTCGGAGAAATACTCCTGCTCGGGATCGTCGCTCATGTTGTTGAAAGGCAGCACCGCGATCACCGGGCGGTCCGGAGCCGGCGCGGTGCGGCGCAGCTCCGCCAGCGCATCGGCCGGCGGCGGCACCACTGCCGGAAGCGACGTGCCGCCGACGGACGCATCCAGCGTGCCGATGAAGCGCAACCCCTTGCGCGCAATGGTGCGGATCAGTTTCTGGTCGCGTCCGGTGTCGCCGATCGCCTTGCGCGCCGCGTAGATGCGGCTGGTCAGTGCGGTATCCGACACCGCACGGCCACCCCAGACCGAAGCGATCATGTCATCCTTGGTGACGACGCGGTCGCGATTGTCGACGAGATAGATGAGGAGGTCGAGCACTTGCGGTTCGACCGCAATACGTTCGTCGCCGCGCCGCAGCTCGCGCGTGTTGATATCGAGCACGTAGCCGTCAAAGACAAACTTCAAATCAAAAGCCCCGGGTCGAACTACAGCAGCTAATCAGGCGAGACGGAATTTCAATGCACGCTCGCTTACAGGTGGCGACGACGTGCCACCGTCAGGAAATCTGGAGCGCACCATCAGAACAATCATGGCCGTCTCAAGGGCAGCTTCAAGCCTGTCATCCCGATTGCTCCTAAGCATCGCTGCAAGGGGCTCGATTCGATTGAAGGATGACCAAGGATGGCTACTACCTCCGTTTTCTCTCCCATTACCGGACAGCTCACCGAGTTCGGCGACGCAACCAGTAACAGTATCGTGACCAGCCGCGATGCGGCCGGCCGCATTCTGGTGAATGGAGGTGCCGTCACGACAGTCGGCGGCACTCCCACCGTCGCCAACACCAGCCTGATCGAGGTTTTCGGCCAGGCCGGTAACGATACGATCAGCCTCGATGAGGCCAACGGCGCGCTGCCTGCCGCGAATCTTTTCGGCGGCGACGGCAACGACACGATCACCGGTGGCTCGGGCAATGACATGCTGTTCGGGCAGGCTGGCAACGACATCCTGCTTGGCAAGGGTGGCAACGACCTCCTGTTCGGCGGCGACGGCAACGACACACTCACCGGCGGGGCCGGCGACGACCAGGTGTTCGGCGAGGCCGGCAACGACCTGATGATCTGGAATCCCGGCGACGGCACCGACCTGTTCGAAGGCGGCGACGGCGTCGACACCGCGCAAGTGAACGGCGGCAACGGCAGCGAAGTCTTCACCCTCACTGCCAACGGCACTCGCGTGCGCTTCGACCGCACCAATCCCGCACCGTTCTCGCTCGACATCGGTACCACCGAGAACTTCGTGCTCAACATGAACGGCGGCGACGACACCTTCACCGCCGGAAACGGCCTCGCCGGCCTGATCAATGTCACCGTCGACGGTGGCGCCGGCAACGACACCATCACCGGCGGCGACGGCAACGATACGCTGCTCGGCGGCGACGGCAACGACCTCATCACCGGCGGCCGCGGCAACGACCAGCTCTCCGGCGGTGCCGGCGACGACACCTTTGTCTGGAATCCCGGCGACGGCAGCGACACCATCGAGGGCGGCACCGGCAACGACACGATGTTGTTCAACGGCGCCAACGTCAACGAGAAGGTCGATATCGAGGCTAACGGCAGCCGCGTGCGGTTCACCCGCGACGTCGCCAACATCGTGATGGACGTCAATGGCGTCGAGAACATCAACTTTAATGCCCTCGGCGGCGCCGACAACATCACGGTCGGCGATCTCTCCGGAACCGGCGTAAAGCAGGTTTCGATCGACCTCGGTGCGCATGCGGGCACGCCCGGCGGCGACGGCGCGACCGATTCGGTGATTCTGAACGGCACCGCCAAGGACGACAAGATCAAGGTGACCTCAGACGCCAGCAACGTCACCGTGACCGGGCTTGCCGAGACCGTGAACATCCTGAGCACGGATACCGGCGACGCTCTGACCATCCAGAGTGGGGCCGGCAACGACACCATCGACGCGTCCGGCCTCGTGGCGGGAGCCATGGCTTTGACGATCGATGCCGGCGCCGGCAACGACACCGTCACCGGCAGCGCCGGTGCCGACCACATCCTTGCCGGTGACGGCAACGACACGGTGATCGGCGGAGCGGGCAACGACGTCGCCGACCTCGGCGCCGGCGACGACACCTTCACCTGGAATCCCGGCGACGGCAGCGACACCGTGCTTGGCGGCGACGGCACCGACACGCTGGTGTTCAACGCCTCCAACGCTCCGGAGAATATGGCGATTTCGGCGAATGGCGCCGATGCCCTACTGACTCGCGATGTCGGCAACGTGACCATGGACCTCAACAGCGTCGAGCACATTCAGCTCAATGCCGCCGGCGGCGCCGACAACATCACGGTGAACGATCTCACCGGGACCGGCGTCACTCAGGTCGCGATCGACCTGAGCGCGGGTCCGGGCAGCAAGACCGGCGACGGCGCAGCCGACACGGTCACGGTCAACGGCACCGCGGGCGACGACAATATCAAGGTCGTCAACAGCGGCGGATCGATCGTGGTCAATGGTCTGGCGGCGCAGGTGACGATCGCCCACGCGGAATCCGGCGATTCGCTCACCCTCAACGGCGGAGCCGGTAACGACACCATCGACGCCTCGGCGATCAAGGCAGGTCAGCTCGCCAACCTCACCATCAATGGCGGCGACGGCGATGACCACATCATCGGCAGCGCCGGCAACGACACCGTGATCGGTGGCCGCGGCAACGACGTCGCCCTGATGGGAGCCGGCAACGACACCTTCGTCTGGAATCCGGGCGATGGCAGCGATACCGTCGAAGGTCAGGCCGGCATCGACACGATGCAGTTCAACGGCGCCAATGTCGCCGAGAACGTCGACATCTCGGCCAATGGCAGCCGGGTGCGGTTCTTCCGCGACGTCGCCAACATCACGATGGATCTCAACAGCGTCGAGAACATCAACTTCAACGCGCTGGGCGGCGCCGACAACATCACGGTCAACGATCTGACCGGGACCGGCACCCAGCAGGTCAATCTCGACCTCGGCGCCAATGACGGCGCCGCGGATACGGTGACCCTCAACGCGACCGCAGGCAATGACGTCATCACGGTGACCGAGAATAACGGCGTGATCACGGTCACGGGTCTGTCGGAAGTGGTGAACATCACCGATGCCGGCGCCGGCGACAAGCTCGTCATCAACGGTCTCGGCGGCGACGATGTCATCCAGGCCTCCGGGCTTCACGGCGGGATCACGCTCGTCGCCAATGGCGGCGATGGCAACGACGTCCTGATCGGCAGCCCCGGCAATGACGAACTCCACGGCGGCAACGGCGACGACATCCTGATCGGCGGTGGCGGACAGGACATCCTCGACGGCGGCCCCGGCGACAACGTCGTGCTTAACGGCGGAGCGGCTCCACCGCCGAACCCGACTCCCACTCCGGACCCGACTCCCACTCCGACTCCTGCTCCGGACCCGACTCCCACGCCAACACCGGTCCCGCCGATCGGCGGCATCGGAGGCTTCCCGGGCGCGGCATTGCTGAGTCAGGCGATGGCGTCGACCCTCGTACCGGCAGGCGGCGGTCTCGGCGGGATGCCGACGCCTGACCCGCACACGACCCAGCCCGTGCTGGCACCCCCGCAGCACGCGTAAGCCGCACCCTGGAGCATGCAGATGACGACGGAACCCGACATACGAGCAGCCGACACGGGGCTCGATTCGCTCCTGACGTTGCTGCATCTCCAGGGTGTTGCCGCGGATCGCGAGCAGATCAGGCACGCCGTCGGCACGACGACAATTGGCGCAGCGGAGATGCTCCGCTGCGCCAAAGAGCTGGGACTAAAGGCGCGCGCGGTTCGCACCGGCTGGGCGCGCCTGGCCCAAACGCCGCTGCCCGCGATCGCGATGTTGCGCGACGGCCGCTTCATGGTGATCGCGAAGGCATCGGATGAAAAGGTGTTGGTGCAGTCGCCTGACGGGCTACGCCCGATGCTGATGACCCACCACGAGCTTTGCGCGATCTGGGATGGCGGGCTGATCCTGATGACGCGGCGCGCGGGCCTGACCGACCTCACCCGCCACTTCGACATCTCTTGGTTTCTCGGTGCGATCAGGAAATACAAACGCCTGCTCGGCGAGGTCCTGGTCGCCTCGTTTTTCCTGCAGCTGTTCGCACTGGTCTCGCCGCTGTTCTTCCAGGTGGTGATCGACAAAGTGCTGGTGCACCGTTCGCTCTCGACACTCGATGTGCTGGTCATCGGGCTGATGGCGATCTCGCTGTTCGAGACCGTGCTCGGCATCCTCCGCACCTATCTGTTCGCGCACACCACAAACCGAATGGACGTCGAACTCGGCGCGCGGCTGTTCAATCATCTGCTGGCGTTGCCGATGGCCTACTTCCAGGCGCGCCGGGTCGGCGATTCCGTGGCGCGGGTGCGCGAGCTCGAGAACATCCGCAATTTCATCACCTCATCGTCGCTGACGCTGGTCGTCGACCTGTTCTTCACCTCGGTGTTCCTCGCTGTCATGTTCGTTTATTCACCGTTGCTCAGCTTGATCGTGCTCGGCTCCTTGCCGCTCTACATCGCGATCTCGGCGCTGGCGACGCCGCTGTTCCGCCGCAGGCTCGATGAGAAATTCCGCCGCGGCGCCGAGAACCAGGCTTTCCTGGTCGAGAGCGTCACCGGCATCGAGACCTTGAAGGCCATGGCGGTCGAGCCGCAGATGCAGCGCCGCTGGGAAGAGCAGCTTGCGGGTTACGTCTCCGCGAGCTTCCGCGTCACAAGCCTCGGCAACACCGCAAGCCAGCTGGTGCAGTTCATCAGCAAGATCGTCACAGCCGCCATCCTTTATTACGGCGCCAGGCTCGTGATCGGCGGCACGCTGTCGGTCGGCGAGCTCGTGGCCTTCAACATCCTCGCGGGTCGAGTCTCGACTCCGGTGCTGCGGCTGGCGCAGGTGTGGCAGGATTTCCATCAGGCGCGGCTGTCGATCGCCCGCCTCGGCGATATCCTCAACACCACGGCTGAGCCGACTTACACGGCGGCGCGCGCCGCGCTTCCGGCGATCCGTGGCAATATCAGTTTCGAGCACGTCTCGTTCCGCTATCGCGTCGACGGGCCGGAAATCCTGCACGACGTCTCTTTCGACGTGCCGGCCGGGCAGACCGTCGGCATCGTCGGTCCCTCAGGCTCGGGCAAGAGCACCTTTGCCAAGCTGGTGCAGCGGCTCTATTTGCCGCAGAGCGGCCGCGTACTGATCGACGGCATGGATCTGGCGATGGCCGACCCGGCCTGGCTGCGGCGGCAGATCGGTGTGGTGCTGCAGGAAAACATGCTGTTCAACCGCTCGGTGCGCGACAACATCGCGCTGGCCGATCCGGCCATGCCGATGGAGCGCGTGATCGCTTCCGCAAAGCTCGCCGGCGCGCATGATTTCATTCTCGAGCTCGCCGAGGGCTACGACACGCTTGTCGGCGAGCGCGGCTCGACATTGTCGGGCGGCCAAGGCCAGCGCATCGCGATTGCCCGCGCGCTGGTGAGCGATCCGCGCATCCTCATCTTCGACGAGGCAACCAGCGCGCTCGATTATGAGAGCGAGCGCATCATCCAGCAGAACATGAAGGAGATCGCCAACGGCCGCACCGTGCTGATCATCGCGCACCGGCTTTCCACGGTGCGCAACGCCGACCGTATCTTCACCCTCGAACGTGGCCGGCTGGTCGAAGACGGCACCCATGAGGCGCTGATCAAGACCGGCGGCCGCTACGCCGCGTTGCATCGGTTGCAGGGAGGCCTTCATGAAGTCGGCTAACGCGGTGATACCTGCGCGACAGGCGCAGGTGGTCCCCTTCCGCCATGGGAAAGCAAGAAGCGCCGATGAGCTGGCCTTCCTGCCTGCGGCGCTCGAAATCGTGGAGACGCCGCCCTCACCGATCGGCCGCACCATCGGCGCGGTGCTGATCGCGCTGTTCTGCGCAAGCCTCGCGTGGTCGGCCTGGGGCACGATCGACATCGTCGCCTCGGCGCCCGGCAAGGTCGTCTCCGGCGGACGCAGCAAGGTGGTGCAGCCGTTCGAGACCGGCGTGGTGCGCGCGATCCGCGTGCAGGACGGGCAGAGCGTAAAGGCGGGCGACGTGCTGATCGAACTCGATCCGACCGTCAATGAAGCCGAGCGCGATCACCTCCACGACGATCTCACAGCCGAACGGCTCAACATCGCCCGCCTGCGCGCGGCGCTTGCCAGCGACGAAAACCCCATCGCCGACTTCGTCGCGCCTGCTGACGCCGATCCCGTGCTGGTCTCGACCCAACGCCAGCTTCTCGCCAACCAGGTGAGCGAGCATCGCGCCAAGGTCGCTTCCCTTGTGCGCCAGCAGGCGCAAAAGGAGGCCGAGCACGAGACGATCCTGGCCACCATCCACAAGCTGGACGCGCTGATCCCCGTGATCCAGCAGCGCGTCGATATCCGCAAAACGCTGATGGAGAAGGAGATCGGCTCGAAGCTCACTTACTACGAGATCCAGCAGCTCCTCGTCGAACAGCAGGAAGAGCTGAATGTGCAGAAGAGCCATCTGCATGAGGCCGAGGCCGCGGTTGCCGCGATCCGGGAGACCCGCGCGC
The DNA here is from genome assembly GCA_963738155.1 of uncultured Alphaproteobacteria bacterium. Classification (GTDB taxonomy): domain Bacteria; phylum Pseudomonadota; class Alphaproteobacteria; order Rhizobiales; family Xanthobacteraceae; genus Bradyrhizobium. Next base: position 389,634 of record CAVTVG010000016.1, read on the forward strand.
AGGCCGTCGCCGAGTACAGCAAGGGCCTGTCCGACGATCTTGCCAAGAGCGAGCAGAAGGCCAACGGGCTCGCGCAGGACCTGATCAAGGCGCAGCAGAAAACCCGGCTGCAGCAGCTGACGTCACCGGTCGACGGCGTGGTGCAGCAGCTTGCCGTGCATACCGTCGGCGGCGTGGTCACGCCCGCGCAGTCGCTGCTGGTGATCGTGCCCGATGACAGCGCGCTCGAGATCGAGGCTATGGTCTCGAACCGCGACATCGGCTTTGTTCAACCAGGCCAGGACGCCGAGATCAAGATCGATACTTTCAACTTCACCCGCTACGGCCTGCTGCATGGCGAAGTCGCGAGCATCTCTCAGGACGCCATCATCCGCGACCGGCCGCCGGAGCGATCAAACGAGCGAGCGCTCGGAACGCAACACGACAGCAGCGAGCCGAACGGCCAGGAATTGAACTACAGCGCCCGCGTTTCTCTTGATCGTACCCAAATGCAGGTCGAGGACCGCATGGTCAGCCTCGCGCCGGGCATGGCGGTGACCGTCGAGATCAAGACCGGCTCACGCACGATCCTGGATTATCTCCTGTCGCCCCTGCGCCGCTATCGGCAGGAGATATTGCGCGAGCGCTGAGCCCGCCCGCGCAAATCAAGGAAGGGTGGACGTCGCCCTGGGCGTCCACCCTTCCGCTATTGAGGAAAGCTGATGGGTCACTTCAGTCGCGCAGCATCGAAGGATTACCTCTCCCATGGGGAGAGGTGATCAGAATGCGTGGAGGGATTTTGCCCTAGCTGTGCTTGACCCGGTAAGTCTCGTGGCACCCGCCGCACTGCTTGCCGACCAGCGGGAAATTCGCCTTCAGCGTCTCGAGATCCTTGATCTTGCCCTTGGCCTCATCGACTGTCTTGGCGAAGCTCGCGGCATGCTCGTCGAAGCCGGCCTTGTCGTCCCAAACCTTCGGCGAAGCGTCGTAATCGCCTTCCAGCTTCATGCCGTTCATGCTGGCCGGAAACAGCGTCGGCAGTTTCTTGGCGGTCTCCGTAAACTGGGCAAAGGCCGCATCCACCGCTGTCTGATCGTAGGGCTTCTCGCCCTTGACCATACCGGCCAGCGCCCCGGCATTCTTGCCGTTGGCCTTCATGACGGCCTGCGCATCCTTCACCGCATCCTGGGCCATGACGGCTCCAACCCCGATCAGCAGCGCTCCCGCAAATACGAAAGTTCGCAACATTCAGCCTGCTCCCTCAAACTGTAACTTCCTACCCGGCCAGCCCTGCGCAGGCCGGGGTCACGTCAATGCCAACCCCGGCTTTGAAGCTTCATTCCCTGTGGCAAATTGACCAACCCAAGATCATCACAGGCTATGCCGGCGCTGATGCTCGCGGATCGCGATCCACACCCGTTCCGCGGTCGCGGGCATGTCGATGTGGTCGATCTTGTACTCGCGCCACAGGCCCTCGACGATCGCGTTGACCACCGCCGGACACGAGCCGATCGCGCCCGCCTCGCCCGCGCCCTTGACCCCCATCGGATTGGTCGTGCAGGGCACGTTATGGGTCTCGAAGTGGAACGCGGCGCCGTCGGCGGCGCGCGGCAGCGCGTAGTCCATATAGGTCGCGGTCATGAGCTGGCCGTCGCTCGGGCTATAGACCACCTGCTCCATGAGGGCCTGCCCGATGCCCTGCATCACGCCACCATGCACCTGGCCCGCCAGCAGCAACGGATTGAGGGTGACGCCGAAATCGTCGACGATGACATAGTTGGCGATCTTGATGATGCCGGTCGCGGGGTCGATCTCGACCTCGGCGACATGCGTGCCGTTCGGATAGGTGCCGTCGGCGCTGTTGAAGGTGGCGCTGCCGTTGAGCTTCGACGTATCGCCGCCAACACGTTTCGCCAGATCGGCAAAGCTGATCGAACGGTCGGTGCCGACGACGCGCAGGCGGCCATCGCCGATCTCGAGGTCGCCGGCGCTGGTCTCCAGCGCTTCGGCCGCGAGCTCCTTCAGCTTACCGCCGAGATCCGTGGTGGCGCGTTGCACGCTGACGCCGCCGGTCGGGATCGACGCCGAGCCGCCGGTGCCGAGCCCGGTCGCGATCTCGTCGGTATCGCCCTGGTGGATGTGCACGCGCTCGGGCGGCAAGCCGAACTGTTCGGCGACGATCTGCGCGTAGGCGGTCTGATGCCCCTGCCCGCTCGACTGCGTGCCGATCAGGATGGTGACGTCGCCATTGGGATCGAGCCGCACATTGGCGGTCTCATCGCCCATGGTGCCGCAGATTTCGACATAGCTCGCCATGCCGATGCCGCGCACCAGTCCGGCCTTCTTCGCGAGCCTGGCGCGCTTGGGAAATTCCTTCCAGTTGGCAACCTCCATCGCGCGTTTCATGTGCGCGGCGAAGTCGCCGGAATCGTAGACCTTGCCGGTCACGGTCTTGTAGGGCAGCGCGCGGGATTGAATAAAATTCTTCCGCCGGATCGCCTCCGGCGACATGCCAAGCTTTCGCGCGCAGGCATCGACCAGGCGCTCGATCACATAGGCCGCCTCGGGACGTCCTGCGCCGCGATAGGCATCGACCGGCACGGTGTGGGTGAAGACGGTGCGCACCCGGCAGTGGAAGGTCTGAATGTCGTAGAGCCCGGGCAGCATTCCGGCGCCGCCATGCGGGATGTAAGGCCCGAAGGTCGAGAGATACGCGCCCATGTCGCCCATCAGGTCGACGTCCATGCCGAGGAACTTGCCGTCCTCCGCGAGCGCCATGCGCGCGGTCGTGACATTGTCGCGGCCCTGCGCGTCGCCCATGAAATGCTCGGAGCGATCGGCCGCCCAGCGCACGGTCTTCTTCAGCTTGCGCGCGGCCACCGCCATCAGCGCATATTCGCGATAGGGAAACAGCTTTGTGCCGAAGCCGCCGCCGACGTCGGGGCAGATCACCCGCATCTTCTCCACGGGAATCTTCAGCACGTTCTGGCAGAGGATGTCGCGCAGCCGATGGCTGCCCTGGCTGCCGACGGTGAGCGTGAAATGGTCGTTCTTGGCGTCATACTCGCAGACCGCCGCGCGCGTCTCCATGAAGCTTGCGACCACGCGCGGATTGACGATGGAGATTTCGGCGACCGCATGCGCGTTGGCGAAGACGGCCTCGGTCGCGTTCTTGTCGCCGATCGGCACGTCGAACAGGATGTTGCCGGGTTTTTCCGGCCAGACCTGCGGCGCGCCCGGCTTCACGGCGTTGACGACACCGGTCACCGCAGGGAGCGGCGACCACTTGACCTCGACCGCCTCGATCGCGTCGCGCGCGTGATCGATGGTGTCGGCGACCACGAAGGCGACGGCGTCGCCGACATGGCGCACCTCGCCTTTGGCGAGGATCGGATAGGGCGTGCCGGTGAAGGGATCGACCTCGAAATTGAACAGGCACGGCAAATCGCCGAGATCGCCGACCTCGGCGGCGGTGAGGATCAACGATACGCCGGGCAAGCTCATCGCGCGCGAGACGTCGATGGTGAATTTCGCATGCGCGTGCGGCGAGCGCAGCATCAGTGCGTGCAACGCCGGCTGCGGCGCCACGTCGTCGGTGTAGCGGCCCTTGCCGCGGATGAGCGCGTCGTCCTCCTTGCGAAGCACGCTTTGACCGACGCCGAATTTGATGGGAGCAGCCATCTTGTCTCCGATTTTCCTAATCCTGACCAAGCCATATTGCAGCGGATCGAGAGCCCGTGCAAACCGCTTTAACCCTTGACTAAAGACTTAAGCCAGCGCGGGCCGAACAGCAGCAACACGCAAGCCGCGTAGACCGCGGCGCCAACACCGATCAGCAGCAGCAGTGTCGTTTCATCGCGAAACCGGATCGCCTCGAAATGCGATGCCGCAAAGCGGGCGGCGAACCAAAGCGCCGCTGACAGTACCGCGCCGCTCACGGCGAATCGGAGCAGCGATTGCCAAAGTGGCCGGTTGAGTTCGAGGTAACCGGCACGCACGGCAAAGCCGAGCACCAGCAAGAGATTGACCCAGGCGCCGACGGCGGTGGCGAGCGCAAGGCCGATCTGCGCGAACGCCCCCATCAACAGAAGCTTCAGTCCCATGTTAATCGTCAGCCCCGTCAGCGACGCTTTGACCGGCGTCGCCGTATCCTTGCGCGCATAGAAGGTCGCGACTGCGCTCCTGATCAGGACGAAGGGAATAAGCCCGACCGCGTAGGCCGCAAGCGTCGCACCGGCTGCCGCTGCATCGGCCTTGGAGAAGGCGCCGCGCGCAAACATCGCCCGCGTGATCACCTCGGGCACCGCCAGGAAGGCCGCGACAAATGGCACCGACAGCAGCAGCGTAAAATCGAAGGCGCGGCGTTGCGAAGCCATCGCGCCGGCGTTGTCGCCTGCGGTGATCCGCCGTGCCATTTCCGGCAGCAGCACCGTGCCGACCGCGATCCCGATCACGCCGATCGGCAGCTGATTGAGCCGGTCGGCATAATAGAGCGCCGACAGCGCGCCAGCCGGCAGGAAGGTCGCGATGATGGTGTCGGCGAACATCGCGACCTGCGTGCCCATCGAGCCGATGGTCGCGGGCCCCAGCGCGCGGAAGAAGGCGCGGATGTCCTCGTCGAGTTTGAGCGGCGCAAAGCGCGGCAGGCCGCCATGGGTGGCGAGATCGCCGGCCAGCAGGAAATATTGCAGGAAGCCCGAGATCAGCACGCCCCAGGCGGCGGCGTGTCCGGGCGTCGGAAACCACACCGCGACCGCAAGCGTCGCCATCATCGCGATATTGAGGAAGATCGAGGCGGCCGCGGCGCTGGCAAAGCGATGCATCACGTTGAGCATGCCGCCATAGAGCGTCACCAGCGTGATCAGGAGGAGATAGGGAAAGGTGATCCGCGTCAGCTCGATGGCGAGCCGGCGCTGCTCGGCATCCTCTGAGAAGCCCGGCGCCAGCACGCTCATCGCCTGCGGCATGAACAGCCAGGCGACCACGAGCAGGATCACCTGGGACAGGAACAGGAGCGTGAAGATGCGGTCGGCGAACAGTTTTGCCGACACCTCGCCCTTCTCGCCATGGACATGGGCATAAGCCGGCACGAAGGCGGCGTTGAAGGCGCCCTCGGCGAAGATCGCGCGGAAATGGTTGGGCAGACGGAACGCGACAAAGAACGCGTCTGCGACGGGACCGGCGCCGAGGATCGCCGCCAGCATAATGTCGCGGGCAAAGCCGGTCAGCCGCGACAGTAGCGTGTAGGAGCCGACGGTGAAGATGCGCCCAAGCATGGGCATGCTTCTAGCCCATAACCGGTCCTGATTGCATCAGGACCGGTTATGCTTTTTTATTGACGCGTTTTCTTCACGCGAACCGGTGCCCACTTCGCTTGAAAACGCTATGGAAGCGCGCTTCAAAACGGCGAAATCAGGTTGAAATCGCGCCACGCACAGCCGCGATGATCCGGTCCTGGGTCGTCTCGTCCAGATAGGCGTGCATCGGCAGGCTGATCACGTCGCCGGACAACCGTTCGCTCACCGGCAAACCGCCCTCGGCGACCGGGAAATCCCGGTAAGCGGTCTGCTGGTGCATCGATTTGGGGTAATAGATCGCGGTCGGGATGCCCTGCGCCTTCAGCGCTGCGGCAAAGCCATCGCGATCGCTACCTTTGGGCAGGCGAATGGTGTACTGCGCCCAGACCGAGCTGCAGCCCGAGGCAAGACGCGGCACCGCGACGAGGTTACCGAAGCTGCGGGCATAGCGGTCGGCGATGCGATTGCGCACGGCGATCTCGTCCTCGAAGATTTTCAGCTTCTCGATCAGGATCGCGGCCTGCATGGTGTCGAGGCGGCCGGTGAGGCCGAGGCGGACATTGTCGTATTTATCGGCGCCCTGCCCGTGCACGCGGATGCTGCGCAAGGTCTCGGCCAGTTTCGCATCATCGGTGAAGATCGCACCGCCGTCACCGAAGCAGCCGAGCGGTTTTGCGGGAAAGAAGCTGGTCGCGGTCGCAATCCCGAAGGTGCCGAGCTTGCGGCCCTTGTAGCTTGCGCCGAAACCCTGGGCAGCGTCGTCGAGCACGAACAGGCCTTCGGCTTCAGCAATGGCAGCGACCGCGTCATGATCGGCGCTCTGACCGAACAGGTCGACCGGGATCACGCCGACCGGCTTGAGGCCGGCTTTGCACGCGGCCGCAACGCCGCGCTTCAGCGACGCCGCGTCCATGTTGAAAGTGGCTTCGTCGACGTCGACGAACACCGGCGTTGCGCCGGTCAGCGCCACGGCCTCCCCCGTGGCGGAGAAGGTGAAGGACGGGCACAGCACGGCGTCGCCGCGGCCGACACCTTTTGCCATCAACACCATCAGCAAGGCATCGGTGCCGCTCGCGCAAGTCACGACATGCTTCGCACCGCTGAAGGCAACGAGCGCGGCTTCGAGCTGCGTCACCTCGGGACCGTTGATGAACTGGCAATGGGCCATCACGCGCGCCACCGCATCGTCGATCGATTTGCCGATCCGCCGGCGCTGCGCGGCGAGGTCGATGAAGGGAATGGCTTGTGCACGCGAGAGCTGATTCATGGCGCCTTGCGAAGATTGTGGTGATGACATCGGTAGACTTTAGTTGCGCATGGTCTGTTCGGAAAACCGGTTCCCACTTTCCGGACCGTGCGCGTTAGCCGACGACGCGGCGCGGCCCCTTGCGGGCGGGCGACGTGGCGACAGGCCTGGCCGAGGTTTCAAGGCACCGCGTGGCGATCTCGAGGCTGGCGACGCCTTCATCGCCGGTCACCGCCGGTACTGCGCCGGAGCGCACCGCCTGCAGGAACGCGATCAACTCGGCGCGCAGCGGTTCGTCGTGACCGACCGGCAGATGACGCATCGAATAGCTGCCGTCGGGCTTGAAACCGAAGCACTCGGTGACCTGACGCGTCAGGAGATCGCCCATCACATATTTGCCGCGGGTCGCCACCGTGACGTTGCGCGCCTTGAACGGCGTCAGCCAATTGGTGTTGATATGGGCGAGCACGCCGGAGGCGGTGCGGAACTGCAGCAGCGCGATGTCCTCGCGCTCGGCCACTGCGCTGGAGAGCTGCGGCTGCACCTCGACGATGTCGGATTCCGTGAACCAGCGGATCAGATCGATGTCGTGCACGGCGAGATCAATCACCACGCCGACATTCGACATGCGAGGCGGGAACGGACCGACGCGGGTGATCGCGATCGACAGGATGTCCTCGCCCGTCAGCGCCTGCTTGATGGCGGCGACCGCCGGATTGAACCGCTCGACATGACCAACCATCAAGGTGACGCCGGCGCGCTGCGCGGCGTCGACGATGGCGCGTCCCTCCTCGACCGAGGATGCGATCGGCTTTTCCACCAACACGTGGATGTTGCGCGCGATGCAGGCAAGCGCGATCTCGTGATGCAGATGGGTGGGAGCCGCGACCGTGACGGCGTCGACCCCCTCAGCAAGCAATTGCTCCAGCGTGTCGAAGGTCGGGCAGTCGGTGAACTGGCTGACGCGGGCGCGATGCGCCTCCAGCGGGTCGACTACGCCGGCAAGGTTGATGCCGGGCAGGCCCGCGAGCACGCGCGCGTGATTGCTGCCCATCACGCCAGCGCCCACCACGCCGACACGAATCGCGCGACTTTCGCCCGATCTGGCCCCCTTGGAACTCATTTCATCGACCCCGATAGCATGCGACGCAAAACAACACCCCGGCGCTGTCTAGCATGCCGCCCCATATGTGGCGAAGGCCTGAAGTGAGTCCCGGACACGATTTGCTTCAAAACATTACACCCGCCCGATCGCGCGATCTGCGTTGGTTCGGGCGATCGGGAGAAGCGCGCCCGCGCGATTCTTGCCACGAATCCGGCCTCCCCAAAGCCGAAAGCGGTGTCAGCTTTGCTAGGTGCGGGTCGGGAAGTTGATCACCAGCGCGGACTCGCGCCGCTCCGATGGCGATTTGCGCTCGACGCGGGCGCAGATCGTATCGATCTCCTGCTCCGTGATGCCGTGCAGCTTGAGCTTGATCTCCATGGCCGTCATGGTCAGGAGCTGCGCCACGAAATCGAGCTTCAGCTCGCGTGCGAGGTCGATGTGCTCCTGAAGCGATCGCGCCATCAGATCGAGCTTGCGGTCGATTGTACTCTTCATCATACCCCCTGACGAAAAACGCTTGCGCTCTGTTCCGAGATCCACTCTCGGGTCGTCGTGACCTCTCCGTAGAGGCCGATCAATTCGACAACGGTCTCATGGACCGAAGCCGCCGGAATCTGATTGAGGCCGAGACTTGCGGATGCATCGGCCAGATACGTCACGCTGTGGCCGCGGTGGAACGCTTCGACCGCGGTCGCAAGGCAACCTGCTTCGCCCGAGAAACCCGCCAGCACGACATGGCCGCCGCTCTCGGTCATGGCGTGACCGAACTCGCGATTGGCGTAGCTGGACGGCATGCTGCGTTCGAACACCATCTCCGACGTCAGCGGCTCGAATCCGGGAATCCAGCGCGAATAGGACAGCGCCGGATTGAAAAACGGCGAGCGCCCGACCATGCGCAGGAAGGCGACGGGGAAACCCATCTTGCGCGAATGCGCCAGCGCCATCCGGCAGTTCTCGAGTGCCGCTTCCGCCTTCGGAATCGAATACAGCCTTGGCGCGGCGGTGTATTCCTGCTGCAAATCGAGCAGCACCAGGGTCGGGATCCGGGAAACGGCAGAGTAGGAACGCAGATTGACGACGTTTCTCATTTCTTCTTGCCTGCTGCTGCGCGTTGGGAGCCCCGCTTGGCCGACTGATCCAGGATTCCCGGCTCGTCCCATCGGCCTTCGGGACGCATCAAGACGTAGGGATCGACGCCGAGCTTGATCGCGTTCGGATTCGGATCGGCGTCGATGACGATTTCGATATAGGCGTGGTCGGAGAAGAAGAACTCAGACGAACCTTCGAGCTTCCGCCAGCCCATGCCGGCGTAATAGTTCAACAGGTCCTTTTGCGCGCGGCCGTAGATCCGCCGGTAACCCTTCATGCGGCAGAACTCGACGCCGGCGCTCATCAGCCGCGTGCCGATCTGCCGGTTGCGGAATTCGTGACGGACCGCGAGCCGCTCGAGCTTGGCGAAGCCGGCGAAATAGCGGATGCGCAGGCAGCCGACCGGCTCCTTGCCGACATAGGCGAGCAGGTGGCTGGCCGAGAAATCGTTGCCGTCGAATTCCTCCTCATAGGGACAATCCTGCTCGGCGACGAAAGTGGCACTGCGCACCGAGACCACCCGCATGAAATCCTCGATCGAGCGCACCACGGTGATCGAGACGTGCCTGGCGTCCTCTAGGCCGAGATAGTCGTCGTAGATCGGACGCGTCTCCTTGACCAACTCGCCGCGCGGAAAGATGCAGATGTTCGGCGCGGTCTTGCCGCGGAACGTGGCGCCCTGGCGGAAGCCCAGACTTTCCGCGATCCGGAATCCGCCGAGCGTGATGGTTCGTCCCAGGATCGGCGCGTCGCGATAGAGCGGCGTCGAGACCTTCTCCACCGCGAGCGGCACGCCGGCGGCGATCGCACCCGGTGCGTAGACGCCCCAGCAATAGACAGCCGCCGGTTTCTCGTACTGACGTGTCAGAAGGTGCAACGGCGGGTTGGTCGCGGGGAATTTGCCGTCCATCAACAGATCGGCGCCCGCCCCGTTCAGCATCAGGAAGGCGAGATATCCTTCCGCCGCCACGTCGCCCACGGCGTAACGCTCGCGCCGGGCAAGGCCCCAGAAACAGTCCGGGTTAAATTGCGCGATACGGTGAATCACCTCGTTGGTCGCGCCACCGCCCATGGCCTGCCGGGCCCTCGGCAGCAGCGTCTCGATGTCCTCGTAGGTCGCGCTAAATACAACCATCCGCTGGGAAATATCGGTGGCACGGGGTGTTCCAAGCCTGAATTTGGCTTGTTTTGGCTCGGAAAACAGCACTCGCGCTCTACGCGTGGTATACCGGTCGTGGACGGTCATGGGGCGCTCCGGTTGCCAAGGACAGCGATCTGCGAATAGAGTATTCGGATTGCAGGGGCACCGTATGCCGATAATTTTGAACCGGGGCGGTTCGGAAAACGAACACATCGACCTGAGTTCGTTGCCGGGCGGCCCCGATTGGGAATCGGTTCGCACCTTTCTCGAGCTGGCGCGTTGCGGCAGCATCCGCTCGGCTGCCGATCGTATGGGACTTTCGCCTAATGCGCTCCGGCGCAAGATCGACGATCTCGAGCGCACGCTCGGAACCGTGCTGGTCACCCGCCATGTCGACGGCATCCGTCCCACGCCCGAGGGCGCCGAAATCCTGCTCGCGGCCAAACGCATGGAAGAGGCCGCCTTCGGCCTGATGCGGGCGCGCAACAACGCGGTGCCCGCCGCCATGAGCGGCGAGGTGCGCATCGCCGTCACCGAGGCGTTCGGCACTTTCTGGCTGGGACCGCGGCTGGTCGAATTCCAGCGCGCCTACCCACAACTCGCGGTCGACCTGATGTGCGCGATGCGCTCGGCCGACGTGCTGCGGCTCGAGGCGGAAGTCGCGATCCAGCTCGATCGCCCCACCAGCCCCGACGTCAAGGTGGTACGGCTCGGACGCATCCATTCGATGGCGGCGGCGGCGCCGTCCTATCTTGCGCTCTACGGCACGCCGAAGACGATCGAGGATCTGCGAAAGCATCGTCTTGCGATGCAATTCGCCGACCAAACCAAGAGCCAGGAGCTGCTGACCGGGATGTTCCCCGAGGCCGAGCTGCGCAAATGCGTGAAATTCTCGACCAATAATTCCAGCGCGCTGCTGTGGGCGATCATCAAGGGCGCGGGCATCGGCTGGTCGCCGACCTACATGCACGCGATGGGCCCGAAGATGATCGCGCTCGATCTCGACTTGATCTTCCCGTTCGATGTCTGGCTGACCTACCACCCCGATTCCGCGCGCGTGCCGCGGGTGCGGCGGATCATCGACTGGATCATCGAGCAGTTCGATCCCAAGATCTTTCCCTGGTTCCGCGACGAATTCATCCATCCGCGCGATCTGCCCGCGCTCTATCACGGGCCGCCGCTGGTCAACCTTTTCGAAGGACTGGCCTGGGACGGCGGCGACAACGTCGTCAAGCTCTGACGCGCATCGGCGGCGCGGCCGCCGCACATTACGAAAAATACATTCATCGAGATTGCAAAGATTTCACGCAAATTCGGCGTGTTTACAAGCAGGTGTGGCGCGGTGGCGACGGCGGCGCCGCGCGCGCTCTCTATAGTGCAAGGCAGGGCGGCGGGAAAGGGGACGACAGAGACAAGGAGCAAGAGAATGAAGAAAGCTCTGCTTGGCGCGATGGGACTGCTAGCGATGGGTACGCCGGTTTTCGCCGCGGATCTTCCCGCCCGGACATATGCGCCTCCGGCCAAGGCGCCGGCGATGGTCGCGCCGGTCTACGACTGGAGCGGTTTTTATATCGGACTCAACGGCGGCGGCGGCTGGAATCGCAGTTGCTGGACCAACACCGCGCTGTTCGGCATCACCCTCCCGGCCACATCGGAGGGTTGCCTCACCGGCTCCGGAGGGACCGCGGGCGGCCAGGCCGGTTACCGCTGGCAATCGGCCGAGTGGGTGTTCGGCGTGGAAGCGCAGGGCAACTGGGCGGACTTCAACGGCACCGCCGCCAGCCTTACCTTTCCGCTGGTCACCAATCAGATGAAGGTCGACGCATTTGGCCTGTTCACCGGCCAGGTCGGCTATGCCTGGAACAACGCGTTGTTCTACCTCAAGGGCGGCGCCGCACTGACAGACAACAAATATGCAGGCATCGTCACGGCGACCCAGCTCCAGCTTGGTACTGCGAACGATACGCGCTGGGGCGGCACGGTCGGCGTCGGCATCGAATATGGCTTTGCGCCGAACTGGTCGGCCGCGGTGGAGTACGATCACCTGTTCATGAGCACGCAGAACATCGGCTTCACCGGCGTTGCGCCCTTCAATCTCGGCGTCGGCACGCGCCAGGACAGTATCGATCAGAACATCGACATGGTGACCGCACGCGTCAACTATCGCTTCGGCGGACCGGTCGTCGCACGATACTGACGGCGGCCCACTTCATGAAAAAGCCCGGCTCGTCCGGGGCTTTTTTGAACCGCGATTTGTTCGGGGCATGATCACCGCGCAAACGCTATGCGTTTGTCGCGAGGGAAAACCGCTTCTCACTTTGCGCTTACGCGGCCCTTTGGGTCCGGATCATGCCCTACTCGCGCCGGTAATCATCCTCGATGCGGATGATGTCGTCCTCGCCGAAATAGCTGCCGGTCTGCACCTCGATCAATTCGAGCAGGATCTTGCCGGGGTTCTCCAGCCGGTGCACCGCGCCCATCGGAATATAGACCGACTCGTTCTCGTGCACGGTCTTGACGGCATCGTTGATGGTCACGGTGGCCGTGCCGCGCACCACGATCCAGTGCTCGGAGCGATGGTGATGCTTCTGCAGCGACAGCCGGCTGCCCGGCTTGACGATGATGCGCTTAACCTGGTGGCGGTCGCCATTGTCGACCGACTGATAGCTGCCCCAGGGGCGATGCACCTTGAGATGATCTTCGGTGACCTCAGGCGCGACGCTCTTGAGCCTGCCGACCAGCCGCTTCAATCCGTTGGCATCCTTCTGCCGGGACACCAGCACGGCATCCTCGGTCGCCACCACGACGAGATCGTCGACGCCCTCGAGCGCGACCAGCGCCTTGTCGGTGGAGACATTGCAATTGCGGGAGTCCTCGAACACCGCCCTGCCCTGCGCGGCGTTGCCCTGCGCATCTTTGGTCGAGAGCTCCCAGACCGCGTGCCAGGAGCCGACGTCGGACCAGCCGCAGGACACCGGTACGACTGCCGCTCGCGCGGTCTTTTCCATGACGGCATAGTCGATCGAGATCGCTTTCGCCGCGCCGAACGCGCCGGGCTCAAGCGTGACGAAGCCGAGATCGTGGCCCGCCTGGGCGACGGCGTTGCCGACGGCCTCGACGCTTGCGGCATCGAACTTGCGGTATTCGTCCGTAAGCACCGAGGCGCGGAACATGAAGTTGCCGCTGTTCCAGAGATAGCCGCTGCCGACGTAGTCGGCCGCGGTCGCCTGATCCGGCTTCTCGACGAAGGTCTTCACCGCGCGCACCTCGCCGGAGACGGCCTCGCCCGGATTGATGTAGCCATATTCGGTCGCGGCGCGCTCCGGCTTGATGCCGAAGGTCACGATGCGCCCGCTGCTTGCGGCCACAAGCCCCTGCCGGCAGGCGGCGATGAAGGCGGCGGCGTCGCGCACCACGTGATCGGCGGCGAGCGCAAGCACCACCGCATCCTGATCGCGTCCCAGCGCAAAGGCGGCGCCGGCCGCGATCGCAGGTCCGCTATCGCGCCGCACCGGCTCGAGCAGCACGTCGGCCTCGATGCCGATCTCGGTGAGCTGCTCCAGCACCATGAAGCGATAGGCGGCGTTGGTGATGACGATCGGCCGCGCGAACAGCGCCGGATCGGAGACGCGCGTGAGCGTGTCCTGGAAGGTCGAGCGCGCGCCGAACAGCGGCAGAAACTGCTTCGGCCGCACTTCGCGCGAGGCCGGCCACAGCCGCGTTCCGGCGCCGCCACACATGATCAGGGGAATGATTCGTTCTGTCATCGGCGCTCAAATCCTGTAGTGCTCGCGATACCACGCAACGAAACCGCGTATCCCCTCTTCGATCGGCGTCGTTGGCGCAAAACCGGTGTCGCGCATCAGATCGCCGATATCGGCAAAAGTCTCCAGCACGTCGCCGGGCTGCATCGGCAGCATTTCCTTCTGCGCTGGTCGCCCGAGCTCCTTCTCCAGAAGGGCGACCACATCCGTCAATTCCTCGGGACGGTGATTGCCGACATTGTAGATGCGCGCCGGCGCGCCCGCGGACGCCGCATCGCCCGACGGAACGCGCTCGACAAGCTTGGATACTACACGGCTGACATCGTCGATATGGGTGAAGTCCCGCCGCATTTTGCCATGGTTAAAGAGCTTGATCGGCTTTCCCTCGGCGATCGCCCTGGTGAACAGGAAGATCGCCATGTCGGGACGGCCCCAGGGCCCGTAAATGGTGAAGAAGCGCAGGCCGGTGGTCGGAAGGCCGTGGAGATGGCCGTAGCAATGCGCCATCAGTTCGTTCGCCTTCTTGGTTGCGGCGTAGAGACTGACCGGATGATCGGTGCGGTCCGCGACCGCGAACGGCAACTTGGTGTTGGCGCCGTAAACCGATGACGACGAGGCATAGATCAGATGGCGGCATTGGTTGTGCCGGCAACCTTCGAGAATATTGAGGAAGCCTTCGAGATTGGAATCGGCATAGACATGCGGGTGATCGATCGAGTGGCGGACGCTGGCCTGTCCCGCGAGGTGGATCACCTGGGCGAAGGCGTGCCTGGCGAACAGCGCCGCGATGACAGGCCGATTCGAAAGGTCGGCATGAACGAATTCGAATCCGGACTGCGGCCGCAACAGATCGAGCCGCGACTGCTTGAGCGCGGGATCGTAAAAGTCGTTGAGATTGTCGAGCCCGACGACATGACGGCCTTCGGCCAGCAGCTGACGCGCGACATGAAAGCCGATGAAACCCGCAGCCCCCGTGACCAATACGGCCTGTTCCGACATCCTATCCCCGATACTAGTGTCCCGATTCCGAAGTTCGCATCATTTCGCGGCATCTTCCTTTGCGAACTTCGGAATCGAAGGACACTGGCAAATTATTGATTCTAGTGTGGCTTTGGTTCAGAAGTCCGCATGAAGGACTCGCGGCAGCAATGATGCGGACTTCTGAACCGCCACACTAGCCGGATCGGCTCTGCCCGCGCCGGCCGGGGCCTGTTTAGCCGTGCTGTTGAGGCCGTCGCAATAGAAGATCGGCGCCTATTGCCATATCGGCCGCAAAACCATACCAAGGCGCGCTAGTGCCCACTTTCCGAAGTTCGTGTTCCCTTGCCGCGACCACTGCCGCGAACTTCGGAAAGTCATGGGCACTAGCAAAACTAGAATTCTAGTGCCGCTTTCGATTTGAAGTCCCTGAACCCGGTTGTGCCGCGAGTGAGTCAGGGACTTCAAATCGGCGGCACTAGCGCGGCTGTTTTGCGTCTGTTCCTCCTCAAACCACGGGTTATCAGGGCGAGATGCGCCAGTTCCTGCTTTCGGCGGCAAAGATACTGGTCTCCGCGGCGCTGCTGTACCTCGCGCTGCGCAAGATCGATTTGCTCGCGCTGTTCTCGCGCATCAACAATCTCGGCAGCCTAACCTGGATCGGACTAGCGATCAGCGTAACGTTCTTCCAGATCTTCATCGGCGTGCTCAGGTGGCGCGAGATCAGCGCCGAATGCGGCGCCCCGCTTGGGCTGCGGCAGGCGATGCGCTACAATGTGATAGGCACCTTCTTCAATCAGACGCTGCCTTCCGCGATCGGCGGCGATGCGGTCCGGCTGTGGCTGGTGGCGCGCGCCGGCGCCGGCTGGCGCGCGGCGACCTATTCCATCTTCGTCGACCGCGCCATCGGCCTGATCGCGCTCGCCGTGATTATCGTCGCGAGCCTGCCCTGGAGCTACCGCCTGATCGGCGATCCGCAGGGGCGCATCGCGCTGCTGTTCGTCGATTTCGCGGCACTTGCCGGCGGCCTCGGCTTTCTCGCCTTCGGCTACCTGCATTGGGCCTGGCTGAAGAAATGGTGGGGCACGCTGCACATTCACGCCTGCGCCGTCATCGCCGATCGCGTGCTGTTCGGGGCCAAACGCGGGCCGAAGGTCGCGGCTCTCTCGCTGCTGGTCCACGTGCTCACCGTGGTGATTGCCTGGTGCGTGGTGCAATCGATTGCCGCACCGGCCGCCTTCGGCCAGATTTTCCAGCTGCTGCCGCCGGTCATGCTGATCACCATGCTGCCGATCTCGATCGCCGGCTGGGGCGTGCGCGAAGCGACCATGGGGCTGGCCTTCGGCTATGCCGGGCTGCTGCCGAATGAGGGCGTCAACATCTCGCTGTTGTTCGGCGCGGTCTCCTTCATGGTCGGCGCCTGCGGCGGATTGGTCTGGATCCTCAGCGCGGAAAAAGCCGCGCAGGGCGCAGCGCCGATCGAGGTTCCCGACAACGCCGTCTAGTGTCCCGGAGACGACATGCGAGAGCTCGGGAAAATCCTCGTGGTCAGTCAGCACTATCCGCCTGACCCCACCACCACCGCGACCTATATCGGCGACATCGCCCGCGCGCTCGCCGCCGACCGCCGCGTGATGGTGCTGTCCGGCTCGCCGCATTCCGCCGCGGGCGACACTGCGAACCCGCAAGTGATCGAGATCGCAGGTGCGGCTGCGCCAAAGGTTGCATTGGTGCGGCGGGCGATCGCGATCTCCTGGCTTGCGGTCAGGATGTTCCTTGCAACGTTGCGGGGCGCGGAGCGGCATGATGTGGTGTTTTGCGTCACGACGCCGTTCACGCTTCCCTATGGCGTGATGCTTGCAGCGCGCTTGCGCGGTGCGGCGACGGTGCTCTTGATCTACGACCTCTATCCCGAGGCGCTGCAGGCGGCCGGACTTGCGAGGCCGTCATCGTTGACGGCGCGGCTGATCCGCCGCGCCAACGCGATGCTGTTCCGCCGGCTCGATGCAATCGTCACCATCGGCCGCGACGTCGCGCCGCTGCTGCTCGCCTATCCCGGCGTGGCGCAGGAGAAAATCCATTTCATTCCGAACTGGACATTGCTGCCGGCCGCCTATCGCGCCATCGCGGCCGACAACCGCTTCCGCGCCGGACGGCAAACACAGCTCATCGTCGGCCTGTCCGGCAATCTCGGCTTCACCCACCATCCGCGCACCGTGTTCGAGGCCGCGCGCCTGTTGCGTGACAACGGTGACGTTCATTTCCTGCTGTCGGGCTGGGGCGTCGGCTGGAACGAGCTCTGCGCGTTGCTGGCGAAGGAGCAACTCGGCAATGTCACCCTGCTGCCGCCGGTGCCGCAAAAGGACCTGATCGAGTTCCTGTCGGCGGCCGACGTCTGGGTCATTCCCTATCGCCGCAACATTGCCGGTGTGTCAATTCCAAGCCGGCTCTACAATCTGCTCGCCATCGGTCGCGCGATCATCGTCGCCGCCGAGCCGAACGCTGAAGCAGCACTTGTGATCGAGGAGGAGAAAATCGGCTGGGTGGTGCCGCCTGAGGAGCCGGCCGCGCTGGCGGATGCGATCGCACGCGCCGCGCGAGATCGCGCCGACGTCGCCGACAAGGGCCGGCGCGCCGCGGTGGCGGCGGCAAAGTACAGTCCGGACGTCGCGCTTGCGCGCTATCGCGACGTGTTCCTGCAGGCCGGGAGCCGGGATTTGCGATCATGAGCGGGCTCGTCACATCACTGCTCGCCATCGCCGCTGCCGCGCTGCTGTCGGCCGGAATTATACCCGCCATCATGCCACTGCTGCAGCGCTACGCGCTGGCGCGGCCGAATGCGCGCTCCTCGCATCGCGTTCCGACGCCGCAGGGCGCCGGCATTGCGGTGATATCGGCAACGCTGGCTGTCGCCGGCACGTGCGCAGTCGTGCTCGGCCTCTCGGCGCCTGTCGTGCTGTTCGGCGCCACCGTCTTCATCGCGCTGGTTGGAATGGCCGACGACATCCGGTCCATTCCGGTGCTGCCGCGCCTGTTGCTGCAGGCCGCCGCGGTCGGCGCGATCCTTTATTTTGCCCCCGCTGAGCTGCGGATCATTCCCGCCTGCCCGCTCTGGGTCGAACGTGCTTTCCTGCTCGTTGCGGGTCTCTGGTTCGTCAATCTCGTCAACTTCATGGACGGGCTCGACCTGATGACGGTCGCCGAGGTCGTGCCTCTCGCTGCCGCCATGGTCCTGCTCGGCTGCAGCGGCACATATCCACTGGTGCCGACGCTCGTGGCGGCCGCGCTGTGCGGCGCCATGCTGGGCTTTGCGCCGTTCAATCGTCCGGTCGCGAAGGTTTTCCTCGGCGACGTCGGCAGCCTGCCGATCGGCCTGCTGCTCGGCTGGTGCCTGCTGCAACTTGCCTGGCATCAACAGCTGACCGCGGCTCTGCTGCTTCCGCTCTATTATCTCGCAGACGCCACCATCACGCTGTTTCGGCGGATCGCGCGGCACGAGCCGTTCTGGGCCGCGCACCGCAGCCATTACTATCAGCGCGCCACCGACAACGGCTTTTCGGCGCCACGCGTTGTCAGCGAAGTGTTCGCGCTCAACCTCGTTCTCGCATTGCTGGCGCTGATCTCGACAAGGACCGACTCGACCGGCTACAGCCTTGTCTTGCTCGCCATCGGCGCGGCAGCCGTCGTGTTGCTGCTCATCCGTTTTGCGCGACCGCGAGCGTCTTGATCAGATCTCGGGCTCGGCGAGCGCACGCTTCAGTCCCTCGTCGAGCGTGATCGGCGGCCGCCAACCCGTCGCCGCGGCCTTGGACAGATCGAGCTTCAGCGATCCGATCAGGCTTTCATAGGCTTCGGGCTGCCCGGAGATGGTGAGCAAGGCCTTCAGCATCTGCGTCGGCAGCGGAAACATTCGCGGCTTCATGTCCGCGGCCCTTGCCAGCCGCTCGACAAATTCGGGCGTGGAGACCTGCTCCTGATCCGCCACCAGGAATACCTCGAAGCCATTGTCGGCTTCGGTCAGCCTCTGCAGGATGAAGGACGCCAGATTCTCCACCGACAGGAACGCCCGCTGATTGCGTATGGACGCAAACGGCAGCGGGATGCGTTGCTTCACCGCGCGCGCCAGGAAGGCAAAATTTCCCTTTGCCCAGGCGCCATAGACCAGAGGCGGCCGGATCACCGTGACCTGCATGCCGGTCTCCAGCGACAACTCGCGCAGCCCGGCTTCGGCAGCCGCCTTCGACATTCCGTACGACCCGCGTGGCGTCAGCACGTCCTTTTCGCTGAACGGCGCGCGGCCGTCATTGCTGCGGCCGTGCACCAGGATGGTGCTGACGAAGGTGAACTTGCGCACGCCAGCCTCGGCCGCGCAGCGCGCCAGATGCAGCGTGCCGTCGACATTGATGTCGCGGTAAAGGTCGAATTTCGGTCCCTCGTTGCGCTGATGCACCCGCGCGGCGAGGTGGACCACCGCGTTGACGCCCTGCAGCGCGGACCGCCAATCGGTCGCGCCGCCAAGCGACTGGATCACCACTTCGTCCTTGGTTCCCATCGAGCGCCGCACGGCGCGGCGGACGGCCCATCCGCCCCGCACGAGCACCGGCGCGACATGGCGGCCGATGAAGCCGTTCGCGCCGGTCACGAGAACAAGGGGACGATCGCTCGTCATGAGGACGGCCCTGCCCGCAGCAGTTCGTCGACAAGCGCGCAGTAACCCGTCATCGCGCGATCCAGGGTGAAGGCCTGGGCCGCGACGACGGCGCGTTTACCCATGGACGCATCCGCCGACACGGACGCCCTGCGTATCGCGCTTGCCAATTCATCGGGCATGCCCGGCCTCACTACCCAGCCAAGATTGTTTTCGCTCACCGTCATCGCGGCCTCGGCGTCCGGCTCGGAGACGAGGATCACGGGCCGGCCGACCGCCAGCAGATTATAGAACCGGCTGGGCACCGATACACCTGCAACATTCTCCCGGTACGGGATGATCCAGGCATCGGCGGCGGTGAGGAACTTTTCGAGGTCGCCATCGGCGACGCGATCGACCAGCGTCACATTGGAAAGCCGCGCCTCCGATTGCAGCCGCTTCAGCCGCTCATAGCCGACGCCCCAGCCGGACAGCAGGAAATGGATGCCCGGCTCGTTGACAAGTAATTGCGCAGCTTCGAACACCACCAGAGGATCGTGGGTGAAGCCGAGATTGCCGGAAAGCCCCACGACAAACCGCGCCGGATTGTTGCGATACGGATTGTCGGTCGCAATCGGCCGCACGGCGGGCACAAGCGTCGCCCAGTTCGGAATGAAGCGGATCTTGGCAGGCGTCACGCCACGATAGCGCAACAGCAGCCGCTCGGTGTCGCGTCCGATCGTGATCACGGCATCGAGCATGCGAAACATCAGCGCGTTGGCGCCGCGGATGGTTGCGCTCACCGGCGACCGCTGTCCGATCAGCCCGGCCGTCACCAGCACGTCCGGATAGAGGTCGTGCATGATCAGCGCCGATTTCGCACTCTTGAGCCATGCGGCGAATGCCATGGCATAAGGCAGCATGAAGGGTGCCGTCACCGTCAGCACGACGTCGCCGCGCTGGGCCTTGCGCAGCACCGTGACGAAGGCGCGCGTGGTGAACGCAAGCTCCGCCAAGGCACGGCGCGCCAGCGCGCCCTTTTCCGGGATGCGATTCCTGATCTCGGAAACGACAGGCCGGTCCAGAACGGCGTCGCTCGTTGCCGAGCCCGGCGTCCCCGACAACACCAGAACGGGATGCCGGGCCGCCAGATGCTCCGATATCTCGGCCATGATGGCGGCCGTCGTGCTCGGATCCGGCGGATAATGCTGGCTGACGACGACGACCTTTGCGGACGCGGCCATCAATGTTTCTTCTCGCACATCACGCCGCGTTCGAGCCGAATTCGGGAACGGCATCTTTCAGCACGGCCTTGATGGTCGCGGGATCGTCGCGCTCGATCGCCTGCTCCAGCGCGGCAATCCATTTCCGCAACGACTGCATCGGCGGCTCGTTGGGTTTGGCGGCCATCACGCCGGCCACGCCGATCTCGACCGGCGGCTCCTCATTGGCAAACAGGATCTCGTGCAGCCGCTCGCCCGGCCGCATGCCCGTGAACACGATCTCGATATCATGGCCCGGCTCGAGACCGGACAGGCGGATCATGCGCTCGGCAAGATCGACGATCTTCACCGGCTGGCCCATGTTCAGCACGTAGACCGATACGCTCGCACGCTCGCTGGCGAGTGCATGGGTCGCCGCCGTGATCACGAGGTCGCAGGCCTCGCGGATGGTCATGAAATAGCGGACCATCTCGGGATGGGTAACGGTCACGGGGCCGCCGGCCTCGATCTGGGCCTTGAACTTCGGCACCACCGAGCCGTTCGAGGCCAGCACGTTGCCAAACCGCACCGAGATCAGCCGCATCCGCCGCTTCGCCGATTGCGCTGCCGGATCGTGGTCGAGCGCCTGGCAATACATCTCGGCGAAACGCTTGGTGAGGCCGAGCATCGAGACCGGCTCGATCGCCTTGTCGGTCGAGATCATCACCATCGCTTCGGCGCCGGCGGCAAGTGCGGCGTCGGCGACATTGATCGAACCGAAGATGTTGGTCTTGACCCCCTCGCTCCAGTCGCGTTCGAGGATCGGCACGTGCTTCAGTGCGGCGGCATGAAACACCAGATCCGGCTTGAAGGAGGCCATCAAGCGGATGATGCGATCGCGGTCGCGGATGTCGGCGATCCGCCCCTCGATATCAGCCTCGCCGCCACCGGCGGCAAGCGCCTCGGTCACGGCGTACAGCGCCGGCTCCGAATTCTCGATGACCAGCAGCCGCGCGGCGCCGAAGGTCACGACGCGATGGCAAATCTCCGAGCCGATCGAGCCGCCGCCGCCGGTGACGATCACCGCCTTGCCCTTCACCAGCGCCTCCAGCCGCGCATAGTCGATGGTTTCGCTCGGCCGCAGCAGGAGATCCTCGACCGAGACATTGGTGAGACGCGGCGCATCGCCGCCTTCCAGCGACGGCAGCCGGCTCACGATCAGATGCAGCCGGCGTGCGCGCATCAGGATGGTTTCGGGATGGGAGTCCGGCTCGAAGGCCGACGGCATCATCACCACCCGCGCAACCGGTTTGCCGCGCCGGGCGAAATCCGCGATCACCTCCTCGATGTCATCGCTGTCGCCGAGCACGGGAATGCTGCGGATCGATTGCCCGCGGTCGGCGCGCGAGGCAGAGAGGATGCCGAGCGGCCAGAGTCCCTTTACCGCGCCGCTCTCGATGCCGCGCAACAGCACCTCTGCATCGGCGGCGCGGCCGATCAGAAGTCCCGGCGAGGCCGCCTCGGTGCGCGCGTGATGTCGCACGCGGGTGTAACGGAAATAGCGATAGGCCAGGCGCAGCGCGCTCAGCAAGAATATCTCGAGGAACCAGTAGAGGATGATGGTGACGCGGCCAAAGAAGAAGGTGCCGACCGCCGGCGCGACGATGATCCAGTCCAGCACCACGAGCGCCAGCGTCAGCACGGTGGCCACGCGAACGATATTGATCGCGTCGGGCAAGGAGATGAAGCGCCACTTGGTCGTGGTCAGCCTGAAGACGTAGGCGACGATCACGCCGAAGACGAGAAACCACGGCAGGATGCGCAGCAGCTGCGGCAGACGATCATAGAAGCCCTGGCCGCCGTCGAAGCGGACATAGAACGCCAAAAGCAGTGCGCAGCCGGTCGCGATCGCGTCGTGAAGAGCGATCAGGACGTTGCGCAGCGTGAGATGCGAGAAACGCGTCATTCAACAACCGGTTGGCGGGACGGGCTTTTGGACACGTTCCCGCGCTGCTGATAGCCCATCTCCAATTCCCTTACCAGTGCAGGGATGCTCAGGAACCCGTTGCGGTATCTGTCTCTTTGGCGCCTTTCGACTTCAACACCATACCGCCCGCGATCCCCACGCCGAGCACGTACATCCAGCCCTCATGGAAATCGAAGATATGCGAGTTGAACACGGAGGTGAGGACGTTCTGCACCACCACGAGCAACCCGATCCAGTTGGCAAAGTCGCCGCCGCGAAACATCAGGAGGTGCAGCACCCACATGGCGTAGAGCACGACGACGCCGAGCGCGCCCCACTGGATCGCGACGTTGAGCGTCTGGTTATGCGGATTG
Source organism: uncultured Alphaproteobacteria bacterium (assembly GCA_963738155.1). GTDB lineage: Bacteria > Pseudomonadota > Alphaproteobacteria > Rhizobiales > Xanthobacteraceae > Bradyrhizobium. The sequence goes on from CAVTVG010000016.1 coordinate 412,402, forward strand.
GGGAACACCCTGATGCCCCGGGCCCAATCCTGCTCGTGAGCCGCCTGCTCGTACAGGCCTTTGGACGATCCGGTGCCATGCCCGACCAGCGGGGCGTCAGCGATAAACTTGAGTGCATACTTCCAGTATGTGGAGCGTTCCCCGAACGAGGTCGGAACATTCTCCTCCTCATAGAGCTGGTAGTCGCGCGAGAAGGTCTTGAAGGTCCATCCGAGTGACGGCGAGGAGAGCATCTCGCGCCGCGCGGCACTCATCTCAGGCCGCAGCAGGGGATGCGCCGCGCAGACGTTCGGCGCGACGCTCGACCATATCGTTCCGAACGGAACGAGCCAGGCGACCAGCCCGACGGCGATTGCCGCAGCGAGCATCAAGAGATTGCCCCGCAGCCGCAGATGCAGCAGGCCGAAGCCGGCAAACAGGATCGGCAAGGTGACGAGCGCGGTCCGCGACACCACCACGAACAGCATGTTGGTGATCAGGCCCAGGCTGATCGCGCCGAGCGCCACTGCGAGCCAGATTTTTCGGGCGCGCACGAGCTGCACGACGGGATAGGCCAGCGCCACCGCGCAAAGCGTAAACTCCTGGCTCTGATCGATGTAGTTTTTTACGAAGATGCCGCGCGAGGCGTCCACGGCCGGCTTCAGCGTCAGGTATGGCGCGCAAGTCACGGCCCAGGACATGATCATCAGGAGCGTGCAGGAGACGAGAAAGGCGATCATGACCCAGACGCCGCGTCCGGAACGTTCGAAATGATAGAACAACACCGGCAGCATCAAGAGCTTCGCCGTCGGGAATACCGCGTAAAGCCGCGTGCCCCATGCTGCGTCCGACCAGAGTGTGCCGACCACGGCCAACGCGAAGAATGCAATCGGCACCGCGGCGATCGGACGCCGCAGCGAGTGCAGGAAGGCGCGCAGATCGAGAAAGGGCGCCCAGGCGATCAGCATCGCGACGACGAAGATCGCCGTCAGCGAGGTGGAGAACGGCAGTACGATCGCGGTCAGGATCGCAAACACGTCGACCGCCGCCATCCAGGACGCGGGATCGCGCAGCAATCTCCAGAGCGCGGCGAAGGGCGAGTGTCCGGCAATCGCCGTCACGCGTCTTCTCCGCGCGCGCGATTCACCAGCGAGGTCGTGCTGTGGCCTTGCAGGACGTCGACGAGCATCACGGTGCCGCCATGGGCCTCGACGATCTCATGGCCGACGACGGTCTCGCGGGTGTAGTCGCCGCCCTTCACCAGAACGCTCGGCTTGATCTCCGTGATCAGCCTGATCGGCGTGTCCTCCTCGAAGATGACGACAAGATCGACGGCCTCCAGCGCCGCCAGCACTTCCGCGCGCGAGCCTTCATTCTGAACGGGACGGCCCTCGCCTTTCAGCCGCTTGACCGAAGCGTCGCTGTTCAGTCCGACGATCAGGCGATCGCAGGCGCCGCGCGCCGCGGTGAGCACCTTGACGTGACCGGGATGCAGGATGTCGAAGCAGCCATTGGTGAAACCGATGCGAAGGCCTTGCTTGCGCCAGTCGGCAAGATGAGCGGCGAGATCGGCTGACGCCGTGACGATCTTCTCTTCCGCGGCGAGATAGGCATGCGGCAGGATCTTTCGTCGCAATTCGGACGTGGTGACGATCGCCGTTCCCTTCTTGCTGACGGCGACCGCGGCAGCCGCGTTCGCAATTCGCAACACCGTCTCCCAATCCGCTCCCGCGGCTAGCGCAAGCGCCAGCGCCGCGACAACCGTGTCTCCGGCGCCGGAAACGTCGCGCACCTTCACCGGATGCGCCGGCACATGCACGGGATCGCCGTTGCGCGGCACCAGCGTCATGCCGCGCTCGCTCTGCGTCACCAGCATCGCCTCGCAATCGGCGAGAATCATGGCGTCGCGCGCGGCTTCGGCGATATCGGTGTCGCTATCGGCACGGCTGCGGGTCGCCTCGGCAAATTCCTTGCGGTTGGGAGTGAGCAGCGTGGCTCCGCGATAGATCGCGAAATTCGCACTCTTGGGATCGACGATGACGCGCTTGCCGGCCTTGCGCGCGGCATCAATGACGTTGCGGATGACGCGCGCGGTCAAGACGCCCTTGGCATAGTCGGAGAGCAGAACGATATCGGCGCGCGCAAGCTGCGGCAGGATGGTGTCGATCAGTTTCTGCTCGATCTCGCCTGAGGCAGGCGCGGCCAACTCCCAGTCGGCGCGCAGCATATGGGTGGAGAAATGCTCGGAGACGAAGCGCACCTTGCGCGTGGTCGGCCGTGCGGGATCATGCACCAGCACGCTCTCGATCCCGGGCTCCTGCGCCAAGGTGACCGCAAGCTTCACACCCACTTCGTCCTCGCCGATCAGGCCGACGAAGATGCAGCGCGCGCCAAGCGAGGCGATATTGCGTGCGACGTTGCCGGCGCCGCCGATATTGGTTTCGCTGCGCCGCGCCGCGATGACCGGGGCCGGCGCTTCCGGCGAAATCCGCGACACCTCGCCATAGACGAACTCGTCCAGCATGAGATCGCCGACACAGAGCACGATCTGGCGTGAGAATGCGTCCGCAAGCGCGTCAAAATCGAACATGTTATCTCTCAGCGGAAGCGGTCGGCGGTATCAAGGAAGCCCTTCACGTAAAGCCCGACCGCCTCTTCCAGCGCGGTGAAGCCGCCATTGTAACCGGCGCCATGCAGCCGATCGACCTTGGCTTCCGTGAAATACTGATAGCTGCCGCGAATCGATTCGGGCATGTCGATGTACTCGATGTTGGGCTTGCTGCCGAGCGCGGCATAGGCCGCCAGCATCAGATCCCTGAAGCTGCGTGCCTTGCCGGTTCCGACATTGAACAGCCCGGAAACCTTTGGCGTCGCGAGCAGCCACATCACCACCCGCGCAACGTCGTCGACATAGATGAAGTCGCGCCGCTGGTCGCCGTCGGCAATCCCGTTGCGATGCGACTTGAACAGCTGCACGGCGCGACCACCCTTGACGTCGTCGAAGCGCCGCGCCAGCACGCTCGCCATCGTGGCCTTGTGATATTCGTTCGGGCCGAACACGTTGAAGAATTTCAAGCCGGCCCATTGTGGCGGCAGCCTGTCGCCGCGCGCGACGCGCTCGGCAACAGCCATGTCGAACAGATGTTTGCTCCAGCCGTAGAGATTCATCGGACGCAACGTTTGCAGCGCCGGCAGCGAGGCGTCGTCGGCAAAGCCCTGCGCGCCGTCGCCGTAGGTCGCAGCCGATGAGGCATAGATGAAGGGTGTCATCGTCGCCGTGCACCAGTCGAGCAAGCGAAGCGAGAAACGGAAGTTGGTTTCGATCACGAGATCGCCGTCGGTCGCTGTCGTGTCCGCGATCGCGCCGAGATGGATCACAGCCTCGAGCTTGCGACCCGCGAGCCAGGCGGGCAACTCGGCCGGCGGGACGATGTCGGCCAGCCGGCGCTTGGCGAGATTGCGCCATTTGCCGGCATCGCCGAGCAGGTCGCAGACCGCAACATCGGCCCCGCCGGCGTCGTTCAACGCGGCCACGACATTCGATCCGATAAAACCGGCGCCCCCGGTCACCAGCAACATTCTGCGTCCTGCCTTGGTAATGCAGGATCAGCTTTGCCCCACCCGCGCCCTTGAGGCAACTTGGGTTGCGCGCCGTGGTGAAGGCCATTACCGACGGAGCAGCCGGCCGAGCGATTAAGTAATGAATGTTGATTCACATTATATCGGAACGATCGAGGATGCGGACGATAACCGTCCGATCCTGATCGTCCCCTATATGTGGATCGGCGACTTCGTCCGCGGCCATACCGTGGTGCGTGTCCTCAAGCAGCGCTGGCCAAACCGGCCGATCGACCTCCTGACCACGTCCCTCTGCGCCCCGCTGGTCGATTACATGCCCGGCGTGCGCACCGGCATCGTCTGGGATCTGCCGCGCAGCCGGCTGGCAGTCGCCAGCCAATGGGGGCTGGCGTCTCTGCTGAGGTCGCGGCGGTACAGGACCGCGCTGATCCTTCCCAGGACCTGGAAATCGGCCATCGCGCCGGCGCTGGCCGGCATCCCGGAGCGGATCGGCTTTGTCGGGGAAGCCCGGTTCGGGCTCGTTAACAAATTGCGATGGCGCGAGAAGAGTTTTCCCCGCTTCATCGACAAGAATGCCGCCCTTGCCCTGCCCGACGGCGCGCCGCTGCCGGCGGAATGGCCGGTCCCGCAGCTCCGGGCTCCCGCTGATGAGGTCGGGCGCTGGCGACAGGCCAACGGGCTCGGTACGGCCAAGGCCGTGGCGCTGGCGCCGGGCTCGGTCGGCGCCTCCAAACGTTGGACCTATTATGGCGAGGCCGCCCGGCTGCTGGCCGAACAGGGCCTGGATGTCTGGGTGGTCGGCGGCCCCGGCGAGAAGGCGATGGCGCAAGAAATTGCCGCGGCCGGCGGGCCGAGAGTGCGCGACCTCACCGGCACCGATCTGCGCAACGGCATCCTGGCGATGGCCACGGCCAGCGTCGCCATCTCGAACAATTCCGGCTTGATGCATATCGCAGCCGGGCTGGGAACGCCCACCATGGGCATTTTCGGTCCCACCAGCCCCTATCTCTGGGCCCCCCTGAACGGCCTTGCCGCCACCGTACTGACCACAACGCAGCTCTCCTGCCAGCCATGCCAGCGCACAATCTGCACCATGAACGACCATCGCTGCATGCGCGATATTTCCGCCGCTGAAGTGGTCAGCATCGCGCAGCGCGTGCTGGGCGAAGCCGCGCGTGCATCGCATTAACGATTTGCGGTGCTTGCGCGCCTGCAACGCCGTCGCTACCAAGGCCAACAACGGAGCCGGTGCCGCTTGAGCCAAGATCTGAGCAAAGACCTGATCGCAGCCCATCTCAAAACCTCGCTCGCGGCGTTCGAACGCGCGGCGCAGGATGCCGCGATGCTGACGGCTGCGCGAAAAATCGCGCAGGTGATCGTCTCCGGCTTGCGCTCCGGCCACAAGCTCCTGCTCGTCGGCAATGGCGGAAGTGCTGCGGACGCGCAGCACATCGCCGCCGAGATCGTCGGCCGCTACAAGCGCGAACGGCCGGCGTGGCCCGCCATCGCGCTGACGACCGACACCTCGGCGCTGACCGCGATCTCCAACGACTACGGCTTCGAACAGATCTTCGCCCGCCAGATCGCCGGCCTCGGCCGCCGCGGCGACATCCTGCTGGCGCTGTCGACCTCCGGCCGCTCACCGAATATCCTGGCTGCACTCCGCGTCGCGCATGAGCACGGCCTGATCACCGTCGGCTTCACCGGCACCAAGGGCGCGGCGATGGGAGTTGCCTGCGATCATCTGCTGGTCGTGCCCAGCGATGACACGCCTGTGATCCAGCAGATCCATCTCGCCGTCGCCCATGGCATTTGCGACGAGGTCGAGCAGGCCTTGATGCACAAATGACCGACGCGACCGTCGAAAGACCCGCGGCGTTCCTCGATCGCGACGGCGTCGTCAACCACGACGACGGCTACATGGGCACACAAGATCGCATCCGCTGGATGCCGAACGCGGCGAAAGCGATCCGCCGGCTCAACGACGCCGGCTATCTCGTGTTCTTCTTCACCAACCAGTCCGGCGTGGCGCGCGGTCTCTTCACCGAAGCAGAGCTCAACGTGCTGCACGACTGGATGTGCGCCGAGTTGCTGGCGCAGGGCGCGCGCGTCGACGACATCAGGTACTGCCCACATCATCCCGACGGCAGCGTCGCGGGCTATCTTGAGGATCATCACTGGCGCAAGCCCGCGCCTGGCATGATCCTGGACCTGATGCAGCATTGGCCGGTGCGGCGCGAAGGCAGCTTCGTGATCGGCGACCGGCCAACCGATATCGAGGCGGCGGCGGCCGCGGGCCTTCCCGGCTTCCTGTTCGTGGGCGGCGATCTCGACGCCTTCGTCACCAACGTGATGGCTCAGACCAGCGTGCGATAGACACGCGCAATTCCTTCCGCTTCGGCCTCGAGGCTGAACGTCTCCAGCACGCGTTGCCGGCCGCGCGCGCCCATTGCCACGGCGAATGCGGGATCGCGCATCAACGGCTCCAGTGCAGCAACCAGCGCGTCGGCATCGCCCGGCGGCGTCAGTACGCCGGTGACGCCATCCTCGACCACAAGCTCGGCCGCGCCGGCACGTGCAGCAACGAGCGCGGCGCCGACCGCCATCGCCTCGATCAGGGTCAGCCCAAAACCTTCGTTGCGCGAGGTGAAGGCGTAGATCGTCAGCCGCTTGTACCAGCGTTGCACGTCTTCAATCGGCAACTCACCTGTCATGACGATGCGTGAGGCGAGCCCGGCGGCTTCGATCTTCTTCTTCAGGTCGTTTGCAAACAGCATCTGGTCCGGCGTGATGGCGCCGACCATGACCGCGGAGAAATCGGGATAGCGCGGCAGCAACCGCAGCATCGCCTCGACAAAGACGTCGCTGCCTTTCTGCTCACGCACGCGGCCGAAGCAGCCGATCGCATAGCGCCCCGGCAATCCGCTGTCAGCAAATGCTGCCGCGCGGTCGACAGGCGGGGCATAGACATCGGTGTCGACGCCATGCATCACCACGGTGGATTCGCGCTTCAGATACGCCGCGGAGATCGAGGAGGTCGCGATGATCGCATCCATCTGCCGGATCAGCCAACGCGTCAGCCAGGTGTGATGGCGTTGCGCAGCCGAGGTGAACACCAGCTTCAGCGGCCAACCGAGCGCGCGCAGCAAGAGCCCGGCGATCATCTCGTTGTTACGCCGCGCGTGCCAGACCAGCGGCGTGGGCCGCCGCCACACGCCCAAGAGATCCACGAAGCCCATCCGCGCAATACCCTCGGGCGCGTCGCTCCCGAGCCACGCGGCGCGAAACAGCGTCGCGAGGCGCGGCGAGACCATGCGGCTGGTCGCGGTGACGCCGGTATAGCGCCAGTGCAGGTTCGGCACGATCACCTGCAGATCGCCTGCGATATCAGCGTCGTTTGGCACGAAAGCTCCGATTTTACCGAAGTCGTATACGCAACATTAAGCATAGTGACCAGTTCAGCCCTCCCGAAACCGGCTCTTCACCGCACCGCCGATAGCATCAAGCGTTATCGAGGGACGGGTGAAGACATGACTGTGCTTGTCACCGGCGGGGCCGGTTATATCGGAAGCCACATGGTTCTGGCGCTGGCGGAAGCCGGCGAAAGCGTCGTCGTGGTCGACAATCTCTCGAGCGGCTTTGCCAACATGCTGCCGGAGGGCCTGCCGCTGATCGTCGGCGATGCCGGCGACGAGTCCTTGATCGAGGGCGTGATCGCGCAGCATCGCGTCGAAAGCATCATCCATTTCGCGGGCTCGGTGGTCGTGCCGGATTCGATGCGCGATCCGCTCGGCTATTACCGCAACAACACCATGACCACGCGCAGCCTGCTCAACGCCGCGGTCAAGTGCGGCATCGGCCGCTTCATCTTCTCCTCGACTGCAGCGATTTACGGCAATCCGGACCAGATGCCGGTGCCCGAGCACGCGCCGACGCGACCGCTGTCGCCCTATGGCTCGTCGAAGCTGATGTCCGAGATCATGCTGCACGACGTCGCCTCCGCGCACGAGATGAGCTACGCGGTGCTGCGTTATTTCAATGTCGCCGGCGCGGACCCGCAAGGCCGCATCGGACTTGCCACGCTCGGCGCAACGCATCTCTTGAAGATCGCGATGGAAGCCGCCACCGGCCAGCGCGCCAAGATCGACGTGTTCGGCACCGACTATCCGACGCCGGACGGCAGCTGCATCCGCGATTTCATCCATGTCAGCGATCTCGCGCAGGCGCATCGCGCGGCACTTGCCTATTTGCGCAATGGCGGGCCCTCGGTGACGCTGAACTGCGGCTATGGCCGCGGCTATTCCGTGCTGGAAACCATCGAGGCGGTGCGCCGCGTCTCGGGCCGCAATTTCGCTGTCCAGTACGCGCCGCGGCGGCCCGGCGACATCATGACCATGGTCGCCGACACCAGCCGGCTGCGCGCGACCTTGAACTGGACGCCGCAATATGACGATCTCGAAACGATCGCGCGGCATGCGCTGGCCTGGGAGGAAATCCTGTTCCGGGAACGCCACGCCGATCTCAAGCACGCGGCCTCTGCCTAAACCGTCCGCTCTGCAAGCCCTTAAAAGGGCTTGAAAATCGGCCTCATAGCGGGCAAGGAGCCTGAGGTGCAAGGGTGAATCCCGCCCGGCGCCGAAGGATTTGGGATGGCCGAGTTTCCGCGCAAAATCACCGACGACCCCTATGGCGCGGCGATCCTCGTTCGCCGCCTGGCGACCGAACAGGGCGCCGTGTACTGGCGGCGCTATCTCTCCGCCTTTGCGCTGATGGCTGTCGCAGCCGGTGCGACCTCGCTGTCGGCCTATCTGTTGGGCGATGCAATCAACAAGGCCTATATCGAGAAGAATATCCCTGGCATCGCGGTCTATTCCAGCATCATCTTCCTGCTGTTCCTGGTCCGCGGCATCGCGATCTATCACCAGACCGTAACGCTGTCGAAGATCAGCAACGCGATCCTCGCCAACAATCAGCGCAAGCTGTTCGCCAAGCTGATGAGCGAGAGCATCGGCTTCTTCTCCGAACGGCACTCGTCGGAATTCCTGGCGCGGCTCACCGCCGGCGCCAATTCCGTCACCCAGGTGCTCAACCTGCTGATCAACGCGCTGGGGCGCGACCTGCTGTTGCTGATCGGCCTCATCGTGGTGATGCTGGTGCAGGACGCCTATATGGCGATGCTCGGCTTCCTGATCGCGCCGCCGGCCATGCTGGTGCTGCGCAAGCTGGTGAAGCGCATCAAGGGGCTCGCCTACAACCAGTTCACGGGCACCGCGAGCATTCTCGAAACCATGCAGGAGTCGTTGCAGGGCATCCGCACCGTGAAGGCGTTCACGCTGGAAGAGACCATGCGCGAGCGAATCAACGAGAATATCGAGGCGGTCGAGCGCAACGCCAACAAGATGGCGCGGGTGTCGAACCGCGCGAGCCCGCTGATGGAGACGCTTGGCGGGCTCGCGGTCGCCGGCGGCCTGATGTATGGCGGCTACGGCGTGGTGGCGCTGAATGCGACGCCCGGCCAGTTCTTCTCGTTCCTGACCGCGTTCCTGATGGCCTACGAGCCTGCCAAGCGGCTCGCCCGGCTCAATATCGACCTCAACAGCCAGTTGGTCGGCGCGCGCATGTTGCTCGAGGTGGTCGACAGCCCGGCGACCGAAATTTCCGACGACGACAAGCCGTCGTTGAAGCTGACGAACTCGCAGGTCGAACTGCGCGACGTCAGCTTCGCCTATCGTCCGGGTGAGCCGGTCTTGAACCGCATGAGCTTCGTCGCCGAGCCCGGCAAGGTGACCGCGCTGGTCGGTCCCTCCGGCGGCGGCAAGTCGACCGTGCTGGCGCTGCTCTTGCGCTTCTACGAGGTCAGGCAGGGCGACATCCTGATCGACGGCCAGTCGATTTCGCAGGTGTCGCGGCGCTCGCTGCGCGAGCAGTCCGCCTATGTCGGCCAGGACGTCTACCTGTTCCGCGACTCCATCCGCGCCAACATCGCCTTCGGCAAGATCGGCGCGACCGAGGCCGAGATCGTCGAAGCCGCGAAGGCCGCCTGCGCCCATGATTTCATCATGAGCTTCCCGCTCGGCTATGACACGCCGGTCGGCGAGCTCGGCACTCAGTTGTCCGGCGGCCAGCGCCAGCGCATCGCGGTCGCTCGCGCGCTGATCAGGAACGCACCGCTCATCCTGCTCGATGAGGCGACCGCCGCGCTCGATTCCGAGTCGGAGAAGCAGGTGCAGGAGGCGATCGAGCATCTCTGCCGGAACCGCACCACGATCGTGATCGCCCATCGCCTGCACACCATCATGCATGCCGACACCATCCTGGTGGTCGAGGCCGGCGAGATCGTCGAGCGCGGCAAGCACGAGGATCTGCTGCGCCGGGGCGGCCGCTACGCCTCGTTCTTCCGTCTGCAACAGCGTGAGACCGGTGCTTCTCCTGCACTCGCCTATTCGGCGACGTCGTAAATCGGTTTCGCAATTCGGTTTCTTACAGCGGCCCGAGACCCGCGCGGATCACGCGCAGCACGTTGCCGCCCATCACCTTGCGGATGTCGTCCTCGGAAAAGCGGGCGTCGAGCAGCGCTTGTGTGACGGCCACGATCTGGCTCGCGTCAAAACCAGTTGTGGTCGATCCATCGAAGTCCGAACCAAGCCCGACATGATCGATGCCAACGAGATCGCGCACATGGGCGATCGCCCTCGCCGCAGCCTCCGGCCTGGTCGAGCAGATCGCCCCGTCCCAGAAGCCGATCCCGACGACGCCGCCGGTCTTTGCGATACCCCTGACTTCATCGTCCGTGAGGTTGCGGTTGACCTTGCAGGTCGCCTGCAAGCCGCCATGACTGAAGACGACCGGGCGCTTCGCCATCGCCAGCACGTCGGCAACCGTCGCGTGACTCGCATGCGCGAGATCGACGATCATCCCGAGCGCTTCCATCCGTTGCACGACCTGCCGGCCAAGGTCCGTAAGACCGCCTTTTTTCAACCCGTGCATGGAACCGGCGACGTCGTTGTCGAAGAATGTGTCAGACCAGCAATGCGAAAGCCGGCGGCATAGAGCACATCCAAATTTTCGAGCTTGCCTTCGAGATCGTGCAGGCCCTCGACCGACAACATTCCGCCGACCAGCGTTGCTCCCTTGTGCCTGTCGGCGAGCAGGCCATCGACATCGGATGCTGTCCTGATCACGCGAAGCTTCCCCTGCGAGTTCTCGGCAAAGCCGCGCAGCTTCTGTGCATGCCGTAGCGAACGCTGTAGCAACGATGTCCAGGTCGCCTCCGGCTGCTGTTGAAACTTGACCAGGCCCGTGATGGTGTCGCTGTCAGCGCCGTTGGAATCGTAGTTCTGCCCCGCGGGCGACTTCGTGACCGAGGAAAAGACCTGGAGCGCGTAACGGCCCTCGATCAGGCGCGGCAAATCGACATGCCCGCGATCCTCTCGCACGAGCAGATCGCGCTGCCACAACAGGCTGTCGGCATGCATGTCGGCTACATCCAAGGTCGCGTGCAAGGCGCGCGCCGCCGGTGTGATGTTGAGCGGAACCGGTACGACCTTGTTTTGGCTTCGCTCGATGTCAGCCGGCGTGATTGCGAAAACCGCGGTGATACCAATGACCACGCTGACCATCGCGATGGCCGGGCCGGTCAGTAACCGCTTCTTCATGGCAAACTCTCGGATGATGCGATTGCGGGGGCAAGCACGGCAGCATAACAGCACTTTTGACCGGCTGGAGGCACTAGCCTCGGTCGACGCAACCGCGTAAACAGCTCCCGGATTTTCCGTCCCAACCCCGCCGTCCCGAGAGTTTTCATGAACGCCACCGCCTTTGTCATTCCCGCTCCCCAGCAAGCCGCGCTTCCGGTTGTTGGTGACTCCAAAGCCTTCCCTGTGCGCCGCATCTGGTGCGTCGGCCGCAACTATCTCGAGCATATCCGCGAGATGGGCAATGACGAGCGCGCGCCGCCGTTCTTCTTCGCCAAGCATGCCGACATGCTGGTGCCCGACGGCGCCACGATCCCTTATCCGCCGCTGACCAAGGACCTGCATCACGAGGTCGAACTGGTGGTGGCGCTGAAGAGCGGTGGGCTGAACATCCCGGCCGACAAGGCGCTCGACCATATCTATGGCTATGCGGTGGGCATCGACCTGACCCGCCGCGATCTGCAGATTGCCTCGCGCAAGAAGGAACGTCCCTGGGAGATCGGCAAGTCGTTCGACTATTCCGCGCCCTGCTCGGCGCTGCAGCCCGCCGCCAAGATCGGTCACCCCACCAAGGGCAAAATCTGGCTGACGGTGAACGGCACCGAAACCCAGAAGGGCGACCTCACCGAATTGATCTGGAACGTGCCGGAGATCATCTGGCAGTTGTCGCAGCAGGTCGCGCTTGCCGGCGGCGACATCATCATGACGGGAACGCCGGCCGGCGTGTCGCAGCTCAAGCCCGGCGACAAGATCGAATGCGGCGTCGACGGCGTCGGCACGCTGAAGGTCAGGATCGGCCAGCCCGCGGCGTAAGCTGATCGAACACACCAAACACGGAGGCCTCGAAGCTGGTTCGGGGCCTTTTCGTTTTCTGGAGGCGCGCCGCCGGCCTGAAGCTTTGCTATAGCTCGCCAGGGCCACCCAGGTGACGGGATTTCCGATGAGCGCATTCCAGCCTCTCAGCATCAAACGCGACGCCCTCCTGGCGCTGTCGTTCGTCGCTTTCCTGGTGCTGAACTGCATCTCGCTGACCGTGGTGGTGCACAGCAGCACCCCCAGCGATCCCAAGTTCGGGCCGGCGGTGGGTCTCGTGGCTGCGGCTACCATATTCATCCCGTTGTTCGTGCGGGCGCGTTTTTCCTTCGGATACATCATCGGCTTCAATTTCTATTGCCTGATCGCCAGCTTCCTGTGGCTCAGCTTTTTCACCGAGGGCTACTTCAACCGCACCGAGGCAAGATGGTCGGCCGCCGCCTCGTTGCTGCTGGTGCTCGTGCCGCTGCTGTTTCAGGTGGCGCCGCTGCAGCGGCGCTTCACCCTGTTGCCGCAGACGATGAACCGCCTGTTGCTCGGTCTGCTGGCCTTCGCCGTGATCGTGCTGGCATGGAACGCGCTTTACGGCTTTGCGCTGGTCTCGACGGCGGAGGCTGACCGGCTGCGCGCCACGCTCTCGCGCCCGACCGTGCTCAGCTATCTCGACGGCTGGCTGGTCAGCGCGCTGCTGCCGTTCGCCTTCGCCTGGTTTGCCACGCAGCGGCGCTACTGGGCGGCGGCGCTGAGCATCATCCTGATCGCCGCGTTCTATCCGGTGCTGCTGAACAAGACCGTCGCATTCGCCGGCGTCTGGCTGCCGTTCCTTTTCATCCTGTTCAGCCTGACCGAAGCGCGGCGCGCCACGATTTGGTCGCTGCTGCTGCCGATGCTGGCCGGGCTCATGGTCGTCCTGCTGACCTATGTCGGTCTGCCCAACAAGATCTACGCGCTGGTGTTTGGCGGCGTGAACTACCGCATGCTGACATTTCCCGCCTGGGTGCTGGAGCGCTATTTCCACTTCTTCGCTCATCACGAACTGACGCATTTCTGCCAGATCGGCATCGTCAGGAGCTTCACCGGATGCCCCTACGAATTCCAGCTCGGCGCAGAGCTGTCGAAGCACTACGACATGGGCAATCTCAACGGCTCCCTGTTTGCGACCGAAGGCATCGCCTCGGTCGGACCGATATTTGCACCGCTCTCCGCGCTGGTCTGCGGTCTGATCCTGTCGATCGGCAACAGCGTCTCGGCGCATTTGCCGAAGCGGCTGGTTGCGACCTCGGCGGGGGTGGCAATGCAGGTGCTGGTCAACGTGCCGCTGTCGGCGAGCCTGTTGTCGAACGGCCTGCTGCTCTTGTTCCTGCTGTGGTACGTGACGCCGGCGCAGGACTCGGACCAAATCGCCTGACGCGCGCCATCACGAATACTGCATCACCCCGTCGTCGATCTTGCCGAAGCGCAGCGAGACGATGTCGAGCGCGTAGTTCTGGTACAGCCGCCACGGCCGCCGCGAGCCCTGCTTGGGCATTTTCGCGACCGAACGCTGCACATAGCCCGAGGAGAAGTCGAGCGACGGCAGCGCCGCGATTGTGGGATCGTTATTCTTCGGCATCGCTTGCCGGTAGTTGTGGCGATCCATGTAATTGAGCAGCCGGCAGACATATTCGCAGGTGAGGTCGCATTTCAGCGTCCACGACGCATTGGTGTAGCCGAAGGCGGAAGCGAGATTCGGCACGTCGGAATACATCATGCCCTTGTAGTTCAGCGTGTTGGCAAAATCGATCGCGCGGCCGTCGACGTTGACCTCGACGCCGCCCAAGACCTGCAGCACGAGCCCGGTCGCGGTGACGATGATGTCGGCCGGAAGCTCGCTGCCGTCCTTCAGGCGAATGCCGTTCTTGGTGAAGGTATCGATCTCGCTGGTGACGACGGAGGCGCGCTTCTCCCGGATCGAATTGAAGAGGTCGCCATCGGGCACAAGGCAAAGCCGCTGGTCCCAGGGATTGTAGCGCGGCGTGAAGTGCGTATCGACGTCGTAGTCGGGACCGAGCGCCATGCGCACGCCGCCGAGGATCAGCTTCTTCACGCGGTCAGGCTTGCGCCGCGAGAGCTGGAAGAAATACATCCCCAGCAACACGTTGCGCCATCGGATCATGTGATAGGCGGTCTTGGCCGAGAACTTGCGCCGCAGCTTGTTGGCGAGCGGATCCTGCGCGGGGCGCGACACCACATAGGTCGGCGAGCGCTGCAGCATGGTGACGTGATCGGCGGTCTTCGCCATCTCCGGCACCAGCGTCACTGCGGTGGCGCCCGAGCCGATCACGACCACGCGTTTTCCCGCATAGTCGAGGTCTTCGGGCCATTTTTGCGGATGCACGATCGCGCCTTCGAAATCGGCCGCGCCCGAAAACTCCGGCGTGTAGCCTGCCTCGTAGCGATAGTAGCCGGCGCAGGAGAACAGGAAATTGCAGGTGAAGCTCACGGTCTCGGTTGCGCCCTCGCCCGCGATGCGCTCGGCTTCCACCGTCCAGCGCGCATCCGGCGTCGACCACGCGGCGCGCTTGACGCGGTGATGGTAGCGAATCTTTCTGTCGATGCCGTTGTCGGTCGCGGTCTCGCGCACGTAATTGAGGATGCGTGGGCCGTCGGCGATCGCCTTCGGCTCGGTCCACGGCTTGAAGGAATAGCCGAGCGTGAACATGTCCGAGTCGGAGCGGATGCCGGGATAACGGAACAGGTCCCAGGTGCCGCCGATGGCGTCGCGGCCTTCGAGGATGACGAAACTCTTCGACGGACACTTGGTCTGGAGATGATAGCCGGCTGCGATGCCGGACAGGCCGGCGCCGATGATCACCACGTCGAAATGTTCTGCCATTACGTTCTCCTCGCAGCGTCCGGCCTGATTAGGCGGCGGGAACCCGAAAAGCAACACACGAAAAGCCCGTACGGACACGGCCTCGCGTTGCCGCGGCGCGAATCGCGCCCGGGCTTTGCGTTGAAGGTGCGCCTTTCGATGAAGAGGGCGCAGGGAATGCCGGGCGCTGGCCGCACCCGCAGGCTCGTGGGCTGAAAAGGAAAATGCCCACAAGATAGACAGGTCAGCCGAAACGGTCCGGCATTCCCTGCGCAGTGGCTTTACGACGTACTCTGCGATCTCCCCAGTGTTCGGGCTTTCTAGTCACCGTCGCCGATCGATTGACTCGATCGACTTGACCCCAGCGTCGAGGGGACAGGACCACGCAGCTTGGTCGTACGCGCTCGCCTGCGATCGTCTCGCTGGCTTTCGCGTCCACCGCTCCCCGCCTCACGTATCGTGACGATTGGCCGAACGTCCCTCTTCACGAGGCGGGATGGATCGAATGTATGGACGTTTCTGATTTTCGGCAAGAGATTTATTTTTGCGGAAAGGGCTTGAACAAGCGGAAGTAATTGAAGACACGCAGTGAATTAAAATTTGGCGCAGACAATTTTGGGCGACTAAATTCTCTTTCTGGATCCCAAATTCGGCTGCGACCTCTTCGCGATGCCAGTTTGGTTGCTGCGCAGAAGCAATTCAAATACGAAGGCGCCAGCTAAACTTTCGGGTAGACCATGCCTCTAATGCTGGGAATCGTGAGTGTATGCCGAACGGCTCGATTTCGTTGAAACTTTTCCATGACTAGGGATCTAAGCGCCTCATCATCATCGTAGTGAACCGTCGCTGCGATGTCATAGGGCCCAAGAACTCCCCCAACGTGCCTCACTCTGATACCATCCTGCTCAGCACTCCGACACAAATCGGCCAATACAGATTCCGGAGAAGCAAACGCCGGATCAATTCGTAACATGACAAAAGCTAAGTTGTCCGAAGACGCTTCGGCCTCAAAGTGGGGCTGATCGTTGCGCACGCACCAAGTCTCCGTCCGTCGAACGTGATTAATCTCGTTGCGAAGCGAGTCAATAAAAGTAAGCAGATCATCGAACTTGTTCATTGCAACGCGGGCAACCACATCCCACGGTCCCCACACTGCAGCGGCGTACCGAACGGCAACAGCATCCATAACCGCCAGTCTGCTTGCGACGTCATTGCTTGCCCCTGGCTCAACTTCAAGAAATACATATGCTTCCCCGGTTCGCCGCACTCCTGGCGACCACACCTTATGATCCTGAAAAGAGCTGAACTCCCGAAAACGACTTCTGAGCTCAGAGTCAAGCTCTTTGAAAACCGCGTCAGAGATCGAAATTGAATCCGGAAACGTATGATTCTTTTCTAGCTTGGTAACAAAGTTGATGTCGTCGCTCGCAATTGATCCAGCATCGGCCGAAAACCGAATCCAGCCCAAATGTAGGGCTACACGTACCCGAAGTGGAGCATTCAAACGGTTCTTTAAGCGATTAAAATTTGCGAGATCATCAACAATATCGATGGCGGCTTTTGCAGCGCAGCCCGCCGTTGCGCTGTGCGTTGCGGCATAAAAAGCGAAGAGACCACCATCTCCATCGCGACTCCAACGCCTTCCGCCATGACCTAGAACGGCTTTTTGAACACCCTCAAAGAAATCAGCCAGGGTATCTTCAGTGGCCTCAGTATTGTTTGCTCTGGCGATGGTTGTCGAATTCACAATATCTATGCGAAGCAATCCGAAGAGATAATTATCTCCTTCTCGCACGTCTTCCCAGGCAGAATTCTTCATCAGGCGCCCTCAAAAGTTCAGCAGTTAACTTACGCCAAGGTAGCATTGAAACAACGCCACCAGTACACTGAGCCACTACCTTAGATAGTTCAATAGTTTTCGTTATCTCCAACCTCACACTGCCCTCAAAATCTCGTTTAAGAACTGGATAGCCGATGACCAAAATTAACAAATACGACCGTCCACGTGTTTGCCTCGTGTATACCGGCGGCACGATTGGCATGGTGCGAGAGCGCACCAGCAAGGGGTTCATTTTACGCCCCCCAAGCGATCTGCAACACTTTCGGAGGTTCGCAGCAGTCGACGAAATCCGCGAGATCGCCAATGTCGATCTGATGTTGCTAATGAATAAAGATAGCACCAACATGGTGCCTTCCGACTGGACAGCTATTGCTAATGCGATCTATCAGCGACTACCGAATTATGATGGTTTCGTCGTTGTGCACGGAACTGACACGATGCACTTTTCCGCGACAGCTTTGGCCTTCGCATTTGGTCCCAAGTTGAATTTACCGATTGTCTTCACCGGTGCACAAACCACACTCGACATCGCCTATGGCGACGCAAGGACCAACCTATTGAGAGCGCTAAGAGTTGCCACGGAGAACATTGCCGAGGTTGTTATTGCCTTTGGTGAGTATGTGTTCCGAGGCTGCCGGGCTCAAAAAAAAGACGAAAGGCGCTTCGACGCATTTGAGTCGCCAGCAGAGTTCCCATTGGCTGTAATAACTGAAGATATCGTCCTAAGCGGCTTCGCGAGGCCGCGTAGCCGGCAAAGCAAGACACTGAGATTCCGGCCGAACTTCGCCGACGGAATCGTGCAATTTTCTTTGATACCGGGCCTTCGTCCAGAGGTCTTGCTACCTGTGCTCAACACCGCACGCTGCAAGGCAGTTATTTTGCAATCGTTTGGGTCAGGTAATGTCCCCAACGAAGGGGATTACTCGTTCGAAACCTTTATTCGAAGAGCAGTTTCGTTGGACATAGCCGTGATACTGACCAGCCAATTTCCGGCAAACTCCACTTTGAATTCGAGCTACGAAGCCGGAATAGCGGCTGTGGACGCGGGCGCAATTCCAACCGGAAATATGACTGCCGCTGCGGCGAGCGTAAAATTGAGATGGATATTAGATCAGTTGGAAAAGAAAGAGATGCGCGGAACGCGGAAGGAGCCCAAAAAAATACATCTAATCAAAAAATTGATGAACGAAAATTACGTTGGAGAGCTTACCGTTGAACGCCAGTTAGCGCATGATTAAGAAAGGCTCGCGTAAGGATTGAAAACATCGATGTGTGGCTACCTGTTGGCAGCCCTGTGCTCTAGCAGAGCGCCGGTTCGTAACCTCCCAATTTCTGGCGCACCTCTTCTCAATGAACTCCCAGCTTGGGTCGATAACCTAGGTACCCTTTAATACCTGCAATGGTTCCTGAACGGGCCTTCCCTCTTGACACCCGTATGGTGCCCACTCCGTGCATGACATCGTCAGTTCCGCCGACCTACCCACCCTCACCACCAGATGCGCGCGCGATGGCCCAACTCGAACGGATTGGCGAAATATTGCGTTTCGTGCGCCACCAGGCGATCGCGGAATTCCATGATGCTCACCGTGTATGACGGTGCACCGTCGTAAGTGAGAACAAACTCGGCGACCCAGAGGTCGCCGCTTCCGACGATGCGGCGGACCGTAAAACGCTTTTTGTTCGGCTGGACGCGCCGGCGGCCGCGATGCTTGCCGGCATTCGAGAACGTCATCGTGGCGGAGAACCGGACGTGAATATCGATTGCCCTCACCAAATCAAACCATCACAATTCGATCGTGACGTCCCTTTCCAAGAGCGATCCGCCCCATTCGCCACCGGGCCTGCTGCACGCAAGGCCCTGGCAGGTCGCCATGATCGGGCTCGGCATATCAGCGGCGCAGCTCGATACGTCTGTGAATATCGCCTTCCCCGCCATCACGCAGGCGTTTGGTCTTGGGATCGCCGACATCCAGTGGGTCGTGATCTCCTACGTGCTGACCTATGCCAGCCTGTTGCTGGCGCTCGGGCGCATCGGCGACACGGTCGGTCATGCCCTGGTTTTCCGGATCGGCCTGATCTGGAGCACGATTGCGCTGCTGCTGGTCGGTTGGTCGCCGAGCTTCGGCGCAATGCTGGTCTTCCGCTGCCTGCAAGGCATCGGCGCGGCGCTGGTGCTGAGCTGCGGCGCGGCGCTGGTGATCTCGCTTCATGGTGAGGAGCGGCGCAGTCAGGCGCTCGGCATCTACACCATGATGCTCGCGATCGGCTGGATGCTCGGTCCCCTGCTCGGCGGCGCGCTGACGTCGGCCTGGGGTTGGCCCGCGGTGTTCTGGTTCCGGGTCCCGATCGCGCTCGCATCGCTGCTGTTGTTGCGTGGCGTGCCGGCATCGCCGAAGCCGCAGGGAAGCGATCGCTTCGACATCCCCGGTGGCGTCGCGCTGGTGCTGGGCCTCGTCACGATGCTGTTCGCACTCAACCGCATGCGCGAATTTTCCGCGGTCTGGTTTGCGCTGCTCTCCGCGCTGGCCTTTGCGGCATTCATTGTCCGCGAGCGAGGCGCCGCACGTCCGATCATCGCCGTCGACATTCTCAGGCAGCCGGGGTTCGCGCTGCTCAATCTCGTCAGCGTGCTGCTCAATCTCGCGGCCTTCTCGGTCTGGCTGCTGGTACCCTATGTGCTGGCGCGCGTGCCGGGCTACAGCCTGACCGAAAGCGGCGCCATCCTGGCGACGGCTGCGGCAGGGGCTGCGCTGTCAGCGCCGATCGGCGGCCGGCTTGTGGGAGGCCGGATGTCCGCGCACCGCCTGGCGATCGCCGGCGCCGCGGCATGCGGCGTCGGCCTGGTGATGCTCGGCGCGTGGACGGAGCAAACGCCAACGTGGCTCCGGATCGCGGCGCTTGTCCTCCAGGGCGTCGGACTCGGCCTGTTCCAACTGGCCTATTCGGATATCGTGACGGCGGCACTGCCTCTGCGGGATCGCGGCGTCGCCGGCAGCCTCGTGTTGCTGACGCGAACGCTCGGCACCGTGACATCAGCCTCGGTGGTCCTGATGGTGTTCGAAATCCTGAACGTCAAAGACGGCTTCCTGGAAGCCTTCCAGACAACCTTTCAGTGTGCCGCGTTGCTGGCTTTTGCCGCGGCGGGAGCGTCAGCGTTGGCAGCGCGGTCGAAATGAATATCGAGGCTGGTCGCTTCTACCTTGTCCCGCCACTTCAAAGATGCCCTTGTATCGAACGTCCTCACTCGCATTCAAGCTTTGACGGGAGAACGAAATGTTTCTTGCGGTGCGGTTCGTTGGATTCATTCTGGCTTTCGGCTGCCTGGCGCAGCCGGTGGCGCCAGCGGCGGCGCAGCAGTTTCCGGCCAAGCTGGTCAGGTTCGTGGTGCCCCAGACCCCGGGGGGAGCCACCGATGTCTTCGCCCGCAAGATCGGCCAGATGTTGAGCGAGCAATGGGGACAGCCGGTCATTATTGAAAATCGCGCAGGCGCCGGCGGGGTCGTCGGCACGGACGTCGTCGCGAAATCCTCACCTGACGGCTACACCCTGCTCGTGACCTATGCGGGCTCCCAGGCGATCAATCCGAGCCTGTATCCCAAGATGCCTTTTGACAGCATCCGGGATTTTCAAACCGTCGCAACGCTCGCGGTCACGCCATTCGTTCTCATCGTCCACCCAACTCTGCCGGCCAGGAACCTTGCGGAGTTCATCGCGCTTGCGAAAGCCAAGCCTGGCGTCCTGACCTATGCCTCGTCAGGCAACGGGTCAGTCAATCACCTTCTCGGCGAGATGCTCAAAGCCGATACCGATATCAGCATTCTGCATGTGCCCTACAGAGGCGTGGCTCCGGCCATTACGGACGTCGTCAGCGGACAAGTCGACGCAGCGTTCAGCAGTGTCCCCTCCGTCCTGCAGATGATCCGAAGCGGAAATGTTCGCGCCCTTGCCGTCAGCAGCGCGCGGCGTGTCGCAATCGCACCGGACATTCCGACAATTGCCGAGCAGGGTTTTCCGGGCTTCGACGTCAACCCCTGGTGGGGCATCCTGGCGCCGGCGGGAACCGACATGGTAGTCGTGCGCAAGATCAACGAAGATGTCGGCAACATCCTGCGCACCAGGGAGATGATCGAGTTCCTTGCTGCTCAAGGCGCTGAACCGCTCATCACCTCGCCCGAGGAGTTTCTGGGAATCCTGCAAGCAGACGTCGTGAAATGGGCCAAGGTGGTCAAGGAAGCCGGCGTGACGCTCAACTGACGATTACGATACGATCCTCCAGCGGAGGGAAGCCGATGGTGTCGGCCAGGAGGGCCACCATGAAGGGATTGAATGCGCTGCGAACGGTCGCCGCAGTTCTCGCCGCGTTGGCGGCGATGCCGGCGATCGGGCAGACCTATCCCACCCGGCCGGTCAAAATCGTGCTGCCCTTCGGGGCAGGAGGCGTCGCCGATGTCAGCTCGCGCATCATTGCCGACAAGCTTGGCGAGCGTCTCGGCCAACGCTTCCTGATCGAAAACATGCCGGGCGCCGGCGGCATCAGCGCGGCCAAGGCCGTGCTCGCGGCACCCGCGGATGGCTACACACTCGGCCTCATGAGCAACGGAACCGCGATCAGCGCCGCACTCTTCAACGAGCTGCCGTTCGATCCGACCGTGGACTTCGCGATGATCTCGACGCTCGGCACATTCGACCTCGTTTTCGCGGTCGACGCCGCTTCGCCGTACAGGCGGCTTGCGGATTTCATCACGGCCGCCAAGGCCTC
Organism: uncultured Alphaproteobacteria bacterium; assembly: GCA_963738155.1. Taxonomy (GTDB): domain Bacteria; phylum Pseudomonadota; class Alphaproteobacteria; order Rhizobiales; family Xanthobacteraceae; genus Bradyrhizobium. The sequence goes on from CAVTVG010000016.1 coordinate 433,920, forward strand.
GCCGGGCAAGCTCAACGTCGGCACCGTCAATGTCGGCGGTACGCAAAACCTCGGCGCGGAGCTGTTCAAATCGGCGGCCGGCATCGACGTGCAGATCATCCCGTTCCGCAATTCGCCTGATATCGTGGTCGGTCTGCTGCGCGGCGATATTCAGATGATGGTGGACTTTCCACCGGCCATGAAAGGTCAGGTCGACGACGGCAAGCTGCGATTGCTCGCGACCTCCGGCCCGAAGCGCTCGCCCTCGATGCCGAACCTCGTGACCGTCGCGGAGGCCGGCGTGAGCGGCTATGAGGTGACATCATGGAACGGCCTGTTTGCGCCACGCGGCACGCCGCTGCCGATCGTCGCCTTGATCAACGCGGCGGTGGAGGACGTGCTGGCGCAGGCTGACGTCAAGCAGCGCCTGCTCGCACTCGGCATCGAGGCGCGGCCGAGCGGCCCTGAGGAACTGATGGCGCTGTTCAAGGCCGACGTCAAGAAATGGGGCGAGGTCATCGCCACCGCTGGTATCGAAAGAAATAGGCCGGAGTGCGGAAGATGCCGAAGCATCCATTGTCCATCGCCATTGTCGGTGCCGGCATGGGCGGACTTGCGGCCGCCGCCACGTTGCGGCAAATCGGCGTCGACGTGCAGATCTACGAGCAGGCAACGCGTTTTGCGCGCATCGGCGCCGGCATCCAGATGATGCCGAACTCAATGAAGGTGCTGCGCGGCATCGGCATCGAGCAGCGCCTGCGCGAATGTTCGTTCGCACCCTATTCGCATCTCAACCGCATTGGAGACACCGGCGAGATCACCCGCGAATTGCCGATGCCGGAGAGCCTCTACGACGCGCCCTATCTCTGCATGCACCGCGGCGACCTGCACGACGCGCTGCTCTCGACCGTGCCTGCCGAGTGCGTCCACACCGGAAGGAAGCTCGTCGGGCTCGATCAGGCGAACGGTCGCGTGACGCTTAGCTTTGCCGACGGCTCGCAGGCAACCGCAGACGCCGTCATCGGCGCCGATGGCGTGCATTCGACGGTGCGGGAGCTCCTGATCGGCCGCGACGAGCCGGTGCACAAGGGCCGCATCGCCTACCGGGCGGTGTTTCCTGCGGCGCTGATGGGCGGGAAGGACATCGGCTCCTCACGCACCAAATGGTGGGGCACCGACCGTCACATCGTCATCTACTACACGACAAGAGCCAGGAGCGAGGTCTATTTCGTCACCAGCGTACCCGAGCCGTTCGAAGGGCTGACGCGCGAATCATGGTCGGCGAAAGGCGATGTGGAGCAATTGCGCGCCGCCTACGAGGACTTCCACGAGGAGGTGCGCGCCGTGCTCGCCGCCTGTCCGGATTGCCACAAATGGGCGATCCTGGAACGCGAGCCGCTGCCGCGCTGGAGCGATGGCCGGGTGGCCCTGCTCGGCGATGCCTGCCATCCGATGACGCCCTACATGGCGCAGGGTGCTGCGACCTCAATCGAGGATGCGGCGGTGCTCGCCCGATGTCTGAAGGCGGTCGACGGCGACGACATCGAAGGCGCATTCGCCCGTTACGAAGCGCACCGCAAGCCGCGCACCACGGTGATCCAGGCGATTTCGAGCGCCAACACCTGGATGCGCGAAGGCGCGGGCGACACGAGTTGGCTCTACGGTTACGATGCATGGTCGGCCCCGCTCGACCAGCCCGCCGCCCATGCGGCAGCGGCTTGAGTCCTCCTTAAGGACCACGCCTGTCTCGTCGACCGCGGCTTGAAGCAGCATCGAGAGCCATCGTCACACCAACGCGCCGCCGCCGTCCACCGTCAGCGTCTCGCCGGTCCCGTAGGTCTGACGCATGAGATAGAGATAGGCCTCGGCCACCTCCTCGCTTTCGCCGACATGTCCAACCAGGAGCCTGTTATCCATCTGCCGGTAAAGCGCGGTGCGGTCGGCTTCCGTCATGTTGTCCCATAGCGGCGTCTTGACCACGCCGGGGCAGACGATGTTGACCCGGATCGGAGCGAGTTCGACGGCGAGCGCCCGCGTGAGGCCTTCCATGGCGCCACAGATCGAGGACGCCACGGTCCACCCTGGATGCGGGCGGCGGCCCGCAAGGCCCGAGGTTAGCACGATGGAGCCTCCGCTGCGGATATTTGGCGATCCATATTTCACCGCGGTCAGCGCGCCCCAGTAACGCAGCGTCCAGAAGCGCCGCGCCTCATCGATACTGGTCTGTTCCAGCGCGCCGAGCCTGAGATTTTCGCCGGCTGTATAGACGAGGTGATCGAAAGCGCCCAGCGCTTCGAACAACTCGCGTACGCGCGCCTCGTCGCTGAGGTCCACCGCATGGCCTTGCGTGCCGGCCGGCAAAACCTCCAGCGCGCGGTTGATGCTGGCCTTGCGACTGGAGGCGATCACCAGTTCCGCCCCTGCTTGTCCCGCGAGCCTTGCGGTCGCCAGGCCAATGCCCGAACTGCCGCCGAGGATGACGATGCGCTTGTTCTCAAGATCCATGGAAACCTCCGTTTGCTTGTCTGCAAGCGGCAGTTTGCTGCGTCTGCCATCTTGCTTCCAGCGCAACTTTGTCCATTCTATAGTGACGAGAACTCATCATGACGCTGGATGGAAGATTGCTGAGCGGGGTGTCGGTGCTCGCCGCCGTGGTGGAAACCGGCAATTTCGCCCGCGCCGGTGCGGCGCTCGGGCTGACGCCCTCGGCGATCAGCCGGGCGGTGGCGCGGCTGGAGGCACGGTTAGGCGTCCGCCTGTTCGAACGGACGCCGCGCGCGGTGACCTTGACCGAAGAGGGCCGGCGCTTCCACGCGCAAGTCGCGCCACTCTTGAGTGAACTGGCCGATGCATCAGACAATTTGGCGGGCGGATCGCTTGCTGTGCGCGGACGGGTGCGTGTGAACGTCGATCCGTGGCTCGCACGGTTGGTGCTGGCGCCCCGGCTTGAAGCGCTCATGGCGCGCTACCCCGAGCTGTCACTGGAGCTGGTCGTGCGCGACACGCTGGGTGATCTCGTCGGACAGGGCTACGATGCCGCAGTGCGCTTTGGCGAGCCCGAGCCGTCCGCCTTGATCGCGGAGAAACTTCTCGAGACGCGGATCATCACTTGCGCTGCGCCATCCTATCTGGCGCGGCATGGCACGCCGCGCCATCCCTCGGACCTCGTGCACCATGCCTGCTTGATGTTTCGGGACCCGGCGGCGGGATTGCCTTTTCCGTTCTGGTTCCAGCGCGGAAGCGAAACCATGGCGGTGAAGGTGCGCGAGAGGCTGGTGTTGAACGATCTTGCGACCAAGCTTGCCGCCACCATCGCGGGCTACGGCGTGGCCCAAAGCGTGGCCTTCGGTCTCGAGCCCTATTTCAAGAGTGGCGCGCTGGTGCAGGTTCTTTCCGAATGGTCGGATGAACGCTATCCGCTTTACGCCTATCACGCCTCTCGCCGGCATGTGCCGGCCAGAGTGCGCGCTGTTCTGGATTTTGTGAAAGAATGCCTGGTCGCGAAGGAGCGGCCAGGCACAGTCCGGCGTAAATCGCGCAGCTGACGGATCAATACCGGTAATGATCGCTCTTGTACGGGCCTTCCGGCTTGACGCCGATATAGTCGGCCTGGTCCTTGCGCAGCTCGGTCAGCTTGGCGCCGACCTTGGCCAGATGCAGCCGCGCCACCTTCTCGTCCAGCGACTTCGGCAGCACATAGACCTTCTTCTCGTACTTGCCGTCCTTGTTGTTGGCCCAGAGCTCGATCTGCGCCAACGTCTGGTTGGTGAACGAGGCCGACATCACGAAGGACGGATGGCCCATGGCATTGCCCAGGTTCACCAGGCGTCCTTCCGACAGCAGAATGATGCGGTGCTTGTCGGGAAACTCGATCTCATCGACCTGCGGCTTGATGTTGGTCCATTTCATGTTGCGCAGGGACGAGACCTGGATCTCGTTGTCGAAATGGCCGATGTTGCAGACGATGGCGCGGTCCTTCATCGCGCGCATGTGCTCGAGGGTAAGGATGTCCTTGTTGCCGGTGGCGGTGACGAAGATGTCGGCGCGCGGCGCGGCATCTTCCATGGTCACGACCTCATAGCCTTCCATGACGGCCTGCAGCGCGCAGATCGGATCGATCTCGGAGACCATGACGCGGCAGCCGGCCTGGCGCAGTGAGGCGGCCGAGCCCTTGCCGACGTCGCCGAAGCCCGCGACCATCGCAACCTTGCCGGACATCATCACGTCGGTGCCGCGGCGGATGCCGTCGACCAGCGACTCGCGGCAGCCATAGAGGTTGTCGAACTTCGACTTGGTGACGCTGTCGTTGACGTTGATCGCGGGGAACAGCAGCGTGCCCGCCTTCGCCATCTCGTAGAGGCGGTGCACGCCGGTCGTGGTCTCCTCCGAGACGCCCTTGATGTTTTTTGCGATCTCGGCGAACCAGCCCTTCGGCTTTTCCTTCAGAAGCTTCTTGATCAGCGCGTAGAAGATTTCCTCTTCCTCCGAACCCGGCTTGTCGAGGAACGCCGTGTCGCCCTGCTCGGCGCGATAGCCGGCATGCACCAGCATGGTGGCGTCGCCGCCGTCATCGAGAATCATGTTCGGCGTGCCGCCGCCATGCCAGTCGAACAGTTTTGCGGTGTAGTCCCAGTATTCGGTCAAGGTCTCGCCCTTGACCGCGAACACAGGGATTCCGGCCGCGGCGATCGCGGCCGCCGCGTGGTCCTGGGTCGAATAGATGTTGCAGGAGACCCAGCGGATGTCGGCGCCGAGCGCGGCGAGGGTCTCGATCAGCACCGCGGTCTGGATGGTCATGTGCAGCGAGCCGGCGATCCGCGCGCCCTTCAAAGGTTGTTTGGGGCCGTACTCCTCGCGCGTCGCCATCAGGCCGGGCATCTCGGTCTCGGCCAGCGAGATCTCCTTGCGGCCGAATTCGGCCAGCGAAATGTCCTTGACGATGTAGTCGGTGAAGGCGGGCTTCTTGGCAGCGGCGGTCATGTGATGATCTTCCTGATCGGATGAATTCGGACGCTTGGGCGGTCTACTCCCTCTCCCCGCTCTTGCGGGGAGAGGGTTGGGGTGAGGGGCTCGTCCGGCGAGCGCGACTCGTCGAGAGTCCCCCTCACCCGGATCGCATCTGTCGATGCGATCCGACCTCTCCCCGCAGGCGGGGAGAGGTGAAGAAATCAAACCGCGCGCTTCAACTGATCGACGAGATCAGTCCGCTCCCAGGAGAAGCCGCCGTCCTTTTCGGCGGCGCGGCCGAAATGGCCGTAGGCCGCGGTGCGGCGGTAGATCGGCCGGTTGAGCTTCAACGAGCGGCGGATGTTGGTCGGCGTCAGCCGGAACAGTTCCGGCAACACCTTCTCGAGCTTCTTCTCATCGACATGCGAGGTGCCGTGGGTGTCGACCAGGAGCGACATCGGGTCAGCGACGCCGATCGCGTAAGCGACCTGGATGGTGCAGCGCTCGGCTAGTCCCGCGGCCACCACATTCTTGGCGAGATAGCGCGCGGCATACGCGGCAGAGCGATCGACCTTGGTCGGATCCTTGCCGGAGAAGGCGCCGCCGCCATGCGGGGCGTAGCCGCCATAGGTGTCGACGATGATCTTGCGCCCGGTCAGGCCGCAATCGCCGTCGGGGCCGCCGATCACGAAATTGCCGGTCGGGTTGACCAGGAAGTCGGAGGCCTTTTGGGGCATCCAGCCTTTTGGCAGAGCGGATTCCACCGCGGTCGAGATCATCTCCTTGATCAGGCCGGGCGTGTACTTCTTGTTGTTGCGGCTCTTCTCATTGTGTTGGGTCGAGACCACGACCTTGGTGCAACCGGTCGGCTTGCCGCCGACATACTTGACCGTCACCTGGCTCTTGGCATCGGGTTGCAGATCGGCGAGCTGGCCGTTGCGGCGCTTCTCGGAGAGTACCTTCAGGATCTTGTGCGCGAAATAGATCGGCGCCGGCATGTATGAACCCTTCTCGTACACCTCGCTCTCGGTGCAGGCGTAGCCGAACATCATGCCCTGGTCGCCGGCGCCCTCTTCCTCGCCGCTCTTCTTTTTCTTGGCGTCGACGCCCATCGCGATGTCGGGCGACTGACCGTGCAAGAGCACCTCGACGTCGGCGCCGTGATAGGAGAAGCCGTTCTGGTCGTAGCCGATGTCTTTCACCACGTCGCGCGCGATCTCGGTGATCAGCTCGCGGTCGACCACCGACTTGCCGTGAATGGTGCGGAACAGCTGGCCGCGGCCTTCGCCGGCAATGACGATCTTGTTGGTGGTGCACAGCGTCTCGCAGCCGAGGCGGGTGTTGACGAGGCTGTCCTCGGCAATGCCGAGCTTGACGTCCTTTTCGATGAAGGCATCGAGGATCGCGTCGGAAATCTGATCCGAGACCTTGTCCGGATGGCCTTCGGAAACCGACTCTGAGGTGAACAGATAAGACTCGCGCATCTAAGCAAACCCCTTCTTCCGCCTTCAGGCGGTTGGTTCCTTTATGTCCTGGGATGTCAGTCCCGCCGCCGCGAGATGACGTAGGATTCGTCGTAAAACCACAGCCCGTTATGCTTCCGCAGCACGTCCCTGGCGGCATCGAGAGCGCGGCCGCTTTGAGCCATATCCGTCAACCGGTCGTCTTCGATCTGGGCGACATACACCGCCGCGTTCCACGCTGCAAAGGCCGTCGAGGTTCCGATCGTGCCGGTGACCTCGTTGGGCAGCGCTTCCATATCATACCGGAAGATCGAACGGTTATCGGCATAAGCGTTAAAATTGAGGTCGCGCCCGGCCGAGCCCAGTTCGTATTTTACCGCGCGCAATAGCTCATGACGGCTGACAGAGAAAGGATTTTCTCCGGGCCAGACGGCCTGGATCATCTCCAGCCCCGGATCCTCGCCATGGGAGTGAATCCCAATCAATCTCCCACCCGCGCGAAGTGCGCGCGCCAGTGGGGCGATGATGCGTTTTGCACGGAAATTCACTGATGATTTGGCCCGGTAGGGCTGCGAGGCGATGACGAGGTCGAAATTGGCCTCGACCCGCCCTGCCCGCGGGATGATCGAATCAAGCAGGAAACGGTGGTCCTCCCGGTACAGGACAAGCGCCACCGGCCGTTCATAGAGCGGCATCCCGGTGCGGGGCGAGACGGCGGCCCGCCAGTTCTCATCCAGAAAGGGCCGCAAATCGGCGATCTGGGCCTCGAAGTCGCCGGAGGAAGCGCCCTGCAGGGGCAGCTCGTGCCAGATCATGCCGGCGGCCGCCGCGGGTGAGCGCGGGGTCAGCCAGGGCGCCTCGGCATAGTACATGTTGGTGAGGACGAAGACGGTCGCGGGATGCTCAAAGAGGCGGTCCGGGACCTTTTCCAGCGTAAGCCGGACGTCCTCCAGGCTCAGCTCCTTGCCGGCGACATAGAAGGGCATGTGGGGGAAGCGGCCGTGCATCAGCCGCATCACCCGCGCCAGCACCGTGCCGTCGCCGACGCCAGCGTCGAACACCCGCAGCGCGGGGGGACGCGGATGGATGCTCGAGAGCTCGAGTCCGATGCGCTCGGCGACCACCCGCTTCTCGCTGCAGGTGTGGACGAACAGCAGGTATTTCTGCCGGTTCTCGAAGAAGCGGAAATTGCCGCGGGGGTCGCGCTTCTCTTCCCGCACCTCGAGGCCGCGCGGCGGCACGACCCCGCCGGGCGTCGAGGCCGCGATATAGGCCTGGATGCGATCGAGCGTGTCGATGGTGATGCGCTTGCCCTCGCGCAGCCGCGCGACCAGCTTGCCGTCATTGACCGCGCGCCGGCCGAAGGTCGATTCCGCCATGTCCGCCTGACGGCAGAACTCGGTAATCCGGCTCAGAATCTCGTCATTTCGCATGGGTGGCGGCGGTTGGGAGAGGTTGGTGGGCAGGGTGTTGTTGGGCGCCTGTCCTACCACCATCTGCCCAACCGGCAAATGCCGGCTTTCAAGGCCACTCAGCGCTCGTGATCGCCCGCCGGGCCCGGCGCGCTCGCAGCCCGCTCGCCGGCCACGACGCCTTCGCGAAGGAGCACATCGAACAGGAAGTCCGCGATGATCCGGTTGCCGAGCTCGTTGGTATGGGCGAAGTCGAGGAAGATCGGATCGTCGACCTGATCGAATAACGTCGATGCGTCCCAGGCGCTCACCTTGCGGTCGATCAACATCTGCGTCAACGGCGCCAATTCCCGATGCGCCTCCAGCAAGACCGTGCCCATGCCCTTCATGGTCAGGAAGTGATTGTCCACCAGCGGGCGTTCGAAATCCCGCAGCGGCCTGCTGAAGAGATCGGGCTGCAACACGTGGATGAAGCGGGCGCCGCGGGAGCGCACATATTCGTCGGACTGCAGCAGGCGGTCGAACATCTGGTCCCGCGTCTCCAACGCCAGCGCCTTGATCCTCGCCGGATGCTCGATGTGTTCCGGCAGATATTCCGTGGTTTGGACGTACAGCCAGTCGCAAAAACGGCAATATCTGGCGAACCGTTCGAGCTGGGCTTGATGCTTGACGATGTAGTCGTTGAGGTGCTTGCGGTTTTCCTCGACGATCCAGCCGTTGATGTTGGCGTAGAACACGCCCTGTAGCGCATCGGAGGTGCCATCGTAGAAGATGACGACGTCGCGGTCGCCGAAGTCGAGCGTCTTCAGCCGCTCGAGCTGCTGCGTGACGTTGACTCCCTCGGCACCGAGGTTCTGGACGGCATATTTGACGCCGCCCCGGTCGTTGATCCGTTTCTGTAGATAGCTCGCTATCGTGTATTCATCCGGGACCTCGGCGCCGTAGACGGTCGAACTGCCGACGAGAAGGATGTGGCGGTCTGTTGCAGGAGAATTCGGCGTCCTGCGCATGCCGTTTTCGTCATTGTACCAGCGCCCGTGATAGTCGCCGGGATAGACCATCCGTCGCTCGGCAAGGACGATCCAGGGCCGATGCGAAAATTGCTCATCGATGAAGGCCTGGGAGAAGAACGGCGAGTTCCGATAGGCAGGCGGCCGCGTGCTCCGGTAGTCCTTCGGGCTTGGCGGGACATAGGGGAAGACCAGCCGGGTCACGCCTTCGATGCAGAGCGCCAGAACCACGAAAATCGCGAGCCATGCCGCGATCAGTTTCAACGCGGCGCGAGTGACGCGCAACAGCACGCCGGTCACGACCGGCAACCGATCAATCAGGCAGGCGCCCGTATCCGCAATCCAGCTTGGAATGATCCTGAATTTCATGACCGAGACACGGGCGCACGCGGGTCAAAATAGTGCGTAGATGAACGGCGCGACCGCGCTGCCCTTGGTCAACACGACGAGTCCGCCGAGCAGCACCATCATGATCAGGATCGGCAGAAGCCAGAACTTCTTCCGCACCCTCATGAAGGACCACAGCTCGGCAAGGAACGACATTGCACCTCTCAAGACAGGTTTCAGGCCACCTTCTATCGGCCTTGGGCGCGCTCGGCCAGCCACCTGCAGGACACCGTTATCCTGCAGGCAAGCAGATATCAATTCAATCCGTAACGGTTCGGGACAGCGGAAAGATCGGGATGCTCGCCATCACCATCAGCCAGGGCAGTTCGGCGAATTTCATCCATTTCGATTTCCAGCACACCTCCCTAGCGCGGATTGAAGCGCCCACACGCAACCGCAAGCAGCTCCTTCAGCATGTCGATGCGGCCGGCAAAGCCAGCGACCTTGGTCGGTGTCGCCTCGCCTACCGGATAGGCGCGCGTGACGGGAATCTCGCACGTGCGGTAGCCGAGCTGGCCGGCACGCACCGTCAGGTAAAACAGCAGCGCATAGCGGTCGAAGACGTCGCGGAATGGCGCGACTCTGGCATCACCGAGGTAGCGCGCCGAATAGCCGCGAAAGCCGTTGGTCGTGTCGGTGTACCAGCGCCGCCCCGCAAGGCTGAGCAGCGGCGCATGGATCAGGCGGCCCGCGAGCTTGCGGTCGAGCGGCGTGTTGATCGCCTGTCCGCCCGGAATGTAGCGCGAGCCCTGCACATAGTCGTAGCCGGCCTCGAGCGCCGCCACGAAGGCGTCGATCGCCTCCACGCCGTCCTTGCCGTTGCCGTCGACGGTGATGATGCCCGCGTAACCCTGATCCAGCGCCCAGGCGTAGGCCATGCGAAGCTGCGCGCTGAGCCGTCCCGACCCGGTCTTGACCAGCAGCGCGCGGCAGCCGCTCGCGCGCAACACGTCCAGTGCCAGCGAGCCGTCGGTCGATCCGCCATCGGCGATCACGACGTCGGCGGCGGGATTGATTGCGGCGATCCGCGCAAGCTGCCGCCTGATCCGCTCGCCCTCATTGATGACGGGAATGACCAGCGCATAGTCGTGGCGCTTTTCGCGCAACACCGTCGCTTCGCTTGCAGGGACTTCGCGCGCGGTCATGTCAGATAAGTCTCGCGCACCAGCGCCACCGCCTGCCCGATCGCCGCCTGCCAGCCGGCAACGGCGCGCATCTCGATCGACAGCGAACCGCGATAACCGCTGGCGCGCAGCGCCGCCGCCACGGGCCGATGATCTGTCCCGCTGGTGCCGAGCGGGGCGAGATCGGGCTCGCTGACATGGGCATGGGCGGCATGGCGCGCGGCGCGGATGAGGACTTGCGGATCCTCATGCTCGAGAAACAGCGTGCCGGTGTCGATCTGCAGCCCGATGCCTTCGCTATCGATCTCCTCGACGAGATCGATCGCTTCCGCCGTGGTGGTGATGAAGCGGCAGCCATACTGTCTGGCGTTGGGCTCAAAGGTCAGCGTCGCCCCTTCAGCGGCAAAGGCCGGTCCGATCCGGCGGAAGAAATCCACCGCAATCGCCCTCGCCGCCTGCGCCGGCAGATCGCCGGGGTCGCGCAGCTTCGGCGCACCGAACACGCAAGCCTTCGCGCCGAGCGTGCCCGCCATCTTCGCGATCATCACGAGATGGCGGTAAAGCGCCTCGCGCGCCTCGTCGGAGGCAAACAGATGCGCGCCACCCGCGTTGTAGATGATGCCCTGCATGGCCGGACAGCGCAGCCCGGCATCGGCAAGCGTCTTGCGGAGTGTCTGGAGATCGGCGGCTGAAATGTCCCAGCGTCCGAACACATTGTACGGCGCGACCTCGATGGCGGAGATGTTCAGCCGCCGCAGCAGCACGATGGCGGCGCCAAGCTCAGGGCCTGGAAAGGCGATGTTCGAGACCGACAGCTCAGGCGCGGCGGGCATGACCGGCCCTTTCGCGCGCGATGAAAGCGGCGAGTTCGTCCAGCACGGTGGCGCGGTCGAGCCTATAGCCGGGCGGGCCGCCGAACATGTCCGAATATTCGGTGCGCAACCCATAGGCCGGTGCGGGCTCGGACTCCGGCGCGGTCGGCGCACCCGGAAAGAAACGGTCAACGATCTCGGAGGTGCGGATCGGCTCCGGAAACAGGTTGATCAGGCGAATGTCGTGGGCGCGAATTTTTTCGATGTCTGCGTTCAATCGCGCCAGCGGATACCATTGAAAGCGGCTGGCCGGATTGATGTTGCCGACCTGATTGTCGTGCAGGAGATCGAACACAACGTTCTTCTTCAGCCCTTCGCCGAACAGCGCCGGCAGCCGGACGATCCGCACATTGTCAAAATGCTCCCTCACCCATTGCTCGAGCTCGAAGCGATGGCGGCCATAGGCGTGATTGCGCGCGGGATCGATGTCCGCGCTCTCGTCGAGCGGCGCGGACGGATCGGGATAGACATCGATGGTCGAGATCAGGATCAACTCGGCGATCTTCATCGCCGCCAGCACGGCGCGGATCGACGAGATCGCGGCGCGATCGGCGGCAGGCTCCTTGTTGGCGGTCCATTTGACCGCGGGAACGCCGGCATGGATCACCAGGTCGAACTTGCCGCCGCGCAGATCATCGGCATTTTTCGAATTGATCAAGGCATCGAAAGCTCGCGCGCGATGCAACGTGCCCCCGACAAAGCCGGTATAGCCGACCAGCGCCGAGCGGCTCATTCCCGGCGCTCCGCCCAATCGGTGGCGTCAGGCGCGCCCAGGTGAAACTCACCCTCGCCGTCGATCACGTTCAACCTGCCGCCACGGCCGGTCAGCGAGCTCCTGTACTCGCGCGCGACGAGCTGGCGGCGGCTCGACGACGGCACGGTCGAGAGAATCTGCACCAGATATTCCGACAGGAACAGGAATTGCGCGCTGAACACGAACAGCATTAGGGCGAGCAGCAGCGACAGCGTGGTCCAGCCCGGCGCCACGTCGGTCTTGAGCAAATAGATCAGGATCGCATAGACGCCGTACAGCACGGCGACGATGCCGCCGCCGAAGCCGAGATAGGAGGTGAGCCGCAGCGGCGTAGCGCTGCCGGTCAGGATCAGGCGCAGCGCCTTTGCGACCGCGATCCGCAGCGGCATGCTCGGCACCGTGATGCGCGTGGTATCAGCGACCGCAATCGCGGCGGCCGGGAACCCCTGCCCGAGGAAACGCGCGCGCACCAGCACCTCGCCGTCGCGCCGGGTGGCGATGTAGAGCGCTGCGGCGCGGGAAAAGATGCGGAACGTCGGCGACTGCGCCTCATAGGGCACGCCCGTGAGCAGACGGTGCGCGGCGCGAAACAGATCGAACAGCGCTTCCGCAAAGCCGCCGCGATCGGTGACCACGCCGCCCTCGCTCTCGCCGATCACGACGTCATTGCCGCGGCGCAACGCCTCGACCATGCCGGGCAATGCCTCGACCTGGGCCGGAAGCGGCGTTGCGAACAGCACGTAGTCGGCGATGGCGTGATCAATCCCAAGCAGACGCGCCACGTCGTCATGCACCTCGTCGTTCAGGAACAGCACGGTGCAGTCCGGAATCGACTCGGCCGTTGTCTTCAGCTCGATCGACAGGTCAGGCGAAATCCCGTTCGCGACGATGACAGTCTCGACGTCGACGAATTGCTCATGCAGGGTCACGAGCAGGCGGTCGAACAGCGCGCGCTCGAACAGCGCGTGGCGCACGATGACGACAACCGTGACGGATTCGAGCTTGGGCATCAGTTCCAGACCTGACCGCGCAGGACGTCGCGGAGCTCATAGATGTTATCGATCTTTGCGCCGAGGATCGAGAATATCCTGCCCTCTTCCGCGTTGCGCTCGACCAGGATCGGCCGCGCATCGCTGTCCTCGGCGCGCGCCAGCACCGCCTTGATCTCGAACAGAGAGCGCTGGATTTTGGCTTCCGCCAGGCAAGGCATGTAACGGCTGGCGTCGCGGATCATGGCGGTACCATTACTCTTGACCGGGCGCAGCGGCGCGTCGTCGAAAGTCGCCTCGTGCGGCGTATAGCGAACATGGGACAGCGCATGCAGGCCCGCGGCCGGGAACGGCATCACCGAGAAGAACGGCCCGTCCATGATGGTGAAACCGCGGCCGCGCAATTGCGACGGCGGCGCGATCAGCACCATCTCGGTCAATTCACGCTTGATCGCCGTGTTGACGGCAACGCCGACGAACGGCAGCTCCGAATAAGTGCAGTTGAACACGAAACGGGCGCGCTCGCCCTGCCCGGCGACATCGACGTCAACGCCCTCGCCATCGAACGACGTGACGCGCGCGGCGCTGGCGAGCCTCAGCTCGATTTGCAGATCGCTCAGTTGCTCGCGCAGCCGGCGCGCCAGCTTCTCCGCGTCGAAGACCAGCTCACGCACCGCAAACACCCGCTCGATCGTCCCGGGCGCGAACAGCCGCTCGATCTCGTGTGATGCCGGCTGGCCGGCCGCGCCGATGCTCTCGCAGAACGAAGCGAACTGATCGGCACTGACGCGCGATCCGCGGGCGATGGCGTAGTATTTCTCCATGCCGTGCATCACCTCATCGGCGTAATCGGTGATGAAGCGGTCGAAGTTTCGGCGAGACCGCAATGCGGTCGCGCGCGCGCGGGGATAGTGGTAGCCGTTGTGGACGCGCGCCTGATTGACGAAGGACGCGCGCCGCAGGATGTCGTTCTCGCGTTCGGCGACGATAACCCGCGAGAAGCCGAGACGCTTCAATTCCAGCGCGGTCTCGCAGCCGTAAAAGCCGCCTCCGATCACGATGGCGTCGGCGGCGGTCATCGCGCCGCCGCTACTGTTGCTTCGCGTTGCCAGACGATCTGGCGATCCCTGCGAAGGCCGAATTCAAGCCGCGAGACCGCGCCGCCTTCCCTCGGTTGCGCGTAGTAGCAGTTGCGGTCGCCGGGCACGGAGACGGCGCGCTCCCAGAGATGAAACTCGTAAGTCCGATCCGCCTCGCCATTGGCCGCACGAATGAAGAAGACATCGGTCGGCGACGCCCGATCGCAGGCATATTCGAGCGTGAACCATTGATCGCTGATGCGAAAATCCACGCCGATATCCTTGTCGGCAAAGATGGGCGTGCCGCGCGCATGCGCCGCCAGCACCCAGCTTCCGGCTTTCTCGATCCGCCGATCGGCGAGCGCAACGAAGGCGACCGTCAGCAAAACGATCGTGGGAATCGCCAGGGTCAGGAAAGATCGTTTGAACGAAGCCGACCATTCGGCGCGCGCGGCAAAGGCCTGGCCCAGCGCAACCATGGTCATTGCGCCGCCGACCGGCAAGGTCGGGACGAACCACAGAATGAAATCGATCGGCTGATGCGCGAAGGCGTGCGCCTTGGCGAGAATGAACCAGGACAGCGGAGCGGCGAGCGACGCCAGATAGGCAAAGGCCAGAGTCCGAAGCTTCCTGCGGTCCCACCGGAGAAACCAGCCGTACTCCCTGTCGAGAAAGGCAATCCCTGCGACAACGCCGAGCACACCGAGCAAGAGGCCGAAATTCCTGATCTGGGTGAAGTCGTTGGCACCGAGATAGGTGCGGATCACCGACGACACCGAGGCGAACTGGCCGATATTGAGGCCCTGATCCACCGCCGAGCCGCCGCCGGAGGTGCGGTCGATGGCGCGATCCAGGATCACGGCAAAGCCGAGCTTGGCGCCGTGGACGAGAATGGCCAGCGCGAAACCGATGACGCCCGATGCCGCGACCCAGACCATGTCGACGATGTTCTGGAACGGATAGCCCTTGTCATCGCGCATGTTCAGCAGGCAGCCGATCATCGCGGCAACGACGACCGTGGTGATGAACTCGTAGCCGCACAGCGATTTGGCGAAGACGGCGGCACCCGTGGCGGCGATCAGCCACCATTTCCGCTTGACGGTTTCGGCCCCGGCGATGTCCATCGCGATCGCCATCGGCACGAACCACAGCCCGACCGCCCAATAGAGATTGGGCGCGAGCGCCGTGAACATCGGTTCGAACGCGACCGACACGACAAAGCCCGTGGCAGCCGCGAAACCAAACCTCTCCCTGATCTTGAAGGCGACCCACATGAACGCGGCCGCGCAGATCAATGCCGACAGAAAGTGGTAGAGGCCGATGCGAGTGCGCCGCGGCAGCGGGTCGATGCTGTCGATCAACGCGTAGAAGATGCCCTGCAAGCCGAACTGGCTGGGATAGACCGCCCATTGGGCACCATCGGCCCTAATCAGTTCGGGTTGCTCAAAATATTTGATCTGGTCGGAATAGCTGCCGCGAAGCTCGACCGGGTCTTTTTCGCGATAGTTGGTACCGAGTTCGGCGCGTTCGGAAAAGACCCCGTCGGAGGCGGATCGCGCCATCCTGCCGACCACCAGGCCTTCCGACGTCTGATCGAAGACCTTGTTGATGCGGTATTGGGAGAAATGGAAGACGTTAGTGGTGAAGATCAGCGCGAGCAGCAGTGCGACCGCGATGCTCACGTCGCGATTGGGCAGATTCCGCAACCGTTCCGCGAAGGAGCCCGTCGAAAAGCGCACCGTCAACCTTGCCTGCTGTGTCCCGCCAATCCGCGCTTTTAGCCCGCTTTGGCGGGGGCTTCATAGTGCAACTTCGCAAGTCCCTAGACCGGCTTGAACCGTTAACCAAATGCTGGCGACAAAGCCTGACGGGACCGATCAATCCTGCCGAGGCCAGTTCGATGCTCCGCTTGATCGTGATGATGACGCTGGCGCTTGCCGCGCTCTGGTCGGAGCCTTCACTCGCCCAGTCACGCAGCCAGCTCGGGCCGCTCTGCACCACCGACACCACGCCGGCGGAGGCGCAGATCGACGCCTGCAACAAGATCATCGCGCTGAAAGTGTTTGCCGGCCAGCAGCTCGCCACCATCCATTTCTGGCGCGCGGTCGGCTGGAACAAGAAGGGCAACTATGCGCAGGTGATCGCGGATACCACCGAGGCGATCCGCCTGGCGCCCAACCAGCCCTCCTTCAACCTGCGCGGCTCCGCCTATTACGACAAGGGCGAATACGACATCGCGATATCAGACTTCAACGATGCGCTGCGCATGGGTCCGCCGAACGGCATCGTGTTTCACAACCGCGGCAACGCCTGGCGCGGCAAGGGCGAATATGCCAAGGCGATCGCCGACTACGACGCTTCGATCAAATCCGATCCGAAATCGCCGTTCTCCTGGCAGAACCGCGGCATCTCCAGGCAGGCGCTGGGCGATCTCGACGGCGCGCTCTCCGACATCAATGAGGCGATCCGGCTCGAACCGGCATTGCCGCAGCCATTGACCAACCGTGCGGTGATCTGGCGCGCCAAGGGCGATTACGACCGCGCCATTGCCGACGGCACCGAGGCGATCAGGCTGGCGAAGAACCCGCCGCCCAATATCATGACGCCGCCGGGCAGCGTGACGATCTCGGCGTATATCAATCGCGCACTGTCATATGAGGCCAAGGGCGACTACGAGCACGCGCGCGCGGATTTCTCCGCGACGCTGCAGGGCACGGCGTCGGACGCGGCCAGCAAGGCCAACCAGGCGACCGCGCGCGTGCGCCTGTCGCTGCTGTCGGACCCCGGAGTCGCGCCGCGCGATACCGCGTCATCGGCGGGACAACCGGCCGCCGCGCCGTCATCGCAGCAGGCACAACCAGCCATGCAAGGCCGGCGCATGGCGCTGGTGATCGGCAATGGCGCCTACACGGGCGTGAAGGCGCTGCCCAACCCGCCGAACGACGCCCGCGCGGTTGCAAAGAGCCTGCGCGACATCGGCTTCACCGTGTCCGAGGGCATCGATCTCGATCGCGCGGCGATGCAGACGATGACCCGCAACTTCCTGCGCGAGGCCGCGCGCGCCCAGATCGCGCTGGTCTATTATGCCGGCCATGGCGTGCAGATCGGCGGCCGCAACTATCTCATTCCGGTCGACGTGCGCATGCAGGCGGGCCACAGCCTCACCGAAGGCATGGTCGACATGGACACGATCCTTGCCGGCCTCGACGACCAGGTCCGCACCAACATCCTGATCTTCGACGCCTGCCGCAACAACCCGCTGGAGCAACAGACGGCATCGAACGAACCCGGCCGCGGGCTTTCCGCAGGCGCCGGACTCGCGGCGCCCACCACGCTCGGCGCGGGCCAGACGCTCGGCGCCGGGACGCTGATCGCGTTTGCGACCGCGCCCGGCAAGGTCGCGCTCGACGGCGAAGGCGCCAACAGCCCGTTCTCGGCGGCGCTGTCGCGCCATATCGGCACGCCCGGGCTCGAAGCGCAGCAGATGCTGACCCGTGTTCGCGCCGAGGTCGTGTCGTCAACGAAGAACATGCAGGTGCCGTGGTCGAACTCGTCGCTGCTCGGCGAGGTCTATCTGGCGGACCGGTGAAGCTCCTTATTCTTGCGCATGGTCTTTTCGGAAAACCGCTGCACACTTTTCCGGATCATGCGCTAGGGCCGCCAGGGCAGCGCCAATTGCGCCTCAAGGCTCTGCGCGCGGTCGCGACCAATCTCGTCCAGCCCGAATCGAAAGGCTTCGCGTTCGGCGGCCTTGTCCCGATAGGTGCCGAACAGCTGATCCCAGAACGAGAACACCGCGCCGTAGTTGCTGTCGGTTTCTTCCTGCCGTGCCGAATGATGGATGCGATGCACGGCCGGGGTGATGAAGAACAGCGCGCGGGCCACGCGCTCGATCGCCGGGGTGAGCCTGATATTGGCATGCGCGAGCAGATTGAGGAGCGCCTCGATGCTCTCATAGGCGATCAGCACCGCGGGCGAGAGCCCCGATATCGCGACCACCGCACTGACGAAGACGGCGCTGGCGATCAGGTCCAGCGGATGGTTGCGCAACGTCGAGGTGGCGTCCAGATGCTCGTCGCAATGGTGCACGCGATGCAGCCGCCACAGCAGCGGAATTTTGTGGGACAGCAGGTGAAAGGCATATTGCGCGAAGGTGCGCCCGAGGATCGTGATGGGCAGCGCGACCAAAAAGGGTGCCGCGAGCCAGTTCAGCAATCCGAATTGGTGCGTGGCGGCCCACTGCGCCGACGCGATGGTCAGGACCGGCAGG
Organism: uncultured Alphaproteobacteria bacterium; assembly: GCA_963738155.1. GTDB lineage: Bacteria > Pseudomonadota > Alphaproteobacteria > Rhizobiales > Xanthobacteraceae > Bradyrhizobium. Next base: position 452,206 of record CAVTVG010000016.1, read on the forward strand.
GATGAGGCGATCAGGCCGTTGATGATGCCAAGGCCGACATTGACGAACCAGCGGCGGCGGCGGCTGGGATCGCCAGGCATTTCAGGCGCAAGGTGCTCCACCGCGCCAAGCAGGATCAGCGTGCCCCAGAAGATGAGAAACCAGCCATAGTCCCGAATGAAGGTGCTCACGACACCTCAGGTCCCGAATTGCTGTGTTCCCTGCTCAGGGTCGAAACCGCCGGTAGACCAGATAGCCACCATAGGCGGCGCCGATCGCCAGCAGACCGAACGGACCGGTGACGCCAACCAATGGTGCTGGCACAGGCATCCCCGCCATTGCCGACGGTGCGCCGGCCAGAAGAGCCGCAAAACCGAGCAAGCCCGCAGCAAACGAACGATTCATCACCAGTCTCCAGCCCGACAATCCAGTTCGACCCATTATTTAACGGCTTCGTGACAGCCCGACAAGCAACCATTGAGACGCCATTTTCAGCGAAAAGTTGTCCGGACGCTGGACTTCGCGTGATCTGCGATGCGCTCCGCCTCGATGGCGATCTCGCGCAACTGCCCGGTCGGCACCGTGATCTGGCCGCAGAAATAGAGGCCGGGCGCACTCGGCTTGCCCGTGACGCGCGGCATTCCCTGCGCGTCGAACACATCGACGCCGGGCAGCAATCGCCGCAGGTCGGGCCGGAAACCGGTCGCGAGAATGATGGCATCGAAGGCGTCCTGCGTGCCGTCGGCGAATACAACGCCCTCGGCGGTCAGCCGGTCTATGCCGCCGCGCACCTTGATGCCGCCATCCCTGATCTTCGCCAGCGTGCCGATATCGATCAGCGGAACATGCCCGTCCTCTTCGACCATCTGCCGCGGTCCCTTGGCGGCGCGGCGCAGGCCGAGCTTCTCGAAATTGCCCAGCACAAGGCGCAGGATCGGCGCATTGATGATATCGACCAGCCGCGCGGGCAAATGCCGATAGAGGATCACCCAGGTCAGGATCGGCAAGCCCAGGAGATCACGGGGAATGATCTGCACCGGGCTGCGCACGGCGATCGCGGCATCGATCTTTGCTTCGGCCAGATCGAGCGCGATCTCGCCGCCGGAATTACCGAAGCCGACCACCAACACGCGCTTGCCTCTGAATGCACCTGGATTGCGATAACAGCTGCTGTGAACGATCGGCCCGCGGAAGGTCTCAATGCCCGGCCAGGACGGCCGGTATGGCGCGTCAGCGATTCCGGTTGCGACGACCACGACCGGCGCCGAAAAGGCGCCGCGGCTGGTTTCGGCGAGCCAAAGCGCGCCGTCACGGCGGATGCTCGTCACCTCGACGTTGAAGACGGGATCGATGCCGAATGTCGTTGCATAGCGTTCGAGATAGTCGACGACCTGCGCGCGCGAGGGATAGAGGGGATAGTCGCGCGGCATCGGCAGGCGCGGCAGGCCGGAATGATTGCGGTCGGTGTGGAGATGGAGCCGGTCGTAATGGCGGCGCCAGACGGCACCGACCGAGTCCGCCTTCTCCAGCACCGTGACATCAAGGCCGGCCGCTCGCAGGGTCACGGCGCAGGAAAGACCCGCAGGCCCTGCGCCGATGACGATGGCGTCGGAATTGGCTGTCATGCGCCGCCGCGCGTCACTTCCCCCACACCTCGTTCGCGATATCGACCGCGAGCTTCAGCTTCGCCCACTGCTCTTCTTCGGAGAGGATGTTGCCTTCCTCCGTCGAGGCGAAGCCGCATTGCGGCGACAGCGCAAGCTGCTCCAGGGCTGCGAACTTCGATGCTTCATCGAGTCGGCGCTTGATGTCGTCCTTTTTCTCGAGCTCGCCGAACTTGGAGGTGATGACGCCGACCACCACCACCTTGTTGCCCTTGGGCAGGAAACGCAGCGGCTCGAAGCCGCCGGCGCGATCGGAATCATATTCCAGGAAATAGCCGTCATAATTGGTGCCGGCGAGCATGGTCTCCGCGACCGGCTCGTATCCCCCTGAGGAAATCCAGGTCGAACGGAAATTGCCGCGGCAGACGTGGGTGGTGATCATCATGTCGGCCGGCTTCTCGGCGATCGCGTAGTTGATGATGCGCGCGTAGATCTCCTGCAGGCCGTCGGGATTGTCGCCGCGCTCGCGCGACTTCTGCAACTCCTCCTGCGAGCAGAGATAGGCCCACACCGTATCGTCGAATTGCAGGTAGCGGCAGCCGGCGTCGTAGAAGGCTTTCACCGCCTTGCGGTAGGTCTTGCCGAGATCCTCATAAAAGGCATCGAGGTCGGGATAGACCTGCTTGGAGATCGCTTTGCGGCCGCCGCGGAAGTGCAGCACGGCCGGCGACGGGATTGTCATCTTCGCGGTGACATGGGCCTGGTCGGCATATTTCTTCAGGAAACGGAAGTGATCCAGCATCGGATGATTGTCGGGAAAGTCGATCTTGCCGATCACGCGCACCGCATCGTGACGGGTCTGCACGCCCGCGAACTGGATGCCGGTGTCGGGGTGGAACAGCTCGCAGCCGGTGAGTTTGGCGAGGAAGTCGAAATGCCACCAGGAGCGGCGGAATTCGCCGTCGGTTGCGAGCTTCAGCCCGAGCGAGGCCTGCTTGTGCACGACCTTCTCGATCTCGCTGTCCTCGATCTTGCGCAGGTCCTCGGCGCCGATCTCGCCCTTCTCCAGCTTCGCCCGCGCCTCCTTGATGCGCTGTGGCCGCAACAGGCTGCCGACCTCGTCGGCGCGGAACGGCGGTTTGGTTCTTTGCATGGCGTCTTGCTCCAGAAAACTTCAGTTGTTGCTTATTGCGGTTTCGCTGATCCTGCGTCGTAGTTTGGACAGTTTGCGGCGAGCTTCGCCCACAATTTGTCAAGCTCCGCGCGCGATTTCTCTTGCTCGATCTTCAGCGCCATTGCGTTGTCGATAAAGTTCGCCTCCTGGCGCATGACCTGGAAGTTGTCACCTTCGTTCTTTTGGTAAAGTACGATATAACCGCAATGCCGGTCGACGCTCTCATATCGGCTCGCGACGTCGATCGCGGCATAGATACCCGGCAGCGGCGCAGCCGCGGGGTCCTTGGTCCATGTGACCTTCAGGAGGTTGCGCTGCCTCAACGCACCTGATCGTGCGTGGAATGTCTGGCTCTGTCGAACGAACTGCTCGAACGGCACGACGTGCTTGTTGACCTCCGCCATCATGGCGTAAGCGTTGTCGTACCGGCCTTCGTCGAGCCAGGAAAAATACTCACCGGCTGATTTGATCACGGCCCGCCGCTGCCCTTCGGACGGGAGCCAACCCGGTGCCGAATCGCTGGTGACGTTGATCTCGGAAGAGATGTTCGAAGACGGCCCTTGGGCGGCGGCGCTTCCAACGCCAACGCCCACAATCGCGATCAAGACCACACAGCTTAATCGGACACCCACCGTCAGTCTCCAACACTCAGTGCTTCGCCGCGCCCGCAACACCGAGATAGCGTTCGAGCACGGCGGGATCGGCTTTCAGCGCGGCGCTATCGGCATCATGCGCGATCGTTCCGCGCTCCAATATCACAACGCGGTCGGCCAACCCCAGAATCTTTTGCGCGTTCTGCTCGACGATGACCGAGCAGATGCCGCCCGAACGTGTAATCGTGCCCAACGCCTTGAGCAATTCCTCGACAATGATGGGCGCCAGCCCTTCGGTGGGCTCGTCCAGCAGCAGGACCTTCGGGTTCAGCGTCAGCGCCCGGCCGATCGCCAGCATCTGCTGCTCGCCGCCCGAGAGCTGGTTGCCGAAATTGCCGCGCCGTTCCTTGAGCCGCGGAAACATCTGGTAGACCCGCTCCACCGTCCACGGCCCGGGCTGCGCCACCGCGGTCATGTTCTCTTCCACGGTGAGCGAGCGGAAGATGTTGCGCTCCTGCGGGACCCAGCCGATCCCGGCCCGCGCCCGCTGGTCCGGCCGCAGCGCGGTGATGTCGGCGCCGCCAAGCGCCAGCGTGCCGCCGAAGCGTCTGACGATGCCGACGATGGAGTTGATCAAGGTGGTCTTGCCGGTGCCGTTGCGCCCGAGCAGCGCCAGCACCTGCCCCTCCGGCAACGCCAGCGACATCTGAGGCAACACCACGGCTTCGCCATAGCCGGCGCGCAAGCCATCGATGCGGAGCAGGTCAGCCATGGACGGCCTCGCCGAGATAGACGGCCTTCACCTGCGGGTCGCGCGCCACATCCTCGGGCGGGCCTTCGACCAGCAGCGCGCCATTGACCAGCACCGAGATGCGGTCGGCGAAGGAGAATACCAGATCCATGTCGTGCTCGATCAAGAGCACGGTGACGTCGCGCGGCAACGCCGCCACCGCGGCCAGGATATCGTGGCGTTCGCTTTCGGGCACGCCGGCGGCCGGCTCGTCCAGCAGCAGCACCCGCGGCTTGGCGGCGATTGCGACCGCAATCTCGAGCAGGCGCTGCTTGCCGTAAGGCAAGGTTGCCGTCAGTTCGTTCATGACGTCGAGCAGACGGAAGCGCGCGAGAGTCTCGGCGATCTCGGCATTGACGTCGTCGCGCGTGCCCATGCGCCGCCACCAGTCGCCGCCGCGGCCCATGCGCTCGGAGACCGCAAGGCCGATGGTCTCAAGCGGCGTCAGGTCGGCATAGAGCTGGTTGATCTGGAAAGTCCGCGACAGCCCACGCAGCACGCGGGTATGCACGGCAAGATCGGTGATGTCCTGGCCTTCGAGCAGGATGCGGCCGCCATTGGGCTTGAGCACGCCGGTGAGCAAATTGATGACCGTGGTCTTGCCGGCGCCGTTCGGGCCGATCAGGGCATGGCGCGCGCCCTGCTGCACTTGCAGCGAGAGGTCGCGGGTCACGCGAAGCCCGCCGAAAGATTTTTCCAGGCCTTTGGTCTCCACCGCAACCGTCATGGCGCGTCCCCTTCGGGCACGGCGACGGCGTCCTTGCGGCCGCTGATCTGCGCGATGACGAGATTGGGCAGAAACAGCACCCAGCGATGCAGCCGCGCGCGGCCGACCAGCACGATCACGACCAGTACCAAGCCGATCCAGAACTGCCAGTATTGCGGGGTGATGGTCGAGAACACCTCCTGCAACATGCGGAACACGACCGCGCCGATCAGCCCGCCATAGAGATAGCCGGTGCCGCCGATCACGAGCACCAGCATCAAATCGGCGGAGCGCTCGAACGAGAACACGTCGAGCGAGGCCAGCGCCGTGGTCTGCGTGAACAGCGCGCCGGCAACGCCGGCATAGAACGCCGCGACCGTGTAGATCGCAATCAGCCGCCGGTTGACGGGGATGCCGATCGCGGCTGCGCGCAGCGGGTTGTTGCGGATCGCGCGCAGCGACAGGCCGAACGGCGAATGCACGATGCGGCGCGCCAGCAGAAACAGCAGAAACGTCACCGCGAGCGAATAGAAGAAGCCGGTCTTGCCGAACATGTCGAAGGCGAAGTGCCCCAGGATCGGCTGCATCTCGATGCCCTGCAGGCCGTCGGTGCCGCCGGTGATGTTGGAGAAGCGTTCGGCAAGCGCTTCCAGCAAGAGCGCGATGCCGAGCGTCACCATCAGGCGCGTCAGGTCGGCGCCACGGATGACGAGGAAGCTGGTGAGAAAACCGAGCACCATCGCAACAAGCCCGGCCGCGACCAGCGCCAGCACGGGCTCGGCAATCATGCCGTGCAAGGCGAGAAGCCCGGCGCAATAGCCGCCGACACCGAAGAAGGCGGCGTGCCCGAGCGAGACGATGCCGGCATAGCCGAGGATCAGGTCGAGCGAGAGTGCGAACAGCGCCAGCCGCACGATGTCGGTCATGATCAGATAGCGCGACGGAAAGATGTAGGCGCAAGCGACGACCGCGATCCAGAACGCGATCTCGCCCCAATGCCAGCGCGCGTGGGCGATGGCGCTGCGTCCGACGTCGGCCTGCGCGCTCATCAGCGTGCCGCCGGGCGGCCGAACAGGCCGTTCGGGCGCCAGATCAGAATCACGATCATCACGGTGTAAATCACGAACGGGCCCATCTTCGGCACGTAATATTTGCCGGCGACGTCGGCGATGCCGAGCAGCAGCGAAGCCAGGAACGGACCTGTGATCGAGGACGAGCCGCCGACGGTGACGACGATCAGAAAGTAGATCATGAATTTCAGCGGGAAGTACGGATCGAGCCCGAGCACTTCCGCGCTCAGCGCGCCGCCGAGGCCGGCAAGGCCGCAGCCGAACGCGAAGGTGAAGGCGAACACCTGCGGCACGTTGATGCCGAGCCCGCTTGCCGCGCGGGGATCGTCGACGGCGGCGCGCAAGCGGCTGCCGAAGCGGGTGCGCGCGAGGATCAGTTGGAGAGCCGCGGTGAGCAGCCCGCAGATCACGATGATCATCAGTCGGTAGCGGCCAACTCCCACGCCGAACACATCGAACTGACCTTCCAGCACGGAGGGCAGATTGATGAAGATGCGCTGCGAGCCCATGATGTAGTCGACGGCGGCGACCGACATGAAGGTCAGGCCGATCGAGAACAGCACCTGGTCGAGATGGCTGCGGTTGTAGAGGTGGCGGTAGAGCAGCCGCTCGAGAGCCGCGCCGATCACGGCCGCGCTGATGAAGGCGAGCGGCAGGCCGGCGAAGAACGGCCAGCCGAAGCGGTTGACCAGCACCGCGCAGACATAGCCGCCCGCCATCGCGAACGCGCCATGGGCGAGGTTGACGAAGTTCATCAGCCCGAGCGTCACCGCAAGCCCGCAAGCGAGCACGAACAGCAGCATGCCGTAGGCGACGCCGTCGAACAGGTTGGTGAGGACTGCGGTCATGCCTGTCTGGAACTTCCCTGATCTTTGTAACGCTCGGGAGAAATCGGCGAGCACGACTGCAGCTCAAATTATGGCACAACGGAAGTTTTCTTATTGCTACATGACAAGCCCGCGAAGCCAACCTGACCAGTCTGACGATTTGGGGAACTTACAAGCCTTAATGGCAAGCATCGCGTGTATCTGCGTAAGCGCATCGTATTTGTAGCTCTTACGAAATTCCTCAAAGTACGCGCCGAAGTTCTCGAGGAAGATCTTCATTTGACTACCAAAATAACGACACGCGGAAACTGCTTCACACAACTCGGCATCAACGCACACAGCAACATTGTTATAGAAATTGTATATTTTCCAGACCTCGGTCGACAGTTTCGCCTTTGCTGCATCGGTCATGAAATCGTCTAGGGCTTGTTTGTTGCCTTTTGCAGCATCGAGTTTCGGTTTGTTGACGGGGTCGATGATAAAATCGTTGATCTTTCTATCCGCTTGGGCGATTTCCTCAGTATTCCAACGTTTGACGTGCTCCAGGGTTTGGGCAACGCGGCCCTCTTCCTGCTTTGCTCTATATTCAAATAGCACCCATAGCGCTGCGATGACGGCGAAGACCAGCTTGACCAGTTCAATGTGCGTTTCCAAGCTGGCGCCAAGAGTTGACAAACGGCTCTTGGCGCCTGCGCAAATTGAACACAGACTTCGCGAAAGTCTGCTCATTTACTGCTGTTGCAGACGTTCTTGTCTGTGCACGTACCGGCTGCACAGCAAGCCGGCGTCTGGAAGGTCTTCCCGGCATCCTTCACGGCCTCGAAGGTCTGGAACTCGACATTGTAGAGCTCGCCGTCGACCTTCTCGACTTTGCGGATGTAGATGTTCTGCACGATGTCGCGCGTCTCCGGATCGATCGAGATCGGACCGCGCGGGCTCTCCCATTTCATCCCCTTCATGGCCTCGATCAGCTTGTCGCCGTCGGTGTTGCCGTTGGTCTTCTTCAACGCCTCGTAGATCAGGTGGATGCCGTCATAGCCGCTCACCGCCATGAAGCCGGGCCGGTTGCCGAAATCCTTCCTGTAGGCGGCGACGAAATCCTTGTTCATCTGCGAGGGGTGCGCGGCCGAATAAAGATGCGCGGTCACGGTGCCGAGCGCGGCATCGCCCATGCCGTTGAGGACGTCGTCATCCATGACGTCGCCGGGGCCGATCACCTTGATGCCGGCCTTGTCGAGCCCGCGCTCGGCATATTGCTTCATGAAGTTGCCGCCCTGGCCCGCCGGCACGAACACGAACATGGCGTCGGGCTTGGCGTCCTTCACGCGCTGCAGGAACGGCGCGAAGTCGGGATTGGCCAGGGGCACCTTGACCTCCTCCACGATCTCGCCGCCGCCGGCCACGAAATGCTGCTTGAAGAAGTTCAGCGCGTCATTGCCGGGCGCATAATCCGAGGTGAGCGTCGCAACCTTCTTGATGCCGTTCTTGACCGCCCAGTCGCCGATGATGGTGGAGGACTGCGCGAGCGTGAAGCTGGTGCGCACGATATAGGGCGAGCGCTCGGTGATGATCGAGGTGCCCGCGGCCATCACCACTTCCGGGATCTTGGCCTGGGTCGCCAGCGGCGCTGCGGCGAGCGCGGCCGGCGTGACGCCGAAGCCCGCGATGAAAGCGACCTTGTCGTTGACGATCAGCTCCTGCGCCGCAGTCTTGGTCTTGTCAGGCACGGCGCCGTCATCCTTCAGGATGATCTCGATCTTCTTGCCGGCGACGCTGTCGCCATGCTGCTTCATGTAGAGCTTGATCGCATTGTCGATCTGTTTGCCGGTCGAGGCCTGGCCGCCGGTCATCGGCAGGATCAGCCCGATCTTGACGGCATCTTCCGCGCGCACAGGCGCGAGTGTCAGCGCGCCCGCGACAACGAGGCCGAGCGCGACAGGCGACGGTAATTTCCTACGATTGGACATCGACATTTCCCTCCCCTCGCCGGCTGTTGTCCCCGGCCTTGGTCCCACCATAGCCCAGATTTTTCCACTGGGTAGCGGGCAGGAATGGCGTCTTTTTCGCAGCTGCTTGTCAATTGCGACGATAGGCGGGGCGCGCGACCCATTCGCCGGCGGGTTGATGTAAAGGTTGCGAAGGCAACCAAATTAGGTATTTAGATACCCTACTTTGCCGCAATAAGTCAATTTTACCGTTTAGGACTAGCCTATCCGCGCAGGCTCAGCCTGTGCGAGCATATTGGGGGACTCTATCAGCAGATGGCCGTCAGCCTTCGCCAGCTTGCGATCCTGTTTACCGTGGCGCTGCTCGCCAGCGCCCTGGCCGGTTGCGGCACGATCAACGAGAAGATGTCGGCGGGCATGGGCGACTACATCCCGCAATGGGCCGGCGGCCTGCCGGCTGACGCGCCGCCGCGCCCGGGCACCGCGAAATACGATGCGTTCATGGCGGAACGGGAACGGCAGCGGTTGATGCCGGCGGCCGAGCGCGAGAAAGAGCAGAAGCCAACGCAGCCGGACCAGTCAGGGCTGGACCCGGTGCATTAGGTCTTGCGCTAATCCACGAACACCACGGTCTTGCGGCCGTTCGGGATCACGCGATCTTCCAGATGATAGCGGATGGCGCGGGCCAGCACCCGCCGCTCGATGTCGCGGCCCTTGCGCACGAGGTCGTCGGGCGTGTCGCGATGGCTGATGCGCTCGACGTCCTGGTCGATGATCGGGCCCTCGTCGAGATCGCTGGTGACATAATGCGCGGTGGCGCCGATCAGCTTGACGCCGCGCTCATGCGCCTGGTGATAGGGCCGCGCGCCCTTGAAGCCCGGCAGGAACGAGTGGTGGATGTTGATGCAGCGCCCCGACAGTTTCGCCGACAAATCGTCCGACAGGATCTGCATGTAGCGCGCGAGCACCACGAGATCGGTTTTGGTCTCGCCGACCAGCTGCCAGATTTTGTCTTCCTGCGCGCGCTTCGTCTCTTTCGTGACCGGCAGGTGATGGAACGGAATGTCCGCGAAGTCGAGCCCGGCATAGGTCTCGCGCGGATGGTTGGAGACAACAGCGGTCGGGATCATCGCAAGCTCGCCGGTGCGCCAGCGATAGAGGATGTCGACCAGGCAGTGATCGGATTTCGACACCAGCAGCATCACCCGTTTCCGCGTGGCGCGGTCGCGCATCTGCCAGTCCATGTGAAAGCGCTCGGCAATGGCGGCAAAGCCGGTCTGCAACGCCGACAGTTCGACCGCGAGATCGGCGGCGGTGAACACGACGCGCGCGAAGAATTTTTTGGTCTCGACGTCGTTGAATTGCTGCGCGTCCAGGATGTTCTGGCCGTTATGGGCAAGGAAGGTCGAGAGCGCCGAGACGATGCCGGGGCGGTCCGGACAGGAAAGCGTCAATACATATTGATGATCGGGCATGGTGATGAAGTCTTGGGCAAGAGGCGCGAATTTTGCGCCCTGCTCTATCACTTGGGTTCGTCTTGCGCCAACGTCCCACAGCGAGTCAGGATGAACAAATCGGCATCATCCGTCGTTAAAGTGAATCATGGCTGACCGGCTCAACGGCTACCGCATCCTGATCCTGGAGACGCGCGAGGAGGCGCAGTTTTCCCGCCTGCTCTCCGAGCAGGGCGCCGATGTGCTGCAATGCCCGATGTTCTCGATCGAGGATGCGCCGGATCCCGCGCCGATCGAGGCCTGGATCGGGCGCGCCATCGAAAAACCGTTCGACGATCTGGTGCTGATGACCGGCGAAGGCCTGCGCCGGCTGATGAAGGTGGTGCGGCGGATCGGCGTGGAACAGGATTTCGTCGCGGCACTCGGAAAGATGAGAAAGTTCGCGCGTGGCCCAAAGCCCGGCCGGGCCCTGCGCGAGATCGGGCTCGAGCCGCAGCAGACGACGGAGAAGCCAACCTCCGAAGGTATTGCCGAGATGCTGTCGCACCTCGATTTGAAAGGCCATCGGCTCGGGCTGCAGCTCTATCCCGATAAAGACCATAGCGCGCTGATCGGCGCCATCGCCGCGCAAGGCGCTGGGGTCGATGCCGTGCAGCCTTATGTCTATGACGCCAAGGCCGCCGACACCAACATCGTTACCGCGATCGAAGAAATGGCAGGCGGCCGCATCGATGCCATCGCGCTGACCAGTTCCGGCCAGGCGCGCCGGCTGTTCGACGTGGCCAAGTCGCATGGCTGCGAGGCGCGGCTGCGCGAGGGACTGGCGAAGACGCCGATTGCCTCGGTTGGGCCTGTGGTGTCGGACGAGTTGGCGTCACACGGCTTGCGCGCGGGAATTTCGCCCGCAGAAGGCGCCTATTTCATGAAACCGTTGATCTCGGCGATGGCGGTGGCGTTGGGGAAGAGGACGCCGCGAGCGGTGGCGAAGTAGATACACTCGTCATTGCGAGCGAAGCGAAGCAATCCACTTATCCGCTTGCGGCGACATGGATTGCTTCGTCGCTTCGCTCCTCGCAATGACGATGCAGAGGACAGCGCCTATTCCGCCGCCTGCTGCTGCTCGCGCAGGTACGCCTGATATGCCAGCCGAATGCCGTCCTTGAGCGAGGTGCGCGCCCGCCAGCCGAGCTTCGCCAGCCGGCCGACGTCGAGCAGCTTCTGCGGCGTGCCATCGGGACGCGAGGTGTCGTAGCTGATCGTGCCCTTGTAGCCAACGGTCGCTGCCACCACGCGCGCGAAATCCGCAATCGCGATGTCCTCGCCGGTGCCGATGTTGACCATCTCGCTCGCCGAATAGCTCTTCATCAGATGCACGCAGGCGTCCGCCATGTCGTCGACATAGAGGAATTCGCGGCGCGGCTTACCGGTGCCCCAGACCACGACGTTGGGAATGCCGGCGGCTTTCGCCTCATGGAAGCGGCGGATCAGCGCCGCCACCACGTGGCTGTATTCGGGATGATAATTGTCGCCGGGTCCGTAAAGGTTGGTCGGCATCACGCTGATGAAGTCGCTGCCATACTGGGCCCGATAGGCCTCGGCCATCTTGATGCCCGCGATCTTGGCGATCGCATAGGGCTCGTTGGTCGGCTCCAGCGGGCCGGTCAGCATCGCGTCCTCGCGCATCGGCTGCGGGGCGAGCTTCGGGTAAATACAGGACGAGCCGAGGAACATCAGTTTCTCGGTGCCGTGCAGATGCGCCGCGTGGATCACGTTCGCCGCAATCGCAAGATTGTCGTAGAGGAATTCCGCGCGCAACGTGTTGTTGGCGACGATGCCGCCGACCTTGGCGGCGGCGAGAAACACCACTTGCGGCTTCCTGCTGGCAAACCACGCGAACACCGCGGCCTGGTCGCAAAGGTCGAGCTCACGGCGTCCAGCCGTGAGCAATTCGACATTCTCGCCGGCCAGGCGCCGCACCAGCGCGCTGCCGACCATGCCGCGATGGCCGGCGACGAAGACCGTCTTGCCTTTCAGCTCAAACGGAACGCTTGCCATTGGCAGCCTCGTGCTTGGCCTCTTCGAGATCGCTGGCGACCATGTCCTTTACGAGCTGCGCAAAGCTCGTCTTCGGCTTCCAGCCGAGTTTTTGCCGCGCCTTGCTGGCATCGCCCACCAGCAGATCGACCTCGGTCGGACGGAAATAGGAGGGATCGATGCGCACCACGGTCTTGCCGGAGTTTTTATCGACGCCGGTTTCCTCGACGCCCTTGCCGCGCCACTCGATCTTGCGGCCGACCTCGGCAAACGCCAGCTCGACGAACTCGCGCACCGAGCGCGTCTCGCCGGTCGCCAGCACGAAATCATCGGGCGCGTCCGCCTGCAGGATCGCATGCATGCCCTCGACATAATCCCTGGCATGACCCCAGTCACGCTTGGCTTCGAGATTGCCGAGATAGACGGTCTCTTCGAGGCCGACCTCGATGCGCGCGACGCTGCGGGTGATCTTGCGCGTGACGAAGGTTTCGCCTCGGATCGGGCTCTCATGGTTGAACAGGATGCCGTTACTGGCGAACATGCCGTAGGCCTCGCGGTAGTTCACCGTGATCCAGTAGCCGTAGAGCTTGGCGACACCGTACGGCGAGCGCGGATAGAACGGGGTGGTTTCCTTTTGCGGAACCTCCTGCACCAGGCCGTACAGCTCCGAGGTGGAGGCCTGATAGAACCGCGTCTCCTTTTCCATGCCGAGGATGCGGATCGCTTCCAGCAACCGCAGCACGCCGATGGCGTCGGCATTGGCGGTGTATTCCGGGCTCTCGAACGAGACCTGGACGTGGCTCTGGGCGGCGAGATTGTAGATCTCGGTCGGCCTGATCTGCTGCACCAGCCGGATCAGGTTGGTCGAGTTGGTCATGTCGCCGTAATGCATCAGGAACGGCACGTTGCCGTGATGCGGATCCTCATAGAGGTGATCGACGCGCGCGGTGTTGAACGAGGACGAGCGCCGCTTGATGCCATGCACGGTGTAGCCGAGGCCAAGCAGATATTCGGCGAGGTAAGCGCCGTCCTGCCCGGTCACGCCGGTGATCAGCGCAACGCGCCGTTTGGTATCGGAAGCCGCCATGGGGTCTCCAGTTGCAGGCCGGAGGCCCTTAGCACCCGTCCCCTTCCAAGTCTAACGCAAAGGCGGTGGGAAATCAGACCCATAGGCCTGATTTGAGTGGCGATTCACTGGCGCCTGGACGCACCTACTCCGCGGCCTGCCGCGTCTCCGCCTGCGGCGCAAGGCCGAGCGCGGTCCGCATCGACTGATGGTAGTGGGTCATCCCGGGCTCGTTGCGGCCGTAAACGACGTGCGTCTGCGCCCCGGAAGTAAATCCGATCTGCATGGTGCGGCCGGCCGGAAAATCCTCGCCGGTGACCACGTCGAGCACCAGCTGCATGTTCTTGTCCCAATGGGTCCGCTCTTCGTCCGACGTGGGCGCCTTGGGGATATAAAGTCCGAGCTCCATCACCGCGCGATCCACCCGGCCCTCGCACGGAAACACCCGTGCGAGCTCGACATGGTCGCCTTGAACGATCAGCAGCGTGTTGGGGAACAGCGAATAGACCAGCGTCGTATTCCACATCAGGTCCCACTTGTCTTCCGGCTCGGCTTTCAACCGCTCCAGCTTCCTGCGTGGAAAGGTCAGGCGCTGGTTGGGACCGAAGGCCTCGAAGTCCGACACATTGCCGTGCAGCACCTCCCTCAGCGTCTCCCGATGCAGGAAGCCGACGTGATAGCTTTCGTGGAAGGTGTCGACGATGATCTTCCAGTTCATGGTCTCCGGAATCACGCGCCGGTCGTAGAACGACCAGGATGCGAGGTCGTATGAGGCAAGCTCGGGCCCGAGCCCGCCGAGCCACGGATCGATATCGAAATCGGTCGAACCGTCGGCAGTGATCGTCGGGATCACCCAGACGAGGCCGTGCTTCTCGCACAGCGGCAACTCGGTGAGCGACGACCGCCCGGGGCGCACGTCCGGAAAGCTTCGCTCGTCTGGAATGCCCGTGACCCGGCCTGCCAGATCATAGGTCCAGGCGTGGTAGGGGCAGGAAAACAGACGCGCAGTGCCGCAGCCCTGGGCCACCTTGGCGCCGCGGTGCCGGCACACATTCAGGAACGCGCGCAGCTTGCCGTCGCGTCCGCGCACCACCAGGATCGGGACCCCGGCATAGTCATCGGTCCGGAAACTGCCGGCCGCGGACCACTCCGACGCGAAGCCCATCAGGATCGGGTGCTGACGGAACAGCAGACGCTGTTCGTTAGCCAAGCGCTCGGGATCGGTGTAAGCGGACACCTCGTTGCACCATGGCGCGTCGGCCATGGCCGTCGTCCTGGTGTCGACGTAATGCAGCAGCCGTTTGAGGATCTGGAGCTGTGCCTGCCTGCTCATCGGAAACCTCCCCGGTTTCGTGGATCACGGCTTCACCAAACGCGATACGGTACCGTATCAATACCACCGATCCCTTCCGTTTTCAATACGGTCGATATCGGCCGAACAGCGACAGCAGGCCGGTCCTTACTCGCCGTAGCTGCGAAGCCGGTCGAGGTCGACGATGGTGACGCCGCCATATTCAAGCTTCAGCAGACCTTCCTTCTCCAAACGCTTCAGGCACTGGTTGGCGTTCTGCCGGGAGATGCCTGACAGCGCTCCGATTTCCTCCTGCGTGATCTCCAGGTGACGCGTCGGATCGGGATAGAGCAGCGGGTTGAACAGCGAGGCGATCGAGCGCGCCAGCCGCCCGGTCGCATCCAGCGTCCGGCCGTATTCGACGAGCCCGATGAACTGGCCGAGCCGCTCGTTGAGCTGCGCGACCAGGAAACGGTTGAAGGCCACGCTGTTCTCGTAGAGCCAGAAGAAGGTGGCGCGGTCCATCAACGCCAGCCGGGAGTCCCGCAGCGCCACCATGTCATAGCGCCTCGGCTCGCTCTTCAGCACGGTTCCCTCGCCGAACCAGGCGCCGGCGGTGAGCCCGGCAAAGCTCATGGCCTTGCCGCCGCGTGAGACCGTTCCCATGCGCAGCAGGCCCGATACGACGCCGCACCAATAGTCAAACTGATCGCCGCGCATAAACACCAGCTCGTCGGCACGGTAGGATTTCTCGATGATGCCGGCGCGTGCCCGCTCCAGTTCGCGATCGTTGAGGTCGCGCGACCAGATCGCGATGCGCTTGAGATGATCAGGCGCGATCATGCTGCTGTCGATAGCCGACGGCCGGGATATTGCATTGCAGCAATGGCGTTGATTGCGGGCAACCAACTCCCCTCGCCGCCAGCCTCAAAAATTGCCGGCCAATTGTCTGACGCAAGACATTTCATGACACGGCTTTACTCTATGGAAGCCGCTCGCCCAACGACGACGTTCGGCGCATGGCGTGAATCCTGGCATCTCGTGTGCCAGCGGCGCAAACATCAATGGTCGCATGGTCTTGGCAGGATGGCCGGGCTAGGATCGCCAAAGCGATCGGGGCGAATAAGACAAAGAGCGCACGAAGCGCCGTTTTTTCCGGGAGGGACTTGGTGGACACCACATTGGACGTGCGCGGAGTGTCGTTGCGGTTTGGCGGCGTGCGCGCGCTCACCGATGTCAGTTTCACCATCCGCGATGGCGAGCTGTTCTCCATCATTGGGCCGAATGGCGCCGGCAAGACCTCGATGGTGAATTGTATCTCCGGCCGTTACCGCCCGACGGAAGGCCAGCTGTTCTACCGCGGCAAGGACATCACCTCGCTCAATCCCAATGCGCGCGCTTCGCTCGGCATCGGCCGCACCTTCCAGAATCTGGCGCTGTTCCACCACATGAGCGTGCTCGACAACAT
Source organism: uncultured Alphaproteobacteria bacterium (assembly GCA_963738155.1). Classification (GTDB taxonomy): domain Bacteria; phylum Pseudomonadota; class Alphaproteobacteria; order Rhizobiales; family Xanthobacteraceae; genus Bradyrhizobium. The sequence goes on from CAVTVG010000016.1 coordinate 468,208, forward strand.
CATGGTCGGGCGGCATCACCTCCTGAAGAACAACTTCATCACGGGCTCGCTGTACTGGCTGACCGGCGCGCGGCGCGAGGAGCTGGAACATCGCCGCAAGGTCGAGGAGATCATCGACTTCCTCGACCTGCAGGCGGTGCGCAAGGCGACCGCAGGCACCCTTCCCTACGGCCTGCGCAAGCGCGTCGAATTGGCGCGCGCCATGGCGCTGGAGCCGAAGGTGATCCTGCTGGACGAGCCGATGGCCGGCATGAACTTCGAAGAGAAGGAGGACATGGCGCGCTACATCGTCGACCTCAACGAGGAGTTCGGCATGACCGTGGTCATGATCGAGCATGACATGGGCGTGGTGATGGACATCTCCCATCGCGTTTTGGTGCTCGACTTCGGCCTCAAGATTGCCGAGGGCGATCCCGCCGCCGTGCTCGCCGATCCCCACGTCAAGCGCGCCTATCTCGGCGAAGAGGACGATGTGCTGGTCGATCCCGACGACAAGGTGCAAGTCGCGGAGAACGCGGCATGATGGATTACGCCGCCCGCGTCGCGCAAGCCGATACGTACCCGAAGATGCTCCGCCTGAATGCCAAAGAGCACGGCGGCGAGATCGCGCTGCGCGAAAAGGATTTCGGCCTCTGGCGCACCTTCACCTGGAACGACTACCAGAGCCGCGTGCACGACTTCGCGCTGGGCATGGTCGAGCTGGGCCTTGGCCGCGACGATGTCATCGGCATCATCGGCGACAACCGCCCCGATTGGGTCGCGGCCGAAGTCGCAACGCACGCCATCGGGGCCTTGAGTCTTGGCCTCTATCGCGACGTGCTGGACGAGGAGGCGGCGTATCTGCTCAACTACGGCGAGGCGCGGCTGGTGTTTGCCGAGGACGAGGAGCAGGTCGACAAGCTGCTCACTCTCGCCGACCGCGTCCCGAACCTGAAGCACATCGTCTATTCCGATCCGCGCGGCATGCGCAAATATGACGATCCGCGGCTGATGGAGGCGGACAAGCTTGCGGCGATGGGGCGCGAGCGCGCGGCGCGCGAGCCCGGTCTCTATGACCGGCTCGCGGATGCGACCAAGGGCGAAGACGTCGCGATCCTCTGCACCACATCGGGCACCACGTCGAATCCGAAACTCGCGATGCTCTCCGCGGGCCGCGTGCTACGGCACTGCGCGACCTATCTCGCCTTCGATCCGAAGGGGCCGGACGACGAATACGTATCGGTGCTGCCGCTGCCATGGATCATGGAGCAGGTCTATGTGCTCGGCAAAGGCCTGCTGTGCCGGATGAAGATCAACTTCGTCGAGCAGGCCGATACCATGATGAGCGATTTCCGCGAGATCGCGCCGACCTTCGTGCTGTTTGCGCCGCGGGTCTGGGAAGCGATTGCCGCCGATGTCCGCGCGCGGGTGATGGACGCTTCTCCACTGAAGCAGCGGCTCTACGATCTCGGCATGACGACGGGGCTTGCGGCGCTGGAAAAAGGCCAGCGCTCGGCAGTCGCCGACATGGTCTTGTTCCGCTCGCTCCGGGACCGGCTCGGCTTCACCCGGCTGCGCTCGGCTGCGACCGGCGGCGCGGCGCTCGGGCCCGACACCTTCAAGTTCTTCCAGGCCATGGGCGTGCCGCTGCGCACGCTCTACGGCCAGACCGAACTGCTCGGCGCCTACACGCTGCATCCCGAAGGCCAGGTCGATCCAGATACGACCGGGGTCGTGATGGCCGACAGCATCGAGATCCGCATCGAGGCGCCCGACAGCCAGGGCGTCGGCGAAATCGTGGTGCGTCACCCCAACATGTTCCACGGCTACTACAAGAACCCGGAAGCCTCCCTCGCCGACATCAGGGACGGCTGGATGCATTCCGGCGACGCCGGCTATTTCAACGATGCGAAGCAGCTTGTCGTGATCGACCGCATCAAGGATCTCGCCGAGACTTCGCATGGGGCGCGCTTCTCGCCGCAATATATCGAGAACAAGCTGAAGTTCTCGCCCTACATCGCCGAGACGGTGGTGCTGGGTGCGGGCCGCGAGGCGCTGGCGGCCATGATCTGCATCCGCTTCTCGATCATCTCGAAATGGGCGGAGAAGAAGCGGATCGCGTTTACGACGTATACCGACCTCGCCTCGCGTCCGGAAGTTTACGACCTCCTGCGCAAGGAGGTCGAGAGCGTCAATGCGACGTTGCCGCCGGCGCAGCGCATCTCGCGCTTCCTGTTGCTCTACAAGGAACTCGACGCCGACGACGGCGAATTGACCCGCACGCGCAAGGTCCGCCGCAGTGTCATCAACGAGAAATACGCCGACATCATCGACGCGATCTATAGCGGCAAGCGCGACATCCCCGTCGATACCGTGATCCGCTTCCAGGACGGCACCACCCAACGCATCCGCACCACGCTGCGGGTGGTCGATCTCGGTGGCCCAGCGCAACTCGCGGAGGCCGCGGAGTGATGGTGTTTAATTACGAGCCCTACTTCATTCACCGTCGTCCCGGACAAGCGAGCGGAGCGAGCGCCGATCCGGGACCCATAACCACAGGCCGTGGTTCTCTAGCACGCTGGCGGCCCCAGCTAGCCGCAACGACGACTTTTCGTGGTTATGGGTCCCCGCCTTCGCGGGGACGACACCGAATCTGTGGGCGCAGCCAACAATGAACGCCGCCTTCCTCATCCAGCTGCTGGTCAACGGCCTCGTGGTCGGCACGCTCTATGGCGTAGTCGCGATGTCGTTCGTGCTGATCTACAAGGCGACCCAAGTCGTCAACTTCGCGCAAGGCGAATTGCTCTTGATCGGCGCCTGGGTGTGCTGGGTCATGCTCAACAAATTCCAGGTGCCGTTCTGGCTCGGCATGCCGCTGACGCTGGTGTTCATGTTCGTCTTCGGCATCGCGATCCAGATCGTGATCCTGCGGCCGATGATCGGCGAGCCGATCATCTCGGTGATCATGGTCACGATCGGCCTGTCGACCGTGTTCCAGGCGGCGCTGAAATGGATGTTCGGCGTCGACCCGCAGCCGTTCCCGCGCGTATTCCAGAACCAGAGCGTCAACCTGTTCGGCGCGCCGATCCAGACCGTCTATGTCATGAGCCTGATCGTCTCGGTGCTGATGATGATCGGCATGGCCTGGTTCTTCCGCTCCTCGAAATACGGCCTTGCGATGCGCGCCACCGCGTTCGACCAGCAGGTGGCGCAATCGCTTGGCATCTCCGTCAAGAATGTGTTCGCGATGGCCTGGGCGATCTCCGCCACGGTCTCCGCGGTCGCCGGTGTCGTGGTCGCCGTCGTCAACGGCGTGTCGTCGGGCCTCTCGGCCTACGGCATCAAGGTGTTTCCGGCGGCGATCCTCGGCGGCCTTGACTCGATCGGCGGCGCCGTGCTCGGCGGCATCATCATCGGACTGCTGGAAAACATCGCGCAATATGTCGACAGCCAGTATCTGCATTGGGGCAATCTCTACGAGATCGCGCCGTTCTACGTGCTGATCATCATCCTGATGATCAAGCCCTATGGCCTGTTCGGCACCGCCGACATCGAGCGGGTCTGACCATGGCCGGACCCTCGCTCATTCCCTCCGGCGACTTCCGCAGCAGTTACGCGGCGGACACCACGATCTTTCCGACTGTCATGAGCCGCAACTTCGCGATTGCCGGAATCATCCTGTTGTGTTTTGCGCCGAAATTCTTCAGCGAATACTGGCTGTCGGTCTCGATCCAGATCGGTATCTTCTCGATCGCAGCACTTGGCCTGAACATCCTGGTCGGTTTCACCGGGCAGATCTCGATCGGCCACGCCGCCTTCTTCCTGCTCGGCGCGTTCTCTTCGGCCTATCTCTCCAACAATTTCCCGATCCCCGTGTTCTTCGCGATCCCGCTGGCCGGTGTCGTCACCGCGCTGGTCGGATTGATCTTCGGCGTGCCGGCGGCGCGGCTGAAGGGGCTCTACCTCGTCATCGCCACGCTCGCCGCGCAATACATTTTGCTGGATTTCTTCTCCCGCGCGGAATGGTTCTCCGGCGGCTCGGTGCCGGCCAGCGCCAATCCGTTCTCGATGTTCGGCTATACCTTGCGCGGGGACAGGCAATATTTCTACGTCGTGCTCGCCTATGTGGTGGTGAGCTACGTCCTCGTCACCAATCTGATGCGCACGCGCGACGGCCGCGCGCTGGTGGCGATCCGCGACCATTATCTCTCCGCCGAGATCATGGGCATCAACCTTACCAAATACCGCACGCTGTCGTTCGGGCTCGCCGCCTTCTTCGCCGGAATCGCGGGGGCGCTCTACGCGCATTACCAGCTCGTGATCTCGCAGGAAGGCTTCGGCATCGAGCGTTCGATCCTCTTTCTGGCCATGGTCATCATCGGCGGCACCGGCTCGATCATGGGCTCCCTGATGGGCACCGCGTTCGTGGTGCTGCTGCCGGAATTCATGGAGTGGATCAGCCTCGGCCTGAAGGGCGGTGCGATCGATCGCGCACTAGCGCTGAACAACAACATCACGTTCCTGCGCGAGATCGCGATCGGATCGATCATCATCGCCTTCCTGATGTTCGAACCCGACGGGCTCGCGCATCGCTGGCGGCAGATCAAGACCTACTGGAAGCTCTACCCGTTCTCGCATTGAGAGCGGGAACGCACGACGATCGACACCAACGAACAACAGGAGGAACGACCCATGAAACTGAAATCACTTTTGAGCACGGTCTCGCTCGCGTTTATCATTGCCGGCGCGTCGGCGACCGCACAGGCGCAGATCGCGATCGGCCATCTCGAAGACCTTTCCGGCGGCACTGCCGACGTCGGCACGCCCTATGGGCAAGGCGTCGCGGATACCTTCGCCTGGGTCAACAAGAACGGCGGCGTCGGCGGCAAGCAGCTCAATGTCGAGAGCAACGACTACGGCTATCAGGTGCCGCGCGCGATCGCGCTCTACAAGAAGTGGTCGGCGCCCGACAACAAGGTCGCGGCGATCATGGGCTGGGGCACCGCCGACACCGAGGCGCTGACCGGCTTCCTCGCGCAGGACAAGATTCCCGATATCTCCGGCTCATATGCCGCCGCGCTGACCGATCCGGAAGGCACCAGCGGCAAGGCCAAGCCCGCGCCGTACAACTTCTTCTACGGTCCGAGCTACTCGGACGCGATGCGCGCGATGCTGATGTGGGCCGCGGACGACTGGAAAGCCAAGGGCAAGCCCGGCAAGCCGAAGTTCGTCCACATGGGCGCCAACCATCCCTATCCCAATGCACCGAAGGCGGCCGGCGAAGCGCTTGCGACCGAGCTCGGTTTCGAAGTGCTGCCGCCGCTGGTGTTCGCGCTGACCCCCGGCGACTATTCGAGCCAGTGTCTCAGCCTGAAGAGCTCGGGCGCCAATTACGCCTATCTCGGCAACACCGCGGGCTCGAATATCTCCGTGATGAAGGCCTGCAAGGCGGCCAGCGTCGACGTGCAGTTCCTCGGCAATGTCTGGGGCATGGACGAGAACGCCGCCAAGACCGCGGGCGATGCCGCCGACGGCGTGATCTTCCCGCTGCGCACCGCCGTGAGCTGGGGCGGCAACGCGCCGGGCATGAAGACGGTCATGGAAATCTCGAAAATGTCGGACCCGACCGGCAAGGCCTATCGCCCGGTGCACTACATCGCCGCCGTCTGCTCGGCATTGTACCTGAAGGAAGCGCTCGACTGGGCCGCCAAGAACGGCGGCGCGACCGGCGAGAACGTCGCCAAGGGCTTCTACCAGAAGAAGGACTGGGTGCCGGCCGGCATGGAAGGCGTCTGCAATCCCTCGACCTGGACCGAGAAGGACCATCGCGGCAGCATGAAAGTCGACCTCTACCGTGCCAAGGTGTCGGGACCGACCGACGGCGACATCAACGACCTGACGGCCAAGGGCACCATCAAGCTCGAGAAGGTCAAGACGGTCGAGTTGCCGCGCAAGCCCGAATGGTTCGGCTGGTGAGCTCCTCTCCCTCCCCCTGAAAGGGGGAGGGTCGGGGTGGGGGTCATCTTCTGATCGCGACCACTTGACCCCCTCCCGTCTCGCCCTTTCGGGCTCGCCGACCTCCCCCTTTCAGGGGAGGTGACTGAAACATCCAGCAAGGTTCGTGTCGTGGAGACGGCTGTAGCGACTTCTGACGCATCACCTGCGATTGCCCCCGCTCCCCTCCTCAGCGTGCGCAACATCGAGGTCGTCTATGACGATGTCATCCTGGTGCTGCGCGGCTTGAGCCTCGACGTACCCAGGGGCGCGATCGTGGCGCTGCTCGGCGCCAACGGCGCCGGCAAGTCGACCACGCTCAAAGCCATCTCCGGCCTGCTCAAGACCGAGGACGGCGAGGTCACGCGCGGCGAGATCATGTTCGACGGCGAGCGCATCGACGGCATCGACCCCGACAAGATCGTCCGCCGCGGTATTTTCCAGGTGATGGAGGGCCGGCGCATCGTCGCCGACATGACCTCGCTGGAGAATTTGCGGCTCGGCGCCTTCACCCGCAGCGACGGCGAGGTGAATGCCGACATCGACATGGTCTTCAGATATTTCCCGCGGCTGAAGGAGCGCACGGGCCTTGCCGGCTATCTCTCCGGCGGCGAGCAGCAGATGCTCGCGATCGGCCGCGCACTGATGGCGCGCCCGAAGATGATCCTGATGGACGAGCCGTCGATGGGATTGTCGCCGCTTCTCGTGAAAGAGGTGTTCTCGATCATCCGGGAGATCAACCGCGATCTCGGCGTCACCATCCTGCTGGTCGAGCAGAATGCGCGCGCCGCACTTTCGGTCGCCAGCCACGGCTACATCATGGAGCAGGGCAAGGTCGTGCTCGACGGCTCGGCCGATGAGTTGCGCGACAACGAGGACGTCAAGGAGTTTTATCTCGGCGGCGCCGGTGATCAGCGCAAGAGCTTCAAGAACCTGAAGAGTTTCAAGCGGCGGAAGCGATGGCTGTGATGGCTCTTTCTCCCTCTCCCCGCCCTTCGCGGGGAGAGGGTTGGGGTGAGGGGCGCCCTCGGCGAGCGCGACTCGTGGTGAGTCCCCCTCACCCGAAATTCGCCATCGCGAATTTCAACCTCTCCCCGCACGCGGGGAGAGGTGAATGCTACAGCGGAGTGCGAGCCACCAGATGACCGACCACTACGACACCCGCGAGACCCGCGAGCCCGCCGTACGCGAGGCAGACCTGTTCGCACGGCTCGCCGACGTGCTGGGCAAGGCGATGGCCGCGCCCGCTTATGCGGAGCGGCTGAGCGGCGTCGATCCTGCTTCCGTGACGAACAGGGCCGCGCTGGCGCGCTTGCCCGTGCTGCGCAAATCGGAACTCCCTGCCCTGCACAAAGCCGCGCCACCCTTCGGCGGCTTTGTCGCGGATGCGCCGGGATCGTTCGCGCGGCTGTTCACCTCACCGGGGCCGATCTTCGAGCCGGAGGGACGGCACGACGACCCGTGGCGCGGCGCACGCGCCCTGTTCGCGGTCGGCTTCCGTCCGGGCGATGTCGTGCTCAACACCTTCAGCTATCACCTGACACCCGGCGGCTTCATCTTCGACACTTCCGCGCGGGCGCTGGGCTGCGCCGTCATCCCCGCCGGGCCCGGCAATACCGAGCAGCAGTTCGAGCTGATCGATGCCTATCGCCCGGTCGGCTACAGCGGTACGCCGGACTTTTTGAAGATCCTGCTCGATGCGGCGGTCACGTCGGGCTGCGACGTCTCCTCGATCAAGCGCGCGATGGTGTCGGGGGCCGCGTTTCCGCCCTCGCTGCAGCAGGAAATCAAATCGCGCGGCATCGACGCCTATCAGGCCTTCGGCACCGCCGATCTCGGCCTCGTCGCGTTCGAAACGCCGGCGCGCGAAGGCATGGTAGTCAACGAGGACCTCATCCTCGAAATCGTCAGGCCCGGCACCGGCGATCCCGTTGCCGAGGGCGACGTCGGCGAGATCGTCGTCACCTCGCTCGATGCGCATCATCCCTGGATCCGGCTCGCGCTCGGCGATCTCACCGCGGCGCTGCCCGGCACCAGCCCGTGCGGCCGCACCAATATGCGCATCAAGGGCTGGATGGGCCGCGCCGACCAGACCACCAAGGTCAAGGGCATGTTCATCCGTCCCGAGCAGGTCGCCGAGATCGGCAAGCGTCACAGCGATCTCGGACGGCTGCGGCTTGTCGTCACCCGCGACGGCGAGGCCGACGCCATGACGCTGAAGGCGGAATGCGCCTCACCCGGCGATGCGATCAAAAACGAACTGGCCGCGACGCTGCGCAGCGTGACGAAGCTCGGCGGTAATGTCGCGCTCGTCGCGATGGGATCGCTCCCCAATGACGGCAAGGTTATCGCCGACGAGCGCTGACGGGCATGATCCGAAAAGTGTGAAGCGGTTTTCCCTCGCGACAAACGCGGAACGCGTTTACGCGGAGATCATGCCCAGGAAAAAAGCGCCCGCGATCAGTTCGGCAGCACCGCCCAGTAGGTTCGCTTGTTGGTATTGATATCGCTGTTGTCGCTCGCAGAGAACACCAGCCCTCGCTTCGCATGCAAGTAGCGGCCTTTCCCCAATTGCCCAACGTCTTCTATGGCGCTGTGCGGCGGACCCAGCAGCTGATTTTCTTCATAGATCAGGACGGGCGAACGCTTCGGGTCGTCGTTCGTGTCGGCGACAGATTCAAACGCCTCCTGCGTCCTCAGCTGATAGCAGGAAACGCCATGCGCGCCGTACCGTTCGAACGGCCGCTCCAGGCGGAACAATACCCTGCCCTTCGGAACGGGATCGACCCAGGTCAGTTTGGTCCACCCGGCGAGCATGAAATAGATCGCGAACGCGGCGACCGCGGCCATCGTCTTGTTCGTCCGGCTCCAGTGCAACATGGCCTGTGGTTAGCATGACCAGCCCGCGCCAAGTCAATATGTCGCGGAGTTCTCGCAGGCAATCGCCGGGGGCTCGCGCCTACTCGCCAAGACATACCCTGCCGCGGCGAATGCGCTTGTACAGATCGACGGCGAGCGGCGGATCGAAGCCGCCGAAGGCCGGGTCGGCGCGCCGCTCGAAGCATTTTTCGAGGGCCGTCGTGATCAACGGGGCCTCCGGAGCCCAGATCAGCCACGGGGGAGCAGGAGGGGCGGGCTGGCGTTGCACCACCAGCCAGTCGAAATCATTCTCGATCCATTGCCGCGCGGTCGCGTCCGTCCAGGCGGACAGATCGGCGAGCTCCGCAATCGTGCTGACTTGCAGCTCCGGCGTCAAACCTTCATTCAGCTTGCGATAGGTGGATGACAAGGTGAGAAAGACTGGCGGAATACGAACATCCGCCTCCTGCAATGCCAGCGGAATCCGGGAATCGACGCCGACGATGCCCACCACCGTGCCGGGCGGCAGCAGGGTCTTCATGGCCGCGCCGGCGCGATCGACTTCGGCCGGCAGTGAATCCGCCCGGTTGCGGATCGACGGCAGGCGGTTGACGCCGGTGAGGCCCCAGGACTGGAGGACCGCGCCCGCGACGGAGGCGGCGACCAGGCAAATCACGGTTGCTTTTGCCAGACCGCTTGCCGAGGGCTGCAGCAAGCCCTGCAGCGCGAGGCCGCCGGCAAGCGCCGCGAGAAAATCGAAATAATTGGCGTAACCCTGAATGCAGATCGGGCAGAACGACTGCCCGCCCAGATGATGGTAGAGCATCATCGCCCAGAACGAGAGCGCAAACAGCAAGGTCCAGCCGCGATTGGGAATGCGCCGAACCGACGCCATGATGGTCGCGAACAGGGCGGCACCGATGGGAATGGCGTGGTGCATAAGAATCCAGTCCCGCAGCATTTCCCAGCCGAACACATAACCGAGGAAACCTGCGAGGCCGGGCTGGCGGTCGACCACGAGGGTGCCGGTGGTGGCTACGCGCAGGTTGGGATAAAAATCCGGCAGAACGCCTGCATGCACAAGCCAGTCGGTCACGACGGGCAGCCACATCGAAATATAAATGAAGCGATGTCCCCATAGCAGCGCAAGCAGCGACCATGTGACGGCAACGATCGCCGCCGAACAGGCATAGACGCGCCAGCGGTCCTTTCCTGCTCTCACCCAGACGATCGCAAGCGCCAGCGCAATGAAGACGATCAGGTTGATCCGCAGCAGATAGGCAGCGGTCAAGACGGCGCCGGCCGCGAGCGCGAGCTTCAAACTCGCTTTCCCGTTCATCGACAGCAGCAGGTGCAAGGCGGCAAGCTGCAGGAAAATTGCAAGCGCGTAGGGCGAGACGCTGCTGAAATAGAAGATGCTGTCTTCGGTCAGCGCGAATATGACGATCGCCGCTGATATCGGCCATGCGCCGCAGCCGAGCCGGCGCAGAAGCCAAGCCAGCAATGCGATGTTGCCGCCCGTGATCAGCATCGTCAGCCATCGCGATGCCACGAGATCGTGGCCCACGATCCGCTGCCATGCCCCGATCGTGTAGAAGAGCAGCGGCTGGTACCAGGTGGCGTCCTCGGCTGAATAGGGTTTCACCATGCCGTTGACGTACCACCAGGACTTGATGACGTAACCGACCTCGTCGGCCCACGTACCCTGCCGCATCACCGCGACAACAGACAAAACAAACCAGCCCACGAGCGCGGCCACAAGCAGCGCGACGCCAAAGGCGTGAAAACGTCGATCGCCCGTCGAAATTTTCATCGTGGTGACTGTTCCCCGCCCCGGCACTGGCACGGGCCTGTCTTGCAGCATCGCGCGCCGATTTCAAGCGTGCGCCCTGCTCCGCCCGCCACCTTGCCTCACAGGGGGCCATGGGGTATCCACCCCGCGAACTTCCCGCGGGAGAACACGATGTCGGGCACGGGTCAAACGCTTTACCGGCGCGCGCGGAAAGTGATGCCGGGCGGCACCCAGCTGTTGTCCAAACGCCCCGAAATGTTCCTCCCCGAACAATGGCCGACCTATTTCAAGTCGGCCAAGGGCGCCGAAATCGTCGACCTCGACGGCCGCACCTATCTCGACATGAGCTATTGCGGCATCGGCGCTACCATCCTCGGCTTCGCCGATCCCGATGTGGACGGCGCGGTGAAGCGCGCGATCGACATGGGCTCGATGTCGACGCTCAATTGCGCCGAGGACATCGAGCTTGCCGAACTATTGGTCGAGTTGCATCCGTGGGCGGACATGGTGCGCTTCGGGCGCGCCGGCGGCGAGGCGATGGCGATCGCGGTGCGCATCGCACGCGCCGCAACCGGCCGCGACATGGTGGCGTTTTGCGGCTATCACGGCTGGCACGACTGGTATCTTTCCGCCAATCTGGGCACCACGACCGCGCTCGACGGCCATCTTCTGCCGGGCCTCGACACCAAGGGCGTGCCGCGCGGCCTTGCCGGACTGATGCATCCGTTCCACTTCAACAGGCTCGACGAGATCGCGACAATCGTCGCCGAGCACGGCGAGCGCCTTGCCGCAATCGTGATGGAGCCGGTGCGTTCGAGCGAGCCGGCGCCGGAATTCATCGGCGGGATTCGCGCGCTCGCCGACCGCTGCGGCGCCGTTCTGATCTTCGACGAGGTGACGTCGGGCTTCCGCATCAATTCGGGCGGCGCGCATCTCGCCTATGGCGTCGATCCCGACATGGCTGTTTTCGCCAAGGCGATCGCCAACGGCTTCCCGATGGCGGCGATCGTCGGCCGCGCATCGGTGATGGACGCAGCGCAAGAGACCTTCGTCAGCTCGACCGCCTGGACCGAACGGGTTGGGCCGGTCGCAGCACTTGCCACCCTGCACAAGCATCGCGAGCAGAACGTCGCCAAACATCTGATGCGGATCGGCGCACGGGTGCAGCAGGGCTGGACCGCGGCCTCGCAGGCGACCGGCCTGCCCTTGCATGTCTCGGGCATCTCGCCGCTCGGGCATTTCGCTTTCGATCTGCCGGAGGCCCAGGAGGTGCGCACGCTGTTCACGCAGATGATGCTCGACCGCGGCATCTTCGCCACCGGTTCGTTCTACGCGATGTGGTCGCACACCGATGCCCATGTCGATCGCTATCTGGAATCGGTGAACGATGTTTTCCGCGACCTGCGGGCCGCGGTCGACCAGAAGGCGGTCAGGCAGTTGCTGCGCGGCCCTGTCGCCCATTCCGGCTTCAAGCGGCTGACCTGATCGAACCTGCCGAGATCGCGGAGACGATGTTGAACGAACCTGCTCCGACCGTCCGCAGATTGCCCATCCCTCATGGCGATTTGCGCTTTTGCGTGATCGGTGCGTCCAGCTTTCTCGGCGCAGCCGTCGATGCGCTGTTGCAGGCCGGACTCAAGGTCGTCTCGATCGCAAGCCAGTCTGTGCAGGACCAACCGGACGGTCCGATCGAAGCCTATCTGGCGAGCAAAGGCCTGCATGAATCGCTCGGCAGTATCGTCAGCAGGCTTCGGCTTCCGTTCGTCCACACATCAGATCCGAACGATGGCGCGGCCATTGCAGCCATCAAGCAGACCGGTGCGAATGCCGTCTTCTCGGTGTCGGCCCCGATCATCCGGGCCAATTTTCTCCAAGCGTTCGCCGGCCTCGTCTTCAACATTCACGGCTCGAAATGCTACCGCGGCCGGGCTGGACTGAGCTGGCTGATCCTGAATGACGATCGCCTGTGCGAGGACGCCTGGGTGCTGCACTGGATCGACGCCGGCATCGATACGGGTGAGGCGATCGTCGAGCAGCGCTTCACATGGCCTAAGACCGCCTTTCCCGTCGATATCATGTCGGCGCAGCGCGCCAGCATCCCCGCGCTGATCGCCGGTTTCCGGGCCGCGATCTCCACCGACGCCGTCGCGAGCCGGCCGCAGGCCAACGCCCGGCCCTATTTCCCCGCGCTGAAAACCGAGGTCGACGGAAAGATCGACTGGCATTTGACCGCAAGCGAAATCGAACGCTGTGTCCGCGCCTTCGGCTGGCCCTATGCGGGTGCGAAGAGCGTCCTGGTGTCGCCCGATCGCGAGAGGCGCCGCGACATTCAGATCGCGCGCGCCCGCATCGGACCATCGCAAGGCCTGCATCCGCTCGCCTGCGGCACGGTTCTCGACCACAGCAGAAATGGATCGGCAGAAGTCGCATGCCGGGACGGCAGCGTGCTCATCGACACCATCAGAGACGGCGACGGCGAACGGCCTGCCGGCGACGTGATCCGGGTCGGATGCCGACTGATCGGCTAGGGCGTGAGACAAGATCGGACGAAGCGTTCGCGGAAAGCCCGCTCATCCGGATCTCATCATCATCTCATCATCCAGGGTCATGCCGGGATAGGCCCCTCGATCCGATGAAGTTCACGCACAGCGTCGCGATTGGCGATCCGAGCGTGATGTGCGGCCAGGTTCGGGTAGGCGTGAATTTGAAAGCCGACACGGGGGGTCCAACCCGTCATCGCATACAAGCCGACGTCGGCAATTGAATAGTCCTTGCCCAATAGATACTCGCGCGTGGACAGGTGATGGTCGACGAAGGCGAAGCGCGCCCTTAACCGCTCGCGGAAAACATCCTTCGCTCGCTCGTCCAGTGCCGTGTAAAACAACGGGCCAAGAGCCCCCTTGTGTATCTCGCTGGACAGAAAGTTCAGCCAGGCTTGAAGTCTCGCCCGCTCGACCGTTCCGTGCGGCGGCGCGAGCTTTCCCGACGAATCGCGGTCAGCGACGTACTGGGCGATCGCGGCTGCTTCAAGAAGTACGCTGCCGTCATCGAGCACCAGGGCGGGCAGGTAGCCCAATGGGTTTATGGCGTTGTAGTCCTCGCCATTCGCCATCTTCTTGCTGGCTTCATCAACCCTCACGGCGGCAAAGGAAAGACCACTCTCGAGCAAAGCGACATGGGGCATGAACGATATCGTGCCCGGCGCGTAGTATAGCTTCATTTCACTATCATCCTGCTGCTGCCGGCCAACTGACGTTCAGGCGGCCTGCTTGCTTGGCGGACGGTAATGCGCGCAGGTGGAGCTGCCAATCCGATTGCAAGCTCGTCCTCGGCTTTTCGAGCGCGAGCCGCGCGGAATGGTTCGGGTTCCTAATTACGACTGCCGCGTCCGGCCCGCACGTCGAGGCCGCGCGAGAACAGATGGCTGCGCAGCTTGATCGGACTGTTGTCGGTGAACAGGAACATCGAAGAAATCGCCACCGCAGACGCACCCGCCTCCAGCGCTTCGATCGCATGCTGCAGCGAACCGCAACCGCCCGAGACGATCAACGGAACGCTCAGCGCATTCGCGGCCCTGTGGATCATGTCGAGATCATAACCGGTCATGGTGCCGTCGCGGTCGATCGAGCCAAGCAGCACCTCGCCGCAATGCAGATCCTCGCAGCGTTTCGCCCATTCGATCGGATCGAGCGCCACATGCTCGCGGCCGCCGTCGATGAAGACGTTGGCGTGGCCAGGCTCGATCATCCTGTAGTCGATCGAGACGGTCATGCACTGGTCGCCGAAGGTACGCGCGGCCTCGCGCAGGAATTCCGGACGCCGCACGGCTTGCGAATTCACCGACACCTTGTCGGCACCGGCGCGCAACAGCATGTTGACGTCGTCGAGCGTCTTCACGCCGCCGCCGACCGTGAACGGCATGAAGATTTCCTCGGACATCCGCTCGATCATCTCGACGACGCGGCCACGCGAGGCCGCGCTCGGCACGATGTCGAGCACGATCAGCTCGTCGACGCCGTAGTCGTTGTAGACCTTGGCGGTCGTCACGGGATTGCCCGCCGCGCGCTCGTTGTCGAAGAAGCGGACATATTTGACGAGCCTGCCGTCGCGCAGCAGGAATTTCGGGATCAGTCGCTTCTTGAGCATCGCATGGCCGGTTCAGGGGTTCCAGCGCAGGAAGTTGCCGACCAGTTCGATGCCGCTGTCCTGGCTCTTTTCGGGATGAAACTGGGTGGCGGCGATGTTGTCCCTGGCGATAACAGCCGTGACCTGCTGGCCATATTGCGTGGTACCGACCACGTCGCGCGGCTCGTTGCAACGCATGGCGAAGCTGTGCACGAAATAGAACGCCAGATTGTCGTCTCGGATGCCGGCGAGGATCGCGTGGTCGCGCTCCTTGGCCACCATGTTCCAGCCGATGTGCGGAATCTTGAGCGCCGGATCATTCGGCATCAGCCGCACCACGTCGGCATCGAACCAGCCGAGCCCGCGATGCAGCACGCCGTCATCGGCATGCTCTTCGGATGATTTGGCCAGAAGTTGCATGCCCAGACATACCGCAAGGAAGGGCTTGCACTTCTCGCGGACGTGGCGATCGAGCATCTCATCGATGCCGCGGGCGCGGATATTGGCCATGGCGTCGCCAAAGGCGCCGACGCCGGGAAGGATGACATGGGAGGCATCCGCAATCGCGTCCGCGTCATGCGTGACGACGGGATTGAAGCCGCAATATTCCACGGCATTGCGGACCGAGCGCACGTTGTTGATGCCGTAGTCGACGATGGCAACGTCTGACATCACCCACTCCCCGAGCGCCGCGCCCTAACCTTTGATCTCCACCCCCGGATGGTTCGGCCAGGACACTTTGGTATTGTCCCATTTGTCCATGTCGGGCATGCGCCGGCCGGGCTCCACCTGGTTCGGCGAGAACTGCCACGGCGAGACCTCGTGCTTGATGGCAATTCCGAGGAATTGCTCCTCGGTGAGGTTGAGGTAGTCGAGGAACAGGTCGAGGCTCGGTGGCCGCTTGCCGTCATATTGGCGGACCAGCGCTTCGCCCTCGGCGCGGGTCATGCGCTTGTTGCGGATATCGATGTTGGCGAGGTGGTTGGTGCGTCCCATGCCGCGCTTGATGTATTTCAGGTAGTCGCGCACGCCCTGGAAGAAGCACTCGATCTTCTCGTAATCATATTCCGGCGGGATGCCCTCGACCTCCTGCCCCTTCCAGCCGAGTTCGCGCTTGATGATCTCGACGTGCTTCCTGGTGTCCCACTTGATGTAGCTGCCGAGGCAGATCGAGCGGCACTTGATCCGCATCAGATCCTTGCGCGGCGGATAGACGAACGGATAGAGGTCGCGCCTGGCGACGCGGCCGCCGAGGAACTCGTACATGTCGTCGGCGGTGATGCCGAGATTCATGGCGCGGTTGAAGCGCTTCTCGTCGACCTCTTCCATCTCGTCGTAGGAATAGAACGACTGGTATTCCGCCAGACTCTCGCCCCAGAACAAGAGCGGCGTCTCGTAGCGAATGGCGATCTGCATGGTGTGGGCATAGATGCCGGTATGGCAGTGCCAGCAGAAGTCGCCGCGGCGCTTCAGCGATTCCAGCATCAGCTCACGGACAACGTGCCAGTTCGGCGTGAAGTTCAGCACGTCGACGCCGAGCTGCTTGAAGACGCTGGTATTGTTTTCGTCGACGAGAGGCCGGTAGAACCAGTGATCGAACCGCACGACCAGCGGCTTCAATCCCAGTTTGCGCACGACATACCAGAGCTGAAAAACGCTGTCCTTGCCGCCGGAAAACGGCACGATGCAGTCGTACAATCCCTTGTCGCGATACTGCGCGACCAGCTCGAGCATTTGCTTGTGGCGGTCGTCCCAGTCGATCTGGGTGTCGCGCACCTCGATCTGGCGGCAGACGCTGCAGGAACCGGTGTCATCGAACGAGGTCGCGTCGGCCGTTTCCGGTAGCAAGCAGTTGTTGCAGCTCAACATTTCCGAATTTCTCGTGATGGCATGATTTGGCGAGGGCTTACCACGCCGTCCACCCCCCGTCGACCGCCAAACACTGGCCGGTGACATACGCAGAAAGATCGCTCGCGAGGTAGGCGACCGCCCCCTTGAAGTCTTCCTCGGTAGCCATCCGTCCTATCGGCGTCCGTGAGATGTATCGCCCGAGAAACGGTTCCTGCGTATCGCGAAAGACGCCGCCCGGCGCGATCGCGTTGACGCGAACTTTCGGCGCCATGGTGGTCGCAAGCCACCGCGTCATCTGGATCAGTCCGCCCTTGCTTGCGGCATAGGCGGCGGGGTTGCCGAGGCTGGTGCCCTCGTAAAGCCGCCAATCGGGTCCCGCGAGCCCATAGATCGAGGAGATGTTGATCACGCTGCCATGGCCGGAGGCCGCGAGATCCTCCGCCGCCGCCTGCACCAGGATGAAGGGCGCGCTCAAGTTGACCTCGAGCGCGCGCCGCCATGTCTCCGGCGATTGCTGCTCGAATGGGACCGCCCAGCCTTCGAGGCCGCTGGTGCCGACGAACGCCGCGCAATTCACCACGATGTCGATGCGGCCGAACTTCTCCCGCACCCGGCGCGGCAACTCCTTGACCGCCGCGGGCTGCTCGAAATCGCAGGCGAATGCCGCGGCGCGCACCGGAAAGTTCGCGGCCAGCGCCGCTGCCGCTTCGTCGGCGCCGGGCGCCGCGATATCGGAGATCGCGATGCCGGCGCCGAGCTCGGCAAGGGCGTTTGCGATGGCGCGGCCGATGTGGCCGGCGCCGCCGGTGACGAGCGCGACCCGCCCCTCCAGCGACATCATCTCGCGCAGCGACCGTTCGGCGCTCACCGGAAGAACCTCTGGAATTCGTCGGAGGCGCGTTGCAGGTCATCGAGACGGCCGACGTCGATCCAGTATTCCCGCAACGGAAACACCACCGAGGACTTGCCGGCGGCGATCGTCCGCTCGATCAGCGTGGGCATGTCGACCGCCTCGTTGGCGGAGAGATGATCCAGCACGCCCGGATCGAGCAGATAGACGCCGGCATTGACGAAGAATTTCTGGGTCGGCTTCTCGCGGATGCCGAGCAGGCGATGATCGTCGAAATCGATCACGCCGAACGGCACGGTGATCGAATGCTCGCGAACGCAGACTGTGGAGAACGCCTGATGCGCGTGATGATATTTCAGCATCTGGTCGAAATTCACCGTCGTCAGCAAATCGCCATTCATGACGAAGAACGGCCGCTTGGGCCGCTCCGGCAAGAGCGACAGCGCGCCGGCGGTGCCGAGCCGCTCGTTCTCCTGCAGATAGTCGATCTCGACGCCCCAGGCCGAGCCATCGCCGAAATAGTCGCGGATCATCTCGGCCTTATAATTGACCGAGATGAAGAACTTGCCGAAGCCGGCCTTGGCGAACCCGCCCAGCACGGTCTCCAGGATCGGCTTGTCGCCGACCTTGATCAGCGGCTTCGGAAGATCGTCGGTGATCGGTTTCAGCCGCGAGCCGATCCCGCCGGCCATCAGCACCACCCAGTGATCGGATTGCTGCGCCAGCGCGAGATCGTCGATCAGCTTGACCTCGACGACGCGGCCATCGGGATCGACGATCGGCAGCTGATGGATGCCGTGCTTGCGCATCAGGCTCAACGCCGCGGGATTGGAGGTGCCGATCGGCGCCGTGATCGGCGTGCGATTCATCACGAGGGTGACGGAGGCATCGAGTCCCGTGCCTGCGAGCAGCGCGCGCCGCACGTCGCCGTCGGTGACCGTGCCGACGATCTTGCCGTCGCGCTCGACAATTGCCAGCTGCATGGTGTTCTGGTCGATGCGCCGCAGCGCCTCGATCAGGGCCGTGTCTTCGCTGACGACAAATGCTCCGTTCATCCCGCTATCCCGCTTCACCCCCGGCAAACGCGCCGGGAGCGACATCCCTCGCAACCACGGCGCCGGCCGCAACCACGGCCCCCGCCCCCACATTGATGCCGACGAGCACCACGGCGCCCGCCCCAACATGTGCGCCCTCGCCGACCGAGGCACCGCCGCACAGCACGGCGCCCGGCGCAATATGCGCGTGATCACCGATGCGGCAATCGTGTTCCACCACCGCGCGGCTGTTGATCAGCACGTTGCGTCCGATCCTTGCCGCCGGCTGCACCACCGCGCCGGCCATGATTTGCGCGCCGTCGCCGAGCGAGGCATCGGAGGCGATCACGGCGCTGGCATGCGCGATCACCGGAAACCTGTAGCCGGCCGCGGCAAAGCGGTCGAACAGCGCACGCCGGCCGGCGAGCCCCGAGTCCGCGCGCGAGGCGCGATTGCCGAGACCATTGGCAAGTTCAACCGAGTTGGCATCCATCTTGAAGATATCTTCGTCCGGTCCCGTGATCGGAATGCCGCCGACCGACTGTCCGACACGCGCGGCGTCGCTGTCGGTCACTGCAGCGGGCCGTATGCCACGGCTCAGCAATGCTTCGATGACAACACGCGCGTGGCCACCGGCACAGAGCACGATCAGGCTCATGGGTCCAGCGCCTCGTTGGCCGCATAGTCGCGCTGCGCGGTCTTGCCGAGATAGCTCCAATATTCGATCGGAGGAACTCCGTCGCCGGGCCGCTTCACCCCGAGATTGTCCTCGGTGAAGCGCTCGCCGTGGCCGATGCGGCGTGTTGCGACGAGGCTCCGGCGCGCGACGATGCGATTCGGCAGTTCCTCCGGCGCGGGAACCTTGCGTCCGTCACCAAGCGCCGCCTCGACATCGCGGATGGCCGATATCATCGCGGCCAATTCGTCAGGCTCGATCGAGGCGCGGTGATCGGGCCCCGGCAGATTACGGTCCAGCGTCAGATGCTTCTCGATCGCGGTGGCGCCGAGCGCAACCGCCGCCAGCGCGACATGAATGCCGCGGCTATGGTCGGAGAACCCGACCGGAAGTCCGAAGGCGTCGCGCAGCGTCGCCATCGCGCGCAAATTGATCGATTGCGGATCGGCCGGATATTCGGTCGTGCAATGCAAGAGTGTGACCTTGCCGAGCAGCTCGGTCCAGGTCGCGCGGTCGAGCAACAGTTTTGCGAAATCGGCCGGCGCAGGTTTCGCGTCGGCGTCGACGAGATAGCCGAACGCGATGACGCCAAGCGCCTGCTCGACTTCGGCGAGCGTCGCCATGCCGGTGGACAGGATGATCGGCAGCCGGAAGCGCGCAAGATGCAATAGCAGCGGCGCATTGGTGAGATCGCCCGATCCGACTTTCAAGGTGGAGACGCCGACCCGCCGTACCAGATGCGTGGCGCTGTCGGCATCGAACGGCGTCGACATGTAGGTGATGTCAGCAGCAGTGCAGGCGGCCGCAATGCTTTCCTCGTCGTCGAAGCTGAGCTCCAGCGCGCGCAGCATTTCGAGCTGGGATTGCGCGTTACCGGTCGTGGCCTGCTGATAGCTCGCTTTCGCCGCCCCCGCGGTGGCGAGCCTGTCGGCGCGGAATGACTGGAACTTGACCACATCGGCGCCTGCCCGAGCCGCCGCTTCCACCAGGGCAATCGCGCGTCCGCGGTCACCATTATGGTTAACGCCAGCCTCGGCAATGATCAGGGTTCGGCGATGCATGGGCTCAAGCGCGCGGGCAATCGAAATCGCCCTCTCATCAAGCGGTTGTCTTAGTCGACTACACTGCTAAAAGCAACGCGTGCGGGCAGCGGCGGTACGCCTAACCCCTTTGCAATTAACGATCATTCGCCCTCGGCCGGGACCGGTTGCGAGAGGTGTCGAAAGCAGATGGCGGATTTGGCGCAAGTTTTGTTCCTGCTGGTCGGACGCGGCGGCTCGAAGGGATTGCCGGGCAAGAATTTGCGCGAGATCGGCGGCCTCAGCCTGATCGGCTACAAGGCAAAGGCGGCGCTGCAGTCGCGCTACTGCGCGCGGCTGATCGTCTCCAGCGACAACGCCGAGATACGCAACGAGGCGATGCGCCACGGCGCCGAGATGCTGTTCGAGCGGCCCGCCGAGCTTGCGACAGATACGGCCTCCTCAAATGACGTGGTGCTGCACGCCATGGACTGGATCGAGGCCCATGAAGGACGTCGCTACGACGCCATCATGCTGCTCGAACCGTCCTCGCCCTTTGCACGGCCGGAGCATTTCGACCAGGCGGTCGAGTTGTTCGTCGCGCGCAAGGCTGCTCTGGTGGTCGGCATGCGAGAGACCGAGGTCGCTTCCATCTTCGTCGGCACGCTCGGCAGCGATGGATCGATCGGCGGCATCGTCGAAAAGATGCTGAGGACGCCGGCGCAGCGGCGGCAGGACCAGCCGCCGGAGGTCACCATGAACGGCGCGCTCTACCTCGTCAGCTGGGAGGCGATGCGCAAGCACCGCAAGGTCTACGCTGACCCGGCCGCGAGCTACGGCATCCTGATGGACCGCCTGCATTCGATCGAGATCGAGAGCGCCGCCGACCTCGCCTACGCCTCCTACGTCATCGATCACGGCATGCTCGACGCCTCGCCGTGGCGGAGCCGGAGATGACGCGTCCGCGCCGCATCGCCGTCGTCACCGGTTCGCGGGCGGATTACGGATTGCTGCGCGGCGTGCTCACGCAACTCAAGGCTGCTGATGACGTCGATCTCAGCGTCATCGCCTGCGGCATGCATCTGGCGCAGAAATTCGGCGAGACCTGGCGCGCGATCGAGGCCGACGGTTTTCCGATCGCGGCGCGGATCGACTTTCAGCTCGACGATGACCGTGCGCAGACGGTGGCGCGCGGCACCGGCATCGGCCTCTCCGGCTTTGCCGACGCACTGCCGAAACTTGCGCCCGACGTCGTGGTCCTGCTCGGCGACCGCTTCGAGATCCTGTCGGCCGCCGTCGCTGCGACGCTGTTGAACATTCCGATTGCGCATATCCATGGCGGCGAGGTCACTGCCGGCGCCTTCGACGATGCGATCCGCCACGCCATCACCAAGATGGCGTCCTTGCATTTCGTCGCGGCCGAGCCCTATCGGCGCCGTGTCATCCAGATGGGCGAAAATCCCGACTTCGTCTTTACCGTCGGCGCGCCCGGCCTCGATCTCGCGAATACCGCGCCCGCGATCGGCCGCACCGGCTTGCTTGCGCAGCTCGGGCTGACGGGGCCCGAACAATTCCTGCTGATCACCTTGCATCCGACCACGGCAAGGCCCGATGCAGACGCGGCGAACGTTGCCGCGCTCTTGGGCGCTTTGGCAGAGATCGACGACCGCAGCTTCGTCTTCACCGGCGTCAATGCCGATCCCGGTCATCGGACGATCGATGATGCGATCGGTGATTTTGTCGCCGCTCGTCCGAAACAGGCCAAGCTATTCGCATCGCTCGGCAGCGAGCGTTACTGGGCCGCGCTGCGGCTTGCGGATGCCGTCATCGGCAACTCCTCCAGCGGCATCGTGGAAGCGCCGGCCGCAGGCGTCCCCTCGATCAATATCGGCGATCGCCAGTTGGGCCGGCTTCGGACCGCCTCGATCATCGACTGCCCGGCCGATCCGGCCGCCATTGGCGCGGCGCTCAGAACCATCCTGGAGGGACGGTTCCGCGTCGATCCGGAACAGCAACTGCCGTACGGGCGCGGTGGCGCCTCGGAGAAGATCGCCGGAACCCTTCGGAAGGTTGACCTCCGCGCCGCATTTCCGAAGTATTTCCATGACTTAGCTCCGTAAGTCCACGGACCGAACTCCCCGCGCCGATGATTGCTTGCACGGCGCCGCAGGTTGTATAGATCGGACCGACTTCAGACGTCCGCGCATTGCCGGAGATTGGGACATGACCACACTCGACTCGCTGACCGACGCGGCGCCCGCAGCCGACATTCGCGAGTTGCCGATCCCGCCCTATCGCAGCGCTACGCTTCCGGCGATCGACTATGACGCCCATCCCGCCTATGGCGGCTTCCTTTCCAAGCCGACGCTGCGCGAGCGCCTCCACGCGCTGAACGTTTTCCTGCGCACCTTCGGCTTCGTCACGCTCCGACGCATCGTCGATTACGAGAACATGCCGCTTCTGACCAAGGAAGCGGGCTTCAAGGGGCTGAATTTCTCGACCGCGCTGCGCTTCATCTCGACATACGCCAGCATTCGCGTGTCGCGGCTTTTCCGCACCATGACGGGACAACGCCGTCCCGCAATTCCCGCCAACCCGGCGCTGCTGAACAAGCTCAAGTCGGACGGCATCGTCTGCCTGACGCTCAAGCCGAACGAGATCGACGAAATCCGCGCGGCTACGCTGCCCGCCTTGGCGAAGCTCGACGAGCGTCGCGCCAACATCCCGCTCGAGAAGCGCAAGTTCGACGACAACGTCTATTGGTGCACGCGCACCGGCGATCCGCAGGCCTTCGCTGCCGTCGAGAATGTCTTTGGCCGCTACGACATCGTGCAGGCGGCCAGCGCCTATCTCGGCCGCCCGGTCGCCGTAAAGCACGTCAACGCCCAGATCAACGACCAGGAATATGCATTCTGGAAGCGCCAGTTTCCGGACACCAAGCTGGCGGACCCCTGGGGCAGCTACCTGCACATCGACGCCACCTACGGCATGCTGAAATGCGCGATCTATATGCACGACATCGGTCCCGACGGCGGCCCGTTCTGTTATGTCCGCGGCAGCCAGAACGCGAAGGTCGGCTGGTTCGAAGGCATGGTCCGGCGCACCAACGATTTTTGCGGCAACTCCGGACGCAAGGTGGAGGCGCGCAAGCAGTTCATGGCGCTGCCCGCATTCCTGCGCAAGAAGGCGGAATTCGGCGCCGATATCCTGGATGATTCCGCGGAAGCCGAGCGGCTTCGCGAAGGGCACTTCAGCGCAACGTCCAACTACGGCAATTGCATCCTGTTCGACGGCAACGGCATTCACCGTGGCGGGATGGTCAATCAGGGTGAGCGGCGCTGCCTCTTCATTCTGCTGGCGGAAATCTGATTCCGCCGGTCGCCCGCCGGATCAGGGCATCTTCCGCGCCGCGCGAAGCCTGCTTGGGCGATTGAGATAGGCGGCCAGCTGCACGGCATCGAACAACTCGTGCTGGCGCCGTAACGCGCTGTCCTTGCGGACAAAGGCCACGTCGATTTGCGCCAGCGCGCCGTCGAGCTCGCGCATGTGGCCCTCGAGCAGGTCATACACCACGAAGCCGGCCTCATCGCAGAAGCGCACGATGTCGGCGAATTGCGGGATGCCGCGACGGGCCTCCATCATCGCGGCTTCGACGATCAGCAGGTCGATCTCGCCGACGCGGCTCCCCAGCCCCTTCAGCGCCTCGATCTCCGCGCCCTGCGTATCGAGCTTCAGGAGAACGGGATGCTCGAGCGTTTCGGGCAACAGCGAATCGAGCCTTCGCATCGGGATACGGCGCGCCTCGCCGTCGAGCTGCGCGCCCTCGGCCTGGGAGAACAGGCTGGAACCCGATACGTCGTCGTGAACGTTGAAGCTCACCTCGCCGTTCTCGGCGCCGGCGGCGACCAGAAAGTACTCGGCGTTGAGGCGTTGCTTGAGCTGCTCCAGTACCGGCCGGCATTCGGCGACCGGTTCGATCAGGAAATAGCGCGCGCGTGGAAAGGCGTGATAGATAGGGGGCGTGCCGAAGGCCACGCCGACATCGATCACTGTACGAAAGTCGAAGCCGAGCGCCTTGAGGTGCTTGAAGAACAGGCCAAAGCTGCGCACTGGCGCGTTGGTTCGCAGCAATCGAAGGCCGAAAATCTCCAGCGCACGATTGATGCCCTGGAAAGCGGCTGAGATGAAGGCCCTCATGAATCTCCACACGCACGCCATGCAGCGCCGACCGCTGAAAAGGCACCGCAATTTGCAATTGATGGGTCGGTTTGGTAGATCAGCGGGACAGGCCGGTCAAGCGACCAACCCCTGGGCGAAAAGCAGATAAACTCAGCGAAGCAAGCATGAAGGTTCTCGTCACCGGCAGCGCTGGCTTCATCGGCCAAGCACTGATGCGGCGGCTGACGGCCGCAGGGTTCGCAGTCTCGGGCCTCGACAAGGATCCAAGCGCGACGAGCCACTATGTGTGCAGCATCCTCGATGCGGCGACGCTGAAGAAGATCGTGGGAAACCTCGAGCCGGACGCGCTGGTTCATCTGGCGGCGCGCACCGACCTCGATGAAAGAACCGACCTCGCCGGCGGCTATGCCGCCAACATCGACGGCGTGCGCAATCTGATCGATGTGGTACGCGCGACACCGTCGATCAAGCGAGTGATCTGGACCTCCTCGCAACTCGTGTGCCGTGTCGGCTACGTGCCGCGCGACGAGACCGACTACAACGCCGATACGCTTTACGGGAAAAGCAAGATCCTCACCGAGCAGATCGTCCGTGAAGAGGACGGCGGAGGGCGCGAATGGTGCCTGGTGCGGCCGACCACGGTGTGGGGCCCTGGCATGAGCGCGCATTATCAGTTGTTCCTGCGCATGGTCCAGGGCGGTTATTACGTCCATGTCGGGCAGGAGCCGCTGTGGAAGTCCTACAGCTATATCGAGAACACCACGTTCCAGTATATGCGTCTGCTGCAGGCGCCGGCCGAACTCATTCATCGCAAGACGCTCTATCTCGCCGACTATGAGCCGATCGATCTTCAGGCGTGGTGCGATGCGTTTCAGCGGGCATTCGAAGTGCCGCCGATCCGCCATGTGCCGCTCGGGCTCGCGCGGGCGCTGGCGCGATGCGGCGACGCCGTGAACGCGCTCGGCATCCGGAGCTTTCCGTTCAATTCGTTCCGGCTCAACAACGTGCTGACGCAGTACCGGTTCGACACGGCGGCGACCGAGGCGGTGTGCGGACGGTTGCCCTACACCATGGAGCAAGGCGTCGCCGAAACGGCAGCCTGGCTTCGCAGGATGAGGGCGCCTGCGGCTAGCTAGCCGGCACCTGGCGCTGCTCCTCCGCTCGCGCTGCAGCCGGAGTCGTCGTGGTCTGCTTCCGGCCGCCAAAATCGGCAGCCAGTCCGACGATGATGATCGAGATCAGCACCAGCGCCGAGTTGGCGATCCCCAGCGGGCCCTGGACGGGACTCAGCAAGATGGTCGCGATGATAAAGGTCAACAACAGCGCGGGCGTGGCCAGGGTGGAATGCCGCGCGCCGAACGCGCTCCAGCCGGCGGCAACCCCCCAGATCAGAATATAGATCACCGCGCCCGCGGCGCCGAAATCGATATAGGCGGCGGCCCAGACCGTCGGGAAGAATCCATGCAGTCCCGCAGACTGCAGCTCGTTCTTCAACGTCAGCAGCTGATCGCCTTGCGGAAAAAAAACCCGAAGAATCGGCGAGAGCACTCCGATCTCATAGACGCCCCAATGCGGCGAAAGCCGGTCGCGTTCGCGCCAGGTCGTGTCAAGGATGCGGACACCGTGCGTCAGATAGAAATACGTGCTCAGGACCGCGACGGTCGTACTGGGGGAAAAATAGCTGGACTCGATCGCAGAGACGACATAGCCGCTCGGCTTCGTGTGCCACGCCTGGTCCATCGTCAAAAGCAATCTGGTGACATCGTCTTTGCCGTCGCTCTGCGGGCGAGCGCCGTCCGCAATCATCTTGCCAATATCGCCGGCGCTGATCGCATCTACTGGCGCCGTCCCTTGCTTAACGTCCGCCGGCGACTTCGCCGCTGGCAGCCTCTCACCCCCGCCTTGACCGGCGGCCTCCTTGGCCGGCGCGGGCAGCGAGCCTGGCGATGACGGCGAAACCGAAGGCTGCGCCTGGCCATCGCGACCGGCGGGCGAAGGTTGTTGCCGCCCGATATCGGCCTCGGCCCGCTGTTCCTCGCGAGCCCTGGCCAGATCGGCCTCCCGCTTCTGCATACGATGCTGCAGCTCACGAACCACCCCGCTCATCTGAGTGCAGAAGTCTCGGCGGCTGAGCCAGATCGCGCTGGAATAGATACCGAACATGAGAACCAGGACGAGCATCTTGAAGAACAGATGATGTCCATCCGGCAAAGCCCGCCGTCCTTGCGCGAGCCGCACGAGCACGGCGGCAATCGTCAGCAGAATGACGAACAGGATCGGCATTCGTCCAGCGTAGAGTAGCGCGTAGCCGACCGGCGATAGAATCGAGGATTGTGCCAGCACCGCCGCCCATCCGCGTATCTGCTCCCCCTTCAGAAGAAACAGCACGACCGAGGCATTGCCGAAAGAGAACAGCAAATATCCGGCATAAAGCAGCGGCGTACGCTTGATTTCGACGATATCGATCAGGTCGGGTGCACAGCGCAGCAGCTCCGCATATGCGTTGTTGCTGACGCCGCTCAGGACAATGCGGTCGAGTGCGATCAGCCCGATGCCGGCGATGCCGGCGCAGGACGAGATGCCGACGACGAGACTGAGCCGGTCTGTTCGCGGCGTCATGCCGTCTGCGCGATTGGCGAACCAGGCCCGAAAACACCAGGCGCCCGCCCGCTGTCCCAGCATGAACAGCAAAATGCCGATGACCACGATCGCAAGCACCGCAACCGACGGCTGATTTGAGTAATCGATCGGCCCGACCGCGATAACGGTCAGAAGCACGCTCCAGACGGTGACGATGAGAACCGTGGGCGAGGAGAATATCCGCGCTGATCTTGCGAACTGCTGCATTCTACCTTCGGGACATTCGGGCTGATCCGGCGCTGTGTAGCAAGCGCAGTGCCCCGCCGCAACGCCGCGCCGGATAAGGCGCGCAACGCCCAATCGTCAGGGATAAAGCAGGTCCGCGTCCGTCGGAAGACCGACCGCGTCGGCTGCTCCGGGTTCCCGTCCCGCTTGTCGCATCCTGCGCAGCGCCAGCGTCGACAGCGCAGCCAAAAGCGCGCCACTGGCGATGGTGCCGGACAATGCCGCGCCATGGATACCGAATGCGGGAACAAGGGCGAGATTGAGCAGAATGGCGGCGATTGCGGCGCCGAGATTGCAGATCAGCAGGCTGGTGTCGGCCTTCGCCGCGTAGAGTGCATAGGAAGGAACATCGGCCAGAATCCGCAACAGGACGCCCGGCAGCATCAGGAAAAACACGCCGACGCTGGCGGCGTATTGCGCCAGCTGCAGCATTGCGAGCAGCGGTGTGATCAGGCCCGCAGCCAACACCACCATTGCGATGGCGACGCTTGCGAGCGACCAGAAGAACGCGCGCAGGGCCTTGCGGTAGGCGTCCGCGCCCGCGGACCAGGCTTCGATGATCTTGGGCAGGAACTGGTGAGAGACCGAGGCCCCTAGCGACAGCATGCCGATCATGATCGTCGAGTAGAACGTGTAGACACCGAGCGGACCCCGGCCCACCCAGGCATCGATCATGAAGCGGTCGACGTAGGAAATCGTCAGCGCGCCGGCAGCGGTCAGCAGGAACGGGCGCGCGACGCGAAGCCCGCCGGCGATCCAGATCCAGTCGGGACGCCTGTTCCTGACTTCGCGCCATGGCAACTCGCGCAGCGAAAAGGCCGCGAACAGGATCGATGCCGCGCCGCCGAGGGCCCACCAGGTCAGCACGGTTTCCAGCGAGCGGAACCCCGGAAGCGCGAACATCAGGGCCGCGATGACGTAAACCCAGATTCCGCCGCGGAGGAATACGCCCATATAGGCGCGGACCGGCCGTGAGGTGATGATGAGCATGCGGGTTGCCTCGCTCGAAAGGTGCTCTGTCGCGAGAATCAACAGGAACCACGCGACCAGTTTCGGCGAAAACAAGCCGGCGAGAGCGGCCAGCGCGCCTGCGAGCACCACGACGGCAAAAATGATCGCCGCGAGCACGAGCTGGTTTGCGATGATTTCGACGCGCCGCGCCGGGCTTGCCGGAACCAGTTCGCGCATCGTGTGCGAATAGAATTCGAGACCGAGCACGACCAGCGCGAAGGCAAGGGTCGCCGTGATCAAGCCGTACTCGCCGACAGCGTCCGGAGACAGCGTGCGCGCGAGCAGGACCGACAACAGAAAGCGGCTGGCAAGCGTCAGTCCGCGCAGCAACAGCACGGACATCGCCGCCATGATTGCAGGCCGCCTGACCAGATCAAACAATTTTGCTTGCATTTCGGCTTAATCCCGAGCTTCAACGCTCGGATCGATCGTCACTGAGAGCGGGATTTACAGGGTTTTAGAACACGTGACAAATCGAGACCGAAATTCTAAAATATCGGTCAATCGGGACATTCGAGGACTTCGTTAAATGTCGGCAAACAAGGGGGAAATTCTCGCCCTGGTCTATGGTTGCATCGACGACATCAATGACCTCCGTTCTCCGGACGAGGCCATCGATAAACGACCAGACGTTCTGCTGGTCGGCGAAGGCGGCTGCCTCGACTCGCTCGCGTTGACGACGCTGATCCTCAATCTCGAGCGGCGGGTTTCCGGCCTGTCCGGCAAGGAGATCAGTCTGCTCGACGGAAAGGAGCTGGAGGACAATCTGGCGCGGTTCTCCACTCCGGCCACGTTGGCGGAACTGGTTGGCGAGGCCGTCGGTCCATGAGCAACACGTTCGACGTGCTGGTCGTTTCCGATTTCAATGCCGAGTTGGCCAGCAGATATCTGTCCGCCGATCAATCGGATCCGAAATGCAGTGCGACCAGCGCGCCCTATGGCCAGGTCTTCCAGGTTCTCTCCGACACATCGCCGGCCGAAGCAGGCCGCGTTGCGCTGATCTGGACGCGACCCGAGGGCGTGATCCCCGAATACGCGAAACTGCTCGCCGGCGAACAGGCTTCGGCGACGAGGCTCGATGAGGAAGTCGACGCCTTCGCGGCGATGATCAAGCGGTTTGCGCCAGGCTGCAGGCATGTGCTGGTCGCGAGCTGGATCCCGACCTATCAGGACCGCGGGATGGGACTGTTGAGCTGGGGCAGAGAGGGTTCTGCGCATCACCTCGCCCGGATGAACCTGCGGCTGTCGGACGCCCTCGCCGGCGCCGCCGACGTCTTCATGCTCGACAGTCAGAGCTGGATCGATGCATCCGATGGCGCACGCGACTCCAAATCCTGGTTCTTGACCAAGTCACCATTCACCGAGAAAGTATTCAAGGCCGCCGCGCGCGACGTCAAATCGGCGCTGAGGACTGTGTCCGGATTGAACCGGAAGCTTGTCGTCGTGGACCTCGACGACACGATGTGGGGCGGCATCGTCGGCGACGACGGCTGGGAAAATCTGCGGCTCGGCGGCCACGACCATATTGGCGAGGCCTATGTCGAATTCCAGCGCGCACTGATGACGCTGGTCAGGCGCGGGATCGCGGTCGCCGTCGTCAGCAAGAACGACGAGGCGGTGGCGCTCGAAGCGATCGCCAGTCATCCGGAAATGGTCATTCGCAGCGATGACCTCGCCGGCTGGCGGATCAACTGGAAAGACAAGGCGCAGAACATCGCCGACCTGGTCAAGGAGCTCAATCTCGGACTGCAGTCGACGGTGTTCATCGACGACAATCCGGCCGAACGCGGCCGCGTGCGCGAGGCGCTGCCGGAAGTCTTGGTTCCGGAATGGCCCACCGATCCCTCGCGTTTCGCCGATGCGCTGCGGCAGCTCGACTGCTTCGATCGGGCCGCGATTACATCGGAAGATCGCAAGCGCACCCAGATGTATGTGCAGGAGCGCGCCAGGCGCGGCAGCCTCGACATTGGGTCCTCGCCCGAGGAATGGCTGGCCTCGCTCGGTGTCCACGTTCGCGTCGATCCCCTCTCCGCCTCCAACATCAAGCGGGTCGTCCAGCTCCTGAACAAGACCAACCAGCTCAATCTGCGGACGCGCCGCTGCACCGAGCAGGAGCTGACGCAGTGGCTCGAAGGCGACAAGAACCGCGACCTTGTGGCGGTGACGGTCGCCGACCGGTTCGGCGACGTCGGTCTTACCGGCATCGTGAGCTGGGAGCAGATCGGCCCGACGCTCGAGATCGTCGACTACGTCTTGAGCTGCCGTGCGATGGGCCGGCAAGTCGAGCAGTTGATGGTGCATATCGCGGTTGAGGCAGCCTCGCGCGCAAAATGCGAGACCGTGATCGCGCAGCTGATCCCGACGGCAAAGAACCGGCCCTGCCTCGAGTTCTGGCAGAACTCGGGCTTTTCCGACAACGGTCAGAACGTCTTTCAATGGAAGACCGATCGCAGCTATCCGAAACCGGCCTTCATCGCGCTGGAGGGAAACGTCGCACCAACTGCGCCCCTGGCCGCGGCGATCTGACGGTCGCCATGGCCGTCAACGTCGACCTGTGCAGGCTTGAAGACCGGCGCGACCTGATGAACTTCATCCGCGATTATTGGGGCGCCAACCATGTGCTGGCGCGCAGCGAGGCGCTGATGGATTGGCAGCACCGCGACGAGGCCAACCGGCGCTATAACTTCATCGCCGCGCGCGACGCTGAGAAGGGTATCATCGGCATTCTCGGATTCATCCCTGCCAGCCGCTACGACCCGGCCCTGGCGGACGGCGCCGACACGCTGTGGCTGACGACGTGGAAGGTCCGGACGGAGTTTGCGCATGGCCTCGGGCTGCTGTTGCTGCGCAAGCTGGACAGCCTGATGGCGCCAAAATGGATCGGGACCGTCGGATTGAACCTCGCGACGCGAGGCATCTATCGGGCGCTCGGCTATCGGGTCGACACCCTGACGAGGCACTATATGCTGAACGGCGCCGTCGGCGACTTCAAGCTTGCCACCGTGCCCGACACATTGCGGCCCGGCCCCGATCTCAGCTCGGGCGCGACCTTGCGGGAATTGAACGCGGACAACTTCATGGTGTCGACCGAAGGTCTCGGCCTCGACGACAGCGCGCAGGTGCCGCGCAAGAGCCGAGCCTATATCCGCGGCCGATATTTGTCGCACCCGTTCTACAGCTACCGCGCCGTCCTCGTCACTGATGGGCCGTCTGCCGCCATATGCGTATTTCGGGAGTGCCGTTTCGAGAACGCTTCCGCGCTGCGCCTGGTGGATTTCCTCGGATCGGCCGGGGCGATGACGCGCGCGGGCGCGGGACTGCAAGACCTGCTGCGGCAAAGCGGCGCCGAGTATCTCGACTTTTTTTGCAGTGGAATGCGGCCTGAGCTGCAAGCGGCGGGACTTCGCGCGTTGCCGCCCGCCATGGAAACGCCGATCGTGCTGCCGGGTTATTTCGAGCCGTTCGAGCGGTCGAATGTCGAACTGGTCTATTCGCTCCGCGGCCCCGGCGACACGCCGGTCGTCTGCAAGGGCGATGCCGATCAGGATCGTCCCAACTTGCTCTCGACATCATGACCGGCCCCTCCCGCAAATTCGACGACGAGGATCAGCGCTGGTTTGCGTCCGTCTCGGGCGACGTCAATCCGATCCATGTCGACGCAAAATGGGCGGCGGCGCACTTTCCGGGAGCGCGGGTCGTTCACGGCCAGCACGTCCTGCTCTGGGCGCTCGACGAACTCGCCCGCGCGCGGCCGGGCACGCATCTGGCTTCCATCCAGGCGACCTATGTCAAACCTGTCGTCGTCGGCGACCGGGTCGAGATGTCGCTGTCGCAGGACCACAAGCTCGTGCAAATCAAGGTGCATGGCGAAATCGCCATTGCGGTGCGCGTCGAATTTGGCGGCAGCGCCACACAGGCCGAGCCGCGATTCCAGGGTGGCGTTGTCCCCACAGCCGCCCGGGCACGCAGGGTTACTGAACTGGCGGGCCTGTCGGGCACGGTGACGCTGCCACCGATGGCTGGTTCGCTGACGACGCGGTTCGCTGCGCTTGCCCAAGCGCTCGGCGGCGACCGCGTGATCGGGCTTGCGTCAATCTCGACCCTGGTCGGAATGGACTGCCCCGGCCTGCACAGCATGCTGTCGAAGATCGTCGTCAGCACCGACGCGGAGGTGGATGGAGACGGTGTTGCGTTTCAGGTCCGCAAATTCCATGAGCCGATGAGCCTCGTTGAAATCGACGTCAAGGGAATGGGGATCGGCGGCACCGTTTCCGCCTTCACGGCCCGCGAGCCGGCACCGGCGGCGCCCGATGAGGCGCTGCGCGCCATGGTCTCGCCGACCGAATTCCGCGGCCAGCGTCCCCTCGTCGTGGGCGCGACAAGCGGGCTCGGCTATGCGACCGCCCGGTTGTTGGCCGCGGGCGGCGCCGATCCCCTCCTGACCTGGCATGCGTCGCCGCCGGACGAGATTATCAGCGCCGTGCGGGCGCTCGGCGCGCGCGGCACGGCCGTGCAGCTCGACGCGGCCTCGCCGTCACAGGGGCTTGCGGAGATCGAGGCCTCGGGCTGGGATGGCGCACAACTCTATTATTTCGTGACGCCCCGCATCTTCCGCCGCCGTATCGAGCCGTACCAAAAGCAGGACTTTCGCGATTTCGTCAGCGCGTTCGTCGATGGATTCTATGAGATCGTCCGCCAACTTGCGTCGCGCAATCGTCTTACCGTGTTCTATCCCTCCAGCATCGCCGTTGAAGACTCCACGGCCGACCTCCTGGAATATGCCCTCGCCAAGACCATGGGCGAACAGCTCTGCGCCCGGATGGAAAAGCAGATGCCGCAACTGAAGATCGTCATCGCCAGGCTGCCGCGGATCGCAACCCGGCAGACCGACTCCTTCCTGAAAGTGAAATCGGAAACCTCCGAGACCATCATGCTGCCGCTGATCCGCACCGTGCAGTCGCACGGCAAAGCCTGACGGAGACGCGCATGAGCGCCCCGGCCGCGAACCTCACCATCGTCATGTATCACTATGTGCGGCCGCTGAAGCTGACGCGGTTTCCGGAGATCAAGGGGCTCGATCTCGCGCTGTTCGAGGAACAGCTCGCTTATCTGGCGCGGCACTACTCCGTCATCTCGATGGAGCAGCTGATCGACGCGATCGAAGGCCGTGGCGAGCTGCCGCCCCGGCCCGTGCTGCTGACCTTCGACGACGGCTATCTCGATCATTATATCAACGTGTTTCCAAGGCTCGCCGATCGCGGCATGCAGGGCTCATTCTTCCCCGCAGCCTGCGCGACGCTGGACCGCAAGATCCTCGACGTGAACAAGATCCATTTCACCCTCGCCTCCAACGTCGATCCCGATCTCCTCGTCGACACCATCGAGGACGCGTGCCGGCAAGGGGCGCGGGACCACGG
This sequence comes from uncultured Alphaproteobacteria bacterium, assembly GCA_963738155.1. Taxonomy (GTDB): domain Bacteria; phylum Pseudomonadota; class Alphaproteobacteria; order Rhizobiales; family Xanthobacteraceae; genus Bradyrhizobium. Next base: position 501,859 of record CAVTVG010000016.1, read on the forward strand.
CCTGCACGATCTCGAGCATTACCGCAGCAACTACCGGGTCGGAAATTTCCTCGACCCGGAAAACGTCAACTACGTGAAGCTCATGCTGCAGCACGCGCTGCCGCTCGCGCTGCGACAACAGATCATCGACCAGCTGTTCAGCCGTCACGTCAGCGTCGACGAACAGGCCTTCGCCGGCGAACTCTATGCCAGCGTCGAGCAGCTTCGGCTGATGCGAAGCAGTGGCATGCATATCGGCTCGCATGGTGACCTGCATATGTGGCTCGGCACCCTGCCCAAGGCGGAGCAGGAAGCGGACATCGACCGCTCGCTCGCGCTGCTGGATGCGGTCGGCATGGCGCCTGCCTATCGGACCATCTGCTATCCCTACGGCAGCTACAACGGCGATACGATCGACGTGGTCTCGTCGCGGGGATTCAAGCTGGCACTGACCACGGAGGTCGCGCTGGCAACGGAGATCGCCGGCAAGCGCTTCGAGCTTCCGCGGCTGGATACCAACCATCTGCCGAAGGACTCCTCGGCGCCCGCCAACGAGTGGACACTGGCCGCCGGCGGTCATTGATCATGGCGCCCGCGCCGATCAGGGCTTCATGAACCGCGGCAGATACCGGTTGAAAGACCAGACCAGCGAGTTCGTGCTTTCCTGCGCGAGCTCGTCGTTGCGATCGAAATTCTTCCAGGTGAAGTAATTCCCCGGGGTGCTGGCGCCGGCGAGCTTCCTGGCGATCTCCGGCCGCGCCGCATCGAGATCGTCGGGCCGGCGCCATTGCTTCAACCTGTCCACGATGCCGTCGATCTCGCTGACGTCATCGACCTGCAGAAAGTAGTCGTTGTTGCCGGCGTAGTAGGGATCGGTGACAACGGAGGCGAGCCCGGCCAGCGCCGCCTGGAATCCGATGGTGCCGGTGAACGTCACCGCGACCGAGCAGCGGTCGAGCAGGAAATTCGCCGATACGCCGTACGGCACGCAGGTGACCCAGGGCAGCTTCGACAATCGTTCGAACAGCTCGCGCTGGCGGAAGCCGAACTGCAGCGGATGGTCCTTGACGAAGATGTGGTAGCCGGCCTTGCCGAGCACCTCGCAATAGCGGAGCACCACGTCGTCGTGCCGCAGCATCGCATGCGACGCCAGCCAGTAATCGAGCGAGGCTTCCGGATAGAGCTGCAAGCCGATGAGCACCCGGCGCTCCTTCGGAACGGCCTCGAGCCTCTGCTGCCAGTCGTTGCGCAGGAGATCGAGAACGGCAACGTCACCCGGCCGCACCTTGTGCTTCAGCCGCTTCAGCGAGTCGATGTAGTGCAGATTGTAACGATCGCGCTCGAGGTAGCGCCACACGTTGAAGAAGGCGCCGCGCAGCGCGAAATAGCCGAACACCTTCCAGAACCGGAAGCGGGAAAACTCCCTTGCGTCCTTGACGTAGACCGGCACGAAGTCGCTCGAGCACATCAGCCTCACGGCGTGGTCCAGCTCTTCCCTGGTCGGCTCCCTGAGCGGGACGATCTGCCCCCTGCGATGGAAGAACACCTGATCAGGAATGATCGAGGCCGTCATCTCCAGGAAGTCGATCCCGCGTGCATTCGCAAGGCGGGCCATCACGTCCATAACGTAGCGGTCCATGGTGAATGTCAGGATCAGGCGGGGATCGAGGCGGTCGAACGCGACCTCGATCGCCTGGGTCATGCCGCCGATCATTTTCATCGCGAGGTCGCGATCCAGGCCTCGGAGCGAGCGGCATCGCAGGACGATGTCGGCGCAACCGTCCTCGCCGAAGCGCGCAATCGCCACTGAAGCGGCGTCGCCCTTGCTCAGAAAGCGATAGAAATCCTCAACCAGCGAGTAGTCCCCGTCGCCCCGATGATCGCTCAGCACGGTCACATCGGCGAAATCGATGCGGGACGCCAGATATTTCCACCACGGTGTCGTGCGGTGAATGGTGAAGAAGACAATCCGGGGCATCAACGTTCAATCGCGCTCGCAGCCAGGAACGGGCTGCTCGGCAGGTTGATGCAGCGCGCGTGCATGTCCTCGGCGACATCCAACCGCGCCCGCGGGCAATCGCGGTACATCGGAAGCAGATGCATCGGGGTCCATAGCGGGCGTGACCGAACGCCATGCGCATGGAGCTCGCCCAGCAGGCGGTCGCGCTCGCCGGCAAATTCGCCGTCCAGCACCAGCGTGTTGAGCCAGTAGTTGCCGCGCGCGCCCTCGGGCTCGCGGAAGATCCGCGCGCCCGCAACGCCGTCGAAGACGTCGAGATAACGCTCGGCAAGCCTGCGTTTGTCCGCGAGAAATGCCGGCAGCCGCTCCATCTGGGCGCAGCCCAGCGCCGCGTTGATGTTGGGCAGCCGATAATTGTAGCCGACTTCGTCGTGGTCGAACGACCAGGCGTGTGCCTTCTTCGCGGTGGTGGTGAAATGCCGCGCGCGCCGCGCGTACGCGTCGTCCTCGGTCAGGATCATGCCGCCGCCGCCGGTGGTGATGATCTTGTTGCCGTTGAAAGACAGCACCGAGGAATGGCCGAACGAGCCGCAAGCCCGGCCCTGCCAGGTCGAGCCTAACGATTCGGTGGCGTCCTCCACCACCACCAGACCGTACTTTGCGGCGACCGCCAGCAGCGGCGCCATGTCGACCGGGTGGCCGAAGATATGCACGGGCACGATGGCGCGGATCGCGCGCCCGGTCTGCCGGTTCACGGTCTCGCCGCCGCGCGACGTCGCGATCTCCTGAAGATGCCGCTCCAGCGCGGCGGGATCGAGCCCGAGCGTCTCCCAAGTCGAATCGACGAAATGCGGAATTGCGCCCGCATGGCTGACGGCATTTGCAGTCGCGACAAAGGTGATCGACGGCAGGATCACCTCGTCGTTCGGCTTGACACCTTCAGCGAGCAGCGCCGCATGCAGCGCCGCCGTGCCGTTGACGATGGCGATGGCATGGCGGACCCCGGTCGCCGCCGCAACCATCTGTTCGAATTGCCCGACATATTTGCCGGCCGTCGACACCCAGCCGGTATCGATGCAGTCGAGCACCAGCTCCCGCTCGCGCGCGCCGAACCGCGGCTCGTGCAGCTCCACCGGACGGGTGGCGTCGGCGAGCACGGCGTCGACGGCATCGAGAATTGCGCGCGTATCGAGCGCGCCAGGACGGTTGGAGAGGACGGAGGGACTGGTCATCGCGTCACAGATTGTAGACGTTCTCGCGATAGCGCGACAGGTTCTTGGGCTCAGTGAACCAGGCAATGGTCTGCTCGAGACCGTTGTGCAATCCTTCGAGGCCACTGGTGCGGGGCGACCATCCGAGCAGCTTTTGCGCCTTGGCGTTGCTGGCACAGAGCCGGTCGACCTCGCTGCGCTCCGGGCGCAGCCGCACGGCATCCTGCTCGATCTCGATCGTCGCACCCATCAGCCCGGCGATCGTCCTTGCGGTATCACCGATCGAAATCTCAAATCCGCTGCCGATATTGATGACCTCGCCGATGCCGGCCATGCTCCCGAGCGCGGCGATGAAGCCGTCGACGGTATCGGCGACGTAATTGAAATCGCGGGTCGGATGGGTGCTGCCGAGCTTCACCTTGCGGCTACCCGCCGCGATCTGGGTGATGATGGTCGGAATCACCGCGCGCGCGGACTGCCGGGGACCGTAGGTGTTGAACGGCCGCACCACCGTCACCGGCGTGCCGAACGAACGCTCGAACGACAGCGCGAGCTGGTCGGCGCCGATCTTGCTCGCCGAATAGGGCGACTGGCTCTGTACCCTGTGCTCCTCGGTGATCGGCACGACCTGCGCCGTGCCGTAGACCTCGCTGGTGGAGGTGTGCACGACATGGGAGACGTCGAGATCGCGCGCCGCCTGCAGCACGTTGAGCGTACCGGTGATGTTGGTTTCGACGTAGGTGTCCGGCGAATGATAGGAATAGGGAATCGCAATCAGCGCCGCCAGATGCAGCACCGCGTCACACCCTTTCATCGCCGTGCGCACGCCGTTGGGATCGCGGATGTCGCCGGCGAACACGTCAAGCTGGTCACGGATCTCACGCGGCGAAGAATCCAGCCAGCCTTGCGAGCCCAGGCTGTTGTAATGCACGAAGGCACGAACGCCGAAATCGCGGCGAACCAGTTCTTCCGCGAGATGCGATCCGATGAACCCGGCGGCGCCCGTGACCAGCACTTTTCGCAAGATGGTGTTCCCCTGAAACCGTCAGGTTGCCGAAGCCGAGACGTGCCAGCTTCTAGACAGAACGGCGGACCAACGCCAGATCGAATGACGCGATAAAATGCGCCGCGATTTCGAAACCTGGGAACGAGACGTCCAGCGGTTTCCGGCGGAGTGTCGGTCCGACCGGTAACGATCTGAAAGATCAGTATTATTTCCGCCAGCGCCCGAACCGGGCGGGCTCCGGATCGGGCGCCTTGGGGCTCAAAAGTTGCGGATCAGATCGATCACGGTCCGCTGCTGATCGCGCGTGATTTCCGCGAACATCGGCAGCGACACGATCCGGCTCTGATCAGCGTGGGCGTTGGGAAACTGCTCCGGCTGATGCTTGAAGCGGCTATAGGCCGCGAGAAACGGCAGCGCGGTCGGATAATTGACCACCGTCTGCACGCCGTTGGCGTTCAGATGCGCCACCAGCGCATCGCGCCGCGGATGGCGGATGGTGTAGAGATGATAGACATGGGTGCGGTCCGGCGCGATCTCGGGCACCACGACGTCCTCGATCTGGTTGAGGCCCTCGTCATAGATCTTCGCCGCCTGCTGCCGCGCTTTGGTCCAGGCGGCAAGATGCGGCAGCTTCGCCGACAGGATCGCGGCCTGCATGCCGTCGAGCCGGCTGTTGATGCCCTCGATCTGGTGCTGATGCTTCACCAGCCCGCCATGGCGCGCCAGCATCGTCATGTGCTCGGCCAGCGCGGCGTCACCGGTGACGACCGCGCCGGCGTCGCCCATCGCGCCGAGATTCTTGCCCGGATAGAACGAATAGGTCGCGGCGACGCCGAAGGTGCCGACCTGCTGGCCCTTGTAGCGCGCCAGATGCGCCTGCGCGCAGTCCTCGATCACCCAGAGCTTGTGCTTCTCCGCGATCGCCATGATCGCGTCCATGTCGGCGGGCTGGCCGTAGAGATGCACCGGAATGATGCCGACCGTGCGCGGCGTGATCGCCGCCTCGATCGCCTCGGGCTCGATGGTGAAGGTCGCCCCATCGGTATCGCAGAACACCGGCACAGCGCCCGCATGGGTGATCATCGCAGAGGTCGAGATCCAGGAATGCGCCGTAGTGATAACCTCGTCGCCCGGCTTTATCTTGAGCGCGGCCATCGCCAGATAGAGCGCGTCGGTGCCGTTGGCGCAGGATACGCAGTGCCTGGCCTCGACGGCCTCGGCGAAATCGCGCTCGAAGGCGTCGACATAGGGCCCGCGGATGAAGGCGTTGTCGCGGATCACATCGGCGATGGCGCCGTCAATCTCGCTTTTGATGGTCTGATATTGCAGCTGCAGGTCGGCGAAAGGTACCGGCATCGATTTTCTCACTTGCGCAGCTTGAGCAGACGCGCCGGGTTCCCGGCATAGCTGCCCGCCGCCATGATGTCCTTGGTTACCACCGAACCGGCACCGATGACCACATCGTCGACGATGTGCACCGGCATGATCGTGGCATTGGATCCGATCGAAACCCGGTTGCCGACCACGGTTTCGCGCCAAAGCTCCTTGTTTCCATGCGCCGGGGCGCCGGTGGCAAAGGTGTCGTTGATGAACATCACGCCGTGACCGACAAAACAGTCTTCACCGATCGTCACCAGTTCGCAGACGAAGGCATGCGACTGCACGCGCGTGCGCGCGCCGATCACGGCCCCCTTCTGGATTTCGGTGAACGGGCCGACAAAGCAATCGTCGCCGATCCTGCATTCATAGAGATTGCAGGGCTCCATCACCTTCACCCGTGCACCGAATTGGACGGCGCGGATGCTCACTTGCCTGATGTCGGGCGTCGTCATGAGACCACACCGAGCCGGCTGAGCCGCGGCGTGAAGTGCAGCGGTACTTCCTCACCGGTCTCGATCAATTCATAGAGCGCGGTGATCAGCTCGAGGCTTCTGCGTCCCTCGAGGCCGTCGACCAGCGCCGCGCTCTGGTTGGTCAGGCAGTCGACCACGTGCTGGTAGTAGGCCTGATGGCCGAAGCCGTAGACATTGGGCGGGTTGACCGAGAACTTCTCGATCACGTCCTTGTCGGAAGGCAGTTCGTCGACGAAACGCCAGTGCCGGATCTGGTTGACCGCAAAGCCCGCGATCTCGACCATGCCCTTTTCACCGAGGATCGAGAGCGAACCTTCGAGATCGGTCGGCCGCGCCGCGGTGGTGGCCTCGATGATGCCGAGCGCGCCGCTCTTGAACTTCAGCGTGGCGACCGCCGTGTCCTCGGTCTCGATTTTGGCGAGCGCGGTGATGGCGCGGGCATGCACGCTGACCACGTCGCCGAAAAACCACTCGAGCATGTCGACATGGTGACTTGCCTGGTTGGTCAAGACGCCGCCGTCATAGGCCCAGGTGCCGCGCCAGCTGTCCTGGTCGTAATAGGCCTGGTCGCGGCACCAGCGCACGCGCACCGTGCCGAGGATGAGCTTGCCGAAGCGGCCCGCCTCCAGCGCCTCACGCGCCTTGACGACGGGAACGTTGAAGCGGTTCTGCTTGACGATGAACAGTTTCACGCCGGCCTCGTCGCAGGCGCGGATCATGTCGTCGGCATCCTGCAGCCGCAGCGCCATCGGCTTCTCGACGACGACATGCTTGCCGGCTTTCGCGCAGGCGATGACATGTTGCGGGTGCAGCCCGCTCGGCGTCAGCACCGAGACCGCGTCGATATCCTTTCGTGCGAGAAATTCGTCCATATCGTAATCGGCGGGAACACGGAATTTCGAGGCGACGATATCGGCGCGCGCAGGAACGGGATCGCAGACCGCGATCAGGCGCGCGCCTTCGATGTGGTTGCCGCCCAACAGGTCGGAATGACGCTTGGCGATGCGTCCGCAACCGAGCAGGCCAAATCTGATCATCCGGACGTTTCTCACAGCTTTCGAAAGACCCTGGCGCGCGGGTCCGCCGGCAGGTTCAATGGACCAGGTCGTTCTATATTAACAGAGGCGGTCGCGAATCAAGGCGTTTGAGCCGCCCGGCCCAATTAACCCTTTATCGCCGTCGTGGTCGCGAACGGCGTGTACCCCGATTGCAATTGTGCAGCCGGTGCAATTGAGCTACCGCAATCGGCAAGAACGGGCCTTGGCAGGACGGGAATGACAGTTGGCGGCACCTTGAGCGCGGACCAGCTCAGGCTGATTGCCCTGAACTGCATCTATGTCGCGGCGTGCTGCCTGTCGATCGTTCTGACGGCGCTCGTATTCCCGGAATATCACATTCTGTTCGATGCCAGGGCAGCGACCGGAGCCGTCATCGTCGTGCTGGTGTTTGCGGCCGCCATACCGCTGTTTGCGCTCGCGCCGTTCAGTTTCGGCTACATGACCGGCTTCTATCTCTATATCATGGTCGCCGGCTATTTGTGGCTCAATGCTTTCTCGGAATTAGCCTATAATCACACGCTGACGGGGCTGTCAGCGGCGGCATCCGCGCTCGCGTTCCTGTTGCCCGCCTTGTTCATCTCCGCGCCGCTCCGCCAGGTCTACGTGCTGTCGCCGCAAGCGGTCGATCGCATCCTGGTCCTGATCCTGGTGCTGTCGGCGGCTACGATCGCGGTGGGCGCGAGCTACAACTTCATGTTCGTCGATCTCGAAAACATCTACGCATATCGCGAGAAGCTCGACTTTCCGCGAAGCCTTCTCTACCTGTTCGGGATCACCTCGAACGCGCTGTTGCCGTTCGCCTTCGCCATGTTCGTCGAGAAGCGCGCCCTCTGGCGCGCGGCGGCGGTGCTGCTGCTACTGGTGCTGTTCTATCCGGTCACGCTGACGAAGACCGCCTTCTTCGCGCCGGCATGGCTCCTCGTCGTGCTGGCAGTGTCGCGGTTCCTTCAACCGAAGACCACCATCACGGTCACGATGCTGGTGCCCGTCGCGATCGGCCTCGTGCTGCTCGGTCTCTACACCACCGGCTTCATCAGCTTCGAGGCGGCGCCCTCCTATTTCAGGGTGGTCAATCTCAGGATGATCGCCATTCCGTCGCTCGCCATGGACTATTACAACTACTTCTTTGCCAGGCACGATCTGACGTTTTTCTGCCAGGTCAGGATCGTGAAAGCCACCCTGGGCTGCCCCTATCAGGAAGAGCTTCCGACCGTGATCTACAACGCCTTCGGCATCGGCGGAAACTTCAACGCATCGCTGTTCTCGACGGAGGGCGTCGCCTCGGTCGGTCCGTTCTTTGCACCGCTGTCGGCGCTCATCTGCGGCCTGATCTTCGGTCTCGGCAATCGCATGTCGGCCGGCCTGCCGCCGCGCCTGATCCTGATCTCGGGGGCGCTGGCAGCCCAGACCTTCCTCAACCTGCCGCTGACGATCGGCATGGTCACCTATGGCGGGGCACTGCTGTTTCTGCTGTGGTACGTCACGCCGCGCGCGATCTTCGAACCGCGGGCATAGACCGGCATGGCGGATCTGGAAGGCAGTCCCGCGAAGGTTCCCTTCCTGAGGGATCGCCTTGGCCGCCAGCTTGCGCTCCTGCTCGGCTTCCATGTCGTCATTTGCTGCGTCTCGCTGACTCAGGTGGCATACTTCTACCAGTCGCCGGCCATGGTCGCCTTCAGCAGTGCGCGCATCGGTCCGGCGATCCTGATCGCCACCCCCTTTGCACTCACGGGCGTCCTGTTTGCGATCAGCCGGTTCTCGTTCGGCTATTTCGTCGGTTTCTGTCTCTATACCGTGATCCTTGGTTACCTCTGGCTGGTCCAGTTCTCGGCGTTCCCCTACGAACATCGCTGGCCCGCCGTGTCTGCCGCGTTGTCCGGGCTGTTCTTCCTGCTCCCGGCGCTGCTGCCCGCCTCCCCGTTTCGGCCACGCTTCACGCCGTCACCGCGCGCTTTCGACCACCTGTTGATGGCGATCCTGTTCGTCAGCGCAGCGATTGTCGCAGCCGGCGCGCTCTCCAATTTCCGGCTGGTCGGGATCGGCGAGATCTACAGCTTTCGCGAAGAGATCCACTTTTCGGCGCCGATGGGATATGCGATCGGCGCGGCCTCGATGCTATTGCTGCCGTTCGCCTTTGCCGGTCTTCTGTTGCGTGGCGCGCGCTGGCGCGCGGCGGGCGCGCTCGCGCTGCTGTTGCTGTTCTATCCGGTCACCCTGACCAAGCTGACGCTGTTTGCACCGTTCTGGCTGTTGTTGCTGACCTTGCTGTCGAGATTCGTCGAAATCCGGATGGCGATCGTGCTGTCGCTCGCCGCGCCGATCGCGATCGGCGTCATGCTGGGGGCGCTCTTCAAGGCCAACGTGCTGCCCTATGAACTGGTCTTCCCCTATTTTGGCGCGCTGAATTTCCGGATGATCGCCGTCCCTTCCCTGTCGATCGACATCTACAACGACTTTTTCGCCACGCATCCGCTCACGTATTTCTGTCAAATCTCGGTTCTGAAGGCGATTGTCGCGTGCCCGTACAGCGAGCCGCTGGCGCTCCTGATGGCCAACAACTACCAGCTGGGCAATCTCAATGCCTCGCTGTTTGCGACCGAGGGCGTCGCGTCAGTCGGAACTTCGCTCGCACCGATAGCGGCATTGGCTTGCGGACTTGTGATAGCGCTGGGCAACCGTGCCTCCGCCGGCCTGCCCGCGCGATTCATCCTGCTCTCGTCCGGCATGCTGGTGCAGGTCCTTCTCAACCTGCCCCTGACGATCGGCATGGTGACCTATGGCGGCGCGCTGCTGTTCCTGCTGTGGTACGTGACGCCGCGGTCGGTTTTCGACGAAAAATGAGCGGGCAAAGCTGCTTTTGCCGGCCAAATCCGCGTGCTACCACGGCCCATCATCGGACCAGCAAGGGACCTATATGCACAGCGTTTTGATCACCGGAGGCGCCGGTTTCATCGGCCAGAATCTGGTGCATGCCTGGCGCGCGGCGAAACCCTCCGACCGCCTGGTCGTGATCGACGCCATGACCTATGCCGCCAACATCCGCAGCCTGGAGCCCTTGATGGCGCACGGCGAAATCGCCTTCGTCAAGGGCGACATCGGCGATGCCGCACTGATGCAGCGTCTGTTCGATGAGCACCGCTTGACACGCGTGCTGCATCTTGCCGCCGAGTCCCATGTCGATCGTTCCATCGTCGATCCCGGCGCCTTCCTGCAGACCAATGTGCTCGGCACCTTCGCGCTCTTGAAGGCCGCGCTCGTCTCCTGGCGCGCCACGGGCACGATCGAGAGCGCCCGCTTCCTTCATGTGTCGACGGACGAGGTCTATGGCTCGCTCGGCGCCACCGACCCCGCCTTCACCGAATCCTCGGCGTACCGGCCGAACTCGCCCTATGCCGCCAGCAAGGCCGCGAGCGACCATCTGGTCCGCTCCTTTGTCGCGACCTATGGCATGCCGGCCCTGATCACCAATTGCTCGAACAATTACGGTCCCTATCAGCATCCGGAAAAGCTGATCCCGCTGATGATCATCCATGCGCTGGAGGGCAAGCCGCTGCCAATCTACGGTGACGGGTCGAATGTCCGCGATTGGCTTCACGTGTCGGATCATTGCGACGCGCTGATGGTCGTGGCCGAGCGCGGCCGCATCGGCGAGACCTACAACGTGGGCGGCGGCAACGAGCGCAACAATCGGGATGTGGTGGGCGTGATCTGCGACACCATCGACCGCGCTTTCGCCGGCAATGCGGCGCTTGCGGCGCGTTTTCCGTCGTGCCCGGCGGCATCCGGCCGCAGCACCCGCACGCTGATCTCGTTCGTGACCGACCGCCCCGGCCACGATCACCGCTACGCCATCAACGCGAGCAAGCTCACCGGCGAGCTCGGCTTCAACGGCCGCGTTGCGTTCGACGACGGGCTCGCACGGACCGTGCAGTGGTATCTCGACCATGAGGCATGGTGGCGCGACGTCACCAGCGGCGCCTACAAGGCCTGGATCGACACCAACTACGGTTACCGGATCGCGGTCTGAGGGGCCATGCGCATCCTCATGCTCAACGCGGACTACCCGCGCTTCCTCGACTGGTTCTACGCCAGGCAGCCGGACCTGAAGACGGCCGGCTATGCCGCACAGATGGCGGCGCGGAACAGCAGCCTGTTCGGCGTCGCCGATTTCTACTCACGCAACTTCACCGCGCTCGGGCATAGCGCAGCCGAGATCCACGTCAACAATCCATGGCTGCAATCGGCCTGGGCGCGCGAGCAGGGACTGGGCGTCGAGCTCGCCGCGCCCTCGCCCGGAGGCGGCAGCACGATCCCCGGATGGCTGCAGCGCGCGGTCGCGCCCTTCAAGCCGATGCTGCGACCGTTGGCGCGCAAGGTCGGTCTCAGCCCGAAGCTCGACAAGGCCGCCGAGACGATCCTGCTGGCGCAGATCGAGGCATTCAAGCCCGATCTCATCCTCAACCAGGATGCATTCCACGTCGACACCGCCCTGATGCGGCGGATCAAGGGGATCGGCAAGCCGGTCCTGCTCGGCCAGGTCGGCATCGCGCCGAGCCGCGGCGAGGACTGGACCGTCTACGACTTGATGTTGTCGCAGCTCGCGGCGACGGTGGAGCATTTCAGGCGCGCCGGGGTGCGCGCCGAGGTCAATCACCTTGCCTTCGAGCCCGCGGTGCTCGACGCGTTACCGGCGAAACCTGCGCAGGACATCGACATCTCCTTTGTCGGCACGGTTTCGCCCGATCACAAGCAACGCATTGCCCTGCTCGAGGCCGTTGCCGAACGCTACCGGCTTGCACTGTTCGGCAACCCGCCCCAGGCGCTGCCGGCCTCCTCGCCGCTGCATCGCTGCTTTCGCGGCGAGGTCTGGGGCGCCGACATGTACCAGGCCTTGCGCCGCTCGAAGATCACGCTCAATTCCCACATCGATATGGCTGGCCGCGAAGCCGGCAATATGCGGCTGTTCGAGGCGACCGGCGTCGGCGCATTCCTGCTTACCGACTTCAAGGATAATCTGAATACGCTGTTCGTGCCCGAGCGCGAGGTCGCCACCTGGCGCTCCGTCGACGAATCTCTCCTGTCGATAGAGCGCTATCTTGCCGATGACGGCGCGCGCGCGCAGATCGCACAGGCGGGACAAATGAGGACCATGGCGCAGCACACCTATCGTCATCGCGCAGCAGAAATTCTCGGTTTCGTCGATGGCACGAGACCTGCGTCATGAAGCTGCCGCGCCTCGTCAAGCAGATCGGCAAGCGCGTCGTGCAGGCAACGCCGATCCTGCGCCGGCATATCCTGACTTCCGCCGACTACGAGGTGCTCGGTGGCGCCGAAGACGCCCGGCAGGCACAGGCGTCGTCGCGTGGCTGGCTCGCTTCACGCACGGTCGCGCGCCAGGAGCGCGCCTACCGCAATCTGATCGCGGCGATGAAGCGCGGCGAGCCCCGGCGCGACCTTACGGTGGCGGCGGAAGCCGTTGCCGCTACAGGCCTGGTCAAGCCGAGCCTGCTCGAGATCGGTTGCGGCAGCGGCTACTACTCCGACGTGTTTGCGACGTTGTTGCCGGGAGGCGTCACGTACACGGGCATCGATTTTTCGGCAGCCATGATCGACCGCGCCCGCGCGCAATATCCCGCCGTCCAATTCGAGGTCGCCGACGCCACCCGGCTGCCCCACGGCGATGCGCGCTTCGACATCGCCTTCAACGGCGTCTCGCTGATGCATATCGTGGATTACGCGGCGGCGATCCGCGAGATGGCGCGCGTGGCCTCGCGCCATTGCATCCTGCACACCGTTCCGGTCTTCGACGATCACGGCACGACCTGGTTGCGCAAATATGCCTATGGCGCCCCGGTGGTCGAGATCGTGTTCGGGCGCGCCGAGCTGATGACGCTGTGCAAGGAGTCCGGCCTGCAGCTCGAGCGAACATGGCCGTGTATCCCCTACGACGTCTCAGGCGTCACCGGCCATCGCTCGACCACCGAGACCTATCTGTTCTCCAGGCGTTGAGGTGTGCGGCAGTTGCGCGTCAGTTCGCGGTGCGACAGCGTCACGAGCGCGCTCAGGCTTGTCGCAGAGCTGGGGAACTTTCAACAATTGTCGCGGTAGTAGTTACATTGATCTGACACGTTGGGCGTGCTATCGCCTTGTTCAGGGAACAGAGGAATGGACTGGTTATTAATTGGGCTCGCAATTCTTGCTGCCATGGTAGTCTTGATCCGGGTTGTTTCTTGGTTCTTGTTCAAAAATCGCTCGACTTGAGCTGAAGCAAACGACGATTATGACGGCTATATTGCGAATATTGGGGGGCACCGCGATCGTCGTTGTGTCATTTCTCATTACCCTCTTCTTATTGGATTACTACGGCGACGGGGGTAGCAATTGGCAAAAGCGATTGCTCGAGGGAAACCCGGTTGTCGTTCATTTCACTTGCGGAACACAGAACGTCTTCGACTGCGAGGACTTATATACGGTTTCATACAAGGGCATCGGTCCCGGCCGTTGCGAACATGTTTTCAAGAACGGGGAAGGTCCCGACATAACGGGATGGTGTAACGCACGTCCCGAAGAGTATAAATTTTCCATCAAGGGGGCGCTTCTCTCCTACGATCAGCAGGGGAAAGTGATGATCGACGGAAAAGTCGTAGGTCAGCTTTCCAAGCCATAAAGTCGACCCCGCCTGGTCGCCCGATTCCAGTTGGATTGAAGGGTAAGTCCCCAAGTTCGACGTCAGCATTCGGCGCTAGAGAGGCGCTACGATCGTCTTGACGAACGGGCTCACGACATTGTCGATCAACGCCAGTTCCTTGATCTGGGCCAAACTCGCCCAGCAGAACATCGCCATGTCGGTCTCGATCACGCCTTCGTCGTCGAGGAACACGATGATGTTTTCGTTCGACTTGCGCCAGAACCGGCCGCCTTCCTCATTGTGCTCGGCGCGGTAGACGAAACGCACACCCTTCTCGGCCGTCAGCACCTCCACCATCGGCGGGCGTTTTCCCGCGTGCGCACGGCGGATGTTGGACCAGGTGCTCTGGATGGTCGGCGAAAACTGGATCGTTCCGATATTGCCGGGCTCGGGCTTGCCGTTGAGCAGGAACTGGACGCCGTCGGCCGGCGTCTCCCGCGCCAGCAGCGCCAAAATGCCGCCCTCGGGCTGGGTGTAGATCGGCTGGTCCCAGGAGGCGACCTCGCGCAGGTCGCCACTCTCGATCCTCACACCTTCGACGCCGAAAAACTGCCCGCTCTTGTGGCGGACATTACCCTGCGCGTCACGCGACCAGCCGCGCACCTCGTCGAGACCGATCAGGTCGGCCTTGAAGTGGATCTCGTTGCGCTTCCGCTCGCGCCAGGCCAGCAGCGGTGTCGCATCCTTCGGCTCGATCGCGCGCGATTGCGCGAGACGCTCGCGAAACCAGTCAAGATGGGCGCGCTCGGCCATCAGACGACGTCCTTCAGCACGTCGATCACGGTCTCGACTTCCTCATCCTTCAGATGCGGATACATCGGCAGCGAGAAAATCCGCTGTGCCTTGCGCTCGGTGACCGGGAACTGGCCTTCGCGATAACCGAGATCGGCGGTGCCGCGCATGGTGTGGATCGGCCAGCGATAGGAGACGTTGCAGTTGATGTCGCGTTTGGCCAGCCGCTCCAGCACGCCGTCGCGATCGGACGGATGTTCGACGACGTAGACGTAATAAGTGTGGCGGCTATGGGCATTTTCGCGCGGCAGCGCGAGCCCGGTTCCGGCGAGCGCCTGATTGTAGCGCGCGGCGATCGCGCGGCGGCGCTCGATCCAGCCCTCGATGCGGGGAAGTTTCAGCGACAGGATGGCGGCCTGCACCTCGTCAAGGCGCGAGTTGTAGCCGTGCCGCTCGGAATAATACTGCGTCTCCATGCCGTAGAAGCGCAGGCTGCGCGCGAGCTTGATGGCGGCTTCATCGTTGCTCATCACCATGCCGCCGTCGCCATAGGCGCCGAGCACCTTGGTCGGATAGAACGAGAAAGCCGAGGCGTGACCGACGCTGCCGGCCTGGTGGTTCTTGTAGAGCGCGCCCTGCGCCTGTGCGCAATCCTCCATCACCTTGAACCCGTGCTTCTCGCCCAGCGCCATCAGCGGATCGAGGTCGGCGCACTGGCCGTAGAGATGCACGGGGATGATCGCTTTGGTGCGCGGCGTGATCGCGGCCTCGACCTGATCGGTGTCCATCAAGAAGTCTTCGTCCCTGATGTCGACGAAGACAGGCATGGCGCCGAGCGTGCGGATCGCCGACACCGTCGGCACCGCGGTGTTGGGCACGGTGATGACCTCGTCGCCGGCCTTCACGCCGATGGCCGCGAGCGCGATATAGATCGCATCGGTGCCGCTGTTGACGCCGACGCCGCCGGCGACGCCGAGGAAGGCGGCCATCTCGCGCTCGAACTTCACCCCCTCCTGGCCGAGGATCAGCCGGCCCGAACGGAACACGCGATCGACGGTCGCGAGGATCTCCTCGCGCAGCTCGTCATATTCCCGAAGGTAATCCCAGACGTTGATCGGCATCGTTCTCTCAGGCTCGTTGCAGCGCGTTCGCGATCATCGCGCGGCACTCGGCGTCGGCGAGCAGATCGCGATAAAATCCCTCGTGATCGCCGCCGGCCACAGCGCCGGTCACCGCCTCCAGAAATTTTGCGAAGGTGTCGGCCGCTTCTGATGTCACGACGCTTTCGGCATTACGGATGCGCTGGCGCCATTCCATGCGGTGATCGGCGGGCGCGCTGAAGACGCGCTCTGTTAACACAGACCCGGAGCGTCCGACAATGAGCAGGCGATTCTGGTACTCGCCCTCGAAGCTGAAATGGCCGGAGAAGGCCGCGCCATTATGCAGCCGGGCCAGCACCGAAAATCCCATGTCGACCCCGGTCTCGGGGTGAACGCCGCCGGGGAGCGCCGCGACCCGCGACGGCAGGCCGCCGCCGAGCAGGCGCATCGTTGCGGCGGCATAGGGTCCCATGTCGAGCAAGCAGCCGCCTCCGAGATCGCGATGGTTGCGGAAGTTCCCGATCGGCAGCGGCGGAATGACGAACTGGGCGTCGACAATCGCGAGCGGCCCCTGCTCCGCGATGAAGCTGCCGAGCACCTGAAATTGGGGATGGCAACTGAACACGGTCGCCTCGGCGAGCAGGCGTCTGCTGCGCCGCGCTTCGGCAACCGCGCGCTCGGCGGCTTCGCGCGCGATCAACGCCGGCTTGTCGACGACCACATGCTTGCCCGCGGCAAGCGCCGTCATGGTCCACTGCTGGTGCATCGCATTTGGCAGCGAGAGATAGACGATGTCAGCGCCGCTCTCGCCCAAGGCACTCTCGTAGTCGGAGAAGAAGCGGCCCTGCTTCGGCCAGGACGCGGGCGGCTTGCGGCTTCTGCTGGCGATCGAGACCTCGCTGATGGCAGCCACGGCGGCCGCTGCGGGAATCACCCGCCGCTCGGCGATCGAAGAAAATCCGAGGATCAGCAGGCGCATTCGACGGGGCGTCCGGCGGGATGGGGGATCAACGTGCGACGGGCTTCGGAACGGTAATCGTCCGACCGGTGATCATGTCGAGGCCGCGATTGAGCGTCCCCCTCATGGAGCGCAGCACGTTGACCACGCGGTCCTGCGGCGCACCGACGGCGGGCCTGCGAATGGTCTCGGTGCGCTGCCCTTGCAGATAGGGCGCGACCAGCGCCTCCGAATTGCTGAGAACCGCGATATAGGGCTCGTAGATGTGATGCCGCATGACGTCCGTGAACGGCGCGCGATAGACCCGATGGCTGTTGAAGTAATGCCGCCCGCGGCGCCTGACGCCGTAAAAATGAAAGAACAGCAGCGGGTAACGGTCTTCGATCCGCACCGATCCGTCCCGCCACTCCACGCGCAGATCCTCGAGATTCCACGGTGCCAGATTGGCGCCGAGATGGCCGATGACGTGAACGTTCTTGAACAGCTCAGGCAGCCGGTCGAGGTAACGCTGGTCGGCGAAGCGGTCGCCCTCGACCCGGTCGTAGCACCACTCGATGCAGCGTTCGCGCCACCAGCGCAAGGCGGCGAACCCTTCGTCGCAGCGGCGGACGCTGACCCAGCCGACATTGTAGAGCCCGAACCGGCGCTGGTCGGCGAGCCGTCGGCTGAAGCGATGCGGAACGATGCCGAACGCGGCGTCCTTCATCTCGTCATAGATCGGATCGGGCGAGGCAAAGAAGAACAGGTCGCTGTCGAGATAGGTCACCCACTCCGCGTCGCGCTCGTGTTCCAGCACGTGCAGCATCCAGGCCGCGGAGCAGGTGAAATAGTATTCGATCATGCTGCGCGTCGGCCGCGTCGCGGCGACCCCGGGATCGGCGGCTTCGAAATCCGTAAGCCGCCGGGCTACCAGGTTCGGGAGGTTGAGCGCGGTCAGCGTGCGGTAGCAGGCTTCGCTCAGGCACAGCACCCAGAGCCGGGCGTCCGGGGCATGCTGTTGCAGCGATTGATGGAGAGCGAGCCCGCGCGGCAGGTAGTTGTGGTCGAAATAGGTGCAGTAGACGCGGTTCAGCATGATGAATTTGTCAATTCGCGATTCGCAAAATCGCGTTTGCGATATGACTGCTTCTCACGTCAAACATTCGTATACAAGCGCCAACAAAACGCTATGCAACGAAATGCGAGAGTGGGAAGCGCCCTCGGCAGGGTCGAAATGACGTCGAAAACAACCCACAAATTCGCAGGACTTGTGCGGCACCGCTGAACGCGAAACTAGCCCTCGCGATGCTGAAACTGCCCCGTTCGGCATTAGGGTTCCCCAAGATCGCAGAAGTATAGCGGATACCAACCTTCCCGCGCAAGAGGTGCGGCTATTCGGGTTCGTCGAAGGCGCTGCGCGGCACGAGGTACCAAAGGAGAAAAACCAACGACGCACCGTGGGTCGCGACCGTGATCGAGAGCGGCACATTCAAGAAGAGCTGCGGAAGAGTCCCGGCTGACAACAAGATGAATCTCGGAGGCAGGCCTGAGGACAGCCGATTGGCAAATGATGCTGCGAAACCGCAAGCTAGCACGACAAGCGGCGTCATGATTGGTCCAACGGAAGCAATGCCCTCAGTCGCGAATAAGGAGGCATTCAAATTGCCTATTCCGTACGCTTTCCGCATTACGATCGCCAGAGGTTCGCTATATGGGCAGGCGACGACTGCTTTCAAAAAGGAAATCTGACAAAAGTAAGTGAGATCATGGGTCGAAAAGAAATCGCCATATAGATCCAATGCTGCTGAAGGAATTGCAACCATCCTAAAATTAACGATGCCAAAATAATCCACCACGTATGAATATGGAACCAGGTCCAACTCTGTCAGCCCTGCCAAGACGACTCCAATCAACAGCGGCAGAAACAATGACATGACTACGGCCGTTCTGGCTTCAACAAGGCCGGACAGGAGAGCTAGAAACAACAACCAGAACGGCGCGAATAGCGCAAATTTGCTGAGCGTAATTGGGTAAAATAACAGCAACAGGACCAGCACGGCTGCTGCCCGCCACCGCTTCCTGCGCATCACGAACCATGAAAATGCGAATGGCAATAACGCATCGGACTCAACCCCGATCGCGTATCTCAGCCATGTGGGAAATTCGAGCTCGTCGCGAAAGTCGTATATCGCGGAGATGCTTACCAATCTGAAATTATATATCCCAGCGACAGCGATGATGATGGCCGCCAAAGCCATGATAGCCGCCTGCAAGATATCCAGCGTTCGGGCAGATAGAATGTACGATTGCTTGATCGGCGATGTGACGAGAAGCGCCGGCAGAACGAATGCTAAGGCCGAGACGAACGCCGAGACGTCGGCTGTGAGATGGTCGTAGTTGAATCTCGAAAACTGGACGAGCCACACATAGCCCAGGATCATTGTGTAGAAGTAGAATCCGAGGAAATAACCGAAGCTGAATTTGGTCAAAGCAAAAATAACGGAGATGAGACTGAATAGCGCAACGTTCAGCAGCGCCGCATTGAGACCAATCTCGTCGAACTGAATAATTTCTAATCCGGCGTAGAATCCTGCTACGAATACCAGAGATAGACAGCATGTGACGATATGAAGATAGACGAGGAATGTCGGCCCGAGCCCGAAGTCTACCTGCGAAGAAAGTCCGGAAGCCGTGTCAAAATGGTGGCCTGCTCCGGTCACCTGAGGCTTTTGCGGTGGTTTCGGCACCCGCATCTCACTGACCACTTCTTGTTTGAAACTCTGCAAGACGGCGCTTGGCAATTCGTGCACTCGAGCCGATGGGTTCAGATAGGTAGCGCGAAAAAAGACGCATTGCGACAACGATCAAAGCAAAATCCCAGATCCGATAAGCTAGCAGCCTTGCTCTGAACAGAATTTTCGAATACACACAATAGCTTATCGAGGCAGATCAGCGTAGCGCAGGATCCGTCGCTGCCAACGGTTGCCGACATCCTGCTGTAGCAACAACGGGTACTGATCGATCTTGTCGACGACTTTGGCCGCGCTACGTCCAGTACGCTTGTCATCCCGCGTGCAATGGACTGCTTTGGCAGTATCGGTCCTGGCAGGCGCATCTCTTCTGGTTTGGGTTCTGCTGCGCTGCAGATCCGGCTTCGACTTTACCGACGAAGGTTTTTATCTCAATTGGATTTCAGATCCCTGGATTTATCATTCATCAGTAAGTCAGTTCGGCTTTATTTATCATCCGCTCTACTGGCTCGTCGGCGGCGACATCGTTTTACTTAGACAGGCCAACGTCTTGATCCTTTTTGCGTTGGGGTGGGCCTTGTGCGTTTCTGTACTCCGATCGACAATCTTGAGGGATGGGGGCGACGTTTCAAAAAGCGCCGGCATGGTCGGTGTCGCGTTTGTTGCCGCGACGGGCTCATTGTCGTTCTTCGACCTTTGGATACCAACACCAAGCTATAATTCTCTGACGTTCCAGTCATTGATGTTGGCCGCAATCGGCGCGCTGATGACCAGGCACGAAATGTCGAAGGCAAGTTTCGCAGGATGGACATTGGTAGGTCTGGGAGTCGGCGTTGCATTCCTGGCAAAAGCGTCGAGCGCCGCTGTCCTTTGTGTTCTCCTATGTATTTATCTTGCGATTGCCGGCACCTTCCGGATTCGTGGTGCGGTCATCTCAACCGCATGTGCCATCCTGGTGGTTGTCGTCGCGGCATTATCAATCGACGGATCGCTGTCGACATTCTTGCGACGAATCGTCCTTGGAATGGAGTTGGCTCAGCGCATCTCTCCACGCTTGCTGAATATCTTCCGTTGGGACGATGTGCAACTCAGCGATGAGCAGAAGCTCAACTTCACATATCTTGCAACGGCTGCATTCCTGGCGACATTCCTCGGTTTCGCTCGCAATGGCCTTGCTCGATCCGTTTCGGGCTTGATCGCCATCGCAACGTCCGGGCTTGTTATCGCCACCACCGTTGGAATGCTCGCCCCAAGGGTTTCCTATGAACCATTCCAGCCGATGCAACTTGGTGCAGTTAGCCTCGGCCTTGGTGCCGCGGCGCTGTTGTTTCACTTGCGCATCCGTGTGGAACAATGGCGAACGGGTCTTGCACTGATCGCTCTCTTTGCGGTTTTGCCGTACGCTTACGCCTCCGGGACCGGCGGCGGCTACTGGATCGCCGCATCTCGCGCCGGATTCTTCTGGCTCCTGATTGGGATTGTGGTTTGTGCTGGCGCGGCGGTTAATGTTGGGTGGCAAAACATGCTCCCCGGAAGTGCTCTGGCCATCGCAGCAACCACATGTGTTCTTTACGTGGCCATGGAGAACCCTTATCGGCAAACGGCACCGTTGCGTTTGCAAGAAAGTATCATTGAGATTGTGCCCGGCAAATCGCACCTTTTCCTTGCCGGAGAGACGGGCGCGTACATTCGCAAACTCCGTCGAATTGCGGCTTCAAACGGTTTCAAGCCGGGCGATCCTATGCTCGACCTGTCCGGGGTGAGTCCTGGCTCGCTCTACGTAATCGGGGCACGCCCTCTGGGGGTTGCTTGGACGCTTGGCGGATATCCTGGAAGCAGCGATTTCCTCAGGGGCGCTCTCGGGCTCGTACCGTGCAAGGTAATCGCCGAATCGTGGATATTGTTCGAGTCGGACCCTGCTGCGTTTTTCGATCCCGAGATTATGCGGGGCATCGGAATTGATATCTCTACCGATTACTCGGATGTGGGTTCGATTGCATCCATTCGAAGCTTCGCGCCGCGGCAATTCGAGCAACGGCTGCTGCGACCGGCCCGAAGTCCTGGCGCGGGAACATTAGCATGTGAGAATGCGAGGAGAGCGGACGCAAGCAGCCCAAATGAACTCAGAGCCGCTCACGATCGCTCCGGAGATGGTGTTGCGGAGCACTGAGGTGAGGCGAAGCAAGCGATGGCAATCGCGTCCGCCGCCGTCATGCGCGCTTCGGAGACGCCGGCGATCAGGTTCAACCCCGGGCCCCGTGCCACCCGCACGATTGCTTAGTCGTTTGCCCCGGCATAATGTGGTCTATCGGACGTAGAGACCTGCAACGCAGGCCTACTCGAGAGCGAGGGTAATGTGCAATGGTTCAAGGCATTCGCGAACTTTCGCGTTATCTCCGGGTTTTTTTGATCGTGTTTGCGGGTTTGCTGGTGATGAGCGCTGCGGCAATTAGTTTTCTCGGGCCAAAATTTGTGGTTTACTCAGCGATCAGGCCTGCTTTGGTTTTGGACGGGGACAAGCAAGCCCCCATTGAGCCAACCGGTGATATCGCCAAGTCGATCAGTGATTGGTACCTCCCGCTCGCGCTGGCCGAGCTTGAAGGCAGGGGTGTCAACGAAGCCTCGTTGCGCCCGATCTCCGGTCTGAAGGTCCTTGCAGGCCGCGAATATATTATTCTCCAAAGCACGGTACCGACCTCATCAACCAGCCTAGCTATTGGGTTGCAGGAGAAAATCTTCGAGAAAATGCGCGAGGACCGCGCACGGCAGCTTGCAATCGCCCGTGAAGGCCCTCGACAGCGCAAGGAATTGGCCGAAGGCCTTATTACAAGCTTGGCGCACCAGATTGACGATTTGAATGCCCAACGAGACAAAGTTATCGAAAGACAAACGGCATCCCTCAACCATCTTAGCTCCCTTCTGGAAGATTACTCTGGAAAACTAAAGTCTCCGCGGGTCGACGTTCCTGACGTCGATTCGACAGCGCGAGAACTGGTTCAGCGCATCGGTGCTCAAGAAGTCATCAGCGGCGCAGCAGGGGCGGAACACGCACGCATCGGGCTTGAAATTATTCGACTATCCGAGCTTCAGCAAGCGCAGTTAAGAGCCGTTGCCAAAAGCCAGAGCGAACTTAACGCTATCAGCGAAACAACTCTTGCCGAAAGACCGACGATCTTGCCAATCCCCGTTGGGCCTGGACGCTTTCTGCTTGTGTTGGTCGCCGTGCCGGTATGTTTTTTGCTCGCTTTCGGAACTGTAGTGCTTCTGCAGAGGCTGAAGAATAGAAGCTCGGGCCTGGTGGGCCAAAATGAAAATGCCGCAGTTACGTCGGCCGACAGCCCGCTGGGCGCGGGCTAGTGACCGATTGATTGGGGGCTCGTCGCGCGTTGCGGCTGTAGCGGGATTGCCGGGACCCTCCTGTGATTTCGGCAGATGCGTTCGGCATAATTCTTTCAGGTCGGGGCTCGGCATGATAACGAGGCCGCCACGAATGCAGCAAGAAGAGCGCGCATGAACCGCAAGGGCATCATTCTGGCGGGCGGCCGCGGAACACGGCTGCATCCGTTGACGCTGGCGACCTCCAAGCAGTTGCTGCCGGTCTACGACAAGCCGCTGATCTATTACCCGCTGACGACGCTGATGCTGGCCGGCATCCGCGAGTTCCTGATCATCACGACGCCGGAGGAAATCGACCAGTTCAAGCGACTGCTGGGCGACGGACGGCGCTGGGGGATCGAGCTCTCCTTCGCGATCCAGCCGAATCCGGGCGGCATCGCCGAGGCGTTCCTGATCGGCCGCGACTTTCTCGCAGGCCACCCCTCGGCCCTGATCCTTGGCGACAACATCTATTACGGCGACAATCTGCGCGTCATGCTGCAGAATTCGGCGAAGCAGACGCGCGGCGCGACCGTGTTCGCCTGCTGGGTCCACGATCCCGAGCGCTATGGCGTGGTCGAATTCGATTCCGAATATCGCCCGTTGAAGATCATCGAAAAGCCGACGGCGCCGAAATCGAACTACGCGGTGACCGGCCTCTATTTCTACGACGAGCGCGCGGTCGAGGCGGTGCGTGAGCTGAAGCCGTCGGCCCGCGGCGAGCTCGAGATCACCGACCTCAATCAATGGTACCTGGACCGCGGCGACCTCCACGTCGAGCGCTTCGGCCGCGGCTATGCCTGGCTCGACGCCGGCACCCATGACTCGCTGCTCGAAGCCTCGCAATTCATCCAGATCATTGAAAAACGGCAGGGTCTGAAGATCGCCTGTCCCGAAGAGATCGCCTTCCTGCAGGGTTTCATCGACGCCGAGCAGTTGTTGAAGCTGGCCGAGCCGCTGAAAAACACCGGCTATGGCCAATATCTGATCCGCCAGGCCGCAATGAAGTAGCTCAAACCCGCGACAGCGCGGCCAACAGCCTCTCGCGGAGTTGCGCGCGCAGCAGCGGCGCTGCGAGGATCGCTATCGCGGCGAGCCAGATGGCGCATTCGGCGACGAAGTGGAGCAGTCCGACGCCTGGCACGAGACTGGCGATCGCGTTGCCCAAGGCGGCGCCGGCCGCAACGATCGTTGCCATCATGACAGCGACCATCAGCGCGTAGCGCACCGGCCGGCGCAGGGTTTCGCCGACGATGACGACGGCGAGGAAGGCCGATTGCGCGATCAGTTCGCTCGCGATCATCGCGATCGCGGCGCCGAGCGGACCGGATCGCGGAATCAGCAGCAAGGCGAGGACGACGAACAGCACGAGCTGCGCCGACTTGGCGCGCAGCAGCAACGGGCCGCGGTTGCTGTAACTGGCATAGCTCATCGCCAGCAGCGCGGGCGTTGCGGCGCAGGTGCCGATCAGCAGCGTGACCGACAATGTCGCGTCATAGGGAATTGCACCATGCGTCCAGATCGCGAAGAAATCCCGCCAGAACGCCAGCGCGCCTGAGGTGGCCATGGCGGCGACCAGGACCAGGATCACCGATCCCCTGACATACAGCCGCTGCAGGCTGTCGCGCGCCCCGATCGCGTGGTCGTGCCCGAGTTCGGCGGCTAGCGGCAACGTGGTCTGATAGCTCACCTGCCGCAGCAGGTTGACGATAGTGCGCGTCAGGCTCCATTGCGCGATGGCGATACGGTCGCTCACGAAGAAGCCGATCAAAAGCACGGAGAGATAGCTTAAGCCCAATTCGACAAAGTTGGTCACCGAGAACGGCAGGGCGCCGGCCAGTTGCGCGAACGACCAGCGCAGGGAAATCCGGCCGCGGACGCGCCCGAGAAACGGGAATTGCCGGCGCACGTCGATGATGACAAGGAATATCGCGACCGCAACCTGGCCTGCGACGAACGCAATGGTCACGACCAGAAGGCTACCGGTCGCCACGATGCCGATGACCTGACCGATCTGTCCGATCGCAAGGCCAAGCGCCTGCAGGGAGCCGATGCGTCCGTAGAGTCCGCGCGCACGATAAAGCGCGGTCATGAGATTGGACGGAATCGTCACGACCATCCCGAGCGCCATGATCGCAAACGACAGATCGAAGCCCGGCTCGGACGAAAATCCAAGCAGGCGGGACGGAGCGACAGCGGTGAATATCGCCAGCATCGCCACGA
Source organism: uncultured Alphaproteobacteria bacterium (assembly GCA_963738155.1). Taxonomy (GTDB): domain Bacteria; phylum Pseudomonadota; class Alphaproteobacteria; order Rhizobiales; family Xanthobacteraceae; genus Bradyrhizobium. Next base: position 526,731 of record CAVTVG010000016.1, read on the forward strand.
TCAGCAGCGCGGAATATACCGCATAGAGCCCGAGCATCGCGCCGTAGAACCGTTCGGTGCGGCGATCGCAGTCGGCGCGCGGCTTGAACTGCAAAAAGCGGTTCAACGACCAGGCATGCAATCCGGCGTCGAGCGTCAGGACCAGCATGCCGCCGGCAAAGATCGCCAGCCACGCCGACAGCGTCTCGCCGCTCCAGTATTTCAGGAACAGCGGAATGAGGACGACCTGCTGCGTGAGCGCGAGCACCAGCCCGGCGACGTTGGCGGACCACCCGCCGAAAATTCGACGTGCGCGGCTCGAAGTGAAAGACGTCACGCGTCCTCTTAAGGGTTTTAACGACCCCGCGCCGCGCTCGCTGGACACCCACGGCCGGTGTCGGTACAGAGCCATATTGTGCCGGACCCGATCAGACAAGGACTTTGACCGGTCGCGTCAACCGTTCCCGCATCGCATTCCGGCGCGAGATTTCGAAAGTTCGGCAGATGTTTGCGCGTGCGGCCCATTGCGACGTGACCCCGATAGATCGCCCGGTGCGGCTGGCCGGTTATGCCTCGCGCCAGACGCCGGTCTCCGCCGTCCTCGACACCATCGAAATCGCCGCTTTGCTGCTGGAGGGCGGCGGCCGCCGCTGTCTGATGCTCGCCTTCGACCTGATGATCGTCGGCGCGGAGCTTGCCAATTCGATCCAGTCCCGGCTGGGCCAGCTCGGATTCCGGCCCGAGGAGGTGATGTTGCTGGCGTCGCACACCCATTGCGCGCCCGCTACCGATTCCGCCTGCGCGCGCCTCGGCACGCCCGACCTGCAATTCATCCACGATGCCGCCAAGGCCGTGGAGACGCTGGTGCGCGGTCTCCTGGGCGAACAGCCGCGCGAAATCGTCCTCGAGATTTTTCGTGGGGAGCTGGACCACGCCGTCAATCGCCGCCGCTACTGGCCGTTTCCGACCTGGGACAGGACGCAAGGGCTGCAATGGGCCAGCGTGACCTTTTCGCCCTACCCGGCCGGTCCGCACGACGAGCGGGCAACCGTCATCCTGATCCGGGCGGCGGACGACCGCGCGCCGCTCGCGGCTCTCTCGCATTATGCCTGTCATCCGACCTCGGTCGTCCCCAACGAGGTCATCAGCGCCGACTATCCCGGCGCGATCCGCAACCTGCTGCGTGCGCGCTTCGGCAAAATCCCCTGCCTGTTCGCGCCGGGCTTTTGCGGCGACGTCACCCCGCGCCTCGTGCCATCGGTTCAACGGCAAACCTTGCGCGAACGCTTCGCCAAGCTGCGGCGCATGGTGATCGCCGGCTACATGGTCCCGACCGTCACCTCCGCCGACTCGGTTGCGTGGCGCGAGAGCCTTGTCGCCAGGCTCGACGCGATCATGACCGGCGGTCCATCGCAAACACTGCAGCCGCAGCGCTTGCGCACGGGATCGTCGGCTATTCCGCTCGGCGCGTTCTTCACGGGTACCGCGCCCGACAAGAAGCTGACCGTCCAGACCCTGCGGCTCGGCGAAGAGCTTGAAATTTTCGCGCTGTCAGCGGAGCCGACGGTGGAATGGCAGGCCATTCTCGACGACGCGGTTCCCCCCTCCCCGCAAGCGATTCGTCTCTACACCGGCTATCTCGGCGACGTCTTCGGCTATCTGCCGACGGCCAGGCAGGTGACGGAGGGCGGCTACGAGGTCAACGGTTTCCAGTCGCTGTTCGGGATGTCGGGCCGTTTCGACTCGAACCGGATTCTTGCCGCCGTGACAGGCTGCGTCCGATCAGCCATCGATGATCTCGAACGCGCGGTCCCGCGCGCCGGCGCAGGATGACATCAGCCATGTCCGGGCCGATCCGCAGCGGAGTGAAACGCCTTGCCCAGAAGCTCTTGGGACGGGACGATTTGCGTGGCTTCGTGCGCAAACAGAAACTGCGGCTGGCGAAGCGGATCTATCGCCGCCCGATTGCGATCGCCGAGTTGCGGCAGCAACTGATCGATCTCGGCGTGACACGCGGACGGACCGTCTGGATTCATTCGTCATGGAACGAGTTCTACAACGTGCCGCTCAAGCCGACGGAGATGATCGGCCTGCTGCGCGACCTGATCGGACCGGACGGCACGCTGGCGATGCCGGCCTTTCCGATCGACCAGAATCCCGACAAGGTGTTCCTCGTCGACCGGGCGCCGGTCTACACCGGCATGCTGTGCGAGATCTTCCGCCGCAACCCCGAGGTCAAGCGGAGCATCCATCTCAACACATCCGTCTGCGCGGTCGGCCCGGCTGCGGACTTCCTGTTGAAGGATCATCACCACACCGACCTGCCCTGGGGCAAGAACACGCCGTTCTGCCGCCTTGCCGAACTCGATGCGCGCATGCTCGGGCTCGGCGCCGGGTTCGAATACATGACGCTGATGCACACCGTGGAATGCCTGCTCTACGACGAGGTTCCGTTCTTCCGCCAGGTGTTCGACGGCACCATCAAATACCGCTGGAAGCGCGCCAACGGCGAGACCGGCGAGCATGAGTACCGGCGCAGGATCGGCGACATCCGGCCGCTGCGGCTGCGGCACTATTTCTTTCCAGACGTCTGCGTCGATGCGAAAATATCCAACTTAAGGATTCTTGCCGGCGACGCCAAACCGTTCATCGCACGCGCGGTCGAGCTTGGTCGCAAGGGCATTACCATGTATATCGACCCCGCGCCGAGGCCGGAGCTTTTCCTGCCGCGCGGCTGAGAGATTTGCATCCTTAAACGAAAGTCCCCAATCGCGGCCGCCGATCGAGAGATGCAATCACCAGACACAATTCCGTTCAATCGGCCCTACGCAACGGGCAACGAACTCGCTTACGTCACCGAGGCGCAGCGCCAGAGGCACCTGTCCGGCGACGGCTCCTTCACCAGACGCTGCCACCAGTGGATCGAGCAGCGCACCGGCTGCGCCAAGGCGCTGCTCACGCAGTCATGCACGTCAGCGCTCGACCTCGCCGCGCTGTTGCTGGATCTTAAGCCCGGCGACGAAGTCATCATGCCGTCCTTCACCTTCGTTTCGACGGCGAACGCCTTCGTGCTGCGCGGCGCCGTCCCCGTCTTTGTCGACATCCGCGAGGACACGCTCAATCTCGACGAAAGGCTGATCGAGGCCGCGATCACGCCGCGAACGCGGGCGATCGTGCCGGTGCATTATGCAGGGGTCGCTTGCGACATGGACGCGATTGGCGCGATCGCAGCGCGGCACGGTCTGCGGATCGTCGAGGATGCGGCGCAGGGCATCATGTCCGGCTACAAGGGCCGCCCGCTCGGCGCCATCGGCGACATCGGCTGCTTCAGCTTTCACGAAACCAAGAACGTCATTTCCGGCGAAGGCGGCAGCCTGCTCGTCAACGATCCCGAGCTGGTGCAGACCGCGGAGATCATGCGGGAGAAAGGCACCGACCGCGGCCGGTTCTTCCGCGGCGAGGTCGACAAATACACCTGGCAGGACGTCGGCTCCTCGTTCCTGCCAAGCGAGATCACGGCGGCGTTTCTGTGGGCGCAGCTGGAGCAGGCCGAGCGGATCACGGCCGACAGGATCGCGATCTGGCGCCGCTATCACGAGATGCTCGCCCCGCTCGAGCAGCGCGGGGTGCTGCGGCGCCCGATCATCCCGCCCGACTGCCAGCACAACGGGCACATCTACTACATCCTGCTCGAGACCGCCGACGAACGCAGGCGCGTGCTCGCCGAACTGAAGGCGAACGACATTCACGCCGTGTTTCACTATGTCCCGTTGCATTCCTCGCCGGCCGGGATGCGATTCGGCCGCAGCGCGGGGGACCTGGCGCTGACGACATCGCAGGCGGAGCGGCTGATACGACTGCCGATGTGGCTCGGACTATCGGAATCGCAGCAGCAACGGGTCTGCGAGGTCCTGCGTTCGATCCTGCTGAATTGAGAGGTTCAGAGCCCGTCCGACTCGCCGTTCTTCGGCGTGTGCCGCGGCACGAATAGTGCCCCGGTCCCATCCTGTACGCTGGAAACCGGCATGGCGGGCGCCGCCGGCTCGCCAGCCGCGGCGTTGGCGCCGGTCGCTCCGGCAGGCGCTTCCCGGCGCCTGAGCACCAGCGTCTCGCTGCGGTTGTCCTTGTTGAAGGTGACTTCGCGACTCTCCACGCCGCTCAATTTCCAGCCACCATGGCTTTCGCCCTGCCGCAGACGGACGACCTTCTGCGTGGCTCGGTCGAGGAAAACGGCAATCGCCTCGTCCGAGCCCACGACGGCGCCGATCAGCGCCAACGGGGGATGCTCAGCCTCGGCCGGAGCCGGTGGCGGGGCAGATGCCAGCTCCGGGGCCGGAGCCACCACGGCGGGCTGCGGCGGTCGTCGCGAGGCCGAGAAGATGGGGCGGGCCTGGGTCGCCGTCAGCGCCGATAGCGGCACCGCCCACAGCGGGTTTCCGCTCGGAAGCACCTTGGCAGGCTCCACCTTGGGCCGCGCCAACGGCTTGACGCGGCCGACATCGACCGCATCCGGGCTGCGGTCATCGGACAGGATGTCAGGCGTGGGCGACGTGGCGGCCCGCAGGCCCTGCGACGAACCAAGCGCCAGCACAGCGCCGGCCAGCAGCGCCGCTGCCGAAATTTGTAACCCCCTGCTCATGTCTCCCTGCCCACTGCCTCCGTCACCCGGCAATCTAGCCCTAACGCCCACGGCCAGCAACGCAGTCGAACAATCCCGACCCGCAGCTGTAAGATTACACCGGCCCGCAACCGCGCCTCGGGAACTTTGCCGGCAAATTGTTGCCGAATGGCCACGCCTCCCGAAATAGTCGCCACAACGAACACGATACGGGTGAAACCCTCGCTGCAAGCATTGCGTGCAGCTTCGGCGACATGGAAAAATGGGACAAATCAGTGCGGTAGCGTCCACGATTTCTTATCGCTCCCCGGATTCCTCGACCCAAGCTTTTGAGCCTGCGCCATGACCGCTCCAAAATTCCCTGAACAACACAGTCGGCGGGGATTGCGGGCGGTGACACGCCATTGCCTGGCAATTTTGCTGGCAAGCACAGCGCTCGGCGTGGTGTCGGCTCGCGCGCAGGACGCCACCTGGGTCGGCAACAACGCCGGCGATCCCAACGAATGGGACGAAAACAACAACTGGACCCCGGCCACGATCCCGAGCGGAACCGCAACTTTCACCAATAACGGCGCTCCGACAAGTGTCACGGCGACCGGCTCCGTATCGGTCGGCGCCATCTTCTTCACCGGGGCGCCCAACAACGCACCGGCCTACACCATCGACATGGACGACGTTACCCTTATCAGCGGAACGGGCGTCACCAATAACTCAACGAACACGCAGACGTTCAACATCAACAATACGGCGGTGTTTCTCAATTCCAGCTCTGCAAGCGCAGGCACCGGTCCGGTCACTTACAACAACAGCGGCAGCATCAACTTCCAGGATACGAGCACAGCCGGTAGCGCCACCATCGTCAACAACGGCGATGTTGAATTCAACATCAGCAGCACTGCCGGATCGGCTCACATCACGAACAACGCTACGCTGAACTTCAACGACAGCGCGTCTGCGGGCAGCGCAAACATCACGAATGCCGCCTCGGGTTTCATCACCTTCAACCTCAATTCTTCGGCGGGTTCGTCCACGATCGTCAACAACAACTCGCTGCAATTCACCGGTTCAGCCACCGCCGGCTCGTCCAACATCACCGGCGCCACCGGTTCGACGACCTCGTTCAGCAACAATACCACGGCCGGCAGCTCGACCATCACCCTGCAGGGCACCGCCACGCTGACCTTCAACAACACTTCGACTGCCGGCAGTTCCACGATCAATTCGTCGCTGGTCGGCAGCACCATCACCTTCAACGACACGAGCACTGCGGGCAGCGCCAACATCGTGCTGAAGGAGTCCAATCTCGTCTTCAACAATTCGGCGAGCGCCGGCTCTTCGATCATCACCATGCCGGATGCCACGCATCCCGGCACCATCACTTTCAACGATACGTCCACCGCCGCCAATTCGAACATCACGGTGGTCGGATCGCTCGGCATTACCTCATCGCTGAGCTTCCTGGATGCCAGCACCGCGGGCAACGCCACGATCACCAACAATCCCGGCATCGGTAGCGGCGGCACCACGCAGTTCGGAACGCCGGGAGGCACCGATACCAGCAACGCCGGAACGGCGCACATCACCAACAACAACATGGGTAGCACCCAATTTAACGGAAATACTTCGGGGGCTAGCGCGACGATCACCAACAACAGCGGCGGCAACACCAATTTCCTGGACCAGAGCACGGCCGCCAGCGCCACCATCGTCAACAACAACGGCGGCACGACGACGTTCGGACTCATTATCGTTGGCACCGACACCGCGACGGCCGGGAACGCGAACATCACCAACAATGCCGGCGGCACGACGGAATTCACCGCGGCGACGACGGCGGCCAACGCCGCCATCACCAACAAGGCGGGCGGCTTCCTGCAATTCGGCGATTCCGGCGCAGGCGCCTCGACCGCCACGGCCGGCAATTCCATCATCACCAACGACGGCACGACCAGCTTCAACGCCAACACCACCGCCGGCAGCGCCGTGATCACTACCGGCAGCGGCGGCAACGTGTTCTTCTTCGACAGCTCGACCGGCGGCGGCGCACGGTTCATCACCAATGCCGGCGGCACCTTCGATATGTCGGGATTGACCGCGGCCGGCATGACCGCGGGCTCGATCGAGGGCGCAGGCAGCTACATCCTGGGCGCGAAGAACCTGACCGTCGGCAGCAATAACCTTTCGACCACGGTCAGCGGCGTGATCTCGGGTCCCGGCGGCTCTCTGACCAAGGTCGGCACCGGCACGATGACGCTGACCAATACCGAGTCCTACACGGGCGCCACGACCGTGAACGGTGGCTCGCTCATCGTCGACGGGTCGATTGCGGCGTCTTCACTCACCACGGTCAACGCCGGCAGCACGCTGTCCGGCTCGGGCACGGTCGGCAACACCGCGATAAATGGCGGCACACTTGCGCCGGGCAGCACCGTCAGCGCCTTCGGCCCGCTCACCGTCACCGGCAGTCTCAGCTTCACCACGGCCTCGACCTACATGATCCAGGTCAATTCGACGAGCGCCGGCCGCACCAACGTGTCGGGCACCGCGACGCTCAACGGCGCCACGGTCAACGTCAACTATCTGAGCTCGACGCTGCAGTCGCAGTACACCATCCTGCACGCGAATACGGGCGTCAGCGGCACCTTCAATCCGACCGTGGTGTCGAACAATTCCAACATCACCTCGACGCTCAGCTATGACGCCAACGACGTCTTCCTCAACACCAAGCTGAACTTCACCCCGCCGAGCGGCAACCTGAACATCAATCAGCAGAATGTCGCCAATGCGGTGACCGGTTTCTTCAACCGCACCGGCAGCATTCCGATGGCGTTCGCGGCGCTGAGCCCGCAAGGCCTGACGATCGCCTCGGGCGAGCTCGGCACCGGCGTGATCCAGACCGCGATCAAAGCAAGCGACCTGTTCCTCAACCTGCTGCTCGATCCCACCATTGCCGGCCGCTCCGGCGGCTTCACGGCCTCGAGTGTGACGCCGACCGGTTACGCCGATGAAGAGTTGCTTGCCTATGCCGCGCGCCGCTCGGGCACCGCGACCGATGCCTTCGCCATGGCGACCAAGGCGCCGCCATTGGCGCCCCTGCACCGGTGGAGCGTCTGGGCCTCCGGCTATGGCGGCTCGGAAACCGTCGGCGGCAATGCCGTGGTCGGCTCGCAGGACCTCACGGCTCGGATCTGGGGCGTGGCGTCGGGCGCCGACTACAAGATTTCGCCCGACACGCTGGTCGGCTTTGCGGTCGGCGGCGGCGGCACCAGCTATTCGCTGGCGAACGCCATGGGCTCGGGCCGCACCGACATGTTCAACGCCGGCGTCTACGGCCGGCAGAATTTCGGCGCGGCCTATCTGTCGGGAGCGTTCGCCTATGGCTGGCACGACGTCACCACCAACCGCACGGTGGCGCTGGCCGGCGTCGACATGCTGCAGGGCCGCTTCCAGGCCGAGACCTTCTCCGGCCGGTTCGAGGGCGGCTACCGCTTCGCGACCCCGTTCATGGGCATCACGCCCTATGCGGCGGCGCAGGTGATCAGCGTCCAACTGCCGAACTATTCTGAAGTGAGCCAGAACGGCGGCGGGCTGTTTGCGCTGAACTATGCGTCACAGACCGCGACCGACACCCGCACCGAGCTTGGCCTGCGCGCCGACAAATCCTTCGCCATGGCGGATGGCGTGCTGACCTTGCGCGGCCGCGCCGCCTGGGCGCATGACTACGATCCGGACCGCGCGGTGACCGCACTCTTCCAGGCCCTGCCCGGCGCCAGCTTCGTGGTCAACGGCGCGCGGCCGGATGCCGACTCCGCACTGGTCTCGGCCTCCGCCGAGCGCAAATGGCTCAATGGCTTCTCGATTGCCGGCGTCTTCGAAGGCGAGTTCTCCGGCAATGTCACGAGCTACGCCGGCAAGGGCGTCGTCAAATACAGCTGGTAGGCAGAAAGCCTGTCGGCGGGCGCCTTCATTACCGCTCGATCAAATACTTGCATTTGCCGAGCAGCCTTCGAGGATGGCCGTCGAGCCGGACCAACGCATCCAGGCGCAACCTAGTCAGCGTCGGTGCGGGGTTCTGCCGGAGCACCCAATTCGGCGAGGAGCGGCGCGAGATGCCGCTCATAGGCTCGCCAGCGCTCCAGCGACGTACGATAGATTGGGCGCCGCACCTGGGCCGCGCTCGCGGTACGCACCGGGCGCTGCGACTTGTGGAACGCGATGCAGCGCGGGTCCCAGTCAAGCCCGCAATGGTCGGTCAATTGCCGCGCCAACCCTTCCAGATCGGCGATCACATCCTCGTAGCGGATTTCGAGCATACGGCCGTCGGGCAATACCTCACGCCAATGCGCCATCAGGTCGGCATATTTGCGGTAGTAACGCCCAAGCTCGCCAAGGTCGTAGGTGAAATTCTGCTCTTCCGTGAACAGCTTCGAATAGCATGACAGGCAGGTGTCGCGCGGTTCGCGCAACACGTGAATGATGCGTGCGTGCGGCAGCGCCAGATGAATCAGGCCGGCATAGAGAAAATTCGCCGGCATTTTGTCGGTGACCCGTTCGGCATCCGGGGCGAGGCGTTGTAGCCGCGCCACGTAGGATTCGCCGAGCCGGTGCAAATCCTCCGGCTGCAGGAGCCGCGCACCTTCGGGAAGGCGAAAGGCGTCGCCGCGGGCATCGCAAATTTGCTTGGCAAGCCGATCGAATTCGGACAATTCGCCGGCGCCGTGAACGGCTGGATGGCTTGCCAGGATCTGTTCGATCAAGGTGGTCCCTGAGCGCGGCATGCCGATGACGAACACGGGAAGCGAAGAGCGGCAGCCGCCGCCGAGATGGGCTTCGAACAGGCTCCGATCGAATACGGACCGCAGCCGCTCGAAAAGGCCGAGCGTCGCGCCCTCGTCATACGCGATCCTTTTGCGCTTCATCGCGTTTGCGCGACACATCGCATCGAACGCATCGTCATGGCGGCCGATGTCGTCATAGACCTTGGCCAGGGAGAAATCGAGCTGATACTGCGCAGTATCAGTCAGGTTATGGCGGGTTTGCGCAACGGCTTCCATCGACGCAAGATGCGGGTCGCCTGCGACGAATTTCCTTGCATCGACGTAGTTGACATAATGCGAGATGACCGTCGGATCGAGCGCGATCGCCCGCTCGTATGCCTCGCACGCGCCGGCCAGTTCGCCTCTCTCCTTCAGGAGATTGCCGATATTGTTGTGGGCGTCGGCGAGCTCCGGCTTGAGTTCGGTCGCGCGCCTGAAATGGCCGAGCGCATCGTCCAGGTCTTGTTGCTCATAACGCACGAGGCCCATGGCGTTGATCGCTTCCGGGTCGTCGCGGGCGAGCATCAGCGCGCGTTGCGCCGCCGTTTGGGCATCCGCGCACCGTTTCTGGTCGAGCCGGAGCAACGCCAGATAGGTCAAGGTCTTCACGTTATTAGGATCGAGCGACAGGGAACGCTCCAGCACCGCGCTCGCCTCATCGAGCCGCTCGCCCTCCTTCATCACCAACGCCAGATTGTTGAGGACGCCGGTGTCGTCAGGCTTGATTGCCAATGCCTGTCGGTAGGCTGCCTCCGCTTCCGCCTCGCGGCCCAAATCGCGCAACACCGTGCCCAAATTGTTGATGGCTTCGGCGTAATCCGGACGCAGCTGTCGCGCCTGCTGGTAGGCGAGCAGTGCTTCGTCATATTTCTTATTTGCACGCAGCGCATTGCCGAGGTTGCTGTGGGCCTCCGGGTAGTTCGGCGCGCCGGCGATGGCCTGCCGGTAATGTGCGGCCGCGTCGTCGAATTCGCCGCGCTCGTAGTGAACGATGCCGACATTGTTGAGCGCCTGCGGCAGGTTCGGATCGAGGGCCAGCGCGCGACGGCCGCTGGCAAGAGCCGAGTCACGGTCGCCGGCAAGCCGGTACATTTCGCCCAGATTGCAGTGATACAGAGCGTTGGTCGCATCAGCCGCGATGGCAGTTCGGGCAAGCTCGATCGCCAGTGGCAGCTTGCCCACGTGGTAGGCGACGAGTCCGAGAAGATGCAGGGCGGGCGCGTAATTCGGGAGAGCGCGCAGGATATCGCGGCACATGGCCTCGGCAGCTGCAAGCCTGCCCGCCTGCAAGTGCTGATCGGCGAGCGCCAGCGCTTGCTCAACCGGCAGCGAGACGGTTACCGGAAGTTCGGGCGCGGAGCCGGTGGGAGGATTGCGATTGTCGCTCAGTTGTCGCTCCACTGGATCGTTACGCATATCGGCAGCCGAATGCATGTCATATTAGCGTGGTGCAAGGCTTAGTCACAGCCGCGACGGCGTGGGTTTGGGGAAAGCGATTTCGAAATCATCCTTCGATTGACGAGTGCCCGCGATGGACATTGGATATTTCCGCATCGCGTTGCGCGGGTCTGGTGCGATTGGGTCACGTTAAGATTGCCGATTGCGAGCGCGTTCGGCGAATTTGCGAATGTTGCCGAAGCAGCACACGGACGGACCAAAGTTAGCGCTGCAACCGTCACTCCCTAGAGTTCCAATTTACACGACCTGACAGCGTCATTAGCTTCCTTATCACGTTACCCCTCTCGATAGGGTTGAGTGTGGGGGTGTCGAGAGGCGGCGCATTGGTCCATGTCCCCCAAGGACGAAGGATCGAGTATGGCGCGGGTCGGTTTGCGTGGTGGATTGCTGGCCACGAGTTCTGTGGTGGCCCTGCTCATCGGATTGCAAGGATCCGCTGAGGCGGCGGCCTGCCATTATAACAACGTAGCCGGCGGCGTCGACAACACGACCGCGCAGGATTGCATCGCCTATAACGGCGGCGGCGCCTTCACAGGCAACGTCACCAACGAGGCGTCGGGGTCGCTCACGACCACCGCTGCGGAGGGTGGGCCGCTTCCCGGAACCGCCTCCGGCATCAGCGTCCTCACCCCCGGGACGACTCTTACCGGCAACATTGTCAACAAGGGCACCATCACCACGAATTTCGTGAACATCAATATCGGTACCGGAAATTTCGGTACGCCGCCGACCTTGCCGGGTGCGGGCGCGACCCTCAATGGCTCCATCACCAATTCCGGCTCGCTGCTCGTCGGCGTCGGCTCTTCGGGCACTACGGGCATCAGCCTGAGCGGGACCAATTCCGTGGTCACCGGATCGATTACCAATGACATCAACGGAACCATCTCGGGCGAAGTCGGTATCGGTGTTACCGGCAACGCCCATCTCGGGGGCTCGATCATCAACGATGGCATGATAAACCTTGCCCTCGGTCATGGCTTCGAAATCAATACCGGGGCGACGATTGCGGGCAACGTCACCAATTCCGGCACCGGCAAGATCATAACAACCGGCTCCGCCGGCATGAGCATTGCCGGCAGTTCGACCATCACCGGCACGGTCACCAATGCCGGCAGCATTACCTCCACCCGCTATGGAATTTTATTGGCGCCGACGTCGATAGGCGGTTCGGTCATCAATAGCGGCATTATGAATTCCGGCGGCTATGGCATCGCTATGTTCGGCAGCAGCAATGTTCTGAGCAGTAACGTCACCGGAAACATTTCCAATACCGGCACAATCAATGCCAACGGACGCGACGGCATTGGTATCTTCGCCTTCAGTAATGTCGGGGGCAGCGTTTCCAACACCAACCAGATCACGGCTGCCAGAAACGGCATCCTGGTGGTGAATACGTCGAGCAGCGCCGGCCTGGCACACGTCGCCGGCGGCATCAGCAACAGCGGGACGCTCACCAGCAACGGGACCGGCTTCGCCGGCATCGCGCTGGTTGGAGGAACCGTTGACAACGGCATCGCCAACACGTCGACGGGCGCTATCAAGAGCGCCAACGGCGTGGGCATCCTCGTCAGCAACCAGACGCCGATCCGGCTCTCCGGCTTCGCCTCCACCCTCACGGGCGGACTAACCAATCAGGGAAGTATCACCGCGAAGACCGGTATCGTCGTCGGCGGCAGCAGCACCGTCGTGGGTGGCATCACCAATAGCGGCACCATCACCGGCACTGGTGGAACGGCGATCGATCTGGCGACGGTCAATGGCGGCGAGGGTGCGGCGACGACCATCAATCAGCAAGCTGGCACCATCACCGGCAACATCCTGCTCTCGGCGCTGGCCGACACAGTCAACATCACCGGCGGTTCCATTGCAGGCAACATTGTCGGCCAAGGCACGACCAACACGGTGAACTTCGCGCCCGGCGCCGGCAACACCTTCACCTATTCCAACGCCATCTCCGGGGTGAACGCCGTCAATGTGAATTCCGGTATCCTGAACCTGACAGGTTCGATTGCCTCCACGCTGACAACCGTGAATTCCGGCGGCGAACTGATGGGCACCGGCACTGTCGGCACCACCACGATCGCGAGCGGCGGCGTCTTCGCGCCCGGCAGCGGCACACCCGGCACGTCCATGGCCGTGAGCGGCAATCTCGCCTTCACCTCGGGCGCGCTTTATCTGGTGCAGCTCAATCCTACGACCGCGTCGTTCGCCAGCGTCACCGGCACGGCGACGCTCAATGGCGCCACCGTGAACGCGACCTATGCCAACGGCAGCTATATTTCGAAGAAATATACCATCCTGACCGCAACCAGCGGCGTCAGCGGCACATTCGGTCCGCTCGTCAACACCAACCTGCCGGCGAACTTCTCGACCAGCCTGAGCTACGACCCCCACGACGTCTTTCTCAATTTGACGCTGGGCTTCGTTCCGCCGCCGAACGGTGGCCTCAATCAAAACCAGCAGAACGTCGCAAACGCCATCGTCAACTTCTTCAATAGCACCGGAAGCATTCCGCTCGTCTTCGGCGCGCTGACGCCGGCGGGGTTGACGCAGCTCTCAGGCGAGAGCGCGACCGGCTCGCAGCAGACCACATTCGACGCCATGAACCTGTTCATGAGTTTGCTGACCGATCCTTTCATCACCGGCCGCGGCAACCCGATCAGCGCCGGCGGCGGCCCGACGGCCTATGCCGACCAGACTCTCAACTATGCCGCCAAGCACAGCGACGCCTACGCCATGTACACCAAGGCGCCGCCTGCCACACCATTCGAGCAACGCTGGAGCGTGTGGGCGGCTGGCTTCGGCGGGTCGCAGCGGACCGACGGCAACGCCGTACTCGGCTCCAACGACACCCGCAGCAACATCTACGGCACCGCTGTCGGCGCCGACTATCGCATCTCGCCGAACACGCTCGCAGGTTTTGCGCTCGCCGGCGGCGGCACCAATTTCAGCGTCAACAATCTCGGCTACGGCCGATCCGACCTGTTCCAGGCCGGCGGCTTCATTCGCCAGAATTTCGGCGCGGCCTACATCACCGGCGCACTCGCCTATGGCTGGCAGGACATCACCACTGACCGCATCGTGACGGTCGCGGGCCTCGATCATCTTCGTGCTCAGTTCAATGCCAATGCCTGGAGCGGCCGCGTCGAGGGCGGCTATCGCTTTGTCGCCCCGATCGCGGGCGGGGTCGGCATCACGCCCTATGCGGCCGGACAGTTCGTGACCTTCGACTTGCCGGCCTATATGGAGCAGGCCATCGTCGGCGCCAACACCTTTGCGCTCGGCTACAATGCCAAGAGCGTCACCGACAGTCGCAGCGAACTCGGCGTCCGCACAGACAAGTCGTTCGCGATGGAGAGCGGCATCTTTACCTTGCGCGGGCGTCTCGCCTGGGCGCATGACTACGATCCGGACCGCAACATCCTTGCGACCTTCCAGACCCTGCCCGGCGCGAGCTTTGTCGTGAATGGCGCGACGCACGCTGCCGATTCTGCGCTGACCACGGCCTCCGCCGAATGGAAGTGGATCAACGGCTGGTCGGTTGCGGCGACCTTCGAGGGCGAGTTCTCAAACGTCACCAATTCCTACGCCGGCAAGGGCGTGGTGCGTTATAGCTGGTAACCTTCTGAACTGTCCGCAGCCGAGCCTTTAGTTATTGCCCTGCCACTGCCCGGACACGCCGAGCATCACGCGGATGCGTCCCGACCCTGCCTCGCTCTTGACCGTGGTCTGCGGCACCTGCACGTCGAGCTGATCGACGAACAGGAAGGGCATGCCGGCCTCGAGGTCGTACAGCACCTTCTGCAGCGCGGGCTGCTCCATCTCGCAACTGACCACGAGGCCGACGAAGCCGTCCTTGGCTTCCTTGCCGAGCACGTCGACTTGAGAGGACTGGATGGTACCGCCGGCGCTGCCGACCGCGGCGGCGACCCGCTGCAGCAGCGCGGCGCCTGCCACCGTCACCGTCGGTCCCTCCAGGAACGGCGCGCCGGGATGCTCTGCCGAGAGCTGCGCCGGACTGCGCGGCTTGCGCCCGCGCAACTGGTCCAGCAGATCGGAAGTCTGCGCCAGCGCACGCTGGTGGTCGAAGATATTCGCGATCGCGATCACGGACGTGACGGCGAGGCCGCCGAGCACGGCGAGATAAAGCACGACCGCGATCAGCGGCGAGTGCGACAGCGTGCGCGTGATGACATTGCCCGCGCTCATGGCGCCACCGTGTTCTTGACGGTGTTCCTGGGCTCGACCTGCGCCTCGATGTGGAAGCGTTCGCCGGGATCGGACGGCGAGCGCGTGGTCGGCGCGTAGAAGGTGGCGCGGGTGAAATGGTGCGACTGCTCGATCAGGGAGATCAGCGAGGGCGCATCGGTGGTGATGCCCGCGATCTGCAGCTTGTTGCCGGTCAGGTGCAGCTCGGTGACATAAGTGTTGTCAGGCAGCACCTGGCTCAACGTCTCCAGCACGATTACGGTGGCCGGCGTCTGGTATTTGCGGCGTTCGAGCACCGCCACCGGCGAGCGGTCGCCGCCGTCGGCGCCGGCACGTATGGCGGCGCGGCGCTCCGAAATCTGGCGCGCCAGCTCGTCCTCCTGGGCGCCGAGGCTGCTCGCGATCCAGGTCGAGGCCGCAACGGAGACGACCGCGACGACCGCCACGACGCCGAGCGCGAGCTGCAGCATGCGGCTCAGCTTCACCGCGTCGAGCGATCCGCGCGCGCTTTGCTCGAACACCCGCACGCGGACCCCGCCCGCCTCCGGCACATCCGTGAGGATCGCGACCGCCGACGGGTGGAACGCGGACACCGCCTGCACATATCCGGTCACCGCCTTGCGCGTGGTCGCGGCGATCGTCGTGGTGATGCTCTCGCCGCTGCCGGCCGACGGTACGGTGCAGCCGAACACCGCCTCGCTGGCGCTCCAAGGCGTCAGGCGGTCGATCTGCGCGCGCACGATGCCCTCGATGAAGTCGGCCGCGCGTGCCGGCAGCTCCAGCGGGCGAAACAGGAAGCGCTTCGGCTGCAGCACGATCTCGACCCGGCTGCCCCGGACCACCGATGCCAGGCCGGAAGGCGCGGCGCCGTCGGCAAGCGCGATGCGTGAGGGGATATCGCCGGGCCTGGTCTTGCCTTTGGCCTCGGCTTCCACGGCAAACCTGCCGTCATCGCCTTCGATCAGCCGCACCACGCGCGGCGAGACGAGGCGGTTGAGGCCAGCGATGACGGCGCTCGCGACGCTTGCGGTCCAGGCATTCAGGATCGCGCTGAGGCTCGGAAAAACGTTCATCGCGAGGAGACCTTCTGCGAAGCCGTGCTGCCGTCGGAATTGTTGCGCCACGACAATACACGATAAGGCTCATCGCTGTTTTCGAGAAGCAGGATCACGACCTCGCCGCCGCTGCGCCGCCCGTCCGCAAGTTCCACATCGACCGATATCCGGTAAGCCTTGGAGCCTGCAAGCGTGGCGCCCTCACCGCCCGACAGGCCGATCAGGGTATGCGGGTCGACCGAGGGATCGCTGCGCTGAGCGAGCAGCGATTGCAGGATTTCCGGCGTCATGCCGGGCAACCCCGCCAGCACCTGCGGCGCGGCGTCGAGCACATTGATTGCGGCGATATTGCTGAACACCGTCACGAAGGGAATCATGCGCTCGATGATGGCGGATGGAATCCCCCGTACCAGCCACAACTCCTCCGCCACCGGGAACGGCGCGTGGCGGGGGAGATAGGTCGCTCCCGAGGTCTTATAAAGGGAATTTTCGGGATCGTCGTCGCCGAGCTCGGTTGGTGCTCGCCAGCCGAGGATGCGATCGGCATAGCCGGGCGCCTCCGACGGATTGGCGCCGAGCCCGACCATCAGCCCGGTGAGCAGCTCCTTCGGCGCGGCGTTGAGGTCGACGCGCGCGGCCTCGGAACGGAAGGTCACGAACACCCGGCTGGCTCCGACCCGGGCGTTGAACGTTCCGCTGGTCGGCAGCAGGCCTCCCTGGACGGTCGTCAAATGATAAACCGCCAGCTCGACGCCGGCCGTCACCAGCGCCTCGGTCTGGATGCGGTCGGTGCTTCCGGCCACGACGATTGCGGTGTTGGTGACGTAGGTCAGATAAATCAGCACCAGCGCCGACAGCGCGGCGAGGATCCACAGCACCGCGATGACGATGAAGCCGCGCGCGGGTCTCATATCAAGCCCGCCGTCATCAGAGCTGCTCCTCTTTCTTGTCGGCATCGCCCTTCGATCGCGCCGTGAGACACGAAGTGACATTCTTGGCACGCGCGCATTCGTTCGGCGCATTGACGTGAACGGTCGCGGCGCGGGAGACCGCAAGCACCTGACCGGTCGCGCCGTCGCGCACGGTGATGCGGATCGCATCCGGAAGCTGCGCCTTGCGGCGCCATTCCGGCTGCCAGACCTGATCCGTCCCGGCATAGGCAAACGACACGCGCAGCGGCGAACGGATCAGCACCACCTGATCAACAAAGCGGATTTGCCCATCCGTCGGCATCGGCGCGAACGGCGCGCGCTCGCGCACCATGGCAAGGCCCTGACTGTCGGCCTTCTCGATCAGCCTGATGAATTCGAGCCCTGGACGCGCGTTGGGACCGACCGCCGTTCGCAGGAAGGTGACGGCCAGTTCGGACCCCTCGAACAGCGGCGTCCTGGCGTCGCCATTGACCGCGACCATTTCCGCCACCGACAGGTCGGCCACGATGCGATCGAGCCCCATCGCGAGCAATTCGGCGCGCTGCACCCGCACCATCCCCCGGTTCCAGTTCGGCAACCATTGCGCCGTCACCGTCGCCAGCGCGGCGAGGATCACGGTCATCAGCAGCGTCGCCAGCAACACTTCGATCAGCGTAAAGCCGGCCTCGCCGCTGCGGGCGCATCGCGGGGTCATGCTCATTCGGCAAACCTCGGCGCGAGCCGCACCGTCGTGATCTGGATCGCCGGGCCGCCTGGCGCCTGCATCCGGAGGCTGACGGCCAGCGGCACGAAGCGGCTGGTCTGCGTCCCTTCCTGCGCCGCCACGTTCAGCGGCGCGACGTCGATCCGCCAGCGATGGCCTGCCATTTCGCCGTATTGGGTGCCGGGCTTGATCAAATTGCGCGCCGGCAATTGGGCGAGCAGCGTCTCGGCGGCGCCGGTCAGTGCAAGGCGCTGGTCGATTGAACGCGTGCCCTTCACGGTGGTACCGATGACGGCGCCGATCGAGGACAGCACGGCCGCGACGATCGCCAGCGCCACCAGTACCTCGATCAGCGTAAAACCGCTTTCGCCACTAGGGCCCACTTTCCGAAGTTCGTGATCCATTGCCGCCAACCCTTTCACGAACTTCGGAAAGTCATGGGCACTAGCAAACCTATGATGTTAGTGCCGCTTTCGATCTGAAGTCCCTGTACCCGATTTCGCCACGAGTGAGTCAGGGACTTCGGATCGGCGGCACTAGAGCAGCTTCTTCGGGACAATCTCGACACCTCCGGTCAGCCAGTTGACGCGCACCTCAAACGCCATCCCCGGCCGCGCCAGCGCGATCGCGCCGCCACAGGACATTCCGGATGGAAAGAAATCGATGGAGCGGCCGGCAACGCGGTCCGCGCATCGCGACGCCAGGATCGCATTGACCGTGACATCGCTGGGCCAGCGCATAACGCGGCCGGTGACGCCGGAGCGGATCGAACGCTGCTCCGCATCGACCAGGGTCGTGACCTGGATTTGCCGACGCAGCGCTGCGCTGCGGTCGGCCTTGAGGATCGCTGCGGTTTCGACCGCGAGACTCTCCAGCCGGGAACGCGTGGTGGAGCGCGGAAATGCCGGCAGGATGATGGCCGCGAGCATGCCGATAATGGCCAGCACGCAAAGGATTTCGATCAGCGCAAAGCCGTTCTCGTCGTCAAAGCGATGGGCGGGAAACCTAACCACTAACGCGTGCCGCTGGCGATATCGGCCGCAACGCCGGTGCCGCCCTCCTGGCCGTCCGAGCCGAGCGAGACGATCTCGTAGGGCGCGCGCTGGCCCGGCGAACGATAGATATAGCCGTGGCCCCAGGGATCGTTGGGCACCACGCCGCCGCGCAAATACGGCCCGTTCCAGCCGGGCGCGTTGTTGCCCTGGGTCAGCGCGCCGAGCCCCTCATTGGTGGTCGGATAGCGGCCGAGATCGAGATAGTAGAGGTCGAGCGCGCTTGCAAAACTTTCGATCTGGATTTTCGCGGCCTTGGCCTTCGACTCGCTGAGATAGTTTAGCACACGCGGGCCGACGAGAGCCATGATCAGGCCGATGATGGTGATGACGACCAGGATTTCGACCAGCGTGAAGCCGCCCTCGCGGCGCCGCCGGCGCGGCGATCTCGGGAACTTTCGAAATATGCTCATCTGAAACCTCACCCGATAACCTGGCTGACCGACATCAATGCCGTCATGACCGACACAATCAATCCGCCGACGACCAGGCTGATGACGATGATGGCCGCGGGACCGGCAATACCGACCACGCGGTCCAGCGTCCGCTGCAGCTTGGCCTCGTAGAATTCGGCGACGCGGGCGGATAATACCGGCAACTGCCCGGTCTCGTCACCGAGCCTGAGCATCCTCACCGCCATCGCCGGCAGCGCCTGGGTTTCGGCGAGCGCATCCGAGAGTTTTGCGCCATGACGGACGCGGTCGGCGGCCTCGGTCCATATCACCGGCGATCCGACCGACGCCATCATGTCGACGAGAATACGCAATGTCGTGGTCAGGTTCACCCCACTGCCGAGCAGCAAACCGAGGTTCCGGCAGAACAGCGAGGTGCGGTAGTATTTCATCACCTCGCGCACCATCGGCAGGCGCGTCAACAGGTTCATCAGGCCGCGCCGCACGCTCTCCTGCCGAAACGACAGCCAGGCGATGGCAATGACCGCGGCGAGGATCGCGAGCACCGCATCGGAATTGGCGCGCAGGAAGGTCGAGAGGTTGAGGAAGCCGAGGATGAACGGATCCACCTTGGCGCCGAAATCCTGCAGCACGCTGGCGAACTGCGGAAGCACGAAAGTGAGGAAGAACAGCAGCACGCAGCCGGCCGCGCTCAGCACAAACAGCGGATAGCGGATGGCGTCGCCCAGCCTGCGCTTGAGCGCCTCGGTGCGGCTGCGCTCATCGGCCAGAACTTCCAACACCTGATCGAGCGAGCCGGAGGCCTCGCCGACCCGGATCAGCGCCACATACATCGGCGCGAACAAGCCCTGGTGGCGCGCCAGCGCCTCGGCGAAGCTTTCGCCGGCCACGACGCGCGAGCGGATGTCGGCAACGACAGGCCTTAAGCGGCCGAAATCGCTGTCGGCGGCGAGCAGCTCCAGCCCGTCGTTGATGCGCGCGCCGGCGCGCAACAGCAGCGCAAGGTCGCGGGTGAAGATGGTGACGTCTTCCGCCTTCGGCTTGCCGAACAGGTTGAACGTCCACCCCGCCCCGCCACCCTCTTCCAGCGTGACGTTGTCGACCAGCACGAGACCGAGGCGCTCGATGCGTGCGGCGACGTCGCCGGGTGCGGGTGCTGCGATCGCACCGGAGACCAGTTCGCCGCTGGCGTTCATCGCGCGATAGCGATAGCTCGGCATCACATCACCTGACCGTCGTGACGCGGAACACTTCCGGCACAGTGGTCACCCCGGCGCGGCATTTGGCGACCGCATCGGCCAGCATCGTGGTCATGCCGCCATCAATGGCCGCCGTGTCGATGGTGTGGGAATCCGTCTGCGGCCCGACCAGCTTGCGCACCTCGTCGGTCATTTCGAGGATCTCGAACACGCCGTTGCGGCCGCGATAGCCGGTGCCGCCGCAGCGCTCGCAGCCCGCGGCCTCGTGCACCACTTCGTCGGCCTTGAAGCCGATCACGGCAAAGCGCGGATCCTCGGCAATGTCGGTCGCGGTCAGGCGATGCGGCTGCTTGCAGCGGTCGCAGAGCACGCGCACCAGCCGCTGCGCCACCACCGCACGCAGCGTCGATTTCAACAGGAAGCCCTCGATGCCGAGATCGATCAGCCGCGGCACGGCGGCGGCCGCCGTCTCGGTGTGCAGCGTGGTCAGAACGAGGTGGCCGGTCAGCGCCGCGTGGATGGCGATGTGCGCGGTCTCGGCGTCTCGGACTTCGCCGACCATGATCACGTCGGGGTCCTGGCGGACGAATGAGCGCATCGCGGAGGCAAACGTCAAACCGATCGAGGGCTTGACCTGCGACTGGTTGATCCCCGGGATTTCATATTCGACGGGGTCCTCGATGGTGAGGATTTTTCGCGTCGGCTCGTTGAGGATCGACAACATGGTGGCAAGCGTCGTGGTCTTGCCGCTGCCGGTCGGCCCCGTGATCACGATCATGCCATGCGGCAGCGCCAGCAGCCGGCTCATGATCTTCTCGTCCCGTGATGACAAGCCGAGCTTGCCCATTTCGAGCAGGCCGCGGTCGCGCGGCAACAGGCGGATGACGGCGCTTTCACCGCCTTGCGTCGGCATGGTCGCGACGCGGACATCGAGCTCGGCGCGGCTGACGCGGACGCGCGCCGCACCGTCCTGCGGCAGGCGCCGTTCGGCGATGTTGAGGCCGGCGAGAATTTTCACACGCGAGATCAGCGCTTGCGGAGGAATGCCCGACGGCGCGGGGATCGCGCGCAGCAAGCCGTCGACGCGCAAGCGCACCACAAGCCCGGTGCGGAACGGCTCGATGTGGATGTCGCTGGCGCGCAACTCGACGGCGCGCTCCAGCATGTCATTGAGCGCGCGCACGACAGGCGCGCCGCTCGCAAGATCGCGCAGGCTTTCGATGTCGTCGTCGGATTGCTGGCTCGAGATCTTGGCGCCTTCATCCGTCCCCGCGCCATCGTGCTCGATGCGCTGGTCGAGCACCGTGGTGATGTCCTCGAAGGAGGCGACCGCAACCTCGATCGCTTCGCCGAACACGATCTCGGCGGCGCGAATAGCGGCGGTATCGGAGGGATCGGCGACCGCGATGCGATAGCCGCCGTTCGGCGCGCGGAACGGAAAGATCGTGGATTCCCGCAGGAACCGACGTGAGAATCCGTCGAGGCATGGTGTCGCAGCGAGCAATTGGGGCAGACCGAGCCGCACCACGGCGAAATAGTTCGAGACTTCGTCGGCGAATTCCGCCGCCGACAGGTCGGTCGCCTCCCACAGCTCGCGCAAGGGACGCGTCAGGGTTGAATTGGCTGGATTTTCGACACGGGCGCGCGCACGCACCGGCAAGGAATACTTGTCCAGAAGGTGCTGCCGGAAGGTCTCTGCGGACAGGTCACGCATCCAATTCCCACCGCTAACCTTGTTACTGGAATGCAACAGCTATCATTTGCAACAAAAGGCCTTTGCGCTTGACATATTCTCTAGCAAAAACATAATCGTGGCGCAAATTAACGAACGTCCGGGGCCACGGGGGACCGGACGTATTTTTCCAGATCAACCGTAGTGTTTGGTAGGCGTATTTTGTCAAAAGTGGTCCATCCGCTTTCGCGCCTACGTTCCCGATGGGCTGGAGCGCTGGTTCTATTTTTGTCCGCGTTCGCGCTGACCGCGTGCATCGTCACCGCCGATCAATCGGTGGAACGCAACCCCAAGGACCCGCGCGCGCAGGACATCCTCGAGAAAATCAACGGGCTCGACATCCAGCCGCGTCAGGTCACGGACGCCGGCGCCGGTGGCATCAGGCAGCAAAGCCCGTCGCGGCCGGCAATCTATCTGTCAGATGGAACCACGCCCCCGGGCGCCGCGCTCGCCGAGCGCGAGGGCGGAGGCGGCGGCTACGATCTCAATTTCGAGAACGCGCCGGTCGCGACGGTCGCCAAGGTCATCCTCGGCGACGTGCTGAAGGTCGGTTATGCGATCGACCCGCGCGTGCAGGGAACCGTGACGCTGGCGTCAGTTCGTCCGGTACCGAAGGCGGATGCGCTTTACGTGCTGGAGAACGCGCTGAAGATGTCCGGCGTATCCTTGGTGCGCGACCGCGGCGGCAGCTACCGGCTGATCCCGGCCGCCGAGGCCGGTCCCGGCGGCGTCGACCGCAGCGACGGCGGCGAAGCCGGACAAGGCATCAGCGTGGTGCCGCTGTACTACGTGTCCGCGCAGAACATGTTCAAGCTGCTCGATGGCTTCGCCGTCAAAGCCACCACGTTACGCCCCGACAACGGCCGCAATACGCTGATCGTCACCGGCAGCGGGCCCGAACGCGCGGCCGCGATCGACACCATCCTCAGCTTCGATGCCGACTGGATGAAGGGACAATCGGTCGGCATCTTCCCGGTTCGCAACTCCGCGCCCGAGGCGCTGATTTCCGAGCTCGACAAGATCATGGATTCCGCCGAAGGCGGCATGAGCCAGAATGTCGTCAAGTTCCAGGCGATCTCGCGCCTCAACTCCGTCCTCGTGGTCAGTCAGAAGCCGGAATATCTCAAGCGCGCCGCCTTGTGGATTTCGCGGCTCGACCGCGCCGACATGGAAGCCGTCAACCTGAAGTCCTATCCGCTGCGCTACGGCAGCGCGAAGATCGTGGTGGCGTTGCTCAACGACATGCTGGTCGGATCGTCGGGGGGTGCCGGCATCGGCCTGGACAGCGGCACCAACCAGATCGCGCCGGGCTCAGGCCTGTCAGTGTCCTCCTCGGGCGCCAATCCCGTGGCGCAGCTGAGCGGGCTGCCGACCGCGGGCGCGGGCGCGTCGACCCCGGTCACAGGCCCCCCCGGCTCTCCCATCAATGCGCGACCCCCGCCGCGGGCGGTGTCCGACGCGCCGGTCGCCAGCTCCGCCATCAAGTCCGTCAGCGGCAGCACCTTCCTGCCCAACGTCCGCATCACCGCAGATGTCACCAATAACGCCGTGCTGGTCTATGCCAACGCGGACTCGCAACGCGTCGTCGAGCAGACCATCCGCCAGATCGACCGGCCGCAGCGCCAGATCGCGATCGAGGCGACGATCGCCGAGGTCACGCTGAACAATCAGCTGCAATACGGCGTGCAATTCTTCCTGGCGAGCCAGAAGGGTTCGGTGGTCAACACCATTGCGACCGCTCCCGGCACGCCGATCGCCGGCAACGTCGAGCCGCCGAGCAACGCGGTCAATGCCGCCGCAGGCGCCCTGCTCGGCCGCGTGCTGCCCGGCTTCAATGCCCTGATCGGATCGGAAAACTCGCCGCGCGTGATCATCGATGCCCTGCACAGCATAACCGACGTCAAGGTGCTGTCGAATCCGTCGCTGGTCGTGCTCGACAACCAGCCGGCGACATTGCAGGTCGGCGACCAGGTGCCGTTCTCCACCGGCAGCGCCACCGTGCTGACCTCCAACAACACCGTCGTCAACACCATCGACTACAAGAACACCGGCATCATCCTGCGCGTGCTGCCGCGCGCCAACGCCAACGGCAACATCGTGCTCGACATCGAGCAGGAGATCTCCAGCGTGTCGCCGGCCAGCGTCGGCGCGCTGACGCCGACGATCTCGCAGCGCAAGGTCAAGAGCTCGATCGCGGTAACCAGCGGCCAGACCGTCCTGCTTGCCGGCCTGATCAGCGAGAGCGAGAACAAGCAGCGCCAGGGCATTCCAATCCTGGATTCGATCCCCGGCGTCGGCGACGCGTTCTCGCACCAGAACGTGACGCGCGCCCGCACCGAACTGATCCTGTTTATCCGCCCGACCATGATCCGCGATCCCGTCGATGCGCATGTGATCGCCGAGGAGATGCGCAGCAAGATGAACAGCCGCCTGGTCGGTACCAGCAATCCCGTGGTCGTGGTCAAGCCACCCGGCGCGCAATAATTTTCGTCGCCGACATGCGGCGCGCTCTCCCGGGTGCGACGCGCGCCCTGTTGCCCGCGATCCGTCATGCGGCCTCGGACGTTCATCCAAAGCCGCTTTTGAAGCTGGGGTAGCATCACTCAATTCACGCCATCCGTGATTGTTTGAAAGTGAATGCTCTTCGCCTAACATCACCGATGCAGCTTTGTTCTCTTGTTGCCAAGTCATTTCGTTTAGTGGGGGTTCGTCGTGCCAGATCATTTCACTCGTCGCGCCTTCGTTGGCGCATCCATCGTCACTGCGGCAACACTACCTCAATCAATAGCAGCGCTCGCCGCACCGGCGGCCGCGCCAACATGCGTCACCGGCCCGCTGCCGGGTTTTCTGCCAAACCGGCTCACTGTCGACTGCGCCTCGCGGATGAACTTCCGTCTTTATCGGAAAAATCCCGATGCCATGGGGCTCGCCGGCGTCGTCAGCATGACCTTCGTTCGCGGGAAAATCGGCTCCTACGGCGCGGGCAATCTGTTTCTTTTTCCGTGGCTGAAGAAGGGAGCCGCACAGAAAATCGTCTGGCCGAGCGTCGCGCCGACGGATGCAACGCAGTTCATCCAGGCCAACCCGATCCCGAACCATTTTCTGCCTGTCGACGAATATTTTTGCGACCGGGTGATCGCAGCGCCTTCCTTGAATTTCATCGGCTTCCAGGTGGGTGCGCCCTTTGGCAAGGGGCGCGCAAAATTGCCGTGGGTCACCGACGTCGCAAAACTCGCCGATGGCGGACCGCTCGGCATCAACTGGACCAGCTCCAATCTCAATCGCGCCTGGTTCGGCGGCAGCAGTTCGATTCCAAATGACGCGACCTGCAACGGGGCGGCATGGCGCAAGATCATCCTCGATGGACTGCATCAGGCGTCCGTCGCCGCCTGCTGACCGCCCGGCAGCTAAGCCGCGCAGGGCGAAAATAGGTTGGCGCGCGCCGTCGGATTGGGGTTTGGTTTGCGAAACGCCAAGCGCCAACCGGTCCGGTCCCGTGATCGTCCAAAACTCATTCCACCAAGCTGTCCTGAGCCTGCTGCTGGTCGCAGCGGTTGCGGCCAGCCTTCTCGCCGCGCCAGGCCCCGATGGCCTCGCCGGCGCGCTGCTGGGCGCGCTGATGCTGGCGATCGCCATTACCGATGCGCGCCGCTATTTGATCCCGAACGAACTCACGGCCGCCGCCGCCGCGCTGGCGCTGCTCCGCGCCGCGGCGATCGGCCCGGATGCCGGGGCCGTGCTCTGGGCCGTGGGACGGGCGCTGATCATTGCCCTGCCGCTGCTGGCGCTGATGGCCGGCTACCGCGCATGGCGCGGCCGCGACGGTCTCGGGTTTGGTGACGTCAAGCTCGCCGCGGTCGCCGGCGCCTGGCTCGACTTGCCGGCGCTGTTTGCCGCCATCGAGGTCGCAGCGCTCGCCGCAATCGGCGCCTACCTTCTCCATGCCGCAATCAAGCGCCGGCCGCTGAAGTCGACCGCGTTGCTGCCGTTCGGCACGTTTCTCGCGCCAGCGATCTGGCTCGGCTGGCTGGCGGAAGCGATCTGGGGTTAGCAGAGCCGTCTCGTTCGCACCGCCGTGGCATAGGCCGAGGCCGACCGTTCTTATTCCGGTTTCTTGCGGGCCTGCGCCATCGGATAGAGCTTCGAGAAGATCGCTTGCGCGATCAGCTGATGGCCCAGCACGTTGGGGTGCGGGTCGCCGGGCGTGATCCAGAGCTTCGGCGAGTCCACGGTGCGCATCCAGTCCAGGGAATCCACGAACTCGAAGCCGTCTTCGTCGGCCATCTTGTGCACGAGATCGGTGATGCTCTGAAGCTTGTAGTGCCGGACGTCGTGGATTTCCGGAACACTGGCAATCAGCACGCCGATGCCGTGCGCCCTGCAGTAGTCGCGCAACTTCCTGAAATATTCCTTCGACTCCAACCATCCCGGTCCGCGGCCGTCCTGATAGAGGCTGAGATAGTACTCGCTCCATTGCGGACGCGCGGAGAAGCGCCGGAGCAGCGTATCGAAACGGCCCGCGATGAACACGCAGGAAATGCAGTTGCGCTCGAACAGGTTCGGCGCGCGATGCGGCGGCAATACTTCCGCATCGTTGAAATAATAGGAGACGACCACGAAGTCGGGATTGTACTTGTAGGCCTCGGTAAGGAAGTATTCGATTTCCTGGATCGTCTTGAAGTTGCCGACCCCGGTATTCACCGTCTCGGCCTTGATGCCCTTTTCCGCAAACATCGCTTCGAGGAGCTTCGAATAGCTCTGCTCCGGCTTGACGCCCCAGCCGAAAGTTCCGGAATCCCCGAGCATAACG
Source organism: uncultured Alphaproteobacteria bacterium (assembly GCA_963738155.1). Classification (GTDB taxonomy): domain Bacteria; phylum Pseudomonadota; class Alphaproteobacteria; order Rhizobiales; family Xanthobacteraceae; genus Bradyrhizobium. The sequence goes on from CAVTVG010000016.1 coordinate 553,708, forward strand.
ACACGCAAGGCACCCGGCGTTCGCTCATAGGGAATCTCCCGATCGCGCAGTCCCTTCGAATTGGTGGCGACATCGACACCCATCAGATGAGCCCTGCGGTTCGGGCCATGAACGTGCCCGATGAGGGGATCGGGCGAGATGACCTTGACGTCACGGGCGTATTTGAACATCTCGATGTCGAACTGCATGCCGTCATCGACGAGGAGGCGCACATAGCCCTCGATGCCCGCCGCGACGATGAGCACGGAGATGGCGAATGTGATCAGGCCAAAAATGTACTCGCGCTTCATGACAAGAGTTTGGAAAAGACAAACGGTTCAAGCATTGTGTTCTGCGCTTTGAGCGGGGGCGTCATTCCTTGGGAACATCGTACCACGTATCCAGGCCGTCCTTCTTCAGCCGTTGAAAAATCACCTCGGCCATTTCCGCATGAACCCGCGCGTTCGGATGCGCGTCGGATGGGTTCACGGTGGTCTCGCTGAGCGGTCGATTTCTGAGATAGGGCGTCAGGTCGATGACATTGGCACCCTTATCCTGCAGCGCGGCCGATACTTTGCGAAGGATATCGCCGTCATCTATTGGCGTTATGAACGGCCAGATTATGAAATAAAGCCTCGCGTCATTTTTCCTGGCGTAATCCATGAACTTGCCGATCTGCTCCATGTAGTCGGCGAAGATTTCAGGAGATGCGAATGCGCGATGCAGGTAGCTGACATATCCATCCGTGCCTTCGATCGGCAGCCTCCAGTATATCCAGTTCGCCAGGGAGGAGTTCTCCACGAGAGGCTTGAAGAAACCCCGGGCAACGAGGGCGGTTTCAGGCCGGTTGAGACCGTGTTTTGCCGCTGCGGCGTCAATCTGATACACGAAGTCGGATACGATCAAGACGTCAGGAGCTGGAAAAGCCTGCAAACGGTCGTATTTCGCTGCGGCAGACCCGTCGTCGCCCGCCAACGTTGCTACCGTCCAATGCGGACCAAGCTTGCGGGCGAGGACGCCGGACATCCGATCCTGAAGATGCTCGATACCGCCGCCGGCCACGAACGAAGATCCGATCACAAACAAGGCGTGATCCGACCACACCGGCTCGTAGTCGCGGTAGCCGTAGGAGTTGATGGTGGGGCGCCAATATCTGGCGTACCACCGCTGCGCAGCCAGCGAAACATAGCCGAGGCCATGCGTCTCGAGCACGAACACGCTGAACACAAGCTCGGCGGCGACCAGCGTATAGAGCACCGAAAAGATCGCTAGCGCCGCAGTCAGCGACGTCTCGCGCGACCGCGGCGATTTGCAGATGGCCCGCGTCAACACCACCCACAGCGACAGTGCCATCGTGACGACGACAAAGGCGACCGCCCCGAACCACCAGTGATGCGGCATCTACCTGTTCCCCGTCGGCGTTCGAGCGGGTGGCGTCTTGCTAGCCGAACGCTGCAACGCCGGTCTGGTTACGAAGGCGGACATCCTCTTTTCCAACGAGATCAAAACAGCGCGTAAATGAATGGCGCGACCGCGCTGCCCTTGGTCAATACGATGAGCCCTCCGAGCAGCACCATCATGATCAGGATCGGCAAGAGCCAGAACTTCTTCCTCGCCCGCATGAACGACCAGAGCTCGGCAAGAAACGACATCTGATTCCCCGGGTTCCTGAAGGCGCTCTCAACCGACCCGATGCACGCCCGTATCCGCCGCTTATGCAGGCAGGCACATATCAATGCAACCCGTACAATCAAAGCCTGCGGTGGTGCAAGCTACGACTTGCGACGGACAGCCGAACAAATATAAGACATTGTCAACTTGACAAGCCGCCGCTTATGAACCTGCGCAACTTCGCATTGTCGGCCATTATGGTCATCGTCTCCGTCGTGCTGATGCTCGGCGTCGGCGAGGTCGTGCTGCGCGTCAAGAACAGCTCGATGACCAACTACGACATCGAGATGTGGCGCTATGCGCGGGACCTGAAGTTCAGGAGCGACGATCCCGCGCTCGGCCACGATCATCTGAAGAACGCATCCGCGCTGCTGCAGTCGGTGGTGATCAGGACCGACCAATGGGGCCTGCGTGGGCCGCCCACGCCGCCGCGCGATCCCAACGTCCGGCGCATCCTGTTCCTCGGCAGCTCCATCACGCTCGGATGGGGCGTGAAGGAAGAGGACACCGAGACCGAGCAGTTGCGAAAAATGTTCGAGGCCGACGGGCAAAGGGTCGAGGTGCTCAATGCCGGGATCGGCAACTATAATGCGGAACGCTATGTCGAGCGTTTCTTCACCGAGCTGAAAGACCTCGATCCCTCCGACATCGTCGTCCAGTATTTCCTGCGCGATGCGGAAAAGCTCGACGACGGCCAGGGCAATGCGCTGCTGCGCAACAGCGAGCTTGCGGTGACGCTGTGGATCGCGATGACGCGGCTGACGGGCAAGGTCGGCCTGAAATCGCTGGAGGAGCATTATCAGTCGGTCTACCAGCAGGACAGCGAAGGCTACCGGGAGATGCTGGTCTCGCTGCGCAAGCTCGCCGACTACGCCAAGGCGCACCACATCCGCCTCGTTATGGCGATGACGCCCGACATCCATAATCTGAAGGACTATCCCTTCACGGATATCCATCGCCGGATGGAGGACATCGCCAGGGACGACGGCTACGTGTTCGTGGACCTGTTGCCGGCCTTCAGTAAGCTGTCGCCCGAGCAGGTCTGGGCGATGCCGGGCGATCCGCATCCGAACGCGCTCGGCCATCGCCTGATGGCGGAAGCGATCTACCCGGTGCTGCAGCAGGGCGGCAAGACCGAGCTTGGATCGAGCAGATAATGCTGTTTTCCGATCCGGTCTTTTTCGTCTTCTTTGCCGTCTACTTCACCTGCCATTACTTTCTGCCCGCGCGTTTCCGGATCTGGCTGATCATCGCCGGCAGCGCGGTGTTTTATGCCTGGTGGCGTCCCGCCTATGTCTGGCTGCCGTTTGCGATGACGCTCGGGGCGTTTGCGGGTGCAGCCTGGATCGACGCAAGCAAGGAGCAACGCAGCCGGCGGCTGCGGCTCGCAACGACGCTAATCGTCGGCTTCCTGCCGCTCGCCTTCATCAAATATGCGTTCTTCCTCGCCAACGATGTGCTTGGCCTGCACGGCGTGATCGACACCGCGCCGTTGCGCTATCCCCTGCCGCTCGGCCTGTCCTTCATCACCTTCACGCTCAGCGCCTATGTCATCGACGTCTATCGCGGCAAATATCCGCTGGAGCCGTCGCTGAAGATCCTGCTCGGCTATGTCCTGTTCTTCCCGCATTTGATCGCGGGGCCGATCCTGCGCCCGCACGAGCTGATGCCACAGCTGCGGCATCCCCGCTCGGCGCAAGGCGCGCGCTTCAAGCTCGGAATCGCCATTTTCACGATGGGACTGGTGAAGAAGCTGATCTTTGCCGACAGCATCGCCCAGGCCGTCGACAAGGTTTACCAGCACGGTGGCAGCGGCTTCGAGCACCTGGTCGCGCTTTACGGCTTCTCGGCGGAGATCTATTGCGACTTCTCTGGCTACACCGACATGGCGATCGGCCTTGCCTATCTGTTGCGCGTGCGGCTTCCGACCAATTTCCTGCGTCCTTATAGCGCGCTCTCGATCGTCGATTTCTGGCGGCGCTGGCACATCACCCTGTCGCACTGGCTGCGCGATTACCTCTACATTCCGCTCGGCGGCAACCGGGGCGGCAAGGCTCGGCAAATCCGCAATATCCTGATCACCATGCTGCTCGGCGGGCTATGGCACGGCGCCAACTGGACCTTCGTGATCTGGGGCGGCTTGCACGGCCTGGCGCTCGGCTTCGTGCACCTGGTCTCGCGGTACACCGCCGCCCTGCCCCGGTGGCTGTCGTGGCTGTTGACCTTTCACTTCGTGACCTTCGCCTGGATTTTCTTCCGCGCCAGGGATTTTGCATCCGCGCAACGCTTCATCGGCGAGACGTTCACGAGCGCATGGAGCACCATCAGCCTCGACCTCGAACGCAACGCGTTCGTCGTCATCCTGCTTGTGGTCTTCGCGCTGACGCACCGGCTCGACCGTCACGCCCGCCTTCGGGTCGCCGTCCGGCGCGCCAATCCGCTGTTCGTCTGGTTGACAATCGCGTTCTGCTGGATGCTCGCCATCGCCATCAGCCAAGGCAGTTCGGCGAATTTCATCTATTTTGATTTTTGAGCAAGGACCAAGCCGTTCAATGCTCGGGAACCGGCGCCCATCCGAGCGCCCGCGCCCGCGCCCGGGCGATCTCGCCGCGGGTCATCTTGGTGCCGACCGCGTCGCGTATCCGGGCCCGCGCCTCGCGCGCGCGCGGCGGCGCCGCGGCGGTCGACAAATTGAGCCACTTGCTCGCTTCGATGACGTCGCGCGGCACGCCCTGTCCCTTGTCGTAGAGCAGCCCGAGCGAGTATTGCGCGAGGCTGTCGCCCTGCTCGGCGGCGCGGCGATACCACATCGCCGCTTCGGTGTAGTTCTGCGGCACGCCGCGCCCGGTCTGGAACATGAAGCCCAGCCAGGTCTGCGCCGCCGCGACGCCGCGCTCGGCGAGCGGGATGAAGATGTTCGAGGCGCGTACAAAGTCCTGGCGGTTATAGGCGGCGACGCCGTCGCGAAGCGATTGCGCGTGCGCGAGGTTGCCGAACGCGAGCAGCAGTACAACCGCGAGAAAGACGATCACGCGGTGTAGGGCGCTTGCGCGAACCCGGACTTCACAATCATGCAACATCGCCCGTCCGTTCGGTTTTTCGGCGCTGCACATCATTTCCTCGCCTCGGCCATTAACCCTTTTCATCGTATCCGTTGCATTGCGGCCAAGACACAATTGGCATAAAAGGATTGGCAGTTCCACACTTTATCAAGCGGGCAGGATGTCGGGGATTTCGCCACCCAGCTTTTGGGATGCATGTTCCACGTCGGCGCGCTCTTAACGGACGCGCCCCTGGATGCTCTACTCGGTCATCGTACCGGTGTATCGGAACGCCGAGTTCGTCCCTCTGCTCCTTTCCGAATTTGGTCGGATAGCTACAGTCGTCGCCGACCGGTTTGGCATGCAGATGGAGGTGGTTTTCGTCGTCGACGGGAGCCCCGACGACAGTTACAAGCGGCTCAAGGAAGCTCTGCCGGAAGCGAAATTCGCGTCGCAACTCGTGTTGCATGCCAGAAACTTCGGGTCATTCGCAGCCATCCGTACCGGCATGCACGCCGCGAAAGGCAAGTTTCTGGCGGTCATTGCGGCCGATCTTCAAGAGCCTCCCGAGTTATTGATATCTTTTCTTGAAAACCTGGCCCACGACGATTGCGACATCGTGATCGGGACGCGTGATAGCCGCGAAGACCGGGGTCCTTCGCAACTTTTTGCCTCGATATTCTGGCGGCTTTATCGCCAATTCATCAATCGGGAGATCCCCGCAGGTGGCGTGGATGTTTTCGCCTGCAATGAGACGGTCAAAAGAGAGCTGTTGCGGCTCGAGGAAGCGCATTCGTCGCTTATCGGCTTGCTATTCTGGCTCGGCTTCCGGCGGCGTGAGATCAGATACAGCCGCCGCGCGCGCACGATGGGTAAGAGCGGCTGGACTTTCAGGAAGAGGTTCAACTACCTGCTGGACAGCGTGTTCGCCTTCACCGACTTGCCGATCCGGCTCCTGATCCTGGTGGGGATTTGCGGCCTCCTCATCGCCCTCGGCTTTGGCATGATCGTTGCGTTGCTCCGGTTGTTCGGAACCATAGCGATTCCCGGTTACGCCGCAACTGTCATAACCATCGTCTTTTTCGGCGCACTGAACACGCTGGGCATCGGCCTGATCGGGTCCTATGCATGGCGAACCTACGAGAACACCAAACGCCGCCCACTGGCCGTAGTACAACAATGTGAATCATTCGCCGGCGATATCTCCGAAGACCGCGCCGGCGCCACGCCCGGTTCTCTCACGAAAGCCGGGGTTCCATGATCGATGGCGTCTTCATCCATGCCCACGGCATCTGCGAGACAAAAAACGTTGGCACCGGGACCCGAATCTGGGCCTTCGCACATGTTCTCGCAGGAGCGCGGATCGGCCGCGATTGCAACATCTGCGACGGAGTGTTTATCGAAAATGATGTCGCGCTCGGTGACCGCGTGACCGTACAGTGCGGCGCGCAGGTTCGTGATGGCGCGATCATCGAAGATGACGTCTTCATCGGACCTTCCGCCACGTTCACGAATGATCCGTTCCCACGTAGCAAGATTCCGAGACGCGGTCCCTTGCAGACAATCATTCGCCGAGGTGCGTCGATCGGCGCGAATGCAACGATCCTGCCCGGGATCGAGGTCGGCCAGGGCGCCATGGTCGGAGCCGGCGCGGTCGTCGCCCAATCCGTTCCGCCGAACGCGATCGTCATGGGAAATCCCGCTCGGATTAGCGGATACGTTCAGGCGATAGCGACGGCGGAGACAGACGGCGGCCGTTCGGCGACCGCGGCTCCTTCGCATCCTCGCGAGCCATCCACGTCGGTCACGCAACTGGACGTAGGAACTTGCACTTTGCACCAACTGCGTTTCGTCGAGGATATGCGCGGCAATCTCTCGGTAGGCGAATTCCTGCGTGATGTGCCGTTTACGCCGAAGCGCTTCTTTCTGATCTCCGACGTCCCAAGCCCGGAGGTCAGGGGGGAGCGGGCTCATCGGCGCTGTCACCAGTTCCTGGTTTGCGTCAAGGGTTCGTGCCGTGTGCTGCTCGACGACGGAAAATATCGCCGCGAAGTCAGGCTCGATCGGCCGGATCTCGGAGTTTATGTACCGCCGATGATCTGGGGCACGCAGCACAATCATTCATCCGACGCGACGTTGCTGGTTTTTGCATCGGAGTATTACGATCCAGATGACTATGTCCGCAGCTATGAGGAATTCTGCAGCCTTTCCGCCAAGGATCGCAGAACGTGACGCAGGCCTTGAGCGGAGCTAACCTTTCGCCACCCCACCTGAACATTAACAGCCGCTGGCCTCGGGTCGCAGCCTCCTTCGGTCGCGCCACCCGCCCCGGCACCTCTTGGTATCCCCATGATGCGGCTATGTACCCAGTCGTCCTAGGTATTCCAGCTTTTGTCGTGCTTGCAGTCGCTTTCTTCGGCAAACCACTGTTCGAAACCAATGACGACGCTGCGATTGCCATGCTGGGTTCAGGCTTCGGCATGTCCGCCGCAGGCGACGCTCATCTTGTCTTTTCGCACTTCGGCTACGGCCTCATCGTCCGCATGGTCACGGTACTTGTCGGGCCGCTGGCGCACGGATACGTGACGCTGGCGGCGCTGGGTCTCTCGATTGGATTGTTTGCACGCGCGTTGTACGGGTCCGCACGGCAGCAATCCGGCTGGGCGGAAAGCTTGGTGCTGATCGCACTCGGGGTTGTATTCCTCCGACCGCTTCTGGACCCTCAATTCACAATCACAGCGGCGCTCCTTTTCGGAGCCGCGATCGGATGCTGGCTGGTAACGTCGGGCGCGGAAAGTCGATCACGGGCCCTTTCTACAACGATCTATGCGGCGTTGATCCTCGGCTTTCTGCTCCGGCCGTCATCGGGCCTCCTGGGGATGGTCGTCGTTTTCCCGGTACTCCTCTGGTTGGCCTGGCTTGGACCCTCCGACACCCGATGGCCAAGCCGACGGCTCCTGGCCACGCTGGCGGCCATCGCATTGTTGACCTACGCGACCGATCAAGTGGCGTACGACTATTCGCCGGCATGGCATGACGTTCAAGAATACAACCGCATCCAATCGCTGTTCCTCAATTTCCTTCGTGTTCCCTGGAACGCGAACCATTCAGCATTCCGTGACGTCGGCTGGTCCGCCAACGACCATGCAATGTTTCTGGCGTGGTATTCGATCGATCCGATTTACGACCTGGATGCCATTAAGCATCTCGCATCGGGAGCGCATACGCCGCTGCTGGTCTTGTCCGGGGTGCCGAAGTGGCTCAATGCGGCGTGGCAATCGCCTTTCGTCAGGGCAATGACGATCATCCAGATACTATCGTGCGTATTGCTGCCACGACATCGCTTGCTCGTTGCGTTGTTGCTGACTGGGTGCTTAGCGGCTACGATCATTGGGGGTTTGTCCGGCCGCCCTCCTGTTTCTCGCGTGCTGTATTCGACCGCAGGCATTGCCGTGCTTTGCACACTCCCACTCATACTTGCGCTTGAGGCCGTACCAAGGTGGCGCACACTTGCAAGCATAGCGCTTATTGCAGTCATGGCGGTGTATTCCGGATCGACGGCGATCGAAGAGCATTTGCAGCGCGTGAGAGCAGCCGAGGCCTATCGCGCGAAACTCGTCGACGCGAAACCTTATTTGTCCGGCAAGCTTGTGGCGTGGGGCGACGCTCTGGCCTTTGAATGGCTCATCACACCGACGGCGATCTATTATCCTTTCCCGAATGTAACGATGGTTCCTATCGGCGGCTTTTCGCGCACCCCCGTTGCGCGCGCCGTCCTGAAAGAGCTTGGTATCGCAAACCTGAGCTCGGCCCTGTGCACCACGCCGGACGTTCATCTGATCTCGATCCTGAACAACGTGAAGATGCTCGATACCTTTTGCGTCGAGCATCTGCAGATTCGGCCGATTTACGATCTGGTGTTCGAGAACGACCGCACCCAGATCTTCGTTTCCCGCCCGCCCGAACCGAAACCTTGATCGCGCGCCCGGAGCACGATGTGCGCATCTGCATCATCCAGTCCTGCTACATTCCCTGGAAGGGCTTCTTCGACCTGATCGGGCGATGCGACGAGTATGTGATCCTCGACCGCGTGCAATATGCCAGGCGGCACTGGCACAACCGCAATCGCATCAAGACCGCCAACGGCGTTCAGTGGCTGACGATCCCCGTGGTCACCAAGGGGCATTTCGACCAGCCGATCGACGAGGTCGAAATCGAAAAGGCGGGAGCCGGGAAACATTGGGCCGAGAAGCATTGGCGCACGCTCGAACTCGCCTACCGGCGCGCGCCCTTCTTCGAGGCACTCGCCCCCGATGTGAAGGACCTGTATGAACGCGCGGGACCATTGACGCGCCTGAGCGAGGTCAACGAGATCTTTTTGCGGGGCATCTCGGCCCTGCTCGGTCTCGACACGCGCTTTACCCGCGATACGGCCTATCCGTCATCCGGCGCCAAGACCGCGCGGTTGCTCGACATCGCCAAGGCGGCGGGCTCCGACATCTATCTCAGCGGGCCCTCGGCACGCGACTATTTCGACGAACCGATGTTTCGCGCGGCCGGAATCGCAACGGAATGGATGAGCTATGACGGATATCCGGAATATCCGCAGCTCCATGGCGGCTTCGAGCATGCCGTGACGGTGCTCGACCTGCTGTTCAACACGGGACCGCAAGCGCCGCGTTATTTGAAGCGGGACGCCTGAGGCATCTCGCCTTCTCTTGCCGCTCTTGCCGCCCGTCAAAAAAGAACCTCGGGCCGGAGCCCGAGGTTCGTTGCTTGAGGGCCGAGCCGGCGGAGCGGAACCCCGCCGGCGGGGAACTTTACCTCAGGCCAGGGCTCGCGGGGGTCAGAGTCCCGACCACGTTGCCGTTGAGCTCGTTGTTGCCGTAAGTGTTCACGGTTCCACCCACGATGTTGACGGCGTTCGACGTGTTCCACGAGACGTGGTTGTTCGACAGCCACGTGGCTCCCGAACCATTGTTCACGCCGTTACTATTGCTGCCGATCGCGTTGTCGTCGGCAAATATGTTCGCGCCTTCATTGTCGATCCCGCCGTTGGTGTTATCCGACAGCACGGAATTGGTGATCGTGGCATTGGTGTTCGCCGACAAGGCCACACCGTTGCCGTTGTTGGTCGAGCGGACGTTGTTCATCGTCAGCTTGAGAACGCCGCCTGATGTCGCGGTGCCGATGCCCGACAGGGCACAGAAACGCATGTCGACGTTGTTGACGACAAGGATGCCGGCGGTGGGACGCCCATCGGCGATGCACTGCTGCGAGAAGTCCATGATGTGCGAATTCTCGATCACCACGCTGTTCGCCGCAAGGATGTTGACGCCGCGGGTACCGAGGGTCGTGCCCGTGCCGTTGATGCTGAGATTCCGCAAGATGACGTTAATGCCGTTGCCGTTGATGTTGAAGCCCGCGACACCGGAGGCAAGGACGGAGCCCACGATTCCGCCGCCGCCGCAGTCGATGGTGATCGACTTGGTGATGGTCAGCGTGCCGAACCCGCCCGGATCGAGGCAGTCGATTTCGCCGGCCGCGGCGGTCTTCGAGATGGCGCCGGCAAGGGTCTTGCAGGGCGCGGTACGGCTGCAGGGATTGGCGTCATCGCCAACGCCGGAGACCCAGGTTCGGGTCGCCTGGGCATGGGCCGGAGCCGATGCCAGCATGGGAGTCAAAAATCCAAGAAATATAGCCAGTGTAGCAATACGACGCATTGGTCTACCTCCTTATGTTATGCGCTGATTTTTGTTTTCAGCCAGTCTTGAGCCGCGACAGTTAGACTGCACTTCCGTGCCCGGTGGGTCCGGGTTCAATCGATTGGCGAGAAATGCCCAGCCTTCCCCAGAACAATAGGCTTCGATGTTACGCCTTTTACGACAGGCATCCGACAACACAACAAACAAAATGCCGCAGATCAAGAGCGATCTTGTCTTTGCGCCGCACGAGCCGTGGAAAGCCGAACCCCCTCTTGGAATAGGTCACGCAAGTCAAACAGAGGTTCAACGCTTTTTGCAATTCCCGCCAATGGCGAGTTCCACCCAGGTTGTACTCCACCATATGGTTGAGATAACAACGATCTAGGCCGGCGCCGGCGCCGGGGCGAACCTCTTGCAGGAACCCTGATGAAGCTCTCCGTGGTCACGACGCTGTACCGCTCAGCCGCGAGCATCGAGGAATTTTACCGGCGAGTTGTCAGGGCCGCCGGGCAAGTCACCGCCGACATCGAGCTGGTGATGGTCAATGACGGCTCACCGGACGACAGCCTCGACCTCGCGCTACAGTTGCAGGAACGCGATCCTCGCGTGATCGTCGTCGACCTCTCGCGCAATTTCGGCCACCACAAGGCGCTGATGACGGGGCTCGCCCACGCTACCGGTGACCTGGTATTCCTGATCGACAGCGATCTCGAGGAGCAGCCCGAAGATCTCGCGACCCTGTATCGGCATTTCGCGGAAGGTGACTGCGACGTCGTCTACGGCGTGCTCGAGACCAGGCGTGGCAATTTTGTCGAGCGGCTGCCCGGCGCGACATTCTTCAGCCTGCTCGATCTGCTGAGCGACTATCCTGTTCCGCGCAACGTGCTGACTGCGCGGCTGATGAGTCGGAGCTACGTGCAGGCTCTGATCCGACACCGTGACCGCGAATTCGCGATATCTCACCTCTGGCAGGTGACCGGCTTCCGTCAGCAATCTGTTGCGCTCACCAAGCTGTCGCTGTCGCCGAGCAGCTACACGCTCAAGCGCCGCGTCGAGATGGCGATACGCGACATCACCACCACGTCGAGCCGCCTGCTCTATCTGATCTTCTACACTGGCCTCCTGATCTTCGGCCTGTCGATCTGCGTGGTTCTTTACTATCTCGGGCGCTATTTCAGCTCGGGGATCGGCGTCAACGGTTTCACGTCGATCATCGTCTCGATCTGGTTCCTCGGCGGCCTGATCACGTTCATCCTCGGAATAATGGGCATCTATGTCGCGAATATTCTCGCCGAGACGAAGCGAAGACCCTACACGATCGTTCGCCGCGTCTATCGCGGCGAAACGACCCCCGCCTCTGCGATCGCGCCGGACAAGACGATCGACCGATGACGCGCGACCATTCCCGAATACTGGCTCACGCCGCGTCCTATTACGCTTCCACGCTGGCGCAGCACGGCGCCACGCCCCAAGGCGTCGACTGGAACGGGACCGAATCGCATCAGCGGCGACACGCACAATTTCTCAGGCTGACCGCCGAAGACCCGGAAGCCTCCGTCATCGATCTCGGCTGCGGCTTCGGCGACTTCCTGCGCTTCCTGCGCGCCGCCGGTCATCATGGCCGTTTCATCGGCTACGACGTCGCCCCGGGCATGATCGAAAAAGCACGGGAGCTTCATGGGGAAGGCAGCGATCGCCAATGGCACGTCGGCGCAAAGCCCGCCGAGGGCGCCGATTTTGCCGTCGCAAGCGGCATATTCAATGTCATGGGAGATATCCCTGACGAGGAGTGGCGAACCTACGTCATCGATACGATAGACGTCCTGGCGGCCGCGAGCCGCCGCGGATTCGCCTTCAATGTCCTGAGCCTGTCGAGCGACCCCGGCCGCCGCAGGCCTGATCTTCACTACGCCGATCCGACCGCCATGCTCGGGCACTGTCTGTCACGGTACGGCCGCTCGGTCGCGTTACTGCAAGACTATGGATTGTACGAATTCACGGTCATCGTGCGTCATCAACCGGGATAAGCCCGGCGATCGGGGCATGCCGATCGATTGATATCGACCGTCTGACGGACTATGCAGTCAGCAGGATAATCGCGAGGTCCCATGCAACCTGCCGGTACCAGCCGATATGGCGTGATCGGACAAACCGCGTCCGAGACGGGCGTCGCCTATGCCTGCGAGTCGATCCGGCGGCTGGGCTATGGCGTCGTCGACGGTGGCTATGACAAGGACGCCCTCACCGCTTTCTCCGCTGCCTTCGAGCGTTCCGGGGAGCGCCATCGTGCCGATCATGGCGGCATCAAGACGCTGCAGACAATCGATGAGCAAAACACCATCCGTCTGCCGCTCGCCCACGAACCTGTTTTCCTGGAATTGGCTGCCAACAAGACCATTCTCGATATCTGTACCAGGCTGATTGCCGCCTACGTCGTGCTCAACCAGCAGAACGGCGTGATCAACCCGCCTCACGCACAGCGCTACAACCAGGGCGCATGGCACCGCGACTTGCCCTATCAGCACTTCGTTTCATCGCGGCCGCTGGCGATCAACGCGCTGTTCTGCCTCGACGCATTCACGATCGAAAACGGCGCGACCATGGTACTTCCGGCGTCGCATCAGCAGGAGGAGTTTCCTTCGGATCGTTTTATCGAGACCGAGGCCGTCACCATCGAGGCGCCTGCCGGCTCGTTCATTGTGCTCGATTGCATGGCCTATCACAGCGGCGGCGTGAACCGCACCGACCGCGCGCGCCGCGCCGTGAACCAAGTCTATTCCATTCCGCTGTTCAGGCAACAGATCGATCTGCCGGCGGCGCTCGGCGAGCAATTCACGACCGATCCGCAACTTCGCAGGCTGCTTGGCTACGACGTGCGCACCCAACGCTCGGTCGGCGACTATCTGGCGAGCCGCGCCGGAAAAGCCGGCAAATGAAAGTACCGACCCGTTCGCGATAGTTGCAGGTCGTGGTAACTTGTGCTGGAAGGGGCCGGTGGACACGCCAAGGTGGACAGGCCGATGAAGCATCGGATCAAGATACCTGAAGAATTCGGCGTCCGGAACGACACCCGGGCATGGGCGATGGTGATCGTCAACGTGCTCGTCTTGCTCGGTTCGGGCGCGATCGCCTGGAACATCGGGAACTGGTGGGGTTACACCCTCGCGTTCCTTCTCGTCGGCGCCCGCGGCCAAGCCTGCTATATCCTCCAGCACGAGGCGATGCACAACCTGCTGTTCACGCGCGTACGGACCAACGAGCGGGTGGGAATCGTCCTCTCGGCATTGCTTGGCACCCGTTTCTACATGGGCCGTAAGATTCATTGGGACCATCACCGACGCGTCGGACAGGTCGACGATCCGAATGAGACGTACCACAATGTGGAGAAAAGACCGCCGGGAACGGCCGTGATCCGTTTCTTCGCATTCCATCTGCTCGGCGGACGATTGTTCATGATGGTGTCGAATTTGGCCATGACGGCGGCTCAGATCGTCTCTCCTTCGAAAGCTGCCGGCGGCAAAGCCGACGCAGTCCCTTTCGCCAAGACCAGAATAGACTTGATGGCGCTGTTCATGACTCAATTCGCCGTTTTGACGGCAATCAGTCTACTCAGCTCCCCGATTGTCTACTTCACGCTCTACTTGCTGCCCCTGGCCACTCTGACTGCGTTCTTCGAAGCGATTCGGTCTTTCTCCGAACATGTACTGCCTGGAGAAGCCACGTGTGAAGCGGAAGGGGCCAGACGATTCTTCATGGACGCAAGTCCGCTGGAGACGTTCTTCGTCAGCCAGTTCGATTTCCACTATCATCATGTCCACCATCTCCATCCGAACGTCGTCACCTTCAAGGTACGCGCTCTCCATCGCTGGCTGAGTGAGAACGACCCGGATTATCCGGACCAATTCATCAGACGCCCAGGCTATGTCGAGGTCGCCTGCCGCTATCTCTTCAATCTGCAGTTCGCGGGCGCAGGGGATGGATATCCGGCGTCCAAAGCCGCCGCGGTCAGCCAAGCAGCCGAGTGATGCCATGAAGTTCGTCAAAATCGATCCCCCCGGCACATTTTGTCACCGCGAAGCCTTGCGTGACGCGCTCAGGGTTCTGGGCGGCCGGACTTTTCTCGATGTCGGTTGCGGTGGAGGCGATTTATCGAAGTTGCTTTGCGATGCCGGCTTGACGGGCGTGGGCGTCGACTTCTCCGAGCGCGCAATCGCGATCGCCGAAAAGACGCTTGCAACGGAAATCGCCCAAGGCAGATATCGCCTGTATCAAGGCGACGTGCACGATCTTCCGCCGGACTTCGCCAAGGTGGATCTGGCAATCAGCTACATGGTCATGGAGCACGTCGAGGACGACAAAAAATTTCTGGAAACGATATCAAGGTTCGTCAGGCCTGGGGGCAACCTGATCATCGCTGTGCCGGGACGGCGTGACTGCTGGTCGATCGAGGACGAAACCGTCGGGCATTTACGTCGCTACGATCGCGGCGATCTTGACGCCGCGCTGCGCAGGGCCAATCTTGACGCGGTATCGGTCTGGTCGATCGGTGTTCCCGCAAGCAACATCCTTTTCAACCTCAGTCTCAGGATGGTGGCACGCAGCACCACCGAGACCTCGAAAGTCAGCCTCAGTATGAGGGAGCAGACGGAACTCAGCGGAATTCGCGAAATCCCTTGGAAGACCGTATTTCCGTCCTGGGTACGCATCATCCTGAATCGAGTGACGCTCTACCCGCTGTTCGTCATCCAGCGGTGGTTCTATCGATCCAATCTGGGCGTGGTGATGATGGGGATGGGACGCGTGCAATAGGACTGGGTCCCGGACGAGGATACAAGATGCGAACAACCTCATTGCCTCCGCCGCAGGAGATATCGAAGCTCTTTGGCGAGAAGAACAATATCAATGGTCCTGGCCACCTGATCGCAACATGGTTGGGAATCCTGCTTGTGGTGCTTGGCGCATCCTATGCGAACGCATGGCCTTGCTTTCTCGCGGCGGCAATATTGCTCGTCGGCCTTCAGCACCGGCTCTTCACCCTGTACCACGAGGGCATTCACGGCTGCCTCATGCGCGACGTTGCAGTTGGAGACGTGCTGGCCCGATTTTTCGCCGCATATCCTTCCCTCACCCGCTATCAGGGCGTCCGGCAGCGACACATCGACCACCATCGGCACGCTGCGTCCAGGGAAGACCCTGAACGCGTGAGCCACTGTCGTAACTGGCGGCAGCTGGTCCCGCTGATGTTCGCGATCCCCTTTGCCTTGGTGCGGGCAATCTTCGGCTGGACGCCGTTTGAAAGGGAATTCCGGGCCATGATGGCGGAACGGGACAACACGCCCTACCCATTTGCGCCCGCCGAACGAACGATGATCACCGCCACTATGGCCGGCGTTACCGTTGTACTGGCCGTTGCCTGCTGGCTGATCGGCGGCAACCCTGTCGCCGCCCTGCTCTATCCGGCAACGCTGATCCTGTTGACCAATCCGGTCATGATCCTGCGACAGTGGGTTGAGCACTATACTTCCGACCACGACGATATCGATCCGCGTTTCTTCTACGTCCGCTCCAACGTCGTCGAACGATTCTTCTTCTCACCTATGAATTTCAACTTCCACGGCGCTCATCATTTCTATCCCTGGATTCCCCAGTACAATCTCCCCGCGCTGCACGCCTACCTGACCGAGCGGGGCGTCACGATCCAGGAAAGACCAAGCTATATAGGCGTGATCAGCCAACTGTGGCTCGCGCCGGCCCAATCCGCGCCATGAAACGATTCGGATTATTCGAGGACATCGTCTGTAAGGCGTGCGGATCCAATGCGCCGCCGATCAAGATCGGCGAGGTGTCGGATCACGAGTATCGTTCCGTTGCGATGGACTTCCCGGTGGTCAGGTGCCGCGAATGCGGCCTCGTCTATTTGAACCCACGACCTGACGGCAGCGAACTTGGTCGTATCTATCCCGCGAACTACTATTCCTACCACCTGGGTGTTTCCCCAGAGAGCCCCGGACGTCCTTCTTTCGTCCAACGGCTTTTTCAACGACGCAACGAGGATGCTCTTCGCAGCAAGCTGGCGCTGAGCGGGTTCAAGCCTGAGTTCTTTTCCCGTCCCGTCCGAGTGCTGGACGTCGGCTGCGGCGTCGGCGCGCAACTCGACACATTCAAGGCGCTGTTGCCCGGGTCCGAACTTCACGGGATCGAAATGGGAGAGCACGCCGTCCATGCTACCCGCGCGCGGGGGCATACCGCCTATTACGGCCGGTTCGAGGATATCGATCTTCCGGCGAATTATTTTGACATCGTCTACTCCTCCCATGTCATCGAACACGTCGAGGCGCCTTTGGAATTTCTGGAACGATGTCGGGCAGTAGCCTCGCCGCGAGCAATCATCATTATCGAAACTCCTAACACCGATTGCGTCGAGTTCGAGAGCCTGAAGGGGCGGCACTGGGGCGGCTACCACGCACCGCGCCACTTCTATCTTTTCAATCCGCAGAACATGACAACGATGGCTGCACGAGCCGGCCTGACCCGGATCGTCGAGCGCTCATATGCCTCGCCCGCGTTCTGGAACTGGACCTGCCATTCGGTCCTGCTGAGTCTCACCTCGCCGCGTATCGCCGACGCCGTATTCCCTCCGATCACGATCTTTTACGGGGGAATCCGATCATTCGTACTGCTCGGAGGATTTTCCGTCCTAGAGAGCATCGTTCTCAAGATTACCGGGCGGGCTTCGGCGTTCTGGATCGCCTTTTCCAACAAGGCGCGCTAGACGGGAATTGCTCCGTCCCACACGGCAAATCCGAAGCCGGTGGCACCGAAGCCGTTGCCGTTATACGCCAGCCACAGTCGGTCGCGATGGCGAAACAGCGCCGGATAACAGGTCATCTCGCTGTCCCAGCCGTCGGACGAGCGATCGAGCCCGAACTCGGCATCGCGCCGCGTCCAGTTGATGCCATCCTCGCTCGTCGCCGCCCCGATGCGATAGGCAGCGCCGCGGCAGGCGAAACACATCAGGAACTTGCCATCCAGCTTGATCACGCTCGGACGCGCCAGCGCGTTCTCGCTCGCATCGGCAAAGCCGAGAGCCGTCGCGCCGTCGCGGGTCCAGCTGACGCCGTCGGCCGAGCGCGCCATCTTGATCACGTGTTGCATGTCCGTCCTGGAACCGGCCGGTGCGAGGTTGGAGCCGTACCACATCCGCCAGTCCTGCGGGCCAAACTGCAGGACCCAAGGATAGGACAGCGTGTAGGGGTCTTCGGGCGAGCGATCGAGAATCGGGCCCGCCGAGATGCGCTGGAACGGTCCGTCCAGCGTGCGCGACCGCGCTAAACCGATCGCATTGCGCCAGGCGGAGCGCACGCCAAGATTCCATCCCATGTAAAAAAGCGCGAGTCCGTCATGGTCACGGATCAGGCAGCCAATTCCGATGCCGCTATCATCGAAACTTCCGTCTTCGCCCGGCGTCAGTACCGGCACGCGCGCGCAGGCGACCACGCGGGGCGTTTCCGTCAGTTCCAGGTCGGCCCAGCCGACATGCGAGCGATTATCCGCGTCGCGCGCACTGTAGAATACGCGAAACACGTCGCCGCCGACATGCGCCGGCACCGGTAGCGCGGCATGGCTGCGTGCCCACGGCTCGCTTCCATCGGGAACGAAGATACGGCCGAGGCGGCGCCAGGACATGACGCGCTCACAATTTTCGGAGACGAGTGCTCGGCACCGCGGATCGTTCCGATCCCCGCGGCGCGACCACCGAGAAATCCGGCTGGTCCTCCAGCACCAGAGCGCCCGCTCCCAACACGCACTGCTTTCCGATCGTGACGTGGTCGCGGATGGTGACGTTGACGCCGACGAAGGTGCCCTGCCCGATGCGAACGCCGCCCGAGACCACCACGTGCGACGCCAGAAAGACGTCATCCTCGATCACCGAATGGTGCCCGATGTGATTGCCGCTCCAGAGTGTGACGTTGCCGCCGACGCTGGCGAAGGGCTGAATGGTGTTGTCTTCGAGAATGAAGCAATTCTCCTTCGGCTCGAAGCCCGGAAAGATTGTCGCGCGACTGCTGACATAGGTGGCGATACGGTACCCCATCCCCCGCACCGCCGCGACCTTCTCGGCGCGTAACGCATTGACCCTGGCGTAGCTGACGGCGACGAAACAGCTGAACCGGTCCGGCGGAAATCTCTCGGCCACCTCTTCGAAAGCGACCACCGGACGGCCATGCAATTCGGTCTGCTTGACGAAGGCGGCATCTACCGTGAAGCCCGCGACCTCATAGGCCGAATCGTTGGTGAAATAAAAATCGGCGAGTTCGGCGATTTCGCCTGTTCCGAAGATGACGACCTGTCTCGTCTTCAATCGCGACGCCCCGTTTGCTCAAGACGACGATCTGCGTTCAATCGTCGCCGTAATGCAAGAGAAAGTCGTCCTACAACCGGCAGGCTGGAAAGTCCATGCCGGGCGCCGTGCTTCGCGCTAATGAATGATGAAGCCGTGAAGCAGGTCGAACAACGGTCCATGTGCCGTGGCGTCGTGGGCGCCCGTCAGGTCCGACAAATCGCCTGCAAGAATATGCTGTATTTCAGTGCCGAGGTGCTCGATGCCCGACACCAACTGCTGGCCGATCTGTTCGAGCGCGGCAGGCGGCGAATTATTTGCACCGGTGCTGCCGAGGTCGGGCCGAAATATGAACGTGTCGCCGCCGCCGAGAGCAGCCGGCGCCGCGGGCGCAGTGCTCGCAACCTGCGCTGAGGGCGAGGTATGCGAGGGAATCCCGATGGTGTGGTCACCGTTCAGGTCCTGCTGGAAGGTTGTTTCGAGTGACTCGAGTTGAAGACTGTTGCCCGGCAAATTGTTGGCCACAATGGCATTGATGTTGCCGTTAGTGTCGGTGAGCCAGATGTCGTACTGGGCCGCCGCCGTATCGTGCAAAACAACTTCGAACCCGGTCGCCGTTGCCTCGGTCCCGATCGGGGTCAAGCCCGGAAAGGTGCTGTCCGTCACCACGGCCCCGGCATATTTCAAAGTCGGCCCGCTCGTTCCCAGGAAGTAGTCGCCGCCAGACTCGATCAGGCTCGTCGACCCCGCCGACTCGATCACGGTGGCCGGAACGCCGATGGTGTGGTCACCGTTCAGGTCCTGCTGGAAGGTTGTTTCCAGTGACTCGAGTTGGAGACTGTTGCCCGGCAAATTGTTGGCCACAATGGCGTTGATGTTGCCATTGGTGTCGGTGAGCCAGATGTCGTACTGGGCCGCCGCTGTATCGTGCAAAACAACTTCGAACCCGGTCGCCGTTGCCTCGGTCCCGATCGGGGTCAAGCCCGGAAAGGTGCCGTCCGTCACTACGGCCCCGGCATATTTCAGCGTCGGCCCGCTCGTTCCCAGGAAGTAATCGCCGCCAGACTTGATCAGGCTGGTCGACCCCGCCAACTCGATCACGGTGGGCGGAACGCCGATGATGTGATCACCGTTCAGGTCCTGCTGGAAGGTTGTTTCGAGTGACTCGAGTTGAAGACTGTTGCCCGGCAAATTGTTGGCCACAATGGCATTGATGTTGCCGTTAGTGTCGGTGAGCCAGATGTCGTACTGGGCCGCCGCCGTATCGTGCAAAACAACTTCGAACCCGGTCGCCGTTGCCTCGGTCCCGATCGGGGTCAAGCCCGGAAAGGTGCTGTCCGTCACCACCGCCCCGGCATATTTCAGCGTCGGCCCGCTCGTTCCCAGGAAGTAATCGCCGCCGGACTTGATCAGGCTCGTCGACCCCGCCAACTCGATCACGGTGGCCGGAACGCCGATGATGTGGTCACCGTTCAGATCCTGCTGGAAGCTCACCTCGAGCGATTCCAGCGCGATGCTGCTGCCCGACGTCGTTCCGAGCGCGTTGGTCGTGAGGTTGCCGCTCGCGTCGGTGTCCCAGACCGTGTAGGTATCGGCACCGGTCTTGAAGGCAACCTCATAGCCGCCGGAGATCGCTTCCGCACCGATCGGCGCCCATGCGCCCCACGTTGTTCCGGCAACGAACGCCGCGCCGCCGTATTTCAGCTCGGGGCCGGTGCCGCCGCTGGCGGGATTGAGAAAAAAGTTGCTTCCAACTTCGACCAGCGTGGTCGACCCGAACGCCTCGATCACGGTTTGGGTTTGCTGGTTGGTGGTGAGGTGAAAGCCGAGCGCATCGAGCTGCTTCAGGTCATCGGCAGTGAGCTGCTGCTGCGTGCTGTTGGAGTAGAACTCGTTGAAGGGATCGGTCGATCCTTGCACGCCGCTGTTGAGGAAGTCGCTCGGATCGGAGGTCTGACCGTAGTCGGCAATCTTGGTGGTGCCGCCGTTCAACGAGAAGTACGCAGCGGGCGCGGTGGAATTGCCGTTGAAGAGATAGTTGCCGGGCGAGGTGAAGCGGTAGAAGTCGAAAACATCGGGCTGCCCCCCGGACCCGTAGGGCACACGGCCCATCGCGTGGGTCAATTCGTGCAGGGCTACACCGACCAGCAAGCTGGGGCTGATGTCAGTCGCAAAGCTCGCGCTGCCATCGATCTCGGTGCCGGTGGGGCTTAACATACCCCACAGCTTTTCCTGTGAATACCAGACCGCGACCGAGCTTTGGCCTGCGATCGTCGATCCCATCGGCAATGAATTGAAGGTCGTGTCGCCGGGCGATGCATTGTTGACCAGATCGGCCCGCACCGTCGAATAGTTGACGTAGTTGCCGCCGGAAGGTCCGCCGAAGGCGCCCTGACCCGTCCCGCTGTAATCGATCGAAAGATTGAGGGTAATCTTGTCGGTCACCACCGCGCAGATCATCTGCATGGCTGCCGTGATGCCGTCGCGGAAGCTTTGCGGCGCTGCCATCGCCGCCGCATCGAAGACGAGATTGATGGTCAGCCCGGCCGAGGTCGCACCAGTCACCGTGACGACGGAACCCGGTCCGCCACTGCCGCTTGCTGCAACGGCCGCTTCGGCCTCGCGCTCTTCCTCCGGAATGTCGATCGGCGCACCCAGCACGGGTGCGGGAGGCGATCCTCCGCCAATGACATTGCCGGAGCTCTGCGCCGAAGGAGCGACTATGAAATCGGAGAGGTCGGTGCTATCGTCGAACGGATTTTTCATTGCTTAGCTATTGATCCTGCTAAGGAATTCGAATTTGTTGCAATCCCACAAGGTATTTTCGCGCTCGCGGACGATGTACGATTCGCAAGCACAGAGCATCGCTCCGGCGCATTAATTTGCCGTTTCAGATAGTCTCACAGTTGAAGCAAATGCGAGCGATCCACAGTGAGGTTTCTCACGGATGATCCACGGTCTGGTGGACAATCTGGAAGAATGTGAGGCGGCCGAAAAGGAACTCGCGCACGCGATAGCCAAGGCTGATCGCGATCGGCTCGGACAATCGCTTTTTCAGTGAATGATGAAGCCGTGGCCGGGGTCGAACAGAGGTCCGTGCGATGTGCCGTCATGGGGCCCGATCACGTCCTGGACATAGGTCGCAAGGATTTGCTGCAACTCAGCGCCCATATGCGTCGCGGTTGAGGCAATCAGCTCTCCGGCCTGCTGGAGCGCGGTCGCGATCACACTGTTTGATTGCGTTCCGCCGCCGAGATCGGGACGGAACGCGAATGCATCGCTGCCGGTGAAAGAGGCCGGCGCCGGGGGCGCGATGCTGGCGACTTGCGCCGAAGGCGAGGTATGCCCGGGAACGCCGATGATGTGGTCACCGTTCAGGTCCTGCTGGAAGGTTGTTTCCAGTGACTCGAGTTGGAGACTGTTGCCCGGCAAATTGTTGGCCACAATGGCGTTGATGTTGCCATTGGTGTCGGTGAGCCAGATGTCGTACTGGGCCGCCGCTGTATCGTGCAAAACAACTTCGAACCCGGTCGCCGTTGCCTCGGTCCCGATCGGGGTCAAGCCCGGAAAGGTGCCGTCCGTCACTACGGCCCCGGCATATTTCAAAGTCGGCCCGCTCGTTCCCAGGAAGTAGTCGCCGCCAGACTCGATCAGGCTCGTCGACCCCGCCAACTCGATCACGGTGGCCGGAACGCCGATGGTGTGGTCACCGTTCAGGTCCTGCTGGAAGGTTGTTTCGAGTGACTCGAGTTGAAGACTGTTGCCCGGCAAATTGTTGGCCACAATGGCATTGATGTTGCCGTTAGTGTCGGTGAGCCAGATGTCGTACTGGGCCGCCGCCGTATCGTGCAAAACAACTTCGAACCCGCTCGCCGTTGCCTCGGTCCCGATCGGGGTCAAGCCCGGAAAGGTGCTGTCCGTCACCACGGCCCCGGCATATTTCAAAGTCGGCCCGCTCGTTCCCAGGAAGTAATCGCCGCCAGACTTGATCAGGCTCGTCGACCCCGCCAACTCGATCACGGTGGGCGGAACGCCGATGATGTGGTCACCGTTCAGATCCTGCTGGAAGGTTGTTTCGAGTGACTCGAGTTGAGGACTGTTGCCCGGCAAATTGTTGGCCACAATGGCATTGATGTTGCCGTTAGTGTCGGTGAGCCAGATGTCGTACTGGGCCGCCGCCGTATCGTGCAAAACAACTTCGAACCCGGTCGCCGTTGCCTCGGTCCCGATCGGGGTCAAGCCCGGAAAGGTGCTGTCCGTCACCACCGCCCCGGCATATTTCAGCGTCGGCCCGCTCGTTCCCAGGAAGTAATCGCCGCCGGACTTGATCAGGCTCGTCGACCCCGCCAACTCGATCACGGTGGCCGGAACGCCGATGACGTGATCACCGTTCAGATCCTGCTGGAAGCTGACCTCGAGCGCTTCCAGCGCTGGATTGCTGCCCGACGTCGTCCCGAGCGCGATCGTCGTGAGGTTGCCGTTCGCGTCGGTATCCCACACCGTGTAAGTGTCGGCGCCGATCTTGAAGGCAACCTCATAGCCGCCGGAGATCGCTTCCGCGCCGATCGGCGCCCATCCGCCCCACGTTGTTCCGGCAACGAACGCCGCGCCGCCGTATTTCAGCTCGGGGCCGGTGCCGCCGCTGACGGGATCGACGAAAAAGTTGCTTCCAACCTCGACCAGCTTGGTCGACCCGAACGATTCGATCGAAGGCAGCAGCGCCTGCGCCGCGGCGACGGCCGCATCGACGTTCACGAGACCGGCGCCGCTGACAGCCGAATTCGCCATCGGCGATGCCGTCTGCTCCATGATCTGCTCGACCTGCGCAGGCGTGAGGTTCGGATTTTCCGCCAGGATGAGCGCTGCGACGCCGGCAAGGCTCGCCGACGCCGCCGAGGTGCCGAAGAAATCGCTGAGCCCTCCCGGGACTGTGGTCGCGATACCGTCCACGCCGGAGACTGCGACCGGACTCAACGATTGCGGCGATGACAGCCGCGTGCCGTCATTGGCGAACAGCAATTCCGTTCCCGCTCCGGAGGAAGAGAAGGTCTCACTGAGCGCCGGGCTGACGCCGAAGGCCGGCGTCGAGGCCACGCTGACGGCGCCGGCGGTAATCGCCCCGGGCGTCATCGCATGGCCGTACACGGTGCCGGCATTCGCGCCGCTGATGCTGACCGAAGCGCCGTTGCCGAACAGCACTTCCTTGATCGTTCCGGGATCCGGCCCGAAATTGTTGACGATCGCGATCTGGTAGGTGCCCGAGGCGGTGAACTGGACGCCGGTGAACGGATTATTCGGTTCGCCGGCGGTCACGTTGGTCGCTTGTGCGATCAGGGTTCCATTCTGGTAGACGAACATGTCGATGTCCGGCTGCCCGGAATTGAAATTTGCCTGCCCGTAGGCCCTGTCCCATTCGAGCAGCAGCGGAACCGGGTGAGCGGTGCTCGCGGTGACCGTGACGGTCTGCAGGATGCTGCCGCCGAAGCTCTCGGCATCGGTGAAATCCAAGCCGTCGGACGCGCCCGAACTATGCGTCCAAGCCGCCTGATAGGCGTTGCTGGCATTGTTGGCGGCCGCCGCAACGTAGGTGACGCCCTCGGCCTCGACGGTCTGGATGGCCTGTGCGACGACGCCGTTCTGGAACATCGGCTCGTCGAAGTAACTCACGTCGTCGCAGATCACTTTGCAGCCGGCGGCCGCGAGCGCGAGAATGCCGTTGGCGAAATCCTGCTCGCTGACGTCGGCGGTGTAGAACGCAAGGCTCGCGCCCGGCGCGATCTCGTGCACGATCTGCATCATCGCGCGGCCCTCGTCGGTTCCGCCCGACGGCAGGTCTTTCAGCACCTGGATGTTGGAGGCGGACGGCAACGCACCGCTGGCCTCATCCGCGGCCGCGCCCCCCTTGTCGTTGAAACTGTCGGAGATGACGCCGACCTTGATGCCGGTGCCGTTGACGCTCAGGCCGCTCTCGTTCAGCGCCTGCAGCAGCTGCGCCGCGCTTGCGCCGCCGGGGATTGCGGCCGCGCTGGTGATTTGGTCACCCGGCCCGGGGTTGGCCAGTATCGAGAGGGTGGTGAGCGGTTCGACGGCGGAACTCGCCGAGTCCAGCGTTGCCAGCGCTGCGTGTGCGTCGGTCGCTCCTGCACTGAGCGGAGTCGCGGCGGGCGGCGTCTCGACGGGTGGCGATGTAACGGGAAACGGTCCCGCCGAATCTCCGCCGGCAAGAAAGGCGTCCGGACCGGCGAGGAAGTCGCCGCCGGAGGCATCGAAACCATCGTAAGGAAGCTTCATCGCTTAGCCGTCGATCCCGCTCAATGTTCCCTGATGTCGCCCTCGGACTACCCGCCCCGGCCAATCAGCTGAATCGTGCAAAACCGCTAGCACACCGTCCAGCAGCAGCGGTAGACCCGCGCCGCTAATTTAAACCTGTGGTTTGAATCGATGCGTCCCGACAGAGCCGCATCTCCTTGAATAGCTATTGAATTTTCGATCATTCTGGCCGATCAAACACCTACATACCCGTATTCTTCCGGAGCTTCCCCAAGATGACATTCCCCAGGGCTTCGCTGGCTTTGTCCCGCTTCACCGTGCTCGATCTCACGCGTGTCCGGGCCGGTCCCACCTGCGTCCGGCAGCTTGCGGATTGGGGCGCCAATGTCATCAAGATCGACGCGATTTTGGAGGATGCCGGCGGCGAGCAGCTCGGCGGGCCGCGCCACGGCGCCGACTTCCAGAATTTGCACCGCAACAAGCGGGCCATCTCGCTGAACCTGAAGGACCCCAGGGGTCTCGAAGTCTTCAATCGTCTGGTCAAGCAGGCCGATGTCGTGGTCGAGAATTTCCGCCCCGACGTCAAGACCAAGCTCGGCGTCGACTATGAGAGCGTCAAGAAGATCAATCCGCGCATCATCTATGGCAGCATCTCCGGCTTCGGGCAGGACGGCCCCTATCACAAGCGGCCCGGCTTCGATCAGATCGCGCAGGGCATGGGCGGGCTGATGTCGATCACCGGCGCGCCGGGCGAAGGGCCGATGCGCGTCGGGATTCCCGTGGCCGATCTCACCGCCGGACTGTTTTGCGCCATGGGCATCCTCACCGCGCTGCTCGAGCGCGAGGTCTCCGGCGAGGGTCAATGGGTGCAGACCTCGCTGTTGCAGGCGCAGATCTTCATGCTGGATTTCCAGGCCGCGCGCTGGCTGATGGACAAGGACGTGGCGCAGCAGGCCGGCAACGATCATCCGACCTCGATCCCGACCGGCGTGTTCAAGACCTCCGACGGCTTCATCAACATCGCCACCACGGGCGGACGGATCTGGACGCGCTTTGCTGAGGCGATCGGCGCGCCCGATTTGCCGAACCGGCCGGAATACGCCACCGCGCCGGATCGTTCGAAGAACCGCAAAGCGCTCAACGCCGAGATCAACAAGTACACTGAGAAAAAATCGAGCGAGACCTGGGTCAAGGAGTTCAATGCCGCCGGCGTGCCCTGCGGCCCGATCTATGCGATCGACCAGATGTTCGCCGATGCGCAAGTCCAGCATCTCGGCATCGCCCAGCACGTGCCGAACGACGAGAACCGGCACATCCAGCTGGTCGGCCAGCCTGTGACGCTGTCGCGCACGCCGAGCAAGATGGCCGCGCGCCCGCCGGAGTTCGGCGAGCACACCGAGGAGGTGCTGGCCGAGTTCGGCTTTGCCACTGAGGAAATCAAGGAGCTGCGGGAACGCAAGGTGGTCTGAAACAAAAAGCCCGGCGACCAGGCCGGGCTTAGTTTCGGGAGAAGCAATTCCACGGATGAGCATACGCCCCGACCGGGCCGGCCGCTGTCACGCCAAAGCCACATCCACAAAAAACCTGTGGTTGAACGCAACGAGCGAGGTGCCGGCGATTTCGCCGGGCTTGTGGTCGCGCAAGCCGGCCGCGAAAACAAGAAGCCCGGCCGACGGGCCGGGCTCAAGTTTCGGGAGAATCAGGACGGTCAGTATCTCGCCACCACAGGCCCGGCGCCGAAGCGGTAGTTCACGCCGACGCGCAGGATGTTGTCGGTGATATGCGACGAGTAGCTCGTGCTGACGAATGCGCCGCTCGTCGCGATGAGCGGGGTCACGAAGGTTCCGGAGACCGTACCGAGATCCATGTAGAGATATTCGAGCTTCGCGGTCCAATTGCCGCTGATGACGCCTTCGATACCGGCGCCGACGGTCCATCCCACACGCGTGCTGTTATTGCCGTAGGCAGCGTTGACGGCCGTCAGGGTCGATCCATTGACGCCCTGCGGGCCGGTGATGTTGACGCCCGCAATGGTGTCGGTCGTCTTGACTTCGCCGTATGCGAGACCACCCGTGCCATAAATCAGGAAAGTCGGGGTCACCGTCACGCCAACGCGACCGCGTACCGTGCCGAACCAATCGAGCCTTTGGCTGAGATCACCGTTGATCGGGAAGGCCGCGACGTCGAACGGCGCGGTGTCGCCGCGATGCCCGGGAGTGCAAACGCCGTTCAGCGCGATGGGCCGGGGCGTCAGCGCGCCGCCGGCGCAGCTGAAGAGACCGTCGCCGCGCTGGCCGGAAGCCTGGATGTCGGCCTCGAGTCCGAAGACCCACTTGTCCCGCTGCCAGTTGTAACCGGCCTGAGCACCGCCGATGGCGCCGTCCATGTTGAAACTGCCGGAAGAGGCGCTGAGGAGCGCTCCGCTGCCAGCGTCATTGAAATATTCGGTGCTGGATGATCTGCCCCAGCTGTATCCGATGTTTCCGCCGACGTAGAAGCCGGTCCAGTTGTAGACCGCGACCGGCATGGGCGGCGCCTTCAGCGGAAGATCCGCGGCCATAGCCGCTGTCGCATACGTCGAGGCGACCAAAGCACTAACCAAGATACGTTTCATGAGGTTGTCCCCCCAAACGAGAGTCCCGCGCTGGATGGAATCATACGCTCGGAAGGAACCGGGCGCTGTCGCCGCAATGCCACATGTGGAAGAAAAGCAACCGGCAGTAGAAATGGGGCAGCACTACTTACGAAATGGTGCAGACAGCTGATTTCGTGGCTATTTCGGCCTCAAGCCTTGGAGAGCCGCAACATCCGGCCTGCGCCCGCGATCGCCATGTCGATGACAGGCCAGAACAGCAGCACGATGGCGAGCGTGGTGATCGAGCCGACCAGCCAGTTCGACCAGAACACGCCCATGTCGCCGCCCGAGCCGATCATCGACAGGCGGAAGGCGTCCTCCGCCTTGCTGCCGAGCACCAGCGCAAGGGTAAAGGGCGCAAGGGGTATGCCGATCTTCTTGAAGACGTAACCGACCACGCCGAAGCCCAGCATCAGCCAGATGTCGAACATCGCATTCTGGATCGCGTAGGCGCCGATCGCGCAGGACACCACGATCATCGGCGCCACGGCAGCGAACGGCACGCGCAGGATCGAGGCGAAGATCGGCACGGTGGTGAGCACCAGCACGAGGCCGACGATATTGCCGAGATACATCGAGGCGATCAGGCCCCAGACGAAATCCTTGTGGTCGACGAACAACAGCGGGCCGGGGTTGAGGCCCCACACCATCAGCCCGCCGAGCAGGATCGCGGCGGTGCCGGAGCCGGGAATGCCGAGCGCGAGCATCGGCAGCAGCGCCGAGGTACCGGAGGCGTGCGCCGCCGTTTCCGGCGCGAACACGCCCTCGATGCGGCCCTTGCCGAAGCTGTCCGGATCCTTGGAGAAGCGCTTGGCGAGATTGTAGCCCATGAACGACGCCGCGATCGCGCCGCCCGGCGTGATGCCGAGCCAGCAGCCGATGAAGGACGAGCGCAGCAGCGTCACCCAGTATTTCGGCAGGTCCTTCCAAACCGACAGCACGACGCGCAGGCTGATCTTGGCGGCGTGGCCGCGCAACGCCAGGCGCTCCTCCATCGTCAGCAGGATCTCGCTGATACCGAACAGGCCGATCACTGCGACCAGGAAGTTGATCCCGCGCAACAGGTCGTTGGAACCGAAGGTCATGCGCAACTGGCCCGACACCGTGTCCATGCCGACGCCGGCAAGCAACAGCCCGAGCGCCATCGAGATGACGGTCTTGTGCTTGGCCTCGCGGCCGAGGCCGACAAAGGAGCAGAAGGTCAAAAGATAAACCGCGAAGAACTCCGGCGGTCCGAATTTGAGCGCGAAGGTGGAGATCAGCGGCGCAAGGAAGGTGATCAGGAGCACGGCGACCAGCGAGCCGATGAACGAGGAGGTGAACGCCGCGGTCAGTGCCTCCGCCGCCCTGCCCTGCTGCGCCATCGGATAGCCGTCGAAGGTGGTCGCCACCGACCAGGCCTCGCCGGGGATGTTGAACAGGATCGAGGTGATGGCGCCGCCAAACAGCGCGCCCCAATAGATGCAGGACAGCATCACGATGGCCGAGGTCGGGTCCATGCTGAAGGTCAGCGGCAACAGGATCGCAACGCCGTTCGGCCCGCCAAGCCCGGGCAGCACGCCGACGAAGACGCCGAGTACGAGCCCGACCATCATCAGCGCCAGCGTTTTCCAGGTCATCAGGACGGCAAAGCCGTGCAGGAGAAGGCCGAAGGCTTCCATGTCGCTTCCCGGCCTCTTAGTAGCCGAAGGCCGCTTCGAGCGGCCCCTTCGGCATGATGACGTCGAACGCGATATCGAAGGTCACGAACATGACCGCGGTGAAGATGAAGGCGGTCAGAAGCGACTTCCACAGCACAATCTTGCCGACCAGGCGCATGAAGCTCGCGATCAGGAGAAAGCTCGCGACATAGAGCCCGAGGTATTGCGTGACCAGGCAGAACAGCAGGGTCGGCACGAACACCGCCATGACGCGGCGAAGCTGTGCCCGCGTCACGAAGGTCTTCAACGCGTCCTCGCGCGACCGCAGGGCCGCGATCAGGCCATAGAGGCTGGCACCGGCCAGGATCACCGACAGATAGAACGGAAAGTAGCCGGGCTGCGGGCCTGTCGAATCCCAGCCGATGCCGGTGCGCCAATTGTCCCAGCCGAGCGTCGCCGCAAGCACGAGCAGCAGCAGAGCGACCACGATCTCGATCGTGCGGTTGTTGGTGACCGCGGGCGAATCGTCCTCGGGCGCGGTGGGATCGTCGACGACGATCTCTATGTCGGACTCGGACATCGATACCGGACTGGTTGGTGTACCCCTGTCCTCCCCGTAAGGACGGGAAGAGGGAGGAGAACGCCTACTTGGCAACAAATCCCGCCTCTGTCATCAAGGATTTGTTGAGCTGGTCATCCTCCTCCAGAAACTGGATCATGTCCTTGCCGGTGAGGAAGATCGGCTTCAGCGCCTGCTTCTCCATATAATCCTTGTATTCCGCCGTCTGCGTCACTTTCTGGAACAGGTCGACGTAAAACGCCTGCTGCTCCGGCGTGACCTTGCCCGGCAGGAACATGGCGCGCAGCATCAGATACTGCACGTCGAGCCCCTGCTCCTTGCAGGTCGGGATGTCATGCCAGGACTGGGTGTCGGTTACCTTCGCGGTGTAGGAGATGCGCTCCTTGTCGAACACGCAGAGCGCGCGCACCTGCCCTGCCCGCCACACTTCGAGGTTTTCGCTGGGATTGTTGACGTTGGACTCGGTATGGCCGCCGACCAGCTGGGTCGCCGCCTCGCCGCCGGACTTGTACGGCAAATAGGAGAACTTCGCCCCGGTCTTCTGCTCCATGAACACGGTCAGCACGTGGTCCTCGCGCTTGGAGCCGGTGCCGCCCATCTTGAAGGGCGAGCTCGCGGCTTTCGCCGCCTCGATGAACTCCTTCACGCTCTTCGGGCCGTTGGCGTTGTCCCACAGCACGAACTGGTCGAGCGCGATCACCGAGACCGGTGTCAGCTCGCGCCAGTTGAAGGGGATCTTGGCCGACAGCGGCAGCATGTAGATCAGCGAATAGGCGATCAGGATCTTGTTGGCGTCGCCCTCGCTGGACTTCATGTACATCAAGGCTTCGGCGCCCGACGCGCCGCCCTTCAGCGAGACCACCATCGGCTGCTTCATCAGATTGTTCTTCTGGATCGCAGCCTGCATCATGCGGGCCATCTGATCGGAGGCGCCGCCGGCGCCGGCCGCGACCACGATCTCGACCGGTTTGGTCGGTTCCCAGCCGGCGGCGAGTGCCGGCGCACTGGCGAGGATGGCCGAAAGGGTGGCGGCCGCCGTCATGATGTTTCGCACGCGTTTCTTCCCTATCGATTTGTTTGGCTTGGTGAAAACCGAGGATCGGTTGGCCTGCATTGTGCGGATAATGGCCGCCAGTTCAAGCCACCACCGGGCACTGGCCGTATGACTTTGGAATGAGGTCGGGCCGGCGCGGCGAAGGGGCCGAAAAAAGCAAAACGCGGGCTCGAAAGCCCGCGTTGTAACTGGTGACGCAACGAGGCGCTGTTACACGATCAGGATGTCGTGCGGAGTGAGCACCACGCCCGCCTGCACGCTTGTCACCGCATGCGCATTGGCCTGGCTGCCGTCGGCGCTGAAGTAGAGCGTCTGGTTGCCGGTGTCGAAGTGGAACTCGGCACCGTTGCCCGAGAACTGGTTGTCGGCGGAGGTCTCGAACGTCGACGACACATCCATCCCGGCCGTCAGGCCGCCGCCAAATCCGCTGGCGGAGACGGCGATATGGTCTTGCTGGGTCGTGTTGTTGAAGTCGGTGATGATGCCCGGCCCGTCGGTGGTGTGCAGGAACGCGAACGTGTCGTTGCCGCCTCCACCGCTCATGACATGACTGCCGGAATTGCCGATCAGGATGTCGTTGCCGGAGCCGCCGTTCAACGCTTCGGTGCCGTTGGTGGCGATCAGGATCGAGTCGCCGCTGCCGGCCGCCGTCAACGTCGACGCGTTGGTCGCATTGTTGACGATGGTCGCGGTCGCCGTGTTGCTGGTCGCGATCCCGTCGGTGGTCTGATAGTCGAACGAACCGCCCGGCGTCGCGTCGTCGAAGAAGAACACGTCGGTCGAGTTGTTCGTCGTGGAACCGCCGCTGGCCGAAACGACATGGCTGAGCGACAGATGGTCGGTCGTATCCGGATCGGTGTCGTTCGACGTCAGCGCAAAGGTCGGGATGTCGACGGTGCCGTTGGCGCCGGCGTCGGTGACCACGGTCTCGCCGACCGCCGTCGGCGCGTCGTTCTGGCCATGGAGCGCCACCGCGATGTCCTGAGTCGTGGTAGCGCCGTTCTCGTCGGTAATGGCGACGGTGTAGGTCTGGGTCAACACCTGGTCCTGCGCCAGGAACTGGATGTCCGCGTTGTTGACCGAGAAGTGCCAGTTGGTCGAACCGCTGCCAGCGGCTTCCGTCACCGGATCGACGGTGAAGGTGCCGACATAACCGGCGTTATCGGGGGTGACCGACACGGTGTGGGTATCCCCGGTCTCGACGTCGGTGAAGGCGATATGGCCGCCGGTGGTCTGGACCGCAGGAGGCGTCTCGGAATTGACCGACACGTTGTCCAGGATGATGCCGTTGCCGTCGTCGGAATAGGTGAATGACAGCGGGTCATTGCCGCCGTCGCCGACCACGTCGAACGTATAGGTGACGGGCCCGCCGGAGTTATTGTTGACGACGTCGACGAGATTCGTCCCGTTCCAGCTCGCGATCAATTCATTGTGGCCGGATTCCGGATCGCCGAAAGCGGTGAAGGAGACGAGGTAGTGCTCGCCGGCCGTCGTGGCGACGGACTGGCTGAGCGTTTCCGTACCGACGCCGCCGGGCGGTCCGAGTACCGCGCTGCTGTTGCCGAACTCGCCGCCGAGGCCGAGGGTTTCGGCCTGAATGTCCGAACCGACCACAGTCCAGCCGGTAAGGTCGCCGGTCTCGAAGCCGCCGTTGGTCAGCAGGGTCGGCCCGGCATCTTCCGTGATCGATCCGACGACGTCGGCCGAGGTGATGATCGGTGCGTCGTCGGCGCCGTGGATATTGAGAGTCAGCGTGGTGTTGTAGTCCTGGCCGAGGCTGTTGCTGACCGTGATGGCGAATGTCTCGGTCGGATTATCGCTGGGTGTCAACGCATCGAACGCGGCGTTCGCCACGAACTCGTAGAAGCCGCTGGAATCGACGAACAGCTGGCCATAGGTGGTATTGATAAAGGTATCCACATTGGCCGACGAGCCGTTGACCGCCGTGATGGCGAGCGTGGTGGAGGCATCGCCGGGCTGGTCGCCTGGGTCGGTGATGGCATTGCCGAACGCCACGGCACTGCCCGCATCGGTGAAGACGGTGTCGAAGACATCGTTGCTGGCCGGCAGGACCAGCGACGGATCGGCCGTGCCGGTCGCAGTCACCGTCACCTGCTGGGTCGAGGTCGTCGCGCCGTCGCTGACGGTGATGTCGTAGGTCATCGTCAAGGTGTCGCCTGAACCGAGGAAATCGAGATCCTTGTCAGGCAGGCTGAAATTCCAGTCGATGCCGCCGTTTCCGGTACCGGTCGAGTCATGCAGCGTGGTGACGATCGCATTCTGCAGATCGTTGAGCGTCTGGCCCGGCACGAAACTCGGATTGGCCGACCATACCGCCGAGTCGAGCGCGACACTGACGCTGTGGCTGTCCGCGAGATCCGGATCGGCGAAGGCGAGCGTCTGCACCGGTGTCGTATCGGGTGTGTCCGAGTTCACAGTGTTGGGCTGCTCGGTCACCGAGGCGGATTGCGGGCCGCTGGTGATCGCCACCGCATCGTTGGCACCGGTGATGTCGAGTTCGACCGTTTGCGTTGAGGTGGTGCTGCCGTCACTGACGCTCACTTTGTAGTCGACGGCGAGCGTCTGGCCGGCCGAGAGGAAGTCGAGATCCTTGTCGGCAATGGCGAAGTTCCAGTCGATGCTGCCGCTGCCGGTACCGGTGGAGTCGTGCAGCACCGTGGTCAGGGCGGTGGCGAGGTCGGTCTGCGTTGCAGCCGGCACGGCGATGGAAGTGGACACCAACTGCGTCGTCACGGTGTGGGTGTCGCCGGTGTCGGCGTCGGTGAAGTTCAGCGTGCCCGCCGGCGTGGTCGGCGTGGTGTCGAGCGCGGCCGAGCCGGTGGTGTTGTCCTGCTCGGTGACGGTGCTCGATTCCGGTCCGCTGCTGATGATGACCGGGCTGTTGACGATGACGACATTGACGTGCTCGAAATCGGTGACCGACAAATCAAATGCCGTGAAATGGAAGGTCGCCCCGCTGTCGGTATTTGGATTCGCGTGCGTCGCCAGGAATGCATTGTAGGCGGTAAGATCGGCTTGCACGGCCGCGCTGTTGAACTGCTGCTGCGTCAATTGGAGCTGCACCGTATCGGTGCCCCTGCCGCCGTCAGCCGTATCGTGCGAGCCGAGATTCTCCGTCATGTTGTAAATGAAGACGTCGTTGCCGCCATTCAGAAAGACCTGATCGTTGCCCGCGCCGGCATTGACGGTGTCGTTGCCGTTGCCGGTATGGATCACGTCGTTGCCGCCGCCGGAGGAAATCGTGTTGTTGCCGTTGCCGGTGGTGATGGTGTCGGGGCCGCTTCCGGCGGTGATGGTGTTGTTGCCATTGCCAACCGTAATATGGTCGGTACCGTCGCCGGCAACGATGGTGTTGCTACCATTGCCAACCGTTACGCTGTCGGTACCGTTTCCGACCGTAATGTGATTGGTGCCGTTGCCGGCTGTAACCGTGTCGTTGCCGTTGCCGGCAGTGATCGTATTGGTCCCGTTGCCAGCCGTGATGCTATCGTTTCCATTGCCATCGGTGATCGTGTTGTTGCCATTGCCGGCAATAATGGTGTCGTTGCCGTCGAGGCCGTTGATGACGTCGTTGCCCTGACGACCATTGATGGTGTCGGATCCATTGGTGCCGGTGAGATTATCGTTCTGGTTGGTCCCGGTGATGGTCGTCATTGCGATCTCCCTTGATGGAATTGATTGTTACCTACGGATTCGAGAACTCAGGGCCGGTTCAGGCGTGACCCGCGACAAGCAGGTCCATATCGTCGAAAAAATCGAGATGTCTTGACTTGGTCGCATTGCGCTGGCGACCGGAACGACCAAGCCGCTCCACGGCCGTCAAATGGCTCGTTGTGATGTGGGTGTCGCCGTATCGGCAGGCTCGCCGAGGTTTTCAATTGCAGCCACAGACGTAAAAACACGAATATGATTGATCATAGGAACCCCTGCGTGCGTTGACACATCGACGCGACCGCGCAATGCGCGCGGTGGCGCGATGATCAGCTTTGGCGTAGTCGCAAGCCGTGTTCGGCGTCAGGAGAAGAGAAAGATAGTGATGCTGGCCTGCACGGTCGCGTGGTCAAGAAGTATCGGCTTCTGTTTTCAGTTTAATGACTTGGTGGTTGTAAAACGCGGTCACAACGAAATTCAAAAACTTGCGCATTACTGGTCGAAAAAACGCCGGGACTACGCACACAACCAGGGCAATCTTATTCCTGTGGTTGCGACGACGTCAATATTGACGTGGCGAGCGATACTAGAGGCGGTTCCATTCGGGAACAAATACACGCGTGACGAGAATGACTTATCGGCCCTTCCAGTTTGGCGTGCGCTTGTTCAGGAAAGCGTCCATTCCCTCGCGAAAATCCTCGCTCATATAGGCCTTAAGGATGAGATCCTCACCCTCGTCGCGGGACAGGGTCCGGCGGATGCGGCGCACCGCCTCCTTGGCAGTCTCCATCGTCAGCGGCGCGTGCGATGCAACGAGCTTTGCCGTCTCGTCGGCGCGGCGATGCAAGGTCGCGACGTCGGGCACGATCTCGTTGAGCAGGCCGAGCGCCAGCGCCTCCGGCGCTTCCACCAGCCGCGCCGTGAAGATCATGTCCTTGGTGCGCGCGGGTCCGACCAGAGCAACCAGCCGCGAGATGTTGGACATCGACAGGCAATTGCCGAGCGTGCGCGCGATCGGAAAGCCGATCCGCGCCGAGGCGGTGCCGATGCGGATATCGCAACAGGCCGCAATGCCGGCGCCGCCGCCGGTGCAGGCCCCCGCAATCGCCGCGATCACGGGCACGCGGCATTTTTCCAGCGTGCCGAGCACGCGGTCGATCCGCGCCTCGTAGTCGAGCGAATCCTGCGCGGTCTTGAAGGCGCGGAACTGGGAAATGTCGGTGCCCGAGGCGAACGCCTTGTCGCCGGCGCCGGTCATGATCAGCGCCTTGATCGAGCGGTCCGTGTTGATGGCCTCGCAGATCGTGGCCATCTGCTCGTACATCGCAAAGGTCAGCGCGTTGCGCGCCTGCGGACGGTTGAAGGTCAGCCGCGCGATGCCGTCCTCGACGGAATAGAGCAGGTCCTCGGAGGTGGCCACGGGAGCGTTCATCGCACTCTTCCTTCTATGTCGAAACTTGTTGTCGTATCGCTCAGGCCACCGCGGCCTTCGGCATGGCGGCCTGCTCGCGGCGCTTCAGCACGTCCATCGCGGCCAGCACGCCGCCCGCGCGATGCGGCACGTGAGCGAGATCGAGACCCATCTCGACGCCCGACAGCGTGCCCATCAGCATCAAATCGTTGAAGTGGCCGATATGGCCGATGCGGAACACCTTGCCCTTGACCTTGTTGAGGCCGGTGCCGAGCGACATGTCGAAATTCTCCAGCACGACCTTGCGGAAAGCGTCGGAATCATGGCCATCGGGCATCCGCACGCCGGTGAGGACCGGCGAATGCGCGCCCTGCTCCTGGCATTGCGTGTCCAGCCCCCACACCTTGCACGCCGCGCGCGTCGCCTCGCTGTGGCGCCGGTGGCGGGCGAACACGTTCTCCATGCCCTCCTCTTCGAGCATCCTGATCGCTTCGCGCAGGCCGAACAGCAGGTTGATCGCGGGCGTGTAGGGGAAGGTGCCGACCTTATTGAAGGCAATGACCTCCTCCCACTCCCAGTAGGAGCGCAGTGCGGGATTGGCTTTGGCGACCGCGAGCGCTTTTTCCGACACCGCGTTGAAGCCGAGGCCCGGCGGCAGCATCAGGCCCTTTTGCGAGCCGGCGACCGAGATGTCGATGCCCCAGGCGTCATGCTCATATTCCATCGAGCCGAGGCCGGAGATGGTATCGACCATCAGCAGCGCCGGATGTTTTGCGCGGTCCATGATCTTGCGCACTTCCAGCGGAGAGGTCACGCAGCCGGTCGAGGTCTCGTTGTGAACCACGCAGACGGCCTTGATCTTGTGCGCCTTGTCGGCGGCGAGATGTGCCTCGACCTGATCGAGATCGGCGCCGTGGCGCCAGTCACCCGGAATGAACTCGACATCGAGCTTGAACTTGTCGGCGATACCGCGCCAGAGCACCGCGAACTGGCCGGTCTCGCACATCAACACCCTGTCACCGGGCTGCAGCGTGTTGACGATGGCGGCTTCCCATGCCCCGGTGCCGGACGAGGGATAGATGATCACGGGCTGTTTGGTGCGGAACATGCGCTGCATGCCGGCCAGCACGGCAAAGCCGATCTCGGCGAACTCCGGACCGCGATGATCGAGACCCGGCATGTCCATGGCCCGCAGCACCCGGTCGGGGATGTTGGTCGGTCCTGGAATCTGGAGGAAATGCCTTCCAGTATGCACGGTCGTCATGGGCGTCCTTCCCGGTCCTGGCTTTTCCCGCCGGCCACGTCTCAGCGGGGCGGTCCGAATAGCATTATTCGGGCGGCTTGTCCCGCGATCAGCTAGTGGCGCGGATTTGACGTTCGCTAGCCCATTGACCGCGATCTCGCAAGCGAACGTCAAATCCAAAGCGCCACTAGAATCAATATTTTGCTAGTGGTCTTCGATCCCAACATTCGCGAAGTGCCCGCTGCAATGGGATGCGAATGTTGGGATCGGACCATTAGCCGCCGTCAATGCCCTGGACGCAGGGCTTGAAGGTGAAAATCGGCCGCCGGTTAATGGTTTAGCGCATGATCCGGAAAAGTGTGCAGCGGTTTTCCGAAAAGATCATGCGCCAAACTAGTGCCCGACCACCTTCAACTGCGCGACATTGCTCTGCGAGCGCTGCTCCAGAGTGTTCATGGCGGCATCGACGCCGCCGGAGCGGTGCGGGACGCCGGCCACCGACAGCCCCATCTCGACGCCCGTCAGTGCCGCCAGCAGGGTCAGCTCGTTGCATTCGCCGAGATGGCCGATCCGGAACACTTTTCCGGCGACCTTGGAGAGCCCTGAACCGAGCGACATGTTGTAATTGTCGAGCACCGTTTGCCGGAATTGATCGGCATCGTGCCCGGGCGGCATCAACACCGCCGTCAGCACCGGCGAGAAATCGCGCGGCTCCTGGCAGAGCACCTCGAGGCCCCAATGGTTGACGGCCGCGCGCGTGGCGGCCGCAAGCCGCTGGTGCCGCGCGAAAACCTTGTCGAGCCCCTCCTCCAGCAGCATCGCGATCGCCTCGCGCAGGCCGTAGAGCAGATTGGTCGCCGGCGTGTAGGGGAAGAAGCCCTTGGCATTAGGCTTGAGCATTTCCTCCCAATCCCAATAGGAGCGCGGCATCTTGTTGGTCTTCGAGGCCGCGCGCGCCTTTTCCGAAATCGCGTTGAAGCCCAACCCTGGCGGCAGCATGAATCCTTTTTGCGAGCAACTGACGCTGACATCGACCTTCCATTCGTCATGCCGGTAATCGACCGACCCGAGCGAGGAGATGGTGTCGACCATCAGTAGCGCGGGATGGCCGGCGCGATCGATCGCGGCACGGATCTCGCCAACGCGGCTGGTCGCGCCGGTCGAAGTCTCGTTGTGGACGACCATGACCGCCTTGATCGCATGCTGCTTGTCGGCGGTGAGCTTGGCTTCGAGTTCGGCCGGATCGGCGCCACGGCGCCAGTCGCCCGGAATGAAATCGACCTCGATGCCCCAGCGCTTGGCCATGTTGTGCCACAGCGTCGCGAAATGCCCGGTCTCGACCATCAGCACCTTGTCGCCCGGCGACAGCGTGTTGACGATCGCCGCCTCCCACGCACCGGTCCCCGACGACGGGAAGATCACGACGGGACCGGAGGTCTGGAACACCTTCTGACTGCCTTCGATGACCTTGCGCCCGAGCTCGCCGAATTCGGCGCTGCGGTGATCCATGACCGGCATATCCATGGCGCGCAGGACGCGGTCTGGAACCGGGCTCGGGCCCGGGATTTGCAGATAGTGCCGTCCCTGGTGCGCGGTCATGGCGGGCATCCCTCGTTGGCGTCGCTGGCTCGTCGGATAACATTTTCCAGCTGCCCTGTCCCGCATTCCGCGAGCGCGACAACGCATAGGTGATCAAGCCTTCGCCTTGCCAAGCCCGAGCCCGGCGGGCAAGAGAGGCGGGACGAAACTACGAGACGACCCCATGGCGGCGCAGGCCGGCACAACCAGCAATTCGGCTGAAAACAGCGCCCTCGCAACGCGCCTGCGGCGCGAGATTACGGGCGACGTGCTGTTCGATTCCTTCAGCCGCGGCCGTTACGCCACCGACGCCTCGTTCTACCAGATCATGCCCGCAGGCGTGGTGGTGCCTCGCAGCATGGACGAGGCGTTGCAAGCGCTCGCGATCGCCAGGGATGACGGACGAATCGTGACGCCACGCGGCGGCGGCACTTCACAATGCGGCCAGACCGTCAATAATGGCCTTGTCATCGACTTCTCGAAACACCTAACCCGTATCGTCTCGCTCGATGTCGCGAACCGAACCTGCGTGGTCGAGCCCGGCATCGTGCTCGACGATCTGAACCGGCAACTGAAAAAACACGGCCTGTGGTTTCCGGTCGATGTCTCCACGGCCTCGCGCGCCACCATCGGCGGCATGGCCGGCAACAATTCCTGCGGCGGCCGCAGCCTCCGCTACGGCACCATGCGCGACAACACGATCTCGATGGACGCGGCACTCGCGGACGGCACCCAGATGCATTTCGGCGAGGTGCCGCGCGACCTCGCGCAGGTCAACGCGCCCGATTCCGGTCTCGCGCTGTTTCGCGACATGCTCGCGCTCGGTGCGCGCGAGGCCGACGAGATATCAGACAAGTTTCCGAAAGTGCAGCGCCGGGTCGGCGGCTACAATCTCGACGCGCTCACCCCGCGCAATGCCGCCAACAACATGGCGCATCTTCTCGTCGGTTCCGAAGGCACGCTGGCCTTCACCACAAAGGTCGAATTGAAGCTGTGGCCTGTGATCCGCAACAGAGCGGTCGGGGTCTGCCATTTCGGCAGTTTCTATGAGGCGATGGACGCCGCCCAGCACCTCGTCAAGCTGAAGCCGATCGCAGTCGAACTGGTCGACCGCACCATGATCGCGCTCGGTCGCGGCATCGAAATGTTCAAGCCTGTCATTTCGGCCGCCGTACGCGGCGATCCCGACGCGGTGCTGGTGGTCGAATTCGCCGAAGAGGACCAGGCCGACAATCTGCAACGCTTGAAGCAGCTCAACGAATTGATGGCCGACCTCGGCTTCGCGTGGGGCAATTCGCAGCGCAAATGGGGCGGCGTGGTCGAGGTGATCGAGCCGGCGCTGCAGACCGCGATCGCGGATTTCCGCGCCGCCGGCCTCAATGTCATGATGTCGATGAAAGAAGCCGGCAAGCCGGTCTCCTTTGTCGAGGATTGCGCGGTGCCGCTGCCGCATCTCGCCGATTACACCGATCGGCTCAACAGGGTTTTTGCGAAGCACGGCACCCACGGCACCATGTATGCGCATGCGAGCGAAGGCTGCTTGCATGTCCGCCCGGTCCTGAACCTGCGGCTGGAGAAGGACGTGAAGGCGATGCGCGCCATCGCGGAGGAAACCTTCGCCATGGTGCGCGAGTACAAGGGCTCGCATTCCGGCGAGCATGGCGACGGCATCGTGCGCTCGGAATTCCACGAGGCGATTTTCGGATCGCGCATCGTCGCCGACTTCAAGGAGGTCAAGCACCGCTTCGATCCCGGCAATGTGCTCAATCCCGGCAAGATCGTCGATCCTCCGCGCATGGACGACCGCACGCTATTCCGCTATCCCCCCGACTATCGCGTCGGCGAATTGAAGACCGTGCTTGACTGGTCGGCCTATACCGGCGCGGGCGGCGGCTTCCAGGGCGCGGTCGAGATGTGCAACAACAACGGCGCCTGCCGCAAGCTCGAAGGCGGCGTGATGTGCCCGTCGTTTCGTGCGACGCGCGACGAAAGGGATGTCACGCGTGGCCGCGCCAATACGCTGCGGCTGGCGATCTCCGGCCAGTTGGGTGCGGACGCGCTGGCCTCCGACCAGATGATGGAGACGCTGAAACTCTGCGTGTCCTGCAAGGCCTGCCGGCACGAATGCCCTGTTGGCGTCGACATGGCCAGGATGA
The DNA here is from genome assembly GCA_963738155.1 of uncultured Alphaproteobacteria bacterium. Classification (GTDB taxonomy): domain Bacteria; phylum Pseudomonadota; class Alphaproteobacteria; order Rhizobiales; family Xanthobacteraceae; genus Bradyrhizobium. Next base: position 594,684 of record CAVTVG010000016.1, read on the forward strand.
AGATCGAGGTGCTGGCCGCGCGCGTGGCGAGCCGCGGCCTGTCGTTGCGCGACCGCCTGGTCGGCTATCTCCCGCGCTATGCGCCCCTCGCCGCGCGCTTTGCCTGGCTCGCCAACCTGCGCAACCGCAGCTCACTGCTACGCGCGCTGTTCGAGAATGCCGCAGGCATCAGCGCGAAGCGCGCCCTCCCCGCCTTCCGGAGCGACACCTTCCACAGCGATGCTGAAGTCGTCGGTCCGGCCGACGGCCCCGAGGTTGTGCTGTTTGCCGACACCTTCAACCGCGCTTACGAGCGCGAGAACCTCGACGCTGCGCTGCGGGTGCTAGGCGCTGGCGGCTATCGCGTGCATCTGCCGAAGCCGGCCGATGGAAGCCGACCGCTGTGCTGCGGACGCACATTTCTCTCTGCCGGCCTTGTCGACGAGGGGCGCGCCGAGCTCGACCGGCTGATTCAAACCTATGCGCCGTTCGCCGCGCGCGGCGTGCCGATCGTCGGCCTGGAGCCGAGTTGCCTGTTGACCCTGCGCGACGAGCTGCTGGCGCTGCGCAAGGACGAGACCGCAAAGGCGATCGGCGCGCATGCCCTGCTGTTCGAGGAATTTCTGGTGCGCGAGGCCAGGGCCGGACGGCTCAAGCTGCCGCTCGGCGCGATCGGCGGCAAGGTGCTGCTGCATGGTCACTGCCACCAGAAATCATTCGGCGCGTTCAAGCCGGTCGAGCAGGCGCTGCGGCTGATCCCGGATCTCGAGGTCGAGATCGTCGAGTCCTCCTGCTGCGGCATGGCGGGCGCCTTCGGCTATGGCGCCGACACTTACGAGGCCTCGATCGAGATGGCCGAGCTGTCGCTGCTCCCCGCCGTGCGGCGCGCAGACAGTACGACCATCATCGTCGCCGACGGCACGTCCTGCCGGCACCAGATCAAGGATGGCACCCCGCGCGAGGCGCTTCACGCCGCGCGCGTGCTCGCCATCAGTCTCGATCGCGCGAAGAACTCATCTCTCAACAAGGACAAACTCCATGGCTGAACTGACCCTCGACATCGCCCGCAAGATTCTCGATGCGGCCCTTGCCAAGGCGGTCGAGAAGAAACTCAAGCCGCTGGTCGTCACCCTCCTCGACGTACGCGGCGCGGTGAAGGTCACGGCGGCGCAGGACGGCACCAGCCTGATGCGCGCCGAGATCGCGCACGGCAAAGCGTATGGCGCGCTTGCGATGGGCATGGGCTCGCGCGCGCTGTTCCAGCGCGCGCAGGAGCAGGCCTATTTCGTCAGCGCGGTGAACACGCTGGCGCAAGGACGGCTGGTGCCGGTGCCCGGCGGCGTGTTGATCCAGGACGGCGCGACGCTGCTCGGCGCGGTCGGCGTCTCCGGCGACACCTCGGACAATGACGAGATTTGCGCCATCGCCGGCATCGAGGCCGCAGGGCTGAAGGCGAACCCGGGGTAACGGCCCGACACCGCACGCGAAGGCCAGGCTTAGTTCGGGGCCTGCCGAGGCTTGCTGAAGCTCGCCGCCAGGCCGGGAGCGGGCACGGCGGCCCCGCTCGCGAGACCGAGCAGCATCAGCAGCCTGATGACTTGCCACGTCAGGTCGAATTCCCACCATTTGTGACCGTGCCGCGCCGATCCGGGATCGGCGTGGTGATTGTTGTGCCAGCCCTCGCCCGCAGCGACGATGGCGACGAACACGTTGTTGCGGCTGTCGTCGTTGGTCTCGTAGTTTCGATAGCCCCAGAGGTGGGTCACGGAATTGACCGACCATGTCGCGTGCCAGACCACGACGATCCGGAGCGGGCCGCCCCAGAGAAAAATGCTTGCACCAAACAGCAGCGCCTGGGTAACGGTTCCTCCACCGGCGAAAGATGCAGCGAACCCTGAAATAAAAAACAACAGCCACGACACAAGCGTCAGCTTGATCCAGTTCTTTCGCCGCTCAAGCGCGACGTACAAGGGATCGCGCATAAGATCCCTTGCGTAGCGATCAATCATCGCTGCAGGTTTCATGTCAGCAGGTCGTGCCAGCACCAGCCAGCCGAAATGGGACCAGAAGAAGCTGCGCAGGGGAGAATGCGGATCCTGCTCGATGTCGTCGGCGTAATGGTGATGCCTGCGATGGACCGCGACCCAGAACGCCGGCGAGAACTGCAGGCTGCACGTCCCCAGCACCGCCAGGGTGTGTTCAAGCCAGAGCGGACATGAAAAGCTGCGGTGGGTCAGCAGGCGGTGAAATCCGACGTTGATGCCGAGAATGCCGAACACGAACATTCCGAGGACCGCGACCACAACGCCCGTCCAGCTGAAGAACCAGGGCAGCAACGCCAGAACCGCCAGCAAATGGCAGAGAACAAAGCCGACGGAGGTGTCCGATTTAAGCTTCAATGAACCAATCCTGAAAAATCGCCGCCACCCTACACCAGTTCCCGTTCGCGTCCGACTGAACCAAAGCGGAACCTGTCAAGATATTGGACAGCAGGCAGGGCTCATACCATCATGAAATCGAGTTGTCCCGGGAGATCCCTATGAATCTTGAAGTGGAATGGGCGCGCATGACCGCGCCGGAGTTGCGCGCGATCGCCGCACGCGAGGGCGCGCTGGCGATCCTGCCGGCGGGATCGCTGGAGCAGCACGGGCCGCATCTGCCCGTCATCACCGACACCGCCAGCGCCAGCGCCGCCGCGATCGCCGCCGCGCGGCTGGTCGCGAACGATGTGCCTGTCGCCGTGCTGCCCGGCCTGTGGCTGGGGCTGAGCGAGCACCATCTGCCGTTCGGCGGCACGATCAGCGTCGACTATGCCGCCTATCGCGCGATCCTCGAGAGCATTGTGCGTTCGCTTCGTGCCATCGGTTTTGCCCGCCTGCTGATCGTCAATGGTCATGGCGGCAATATCGATCCGCTGGCGGTGGCGTCGCGTGAGCTGGCGGTGGCCTACGACTTTCCGATCGTTGCGACCACGCCGTGGTTTTTGGCGCGCGAGAAGCTCGCTCCGATTTTCGAGGTCGATACCGGCGCCAAACATGCCTGCGAGGGCGAGACGTCTGTCATGATGGCGATCGCGAGTGATATCGTGAAAAAGGACAAATTCGACGAAGCCATGCAGCAGGCGCCCGCGCCGGTGCACGCGCCCGCAGGTTTCTCGCGGTTCTACTCGTTCTCCGAGCGCGCGCCGGTCACCGGCACCTGGGGCGACCCGCGGTCTGCGACGCCTGAGAAAGGCACGCGCTTCCTCGCCGTGCAGGCCGAGGCGCTGGCGGAGGCCATTCGAAACAAGACGCTGTGGTCGCGCCCCGATCCGGTGTGGCGGAAAGGCCGCGGACAGGAGACGACCGCGGGCGCGGTGACGAGTTGAACGACTCTCACTTCGCTTTGGAGACAGCATCATGATCGAATCGATCAGCGCAATCACGCTCGCGACCCATGACATGCGGCGCAGCGTGCGGTTCTACACCGCGCTCGGCTTCGACATCCTGCACGGCGGCGAGGCGTCGTCGTTCACCAGCTTTCGCGCCGGCGGCGGCTATCTCAATGTCATTGCCCAGTCACAGGAGAAGCAATGGTCGTGGTGGGGCCGCGTCATCTTCTATGTCGGGGATGTCGATGCGATGTATCGGCGGGCCCTTGCCGCGGGCTTCAGGCCTTCGACGGCGCCGCGCGACGCCGAATGGGGCGAGCGCTATTTCCACCTGAGCGACCCTGACGGCCACGAGCTCAGCTTCGCGCGGCCGCTGGGGACGTGAATGCAACAGTGTTGCTGGCACGACACGACGGCCAAAACACCTGACATCCTGTCAAGCTCGCCCCGCAAAAATATATACCTTTCCGAAAGACAGAACTTATGATTTAACGAAGTCACCTCGCCCCAACACGAGGGACGTTCGGCCAATCGTCACGACACGTGGGGCGGGATGCGATGGACGCGAAGATACGCAGACGATGCGTGTTCGATGCGTACGGTCAAGTTGCGTGGTCGTGGTCCCCCGACGCTGGGATCAACCCCCGGGTCAAGAGCCCGGGGGGACGGAGGCTAACAAGCCCGGTACTCCGGCGAGAGCGCGAAGTAAGCCGTAAAGCCATTGCGCAGGGAATGCCGGATGTTTCGGCTGACCTGTACCGACTTGTGGGCACCTTCCTTTTCAGCCCACAAGGCCTGCGGGTGCGGCTGGCGCCCGGCATTCCCTGCGCCCTCTATCTTCGAGGGAGCGACGAGAATAGGCATCACCCGGACGCAAATCGCGCCGCGGGAATGCTGCTTCACGTTCCCTCCGCTGTCATGGCCGCTTCAAGCGGGCCATCCGGTATCCCGGAGACTTCTCAGTTGAACACTACCCTCTCTGGAATGCTGGGTCGTCCAGTCAAGCCGGACGACGACACCGAATGCGTTGTTTGACATGTAAATCGGAAGACGCCGTTATCGCGCAGAACGGCTACCTCCCCGTCCACACCGGCTTGCGCTTCTCGCCGAACGCCTTGAGCCCCTCCTTGGCGTCCTCGGTCATGGCGAGGATCGCGATCTGGCTTTCGGTGTAGGCGATGCTCTCGTCGAACGACATCGAGGCGATGGCGCGCATGGCGTACTTACCGCGGCGGATCGCGGTCGGCGACTTGTCGACGAGACGGCCGATCAGCCAGTCGACCTTGGCATCGAGCTCGGCCGTGGGCACGACATAGTTGACGAGGCCCGCGGCGTGCGCGGCCTTCGCATCAAAGGGCTCGCCAGTCAGCGCCCACTCACTGACCTGGCGCGGCGGCGCGATTCCTTGCAACAGGCTCAGCACCTGCATCGGAAACACGCCGACCTTGACCTCGGGCAGGCCGAAGATGGCATGATCGGCGGTAACAGCCATGTCGGTCATGCAGAGAAGGCCCATGCCGCCGGCCATGCAGGTGCCACTGATGCGCGCGATCGCGGGCTTGGTCGCGTTCTGCGCCTGCCGCAACAGATCGGCGTAATCGGAGTTTGGCATGGAGAAGTCGCGCGCGAACGCCGCGCCGGAGTTCGCGAGATCGGCGCCGGCACAGAACGCCTTGTCGCCGATCCCCGTCAATACGATGACGCGGACATCCCGGTCCTCATGCGCCTGGCGATAACCGCGGGATATGCCTGATATGACATCGCCATTGATCGCATTGCGCTTGTCCGGCCGGTTGATCGTGATCCAGAACGCCTGGCCGCGCTTTTCGAGGATGACAGTGTCGGTCATGACTTCGCCCTTGTTCGTTTCCTTGGGCGAAACTCTTGCGGGATTAGTCCCCGACTGCAAGTGCGATCTATGCCGCGACAGCCTTCTTGATCCAGACCTTGTTGTCATGGAACGCGGCGCCGCCGATCGGCGCCACCGCTTCGGCGCCGGTGAGCACATTGATGCCCTTGCCGCCGATATGGTCGCGATTCGGATGGATCGATTCCGCGATCAGCACGCCGCGGCGGACACCGTCGAAGTATTTCGCGATCAGCGAGGTCTCGCCCCGGGTGTTGCCGAGCGTCACGGCGTCACCATCGGCGATATCGAGCGCGGCGGCATCGAGCGGATGGATCATCACCGAAGGCTTGCCCTCGCGAGCCTGCGACGACGGGGTCTCGTTGAAGGAGGTGTTGAGGAAAGAGCGCGACGGGCTGGTCGCAAGCCGGAACGGATGCGCCTCGTCGGCTTCCTCGATGACGCGCCAGTGGTCGGGCAGGCCGGGCATCGCGTCGATGTCGCCCATCTTCAGCCCCAGTGGCGGATGCGCCCAATCGGCCTTGAAATGGAATTTCCTGTCGGCATGGGCAAAGCCGTCGAGATAATGCGAGGTGCGGAAGTCCGGCTGCAGGTCGCGCCAGAGGTCGGCCTCCAGCCCCGCGATGTCGCCATGGCCGCTGAGCTTGAGAGTCGCGTCGATCAGTTCGCGCGGCGTCATCGCGTAGCCGGGATGGCTGATCTTGAGCCGCTGCGCCAGACCCTGCAGCACCTCGTGATTGCTGCGGCATTCGCCGGGCGGATCGATCAACTTCGCCCCGACCGAGATGTGCTGATGGCCGCCGCCGTAATAGAGGTCGTCATGTTCCATGAACATGGTGGCCGGCAGCACGATGTCGGCCATCTGCGCCGTCTCGGTCATGAACTGCTCATGCACCACCATGAACAGGTCCTCGCGGGCAAAACCCTGGCGCACGAGATTCTGCTCGGGCGCAACGGTGACCGGGTTGGTGTTCTGGATCAGCATCGCCTTGATCGGGCCACCGCCCTTCAACGCGGTGGGATCGCCGGTCAGGATGCGGCCGATCTGCGACTGGTCGAGCCAGCGCGTCTTGTGGTCGATCGCGTCATGACCCTCGATGATGGACTCGTTGAAGTGCCACAGTGCGAGGTTGTTGAAGAAGGCGCCGCCGCCTTCATATTGCCAGGCGCCGGTCACCGCGGGAATACACAGCGCGGCATGCATCTGCGCTGCGCCGTTGCGGCTGCGGGTGAAGCCATAGCCGAGCCGGAAGAAACTGCGCTTCGTTTCACCAACGGCGCGCGCAAAGGCCTCGATCTCGGCGACCGGCACGCCGCAAATCGCGGAGGCCCATTCCGGCGTCCGCGTCGCAAGATGCGCCTCGAGCTCGCCGGGACAGTCCGTGTACTTCGCCATATAGCCGCGGTCCGCAAAACCGTCGCGGAACAGGACATGCATCACGCCGCAGGCGAATGCGCCGTCGGTGCCCGGCCGCAGGATGATCTTGATGTCGGCCTGCTTCATCGTGTCGTTGTTGTAGACATCGATCGCCGCGATGCGCGCGCCGCGCTCCTTCTTGGCGCGCGTGGCATGGGTCATCACGTTGACCTGGGTGTTGACGGGGTTGGTGCCCCAGATCACCACGAGGTCGGAGACGCCCATCTCGCGCGGATCGACACCGGCGACCTTGCCGGTGCCGATGGCAAAGCCGATGCGGGCGATGTTGGCGCAGATGGTGGAGTAGAAGCGCGAATATTTCTTGGTGTTCGCGAGGCGATTGATGCCGTCGCGCATCACGATGCCCATGGTGCCGGCGTAGTAATAAGGCCAGACGGATTCGCCGCCGAACTCGCGCTCGCATTGATCGAAGCGCGTGGCGATCTCGTCCAGCGCCTCGTCCCAGGAAACGCGCGCGAACTGGCCGGAGCCCTTCGGTCCGGTCCGGCGCAGCGGATAGAGCAGCCGCTCGGGGTGATGGACGCGCTCGGCGTAACGCGCGACCTTGGCGCAGACCACGCCGGCCGTGTAGGTCTGCTTCTTCGAGCCGCGCACCCGGCCGATGCTGCGGCCGTCGAGCACCTCGATGTCGAGCGCGCAGGCCGACGGGCAGTCGTGCGGACAGGTGGAGTGGCGGATGTCGATCTTCGCGTCGATCCTGGCGTGCTGGTTCATGCCAAAACGGTAGCATCAAAAGCAGGGCCAGCCGAGTGCATTTATCCGGCAATTCCCATGCGAATCCGCAACGGTCGGGCCTTACGACCCGAGATAGGCCCCGCCATTGGCGTGGATCGCCTGCCCCGTGATGTAGCGCGCGGCGGGACCGCAGAGGAACCGCACCATGGCGGCGACGTCCTCGGGCTTGCCACGTTCGCCGGAGATGGTGCTGTGGGTGAGGTGATGCGCGGGTTGGGGCGCGTCCTTCGGACGCGGCGTGCCGATGAAGCCGGGCACCACGCAATTGACGGTGATGCCGTCGGGACCAAGGTCATGCGCCAGCGCGCGGGTGAAGCCGACGATGCCGGCTTTTGCCGTGACGACATGGGCGCGGTTCTTCGCGCCGCTATGGGCACTGAGGCCGCCGATATTGACGATGGTCCCTGCCCCGCTCTGGCGCAGCCCCGCGAGGCAGGCCTTGCTGGTGTGGAAAGCGCCGTCGAGGGTGACGTCCATGATCTCGCGCCAGTCCGCGTAGCTCATCTCGTCAAAGGATTTTTCCCGGCGAAGCGCGGCGTTATTGACGAGGATATCGATACGGCCGAAGGCGGCGAGCGCGGCGTCCGCCATCGCCTGCACCGCCTTGGCGTCGGCGACGTCGCCGATATGCACCGCCGCCTTGCCGCCGGCAGCTTCGATCTCGCGCGCGACGGCATCGGCCTCGGCGCGGTTGCTGCGCGCATTGACGAGAACCGACGCGCCGCCTTCAGCCAGCGTCAACGCAATGGCGCGGCCGATATTGCGTCCCGCGCCGGTGACGATGGCGGCCTTGCCCTGGAGTACCCTGGTCATGAACGCCTATCCGCGCAGCGAGGAGAGATCGATGCGGCCCTGATACAGACCCGCCATCAGCTTCAGGGCAGCATCGCTTTGCTCTCTTGTCCAGCCGCCATGTTCGGCGTTGAGCAGGAATTTGTCGATCACGTCCTGCCGCGTCAGCGGTTCCTGCGCGCCGCCGCGCAGATGAGGCTGCCGCTCCTCGACCACGCGACCATCGTTGAGCGTGGCACGGATGTGGCCGGTGTAATTGTTGGGATAGGGATTGTTGGGATCGATGACGAACTTCACCTTCGCCGCCAGCGCGAGCACGTTGGGATCGCGGATCGCGCTCTCGGTGAACGCGCCAAGGCCGACACCGCCATGAACGAAGCCGGTCGCGAGCAGATAAGGCACCGCGAATTTGGCGGCATAGCCGTTCGGCGGGCGCTGCTTGTCCGCGAGCGGCTCCCACAGTCGGTGCACGGTGCCTTCGGCGACTTCGCAGACGATCTCGCTGACGTCCTCGAACCTGACGCGCGTGCCGAGCCGCCGCGCGCAATCGATATAGGGCTGCGCCATGGTCCCGCAGGGATAGGGCTTGAAGGCGAGCGTGTCGGTAACCCAGCGCGTGCCGAAATCGCCGGTCAGCGCCGCGTAGTCGCCTTGCGTCGTGTGCGCAAATCCGTGGAACAGCCCGTGCACCCCTTCGAACACCGTGCGCGGCCCGACAAAGCCGGAACGCGCAAGCAACGCCGCGCGAAGACCGGATTGTGCGGCCCAGCCGGCATGCATCCGCTTGGTCCAGGCGCCTTCGGCGAGATACTCGATGATGCCGCCCGCCATGCTGCCGGCGATGCCGAGCGCATCGACGATCTCACTGGCGTCGAGTCCGAGCGCGGCGCCGACCCCGGCCGCCGCACCCATCGCACCGAAGATCGCGGTCGGATGGAAGCCGGCTTTGTGCACGGCCTTCGGCACCACGAGGCTGAGCCGGCACAGCACCTCGGTGCCGACAGCAATCCCTGTCAGCGCCGCGCGGCCGTCGGGGTTATGCCGCTCGCAAGCCGCGAGCACGGCCGGCACGATCACCGCGCCGGCATGGACGGGGCCGCCTTCAAAAGTGTCGTCGAAGTCCTCGCCATGGGCGGCGGTGCCGTTGACGAAGGCGGCGCCCGCCGCCGTCAGCGTGCGCTTGTGCCCGATCGCTGTGCAGGTGCCGTCATCGTCGCAGCCGCCGAGTGCGCTGCCAACATAATCCGCGTTGCGCGCGGTGGCGCAGAGACCGACCACGTCGATCAGCAAATCCTCGCATTTGCGCGCGGTCACTTCGGGCAGGCCGCCCGGCTTCAGCGCAACGATCTTCTCGCTAAGCGTTTGCGCAACCGACACCTTCGGCAGACCGGCATTCATGAGCGGCGATCAGACGTGGAAGATCTTGGTGTAGCGCGACTTGATCGCATCGCCTTCCTTCTCGACCGCCGCGGCATCGTCCTTCATGGTCTTGATATCCTTCAGCGGCTTGCGGCCGGCCTTGTCCTTCGTATCAGGATGCACCGAGCGCAGGCCGCCGACGTCGATGATCAACTGCTGCGCCTCGCGGCTCAGGCAGAACGACTGGAACAGCTTTGCTGCGTTCGGATGCGGCGCGTCCTTGAACACGCCGTTCGGACCGATGATCAGCGGCGAGCCTTCGCTGGCATAGACCGGCTCCACGGGGCGGCCGGCCTCCTTGAGCTGGAAGATGTTGTACTCATTGCCGTCGGCCATGACAGCGCGCTCGCCGAGATCGAGCTTCTTCGGCGGATCGGCGGAAGACTGCACCTGCATGATGTTCTGCTTGGCCAGCTGTTCAAAGAAGGTCCAGCCGAGATCGCGCTGCATCTGATAGGTCGCAGTCATGATGGTGCCGGAATAGCCGGGATGCGCCTTGACGATCTTGCCCTTCCATTTGGGATCGAGCAGGTCGGCAAAGCTCTTCGGCGCCTCCTCGGGCTTCACCAGGCCGGTGTTATAGGCAATGATCGAGAGCCAGACGCGGAAGGATGCGAACTGGCCGTCGACGTCGCGATGCTCGGCGGGAAATTTCGCGACATCCTCGGGCACATAAGGCAGAAGGATGCCGTCGCGCTTCCAGACGATGAAATGCGCGGCGTCGGAGGAATTGACGACATCGACCGCATGGATGTTGGAGGAGTATTCCTGGCCGATGCGCTGGAACACGCGCTCGGCGCCGGTGCGCTCGGTGTGCACCGCGATACCTGGATATTTCGCCTCGAAAGCCTTGGCCACCTTCTCGGCCACCGGCAAATCGGTCGAGGTGTAGTAGCTGACCTGGCCTTCCTTCTTCGCAGCGTCGATCAGGGCCTGCGTCACCGGCTCCGGCGGCGGCGCGCTGGCCATCACCCGCGTCGAAAATGTCGAGCCGGCCACCACAACGCTTGCGCCCTTAAGCACGTCGCGACGCGAGAACTTGCTGGTCTTCATAGGGCGTTTCCGTTGGTTGGCGATGGGACCCCGCAAATTATCTTTTATTCCGGGGCCGTAAACCTAGTCTATCGTCGACAGCAGGACTCCATGGCAACTAGGTTAGGCTGCAACAAACAAGGTTTCCGGGAGAGACGAAGATGAACGCCGCAAGGTTCGCACCTGTACTGCTGGCCACCCTGCTCGCGGCACCGCTGTGTGGCGCGCAGGCCGAGGATTATCCGGTACGCCCGGTCAAGATCATCGTCCCCTTCGGCGCGGGAGGCCCGGCCGACGTCGCGGCGCGACTGGTCGGCAATGTGTTTCAGGAAACCATGGGCCAGCCTTTCGTGATCGAGAACCGCACCGGCGCCGGCGGCGTGATCGGCACGCAAGAGGTCGCGAAGTCGCCGCCGGACGGTTACACGCTGCTGATGATGTCGAACACGCAGACCGCCAACGAGTCGCTGGTGCCGGCGGCGCAGCGCAAATACGATCTGATGAAAGACCTCGCGCCGATCGCGCCGATCAATTATTCCGACCTCGTGATCGTGGTGCATCCATCGGTACAGGCGAAGACGCTCGCCGAGTTCATAGCGCTCGCCAAGTCACAGCCGGGCAAATTGAACTACGCGTCCTCCGGCCAGGGCACGCCCTACCACATGGCGGGCGAGCTGTTCAAAGCGATGGCCGGCATCGACATCTTGCATGTACCCTATCGCAACAGCGGCGAGGCCCGGAGTGGCGTGATCGGAGGCCAGGTCCAGATGATGATTGACGCAGTGCCGGCGATGGCGCCCAACATCAACGAGAAGCAGGTGCGTGCGCTCGCCACCACCGGGGCCAAACGTTCCGACGTGCTGCCGGACGTACCGACCGCGAGCGAGGCCGGCGTGGCCGGTTACGAGGCCACGATCTGGCTCGGCCTGATGGCGCCGGCGGGAACGCCGAAGCCGATCATCGACAAGCTTGCGGCGGCCACCAACGCCTTCGTCAAGCGGCCGGATATCGTGAAACTCTGGAAGGACCAGGGCGCGCTGCCGATGTCGATGACATCCGACGAATTCGACAAATATCTGCGCGGCGATATTGCGAAATGGGCGGAAGTGGTCAAGAAATTCAATAAAACCTGAAGGCTGCCCTCGCCCGCCATGCCCATCACCCGTTTTCGCCTCAACGGCGCACCGACCGAGGTCGACGCCGACCCGGATCGTCCGCTGCTCGATATTTTGCGCGGCAGGCTCGGCGTGACCGGACCGCATTTCGGCTGCGGCGCGGGTGAATGCGGCGCCTGTCACGTCATTGTCGGCGATCGCGCAATCACGTCCTGCGATGCGCCGTTGTGGTCGGTCGCGGGCAAGGACATCATCACGCTGGAAGGTCTCGGAAGCGTCGAGAAGCCACATCCTCTGCAGCGCGCCTTTATTGCGGAACAGGCGATGCAATGCGGTTATTGCGTTGCGGGCATCCTGATGAGCGCGGCCGCGCTGTTGAAACAGAATCCCAGGCCGACCGAGACGGATGTGCGCACCGCGCTCGACCGCAATCTCTGCCGCTGCGGCTCGCAGAACCGGATGGTGCGCGCGGTGCTGCGCGCCGCGAACGAAATGGCCGCGTCATGAGCAGCACCGCACCGACATTGCCGGTCAGTCTGGCGGCCAATCCCAAACTGTCGTCGTGGGTGAAGTTCGGCACCGACGGTCAGGTGACGCTCTCGCCCGGCAAGGTCGAGATCGGACAGGGCATCGTCACCGCGCTGGCGCAGATCGCGGCCGACGAGCTCGATATCGACCTTGCGCGGGTCAAAATGGTGCGCGCCACGACGGCGGGAAGTCCGAACGAGGGCGTCACCTCCGGCAGTCTGTCGATCCAGCAGTCGGGTCGCGCGATCCGGGCGGCCTGCGCCGAGATCCGGCAAATCTTCCTGTCTGCGGCGTCCGACAAGCTCGGCGTCGATCCTAATACGCTCGATATCGAGGACGGCACCATCTCGGGTCCCGGCAATGTCAGCACCAGCTATTGGGAATTGGCCGGCGAAGTCTCGCTCGATCGCGACGCGACACCGGGCGCGAAGGCCAAGCCGATCGCCAAGCGCGCGCTCGCGGGCCAGCCGGTGCAGCGGCTCGACATTCCCGACAAGGTGTTCGGCCATCGCCGCTTCATCCACGATATGGCCTTGCCGGGCATGCTGCATGGCCGCGTGATGCGGCCGGAAGATTCGCAGGCGAAGCTTCAGGACTTAAGAGACGAGACGGCGCGCGCCGTGCCCGGCTTTGTCGCCGTCGTCCGTGACGGCAGCTTTGCCGGCGTGGTCTGCGAGAGCGAAGCCGGCGCGGAAGCTGCGGTTACGGCGTTGCGCAAGGGCGCAACCTGGTCGGCGGGCGAAGCGATGCCCGACGAGAACAATCTTGCCGGCTTCCTCAAGGCGCAGCCCGTGGAGTCGACCGTCATCGACACCAGGACATCAGCCAATCCCGCCAAAGCAGCGCGCACGATCAAACGGCAATACACCCGCCCCTATATCGCGCACGCCGCGATGGCGCCGTCCTGCGCGATCGCGCAATGGAGCGGCGATCGCGTCCATGTCTGGACCCATAGCCAAGGCGTCTATCTCCTGCGCACCGACATGGCGTCGGTGTTGAAGACTCCGGTCGAGAACATCACGGTGGAGCATCTCGAAGGCGCCGGCTGCTACGGTCACAACGCTGCCGACGATGTCGCGCTCGACGCCGCGCTGCTCGCTAGAGCGGCAGGCGGCAAGCCGGTGCGCGTGCAATGGTCGCGTGCGGACGAGATGACCCACGGACCGTTCGGCGCGGCGATGGCAATCGAGATCGAGGCCGATCTCGACGCGCAAAACGAAATCGTCGCGTGGCGGCATTCGATCTGGAGCAACGGTCACGCGGCGCGGCCGGGGCGCGGCACCAAGCCGACGCTGTTGGCAGGTTATGAGTTGGCCGATCCCTTCCCGCGAGTGATCTCCGGCAATCCGCCGCAAGCCAATGGCGGAGGCGCCGACCGCAACTCCGTGCCGCTCTACGATTTCCCCTCATGGAAGGTCGAAAGCCATCGTCTCCTGACGATGCCGGTACGCACCTCGGCGCTGCGAACGCTGGGCGGGCAAGGCAACGCATTTGCGATCGAATCCTTCCTTGACGAGATCGCGGCTGAGCGTGGCGAAGACCCGGTGGCGTTCCGTCTGCGGCATCTCAAAGACGAGCGCGCCAAGGACGTGATCCGCGCCGCTGCGAAGCTGGCGAACTGGAAGCCCGCGGCAAAGCCGGGCATCGGTTATGGTGTCGGCTACTCCCGCTACAAGAACACCGGCGCCTATTGCGCGGCGGTCGCCGAGATCGAGGGCGACGCGGATATCCGGGTCAGAAGGCTCTGGCTCGCAACCGATGTCGGCGAGGCGATCAATCCCGACGGGGTGATCAACCAGATCGAGGGTGGCGCGATCCAGGCAACGAGCTGGGTGCTGAAGGAACGCGTGCGCTTTGACCGCGAACGCATCACCAGCAACAGCTGGACGGAATATCCGATCCTGACATTCTCCGAGACGCCGCAGGTCGAGGTTCACGTGATCCAGCGTTCCGAGATCGATCCGGTCGGGGCCGGCGAAGCCGCCCATGGCCCGGTGACCGCCGCGATTGCCAACGCCGTGTTCGATTGCCTCGGCGTCCGTGTGCGCAACCTGCCGATCACCCGCGACAGCCTGATCGCGGCGATGGCCGCTTCATGACTGTCTTGAACATCCTGAGCGGCGGCGCGGCGCAGGGGCTGGTCACGAGCCTTGCGCCGGCCTTCAAGGCAACGACCGGCTGCTACATTGCGGGTGAATTCGGCGCGGTCGGCGCCATGGCCGACAAGCTGCGCAGCGGCGTTGCCGCCGATATCATCATCCTGACGGCTGCGCTGGTGGCAAAGCTCGCCGACGAAAAGCTGGTAGTGCCCTCCTCTATCAAGGATTTGGGCCTGGTCGAGACCACCATCGCGGTCCGCGCCCGCGATTCGAAGGTAGCGGTTGCCAACGCCGACGAGCTGCGCAAAGCGCTGCTGGCGTCGGACGCGATTTACGTGCCGGACACCAAAGCTTCGACCGCCGGCATTCATGTCGCAAAGGTGCTGGCCCAGCTTGGTATTACCGACGACGTGGCCGGCCGGCTGAAGATTTATCCGAATGGCGCGACCGCGATGCGCGAGCTTGCGTCGTCAAGCGCAACGCACCCGATCGGCTGCACGCAATCGACCGAGATCATCAGCACCGAAGGCGTTCAGCTCTCCGGCGCGCTGCCCAGGGGATGCGAGCTCGCAACCATGTACACAGCAGCCGTGACGACGTCGGCCGCCTCCCCCAACCAGGCACAAATCCTGATAGAGTTGCTCACAAAGGCCGATTCCGGCGAGTTGCGCAGTCGCGCAGGTTTCGCCGGATAGAGTCGGGTAACAGATGGGAGGAATCGCATGAAACGCCGAGATTTCATCAAGCTGAGCGCAGCCCTGGGTGCGGCTGCGACCCTCCCGCCGATGTCTTCGGCGTCCGCGCAGGCCAAGGCCGTGTTCAAGGCCTCCGACGTGCAGCCCGCAGGCTATCCGACGGTCGCCGCAGTCGAGAGCCTCGGCAAGAAGCTCGAAGCCGCGACCGGCGGACGGCTGTCGGTGCAGATGTTTCCTTCCGCTCAGCTCGGCGGCGAGAAGGAAACCATCGAGCAGACCCAGATCGGGGCGATCCAGCTGTTGCGCGTCTCGGCCGGCGCGCTCGGGCCCATCGTCGACGACATCAACGTCGTCAACATGCCATTCCTGTTCAAGAACATGGCGCATGCCGAGAAAATGATGGACGGCGAGATCGGGCAAGACCTGCTCGACAAGATCACGGCAAACGCCAATGCCAATCTGGTGGCGCTGTGCTGGATGAATGCGGGCGCGCGCAGCATCTACAACACCAAGAAGCCGGTCAAGGCGATCGACGACCTCAAGGGCATGAAGGTCCGCGTGATCGGCAACCCGATCTTCATCGACATGATGAATGCGCTCGGCGGCAATGGCGTCGCGATGGGCTACGACCAGGTGTTCAGCGCGCTGCAGACCGGCGTGATCGACGGCGCCGAGAACAATCCGCCGAGCTATGTCTTCAGCAATCACTATACTGCCGCGAAATATTATTCTTTGACCGAGCACCTGATCATTCCCGAGGTGCTGCTGTTCTCCAAGAAGGCGTGGTCTGCGCTGTCGGCCGACGACCAGGCCCTGATCAAGAAGTTTGCGCGCGAGGCGCAGCTGGAGGAGCGCGAGCTCTGGAACAAATACGAGCAGCAGGCGATGGAAAAAGCCAAGGCCGCCGGCTGCGAGATCACGGCGATCGCCGACAAGACCCCATTCCAGAATGCGGTGAAGCCGGTGTGGGACAAATACGGTCCCAAGTATCAGGAGATGATCAAGCGCATCCAGGGCATCGTCTGAAATCGCGCCGGAGTGCCTGACATGGCCGGACTGTTTCGCCGCAGCATGGACTATCTTTATCTCGCTTGCGTTGTCGTCGGCTGTGTCGCTTTGGTGCTGATCTCCGCCGTCATCCCCTGGGCGGTGTTCACGCGCTACGTGCTCAACAGCGCGGCGTCGTGGCCGGAACCGCTCGCGATCCTGCTCACCATCGTGCTCACCTTCATTGGTGCCGCGGCCGGCTACCGGCTCAACCTGCACATGAACATCTCCTATTTCGCCGAGCGCCTGCCGCGGCGCGGGCAGCGGATGCTGGATATTCTCGTGCAGTTGCTGATGGCGCTCATCGCGCTCTTCATGATCGTCTACGGCGAGAAGCTGGTCGACGTGACCTGGCACAACACCATTGCCGACTTCCCGTTCCTGTCGGTCGGCATCACCTATCTGCCGATCCCGGTCGGCGGCGCCTGCCTCCTTCTCTTCATCATCGAACGTATGTTCCTCGGTGCGCCAGCCGACCCGATCGGCCAGCACCGCGAAGACGTATCGTTCGATTGAACGGAAGCGCAGATCATGGACATCTTCATCCTGCTCGCGACCATGGTGACCTGCTTCCTGATCGGGATGCCCATTGCCTATTCGCTGGCGATGGCGGCGATCGCGGGCGCGCTTTCGATCGGGATTCCGCTGGAAGCCCTGATGCTGAAAATCTCCGACGGCGTCAGCAAGGTCGCGATGCTGACCATCCCTTTCTTCGTGCTGGCGGGCGCCATCATGGCGGAAGGCGGGATGGCGCGGCGGCTGGTCGCCTTCGCCGACGTGCTGGTCGGCTTCACGCGCCTGCGCGGTGGGCTCTCCATCGTCAACGTGCTGGCGACGACGTTTCTGAGCGGCATCTCCGGCTCCGCCGTGGCCGACACCTCGGCGATCGGCTCAGTGATGATCCCGCAGATGGAGAAGGCCGGTTACCCCCGCGTGTTTGCGACCAACCTCACCATCACCTCCTCGGTGCAGGCGCTCTTGGTGCCCCCGAGCCACAATGCCGTGCTGTATTCGCTGGCGACCGGCGGCACCATTTCGATCAGCGCGCTGTTCATGGCCGGCGTATTTCCGGGCCTGCTGCTCGGCTTCTCTCTGATCATTCTCTGTCTCGTGATCGCCTATCGCGAAGGCCATCCGCGGGGACAGACGGTCGCGGCAAAGGACGCCGTCAAGATCACCATCGATGCCGCATGGGGCCTGATCACGCTGGTCATCATCCTCGGCGGCATTCTGGGCGGCATCTTCACCGCGATCGAGGCCGGCGCCGTCGCCTGCCTCTGGGCTTTCTTCGTCACCATGTTCATCTACCGCGACTATCGCTGGCGCGACCTGCCCGTGCTGCTGCACCGCACTTTACGCACGGTCGCGATGGTGATGACCCTGATCGCCTGCGCCTCCAGCGTCGGCTACATCATGGCGCTGACGCAGATGCCGGCCAAGATGACGGCGTTCTTCCTGACAATCTCGTCGAACAAATACGTCATCCTGTTCCTGATCAATATATTGTTGCTATTGCTCGGTACGCTCGTCGACATGGCGCCGTCGATCCTGATCGCGACCCCGATCCTGCTGCCCGTCATGCAGAATTTCGGCGTCAATCCCGTGCATTTCGGCATGATCATGCTGCTCAATCTCGGCATCGGGCTATGCCATCCGCCTGTTGGCGCGATCCTGTTCGTCGGCTGCGCGGTCGGCAAGGTCACGATCGAACAGGTGATGCGAAAGATCTGGCCGTTCTACGCCGTGATGTTCATGGTCCTGATGTTCGTCACTTACCTGCCCGAAATTTCGCTGTGGCTGCCGCGCCACGTGCTGCGCTAGATTGCGCGCAATCCCCTGGAAGGCCTTCATGAAAATCGTCGACCTCAGCCGCGAGCTCTATCACCGCACCCCGAGCTATCCCGGACATCCCCCGATCATGCACGGGATGTGGAAGGACCATGCCGACTCCCTGAAAGATTCCGGCAATGTCTGGGGACTGTCGTCGATGTTCATCTCGATGCCTGACCATGGCGGCACCCATATCGATGCGCCCCGGCACTTCGGCCCGAAGGGAGTCTCCATCGACCAATATCCGCTGGAGAAATGCATTGTGCCGGGCATCTGCCTTGACCTCCGGCACATTCCACCGCGGACGGAAATTTCGCCTTCCGATCTTGAAGGCGCGGTCAAGAAAGCAGGCGTCGGCGTACCCAAGGGTGGCACCGTGTTGCTCTGCACCGGCCATCACGTCCGCACCTTTCCGTCCCGGGCCTATTCCACCGACAATTCCGGCGTGAACGTCGCCGCCACCGAGTGGCTCGCCAAGCAGGGCATCGTGCATTTCGGCATCGACTCGATGCGGCCGGGTCCCGACAGCGACGTGAACCTGTGGGTGCACAAGGCTTGCCTCGATCTCGATATCACCCACATCGAAAGCCTGTGCAATCTCGAAACCCTGCTCGGCCAGGGCCAGTTCACCTTCATCGGGCTGCCCATGAAATGGCGCGAGGGTACGGCCTCGCCGATCCGCGCGGTCGCCGTGTTCGGGCTGCAATGAATGGCCGCATCAAGGCAGCGCGGTCCAAATTTCCCGCGGCAAGCAGGGCGGGCATCTTGCTGCCCGCCCGCGGCATGACATAGGCTCCGCGCCACAAAACAAGAGCCTCTGGAGGAATGCACCATGACCACTCGCCGCGATTTCCTGAGAACCGGCGTCGGGGCCGCCGCCGGCATCGTGTTCTGCAGCTGCGGGCTGCAACAAAGCGCGCGCGCGCAGCAGCCGGCGCGTCAGACCCTCCCCGTCAGCATCAACGGCAAGCGGGTCAAGACCATCGACGTGCATTCGCATTGCCATTTCCATGAAGCTGGCGCGCTGCTCGGCGACGAAGCACCCAAGCTGCAAATTCCACCGGTCAATTACGCGGAAAATGCGTTCATCGAAGTCGAGAAGCGTCTCGCAGCAATGGACTCGCAGGCGATCGATATGGAGGTGCTGTCGATCAATCCGTTCTGGTACGGCAGGGATCGCGACCTCGCCTCGAAGATCGTGAAGATCCAGAACGAGAAGCTGGCCGAGCTCTGCGGCTCGAAGCCGGATCGCTTCGCAGCCTTCGCCTCGCTCACGCTGCAAGCGCCCGATCTTGCCGTGCAGGAACTGGAAACCGCGGTCAAGAAGCAGGGCCTGAAGGGCGCGGCGATCGGCGGTGTCGTCGACGGCGTCGAATTCTCCGACAAGAAATTCGATCCGGTCTGGGCCAAGGCCGAAGAGCTCGGCGTCCCTCTCTTCATTCATCCGCTGGGCGTGGCTGAGCTGAGCAAGCGCCTCTCCGGCAATGGCTGGCTCGCCAACACCATTGGTAATCCCCTGGAGACGACGATCGCGCTGTCGCATCTGATCTTCGAAGGCACGTTCGACAAGTTCCCCGGCCTGAAAGTGATCGCCGCGCATGGCGGCGGCTATCTCGGCTCCTACGCGGACCGTTCCGACCATGCCTGCCTGGTCGGGCCGAAGGGCTGCAACCCAGACATCAAGCTGAAGAAGAAACCGACCGAGTATCTCAAGCAGATCTATTTCGACTCGCTGATCTTCGAGCCCGAAGCGATCCGCCACCTGGTGGCGCAGGTCGGCGCAAGCCAGGTCGTGCTCGGCAGCGACTATCCCTATGTCTGGGAACTGCACCCGGTCGATCCGATCATGGCCACCGCCTCGCTCAGCGACGATCAGAAGGCCGACATCCTCGGACGCACCGCTGCGAAACTGTTCAACGTTCAGGTCTGACCCGCCACAACAGACGGAGCAAAGCGCAATGGCGCGAAAGCTGATCGACATTTCCGTGCCATTGCAGAATGACGTGCCGGCCGATCCGCCCGGCAATCATCCGACCATCCAGTACATCGACCACCAGCAAGGACTGCCGCGCATGCTGCAGTTCTTCGAAGGGCTGAAGGCGGAGGACCTCCCCGACGGCCAGGGCTGGGCGGTGGAGCAGGTCTCGCTCTCCACCCACAACGGCACGCATCTTGATGCGCCATGGCATTTCCACCCCACCATGAATCGCGGCGAGCGGTCATGGACGATCGACGAGGTGCCGCTGGAATGGTGCCTGCAGCCCGGCGTCAAGCTCGACTTCCGCCATCTGCCGGACGGCTATGTCGCTACCGCCAAAGACGTCGAGGACGAGTTCAAGCGCATCGGGCACACGCTGTCGCCGCTCGAGATCGTCGTGGTCAACACCTCAGCCGGCGCCAAGTACGGCCGGCAGGACTATGTCACTTCCGGCTGCGGCATGGGCTATGAGGCGACCATGTATCTGCTCGAACGCGGCGTACGGCTGACCGGCATCGACGGCTGGAGCTGGGATGCACCCTTCGTGTACACGGCGAAGAAATATGCCGAGACCAGGGACGCCAGCCTGATCTGGGAGGGCCACAAGGCCGGCCGCCATATCGGCTATTGTCACATCGAAAAGCTGCACAATCTGGAGCTATTGCCCGCAACCGGCTTCATGGTGTCGTGCTTTCCGGTGAAGATCGAGCGGGCGTCAGCCGGCTGGACCCGGGCGGTCGCCATCATCGATAGCTGAGGCCTCGGCCCTCGCGCCGGTCAATTGCTCCTGACGATCCGCATCTGCTCGGCCGGCTGCGCGAGTTGCGTCGGACCGACCGGCGTGACGTCCGAATTGACGAATTCAGCTTGTGCGGCGGACGAAACCCATTGCGACACGGCCGGATAGTTCGCCACCAGCGCGACGATCACGAGCAAAATCACGCCGTGTGCCGCAAGGACGAGGGGAACCCAGCTGTCCGTCCCGCGTAATTCATCCTTGTCCTGGTCGTGCTGCATCGATGCCTCCTGATTTCAGGGATCGCACCGTGGTGAATAGCCTGCATCCTCGCACAAGAATGCGAACTGCATCACATGTCGAACAAGCTCTCGATAATGTGAGCGCGTGGAGCGATCCGACAGGCCGTACGTCAGTCGTCCTCGTCCACGCCAGCCTCGGCAAGCTCCTTGATCGCCGCGGCATCGAGCACGACGATGGCACCGTCCTCGAGGCGCACCCAGTTGTGCGCGGCCCAGGCGCGAAGCTGCTTGTTGATGCTCTCGCGGGTCATGCCGACCATTTCGCTGAGCTCCTGCTGGGTGATCAAGATGGTGCGCCCCTGCGGCTCGGACTTGTCGCTCAGGCGAAGCAAGGCGCTGGCAAGGCGGCCGGGCAAATCCTGAAGGATCACCTGCTCGACCTGATCGCTGGTCTGGCGCACCCTTTCGCAAAGCAGCTCGATGAACTTCATCGCCAGCGACGGTTGGCTGCGCACGAAGGGAAGGAATTCACGGCGGTCGATGACGAAGAGTTCGCAATTGGTGCTCGCCGTACCATCGGCCGACCGCGGCTGACCGGAGAGAACCGACATCTCGCCGAACACCTCGCCGGGACCGATCAGGTTCAGGATCGCGTTGCGGCCGTCGGGCGAGGAGATGCTGATCTTCACGGTGCCCGAGATCACGGCCATCAAGCTGTTGCCCGGATCGCCCTTGGAGAAGATCGTCGTACCCCGCTTCAGCACCGTGTGTTTGGCGTAACGGCAAAGCTGCTCGAAAGCCTCCGGCGTGAGGTCGACAAAATACGGATGCTTGCGCAGCACCGATAATTTGCCGCTGGAGACGCGGCGGGCGTCTGCTGTCTGTTCCTGAGGCACGCCGTAGAACTCCTAAGGCGACTGCCGCCCTTCCCCACCATTTTCGTAGTCAACGCGTCGACTATTTTCAACAACAAACCTGCTCGCGGGCGAATTTCCGCAAAGCGGGGCATGTCAGCATTTCTTATTCGTTACTGATACCCATCTCCTTGATGATACGCGCGTACTTGGCGAGTTGATCGCGCGTCATGGAGCCCAATTCCTCGGCCGACGAGCCCCGTATCGTAAAGCCCAGCTCTTCAAGCTTCTTGTGGACCTCCGGATCTGCCAACGCCTTGAGCACCTCGGCGTTCAATTTGGCGATGATTTCCTTTGCAGTGCCGTGAGGCGCGAGAATCGCAAACCAGGAGTTGAAGGTGAAGCCGGGCATCCCGGATTCCGACACTGTCGGCACGTTGGGGAATTGCGGCAACCTGTTTGGTGTGGCGACCCCGATCAGGCGGAGCTGAGCGCCGCGCACCAGCGCTGCCACGGTGCCGAGCCCCTGAAAGCCCACCGGAATCTGGCCGGCCGCGATGTCGGTCGCCGCCTGGGTCGCGCCCTTGTAAGGCACATGCGTGAGCGAGATGCCGGCCGCGGAGGAAAAGATCGCCATGGCCAGATGCTGCGGGCTGCCGGGCCCGCCGGAGCTGTAGTCGATCTTGCCGGGGGTGGCCTTGGCGGCGGCGATGAGATCGGCGGCGGACTTGTAAGAGGTCTGATTTCCCGTGACGAGGCCCCACTCGACGGTTGCAACCAGCGAGACCGGCTCGAAATCCCTGAGGATGTCCCAGCGCATCTTTGCCTGCAGGTTCGGCACCATGGTCATGATGCTGTCGTTGAACCCGCCGATGGTGTAGCCGTCCGGCTCGGCATGGGCGACCTGCTCGGCGCCGATCAATCCTGACGCGCCGGGCTGGTTCAGGATCACGATCTGCTGGCCCATATTGTCGGCCATCTTCTGCGTCACGATGCGGGCGGCGACGTCGACGGCGCTGGCAGCCGCGAGCGGCACGATCATCTTGATCGGACGATCGGGATAGTTGCTTTGCGCCAGGGCGCAGGAATTACCGGCAACCAGGGCCACAGCCAACCAACCGACGAGACGCATACTTCCTCCTATTGACCAGCGTCCTTGAGCGGTTGCCGGCTGCCCGCGCAAGATGCTCTGCAACATAAGCCTTGGCAATGCGCCGTTAAGACGGCAGACCGTCTCTCCAACTGCCCCGGCCCGAGGTTGCCGCCCCCTGCGGGGACTATAAAATGTTCGTCTTTAAGGTCCCGCAACGAGCCATGCCGCCCTCCCTTAGATCAGCCGGCAAGACAATGTCCCGCGCCAAACCGGTGCGGCCGCTGCGCCCTCCGCCGAAACCCCGGCTCAACGGCGCCATGGCCTGCGACACCGCCTTTCGCATCGTGGCGCGGCGGCATCTCGATGCGCTCATTGCCAACCGGGAAGCAACCGCCGGCGGCGACCAGACCGCGCTGCATCAAATGCGGATCGCGCTGACGCATCTGCGCACCGCAATCCTGTTCTTCTCGCCCATGGTGGAAGACGCGATCCGCGACGAAGTCAGGGACGAACTGAAATGGCTGAACGGCGAGCTTGGCGCGGTGCGCGATCTCGACGTCGCGGTCGACCGCATGAAGGTGCTGAACAAGAGGCGGCCGCAAATCCTGCCCGCCGTCGGTGCCTGGAGCGAGAAGCGCAATGAGGGCCATCGCACGCTCACGCGCATGCTGCACTCGGTCAGATATCAGTGGTTGATCGACCAGACATCTGGCTGGATCGAGAACGGCCCGTGGTCGACCAAGCGCGACAAGCAGTCGGAAACCGAACGCGCCAAACCGATCGGCGATTACACGATCGACAAGCTGCTGGAATGGGAGAAAACGCTGCTCAAGCGCAGCCGCAAACTCGGCAAGATGGGAACGAAGAGGCGGCATCGACTGCGGCTTCTCAACAAGAAGCTGACCTATTCCATCGATTCCTTCGAAGATCTGTTCGACGACAAGAATTTCGCCAAGCAGAAGGCGGCGCTCAAACAATTGCGCAAGGCGCAGCGCTCGCTCGGTCAGCTCAACGACGGCGCGCGGGGCGAAGCGCTTTCCGAGGAATTGAAAGACCGCGGCGTACAGACCGAGGTGCGCTTTCTGAAAAAGAAGCGGGAAAGACGCCTGTTGAAGAAGGCTGCCAAGGCCTACCGCAAGCTCGACAGGGTTAAATAGTCATCTCAGCCTGCCGTCAGCAAAGAACGGATGCGGCCCGTCGAACTCCCCGATCGGCACCTGATGCGTCACCAGGTGCCCGCCCTCATCCGGAAACCAGGCGTGCAGATGGAAGGCGGGCGGCTCGATCCGGAACGACGGTTGACGCAGATGGGCGAGATCGAGATCGACTGCATGGTTCGGCGCGGGACAGATAGTGCAAGGCACGCCGGCAAACATCGTGACGATCGCGCGATGGAGATGGCCGGTCGCCACGAGGCGCACACGCGGGTGACGCCTGACGATGTCGGCAAGCTCGGATGCATTGCGCAGGTTCTGACGATCCATGTGCCAGATGCCGGCGATGAAGGGCGGATGATGCAGGAATATCAGCGCCGGCCGGCTTGCAGACGACGACAGGCTTTGCTCCAGCCATTGCAGGGTCGGCGGCTCGAGCAAACCGTGCGGCTTGCCCGGCACGCCGGAATCCAGCAGCAGCAGGTCGAGCTCGGCGACCTCGATCTTCTGGTTGAGCGCACCCGATGAAAAAGCATAGGGCGCGTCGGGAAACGCTGAACGCATCAACTCGCGGGAGTCGTGGTTGCCGGGAATACCGGCGAACGGCAACTTCATCGGCGCCAGCAACCGCTTGAGATCGTCATATTCCTCGGCGTTCGGCGTGTCGGCGAGATCGCCGGATATCACGACGAAATCGGGTGCCGGAATGAAGGCATTCAACGCTGCGACACATCGCTCCAGCGCTTTCGCGGTGTCGACCCGACCATAGGCGAGCGTGCCGGGCGGCTTGATATGCAGATCGGAAATCTGGGCGATGGTGAGGGGTTTCGACGTCATCGTTACAAATCTTCCAGTGGCAACAGACGGACGGATTCGGGCGCAATCGACAGGCCGACGCGTTCGCCTGCCTTGGCTTGCACCGTGTTGGATACCTCGACAGTCAATGGCTTCACCGCGGCGCCGCTGACCACGAGCCGTTGCCTGTCGCCGTTGAAGCTGACGCTGTCGACGGTCCCGGTAAGAGCCGCAGCCGCGGCATCCGCCAGATGAATCAACTCGGGCCGCACCATGGCCACCGCGACGGCCAGATTGACGTGGCTCGTAATCGGCTGCCTCCCGCCTGGCAGCACCAGACAGCCGTTCTCGATCGAGGACTCGATGATGTTGGCGGCACCGATGAATTCGGCGACGAAACGGTTGCGCGGCGTGAAGTAGATGTCGCGCGGCGTGCCGATTTGCGCGATCTCGCCCTTGCTCATGACCACGATGCGATCACCAAGCTCCATAGCCTCGGACTGGTCGTGGGTGACATAGATCGCGGTAATCCCGAGCGCGCGCAGAAGACGGTTGAGCTCGCCGCGAAGCCGGTCGCGCAATGCGGCATCGAGCGCCGTCAAGGGTTCGTCGAGCAGCAATATACCGGGCCTGATCGCAACCGCGCGCGCCAGCGCGACGCGCTGACGCTGGCCACCGGAGAGCTGGTCGATCCTGCGGTTTTCGAGCCCGGCGATATTGGTGAGCGCCACCAGTTCGGCGACGCGCGCGGCGCGCTCTTCTTTCGCCACGCCGCGGATCTTCAGGCCATAACCGATATTCTCGGCCACGCTCATGTTGGGAAACAGCGCATAGGACTGGAACACCATGCCGACATTGCGTCTTTCGATCGGCACCCAGGTCATGTCCTCGCCGTCGAACAGCACCTTGCCGCCCTCGTCGGGCACTTCGAGTCCGGCGATGATCCGTAGCATGGTAGTCTTGCCGCAGCCGGATGGGCCGAGCAGCACCAGGGTTTCGCCGCGCGAAATGTCGAGCGTTGCGGGCTCGAGCGCGCGGGTGCCGTCGGCGAACGTCTTGCCGCAATTCTCGATGCGCACGGAGGCGCCATGGCCGGCGGCCTCGTTCATCGCGCACGCTCCCTGTCGGCAAAGAGCTGCATGGCCACCAGCAGCGGAATGATCATAACGAAAAAAATTAAAGTGTACGCGGAGGCGACCTCGAGCCGCATCGAGGCATAGCTGTCGGCTAGTCCAATCGGCAGCGTCTTGGTCAGCGGCGTGTGCAGCATCCAGGTCAGGTTGAACTCGCCGAGCGAAAGCGTCACCACCATCAATGAGCCCGCGAGGATGCCGGGCACTGCGTTGGGCACGATCACGTCGCGGAAACGGCACCATGGCGACGCGCCGAGCGAGGCCGCGCCTTCGTCGAGCGTCTTGATGTCGACGGTGGCAAAGACGGCCATCACCGAGCGAACCATGAAGGGCATGGTGAAGACGACATGGCCGGTCAGGATAAACAGCCAGGAGCGGCGGAATTCCCCAAAACTGCCGTAGGTGAGCAGCAGCGCCAGCGCGATCGCCAGCCCCGGGATCGCAAGCGGGAGAGTGATGATCTCCTCTACGATGCGCGACAGCCGCCCTCCCCGCACATGCAGCGCATAGGCCGAAGGCACACCGACGAGAAGCGTCACCGCCAAGGTCGCAAACGCGATCAGAAAAGACAGCCCGATCGTGCCGGCATAGAGCTCCCAGACCTGCTCGACCCACTGCAGGGTGAAACCAGAGGAAATTCCGCGGAAGTAGTTCGCCGTAACGCCCGCGGTGATCGACAGCCCTGCGGGTACCACCAAAAACGCCGCGACCAGAAGCGTGAACAGAAGCTGGCCGGTGAAGATCAGACGGTCGCGCATGGTCTCATCCGGCTGCCGCGACCGCGCTGCCCGAGAATGAGCGGGCCAGCGCCAGGATGAGCCAGGTGATGATGCCGAGTCCGACCGAGAGCGCAGCCGAAATGGCAAAATCGGCGGCCAGCGTGAACTCGGTATAGATCAGCATCGGCAGCACATCGATATTGGTGGCGAGCGTAAAGGCAGTGCCGAACGCGCCCATCGCGGTCGCAAAGGCGATGGCGCCGGAAGCGACGAACGCCGGGGCCAGCGCCGGCAGCACCACGTCGCGCTGTACCGCCCAGGGGCTGGCGCCGAGCGAGCGCGCGGCCTCCTCGAGGCCGGTGTCGAGCTTCTGCACCGCCGCCATGATGGTGAGGATCACGCGCGGAATAGAGAAATAGAGATAGCCGAGGAACAGCCCGTAGATCGAATAGGCGAAGACAAGCTTCTGCCCGATGAGATGATTGGAGATATCGCCCATCAGCCCCTGACGGCCGGCGAGCAGGATGATCAGGAAACCGACGACCACACCGGGGAAGGCGAGCGGAAAGGTCAGCATCGCGATCAAGACGGCGCGGCCGGGGAAGCGGTGCCGCTGCAGAAACATCCCGGCGATGGTGGCAACGATCAGCGTCACCGCCGTGGTCGCGCCCGCCAGCAGCACCGTATTGATCAGGGTCGCGCGATAGCGCGGCTCAACCAGGATCGCGAGATAACCGGCGAGTTCCTGCGGTCCCTCTGCACCGATGACGACGAGGCGAGCCATCGGCAACAGGAAGAAGGCGACAGTGACCACCGCAAGCGGCAGCAGGCACAGCCAGACAAATGATTTGTGCGACATCAGGAAATAGTGCCCTGCGCTCCAACAGCGGGGCACCATATTGCCTTAGCGCACCTCGGCGAGATAGCGGCCGACGAAGCCTTTTTGCATGTTTTCCATCTCGCCCCAGTCGACGCTCCTGGCGCGGGCGTAGTCGCTGTCGGGCAAGAACTTGCTCTTGACCGCCTCGGGCAGTTCGATCGGGCGCGCCGGGCGAAGGTATGCGTTGGTCCAGATTGCCTGGCCCTTGTCCGACAGCAGGTAGTCGATCACCTTCTTCGCCTTGTCCTTGTCGGGCGCGTTCTTCACGAGGCCGACGACATAGGGAAACACCACCGAGCCCTCACAGGGGATCACGAATTCGAAATTGCCCTTCTCCGAATATTTCGCCCGATAAGCGTTGAAATCGTAGTCGAACAGGATCGGCATCTCGCCCGACACGACGCGCGCGTAAGACGTCTGTTTCGGCACGATCGGATCGTTCTTCTGCAGGTCCTTGAAGAAGCTGATCGCGGGATCGAAGTTTTTCGACGAGCCGCCGAGCGCCAGATTGACCGCGACCGCACCGACATAGCCGACCGCCGCCGACGTCGGATCGAGATAGCCGACCATGCCCTTGTATTCGGGCTTGAGCAGATCCTTCCAGCAGGCCGGCACAGGCTTGCCGCCCAGCGCGTCCTTGTTGACGAACAGGCCGAGCGTGCCGGAATGGATCGTGGTCCAGTAGCCGTCGGGGTCCTTCAGGCCGGCCGGGACCTGATCCCAGTTCACGGGCTTGTAGGGCTCGAGCGCGTCCTGCGCCTTGGCCTTCATGCCGAAGGTGACGCCGAAATAGCCGATATCACCGACCGGGTTGGCCTTCTCGGCGAGGATCTGCGCCAGCGCCTGCCCGGAGTTCTTGTTGTCGTGCGGGATGTCGTATTTGAGGTCGGCCTTGATGGCCTTGAGCATGGAGGCCCAGTCCGCCCACTCCGGCGGGCAGTTGTAGCAGATCACGTCGGCCGCGCTGGCCGATTGCCATGGCGCCATCTGCGACAGCGCAAGCAGGATCAGGGCAAAGCGGACGCTCCTCATGAGACATGCTCCGGTTTTTCGGGGATCAGGACGGGTGTCGGGCACCAACTATAGGCCACGCATGAAGGATTTGCGACGCGCCCTTTTTGCCCTGCAACAAAGCTGGGGAGCGCATAGCCGCCCTCGCGCGCCTTGCGATACAACACCAGTTGCAGATATCCTGCGCCCAGCTGCTTCAGGTCAAAGGAACGCCCGCAGAAGACGTTCCGTTCAACGGAGACAACCCATAAATCCTCCCGTCAGCGCGCCCGCCATCAAGGTCGTCAAATCGGTGCGCGAGCAAGTCAGCCCCGAAGAGTGGGATACGCGCGTCAATCTCGCCGCCTGTTATCGCCTGGTCGCGATGTACGGCTACACCGAGGGGGTCGCGAACCACATCTCCTGCCGCGTGCCCGGGCATCACGATCAGTTCCTGATCAATCCCTACGGCATGCTCTATGAGGAGATGAATGCGTCCTGCCTGATCAAGGTCGACGTCGACGGCAACACCCTGTTCAACGCCAGCGACTACAACGTCAATGTCGCGGGCTTCGTCATCCACAGCGCCATCCATATGGCGCGCCACGACGTCGACTGTGTGGCGCATACGCATACGCCCGCCGGCATGGCGGTATCGGCAATGGAATGCGGACTATTGCCATTGACGCAGACGTCGATGCGCTTCGTCCACATCGGCTATCATGACTTCGAGGGTATCGCCGACGATCTCGACGAGCGCGAGCGGCTGGTGCGCGACCTCGGCGAGCACGAGGCGATGATCCTGCGCAACCACGGCCTGCTGGTGGTTGGTCGCACCATCCCCGGGACCTTCGGCCTGCTCTACCGCATGGAGCGCGCCTGCGAGGTGCAGGTGATGGCGTTGTCCTGCAACACCAAGCTGATCATTCCCTCGACCGAGATCCTGGAGAAGACCTTCGACAAGGTGCGGCCGTGGCCGGACAAACCGAACCGCAACGGCGATCTCGGCTGGCCGGCGTATTTGCGCAAGCTCGATCGGCTCGATCCGTCGTACCGGAATTGATGGACTGGCTTTACGGTGGTGCCGTCTAAAGCGCGATGACGATCGTCATCGCGCTTTAGCTTTTTTATTGGGCATGATCTCCGCGCAAACGCTGCGCGTTTGTCGCGAGGGAAAACCGCTTCACACTTTTCCGGATCATGCCCTACCGCGGCACCACGGCGGTTGCCTCGATCTCGACGCGGGCGGCCTTCTCGACCAGGCGCACGACCTGCACCAGCGCCATCGCCGGATAGTGGCTGCCAAAAATCTGGCGATAGATCTGGCCGAGCTCTTTCAGGTTCGCCAGATATTCGTCCATATCGACGACATACCAGGTCAGGCGCACGAGGTGCTCCGGTTGCGCGCCGCCTTCGGCGAGGATTGCCGCGATGTTGCACAGGGCTTGCCGCACCTGTGCGATAAAGCTCATCGCGAGGCGCTCCTCGCCATCCCAGCCGATCACACCGCCGGTCACCACGATGCGGCCGTCCGCTGCCATGCCGTTGGCATAGCCCTTCGGCGCCGGCCAGCCGCTTGGCTGTAGGACACGCGCGGTCCTTGTTGGGGGGCGCGTGGCGAGATCGGGCGCGTCACTCACGATGGTGCTCCTCATCATTCCGCGGCGACATCGGGCGATGCCGCATCGGCTTGCGCCTTCTCGCGCAAGGCAAATCGCCTCAGCTTACCGGTCTCCGTCTTGGGCAGTTGCGCGACGAATTCGATCGCGCGCGGATATTTGTAGGGCGCGATCGCCTGCTTGACATGCTCCTGCAGCGCCGTGGCGAGCGCGGCGTCCGCCGTCGCATTGGCCGCAACGACGACATAGGCTTTGACGATCTTGCCGCGCGCCTCATCGGGCGCGCCGACCACGCCGCATTCGGCCACTGCAGGATGCGACAGCAGCGCAGCCTCCACTTCGGGACCGGCGATGTTGTAGCCGGAGGAGATGATCATGTCGTCGGCGCGGGCGACAAAGGAGAAGCGGCCCTTCTCGTCGCGCACGAACGCGTCGCCCGTCAAATTCCAGCCGTCGCGTACATAATTCGATTGCCTGGCGTCGGCGAGGTAGCGGCAGCCGGTCGGCCCGCGCACCGCGAGCTTGCCGACTGTGCCTGCCGGCACATCGTTCATGTCGTCGTCGACGATCTTCGCCTCGTAGCCGGTGACCGGAAGACCGGTCGTCCCCGCCACCGCGTCGCCTTCGCGGTTGGTGATGAAGATGTGGAGGAGCTCGGTGCTGCCGATGCCGTCGAGAATGGGCTTACCGGTCTTCCGGGTCCAACTCTCGAACACCGGGGCCGGCAAGGTCTCACCGGCGGAGACCGCAAGGCGCAACGACGAGAGGTCCGCGCCCTTGTCCATCGCCGCCATCATGGCGCGATAGGCGGTCGGCGAGGTGAAGCAGATCGTGGCCTTGTAGGTCTCGATGATCTTGATCATCTCGGGCGGTGCCGCGTTCTCCAGCAGCGTCGCGGTCGCGCCGAAGCGCAATGGAAACACCGCGAGCCCACCGAGGCCGAAGGTGAAGGCGAGTGGTGGCGAACCGACGAAGACGTCGTCGGGGGTGACCTTGAGCACTTCCCTCGCATAGCCGTCCGCGACCGCCAGGATGTCGCGGTGGAAATGCATGGTGGCCTTGGGCTCGCCCGTGGTGCCGGAGGTGAAGCCGAGCAACGCGACATCGTCGCGGCCGGTCTTCACGGCCTCGAAGCGAACCGGCTTGTTCAGCGCGACGCGATCGAGCTCGGCGTCGTGATTGGACGTGCCGTCGAAGTTGACGACCTGCTTCAGGAAACGGCTGGTCTTGGCGCAGGCGACCAATTCGTCGGCGATGCGGCTGTCGGTCAACGCCAGCGCGATCTCGGCCTTGTCGACGATCTTGCTCAATTCGCCGGCGCGCAGCAACGGCATGGTATTGACGACCACCGCGCCCGCCTTGGTCGCAGCGAGCCAGGCGGCGACCAGCGCCGGATTGTTGCCGGAGCGGATCAGCACGCGATTGCCGGGCTTGACGCCGTAATTTTCGATCAGCGCATGCGCCAGCCGGTTCGACCAGTCCGTCAGTTCCTTGTAGGTACGCTGGCGGCCGTTACCGATCAGCGCGACGCGATCGCCCATTCCCTTTTCGACAATGCGGTCGGTCAACTCGACTGCGGCATTGAGATAGTCCGGATATCTGAATTCCGGCCGGTCCAAAAGCAGGTCCGGCCATTGATCCGCAGCCGGCAGATTGCGCCGCGCGAAATCGTCGACATGCCCGGAGGGGCCAAGGGTTGGATTTCCCGACATTTTCATCGCCTCCTCTCGGGGATGAAAGGCGCCCGGCAGCGCTTTAGCCTTAAACATTTTAAACTTAAAATAATTGGACGCAAGGGCGGAATCCGGGCCATCCCACGCCGTGATCGGGCCTAGCGCCGCGCCAGTTGTTTCAACCGCATCACCATCTCAGAGGCAGGACCGGCGAGCGGCGCGATGGCGGTGAAATGATTGGCGCCCGCGACAACGCCATATCGGGTCGGAAGTCCGCTCCTCGCCCAGGCCTCGGTCATGGTTCGGCTCTGGCGGTGATATTCCGCGCTTTCCGTCTCACCGACCACGGCATCGAGACTGCCATGAGCCGGCGCCTGCCAGAACAACGGGCTGGCGGCCCTGGCAGCGGTCTCATCGAGCCCGAGCGCCTTGTTGATGGAAGTCCCGACCAGCGGCACGAGATCGAACAGGCCAGAGATGGCATAGGCCGCGATCACCAGGTCTTTTGGCAGGGAGGCATCTTGCCCGGCCCAGTCGGTCGCCAACAGACAGGCCGCGAGGTGCCCGCCCGCGGAATGGCCGCTGATGACAAGCGGTCGGCCGAACCTGGCGAGCGTGCGCGCCGCCGCGCGCATCTCGGCGACAATCGCGTCGACCGTCACCTGCGGACAGAGATCGTAGCTGGGAACCGCGACATCGATGCCATGCGCGTTCAGTCCCCGCGCACAGTGGCTGAAGGATGAACCATCCAGCGCCTGCCAGTAACCGCCATGGATGAAAACCACGATCGGCCCCTGTCCGTCACCGGAAAACAGATCGATCGTGTTGCGCGGACCCGCTCCGTAAGCAATCTGCCGCGGCGCATGCTCGGCACGAAAGGCCGCTGCGTCCCTTGCCCATCCGGCCATCAATGAAGGGTTCTCGGGAACCCGCGCCCGGTTATTGTATTCGACCTCGTAGTCGATACCGGTCACGCGATTACGGCGCGCGGCGGCCGGCGGATTTCTGCGCCGAGCCCTTGGCCTTGGCGAGCAGCCGCATCAATTCGCGGACATCCTTCGGCGTCAGCTCGGAAAAGATATCGGCAATCCAGGTCTCGTGCTCGGCGGCCATCCGGCGAAACTCGGCCCGGCCGAGCCTGGTCAGACGGATCACCTGCACGCGGCGATCGGAATCCGACGTGCGCCGGTCGAGATGGCCTGATATCACCAGGCGCTCGACCAGCCCGGTGACGTTGCCGTTCGACACCATCATGCGTTTGGAAACGTCCGAAAGCGTCATGCCGTCGGGCGCGCGGTCGAGCTGCGCCATCAGGTCGAAGCGCGGCAGTGTGACGTCGAACCGCTCGCGCAAGCGACCGCGCACCGCGCCCTCGATCAGCGTGGTGCAGGTCAACAGCCGCAGCCACAGCCGAAGCTCGTCGGCGTGATCGTGTTCGACGGCCTTGGTCTCGGAATCAAGCATGGTGCTACGATCATACAGGGCTTGCCATCGACGAAACACCGGTCGCGCGGCCCTTCAATCGATCGTTTTGACCTTCAAATAATTCGCGGATTTACGCAAGCCCACTCTCTGGTCATTTCTTTAGGCTTCAAGCAATTGGCGCGCCGCTTGCATGGACTGTCCATGTCGGCGTCGCATCGCTTGCGGCGGCGACCGTCATCAGAATAAGCTTGCGCGCACGGGGTTAATGTTCACTGTGGCCGCGCAAGAGCCGCGAGGAGGGAGCGATGCAGCAGCGTTTGGGGTTGGCTGGACTTGTAGCGTTGCTCGCGATCGGCCCGGCGGCCGCGCAGGACAAGATCAAGATCGGGGTGATCGTCACTCTGTCGGGACCGGCCGCGGCGCTCGGCGGACAGGTGCGCGACGGCTTTGCGCTCGCGGTCAAGGACCTCGGCGGCAAGATGGGCGGCAAGGATGTCGAGGTCGTGGTCGCCGACGACGAGCTGAAGCCGGATGCCGCCGTTACCAAAGTCAAGGGCCTGCTCGAGCGCGACAAGGTCGATTTCGTCGTCGGCCCGATCTTCTCCAACATCCTGCTGGCGATCCACAAACCGGTTATCGATACAAAGACGTTCCTGATCAGCCCGAACGCCGGACCATCGAGCTACGCCGGCAAGGAATGCAATCCGTTCTTCTACGTGACCTCGTACCAGAACGATCAAGTGCATGAGATCCTGGGCAAGGTCGCGCAGGACCGCGGCTACAAGCGCGTCTACCTGCTGGTGCCGAACTATCAGGCGGGGCGCGATTCCGCGGCCGGCTTCAAGCTCGACTACAAGGGCGAGATCGTCGAGGAATCCTACGTACCGCTGGGCACACTCGACTTCCAGCCCGAACTGACCAAGATTTCGTCGCAGAAGCCGGATGCCGTTTTCACCTTCATGCCGGGCGGCATGGGCGTGAACCTCGTCAAGCAATACCGGCAGGCCGGGCTCGCCGACAGCATTCCCGTGCTGTCCGCCTTCACTGTCGATGAATCGACATTACCGGCGCAGCAGGACGCCGCGGTCGGTATGTTCGGCGGCGCCGACTGGGCGCCCAATCTGGATAATCCGCAGAGCAAGAAATTCGTCGCGGGTTATGAGGCCGCCTACAACGCCGTGCCTGGCACCTACGCCATGCAGGCTTACGATGCAGCATTGCTGATCGACAGCGCCGTGAAGGCTGTGAAGGGCGACCTCTCCAACAAGGAGGCGGTTGCGGCTGCGCTGAAGAAGGCCGACTTCACCTCGCTGCGCGGTGGTTTCAAGTTCAACACCAATGGCTATCCAATCCAGGACTTTTACCTGACCAAGGTCGCGAAGCGTCCTGACGGCAAATTCCAGACCGAGATCGTGCAGAAGGTCTTTGAGAAATACGGCGACGGATACGCCAAGGATTGCATGGCGGGCAAGTAAGACCAGAATAGGGAGTGCAGACATGAAAACCGAAGTCGCCGGCATCACGCGGGCCAATGACGGCATCCAGGGCATCAGCTGGAATATCCTTGGCCAGACCTATGTGCCGAAGAGCCGCACCGAGCACAGCTTCTCCTGGCACGCGACGTTTCCGCCGGGCACCTTCGTGCCGCCGCATATCCATCCCGACCAGGACGAATACCTCTACATCCTCGAAGGCCGGCTCGACTTCTTCCTCGATGGCGCTGAGGAGTTTGCGACCGCCGGGGACACCGTGCGCCTGCCGATGGGCAAACCACACGGCATCTTCAACAAGTCACAACAGAACGCGAAGACGTTGTTCTGGGTGTCGCCGACCCGCAGGCTCTACGACCTGTTCTGGGCCATCCACAACATGAAGCAGCAGAACCCGGACGATGTCGTGAAGCTCGCGGCCGAGCACAACATTCACTTCCTGCCGCCGCCTCCCGGCTGATTGGTCCGGACTATCGCGACACCACACGCG
Organism: uncultured Alphaproteobacteria bacterium; assembly: GCA_963738155.1. Lineage (GTDB taxonomy): Bacteria > Pseudomonadota > Alphaproteobacteria > Rhizobiales > Xanthobacteraceae > Bradyrhizobium. The sequence goes on from CAVTVG010000016.1 coordinate 629,901, forward strand.
CGGCAAAGCCGGCCTTGGCCGCATAGCCGCGCACGATCGCCTCCCGCAATTCGTAGTTCAGGACGCTGTCGATGTCAGTGAAGCCCTGCGGCGCAAGCTGCTCGACCGCGTCGATCACGCCCTCCGGGCCGCCGCGACGGTTGGAGGCGACGACATCGGCAGTCATCGGCAAACGCTGCTTCTCGTAAGCCGCCAAGGCCTGACGCGGATGCTCGGAGCGCGCCAGCGCGTCAGCCAGGCAGCGCGCGTCGAGGATCGCCTGCGACGCGCCGTTGGAGCCCACCGGGTACATGGGATGCGCGGCATCGCCGAGCAGCGTGACGCGACCACTCGACCAGTGCGGCAACGGATCGCGATCACAACACGGATATTCCCAGAACTCGGGCGTCGCCCGCACCAGGCTCGCGAAGTCGACCTGCGGGATCGAAAAACCCGCAACATGAGGCATCAATTCTTCGGGACGGCCGAGCCGCGACCAGTCCTCGCGCCGCGCCGGCGGCGCGCTGCCGTCGTCGACCTTCACCAGCACCGCCCAGTTGGTCAGGCGGCTTGCCGGGCTCGAGCCTTCCGCGATCGGATAGACCACCGCCTTGGCGTTCAAACCGCCGGCGATAATCATGGAGCGTCCGGTCAGGAACACCGGCCAGTCCGTGGCGCCGCGCCACAGCATCAGGCCGTTCCAGCACGGCGGCCCCTCCTCCGGAAACAGCGTCTGCCGCACCCTGGAATGGATACCATCGGCGCCAATCAGGATGTCGCCGCGCGCAGTCAGCGAATGGCCTCCGGTGCGATCGAAGAAATAGGCGGTCACGCCACCCTCGTCCTGCGTGAACGAGCCGAGCCGGCAGCCGGTGTGGATCGCGTCACCGCCAAGACGTTCGATCACCGCTTGCTGGATCACGCCCTGCAGGCGGCCGCGATGAATCGAGAATTGCGGCACTTCATGACCAGCATCAAGGCCACGTTTCTCGTGCCAGACCTGTTGACCGTGACGGGTCAGATAAAACAGCTCCGAGGTGCGGATCGCGGCATCGTCGAGCTGATCGAGCAAACCGATGCCAGCCAGCTCGCGGATCGCATGCGGCAGCGTATTGATGCCGACGCCGAGCTCGCGGATGGAATCCGATTGTTCGTAAATTTCGCAATCGATGCCGCGAGCGCGTAGCATGAGCGCGGTAGTAAGGCCACCGATACCGCCGCCGACGATGATCGCCTTCATGGCGTAAACTCCAACCCGGACGCAACCAGACTAGTGTCCCGATTCCGAAGTTCGCATCATTCCCGGCACCTTCATCTGCGAACTTCGGAATCGAAGGACACTAGCAAACTATTGATCTAGTGTGGCTTTGGTTCAGAAGTCCGCATGAAGGACTCGCGGCGGGGATGATGCGGACTTCTGAACCGCCACACTAGGGTTAAAGTCGCATAGCCCGTTATTCGGCCGCAAGCGGCTTTGTGGCCTCGGCCTTGAGCTCGGCGCGGGTTTTCGGCTTAGCCTTAATTTTAAGGTCCTCGAAATCCTGCCGGTCGCGGACGCTGTTGCGGAAAATCTGCTCCTTGCCGGGCAGATATTGCGGCGGACAGAACACGTCCGCGCCATACCATGCCGCCGCCTTCATGGTGAACGCCGGATCGACCAGATGCGGACGGCCGAGCGCCACCAGGTCGGCGCGGCCGGCGGCGAGGATGGTATTGACCTGGTCGGCCGTGGTGATGTTGCCGACACACATGGTGGCGACACGGGCCTCGTTGCGCACCTGGTCGGAAAACGGCGTCTGGAACATGCGGCCGTAGATCGGTTGCGCGTCGCGCACGGTCTGGCCGGTCGAGACATCGACCAGATCGACGCCAGCCTCGGCAAAAGCGCGTGCAATCGCAACCGCATCGTCGCCGGTGATGCCGCCCTCGGCCCAGTCGGTCGCAGAAATGCGCACCGACATCGGCTTGTGCGCGGGCCAGGCCGCGCGCATGGCTTCGAACACTTCGAGGGGAAAGCGCAGGCGGTTTGCGAGTAAGCCGCCGTAATCGTCGGTCCGCGTGTTGGTCAGCGGCGAGATGAAGCTTGCGAGCAGATAGCCGTGAGCGCAATGCAGCTCCAGCATGTCGAAGCCGCAGCGTTCGCCGCGCTCGGCCGCAGTGACGAAGGACTTCTTGACGGCGTCCATCGCGGTGCGATCCATCTCGCGCGGCACCTGGCTATCGGGGAAGTAGGGAATCGGCGAGGCCGAGATCACGTCCCAGCCGCCGTCTTCCAGCGGCCGATCGATGCCGTCCCACATCAGCTTGGTCGCGCCCTTACGGCCGGCATGGCCGAGCTGAAGCGCGAACTTCGCAGCCGAATTGGCATGGACGAAATCGACGATACGCTTCCAGGCGGCTTCTTGTTCGTCGGTCCAGAGGCCGGCGCAACCGGGTGTGATCCGCGCGTCGCGGCTGACGCAGGTCATCTCGGTGAAGATCAGTCCCGCGCCGCCGATCGCGCGCGAGCCGTAATGCACCAGATGGAAATCCGTCGGCATACCTTCGTCAGCCGAATACATGCACATCGGCGACACCACCGCGCGGTTGGCGATTTCCATCTCGCGTAGCCGCATCGGCTGGAACATGGGTGCGCGTGGCTTGTTAACTTCAACGTCGAAGCCCTTGCTACGGACTTGTCTGGCGAAGGCCTTGTCGACTTCGGCAACGAAGTCGGGCGCGCGCAGATTAAGATTGTCGTAGGTGATCGCCTTGGAGCGCGTCATCACGCCGAAGGCAAACTGGACCGGATCGAATTCCCAGAAGCGATCGACATGCTCGAACCAGACCAGCGACACATCTGCCGCGTGCTGGGTCTTCTCGACCTCCTCGCGCCGCCCCTGCTCGTATTGCGCCAGCGCCGCCGCGACCGTCGGCGTCCGCTCCATGGCTTCCGCCAGCGCGATCGCATCTTCCATCGCGAGCTTGGTGCCGGAACCGATCGAGAAATGCGCGGTCGCCTTGGCATCGCCGATCAGCACCATGTTGCCCTTGACCCAGCGCTTGCTGCGGATCATCGGAAAATTGCGCCACATCGAGCGATTGGTGAGAAGCGGGTGCCCGCCGAGGAACCAGCCGAAGATCTGCGCCATGCGGTCGGCGGACTGTCTCTCGTCGAGTCCTTTCAGCCCGGCGCGCTCGAACGTCGCCGGGTCGGTCTCGAAGATCCAGGTCGACCGTCCCGCTTCATATTGATAGGCATGCGCGATGAAGGGGCCCCACTCCGTCTCCTGAAAGATGAAGGTGAAGGCATCGAGTGGCCTCGTCGATCCCATCCAGGCAAAGAGGTTGGAGCGGACGTCGACCTCGGGCTCAAAGTGATCGATGTGTTGCTCGCGGAACCGGCTGTTGATGCCGTCGGCGAGAATAATGAGGTCGGCATCGGCAAAGCGCACCTCGTCGTCGATCTCGATCTCGAAGCGAAGGATGACGCCAAGCTCGCGGGCGCGCTCCTGCAGGATCAGGAGCAACTTGCGCCGCGAGCAGCCGCAAAAACCGTTGCCGCCGACACGATGCACCGTGCCGCGGAAGTGCACGGCGATGTCATCCCAATAGGCGAACTCCTGGGTAATGCGGCGATAGCTCGGCGGATCGTACTTCTCGAAATTGTCAAGGGTGGCGTCGGAGAACACCACGCCAAAACCAAAGGTGTCGTCGGCGCGGTTGCGCTCATAGACGGTGATCTCGGCCTCCGGCCGCTGCTTTTTCAACAGGATCGCGGCGTAAAGGCCGGCCGGGCCGCCGCCGATGATCGCGACCTTCATGCGCGCCCTCCGGGTTATCGGATCCAGATATTTTAAACTTAAAATATCTGGTGACAAGCCCCCCGTTTTTTGACCTTTGCGCTTAATTCCCCTGGAAGGCCGGCTTCACCTTGTTGGAGAAGGCGACAAACGCGCGCTCGAAATCGGCCGTGGTCATGCAAAGCGCCTGTGCTACCGCCTCGGCCTCGATCGCTTCCTCGACCGACATCGCCCATTCCATCGCCAGCATGCGCTTGGTCATGGTGTTGGCGAAGTTCGGCCCTTCCGCGACCTGCCCGGCCAACAGTTGCGCCTCGGGGAGCACCCGCTCCGGCGTGACGATGCGGCTGAAAAAGCCCCAGCGCTCACCCTCATCCGCCGTCATGAAGCGGCCCGTATAAAGCAACTCGGACGCACGAGACTGGCCGATGATGCGCGGCAGGATCGCGCAAGCGCCCATATCGCAGCCGGCCAGACCGACCTTGTTGAAAAGGAATGCGACCTTGGCACCGGTGGCGGCCAACCGCATGTCGGAGGCCATGGCGACGATCGCGCCCGCCCCCGCGCAGATGCCTTCAACCGCGGCGACGATCGGCTGCGGGCAGGCTCGCATCGCCTTGACGAGGTCGCCGGTCATGCGGGTGAAGGCGGTCAGCCCCTTGGTATCCATTTTCACCAGCGGGCCGATGATCTCGAACACGTCGCCGCCGGACGAGAAATTCCCACCAGCGCCGGTGACGACCACGACCTTGACCTCGTCGTCGAAGGCACAGGCACGGAAGAAATCCGTGAGCTCGCGATAGCTGTCGAATGTCAGCGGATTCTTCCGCTCGGGACGATTGAGCGTCAGCGTCGCCACGCCGTCCACTATCGCGAGCAGGAAATGCTTCGGCGAATAGTCGGCAAGCGGCAGGGTGACGGGATTGGCTGGTCTGGACATGGAAACTCCCTGGTCAAATCTCGCCGCCGGCGACGGCGATCGCCTGGCCTGTAACGGCGCTCGCACCCTCGCCGCACAGCCACAACACGGTGTCGGCAACTTCCTTCGGCGTCACCAAGCGACCCTGCGGGTTGTGCTTGGCCAACTCCGCGGCCGCCTGTTCGCGGTTGCGGCCGGTCTTGCTCATGATGTTCTCGACGCTGCCGGCCACCAGATCGGTGTCGGTAAAGCCGGGGCACACGGCGTTGACGGTGATGCCCGTGTTCGCAAGCTCCAGCGCGAGCGAACGCACAAGGCCGACGACCGCATGTTTTGCGGCACTGTAGGCGCTGACATAGGCGTAGCCTTTCAGACCGGCCGTCGATGCGACAGCAACGATGCGGCCATGCGGTTGTGTCCGCATCGACGGCAGTGCCGCCTGGACCGCATACACCACGCCCATGAGATTGACGTCGATCATGCGCCTGAACAGTACCGCGTCGGATTTCGCAAACGGCGCGGATTCCGCAATTCCGGCGTTAGCGATCAGGATGTCGATCGGCTGGCGCGCAGCGGCCTTCGAAATCGCCGCACCGATCGCTGCTTGATCCGCCACATCGGCGACATCGGAAAAATGCGCATCACCTGCCGCGAGGGCATCGTCCAACGTCGACCGGTTACGACCAATCACGGTGACGGTCACACCTGCACTGGCCAATTGCGACGCGATGGCCCGGCCGATACCTCGGCCGCCGCCGGTCACCAGCGCATGCGCAGAACGCGACAGTCCGGACATGCGCCGACTCCCATCAATCAAACAGAGGTTTCCGCGTATATTTTATACTTCAAGCTTTTGCAAGAAAGCGGCGAGCCTGTTAGCATCGCGGCCATGATGACGTCCCTGAAAACAAAAGATAGCCGTTTCGCCTATGAAGCAGCCGGCGATCCCAACAAGACGCCGCTGGTCTTCCTGCATGGGATCGGGGGCGCCGCGCGCGCCTGGCGCGGGCAAATCGCGACGTTCGGAGATCGCTATCGCGCGCTCGCCTGGGATATGCCGGGCTATGGCGGTTCGGCGCCGCTGCCGAGCCCTGGCATTGCAACGCTCGCGGATGCCTTGCAGGACTTCCTGCAGGCGATCGGCGGGCCGCGCCCCATACTGGTCGGTCACTCCATCGGCGGCATGATCGTGCAACAATGGCTGACCCAGTATCCGCGCGATGCCGCGGCCGTGGTGCTTGCGCAAACCAGCCCAGCCTTCGGCAAGGCGGAGGGAGACTGGCAGAAGCAGTTCATCGAGGCGCGGCTTGGTCCGCTGGATCGCGGCGAAACGATGAAGTCGCTCGCGCCTGTGCTGGTCAAGGAATTGGTCGGCGACAACCCCGATGCAAGCGGCATGGACATTGCCCGGGATTGCATGGGAAGTGTGCCGGAAACCAGCTATCGCGCCATGATGCTGGCGTTGCTCGGTTTCGATCAGCGCAAGGCGCTCGCGGATATCATGGTGCCGACGCTGGTGCTATCAGGCTCGAAGGACAAGAATGCACCCGCACCGATGATGGCAAAGATGGCGACTTATATCCCGCAGGCGGCCTATGTCGAATTGGAAGGCGCTGGTCACCTGGTCAATCTCGAGCGTCCCGGCGCTTTCAACGCGGCGCTCGATCAATTCCTCAAGACAATCGAGGTGACGGCCTAGATGACCGCACCAGTCGGCAAGAACGCAGCCACGCTCGGCAAGGTCGCACTCGACGCTCCGATCTTCGATCCCGCCGCGTTCCGGCTGAGCGACGAGCAGGCCGCAATCATCGCGCGGGCGCGCGAACTGGGCCAGACCGTGTTCGCGGACCGCGCCGCGGCCTATGACCGCGAGGCCAAATTTCCGACCGAAAACTACGGGGATTTGCACCGTACGGGTCTGCTTGGAATTTCGATCCCGAAGAAGAACGGCGGACTTGGCGCCGGCTACCAGACCTACGCGCTTGCGGCCGCCGAGATCGGCCGCTATTGCGGCGCCACCGCACTGACCTGGAACATGCATGTCTGCTCGACGCTGTGGTCCGGCCCGCTTGCCGACGATCTCGACATGGATGCTGAAATCCGCGCCGAGCATGAGCGACGGCGCGCGATCCACTACAGGCGCATCGTTGATGATGGCGCGATCTATTCGCAGCCTTTCTCCGAAGGCGGCGCGGCCGCGGCGGGTGGCGTGGCCTTCGGCACCGAAGCCAAACCGGTCAAGGGCGGCTGGCTCGTCAACGGCAAGAAGATCTTCGCCTCGCTCTCCGGCCATGCGGATTACTACGGCGTGCTCTGCACCGAGATTGCCGAAGGCGAAAAGGCCTCACGCCGCAACACGCTCTATCTCGCCGTGCCCGCCAAGGCCGATGGCATCTCCGTGGTCGGCGATTGGGATCCCCTGGGCATGCGTGGCACGGTGTCGCGTACGCTGCTGTTCAAGGATGTCTTCGTTGAGGAAGATGCCGCGCTGATGCCGCGCGGCGTCTATTTCCAGGCGGCGCAGCGCTGGCCGCACATGTTTCTGACGTTGTCGCCAACCTATATGGGCCTGGCGCAGGCGGCTTACGATTTCACCATCCGCTATCTGCGCGGCGAAGTGCCGGGTACGCCACCGGTGAAGCGTCGGATGTACCCGACCAAACAGATCGCGGTGGCGCAGATGCAGATCAAGCTGGAGCAGATCAAGGCGATCTGGTTCCAGGCCGTCAGCGAAGCGCGCGCCAACCCGAGCAAAGAGCAGGTGCTGCGCGCCTACGCTGCACAATATTCGGTCATGGAAGGCGCCAACGAGTTGGCAACCCTCGCAATCCGCACTTGCGGCGGTCAGGCGATGCTGAAATCGCTGCCGCTCGAGCGCATCTATCGCGACAGCCGCTGCGGCTCGCTGATGCTGCCCTGGACCGCCGAGCTTTGCCTCGACCGCATCGGCCGCGAAGCGCTGTACGAGCCCGGCGAGACGGATGACTGACGGTGGATCTCTCAGGTCTGATCGAGCGCAACGCTGCCTTTGCTCCGAACAAGCCGGCGCTGCATTTCGAAGGCAAGACGCTGAGCTATGCGGCGCTTGTGGAGCGCATCGCGCAGACCGCGCGGGCGTTGAAATCGAAGTTCGGTGTCGGCCGCGGCGATCGAATCGCGATATTGAGTCTGAACCGGCCGGACTATCTCGTGCTGCTCTACGCTTGTGCGCGGCTGGGCGCGATGCTGGTGCCGCTGAACTGGCGGTTGGCGATCGCCGAACAGCTGTTCATCCTGGCCGATGCAGGCGCCAAGATGCTGGTGCTGGAACAGGCTTTTGCCGCGGTACTGCCTGAGCTGGAGAAACGGCAACCGGAAACAAGCGTTGTCGGTTTCGACTTCGCTCCGCCACGGGGAATCGCTTTCGATGCTTTGCTCGCGCAAGGCCGCGGCGAGAGTCGCAACCCGCACATCGACTTCTCCAGTCCACTGCTGATCGTCTACACCTCGGGTACCACCGGACGGCCGAAAGGCGCGGTGCTGCGGCAGGAGGCCCTATTCTGGAACGGCGCGATGAGCCAGCACATGCACGGCCTCACCTCGGACGATCATGTGCTGACGGTCCTGCCCTTCTTCCATGTCGGGGGACTCAATATCCAAACAACGCCCGCGCTGCATCACGGCGCGACCGTCACCATTCATTCGCGCTTTACACCGGACACCGCGCTCGCCAGCTTCGAGCGCGATCGGCCGACGTTGACTGTCCTGGTGCCCGCGATCATCCAGGCCGTAACCGAACACCCTGCATGGCTGACCACCGATTTGTCGTCTCTGAAGGCCGTCTCGACGGGATCGACCATTGTACCGCAGCCGCTGATCGACCGCTTCGTTGCGCGCGGCGTGCCGGTACTGCAGGTTTATGGCTCCACCGAAACCTGTCCGATTGCTGTCTACACGCGGCTTGGCGGCGACCTCTCCCGCGAGGGCTCGACCGGCCTGCCCGGCCTGTGCTGCGAAGCTGTTATCATCGATGACGACGGCAACGAGTTGCCTCCGGACGTGACGGGCGAGATCGCGGTACGTGGTCCCAACGTCTTCTTCGAATATTGGGGAAATGGAGCCGCGACCCGCGAAGCGCTGCAAAATGGCTGGTATCGCTCTGGCGACATCGGCCGTCGCGATGCCGACGGCTACTTCTGGGTCCACGACCGCAAGAAGAACCTGATCATATCGGGCGGGGAAAACATTTATCCGGCTGAGGTTGAGCGCGTTTTGCTGGATCATCCCGATGTCGCCGAGTGCGGCGTGATCGGCCGGCCCGATACGCGCTGGGACGAGATCCCAGTCGCCTATGTCATTCGGCGACAAGGTTGCTCAGTCGACGCCGACGGCCTGAAAGCGCACGTCCAGTCGCAACTGGCGCGCTTCAAGGTGCCGCGCGAGTTCGTATTTGTGGAGGATTTGCCGCGCACCGCGTTGGGGAAGGTTCAGCATTTCATGCTGAAGCAGATCGACGCGAAATCGCCAGTGCGGGGGGGCGTCTCGTGAAGATCGCGGTGCTGGGCGGGGGGAACGGCTCGTTTGCGGCCGCGGGGGACTTTGCGCTTCAAAAGCACGAGGTGCGCTTGTGGCGGCGCGACGCGGACCAGGTCGCGGCACACCGGGCGGGCGGCTCGCGCATCCTGGTCAAGGACGTCAATGGCCGGCACGACGTGAGGCTCGCTCTGGTAACGACCGATATCGCCGAGGCTGTCGCGGGCGCCGAGTTGATCTTGTGCCCTGCTCCGGCTTTTGCCCAAAGCGATATTGCAAAACTGCTTGCGCCACATTGGCGCGATGGTCAGGTCGTGTTCCTGCCGCCCGCGACTTTCGGTTCGATCGTCTTTGCCAGCGCCGCGCACGACGCCGGGAACCGCGCCGACGCGAGCTTTGCCGAAACCGGCACCCTGCCCTGGCTGACGCGAAAGCACGGCCCGTTCGAAGTCGCAATCACCATGCGCGCCAAGCGGCTTCCCGTCGGGGTATTTCCGTTGCGCAACGCCGAGCCGGCGCTCGCAGTGATCTCGCGGGCGTTTCCCGGCGCGATCGAATCTTGCGGTGACGCGCTGTCGGGCGCGCTGATGAACGCCGGACCAATCATCCATCCGCCGCTGATCGTGATGAATGCCGGGCCGATCGAGCATTTCGAGCGCTGGGACATTCACAAGGAAGGTACGCAGTCGGCCATCCGTCGGGTCACCGACGCGCTCGACGCCGAACGGATCAAAGTGCGCGAAGCCCTCGGTTACGGCGCACCACATTTCCCATTGGCGCATCACTACGCCAAGGAAGGCGAGATCTGGATGTACGGCCGCGGGTCGCATGATCGCCTGACGGATTCCGGCGACTGGCGCGAGCAACTGGTTTTGACCGAGCACCGCTATATGCGCGAGGATTTGCGGCTGGGATTATCGTTCCTGATTTCGGTGGCCGAGCTCGCTGGCGTCGACACGCCGCTCGCCAGATCGTTCCTTGCAATTGGCGGAACGATCTGCGGCGAGGATTTTGCTGCAACCGGCCGCACGCTCGGAAACCTCGGTCTTGGCGGCCTGCATCGTGCGGAGTTGCAGACGCTGTTACGCGAAGGTTTTGGTGCATGACCGCAGTCCGGCCTGCCATCGCCTGTCTCGGCGCCGGCCGCATGGGCCGCGGCATCGCGATTGCCTTTGCCTATGCCGGTCACGCGGTCACGATGATCGACGTGAAAGCAGGCCGTTCGGCAGAGCAGTTCGCCCGACTCGAAACGGATGCGCTCGGCGAGATCAGGAAGACGCTGGCCAGCCTCGGGCGATTCGGGCTGTTGAAAGACGGAGACACCGACACCATCATCGGCCGCGTTCGCGTCGTCCCCGCGGGCGCCAGTGCTGCCGTGCTTGGCAAGGCCGGTATGGTGTTCGAGGGCGTGCCTGAGGTGGTCGAATTGAAGCGCGATGTGCTGGGCACAGCATCGAAATCTGTCGGACCTGATGTCATCATCGCATCGACGACGTCGACGATCCTGGTCGACGATCTCTCGGGCGCGATCGACCACCCCGAGCGTTTCCTCAACGTTCACTGGCTCAATCCGGCCTATCTGATCCCGCTGGTCGAGATTTCGCCGGGCAAGGCCACGAACCCCGACATCGTTGCGCGTGTCAAGGCGCTGCTGGAAGGTATCGGCAAGGTGCCGGTGGTGTGCGCGGCTACGCCCGGCTTCATCGTGCCACGCATCCAGACCCTCGCGATGAATGAGGCTGCGCGCATGGTGGAAGAAGGCGTCGCCAGCGCCGAAGAGATCGACAAGGCGATCCGCTACGGTTTCGGTTTCCGCTACGCGGTGCTGGGGCTATTGGAGTTCATCGACATGGGCGGAGGCGACATTCTCTACTATGCGAGCCGCTATCTCGAAGGCGCGCTTGGCAGCGACCGCTACCGCGCGCCTCGCGTGATCGAAGACAACATGCGCGACGGCCGCATCGGTTTGCGCACCGGCGCCGGATTTCTCGATTATTCAGGCATGGATGTGGACGCTTATCGCGAGAAGCGCCTCGCGGATCTCGTCAACATGCTCAGGCATTTCGGCCTGGCGCGGCCGCCTGTGATTTAACCGAATACGTCCTGCAGCACGCCTTCGCGCACCACGGCGACGCCGTCGAGTTCGATCGTCGTGCCCATCATCGGCAGGTCAAAATGACCCGCGGTGTAACGGCCGGCGAATTCGTTGGCGCCGGTCGAAAACAGGAAATTGCCGGAGACCGCCCGAAGTTCCGTGCCGTTGGTGTCGCGCTGATCGTACATCGATAGCGATTCGTAGCGCGCGCCGGGATTCATGCCGAAGCCGACATGGGACACCGCATAGGCCTCACGGTCGCCCCACGCCGCGAGATAGGCCCGCATCATCGCGGCATCCGCACCCTCGCCTTCCAGATCGGTGACGTAGTCGTCCTTCAGCGTCATCTTCACCGGCGATGTCAGATAGCGCTTGAAGGTGAGATTGATGTCGCCGGGGGCCATCACCAGTATGCCGTTGACGGTGCCGCTCTTGGGAAAGCTCACAACAATTCCGCCCGGCCAATGCGCCAGCGTGCCCGGCCGGTCAGTCCAACCCCAGACCCCCACTGTCGAGGCGCCGACCATGTCGACATCGAGCGCAGTGCCGGCTTTCGATGTCACGAGCATACGCTTGGTTCCGCGCAGCATCTTTGCGGCCGCGCGCACACGCTTTTCCAATGCGATGTCCGGCACCATCCGTTCGAGTGCCTCCGGGTGCTCGTTGGAAATCACCAGGATGCGCGCGCCGGCTTTGAGGATGTCGGGCGTCTCCGGCGCGTGCATCAGGCCTTCGATGGTGCAATCGACCACGAAGCCTGCCTGCTGAAGCGCCGTCACGACCGGCCCCAGCCGCTGGATCGCTTCGCTCGCGCCGGTCGAGCGGATCGGGACAATTTGCCTGTTGCGGGGCGTCGGCACGACCACGTGGAACGGTCGTGCACCCATGCGCAAGAGCGCAAGCTCGGCCAAGTGCACATTGAGTGCGCGCGACTGCGTCTCCGACAAGATCGCCGCGGTATCGCCGGATTTGACCGCGCAACGCTCGAAAACCTCGCAGAACGCGTCGATCCATTTTGCTTCGATGCGATCTGCCAGCATGCTCTTCTCCTAGCCTTCAGGAAACCCGCGCAATAAATACGACCGCGCCGCCTCCAGCAAGCCGTTGAGAATCAACCCCAGCAGCGAGATCGTGATGAGCGGCACGAACATATCAACCGTCTGGAAGGTGCGCGCCGCCGTCACCAGCACATGGCCGAGGCCATCGGTCGAGGTGATCATTTCGGCGAGAAACACGACGATGCAGGAAATGACCAGACCGATGCGGCAGCCCGTGAGGATCGACGGCGCGGCGGCCGGCAAAACCACCTTGAACAGGATTTCGCGGCGCGGCGTTCCCGCCGCCATTGCTGACCAGATCAGCTTCTGCTCGACGGTCGAAGCGCCGTAATAGGTCGAGAGCAGGATCGGGAACAGCGCATCGGCCGCCACCAGCGCAATCTTCGATTCATGACCGAAGCCGACCAGCAGCAGCAGCGCCGGGTAGAGTGCGACCTTCGGCAGCGGCGCCAGCACGCGTACGATCGGACGCACGACAGCGTTAAAGGCGGGATTGACCGCCGCTGCAAGGCCGATGCCGACGCCCAGGATCACCGCAATCGTAAATCCGGTAAACAGCCGGAACAATGTCGCAGCGATCTCCTGCCTGAAAGTCTCGGTCAAAAGCTGCTGGACCAGGCGCGTAAACACCTGGCCGGGCGGCGGCAACAGCGTCACCGGCGCATAATCGAACGACACCAGCACCTGCCAAACGGCGATCACCAACGCGATCGGGATCACGCCCAGGATCAAATCGGATGTGACGGCGCGCGCGTTCATGAGAAGCTCAGGGGAATATCGAATTGCGGTTCGGACCAACGCACCAGTCGGGCGCGAATTCGCTCAAACAGGGCATCGAGGCAAATACCCATTGCGCCGACGATGATGATCATCGCAAACACCGTATCGTACTGTCCCATGTCGAGCGCATTGAACAGAATATTGCCGGCGCCGGATTGGCGAGCGATCATCTCGCTGGTGATCATGGTGATCAGCGCCAGCACCAGTCCCGTCCGGCAACCCGTGAGGATTTCCGGCAGTGCCGCCGGCAACACGATCCGGATCATGCGCTGGACAGCCGAAAGCCCCATCGCCGCGCCCGACCATAGCATCTTTTCTTCGACCGCCTTGGCGCCTTCGAAGCTGTGGTAGATCACCGGCAGGCTGACGCCGAGGAAGATCACCAGCGTCTTCGCGATATCGCCGACGCCGAGCCAGAGCATGATGATCGGCATCAGCGCCGCCTTCGGCACGGGATAGATCACCATCAATAGTGGATTAAAGAACGACGCCACGGCGCGGCTGCGTCCCATGAAAAGCCCGAGGGGAATCGAAATCGCCACCGCAACGCCGAACCCGATCGCCATCCGGCGTAGCGACGCGCCGAAATTAACGAGCGCGTCCTTGTCGCTGAGGATCGACGGGATGGCACGGAGCGCCTCGATCGCGGTCGGGAAGCTGTCATTGTGCAAAGCCAGGGAGGCGACTTGCCAGACAGCGAGCAGTCCAATGCAAGCGAGTATGGGTGCGACGCGTTTGATGACGGCGTCCGACGAGATCATGGCTTCAGCTCGTCGCCATCGTCAAACATACGTTCGATCTCGACGACATATTTCTGATAGCGCGGGTCGAGCAGCAGCTCCGTGCGACGGCGCGGCCGCGGCAGGTCGACATCGATGATCTGCCGGATTCGGCCCGGCGAGCGCGTCATCATCACGACCTTGTCCGAAAGAAACACGGCTTCCTCGACCGAATGCGTGACGAACAGCACGGTCTTGCGATCGCGCTCCCAGATGTTGAGCAGATCGTTCTGGAGCCGTGTGCGGGTGTGTGCGTCGAGCGCCCCGAACGGCTCGTCCATCAAGAGCACTTCGGGATGGTAGGCGAGCGTGCGTGCCAACGCGACGCGCTGCTTCATGCCTCCGGACAGTTCCTTGGGATAGAAATTCTCAAAACCCTTCAGTCCGACCATCTCGAGCAAGGCGCGCGCCTGCGCCTCGGCGTCCGCCGACTTCACACCCTGCTGGCGCGGACCATACATGACGTTACCGAGCACGCTCTTCCAGGGAAACAGTGCGAACTCCTGGAACACGGGGCCGCGGTCGGGCCCGGGCCCCGTGATCGCCTTGCCCTTCATCTTCGCAACGCCGCGGGTCGGGCGCACAAAGCCGCCGACGATATAGAGCAACGTCGATTTTCCGCAGCCGGAAGGACCAAGGATGGAAACGAATGCTCGGTCAGCGACGGAAAGCGAAATATCCGATAGCGCAACGTGGTCCTGACGGGTCGAGGTCTGGAACACCTGTGAGACACCTTCGATTTCGATCATGGCAGCCGCTGCCTTCTGCGCCGACCTCGGCTCAGACCGCAGCTCCGATCGTGATGGCAAAATCGTCATTCCCGCGTCTCTCGCCGACATGGCGCCACCCGCGCTGCTAGCATAGCGGAACAGGCACGGATATGGCGATGCGGCTTCCGTCAATGCTGCGGTTCATCGAACCAGGGCCATTCCGCCGCGCCATCGTGGGTGACCGCGCCGCCCGGCGCCTGCCCCACCAACCGCGCATATTTGGCGAGCGCGCCAGCCCGGTGCCGCGGTGGGCGCGGTTTCCAGGCCGCGCGCCGTTCCGCAAGTTCACTATCGTCAACCAACACATCCATGCGACGCGCGCCGGCATCGATCCTGATACGGTCTCCGTCGCGCACCAGCGCTAACGGACCGCCAACGAAGGATTCCGGCGAGACATAGCCGATGCACATCCCCCGGGTCGCACCGGAAAAGCGTCCATCGGTGATCAGCGCGACTTTCTCGCCCATGCCCTGGCCGTAGATCAGCGCGGTGACACCAAGCATCTCGCGCATGCCGGGGCCGCCCACCGGACCCTCGTTGCGGATGAGCAGGACCTCGCCAGCAGCATAATTCCGCTTGCGGACGGCATCGACGCAGCTCTCTTCGTCCTCGAAGATGCGCGCGCGACCCTCAAACACGAGGCTCTTGAGACCAGCCACCTTGATCACGGCGCCATCCGGGCAGAGGTTGCCCTTCAACACGGCGACGCCGCCGTCAGGCATGATCGGCTTGCTGGTCGGGAAAATGACGTCGCCGTCGGGGGCATCGGCATTTCCATATTCTTCCGCAAGCGTTCGGCCGGTGACGGTCAGGCAACTGCCATCGATATGGCCGCTCTCGATCAGCGCACGAATAATGACCGCCGTGCCTCCGATATCGTAGACATCCTTGGCGGTGTACTTGCCGCCCGGCCGCAAATTGCCGATCAGGGGCGTTCGCGCGAAGACTTCACCGACGTCGTCGATGGTGAAAGGGATTCCGGCTTCGTTGGCCATCGCCGGCAAATGGAGCGCGGCGTTGGTCGAGCCCCCGGTCGCGGCGACAATGGCGGCGCCGTTCTCGAGGGATTTGCGGGTGACGATCTGGCGCGGCAGCGGCCCGCCGCGTCCCAGCATCTCGATCACCAGTCGTCCGGCGCGCCGCGCCACCTGCGCGCGCTCGGGATAGACGCCCGGGATCATCGAGACATTGGGGATGGTCAACCCCATCGCTTCCGACACCATCGCCATGGTGTTGGCCGTGAACTGCCCGGCGCAGGCTCCGATGGTCGGAAGACAGGCACGCTCGATCCCGATGAGCGTCGCCTGGTCGATCTCCCCGGTCATGAAGCTGCCGACCGCCTCATAGGAATCGAGCACGGTCAGCGTCTTGCCCTGAAAGCGGCCGGGCAGCGCGCTGCCGCCATAGATGAAGATCGACGGCACGTTGCAGCGGATCATGCCCATCATCACGCCGGGCAAAGTCTTGTCGCAGCCGCCGAAGCCGATCAGCGCGTCATAGGCGAGGCCGTGAACGACGGCCTCGATCGAGTCGGCGATCAATTCCCGCGAGAACAGGGAGAACTTCATGCCCTCGTGGTTCATGCTGATGCCGTCGGAGACCGAGACCGTGGTGAATTCGCGCGGCGTGCCGCCGGCCTCCGCGATCCCCTCCTTCGCCGCCGCGACCTGGAAGTCGTGGGTCATGTTGCAGGGCGTCTGCTCGCCCTTCATGCTGACCACGCCGATCATCGGCTTTGCGAGCGCGGCGTCATCAAGTCCCATCGCACGCATGAAAGCGCGATGCGGCGCCCGATCAAGGCCATCGGTGGTGACGCGGGACCGCCACTTCTTCATGCGCAAGAATCTCCACAGGCCGCACCGGCCGGTGCCGGGACGTAATGCCTCTCAACTCGCATCGGATGCCTATTGCAGCGGCGCAACAATGGTCGGATGCTTGAACTGCGCGACATCGAGCTTCGGCAACATTCCAGTCTCGGCATAGATGTCGAGCATTTTCTGGATCGCCGGGAAGTTCGGCGCTGCACCCGGATCCCTGCCGAAGTCATTGTCCTTCAGGAGATATGTCTCGAGCACCGGGATCGGCGCCTTCAGCACTTCATTCACGACCTTTAAAGTCTCTTCGCGGTTGGCGAGCGCCTTCTTCATGCCCGACGTGATGTCACGCACGTAAGCCTTGACCAGATCAGGGTTCTTGTCGACGAAGTCGGCCCGACAGGCTTCGAGAATGTGAACGATGTTGGGCATTGCCTGCGACAGCGAGAACAGCTTTCGCGTGCCGCCCTTGGCTTCGGCGCGCGCCGCGAACGGCTGGTTCATGTTGACGGCATCGACCCGGCCTTGGCGCAACGCGTCTTCTGACACGGCGAAACCAACCTCGACCAGCTTGATGTCCTTGGCCGGATCGACGCCGTTCTGCTTCAACAACATGTTGAAGGGTCCCTGCGTGCCACCGCCGATCACGGAGATGCCGACGGTCTTGCCCTTCAGGTCGGCGATGGTCTTGATCGGCGAATCATCCATAACCGCCCAATAGACCGAGAAGCCGCCCGGCTTCTCGAACACGTGCTGCGCCACGATGTAGGCCTTGAGATTCCCGCCGACCACGCCGTTGGCGAGCGACAACGGCGCCTGCGTCGCACAATCCAGTGCTCCCGCGGCCAGCGCCTGTGTCATGGGCGCCGTACCCTGAAACTGGGTCCATTCGATATTGTAGGTCTTGCCGAGATCGGGAAATTCCTGGGGCCGCTTCATCATCCAGTATTTGGATTCCTCGGCCGGGATGGTCCAGCCGACGCGGATCGTTTGCTGCGCCTGCGACGCGCTAACGTCCACAAGAATGGACACCGCCATTGCCGCCGCCAAGGTCGCTTTCGAAGCCATCCGCATCATCCCCGCTCCCGCAGTTTTTGCCCAAAAGGCACAAGCGCCCCTCGTTTTCGGCCACAAGCCTTTCATGGTTCAAACAATCAGGCAAGCCATTGACGTATCGGTTGTATTCGCCTGATCCGGCAGGGATATTCGGTTGCGATGCGTGGCGGACTAGACCTTAGAATAAGGAGCGGCGGCATGACTGAAACAGGTGGAGACAAAGGATCGAAAGCCGAGAGGCTCGGCTATCTCGGCCTCGGCATGATGGGCATTCCGATGGCAACGGCGCCTCGTCAACGCTGGTTTTGAAGTCGCGGTCTGGAACCGGTCTGCCGACAAGGCTAAGGCTCTGGTCGAAGCCGGGGCAAGACTCGCTGCCGATCCCCGCAGCGTCGCCGAATCCGCGACCATCATCTTCATGTGCGTGACTGATGCTGCGGCAGTTGAAGATGTCGTGTTCGGCACGAATGGTCTCGCGGGCGTTCCCGGTACTGGCAAGCTTGTGGTCGACTTCTCGTCGATTCATCCGGATGCCGCGCGCGACATCGCAGCGCGGCTGAAGGCCGCCAACGGCATGGGTTGGATCGATGCGCCGGTGTCCGGCGGCACCAAAGGGGCAGAGGAAGGTACACTCGCTGTGATGGCTGGCGGTGAGGCCGCCGACATCGATCGGGTGCGTCCTTATGTGCTGGCGATGGCGCGGCGGCTGACCCACATGGGACCGATTGGCGCGGGACAGACGACAAAGCTTTGCAACCAGGTCATCGTCGGATGCGCAATGGCGGTACTGGCGGAAGCTACACGGCTCGCGAGCAATGCCGGGATCGATACAGGAAAGCTGCCTGAGGCACTCGCCGGAGGATTTGCCGATTCGATTCCCTTGCAGCTCTTTGTCCCGCGCATGGTGCAAGGCATCCATTCACCGCCGCTGGGACACATCGCCACCATGCTGAAGGATCTGGACACGGTTGCCGATGTTGCCCGGGCGACTTCCACGCCGGTGCCGATGGCAACGCTTGCCGGGCAAATCTTCAGATTGGGCAAGGCCGCGTGGGGTGCGGATGTCGACGCGCTCGAAATTTACAAGCTTTCGGCTCCAAAGGAAGGCTAGAGATTCCGATTGCGGCCGCCACAAGGGGCGTTAGAACTACCTCCGCATAGCCTCCGAATCCAGGAAAACGCTGCCATGTATAACCCCGCTGGCGTCAAGACATCCCCCGAAATTGTCGTTCCCGACCAGATGAAGGCCTGGGTGCTTGGCGGCCCCGATGAGCTTTTTTTACGCGAAAAGCCGACACCGGTGCCGGGGCGGGCCGAAGTGCTGGTCCGCATCGACGCCGTCGCGATTTGCGCGACCGATCTCGAAATCATCCATCGGGGGTCGCCGGCCAGCATCCAGGGCGGCCTGCCCTTCAACAAGAACTTCACGCCGGGCCACGAGTATATGGGCACGGTGGCAGCGCTCGGTCCCCATGTCGACGAGTTCAGGATCGGCCAGCGCGTCACCGTGGAAATCCACGCCGGTTGTGGCCAATGCAAACGCTGCCGCATGGGCATGTACACCTCCTGCCTGAATTACGGCAAGCCGGAGAAAGGCCACCGCGCCAACGGCTTCACCACCGACGGTGGGTTTGCCGAATACGCGGTCAACCACATCAATACGATCATCCCGGTGCCGGACAGCATGAGCGATCCGGAGGCGACGCTGGTTGTCACGGCAGGGACGTCGATGTATGGCCTCACCGAGCTTGGTGGACTGGTTGCGGGTGAGAGCGTGGTGGTGATCGGCCCCGGTCCGATCGGGCTGCTTGCGGTCGCGGTGGCCAAGGCGCTAGGCGCAAGTCCGGTGGTGTTGACGGGAACGCGCGACAAGCGACTCGCGATCGGCAAGGAACTGGGCGCGGACCGCGTCATCAATATCGGCAACGAAAATCCGGTCGATATCGTCAAGCAGCTCACCGGCGGCATCGGCGCCGACTACGTCATCGAGTGCGCGGGATCGGAAGCCACCATCGATCAGGCGATTCACATGACCAATCGCGGCGGCAAGATCTGCCTCGCGGCGTTTCCGCATGAGCCGGTCATCACCAACATCGCGCATCTCGTGCGCAACAATATTTATGTCTACGGCATTCGCGGCGAAGGCCGCAGCGCAACTCATCGTGCGATGGAGCTGATGGCGGAAAAGCGGTTCGACGCCACCAGGATCCACACCCACACCTTCCCGCTGGCCGATCTGCCGACTGCGCTGCGCTATGCCCGCGAACGCGTCGAGGACGCCATCAAGGTGGTGGTTACGACGCAACAGGTCGGCGCGATCGCAAGCGCCGCGGAATAGGATCGTCGCCGTTCAGATTTTTCCGAGCGCCGTCAGGACGATCTGCGGAGTGAGCGGAATCTCGGTGATGACGACGCCAAATGGCCTCAGTGCGTCGTTCACGGCATTCGTGACTGCGGCAGCGGCGCCCGCCGTTCCGGCTTCGCCCGCTCCTTTGGCTCCGAGCTCGCTCTCCGCCGTCGGCGACACCACGTGGCCGACATCGATGTCGGGCATCTCGCCGGACATCGGAACGAGGTAGTCAGCCATATTTGCGTTGGTCAGCTGACCGCGCTCGTCATAAATGCACTTCTCGAACAGAGCTGCGCCCAGCCCCTGCACCACGCCGCCCCGGATTTGCTCGTCGACCAGCTGTGGATTGATGATGGTGCCGCAGTCCTCGACTACCCAATGCTTGAGCAGCTTGATGAAGCCCGTCTCGGTATCGACCTCGAGCCACGAGGCCTGAACACCGTTGGTAAAGGCAAAAGGATAGTCGCGTGGCACAAAATGCCGCGTTGCCATCAACTCCGGCTGAATGCCCGGTGGAAGCGTATCGGGCCGGAAATAGACGATCCGCGACAACTCCTTCAGCTCGATGCGCGGCACGCCGTCACCCATATTCACGACCGCATTGCCGACGATATCGAGCTCGGCCGGCGTCGACTGCAGGATTGCTGCGGCAACATCCAAAATGTTCTTGCGCAGGATTTTGGCTGCTCGCAACGCCGCCTCTCCGCCGATGCCGGCACCGCGCGAAGCCCAGGTGCCCCCACCATAGGGCGTATTGTCGGTGTCTCCGAGAATGACGCGCACGCGATCCATCGAAACGCCCAGCACGCTTCCGACGATCTGTGCCGTCAGCGATTCCGATCCCTGTCCCTGCTCGGTGATGCTCGTCTGGCAAATTACGGAGCCCTGCGCATCCAAGCGCACCGCGACGCCATCCTGCGACGAAATCTTGGCGCCGCCGACGCCATAAAACGCGGCGCTTGGATTGGTGACCTCGATAAAACTCGCGATACCGATGCCGCGATGACTGCCTCGCTTCCGCAGTTCCGCCTGCTCGGTGCGCAAGCGGTCATAGTCCATCATCTGCAAAAGCTTTGCCAGTGAGGCATGGTGCGACAAGCGCTCGAACTTCAGCCCCGCCGGCGAACCGCAGGGGTAGGCATCATCAGCGATGAGGTTGCGACGGCGGATGTCGACCGGATCCATTCCGATCCGCATCGCCGCGAGATCAACCAGGCCTTCCGTTACCGAGCAGGCAATGGGATGGCCGACAGCGCGGTACTGGCACATGACATTCTTGTTCTGGAAGACCACACGGGCGCGTGCGCGATAATTCTTCGTCATGTAGGGCCCACCGACGAGGTTGACGACCTGATTGGCCTCGATCGCACTGGTGCGCGGATACATGGAATAGGGCCCGATACCCGTGAGATCGTCGATCTCGAATGCCGTGATCGTACCGTCGCGTTTGACGCCGATCTTGCCTTTGCAGCGGTGATCGCGGGCATGAATGTCGGTGTTGAAGCTTTCAACGCGATCAGCGACGAACTTGATCGGACGATTGAGCAGCTTTGACAGCGCATAAGTCGCCATCTCGTCGGCATAGATGTGAACCTTGATGCCGAAAGAGCCGCCGACGTCCTTGCAGACGACGCGCACTTGCCGCTCTTCCAGGCCGAGGTGCAGCGCCGCGATATTCTGCACCATGTGCGGCGCCTGTGTGCCCTGATAGATCGTGAGCCGCGCCTCGGCCGCATTCCAATCTGCCACCACCGATCGAGGCTCCAAGGTCACACCGGTGTGACGACCAAAGACGAACTCCGATTCCACGACCTCGTCGGACTCGGCGAAGGCCTCGTCGACCTCGCCTGCGTTGTGAACCCGCTCGAAAGCAAGATTGTCGCCAAGCGAGGCGTGAATCACCGGCGTTGCCGGATCGAGCGCGGTGCACATGTCCGTCACCGCATCGAGTTCCTCGTACGAGACATCCACCCGCTCGGCCGCGTCCTCGGCAAGAGCCCGGCTTGTCGCGACGATCGCCGCGACAGCCTCGCCTTGCCAGCATACACGGTCGATCGCGATCGCATGCTGCGGAGCAGATTTCAGGCCCTTCAGATGGGAGAGGACGCCGACCCAGGGCGTGATGACATCAGCCAATTCCTTGCCGGTCACGACAGCAATGACCCCGGTCATCTGCTTCGCTGCCGCTGCCTCAATGTTTGGAATCCTGGCGTGGGCATGGGGCGAGCGCAGAAAGACGACATGGGCCATTCGCGGCAATTCCATGTCGCTGACATAGGCCCCGCGGCCCTGCATCAAGCGATCAAGATTTGGTCGTGGCACGGTCTTGCCGATGTAGGAGTTAGGCCGATCGAGCACGGACAGGCCTTCCTGCTTTGCCGGTGCTTCAGTCATCGCGCCAATCCCCGGCGGGCGTCCGCAGTCGCCTCGATCGCATCGACGATGGCGTGATAGCCGGTACATCGGCAATAGTTTCCCGAGAGATGCTCGCGAATCTCCTCGCGGCTCGGCGTGGGCTGCTGTTTCAGCAAATCCTGTGCGGCCATCAACATGCCCGGCGTGCAATAGCCGCATTGCAGGGCATTACGATTGCGGAAGGCCTCCTGCAGGTCGGCGATTTCGCCGCTATCGGACAATCCTTCGATGGTCAGCACTGAGGTACCGTGCGCCTGGACCGCGAGCAGCAGGCAGGCGCGGACGATTTCGTCGTTGACCTGCACAGTGCAGGCGCCGCAGACGCCGTGCTCACAACCGACATGTGTCCCCGTCAGGTGCAGATGCTCTCGCAAAAAATCGGCAAGATTGAGCCGCGGCACAACATGCGCATCGACGCGTTCGCCATTAACCCGAAGCGAAATGAATATCCGCGCGGTCACGGCTTCGCTCCCGCGAGCTCGGGGCGATGCAGCAACGCGGCCACTGCACGCGCGAGAAGCACCCTCGCCAGATGATGGCGCATCGCATTAGAGGCTTGCTGGTCTTCATGAGGATCCAGCTCTTCAGCGAGCGTCGCCGACGCCTGTTGAACGAGCGCCGGCGTTACGGTGACATTGATGAGCTGGTCGGCGGCCTTCGCCAAAGCCGGCCTGTCGCCAAGCGCGAAATACACAAGGCGAAGGGTGGCAAAGCGACCGCTTTCGGCAACGGCCCGCACGGCCAGTCCGGCAATGGCGTAATCGCCACGACGACGCGCGAATTCGTGAAAGAAATGTGCCGAGTTCTTCCGCGCGATCGGCACCTCGATGGCGACCAGCAGTTCGTCGGCCATCAGCGCTGTCTCGAAGATTCCGGTGAAGAAATCAGCTGCGGCAATCCGCCGCTCGCCGCGGCTGCTCCGAGCAACGATTGTCGCATCGAGTGCGAGCATGCAGGCGGGCAGCTCGGCAGCGGGGTCGGCGTGGGCAAGGCTACCGCCGATCGTTCCTCTGTTGCGAATCGCCGGATGCGCAACATGTGCCGCCGCCTCGGCCAGTAACGGAGCATGCGCGGCGATCTCGGACGACCGCAAGAGATCGACATGTCGGGTGAGCGCTCCGATACGCAGTACCTGTCCCTGTACCGCCGTCCCCTTCAGCTCGGAGAGACCGCCGATATCGACGACAATGTCTGGAGAAATCAGGCGCAGGTTCATGGCCGGCATCAGGCTCTGACCGCCCGCTAGCACCTTTGCTCCCTGCTCGCGCGAGGCAAGCAACTGAAACGCGTCGTCGATGCTGGTTGCACGTGCGTAAGCGAAAGCCGAGGCCTTCACGGATGTAATCCTCCCCGGCCGGATTTTTTTGCGTTTCACGGATTAGAGGGTGGCAACCATCAAACGTCAAGTTTGTTTATCGAACGATTATTTCGGGACATCCGAGCTTTAGGGCTTGTCTTGAAGGCTTGAACGACGCACCGTTGCTCGGAAGAGCAAGGGCTTTTGGGGAGCCGCCGGCGATGAAGCTGGGTTTCTTTACGATGCCGATCCATCCGCTGGAGAAGGATTGGCAGCAGTCGCTGCAGGAGGATCGTGAAGCGTTCCTGCTGGCCGACGAATTGGGCTTTACCGAGGGATACGTCGGCGAACATGTCACGGACAAGGCGGAGAACATCACCTCATCGATCGCCTTCCTGGCCTGGATCGCGGCTGCGACCAAGCGCATCAAGCTTGGCACCGGCACCGTCAACATGCCCAACACCCATCCGGCGACCGTCGCCGCTTCGATTGCAATGCTCGACCATATGCTGGACGGACGGCTGATCTTCGGCATCAGCCCTGGCGGACTGTTGTCGGATGCGGAGTTGTTCGGCAATCTCGATGCGGATCGCAACGCGATGTTCCTGGAGGCAATCAACCAGGTTCTGCAAATCTGGGAGAGTGAGCCGCCCTATAACATCAAGGGCAAATACTGGGACATCTCGGTCGAAAAAACTCTGATGGCCGACATCGGTCAAGGTTTTATTGCGCGCCCGCTGCAGCGGCCACACCCGCCCATCGTGGTTACGGCGGTCGCGCCGTTTTCAAAGGGTGTGACGGAAGCGGCAGTGCGCGGCTGGGACCCGATTTCCGCAAACTTCCTGATGCCGGCCTGGGTAAAAAGTCACTGGCCGAAATATGTCGAGGGCTGCGAGCGAGGTGGCCGCGCCGCCGATCCTGCCAACTGGCGGATCGCAAAGAGTGTCTTTGTCGCCAAGGATGCAGCGACGGCAAAGGCCTACGCGACCGATCCGAACAGCCCGTATGTCTACTACTACCACTCACTCTTCGCCAAGCTGAAGAAGAACGGCCGGATCGAGCTGTTCAAGACCCGACGCGATCAGCCAGACGATGAGGTGACGCTTGAATCGATTTGCGACAGACTGATCATCTACGGCACACCCGAGAGCGTCGCAGATCAGCTGCTCTCGTTCCAGCAGGAGGTTGGCCAATTCGGCACCCTGCTCTACGCAGGCAAGGACTGGAAGGATCGCGAGCTCGGGCGCCAGTCAATGATCCTAATGGCGGAAAAGGTCATGCCGCGCATCAATGCCGGACGATCCAAACAATCCAACGCAGCGGAATGATCCGCAGCCAATACATGAGTTGGTAACGTGGCTTTCTCCGATCGTATCCCCTATCAGGCGCAGGTAGATCGCCCCCGGCTCAAGCTGCCCAATGGAAAGCGCCTTGCGGTGTGGGTCATTCTCAATGTCGAGGAATGGCGGATCGAGAACGCCATGCCGCGCACAGTCCTGAGTCCGCCGATGGGACAGCCGCTGCTTCCTGACGTGCCGAACTGGTCCTGGCATGAATACGGAATGCGGGCAGGCTTTTGGCGGCAGTTCAAGGCGCTCACAGACCGCGAGATTCCAGTGACGTTGGCGCTCAATGCCAATGTCTGCAATTCATATCCGCGCGTAGCGTCCGCTGCGCTTGACGCCGGATTCGAGTTCATGGGCCATGGCTTCATTCAGGGCCCGATGCACAAGCTCACCGACCAGGCGGACGCCATCAAACACTCGGTCGAAACGATTGCCAAATTCACCGGCAGACCTCCACGGTCGTGGGAGAGTCCGGGATTGACCGAGACCGAAGAAACGCTCGATCTGCTGCGGCTGAACGGCATCGAGTACGTCGCCGACTGGGTGATCGACGATTTGCCGCAAGACATCTCCACGCCTCACGGCCCCATCACCACAATCCCCTATTCGGTCGAAACCAACGACATCGTGATCCACGCGCTACAGCATTTGCCATCGGAACAGTTCCTGAAGCGCTGCACCGATCAATTCGACCGGCTCTACCTCGAAGGCGGCACCAACGCGCGGGTGATGGCTATCTCGATCCATCCCTATATCACCGGCGTGCCGCATCGCATCAAGTATGTCGAGGAACTGCTCGACTACGTGCTTGGCCATGACGGCGTCGTGCTGATGACTGCAAGCGAGATCGGCGATTGGTATCGGACTGAAATGGCGAAGGTTTGATCCTAGCCAACCGCTTTAACGGACGGACGCATGCCGACCAGCCGCGCGCGTCCGAAAACATGCGCGTAGCCGGCGAGGAAGGCATCCAGCGCGTCGCGGATCATTTGTTCCTGGTCCTCAAGCACCGGGGATTCGTAGATATATTTGCGGACGCCATAGTAGAAGATTCCGCTATGAAACACCCAAGCCATCTCGATCTCGGGCGCCGTTGGCCTGCTTTGTGCGGGAAGTCCCAGGTCATGGCGGCATTCCCTTATGATGCGCGTGAGTATCTTGTCGCGCACGACACCGACATACCATCGGTTGATGTCGAGGCCCTTTAGGCCCGAGTAGAGATAGATGCGCAGCCACTTTCGCCGGAAGATCACCTTGGTGTAGCCGTGGTAGAACTCGAGCAGGCGATCCCGCAATGGACGCGAGCGATCCGCAAGCAGGCCGTCCCAACCTTGATCCAGCGGCTCCAGATAGACTGTGCGGTAAACCTCCTTAATCAGATCGTCCTTGCTCGGGAAATAGCGGTAGAGCAGCGGTTGGGTCACGCCGAGACGGCGTGCAAGATCGCGTGTGCCGCCCGCGAATCCTTCTTCGGCAAAGAACTCGGTCGCCTTGGCGACGAATTCCTTGCGGCGCTCGTCCGGGGAAAGCCGGCGCTGCTTCGACGGCGCACGCCTGGGTCGCGGTTTCTTGTTCATGAATTCTTGTCGGGAACAAACTTCCCGTACCCGCCTTGCACAAAAAGCAGCGGTTCGTTGCGGTTGTAAGAATAGGCTTCGACTGCACCGAGGAAGATCACATGATCGCCGCCATAGTATCGATTAGCCGACCGACACTGAAAATTCGCGACGCTTCCAGCAAGCAAGGGGGCGCCGCCGAGGCCGGGGGTCCATTCGACGCCGACAAACTTGTCGTCCGATGATTTTGCAAACTTGTTCGCGAGCGCTTGCTGCGATGCGTCGAGCACGTTGACGGCAAAATGAGTGGCATTCTGGAACGCGGTCAGGCTCGACGAATAGAGCACAAGGCTCCACAGCACGAGCGGCGGGTTCAGCGACACCGAAGCAAAGGAATTGCACGTGATCCCGTAGGGCTTCCCGTCGCTGCCGGCCGCCGTGATGATGGTAACGCCTGTGGCGTAGGCCCCAAGCGCATTACGAAAATCGCGCGGATCGATCGGCGAATGGTCGGCGGCGAGTTCATTGGCTGGATCAGGTCCGACCGGATGCTTCGGGGCGTCGTTCATATCGCCTCAAAGCGTCAGGTTTTCGGACGGAAGGCCGAGCGCCACGCGTCCGTAGTTGGTGCCGGCAGCGTCAAAATTGAATGCGAGGTGGGAATTAATCGCATGGGCATCGCGGAACTGCCGCTGTAGCGCACCGCTCGTGAATAACCCGCGCGCACCACTGGCGGCAAACAGCAGCGACACCGCTTCGGTGCAGAGATTCACAGAAAAAGCCCCATCGCGCCGTAAGGCCGTCTTGGCTGCCATATCGGGAATATGGCCACGCTTGGCGTCGGCCATCGCCTCGATGCACCTAGAACGCATAATCAGACGGGCGGCGTCAATCTTGGCTGACGCCTCCGCAATCTTGATCTGCGTGCTCTGCATGTCGCCCAGTTTGGCCCGATTGGACGCGGACGCGCGGTGGCGGGCGACTTCGATGTAATCGTCCAGGCAGGCCTGCGCATTGCCGAGGGCAACACCCGACAGAACAAAGGGAAACAGCGAGAAAGCCGGCAGCGCATAGAGCGCATTCGGATTGACGGCGCTGCCAGGCGTCGGCCCGCCTGCAAGATCGTTCACCGCGACCGACAACGCATCGGCGACGACAGCTTCTTTCACCTCGACATCGTTGGAGCCGGTGCCGCGCAACCCGGCCGCATCCCAAGTATCGACGATGTCGTACTGATCCCTGTGCAACAGGAAAAGGCGATACTCGATGCCGTCAGCTTCGTCTTCCGGAAAGACCACGCTCGCGAGCATGTTCCATTCGCAGGAGGCCACCCCTGACGAAAATGGCCAGCGGCCGCGGAGTTGATGTCCGCCCTCGACCTTTCGTGCCCGGCCGGCCGGAAAGATGAAGGAGGATGCGATCAGCGTGTTCGGATCCTTGTCCCAGACCCGGTCCTGGGCGCGTTTGTCGAACATGCCCAACATCCAGTGATGGCTCGCGAGGTTGGCGAAATTCCAGGCGACCGAAGCATCGGCCTTGCCAAGGATTTCCGCGCAATCGACCAGCGCGACATAGTCGAACTCGGAACCGCCAACGCGCTCGGGCTGCACAATCCTGAACAAGCCGGCCTCGTGCAAATCCCGCTCCGTCTCGGGCGGCAGCCGCCGCAGTTCCTCCGTACGCGCGGCACGATCGCGAAGTTGCGGAATGAGAGCCTTGGCGCGGGTCGCCATCGTGGCGAAAGCGCGCTCATCCGCCTCCGGCCCCGCAGCCTGGCCAGTGCTTGGCTTTCGACCAACACCTGCCATCCCTTATTCCTCCGCTTGACCGACCCGACGTCCTTGGCGATTGTTTATCGCTTGATCAGCAATTAAGGCGTGGCTGGCTTTGCCCGTCAATCGAAAATCAGCGGATGGGAGCGCACAGCTATGGACAAGACCGTTGGAATCATCGGGCTTGGCATCATGGGGGGCGCCATTGCGCGCAATTTGATCGAACGCGGATGGCGCGTGATCGGATTCGATGTCAATTCGGAACGAAAGGCCGAGCTTGCGCAGGCAAAGGTGTTGATCGCCGGCGACGTGGCTCAGGTGACGCGCGACACACCTGTTATCATGACCAGTCTCCCTACCCCAGCGGCTGTCGAGAACGTCGCGCGGGAGATCGCCGCATCCGGACAATCTCGGCGAATTATCATTGAGCTCAGTACGCTCAGTCTCGCCGACAAACTCGCCTTCGAAGCTATTCTTCGTAAAGCCGGCCATATTGCGCTGGATTGTCCGCTCAGCGGAACCGGTGCCCAAGCCAAAATGCGCGACCTCGTGGTCTACGCCAGCGGTGACAGCCAGGCGATCGAACGCTGTATGGGACTATTTGCAGATTTTGCCAAGCAGAGCGCCGATCTCGGCAGATACGGCAATGGCAGCCGGATGAAGTTCGTCGCCAATCATCTGGTTGCGATCAACAATGTCGCGACCGCGGAGGCGATGTTGCTTGCCGAGCGCGCCGGGCTCGACCCAAAAATGGTGGTCGAGATGGTCGGCCCCGGTGCCGGAGGCTCGCGCATGTTCCAGATGCGGGCACCCATGATGGTCCAGGGCGTCTACGAGCCCGCAACCATGAAGGTCTCGACCTGGAAAAAGGACATGGCAATCATCGCCGAGTTTGCCGACGACGTTGGCTGCTCCACGCCACTGTTTACGTTGACCCAGCCGGTCTATTCGGACGCGATGACCATGGGCCTGGGCGATCAGGATACGGCGTCCGTATTCGAAGTGCTGAAGAAGAGCATTCTCAAGGCGCCAAAATCCGACGCCAAGTAACGGGAATAGCGGCTCACGATCGGGGTTGCGCATCTCCTAGCCTGATAAGGTCCCGAGTCAACATAGATACCGCACCGCGTCAAAAGCAGCGCTTATGATTGCGCCCCAGACCGAAGGAAGTCATTGGTCTGAGCGGCTGCACCTTGGTTATCACTTGATCATTTATGACTTCCGTCGGATAAATCGCTCAATCAAGAACAAAGCCGCCACTCGTTTGTAGCGTTCCGGGGGAGGATTTCATGACGATATCGCGACGGCAGTTTGTCGGTGGGATCGCTGGCGCAGGTGTCGCCAGTGTGGCGTCTCCGCATCTCGGCCTTGCCCAAAGCGGCGAACCTATCCGTGTGGGTTTGCTTGCTGCCAAGACTGGACCGCTGGCATCCGGTGGTATCGACATGGACATCGCGTTGACGATGTTCATGAAAGAGCGAGACAACACCCTTGCCGGCCGCAAGGTCGAGTTGATCGTCGCCGATACGGCCGGCGTTCCCGCGACGGCGCGCACCAAGGCCCAGGAATTGATCGAGAAAGACAAGGTTCACTGCCTGATTGGTCCGCTCGCGGCTTTCGAAGCGCTGGCGATCGCCGACTACATCACCGAAAAGGAAGTGCCTACGCTTGGTGTTGCCGCCGCGGAAGACATGACGCAACGTCATCCAAGCCCATGGTTCGTGCGGGCGACCTCGACTTCCGCGCAATGTGCCTATCCCCTCGCCGACTATGCGCTGAAGGAGCTGAAGTACAAGAAGATCGTCACGATAGCCGACGATTTTGCTTACGGACACGAAATGTGCGCCGGCTTCCAGCGCGCCTTCGAAGACGGCGGCGGCAAGATCATCCAAAAGATATTCACGCCGCTCGCAACGCCCGATTACGGCAGCTATGTTGCGCAGGTCAAAACCGCGGACGCGATTTTTCTCGGCACCGCTGGCTCGAACGGATTCCGCTTCCTGCGCCAGTTCATCGAATACGGGCTGAAGGACAAGATGGCCGTGATCGGAGGCATGACGGCGCTCGATGAGTCGGTGCTCCGCAACATGGGCGATGAGGCCTTGGGTATCCTGACAACGAGCTGGTACTCCGCCGAGCTCGACAATCCCCTGAACAAGGCGTTCGCGGCGGCCTTCCGCAAGCAGACCAAATATGATCCCGGCTTCTACGCCGCCAGTACCTATGTTTCCGGCGCAGTTCTCGAGGCAGCGCTCAAGACCACGAAGGGAAACATAGAAGACAAGAAAGCGCTGGTAGCGACGGTTCGCGGCAACAATGCCGATACGGTGCGAGGGCTAGTCAAGTTCGATGAATTCGGCAACGTGATCGGCAATGTCTACATTCGCAAGGTGACCAAGATCGACGGACGATTGGTCAACTCCGTCATCAAGACCTATCCGGACGTCAGCCAGTTCTGGACGTATGACAAGACGGCTTTCCTGAAGAACCCGGTCTATTCGCGCGACTATCCGCCGGCCAAGAACCTGGAGTAATTTCGCTGCACGCTCAACGCCGTAGCGCAGCAATCAAGAACAGAGCCGGCCAACGATGCAGTTTTGGATCATTCAAGGTCTCAACAGCCTGTCGCTTGGCGGGCTGTTGTTCCTGCTATCGTCCGGATTCTCCCTGATTTTCGGATTGATGCGGCTTGCGAACCTCACGCACGGCGCGTTCTTCATGCTCGGCACCTACATCGCGGCAACGGCATTGCGCGCCTCTGACGGTCTGAATCTCTGGGTCATGGTGATTGCCGCCGGTTTTGCCGTCGCCGCCCTCGGCGGCCTGTTCGAGCGTCTGGTGCTGACGCGGTTGAAGACGAACCCGCTTGGACAAGTGCTGGTTACGCTCGGCATGTCCTTCATCATATCGGACGCCTGCCTGATGCTGTGGGGTGGCGATTCCATTCCGGTGCCAACCCCGCAAAATCTGCAAACTCCGACCCGCATGTTTGGCTTCGTGTTTCCAACCTATCGTCTCGTGTTGGTCGGATTGGCAATCGTCGCGGCCGTCGCGCTCTATTTCCTGCTGGAACGCACCCGGCTCGGCGCCATGATCCGAGCGGGCGTCGATGACATGCAAATGGCGCGCGCGGTTGGAATTCCCGTCTCCAACCTGTTCACTATTGTATTTTGCCTTGGTGCCGGCATCGCGGGCGCCGCCGGCGTTCTCGGCGGCCCGATCCTCTCCGCCTATCCGGGACTTGACGCGGACATGCTGCCGCTGGCGCTGATCGTTGTCATCCTTGGAGGTATCGGCAGCCTGCTTGGCGCATTTGTCGGCAGCTTCCTGATCGGCTTCATCTACACGTTCGGGATCGCCCTGTTTCCCGAACTGGCCTACATCATCCTGTTCCTGCCGATGATCTTCGTGATCGCCTTCCGGCCGCAAGGCTTGTTCGGACGCGTCGGCACATGAACTGGATCGCGGCAGCCTTGATCGGCGGATCACTGCTTCTGCCACCTTTCCTGGCGGGAGACTTCTACATCAACCTGGCAAGCCAGATTCTGATTGCGGCGATCTTTGCACTCAGCCTCAACCTGCTGGTCGGCTTTGGCGGCATGACGTCGCTGGGACATGCGTCATATCTCGGCGTCGCCGCATATATTTCGGCATTGGTGACCAGCCGATACGGCTTCGGGCACGGCACTGCAGCGATCATCTCAATCGCGGGAACGGTCGCGATGGCGGCGTTCTTCGGCGTGATCGCGCTCCGCGCCACGGGACTTGGTTTCCTGATGATTACCCTGGCGTTGTCACAGGTGCTTTGGGGTCTCGCCTACCGCATGTCGAACGTGACCAACGGCGACAACGGCATCGCCGGACTTACGCGTCCTGCGCCTTTCGGCATTTCCCTCGACAGTCCCGTGTCATTCTACTGGTTTGCATTGATCGTTGCGACCATCGCCTTTCTGGCGATGACCGTGTTCGTCTCATCGGCCTTCGGGTCATCGTTGAAGGGCGTGCGCGATCAACCTCGCCGAATGGCGGCACTGGGCTTCAATCCCTGGCTGGTCCGCTGGATCACCTTTGTCTATGCCGGTTTTTGGGGCGCCGTGTCCGGACTGCTCTATGTCTACTATCACAAATACATCCACCCGACCTCACTCTCGATCACAAGTTCGGCCGAAGCGCTGCTCGGCGTGATCGCTGGCGGTTCGGGAACACTGGGAGGTCCTGCGGTCGGTGCAGCTCTCGTGCTGCTTCTGAGGAACTATGCGTCCGCCTATCTCGAACGATGGAATATGCTGCTGGGCCTCGTATTCCTCTTCATCGTCCTGGTCATGCCAGCCGGAATTGTACCTGGCTTCAGCAGGCTGACGGCGGCCTTACGCGGGAAGAGCCCATGACTGGGCCCGCGCTTGAAGTCATTGGCTTGCGAAAGGCCTTCGGCGGCCTCGCCGTCACGCAAGACGTTTCGCTTATGGTCCAGCCGGGCGAGAGGCGACTGATCATCGGACCGAATGGCGCGGGCAAAACCACCTTGTTCAACCAGATCAGCGGCGACCTCAGACCCAATTCCGGGAAGATCAAGCTGTTCGGCGCCGACATCACGCGGCTGCCGCCCTACATGCGCGCGCAACGCGGCTTGTCCCGCACCTACCAGATCATCACGCTTTTCGCCGGCGACACATGCGAGCACAACGTCTCGCTGGGTTTGTTGGGACTCCGGCCGTCACGCTGGCAAACGTGTTGGCCGATGTCACACTACCCTGACATCGCGACTGAAGCCCGCCGCGCCCTCGATGCCGTCGGGCTTCTGCAACTCGCCGATCATCCGGTCTCCGACATCGCCTACGGCGAGAGACGGCGCGTCGAGTTGGCCGTGGCGCTGGCGCAAAGGCCGCGTGTCCTGTTGCTGGACGAGCCACTTGCGGGACTCTCGAACGCAGAGCGAGCTGCTGTCAAGACGCTGATCGCATCCATTCCGCGAGAGACCACGGTCGTCATGATCGAGCACGACATGGACACGGCCCTCGATCTTGCCGAAACCGTAACCCTGCTCAATTACGGACGCGTCATTGTCGACGGGGCGCGCGATGTCGTTGTCGCCGACGAGCGAACGCGGGAGGTGTACCTTGGCACCTGACGCGCTTAGTCTGACCAACGTCCACAGCTTCTACGGAGACAGCCATATCTTGCACGGGGTGAGCTTTGCGCTGCAACCCGGCGGCGTGCTAGCGCTGTTGGGACGTAACGGTGCTGGCAAAACCACCTGCATCTCCACCATCATCGGCTTCCTAACGCCGCGCGAAGGCGAAATCCGGCTGTTTGGCGAGTCGATAGCAGGCCTCAGCCCTGAGCGCATCGCGCATCTCGGGGTTGGCCTCGTGCCGCAAGGCCGTCGTATCTTTCCGTCCCTCACCGTACGGGAAAATCTGCTCGTGGCCGAGCAGCGCCGGCGAATGAGTACAGAACGATGGTCGGTTGATCGCATTTACGACTTGTTCCCGAGATTGCGTGAGCGTCACGCACAATTCGCCGGCACCTTGTCAGGTGGCGAACAACAGATGCTTGCAATCGGACGAGCGCTAATGGGAAATCCCCGCGTCCTCCTGCTCGATGAACCGTCGGAGGGCCTGGCACCATTGATTGTCGCCGAGGTCGGCCGAACGATTCAGCGGCTCAAACAGGAACGACAATCGACCATCCTCGTCGAACAAAATCTCAAGCTTGCACTCGACGTTGCCGACGAAGCGGTCATTCTCAATACCGGACACTGCGTGTTTGCCGGCAGCGTTAGTGAGCTTCAAGGCAACGACGATCTGGTCGCGCAGCATCTCGGTGTCTATCAAGCGAAGCCAAATCTATCTTAGGTTGAGGTGCGGGATGAAGATCGGCGTATGTGGGACAGGTCGAATGGGATCAGCGATCGCTCAGCGATTGATGTCCGTTGGACATGAGGTCAGTGTCTGGAACCGCGATCAGGTAAAGACCAAACCGCTTGTTGATGCTGGCGCAAAGGCATCGTCAACGCCCGCCACGCTCATAGACAGTTGCGAGGCGGTCGTCGTCATGCTGCTCAACGATGCGGCAAGCGAATCCGTCTATCGCGGCTCCAACGGCATTCTGCAGGCGAAGTTGGTCGGTAAGCTCATCATCGATATGAGCACGCTTCGGCCGGACACGATGCAGGCAATCGGTGTCTCGGTCGTTCAAAAAGGCGGCACCTTCGTCGAAAGTCCGGTAGGTGGGAGCACGGCTCCAGCGAAGGAAGGCAAGCTGTTTGCGCTGGTCGGCGGTGAGAACGCGGATGTCGCCCGCGCGATGCCCATTCTGGAGCAATTGTGCAGGCGCATCGAACATGTCGGCGCGCTCGGCTCCGGCGCAACCATGAAGCTTGCCGTCAATCTGCCGCTTCTGGTGTATTGGCAGGCGCTGGGCGAGTCTCTGACGATCTGCAAGCCGCTCAATCTTCCCGCAGACCGTTTGATCGATATACTGTCAGATACAGCAGGCACGCCGACCGCCATGAAGGGGCGCGCTGCCGCGATCGCCAAGGTTCTGGGTGGCGCTTCCCTCGGTCCGACGGCCTTTGGCCTGAGCGCCGCCAGGAAAGACCTCGCCACTGCTGTGCAGTTTGCTGCGATCTTGAATGCCGAACTACCCGTCGCTGCCGGCGCGCTCGGCTGCTATGAGGAGGCCGAAACTGCGGGGCTGGCCGACGCCGACGCTACCGCCATCTCGAGCCGCTGGCCCAACCGAAAAGCTAAGTCGTAAAGCCCTCCGTCAATTATTTTTGTTCAACCCACAGGTCCCAAACATGATCGATAGCAAGAATCGCTATGGCCGCACCGCTGCCCGCATCCACGACGCCGACGGTCTCGCGCGCCGTCCCTCGTCTCCGACCATCGATATCCACGCGCACATCATTGTGCCCCAAGCCGCGGCGGTGGCGCAGCCGCATGTCGACCTGAGCCGCATCCCCCTCGCCTATTTCGCCGACGGTCCCACCAAGGAGGTGAACGCTCAGCAGGAAAAGGACGTCCGCGAGGTGATGACCACGCTCGACCGGCGCCTCAAACATCTCGATCAAATGGGTATCGACATCCAGGTTGTCGCACCCGCGCCGGGACAATGCTACTACACCGTCGATTCCAAGATCGCGGAAAACGCCCATCGCCTCGCCAATGACGGGGTCGCCGAATACTGCGCGCGCAAGCCCGACCGCTTCGTCGGCCTCGGCGTGGTCACGCTCCAGGAGCCGGAGCTTGCGGTTCGGGAGCTCGACTACGTCATGAGCACTTTGAAACTGAAGGGTGTCCAGATCCTGACCAATGTCGACGGTCAGGAACTGTCCGATCCGAAGTTTCGTCCGTTCTTCGCCAAAGCCGAGCAACTCGGCGCATTCGTCATGATGCATCCCAATGGATTTACTCACGGTCAGCGCTTGACCCACTACTACTTCAGCAACGTGCTGGGTAATCCGCTCGATACGACGCTCGCGCTTCATAATCTGATCTTTTCGGGAACGCTCGCGCGATTCCCGGAGCTGAAGCTAATGGCGGTACACGGCGGCGGTTATCTTCCGAGCTATTCGGGCCGGATCGATCACGCCTGGGGCGCCCGGCAGGATTGCCATGCCGAGTTACCATTGCCGCCAACGACGTATCTGCGGCAGGTCTATCTCGACACCATCGTTTTCACCTACCATCAACTGGCCTACCTGATCGACGTGTTCGGTCCCGATCACATCCTGATGGGGACTGATTATCCGTTCGACATGGCCGAATACAATCCGATCGGACATGTTGCCGGTGTCGAGGGGATGGACGAGTCCACGCTCGCGCAAATTGCCGGCGGTAATGCCGCGAGGGTGCTCGGCCTCGATCTATAAATCCAACGATCGTCTAGCGAAGCGCATTTGCGACCTTGTAGCCGGGCTGTTCGAAGGGATGCGAGGTCGCGAAGGCGGATAACGCAAAACAACGTTCGGCGAGTTTCGCCACGATCGGAAATGGCGCAAGGTCGAGCTTGAGGAAATGAGCACCGACGACTTGACCCGCAATGCAAATGTCGGCGAGGCCGGGCGCGTCGCCAAGCGCAAACGGCGCCGGGGTCCGTCCTGTCAGGAGCCGCTCATAGGTCGCCAGCCCCTCGGTCGTCCAATGCGTGCCCCATTGTTCGACCGCGTGTGCATCTGCACCGAACGCATTCGCGAGATGATTACGAACCCGCGGCACCACCAGCGGATGGGCATCCGCGATCGTCATCAAGGCGAGCGAACGCGCATAGGCGCGCTCCTTCGGATCTGATGGGATCAGCCGCGGCTCCGGCTTGATATCTTCGATGTATTCCATGATCGCGAGCGACTGAAACACGGAGTGGCCGTCGTGGATGAAAGTCGGGACCACGCGCTCGGCGTTCACAGCCGCATATCCCGGCTTGAATTGCTCGCCCGAGAGGATGTCGATCGGCGTCTCCTCGAACGGCAAGCCTTTGAGCCGGAGCGCCACCCTCACCCGAAATGTCGCGATTGAGCGCCAAAACCCATAAATCTGAATGCCCATGCCCCGATCTCACCTCTGAACAGGCGACTTTGCCTACTCCGCCATATTGTGTCGTTGCCAGCGCAAAAGATAGGCCTGCAGTCGCCAGATCAACGCCGACAGTATGACGCCGACCAGCATCAAGATGATCACGGCGACCATCATGCCCGATGCCTCCCCACGCGCCTCGGATTCGATGATAAGGCGACCGATGCCCCGTTCCGCGCCAATGAATTCGCCGACAATGACCCCGATCAACGCAAAGGAGATTGCCGGCGTCAGCGAGGCGAAAACCCACGCCATCGTCGACGGGATCACGACGGTGCGGGTAATCTGCCACTCGCTGGCCCCAAGCAACCGCGCGGCGTTGACAAAACCCTCATCGATGGAGCGCGCCCCCTCAAACGTGTTGAAAAACACCAGGAACACCACCACGATCCAGGACGTCACGACTTTCGACATGTCGCCGATCCCGAACGCCAGAACGATGATCGGCGCCAGTGCAATCCGCGGAATGGAGTTCACTGCGGTGATAAAGGGCTGGAAGATCGCGCTAAGCCGGTCCGAACGGCCGAGGATGAGCCCGACCACAAATCCGCTCACCACGCCCGTCACAAAGCCGAAAAACGTGTTCTTCAGCGTGATCGCCGTGGCGGCCCAGAGATTGTTCTGATTTCGCGCCAAACACTTTGCGAAATCCCCGTTCAGCCATCCGTTGAACACGCCCGTCTTGGATTTGATACAGCTCAGAAGCAGAAAATTCCCGAATATGTCGGAGGGCTTCGAGATGAAATAGGGATCGAGCAGATCGGGTATCAGCCAGGGAACTTTGGTGTGAAGATCATATCCCCATTCCCAGACCGATAGCACGACGATGCATATCGCGAGCTGCCAGGCAAACGTGGTGACTGTGACGCGTCCTTTCATGCACCCTGTCCCTTGACGAATTCCTCGCCGAGCGAGTGCCATATATGCTGGAACAGCTCGGCATATCGCGGCGTCTCCCGGACTTTGACCGCGTCGCGTGGACGGACGAAGTCGACCGTAAACATGTCCTTGATCTGACCCGGGCGCGCCGAAAATAGGATGATGCGGTCGGCAAGCGTCAATGCTTCCCCGAGATCATGGGTGACGAACAGAACCGTCTGCTGCTCGCGCTCCCAGATGCGCAGGAGGACCTGGTGCATATCGATCTTGGTGTGGGTATCGAGCGCCCCGAAAGGTTCGTCCATCAGCAGTATCTGCGGTTCGACGACCAATGTCCGCATCAAGGCCGCGCGTTGACGCATCCCGCCTGACAGGGCCGACGGATAGGCGTTCTCGAAGCCCTTGAGACCGGCTTGCGCCACGGAAGCCGCGACACGCCCCCGGCGCTCCGCCTCGGGTACGCCAGCCAGCTGCAGGCCATAGCCGATGTTGTCCGCAACGGTCCGCCAGGGAAACAACGTGTCGCGCTGGAAAATATAGCCGACGTTCGGGGTCGCCTTGCCGGCGACAACGGGTTTGCCGTCGATCAGTATCTCTCCGCCGCTGGGCCTCAGCAGCGTCGCGATCATGTTGAGCACGGTGCTCTTGCCGGAGCCGGACGGTCCAAGCAATGCGACGAATTCGCCGCGTCGCACGCTGAACGAGACGTTGCGCACGGCTTCGATGGCCGTACCGCCAAGTTGAAACGATTTGCTCAGCCCGCGCACATCGATGCGTTCGACATCAGGCGTTCGCGCCGATGGCGCTGCGGTCGTCGGCTGGACGTTCAACCCGGGTACGCCTTTCGCGCCACCTCGACGAACGCAGGACTGACGACTTCGGCAATCGTCAGCGGCTTGATCCCCGTCATGTCCCGGAACCAGACCTTCTCACCACGCGAAAAATCCGCGGCATTGATCGTGGCATCATAATCGGCGACCTTCTGCAACGCAGTGATCTCCAGAAGATTGGCCGCTCGTGACGTACTGCCGACATACGGCTCGATCGTATCGTAGATTTCTTCCGGCTTATGCGTCTTTATCCATTGGGTCGCCCGCCAAATTGCCGTGACGAAGGCCTGCATCTTCGCCGGATCCTTGTCGATGGTGGATTGCAGCGTGAAATGGGATGTGACCGGCACCTTGCCACCGATATACTTGTTCCAGATTGCTTCATCGGTGCCATCGAACAACAGCTCGCCCCAGCCCTGTGCCTTCGACTCGTTCAACAGCGACAACGAGCTGACGAGAATATCGACCTGCTTGGACTTCAGCGAGCCCAGCATGGTGTCGACGTTACCGGTTCCGATCCATGTCACCTTCTGATCGAGCCCCATGACTTCCATGTAATAGGAAGCCCAGACGTGGTTGGTGCCGCCCAACGACGAAACGGAAATGATCGGTTTGCGACCATCCGGCCGCTTCCATTCCGTGAACGCTTCCAATGTGTTGATGCCCTGGTCCTTGAGGTCCTTGCGAATGATGAACATCACCGAACTGGAGCGGGTATCAACCGGCATCAGCACGCGGCCGGCGCGGCCATGATTGCTGAGCTGCATGGGATGGGTAATATCGCCGATGCCGATATCGCCTTGCGAGGCCGCGATGATCTCGCGCGTCTTCACTCCGCTGCCGCCCTGGATCAGTTTGCAATCGAGGCCGGCCTCCTTGAAATATCCGATACGGTCGGCCACGAACTGTGTCTGATAGATGGGAACAGCCACCGGATAGATTACCCGCCCGCTCGTATCCATCGCTCTTGCGGCGCCGCCCGTGAGCGCTGCGCCGCCGCCTGCGATGATCATCAGCGCGGATCGTCTGGTGATATAGGCCATCAGGCGTGCTCCCTCTCCCTTCCGGCAACCTTGTCAAGCGCGTTCAACACCGCATCGCCCATTTCGACCGTCGAAAGCTTCCTTGTCCCCGGCTCAGCAATATCCGCCGTGCGTGCGCCGGCATCGAGCGCTGTCTGTACCGCCTTTTCAAGTAGGTCTGCGTCATCCGGTCGATTCAGGGTGAGGCGCAACAGCATCGCGACACTGAGAATGGATCCGAGCGGGTTTGCAATGCCCTTGCCGGCGATATCAGGCGCACTGCCGTGGACCGGCTCGTAGAGTGCCTTTCGCCGGCCAGACCTGTCGATCGGCCCAAGCGAAGCCGATGGCAACATGCCAAGCGAGCCCGACGCCATGGCAGCACAGTCCGAGAGGATATCACCGAAGATATTTCCCGTGACCATCACGTCGAACTGCCGCGGCTCACGGACGATCTGCATGGCCGCGTTGTCGACATAGAGGTGAGTGAGCTCGACGTCGGAGAACTCTTCCCTGTGCAGGGAGATCACCTCCTCACGCCACAACACGCTGGTCTCAAGCACGTTTGCCTTGTCCACGGAGCAAACTTTATTCCTGCGCGTTCGCGCAAGCTCGAACGCAGCCCGCGCAACACGGCGAATCTGGTTGGTCGTATATTGCTCGGTGTTGAAACCGCGCCGTTGTCCATCAGGAAGGGTTTCGATACCCCTCGGTTCGCCGAAATAGATTCCGCTGGTCAACTCGCGGATGATCACAAAGTCGACGTCCTTCAGCACTTCGGCCTTTAGCGGCGCCGAGCTGGCGAGCGCAGGACTGGCGAGGATCGGACGCAGATTGGCGTAGAGATCGTATTTGCTGCGCAGTGACAGCAGGCTTCCCGCCTTGCGCGCCGCTGACGGCACTTCCTTGGTCTCCGGCCCTCCCGTTGCCCCCCAAAGGATCGCGTCGGCCTCGTCCATCGCCTCGACCGTATCCTCGGGCAGCACTTTGCCAGTCGCAAGGTAAGGAATGAGGCCATATTGGGCTTCGCGCAACGTCACCGGCACAGCCCGCTTGGCGGCAAACCAGTTAAGAATGCGGTGCGATTGCGTCGTCACTTCAGGACCAATGCCTTCGCCGCCGACGACGGCGACCTTGACCATGTTGGATGGTTTGTTCATGCCGATGTCCCTGCAAAATGAATCCAGGGCCGCGCTGTACGATCCGCAGCTTGAAATGCCTCGATTTCGTCATTGCGCTGCAATGTCAGCGCGACCTCGTCGAGCCCCTGCAAGAGGCCTTCACGCCGCCGCGGATCAATCTCGAACATGTGATGCTTTCCAGACGGCGCGACGATCGTCTGCGCCTCAAGATCGACGCTAACTCGTCCGGCGCCCTGGGTGGCGTCGATCTCGGCCGCGAGTGCGTCGACGATCTCCTTGTCGACTACGATCGGGAGGATCCCGTTCTGAAAGCAATTGGCAAAGAAGATGTCACCAAACCCTGAGCCGATGATGGCGCGGATACCTAATTCCTGTAGAGACCACACTGCGCCTTCCCGGGACGATCCGCAGCCGAAATTCGGACCCGTGACCAGAATTTCAGCCTGCCGGTAAGGCTCGCGGTTCAGGATGAACGAGGGATTCTCCGAACCATCGGGCAGATAGCGTAGCGAGCCAAAAGCCCATTTGCCGAGCGTGCCGCGGACCGAATTACCAACGAGACGCTCGATCCGGATGATGACGTCCGTGTCGATGTTGCTGCGCAGAATAGGCGCGGCGACGGCGGTCAGCTTGTCAAAGGGCTTTGGCATGCTAGCGTCCCATGGCTCGGACGTCGGTGATGACGCCGGCAATCGCAGCCGCCGCGGCACTTGTCGGGCTCGCCAGATGAGTGCGTGCCCGCGGCCCCTGCCGCCCGACAAAATTGCGGTTCGACGTCGAGACGGAGCGCTGTCCGGGCGCCACCGTCTCACCGTTGGCAGCAAGACACATCGAACAACCCGGTTCACGCCATTCGAAGCCGGCGTCCGTGAAGAGCTTGTCGAGTCCCTCGGCGACTGCCTCGCGCTTGACGGTCTCCGAGCCCGGCACCACCCAGGCCCGCACTCCCGGCGCGACCTTGCGGCCGCGCGCAATGTCGGCTGCGGCGCGCAGATCGCTCAAACGGCTGTTGGTGCAGGAGCCGATGAAGACCCAGTCGACTGGCGTGCCGGCGATCGGCGCTCCACCCTTGAGGCCCATATATTCGAGCGCCGTTTCAACGGCAGCGCGACGCAGCGGGTCATCGATCGCCCGCGGATCAGGGATGCGACCATCGACGCCGACGACATGCTCGGGGCTGATGCCCCAGGTTACCTGCGGGATGATTTTCTCGACGTCGATGGCGACCTCTTTATCGAAAATGGCGTCCGCATCGCTTGGAAGCAGTCGCCAGGCGCCCAATGCCTGCTCCCACGTGTCGCCCCGCGGCGCATAGGGACGTCCCTGCAGGAACTCGAAGGTCTTTTCGTCCGGCGCAACCATGCCCATCTTCGCGCCGAGTTCGATCGACAGATTGCAGATTGTCAGCCGGCCTTCGACCGGCATATCGCTGATCGCACTGCCGGCGTATTCAACGGCATAACCGGTGCCGCCTGCTGCACCAACGTACCCGATCAATGCCAGGATGAGGTCCTTGGCTGTCACACCAAGCGGAAGCCTGCCATCGAACTTCACGCGCATGGTTTTTGGCCGGCGCTGGATCAAAGCCTGGGTCGCCAGCACGTGGGTGAGTTCGCTCGAGCCGATGCCGAACGCCAGCGCACCGAGTCCGCCATGGGTGCAAGTATGGCTGTCGCCGCAGACGATCAGGCAGCCTGGAAGGCTCAAGCCAAGCTCGGGTCCAATGACGTGAACGATGCCTTGCCCCGGCTGATCGATATCGAACATCTGGATGCCGCTGGCCCTGGTCTCGACCCGAAGCGCAGCAAGCAGTTCCTGTCCGATCTTGCTGGTGCCGGCGCGACCGCGTGCGGTGGAAATAGCGTGATCCGGCGTCGCGAAAGTCAATTCCGGATTATGAACTCTCAGTCCCCGACTCTTGAGATCAAGCAGCCCCCGCGAGCCTCCGAGATCGTGCAGCAGATGGCGATCGACATGGAGGAGATCAGTATCCTCGCTGACACGGGCGATGACATGCTGGTCCCATATCTTGGCCAGCATCGTACGGCCGGGATTTCCCAAGGCAGTCCTCCCTTCGGCTTCTCAAGCCGGCGGCACCAACCGCTAACCACCGTTTTGTACGGCTTGTAGTTAAGACACCAAAGCCGCTGCATCAAAGCATGAGAGACCGCCACGACGCCAGAGCGGATTCATGTGGCGTAAGCGACCGTCCAGGCCGCGCCCAAATTGCCCGACAGACCGGAACGCTCCTTAAGAGGCAGCCTGCCCGCCCACGTCCGCCTTGCCGAACACACCGGCCTTTGCGAGCGCAGCAATGCGAGCCTCGTCGTAGCCGAGCGTGTTGCGCAAGACATCCCTCGTGTGTTGCCCCAACAAGGGAGCCGCGACAGGATTGATCGGCGGTGTAAGCTGCATATTGAGTGGCGTCTCGATGTTCGGCACCGAGCCCGCGGTCGGGTGAGATATCTTGCTGACGCGGTGCCGCTCGCGCGCTTCGGGCGCGTTGAAGCCCTGCTCGACCGTCCGAAGATAGCCAACGGGAATATTGGCCTTCTTCATCTTGGCCATCCAGCTCTCGAGTTTGTCACTTGCAAACACGCTGGCGATGCTCGCGCGCAGCGTTTCCTTGTTGGCCGACCGGTTCCTGCGATCAGCGAACCTCGGATCG
This sequence comes from uncultured Alphaproteobacteria bacterium, assembly GCA_963738155.1. GTDB lineage: Bacteria > Pseudomonadota > Alphaproteobacteria > Rhizobiales > Xanthobacteraceae > Bradyrhizobium. The sequence goes on from CAVTVG010000016.1 coordinate 673,298, forward strand.
CTGATCAAGTCCGGCCGCTCGAGTACTTCCGTGACCAGTCGGCGATAGAGCCGGTCGTTGGCGCATGCCATGTAGAGGGGCCCGTCAGATGCTTCATAGACGCCGACCGTCGGGGAACCGTTCGGAGAATTTCCGAAGCGGCCGGGATTTGTACCGTTGATCAGGTACGCCATGCCGTAAAATCCCGTCATCGACATTGCAATGTCGAACAGCGCGACCTCGACCTGCTGGCCCTTCCCGAGCCGATCGCGCGCAATCAGCGCCAGCAAAATGGCGTTGCAAGCCGACATTCCCGTCGCCATGTCGACGATCGGCGGCCCGGTCCGCACCGCCGGCCCGTCGGGAAAACCATTCAGTGACATGAAGCCGCTTTCGGCCTGCGTGATCGGATCAAAGCCCGGGCGATACGCGAAAGGTCCCTTGCGGCCGTAAGCCGAGATCGAACAATAGACGAGGCGCGGATTTGAGGGCGCAACCGAGGGATAGTCGAGGCCAAACTTCTCCATCACGCTCGCCGAGAAATTTTCAACCACCACATCGGCCTTCGCGATCAAATCACGCGCGACCTCGCGCGCTTCGGGCCGCGTCAAATCGAGAGCAATGCCACGCTTGTTGCGGTTCAGACTGAGGTAGGCAGCGCTTTCTCCCCCGATCTCGGCGTGCTCATAGGCGCGCGAATCGTCACCGCCTTCAGGATTCTCGATCTTGATGACCTCGGCGCCGAAATCGGCCAGAGTTTGCGTGCACGCCGGGCCGGCAACAACGCGCGTAAAATCGACCACCAACAGGCCATCAAGGGCGGTCGGAGCGTCCTTCGCGCGGGGCAAGCGGTCCGGCAGCGGTACTTTGGAAGTCATGATGAGGCGTTCCCTGATTTCTTTCTTCGGCATCGAGTGTAGAGTCTATTCCGGCGCCTCCACAAGGGTTCGCCGCCCTTGGCCTCCTGGCAACGCATACCGGGCATTACTTCCATTCCGTATCGGCAGGCCCACCCCAAAACCACAAAAAAAGCCCGGTGGCATTTTGGCCACCGGGCGAAAAACGTTTGGAAAGCTATAGGCGCGGACGACGAGCCTGGATCTCAAATCCTCATTTGCTTGCCGTAAGCCATCCTCTCAATCGCATTGAGTATCCCCGATTTGCTTGCGCCAATACAGCGTATGAGGCCAGGCCCAGGGCTTCCGAGGGTGGTAGAGCTGATAGCCGGCCCTGATGAAGTTGTTGGCGGATACCACATTGTCGGTTGTGTCCGAGACGACCGAAGACCACCCGTTCCGTCGTGCTCGCAATTCAAGCGCGCGCATAAATCTGAACTGCAGCGAATTTCCGCAGTGGCTGCTGGTAACACCCACACGACAAAAATATCCCGCATTATCGGCGTGCGTCGAAGGTACCAGACCGGCAAATCCGACAGGGACGTCTCCATGGAACGCCAGCCACCAATGACCCCAATCGAACGGTGGCAATGGGGCGCTCTCGAAGAATGTCAGCCGATGCAGGTCGATCAGCGTATCGGATATCTCCTCGTCTTCCCCGTCAACCTCCCTTATCCGATAGAGGTGCCGCATCCAGTTGGCTCGCCTGTTGTCTCAAATTGTACTTGATCCCATGGGGTGTCGGGATCACTTGCCGAGCACGACCTTCACGCCCAACCAGACCGCACCGACGAGACCCGTAGCGATAACGGTCACGACTGCCCTGAAAGTATAACTTTGCGCCTGCTCAACGCTCTTGCGCCATCGCCTCAGGTGCTGGAGGTCGGCACGCAACTCTCTCCGATCCTCCTCCTCGATACCGAACGAGCTCAAGGTCGTCGCGACGGCTCGCAGCACGATGGCATCGACATCATCACGACGAAACCTTTGCTGTTCGTTGAGCGTCTCGACGACGATCGCCTTGATATCATCTTCGTGCAGCGCGCTCATCGCTTGATGATCCTCGCGACGTTCTCAAACGTCCGTTTTCCGAAATAGAACGACATGACGAGTCCGGCCCAGATGCTTACATCGCCCTTGAGCGACGGCGTCGTTCCAAGACCGAGGATCGTGTCCCAGACGATGCATTTGCCGGACCCTCGTCCTCCGAACGCGCCCTTGTAACGGGCGGCCTGGAGCAATGGCTCAAAGACTCGCGCCGTCGGTATTTTCAGGATCGACAATGATGCGCTCAATGCGATGAACGAGTTCGAGGGCGCGATCATCGCCGTTGGCAAGGGCCTGTACCGGCTTGCCCCAGCCGCGATCGAGGATCGCGGTGGCCGCCGAGACGCGCGCCGCCGGGGTCGCGTCCTTTGCCCTCATGACGCCGACAAGCACATTGATCGCCGTTCTGGTGTGGCTGCGCGCGAGCGAGCGGATTTCGGTGATGCTCTTGGCCATTGCGATCAGGCTTCGCCATAAGCCGGCGACACATATTCGCACGGCGCCGTGTCGACATCTTCCGACGCCGATTTCTCTGATCGAGGAACAGCCCAAAACACGATCATGGGGAAATCGCTCGGCTGACGCTCGCGGTTCGGCCGCGCGATGAGGCGGATGACTTCGGCGCTCATGACAAAATCTCCGTAATCACGATTGCAACAAGGCCGAGCAATGCCAGCGATATCAGATACGCGGTCATGCGCTCTCCTCTCGAAAATAAATGCGCGGCAGGTCGCGGAGGGGGCGCGATCGTTTCGGGCGCGAACCCTATCCTCGTCAGAGGGCCGCAGGCGGCGGTGACGTGACGCCGCCCCGGCCGGTGCGTTCGCGCACACCGGCCAAATGGAAGGTGAAGGGGTTCGAACGGCAGCGCGGCTTGCGGCGCTCAGGCAAGCGCGTTGGGGAGAGTGAGGGCGCCTGAAGCACGCGCCACCGTCCGATTGGTGAATTTTGGCAAACAAAAAGCCCGCGGCGATCTCTCGCGCGGGCCGGTCAACTTTTTCCGATGATGTCAGTATGCAGGTGTTTTGCCCGACGGGTCAAGCGGTATTCCGAAAACACGAAAGGACAGGAATGTCCGGCACCTCTGTAAAAGGTCGCCGCAACGCCTCATGGCTGGAGCAGCGGCTTGACCCATCGCGTGTACCAGTCGTCCATGTCATCGCCACTCGCCGCGGATCGATCCGGCAAGCCGAAGAGCCACGGGGGCACGGGATAGTCGGGCGTGGGTTGACCGGTGACGAGGCCGGGTGGTTTGCCCGCTTGCTGCGGCGTGTTTGCACTATCAGGCGCAGCAGGTGTCGCGCCCGGCGCGGGAATACGGCTGAGGACGCGAATGTTTCTCGGATCGGCTTGCGTCGCATCACCGGGACGAGGCGATGCACCCGGTTGAACCGAATTGGGCACGGCACCGGCCGGCGGCACGAAAGGCAGCGCAGGCGCGCGACTATCGAACGGCGATATTCTCGAGCGGATGAATCCATCGATCTGATCGTTCCACCAGTGCTCGTTGCTGCCATCCCTCAACGTGACGTCGACCCCACCCGTCGGATCGCCTGGAGTCGCAGGATGAGGCCGGATCGAAGCCGGGCGTGGCGTCCCATCCTCGAAGAACATCATGCCGGAGCTTCCACTGCCTTCGGAAGCCAAGCCAGGGGGTCCGCTGCCTTTGGGGGCGCGGTCCAATCCAACGACTCCCGGGAGCGATTTCGTATCACCCGGAGCGCCGTCCAATCCATAGATGCCCCGGAGCGCGCCCGTACCACCTGGCGCCGGCTGACGCTCATAATAAAGCACTTCGCCATTGCGCCCGACGAACAGCGAGACGTCCTTGCCGGAGGGAATACTTCCGTCGGCCGGCAAGGGATGCAGCTTGTCGAGGTCGAGATGCTGCGGGTAGCTGCCGAAGGCCTGCTCGAAATTTGCCATGAACGCCTTGGCCTCGGGCGCATTCAGGTCACCCCATTTTGCGAGGGCGTAACGCTCGACATCCCGGGGTTCAGGTTTCGCACTCAGCCAGCGCGAAAGAGGGCCGGCCACGGTCTTTGTAATATTCTCGCTGTCCCTTGCTTTGGTAGCACCGACATAGATTTCTCCCTTGGCAGCATCCGGCTTGAGAAATCGCCCGTCTTGATAATCCTGGTAAGCTTGACGGATGGCATTTTCATTAACCTTAGGCAGCGCCTTGCCGGTTCCAAACCATGCATTGAATCGCTTTGCCTGCTTGATCGCCTCGTCGACGCTGTAGCCCGCCGCCGCTTTACTGAGCGCAAATCCATAGTTGCCGGCGTCCGTGTATCGCGGATCAAACCCGCCCGAATAGCCAGCCTGCCGTTGCGGATCGCCGGCGCTGCCCTGCGAATAGTGCGCTTCAAACCAGGATTGAGGTCCTTTGGGCTGTGTCGCCGAATAATGAGCGGCATTGATCTCGTTTTGCAGGTCGAAATTCTCGGGGATGAGAAGCGGCCGGCCATTGACCATGATCGGCTCTCCATTTCGATCCGTCGCGCCAACCGGATCGCCAAAATAGGTAATGCTATCCGCCATTGTTGTCCCCATGATCGCGATTGGAGTTGCGCCCCGAACTGCCTGGCACTCATTCGCGCGCGAGCGGGCTAGCTCGGCGCAGCGACGACAATCAACATCGCATGCCTGATTCTGCGCGACCGAGCCGTGGGCCTATCAACGGGCCAACAATTGGCACTTTCGCCGCGCGGGTAATCGGGGAAGATCTTCGCGCTAGCTCGACGGCCCCCAAGGGGCCGTCACCCAGGCGATATAAGTCACGAGATACATGAATACCCACGCGAAAAGGATGAGGAGAAGCAATCCTAGCCGGCTGGCAACACGAGAAGACGACTGCTGATGGTCCGCGCGCCAAACCGTCTGCCACAGCAGATAACCGCTGAAGAGGATCGCAGCCCAAAAGCTTACGAAGAAACCGACCGCCGCTGGACGCCAAGAGAAGAAGTCGGAGTAGAAAAACGCAATGGGAATCGGATTGAGGAAAAATAGATCGAAGCGGAAATCCCAAGAAAATCCATAAGGCGACAAGAGCCGTCCTATGACGAAGAGGGAATACCATCCCAGCATGGACGCACCAACGATCAACGTCGCGATCGGCAGTGACACCAGATAGAACGGCGGGGTGGTCAGTCGAATCATCCCCGGCAAACGACCCGATATCTGTTTCAGGATGACAAGGGCCAGCGACACCAGTAAGAGCGCCACCAGCCTTCAGGCGATTAATCGAGCTTGGAACATAACAGGAACAATGTCAATCGTCGCCTTTGCAGCCAGAAATTGCAGGGCCGAGCGCATCCGGGGCGCCATGGAGTGCACTGCACAGCCGATCTCGGTCAACAAAAAGCCCGCGGCGATCTCTCGCGCGGGCCGGTCAACTTTTTTCGATGATGTCAGTATGCAGGTGTTTTGCCCGACGGGTCAAACGATATTAGGAAAACACGAAAGGACAGGAATGTCCGGCACCTCCCTAAGAGATCGCCGCAACGTCTCATGGCTGGAGCAGCGGCTTGACCCATCGCGTGTACCAGTCGTCCATGTCATCGCCACTCGCCGCGGATCGATCCGGCAAGCCGAAGAGCCACGGGGGCACGGGATAGTCGGGCGTGGGTTGACCGGTGACGAGGCCGGGTGGTTTGCCCGCTTGCTGCGGCGTGTTTGCACTATCAGGCGCAGCAGGTGTCGCGCCCGGCGCGGGAATACGGCTGAGGACGCGAATGTTTCTCGGATCGGTTTGCGTCGCATCACCGGGACGAGGCGATGCGCCCGGCTGAGCCGAATTGGGCAGCACCGGCTGGCGGCACGAAAGGCAGCGCCGGCGCGCCACCGTCGAATGGCGATATTTTGGAGCGGATGAATCCATCGATCTGATCGTTCCACCAGTGCTCGTTGCTGCCATCCCTCAACGTGACGTCGACCCCACCCGTCGGATCGCCTGGAGTCGCAGGATGAGGCCGGATCGAAGCCGGGCGTGGCGTCCCATCCTCGAAGAACATCATGCCGGAGCTTCCACTGCCTTCGGAAGCCAAGCCAGGGGGTCCGCTGCCTTTGGGGGTGCGGTCCAATCCAACGACTCCCGGGAGCGATTTCGTATCACCCGGAGCGCCGTCCAATCCATAGATGCCCCGGAGCGCGCCCGTACCACCTGGCGCCGGCTGACGCTCATAATAAAGCACTTCGCCATTGCGCCCGACGAACAGCGAGACGTCCTTGCCGGCGGGAATACTTCCGTCGGCCGGCAAGGGATGCAGCTTGTCGAGATCGACATGCTGCGGGTAACTGCCGAAGGCCTGCTCGAAATTCGCCATGAACGCCCTGGCCTCGGGCGAATCCAGAGTGCCCCATTTTTCCAGGGCGTAACGTTCGACGTCTCGTTGCGTGCTTCGCGCTCCCTGATCAGCGCCAACGGCCATTCTTCCGAGATTCACCGAATCCTTTGCCATGGTCGAGTTGACGTAGGCAGCTCCCGCATCATGATCGACGTCTGGAAAGCGGTTTTCAACGTAGTCGCGGTAGCCTTGACGAACGGCGCTTTCATTCGCCGTCGGTAACGTCTTGCCGGATCCAACCGTCGCGTTGAATAGCTTTGCCTTCGCAATCGCCTCGGCCTCGCTGTGACCCGCCGCCGCTGCACTTAGCCCAAATCCGTAGTTGCCACCGTCCGTGTATCGCGGATCAAAGCCCCCTGAATAGCCGGCCTGCCGCTGCGGGTCGCCGAGACTGCCGTGCGCATAGTGCGCGAAGAACCACGGGCCGGGCCCCAGCAACATCGTCGCCGCGTAGCGGGCGGCATTGATTTCATTTTGCAGGTCAAAATTCTCGGGGATGAGAAGCGGCCGGCCATTGACGACGACCGGCTTTCCATCCGGATAAGTCGCCCGCTTCGGGTCTCCGAAATATGTGATGGTATCCGCCATAGGTGTCCTCGCAATTGAGATCGGAGTTGCGCTCGAACTGCTCCAGCACTCGCATGCGGCGAGAACTCGCTCGACGCAGCGATAACATCGACGACATGAGATATTTGATTTTGTGCCAGCCGGATCGCGTTATGGCGACCCGCTTTCGCGGCATGACGATAAGAGAAAACTTTCAGCCTTGGCTCAACAGGCCAAGATCAAGCGCCCAAACCGCGACATAAGTGGCAACGTATATGTATGCCCATGCGAAAGAGACCGCGAGAAAGAACCCTCACAGGCGTTGGCTGCCAATGCGTGAAGATAGTTTGGGATGACGCTCGCGCCAAACCGTCCGCCACAACAGGTAGCCGCTGATGGCCATCGCAGCACAAAATCCGACAAAGCTAGCCAAGATCCCGTAACCGATATCGAAGGGCAACTCCGTAGTGAACAACAAGAGAAAATAGGCGAAGGGAAGCGGGTTAAAAAAGCCTTCGAATATATATCTCCAGGAAAGTTCAACAGGCGACAAGAGTTTGTGCAAGACCAAGAGGGAATACAGGCCGAGCATCTGTGCTCCAGCGATCAACGTCGCGATGGGCAGCGACACCAAATAGAACGGCGGGGTGGTCAGTCGAGCCATCCAGGGCGAAAGACCCGATCTCCGTTTCAGTACGACAAATCCAAGCGACACCAGGAGAAGCGCCGCGAGCGGAGCCACGAGCATCAGCCGGACGATGACAATTTCTCTCATGCGGGTCCCGACAACGGCCTCAATTCGCGCGGAAGTACGCTCCGATGCCGTTAGAACAAATAGCGAACATTGTCAACTGAAGTCTTTGCAGCCTCAGATTGCGAACTCGCGGTCCCTCGCAGCGAACGTGGCCGATCAGATTGGACTGCATCAGGCAGCTTCCGTAAATCAAAAGCCCGCTGCGATCTCTCGCGCGGGCCGGCCAACTTTTTCCGATGATGTCAGTATGGAGGTGTTTTGCCCGACGAGTCAAATTTGACTAAAAAGCGGCGAACACAGTTCGCGTGATGCGAACTGCATTTGCAATTTGCTCGCCCGCAAATGAAAAACCCACCTCCGATTTACCGAGGCGGCCTTACGATCTTCGTGACGATATGAATATGCGGGTGTTTTGCCCGACGTGTCAACTTCGGATTTTCCTAGACACTCGCCGCCGACATCCAGGAGATAACACATGTATTTCGTCGCCGCTGTGCTCGCCGTGCTCGCCGGCCTGTTCTACGCCGCGGGCAATCACGAGATCGGTTCATATAGTTCGGACGTCTGCCGTTACGGCAGCACGTTCTGTGACAATCCGCTCTATGTGCTGGTGGGCGCCGGGCTGGCCGCGGTCTGGGGCGCCTTCGTCAGCATCAAGTGACGGGCTGAATACTGACCTCCATAGCTTCTCCGGAAGGCCCATACGGCTGGCGATACTCGCCCGCGCGTGCGCAAACGCGTCGCAAGCCTCAACCTCAGCTTGCAAATTGGCTCGGCCCAAAATAAGACTTTGGTGACCTGTTCTTCCTCAGTAATTTCCAGACCCGAATTCCACAGCGCCGCAGCTCCGCCCGCGCGACGACTTGTCAGGAGAAACCCGATGTCGCCGAACGCCAACCAACCGGACTCCGATGAGCCGACCCAGGCAAGAGGCGCCGCCGCGCAGGGCATCAGCGCAATATGGGGCCTCGTGCTCGACCATCTCGTCGACAAGCACGCGCAGGCCGCCGCGGAAGCGAAGGTCAATCCGGAAAGCGGCGTCGCGCGCACCTCGGCGGGCGTCGTCGTGACCAGCAAGGAATTGTACCTGAAGGTCCTGCTCAATGCCGACGACAACTACACCAACGCCGGATACCAGAAGCGAATGGAGCAAAGTTTCGGCGCAATCTTTCTCGGTATGGACTGGGGACCGGAGTACGAGAGGATCGCTACGCCGGCGAATGCCGCAATCGGGCGTATCACCCGCCAGGACGCCTTCGAGGTGACGCTGCGGGAAACCCGCGCCGCGGTTCCCACCGTTCCCGCGCCCGGCGGCATCGTCGACATTCTGGCGCTGTCGGACATCGTGCTGGCGAAGGTCTGCAGCCACTACTTCGACATCCCCGACGGCGTTCACGTCAAGGCCGGCGGTTTCGGCGTTTCGAACCTGATGCCACCCGGCGTTTGCCCCGCCGACTACACTCCGCCTTCGGCCTATATCTTCCATCCCGACCCCGACGTTCTCCTCACTTTCATAGGACAGCGCACCGGACAGATTCTGAGGGAGTCGGTCGGGAAATATGTCGCGGAGAAACGTGCCGCCGGGCAGCTGCCGGCCGCGCCGCTGGGGCGCGCGCTGTTCGAGCAATTCCCGGATCCAAAGGACAACGACCTGTTGGCGCGAACCATCGTCGGCGTGATGACCGGCGCGCTGCCGACGATCAACGGCAATTTGGTGGGTGTCGTCAAATCGTGGCAGCGATCGGCAACGCTGATGGCGCTCAGCGCCAAACTCAATGCGAGCAAGCAGGCCGACGATTTCGCCAGGGCGCATGAGGTGATCGAGCTGCCGATGCGCCAGGCGATGCAGATGCAGCCGACGCCGGATTTCATCTGGCGCACGGCGAAGAAGGACCACGCGCTCGGCACCGTGCAGGTGAAAGCCGGCGACAAGATCTATCTGAGCATCGTGCAAGCCACGCAGGAAGACCTGCGCGCCGGCAGCGACGACGTCTGCCCGATCTTTGGTGGCGATCGCAGCAAGAGCCCGCACCCGATCCACGCCTGCCCCGGGTTCGAGATGGGCTTTGGAATCCTGCTCGGCATTGTCTACGGCGTGGTGGAGCATCAGGCAAAAGCCGGCTAGTCTCGTTGCACCGTACTTGCAATCTGGAAGGCCGGTGCCTGCCAGGCACGGGCTTTTCTACTGATTGCCCCAATCGTCATCCCGCCTCTGGAACTTTCCTGCAGAAGACGATTTGATCGAAGCCGCCGCGATTCTCGGCATCTTCTTCATTGTCGGATTTTTATGACCGAAACCACTCGCCCGATATCCAAAGCCTCCCGCGGCATGGTGCTGCGATTGCTCGGCCCGGGATTGGTGACCGGCGCGGCGGATGACGATCCATCCGGCATCGCGACCTATTCGCAAGCCGGCGCGCAGTTCGGCTACGGCCTGCTCTGGACGGTCTTCCTGACCCTCCCCTTCATGATCGCCATCCAGTTGGTGAGCGCGCTGATCGGCAGGGTCACCGGCAAAGGACTTGCCGCCAACGTCATGGAAGTCGCGCCAAGATGGCTGGTTCTGGGGCTCGTCTTCCTTCTGGTCGCGGCGAACACGTTCAATATCGCAGCCGACATCGCCGCGATGGCGGAAGCGTTGTCGCTCGTCATCGGCGGGCTCAATCACGAACACGCCTTGATCTTCGCCTCGGCGTCGACCCTGCTGCAGGTGTTCGTGCCCTATCGCCGCTACGCGCCGGTGCTGAAGTTCCTGACGCTGACATTGTTCGCCTACGTCGCAACGGCCTTCACGGTGAAAATCCCATGGTCGACTGCGCTGCTTGCGACGGTTTGGCCGAAAACCACCTTCAACGCCGAATATTTTTTGATGGTGGTGGCCGTGCTCGGCACGACGATCAGTCCCTACCTGTTCTTCTGGCAGGCCTCACAGGAAGTCGAGGAGATGAACAACGGCAAGGTGCGCCGTCCGCTTCGCCAACTCTCTCGCGGCGGTGCTCCCGAACTCGATCGCATCAAGATCGACACGACGGTCGGGATGTTCCTTTCGAACACCATCGCTTTCTTCATCATCCTGACGACCGCGTCCGTCCTGAACGCGCACGGGGTCACCAACATCAACTCTGCGGCCCAGGCTGCGGAGGCGTTGCGGCCACTGGCCGGCAATGCGACCTTCTTGTTGTTCGCGCTCGGCATCATCGGCACCGGTCTTCTGGCGGTCCCGGTGCTGGCGGGCTCTGCAGCCTACGGCGTGTCCGAGGCCTTCGGCTGGCACGCGACGCTGGAAGCCAAGGCGCCCGATGCGGTTGGTTTCTACAGCATCATCGCAGCCGCGACAGCAATCGGCTTCGGACTCGGCTTCACCGGGATCGATGCCATTCACATGCTGGTCTGGAGCGCAGTGCTCAACGGCATCGTCGCCGTGCCGATCATGGGGATGATGATGGTGATCGTCGCAAATACCAAATTGATGGGGCGTTTCAAGGCACGAACCTGGCTGGTCGTGCTGGGCTGGCTCGGCACCGCGATCATGGGTGTAGCCGTGATCGCGCTGTTCTGGTCGACGCTCGCGGGTTGACGCCACGGCTCGTCGAGCGTCCGTTGCCGCGCACGAAATTCCCGTCCCCTCTTAACCTTTTTTGATGAGGCCGCCGCAGGATTGGTGCGCTGCCACATCATCTTTCCGTGCTAATGTTGATCGATCTTGTTAAAGCGCGTCGCGTCTCGACCGCCGGCGCCAGAAGAAACATGTGTGTGATTTGGGGGAAGGTCTTGAGTAAACCCGACCGTATGAGTGCTCGCTCGATGCCCGCTTATTCGCCGCACGGACTTGCACTGTTGCGCGATCCGCTGCTCAACAAGGGGACCGGGTTCACCGAGGAGGAGCGCGAAGCGCTGGGGCTTCGCGGTTTCCTGCCCGCGGCCGTGCTGTCGATGCAGGCGCAGGCCGAGCGCGTGATGACGAACTTGCGCACGCTGCCGAGCGATCTCGAGAAATACGTCGCGCTGAACTCGTTGCACGATCGCAATGAAGCGCTGTTCTTCCGTGTCGTCTGCGACAACATCGATGAAATCCAGCCCTTGATCTACACGCCGACCGTAGGTCTCGCTTGCCAGCGCTTCGGGCTGATCTTCCAGCGCCCGCGCGGTCTCTTCATTTCCGCCAAAGATCGCGGGCGCATTGCCGAAATCCTGAGCAACTGGCCCTATCGCACCAAGCTGATCGTCGTGACCGATGGCGAGCGCATCCTGGGTCTTGGCGACCTCGGCGCCCACGGCATGGGTATTCCGGTCGGCAAGCTCTCGCTTTATTCCGCCTGCGCGGGCGTGCATCCCGAGCTTTGCCTGCCGGTCATGCTCGATGTCGGGACCAACAATGAGGATTTTCTCAACGACCCCTACTACATCGGCCTCCGGCAGAAGCGCCTCACCGGTGCGGCCTATGACGAGTTCGTCGACGAGTTCATGATCGCGGCGCGCGCGGCCTTTCCCGGCGTACTGATCCAGTTCGAGGATTTCGCCAATCACTCGGCCTTCCGCCTGCTGCACAAATATCGCGACGACGCCTGTGTGTTCAACGACGATATCCAGGGCACCGCGGCCGTGGCGCTGGCCGGCATTTTCTCCGCCCTGCGGGTCACCGGCGGCAAGCTCACCGACCAGAGAGTTCTTTTCCTCGGCGCCGGCGAAGCCGCGACCGGGATCGCCGACCTCATCGTATCGGCCATGATAGCCGACGGTCTCTCCGAAGCCGAGGCGCTGCGCCGCAACTGGCTGGTCGACTCCCGCGGACTCGTGGTGAAAGGCCGCGCGGGCCTCAGCGGCCACAAGCTGCGCTACGCGCATGACCTGCAACCGATCGACAATTTCCCGGCCGCGATCGAGGCGCTCAAGCCGACTGCCATCATCGGCGTCGCCGCGGTCGGCGGCGCCTTCACACCTGACGTGCTCGAGACCATGGCGCGGCTGAACGAACGGCCGATCGTGTTTGCGCTTTCCAATCCGACCTCCAAGTCGGAATGTTCGGCAGAGGAAGCCTATCAGCACACCGGCGGCCGCGCGATCTTCGCCTGCGGCAGCCCGTTCGATCCGGTCAAACTCAACGGCATGACCTTCGTGCCGCGGCAGGGCAACAACTCCTACATCTTCCCCGGCGTCGGGCTCGGCGCGATCGCAAGCGGCAGCCGGCTCGTGACCGACGAGATGTTCATGGCGGCCGCGCACGCGCTCGCCAATTCCGTGAGCGAGGCCGATCTGAAGCAGGGCAGCATCTACCCTGCTTTGCCGCGGATCCGCGAAGTCTCGGCGCAAATCGGTGCGGCAGTCGCCGACGTCGCCTATCAAAACGGGCTGGCGGTGGGTCCGCCACCGAATGATCTCATCGGATTCATTCAGTCGCAGATGTACGACCCGAACTACTAGGTGAGTAGTAGTTAGCCGCGCTGGAACATCCGCCGCAGCGTGCGGATATCCGCCACCTTTTCGATCTCGAAGATGGTCTCGATCAGCTTGGTCGACGGATCGCGTCCGAGCACCGGCGCGGTCAGGTCGCGGACCTTGTCGATCACCTCGTTGCGTCCCATCGGGTTGCGCGGCGTACCGCGCACTGCGGAGATGCGCTCCGAAAGATGCGTGCCGTCGTTCAGATCGATCTCGACCACGGTCTCGCGCGCCGGCAGCAGCTTGGCGAGCTCCTCGTCACGCACGAGATTGACCTTGGCGCGCTGCTGTAGCACAGCGGCGTCCTGCATGCGCGGCTTGTCATGCGCGGCCTGGAACGAGACCGTCTTGTCGATCAGCATCACCGCGACCATGTGCTGCAGGCAGATGTCGGGGATGTCGCGATTATCCACCACATTCGCGACCGACGGCGCCAACCGAACCGTCACCTTCTTCACCTGATCCGCATCGAACGACTTCTTGCTGCGGATCGCTTCGATGGCGTCGAGCGGCCCCTGGATCGGCGATCCCACGGTCCATTTCTTGATATCGGTCTGGGTGATCTCATAGCGCTCGCCGAGCTTCTCGATCAGCCGGTCGGTCTGCGCCTTCGGCGCGTAGGCCGCAAAGAAATTGTCCGGACCGGAGAAGATGTCGTCGACGCCGTTCCAACCCGATTTCACCAGGAGCGCGGCGGTGACGCCGTCGCGGGCCGGCTTGCCCGCGAATACGAAGGCCTTCTCGATATGATCGGTATCGCGCCGCCACGCCGCGATCCCGGATGACTGCTGCGCGGTGTAGTCGAGCAGCCAGCGCATCTGACGCGCATCGAGGCTTGCCGCGGAGCCGGCAGCCGCGGCCGCGCCGAACGTTCCGGCAATGCTGTGCGTCGACAGGCTGCTGTCATAGCTGAAGGCCGCGCCGCCCATCGCCATCACCACGCGCGGGCCAATATCATAGCCGAGCGTCACCGCGCGCAGCAGTCCGTTGCCGTCGATGCCGTACGCCTCACCGGCGGCAAGTGCTGCCGGCACCACCGCGCAGCCCGGATGCGAACGCGACTCATTATGAGAATCGTCGGTCTCGTCGGCATGCGCCATCATGCCATTGGCAAGCGCGGCGTCGATCGGCGGGGCAGTCAAGGAAGTCGCGATGACCGTCGTCGGGCCTGCACCGCCATGCTCGCGGACATAGCGCTGCGCGGCCTGCCCCGGCGGCAATTCCGATCCCGAGACAACCGCGGCGAGCGTATCCAGCAGATGATATTTGGCCTGCTCGGCGACATCTTCCGGCAACGGACGGGACTGTGCGGCGCTCATAAAGGCGCTCAATGTGTTCATTGTCGCGCTCGGGCCGGAGCCGGGACCTTGCGCCCAGGAACGAACGGGCGCCCAGCACGCCGTGATGGCTGCCGCTGCCGTCATGCGAAGAACATTGCGCCGCGATGGCATTCGAGAAATTCACCGGCCAAGCGAAAATGCCTGTAGAGCGCATCTCGGACCGGGACGCCAGCCCCAATCGACGCCGACACGGCGATACCAGCCGTGCCCGGACCATCACCGCATTCGATTTATCTCGGAATGCAGGCCGTAGTGCAGCGGCGCTACTCGCTCGCCATCGCCATGGGATTGGTCTGAGGCGTCACCGCAGCTGAAATCTGCGATGCGATCAGGAACGCCGCGAACACCGCCGGCACGCTGACGAGTCTCAGGAATTGATCAATGGAAAGCATCGCCCTAGTCCCCCAAAAGAACGCGATTCCAGTGACCCGCCTAATTCGTCCGCTGCGCGGTCACTTGCTCGCTGGTGAAAAGCTGGTCGCTATAGGCCGCCCCCGTAATGGTCAGAAGCGCGAGAATGCAGATAACAGCCAGCGTTTTCATGGTTCCAATGGTCGTTTTTGATTGTGGCCAAAAACGTCTGCGTTTGGTGCATTTTCAGGACGATCCCGCGAAACATGATGGCCCGCTTTGCCAATTCCGCCCTATCCATGGCAAGAACCATTGGGCGGGAATAAACCCCGAACCGGGTAAGTCAAACCGGACATCTGACCTTCAGAGCTTTCCCTTGGATTTGTCGTGACCGGACGAAGTTTGCTTCTCAGCCTTTACGTTTTGTCCGCCTTCGCGATGCCCGGATCGGTCGCGGCGCACGCAGAAACCTGTCCGACTGCCCAGGATGAGATTGCGACCGACCGGCCCGACGTCACCAATTCGAGCCTCGTCGTGCCCGTCGGCAGCCTGCAGAACGAGAATGGGGTCAACGTCAGTGCGCGGGACGGCGGCCGGAGCATCGACGGCACCAACAGCCGCTGGCGGCTCGGCATTGCTCCCTGCCTCGAGGTGCTGGTCGACGTGCCGACCTATTTCGCCAATGTCCACGGCCCCGGCAACTCCGGCTTCACCGACGTGTCGCCGGCGATCAAATGGCAGATCAGCCCGGTGCCCGGAAAGTTCGACCTGTCCGTCGTCACCGGTGTGGCGCTGCCGACGGGGTCAGTGGCGATCGCCGGGCGAGGCGCACAACCTTACCTGCAATTTCCCTGGTCCTGGGAACTGCATGACGGCTGGGGCCTGAGCGGGATGTTCACCGAGTTCTTCCGCCCCTCAGACCCGACCCGCGCGATCACCGAGACGACATTCGTCATCGAGAAAAAGCTGGCGGCGAATTTCAGCGTCTTTACCGAATATGTCGGCGACTATCCGCAAGGCGGCAGCCCGAGCCAGCTCTGGAATTCAGGCGGCATCTATCACCTCGACAAGACCCACCAGGTCGACTTTCACGTCGCGGTCGGTCTCAATCACAACGCGCCCAGCTATATTGTCGGCTTGGGATATTCCTTCCGGATCGACGGCTTGTTCAGGTAGTGACCCACGTCACATCGGAGCATGCGGCCGCAGCGTTAGATCATTCCTGCCCACCTGCCCGTTCATGCGGCGTTGCGGCGAGACGTCGTCCAAAAATCTAGGTCGCGGGCCACCCCGCAGCCCCTTGTTTCAAACTGGAATTCTTGGGAAATTATCGAAATCAACGTCTGCACATTGGGAACTGGGGAGATGCAGACCGTCCAATCCATCGCTCGTTTAACAATATCAGTCGCGCTGCTGGTCGCGGGTCGCCCTCTGCCGCCGGTTTTTTCGGCTGAAGACACGCAAGGCCTCATGTTGGCTCAAGGCGGATTCGAAAAGCTGCCCCCCTCCATTGCGCCTACCCCCTATTCGCCGGACGGACCGCAGCAGGCGCCGGTGCAGCCACAACGCGACTACAGCCAACCACGGCCCCCCTCTTTCCCTTCCTCGCCGAGTTCCCCGTCCGACGCATCCTGGGGCGCCATCGCCTTCACGGCGGACGGCTCGTACTCCTCTACCTGGAAGATGGGCTCGCAGCCCGAAGCCGAAGCCAAGGTCCTGCGGGAATGTGCGAAGTTCGGCCGCGGCGGGTGCGAGGTCGTGACCTTCTCGGGTCAGGAATGCGTGGCGCTTTCGACCTTCATCGGAAATTACCGGCGACGCCGTTGGAATCTGTCGTTCACGGCGGGCGGCAGCACCTATCCGGACGCCCAGAACGCCGCGATGTACCGCTGCAATTCCGACGAGCGCACGCAGGGCCATTGCCAGCCCCGCACCGCGGCCTGCGCCGACGGCCGTTAAGTCATCCATCCCCTCGCCGGCACGGACAATCAGGTTGGCGGGACCAAGCCCCTCGGCATAGTCTGGACCAAAGGGTCCGGGGAGGAATATGCGTCGAGCGTTGAAGATTGCCGCAACGATCGCGATCGGCATCGCGCTCGGCTTGGCCGCCACATGGGAAACCGCCCTTCGCGGCACCATGTCCGGCGGCGTCAGCGACGGTCCCTGGAGCACCAGCCTCGACACGGGATCGAGCGAGGGCGGTCCCTATTTGCGTGCGCGGATTGCCGTGCACGGCCTGCTCGCGCTGAGCCGCGAGGAAACGGTGTATTACAGCGCGCTCCGCGACAGCGATGGCGCCGATCTCGCCGGCGAGTGCAGCTACCATCTGGAAGGCCGCGATCCGCCGACACGCTGGTGGAGCATCACGGCCTACGGCTCCGACGATTTCCTGATTCCCAACGAGGCCAACCTCTATTCCGTTTCGAAGAACTCGGTTGCGCGCAACGCCGACGGAAGCTTTGCGGTGACGTTGTCGAAAGACAAAGCTGACGGCAACTGGATCCCGATCGCGCGCGGTCGCTTCAATCTGACGATCCGGCTCTACAACCCCGCCTCCGAAGTCATCGCCGATCCCGCGCACGTGGCCTTGCCCACGATCCGCAAGGAGACTTGCGAATGATCGCGCGACAGTGGAAATGGATCGCCGCGACCCTGGCGATCGCGGTCGTCGTGCACATCGCAACCCTGCTGGTCTTGCCGCGGCTGATCATGATGCGCACCATGAGCGCGATCACGCGGCTGGTCGCCGCGAACACGATGCTCTATCCGCCTCGACCGACTTCGCGGTCGCGCGGCGTCGTGCGTCCTTCGCCGGACCTGCTCTATTCGATCTGCATCTACGACCTGACGGCCGCCAATGGTGCGTTGCGCGTCTCCACGCATGACATGCCCGACACCTATTGGTCGGTATCGATTTTCGACGCCAACACCGATAATTTCTACGCCTTGAACGACCGCCAGGCCGGAAACGGCGCCGCCGACTTCCTGCTGGTGGCGCCGGGCGCGCGGCCGCCGAACGATCGGTTGCCCGTCGTCACGGCGCAGACCAGCCGCGGCATCGTTCTATTCCGGACCCTGATCGATCACGAGGATCGTCTTGCGGAGATCGATGCCGGGCGGCGAAATGCCGATTGTTCACCCTACCGAGCCCGTTGAAAGCGAAAGAAAGAACGATGACCAAGACATCAAAGGTGACGTCAGTCGAAATCCTCGCCTGCGACGCAGGCTGGCGGAACTATCACTTCGTCAAGGTCACGACGGAGGACGGCGTGATCGGCTGGAGCGAGTATGACGAGGGTTTTGGCGCGCCCGGCGTCGGAGCGACAATTCAGCGGCTTTCGACCCGGGTGGTCGGACAGAACGTCCTCCAGCACGAGCGGATCTACGCCGAGCTTTACGCCGCGACGCGCCCGGCGGCGGGCGGTGTCGTTGCGCTGGCGATGGGCGCGATCGAAAATGCCCTGCTGGACGCCAAGGCAAAACTACTGAACGTCCCCTGCTACGAACTGCTCGGCGGCAAGATCCGCGACCGCATTCGCGTGTACTGGTCGCATTGCGCGACCTGGCGCATCAATCATCCGTCCTGGTACAAGCCGCCGATCGAGAGTCTCGACGGCGTCAAGGCCATAGGTCGCGAAGTCCGGGAGAAGAAATTCACCGCGCTGAAGACCAACATCTTCACCTACGACAACGGCAAGCCCACCGGCTGGCGGCCCGGTTTCGGCTCGCCGTTCCAGCCCGAGATCAATGTCGAGCGCAAGGTGTTGCGCGACCTGCGCATGCATCTCGAGGCGATCCGCGATGGCGCCGGACCCGACGTCGATATCCTGCTCGACCTCAACTTCAATGCCAAGACCGAGGGCTATCTGAAGATTTTGCGCGCGATCAAGGACCTCGACATGTTCTGGATCGAGATCGACACCTACAATCCGGAAGCGCTGGGCCTCATCAGGCGACAGAGCCCGCATCCGATCTCGTCCTGCGAGACGCTGCTCGGCTTGCGCGAATTCAATCCCTATTTCCGCGAACAGGCGATGGATGTGGCGATCATCGACACGCCCTGGAACGGCGTGTGGCAATCCATGAAAATCGCGGCCGCCGCGGAGGCCTATGAGGTCAACGTCGCGCCGCATAATTTCTACGGCCATCTCTGCTCGATGATGAACGCGCATTTCAGCGCCGCGGTGCCGAACCTGCGCATCATGGAAATCGATATCGATCGCCTCGCCTGGGATCATGAGCTGTTCACCCACGTGCCCGACATCCAGGACGGATATCTCATCCTTCCCGATCGGCCGGGCTGGGGGACGGAGCCGAACGAGGAAGCGTTGCGAGCCCATCCGCCGAAGACGGCAGGCGGTCTCTTGAACTATGGCCGCAAGACCTCGTAACCGAATGGCGGCGCGACTTTCATGCTTGCGCCGGCTTTCGGTGCTGGAGATAAAGCTTCAACAGATTGATCGGCAGAAGGATCATGTGCAGGAAGACGACGGGATAGATGTGCGCGAGCAGGCCGTAGGTGCTGAACAAGACGTTGCTTGCCAGCGCAAACATCCGAAGCGACCCGATCGTGGTCATGCAGAAACTGGCAAGAACCGCGAACGATGCGCAAAAGCCAAGGCCGTCGACCCACGACATGATCGCCTCGTCCCTGAGTCTCTTTAGTTGGTCCGCGGCGACGCGGGCCCGTGGGGCACCGACAGCTTGGTGAGCTGGGTCGGCCCCACGATGGAATAGCTTGCTACCGCTGCAACGCCCGACATCATGAGCAACGTGCCGTAGACGAGGATCATGCCGCGAAGCCATTTCCGGTAGACCGTACGCTCCTCCGGCGTCGCGTCGCGGAATTTCTGTGCGGTCAGCCCGTTGGAGCAATGGCCGGCGTCGTCTCCAGTTGTAAACATGTCAGCCTCATCCTGTTGATTTGTTCTTCTCGTGAAGAACGATTTTGCGCGGTCCGCCCCGTGATTCGGGGCGGACGTTCGTTGATGCGACGCGGCTTGCCGGAGCCTTGCCCTACGGGAATGCGCTCATATTGGCGAAGTCGGCAATGTCAGTGCCTGAACCGCCCGAAGCCAGATAAATCGCAATCACCATGACGATCGCGAAAATCGAATACCCAAGCAGGATCGCCGTATCGTGATTGCGTTCATCACTCTTGGTGGCGGTGAGCCGAACCTGTTGTGCGAGTGCCATCTCTCAAATCTCCTTCAAAAATGACCTTGGGATACAACCGCCAAAAACGTGGCGCTGAATGTTTACGCTCCCTGAAAATACTTTTTGGCTGCGTCGCAGAATGTGAAAATTGTCACATTCAGGAAAACGTGAGACGACACGCAGCGAACCCAATAGCGTGAGAGCCTTTCAGTTTTGCGACATCGCAATCACGCACGCGCGATTGACGTGACGCTCGAATTCCCGGCGTCCTTGATTGAGCAAAACGCGTACCAAGACGCGGCGCCTTGAAGATGTTCGGAAATTTGAATCGCCGAATCACCCGACGCGTGTCGAGCGACGAAATTTTGTGCAAATGGCGCGCTTACAATCGGTCAGTCAGACTTTGAACAGCTTGACATAACGCGCCTTGATGTCCTCGCTCTGCGCCAGCACCGCCGCCGGATCCGATTTCAACAGCTTGAGCGCCGACAGCGGCTGCCGGCCCGCCTTGTCCTTGACGAGGCCGTGGAAGGAATGATGCGCGTATTCGTCGACAAGCAATTGTTGGCCTTCCAGGCCAAGAAAGAAGCTCTGGAACAGCCGCGCTGCATTGGGATTGGGCGCATTCTTGAACACGCCCGAGGGAACGATGATCAACGGTGAGCCTTCGCTGGGATAGACGACTTCGACCGGCTTGCCCTGCTCCTTCAACAGCGCAAGATTGTAGTCGTTACCGTCAGCCATCACGGCACGCTCGCCGAGCAGGAGCTTCTTCGGCGGATCGGCCGCCGACTGCACCTGCAGGATCTTCTGTTGCGCGAGCTTCTCGAAGAATTGCCAGCCGAGCTCGCGCGACAGCACGAAGGTCGCGGTCATGATCGCGCCGCTGTAGCCGGGATGCGCCTTGACGATCTTGCCCTGCCACTTCGGATCGAGCAGATCGGCGTAGCTCTTCGGCGCGTCCTCCGGTTTCACCAGAGTGGTGTTGTAGCCGATGACCTCCATCCAGGCGCATGAGGTTGCCCACTGCCCGTCCGGATCGAACTGGTCGGCCGGAAAGTGTTTGGCGACATCGTCCGGAAGATAAGGCGCAAGCCAATCCTTTGACTTCCAGTCGAGATAATGCGCCGGGTCGGTCGAGTTGGCGACGTCGACGGCGTTGATGCCGCTGCCCTGCTCCTGCGCGATACGCTGATAGATCCGCTCGGCGCCGGAGCGTTCGACATGCACCGAGATGCCGGGATATTTCGCTTCAAAGGCCTTGCCGAGCCGCTCGGCGACGTTGAGCTCCAATGCCGAATAATAGGAAATCTTGCCCTCCTTGCGCGCGGCCTCGATCAACTCCGGCGTCACGCTGGACGGCGGCGGAGCTGCCGCGCGAACCGGTTCGGCGAACAGCGTCCCGGCCGCGAGCCCCGCCGCGGTATTCAGAACGTCGCGGCGCGACCATTTTTGAGTTTTCATGGTTTCTCCCCAAACCTTTTTCATACCGTTCTGCCAAAGCGACGCTACGATATATTCGTTGGCCGGAGTGTAGCAGATGGAACAGAGCGATGTCCTGATTGTCGGCGCCGGCCCTACGGGCCTCGTGTTGGCACTTTGGCTAACCAAAGCCGGCACAAACGTGCGCATCATCGACAAGACCGCTAGCTCCGGCACCACCTCGCGCGCGCTTGCCGTGCAGGCGCGCACACTCGAGCTCTATCGCCAGCTTGACCTCACCGACGCGGTGGTGGCGCGCGGCCACCGCGTGCCGGCCGGAAACTTCTGGATCAGGGGTGAGCGCAAGGCCCGCATCCCCCTCGAAAACATCGGCAAGGGCCTGACGCCTTACCCTTTCATGCAGATATTTCCCCAGGACGAGCACGAGAAGCTGCTGATCGAGCGGCTCGAGGGACTTGGTGTCCGCGTCGAGCGACAAACCGAGCTGCTGAACTTCACGGAAGCGGCGGACGGCGTCACCGCGCGCCTGCGTGGTCCCGACGGCAGCGAGCATGATCATCAGGCGCGCTATCTCGCCGGCTGTGACGGCGCGCGTTCGAAGGTGCGTGAGACCATCGGTACCGGGTTTCCCGGAGGAACGTACCGGCAAGTCTTCTATGTCGCGGACATCGACGGTGAAGGGCCCGCGCTGGATGGCGAGTTGCACATCGATCTCGACCGGGCCGATTTTGTCGCGATCTTCCCGCTGGCCGGAGGAGGCCGCGCGCGGTTGATCGGAACGGTGCGCGATGAACGCGCCGACCGCGCAGAGACACTGACCTTCGACGACATCAGCGATCATGCGATCGGCCAGATGAAGGTGTCGATCAGGAAGGTCAACTGGTTCTCGACCTACCATGTGCATCACCGGGTGACGCAGCACTTCCGCAAGGGCCGCGCCTTTCTGGCGGGCGATGCCGCGCATATCCACAGTCCCGCGGGCGGACAGGGGATGAACACCGGAATTGGCGATGCGATCAACCTCGCCTGGAAGCTGGCGGCAGTCGTAGGCGGTCGCGCACCGGACACCCTGCTCGACAGCTACGAGGCCGAGCGGATCGGCTTCGCGCGCCGTCTGGTCGCGACCACCGATCGCGCCTTCACCTTTGCGACCAGCGAAGGACGGCTTGCGGCCTTCGTCCGCATGTATCTCGCGCCGATCGTGATCCCGACCGCGTTCAAATTCGGGGCCGTGCGAAAGTTTGCGTTCCGGACGGTTTCGCAGACCGCGATCAATTACCGCGGTAGCCGCCTGAGCCGCGGGTCTGCCGGAGGCGTGCAAGGCGGCGACCGGCTGCCATGGGTGCAAGCCGACGGGGTGGACAATTTCGCGCCGCTGACGGCCATCGGCTGGCAGGTCCACGTCTATGGCGCGGCCAGGCCCGCGCTCACCGCGTGGTGCGGGCAGCAGCGCGTTCCCCTGCATGTTTTCGGCTGGCGAGCCGAGCACGAAGCGGCAGGCCTTTTAAGCGACGCGCTCTATCTGCTGCGACCCGACACCTATGTGGCGCTGGCGGAGCCGAGCGGTGCAACCGATGCGCTCGAGCGCTACTTCAGGGATCAAGGCATCCGGCCCGCGCCCTGAGCCGCGTCAATCCTGCGGCGTGATCGCGTTGCTCGGAGTCGGCCGGTCGATGATCTGCTGGCCGAACAGGCTGCCGACCAGTTCGACCGCCGTACGCGCGGTGCGGCCGCGCTCGTCCAGGAACGGGTTGAGCTCGACGATGTCGAGCGAGCGCACCAGACCGGAATCGTGCAGCATCTCCATGATCAGATGGGCCTCACGATAGGTCGCGCCGCCCGGCACCGTGGTGCCGACGCCGGGCGCGACAGCGGGATCGAGGAAATCCACATCGAAGCTGACATGGAGCACGCCATTGCGGGCGCGCACCTTGTCGATGATACGGCGGATCAGCACGCCGACCCCGAACTCGTCGATCGCCCGCATGTCGGCGACGCTGACCTTGCGCTGATGCATCAACTCCTTCTCGAGCCTGTCGATCGAGCGCGTGCCGAACAGCTCGAGGTGGTCGGGGTCGATGGAGACGCGCGGCTCTTCGCCCAAAAGGCCATCGAGGCCGGCTTCGCCGCAAAGGAACGATGCGGCCATTCCATGCATGTTCGCGGTGAGCGTGGTTGCCGGCGTGTTGTAGTCGGCATGCGCGTCGAGCCAAAGCACGAAGAGTTCGCGTCGCTGCTCCTGCCAGTGCCGGGCCATCGCATTGACCGATCCCATTGAGAGCGAATGATCGCCGCCCAGAAAGATCGGGATGGCGCCCAAGCGCGCAAGCTCGTAGCCCCTGCTGCTCAATGCGCGCATCCAGCGCTGGATTTCACGATAATGATTGGCCCTCTCGGGCGGTGGATCGGCGAGATCGGCCGTGTCCGCGACCGAGACATCGCCATAATCGGTGACCTCGAAACCGAGGCTGCTCAGCACATTCAGGAGACCGGCGGTCCGCAGTGCGGCCGGCCCCATCAAGGTGCCGCGCTGCGACGCGCCCATATCGATCGGCGCACCGATCGCCGCGATGCGCCGCGGCGCACGAGATCCACTGACGTCAGTCATGATGCATCAATAGCAAAGATTATCATTCAAGCCGACGCATGCGGCACAAAGGCTGTGAATTGGCGGAACAAACGTCGCAGTCCCGCATTTTCCGCTGGAGGCAGCCACCCGCCGTTCAAAACGGCGCCTGTCGCGGATAGCCAAAGGTCTTCGGGCCCGCTGTTCAAAACACGCGCACGCGCGGATAGCCAAAGGTGGCTGCCTCGGCACTCTCTATCGGAGTACAGGTCTTGGACGACGAGACACCGCAGACCGTCCCTTCGCCGAGCATCGCGGATCGCGCTATCGACGCGGCAACCGATGTCTCGCGGACGATCGAGGAGGTAACCGAGG
Source organism: uncultured Alphaproteobacteria bacterium (assembly GCA_963738155.1). Classification (GTDB taxonomy): domain Bacteria; phylum Pseudomonadota; class Alphaproteobacteria; order Rhizobiales; family Xanthobacteraceae; genus Bradyrhizobium. The sequence goes on from CAVTVG010000016.1 coordinate 697,540, forward strand.
GTCTGCGGGTTGCCGTCGACCGGCTACGGTCGGCGATCGAGGCCGCCCAACGGCCCGGACAGCCTTTGGCGCGACTTCGCACGGTGACCCGGCAGGCGCCGCTGACCAGCTTGGCGATTGCATTCCTTTTGGGCGCAGCCCTGACCCGGCGTCGCTGAGGTTCCCCAAGGCGAACCAACTCGCGCCCAAAGGGCGCCAAACCAGCCGAAATCAGGTAAATTGAGGCCAAAACCCACGATTTTGACTCAGTTTGCCGAAATTTAATTCCGGCGATCACGATCCAACCTCGCCCGATAAACGTATCAACACTATCTCTTGAGCAGCTGTTGATCGGTTGGGAACCATGAAGAGGGCATTTGCCATATTGGCCTGTCTCTGCGTGCTGGCGGTGGGCGAATACTACGCCATCAGCAAGTGGGCGATTCGTCATGAAACGCTGAACCTGTACGACAAGGCGCGGCAGCGTCCTGTCGCAGTCGACCTCGCGGTCCGGCGCGACTACGAGATGAAGGCGGACAATGGCTTCAACAAGCTCCCGATTGCCATCATCAGCAACGGCAACACCGTCAAGAACACCGAATACTCGTTCCTGGCGAACGTGCTGGCGGCGCGGGGTTATCTGGTCGCCAGCATCCAGCAGGATTTGCCGAGCGACCCGCCTTTGATGACGAAGGTCGGTGAGCCCTATGTTGGCCGCAAGGAAGTCTATATGCGCTGTGAGGCGAACATCCTGTTCGTTCTTGGCGCGTTGCAGAAGATGCAGCCGAACGCCGACTACGACCATCTGACCCTGGTCGGCCATTCCAATGGCGGCGACGTTGCGATGTATGTCGCCCACCAGCATCCCGAACTGGTTTCGAAGGTCGTGACGCTGGACAACCTGCGTGTGCCCTTTGTGCTCAGCAAGAATTTGAGAATCCTGTCGTTCCGCTCCAAGGACCCGAACTTCAGGACCGATGCCGGCGTGCTGCCCTCGGCTGCGCAGGCCACCAAGGACGGCATCGACATCATCAATACCGGCGCGCTGCATACCGAGCTCAGCGACCGCGGTCCCGATCGCGTAAAGGAAAAGATCCAGGCGACGCTCGACAAGTTCCTGCAGGACGCCGCCGTGAGCGATCTGGCGCCTGCCGATACCACCGCGCCGATGATCGCCAATCCCGGCGACTACTAGTGCCGCCGATTTGAAGTCCCTGCACTACCCGCGGAAACATCGATCAGGGACCTCAAATCGAAAGCGGCACTAGCTCCCGAAATGCAAATCCCTGCCGGTTTGAGCCGACAGGGATCAGCAGAAAGGATGACGGACGGCGGATGGAGCACCCGGTGGCCCATCATGGACCTGCGTTTGGATTGAAATCTTCTGGGCCCCAGGACGCAAGACTATTTTGTGGGCAGTGCAGCATTGCTCACAGCTTGAACTTGGTCGCGTCCTTCGCAGCCGACATAACCTGACCGGTGATCTCCCGCATATGTTCCCCGGCGCTGGTGAACTGGCTTCTGAGGAACTCGGACTGGATCCGCATTGCCTCCTGCAGATCGCTGGCGTGAACCAGCTTTCGCGCATGCTCGAACGCCGCCCTCATGTTCTGTTCCGTGAAGTTCAGGGCTTGCTTGGATATCTCCGTTCCTCCGCCCGGCATTGACGCCATCGACTTGCCGGCGGCATCGAAAAACATCCCGAATGCTTTTTCCGCCTGTTCAATCGTTTTCTCAGCCAAGTCGCGCAATTCAGCGGGAACTTCCAGTTTCGGTTCAACCATGGGTGCTATCCTCTTTTTATCGAACCCGACCGTTAGCACATTTCGGAGGCTCCCGTCCCGCAACGCACTGGTGCCGCTTTCCGAAGTTCGTGTTCTCTCGGCGCGCCCGGGACTAGCCTGAGAACCGCCGCCGGTACTCCGAGGGAGAAACGCCGAGGTGGCGCATGAAGGCGCGCCGCATACGCTCGTCATCTCCGAAACCCGCCCGCTTGGCCACCTCGACGACGCCACCGACCTCCTGGCTTTCCAGCAGCAGTCGCGCGGTCTCCACACGCAACGCCTCCACCCCGTTTGCCGGCGTCATGCCGGTACGGTTGACATAGGTGCGCGCAAACGTTCGCGGTGTCATTCCCGCCCGATCGGCCAGCCTTTCGACGCGAAGGTCGCTGGCGATATTCTCGATGATCCAGGCGTGCAGCGCGCTGAAGCGGCCTTCGACGTCGGAGGCTTGCGCCGCAAGCACGGTCGAAAACTGACTCTGACCGCCGGGACGCTTCAGGAACACCACCAGCCGCCGCGCAACATCGAGCGCAATGGTATGTCCAAAATCCTCCTCGATCATCGCAAGCGCGAGATCGATCCCGGCGCTGACGCCGGCCGATGACCACACGCGCCCGTCCTGCACGAAGATCGCGTTCGGCTCGACCTGGATATCGGGAAAGCCGTCCTGCAATCGCGGACAATAGCGCCAATGGGTGGCGGCGCGCTTGCCGCTCAAGATCCCGGTCCAGGCCAGCACGAATGCGCCGAGGCAAACCGAGGCGACCCGGCGTACCCTTGGCATTGCCCTGGCGACCCATTTCATCAACGCGGCGTCCTGCCGCAAATCCCAGATGCCGGGACCGCCCGGGATGATGAGGGTATCGATCTGATGCGGCCGGACGCTCGCGATCGGCGCGGTATCGATCATCATGCCGACGTCGGTCGGCACCAGTCCTCCCGCAGCCGAGAGATAGGACAGGGCATAGCCCGCGGCCGGCAACTCGATCTCCTGCAACTCGGCAAACACCTGCGCGGGTCCGGAAATGTCGAGCAACGTGACGCCGGGAAAGGCCAGCATGGCGATGCGTCTTGCGGGCGACTTCTGGCGCAGTTCGGGCCGGCGGAGTTTGGCAGTTTTTGAGGGCATATTGTCCTTTAGGCCATTCCACCTCCGCTTGTATAGATCGAGCCTGGAACTCTGGAGTGCGACAATGTCGCGAAATCTGGGCAGCCGACATCGGACGATCCGCTCGTCGTGGCCCGATTACGCGGTCTACAGCTTTCCCGATGCCTCGGTTGTAGGCGAGAACGACCGCCAGTCGCTGATGGACGCCATGAACGGCATCATCGCCGTCAACTGGAAGGCAACCGAGCCGCACTGGACCGCGGCCTCCTCTCCCTTCGACGGCAAATACGGTCTCATTCTCGTCTTGGACGAATCCGGGCTGGTCGCATTCTCGGTCTACCGCGTGCTGAACGTTACCGGCGCCCTCGCCATCTACCGCAGCGGCACCGAGGTGTTGCCGGCGCATCAGGGCCGGGGGCTGTACAGTTTCTTCACCTCCGAAGTCCTGAAATGTTCGGGCGCCGCCGATCGCGGCGACAGTGGCGTGCTCTACGGATGGCGAACGCGCAACCCGATCGTGTGGGCCGCCAACGCCAAGATTTGCGAGAAGGTGACCCCGTCCCTGCTCGGCGACGCACAGGATCCCGCGCTGCAGGCCGCCTGCATCGAGATGTGCTCGTCACTCTATCCCGGCAAGGCGCTTGAAGTGCCAGACATGATCATGCGCGGCGCCTACGGCCATATCAGGCATCACCGGCAGGACTATCACGGCATGGCCTCGCTGGTGGACGCGGCAATGTCACGGATCATTCCCGACTCCGCCGACGCGCTGTTTTCAGTCGGCTACGCGAGGATGTGATGCCGATATCAGGAGGACAGGCCATTATCGCTCCGAGCTTCCGCTTCACCGATCGCGCCTATATCGCCTGGGCGACCGTTGCCATCGCCTACGCGATCGCTTTCCTGCAGCGGGTGTCGCCGCAATCGGTCGGTTTCAGCTTCATGCACGATTTCGGCACCGACGCCGCCGGCGTCGCGATGCTCGCCTCGAGCTATTTCTGGGGCTACACCCTGATGCAAATTCCAGCCGGCCTTCTGGTCGACCGCTATGGCGTCAAGCGGGTGGTGCTGTGCTCGATGGTGGCCTCCTCGCTGGGCAGCGCCGCGTTCGCGCTGGCGCCGAACCTGCTCGATGTCTTTGCCGCCCGGCTGGTCGTGGCCTGCGGCGACGCGCTGGTGTTCACCGCCCTGCTGAAACTGGTGGCGCAGAGCTTCTCCGATGAGCGGTTCGGCTTCATGTCCGGCATCTCGCAGGTGTCGGGCTATGTCGGCGGCGTCATGGCGACGACGCCGCTGGCGGCCGCGGTCAGCGGTTTCGGCTGGCGCGCCTGCTTCATCTTCATCGCCTGCGTTGGCGCTGCCAACCTTGCCTTTGCGGCGGTGACGCTGAAGCCCGCGCCGGTCGCGAGCAGCAACAAGACGTTGGCGAGCGTCCTCTCCGCCGCATGGCACGCCCTGTCGCGCGCGGCGAATTGGGGATGCGCAATGACTTTTGCATCGCATTTTGCGGTCGTCACCACGCTGTCGGGCGTGTGGGGCATTCCCATGGTTGCACATGTTTTCAATGTATCGCCGTCGGCCGCAGGCGCGCCCCTGCTCGCTTTCATGATCGGCAATGCCGTCGGCTCGATCTTCCTCGGCCATATGGCCGACCGCGCAGCCGCCCTTGATACGGCGCTGATCCGGATTTGCCTGCTGCGGATGGGTCTCGTCGCGCTGCTGCTGCCGCTGTTCGCGCACGCCTTGGGCATCGTCTATGTCGGCATCGTCTTTGCCGCGCTCGGACTGGTCGCGGGCGGCACCGTTCCGCTGGTGCTGAAATGCACCAAGCGTCTCTACACCGCGGACCTGATCGGCGTCGGCGCCTCCGTCAACACCACGACCGCCGGGATCTTCGCCGGCACCACGCAGTCGATCATCGCTTCTGCAATGGTGGCCGCCAGCGAATTCTCGGGTGTAAGCGTCGGACAGGGTCCGGCCGCCGTCAATGATGCCGGCTACGGCGCGCTGATCGGACTACTGCTGTTGATGTCGCTGCCTGGCATCGTCGGGCCGCTGCTGATGAGGAGCAAATTGATAGACGGCCGATAAGCATTGAAATCAGAGGGGACAGTATGGCGCGTTTGTATCTGAGAAAGAACGAAGTCGGCTCAAACTTCGCGATCAGCACGTGGCAAAGCGTGATGTTCTCCGAATTCGAGGCGCAGATGAGCAGCCAAGCGCGGCCTTTCCCTTGCGTATTCGGCATCGCCGGCTACCGGCAGGACCAGCTGCGTTACCTGTTCCTCGATCCGCTCGACGTCGGGACGTTGGGCGAGCAGCTCGCCCAGTTCGTCGCCGAATGCCGCAGCTACGGGCCAAATACCTCGCTGATCGTGTTCACGCGGCCCCGTCCGGTTCAGACACTCGATGCCTATTACCGGAAATTCTGGCTGCTGCTCGACCAGCTCGCGCGCGTCGACAAAAGCTCCTGGCCGCTCGAGATCCCCGAGCAGGTCGATCATCCGATGTGGGAATTCTCGTTTGCGGGCGAGCCGATCTTCGTGGTCTGCAGCACGCCGGCACATGTGATGCGGCAGAGCCGCCGCGCCAGCACGTTCATGCTGACGTTCCAGCCGCGCTGGGTGTTCGAGAAGATTCTCGGCACCGAAAAGGCGGCGAACGCCGCGTTCACCGAAGTGCGCAGGCGGCTCATTCCCTATGACAGCACCGGTCCCTCGCCGTTGCTCGGCCGCTACGGCAATCACGACGGCCGCGAGTACCAGCAGTACTTCCTGCACGACGACAACAATCACACCGCCGGCTGCCCGTTTGCCAAGCTGGCGCAGGGCAAGACCACGCAAACCGAAAAGACGGAGCAAGCCGCATGACGGAGATCATTGCCGCAACGAGAACCGAATTCGCGGTCGATGCCGCCATCCTCGACCTGCTTCCCGCGCAAGGCTCCGTCGAGCTGCAGCGCGACGCCGCGGGCAAGGTGCACGCCTTCCACACTCACCCGGTCGACGAGATCCTGATGATCATCAGCGGAAGGCTGAAGTTCATGTGGAAGGGCGGCGAGCGCGTCTGCGGCGCCGGCGACAAGATCCTCCTGCCGGCCGGCACGTTGCACCAATCGGAAGCTTTGGAGGGAGGTGCGATCTACGCGATCGCTACGCGGCCGCCGGCCGCGGGAGGCTGAAAGTGATTCGGCGTCACGACAACGTACGGTCGGGGGTGGGCTCGGTTGCCAAGCGCTCCACCAGTTCGATGATCTCGAAGCGTTGCCTTGGCGCCAGCTTGAGGAAGGCCTTCAGCAAACGAAGGCTTTCGACGGTTTCGCTCGATGGGGCTCCGAGCTTCTTGTGCAGCTCCGCAATAAACGTGGGATTTTTCATCTCGCACCTTTGATAGGGAACAGTGATGCCAATGCTCAGCAAACGCGAAGGTCTCGCCCGCAAGGTCGATACGGCAGCTATCGAAGCCGAAAGTCTCGGCCTGACGACTGCTACCCTGATTCTGCGTATGGCGCGCCTGGAGATTGACCGAGCCGAACCCGACGAGGTTGAAATTATGCCAAGGAACAACCCGTACAGCAAGCCAAACTGACCGCCCGGTACCGGTCAATTGACCGGTTTTTCAGCTGGTTGGCGACTTACATTGTTACTATCTCGGGTTGCGGATCGGACAGCGACGCTCTATTGCTGCGGCTGCGAGGACGACGGTGCGAACCTACTATTTCGACATGAGAGACGGAATTCCGATCCGGGACCGGAAGGGATTGGAGTTTCCGACCGTCGGCGGCGCGATCGAGCACAGCAAGAACCTGGCGCGGCAGATGCGCGACGATCCGCGCGCCAGCGGTCGTGCATTCTCAATCGTGGTGATCGATCAATCGGGCGCCGAGGTTCACCGCGAGCTGGTGGCACCGCGATCGGGCGACGGTGGCTAGGCGCAGGATCCGGAATAGTGCGAGGCGTCTTGACGACCACCCCTTCGCAAGCAGTGCGTTCACTTCGATCGAATCGTGATGCGCTTGCCGCGCAAGCGCCTGCGGATTCGCATGAACGACCAGCACAGGTAATGATACCGCGACCATGACATAGTTCTCATCGAACCCTCCATCGGCACGGCTATTGGTCAATTGCGGAGCACCCGTCGTTCGAACGGAGCCGACTACAAACAGGACAGGCGCCAGCCCCGGATCCCTGTGGCGAGCGATTCCGGCGGGCGGTCGGTCACGACCGTACACGCACGATCACGTCTTCGAGACCAGCCTCCGATGAAACGCGTCCCGGCACCGGGCCGGCTCGATCGGCTGGACGTTTGCCGCGATGTCCGGGGACAACCGCCATCATGTTTCCCGCATGACCGGTCATCAATTATATGATGGTTGTACTTTAAAATCGCGATCGCGGGGCGAAATTCGATCGAGACCCGGCTTCCCAAGAAAAATTCCTCTCCTTCCTGCTCCGATACCCGCGCTCGTCGCGTGCAATTCATTCGAACCAAAGCAACACACCTAGGAACGCCTGCGCGCGCCAGCCAATAACAGGCTCACGAGCGGAACAGCCATGCGCGCGTAGCGCGGCATTTGAAGCGCGCCCATGTCGACTGCCAGCGGCTGAAAACAGCACGCAGCAACAGCGAATACAGAGAGAGCAACATGAAGACGTTTTTGAAATTGACGGCGGCGCCCGCGACGGCGCTATGCGCCCTGGCTTTCGTCAGCTTCGCGACACCGGCCTCGGCAGGCGAGTATTGCCGCAGGGACGTGACCGCCGGCATCGTGGGTTGCAGCTTCGATACGATGGAGCAGTGCCAGGCGATGTCCTCGGGGCGCGGCGGCGATTGTTTCCGCGATCCCTTCCTGCCCGCAAACGACGCCTACGCCTATGGGCCGAAGGCGGTGGCCAAGCCCGCTCATCACGCCAAGGCTCACTAGCTGTGATTGGCATTCCTTCGAACTAATCGGGCTCGCGCATGGCCTCCGCAAGAGATCGCGGAGGCCGTGTTCGCCTGCACTTTGACTATTGCTGCTTTTCCCAGAAGGACAGCAGGCCCTGCGAGGCCGAGCCGCCGATCACGCAGGGAATGCCGACCTCGATCTGCCCGAGCGCCGCGGCCGAGACGCAGCCGAGCGCAATCGCGCCGACGCCGACCTGTCCCCAGAAGTCGAGATTGCGCCGCGAGTCCGAGCCCTTGGTCTTGAGCTCATCCACCGCCGCGAGCGCGTCCTTGCGCACCGCGCCGAGCTGCACGGTGTCGGCGGCCTGGACCGCCTCAGTAAGCGGCACCTTGATCGCCTCGGGCTGGTTCGGCAATTCGCTGCGCAGGAATTCGCGCAAGTTGGCGTCACGCACCGCATAGCTCGCCAGCGTGTAGCGCGCCATGCTGCCGACCGTCAGCTTCTCCACGGTGTCGCGGCTCTTCGACCAGGGCAGCATCTGCATGATGCGCAGGATCGGCAAATGCGAGCCGGTCGCGAAATAGTAGCCCCACAGCGTGTCCAGCAAATCCTGGTTGCCGGCATAGGTCATCGCCATGTTGAGCTTCTTGTCGTCCTTCTTGCTCGAGAACACGTTCTTGAGCTTGTCCATCATGCCCGGCTTCTTGTCCTCGAGCGGGATGTCGGTCAGCGTCGGGAGCGAGCCGGCAAGATAGGCGTCGATCATCACCCGACGCGCCGGCATCTTCGGCGCAACCCGGCGCAGCAGGTTGCGCCAGTCCGAGAGCCCCGAATAGGCGATGGCACGGATCACCACCCACTCGTCTTCAGGCGGCACCGGGAAGAAGCTGTTCACCAGTTGCTCGGCCTTGGCCGGGTTCGATCCGATCGCGCCGGCGATGAAGCCGAGATAGATGCCGGCGTTCTCCGGCTCCTTGAAGGTCTGCGAGTGAAACAGCACGCGCACCGCCGCCGGCACATGCGCGTAGTCGGGCTTGGCGCGATAATTGTAGATCCACTGCTGCACTACGCCGAGCGAAGCGCGCGGATCGATTTCGGAAGTAACGGCGCCCAGCACCGGTTGACACAGAACCAACGCAACGGCTGCGAGGGCTACTCTACGCATGTGATGCTCCCACGAGGCGGCGGCGCTGCGAGTTAGCACAACGCACCTTTCCCGCTGTCTCGACTAGCGCGCATTTAAAGCGGCTATGCGAGCGATTCAGGGAATGGACGGTGCGGTACGGCGTCGAAATTGTGGCGGCGTTAACGATTGGCCCGCAACTCACCTTGCGGCCGACATTGTTTTGCCCTCGCCGGAGACTTTCGTGAAGCCCTCGTCGGCAATGGGACAGGCGGGACGTGACGACAGAGTATCCGGTGCGTAGTGAACGAAATCGCCGGCCGCCGATCGCGGCTGCGTTGCTTGTCGGGGCGTTCTGCCTGTTCGCCGCGCCGTCCTTCGCCGCGGAGACCGTCACGGTCGAAGGCAATCGACGAGTCGATGCCGAGACCGTGCGTTCCTACTTCCACCCCTCGACCGACGGACAATACGATGCTGCCGCACGCGACGTGGCGCTGAAGGCACTGATCGCGACTGGCCTGTTCGACAAGGTGACGATCGACCGCGTTGGCAACGGCCTGGTTGTGCATGTCACCGAGGCCAAGGTGCTTGGGCGCGTTGCCTTCGAGGGAAACAAGAAGGTCAAGGACGCCGACCTCACGGCTGCCGTGCAATCCAAGGCGCGCGGCCCGCTTCAGCGCGCCACCGTGCAGGAAGACGCCAATCGCATCGTCGAGGCCTACCGGCGTGTGGGCCGCGACGATGTCAGCGTCGTGCCGGAAATCATCGATCGCGGCAGCGACCGCGTCGATCTCGTCTTCACCATCACCGAGGGCAAGAAAACGCCGGTGCGCCAGATCAACTTCGTCGGCAACCACGTCTTCAGCAACCGGCAGCTCAACGCGGTCATCAAGACGTCGGCAAGCTCAGTCATAAGCTTTTTTACCGGCGGCGACGTCTACGATCCCGACCGCATCAATGAGGATCGCGAGCAGATCAGGCTCTACTATCGCAGCCACGGCTATGCCGACGCCACGGTGCCAGACGCCCATGCCGAATACGATCCGGCGGCAAAAGGATTCACCGTGACCTTCACCATCGACGAAGGCCAGCCCTACCGCTTCGGCAAGATCGACGTCGCCTGCAATGTGCCAGGCCTCGATCCCCAGAAGCTGCGCGGCCTTGTCCTGGTGAAGGATGGCGCGAGTTTCGACGGCGGTGCACTGGACAAGACCACCGATGCGCTCGCCATCGAAATGGCGAAGCTCGGCTATCCCTTTGCTCATGCGACCCCGCGGATGGCGCGCGACGCCATCGCCCAGCAAGTCGATGTCACGTTCATGGTCGAGGAGGGTCAGCGCGCCTATGTCGAGCGCATCGAGATTCACGGCAACTCGCGGACCCGCGACTACGTGATCCGCCGCGAGTTCGATTTCGGCGAAGGCGATCCCTACAACAAGACGCTGATCGACCGCGCCGAGCGGCGGTTGAAGAACCTCAACTACTTCAAGACCGTCAAGATCTCGACGCGGCCCGGCTCGACGCCGGACCGCGTGATCCTCGATGTCGAGACGGCCGACCAGTCGACCGGCGATTTCTTCATCTCCGGCGGCTACTCGACGACCGACGGCTGGCTGGCCGAGGTCAAGGTCGGCGACCGCAATTTCTACGGCACCGGCAACGCCGTGCAGGCGACCGTCAGCTACGGTCAATACGCCCAGGGCGGCGACCTCTCCTTCGTCGATCCCGCGCTGTTCGGCAACCACATCTCCGGCGGCATCGATCTGTTCGGCCGGCAAGCCTTTGCCAGCCCCTATCAGTCCTACGGCAGCAACACCTATGGCGGCACCCTCACGCTGGGCACACCAATCTCCGAGCAGACCACCGTGCAGTGGCGCTACTCGCTCTACGACCAGAATGTCACGCTCGATCCGAGCGCATCGAACGCGACGGTCTCGCTGCCGGTACAGCAGGCCGCCGCTGCCGGCCGGCAGCTGGTCTCTTCGGCCGGCGACACCGTCACCTACAACACGCTCGACAACAGCAAGCTGCCGACCAACGGTATCAACTCGCAGCTCCGCCAGGATATCGCGGGCCTCGGCGGCGACGTGAGATTCCTGCGCACCACCGAGGACATGCGCTACTACAAGTCGCTCGGCGGCGACCTCGTCGGCATGGTGCGCGCGCAAGGCGGCTACATCACCGGTTGGGGCGGCCAGGGCGTACCGCTGATGAACAGCTTCTTCGGCGGCCCCACCATCGTGCGGGGCTTTGCGCCCAACGGCTTCGGTCCGCGCGATCTCACGCCCGGGTCGACCATGGATAATGTCGGCGGCAGCATGTACTGGGCGACGACCGCCGAGTTGCAGAGCGCGATCCCCGGCGTGCCGAAGGAGTACGGCCTGCGGGCATCGGCCTTCGTGGATGCCGGCACCGTGTTCGGCTACGGCGGACCGACGTCGTTCGGATCACAAACAGTGCAGGTCGCCGACAAGAACGTCATTCGCTCGTCGGTCGGCGTCGGCCTGACCTGGGGCTCGCCGTTCGGCGCATTGACGGCGAGTTACGCGGTTCCGTTGTCGAGGGCTTCCTACGACCAGGTGCAAAATTTCAACTTCAGCGCCAGTCCGTTCTGATCTGCTGTTGCCTGCGATTAGATTCAGAGTCTGGGGAACGACAACCACGCGCGACGGAACCGCCTGCATGCTGCTCTTGCTGTATGACGCCGATCAGACTCATCAGTCCCAGGGCGGAGCGCCCGAGCCGAATTAAACGTTCTCACGTCGGCGGCAAATTGGCATTGGAGCCGCATGCCTTCGTGCGGCTCCATTGCTGATTGGCTAACCCGCAGCAATTACCAGGACACGCCGTACTTGGAAGCGATGGCGCGCGCCCTCGCCTCGTCGGACTGGTAGTTGCGGCCGCCGCTGCGCGCTGCCTTCTTCTTCGCGGGCTTGGCGGCCGTCTTGGGTGCGGCATCAGGCGCAGCCGCCGTGGCGGGAGCGGCTGGCGCTGCTGCAGGGGCTGCTGCCGTTTCCGGCGCCGGGGCCGCAGGTGCTGCCGCGGCAGGCGCAGGCGCCGCCGGTGCTGGCGCGGCCGCCGGAGGAAGTGGCGGTGGCGTCGGAGCGACTCCATCCTCGGCGTAAGCAGCCTGGCAAAGCAGGGCCGTAGCTGCAACGAACAGGATCTTGCGCATATTCTGAAATCTCCACTCTGAAAGCCGCAAGCTTATAGCAACGGGTCGAAAAGTCACCTGCGCGCCGGCCGCAAACAGGACTGTGATCGGGTCACTTAACGCGCTCGGAAAGCCAGCCAGGTTGGTCGCGCACCACCACTCAGACCGTACGGCGGCGCGCCGCCGCCTTCTCGGTCACAAAGCCGTAAACCAGCGCCAGCCGGTCGAGACATTCCTGAAATCGCCTCGCGAGGTAATCGCGCCAGCGCTGGGTGTGCAGCCCTCGCCGTTCCCCAACCTGCGGCATGGTCATGCCCTGGATCAGGACGTCGTGGACCAGTGCCGATCCGTCGGCGCCGAGCTCGCGCTCGGCGCGATTGAGGCGCAGCACGGCGTTGCGCTGGCCTTCGGTGATCGGCTCGCGCCGCTGCACGCCATCGACATATTCGCGGGTCGGATCGACCGCCTGCGGCCCGCGCTCCGCACGCTCCCAGTCGTTCTGGAACGCGCGTCCGCCGCGGTACTGCGCATCGTCGATCTGATGATGCGAATGCAGCCAGCCCAGCGGGTCGCCGCGGACCGAACGCAAGGCAACGATCTTGTCACCGGGCTCGAGCGCCATGGGGTCGTCGACCTCGACGGCAACGACTTCGGCGTTGAGCGGCAAGTCGTGTGAGCGCCGATCGTGAATTTTGCCGATACGGGACGATTTTCGCTTGATGCGCGGCATCCTGTCTCCTGTTGCAGATAAAAGGGTTGGGGCGGATCAGGCGGCCTTGACCAGCCGCAAGGTGACCGGAACGGCCATGCGTTCGGATACGGTTCCCGGACCATGGGTCAATGCGTGATGCGGCCGGCAATAGCTGGAGTGCGGAAGGCGGGGATGGCCGCAAAAGGCGTACGCCTCCCCTTCCCTTTCGCCGCCATAAGGGTAGCGGCAGTCGCCGGGCTCGAGATCGGCGAAGGCAAGCAGGCGCGGCTTGACGCCGACGCAGCGCAGCTTCACCGGCTCCGGCGTGAGTTTAGGAGCCGCCGATGCGGCCGGGCGAACGACTTTCTCGGGTGCCTTCGGCGCCGATTCGCCCCATCGGGCGGAACGCTTCGTCCTCGATGTGACTTTGCGTGCCGAGGCGGTCTTGAGTCCCAGCCGCTTGGCGCGGCCGATGGCCGCATTTCGGGTGAATTCGGTGCCGAATTTGGTGTTGATGGCACTCGCCGCCTGCCCATAGGACATCCCCCGCGACAGGCAGTCGCGCAGCGCGTCGGAGTGCTCCGGCGCCCAGATGAACGATTGCATGAAATTTGCCTTCCCTGGCGACAGGCCCAGCCGCCTCGCCATCGCACCTACATTCCGATATTCAGAAGCAAAAGTCAAGCTTGATTTCTGAAAATCGTCACGGTATACCGTTCCGGGAATCGGAAGGGGAGACAAAATCGTGTTGGATGCAAAAATCATCGAGCGGGCGTTCGAGAGAACCGGCAAGAGCAAGGGTGGCCTGGCGCGGCTCCTGGACGTGCGGCCCGGGGCGATCTCGGAAATCCTGTCGGGAATACGGCTGATCAAGGCCTCGGAAGTCCCCCTGATCATGGAATATCTCGGTCTCAACGCGGTGCCGATCATGGGCCGGGTCGGCGCCGGCGCCGTGATCGAGCCGGACCAGGAGCAGGTGCCGCCGGAAGGTCTCGGCGACATCGATCTGCCGTTTCCGATCGAGGATGAGCTGGTTGCGTTCGAGGTGTCGGGCGATTCGATGCTGCCGAAATACGAAAACGGCGACGTGATCGTGTGCTATCGCGACCAGCGCCACCCGCTGTCGAGCTTCTACGGTGAAGAAGCGGCGGTGAAACTCAAGACCGGCGAGCGCTATCTGAAGACCATCGAGCGCGGCAAGGGCACGGGCCTCGTCAACCTCTCGAGTTTCAACGCCAAGCCGATCAACGGCGTGAAACTGGACTGGATCGGCGAAATCTGCGTCACCTTGCCGCGCGGGCAGATTGCACGGTTGCGGGCCAAGGCCGCAGCCCGCGCCCGCAAGGCCAAATCCAGCAGATAGGCGGTACGCGACCCGGCCGTTTCGGACAGGTCGCATACCGTCCTTTCCGGATGCCGGAAGAGAAGGCTTGACTTTCTTCCGATTTTCGTAAATACTGCGGACCATGCAGTATTTCGTCGTCATGATCGACTACGGCCGCCGTGGCCGCGAGGCCGTGGTCGATCCCGAGGTAACCCGGCGCGAGGTGATCGCCCGGATCGCCTCGGGCGAGTAGACCAATGTCAGCTTCATTCACGAGATCGTGGATCGCTCGGTCGAAGACGTCACCGAGGAGATTCTGGCCGAAGCGGCCCTCCCGGAAGTTGAGATCGATGACGCCGACCCGGAGGCGGACCGCTTCGATCATGCTCGCGACCTGCGCAAGCACGAGAGGGTGTGACGGCGCAACGCCCCAACCAGGGCGATCACGCCTCGGTTGCTGCTGGCGGGTGGGCGCGTTGCATCCACAACGCGCCCAGCCATCTCAGACCATAAATACAGTCGAACCCGTGGTCTTGCGCGCGGCGAGATCGGCATGCGCCTTGGCCGCGTCCTTCAACGGATAGGTCTGGTTCACCTCGATCTTGACGGCGCCCGATTGCACCACGTCGAACAGCTCCTTCGCCATCGCAGTCAGGCTCTCATGCTTGGCGGCGTAGGTGTTGAGCGTCGGGCGCGTGACATAGAGCGAGCCCTTTGCGGCGAGCAGTCCGAGATTCAGCGGATCGACACTTCCGGAAGACTGACCGAACAGCGCGACGACGCCGAGTGGCGCGAGGCAATCCAGCGACTTCAGGAAGGTGTCCTTGCCGACGAAGTCGTAGACGACAGGCACCTTCTTGCCGCCGGTGATCTCGTCGACGCGTTTGACGAAATCCTCACGGGTGTAGACGATCGTGTGCGCGCAGCCATGAGCTTGCGCCAGCTTCGCCTTCTCGTCATTGCCGACGGTGCCGATCACGGTGGCGCCGAGATGCTTCGCCCATTGCGACAGGATCAGGCCGACGCCGCCCGCCGCGGCATGCAGCAGGATGGTGTCGCCCGCCTTGACCCGGTAGGTCTGGCGGATCAGGTACTGCGTGGTCAGGCCTTTCAGCATCATCGCCGCCGCGGTCTTGTCGTCGATGCTGTCGGGCAGCTTGAGCAGGCGATCGGCGGGGATCAGCCGCGCCTCGGCATAGGCGCCGATCGGCGCCGCGCCATAGGCGACGCGGTCGCCGGGTTTCAGATGCGTCACGCCGGATCCGACTTCCTCGACCACGCCGGCGCCCTCACCGCCGAGCCCGCTCGGCAACTGCGCTGCAGGATAAAGCCCGGAGCGGTTGTAGATATCGACGAAGTTCAGGCCGACCGCGGTGTGGCGGATGCGCGCCTCCCCGGGACCGGGCTTGCCGAGCTTGACCTCTTCCCAGACCAGGACTTCGGGTCCGCCGGGTTTGTGAAAGCGGATGGCGTGCGTCATGCGTTACTCCCTTTGTCAAAGTTGCTGGCCACTTCTTCGGCAACACAGGCCTACGCGTCGATCGCATCCTTGATGCGTTTGCGCGTCAGCGGCAGGTTTCGTAGCCGCTTACCCGTGGCGTTGGCAATCGCATTTGCAAGCGAGGCCGCCGCCGGGCCCTGTCCCGTCTCCCCGCTGCCGAGGAAGGGCTGGCCGGGCCGGTTGATGATGTGGACGTCGATCGCCTCGGGGACGGCGTCGAAGCGCAGGATCGGATAGGTCTGCCAGTCGATGCTGGTGATCCTCGTGTCATCGAAGGTGACCGCTTCATAGAGCGTCCAGCTCGCCGACTGCATGATCGCGCCCTCGATCTGGTTGGTCAGTCCGTCCGGACTGACCACCTGCCCGCTGTCGACGGCCGCGACGGCCCGAACGAGCCGCGCGCGGCCGGTCTCCCTGATAACCTCGACCTCGCTGGCAATGGCGCAATAGGCCGCCAGATTCTTGTACTTCGCAAAGGCAAATCCGAAGCCGCGATCCGCCGGCGCCTGCTGCCCTTTGCGCCAGCCGAACTCTGTCGCCGCCTTCTCGATCACGTCCCGCCCTCTCGCATCGTCGAGATGCTTCAGCCTGAACTCGACGGGATCGGCGCCCGCGAGCAACGCAAGCTCATCCATGAAGCTCTCGATCGAGAATACGTTGTGATAGGCGCCGAGCGCCCGCATCGCCGAGATGCGCACGGGCATGTCGGGAATAAAGTGATGCACGACCCGCGCGTTCGGGAATTTGTAGATCGGAATCGCGTTGCGATCACCGCCGCCTTCCGGCAACGGCAGCGGCTTCGGCTCCGGCGGCTTGATCGACTGGGCCATGTGCTGCGCGGCCAGCATCGCGCCCGCGCCGCCCGGCCGCATCGAATGGGTGTTGCTCCAGACCTCGAATTGCCAGTCCGCGATCCTGCCGCCGTCGTCGAGCGAGGCCTTCAACTTCGTCACCATCGCTGGCCCGAACGGCTCCCAGGCGTGCTCCTGCTCGCGCATCCACTGCACCCGCACAGGGCGGCCCGGCAAGGCACGCGCGATCAGCGCCGCGTCGGCCGCCGCATCGTCGGCGCCGTTGTGACCATAGCAGCCAGATCCCTCGACATGAATAAGGCGCACGCTTGCCGGCGGCAGGCGCAGCATCTCGGCAATCGCCGCACGATCGGGATAGACACCTTGCGTGTGCGACCACACCGTCATTGCGCCATCGACGAATTGCGCGACGGCGCAGGACGGTCCGATCGAGCCGTGCGCCTGGTACGGCCGTGTGTAGGTCGCTTCAATCGTCTTGCTGCCGCTGACCGATGCATCGCTATGCTGAAAAATCGTCGTGTCTTGCGATGGGAGCGCCATCAACACGGCCGGAAGGTCATCCTGCTTCGGCAGCCGCGCGCTCTCCTGCCACTTTGCGACTGCGGCGAGCGCCTGCATGGCCTTGACCGCCTGGAATTCCTTCTCAGCCACGACGGCAATGAAATCGCCGTCACGGACCACCTTCACGACTCCCGGCATTTGCTCGACGGCACCTGTATCACAATCACTGAGCTGCGCACCGTAACTCGGCGGCCGCACCACGCGCGCATGCACCATGCCTGATAGCCGCAGGTCCTGCACGTAGGCCATGCCGCCCGTGACCTTCGCCGGGATATCGACGCGCGGGATCGATTGACCCATGAACTTGAAGGTCGCGGGATCCTTCAGTTTCGAGGTCGGCTGGGCCTGCACATGCAGCATGTTATCAGCGACCAACTCGCCATAGCTGAGCCGACGCCCATCCTGCGCGATCATGCTGCCATTTTCGGTGCGCAGGCTGTCGGCGGCGGCATCGAGCCGTTTGGCTGCTTCCGCGACCAGCAGTGCCCGCACCTGTGCTGCCGCGTTCTGGATCGCCACGCCGCTGCTGTGCATGGAGTTGCTGCCGGCGGTGTAGCCTTCGTTGGCGGTCAGCTTGGTGTCCGCTGTAACGACCTTCAACGAGTCAAAGGCCACATCGAGCTCTTCGGCCGCAATCTGCTGGAACGCCGTCTTGAAGCCCTGTCCCAATTCGGCCTTGCCGGTGAAGACCGTGATGGTGTTGTCGGCATCGATCCGGATCCAGGAATCGAGGTAAGGCGCGGTCGCGAGACTTCCCGGCGGCTTCGGTGCGGGAGCAGCCGGCGCGCCTTGATCCTGCGCGAACGCTCCTGTGAGGGAGAAGCTGACGATCAGCGCGCCCCCGCCCGCAAGCATTCTGCGGCGGTCGAGAATGACCGGGCCGTTCATCGCGCGCTCCCATCGTTGGACGGAGCCAATGCAGCCGTATCCATCAGCCGCGCCGCGCGCTTCACCGCGCGGATGATGCGCATATGGGTGCCGCAACGGCAGAGATGGGGGCCAAGCTCGGCGCGAATCTGCTCATCAGTCGGCTTGGGTACGCGCTGTAGCAGCGCCTGCGCCCGCATCATCATGCCAGCGATGCAATAGCCGCACTGCGCCGCCTGCTCTTCGATGAAGGCGCGTTGGATCGGCGCGGGTTTCGAGATGCTGCCGAGACCCTCCAGCGTGGTGACCTGCTTGCCCTCGATCAACACCATTGGTGTCACGCAGGACAGCACCGCCTTGCCGTCGACGATCACGGTGCAGGATCCGCATTGGCCGAGCCCGCAGCCGAATTTCGCCGCGTTGAGCTTGAGATCGTCGCGCAGCACGTAGAGCAGCGGCGTATCCGGCTCGGCGTCGACCTGATGATCCCTGCCGTTGACCTTCAATGTCATCATGGCCTGTCTCGCTGCGCTGGGTCGGCGGGCGCGTTGGACGGGCCTGCCGTACTCTGGACATATGCCGTCTGCGTGCGTCTTGCTTCGGCGACCACGCGTTCGAGGTCGCTCGAAGCGCGGTGATGGCTGAAGCGCGATCGCAGATACTCCAACAACACCACAACCTCGCGATCGTTCATGCTGGCGGCAAATCCCGGCATGATCGGGCTGCGCTCGCCCTCGATTGGAGCCACGCCTGAGAGCACGATGTTGGCGAGGTTGCGGGGATCGGGCGAACTGACCGCGGTGCTAAGGCTGAGATGGATGCCGCCATAGGGCGGCGACCGACCGCTCTCGTGGCAGCCGGCGCAGGCAGCGGCATAGATTTTGCCGCCTTCGGATTCCGGTGAAGACGCCGCGCCCTGCTTTGCCTGCGCGAGCAAGGTTTCGCCTCGGAGCTTGCGAACTGGCGACGGCGTGCCGAAGACATCGGCCATATAGGTCGCAATGGCGCGAACATCGCTCGCCGGTACCGCGGACAAATTGCTCACCACCTCCGCCATCGGGCCGCGCGCGGTGCCGTGATCGGGATGGACGCCGGCGCGCAAGTAAGCGGCGAGCGCGTCCGCATCCCAGGGCACCGGCGCCGGCGATTGCGCGTTGATCGGATAGGCCTGCCAATTGTCGACGTCGCCGCCGGCAAAGCTCGCCGTCGTCCGCTCTGCGCCGAGCGCGTTGCGCGGCGTATGGCAGGCGCCGCAATGCGCGAGGCCTTCGACCAGATAGGCGCCGCGATTCCACTCGGCGCTTTTGGTCGGGTCCGGCCTGTAGGCGCCGGCGCGCAGGAACAGGAGCTTCCATCCTGCGATGATCACGCGATGGTCGAACGGGAAAGACAGTCGGTTGTCTCGCGCTGGCGCGCGAACCGGCTCGCGCGTCATCAGGAAAGCATAGAGCGCGCGGTCGTCATCATCGCTGACGTTGGTGAAATGGTCGTAGGGAAAGGTCGGGTAGAGATGCCTGCCCTCGCGATCGACGCCGGAACGCATGGCGCGGCGGAAAGCTTCTTCCGGCCAGCGGCCGATGCCGGTCTCGGGATCCGGCGTGATGTTGGACGAGAACACCGTGCCGAACGGCGTCGGCACCGGCAGGCCGCCTGCAAAATTCTTCTCCCCGCGCAGGGTGTGACAGCTATTGCAATTGCCGAGGGCTGCGAGCTCGCGGCCGTGCTTGACCTGGGCGGGATCGAAACTCTGCTTTGCCGTTACTTCGACTGGGGCAATCGCCGGCCGCCACGCGAGCGCAAAGGCAGCTGCTGCGCCGCCCACAAGCAGCACAGCCACAACACTCCCGATGATCCCTGACTTCTTCATTCGCGCCAGCAGGTTTTGAAGGTTCCTAGCACAACGCGCGAGCGCTGCGCACCCACCGCCTCGCGCTCACCGCCTCTTGATGCCGTTCCCTCGACCGCGGAGGCCGATGCTGCAGCGCATCCCCGGGAACACGCGAAGCCCTCCTCGCGTTCCCAATAAGCGCCTTTCACGGCGCGACCTAGGGAGGACCGACATGGTCAGAGAGGGTCCACCGCAACCGGCGCCGCCGCCGAACGAGCCCTATCCCGCTGAAAAAGCGCGCGGGGGCGAGATCATTCTGGACACACATTTCAAGCGATGGGTATTCGCTGCCGGGCTCATCGGCGCGGTGATTCTTGGACTGCTTCTGAGCGTTTGGCGCTGAAGGAATCGACCGCGATTGAACGCAACACGCCCCGACCCCGCCGTGACGCTTGTCAGCTTTTTTGCGTTGTTGTTCGGCGCCAAGGCGACGATGACCGGCATCATGTCCACGACCATGGACAGGGCCGATCGTTCAGACGGCAACAAATAGCCAAGCCCGCGCGAGGCAGGCTCGACAACTCCGTACACTTATTGGCTTCGATCAGCCGGTCTAATGCGCCAGCGCTTCCGCCCGATCGAGATTGCACTCCCTGAAGTGATACGCGATTTCGTCGAGCGCGCGCTGCTCCCATTCCTCGGCCTGGGCCAGCCAAAAAATCCTGCGCTCGGTATCAAACGCGGCACGCTCGCGACAAACCTGTTCTTGACTGCGTATCTCGACGAGCCGGTTCATGAACCCTCCACTCCTGCGGTGTGAAGTCCAATGACGCGACGCCAGTGTAGCAGAAATCGCGCCGCTGTCTCATCAACTGTCGCCCAAACCAACAGCATTCCGTGATCACGCCGTGAGCAGGCACTGCAATGCAGCAAAGTCATTTAGGTCTGCGATTTTGACTCAAATTTCGCAGACCATCGAAAACTGCGCGGATCCGTCGCTCCATTCGTTACATCCCGCCGTGAAGTCGCCCGATCGCTGTCACATGCCTGTCGCGCGAACATCGCAAGGAGAAATCGCGACGCTTTCGAATCGACAGGTCATGGACGGAATCACGACGTGAGCGGCTGGGTTGCACTTCTCGCTGCGGGACTGCTCGAAGTCGGCTGGGCGCTCGGGCTGAAATACTCCGACGGGCTGACCCGATTCTGGCCGACCGCAGCGACGCTGGCCGCGATCGCGCTCAGCTTCGCGTTGATGGCGGTGGCGTTACGATCGCTGCCCTTCGGCACGGCGTATGCGGTGTGGACCGGAATAGGCGCCGTCGGCAGCATCATTGTCGGCATGCTCCTTTACAGCGAGCCGACCGACCTCGTCCGCGTCGTCTGCCTCACACTGATCGTCGTCGGCATGGTCGGGCTCAAGCTCAACTCGCCGGTCTAAATCGGCGCCGGCGCCGCCCACCGTCTCCTTGCGGAGGTTTCGCCACGCCTCGACACCGCCGAACAGCATCAGCGCAATCGACAGCGGCACGAGATGATAGAGGAAACGGAACATGAGCAGCACGGCGAGCAGTTGCTCGCGATCCTCGCCACCAAGCCCGATCAGGATGGTGGCATCGAACACGCCGAGCCCGGCGGGTGCATGACTGGCAAACCCGAGCAATGTCGCGGCGATGAAGACCGCCAGCAGACGGAACAGCCCGATGTCGAGACCGGACGGAATCAGCACATACATCGCGAGCGCCGCGGCGGTGAGATCGAGCAGGCCGACCACGATCTGCACCAGCACCAGCGGGCCTGAGGGAAGACGAACCAGCCATCGGCTGCGGCCGAGGCTGCGCGGATGCAGCCAGCTCCAGACCAGGAAGGCGGTGACACCGCACAACAGCACCACCGCAAACATCCGGTTGATGCCAGGTGAGAGGTGATCGATCACGCTGATCGCTGTCGGCTCATACAGCAGGCTGAAACCGAGCGCGGTCATGTTGCCGAGCCAGAAGGTCAGCCCGGTCAGGAAGCAGATGTTGGCGACGCCCATCGCACCGACGCCGTTGCCGGAATAGATGCGATAGCGGATTACGGGCGAAATCAGGGCCACCGCGCCGATGCCGTGCGCGATCGGATAGCTGGTGAAGCTCGCAAGCGCTGCGATCCGGTACGGCACATCCTTGCGGCCCATGGTGTGCAGCGCGAGCCAGTCGTAAAGCGTGATACTGCCATAGGACGCGGTCACCAGCACCAGCGCCAGTGCGATGGTCGAGAAGTCGGTGGCGCGGATCACGTCGAAGACCTGGTCGTAGTCGACATTCCTGAGCGCGTGCGTCAGTCCGAATATCGCCGCAGTGCCGATCACGATGCTGATCATGGCGCCGCCCACGCCTTTGACGCGGCCGCTTCCGCCAAGTTTTTTCGTCAAGGAAGGAATATTCAGAGCGCTGGTCCAATCCGTCTTCTCAGGGCCAGTCGGTCCGCCGACCGATTCGTGGCGAGGATGAAATGATGTGACACGATGTTGTGACAGTTGCGTAACTCACGGAGCCGATTTTGCAAGCGGGATGTGGACGTTAGAAGAGAAATAAGTGCCGGAATCCAGACTCAAAATGGTCGTATCCCTTTCACATGGTCTCGGTAGGAACGCGCGAAATTCCGCTTCGCCGCAGAGGTCACATGCCCGCCGAACTCGACTATGATCTGACGCACGATCAGTGGGAAACCCTGAAGGCGCTACGCGGTGGTGCGCTGCAAGGTCGTGCGCCCAATCGCTTTGCGTTGGACCAGCTCGTCGCACTCACTCTCGCCAGCTTCGATGACGGCGTTCCGCGGATCACGGCGAAAGGCCGCAGCGTGTTGCTGCGCGGCTCGCCGCAACTGCTCGACCTCGCGAGCTGACGCCTTGCAGACCGGCGCCAACCGCATGGGATTGCTGGGCGATCCAGGTTGACGCCATTCTCCCTACGGAACATAACAAACGCGATCGACTGAGTGGCAACTAGGGTTCCGGACGGCATCAGGCCGTCGCCGGTCCGAGCGTTGCGGAAACCGCGGTAGCACGCGGCTGCACCCGAGGGAAAAAAGCCCAGAGGAGGAGATGTCGAGATCTTTTCTGCGCCCTCAGGGCACGGAGGTCTCATGTCGTCTTTTTCTCTCGCGCTTGTCGTTCTTGCCGCGATCATTCACGCGAGCTGGAATCTGCTGTCGAAGCGCGCGGCAGAAGGCGGCGTCGCCTTCGTCTTCATCTATAATCTGGTCGCGAGCGTCGCTTACTTTCCGTGGGTGCTCTGGGTCTTCATTCACAACGTCCACAATGAGGTGACCTGGAGCGTACCGGCAATCATATGCATCACGCTCAGCGCCGCCATCCACCTCGGCTACAGTCTTTGCCTGCAGCGCGGCTACCAGGTTGCCGATCTCTCGGTCGTCTATCCGATCGCGCGCGGAACCGGCCCGATGCTGTCGTCGATCGGCGCGTTTCTCCTCTTGCGCGAGATGCCGTCCACTCATGGCGTGCTCGGCCTGATCGCGGTGGTCGCCGGGATCGGCCTGATCGCGACCCAGGGCGACTTGTCCGCATTTCGGCAGCCACGCGGCCAGCAAGGCGTTGTGTGGGGAGCGGGCACGGGCGGCTTGATTGCCAGCTACACGGTCGTGGACGGCTACGCCGTCAAGGTGATCGGTGTTCATCCCGTCGTGCTCGACTGGTTCTCGAATCTGGTGCGCTTCTTCATGCTGGTGCCGTTGGTGATGGCAAGACGCGCGCGTGTGATGGACGCGATGAAGGGCAAATGGTGGCTTGCCATCGGCGTCGGCCTGCTCTCGCCGATGTCGTACATTCTGGTTTTAACCGCCGTGCAACTCGGTGCTCCGCTGTCTCTGGTGGCACCCGCGCGCGAGATGTCGATGATGGTCGGCGCGCTGTTTGGAATGTTCTTGCTGCGCGAACCCGTCAGTGCGGCGCGAATCATCGGCTGCCTGATCCTGTGCACCGGCGTGGTCTTGCTGGCAAGCCACTGAACGATGAGGACCCGGCGCAACTCACCACAGGGACTGCCGCGCCCGCTCCGGCCAAGCGCGGTCATATTCCTCGCCGCCGACGCGGTTGGCGCTCATCTCGGCGAGGATTTGTCCGGGCGTCGGCAGCGTCTTGGGGTCGATGTGCCTGTCGGGATTCCACAAGTCGGAGCGCACGATGGCGCGCGCGCACTGGAAATAGACCTCGCCGACCGTCATCACGATCACCGTGCGCGGCGCTTTGCCGTCCATCTTGAAGGAGGCGAGCAGTGCCGGATCGGCCGAGACCTGCGCGCGGCCGTTGATCCGCAGCGTGCTGCCGGAGCCCGGGATCAGGAACAGCAGCGCGACCCTGGGATCGCGCACGATATTGCGCAGGGAATCGACGCGGTTGTTGCCGCGGCGATCGGGCATCATCAGCGTCCTCTCGTCGCGGATGCGGACGAAGCCGGCGAGGTCGCCGCGGGGCGAGCAATCGAGGCCCTCGGGTCCGGCGGTTGCGAGAGCCGCGAACGGCGATCTCTCGATCAGCACGCGATAGGACGGCGTGATCCGGTCGGCGACCTTGACGGTCGACGCCTCGCCGGGTTCGCCGTAGATCGCCTCTAAGTCCTCGATGGTGGCGATGATGGACATCGTTGTTTCCTTTATTTCCTATCGCCCCACGCTTACACGCGAACACGGCCAATCGAAAGATTGCATCAGGAGCCGCCGACCTTGACCGGCGCCGTCTCCCGCAGCAGGCCCATGGCGATCAGCGCGACGGTTGCAGCCAACAGCAGATACCAGGCCGGCGCCAGCGGATTGCCGGAGATGTGTAGCAGCCAGGTGACGACGAGTTGCGCCGTACCGCCGAAAGTCGCGATCGCGACCGCATAGATCGTCGCAAACACGCCGCCCCTGATGTTCTGCGGCAAGCCCTCCGCGAAGGTCGCGTAGAAGGCGGTGTACGGTATCGAGCCGATCAACGACAGCAGCCCGAAGCCGACAAGCAGCGACAACGCGCCGGGCGAACCAACGATCCAAAGGAACACGGGGTAGGTCAGCAGCAGCGTCAGCAGCTGAGGCCAGACCATGACCGGCTTGCGTCCGTAGCGGTCGGCGAGCCAGCCGCCCGCGAGCGCGCCGCCAATCTGCAATCCGTTGCCGACCATCGACGTGGTAAACGCCAGCGTCGACGACACATGCAGCGTGTTCTGCGCAAAGGTCGTCATGTACTGCGTCACATAGGACGAGATCGTGCCGCCGGCGAGCACCATGATCGACAGCGCGATGATGCGGGTGTGTCCGCGTGCCAGCATGAAGTGACTTGACGTTTCCGCCTTGTCTTCACGCGCGGCGATGGTCTCCGGCAAAGTCCGGCGCATCCACAATCCGAACGGCAGGCAGGCCGCGCCGATCAGGAAGGCCACACGCCAGCCGGTCGTATCAAGCATCTCCGGCGTCATGGTCTTGCTGAGGATGACGCCGACCAGCGCGCCCGCCGTCGCCGCAATCTCCTGGCTGGTCGGCTGCCACGCCACCACGAGGCCGCGACGCTCCGGCGACGCGATCTCGATCAGATATGCCGTGGTCGGTCCGACCTCGCCGCCCAGCGCAAAGCCCTGCACCATGCGCGCGATGATCGCGATAACGGGCGCGGCGATGCCGATGCTGTTGTAGGACGGCGTTAGCGCCAGCAGCAGGATCGCGCCGCCCATCAGCGCAAAACTCAGCAGCATGGCCGGCCGCCGGCCGACGCGATCGGAATAGATGCCGAGCACGATGCCGCCGATCGGACGGGTAACAAAGCCTGCGCCGAAAGTCGCAAGCGACAGCATCAGGCTGCCATATTCGCTCTGCGCCGGAAAGAAAGTGTGCCCGATCTGGATCGCGAAGAAGCTGTAAGTGATGAAATCGTAGAATTCGAGCATGTTGCCGACGGTGGCGGCGAACGCAGCGCGAACGACGTTAATGTCTTTTTCTTCGTTAACCATTTGCGCCTGTGGCAATTCGAAAATCCTCGAAATCTTCCGATGCGATTGAATATCGGTCTATAGGCGGGGTTCAAACTCGCATGAAAGCTCCCCTATCATACATCGTCATCGCCGCCGCTGTCGCGGTGGCATCCTGGACCGTGTTCGAGGCATTCGCATCCATGGTCGCCGGCTAACGCCGCGCCTGCACCAGCATTGATGGTTCCACTGTTCTGTTGCCGTCTTGACAAGCGCCGATAGTCTCGCGGCGCGATTTCGCGTCCGAGCTTTGCAATTCGGTGTCCCTCATAACGACAGAGCAACTGTGTTGAAGTAGACCGTCGATCGGCCGGCCTCAAGGCTGGCGCGGCGCGCCACCGCCTTCGGCGGCTGACGGCCTTGACCCCGTCCGCTCACCGGTCTTGTGGATTGGCACGCGCTCGGTCGGTGACCGAGCGATCAGGGCGCGCTCTGTTAGGCCAGCGCGTAACGGCTGGGATCCCACTTCTGTCGTCTTGCGATCATCGTGTTGAGGATAACAATCAGCTTGCGCATGCAGGCAACGAGCGCGACCTTCGGCTTCTTTCCCCTGGCAATCAGGCGGTCATAGTAGGCCTTGATCACCGGATTGTTCAGCGTGGCTGCACCGACACAGGGCATGTAGATGGCGTTGCGAACCCAACGGCGGCCACCCTGGATGTGACGCTCGCCGCGTCGGTTGCCGCTGTCGTCGTCGTAAGGGGCCAAGCCTATCAAGGCCGCGGCGATCTCGTTGCTCACCTGCCCGAGCTCCGGCATTCCTGCAACGAGGTTTGCGGACGTCGTTTTGGCGAATCCCGGCACACTCGCGATGATCTCGGCACGCTCAGCAAGGTGTGGCGTGGCTTTGATCGTGGCCGCGATTGTGGCTTCGAGCTTGGCAATCTCCCCGACCAGGCTCTTCAAGACCCGATCCCGCGCCTTCTGAACCTGCCCTGACGCAACATGTTCGCTCTGGGCTGCCAACCGCATCTTGAGATCGACCAGAGCTATGCGCGCCTTCACCAGCGCCACCAGTTCCTCCTGCGTGGCATCGTACACCTGACCCGGCGCCTGGCGGAATGTCTCGGCGAACCAGGCAATCATCTGCGCGTCGATCACATCGTTCTTTGCCCAGCGTCCGGCTGAATGCGCGAAGCTTCGCACCCGTTTGGGATCGACAACGCGCACCTCGATGCCGGCCTCGCGCAGCACCTTGGTCCAGTCACGCTCATAGCCACCGCTCGCTTCCACGACAGCCTTGCTCACCTGGTGTTTGCGAAGCCAGGCAACCAACTTGCGATGTCCCTGTGCACAGCTCGGCAAAGTCTGATGCAATGCCAATGCGCGAATGCACACGTCCACCTTGTCCTTCGACACATCGATACCGGCGACAACGGGATCATTTTGTGCCATCGTCCACTCCCTTCCTTGCTCGTTCGGGCTCGAAGCCCTTGCAACTGTTCGGGTTGAGGAAGACACCGGAGCTGTCCCTCGCTCTGTTACAGGCTTCATCGCCTTTGGGCGCAACGGGCTCAGTTCCAGCAACGGGCGGTTCTGATCAACCGCCCGTTCGCACATTCTGCCAAATTTTCGAGACACAAGGGCGCAGGGAGTGCCGGGCGCTCAACCGCACCCGCAATCCTCGTGGGCTGAAAAGGAAAGGTGCCCACAAGTCGGTACAGGCAGGCCGAAACGATCCGGCACTCCCTGCGCAATGGTTTACGGCTTACTTCGTGCTCTCGCCGGAGTGCCGGGCTTTTTAGTCACCGTCGCTGCGCTAATCGCTTTGCACAACTTGACCCCAGCGTCGAGGGGACAGGACCACGCGGCTTGACCGTACGCATCACATTGCAAGTCTGGCAATGCGATACGTCCATCGCATCCCGCACCGACGAATCGTGACGACCGCGAAGCGTCCCTCTTGTGGGCGGGATACGTCACAGATAACATCTGTTCTTCTTTTCAGAAATGCGACATATTAACGCGACGGGCAAAATTACCCATGGCTACGTTGCCACGAATTTTCCCGTCGTGTCGCAGCGGCAACACCCCTATACGGGCGTGGTCGACCACCGGCTGCTCAACGACGTGCCCGGTCTGGAGAATCCGACCGCCGAGGTGATCGCCGCATGGTTCTTTGAACGCATCGCCAAGTGTGAGAGGGTGCGGATCTGGGAAAACGACGATTGCTGGGTCGACGTGACCGCCCAGGACTAACGGATGACGATGACGGACTCCGCGCTGGTCCTCTTCTCCGGAGGACAGGATTCCACCACGTGCCTGGCATGGGCACTGGAACGCTATGCGCATGTCGAGACCGTCGGTTTCGACTACGGCCAGCGGCATCGCATTGAGCTCGATTGCCGCGCCGACATCCTCGCTGCACTGAAGCGCGATTTTCCGCCATGGGCGGCGCGGCTCGGCGACGACCATATGCTCGATCTTTCGATCCTCGGCCGATTGAGCGAGACCGCGCTCACCCAGGAAAAAGAAATTGCTTTCGCCGCCAGCGGCCTGCCGAATACCTTTGTGCCCGGACGCAATCTGCTGTTCTTCACTTTCGCCGCCGCCCTCGCCTATCGGCGCGGTATCAAGCATCTGGTCGGTGGAATGTGCGAGACCGATTACTCCGGCTATCCCGATTGCCGCGACGATACGCTGAAGGCGGTGCAGGTCGCGCTCAATCTCGGCATGGAGCAGCGCTTCGCGGTGCATACGCCGCTGATGTGGATCGACAAAGCGCAAACCTTCGCCCTTGCCGACGAGATCGGCGGCCAGAAGCTGATGCAGATCGTGCTGGAGCACACGCATTCCTGCTACATGGGTGACCGCACCCACCGGCACGAATGGGGCTATGGTTGCGGCACCTGCCCGGCCTGCGAGTTGCGGAGTCAGGGCTGGCTTCGCTATTCTGGCAAAAACACCTGAGGAGCGCGCGTGGCACTGAAAAACGTCATCGGCGTCGACCACGCCGTGGTCATGGCCAAAAATCTCGACAAGGCTGCCGAGGGCTGGCGGGCGCTCGGCTTCACCGTCTCGCCGCGCGGTACCCATAGCGCGCATATGGGCACGGGCAACTACACCATCATGCTCGACCCCGATTATGTCGAACTGCTCGGCGTGCTCAGCCCGACCGAGCACAACGCGCCGGCGCGCGCGTTCCTCGACACGCGCGAGGGTATCGAGCGCGTCGCTTACACGGCGATAGACTCGGCCGCGGGGGCTGATGAAATCCGGACGCGTGGTTATACGCCGCTCGGGCCGAACGATTTCGAGCGGCCTGTGACCATGCCGGACGGCAAGCTCTCGGCCGCGAAATTCCGCACCTTCCAGTGGCCGGTCGCGGAGGCCCCGGCAGGCGTGCGCATCTTCGGCTGCCAGCACAAGACCCGCGACACCGTCTGGATTCCCGAGCTGATGCGGCACGCCAATGGCGCAAAGCGGCTTCTGCAGGTGCTGCTGGTCGCGCCCGATCCCGCAAAGGAGGCCGCGCATCTGTCGCGGCTGACCGATCGCGAGGGACGCAAGGAAGCCGACGGCGCCATTGCGGTGCCCTCCGGCGGCGACCGCGCCGACTTCGTGTTCATGACGCGAGATCAATTGGGCGCGCGCTATCCAGCCGTGCCGCTTGCGGGCTTGCCCGAGCGCGGCGCGGCGGGACTGGTGATTGCAGCCGACTTGGCGAAAGCAGAAAAGGCGCTTGGCGTTGCGGCCGTTCGCAGCGGAGCCGCGATCTGCGTGCCGCCCGCCGCGGCCAACGGCACGCTGCTGGCGTTTGTTGCGGGCTAGGAGAATTCGTGGGAGCGAGGAGACACTCCGGCTATCTTGCCGACCCATTTTGGACGGCTCTCATTCGCTCTTTAACGAGAACAATCTCAGTGTGTGCCATTAATATTCCTGCCCGCTGGCAAATCCATTGCTGTTCCCGAGTAGGCAAAATTATCCGATATCCAGCTTCCCGGAGCGCCAGGATCGCCCGGCGAGCCCAAGCTTGTGAAATGGCCCTTTATCTCGTTGGCATCGATTTCGAATGTAGCGAAACCGTGATTCCTATCGTTCGCCGCCAGAAGGCTTGCACCAACTCCTGCATCCACTATCGGTAGCTCCCCATTGGCGAGCTTGTGCAATTTTGGATATCCACCGCCGCCGATCACGAAGAAGGGAATCTTCGACCCGAATACATCGAACTCAATTCTCTGATAGTCAAAGCTGCCTGCCGAGATAACTGCATTCGGGATTCGTCTCGTCTCGTTGATCGCGTCAACCAAGACATCGCTCATCCTTGCGCTCCCACTGTGAAAGACGTCGAAAGAGAATGGCGAGTGATGCATCGCAATAATGAGTGCCCTATCACGAGGCGCGGCTCGCATTTCGCCATGCAGCCACTGAATCTGCGCCTGGTCGATATCTCCGCGAGCAGGGACGTTGGTATATAGCCCCACAATGGTTGCGTATGGAGTAACGAGTGTCCAATACACGTTTGGTTGGGCCATCCTCGTTCGCATGGTCGATCCCGGAGCAACCCTTTGATTGCCAGCAGAGAAGTTGGCTACAAAACCATCCAGCGACTTTCGCTGTGGTTGTCCGTTGGGAATTTGCCCATCGTGATTCCCCGGAATTGCAAAAATAGGCGCAGCGTAATGTGAATATGGTTCGTAGAACTGCGCCTGGTATTCATCCGGATCGCCGTCGAAAAACACGATGTTTCCCAGCAGGTACAGGAATGACGGGCGATCTTCCGGCTTCGCGGATTGAAGCTCTGCTTGCAGCGACCTGGCTACACCATCCTGATACTGTCCGGTCTGTACGCCTTCGCTATGGCCCCATCCGGTATTGGCGGTGACCTGAAAAGCAAGCTTTCCGGATTTCTTGATGGTTTCAGCGTTGACACCCGTTACATCGGCCAGATCGAGGCGGTATGGGGGTTTGCCAATCGGCGTCGGCAACGGCTGCCAACTGGTATTGGAGCGCGTCACCTGACTTCCTGCGGACGAAAGGGCAATGCCCTGCCCCGCCTCTCGATTATCGAGGTACGTCTGCAAATGAACGCGGGTATCTTTGTCGGTGATAAGATAAGTGTCCAGCAAGACCTTCAGGTTGTCGGCGGCCTTGTCCGGATCACCGGTCTTGACGACTTCCAGAATGCGAGCGGCCTCTGCCTTTTCCTTTTCGAGGTCTGCAGTCGCCCTGGCGCGGCCGTCATCGAGGCGGCGCTGATCGGACGCGCTGAGAACATTGACAATCAGATTGAGCCCTCCTGCCAGCGTAGCGCCGAGTATTGCAACCACCAGCGGGCTGGACCAGCGGGAGCGATCCAGTTCCTCCCGCTTCAACTTGATCTCGTCTTCCTGGGATTTTTGGCCGAGCCTTTTCAGGTCAATTTCCTGTTGGCGTAACGCTAACTCGTCGCGCCATTTTTGTTGCTCGAATTTGAGACGCTCGTGATCAAGATCATCCTTACCCGAAGTCATTTGCGGTCCCAAGCAAGACGACGATATTCAACGGCCACAACTTATGCCCAGCATGAATTTCGCGCAAGGGTTGCGCGTCAATAGAAGATTTCATGCTGCCGATTGCGCGCCCCTACCGTCGCAGCGGCTTCACCGAGTCCTCACACTGCCGTGCTCCCAGACCTCGCGCTCGAGCCCGGGCACATGTGCTTGGGCCAGCCGAGGCAGAGTTAGGCGACAAGGCTCCAGTAGGCGGGTAGACTGACTTGCGCTTCGCTACGCGACCGCCGACTTGCCGCCGGTGACCGTCTGAAGCGTCTCGAAGCCTTCGAACTGCGGATGACCGAGGTAGAGCGGCTTGTTGCCGCCGGCTCTTGCGTGCGCTGCGCGGAACGCTTCCGACCTGGTCCAGGCTTCAAAGACGGCATGGCTCTGCCATATCGTATGCGATGCGTAGAGCGTGTGGTCATCCAATTCCGGTCCCTTGAGAAGATGAAATTCCACAAAGCCCGGGACCTTGTCGAGATGGGTGTCGCGCGACAGCCAGACATGCTCGAAATCGGCTTCGCAGCCCTTGATGACCTTGAAGCGGTTCATCGCAATGAACATCGATCTCTCCTGGTTTGGATGGCGTCGGCATTCCTAGTTAAGATGCGCCGCCTACCGCCGCAACAGCGTCACCGACGGCTCGCGTTGCCGCTGCTCCCAGCCCGCGCGTTCGAGCTCGGGCACATCGTGCTCTTCCGCGGGCCAGCCGAGACAGAGATAGGCGACAAAGCTCCAGTCAGCCGGCAGATCGAGCGTGGCGCAGGCCGCATCGGGATCGAGGATCGACACCCAGCCGACGCCGAGACCTTCCGCCCGCGCCGCAAGCCACAGCGTCTGGATCGCGGCGACCACGGAATAACGGATCGTCTCCGGCATGGTGCGCCGTCCGAGGCCGGCGCCCTGCGCGGTCGCCTCGTCGGCGCACACGGCCAGATGCACCGGCGCCTGTTCGAGGCCTTCGAGCTTCAGCCGCGCATAGCGCGCCTGGCGCTCGCCCGCGTAACCATCGAGCGCGGCCTTGTTGGCGGCGGCAAAATTGTCGCGGATTGCCGCGCGCCGCGCTTGTGTCTCCACCAGCACGAAGCGCCATGGCTGCGACAGGCCGACCGACGGCGCGTACGAGGCCAGCGCCAGCAGATGCGCGACCAGCGCCAGATCGACCGGATCGGTGCGGAAGCGGCGCACGTCGCGCCGCCAGCGCACAAGCTCGGCGAACTGCGCCTTGAAGGCGGCATCGAAGCGCGGCGGCTCGCCCGTCATGTGGAGAGCTGGTCGAGCAACGCCGTGGCGTCGCGCAGATCGGCAAGCCCGAAGCCTTCGCTGAATTTCGCGTAGACCGGCTGCAGGATTTTGCGCGCATCGCCGGGGCGTCCCTGATCGCGCTTCAACCCTGCGAGACTCATCGCCGTCCGCAATTCCCAGAACAGCGCGCCCTGTTGCCGCGCCACATCGAGGGCTTGCGTAAAGCATCTTTCGGCGGTAGCCGCGGCGTCGGAACCGGATTTGCGCAGCAACTCGCCCTTGATGCGCAGCAGCTCGGCCAAGTACCAGCCTTCCTCCCTCGCCTGGCTGCGCGCCAGCGCCTCGTCGATGGTGGCAAGCCCGCGCGCCGGCTCGCCGGCTTCGCCGAGACAGGCCGCCAGTTCCCCGAGCGGCAGCAGGAAACGCGGCAACAGCCTTGCGTCGCCGACCTGGTCTAGAGCGGTGCGCAAGGCTTCGAGGCCCCCGCCGATCTGGCCGCGCTTGACCATCAGCATGCCGCGGAAGCAATGCGCCCATATGTTCCACAGGCGGATCGGATGGCGCTCGGTGTGCTCGATCAACGCGGCACAATAATGCTCGGCCGCGTCGAGTTCACCGGCGAGATACGTCACCGGGCAGGCGCCCTGCCCCAGCACGCTGCAGAAGGTCAGCGCGTGTCCGATGGCGCGTCCTTCCTCGATATTCTGCCTGACGATGCGCAACGCCTGATCGCCAAGACCCTGCAGCCAGAGGATGCGCGCCTGGAAATAATGCGAGGACACCCGCAGGTCGAACCGGAAGCGGACGATTTGCGGCTTTCGCGCCAGCACTTCGAGAAGTTCGAGCACGCGGCTGATGTGATAGCGGGCGCGGTCCTGGTCGCCGAGGAAATGCAGCGCGGTAGCGAGCAGGCGGTCGGCCATCATCAGGTCTGTCGCGTCGGTTGCGCCGGCCACGACGTCGGC
Source organism: uncultured Alphaproteobacteria bacterium (assembly GCA_963738155.1). GTDB lineage: Bacteria > Pseudomonadota > Alphaproteobacteria > Rhizobiales > Xanthobacteraceae > Bradyrhizobium. The sequence continues at coordinate 730,849 of CAVTVG010000016.1, forward strand.
GAAGCGCTGGGCAAACTCCAGCGCTTTACGGAACTCGCCATTGTTGAACTGGTTGATGCACAACCCCCAGAGAGCACGCAGGCGATGATCGCGATCGTCAAGCTTGTCGGCGAGTTCGAACGTCGTGGTCCAGGCAGGACCCGCCTCGCGCGCACGCCCTACCCCGTACATCAGCGACCAGCCGAGCGCCGCCGACAGCTGCATGCGCAGGCGATCGGCATCCGCGGCCGCGGGATCGAGTCTCGCCATCGCCTGCTCGACACGCTCGCGGCATTCGCCGAGCAGCGACATCTGCACCCATACCGGCACGGCAGCGGCGGTCAGCGCAATGCCGGTTTGCGCATCCCCTCGGTCCGAAAACGCCCAATCGAGGCCGGCGCGCACGTTGTCGATATGGCGGCCGTAGACGGCGAGCCATTCGGCCTGCGGCGTCGATTCGCTCTCGGCTTCGGCGCGCATGAAATAGGTTCGGTAAAATCCGGCATGGCGGCGCGCAGCCTCCTGCTCCTCGCCGCCCGCCCGCAGCTTCTCCAGGGCATAGGCGCGCGTCGTGTCGAGCAGCCGATAATGCGGCGTCTTGCCGCGGAGGTCGGCAGCGAGCAGCGATTTCGCGACCAGGCTCGCTACATGATCGGCAGCAAGGTCGCCGGCGATGGCGATCACGGCCTCGAGCGGAAAATCGCCGGCAAAGATCGCGAGGCGCCGCAGCACCGTCGCCTCCTCTTCCGATAGCAGGTTGTAGCTCCAGTCCAGCGCCGCGCGCAGCGTCTGATGCCGCGGCAGCGCGGTGCGCCGTCCGGCGGTGAGAAGCCTGAAGCGATCATCGAGCAGAACCGCGACTTCTTTCGGCCCCAGCATGACCGAGCGCGCCGCGGCCAGCTCGATCGCAAGCGGGATTCCGTCGAGGCGACGGCAGATCGCGGTGATGGCGGAGAGATTGTCCGTGTCCGAGGCGAGATCGGCGCCCAGCGCCCGCGCGCGCACCATGAACAATTGCACCGCGGTGTGCGCGATGGCGCCGGCCGGCTCGGTCCCGTCCTCGGGTGGCACGTCGAGCGGAGGGACGCGATAAACATATTCACCGTCGATGCGCAGCACCTCGCGGCTCGTGGCAAGAACGGTGGTGCCGGGACAGCGGCTCACGATGGTTTCGGCGAGCTTCGCCGCCGCGTCGATCACATGCTCGCAATTGTCGAGCACCAGCAGCAACTTTCTCAATCCCACCGCACGCGTGACCGATTCCGGCGAGGTCTCTTCGCCCTCGAGCTTGAGACCGAGGACGCTTGCGACCGCCGACGGCACCAGTTGCGGATCCTGCAGCGAGGCAAACTCGACCAGCAAGCTGTCGCCGGAGAAATTCAGGTTGCGCGCGACCTCGAGGACCAGCGCCGTCTTGCCGATGCCGCCGGGTCCCGTCAGGGTGACGATGCGATAGGCCGACAGCAGGTCGCGCAGATATTGCACGGCGCCGCCGCGGCCGATCAGGCTGTCGGCGGCTGCCGGAATATTGGTAGTCGTGGAGAGGACGCGCGCAGCCTCCGGGGCAGTCGCTTTCGCCTTGGGCGCATCGCGCTCCACCTCGACGACCTTCCAGCTTCCGAGCAGGCGATAGCCGCGGCCGAATTGCGTCTTCAGCATGCCGCGGTCGGCGCCGAGCGCCTTGCGGATCGCGGCGATGTGAACCTGCAGCGCATTCTCTTCGACGATCGCGCCGGGCCAGACCTGATCCATCAGATCGTTCTTGCTGACCAGTTCGCCGTCGGCTTGCACCAGAACCGAAACGATCTCGAACGCCCGGCCGCCGAGCGGTACCGCCACGCCGGCCGCACGCAGCTCGCGGCGTGCGAGGTCGATCTCCCACCCATCCGAGGCATAGACAGGTCGTTGGCCCTGTTCAGGCACCATCGCGACCTTGCTCCGCAATTGCCTTCTTCCCTGATTGTTCTGTTGTAAATCAGGCTATCTGCTTGCTTGGCAAGGACCAATTTCGTCGGGACGCGAAAGCTTCGTTAAATCAGGATGATGGAAAGCTGCCCACCGTCTGTGCAACGATCGCGACGGGCGCGGTTGCAATCTCTCGTGTTTCGCGAAATCATTCTGTTGTGATATTTCGCCGCGCGGTTTGCCTCGCCGCAGCTACGGCGCCTTGGTTGCGATCGCGGCGAGGTTCGCCAACGCCGCGCTCATCTGGCCGAGCGTATCCGCGGATTCAGGCATGATGCCGTGACGCTCGGCAAGCCAGACCGGATCGTTGTAGGACAGCCAGGTCGCGCCGTTTTCGTCGCGCCACACCAGCACCTTCAGCGGCAGGTCGATGCCGATGGTCTGGGTGGCCTCCATCAGCGGCGTTCCGGCCCTGGCGTTGCCGAAGATCAGGACCTCGGTCGGTCGTAGCGACAGGCCGGCGGCGGCCGCGCCCGCCGCATGATCGATATGCGCAAACACCGTCATGCCGCGACCCCTGACCTCGGCCTCGAACCGGTTCATGGTCTCTTCCGGCCCGTTGCTACTCTTGATCGTGATCAGTCCCGCGACCGTCGCTTCGCTTCCCATTCACTCACTCCTGAAGCCGAACCCTGCACCCGTCGGTGTGATTGGGGTCGTTCGAACGGTGCAGACTGGCAGCGGGGCAAGCCGGCGGTCTTTCGCTTTCGCACGAATCGGGCCGGAATCGACGCCGGAACCGCTCAAAACAGCACTTTTCAGGTCAACGCAGCCACAACACAAGATTTCAGGATTCTTAATGACTGCGCCAATGAATGGGTCCGCTGCATCGCCGTATGAAAGCCCCATGATCCGGAGCCCAGCTTCGGACCGAACGAACAGCAACATGGGGTGAGCCATGATCCGCTTCGAACAGGCAGCAACCGCGCGTTCAAATTCCGTTTCCCACGACGCATTCGCCCATGATGAGTTCATGACGGTCCTTGCGGATGAGCCGGCGTGGCGCGTCCTGCCGCCCGGCAGCACCCTGGAGTCCTCGGTCATCGCGACACGCTGGCGAGGCGCCGGGCCGCCGTCTTCCGAAATCCGTCACGAGACCCCGCGCGACCGCCATCTGGTCATGGTGGTGATGAATACCGCGAATATCCGCCTCTCGGTCAACGGCACGACCGTCCACGACGGCGTCGCCATGCCGGGCATGTTTCACGTCACCGAGCCCGGCGCGACGGTCAGCTGCCTGTTCCGCGGCGCTCACGAACTTCTGCATCTGCACGTGCCGAATGCGTTGATCGAGGAATACGATCGCACGGTCCCGAACGCCTCCGCGCCGCAGTTCGCGAGAATCGGCCTGCGCAAGGACCAGATGGTCGAGCGCCTTGCCCGCGCCTTGCTGGCGGGCGACCAGATCGGCGGCACGCTTGGCGGCCACTACACCGAATGCCTCAGTGCAGCCATCGTGATGCGGCTTCTGACCTCGGCCGAACACACGGCGCCGTCGAAGCGGCCCAGGGTCACGGAGCTGGCGCGCTGGCGGCTACGGCGCGCAATCGAGTTCGTCGAGACCAATCTCGCCAACTCCATCAGCACTTCCGATATATCAGCTGCCGCCGGGCTGACACGGATGCACTTCGCCGCCCAGTTCAAGGCCGCAACGGGGCTACGTCCGCACGAATACCTGCTGCGCCGCAGGGTCGAGCGCGCCCAGGAAATGCTGCAGACCGATATGTCGGTGGTCGACATCGCGCTCTCGGTCGGCTTCCAGAGCCAGTCGCATTTCACCGTGGTCTTCAACCGCTTCGTCGGACGCCCGCCCCATGCCTGGCGCCAATCGCAAGGTAACGGCGGCGACGGCCTCAAGGTTGCCTTCTCCGCCTCACGGACACGTGCGCGGCCGGTCGATTACTCATTGGCGGGCACAGCATAGCACGCTTGACGGATCGAGCCGCCGGGCACAGCTTTTCGCTCAGTTGATGAGATGACGCAGGAGCGAGGGTGCATGAGCAAGGTCCGCATCGAAACCGACAGCCTCGGCGAGGTCGAGGTTCCCGCCGACAAATTGTGGGGCGCACAGACGCAACGATCGATCGAGCATTTCTCGATCGGCACCGACTTGATGCCGCGCCAGATGATCACGGCCTATGCGGTGCTGAAGAAGGCCTGCGCCAACGCCAATTTCGCCGGCAAGCGGCTCGATGGTCCGATCCACAAGCTGATCGTGCAGGCCTGCGACGAAATCCTCGAAGGCAGGCACCACGATATGTTTCCGCTGCACGTCTGGATGACCGGCAGCGGCACCCAGTTCAACATGAACGTCAACGAGGTGATCTCCAACCGCTGCTGCCAGATTGCGGGCACGCCCGTTGGCAGCAAGAAGCCGGTGCATCCGAACGATCACGTCAACATGTCGCAATCGTCGAACGACAACTTCCCGTCGGCGATGTACATCGCGGCCGCGACCAACACCATCTCGCGGCTGATGCCGGCAATCGCGGCGCTGCAAGGCGCGATCGCGAAGAAAGCGGCCGAATGGGACAACATCGTCAAGATCGGCCGCACCCACATGCAGGATGCAACGCCGATCACGCTCGGCCAGGAATGGTCAGGCTATGACGGCATGCTCGCCGACGATCTGGTGCGGATCGAGGACTCCCTGAAGTCGGTCTACCATCTCGCGCTTGGCGGCACCGCCGTCGGCACCGGCATCAACGCCGCGCCCGGCTTTGCCGAGGCGGCAGCCGCCGAAATCGCCACGCTCACCCGCCTGCCCTTTGTCAGCGCACCCAACAAATTCACCGTGCAGGGTTCGCATGACGCGCTGGTGCAGCTCTCCGGAACTCTGCGCACGCTCGCCGTCTCGCTCTACAAGATCGCCAACGACATCCGCCTGATGGCCTGCGGCCCGCGCGCGGGCTTTGCCGAGCTGATCCTTCCGGAGAACGAGCCGGGATCCTCGATCATGCCGGGCAAGGTCAATCCGACGCAGGCCGAGGCGCTGACCATGATCGCGGTGCAGGTGATGGCCAACGACGTCGCCGTCGGCTTTGGCGGCGCCGGCGGCTACCTCGAAATGAACGTCTACAAGCCGCTGATGATCCACAACATCGCGCAATCGATCACCATCCTCGCTGACGGCTGCGACAACTTCCGCAAATACCTCGTCGAGGGCACCAGGCCAAACCTGAAGAAGATCAATGACGACGTGAATCGCTCGCTGATGCTGGTGACCGCGTTGACGCCCGTGATTGGCTACGACAAGGCCTCCAAGATCGCCCATCACGCGATGGAGCACGATCTCACGCTGAAGCAGGCGGCGCTCGAGCTGAAATTCGTCGACGAGGCGACCTTCGATCGGGTCGTGGACCCGAAGAAAATGGTGAAACCCTACGTCGCCGAATAGCTGGGCGGCCGGGCGCATGATCCGGAAAAGTGTGCGACGCTTTTCCGAAAAGATCATGCGCAAACAAGACCGACGGGAGACGACGCGATGGCCCGGATCGTTGCCGACTACATGGCGGAAACGCTGAAACAGGCTGGCGTCAAGCGCATCTATGGCGTGGTCGGCGACACCCTGAACGGCTTCACCGACGCGCTGCGGCGGATCGGCGGCATCGACTGGATGCATATGCGCCACGAGGAAGCCGGCGCGTTTGCGGCCGGCGCCGAAGCGCACCTGACCGGCGAACTCGCAGTCTGCGCCGGAAGCTGCGGCCCCGGCAATCTGCATCTCATCAACGGCCTGTTCGATTGTCATCGCAGCCGCGTGCCGGTGCTGGCGATCGCCGCGCATATTCCGAGCACCGAAATCGGCATCGACTATTTCCAGGCGACCCATCCGGAGACCCTGTTCAAGGAGTGCAGCCACTATGTCGAGCTGGTGTCGCGGCCCGACCAGCTGCCACAGATCATCGAGCGCGCCATCCGCACCGCCATAGGACGCCGCGGCGTCGCCGTCGTCGTCATTCCCGGCGACATCGCGCTGCAGCCGCTCGACAAGACGCCGCCGCGCTGGCTGGCGCCGTCAAGGCCGGCGTTCTGCCCGCCGGACGCGGAGCTCGACCAACTCGCCTCCATGCTCGACAGCGGCAAGAGCGTGACCCTGCTCTGCGGCGCCGGCTGCTCCGGCGCCCATGACGAGATCGTTGCGCTCGCCAAACGGCTGAGGGCGCCGATCGTCCACGCCCTGCGCGGCAAGGAGTTCATCGAATACGACAACCCCTATGACGTCGGCATGACCGGTCTGATCGGCTTTGCCTCCGGCTATATCGCGATGAAGAATTGCGACACGCTATTGATGCTGGGCACCGACTTCCCGTACCGCCAGTTCTATCCCGAGCATGCGCGCATCGCGCAGATCGACATTCGCCCGGAAGCGCTCGGCAACCGGTGCCCGCTCTGGCTCGGCCTCGTCGGCGACGTCAAGACCACGCTGAAGGCACTGCTGCCGAAGGTGAATGAACACGGCGACGCCAGCCATCTCGACCAGGCGCTGGCCGACTATCGCAAGGCACGCAAGGCGCTCGACGCGCTGGCCGAAAGCGGGCCGAACAGCAACATCATTCATCCGCAATATGTCACGCGCGTCGTCAGCGAGGTGGCGGCGGAGGATGCGATCTTTTCCTGCGACGTGGGAACGCCCACCGCGTGGGCGGCACGTTACCTCGCCATGAACGGCAAGCGCCGCCTGCTCGGATCCTTCAATCACGGTTCGATGGCCAATGCGATGCTGCAGGCGATCGGCGCCCAGGCAGCATTTCCCAAACGTCAGGTGGTGTCGCTGTCCGGCGACGGCGGCTTCGCCATGATGATGGGCGACTTCATCACGCTGAATCAGTTGGGCCTGCCGGTGAAGGTGATCGTGCTCAACAACGGCACGCTCGGCTTCGTCGAGCTGGAAATGAAGGCATCCGGGCTGCTCGACAACGGCGTCGACCTCAAAAATCCGAACTTCGCCGCGATGGCAGAAGCCATGGGCGTCAAGGGGATCAGGGTCGAGAAACCGCAGGACCTGAAGGGCGCACTCGCTGCGGCTTTCAGCCATGACGGGCCGGCCCTTGTCGACGTCGTCAGCGCACGTCAGGAATTGATCATGCCGCCAAAGACGACCTTTACCGAGGCGCGGCATTTCGGTCTGTTCATGCTCAAGGCCGTACTCGACGGCCGCGCCACGCAACTGGTCGACCTTGCCAAGGTCAATTGGGTGCGATGACAAAATCTTGAGAACCGGATTCCCGTCCGCTCACAACAGAATTGAGGCAAGCCATGACCAACGAAATCGATCCTGACCGGCGTCGTTTCCTCGCCAATGCCGCGATCACTCTCGCAGCCGCCCAATTCGCGCTCAACGAACCGGCACAGGCGCAAACCAAATCAAAGCTCGAGGTCGCGAAAGCCGGCACGCACACCTCATTCCCGGCATTGAAGCAAATCGATGCCGGCGCGCTCAATGTCGGCTATGTCGAGATGGGACCGGCGAGCGGACCCGCCGTCCTGCTTCTGCACGGCTGGCCCTACGACATCTACGCCTTCGTCGACGTGGCGCCCGCGCTGGCGTCCGCCGGCTATCGCGTGATCGTGCCCTATATCCGCGGCTACGGCACGACCCGGTTTCTCTCGGCCGATACCTTCCGGAACGGACAGCCTTCCGCTGTTGCGCTCGACATGATCGCGCTGATGGATGCGCTCGGAATCGCGAAAGCGACGCTCGCCGGCTTCGACTGGGGCGCGCGCACCGCCAACATCATGGCCGCGCTCTGGCCGGATCGCTGCAAGGCGATGGTTTCGGTCAGCGGCTATCTGATCGGCAGCCAGGACGCGGGCAAGGTGCCGCTGCCGCCCCGCGCGGAACTGCAATGGTGGTACCAGTTCTATTTCGCCACCGAGCGCGGCCGCGCCGGCTATGAGAAGAACCGCAACGACTTCAACCGGCTGATCTGGCAGCTTGCCTCACCGCAATGGCATTTCGACGATGCCACCTTCGCCCGCAGCGCGGCGTCCTTCGACAATCCCGACCATGTCGCGATCGTCATCCATAATTATCGCTGGCGGCAGGGCCTTGCCGAAGGCGATCCGAAACTTGACGCGTTCGAGAAGAAGCTCGGGACCGCGCCTGTCATCACCGTGCCGACCATCACCATGGAAGGCGATGCCAACGGCGCGCCGCATCCGCCGCCTTCCGCCTACGCGAACAAGTTCTCCGGCAAGTATGAGCATCGCAACATCACCGGCGGCATCGGCCACAATCTGCCGCAAGAAGCCCCGCAGGCCTTTGCCGAGGCCGTGGTCGATATCGCCGAGAGCTGATTGCCATGATTACGGGACCCGGGGACCGGCCGCATCGGAGATCCTCGGGTCGCCATTCGTTTTATTGGAGAAGCCAATGCGCAAGGCCGTTATCCTCGCCGTGCTGGCGGTCATCGTTCTGATCATTGCCGTGCAGTTCGGGCCGTCGCTTGTTTCGCGGTGAAGGCCCCTAGATCGCTCCTGCTTTACGCAGCGCGGCGATCGCTGCTGCATCATAGCCAAGTTCTCCGAGCACAAGATCGGTGTGCTCGCCGAGCGTCGGCGGGCGGCTGACGATTTCGCCCGGGGTCGCTGAAAGCCGCACCGCGGCGCGCGCGACAGGCGCGGGGTTCGGCAAGCCCGGGTAATCCATGTTTTTCAGGAAGCCGGTGGCGCGAATGTGCGGATGGTCGAGCGCCTGTTGCGGACTCAGAACCGGCGCTGCCGGGATGTACGCGGCGGCGAGCGTGTCGACGGCATCCTGCGTGGTGCGCTCGGCACACCAGCGCGCCATCCGTTCACTGACGACGGCGCCGTTGTCGCCGCGCTTGATGTCGTTGGAAAAACGCGGATCCGTAAGCCAGAAGTCTTCCTCACCCATCAATTTGGCCCAGCGCACGAACAGCGGCTGTCCCGTGACCTGACACAGCACCCATCCGTCCTTGCTTCGGTAGATGTCGGCCGGCGCGGCGGTCTGGCCGAGATTGCCGGTCGGAACGCGGTTGACCGCGATCACGGCCTGCTCGATCAGCGTTGCATTGGCGAATGACAGCGCGGTCGCCAGCAGCGCGCCTTCGACGATCTGCCCGCGCCCGGATTTGCCGCGTTCGATCAGCGCCATCAGCGTGCCGAAGGCGCAATGCAGCGCGGTGCCGAAGTCGACCCAGGGCACGGCAGCGCGGTACGGCGGGTCGCCCTGGCCTGTCATGTAGACCGCGCCCGACATCACCTGCGCGACGCCATCGAAGCCGACGCGCTCGGACCAGGGGCCCGGATTGCCGAAGGCCGTCGCCGTCGTCAGGATGATGTCGGGCTTGATGGCCTTCAACAATTCATAGTCGAGCTTCATCGCCCGCAGGGTCTGCGGCGGCAGGTTGGCGATGACCACGTCCGATGCGGCGACCAGCCGGCCCAGCACCCCCTGCCCTTCCGCCTTCATCGGGTCGAGCGTGATGCATTTCTTGTTGCGGTTGATCTGCAGGAACAGCGCGCCCTCGCCGCCCTCGCCCACCGGCGCCACGAAACGGTCTTCGCTGCCATCGCGTTTTTCCACGCGGATCACTTCCGCGCCGAATTCCGCGAGCAAGGTCGCGCAATAGGGCCCCGCGATGTAGCGCCCGAAATCGAGCACGCGGACGCCTTCCAGAACTCCCCCCATCGATCGATCCCCCTTCCGCCGTACAGCTCCTCGCTGCGCAGCAAGTCCTGCTCCAGCAGAACAGTCGGCGAATGCGCCGTCAAATATCGCTACGGTGCGACAACGGAATGCGCAAGACCCGTCTGGTTTATTTGGGTAGGCGATGGTTGATCAAGAGACGGTGCTGAAATGCAGGGTGCGTGACCCGATCGAGATCACATCGCCGTCGGACAATACCGCGGTCGCCACCTTGCGGCCATTGACCAAGGTGCCGTTGGCGCTCGACTGGTCAGTGATCGAGAAAGCGAGATCTCCGATCTGCTGGACGATGGCGTGCGAACGCCCGACTGTGGGGTCGTTGATGACGAGGTCGTTTTCGGGACTTCGTCCGATCCGCAGGAACGGCGAGGTGAGCGGATAGCGCTTGCCGCTCTGCCTGTCCTCGATGATCGCCGTCGTAGGGACATCGACCTCAACTGTCCGCATCGCCCTCCTGCGGCCGATGGCGAAGGCAACGCCGCCAAACAGCGCGAGAATGACGCTGCTGGCCGCGACGACACTTGCCGTGTGCGCCTGCCAAAGATAAGCCGCGGTGTCGCGGGCGGATGCGGCAGCGACGTCGGCCGGCGCGGCGATTTCCAGGCGCCCGTCACCATATTGGATGGTGGCGGCTACCTCGCTTTGCGAGTCCCAGATGAATTTTCGCGTGTCGCCAAGTGGAAAACGGACCTGCGCGCCGCTGTTGAGCAGCGCGAAAGGATCGGCGAGAAAGGCGGCGATGTCCTTCTCCTCGACCAATTGCCCGGCAGTGGCCGCGGCAAGCCCCGACAGCGCCGCGAGATCGGCATCACGCCCCGGCACAATAAGGAAATAGAGCGAGACGCCGAGCGATTGCGCAAGCGTCGCGACCTCGGCGGGAGTAACCGCACCGTCATTGCGGCCGTCGGAGAGGACGAAGATCGCGCGGCGATCGGCGTCCAGCGCCGCTAGAGTGCGGATCGAGGACACTAACGCGCCCGTCAGGTTGGCTTCCTCGTCAAGCGGCGGAACAGCCGCGAGCAACGCGAGCATCTCTTTCGCCTCGTCGCCCGAGGGCACCAGCAGATGGCCCTCGAGCGCATAGACTGCGAAGCCCAGCTGAACTCGCTCCGGCTTGCGCGAAGCGAGCAAAAGCATCGCGAGCTTCAGGCGCTCGATCTGCGGCTGGCGTTGCAAGCCGCTTACATCGAGCAGCGCGATGGTAGCGACCGCCTGTCCGGCGCCGGGATAGGGCTCGACGGTCGGAACGCCAAGCGGGCGGCCGTTGAAGCTGGCAGTGATCTGGTCGATGGGATGCGTCGGCTTGCGAAGGAAGCGCCAACGCATCAGCGCCTCGCTTTCGGTAACGGTCAGTTCGGCGAGGATTCCATCCTGCGTCTTCCTCACTGGTTCGGCTGCGGCGTACGAAACCACAACGAGCGACAATGCGGCGACGAGCCATCTCATAGCGGATTGGCCCGCAATGTAACCGGCGGCGTGCGCGAGAATGAGTCACGCGGGAATTGCGCCGGCAATTCAAACATCGGGCGGAATTCGTCAAGACGCATATAAAGGTCGTAGTCTTCTTGGATGTTGTTGCCGAGCCGGTCGAGATTCGGCCGGAACGTGTCCTTACGCTTGAGATCGATTGAATCGCTGATGATGAAACCCTGCTCGACCACCTCTCTCGCCTTGAGGATCGCATCCCCCATGTCGTTTGCGCCCGGGATGATCGCGACCTTGGTGGCATTGCCGGCATAATCAAGATAGTTCGCCGTCTTATCATGCAGTGTGGTGGATTCACTCGCACGCTTCAGCGCCTCTGCGGCCTTGCCTGCCGCCTCGACCTGATTGCCATAGGGACCGATGGCCTTGGCGGCATTGGTCACACCGTCGCGCGCATGCTGCCAGGCCTTGTCGTACTTGCCACTTTCCGCCTCGTAATAGGCTTGCGCCAGATTTGAGCCACTCTGGGTAAGAGCCACGACCTTGTCGGCGGTCTTGAGCCCCTTCATGACCTGCACGGACACCGGGAACGCGCCGGACTCGCCGTGATTGCCCAACTGCTTGCCGATGCGATTGGCAAGATCGATGGCGGTGGCGCCCGCTTGCGCCCCGCTGCGCAGAAGCTGCGTCTCGGCGCCGAGCTGCGCGACCGTATCGCCGCTGCGCCGAGCGCCCCGCACGTCGGCAATGCCGGTGGCGATCTTGAGCGCGGCGTCGGCGCCTTGTCCAACGCCTGCACTGATCTTGAGCGCAGCCGTTTCCTCAGCCTTGCCCGATTGCGGCGCGGTCCACCCGCGGAAGCGATCAATGCCGGGAATGTCATGACTCTGGCGCACTGTCTCCTCGACCGCCTTGTGAACGTCGCGCGCAAGCTGCAGGCTGTCGATCGTGCGTCCGTACAACTCATCAGAAGTCTTCGCGGGCGCGACTGCGGATGGCGCTATCGCGCTCAACGGCGACGATGTGCCGGGCATCGACCCGCCGGACGGTACCGCGGCGGCCGGCGGCGGCGCCGAGGGCAACAGCTCATTCGTGACCTTGACGCCCTGATCGGCGACGCCGCGTACCGTAGTGTAGAACTTTGCCATCGGGATTCCGGCGGCGGCGAGCCCGTGTCCGATCATGTCGGCGAAATGGATGACGGCCAGCCCGCTGGCACCGGCGACACCCTGTAGCGCGGCGCGGTCGCGTTCATGGATGTATTTGACGTATTCCTTCTTCAGCTCGTCATAGGTGTTCATGCGCGCAATCGACTGCTGTCGATAGTAGCCCTCGTTTTCGGCAATCTTGCCCATGATGTCGTGCGCGCGCGAGAGGTTGTCACGATTGGCGGCGGGCAGTGCGGCGAGCGTCGTCTGCTTGCGCAGCAAGGCGAGACCATCGGCGCGCGCCTGCTCCCAATCCACCGCGCGCGCCTGTTCGCGTAGATCGGCCATCAATGGACGCGATGGCGGCCGGGCTCCGGATTGCGGCGGCGAAGCCGGCTTGTTGTCCGCAGGTGGCGCGGCGGATGGAGTAAGCGCTGCCTGAGGTTGCGGCGATGGCAAAGGTGTCGTCGCCGATGGCGCTCGCAATTGGCTTGTGGCAGCCGACGGGGCCGCAGACTGGGTTGCGGAAGGCGGCGGGGGCGGCGAAGGCGGCGAAGGCGGCGTTGCCGTCGTCGTTCTAACGACCGGTCTCCCAGGTGGAGTTGGAGGCGGCGGTGGCAACGCAAGCACCTGTGCCAAGGTCGGAAAATCGAGCTTGGCGAAGAGATTGACGCGCGGACGCGGCGGCGAACCAGCCGACGGACTTGCCGGCGGCGAACCAGTCGACGACGCGCCGGACGATCCCGATGCCGATGAAGCCGAGGCGCCCGATGAAGGACCCGACGAGCCTGACGATGCGTCGATACTCGATGCTGCGGATGACGACGATGACGATGCGCTTTTACCACTGCCGCCACCCGATGGCGTCCCGGCGTCAGATGATGCGTCGGCTGGGGTGGACGACACACTCCGACCGCCGCTGGCTTCGCTCCCGGAAGCACCTGATGTTGCCACGCTTCCGCCGGATGACGGGGACAACCGCGCTGCTGCACCGGATTGTTGCGACGCCGACGGCGAGCCGCCGCCAGCCTGCGGCACTCCCGCTCCGCTCGCAGAATTGCCATTCCCGCGGTTGTCACTTGCGGCCGGACCTGAAGGATTTGCTGGTGCCGCATTTCCGCTCCTGGCTTTGCCGTTGCCCGGCGCCGATTCGGAAATCTTCGACGCTGCCGCGCCACTGCCCGCGCGCGAGGCTGACGGCGCGCTATCCGCAGGCTCCTGCCTGCCACCAGAGGGCCGCGCTTGACCGGGGGGCTGCGCGTTGCCACCGGGTGAACCACCCGGCGATGCGGCGTTATTTCCAGTCCCGGCGGTACCCGGCACCGATCCGGGAATCGTCGAAGCTGCTGTGCTGCCGCCCACGCGCGAAGCTGACGGCGCGCTGTCGGCAGGCCCCTGCCCGCTGCCGGAAAGCTGCGCTTTAGCGGAGGGTTGGGCGTTGCCTTTGGATGAATCGCGCGGCGATGCAGTACCGGATGCGGACGCTCCGCCGTCAGTGCCGCTGTTTGCTGCGGCGCTAGTGTCGCCGACGCCCTCACCGCGCACCGCGCCCGGCGCCACGCCCGTCATGGCGAGGCGGCCGGACGAGGCCGATGTACCGGCAAGCGGCCGACCGGATTCATTGGAGCCGATCGGACTCGCAGTGGCGCCGCGCCCGCCACCGTTTCCCGATTCTGATGATCCGCGAACGCCAGCACCGAATTGCGACAACGCCAGGCGGCCCGGCACCGAACCGACGACCGGGACATTGGCACCTGAAAGGGAGCGGCCGCCTCCGTCGACGTCGCCTGAACGCAAGTCCTTCGCCGTCCCGGATGGTTGCGGCGAAGACGATTGCTGCGGCGCGGATTGCGAATTGGCGGTGCCGGAACCCGTGCCCGATGATGCTGCGGCCGCAGGCGACACACCGTTGCGGGGTGCGTCCGTCGAGTTCGTGCCGCCGCCACCGGCTCGATTGTTTGACGCATCCGTCCCGCCGGCCGGCAATGCCGACACGGGGGACGAACCCGCGCCCAGTCCGGCGACGACCGCGGATGCGGGTGCATTTGATCCACCCTGCGATATTCCGTCACTCCCGTGCGCCGGATCAGGTGGCGACGTGCCGCCTGGTCGCGGCGCGGGAGCGCCGGGCATTGCGCCTGCCGGTGCGGGCGCGACCACTGCGGCTTGCGGACCTGCCGTCGCCTCAGGTTGGGTCCGGCCGCCCGCGCCAGGACGTTCACCGCCCTTTGGCATAGCCGCGCCATCGCCATTGGCTTTGTCGTTGGTGCCACCTCGGCCCGAACCGGTACCCCGCGGCGTAGCTTGTCCGCCGCCCTTTTGATCCGAATTGCCGCCGCCAGCTACCGCGGTCGCCGCGCGCTGATCGCTGCCCTGATAGGCACGTTCAGTGTAATTGCGCACATCACCCTGGCGCATGGCTGTTTTGGGACTGACGCTGCGCAGATATGGCCGCGTACCAACGCCGGCTCCAGGATTGGGCGCGATCTCGCCGGGGCGCGGCCGTGCCCAGTTGGTCTCCGTCGGACTCGCCGCGGCATTCGGCATTTCCACGATGCCGGGATCGCTCACCTCCCACTGCACGTCGGATTCGCGCACCACGGAGGTGACGTCGCGCAGATACGGACGCGGCTTGGCGGCGCCCTCGGGATTTTGCGCGATCTCCTCTGGCGAGGGTCGCGTCCAGTCGTAGACGCGTGTGGTCTCGTCGCGCCCCGCAACACGATCCCCGGAAGCAAGCGGCTCGGCCGATGCCTGCGGCGCGCAGAGCCCGAGCGCCCAGACCGCAATCGCAAATGCAAGGAGCCTGCGTATCATTTGCCGCTCATAACAGATGAATTGACCAAAGCGTCCCGCCGCCGACGACATAAAACCCGAAGCCGCGCGCTCGGCTCAAAACCGATTTCGGTACGCGGCACGTCACCGTCGTGACGCCGACGCGCTCGACGCCAGCCTTGACCTGCGCCTGGATAGGCTTCGCCTCGTCGAAAATCCATTCGTTGCGGTCGCCTGCGCCGGCACGCTGCGCTCCGCAGCCGAACCATTCGAGTGTAACCGCTGGCCGCTTGCTGGCGGACGCGAGCGAAAAATTCATATAGTCGACGCTGTAGACGAAAGCGTCGCCCTCGTCCGCGCAATTGATGATGCCGCTTGCGAGCAAGGTATCATTGCCGGCGCTCGCCGCTTTCAGCGGAATCGCCTTGGATGCGCCCGCGCAGGTCGGAAAATTTGCGCCCCAATCGGCCTGCTCGACCGCGAGTTTCGCCGCCTCCGCAGCGGGCTGCGCAGCGGGCGCCGCAGCTGACTGGATCACCGGCACTGGCGCTGAATTGTCGTATTGCGCCGCGCGCGACGGCGCGTTGACGCGCGACTGGAGCAGGATGGGCCAGAAGATGCCGCCACCGACTGCGTAGAAACCGAAGCCCCGCGCCTGCCTCAGCACCGCCTTCGGTACGCGGAACGACAGGTTCGAGATTGCAACGCGCGTTCCCGGCGAGGGGATCTGGACACGGATTGGCTTGGCCTCGTCGAAGAACCAGTCGGTGTGGCCGCCTGCGCCGGCGCGCTGCGCGCCGACGCCAAACCATTGCAACGTGGCGCGCGGCCAGTTGCCCTGCGGGTTGAGGAGAAAGTTGATGTAATCGACGGCGTAGACAAACGAGTCACCATCGTCACGACAGGTGACGATGCCATTGGCAAGAACGTTGGTCTCGGGACCTGCGGCTCGGAAAGACACCGGGGTTTTTGCGCCGTCGCAGCTCAGGAAGCCCGAGCCCCAGTCTTCGGCGAGAAAGTCATTACTTTCGGCGCAGGCCTGCGAGGACAAAGCGATGACGGCGAGCAACGCCATGGCGAGGCCGCGTGCAAACCGGCCTAAACTTGCCCGATGGCGTCCGCCTCTACGCACTTCATAACTCCATTCAAGGGTCGAAACGCGCGTTGACACCGCCGCCCTGGTCCACGACCACTTTCGCCACCGGACGGAGCTTGTGTGTCTCGGTCAATGTAACATTCGGTAACTGAATACGTCCATTGCGATGGAACACATTTCCCTTCACCACCACCGGCTGGTTGCCGCCCGGCGAGCCGTAATAATCGTAGGCGATCGTATAGGTACCGACGACCGCCTTCGGATGCTGCCACAGTTCAACGCCGGGCCCGCGGGTGTTGTCGTAACTGAGCTGTGCCTCTGTGGTGGGGAAGTCACGCTTGTCACGATTACTCTTGCCCCAAAAGAACTCATGACCCTCGGGGTCGGTTACGTGGACGTCGACATCGTAATTGCCGGCCGCACTCCATTCGATCACGACGACGAGGAAGGTTGAGGCGAGCGCCGCTTCGCAGCTGGCGAGCGCGGCGGTCTTGACGGCGAGCGATTGGACCGCCTCTGCCTCGGCCTTCTTGCAGACCGCGAGTTCGCTCTTGCTTTCTTTCAGCTCGCGCTCGGCTTTTTCCTGCTTCATGTAGTTCGGAAACAGGATAACGGCGATCAGGATGAAGCCGCCGAGTGCCGCCGCAAACAGATCCAGCACCGACATGCTGAAGATCTCGATGTTCCGGTTGGGACGCCTCATCGTGCGCTATGCCGCAACGAACAGTCGGTTCACGAGATTGTCGAGGCAATATTGTCCGGCCTGATTAAGCGCGTGCTCCTCGCGTGACTGGGCGATATTGGTGAGAAACACCAGCAAGGCCGCAAGCACCAGCGCGAGGAAGGTGCCGTCAAAGGAAATGGCGAGACGGCGCGTGACCTCGTTGAGCAGCATGGCGTCCTGCGCATTCGCCGGATCACCAGCAAAGGAGAGCGCTCGGCCGATACCAATGACGGTGCCGATAAAGCCGAGTGAAGGAATGAGCCAGGTCAGATAACGAAGCATGTTGTAGCGCAGATCGACCTCGTGCAGATACATCTCCATGCTGGTGTTGAGCAGCGTGGAAGCCTGATTAATCGATTGGCTTGACTGGAATTGCAGGATGGTCCGCCGGATCAGACGCGGCAGGAAGCAGTTCGAGGCGAACGAGCTCGACCGTACCTGGCGATAGATCTCGCCCAGGTCCTGCGCCTGCAGCACCGTGCGCTCGTCTTCGGGGAGGTAGTTGCTGTATAATTGTTCGCGCTCGGCGCGACCGGCTCGGAAGCGCACCAGCAATTCGCCGCAGCCGACGGCGAACACGATCCATATACAGTTTTGCACCGAGAACGGATAACCGATGCCCCCGCGATCGAGCAGTATCTTCGCGGCCGTGTCCGGCAGCACAAAATGCAGAACGGCGACGAAGAGGACGCCTGCAGCCGCGCAGATGGCGGCGATGAGCTGACGATGCCGCTCAAGTCCTTCCGTCTCGATACGATCCCCCGCCATCGATGCCCCCGACCGCTTGCCCTACTTACGTTTGATGATCTCGCCGGTTTCGGGATCCCGCTCAATCGCCGGGCGCTTCGCCGATTCCTTCACCGGTTCCTTTGGGGGCGGGGCCGCCATCGCCTTCGGCGCATGTTTCGGCTCAGCCGGTGCCGAAGCGCGCAGCTTCTCGATCACCGCAGACATGACCGCCCGGACGGTGGTGGTGTAACGACCGAACCTGATCTGATCGTCGATCGCCACCGGCGCAACCGTAATCTGCTTCCAGTCGTTCCCGGTACTAACGAAGGTGCCATAGGTACTCTGCGAATCGCGCAGCAGGAATTCGCGTTCGGACTTCACCACGAACTCGGCATGACGGCGCGACACCGACGGATCCGTGAGTACGACGTCGCATTCAAGGCCCCGCCCGATCAGAAATGACTTCATGAGAGCCGCCACCATGACAGCCCGGCGGCGAACGCAAGCACAGTCAGTGCGGCAATTCCGATCGCGCGCGGCGTCATGAGACTGCCGGTCCCCTTGTTGGCATCGTCGGGCGGCATCGCCACCACCAACGCGCAATTGTCCTGATTGGACTTCTGGCGGATCTCGACCTCCGCCAGCAAGGCTTTGGCGGTGGCTTCCGCGCCCTTGGCGGCGGCGCCCGCGCCCACCCGCGCGATGTCTTTCTCTTCCAGAGTGAGCAATCCGTCGGAGGCGAGAATAACGAACTCGCCATTGCGCAGGCGGCGCGGTTTGGCCCGGAGATCGACCATCGCGACCGGCTGGCCGTTCAACACCGATTGCAGCATGTTTGCGATCGCCTTCGCCCCCTTGGCGACCGCCGGGCGGAAGGAATGATCTTCGTTGACGCGCTCGATACGTCCCTCGCGAAAGACGAGCCACAGCGGTAAATCGCCGACGCTGACCCAACTCAAGCCCTCCGGTGCCAGATGTGCGGCGACGAGCGTCGTCCCCATATCTCCGGCGTCGGGGTCATCGGATTGGCCGCGTGCGATGCGCGCATTGGCAGCGTCGAGAGCAGATTGGAATGCCGCCGCCAGCTTGTCGCCAGCCGCACGACGTGCGGTGAAATCAGCAACGAACGCGTCCGCGGCGAGACGACTCGCGGTGCCGCCACCGGCGTGCCCGCCCATGCCGTCGGCGACAAGCAGCAGCCACGCCTTCTCCGCCGGAAGCCAAACCGAGCGGAAGGAATCCTGTTGCTCCTGCCTGCGACCCTGAATGGCGGCTCCGTGGACATCGATCGCCGCTTCGGTCGACATGGTCACGACCAGCTGAAATTGTCGTCGCAGAAGCGCACAAATCGCAATTGCGTATTGCCGACCATGATGGTCTCGCCGCCCCCTAATTCGACCGGCGCCAACACCACCTCATTGTCGACATAGGTCAGGTTGCGAACCTCGCCATTGTTGAGGAAGAACCGTTGCGAGCGTGGATCGTAGATAACGACGGCGTGACGCTCGCGCGATATCTGCGGGTCGCCAAAATCGAGGCACAGCTTCTGGCCGGGCGCACGGCCGATCGAATTGGCGCCCGCGCCGATCTCGACGGAGCGGCCGCGCCCGGGTCCCGCGATCACCACGAGCCAGCCGACAACCGGATCATGCAGCGCACCATGGGAGGACGTCACGAGACGCGTCATATCGTCGTTGGGCCCGGATGCCGGCGCGCCTTCGATGGCGGCGTCCGGTCGCCGCGACAGCCGTCGCGACACGTCCCGCGGCGCACCGGTGCCAACCATCCGCGTCGGCTCCTCGTGCAGATTGTAGGACCCCTCAGGCTCCGCGTGCGGCCTTGCCGGCGGCTCCTGGCGCGCTGGCCAGGACAACCGTTGCGATTTCGGCCGATCGATCCTTACCGTCCGTTCATCGGCGGCGGAATCCTCCTCAGCCTGCTGCGGCCTGGAGTCCTCCGAAGGACCCTCTCCGGATTTGCCGAACATGTCCGAAAACCAGCGCGCCATCACGTGGCAATCCCTGAAATTCGATCCTGCCGCAGGACAGGCGCCTCGCCGACAAATGCAATGTCACAAGTCGGCATCGGCAGCCTGCAGTCGGCCCCCCGGGCCCCTAGCGCGGACAAAGCTTCGCGCGCGACCGGACGCGCCGTCAAGTCCCGGGACCACGGCAACCGAAGCGGGACGGCAAAAGCCACTGAAATCGGAGGAATCCGTTTGATTTCGGATGAATTTCATAGTCGAAGTAGCGCCGAAGGGGGCTCGGCATTCGTTGGCGTCATTGCACCGCCCCCCGCCCTGTTGTCGAGAGGCGTCAAGGACGTGAGCGAGCGCGAACCTCCCTCAAGGCCGATGCAAGGTGGTCACCATTTCGCGCTGCCGGCCGGTACGCGTCTGATGGAATTCAGAATCGAAACGGTGCTCGGCCATGGCGGCTTCGGCATCACCTACCGCGCCATGGACACGTTGCTGCGCGAGGCAGTTGCCATCAAGGAGTATTTCCCGAACGAGCTGGCGGGCCGCGTGTCCACCACCACCGTACGCGCCAAGTCCGAAGGCGACCGCGAGGATTTCGAGACCGGACTCGATGCCTTTATCGAGGAAGCGCGACTGATCACCCGCTTTCGCCATCCCAACATCGTGCACGTGCGCAGGTTCTTCGAAATGCACGAGACCGGCTACATCGTGCTCGATTACGAACGCGGCGAGACGCTGAGCAAGAGGCTCGGTGCCGGGTCGATGCCAGAAGACGAGCTGCGCTACATGCTGCACGGCATGCTCGACGGCCTCAACGCGATCCACGGGCGCGCGATCCTGCATCGCGACCTCAAGCCGAGCAACGTCATCATCCGTGAGGATGACGGCTCGCCGGTGCTGATCGATTTCGGCGCAGCGCGCGATTTCCGCGAGCGCCACAGTCGCAGCATCACCGCGATCGCCGCGCCGGGCTATTCGCCGCCCGAGCAATATGGCGTCGGCGGGCAACAGGGACCCTGGACCGACATCTACGCGCTCGGCGCGATCGCTTATCGTTGCGTCACCGGCAATGCGCCACCGGACTCGCTGCGCCGCTTGCGCAACGATCCGATGGTGCCTGCGGTAAAGGCAGCGAGTGGCCAATATTCGCCGGCACTGCTCAAGACCATCGACTGGATGATGGCGCTGGAGGAAGCCGACCGGCCCGGTTCCGGCGAAGCGGTCCGCACGGCGCTGGAAAGCGGCCGGATCAAGAAAAGAAAGAAGTCAGGCAGCAAAGTCCTGGCGCTTGCCGCGAGCATCGCCGTCGCGTTCGTGGCCGCAGCACTCGTGGTTTATTCACAGCAGCAGATGATCTTCTCACTCGCCTGCGATCAGGCGGGACTTCTTTGCGCAATGCGCGCGCCCACGCAGGCCAGCGTGCAGCCCGTGACGACCCCGGCAACAACGGCGCCTGCACCCGCCGGCGCGACGCAGACCGCCGCGCCAGTCGGCGGCGTACCGAAGACGCCGCCTACGCAAACCGCGGAGCGGGCGACGCAACCCACGACCGCGCCGGCGGTGGCAGCTGTTCCGTCACCGCCGGCGGATTCCTCGCGCGTTGCCGCACCGCCTCCGGCGGCCGCACCTGCTCCGCTGCCGCAGCTCGTCACTGCCTCGCCGAGCCGTCCGGCCGATCCCGCGCGTCGGCTGCTACCCGACGAAATCGCCTGGAATATGCTGCGCAGCGGCGCCGACGCCGACCAGCTCAAGCGTTTCATGGCTCAATTCCCCAACAGTCCATACAAGGCCGAAGCCGAAGCGCTGCTGACGAAGTTCGCACAATGAGCACGACCCGCGCGCTTGCTATCGCCTCCGCAAGTCTCGTCCTGATGCTGTTGGGTGCAGCGTCTGCCGCAGCCGAGGTGTCGGATGCAGTACGCGAAGCGCTCGACAAGGGCAATGAGGCCGCGCGGCAGCGACAATGGATCCAGGCCGGCCAGTATTTCAAGACCGCGATCGACGCCGACGACAGTTCGCCCGAGGTGCTGCTGGCGGTCGCGAAGTTCAGCGACACCAAGGGTGGCCGCGACCTTGTCGCCATCGTCGCCTACCGTGCCTATCTCGTCGCGCAACCGACGGCGCAGGACCGCGATCAGATCCTGGCACGAATCGATGCGCTGGAGAAACGGGTCACCGCAGCGTCGCGTTCGGCGATCGAGCGCGCGCTCTCGACCGCTTCCGGTCTCCCGACCAACGACCGCGCCAACTGGCTGGTGAACATCGCAGTGGCGCAGGCGAAATCCAACGATCTGCAGGGCGCCCTGGCGACGGCATCGAGCGCACGGGCGATCGTGAATCCATACAGCGATGATCCCTATGCCCAGGTCGCCAATGCTCTTGCCCAGATCAACGAACTGGGCGCCGCTGACGAAGTGATGCGGCGCGTCGAACAGAGCAAGCGTTCGAACGCCTACCGGCAACTCAGCTACACGATGAGTTACGACAAAAAGTTCCGCGAGGCGCTGTCCTATGCCTCCCAGACCAGCGGCGCCGACCGCATCACCGCCTATTCGCAGGTCGCCAAGGTACAATCCGACTCGGGCGACCAGAGCGGTGCGCGATCGAAGTCTCAACACCGCTATCGACACGTTGCGTTACGCGGACCAGAACACCCGCAAATCCCAGATCCTCTCGCTCGCCGAGACCGCCGCCATCGTCGGCGAGTTCGATAGCGCTCAGCGTCTCTATGCCGATGGCGCCAAACTCTACAATGCCAGCCAACGCTACGAAGCCAACTCGCTCGCTGTCGCGCGGGGAAATATGGCGAGTGCATACGCAAAGTGGGGCCGATTCGACGAGGCCAACACACTGGCGGCGACTGTGTTCACGGGCGCCAATGCCGACCCGTCATACAGCTTTTTCCGACCCTCGATGCTCAACTCGATCGCCCGTGAGCGGCAGGGCTTCGCCGAAAAGCAAAAGGAGAAGGCGGTCGCTCAGATCAAGGAGGGCAAGCTCGCTGAGCTTGATGCCCTGCTCTCCAAGGAACCGCCGACCCAACAATTCATGACGGCACGCCTCGCCCTGGCTGGCGCCTATGTGACTGCGAACAACCTCTCGGCGGCGCGCAAGCACCTCGAATTGGCGTCGGTCGGCCTGTCCAAGGCCGCGGTCGCCGATTTCAGCTCGCCATTTCAATTTGCGCTAGACAGGATCCAACTCAGCGGCCTCTATATCAAGCTCGGAGACCTTGCGGCGTCACGGCGTATCCTCGACTCCACCGCAGGGACCATCGCCAAGCTGACGAACGCAGACCAGAAACAATACCCGATTGAGTATCTCGTCGGCGCCTACAGCGAGCTTGCCAGCGCTACCGCAGCCACCAAGAATTTTGCAGGCGCCAAGACCGTCGCGGTCGAGGGCATCAAACTTGCCATGCAGGCAGCCCCGAATGCGCGTGCCTCGGCACTAAGCAAACTATCTTCGCTCGACCCGCGGGTCGGTATCGGCCAGGAACTCGCCGCGACTCTTCCCTCGCTATCCGATGGTTATGCCAAGAACAGTGTCGTGAGCGCGGTAGTTAAGTACTACGTCTCGCTTGGCCAGGAGGCCAACGCCGTAGGCGCCGCGAGCCGCATCGGCGATCTCAACGACCGCACCTCGACGTTATCGTCGGCGATGTCCGGATACCTCAACACCAAAAACTGGGCCAAGGCGATGGCTATCACCACCGACCCCGGCACCGCGGGCCGGCTGCTACCGGAGATCGCCAGATACATGGTCAATGACAACAAGGTCGCGGACGCGATCGTGCTCGAGCCGCGTTTCACTGCCGGGTCGAGGGAAGCAGATTCCTATTTCAGTGCGCTGGCCAGCCACCATGCTTCTCGCGGCAACGCCAACGCTGCCGTAACGGCAGCGCTGCGGATTGCCTCGGCCCCGGATCGAGTCTCGTCCTTGCTGTCGGTCGCTCGAAACCTCAACCCGATCGCGGGCCGCGCTGCTGCGCAGCAGATCGTCGACCGTGCGCAAGCGGTTGCCGCCGAACTCAAGTCACCGCTAGAACGCGCGAATTTGTGCAACTCGAACGACTACAGCTTCGCCTACGAGTACATTCCCAACGATAACAGGCCGGATGCTAACCTGCCGCCGCAGCCGGCCTGCATCGGCGAGGCGCTGGCGATCCCCGATTCCAAGGCGCGCATGTCGCCGCTGCTCAGCGCGATCTCGTCAACTTATCTCACGACTCGGCCGGTCTTTGCGACCACGCTGCCACCGCTGCGCGCGGTCGTAAGCCGGGCGCTGGTCGAGGCGAATGCAAGCGACTCACGCGACTCCAACCTGTCCTACGCCTTGGCCGCGCTCGCCGGCGACGGCGCGATCGAGACTTCGATGGAGCTTGCGCTCCAGCTGCTCGACAACAAGCACGGCTATGCGCCGTTCAACCGGGCTAACGATTGGCTCACGGAGATCGGCGACCGGCAAGGCCGCCGTCGGCTGCTTGAGCGGCTCCTGGCCCTGGCTCCCTCGGCCTCCGGTCAGTCCGACAAGGACGGTATTTATTCCAGCGCGGTCTCTTATCTCAGCAAGCTCGGGGAGTTCGACGAGGCCACCAGGATTGCCTCCGACATCAAATCCGCAAGCTCCAGAACAAGCGCGCTCACCGAAATCGCCAACCAGGCCAGTTCGCAGCAGAAATTTGACGTCGCCCTTAATAATCTGGACCGCGCGGTTGCGACGGAAAAGCTCTCCGACTACCACGGCGATAACTCCTCTTTTCCTTCAATCGCAATCCAGGCGGCACACAAGAACGCCGAGTCTTTCGTCGAGACCTATGTGCAGAACCCACGCGTCTCAATGACATCCAGGGTCTACATGCGAGACAGGCTGCTGACCAAGTTGATCGAACTCAAACAATACGACCGCGCCGCGGCCGTCATCCCTGCGCTGGAGGCCGATTTCGCGCAACTCTCAGCCTCGGAGAAGCAGAGCTACCACGGTTATGTGCCGACAGCCGCTCTTGCAACGCTCGGCGACACCGCGCGACTGAACAACATGCTCAACGCCGCGCCACTGCCGGAGGACAAGATCGATATCCTGATTCGGGCAGCGGGGGGGTTCATCAAGGCGGAGAGGCCGGACGCTGCAAAAGCATCGGCCGAGCGCGCCGAGCAGCTCGCTGCGACAGTCAGCGACCCGGAGAAGCGATCCAGCTTTGTATTGTCGGCCGTCTCAATCTACAACCAGATCGGCAATGCAGAGGCGGCGCGCAAGGCGCTCAACAGCGCGATTGAGATCAATCCGACCATTACCGATGCCCCGTCCCGCGCTTCGCAGCTTCGTTCTATCGCCAGCTATCTGGCTCGCGCGGGCGACGTCGATGCGGCCCGCAAAGCCTACGCTCAATCGCTTGAATTAGCGAAGATCATCCGTTCGGATGCTGCCGGCTGGATCGACTACAGTCTTGTCGCGTCGATCGACGGCACCAATCCCGAATTGGCAACGCGCACGGCGCTTGCGATCGTCGATCCCCAGTGGCGCACGTCCGCGATCGTCTCGCTCGCATCGAGCCGGCAGTCGCGGAAAGTTGACAACGCTCTCGCGATCATGCGCGAGGCGCAGCCACATCCCGCAGCAGATCTGTATCTGGAACGTCTGGCGAAGGAATTGCTGGGCAAGAAGGACTATAACGCCGCGCGCGAATACACCTCCCGGATCTTCCACCCCGGTAGGCGTGATCGCATACACAGGATGGTGATCCTCGCGCAAGCGCGGGTGGACAGCATCGCGCCGGCGCTGGCCGACATGGCTTCGATTCAGGACAAGACGCTGCGCGCCTATACCTTTATCGATCTTGGCGCGTTCATCGACGCCGCGAAGGGCGAAGCCGCGCAGCAGAATGCCTACTTCGCACAGCTCTGCTATTTCGAGGCGATCAAGCTCGCCGATACACTGACTGATCCGCTTGTCAAAGCCGACCTGCTCACAGCCGCCGGGTTGGCGCAAAACCGGCAGCAACAGGGCTCTGGCACATCCACGCTCTCCAAGGCAAGGGCGGCAGCGGTGAGCATCGCCGACGAGCGCGCGCGCGGCTATACCCTGCGATGGGTGGACGGCCTCGGAAAAGCGGATAAACCCGATCCCTTGCGCAAGGAAGAGATTGGCGCCTATTCCTACCAGATGAAATATTCGCTGAACTCGGACATGTACCAAGACCTTGATGCACATATTGACTCGTTCCAGACCAGCAATCCGACCGATCGCATCCAGAAACTGACCAATATCGCTACTTCCTTTGCGGACGAGTTGCGCACGATCAAGAAGATTCCCGGCGATTTCGAGCAGAAGCGCAACGCGCGCGGTGGTGCAACACCGCAATAAAGCGCGCAGTGGCTACTTTATTAGAGCCATTCGATCCGCCGCAACTGACTTGCACAGCGCGTTTAACATCGGTTTACAGAGTTCGGGATCGGCTTGGGTCACCAAGGGGGCGCCCTGTTTCAGGGGCTTGCCTGGTGGGCGCACCAGGGCTCGAACCTGGGACCCGCTGATCAAGAGTCTCGTTCTTTCAAAAGCATCTCAATGGTTTAGCTGTAAAACAAACGCCTTTGGCGCTCAACAAGATCAATACCTTGCCGCCGGATTGTAAAATGGGATTGAGGCTTTAGGTGGCGGTTCCCCTTCGTGATTACAGCGGGGGCCGCCGGCACTTCGGCCTGTTCTATTCGATGGGAAAGCCGTTCCGTGATTTTCCCGTGATCCCGAAATATAGCTCGCCGATGTTTCCTGACAGACGAGAACTTGCCCAATTGCAAACCAGCAAGCCGAAGACCTGTCGAGAACATGGCTCTAGAACAAGTATCTGACGTGTCTGCGCCGGGACCAGTGCTGAATCTGGCTACGGTCATCGCCGCCGTCGCCGGCGCCGGGATGGCATTTCAGGTCGGACATTTCGCAGAGCACGCCATACAGTTTGCGGTGTGGATCCTCGGGGATCTCTCCAATATGTGCGGCCGTGATACTCCGTGGATGTCCCCTTGGGTGACCGAAATTGTCCGTCGGACAGGTACGGTCATGTTTCCGGCCGCGGACGCATCGCGGCAGATGATGATGGGAATGGAGGTCCTGCATCTCATCGGCAACAGCATCTTTCTGATAAGCCTCGGTTGCTTGCACTATTGTGTGCGATCCAAATGGATCAGATGGGCGCTCTACATCGAGACGTTCCACCTCTATGAGCACCTGATCTTGACGCTGACGGCATATTTCATTGGCAAGCCGATTGGATTGAGCACGCTGTTTGGCGGCGCCGGCATCATCGGCAGCCGCGAATTCGCTGTCGGGTATCGGGTCACATGGCACTTCGCCATGAACCTGCTGCCGATGCCTTTCGCCATGATCGGACTGATGGCATTTATGCGCGGCAAGTCTCGATCGACTAGCGGCTTGCGCCCGCGAGAGCCCGCAAGCGCCTAGAAGTCATTCACCGTGCAATGAGACAGCAGGACCAGTCCGCTGGATCGGCGATGCAAAAGCCCAGGCGGTTCGGCATTTTTCTCAAGTTCCGGTACCCCGTAAGTCGCAACATCAAACGAGTTGCGTCAGCCGCTTGGATCGTTGTGGTTGTGTCGCCGTGACGGCCTTGCGCGTTTCATAACCACTCAGTAGGCGATTGGACTTGTAACAACCGCTCGACAAACGAAATAAAACGTCCGACTATTGAGTATCAACCCTTGCACAGTTTTTCGCGGAGTGATGCCAGCACCGTGCGGAGCCATGGCTGATGCTACAGCCCAAATTTCAATTCAACGAACGCACTCGCCAGCGATTGCAGTTGGTCGAGCATCTTTGCTGAGGTGTCTATGACCTCTCAGAGCCGGATAAAGTCGTAAAACGCGAAGCTGCGCAAGCAGGCGCGAGTGTTGTGCACTTCTCCATGCGCTCGGCATCTAAGATGAGAGCGCGAAGGAGAGCAGCCGAAAGCTGCACTGAACTAGACCCGCTTGACCGCCCTAGTGAGCCAATCGTCAGTCCGGATATCGCACCGTACCTGAACTGGAATACTAACCGGCGTGTACTGTCCATCGCCCCGCGCGCCAAGCCGGCAAAACGATCAAGGAACAAATCGAGCGCCGCGCAAAGCAGCTTGGGATCAATGCGGGAGAAGCCGAATGAAGTCGCGACCAGCTTCTGACAGAGTTCGGTGCGCGATTTATACGCGGGTCTCCACAGACCAAGGGCTCGATCAGGATTTCAATTCGCTCGACGCCCAGTACGAGGCGGCCTCGGCCTACATCAAGAACCAGGCTCATGCCGGCTGACTCTCCTTCGTTCCAGATATGACGACGGAGGGTATTCCGGCGGATCTACCGAACGGCCGGCCCTGCAACGGCTGCTGGAAGAGGGGGATTCCCTTTGGCCGCTGCACCCTCTCTCACCTCCTGCGCAACCGGTTCTTTTATCGGTGAGGTCAAATGCAAAGGCGAGATATTGCCCGGCGAGCAGCCATCGATGATCCTTGTTTGAGGCTGTTCAACAAAAGCTGTCCAATCATCAATCGCATCGGACACTCAGTCGGCAAAAGTCGGAACACTTATTGAAGAACCTGCCGTTCGACGACGCCGGCCATATCATGATCGCAACGCACGCCACTAAGGCCGGTGTGCGTTAGCGCTATTACGCGTCCCAACCTGGCCTGCATGGGGAACCCCGAACTGCTCGACTTGGCTCGGTTTCACGCGTGCCTGCAGCCGATGTAGAACAAGTAATCGTCTCGGCACTCCAAAACACGCCCGCAAAGGCGGCTTCTCGCTTGCGGGTTTGACATCCAGGTTTGTTAGGACTGGGTGGTGGGCGCACCAGGGCTCGAACCTGGGACCCGCTGATTAAGAGTCAGCTGCTCTACCAACTGAGCTATGCGCCCGAAAAACTTTCGATCGGGAAAGCCTTTGCAAGGCCGGTCGTTTAGCAAGGTGACCCCACGATGTCCAGCAAAACGGGCGGAGTTTTCCCCTGCCTGGCGCCTCCGCCGAGACAAAAAAGCCGCCGGATTCCGGCGGCTTAGCTGTTGGGCACGCCGAGCACGACGCGAGGCTCTCAGAGCCGCTCGCCGCGGCCGCGGCCGCCGTCGTCATCCCCGTCACGGCCCATGCCGCGGTCCATCCAGCGATGGCGCCAACCCTCGTCGCCGCCCATCCGGCCGTGATGGGTGAGCAGCGTGAGCCGCCGCTTCTGGCCTTCGTCGAGCGTCTTGTAAAGCGGATCGGCCGCATCGGCGATCTTCTTCAACGCGGCAGCTGAGGCCGCCATGTTGTCGGCGCGCTCGCGCAGGCGGGCGACCGGATCATCCGGCTTCTGTTGTCCTTGCTGCTGTCCCTGCGCATCGCCCTGCGCCTTCATCCGCGCATTGGCGCGATCAATCCGCAGTTTGGCGAAATCCCGCACTGCGGTCTCGACCGGCGGCCACAGCTTTTCCTGGTCCGCCGTCAGCTTCAGCCCGGCATGGACGCCTGCGATCCTGGCGTCAAGCATCGCCTGCCGGTCCTCGGGGTTCATCCGCATATGCTGCATATGCTCGTGGAACCAGGGACGATACTGGGCATAGACCGCGGTCGTGCCGGCGATGGCAAGAACCGCAACAGCGGCGATGGCAAACTTTCTCATGTGAACCTCCTCGGCAGGCTTGCCATGAGAATGAGGACGAGGAGACTTGCAATCAACTTACAGTTTGGACAGGGAGAGCTTTGTTGCGAAGATGTAACAGAGATTAATCAAGATGAACGATTTCGGCTAACCCTTTCAGATCATGCCGAGCAGCCTCGGCAGCCACAGCGATATCTCCGGCACGTAGGTGATCAGCCCTAAAAACACCAGCATCGCGCACAGCCATGGCAGCACCGCGATGGTGATCTCGCTGATCCCCATCTTGGCGATACTCGAGGCGATATAGAGGTTCAGTCCGACCGGCGGATGACATAGGCCGACCTCGGTGTTGACGATCATCAGGACGCCGAGGTGCACCGGATTGACGCCGAGCTTGGTCGCCAAGGGATAGAGGATCGGCGCCATGATCAAGAGGATCGACGACGGGTCCATCACATTGCCGGCGGCGAGCAGGATCAGGTTGACGACCAAGAGGAACACCCAGACCGAGAAATTCTTGTCGATGATCCACGCCGCCATCGCCTGCGGGATCTGCTCATGCGTCATCAGGAACGAGAACAGCACCGCATTGGTGATGATGTAGAGCAGCATCGAGCTCATGCTCGCGGCCTGCAGCAGCACCTTGGGTACGTCGACGAGCTTGAGCTCCTTGTAAACGAACACCGTGATGATGAAGGCATAGACCGCGGCGCAGGCGGCAGCTTCCGTCGGCGTGAAGATGCCGCCATAGATGCCGCCGAGCACGATGCCGATCAGCAGCAGTCCCCACAGGCTTTCGCGGAACGCCCGGAATTGCTGGCCGATGGTGGCCTTCTTCATCTTCGGATAGCCGTTGCGGTAGGCCACGAACCAGGTCACCGCCGCCAGCATCAGTGCGAGGATCACGCCGGGCACGATGCCGGCCATGAACAGCGCACCGATCGAGGTGTTGGTGGAAACGCCGTACAGCACCAGGATGATCGAGGGCGGCACCAGGATGCCGAGCGCGCCGGAGGTCGCGATCACGCCGACGCCGAACCGCTTCGGATAGCCGTAGTCGACCATCGCCGGCATCATGATCGAGCCGATCGCCACCACGGTGGCGACGCTGGAGCCGGAGATCGCCGCGAACATCGCGCAGGCCGCGACACCGGCAAGGCCGAGGCCGCCCGGCAGATGCCCGACCAGCGATGTCGTGAACGCGATCATCCGTCGCGCGACTCCGCCGCGCGTCAAGAAGGTGCCGGCGAGGATGAAGAACGGGATCGCCATGATGCCGAAATTGTCGAGACCGGAAAACAATTTCAGGCCGACGCTCTCGATCGGCACTTCCGTCATCGTGAACAGGAACATCAACACGGTGAGGCCGAGCGAAATCGAGATCGGCATGCCCGTCAGCATCAACGCGAACAGCAGCCCGAAGATGAGAAGCGCGCTCATCAGGCTTCTCCGAGCGCGATCGGCGCGGTCTTGGAGGTCTCAATCCCCTCGACATGGGCCTGGTCATGATGCGGCAGCTCGCCGGTCCAGTAATAGGCCCACATCACCTGCAGGAAGCGGAAGCACATCAAATAGGAGCCGAGCGGGATGCAGGCGTAGACGATCCAGCTCGGGATCTCCAGGTCGGGCGACACCTGGTCGGTGTGCATCAGCTCGAAGACGAACTTGGCACCCATAGTGCCGACGATCGCGGTGAACAGCGCACCACCGAACAGGCCGAACAGGATGACGAATTTGCGGGGGCCATCCTTGAGGCGCTTGATCAGCACGTCGACCCCGACATGGATGCCGGTCCGCACGCCATAGGCGGCGCCGAACTTCGCCATCCAGATGAACATGTAGATGCAGAGTTCCTGCGACCAGGCGAGGTTGATGCCGAACAGATAGGGATAGAGGACGGGCACATCGACCAGATAGCGATGCACGACCGTGATAAAGGTGATCACGGTCGCAGCTCCCATCAGGCTCGCGATGATGATCTCCTCAAGCCGGTCGAGTATGCGCAAGAACATCGATGTCCCCAATTTGGCCGCCCCATCGGCCGTAGCTTATCCCTCCCCGCGAAGCGGTGGGGAGGGTGCCGAGCGAAGCGAGGCGGGTGGGGGCCCCTTCGTTGTGGAGACACCCCCCACCCCGATCTTCGCTTCGCTCAGATCGACCCTCCCCACCACTCGCTACGCTCGCGGGGGGAGGGATAAGACCGAACTAGTTCATCGGACCGCGGCCGGTCTCTTTCAGGAATTCGTCGATCAGCGGCTGGCCGACGCGCGAGGCGACGTCCTTGTAGACCGGCATCATCGCCTTGCGCATCGCCTCGTCCTGCTCGGATGTCAGCGTGATGATCTCGGTCTTGCCGCTCTTCTTGATCAGCTCGAGCGCGTCGTCGTTTTCCTTCGCAGACTGGCTGTTGCCGAACTCGGTGGCTTCCTTCATCGCCTTTTCGAGTTGCGGACGGACATCCGCCGGCAGGCCGTCCCAGAACTTCTTGTTCACGACCACGACGTAGCCGATGTAGCCATGATTGGTGACGGTCGCGTATTTCTGCACTTCATGCATTTTCTGGGTGTAGATGTTCGACCAGGTGTTCTCCTGCCCGTCGACGACGCCGGTCTGCAGCGCCTGATAGACGTCGGAGAACGCCATCACCTGCGGGATCGAGCCAAGCGCACGGAACTGCGCTTCCAGCACCTTCGACGACTGGATGCGGAACTTGAGCCCCTTGTAGTCGGCGGGCGTCAGCAGCTTCTTGTTGGCGCTCATCTGCTTGAAGCCGTTGTCCCAGTAGGCGAGACCGGTCATGCCCTTGGAATCGAGCAGCTTGAGCAGCCGGGTGCCAAGCGGGCCATCGGTGACCTTCCGCAAGGTCTTCAGGTCGGGAAGGATGTAAGGCAGGTCGAACACCTCGAATTCCTTGATCCCGATCGGGCCGAATTTCGAGTTCGACGGCGCCAGCATCTGCACCGCGCCGAGCTGCAGCGCCTCCAGCTCTTCCTTGTCCTTGTAGAGGGTCGAGTTCGGATAGACCTCAACCTTCACCTTGCCGTTGGTGTATTTCTCGGCCAGTTCCTTGAACTTGTCGGCGGCCTTGCCCTTCGGCGTATCGGCTGCCACCACATGGCTGAACTTGATGACGATGGGCTGATCGGCGGCCGAAGCCTGGCCGGCGAACGCCAGCGCCGCGACCGATGCCGCGGCCAGAATGATATTACGCATGTTTCCTCCCACGCTTTTGGGGAGCGCGCGAACATCTCGCCGCCCCGTGTCACAACCTGCGGCATCCAATACAGAGGCGCAGGGTGGAACGCCATTGCCCCTTTAGCAGGGGCTTATGCATCGTTGTTGCGATGCAACATCTCGGTCTTCGTCATTGCAAGGAGCGAGGCGACGAAGCAATCCATATCGCCACAAGCGGCAAGATGGATTGCTTCGCGGAGCCTGTCATCGGGCGCGCGTTCGCGCGACCCGTTGGCTCTCAATGGCGACGGAGCCCTACCCCGCCGCCGCCGCCGTCGTCACGGTATCGCGCTGGCGCTTCATGACGATCTTGTTGAGCGCGCCGAGATAGGCTTTCGCCGAGGCCACCAGCGTATCCGGATCCGCCGCGCGCGCCGTCATCGAGCGGCCCTCATGGGCGAGACGGACGGACACCTCCGCCTGCGCGTCGGTGCCTTGGGTCACCGCATGGACCTGGTACAGTTCGAGCTTGGCCTCATGCGGCACCAGCGCCTTGATGCAGTTGAACACCGCATCGACCGGTCCGTTGCCTTCGGCTTCCTCGATCCTGATCTGGCCGTCGACGTCGAGCTTCATGGTGGCGCGCTGCGGGCCGTGCGTGCCGGCGATCACCGTCAGCGAGGTCAGCTTGATGCGGTCGTGCGAGGCCGCCATCTCCTCATCGACCAGCGCCTCGATGTCTTCGTCGTAGATGTCCTTCTTGCGGTCGGCCAGCGCCTTCATGCGGGTGAAGGCGTCTTCCAGCTGGTTGGCGCCGAGCTTGTAGCCCATCTCCTCCAGCTTGTGCACGAAGGCATGGCGGCCGGAGTGCTTGCCGAGCACCAGCGAGGACTGCTTCAGGCCGACCATCTCGGGCTTCATGATCTCGTAGGTCGAGGCGTCCTTCAACACGCCGTCCTGATGGATGCCGCTCTCATGCGCGAACGCGTTCCGGCCGACAATGGCCTTGTTGTACTGCACCGGAAACGAGGTCGCGGCCGACACCAGCTTGGAGGCGCGCGTCAGCTGCGTGGTGTCGATCTTGTTCCACCACGGAAACACGTCGTTGCGCACATTGATCGCCATCACGATCTCTTCGAGCGCGGCGTTGCCGGCGCGCTCGCCGATGCCGTTGACGGTGCATTCGATCTGCCGCGCGCCGCCGGCGATACCGGCCAGCGAATTCGCGACTCCCATGCCGAGGTCGTTATGGCAATGGACCGAGAATACCGCCTTGTCGGAATTCGGCACGCGCTCGATCAAGGTGCGCATGAAGCGCTCATATTCGTCGGGCGTGGTGTAGCCGACGGTGTCGGGAATATTGACGGTGGTGGCGCCGGCCTTGATCACGGCCTCGACGATGCGGCAGAGATAGTCCATCTCGCTGCGGGTGGCGTCTTCGGCCGACCATTCGACGTCGTCGATCTGGTTGCGGGCACGGGTGACGTTGGCGATCGAGAGCTCCATCACCTGCTCCGGCGTCATGTTCAGCTTGACGCGCATGTGCAGGGGCGAGGTCGCGATCACGGTGTGGACGCGGCCGCGCCTGGCGAATTTCACCGCGTCCGCGCAGCGATCGATGTCCTTTGGGTTGGCGCGCGACAGGCCGGCGATCACGGCGTTCTTGGAGCGGCGGGCGATCTCGCTCACCGCCTGGAAGTCGCCTTCGGAGGTGATGGGGAAACCGGCCTCGATGACGT
The DNA here is from genome assembly GCA_963738155.1 of uncultured Alphaproteobacteria bacterium. Lineage (GTDB taxonomy): Bacteria > Pseudomonadota > Alphaproteobacteria > Rhizobiales > Xanthobacteraceae > Bradyrhizobium. Next base: position 764,880 of record CAVTVG010000016.1, read on the forward strand.
CGACGCCCATGTCGTCGAGCATCTCGGCGACCTCGAGCTTCTCTTCGAAGGTCATGGTGGCGCCGGGACACTGCTCGCCGTCGCGCAGCGTGGTGTCGAAAATGATGACGCGGTCCTTTTCGGACTTGTTGGCGGTGGTCATTGCGAAATTCCTTTTGGGTGGTGCGCCGTCTGCTCAAGGGCGCTGGGGGTTCTGTCGTCTCGCACAACCCCTGAGTGCCCAGGCGCAAACGCCCAGCCGGCCCTCAGGGGCAGATAAGAAGCAGCAGCCCAAGAAGCCGGGTGGGCAGGCGCGCAGCGGAAATCGCAGGCGAGGCTTCTGCCCCGACCCGAACTCCCGACATATCGCTGCGAATCAGCATGCCAAACCCTGTAAGACGCGGAAATCCTCGGCCAAAACGGTTGACGCTTGGTTGCCAGAGGCACGCCGTCGCGTTCTTCTAGACGAAAAAGCCGAGCGGCGGCAATGGCAAAAGATGGTCAGAATGGGTGACCTAATTCGGCTTAGCGGCAACGTCGCTCGTGAGGGAATAGAAATCCTCGCTGCCCGGCACCGAACCATAGGTGAAAGGCTGTTGCTGTCGCTGGGTTGCGGCCATGACATCGTCACGCACCAGATCGAAGAGTTTCCTGATCTCGATCTGCGGCGTCGACATGCGTTTGACAAAGGCCGAGACGAACGGGCTGTTCTGGCCGTCGCCGTCGAACGCGATCTGCCCGTGCTTGGCAGCGTAGACGACAAGCATGCCCGCATCCGGCTCGACCTGGCCGAGCCCTCGTCCCACCGAGCGTGACGCTGTCGAGCGCTTCATCATGTTGGCGAACGGATTATCGCGGCAGGCATCAAGCATGACCAGCCGGAGCTTCCCCGCTCCCTCCGCAGCGCTCATGACCTGATCGAGCGACACGGCTTCGAATTGCACATCGCGATCGGACGCCAGCTTGGCATCGGTCGGAATCAAATAGTTGACGCCGCCGACCTCGATGCCATGGCCGGCATAGTAGATCAGCGCCCAATCGGCATGATCAGCTTCGGCCGTGAACGAACGAATTGCCTCGACCATTCTGTCACGTGTCGCATCGTTGATGAGCGTGACGGACTGAAAGCCGACTTTTCGTAATGCATCGGCCACCGTTTTCGAGTCCCGCAGCGGGTTGGTCAGCGTCGGCGCCGATCGGTAGGCCGAGTTACCAATAACGAGCGCAACGCGCCGGCCGGATGGAACGACCGTTTCGCGGTCGGCGTTGGCTTGTCGGCCCGGACTGGCGCAAGCGCCGGAACGGCAGCAGTGGACTGCACCGGTTCGGTGTTCGCAGAAGAGCTTGCGAGCTTCGGGGTCGATCCGTCCGACAAGCCATCGCGCAGGCGGCTTTCGATTTCGGCGAGATCCTGAGGCTCCGGCTTCAGACGGATCGCTTCGGTCCATTCGGCCCGCGCTTCCGGCTTGCGCCCGAGCCGCCAGAACGCGTCGCCCATATGCTGTCGAATCGTCGGGTCATCCGGCTTCAGCTCTACGGCCCGCTTCAGGTTCTTTTCCGCCTGCGTGAGATCGCCGACTTTGTAGTAGGCCCATCCTAGCGAGTCGATGATGTAGCCGTCATCCGGTCTTTGCTGCACCGCGCGGCGGATCATCCCGAGCGCCTCGTCGATTTTTTGACCTTGGTCAACGAGCGAATAACCGAGATAGTTCAGCACATGAGGCTGGTCAGGTTGCAGCTGCAATGCTTTGCGCATATCGGCCTCTGCCTTGCTCCATTGCTTCGACCGCCCCTCGCAGATGCCGCGATAATAGTACCAGACGCTGTTGGCCTTGTCGTTCGACGGCGGCAAAACGTCGATGCCGAGGGAATAGGTTCCCACGCACTCGGCGAACTTCTTGTGGCCGCGCTCGATGTTGCCGAGCGCCATGATCGCCTCGAGATCTCTCGGCTCGTCGGCTGCGATGGGACGCAGAATGCGATAGCTCTCGTCGGTCTGGCCGATGGAATCGAGGTCAGTCGCCAGCTGGATTTGCGCGTTGCGCCACAGCGGCGTGCTCGTCGACACGCGCCGGTAGACCGAAACCGCGTATTCGGGCTTCTTGACGACCTCATAGAGGTCGGCCAGCGAGAGGAGCGCCATCGGATGACCAGGCTGCAGGTAGAGCGCGAGCTGCAGATAGACCAGCGCCAAATCCTCGCCTCCTTTCCGGATCATCGTCGCGCCGATCCCATACAGCGCTTCCGCAGCACCGGCCTGCGGCGAGTTGATCAGTGGCGGCAACTTCTCGCCAGCATCGATCCGGCGCAGACCGTCCCGCACCAGCGGATGCCGCGGAAGCTTCTTCTCGAAGGCGTCATATGCATCGCGCGCTGCCGGGACGCGGCCATTCCGCGACAGCCAGCGCGCATAGGCCTCAGTGGGCCGCAGCATCGAGTTGTCCAGGTTGTAGGCACGCTCGAACCGTGCACCCGCCTCCCTCTCCTTGCCGGAGAGTTCGAGAATCAGGCCGGCATGGAGGTCCTTGAAGATCGGATACCATTGCGGCCCCGCCAGCTTATCGATCGCAGCGATCGCGGCGCCGGCGTCCCCATCGCCATATCTCGCCCAGGCCGACAGCAATGCGGCGACCAGATCGGTGATTGGCCCGCGGATCGACTGGTTGATGTTGGTGACGGCTGCCGAATAGTTCTTCTGTTTTAGGGCTTGGACACCGACGACGAGCCTCGCGATCCGATTCGACTTGTCGATTGACAGAATGCGCGCGGCCAGGGCGCTGCCCTCATCGACTTTGCCCGACGCCACTGCGGTGATGAATGCGCGATCCAGAAGGTCGGTGTTGCCGGGATCGAGCCTCAGCGCGCTGACATAGTCGGCGTACGCATGTTCGGCATCCCGATATGTTCCCGCATGCCTGGCCCGGTTGAAATAGAGATCGCGGAGGGCGCTGCCACTAAAGAGGCCGGAGGCAATTGCCCGATCGCAGGCGGCGAAATTTTCGACCCTGTGCGCATCGTGGTCGTTGCAAAGCGTCTGGTCATCGGCTGCCGCGCCGGAAGCCACGCTCAGGAGAATAACAGCGACAAAGAAGCAGCGGCGCATCGAAATCTTCCTGGAAGGCAATTGTCGAAATGGTCCCCAACGCAACCAGAAATAGTTCAGAGACGTGTCGTGAGCAATCACGCAGATAACGACTCCCATGGTTTTCCGTCTGTGATTTTCGTCATAGAGGGCTCCAATGTTCCTATGCAAGGGGTTGGCAAACCCATCCGAAGGCGTGCGAGTGCATCCCCGCGGCGCGATTTGCGTCCGGGTTTTGCATCGACATCGGCCCTCGAAAAACGGAGGGCGCAGGGAATGCCGGGCGCTGGCCGCACCCGCAGGCCCTGTGGGCTGAAAAGGAAAGGTGCCCACAAGTCGGTACAGGTAGGCCGAAACATCCGGCACTCCCTGCGCAATGGCTTTACGGCTTACTCCGCGCTCTCCCCGGAGTGTCGGGCTTGATAGTCACCGTCGCTGCGCAAATCGCTCCGCACAACTTGACCCCAGCGTCGAGGGGACAGGACCACACGGCTTGACCGTACGCGATGCGCCGCACGTCTTGCGGCACGAACCGCGTCCATCGCATCCCGCCTCACGTCTGGTGACGAATGGCCATCACGTCCCTCGTTGTCGAGGCTGGATGGCTTCGTTAAATCATAACTTCTCTATTTCGGAAAGAAGAATATTTTTGCCGGACGAACTTGACTCGTCGGGCAAAACAGGCGGCGCGTTTTTGCTCGTGCCGTAGCACTTCAATCGCAGGCGCAACCACATCCGGACGGAGGCGATGTCCGTTTCAGTGCCGGAAGCGGACTTGGCATTTAGGCGCGACGAGGTCCGCTAAGTGCCCAATAAGCGACATCGAGCGACCAGCAGGCGTGCCGCAAAGCGGAGCGACAGGTGACATGCCTCACAGGGCTCGGTTAAGATATCCAATATCTGCAACGGATCGCTTCATACATTTGTAGCACTCCCATGAAGAACCATTTTCCCCTGCTGGATCCGCTGCGCTTCGGGGCCGCCTTCGGGGTCGCACTTTTTCACCAGATGTTCTGGTCGTGGGCGTGGGTCTCGATTGGGCACCCGGGATTCGAGCGCACCGTTGGCGCCGATGTACTATATCCGTCTGCCGCGCCCTTCACGTGGTTTGGTTGGGTGGGAGTTGAGATTTTCTTTGTTATTTCCGGTTTTGTCATAGCGAATTCCGCGAGCAGGTCTTCGCCGACACAGTTTCTTCTTGGCCGCGCTCTCAGGCTATATCCGGCGGTCTGGGTTTGCGCCACCGCAACCCTCCTCGTTCTGCTTCTCTTTGGCGGTGGACCAGCATCCAAATTCATCATGCCCTACCTCCATGCCATGCTGCTCGTTCCCGAGGGAGTCACGAAGCAATCGCTCGACGTCATCTACTGGACGCTGGCGGCCGAGATGGCGTTTTATGTGTTCGTGTTTTGCGCGATGCTGACGAAGAGAATAACTCTGCGTCACTTCGCCTTTGGCCTCACCGTCTGGAGCGCGGTTTTCAACGCTATCGCGTTGCTCGTTCTGTTTTGCACGACGCCGGCCGACTTGCCTTCCGTGTCGCCAGCCAACGTGCCCTATCTCATTATTCTGTTGTTTCGGGTGCCGTTCGCGGCATTGCTGTTGAACCACGGCTGCTTCTTTGCGCTGGGCATCTGGCTCTTCATTTCTGCGAATAGACGGCTGACGGCGCTTGAACGGGTCGCCGTCGCCGTCACCTGTCTTTCGGGCGCCGCAGAAATTTACTTCTTTGCCTCTTTCTTTTTGACATGCATTCCTGCCATCTCGGGTCAGTCGGCCTTTGTCCCGATCGTGGTCTGGGCGGCGGCGGTGGGCCTGATTGCCTACGGCGCGAACAGGAACAGGCGTCCTGCAGCCGCCGCTTCGCGTGCAGCGCCGGCTTACTTGAGGACGCTTGGGCTGATCACCTATCCGCTCTATCTCACCCATAACGTCATCGGCGCAGAGATTATTCATGCCCTGATCAATGCCGGCCTCAATGCCACCGCGGCCGTATGGGTCGCGCTGGCCATGCTCGTCCTGGTCTGCTGGTTCATTTGTGCGACGATCGAGCCGGCCGTCCGAGGCGCGATGACGAAAACCATTTCATATTTCGGACTGCTTCCGGAAACAATGCCGGCATCGAGGCGCACGCTGTTTTCCCGGGGGCTGGGCCTTCCACCCGTCCCGGCAAAGATGACGGCGACGTGGTGATCGCAGGTGCTCTGCTAGACTGGCTTCTTGCAGATCTATCAAATGGAACGGGCTCGGTTACTTGAGGCACGAAGTTATCAGGTGAAAGTCACCAGAGACATGGTGGATAAAGACCTGCGCGGCAGATATGCCGCCGGGCGGATGCTGGCTGCCTTTTTCCACACGAGACGGCTCTCTCCGCTCGTGCTCCGTTTTATCGGCAGGGCCGCCCTCGGAAAAAACACCAGAGGACTTCTCTGCCAGCAGATTCATGTTCCAAGCAGAAATGGTGGGGCGCCCATTCGCGTGAGAGTTTACCGGCCGACCGTGGCAGCTGGACCATTGCCGGTCATGATGTATTTGCACGGCGGCGGTTACTTTCACGGGGTGCCCGAGCATTTCGGCTCAATCATCAGGGAGTTCATCAAAACAGTACCATGCATCATCCTCGCGCCGGACTACAGAAAGGCCGTTCAAGCGCCATACCCGGCCGCGTTCAACGACTGCTACGACACCCTGCTATGGATAAGGGATAATGCGGTCTCCATTGGTGGAAGAGGCGACAGGTTCATCGTGTCGGGCCATAGCGCGGGCGGAGGGCTTGCGGCGGCCGTCTCGCTCAAGGCGAGCGACACCGGTGATGTAAAATTAGCTTTTCAAATGCCACTCTATCCAATGATCGATGACCGGCAGAACAGCGCCTCTGCTGTCGGAAACGACGCACCTGTTTGGGATGCAAAGGCCAACAGGCTGGCATGGTCGCGCTATCTTGATGGCGTGACGAACGTGATGCCTTACGCAGCTCCGGCACGCTGTACAGACTATACGAAATTGCCGCCGACGATCACTTACGTCGGCAGTATAGAGCCTTTTCGGGATGAAACGAAAACCTACGTTAAGAACCTTCGTCGAGCCAACGTTCCAGTTGAATTCGAGATATTCGATGGCGCGTTTCACGCGTTCGACATGATGGTACCGAACGCTCCAATCAGTAAGCGAGCAAATCGGTTCCTCTTGGAAAACTTCCGAAAGTTTGTTCGGCGGTATTTCCCGTAAGATAGGTAGGGACGCTGCCGATTTTGTCTATCGATGCGCCCGCACGATGTGCGGACCAGGCCCTGGCAAGACATCCAGCCTCAGGACGTCAACGAGCCGGACAGTCGTACAGGACCATCTGGGGCAAGGCTGCCAATCGCCGGGGGTTGTCCGCATGCGGCGCGTGGTGGAAACGCAGGTACGCCCTGAGAGGCACAGACGCGAGCAACGCTGCGGTCAGCAATAGCGCGATCACCATGGCTCGGCATATCAAAGGAGTGCACTCGTTTGCGCACTCCCTCAGGTTCAGAAGGCCACATCGGCGTAGTTTAAATCAAATCCAATCGGCTACCGTAAGCCGACACTAGAATTGATCTCGGCTGCGGGCAATGTGCGCAACTCCGGCGTAACAAGTCATAAATGGAATCCTGCCAGAGGATATTATCGTTTCAGATGAAGGGCACGCTCATGCGATATCTCCTCGGCCTTCTGACCGTTATCCTGTTGCCTGCGGTTGCCGCCGCGCAGGACATCAAGCCGGCGCCATTGGCTGACTACGTCGCGTTCTGTCTTACCCTGTGGGACGGCGGCTCTGATGTCTCCGCGAAGGCCGCCGCACTGGGACTGCGAGACGCAGCTGGAGGAATTCCAGGTGTTTCGATCACGATCGAAAAATCGACCCTCCGCTTCTTCAAGCCGGTGCAAGCCGGCGGCACAGTGGGGTCGATCCATACGACGATGGAGGATGGGAACGAATCGTCGTGCGATATCAACCTGACATCTGTCAGCGAACGTGGTGATCTGGAAGTGATGGCAGGCGCACTGGACCTCGACGGACAGATCCTGACCCTGGGTCCGACAACCATGGGCTACTGGAAGATACGCAAACGCCAACCCGCGGTCTTGCTCCGAGCCATTCTCGGCAAGAGCAACACGACGATGACGCTGGTGCGGTTTGAAACGACTCCAGAGCCCTCCAAAAAGTCGATCGTCGGGGCCCGGGGGAGCGACAAGCTCAGGTAGATAATCGAAAACTTTTTCTCCTTGAGCTGCTCCGCACGGCCGGTAGCCCGCCTCGCCACGGCTCGCATTCCCTCACCCACGCAGCGGCATCGTAAAGACGAAGCGCGTCTCCGCCGGCGTGGACGTCACTGCAATCCTGCCGCCGTGCGCCTCGGCGATCTGCGAGGCGATGTGAAGGCCGAGGCCAAGGCCCTGCCGGCTGGCGCGGACGTCGCCGCGGAAGAACGGCTCGAACAGCTTCTCCATCGCCGCCTCCGGGATCGGCGCGCCCGAGTTCGCGACCCAGAATACGAACACACCGCCCTCCGTGCCGGCTCCGACCCGTACGGGCGTGTCGGGCGCGCCGTGCGTCAAGGCGTTGCCGATCAGGTTTGAAGCCAGCTGGCCGATCCGCGTTCGATCGCAATCGACGGGCTCCGTGATGGCGATGCTGGTTTCGATGGTGCGTGCCGGCGACGCCGTGCGCAGTTCGTCGATGACCTGTTCGAGCACGGGCGCCAGCGGACGGTTTGCGTCGCGGCTGAGCGTGATACCGCCGCCGAGCCGGCCGCGCGCAAAATCCAGGATGTTGCCGATGAGGTCGGACATCCGGGTGACGGTGGTGTTGATCATGTCGAGGACGCGAAGCTCTCTTTGCTCCTGCAGGGCGCCCGAGCGCTGCAAAATCCTGGCGCCCGCGCTGATCGCCGCCAACGGGTTGCGCAGATCATGACCCAGCACGGCGATGAACTGCTCGCGCAGCTCCGCCGTCTCGCGTTCGCTCTTCAGGGATTCGGTCGCCACGGCGCGGGCGTCGACGAGCTCGCGTTCGTAGCGCCGCCGGTCCGTCGCCCTGATCACGATCAGGCGCGTGGACAGCAGCGCGCCCTCCGGACTGCGCTGCTCGGCGGCGTTGGCGATCACAGCCAGCCGTTCTCCGCCCTCGGTGACGAAGTCGAGGGCGAACTCGTTGAAGAAACCCTGCATCCGCAATAGCGGCGCGATGTGCGTCTCATAGTAGATACGGCCGGCCATGTTGAGAAACTGGTGGATACGCTTACCGGCGAAGTGATCGTGCGAATAGCCGGTCCAGCCGCACAGCGTCCGGTTCACCCTGGCGATACGGCCATCGGACGAAAGAACGAGATAGCCGCAAGGCGCGTTCTCGAACAGATCTTCGAAATCTTCCGAAGCGGAGTCGGGACGTGGGCCGGCCGCGGGGTCAGACAAAGGCTTGCATCGCCGACACGACTTCCTTCGGTGCGCTGAGATTGGGGCAATGCCCGGTGGCGTCCAGCACCACCATCCTGCTTCCCGCGATCTGACGATGCACGAACTCGCCGACTTCCCTGGCGGCTATGATGTCTTCCTTGCACTGCAGGATCAGGGTCGGCACCGACACCTTCGGAAGGTCGGCGCGATTGTCGGACGTAAACGTGACGCGGGCGAACGCCTTGGCGATATCCGGATCGGTGCGGCAAAAGCTGTTGGTGAGCTCCTCGCCGAGCTCCGGCCGGTCGGGGTTGCCCATGATGGACGGCGCCATCGCGGCGGACCAGCCCATGTGGTTGTCCTCCAGGAACTCGAGCAGCTCGCCGATCTGCTTCTCGCTGAATCCGCCGACGTAATCGCCGTCGTCGATGTAGCGCGCCGAAGGGCCGACCAGCACCAGTTGGGCGAACATCCCGGGCGCCTTGAGGGAAGCCAGGACGCCGATCATCGCGCTGACGGAATGACCGACGAAGACGGCATCCTTCAGACCCAATTCGCGCCCGATCTCGACGACGTCCTCGGCGTAACCGGACAACGTCGAATACTTCCGGTGGTCATAGGCCGAAAGGTCGGAGCCTCCGGCGCCGACATGGTCGAACAGCACCACCTTGAAGTCGTCTTCGAATGCGGGCGCCACAAAACGCCACATGTTCTGGTCGCAGCCGAAGCCGTGGGCGAAAACCATCGCGCGATCGCCGTGTCCGCTGACATGGACGTTGTTTCTTGCCAATACGTTCAACTGCCTGATCCTCCAAATGATGTAACCGGTTGTCGGTGCGTGTCCTGATGGAACGACTTTCGCTTCAGATACTTGGGCCTCTTTGGAAGGTGTATCGTGTGGCCGAGCTAGAAAGAGAAAGAGCTGTCGTCCTGATCGTCGAGGACGAGTTGCTGGTCCGAATGGACGCCGTCGATATGTTGAGAGATGCCGGTTTCGACGTGATCGAAGCATCTAACGCGGACGAAGCCATTATGATCCTCGAAAGCGGAGCAGCCATCAGCGTCGTCTTCACGGATATCCAGATGCCGGGTTCCATGGACGGCTTGAAATTGGCTGCTGCGGTGAGAAAACGCTGGCCTCCGGTCAAGATCATGGCCACCTCCGGGCTGCCCTGGCCCGGCGAGGACGATTTGCCTTCCGGCAGCCGTTTCCTGCGCAAGCCCTACAGCGCGAGCCAGATCGTCGGCGTCTTGCGCGAGCTGACCGGCCAGATTTGACAGCGTCGTAAATGATATCGCCGGGACGGGGGCCCTCTGGCTTCGAAAATGGGAACAATCGCCTCCCATTCGACTTGTCCTGGCGGCGGCGGAATCTCGCGAAGAGCGGGACAGTCGCTCAAAGGGTCACGCGGAGTCATGCCCGCGGGACCCCTTTTGTTTTTTGGGGCGTCGAGGCCGGCAATAACGGACGCTCTGCTGGTCGGGCCTCGTCGCGAACCGACCGGCGAATGCTGGCGTGATTGGCCTCCCAGACTTCGCGCTATTCGCGCCGATCGTCCTCGGTCTTGTTGGCGTTTGTCAGCTTGCTCCTGACAAATTCGGTGAGGTCGCCGACCTCCTCACGCAACTCTTTCTCGCTGACGCCTTCGCGCTTCGCCCCTTCGATCAGCCGTTCCACGAGCAGGGTCACGTTTTGCGACGCGCCGGGCGCTCTGAACTGCTCCGCCGCGTGAACGCTGTTCTCCACCCAATAGTCGATGTATTCGCGAGCTTTGGCCATCACTTGTCCGGTTCTTGCCGAACCGTATCATAACGCAACGATGGTAAGGCAGCCCAATCTGCCACACGAAAAGCGATCGCGCTCTCGCCTTAAGTCGATCATCAAAAGCTCTGGCCGGGCGGCCCGACTTGGTTCATGATCATGTCGCATCCCCGCCGGAGCCGGGATGCCACACAAACTCAAAAACAACCAGCGCGTACGGGGAAATGCCATCGAACACTAGATGAGGGAGGCAATGCCATGACTGCGACTGCAATCGTCAATGGTCCAATGTCGGAAGCCGATCATCAGACGGCGCTGCGCCGCGCGGTGATCGCGAGCACGGTGGGGACCACCATCGAATGGTACGACTTTCTCATCTACAGCACGGTGACCGGCCTCGTCTTCAACAAGGTCTATTTCCCCGGTTCGGACCCCTGGATCGGCACGCTGCAGGCGTTCGGCGTCTACTTCATCGGGTTCGTCGCGCGGCCGGTCGGAGCCGTGATCTTCGGCCACTTTGGCGACCGCATCGGCCGCAAGGCGACCCTGATCGTCACCCTTTTGATGACGGGCATTGCGACCGCCGCGGTTGGCCTCGTGCCGGGCTATGACAGGATCGGCATCTGGGGCGCGGTGATCCTCACCTTCCTGCGCCTTATCCAGGGCATCGGCGTCGGCGGCGAATGGGGCGGCTCGGTGCTGCTCGCCATGGAATGGTGCCGGACCAACAAGAACCGCGGCTTCATGACCTCATGGCCGCAATTCGGCGCGCCGGCCGGACTGTTCCTCGCCAACGTCGCGGTTCTGTTCTTCAGCTGGTACTCGGGCGACCAGTTCCTGACCTGGGGCTGGCGCATTCCGTTCCTGATGAGCATCATCATGGTGGCGATCGGCTTGTGGATCCGCCTTGGCATCCTCGAGACCCCGGTGTTCCAGCGCCTCGTCGCCGAGAACAAGATCGAGCGCGCGCCGATCCTCGAAGTGCTCAAGCGCCAGCCGCGCGAAGTCATCCTGTCCGCGCTGCTCAGGATGGCCGAGCAAACCCCCGGCTACATCTTCAACGCCTTCGTGCTCACCTACGGCACGCTGGTGGTGGGCGCCTCCCGCAATCTGCTGCTCTCGGGCCTCGTCGCGATGACCTTCCTCGGCTTCCTCACGGCCCCGATCGCCGGCTGGTTGTCGGACAAGGTCGGCCGCAGGAAGGTCTATATCGGCGGCTGCGTGCTCGTTGCCGCCTTCACCTTCGTCTATTTCGCGATGCTCGACACCAAGGTGCCGGAGATCATCTTCATCGCCATCGCGCTTTCGTTCATTCCGGTGATGATCATGTACGGTCCGGAAGCCGCCCTGATCGCGGAGGCGTTCACGCCGCGGCTGCGTTACAGCGGCGCCTCGATCGGCTATCAGCTCGCCTCGATCATCGCCGGCGGACCGGCGCCGTTCGTCTCGACCTGGCTGTTCTCGACCTACAAGTCCGCGGTCCCGATCGGCATCTATGTCTGTGTCTGCGCGGCGATCAGCATCTGTGCGGCGTTGCTGCTGCCCGACCAGACCAACAAGGACATCGCGCACGAGGTGAACTACGGCAACGCGTGACGCGCGCCTGACCTGTCGCATCACCAAGCGCCTGCGGACTTGAGGTCCGCAGCCGCTCTTCCGCCTAGCGATGGCCGTTGTGGCTCGCGCGCAGGAGCCGCCCCGGCATCGCGCCGGTATGCTCGCCGCGCTCGAAGATCGGAATGCCGGCCGCGATCGTCGCTTCGTATCCCTCGACCCGTTGCACGAAGCGCCGCCCGTTGGCCGGCATGTCGTGCACGAGCTCCGGCTTGTGCAGTTGCAAGCGGTCGAAGTCGATGATGTTGACGTCGGCGCGCATCCCCGGCACCAGCCGGCCGCGGTCGGACATCCCGAAGAAGTCGGCGGTCTCGCTGGTTTGCCGCTTGACCAGTTGCTCGAGCGGCAGACGCGGCCCGCGGTGGCGGTCGCGGCCCCAATGCGCCAGCATGAAGCTCGGCAGGCCGGAATCCACGATCGAGGTGCAGTGCGCGCCGCCGTCGCTCAGGCCCAGCAGGCAGGCCGGGTCGTTGAGCATCTGGTGGATCGGCTCGTGGTCTCCGGTCACGTAATTCACCACCGGGAAGAACAAATACTGGTTCTGCTCGACGATGTAGTCGTAGGCGATTTCGTCGGGCGTATGATTGGTGCGCGCCGCGATCGCGGCGACGCTCTTTTCCGGACCCGGCTCATAATCCGGCGGATCGTCCATGGTGAAGAACTTGTCCCAGCGGCTGGTGACGAGCTGGCGGAACTGGGAGAGTTTCGCGACCTCGGCCTCCGACGGCTTCTCGGCAAGGATTGTCCGCCGCAGCTCCGGATCGAGCAGCCGCCTGCGCTGCTCTTCGATGGGAAGGTGTTCGAGCATCTTGTAGGTCGGCCGCACCGTGAATGGATTGAGCGCGGTGCCGATACCCATCATCACGCCGATCGGCCGGCCGGCGATCTGGGCCGTGAGCGGCAAGCCGTCGGCGCGCGCCGCATGCACCGCCTTCATCAGGCGCTGCCAGCGCTGCGGATCCTCGAAGCGATCGGTGAGCAGGAACCAAACCGGACGGCCGGTTTCCCTGGCCTGCTTGCGCATCCAGCGCAGCTCATAATCCTCGTCGTCGAAGTCGCTGTTCATGCCGAACGTGCCGCTGCCGAGCTCGCCCAGCGCGGAGCCGATGCCGAGCAGCTCGTGATCGTCGGCATCGCGCGAGGCAACGAGCTCACCGTCCGGCGTCTTGTGCGAATCCGTCCGCGAGGTGGTGAAGCCGAAGGCGCCTGATCGCATCGCCTCGAGCGTGATTTTCCGCATCTCGGCGATGTCGTCGGCTGTCGCCTTTTCCCGGCGGACGGCGCGATCGCCCATCACATAGACGCGCATCGGCAAATGCGCGGCTTGGGCGGCGACGTCGATGACGCGCTCGCGCCTATCAAGCGCATCCATGAACTCGGGAAAGGTCTCCCACTCCCAGGTCAGTCCCGCCGCCAGCACCGGGTTCGGAATTTCCTCCACCCCCTCCATCAAATCCATCAGCCCCTGGCGATGATGCTTCTTCACCGGCGCGAAGCCGACGCCGCAATTGCCGAACAGCACGGTGGTCACGCCATGCCAGCACGAGGGCGCAAGCAGCGGATCCCACATCGCCTGGCCGTCGTAATGGGTATGCACGTCGACCCAGCCGGGCGTCACCATCAGCCCGTTGGCATCGATCTCGCGCTTGCCCGGTCCCTGCTTGCCGCCGACCGCTGATATCTTGCCGCCAGCAATGGCGACGTCGCCGGAAAAGGCTGATTTGCCGGTACCGTCGATAATGGTGCCGCCACGAATGACGATGTCGTGCATGCCAGCCTCCCGTTGGGTCGCGGCGCTTACGGCCACAGACCTGCTCTCGTTGCGGCAAGCCTAGGCGATTTCACCGAAGGCGAGAAGCCAGCGGCGACCGCAACAAACATGCGAAAGGGAATGTCAGACCCGCGCTAACACCCCCGGCAAATGCCGGTGAAGTGGGAGACCTCGGGGCGGGCGCGCCGCCGGGACGGCGTCCTGGGCTTGGGCTCGATCGCCTGCGCGCTGGTGATGCGTGACGAACCGCCAAGGGAAGACGGCGGCGTAACAGGGCGGCTCGGCGCCGTCGGGTAGGAATTGACGACGGGGGCCGGCGTGTTGCTGCGCAGCGCCGGCGTGCTTGCCGCATTGCCGATGCCGCTGGGATCGGACGCGCTTCTGGGATTGGCAGGACCGTAGGGCACGCCGCTGATCGGCGCATTGCCGGCGCCGGCGGACCCCGCTGGCGGGAGCGCCTGCGCCGAGGCTTGCCCCGGCAGAACAAGGCTGCCGAGCACGGCGAGGACAAGCGCAGTGGTGCGGGACATCGGGGGTACTCCGGAAGCTTCAACGAAGATGTAAGACGCGCGTTCCCGCGGGCAAGCCTCGACCGCCCATATCAGGAACGGTCTTCAAATCTTCCGGTTGAAAACGCGATGTCGAAAAAGCCCATCAAAGTCGAGATTGTCGGGGCGGGCGACGAGCGCGTGCTGCTCAAGATTTATGACGATGGCACCGAAGAGCGGACGCCCGTCGTGAAAACACCGAGGAAGAAACGCAGGGTGCCGCGGCCATATTGGTATTGGAAGCTCGCTACGGGACGCAGGAAGTTCTTCTGAGCGGCTTCTGAAACCCGATTCCGGCGGCCTGCCCGGCCGGGCAAAACTCCGCCAACCGCCTCGCGTCAGTTGTCGAAATCGGTGTCGTTACCCTGGGGCACCGGGGCGCCGGTACGGAATTTCGCCCCGCGCGGTTCGCGCGGCGCTGCCCGCTCCGCGGGATCGCGGCCCACTTTCGGCTGCAGCGTGACGAGATCGATGAACACGTCGGCCTGGCGGCGCAACTCGTCCGCGACCATCGGCGGATGGCTCGCGATGCTCGAGATCACCGTGACGCGGACGCCGCGGCGCTGCACCGCCTCGACCAGCGAGCGGAAATCGCCGTCGCCGGAGAACAGGATCATCTCGTCGATATGTTCGGCGAGCTCCATGGCGTCGACGGCGAGCTCGATGTCCATGTTGCCCTTGACCTTGCGGCGGCCGGACGAGTCGACGAATTCCTTGGTCGCCTTGGTGACGACGGTGAAGCCGTTATAGTCCAACCAGTCGACCAGCGGACGGATCGAGGAGAACTCCTGATCCTCGACCACGGCGGTGTAGTAGAAAGCCCGTATCAACTCGCCCCGCGCCTGGAATTCGCGGAGCAGGCGCTTGTAGTCGATGTCGAATCCAATCGTCTTGGCCGTCGAGTAAAGGTTTGCGCCGTCGATAAACAGCGCGATCCGGCTTTGCGATGCGGTCATCTATTTTTCCAAAAAAGCCCAAGGGGCTGACAAGCGGCTGAGGCGATTGAAATCAATGATAGTACGTTTGTCGTAATCGGCGCCATCATCGTTCACGGAGCAGACCTACTCTCCGATTTCGGGGGTTTCCAATAATTTCTTTGCGATTGTATTCGAAAACCCCAACTACTTTGGGTGTTGCCGTTGCGCATCACCCTTGTGTCTAACATTTGTTAACCCAAGATAATTTGCAGGAATCGTTGAACCTGCGCCATGGCAAAAATGACACATCTGAGGTTGGGACAGCTTTCGTTGGGGACGATGACGGCGCAATTCCAGACTTTTGAAGCGATCGTGCGGAAGCGCCGGCGGACCTGGCGCTGGTATATTTGCACGGCCGAAGGCGACCTCGTCATGCTGGGATCGGACTGTAGCAGGACCGGCGCGCGATATCAGGCCAACCGGGCGTTGTTCATGCTCCTGCTCAATTCCCCCTACAGGGCGAGCAAGGGGATCGCGCCCGATACCTCGGACCTCGACCGTTTCGGCGAGGCGTCATCCAGCTAGGCTCATCGGCCGCGTGAAGCGCCGCAGCCGCAATATCCGCCAAGCCGACGTCGCTATTCGCGTCCGCACAATCTTGCAAGCCGCAAAAACCATGCGCGCGCCAAGCCGGCGGTCAGCGAACAAAAACAATCATTCACTCCGCAACATTCGAAGCCGTCTCCCCATCACGCTGAAGGATGCCAAGAACTTCGTCAGCATGATCCCTTCCGAGCCCGAACCGGGAAGCGTGCTGAAGAACATGCTGGCGAGCGTCCTGCCCGGGAAAGACCGGTGCGAAGTCCCGATCCGCAACGTTCGAGCGCAGGCGATGTTGGAACAAACGCCGAAGTGCCGCTTTTTCCCAAGCTGTTGCTGTCGGATCGATTTCTGAATGGAACGGGCGATGAAAATACTCTTGCAAGCCGCTGCTGTGGTGCTCGCCGGCTCAACCCAGATTGCCGCTGCGCAGCCGGTGAGATGGCAGACCTACAACATCCCGGAGACGGGAACTTCCGTCGATATTCCTTCCTCGATCTTCACTGAAAACGTTGGACGCCCGCCGCAAGGCGATGGACAGCGGTTTCGCAGTGCGGACGGCCGCGCCGAACTTACGATACAGGCCGCTTCCATCGGCTCGAACGTGTCGCCGGCTGCCTTTCTCGCCCGTCAGCATCCGCCGGAGCACCTTCAATACAAGCGTATCACGCCGCGTTTTTTCGCCGTATCAGGCTATAAGGGCGACAAGGTTTGGTACGACCGCTGCAACTTCTCGAACGGTTCCGTTCACTGCGTCCTGATCAATTATCCTGCACAGGAGGAGCGGGCCTGGGATGGCATCGTCACCCGCATCAGCCTGTCGCTGAGTGGCAAGTAGGCCGACGCAGCAGATCGGCGCTCATTCCGTCGAATCGAAATCGTGCTCGCTGGCATTGAGCAATGCGGCCAGCGTGCGCAGGCCGTCGTCGAGCTGATCCATGGTCGGTGCCGCCAGCGCCAGCCGCACCGCGTTCGGCGCATGTCCCGGCGTGGTGGCGAAGGTCGTTGACGGCGTGAGCGCAATGTCGCGCCGGGCGGCGGCGGCGACGAAGGTCTGCGAACGCCAGTGCGGCGGCAGCATCAGCCACAGATGATAGCATTTTCCGTTGGTCTGGATGTCGAACCCCGAAAGCCGTTCGATCGCCAGTTTCTGCCGCGCCCGCGCTTCGATACGCTTCAGCCGCGACAACTCGGCGACGGTGCCGTCGCCCATCATCCGCTGCGCGGCCGCGAACGCAAAGCCCGAGGCAGTCCATCCGCCCGAGCGCACCGCGGCCATCACGCTCTCGCGCAGCCGCCGTGGCGATACCACAAAGCCGAGCGACAGGCCCGGCGCGACTTTCTTGGAGAGAGAGTCGATGACGATGCAGCGATCCGGCGCCAGCGCGGCCAGCGGCGCGATCTCATGATCGAGGAAGCCGTAGACGTTGTCCTCGATGATCGGAAGGTCGAGTTTTTCGACGACGCGCAACAGATCCGCCCGGCGCGCGGGCGGCATGGTCATGCCGAGCGGATTCTGCACCACCGGCTGGATGTAGATGGCCGAGAGCTGGCCCTCGCGATGCGCCTTTTGCACGGAGTCGGGCCGCACGCCGTCCTCGTCCATCGCGAGCGGCACCAGTGAGATCCCGAGCCGCGCGGCGATCCCCTTGACGAAGGGATAGGTCAAGGGCTCGACGCCGCAGCGGCCGCCGGCCGGCACGACGCTGGCAAGCGCCGCCGCGATGCTCTGCCGCCCGTTGCCGGTGAACACCAACTGATCGGGCGAAGGCGACCACGGCCCTTGCGACAAACAAGCGGCCGCCACGCTGCGGACCGCCAGCGTTCCGACCGACGTGGCCGGCCTCAAGGAGGTTTCGAGCGCTGTGGCTGTCTGCAGACCGTCCAGGCTCTTTGCGATCAGCGCGGTCTGATCGGGACGCAGGGGATAATTGAACTCGAGGTCGATCCGGATGCCGCTGGGCTCGCTCGGCGCCGTCACGCCACGCTTGGCATCGCCCGAGATGAAGGTGCCCCGCCCGACCTCGCCGACGACCAGGCCGCGGCGCAGCAGCTCGGAATAGACGCGGCTCGCGGTCGAGACCGCGATCTTGCGATCCCAGGCGAAATTGCGCTGCGGCGGCAGACGGTCGCCCGGCTTGAGCGTGCCGTCGGCGATTTCGGCGGCGATGGTGTCGGCCAGGACCAGGTATTCGGATTTCATAATTGCACGGACCGATTGCTCCGAGAGCAATGTTTAGATTGCACCGATAATATATCGGATCAATATATCGATATCAACCGGATTGTACCGGGACATTCCAAGTTTTCCGCGGCCGATGAGCGAGCGGCCGGCGCGACCCCACGGTTTGCGCCGACGGCCTCTCATTGCCCGGAGCAAGCAATGGAGAGCGGACATGTCTGCAACCTTTTCGGCCATCGCCCGGCCCGCGATCGCCAAGCGGCCCGCCACAGTCTTGCGGATTTGCGGCGCCGCCTGGGACGCCGTGTCCGGCTATATCGTCCGCCGCAGCGCGATCGCCACGCTGCGCGAGCTCGACGACCGCGCGCTGTCCGACATCGGCATCGCACGGAGCCAGATCGAAGCCGCGGTCCACGGCCTCACCACCTCTGCCGAGCGCGGGAGGCTGTCATGACCATTTCCTCCCCGGCCGACCTGACCCTTGTGACGATCCTGGTCGCCTTTGCCGGCGTCTTCCTGATCTGCTTCATGAAGGGCGCGTTCGGCGGCGGCTTCTCCATCGTCGGCATTCCCTTGCTGTCTGTTGTCATGGACCCCGTCACCGCGGGCGGACTTCTGGCGCCCTTGTTCATTGCAATGGACCTGTTCGCGCTGCGCTACTGGAAGCCCTCGACATGGTCGAAGCCGGACCTCGTGTTGCTGCTGCCGGGCCTCGTGGCCGGCATTGCGCTTGGCTACCTGCTATTCCGTTTCCTCGACCATCGCGCGATTTCCATCGTGATGGCGGTGACCACGCTGATCTTCGTCGGCCTGTGGCTTTTTTCCGGCCCGGAGACGACAATTCAGTCGCGTTCGACGCCGAAGGCGATCACAGCCGGCCTCGCCTCGGGCGTCACCACCATGGTGGCGCATTCAGGTGGACCGCCGCTTGCGATGTATCTGCTGCCGCTCGGCCTGACCAAGGAGATCTATGCGGGCACCACCAGCCTGTTCTTTACCGTCGGCAACGCGACCAAGGCGGTGCCGTGGCTGTTGCTGGTGCGGCCGACCACGGGCGTGTGGGAATTGATGGCGTTTTGCCTGCTCGCCATTCCCGCCGGCGTGTGGCTGGGCTTTCGGCTGCACGGCTCGCTGGACCAGCGCCAGATCTATCGCGCCTGCTATGTACTGCTGGTGGTGACCGCGGTGAAGTTGTTGTGGGACGGCGTGTCCGGATATATGGCGTGAGCACAAAGGAAAGGCCGTGAACTCATGACCAAGCCAGTCCCCGAGCGATATCAGCATCTTCGCAGGTTCGCTTTCGGCGACAATCCCGCGCTGGCCGACGAACTGCTCGGGCTCGTGATGAAAGGCGTCAAGACCGCGACCTGCAGCACCGAGGACGAACCGAACACCTCTTCCCCCGGCGAGCAATGGCTCGTGCTGGACGGTCGCGGAAACCCCCGCTGCGTGATCGAAACCACCGAGGTCACGTATCGGAAATTCAACGAGATGGATGCCGCGTTCGCGCATGACGAGGGCGAAGGCGACCGCAGCCTTGCCTGGTGGCGTGATGCGCATCGCCGCTATTTCGGCCGGCTCGGACGCTTCAGCGAAGACATGACGCTGATGTGCGAACGCTTTCGGCTGGTCGAGGTACTGGATGCGTAGCGCGCGTTCTGCCTACTGCGCCTTCGCGCCCATCCGCGCCTTGAGCCTTGCATCGAGTTCCGGCAGCAGCACGATGCCGTCCTGATCGTTGCCGGACGAATGCACCACGATCCAGGTGCACGGCTTGCCGCTTTCGTTGCTTGGTGCGTGCGGAATGTCGGGGCCGAGAAAACAGGTATCGCCCTTGTGCACCTCCACCCGCTTCTCGAGATCGTCGCCGTAATACACGGCGCACTCGCCATCGAGCATATAAGCGATGGTCTCGATACCCTTGTGGTAATGCGCTTTCGCAACCGCGCCCGGCGGCATCGGCAGCACGTTCATGCACACCTTCTGCGCGCCCGCGGTTTCCTTCGAGACACCGGCACCGTAGGTGAAGCCCTGCTTACCGACATAGGTCTGGCCGGGCTTGATAAGCGCAAAACCATCGGGCGCTGCTGCAGACATTTTTTCACTCCTGTTATTCGCCCATTGCTTCACCGAAACACCAGCCCCTTGAAATCGCCGGCGCCGCGCCATGCCCCGAGATAGCGGAAATAGGCGCTCGGCCCCGCCGGATATCCGACGTTGAGCTTCGAAGCCAGCGTCGGCGCCTGTCCCTCATTGTTGTAATAGCCGGGCGTGCAGTCGGGCGAGCCGATCAGGCGCGGCGGCGCGGTGAGCAAGAGGTCGACCCAGGCCTGCTGCGCCTCCCTCGTCACCTCAATCTCGCGCGCGCTGTTGTCGATTGCGTGGCGCAGGATCGCAGCGATCGTGGCTGCCGCCTCCGTCAGATTGTGCGGGACATTGGAGATCAGATTGGCGCCCTGCGCCGGCTGGACGAAGAAGGCGTTGGGAAAGCCGTGCACATGCGTGCCGTGCAGCGACTTCATCCCCTCGCCCCACGCCTGCGACAACCTTAATCCATCCCGCCCGACCAGATCGAATCCGGCGCGGCTGCGAAATTCGGTGCCGACCTCGAAGCCCGACGCATAGATGATGCAGTCGACCTGATATTCGCGGCCTGCGACCACGAAGCCGTTTTCGGTGATCCGCTCCACGCCCTTGCCGTCGGTATCGACCAGCGTGGTCGAGGGGTTGTTGAACGCCTGCAGATAGGAGTCGTGGAAGCACGGCCGCTTGCACAATTGCCGGTACCAGGCTTTCAGCCGTTGCGCGGTCTCGCGGTCGGCCACGATGGAATCGACCCGTGCGCGAATCTCTTCCATCTTCTCGAAATCGGTGTCCTCGAAGGCGGCCAGCATCGCGGCCTGCGTCAGGTTCTCGCGCGGCAGATCCTTGAACTTGCTGCGGATGCGCCGCGACAGATCGGTCCAGCCGTCCTTCACCAGATCTTCCGCGGCGCCGCCGCCGGCCTGGTTGTCGGTGAAATTCGTCAGCCAGCGCGCCTGCCAACCCGGCGTCGCGATGCCCTCGAACCACTTCGGATCGATAGGGGCATTGGCGCGCACATCGACCGAGGACGGCGTCCGCTGCACGACGAACAGCCGCTTCGCAGCCCGCGCGAGATACGGCACGGCCTGCACCGAGGTGGCGCCGGTGCCGATAATGGCGACGCGCTTGTCGGCAAGCCCCGTCATCGGTGCGCCGGCCGCGTCGCCGCCGGTGTAATTGTAGTCCCAGCGGCTGGTGTGGAAGGAATGGCCCTTGAAGGTCTCGATGCCTGATATGCCCGGCAGCTTCGGCACGTGCAGCGGCCCGGTGCCGACGCCGATGTAGCTCGCGGTGAAGCGATCGCCGCGATCGGTCGAAATCACCCAGCGCTTTCCGCTCTCGTCCCACTCGAGAGCGGTCACCTCGGTCTGAAACAGCGCATTATCGTAGAGGGAGAACTTGCGGCCGATGCGGCGGCACTGTTCGAGAATCTCCGGCCCATGCGCATACTTCTCCGACGGCATGTGCCCGGTTTCCTCGAGCAGCGGTATGTAGACCATCGAGGCGGTGTCGCATTGCGCGCCGGGATAGCGATTCCAGTACCAGGTGCCGCCGAAATCGCCGCCCTTCTCGACGATGCGGACGTCGCTGATGCCGGCTTCGACCAGCCGCGCGCCGGTGACGAGGCCTGCGATGCCGCCGCCGACGAAGGCGAAGGTGACGTGATCGAACAGCGCCTCGCGGTTGATCGGCTCGGCGTAAGGGTCCTTCTTGTAATGCGAGAGCTGACCGTCGAGCCGCAGATATTGCGCGTTGCCGTCAGTGCGCAGCCGCTTGTCGCGCTCGGCGAGGTATTTCGCGAGCAGCGCCTGCTTGTCCATCTTGCCGTTCACGGCCGCCTGATCGGTCATCTGGAATCCAAATTGCATCGATATATCCGCGATAGCATCGCAAATAGTCGTTCGCTCTTGCAACATTTTATGGCCGATGGCGTTTGACGATGGCTGTACCGTCGGGTTTGGGGGTTGAAATGACAGATTTTGCCATCGAAGAAGGGCTGCCCTACCCGCTGGGAGCCACCTGGAGCGGCCAAGGGACCAATCAAGGCACCAATTTCGCGCTGTTCTCGGCGAACGCCACCAAGGTTGAAATCTGCCTGTTCGACGGCGAGCGCGAGACGCACCGGTTCGAACTGCCGGAATATACCGATCAGGTGTTTCACGGCTACATCTCCGGGGTCGGCCCCGGCACGTTCTACGGCTACCGTGTCTACGGCCCCTATGAACCTGACAAAGGGCATCGCTTCAATCCCAACAAGCTGCTGCTCGATCCCTATGCCCGTGCCCACGCCGGCGCGCTGACGTGGAATCCGGCGGTGTTCGGCTACAAGATGGAAAGCGGCGACGACCTGACCTTCGACGACCGCGACAGCGCGCCCTTCATGCCCAAATGCGTCGTGGTCGATCCCGATTTCGACTGGCAGGCGGAAGCGCAGCGGCAGAACGTGCATTGGGACGAAACCATCGTCTACGAAACTCACGTCAAGGGGTTCACGAAGAAGCATCCCGGCGTGCCCGAAAATCTGCGCGGCACCTATGCCGGCTTCGGCTCGCCTGCCGCGATCGACTATCTGAAAGCGCTCGGCATCACCTCGGTGGAGCTGCTGCCGGTCCACTCCTTCATCAACGACAGCAACCTGCTCGAGAAGAAGCTGACCAACTACTGGGGCTACAACACCATCGGTTTCTTCGCGCCGGACCCGCGCTACGCCGCCGATGTCGCCCACAGCCTTCGCGAGTTCAAGGAGATGACGGCGAAGCTGCACGGCGCCGGCCTCGAGGTCATCCTCGACGTCGTCTACAATCACACCGCCGAGGGCAACGAGCGCGGCCCGACCCTGTCGTTCAAGGGCATCGACAACGCCAGCTATTATCGCCTGCTGCCGGACCGGAAGCGCTACTACATCAACGACACCGGCACCGGCAACACCGTCAACCTGTCGCATCCGCGGGTGATCCAGATGGTGATGGATAGCTTGCGCTACTGGGCCGGACACATGCACATCGACGGCTTCCGCTTCGATCTCGGCACCATCCTCGCGCGGGAAGTCTACGGCTTCGACGAGCAGAGCGGCTTCCTGAAGGCGATGGACCAGGACCCGCTGCTCGCGACGGTCAAGCTGATCGCCGAACCCTGGGACACCGGCCCCGGCGGCTATCAGGTCGGCAACTTCCCGCCCGGTTGGGCGGAGTGGAACGACAAGTTTCGCGATACCGCGCGCGACTACTGGCGGGCCGAGGCGCCGCCCTCCGCACTGGCGCCGCGCCTGCTCGGCTCCGGCGACGTGTTCAACCGCGAGGGCCGGCGCAGCTGGGCCAGCGTCAATTTCATCACGGCGCATGACGGCTTCACCCTGAACGACTGGGCGAGCTACGACGACAAGCACAATGAGGCGAACGGCGAGAATAACCGCGACGGCAGCTCGACCAACCGCTCGTGGAATTGCGGCGTCGAAGGGCCGACCGACGACAAGGACGTGCTGGCGCTACGCGAGCGGCAGAAGCGCAACATGCTGGCGACCCTGCTGCTGTCGCAGGGTACGCCGATGCTGCTCGGCGGCGACGAATTCGGCCGGACCCAGCAGGGCAACAACAACGCCTATTGCCAGGACAGCGAGATCTCCTGGTTCGACTGGAGCATGGGCGAGCCTCACGAGAGGCTGCTCGCTTTCACCAAGCGGGTGATTCAGCTCCGGCGCGACTATCCGATTCTGCGCCGCAGCCGTTTCCTGACCGGCGCCCATGACGCTGAGCTCGACATAAGCGACGTCGTCTGGCTCGGCGCCGGCGGGCACGAGATGACCGAGGGCGAATGGAACAGCGGCTGGATCAAGTGCTTCGGCGTGATGCTCGACGGCCGCGCGCGCAAGACCGCGGTCGCGCGTCACGGCGAGGACGAGAGCGTACTGATCATCATGAACAGCAGTGATGGCGAAGTCGACTTCAAGCTGCCGCACACCAGCGCGGGCCCGAAATGGACGCTGCTGCTCGACACCAATGTCGCCGACGGGGCGACGGATACATCATTTGCGTTCGGCAGCGTTTACAAGATCGCGGCTCGGTCGTTTGCGCTGCTGACGTCGGGAGATGCGGTGTAGCGGCGCCTCCGCATCAAATGCAGAGGCTGATTATATCTCTCATTTCGGCACGCTCTTTTTCTCGAGCCGCGCCAATGCCTGCTCGGCCCAGTTCTGCGTCGGGTTACCATCGTCATGATCGGCCGCCTTGCGCAGCCAGAACAAGGCCTTGTCGATATCCTTCGGTACGTCGTCCCCGTTCGCGTATTTTTCGCCGAGCCGGTATTGGGCCTCGATGTTTCCGTGTTCGGCCGCCTCTTGGTACCAATAGATTGCCTTGGGCTTGTCTTTCGTCACACCTCGCCGACCGAACTCGAAGGCGCCAGCCATCTCGTAGAGGGCGACGTTATTGCCGCCGTCGGCGGCCTTCATCATCCATTGCAGTCCGAGCGTCTGGTCCTTCGGCGCACCGAACATGCCATTGAAATACATTCTGCCCAGCATCACCTGGCTCGTGGAATCACCGTGCTCCGCTGCCTTCCGAAGCCAGTACAGAAACAGCTCCTGGTCCTTGGGAACGGCTTTGCCCTCGAAATACATATCGGCGAGATTCGCCTCGGCCGGCGCATAGCGCTGTTCCGCCGACTTCCGGAACCAGGCGACTGCCTGAGCATCATCCTTCAAGACGCTTTTGTCGTCGCGGTAGATGTCGCCGAGCTTGTTCTGGGCCTCCGCACTCCCTTGTTCGGCCTGCCGCCGCAAGGCGTCAAAGTCGGGCGGCGGAGGCGTCGGCGGCGGATTGGGATTTTCCAGGTGCGCCAGATATTTTCTTGCCATACTCGCACTGAAGCCACGTTGCGATGCGGCCTTTCGCAGCCAGGCGAGCGCTTGGGCGAGATCCCGGGATACGCCCAACCCTTCCGCATACATCGTGCCGATCTGGAATTGTGCGGCGGCATCTCCGAGATCAGCCAATCTTCGCGCCCAGATCAAAGCCTCGGCATAGTCACCCGTTTGCGTGGAGAAAACCATGAGCCTGGTCATCGAGCGCGTATCGCCCTGCGCCGCGGCCTTGCGAAACCACGCGAGAGCCCGGGCGTGATTTCTCGGGACGAAACTGCCGAACTCATAGAGTTCTCCGAGTGCGCGTTGCGCCTCCAGGTGGCCTTGATCGGCCGCCTTTTCAAACCACGAGATACCGGCAGCGACATCACGAGTGGCTTTGTCGCCGTAAATGCACATCATGCCAAGGCGATATTGAGCGCCCGCGTCGCCTTGCTGCGCTGCCTTGCCATACCATTGGGCCGCCTGCGCGGGGTCTCTCTCGACCCCTCGCCCGAAATCATACATCTGGCCCAAGCTTCGCTGCGCTTCGGCATCGCCCTGCTCGGCAAGCGGCCGCCACAGCTTCAGCGCGGTCTCGTTATCGCGGTTTTCGTAGGCCGTTGCCGCGTCTTCGCGCGGACCGGCGAAACAGCTAACCCCGCTCGTAAGCACGAGCCCGACAAGCAAAGCGCTGAATAGTCCCGATCGCAAATGCCGACTCACGGTCTCGTCCCGCCAGCCCGACGCCAAACCTAGCAGATCGCCGCAACAACCAGAAGTCTGAAAGAGTTAATAGTTCCCGCGGCGTCTTATGTCATAACCGCGTTCAGTCGGTAGCAGTTCGTATCAAATGCATAGGCTGAGCACCCTGATGTGGCAGTCGCTGGATTTCGGCTTGCTCGCGGGCGCGGCCTCGCGTCTCACCGCCACCAATGGCTCCCGGTCTTTCCTGCCCTTCGGCGGCTTCGGTTCGTAGTCGCCGGCGATCACCATCGCCCAATAGGTGCGCTTGCCGCTGGCGTCCTTTGCGCTCGCGACCCCGACTTTGGACGCGTTGTGCAGCAGCAGGTTCTTGCGATGCTCGGAAAAGTCGATCCACTGTCCCAGCGTCTTCTCGAAACTCTCATAGCCATAGGCAATGTTCTCGGCGGCGCGGCCTGCCCGTGCCGGCGCGACCCGGCGCGTGAAGGAGCCGAGCACCTCGTGGCTCAGCGTGTCCTTGGCCGCCATGGCGCGCGCCTGCTCCTGCGCGATACGATCCAGCGTTGAGTCGCGCACCACGCGGACCTCGCCATGCTTCAGCCGGTAGCTCGAAATCAACTCGGCCGGCGCCTCGGCAGCGATCGCGGGCGCGATCAGCAGCAGGCCTGCAATCGCTGCACCGATCGCCCGAGATGTCATCGTCCCCCGAAAATCCATTGCTCACCGTCAACTATCCGGCGCTTCTCCATCGGCAATGTGGACGCTTCAAGGCAGGGATTGTCATCCCTCAGCTGAAGCGTTCCCACGCCGACTGCCGGCTGATACCCAGGGCCGCGCCGATGGCGGCCCAGCTGATCTCGCGGGCCCGCAGGATTTCAACGACCTGCTGAAGCTGATTGGCCTTGCCTTGCACCGTGTCCTCGATCGGTCGCAGCCGGTCGAGCAGCCGCTCCGTCGGCAGCTCGTCCGCAGAGATCGATTTTGCCGGCTTTCGCACCGAACTGGCGATGATGTCGTTGCACAAATCGACGCATTCGTCGCAGATGAAGACGCTTGCGGGTCCCGAAATCAACTTCCTCACGTCGTGCTGCGATTTGAAGCAGAACGAGCAATGCAAGGTCCTGTTGCGGGCTGCGGCGTTGGACATGACGAAGCCTCTGTCAGGGATATCCTGACTGTCAGGATAATCCTGACATGCGCCTTGTCAAGTCCGCAAGTTCGCGCCCTAGAACAGGCCGACCGCAACTTCGCTCTGGATCACCGCATCCGACCCGATCGGCAGGTCGACGCGATATCCGTCGAAGCCTGCCACCCAGGCGGAAGCCGGCCGCACATCGGACACGCCCTCAAAAAACAGCGGCCCGAGAAACCACGTCGCAAGCTGCGGGATGAAGTGGGTGTAGACCAGCAGCTTGACCTTTGCCTCGTTGGCGGTCTCGGCCGCATCGCGCGGGCTCGCGTGGTAGTTTTCGATGTCGGTCATGATCTTTGCGATGACATGATTGCCGGCTTGCGCGGCGGCATCGGCGAAGATTTGGCGCATCCTTTGCGATTGCCCTTCATGCACCAGCACGTCGGCGTCCTTGGCGCCGGCTGCGACGTTCGGCCATTTCCTGGTGTCGCCGCTGATGAAGATCGATCGGCCCTTGTAGTCGAACCTGTAGCCCACGGCCGGGCGAACCGGCTCGTGATTGACTTCGAAAGCCGTGATGACGAGGTCACCGTCGGAGAGGATACGTTCCGACTGGTCGCGATTGTCGGACATGCCGACACGGAATGGCGCAGCCTTGAGCGGCGCGGCGTCGAGCGGCACGATTTCATTGCCGTGGTGGGCGGAGCGATAGACATCATCCTGCGCATATGCGGTGTTAAATCCTGCAACCACCTGCTCGACGCCGGGACCGCCATAAACCGGCAACGGCATCTTGCGGCCGGCGATCCAGGTCTGCAGGCGGAATTCGCCGAGGTCGCCGATGTGGTCGGAGTGGAAATGGGTGAGCAGCAGGCCTGCGATGCGTTCGCCGGGAAAGCCCATCAGCGCCAGCGTCTTCCACAACTCCGGGCCGGTGTCGACGACAAAGGCCCGATCGCCCGCGATCACGATCGCGCAGGCCTTGGCCCGATGGGAATCCGGCAATGGCGAGCTGGTCCCGCAAAGGATGAGGCGCAACGCCTTGCCGTCGAACAGGCTCGGGTCGATCCGCTCGGCAAGACGCGCCTGCACCGTGCGAGCAAGAAAATAGGCGCCGACCGCCGGCACGCGGCTGACGATGCCGGCCGCCACGGCAATCACGACGATCGCGCCAAGGCCGATCGCCGCGGCACGAAATCCGGCCTGGTGTGGCGTACCGTTACGAAAGGCACGCCGGCCCAGCAACAGCAGGACGGCGATCACCGCCTCGACAGCCATCGGCGGTCCCATCACGGGATCGAAGCCGGCGACCACGACCGTGATCAGGCGGCCAGCCAAGGTGAATACGATCAGCAGCAACGGGGCCAGCAGCAGGCGCGCGTTGCCGCGCACCGCGCCTGCGATCGAGAGCAGTCCCACCACCGCAAAGAACGCGAAGAAGTCCCCACGGAGCGTCGCCTGTCCGAGCAGGCCAAGCGGTGCCACGCCGAGCCGCGACGCGGGGAGCGCAGGATCGCGCAGGAAGCCGGCCGCCAGCACGACAAACAGCAGTCCGGCAAGGACGAGCGCGGCGCGGAGCGTATTTCGCAGGATGATTCGCACGTCTCACTCCGCTCGCCATTTGACCCGGCATCGAAAGCGGCAGCCCGAACGCGGGCTGGCCGTCAGTTGACCATCAATCAATCTTATGACACATATAGTGTCAATAAATTGCTGGGCCGGGTCGCTGCAAGCCTAAGCCGGACCAGCAACGTCCGAAGGACAGTCGATGAAGCGCTCGCGCCTGATCGCAGGCGGTGTCCTGCTCGCGGCCATTGGCCTTGCGGGCTGGGGTGCGTTCGAACGCTACTGGTATTACCTTCCCGGCCTGGTAGCAGCGATCACCGATCCGGTCGGTCCAACGCAGGCGGTGGTCTGGACTGGGGGACCTGCTGCCGCACGAGAGGCCCCTAGCAGCCGCCCTCCCAACGTCGTGGTGATCCTGGCCGACGATCTCGGATGGAATGATCTGACCTTTCGCGGCGGCGGCGTGGCGGAAGGAGCGGTGCCGACACCGCGCATCAATTCGATCGGATTGGACGGCATCAGCTTCACCCAGGCCTATGCAGGCGACGCAACATGCGCGCCCTCGCGAGCCGCGATCATGACGGGGCGCTACGCCACGCGGTTCGGTTTCGAATTCACGCCGACCGCGATGCAGTTCAGCAAGCTGATCGCCCGGATGTCGACGGACAAGGCGTTGCCGGCGTTGTATTTCAGCGAGCGCGAAAAGGACTACCCGCCCTGGGACCAGCAGATCGTGCCGACCTCCGAGGTCATGATCGGCCAGGTCATGAAAGCCCAGGGTTACCGCACGCTGATGCTCGGCAAATGGCATCTCGGAGGAACCAAGGAGACGGCCCCCGAAGCGCGCGGATTCGACGAGGCTCTGGCGTTCTACGCGGGCGGCTCGATGTATCTTCCCGAGAACGACCCCAACGTCGTCAATTCGAAACAGGATTTCGACCCGATCGACAAGTTCATCTGGGCGAACCTGCCGTTCGCGATCCGCTACAACGGCAGCAAGCGCTTCGCGCCTTCGGCCTACATGACCGACTATCTCGGCGAACAGGCGGTCGCGGCGATCGAGGCCAACAAGAACCGGCCCTTCTTCCTGTACCTGGCGTTCAATGCGCCGCATACGCCGTTGCAGGCGTTGAAAAGCGACTATGATGCGCTGGGCGGCATTGCCGATCACAGGCTCAGGGTCTACGCCGCGATGATCCGCGCACTCGAGCGCAATGTCGGGCGCGTTCTGGATGCGCTGAAGGCGCGGGGCCTCGACGACAACACACTGGTGATCTTCACCAGCGACAATGGCGGCGCCCATTACATCGGATTGCCCGATATCAACAAGCCGTTTCGCGGCTGGAAGGCGACCTTCTTTGAAGGCGGCATCCACGTGCCCTTCATGATGAAATGGCCCGCCAAGCTCGGCAAAGGGCGAGTGTTCGACAAGCCGATCGGACATGTCGACATCTTCGCGACCGCCGCGGCAGCGGCCGGCGGTGCCGTTCCAACGGACCGGACGATGGATGGCGTCAACCTGATCGAGGCGGTGACCGCATCTTCGCAATCGCCGCCGCACAAGTCGCTCTATTGGCGCGATGGCGACTACAAGGTTCTGCTGTCGGGCGACTTCAAGCTGCAGGTCGCGGCGCGTCCCGACAAGGTGTGGCTGTTCAACTTGCGGGATGATCCGACGGAGCGGAAGAACCTGGCCGGCGCCATGCCGGACAAGGTGAAGGATTTGCAGCAGGCGCTCGCCGCGGTCGATGCGGAGCAGGTCAAGCCACACTTTCCCGCGCTGGTGGAAGCGCCGGTGCTGATCGACAAGCCCCTGAGTTTTCCCCATGAGCCCGGCGACGAATACATCTACTGGGCCAATTGAAACGGGAGATCGCGCGATGAGGTTGACCCGGCAGCGCATACTTGCATCGGTGGTTGCGGTCGTCGCAATCGCCGGCGCTGCCTGGGGTCTGCATGCGCGCAATTTCGGCGAGCCCGCTTTGCCCGAAGCCTGTGTCGCTGTAACCGACGAGCCCGAGGCTCCCGGCGCCGGAATGGCGTTCATTGCAGCAAGCCGCTTCATGATGGGATCGGAAGATTACCGCTTGGAGGAAGCCCCTCGCCGCCAATCGGCGGCGGGCGGATTCTGGATCGACTCGCACGACGTCACCAATGCGCAATTCGCGCGATTCGTCCGCGAGACCGGTTACCTCACCGTCGCCGAGCGGCCGCGGACACTGCAGAGCGATCCGCGCCCGGGATCCTTCGTGTTTGTCGCGCCAGCGGAGATCGCCGATCTCGACGATGTCAGGCAATGGTGGAGGTTCGTTCCCGGCACCGACTGGCGCCATCCCGAGGGACCGCAAAGCACGATCGCGCACCGTATGAACCATCCGGTCGTGCAGGTGGCTTATGAGGATGCCGAAGCCTATGCGCGCTGGGCCGGACGTTCGCTGCCCACGGAGACGCAGTGGGAGTTCGCCGCGCGCGGCGGCCTCGATGGCGCGCGGTTCAACTGGGGAAACCAGGACGACAGCGACGAGGCGCCGCAATCCAATCACTGGCGCGGCATTTTCCCGACCCTGAACCTTGGCAGCAAGGGATTCAAGGGGACATCCCCGGTCGGCTGTTTTCCGCCCAACGGCTACGGCCTCTACGAC
Source organism: uncultured Alphaproteobacteria bacterium (assembly GCA_963738155.1). Classification (GTDB taxonomy): domain Bacteria; phylum Pseudomonadota; class Alphaproteobacteria; order Rhizobiales; family Xanthobacteraceae; genus Bradyrhizobium. Next base: position 795,723 of record CAVTVG010000016.1, read on the forward strand.
ATGGCCGGCAATGTCTGGCAATGGACGCAGGATACGTGGGGTGGCCGCGCCTCCTCCGGCAGCGTTGCAACGCCGGTCGATCTTCGCAGCCAGTTTCGCGTGATCAAGGGCGGCTCATATCTGTGCGCGGCCAATTTCTGCATGCGCTATCGGCCCGCGGCGCGGCAGCCGGGCGATGCCTCCGTTGGCACGACGCATATCGGCTTCCGCACCGTGCTTGCGCTGCCGGGCCGCGCGCCGCCGTCGCCGCAACGCGCAAGCCTGCTGCAACGGGACCTTGCCAGATGAAAGTGCTGCGGACTCCCGATGAGCGCTTTGCCGACCTGCCGGATTTTCCATTCGCGCCGCATTATGCGGAGGTCGCGGTCGAAGGAGGCACCCGTCTCCGCCTGCATTATCTCGACCAAGGTCTGCGAGACGGCGCGCCGGTGCTGCTGCTGCATGGCGAGCCGAGCTGGTGCTATCTCTACCGCAAGATGATTCCACCGCTGGTCGGCAACGGCCATCGCGTGCTGGCGCCCGACCTGATCGGCTTTGGCCGCTCCGACAAGCCGGCGCTCCGCTCCGACTATACCTTCGAGCGGCATGTGGACTGGATGAGCGAGTGGCTGTTGGGGCGCGACCTCAAAGGCGTGACGTTGTTCTGCCAGGATTGGGGCGGGCTGATCGGCTTGCGGCTGGTCGCGCGCTTTCCGGAACGCTTCGCCGGCGTGATCGCCGCCAACACCGCCCTGCCGGCGGGTGGCGGCAGGATTCCGCTGCCGTTCAAGCTCTGGCTGGCGTTCAGCCAATACACGCCGCGTTTGCCGATCGGCTGGTTGATCGGCAAGGGCACCGTGCGCGGCCTGTCGTATCAGGAGAAGCGGGCCTATGACGCGCCGTTTCCGGACGAGAGTTACAAGGCCGGCGCGCGGCAATTCCCGGCGTTGGTGCCGATCACCGACGCGCACGCCTCCGTGGCGGAGTGCAAGGGAGCCTGGAAGGTGCTGGAGTGGTGGGACGAGGCGTTCCTGACTGCCTTCAGCGACCGCGATCCGATCACGCGCGGCGGCGACCGCATTCTTCAAGAGCGCATCCCGGGCGCGAAGCGGCAATCCCATGTCACCATTCGCAACGCCGGTCACTTCCTGCAGGAGGACCAGCCCGAACAGCTCGCAAGCCTGATCGACACGATGATCCGGCAGGCGCGTGAAGCTGCCTGACGGCGCCGAAGGTCACCTCTCCCATAGGGAGAGGTGAATCGAGTGCGCTGATGGATCACTCAAGAAAAAGCCATTGCGCCTAGTTGCAGACTTCCATGTTCATCGTGCCGGACATGCCCATATAAACCTTTTGCTCAATGTGGCATCCCGGCGTCACAGGCCGGCACCCCTGCGGGCCGCAGAACATCTGTCCCGACGCGACAGCCTTCGGCTTCTTCGCCGGCTTTTTGTCCTCCGCGTAAGCGCCGGTGACGGCGAGAACGAGTGCGCTAGCTAAAATCCATCTCGTCATTTGTCATTCCTCCCTGGTTTTACCGATGCGAATTCTTGAATTGACTGAAGGGTCCTCAACTTCCGCCATCCGCCTGCGCTGCGTCTCGCAGACCCTGATCTGCGAGCGCCGACTGGATCGCCCGTTTGAGCACGCGTTTCGCCTTGGCGATGCTGAGACCCTGATCGTCGCGCAGCCGATTCCAGATCTCGAAGCTCAGCAACATGTCGAGCGCCTCGACGAGGTCGGCATTATGCGCAATCTCCTTCGGAAGCAGTCCGAGCAGGATCTGCCGGAGCATTTGCACGAATTGCGCGTGCGAGGCCTTCAGGTAGGGCGAGCGATGGCGGTGAACCTGCCCGGCCAGCAGGAACGGTTTCATCTTCTCGAAGCCGACGGCGCGCCGATCGACAAGCTCGAGCACCCGTCCGGCCCAATCGGCCGCCTGGAACGGCTGCAGCACGATCGATCCCATCGTCGCCGCGATGCTGTCGGTCATCTCGCGATAGAGCGTGTCCATGTCCTTGAAGTGACGAAAGACCGAGCGCCGGCCCACCTTGGCGATGTCGGCGATCTGATCGGCGCTCGGCTCCGGATTGCCCTGGGCCACCAGTTCAAGCATGGCGTTGACGATGCGCGCCTGGCTCTTCTGCGAGCGGTGCTTGCGGCCATCCGCGTCGTCGGCTGTCCTCGCCGCCGTCAGCCTGAACGAGGATCCTTTACCAAGATCGTTCATGCGTCCTCAAAGGCTTCGCCGATCGCGTGCCGCTTCGGCATCCTTGCCTTTCATCTAAAGATATGGCACTATTAATGTCAATAAAATTCGACAACCCGAACAGGCAACTCCTGCGTGCGATCCAGCGGCGGATCGCCGCGCTTGCCGCGCGTGCATGGACAATGTTGTGGCCGCGGTAGGGAGGCGTGATGAGCCTTCGCGCAACGATGCGGACCATGGCGATTGCCGGGCTGACCAGCGGCGCGTTCCGCGACCTCAGGCGGTCGATCTTCGCGGCGCGCCGCAAGCTGTCGGGCAAGCGGCCCACGGTGCATTATTTCCACCAGGCCGACGATCCCTATAGCCACCTTGCCGCGCAACTGCTGCAGCCGCTGGCGCGCCGCTACGACATCCTGATCGAACCCTGGCTGGTACCGCCACCCGATGATGCGGCGGCGCCCGACCGGCATCGGCTCGAAGCCTATGCCCTGCGGGACGCGGTCCGGCTGTCGCGACGCTACCACTTGCAATTCCCCGAGAATGCGAGCCTTCCGTCTCCCGAACTTCGGGATGCGGCGTGCGCGGCATTGGTCGCGGCGTTGCAATCTGGAAAATTCTCCGGGCTGGCGCCGGTTATCGGCGGAGCGCTTTGGCGCGGTGAGGCCGAGCTGTTGCGCGCGATGGCGTCCGGCGCGCCGCCCGAACAGAGCATCGCCGAGGCTTTGCGGGCGGGCGAGGCCGAGCGGCGCCGCTTGCGTCATTATCTCGGCGCCATGTTCTATTTCGAGGGCGAATGGTATTGGGGCGTCGATCGCCTGCATCATCTCGAGACGCGTCTTCGAGAGCTCGGCCTGGACAAGAGTCCGCAATCTCCGTACCTCGCGCCGTATCAACGCGAGTTGCTGGCCGGTTCCGGACAGATCGATGTCGAGGCCGGCCAACGGCCGGTGATCGAGGCGTGGTTCTCGTTCCGCAGTCCCTACTCCTATATCGGCCTGGCGCGAATCGCGGCGCTTGCCCGGCACTATGGCGCGGAGCTGCGGCCGCGATGCATTCTTCCGATGGTCATGCGCGGCCTGCCGGTGCCGCCCATGAAGAGCCTCTACATCGCGCTCGACACCAGGCGCGAGGCGGACCTCATCGGCATGCCCTTCGGCAGGATCGCGGATCCCGTCGGCAAAGGCGCGGAACGGGCGCTCGCCGTGTTCTTTCGCGCGCAGGCGCTCGGACCAAGCGTTGCTTTCGCACAAGCGGCCATGGCCGGCTCGTTCGCGCAAGGCACCGTCCTCGCCGACGATGGCGGGCTCTTTTCCATCACCCGCGCCGTCAAAATACCGGACGAAGAGGTCCGCGCGGCGCTGGCGGACGAAAGCTGGCGCACGTTCGCCGAGCAGAACCGCGTGGCCCTGCTCGAGGCGGGTTTGTGGGGCGCGCCGACATTTCGCGTCAATGGCGGGGATGCGCATTGGGGACAGGACCGCATCTGGGCGCTGGAAGAAGATGTGATAGCGGCACTGCAGACGGACACCCCTTCCCGCCTTACCGCGAATTAAGCCGGCCGCAAGCAAATCTTAATTCACCCGACAGCGTGCCGTAAGGAAGCGCGCGTTATCTCTGCATCAAGTGGCGGGCAAATCAGATGTGGAGAGACCAACGATGAGACAATTCAATGATTCCAATCGCGGGATTCTGTCGCTGCGGCGCTTGACGCTGCTCGGTTCAGCCGCGGTGGTCGGCGTGGCCCTGGTGCTCGGTGGCCCCCTGGAATATGGCCACTTTACCTCGCAAGCCAATGCGGCGACCACGCAAGCCCAGCAGGGACCGGCGGGCTTCGCCGACCTGATCGCCAAGGTGAAGCCGGCGGTGATCTCGGTGCGCGTCAAGGTCGACCAGGGCGCGACGGATGACGACGGCCCCAACACCAGCGGGCAGGATCTGCAGCCTTTCATGCCGGGAACGCCGTTCGAGCGGTTCTTCGGCGAGAACGGTCCGCGCGGGATGGAACGCCGGGTGCAACCGCACCAGGTGATCACCGGCGTCGGCTCCGGCTTCTTCATCTCGGCGGACGGCTATGCCGTCACCAACAACCACGTGGTCGATCACGCCAGCTCGGTCGAGGTCACGACCGATGACGGCAAGACCTATACCGCGAAGGTGATCGGCACCGATCCCAAAACCGACCTCGCGCTGATCAAGGTCGACGGCAAGAGCGATTTCGCCTTTGCCAATTTCGCCACCGACAAGGCGCGCGTCGGCGACTGGGTGGTCGCGGTCGGTAACCCCTACGGCCTCGGCGGCACCGTCACCGCCGGCATCATCTCGGCGGAAGGCCGCGACATCGGCTCCGGCCCGTATGACAACTACATCCAGATCGACGCGCCCATCAACAAGGGCAACTCGGGCGGACCCACCTTCGACAGCAACGGGAATGTCGTCGGCGTCAACACCGCGATCTATTCGCCCTCCGGCGGCTCGGTCGGCATCGGCTTCGACATCCCCGCCTCCACCGCGAAGATGGTCGTCGCCCAGCTCAAGGACAAAGGCGTGGTGACGCGCAGCTATATCGGCGTGCAGGTGCAGCCGGTCTCGGCCGGCATCGCCGAAAGCCTGGGATTGAAGAATGCCTCGGGCGCGCTGGTCGACGAGGCCAAGGCCGATACGCCGGCGGCAAAAGCCGGCATCGAGGCCGGCGACGTGATCACGGCCGTCAACGGTAACGCGGTCAAGGACTCCCGCTCGCTGGCGCGTGAGATCTCGGGCATGGCGCCGGGCAGCAGCGCCAAGCTCGATATCCTGCGCAAGGGCGAGCAGAAGAGCGTCACCGTGACGCTGGCGGCGATGCCGAACGATCAGAAGCAGGCGAGCGCCGAGGACCGCGACGGTTCGATGCGCGGCGCGCCACGCCTCGGCCTTTCGGTTGCGCCCGCGAGCGAGGTGGCCGGCGCCGGCGGCAAGGGTGTCGTGGTCACCGCAGTCGATCCGGAAGGCCCCGCGGCCGAGCACGGCGTGCAGTCCGGCGACGTCATCCTCGACGTCGGCGGCAAGAGCGTCGGCAATGCCGGCGAGCTGCGCAGCGCGTTGTCGGAGGCGAAGTCTTCCGGCAAGCACAGCGTGCTGATGCGGATCAAGAGCGCCGACAACACCCGCTATCTCGCGATGCCGATCGGTTGATGTGAAGGGATGTCGTGAAAGCGGTTTCGGTCCGTCTTCACCCTCCCCTGGAGGGGGAGGGTCGGCGAGCATCGAGCGAAGCGAAGATGCGAGACGGGGTGGGGTGATCTCTCAATACGAAGACTGTCCGAGAGGAAAGACCGTCACCCCACCCCGCCGCTCATTTCATTCGCGGCGACCCTCCCCCTCCAGGGGAGGGTGGCACCGAACACGCCTCAAGCAGTCTCAACACAAAAAGAAAGCCCCGCTTTTCGCGGGGCTTTCGTCGTTTGACGCCGATATTGTTTGATCAGTAGCGCGCGACGATCGGGCCGCCGAAGTGGTAGTTGACCTTGACGTTGACCATGTCCGCATCCTGGCGGATGTCGTCGTTGCGGGTGTTGATGCCAACCGGCGCAACGACGCTGGTGAAGGCGTAGTTGTTGGTGCCCATGAACAGATGGTTGTACTCGATGGCGGCCGACCAGTTCGGTGCGAAGCCGTACTCGACGCCGGCGCCGACTGCTCCGCCCCAGCGGGTGTCGGTCGCGCGGTCGATGACCAGACCGGTTCCGGTAACGAAGCCCTCATAACGGTTGTCGGTCACCGCGGCGCCGCCCTTCACATAGAACAGCGCGTTGTTCCAGGCGTAGCCAACCTGGCCGGTGAACAGGCCGAAGGCGTCGATGCGGGTACGGTTGGACAGGCCGGCGAACACCAGGCTGGTGTTGGAGCCGGAGAAATCGGCCCAGTTGCCCTGCGCTTCCAGACCGAACACCCAGTTGCCGGCCTGCCAGCGGTAACCCACCTGGCCACCGACCGTGCCGCCCGAGGCGTCGTGGCAGCCTTCGCCGAGGGGGGTGAACGCGACGCCGAAGACGGCGGTGTTGCTATAGCAATTGTGGCTGGAGCCCCAGCCGCCGTTAACGCCGACATAGAAACCGCCCCAATTGTAGATCGGGGCGATCAGCGGCGGCGGCGCCTTCGAATAGTAGCGCGGCGCCATGTCGGCGGCGGAGGCCGCAACCGTGGTGCTTGCCAGGATGGATGCAACGAGAACCAACTTTTTCATGTGACTACTCCCCATGTTCGAAACGCGAGATTGCTCGCGGCGACCGTCGCATCCACAACGAACCAAACCGTTAAAACGGCGTGGCGCAAAAGTCACAGTCACAGGGAATCTGAATCGAGGCCGGCGCCATGGCGGCGGCTGCGGGCACCGGCTCAACGTCGCGCACGCATGGTTAAGAAAGCATTAAGGGAACCGGCGCCGCTTCTCTCCGTTGTGAGAAAAAGGGAGAGAGGACATGCGCAAAGCGATCGCAGAACTGGATGAGGAGCAGCGCGCTGCCCTGCTCCAAGTCGCCGACCTCGGCACCGCGGTCTGCGCCTCGGCGCTGGTCGTCAGCGTGTTGCGGCTGCTCGGCGGGCTGATCTAGCTCCACCAGCCGAGACGATTACTTCTTCTTGGCGGCCTTCTTTGCCTTCGCCATGCCCTTGCCTTCGCTTTCCAGCGCCTTGCGCACCTGCGCGAATTCTTCCAGCGAGGCCTTGTCGACCCGGGGGAAGCGCAGGTTCAGGCTCTCCAGAGTCGAGACGATCACCGAACCGATCACGACACGGGCGAACCATTTGTGATCGGCCGGCACCACGAACCATGGCGCCTCCTGTGAGGACGTGTGCCGGATCATGTCCTGATAGGCGGCCTGGTAGCGCGGCCACAGCTTGCGCTCCGCGACGTCCGCCATCGAGAACTTCCAGTTCTTGGCGGGTTCGTCCAGCCGGTCGAGAAAGCGTTCGCGCTGCTCGTCCCTGGAAACGTTGAGGAAGAACTTCAGGATCACGGTGCCCTGGCGGGTCAGATAGCGTTCGATCGCCGAGATGTCGGCAAAGCGTTCCTGCCAGATGTTTTTGGTCACCAGCTTCGGCGGAATTTTCTCCTTCAGCAGAAGCTCGCGATGCACGCGCACGATCAGGCATTCTTCGTAATAGGAGCGATTGAAGATGCCGATGCGGCCGCGCTTGGGCAGCGCGATCATCGCTCGCCACATGAAATCGTGGCTGAGCTCGAGCGTGGATGGTTGCTTGAAGGAGGCGACCTCGCAGCCCTGCGGATTGACGCCGTCGAAGATATGCTTGATCGTGCTGTCCTTGCCGGCCGCGTCCATCGCCTGGAAGATCAAGAGCAGCGACCAGCGATCCTGCGCATAAAGCTTTTCCTGGAAGTCGCTCAGCCGCTTGCGGTTGGCGTCGAGGATCTTCTCGCCCTTGTCCTTGTCGATCCCGCCTCTATCGGCGGTCTTGTGCGATCTGAGATGAAAGCGGGACGAACCGTCGACGCGGAACGGCGAGATAAAGCGGTCGAGCTCGGAGGCGAGCGATTGTATGGGTTTCTTGCTCATGGAAGCCTTCCCGATCTCAAGCGATTTCCCTCGCGTCGGCGCGCCGGAACAGCATCAGCCGCAGCGGCGCAAGCCTGCGCAGCAATCCATGGGCGACGAGCGGCGCGGGTGCCGTGAAGGGCAACGCCAGCTCATGATCGGGATAACCCTGCACCGCCCGCGCCAGTTCCGCACCCAGCGGAATTGAGAGCGCCACCGCGCGGCCGTTGCAGCCGGTCCAGGCATAGGCGTCAGGACCAAGGCGATGGATGCGCGGCAGGAAGTCGGTGGTCATGCCGACATAGCCGTTCCAGACATAGTCGAATTTGACCGCGCCGATCTGCGGCCACAGCCGTTGCAGCCGCGCGGCAATGATGGGCTTCAAGCGCGCCGCGCCATCGTGCGCGCTGATCAGCGCGCCGCCGGTGACGAGGCGGTTGCGCGCGTCATAGCGGGCGAAATAGAGCTCGCCATGGGTGTCGGACATGGCCTGCCGGCCGGGAATGATGGTGGCGCGCGCCGCCTCGGACAGCGGCTCGGTCGCCATCTGCCAGGAATAGATCGGAACCACTTCGTGCGCGACATCAGGCAACAGCGTCTTCGAGAACTCACCGGTATAGGCATTGGTCGCGACAACAAGCGCGCGTCCGGAGATTTCACCGCTTGCGGTCTTGATGATCCAGCGATTGCCGCGCCGTTCGAAATTTTCTGCCGGCGAACGCGCATAGATGCGGCCGCCACGGTCCAGTACGGCACGCGCCATGCCGCGTGCCAGCGCCAGCGGATTGACGTGGCCTCCGCTGCGATTCCAGAAGCCGCCGTACCAGGCGTCCGAACCGAGCATCGCTTTCATCTGCTCGCGCGACAGAAGTTCGACGGGCGCACCACGGGCGGACCATTGCCGCACGCGGCGCTCGGCGATCCCAATGCGGCCGGGTGAGTGCACCGGCTGGATCCATCCGGTCTGCTCCTGCTCGGCCTGGATCTGGTAGCGGCGCGCGAGATCGAACAGCGCATTCGCGCTGTCGCGCAGCAGGGCGACGAAGCGCTCGCCGGCCGCGCCGTGCTTGGCGACGATGTCGTCGGGATCGGGCCGCGACAGGGTCGGAATCACCTGGCCGTTGTTGCGGCCGGAGGCGCCCCAGCCCGGCTCGGCGGCTTCGATCACGGCGACGTCGACGCCAGCCTCGCGCAAATGCAGCGCCGCCGACAATCCCGTGAAGCCCGCGCCGATGACGACGACGTCGGCCTCCGTGCTGCCCGCAAGCCGCGGCAAGTCGGGACCTTGCGGCGTCACCGCGGCCCAGAGCGAGTCCGGCCAGCGGATTTGACTGACGCTCATTGTGGTCACCCTTTACGATTTGCGCGCCGGCACGAACCGTTCGGAAAGGCTGCCCAGGATACCCTTGGGCAGGAAGATGATGAAGAGCACCAGCAGCAGCCCATAGATCAGATTGTCCCAACCGACCGCGCCGGTGCCCAACCGGATGCGAAGATATTCCGCCATCAGGATGGTGATGATCGCGCCGACCGTCGGCCCAAGCGCGACATAGAGCCCGCCGACGATGGCGGCGAATACCATCTGCAAGGACACCGCGATGCCGCTCACCGTGTCCGGCGAGATGAACATCTGATACTGGGTGTAGAGCGCGCCCGCGAGCGCCGTCATCAGCGCGCTGATCAGGGTGACCTTCAGTTTCTCCGCGGTGACGTTGACGCCGGCCGCCGCGGCGGCGTCCTCGTCCTCGGAGATCGCCTCCATGGCGTGACGGCCCATGCCGCGATCGATCCAGTACCAGATCACAATGCCGCCGAGCCAGACCAACAGCGCGATCATGTACCAGGTGATCTTGTCGTCGAATTGCAGCGCGAACCAGCTCGGCTTGCGATTGGGGGTGTAGCCGAGCGAGCCGCCGGTCCAGTCGCGCGTGGCGGTGATGACCTGCAGCACGATGCCGGACAGCGCCAAAGTCACCAGCACGAAATAGTGTCCGGTGATGCGGAAGCGGAAACACGGATAGGCAACGACCAGCGCGAGCGCGCCGGCGCAGATCATGCTCAGGGGAATGCCGATCCATGGCGTGATCCCCAGGTGATTCCAGAGCAGCGCGGTGACATAGGCGCCGACGCCCATGAAGCCGCCATGGCCGAGCGACACCAGACCGAAGCGGCCCATGATCGACCACGAGGTGTAGGCGAACGACCAGATCAGGATCAGCACCATGATGTGCAAATGATAGGGATCGCGATGCACGAAGGGCAGCGCGACCGCGATCAGGAGCCCGACGATCCAGCCGACGTACCGCGCCTTCATCGGCGCCTCGCCAGCAGGCCGGCGGGCCGGATGAACATCATGACGATGAAGAAGGCGAAGGCCAGCACATAGCCCCATTCCAGATCTGAGAACAGCCCGCCGAGCGTGATGATCTCGGCGAACAGGAACGAGGCGACGAAGCCTCCGATGAAATTGCCGAGCCCGCCGAGCACGCAGATCAGGAAGGTGATCGGTCCGAACGACAAGCCGACGAAGGGATGCACGTCATATTGCAGCACCAGGAGGCAGGCGGCGAGGCCCGCGAGCCCGCCGCCGATCGCCGACGTGATGAGATAGATGCGCCGCGCATCGACGCCCATCAGCGGCATGATCTGGCGATCCTGCGCGATGGCGCGGATCGCGGTGCCCGTGAAGGTGCGCGTCATGAACAAATAGACCGCGACCATGCCGAACAGCGCCGCCGCGAACGAAAGGAGGCGTGCGTATGAAAAATTCATGTCGCCGAGCGAGAGCACCGGCAGGCGGATGCCGAGGTTGCGGAAGTTGATGCCGAAGGCGACGGTGGCGAAGCTCTGCAGCACGAACAGCACGCCGCCGGTTGCAAGCAGCTGGTTGATCGGAGGCGCAGTGAGCAGCGGCGCGATCACGAAGAAATGCAGGGCTGCGCCGAGCAAGGCGACCAGCAGGATCGTCAGCGGTGCTGCGATGAAATACGACAGACCGTAATACTGCACCAGGAAGTACATCGCATACATGCCGATCATCACGAGTTCGGCGTAGCAGATCCAGGTGACGTCGATGACGCCGAAGATCAAATTGAGGCCGAGCGCGAGCAGCGCCAGCACGCCGCCGAGCAGGATGCCGTTGACCACGGCTTCCAGCAGGTAGATGTCGAAGATGTCGAGGAAGGCCTGCATCGGTGTGTTCCTTCCTTACCTCTCCCGCTTGCGGGGGAGGTCGCAGCGCATCGACAGATGCGCTGCGGGTGGGGGCTCTCTCGACATTGCGATTCGCGGTGGCACCCCCATCCCAGCCCTCCCCCGCAGGCGGGAGAGGGAGCGCACCATCCGAGCTGATCCAATCATGAGTTACACTCCCAAATATGCTTGCTTGATCGTGTCGGTCGACAGCATCTCCGCCGCCGTACCCGACGCGCGGATGCTGCCGGCCTCCAGCAAATAAGCGCGGTCGACCACCTTCAGCACCTGCTGCACGTTCTGCTCGACGATCAGCACCGTGAGCCCGCTGGCGCGGATGCGCTTCACCAGCTCGAACACCTGCTGCACCACGACCGGCGCGAGCCCCGCCGACGGCTCGTCCAGCAAGAGCAGTTTCGGATCGGACATCAGCGCGCGACCGATCGCGCACATCTGCTGCTCGCCGCCCGACATGGTGCCCGCCATCTGGTTGCGGCGCTCCTTCATGCGCGGGAACAGCTCGAACACGAAATCCAGCCGCTCGGCATATTTGTCCCGCGCGTCCTTCATGTAGGCGCCCATCTTCAGATTGTCGTCGACGGTGAGCCGCGGAAACAGCCGGCGGTTCTCCGGGACATGGGCAATGCCGAGGCTGACGATGCGATGCGCCGGCGTCGCCAGCACGTCGGCGCCCTGCATCTTGATCGAACCCCTGGTCGGGCGGATCAGGCCGGAGATCACGCGCATCAAGGTGGTCTTGCCGGCGCCGTTGGGGCCGATCACGCCGACCGCCTCGCCCGGCCTGACGTCGAGATTGACGCCGAACAGCGCCTGGAACGTGCCATAGCCGGCGTCGAGCGACCTGAGCTCAAGCATGCCTCACGCCCCCGTCCGGACGCGCGTCAGCGCTGCCGCGGCCTGGGTCGCATCGGCGTCGGTGCCGAGATAGACCTCGATCACGCGCGGATCGTGCGCGACTTCGGATGGCAGGCCCTCGCTGATCTTCTCGCCGTGATCCAGCACCATGACGCGATCGACCACGCGCATCAATACGCCCATGATGTGCTCGACCCAGATGATGGTGATGCCGAGCTCGTCGCGGATCTTGCGCAGCATGTCGGCGGCCTGATCCATCTCGGTCTCGTCGAGACCGCCGAGGCTCTCGTCGGCGAGCAACAGTTTCGGCCCCGTGGCGAGCGCCTTCGCCAGTTCGAGCTTCTTCAACCCGGCGGCGCCGAGCCCATCGACACTGGCATGGCGGTCGATCGGCAGCCCAACCATCGCAAGCGCGCGCTCGGCGGATTCCTCCGCCTTCGCCCGGCTGTGACTGTTCTGGCCGAAGTAACCTGCGAGCGCGACATTGTCGAACAAGGTCAGGCGATGGAACGGCCGCGGGATCTGGAAGGTGCGGCCGATGCCGCGGTTGATGATCCGGTGCGGCGGCAGGCCTGCAAGCTCATGGCCTTCGAACTTCATCGAGCCTGCGGTCGGCGGAAACGTGCCCGAGAGCATGTTGAAGATCGTGCTCTTGCCCGATCCGTTCGGCCCGATCAGGCCGAGGATTTCGCCCTTCTCGACGCTGAACGACACGTTGTTGACGGCTCGAAAGCCGCCGAACCGCTTGACCAGACCCTCAACAACCAGCACGGCGATCCCCTCAGCCCCCGTTCGACCAGGGTTGCCTTACTTGTAGCTGTAGGTCGTGCCTGCAGGCAACGGCAGCACCGCCTCGCGCTGGGCCTGGCTCTTCGGCCACACAACATACGACTTGTCATCGATGTACTGGAGCACCACCGGGAAGGAACGCTGGTTCTGGCCGGCAAACTGGCTGCCTTCCGGCCAGAATTTCACGCCGAAGCCCAGCATGGTGCCGCCCTCGGGGAGGTCGACGTCCATCGAGGCCTTGCGCAGGGCATCGGGATCGATGCCGCCATATTGCTTGATGGCGCGCGGCAGCACGTTGTTCATGAACACATAGGTGTTGGACGCCGCTATGCCGACATGGGCGGAACGGATGGCGACGCCCGGCTTGATCTTGTCAAACTCCTCGCCAACCATCTTGATGACCGGCAACAGGCTGGGATCGAGGCCCTTGGGATTGGCGAGCCAGATCGAGATCGGGTCGGTGTTGAAGAGATAGTTGGCGTCGGCGCCGAGACCCTCCTTGAGCTTCTCGTAGACACCGTAGCCCGCGCCGTGGCCGACCAGGGCGCCGAACTTCAGGCCTTGCTCGCGCGCCTGGCGCATCAAGAGCGTGATGTCGGGATTGTAGCCGGTGTGGAAGATCACGTCGGGCCGTGCGCGCTTCAGCTTGGTGACCAGTGCGGAGAGATCGGGCGCGGTCGCCGAATAGCCTTCCTTCAGCACGATCTGGAAGCCGGCCTTTTTGGCGCCGGCCTCGTTGCCCTTGGCGACGTCGACGCCGTAGGAGCCGTCCTCATGGATGATGGCGACGCGCAGGTCCTGCGGATCCTTGCCGAACTTCTCCTTCGAGATATTGGCGATGAAGTCCATGGTCATGGCGCCGAACTGATCGCCGCTCGCCTGCGGACGAAACACATATTTGTAGTTCTTGTTGTCGAACACGGCCGACGAGATGCAGGTCGTCATCCACATGAACTTCTTCAGCTGCTCGACGCGGGCGGCCACCGGCACGCATTGCGCCGAGGAGAAGAAGCCAAGCACCATGTCAACCTTTTCCTGCTCGAGCAGGCGCACGGATTCGTTGATGGCGACATCGGGCTTGCTCTGCGCGTCGGCATAGATGGCCTCGACTTTGTAACCCTCGACGCCGGTCTTGGCGTAGTGGTCCAGCATGATCTTGGCGCCGATATATTGCAGCTCCGAACCTCCGCCGGCGAGCGGGCCGGAGAGATCGAACACCACGCCGATCTTGATCTTTTTCTCCTGCGCCTGGGCGGATATGCCCGTCGCGAGCGCCGCGGCGGCGACGAACAGCCCTGTTACCAGGCAAGCAGTTTTCTGCCCCAGCATTCCGTCCTCCCGGAAATTGTGAATTGCGTTTTTGTTGTTGGTTGACGCCTATCACATGGGGGCTGCCGACCGATGTCAAGCGCAATGGATATGAAGCCGCCTGGCGCTGGCGTCGCCAGGGCGGCGTCCGAGGTTGCGACTCAAGACTGCTATCGCGCTCGGCCTGTCGCTGACATTGCCGGCCCGCGTCGTTCGTAGTTTGCCAAAAGTGCTCCGCCCCATGTCCGGTACCTTCAAAAAAACGCCCTGCCGTAAGGCAGGGCGTCCGAGGCTCTTGCGATCGATTGCTTGGTCGATCACCGATTGGAGTTCAGGTCAGGGTTGCTGCGGCTCATTGCCGTTGTTGAAGGTGAGCAGCGGCTCCCAAGTCGCGCAGAAATGGTCGTTCCTGAAGCTCTCGAACGGATTCGGCCCTCGCGGTGTGAGCAGCGCTGGTGGTGTGAGCGACTGGATCTTCTGATCGCCGTGATCGTGATCATCGTCCCGCGCATTGAAGCGCGGCCAGTGCGGCAGCCCGGTGGGCGGCGCCCTGAGGCTGATCAAGGTGGCAAGATCATTCCTGCCGTTCCTGTTAGGATCGCCGGTCTTCACGAAATTAGCCCAGTAGGTCTTCATATAGGTCGCCAGCGTCGATTGCGCGGAAGTGAACGCCGAGCCGAAGTTGAAGATGTATTGGAGTTCGGCTGCGTGCTGAGAAGCCGTCGTGAAGCCCGAGGAGTTCGCTCCGGGTCCCGGCACGCCAGCCTTGCTCGGAGCATTTGGATCGTTGAACTCGTAAGCAAACACAGGGACGCGCCTGGACAGGTCGCTGTTTGAATCGAAACCGTTACAGGCGAACACGAAGTCGGTGAAGATCTGCGAGAGCGCCTCATCGACATTGCCGCCCATAAAGTTGTTGTTGAGGCCGGGGATCGTCCCGGGCGTCTGCGGAACAAAGTCGTGGAAGTTGTAGATCGGATATTTGCCTGCCGCGGCCACCGAAGCGGCGACGACCGCCTTCGTGAAGGCCGAGGTCGCGGTCTGATTGGACGGCGTCGCCGTCACAAGGGTCTGCATAAAGAAGGCGATCTCCTGCGCGTAGGTGCAGGTCGCGACGTTGCTGGAGAACTGCGGCACTGCACAGAGGACGTTCGGGACCTGAAGGTCGAAGCTCGCCGGGCCGCCGGCGGCGACGATGTTCGTAGCGCTGCCAAGGGGAGCGGTGACCTGACTGGGGAAGAAGAGCGGCTCGAAGAGCCGGCCTTCATTGGCGTTGGTGCCCTGGAGCACCGGCACCTGGTTGAACTGGCCGGTCGAGAAGGCCGTGTGGAGGTCGCGTGGCAGTATTTTTGTGCCGAAATTGGGCGCAATGCCGAAGCCGCCGAAGGTGCCTTCATTCGCGAAGACTTGCGCTGCCGGCAGTCCCTGGAGGCAGACCAGGCTCAAGGTGCCGCCGCAGGATGCGTTGGCGTCTTGCTGGGCGAACGAGTTGCTCAAGGCCTGGTAGGTCGCGAGCGATGGCAAGTCATGATACATGTACGCGCCGCTCTCGATGATCGCGCGGCGGAACAGAGGCTGGCCGGTCAGGCTCCTGACGGTGTTCGTTGAGGCAAGCTGCGACGAGACGCTGAGGCCGCCGGCTGACTCGCCGCCGATCGTCACCGCGTCTGGATCACCGCCGAAAGCCGCAATGTTGTGCTGGACCCAGGCCAACGCGAATTGCTGGTCCATGAGACCGTAGTTGCCGGCGTCGCCGACGTTCTGAAAGGCGTCAGACTGTGTCGCCGCCAGCACGCTGGCTGCGAGGAAGCCGAGGCTCCCGAGGCGGTAGTTGATCGTGACGACGATGATGTCGTTGTTGGCCACCATCACCGACGGATCGTAGTCAGACCCGGCGCCGCTGACCAGCGCGCCGCCGTGAATCCAGACGAACACCGGCAGCTTGGACCTCCCGGTTACGTTGGAAGGAGTGTAGACATTGAGGAACAGGCAATCCTCGGAATCGGTTGGCCGTCCCTGCGTGCATGTGTGGCCGGGTGTTCCCGCGACGATTGATCCCTGGCCAGGATTGGGCGCCTGCGGCGGCTTCCAGCGCAATGTGCCTGCCGGCGGCTGGGCGTAGCGGATACCAAAGAAGACGTTGACCCCGCTCGCCGGATCTCCCGGTAGTTCCTGGAAGTTCATCAGGCCCTGATAGGTGCCGGTCGTGGTGGTCACGAGGGCGGTCAGCTCGACCGCATTCGCCGCTGGCGCGGTAGCCAGGATGCAAGCGACGCTCATCGCGCCGATGACGCCAAGCCGGAAATACCGTAACTGCTCTCTCATGGGTTTCCTCCTTTTTTGGCGCTGGTCATCCGGCGGTTTCGCCGACAACGTGAGGATGACGGTGATCAAATCTGCACGCAAGAAAAAAAGGACGTTCGCCAGCGCCTTTGAAAAATGGATGCCGCGCGAGCTCGGATGCTTTGAATCTCAGCACGAAGTTAGCAAATACTTCTCGATAAAAGGGCTGTGACAAAATTTTGACATCGCCGGGCCGCGCGTGCGCACGGGCTCAGGCGGCGAACTGCCGCTTGATGAAGGCCGCGATAAAGGGCGGCATCGCAGCCGATATGTCGACCCGCGCGCGGACCAGATGGATCGCCGACAATTCCGGCTGCTTTTGCCGCGAAAGATTGGCCTCTATCCGGGCGCGCAATTCGTCAGCCGTCATGGCGACATCGAGGATGCGGATCAGCGCGATCGCCGACCCCACCGCGACGCAATCCCAATGCGCCGCCGCCTCGTAATCGGCTGGCGTCAGCCCGGTTTCCTCCTCGAGCTCTCGCGTCACGCTGCCCGCGATATCGACGCGGTCGCCGACAATATCGTCGCGATCGGGCGTGCCGGCCGGAAAATAGATGCGTCCCGCGGTCGAGGTGTGCGCCCCCATCTCGCCCATGACGAAAGCCCCGTCCGCACAGCGCAGCGCGCCCATGCCAAAACCGTTGAACACCGAGAGATCGACAAATCCCCAGTCGCGCCAGGCCAGGAAGCTTGCGAAATCGGTCGCGAAATAGCTGGCACTGAAACGCCCCTCGCCCCAGGCAGGACGGCGCGCGAGCAGCACCTGGCCGTTCCAGATGTTCGGCTTTTCCCGTTTCTTCGCTGCGAAATGCGCGTCGATGTCGGCGCGCCGCCTTGTCGCAAACGGCCAGTCCCAGGGCTCGTATGTCAGATCAAGCGTCGTGACCCGATGTATGACCGGCTCAGTCATCACTAGTGCGGTGGATTTGACATTCGCTCAGCATGTCTGCGAGTCCTCATGGCGAATGTCAAATCCAAAACCGCACTAGAATCATATTATTGCTCGTGTCCCTTTGGTTCTGACATTCGCAAAAGAACTCGCCGCGACGTGATGCGAATGTCAGAACCGGGACACTAGCGTTACTTCGCATTCATTCCCGTCGTCTTCTTCGCCTGCTCCACGAACTTGTTGGTGTAAGTCTTGGTGACGTCGATATTGGCCTTGGCGACATCAGCCGAGCCGACGCTGAACATCGCAAGCACGGCGTCCGCGCCTTTGGGGTCCATCCTGCCGGTCTCCGAGTACATCGGAATCGTGTTCTTCAGCGCGGTGAGATAGAGGTCCTTTTCCTTGCCGACCATCTCCGGCGGCATCTTCGCCATGACCTCCTCCGGCGAGTGCGAGTGGATCCAGGCCAGCGTGGAGACGATGGCGTTGGTCAGCGCCTGCGTCTCCTTTTCGTGGGAGGCGACCCAGGCCGCGGTGGCATAAAGCGAGCCGCCGGGATAATCGCCGCCGAAGATGGCGAGCGTGTCCTTTTGCGTGCGCGTGTCGGCGAGGATCTTCAGGTCCGGATGGCTCTTGGCCAACACGGTGACGGCGGGTTCGGCCATCATCGCCGCGTCGATCTGCCCCTGCTCCATCGCCGCAACCGCAGTCGCGTTCAAGCCGATGCCGATCACCGCCGCGCTGGCCGGATCGAGACCCTCCCTCTTCAAAAGGAACTTCAGGAAGAAGTCGGTTGAGGAGCCGGGTGCGGTGACGCCGACCTTCTTGCCGGCGAGATCCTTGACGGAATTGATCTCCTTGGTATGCGAAGGCGCGACCACCAGCACCAGGCCGGGATAACGATCGTAGACGACGAAGGCCTGCAGCTCCTGCTTCTTGGCGGCGAGATTGACGCAATGGTCGAAATAGCCGGACACCACGTCGGCGCTGCCGCCGAGCATGGCTTTCAGCGCATCCGAGCCGCCCTTGAGGTCGACCAGGTCGACCGCAACCCCCGCCTTCTCGTATTCACCAAGCTGTTTGGCCAGAATGGTCGGCAGGTAGCACAGGCAGCCGCCGCCACCGACGGCGATGGTGATCTTGCTTTGGGCCGCCGCGGGGCCGCAGATCAGGACCAGCGCCAACAGCGCGCCCGAGAGCCGGCTCAGGATGGTTTGCATGGTGTCCTCCCTTTGTTGGCGGCACGATAATGCGGCGCAGCGCGCTTGAGAAGGCGACTTTGGTGCGAGGTGTTGCGATGCGAAAACCCCTGCGCGTTCGCTTATTCCGCCCGCGCGGGATCAAGTTTTTCGTCGCACCCTCCGATGGGCTGATGGCCAGCCGCAGATTGGCGGCTTAGCATGACGGCTACAAGAAACCACCAAACGGGGAGGCTACCCATGAATCGTATCGTAACCACGCTCGCCATCGCGACCGCGTTCGCCGCCGGCTGTGCCGTCACGCACGTGCTGCGGCCGGCTTACGCCGCCGACACGATCAGCGCGCAGATCATCCACACCGGTGAGCTCGAAGGCGACGCCATTTCGGCGCCCAACGCCGGCGGCATGCGCAACAAGACCTTCGTCGCCGTCGACGGCGCAACCATCTCGGTGCAGGACGGCAGCCCGCCGAAGCATCTGCACGCCAATGCCAACGAGATCCAGTACATCCTCGAAGGCACCGGCACGATCTGGCTCGGCGACAAGGAAGTGACGGTGAAGCCCGGCGATCTCGTGATCATTCCGAAGGGTACGCCGCATGGCGGCACCAAGCCCAATGGCCGCACCATCAAGGCGATCGCGATCAAGACGCCGCCGCAGGCGCCGGATGATACGAAGCTGCTGAATTGACGCCGAAGGCGTCATTCCGGGGCGTCTCAAGCGACGAGCCCGGAATCTCGTTCACAATCTCCAGATTCCGGGTCCGCGCTTCGCGCGGCCCGGAATGACGTTTTGAGGTCTATCGTCCCTCAGCTCCCGCCGGACGCCACACCAACAGGCGCCGCTCGACCAGCGTCACCGCGACGTCGATCAGGATGACGAAGACCGCGAGCACGAACATGCCGGCGAACACGCCGGCAACGTCGAAGGTGCCTTCCGCCTGCAGGATCAGGTAACCGAGGCCTGCCGCCGATCCCAGATATTCGCCGACCACCGCGCCCACCACGGCGAAGCCCACCGAGGTGTGCAGCGAGGAAAACATCCAGGACAGCGCAGACGGCCAATAGACATGCCGCATCAGCTGCCGCTCGCTCATGCCGAGCATGCGGCCGTTGTCGAGCACGGTGGTGCTCACCTCCTTGACGCCCTGATAGACGTTGAAGAACACGATGAAGAACACCAGTGTCACGCCGAGCGCAACCTTCGACCAGATGCCGAGCCCCAGCCACAGCGCGAAGATCGGCCCCAGCACCACGCGCGGCAGCGCATTGGCCATCTTGACATAGGGATCGAACACGGCGGCGACGCGCGGCTGGCGCGCGAACCAGAAGCCGATCAGCACGCCGCCGATCGAGCCGATCACGAAGGCGAGAATGGATTCCCACAGCGTAATCAGCAGATGCTTCCAGATCACGCCGGTAGAGAACCAGTCGATCACCTGGCTGAAGACATCGACGGGATTTGAGAAAAAGAACGGCGGCAGCAGCATCTTGCCGAACACCGGCACCGTGGCAAAGAATTGCCACAGCGCTAGCACGATCACGGCGACGAGGAGCTGGAGCGAGAGAAGGCTCAATCGCGACATGTTTGAACTTCTCCCGCCCTCATCTGTTCACTGCTTGCTGAACGTGCCGATCAGGCTGGTGGCGGCCTTGGCGTGGCCGTCGAGCGCCTTGATGGCCTCGTCGCGCGTCATGCCTTCCTTCAGCGCCGTCGGCTCGAGGTCGGTCGCCATCAGCGTGAGGATGTAGTGATGCGGCGGTCCGGGCGGCGTGCACGGCCCAAAATAGTTGGCGAGCTTCATCGTGCTCTGGCCGCCGACATACTTATCTGACGGCTTCGACACCTCGCCCTCGGCAAAGCCGGTCACCGCAGCCGGAATGCCATAGGCGACCCAGTGGCTGACGCCGCCGGGCGGGCGGCCATCGATGTCGAGCATCAACAGCGCGTAGCTCTTGGTGCCCTCGGGCGGGTTCGCCCAGGCCAGCGGCGGCGAGACGTTCTCTCCGACGCAATTCGGGTTCGACTTGTTGTTGCCGGCGAATTTCGTCGGCAGCCGCTCGCCGTCCTTGAACGCCGTCGACGACAGCGTGAACACGCCGTCAGCCTTTGCTCCCTGCGATCCGCAAAGCGCGGCAAGCATGACGGCGCCTGCCAAAACCGATCCACGTAGCACCATGACGATTTTCCTTTTCTTGGTTCGCCCCATTGCTTGCCGCCTCGGGAACCGGCATCAGCCGGCCGCCGATTGCGCATATCCCTTCAACACCTGATCCTTCAGAACACTCCAGATCTCACGGTGCAGTTCGTGGAACTGCTTCTGCATTCGCACCTCCGAAATGTCGCGCGGCCGCTCGATCGGCACCCTCCAGTCGCCGATGATGCGCGCGGAGGGTCCCGCCGACATGATGACGACGCGATCGGCCAGCGCGATCGCCTCTTCGAGATCATGGGTGACGAATAGCACCGCCTTGCGATTGCGGCTCCAGAGATCGAGCAGCAGATTGCCCATGATCTGCCGGGTCTGGGCATCGAGCGGTCCGAACGGCTCGTCCATCAGGAGGATGCGGGGGTCGCGGATCAGGACCTGCGCGAGGCCGACGCGCTTGCGTTGGCCGCCCGAGAGCATATGCGGGTAACGGTTGGCGAACGCGCCGAGACCGACGGAGGTTAGCCAGTCCTGTGAGCGCTTGAGCGCCTCGGCGCGCGGCGTGCCCGCCACATCGAGGCCGATCGCAACATTGTCGATCGCGGTCTTCCATGGAAACAGCGCATCGGCCTGGAAGAGATAGCCGGCATCGCCGTTGAGGCCGGTGAGCGGACGGCCGAAAATCCGCACCTGACCCGAGGCGAGCCGCAGCAGACCGGCGGCGACATTGAGCAGGGTCGATTTACCGCAGCCGGTCGGGCCGACGATGGCGACGAACTCGCCGTCGGCGACCGCAAGCTGCGCCTTCTCGACGGCGGTGTAGACACGTCCGTCGCCGAGGCCGAACGCGACCGTGGCGTCGTCGAGCGCAACTGCCGCCTGCCCTGCCGTCGCCACCGCATCCTCCCGTTCTTTGGGAGGATGCCTTAGCGGTTACCGGCTGCGAGTTCAACGCGGCGCTGCAGCACGGCGGCAGGATCAGCCTCCGATGCCTGTGTCGGCGGAACAGACTCGTGGCGCGCTCCGCGCATGCGCGCAATTCCGGCGAGAATGCACAGGCGCGCGAACTCTCGCCAGTAGAGAGACCACCAGCTCTTGTTCAAACCGGCAAGAAATTCCAGCTCGCGGCCCGTGAAAGTTGACATGAGAGCGCCAGAGTAGCGAAGTCGGCCGCAACGGCAGGACCTGCAGCAGGGCACCGGACGGCTATATCTTTTGCATTCCGCCGAAATGCCTGCCGCTGTACGGCCCGACGTGAACGCCTGTCTGCATGCACTGCGCCTTGGCGGCCTGGCACATCTCGACCCCGTCGGCGCGCACGGTGGAATCGCGAATGCACGAGGCTGCGTAGGCGCTGCATGTATGGGGAATGGCCCGCCGCTTCATGGCCATCCTGTAGCGGTGCGAGCGTCCGCCATCGGATGACTGGCAACATTTGCCGTTCATCTTGGTGGCGGAAGCGGCCGTGAATCCGGACGGCAGGGCGATGGCGGCGATCAGCAGCAGAACGACGGTGGATGACTTCATGATGGCCTCCTTTGTCAGCCGACAAGACCGGACGTCGGCGCGACGCCGGCGCTGTCGGGGAAAACGTTGCTGGCGAGCGCGCGCTCGTCGACTCGCAGATGATCCCTGAGCAGACCCTTGAGCACGGCGCGCAGATCGGTGGTCGGCGCGAGGTCGCGCTGTTCGTAAAGCTGCGCGAGCTTCAGGCCCGGCCAGTCGGCGACCACGCGACCACCGCGCAGCGCGCCGCCGGCGAGGAAAGCGACGGTGCCGGTGCCATGATCCGTACCGTTGGTGCCGTTGATCTTGGCGGTACGACCGAACTCGGTGATGACGGCCACGACCGTCTCGCGCCAGACGTCGCCCATATTGGTCTCGACGGCGGCGAACGCGCCGTCGAGCGCTCCAAGCAGGTTGGCCAGTTGGCCTGCGGCGGCGCCTTCATTGATGTGCGTGTCCCACCCGACAAAGCCCATCGCACCGACGCGCGGACCGTCGGCCCTTGCCAGATAACGCGCGGCGGTGCCGGCAGCTTCGGCGAAATAGGCGCGGACGCCCGCGATGCCCGGCGCAGGCGCCGTCTCGTCGGGCTCCGTCACCATGCCGGCGTTGCGTGCGATCGCCGCGAGACGGATGCGCGCTTCCAGCGCAACCGCGAGCTTCGGATCGGTGTGCTGGTACAGATCCAGCAATCGCGCCTGTGTGTCCTCGCTCGCCGGCAGCAATTTCTGCGGCACCCAGGACATCACCGGCGCCTTGCCGCGCACCACCAGCGGCGTGACCGAGCCGATGCCGAGCACGCGGCTGTCGCGCAGACTAACTCGGCCATCCGAGGCCATTTCGAGCAGCGCGCGGTTCAGCCATCCGGTTGCGCTGGAACCTGGCCGCGCGAGCCCGCTCTCCAGAACGTCCTGGCCATCGAAATGCGAGCGCTCGCGATAGGGCGTCGCCGTGGCGTGCACGATCGTTGCCTGCTGCGCCTTGTAGAGCCGGTGCAGATTAGGCATCGCCGGATTGAGCGCGAAGAAGCTGTCGAGCGGCAGCGCCGGCGTCTTGCCGTCGAGGATCAGGGCGCGATCGCCGCGCAAAGCGACCCAGTCGGGATCGCCGACCGGCGCCACGGCCCCCAACCCGTCGAGCGCGCCGCGAAGCACGATCACGAGCAGGCGGGGATCGCGGCCTTCCGCCCGCGCCAGCCTCGGCATCTGGCTCCATGCAAACAGGGCGCCGGCGCCGAGCAACGCTTCGCGGCGGCTGGGCAGATGCGGGAAAAAGGTCATGGTCACCTCCGCTGGAATTCGGCCGACATGAACAGCAGCGCCAGCGCCTGCTGGCGGCTCTCGGCGCGGCCGACCGCCTGCTTCACCTCGTCCGACACGGTCGAGGCGAACACGGTCTCGATGATGTCCTGGGGATCGGCGGTGGTCGCCACGCGCTCGGCAAAGTTGTTGGCAACGTCGAGCCGGCGCCCCATGCCGTCGATCCATGACGCTTCGTCGTCGGGAAAACCCTTGGGCGAGGAAGGCCGCCACAACGGCTCGCCAAGCAGCGCCTGCCCTCCGGTGTAGCGGCCGGCATCGACTTGCACGATGCCGGCGGCACGCACCATGCCGACGACCCATTCCGCCGGGCGCTTGAGCTTGGCGGGCGGCGCCGTCCAGGATTCCTCGGACAAGATCATCGTCCGGGCGACTTCCTTGAGATCGCCGCCCGTATCGAGAAAGGTTTTGGCCATGCGCTCGACCAGCGGCGCAGGCGGCGCGTCGGCAATGAAATAACTCGCCAGCTTGCCGGCGATATGCGTGGCGGTCGCGGGATGCGCCGCGAGATCGCGCAGCACCGCGCGCCCCTGCTCAACGCCCTCGTCGTCGTAGGTCTTTCCGATCACCTTCTGCGGGCCGGGCTCGTGCAGGCGCGCGTTGAAGGTGAAGTCGCCGCCGTGCTCGGGATCCCCGCCGGGCGGCACATAAGTCCAGCCGGTCAGCACATTGGCAAAGGCGATGACGTCGTCCTGGGTATAGCCGCTGCGAACGCCCAGCGTATGCAGCTCCAGAATCTCACGCGCCAGGTTTTCATTGAGCCCGCGGGAGCCGTTGATGCCGGCGACCGAATTCGCGCCCATCGATGCGGCCTGATCGAGATAAAACAACATCGCCGGATGGCCCTCGGCGGCCAGCAGCAGGTCGACGAACTTGCCCAGCACGTGCGGACGGATGGCTTCGCGCTCATAAGCGCCCGACATGCTCTGGATTTTGTTCGCCGAGATGCAGAAGTGATTGGACCAGAACCAGACCAGCCGCTCCGCAAAGCCGATCTCGGCGCTGAGCGCCGCTTCAGTGCGGAGCTTTGCCTCCTCGAGATAGATCGGCCGGCCGGGATCGGGGACGGCGTCGGCGGCCATCTTTTCCGCCGTCGCGCTCATATCCGGCGTGGTCCCCTCCATCATGGCCGATGCTTCGGCCATCTGTTGCCGCTTGGCGGTTTCCTGCTTGGTGGCCACGATCGCCTTGGCCCGCCGCCTCGCATTCGCATCGAAGACGGTGCGAAACGCCTTGGCGCTGGACGGCAGCATCGCCGCGGCGAGTTGCGCCGCGGATGGCCGCTCGATCTCGGCGATCAGCGCGCCGCGCGGATCGGCCTCAATGACCGCAATCGAGCCCGGCCGCGGACCCATGCCGAAGCGGTGAAGGGCCAGCACGGCTTCTGCCTTCGCGGAATTGCGCATCGCATTGCCTCGCTAATCGCTACGTCTCGTAGTGTTACCGTTTGTAGCATTACGGCGCTGCCAGCGCAAGCGCCAGTTGCGCCCCGGGCCCCGGGATAATCCGATGCCGTCAGTACTGCGGCCCCAGGGCAATCCGGCCGATCGTGCCGTCCTTTGCCAGACCGATCCGCCATTCCGCCGATCCGTTGGCAAAATGAGCCACGTAGACATCGCTGCCCATCGCCGAGACGGCGCGGAAGGTAACGGACCGCAACGCGCCAAACCTGGAGAGAATCGCCTGATTGAACGGAAGCTGCTGGCGCGTCTGCGCCGCCACTTCGGAGCTCATGCGATCGTAGTCCGGCTCGCCGCGCGCCAGCGCTTCGATATATTGACGCAGCATTGCCTCGCTCCCCGGCTGCGGCGCCGTGCGGAGCGACACCGCGCGCTCGAGCTGACCATCCGCCCGGCTGTCACCAACGGTATGATAGCGCGTCTGCTGTCCGGGCAGCACGACCTCCAGACATTTGCCCGAGGCATCGGCGACAATCAGCGGATTGTCGACATACGTCAGGATCTGGGACGATGCGTCCTCTCCGATCGCCCCTTGTGCCAGGCGCTTGCCGTCGGCACCCAGCCTGTAGAGTTGGAGTCTGCCGCCGGTGCCGTTGTAGATGAAGAGTTTGATCGGCGCAGTCTCGTCCCTGCCCTTTAGTCCGGCCTCGCCCGTGCAGGCGGCAATGCCGCCCTGCGCCTCGTTGCCATCGGGCCGGAAGACGACATCCTCCGCCTTGCCGTCCACGGCCATCAGGACGCGGAACTCCGCAAACCCCTTGGCGAATTTGACGCCGTAGATGTCATAGCCGCCGGGGCCGACGCCGCGGAAAAAGATCGACTCGACCGCGCCGAATGCGTTCATCATGGTTTGAAGTTCGGCGGCCTGACGACGGACCTTCGCCGCGAGCGGCGGGCTCATCCGTTCATAGTTCGGAGAGCCCCGCTGCAGATCGGCGATCCCGCGCAGGATCGATTCCTTGCTGCCGGCCTGTGGCACCTGATCGCGAAAACGATCCGGGACATCGGCCATTCGCCGCGCAAATTCGTCCTGGACAGCCTTGGCCCTCGCAGGGCTGACCGATCGCGCGAGCCCGGCACCGAATGCCGGCTCCTGAAGCAGCACCTGCTTCACCTTTCCCTGATCGTTACGCAGGAAAATCAGGAAATGGCCACTGGCAGCCGAAAACGCATCGACGCCACGTATCGACACCGGCAATTTCGGCCGTCCGCTTTCTTCGACAAACAGCTGGTTGCCTTCGTGCGTGACGGCAAGGACGCGGCTCGGCGCCAACTCGTACCACCCGACATAGGAGTCGAGGGTCTGCGCATCGACCGCAAGGTCCCGCGACGCCAATTCAGCGATGCGGGCGGCATGCATGGTCCGGCCGTTCTGGGTCAACGTCAGCTCGGATTTCTTGGCATCGTCGATGGCGAAGCTGATCTCGCCCGAAGGCGCTGCGTAGGAATAGGTTCCATCGCTGACCGCGGCCAGCCGCACCCTGCGCTGGCCGCTCAGTTGACCGAACACCTCGTCGCTGCTCCGGGAGATGGCAAAAATGGAATCGCGGCCCAGCGCATAGAACGAGACGAGCTCAGGTATTGCGGTCTCCGGCGCGCCGCTGGCCGGTGCCGTCGGCCTGCTGTAGGCAACGCTCACGGCGGAGGCGACGACCAGCGGCAGGATGGCCGCAGCCGCCCAGGCTCGCTTGCGCCAGCCGAGATGCGCGGGCGGCGCGTCGGCGGCGAGAACGCGCTCGACGCGCGCACCCAGGGTGCAGGCGCGCGCCATTTCTATACCCGCCGGCGCATAGCGAACCCGCTGCACGAGATCGAGCAGAATCTCGGCATAGGAGCATTTGTCCTCGACGACTTCGATGGCGCGGGCATCGCTGATCATCTCGGCGAGCTCGGCGAGCCGCGTCAGCTGCCACCATGCGAACGGGCTGAACCAGAACACCGCGCGATTGAGGCTGGCCAGCAGCAGGACGTAAAAATCCCCGTTGGCGACGTGCGCGCCCTCATGGGCAAGCACGGCACGGCGCTTGCGCGAATCCCAGTCGCGGTAGTGCGGCGGCAGCAGGATGGTCGATGCGAAGGTCACGGGACCGCCGATCAGACCGCTGACGCGCACGCGCCATCCGCCGGTCCAGGATTCGCCGATCGGCGCTGCGGCGCGCGCCAGCCGCCAGGTCAGGAATACGCCGACCGCCAGCCGGAACAACAGCATGCCGGCAACGATGGCATAGACGGCGGTCGCGAACCCAAGCCAATTGAATGTGGCATGGCTCGCGGCGGCCGCAGGCGTGACCGTATCGAGCGGGAGCTGAGACTCCGGCAACGCCGGATTGACCGGCCAAAAATCTTCGGGTGCCGGCATCGGCAGCGCCTGCAAGGTAACCGTCACCGTGGTCCAGCGCATCAGGATCGGCATCGCAACCGAAGCGGCCAGCACGACGATCCAGGACGTCATATGGACGTGCGGATTGCGCACGCGAAGAAGATTCAAGCCAATCCACACGACGCCACCAAGCAACAGCGAGCGCAGCGCCGACTCCGCGAGAATCGTGAGGATCATTTCTTCCTCCCCTTTGCCTTGGCCCGCGCGACCTGGTCGGCGAGCGTTCGCAACTGTTTCTGGTCGAGCATCGCACGGTCCACCATGCCGACCAGCACCTCTTCGACCGACCCATTGCAGAACCAGTCGACAATACGCTGGACGGCCTTCGCCGCAACCCGCCCGCGATCCTCGGCCGCCTGATAGACGTAGGTTCGTCCATCGACAGTATGGGTCGTGTAACCTTTCTCTTCCAGCCGGCGCAGCACGGTTCGCACCGTCAACTCCTTGAGCGGGCGCGACAGCTGCTCGCGCACGGCTTCGGCCGTCACCGGACCATTGGCCCAAACCAGTTGCATCACCTCGCGTTCGAGGTCTCCCAGTTCGGGCAGGCTTTCGTTCATGATGCTACCTTGCAGTGTGCGGCTTCTCGTAATGCTACAGAGCGTCGCACACGTCGCGCCGCTCTGCAATGACAATTCTGCCGGGAACGGCCACTATACCAGTGGTCCAATTCCAACATTCGCATCCCATTGCGGCGGGCACTTTGCGAATGTTGGAATTAAAGGACCACTAGAAATTATTGATTCTAGTGGAGCTTTGGATTTGACGTTCGCTTGCGAACAAGCGGCCAGCAGGGTAGCGAACGTCAAATCCGCTCCACTAGGCGGATTCGAGGCCGCCCGAATGACAGCGACACCGCTGATCGCCTACACCCGTGTCGGTAAGCACTTTGCCGGGCGCGGCGATGAGCGCGTGGTGGCGGTCGACGATGTCTCGCTCGAGGTCGCCGAGGGCGAGTTCCTCGCTATTGTCGGCGGTTCCGGTTCGGGCAAGACCACGCTGCTGCAACTCGCCAACCGGCTGATCGAGGCGGACAGCGGGACGATCACCATCGAGGGCGAGGAGGTGCGCGCCGTAGACGCTGTGCAGCTGCGCCGCCGCATCGGCTATGTCTTCCAGAGCGGCGCGCTGTTTCCGCACATCACCGTCGCCGGCAATATCGGCATCACGCCGAAGCTGCTGGGCTGGCCGGCAGCCGAGATCGCCGCGCGGGTCGACGAACTGCTCGACCTCGTCCAGCTCGATCGCATGCAGCACCGCGACCGCCTGCCGCACGAATTGTCCGGCGGACAGCGCCAGCGGGTCGGCGTGGCGCGCGCGCTCGCGGCCAAACCCCGCATCGTACTGATGGACGAGCCGTTCGGCGCGCTCGATCCCCTGACCCGCGACGCGCTCGGCGACGATTATCGCGCGCTGCATCACAAACTTGGGCTGACCACCGTCATGATCACCCACGACATGACCGAGGCGCTGCTGCTGGCCGACCGCGTCGCGGTGATGCGCGCCGGCAAGCTGCTGGCGTTGGGAACGCCGGCGGAGCTGACACAAAGCGACGATGCCTATGTCGCCGAGCTGTTGCGCACGCCGCGACGGCAGGCCGAGCGGCTGAACGCGCTGCTGCCGCGGGATGGCGCGGCATGAGCCTGTTGTCCGATCCGCGCTGGGGCGAGGCGCTGACCCATCTCTCCGACTATCTCGGCAATCATGTGCGCGTCAGCGTCGCCGCACTTGCGCTTGGCCTAGTGGTCAGCCTGCCGCTCGCGATATCAGCGCGCAAGGCGCCGTTGTTGCGCGGCGTATTGCTTGGGGTCGCCAGCATCGTGCAGACCGTTCCGGGGCTGGCGCTGCTCGCGCTGTTCTACCCGCTGCTGCTGGCGCTGGCCTCCGTCACGCTCGCCTGGTTCGGTGTCGGCTTTTCGGCGTTCGGCTTCCTGCCCGCCGTGCTGGCGCTCGCGCTCTATTCCATGCTGCCGGCGCTGCGCAACACCATCACGGGATTGAACGGCGTCGCCCCCGAATTGCTGGAAGCAGCCCAAGGCGTCGGCATGACGCCGCGGCAATCACTGTTCACGGTGGAGCTCCCGCTGGCACTACCGGTCATCATGGCCGGCATCCGCACTTCGGCGGTATGGGTGATCGGCACCGCGACCTTGTCGACGCCGATCGGCCAGACCAGCCTCGGCAATTACATCTTCGCGGGCCTGCAGACCCAGAACTGGGTATTCGTGCTGTTCGGCTGCATCGCCGCCGCCATACTTGCGCTGGCTGTCGACCAGTTGCTGGCGCTGATCGAGAATGGCCTGCGCAACCGCAACTCCTTGCGCGCCTCGCTCGGCGGCATCGGCATCGTGGCGCTGATCGCGGCAACGCTGGTGCCGACGCTGGCGCGCGGGCCCTCGAGCTATATCGTCGGCGCGAAGACCTTCACCGAACAATACGTGCTGTCGGCGCTGATCGCGGAACGGCTGCGTGCATCGGGATTATCCGCTAGCTCGCGCGAAGGGCTTGGCTCCAGCGTGATCTTCGACGCGCTCGCCGCCAATGACGTCGATGTTTACGTCGACTATTCCGGCACGCTGTGGCTCAACCAGTTTCACCGCAACGACGTGCTGCCCCGCGAGCAACTGCTCGCTGAATTGAAGACGATCCTCGCGAAGCAGAACATTACGCTGTTCGGCGAGCTCGGCTTCGAGAACGCCTACGCCCTTGTGATGCCGCGCAAGCGCGCCGAGGCGCTCGGCATCCGTTCCATCGCCGATCTCGCGTCGCATGCATCTGTCATGTCGATCGCCGGCGATTACGAGTTCTTCTCGCGGCCGGAATGGGCCAGCCTGCGCAAGGCCTACGGCCTCGCCTTTCGCGCGCAACGCACCATGCAGCCCGACTTCATGTATGCCGCGGTCGCGTCCGGCGAGGTTGACGCGATCGCGGGCTACACCAGCGATGGGTTGATCGCGAAGTATGATCTGGTCGTGCTGGATGATCCCAAAGGCGCGATTCCGCCTTACGACGCGATCGTGCTGCTGGCGCCAAAACGCGCCGGCGACCAGGCGTTGCAGGCGGCGCTGAAGCCGTTGCTTGGCAAGATCGACATCGCGGACATGCGCGCGGCCAATTTGCGCGCCAGCGGCAACGACGCGACGTCCTCGCCGGATGCGGTGGCGCGCTGGCTGTGGGACAAGATCGGGAAGCGCCAATGAGCATCGCTGCCTTTGAGAAAACTCCCGGCTGGCTCGACTGGTACGTCAATCCGAGCAAGCCGCGCTTCAAACTGCCCGATGGCGCGGTCGACGCGCATTGCCATGTGTTCGGCCCCGGCGCAGAATTTCCCTACGCGCCCGAGCGCAAATACACGCCTTGCGACGCGTCGAACGAGCAGCTTTATGCGCTGCGCGACCATCTCGGCTTTTCCCGCAATGTGGTGGTGCAGGCGACCTGCCACGGCGCCGACAACCGCGCCATGATCGATGCGCTGGTTCATGCAAGCGGCCGCGCACGCGGCGTCGCGACGGTGAAGCGCGACGTCAGTGACGCTGAACTACAGGCGATGCACGAGAAAGGCGTGCGCGGGGTACGCTTCAATTTCGTCAAGCGGCTGGTCGATTTCACTCCGCGCGACGAGCTGATGGAGATCGCGCGCCGCATCCACGGGCTCGGCTGGCATGTGGTGATCTATTTCGAGGCGCCTGATCTACCGGAGCTTTGGGATTTCTTCTCCGCGCTGCCGACCATCGTGGTGGTCGACCACATGGGCCGGCCCGACGTGAGCAAGCCGGTGGACGGTCCCGAGTTCGAGCGCTTCGTACGCTTCATGCGCGAGCATCCGAATGTGTGGTCGAAGGTCACATGTCCGGAGCGGCTGTCGCTGTCGGGGCCGCCGGCACTGAACGGCCAACGAGATGCCTATCGCGACGTGGTGCCGTTCGCGCGGCGCATCGTCGAAACATTTCCGGATCGCGTGCTGTGGGGCACCGATTGGCCGCACCCGAACCTCAAAGGCCACATGCCTGACGATGGCCTGCTGGTCGATTTCATCCCGCATATCGCGGTCACGGTCGAGCTGCAGCGGAAGCTCCTGGTCGACAATCCGCTGCGGCTCTATTGGGCCGAAGAGAGGAGATGAGGAGCCCGAGGGCGGCGCTCAGGCCCTCACCTCCTGCCGCTGAAAGATCACATATCCAACGACAAAGAGAACGATGGTGCCGGCGATCAGGCTGACGGTCTGCGGCCAGGCGATCAGCATGCTTTCGCCGAGCGGCAAAGGCGCGCCCATCACGGCGCCGCGCAACTGCTCCAGGAACACCGCGCCCAAGGTGCGGGTCGAGGGCGACAGGATCGCCTGCATTGCCTCCGCGAACAGATCGTTGGGCGAGATGCGCATCAGGAATTGCGTCCACAGCCCGGTGTCGGGCGTCTCCAGCCCGAGCGCGGTGTAACGCGGATCGGGCGGTGCGATCCCCTGCGCCAGCGCGGGCGCCAGCATCGGCCACAGCACGGTCAGGAACAGCCAGACGCCGAGCGCGACCAGCGCCGCGGTCGCGGGCGAACGGAACACGATCGAGAGCAGTATCGCGAGCGCGAGCCAGACGCCGGCATAGAAGATCGCGATCACCAGGAACACCAGCGAGCGGGCGATCTCCTCCCCTCCCGGCGGCACGCCGAGGAAGATCAGCCCGAGCCCGATCACAAGCAGCCACAGCGCGGTCAGGCTGACCGCGAGCGTGGCGAGGCCGGCGAGGAATTTTCCCATCAACAGCGCGTCGCGATAGATCGGCTGCGCCAGGATGCGCGACAACGTGCGGCGGTTGTGCTCGCTGTTGACCGCGTCGAAGCCGAGCCCGATTGCCATCAAGGGCACGAGGAATCCGAGCAGCGCCACGAACGACGGCAGGGGCTCGCGCGACATCGTGAACAGCCGCAGCAGCAGGAACGGGTCTTCCGCGGTGTGCTGCCGCAGGCTGTCGATCGCGCCATAGAGCGCGGCGAGCGCCGTCAGCACCACCAGCAATTCCAGCACCAGCATGCGGACGCTGGAGATGTTGTCGGAGAGCTCCTTGACGAAGACGGTGCCAAGTCCCGCGAATGCCGATCCCTCACGCCGCATGCCGCACTCCTGTTGGCTTGGTCTGGAAGGCGCGGGCATAGATCGTCTCGAGACTCGGCTCGTCGACCGACAGCCGGCGCAGCGCGCCGTTGACGGCGACCACCGCGTTCGCGGCGTCCGGCCGCACGTCGCGTTCGGCCGTCATGCGGAAACGGTCGGCGGCAACCGTCTCGACCCTGCTCACGCCCGGGATGGTCGACAGCCGCCGCGCGATGCCTGATCCTACCGCCTCGACCTCGACCACGAAGCCGGCGCCCAGCACCTTGACCGCAAGCTCGGCGACCGTGCCCATCATCACGATACGCCCGGCCTGGAACAGCGCGACGCGGTCGCAGACGCGCTGCACCTGGTCGAGCAGATGCGAGGACAGCAGCACCGTCGTGCCGCCGCGCTTCAATTCGCCGATCAATTCCAGGAATTCGATGGTCGCCTGCGGATCGAGGCCGGAGGTCG
The DNA here is from genome assembly GCA_963738155.1 of uncultured Alphaproteobacteria bacterium. Taxonomy (GTDB): domain Bacteria; phylum Pseudomonadota; class Alphaproteobacteria; order Rhizobiales; family Xanthobacteraceae; genus Bradyrhizobium. The sequence goes on from CAVTVG010000016.1 coordinate 828,412, forward strand.
GCTCGTCCAGGATTGCGATCTCGGCGCGCTTGACGATGATCTCGGCCAGTCCCAGCCGCTGCCGCATGCCGCGCGAGAAGGTCGCGACGCGCTTGTGCGCGACTTCCGTGAGCCGCACGCGCCGCAAGGCGTCGGCGATGCGCAGCGAGCGCTCGGCCAGCGACAGTCCCATCAGCTTGGCGGTGTAGGCGAGATTCTCCACCGCGGTGAGGTGATCGTAAAAGCCGACGGAGTCGGGCAGATAGCCGACGCGACGCTTGACCTCGAGCGGCGATCGCTCCGGATTGAAGCCGAGCACGCTGACTTGCCCGGACGAGATATCGGTCAGGCCCAGCATCATCAGGATGGTGGTGGTCTTGCCGGCGCCGTTCGGCCCGAGCAGGCCGAACACCTCGCCCTTGCGGATGCCGAAAGAAATCCCGTCGACGGCAACCGCCTTGCCGTAGCGCTTGGTCAGGCCCTGGGCCGCGATCACGGCATCGGTCGGCGGCGGGACTTTCTCGTTCTGCGCACTCATCGGCGTCCGAACCTCGCGACTGCACCGAGCATCAGGAGAAGGGCGACGCCGATCACGCCGGCGCCGGCCATGCCCCACACGGTCGAGGTCGCAACCGTAATGCGGAACTGACTAGAGGCGCTTTCGCCGCGCGAATTGGCGCGCACCGAAACCATGTAGTCGCCGGCCAGCGATTTCTCGCTCGGAGTAATCAACGCCTGCACCTCGGCATCCTTGCCGGGCACCAGGCGCTCGATGGTCTCGGGCTGGAAGGTGACCTTCCAGCCGGTCGGCGCCGAGGCGTTGAGCTTGACGTTGTCGGCCGGCGCGGTGCCGCTGTTGGTGACGACGACGGGGATCGAACTTTGCTGGGCAGCGACCGCGCGTGCGCTCAACAGTCCGTCGCGACCGGCGAGTTGAAGCTGCGGCTGGCCAACCACATCGAGCGCGAGGTCGGTCTTGGCCGATGCATCCTCGGCATTGACCTTCACGGTGACGGGGAAATGCCCGGCATCGATGGTGCTCGGCGGCCGCACCTTCAGCTTGATGTCCTTGGACTGTCCGGCGTCGATCGGAATCGCCGACAATTCCTGGGTGCCGTAGGCCTCGGTGAACGAGGTCTCGAAATTATCAGGGGCGTCCGCTGCGAAGCTTGCGGTGAGCTTGCGGCCCGAGTCGTTCTTGATGGTCAGCGTGTACTCGAAATTGGACTTCGGGCTGCCGCGCAAGTCCGGCAGCTTGGTCGAGACCGTGAGCTTGGCCGGCAATTCCTTGGCGAGCGACACGTCGAGCGGCAGCGAGGCCTGGCTGGAGCCCTGCCCTTCCGCCTTCACGGTCAGCGTCTGCGCCGAGAGATCGCTGGCGGCAGGCACTTCGAGACGAAGCTGCAGCAAAACGTTGTTGTCGGGCGCCGGCATCGCGGCCGCGACCGGCTGGCCGCCGCCGAGGATGGTCGCGGTCCAGCCCTTCGGCACGCCCGTCACCGAAAGTTTGTATTCCTCAGGCCCGAGCCCGTAGTTCTGCAGGCGGATCGGAATATTCGACGTCGTGCCCGGCCTGACCGTGATCGCCGGATAGTCGGTCATCAGGTAAAGGCCCTTGACGTCCGCGTGGGCCGGCTCGGCGGCATAAGCCGCCGGTGTGATCACGACGATGGCAATCGCTAGGCGCGCAGCTTCCCACGCTCGCATGGCAAACACTCCTGCAAGTTTTTTCAGATCGGGGTGCCGCACACGGCCGTTTATCAACCGTGGCAGCGGTGCGCCGAATGATGGAAGCAATCGTGACGAAGTGCGGGCGAAGCGATTACAAATGTGTAATCGAAGGTCAGACTTTAGGCGCCCGACTTTAGATGCGTCGCAATGACGAGGTCATCTCACGCAAACGCCGTCGCGAGGAACGCGGCGAGGATGCCGCCGATGATCAGATACTTCACCGCATAATAGACGCGTTTGTTCCAGGCCTTCATGCGCTTGCCGGCAAGCCGCACCTGATAGACGGAGCCGAACACCCGATTGAGCCAGCCGACCCGCTCGCCCTCTTCGTTCTGGGTCGCGCTCTCGTTGATGATGTTGCGCGAGACCCAGCGGTTCATCGAGGTCATCGCCTTCGAGGTCAGCGGACGCTCGACGTCGCAGAACAGGATGATGCGTTCGTCGCTGGTAGTGTTCTCGGCATAGTGCAGATAGGTCTCGTCGAACAGCAGGTCCTCGCCGTCGCGCCAGGAGTACGGTTGGCCGTCGACGAAGATGCGGCATTCGCCCGCCGACTTCGGCACCACGAGGCCGAGATGATAGCGCAGCGAGCCGGCGTAGGGATCGCGGTGCTGCACCAGCTTGCCGCCCGGCGGCAGGTTGGCGAACATCGCGCCCTTCACCGTCGGGATCGAATTTACCAGCGCCACCGTCTTCGGGCAGTTGGCGACCGCCGACGGCAGCGCCTCCTCGTACCATTTCAGGTAAAAGCGCTTCCAGCCCGTTCGGAAGAACGAGTTGAAGCCCCAGTCGTTGTATTTGTCGGCGGCCTTGATCTGGCCCTGCGCGAACAGCTCCAGCGCTTCCTCGCGGATGGTCTCCCAATTGTCGCGCAGCACGTTGAGCTCGGGCACCATGCCGACCTCGAGGATCGGCTTATTCGGCACGCCGGAGAAGATGTACATCAGCACGTTGTAGGGGGCCATGAGGGTGGAGTGATCGGAGACCTGACGCCAGAATCCGAGCCGCACTCTGCCACGCAAATGCACGGTCAGCGCCGAGCCGATGAAGGCCCAGAGCAGGAGGAACTGCGGCGAGAGGAGTCGCATCACCATGGCGGAAAATCCCCGAAACGAACTGATCGCCGTTTAGCAGGTTTGCGCTGCAACACTCAAGGCGGAGAAACCCGGAGGAACCCGTCACAACCCGTGGATCAGGCCGGCATCGATCAAAAGCCGGTTGAGCCTGCGCGCCTCGGCGCCGTCCTTGCAGGCGTAGAAAATCCCCTGACAGCGCAACATGATCGCCTTCTGCTCGGCAAAGGACGGATCGAGCGGGATGCCCGCCGCCTCCTGGATCACCAGCGGCAGATAGGCCGCGTCGATCGTGTCCATCACCGCCGGGCTCTTCACCGGCTCGAAATTGACGGCGTCGATGGCGTAATAGGTCGCGTAGTATCGCGGATCATAGGCATCGAGCTTCTTGCCGACGCCGGCCTCGTCGAGGCCGGGATCGAGCAGGTGCGACGAGAACTCCGGCTGGTGATCGCCGTAGCGCACGATCAGGAACGGCTCGCCGGCAAAGCGCTTCTTCAGGTTCGCGATGAAGCCGGCATAGTCGTTCACGCTCATCGCCTGCCGCCGCAGATATTCGTCGACCACGGGCTCGTTGCCCGGCGCGCGCCAGCCGGCCAACAGGTCGGGGCGGAATTTGGTCTCCCAGGGGAAGTGATTGGCGCCGAGATAGACGAACATGAAGAGCGGCTTGTGCGAGGGGCGCTCCGACATCAACCGCACGGCGGAGTCGTAGAAGAAGCTGTCGGGCTCGACGTCCTTGGCGTGGAGATCCTGCGCGTCGTAGAAATGCTCGATGCCGGTCGTGGTCTGGAAGCTGCGCGCGCTCATGAAGGCGCCGAAGGCGGGATAGAGCGACAGCGTCTCGTAACCGCAGCGGCGCAGCGACAGCGGCAGCCCGCGCTCGACGCGGCCGGCGGCGATGCGGGTGATGAAATAGGCGAAGCGGCCGAACGAGCGCGAGGACAATCCCGCCAGCACGTTGTACTCGGTGTACCAGCTCGGGCCGCCATTGCTCTCGGCGAGGAAGGTGCGCTCCTTGCCGTCGAAGGATTTGAAGTGGCTGCCATAGCCCGCGGGCACTTTGGCGTTGCCGGTCGAGCGGATATCGAAGCTCAATTCATCATGGATCATGATGATGTTCGGGCGGCGGCCGGCGGGATGGCAGGAATCCAGCAAGGGGATGTTGAGGCGACCGGTCGCGACCGCATCCTTTTCCATGAAGCCGTAATTCATGAAATCGGAGACCGCAGTGACGCCGGAACGCGAAAACTTCGAGAGATAGCCGTCGTCGTAATAGCCGCGCCATGACTCATCCGGATATTCCAGCGAGTATCCCGTCAGCGCGGCGAGGCAGGCGAGCGCGGCAGCCAGCGCCGGCAGGCGGCGGATGCGGAAGGGGTCGAGCCACCACAGCGCGTACATCAAGGGAAGCGTGACGAGGCCGGCCGAGATCACCGACCAGCGCAGGTTCGGAAAGATCGTGAACAGGAACGCAGTGGTGTCGCGGTCGATCAGCATCAGATCGACGAAGTTCACGGTCATCTGCACCACGTCGTGCTTGAGCCGCGACAGCAGCACCAGCACCACGACCATGGTCAGCGACAGCGCGCCCGACAAAGCGGGCCGGCGCAGCAGCGCGATCCAGAAAAAATTGAGGATGCCCCAGCTCAGGATGAAGCAGAGCCGCGAGCCGAAATCGGTCTCGGTCTGCAGCATCAGGACAAGTGCGGCGAACTGGGGTGCGGCGACCGCGAACAGCCTGACAATGCCGAACGAGCCAAGGCCGGTCGTTGCAACCGCGGTGGACGGACCTGGGTTCGGCGCCGGCGCCATGGTCGGAACGCGTACTCAACCGGCGCGGGAGAACCTTTCGCTGGACGAAGGACCAGGAGGCGGACGCCGCAGCCGGGAGCGCGGCATGTCATGAAACTGTAGTGGAACCGTCATGAACGGGCAATGGACGGGCCGTTCAGACCTTCGCTTAATCTTACTGGCTGTTAGCGCTGCCTGCTTTCGCGGCAATCCCCTCGATGAACAGGTCAAGCACCGCCTCCGCCATGCGATCGACCTGCCGATCCGACACGCCCCAGCGCGGGAAATGGCCGTCGATCTTCATCCGGGCAAAGCCATAGACCAGGGCGCGGCCGGCGATCAGCATCGTCTTGAGGTCTGCGGCGCGCAGAGCCCCGGCAGCCGATGCCTGGCCCAGCATCTGCTCCGTCAGCGCGATCAGCTCGGCATTGTCGCGCGACAGCGCACCGGCCGCGTCATGATCGAAATGGCGGCCGGAGGAAATGATCTCGAAATGCGCGGGGTTTTTGATCGCCCAACGCAGATAGGCGAGGCCCAAGGCGCGAAACAGCCTCAGCGGATCACGGAGCGGCGCCTGCTTGAGCGCGGCCTCGATCTCGGCGCGGAAGCGGCGCTGCGCCTCCTCGGCCACCGCCCTCATCAGGGCGGCGCGGCTGTCGAAATGCCGGAACGGCGCCCCCGGCGAGACCCCCGCCCGCCGGGCAGCCTCGCGGACGCTGACCGCCTCCGGCCCGCCCTCCTCGGCGAGCTTCAGGGCGGCATCGATCAGCACGCGGCGGAGGTCGCCATGGTGATAGGGTTTCGGCGCCGCAGGGCGGCGTCTTGCGATCGGCGATTTGGCCATCGGTCATTCCTAACATCACCCGCTTGTGAATGTAAGCGACGATTACACGATTGACCGTCCACCGGCGACTGTATGTAACTGATGATTACATCAGGAGGAGTGCATCATGGCCATGCAACGGCAGACCTGGTTCGACGGCTGGCGGCTGTTCTTCCTGATGACGGCGGTGCTGGCCACGCTCTGCGCTGCCATCGCGGGCATGCACCAGTTCGATACGGACGGCATCCGCATGGTGATCCGCTTCACCGCCCGCACCTCGCTGCTGTTCTTCTGCCTCGCCTTCTCCGCCGCGGCGATCGCGCAGCTCTGGCCGAACCCATGGACGCGCTGGCAGCGCCGCAACCGCCGTCACCTCGGCGTCACCTTTGCCGCTTCGCATGGCCTGCACGCCATCGCGATCGTCGCTTTCGCCGCCGTCGACCCGATCGGCTTTGCCAAGGCGACCAGCCTCGCTTCCTACGTCTTCGGCGGCGCCGGCTACGTCTTCATCATCGCGATGACGGCGACCTCGTTCGACCGCAGCGCAGCATGGCTCGGCCCACGCGCCTGGCGCATGCTGCATCTGGTCGGCGGCTACTATCTGCTGCTGCAGTTCACGCTGTCGTTCGGCAAGCGGATTCCCGACATGCCGCTCTATGCGCTGTTCCTGATCCCGCTCGCGCTCGTGTTCGCCTTGAGGATGATCGCGATGGCCTCGCGGCGGACGCCGCGCACCGCCGAAGCAGGCTAGGACGGCTCTTCCATCCGGCTTGCCCGCCGCCGGCTCACGGGAACCTTTGCAGCCTTGCTGCATCTAACGTAAGGAAGAGATCAGACATCGAGAGCGACCGCCTCTCATGCTTTTGGCATTGACCCTCGTGGCCGTGATCGGCGCCGTCGCACTGACCGAGCGCAGCGTCGAGCACCTTCCATTCGCCGTCGCAGCGCTGTTCCTCAACGCCGCCCTCCTGCTGTTTTTTGTCGGCAACGTCGAGCGCGCGATCCTGCTGTCCGGCCTCATCGCGCTGGCCATTGCCGGCGCATCGATGGTGAAATTCGATCACAGCGCACTCAAGCTGACGGTTTCCGATCTGCCGCTGGCCTTTGCCGGCACGGTCCCGTTTCTCGTGTCGCAATACCCGCGCATGATGCTCGGTGTTCTGCTCACCGGTGCCGCGCTCGTTGCGGCTTCGATTGCGGTCCTGTTTTGCGCCGGCGGACCTCCGATTGATCCGGAAAGTCGAATGATCCTCCTCGGCGTTGCCCTCATCGGCTTCGCAACCATTGCCGTGGCGAACGGCACATCCGCTCAAACGAGCCTGACCGAGCGGCGCTGCTTCTACTCGACCTTCATCGCCTCGATGATCGATCCCATGTCGTGGCAGCAGTTCGGTGGCCTCGCCATCAGCGACATCGCAGATGAACCACTGCCGCTGAAGCGGGCGACACCGGCGCGAGCGCCCGCGTCTCCCGACATCATCGTGATCCAGCATGAATCGATCTTCGATCCCCGAATCTTCGGCCTGCCGGTCGAACCGTCCGTCGAGGAATTCCTGTCGCCGGCCGAGGGCCGGCACGGGAGCCTCAACGTCGACATTTTCGGCGGCGGCTCGTGGCAGTCCGAGTTCAGCCTGCTGACCGGACTGTCGAGCGCAAGCTTCGGTTCGAACGCCTACTACCTGTTCAAGAAGGGCGCGGGCCGATTTCACACCAGCCTGCCGACTTCGCTGGCATCGCTCGGCTACAGGACGACGCTGATCTCGAGCTGCCGCCGCGACTTTCTGCACTACGACGAGTTCTACCGCTCGATCGGCATCGGCGAACGCATTTTCACCGACGACCTTCCGCCGCCCTTCGATATCGGACGCTTCGAGGCCACGAATTCGGATGCGACGTTTCTGGAAGCGGTGATCGATGCTCATACCAGAAGGGCCGTCGACGACCCGGCGCCCCGATTTCTCTATGCGCTGACCAGCTACAATCATGGTCCGCACGATCGAAGGCTGGCGGCAGAGCGCGAGGCCCGCGCCTACGCCATGGCCAACTGCCCCGATGCCGGTTACGCCGAATATTACGCGCGGCTGGCCGAGACCGCGACCATTTGGCAAAGACTGAGGTCCGGACTTGCTCTTTCCGGGCGGCCCACGCTGATCGTTCACTACGGCGATCACCAGCCCGTGCTGACGCGGCGGCTCGATGATCGGTCCGGAAGCGACGCACGGCGCGCGTTCCGCACCTTCTATGCCATCGAAGGCTTGAACCTTGCTCCCGAGCTGATCGGCCGCGGGCGCGGTGCGGAGCTCGATATCGCTTTCCTTGGAACGGTCGCCTTGCAAGCGGCGGGCTTGCCGCTCGATCCGATATTTGCGACCCGCGTCAGCCTGCTCGGGGAATGCGGCGCGAGCTACTTCGCGTCGGCCTCGCAACGAAAACGCCAATTCCACCGCACGCTTGTCGATTTGGGGCTGGTGGATCTGGGTCCGCGCGCGCGGCCCGTGCGGGCCCGGAAGCCCGATATCGCCGATGTAACGCGAACGCGTCCGACCCACTGACCGGGCCGCGAACCTCAAGACATGTGCCCGCTGCGGCATTGCCATGATTTGCCGAACGCGATTGCCTCCCTCACAATGCCCTCCATGCGCAAGCGACGCGAGATCGCAAGCCAAGGGAGTTCTGTCATGGCGGGCATTCTGGAAGGCAAGGTTGCATTGGTGACCGGCGGCGGGTCGGGCATCGGGCGGGCAACCGCTGTCATCATGGCGCGCGAAGGCGCGCGCGTCGCGGTGTCCGATCTTTCCAAGGACGGCATCGAGGCCACGGTCGGCCTGATCAACGCTGGCGGCGGCCAGGGAATTGCGATCGCCGGCGACGTCGCCAACGAGACCGATGTTGCCAACATGGTGGCGCGCACGGTGTCGGCCTATGGCCGCCTCGACTGCGCCTACAACAATGCCGGCATTTCCAGCCGTGCCGACAGTCCGGCCGGCACCCGCCTCCATGAGGTGACCAAGCCGGCGGTCGCCAGGATGTTTTCGGTCAATTTGATGGGCGTGTTCCTGTGCCTGAAGCATGAGATCGTGCAGATGCTGAAGCAGGGCGGCGGCGGCGCCATCGTCAACACGTCCTCGATCGCCGGCCTGGTCGGCTTGCCGACGTCGAGCCACTACGTCGCCGCCAAGCACGGCGTCGTAGGCCTGACCAAGACCGCCGCGATCGAATATGCGCAGGACGGCATCAGGGTGAACTGCATCAATCCCGGCTACATCAAGACGCCGATGACCGACGAGATCATGAAATCCCGTTACGAGGAGATCATGACCAAGGTGCCGATGCATCGCCTCGGCAGCGCGGAAGAGATCGCCGAAGCGGTGGTCTGGATGTGCTCGGACAGGGCGTCGTTCATGACCGGCGCCTCGCATGTGGTCGACGGCGGATTTTCCGCGGCTTAGCGCTTGATGAGTTGGCTAGCTAGTCTCATCCCTGCCGCGGAGGCCGGTGAGGCGGATGGTCGGAGGGGCCGCGGCCCAGCATGGATCGCAGTTCCACGAGGTCGATGAACACATCGGTCTGGCGGCGGAGTTCGTCGGCGATCATCGGGGGCTGAATTGCAATCGTCGAGATCACGGTGACGCGGACGCCGCGGCGCTGCACGGCCTCCACCAGCGAACGGAAATCGCCGTCGCCGGAAAACAGGATCATCTGGTCGATATGCCTGGCGAGCTCCATGGCATCGACAGCCAGCTCGATATCCATGCTGCCCTTCACCCTGCGGCGGCCGCTCGCGTCGGTGTATTCCTTGGCAGCCTTGGTGACGACCGTGTAGCCGTTGTAGTCGAGCCAGTCGATCAGCGGCCGGATCGACGAGTATTCCTGGGCCTCACTGATTGCGATGTAGTAGAACGCCCGGATCACGTTGCCGCGGTTCCGAAACTCATTGAGAAGGCGCTTGTAGTCGATATCGAAGCCCAGCGCCTTGGCGGTTGCGTTGAGATTGGCGCCGTCGACAAAAATGGCGATCCTGGAGGAAGAGTCTGTCATCGCGGTTCCGGTGCGGTTGAGCCCGGTCTCCGGCTCAGTCCACTACCTCCGGGATTTTTTCTTCGAGGTCTTGGCGATCCGTTCGACCAGTTCGGCAATGCAGCGGCGTATCGCCCGGTCGGTGATATCAGCATAAGCAGTCAGTAATTTGAGAACGTTCGGATCGGTAATGAGTTTGACCGGCGTGCTGCTTGCCTTCCCTCTGCCGGATGAGGTCTCCGCGTGGTCGTTGAAAAGAGCGCCGATCGGGACATTGAAGATCTCGGCGATCTCCGGCAGCCGCCCGGCGCCGACCCGGTTCACGCCCTTTTCATATTTCTGCACCTGCTGAAACGAAACGCCGAGCTTGTTCGCGAGATCCGTCTGCGACATGCCAGCGATCAGCCGGTGGGCGCGAATGGATTCGCCGACTTCGGTATCCGTAGCGTTGGGACTCCTTTTCTTCATCGTGTGAATTCGAGCGACGTTGAATGCGCGGTCTTGCGGGGAGTGTGTCGGTTTCTTCATTGGAGAGAGCGTACGACCTCTGGAGGAGCCTTCTGAATCGGTACAATCTTAGATACGTTTTGCTCTCAGCCGTTCTGCTCGTTTGTAGATAACGTGGCGGACCTCGCTGGCCTGCCTTCCTTGCGGTCGTCGGGAATTATCGGCAATTTCCGGCCAAATTTGCGAGGCCGCCTCGGACCCCCAGCCCGCAGCTGACAGAAATGGGGGCCGGGTCAGTTCAACGCTGACGTTGATCGGCGGCACATTTTACCACCTTCTGTAGGGTGGGCCCGTCCGCTCTACTGGCTTCTACCTGACGTAGCGAGAAGAAAAATTGTGAAACATAAGATGAGAACCATCATGTCGGACCGCAATCAAATCCGGTAGAGGAGACAAGTTGTGGAACATAAGACCAGCGCGATTACCCCGGACCACAATCAGATCCATTGCGAGGTCGTGACAACTCAAGAGAAATTGCTCCACGCATACTCGATCCGTGCGATCTGTTTCATGGAAGAACACGGTGTCCCGGCTCAGCATGAATTCGATGGCAATGATTATCAGGCTACGCATCTCATCGCTTATTCGGGTGACGAACCGATCGGCACCATACGAATCCGATGGTTCAAGGAATTCGCCAAATTCGAGCGGACCTCCTTCCGTAAGGCTTATCGCAACATGCACACCTTGAAGGTAGCTGCAGACTTCGCGTTCGATCATGTTGCCCGAAAGGGTTATGACAAGGTCATCACTCATGCGGTATCGAAACATGCGCGGCTGTGGAGAATGATGCTCGGGTTCAAGAATGCTGAGGGCAAAAGGCCCATCTACTTCGATGGACACAACGAACCGTACATCGAGCTCGTTAAGGACCTGACGCTTCCCGCAAACGCGATCTCCGCAAGCACGGATTCTGTTGTTTTGTTTCGAACCGAGGGATTCTGGGACGCGCCGTCGAAATACGAGGCTGTAGCCTAGCGAGCAAAATGAACTCGGGACGTTATCGGGGGACTGCCGCTGGGTCGGCTAAGGGAGTTAGCGTCGTCGTGGACTTCTACCGATCCCACCTCAAGCAAGTAGTGGCCATTCATCAGGCCATGTTTCAAAAATTGCTGTTCGAAGAGGACTCTGCCGTCGAGATGGCTTTGGCGGAACTATTCCGGGATGTAGGAAAAACGTATCTTCGGATATCGGAACAGATCAGCGAGAACTGTTCTCGTCATTCCCTTCAAGATTGAGCATTTTCCTCAGGCCTGAGTCGTATTCACTCGGCGGGTTGTTCAATTTGAACTCGTCATTGAACCAGGGATTTTCACTGCCAAAAATCTTACTAAGCCAATCGAACACAAGGCGGACCGGACGAGCATTAAGACGCTCCGTGAGCGCGATCAGGTAAAGAGGAACGGAAATCCGCAAGCCGAGGTCCAAGGGAACAGCAGTTGGCTCTACAAGAGTGTAGGTGCCCAACATTCCTATTCCAAGGCCCGCCTTTACCAGCATGCCGTATCCAAAGGAATTGTCGCAGTAATGTACGATCCGGCCACGCGCTGCGGCTTGCTGCCAACCATCCCAGAGCCCAGTCTTGGCAAGATAATATTCCGACTGGATGAAGAAGTGTTGCTCCAGATTTTCTCGAGTCGGCAGGCCATGGTTTCGAATATAGTCCTTCGCGACAACAGGAATGAAATGAAGTTGTCCGAGCTTTCTGAACCGAATGTCAGATGATTGGCTCGGGATGATACTAATCATCATGTCGGTTTGATTTTCTCGAACGTCCATCATGTTGAGTGGATTTTTGAGGTGTACCTGAATCTTTGGGTATTGCGCAGAAAAATGCACGAGCGCTGGGGCCGCAAACACTGCGTTTAGACCATCCGTGATACTGACGCGTACCAGACCTTCCGCCTCACGGGTTTCCGCCTTCAAGTCGTTTGTGATGGAAAAGAGCGTGTGATCGAGACGCGACAAGGCGCGCGCAAGCGCCTCGCCCTTTTGGGTCAGCTTGACACCGCGCGGAGTCGAGATGAAAAGTTGCGATCCCACCGCATCCTGGAGGCGCTTGACCTGTCGGCTGACCGTCGGCTGGCTGGTGTTGGTGATTTCCGCAGCCCGATTGAACGACTTGGTTTTGGCTACGGCCAGGAAGACGCGAAGCTCACCCCAGAATTGTCCGCTCAGTAGGGTTTCCTCGTCGAGCGGGCTCTTGTTGAGCTGCTGTTCCTCATCGAATGGAAGCATGGCTTCTCCTGTCGGATCGAAAGATGGTGTGCAGCTTATCCATTTCGAAGCAGATCAGCGAGGAGTATCCTCACCGTTCGCCTCGAGATTGAACATCTTCCTGAAGCCGGCGTCGTAATCGCTCGGCAGGTTGTTCAATTTGAATTTGTCAGTGAACCACGGATTATCACCGCCAAAAACTTCACTGAGCCACTCGAAGACAAGACGGACGGGGCGCGCATTCAAACGCTCCGTGAGTGCGATCAGATAGAGCGGGACCGAAATCTTCAGGTTGATGTCTATGGGGACGACACTTGGCTCCATGAGCGCATAACTGCCAAGCAGTCCAATTCCGTTTCCTGCCTTCACCAGCATGCCGTAAGCAAAGGAATTATCGCAGTAATGCGCGATGCGTCCCCGCGCCACGGCCTGCTGCCAATCATCCCACAGGCCGGTTCTGGCGATATAATATTCCGATTGAATGAAGAGGTGTTGTTCCAGATTGCCCCGCGTTGGCAGGCCGTGGCTTTGAATATAGTCCTTCGCGACAATGGGAATGAAATGAAGATGACCCAGTTTTCTAAATCGAATACCTGATGATTGAGTCGGGATCATACTGACCATCATGTCAGCTTGATTTTCTTGGAAGTCCATCATGTTGAGCGGATTTTTAAGGTGCAGTTGTATTTTCGGATATTGCTCCGAAAACCGCACCAGCGCCGGCGCGGCAAACAGCGCGTTCAGACCGTCCGTGATGCTGACGCGCACCAGACCCTCCGCCTCACGGCTCTCCGCCTTCAAGTCGCTGGTGATGGAATGGAGCGTGTGGTCGAGCCGTGACAGAGCCTGCGCGAGCGCTTCCCCCTTCTGCGTCAGCATGACGCCACGCGGCGTCGAGACGAAAAGCTGCGATCCCACCTCGTCTTGGAGACGCTTCACTTGGCGGCTTATCGTCGGCTGACTCGTGTTGGTGATCTCCGCAGCGCGGTTGAACGACTTGGTCTTGGCCACGGCCAGGAAGACGCGAAGCTCGGCCCAGAATTGTCCGCTCAGCAGGGTCTCTTCATCGAGCGGACTCTTGTTGAGCTTCTGTTCCTCGTCAAACGGGAGCATGGTTATCCCTTGATGATATTAGCACACAGCTTATCGATGTCCTCCGACAAAAGTCCACCCGCCCATTAGTGTTGATCGGCAACGGCGCGTCTGGCGCCCGATGGCGCTAAGGTATGGAGCCCGTTCGAACCATGAAAAAGCAGGTTTCAGACTCCGGAAAACGGATCAACCAAGGGCACGCCGGTTGCGGCAATGTCCGTGATATTGCGAGTCACGAATGTCAGCCCATGCACTTTGGCAGTCGCCGCCAGCAGGCCGTCGATCAAAGGCAATGGATCGGGAATTCCCAAAAGCGCCCAGGCTTCCGCGACCGGCTCATCAACGGGCAGGACGCGTGCGCCGAGCCTGATCCGCATTTGCAGGAACCATCGATCGAGAGACGCCGCCTGGACTGGATCGCTCCGCCGCCTCAACTCGATGCCATGGCGGATCTCGGCAAGCACAAGGACGCTCGTCCCAATGTCTTCGACCGGGGTGCGGTTGACCCATTGCCTAACGTTAGGGTGAGCACGGTCGCGCTTTCGTATTTCGGAAATAACGTTCGTATCAAGGAGGAACTTCACAGCTCGACCGGGCGCCAGCCTCGTTGGCGCGGCTGGTCAAGAACGTCCGCGAAGGCCTCGTCGGGAAGCTCCGAGCCAAAGATGTCGAAAGCGGTTTTCATCTCCGGGTTCATAATCGCTTTGGCGAGAGTCGCCCGAAGCGCCTGGGCTTTTCCGGCCCCGCCACGCAGCGTCTCGGCGAGTGCGCGGATGAGGCCGGCATCCCTCTTGGGGGCCTGAACCTCAAGGCGAACAAGACCTCGCGCCGCCGCGCGACGGCGGTGCGTACGGGTCGCCTTGCGCTGGGATTTGCTGGCCATGTTGCTGCCGAGGTATTCGTGTTCCGGTTATATAGCCGGAAATACAATGAATTCCAAGTGGGATTGCCCATCTGGGGACCGTCCACCACACCCCGCCATTGCGCTTCCCGCCGTTTCGCTTAAATGGAACCAGAACACTCCACCAGGGCGGGATTCACATGCAATCAGTCGTCATCACCGGCGCGTCCACCGGCATCGGGCATGCCTCCGCCAAATTCCTGCTGGACAAGGGCTATCGCGTGTTCGGCAGCGTCCGCAAACAGGCCGATGCCGACCGGCTGAAAAGCGAGTTCGGTGCCAATTTCACGCCCCTCCTGTTCGACGTCACCGACGAACCGGCGGTGCTGGCGGCCGCGCGCGATGTCCGCGCCGCGCTCAACGGCGAGACGCTGTTTGGCCTCGTCAACAACGCCGGCATCGCGGTCACCGGTCCCGTGCTCGGATTGTCGGCCGACGAATTCCGCCGCCAGATGGACGTCAACGTGATCGGCCCGATCATATCGACGCAAGCCTTCGGGCCGCTGCTCGGCGTCGATCAATCGCTGAAGGGGCCGAAAGGGCGGATCGTGATGATCTCGTCGGTCGCCGGCAAGAACGGCAACCCGCTGACGGCGCCCTATTGCGCCTCCAAGCACGCGGTCGAGGGCCTGTGCGAAAGCCTGCGCCGCGAGTTGATGCTGTTCGGCATCGACGTGATCATCGTAGCACCAGGGCCGGTGAAGACGCCGATCTGGATCAAGGGCCAGGGCGACCTCGATGCGTCGAAATACAGCAACTCGCCCTATTCGGCGGCGATGCAGAAGGTGACGGCCTATATGGCGCACCTGGATTCCATCGGCTTGCCGCCGGAGAAGATCGCCGAGTGCGTCTATAACGCGCTGACCCTGCCGAAGCCGAAGACGCGCTACCAGATCGCGCCGGACCCGATGCGGCACCTGGTGACGCAATGGCTGCCCAAGCGCATGGTGGACAGGATCATCGCCAAGCGCGTCGGCCTGCTGCCATCAGCGTGATCACGCCGGCGCCACATTGCGGTGTCACCGCAGCCGGCATGTCGACGACGCCCAAGAGCCAATCGGAGCTGCTCGCGCTCGCTGACGACGCGCTGCGCAGCCAGCCCGGCTGCGAGACCGCGCGCGTGGTCGCGCTTGCGCCGTTGCCGCACGCGCGCAGCGGCCGCAACTGGGAGATCCCCAACGTCGTGCTCGGCGACAGCCTGATCAGCGACGTCGACCGCGCCGTCATGTCCGTGCATCACCAGCTGGGGCGCAGGTTTCATCTGGTGCAGGACTGACTGCATGATGCCCTGGCCGTTTGTTGGATGGATCAGCTACCTTGAAACGTGAAGCTGCACGCCTGCCTGCTTTTGCAGATAGCCGATGATGCTGAAGAGATTTCTAGCCTGTGGGTTACCCCGCGGCCCGAACATGCGGATGAGGCTTTTAGGCGGCGTGTCGGTCGCTTGGCCGAGCTTTTCGAACCCGACCGTCGCCTTGATGTAGTCGCGCATGATCGTCTTGCCGGTATCAAGATCGCCGCTCAGCATTGCGTCAATACCTTCGCGCAGAAGGGCTTCGGCGAATTTCCGGTCGTCCTTGACCTGGCGTTCGACCAAATCCCTGAAGCTTTTCGTCTTTGCCATTTTCTTCTCCGTTCAGCCTCGTCCACGTTTGCTTTGCTTGTAATCCTGCCAATAGGCATGCGCTTGGTCGATGTCGCGCTGCTGGCGTTTTTTAGTGCCGCCCGTCAGCAAGATCACCAAGGTTTGGCGTTCCTGTCCGAAATAAATCCGGTAGCCCGGCCCGAAGTCGACGCGATACTCAAACACGCCTTCGCCGACCGATTTCACGTTGGAAAAATTACCCTGCTCGAGGCGAACGATGGCGCGCGTAACTTTTGCCCGCGCAACAGCGTCCAAATCTGCGAACCACCTGGCGAAAGGTTCTCGGCCATCGGCAGCCACGTAGTAGCGAATTTCGGACATCGGAAAAGGTAACACAAGTGTTACCGTTTTTCAAGATGATCTCTGGTTGCAGGCGAGATGTTGCCGGCCGGGACCAGCGTCTGGGCAGACCTTCCGACCGGGAAGGTCGTGCGGCGCCGATGACTGGCATGAAGCTCGCATGGCGGCTGAGGACTCATCAATTGCGAGGTCGGCCGAGACCGAGCATCGTACGGTCGAGTTCGCAGGAAGCAGAAGGGAGTCCGCGTCATGAGCAACGAGCCTCAGTCTTCGAGCCCGCCGATGTGGGACTGGCCGTCCTGGCTGAAGGGCAGCATGCCAAATCCCCTTGACGTCTTTGCAGGACCGCAAAATCTCGTGCAGCCGATTCTGCCTGGATGGGTGTTCGGCAGTGTCACCAACATCACCGAGCAGAATTCGAGTGCGCCCGATACCGAACGGGAGATCGTCGCCGCCCACAGCTACGGCCGTCAGCTCGGCCGTGTCATGGACGCTCTTGCGGTTGTCGTCGCCGCCTTGCCCGACGAGAAACGGCATGCAAAGGCGATCGAGGATTTTGCCGAGATGCGCCGCGAGATCGACGGCATCAAGGCAAAAGCCGCGGCACGACGCCTCGATCGCATCTCCGCGGATCTTGCATCGCTGAAGCAGGCCGATCCTGAGGAATATCACCGGGTCGCAGCGAGGCTTCGGGAGGCCCTGAAGTAAAGCGCAGTCGCATCCTACTCCGCGTGGCCGTCGATGATCGGGCCGAACAGCTCCCACTTCTCGCCGGTGAACGTCATCATCTGCACCTGCTCGATCGGATAGAAATCGGTCGGCGTGGTCTTGATGCGGATGCCCGGAATGTAGGTGTCGATCTCGAAATCCATGTTGGCGACCACCTTCATCACGTTCTCGCGCGTGAGATTGTCGCCGCAGCGCTTGAGCACTTCGACCAGCGCCGTCGAGGTGTTCCAGGCGGTCAACGGCCCGCTCTCCGCCCTGTCGGCCTCCGGATAATACTTCGCCATGAAGGCGCGGAAGCGCTTCATGCCGGGTGTGGAATCCCACTGCGGATCGGTGACGTCCATCTGGTAGCCGGCGCTGAGGATGCCCTTCGAGTTCTCCAGGCCTGCGGGCCTCAGCACCGCGCCGACCGAGGCCGAGACGTTGGTCATGATGTGGATCGGATGCCAGCCGAGCTCGGCGACCTTCTTGATCGCCTGTGCCGCGAACTTTGGCGTGGCGACATTGATGAAGATGTCGGGGTTGGCGGTCTTGATGGCCACGACCAGCAAATCCACCGTCGGCATCGCGATCTCGTAGGACATCTCGCTCACGATCATCTTGTCGTATTTGTCGCGCAACACGTCCTTCAAGCCCAGCACATAGTCCTTGCCGAAATCGTCGTTCTGGTAGAGCACCCCCAATTTGGCGTTGGGATATTGCTGCAGGATATAAGTGGCATAGACCCGGCCCTCGGCGCGGTAGTTCGGCTGCCAGCCGATGGTCCAGGGGAAATGCTCGGGATCGCCCCAGCGCGAGGCGCCGGTCGCGACGAAGAGCTGCGGCACCTTCATGTTGTTCATGTATTTCTGGATCGCCGCGTTCGGCGCGGTGCCGAGCGACGCGAAGATCAGAAACACCTCGTCGCTTTCGACCAGCTTGCGCGCCTGCTCCACCGTCTTCGGCGGCGAGTAGGCGTCGTCATAGGTGATGAAGTTGATCTTGCGGCCGTTGACTCCGCCATTGTCGTTGATCATGCGGAAATAGGCGCTCATGGTCTTGCCGATGATGCCGTAGGCGGACGCCGGCCCCGAATAGGGCATGATGTTGCCGATCTTGATCTCGGTGTCGGTGACGCCGGTGTCGTATTTCTTTTGCGCCAGCGCGGGCGCGGCCGAGAGCGTCAGCACGGTTGCCGAAAGCGCGAGCTTGGCGGCGATACCGGTGAAACGGCTCTGGACGAACGGCGTGGCGCGGCGCTGCATGGGCTTCTCCCCTCGGGCTAAATCGTGAGATCGGTCTCGGCAGTTTCCTCTGGCGTTTTTCTTGAAATTGCCGCGACGATAGCAGCCCACCGTGATCGCTGGAAGGAGCGACCGGCGGGGATACGCGGACGATTTGTCGCGTAACCGTCTGGTCAGTCCGCCGCGCTGCGGATATTGCAAGGGCCGGGAGGAACCATGCGGCGACACCTGAAGCCAACGATCGTGATGGCCGTGGTGGGACTCGTCCTTGGCGGGCTCTATCGCTATTTGTTCGATCCCCCTGACGAAGCCGAATTGGCCAACTATTTGCGCAGCAGCCTGCACGGCATGGGCATCACGCTGGCCGGCTGGGCGGTCCAGCTTTATTTCACCTCCCGCGGCAGCGCCTGGGTGAGACGATGGCCGCTGGTCGTCGAGTTGATCGTCCGCTCGGTAGCGATGGCGCTCGCGGTCGCGACCGTCACGGTCGTGGGCGAGGCCATCATTTACACCCACGGCGTCGAGGACCATTGGCTGGTCAGCGATCTCCCCTTCATCGTCGCCATCGCCTTCGCGCTTTCGATCCTGATCGGCGCGATCTATGAGCTGGTCCTGCTGGTCGGCGGCCGCGTCCTCATCAACGTCATCCTCGGGCGCTATCGCAGGCCGACCCGCGAAGAGCGCGTGCTGCTGTTCCTCGACCTCGCCGGCTCGACCACGCTGGCCGAGCAGATGGGCGAATTGCGGGTGCAGGATCTGCTTACCCGGTTCTTCTACGACATCGATGAGGCGATCATCCGCCATGGCGGCGAGGTCCACGCCTATGTCGGCGACGAGGTGATCGTGAGCTGGCCGGTCGGCGCGACGCCCGAACCGGCCTATGTCGACTGCTTCTTTGCGATCGAGGACCGCATCGTTGCGCTGGCCGACCGCTACAGGCAGGAGTTCGGCCTGGTGCCGAAGTTCCGCGCCGGCATCCACGCCGGACCGGTCGTGATCAGCGAATGCGGGGATTCCCGCCGGCAGATCGCCTATTTCGGCGACACGGTGAACGTCGCGGCACGACTGCAGGCCCATTGCAAGGACGCGGGGCGGCGCCTGCTGGTGTCCGGTGAGCTCGTGAGCCTGTTGCCGGACGCAACTGATTTCCTTGTCGAGCCGCTCGGTCCGACCGAGCTGCGCGGCCGCGCCGCGCCGGTCGAGGTATTTGCCGTGGCGCGGCGTGCGTAGGACACGGAGGGAATGGTCCGCTACACTCCCCATGCGCGGCCTCGATTTCACAAGGAGCGGACCATGATCACCCGGCGGAGTTTTGCGGTCGCGCTGCCATTGCTGGCGAGATCCGCTTTCGCGCAATCGCCATCCTGGCCCACACGGCCGGTCCGGATCGTGGTGCCCTTCCCGGCCGGCGGCTCGACCGATGTCGCGGCGCGGCTCATCGCCGAGCAGCTGTCGCGGGTGTTCCACCAGCAGGTCTATGTCGAGAACAAATCCGGCGCCAACGGCACCGTCGGCATCGAGGACGCCGCCAAGAGCAAGCCGGACGGTTACACGATCCTGGTTTCCACCAACTCCGTGGCAAGCAATCCGCATGTCTATCACAGCAACATCGATCCTTCGAAAGACCTGGTGCCGGTCATCCAGATCTCACGCCAGCCGATCGTGCTGGCCGTGCATCCCTCGCTCGGAGTCTCCTCGCTCGCGGAACTGATTGCGCTGGCGAAGAAGCAGCCGGGTCTGCCCTACGCCACCGGCAGTGGAGCGGGTTCGGGGCAACACATCGCCGTGCAATGGTTCGCGGAGATCGCCGGCATCAAGCTCGAGCACGTGCCCTATCGCGGCGGCGGGCAGGCGATCAACGATCTCCTCGGCGGCCACGTGAAGATCGGCTCGCTCGGATCGACACCGCTGATGCCGCATTACAAGGCCGGCACTTTGCGTCTCCTCGCACAAACAACGAAGGCGCGTGCGCCAAGCCTGCCCGAGGTGCCGACCTATGAGGAGGCCGGCATCAAGGATCTGGTGCTGACCCAATGGCTGGGGGTGTTCACGCCGGCAGGCATGCCGGCGGCCATCGTCGAGCGTCTCAATGGCGAGATCGGCAAGGCGCTTGCCGATGCCGACGTTCGCAAGAACCTCCAGGACTCCGCGCAGGAGCCGATCGGCGGCACGGCCGAGCAGTTCGCGCAACTCGTTCGCGAGGACTATGCCAAGCTCGGGCGGCTGGTGAAGGATCTCAACATCAAGGCAGAGTAGCTCATGCCATTTTCAACCTATCTTCCGGAGCGGATGGGAACGATCGCGCTCGCGCCTGCCGGCCCGTTCGTCGCGGGCGCGCATGTCGAGCTTGTGCTGGTTTACACCGCAGGCACTTTCGGCATTGACGACACCGGCATGGTCAAGATCTCGTGGCGGACCACCTCCGACATGAGCAAGCCGCAATTCGACAAGCCGCAGGCGGCGAACTTCACTACGGTGGAGGCCAGCAACGGCGCCAAACTTGAAGTGTGGTTCGACCGGCTCAATGTGCGGCCCTATGCCAACACGCTGCTGATCCGCGTCGGCCGCGGCTATCTGCGCGAAGGCGATACGTTGACGATACGTCTGGGCGATCGCAGGCAGGGTTCGCCGGGTTACCGGCTGCAGACCAATGTCGAAGCCGGGGTCGAGCTGAAGACCTCGGTCGATGCGTTCGCGACCTACGAATTCTGCGAGCTGCCGGTGCAGCCCGCCTTCGATCTGGTTCCGGGACCGGCCGCAAGCTGGAAGGCGATCCTGCCGTCGCTCGCCATCGTCGGCGAGCCATTTCGCCTCGCTGTCGTCGCAGAGGACAAATGGGGCAATCCCACCGCCGACGCCAACGGGAGTTTCGAGCTGCTCGCCTCGCGGCCGCTGCGCGGCCTGCCGGCGAAGCTCGACATCAGGAATGGTGACGGCCCGCGTGTCATCGAGAATCTGGTCGCCGACGCCGAAGGCGACGTCGAGCTGCGGTTGACGACAAACGGCGAAGAACTCGCCCGCGCCAATCCGCTTCGCGTGGTCAACCAGGCAAGCTTGCGGCGCTACTGGGGCGATCTGCACGGACAGAGCGGCGAGACCATCGGGATGGGAACGGCGGAGGCCTATTTCCGCTACGCGCGCGATGCCGCTTTCATCGACATGGTCGGCCACCAGGGCAACGACTTCCAGATCACGGATGCCTTCTGGAGCGAGCTCAACCGGCTCACTGCCGCGTTCGATGAGCCCGGCCGGTTCGTCTGCCTGCCCGGCTACGAATGGTCGGGCAATACCGGCATGGGCGGCGACCGCAACATCTTCTACCGCCGGGAAGGTCGCCCGATCCGGCGCTCCTCGCACATCCTGGTGCAGGGGCAGACCTCGACGGAGGCGATCTACACCGCCGACGAATTATTTCGGGCGCTGGAAGGCGAGGATGCCATCGTCATCGCCCATGTCGGCGGGCGCTACGCCGACCTGAACTATGCCCATGACGGGCGGCTGGAGCGCGCGGTCGAGGTGCACTCGACCTGGGGCACGTTCGAATGGCTGTTGCACGATGCTTTCGAGAAGGGATTTCGGGTCGGCGTGGTCTGTCATAGCGACGATCACAACGGACGGCCGGGCAACACCCGTCCGGGCGCGTCGAGTTTTGGCGCGATCGGCGGCCTCACCTGCTATTTCATGCCGGAATTGACGCGCGACGCCTTGTTCGAGGCGCTGCGGCAGCGGCGGCATTACGGCACGACCGGCGCGCGGATCTTTGTGGACCTGCACGCCACGTTCGATCAGCCGGTCACCGGCTTCTCCGACGACCCGCTGCTCGGGCCGGCGAGCGAATCCGCGGTGCAGCGCGCGACGATGGGCGACATCGTCCGTCCCGGCCGCGCGCCGATGCGCCTGTCGGTGGAAGTGATCGGGACCGCGCCGGTCGAGCGGGTCGACGTGATGCATGGGACGAAGGTCGCCGAGACGGTGCGCCCCTATCGCGCGGCCGATCTCGGACGGCGCGTGCGCGTGCTGTGGCAGGGCGCGGAGTATCGCGGCCGCGGCCGCGAAACGCTGTGGCAGGGCAAGCTGATCGTGAGCGGAAATCGCATCGAGCGGTTCGCGGCCGTCAATTTCCTCAATCCGGAGCGGGTCGTGCAGGAGACCGCACCGGGAACGGCGCTGTCCTGGACTTCGGTCACCACGGGCAATCTGGCCGGCATCGATCTCTGGCTCGAGCGAGCCGATCAGGGCGCGCTCGATATCGAGACCAATATCGTGTCGGGCAAGGTCGAGCTTGCGGCGCTCGCGGACGAGACGCGCAGCTTCGACGGCGGAGGGCTCGGGCGGCAGCTCAGCGTCTACCGCCTCCCCGAAGCAGACTGGAGCCGGCAGGTGTCGCTCGATCATACCGTGAGCTTTGCCGGTGGGGCCGATCTGCCAGTCTACCTTCGCGTCACCCAGGCCGATGGTCATCAGGCCTGGTCAAGCCCGATTTACCTGATCGCCTGAGACAGAATCCGGATGAACACCTGAGTCTTCCGGCTTGATGTGATTGGGATTTCGACGTGCGAGATTCCGCGCGAAGCGTTTCAGATCAAGAATGTGGTTTAAGTCTCATTTCTTTGCGAGCACGCAGAGCGAAGAACTTGAATGAAGACGCAATGCTTCGCGAGACGCAAAAGGCGAGACCGCGTGTCGCGATCTCGCCCTCGGTTGTAGCGAGCAGGCTTTAATTTTCGGTGTCGCCTAGTTCTTTGTCTTGTCGACCAGCGCGCCCTTCTTGATCATCGAGATCGCGCCTGCGCGATCTCGCAACCAAAACCGTGGATCAAGCCCTAGTTCTTGGTCTTATCCACCAAAGCCCCCTTCTTGATCCACGGCATCATGTCGCGGAGCTTCTCGCCGACCTGCTCGATCGGGTGCTGCGCGAGCTTGGCGCGGGTCGCCTTGAACGAGGTCTGGTTCACCTTGTTCTCCAGCATCCAGTCACGCGCGAACTTGCCGGACTGGATGTCGGCGAGCACCTTGCGCATCTCCTTCTTGGTCTCCTCGGTGACGATGCGCGGGCCGGTGACGTATTCGCCATATTCGGCGGTGTTGGAGATCGAGTAGTTCATGTTGGCGATGCCGCCTTCATAGATCAGGTCGACGATCAGCTTCACCTCGTGCAGGCACTCGAAATAGGCCATCTCCGGCGCGTAGCCGGCTTCGACCAGGGTCTCGTAGCCGCCCTTGATCAGCTCGACCAGGCCGCCGCACAGCACCACCTGCTCGCCGAACAGGTCGGTCTCGCATTCCTCCTTGAACGACGTCTCGATGATGCCGGCGCGGCCGCCGCCGATCGCCGAAGCATAGCTCAGCCCGAGATCATGGGCGTTGCCGGAGGAGTCCTTGGCGATCGCGATCAGGCAGGGCACGCCGCCGCCGCGCTGATATTCGGAGCGGACGGTGTGGCCGGGGCCCTTCGGCGCGATCATCAGCACGTCAAGATCAGGGCGCGGATCGAGCAGGTTGAAGTGGACGTTGAGACCGTGGGCGAACACCAGCGCTGCACCCTTCTTCATGTTGTCGTGCAGGTGCTCACGATAGATGTCGCCCTGCAGCTCGTCCGGGGTCAGCATCATCACGAGGTCGGCCCATTTGGCGGCATCCGCCACCTCGAGCACCTTGAAGCCCGCGGCCTCCGCCTTCTTGGCCGAGGCCGAGCCCTTGCGGAGCGCAATGGAGACTTCCTTGACGCCGGAATCCTTCAGGTTCAGCGCATGGGCGTGGCCCTGGCTGCCATAGCCGACGATGGCGACCTTCTTGCCCTTGATCAGGTTCAGGTCGGCGTCGCGATCGTAATAAACACGCATGGGTCGTTTCCTTATCGTGGCCAAATCGGCCGGTTGGTCAGGCTGTTAGGTGGATCGGACCGCCGGTCGCCCGCGAGATTTTCCGGCGCTGTCTAGAACATTTTCGCATCGCGTGGAAACCCTCTTCTCGCATGGGGTGCCCCGGCCTCATGCTTCCAAGAAGACCGGAATGAGGGAGGCGAGCAGCAGGATTGCCATGACGATGTTGAAGGCGCGGATGGCCGTCGGCGAACTCAGCACCGGGCGCAGCGCACTGCCGAACAGTGCCCAGGCCACCGTTGCCGGCACTCCGACCACGAGGACGATGAGGGTCTGAATGACGATATTCCACGGAAAGGCGGCAATGGCAGCGTAGGCGGTAATGCTGCCGATCACCATCACCCATCCCTTGATATTGATCCACTGGAACACGGCCGCTCCCCAGAACGTCATGGGGCGACGGCCGATGGCACCCTCCGATTTGGCGGCGCCCGACATCGCGATCGCGGCGGCGAGATAGATCAGGTAGGCGGCGCCGGCATATTTCAGAATCGTCTGGAGCAGCGGATAGGCGATGAAGGCCGTTCCAAGTCCGACACCGACGGCCGCAATCATGAAGGCCATGCCAATGACGATTCCCGTGATATGCGGCAGCGTGCGGCGAAAACCGTAAGTGAGACCCGATGAGAGCAGCATCACGTTGTTTGGCCCCGGCGTGAAATACATCACCGCGGCGAACACGACAAAGGCAAGCAGGAGCTGCTGCGACATGCATCATGCTCCCGCAGCTTCCGGCAGCGCCCGAGCGCGCCTGGCCAGCAGCATGATCGCAATGCCGCCGATCACGGTCATCATACCAGCGAGCCGGAGCGGGCCGAACTTTTCGCCGAACACGATGCTGGAGGCGCCGGCGCCGACGAACGGCACCAGCAGCGCGAACGGCACCACCTGCGCCGCCGGATAATCGCGCAGCAATCTTCCCCACAGCCAATAAGCGATGCTTGTCGAGATGCCGCCCAGACAAAGCACGCAGACGATGCCGGTGAGCGAAGCGTGGGTGAGTTCATGCCAGGTCGGCGCCGGCCCGTTGCTGATGAGCGCAATCACGGCGAGCGGCGCCGCGGCGGTAAGACACAGCCATGCGAACAGGTCGAACATCGGCACGCCATGCGCCCGCCGCAGCAGCAGATTGCCGATCGCAAAGCTGACCGGGCAGATCATGATCAGCGCAAACGCGCCCACGCTGAAATCGTAGCCGACCGTGCCGCAGATCATGAGAAGGCCGACCGTGGCAATGGCAATCCCTGCGCCCTGCATTGGCGTCGGCACCTCGCGGAAGATCAGCGCGGCAAAGCCGATGGTGAACAGCGCCTGGCTCTGCACGATCACGCTGGACAGACCGACCGGCACACCATGGGCGATGGCGAAGGCCTGCGCGAGGAATTGACCGAGGAACAGGGAAAAGCTGATCGCGATCAACAACGGCCAGGAGACGTTGGGCTTGCGCACGAACAGGCACGGCACGGCTGCGATCGAGAAACGCAGCGTCGTCATCAGCTCCGGCGAGAACTCGTCGAGCGCAAGCCGGCTCGCGACAAAGGCAAGCCCCCAGATGACCGCCACCAGGACGGCGATGCAGACGTCGGCGGGTTTCATTGTTTTTATTCGCTAGCCTTGCCCGCCGGGCTTCGGTTTCTGCAGCAGAAAGGTGCCGTGCATCGGCGCGTGATAATCGACCGAGACCAGCTCGAAGCCGACCTCGGTCAGCATCCGCTCCATCACCCAGCCGAAGGTGGAATATTCGTCGCGCATATGGGTGACGACGCTGTCGCGGGCGAAATCGTGGTTCTTGATGTGGAAGTCGGCCCATTGCTCGACGTCGCGCTCGCTGCCGTCGGGCATGCTGACGAACACGATGTCGCGCAGATAGAAATTCGCGCCTGGCTTGAGCGCGCCGAAGATGCGCGACATCGCCACCGCCTTCCAGAAATCCGGCAGATGGTGCAGCGTGAATTCGCTGACGATCAGATCGTACGAATTGGGCTGGTAGGCGAAGCTCAGCAGGCCGGCCGGCTGGGTCCGGATGTGCGCCCGGCGGTCCCGGGCATAGACCTCCGCCAGCGCCAGCATCGCCGGTGAAATATCGACCGCGTCGACCTCGGCGCCCATCAGCGCCGCCTCGGTGGCGAGCACGCCATTGCCGCAGCCGATGTCGGCCACGCGCCAGCCCTTCTCCACACCGAGCATCTTCAGCGCGGCGCGGGCGCGAACATCGCTGTCGTCATGCCGGTCATAGATCGCGGCGACCGCGGTATCGAGTCCGATCCCGCCCCGTTGGTTGTAGTACCAGTCGCGCGACAGCATGGCTTACATTCCTTCAGGTCCGCGGCCGATCGCGGCGACGCCGGTACGGGAAACCTCGACCAGGCCGAGCGGGCGCATCAGGTCGATGAACTGATTGATCTTTGCGGTATTGCCTGTGATCTCGAACACGAAACTTTCCGTGGTCGCGTCGATCACCCGCGCGCGGAACGCGTCCGCCAGCCGCAGCGCCTCGACCCGGTTGTCGCCGGTGCCGCGCACCTTCACCATCGCAAGCTCGCGCTCGATGGAGCGTCCCTCGAGCGTCATGTCGACCACGCGATAGACCGGCACCATGCGGTCAAGCTGATGCTTGATCTGCTCGATCACCATCGGGGTGCCCGTGGTGACGATGGTGATGCGCGAGAGATGTTTCTGACTCTCGGTTTCCGAGACCGTGAGGCTGTCGATGTTGTAGCCGCGGCCGGAGAACAGCCCGATCACGCGCGCGAGCACGCCAGGTTCGTTCTGCACGAGCACGGAGAGCGTGTGCGTCTCGTTCGGGTCGTGGCGCTCCTCGAGGAAATAGGCCGATGCGGGCTGGTTCATGTTGGTCGTTCCGAAGATGGTGCGCCCCCTCTCCCCGCCTGCGGGGAGAGGGTTGGGGTGAGGGGGAGTCTCCACAGGGTCGGTGAGAGACGAGCACGCGGTGAGAGGTGAAGAAAGAGATCGCGGGAAGCGCTCATGCCACGGCCCTCGCCGTTGCTACGGGCGCCGTCGCGACCCATTTCTGGAACAGATCGAAATCGATATTGCCGCCGGTCAGGATCAAGCCGACGCGTTTTCCCGCGAGCTTCTTCTTGTCCTGCAGCGCGGCTGCCAGCGGCGCGGCGCCCGCGCCCTCAGCAAGGTTGTGCGTATCGGTCCAGTACGCCCGGATCGCGGCGCCGACCTCGTCGTCGGTGACCTGGACGACGCGCGAGGCGCCCTTGACGATGATCGCGACCGCGTCCGCATCCGGAAAGCGCGTCGCCACGCCGTCGGCACGGGTGTTGCTGGTTTCCGTGGTCACGACCCGGCCCGCCGCAAAGGACAGCGCATAGGATGGCGCTTCGGTCGACTGCACGCCGACGATCTCGGTCTTCAGGCCGAGGAGGTCGCGCGCCATGATGCAGGCGGAGACACCGGAGCCCTGACCGATCGGGACGTAGAGCACGTCAAGATCGGGAGCGGTCCGGAACAGCTCGAGCGCATAGGTCGCCACCCCCAGGACCAGATCGGGATGGAACGACGGCACCATGTGGAGCCCCGCGAATTGCGCGCGGCGCACGGCTTCCTCGCGCGCGGTCTGGAAATCCTCGCCATGCTCGACCAGCTCGGCGCCGAAGGCGCGCATCGCGGCGTTTTTTTCGACCGAATTGCCCCGGGGCACACAGATCACGGCCGGCACGCCGTGACGGCGTGCCGCGAATGCAAGGCTCTGGCCGTGATTGCCGGTGGTCGCCGAAATGATGCCGGGCACGTTGGGCCGCTCGCGCTTCAAGCGGTCGAGATACACGAGACCGCCGCGCACCTTGAAGGCTCCGGCCGGCGTGTGGTTCTCGTGCTTGACCACGACATGCGTGCCGAGCCGCTCGGCCAGCAGCGGCCAGACATGCGCCGGGGTCGGCGGCACCGCCTGGCCGACGATTTGATGCGCGCGTTCGAGTTCGCTGAGATCGAACATGGTCACACCAGCGCCTTGCCGCCGGCGAAGGCGGATGCCGTCGCCTCATCGGTGGCCTGCTCCGGCAGCAGCATCTCGTTATGCGCCTTGCCTGACGGGATCATCGGGAAGCAGTTCTCCAGCGCCGCGACCCGGCAGTCGAACAGCACCGGCCGCTTGACCTTGATCATCTCCTTGAGCGCGCCGTCGAGATCGGCGGGCTTGATCGCCCGAATGCCGACACAACCATAGGCCTCCGCGAGCTTGACGAAGTCAGGCATCGCTTCGGTGTAGGAATGCGACAGCCGGTTGCCATGCAGCAGCTGCTGCCACTGCCGCACCATGCCCATGTACTGGTTGTTGAGGATGAAGATCTTGATCGGCAGCTCGTGCTGCACGGCCGTCGACATCTCCTGCATCGTCATCTGCACCGAGGCGTCGCCGGCGATGTCGATGACGAGACTGTCGGGATGGGCGACCTGCACGCCCAGCGCGGCCGGCAAGCCGTAGCCCATGGTGCCGAGCCCGCCGGATGTCATCCAGCGGTGCGGCTCCTCGAAGCCAAAGAACTGCGCGGCCCACATCTGGTGCTGGCCGACCTCGGTCGTGATGTAGGTGTCCTTGCCGCGCGTCGCCTCGAACAATTTTTGGATCGCATATTGCGGCAGGATGATCTCGTTGTTCTTCCTGTAGGACAGCGAGTTGCGCGCGCGCCATTTCGCGATTTCGGCCCACCAGGCCTTGATGTCGGGCTTCTTCGCTTCCGCCTTGAACACCGTCAGCAAATCGCCGAGCACGTTGCCGCAATCGCCGATGATCGGCACGTCGACGCGGATGTTCTTGTTGATCGAGGACGGATCGATATCGATATGGATCTTCTTCGAGCCTGGCGAGAACGCATCGGTGCGGCCGGTGATGCGGTCGTCGAAGCGCGCGCCGACGCACAGCATGACGTCGCAATCATGCATCGCCATGTTGGCCTCGTAGGTGCCGTGCATGCCGAGCATGCCGAGCCAGTTCTTGCCGGAAGCTGGATAGGCGCCGAGCCCCATCAGCGTCGAGGTGATCGGAAAGCCGGTGACCTCGACCAGCTCGCGCAGCAGCTTCGAGGCTTCGCGGCCGGAATTGATCACGCCGCCGCCGGAATAGATCACCGGCCGCTTGGCGTTGGCGAGCAGTGCGACCGCTTTACGGATTTGCGCAGCGTCGCCCTTCACCCGCGGCGCGTAGGAGATGTGGACGTCCGACTTGCGCGGCGGATGGTAGGTGCCGGTGGCAAACTGCACGTCCTTGGGCACATCGACCACGACCGGACCCGGCCGGCCGGTGGTCGCGACATAGAAGGCCTCGTGCAGCACCTTGGCGAGATCGTTGACGTCGCGCACCAGCCAGTTGTGCTTGGTGCAGGGCCGCGTGATGCCGACCGTGTCGCATTCCTGGAACGCGTCGTTGCCGATCAGATGAGTAGGAACTTGCCCGGTGATGCAGACCAGCGGAATCGAATCCATCAGCGCGTCGGTCAGCGGCGTCACCATGTTGGTGGCGCCGGGGCCTGAGGTCACCAGCACCACGCCGGGCTTGCCGGTCGAACGCGCATAGCCTTCGGCCGCGTGGCCGGCACCCTGCTCGTGCCGCACCAGGATGTGCTGCACGTCGCTCTGCTGAAAGATCTCGTCATAGATCGGAAGCACGGCGCCGCCGGGATAGCCGAACAGATGCTTCACGCCGTGATCGATGAGCGCGCGGACGATCATCGCGGCGCCGGTCATCTGGTTTGGATCGTGGCTGTTGCTGCTCATGGTCTGCTTCCTGGATCGCTACGGCCTGGGCCGCCTTGTTCTTTTGCTTCGGGAAATAAAAAAGGGCCCCTAAGAGGCCCCATGCGCACCGCCTGCATTCGGATGGCGTTCAGCCACCCCCGGCGATGCGCCTGGGTACGACGGCGATAAGCAGTTTGGTAATAATATTACGCATCTGATCGCTCGGACTTCCCAAAGATTGCGCGAACATAGCTCCCAGCGCCCAAATGTCAAGGCGTGGGGCCATTCGGCCTGTCTTTGCAGACCTTAGCGGGGTTCCAGCCGGTCGGCGAGTGCGAAAATGCTGCACCGGCACAAAAGAGCGTCATCTCGGCCGATCACCTAGGCCACCTCCAGCGTGGGAATGGCCCTGATCTTCTCGCCCAGTTCTTGCTCAGCGCGGCGGAGGTCGTAACGCTTCTGCAAATTGAGCCAGAGGTCCGGGCCATTTCCGCACAGCTTCCCGAGCCGCAATGCCATGCCTGGAGTCACCGGCTGCTTCTCATCCAGGATGTCGTAGAGCGTTTGACGCGACACACCGAGCAGCTTCGCAATCTCGGTCTTTGATCGGCCCAAGGCGGGCAAGACCTCGTCCCTGAGGAGTTCGCCGGGATGCATGGGCGGCAAGCCGCGCTTTGGGGGTCTCTTGGTCATAGCTATTCACTTCGCGATGGCCTTCGACACTACTTCAAGCGGCACCATTGGTCATCAAGATAGGACCCGCCCTTCCAACCATTCTTTCGCCGCCTCCGGTTTCACCCATTCGAACTCCGGCAACTGGTGCCTGAACCAGGTGAACTGCCGCTTGGCGTAATGGCGGGTGTCGGCGCGGCCGACCTCGGCGGCCTCATCCAGCACGATCTCACCTTTGAGGTGCCGGATCAGCGCGGGCACGCCATGCGCCTTCATGGCCGGCAGCAGCGGATCGAGATTGCGCGCCGCCAGTGCTGCGACCTCGTCCAGCGCGCCGGCTTTCAGCATCGCATCGAACCGCGCATCGATGCGCGCATAAAGCTGATCGCGCTCGGGCGCCAGGAACAGCGCGACGAACTCTCCCGCAGGCAGGATCGGCGGCAGCCCCTCGCGATGCCAGTCGGTGAGCGAGCGCCCGGTCGCCTCTACGACTTCGAGCGCACGCGCGATCCGGGTGCGATCGCGTGGCTTCAGCCGGTCGGCGGAGACGGGATCGCAACGCGCCAGTTCGGCATGCAGCGCCTCCACCCCGTCGCGATCGAGCCGCGTACGCACGCTTTCTCTCACATCAGGCGGAATTGGCGGCACAGCTGACAGCCCCCGCGTGAGTGCCTTGAAATAGAGCCCGCTGCCGCCGACGAAGATCGGCGCGCGGCCCTGCGCCCGCGCTTCCGCCAGCGCCTTCGCCGCGTCAGCGACGAAACTGCCGGCGGAGAAATTCACGGCGGCGTCGACATGACCGTAGAGCCGGTGTGGCGCGAGCGCCTCTTCCTCCACCGTCGGGCGCGCCGTCAACACGCGCAGGTCGCGATAGACCTGCATGGAATCGGTGTTGATCACCATGCCGCCGCGCTTTTGGGCAAGGTCGAGCGCGAGCGCCGACTTGCCGCTGGCGGTCGGCCCTGCGATAAGCACGGCCTTGCTCATTCCCTTCGAAATCACCCGATGTCTCTCGTCGCCACGCTGATCTGCAATCCCAATAACCCCGCGCTCGATTCTACCATCCTCGACGGCGCGCGCGCGGTGCTGCCTTCGGCTGCGCCTGCCCATTGGCTGTGGGACGAGGTCGCGGCCGACATCCCCTTCGATGCGCCGACCAAAAGCAAAGACGACATCCGCGCCATCGCCGACCGGCTGCGCGCGGCCCGCGGCGACCTGCCGATCGACATTGTCGTGCAGCCGATCGCGACCCGGCGCAAGAAGCTTTTTCTGGCCGACATGGATTCCACCATGATCGGCCAGGAATGTATCGACGAGCTTGCCGATTTCGTCGGGCTCAAGGCGCACGTCGCCAAAATCACCGAGCGCGCCATGCGCGGCGAGATCGAGTTCGAGCCCGCGCTACGTGAACGGGTCGCGCTGCTCAAGGGCCTGTCCGTCAGCGTGGTCGACGAAGTGCTGAAGACGCGGATCACGGGGACGCCGGGCGGGCGCGAACTGGTCATGACCATGCGCGCGCATGGCGCCTACACCTGCCTGATCTCGGGCGGCTTCACGCTGTTCACCAATGTGGTGGCGGCGCGCATCGGCTTCCAGGAGAACCGCGCCAACGAGCTCGTGGTGCGTGACGGCAAATTCACCGGCGAGGTCAAGGAGCCGATCCTCGGTCGCGCGACGAAGCTCGCGACGCTGATCGAGCTCACCGAAAGCTTCGATCTCGACGACATCGACACCATGGTGGCCGGCGACGGCGCCAACGACCTTGGCATGATCCAGAATGCGGGCTTGGGCGTCGCCTATCACGCCAAGCCCGCGGTCGCCGCTGCCGCCGCCGCACGGATCGACCACGGCGATCTCACTGCGCTGCTCTATGCGCAGGGGTATCGCAGGGACGAGTTTGTCGACTGACGGAGCAGCGCGGAAACAAAGCGCTTCGTTTGCACCAGATCTTTGCCGCTCCAATATTGAGCGAATTTTTCTCATTTGCATCTCTTGCTTGAGTTATTAAAGTTCGCCGACTGGAATCAGCGCGAGCACGAGTAGCCATGGGCATTGGAACGACATCGGAAATAAAGCATGTCGTCGTGCTCATGCTCGAAAACCGCTCATTCGATAATCTGCTCGGCTGGCTCTATGACGGCCAGAACAAGCCGCCTTACAATCAAGTGCCGCCAGGCCAGAGCTTTGACGGTCTCGACGATAATGCGCCGTCCTGTCCATGGAACGGCACGTCGTATCCGCCGGTGCACGGCGCCGATACGACACAGCCCGACCCCGATCCGAACGAGCTCTACGCCAACATGTATGTGCAGATGTTCAATCCGGCCGACTACGCGCCCGGAGATCCGGTGCCGGACATGGCCGGAAAGACCGCGACCATGCAGGGCTATGTCGCGGACTACGCGACCGCGAAGGGTGTGAGCACGACCCAGGCGCCCAATATCATGGCGTGCTTCCGACCGGCCGACGTGCCCGTCATCTCGATGCTCGCCAACTATTATGCGGTGTGCGACCACTGGTTCGCCTCGGTGCCGTCGCAGACCTACACCAACCGCTCGTTTCTGCACGCCGGCACGGCGTCCGGCTACGTAAACAATCGCCTCGGCGACCATTTCTGGGACGGCTGCTTCGTCAACAACACCAAGACAATATTCAACCTGCTGCAAGACAACGATCCAGCGTCCTGGCAAATCTACTATGGCGGACTGTCGCTATTGTGCCAAGTCGGACGTTATCAGATGCAATTGAAGGACTATCGATCGGATGGGCCCGCTCCGCACATGTATCCGATCGCGCAGTTCTTCGAGGACGTCGCAGCCTGCCGTGATGAGCCGGAGTCGTTTCCGTCGTATGTCTTCATCGAGCCGAATTTTCTCGGCGGCTTCAGTGCAGGCCCGGAGAATGACGAGCACCCGCAAGCAGCGCCGACCCACTTCGACGGGATATCGAATGTCCTGAGCGGAGAAGCACTTATCGCCTCGATCTTCAACGCGCTGTCCGCCAACAACAATCAGCTGTGGCAATCGACGATGTTCATATTGCTGTTCGACGAGGGTGGCGGCACCTACGACCATCTGCCGCCGCCCGTATCAGCGATTCCCCCGGACACCGTCACGATCCCGGAAGGGCAACCCGGCTACAGCGGCTTTACCTTCGACCGCTACGGCGCCCGGGTGCCGGCGATCGTCTGCTCGCCGCTGATCCCGAAGTCGACGGTATGCAATACCGTGTTCGACCACACGTCGATCATTCGAACGGTGATCAATCTGTTTCTCGACCCAAGCACCTCGCTTGGAGACCGCGACAAGGCTGCCAACGATCTGTTGGGCGTGGCGACATTACCGGGGCCGCGCACGGACGCCCCGGTGCTGGTGCCGATAAAGCAGGCCGATTTCGATCCCAACAGCATCGCCGACGTGCCGCTAAACGACTTGCAGCAGGATCTCGTCGCCGGCGCAATCCGGGATGCGGCCGGCGCCGCATTCGACGTCAGCAGCGCGCCTGATTTGACGACACACGTCGACGCTTGGGCCGCTCTGCAAAAGATCGGACAAACGAACTAGGGTGCGTTCTCAAGCCGTAGTCCTCAGGCTTCATTGCGGGGCCAAAACGTGGATGGCCGGGCCATGACAACCTTGATCGCAGCGACCGAGCCTATTGCACGCCGAGCGCCACGAAACGCAGCTCGCCGTCGGCGTTGGAGACCAGCAGCAGCACCGACTTCTTGCCGTCCTTCTTGAGCTGATCGACGCGCTTCTTGATGTCGGCGGCGCTGGCGACCGCCTCCTGCGCCACCTCGACGATGACGTCGCCCGCCGACAGCCGCTTCTCGGCGGCATCCGAGGAAGCATCGACACCGGTGACCAGCACGCCCTTGACGCTGTCCTTGATCTTGTAGCGCGTGCGCAGATCCTTGCTCAGCGTAGCCAGATCGAGCCCAAGCGCCTTTTGCGTCACCGGCTTCTCGGCCGGCTCGTCTTTTTTCAGCGCCGCCTGTTGGGTCTTGTCGTTGTCATCGAGCCGGCCGAGCGTGACCTTGCGGGTCTCCTCCGCACCCTTGCGGATGACGACCACGTCGACATCCTTGCCGACCGCCGTATCCGCAACGATCCGGGAAAAATCCTTCGGCTCCTTGATGTCCTTGCCGTCGAACCTGACCACCACGTCGCCGGTCTCGATACCCGCGGCCTTGGCCGGCCCGCTCGGATCGACCTTGCCGACCAGCGCGCCACGCGCCGGCTTGATGTTCAGGCTTTCGGCGATCTCGTCGGTGACGTTCTGGATGCTGACGCCGAGCCAGCCGCGGCGCAGCTCGCCGAATTTCTGCAGCTGGTCGACCACGCCCGCGACCGTCTTCGACGGCACCGCGAAGCCGATGCCGATCGAACCGCCGGAGGGCGAGATGATCAGCGTGTTGACGCCGATCACCTCGCCGTCGAGGTTGAACAGCGGGCCGCCGGAATTGCCGCGATTGATGGCGGCGTCGGTCTGGATGTAGCTGTCATAGGGGCCGGACGAAATGTCGCGGTTCTTGGCCGAGACGATGCCGGCCGTCACCGTGCCGCCGAGGCTGAAGGGGTTGCCGATCGCGACCACCCAGTCGCCGAGCCGGAGCTTGTCGGAATCGCCAAACTTGACCGCGACCAGCGGCTTCGCCGGCTTGAATTTGAGCACCGCGAGATCGGTCTTCTTGTCGATGCCGACGATCTCCGCCTTGATCTTGGTACCGTCATTCATGATGACGTTGATCTCGTCCGCATCCGCGATGACGTGGTTGTTGGTCACGACGACGCCCGAGGTGTCGATGATGAAGCCGGATCCGAGCGAGTTGGTCTTGTGCGGCTGCAGGTCGCCGCCGCCGCCCTTGCCGCCCCTGCGGTTCTTGAAGAAGTCCTCGAAGAACTCCTCGAACGGCGAGCCCGGCGGCAGTTGCGGCACCGCGCCGCGGCCATCGCCGCCGCCCTTGGCCTCCACCGTCTGTGAGGTCGAGATGTTGACCACTGCATCGATCACTTTCTCGGCGACGTCGGCGATGCCCTCGGGCCCGCGTGCGAGCGCAGGCGCTGCGATCAGCGTCGATGCCGCGCCAAGGCAGGCCGCCGCCAGCAGCGGGCGCAGGCGTTGGCTCAGGGCTGTTGTGACAGCGGTCATATCGGCTCTTCTCCAGCGGTGTCGGAATGTCCTGCCACATTGCGCCCGAACGGGGCTGCGGCGCAAGCAGGCCGGCTCACGGCAACCGAGCCATGAATCGCTATGTAATACGGCAAAAAGCCGACGGTAAGCCCTCACGATGCCGTTGGACCCGGGATGTTCGGGCTCAAATCGGACGGCGGACCACCCAGATCAGGATCAGGCCTGCGACCGCAGATCCGATGCCGACTGCGCGCAAGATGTTATCCGGCGTCGCCAGCGCGCTTTTCATCGCCTTGCGCATCCAGGCCGGACTTGCCGCGAACATCAGCCCTTCCAGCACGAACAGGATTCCCAGGCCGATGAGGAAGTCGGCGAACGCTATGGACCTCATCGGACTGGAACCTCCCCTTTGTCGTTTTATCGGCGGGACTTTTGTCCCTGCCGTTGGTCGTCTTAAGGCTTCGCCGCCGCCGCGCCCGACGGATTGCCGAAGTAACGGAAGAAATCGGAGTCTGGCTTGAGCAGGAAGCGGGTATCGCTGCCCTTCAAGCCGTGCTCATAGGCCGACATCGAGCGGTAGAACGCGAAAAAGTCCGGGTCCTTGCCATAGGCCTCGGCAAACAGCCGGTTGCGCTCGGCGTCGCCCTCGCCGCGGGTCTGCTCGGCCTTCGAGTTCGCCTCGGCCACGATCACCGTAGCCTCGCGGTCGGCGTTGGAACGGATTTCCTGCGCCTTCTGCCCGCCCTGTGCGCGGAACTCGGCAGCTTCGCGCTGACGCTCGGTCTGCATGCGCTGGTAGACCGCCTGGCTGTTCTGCTCCGGCAGATCGGCGCGGCGGATACGCACATCGACCACCTGGATGCCATAGCCGTCGGCTTCATGGTCGAGCTGATCGCGGATGCGTCCCATCAGCGCCTCGCGCTCGTCGCGCACCACCTGGATGAAGGTGACTTCGCCGAGCACGCGGCGCAGCGAGGCGTTCAAGAGCGTGGTCAACTGCAGATTGGCGGCCTGGATCGAGCCGACGCTCTGGTAAAAGCGCAGCGCGTCCTTGATGCGATAGCGCGCGAAGGCGTCGACCACGAGCCGCTTCTGATCGGAGGCGATCACCTCCTGCGACGGGTTCTCGAGATCGAGGATACGCTTGTCGATCGAGATCACGGTGTCGATGAACGGCGCCTTGAAATGCAGGCCCGGTTCGGTGATGGGAGGACGCGGCTCGCCGAGCCGCACCACCAGCACCTGTTCGGTCTGCTGCACGGTGAACACCGAGCCGTAGGCGACGATCACGGCCACGAACAGGATGATCAGCGTGACGATGCCTGTGACGGGAGACCTCATCGCGTGCCTCCGCTCTGCTGCTGCGCCGGCTGGCCGGTCGTCGCCGCCGGCGGACGCCGTGGCGTCAGCTCGTTGAGCGGCAGATAGGGCACGACGCCCTGCCCCGACGAGCCGTTGTCGTAGATCAGCTTTTCGGAGCCGCTGAAGATTCGCTCCATGGTCTCGAGATAGATGCGTTCCCGCGTCACGTCCTTGGCCTTGGCATACTCATCAAAGACCTTCAGAAAGCGCGCGCTCTGGCCGCGGGCTTCCGCGACCGCCTGTTGCTTGTAGCCTTCAGCAACCTGCAAAATCTGCGCGGCGCGTCCCTTGGCGTCCGGAACGACGCGGTTGGCATAGGTCTGCGCCTCGTTCTGCAGCCGCTCGAGGTCGGCGCGCGCCGCCTGTACGTCGCGGAAGGAGTCGATGACCTGCGCGGGCGGATCGACCTTCTGCATCTGCACCTGGGTGATCTCGATGCCCGAGCCGTAACTGTCGAGCGTCTTCTGCATCAGCTGCTGCACGCCCTGCTCGGTGGTGGTGCGGGCGCCGGTGAGGATCGGCTGGATGTTGGCCTTGCCGACGGCCTCGCGCATCGCGCTCTCGGCCACCGCCTTCACGGTGCCTTCGGGATTCTGGATATTGAACAGGAAATCGGCCGCGCCTTTCGGCTTGATGCGCCACAACACGGTGAAGTCGACGTCGACGATGTTCTCGTCGCCGGTCAGCATCAGGCTTTCCTCGGGCACGTCGCGCATGGTGCGGCCGCGCCGCGAGGGATCGTCGATCAGTGTCATGCCGATGGAGATGGTGGATACGCGCAGCGCCTTCGGCAGCAGCACGCTCTCGATCGGATACGGCAGGTGATAGTTCAGGCCGGGCTGCGCGTCGCGGACATATTTGCCGAAGCGCAGCACGATGCCGAGCTCTTCCGACTGCACGCGATAGAAGCCGGACATGCCCCAGATCGCGATCGCGCCGACCACGATCAATGCAATGCCGAGCCCGGAGAAATAGCCGCCGGGCAGCAGCTGCTGCAGCCGGTCCTGACCGCGCCGCAGGAGATCCTCCAGATCGGGCGGCCTCGGGCCGACCGGTTGCGGACCGGAGCCCCATGGTCCTTTCGGACCCGAACCCCACGGGCCCCCGCCCTGATTCTTCCACGGCATGAAACGCTTCTCCTACGGCGGGACCTCGGGCCCACAGGCCGGGCTCCAGACTTGGCAGCCTTATAAGGGAGGTGTCCGGCCCTTACAACGGAGGCACAGTGGCTGAGACAGCTATGCTTGAGGCGGGTTTTGTCAATCTAAACATTGATGAATGCGGTTAATCCGTCCGCTTTCGACGGCGATATGTCACATAGGAAAAGGCCGCGTCGTCGTCCGGACCTGCCTCGTGCCTGACGCGCGCGACCTCCTCCCACATAGTCCTGTCGATAGCAGGAAAATGCGTGTTGCCCTCAGGGGTGGCGTGCACTTCGGTGATTTCCAGCCGGTCGGCTACGCCGAAAAATTTCGCATAGATTTCCGCGCCGCCGAGCACGGCAATATCACTGGCGCCGCGCCGCGAGGCGTCCGCCTGCGCGAGCGCGCGCGCCGTCTCGAACGACGTGGTTGCGACGACGCCGGCGCCGCGGAAATCCGGATCGCGGGTGATGACGATGTTGGTGCGCCCCGGCAACGGGCGTTTCAGCGAGGCGAAGGTCTTGCGGCCCATCACCACCGGCTTGCTCATCGTCATCGCCTTGAGGCGCTGCATGTCGCTCTTCTGTCGCCACGGAATCGCATTGTCGGCGCCGATCACGCCATTGTCGGCGACCGCAGCGATGAGCACGATCTCGATCACGGCGCGCCCTTTGCCAGCGAAGCAAGCGACGGCCCCGTGAGGCGGCACAGCGTCCACTCGTCCATCATCACGGCGCCGAGCGATTGGTAGAAGGCGATCGACGGCGCGTTCCAGTCGAGCACCGCCCATTGCAATTGGCCCCAGCCGTTGGCGACGCACTCTTTCGCAAGATGCACCAGCAGCGCCTTGCCGATGCCGTTGCCGCGCAAGGCCGGGCGCACGAACAGGTCCTCGAGGTAGATGCCGTGGCGGCCGGCGAAGGTCGAGAAGTTGACGAACCAGGCCGCAAATCCGGCCACTTCGCCGTTCCACTCCGCGATGTCGCAGAACAGCCGCGGGCTCTTGCCGAACAGCGCTTCCGCTATCTCAGCCTCGGTCGCACGCACCTCGTGAAGCAGCTTCTCATACTCAGCAAGCTCGCGCACCAGCGCGAACACCAGTCCCGCCTCGTCAGGCCGCGCGCGGCGTATGGCTAGTGCGGCAGATTTGACATTCGCCTCAGAGTTTCCGCGAGGTGTCATGGCGAATGTCAAATCCTAAGCCGCACTAGAGTCATATTTGCTAGTGTCCCTTTGGCTCTAACATTCGCAAGAGAGTTTGCGGCTGCGACTATGCGAGTGTTAGAGCCGCGACACTAGTGACATCACTCGCTCACACCGCGACTTCGGCCTTGATGTGCGGGTGCGGGTCGTAGCCCTCGAGTTTGAAGTCCTCGTAGCCGAAGCCGAAGATGTCCCTCACATCGGGGTTGATCTTGATGGTCGGCAGCGGCCGGGTCGGCCGCGTCAGCTGCAGCCGCGCCTGCTCGAGGTGATTGGAATAGAGATGGGCGTCGCCGAGCGAGTGCACGAAGTCGCCGGGCTTCAGCCCCGTCACCTGCGCCACCATCATGGTGAGCAGCGCATAGGAAGCGATATTGAAGGGCACGCCGAGGAACACGTCGCCGGAGCGCTGGTAGAGCTGGCACGACAATTTGCCGTTCGCCACATAGAACTGGAACAGGCAGTGACATGGCGGCAACGCCATCTTGTCGACTTCGGCCGGATTCCACGCGCTCACGATCAGCCGCCGCGAGTCCGGGTTCTTCTTGATCATCTCGACGACGTTGGCGATCTGATCGATCTCGCGTCCGTCAGGCGCGGGCCACGACCGCCATTGCGAGCCGTAGACCGGACCGAGGTCGCCGTTCTCGTCGGCCCACTCGTCCCAGATGCTGACGCCGTTGTCCTGGAGATATCTGACGTTGGTGTCGCCCTTCAGGAACCAGAGCAGCTCATGAACGATCGCCTTCAGCGGCAGCCGCTTGGTGGTCAGCATCGGAAAGCCCGCCGCCAGATTGAAGCGCATCTGGTGACCGAAGATCGACAGCGTGCCGGTACCGGTGCGGTCGTGTTTCTGCGCGCCGTCGGCGAGGATGCGTTCGAGCAGGTCGTGGTATTGGTTCATGGCGTACCTTTTGCGGACCACGAAAGGTGCGGTCTGAGGCGGCTTCGATAGCTCCGATTCGGGCCCGGCCGGACAATTATACAGCCAAAAGTGTGGGTTTTACCCATAAACAACAAGGGCGGAACTTTTGGTCCGCCCTTGTCTTTTGGAGGCCTCAGCCCTCGGATTCCACGAACACCTCGTCGCGCTTCTTGCGCAAGGTCGGCAACACCGCCAGCACCAGCAGGCCTGCGGCGGCCGCCATCAGCACCGCCGACAACGGACGGGTGATGAACACGCTCCAGTCGCCGCGCGAGATCAACAGCGCCCGGCGCAGGTTCTCCTCCATCAGCGGCCCCAGCACCATGCCGAGCAGCAACGGCGCCGGCTCAAAATCGTGCTTGATCAGCCAGTAGCCCATCAGACCGAACAGGCCGGCAAGGATGACGTCGACCGGTGCGTTGTTGATCGAGTAGATGCCGATCGCACAGAACACCACGATCGAGGGGAACATCAACCGGTAGGGCACGCGCAGCAGGCGCACCCAGAGGCCGACCAGCGGCAGGTTGATGATGATCAGCATCAGATTGCCGACCCACATCGAGGCGATCATGCCCCACACCAGTTCGGGCTGCTTCTGCATCACCTGCGGACCCGGCACGATGCCGTGAATGGTCATGGCGCCGACCATCAGCGCCATCACGGCGTTCGGCGGGATGCCCAGGGTCAAGAGCGGGATGAACGAGGTCTGCGCCGCCGCGTTGTTGGCGCTCTCGGGCGCCGCGACGCCTTCGATCGCGCCGCGGCCGAACCGCGAGGGGTCCTTGGCGATCTTCTTCTCGAAGGTGTAGGCCGCGAACGAGGCGATGACGGCGCCGCCGCCGGGCAGGATGCCGAGGATCGAACCGAGCACGGTGCCGCGGAAGATCGCAGGCAGCGAATCCATAAAGTCCTTCTTGGTCGGCATCAACCCGGTGATCTTCTGCTGCACCAGATTGCGGTCCATCCCAGCGCCGGCGTCGAGATTTCGGATGATCTCGGCAAAGCCGAACACGCCCATGGCGACCGTCGCAAAGCCGAGACCGTCGGCAAGCTCGGGAATATTGAACGCCATGCGCGAGGCGCCGGTCTCGATGTCGGAGCCGACCATCGACATCAGCAGGCCGAGCACGATCATTGCGATCGCCTTCAGCACCGATCCCTTGGCGAGCACCACGGCGAAGATCAGGCCAAGCACCATCAGCGAGAAGTATTCGGCAGGGCCGAAGGCCAGCGCAAGCTTGGTCAAGGGCGCGCCGAGCACCGCGATCAGCACCGTGGCCGCGCAGCCCGCGATGAAGGAGCCGATCGCGGCGATGGCGAGTGCGGGACCGGCGCGGCCCTGCTTGGCCATCTGGAAGCCGTCCAGCGTGGTCACCACCGACGTCGCCTCGCCGGGGATGTTGACCAGGATCGACGTGGTCGAGCCGCCATATTGCGCGCCGTAATAGATGCCGGCGAGCATGATCAGCGCGCCCACCGGCGGCAGGCCGAAGGTGATCGGCAACAGCATCGCCACCGTTGCAACCGTACCGATGCCCGGCAACACGCCGACCAGGGTGCCGACCAGCGCGCCGATCAGGCAGAAAATGATGTTCATCGGCAGCGGAACGGAGAACCCGCCGAGCCACGACGGCAATGTGATATGTACGAACTGGAATACGACGTGAAAGCCGAGACCGAGATTTTGAAACAGCTCGAGCATTGCGACCTCACTGCACCAGGAAACGCGGGAACAGCGGCATCGGCAGTCCCAATATGTAAGGGAACAGGAACGCGCATCCGATCGTCAGGCAGACGCCGACGATGATAGCTTCAACCCAGCGTGATTCATCCGAGCCGAGCGCGGAAATCAAAAAGGTTGCGAGGCCCGAAACGATCAGGCCCAAGGGACGGATCGCCATTGCAAAGAAGACAATGCCGGCCATGACGAACAGCGGCCCGCGCCAGGAATAATGCGCGACGCCGGGGCCTTCGGAGACGATGCCTACGACCGTAATGGCGGCGCCAAGACCCAGCAGCAGAGTAGCGAACATGCGCGGCGCAGTGCCGGCACCGAAGGAGAATCCGTGCATGCCTTGCAGGTCGCTCGACGCCCACAGTGCGAATAGCGCGACTGCGCACAACACGAGGCCGCCGACGAAGTCCTGCGGGCACTTGACCCAACTCGGCATGATGGATTTGCCAGCGTTGTCGCTTGGCGTGTCGCTCATCGAACCCCCCATTTCGTCGGGTCGTTATCGGGACCCCGGCTTTTCGCCATTGTACAGGTCTGGTGCCCCGCTTCGAGCACCTTGCCTAACGACTTTCGTCAGATAAGGCCAGCAAAACCAATGATACCCCCGACCAGGAACATCCAGAGCGGATTCAACCGTGTCGCGAAAGCCAACACCGCCGCCACCGCCGTAACCAGCGCCGCAACGATGCTCCGATCGGTGGTCTGCACCAAAATCAGCGCGCTCGCGCCCATCAGCCCAATCGACAACGGGACCAGCGCGGCCTGGATGATGGCGGGCCAGCGTGCGGCGCGCCTGCGCGCCAGAAAGCCGCTCACATAATAGGCAAGGACCGCGGTCGGCACGCACATCGCGAAGGTCCCGGCGAACGCGCCCACGACACCCGCCACGGTGTAGCCGATCAGGGTGACGATGAGCACGTTCGGTCCCGGCGACAGTTGCGAAAGCGCATAGATGTCGGCGAATTGCTGCGCGCTCATCCAGTGATGGACGTCGACCGCGATGCGCTGGATTTCCGGGATCGCCGCATTGGCCCCGCCGACCGCAAACAGCGACATCAAGGCGAAAGTCGACACCAGCGTCCAGAGCGGGTTGCTGCCTTCGGTCATGCCGCATCCTTTCGCCGCACGAACAGGGTGAGTGCAAGGCTGACCGGGATCGTGACGAGCAGTACCGCGGCCAATGGCCAGCGCGCGATGCCGATCGCGGCGAGCACGACCAGCAGCATGAGGAAGCCCGTGATGTCGCGGCGCTTGAACAACGGGGTCATCATGCGAAGCACGGTGGCGATCAGCAGGCCGACCGCCGCGCAGGCCACGCCGGCAAGGATCCGCCGCAGCGCTTCGATCTCGCCGAAATGCGCGTAGAGCGCCGCGAGCACCGTCATGACCAGCATCGGCGGCAACAGCAATCCGGCAAAGGCCGCGATCCCGCCGACAATGCCGCGCAAGCGCGCACCGAACACCATCGAGAAATTGACGATGTTGGGGCCTGGCAGGAAATGGCACAGCGCGAAGGTTTCGTTGAACTCGTCGGCAGTCATCCAGCGATGCCGTTCGACAATGCCGCGGCGGGCGAAAGGGAGAACTCCGCCATATCCGGCAAGCGACATTCTCGCGAAGGCGAAAAACAGCGCGAGCGCGGTTGGCGGGGACGGTGTCGGCAGTTCCGGCGTTGAAACCGCAGCCGGCGACGATTGCGAAGGCATAGCAAAATCTAGAACGCCGGTTCAGGCGCGGCCAAGCCAATTCGGCGTGTTTTCAAGGCAATAGCCGCGCGAAAGCAGGCGACTGCGTCCGACTGGTGGTCCGATTCCAACATTCGCACTCCATTGCAGCGGGCACCTCTGCGAATGTTGGAATCAAAGGACCACCAGCAAAACATTGATTTCAGTGGAGCTTCGGATTTGACGTTCGCATCCCAGCATACGGCTAAGGGCCTAGCGAACGTCAAATCCGGCTCCACTGCCACTATTTTTCTCAAGCTTTGCACCCTATATTGAGGGTGCCGGTTCGCCGGCTATGGAAATAAATCGCCGTCGCAATAAACCATTCGGACCCGGGGGCGGTACCCGGCGCCTCCACCCAAGCCCATCGCGTCGCGTGGGCTTCGGCGGGGGCGAAATAGGATCGACGAGGGCGTAAAGGGCGTGTTTTTTCTCGGTATGGTTCCGCCGTTATCGGGCTATGCAATAGTTGCAAACGACAACTATGCTCCGGTTGCTCAGGCTGCGTAACGCAGTTTGAAAGACCATCTTGAAGTCCTGACGGGTTAAGCTCCGTCAGGCGGGGTTCGGAGGCACCTGGCAACAGAAGCCTCCACTTATCTTTTGTTTTTTGCCGTCTGTTCGACCCCGCCTGCCGCAATTTCACGCCATGAGCCCTGCTGATTTCGGCCTGCCGGGAGAGTAGCATGGGGAACCGGCGAGTCGGGCAACCGCCGCCGGCCGTTTTGAGGATGCGACAGGACCGACCATGGCGACCGACCATATCCGATACGATGTGTTGACGCGCGACGCGCTTCGCGGCGTGCTGAGGCGGGTCTTGAGCGATGCGGCCGCGCATGGGCTACCGGGCGAGCATCATTTCTTCGTCACGTTCCTGTCGACCGCCGAAGGCGTCAAGCTGTCGCCGCGGCTTCTTGCGCAGTACCCTGAAGAAATGACCATCATCCTGCAGCATCAGTTCTGGGACCTGGTCGTGCATGACGACCACTTCGAGGTGGGGCTGTCGTTCGGCGGCATCCCGGAACGGCTGGTGGTGCCGTTTGCCGCCATCAAGAGCTTCTTCGATCCCTCGGTGCAATTCGGCTTGCAGTTCGAGACGGCGGATGCGGCAGTGGAGACCATGGTGGACGCCGAAGCGCCCGCGAAAAACCTTCCGGCCTCCCCTGCTCCGTCCGCGCTCGCCGCTGCGTCTCCACCTGCGGCTTCCGAGAAGGCCGAGGAGCCGGCGAAACCGAACGAGGGCGCGGAAGTCGTGCGCCTCGATCGCTTCCGCAAGAAGTAAACCCCAGCGCGAGACCGGCCTTTTGGACGGAACGTTGATTCGTGCCGTCTGACGCACTGCGACCCGATCGCGGAAGGCGCCGCGGGAAAAGCTGGCATATTGTATGATGCATTCCATTTCATCGCCTCGATCAAGCATCGTTCGAGCGTTGCGCTGCGGGAATGCGCGTTGACGAAAAACGCATCCGCG
Source organism: uncultured Alphaproteobacteria bacterium (assembly GCA_963738155.1). Classification (GTDB taxonomy): domain Bacteria; phylum Pseudomonadota; class Alphaproteobacteria; order Rhizobiales; family Xanthobacteraceae; genus Bradyrhizobium. The sequence continues at coordinate 873,398 of CAVTVG010000016.1, forward strand.
CATGGCGGCACGCCTTTCGCATTCACTGATCGCATACCGAGCAACCAGAACTGCAGGACTGGATGTTCGAGAAGTGCCCGTAAATCGGGGCTTTCTTGAATTGCGCAAGGGAGCGCTGCAGCGCGCGCGCACGGGGACAAAATGACACACCCCGCAACGTCCCCCGGAAACTTACGGGTTCAGCACGGATTTACGATTCCGCGATATGATTATAGAGCATAACGCCTAAAGGCCGAGGCTGCTCAACTACCGCTGTGATGCTCGAGCGTGGTAGAGCACGTATTATTTTCGTTTTCGCAGAGCGGAACATACTTTTCTCTGCTATCAGAGAGCGATTGACGGGGAATTCCTGGAATGACGATGGAGCTTGTGACCGCGTATTCCGCGACGGCGGGTACCGGCTTTGCCAACCATTCGCGCCTTCGCGACATTGCGAGGTCTTGAGGGCATGGCGATGGGGGAGATTGTCAATCTGAAGCGCTTCAGGAAGCGCAGCGAACGCGAGCAGGCGGCGAAAGACGCCGACGCCAACCGTGCGCGGTTCGGCCGCACCAAATCCGAACGCGCCGCCGAGGCGATGCGCACCCGGCGCGCCAAAGACATTCTCGACCAGCATCGTATCGACGGCGGGGACGCGTCATGAAATCTCCCGTCGTCAAGCGATCGATCGTGGTCGCCGGCCACAAGACCAGCGTCAGCCTCGAAGAGGCGTTCTGGAACGGCATGAAGGAAATCTCGGGCCTCCGCAACATGACGCTGTCGGAGCTGGTGGGCGAGATCGACAGCAATCGTCAGCAGGGCAATCTGTCGTCGGCGATCCGGCTGTTCGTGCTCGACTACTTCAAGAGCCGCGCGAACGGCGCCACGCAGGACGCCAAGCTGCCGGCCTGAGCCAGCCGGGAGGCTTGCGCTGGCGGACGGATCGCGGTCCCCTGCTGCGATCGACAGCGACTATCCTTACAATCGTTCTAAGGTCGGCGGCATTCCGACTCCCGCGCTTGACCTTGCGCCTCTCGATTGAAATCTAGAGGCCATGAACGAAAGCAACGACAGACCGCAACTGCCGCTCGGGCTTGCCCGGCGCGGCTTCACCGGCGTAATCCAGCATCTCGCAGCGGGCCAGGCCGGCTCCGCGCTGTCCGACACCGAGCTCGAAAGCCGGCTGATCGAGCTCGGCTTTGTCGAAGGCGCGAAGGTCGAGGTGCTGCACGAAGGCATCGTCGGCCGCGACCCGATCGCGGTTCGCGTCGAGAACGTCACCATCGCGGTGCGCCGGCGCGAAGCGATGGCCATCATTGTCGCCTGAGGCGGCCGGATCGAAGGCGCCATGGAAGCTCCTCTGATGCATCTTGCCCTCGTGGGCACGCCGAACAGCGGCAAGACCTCGCTGTTCAATGCGCTGACCGGCAGCCGGCAGAAGGTCGCGAACTATCCGGGCGTCACCGTCGAGCGCAAGGAAGGCGCCTTCGTCACGCCGATGGGCCGTCAGGTCTCGCTGATCGACCTGCCCGGCACCTATTCGCTGCGCGGCCGCAGCCCGGACGAAGAGATCACGCGCGACGTCGTGCTTGGGCGTACTACCGGGGAGGCCCTGCCCGATCTCGTGCTGTGCGTCGCCAACTCCACCAATCTGCGCCTGACTATCCGCCTGCTGCTCGAGCTCAAGAGCACCGGCCGGCCGCTCGTACTGGTGCTGAACATGTTCGACATCGCGAGGAGGCGCGGCGTCGCCGTCGACGTGCCGCATCTCGCGGAGGCGCTCGGCGTGCCCGTGGTGACCTCGATCGCCGTGCGCAAGGGCGGGACCGCCGATCTGTTACGGCTGACCGACGACTTGGCGCAAGCGCCGGGCAAGCCGCGCGAGAATCTCTGGCAGCCGCTCAGCGTGTCGGAGTTGCGCGCGACCCAGCGCGAGGCCGATCGCATCATCGCGGCGACCGTCAGCCTGCCGGCGCGGCCGGACACCTGGACGGCGCGGATCGACAGCGTGGTGCTGCACCCCATCGGCGGTCTCGTGATCCTGCTGTTGATCCTGTTCGTGATGTTCCAGGCCGTGTTCGCCTGGGCGCAGCCGCTGATGCAACTCTTGTCGGCGGGCTTCGACGGTCTCGGTCAATTTGTGCACGACGCGATCCCCGCGGGCCTCGTCCGGAGCTTCCTGCAGAATGGCGTGATCTCCGGCGTCGGCAGCGTGATCGTGTTCCTGCCGCAGATCATCATCATCTTCCTGTTCATCCTGCTGCTGGAAGATTTCGGCTACATGGCGCGCGCCGCGTTCCTGATGGACCGCATCATGGGCGGCGCCGGCCTGCACGGCCGCGCTTTCATCCCGCTGCTGTCCAGCTTCGCCTGCGCCATTCCCGGCATCATGGCGACGCGGGTGATCGACAACCGCCGGGACCGGCTGACCACGATCCTGATCGCGCCGCTGATGACCTGTTCGGCGCGCATTCCCGTCTACACGCTGATCATCTCGGCCTTCATCCCGCCGAAGCTGATCTGGGGCTGGATCAACCTGCAGGGGCTGGTGATGTTCGGCCTCTACACCGCCGGCATCGCCAGCGCGCTCGGCATGTCCTTTCTGATCAAGTTCTTCATGTGGCGCGATGACCAGCCGGCGCCCTTCATGCTGGAGTTGCCCGATTACAAGATGCCGCGGCTGCGCAGCGTCGCGATCGGCGTCTACACCCGCGCGGTGATGTTCCTGCAGCGCGCCGGCACCACCATCTTCGGGATGATGGTGCTGATCTGGTTTTTGGCGTCATTCCCGCAGCCGCCCGCGGGCGCGACCGATCCCGCGATCGACTACAGCCTGGCCGCCATGATCGGAAAAGCGATCGAGCCGCTGCTGTTGCCGGTCGGCTTCAACTGGCAGATCGCGGTCGCGCTGATTCCCGGCATGGCGGCGCGCGAAGTCGCGGTCGCCGCGTTAGGCACCGTCTATGCGATCGAGGGCGGCAAGGAAGCTGCCGCCCAGATCGGCCAGGTGTTGGCCACCAAGTGGTCGCTCGCCACCGCGCTGTCACTGCTCGCCTGGTACATCTTCGCTCCGCAATGCGCCTCGACGCTGGCCGTGATCCGGCGCGAGACCGGAAGCTGGAAATGGATGGCGGCGACTTTCATCTACATGCTGACGCTGGCCTATCTCGCGAGTCTGGCCACCTACAACATTGCGGTGGCGGCAGGACTCGGCTGACCACGCGTTCTCACCGGAAATAGTGCTGCACGACGTGCAGGTCGGCGGGCGGCACCACCGCGCCGTTCAGGCTCGCGTCGATGACCCGTCGACAGGCTTCGACGGTCGCATCGTCGCCGAGATCGTTGGCCGCTTCGAGCACGAGCCAGGCCATGTCGACCGGAGATCGATCCATCGCTTCGCTTCTGTCGTTGCGCAGCAAAGAAGAGTCCATGATCACGTCTCCAGGCTGTTGCAGGTCGGGCGGTCTCAATTGACTGCCAATTGGGCTTCGCGGCTGACGCTGGAATCGCCGTTCTTGCGGGAGCGGTAGAACGACAGCACGCTTCGCGACGTCGCGACATTGAGGCGGCCGAACTCGCGCTCCAGGTCGCTCAGCTCCCGCGCCGTGATGCGGTGATCCTTGGCGCCGAGAAACAGCAGCGCCATGGTGGTGCTCCAGTTGAAGTCGAGTGCCTTGGCGACGATCAGCAGCATCTCGCGATTGCGGTCGACCAGCGCGCGCTCGATCACGTCGATCGGCAGCGCGCACAACAGCGACATTCCGATCGTGACCTCCTCGAGCCGGTGCGCCAGCGCGTAGCCCGCGATGCTGTCCTCGTTCAGGTTGCCCTCGCGAAATTGCGCGGCCACGAGGCGCTTGGCCACGAAATGGCTGCGCGACACCGGGCCGAACATGGATTGCAGCGAGCCGGTCACGTCGACCACGGACGAACCGATCTGCTCGCACATTTCCGGCCGCTCGTGTTCGAGCCGCTTGCGCACATCGTCGGAGGCTTTGGCGATCAGCTGCTGAAACAGATGCCGCGGGACATCCTTGCGCAGCCCGAGTTGCTCGGCGAGGATCGAATCGCCTTCGGCGCGCTTGACCATGTGCAGCAGCGAGGTGCCCGAAAAGCGTGCGCCGGCATTGCCGGCCACCGAACTCACCACCGCCTGATCGCCGCGCGTCACCAGCATTTCGGTGACGGATTCGCCGATCGACTTGCGTCTGGAAATGGCGAGCAGATGCGCCTGGCTCCCGGTAGTGGCGTTGGCGATCAAGGTCTCGTCATCGAGCCGGTTGGAGGATTCGAGCACCGGCCGGGCCACCTCGATGGCATCGTCGAACGCGAGCTGGCGGATGATATTGACCGGTGCGCCGTCGAAATGCGCGAGCCGCTCCGACAGCTGCGCGCGAACCTCGACCTCGATCTCGTCCGCGAGCCGCCCGATCACCTTGCCGAAGGTCAGGATCTCCTCGTCGCTGTAGCGTCCCTGGATCAGAAGATCGGTCGCATGCCACAGCGCGCGCGTCCGGCTTTCGTCCGAGCCGCGCAAAATTGCATCGTCGAGATCCTCCAGATACGACTTCGACAAACTCATCTCGTCAAACCCCGCCCTGCTCCGGTCGCGCAAGAGCGCGCACGCGGCATGGAACCATAGTCGGCGAGTGCGAGAGTTCCGTAAAACCAGCCGCTAAGGATTGCCGGGAAAAAAACGTGATCGCGGCTGCGATCCGTTAACCATGCGGCATCAACTTCAAGGATTTTGCGCCGGCGGCGTCAGCACCAGCGGAGGTTTGGGTTTCGGCTTTGGGGGCAGCGGCGCGGGGCCGGGTGCTGGCCGTACCTCGATCGGTGGCGGCAACGGCGCGGCCTGCTGGGTTACGGTCGCAGGCGGACGCGTGGTTGGCGGTTGAGGCGCAGGCCCCGGCGCAGGCGGCCGCGGTGGCGCGATCGCAGCCTTCGGCGGCAGACGGCGCGGATCGCGGCCCGGCAACGGTACATCGACGTGCGGCAGACTCGGCAGGACGATCGCGGGCGCAGCGGGCAAAGGCAATGCCGCCGTCGCCGGCGGTGGCAGCGGCGGCTCGACCGGGGGCGGCTCGCCGCGCTCGATCGCGTCCAGCCTGCGTGTTTCGCGATCGATCTTGCGCACCGCAAGCCAGGACGACAACGCGGTCACGTCGATCGTCCGGTTCATCGTATCGGGTGGCCCCGCGGCGAACAGCTGAATCTCCGGATGACTGGTCACCGAACCGATGACGGTTGAGGCGAGACTCGTGCGAATGTCGGCCTGATCCGCCGGGATATCGTATCCGCCGGACACGATCGCGCGCGCGCCTTGCGTCTCCAGCGTGGTGGCGTCGACGCGAAGCCGCCCGTCACGGATGATGAAGGGAAATTCCGCTGATGTGACCGGAAAACCGGCCGCAAACAACGCGGAATCAACGACCTGCCGAAGCCTGGTATCGTCAGGCACCTGGTTCTGATCGCTGGCACGGATGGCCACATCGAGGGCGCGCGGATCGAGGCCGGCGATCGCGGCAGATTCAAGTTTCACCGTGCCGTTGCCTGACAGGGCGCCGGTCAACGCTTCGAGACTGCGGCCCTGACTCATCAGTGTGAACTGCGCCGAGGTGCGCCCCGTCGGCATCTTCAGGCCGCGAAAATGCAACGTCGCGCCATCGACGCCGCCGAGCTCGACGCGGGCACTGAGCGTGATGCCGTTGGCGTTCGACCGCGCATCGAGACTTCCGCTCACATCGCCGCCGCCGATCTTGCCCTTGAGCGCCTCCAGCTGCAGCGACTGTCCGTCGCTCTTCACGGTGCCGCCAAGCGGCCGCAACTCGATGCCGCCGGGAAGCGTGGCGCTCAACGCCTCAAAGCCGACATGCCCCCGCCATCCCCTGAACAGACCGGCGCCGAGCGGCTCAGCCGCCTCATGTCCGGCGGCGCCGATCGCGAGCGCGACGGCCGGCGCAATCGCGAGTGCGTCGACGCCGAGCTCACCGTCGATCTCGCGCGGCTCGGCCAGATCGAGCGCGACATGGCCGCGCAGCCGCGAGCCCGCCGCGACGCTGTCGAGATCGTCGAAACTTACCTTGTTGCCGGCGAGCGAGACGTTGGCAAACAGCCGCACGTTCTGCATCGCATTGTCCGACGGCTTGAGCGAGAACAGTGGCGCCAGATCGACGCTGCGAACTTTGAGATTGATGTTGGCTTTTTGCGACGAAGGCTCTGCGGTGCCTTGCGCCTCCGCATCGAGGTTGGCGCCCCACATCTTGGCGCTCAGGCGCAGCGGCTGACGAAACACGCCGCTCGCCGATCCCTCGAATTGCAGGCTGCCGTCGGCGGCCACCGCATGATCGAGTCCGAGCAGCGCGAGCAAGGCATCGCCCCGCTCCGCCGAGAATTTCGAGCGGAGATTCACTTCGCTGCGGCTGAGTGTATCGAGATCGATCCCCCGGATCGATGACGCCAACGGCGAGGCGCTCGCCGAGACATGGCCCTTGAGCTGCGGCGCGTCGAGATCGAGCTCCGCTGACGCAGCGACACGATCGCCCGACACGGCCTTGCCTGTCCCGAGCTCGAGCGCCAAGTTGGTATGCACGGGACCCGGCGCCGCGCTCGCTGCCGTGAGCCGCGCGGCAATTTGTGGAGCGATCGGCGTCATCATCCCGGCAAGCTGGACCATCGAGGCCGAGGTCGCGTCGAGCGTGAGCTTGCCGGTCGCATGCACGCGGTCGAAATCGCCGCGGCCCTCCAGCATCACGTTGTCGGGCGAGCCGATCCTGACGCGGTCGAGGATGATGTCCTTTGGCGTGTAGGCAAGCCGCGCCGTCAACGGCTTCAGCTCCTGACCCGCCGAGATGGCGCGGCCGATATCGAGCGAAACAGAGGCTTCCTCCGGCCACTCCGCCTGCAACGAGCGGACGAATCCGCCGGCCGCATCGAGATCGAGATTGTCCGCCTTCAGCGCCGCCTCGAGCCGCGAGCCGGCGCGCGACGGCAAGGTCGCCAGCGCGATGCGGCCTTCGACCGCGCCGCCATTGAGCTCCGCCTTCAACGCATCGATGGCGATGCGGTCAGCGGCGACGCTGACGTCGCCATGCAGCCGCAGCGGTTTCTGGTTGCGGTAGGCAACGTCACCGCGTCCTTGCAGCCAGGCGAACAGCACGTCCGGATCGGAGGAATCGATGTCGAGCACGCCGGCGAAATTGCCGCTTGCGCCGACCGGCGCGCGTGCGGCGTTGAAGGCGACCCGGGTCGAACCGGGCGCGCGCAAATCGAGCCGGTCGATCGCCCACAGCGCGGCATCGCCATGCAGCCCGCCGGAGAGGTTCTGCAAGGGACGGCCGCCCAGCGTGATCTGCTCGGCGCCGAAATCGATCTGCGAGGCCATCGGCAGACGCGGCAGCGCGGCGAGCGCGGCGCGCAAAGCCGGCAGCACGCGCGCCGGCGCCGCGGCGTCCTTGTCGTCGTTGTCGCGCGCCATGAATTTGTCGGCATCGAGGTTGCGCGCCGACAGCACCGCGTGAAGGAGGGGCGCGGCGCCGAAACGGGCGTCGCCGGTGCCGACGAGTTTCAGCGCGCGATCCTCGGCGCCATAGCTGAACTCGATCTGGTCGAGCTGCGCAGTGGTGTTATTGGCCTTGACCTTGGCCGTGATCTTCCACGGCGTGGTCGAAGCCTCGCCGCCCTTTTTCGGCGGCGGAGACGCCAGCGTCGCCATTCCCTCGAACCGCGGCACTCGCGACTGAAAGGAGAGCACGCCTTCGAGATCGGCGGCGATCGGGCGCTCGCCGGGATCGATGGAAAGATGCACCCGGTTGCCGCTATCGCCGCTCTGCCCCGACGACACCCGAAACGGATAGCGCGTGCCGTCCATCGTGAAATTCCCGCCGCCGCGGACCGCGCCGGCCAGCGAACGCACGTCGCCGGAAAAGGCGATGTCGCTCAGCTCCAGATTGGCGCGGCGGGCCGCGTCATGCAGCGCGACGCGGCCGGTGAGGTTGAGCCGATCGATCGACAGCGAGGCGAAATCGAAGGTCCCGTTCGAGACCGGCCAGTCGATCTTGCCCTCGCGGTCGAGGCCGAGATCGAGCGCCATGCCGTTGATGGTGAGTTCGTTGGCGCGCCATTGCCCGCGCATGAGGTCGCCGAGCGAAAACTCGACGTCGAGTTTGTCGGCACGGACTTTGCCGAGATCGTTGGGCCCGCCGACCACGACAGAACGCAAACGCAGCGACGGCGTCGGCAACAGCCGCGCGTCGAGCCCGCCGCCGACCCGCACCGGCGCACCGATGATCTTCGAGGCCTCGGCCTCGAACTGCGGCTGAAACCGGTTCCAGTCGATGAAAAACGGCCCGACCAGCGCGGCGATCAGCGCGAGAATGAAGGCAATCGCCAATCCGAGCAGTGTCGTCTGCACGGGGTCTCCCTTGAGTCCTGCTCCGGCGGAGGCGGCCCATCCTCACCGTCGGTACAGCACACTATATAGAGACAACTGTGGCGATGTCACAGCAAGGAGGCGTGACACCTTCGGCGCAACGCTTTCGGCTTGCCCTACCAGCTCGCCGGCAGGCGCTTCAGGCCGCGCAGCACGAAGGTCGGCCGCCATTCCGGGTTCTCCGCGTCATCCAGCCGCAACTGTGGCAGCCGACGCAGCAGGGTCGAGATCGCGACCTCGGCCTCGATGCGAGCGAGCTGGGCGCCAAGGCAGAAGTGGATGCCGCCGCCGAACGACAGCGGTCTCACGTTCTGCCTGGTGATGTCCAACCGCTCCGGATGGTCAGGATAAACCGCGGGATCGTGATTGGCCGAGCCGAGCAGGCAGAGCACGCTCTCGCCTTTCGGAATCCGCTTGCCGCCGAGGTCTTCGATGTCTTCCAGCGCGACGCGGCCGGTCATCTGCACCGAGGAGTCGTAGCGCAGGAATTCCTCGATGGCATTGCCGATCAGTTCCGGTTTCGCCTTGAGCAGCGCGAGCTGGTCAGGATTGCGGTGGAGCGCCAGCAGACCGTTACCGATCAGGTTGACGGTGGTCTCATGACCGGCGCCGAACAGCAGGATGATGTTGGCGGTCAATTCCTCATTGGTCAGCTTGTCGCCGGCCTCTTCGGCCTGCACCAGTTGCGTGATCAGGTCGTCGGCGGGATTCTTCCGGCGCAACTCGAACAGATTCTCAAAATACATCCTCGACATCGCGCTGGTGACGTTGGCCTGCTGGATTTCCTCGGGCGACAGGGGCACCGGATCGAGAACGCGGCCGCCGTCGCGCGAGCCCTTGTAGAACATCTCACGATGCTCTTCCGGAATGCCGAGCATGTCGCAGATGATGGTCACCGGCAGGCGGAAGGCATATTCCTCGATCAGGTCCATCTTGCCCTGCGGGATGATCCGATCCAGCGTCTGATCGACGATCTCTTGAATGCGCGGGCGCATGTCCTCGACCCGACGCGCGGTGAAGGCTTTCACCACAAGGCCGCGCAGGCGGGTGTGGTCCGGCGGATCCTGCTGCAGCATCCAGTGACTCATGCCGCGAAAGACCGGCTCGTCCATGATCTTCGGGCCGTAGCGCCGAATGGTGCGTTCGACATAGTCCTTGCCGAAGCGCTTGTCGCGCAATACCACCGTGACGTCGGCATGGCGGCTTGCGACAAAGGCGCCATGCGCGTTGACGTGCATCGGATCGTGCTCACGCAGGCGCACGTAGTGCGGATAGGGGTTTTTGATGTAATCCGGCGACAGCGGATTGAACAGCGGCTCGGACGTCGCAGTCTGCGCATGCTCGTTCATGATGACCTCGTTTGCTTCCGCCCCGGAATTCCGGATCTGCAACTCGATACACTCTTGTATCGAGTTGCATTCTGCCCTAAACTGCGCCGATGTCAAGGTTAAGAACCAGGCCGACGCGGGACGATACCCGCGACAAACTGTTCGAGGCCGCCGCCCGCGTGTTCGAGGACCAGGGCATCGGCGGCGCCAGCATCGAGGCGATCACAGCCGCGGCCGGCTTCACCCGCGGCGCGTTCTATTCGAATTTCGCCAGCAAGGACGAGCTGATCATCGCGATGCTCGAAGATCACGTCGAGCAGTCGGTCCAGCGCTGTCTCGAACTCCTGGCGCATCATCAGACACCTGCGGATTTCATCGAGGCTTTCGGCCAGATGATCCGCACCCGGCAGGATCCGCTCGGCCGCTCTCCCCTGCTCCACATGGAAATGATCCTGTTCGTGGCACGCGCCGAGAAGCGCAGGCCTGAACTCGCCAAGCGGCTGCGCGCGCGGCGGGCGCTGACGACCAGGATCGTCGAGACCGTCTCGAAGAACCACAAGGCGCTGGCCGATCCCGCGCGGACCGGCGCACTTCTGTTGGCGCTCGAAGACGGATTCCGGCTGCATCGGCTGATCGATCCGGAAACGACGCCAGCCGACAGCTTCGTGCGTGCACTCAGCGACTTGCAACAGGCGATCGGCCTTTCATCTTGATTTCCCCGCGACGCTGCGGACCTTGCCGGGCGCGGCGCGCCAGATCGCGAACGCCGAAAGAAAGCTCACCGCGATCCCGATCGCGAACGCAATCGTGTAGGTGCCGGTCACATCATGCAGCGCGCCGGTGACCCACGGCCCTGCCGCGCCACCGGCCAGCGCCGCCAGCATGATGCAGCCGAAAATGCTGCCGTAATGCGCGCCCAGGAAAATCTCCAGCACCACCGCGCCCATAATCGAGGTCAGCCCGTAGCCGAGCGCGCCTTGCGTAAAGACCATCAGATAGATCAGCCACAGGCTCGGCTGGTATTTCAGCGCGATCAGCGCCGCAAAGCAGATCGCAAAGCCGAGCGAAGCGATCGCCCAGATTGCCTCTCGGCCGATGCGGTCGGAGGCGTGACCGAGCACGATCTGTCCGGGAATGCCGAGCAGGCTGACAATTCCGAGCGCCCACACGCCGACATTGGCGGAAAACCCGATGTCGAGCAGGAATTTGGTCTGGTGCACCTGCACCGCGTACCAGATGTACAGCCCGCAAAAATAGCCGAGACAGATCCACCAGAATCGCGCGGTGCGCAATGCCCGCGGCAAGGTCCAGTCGGTCGCGACCCATTCGGCATCAACGATATTGGAAACGGGCTTGGCGGCGGACGCGTGTGGCGCCGCGTCGCCATCCGGCAGCAAGCCCATGTCCTCGGGGCGCTTGCGCAACAGCAGATTGACCGGCGCCAGCACGATCAGCACCATCAGCCCCATGGTGGTGCACGCCATGCGCCAACCGCTTTGCTCGATCGCATATTGCACCCAGGGCAGCAGCGTTACCGAGCCAATGCCGACGCCGGCAAAGGCGATGCCGATCGCAAGCCCGCGGCTCCGAACGAACCAGTTCGGCAGGAACAGCGACTGGCCGGAATAGCCGAGGCAGACGCTCCCCGAACCAACCATCACACCGATGGTGAGATAGAGATGCCAGGGTTCGCGCGTCAGCGGCGCGAGCAACAGCCCGCCGCCCATCAGCACAACGCCGACCAGCATCACCGCACGCGGCCCGGCCCGATCCATCAGCCGACCGATCAGGGGGCTCATGACTGCAGAGGCGACAAAGCCGAAGGAGAATGCGCCCGCGGTGATGCCGCGCTCCCAGCCAAACTCCTGGAGGATCGGCGGGAAGAACAGCGAGAACGCCGTCCGCGCATTCACGCCGATCGCCATCGTGATGAAGACCACGACGACGATGACCCAGCCGTAGAAGAACGGAAGCTGTTTGCCCTTCATGGCCGGCGCGTCCACTGCTCGGTGTTGACGGCGCCGGCCGGCACTTCGCCCTTGATGATGGCGGCGACCTGTCGCACCGTTTCCAGCGCTTGATGCTCGATCGCCTGTGGCGTCAGCCCGCCGACATGCGGTGTGGCGATGACGTTCGGCAATTTCGCCAACTCAGGCGAAGGCATCTGGTCCGGCGCACGGCCGACATCCATCGCCGCACCAGCGATGCGCCCCTCACGAAGCGCGGCGGCGAGTGCCGCCTCGTCGACGAGGTTACCGCGCGACAGGTTGATGAAGAAGGCGTGCCTTTGCATCTTCGCCAGCGCAGCAGCATTGATCAGGTTCTCGGTCTGCTCGTTGGCGATGGCGAGGCAGACGACATAATCGGCTTGCGCCATGAGCGCATCGAGCGAAACATGTTGAATCGTCAGATCGTTCGGGATCGCGAAGGGATCGGCGACCAAAACCTCCATTCCGAGCGCCCTGGCGAGTGGCGCGAGATAACGGCCAATGCTGCCATAGCCGATGATGCCGATGCGGCTGCCGGAGAGCTGCCGACCCATGACCACGTCCGGGATACGGCCGGCGTGATAGTCCGCAGTCGCGCGCGACACGCCGCGGGAGAGATCGACCATGAAGCCGAGCGCGAGCTCGGCCACTGCCGGCACGAAGCCGGGTGAGGCCCGCGTCACCAGCACGCCGGCGGCGGACGCTGCCGAGACATCGATATTGCGGATATCGACCGCGCAGCGGACCATGGCGCGCAGCTTGGGCAGGCGCGGAAAAATCTCGCCCCTGCCCTCGGTGACGCGATCGGCCACGATGATGTCGACGCCCTCGGCGGCGGCGACAAGCCCGGCGGCATCGAGCGCCTCGCTACCCTCGTGCAGCTTGACCTCGGCGAGGGCCTGCAAACCTTGCAAGGCGCGCTCGCCATAGTATTGCCGCCGGAAGTCGGGCGTTGGGGTGAGCAAAACTTTCATGGTTCAATATCCGAAAGCGCGCGGCAGGGCCGTGCTGATTTCAGGCACGAAGGCGATCACCAGCAGGCACAGGAACAGCAGCCCGAGATAACCGAGGATCGGCTTCACCGTCTGCTCGATCGGGACGTTGCCGATCAGGCAGGCGCCGTAAAGCCCAAGCCCCAGCGGAGGGGCAAACAACCCGATGCCCATCGCGATCACCAGCACCACGCCGAAATGCAAGGGATCGACGCCGAGCTTGACCGCGACGGGCAGCAGCAGCGGCCCGAAGATGATCAGCGCCGCCGCGCCTTCCAGCACCGAGCCCATCACGATCAGCACCGCGATCGACAGCAGCATGAACAGCCAGACGCCATTGGTCTTGGACAGCGCCAGCATCATGTCGCCGACCATATGCGGCACCTGCTGCAGCGTGAGGATAAAGGCGAGCGACTGCGCGGCGGCGACGATGAACAGCACGAGCCCCGAGCGGGTCGCGGCATGCACGAAGCTTTGCGCGGCCGACCTCCAGCCGAGTTCGCGGAAGATCACCGCGCCGATCACGATGGCATAGAGCGCGGCGAAGGCGGAGATTTCGGTGGCGGTGGCAAAGCCGCTCTTGAAGCCGGCGAAGATCATGAAGATCAGCCCAAAGGACGCGATCGCGCCGGTCCACAGACCCGAAACCTCGGTTCGAAGTTCGGCTGCACCCGCGGCCGCCTTGCGGCCGAAGATGATGGAGACTGCGATCAGCGCCAGCGCCATCAGGCCGGCCGGCAAGATGCCGGCGACGAACAGGCCGCCGATCGAGAGATTGGCGACGAAGCCGAGGATGATGAGGTTGATACAGGGCGGAATGGTTTCCGCCATCACGGCAGAGGCCGCGAGCAGTGCCACCGCGCTGCCCGGATTTTGCCGCGTGCGGCGCGCGGCGGGGATCAGCACCGAGCCGACGGCGGCAACGTCGGCCATCTTGGAGCCGGAGATGCCTGAAAACAGCACCATCGACGTGACCATCACCACGTTCAATCCGCCGCGCATGTGGCCGACCGCGCGCTGCAACAGCTCGATCAGCCGCACCGACATGCCGTTGGCTTCCATGAGGTAGCCGACCAGGATGAAGAAGGGGATCGCCAACAACACGAAATTGTCGATGCCGCGCGCCATCTGCTGGGCGAAGATCACGCCGGGCAGCGTGCCCTCGACCCAGATGAAGGTCAGCGCGGCCAGCGCCAGCGCGAAACCGATCGGCAGGCCGCAGAACAGCGTGATGAAGAAGCCGATCAGCATCAGCGTGCCTGACGAAGGAACAGTATCAGGTGCAAGAGAATCCCAGACGAGATACAGGCCGACGATCACGGCCGTGGCAATGACCCCAGAGATCATGTCGCGCACGGGTCGCGCACGGAACAGGTCGAGCGCGAACACCGTCATGAACAGAGCACCGACGCCCATGGGATAGAAGGTCAACTCCAGCGGCAGGCCGGAGCCTGTGGTCTGCCCCGCGGTCAGGCCGCCCATCTTCAACGCGTTGAAGGCGACATAGCCCGCGATCACGCTCATCAGCACGGCCGCGACGGAATCGACCACCGCGCGGACCTGTCCCGGCAACCGGTCGATGAAGAACGCCACGCCAGGATTGTCGCCGCGGGCCAGCGCGCTTGCGGCGCCGAAGAAGCTCGAGCCGACCATCAGCCCGCGCGCGACGTCGTCGGACCATTCGACCGGCGCGTTGAACAAGAAGCGCAGCAGCACCGAGATGCAGACCACCAGCAGGTCGGCCGCGAGCAGCACCGCGGCGACGGCATCGCTGACAGTGAGCAATACGCTGATGATCCACGGGCGCGTGGGAAACGCGCCCGACGTTGCTTCCATCTTACGCCTGGGTCGCGCGGATCGCGTCCACGACCGCCTTGGCCTCCGGATGCGCCTTGATGAAATTGTCGGTCTGCGGCAACACCCGCTTGCGGAACGCCTCGCGGTCGACCTCGACCACGGTGACGCCCTTCTCGACGAGCGCGGCCGTCGCCTCTTTCTCTACCGCAAGCCCGTGGGCGCGGCTGTCGGCCGCGGCTTTCTTCGCAGCATCGAGAAAACCATCGCGCAGCTTGGGATCCATGCGCTGGAAGGTGGCGTCGCTGAAATAGATCGATAGCGGAGAGAAGATGTGCTGCGTCAGTGCATAGTTTTTCGCGGTCTCGTAGAATTTGCTGGCGAGGATGGTCGGCGGATCGTGCTCGAGCCCGTCGAGCACGCCGGCCTGCAGCGCGGTGTAGATTTCGCCGAACGCCAGCGGCGTGGCGGCGGCGCCCATCAATCGCAGGCATTCGGTGATGATCGGGTTCGGCAAGGTCCTGATCTTCAACCCGGCGAGGTCTTCCGGCGTCTTCACCGGCTTCTTCGACAGCACGCTGCGCGCGCCGAAATTATAGGCCCAGGCGATGATGCGGATGTTGGCGCCCTTGAGCAGCGCGTCCTCGATCGGCCTGGCCGCGCCGCCGTCGAACGCCTTGGTCTGCTGCTGATAGCTGGTGAAGAGATAGCCGAGATCGAAAGTGCCGACCAGCGGCACCAGATTGGCCGAGATCGACGAGCCCGACACCATCAGGTCGATGACGCCGAGCTTGACCGAGTTGATGACGTCGATCTCCTGGCCGAGCTGGTTGTCGGGAAAGAAGGTGACGTCGATCTGCTCCCCGAGTCCGTTGCCTTTGATCTGCTTGACGAGGTTGTCGTAGTAGACGCGGCCGTTGGCGTATTTGGGATCGTTGGGCAGCGAGGAGGAGCATTTCAGCTTCAAGGTCGCGGCTTCGGCGCGGCCGACGATCGCAGGCGAAGCGACGAGCAGGCCGGCCGCTGCCGTCGATGACTGGATGAAGCGGCGGCGGCTGAATGGCGCTGTCATGAGCTTTCTCCCCGGAGTGTTTTATGGCGCGATCGTGGCGCGCGTTGTCGGAGACTGTAGGGGGAAAGTGAGGCGGTGGGCAACTCCCCTGCCCTGCCGTGCGCACGCAGATTTAATCTGGTCAAACAGCCATTCGAGGCCTCATGGTTCGAGACGGCGTGCTTGCATTTGTCCCGGTCGCGACGGCCTCGCTATCGCTCGGCCTGCTCGGGGGCGCACGCCTCCTCACCAGAGGGTCTGGTTCGTGCCGCTTGCCCTGACCTCATCCTGATAGCGCGCTCTTGCGCGCGTTTCGAAGGAGGGTCCGCGACAAGACAGCAGCCACGGATCCGCATTCCCGGGGCGCGATTTCGCGCCCGGGCTTTGGAACATCGGTGTCCCTCAGGAGAGAGGGCGCAGGGAATGCCGGGCGCTCAACCGCACCCGCAATCCTCGTGGGCTGAAAAGGAAAATGCCCACAAGTCGTCAGGCAGGGCCGAAATCGCACGGCACTCCCTGCGCAATGGCTTTACGGCTTACTCCGCGCTCTCCCCGGGGTACCGGGCTTGTTAGCCCCCGTCGTCTGTCGATCTCAGCGTTTCGGCCACCAGGCCGAAATCGCGTCTCGACAAACTTGATCCCAGCGTCGGGGGATCAGGACCACACGGCTTGACCGTACGCGCTGCGCCGCACGCCTTGCGGCCCAACGCGTCCATCGCAACCCGCGCCGCGTGTCGTGGCGATCGCGAAACGCCCCTCCTGAGAGGCACGGGCTGGCTTCGTTAAATCATAATTTCTTTGTTTCGGAAATATAAATATTTTTGCGTCGCGCACTTGACGCGTCGGGCAAAACAGGCGGCGCATTTTTGGCGGTTGCCCGTCGCGCGCGTCAGCCGTAACATTCGCCTCGCGTCTGCCCAGACAACGCGTGAGAGCGCGCTCACATCTTGACCGTCACCTTGCGGTTCTCGCCGAGCTTCGGTTCCTGCCCGGTCAGTTTCGCCTTGGCGAACTCGAAGGCGGTTACGGCGGCGCTCGCGGGGCCGTCCCACAATTCCGCCGTCGCAGGCGCGATCCGCAACAGGCATACGTTCGGATCGTGCGGACCCGTCCACCACACCCCGTCGGTCTTCCGCCAGAACCGCTTCGTTGTCTCGGCATCGCGCAGGACGGAGGCCCGGCCCGTGATCGACAGGTAAGCCTTGTCGCCTGTATCGAGGAAGGCGAGGCCGACATCGGGCGCGGCCTCGATCTCATCTTCCTTGGCGCTGCGGATATCGGTCACGAAGAAAATCAGGCCGGCGTCGCGGTCCGGCCTCGCTTCGAGCGGGCGCGCACGCAATCCGCCGGCGAATTGCGTCGTCAGCATGCACACGCCGACCTTCTCGACGATATCCCAGACGCGGTCGATATCACTGCTCATGTCAGAGAGAACGTGGCAACGATGATCCGGTTTCAACGCACGAGGGCCGTGCTGTGCTGCATCCCATCCGCGGCACCGCACGCGACAAAGGCTTCCCAGCGGGCAAACAAGCGGCGTGTCTTTCATCCGCCGGTCGTGTCGTCGGGGCAACACTCGCGAGTGTCATTCCGTGTAAGCTAAAGCCGAATCTCGTGTCCGGGGCGCACAGGATGGGAATCTCGAAGCATCTCCTTTTCGGGACAGCGGCGTGTCTGACAATGATCGGCGCCGCGCAGGCCGCCGACCTGCCGGTCAAGGCCAAGCCGATCGAATATGTCCGGATCTGCTCGCAGTACGGCGCCGGCTTCTTCTACATCCCCGGCACCGACACCTGCATCAAGCTCGGCGGTTATTTCCGCGCCGACGTCACCTTCAACGCCGCCGGCGCCCATGGCCAGCCGGCGTGGAACGGCGACGCCGGGGAGCAGAACCGCTATCATAACTATTTCGTCGACCGTTCGCGCATGATGCTGACGATCGATACGCGTACCGCCACCGACTATGGCATGGTCCGTACTTTCGGCGCGGCCAAGTTCCAGTTCACCACCCAAGGCGCCGGCACGGCCAACCCCGCTAACTTCACCGGCTCGCTGACGCTCGGCACCAGCACCGGTCTGTTGAACCAACCGGGCGAGGGCTATGTCGCCGTCACGGATCTCTTCCTGCAGTTCGCTGGATTCACCTTCGGCAAATCGGCGTCCGCCTATGCAAATCCGTGGCAGGGCACGCCCGGCAACATCACGGCGTTCCTGCTGGGCGGCCACCAGAACGACAACACCGGGCCCAACAACATCCAGTACACGGCGCAATTCGGCAACGGCGTGTCGGCCACGATCGGCCTCGACGACCCCGTCGTTTGGGACCGTACCGCCGTCTACAATCTGGCGCTGCCGCTGAATGCGACGCTTAACACCGGCAACGCCTATGGCGGGGTGCACGCGCCCGAAATCGTCGGCAACGTCCGTGTCGACCAGGCCTGGGGTCTGTTCCAGATTTCAGCCGGTGCGCATGAAGTCGACGGCTCCTACAACATCCTGGGCACGACTGGCGTCGCGGCGGCTCCGGCCGGCGCGCTCTCGAACAACCCGGTTGCCGCTGCTCCGAACACGCTGTCGGAAATATCCGGTCATCCCGACACCAAGTGGGGCGGCGCCGTGATGGCCTCCCTCAATATCAAGAACCTGCCGACCGGGACCGGCGACGACATCAAGATGGATACGAGCTACGCCAAGGGCGCCACCAAGTACATCATCGGGACCGATGCCGCCTCGCCGAGTTTTGCCATGTTCGGGGGCTCGTCACGCGCCTATCAAAGCGTCGGCTTCGGCGCCACGACCGACGCGGTCTACCTTCCGACGGCGTCCGGCGGCGACGGCTCGCTGCATCTCACCGAGTCCTACGGCATCCGCGGCGCCTTCAACCACAACTGGGATGCGCACTGGGCGACCAGCGTGTTCGGCACCTATTCGGCCGTGCGCTACGACGCCACCGCCAAGATGTTCATCTGCGCGAACTACACGACGCCCGCCAAGGCGGTCAGCGCGGACTATGTCTGCAATCCGGATTTCAACGTGTCGCAACTCGGCTTCAACGTGCGCTGGACCCCGGTCAAGAACCTGACGTTCACGGCCGAAACGCAATGGCTGCATCTCGACCAGAAATTCGCAGGCACCGCGACCCTGGCGGCGACGGCACCAAAGCCGACGGCGGTGTATGAGTTCAGGGATCAGGACACGTTCCTGCTGCAGTTGCGGGCGCAACGGAATTTCTGAGACCACGGTGCCCCTCGCCGCGCCGCGCAGGCCTGCGCTTGCCAGCGCCAGCGATTCAACCTAAACGACATGCCGTTTGCGAAACGCAACGTGCCGAATGGTTCGCGGCACGTAACGGACACCATGAAAACCGGGAGGACATCACTTGGCCATATCGACGCTTCGGACAACATCGCAACGTGCAGCGGCTATCTGGACGACGCTGCTATTGCTCGCGCCGGCAAGCCTGCTCGGCGCAGCGCAGGCGGCCCCGCTCCGTCCGGCGACTCTCATTCAGACGCAGGACAACCAGGTCATCCGGGTTCACGGCTTTTTCGTCGGCGGCGGCCATGTCGGCCATGTGTCGGTCGCGCCGCGCGTCTCGGTCGCGCCGCGAGGCGCAGCAATGGTGCGCGGCGGCACTGCCGTGCGCGGCGGCACCGTGGTGCGCAGTGGGGCCGTGGTCACCGGACCGCGCGGCAATGTGGGCGCGGTTGGCCGCACCGCGGTGGTGGCGCCGGGCCGCTGGTCGCGCCCGGGATGGTATCACTGGCCTCGCGGCGGCGCGATGGCGGCAGGCGCGGCGATCGGCTATCTGGCAGCCGCGAGCGCTGTGGCGTACGGACCGCCGCCGGAGCCGGGCATGTGCTGGTACTACACCAACGTCTCCCACACCCGCGGCTTCTGGGACTATTGCCCGTAGCGGCGGGACGCGGGCGCACCTTGCGCCGCACACTCGAGCTATTGCATTGCGCTGTGTTGCCGGAGTCACAGTCGAATCGATGCAAGTCGGATATGGGATCAGGTGTATGGCCGCAAACAAGGTAACGGCGGTACACCGGCTTGGTCGTCTCCCGACGCAAGGTCACCTCAAAAGCCGCCTCTCGCGAGGCGGCTTTTTTCTGGCCGCATGAACGCGCGCCCGCTTACCAGTGACGGCGATGCCACCGATGATGCCAGTGCGGTCCGCCATAATAGGCGTAGGCCGGCCTGAACACGCGGCGGTAGCGGTAGCCGTAAGCCGGCGCGTAGGCATAGCCCGGCGCGTAGGCGTAAGGCCCGTAATAGCCGCCATAATAGGCCGGCGCGTAGCCGCCGTAATAGCCATAAGGACCCCATCCATAGGCCGAGGAGGCGATGCCGCCGATCACCGCACCGGCGAACAGGCCGCCGGCAATGCCCGGTCCCCAACCCCAGCCGCCGTGCCAGGCCTTCGCCGGCGTGGCTGTACCAATCGCGCCGACGGCGAGCGCGCCGACAGTGGCGAGAACGAGTGCTGTCTTCCTCATGATCACCCTCCTGAAAATCGTGACGCTGTTCAACGGGAAGAAGCGGCAATGGTTGCTAAGCGCCGAATTCGACGAACGACGGATGCGCGCAGGAACCCGCGCCATCGCCTGCGATTGAATCGCCAGGCCAGTTTCCCACACACCGCTGGCCTGCACGGCCTCGCCGCACCTTTGACGCCCCCAAGCGCGGGGCCGTGCTTGCGGGAGCTTCAAATGACCGAACTGGATGAACGGACGATACGCGAGCGCGCCCACCGATTGTGGGAGCAGGCGGGAAAACCCGAAGGCATGGACCAGCACTTCTGCATCGAGGCGAAACGCCAGCTCAGGGACGAACTGGTACGCCATGAGCTGAAGACGCCCGACACGCTGTGATGGTGCTTGCGCGATCGCGAAATGCTGTAATCTGTCCGCCGACGATGTCTCGGGGGACGCGATGGCGCAAAGCGAAAAATCCTGGCCGCTGTTCCGTTCGCTCGCCTCGTGGCGGCCAGCCGACCTGCCGGGCGATCTGATCGCAGGCCTGACATTGGCCGCGATCGCGATCCCCGAGCAGATGGCGACCGCACGGCTCGGCGGCTTCGAACCGCAGATCGGCTTCTTCGCCTTCATCGCCGGCAGCGTCGGGTTTGCCATGCTCGGCGGCAACCGCTTCCTGTCCTGCGGCGCCAACTCCACCATCACCCCGATCTTTGCCGGCGGGCTCGCCGCGCTGGCCGCCACGGGCTCGGCCGATTATCAGGCGCTTGCGATCGCGCTGGCGCTGATCGTCGGTGTCATGCTGGTCGCGAGCGGTTTGTTTCGTCTCGGTGGCGTCGCCAATCTGTTGTCGGTGCCGGTCACGGTCGGCTTCCTGCTCGGCATCTCCGTACACATCATGGTGTCGCAATTGCCTGGCGTGCTCGGCCTGCCCTCGCCGCCGGGATCGACGCTGGATCGCATCGGGGTGATCGCGGGCGAACTCGGCCAATCCAACCCCGTGACCATGCTGATCGGCTTCGGCGTGCTCGCCGCGGTGTTCGTGTCCGAGATTATCAGCCCGAAAATTCCGGGCGCGCTGATCGGGCTGGTGGCCGCAACGCTTGCGGTGATCGGAGCAGGACTCGAGAGCAAGGGCGTCAAGGTGGTCGGCACGGTGCCGGCAACCTTGCCGATGCCGACCCTGCCCGACCTTGCGCCGGACCGATGGCTGCGGCTGGTGCCGCTCGCCTTCGTGATCGCGATCGTGGTGATGGTGCAGACCGCGGCGACCACGCGCTCGTTCCTCTCCGATCCCAAAAAGCCCGCCGACGTCGACCGCGATTTCCTCGGCGCCGGCGCGGGCAGCGTGCTGGCGGGCATCTTCGGCGCGTTTCCGGTCAACGCCAGCCCGCCGCGCACCGGCATCGTCGCCGAGACCGGCGGGCATTCGCAACTCGCAGGCCTCGCGGCGGCGGCGCTCGTGCTGGCGCTGCTCGCCTTCGGCACCGGGCTGCTCCAGCATGTCCCGGACGCGGCGCTCGGCGGCATCCTCTTGTTCGTCGCGCTGCGCATCATCCGCGTCAAGCAGATCGCACTGATCTATCGTCAGTCGATCTGGGAGTTTGCGCTGATTCTCGCGACCGCGGCCTGCATCATCGCGCTGCCGATCCAGCAGGGCGCGGCGCTCGGCATCATCCTGTCGCTCATTCACGGCATCTGGAGCACGACGCGCGCGAAGCTGACCATATTCGAGCGCGTGCCGGACACCACGATCTGGTGGCCGGCCTCGCCGCATCCGCAGATGAAAGGCGAGCGGTTGCCAGGCATTGCCGTGGTCGGCCAGCAGGCGCCGCTGTCGTTCCTCAACGCGCCCGGTTTCCGCGCCGATGTGATGAAGGTCGTCAACGAGACGAAGCCGAAGCTTTTGGTGATTGAAGCCAGCGGCATGGTCGAGATCGACTTCACCGCGGCGCAGGTGCTGATCGAGCTGTTCCGGGATTGCAGCGACCAGGCTGTCACCGTGGCGCTGGCGCGGCTGGAATCTGTGCGCGCGCAGGACGCGTTCGAGCGCTTCGCCATCTACGAGGTGCTGCCCAGGGACCACGTGTTCCACAGCGTGGACGAGGCGGTGCGGAAGCTGGGGACGTGAGGCAGAACGATGATCGACTGGAAGAAATTGCTGCCGGATGAACCCTTCATTTCGGACGTCGAGTTTTTTCCGCCGCGTCCCTCGAAAGGCACACCACGAGCCGTCAAAAATTGGTGCTTGATCACGATCGTCGTGAACGTCCTCATCGCAGCATCGGCCGCGGCAGCGCTGCGCCATGCTTGGCCGCTGCTGCTCGGCGCCATCTTCGTGCTCTTTCCTCTCTGTATGCTGTTCTTCTGGGGCGATCTCGCATCGACGGTCGCCCAGACGAAGGAGCGCATCAATGAGTCTCCGTTGCCGCTCCCCATTAAAATCGGAGCGCAATGGCTTGCCATATCGGTTTGTCTGGCCTGCACCTTGATGCTGTGCTTCGCGGGCGTCCTGCTGTGGTACACGCAGATGCCACGTTGAACGAAATTTGCCGCCAGCCGCCGGGAAGCCAGCACGGCCGCGGGCGTCCGATAACATCCTCTACCGAACGAAATAATACTTGGTCACCGATTTGATGGTTTGATCCCAGAGCGCGGGCCATTCACTCTCCGGCTTTGAAGGTAAGGACGCGCAGGAACCTCCCTGCGCACAGATGATCCGTTCCAGGCCATACGCCGTCGGCCATTTGTGATCATAGTCATCCGAGTTTTTGGCCTTCTCGGCGAGGCTTATTCCCTGCTCGATCGCCGCTTTCAATTCGTCGGGATGAGCTTTTGCGAATGCAAGAAATTCATCGATTTTCTGCTTGCCTGCCAACACGAGCGGACGCTTGAAGAAGCCCTCGTTACTCGTGATCTCGGCTCGAGCCAACTCCGAGCCGAACCTCAGCGCGTCATACCAGCCGAGAGCTGCGTTCATGACGACGAGGGAAAGCACCTTGTCGATCCCTTTCGAACCATACGCGTAGCCGAGGATGTCCATATTCTCCATCGGCGTCCGAGCCGTCGGATGCGCCTCGAAATCCTTCATCAACTCATCCAGCTTCTTCGACTGGATTTGATCCGGAGAAGACGGCTTGAGAATCGCAAGCTGTTCTGACCGCCGCTTTTGCCACGGCTGCGGCTGCACCGCTATCGTCACGGTCGTCCCAATTTGGGCCGACGCTGCGGGCGCGTCGCAAAATGTCGCCACGATGAGGGCGTGCGCGGTGGCGACCGACCTCATCACCTTTTCAAATCCAACCACCAGTCACCTCTAGAGCAATGGCTGTGGCAACCTTTACGTTCAGCGAAGCATCGGATCAACCTGATTCAATGGCCCGACCTGGAATGCCGCGACCAAGGCGTCACGGTGGCGCTGGCGCGGCTGGAGTCGGTGCGCGCGCAGGACGCATTCGAGCGCTTCGCCATCTACGAGGTGCTGCCCAGGGACCACGTGTTTCACAGCGTGGACGAGGCGGTGCGGAAGCTGGGGACGTAGCCCTACGCCAGGATGCGCGGCGCGGCGGTCGCTGCATCGCCGGTGTTCGGCGTGCCGGTCGGCTCGATCAGGAGAATGTGCACCTCGCCGCGCGCAACGGGGCGGTGCTCGACCCCCTTGGGCACGACGAAAACCTCGCCGGGATTGAGCGTGACGGTGCGATCGCGCAGCTCGATGTCGAGCGTGCCCTTGAGCACGAGAAAGAAATCGTCGGTGTCGTCATGCTTGTGCCAGTGGAACGGCCCTTCGAGCTTGGCGACCATGACGTCATTGGCGTTGTAGGTCGCGACCGTGCGCGGCGAGAAACGGTCGGTGAAACTCGCAAGCTTCTCGGCGAGGTTGGCAGGCGTTTTCATGGCAGCTTTCGCGTGATCGTGAGCCATCGGCCGGGTTCGACCATCGACCGGCCTGATCCCATCAGGATAGCACAGAGCAGGCCGTCACATCAGGCGGTCATCTCCCGATCGATTTTTCGCAACCGCACGAAGGCCGCCCACGCTTTGGGATAGTCCTTGTCGCCGGGATCGATGGTGAGCAGCGCGCGGCAGGCTTCCCTGACCTCCTCCGCCGACGGACGTGTCCTGGAATCCCTGCGCGTTTTCGATCGCTCCCAGCGATCCTCGACATCCTTCGCCAAGGCCAGCGCCTGTGGCGTGCTCCGCTTATGTGTTGCCTTGGCCAAGGGATGATCCGACGGGAACCCCGGCCACGCCGCCGGAGGCCGATCGGCGCGCCACGCAAGTTCATCGTCGAGCCTGGCTTCAACCGGACTGGCCGATCCTCCGCTTTGCCCGCCCGTCGAGCCGGACGTGCCGGATCCGCGACCGGAGCCCGCCCCACCGTCCGCGGGTTGTCCTGCGAGCTGACCAAGCTGCTGCTGCATCGTGCCGCCGCCGGACGCCGCTCCGCCCGCCGGCGCCATCGTCGACAGCGTGGACAACACCGAGGGGTCGGCGTTCTTGGGAACGATTTTCTGCGCAGCCTTGATCATCGACAACGCACCAGGCGATATCGGCATCTTTTGCTGAGCGACCTTCTCCTCGTCCGAGGTCGGACAGGGTTTGAATGCGGTCTGCTGGAACGTCATGAGGCCGTCATCGTCGATGCGGGCAAAGTCGACAGCCACGGCGTAAACGAAGGCGGCATCGGCGAGGTGGCCGGACTTGTCCCGGGCCTTGACGCCGCCGCAAACAAACCTCGCGCCTTCAGAGTCGACCGAGCGCAATTCGCCGAATTGCGCGGAAGCCGGATTGATCAGCCGGTGCCGGACCGCGTCGCGGGCTTTCATGTGCTCGGTGGAGAGGAAGTCGTAGGCGATTTCCGGTTTGATCATGTCCGGCTGATAAAACCAGCGATACTCGGCAGCGAAGAACGCGACACTAATCGCTGCCGCGATCAAGAGCGTTGGTATGTTCACAGATGCGCCCCGCCCGTCCGCAATTGCAAACAGGTTCCAACCGGGGAACCCGCTCCAGTTGCTTTGTCACTTTCCTACTATCTGGGAGGGTCTTCTCTTAAAAATCTGTGAAAGCGGTTGGACACCGAGCAACCCGATCGAGGGGAACTCGAAATTCTGTTTCGGTAGAGCGAAAAAAGCGGAATATTTTTTCCAGTTCGACGATGGATCACATGGTTCCGTCACCGACGCGACACCGTGTCGCACGATCGGGCCGCACGCTTGCGCGGACCATTGTCAAATCCGGATGCCGCCTTCGGCCTACTGTTGCAGCTCGGGATGATCGCGCAGCACCATGTCGCGGATATCACGCGCCTGGATGGCGCGGAACAAAATCGTCGCGGTTTTGGTGTTGTTCGCCGTCAGGCAGAGGTCGACGATCTCGCGCACCGCCGCGTCGCGCATCAGCTCGTCCGACATCTTCATGGCGATTTCCATTGCCGCCCTGGCGGCGCGCTCGTAGCGATCGCTTTCAAGCTGGTGCCTCTTCTGCGCAGAGCGCTTGCCGTTGCCGGCAAGCTGCATGGCCCGTTCGGCGCTTTCGGCGGCGGATCGGCAGATATTACGGACGCGCTCGGCGGCCTCGATGTCGCCGAGACCTTCGACCGGTTCGTCCCAGACCTCGCCGGGCTTTGGTTTGCCGAACCACTTCATCACGCCGCGCCCCAAGGGTACTCGGCGCCTATCGTCATTTGCCGCGAGCGCGAATGCAAGCGCGATGATCACGTTCAGAAGCGACGGATCAGCTGGTGCGCTTGGCGCCGATGCTCTCGAACTGTGCTTTCTGTTCGTCGCTGAGCGAGGCCAGGAAATCGTCGAGCGCGGGCGCGACCTGCTTGATCGCATCCAGCATGGCGTCGATCCGTGTCTCGGCGGTCGCAAGCCGGTCCGGCGGGCCAAGGTTCTCGTCCGGCTGGCAGTCGAAATTCAATGTGTTGCCGGCGAGTACGCTCATGTGCTGGAGCACGGCGAGATCCACGCGCTGCTCGTCGTTCAGACGCAGTCGTGCCTCGATCTCCTTCGCCGGCCACGGCAGCGCGTCCGGCGGCGTGCAGCTTTGCGCGGCCGGGACTTTCGGCGCAAATGGCGCGCGCTGACCAGCAAACTCCTTGAGCTGCGCCTTCTGGTCGTCGTCCAGCATCTCCCAGAATTTCTCGAAGGGCGTGCGTACGCGCGCGATCGCGGTCTTCATCGCCTCCAGCCGCTGCCGCATCGCGGTCAACCTTGCCGAGGCCGTCGTGGCGGCTTGCGTCGGGCACGCCGCGCTCACGGCCTGGGCCGCCTCGCTGGAGGCGTTGGCAAGCTCGTCGAGTGCGGCGCGCTGCTCCTCGTTCGAGCGGATCGCGCCCCTGATCTGCTCGGCCGGCAGGCGGGCAAGCTCACTGAAATCGTCGCCGCAGATTTGCACCAGCGACGGCAGGCTGCCCGGCCTGCGGTGACGCGGCGGCGTCATGTAGCCGGCAAGTTCGTTCTCGTCATAGGGCGTGAAAATCGCGGCATAGATGTCGCGATAGCCATAGCCCCAAAAGCCCATGCCGTCGCCCCAGAGCGTGTAATCGATGATGTCGTAGTATGCGAACGGCCAGAACAGCGGACCGACCCAGCCATAGCCGCCGTCGCCATGCTGCCACCAGCCGTTGGTGCCGCGCCGCGCGTGCCAGCCGGCGAGCGCGGCACCGGCCGCGACCTGGACGCGGGCGACCGGACGCGTGATCCAGTCGGGACTGCGAGTGGGATCGGCGCGCGCCGATGAACGGGCCGCCGCCTCGCCCGCCATCCGGTCGTTGGCCATTCGGATGCGCGCGGCGTGACGGCCATGCAGATGGCGGAGCGCAATCATCGAGGCGACGGATCGCACCACGCCGATCGGGCCGCCGCCGAAGCCGATGTGTAAGCCCCTCGCCTCGGCTGCGTCTGGCAGCGTCGTCGCGATAAGGGACAGTCCCAGAACGGCAATCGCCACGCGTGACATGGCGCCCTCCTGTGCCGCGGATTCTTCCGCAAAGTGAGGAACGCCGGATGGAACCAGAAGTTCCCGGTTTTTATTGGGCGTGATCCTCTACGCCGCGGGCACGATCTTGCCGGGGTTGAAGATGTTCTGCGGATCGAGCGCGCGTTTCAATGCACGCATGGCGTCCAATGCCTCGGCGCCCAGTTCGGCCTTCAAATATTTCTGCTTGCCCTGCCCGACCCCATGCTCGCCGGTGCAGGTGCCGCCCATCGATTGCGCGCGCTCGACCAGGCGATGCATGAAGTCCTCGCCGCGCGCCATCTCCTCCTTGTCGTCGACGTCGCAGAGCAGCGAGCAATGGAAATTGCCGTCGCCGACATGGCCGACGATCGGCGACAGCAGATTGAGCCGCTTCAAATCGTCCTCGGTCTCGGTGACGCAGTCGGCCAGCCGCGAGATCGGCACGCAGACGTCGGTCGCGACCACGCCGGCGCCGGGGCGCAGCGACTTCACCGACCAATAGGCATCGTGCCGCGCCTGCCAGAGCTTGGTGCGATCCTCCGGCCGCGTGGTCCAGGTGAAATCGCCGCCGCCGCACTCCTTGGCGATCTCGGCGAAATTTCGCGACTGCTCGGCGACATCGGCCTCGCTGCCGTGGAATTCCAGCAGCAAGAGCGGCGTCTCCGGCAGCGACAGTTTGGAGTAATTGTTGCAGCAGCGCACCTGCTCGGCATTGAGCAGTTCGATGCGCGCCATGGGAATCCCGGTCTGGATCGCCATGATGGTGGCCTGGCAGGCGCCGCGCACCGTTTCAAAGGAGCAGGACGCCGCCGCGATCGTCTCGGGAATGCCGCGCAGCTTGATGGTGAGCTCGCTGATGATGCCGAGCGTGCCCTCGGCGCCGATGAAGAGATGGGTGAGGTCGTAGCCGGCGGAGGATTTCTTTGCGCGCGTGCCGGTCTTGATGATCTCGCCGTCGCCGCGCACCACCTTCAGCGCCAGCACGTTGTCGCGCATGGTTCCGTAGCGCACCGCGTTGGTGCCGGAGGCGCGAGTCGAGGCCATGCCGCCGAGCGAGGCGTCGGCGCCGGGATCGATCGGAAAGAACACGCCCTGGTCGCGCAGATGCTCGTTCAGCGCCTTGCGCGTGACGCCGGGCTCGATCACGCAGTCGAGGTCGTCGGCGTGGACTTCCAGCACGCGGTTCATGTCGCGCAGGTCGATGCAGACGCCGCCGGCGGGCGCGTTGACATGGCCTTCGAGCGAGGTGCCGGTGCCGAAGGCGATGACGGGAACGCCATGCTTTGCGCAAATCCGCACCGCGTCCTGGATGTCAGGTGTCTCCTGCGCCATCACGACCGCGTCCGGCGGCTGATTGGGCAGCCATGTGGTGGTATGGCCATGCTGCTCGCACACCGCCTGCGAGGTGATCAGGCGGTTGCCGAACCGCGCCGCAAGCTTCTCCAGCGTGCTGGCGAGGGCCTGCGGCTCCGGTCGTTTCAGATTATGGTTGGTGAGCGCGGCCACGGCGTGTCCTCCGAATTTTGGGCGACGGTGGCAAAGGATATATAAGGGGTCAAGAGAGCTGTTCTGACCAGGGAATGCAGCAATGACGACCGCGCCTGCGCTGAGGGATATGCCGTTACCGCCGGCGCCGTTTCTGAGCTCGGTGATGCAGATCGAACCGCAATGGATCGACTACAACGGCCATCTCAACATGGCCTATTACAACGTGATGATGGACCGTGCCATCGACGAGCTGTGGCTGCAGCTCGGCATCGGGCCGACCTACATGAAGCAGCGCCACGGCTCGACCTTCACGGTGGAATGCCATGTGCGCTATTTGCGCGAGATCCATCTCGGCGAACCCGTGCAGGTCGCGGTGTGGCTGCTCGGCGCCGACGAGAAGCGGCTGCACACCTTCGAGGAGCTGCGTCACGCGGGGGAAGGCTGGGTCTCGGCGACCTCGGAGAACATGACCATGCATATCGACATGACAACGCGGAAGACGGCGGCATTTCCGCCTGATATCCGCGCGCGGATTGCCGACGTGCTGGCGAGCCATTCCGGCATCGCGCGGCCCGAGGGCATCGGACGGAAAGTAGCGATGCCTACCAAACCCTCATCCTGAGGAGCCGCGAAGCGGCGTCTCGAAGGATGAGGCCACAGTCGGGCCTTATGGTTCGAGACGCGCTGACGCGCTCCTCACCATGAGGGATGAAAGCTACACCCTCGTCCGTCCGCGGGCCACGCCGACAATGGCGGAAACCAGGAACAGGATGACGGCGATGAAGAAGATGATCTTGGCGATTTCGATGGAGGCGCCCGCGACGCCGCCAAAGCCGAGCACGCCGGCGATCAATGCGATGATCAGGAAGGTGACAACCCAGCCTAACATGGTCCAAACCTCGGTTTGCGATCCGGCGCCGACTTCAGCGCCGCTTGCAAAAATAATCCGGGCGGGAACTGAAGGTTCCGGGGTCCGAACCTGCGAAAAATTGCGCGTGCCGAGGAACCAAAATCGGCCGATGCGACCGAAAACTCAGCGCGAGTCGACCGCAGGATAAGTCTGTTAAACCGGCCGCGGCGGCCCCATATGGTCGGTAATCCCTGCTAAGAAAGCTCCCGTTCACGGCCCCACGGTGTCATCGTGAGGCAAGATCTGATTCGATGACCGAGCCAAGCAAGCTGCCCTATTCCAGCGCCCCCGATCACCAGCCGGCTTCCGGCGGCATTGCCGCGCGCGCACGCGCCGCGGCGACGGGGGGGCAGCGCTATCTCGACGGGCTCAATCCCGAGCAGCGCGAGGCGGTGGAGACGCTCGATGGTCCCGTGCTGGTGCTGGCCGGCGCCGGCACCGGCAAGACCCGCGTGCTGACCACGCGTGTCGCGCACATCATCAGCCTGGGGCGCGCTCGCCCGAATGAAATCCTGTCGGTGACCTTCACCAACAAGGCGGCGCGCGAGATGAAGCTGCGGCTCGGCCAGATGCTGGGCCAGGCCGTCGAAGGCATGCCGTGGCTCGGCACCTTCCATTCGATCGGCGGGCGCATCCTGCGCTTCCATGCCGAGTTGGCGCAGCTGAAATCCAACTTCACCGTGCTCGATGTCGACGACCAGGTGCGCTTACTCAAGCAATTGCTGCAGGCCGAGGACATCGACGACAAGCGTTGGCCCGCGCGCATGCTGGCCGGCCTGATCGACAGCTGGAAGAACCGCGGCTTGACGCCGTCGCAAGTGCCATCAGGTGAAGCCGCGGTGTTCGGCAATGGCAAGGGCGGCAAGCTCTATGCGAGCTATCAGGAACGGCTGAAGGTGCTCAACGCCGCCGACTTCGGCGATCTGCTGCTGGAGAACATCCGCATCTTCCGCGAGCATCCGGATGTGCTGCGGCAATATCAGCAGCGCTTCAAATTCATTCTGGTCGACGAATATCAGGACACCAACGTCGCGCAGTATCTCTGGCTCCGGCTGCTGTCGCAGGCGCCGTCCTCTTCTACCTCTCCCCGCGTGCGGGGAGAGGTCGCATCGCGAAGCGATGCGGGTGAGGGGGACTCTCCACAGATCGCACTCTTGGAGGCAGCCCCTCACCCCAGCCCTCTCCCCGTGAAGGACGGAGAGAGGGAGCAGACCGCTGCGGCCCCAGCTCCCCTCAAAAACATCTGCTGCGTCGGCGACGACGACCAGTCGATCTATGGCTGGCGCGGCGCCGAGGTCGACAACATCCTGCGCTTCGAGCACGACTTCCCCGGCGCCAAGGTGATCCGGCTCGAGCGCAACTACCGCTCGACCGGTCACATCCTCGCTGCCGCGTCCTACCTGATCGCGCACAATGAAGGCCGGCTCGGCAAGACCCTGCGCACCGAGGACGTCGACGGCGAGAAGGTCACCGTGACCGGCGCCTGGGACTCCGAGGAAGAGGCCCGCGCGATCGGCGAGGAGATCGAGGAGATCCAGCGCAAGGGCGAGAAGCTCAACGATATCGCGATCCTGGTGCGTGCCTCCTACCAGATGCGCGAGTTCGAAGACCGCTTCGTCACGCTCGGCCTGCCCTATCGCGTGATCGGCGGTCCCAGATTCTACGAGCGCGCCGAAATCCGCGACGCGCTCGCTTATCTGCGCGTCATCAACTCGCCGGCCGACGACCTCGCCTTCGAGCGCATCGTCAACGTGCCGAAGCGCGGGCTGGGCGACGCCACCGTGCAGCTGCTGCATGATCACGCCCGCAAGCGCCGCATTCCCTTGTTCGAGGCGGCGCGCGCGGTGGTCGAGACCGACGAATTGAAGCCGAAGGCGCGCGGGTCCTTGCGCGGCGTGGTGGCGCAGTTCGACCGCTGGCGCGCGCAAAAGGAAGTCACCGCGCATACCGAGCTCGCCGAGATCGTGCTCGACGAGAGCGGTTATACCGAGATGTGGCAGAAGGACCGCTCGGCGGACGCCGCCGGCCGGCTCGACAATCTGAAAGAGCTCGTGCGCTCGATGGAGGAGTTCGAGAACCTGCAGGGTTTTCTCGAGCACATCGCGCTGGTGATGGACCGCGACGGCAATGCCGACGACGACGCGGTGTCGCTGATGACCCTGCATTCCGCCAAGGGGCTTGAGTTCGACAACGTGTTCCTGCCGGGCTGGGAGGAAGGGCTGTTTCCAAGCCAGCGTACGCTCGACGAGCAGGGCCGCGCCGGCCTCGAAGAGGAGCGCCGCCTCGCCCATGTCGGGCTGACGCGCGCGCGCCGCCGCGCCAAACTCTATTTCGCGACCAACCGCCGCATCCACGGCACCTGGTCGACCACAATCCCCTCGCGCTTCCTCGACGAATTGCCGGTCGCAAGCGTCGAGATCACGGAATCCAAGGGCGGCACCGCCTGGGGCGGCAGCGGCGGTTACGGCCCTTCGCGCTTCGACAATGTGGAGTCGTTCGGATCGAGCTATACGACTCCGGGCTGGCAGCGCGCGCAGGCCCGACGTGGCGGCGGCGGGGGCCGCAATGGCGGCGGACAGGCACGCGGCGGCTTCGATGAGGAGCAGTCGCCGTTTTCAGGCTCGCATCGCGATGCCTCAGGCTCGCATCGCGATGCCTCAGGCTCGCATCGCGATGCCTCGGGTCGCGGCGATTTCGGCTTCGCGCGCACCAAGAAGCGCGCGCCCATGACCATCGAGGGCGAGCTGGTGGCGAAATCCACCGGCACGGTGTCGGAGTTCAGTCTCGACGACCGCGTGTTCCACCAGAAATTCGGCTACGGCCGCGTGATGAAGATCGACGGCAACAAGCTCACCATCGCCTTCGACAAGGCCGGCGAGAAGAAGGTGGTCGACAGTTTTGTGGAGAAGGCGTGACGGCGCGCGGCATAATGCCGGGGGCCTACCGTTCGTAGCCCTTGACCTCCTCGCACCGCATCGTATGAGATGCGGCCATGGTTCGGGGCCGGACGATCCTTTTGCTGCTTGCGCTCGCGTCGCCGTCACTGGCGCGCGCCGACGGCATTATGACATTTTCGGAAGCCACCGCGATGCTGGCGAAAAGCTGCGGCGCCGAGATCAGGGCCAATTGCCGCGGGGTCAATCTCGATTCGAAACCGCTCAAGGAATGCCTGTCCCGTAACCAGGACGTGATGTCGGCGGAGTGCAAGGCGAACTACCTGGTGCCGTTCGACCAGATCCAGAAGCGGATCAACGCGCGCGCCATTGTCGCGCAGTCCTGCCGGCTGGAAATCATCAAGCTGTGCCACGGCTCGACCAAGGAGACCAGCAAGTCGGTGCCCTGCCTGCTGACCGCCAAGGGCGTCAGCCGCAACTGCACCCAGGCAACCGTCGACGCGGGGTACCGGTGATGCGCGCCGCCCGCCTTGGCCTGCTCCTGACCTGCCTTCTCGCCCTTGCCACGCCCGCTTCGCACAGCCAGTCGCCGGGGCAGGCCGCGCCTGCCCGCGACGACATCGTCAATGCGTTGAACAAATTCGATACCGCGCCCGAACTCGATATCCCCGCGCTGAAGCAGGCCATTTCCGACCGCTCAAAAGTCCGGTCGAAAAAGGAGCCCGAGGCCAACAAACGGCCGCCGATCGTTCCTGACATCATGAACCTGCCGGCGACGTTCAACGTCGCGATCGCTTTCGACGTCGACACGCCGATCATCCTGCCGGAATCCTACGAGACCGTCGGCCGCATCGCGGATGCGATGGTGAACGCACCGCTGTTGCAATATACTTTCCTGATCGTCGGCCACACCGAATCCAACGGCAATCGCCAGGCGAACGTGATCCTGAGCCAGCGCCGGGCGGACGCGATCCGCGACGTGCTGGCCAACACCTTCAAGATTTCGATCAAGCGGCTGCAATCGCTTGGCGTCGGCGAGGAACAGTTCATCGACCAGGCCCGGCCCACCTCGGCGGTCAACCAGCAGATCCAGATCATCACCATCGGCAAGGTGCCGGAGACCGAAGCGCCCGCGACACCGGCGCCTGCGGCTGCCAAGAAGAGCGCGAAGAAGAAGAAATAGTTGCTGCGCGCGATCGATACGTAATTCGGTTTGATCCCTCCCCCCGCGAAGCGGTGGGGAGGGATAAGAGTGCGCAGGCGGACTGGAAGCCTGATTGAGGTTAGTAATGGCCCACTACGTCGCCATTATCGAGGATGCCGGACCGGACCACGCCATCGGCGTCTGGTTTCCGGATTTGCCGGGCTGCACCTCCGGTGGTGACGATCTCGATGAGGCCATGCGAAACGCGCCGGAAGCGCTAGAGCCGTACGCGGAGAGTCACGCAAAACCTCTGCCCCGTCCCCGAACGCTGACGGAGCTGAGAGACGATCCTGAAGTCGCCGAAGACCTCAGGACGCACATGGTTGCTCTCATCGAATTGCCCGCCCGCGCGCACGCGGCGGAATAAAGTCACCCGCAAGGCGATTGCGGAAGCATTTCTTGCTTCCTATCTGAGAACACCCGCCATTTTCCTGCCTCAAAGCGGTCCAAAGTGCCGCGTCCCGCCCTCGGCCAACAAAATCACGGCATGTCACCCATCATCTCCGTCGCCAACCTGTCGAAGACCTATGGCACCGGCTTCACGGCGCTCAGGGATATCAACCTCGACATCAACAAGGGCGAGATCTTCGCTCTGCTCGGGCCGAACGGCGCCGGCAAGACCACGCTGATCGGCATCATCTGCGGCATCGTCAATGCGAGCCAGGGCCGGATCACCGTCGACGGCCACGACATCGCCAGGGATTATCGCGCCGCGCGCTCGCTGATCGGGCTGGTGCCGCAGGAGCTGCACACTGACGCGTTCACGTCGGTGTGGGGGACCGTGAGCTTCAGCCGCGGCCTGTTCAACAAGCCGAAGAACCCCGCGCACATCGAGAAGGTGCTGAAAGACCTCTCGCTGTGGGACAAGAAGGACAGCAAGATCGTCACGCTGTCCGGCGGCATGAAGCGCCGCGTGATGATTGCGAAAGCGTTGTCGCACGAGCCGCAGATTCTCTTCCTCGACGAGCCGACCGCGGGCGTCGATGTCGAATTGCGCAAGGGCATGTGGGAGGTGGTGCGCACGCTGCAGGCCTCCGGCGTCACCATCATCCTGACCACGCATTACATCGAGGAAGCCGAGGAGATGGCCGACCGCGTCGGCGTCATCAACAAGGGCGAGATCATCCTGGTCGAGGACAAGGCCAAGCTGATGGCCAAGCTCGGCCGGAAGCGGCTGACCCTGCATCTGCAGGGCAAGCTCGATGCGGTGCCGGACGCACTTGCGGCCTATCACCTCAAGCTCGCCGACGGCGGCCGCGAACTGGTCTACGATTACGACACCAAAAGCGAGCGCACCGGAATCACCTCCCTGCTCGGCGACCTCCGCAACGCCGGCATCCGCTTCGCCGATCTCGAGACGACACAATCGTCGCTGGAAGATATCTTCGTGAGTTTGGTGAGGGCGCCATGAATTTCCGGGCTGTCCGCGCCATCTTCAAATTCGAGATGGGTCGCACCTGGCGCACCATCGGGCAGAGCATCGTCTCGCCCGTGGTGTCGACCTCGCTCTATTTCGTGGTGTTCGGCGCCGCGATCGGCTCGCGCATCAGCCAGGTCGACGGCGTCAGCTACGGCACCTTCATCGTGCCGGGACTGATCATGCTCTCGGTGCTGACCCAGAGCATCATGAACGCCTCGTTCGGCATCTACTTCCCGAAATTCATCGGCACGATCTATGAAATCCTGTCGGCGCCGATCTCCTATATCGAGATCGTGCTTGGCTATGTCGGAGCGGCTGCGACCAAGTCGATCATGCTCGGCCTGATCATCCTGGCGACCGCCGGTTTGTTCGTGCCTTTGCACATCGCCCATCCGGTCTGGATGGTGTTGTTCCTGGTGCTGACCGCGGTGACTTTCAGCCTGTTCGGCTTCATCATCGGAATCTGGGCCGACGGTTTCGAGAAGCTGCAGATGATCCCGATGCTGATCGTGACGCCGCTGACCTTCCTCGGCGGCAGCTTCTATTCGGTCAACATGCTCCCCTCCCCCTGGCGCACCATCGCCCTGTTCAACCCCGTGGTCTACCTGATCTCCGGCTTCCGCTGGAGCTTCTACGAGATCGCCGACGTCAATGTCGGCATCAGCGTCGGCATGACGGTGGCGTTCCTGGCGATCTGCCTCGCCATCGTCTGGTGGATCTTCAAGACCGGGTATCGGCTGAAGGTCTGACACGCGAGCGCCGGGATGCGCGATCGCGCAGCCCGGCTTGGAACGTCTTCAATAAGACCGATAGCAGTGGAAGCGGCCGACGCCGTCGTGATAGCCGTGACAGCGGTGATGGTACCAGTGCGGTTCGGGCAGGCCGAGCACGCCCTCGACCGCGCCCATGGCGCCGCCGACACCGGCACCGACTGCTCCACCGACCACACCACCGACCGGACCGGCCACGCGGTTGCCCTCGTAAGCGCCTTGCTGGGCGCCACGGACGATACCCTGCGCGTGACCGACGCGAGGCAACGCGATTGCGGCGAGCATGACCGCAGCAGTCATGAAGATGAACAAAAGCAGACGCGTGGCCGGGGTGGCCGCGGTCATAACCTTGGTATGTCGCATCTGGGGTCCTTAAATCCGGCTGAAGCGCCGGGACAGGTGGGACCATTGAACTCCGGTGCGGCCGAATGGTTGCGCGACCATGGCCATTTCGAGTCCGCTGCCTGCCCTCGCGAAAATGTCACCGCAGGCATCAAACCTCCGCCTTGTTCGCCAGACCAATGTTTGATGCGCGCTTTAACGATGTCCGCCGAGGCTGCTGGAACCAAAGGCCGATCCCGGACATAGTGGATGCCGGGGACGGAGAGCTCACGGCAAAATGTTGGTTGGGCATGATCTTTTCGGAAAACCGCTTCACACTTTTCCGGATCATGCCGCACAAGGCCCGGAGGCCGAAAGTCTGATGCGTACCTTCCTCGTCGCCATTGCCGGCCTGATGCTCGCCGGCACCCCTGCGCTCGCCAATGTCGCCATCACCGTCAACAAGGACACCCAGGTCATGACGGTGGCCGTCGACGGCGTGACCAAATATCGCTGGCAGGTCTCGACCGGCATCCCCTCGCGCGAGACGCCGAACGGCACCTTCAAGGCGTTCCGGATGGAAGCGGACCACTTCTCCAAGGAATTCGACGACGCGCCGATGCCGCACTCGATCTTCTTCACCAAGATCGGGCACGCAATCCACGGCACGATGTCGGAGGGCCGGCTCGGCACGCCGGCCTCGCATGGCTGCGTTCGGTTGTCGCGCGCCAACGCCACCACGCTCTACGCGCTGGTGGAAGAACAGGGCGTGCTCAACACCACCGTGACTTTGACCGGCTCCGCCGCAGTCGCGCTGGCGCGAAATCCGCGTCCGACCACGCAGGTCGCCCGCCGCGATCCGAACGTGCAGCCCTATGGCCAGCAGCAAGACCAGCAATATGAATCGACCGGCCAGCCCGTCGATATCACGCCGCAGGCCCAGCAGTACGGCCGCACATATGCGCAGGAGCGGCCCGATGACGGTTACGTCTATCCGGCCGACGGCAGTGCGACCGACCAGCGCTATCCGGCGCCGACCCGGCGGCTGTTCGGCGCGCAGGCCTATCCGCAGCAGCAGTATCAGGGCTACGACAATCCGGCCTATGCGCAGCCGCAGCCGGGCGCTTACTACCAGCCGCGGCAGCAATACTATCAGCCGCGCGGCTACTATCAGGATTGAGCCGGGGCCGATCAGCACGGGCAAACGCTACCGGTAGGACAACCATCCGGCCAGCGTGCAATTACAACCCAAGGCCGAACATCCTCTCTGGCAACCCTACGTTGACAACCCAAGGCAGCCTGGCCTACCTTCGCTGACGAGGGAGCGCGCCGGAGAGCCGCCGCTTGGCGTCCTTTTTGGACGCCGGACAGTATTGCAACGAGCCGCCAGAGGCTTGCCTTCAACAATGTTGCGGTCGATTTGGACCACGCCGAATTTGCGAACCTCGCGGCCGGTGCCGCACCTTCTGCTTTTGGTAGCGGCGGCCTCCCTCTTGTTGGCGACGAACATCGCGATCGCCGACCCGTTGGAGGACTGCAAGGCCTTCCTTCCCTTTGGTGCGCCTGAACTGGCGGTCACCGCGGACATCATGCCACGGGCGCCGGCCGATGCGCCGAGAACCGGGGAAGCCCGCCCTTTAGCTCCCAGCGGAGGACAACAGTGATAACTCCCAAGGCGAACATGACCCGCTGGTACAGCGTACCGCGGCTACTTGACATCGGAGTGCGCGTGGTCATTTCGACCGTCTTCGGTGAATTCGCCGACCGGCGCGATTCGCTCGCGGCCGAGCGCCCGCTGGATCCAGAGGCGATCGACCCGGCATTCAAGTATCAAGCCGGAAAGGGCGAGGATTTCTGGCTCGACTATGTGGCCGACGTCGGCGACGGATGGGATTCGACCTATGCGATCGCGCAGCTGCTGGCTGCGCCCCAATTGACACCGACGGGAAGCGCGCAGCCCCTTCCGCGCGCCCGCGTGCTTGTCATGGGCGGCGACGAGGTCTATCCGACTCCCTCGCGCGAGGACTATGAGCGGAAACTCGTGGCGCCCTACATCGCGGCATCACAAAAGGCCCGCGGTTGGCCCGCAAAAGCTCCCGATCTCTATGCCGCCCCGGGCAATCATGACTGGTACGACGGGCTGTCGGCGTTCCTCAACCTGTTCTGTTGGCGGCAACTGAAAAACGCCTGGTCTGATGGCCGCAACGGGCATCACATCGGCAAATGGCAGACCCAACAGACCCGCAGCTACTTCGCGCTGGAGCTGCCGCACGACTGGTGGCTCTGGGGCACCGACATCCAGCTGACCAACTACATCGATCAGCAGCAAATGAACTATTTCGAGCATGTCGCGCGCGAGTGGATGCCTGAAAACGCGCGGCTGATTCTCTGCGCGGGCGTTCCCGACTGGGTCTATGCCGATCCCAAGGATCCCGAAAAGACCTTCTCCCATTTCTCCTTCATCGAGGGCCTGCTGTATCGCGTCGGACGCGGTCAGCATCTCTGCGTGATCCTCACGGGCGATAGCCACCATTATTCCCGCTACACCGAGGATGACCGCCACTACATCACGGCAGGAGGCGGCGGCGCGTTCCTCCACCCGACGCACCAGCTTCCGTTGCTCAAAGAGTTCGATTGGGACTGGCCGCGGCCCAATCCGCACAAGGGGCCGCCGCCTCCCTCGGTACCCCCGGGCCAATCGGGAACCGGGGCGCAAACCCGTCAATTTAAAATGGCCAAGTCCAAATCGGACGGCAAGCTGGCGGTCTTCCCAAGCCGAACGACCTCCGCCCTCGAGTCGCTCAAGTGCGCCGCTTTCGCCCTCTATAACTGGGACTTTACCTTGGCCGTCGGAATCATCTGCGCGATTTTTGCCTGGCAACTCGACGGCGTCGCACGTAGCCACGCGGATACGCTGCCGCACGCCCTCTGGATGCCAACTGACTTTTGGTCCGCCATCCTGGCTTATGGGGCGTTGATCTTCTCGACCCCCTGGCCCGTATTGATGATCATCGCGGCGGCGGCGGCGTATTGCTATTTCGCGGATTTCAGTTCCTGGCCAGCTCGTATTGCGGTCGGTCTGCTCAA
Organism: uncultured Alphaproteobacteria bacterium; assembly: GCA_963738155.1. Lineage (GTDB taxonomy): Bacteria > Pseudomonadota > Alphaproteobacteria > Rhizobiales > Xanthobacteraceae > Bradyrhizobium. The sequence continues at coordinate 912,505 of CAVTVG010000016.1, forward strand.
CACCGTCGCACAGACTGCACCGGTGCTGCTCCTGACCATCGCCCTGGCGCGCTCGAATCCGTCCCTCAACTCGGGGCACTTGATCGTGCTGGTCGGTATCTGGGGCGGCGTCATCATGAGCACCGTCATGGGGCTTTATCTTCTGACCTGCCTCACGCTGGCGGGAAGGCACTGGAACGAAGCGTTCTCCGCGCTGCGCATCCGGCGCTACAAGAATTTCCTCAGGCTGCGGATCGGCAGCGACGGGAAGCTGACCATCTTTCCGATCGGGTTGACGGACGTCCCGCGCGACGTGCCCTGGTACCCGCGCAAATTGGAGCCGCACCTGATCGAGACGCCGATCTCCGTGCCGGCTGAGGATCGGGCCGGCCAACAAGTCACCTGAACGCGCCCTGCCCGCGCGCGGCGATCCTGCGCACAGCCTCAGTGAAGGCGCGCGCCACCGGCTCCAGGATGTCCGGCCCCGTTGAACTCACGTCATCGCCAGGCGTGTGAAAGGACCGATGATGGCCGGCGAGCCCGAGGAAATTCGGGTAGCCGGCCGCATGCACGTCGCGCAGCTCGCCGACCGCCTGCCTCTCCGCAACCATCGGCGTGGCCTTGATCGCGCCGAGCGTCTCGTCGGCCAGCGCCACCGCGGATTTGCTCAGCACCAGCACGCGCGCCGCATCCGGTTCGCTCGTCCGCACCGGCCCTTGCGGTCCCTCGCTCCAGCCATAGCAGGCATTCGACGAGCCAAAATGGACCCAGGCCAGCGTGTCCTTCGGAGCCGGCGCGCCGTCTTTCAGGAACAACTCCATGCCGCCATGCCCGATCTCGTGGCCGGCGGTGGCGATGAAGACGAAGTCCGCCGGCCATTTTTCCGCAGCCACCGTGCGCGCCAGCGCGAGGAAATTGGCGATGCCGGGGCCGCGCTCGCACACGCAGGAGTACCAGCCGGTCATCGGCGTCGACACCACGATGGTGGGCCCGTTGCCGTCGCCGAGCCGCGCGATCACGTTGCGTCCGGCGACATTGCGGTCGTAATGGCCGGTCACGTCGAGCGTGACCGGCGCACCGGAAGCGACCGCGCGCTCGAAGGCCCCGCGATCCTTGCCCGCGACCACGATCACCGGCACCGGCCACGGGCCGTCCTCTTGCGTGACATTGTAGGCGAAACGGTCGTCGGCGGGATTGCCGATCGTCACGAGGATCGCCGCAGGTCCTTTTGCCACGGCCTGCGCGATCGCCGCACGGTGCGTAGCGCCGAGATAGGCGCCGCGGTCATAGGGCAGTTCGATCCACAAAATCTTGCCGGCGACATCACCGTCGCGCGCGAGCGGCGCGGTGACCCGGAACGAGCTTCTATCCTCCGGCGGCCACCAGAACGGCGTCGCCTCGACCATGACGCCGTCCACCTCAACCGTGGCGCGCTCGACAAAATATTGCCGGCCGAGCACGACCGGCTGGAATTCGACGCGGAAGCCGGCGGCCTTCAACTCGCCGGCGATCCAGCCGGCGGTCGCCTTGTCACCCTCCGAGCCGAAGCGATGCGTGCCGAACGAGGCGTAACGCGTGACATCGGCATAGAGCCTGTCGCCTGTGAGGAAATCTTCGGCAGCGCCAGCGGTGGCTGTCATCATGACCACCGCCAGCCGCCGCGCTTATGCGGAGCCTTCGCATCGGGCCGCTCCTCTCCAGCAAATTTTCATCGCGATCAACTATCGCCGTCAGAAACGCTAAGGCTCGCCGAACCGCAACCGGCGCCACACCGCGCCGAGGATGTTGGAATAGTCGTCGGTCCAGACCCGCTGGCCTTCGGTCGGCTGCCGCTCGTCCCACTTGTCGGACGAGGCGAGACTGCCGACGTCGGCCTCCTCGCGCGCCGACACCACCACGTCGGTCGAGAAGATGTATTCGTCGTCGCGGCCGGAATCCTCGTCATAGACCCAGCTCTTGAGGTCGTTGGCGTCGGCGATGCCGACCACCACGCTTTCGAGCTCGAGGTGGCGGTTGGAGACGTGCATCACCACGGCGCCCTGCGGCGCCAGCTTGGCCTTGTAGATCGCCATCGCCTCCTGGGTCGCAAGATGGATCGGGATCGCGTCCGACGAATAGGCGTCGACGATGATGAGATCGTAGAGGCCGTCGGGCTCCCGCGCAAAGGTCAGCCGCGCATCGCCGATCACAGGATGAAAGTCCGGCGCACAGTTTTTGATGTAGGTAAAATATCTCGGATCGCTTGCGGTATCGACCATAGTCTGGTCGATCTCGAAGAACTTCCAGCTCTCGCCGGGATCGGCGGCGCAGGTCAGCGTGCCCGAGCCAACGCCGATCACGGCGACCTTGAGCGGCGCGGCCTTGCGCTCGCGGATCGCGGCGATGGCCTGACCGATGCCGCCGTCCTTGTGGTAGTAGGTGATCGGCTCGGGCCGGCCGGTGACCGGCGTGCCGTCATTGTTCTGGAATTTCTGCGCGCCGTGAATCGTCGTACCATGCATCAGCACGTGATACTGCCCGTGCGGCGTCACCACGATCTTGTGCACGCCGAAGAAGCTGCGCACGGTCTCGGTGCGGCCCTCATCGGCCGGATAGATGCGGATCAGCACCAACGCGGTCACGACGGTGGCGAAAATCTTCCATCTGCTGGCATTGAGCGCGATCGCGGCCAGGCCTGCGAGCACGCCGACGCCGCCGGCGACCCATACGCGGTTATCCTCCAGCCATGTGGCGACCTTGCCGATCGAAAAGCTCGGCACAACCAGTGCGACCGTGACCAGGGCAATCAGCGGCCAATACCAGCGCGTCATGCCAGGCCAGCGCTCTGCGGTCGCCGGCCGGCACAGCGCCGCCAGCGCCACCAGGATCGGATATTCGGCGATCCAGGAGAACATCAAGGGCGCGATCAAGCCGGCGAAGAGTCCGCCGACCATGCCGCCGAAGGACAGCGCGACATAGAAGCCGGTGAGATATTTCGCCGGCGGCCGCGTGCGCGCCAGCTCGCCATGGCAGCCCATCGCGATGACGAAGAAGCAGAGCTGATGCCCGCCCAGTGTCAGCAGCAAATTCTGCTCACCGCCGACCGCGAGCAGCAACACCACGCCGGCGATTGCCAGCGGCTGCAACAGCAGCACCCAGGAATGCGGGATCAGCGGGCGCGACTGGAACACCAGCACCCAGGTGAGCAGATAGAGCGACAGCGGCAGCACCCAGAGCAACGGCGCGGCCGCGACGTCAGTCGAGATATGCGCGGTCACCGCAATCAGGAGGCCCGAGGGCACCGCGGCAAGGAAGATCCAGCGCGCGCGCAGCGGCCATGCCGGCGCGGGCGCGTCGGTCTCCTCGGTCCGCAAATCGGCGGCGGCGAGCGAAGGCGAGCGCAGCAGCAGCGCGCCGCAGCTCGCGATCAGCAGGATCAGGAGACCGTAGCCACCGGTCCAGATCAGGTTCTGGGTGCGTAGCGTGAACATCGGCTCCAGCAGCACCGGATAGGACAGCAGCGCGAGGAAGCTGCCGATGTTGGAGGACGCATAGAGAAAGTACGGATCGGGCCCGGCGGGATGGCCTGATCGTACGAACCAGGCCTGCAGCATCGGATTGTTGGCGGCCAGCGCGAAGAACGGCAGGCCGATCGAGACCGCGAACAGCGCCAGCAGCCAGAACGCGTAGCCCGAGGTCGGCGGCTCGCCGAAGCCGCCCGCGATCGACAGCGGCAGCGTCAGCAGCGCGACCACCAGCAGCACCAGATGCACCGCGACCGGGATCGCGCGGTTCCTGATCTGCATCAGCAGGTGCGCATAGGCGTAGCCCGCGAGCAGCAGCGACTGGAAGAACACCATCGCCACCGACCACACCGCCGGCGAGCCGCCGAGCCGCGGCAGCACCATCTTGGTGAACAGCGGTTGCACCGAAAACAGCAAGAGCGCGCTGACGAAGATCGCTGACGTGTAGACCGCCAGCACCAGCCGGTTCCGCGCGGCGCTCGGCTCTGCCGCGGTGGAGGGGCCCGTGGCGACGGACGGGGCGGATGCGGTCATAAGTGGCTCCGGCAAACCCGGCGGGCGCCGGAACGCCAGCAAAAAAGCATACGGCGCCGCTGCGGGCAATGCGCCAGCTGCTCGCAAAAACGCTGTGCGGCTTCCCTTGGCTTCGATAAGAAGCGACGGATTGATCAAACCTGCCTGAAGGCAAGATGAACGAGACCGAAATCGTCATCATCGGCGCGGGCCATAACGGCCTCACCTGCGCGGCCTATCTGGCGATGGCCGGCCTGCGCGTGACCGTGGTCGAGCGGCGCAAGGTGGTCGGCGGCGCCGCGGTGACGGAAGAATTCCATCCGGGCTTCCGCAATTCGGTCGCGGCCTACACCGTCAGCCTGCTCAATCCCAAGGTGATCGCCGATCTCGGATTGGCCGATCACGGCCTGCGCATCGTCGAACGCCGCGCGCAGAATTTCCTGCCCTCCCCGGACGGCAGCCATCTCCTCACCGGCGAGGGCCGCACGCTGGACTCGGTGGCCAAACTCAGTGCGCATGATGCGGAGGCAATCCAGGATTTTTCGCGCGAGTTGGAGAGGATTGCCGACGTGCTGCGGCAGTTCGTGCTGCGCGCGCCGCCGAATCTCGTGGAAGGATTCGGCGCGGGCGCGATCCGCGAAGGTCTCAACGCGCTGGGCACCGCCAACATCCTGCGCGGCCTGTCGCTGGAGAGCCGGCGCGACCTGCTCGACCTGTTCACGCGCTCCGCCGGCGAGATGCTGGACGAGCGCTTCGAGAGCGACCTGGTGAAAGCGCTGTTCGGCTTCGACGCCATCGTCGGCAATTACGCCAGCCCCTACGCCACGGGCTCGGCCTATGTGATGCTGCACCATGCCTTCGGCGAGGTGAACGGCAAAAAAGGCGTTTGGGGCCACGCCATCGGCGGCATGGGCGCGATCACGCAAGCCATGGCGCGCGCGGCACGCGCCGCCGGCGCCGAGATCGTGACCGATGCCGGCGTTCGCGAGGTGATCGTCGAAAAGGATCGCGCCGCCGGCGTCATCCTCGACAATGGCGACACCATCCGCGCGAAATATCTCGTCTCCAGCGTCAATCCAAAACTGCTCTATACGCGGCTGATCCCGGCGCAAGCACTGCCCGCAGATTTTCTCGTGCGCATCAAGCGCTGGCGCAACGGCTCCGGCAGCTTCCGCATGAACGTGGCGCTGAGCGTGCTGCCCTCGTTCACCGCATTGCCCGGCGGCGGCGATCATCTCACCGCCGGTATCATTCTCGCACCTTCGCTTCGTTACATGGATCGCGCCTGGCAGGATGCGCGCGAGGGCGGCTGGAGCCGTGAGCCGATCGTGGAAGTCTTGATCCCCTCCACGCTCGACGGCTCGCTCGCGCCTGATGGCGCGCATGTCGCGAGCCTGTTCTGCCAGCATGTCGCGCCTGAATTGCCCGACGGAAAATCCTGGGACGATCATCGCGACGAGGTCGCCGACCTCATGATCGCGACCGTCGACCGATATGCGCCCGGCTTTGCCGCGAGCGTGGTGGGCCGGCAGGTGCTCTCACCGCTCGATCTCGAGCGCGAGTTCGGCCTGCTCGGCGGCGACATCTTCCACGGCGCGCTGACCCTGAACCAGCTGTTCTCGGCGCGGCCGATGCTGGGACATGCCGATTACCGCGGGCCGTTGAAGGGGCTTTATCACTGCGGCTCCGGCGCGCATCCCGGCGGCGGCGTCACCGGCGCGCCCGGTCATAATGCGGCGAAAGTGATCCTAGGCGATCACCGCGCGCTGTTTACAAAGGCATGATCCGGAAAAGTGTGAAGCGGTTCTCCGACAAGATCATGCCCAATCAAAAGACGTAAAGCGCGATGGCGAGCCATCGCGCTTTAGGTGGATAACCGGGGGACAGTTGTGGGGAAAACTGGCCCGCGCGAAGAGACCGTCGTCGCGCGGGTCCTGTCGACGGAAGTCATGGTACCGCCCTGAGAAGGCGGCGCCGCGCCACCGTTACTTCAACGAAGTGTTGATCGAGGTGAACTGGGTATTCAGGGTGGTGCCAAGCCCGTTGACGACCGCGATGATCGCCAGCGCAATGCCCGCCGCGATCAGGCCGTATTCGATCGCGGTTGCCCCCGCTTCGTCGGACAGGAATTTCTTGATGTGATGCTGCAACTTCGCCTCCAAGTGACATCGCCGAGTTCTCTCGGCGTCCGTAGAACTACGGAACCCCATCTAAAATTGCATAAATCGGGAACCCGCAATGCGCAGGAAAAACGATGTGCGATTTCTGTTCAAATTTGAGTGGAAAGCCGGGGGATAAGGCTGTGGAAAAGTTTGCGGATAGCGGTGTGCAGAACAAGGGATAGGCGGTAGTGTCTCAGTTTGAAATTTGTTCACGCTTTTTGTACTCGCCGCGCAGCTTAGGCGGGCCTTCCCGCTGATCGATCAGGAACACAACGTCCTCCATTTTCAGAACGTGGTCGATCAGGCCGGAAGCCATCGCCGGGGTTGCGCCAAGCGTCTTGTGGACGCGGCAGAAATTGTAGAACACGAAATAAAGAGCGAGCGCGTGGCAATGGTTTTCAAACTTCTTGCTGAACGCATTGGTGAGCCGGGTAAAGCGGCGCATTGACATACGCATGGTGAGGTTCTGCCGCTCGACAAAAGACGTGTTGATCTGGTTCGGGTCCGGGTTGCCCATGATCGGGTTCTTGATAGCGCCGATACACTTCGGCGGGCTGTAGCGGCCCGCGCCAGCGTAGTCCGTCGCGAAAATCTTGTTCAGCATCGCATAGTCAGCCTCAAAGCCAACCTCCAAGACGGCCTTCAAATAGGCCTTGTGGCCGTCCGTGGTGAGTTGGACGCGATTGGCAAGGCGGCCTTTCAGATCGCCCATGAACGACGTGCCAGTCTGTGCGCTGCGATCGCCAACGTGCCAAGAAACGATCAGCTTGGAGTCGGCATCCAGCGCGGTCCACGTCCACACGTCGCCAGCTTCCGCAGGTGCGGCCTTGGCGAACTTGACGTTCTTCTGCTTGGCGTAGCTGAACGCCCAAATCTCGTCGCACTGGACGGCCTTGGCAGGCACGTTGCGGACGGTCGCGTCATGAAAGGCCGCGCAGGCGTTGCCGGCGTCGATCAGCAGCTTGGAAACGGTGTTGATGGAAACCCCAGCAACCCGGCTGATCGAGCGCATGGACGACCCCTCGCAGAGCATGGAGAGGATTTGAACGCGGGTTTCAACTGGCAGCTTGTTCATACCTCCATAATGAACTTTTTATGCTTGCAGTCAAGCATATCTTTTCAGTTTGCAAGTTTGCGCAAACTCGCTAAGCTACTGCGATGGATAGAAATTCTCAGTTCCGTGCCCCCAGCCAGTTGATCGACGCCCTTTTGAAGGAAAAAGGGTGGACTAACAGGGTCTTAGCTATCGTCTTGGGCATGGACGAAACCGCCGTTTCCCGAATCGTGAACGGGAAGCGCCCCATTGATGCAGAATTGGCCGTCACTTTGGAGGAGGCTTTCGCCGTTCCGGCTGAGCATTTTCTCGAACTCCAGCAAAGTTACGACTTAGCCCAAGCCCGGCTCTCTGCCCCACATGATCCGGTCCGCGAAACCCGCGCCCATCTATTCGGCAAGCTGCCTGTCGCTGAGATGATCAAGCGAGGCTGGATAAATGCCAAGGACGTAAAAGACCCCATGGTCCAGCCCGAGCTCGTTCGCTTCTTCGGCGTTAATCGGATTGAGGACATTGAAATCCTTCCGCACGCTGCAAAGAAAACCGAGGTCAACACCGAAGCAACGCCTGTGCAGTTAGCTTGGCTCTACCGAGTGAGGAAGATTGCCAGTGAAATGCTGGTCCAGCGCTATGCGCCATATGGCGCGACGCAAGCAATCTCAAAATTAAAGCCGCTTCTCAGTGCGCCAGAAGAAGCCCGCAAAGTGCCGCGAGTTCTAGCGGAGCATGGCATTCGTTTTTTGATCGTTGAATCGCTGCCCTCGGCAAAGATCGACGGGGTTTGCTTTTGGCTCAACGACGCATCGCCGGTTATTGCGCTGTCCATGAGGTTTGATCGCATCGATAATTTTTGGTTCGTACTGCGGCATGAACTGGAACACGTCGCACGAGGCCATGGGCTTTCGAAGATGATGCTGGATGCCGAACTAGAGGGGGAAAATGCCGGGACAGGCGCGCAGATCGATGAAGAAGAGCGGATAGCAAACGCTGCTGCGGCCGAGTTCTGTGTACCGAAGAAGATGATGGACGCCTTCATCGCTCGTAAGGCACCCATTTTCGGCGAGAAGGATATTCTCGCATTCTCCAAGATGATCAGTGTTCATCCTGGTTTGATTGCCGGTCAGTTGAGGCACCGAACGGGTCGCTATGATCGGTTTGTAAATCACCTTTCCAAGATCAGATCCATTGTGACGCCGAATGCGATCACCGATGGATGGGGGGACGTTGCTCCCCTTGGCAACTAACGGAGACAGAACGTGTCCAAGAAGCGAGAAATGCAGCGTTTGATTAGGGCCTACAAAGACGAGACGGGTGACCGTGCACTCGACATGCACAAGGTTGCCAAATGGGCAGTCGGCAAGGGCTGGGCGTTACCGACGCCCCCGGACCCGATGGAAGTCCTAGCTCGCGAGTTTTCGACGGCGGCCCGCGAGGTCATCGAGTACGACAAGAAAACAGGCAAGCCCTATCGCGTCTACCATGCCCTGAAGGCATCACACGGCGGCACTCAACTTCACTTCTTCGTCGATATTGAAGAGGCAACCCGCAGTCAGATGCTCGTTTCGCTGGTGAATCGTCGGGAGCAAATGGTGAGCGATGGCCTGATGCTCAGTTACGATCAGGATCACTGGAACGACGCGCACCCGAAAGAAGAGCCCATCCAGCTTCCGATGGACCTGACTTTCGATATCGAATTGCGTAGAACCGCGGCGGATGATGATGAGGGATCAGGTGGGCCCTAGCGGTCGCCCTTCTTCCATCGTGCTTCAGCGGCAACGCGTGCTATTTCTGAACGCTGCTTGGCGGTAAGGCTGGCTGCCCTAGCTTTGCCGCCGCGCCTTCCAAGAGAGGCGGCGGCTTTCAATTCCAACTCGCCACCTTCCTCAATCTCGCCCGTCGCGATCTTGCCGACCATGATGGCCGCGCCGATTACGTCGCCAGGGCGTTTCTCGCCTTTAGGGCCTCTTGGCATTAGTCGATCGCCTTATGCTTCTTGATGAACAAAACTATCTGTTCTCGAAGCTGGACGGTTTCGTCGCGGTCGCCCATCATAATTGCTTGGCTTAGGAGCGTCTCCCGCTGAAGTTCGGTCAACGTATCCCAATGCACAACGAGGGCTGAACCAAGGCGCCGCAAAATGTGCTCATCGGACGGATCGTATTTTAGATGCCGCCCCTTGATCGTTGTGACCATAAACTCTCCCGGCTCGTTTGCAGCGCCCGTGCAGCATGCTAATGCTTAGCGGCAAGCTTCGCAAGGGAGAGACGTTTATGGCTGAGGTTGTCCCAGCACATGAAAAGATTCGTACACAGATGTCGGAGCACGCCACTCTGAGGGCTGAGATAATTGCCCGGACTGGGCATGGGTATCAACTACTCGGATTTGGATTGGCTGGTATTGCTATTGTGGTGAGCAAGGATACCAACGTGTGGGCTGCGGCGACATACGTTGTTGGGGTCGTCGGACTGGTCGTCATCGCAGGGTACTTTTCTTGGTTTGATATAAAGAAGTGTGCCAAGCGCATCCGCGCAATAGAAATCGATGTCAATGATCGTGCCCAAGAGGACCTAATTGTCTGGGAAAACCTAAGCGGCGAAGGGGTGCTTGGTTTTCTTATGAAGGGTGAACCAGAACTTCCGCGGGAACACCTTCAAAGCCTCAATCCACCACGCCGAACGTTTCGGGGTTTTGATCTTCCGCGACAAGAATTTTCAAACTGAGACACTACCGGATAGGCAGTTTGAAATTCGGTGGCGACCACAATAAGCGCCTTCACCTTAACTTACGCCCGCGATGGGCGCTGGCGTTTGTCTTCTTGGTGGCTCTCGTAGTTGTCGTGCTTGTCGGCTATTCCGAGCGTTACAGGTTGGGTCAGCACCTTTGCCGCAACTTCATGGATACCTGGATTGAAAGAAGCGGATACATATCGTGCTATCGCGCTCCGTAGCGGAGGGCAGCCTCACTCCAAAAATTCCACCTGACGCGCTACCGAATAGCGAGTGTCGCGGTTTGAAATTCACGGCGCCACGAAATGCAGGATCACCGCGCCGGCGATACATACGCCGATGGCAAGGAGGGCTCCTCTCCGCCGATCCGGAAAAAACCCCATGGTGACGACCGCCAGTGCGGCCAGCAGCGCGAGCTTGAGAACGGCTGTCGTCATCTGAGCTACTCCAGGATTTCGTTGATGCGCGCGATGATCTCGGCGACCGCATTGTCGGCGCGCCAGAACGGCAGCAGGTCGTCGGTCGTCATGTGTTTGCCGTCGACGCGTAGCGCCTCGGCCGCGCGCATCGCGGCGTAGGGCAGCTCCTCATAGAGGCTGCGCAGCTCGGCGACTTCGTCGGACGACAGCGAATAGCGGCTCTTCGGAAACGGCGACGGAAAGGGCAGCAACTGGGGCTTCGCCATGACTAGGTTCTCCGCCGGCGAGCATAGCACGGCTCGCGTGGCTTGCGGCGCCGCTGCGACCGGCCAGGAGCACGCGTGCGAGCTTGCCCATGACTCGCCTTCATCGCTTGTCTGCAGTCGAGCGACACGGGCAATACGTCCGGTTCGGCGATAACTTCTCCGGCTACAACCAGGCACCGGCCTTTACCGGCCATTAACCATGATTCCCGCATGCTGCCGCCCGTTTAGCAGACCTTAACCATTGCTCAGCGGCGGGGATGAAGCATGCGCCATCTTTCACTTGTTCTTGTCGCGGCCACTGTCTTGTCCGGCGCAGCCGTCGCTGCCGATCTGCCGATGAAGGCTGTCGCGCCCTTGCCGCCGCCGCCGAGCTGGAGCGGCTTCTATGTCGGCCTGAATGGCGGCTATTCCTTCGGCAGCGCCTCCTACAACCAGGCCGGCGGCTTTACCTCGACCGCGCTCGGCTCCAACTTTCCGCTCACCAGCTCCGGCCGCAATTCACTGAAGGGCGCCATCGCAGGCGGCCAGGCCGGATACAACTGGCAGATCTCGAATCGGTGGCTGTTCGGCCTGGAAGCGGATTGGCAGTGGGCCGACGAGCGGGGCGATAATCGCAACTGCACGCCGTTCTCGACCCTGCCGTTCTTCGGCGCCGGTGGCGACGGCTTCGGCTACTGCCTCGCAAGTCAGCAAAGAATCAGCGACCTCGGCACGGCGCGTCTGCGCGCCGGCGCCATCGTGCGCGACAGCGTCTGGTACCTGACCGGCGGCGCGGCCTGGGGCACGGTGAAGGACCAGTACGCGCTGACCAGCACCGCCAACCCGACGATCTTTCCGCCGCCGACCTTCAACGGTCTCGGCCCGATTGCCGGCGCCGGCTCGTTCTCGGACCACCGGTTGGGCTGGACGGTCGGCGTCGGCGTGGAGACCATGCTGTGGGGCAACTGGTCGGCCAAGCTGGAATATCTTCATGTCGATCTCGGCGGCGTGAACGACGTGACTGGGCTCACCCCCAATGCCGCCTTCGGACCCGCCCTGACGGGGGGCTTCAACGGCAACACGACGACACAGGCGCACATCACCGACGATCTCATACGCGTCGGCCTCAATTACCGCTTCAACGGCGGGGCGCTGGTCGCGCGATACTGAGCGGCTCGACCTCGATTCAACGCGAAGCCCCGGCATGGTCCGGGGCTTCGGCGTTTTTGGCGCGGAAAAACAGTATCCAGCATTCCGGATGATGCGCTAGGAAGCGACTTCCACCGGATCTTAACGCTTGCCCCTCACATCAGCCACCTACCGCGCCAGCTTCACGCTTCGCGACGAGCAATCCGCGAAACAAGCCGTCGACGTCCTCACGGAGATTTTCTTCGAAGGCGAGGCGGCGGTCGCCGCCTTCGAGCGGCCGGACGGGCGCTGGGACGTCACGGTACATTTCGCCGACCCACCGGACCAGGCGCTGGTGCGACAGGCCGTGAGCAACGCCGCCGGAGCGGAAGTCGCCGGCACGATCGCGTTCGACACCGTCGAGGCAAAAGACTGGGTCAAAGCGAGTCTCGAAGACCTCGTGCCGGTGCCGGCCGGACGCTTTGTCGTGCACGGCGCGCACGACCGCGCGCGCATTGCGCCAAACAGGCTCGGCATCGAGATCGAGGCGGCGCTGGCGTTTGGCACCGGCCATCACGGCACTACGCGCGGCTGCCTGCTGCTGCTCGATCATGTCCTGAAATCGCGCTCGCCGCGGCGCGTGCTCGATCTCGGCACCGGCACCGGCGTGCTGGCGATCGCGGCCGCCAAGGCGCGCAAACGCGCGGTGCTGGCGAGCGACATCGATGCGCCTTCGGTGAAAGTCGCGCGCGAGAACGCGCGGCTGAACGGTGTCGGCAATTTCGTGCAGGCGATCCGCGCCACTGGGTTTGCGGCGCCGGAGTTCGCAAAGCACGGTCCGTTCGACCTGGTGCTGGCGAACATCCTCGCCAATCCGCTGCAGCAGCTGGCGGGACCGATGGCACGTCATCTCGCGCCGAAGGGCTTTGTGATCCTGTCGGGACTGTTGAACCATCAGGCGGCGAGCGTGGTGGCAGCCTATCGCGCGCGCGGGCTGGTGCCGCTGCGCCATCTCAAGATCGAGGGATGGAGCAGCCTGTTGCTGCGGGCTTAGGACTTCGGCTTGTTGCGGACAGTCACCCGCTTCTCATCGCGCTTGACCCGCGCCTCGACGAAGCGGTCGAGGATTGCGACCACGAGGCCGCGTTGCTTCTTGACGATCGGTGCAATCGGGCCGCGGCGCGGCGGTGAAATCTTCTCGAAGGTAAAGGCAGGCATCAGAACTCCTCTCGTCGTTGAGTCGGAGCACCCCTGAGATTTCCCCCGTCACCGGATGGTTTTGACGCTCGACGCCACCGGAACTTTTGAAGCACGTTTTGTGCCATAACAGCTAACATTGCGGAGTTCTCCCCGCAATCCTAATGTAGTGCTTATGTTCGAGGCACGCTTCCAGACATTCGAGGAACCCGAGCACGGCGTCGCGCTGGCCGCGCGGCTGTCCGCGCTTCGCGATGAGCTCAAGCGGCGCAAGCTGACCGGCTTTGTCGTGCCGCGCGCCGATCAGCAGCAAAACGAATATGTTGCGCCGTCCGAGGAGCGGCTGGCCTGGCTGACCGGATTCACCGGCTCGGCGGGGCTGGCGGCCGTGCTGACCAACGAGGCGGCGCTGTTCGTCGACGGCCGATATACCCTGCAGGCGGCCAAGCAGGTCGACGGCAACGCCTGGACGGTCGAATCGCTGGTCGACCCGCCGCCTGAAACCTGGCTGGCGAAACACCTGAAGGCCGGCGACCGCCTCGGATTTGATCCGTGGCTGCACACAACAGCGGCAGCCGAGCGGATGGCGGCGGCCTGCGCCAAGGCCGGCGCCGAACTGGTCGCGGTCGAGAGCAACCCCATCGATTCGGTCTGGACCGAGCGGCCCCCGCCTCCGGTGGCGCCGGTCGCCGTGCATGGCGCGCGCTTCGCGGGCGAAGCGGAGGCCGAGAAGCTCAACCGCATCCGCGAGGAGATCGGGAAATCGGGCGCGGATGCGCTGGTGCTGTCCGACAGCCATGCGGTGGCCTGGACCTTCAACATCCGCGGCGCCGACGTCGCGCACACGCCGCTGCCGCTGTCCTACGCGCTGGTGCCGAAGGACGGCCGGCCGACGGTGTTCATCGATCATCGGAAGCTCTCCAATTCGACCCGCGACCATCTCGAACAATCCGCCGATGTGCGCGAGCCGGATCAACTCGCGCCGCAGCTCACGGCGCTCGCCAAATCGGGCAGCACGATCGCGCTCGACGGCGCCACCGCGGCGGATGCGCTGTCGCGGCTGATTACAGCCGCCGGCGGCAAGCCGGTGCGCGGCAACGATCCTGTCGCGCTCTTGAAGGCGGTCAAGAACACCACGGAGATCGCAGGGACCCGCACGGCGCATCAGCGCGACGCGGTGGCGCTGGCGCGCTTCCTCGCCTGGATCGACCGTGAGGCGCCGAAGGGCGCGCTCACCGAGATCGATACGGTCGAGGCGCTGGAGACCTTTCGCCGCGACACCGGCGCGCTGAAGGACGTGTCGTTCCCGACCATCGCCGGCACCGGGCCGAACGGCGCCATCGTGCATTACCGCGTCACCCGCAAGAGCAACCGGCGCATCGCGCCCGGCGATCTCTTGCTGATCGATTCCGGCGCGCAATATGAGGACGGCACCACGGACGTGACGCGCACCATCGCGATCGGTGCGCCGACAGCGGAGATGCGTGACCGCTTCACCCGCGTGCTGCGCGGTCACATGGCGATCGCGCGCGCGGTGTTTCCCGACGGCGCCACGGGCGCGCAGCTCGACACGCTGGCGCGGCAGTATCTCTGGCAGGCCGGCGTCGATTTCGAGCACGGCACCGGCCACGGCGTCGGCAGCTATCTGTCCGTGCACGAAGGCCCGGCGCGGATCTCCAAGCTCGGCACCTCGCCGCTGAAGCGCGGCATGATCCTCTCCAACGAGCCCGGCTATTACAAGACCGACGGCTACGGCATCCGGATCGAGAATCTGGAGCTGGTGATCGCGGCCGAGGTCGCAGGCGGCGAGAAGCCGATGAACGCGTTCGAGACGTTGACCTTGGCGCCGATCGACCGGCGCCTGATCGACAAGGCCATGCTGAGCCCTGCCGAAATCGAGTGGCTCAATGCGTATCACGCACGGGTCAATCGCGAGGTGCGCGCGCATCTCGATGACACGGACAAGCTCTGGCTGGATGCGGCGACAGCGGCTGTGTGACGCGCTCAGTAGCACCGTCTGCCGCAATTATAACCGTCCCGGAAAACGAATAGCCGCATGACAAAACGCGGCTTTCCGTGAGAGCGCATCCCGTTATGGTCGATTCAGCGCGATTGAATCGGACCACGCATGCACGGAACATTGGACAGACGGCCATCGGTCACGAGCGACCTTACGCGCTCGAAGCTGATGCTGATGCTGCTGGTCGCCATGACCGGCATCGCGCCGATCTCGCTCTACATGCTGGTGCCGACGCTGCCGGTGCTGGCGAAGACCTTCGACAGCTCGATCTCGCTGGCGCAGATGACGGTGTCGCTCTACATGGTCGGCATCGCCTGCTCGCAGCTGATCACGGGGCCGCTGTCGGACAAGTTCGGTCGACGGCCGGTGCTGCTCGCCGGCATGTCGCTGATGGTCGTGGCGAGCGCAGCCTGCGTGTTCGCGGAAAACCTGCCGCAGCTGATCGCAGCGCGATTCTTCCAGGCGCTGGGCGGCGCCAGCGGCATGGTGATCAGCCGCGCCATCGTCCGCGATTTGTATACGCGCGATCAGATCAGCGCCCGGCTCAGCCTGGTGATCGCCGTCATGATGATCGCGCAGATGCTGTCGCCGCTGACCGGCGGCCTGCTCGACCTCGCGTTCGGCTGGCGCGCGATCTTCTGCCTGATCACGGCGGCGTCGCTGGCAACTGTGATCGCGATCGCGTTCCTGTTGCCGGAGACGCGCCGCGTCCGCGCCGCCGGCAACGGCTTCCGCGGCGACGTCGGCTCTCTTTTCACCAGCCGCGCCTTCATCGGCTATTTGCTGTGCCAGGTGCTGGCCTCGCAGATCATCTTCGCCTTTGCCGGCGGCGGGCCCTACATCGTGGTGACGCAGATGGGCCGCAACAGCGCCGAATATGGCGCGTGGTTCGCCACCACAGGCTTCGCCTTCCTGATCGGCAATGTATTTTGCGTGCGCTTTGCGCCGCGCCATTCGCTGGAGAAGCTGATCTGGTTCGGGCTGGCGCTGCAGCTGTTCGGCAGCCTGCTCAATCTGGTCTGGAGCATCACGGGTCTCAACCAGATGCCGCTCTGGCTGTTCGGCACCCAGATGATCGTGATGCTGGCCAACGCCTTCGTGCTGTCGAACACGGTGGCCGGCGCGATCAGCGTGCGGCCGGATGCCGCCGGCACCGCCTCCGGCACGATGGGTTTCCTGCAGCAGGGCGTCGGCGCGCTGGTCTCCCAACTCGGTGCGTATCTCGGCGGCCACTTCTTGACCACGCTGCCGCTGATGTCGTTCGTCTTCGTGCTGTCATTGGGATGCGCGGCCAGCATGGCCTTGCTGGTGCCGCGGCGTGACCTCGTGGTCAGCGAGGAGCTGATCGGGCAGGCCGAAGAGGAAGAGAGCGGGATGTTATGAGAGGCGCACAAGCGGCGCCACTTACGCAACTCGTCATGCCCGGCCTTGAGCCGGGCATCCACGTCTTTGGCGCCGCCTGTAAGAAAGACGTGGATGGCCGGGTCAAGCCCGGCCATGACGAGAATATCATCCCCCCACCAGCTTCAGCCACTCGTCCTCGGTCAGCACCGTGACACCGTGCTTCCTGGCGTCGGCGAGTTTCGACCCTGCGCCGGGGCCCGCGACGAGGTAGTCCGTCTTCTTTGACACTGAACTGGCAGCCTTGGCGCCGAGCCGCTCGGCATTGGCCTTCGCTTCGTCTCGCGTCATCCTTTCGAGAGAGCCGGAAAAAACTACTGTCTTCCCGGAGATAGGTGAGTTGCTCTTGGGCTTTTCGGCCTCAATGATTTCCTCAAGCTCTTTCACCAGCCGGTCGACAATGCCGCGATTGTGGCTTTCGCCGAAATAGGCGGCGACGCTCTGGATCACGGTGTCGCCGATCTGGTCCAGCGCATCCATCTCGGCAATCGCCTCCTCGTCGCCCTTGGCGACCTTCATCCCGGCATCGTGAAATGCCTGCCAGGAGCCATAGCCGCGCGCCAGCGCCAACGCCGTGGTCTCGCCGACATGGCGCATGCCGAGCGCATAGATGAAACGCTCCAGCGAAATCTTGCGCCGCGTCTCGATCGAGCCAAAGAGATTCCGCACCGAGGTCTCGCCGTAACCTTCGATTTCCTCCAGCTTCAATTTGCTGTTGCGCTTAGGAAGCGTGAAGATGTCGGCGGGCTCCTTGACCCAGCCTTCGTCGAAGAAATATTGGAGCTGCTTCTCGCCGAGACCGTCGATGTCGAAGGCGCGGCGCGACACGAACAGCCTGAGATGCTCGACCTTCTGAAACGGACAGGCGAATTCGCCGGTGCAGCGGGCGCGCGAACCCTCCTCGCCGGTCGCGGTTTCCTCGCGCACGACGTCGGTATGCAGCGGGCACGGGCATTTCTTCGGAAAATGAAATTCCTTCGCACCCCTCGGCCGCTTGTCGATGACGACATCGACCACCTGCGGGATCACGTCGCCGGCGCGCTGGATCACCACGGTGTCGCCGATCCTGATGTCGCGGCCCTCGCGCAGCTGCTCGCCGTCGCCGCCGATACCCCTGATGTAATCCTCATTGTGCAGCGTGACGTTCTGCACGATGACGCCGCCCACGCCGACCGGCTCGAGCTTGCCGACCGGCGTGAACGAACCGGTGCGTCCGACCTGGATCTCGATGTCGCGCAGCACGGTCATGGCGCGCTCGGCCGGAAACTTGTGCGCGATCGCCCAGCGCGGCGTGCGCGACACGAAGCCGAGCCGCTCCTGCCAGTCGATGCGGTCGACCTTGTAGACGACGCCGTCGATGTCGTAGTCGAGTTCGGCGCGCTCCTCCTCGATCATGCGGTGGAAGGCGATCAGCTGCTCGGTAGAATGGCAGAGTTTCGTCAACGGATTGGTCTTGAAGCCGCAACGCTCGAACCATCCGATCATGCCGGTCTGCGTATCCTCGGGCATCGCGCTCATCTCGCCCCAGGCATAGGCGAAGAAGCCGAGTGGACGCGAGGCCGTGATCGAGGGATCCTTCTGGCGCAACGAGCCCGCCGCCGAGTTGCGCGGATTGGCGAAGATGGTGTCGCCGGCCGCCTTCTGCCGTTCGTTCAGCTTGAGGAACGCCTGCTTGGTCATGTAGACCTCGCCGCGCACCTCGCAGATGTCGGGGACGTTGCGGCCCTTCAGCTTGTGCGGCACGTCTTCGAGCGTGCGGATATTCGCGGTGACGTCCTCGCCCTCGGCGCCGTCGCCCCGCGTCGCGGCGGTGACGAGCTCGCCCCCTTCATAGCGCAGCGACATCGACAGACCGTCGATCTTCGGCTCGGCGGAGAAATCGATCTTGTCGTCGGGCAGTTTCAGGAAGCGTTCGATGCGGCCGACGAAGTCGGTGACGTCTTCCTCGGCAAAGGCATTGTCGAGCGACAGCATCGGCACGGCGTGCCGCACCTTCCTGAAGCGCCCGCTCGGCGCGGCGCCGACCTTCTGCGACGGCGACTCAGCGCTGACGAATTCGGGAAAGCGTTTCTCGATGGCGTTGAAGCGCGTACGCAGCGCGTCGTATTCCGCGTCGGTAACGCTGGGCGCGTCCTCCTGATAGTAGCGCCTGTCGTGGCCTTCGAGCTCCAACGCCAGCCGCATGTGCTCGGTCTTCGCCTGCGCCCTGGTGAGGTCGGCGACGTCGGGGAGAGTTTTCTTTTTTGATGATTTGGCCATTGGCATTGAATACGACGAAGCTCGTCAGGAGAAAAGGCGGCGAGGATTCTTACCTCTCCCCGCTCTGCGCGGGGAGAGGTCGGTGGCGTCGCGAAGCGACGACTCCGGGTGAGGGGCGAGGCACTGAGCTCAAGGCATCAACGGTTTTGCAAGCGGAGAAAGCCCCTCACCCCACCCTCTCCCCGCGAAGAGCGGGGGGAGGGAGAAGATCTAACTCGCCGCCTTCAAGAGCCGTTCCGCGGCGGCCCGCGCCTCCGCGGTGATCTCGGCGCCGGCCAGCATGCGCGCGATCTCCTCGCGGCGATGATCGGCGGCGAGCGCATTGACCCGGGTGGCGACGCGCTTGCCCCTGTCCAGCGCATCCTTGGAAATCAGCAGATGCTGCCCGGCGCGTGCAGCGACCTGCGGCGCATGGGTGACCGCCATCACCTGCACTTTTGACGCAAGCCGCGCCAGCCGCGTGCCGATGGCATCCGCGACCGCGCCGCCGACACCGGTATCGATCTCGTCGAACACCAGGGTCGGCGCCGAGCCGCGATCGGCCAGCACCACTTTCAGCGCGAGCAGGAAACGCGACAGCTCGCCGCCGGAGGCAACCTTCATCAGCGGCCCCGGCCGCGTGCCGGGATTAGTCTGCACCCAGAATTCGACGCGATCGAAACCCTGCGGACCGGGCGAAGCCGCATCACTCTCGATCTGCGTGGTGAACGTCGCGCGCTCCAGTTTCAGGGGAACCAGCTCGGCGTTGACGGCCTTGTCGAGCTTTTGCGCGGCTTTCTGGCGCGACGCCGACAGCTTCTTGGCCGCGGCCGCGTAGCGCTTGTCGGCCTCCTCGGCCGCGGCCTCCAGCTTCTTCAGCTGCTCGGCGCCGGCATCGATCAGCGCGACATCGGCGGCATATTGCGCAGCGAGTGCGGCGAGCTTGTCGACCGGCGTGGAATATTTGCGCGAGGCGGCACGTAGCGCGAACAGCCGCTCCTCAATCCGCTCCAGCTCGGCCGGATCGAAGTCGGCGGCGCGTAGCGCCGCCGTGAGATGCTGGTCGGCTTCTTCCAGCGCATTGATCGCGATATCGATCGCCTTCACGGCCGGCTCGACCAAAGCCGGCGAATTGGCGGCGCGGCGCTCCAGCCGCCGCACGGCGGCCGAAAGTGCACCGACCGGCGAATGATCGCCCGAAACCGCATCCTGCGCCTCGCGCAGGTCGGCGGCGATCTTCTCGCCCTGCATCATGACGGTGCGCCGCTCGGCCAGCGCGGTCTCCTCGCCGTCCTTCGGCGCCAGCGTCTTCAATTCATCGGAGGCATGGCGCAGATAATCTGCCTCGCGCGCGGCGCGCTCCATGCCGGCGCGATGCTCCTCGAGTGCGGCATTGGCCGCGCGCCGTGCGTCCCATAGCACTTCGAGCAAGCCGACGTCCTTCTCCAGTCCGCCAAAGGCGTCCAACAGCTGGCGATGCGTGGAGGCATCGACTAGCGCGCGCTCGTCATGCTGGCCGTGAATCTCGACCAGCGCCGAGCCCACCGCTTTCAGCGTCTGCACCGAGATCGCCTGATCGTTGATGAAGGCACGGGTGCGCCCGTCGGCGAGTTGCACGCGGCGCAGGATCATCTCGCCGGTGTCGTCGAGGCCGTTATCGGAGAGGATCGCGGTCGCCGGATGCCCCTTGGGCACGTCAAAGACGGCGGTGACCTGGCCCTGCTCCGCGCCGTGGCGCACCAGCGTGGCATCACCGCGGCCGCCGAGCGCCAGCGCAAAGGCATCGAGCAAAATGGATTTGCCGGCGCCGGTTTCGCCGGTCAGCACCGCGAGGCCGCGGGAGAATTCGATATCGAGACGTTCGATCAGGACGATGTCGCGGATCGATAGACGGGCCAGCATGGAACAGAATTCCTAGTTCCTGGCGAGACCGACCTTCTTGAAGGCCCGGCTGATCCAGGACCCCTGATCCTCGCTCGGTTCAACACCGCCGGATTTTACTAGCTTATAGGCGTCCTTGTACCAGGGACTATCAGGAAAATTATGCCCGAGCACGGCGGCGGCGGTCTGCGCCTCGGCGACGATGCCGATTGCCATATAGGCCTCGGTCAGGCGCTCCAGCGCCTCCTCGACATGGCGCGTGGTCTGATACTGGGTCACCACGGACTTGAAGCGGTTGATGGCGCCGATGTAGTTGTGCTTTTCGAGGTTGTAGCGCCCGATATCCATTTCCTTGCCGGCGAGCTGGTCACGCGCGCCTTCCATCTTGGCCTTGGCGCTGACGGCGTATTCCGACGTCGGATATTTCCGGATCACTTCCTGCAGCGCGTTGATCGCTTTCTCGGTGCGCGCCTGGTCGCGGGAAATGTCCGGGATCTGGTCATAATGCGAGGCCGCGATCAGGTATTGCGCATAGGCCGCGTCGGGGCTGCCCGGATGCAGGGTCACATAGCGGGTCGCAGCGCCGATGCAGCTGTCGTAGTCGCCCTGGTTGTAATAGGCGTAGGCCGACATCAGAAGCGACTTGCGCGCCCAGTCAGAATACGGATGCTGGCGGTCGACTTCCTCGAATTTCTTCCCGGCCGCCTTGTTATCCTTGCGCTGGTTCATCAGGTACAAGCCCTCATTGTAGAGCTTGTCCGCGGGCTCATCGACGAAGGT
This sequence comes from uncultured Alphaproteobacteria bacterium, assembly GCA_963738155.1. Lineage (GTDB taxonomy): Bacteria > Pseudomonadota > Alphaproteobacteria > Rhizobiales > Xanthobacteraceae > Bradyrhizobium. Next base: position 933,751 of record CAVTVG010000016.1, read on the forward strand.
GTCGTCCTTCTTGGTGAACTTGTCCCAAAGCGCACCGGTGCCGCAGCCGCTCAAGGGGATGGCGAGCCCGATCAGGGCAGCCGCCAGACGAAGCCGCCGTGCGTCAGTCATGATCCTGCGTCCTGCGCGCGCTATACGCTGTACCGACATGATCCCCAAGAACCTGACGCCTCGAATTGCAGTTGATGCGGTAGCCGCCTGTCATGCCGCCTGTGCGGCCATCGACGCGAATTTCCCGTGCCCGTGGCGCGTGCCATGCAACCAAGGCCTGTGTATCCGAAAAAACCCCACTAACCAACCGCATAGGCAGGCATTCCGCCCGGATTAAGGCGGCCCCCACGGCACCCTTACCAATCGTGGTTAAGCGTCATAACGAGCGACGACCGGCCCGAAAACCGGTTTCCATGCCGCTATTCGCTGCGAAAGGACCGGAACCGGTCAGGACCGGTCGGGGCCGTAGGCTGGTGCGATCATGCCGCCGACCACGCGGCTGCCAGCCTCCGCAGGCGTGGAGCGGGCGCGGCGCGCGGTCTCACCCTCGACGATGCGCCAGGCGGTGCGGTCGGCCATCAGCGCGGTCAGCACGGCGTGGTTGATCTTGTGGCCGCCACGCACGGAGCGGAAGGCGCCGAGCAGCGGCAGGCCGGCGAGCGCGAGATCGCCGATGACATCGAGCACCTTGTGACGGGCGCATTCGTCGGCAAAGCGCAGGCCTTCCGGATTGAGCAGCCGCTCCTCGTCGAACACCACCGAGTTCTCAAAGGACGCGCCAAGCGCAAAACCGGCGCTCCAGAGCCGCGCCACGTCATTCATGCAACCGAAGGTGCGGGCGCGCGCGACTTCGCGGCGGAAGCCTTCCGCGCTGAGTTCGAGCGTGAATGTCTGCTGGCCGATGACGGGATTGGCGAAGTCGATCTCGACCTCGGCGCGAAAACCGCCTGCATAGGGGCGCAACTCGCCGAAGCTGTCGCCGATGGCGACCTGGACCGGCTTCAAAACCTGGATGAAACGGCGAGGCGCGGATTGGGTGACGACGCCGGCCTGCTCGATCGCGGTGACGAATGGCGCGGCGCTGCCGTCCATGATCGGCACTTCCGGTCCGTCGACCTCGATGGTGGCGTTGTCGACGCCCATGCCCCGCAACGCGGCAAGCACGTGCTCGGCGGTCGAGACCAGCGGGCCTTCGGCGTCGCCCAGCACGGTCTGAAATTCGGTGGCGATCACGGCTTCCGACGTGGCGCGCACCTCACGGTCGCCGCCCTCGAGGCCGCTGCGCACAAAAATAAAACCTGCATCGACAGATGCAGGTCCGATGGTGAGATTGACGGGAAGACCGGAGTGAACGCCGACGCCCGTCACGGTGGCTTGCGAGCGAAGCGTCGTTTGCCGGCTAAATTTCATGCGAAGACCCGCCCACACGACTCACAAAGAGCAAGACCGACACGATACGGCGCCAACTCACACTCGATGTATCCCCAAGTCGCGGCAACCATAATCACTGCCCTAATGAGCGCCAACTCACGCTTTTTTACCGATTGTTACCCCATCAGTGCCGCATTGGCGCCAAGGCTTAACCAAATTCGGCCCTGTGGAAAGTGTGAATTCCGCGGCCCTATCAGACCACCGATAACATAATTAAGGATTTAAAATCAGTTGCTTGACAGGCTCGTGACGATCCACCTCGGTCCAAAATGAAAAGTCCCGGCGATTGCTCGCCGGGACCTTATCCACCGCCAGAATTGTAACAAGATTCAGTTGGCCTGCCGGCGCAGGAAGGCCGGAATATCGAGATGATCGTCGCCCTGTGGCGGTGCAGCAACAGGTGCCGGACGGCCGTGGCTGTCCAATCCCTGCGGCGCCGGACGGCGGGCATATTCCGACACCGGCTCATTCGCCGCGATCTGCTCGGCCACCGTGCGCTTGGCGGGCTTGCGCTCCGGCAGCGCCGGCATCGCGGGACCCGACGCGCGGGCCGCGATCGGCGGCTCGCTCTCTTCGTCGCGGCGGCCCAAGCCGACATTGGCGAGGCGCTGCAATAGCGACAGGCGGGCCTTCTGCGGATGCTCTTCTTCGGCCACCTCGCCGCGGGCCTGGCGAATCTCGGCCTGCGCGGGCATCGGCAGGTCCTCGAATTTCGGCATCCGCTGGGTGCGGTTGGTCGGCCGTTCGGCCGCCTGCGGAATGAAGGTCTCCGGCATCATGGCCTCTTCAGTCTCGGCGCGGTTGACCTCGGGATCGGGGAACAGTGACGGCTTCTGCGCGATCGGGCGCACGGTGACGTCGCCATAGGTCGTCTGGGCGGCAGGCGCTTCCGGCGCGACAGCCGCGGCAATCGCCGCAAGCGCGGCGCGCTCGACACTGCTCGTCTGGCGCTGCGGCGCTTGCGCGGGCGCGGTTTCGAGCTTGGCGGCGCGTTCGGCGAGCCGCGCATTGTCGGCACGCAGGCGGGCCGTCAGATCGGCGAGCCGGTTCTCGGGCTGGGCCGGGGCGACCGCATGTGTCGGCGCAGCAAGGGGGGTGGACGCGGTACGCACCATCCCGTTGGTCTCGATGCCAGTCGCCACCACGGAGACCCGGATCACGCCGTCCAGCGCCTCGTCGAAGGTGGCGCCAACGATAATGTTGGCGTCCTGATCGACCTCTTCGCGGATGCGCGTTGCGGCTTCGTCGACCTCAAACAGCGTCAAATCCCTGCCGCCGGTGATGGAGATCAACAGGCCACGCGCGCCCTTCATCGAACTGTCGTCGATCAGGGGGTTGGCGATCGCGGCTTCAGCGGCGGTCAGCGCGCGCTTCTCGCCGGTTGCTTCGCCGGTACCCATCATCGCCTTGCCCATTTCACGCATCACGGCGCGGACGTCGGCGAAGTCGAGATTGATCAGGCCTTCCTTCACCATCAGGTCGGTGATGCAGGCGACGCCGGAATAGAGCACCTGGTCGGCCATCGCGAAGGCGTCGGCGAAGGTGGTCTTTTCGTTGGCGACCCGAAACAGGTTCTGGTTCGGGATGATCAAGAGCGTATCGACAACCTTGTGCAGCTCGGCGATGCCGGCCTCCGCGGTGCGCATGCGGCGCTGGCCCTCGAAGTGGAACGGCTTGGTGACGACGCCCACGGTGAGGATGCCCTGCTCGCGCGCGGTCTTGGCGATGACGGGGGCTGCACCGGTGCCGGTGCCGCCGCCCATGCCGGCGGTGACGAACACCATGTTGGCGCCGGAGAGATGATCGCGGATCTCGTCGATCACTTCCTGCGCGGCGGCGGCGCCGACGTCGGGCTGCGAGCCCGCGCCGAGGCCTTGCGTGACCTGCGTGCCCATCTGGATGATGCGCGGCGCCTTCGACATGGTCAGCGCCTGGGCGTCGGTGTTGGCGACAACGAAATCGACGCCCTGCAATCCGGCGGTGATCATGTTGTTGACGGCATTGCCGCCCGCGCCGCCGACGCCGAAGACGGTGATGCGGGGCTTCAGCTCGCTGATATCAGGAGGAGAAATATTGACTGCCATGGTTGCCTCTCGTCGATTACGCGCGGTTGGGTTCGCCCCGCCCATCCGGCGCGGGAGTTGGTGAAATTCTCAAAGTGCGGAAAGCCGTCATCAGAAGCCCTCGCGAAGCCATCGTCCGACCTTTCCGAAATAGCCGTCAGTCCCTGTCCTGACGTGCCGCGTATGCCGCGGTTCTACATGCTCGAGGTGAGCGTATTGGGGGTAGACCAGGAGGCCAGCGGGTACCGCGAACGACGCGGTCTTGGCTTCCGCGGGCAGCCGGCCGAAGCCGAGCGGGCGGCCGATGCGTACGGGCCGGCCGAGAATCTGGGTGGCGAGTTCGGGCATGCCGTTGAGCTGGGAGGCACCGCCGCTCAGAACGACCCGTCCCTTCGGCTCGGCCGCGAAGGGCGAATCCTTCAAGCGATCCCGGACCATCTCGAAAATCTCCTCAGCGCGGTGCCGGACGATGTTCGCGATCGTGGCTCGTGACACGATCTGCGGAACGTCCTGGTCGTTGTCGCCGGCGGTCGGAACCGACATCAACTCACGCGCGTCTGACCCGCCCGTCAGCACCGTGCCATATAACGTCTTGATTCGCTCGGCATCCGCAATGCACGCCGAGAGTCCCCGCGCAAGGTCCATGGTGATGTGATGGCCACCGACGGCAAAGCCGGAGGCGTGCACGAAGCGGCCGGCTGCATAAGTGGCAATGGTGGTGGAGCCTGCCCCCATCTCGACCACGGCGGCCGCTATGTCGGCCTCATCGTCGGTCAATACGGCAAGGCCGGCCGCATAGGGGCTCGCCACCAGGGCTTCGACATTGAGATGGCAGCGCTCGACCACCAGCATCAAATTGCGCGCGACCGTGGCATCGACGTTGACGACATTGAGGTCGACGCCGAACTCGCGCGCGACCATGCCGCGGGGATCGCGGATACCTTTGACGCCATCGATGCGGTAGCCGACCGGCAGGGTGTGCAGCACGCTGCGCCCTTCGCCGGTGGCGTGGCGCATGCCGGTGGATGTGACCCGGCTGATGTCGGCTGATGTGACGGCGCCGCCGCGCAGGTCGGAGGCCGCCTCGATCAGTTGCCCCTGCACGCGGCCGCCGGAGACCGACAGCAGCACCAACTCGACCCGGACCTTGGCCATGCGCTCGGCGAGCGCGACGGCCTGGCGCACCGCCTGCTCGCATTCGGCGAGATCCACCACCGCGCCGGCCTTGACGCCGCGCGACTGGATCTGGCTGTAGCCGATCAGTTCGGCAGCATGGCTGCGGCCGCGCAAGGCATCGTTGGGCGGGCACGGTTTCAGCCGCGCGATCATGCAGGCGATCTTGCTGGTGCCGATATCGAGCGAAGCCACCAGCGCGGAGCGCTTGTGCGGCATCGGTTTCGCCTTCGGCGTATGGAAGCGATCGTTCCCGGTCATGCGGCCTCACCGGGTTTCTTCTTCTGCTTCTTGAACTGATCCTCGCGCGCTTTCGCCGCGTCGTCGGACAGTTGCACCGTGAGCCTGTCCGGCAGGCGCATATCGATGGCGACGATGTCGCGCGAGAACAGATGCTCGTCCTTGTCGAGCTTGCTCAACGCGGTCAGTGCATTGCCGACGTCATTCTCTGGCAGGCGGATGTCGAGACCGTCCTTGGTGCGCAGGTTCCAGCGCCGCTCGCCGACGAAGATCGCGGCTTTGGTAACCGAGTTGACCTGCGGATAGCGCGCCAGCAGCGCCAGGAAATCGCGCGCGCGCGTTTCCGCGCCCTTGCCGACCACGAGCGGCAGCGAGAGGAAGCGGCGCGAGACATAGGGCTCGAGCACCGCGCCATCCTCGGCGATGACGGAGAGCTTGCCGTTGGCCTGCCACAGCGCGAACGCGGAGCGCTCGACGATGTCGATCTGAAGCTGGTTCGGATAGAATTTCAGAATGGTGGCGTCCGCGATCCACGGATTGGCCTTGAGGCGGTCGCGCACCGCGGCCGCGTCGAGGAACAAGAGCGAGGAGCGGCCGTTGACGCCGCCGATCGCGAGCACCTCGTCCTGGCTCAGCTGCTTGCGGCCGTTGATCGCGACCGTGGTGATCCGAAAACCGACGGAGTTGGCAAGCGCATTGCGGGTGTCGCTCAGCGCCGTGGTGAACTCGTCGAGATGGCCGCCCTTGACCACGCCGAAGCCGGCGCTGGCGGCGATGAGCAGCAAGGTCGCAAAAAGACCCGCGCGGCGCGGCACGTAGCGCTCGACGAACAGCGCAAGACGCGACGGGCGCTCGCGGTCGGCCGCGATCCTGGCGCGCGCGCGGCCGAAACCGAGGGACTCGCGCAGCAGCACGACCGCGCCAATGGCAGCGGCCTTCAGATCGGCTTGAGGCCTCTCGGTATCAGCGAGGCGTCCTGCAGCATCCATTTGCACGAGCTCGTCAATCGTTGTGGCTCGCGAATGGGTTCTCGGATGCCGATTGGGTGATCGAAGCGAAAAGCCCCCATTCCCCAAAGGGCGGTCGTCGAAGCGGAAATCCGCAACAGCTCACGCCCCGGCAGCCAAGCGCACATGCGCCGCCAGCGTTAACCTTCGGGCTTCCTGGTAAACAAAAGGTAAAATCGGGGTGGACGGGGCGGAATTTGATCCGTCCTGTGAGGCATTTGCACCAAAATTTTAGGATTTTACCGATTGGGAAGGCTGGCTCCCGCGCCCCGCCCGTTTATTTACGGAGACGCCGCTCCGCCAGCTCGATCTGGTCCTTAAGAAATTCGGCGAAGTCGATGCCCTCGGCCTTGAGCGCCTTGGGGTAAAGCGAGGCCTTGGTCAGGCCCGGCAAGGTGTTGGTCTCCAGATAGATCGGGCCCTTGTCCGAGATGATGAAATCGGTGCGCGAATAGCCGGAACACGACAGCGCCTTGTGGGCGCGCAGCGCGTTGTCCCTGATCGCGGCCGTCACCTGGGCAGAGAAGCGGCCCGGGCAAATCTCCTGGGTCGACTTCAGGAGATATTTCGCGGTGTAGTCGAAATTGCCCTCGGCCGGCACGATCTCGATCGGCGGCAGCGCGATGACCTCGCCGTTCGACTGCTCGAGCACGGCACAGGTCCCTTCCACACCGGCGATACGCGGCTCGATCAGATAGTGCTCGGTCTTCGCGGCATTGCGAACCGCGACCAGATCCTGCTTTGCGTTGACGAAGATCACACCATAGCTCGAACCGTCATAGATGGGCTTGGCAACCAGCTGGCCATATTCGGCGAATGCCGCGTCGATCTCTTCGAGCGGAATGTTCCCGGGCACCGTGACCCCGGCGATGGCGGCGAAGCGCTTGGCCGAGACCTTGTCGAAGGCGAGATGCGAGGACGTCGAATCCGATCCGGTGTAGGGCACGCCACGCAGTTCGCAGGCGGCCTGCAGCTCGCCATTCTCGGCGCGGCCGCCATGCAGGCCCAGCACCAGCACGCGATCCTTGGCCCGATCCAGCGCCTGCTCGATGCTGGCGCCGACCTTGCGGCCGCCAGGCACGAAGTCGACCTCGAAAGGACGCGCATGCCCGGTCAGGGTTTTCGCATCGGTTTCGTGGACGCTGTCATCGGCGGCCCAGAACCAGAGGTCGGACTCCGGCAGCGCCTCAGCCAGCGCCTGCGCGCTCGCGACCGACACCAGCCGCTCCTTGTTGGTCCCGCCGAATAAGATTGTGACCCGCATTATCTTTTCTCGATGCCAATCCGCTTGATTTCCCAATGTAGCTCGATTCCCGAATTTTGTTTGACCCGTTCGCGGACGGTCTCGCCCAGCTCTTCGATATCATGGGCGGTGGCGTTACCGGTATTGATCAGGAAATTGCAATGCATGTCCGAGACCTGCGCGCCGCCGACCCGCAGGCCGCGGCAGCCGGCCGCGTCGATCAGCTTCCAGGCGCTGTTGCCGGGTGGATTCTGGAAGGTCGAGCCCCCCGTCTTCTCGCGGATCGGCTGCGCGGTCTCGCGATGGGTCTGCACCTCGTTCATGCGGGCGCGGATCGCCTCCGGCGCGGCCGGCGTGCCCCGGAAACGCGCCGAGATGAAGGTGACGGAGGGATCGACGCCGCAATTGCGGTAGACGAATTTCATGTCGGTATTGGCGAAGATGTGGACGTTACCCTTGCGATCAACACCGGTCGCATCCAGCAGGACGTCTTTCGTTTCCGCGCCGTTGGCGCCGGCATTCATGCGCAGCGCGCCGCCGATGGTGCCGGGAATGCCGAAATAGAATTCGAGTCCGGCGACATCAGCGGCCGCCGCGGTTTCCGCGACGCGCTTGTCGAGCGCCGCAGCCCCCGCCGTGACGATATCGCCGTCGACGCTCGCCTCACCGAAGGCGCGCGGGCTGAGACGGATCACAACGCCCGCCATGCCGCCATCGCGCACGATCAGATTCGAGCCGACGCCGACGACGTAGGCGGGTAGATCCTCGGACAGGTTTTTCATGAAATAAGCAAGATCGTTTTGATCCGCCGGCGTGAACAGCACCTGCGCCGGACCGCCGACGCGAAACCAGGTCAGATCCGCCAGCGACTGGTTGGCGAGCAGCCGCCCGCGCAGCTGCGGCATCGCGGCTTTCAGTTCCGGCGTGATGTCCGGGAAGGCCACGCTCACCCCAGTGCCTTCAATTCGGCCGGCAGCGCGTAGGCCCATTGCGTGATGCTGCCGGCGCCTAAGCAGACGACGAGATCGCCCTTGTGGGCAAGGCCCTTGACGATACCGGCCAAGTCCGACGATTTCGGCAGTGGGATCACCTCGCGATGGCCATGTGCGCGCAAGCCCGTGACGAAATGATCGCGGTCGACGCCTGATATCGGCGTCTCGCCGGCCGGATAGACATCGGCGACCACCACCGCGTCGGCATCGTCAAAGCAGGCGCAAAACTCGGCGAATAGCGATTGCAACCGGGTATAGCGATGCGGCTGCACCACCGCGATGACCTTGCCGTTAGAGGATTCTCGCGCGGCTTTCAGCACGGCTGCGATCTCGACGGGATGATGGCCGTAATCGTCGATCACGGTGACGCCGCCCGCCTCGCCGGTGCGGGTGAAGCGCCGCTTGACACCGCCGAAGCCGGCGAGCGCCTTGCGGATCGCATCCTCGGACACGCCGAGTTCATGCGCGACCGCGATCGCGGCGGTGGCGTTCGACGCGTTATGTCGTCCCGGCATCGGCAGGGTGATGTTGTTGATTTCGTGCATGGCCCCGGTCTTGCGGTCGCGGATCGCGACGTTGAATTTCGAGCCGCCGCCCATCGGGGTGAGACCGACGAGGCGCGCATCGGCGTCTGCATTGACGCCGTAAGTGATGATGCGGCGGTCCTCGATGTTACCGGCGAGCGTCTGCACGACGGGATGATCGGTGCACATCACGGCAAAACCGTAGAACGGCACGTTCTCGACAAAATTGCGGAAGGCGTCCTGGATCGCCTCGAAGGTCTTGAAGTGATCGAGATGCTCGGCATCGATATTGGTCACGATGACGACGTCGGCCGGCAGCTTCAGGAAAGTGCCATCGCTTTCGTCGGCTTCGACCACCATCCAGTCGCCGGCGCCGAGCCGCGCATTGGAGCCATAGGCGTTGATGATGCCGCCGTTGATGACGGTCGGATCGAGGCCGCCGGCATCGAGCAACGTCGCGACCATCGTGGTGGTGGTGGTCTTGCCATGGGTGCCCGCAATGGCGACGCAGCTCTTCAGCCGCATCAGCTCGGCCAGCATCTCGGCACGGCGCACCACGGGAATGCGTTGCGCGCGCGCCGCCACCAGTTCCGGATTGTCGCGCTTGATCGCGGTTGACACCACGACCACATCGGCGCCGTCGACATTCTCCGCCTTGTGGCCGACGGTGACCTTGACGCCTTTCGCACGCAGGCGCGCGACATTGCCGCCGTCGGAAGCGTCCGAGCCCTGCACGGTGTAACCCAGATTAACCAGCACCTCGGCGATGCCGCTCATGCCGATGCCGCCGATCCCGACAAAATGGATGGGGCCGATATCGCGCGGCAGTCTCATGAGGCGCTTTCCGTCATTGCGCGTACTGGATGCCCCGCTTTTGACGACTCTGACAAGACAAATATTGTCGTTAGCCTTCGTCGGGTAGCGGCGGAATAGAGGCGCCGCAGGTCGGACAAAACCGGTCGGCCCAGCCGACGTCGTGCCCGAACGGGCAGGTCCGCTGCAAATTCGAAAGGCCGCGGCGATAGGCCGTCATAAGGATAGCAAGGCCGGCCGAATAAAACGCCATCCAGTGGCCGGAGAAGCCGTGGACGACAGTTGCGGGAACATTTGCCCCGGTCTTTTGCCCGACGGGAGCGTAGAACATGAAGACCACGAAGTTCGCGACCGCATAGGCGAAAAAGCCATAGGTCATGTACTTCATCCAGGGAGGACAGCCCGAGAGCGCGGCCTTCCAGAAATCACCGCGGCGCATCCCGCCGCCCGTCATCTTCCGGCCGATAAATACGACGGGTATCCAGAGTGGGAAGATGCCGATGTGAAGCGCGAAGAACAGCGTGGTGCCGCCGAGCGCGATGCCGAAGAACGACAGGATGTGGACGGTCAGGCTGAGCACGAGCCCGCAGGCGGCGTAGACCATCAATGGCGGTAACAGCGCGTCCATCAAATGCCCGCCACCTTCACCACCAGATCGGCGAGCCGCTCGGCGGCATCGAGCCGGCCGGCGCCGCGTGCGGCCGACGCCATTGCGGCAAGGCGTGCGGGTTCGGCGGCGAGCGCGGAGATTTCGGTGGCGAGCCGATCGGGCGTGAATTCGCTCTGCGCGATCCGCAAAGCCCCGCCGACCTGCGACAGCACGCCGGCATTGGCGAACTGGTCCTGATCGATCGCGCCCGGCAGCGGCACCAGGATCGAGGGACGGCCGATCGCCGCGAGCTCGGCCACGGTGCCGGCGCCGGAGCGCGAGATCACCAGATGATTGGAGGCGAGCCGCGCCGGCAGATCGGTGAAGAACGGCGCGAGCTCGCACCTGATCTTGAGGCGATCATAGACCGCGCGCACCCGCGCCATGTCCTCGTCGCGCACCTGCTGGGTCAGCACCAGGCGGCTCCACAGCGACGGCTCCAGCTTTTCGATCGCTGGCGGCACGATGTCGCTCATCACCTTCGCGCCCTGGCTGCCGCCGACGACCAAAAGGCGGAACGGCCCGGCCGCTTCCGGCGGCGCGTAGCTTTGCGCGGCAGCCGCAAGCACTGCGGGACGCATCGGCGTCCCCACAGTGGTGGTCTTGGCAGACAGCGCCGGATCGCGGTCGAGCACGCCGGGCAGCGAGGTCGCAATCGCGCGCACATGGCGCGACAGGAAGCGGTTGGCGCGGCCGAGCACGGCGTTGGCGTCGTGGATGATGCCGGGCACGCCCGCGAAGCGCGCCGCGATCAGCGGCGGCAAGGTCGGGTAACCGCCGAAGCCGATCACGGCCACCGGCTTTTCGCGGCGGATCAGGTTGAATGCGCTGAACGCACCCGCGGCCAGCGTGAACATCGCATAGGCAAGTTGCAGCGGATTGCGGCCGCGCGCGGTCTCGCTCGCGACCACGTCGATCATGTCGCGCGTGAAAAGGCCGCTGTAGCGCAGCGCGCGATCGTCGGTAACGAGGCGGACGCGATAGCCGCGCTTGATCAGCTCGACGCCGAGTGCTTCGGCAGGAAACAGATGGCCGCCGGTGCCGCCGGCGGCGAGCAGAATAAGAGGCTTTGTATCCATGGGAGCTTATTACAGGCAAAGCATCGTCATTGCGAGGAGCGAAGCGACGAAGCAATCCACATCTCAACAAGCGGAAAAATGGATTGCTTCGCTTCCGGCTACGCGTAAAAGCGCTTCGCAGGACTCCCACCCGGCGTAGCTCGCGCAGCGAGCGTAGACGGGTCGCTCGCAATGACGAGGCTGCAACTACGCGTAGCTGTTCGCCGCATTCATCCCGCTGGTCAGCTCGACCTCGGTGCGGGGACGCAGCCGCGTCAGCGCCAGCAGCATGCCGACGCCATAAGCGAGCGAGACGATCGAAGACCCGCCATAGGAGATGAAGGGCAAGGTCATGCCCTTGGCGGGGATCAGTTGCAGATTGACCGACATGTTGATCGCGGCCTGCACGCCGAACATGATGGCGAGGCCGGAAGCCGCGAAGCGCGCGAACATGTCTTCGGTGCGATAAGCGCGGGTCAGCGCGCGGATCACGATGAAGGCGAACAGCGCGAGCAGCACCAGGCACAGGACGATGCCGAACTCCTCGGCCGCGACCGCGAACACGAAATCGGTATGGCTGTCCGGCAGGCTGCGCTTGGCGATGCCCTCGCCCGGTCCGAGCCCGAACCAGCCGCCGTTGTAGAAGGCTTCCATCGCGGTATCGACCTGGAAGGTGTCGCCGGAGGCTGGGTTCATGAAGCGCTTGATACGGCCCGCCACGTGCGGCACGAACATGTAGGCCCCGAACAGGCCGGCGGCCGCGGCGCCTGCGAGCCCCGCGACCCAGATCATCCGCATGCCCGCGATGAAGAACAGCGTGCCCCATACCATCAGGATCAGCATGGTCTGGCCGAAGTCGGGCTCCATCACCAAGAGCGACACCAGCATCAGCAGCAGCACCAGCGCCATCGAAGTCGCCGGCATCTCGGGGCGCCGCGCCGATTCCGCAAACAGCCAGGCTGCGACCACGACGAAAGCCGGCTTGGCGGATTCGGAGGCCTGGATGTTGAGGCCAAGCAGCGTGATCCAGCGCCGCGAGCCCTTGACCTCGGGGCCGAGCAAGAGCGTCGCCACGATCAGCACCACCGAGACCGCGAACACGATCAGCGCGGTGCGGCGGATCTGCCGCGGCGACATGAAGGAGACGGCCAGCATCACGATGAAGGACGGCAGCAGGAACATCACGTGATGGCTGAAGAAATGGAAGGGATCGAGCCCGATGCGCACCGCGACCGGCGGGCTCGCCGCCAGCGACAGCACGATGCCGCTTAGCATCAGCGCGAGGATTGCCCCCAGCATCGGACGATCGACGGTCCACCACCAGTCGGACAGCGGGTTGCGTTCTTCGCGGGAGAGCATGGGCGGTCCCAAATGGGCAGAGGTCTGTCCCATTGGTCGCCCATGGTGGTTTCCAAGGGGTTAATGAGGTCCAAATGTTTTGACGTTGTTCCAACGCAGGCCGCAGCGGTGATTGTGGTCGTCAAGACACGCCGATATCCTCTCCGCATGGGCAGACGTAACGGCATAGTCGACAACGAAGCGGATTTGAGCACCTTCAGCTTGAAAGAGTTGGATCAGGAAATCGTCCGCTGCAAGCAACGGCGGGACTTGGCGACCGGCCGCGAGGTGGAAAAGGCGTTCGAGAAGCGCATCCACATGCTGGAGCGGATTAGAAAACGCTTCGCTGCGACCGAAAGCTAAGCTCACACCACCGGCTTGACGCCCGGCAGCGCGGTGACGAGGTCGCGGAACCTGGCGCCGCGGATTTCGAAATTGCGATACTGGTCGAACGAGGCGCAGGCCGGCGACAGCAGCACTATCGCGTCATGCAGGCCGGACGCCTCCGCATCGCGCGCGGCGCTCGCCACCGCGACCTCCAGCGTCCCGGACATCTCGTGCGGCACGCGCTCGCCGAGGGTAGAGGCAAATTCGGGCGCGGCCTCGCCGATCAGATAGGCCTTGCGGATGCGCGGGAAATATTCGGCGAGACCGGTAATGCCGCCAGCTTTCGGCTTGCCGCCGGCGATCCAGAAAATATCGGCAAAGGACGACAGCGCATGGGCGGCGGCGTCCGCGTTGGTGCCCTTGGAGTCGTTGACGAACAGCACATTGCCGCGCTTACCCACCTGCTCCATGCGGTGCGCGAGCCCGGGGAAGCTGCGCAAGCCCTGTTGCAACCTGTCCTTGCCGACGCCGAGCGCGAGCGCGCACGCCGAGGCGCAGGCGGCATTCTGCGCATTGTGCCGGCCGCGCAGCGAGCCGATGCCGCCGATCCGCGCGACTTCTTCCCGCGCCGCTCCCGAAGCACGCACAATGGTCTCGCGCTCGACATAGATGCCGTCGGCCAGCGGATTTTTCACGGAGATGCGCACCACGCGCTTTCCCCCGCGCTCGATGCGGTCGGCGGCGTTGCGGCACCAGATGTCGTCGACGCCGATCACCGCACTACCCTGCGGCTGCACGCCGGCGACCAGCCGCTCCTTCACCGCCGCGTAATGCTCCAGCGTGCCGTGGCGATCGATATGGTCCTCGCTGATGTTGATGAGGATGCCGACAGTGGGATCGAGCGACGGCGTGAGATCGATCTGGTAGGACGACATCTCGATGACATGCACGCGGCCCATGCGCGGCGGCTCCAGCGACAGGATCGCGGTGCCGATATTGCCGCCCATCTGGGTGTCATAGCCCGCGACCTTCATCAGATGCGCGATCAGCGCGGTCGTGGTCGACTTGCCGTTGGTGCCGGTGATCGCGACAAAAGGTGCATCGGGGGCAAAACGCCGCCGCTCGCGGCAGAACAGCTCGATGTCGCCGATCACCTCGACGCCCGCCTCGCGCGCCATCAGCACGCTCCAGTGAGGCACCGGATGGGTCAGTGGGGCGCCGGGCGTCAGGATCAGCGCGGCGAAATCCGCCCAGGACACCTTGCGCAGATCGGCGGTGATGAAGCCTGCTTGCGCCGCCCTGGCGAGATTGTCGGCGCTGTCGTCGCCGGCGATCACCTCGGCACCGCCGGCCTTCAACGCCTGGCAGCTCGCGAGGCCGGAACCGCCGAGGCCGAACACCGCGACCGTCTTGCCCGCGAAGGAGGTGACGGGGATCATCTTTGATCCGGTCAGCGCAATTTCAGCGTGGAGAGGCCAGCAAGCGCCAGCATCACCGAGATGATCCAGAAGCGGATCACGATCTGCGGCTCGGTCCAGCCCAACTGCTCGAAATGATGGTGGATCGGCGCCATCCGGAAGATGCGCTTGCCGGTCAGCTTGAAGGAAGCGACCTGCACGATCACCGACACCGCTTCCAGCACGAACAGGCCGCCGATCACTGCCAGCACGATCTCGTGCTTCACCGCGACCGCGATCGAACCGAGCATGCCGCCGAGCGCAAGCGAGCCGGTGTCGCCCATGAAGATCGAGGCGGGAGGAGCATTGAACCAAAGAAAGCCGAGGCCGGCCCCGAGCACAGCCCCTGCCAGCACCGCGAGCTCGCCGGTGCCCGCGACATAATTGATCTGCAGGTAATCGGCGAACACCGCGTTGCCGGCGAGATAGGCGATCAGGCCGAAGCTCGCCGAGGCGATCATGACAGGCACGATGGCGAGGCCGTCGAGGCCGTCGGTCAGGTTGACCGCATTGCCGGCGCCGACGATGACGAAGGCGCCGAAGATCACGAACCACCAGCCGAAATTGATGACGACCTCCTTCAGGAACGGAATCGCAAGCGAGGTGGAGGCGGCGTCGCGGCCGAGCTTGGTCAGCGCGTAGCAGGCGACCAGCGCGATGATGCCCTCCAGCAGCAGGCGGATGCGGCCGGCAAACCCGCCGGAGGTCTGCTTGGTCACTTTCAAATAATCGTCATAAAAGCCGACGAAGCCGAAGCCGAGCGTCACAGCCAGCACGATCCAGACATAGGGATTGAGCGGGTTGGCCCAGAGCAGGGTCGACACCACAAGGCCGGACAGGATCATCAGCCCACCCATGGTGGGCGTGCCCTTTTTCGCAATGATGTGCGATTGCGGGCCGTCGCTGCGGATCGGCTGACCCCTGCCCTGGCGCAGGCGCAGATGATCGATGATCCAGGGCCCGAACAGGAACACGAACAGGGCCGCGGTCGCCACCGCGCCGCCGGTGCGGAAAGTGATGTAGCGGAAGACGTTGAGGGCCGCGCGAAGCCAGCCGAGGCTGGGCGGAAACGCGCTGGAAAGCTCAATCAACCAATAGAACATGAAATTTTCGCCCTAGGTCGCGGCTTCGTCCAGCGCCGGCTTGCCGGGAAAGCGCTTTTCCAGCGCATTCACAATAACTTTCATCTTCGAGCCCAGCGATCCCTTGACCATGATCGCGTCACCCGCGCGCACCGCCGCCACCACCTGCGATTCCAGGCCGGCCGAGCTGTCCGCATAGCCGCCTCGTTTACCCGCCGACAGCGCGTCCCACAAGTTAAGCATCAGCGGACCGCAACAATAAACCAGATCGATGCCGTTGGCCTTCACCGCTTCCGCGAGGCCGCCATGCAGGGACGGACCGGTCGGACCGAGCTCGCGCATGTCGCCGAGCACCGCGATGCGCCGCCCGCGCGGACCGATTACGGCCTGGCCGAGCACGCTGATGGCGGCGGCCATCGAGGCCGGATTGGCGTTGTAGCTCTCATCGATCAGCGTGGCGTCGCCGCTGCCGAGATCGAGCAGGCGCCGAACACCGCGGCCGGCGGCGGCCTCGACCTGCGACATCGCGAGCGCGGCGAGTGCAAGATCGGCGCCGGCAAGCGCGGCGGCCGTCAGCACCGCGAGCGAGTTCATCGCGATATGGCGGCCGGGCGTGCCGACCTTGTAGCTGACGTCGTGGCCGAGAATGTCGGCATGGACGGCGGACGAGGTCGCATGCAGCGACAGGTCGAGCAGCCTGCTATCTGCCTTCGTATCGCTACCGAAGGAGACGATGCGCGCGACGCCTTGTTTCTCCGCGCTCGCCTTCAGCCGCGCGAATTGCGAATTGTCGCGGTTGAGGACCGCGGCGCCGCCAGGTTCGATGCCGGCGAAGATCTCGGCCTTGGCGTCGGCGATCGCCTCGATACCGGCAAAGAATTCCAGATGCACCGGCTCGACCGTGGTGATGATGGAAATGTGCGGCCGCACCATCTTGACCAACGGCTCGATTTCCCCTGCATGGTTCATGCCGATCTCGAATACGGCGAAGCGCGCGCTCGCCGGGCAGCGCGCCAGCGACAGCGGCACGCCCCAATGATTGTTGAAGGACGCAGCAGAAACATGAGTCTCGCCCTGCGCCGACAGCACGCGGCGCAGCGCTTCCTTGGTCGAGGTCTTGCCGACCGAGCCGGTGACCGCGATCACCTGGCCCTTCAGCCGCGCGCGGGAGGCACGGGCGAGATCGCGTAAGGCGTCGAGCACGTCGTCGACAACGAGCAGCGGCGCATCGGCCCCAAATTTGTCGCGCTGCGCACGTTCGACCACGGCCAGCCCCGCGCCGGCCCTCAGCGCGGCAGCGACGAAATCGTGGCCGTCATGCACCTCGCCCTTGATGGCGAAATAGGCCTCGCCCGGTTGGATGGTGCGGGTGTCGATCGAGAGCCCGATGACGCCGTCCGGCAGCCTGCCGTTGGTCGCGGCGCGCATCGCATCCGCCATCGCTTGCGATGTCCAGAGCAATATCGGACTCATGCGACCCTCGATGCCAGTGCCTCAGCAACCGCCTCATGGTCGCTGAATGGCAGCGTCTTGTCGCCGACGATCTGCCCGGTCTCGTGGCCCTTACCCGCGATCAAGAGCGCATCGCCCGGCTGCAACTCCTCGATCGCGGCGCGGATGGCGTGGGCGCGATCGCCGATCTCGCGCGCGCCCTTTGCGGCATCGAGGATCGCGGCGCGGATCGCGTCCGGCTTCTCGCTGCGCGGATTGTCGTCGGTGACGATGACATGATCGGCGTTTTCGCTGGCAATCGCGCCCATCAGCGGGCGCTTGCCGGCGTCGCGGTCGCCGCCTGCTCCGAATACGACAACAAGCTTGCGTTTAGCGTAAGGCCGCAGCGCCTGTAGCGCTTTCGCCAGCGCGTCTGGCTTGTGCGCATAATCGACGAAAATCGGCGCGCCGTTGCGTTCGCCGACCCGTTCGAGCCGACCCTTGGCGCCTTCGAGATGGTCGAGGCTCGCAAACACCGCTTGCGCATCGCTGCCGGTCGCAATCGCAAGACCTGCGGACACCAGCGCGTTCTCGATCTGGAAGCCGCCGACCAGCGGCAAGCGCGCGGCGATCGTTCTGCCGCGATGTTCGAGCGTGAGCTTCTGCGCAAGGCCGTCGATGCCGGCTTCGACCAGGCGGATGCCCTCCCCTCGCCCGTCGCCCTTGCTACCAACAGTGATCAGCCGCAGGCCGCGCTTGCGCGCCGCGTCGATCACTTGCGCAGAGCAATCATGGTCGGCGGAGATGACAGCCGCGCCGCCGGGTGGAACGAGATCGCGGAACAAGCGCAGCTTGGCATTGAGGTAATGCGCGACATCGGGATGGTAATCCATGTGGTCGCGCGACAGATTGGTGAAGCCGCACGCCGCAATGCGCACGCCGTCGAGCCGATACTGATCGAGCCCGTGCGAGGACGCCTCAAAGGCGAGATGCGTGACGCCGTCGCGCGCGATCTCGTCGAGCTGCCTGTGCAGCGCGATCGGATCGGGCGTGGTCAGCGAGCCGTAGATGGTGCGCTTCGGCGACACGAGACCGATGGTGCCGATGCTTGCCGAGGCATGCCCGAGCCGCTGCCATATCTGGCGCGTGAAAGCAGCCACCGAGGTCTTGCCGCTGGTGCCGGTGACCGCGGCGATGGTCGCCGGCTGCCTCGGGTAAAACTTCGCCGCAGCCAGCGCCAGCGCGCGGCGCGGATTGGCCGTGGTCACGAACGGTACTGAGAGATTTTGCAGTGGATGATCCGCGACAACCGCCACGGCCCCCGCGGCGACGGCAGCATCGATGAAACGCGCGCCATCGGTCCTGGCTCCGGCGAGTGCGACGAACAGATCGCCCGGCTTGACCGTGCGGCTGTCCATGGCGAGGCCCGAGACCTCGATCGCCCCGGCCTGCCTATCGATCCCGGTCTCGTCGCTGAAGAGGTCGCGAAGCTTCATCAATCTTCCGGTCGAACGGACGCGCGCTGAAACCCTGCGCAGCCGCTTACGGAGACTCAAATAAGGAGCGGCGGCTCAGACTTACTGCGTTGTCTTCGATGCCGCAAGAATAAGGCGGTCGGACGGCGGCAGGTCGAATCGCGGCTCGATGCCGAGCAACGGCCCAATGCGGGTGATGACCTTGCCGGCGGTCGGCACCGCGTTCCAGCCCGAGGTGATGAAGCCGTAGGTTTCCTTCAGCGCCTGCGGCTCGTCCAGCATGATCAGGAGCTGGTAGCGCGGCTTGTCGGCGGGGATGATGGCGGTAAAGGCCGTGAGCACGCGCTTCTTGGCGTAGCGGCCGTTGATGACCTTCTCCGCCGTGCCGGTCTTGCCGCCGATATAGTAGCCGTCGACATTCGCCTTGCGCGCGGTGCCGATCTCGGCGTTGAGCCGCAGCAAGAACCGCATCTTTGCCGATGTTTCCGGCTTGATCACCCGTTTTGCGATCGCCTTCGCCTCTTCCTCGCTGCGTTTCAGAAAGGTCGGCGGGATCAGCAGCCCGCCGTTCGCCAGCGCGCTGACACCCATCACCGCCTGCAGCGGCGCCACCGCCACGCCGTGGCCGAAGGCGATGGTGATGGTGTTGAGCTCGCTCCAGTGCTTCGGCACCAGCGGCGCGGCACTCTCCGGCAATTCGGTACGCAACCGGTCGAGCTGACCCATCTTGCGCAGGAAGGCCTTGTGCGCCTCGACGCCTTGCGACAACGCGATCCGTGCCGCACCGACATTGGAGGAGAAGGTGAAGACCTCCCTCATGTTGAGGAAGCGGCCCTTTGGTTCGTCATCGTGGATGGTGAATTTGCCGTAGTGCAGCGGCCCGCGCGCATCCCACAGCGAGTTGAGATCGTACTTGCCGCTGTCGAGCGCCATCGCCAGGGTGAAGGCCTTGAAGGTCGAGCCCATCTCGTAGACGCCGGTGGTCAGACGGTTGATGCGATCGGGATCGTGCGCCTCTTTCGGATTGTTCGGATCGAAATCCGGCAGCGAGACCATCGCGATGATCTCGCCGGTGTTGACGTTGGTGACGAGACCGGACGCCGCCTTGGCGTGGAATTTCTCTTTCGCCTTGAGCAGCTCGTCGCGCAACGCATGCTCGACGCGCAGATCGACCGACAGTTCGATCGGCCGTTGCAGGCGATCGGTGGCGAAGCCGGCGCGATGCAGGTCGGCCAGCCCGTTGCTGTCGAGCCACTTCTCCATGCCGGCGATGCCCTGGTTGTCGATGTTCACCAGGCCGATCAGGTGCGCGACCTCGCTGCCGGTCGGATAGACGCGCTTGTTCTCGCGGAGGAAGCCGATACCGGGAATGCCGAGCCGATGGATGTCCTGCTGCTGCTGCGGCGAGATTTCACGCTTCAGCCAGACGAAGCCCTTGCGCGACAACAGGCGGTCGCGCACTTCGCCGACGTCGAGATCGGGCAGCGTTCCCGTCAGCAGTTCGATCGCCTCGTCCTTGTCGATGATACGGCGCGGCTCGCCGAACAGGCTCGGCGCCTTGACGTCGGTCGCAAGGATATCGCCATTGCGGTCGACGATGTCGGGCCGCGCCGTCGCGATCGCATCCTGCGCCGCGGCGCGGCGTGCGCTGTGGCTGTCGGCGCCGATCGCAAACATCACCAGCCGGCCACCGATCACGGCATAGACGGCGGCAAAGGCGATGATCGCCAGCCCGACGCGGGCACGCGCCTTGGCGTTGCGGTCGACATTGCGCCCGTACAGCAGGCTGCGCACGAAGCGCTGCCGCCAGGATTCGGTCGGTCTGTTGGTGACCGCAGTGCCGGTCATTGCTCGCTCCCCGGCTGCGGCACCGAACCGGTGACATTGGGCGCATCCGCCACGGCTTCGATGGTATCGATCATGGAGCCGATCGGGTCGGGGCTGCCGGGCTTGACGAAGGTTGGCGGCCGCTCCGGCAGGTTCTTGAGCGAGTCATACTGGGTGGCATTGAGCGGCTTCAGCGCCAGATGCCGTTCGGTCAGGCCCTGCAACCGCTGCGGCGAGTCGAGCTTGGACCATTCCGAACGCAGCACCGCAATCGCGTCGCGCTGCTCGCGGATTTCCGCATGCAGCTTCAGCACGCGCTCGGTCCGAACAGTCGAATCCATCTTGATGCGGTAGACATAGGCGGCCGCGAACACCAGGACGCCGATCACGAGGAGATGGATGATCCGCATGGTCAGCCTCCCCGCATCACGTCGGAGAGTCTTGGCCAGGACGGCACGGCGGCGCCCGTATGCTCGGCCGCGTCGGTACGTTCGGCGGCGCGCAGCTTGGCCGAGCGCGCGCGCGGGTTGGTCGTCATTTCTTCTTCGCTCGGCGTCACCGGCTTTCGCGTCAGCAGGCGGAAGCTCGGCACCGCCTGCTTCACTTCCGGCAGATGCCGAGAGCCGCCGCCGGTCTTGCTGCGCTCGGCGAAGAAGTTCTTGACGATGCGGTCTTCCAGCGAGTGGAACGATACCACCGCCAGACGCCCGCCGGACTTCAGCACGCGCTCGGCCGCTTCGAGTGCGGTCAGCAACTCCTGAAGCTCTTCATTGACGAAGATGCGCAGGCCCTGAAAAGTTCGGGTCGCCGGATGGATGTCGCCTGGCTTCGAACGCACCACGCGCGCGACGATGTCGGCCAGCGCACGTGTCGTGGTGATCGGTGCTTCCTTGCGCGCGGCAACAATCGCGCGGGCCACCCCGCGCGAATGGCGTTCTTCACCGAAGAGATAGATGATGTCGGCAAGCTCGGCCTCGGAGGCTTTCGCGATCACGTCGGCAGCCGTCGGACCAGCCTGCCCCATCCGCATGTCGAGTGGGCCATCGAGACGGAAGGAGAAGCCGCGCCCGGCCTCGTCCAGTTGCATCGAGGAGACGCCGACATCCATCACCACCCCGTCGACCGCCGCGAGACCTTCAGCTGCACAAATCTCTGCCAGATTGGAGAAGCGATCCTCGACCAGGGTCAGGCGCCCCTCAGAGCGGTCCACCAGCTCGAACCCACCGGCAATGGCGGTGCGGTCGCGGTCAATGCCGATCACCCGGGTACCGGCGATTGAGAGGATGGCGCGGCTATAGCCGCCGGCGCCGAAGGTCGCGTCGACATAGGTTCCGCCCGCGCGGGGGCTGAGCATCTCAACCGCCTCACGGCCGAGGACGGGAATATGGCGTGGGCCAGCCGGGCTCATGCGCCAGCCCTCGCGCGCTGGCGAAAGTCGAGGAAACTGGACGCGAACGAACCCATTGCGCCTCAAATTCCGGCTTTTTCCGTCTCGGACGAGCCCGTGGGCGCGAACGCCGATCCCACGTGCGCCCCGGGACAAACCCTGGTCTGCGCGTGCGATTTGCTGGGCTGCCATCGGGGTTTCGAGCGTGAAAAAGGTGGCCGGCCGCCCCCAAAGCTGGTTCGGCACTTCATCACTCAGTAACGGCCAGCAGCGTTAAGAAAGCGTTGATGGCATTGTTACATTTCGCCGCCGGCACGGCGTGGCAGTTCAGACGGACTGATGCACCCGGCACACACCCGGGCAAAATTGTGGCAAAGGCGTCCCACATGATTGCGCGGCGGAGGTCATGAAGGAATAGTGATCGGGTGACTCCGTATTGTTGCTTGCTCGATTGTTTTGAAGTGTCCCATGTCGCTTACCTCCGAAAGACTTGATTCGAAGCGCCACCGCGCGCTCCCGGCACCCCGGGAAAACGCGAACATGAAGACATTCACCCCGGATTCCTCGATCGCCTCCGACGTGATCCCGTCGCCGAATTGCGGCGAGCGGAACAAGGGCCGCGCGCCCGACATGATCCTGCTGCACTACACGGGCATGCCTGACGTCGAGGGCGCGATCGCCCGTCTTTGTACCTCCGGCACCGAGGTGTCCGCCCACTACATCGTGCTGGAGGACGGCCGTATCGTGCAATGCGTGCCAGAAGCGAAGCGCGCCTGGCACGCCGGCGTCTCCTCCTGGGCCGGCGAGGAAGACGTCAATACCTGCTCGATCGGCGTCGAGATCGTCAATCGCGGCCATGACTGGGGCTATCCGGATTTCCCGCTGCGCCAGATCGCGGCCGTGATCGCGCTGTGCCGCGGCATCATGCTCCGCCGCAACGTGCCATCGCATCGGGTGCTGGCGCATTCCGACGTCGCGCCCGCGCGCAAGAAGGATCCGGGCGAGAAATTCCCGTGGCACTCACTCGCCAATTCCGGCGTCGGACATTGGGTGCATCCGGCGCCGATCGTGCGCGGCGAGACGCTCAAGCTCGGCATCATCAGCGAGGAAGTCCGCGACCTGCAGCAGGCGCTCGCCAGATACGGCTACGGCGTGCCGCTCACCGGCAAATATGACGGGCCGACCATGGAAGTGGTGACCGCCTTCCAGCGCCACTTCCGCCCGGCGCGCGTCGACGGGATCGCCGATCACTCGACGCTCGCCACGCTGCACGCGCTGCTGTCGACGCTGCCGGCGGACGCGATGACAACGCCACGCGCTAGCGTGTGATGACCTCACCCTGCTCCATCTCGGCCATTCGACGCGCATAGAGCCGACGCAGCGGCTCGAGCTTCGTCGCTGCGGTCGCAGCGAGATAAGCCTCGCGCGCGGAGTCGACACGGCCTAGCCGGCGCAACAGATCCGCACGCACCGCGGGCAACAGGTCGTAGCCGTCGAGCCCGCCGCGCGCGGCGAGCGCATCGATCAGATCGAGCGCGCGGGCCGGACCATCCACCATCGACACCGCTGCCGCGTGATTAAGTTCGATCACCGGCGACGGCGCAATGCGCAGCAGCACCTCATAGAGCCCGGCAATCTGCTTCCAGTCGGTGTCGGCATAGTTCGGCGCACGCGCATGAAGTGCTGCGATCGCCGCCTGCACCGCATAGGGTTGCGGCGGGCCGGGCTGGCGCAGCGCCTCTTCGACCAGCGCCAGTCCTTCCGCAATCTGTTGCCAGTCCCAGAGCGAGCGATCCTGCTCTTCCAGCAGCACGATGTCGCCTGCTGCCGTTTCACGACCGGCACGGCGCGCATCGTGCAACAGCATCAGCGCGAGCAATCCCTTGATCTCGCCGCGTCCGGGCATCAGGGCGTTGATCAGCCGGCAGAGCCTGATCGCTTCGCGCGCAAGGTCCGGCCGCATCAGGTCGTCGCCGGAGGTCGCGACATAGCCTTCGGTGAAAACGAGATAGATCACCGCAAGCACGCCGCTCAGCCGCGGCGCCAGCGCCTCGCGCTCGGGCACTTCGTAGGGAATGCCGGCCAGACGAATCTTCTGCTTGGCGCGGACCAGCCGCTGCGCCATCGCGTCCTCGCCCGTGAGGAACGCCCGCGCCACTTGCGGCGTGGTCAGCCCGCACACCGTGCGCAAGGTCAGCGCGACCTGGACCTCGGCCGCGAATGACGGGTGACAGCAGGTGAAGATCAGCCGCAGCATGTCGTCGTCGAAAACGGAGGTGTCGACGACGTCGCTCGTATCCGGCGCATTGAGCTCGATCTCGTGCGCGACCTGCTGCTCCCGATCGCGAAAGGCGATCTGCCGACGCACGCGGTCGATCGCCTTGTTGCGTCCGACATTGACCAGCCACGCCCGGGCATTGTCGGGCGGCGCCTCATTCGGCCAGCGTTCGAGCGCAACCGCAAACGCTTCCTGCAGCACATCTTCGGCGAGATCGAAATCGCCGACGAGGCGGATCAGCGTGGCCAGCGCACGGCCCGCCTCGTCGCGAAATATTTTCTCGATCTCGCCGTGAGTCATTTGCGCGCAGCGATTCGCCGTCACTTGCAGATCATGACCGTCCTGATCTCGCTTGAACCATCTCCGGCTCATAGATCATAACCGGCCGGACCTCGATCGCACCGTCTTTGGCGCCGGGAATGCGTGCGGCAATGCTGAGCGCGGCATCGAGATCCTTGGCCTCGACCAGATAATAGCCGCCGAGTTGCTCGCGCGTTTCGGCGAACGGACCATCCGTGGTCAGGGTCTTGCCGTCGCGGACACGCACCGTGGTCGCGGTCGTTGACGGCTGCAAGCCGTCGCCGGCCTTGAAATGGCCGCTCTGGATGATGGAGCGGGTGAATTCGCCGTATTCCGCGGTCATTTTCTGGCGCGCGGCAGGGTCCATTTTCGCCATTTCGGCTTCGCTCCGATAGATCATCAGCAGATACTGCATGTGTCTCACTCCTCATTGTTCGGCTGGATCGCCGTCACATCCAGTCGAATTTCCTACGACCCAAACGACACGTTCAGGATAAATTATTTTGGGCCGTAAAGCTGATGTCATCGGGGTTGACGCCGGGCGTTCCACCCCCCATGGCTATGGCGTCAGTCGGCCGGACGGCCGCTCCCGCAAGCACCGAAAGGTGGCAGGAGAGGAAAGTCCGGGCTCCATCGACATGCGGTGCCGGATAACACCCGGCGGGGGCGACCCCAGGGAAAGTGCCACAGAGAACGAACCGCCCGCTTCGGCGAGCAAGGGTGAAAAGGTGCGGTAAGAGCGCACCGCGTTTCCGGCAACGGAGACGGCATGGCAAACCCCACCGGGAGCAAGACCGAATAGGGACGGCAAACGCGGAAAGTTCGCGAAAGCGATAACGCCGCGGGAGCGATGTCAGGCTCGCCGTCCGGGTAGGTTGCTCGAGGCAATGTGCGAACATTGTCCCAGAGGAATGGCCGTCACGTATCGTCGTGCGCAAGTGCGACGGTGCCCTACAGAACCCGGCTTACAGGCCGGCTGATATGTTTTGAATGAGGGGTTCGGCGAGAAACACGCCGGACCCCTCGCCATTTCCGTAATCACGCAACGATCTCTTGCAGCACTTTCATCAACGCGGCAGGCGCGGTGACGTTCGGCGAGTGGCTGGCATCCATCTCGAAATAGCGCCAGAGGGAATCGTCCTTCAGGCGTTTTGCAAACTGCGCAAACGGGTCGGCTCCGGCCTGCTTGCGAGAACAGTAAATGTAGCTCCGCGGCAAGTCCGTCTCGCCGTGCGTCAACTTGAGCTTCGTCTCGAAGCATTTGATCGGCATGTACGCGCGGCGCGCGTTCAGCCATTCGATATCCTCCGGCGGAGTGTCGGGTGGCGTCGGATTCGGCGGGATACGCCAATTGTCGCCGGCCGCAGCGCCGTCACGCATCCGTTGTCGCTCGGACTGCGGCAGGAAGTCGAACAGCGACTGGCCGTCGCGTGGCACGAAGGCATCGAGATAGATTATCTGATTGATGAGATCTCGCGCGCAGTCGGCAACACCCGTCGCAACCATGCCGCCATAGGAATGTCCAAGCAGCACAATGTCGTGCAGGTCCTCATATTTGATGACATTGACGATGTCCGTGATGTGGATCCCCAGACCGACATCGGGATTTGCGAGATGGATGCGATCGCCGAGACCGGTATAGTTCGGCGCCAGCAGCTTATGCCCGGCGGCCTGCATCAGCGCATGCATCTTCTTCCAGCTCCAGCCGCCGCCCCAGGCGCCATGACAGAGCAGGAACGTCCTTTGCTTCGAGCTCATCGAGCCTCCTTCCGAAATCATTCCATCACCTCGTCGGCGCGCGCCAGAATCGTCGCCGGCACGACGATATCGAGCGCCTTGGCGCTTTTGAGGTTGACGATCATCTCGAATTTGGTCGGCTGCTGCACCGGCATGTCGGCCGGCCTTTCGCCTTTCAAAATCCGATCGACATATTCCGCGGACTGGCGAAACAGAGTCGGAATATCCGTGCCGTACGAGATCAAGCCGCCTTCTTTGGCGATGGAACGAAGCGCGGCCACGATCGGAAATTTGAACGCTGTCGCCAGTTCGACGATCCGCTTGCGATGCGCGTTGGTGAGGGGCTCGGGAGGAAGCACCAATGCCCCGTTCAGTTCGCGGCCAAGTTCGGCGATGGCACCCTCGATGTCGGCAAGGCCGGCCACCGGCTTGTCCAGGAACGCCAGCGAGAAATCCTTGGCCGCCGCCTGCGCCGATTCCCGCGTGACCATTGCTCCCGGATTTCCCGGATTGTAGATGAACGCGATCCGCTTCACCGCCGGCACGGTCTCTTTGAGCAGACCGACCCATTTGGCCCCGAGCGTCGGTTCGAGGTTCGAAAACCCCGTGAGGTTGCCGCCGGGATGCGCCAGGCTCGCCACGAAGCCCTGGGCGACCGGCTCGCTCACCGCGATGAACACGATCGGCGTGGCGCCGGCGACCTTTTCGATGGCGCGCAGCCCGGTGCTGCTGTTGACGGCGATCACATCGGGCGCAAGCTGTTGCAGCTGGCCGGTCACCAGACGCGTCCAGTCGGCATCGAACACGCCCCAGAGGAAATCGATCGCAATGGTCTTGCCGAGGACCCAGCCCTGGCTCTCGAGTCCTTCGCGAAACGCACGGGCGCGGGCTTGCCCCTCCGGATCCTTCTCGCCATAGAGCATCAGCACGGCGACCCGCCGCAGGCGGGATGGCTGCTGCGCGCGCAAGGCCGACAAACCCGGCGCCAGCGCGGATATGCTAAGCAAGCCAAAGACGAATCGGCGCCGCCTCATGCTCCTCTCCCGCACATTGACAAGCATTCTACCCGGTGAGCCCGCCCTGTCCCGCCAAATGTCACGAATTTCTTTCACTGCCGGCAGGGAATAGCGATGGGGGCGACCGCTTACGTCCTGCTGTTTGTCGGTGCACTTGCGGGCGGCTTCGTGTCGGGCCTGGCCGGTTTCGGCACCGCGCTGATGGCGCTCGGCATCTGGCTCTACATATTGCCGCCCTCGGCCGCGGTACCGCTGGTCTTGATCTGCTCGGTGGTGGCGCAGACCGCGACCTTGCCGTCGATGTGGAAGAGTTTTGATCTCACGCTGGTCTGGCCGTTCCTGATCGGCGGGCTGCTGGGTGTGCCGATCGGCACGATGCTGGTCGCGCATGCCGATCCCAATGTCTTCAAGCTGACCGTCGGCATCATGCTGCTGGTATTTCCGACAGCGCTGTATTTCAGCGCGCCGATGGCATTCGAGTTCGGCGGCAGGATCGCCGACGGGATCGTCGGCTTCATCGGCGGCATCCTCGGCGGACTTGCCGGCCTATCCGGTCCGCCGCCGATCCTGTGGGCGAGCGTGCGCGGCTGGGGCAAGGACGAGCGTCGCGGCGTGTTCCAGACCTTCAACTGGACGGTGCTGTTCGTCGCGCTGTGCCTGCAGACCGCAAGTGGCCTCGTCGCGCGTGAGGTGATCTGGCTTGCAGTGCTGGCCTTTCCGGGGACCGTTCTCGGCAGCTGGATCGGTGCAAAGCTCTATCACGCGCTGAGCGACCGCAATTTCCGCGACGTGGTGCTCGGCATGCTGTTCCTGTCCGGCGCGATCCTCGTGTGGAATAGCCTGCACTAACGTGGTGCGCCTCCGGCGGCTTGCGCCAGCACCGTGCCGGCGGCGATGCCGACGCCGAGCACATAGATCCACCCCTCGGTGAAATCGAACAGATGCGAGTTGATCAGCGAGGACAGCATGTTCTGCACGACCACGAGCAGCCCGACCCAGGCGACGAGGCCTTCTCCGCGAAACAGCAGCAGATGAACGAGCCACATCGCCCACAGCAGCGCGACGCCGACGAGGCCCCACTGCACCGCGACGTTCAGCGTCTGGTTATGCGGATCGCTCACCACCATCGCGCGAGCGCCCGTCTCGCCCACGGCCGCCTGCTCGAACAGCGTGCGGGTCGAGCCGGTGCCGTGTCCGATCACCGGCGCTTGCCCAAGGAAGCGCAGCGACTTGCCCCAGTAGATCAGGCGTGATCCGATGCCGGTCTCGTTGTTCTGGTTTTCCGTGTAGCCGTAGTCGGTGAAGAACTTGCCGAATGTCTCCCTCATCTGAGGCGACGTCGACCACGCGACAACGGCCAGCAGCACGAAGCCGCACATCAGCCCGAGCGCCACGCGCCAGCGCAGATGCATCAACGCAAACACCGCGAGCAGGACCGGCATCGTCACCAACGCGGTGCGCGAGGTGATGACGAAGAGCAGGTTGACGACCAGCCATAACCCCAACGCGGCCAACAGCAGCGCCTTGCGCCTCCGCCCCTCCTGCCACGCAATCACCGCTGGATAAGCGAGTGCGACCGCGCAGAGCGAAAACTCCTGGCCCTGGTCGATGTAGTTCCGCACGAAGATGCCGCTGGTCGGATTGAACGGTCCGCGCGAGAAATACAGCTTCGCCGACAGCAGCGGGTCGAGCGCGACGAGGCAGGAGACCAGCGACAGCACCGCGCAGGAGATCAGGAAGGCGGTGAACACCATCATCCCGCCCTGCGAGCGGGCGAAGTGATAGATCAGCAGCGGCAGCACCAGGAATTTGGCGACCTGGCCCAATTGATGCAGTTGCTCATCCCACGGCGCATCCGACCAGAGCATTCCGAGCAGCACCAGCACGACAAAGGCAATCGGCAGCGCACTCGCCGGGCGCCTGAGCGAAGCCAGCAACGCGCGCGGCTCGATCGTCGGCAGCAACGCGAGCACCCATACCACCGCGGCAATCGCGACACCGGTCGTGGTCCATGGCAGCAGCACCGCGAGCGGAACCGCAAGGCGGCCCACATTCCTGATCCGTCCCTCGGGATCGAGACCGTCGGACCAGATGGTCGAAAACAAGGAGGCGCCGGGCTCCCTTCGAAGGGCGTCTGTCATCTCGGGCTTTGAACGCTGATCATGCCGCGAGAATAGCAGGTCGCGGATGGCTCGAACAATAAATGGTTCCTAGTGCCGCCGATCTGAAGTCCCTGACCCACTCGCGGCAAGATCGGCTTCAGGGACTTCAGATTGAAAGCGGCACTAGAATCACAGATTTGCCAGTGCCCATAACTTTCCGAAGTCGGCGAAAGGTATTGCGGCGAGGGAGCGCGGACTTCGGAAAGTGGGCACTAGTGCGCGTCCTCGCCGGCCGGGCCGAGATTCGGCTTGTCGAGCCACAGGACCATTGCGACAAGCGCCACGAAGAACACCGCGATGATGAAGAACACGTCGCCGAAACTCATGACCAGGGCCTGGCGATGCACGATCTGCGACAGTTGCTTCATCGCCATCAGCGTGGCGTCGCCCATCCCCTGCATGCGCTGGGTGAAATTGTTCAGCGTCTCGACTGCCGTGGTATTGGCCCAGGTGACGCGGTCCTGCAGGCGGGTGATGTGCAGGTCGGTGCGCTCATTGAGGACCTCGTTGATGAGGGCAAGCCCGATCGCGCCGCCGA
Organism: uncultured Alphaproteobacteria bacterium; assembly: GCA_963738155.1. Lineage (GTDB taxonomy): Bacteria > Pseudomonadota > Alphaproteobacteria > Rhizobiales > Xanthobacteraceae > Bradyrhizobium. Next base: position 963,290 of record CAVTVG010000016.1, read on the forward strand.
GATTGCGCATCAGGTTGAACAGGCCGGAGGCGTTCTTGACCCGCTCCGGCGCCAGCGTTCCGAGCGCGATATTGTTGGTCGGCACCATCACGCACATCAAGCCGATGCCGCGCAGGATCTGCGGCAGCAGCAATTCGTAGAAATCGTAATCGCGGGTGATCCAGGTCATCTGGTACGATCCCAGCGCGAAGATGAGGAGACCGAAGATGATGATGTGGCGCAGATCGAAGCGCTGCATCAGGCGGCCGATGATCGGCGCCATCAGGAACTGGGTCACGCCGGAGACGAACATGGTCTCGCCGATCATCATCGCACTGTAGCCGCGCACCTCGGCGAGATAGCGCGGATAGACATAGGTCAGGCCGTAGAGACCGATGCCGGCGCCGAGCTGCAGCATGCAGCCGACCGCGAAATTGCGGTCGCTGAAGGTGCGCAGGTCGACGATCGGCACCTTTGCGGTGAAGGCGCGCCAGAAGAAGGCGATCGCAGACAGGAACGAGACTACGGCGCAGATCGCGACCGAGGTGTCCTGCAGCCACTCGTATTGCGGTCCCTCCTCCAGCACATATTCGAGCGTGCCGAGGAAGCCCGCCATGAAGATCAGACCCCACCAGTCGAAGCGCTGCAGCAATGCGTAATTCGGCTGGTCGAAATCGACCAGCGCCAGCACGCCGAAGGTAATGATGATGCCCGGGATGACGTTGATGAAGAACAGCCAGTGCCACGACATCAGATCGGTGATCAGGCCGCCGACCGTCGGTCCGATGGTCGGCGCCAGCGTCGCAACGAGGCCGATGATCGGGCCGACGATGTAGAATTTCGAGCGCGGGAACACGGTGTAGGCGGAGGCGAACACGGTCGGGATCATGCCGGCGCCGAGAAAGCCCTGGATCGCGCGCCACAGGATCATCTCCTCGCTCGAGGAGGCGAAGCCGCAAAGCAGGCTCGCGAAGGTGAAGCCGGCGGCCGAGATCGCAAACAAATTCCGCGTGCCGAGCGCGCGCGACAGAAAGCCGGACAACGGAATCGCGATCACTTCGGCGATCAGATAAGCGGTCTGCACCCATGACACTTCGGTCGAACTCGCCGACAGGCCGGCCTGGATGTCCGACAGCGAGGCCGAGACGATCTGGATGTCCAGGATCGACATGAACATCCCGAACACCATGATGATGAAGGCGACCACCCGCCTCGGCTCGATCCGGTCGGAATCAACAGGCGCGGCGCCTATCATCGCGGGATTGGCTGTGGTGGCGTTGGCCATGGCGGGGTCAGCTCACGTTACGCTTGAGCCGCGCGCGCGGCGTGCCCCTCTCCCGTTCTCACGGGGCGGGGACAGGTAAAGAGGACTCGCCGATTGCGCTGCAAGTTCACGGTCGTTCCGATTCGTCTGACTACTGCGGCCGGACCGTCCCCGACGCGTCGAGATCGGCGTCGCTGTCGGCGTCCTCGGCGCCCTTGTTGGTGTCGACCGTGATGTAGACCGACATGCCGGCGCGGAGCAGGTTCTGCCGCGCGACGTCCTTTGGCACGCGTACGCGCACCGGCACCCGCTGCACGATCTTGGTGAAATTGCCGGTGGCGTTGTCGGGCGGCAGCAGCGTGAACACCGAGCCCGCCGCGGGTGAGATGCTGTCGACCGTGCCCTTGAACTTGCGGAAGCCGTAGGCGTCGACCTTGATGGTGACGGGCTGGCCGACACGGATGCGCTTGAGCTGCGTCTCCTTGTAATTGGCATCGATATAGACGTCGTCGAGCGGCACGACGTTGCCGAGGCGCTGGCCGACCGCGACGAAGTCCCCGGTGTTGACCAGGCGGTTGGAGAACAGGCCATCGACCGGCGTACGCACCGATGCGAAATCGAGATCGCGCTCGGCCTTGGCGAGCGTGGTCTTCAGTTCGGCCAGCTGCGCTTCGGCTTCCGCCTGCTGCGCGCGGGTGACATCGACATTGCTCGTTGCGGTGTCATAGGCCGCCTGCGCTGCCTTGACGCCGGCGATCCCCTGGTCGCGCGCGGCTTCGGACTGCTCGAAGGTGGCGTGCGAGGCAAAGCCCTTGGTGCTCAGCGATTGCTGGCGGTCGTAATCGAGGCCGGCGCGCTTCAATCCGGCCTCGGCCGACGCGAGATTGGCCTGCGCCTGCTCGACCGCGCTCTGCGCCGCCGCGACCTGACGGCCGAAGCGCTCGATGGTCGCCTGCTGGGTTGCGATCCTGGTTCGCGCCGCGTCGACCGCGATTCTGTAGTCGCCGTCGTCGATCCGGAAGATCACGTCGCCGGCATGCACCAGCGCGTTGTCGCGCGGCAGGATCGCGGCGACGTGGCCGGCCACGCGCGCGCCGAGCATAGTGTTGTTGGCGCGGACATAGGCGTCATCGGTGGAGACGTAGAAGCGGCCGACCAGCGCATAGTAGACGGCGTAGGAAGCACCCGCCAACGCCAGCAGCGCGAGGAAGCCGATGAAGATGAAACGCTTTCGCCCCGGCTTTGCGGCAGCGGTTTGCGGCGCGGTGGCGACCGGCGGAGCCGCGGGCGCGGGCTTCTCGACCGCAGGCGCTTCGCCGGGACGGCGCCGTGTTTCCTCCGCCACATGGGAACGAAGCTGATCGGCCAGCGCAGCCGTTGCCTCGACCGAACCCTCGCCGTCGGCCTGGTCAGGCTCGGAACGGACAATGCGCGCGGCCTGGTCTCTCGAAGCCATCAAGGCCTCCCCACTCAAATTGACGCGATACGCGAGGCGCCGGTGTCGGCCCATCCCGTATCGCTTGCCCCAAAGTACCATTGACCGAACGGTTCGGTCAAGATATACTCACACCCATAACTTAAACCATGGGTTCCCCACGGTCCCTTTCCGGTCCTGAATTCTTTCGCGAGACCCTAAACCAATGGTTGCAAGAGATCCCGCCTCTCTCCGGGTTGTCGGCGAGGAAGATACCTCGAAGCGCCGGCAGATCCTGGACGGCGCCCGTAAGGTCTTCATGGATCTGGGTTTTGACGGCTCCAGCATGGGCGAGATCGCCCGCTCGGCCGGGGTCTCCAAGGGTACGCTTTACGTCTATTTCGCCGACAAGAACCGCCTGTTCGAAGCCATCGTCGAGGAGACCGCGCTGGAGCAGGGCGAGATCGCCTTCGATTTCGACGCGGCGGGCGATGCCGCCACCACGCTGCGGGAGTTTGGCTCCGCCTATATCGCGATGATCCTGCGGCCCGACGGCGGATCGGCGATCCGCACGGTGATGGCGATCGCCGAGCGGATGCCCGAGGTCGGCCGCCGCTATTACGAGCGCGTGCTGCAGAAGACCATCAATCGCCTCGCAGGTCATCTTCAGGTCCATGAAAAGGCGGGCGAGCTTGTGATCGACGATCGCGAGCTGGCGGCCTCGCAATTCCTGCTGATGTGCCAGGCCTCGCTGTTCCTGCCGTTCATCTTCCAGGCGGCACCGCCGCCTCCGCCCGCCCGCGTCGCTGTCGTGATCGAGAGTGCCGTGCGGATGTTTCTTGCGGCGTATCGGAAGACGTAGCGCGCTCGCCGCGCGACGAGAATAAGACGAGAATGAGAAAAAGGCTCTACGTCTCGCGCTCTTGCTCATCCCCCATCACGCGGCGCGCGAAAATCAGTTTCGCAGGCTGCGTCTCCAGAAGCTCGGCATCGGCCACCGCTTGATGCGCGACTTCGAGGGTCCGGCAAATGAGCACAGCCTCCTGCTCGGTGCCGACGATGAAGCGGTGATCGCGCTCGGTGATGCGATAAATGACCATGTGCCGTGTCCTGGTTAAGCGGGCAGGCAACCTGACCGGAGCTATCGTTGTTCCTGATGACTGTGGCGCTGTCGCGCCCGCAAACGTGAACACGGCAAATGGGGTGAGCGGAGTCTTAACGCGATCGCACAGCGCGCCGAAATTCCAAAGCAACGAACCAGAACCATGAAGGGAAAGCGCGTATTTGCCCGCGACTCGCTGCCTTCCCGCCGCGACTTCTCCACAGAGCCGAAGCCGTGGTGTGGCGGAACGCGCTCGCAGAGCTAACGCTAGTGGCGTTCGCGCAGGATTGTAATCGCCGGCGATGGGCTCACGGTCGCGGCATTCCCTTTTCACGGGCGGTTGATCGGCGCAAAAATCCGCGCCGCGAGCGCGCGCGAGGAAGCCAACAAGGCGAACCGCGCCGAAGAGCGCGAGATCACGCTTTGTCTGTGGGTGCATCCCGATGAGGAGCGGTAACGCGGCTGTTCAGCGCGAACGAGCCGTCGACTTTTCGTCATGCGCCTTGTCTTTGCCCTGCTCGCGCGCGAGGCGCTGCGCCTTCAGCCGCTCCTTGTTGGCGTAGAATTTCTTTTGCGCGGCCTCATGCTCGCGCATGGCCTGCTCAGCATCGGCACGACGCTGGGCGTCGCGTTCCTTGCGTTGTTCAGGCGTGAGCGGCTTGGTGGGACGAACGGAAAAATCTTCTGTCATGGACACATAACGCGTGCGGCGCAAAAAAGTTCCATGGAGTTCCGCCGGCTACGTCGTTGAGAAGAAAGGCGTTCAGGCGGTCTTTTCCTTGCGCATCCGCAGAGCGGTACGGCAAAGATGGCCGAACCAGATCAGCAGCGCCGTCGATAGCAGGAACAGGGTGAAGCTGTGGAGTTCGCCCAGCGTGAGCGGGCCGAACTCGAAGGCCGGCGGTATGAACGCCCACCACACGATGACCGCCGCGGACACCGCGGTGAAAACGCCGGCCGGCACGCCGGCGAGCAGCGCGGTGGCCAGGATCGCCGGCAGGAAGGTGGTGAAATAGAGCGCCATCCCGAACTCGGCCAGGACGGCACGCATCGCAACCGCCGCGGCGAGCGCAGCGACGGCGACCAAAAGGGCCTCTAAAGACCACGGCTTCAGCCGCAGCCAGTACTCGGGTTTTGCCACTTTTTCCCCCAGCGGACTTACCGGGCTTGAACTAATAGCGTATTGACCGGCCCCCGCAAGCCAAAAGGGAACCAAATCAGGCAGCCGATGCTTCACGTCGGGGTCGTTCATCAATCAAGAGATACCGATGCCGCAGCGCGGCAATCCAAAGCGGCGGGCGAACCGGGCGCTGGACGCCGCCAATTTTTTCCTCGCCGATGTCAGAGACGGGCTCGGGCCCTATCTCGCCATCTACCTTCTGACCGAAGAGCACTGGGACGAGGCGAAGATCGGCATGGTGATGGCGGTCGCCACCTTTGCCGGCATCGCGGCGCAGACGCCGGCCGGCGCGCTGGTCGATGTCACGCGGGCCAAGCGGCTGGTGATGGCCGCCGCCGCGATCCTGGTGACCGTGGCCTCGCTGGCGCTGCCGCTGTTTCCAAATTTCTGGCCGGTCGCAATCACGCAAGGCCTCGCGCATGCGGCCGGCGCGATTTTCCCGCCGGCGCTGGCGGCGGTATCGCTTGGCGTCGTCGGTCGCCGGGCTTTCACGCGGCGGATCGGCCGCAACGAGACTTTCAACCATGCCGGCAACGCGGTCGCAGCTACGATCGCCGGCGGCGCGGCGTATTTGTTCGGTCCGACCGTGGTGTTCTACCTGCTCGCGGCGATGTCGCTCGCAAGCGTGGTAAGCGTGCTCGCGATCCCCGAATCCACCATCAACCACGATCTCGCCCGTGGCCTGCATGACGGCGAGGCCGGCGATACCACGCGCGAGCAACCGTCGGGCCTGGGCGTGCTGCTGAGCTGCCGTCCGCTCCTGATCTTTGCACTGTGCGTCCTGTTGTTTCATTTGTCGAACGCCGCAATGCTGCCGCTGGTCGGACAGAAGCTCGCGCTGCAGGACAAGAACCTCGGCACCAGCCTGATGTCGGCCTGCATCGTGGCGGCGCAAGGCGTGATGGTGCCGGTGGCGTGGCTCACCGGCGTGAAAGCCGACGCCTGGGGCCACAAGCGCTTCTTCCTCGCAGCACTTGCGATCCTGCCGCTGCGCGGCGCGCTCTATACGCTGTCGGACAATCCGGCGTGGCTGGTCGGCGTGCAATTGCTCGACGGCATCGGCGCCGGCATCTATGGCGCGATCTTTCCGGTGATCGTCGCCGACCTCATGCGCAACACCGGACAATTCAATGTCGCGCAGGGCGCGGTCGCAACCGCACAAGGCATCGGCGCTGCACTGTCGACCGCGCTGGCCGGCATCGTCGTGGTGAGGGCCGGTTACAGCGCCGCGTTTCTCGCGCTCGGCGCGGTTGCGGCGGCAGGCTTTATCGTGTTTGGTCTCGCTTTTCCCACGGCGAGCGCCGACGCACGTCCCTCACAACCGTTACCGCCCGAACCTGTCGCGGCCGAATGATCTCCTCGATGAGTCTCACGACCGTGCCGACCGACCATTTGCTGGCCTGGGCCATCATCATCATTGCGACGCTGGGCGTGATCGCGCGTCCGTTCCACTGGCCGGAGGCGATCTGGGCGGTGGCGGGCGCTGTGCTGCTGGTTCTGCTGCGGCTGTTGCCGGTCGACGATGCGCTCGCCGGGATGCGCAAGGGCGTTGACGTCTATCTGTTCCTCACCGGCATGATGCTGATTGCGGAGCTGGCGCGGCGCGAAGGTTTTTTCGACTGGCTGGCGGCGCGCGCGGTCGAACATGCGCGCGGCTCGCCGCAGCGGCTGTTCCTCTTGGTCTACGCTGTCGGCACCCTGGTGACCGCGTTCCTCTCCAACGACGCCACTGCGATCGTGCTGACGCCCGCAGTCTATGCGGCGACCCGCGCCGCGGGCGTCACACCCCTGCCCTATCTGTTCGTCTGCGCCTTCATTGCGAATGCTGCGAGCTTCGTGCTGCCGATCTCCAACCCCGCCAATCTCGTGGTCTATGGCGCGCACATGCCGCATCTTCTTGACTGGCTGCGGCAGTTCGCGCTGCCGTCAGCTGCCGCCGTCGTCGTCACCTACATCGTGCTGCGCGTGGCGCTGCGCCGCGCACTCGACAAGGAGCATCTCGAACGCAACGTGCCGCGCCCGGTGTTGAGCTTCGGCGGAAAATTGACGGCGTGGGGCATCGCCGCGATCGGCGTTGTACTGGTCACCGCCTCCGCGCTCGACGTGCCGCTGGGACTGCCGACTTTCCTGTGCGGCGTCGTCACGGCGGGCGCGGTGCTGGCGCTGGCGCGGCAGTCGCCCTGGCCGCTCGTCAAGGACATCGCCTGGGGCGTGCTGCCGCTGGTCGCCGGCCTGTTCGTAATGGTGGAGGCGCTGGTCAAGACCGGCGTGATCGCAGACTTAAGCGCGCTGCTGCATCAGGCGGTCGCGCAATCGCCGACGCAAGCGATGTGGCAGGTCGGCATCGCCACCGCGGTCTCAGACAATGTCGCCAACAATCTTCCGGTGGGATTGCTCGCCGGCTCGGTCGCCGCCAGCGATCACCTGCCGCAGCAGGTCACGGCGGCGATCCTGATCGGCGTCGATCTCGGGCCTAACCTGTCAGTGACCGGCTCGCTCGCCACCATCCTCTGGCTGGTCGCGCTGCGCCGCGAGGAGATTCACGTCAGCGCGTGGCAGTTTTTGAAATTGGGATGGATCGTGATGATCCCGGCGCTGCTGCTGGCGCTGGCGGCGGTGATGATTTAATCGTCCGCGAACTCATCTTCCTCATTGACCTTCGCGCTCGTGTCCTTGTGCTTGTGCGCGTGACCACCGAGCGAGCCCGTGACATAGGGATCGCGCGAGGACGCATAGGGACTGCGGCCTCCCGCGCGCGCGGCGATCTGCTCGCCGGAGACGGCGGCGGGTTCGCAGATAATGCGGCGGCTGGCGCGGCGCATCAAATCGACGTGGATGTGATCGTAGTGATACTGGTTCGAGCCCGGCGCCAGCACGGTGTTGAACTGCTGGCAGGCGGCGCCCTGCACGTCGCGCAGAAAACCCTGCTCTTCCGGCAGACCATGCCAGCCGTCCTTCACGGTGACGCGGCGGCCGTCGGCAAGCGTAAAGGCGGCGATGTCGAGCGCGTTGCCGAAGGCGTGCTCTGAGATGTGCGCGTTCGGATTGCCGTTCATGCCGCGACAGGAATAGGCCGATATCTGCTTGATCTCGACCACGCGCGCGCCGAACCAGCGTTGCGCCGCCGGCTGCACCGAGTCTGCGATCCAGCGGTCGAGCACCGAGACGATCGGGCATGCCAAAGTCGCGGTCGGCTTCAGCGTCACCGAGCCGAACGAACTGACGGGATTGCCCTGCGCGGGTCCGGGGCCGAACCGCTGCGGCGTGCCCGGCGGCATGTCCGTGCGCGAGGAGTACGGCGCGCTGTCGCTCTGCGGAGCGGGCGATTGCGGATATCGGCTCTGCGGATAGGCCGGCGGCGCGGGATAGGGCGCGCGCGTAACCGCGCTGCGCGTCGGCGCACCTTCGGCCGGCAGGTTGATCTCGTCATCGACTGGCTCGGCAACGCCCGGCGCGCTCAGCGAGATCGGACCGGACGACGCGCCGTAACCGGGCTGACGCACCGCGGTCTCCGGGTATGAGTTGCGCGGAACGCTCGGCGACTGCGGATAAGCCGCCGGCGGCGGATAAGAGGATTGCGCCGGCGGATAGGAATTTTGCGGATAGTTCGGAGGTGGCGGCTGCTGGATCGGCCAACGCGGCTGGTTGCCGATCGGCGCCGGCGGCCGCAGATCATCATCGGCAAAACCGTACATCGAGGACGTCTCGCCGAGCGCGGCGACCTTCAGCGGATATTCGGCGCCGCACATGCCGGGACCGGCGATCGGCTCGATGCGGACGACCTCCGCGGTCTCTTTCACCGCGCCGGACTTCATGCAGGCGATCTCGGCCTCGGCCCGCCACGGTTCGCGCTCGGCGGATTGGAAGAATCCGCGGCCGCAACCCGCCAACGAGACAAGGACGACGGAGCCGACGAGATACAAACGAACTCCACGCGCCATCCGCGCACGTTCGGCGAATTACCTTAAAGACTCTTCAACATGTTGATTTTCAGGAGTTTTTAACCACGATGGCATCGGATTCCGCGACGCACGGACAGCGAGCCTTACTTTTTCGGCCCGGAACCGCTTGGTAATGTCGGTGTTAGATGCGGGCAGTGACGTGAACAGGGAGCTTCCCATGACCGTCAGCAGGCTGAGTGTCGTGACCGCGTATCTCGCGTTTGCCTTCGTCGGCGCCATCGTGCTTGGCGTCTTCGGCTGACACTTGTCTCGATCCCGACAGTTGCAGCCCGGCGGTCACCACCGCCGGGTTTTTTTTCATGGAGGCATGCAGCCGGAGAACTTCTCGCCGGCGTGCGGCTGTTGTCAGTTGCGGCCCGCCAATGCCCAAATCATCCCCCAATTCCGGACCTCAAAACGCAAAACTCGGGCGCGCCGCGCTGGCGTTGCGCATGCAGGATTTTGCCGAAGCCGAGCGGCTTGCCGGAGATGTCCTGAAAGCCGAGCGCGGCAATGTCACCGCCGCCGTCATCCTAGGCCAAGCGTTGCTTGCGAGCAATCGCGCGAACGAAGCGGTGGCACCGCTGGAGCGTGCCGCGCGCCGCGCCGGCGATGCGGGCATCGAGACCCTGCTTGCCACTGCACTGGCTGCGTCGGGACGAATCCAGGACGCGCTCGGCCACCTGCAACAGGCAACGACGCGCCGGCCGGCTCACGCGCCCGCCTTCATCGAACATGCGCGCCAGCTTGGACGGGCGATGAAGGTCGACGACGCCATCGCCGTCGCGGCGGCCGGGCTCGCGCTGATGCCGGAGGTGGTCGAGCTGAAGATCGAACTCGCGCGGCTGCTGGTCGTGAGTAACGAGCGCGCCGGTGCCCGCGGCTTGCTGCTTCAGGCCAAGGCTGCCGCGCCCGGACATCCCGATGTGCTCGCCGAGCTCGCCCGTGCCATGGTGCTCGATGGCGAATATGCCGACGCCGCGGAGCTGTATCGCCGCACGCTCGCCGTCCGGCCGGACGCGATCACGCGCGCGAATTTTGCGCTGTGCCTGCTGGAGCTGAACGATCGCGATGGAGCCGAGGCGCAATTGCGCGAGGTGGTGCGCGGCACTCCGCAACTGTTCGGCCGCGCCGTCTCTTCCATGGCGGTCTCGTCCCACGGCCGCTTCTTCATGCGGCCGAGCATGGCGGCGGCGTTCCTCATCGCTTGAGCTGCGCGCTAGCTTCGATATTCGCGCCGGTAGAGGCCCGACTTGCGCTCGATCTGGTTGGTGAGGTCGTGCACGCGCTGCGTCTCGTCCGCGTTGAGCGGCGCGACCTCGGCGCTCCATGTCTCCCTTCGCACCGGAACGACCTGCGCAATGGGCGTGCCCTTCGGCACCACGCCGGAGAAATTGATGTCGTGCCAATGCGCGGGAAAATGCACCCAGTTGTCGCGATAGCGGTCGCAATCGACCAGCCCCGTGATAGTGGTGAACGGCAGGTCGAAGCGATTGAGCGGGTGGGTGAACAGTACCGAATAGCCCTCGGGCGCCTCGATGGTCCACAGATTGTGAAACTTGATCAGGAAGCGGTCGGGCTCGAACAGCGGCGACCCGATCACCTGACTCGAACTCGTGGAATCCGATCGGCGAACGCACGAAGCTGAGCGTCCCGCCCGGCGGCAACTCGTTGTCCCAGGTGACCTCACCCTTGTCGAACCTGAGATCGCACATCAGCGGAATCAGGAAGCCGTGGGTCATCGCGTCGACGAATGGCGGACAGCGCTTGACGGTGTTTTCGTCGCGCCCGTTCAGCGCGTTGAAGGCCTGCGACGGCATGGACTTCAGCCAGCCGGGAAGCCCTGATGACGCCGGCACCGGCGGCGGCAACACGCCCTCCAGTTCCGCTGGGCAGCGGAATTTGAGCGTCATCGGCTTTTCGGGCATTCCCACCTGAGTTTGTACTTCAGCAGTCTTCTTTCTCTTGGCTGAATAGCTAGCATCGCGGCCGCCTCTCGTTCCAGAGGCGGCCGGCTCGACCCTGCCATGCGTAATTCGCGCTAGTAGTCCGATTCCAACATTCGCATCCCCTCTCAGCAGGCACTTTGCGAATGTTGGAATCAAAGGACCACTAGCCAAAATATTGATTCTGGTGGAGCTTTGGATTTGACGTTCGCTTTGCGAGTGCACAGCCCGTGGAGTAGCGAACGTCAAATCCGCTCCACCAGCCAGATTACGTTTTCGTCAGTTACGACTTCGGCGCCGCCGGCAGATTGCGCGAGGTCACCACTTCGTCCGAGCGCGGCACGCGCGTCCAGTCGTTCCCAGAGCAGAAGAAGCGGCCGATCGCGCAGGCCTCGACGCGCAAGGTGTCGGACTGCTTGAAGGTCATCCTGGCGTAGTAGGTGTTGCCGCTGGCGCGGCTGTAGATGTCGCCGGCCCATTGCGCGTTGGTCTTCGCCTTCATGTTACTGAGCACGGTCTCGCCGGTCGTGTTGGTGGTTTCGTTGAGCAGATAGCCGCACAGCGCGGCGCCGCATTTCTCGATTCGCACCAGGCCCTTCTTGCCCTCGGTCTGCCAGTCGCCGACCGGCGAATCATCCTCATGTGCGACGTGCTCCGCCAACGCCAGCGCTTGCGGCAGGGTCAGCGTGATCTTGTTCTGATTGCCGGCGCCGGTGTCGCTCACAAATCGCTATCCCTTGCGGGCGCCGGAAATCCCGGCGAGCTGGCGCGTGGCCGTCGCGGAAATCTGCTCGGTGGCCTCGTCGAGCACGATGCGTTCGACGTGATAGCCGACGTCGCGGCCATAGAACACGTTGGTGATGTTGGGGAGCGGCACGATGACGAAGCGGCCGACGTGCGCCGATAGCGCCGCCTCGATGCGCTGCTTGACCGCGAAGAACGGCAGCGGATTCTTGTCGTCGATCCCGTGGGTATCGCGCACGGCGATGCAGACCTGGCCGACGCGCCGCAAGCCTTCCTCGATCAGGCGCTGGTGACCTGGATGGAACGGCTGGTAGCGGCCGATGAACAGCGCCGTCGGCTTTTGCGGATCGAAGGACGGCCGCAGCCGCGCCAGCGCCTGCTCGGCCCAGAATTGCGGCGCGCCGTCGGCGCCCACGCGCAGGTCGAACTTGTCCGGAACGACGAACATGCGGTTGGTGTCTTCGAACCGCCCCTCCGAAATGCGGTCGATCCAGATCGTGAAGGCCTCGCCGAAAGCGGCGCGCGTCTCCGGCGTCGGGCAGATAAAGTCGGCGATGACCGTGCCACCGGCCTCGACCACGCGGTCGCACATCCAGCCCATGCGGCGGGCGTGCTCGACGCGATCCTCGTGCGAGAAGCCGAGATCGCGCGAGAGATTGGCGCGCACGGCGTCCGCATTGAACACGACCGCGTTGAGCAGCGGCGCCAGCGCGGTCGCGAACGTGGTCTTGCCGGCGCCCGGCAGGCCCATGACGAGGATCTTGCGTGACATTCCTGTTCCAGCTCCACCAAGCCTTGCATGAAAGACGCAAAAGCCCCGCCGCGGCAATAGGCTTGGTCCGATGGCCGGCGCTTGCGCGCCATGTCGTTAACGCATCAAATGGCGGGGCGCGTTCATTCACCATTCAGCGACGCGGCGCTGAAATCCCGCTATCCTGCTGCCTTCTCCCTGGGACGTCCTCATCGTGACATCGTACCGGCTCGCACTGGCGCTTCCGCTGCTCCTTGTCCTCGTGTCCGATGCATGGGCGCAAGGGACGCAGCCGAACGCGACGCAGGCACCAGCCGCGGCCACGCCCGCCGATCAGCAGGCGGCGAGCGACGAGCCGATCGGCAATGTCGCCACCCTCACCGGCACCGCCAGCGTCACCCGCAACAACACGGCGACGCCACTCAAACTGAAGGACGACATCTATCTCAACGACGTGGTCGCGACCGCGGCGACCTCCTCGCTCGGTATCACCTTCAACGACGCCACCACCTTCACGCTGAAAGCCAACGCGCAGGTCACGATCGACAACTACGTCTATGAAGACGGCGGCAAGAACAATTCAGGCATTTTCGACATCGCCAAGGGCACCGTTGCCTTTGCCGCCGCCGCGGTCGCCAAGACCGGCAACATGCAGATCACGACGCCGACCGCTACGCTCGGCATTCGCGGCACCACGGGCCTCGTCGAGGTGCCGGAAGGCGGCGCTACGGCCACGAGCGCCAGCAACATCAAGCTCTATCCCGATGCCGACGGACGCGTCGGGCAGATCGAGGTCAACGACCGGCAGGGACGTCGGCTCGGCGCGCTGACGCAAGGCGCGAGCGGCTTTGCGATCCGGGGCGGACCTGGAGGCGCACGCTTTGCCGCGGTGCCGCTCACGATCTCGCCGCAACAGGCCCAGCGCGACCAGGGCTTCGTGCGCCAGCTCCACGCGACGCAGACCGTGGGGCGGCAGATCGTCACCGAGCAGCGCGCCTTCCGCCGCGCCAATCCGGGTCTCAACCAGCGCAACAACCCCGCGCGGCAGCCTGGCCAGAACCGTCCCGGCCAGCAGCAACCGGGCACGACGCCCAACCGTCCAGGCCAGCAGCCGACGACGCCGAACAATCGGCCGGGCCAGCCGGGCGCGCCCAATCGTCAGGGGCAGCAGCAACAACCCGGCGGCCCGCAACAGCCCAGTGCGCCGAACCGTCAAGGTCAGCAACAACAGCCCGGCGCGCCGCAACAGCCCGGTGCGCCCGCGCGACCGGGGCAACCAGGCGCTGCTCCAGCAGGCACGGCGCAGCCCAACGCGCTGCCGCGTACTCCGGGCGCGGCACCGCCGGGCACACCCGCCGTTGGACCGCGCACCGGTGCAGCGCCGGGCACGCCACCTGGCGTGGGGCGGCCGGGCGGACCGCGGCTGCCGGTCCTGCCGAAGGGCAAGCCACCACCCCCTAACAAGAAGAAGCGCTAGCTTGCTGCCTAGTTGCGCCGTCACAAATTAGACGGCGTCTCCGGAATTCCGCAGCAAAGCCTGACCCGCAAGAATACGGCCGCCCTCTTTCACATTGTCGGCGAATTCGAAATGCGCCGGCGCGAGCAGGATGATGGTCGAGCCATGCTCGAACCAGCCGAGCTCGTCGCCCTTGTGCACGTCGACGTCGCAAGGATAGTCGGCCGGGCCGCGCGTGCCGGCGTTGAGCAACAGATCGAGGAAATGCAGGCGGATGCTGGCCACCAGAATGGCCGCGACCGGCACCAGCGTGAACGCCTCGCCGCCCGCGAGCCGTGTGCGGATCACCGCGCGCTCGTTCTTGCAGAACAGCCGCTCGACCCGCTTCAGCGCGATCGGGTTGACGTTCCAGACGTCGCCATGGATCAACGTGACCCGCTCGATGCGGCAGTCGAGCGGTGCGTGGAAGCGGTGATACATGCTCGAGGTCAGGCGAAGCGTGACGAACTTGCCGTTGCGGTGCTGCGCCACCAGCGCGGGATCGTTGACGAGATCGGCAAGCGAATAAGGCGCGCTCTTGATCTGGTAGAGCTCGCCGTCGCGGATGGTGCCGTGGGCGCCGACGATGGCATCCGAAGGGCTTGCGACCACATTCGGGGCCGGATCGAACGGCCTCAAGCCCGGCTTCAGCTCCCGGGTGAAGCAGTCATGCAGGCTCTTGAATTGGGTCTTCTTCGCCTCCGACAGGTCGAGATCGGAGAACAGCTTCCAGCAGTGAATTGAGAAATCCCGGATCAGGGGGTTCTCGAGCTTGCTGAACCAGCCCATGAACCGGGTCAGCGCGGCGCGCGGGATGCGGTTGGTCAACAGGAAGTTGAGGTCTTCCTGCTGGGTGAAACTGGCGATCAGGCTTTTGACTGTCATGAATCTGTCAGGAGGACTGGTTAGCGCTGTGGTCATGGATTCGTCTCTTCCGATTCTCTCGCTGGCCGCCGGCGCGGTGGCGGCGACCGCAGCGGTGGCCCCGAAGGTCAAGGCCAGGATCGAGCTGTCGCGGGCCAAGCACCGGTCGCTGACCGGACACTCGAAGATGTCGCGCCGAGTGGCGCGGCTGATCCCGTTCTACGCGTTCGACATCGACGACTTCTTCCGCTCCGACGGCGCGCCCGCGAATGTGGCGACCAGCCGCCAGGACGGCTTCTTTGCGCTGGCCGCGCTCTACAAGCAGCGCTTCGCCAAGGGCCGCGAGATGACGGCGGAAGCCGCCGAACACATCTCCGACCTGCAATTCACCCGCGCCTACCGCGTCCCGTTCCAGTACGGCACCCTGGTGCGCGAGAATCTCGGCACCGGCGCCTTCATGGCCTCGTCGTCCGGCGTCACCGTCACCGACATCGACGGCAACGTTTTCTATGATCTCACCGGCTCCTACGGCGTCAACATCTTCGGCAACGATTTCTACAAGGAGTGCATCGAGATCTCCGAGAGGCGCGCCCGCGCGCTCGGGCCGGTGCTCGGTTCCTACCATCCCGTGGTCGCCGAGAACGTGCGGCGGCTCGCCGAGATTTCCGGGCTCGACGAAGTCTCCTTCCACATGTCCGGCACCGAAGCCGTCATGCAGGCGGTGCGGCTCGCGCGCTATCACACCAAGCGCACGCATCTGGTGCGCTTTGCCGGCAGCTATCACGGCTGGTGGGGCGACGTGCAGCCTGGCGTCGGCAATCCGGTCTCGCCGCATGAAACCTATACGCTCGCCGAAATGTCCGAGCGGACGCTGCACGTCTTGCGCACGCGGCGCGACATCGCCTGCGTGCTGGTCAATCCCTTGCAGGCCCTGCACCCCAACAGCAACGCGCCCGGCGATTCCGCGCTGGTAGACTCCTCGCGAAGTGCGAGCTTTGATCGCGCGGCCTACGCCGAATGGCTGAAGCAGCTGCGCGAGGTCTGCACCGAACGCGGCATCGTGCTGATCTTCGACGAGGTGTTCGTCGGCTTCCGGCTCGCGCCCGGCGGCGCACAGGAATATTTCGGCGTGAAGGCCGACATGGTCACCTACGGCAAGAGCCTGGCGGGAGGCTTGCCGATCGGCGCGGTCTGCGGCAAGCGCGAGCTGATGCGGCGCTTCCGCGACGACCGCCCCGCCGACATCTGCTTTGCGCGCGGCACCTTCAACTCGCATCCCTACGTCATGACGGCGATGGACGAGTTTTTGAGCCGGCTCGCCAGCCCGAATTTCCGTTCGGTTTATAAAGGTCTCGATGACATCTGGAACGGCCGGGCGCGCGAACTCAACGAGATGCTCGCCACCGCCGACCTGCCGGTCCGCGTCGACAACCTGTCCTCGATCTGGACCGTGAGCTACACCGAACCGTCCCGCTATAACTGGATGCTGCAATATTACCTGCGCGCGGAAGGCATCGCGCTGAGCTGGGTCGGCACGGGACGGCTGATCTTCAGCCTGAACTATAACGATGCCGATTTCGCCGAGGTGGCAAAGCGCTTCGTCGCCGCGGCGGAGAGGATGAAGGCCGACGGCTGGTGGTGGCATGCCCCGGGCCTCACCAACAAGGCCATCCGCCGCCAGATCCTGAAAGAGATGCTGGCCAGCAAGTTCAGGCGGTGAGTTTCTTCCCACCTTCCCCGCTTTCGCTGCCACCCTCCCCTGGAGGGGGAGGGCATAGGCCGCCTCCGGCGGCCGTTCCTGAAAACGCCGAAGCGAGGCTTCGGCTACGCCGCCATCGAGCGAAGCGAGATAAGGACCGGGGTGGGGTGACAGTCTCGCCTCTCGAACAGTCTTTGAATTAATGCATCACCCCACCCCGGCTCACATTTCGCTGCGCTCATGTGAGCCGACCCTCCCCCAGGGGAGGGTGAAGATCAGGCGAGTTTCTCTTGCAGCTCGTTGTGCTCGATGATGTCCAAACCCGGATCGATCAGCTCGCCGCGCAGCAGCGCCAGCGGCGCGCCTTTGTAGAGCTGGAAGTCGTTGAAGGGATCGGTGAGGATCTTGGTCATCCAGACGAGGCCGGTCTCGACATTATAGATGAAGAAGAGATGGATGGTGCGGAACAGGAGACCGCCGACGCCGACCGCCAGCCAGACCTTGGCGACCTGCCGCATGAAGTCGGCTGGCGTTGCCCAGGGCGTGAACAGGCCGAACAGGGTCGGATCGACATAGAGCACCAAAGGCGAGGCCGCCCAGATCGTCATCAAAACCACCTTGCGGCGCAGGTTGTAGCCGATCTTGATCTCCTCCTTGTGCTCGTGGGTGGCCTGATTGAGATGATCGTAATCGCGCGGCTCAAAGAAGAAGTGGCCTGCCTGGCGCGAAGTCATCGAGACCAGCCAGCCGATCAGCGCCGACATCATGGGATCGAAGAACATCATGGCATAGCCGACGATGAAGCTGATCGCGCTGACGAAGTGCAGACTCTGATTGATGCGGCTGTGATGATAGTAGCGATGGTCGTCCCAGCGCTGGATACGCAGCTGCTCGCGAAAATTCTCGATCATGGATCTGCCCCAGGAATGGTTGAGTCGACGCGTTGTACAGGATTTCAATGTCCCGTGTGTGACATCATGAAGATGTCATCGAACTGTCATATGTGACAGCAGCGCGAACTTACGCCGCGACGCCGACCTTGCGGAAGCGCACCAGCGAGAAGTGGCCCATCGGCGGAATCAGGCGGCGCTCGGCGAGCTCTATATTTTTAGTGCCGGCAAGCCATTTGGTGTAGCGCGACCACGCGAACTCCGCGGTGCGGAAGCCGAGACGCGTCACCACCGGCTGCAGGGTCTGCTCGATGACGCGGCGCATGCCGTCGTCGGCGCTGACGCGGGTGAGAATGATCAGCTCACCGCCCGGCCGCAGCACGCGCGCGAACTCGTCGAGCGCGGCTTCCGGATTGGGCACGGCGGTGACGACATATTGCGCCATCACCACGTCGAAGGAATTGTCGGTAAATTCGAGCTTCTCGGCGTCCATCACCGCAAGCCCCTCGACATTCTTCAGCTTGAGATCGGCGGCGCGGCGCTTGGCCTTCTTCAGCATAGCTTCGGAAATATCGGTGCCGAAGATGCGGACATGCGGCGCATAGAGCGGCAGCGAGATGCCGGTGCCGATGCCGACCTCGAGCACACGGCCGCCGAGCTTATTGGTGGCCTCAATCGCCGCATCGCGACCCTTGGAGAACACGCCGCCGAACACGAGATCATAGATCGGCGCCCAGCGGTCATAGGCCTGCTCGACCATCTCGCGGTCGAAATCCAACTCACCCGCGCCGTCCAGCTTCATGATCTGTGCCATTGTCTCTTTCGCTCTCGTTGAATGATTTTGATCAGCCGCGTACGCCTGCAAGCGCGGCTATAGAGCTCGACGCACGAGCCGGCTGCAGCACCGCAAGATGGTTGATGAATTGCCGCGCGCAATTCTCCCAGGAACGCTCCAGCGCAAAGCTGCGGCAGGTCGCACGCGACATGGTCCAGGCGCGCAAGCACGCGGCGCTCAGATCGCGGTCGAGCGCGCCGATCGGATGGTCGGCAATGACGTCGATCGGACCGGTTACCGGAAACGCCGCAACCGGCGTGCCGCAGGCCAGCGCTTCGAGCTGCACCACGCCGAAAGTGTCGGTCAGGCTTGGGAAGACGAACACGTCGGCGGCCGATATCAGCGAGGTCAGGTCTTCGCCGTTCTTCTCGCCGAGGAATTTCGCGCACCTGAAGCGCTGCTCCAGCTCGGCGCGCTGCGGGCCATCGCCGACGATGATTTTGGTGCCGGGCAGATCGAGCGAGAGGAACGCTTCGAGGTTCTTCTCGACCGCGACGCGGCCGACCGTCATGAAGATCGGCCGCGGGAAGTCGAGCGTCGCGGGGCTATCGGGATGAAAGAGTTTTGTGTCGACGCCGCGGGTCCAGGCGCCGAGCTTCGTGAAGCCGCGACCGGCCAGCTCCTGCCGCAACGAGGGCGTGGCGACCATGGTCACCGCGGCAGCGTTGTGGAAATGCCGCATCACGGCATAGCCCCAGCTCTCCGGGATGCCTGATCGCACCGAGACATATTCCGGAAAGCGCGTGGTGTAGGAGGTGGTGAACGCCAGGCCATGGCGGCGGCAATAGGCGCGTACCCACCAGCCGATCGGTCCTTCAGTGGCGATATGGATCGCCTCGGGCGCCGCTGCCTCGATCCGCCGCGCGATCTCGCCACCGTTCGGCAGTGCCACCCGCAAGCCGGGATAGGTCGGTACCTGCATGGAGGGGAAGCCGTCAGGGGTCAGAAAGGTGACTTCGGCGCCGAGGGAGGCTGCGGCGCGCGCCAGTGAAGTGAGCGTGCGCACCACGCCGTTAACCTGTGGATGCCAGGCGTCAGTCGCGATCAATGTCCGCATCAGGGGTGTCCGAGAGTTCGAATGATTCTCGGCTACGCAAAATCGGGCATGGATGTATCAGGCGTGTGACATCATGAATTTGTTGCAGAATCTTTGTTCGGACGGCCCGCGCCTGGTGTGGCGGTTCAGAAGTCCGCATCCGTCTCCCTGCAACTTCGTCATGCGGACTTCTGAACCAAAGCCACACCAGGTCAATGACTTGCCAGTGTCCTTCGATTCCGAAGTTCGCAAGTGCTGTCCCGCTGCAAGCTGGATGCGAACTTCGGAATCGGGACACTGGAGGAGCCACGAAACCGTCATGAAACAATTCCTTAAGGCGACGAAACCGTTTTCGGCCTTTGAAGCAAACGTCCCGAAACCTTTGATCGTTAATGAAATGACCGTGGATACGAATTGGCTGGGACAAAAAAGCCAATCGATAAGGCGCTTCTTACAGGGGACAACAAATGTTCAAGCTTACCTCCCGCAGCGCAATTGCGCTCGCGCTCGGCACCATGGCTTTCTCGACTTCCGCCGTGGCCGCACCGCCCACCCAGCTTTTCCCGTTCTTCGTCGTGCCGCAGACGCAATATGCGCCGCCGCCGGCCGTCGCTGCTCCGTCCCAGGATGAGAGCGGCACTTTTGAACTGCCCGCCCGGCTGCGCCGGCAGGTCGTGAGCTACACGGGCCGCGAAGCGCCCGGCACCATCATCATCGATACACCGAACACCTATCTCTATCTGGTGATGGGCAATGGCCAGGCGATGCGTTACGGCATCGGCGTCGGCCGCGACGGCTTCACCTGGTCCGGTACCCAGACGATCACCAAGAAGGCCGAGTGGCCGGATTGGGTGCCTCCGCCGGAGATGATCCAGCGCCAGCCCTATTTGCCGCGCCACATGGCCGGCGGCCCCGGCAACCCGCTCGGCGCCCGCGCCATGTATCTCGGCGGCACCGTCTATCGCATCCACGGCACCAACGCGCCGGAAACGATCGGCACGCATGTGTCGTCCGGCTGCATCCGTCTCGTCAATGAAGACGTGAGCGACCTGTACTCGCGCGTCAGCGTCGGCACCAGGGTGATCGTGCTGCCGATGACAGAGCGCCGCGCGGATCTCGCGACCTCGATCCGCTGACATTAACTTCTCTTAACGAAGGCCAATGGCTCCGGGATGGTCCGGAGCCATTTCGTTTTAAGGTTCCTCTACCTAGCATCGGCTCACCCTGCCCTATAGACTCCGGAGATCGATGAGTCCGGGGGGACGATGAAATTATCGGAACTGCCGGTGCGGCCGAGGACGATCCTGCTCGGGGTCGTCGTGGTCGCCGTCTCGTTTTTCGTCAGCCTGAAAGCGATGGACTGGCTGTCGCCGCGCGCCAGGCTGGCTGCGCCGCAGCTCGCGCAGTTGCCGCCGCTGCCGCCGGCGCCGCGCAGCTCGGTGGTGATCGCGCCTGTCGCGATTTCGCTGACCGCCATTCGCGAGGCCGCGGAGCGCGCCGCGCCGCGCAACTTCGCCGGCAAGGCCGAAAACCCGGTATCGCAGCTCCTGCAGGATGCCGATATCGGCTGGACCGCCTCGCGCGGACCGATTCTTGCGACTGGCACGCAGGACATGCTGTCGCTGACGACGCCGATCACCGGCAAGCTCAACGTCACGGGCTCGCTGACCTCGAAAGCGACCGGCGCGGTTGGCGATGCCATCGGCGGTTTGCTCGGCGCCGACGCAGCCAAGCGCATCGGCAGCGTCAACATCAAGGCGATCAACGCCAGCGCTGAAATCCGCGGCAATGTCGTCATCACCGTGCGGCCGAAGCTGGCGCAGGCCTGGCACGTCGAACCGAATTTTGGCGCGCAGGTCATCCTCGGCGACACCAGCCTGGTGATGGCGGGCGCGCGGGTCAACGTGCCGGCGCAGGTCAAGCCCATGATCGACAAGACCGTGGGCGAGCAGCTCAACGCGGTCAGCGAGCGCATCCGCAACGACAAGACGCTGGAACGCGCCGCGCGGGAGCAATGGGCCAAGGCCTGCCGCTCGATGCCGCTGCAAGGTACCGGCACGACGGCGGCGCTGCCGCCGCTCTGGCTCGAGCTCAAGCCGATCCGCGCCGTCGCAGCACAGCCCACCGTCAGCGCGACCGCGGTGACCGTCGCGGTCGGCATCGAGGCCGAGACGCGGGTCACGCCGACCGAGACCAAGCCGGTCTGTCCGTTCCCCGACAAGATCTCGATCGTGCCGCCGACCGCGGCCGGCATCGGCATCGGCGTGCCGATCGACTTGCCCTTCACCGAGCTTGACAAGATTCTGGAAGGACAGCTGACCGGGCGGAGGTTCCCGGAGGACGGCTCCGGCTCCGTCGACGTCACCGTCAAAAAAGCCAATGTCGCGGCGGCCGGCGATCGGCTGCTGATCTCGCTATTGGTGCATGCGAAAGAGAAGAAGAGCTGGTTCGGTTTCGGCGCCGACGCCACCGTTCATATCTGGGGCCGTCCGGTGCTGGACCAGAAGAACCAGACCGTGCGGCTGAACGACATGGAGCTCGCGGTCGAGTCGGAGGCCGCCTTCGGATTACTCGGCGCGGCGGCACGCGCGGCGGTGCCGCATCTGCAGCGGGCGCTGATGGAGAAGGCAACGATCGACCTGAAGCCGTTCGCGGCCAATGCGCAGCAGAAGATCGCCGAGGCGATCGCCGAATTCCAGAAGAACGACAGCGGCGTCCGGGTCGATGCGAACATCAATAACGTCGGCCTGTCCGAGGTCGCCTTCGAACTCGAAGACGCTGCGGGTGATCGTGGAAGCGCAGGGCGCGATGAACGTCACCGTGAGCAAGCTGCCGGAGCTGTAGGCTCGCCAGCCCCACCCGATACCGCCTGCATTTTCATCATCCCGGGATGAGTTCCACGCAGGTCCCGGCCCTTTGCGGCGCTTGCCGAATGCGGCTAGAACCAGCCCGCAAACGGAAGCCCTCAACGAGAAGTCTGGGAGAAGAAACGATGAAATTACTTGTAACTACCTTCGCGGCCGGCGTGGCGCTTGCCGCGTTCACGGGCACCGCCTCCGCCCAGATTTCCGACGACGTGGTCAAGATCGGCGTGCTCACGGACATGTCGAGCCTCTATGCCGACGCCACCGGCAAGGGTTCGCTGACCGCGGTCGAAATGGCGGTCGCGGACTACGGCGGCAAGGTCAAGGGCAAGCCGGTCGAGGTGATCTCCGCCGACCACCAGAACAAGCCCGACGTCGGCGTCTCCATCGCCCGCAACTGGTATGACAACGAGAAGGTCGACGCGATCATGGACGTGCCGACCTCTTCGGTCGCGCTGCCGATCTCGGCGCTGACGAAAGAGAAGAACAAGATCAACATCAATTCCGGCGGCGGGTCGTCCGACATTACGGGTCCGGCCTGCTCGCCGAACACGGTGCACTACACCTACGACACCTACGCGCTCTCCAACGTCGCCGGCAAGGCGATGGTGAAGCGCGGCGAGGACACCTGGTTCTTCGTCACCGCCGACTACGCCTTCGGCATGGCGCTGGAGCGCGACGCCGCCAACGTGGTCAAGGAGAACGGCGGCAAGGTGCTCGGCGACGTCCGTGCGCCCCTGAACTCGTCCGACTTTTCCTCCTTCCTGCTGCAGGCGCAGGCCTCCAAGGCCAAGGTGATCGGGCTCGCCAATGCCGGCGGCGACACCCAGAACGCGCTGAAGCAGGCCGCCGAGTTCGGCATCACACAGGCAGGCCAGAAGATGATCGCGCTGTTGATGGAGATCACCGACACGCATTCCCTCGGCATCAAGGCAACGCAGGGCCTGATCGTCACCGACGGTTTCTATTGGGACATGAACGACGAGACCCGCGCCTTCTCCAAGCGCTTCATGGAGAAGGTCGGCCGCATGCCGACCATGATCCAGGCCGGACTCTACTCGGCGACCATGCACTACCTGAAGGCGATCGAGGCGATCGGCACCGATGAGGCGCCGAAGGTGATGGCGCAGATGCGCGCGACGCCGATCAACGACTTCTTCGCCAAGAACGGCAAGATCCGCATCGACGGCCGCATGGTGCACGACATGTATCTGTTCGAAGTGAAGAAGCCCGAGGAATCGAAGGGCGAGTGGGACCTCTACAACCTGATCGCCACCGTCCCCGGCGACGAGGCGTTCCGTCCACTCGACAAGGGCGGCTGCCCGCTGGTGAAGACGAACTGAGGTGCGCGCCCTCTCCCCGCGTGCGGGGAGAGGGTTGGGGCGAGGGGGAGTCTCCACGAACACAATAAGAGTTGGACTCGTGGAGAGTCCCCCTCACCCGGCATCTCGCTTTGCTCGATGCCGACCTCTCCCCGCACGCGGGGAGAGGTGAAGAAGAAACTCACGACCCTTCGAACTTGAAGGACACGTTGAGCTTGGCGCGATAGGCCTCGACCTTGCCCTTGGCGTCGAGTTGCATGTCGAGCTTGACGACCTCAGCGACGCGCAGATCGCGCAACGTCTTTGCGGCCCGCTCGACCGCGACGGTCGCGGCTTTTTCCCAGGATTCCTTGCTCGTGCCGACCAGTTCGATGACCTTGTAGACGCTGTCTGGCATGACGTCCTCCCATTCGGTTTGAAGCAGGCAGGTTGCTCCTGCCGGTTGCAAGCCTAGCATGGAAGTCCGGAGAGCGATGCGCCGCACTAGTGCCCACTTTCCGAAGTTCGTGCTCCATTGCCGCACTTCCGTTCACGAACTTCGGAAAATCATGGGCGCTAGCAAACTTATGATTCTAGTGCCGCTTTCGATCTGAAGTCCCTGAACCCGATTTTGCCACGCGCGCGTCAGGGACTTCAGATCGGCGGCACTAGGGGTAGCGCGGTAAGGACATCGGCGCAAAGCAATGGCCGGACAGCTCTCGCTATCCGGCCATCACATTTGCAATCCGCCTATACCGTTACTCGTATTTGAACTCCGGCATCGCCTTCAGTTCGTCCGCGGTCCCGTTGATCAGGGCGTGATCCGGATACCAGGGATTGGCCTTCGCCGGTTGCGGCGCGGCCGAGCCGGTGGTCGTGTTTGACATCGGCGGCCTGGCGCCGCCCGCGTTCGGGGCGCCCGCTACGCCGGTATAGGCGATCGGTTCGGCCGAGAACTTGATCTTGTCAAAGGGCACTGCCACCAACCGTGCGCCCATGCCAAGGAAGCCGCCGACGCTGATCACGGCCGCCTTGATGCTTCCGTTCTTCTCCATCAGGAGATCGTTGATCGAGCCGACGTTCTCGTTCTTCTCGTTGTAGACGTTGAGGCCGACCACCTTCGAGGCGCGCCAGTCGCCCTGGAAAGAGCTGCTGCTGGCGCTGCTCTGCATGGCCGTTGCCGGCGGCGACGCCGTGGTGGTGGCGTTGTCCTCAGCCGCGAAGGCGGCGCTGGCAAGCAGGAGGGAACCGGCGATACCGGCGGTGACATATTTTGCTAACATGGAGTCGCTCCCTAATCAGAATTGATGAGGGAGCAACTTTCTTGCAAAGCGCACGTTCCGCCGCTGCACCGCGATTTCGCTTTTGCAAGGCGGCAGAAAATCAGGGTTCCGGGAACCCGCGCGGGAAGCAGGAGATCAGGCCGCGAGCGCTTCCTGCTCCACGTCCTTCTCGTCGAAGACCGCGACCGCCTCGAAGCGGTAATCGCAGGCCCAGCAGTGCCAGAGATAGGCGGTGCGCCCGGCGGAGGCGGGCTCGATCCATTCCGGCATCGCGATTGGTTTGCCGCACTGCGCGCAAGGATTCCGCTTGGGCAAAAATGACTGGGCACGAGCCATGGCACTCTCCCTTTTGCTTCTTGCTTGATGTTTACTGGCGTGAATGAGTCAGGAATGCTGCCGCAACTGCTCTCGACTGACACTGGACGCTTATTGAGTTTTTTACACGACAATCGCGCGCGGCGCCACGCGACAAATCGTCGGCCGATTTTTTAATTCAAGTTTTTCGGAGTTGCGTCGACCGCAGGCTCTCGGGTGTGCACCGCACCCACCTGACGCAAATGGATGGTCGCGATGTCATCGGAGTAAATTTTCTGCCAGCCGTCGACGTGATCGAGCAATTTGGTCGCCGCACTCTGGGTGCGCATCAAGGTCGCCTCGATCTTGTACGCGTCGAGCAGGCGAAACAGATTCTCCGGCTCCATCAGGCCGGAGGCAGCATTGTGGTCGACAAAGAATTTCTCGCCATAGAGCTCGGTGCGGCCGTCGATGAACGGCGCGACGCCATTGGCAATCAGGAATCCGCCGAAATCATAGTCGTTGAAGACGCGGCTGACATTGAGCTTCTTCAGCTCAGCGACGGCCGCGACCGGCGATCCCCGCATATGCGGCGCAAAGGGATGCACGCTGGCGAAAGCGATCGTTCCCGCGATCAGCGTGACAGCAAGGCCGGCAAGGACAGGCGCGCGCAGCGCGTGCGAATGTGAGGGCTCGGCGCCGCCGATCTGCTTCGCCAGGGGCGCAGCGAGAATGATCGGCGCGGCCAGCGCCAGGATTTCCGCAGCGCGGCCCTGGGCGAGCGCCATGTGCAACAGGCCGAGCAACAGCACGATGCGCATCGGTTGCAAGGTGACGCCGCGATACAGCACGAGGCCGAAGCCGAGCAGCAGGCAGATTTCGAACGGACCGACGCTGCCGAAATCGGCCGGCTTCCATTCCAGGATCAGCGGCAGAGCACCGCCGAGCTCGAGAATCTTTCGTGACGCCAACAGCGAATCCCAGCCATAGGGCGTGCAGCAGGCGGCGGCGATCGCGGCGACGCCGAACGCGATCCACCGCAGAAGCAGCCTCTTGCGCGATGATACGTCCGCGCTGAGAACCGCATCGAGCGCAATCGGGGCGACCAGCATCACGCCGAACACGAAGCCGCCATGCAGATTGGCCCACAGCGCGATCAGCGGCAGCAACCAGAATGACGGAGCTTCGCGCTTGTCGGCAGCGGCGATCAGCCCGCCGACCCAGGCGACCATGACAGGCAGCGCCAGCACATGCGGCCGCGCCAACAAATGCGGCACGGTCAGCGCCAGCGCCGCGGCGATGAAGACCAGCGTGGTGCTGTCGCTGAGACGTCGGCTGAGGAATTTCGCCAGCAGCGCAAACGTCGCCGCGATGGCGGTCGCAGCCAGCACGACCGGACCGCTCCAGCCGAACAGCGCGTAGGTTTTTGCAAACATCACCTGCGCCAGCCATTGCGTGGAGATCCAGGGTTCTCCACGCATCGTGAAGGAATAGATGTCGACGGTTGGCACCGTGCCATGATCGATGATCCACTGCCCGACCGTGATCTGCCACAGCGTATCGGGATCGATCAGCAGGCGGTTGCCGGCGAGAAGAAACAGCGCGTAGGTACCGACCCCGACCCATAGCGGCAGCAGCGCGCGCGCAGGCGCGGCGGCCTCGGTATGGGTCAAGGTGACGGCCATAGGCTGCGGGTCCGGGTTTCGGCCCGATCGAACCACGCCGGCGCATAATTATGAGTAAACCCGACGATGGAGATATGCCCGGATTTGGCCACATCCGCCCGGCAATTACCTTCTCGTAAAGGATAAAGGCGCTGATAGCGCGGGATCGGGGCTCCCTTGTGAAGCGATTGCTGTTGTCAGCTTGCGCCATGTCGGCGGTGCTTGCGCTCGCTACAAAGGCGCCGGCGCAGGATCGCGCACGCTACGAGAAGATGATCGCCAGGCACGCCAAGGCCAATCTGGTGCCGGAAGCGCTGGTGCATCGGCTGATCGTGCGCGAGAGCAAATATAACCCCGAACTGATCGGGCATGGCGGCACCATCGGGCTGATGCAGATCAAGCTCGCGACCGCAAAAGGCGTCGGCTACACCGGCGATGCCGACGGGCTGCGCGATCCCGAAACCAACCTCACTTACGGCGTCAAATATCTCGCCGGCGCCTATCGCGCCGCGGCTGGCGATTACGACCGCGCCATCCACTACTTCGCCGGGGGCTATTATTATGTCGCCAAGCAGCAGCGGCTGGACCATCTGAAGCAGGGCAAGGCCGACCTCCACGCTGCACCGCCTGACATTGCGAAGGTCGAGGAGAAGCCGGCATCACCGCCCGAGGACGACGCGACTGAGGACGACGCCGCTAAGCCCAAAGATATTGGCAAACCGGAAGATGTCGCCGCCAAACCGGTGGAAGCGCCGGTGAAACTCTTGCCCGCGCCCGCCAAGCCCGCGCACACCAGCAAATCCAGGCCTGCGAAGACGAAGAAGCTTGCCGACGCCAAGGTTCCCCGGCCTCCGGCCGCCATACCAAGCGGTGCAAACGGTGCCAAGCCGCGTTGACACAGGGCCTCATGGGCCTACATTAGGGATGTTCCGAGGGGAGCTCCTGTTAGAGCTGAGAAACCGCGAGACCGCGGTGACCCTTTGAACCTGATCCGGGTCATGCCGGCGAAGGGACAGGGATGTATCAGGTTAAAGGCCCACGCGGGGATTCTCCCGTTTCCATCATCGGCGCAGGCATCGCCGGCAGCTGGCATGCGCTGTTATTCGCGTTGAGTGGCCACGCAGTCACTGTGCACGAGCGCAGTGATGCTACGATGACGGAATCCACAAGCCACTTCGCCGGCGGCATGTTGGCGCCCTGGTGCGAGGCCGAAAGTTCCGAGCCCGTGATCGGCCGGCTCGGCGTGCGCTCGCTCGATCTGTGGCGGCAGCATTTCCCGCAAACGCCGTTCAACGGTTCGCTGGTGGTCGCGCATGCTCGCGACCGCGCCGATTTCGAGCGCTTCGCGAAGCTCACGACAAATCATCGCCGGCTCGACGCGCGCGGCTTGAGCGAGCTCGAGCCGGCGCTTGAGGGCCGCTTCCGCGACGCGCTGTTCTATCCGGACGAGGGCCATGTCGAGCCGCGCCGCGTGCTGCCCGAATTGCATGCGCGCATTGCGCAGGCGGGCGGCAAGCTCGAGTTTGGCAGCGACGTGAACGCCGACGATATCGACGGCATCGTGATCGACTGCCGCGGCCTTGCCGCGCGCGACGCCGAGAGCGAGCTGCGCGGCGTCAAGGGCGAGATGATCGTGGTCGAGAGCTCGGAGGTCGAGCTGTCGCGGCCGGTGCGGCTGATCCATCCGCGCTTTTCGCTTTATGTGATTCCGCGCGGCGATGGACGCTTCATGCTCGGCGCAACCTCGATCGAGAGCGAGGACACCGGCGTGTCCGTGCGCTCGGCGCTGGAACTGCTGGGCGCGGCCTATGCCGTGCATCCGGCCTTTGCCGAGGCGCGCATCGTCGAGTTCGGCTCGGGCCTGCGGCCCGCCTATCCCGACAATCTGCCGCGGATCTCCATCGAACAGCAACGCATCACGGTGAACGGGCTTTACCGCCATGGTTTCCTGCTGGCGCCGGCGCTGGCGGAGCTGACGCTCGGCTATGTCGCGCGCGGCGTGATCGACAACGAGGTGATGCGATGCGCGTGACCGTCAATGGCGAACAACGCGAAGTTTCGTCGGCGAGTGTAGATGCGCTGCTCGGCGAGCTCGATTACGAGGGCACGCATTTCGCGATCGCAGTGAATTACGGCGTGGTGCCCAAGGGTCGCTGGGCCGAGACGCGGCTGCAGGCCGGCGACGAGATCGAGATCATCACGCCGCGGCAGGGAGGGTGAGGATGAAGAACGCCGCGCACACTCTCCTTCACCTCTCCCCGCCTGCGGGGAGAGGTCGGATCGCATCGTCAGATGCGATCCGGGTGAGGGGGCGTCTCCGCGCACTTTACTCTCACCGCCCACGCGGCGAGTCCCCCTCACCCCAACCCTCTCCCCGCACGCGGGGAGAGGGAGCAGACCGCAATATGCGGAGACACTGATGCTGAACTTCTACAACAAATCCTTCTCCTCCCGCCTCTTGATCGGCAGCGCGCTGTATCCCTCGCCTGCGATCATGCAGGGCGCGATCCGCGCCAGCGGCGCGCAGATCGTCACGGTGTCGCTGCGGCGCGAGGCCGCCGGCGGCAAGACCGGCGACGCCTTCTGGAAGCTGATCCGCGAGCTCGACGTCACCGTGCTGCCGAACACCGCGGGCTGCCGCAGCGTGCGCGAGGCGGTGACCACCGCGAAGCTGGCGCGCGAGCTGTTCGGCACCAGCTGGATCAAGCTGGAGGTGATCGCCGACAACGACACGCTGCAGCCCGATGTGGTCGGCCTGGTCGAGGCCGCCTCTATACTTGTAAAGGACGGCTTCGAGGTGTTCCCCTATTGCACGGAGGACCTGAGCGTCGCGACGCGCCTCGTCGATGCCGGCTGCAAGGTCGTGATGCCCTGGGCCGCGCCGATCGGCAGCGCAAAGGGCATCATCAACCGCGACGCCTTGAGCCTGCTGCGCGACCGCCTGCCCGATATCACGCTGGTGGTCGATGCCGGCATCGGCGCGCCGTCGCATGCGGCCGAAGCGCTCGAGCTCGGCTATGACGCCGTGTTGCTCAACACCGCGATCGCCAAAGCCGCCGATCCCGTCGCGATGGCCAACGCCTTCCGGCTCGGCGTCGAGGCCGGCCGCGCCGCTTACGAGGCTGGCCTGATGCAGGCCCGCGATTTCGCTTCTCCGTCAACCCCTGTCGTAGGGACCCCGTTCTGGCATGCCGTATCCTGATCGCTTCTATCCCGTCGTCGACAGCGTCGCCTGGGTCGCGCGGCTGGCGCTGCTCGGCGTCGGCACCATTCAACTGCGCGCCAAGAACCTGAACGACGCGGACGCGCTGCAGCTCGTCACCGATGCGCTCGATGTCATCAAGGGCACGCGGGCGAAACTCGTGGTCAACGACTACTGGCGCGCGGCGATCGAGGCCAGGGCGCAGCATCTGCATCTCGGCCAGGAAGACCTCGCGGGAGCCGATTTGAAAGCGATCCGGGCCGCAGGCCTGACGCTCGGGGTCTCCACCCATGACGATAAAGAGCTGGCGATCGGGCTAGCGGCGAAGCCGGACTATGTCGCGCTCGGCCCGATCTTTCCGACCACGCTGAAGTCGATGCGCTTCGCGCCGCAGGGCATTCCGAAAATCACCGAGTGGAAGAAGCGCGTCGGCAACATTCCGCTGGTCGCGATCGGCGGCATCAAGTTCGAGCACGCCGCCGACATTTTCGCCGCCGGCGCCGATTCCATCGCGGTGGTTTCCGACGTCACCCAGAACGCCGACCCCGATGCACGGGTCAAACAATGGCTTGGCACTTCAGCCAAAGCCGCATGAACGAGATACCAAGGAGGATAACATGAACATTCGCTCCAACCCGGACACGACCCTCCCCGCCGTCACCACGGGGCCGCTGCCCTCCTCACGCAAGATTTTTGCGAACCCGGACGCCGCGCCCGACCTGAAGGTGCCGCTCCGCGAGATCATGCTGAGCGAAAACGCGGGCGAGCCGAACCTGCCGGTCTACGACACCTCCGGTCCCTACACCGATCCGACCGTGACCATCGACGTCAACGCCGGCCTGTCGCGCAACCGCCTCGCCTGGGTCAAGGAGCGCGGCGGCGTCGAGGAATATGACGGCCGCACCATCAAGCCTGAAGATAACGGCAATGTCGGCGCCTCCCATGCGGCGAAATCGTTCACCGCGCATCACAAGCCGTTGCGGGGCGTGGGCGACCACAAGATCACGCAACTCGAATTCGCCCGCGCCGGCATCATCACCAAGGAGATGATCTACGTCGCCGAGCGCGAGAACCTCGGCCGCAAGCAACAGCTGGAGCGCGCCGAGGCCGCGCTCGCCGACGGCGAGAGCTTTGGCGCTGAGGTCCCCGCCTTCATCACGCCGGAGTTCGTGCGAAGCGAGATCGCGCGCGGACGGGCGATCATTCCCTGCAACATCAACCATGCCGAGCTGGAGCCGATGATCATCGGCCGCAACTTCCTGACCAAGATCAACGCCAATATCGGCAACTCGGCGGTGACCTCGTCGGTCGAGGAGGAGGTCGACAAGATGGTGTGGGCGATCCGCTGGGGCGCCGACACCGTGATGGACCTCTCGACCGGGCGCAACATCCACACCACCCGCGAATGGATTTTGCGCAACTCGCCGGTGCCGATCGGCACCGTGCCGATCTACCAGGCGCTGGAGAAGTGCGACGGCGATCCCGTGAAGCTGACCTGGGAGCTCTACAAGGACACGCTGATCGAGCAGTGCGAACAGGGCGTCGACTATTTCACCATCCATGCCGGCGTGCGGCTGCCCTACATCCACCTCACCGCCAACCGCGTCACCGGCATTGTGTCGCGCGGCGGCTCGATCATGGCGAAGTGGTGCCTGGCGCACCACAAGGAGAGCTTCCTCTACACGCATTTCGAGGAGATCTGCGACCTCATGCGCAAGTATGACGTGTCGTTCTCGCTCGGCGACGGCCTGCGTCCGGGCTCAATCGCCGACGCCAACGACCGCGCGCAGTTCGCCGAACTGGAGACTCTCGGCGAGCTCACCAAGATTGCGTGGGCCAAGGGCTGCCAGGTCATGATCGAGGGCCCCGGCCATGTGCCGATGCACAAGATCAAGATCAACATGGACAAGCAGCTCAAGGAATGCGGCGAGGCGCCGTTCTACACGCTGGGGCCGCTGACGACCGACATCGCGCCGGGCTATGACCACATCACCTCAGGGATCGGCGCGGCGATGATCGGCTGGTTCGGCTGCGCCATGCTCTGCTACGTCACGCCGAAGGAGCATCTGGGGCTACCCGACCGCAACGACGTCAAGGTCGGCGTCATCACCTACAAGATCGCGGCACACGCCTCCGATCTCGCCAAGGGCCATCCGGCGGCGCAGCTCCGCGACGACGCGCTGAGCCGCGCGCGCTTCGACTTCCGCTGGGAGGACCAGTTCAACCTCGGCCTCGATCCCGACACCGCGAAGAACTTCCACGACGAGACCTTGCCGAAGGAAGCGCACAAGGTCGCGCATTTCTGCTCGATGTGCGGCCCGAAATTCTGCTCGATGAAGATCACGCAGGACGTGCGCGATTATGCGGCGACCTTGAACGATCCGGCGGCAGTGGGGCTGAGCATCAGCGGCACCATCGAGGACGGAATGGCGCAGATGAGCGCGAAGTTCAAGGAGATGGGCGAGAACCTGTATCTCGATGCGGACAAGGTGAAGGAGAGCAACAGGGTGTTGTGAGGATGGCATCTATTTCGGAGGGACTCACAACCGGCCGAGAGGAGACACCGGCAACGCGCAGTCATGCGCACCGGTGGATGCGCCCGAGGGCACGGCGGCGCGGCCGATCGTCTTGCTTTGAAGCAATCACTCGTGAATAGCGCCACCTCTGTGCACCACCGTCTGCGCCAATCGCGGACGAACTGCCGCGAATGCTCGCAGTTCAATTGGCCCATACAAATACTAATTTAGGGCTCTCGATCCACGGTCTTCTGACGAACCTTAGAACTCTTCGCAGAATTCTCATTGTCGAGAGCCGTCGGCGCTGCAGAGTCACCAAGGATACCAGCGTCTTGCGCGGCGGCGTATACAATCTGAAAGCCCACTACCATCACCGCCGCGCCAACCACTCCAAAAAGCAGCAAGCCGGATGCCGCCAGCAGAACGCCAAAAAGAGCCACAATGCTTCCGACTGTTGCAAGCAGCAGATTGCCGCGAGCATAGTCTAGCCAGGTAATGATATCGTTCAAAACAAAGCCATATCGGGAGGCTTTCACCTTAACAGCTAGCCATTCAGGGATTGATCCGATCGATTCGGCTTGATCAAGCTGACGTGTCAGCGCGGTTGATGAGACTTCCTTTGTGCCGACAAATTCGCGCAACATAGCCTTTCGTTTCATAACTTGATTGATCAGAGCTACGATCAGAACGAGACACATTATCCCGAGAATTATTGCGAGCTGGCCAATGAGGCTAATATCGATCATTCGTCAGCGCTCCTCGGATTTCCCAAGAGCTTTTTTGCAGCTTGAACGAGGGGTTGACCAGCACCAAGCAGTGGAAGTCCGCCAGCAACTAGCTCCCAATCGGGTATGAAGGAAATCATATGTCCACTTCCGTGGACCAGATCAAATAGGCCAGCGCCCACCAGCCCAACACCTGCGGCCTTCTCGACTACGAAGCCGAGCCAAAGGTTGGCCTTTTTTATTTTAAGTCTTGTTTCAAGGAGTTGCGCATCCTCTGCAGCAGCAGCTGCGGGGGCAGCAGTTCGTCTTGTTCGTGGAGGTTGAGCCAAGGAAACCGCCAAAAAGAAAATACATCTCTCGCTATAATCGGCTCAGGTTATCTTGTTTAGATTGTATGGTCAATTGGGTCCCGAAACATCGGTGGACGCGGCCATCATTGATGGTCGCACGGGTTCACCGAAGGCGGCACGACTGGCTCAACCCTGCGCCCCGTCCCGTAAGCACGAACCGTCTGGATCGGCAGCTTCAATTCGGCGAACGCCGCGGTCACAAAATCCAGATAGGCCTGCACGGTGGACGAGGCAGTCCTGGCGAGATCGACGACCTCGCCGAGGTCGAGAACCGCATCATAACGCCCGCGCTTCTCGACGAAGCTCATGTGAACGATGCCGTTGCGGAAATTGCGGAGGTCTTCGATCTGCTTTGCCAGCGCGATGTCCATCCTTCGCCCGGTCGTCCGCCTGATCTGATCGAGGACATATCGCTGCCTTCTGAAGAACGCTCCCCTGCGGAGCAGCGACTTGATCCGCTCTGTGCTGCGGCCGACGAAGTGCGACCATGGTGGCAGTTTCTTGCTGCCGACAGGAATGCCGTCCGTCAGCAGGTCGTAAATGGTGGCGAGCGCGTCGTTGGTGATCGCCTCGATGGTGGCGAAACTCATCACGATGGTCGCGCGCGCGTAGATGCCGCGAAGGCGGTCATCCGTCTCCCGCGCGATCTGCTGCTCGAGAAAATAGACATCGCTCAGCAGGTCGCCGGAACTCGGCTCCAGCGTTTCTTGTGGCTCCCCTCGTGCGGAGACAAGCGCGATCTCGGCAAGATCAACAGGCGCTGCCGGTTTGGGGTTGGTCTTTCTGGTCATTCAAACGCCGGGTGCCACTTTGATTCCATGATACATAGCACACGAAGACCATCCGCAGCCCAAGACCAGAGCAAGGAGCCTGTGTGTTGGCAAATGGAGCCCGACATCGACCGCCTCCCCGACCAGCTCCGCGCCAACCTGCGCCTTGTCTTCGTCGGGACCGCCGCAAGCACGCGCTCGGCGGGCGTCGGGCACTACTACGCGCATCCCGGCAACCGCTTCTGGCGCGCACTCCACGAGGCGGGGATCACGCCACGGCGCTACCAGCCGAGCGAGTTTTCCGCGTTGCTCGAACTCGGCATCGGCTTCACCGATCTCTCGAAATCCGGCGCCGGGATGGATCACGAGATCGCCGGGCAATCCTTCGACGTCACGGGCTTCCGGGCCAAGATCGAGGCGTATTGTCCGAAGACCATCGCGTTCACCAGCAAGAAGGCTGCGAGCCTGTTCTACCATCGGCCGACGCGCGCGATCGCGCTTGGCAGGCAGCCGCCCGCCAGCGGCTTTCCCGACACGTTCGTGCTGTCCTCGCCGTCAGGCGCCGCTTCGGGTCACTGGACATTGCAGCCGTGGCGCGAGCTCGCGGACTGGATCCGGCGCCCGTAGCGATATCCGGGGTTGGCGCTCGTCCCGTATGTCGGTACGCTGATGCGAGCCATACATCTCCGAGGGTGACCCATGCCCATCCAGCACTTCCCGCCGCCGCACGGCGTCAAGTCCCCGCCGCTGTCCTTTGCGGCGCGGACCGGCGACCTGCTCTACATCTCCGGCATTCCCGGCTTCGACGAGAAGCGCGAATTGCCCGACTCCTTCGAGGCGCAGTTTCGGAATGTCGTCGTCAACATCAAGCGCGTGCTGGACGAGGCCGGGGGCACGTTCCGCGACCTGGTCAAGGTCAACGTGCTGTTGACGCGCGCCTCCGACGTCGCGCCGATGAACGCGCTCTATGCCGGCGCCTTTGGCCCTGCGCCCTATCCCGCCCGCACCACGTGCGTGGTGGTGGCGCTGCCCGATCCGAAAATGCTGATCGAGATCGAGGCGGTGGCGCAGCTTTCGGGCAAATAATCGCACGCGAGTGATCGCGGCCCGTTGAACCTCCCCTGCCTCCCTTCAGACACATTCATAGCCGGGGTGGCGGGCGCTGCCCCGCCTCCCCTTATTTTCGGGAGGAGCATCACGCTTTTGCTTTGGAGCCATTCCATGCGCCGCCTGTCGCTTGCCATTGCCGCCATCGCGTTATCCGCCGTCGCCGCCAGCGCGCCGGCCAAGGCCGACCCGTTTCATTTGATCCGCTGGTCGGACACCGGCTTCTGCCAGGTCTGGGATGAGGGCATCCCGACCGTGCCGTGGCCGGGCAATTACACCGTGGTCAGCATGACGGTGGCGACCTTCTTCGACGCGCTCAACGTCAAGAACGGGTTGCTCTGGACCCACGAGTGCTCGCTGTAAGGGCCCGATTGAACCAAACACGGTTTCGCCACACTCAATAGGTGTCCGCCAAATCCAGCGCGGGCGCCACCACCGCACTTTTTCATGCTGCGGGGGCCGGCACGACTTTTCCCAACAGGAGATATTTCATGCGTCTGACAACTCTTTGCGCGGCTGCAGGCATTGCGGCCGCTGGCTTTGCAGTGACCAGCCCCGCCCAGGCCGCCTTCCATCTGATCAAGTGGAGCGGCACTGGCATCTGCCAGGTCTGGGACGACAGCGTTCCGACCAAGCCGTTCCCCGCCGACTACAAGCCCGTCAGCAAGCCGGTCCCGACCTTCGATGCCGCGCTTGCCGTGAAGAGCGGCCTGATGAAGCGGGGCGTCTGCAAGCTGTAAGTCTTTTGTTTGCGCATGATCTCCGCGCAAACGCTCTGCGTTTGTCGCGAGGGAAAACCGCTTCACACTTTCCGGATCATGCGCTCTTGCGTTCAACGAGGCCGGCGGGCAAGGCTCGCCGGCCTTTTCATTGCGGGTGCGCACATGCTTACGCTCTATTCCTATCCGCCGCTGTTCGGCGTCGCCGACAACAACGGCTATGGGCTCAAGGTGTACGCTTTCCTCAAGCTCGCCGGCGTGCCGTTCAAGCACGAGCACATCTTCGACGCCTCAAAGGCGCCGCGCGGTCAACTACCCTACATCGTCGACGGCAACGACACCGTTGGCGACAGCGGCACGATCCTCAATTACCTCACCGATAAATATCGCCTCACCATCGACGCCGCACTGACACAGGCACAACGCACGCAGGACCTGCTGACGACGCGCATGCTCGACGACCTCTATTGGGTGATGTCCTATTCGCGCTGGAAGGACAAGCGCTATTGGCCGGCGTTTCGCGACGCGCTGAAGCGCGAACATCCCCAGCTCTCGGACGAAGGACTGATGAAGGCCAAGGAGTTCAACGCCCAGCGCTACTATTACGCGGGCATCGGCCGCTTCGATCCCGACGCGGCAATGGCGCGCGGGCTTGCCGATCTCGCCGCGATCGCCGAGCTGATTTCCCCGTACGGCTTCGTGCATGGCGACAAGCCGACCAGCGTCGATGCCGGCCTCTACGGCTTCATCGCCAACATCTATTTCTACGATATCGACACGCCGCTGAAGCGGTTCGTGGTCGCGCACGACAATATCGTGCGGCATTGTCGCGCCATTCATGAGACGGTCAGGTAGGGTGGGCATAGGCGCAAAGCGCCGTGCCCACCACGATCTTGCATGCTTGCCAGATGGCGAGCGCGCTTCGCTTTGCCCACCCTACGCGCTACAGTAAGCGCCATAAGAAAACGAAACAGGGAAAACGCCATGCCGCTGC
The DNA here is from genome assembly GCA_963738155.1 of uncultured Alphaproteobacteria bacterium. Taxonomy (GTDB): domain Bacteria; phylum Pseudomonadota; class Alphaproteobacteria; order Rhizobiales; family Xanthobacteraceae; genus Bradyrhizobium. The sequence continues at coordinate 1,000,219 of CAVTVG010000016.1, forward strand.
TCGCCAACCACGTCGCCGTCGTCACCGGAGCCGGCTCAGGCATCGGTCGCGCCATCGCGGCCGGCTATGCAAGCGAGGGCGCGCGCGTCGTGCTGCTCGATATCGACGAGAAGGCTGCCGCCGAAGCTGCGAAGGAAATCCGCGACGCCGGCGGCAAGGCTGACAGCTTCGCGCTCGACGTCACCAAACGCGACGCCTGCGTTGCGACGGCAAAACAGGTCGCCGACAAGGTCGGGCAGGTCTCGATCCTGGTCAACAATGCCGGCATCGCCCGCCGTAACGGCATGCTGGGTGCGGACGCGGCCGTGATCGACGACTGGGAGAGCATCATCTCCATCAATCTGACCGGCGTGTTCAACGTCACGCATGCGTTCCTTCCCGCGCTTCGCGCCAGCAAGGGCCGCATCGTCAATATCGGCTCGATCCAGTCCTTCGTGCACCTGCGCACTCCGAGCTCGCCGGCTTACACCGCCTCCAAGCATGGCGTGCTCGGCTTCACCAAGGCGCTCGCGGCCGAGCTCGGCAAGGACGGCGTGCGCGCCAACGCGATCGGCCCGGGCTTCATCGAGACGCCGCTGAACGAGAAGGTGCGTGCCACCAATCCTGATCTCGTCAGGACCTTCATGGATCACACCCCGCTCGGCCGGCCCGGCAAGCCCGAGGACATCGTCGGTCCTGCGATCTTCCTCGCCTCCGACCTGTCCGCCTATGTCAGCGGATCGATCGTGATGGTGGACGGCGGGTACCGGACGATCTGATATGTCCAACGCCCCGCATTACAACATCGACGTCGGCGCGTTCTGGGCCGACCCCTATCCGGATCTGGCGCGGATGCGGAAGGAAGCGCCGATCGCCTTCGTGCCGCAACTTGGCTCGACCGTGCTGACCCGGCGCGACGACATTTTCAGCCAGGAGAAGCGCATCGACGTGTTCTCCTCGCACCAGCCGGCAGGCCTGATGAACCGCCTGATGGGCCACAACATGATGCGCAAGGACGGCGACGCGCATATGAGCGAGCGAGCGCAGATGTTTCCCGCCGTGTCGCCGCGCGTGGTGAAGGACACCTGGCGGGCGCAATTCCAGGCCCATGCCGACCGCATCCTCGAGGCGCTCGCGCCGCACGGCAGTGCCGACCTGGTGAAGGCCTTCGCGCTGCCGCTGTCGGCGGAGTGCCTGAAGGACATCACCGGACTCACCAACATGCGCTTTGAGGACATGGACGCCTGGTCACAGGCGATGATCGACGGCATCGCCAACTATACCGGCAACAAGGAGGTCGAGGCGCGCTGCCACGCCGCGACATCGGGCATCGATGCCGCGATCGACGACATGATCCCGGTGGTGTCGAAACATCCCAACGCCTCGATCCTCAGCGTGCTGCTTGCCGCCGGCCAGCCGATGGAGAGCATCCGCGCCAACGTCAAGCTTGCGATCTCGGGCGGACAGAACGAACCGCGCGATGCGATTTCGGGCGCGGTGTGGGCGCTGTTGACGCATCCCGAGCAGCTTCAGATTGTCCGTGACGGCAAGGCAAAGTGGATCGACGCCTTCGAGGAATATGCGCGCTGGATCGCGCCGATCGGCATGTCGCCGCGGCGGGTGGCGAAGCCGTGGAGTTTTCGCGGCGTCGATTTCGAGCCGGAGGACCGCGTCTTCTTCATGTTCGGCTCCGCCAACCGCGACGAAGCCTGCTTTGCCGATCCGGATATTTTCGACATCACACGCGATACCTCCAAGAGCATCGCCTTCGGCGCCGGTCCGCATTATTGCGCCGGCGCGTTCGCCTCGCGCGCCATGGTCGCCGACGTCGCCCTGCCCTCGCTGTTTGCGCGGCTGAAGGGATTGCGGCTCGATCCCTCGGAGCCGGCGAAGATCGGCGGTTGGGCGTTCCGCGGGTTGCTCAATCTCAGGGTCGAATGGGACGCGTGATGCACTGCGTCACATCGGGACATACCGCCCCGCCAACGCATGCAGCGACCACATCAGCGATGGCCAGATCACGATGATGAAGGACGCATGGAACAGCCAGTGCCAGTCGCCCGCTGGCAACAGGGGATCGATCAGACCGACAAGCCACGCGGTCACAATGCCGGTCCCGATCATCAGCACCGCCCATACCATCCATGACGCAAGGCGGCGTGTCGGCCCGAGCTCTTCCTCGACCGGGATCATGCGCGCGCGGCGGAAATACCAGCGCATGCCGAGATACCAGAAATAGCCGACAACGGCGCCGCACATCGAGAGCATCACGATGTTGACGCGATCGAGCGAGCCGCTCCACCAGATCATCCACGCCGTCCAGAGCACGGCGAAGACCCAGGCACCGAGTTTCAACGGCGTGGAGGGACTGAGGGTCATGGCCATCTCCCGATGCCTGTTTGTCCCGGAAGCATGGCCGCGCACGCCGCGGACAACCGTGAGCTGCATCACACCGGACGCGCTAACTGCCTGAGCTGGTGCCAACCCTCGGGATCATGCGTAGAATGAGCCCGCTTCAGCGGGCATCCAGTCTCCGACGACTTTATCGGAGCTGGAGTGGCCGGCTCGATAATAGCAGAGCTTGAGCGGCGGATGACCGAGACACAACTATCAGTCCAGTCCCGTGCTGCCAGGAATGCCGTTGGCGCATTTTTGGAGGTTTGCGAGAAATTTGCCGAGGTCTCGAAGAACCGGCAATCTGGATACCTGCCGGTCTACGGCGGACAATGGAATCTCCTGAAATACTTCGCACGGCATCCAATTCGATTTTATACCGAAACGTTCAGGACTGCGATAAGCGCTCAATCCTCGCTGGGAATTCTGGTGTCGTCGTTTCCCGTACAGACGATGACCGACTTTCTGGCCCGCTTCAGCGAACCTGAACTCAAGGCCATCAAGACACTTTCAGAGATCCAGCTTCGGCGCCTGAAGTCGCTGATCACCGACAACCCACTGCTGAAGTTTTCGGTGCCGGTGGGATCGGCCTATGCACTGCTGCAATTCAGCACCGACGTGATCAAGAAGCCGGGTTTCGAGATGGAAATGTTGAAATCCATATTCGAATCGTCGGTGGTTCAATCGCTCACCGGATCACTCTTGGTCGGCTTCATCGGCGGGCTCGTCTTGCTCTGCTTGCAATATTTGTTCCTGACGATCCCTGCCATCGGACGTGCTCAAATCCTCGACGACCTGCTACAGATCGCGTTGGAGGAAAAGCGCTTCGCGGCCGCGGGCGTCGGCGAAGCTGCCGCTGCCGGACTGGCGGCTAACTCAGAGAGCGGGAGTAGCGCAGCACGCATGCCCGCAGGCTGATCCGCAGTCTGTCAGCCGAACCTGACCCGTGAGCGCTCGCGCGCCTTCTCCGCCTCGATCTCGCGATCGCGCGGGGCTGCGCTGGTGTGCAGCGAGGTGAGCAGCCGCCGCGCCGCGTCCGACACCTCCTCGACGGCGCGATTGAACGCGGCCTCGTTGGCCTGCGACGGCCGGCCGAAGCCGGACAGCTTGCGCACGAATTGCAGCGCGGAGGCGCGGATCTCGTCCTCGGTCGCTGGCGGCTCGAAATTGAACAGGGTCTTGATGTTGCGGCACATGGCCTGTCTCCTTCCAGAGCCCGCTGTGACAAGGACGTTGGAGCTAGTGCGGCGACTTTGGAGTTCCGATCAGCTTATCCTTCGCATTCTCCATCGGAACTTCAAAGTCAAAGCCGCACTAGAATCAAGGATTTGCTTGTGCTCCTTTGATTCCGAAGTTCGCAAGCGAAGGCGCCGCGATATGATGCGAACTTCGGAATCGGAGCACCAGCCAAATTCCTACATTGCAGCCTCATTTTGTTCTAGAGTATCGGCTGCTTCGCCCGGTCGTCCCACCATCCCATGCGAGGTTCCCGATGACACAGGTCACCTACAAGGTCGTCCAGCACGATGGCGGCTGGGCCTATACGTTCGACGGGGTGTTTTCGGAGACCTACATCACCCATTCCACGGCGCTCGCCGCCGCCCGGCGCGCCGCGGCCGAGCAGCGCACGCCGGGGCGCACCGAGGTCATCATGTATGAGACCGCGGACGGAAAGTGGCACACCGAAACCGCTGCCGGCAGCGACCGTCCCGAGACCGGGGTCGACGACGGCCCGTAGCCGCGCGCAACGTTCCAGTCCCCTCGATCCTGCACGAAGGTCGCAGGAAATAAACCCCGCGCCCCGGTGTTCGCCGAGGCCTGCACTTCCATCGGATTCGCCATTTCGCTGGGTTGACCCATCGGACCGGCCGTGCAGCGTGCTAGAGAAGGCGCCAAGCGGCCCGGCAAGCGGCCGCGTCCACAGGGAGACGACGATGAAATGGTCCTGCGCGGCGCTGTCGGCCGCTTTTGCACTGGTCTCGGTCACGGCGATGGCGGCGGACTATCCCGCGCCAAGGGAAGGCGACTGGGTCGCGAAGAACTTCAAGTTTCACACCGGCGAGACCATGCCGGAGCTGAAGCTCCACTACACCACCGTGGGCGCGCCGACCGGCCAGCCGGTCCTGGTGCTGCACGGCTCCGGCGGCTCGGCCGCTTCCATGCTGACGCCCACCTTTGCCGGCGAGATGTTCGGGCCCGGCCAGCCGCTCGATGCCGGCAAATACTACATCATCATTCCCGACGGCATCGGCCACGGCAAATCGTTGAAGCCCTCCGATGGGCTGAAGACCGCGTTTCCGAAATACGACTACAACGACATGGTCGACGCGCAATACCGTCTCGTCAGCGAAGGGCTCGGCATCAAGCATCTGCGGCTCGTGATCGGCAACTCGATGGGCGGCATGCACAGCTGGATCTGGGGCGAGCGCTATCCGCAGATGATGGACGCGCTGGTGCCGATGGCCTCGCAGCCGACCGCGATGGCCGCGCGAAACTGGATGCTGCGGCGGACCATGATCGAGACCATCCGCAACGATCCCGATTACAAAAACGGCAATTACACCAGCCAGCCGCGGATGATGAAATACGCGATTGCCGCCTATCGCTTTGCCAGCGCCGGCGGCACGCTCGGCTACCAGACCCTGGCGCCGACGGCGGCCGAGGCCGACAAGATGGTCGACGACCAGCTCGCGCTGCCGGTCACGGCCGACGCCAACGATTACATCTATCAGTGGGACGCCTCGCACGATTACGATCCGTCCGCCGGCATGGAGAAGATCGAGGCGACGGTGCTCGCGATCAACGCCGCCGATGACGAGCGCAATCCGCCTGAGACCGGCGTCACCGCAGCCGCGGTCAAGCGGATCAAGAACGGCAAGATCTATCTGATCCCGGCCAGCACCGAGACGCGCGGGCATCTGACCACCGGCAATGCCAAGTTCTATGCCGAGCAGGTGAAAGAGCTTCTCGCAATCGCGCCACAGAAGACGATGTAGGCGGCACGATATCCGGTGCGACGACGCTGCAAAGCGCGTTTGCCATGAACGATGCCACCATACGCGCTGTCATGCGCTGGGTGCTAGCCGCGTTTTTCGCGGCTGCCGGCGTCGCGCACCTCGCCGTACCCGACAAGCTGCTGGCCATCACGCCATCCTGGGTGCCCTTTGCTGCTCAGGTGATCTTCGTCACCGGCCTCTGTGAGCTGGCCGGCGCGCTCGCGCTGGTCACGCGGCCGCTGCGCTGGTGGGCGGGCGTGGCGCTCGCGACTTACGCGATCTGCGTCTGGCCCGCGAATTTCAAGCACGCCATCGATAGCATCGAGTTGCCCTACATTGCCAACAGCTGGTGGTATCACGGTCCCCGGCTGGCGTTTCAGCCCGTCGTCGTCTGGTGGGCGCTTTACAGCGCGCGGGTGATCGATTGGCCGTGGCGGCGGCCGCGATGAGGGTGGCCGCGGGCAGGTTCTGATGATATTTTCGAACGAACCAATTGTTGGAGAATCGCCGTGACCGACATTGCCGCCAGCGACCTCGCCACCATTTATCCGCAACCCACGCCGCGCGTGATCGCGAAGGCGCGGCCGTCGATCGACCCCCATGCGAAGAAATTCATCGAGATGTCGCCGTTCTGCGTGCTGGCAACCTCGGGCTCCGACGGCGCCGTCGACGCCTCGCCGCGCGGCGGCAATCCCGGCTTTGTGCATGTCGAAGGGCCGAACAAGCTGCTGATGCCGGACCGCTCCGGCAACAACCGGATCGACAGTTTCAGGAACATCGTTGAAGGCAGCGGCTTCGTGCAGCTGATCTTCTTCGTCCCCGGGATCGACGAAACCTTGCGCGTCGGCGGCAGAGGGACGGTCTCCGCCGATACGGCGCTGCTTGCCGGCATGGAGGAATTCGGCAAGCTGCCGCGCGCAGTCTTGAAGATCGAGGTGAGCGAGGCCTATTTCCACTGCGGCAAGGCGCTGATGCGTTCACGGCTGTGGTCGGCGGCGCAGGTCGAGCGCAAGAGTTTTCCGAGCATCGCCGAGGTGATTCACGATCAGACCTCGCTCGGCGAGCCCGAGCCGCAGGCCGCGGTCGAAGCCCGCTACAAGACGCAGCTGTAAGAGACCGAACAAGACTGTCGTCCCGGCCAAGCGGGCGACTTGGTCCGCCGTAGCTATTGAACAGGAGCATCCGGATGCGGCGGTCTTCATGCATGATCATTCTTGCATTTCTTGCCGGTTGCCCGTCGGCCCACGCCCAGCAAACGGAGGTTAATGCCCCGTCGCTCGTGCTGGTGAACGGCAAGATCCTGACGATGGACGGACAGTCGAGAACAGCCGAAGCCGTCGCTATCCGCGATGGGAAGTTTTTGGCGGTCGGCGACAGCACAACGATCCGATCGATGGCCGGGAGCGGTACGCGGACCATCGACCTCACCGGCAAGACCGTCGTTCCCGGATTGATCGACACCCATGCGCATTTCAAGGCGGCGGGGCTCGGCGACTACGTCGTCAACATGAGCCGGGCCAAGACCATCGCCGAAGCATTGGAGGCCATCAAACAGTTCGTCACCAACCGGAACCCCGGCGACTGGATCATCGGAAGTGCCTGGCATCCGCCGTCCCAGCTGGCGGAAAAGCGATATCTCACCCGCCAGGAAATCGACAGCGTCGCCCCGAACAATCCCGTCTATCTGCGCACGGTCGGGCATTTCTCCATGGCGAACACGCTGGCGCTCGCGAAAGCCGGAGTGGACAGGGACACTCCCAATCCGGGCGGAGGAAGTTTCGAGCGTGACGCATCGGGCGAACTGACCGGCGTCCTCGTCGAGACCGCCATCGACCAGGTCGAGAAGGCCGTGCCGGACTGGACCGCGGAAGACGAATTTCGCCAGTTCAAGATCGCCGAGGGCGTGCTCAACAGCTACGGCATCACCAGCGCAGTCGAAGGAGCAACGGCGGCGCGCGACATCGCCGCGCTTCAGCGGCTTGCCCTGTCGGGCGAGGCAACGCTTCGCGTCGGCGTCATGTTCAGGCCGGAGCCGCCCGCGGAAAATTCAGCGTGGGAAGCGATCATGCGCGGCAACGGCACGTCGTCGGGCTTCGGCGACGACTGGCTGAAGCTTGCCGGCATCAAGATCTTCTACGACGGCGGCATGACGCTGAGGACCGCGCTCATGCGAGACGCTTACCCGGATTCGAAGGACGATTACCACGGCATTGCGCAGCAGTCCCCCGAGCGGCTCAGGGAACTGGTATCGATCTGCAATCGCAATGGCTGGAGAGTCGGCGTTCACGTTGTCGGCGACCGCGGTATCGACCAGGTGCTCGACGCGTTCGAGGCTGCCGACAGGGAGAAATCGATCAAGGACCGTCGTTTCATCCTGATCCACGGCAGCCTCATCCTCCCGGAACAGATGGATCGCGCGAAGCAGCTTGGCGTACGCGTGGATTTCCAGAACGTCTTCATGTGGGACAAGGCCGCAACAGTGGAGCGCTTCCTCGGCAAGGCTGTCGCGGATCGCGCGGTTCCGACGAAAACCCTTATCGAAAAACTCGGCATCGACAGCCTGGGCGCAGGTACCGATTTTCCGGTGAACCCGATCAATCCCTTCATCAACATGTACATCATGGTTACGAGAAAGGATCCGAGCAGCCACGTCTACGGTGCGAACGAAGCCATCTCTCGCGAGCAGGCGTTGCGTCTCTACACCAGCGCGGCGTCCCATTACATGTTCGAGGAGGGCAAGAAAGGCTCGATCGAACCCGGCAAGCTCGCCGACCTTGCAGTCTTGTCCGCCGATCTCATGACCGTCCCGGAGGATCAGATCAAGGATATCAAGGCCGATCTGACCGTCGTCGGCGGCAAGATCGTCTTTCGGCGGTAGTCCGCGAGCCGAGCAGGTCGTCCTCCCGCACGAGGGGGAGTGAAGAGGCTCAATCCTCCTTCTCCAGGCCGCCGACGTGCTTTTGCGTGTACAGCTCGAGTCCGATGCGCTTGATCAGATCGAGCTGAGTCTCGAGGAAGTCGATATGCTCCTCCTCGTCCTTCATCAGCTTCTCGAACAGATCCCGTGAGACATAGTCCTTGACACCGTGACAGTAGGTTGCCGCCTCCTGGTAAAGCGTGCGGGCAGCGATCTCGGAGGCCAGATCACACTCGATGATCTCCTTGACGTTCTGGCCGATGCGCAAGGGATCGAGCACCTGCATGTTCGGAAAGCCGTCGAGGAACAGGATGCGGTCGGTGAATTTGTCGGCGTGCTCCATCTCCTCGATGGATTCCTTGCGCCAGACCTTGGCCATCTCCAGCAGGCCCCAATTGTTCAGCACCCGGTAGTGCAGCCAGTACTGGTTGATCGCGGTCAGTTCGCTGCGCAGGCCCTTGTTGAGATAGTCGATGACTTTTGCGTCGCCCTGCATGGGTGCACTCCAGGAGGTTTGGCCGAACCGGCCCCATTCAACCAATTTAGAATGTTTCTAAGGATGATGACAGGGGCAAGCAACCCCTCCGGGCGGGAAACCACAGGCGGCATCAACCGATCAATTCAGAGGAGTTTCAGGAGGCCGCGAGGGCGAAGTCGGTGTCTGCTTCAAGCTGGCTGTGGGGGCAGCCAGCTTGGCAGGCATGGGCGCAGGAGCCGAGCGCCTCGTCGATGATGCCCTTGATGGTGCGGGCGCAACGGCCGCATTCGGCGCTGCAACCGAGGCAGCCATAGAGCTGCTTGGCATTGCGCGGAAGGATGTCCGAGGAGGTCACGGCGTCGCGGACGTCGTGATCGCTGAGGACGTGGCAGGAGCAGACAATCATTAGGGCAGGAAACCTTCCATGATGCGCTCCAATCGATATTCAGGCGCGCAGGGTGATGCAACGGGAAAAGCCGCATTTTGAAGTGATTCCAAATTAGCCCCGGATATTCCCGGGCATTCTGCAAAAGATCGGTCGCCTCGCCATTGCGGCTAGTCAAGAAAGCCCTGCAAAATCTGGCTTGATCTCCGCTTCTGCCCCTCAGTCCGCTTCGTGGAGTCTACGCTGTCACCAGTCGCTCCTGCCGCCGCCATAGGGGCCCGAACCAGCTTGCGACCGAGCTATCGTCGCTTGAGGGGTCAGACGAACCGCCATCGGACGAACCGCCGGGTCGATTGATCCTGTCCGCACGCATCATCAGGGCGAAAATGGCGACCGAGGTCGCGCCGACCGCGAGCAGAAAATAGATCGTGTCCATCAAAAGGGCCTCCCCGCCGAACCGAGCATCAATCGATTGTGCGAAGCACAAACGACCGATTTCGCCATAATTGGTCGCCAAATGTGGCTGGCCCGTTCATGGAACATTCAAGGGCAATGTGGATTTATCGCTGCTTAAGTTCCCCTCTTGGGATCGTGAGAAAGGGACTGCCATGAAGAAGATGTTGATGGCGCTTGTTGCGGTCGCCACTCTGGCCGTTTCGACGGCGACACCGGCCCACGCCTGGTGGCGCGGGGGCTGGGGCCCGGGTATCGGCCTTGGATTACTCGGCGGCGCCATTGTCGGCGGCGCGATCGCCAACTCCTACGGCCCCTACGGCTATTACGGTCCGGGCTACGGCTATTACGGTCCCGGCTATGCCGGCGGCCCCTATGGCCCCTGCTACTGGCAGCGCCAGCGCTTCTGGGACGGCTATGGCTGGCAGGTACGCAACGTCCGCGTCTGCGGGTAATCCAGAGCGGTTCAGCTTCATTAAATCCGGCATCACGTCCTGCATTTTCAGGACGTGATGCCGCGCGCGTTTACCGCGGGTTGACTGTTTAGCGCTTTCTTAATGAGCACGGCCGATTCCGTTTCGAGTTCGAGAACAACCCGGCGCAGTCGAAAGCGCGCCACCCGATAGGAGAGTGAAATGAAGACAACGATGACGGCGCTGCTTGCGGTCGCAACGATCGCGGGCTCGCTCACAGTGACGCCCGCGCAGGCGCAGCGCGGCTGGGGTGCCGGCGTTGCCGCCGGCCTGATTGGCGGAGCGATTGTCGGCGGCGCCATCGCCGCGAGCCGCCCCTATCCCTATTATTACGGCCCGCCTCCGGGCTATGTCGGAGGTCCGGTGCCTGCGGGCTGCTACTGGCAGCAGCAGCGCTATTGGGACGGCTATGCCTGGAACGTTCGCCCGGTGCAGGTCTGTAACTAAAAAATCGGCGTATCGCGTGTGAGAAAGCCCGGCTTCGGCCGGGCTTTTTATTTTGCTGAATTAATCGAGCGCAGCACCACATCGCTGGGCCAGCAATCCACCTTCAAGCCGGCTTTCTTCTGATAAGCGCCGAGCGCCGAGCGGGTCAGCATGCCGGCCTTGCCGTCAACCTTGTCCTTGTAGAGTCCGATCTTCGTCAGACCGCGCTGCATCGCCTCGACATCGGCGGTGCGCAGCTGTTTTGACGCGGACCATGGCGTGGCGAACGGCAGCGGCGACGTCATGCGGTCGCTGAGATGGCCGACATACAGCACGTAAAGATCAGAGAAATTGTATTCCTTGATGACGAAGTAATTCTTCGTCGTCAAAAACGCCGGCCCGTAGATGCCTTCGGGCTGCAACAGCGACGCAGGTTCGGCCTGCTCGGCCGCCGAAAGCTTCTCGCCGCGCACCGGCACGTAGCCGGCGCGCAGCCATTCGCTGATCGGCCGCGTCACCTCGGGCACGCCCATGGTGCAATCGACATCGGCGGGCGCCTTCACCTCATAGGCCCAGCGCAACCCGCGCTGCCAACCCTTGTCGAGAAGTTGCGAGGCGGCGGACGCCAGCGCATCCGGCACCGAGTGGAAGAGATCGACCTTGCCGTCGCCGTCGAGATCGACGCCGTGCTTGTAGTACTCCGACGGAAGGAATTGCGTGAGCCCGACCGCGCCGCCCCAGGACGCGCGGAAGTCCTTGCGCGACACCGCGCCGTCGCCGAGCATCTTCAGCGCCATGATGAATTCGTTGCGATAGCTGTCCTTGCGGCGGCCGACATAGGCTTGCGTGGCCAGCACGCGCACGGCGTCAAAGGGCTCCGGGGAGCGACCGTAATCGCTCTCGCGGCCCCAGATCGCAAGCACGATGGTGGCGGGCACGCCGAAACGGGATTCGATCTTGTCGAGCGCGGGCCGATATTGCGCGAGAAGCTTCTGTCCCTCGCCCGCGAGCCGCGCGATCGATGGCTCCTTGATGTAGTCAGCCGGCACCTGGACGAACTCGGCCTGCGCCGGGTTACCGGTGGCCGGGCGGCCGGGCAGGATCAGGTCGGGCAGCTTGTAGTCGGGGTCGAGGCCCGCGGTCTCGCGGTCGAAAGTGACACGCGAGACGCCAGCGGCCTGCGCTTCCGGCCACAGCGAAGCGATGAACTGGGTGAAGGCAGCGTCCGCGGCATGGGCAGCGGAAAATATCGATGCAAACAGCATCATCGCCAAAGCAAAGGCGACGCTATTCAATCGTTTCACGCGCGGCCTCACTTCACCGCCACGATGAAGATCCGCGGAAAGCGGAACAGCACCTTGCCGTCGGCCTGAGGCGGATAGGCGGCGGCAACGCGCGCGGTGTATTCGGCGAGATATTGTTTGCGCTCGGCCGTCTCCAAGAGCTCCATGAACGGCCGCAAGCCGGTACCCTTGACCCACTCCACGATCCCCGTGGCATCGGCCAGCGGGTGATTGTAGATCGTATGCCAAATGTCCAGTCGCCGGCACAGCGGGCTCAACGCATCATAGTAGCCGCCCGGCTCCGGAACCTCGTCGCGCAGGCGCGCCTTCTCGTAGAGCTGCTTGCTCCACGGGCCCTCGCGCGCCACCTCACGCATCAAGAGATGCGCGGGCTCCTCGAGGCTGTCCGGAATCTGCGCCGCCAGCACGCCGCCCTCGGGCAATCTGCCAAGCAGCCGCTGCAACTGCTTCAGATGCCCGGGCACCCATTGGAAGATTGCGTTGGCGAACAACAGATCGGTGCCGTCGGGCGGCACCCAGTGCGCGACGTTGGCCTCGATGAAAGTCTGGTTCGGCAGGCGCTCGCGCGCCTGGCGCAACATGTCGGCCGAGGTATCGATGCCGATCACGGTCGCGTTCGGCCAACGCTTGACCAGCAGCTCGGTCGAATTGCCCGGACCGCAGCCGATGTCGATGATCTTGCGGGCATCGGTCAGTGGAACCTGCGCCAGCAGATCGCGCGGCGGGCGCGTGCGCTCGTCCTCGAATTTGAGATATTGCTCCGCGCTCCAGTCCGCCATTTTCCGATTACGCCCTACCTCGTCAGCTTCTTGTACTTCACCCGGTGGGGGATGATCGAGTCCTGGCCGAGCCGGCGCATCTTGTCCTTCTCGTAGTCCTGGAAGTTGCCCTCGAACCATTCGACATGGCTGTCGCCCTCGAAGGCGAGGATATGGGTGGCGATGCGGTCGAGGAACCAGCGGTCATGGCTGATGATGACGGCACAGCCGGCGAAATCCTCCAATGCCTCCTCCAGCGCACGCAAGGTGTCGACGTCGAGATCGTTGGTCGGCTCGTCGAGCAGCAGGACGTTGGCGCCGGATTTGAGCATCTTCGCAAGATGCACGCGATTGCGCTCGCCGCCCGAGAGGGCGCCGACCTTCTTCTGCTGGTCGGCGCCCTTGAAGTTGAAGGAAGAGCAATAGCCGCGCGAGTTCACTTCCCGCTTGCCGAGCAGGATCTGCTCGTTGCCGCCCGAGATTTCCTCCCATACCGACTTCTTGCCGTCGAGATCGTCGCGCGACTGGTCGACATAGCCGAGATGCACGGTCTCGCCGACGGTGATGCTGCCCTTGTCGGGCTTCTCCTGCCCGGTGATCATGCGGAACAGGGTGGTCTTGCCGGCGCCGTTCGGCCCGATCACGCCGACAATGCCGCCGGGCGGCAGATTGAAGGTGAGATCGTCGATCAAGAGACGATCGCCATAGCCTTTGTTGAGGCCCTCGAAGTCCACCACATTGGCGCCCAGCCGCTCGGCGACGGGAATGGTGATCTGCGCGGTCGTGGTCTGCTTGTCGTTGGCCTGCTTCAGCAGATCCTCGTAACGCTGGTAACGCGCCTTCGACTTGGCCTGGCGCGCCCGCGGCGAGGACGCGATCCATTCCTGCTCGCGCGCCAGGGTGCGCTGGTGCGCGGCCTCCTCGCGGCCTTCCTGCTCCAGCCGCTTCTGCTTCTGCACCAGCCAAGCGGAGTAATTGCCCTCGTAGGGAATACCCTTGCCGCGGTCGAGTTCGAGGATCCAGCCCGTGACATTGTCGAGGAAGTAGCGGTCGTGGGTGACGATGAGGATCGCGCCGGGATAGTTGCGCAGGTGGCCTTCCAGCCATGACACCGACTCGGCGTCGAGATGGTTGGTCGGCTCGTCCAGCAGCAAGAGCTCCGGTTGGTCGAGCAGCAATTTGCACAGCGCGACGCGGCGGCGCTCGCCACCCGAGAGCTTGGTCACATCGGCATCGTCGGGCGGACAACGCAGCGCGTCCATGGCCTGGTCGACCTTGCTGTCGAGATCCCAGAGGCCCTGCGCCTCGATCTCGTCCTGCAGCTTGGTCATCTCGTCTACGGTCTCATCGGAATAATTGGCGGCGAGCTCGTTGTAGCGGTCGAGGACCGCCTTCTGCTTGGCGACGCCCAGCATGACGTTGTCGCGCACGTTGAGCTTGGCATCGAGCTGGGGTTCCTGCTCGAGATAGCCGACGCGGGCGCCTTCGGCGACCCAGGCCTCGCCGTTATATTCCTTGTCGAGACCAGCCATGATCCGAAGCAGGGTCGATTTGCCCGAACCGTTGACGCCGAGCACGCCGATCTTGGCGTCGGGGTAAAACGACAGGTGGATGTTATCGAGCACCTTCCGGGTCGGATAGCTCTTGGTTAGACCCTGCATGAAATAGACGAACTGACGTGCCATTGCGTTGCCTGAAAACCCTTGGATTTGCGGAAAATTTGCTGGCGCTCATGTAGCGGCGCGGGCCGGAAAGGGCAACCGGTGTGGTGGTTCGGAAGTTCTCTTCAGAGCCGCCGCGAGTCCATCAAGAGAACTTCCGAACCAAAACCACACCGGAATCATGGATTTCCGGTGTCCCTTCGGCGTCGAAGTTCGCATAAGTGACCGCCGCAACAGGGCGCGAACTTCGAAGCCGGGGGCACCGGGTCGCAACCGTTTTCCATCCGTTCACCACGGATGAATACGGGTCCCTCACCATGTGTGCGGCAGATCACGACAATTGAAACCATCTTTTAATAAATGAAGCCAAAACTCGTTTTCGGCGCACCAAAGTGCGTCCAAACGCGGCGAAGGCCGCGATCGAAAACAGAGAGCTCGCGTCATGGCGACGATGGTTTCAACCTCCCTGTCCTCCCCGGCCGCCGGCCGCGCCGGACAGTCCGGCTTGCCCGGTTTCAAGGCGTTCTGGCGGAATTTCTTCGCGACCGCCTTCCACCCCTATCGGCCCGAGTTGCACTACATGCGCGGTCCGGGACCTGCGTGGCGCGCCAAGTACGGCGACCAGGCCGCCTTCCGCTTGAAGTCGGATATCTGAGGCTCCCTCCACGCGTTCTTGAAGCCGCAATCCGCTTGCACGCCGCCTTTTTGCGCGCAACCATGGCGATCTTCCCGACGGCACTTTCGCTGCCGTCATCCTCGCCATGAATGGACGCCTCCAATGACGCGGCTGCGCTGTGCAATCCTCGACGACTATTTCAAGCTTTCGCTGACCTCCGCCGACTGGTCGAAGGTGACGGACCGGGTCGATCTCACCGTGTTCGAAAAGCCCTTCCAGTCCGAGGCGGAGGCCGCCGCCGCGCTGAAGGATTTTCCGATCATCCTGGCGATGCGCGAGCGCACCGGCTTTCCGAAATCGATGTTCGCTGCACTTCCGAACTTGAAACTGATGATCACCTCGGGGATGCGCAATGCCGCGATCGATTTCGAGGCGGCGAAAGCGCATAACGTCGTGCTGTGCGGCACCAATTTCGCGCGCGATCCAACGGCGCCGCTGGCGATGGGCCTGATCCTGGAGCTGACGCGCAATATCGGCCGCGAGAGCGCGCGGATGCATGCGGGTGCGCCGTGGCAGGCACATCTCGGCATCGAGATCGAAGGCCGCACGCTCGGCGTCATCGGCCTCGGCAAGCTCGGCACCAAGGTTTCAAGGCTGGCGCAGGCCTTTGGCATGAACGTGATCGCCTGGAGCCCGAACCTGACGCCGGAGAAGTGCAGGGAAGCGGGCGTGACCTACGCCTCGAAGGAAGAGTTGTTTGCGACCGCCGACGTCATCACCATCCATGTGGTGCTGGGTCCGCGCTCACGCGGCCTGGTCGGCCGCGAGGATCTGCTGCGCATGAAGCCGACAGCTTACATCGTCAACACCGCACGCGGACCGATCATCGACGAAACGGCGCTCTTGGAAGTGCTGCAGCAGAAGAAGATCGCGGGCGCGGGCATCGACGTGTTCTCGGTCGAGCCGCTGCCGGTCGATCATCCCTTCCGCAAACTCGACAACATGGTGATCACGCCACACCTCGGCTATGCGACCGAGGAGGTTTTCCGCGGCCACTACGTCCAGATGGTCGAAGGCATCGACGCCTGGTTCAAGGGTGAACCCGTGCGAAGGCTGGCGTAAAAGGAAACCGCCCCTCTCTTGCGAGAAGGGCGATTTGAAATTCGAAAAGCTGGGCGAGCCTAGCGCACCGTAACCGGCGCGGGCAGCGGCGGCACCACCGTCGGCGGCGTGGGCGGCGCAGCCGACATCTGCTGCTGCGGCGCGGCTTGGCCAACAACCTGGCCCGGCATCGGCTGAGCCGGTGCGGCGGAAGCGGTCGCGGTTCCCGGCGGCGGACCACCCGGCATCACGACCACACGGGTGCCGACCTTGGTACGCTCGAACAGGTCGGAGACGTCATCGTTCAGCATGCCGATGCAGCCGGACGAGACGAACTTGCCGATGGTCGAGGGCTGGTTGGTGCCGTGGATGCGGTAGACGGTCGAGCCGAGATACATCGCGCGGGCGCCGAGCGGGTTGCCGGGGCCGCCGGCCATGAAGCGCGGCAGATAGGGCTGGCGCTCGATCATCTCGGTCGGCGGAAACCAGTCCGGCCACTCTGTCTTCTTGGTGATCTTCTGCACGCCGGTCCAAGTGAAACCTTCGCGGCCGACGCGCACGCCGTAGCGGATCGCGCGACCATTGCCGAGCACGTAATAGAGGAAGGTGTTCGGCGTATCGACGACGATGGTGCCGGCGGGTTCCTTGGTGACGAACGGAACTTCCTGGCGGCGCAGGTTCGGCGGCAACTGCGCGGGCGCAGCGTCCGGCTGCTCTTCCGGCGGCAGCGAGGCGATGGTCATCGGCCGGCCGTCGGGGCCACCCTGCGGCGCGACCTGCACCGAACCGGTGACGCCAAGCGGCACGCCCTGAGGCGAAGCGGCGCCGACACCTTCCGGCGGACGCGGTGCGTTCGGATCGTAGCCGCGATCGACGGGATAAGCCGGCGGTGCGCCCGGCGGGCGATCGGCATAGATCACGGGCGGCGGTCCAGGCAGGCGGCCATAGCGCGGATCGTCGGGCGACATCACCGGGCCGTTCGGTACAGGGCCGCCTGGAACTGCGTTGGCGTAACGGGGATCGTCGGGTGAAAGGATCGGACCAGGGGCGCGCGCCGGACCAGGCGGCGGCAGCGCGGTCGCGTTGGCCTCGTCGTCTTCCAGCGCGTCGAAATTGGGCGCGCCGCGGCGATAATCCGGCGGAGCGCCGTTCGGCGGATAGGGATAGGGGGCCGGAGCTTGCGAATAAACCTGGCCTTGCTGAACCGGATAGGACTGTTGGGCCTGCGCGTACGAGACCGCTGCAGCGCCAGCCATCGCGGCAGTGAAAACCGTCAGAATGTGTTTGATCATCATTGGTCTTGTATAGTCCCCAAGCGACACCGGACCGTTAACGGGGCTTGGCCGAAGATCGCGGCGCATTCAAGACAAATCCGGCCGATTTGTGCCTAATTTCAGTATTTTGTGATGGTAGTGCCGCCGATCTGAAGTCGCTCGGCCGCGCCGTTGCAGCGATGCCTCAGCCACGGGCAAAATGACCATCAGGGCGTGATCGCCCCACCCGCGACAACCAATTTAAGGAGTTGGGACTCAGCGCTTGCGATATCCTCATCTCCAAGCCTGATTCGCGGCGGCGAATGCGGCTCATCCTGCTATCCCAGTACGTCACCGCGTTCATATTTGGCTCGAGGGCCCTCGCAGCGTGCCTGCGACGGCGGAATCGTCCCGCAATGCTCCCCGGCATACGTTTTCTGCTCGCCGCCATCCTGCTGTCGATATCGATCCTCGTGTTTGGGCTGGGCGCGGCTGCATTGCTGCGCGCGGCGCATGAGGATTTCGCCTCCAATCCGTCGTGGCGCGTCACGCCCGAGACGCGATTTGCGCAACAGAACGAGATGCCGACGCTCGCGCTGTTGCGGGTGGACGCCCCATCGCCGGTCGACAAGCCTGCGGATACGCCCTCGAACACCACACCGGAGGCAAGCGCAACTTCACCGGCTCCAGTCCCTGCGGCAGCGCCGGCAGATCAGGTGGCGGTTGTTTCGCCCGCGCCTGAGCAGACCGTAGCGCCTGTAGCGACGCCACCTTCACCGGCCACTGACCCAGCGAAGACGGAAGCTCCGCCTCCGGTACCGGCGCCGTCGAGCGAGCCGCCACCGGCCGCTGTTGCAAGCGAGTCCCCGCCTCCAGCCGATCAACCGAACAAGCCGGACACGACACAAGACGCCAAGGTTGCGGCAACTGATGCCGCCGATGTGGCGACAAGGAAGAGCGACGCTACGCCAGCAACACCGGAAGTGGCCAAACCCGACGTCGCAAAGCCCGAAGCCGCATCGATTGAAGCCGCGAAGCCCGAGCAGGCCGACGCGCCCGCCCGGCCCGAGACTGCTGCACCGGCAACCAGGACCGCGAAGCTCGACAGCCCGGCGGTCAAGGTCGAAGAGCCGACATCGGCCAAAGCCGAGGCAAGGAATGCCGAACGTGCGTCCGAGAAGGCAAGAGCCCGCGCGGAAAAGAAGGCCAAGGCACGCCGCCTTGCGGCACAGCGCGCGCGTGCCGCACGGCAGCTGGCGGCCCAGCGTACGGCTGATCCGTTCGGCCAGACGCAGCAGCCAGCGCCGGCGCGCACGCCATAATTTCTCAAGAGTGAGCTCAGGCCGGTCCCGTCGCGATCGGCGGGCCGCCCGCCTGTCCCCATTCCGACCACGAGCCGTCATAGAGCGCGGATTTCTCGACGCCGAGCCGATAGAGCGCGAGCGTCAACACGCCCGCCGATACGCCGGAGCCGCAGCTCGTCACGATTGGCGCATCCAGCTTGACGCCGGCGCCGCTGAAGGCCTTGCGCAGGTCGTCGAGCGGCTTCATCGCACCGGTCGCGGCGTCAAACAACAGGTTGTAGGGCACGTTGCGGCTGCCGGGGATGTGGCCGGCGCGAATGCCCGGCCGTGGTTCGGGCGCCGTTCCCTCGAAGCGCGCTGCCGCGCGCGCGTCGATCACCTGCTCGGTCTGGCTGGCAACATTGGCGACCATCTCCTTCATGCTGCGCACGCGCCTGCCATCGAACGTCGCCTTGAACGTCGCGGGCTTCGCCTTGACCTCGCCGCTCTGCACGGCCCGTCCCTCCGCGCGCCATTTCTTCAGGCCGCCGTTCAGCACGCGGATCTTCTCATGACCGTAGGACAGCAACATCCACCAGGCGCGCGGTGCGGCGACCCAGCCGCCGGAATCGTAGACCACCACGGTATCGGCATTGCCGATGCCGAGATTGCCGACGTCGCGGCCGAACTGCTCGGCGCTCGGAAACATGTGCGGCAGCGGATTGGAATGATCCGACACGGCATCGACGTCGAAGAACACGGCGGACGGAATGTGGGCGGCGAGATAGTCGTCCTTCGGCAGCGGCAGCACACCCGGCAATTTGAAGGTGGCGTCGACAACCTTCACGTCGGCGTCGTTGATGTGCGCGGCCAGCCATTCGGTGGAGACCAGGGGATCGTTTGTGGAAGTCATGAATGCAGTCTCCGACATCTTCTCAAATCGTCATGGCCGGACTTGATCCGGCCATCCATCTTCTTCTGAAATGATGGGCACGCGGGTCCCGTCTACGCCAAGGCTTCGCCGGGCACCCTACTATTGCGGCCGGCGAAGCTCCAGCGAAGCCGGCAAGCCCGCGTGCGACGAGCGCTAACCCTTCTTCTTCGGTTCCCATTTCTCGGTCGGACCGCCGGCGTCGCGCCAGGCGGCGTAGCCGCCGCCGATATGCGCGACCGGCTTCAGCCCCATGTCCTGCGCGGTCTTGGCCGCGAGCGCCGAACGCAAGCCGCCGGCGCAGTGGAAGATGAACTTCTTGTCTTCCTGGAAGATCGGCTTGGCATAGGGAGACGCCGGATCGATCCAGAACTCCAGCATGCCGCGCGTGCAGGCGAACGCGCCGGGGATTTTGCCGTCGCGCTCGATCTCTCTGGGGTCACGGACGTCGACGATCACGACGTCGCCGCCCTGCGCCGCCTTGATCGCATCGGCTGCATTGAGCGTTTCGATTTCGGTGTTGGCTTCGTCCATCATCGCCTTGATGCCGCGATGAATCTTTTGGGGCATGGTGCCCTCCCTTGCTCTTCTTGACGCGCCGGTGTCGACGCGCTGGTAGCTTTAGCGCACCAATTCCTTCATCGCGCCTTGCAGGCCCTCGATGGTGATCGGGTACATGCGGTTCGCGAAGATGCGGCGGATGAGGGTGGTCGATTCCGAATAGTCCCAGTGCTTCTGCGCCACCGGGTTGAGCCACACCGAATGCGGATAGGTGCGGATGATGCGATCGAGCCAGACCGAGCCGGCTTCCTCGTTCACGTGCTCGACCGAGCCGCCCGGCACCATGATCTCGTAAGGCGACATCGAGGCGTCGCCGACGAACACCACCTTGTAGTCGTGCGGATATTTGTGCAGCACGTCCCAGGTCGGCGTGCGGTCGGTGAAGCGCCGCTTGTTCTGCTTCCACACGCCCTCATAGAGGCAGTTGTGGAAGTAGAAATATTCCATGTGCTTGAATTCGGTCTTGGCGGCCGAGAACAGCTCCTCGACCTGCTCGATATGGGAATCCATCGAGCCGCCGATGTCGAAGAACACCAGCACCTTGACCGCGTTGCGCCGCTCGGGCCGCATGATCACGTCGAGATAGCCGTGATTGGCCGTTTCCTTGATGGTGGTGTCGAGATCGAGCTCGTCGGGGGCGCCGGTGCGCGCGAACTTGCGCAAACGCCGCAGCGCGATCTTGATGTTGCGGATGCCGAGCTCGACATTGCCGTCGAGATCCCTGAACTCGCGGCGATCCCATACCTTCACCGCGCGATTGTTGCGGTTCTTCTCCTGGCCGATCCGCACGCCTTCCGGATTGTAGCCGTGGGCGCCGAACGGCGAGGTGCCCGCGGTGCCGATCCACTTGTTGCCCCCCTGGTGGCGGCCCTTCTGCTCTTCCAGGCGCTTGCGCAGCGTCTCCATGAGCTTGTCCCAGCCCATGGCCTCGATCTGTTTCTTCTCTTCGTCGGTGAGATATTTCTCGGCGAGCTTCCTCAGCCACTCCTCGGGAATCTCGGCCTTGTCCATGGCGTCGAGCAGGTTCTCGAGCCCCTTGAACACGGTGCCGAACACGCGGTCGAACTTGTCGAGATTGCGCTCGTCCTTCACCAGCGCGGCGCGCGACAGATAGTAGAAATTCTCCACCGTCTGGTCGGCGAGGTCGGCGTCCAGCGCCTCCATCAGCGTCAGATATTCGCGCAGGGTCACGGGGACCTGCGCGTCGCGCAACGAGGTGAAGAATTGCAGAAACATCGTCCCTAGATCGCGCGGCGCCCCGCCAAGGTCAAGGGCCCCGCGGCACTGGACCGCCATGCTTTTTCATCTAGAATTGCCGCCAGAAGGCATTTCGGGCGGGGCATTTTCGATGGGCACCAGGGTACACGGCGTGGTTATGATCCCCATCATCTCAATCCCGGTCCGGCGTACCTGACGCGCATCCCCCCATTCCCGCAACGAAGGCTGTTTTAGCCGCCAATTCCTGCTAAGGCGACCACACTTCCTGCGCTCAACACATCCAAGGCAAAGGCTCGATGAAATTTCAGGGTACCAAGGACTACGTCGCAACCGAGGACCTCAAGGTCGCCGTCAATGCCTCGATCGTGCTGGAGCGCCCGCTCCTGATCAAGGGCGAGCCCGGTACCGGCAAGACGGTGCTGGCCGAGGAAGTGGCAAAGGCGATCAAGGCGCCGCTGCTGACCTGGCACATCAAGTCGACCACCAAGGCGCAGCAGGGTCTTTACGAATACGACGCGGTGTCGCGGCTGCGCGATAGCCAGCTCGGCGACGCGCGGGTGTCTGACATCTCGAACTACATCAAGCGCGGTAAATTGTGGGATGCGTTCACCCTGGAGCAACGCCCGGTGCTCTTGATCGACGAGATCGACAAGGCCGACATCGAGTTTCCGAACGACCTGCTGCTCGAGCTCGATCGCATGGAGTTCTTCGTCTACGAGACCGGCGAGAACATCAAGGCGAAGCTGCGGCCTATCGTCATGATTACTTCAAATAACGAGAAGGAATTGCCGGACGCCTTCCTGCGCCGCTGCTTCTTCCACTACATCAAGTTCCCCGACGTCGACACCATGAACCGGATCGTCGACGTGCACTTCCCCAACATCAAGAAGCGGCTGGTGGAAGAGGCGCTGCGCATCTTCTTCGAGGTCCGCGAGGTGCCCGGCCTGAAGAAGAAGCCGTCGACTTCGGAGCTGCTCGACTGGCTGAAGCTCTTGCTCAACGAGGACATCACGCCGGAAATGCTCAGGGAGCGCGACCCGCGCAAGCTGATCCCGCCGCTGCATGGCGCGCTCTTGAAGAACGAGCAGGACGTACACCTGTTCGAGCGGCTGGCTTTCCTGAGCCGGCGGGAAGTTTAGGCTCACCGTCAGCGCCGTCGTCCCGGCGAACGCCGGGACCCATATCGCGCTCGCTTCGCTCGCTTGTACGGGACGACAGCGAGTTTACCGCTTGAGACGTGTAGGTAGAGCACGGCGAAAGCCGTCAGGTCTGCGGCACATGATCGTCAAAATCGTATGATCGCGCAGCCTCGACAAGGTCCTCCAGGGCATCGGACGCTCGTCCCAAAAATTCGGGAAGCGTTGCCGAACTGACGTCGGGAAACGTCATGGCCGCGTCGTCTTCAGCACTTCTGACGACCGCACGCCGCATCTCCCAACCCACAGGCGTGCAGTTGATGTCGGCCAGCCAGCCAAGCACGGAGCCGCCCTCCAATTCCGCCTCTACCCAAGCCTCAAAATCATAAAAGGGCTTGTCGTCAAACCGAAACGCATCACGATATTTCCGGACGTCGCATCCCCTCGAGACACTTTTGACGTTTGGCTTTTTCCGAATCTCATCCGCAATGACGATCATTTGGTCGCTCACATGGGCCAAAAGCACCATCAGCATTTCGGCTGCATTTTCTTTCCCATCATTTTTCATGGGAGGAGGTCATTTTGCGAATCTTCATTTTCAAACACGTAGCTCGTAGGATCATTTGAGCGCGGCGAAGGCCATCGCTCTCGGCAGCAACGCATCGATGCGTTTCGCATACGCTCAACCCAGCCTACGAGCTTTACGCCTAACTCGCCAACCTTACCGCTTCCGGCGCGTTCTTGCCGCGAATTAGGTCGCTCGCCTTGTCGGCGATCATCAAGGTCGAGGCGTTGAGATTGGCCGAGATCATGCGCGGCATGATCGAGGCGTCGATCACGCGAAGGCCCTGCAAGCCGTGCACGCGCAACTGGTCGTCGACCACGGATGTGGGGCTGTCGGCCGGACCCATGCGGCAGGTGCAGCCGGGATGGAAGGTGGTGGTGCCGCGTTGCGTCGCGGCGGCGAGCAGTTCCTCGTCGCTCTGCACCTTGGGCCCCGGGAAATCCTCATAATCATAGTATGGCGCGAGCGGCTCGGACTTGAGCAACCGGCGCGCCAGCTTCATGCCGGCGACGACGACGCGGCGGTCGAGCTCGGCGGTGAGATAGTTGGTCTGGATGATCGGCGGCGCAAAGGGATCGCTGGAACGGATGCGCACATAGCCGCGGCTTTCGGGCCGCTGCTGCCATGACGTACACGTCATCCCCGGCAGATCCTCGAGCGCGCCCTGCACGCCCTCCTTGTAGCTCGCCGGCGTGAAGGTGATCTGCAGATCCGAGCTTTCGGTGGTCTCGCCGGAATGCCAGAAGCAGTAGACCATGGTCGGCGACAGCGACAGCAGGCCACGCCGCGTGGTCGCCCATTTCAACGCCTCGACCCAGAGACGCCAACCCTGGCGAAGCTCGTTGATGGTCATGATGTTCTTCACCCGCGCCACCGAGCGCGGCGCATAGTGATCCTGCAAGCCTTCGCCGACGCCGGGCAGCGCATGACGCACCTCGATGCCATGCGAGCGCAGCAGATCCGGCGAGCCAACGCCGGACAATTGCAGCACCTGCGGCGAGTTGTAGGCGCCGCCTGACAGAATCACTTCCTTGCTGGCGCGCACCTCGACGGGCGTGCCGCCCTTGCCGCCACGGAGATAGCGCACGCCGACCGCGCGCTTGCCGTCGAAGATGATGTTGGTGACATGCGCATGCGTGCGCACGTTGACATTCGACCGCTTGCGCGCCGGATGCAGGAACGCCTTGGCCGCGCTCATGCGCAGGCCGTTCTGGATGGTGCGCTGGGCGTAGGAGACGCCTTCCTGGATCGCACCGTTGTAATCGGGATTGCGGGGTATGCCGAGACTCATGGCGCCGGCCATGAAGGCCTCGCACAGCGGGTCGCGCCATTCCATCGTGGTGACGGTGAGCGGCCCCTCGCGGCCGCGATAATCATCGTGGCCTTCGCCGACCCGCCGCTCCATCCGCTTGAAGTAGGGCAGCACGTCGCTGTAGCCCCAGCCGCGATTGCCCATCTGCGCCCAGGTGTCGAAGTCCTGGCGCTGGCCGCGGTTGTAGATGTGACCGTTGATCGAGGACGAGCCGCCGAGCGTCTTGCCGCGCGGCGCATAGATGCTGCGGCCGCCGGTGTAGGGACCGGGCTCCTGCTGGTAGGCCCAGTTCACGCTCTTCATGTGGAACGTCTTGATAAAGCCCGCCGGCAGATGAATGTAGGGATGCCAGTCGCGCGGACCGGCCTCGAGCACACAGACGGTGGTGCCCGCGTCCTCGCTCAGGCGGTTGGCCAGCACGCTCCCGGCGGAGCCGGCGCCCACGATCACATAATCGAACGTTTCCATCGCCCTTGTCGCTTCTTGTTGGTTGGCGCGGGTTACTCCCGCGGTTTCTCGTTGAGTTGATAGGTCAAGTGTGCCTTCACCGTCGGCCACTCCGCCGCGATGATGCTGAAGACCACAGTGTCGCGCAGCGTGCCGTTCGGCGCAACCTGATGGCTGCGCAAAATCCCGTCCTGCTTGGCGCCCAGCCGTTCGATCGCGCGCCGGCTCTGCTGGTTGAAGAAATGGGTGCGGAACTCGACCGCGATGCAGCTGAGCGCCTCGAAAGCGTGCGCCAGCAGCAGCAATTTGCACTGCGTGTTGAGGGGACTGCGCTGCACGCGCCTGGCATACCAGGTCGAGCCGATTTCGACGCGGCGGTTCGCCGCATCGACGTTCATGTAGGTGGTCATGCCGGCGATCTTGCCGTCGGCATCGTAGACCGTGAACGGCGTCATCGAACCGGCCTTCTGCAGGCCGAGCCGGCGGTCGATCTCCTTGGTCATGGCGTCCGGTGTCGGCACGAAGGTGTACCAGAGCTTCCAGAGCTCGCCGTCTTTCACGGCCTCCACCAGGCCCGCATGGTGATCGTGCGACAGCGGCTCGAGCCGCGCATGCGGCCCGCGAAGGGTGATGGGTTCAGGCCAGGACATCAGCAACTCCTTCTTTCGTCATTGCGAGGAGCGAAGCGACGAAGCAATCCATCTCTCCCGCGTTGCGCCATGGATTGCTTCGCTTCGCTCGCAATGACGATTACTTGTTCAAGAAATTCAGCGGCAGACCGGGCCGCGGCCAGTCCATCGCGATCAGCTCGCCCTTGCCCGACAGCGTGATGTAAGCGGTCTTCAACTCCGGCCCGCCGAAAGCGATATTAGTCGTAACGCGGTCGCCGGTCGGCACCTGCTCGACCAGCGTGCCGTCGGGCGCGATCACGGAGATGCAGCCCGAGATCAGGGTGGCGACGCAGACATTGCCGCTCGCTTCGACCGCAAGCGAGTCGAACATCTGGTAGCCGCCGAGACCCGCGATCGGTTTTCCCCGCTCGCCGCGATAGATCACGTCGCGCGGCTTGATCGTCCCGGGCTCGGAGACCTCGTAGGCCCACAGCCGGGCGGTCGGCGTCTCCGCGACGTAGACGGTCTTCTCATCCGGCGAGAGGCCGATGCCATTGGCCGGCAACACGCCGTGCACGGCCTCGACGACCTCCTTCATGCCGGGCTTGATGTAATAAAATCCGGCGACATCCATCTCGCGGGCGCGGCGCTTGCCGAGATCGGAGAACCATAAGCCCCCCTGCTTGTCGAACACCAGATCGTTCGGCCCGCGCAAGCCATGATCGCCGCATTTGTCGACCACGGTCTCGAGCTTGCCGCTTTGCAGGTCGACGCGCTGGATCGAACCGCCGCGATAGTCTTCGGGTTGCGGGCCCGGCATGATCATGTTGCGGGTCGGAATCCAGGTGAAGCCGCCATTGTTGCAGACATACATCTTGCCGTCGGGGCCGAGTGCGGCGCCGTTCGGGCCGCCCGGAATTTGCGCGACGATCTCCTTGCGGCCGTCGGGATGAACCCGCGTCAGCCTTTGCCCGCGGATTTCGACCAGCACCACCGAGCCGTCCGGCATCACCACCGGCCCTTCCGGAAACTCGAGGCCAGTGGCGAGCACGCGAATATTGGCCATGACAATCCTCCCGCTTGTTATCAGCTACAGGCGGGCGACCCCGCACAGGCAATTGGTTGCCTGACGTTATGACAAAGCCGCCCGCGCTTGCCAAGCAAGCGAGGGCCATGGCTGCGTTGCGGTTGGTTTATCAGTTTGACGCGTTTTCTTCACGCGAACCGGTACCCACTTCGCTTGAAAACGCTATGTTTTGATCGGCACCCAGATTTCGAGCCCGCCGTTTCCGCTCACAGGATCGAACTTGTCGTCATAGCGCTCGAAACTCGGCGCATCCGCCAGCTTGTGGCCGGAGGACGGCAGCCAGTGATTCCAGATGCTGCTGATGGTGCGCCGGATGGTCGAGATGTGGTCGGTGTGGGAGAAGACCGCATAGCGCTGCTCCGGAATGCGCACGCGACTGAACTCGCGTGGCAGGTCGGAGAAATCGGCGACCTCGACGCCGGCGATGTAGTCGAAATTGCCGGCATCGTCGCCGTTGGTGCAGACGCCATAGGCGACCGGCCCGATCCGTCCGGGAAAACTCTGAACGTATTGATGGAAGCGCTGCCACAGACCGGGAATCCCGGCGCCGTTATCGTGGTTGAAGCGGTCGCCGATACCGGCGACCAGCATGGCCTTGCCGGCTTCGAAACGCGGCGGCGCGATGGTATCGAATGCGGTGGACTCCATGAGGATCGGCTCCTGCAGCATGAGCGTGGCGAGACACGTCGTGGCGCGAACCATCTCGGGCGTGACGCCGAAATGGTCGCGGAACGCGCGGGTGAATGCCTCGTGGGAGCCGTAATCCGCATCCAGCGCGACCTGAAGAATGTCGGGCGCACCGGCGGCCAGCGCACGCGCCGCCTCGGTCAGGCGGCGGACACGCACGTAGCGGATCACCGAGAAGCCGGTCGCGGCGGCAAAGGCCCGCACCATGTGAAAGCGCGAGACGCCGGCGACGTTCGAAATCTCGTCAAGCGTCAGTGGCTTGGCGAGATGGCTTTCGATGTACCACAGCGCTTTTTGCGCGGCGTTCATGGATCAAGGCTCTCCTCGAAGCGCGATCATGATGCACGCCTTGCGGCGCCCGCGCTTGACAGTCCTTGCGCTCGCGACGCAATACCGACGGGGGTGGCCCCCTTCCGCATCGCGGAAAATATCAGCGACGTGGTTGCTGGCAAGGTCGTGGCAATCGTGCATACTGAGCGCGCAGTTAGTCCGACGGCTCGACAAGCCAACAAACTGAGCCGCGGGCACCAGGGAGGACGACAATGCACGACCGTGTCTTTACGGACGCCAAGAAAATCGCGCTTGCAGCCGTCATCGCAACCGCGCTCGCAACCACCGCTCACGCGCAGAAGAAATACGATCCGGGCGCGACCGACACCGAGATCAAGATCGGCAACATCATGCCGTATTCGGGGCCGGCGTCCGCCTATGCCACCATCGGCAAGACCGAAGCCGCCTATTTCAACAAGCTCAACGCGGAAGGCGGCATCAACGGCCGCAAGATCAACTTCATCTCCTATGACGACGCCTATTCGCCGCCGAAGGCAGTGGAGCAGGCACGCAAGCTGGTCGAATCCGACGAGGTGCTCTTGATCTTCAATTCGCTCGGCACGCCGTCGAACAGCGCGATCCAAAAATACATGAACGCCAAGAAGGTGCCGCAGCTGTTCGTCTCGACGGGCGCTGCGAAATGGAACGATCCGAAGAATTTCCCGTGGACCATGGGCTGGCAGCCGAACTACCAGACCGAGGCGCGCATCTATGCCGCCTATATCCTCAAGGAGCTGCCGGGCAAGACCATCGGCATCCTCTATCAGAACGACGACTTCGGCAAAGACTACGTGATCGGACTGCGCGACGGCCTCGGCGATCAGGCCAACAAGCTGATCCTGATCGAGTCGTCCTACGAGACCTCCGCGCCGACGGTGGATTCGCAGGTGGTGCAGATCAAGGGCGCCAATCCCGACATCTTCCTCAATATCTCGACGCCGAAATTCGCTGCGCAAGCGATCAAGAAGATCGGCGAGTTGAACTGGCATCCCGTGCATTTCCTGACCAACGTGTCGGGCTCGATCGGCAGCGTGATGAAGCCGGCCGGCTATGAGAACGATCAGGGCATTCTCACCACCGCCTATCTGAAGGACCCCAAGGATCCCACCTGGAAGAACGATCCGGCCATGAACGAATGGCGCTCGTTCATGACCAAATGGTATCCCGAGGGCGATCAGGACGATGCCTCCACGGTGTTCGCCTATGGCGTTGCCAAGGGCATGGAGCAGGTCCTGAAACAGTGCGGCGACGATCTCACCCGCGAGAACGTCATGAAGCAGGCCGCCAATCTCAACTTCGAGATCGGCATCTATCTGCCGGGCACCAAGATCAAGACCGGTCCGACGGACTTCGCGCCGCTGGAGCAATTGCAGATGATGCGCTTCAAGGGCGAGAGCTGGGAGCTGTTTGGTCCTCTGATGTCGGGCGAGAAGGGATCGTAACTCGTCATTGCGAGGAGCCCGCGACAAAATTGCGAAGCAATTTTGCGCTGGAGCGACGAAGCAATCCATTGATCCGCTTGTGGCGACATGGATTGCTTCGCTTCGCTCGCAATGACGAGAACATGAACCGAGACA
>CAVTVG010000017.1:0-587783 GCA_963738155.1 uncultured Alphaproteobacteria bacterium
GAAGTGGAATAACGAGATCTATCCGCTGTTGCGGGATTTCGTGCACATCAATTCGTGAGCGCTACTCCGTCCTGATCGGCTTGCCTTTCAATCCGTTGTTATCATAGGCCTTGCGCATTGTGCCGTTGGCGACGGCATCCGCCATGAACTTCTTCGCAAACGCGAGCGACTGCGGATGGTTCAGCGGGACGGCGATCGCGGTCACCGTCTTCTTGAAGGTCTCGTCCAGCACCTTGGTGCCCGGAATCTGCTTCGCCATCTCGGTGAGCTGATCGCGCGACAGCGCAAAGGCGTCGATCTCGCCGTTCTTCAACAGGTTGAAAATCTCGTCATACGTCTGATAGCCGGTGACCTTGGCATTCTTCAGATGTGCCTGTGCGCCGCGCATAGTCGTGGTGCCGTTCACGGCAGCAACCTTCACGCTGGGCTGATCGAGTGTGGCAAAATCCTTGATCGGCGAGCCCGCCTTGACGATGTAGGTCGCGTCCGCGACCTCATAGATCGGGCCGAACGACATCTTGGTCTCACGCTCGGCGTCCTGCGGCAGGAAGGTGACGTCCCAGGCGCCGGATGAGGCCGCATTGGTGATATTGCCGGAGTTGGTATAGGGCACATATTCGACGGGAACGCCGAGTTGCGCGGCCATCTCCTTGCCGAGATCGACCGGCACGCCGGTATAACCGCCGGATTCGGTCTTGTTCGACCAGTAGGCGCCGCCTGCGGCGCTGACGCCGATCGCGACGCGGAGCTTTCCGGTCGGTGCGATTTCATCCTTCAAACCGTCGGCAAGAGCGGGTGCCGCGATAAGCACGGCTCCCAGCACAAACGCCGCCGCCCGCGGCAAACGTCGATCGGACATTGCATCTTCCTCCCGGCTCTTTGTTGACCTTTTATGCCACATTCTGGTCGATCAGGTCGCGCGTTGAAAGTTCCAAATCGCGCGCGAAACGATAAAATTGTCACGGCTGGCTTTACGGATTGCGCTGCAATGAAGCACAGGGCCGCGCGCCGCTTTC
Source organism: uncultured Alphaproteobacteria bacterium (assembly GCA_963738155.1). GTDB lineage: Bacteria > Pseudomonadota > Alphaproteobacteria > Rhizobiales > Xanthobacteraceae > Bradyrhizobium. The sequence continues at coordinate 1,017 of CAVTVG010000017.1, forward strand.
GGGTTCCACGATGTGCGGATTGTGCTATTCAAGTTGTGGGAAAAGAACATGGGGCCGCGCGATGAAGCTTGCACCCGATCCTGAAAATTGCCGGCGCGTCACACATGTCAGCCGGCTTGCCATCGCGGCGCTTGCGCTCCCTCTCCTCGCCGGATGCGAGGAAAACACTTACGTAGCCCCGCCGCCGCCCAAGGTGGAGGTCGCAAATCCGCTGCAACACCCGATCACCCGCTATCTGGAAGCAACCGGCAATACCGCGGCGATCAAGCAGGTCGATCTGGTGGCGCGGGTGCAGGGCTTCCTCGCCTCGATCGACTACAAGGACGGCACCTTCGTCAAGCAAGGCGCCACGCTGTTCACGATCGAACCCGAGACCTACAAGCTGAAGCTCGAGCAGGCGCAGGCCGCGGAAGTCGGCGCGCAGGCCTCGGTGAAGCAGGCCGAGGCCGATTTCAACCGGCAGAAGGATCTCGTCGCCAAACAGGCGGTCTCGCAGGCGACGCTCGATACCTCGACCTCGACGCGCGACAACGCGCAGGCCAATCTGCAGCAGGCGCAGGCCAGCACCCGGATCGCCGAAGTCAATTACGGCTACACCAAGGTGAGCGCGCCGTTCGACGGTGTCGTGACCGCGCACATGGTCTCGGTCGGCGAGCTTGTCGGCGTCACCTCGCCAACCCAGCTTGCGACGATCGTGGCGCTCGACCCGATCTATGTGAATTTCAATGTCAACGAGCAGGACGTGTTGCGAGTTCGCGCCGAAGCGCGGCGCCGCGGCATGAGCGCCACCGACCTGACGCGCCTTCCGGTTCAAGTCGGCCTGCAGACCGAGGATGGCTATCCGCATCAGGGTAATCTCGACTACGCCTCGCCAACCATCAACGCGTCGACCGGCACGCTGGTGGTGCGCGGCGTGATCCCCAATCCCGACCGTATCCTGCTGCCCGGCTATTTCGTGCGCGTCCGCGTGCCGTTCGATCAGGAGCAGAATGCGTTGCTCGTTCCCGATACGGCACAAGGCAGTGACCAGAGTGGCCGCTACGTGCTGGTCGTGAACAAGGACAACATCGTCGAGCAGCGCACGGTTCGACCCGGCCAGATCGAGGGCACCCTGCGCGTGATCGAGGAGGGGTTGAAGCCCGACGATCGTGTGGTGATCGGCGGCCTCTTGCGCGCCATCCCGGGCCAGAAAGTCGATCCGCAATTGCAGACAATCGAGCCGCCCAAGACGAGCGACAAGTAGGGCCGGCCCATGATCTCCAAATTCTTCATCGAGCGGCCGGTTCTCTCCAACGTCATCGCGATCCTGATGATCCTGATCGGCGGCGTGTCGCTGTTCGAACTCGCCGTCGCCCAATATCCCGACGTCGTGCCGCCCACCGTGCAGGTGACCACGCGCTATCCCGGCGCCAGCGCCAAGACCGTGATCGATACCGTGGCGCTGCCGATCGAGCAGCAGGTCAACGGCGTCGAGGACATGATCTACATGCAGTCCTACAGCGCCGCCGACGGCACCTATTCGCTTACGGTGACCTTCAAGATCGGCACCGATCTCAACTTCGCGCAGGTGCTGGTGCAAAATCGCGTCTCCAGCGCGCTCGCGCAATTGCCGCCGGCGGTGCAGAACCAGGGCGTCACGGTCCAGAAGAAATCGACCTCGATCCTGCTGTTCGTGACGCTGACCTCGCCGGACTCGAAATACGACAGCCTCTATCTCAGCAACTACGCCACGCTCAATCTGAGGGACGAGCTGTCGCGGCTGCCAGGTGTCGGCAACGTCACGGTGTTCGGCGCCGGGCAATATTCGATGCGGGTCTGGCTCGACCCGAACAAGCTGCAGACGCGCGGACTGATGCCGCAGGACATCGTCCAGGCGATCCAGCAGCAGAGCCAGCAGGTCACCGCGGGCCAGATCGGCACGCCGCCGACGCCGCCGGGACAAGCCTTCCAGATCACGCTGAATGTCAATGGCCGGCTCGACGATACCAGCCAGTTCGAGGACATCATCGTCAAGACCGGCAACAATGGCGAGGTGACGCGCGTGCGCGACGTCGGCTGGGTCGAACTCGGCGCCCAGACCTACAGCCAGATCTTCTCGCTCAACAAGCAGCCCGCGGCCGGCATCGGCGTGTTCCAGTCGCCCGGCGCCAACGCGCTGGAGGTCGAGCACGCGGTCGAAAAGAAGATGGCGGAGCTGGCGAAGGCCTTCCCGCCCGGCATCAAATACGACACGCCGTTCGACACCACCAAGTTCGTCAATGCCTCGATCAACGAAGTCTACAAAACCCTGCTCGAAGCCGGCTTTCTGGTGCTGATCGTCATCCTGGTGTTCCTGCAGGACTGGCGCGCGATGCTGGTGCCGGCGACAACGGTGCCGGTCACCATCATCGGCGCATTCGCGGCGATGGCCGCACTCGGCTTCACCATCAACCTGTCGACGCTGTTTGCGATCGTGCTTGCGATCGGCATCGTGGTTGACGACGCCATCGTCGTGGTCGAGGGCGCGGCACATAATATCGAGCAGGGCATGTCCGGCCATGACGCCGCGATCAAGGCGATGGATGCCTTGTTCGCGCCGATCGTCGGCATTACGCTGGTGCTGATCTCGGTGTTCCTGCCGGCTTCGTTCCTGCCGGGACTGACCGGGCGCATTTACGCGCAGTTCGCGCTTGTGATCGCGGCGACCGCGCTGCTCTCCGCCGTCAACGCCGCGACGTTGAAGCCGACGCAATGCGCACTCTGGCTGCGGCCGCCGATCCCGCCGGAGCAGCGCAATTTCTTCTATCGCGGCTTCAACAATGTCTATGACCGGGTGGAGCGCGGTTATACGCGGCTGATCGGCGCGCTGGCGCGGCACGCCGGCGTTTCGGTCGCCGGCGCGTTGATCCTGATCGCGATCGCCTTTTATGGTATCTCGAAGGTGCCGACCGGCTTCCTTCCGATCGAGGACCAGGGCTATCTGATCGCCGCGGTGCAACTGCCGGACGGCGCGACGCTGGACCGGACTCAGAAGGTGCTCGACAAGGTCAGCGAGATCGTGGGCAAGGCGCCCGGCGTCGCGCAGGTCATCACCATCGCCGGCATCTCCGCGCTCGACAGCAGCGCGAGCCTCGCCAACGCCGGCGTCGCCTACATCATCCTGAAGGACTGGGACGCGCGCGGCCCCGGCGAGGATTTGCGTTCGTTGGTGTACGGGCTGAACGACAAGGTCGCTACCATCATGGAGGCGCGCACCCTGGTGCTGCCGCCGCCGCCGATCCAGGGCATCGGCAACGCCGCGGGCTTTGCCATGCAGGTGGAATTGCGCGACGGCAACACCGACTATGCCAAGCTGCAGGCCATCACCGGCGAGATGGTGCGGGCCGCACAGAGCCAAAGCGCGTTGCAGCGCGTGCAATCGCCATTCCGCGCCACCGTGCCGCAATTCGATGTCGAGATCGACCGCGTCAAGACCCAGACCCTGCACATCACCACCGACCAGGTATTCTCGGCGCTCTCGTCCTATATGGGCTCCACGTTCGTCAACCAGTTCAACAAGTTCGGCCGCGTGTTCCAGGTCTATGCCCAGGCCGATGCCGGATCTCGCCTGACATTGCGGGATATCCAGAACATGACGGTGCGTAATTCGAACGGTGACATGATTCCGATTGGCACGGTCGCCAGCATCACCCCGTCGGTCGGGCCGTCGCTGATCAGCCTCTATAATCTCTATCCGACCGCGACCATCGTCGGCCTCCCCGCGCAGGGCTACAGTTCCGGCCAGTCGCTGAACCTGATGCAGCAGATTGCCGACAAGACGCTGCCCCACGGCGCCGGCTACGAATGGACCGCGATGTCGTATCAGGAGAAGGCGGTCGGCAATCAAATTTTTTACGCGTTCGGGCTTGCGATGCTGCTGGTCTATCTCGTGCTCGCCGGACAATATGAGAGCTGGTACGCGCCGATCTCGGTGATCCTCGCCGTGCCGCTGTCGCTGCTCGGGCCGATGGCGGTGCTGGAAGGCCTGAAGATCGACAACAACCTCTATGTCCAGATCGGCCTGATCCTTCTGATCGCGCTGTCGGCCAAGAACGCGATCCTGATCGTCGAGGTCGCACTCGAACTGCACGACAAGGGTAAGTCGGTCGTGGAGTCCGCGGTCGAGGCGGGACGCGCCCGCTTCCGCCCGATCCTGATGACCTCGTTCGCCTTCATCCTCGGCGTGCTGCCGCTGGTGCTCGCCACCGGCGCCGGCGCCAATGCGCGCAAGTCGATCGGCATCACCGTGTTCTCGGGCATGCTGGCCTCGACCTGCCTCGCCGTGCTGTTCGTGCCGGCGTTCTTCGTGGTGGTGCAGAGTTTCGAGAACCGGCGCGCGGCGAAGAAGGCCGCGGCCGCCGCCGCCAAGGCCGCGCCGGCCAAATCCTGAGAGCCTGGTTCCGACAGGATCAGGCTCCCCTCCGTCATCTGGCCACGCAGTCAGCAACGTATCGATAATTCCAATCCGCCATCGAACGGCAGCGTCGTCGAGCGGAAGCCGTTCGACTCGAGAAACACAAAATAGTCGGCATACTCGGCGCGATAACGCGCGGTGTTGTCGCAGATCGCAATGGCACCCCGTCTCAAATGAGGCGTGACCAGCTCGAGTGCGGGGCGCGCCATCGGGATCCAGATGTCCACCAGCAGGAAATCGACAGGGCCCTTGATGCCACGGAGGGTCTCGCGCAGATCGCCTTCGCGCAGGTCGATGAGCCCACTGAGACCCGCTTGCTCAAAGTGCGTCCGTGCCGCGCTGGCCTTGACCGGCTCATATTCGGTGCCGATGACCATTCCGCCGCCGCCGGAAGCGCCGATGTTGTCCCTCAAAGCGGCCGCGAGATAGAGCGTCGAGACACCGAACGAGGTGCCGATCTCCACGATCCGGCGCGCGTTGATCGCACGACAAAGTTGGTAGCACAATTCCGCCTTGTCACGATCGAGCGCGACGAGCTTGTCGCTGCGAAACGCCCTGATCTCGTCTTCCGTTGTCGGATGAGTTGCCCGGCTCGCCTGAAAGCGCTCGAGCTCCGCGATCTGGCCGTCGCTTCTGGCGTGCAGACCGTCGAGCAGGCTTTTCAGCTGCGGGTCCTGAATGACGCTCAAGGGCGTTCCTTTATACACTCGCTGCCGGCGTTGCAATCTCCCGCGGCAGGATCAGCGCCGCCACGATCGCGAGCACGCACAGTCCGCCGAACGCATGCAGCATGGTGACGAAGCCGCCCTGCTCGTAGAGCCACGCAACCAGTCCCACCGAGGCGCCGGCCGCGGTGAAGCCGACGAAGTAGCGCACGGAATAAGCGCGCGAGCGCCATTCCTCGCTGGTGTATTTGCCGACCATGGCGTCGTTGACGGTGACCTGGCCGAACGCACCCATCACGATCCCGATCGAGACCAGAATCAGCGGCACGTTCGACAAGGTCGCGGCGAGATACAGGAACGGCGCCAGCACGAACGACAGCGGCAGCGCCACCGTCTTGAGCGAATGCTTATCCAAGAGCTTGCCGATGGTGTATTGCGTCATGGCGCCGAACACATAGACGCAGGCCGCGATCACGCCGAGCAGCGCGGGGCTCTTGGTGAATTCGAGCCGTTCCGCGAACAGCTTTGGCAGCGCCACCGTCACCGCGTTGAAAGTGGTGGAGATCGCGATCACCACGATCAGGAGCGACAGGATCACCCGCCACATGTCCTGCTTGGCGACGCGCGCCTGCGCCGCCGCCTGCTTGGTGCCCTTGCGATCCTCATGCACCACAGTCAGCGCAAAGGCGATACCAATCAGGATCGTGACAATGCCGGGGACGATGAAGGCATAGCGCCATCCGAGATACTGCCCGATCACGCCGGTGACCAGCGCCGATGACGCCACGCCGAGGTTGCCCCAGACCCCGTTCAGGCCCATCTCGCGGCCGAGCTTGTCGGCATAGGACACGATCATCGCAGTGCCGACGGGGTGATAGATCGAGGCGAAGATGCCGATCGCCAGCAGCGCGGCCCCTAACTGCACTGGCGTCTGCACGAAGCCGACCGAGATCATCGCAAAGCCGATGCCGATGAAGAAGATCACCATCATGTGGCGCCGGCTCCAGCGGTCGCCGAGCCAGCCGGTGATCAGCGATCCCGCGCCAAAGGCGACGAAGCCCGGCGTCGCATAGGGCAACAGCTCCGAATAGGCCATGCCAAGCGCCGGTCCCATCACGATCACGGCGGCGGCGAAGATCAGCATCGCATAATGATCGATGAAATGAGCGGCGTTGACGTAGCCAATCACCCGGCTGGGGCTGTTCATGGAGCATTCCCTGATTTGACCATTGTGTTATAGATTTTTATCCTGACGAGATGCCGCCAATGACTGTCGCCGAGAGGCCACTGACCATCATCCCCGGCCGTCACCGCAGCAGCGGCGACGGCGTGCATCTGGTCGCGGTCCACTACAGGAAAGGCACCCGCCTCGACCCGCATCTGCATCGCGAGGCGCAGCTGGTCTATGCGGCCCGCGGCACCATGCAGGTGACGACGCCGAAGGGCCGCTGGCTGGTGCCGCCGGACCGCGCGGTCTGGGTGCCGGCGCGATTTGCGCATGCCATCGACGTGCTCGCCGACATCGAGATGCGTACGCTGTATTTCGACGTCGCCTGGCTGAAGCGCGAGCGGCACGGCGCGAGCCTTGCCAGCGAATTCGTGGTGCGGGTCTCCCCGCTGCTGCACCAGGCGATCCTCGCTTTGTTCGACGACGGCAAGAGCCGGGAGCGCATGGCGCTCCTGATCCGGCTCGTGATGCTCGAGCTCGACCATGCTGAGGATTCCGCGACCTTCATCCCGCTGCCGCAGGAGGCGCGCTGCCGCCGCGCCGCCGATATCGTGCTGCGCGCGCCGGCGGCCGCGCATGAGATCGACGACCTCGCGGCCAAGGTCGGCACCTCGGCGCGGACCTTGTCGCGATTGTTTTCGGCGGAGACCCAACTGAGCTTCAAGAGCTGGTGCCAACGGGCGCGCATTGCCTCCGCGATCGAGCGGTTGTCGACCCAGCCCAATGCCTCGGTGAAACAAATCGCCGCCGACCTCGGTTATGCCAGTATCCCCGCGTTTTCCCACGCATTCCGGCAGGTGACCGGCAAGACGCCGACGGAATTTGTGGAAACCAGGCCTGCCGCTTGATTGGGTGCAACTTAGCCCTAAATCCAATTCAGGATCGGGCGCGTTCCGGAATAGATTGATCCCATGGCCAACGCCTTCTTCTCCGACCTGCTTTCGACGATTTCCGAGCGCGGCCGCAGCCTGTTGCGCCGTGGCGAACCTGCCGACGGCAAGGAGGACGCCTCCGACCTGATCGAATTGTGCGAAGCGCTGCTGTCGGGCGCCGGCGAAGCGACGGGCACGGCGATGGCACGCGACGTGCTCGACCGCTACCACGAGCTCGACGCCACGGGCCGCGTTGCCTTCTTCGAGGCGCTGTCGCGCGATTACGGGCCCGACCGGACGAGGCTCGCCAAGGCGATCGAAGCCTGGCAGGCGCAGCCCGGCGACGGCAACGGCAGCGCGGTTCATTTCGCCTCCGAGCCGCGCCGGCAGGAACTGATCCGACGCCTCAACCGCGCGCCTCACGGCACCAGCGATCTCGTCGCGATGCGCGCCGATCTGCTCGTTCACATGGATGGCCGCAAGGATCTCGCCGCGGTCGACCGCGACCTCGCGCATCTGCTCGGCTCGTGGTTCAACAGGGGGTTTCTCGTGCTGCGCAGGATCGACTGGTCGACGCCGGCGAACATTCTCGAGCAGATCATCCGCTATGAGGCCGTGCACGAAATCCGCGACTGGGACGATCTGCGCCGCCGCATCGATCCCGCCGACCGCCGCTGCTACGCCTTCTTCCATCCGGCGCTGGCCGATGCGCCGCTGATCTTCGTCGAGGTGGCGCTGACCGAGGCGATTCCGAACGCGATCGCGCCGCTGCTCGCGGTCGACCGCAAGCCTGTCGCCATCGATCGGGCGCGCACGGCGGTGTTCTACTCCATCTCCAACACCCAGCGTGGGCTCGGCGGCATCTCCTTTGGCAATTTCCTGATCAAGCAGGTGGTCGAGGAATTGCGCCGCGAACTGCCGAAGCTCGACACCTTCGTGACGCTGTCGCCGGTGCCGAACTTCGTGCAGTGGCTGAACGAAGCCGACGACGTGCCTGTTACGGACGAAGACCGCGAGCTGTTGAAGCAGCTCGACGATCCCAAATGGTGCGAGCACGAGGAAGTCACCGCGCAGCTGCGCAGCGTGCTGGAACCGCTCGCCGCATATTATTTCCTCAAAGCGCGCAATCCGAGGGGTCGCGTGGTCGATTCCGTCGCGCGCTTCCATCTCGGCAACGGCGCGCGGCTCGAGCGGATCGACTGGCTCGGCGATCTCTCGGCCAAGGGCCTGCGCGAGTCCGCCGGCATCATGGTCAACTACCTCTATCGCCTCGACGACATCGAGGAGAACCACGAGGCCTTCGCCAACAACGGCGAGGTCGTCGCGTCCTCCGCGGTGAAGAAGCTGCTGCGCGGTGAACGGCGGCTGCTGGACAGCGTAAGGTTGGGGTAGGCCCGCGATTCGCTTCACCTCTCCCCGCGTGCGGGGAGAGGTAGAAACCGACGCGCAGCGGAGGTTTCGGGTGAGGGGGATTCTCCGCAAACTGAGTCTAAGTTAGACGATGTACATCTTCGAATCCGATACAGCGAAGTCGTCGCAAGGCCATGCCGTGCCCCTCACCCGGCATTCTCGCTTCGCTCGATGCCGACCTCTCCCCGCAAGGCGGGGCGAGGTGATCCGGACTCGCGGCACTTTCTGATCTAGTTTTCAAACAGCCATCCGCATTCCCGCGGCATGATCTGCCCGAGTTCTGCGTCAACATCGCCTCTCAAAGGACCGAGGGCGCAGGGAATGCCGGGTGCACGCCGCACCCACTGCCACGCGTGCAAACAAAAGAGACGCACGCAGGCCAACACAGGTACGCCGAAATCACTCCGGCACTCCCTGCGCAATGGTTTTACGGCTGCTCCGTGCTCTTCCTGGTGTGCCGGGCTTGTTAGCCACCATCGCCCGCGGAGACTTTCCGCAAGCTTGACTCCAGCATCGGGGAGCCAGAACCACACGGCTTGACCGTACGCGATCGCGTCAATCGTCGTCGACGCAATTACGTCCATCGCAACCCGCCTCACGTCTGGTGACGAATGGCCATCACGTCCCCCGTGTCGAGGCGGGCTGGCTTCTTTAAATCATAATTTCTTTCTTTCGGAAAGATAAATATTTTTGCGCGTAGCGCTGGACACGAGGGCCGCGACGTGGGCAGGCCCAGGTGTTTTGCCCGTCGTGTCGTGGCGGCAACACCTTGGCCTGCCTTACCGAAACCCGGCAAAATCGGATATGGTAAGGTCGAGTTGACGGAGCCGAACTCCGAAGGATTGTGCAGCATGCGCCGCCGTATCGTATGGACCGTGATCGGGGTGCCGCTGGCGCTGATTGTCATCGGCGCGGGAGCCGCATTGTCGATGCCTGCGGTGCGGCACCTCATCACGGGCTTCATGAATCTGCCCGATCGCCTGCCTGCCCTCACCGATAATCCCATGGTGCATTATGAATCGGGCGCCGAGGACTTCGCGCGTGATGTCGCGGCTCTGCTCCCGGAGGCGATCGCACGGGTGGAAGCCGTGCATGGCCGCCCCTTTGCCCATCCCGTCACGGTCGGCGCTTATGTGACGCCGGAAGCCTTTGCCGCTGCAAACGGCCTCGGCTCCAACATTCCGGTGGGCGTGACATTCGCCGGGCGAGTCAATCTGTCGCCGAAACTATTTCACCCGCAACACTGGCGGCTGCGCGCCATCCTCACCCACGAGATGTCGCACGCCCATATTGCGGGATGGATTGGCGGAAGCAAATATTTCCGTCTGCCTCCCTGGTTCAAGGAAGGTCTGGCGGTGATGATATCCCAGGGCGGCGGCGCCGAACTGGTGAAGGAAGACGAGGCGTGGGGCGCAATTCAACGCGGCGAGCAGATCGCCATCGACGACGCCAGCAGCCCGCAGACGACGATCGACATCGGGTTCGAAAGGGCGCCTGAAAAGCAAAGCCCTTCCTGGTATCCGATCGTGCTGGCCTACCGGCAGGCCGGCATGTTCGTCAACTATCTTCACGAGTCCGACAAGCCGGCCTTCGACCGCATGATGGCGGCGATCCTGGACGGCCGAACCTTCTCGGAGGCGATCGACACCGGCTACCACGAAGACGTGCGCTCGCTGTGGCAGAAGTTTGTGGCATCAGGCGCGGATCGAAAATGATCTGCATTTGCGGGATCGTAGAGCGCGGCCCCGGCGGGCGGTCAGTCCCTTAACCAGCCAGCGCGTAACGCCGGCAGTGTTCGAGATAGGCGGTCTCGTGCGAGGCCACCAGCGCGACGACGCTGCTCCAGAGCCAGCTCGGCGCATCGAGCGATCTGGATCTCGACGAAGCCAGCGCGCGAAGCCAGTTTTCGCGATCCGCACTGTCCATCTGGCGTCCGTGCGCCTTGCCGACGACAGTTGCGAGATACTTGGCGACCTCGATGGCTTCGTCGCGCGCCATGGAATCGAAATCGAATTTCAGGTCCTGAGGCAGAAGCTCGCGGATGAAGACCGAGCGGCCGCCGAGGTCAGCGGATACCATGCGCTCACCCAGATTGGGCGAAAGATGCCGCGCACCTTCGACGACCCGCTCGCCGTTCGCGCGTGGCATGCGCGCGTTACGATACCGTGGCGCCGATGCAGCGACCGCTTCCTTGATGTCCATCAACGCATATTCGGCGGATTTTCCAGAACCAACCTTGACCAGCACGGCGTAGCGCAGCAGGCCAAGCGAGCTGCACCCTTTCATCCAGAAAGCAGCGTCGGCGATCCGGACCGCGCAATCGCTCTCGCGCGACTTGAGCTTCGTCACGAGATTGCGGAGCGCCTCGTTCTCGAACAAACGCTCGATCCTCTTGCCTTCCTGCTTCGAGATTGCGAAGAACTTCTTGCCGAGTGGAATCGTCGGTTTGGTATCGCGGATGCGCTCTTCCGCCAGGTGCTTCCAGGTCCGGCGTGCGGATTCGCGCATGACGAGGCGGATCGTTTTCGGCATGTCGCGCAAATCCTCTTGAGACCGTAGCGCGTCCTGGTAGCCCTCGATCATGGCTTCCATCATCTTCGCCGCGGTGACCCCCGGAAGGTTCGACCCCCTTGAAGCCGTTGCAAGGGACAGGGCAAGACGTATCAAGTCATGGGAAGGATTGCCGATCACGGTCTGATCGAGATCGCGTATCTGGACACGGATATTGCCATCGGCATCGGCTAGCGGCCCCAAATTTCCGGCATGGCAATCGCCGCAAATCCACACCGCCGGTCCTTCTGGAAGGGTGCCGCGTTTCTGCTTTTCCAGCCACTCGTAGAACTTCACCGTGCTTCCGCGAACATAGGCGTGGGCCGAGCGCGCCATCTTGAGCACTTGCCGGGATTTCAGCAGCGACTGACGATCTGAACCGCTGATTTTGCCCACACTTCTTCCCTGCCTACTTGAGTTCCGGCTATGGGAACCCTAACGACGCAGGAAAGTTCCGCCAGCCTCACGCTCCAGTCACGCGCCAGATCACGTCGCCGACATCGTCGGCCACCAGCAGCGACTTGTCAGGCCCGAGCGTGACGCCGACGGGGCGTCCGTAGGATTCGCGCTCGTCGGGGGCGAGGAAGCCCGACAGGATGTCGCGCGCCGGGCCGGACGGGCGGCCGTTCTCGAACGGCACGAACACCACCTTGTAGCCCGACAGTGTCGAGCGATTCCACGAGCCGTGCTGGCCGATCGCCATGCCGTCGGGAAAACCGGGAAGCGTGCCCGCCGGCATCCAGCACAGGCCGAGCGACGCGGTATGGCCGCCGAGCGCATAGTCCGGCGTGATCGCCTTCGCGACCATCGCGGCATCCTGCGGCACGCGATCGTCGACCGTCTGTCCCCAGTAGCAATAGGGCCAGCCATAGAAGCCGCCGTCGCGCACCGAGGTGAGATAGTCCGGCGGCGTCTCGTCGCCGAGACCGTCGCGTTCGTTGACCACGGTCCAGAGCACGCCGGTCTTCGGCTCCCAGGCCATGCCGACCGCATTGCGCAGGCCGGAGGCAAAGATGCGGCTGGTGCCATCAGCCACATCCAGCTCGTAGATCGCGGCGCGGCCCTGCTCCACCTTCATGCCCATCTCGGCGATGTTGCTGAGCGAGCCGACGCCGGCATAGAGCTTCTTGCCGTCGGCGCTCGGCAACAGGCTGCGCGTCCAGTGGCCTTGAGGCTTGAAGCTCACGAGCTTCTTCCCCGCCGCATCGATCCGATCCGGCGAATAAGGAAACGCCTCCACGCCGTCGGTGTTGCCGACATAGAAGGTGCTACCGATCAGCGCCATGCCGAAGGGTTGGCTCAAATTTTCCATGAAAGCGCTGCGATGTTCGGCGATGCCGTCGCCGTCCTTGTCGCGCAGCAGCGTGATGCGGTTGGCGCTGGTGCCGAGCGCGCGAGCGCGCCGCATCGTCGCCTGCATCGCATAGTGGAATACGCTGCGCGGCTTGACCGGAATTTGATTCAACTCCGCGACCAGCACGTCGCCATTGGGCAGCGTCTCGATCCAGCGCGGATGATCGAGCCCGGTCGCGAACGCATTGACCTTGAGCCCGGGCGCCGCGGTCGGCAATTGCCCCTTGCTCCACCCTCGCGCGCTCGGCATCTTCAAGGTCGGGATCGCACCCTGCGACTTCGCGGCGGGAATTGCGGGCGCAGCACCCCATGCTTCCACCTGCGGCACGCCCTGCATCTTGCGCACCGTGAGCGCGGCACCGCCGATCAGCGCGACGACCTTTGCAAACACATCGGAAAAGCTCATGGAACTCTCGCCCCGTTATTTTCGAAATGCATCCTAACGAGCATTAGCATCATCGATGACAGTAGTTTTACGATCTATCGCTAACACGGCCGAATCGGCGAAAACCTCATCAGCGCTTCATCGATAGCGCTTCCTCCCTTAAACTTTTCGCCCGCCCTCACCGGCGGGCTTTTTTTATCTTTTGTTTTGCGCATGCCTTACGGAAACCGCGCACGCTTTTCCGGATCATGCGCGTCACGCGGCCAGCGCCTTCATCTCCTTGTAGAGATCGGACTTGCCCTCGAAACCGATGCCGGGAAGATCGGGCATCACGATGTGACCGTTCTCGACGCGCACGCCGTCGGGGAAGCCGCCATAGGGCTGGAACAGGTCGGGATAGCTCTCATTGCCGCCGAGGCCGAGGCCGGCCGCGATGTTCAGCGACATCTGATGACCGCCATGCGGGACGCAGCGGCTCGTCGACCAGCCATGCGTGTGCAGCACCGCGAGCGTGCGCTGATATTCGCAGAGCCCGTAGGACAGCGCGCAATCGAACTGCAGCCAGTCGCGATCGGGACGCATGCCGCTATAGCGGATCAAATTGCGCGCGTCCTGATGGCTGAACAGGTTCTCGCCGGTCGCCATCGGCGCGGGGTAGAATTCGGCGAGCGCGGCCTGCAGCGCGTAATCGAGGGGATCGCCGGCCTCCTCGTACCAGAACAAGGGATAGTCGCGCAGCATTTTCGCGTAGGCGATCGCGGTCTCCAGATCGAAGCGCCCATTGGCGTCGACCGCGAGCTGCGCGTCCTTGCCGATCTCCTTCAGCACGGATTCGATGCGCTCGCGATCTTCCGGGATCGGCGCGCCGCCGATCTTCATCTTCACCACGTTGTAGCCGCGATCGAGATAGCCGCGCATCTCCGCGCGCAGCATCGAGAGGTCCTTGCCGGGATAGTAATAGCCGCCGGCGGCATAGACGAACACTTTGGGGTTGGCGGTTCGCTTGTGCCGCTCGGCGAGCAGGCGGAACAGCGGCTTGCCTGCAATCTTCGCCACCGCGTCCCACACCGCCATGTCGATGGTGCCGACCGCGACCGAGCGCTCGCCGTGTCCGCCGGGTTTCTCGTTCGACATCATGGTCGCCCACACCTTGTCGGGATCGAGATTGTCGCCGACCTCGTTCAGCAGCGATTTCGGATCTGCCTCCATCAGCCGCGGCGCGAAGCGCTCGCGGATCAGCCCGCCCTGCCCGTAGCGGCCGTTGGAATTGAAGCCGTAACCCACCACGCGCTTGCCGTCGCGTTTGGCGTCGGTGACGACGGCAACGAGGCTGGTCGTCATCTTGGTGAAGTCGATATAGGCGTTGCGGATCGGCGAGGAGATCGGCTTGGTGACTTCACAGACGTCGACGATGCGGACGGACATTTACTTCTTATCCCTGAAATACGGCTCGACGGTCCCGTGCACCTTGATCGTCAGCGGATTGCCGTGGCGGTCCTTGGCATTGCCCGCGGTGACGCGCACCCAGCCCTCGCTGACGCAATATTCCTCGACATTGGTCTTCTCGACGCCCTTGAAGCGGATGCCGACGTCGCGGGAGAGGACCGCCTCGTTGTAATACGGGCTGCGCGGGTCGACGCAGAGCCGGTCCGGCAGTTGTTCGGTGGTTTCGTTGTCGTCGTTCACAGCAGGGCCTCGATTTCTTTCCTCAATGCTTGCGGCGTCGTGGTCGGCGCGTGGCGCGCCACCACCTTGCCGTTACGGTCGACCAGGAATTTGGTGAAATTCCATTTGATCGACGGGCCGAGCAGGCCCGACTTGGCTTTCTTCAGATGGTCGAACAGCGGATGGACGTGAAAGCCGTTGACCTCGATCTTCTCGAACATCGGAAAGGTCACGCTGTATTTGCTTTCGCAGAACTCGCCGATCGTTTTGGCGTCGCCCGGCTCCTGCGCGCCGAACTGGTTGCAGGGAAAGCCGAGCACGGCAAAACCGCGCGGCGCGAGCTCGCGATGCAGCGCCTCGAGACCTTCATATTGCGGGGTGAAGCCGCATTTGCTGGCGGTGTTGACGATCAGCAGCACCTTGCCTGCGTATTGCCGCAGCGGCACGTCCTCGCCGGCGAGCGATTTGGCGTTGAAGTCGTAAATCTCGGACATCTTCTCTCGCTAACTCAGGGGATCGATCGGCGAGACCGGCACGCCGCCCGCCTCGATCGCCTCGCCCGCGGCGAGGCAAAGATCCTCGCGGAAACGCCCCGCAATGACCTGCACGCCGACCGGAACCTTGCCGACCAATCCGGTGGAGACGGTTAGCCCAGGCAGGCCCAGGAAGGGAATAGCGATCTGCGTCAGCTGCGCGCGCCAGACCCGCGCAAAAGACGCATCGTCCTTGCGGTCGAGTTGATCGGGGAACGGCAGTTCGCCGGACACCGGGATCAGCACCACCGCGTATTTCTCAAGCCACATGATCCATTCGCGCGAAAGCGTCGCGCGACGGGTCAGCGCCTTGGAGAAATCGACCTGATCGAACGGCGTCACACGAGCGTGGTTGCCGTTGAGGCACGCGAGCGCGCCGGGATCGCCCTCCTTCTCCGCCATCGCAAGCTGCGCCTCGTACATGTCGCCGAGCCAGAGTTTCCTGTTCCAGTCCGCGGGCTCACGCAGCGGCGGCGTGTCCGGAATCTCTTCCACCGTCCAGCCCGCGCGTCTCAGCCGCTCGCCGGCGTCCGCGACCGCGGCTTTCACCTCGGGCACGGGATCAAGTCCGTCCGGGTTGAGACAGAGCGCGGCCTGCTTCGGCATCGCCTGCCCTTCCAGCGGCGCCGGCACCCACCAGGGATCGCGCGGATCGCGCGCCGACATGGCGGCGAGCGAGAGCCGCAAATCCCTAATGGTGCGCGCGAGCGGACCGGACACGGCCTCGATCTGCGCTCCGATGGCGCGCTCCGGCAGGCCCGGATTGAACGCAGGGACGCGACCGAGCGTCGGCCGCAAGCCGTGCACGCCGCAGGCATAGGCGGGATAGCGGATCGAGCCTGCGATATCGGTGCCGTGTGCGATCTGCCCGATGCCGGCCGCGACCGCCGCGCCCGCGCCGCCGGAGGAGCCGCCCGGCGTGATCAAGGGATCGCGCGGATTTTTGGTGTCGCCGTGAATGAGATTGCTGGTGAACCAGCGATAGGAGAAGGCCGGACAATTGGTGCGGCCGAGGATGATGGCGCCGGCCTTCTTCAGATTGTCGACCACCGGCGAGTTGGCGGGCGCGATGGCGTCACGCTGCAGCTTCAGCCCGTTGGTGGTGGCAAAACCCTGCTGGTCGATGTTGACCTTCACCGTGACCGGCACGCCGGCGAGGATGCCGGCGTCCTCGCCCTTCGCGATCCTGGCGTCGACCTCGGCGGCCTGCTTCAACACGTCGTCGGGCCGGTGATCGACCACGGCGTTGATTTTGGGATTGACCGCATCGAGCCGCGCCAGCGCATCGGTGGCGGCTTCTTTCGCCGATACTTTCTTTGATTTGACGAGGGCAGCGAGGTCGGCGGCGGTCAGGCGCCAGAGGTCTTGCATGGGGGGCTCCGTGTGTACGGAGGGGTTGTAGCGTTCCCAGAACACCAAGGCCAGCACACCTCACCTCTCCCATAGGGAGAGGTCGACCAATTGAGCGGCAACATTTGCGAGCTACCTCACCCGTGCGATGTAATAGGCGAGATCGGCGATCTGCGCTGGCGTCACCGCGCCCATGACATCGGCCATGGTGCCGTCATAACCGTGACGGCTGTTGTTCTTGTACTCGGTGAGCGTCTTCGCCAGATAATCCTCGCGCTGGTTGGCGATCCGCGGCACGTTTTCACCACCGGAGAAATCCGCCTTGTGGCAAGAGTTGCAGCGATGCTGCGTGGCAGCCGCCTGCGCGCGCGCGATGCGCGCGCCATCAGCGGCGTCGTCTGACGGTTTAGGCTTCGGCAGAGTGGCGATGAAATCGGAAAACGTGCGCAGGTCGTCGTCGGTGAGCGCCTTCGCCATTTCATTCATGGGCTCAAATACACGCAGCTTCTCGCGGAACATGAAGAGCTGGATCAGCGCGTAAGGCGCATTCTGGCCGCCGAGCGAGGGCGTGTTCTCGGTGGTGGACTGGCCGTGCTCGCCATGACAGGCAAAGCAGGGTGCAGCGCGCTCCTGGATCGTTTCTGCGCCGGCAGCGGATGCGAGAAAGGCGAAGGCCAACGCAGTGTTTGTTATTGTTTTCCGCATTGGCCGTGACCCGAAATTGTAGGGTGGGCAAAGGAGCAAAGCGCCGTGCCCACCGAAATTTGTGAAAGAGAAGTGGTGGGCACGCTACGCTTTGCCCACCCTACGTTCGTGGCTTACTGCGCCGCCATCTTCTTCCCATACGAGATGCGATAGACCGCGCCGTTCCAGTCGTCGGAGACCAGGATCGAGCCGTCCTTCATCTGCATCACGTCGACCGGGCGGCCTATATACTTGTTGTCTTCCAGGAAGCCCGTGATCAGCGGCTCCATCGACTTGAACTTGCCGTCCTTGTCGAGATGCACGATGACGACGTCACCGCCGAACTTCTTGCTTCTGTTCCAGGAGCCGTGACGCGCGACGATGATCGCGTTCTTGTAACCCTTCGGGAACTGGCTGCCGGTGTAGAAGCGCATGCCGAGCGAGGCGGAATGCGGTCCCATCAGAGCGACCGGCGCGGTGTACTCGCTGCAGGAATGACCCCAGCCGAATTCGGGATCAGGAAGGTTGCCCTGCCAGCAATAGGGCGCGCCGAAATCCTCGCCGACCTTGGTGACGCGGTTGAGCTCGTCCTCCGGCACGTCTTCCGACAGCCAGTCGCGGCCGTTGTCGGTGAAGTAGAGCTGCTTGTTCTCGGGATTCCAGTCGAAGCCGACGGTGTTGCGGACGCCGAGCGCGACCACTTCCGCGCCGGAGCCGTCGAGATTGATGCGCCGGATCTGGCCGTGGTCCTTGTCATGCAGCACGTTGTTGCCGGGCTGGCCGACCGGCACGTAGAGCTTGTTGTCGGGACCTATCGCGATGAACTTCCAGCCGTGCGCCTCGTCCTTTGGCAGATTGTCATAGATCACGGTCGGCTTCGGCGGGTTGTCGAGCACATCCTCGACCTTGTCGATCTTCGACACTTTCGACAGTTCGGCGATGTAGAGCGTACCGTTGTGGAAGGCGACGCCGTTCGGCCGGTACAGGCCGGAGGCCACCACCTTGACCTCGCGTTTGCCGTCCTTGTTGACGATCGCATAGACCTTGTCGACCAGGCGCGAGCCGACGAACACGGTACCCTTGTCGCCGAGCGCGAGCGAACGGGCATTCGCCATGCCCGAGGCATAGACCTCGATGTTGAAGCCGGCGGGCACCTTCAGTTTCGCGGTCGGCAGCTTGTCGGCGGCGGCCGGCAGCGGCGGCGGCGCGACCGGGGCGAGCTTCTGCGCAGCCTCATTGTCGGGCCGGCCGATCATCGGCGAACCGGGCGGCAGTGGTTGCGCAGCGGCCGGCGCCGCAGCCGGTGCAGCGGGCTGCTGCGCTGGAGCGCCATAGGTAAATGCACCGAGAAACGCGCCGGCGAGCAACAGGCTGCGCGGCGACAGGATTGTCGTCATGAGGTCCTCCCCTGGATAGGCGGCTTTGATCCTCGCGCCGGCTCGCTTGCGAGCCCGCGGGGTCAGCCTTGCCGCGCGCAGTCTCTCGCATTTTGACCGCCCGGCGCAAATCAAAAACGCGACCGAATGGTGCGAATAGGAAAAGGTGTGGGAAGGAATAGATGGCAAGAGGCGGTGTCAGTGCCGTGTGGCGTTCTCGTCCGGCAGCTCAACGATGGCCTCGCTGAAGGGAAATTCGAGGACGACCTCGCCGTCGTCGTCCGTGACCTCGATGATCGCGCCGAGCAGCGTCGGGCTATCGCCTTCGCTGCGGAACAGCTCCAGCACCATGGCCCGCGCGATCTCAAAGGCGCGATCGGGATCGCGCAATTCCTCCCCGTCGGGATCGACGATCAGCTCATCGCCGATCCTGGTGTTGAAGAAATATCTGGGCATCGCGAATCCATGGGGCTCCGGCGGCCGAAATGGAAGCCGGGCCGTACTCACAAGTTCTTTATTCGATGTTTCGTTTCGCCGCAGCGCCCGGCCCCGGCGTTCCGGCGCTGGAACGAAGGCGCGAACCCCTTGATCGCCTTGGGGTTTGGCCGATGCGCGCCCAAGTTGATGCCGCGCCGCACAAAACACCTCTGCGTTCCCTGACCAAAGATTTCACTGGCGAACTTTTCATCAGCGGATAGTTTAGTAGTGAGGGCGGAAGTTCGTCCCAGTTTGCAAGGAGAGCCAAAATGGCCTGGAAAACACCGAAGATCGTCGAAGTGCCGTGCGGCATGGAAATCAACATGTATGTGAGCGCGACCCGCAAGTAATCTGCGGCGACACTTCACGTATTTCGACGCAGGTGGACCTCCTTCCCAGCGTGTCCCGGCCAAGGGGCATGCGAGGGGTGGTGTCCACCTTCGTGGTGTTTGGGACTCAATTTTCGCGTTTTCGTTTTCCGGGGACGGATCATGCTCCGCGTCGTCGTCCTGGGCGCCGCCGCCGGCGGCGGCGTACCGCAATGGAATTGCGGCTGCGAGGTGTGCCGCAAGGCGCGTGGCGAGTATCCCGAGCTCAGGAGCACGCAGGCCTCGATATCAGTCAGCGCCGACGGCGAGCACTGGTTCCTGGTCAACGCCTCGCCTGACCTGCGCCAGCAGCTGATCGCAACGCCGCAGCTTCACCCGAAGAACGGCGCGCTACGCCACTCGCCGATCGCGGGCGTGATCCTCACCAATGGCGAAATCGATGCGGTCGCGGGGCTGTTGTCGATGCGCGAGGGCTCGCCGTTTGCGATCTACGCACATGAGAAGGTGCTGGCGATCCTCAGGGACAACAGCATCTTCAACGTGCTCAGCGAAAAGAACGTGAAGCGCGTGGCTGTCGCGATCGACCGCGCCTTCGAGCCCGCGCTATCAGATGGCAGCCCGTCCGGGCTGGAAATCCTGCCCTTCACCGTATCAGGCAAGGGCGCCTGGTATCTCGAAGGCAAGACGCATCCCGGCGGCAGCGAGGGTTCGGGCGACACCCTGGGCCTGCGCATCCGTGACAAGGCGAGCGGCAAATATTTCTACTTCATCGCAGCCTGCGCCGACGTCACCGACGAGCTGAAGTCGCGGCTTGCCGGCGCTCCGCTTCTGTTCTTCGACGGCACGGTGTGGCGCGACGACGAGCTGGTCGTGGCGGGTTTGGGAAACAAGACCGGCAAGGGCATGGGCCATATTTCGATGTCAGGGAGCGCGGGCGCGATCGAAAGCCTTGCCGGCCTCGATATCGACAGGAAGATATTCCTGCATATCAATAATTCGAATCCGGCGCTGCTGCAGGGCTCGGCCGAGCGCAAGATCGCGGAGGGCGCCGGCTGGCAGATCGGCGCCGACGGAACGGAGATCGTGCTGTGAACATGGTACCCACGACTGGAATGACGGCGCTTTCGATCGGCAAGGGCATTGCGCTCAACAGCGCCGCTGAGCTCGAGGCGACGCTGCGCCAGATCGGTGCCACGCGCTATCACAGCCTGCATCCGTTCCATCGCCTGCTGCACGGCGGCAAGCTCAACAAGGGCCAGGTGCAGGCCTGGGCGCTGAACCGCTACTACTACCAATCGACGATCCCGCTGAAGGATGCGGTGGTGATCTCGCGCTTCCGCGACCGCAGGATCAGGATGGAGTGGCGGCATCGCATCGAGGATCACGACGGCGATGCCGGCGCCGAGGGGGGCATCGAGCGCTGGCTGAAGCTGACCGAAGGCCTTGGGCTCGACAGCGCGTATGTGGAATCCACCGAAGGCATCCTGCCCGCGACGCGCTTTGCGGTGGAGGCTTATGTGCATTTCTGCAGGGAGCGCTCGCCGCTGGAGGCGATCGCCTCCTCGCTGACCGAGCTGTTCGCGCCGAACCTGCATGAAGAACGCATCAGCGGCATGCTGCAGCACTATGATTTCGTCAATCCGGACATCATGAGCTATTTCAGCCGCCGGCTGCAGCAGGCGCCGCGCGACGCGGGATTTGCGCTGGACTACGTCAAAGAGCACGCGAAAACGCCGGACGAGCGCAAGCTGGTCTGCAATGCGCTGATCTTCAAGACCAGCGTGCTGTGGGTGCAGCTCGACGCGCTTTATCACGCCTATGTCGACGGCCACATTCCGCCGGGCGCCTTCGTGCCCAAAGGTTGAAACATGGCATCCGCGCGCCATATCAATGTCAGCGAGGCGAGCAAGCCGGTGCTGCCGCGTCACGCCAAGCTGAAATTCGACGAGACGCGCAAGGTCTGGGTGATCCTGGCGCCGGAGCGCGTGCTGGCGCCGGACGAGATCGCGGTCGAGGTGCTAAAACTCTGCGACGGCGTGCGCAGCGTCGCAGAGATGGCCGATCAGCTGGCGCAGAAATATGCCGCGCCGCGCGAGGCGATCGCGGCCGACGTGATTACGATGCTGCAGGACCTCGCCGACAAGGGTTTTTTGACGGAGGCGCGCGAGAAAACGACATGAACGACCTCGCGGACCAGAAAGCGGCTGAAACCGGCGAGAGCTTCTCCGTGCTGGAACGGCAGAAGTCGGTCGCGGAAACCCATGGCATCCCCGTCGCGGTGCTTCTGGAGCTCACGCATCGCTGTCCGCTGCAATGTCCCTATTGCTCGAACCCGGTCGAGCTCGACCGCGGCTCGACCGAACTCACGACCGACGAGTGGAAGAAGGTGCTGTCCGAGCTTGCCGAGATCGGCGTGCTGCAGGTGCATTTCTCCGGCGGCGAGCCGACCGCCCGCAAGGACCTGGTCGAGCTGGTCAAGCACGCCACCGATGCCGGGCTCTACACCAATCTGATCACATCGGCCGTGTTGCTGTCGCGCGAAAAACTTGCCGCGCTCGCCGATGCCGGGCTCTGCCATGTGCAGATCAGCTTCCAGGGCAACGAGCCAGTCGTTGCCGACCGCGTCGCGGGGCTGAAGGACTCCCACCGCAAAAAACTCGAAGTCGCGAAATGGACGCGCGAACTCGACCTGCCGCTCACCGTGAACGCGGTCATGCATCGGCAGAACCTGCATCAGCTGCCTGACATCATCCAGATGGCGGTCGATCTCGACGCCGACCGGCTGGAAGTCGCGAACGTGCAGTACTACGGCTGGGCCTTGAAGAACCGCGCGGCGCTGATGCCGACCCTAGCGCAGATCGAGGAGACCAGCTGCCTCGTCCAGGAGGCGCAGGCCCGACTCAAGGGCACACTCACGATCGACTACGTCGTGCCCGACTATTACGCGCTGCGGCCGAAGAAATGCATGGGCGGCTGGGGACGGCAGTTCTTCAACATCTCGCCCGCCGGCAAGGTGCTGCCCTGCCACGCCGCCGAAAGCATCACCGGGCTCGAATTCGAGTCGGTGCGCTCGAACCACTCGATCGCCTGGATCTGGCAGAACTCGGATGCGTTCAACCGCTATCGCGGCACCGGCTGGATGAAGGAGCCGTGCAGGTCCTGCGAATTCCGCGAGATCGATCTCGGCGGCTGCCGCTGCCAGGCCTTTGCGCTGACGGGAGATGCGGCCAATACCGATCCGGCCTGCACGCTGTCGCCGAGGCATGAAGAGATTTTCAAGCAAGCGGAGCAGGAAGCGGCGTCCGACCAGACCCGTTTCCTCTATCGCAATTTCGCCGGCGGCACGCTGGAGGCGGAAGACCCGAGCGCGTAGCTATCAAGGGAAGACGCGAAGGCCGGCTCCGGTCGAAAGCGGACTCGAACTCAAAACTGGAGACGCGCTTCCAATCCGCCGCCGTCGCGATTGGCGAGCGTGAGCGTTCCGCGAAGCGCGCCGGCAAGTTGCTGGGCGATGGCAAGGCCAAGCCCGGTGCCGCCGGTTTCGCGATTGCGCGAAGCCTCGACGCGATAAAACGGCAGGAATACCGACTTCAGATGCTCGTCGGGGATACCGGGGCCGCGGTCCGATACGGTGATCGCGACGCCGTTCGACCGTTGCGCATCGATGGCGACTTCGACGTCCTCGCCGAATTTCAGCCCGTTGTCGATCAGGTTGATCATGATGCGGCGCAAGGCCTGCGGGTGCGTGAGAATAGTCACCCCGCGTTCTCCGGCAAAGCGAAGAGGTATTCCGGCGTCGGAATAGTCGCAGACGAGGCTGTCGATGAGGGCATGCAGGTCGGTCTGGCACCGCTGCTCGCGGATCTCGTCGCGTCCGCGGGCGAGCGCGAGTCCCTGCTTGACGAGTTCCTGCATTTCCTGAAGGTCGCCCTGCAGCTTTTCCCTGGCGTCGCTGTCGCCGAGGAAATCGGCGCGCAGCCGCATACGCGTGATCGGGTTCTGAAGACGGTGCGAAATTGCCGCCAGAATCTGGATTCGCTCCACGGCCTGCTCGGCAATGCGCCGCTGCATGGCGTTGAACGCGGTGGCGGTGCGCACCACTTCTGCCGGACCATCCTCCGGAAGCAACTCGCCACGCAAATCCGAACCCAGGCTGTTGGCCGCGCGCTCGAGGCGCGCCAGCGGTCGTGTCGCGAGCTTCACGGCAACCCAAGTGATGAATGCGAGAAGACAAAGTTGAACGGCGAGCGCCGCGGCCAACCAGGGCGAAACGAGCGGCCTCTGTCGGATGTATTCGATCGTCAACGGACTGCCGTCCTTGAGGTGAATGAGCATGCCTGTTTTCGATCGCGTCGGTGGATCGAGATAGACGTAATTCGCGTCGTGGCCGGCGCCGAGCTCGGTCCTGAGCGCCGCCATAAATACTTCCCCTCGCTGTCGAAGTGGTTCGTATACCTCGCCGCCATCCTTGAGAACGTATCGATATGTCGTTTGAGCGAGTCGGTCGAGCCATGCGGGTCTTTCTTCCGGCTTGACCCGGTCGAGGATAGCGACGGCCATCACGATCGACCTCGCGAAATAGTCATCCGAGGACTCGTCGCTGGGGCCGAAGACATTGAGCGCGACCAGACCAAAGGACAGCACATGTGCAGCCAGGAGACCGGCGAACAGGATGATCGCCAGCCGGCGGAACAGCGAGTCCGGCCAAAAACGCGCCATGCGCCGAATACGGATGCTCATGACCGCTCCCGCGATGCGTCAACGGCGACATGCGCGGTGGCCCCCGGGGCAACGCCGTCATACTCCCGCGCCAGGGCGAGACCCTGCTTGACGAGTGTCTGCATCTCCTGAAGGTCGCCCTGCAGCTTTTCCTTGGCGTCGCTGTCACCCAGGAAATCGGCGCGCAACCGCATGCGGGTGATCGGGGTTTGAAGATCGTGAGAAATGGCCGCCAGAATCTGGATCCGTTCCGCGACCTGCTCGGCGATGCGTCGCTGCATGGCGTTGAGCGCGGTAGCGGCGCGCGCCACTTCCTTCGGACCATCCTCCGGGAGCGGCTCACCGCGCAAATCCGAGCCCAGGCTGTTGGCCGCGTGCTGGAGGCGCGCCAGCGGTTGCGTCGCGAGCTTGACGGCAAGCCAGACGAAGAAGGCGATAATGCAGAGTTGCACGGCGAGCGCCGCCGGCAGCCAGGGCGAAATAATTTCCCTCGGCGCAAATATTTCGAGCGTCAGCGGACTGCCGTCCTTCAGATGCATGAGGATCCCCCGTCGCGATTGCTGCGGTGGATCGAAGTTGACGAAGTTCGCGTCGGTGCCCGGCCCCAGCGCAGATCTCAAACGCGCGATGTTCGCCTGTCGCCATTTGGGCGTCTCCGTTTCCAGTTTCCCTTCATCCCTCAGAACGTATCGATAATTGTATCGAGAGAAGCGGTCGAGCCAGGCGGGCCTTCCTTCGGGCTTGAGGTAGTTGAGGATAGCGACCGCTTGCGCGATATCCCTGGCAGCAAATCTGCTGCCCAGTTCGTCTTCGATCGCGAAGCGATCGAGGACAATCAAAGCGAAGGCCAGCACATGTGCGGCCACGAGGCCGGAAAACAGGATCAGTGCCAGCCGACCGAACAGGGAGTCCGGCCAAAGCCGCGCCGCTATACGCCGAAAACGGGCGCTCATGACGGCTCCGGCAATGCTTCGACGGAGACTGCGAAGACGTAGCCTTCGCTGCGCACCGTCTTGATGTAGGACGGCTCCCGGGCGTCGTCGCGCAATCGCTGGCGAAGGCGGCTCACAAGAAGGTCTATCGACCGATCGAAGACTTCGGCCTCACGGCCTTGCGTCAGGTCGAGCAGTTGATCGCGATTGAGGACATGTTGAGGGTGATCGAGAAACACGCGCAACAACCGGTATTCGGCGCCGCTCAACGAGACCACGGTCCCGTCGGAGTCGACCAGGAAACGCCCGGCCGTATCGAGCTTCCATTCGCCGAACCGAAAGAGGCGGGCTTTCTCCGACGCCGCAAGGTTGCGGGGCAGCATCTCGGCCCTGCGCAACACCGAGCGGATTCGCGCGAGCAGCTCACGCGGGGCAAACGGCTTCGTGAGGTAGTCGTCTGCCCCCATCTCAAGCCCGACGATCCGGTCTGCTTCATCGCCGCGCGCCGTCAGCATCAGGATGGGAATGTCGTAGGGTTGATTTGCGCGCAAGTTGCGGCAGAGCGTGAGGCCGTCGTCCCCCGGCAGCATCAGGTCGAGCACGATCAGATCGATCCGGTGGTTTGCGAGAACCTCGCGCATCTGCCGGCCGTTGGCGACCGTCGTCACCCGATAGCCGTGGCCGGCAAAGTACCGGTCCAGCAGCTCGCGCAGACCCAGATCGTCGTCGACGACGAGAATGTGGTCCGAGTTGCCCATACATGCGACAGTACCCAACCGGCGAGGCAAGCGACATGCTATTTTGTAACGTAATGTATCGGCCTGCAGGGCAGACATAAAGAATTTCAAAACGGATACGAGCGGAAATTCGCGAGATACATCGGGCACTTCCACTGACGCTTCTCTTCCTTTCGGGAGAAGGCGATGTCGATGGGCCCCGACAAGGACATGCTCGCCTTGCCAGTGGCTATCCACCCTGGTCGGAGGATTTGGCTATGCGGCTTTCGTCACCCTTCTTTTCCGGTCTGGTTGTCGCGGTCTCATCGTTCTCAGCGCTGACGTTCGGCCTGAGCGGCGCGGCAATGGCGGCAACTGATCCTTCCGGCAGCAGCTCTCTTCCCAGCATCACGGTCCAGGCGCCGAGGCCCGTGGCGAGGCCGCACAGGACGGCGCCGCGCGCGGTTGCCCGCCCTGCCCGTGCCGCGCGCCGCACGGTGTCGCGTGAGACATCGCCGGCCGCCACATCGCAACCGGGTGGGCAAGGTTCGGTCCTGGAGAGGCTTAAAAGGCTCGAGAGGACGAGCCGCAGTTGTGACGAGCGTTGCCAGAAAATCAGCGCTCGGCCCGGGTGTTCCGGATCTGTCTGGCCCACGTTTTCCGTAGGCGTAGGGTGCGGAAACTCGCGTCACTTCTTCACACACTATGTCCAGTGCACCGACCATCTTTATTTTCTGGCTTGGAAACCCAGGGAAGCCTGGTGGTATTGCACCTCGCTGGCGCTCAACAAGTAGTGGAAGAAGCCTGTGACTGCGCCGGAGCGTGAGGCCGGCCTGAACGGAAACGGCCGAATGGGCCAGATGTGAGAACGAGATATGGGAATGTCGTCAAGCTTCGTCGCGTCCTCGGCTGTCGTTGTCCTGTCAACTGCGTTGCTGTGTAGCCTCACCGGCGCGGCAATGTCGCAAACGACATCGGGCACGCCACTTCCCGGCGTCACGGTCGTGGCGCCAAAGGAAGCAGCGAGCTCACACAGGCCGGTGGCAGCAACCACAGGCGCAGGCCGCCGGAGAGCGCCGGCCGCCGAGAAGCCCGCTCAAACGGCCACTCGGACGCCACCACCTGCGCCGGGTTCGGTCCTGGCGAAGCTCAAAGAGCTCGAGCGAACCAGCAGCAATTGTACCGACGGTTGTCAATCGAGCTTCAAGTACGGCAACCAACCGTGGAATGGATGCTCTACCACCGGCGACATTTTCTCGGCCACATGCAGAAACGTGCGCAACTTCAAGACCTATGCTGAGTGCACGGAACACGGACTGTTAACTGGCTGGAACCGCAATGGCATCTGGTGGTATTGCACCAGCCTGCTCGCTGGGGGAAAGTTGGCCGGGGAGAAGCTTCAGGTCGCCGAACTCAAGCGATCAGGACATCGGTAACAGCCCATATCCTTCGATCAGTGAGGCTTTCGATGCGACCTCCAGGAACGCTTGCGATCGTAGTGGCTCTGTTTGGACCGCACCTCGACTCGGCGAGAACCGGCTCAGGATTGGGAGAACGAGTTATGAGAATGTCATCAAGCTTCGTCGCGCCCTCGGCTGTCGTTATCCTGACAACTGCGTTGCTGTGTAGCCTCACCGGCGCGGCAATGTCGCAAACCACACCGGGCACTTCGCTTCCCAGCGTCACGGTCCAGGCGCCGAGCCAAGTGGCGAGGCCACCTCACAAGCCGGTGCAGTCGGCAAACACTCGTGCAGTTCGCCGGACAGCGCCGGCCACCCGAACGCCCGCTCAAACAGCCGTTCGGACGCCACCGCCTGCGCCGGGTTCGGTCATGGCGAAGCTTGCCCAGCTCGAGAGAACCAGCAGCAATTGCACCGATGGTTGTCAATCGAGTTTCAAGTACGGCAACCAACCATGGAATGGCTGCACCGGGTCGGGGGCTGAATTTGGCTTCTCGACAACGTGCAGAAACGTACGCAACTACAAAACCTATCCTGAATGCAAGGACACCACTCAGTTTTTGGGTTGGAGAAACAGTGAGGCCTGGTGGTATTGCAGCAGCCTGCTCGCAGGGGGGAAGTTGGCCGGGGAGAAGCTTCGGGTCGCCGAACTCAAGCGAGCAGGACATCGGTAACAGCCCATATCCTTCGATCAGTGAGGCTTTCGATGCGACCTCCAGGAACGCTTGCGATCGTAGTGGCTCTGTTTGGACCGCGCCTCGACTCGGCGAGAACCGGCTCAAGATCGGGAGAACGAGTTATGAGAATGTCATCAAGCTTCGTCGCGCGCTCGGCTGTTGCCATCCTGTCAACTGCATTGCTGTGCCTGAGCGGTCCGGCAGTGTCGCAAACCACATCAGGCACCCAGCTTCCCA
This sequence comes from uncultured Alphaproteobacteria bacterium, assembly GCA_963738155.1. Classification (GTDB taxonomy): domain Bacteria; phylum Pseudomonadota; class Alphaproteobacteria; order Rhizobiales; family Xanthobacteraceae; genus Bradyrhizobium. The sequence goes on from CAVTVG010000017.1 coordinate 29,067, forward strand.
ACGTCACGGTCGAAGCACCGAGACAAGTGGCAAGGCCGCAACGGGAGGAAAGGTCACAAGGGTCCGGTCGGGTGGTACACCGAGGCCGGACATCGCGATCCACTCAAACGGCGAACGGGACGCCGTCGTATGCGCCGGGTTCGGTCATGTGGAAGCTTGCCCGGCTCGAGAGAGAGGCCAGCAGTTGCAACGATGGTTGCGAATCAAGCTGGAAACACGGCAAGGACCCTTGGGTTGGATGCAGCGAATCGGCGGGGTATTACTCGGTTTTCTCAGCAACCTGCAAAGACACACTCACCTACAAGAGCTACGTAGAATGCGGGGAAACCAAAATGTTCCTGGGCTGGGACCGACAACGAGCCTGGTGGTATTGCAACGGCATGCAGGCTGGGGCGAAATTTCGCGTCACCGCAGCCAATCGATGGAGGTAGCGCACGCGTATCGAGGCTCAATAGCGGAAAGCTGAAGCTCGTGTCGGACAGCCCGATCGAATCGCTGCAAATGTAGTCGCCGCAAATACAATATGGATCGAGGATTCCATCCGCCCGACCGTAGTTCAACCCAAGTCCGTTATGGGTCAAAGCTGACATCGGCCGCAGCCGTGTCTGCTACCGGCCGACGTCTGTCACACCTTACTGTGGCGCCTCAGACCGCGTCCGTCCAACTTTCCGAAAAGGCCAGCGCCGATGTCGAGAAGGGCCCCTCGCGCTCGCGCTGCCAGGATTGCCCCTTGGCCTCAATGCCGTTGCGAACGAGGCGCGTGCCGAGCGCTGGTATCAATACAGTGCACACGCCGTAGCGGCGGTTGGGGATCTGGTTCGGCTGGGAGTGGATGAGCAACGGCTCTTCGATATCGAACCAAGTGAGCGAGATGTCTTCGCTGTGTGACTTGACGTATTCGGTCCAGAAGTAGCGGGGATCGCCAGCCCTGGAAAACGTCGCCTCCGCACAGGGGATCGTTGTGTCGGAAAGTTCGGCATTGAGCATGCCTTGCACTGTCGTCTGCAGCCAGCGCGCCATCGCGATGTTGTCGGAATAGATGCGCCAGCGCCCTTCTGTCAGCTCGCTCTTCAGGTAGAGGACATGGCCGGGGCCGGCTGGCGAAAAGATAATCCGCCAATAGCTCGCGTCCGTTGAGTTCGGGTCGCCGTCCTTCAAGCTCAGGCGGATAAACGGGTTCTCGCCCGTAAGGATCGTTTTGTTGGGATCGGCAATACTCATTGACTGGTCTCCGTTCAACTTCCCGGGGATTGTACCGGCTTGAACCAGCGCACCGGAAGCCTCGCCGGCGGCGATGGTCGAGCGACCGGCCGCCCGGTCACGACACTGTTATTGTACCCTATCGCGCTATTCGCCGCCCTCAACTGGGCGCGTCACCCCTGTTGTTGTACCCTTGGGCAGAAGCACTGCAGGCACGGCCCAGGAGGAACTGACATGACCACGCGCGAATTCAATCGTCGCAACCTCCTCGCCGCTGGCGGCTCCGTCCTGGCAGCCGGGGTTTCCGGACTGCTGTTGCCCGCCCGCGCAGAAGGCCTCGCACCGACCGATTCGATGTGGGGCGGATCGAACAACTACCGCAAGGGCGCGCCGATCGTGGATCGGATCGGCAAGGGCGGCTTCTGGATGAGTGGCACGGTGCGCCGCGCGGGCGACGGGGCTCCCCTTGCCGGCCAGCGCATCCAGATCTGGGCGCACACGACCGAAGGGCAGGAGCACGAGCCGCAGAGTCATGGCGCCACGCTCACTGACAAGGACGGGGCGTTCCGTCTCGAGATGCCGCAGATCATTCCCCTCTTCGGCCAACCGCATGGTCACCTCGCCTATGACAGCGGTGAATTCAAAACCGTCTTCCTGCGGCCGGTGATGCGGAGCGCAAAGGAGACCAGCCTGGAAGCGCACTTCGTCCTTCAGCCGGTCTGATCGAGTTGCAAACCAAGGGATGGAAATTGGCGCGCGTGACCCTGATCTGGGTCGCCCTTGCGGCAGCCATCTGCGTGCCAATCGCCGCTGCAGCGGCAAGCCCGCTGCTCGCATGGCGCGGTCCAGTCTACATCCTGGCGGGATTTGCAGGGATTGTCGGGCTGGGCGTCCTGCTGTTTCAGCCTTTGCTGATCGGCGGGTACTTGCCGGGACTGTCGGTCCGTCTTGGACGGCGCGCACATCGCTGGATCGGAGGGGCGCTGGTTGTGGCGGTGGTGATCCATGTCGCCGGCCTTTGGATCACAAGTCCGCCGGACATGATCGACGCCCTTCTCCTTACATCGCCGACGCCGTTCTCGCCCTTTGGTGTGATCGCGATGTGGGCAATTTTCGCCGTCGCGCTGTTAGCTGCACTGCGTCGGCGATTGGGACTGCGGCCGCGAACGTGGCGCATCGCCCATATCCTGCTCGCGATCGTCATCGTCGCAGGCACGGTAGTCCACGCCGTGCTGATCGAGGGGGCGATGGAGATGGTCTCAAAGGCAGCGCTCTGCGCGCTGGTCCTCGCGGCGGCCGTAAAGCTCATGGCTGACCTGTGGGTGTCGAGAAAGCAAGGGCCGCTGCGCGGAGAGAGAATTGCGCGACAGTCAACGCGGAATTGACGCGCAGTTGTTCAATCGCATCGTCGGGCGCGGCCCTGAGCTTGCGCAATCGGAAGCTTCGCTGATTGCCTTCCACCTTCATAAATGTTACAAACCGTAGCATATCTTTTCCGAACAGCGCAATGACGCACGCTTTTGCGTGCATCGCTCGCCGAATCAAAGGGGCACCCGGATGAAACGCCCGCATCGCCTTCTCGCTGTCTTGTCGATACTCGTCCTCGCCACTCCAAGCCTTGCCGCTACTGCCCGCGCCTACGACGTCACGCCGGCGAGCAATCCCGAAACCCTCGGCTTCTCGCCGTCGCGGCTGGCGCGGATCGCCGCCTGGCAGCAGACCCAGGTCGATGCCGGCGCCTTCTCGGGCGCGGTCGCAGCGATCGCGCGAAACGGCAAGGTCGCCTATCTGCAAGCCGTCGGCTTTTACGACCATGCGAAAACCCGCCCGCTGCAGCCGGACGCAATCTTCTGGATCGCCTCGATGACCAAGCCGGTCACCAGCGTGGCCGCCATGATGCTGGTTGATGAAGGCAAGCTCGATCTTGCCGCTCCGGTCTCCCGGTATCTTCCCGAGTTCAAGGACATGATGGTCGCCGTCGAGATCAAGGACGCGGCGACCGGCAAGACCGACCTCGCGCGTGAGCCGCAGAAGCGCCCGATGATCGTCGAGGACCTGCTGCGCCATACCTCCGGCCTCATCTATCCTGATGTCGAAACCGCTGCTGGGCGGCAGCGCTATCGCGACAGCCTTGCGCGCGACAGCACGTTGCAGGACCTTGTGTCCCGCGTCGCGCGGGTCCCGCTCAGCCATCAGCCCGGTGAGGTCTGGCACTATGGTTTCAGCGTCGACGTGCTCGCACGGGTCGTCGAGGTCGCCTCGGGCCAGCCGTTCGACCAATTTCTGGACAACCGCCTGTTCAAGCCGCTCGGCATGGTCGACACCGGTTTCTGGGTGCCGCCCGAGAAGCTCCACCGTCTGATCGACCCCCCGGCGGTCGATTCGAAATACATGTTTCCCGATCGCGACGTCACCAAGCCGACCACGATGTTCTCGGGCGGCGGCGGACTGGTGTCGACGGCATCAGACTATCTGCGGTTCTGCCAGATGCTGCTCAACGGCGGCGAGCTCGACGGTGCGCGCATCCTCTCGCCCGCGACGGTGAAGCTGATGACAACGAACGCGCTGCCCGATGGCGTCCCCTCCGCCGCCGTAGCGCTTGGCTCGACCTTTGGACTCGGCTTCGCGGTCCGCGATAAGGCCGCATCGAGCTGGGTGCCCGGCTCGGTCGGCAGCTTCAGCTGGAGCGGAGTTTGGAGCACTTACTTCTGGGTCGACCCGGCGGAGCAGCTGATCGCGGTGCAGCTCATCCAGGTTGCGTCCGAAGCGGGTCCTTCATTTTTCGGACCATTCCGCAATCTCACCTATGGGGCGCTCCGCGTTCCCGATCAGGGCGTGCCGTCATCGGCGCCCGCGCCGATCGATCAGGCCGCGCTCGCGACCCTGGCGGGAAGCTATCGCTTTGGATCGATCAGCTCACGCGACCTGCAAACCGAATTCGGCGGCCTCGGCGTCGAGGTCGCGATGAAGGATGGCGTCCTCAATGTAAAGTCTGCGTTCCGCGACATGCCCGCCGCCAGGGCCGGAGTCTCGAGCGGCGACGTCATCACGCATGTCGACGGCGAGCCCACGCAAGGCATGGACCTGAACCAGGCGATCGAGAAAATGCGCGGCCCCGTCAACACGACACTTCGCCTCAAGATCGCGAAGGGGCAGGACGCGCCGATCGAGCTCGCAATTGTGCGTGGGACGATCGGTACGCCGGGAACAGGGGCCGACCTTCAGGTCGCTGTCAAGGACGGCAAGCTCCAGATCGCGGACAATGGAGCGCTGCCCGTTCTCGACTTCGAAAAAGGTGCACCGATCGCGGTCGTCCCGACCTCGCGCGATGAGTTTTTCGTCGATGGCGGCGATCACACGCGCCTGGCGTTCCTGCACGACGAGGCCGGCAAGGTGACAGGCCTGGTGCTCAATCCCGGGCCCTGGCAGATCACGGGTCGCCGGATCACCGGACCTGGATGAAAAGAGGACGCGACGTTTTCAACCGGCCAGGCGGGGATTGTTGGCTGGCCGATATCCGCCGAAACATGATACGAAGGGCGGAACCCGGACACTCGACATGGCGCCTGACGTGGACGCGCGGAAATCTCGCGCCGATCCTTTCTCTCCGCTGACATCGGAACAACTCGCCGTCGGCGACGGCCACGAGCTCTATGTCGAAAGCACCGGCCGCGAAGGCGGGATTGGCGCCGTCTATCTGCACGGTGGTCCCGGCTCGGGCTGCCAACCCGATCACCGCCGGCTGTTCGATCCCGAGCGTTTCCACGCTGTGCTGTTCGACCAGCGCGGCTGCGGCCGCAGCCGGCCTAAAGGCTCGCGCGAGGCCAACACGCTTCCGCATTTGATCGCGGACCTGGAAATCATCCGCAAGAAATTCGGCTTCGAGCGCTGGCTCGTGGTCGGCGGCTCCTGGGGCGCGACCTTGGCGCTGGCCTATGCCGAGAAGCATCCCAAGCGCGTCTCCGGCCTCGTGCTGCGCGCGACGTTCCTCGGCACCTACGACGAGATCGAATCCGGCTTTGGCGAGCGGCTGCCGCGCTTCTATCCCGGCCTGTCCGAAGATTTTTTGAGCCTGCTCTCCGAAGCGGAACGCGCGCGACCGCTCGACGCCTACTGGCGGCGCATTCTCGACTCCGATCCTGCCGTGCATGGTCCCGCGGCGCGGGCCTGGCACGACACCGAGCGCATTCTCTCCGAGCATGCGCCGACGCGCACGCGGCTCGATCTCGCGGCGCTGAAATCGAACGGCGCCCTGCCCGCGACGCCGTTCATGGAGGCGCACTATTTCGTCAATGACTGCTTCATGCGGCAGGACCAACTCATGAACGAGGCCGGAAAGCTCGCCGGCATTCCCGGCATCATCGTGCAGGGTCGCTACGATCTGTTGTGTCCGCCTTCAACCGCGCACGCACTCGCCGCGCGCTGGACGGATGCAGAAGTGCGCGTGGTCGAAGCCGCCGGACATACGCTGTATGATCCCGGCGTGCGGAACGCGGTGATGAAGGCGATCGCGGATGTGGCGTCGAGGATGGAAAAATAATTGAGTCGTCATGGCCGGGCTTGTCGCGGGCGTGACGAAGAACAAGGGGAAAACGAGGAAGATGCCGCTCGCCGGAAAAGGAATGCTGCTGACGTCGATGGACATCGATCCGGCGGAGGAAGCCAACTTCAATCGCTGGTACGATGACGAGCATCTCGAGGAGCGCGTCGCGATCGACGGCTTCCTCGAAGCGCGGCGCTATGTCGCCCATGCCGGCAGCCCGAAATATCTCTGCCTCTATTCGACCAGGACCATCGACGTGCTCGACAGCGCCGCCTACCGCAAGCGGCTCGATCATCCGACCGACTGGTCGAAAACAACCATGGCGCAGTTCAAGAACATGATCCGCGCGGTGGCGCGCATCACCGTGAGCCGCGGTACCGGCCGCGGCGCCGTGCTCGGCATCGTCCGCTATCGTCCACACGCAGAACAGGAGGACGCGCTGCGGAATCAACTTAAAGAGCGACTCAATCCGGGCAGCGACGGAATCATCTCGATGCATTTGCTCGAGAGCGACGCGAAACTGTCCGGTCCGACGCCGGAAATTCCGTCCGCCGGGAAGGCCGGGTACGGGGACTGGTTCGTGCTGATCGACGGCACGAATGTGAATGCCGTCACCGCAATGCTTGCGACGCGATTCACCGGTACGTCGGCACCCGACAGTTGTGACCTGATCACGTCGGGCATCTATGACCTGATGTGGGATCTCGCGAAAAGCGACATCGCGAGCTGACCATTGCTGAAATGACTCCGTGGTTTCACGGATAAATGACCTTGTTGCACTGCCACATGAACGCTCCAGATGTTAACGTTATGGCGTTGCACCGATGAAAACTGGCGATCAGCGAAATTTGCCTTTGTGCATCAAGTTGAATGGCTCTAATAAGGTAACCCCATGATCCCATTCAAAAACCGCAAGGACGCTCGATAAGCGTTCACTAGCAAAGAGGCCGTGCGACTTCAGGGCGTCTGCGCGGACAAAGGTAGGAATGAAACCGACTGATATTTCGGCCCCCGACTACTTTCACAAAGTGGTCGATTGCCAATGGGCCTGTCCCGCGCACACTCCTGTTCCCGAATACATCCGCTTGATCGCCGAAGGCCGCTACAGCGACGCCTACATGATCAATTGGAAGTCGAACGTGTTTCCGGGAATTTTGGGACGCACCTGCGACCGTCCATGCGAGCCGGCATGCCGCCGCGGCCGTGTCGAGGAAACGCCGGTTGCGATCTGCCGTCTGAAGCGCGTCGCCGCCGACTTCAAGGACGACATCAGGCATCGCCTGCCGAAGCCCGGACCAAAGAACGGCAAGCGCATCGCGCTGGTCGGCGGCGGACCGGCGTCGCTCGCGGTCGCGCGTGATCTCGCGCCGCTCGGCTATCACTGCACGGTGTTCGATTCCGACCCCAAAGCGGGCGGGATGATGCGGAGCCAGATTCCGAAATTCCGCCTGCCCGACTCCGTGATCGATGAGGAGACCGACTACATCCTGGGCCTCGGCATCGAGTTCAAGGGCGGCCAGCGCATCGAGAGCATGAAGAAGCTGCTCGCCGACAACTACGATGCGATCTTCGTCGGCAGCGGCGCGCCGCGCGGCCGCGAGCTCGACATTCCCGGCCGCAAGGAAGCGGCAGGCCACGTCCATATCGGCATCGACTGGCTCTCCAGCGTCTCGTTCGGCCACATCGACAAGATCGGCAAGCGCGTGATCGTGCTCGGCGGCGGCAACACCGCGATGGATTGCTGCCGCACCGCGCGCCGGCTCGGCGGCGAGGACGTCAAGGTGATCGTGCGTTCCGGCTTCGAGGAGATGAAGGCCTCTCCATGGGAGAAGGAAGACGCCATGCATGAGGATATTCCGATCCTCAACTTCATGGTGCCGGTCGCCTTCACCCACGACAACGGCAAGCTCACCGGCGTCACCTTCCAGAAGGTGAAGGCCGAGTACGACGCCAAGGGCAAGCGCAGCCTGGTGCCGTCGGGCGAGCCGGACCAGACCATCGAGTGCGACGCCGTGCTGGTCGCGGTCGGCCAGGAGAACGCCTTCCCCTGGATCGAGCGCGACTGCGGCATCGAATTCGACAAATGGAACATGCCCAAGGTCGACCCGAAGACGCTTGCGTCGACCAATCCGAAGGTCTTCTTCGGCGGCGACGCCGCCTTCGGCCCCAAGAACATCATCTGGGCGGTCGCACACGGCCACGATGCCGCGCTGTCGATCCACAAGATGATCTCCGGCGAGGACATCACCGAGCGCCCGCTGCCCGAGGTGCAGATCTCGTCGCAGAAGATGGGCATCCACGAGTGGAGCTATGACAACGACATCTCGCTCGACAAGCGCTTCAAGGTTCCGCATCGGGACAAGGTGATCGCGCTGAAGGACATCCGCGCCGAGGTCGAGCTCGGCTACGACGTCAAGCTCGCGCTCGCCGAGACCCAGCGCTGCCTGAACTGCGACGTGCAGACCGTGTTCTCGACCTCGCTCTGCATCGAATGCGACGCCTGCGTCGACATCTGCCCGATGGATTGCATCACCTTCACCGAGAACGGCGACGAAGCCGATCTTCGCACGCGCCTGAAGGCGCCGGCGCCGCATCCCGACCAGGATCTCTACGTCTCCAGCGACCTCAAGACCGGCCGTGTCATGGTCAAGGACGAAGACGTCTGCCTGCATTGCGGGCTGTGCGCCGAGCGTTGCCCGACCGGCGCCTGGGACATGCAGAAATACCTCATCGATATGACTTACGCAGGATCATCATGCCCGAGCAAAAGCCGATCAGCAGCGTAAACGACTTCGTCGTCCGCTTCGCCAACGTCAACGGCTCGGGTTCGGCGTCCGCGAACGAGATGTTCGCGCGTGCGATCCTGCGTCATGGCGTGCCGGTGTCTCCGCGCAACATCTTCCCGTCCAACATCCAGGGCCTGCCGACCTGGTATGAGGTGCGCGTCACCGAAGCTGGTCATCTCGGCGCCCGCGGCGGCGTCGACATGATGGTGGCGATGAACCCGCAGACCTGGGACAAGGACGTCGCCTCGATCGAGCCCGGCGGCTACCTGTTCTACGATTCCACCAAGCCGATGCCGACATCGAAGTTCCGTGACGACATCGCCGTGATCGGCGTGCCGCTGACCGCGATCACCAACTCGACCTACACCGATCCGCGTCAGCGCCAGCTGTTCAAGAACATCATCTATCTCGGTGCATTGTCGGCGCTGCTCGACATGGACCCGAAACTGATCGAGCAGCTGATCAGCGAGCAGTACAAGGGCAAGGAAAAGCTGCTCTCCTCCAACGTCCATGCGCTGCATCTCGGCCGCGACTATGCGCTCAAGAACCTGAAATGCCCGATTGGCCTGCGCGTCAAGAAGACCGACAAGGTCGGCGACCGCATCTTCATCGAAGGCAACAGCGCGGCCGCTCTCGGCGCGGTCTATGGCGGCGCCACCGTGTGCGCCTGGTATCCGATCACGCCGTCCTCATCGCTGGCGGATGCCTTTACCAGCCACTGCAAGAAGCTGCGCCACGATCCCAAGACGGGGAAAGCGAAATACGCCATCGTGCAGGGCGAAGACGAGCTCGCCTCCATCGGCATCGTGATCGGCGCCTCCTGGAACGGCGCCCGCGCTTTCACCGCGACATCAGGGCCCGGCATCTCCCTGATGACCGAATTCATCGGCCTCTCCTATTTTGCGGAAATCCCGGCCGTGATCATGAACGTGCAGCGCGCCGGCCCCTCCACGGGCATGCCGACCCGCACCCAGCAATGCGACATCATCGCCTGCGCCTATGCCTCGCACGGCGACACCAAGCATGTGCTGCTGTTCCCCGAGGATCCCGCGGAGGCTTTCGAGTTCGCCGCCGCCGCGTTCGACCTCGCCGAGCGGCTGCAGACCATGATCTTCCTGATGCTCGATCTCGACATCGGCATGAATCACCGGCTGTCCCGCCCGCTGAAGTGGGACGACGCCAAGCAATATGACCGCGGCAAGATCATGACCGCGGAGATGCTCGACGAAGGCCGCGACTTCGGCCGCTATCTGGACGTCGACGGCGACGGCATCCCCTACCGCACCTATCCCGGCACGCATCCGACCAAGGGAAGCTATTTTACCCGCGGCACCTCGCGCGATCGCTACGCGCGCTATTCCGAGGAAGGCCCGGTTTACGCCGACAACATGCAGCGGCTGGTGCGCAAGTTCGAGACCGCGCAGGACATGGTGCCGCGCCCGCTGCAGGCCAATGCGGCCAAACCGACCAAATACGGCGTGATCTATTTCGGCTCGACCTCGCCGGCGATGGACGAGGCGATCGGGCTGCTGGAGGCGCGCGGGCATCAGCTCGACCGGCTACGCATCCGCGCCTTCCCGTTCCACTCCAGCGTCGCGAGCTTCATCGCCGATCACGACTTCGTTTACGTCGTCGAACAGAACCGCGACGGCCAGCTGCGCCAACTGATCGTCAACGAGAACGGCATCGATCCGGTGCGGTTGATTCCTATCGTGCATTATGACGGTACGCCGATCACCGCCCGCTTCATCGCCAAAGCCATCGGCGACCACCAGGATCACCTGAAGGTGACGCCGCTACGGAAGGCCGTGTCATGACCTATATTGCCAAGCCGAAATTCCATCATCCCGGCCTGCCGAAGAACGACCTCGGCTTCACCCATCGCGACTATGAAGGCAAGATCTCGACGCTCTGCGCAGGCTGCGGCCACGACTCGATCACCGCCTCGATCATCGAGGCCTGCTTCGAGTTGTCGATCGAGCCGCACCGCGTCGCCAAGATTTCCGGCATCGGCTGCTCCTCGAAGACCCCGGACTACTTCCTCGGCAATTCGCACGGCTTCAACTCAGTGCACGGCCGCATGCCGTCGGTTTTGACCGGCGCCAACCTCGCCAATCGCGAGCTGATCTATCTCGGCGTCTCCGGCGACGGCGATTCCGCTTCCATCGGCTTCGGCCAGTTCGCGCATTCGATCCGGCGCGGCGTCAACATGACCTACATCGTCGAGAACAACGGCGTGTACGGGCTGACCAAGGGACAGTTCTCGGCGACCGCCGACCGCGGCTCGAAATCGAAGAAGGGCGTGCTCAACACCGACAACGCCATCGACCTGATCGCGATCGCGCTGCAACTCGGCGCGACCTACGTCGCGCGCAGCTTCTCCGGCGACAAGAGCCAGCTGGTGCCGATCATCAAGGGCGCGATCCAGCACAAGGGCGCCGCCTTCATCGATGTGATCAGCCCCTGCGTCGCCTTCAACAATCATGCCGGCTCGACCAAGAGTTTCGATTACGTCCGCGAGCACAATGACGCGGTCAATCGCCTCGACGTCATCACCGGCCGCGATCCGATCACGGTCGACTATGCGCCGGGCACGGTGCAGGTGGTCGAGCAGCACGACGGCTCGCGGCTGGCGCTGCGCAAGCTCGACGCCGATTACGACGCCCATGACCGCGGCGGCGCCATGGCCTTCCTCGCCAGACACGCCGCCAAGGGCCAGATCGTCACCGGGCTGCTCTACGTCGATCCGGATTCGGAAGACCTGCACAGCCACCTCAATACGGTGGAGAAGCCGCTCAACGCGCTGGAGGCGGACAACCTCTGCCCCGGCTCGTCCGCGCTGGACAAGATCAACGCCAGCCTGCGCTAGGCCGCGTACTCATAAAATCGACGGCATCAATCGATGTCCGCTTGTCCCCCGAGAGCGACGCAAAAGCGGACGTTGCCTGACTTCCGAAATGGGCCAAAAGCGACCTTGAGCAGACTGCGATAAGCTAGCGCCGCGGCGTCCTTCCGCGGATGCGGTCGAAGCCCTGCTTGATCGCGGCGAAGCGCATGTCGATCGTGGCTTCGTGCTCGGTGTCGGTGAAGATGTAGGGCCAGTCATTTTCGATTGCCTCGCGAACCAGTTCGCCGACATAGAGCGGATCGATGCCAAATTTGTTGATCCGCTCCTGAAGTGCCTTGACAATATCGGCGATCGGTCCTTGCGTCGGCGGACTGCCGATCTTCTCGACGATCCGCTGCGGCACGTTCCGACGAAAATTAAAGATCTGAGTGCGGACAACGCCCGGACATAGGACGGATACCCCGATTTTCCGCGGCGCGAGCGCCTTACGCAGTCCTTCGGATAGAGCCACCACTCCATATTTGGTCACATCATACTGCGGACTTCCTCCAGCGATCAGCCCGAAGACGGACGCCGTGGAAACAACTTGCCCTCCTTCGCCGTGCGCCTCGATCAGCGGACCGAAAATCTCGATGCCCCAAATCACCGACATCAGATTGACGTCGAGAACCCAATTCCAACCCGCATCTGTCCAATGACCATAACCCCGGCCGCCGGCGACCCCCGCATTGTTGACCAGAATATGGACTTTTCCGTAGCGCGACACGGTGGCATCCGCTGCGGCTTGGAGGTCTGCTTTAAGCGATACATCCGCTCTCACGCCGTCAACGTCGGCGTTGGTAAGTTTCAATTTCGCTACAGCCGTTGCTAACGCCTCTTCCTCGATGTCGCATAACATGACATTCACCCCGGCGTGCGACAGCGCCGTGGCGATCCCTAATCCGATGCCTGATGCTGCTCCGGTGACGAAGGCTGTCCGTCCGGTAAGGTCTTCCATGTGCGTGTTTCCGTTGCTTTTGCAATTAGCCTTGGCGGATACCTATCTGGGTTCGCTGAGTTTATCGAGCTTCGGCTCAAGGCGTCCACTCGCCTTAACCATGGCCGGATCATCTGGATGCGGCGGGCCCCATGCCACGCCCGGTTTGGGTCACGAACGACAAAACTCATAGTGAGCATAATGGGTTCGCTTTCGGCGCATCCGTCGACAGAGGCGGCGTGGTGCGCATCGCCGAGCTGGAGTCGCAGGGTTATCTCTATTTGCGGCCGTACGCCGCGCGATAGGCGTTGCAGACCTCGAACAGCGTTTCCGGGTCGACCTGAAGCCCGCTCGGATTGATGACGATGCCGTCGACACCGAGTGCGTGGTTCGCCGCCTTCATCAATTTCCGGCCCGCACTCGCAACGAGCTGCTGCTCCAACGCGGGCGTCACTTTCAGCGTCACGAAACCCTGCTTTTTTATTTCACCGATCTCGATTTGCTCGACGGCGTCCCAGGGGATCACATTCGGTGATACCCTGAGGTCGCGGATGCCGTTGCGGTCAATGAAGAGCACCGGGCCCCTGGCGGAAACCAGCAGCCAGCCCATCTTCAGGATTGCAAAGCCGAAGAAGAGCACGCCGAAATAGCCGACGGCCGTGTAGAAGGCGTCCACGCGCATGTCGGGAAACAAATGAAAGGCCATCGCGGCACTGCCTGCGGTGAGGACGATCCCTCCCGCGAGCAGAACCAGCAGCCGCTTCCACGAATAACCGATCTCGATGATGTCAGGCAGGTTCGGCATGGTTCTACTGTGCCGCGCGCTCATTGGCGTTACGCCAGACCAGACCGTGCTCGGCCAGAAAGCGGTCGACGATCGGCGTCCAGATCGGCATGCCGCTCGCAGTAGAAAACAGCTGGTGGCCGTCGTCGCCGAAAGCCGGCGCCGCGACGAAGCTCAGCTGCCCGCCTTCTTTGGAAAATGCCGCAGTCATGTTCGACACCAGCCTCGGGCCGAAGAAATGATCGTTCGGCGCCGACACCCACAAGACAGGCGTGCGCGAGGTCTTGCCGAAAGCGGCAAAGGCCGCAACCAGCTGCTTCTCGCCGCAGACCTCGTCGGCATTGCGCGATCCCCGGCCCGGCGCAAACGCGATGGCCGCGGCGAGTCCGGGCGGCGCTTCGGCGGTGAGCGCAATGGTCGCAAAGCCGCCCGCGGAGACCCCGACGCTGATCCATTTGTCCTTGGCGACATAGGGCTGGCCGAGCATGTACCGGGCGACCGCGGCCAAATCGGCTGCCGCCGTCCGTCCGGCGCCGGTGTAGTCGGGGCTGCCGCACGAGCCGTAATTTTCCACCCAGCCGCCCTGCGAATGGCCGTAGCCGCGGCGCAGGAACGCGACCGCGGTCCAGCCGCGCCGCGCAAACGCAGAGGCCTGCAGCCGCAGCCGGTTGGGCGACATCCCAAGGCGATCGTCGGCGTCGCGCGGCGAGCCGTGATTGATCAGGGCGAGCGGATGCGGCTTATTATCGTCGGGGCGGACCACCAGCCCTTCCAGAGAATAGGGCCTTCCGGAAATCACCGTGCGAATCTGCAACGGCTCCTGCCGGATGCCCTCTGCCCGCGCAGGGTCGGGCGGCAGCGCCACGGCCAGCGCGACCACCATCATTCCCAGGCAAATCCAGCGCCCCATGTGCACCGTCCCCCGCGCCCCGCACGGTTCTACCATGCGCATGCCGACGGGAGGCGCAACTGCCGCGTTTGTGACGAAAAATTGCATCGGGAATGCCTGGAAAATGCGCCTTTGGAGGATCGTTCCGGTCCCAATGGCGTTATGTTTTGGGGGTAAAGATCATCGCCCAGCCATCCCGCCCGCGTGTTGACATCAGCCGCAACGATCACAAAGCTGGCCTCACGCCATCGATCGGTTCGAACGGAAACACATCATGAATCCCGTCAAAGCTCTCGAAAGCCATGGCCAGGCGGTCTGGCTCGATTTTCTGGCTCGCGGCTTCGTCGCCAAGGGCGACCTGAAGAAGTTGATCGACACCGACGGCGTGAAGGGCGTCACCTCCAACCCCTCGATCTTCGAGAAGGCGATCGGCTCCTCCGACGAATATGACGCGCCGATCGGCAAGGCCCTCAAAGGTGGCGACCGCAACGTGGCCGATCTGTTCGAGCGGCTGGCGGTCGAGGACATCCAGAACGCCGCCGACGTGCTGCGTCCGGTCTACGACGCCCTCGACGGCCACGACGGTTTCGTCAGCCTCGAAGTGTCACCTTATCTCGCCATGGATACCAAAGGCACGATCGCGGAAGCGCGCAAGCTCTGGAAGGACGTCGGCCGCAAGAATTTGATGGTCAAGGTGCCGGCGACGCCGGAAGGCCTGCCCGCTATCGAGCACCTCATCGGCGAAGGCATCAGCATCAACATCACGCTGTTATTCTCGCAGAAGGTCTATCTGCAGGTCGCGGAAGCCTATCTGAAGGGCCTCGAAAAATACGTCGCCAAGGGAGGCGATCCCTCGCATGTCGCGAGCGTCGCGAGCTTCTTCGTCAGCCGCATCGACAGCGTCGTCGACAAGCAACTCGACGACAAGATCGCGAAAGCCAACGATCCCAGCGAGAAGGAGCGGCTCGCCGCGCTGAAAGGCAAGATCGCCATCGCCAACGCCAAGATGGCCTATCAGGATTACAAGCGGCTGTTCGCAGGCAGCCGCTGGGAGAAGCTCGCGGCCAAGGGCGCCAAGCCGCAGCGATTGCTGTGGGCCTCGACCGGCACCAAGAACAAGGATTACAGCGACGTGCTCTATGTCGAGGAGCTGATCGGGCCGAACACCGTCAACACGGTGCCGCCTGCGACGCTCGATGCCTTCCGCGATCACGGCAAGCTGCGCGACAGCCTCGAGGAAAACATCGACGACGCCCGTCGCGTGCTCGAGCAGCTTCAGAAATCCGGCATCTCGCTCGATCAGATCACCGCCGATCTGGTCAAGGACGGCGTCAAGCTGTTCGCGGATGCCGCCGACAAGCTCTACGGCGCGGTCGCCTCCAAGCGCGCCACCGTGCTTGGTGAAGGCATCGACAGCCAGAAGCTTGCGCTCGGCGCCGGTATCGAGAAAGCCGTCGAGAAGCACACCGAGGAATGGCGGGCGCAGGCCAAGGTGCGCAGGCTGTGGAGCAAGGACAAGTCGGTCTGGACCGGTGACGACGAGAACAAATGGCTGGGCTGGCTGACCAGCGCCGGCGACGCCGATATCGCCGATTACGAGGATTTCGCAGAGCGCGTGAAGGGCCAGAAATTCACCGATACCGTGGTGCTCGGCATGGGCGGCTCGAGCCTCGGGCCCGAAGTGCTAGCCGAAACCTTCCCGAGGAAGAACGGCTTTCCGAAGCTGCATGTGCTTGACTCCACCGATCCCGCGCAGGTGCGCGCGTTGGAGAAAGCGGTCGACATCGGCAAGACGCTGTTCATCGTCTCCTCGAAATCCGGCGGCACCACCGAGCCGAACGTGATGAAGGATTATTTCTACGATCGCGTCGCCAGGGCGATCGGCAAGGACAAGGCCGGCCACCGCTTCATCGCCGTGACCGATGCCGGCTCGTCGCTGGAGAAGGTAGCGATCAAGCAGGGCTTTGCCCGCGTCTTCCATGGCGAGCCGACCATCGGCGGGCGCTATTCGGTGCTCTCCCCGTTCGGCCTCGTGCCGGCCGCGGCGGCCGGCATCGATGTGCGCAAGCTGGTCGAGAATGCGCTGCACATGGTGCGCTCATGCGGGGCCGACGTGCCGCCGCATGAAAATCCCGGCGTGCAGCTTGGCCTAGCGATGGGACTTGCCGGCCTCGAAGGCCGCGACAAGGTGACCATTCTGTCGTCGCAAAAGATCGCCGATTTCGGCACTTGGGCCGAGCAACTGATCGCGGAATCCACCGGCAAGGAAGGCAAGGGCCTGATCCCGATCGAGGGCGAACCGCTGGGTGACGTCTCGCTGTACGGCAACGACCGCTTCTTCATCGATATCCGCACCGAGAGCGAGGACGATGCCGCGCATGACGAGAAGCTCAGCGCGCTGGAGCACGCCGGCCATCCTGTCGTTCGCATCGTCATGAGATCGATCGACCATATCGGACAGGAATTCTTCCGCTTCGAGATGGCCACCGCGGTCGCGGGCTCGATCCTCGGCATCAATCCGTTCAATCAGCCGGACGTCGAGTCGTCCAAGGTCAAGACACGGGAGCTGACGCAGGCTTTTGAGAAGACCGGCAAACTGCCGGATGAGAAGCCGGCGTTGTCGACGGACGAGGCCGACCTCTACACCGACGAGGCCAATATCGCGGACCTGCGCAAGGCCGGCGCCGATGGCAGCGTCGGCTCATGGCTGAAGGCGCATCTCTCCCGTATCGACGCCAACGATTACGTCGCCCTCCTCGCCTATGTCGAGCGCGATCCCGACCACATCGACTTGCTTCAGGACATGCGACTGAAAGTCGGAGAACAGCGTCACGTCGCGACCTGCGCCGAATTCGGTCCGCGCTTCCTGCACTCGACCGGACAGGCCTACAAGGGCGGGCCGGACAGCGGCGTGTTCCTGCAGATCACGGCCGATGACGCCAGGGATCTGCCGGTCCCCGGACAAAAGGCGTCTTTCGGCGTCATCAAGGCGGCGGCGGCGCGCGGCGATTTCGACGTGCTGACCGAGCGCGGCCGGCGCGCGCTGCGGATACATCTGAAGGGCGACCTCGCGTCGGGCCTGAAGATGCTGGATGCCGCGATCTCGGACGCGTTGAGCTAGAGGTACACAATGCAACTCGGCATGATCGGTTTGGGGCGGATGGGTGGCAACATCGTCCGCCGCCTGATGAAGCACGGACACACGACAGTCGTTTACGACAAGAGCGAGAAGGCTATTGCCGATCTCGCCGCCGACGGCGCCGCCGGCGCGAAAGCACTGGAAGATTTCGTCAAGAAGCTGGAGAAGCCGCGCACCGCCTGGGTGATGCTGCCGGCCGGCAAGATCACGGAAGAAACCATCGAGGCGCTGGCGAAGCTGATGGACCAAGGCGACGTCATCATCGATGGCGGCAACACCTTCTGGCAGGACGACGTCCGCCGCGGCAAGAAGCTGAAAGAGCGCGGCATCAGCTACCTCGACGTCGGCACTTCAGGCGGCATCTGGGGCATCGAGCGCGGCTATTGCATGATGATCGGCGGCGAGAAGAGTGTGGTCGACCGGCTCGACCCGATCTTCAAGGCGCTCGCACCAGGCGCCGGCGACATTCCACGCACGCCGCATCGCGAGGACCGCGACTCAAGAGTGGAGCAAGGCTACATCCATGCCGGTCCGGTCGGCGCCGGGCATTTCGTCAAGATGATCCACAACGGCATCGAGTACGGCTTGATGCAGGCCTATGCCGAGGGCTTCGACATTCTCAAGAACGCCAATATCGACGCGCTTCCGGCAGACCATCGCTTCGACTTCAATATCGCCGACATCGCGGAAGTGTGGCGGCGCGGCAGCGTGATCCCGTCATGGCTGCTCGATCTCACCGCCTCGGCGCTCGCGGAAAACCACACGCTCGACAACTATTCCGGCTTTGTCGAGGATTCCGGCGAAGGCCGCTGGACCGTCAATGCCGCGGTCGACGAGGCCGTGCCGGCCGAAGTACTCACCGCCGCTCTGTTTGCACGCTTCCGCTCGCGCAAGGACCACACCTTTGCCGAAAAAATCCTCTCCGCAATGCGCGCCGGCTTCGGCGGCCATCGCGAACCGAAGAAGCCCGGTTAAGGCCGATGATGACTCACGTTCAGAAGAAAGCCGACAATTGCTGCTTTGTCCTCTTTGGTGTCACCGGTGACCTGACACACCGGCTGGTAATCCCGGCGCTCTATAATCTCGCCGCCGGCAATCTCCTGCCCGAGAATTTCTGCCTTGTCGGAGTCGCCCGCAAGGGCATGTCCAGCGCACAGCTGACCGAGAGCCTGATGAAGGGCTTGCGGCAATACGCGACCCGCAAGATCGACGACAAGGTGGCCAAGCAACTGTTCTCCTGCGTCACCTGCATCGAGGCCGACAACAAGGATGCCGCCTCGTTCGATGCCATGCGCGAGCAACTCGAAAAGATCGAAGCCGAGCGCAAGACGGGCGGCAACCGGCTGTTTTATCTGGCGACGCCGCCGAGCGCGTTCCTGCCGGTCGCCCAACAGCTCGGCCGTACCGGCATGCTGAAGGAAGACGGCGCATGGCGGCGGCTGGTGGTGGAGAAGCCGTTCGGCACCGATCTCGAATCGGCCAAGCACCTCAACGCCGAACTTTTGAAGCTGATGGACGAGCACCAGATTTACCGGATCGATCATTATCTCGGCAAGGAAACGGTGCAGAACATCCTGGTGCTGCGCTTCGCCAACGGCATGTTCGAGCCGATCTGGAATCGTAACCACATCGACCACATCCAGATCACCGTCGACGAGAAGCTTGGCGTCGGCCACCGCGGCAGCTTCTACGACCAAACCGGCGCGCTGCGCGACATGGTGCCGAACCATCTGTTCCAGCTGTTGTCGCTGGTGACCATGGAGCCGCCGTCGCGCTTCGATGCGCAGGCGGTGCGCTCGGAAAAGGCCGAGGTGCTTTCCTCGATCCAGCAGCAGACGCCGGAAGAGGCCGCTCGCAATTCCGTGCGCGGCCAATACCGCGCCGGCAAGGTCGGCGACACCGAGATCGAGGACTATCGCAAGACCGAGGACGTCAAGCCCGGCAGCACCACCGAAACCTATGCCGCGCTGAAACTCACCATCGACAATTGGCGCTGGGCCGGCGTCCCCTTTTATCTGCGCACCGGCAAGGCGCTCGGCGTCAAGCGCACCGAGATCGCGATCAAGTTCAAGCAGGCGCCGTTCGCGATGTTCCGCGACACGCCGGTCGACAAGCTGTCGCAGAATTTCCTCGTGATCTCCACCGAACCGGTCGAGGGCATCGAGCTGCAGTTCAATACCAAGGTGCCGGGGCCGGCGATCGACATCGACGGCGTCGAGATGAAGTTCCGCTACAAGGATTACTTCAAGGCCGAGCCGTCGACCGGCTACGAGACGCTGATCTACGACTGCATGATCGGCGACAACATCCTGTTCCAGCGCGCCGACAGCGTGGAAGCCGGCTGGCGCGCGGTGCAGCCGTTCCTCGACGCCTGGCACAAGTCCGGCGCGAGGGGATTGAAGATTTACGACGCCGGCAGTGAGGGACCCGAGGAAGCGGACGATCTGCTCGCCCGCGACGGCCGCAGCTGGCGCAAGCTGACCTGACCATGGCTGGGAACGAACGCAGGCTGATCGAGGTTGCCGACGCCGCGGCGCTGGCGGAGGTTGCCGCCGTGCGCCTCTTGGCGCGCATGGCCGCCAATCCCGGCCGCATCGCGATTTGCCTGACCGGTGGATCGAGCCCGAAACGGCTTTATGAATTGCTGGCAACCGAGGATTATCGCGGCAAAATTCCATGGGAGCGCGTGCACTGGTTCATCGGCGACGAGCGCTTCGTGCCCGACAGCGACGAGCGAAACAACATGGCGATGGCGCGCCGCGCCTTCCTCGACAGCTGCGCGCCGTCGGCCAACATCCATCCGATTCCGACCGATGCCGCAAATCCCGATGAAGCAGCCACGCGCTACGAGCACGAGCTGCAAGCCTTCAACGGCGTCGACCGGCTCGATCCGGCGTGGCCGCTGTTCGACCTCGTGCTGATGGGCGTTGGCCCTGACGGCCATACCGCCTCGCTGTTTCCCGACTATCCGGCCCTAGAGGAAACCGAGCGCTGGGTGGTCGGCGTTCCCCAGGCGCATGTCGAACCTTTCGTTTCTCGCGTAACTCTGACGTTGCCGGCGCTCGCCTCTTGCCGCGAGATGCTGTTCGAGGTGTCCGGCGCCGGTAAACGGTCTATCCTCACCCGCGTCCTTGCGGGGGAGCCGTTGCCCGCCAATCGTGCGCGCTCCAACAGCGAGACCGTGTGGCTGGTCGACAAGGCGGCGCTCACAGGGGATTCCCGTGCCGCCTGACCCTGCGCCGCGTGCGCTGATCGTGATGGGCGTGTCCGGCTCGGGCAAGACCACAATCGGCGAGATGCTCGCCGCAAGAATCGGTTGGCGCTACGAGGATGCCGATACATTTCATCCCGCCGGCAACGTCGCCAAGATGAGCGCCGGCCAGCCCTTGACCGACGAGGACCGCTGGCCCTGGTTGCGCGCCATCGCCGATGAAATCGACCGCATGAGCGACGCCGGCGAGCGCATGGTGATCGGCTGCTCGGCGCTGCGGAGGGCCTATCGCGATGTACTGGTGCATGGGCGAGATGATGTCCGAATCGTCTATCTCCAAGGCTCCCAGGCGCTCATCGCCGACCGGCTGGGGCACCGTAAGGGGCACTTCATGCCGCCGGGACTGCTGACCAGCCAGTTCGGAACATTGGAGCCGCCAACGCCGGAAGAGCGTGCGGTGACCGTGTCGATCGACGCACCGGCCGAAACCATCGTGAATGATATTTTGGGGAAACTGGAATTGACATGACCCGTATTGCGCTTGTCGTCTCCGACGTCGATGGCACCCTGCTCACCCATGACAAGACCTTGACCGACGCCGCGAAGGCCGCGGTGCAAAAGCTGCACGCGGCCGGCATCGCCTTCACCATCACCTCCAGCCGACCGAGCATCGGCATGCGTTTCCTGATCGAACCGCTCGGGATCACGCTCCCCGTCGGGGCCTTCAATGGCAGCTCGATCGTCGATGCCGCGATGAACCCGGTCGAGCAGCATCTGATCCCCGCCTCTGCCGTCACACGCGGCCTCGAGGTGCTCGGCGAGTTTGGCGCCGACGTCTGGCTGTTTACTCATGACCAATGGCTGACCAGGAACGGCGATGGCGAATATGTTCCCAACGAAAAGCGCACGATCAAGGCCGACCCCACCGTGATCGACGACTTCACGCCGTATGTGTCGAAGGCGTGCAAGGTGGTCGGATCGTCGTCCGATTTCGAGAAGCTGGCGCGTTGCGAGGCGGCGATGCGAGAGGCGCTCGGCACGCAGGCCACCGCAGTCCGTTCACAGAACTATTATCTCGATATCACCCCGCCCGGGGTGAACAAGGGCACCTTCGTGCAGACCATGGCGCGGCGGCTCGCCATCTCGACGGATGCCGTCGCAACCATCGGCGACATGCACAATGATGTGGCGATGTTCGAGGTCAGCGGGCTGTCGTTTGCGATGGGCAACGCCAGTGACGAGGTCAAGGCGCACGCCAAGCGGGTGACCTATTCCAACGAGGAAGACGGTTTTGCGCGGGCGATGCAGATCGTGCTGTGGGAGAATGAGGGAAGCTAGCGCGGCTGTCGTCCCCGCCTAGCGCGCAATTGCGCACGGGAGCGGGGACGACAAGCTCACTTCGACCGCTGCACGGCCGGCTTCTCGCTGTGCTTGCGCGCTTCGTCCAGATTATGCGCGGTGTTGATCAGCGCGATGTGCGTCAGCGCCTGCGGGAAATTGCCGGCCTGGCGTTTCGCCCCTGAATCATATTCTTCCGCCAGCAGGCCGAGATCGTTGGCGACCGCGACCACGCGATCGAACAGCGCCTGGGCCTTTTGCAGATCACCGGCCAGCACATGGGCGTCCGCAAGCCACAGGCTGCAGGCGAGAAAGGCGCCCTCGGCCGGCTGCGGTTCGATGCCTTCGCGCGGATCGTGGCGCAGCACGAAGCCGTCGCGCATCATGTAGCGTTCGATCGCTTCGATCGTGCCGCGTATCCGCGGATCGTCCGGCGGCAGGAAGCCGACCGACGGCAACAACAGGACGCTGGCGTCGAACAGCTTCGAGCCGTAGCTTTCGACAAATGAATTCAGCTCCTTATCGAAACCCTTCTCGCAGATGTCGCGGCAGATGGTGTCGCGCAAGCCGCGCCACTCGTCCAGCGGCGCATCGAAACCGAACGTCTCCGCGCTCTTGATGCCGCGATCGAAGGCGACCCAGGTCTGCACCTTCGAGAAGACGTAGTGCTTGCCGTCGCCGCGCCGCTCCCAGATGCCGTGATCGGGCTGATCCCAGACCTCGGCGAGATGCTTCAACACGGTGCATTCGAGGTCCCACGTCTCCTCGTCCAGCTCCAGCTTGGCCATCCGCGACTGATGGAAGGCGTCGATCAGCTCGCCATAGACGTCGAGTTGCAGCTGCGCATGCGCGGCGTTGCCGATCCGCACCGGTTGCGCGCCCTCATACCCCTCCAGCCATCCCGCTTCCCATTCTAGCAGGCGTCGCTGGCCTCCGATGCCGTACATGATCTGCATGTGCTCGGGTGAGCCCGCCGCTGCGCGCATCAGCCAGCCATGCCAGGCCGAGGCCTCCTCGGTGTAGCCCGAGTTCATCAAGGCCAGCAGCGTGAAGGTGGCGTCGCGCAGCCAGCAGAAGCGATAGTCCCAGTTGCGCCAACCGCCGAATTTCTCCGGCAACGAGGTGGTCGGCGCAGCCACGATGCCGCCGGTCGGCCCGAAGGTCAACGCCTTCAGCGTGATCAGCGAGCGCAGCACCAGATCGTGATGCTGACCATCATAGCTGCAGCGGCTGCACCATTCGGTCCAGAAGTCCTCGGTCTCCTGCAATGCCTGCGCGGGATTGATCGGCTCGGGCGGGGCAAGATGCGACGGCCCGTAAGTGAGCACGAAGGGGACGGTCTTGCCTTCCTCCACCTCGAAATCGGCAACCGTGGTCAGGTCCTCGCCCCGGGTCTCGACCGGCGTACGCAGCACGGTCATGTCCTGGCCGGCGATGGCGAGCAGCGCGGAGCGATCCTCGGTGCGCTTCACCCAGGGAGTGTCGGCGCCGAAGCCGAAGCGGATGACGAGTTCCATCCGCATCTTGACCCGGCCCTTGATGCCTCGGACCAGCCGCACCACGTCGGACGCATCGCCACGCGGCGGCATGAAGTCGATCAGCGCGACGATACCCTCGTCGGTCTCGAGGCGCGTTTCCAGGATCAGCGTGTTGTCCCAGTAGCGGCGCGAGGATGTCTTGACCTCATCCACCGGCGCGATCAGCCAGCGGCCGTTCTTGCGCGTGCCGAGCAACGCAGCGAAGCAGGCGTCGGAATCGAATCCCGGCCAGCACAGCCAGTCGATCGAACCGTCGCGGCCGACCAGCGCTGCGGTTTCGCAGTCTCCGATCAGGCCGTAGTCTTCGATTTTGAGGGGCAATTTTTCACTCATAACGAATGCCGGTCGGTCACCCTCCTCCTTGCGGGGAGGGTGGCGCGCGTGAGCGCAGCGAACAAGCGCCGGGTGGGGGTAACCCGCAACAATCTTCGTGTGGACCCCCACCCCGGTCTCGCTTCGCTTGGCCGACCCTCCCCGCAAGGGGGAGGGTCAAGACCACCGATGCGGCTGCCCCTGGGCACACTCAACCCGCCGCGGCCGCGCGCACCTGCGTCGCGGCTTTGAGCGCACTCACGTCGATCTTCGCCGCAATATTCTCCACCGCGACCGGCACCCGCTGCCGCCAGTTCGGATGCTCGTTGACCGTGCCGGGGATGTTGGGCTGGTCGACCACGCCGAGCAGATCCTCCAGCGAGATCGCCATCAGCCGCGACGGCGTGCGCGCGATGAAACTCGCGAGCGAATAGAAGTCATTCTCGTTGATGCCGTTCTGACGAAGAACCTCGTCCAGCATATGAAGCGCATGCCAGCGCGCCTCATCGCTCTCGCCGGGATCGACGTTGATCGAGCGCTTCAGCTTGAGATCGCCGAACGATCGCCAGCCGGCATAGGTCGACAAATCGTGGGTGTTGAAGGTGACCAGCGCGTTCTTCAGATAGTTGTCGCTGCCGTGGAAGCGTCCGTTGTCATCGCGCTGGAACATGACGACCAGGTATGACCAGATGCCCCATTCGATCATCTGCTCGCGAAAACCTTCCGGCACCGTCCCGAGATCCTCGCCGATCACGACGCATTTACGCGCGACGCTTTCCAGCGCGGTCACGGCAAACAACGCCTCCAGCGGCATCTGCACATAGGCGCCGTTCTTCGCCGGGAAGCCGTGCGGCACCAGATAGAGCCGCTTTAGTCCGAGTACGTGGTCGAGCCGGATCGCGCCGGCATGGCGCATCGAGGCGCGCAGCATCTCGCGGAACGGTTCGAACGACTTGATCTCGAGGCCTGCCGCATTGAAGCCGGCAAGGCCCCAGTTCTGCCCGAGCGTGTTGAGCGGATCGGGCGGCGCGCCGACCGCGAGATGGCGCGAGATCGCCTCCTGCTCGTTCCAGGCGTCGAAGCCGTCGGACTGCACGCCAACGGCCACGTCGAGATAAAGCCCGACCCTCATGCCGAGCTTGTCGGCCAACGCCTTGCAGGCAGCCAATTGCCTATCGGCGGTCCATTGCACGAACTCGACGAACTCGATCTCGCCGTGATCGGGCCCGTTGCGAAGCGCGGCGCATTTGCCCTCATCCGGCTGCCGCCATTCGGCCGGCCACTCCCACCATGGTCCCGTGAGGCGATGGCGCAGCGCCTCGAAGCAGGCGAAGTGCGCCAGCAACGCGCCTCGCTCGGTGCGGAATTGCTCGAATCGCTGACGGCGCTGCGCGCTCGCATTCGCCTTGAAATTCTCGAAGGCGGATCGCAACGCGCGCCATTTCAATTCGGCCACGCCGGCATAATCCACATTGGCGCTTTGCCGCAGCCGCGCGAGCGCATCGCGATCGGCGGCTCCGCGATATTCCGGAATCGCCTCGACGTCGATGTAGAGCGCATTCAGGAACATCCGGCTGTTCGGCGCATAGGGACTGCAATCGGTCGGGCGATCGTCGAACAGCGCATGCAGCGGATTGAGGCCGATGCCGTCGGCGCCCAGCTTGCCCGCAAGCTCGATCAGGCTTTTCAGATCGGTGAAGTCGCCCATGCCCCAGTTGCGCGCCGAGCGAACGCCATAGAGCTGCACAGCAATCAGCCAGGTACGATCGAAATCGCCGGGGTAGGCCTTCGGCGCCACGATCAGTGGCACGTCCTCACTTTGGGAGCCGGCGTCGGTCAGGCGCAGACGATGCGCGCCCACCGGCAGGGCCTGCGGCCAATGGATGGTGCGACCATCCGCCTCGCCCTCGCCGAGGACCCGGCTGCCGGCCATGATCGTCCAGCGGACCGGCAATTTGGCAGCAGCCGACACCTCTGCGTGCGAAGCCTCACCCGGCCGGACCACCACCGGCCCCGCCACAATGCGGCGCTCGTTGCGCGCCGGCAGCGCATCGATGATGATTTTGAGCGCGGCCTCGTCGGTGACACGGGTTTGACCCTGGCCGTCGACAAATTGGGTGAGAATTCCGAGATTATGGGCTTGGCTGTAGAGGTCCATTCGGCACGCGGTTTGCACGGGGCGGGAGCGGGGCATCGCGGAATTGTGTTGATAGGGAAAGAGGATAGCCGTGCTAACGCCCCTCACCCCGTCTCCGTTCCGCGCGGGAACAATTGTCGCGCGAGCGGCATTCTATAAGGTCCGGAGCGCCCGCGCGGCTTTTAGGGAAACGGCACACCGGTTCCGTGTCAATGGCATCACCATGAACAAAAAGATTCAAAGTGTTGGAAGCGCCGGTTGCGGCGCCACCCGTGTTTCGCGTAGTCCGGCACTCAACCGGATGCCGTGAGGCACGCCATGAACGTTTTGTCCTCCATCGATACGACCGACCTGCCGGTCACCGAGCTCGACCGCGACGAGCTGTGGTACAAGGACGCCATCATCTATCAGCTGCACGTGAAGGCGTTCGCCGACAGCAACAATGACGGCATCGGCGATTTCGCCGGCCTCTGCGACAAGCTCGACTATCTCCAGGATCTCGGCGTCACCGCGCTGTGGCTGTTGCCGTTCTATCCCTCGCCCGGCCGCGACGACGGCTACGACATCGCCGATTACGGCGCGATCAATCCCGATTTCGGGACGATGAAGGACTTCAAGAGGTTCATCCAGGAGGCGCGCAAGCGTGGCCTGCGCGTCATCACCGAGCTCGTGATCAACCACACCTCGGACGAGCACGACTGGTTCAAGCGCGCCCGCCGCAGCCCGCCCGGCTCCAGCGCGCGCGACTGGTATGTCTGGAGCGACACCGACCAGAAATATCCGGGTACGCGGATTATTTTTACGGATACGGAGAAGTCGAACTGGACCTGGGATCCCGAGGCCGGACAGTTCTACTGGCACCGTTTCTTCTCGCACCAGCCGGACCTGAACTTCGACAATCCGCGAGTGGTCAGCGCCTTGATCCAGGTGATGAAGCGCTGGCTCGATGCCGGCGTCGACGGCTTCCGCCTCGACGCTATTCCCTATCTCTGCGAGCGCGACGGCACCAATAACGAGAACCTGCCCGAGACGCATGCCATCATCCGCAAGCTGCGCGCCGAGCTCGACGCCTATTCCAAGGGCAAGGTGCTGCTGGCGGAAGCCAATCAGTGGCCGGAGGACGTGCAGGAATATTTCGGCAATGGCACCGAATGCCATATGGCCTATCACTTCCCGCTGATGCCGCGCATCTACATGGCGATTGCGCAGGAAGACCGCTTTCCGATCACCGACATCCTGCGCCAGACGCCCGATATTCCCCAAAACTGCCAGTGGGCGCTGTTCCTGCGCAACCACGACGAGCTGACGCTGGAAATGGTCACCGACGTCGAGCGCGACTATCTGTGGTCGACCTATGCCAACGATCCCCGCGCGCGCATCAATGTCGGCATCCGCCGGCGTCTTGCGCCTCTCATGGATAATGATCGACGCAAGATCGAGCTGATGAACTCGCTGTTGATGTCGTTCCCGGGCACGCCGATCGTGTATTACGGTGACGAGATCGGCATGGGCGACAACATCTATCTCGGCGACCGCAACGGCGTGCGCACGCCGATGCAGTGGACCTCGGACCGCAACGGCGGTTTTTCGCGCGCTGATCCCGCACGACTTTACGCACCGATGATCATGGACCCGGTCTATGGCTACGAGGCCGTCAATGTCGAGGCGCAGTCGCGCAGCCTATCGTCGCTGCTCAGCGCCACCCGAAAACTGATCTCGGTGCGCAAGTCGACGCTGGCCTTCGGCCGCGGCACCATGACCTTCATCCGCCCGGCGAACCGCGCCGTGCTCGCCTATGTGCGCCAGTACAAGGACGAGGTCATCCTGTGCGTCGCCAATCTGTCGCGCTCGGCGCAGGCGACCGAGCTGGACTTGTCCGCCTTCAAGGAGCGAATTCCGCTGGAAATGCTCGGCCGCACGCGTTTCCCGGCGATCGGCGAGTTGCCTTACATGATCACGCTGGCGCCTTACGGCTTCTACTGGTTCGACCTGCAGGAGCGCGACAAGTCGGTGGCGCCGGCGCCACGGACCATGCAGGAGTTCGAAACGCTTGTCGTTCCTCTTGGTTCGACGTGGGTTTCGCTGGCGCGCACCCGCGGTGTGTTCGAGCACGACGTGCTGCCCGGCCATCTCTCACGCTGCCGCTGGTATCCGGAGCACAGGCCGGCGGCGATCCACCCGGTCTTGGTCTCGGCCGTTCCGTTCTGCGACATCGGCGACAACAAGCCGTGGATCGCCTTCTTCGAGGCGACGCAAGACGACAAACAGGCGCGCTACGTGCTGCCGATGCAGATCGAGTGGGTGCGCTTCGATCGCGAGCACTATAATCCCAACGCCTTCGCCGCCATCCGCCAGGGCGCGCGCGAGGGAACGCTGCTCGACGTCGCGACGAGCCCGATCTTCATCGGCCTGTTCCTGCGAAACTTGCGGGAATCGCTGATGGTGGAGGAAAGCGGGCTGCGGCTCGAATTCTGGCCGACCAGCAAATTTGCCGACCGCGTGGTGCGCGAGCCGCAACGGGTCGAGCTGGTCGAATCCAGCCGCTGCGCCACCACCTCGCTGGTCGACGGCGAATATGTCGTGCGGCTCTATCGCAAGCTGGAAACCGGCATCCATCCGGCAATAGAGGTCGGGCGCTTCCTGACCGAGGTCGCGGGCTTTCCCAACGCGCCTTCCCTGCTCGGCAGCGCCGAGGTCGTGGAAGAGGGCGACAAGCGCGGCGCGATCGCAACCGTGCACGCCTTTGTCTTGAACCAGGGCGACGGCTGGAGGGTGAGCGGGGCCTATCTCGACCGCTTTGTCGACAAGGAGCGCCTGCTCGCCAGGGAAAAGGCCGCCGAGCGCGAGGAGCTGGCGCCGTATCTGCGCTACATGGCGCAGGCCGGCAAGCGCACTGCGGAGTTGCATCTGGCGCTGGCCTCGAATGCCGAACTCGCCGATTTCGCGCCGGAGCCGACTGAGGCCGGCGACGTCGCGCGCTGGACCCATGAAGTCACCGCGCAGGCGGACCGCGTATTCGCTTTACTGGGCCAGCGCCGCGACAGCTTGAGGGATTCCGATCGCGCCCTCGTCGACCGCGTGGTCGGCTTGCACGACGCCCTGCATGCGCGCCTCGCCTCGCTGCTCGCGCCTGACATCGGCGGATCGAATATCCGCCTCCATGGCGATTTTCAGCTCAGTCGGCTGCTGATCGTCAAGGACGATATCTTCATTGCCGGCTTCGACGGCGACCAGGGCCGCCCGCTGGAAGAGCGGCGGCGTAAGGCGCCGGCGGCGCGCGATGTCGCCGGCATGATCCGCTCGATCGAGCATTCGGTCGCAGCCGCCTATGACCGCGTGCTGCGGGTGACGCCGGACGAACATGGTAAATTGGCGGCGGCATTGACCGTCTGGGGCGCCCGCGCGGCCGGCACGTTCCTCGAATTTTACCGCGAGGCCATGACCAATGATCGGCTCTGGCCTGCCGATCCGCATGCAACCGATGCCCTCGTTAACTTCTTTTTGCTGGAAAGGATGCTCGGCGAGATCGAAGATGCTCTTGTCAACCGGCCCGACTGGCTGCGCATTCCCCTGAACGCCCTGCTTCGAACGCTGTCCGAGACTGCAAGCGAGACCTGATGCCGAAACTGTCCGCCGAAGCTTATGCCATCGTCGAGGGACGGCACTCCGATCCCTTCCACTATCTCGGCCTGCATCACGAGGGCGGCAAGACCGTGGTGCGCGCGTTCCTGCCCGAGGCCAGCGCCGTCGAAGCCATCGACGAGCGCGGCGCGGCCGCGAAGCTCGCGCGCATCCATGACGCCGGCCTGTTTGCCGGCACGATGCCGAACGGCTCGCAGCGCTATCAGCTGCGTGCCAAGTTCGGCAACAACGTCGTCGAGCTCGAGGACCCCTATCAATTCCCGCCGGTTCTGTCCGATCTCGATCTGTATCTGCTCGGTGAAGGCACCGACCAGCGGCTCTATGACAAGCTCGGCGCCCATCCGCGCACGCTCGACGGCGTCGACGGCGTCGCCTTCGTGGTGTTCGCG
This sequence comes from uncultured Alphaproteobacteria bacterium, assembly GCA_963738155.1. Taxonomy (GTDB): domain Bacteria; phylum Pseudomonadota; class Alphaproteobacteria; order Rhizobiales; family Xanthobacteraceae; genus Bradyrhizobium. The sequence continues at coordinate 58,799 of CAVTVG010000017.1, forward strand.
CCGAATGCGCGGCGGGTCAGCGTGGTCGGCGATTTCAATTACTGGGATGCGCGTCGGCATCCGATGCGGGTGCGCGGCAACGGCTATTGGGAGCTGTTCATTCCGCGCGCGCGCGCCGGCGATCACTACAAGTTCGACATGGTCGGCCGGAAGGGTGAGCACCTGCCGTTGAAATCCGATCCCCTGGCCTTTGCCGCGGAAGTCCGCCCCAAGACGGCGTCGATCGTGTTCGACGAGGCGAAGCTGCCGCGGCCTCGCGGCGCGCCCGCCGGCATCAACGCGCGCAGCGCGCCGATGTCGATCTACGAGGTCCATCTCGGTTCATGGCGGCGTAAGGGTCACAATGAATGGCTGACCTATCGCGAGCTAGCCGAGCAGTTGCCGGCCTATGTGCGCGATCTCGGCTTCACCCATGTCGAATTCCTGCCCGTCAGCGAGCATCCGTTCGACGGCTCCTGGGGCTATCAGCCGACCGGGCTGTTTGCGCCGACAAGCCGGTTTGGCTCGCCGGAAGATTTCGCCGCACTCGTCGATGCCTGCCATGAGCAGGGACTTGGGGTGATCCTCGACTGGGTCCCCGGGCACTTCCCCGACGATCCGCACGGCCTCGGCCGCTTCGACGGCACCGGCCTCTACGAGCATTCCAATCCGCAGCAGGGCCGGCATCTCGACTGGGGCACGCTGATCTATAATTACGGTCGAACGGAAGTGACCAACTTCCTGGTGTCGAACGCGCTGTTCTGGCTGGAGCGCTACGCCATCGACGGGCTGCGTGTCGATGCGGTCGCCTCCATGCTCTATCTCGACTACAGCCGCCCGGCAGGCGGCTGGATCCCGAACAAATATGGCGGCCGCGAAAACATCGACGCCATCGCCTTCCTGCGCCGCTTCAACACCGAGCTGTTCGCGCGCTTTCCGGAAGCGACCACGGCCGCGGAAGAGTCCACCGCGTGGCCGCAGGTGTCGCGGCCGGTCGAGCATGGCGGGCTCGGCTTCGGCTACAAGTGGAACATGGGGTGGATGCACGACACGCTGAAATATATCGGCAAGGATCCGATACACCGCAAATATCATCACGGCGACATCCTGTTCGGCCTGCACTACGCCTTCTCGGAGAACTTCATCCTGCCGCTGTCGCATGACGAGGTCGTGCACGGCAAGCACTCGATCCTCGGCCGTATGCCCGGCGACGAGTGGCAGCGCTTCGCCAATTTGCGCGCCTATTACAGCTTCATGTTCGCCCATCCCGGCAAGAAGCTGATGTTCATGGGCTGCGAGTTCGCGCAATCCGGTGAATGGGACCACGATCATTCGCTGGACTGGCATCTGCTGCAATACAAGAACCACGCCGGCGTGCAGTCGCTGATCCGCGACCTGAACCGGCTCTATCGCGATGTTCCCGCGATGCATCAGCTCGATTGCGAGGCCGCCGGCTTCGAATGGCTGGTCACCGAAGATTCCGGCAACAACGTCTTCGCCTGGCTGCGCAAGGGATTCGACGAGCGCTCGCGCTGCGTGGTGGTGATCAATTTCTCGCCGAACGTCTATCAGCGCTATCGCATCCCGGTGCCCTTCGGCGGCAAATGGCGCGAAGTGCTCAACTCCGATTCCGCGCATTATGGCGGCAGCAATGTCGGCAACATCGGCGGTGTCGAAGCGACCGGCGGCGCCTCGCCCGAGATCAGGCTCACCATCCCGCCGCTCGCCGCGATCTTCCTGGTTCCGGAAGGTTAGCTGATGCGCCTGACCGCTGGAACGCATTCACGGCTCGGCGCCAGCTGGGACGGACGAGGCACCAATTTTGCGCTGTTCTCGGCGAATGCCGAGAAGGTCGAGCTGTGCCTGTTCGACGGTCAGGGCCGCCGCGAACTCGAGCGCGTCGAATTGCCGGAGCGCACCGAAGACGTCTGGCATGGTTACCTCAACGACGTCTCGCCCGGCCAACTATACGGCTATCGCGTCTACGGGCCCTACGCGCCCGAGCAGGGCCACCGTTTCAATGCGAACAAGTTGCTGCTCGATCCCTATGCCAAACGGCTGGCCGGCCGGCTGGTCTGGAGCGACGCCCATTTCGGTTATCGCACCGGGAGTGCGCGCGAGGACCTCTCGTTCGATCGCCGCGACAATGCGCGCGGCATGCCCAAAGCGGTCGTGGTCGACGAGACCTTCAACTGGGGCCGGCGCGAGATCCGGCCGAGCATCCCCTGGGACGAGACCATCATCTATGAGGCGCACGTCAAGGGACTGACCCAGACCCGCGAGGACGTGCCGCCGGGTTTGCGTGGCACCTATGGCGGCCTCGCCTCACCCGCCATGATCGCGCATTTCAAGCGGCTCGGCGTCACCACGGTCGAGCTGTTGCCGATCCATGCGCTGATCGACGACCGTGTCCTGGTCGAGAAGAAGCTGGTCAATTACTGGGGCTACAACACGATCTCGTTTTTCGCGCCGGACGCGCGCTATGCCCAGGACAACCCGCTCGATGCCTTCCGCACCACGGTGGCGCGGCTGCACGACGCCGGCATCGAGGTGATGCTCGACGTCGTCTACAACCACACCGCAGAGGGCAACCATATGGGCCCGACGCTGTGCTATCGCGGCATCGACAACGCCTCCTACTACTGGCTCAAGCCCGAGAACAAACGCTTCTACGACGATTTCACCGGATGCGGCTCCTCGGTCAACCTCACCCATCCACGTGTGCTGCAGATGGTGATGGATTCGCTACGCTACTGGGTCGAGGTCTGCCACGTCGACGGCTTCCGCTTCGACCTCGCGACCACGCTGGCGCGCACCCCGAACGGTTTTGACCGCAACGCCGCCTTCCTCACCGCGCTCCGGCAGGACCCGGTGCTGTCCACGGTCAAGCTGGTCGCCGAACCCTGGGATCTCGGTCTCGGCGGCTATCAGGTCGGCGGCTTCCCCTCGCAATGGTCGGAATGGAACGACCGTTACCGCAGTGTGATGCGGCGCTACTGGGCCGGCGAAGGCAGCCTGATCGGCGAGGTCTCGAGCCGCATGACCGCGTCATCGGACCTCTTTAATCACGACGGCCGCGCCACGCGCGCCGGTGTCAACCACATTACCGTACATGACGGTTTCACGCTGGCCGATCTGTTCAGCTACAACGAGAAGCACAACGAAGCCAATGGCGAGGACAATCGCGACGGCTCCAACGACAATCACAGCAACAATTGCGGCCAGGAAGGGCCGACCGACGATCCCGAGATCGTCGCGCTACGTCGACAGCTGCGCAAGAACGCGCTCGCCACACTGCTGCTGGCGCAAGGCTTGCCGCTGATTCTCGCCGGCGACGAGGTCGCCAACTCGCAGTCCGGCAACAACAACGCCTATTGCCAGGACAACGAGATCGGCTGGATCGGCTGGGACCATCTCGGCAAGGACGACGACCTCACCGATTTCATCGCTCATCTGACTGAGCTCAGGCGGCGCTTCGGACAAATCCGCTGCCAGCGCTGGCTCGATGGACGGCGCGCCGACGGCTCCTACGGCGTGCTGTGGCTGACGCCGGCCGCCGCTGACATGACCGAGACGGACTGGAAATTCCCGGACGGCCGTTTCCTCGCCTATGTGCTTGGGCCGATGGAACAAGGGCAGGCACCGATCTTTATCGTGCTGAATGCAGCCCCCGAAGAGATCGGTTTCACCTTGCCCAAGATGCCGGAGTACAAGAGTTGGCAGCAGGTCCTGAACACGACCGAGGCCGGGCAGACCGGTCCCAATCTCGCAGCTGGCGCCCAGATCAAGGCGCCGCCGCGCTCGGTGCTGGCTTTCGCGGGCTCGGCATGAATGCGCGCCGGTTCGGTCCAAGACTGACGGCTGACGGCATCACCTTTCGTCTGTGGGCGCCATCAGCCAAACGCGTCGATCTCCTGCTCGACGGCTTGCGGCCGATGGTCCGTGGCGACAATGGCTGGTTCTCCCTCGATGTCGCGACCGCAAAAGCCGCCTCGCGCTACAAATTCCGTATCGACGGCGAGATCGACGTGCCCGATCCTGCCTCGCACTTCCAGCCCGAAGACGTGTTCGGTCCGAGCGAGGTGATCGATCACGCCTATCCGTGGCGTGCGCAGGATTGGCGTGGACGCCCCTGGGAAGAGACCGTGTTGATCGAGACCCACGCCGGCACGTTCACGCAAGACGGGACCTACCACGAGATGATCGAGAAGCTCGATCATCTCGTCAAAGCCGGCATCACCGCGCTGGAGCTGATGCCGCTGGCGGATTTCGCCGGCAGCCGCGGCTGGGGCTATGACGGCGTGCTTTGGTACGCGCCCGACAGCGCCTATGGCCGGCCCGAGGATCTGAAGGCCCTGATCGACGAGGCGCATCTGCGCGGTCTGATGGTGTTCCTCGACGTCGTCTACAATCACTTCGGCCCGGAGGGAAACTACCTCGGCCGCTACGCGTCGAATTTCTTCACCGATGCCCATACGCCGTGGGGCAGTGCGATCGACTATCGCCTGCCCGAGGTCCGCGCCTTCGCGATCGAGAATGCGCTGTATTGGCTGTCAGAATATCGCTTCGACGGGCTGCGTTTCGATGCCGTCAATCATATCGGCAGCGAGCCCGGCGCGGTCCCGATGCTGCATGAGCTGAGCGCCGCGGTCGGCAAGCTCGTCAATAAGACCGGGCGGCACGTCCACCTCGTCCTGGAAAACGGCGACAACATCGCAAGCCTCATCGATTCATCGGAAGAGCCGCCGCGCGGCAAATATCGCGCGCAGTGGAACGACGACTATCACCACGTCTGGCACGTGTTGCTGACCAAGGAAGCGCAGGGCTATTACGGCGACTACCAGGCCTCCACGCTCGGCAGCCTGGCGCGCGCGCTGGCCTCCGGTTTCGTCTATCAGGGCGAGCCGGCGCCGTTCTGGGGCAATGCGAAGCGCGGCGAGCCGAGCGGCGCGCTGCCGCCGACCAGCTTCGTCAACTTCCTGCAGAACCACGACCAGGTCGGCAACCGTCCGTTCGGAGACCGGCTGGAGGCGATCGCGCCCCGCGAAGGCATCGAAGCCGCGCTCGCGGTGACGCTGCTTGCGCCCGCCATTCCCATGCTGTTCATGGGGGAGGAATGGGGATCGAAGACACCCTTCCCGTTCTTCTGCGATTTCAAGGGCGGCCTCGCCGAAGCCGTGCGCAACGGCCGGCGCGAGGAATATAAATGGGCCTATGAGAAATACGGCGACGAAGTCCCCGATCCCCTGATGTCCACCACCTTCAAGTCGGCGAAACTCGACTGGGGCAAGCGCGACAGTCCCGAAGGCGCCAAGCGCCTGACGCTGGTGCGCGAGCTGCTTGCGGTGCGCGCGCGTGAGATTGTTCCACGGCTGCAAGGCACGACGTTCGGCGAAGCCCATGCCGGAGACAGCGGCATGCTGACGGCGCATTGGCGCATGGGTGACGGCGCGACGCTGCGGCTGATGGCCAATCTTTCCGCAAACGAGATCGCGGACGCGCCGGCGCCAAACGGCACGGCGATCTGGGGCGGCGATTCCGGCAAGCGGCTTCCGCCCTGGTCGGTGCTCTGGCGGATCGGAGCATGACATGCCTCCTGCCATCCCGCTTGCGACCTATCGCCTGCAACTGACCGCCGATTTCAATTTCGAGCACGCCGCCGCGGTCGTTCCCTATCTTAAGGCGCTCGGCATCAGCCATGTCTACGCTTCGCCGTTCACAACGGCGCGCAAGGGATCGACCCATGGCTACGACGTCGTCGATCACACCCGTCTCAATCCGGAGCTCGGCGGCGAAGCCGGTTTCGAGCGCCTCGGCGCCGCATTGAAGCAGCACGATCTCGGGTTGATCCTCGACTTCGTGCCCAATCATGTCGGCGTGCATTACGCCGACAATCCGTGGTGGCTCGACATGCTGGAATGGGGTCCGGCCTCGCCTCACGCGTCCGCCTTCGATATCGACTGGGAGCAGCTGCCGTACCGTAAGCGCGGCGGCGTACTGCTGCCGATCCTCGGTTCGCATTATGGCGAGGCGCTGGAGCGTGGCGACATCGAGCTGCGCTACGACCCGAACGAAGGCAGCTTCTCCTGCTGGTATTTCGAGCACCGGCTGCCGATCGCGCCGGAGCGTTACAGCGAAGTTCTGCGAACGGCGGTGAAGGAAGCCGGCGCTGAGACTACGGAGACCGGCAAGCAAATTCTTGCCCTCGCCTCGCGCTACCGCGGCCTGCGCCATCCCAATCGCAATGAAGCGCCAGGCTTCAAGGCCGAGTTGAAGGGCATTGCCGGCGGTGCCGAGGTCGTCACGGGCGGTCTCGCCGCCTATCGCGCGGGACAAGACCGGCCGGCGCAGACGCTGGCGCTGCATCACTTGCTGGAGCGCCAGCACTACAAGCTCGGCCATTGGCGGCTCGCCTCCAGCGACATCAATTACCGGCGCTTCTTCGACGTCAATTCGCTGGCCGGGCTGCGCGTCGAGGATGCCGAGACTTTTGAGGCCGCGCACCGCCTTGTCCGCAAGCTGATCTCCGAAGACAAGCTGCAGGGCCTGCGCCTCGACCATATCGATGGCCTGCGCGATCCCATGCAATATTTCCAGCGTTTGCGCCGGCTGATCCGTCAGGCGCAAGGCGGCAACCCCAGGCCGTTCTATGTCGTGATCGAGAAGATCCTCGGCGAGAACGAAAAGCTGCAGCGATTCCCCGGCGTGTACGGCACCACCGGCTATGAGTGGATGAATGTGCTCACGCATCTGCTCATCGATCCCAAGGGGCTCGATACGCTCGACGAGGTCTGGCGGCAGGTCAGCAACCAGCCGCCGCAGCTCGAACCCGTGCTTGAGGCCGCCAAGCGCCGCGTCCTGGAGACCCTGCTCGCGAGCGAGTTCACGGTGCTGGCGCGGCTGCTCACCCGGATCGCCAACGGCCATTATTCGACGCGGGACTATTCCGCCGACAGCCTGCGGCAGGTGCTCGAACTCTATGTCCTGCATTTCCCGGTGTACCGGACCTACATCACGGCGGCCGGCCCGGCCGCGCACGACCGCACGCTGATCGAGGAGACGATCGCGCAGGCACGCCAAGAGTGGTTCGCCGCCGATGACGGCATTTTCGATTTCCTGCGCGATGTCCTCACGCTCGATCTGCTCAAGCCCGGCCGGCCGCCGCACGGCGCCCCGCGCGTGCGCCGCTTTGCGCTGAAACTGCAGCAATTCACCGGTCCCTTGATGGCGAAGTCGCTGGAGGACACCGCGTTCTACCGCTATCACCGGCTGCTCGCGCTCAACGAGGTCGGCGGAGACCCTTCGGCGAAGGCACTGGCGATTTCGGACTTTCACACGATGATGCAGACGCGCGCCAGGGAATGGCCGCATGGCATGACCGCGACCGCCACGCATGACACCAAGCGCGGCGAGGACGCGCGGGCTCGCATTGCCGCATTGACGGAAATTCCCGACGAATGGACCAGCACGGTGTCGCGATGGAAGTTGTTGAACGCGCCGCATGTAGTGCTCGACGGCAAGAAGCGCGCCCCGACGGCGACACGGGAATACATGCTGTACCAGACCCTGCTCGGCGCATGGCCGATCGAGGGAGCGGACGAAAGCTTCGTCGAACGCATCCAGGCCTATGCGCTGAAGGCAGTACGCGAAGCCAAGCAGGAAACGAGCTGGCTCAATCCGCAAGCCCCTTACGAGGACGGTCTCAAGAGGTTTGTCGCGCGGATTCTCGACGATTCCATGTCGGGAGAATTCCTGGAATCGCTATCAGCGCTGGCGCGCCGCGTGGCGCTGTTGGGCGCACTGAACTCGCTGAGCCAGCTCACGCTGAAGGCGACGTTGCCCGGCGTGCCCGATTTCTATCAGGGCACCGAGTTCTGGGATCTCTCGCTGGTCGATCCCGACAATCGCCGCCCGGTGGATTTCGCCGCGCGCGTGGATGCGTTGACGGGAATGCATCCGCCCGATTGGGAGAAGCTGGTGCCGAGCTGGCCCGATGGACATCTGAAGCTTGCCTGGACCGCGCATCTCCTGAAGATGCGGAACGAGCTCGCCGAGGTCTTTGCGGATGGCGACTACCAGCCGCTGGACGTGAGCGGGCCGCATCGCGATCACATCATCGCTTTCGCGCGGCGGCGCGGCCGAAACGCCGCGATCGTGGTGGCCGGACGATGGTTCGCACCATCAACGCAAGGCGGACGCATCTGGCCCAAAGCCGATGCGTTCGACGCCACCATCAACGTGCAGGGATTTGCGATCGAGGGCGACGCCGATGCCGGCACGGCACTCCGCGCATCATCGCTGTTTCAACCGCTGCCGGCCGCAGTGCTGAAGGCGAATGTTATCAGTGCCGCGCGGCCGGCGCGCAAAAAGGCGATCGCTTAACGCGGAAGGCCGCCCGGGATCGACAGCCGAGCGGCCTTGCGGATGTCGTGCCGATTCGAGGATCGGTTCCCTTCCTCCGCGTAGCCAAATGGTCCTCGATATTCGTTACCAAGAAGCTGACGCGCTTTGTTGCACCGCGCAATGCGGCTCAGCTTTTCTTGGTCAACAGCAGCTGGCCGCGCTGGCGGATCGCCGCTTGCGCCATCTGCGCGAAGCGCTGCAGCAAAAAGGGCAGCGTCACTTCCAGCCGCACGTGATCGTCGGCGACGTCGATCTGTCCCGAGGCCGCCTGCCCCATCGCGCGCACGCGGAAGAACATACGGTCACCCTCCCAGCGCTCCTCGTCGACGCTGAGTACGGGGACGCTTGCTGCAGCGCGGGCGAGGCCGCCGCGGATACGTCGCGATGCCTCTTCGCGGCCAAGCCGGTGCGGAATCGAGACGACAAGTGGCGCTGACATCGGAAAATCCCTTTCGTTCCAATCGCATGTAGTTGCCACGCGCGCGAATGGAAGAGGTCTGCATTTATGGCGTTGCAAAAGTGGAACTTTGCGGGTTCCCGCAGGTTTCCTCGGCGGACCAGGCGACAAATGCCCTGAGCAGGGCTGAGGAGGTTAAATGTCTATCGGCACGATCATCCTGATCATTCTTGTTATTGCGCTGCTTGGCGGCTTCAGCGGCATTGGCGGCGGGCCGTTCTACGGCACCGGCTATTACGGCGGCGGCGGCCTCGGGCTGATCATCGTCATCCTGCTGATCCTGCTGTTGATGGGACGGCTGTAGCCCCCGACACCTTTAGCGAAGCACGGTCGCACCCACAAAGAACACTGTCATCACCCGCGAAAGCGGGTGATCCAGTATCCCAGAGGCGTCAGTGCTTGAGCCGGGGAACCGCAGCGTACTGGATCGCCCGGTCCTGATGCGCAATTGCGCATAGGCCGGGCGATGACAGCAGAGCGAGCGGGCTCAACAGTCGCTATTTCACGTCCAGCTTCTTCATCGCCGCCTTGATCGACGACGCGGCGTCGTCATAGCCCTGCCACGCCTTGGTCTTCGCAAGCATCGCCGGTACGGTGCGAACCGTGAAGCGCTTCGGGTCGAGATCACTCTTCAGCTGCGCCCAAGTCATGGGCATCGAAACCGTGGCGCCGTCGCGCGCGCGCGGCGACAGCACGCCGACCGCGGTCGACATCCGGTCATTGCGGAGATAGTCGAGGAAGATCTTCCCCTTGCGCTTTGCCTTCGACATGTTGAGCAGATAGCGGTCGGGATCCTCGTTCGCCATCAACTGGCAAACGCCTTGCGCAAAGGCTTTGGCTTCCTTCCAGCCGACGCGATCCTTTGCGCCGTAGAGCAGGGGCACCACCACATGCAGGCCCTTGCCGCCGGTGGTCTTGCAGAAGCTTTCCATGCCGAGGCGCTCGAGATGCCCACGCATCTCCTTGGCCGCCTCGATCACTTCCAGAAATTCCACGTCAGGTGCGGGATCGAGATCGAACACCAGCCGGCCCGGCACGTCGTAGAGATCGGGCGCGCAATTCCAGGGATGCAGTTCAAGCCCGCCGACCTGCGCCACCGCGGCCAGCCCCTCGACCTGATCGACCTGCAGATAGGGTTTGCGGTCGCCCGAAACCTTGGCGAGCTTCAGGAGCTTCGAGGTGCCCTGCATGCCGTGGCGCTGGAAGAAATGCTCGCCATGGATACCGTCGGGCGCGCGCACGATCGAACTCGGCCGGCCCTTGAGATGCGGCAGCATCCACGCGCCGACCGCCTCGAAATAGCGCGCGAGATCGAGTTTGGTGACGGGCTCGCCGTCGCCGGCATCCGGCCACATCGCCTTGTCGGGATTGGAGATGACGACACCCATCACCGCAGACGACGACTTGCCCGATGGCGGCTTGCTCGCGCCCTTGCCGAGCCTAGCTGTGGGCTTTGTCACCTTGGTCATGACTGGCGTCTCCGCCTTCACCTCTTCCGCCGGCTTGTCCTGGCGCAAGCCCTTGAACGCAGCCTGACGGATATTGCCGTCGCCGGTCCAGCCGGCGAATTCGATCTCGGCGACGACCTCGGGCTTCAGCCAATGCACGTCGCGTGCCCCACGCGGCGCATTCTTGCCGCCGAACGGGCTTTTGTCCGAGGCCGCCGCCTTCAGCGCCGGCATGATGCGCTTCACCGTGTCTTGCCCAAAGCCGGTGCCGACCATGCCGACAAAGACCAGATGATCGCCGCGATAGACGCCGGCCATCAGCGAACGGAATTTGCCCGCGGTGGTCTTCCAGCCGCCGATCACGACTTCCTGACCGGCGCGCGCCTTGGCCTTGGTCCAGCTTTCGGTGCGGCCGGAGTGATAGGGCGCGCTCAGCTTCTTCGAGACGATGCCTTCGAGCTTGAGCTGGACGGCCGATTTCAGGACGGCCTCGCCGTCGACCTCGAAATGCTCGACATAGCGGATCGATTGGCCCTTTTGCTCGTCGAGCAGCTGCTTCAGGCGCGCTTTGCGCTCCCGCAGCGGCAGCTTGCGCAAATCCATGTCCTCGGCGAACAGCAGGTCGAAAGCGAAGAAGATCAGCTTCTCGGTCTTGCCGTCGGAGATCGCGGCCTGCAGCGCCGAGAAATTCGGGTTGCCGTCATGGTCGAGCGCGACGATCTCGCCGTCGATCAGGACATCGGGCAACGCCCTGCCCTCTTTCGCGATCGCCTTGAACTTGTCGGTCCAGTCGAGCCCCTTGCGGGTCTTCAGCGTCGCCTCGCCATCCTCGACACGCAATTGCACGCGGTAGCCGTCGAACTTGATCTCGTGGCCCCAGCCTTCGCCCGAGGGCGGCCGCTCGACGGAGGTGCAAAGCTGCGGCGCGATGAAGTCGGGAATGGACTCGATGCGGCTGGCTTGCGCCCGCTTTGCCGGCTTCGCCTTGGCTTTCGCGCGGGCCTCCGCGGCATCGCCGCGATTGGAGTGCCAGACCGCGTCGGCCTTGCCCTTGCCGTTCTTCGCCGCCATGAAGGGTTTCGGCGCCTTGCCCTTGCCTTCGGCAATCTGCTTCATGCTGCGGCCGGAGGCGACCGAGCGATCCTCCTCGAGGACGTCGTTGGCCTCGCCCTCCTTCGCATACTCGTCGCGATGCTTGATCAACAGCCAGTTGGTGCGCTTGCCGCCGTTGCGGTCGTGGCGCATCCGCACCAGCACCCAGCTGCCATGCAGCTTGTCGCCGTGCAGGTTGAACTTCAGGTCGCCCTTCTTGAAGCCGCGCTCGGGATCATCCGAATCCCAGGTGCCGCGGTCCCAGAGCTGCACCGTGCCGCCGCCATACTGCCCCTCCGGGATCGTGCCCTCGAAGTCGCCATAGTCGAGCGGATGGTCCTCGACCTCGACCGCGAGCCGCTTGTCATGCGGGTCGAGCGAAGGTCCTCGCGTGACGGCCCATGACTTGAAGACGCCGTCGAACTCGAGCCTGAGATCATAGTGCAGCCGGGTCGCATCGTGTTTCTGGATGACGAAGCGGCGCTGCTCGGACGGTGCGACCTGCACGTCGCCCGAGGGCTCCGCGGTCTGCTCGAAGTCACGCTTCTTGCGATAGGTCGATAACTTTCGCGACGGCACAATCGATCTCACAAAAATACCTGGGTAAGCCTAGCACGCACCCGCACCCGCTCGGAACCAAAACCCGCGAGAGCGGTTGGGGTTCCGAAAAGTCTTGGAAATACAGGAGATTGCGATGGCTCCCCGCGCCTACTGGAAAGGCTCGCTCAAACTGTCACTAGTGACCTGCCCGGTGGCGCTGTACCCGGCCTCCACGTCGGTCGAGAAGACCCGCTTCCACATGATCAACAAGGAGACCGGCAACCGGCTGAAGCAGCAGATGGTGGACGCCGAGACCGGCGACGTCGTCGAGAGCGAGCAGAAGGGGCGCGGCTACGAACTGTCCAAGGGCAAATATGTCGAGATCGACAAGGACGAGTTGCAGGCCGTTCAGATCGAAAGCAACCACACCATCGATATCGACAGCTTCGTGCCGAAGGACGAGATCGACCAGCGCTACCTGAACCACCCCTATTATATCGTGCCCGACGGCAAGGCCGGCGTCGACGCCTTTGCCGTCATCCGCGACGCCATGAAGGATCAGGACCGGGTGGCGCTGGCGCGCATCGTGCTCACCAACCGGGAGCACGTCATCGCCATCGAGCCGTTCGGCAAGGGCCTGCTCGGCACAACGCTGCGTTACCCCTACGAGCTGCGCGATGCCGACGATTATTTCGACGACATCAAGAGCCCGAAGATCTCAAAGGACATGGTCGAGCTCGCCGGCCATATCCTCGATACCAAGGCGGCGCATTTCGATCCGAAGAAATTCAAGGACGAGTATGAGGACGCATTGAAGAAGCTGGTTCGGCGCAAGGCGTCCGGCAAGACCATCGAGGCGCCGGAGCCCGAGGAGAAGCCTGATAACGTGGTCAGTTTGATGGATGCGCTGAAGCAGAGCCTGAAGACCAGAGGTTCGCCGCGGCGCTCTGCCGCGAAATCCCAGGCCCGCCGCTCGGCGCAGCGCCGCCCGGCAAAGCGCGCGCATCGCTCGGCGGCGCGGCATCGAAGGGCGGGTTGACACACTCGTCATGCCCGGCCTTGAGCCGGGCATCCACGTCTTTCTTCGCAACTCAAAACGTAGATGGCCGGGACAAGCCCGGCCATGACGAAGTTGAGACCACGTTTACCGCTTCTTCGCTTTGCGCTTCTTTGGCACCTTCGCGCCCTTCTTGCGCGCTTCGGAGAGGCCGATCGCGATCGCCTGCTTGCGGCTCTTGACCTTGCGCCCCGAGCGGCCACTCTTGAGCGTACCCTTCTTGCGCTTCTTCATCGCGCGTTCGACGCTGCTGGACGCCTTCTTCGAATATTTTCTCGCCATGAAATTCTCCCGGTTTTGGCCGGGAACAAAGCCTCATGACAGGGAAGGTTCCATTTCCGCGCGTTAGTCAGCGGCGCGCAGGCGATAGCCGATGCCGGTCTCGGTCAGCACGAATTGCGGGCGCTCCGGATCGGTCTCGATCTTCTGGCGAAGCTGGCGCACATAGACGCGCAGATATTGCGCGTCGGTCAGCTCGTTCCATAGCTCCTTCAACAGGAAACGATGGGTCAGCACTTTGCCGGCGTGCTGCACCAGCACGCGCAGCAGGTCATATTCCTTCGGCGACAGCTTGATCTCCTTGTCACCGACCTTGACGATGCGCCGCACCAGGTCGACCGAGAGGTCGCCGGAACGAAACACCGGCCGCTCGCCATGGACCTGCAACTGATGCCGCAGCGCCGCGCGCAACCGCGCGAGCAACTCGTCCATGCCGAACGGTTTTGTCAGATAGTCGTCGGCGCCGAGGTCGAGCGCCTCGACCTTGCCGGCCTCGTCGCCGCGGCTCGACAGCACCACGATCGGCACGCTGTCGTTGCGGCCGCGGATCATGCGCAGCAGCTCATGACCCTGGATGTCGGGCAGGCCGAGATCGAGGATGATCAGCGCCGGATTTTGCGCCAGCAGATCAAGCGCCGCCTTGCCGTTGCCCGCCTCCAGAATCTCATAGCCCTGCGTGTTCAATCCCATCCGCAGCAATTTGCGGATCGGCGGCTCGTCGTCGATGACCAGAACCTTGATTGGGGGCGCGCTCATGCGGCGGTATCCAGTCTCCTGGTTTCCGCCGGAATCGGCAGGCGAACGGTGATGACGGCGCCCGAGCGATCGGTACGGTTGGCGGCGGTGATCCGGCCGGCCATCGCCTCGATGAAGCCGCGCGAAATCGCAAGTCCCAGCCCCGTGCCGGGCCGAACGTGATCGCCCTTCTGCGCGCGGTAGAACTTGTCGAACACGCTTTCCAGCTCGTCGGGCGGAATGCCCTCGCCTTCGTCGGCGATCTGCAACGAGACGGACTCGCGGTCGCGGAAGCTACGGATGGAGATGGTGGTGTCGGCGGGCGCATATTTGGCGGCGTTGTCGAGCAGGTTGAAGATCACCTGTTCGAACAGCACGGCATCGAGCTTGAGCATCGGCAAGTCAGCGTCAAGCTGCAACGATACCTTGTGTCGCGCGAGAATCTTGCCGGCGCGTCGAAGCGCACTGCCGACGATCTCGCCGACATCGTGCAGCGCCGTGTTGGGCACCACGGCGCCGGATTCCAGCCTGGTCATGTCGAGCAGGTTGGCGATGAAGCGGTTGAGCCGCTCGGATTCATCGATCACGGTCGCGAGCAGGTCGCGCTTTTCAGCGTCGCTCAAGCTCGACCCGAGGTCGCGCATGGTCGAAGCCGAACCCAGCACCGAGGCCAGCGGCGTCTTGAGATCGTGCGAGATCGAGGTCAGCAGCGCCGAGCGCAATCGCTCCAATTCCACCGTGCGCTTGACCCGGTCCATGTCCTCGACCAGCAGCACGCGCTCGATCGCGAGCGCGCCCTGGTCGACCAGCGCGTCGAGCAGACGCCGCTGGTCCGGCGTCAGTAGCGGCCCGCTGCGGTCGTCGTCGATGCCGATCACCCCGATCAGGCCGCGCCCGGTGCGCATCGGCAGGAACAGCCGCTTGGCTCCGGGTAGCGTGTCCGAGCCGCGGCCCGCGGGCCGGTCGTTGCTCCAGGCCCAGTTCGCCGCGGCGAGGTCGGCCTTGTCGAGCTCATCCTCGGGCGGATAGCCGGCCTTCACGGTGAGCAGGCCGTCATCCGGCAGCAGCAGCACCACGCGCACGCCGAGCATCAGCGCGGTCTGGTAGGCCGTCGCCCACAACACGTCGTCGAGGGTGCCGGTGCCGGCGAGCTTGCGGCTGAAAGCATAGAGCTGCTCGGTGGTGCGGATGCGGCCGATCGCGGTATCCGCCTGGGCGCGCACGCGGCCGGCGACATTGGAGACCAGGATCGCGATCAGCATGAAAAAGAAGAAGGCGATGACATTGGTCGGGTCGGTGATGGTGAAGGTATAGATCGGCGGCAGGAAGAAGAAGTTATAGGCAAGCGAGGCGATCAGGCTGGTCAACAGGGAGGGCCACAGGCCGTAACGCACGGCGACCACGACCACGGCGGTGAGGAACACCAGATCGACATTCTCGATCCCGAAATGCGGCTTGATCAGTGCGGCGGCTCCCAAGCCGACCGCCAGGATCAGCAGTGCCATCAAGTAAGGCCGCGGATTGAACGGCTCGCTGCGCGCCGCGGTCTGCACGGTGGACTTTTTCAACGGTTCCGACGGCAGCTCGTCGCCCTTGATGACGTTGACACTGATGTTCCCGGCGCGGCGCACCAGATCGTGCACCACCGAGCCCTGCATGATCTCGAACCAGCGCGAGCGCGTCGATTTCCCGATAATGATCTGCGTGACGTTGTTGGCCTGCGCGAAATTGACGATGTCGTCGGCGATGCGACGCTGCACGGCCGGGATCGTGATCGCCTCGCCGCCGAGGGATTCGGCGAGCCGCAAGGTGTCGGCAAGACGGTCGCGCTGATCGTCGGAAAGCTGCAGGCTGCGCCGCGTCTCGAGCGAGATCGCCGTCCACGGCGCGTGCACACGGTCGGCAAGCCGCTTGGTGTAGCGCACCAGCCCAGGGGCGCGCGGATCCTCGCTGACGCAGACCAGAATGCGCTCGCCCGCGGCCCAGGGGCCGGCGATGGCATTGGCCTGCATGTGATTGAGCAACTGCTCGTCGACGCTCTCGGCGGTCCGCCGCAGCGCCAATTCGCGCAGCGCGGTCAGGTTGCCCGGCGAGAAATAATGCTCCAACGCCCGCTCGGCCTGCTTGGGCACATAGACCTTGCCCTCCTTCAGCCGCTGGATCAGGTCGTCGGGCGTGAGGTCGATCAGCTCGATCGCGTCGGCGCGGTCCATCACCGAATCGGGCACGGTCTCGCGCACCCGCACATGGGTGATCTGGGCGACGACGTCATTGAGGCTTTCGATGTGCTGGATGTTGACGGCGGTATAGACGTCGATGCCATGCGACAGCAGCTCCTCGACGTCGAGATAACGCTTGGGATGGCGGCTGCCCGGCGCGTTGGTATGTGCGAGTTCGTCGACCAGCGCGATCTGCGGCTTGCGCGCGATCACCGCGTCGATATCCATCTCCTCGAGGACCTGGTCGCGGTATTCGATGCGCTTGCGTGGAATGACTTCGAGCCCGCGCAGCAGCGCTTCGGTCTCGGCTCGGCCGTGAGTCTCGACAAGGCCGACCACGATGTCGGCGCCTCCCTTCAGGCGGGCATGCGCGCTTTGCAGCATCTCGTAGGTCTTGCCGACGCCGGGCGCGGCGCCGAGGAAAATCTTGAGCCGGCCGGCCGAACGGTCCTCCCGCCGGGCGGCCTCGAGCAGGGCCTCCGGCGAGGGACGTTGTGCGGGATCGCGGCGCTGGTTTGCCATGCGGCTCAATATAGGGGCGGCCGCAGGACTAGCCTAGCTGCGCCTCATTTCGAGGTGGCGTCCAACGCAAGGTTCAGCGCCAGAACATTAACGCGGGGCTCGCCGAGCAGCCCGCCGAGGCGGCCCTGCGTATTGTCGGTCACGAGCTGGCGGACCCGATCTTCGGGCAGGTTACGCGCCTTGGCGACGCGGGGCACCTGAAACAGCGCGCCCTCCGGCGAGATGTCCGGGTCGAGCCCGCTGGCCGAGGTGGTGACGAGGTCGATCGGCACGGCTTGCGACGGGTTCTCCGCCTTCAGCTTTTCGACGTCCTCCTTGACCCGGTCGTTCAGCGCCTTGCTGGTCGGGCCGAGATTGGAGCCGCCCGAATTGGCGGCGTTGTAGGGCGCCGGCACGGTTTTGGTCGAATCGTTGGGGTCGGGCGCGGTGGTCGCCGACGGGCGGCCATGGAAGTATTTGTCGGTCTTGAACTCCTGCCCGATCAGGGCGGAGCCGACTACCTTGCCGTCTTTCTCGATCAGGCTGCCTTCGGCCTGCTTCGGGAAGATCGCACCGGCGACCGCGGTGATGGCCAGTGGATAGGCCAGGCCGGTGATCACGGTGAGCGCGAGCAGCAGGAGGATGGCGGGACGAATTTCTCTGAGCATGGTCGTGTCTCCTCAAGCGAGGTGCAAGGCGGCAACCACGAGGTCGATCGCCTTGATGCCGATAAAGGGAATGATGATGCCGCCGACACCGTAGATCATCAGGTTGCGGCGGAGCAGCGCGCCGGCCCCGATCGCGCGATAACGCACGCCTTTCAGGGCGAGCGGAATCAGCGCGATGATGATCAGCGCATTGAAGATGATTGCCGACAGGATGGCGCTCTGCGGGCTCGCCAGATGCATGATGTTGAGCACGTTGAGCTGCGGATAGAACGCCAGGAACATCGCGGGGATGATGGCGAAATATTTCGCAACGTCGTTGGCGATCGAGAACGTGGTCAATGCGCCGCGGGTCATCAGCAGTTGCTTGCCGATCTCGACCACCTCGATCAGCTTGGTCGGGTTGGAATCGAGGTCGACCATGTTGCCGGCCTCGCGCGCGGCCTGGGTGCCGGTGTTCATGGCGACGCCGACATCGGCCTGCGCCAAAGCCGGCGCGTCATTGGTGCCGTCGCCGCACATCGCCACCAGCTTGCCCTTGGCCTGCTCGTCGCGGATCAGTTTCAGCTTGTCCTCGGGAGTGGCCTGCGCCAGGAAGTCGTCGACGCCGGCTTCGGCTGCGATCGCCGCCGCCGTCATCGGATTGTCGCCGGTGATCATCACCGTGCGGATGCCCATGCGGCGCAGTTCGGCAAAGCGCTCGCGGATGCCGCCCTTGACGATATCCTTGAGCTGGATCACGCCGAGCAGCCGACCATCCTTGGCGACCGCAAGCGGTGTGCCGCCGGCCTTGGCGATCTCGTCGGAGATCGCTTGCAATTCGCGGCCGACGTCGGAGTTGAGCAACGGCTGGATCGACCGGAGCGTGTTGCCGCTCGCGACTGCCTGCGCACCGCCCGTGACATAATTGAGGACGGCATCGACCGCACCCTTGCGCACCGACGAGGTGCCGGTGTCGACGCCGCTCATGCGGGTCTGCGCCGTGAAGGGGATGAAGCTCGCCCCCAGCTCGGCCATGTCGCGGCCGCGGATGCCGTATTTCTCCTTGGCCAGCACGACAATCGAGCGGCCTTCCGGCGTCTCGTCGGCGAGCGAGGCAAGCTGCGCCGCATCGGCCAACTCCTGCTCGGTGACGCCACGCACGGGACGAAAGGCGGTCGCCTGGCGGTTGCCGAGCGTGATGGTGCCGGTCTTGTCCAGCAGCAGCGTGTCGACGTCGCCGGCGGCCTCCACCGCGCGGCCCGACATCGCCAGCACATTGAAGCGCACCAGGCGATCCATGCCGGCAATGCCGATCGCCGATAGCAACGCACCGATGGTGGTCGGGATCAGCGTGACGAACAGCGCCACCAGCACCACGACCGAGATCGAGCCGCCGGCATAGGCCGCATAGCTCGGGATGGTCACGGTCGCGAACACGAAGATGATGGTGAGACCCGCAAGCAGGATGTTGAGCGCGATCTCGTTCGGCGTCTTCTGCCGTTCGGCGCCCTCGACCAGCTTGATCATGCGGTCGATGAAGGTCGAACCTTGCGCCGCGGTAATGCGGACCTTGATCCAGTCCGACAGCACCTGGGTGCCACCGGTCACCGCCGAACGGTCGCCGCCGGATTCGCGGATGACAGGAGCGGATTCACCCGTGATCGCCGCCTCGTTGACGGAGGCCACGCCTTCGATCACCTCGCCGTCGGAGGGGATGTTGTCGCCGGCCTCGACCAGCACGATATCGCCGACCTTCAGGCTGGTGCCGGGCACCAGGCGAACGGTGCCGTCGGAGCCGGACATCAGCTTGGCCTGGCTCTCGGTGCGGGTCTTGCGCAAGGAGTCAGCCTGGGCCTTGCCGCGGCCTTCGGCCACGGCTTCGGCGAAGTTGGCGAACAGCACAGTGAACCAGAGCCAGAGAATGATCTGGAAGGTGAAGCCGAGATGCTCGCCGCCGGTCACGACGTCGCGCAGGAAGATCACGGTGGTCAAGGCCGCCACGGTCTCGACCACGAACATCACGGGGTTCTTCAGCATCAGCCGCGGGTGCAGCTTGGTGAAGGACGCTGCGATTGCGGGCCTGAGGATCTTCGGATCCAGCATCGTCGACATCGACGAGCGCTTCTGCAGTTTGACGGTTTCCATGGAGGTCGCTCCAAAAGCTCAGAACAGGTTGTTGGCGGTCATCGCGAGGTGCTCGACAATCGGTCCGAGCGCGAGCGCCGGGAAGAAGGTGAGACCGCCGATGATCAGGATGACGCCGACCACGAGGCCGACGAACAGACCGCCGGTGGTCGGGAACGTGCCGGCCGAGGCCGGCACCGATTTCTTGCCGGCGAGCGAGCCCGCGATCGCCATCGCCGGCACGATCATGAAGAAGCGGCCGACGAACATCGCGCTTGCGAGCGTGAGATTGTAGAAGAAGGTGTTGCCGGTCAGCCCTGCGAAGGCCGAGCCGTTATTGCCGGTCGACGAGGTGTAGGCGTACAGCACCTCGGTGAAGCCATGCGGCCCGGCGTTCGCCATCGAGGCGACCGCGGGCGGATACACCACGGCGACCGCGGTCCAGCCGAGATACATCAGCGGCAGCACCAGGATTGCGAGCATCGCCATCTTGACCTCGCGCGCCTCGATCTTCTTGCCGACATATTCCGGCGTGCGGCCGACCATCAACCCCGCAACGAAGATCGCGAGCACGACGAACAGCAGCATACCGTAGAAGCCGGCACCCACGCCGCCGACGATGATCTCGCCGAGCTGCATGTTGATCAGCGGGATCATGCCGCCGAGCGCCGTGAAGCTGTCATGCATGGCATTGACCGCGCCGCAGGAGGCGTCCGTGGTGATCACGGCGAACAGCGAGGACGCAATGATGCCGAAACGGACTTCCTTGCCTTCCATATTGCCACCGGTCAGCCCGAGCGCATCGAACGCAGTGGTGCCGTTCGCTTCGGCCCAATAGGTGACGGTGACACCGGCGAGGAACAGCACGCCCATCACCGAGAGAATCGCCCAGCCCTGGCGCTGATTGCCGACCATGCGGCCGAACACGTTGGTGAGCGCGGCGCCGATCGCGAAGATCGAGATCATCTGCACGAAGTTCGACAGCGCGGTCGGATTCTCGAAGGGATGGGCGGCATTGGCGTTGAAGAAACCGCCGCCATTGGTGCCCAGCATCTTGATCGCGACTTGCGAGGCCACGGGGCCGACCGCGATGGTCTGCTTGGCGCCTTCCAGCGTGGTCGCCTCGACATAGTCGCCGAGCGTCTGCGGCATGCCCTGCCAGACCAGGAACAGCGCATAGACGATACAGATCGGCAGCAGGATGTAGAGCGTGCAGCGGGTCACATCGACCCAGAAATTTCCGACAGTACGCATCGAAGCGCGCGAGAAACCGCGGATCAGCGCCACCGCAAGGGCAATGCCGGTCGCAGCCGACAGAAAGTTCTGATGCGTCAGGCCCAGCATCTGGACGAGGTAAGACAGCGTGCTCTCGCCGCCGTAGTTCTGCCAGTTGGTGTTGGTGATGAAGGAGATCGCCGTATTGAAGGAGAGATCTTCGGCGACGGCCGATTGCCCGGCCGGGTTGAACGGCAGGAAGGCCTGAAGCCGCATCAATCCGTAAATGATGAGGACGCCGCCGACATGGAACAGCAGCATCGCGACCGTATAGGTCAGCCAATGCTGCTCGCGCTTCTCGTCGACGCCACCGATCCAGTAGAGGCCGGCCTCGACCGGCCGCAGGACCGGGGTGAGGAATGTACGCTCGCCGTTGAAGACGCGCGTCATGTACCAGCCGAGCGGTTTGACAAGCGCGACCACGATCGCGCAATAGAGGATGATTTGAGTCCAGCCAATGACGGTCATGGGAATTGCCTTTAAGCCCGAGGTTAAAACCGCTCGGGGCGCAGCAGCGCATAGGTGAGGTACACGAGAAGGCCGAGCGAGACGGCGGCGGCGAGCGAATAATCGAAGATCATGGCGTCGCTCCTCTCACAGCCGTTCGCAGGCGTAGGTGTAGCCGATCGCGAGCGCGAACAGGCCGAAGGCCAGCGTCAGCATAAGGACATCAAGCATGGGAGTGCTCCTGTGCAGCACGCGGGCGCCGGATGACGGCGACCCCCGTGTTTGTCAGGCTCACAGGTGGCACCAGCCGCATAGGTTTTCGAGGAGGAAGCTGCGGCCAAAATTATAGGAATGTCATAAACGCGCGGCCGCGGTTCGCCGAGTCGATGCAGGCACTTATGAAATTCCTATATCGCGCTTCGCGGCCCTATCTCGTTTTCAAATGGGGTTTTGACCACTTTGGGCATGCGGCCAAAGCCTACGGCCGCAGCCTGAAAGCGAGAAATGCCATGCTGCATGTCACGAAATTCCACGATCTCGGCGAACTCAATGCGCGCCTGCGCGACGCTGGGGCCGCGGACGCCATCCTGGTCAACGAAGTGATCGGCGCGGCCTGCCGGCGCTACCCTTCGCTCGGCCAGACCGGGAAGACCGCTCGTCTCGCCCAACTGATCCAGTCCGGCGCCTGGACCGACGCTGCACTCGCCCTGATCGATCTCGAGCTGCCGCTCTGGCAGGTACGCCGCCTCGCCTATGACAACGGCGAATGGTACTGCTCCTTGTCGCGCGAGCGCGAATTGCCCGACTGGCTCGATCAATCGATCGAGTTGCGTCATGCCGATCTTGCGCTTGCGATCCTGAGCGCGTTCGTCGAGGCGCGGCGCGTCAGCGCTCCGGAAAGCCGGACCAGCGTACCGGACGTCGGTACCACCACGCGCGACTTCTACGAGACGCTGCCGATCGACAACTTCGTCTAGATCGATCTCCGCGACCTGAGTTTTCGCGATCATGGCCGAACTCCATAATCCGCCGGGGAACCTCGGGTCCGCGCCTGTGCTATTCCGCTTCTGCGTGCGGATGACGATCCTCGTCGCTTTCTCTGCCTTCGGCGGCGTCGGCTTCACGCGCAGTCTGGCAGCGCTGGCCGCGATGTCGACACTTCTGTGTATCTTTCTCGCGGCAATGAAGCGTGAAGCTTTCCCAGGTGCGGAGCTGAACTACTGGGACGAGGCGGTTGCCTACGCCGCCCTCTATTTTCTGATCGGTGGGTTCAATCTGCCCGCGCCGGCCTGACGCCGCTTTCCCTATGCGGCACCTATGAGATCGGCCTTCCCTCGAACTCGAATTCCTACCCATCACGAACGATATAGACGCTCGTGAATCCGGCGCTTGCCGATCGTCCGAGCGACGCAGGCAAGAGCGCGGAAGGACTTCTGGAAGGACTCTCAACGTGAAGCTCGCCGAACCTCCCTCGTGCAGTTCAGCTGCATTGCCCCTCGTCTTCATAGGCCGCAATCGCAAAGGCGATTGGGTCGCCCAGCAACAGAACGGCCTCTACGGCGGCCTGTTCGTTACCCGCGCCCAGGCCATCAAATACGCGCTGTTCGAGAACGGCCATCACCCGGAAGCGATTGTCGAAGTGTCTCGCGAAATAGAACTCGACATGAGCAACTCCCTCCCGCTTCCCAACGTACGGCGCATCGCATGACGAGCCCCGCGACAGAGGGGAGCATCGGATCATTCTCCCTCCCCGGCCTTGACCAGATCCTCGATACCATGATCTCGCTGACGCGCGTTGCGCCGCTGCAGAGAATGATCGTTGCCGGCAATGACAGCATGGCGCTTTATCTTGCGCTAAGACGTCTCGGCTTTCTTCGCGCCACCACGCCCACAATATGCCGCATCCCGAAAGCGCAGCATGGGGTCGGCCTTGTCGTAAGCCGCAACGCCGGGGTCGAAGCCATCCTCGATCAAATATCGCCGTACCTTGCGACCAACGCGGCGATCGCGCTTCTGGTCGGCGCTCGCGACAACAGCTTCAAAATCCGCACTAAACTGCAAAATCTCGGGTTTCGCATCGAAGCCGGCGTGAGATGCACGTCCGGCCTCGTCTTGTCCGCCTGCCGGGAAGGCTATGGGCAGATGGAGCGCGCCGCATGAGTGCAACGGCCATCGCCGCCAAGGCCACAAGCTGGCTTGCAGGTTATATTCCCGACCTTCCCACGCCGTTTGATCCGAGCGGCAACGTCGATCTGAACGCGTTCCGGGAGCTTTGCGAGAGGCAGATCGAAGCTGGCGCACCTGCCATCGTGGTCTGCGAGACCGCCGGTGAATTTTCGACGCTCACGCCTGCGGAGCAGGCGAGCATAATCCGCACGGCGGTTCGCATCGCCGGCGGGCGCGTCCGCGTCGTCGCGGGTACGGGATCGAATTCCACCAGCCAGGCCATCGCGCTGACGCGCCAGGCCGAAGCCGAAGGCGCGGACGCCGTACTCTCGGTCGTTCCCTATTACAACAAGCCGATGCAGGCCGGCATCCATGAGCATTTCCGTGCGATCGCCGAGTCGACCCGGCTGCCCGTCATCCTCCATGACATCCCCGCGCGCACGATTCGCGAACTGGCCGATGACACGCTGGTGCGGCTGGCCCAATCCAGACAATTCATCGGCCTGCGGGACGGCTCCGGCGATGCCTCGCGTCCGCTCCGCTTGATCGGATTGCTGCCGTCTCATTTTCGCCTGCTGACCGGCGACGACGCGATCGTCCTCGCCTACATGGCGAATGGCGGCGACGGATGCATTTCGACTGTCTGCAATGTGGTGCCGGACGTGTGCCGGATGATCTTTTCCAACTGGCGGCAAGGAATATTACAGACGGCGCTTGACTTGCAGAGACAAATCGGGCCGCTGGAAGCCTGCCTTTCCGCAAACAATCCGGCGGCGCTGAAATATGCGCTGGGCCTGCTTGGCTTCATCCACCCCGATACGCGCTTGCCCATCGTCGGACTGGACGAACCATCCAAAGCCGCCGTCGCGAAAATCATCGCCAGAATTGACCAGCGTCAGTTTGCGGCAGCGGCGGGCTGATCGAAATCGGGTGGGACAAGACGCCGGGTTCCGGATCGAGAGGACCTCCGGCAAGCCGCCTATCGGCAGAGAGACGAAAGAGGTACAGTATTGCGGTTGAGGCGCCACGAAAGCGGCGTGCACTCTCGGGAGCCGCGATCTCGCTTCGACGGCTCTTCTCGGATGCGCCTGGGATCAAGCTGCCACGCAGGAGTTGAAGCGGTGACCGGCGATGAATCGAACCTGCAACAAGATATCGAGTCGCGTCCCGATGCCGCATCCCCGTCAGACCCGCTAGCATCAACAGCGGCGCGGTACTTTGCTGCGGTCGCCATGACCGCAGTCGCGACGATCCTGGCTGTTGGCGTCGAAACAAAAGTGACGATCCCGAATCTGTCGCTCGTATTCGTCGTGCCGGTCATCATCGCCGGCGTTAGCCTCGGCCTGGGCCCCTCGCTCTGTGCGGCCGTACTCGGCGCCCTGGCCTTCAATTTCTTCCTGACCGAGCCTCGCTATTCACTTGCCGTTGACGACCCGGCAAACATCTGGGCGATCGGTCTGCTGTTTGTCGTAGGCATCATCACGAGTGGCGTGGCCTTTACTTCTCACAGGAGGGCGACGGAGGCAGCGCTGTTGAGAAGGCAGCAGACCATACTCGAAGGGTATACTCGTGAGTTGGTTGGCGCCAAGGATGCCAATGCAGCCGTTTCAATCGCTTCCCGGGCCCTTGCTGCTCTGTTCCGGGCTCCTGCCGTCGTGATGCTTGTCGATGAGCGTGGAGTCGTTTTTCGCGAGCAAACCGGCGAACTCGAACCCCAAGAGTCCGACCTGGAGGCCGTGCGATCGGCTTTGACGACTGGAGCTGCTGCGCGAAGCGGAGTTTATCCGAACCTTACTTCGCGCTTCGACTTTTGGCCCATCGAGACATCGTACGGCCAGAAAGCGGCAGTGGGACTCGCGTTCGACCCGGACGAGCGCCCGGCGAGGCCAGACGACCTGGTCAACATCGTCGTCCGTGTCTTATGCCTCGCGCTCGAGCGTCAACATGCAACCAGATGACATGGACGGATAAGCATCGCTCTTGCAGGCCAAGTGCGGTTGCGTCACATGCCTCGTTTGGCGTGCCATTTCGGACCAGGCCCCCTCATGTAGTGCTGCTCGGGCCGGTATCGCCTGTTCGGTCCGTACCAATCCGGAAACATGAGCGTCACCAACGCTGTCACGGCGGCATGGAACGCCGATGTAAGGCCGAAAATCACGTGAGAGGCTAACGGCCCGACAGTGCGCCTGATCCCAAGCATGGATTACACCCAAGGCCTCCTCGACCCTTGGCCGACACCACACTGTCGAGCCCTAGAAATCCCACTTGTCGCCGAGGATCATCGGCCGCTGCGGAAGTTTCGCGACCTCTTCGGGGCTGAGGGGCCTGTCGCCGACGATCTCGTCAAGCAACTCGCTGCCGAGATCGCCATGGAACATCAGCTCGCGCTGTAGCCGCCGCGTCTTCGCCGCCACAATCGCCTCGTGGATCGCCCTGAAGGCATTGGTAAACCAAGCGAGAGCGCGATCGAGCGTGTGGCGGCTTTCGCCGGCCGCTGCGGCAAAGTCATCATGCAGGTGAAACAAGGTCATTGCTCGTCATCCGAATCAGGCGCGTCAAGGCGCGCCGGGATGTCCGGAAAATGCCCGCAAAATGCGTAGGAAATCGAGATGGCCGGCCCTGCCAGGACATAAGAACTGTATAAATGTCGCCGGCGGCTTGCAGGGTTACTTTATGATGGCCCGCCGAATCCTTCGTTTGACTTGACGCCCGCGCCAGTCTCCTGCCTGAATCAGCCCGTTGCCGGCTGGTGTGGCGGTTCAGAAGTCCGCATCATTGCTGCCACGAGTTCTCCATGCGGACTTCTGAACCAAAGCCACACCAGATCAATAATTTGCTAGTGTCCTTCGATTCCGAAGTTCGCAATGCAGGCGCCGAGAAATGATGCGAACTTCGGAATCGGGACACTAGAAATCCACCACCAGCACTTTGGCGAAAGCAAATGTATCTCAGCGCAGACATGTCCGACACGCTGAATCGCATCCTCGATGCGGCGACCGACAACCTCAGGATCGCGAAGATCCTGATCCAGATGGGCCTCGACCCGGATAACGTCACCTGGGACGCCATTTTCAACCGCCTGCTGGAAATCTTCCTGCACAACATCACGCTGGCCAACATGTTTGCCCTGGTCGGCGCGGTCTTCTTCGTCGCCACCCTTTTGACCCAGACCATGGTGCCGCTGCGGGTCGCGAACATGATCGGTTGCGCCTTCTTCGCCGTCTTCGGTTTGCTCACCGGCGCCATTACGACCTTCCTGCTTTATCTGCTGATGGTCCCCATCAATGCCTGGCGTCTCCGCCAGATGCTCGCTCTGATCAAGAAGGCGCGCAGCGCCACGCAGGGCGACACCTCGATGGAGTGGCTCAGGCCATTCATGACCCAGCGCAACTACCGCAAGGGCGATGTTCTGATGAAGAAGGGAGACCCGGCTCACGAAATGCTGCTGACGGTCACCGGTCGATTCCGGGTCGTCGAGATCAACGTCGAGCTGCCGCCGGGGCAGCTGATGGGCGAACTTGGTTTCCTCACGCCCGACAATCGCCGCACCGCGACCATCGAATGCATCGAGGAAGGTCACGTCCTGACCATCACCTACGAAAAACTGCTGGAGATCTACTTTCAGAACCCGCAGTTCGGCTATTACTTCCTGGTCCTGACCAGCCAGCGCCTGCTGGAAAATCTCGCGCGGGCCGAAGCACAATACAAGGCCGCGGCTCAGGCGCAGACGACGGGCACCCGCTGACGCAAGTGCCGCCGATCTGAAGTCCCTGACTCACGCGCTGCAAAATCGAGTTCAGGGATTCAGATCGAAAAGCGGCCCTAGTGGAGCGGATTTGACGTTCGCTACCCAACAGGCCACCAACTCGCAAAGCGAACGTCAAATCCAAAGCTCCACTAGAATCAATATTTTGCTAGTGGTCCTTTGATTCCAACATTCGCAAAAGTGCCCGCCGCAATGGGATGCGAATGTTGGAATCGGACTACTAGAATCATGGATTTGCTAGGGCCCACAACTTTCCGAAGTCCGCGAAAAGGTGTTGCGGCGATGGAGCGCGGACTTCGGAAAGTGGGCACTAGTCCAGTTCGGCTCGCCTACTCCGCCGCGCTGCGGATCGCAGCCGGCTCGGCCCTGACCGCGCAGAACTTGAACTCCGGGATCTTGCCGAACGGATCGAGCGCCGGGTTGGTCAGTAGATTGGCTGCCGCCTCCGCATAGCAGAACGGCATGAACACCATGTTCTCCGGTACGTCGCGGTCGGAGCGCACCTTGACCTCGACTGCGCCGCGCCGCGTCTCCAGCCGGATGAAATCGCCGGGCTGCAGCTTCTTGCGCCGCATGTCCTTGGGACTCATGAAGGCGACCGCCTCGGGTTCGATCTGGTCGAGCACGCTGGAGCGGCGCGTCATCGAGCCGGTGTGCCAGTGCTCGAGCACGCGCCCGGTCGACAATACCATCGGATATTCGGCGTCGGGCAGTTCATCCGGCGGGATGACCTTGGCCGGCACGATCTTGCCGCGGCCGCTCGCAGTCGGGAAACCGGTGGTGAAGATGATCTCGTTGCCGGGCTTGTTTGGATCGTCGGCCGGATAGGTCACCGCGCCCTCGCGTACCAGCCGCTCCCAGCTGATGTTATTGAGCGACGGCATCAGTTGCGCCATTTCGGTGTAGACGTCGCCCGGGCCCGAATAATTCCACGGCAGGCCCATGCGCTTACCGATCTCCTGGATGATCCAGAGATCCTGCCGCGCATCGCCCGGCGGCTTGATCACCTCGCGCGCCAACTGCACGCGGCGATCGGTGTTGGTGAAGGAGCCCGATTTCTCCGCAAAGGCCGAGGCCGGCAGGATGACGTCGGCATGGAAGGCGGTCTCGGTGACGAACAGGTCCTGCACCACGAGATGGTCGAGCTTGGCCAGCGCCTCGCGCGCGTGCTGCAAATCGGGATCCGACATCGCGGGGTTCTCGCCCTCGACATACATGCCGTGAATCTCGCCGGCATGGATTGCGTTCATGATCTCGACCACGGTGAGCCCGCGCACGGGGTCGAGCTGCTGGCCCCAGAGTTTCTCGAACGCACCACGCAGGTCGTCGCGGCCGACCGGCTGGTAGTCCGGCAGGAACATCGGGATCAGGCCGGCGTCGGAAGCGCCCTGCACGTTGTTCTGGCCGCGCAGCGGATGCAGGCCCGTACCCGGGCGGCCGACCTGGCCGGTGATCAGCGCCAGCGCAATCAGGCAGCGCGCATTGTCGGTGCCATGGACGTGCTGGCTGATGCCCATGCCCCAGAAGATGATCGAGGATTTGGCGCGCGCATAGGTGCGCGCAACCTCGCGCAGGGTCTCGGCCGGGATGCCGCAGACCGGCGCCATCTTCTCCGGCGTGAACTCCTTGATCTTGGTTTTCAGGTCGTCATAGCCCTCGGTATAGCCGGCGATGTATTGCTCGTCGGTCAGGCCCTCGGTGATGATGGTGTTGATCATCGCGTTCAGCATCGCGACGTCGCTGCCCGGCTTGAAGGCGAGATGCTTGGTGGCGTGGCGCGACAGCCCCTGCCCGCGCGGGTCCATCACGTAAAGCTTGGCGCCGCGCTTGGCCGCGTTCTTGATGAAGGTGGCGGCGACCGGATGGTTCACGGTCGGGTTGGCGCCGATCACCCAGATCACTTCGGCATCGGCGGCAGCGGCAAACGGCGCCGACACAGCGCCGGAACTCAGGCCTTCGAACAACGCTGCCACCGACGAGGCGTGGCACAGCCGCGTGCAGTGATCGACATTGTTGGAGCCGAAGCCGGTACGCACCAGCTTCTGAAACAGATAGGCCTCTTCGTTGGAGCCCTTGGCCGAGCCGAAACCGGCCAGCGCCTTCACGCCCTTCTCGTCGCGAATTTTTGTCAAGCCGTTCGCCGCGAGATCCAGCGCCTCCTCCCACGTCGCTTCCCGGAAATGGGTGTAGGGATTGGCGGGATCGACCTGATCGTTGGGGTCCTTCTTGACGCCGGGTAGCCGCACCAGCGGCTTCAACAGACGATTGGGGTGATGGATGTAGTCGAAACCGAAGCGCCCCTTAACGCAGAGCCGGTTGTGGTTGGCCGGGCCGTCGCGACCCTCTGCATAGATCACCTTCTCGTCCTTGACCTGATAGGTGACCTGGCAGCCGACGCCGCAATACGGACACAGCGAGTCGACCTTGCGGTCGGCATAGGTCACGCGCGTCTGCTTCTCGTCGAGCATTACGGAGGGCATCAGCGCGCCGGTCGGACAGGCCTGCACGCATTCGCCGCAGGCGACGCAAGTCGACTCGCCCATGGGATCGTCGAAGTCGAACACGATTTTCGAACCGTGACTGCGATAAGCCATGCCGATCACATCGTTGACCTGCACTTCGCGGCAGGCACGCACGCACAGCCCGCACTGGATGCAGGCATCGAGATTGACCCGCATCGCCGGATGGCTGGCATCGGCCTCCCAACGCTCGGCCGCGGGGAAGCGGCTCTCGGTGACGCCGGTCTTCTCTGCCCAGTGCCAGAATTTCGACTCCGGATCGTGCGAGGTCGCGCGCTCGGGCTGATCGGCGACCAGCAACTCCATCACCATTTTTTGCGCGGCAGTGGCGCGATCGCTCGCGCTCTTCACCTTCATGCCGACGGTCGGCGTTCGCTTGCAGGAGGCCGCCAGCACGCGCTCGCCCTCGATCTCGACCATGCAGGCGCGGCAATTGCCGTCGGGCCGATAGTCCGGCTCGGGCGAGTAGCAGAGATGCGGGATCTCGGTCCCCTGCCGTTTCGCGACCTGCCAGATGGTTTCGCCTGCTTTGGCTTCGACCTGCTTGCCGTCGAGCTCGAACTGGATCTTGGTCATTCGGCTGCGTCCTTGAACTCGTCAGGGAAGTATTTAATCACCGAGGTCAGCGGATTCGAGGCAGCCTGTCCAAGGCCGCAAATCGAAGCATCGCGCATCGCCTGGCTCAATTCGTCGAGCAGAGCCCGGTTCCAGATCGGCCGTTCCATCAGGATGGCCGCCTTTTCGGTCCCGACCCGGCATGGCGTGCACTGGCCGCAGCTCTCGTCCTCGAAGAAGCGCATCAGATTGAGCGCGGCCGCCTTCACGCTGTCGGCTTGCGACAGGATCACGATTGCGGCAGAGCCGATGAAGCAGCCGTATTTCTCCAGCGTGCCGAAATCGAGCGGGATGTCGTCCATCGATGCCGGCAATATGCCGCCGGAGGCCCCGCCCGGCAGGTAGGCGTGGAAGGTATGGCCGTCGGCCATGCCGCCGCAATATTCATCGATCAACTCGCGCACCGTGATCCCGGCGGGCGCAAGCTTCATGCCGGGGTTCTTGACCCGGCCCGACACCGAGAAGCTGCGCAGGCCAAGGCGCTCGTGGCGGCCATGGCTCTTCCACCAGTCCGCGCCCTTCTCGACGATGTCGCGCACCCACCACAAGGTCTCGATGTTGTTGATCAGCGTCGGCAGGCCGAACAGCCCGACCTGGAACGGATAAGGCGGCTTGTGCCTGGGCAGCCCGCGCTTGCCTTCGATGCTCTCCAGCAGCGACGACTCCTCGCCACAGATATAGGCGCCGGCACCACGGCGCATGTGCAGCACGGGACCGCCGGACGGCAGCTTCTCGATCTCGCGTTCGAGAATCTCGCGGCAGGCCGGATATTCGTCGCGCAGATAGATGTAGACCTCGGGCGCTTCCACGATGTGGGCGCCGATCAGCGTGCCTTCAATGAAACGATGCGGATCGGTTTCGAGATAGTAGCGGTCCTTGAACGTGCCGGGCTCGCCCTCGTCGCCGTTGATGGCCATCAGCCGCGGACCGGGCTCACCCAGCACCGCCCGCCATTTGCGGCCCGTCGGAAAGCCGGCGCCGCCGAGGCCGCGCAGGCTCGCATCGTCGAGCGCCTTCAGCAAATCCTCTTTCGGCAGTTCGCCCGAGCGCAGGCGCTTCAGAAGCTGGTAGCCGCCATCGGCGACATATTGATCATAGCCGACATAGTCGGGCAGATGCGCATGGGTGTCGCCGGCCTTCGTGGTCGCGAGCACGCCGGCGACAGTCGCGTGGTCGACGAAGTTGTGGCCGACTTCGGCGGCGGGCGCGGTGTCGCAGCGGCCGACGCATGGCGCGCGCACGACGCGAACGCCGGGACCTGCCTGGTTCTGCAATTCGTGCAGCAGCTTCTCGCCACCCAGCATGGCGCAGGTCAGGGAGTCGCAGACGCGGATGGTGAGCGGCGGAATATCCGGCTCGCCTTCCTTCACGATGTCGAAATGCGCATAGAAGGTCGCGGTCTCGAACACTTCGGCGAAGGACAGCTTCATCTCGTCGGCAAGGGCCGCAAGATGTGCCGCGGAAATCTGGTGGTACTTGTCCTGAATCAGGTGCAGGTGCTCGATCAGGAGGTCGCGCCGGCGTGGCCGGTCGCCGAGCAATTGCTCGATCTCATGGGCGGCTGTCGGATCGACCTGGCGGCCCTTCGGGGTCGCCTTGGCCCGCTTCCGGCCGACCCCCGGGTGCTCGAATTTGCGGACCTGATGCACGTCGTGAGCCATGAAAACGCACTTCTCCCTGGTCTAGTGCCCACTTTCCGAAGTCCGCGCACCATCGCCGCGAGACCTTTTCGCGGACTTCGGAAAGTCATGGGCGCTAGCGACTCTAAAGCCTGGCATGCCAGATGCCAAGCGAAATTGGAGCGCCGCTATAAGCATTTAAGGGGCATGCAGCCGCGCTGTCATGCCCCCTTTTCAACGCCTGCCTGCGACCGAGCTACTCAGGTCTTGTCCATACAGTCTTCGATGTAGAACCACCGATCGTCGCCGGCTAGGCCCTTGGCCTTCACCTCGGCTCGGCATGCCTTGAGCTTCGGCTTGTTGGCCTGCCACTTGGCCTTCATCTGCTTCAGTTTTTCCATGGTCAGTTTGACCCTGCCCGGCTTGGCGTCGGTCGCGGCCGGAGCCGCGGCGGGCGCGGTCGTCGATTGAGCCGAAGCGCTATGAAGACTGCCTGCCACGAGCAGTGCGACAGCAAGGCAAACGGTAGTGCGAAGCATTCGATTCCCCTTTTGAAGTCCGGTTCTTGATTGTCTTGGAAAAGGCGAACGCCGGCGGGACGCTACGTGAGCGCGCCCCGCGGCGATGAGGTTTAGGTCAGAAGATCTTGGCGGCGCTGAGCAGCGTCTTGTAAACGCCCCAGGCGAGCGGAACGCCGACGAAAGCCCAGAACAGCGCGGCCCGGGCATCGAGACCGCCCTTGCCGATACCGAACGAGCCTGACTGCGCGACACCGGCGGTTGCCGTTGCCGCCTGCAGCTTCGCGACTTCTGCTTCACTCATGTACCACTTCGGATCGACCGGCTTGACCAGGTAGTTGCAGATCAGGCCCGCGACCAGCATGGCGCACAGGATGTACATGGTGGAGTTATAGAGCTGGTCGCGCGGAACGCCGGCCGCGAGCTGGAATTCGCGGAGGTAGTTCACGACCACGGGACCGATGATGCCGGCGGTGGACCATGCCGTCAGCAGCCGGCCGTGAATGGCGCCGACGAACTGCGTGCCGAACATGTCGGCGAGATAGGCCGGCACCGTGGCGAAGCCGCCGCCATACATCGACAGGATGATGCCGAAGCCGAGCACGAAAAGCATTTTATTGCCCGTGGCTGCAAAGGTCGGCGCCAGCGCGTAGAGCACGATGCCGAGGATGAAGAACGTATAGTAGGTGTTCTTGCGGCCGATATAGTCGGACATCGACGCCCAGAAGAAGCGGCCGCCGATGTTGAACAGTGAAAGGAGCCCACCGAAGCCCGCGGCGATTGTCGCAATTGTCGCCTTCTGTGCAACCGTGAGCGCGTTGAAGCCGACATCCGGCAAACCGATCAGCTTGCCCGCGAAGATTTCCTGCAACATCGGAACGGCCATGCCGATCACGCCGATGCCCGCCGACACGTTCAGGCAGAGCACCCACCAGATCAGCCAGAACTGCGGGGTCTTGTGCGCGTCTTTCAGATGCACATTGTGCTCGGAAATCATGGTCTTCTTTTCGCTCGGCGGCGTCCAGCCGTCAGGGCGCCAGCCCGCCGGCGGAATCCGATAGCGGAACGCGCCGATGATCATGAACACGCTATAGATCGCGCCCATGGCGACGAAGGTCTCCCAGACACCGACCGAGGTGGGAGTTTTGAAATAGTTGATCAGCCAGTCTGCGAGCGGCAATCCGATCATGGCGCCCCCGCCAAAGCCCATGATGGCCATGCCGGTCGCCATGCCGCGCCGGTCAGGGAACCATTTCACGAGCGTCGACACCGGCGAGATGTAGCCGAGGCCGAGACCGATGCCGCCGATCACGCCGGAGCCGAGCCACATCAGCCAGAGCTGATGCGTGTAGACGCCGATGGCGCCGAGGAAGAGACCACCGCACCAGCACAGCGCGGCGACGACGCCGGCCTTGCGCGGTCCGACGCGCTCGAGCCAGCCGCCCCACACCGCCGCCGCTACGCCGAGCACGACGAAGAACAGCGTGTACATCCACCCGAGGCTCGCGACCTTCCAGTCGCAAGTGGTGGTGAACAGTTCGCCCCACAGCGAGATATCTGGACAGGCCTTTGGCGCAGTCAGACCGATCGCGCGCGACAGCGGCAGCCAGAACACCGAGAAGCCGTAGGCCATGCCGATGCAAAGATGGATACAGAGCGCCGCGGGCGGCACCAGCCAGCGATTGAAGCCGGCGGCTGCAATCGTCCGCTCCTTGTCGAGGATTCCGCCTCCGGCGCCGCTCATGGTGCCGGCGCTGCTGATCGTGGTCATTCCTTCCCTCCCTGCAGCCCCTCATTGCCGAGTGGTCTGCCATGATCGATCCCGTTGTCCCATTCTCTGCGGATCAACAACAACTTGCTGCTCCGCAGCAAATCCTCCAAATGCGCCGGGATCATCAAGCGCATTCGAGATTTAACACCTGCATTTGCCCGTTATGCCCGGACACCATTGTGCGGTGCGTACCCCAGAAGTGCCCACCCGATGTGCGTGCGCGCGTGGGCACGACTCAGCCTCCGCACCCCTGCGGAGAAAGCGAATTGGGTCAGAACCTCCAAACGGTGTCGATAGGCAAATGGTAGCGCCCCCGAGATTGACCATGCAACCCCAGAGCGTGGCTTTGTGTCGTTTTCCGGAACTAGGGCGGGCCGGCCGGCGGCAATTGATTGGCTTTTTCAATCAGGAACACGATGCGCTGCTCGCCGCGTTCGGTGATCTCGACCTTATCGCCGGTCTCCCGGATCAGATTTGGAATATCGATGACCGACAAAGGATCGGTACAGTGCACTTCCAGCCGGTCGCCCGGCTTCAGCGGCTTCAGCGCCTTGCGCGTTTTCAGCGCCGGCAGCGGGCATTTCAATCCGGTGAGATCGAGCCTGGTCGTGGTCATGTCTGCGATTTCTACATCAGGTTGGCATAGCCGAGGAAGCCGACCGTCTCGCCCGGCTCGACTGCGGTGACGGCCTCAGGCAGCTCGACCAGGCCGTCGGTATCGACCAGCGACGACAGCAGGCCTGCGCCCTCGCGCGGAAACTTCAGCGCTTCGAGCGTCCCGTCCGTGGCCCGCCGCAGGGTAACGCGGACATATTCACGGCGGCCGCTCTTCTTCCTGTAGGTGAAGGCCGCGCGCACCGGCATCGGCATAAACGGCGCGGGCGCTGCCCCCGATAGCGCCAGCACGATCGGACGCACGACATGGACGAAGGTGACGAAGCTCGCCACCGGATTGCCAGGCAGTCCGATGAACGGCGTACCCTTGATGATGCCCATCGCGACCGGCCGTCCCGGCTTGATCGCCATCCGCCACAGCACCAGCCTGCCGACGCTCTCGACGCCGGCCTTGACGTGATCCTCCTCGCCGGTCGAGACGCCGCCGGTGGTGAGGATGAGATCGTGCTCGCCGGCGACGCGTTTCAAGGCGATCGCGAGCGGGCCGCGTTCGTCGCGCAGGATACCGAGGTCGCTGACTTCGCAGCCGAGCCGGCGCAGCATCGCCATCAGCATGAAGCGGTTGGAGTCGAAAAGCTGCGCGGAAGCGCGCGATGTGCCGGGCGATGTCAGTTCATCGCCGGTCGAGAACACTGCGACGCGGATGCGCCTGACCACGTCAAGCTCGGTCAGGCCGAAGGCCGCCGCGAGCGCGACATCTTGCGGCCGCAGCCGCTGGCCGGCCTTCAGCGCGACATGACCTTGCGGAATGTCCTCGCCCGCCGGGCGCACATTGGCGCCGGCCCTTAGCCCGGTAGGAAGCACCACCTCGCCTTCTGTATCGAGGCGCACATCCTCCTGCATGAAGACGGTGTCAGTCCCCTCCGGCATCGGCGCGCCCGTGAAGATGCGCACGGCCTCGCCGCGCTTCGCCGCCTGCGCCGCGCTGCCAGCCGCGACACGACCTTTCACCGGAAACGCCTTCTCCGTCCCGCGCGGCAGATCGCTGCCATGCACCGCATAGCCGTCGACCGCCGAATTGGTGAAGGGCGGCAGCGGCAAGGGTGCCGCGATGTCGCGCGCGAGAATGCGGCCGTCGGCCGCAACCAGCGGGATGCTTTCGATCTCCTGCACGGCGCTCACCTTGGCCGCGATGATGCCGACGGCCTCGTCGACCGACAACATCGGCCCGCCGAAGGCAAAGCAATCGTCGGAGAGTTGCGCCATGTCTCAGCTTTCCGCTGTGGCCATCGAAAGCAAATCTTCGAGCGAAATCGCCGATATCAGCAGCATGGCGGCGACTGCCGGAATATCGTCGAGATGGGCGGTCGGCAGGTCAGTTTCAACCGCGACATCGCTAATGATGCCGACAATGCCCGTGTCGTTCGGAAACAGGAACGGCTTGCCGTTATCAGCGCGGTACACCTCGATCTTGCGGTGCGGCTCGTTCTTGTAGCCTTCGACCACGACCAGATCGACCCGCGACATCTTTCTGAGCAGCTCTGGCAGACGCGGCTCGCGCGCGCCGCGCAGCTCATGCATCAGCGCCCAGCGATTGCCGGAGGAGACCAGAACCTCCTCCGCGCCGGCCTCGCGATGCCGCCAGGAATCCTTGCCCGGTACGTCGACGTCGAAGGTGTGGTGGGCATGCTTGATGACGGAGACGCGCAGGCCTTGCTTGCGCAAGCGCGGGATCACGTGCGTCAGCAAGGTGGTCTTGCCGGCGCCGCTCCAGCCTGCGAGCCCGATGACTTTCATCGCATTCTCCGCGCCTGTCCGGGAACAAGGGACTGGCCATTCGTCAACCGTGCTTTATATCGGCTGTGAGCCCTTGTCATGCTAGCGTCGGCCCTATGATGAAGATCGAGAAAGCCCCGGTGCCCCTGATCGTCCCCAATCCGGACGACCCGCGCCTGACCGAGCGCGTCATCGGCGTGGACCAGACCGGCGCCAGGATCGAAACCAGGGTGCCGGTCGAGCGTCCACTGACGCTGTATCTCAACGCGCAGGAGATCGTCACCATGATGACGATCGGCGACTATCCGGAATATCTCGCACTCGGCTATTTGCTCAACCAGAACATGCTCAAATACGGCGACGTCGTCACCGAGGTCGAATATCACGACGACCTGCAGGTCGTGGTGGTGCGCACCGAGCATCACACCAATTTCGAGGCGAAGCTGAAGAAGCGCACGCAGACCTCGGGCTGCGCGCAAGGCACGGCGTTCGGCGACCTGATGGAAGCCATCGAAAGCGTGGCGCTGCCGAAGGCGGAGCTGCGGACCTCCTGGCTCTACCAGATGACGCACGCGATCAACACCATGCCCTCGCTCTATCTGGAGGCCGGCGCCATCCATGGTTGCGTGCTGTGCAAGGAAGGCACGCCGGTCTGCTACACCGAAGACGTCGGCCGCCATAACGCCGTCGACAAGATCGCGGGCTGGATGTTCCGGCACAACGTCGATGCCGCCGACAAGATCATGTACACGACCGGACGGCTGACTTCGGAGATGGTGATCAAGACGGTGCGGATGGGGATTCCGATCCTCGTCTCGCGTTCCGGTTTCACGGCCTGGGGCGTCGATCTCGCGCGACAGGTTGGGCTCACTCTCGTGGGGCGCACCCGCGGCAAGCGCTTCATCGCGCTCTCCGGCGAGGAGCGCATCGTCTACGACCAGAACCTCGACTACATCGAGGAAGAGTCGGCGCGGCACAAGCGCAAGGGCGAGAGCAGCGATGACTGAGGCAGCGCCGGGCATACCCGGCGTGCTGCTTGCCGGTGGGCTGGCGCGCCGCATGGGCGGCGGCGACAAGCCGATGCGCACCATCGGCGGCAAGACCATCCTGGAGCGCGTGATCGCGCGGCTTAAGCCGCAATGCGATGGGCTGATCCTCAACGCCAACGGCGATCCCGCACGCTTTGCGCCGTTCGGTTTGCCTGTGATCGCCGACGATGTCGCCGATTTTCCAGGTCCGCTGGCGGGCATCCTTGCTGCGCTGGACTGGATGGCGGCGCACCGCCCCGCGGTCAAGCGCGTGCTCAGCGCCGCGGCCGACTGCCCGTTCCTGCCGCGCGATCTCGTGGCGCGGCTGGAGCAAGCGCGCGCCGCCGAGAATGCCGAACTCGCGGTCGCCGCGTCGGGCGACCAGACCCATCCGGTGATCGGACTCTGGAGTGTCGCTTTGCGCGACGAACTCCGGCACGCGCTGGTCAAGGAAGACATCCGCAAGATCGACCGCTGGACCGCGCGCTATCCGCTTGCGACCGCGACCTGGCCGGCTGCGCCGCTCGATCCCTTCTTCAATGCCAACACCGTCGACGACATCGCCGAAGCCGACCGGCTCGCCGCGCTCGACGATGCCTGATTACGGAGCATGCCATGATCATCACGCCTGACTTGAAGGACAAGGTCGCGTTGGTGACCGGCGCATCGCGCGGCATCGGTGCCGCGATTGCCGTAGCATTGGCGCAAGCCGGCGCTGCGGTCGCCGTGAACTACCGCGAGCGCGCCGATGCTGCGGACGCACTCGTTGCCGATCTCGGCAAGGCCGGTCATCGCGCCATCGCCGTTGCAGCCGACGTGTCGCAGGTCGATGCTGTCACCGGCATGGTCAATCGCGTTACCTCGGCGCTCGGGCCGGTCGATATTCTCGTCAACAATGCAGGGCTTGCGATCGTGCGCGGCGTCGACGATCTCAGCGAGAGCGATTTCGACCAGACCATATCAGTCAATCTCAAGTCGGCCTTTCTGTGTACGCAGGCGGTGATACCGGCGATGCGTGCGAAAAAATGGGGCCGCATCGTCAACATCTCCTCGGGCGCGGCACGCGGGGCCGGCGCGATCGGTCCGCATTACAATGCCTCCAAGGCCGGCATGGAAGGCCTGACCCGCGGTTACGCAGCGCGACTGGTCAAGGACGGCATTACCGTGAACGCGGTGGCACCGTCCCTGATCGACACCGACATGATGCGCGGCCGAAGCGATCTCGCCGCGCGCATTCCGCTCGGCCGGCTCGGCCATTCCGAGGAGGTCGCGCAGGCGGTGCTGATGGTGCTCGGCAACGACTACATGACCGGCCAGACCATCATGCTCAACGGCGGCATGAATTTCATTTGAGACTCAAGCCGCGAGCGGCGCGGTCCAGGCGTCGTAGCCGTAGACCCAGTCGGTGTCGGTCTTCTCCCTCAGCCAGGTATTTTTCCGTGACGTGTCCTGCACGCGCGAGGTGCGCTCGCGCCGCGTCACCTCGAAGCGGCGGAAGGCGTCGGCGATTTGATCGCGCTCGATGCCATCGAGGCAGCGCGACAGCACGGCGGCGTCCTCGATCGCCATCGCCGCGCCCTGCGCCATATAGGGCGTCATCGGGTGGCAGGCATCGCCGAGCAGCGTCACCTTGCCGTCCGCCCAGCGCTCCAGCGAATTGCGATCGACGATCGCCCATTTGTGCACGTCGGGACAGGCGGCCAGCACCTTCTCGACCTGCGGATGGAATCCTTCATAGGCCTTGCGCAGGTCGCGCACGTCGCCCTTCGCCGACCAGGACTCGATGCGGAATTCCGACTCCGGCTGGCTGGTGACGAGATAGACCTCGCTGCGATCGGGCTTGACGTAATAGATGACGATGTGGCGGTCCTCGCCCCACCATTTGGTGCAGTCGTCGATCCGCTCGCCGTTCAGCAGCGACGCCGGATAGGTGGTGCGATAGGCGATGCGGCCGGTGAAATTCACCGGCGAATGGCCGAACAGCATGTCGCGCACGACCGAATGCACGCCGTCGGCGCCGACCACGGCATTGGCGACGGCGGTCGCGCCATTCGCAAATGTCAGCCGAACGCCGTCCGCGGTCTCATCCAGTCCGGTGAGCTTGTGGCCGAGTCTCACGCATTCGTCGGGCACGGCGCTGGCGAGTGCCGCATGCAGATCGCCGCGATGCGCGAGCAGATAGGGCGCGCCGAATTTTTCTTCGGCGCTTTCGCCGAAGATCATGTCGAACTTGACGTCGCCGGTTTTCCAGTCGCGGTTGTTCCAGGAACGCGGATAGAACGAGCCGCTGCGCATGCGGTCCTCGAGTCCGAGCTTGCGCAGCACCTTCATCGCATTGCAGCCGATCTGGATGCCGGCGCCGAGCCGCGTGAACTGCTGCGCCTGCTCGTAGACCGTGACCGCGATGCCGACCCGGCGCAACGCGGCGGCGGCTGCGAGCCCGCCCATGCCGGCGCCGATGATCGCGATGTCGAGTGGTTTTGCCATCGTCCCCTGCCCCAATTTTCTTATGCCGGCCTGAATCCGGCGCGTGTCAGCGCGGCCCGCGCCTCTTCCGATTTCAACGCATCGAGAAATGCGCGCACCGCCGGCCGATCGCTGCGCGCCTGCACAAGCGCGAAATCATAGTGCTCTTCGGCGAGCGGAATGAAACCCAGTCCGGACGCATGCGCGACCGGCGCAATCGTCATGCCCCAGTCGGCGCGGTGCTGGGCGACGGCGGCCGCCACGGCATTGTGCGAACGCGGCTGATTCCAGTAGCCGTCCGGACGCGCCTCGCCGAGCAGGCGATCGATCAGGATGCGCGTACCCGCGCCCTGATTGCGGTTGACCATAATGCAGGCGGGATCGGCGAGCGCGGCCTGCACCGCCTCCTGCACGCTCTTGCCTTCGAAGCGCGCATCGCCTTTGCGATACACGATGCCCTGCATACGCCGCCAGCCCGGCACCAGTTCAAGGTCATCGGACAGGAACGGCGTGTTGTAGGTTTCGCTCTTGTCGTCGAACAGATGGATCGGCGCGAGATCGCATTCGCCGCGCTTGGCCGCCGCTAGACCGCCGAGGCTGCCGACCGCGATCGAGCGAACGAACAATCCGTCCCGCGCGAGTTGCGCCGTTACCTGATCGAGCCCGGTGCAATGACTGCCGACAATGACGAGATCGGGCACGCGCACATGTGGCGTGAACAAGGTCACCTCGGCCTGCGTGCCCGCCGGCATCTGGTCGGCGAGTGCGTCAATCTTCAGGAACCCGTCGGATTGCGAGAACGAGGTGATCGCGCCCGAACCCTTGCCGGTGGGATAGGCGATCAGGCCGTCGGCGCCCTCAACCAGCGACACCATCACGAATTCGGTGCGGCCAAGCTCGGAGGCGATGCGCACCGGGATTCTCGCCGTGATCTTCGCGTCGGCGCGCGGCGGCAGGCCCGCCATCCGCCGCAGCACCGGCACGATCATGTCGTGGAAGGTGAACATCGCCGAGGTTGGAAAGCCCGGCAAGATGACGACGGGTTTGCCGTCGCAGACCGCGAGACACAGCGGCTTGCCCGGTTTCAGCGCAACGCCATGCGCGATGATGCCGGGCTTGCCGAGGCGGGCGATGATGCGGTGGGAGACGTCGCCCGCGCCCTTCGAGGTCCCGCCCGAGAGCACCAGCATATCGCTGTCGGCGAGCGCCTTGCGCATAGCGGCTTCCAGCGCGGCCTCGTCGTCGGCGATCGCGCCGAGGAAAGACGCCGCTCCGCCGTTCTCGTTGATGGCCGCGGTAACGATCGCGCCGTTGGTATCGTAGATCGCGGCCGGCCGGAGCGTTTCGCCCGGCTGCACCAGTTCGTCGCCGGTCGAGATGACCGCGACACGTGGCTTGCGGACAACTGAAACCTCCGCAATACCGCAAGCCGCCAGCATGCCGATCTCGCGCGAGCCGACGATGGTGCCGGCACGCAGCAAGGCTTCGCCGCGCGCGATGTCGAAGCCGGCATAGGACACGAATTGTCCGGGTGACGCGGCGCGGCGGATTTCGATCGCGCGGTTGCCGGCCGGTTGGGTGTGCTCGACCATAACAATCGCGTCGGCGCCGCGCGGCAGCGGACCGCCGGTCGCGATGTTGGTCGCCGTGCCCGACAGCACCGGCCGGACGGGCGCAACGCCGCAGGCGATCACCTCGTCGTTCAATCGCAGGCGCACCGGCTTGGTTTCAGAGGCCAATGCCAGATCGGCCGAACGCACCGCAAAGCCGTCGACATTGGAACGGTCGAACGGCGGCACGTCGATCGGCGCCGTCACGTCTTCGGCCAGCGCACAGCCCAGCGCATCGGCGAGCTTGCATCGCTCGCTCGGCCACGCACGCGGAAACAGTGCGGCCTCGAAGCGCGCCAGCGCGTCCTCACGCGACAGGATGGTCAGGAACTGGTCCTGATCGATACCGTCAGTTCTTTTGGTTGTCGGGCTCTGGGTCATCACACTCTACTCCCGCAACAGATAGGCGCTCGCGGGCGTTCCCGCAGCATAGCCTTCGCTGTCGCCTGAGACCAACAGCCATGCGTCGGCACGCGCCACGGTTTCGAGCGGGAGATCACCTGTCGCAAGCGGCATCCATGCGTCACCGCCGCGCTCAAGTAGCACGATTTCCGCGAGGCCGACGCTGGAGGCGATCTTGCGTGCCAGCGGCAAGGTCAGGGTTCCCCATTGTCGGTTGGCCAACCGATCGAGAACGGGCAGCACAATCGACCACCACACACCGAGTGCCTGATCCGGCGCGCCGGACACCATAACGACCGGTGTTTGCGCGATACTGCCGACCGCAGCGGTACGCCCGGGCTGCAGAGCGAGACCATGCGCGATCACCTCGCCGCGCTCGGCCAGCGCGATCACGCTGGCATCCGTGCGGCCGACCCCGCTGCCGCCAACCACGATGAGCAGATCGCAGTCGCCGACATCGAGTTGTTGGCCGATCGACGCCGCATCGCGCGCCACGGCTTCGACAGACACGACATCCGCGCCGGCCTCGCGTAAACCATTGCCGATCAATCTCGCCGTGATGGCGCCGCCGGGAACATTGACCACGCGCACGCGCGGCCGATGCGCGGACAGATCTCCCGCCCGCCAGGCATCCACAATCCGGCTGGGATCGGCGATCGCACCACCTTTCCGTCTGATACCCTGCCCCGGGATCGCCTCGGCGAGCGCCTGCGCGAGCGGCCCGTTGAGACCGACGGAGTCATTGTCGAGAATGCAGTCGCAACCTTCAGGAAGGCGGTCACCCGCCTCGAGCCAGACCGGCGATCTGGACAGCGGCAACGGCGTATAGCTGGACGCGCCAACGAGATCGATCGCGCGCAACGCCCAGCCGTCATTGGCTGCGATGTCATTCGGCGGCCATGCCTTGAGTTCTGGCATCTCAACAGCAGCGACCTGCCCTTGCGCTGATACGCGCGCCGCAACCGGCTTCACATCGCGCAGCAACGCGGCAAGCGCCACGTCAAGTGGTGTCAGCGAGGCCGGCAAGCGCTGGGGGCTGGTCATGACGCTGGAAATACTCATACAAGTGCGAAATAAGCAGCCCGGTCGTTAGCCCTATGGCCGCGTTGACGCGGTCGACCGAATGTTTGACATATGAAGCAACGACGGCCGGTGAGCCGGCGGTAATCGGAGGAGACAGGATGTTCGCAAGACAATACCCGATGGTCGGCGCGTTCGCTCTCGCGATGCTGACATCGACGTTGGCGTACGCGCAAGTGTCGGACGACGTCGTCAAGATCGGCGTGCTGACCGACATGAACGGCCCGGCATCGACCCCAACCGGCCAGGGCTCGGTGACGGCGGCGCAGATGGCGGTCGACGATTTCGGCGGCAAGGTGCTCGACAAGCCGATCAGCGTGATCGTCGGCGACCACCAGCTGAAGCCCGACATCGGCAGCGCGATTGCGCGGCGGTGGTACGACACCGAGCAGGTCGATGTGATCGTCGACGTGCCGGTCTCGGCGGTGGGTCTTGCGGTGCAGACCATCGCCAATGACAAGAAGAAGCTGTTCATCACCCATTCGACCGGCTCGGCCGATTTCCACGGTAAGTTCTGCTCGCCCTACGCGATCCAGTGGGTGTTCGACACCCACGCACTTGCGGTCGGCACCGCGCAGGAAGTCGTCAAGCGCGGCGGCGACAGCTGGTTCTTCATCACCGACGACTATGCCTTCGGTCATTCGCTGGAGCGCGACGCCTCCGCCGTCATCACCAAGAACGGCGGCAAGGTGGTCGGCGCCGTGCGGCCGCCCTTTGCGACGCCGGACCTGTCGTCCTTCATCCTGCAGGCGCAGGCCTCGAAGGCGAAGATCATCGGCATCGCCGCCGGTCCTCCCAACAATACCAACGAGATCAAGACCGCCGGCGAGTTCGGGCTCTACAGTGGCGGCCAGCAGATGGCGGGCCTGCTGGTGCTGATCACCGACATCCACGGCCTCGGGCTCAAGGCCGCGCAGGGGCTGTTGCTCACCACCTCGTTCTATTGGGACATGGACGACAAGACCCGCGAATGGGCCAAGCGCTATTTCGCCAAGATGAACCGGATGCCGACGATGTGGCAGGCCGGCGTCTATTCCTCGGTGATGCACTATCTGCAGGCGATCAAGGATTCCGGCACCGACGATCCGCTGAAGGTCGCG
This sequence comes from uncultured Alphaproteobacteria bacterium, assembly GCA_963738155.1. Taxonomy (GTDB): domain Bacteria; phylum Pseudomonadota; class Alphaproteobacteria; order Rhizobiales; family Xanthobacteraceae; genus Bradyrhizobium. Next base: position 103,053 of record CAVTVG010000017.1, read on the forward strand.
GCCAAGATGCGGGAAAAGCCGATCGAGGATTTCTTCGCCCGCCACGGCAAGCTGCGCGAGGACAATCTGATGGTGCATGATCTCTGGCTGGTACAGGTCAAGACTCCGGAGGAGAGCAAGTATCCGTGGGATTATTACAAGGTGCTCGCGACCATCTCCGGCGACGACGCGTTCGGTCCGCCGAACCCGGAATGCTCGCTGGTGAAGAAGTGACGGCGTAGTGCCACAACGAGAATGTCGTCCCCGCCTTGCGCGCTGGAGCGGGGACCCATAACCACAGGCAGTGGTTGTTGAGCGCGCTGGGGCTACAGCATACATAACAACAACGGTCTGGGGTTATGGGTCCCGGCTCGGCGCTCACTTCGTTCGCTTGGCCGGGACGACAGATTTATTTTACGACCCCGATCTCCTTCAGATATTTCATCACGCCGGGATGGATCAACGCCGCATCGGGCGCGGCGGCAAGCGTGTTCGCGGCCGTGGTCTCGCAGGCCTGCGCGAGCTTCTCGCAGAATGTCTTCTCGACGCCGTGCAGCGTCCGCGCGAGATGATAAGCGACGTCGTCGGGCAGGTCGGCCCGCACCAGGATGAAGCTCCATGAGCCCACGGAGTTGATCGGCGCGCTCTGACCGGGATAGCTGTTCGCCGGCACCGTCAGCGGCTTGAGGAACGAATGCTTGGCGCGGATGCGCGCGATCTCGTCTGCGCTGGGCGCGATGAAGCGCGCACCACTCTGCGCCATGGTCGTGAAGCCGGGCCAGCCGATGCCCGCGCCCCACAGTGCCGCGGCGCGGCCGTCCTTCACCATGTCAGGGCCGTCGCCGGCGCGGTCGAGATAGATCGACTTGAAATCCTCGTCCTGCTTCAGGCCGAGGCCGTCGAGCATATAGCGCGACAGGATCGGCAGGCCCGAGCCTTTGGCGCCGAACGCGACCGGTTGGCCGACCAGGTCTTTGATGGTCTTGTAAGGGCTGTCGGCGCGCACCACGAACATCCCCGGCGAGGAATACATCGCGGTGAGGATCTTTGCGCTGGTCTTGGGCCGGCCGCCGAGCCCCATGAAGGCTTCATAGGACGGCTCGCCCGCGACCAGGGCGATGTCGAGCTTGCCTTCTTCCAAGAGCGGAATGTTCTCGTTGCTGCCCTTGGTGTTGCGCGGCTCGATCGCAAGCGAGGGATCAGCCGCGTTCATGATGTCGGCGAAAGCGTTGCCGTAAAGCGGGAAGCCGCCGCCTGGGGTCGCCGTGCCCAAGCTGATTGTGGTCTTCGAAATGGTCTTGCCTCCGTCTTGCGCCATCGCGCTTGCGGCCGGCAGCAGCAGGCCGGCGCAAACGAGGGTGGCTGATATCACTTTGGTAGCATTCATTGTTGCAGCACTCCGCGTCAACATGGCCTTTTCCGGCGGGCCACCCTTGTAGGCAAGTCCGCGCTTTTGTGGAAGCATGAGAGCAGTGACCAACGATAACTAGATGACGGGAGCGACCATGTCCGGATTTTTGCGTGCCGCCCTGCTTGGCCTGACCTTCGCTTCCCTCGTCACCGGCCCCGCACAGGCCGGCGGCTATCCCGACCATCCGGTGCGCTTCATCAACGGCTTTGCTCCGGGCGGCCCGGTCGACACCGTGGCGCGCATCATGGCGCAGGCGCTGTCCGACCATTTCGGCCAGCAATTCGTGGTCGAAAACCGCGCGGGCTCCGGCGGCAACATCGGAACGCAAGCGGCGATCTCCTCGCCGCCCGACGGCTACACCGTGCTGTTCTCGGGCGCCAACAACGCGATCTCGGCCTCGCTCTACAAGCATCTCGCCTTCGACTTCATGCGCGACACCGTGCCGGTCGGGATGTTCACCGAGGTGCCGAACCTGATGGTGGTGTCGAACGCGCTGCCGGTGAAGACCGTCCAGGAGTTCATCGACTACTGCAAGGCCAATCCGGGCAAGGTCGCGTTTGCCTCGGCCGGCAACGGCACCACGGTGCACATGTCGGCCGAGCTGTTCAAGGCCATGACGAAATGCGACATGCTGCACGTGCCCTATCGCGGCTCGGCGCTGGCGATGCCCGACGTGATCTCCAACAAGGTGCAGGTGATCTTCGACAATCTGCCGACGGCAGCGCAACAGGCGAAGGGCGGCAGCGTGCGCGGGCTCGGCGTCACCTCGGCCAAGCGCTGGCCGAGCGTGCCCGACATTCCCGCGATCGCCGAGACCGTGCCCGGCTATCAGGCCACGGTGTTCTACGGCATGTCCGCGCCCAGGGACACGCCGCCCGAGATCGTCGCGACCCTGAACAAGGCAATCAACGAGGTGCTCAACGACCCCAAGCTGATCGCGCGCTTTGCCGAGATCGGCGGCGTGCCGACGCCGATGACGCCGGAGGCTTACGGCAAATACATCGCGGATGAGACCGAGAAGTGGCGCAAGGTCGTGGAGTTTGCCGGCGTGTCGGTGGATTGAGGCTTCGACCAACAGTCCGTCTTCGGTTTCGCTTCGCTCAAGCTTCGCCGGACACGCTTCGCCCCTTTTCTTTGCGTGGCTGCGCCATGCGTAGCCCGAAGGGCGAAGCGTGGTGGGCCCGGCAGGACTCGAACCTGCAACCAGACCGTTATGAGCGGCCGGCTCTAACCATTGAGCTACAGGCCCCGCAGCAGCTTTAGCGGCGCTGGCACCGTTTACAGGGCGAGGCGCGTTCCGGCAATGCCGTCGGAATGCCCGCCGCCGTCCATCGGCGGGGGCCTTTTCATCCTGTTCAACTTGTCAAACAGCTCCGCCTCTTCCTCGGCGATAGTCTGGATTGCTGCGCTCGCACTGACGACGATGGAACGCGCCTCCGCATTCCCGCGGCGCGATTTGCGTCCGGGCGATGCATCGTCGGTGTCCCTCTTGAAAGAAGAGGGCGCAGGGAATGCCGGGCGCTCAACCGCACCCGCAATCCTCGTGGGCTGAAAAGGAAAATGCCCACAAGTCGTCAGGCAGGGCCGAAATCGCACGGCACTCCCTGCGCAATGGCTTTACGGCTTACTCCGCGCTCTCCCCGGGGTACCGGGCTTGTTAGCCCCCGTCGTCTGTCGATCTCAGCGTTTCGGCCACCAGGCCGAAATCGCGTCTCGACAAACTTGATCCCAGCGTCGGGGGATCAGGACCACGCGGCTTGACCGTACGCGACTGTGCCGCACGCCTTGCGGCCCAACGCGTCCATCGCAACCCGCGCCGCGTGTCGTGGCGATCGCGAAACGCCCCTCCTGTGAGGCGCGGGATAACTTCGTTAAATCATAACTTCTGTGTTTCGGAAAGAACTTTATTTTTGCGGGAGAAGCTTGACTCGTCGGGCAAAACAGGCGGCGGGTTTTTTCAGGCTGCGCGTCGTGTAAAATAAAGACACACCCTCAGGCCCGATCAAACCACAACCGGCCGCACCACGTCGCGCAGCCAGCGGGCAATCGCGACGATGCGCGCATCGGCGCCCGGTTGCCCCATCAGCTGGATGCCCATCGGCAAGCCGCGCACCGCAGTCAGCGGCGAGGTCACCACGGGCGCGCCGAGCAGCGAGCTTGGATAGTTGAAGACGGGATCGCCGGTCGGCCGCGGCAGCAGCGGCTGACCGGGCGTATCGCCCGGCCACGGCGGCGCCGGTCCCGGCGAGGCCGGCGCGATCATGGCGTCGACGCGATCGGTGAGACGGCCATACCGGTTGCGAAGCAATTCGCGTTTGTGCAGCCGCTCGCGATAGCCATCGACGCCGACGCGCGCCGCGACATCGAGCACGCGCTTGCCGCGCGCGCTGACGCCATCGGGATTTTGCGCGACCAGGTTGCGCGTCAGCCAGTGATTTTCCCAGGCCGTGATGTCGATGGCGAGTGCGCCCGTGCCGGCCAGCGCGCTCTCGAAGCTCTCAAGCTCGGGAGCATCCGTGCGCCGGAGGATCTGCACGCCGGCAGCCGCGACCTGTGCGACCACCTGCTCGAACGCCGCGCGCGAGGCATCGTCGAGCGCTGCCCAGCCTTCGGTTTCCATCACGGCAAGAACGAGCGGCTTGTGTGCGCCCGGCAGCTTGCGCGGACCTGCAAGCGGCTCGCGACCGGGATCGCCGCCGGCGCGAAGTGCGATCTCGATGGCGACCGCCCACATGTCCTCGAGACATCCGGCATGCGGCCCGTGCGTGCTCATGGAGGTCGCCTGGCGCTCGCCGCGGTTGATCGCGCCCTGCGAAGGCTTCAGCGCGTAGTTGGCGCAAAAGCTCGCCGGGCGGATGACCGATCCGCCGACCTGCGTGCCGATCGCGGCCGGCACCATGCCGGCGCCGACGGCGGCGGCCGATCCCGACGACGAGCCGCCCGGCGTATGCGCGGGATCGAAGGGGTTGGTGGTCGGTCCCGGATGCGCGCCGCCGAGTTCCGACGTCACGGTCTTGCCGAGGATCACGCTGCCTGCCTCGCGCAACGCCCAGACCGCGGCATTGTCGCGCTTCGGAAAATTTCCCTCGAAAGCCGCGCAGCCGAGCTGCGTCGGCATGTCCTTGGTTTCCAGCAGATCCTTGATGCCGATGGGCATGCCGTCGATCTCTGACAATCGGCGGCCGTTGCGCCAGCGCTCGGTGCTCGCGTCGGCCTGCGCCCGCGCGCCGCTTTCGTTGAGCGTCACCCATGCCTGCACCACTCCCTCGCGCGCGGCAATGGTCTCGAGGCAACGTTCGAGAAAGGCGCGCGGCGTGTCGCGGCCTGCTTCGAAGGCCGCATGGTGGGTGTGGAATGTGAGAGGGGAGTGGAGGTTCGGTTGGTAGCTTCCGCCCATCTGACTTGCCTCCCCTGCTCCGGCGTTCCGGCCGGTGTGATACGTGCAGACTAACCGGATGGTCGCGGCAGGCAATAACCTGCGCCCGCATAAAGAAAGCCCGCCGATGACGGCGGGCCCAAGTGTTTAGGGAGGAAACGCCGCCATGAGACGGCATCGTCAAGATAGGGCGAGTCGCCCGCGCCGGAATGTGTGGCAGTTCACACAACTGGCCCCTTAAAGCCGCCGCTCAAGCGGATGTGACCTCCGGTTTACCCGCACATGCTCATCCGCCACTATTGACGATGCACCACCCATTTTTTCCAGGGCCTTTTTGAATGGGAACCGGTGGACAATCCGTCGTTTTGTCACGGCACCAACTTGGTTCTCGCGCCTTGGAGCAGTTTGCCATTTGTCAGCCTGTGCTGTCCCGTCGACCCGCCTTATTGAGTCCTGAATAAGCGGATCGCGTATGTCGCCACGGCTATCAGATTCCCATCCGGGGCAAGCGCGATGATCGAACCTCCCTCGGGAGACGACTTGGTGATCCCGGTGACCACCAGTTGACCGCCTGTTACGTCGCCCTCCCACAGAGTCCCTCCTCCGTACTGCTGAAGAAGATCGGACCATGCGGGCTGTTCACCAGCACGGCGTCGAAATCGAACACCTGCGATCTGGAAAGATCCACGACGAGATTTTCGGCATCTGAGAGGATCGGCTTTCCGGAAGACAGATCGAACAGCCACAAATTCTTGTCACTCACGCCGACGGCGCAATTGGCCACAAGCAGGAGATCACCGAGGACCGAGATGTTGTTGATACCTCGCTGGGCTTTGTCGTTGTAACGCATCCGGAAGCGCTCCACCCCGTCCGGAACGCTGATCGCAACGATGTCGCCGTCTTCCGATCCGGTGAGGACGTAGTTCCGCCAAGCTGCCAGACCCCTGATATTGCGGAGACCCCAGGGATTGGCTGGCGCAGATGTCGATTTGGCATCCACCGCTTTCGCGAATTTGAACGTACCGTCCGTCATTTTGGTCCAGAAGACGACATAGCCGCTTTCGTGACCCGAGATGAGATATTGCTGGCCGGACACTGCGAGCGACAGTCCGCTGTTAGCAGTCCCGTATCCGGTGTCGTACGAGAGCCGCTGTCCGACCTCAAATCCCTTTCCGGACTCACCAGTGGACGTCGTCATTCGGCGCCATACAATGAGTGCATCGTTGGTATCGGAGGAGACAATTGTCGCGTCGTCAACCGCGGCGATCATCTCAACTCCGTGTCCCGACGGGAGGGCCATGGCTTGAGTCACGACCGGCCCAAACTCGTTCGCTTGCGGTACCCGAAATATTGATATCGTCCCGTCCCAGCGTCCGAGGGCAAAATGGGTCTCGTCAAACCACGCCATGGTTTGTGCGAACGCGGGAGTTGCCCCTGCAGGATGAATGCTCTGCACATCGCGCGCATACGCCACCGTCATGGAGAGCAAGATTGCCACGACTGCACTCGGAAAAGCCTTCGGCCTCGCAGCGATCATGAACTACCCCTTTTATCAATCGGCGAACCAATAATGCGAGTACACCCTAAAATACCCATCATTGCGCTCTTCTACCATAGCAAATGTGGGTCTGATGGCAGCCGATCTGCAAGAGATACTCGCGTTGCAGTTCGCAGTCGGGACGGTGATCGCACGTGACGCCGCAGTACGGTTTGACCGCCCGCTCCCTCGCGTTATGATCCCTCAAAAAGGGAGACCATCATGGAGGAAACCGCCGCGCGCCGCGCCGCCGAGACGCTGCTTGCCGAACACAAGGCCGGCACGCAGTTCAAGGCGCTTGCCGGCCTCGCCTCGATGGGCGACGCCTACGACATCCAGGACAAATATGTGCCGCTGCTACGCGCCGTCCATGGCGAGGCGGTCGGCTACAAAGTCGGACTGACATCCAAGGCGATGCAGACTTTCTGCGGCATCGATCATCCGATCGCGGGCGTGGTGCTCAAGAGCCGCGTGCATCAGTCCGGCGCAAGCGTGCGCCGCGCCGACTATGGGCGGATCGGCCTCGAATTCGAGATCGCCGTGCGCATGAAATCCGACATGCCTGCGAGCGCGAACACGCCCGCCGCGGTCGCTACCTTCGTCGATGGCGTTGCGGCTGCGATCGAGATCGTCGACGACCGCGCCGCCGACTACGGCAATCTCGACGTGAAGTCGCTGGTCGCGGACAATTCCTGGAATGCCGGCGTCGTGCTGGCGCCGTTCGTGGCGAACTGGCCGGAGCTGGAGCCCGTGCTCGGCAAGGCCACGCAGAACGGCGCACCGGCCGGCGAAGGTTATGGCCGCGACATCCTCGGCCATCCCTTCAATTCGGTGGCCTGGCTCAACGCCCAGCTCGCCTCGCGCGGCGGCGGCTTGCGCAAAGGCGACATCGTCATGACCGGCAGCGTGATGAAGACAGTGTTTCCGACGGAGCCTGCGCATTTCAAGTTCGATATGCCGGGATTGGGTTCGGTCGAGGTGAAGGTCGCCTGATCCGGCAGGAGCGTGCAGATGAACCCCGAGCACATCAGCTGCGAGACCGACAGTGCGCTGCTGATCGTCACGCTGAACCGGCCGGAAAAGCTCAACGCCTATACCGGCCAGATGGGCGCGGAGCTGACCGAGGCGTTCACGCGTGCCGACAACGACGACAGCATCCGCGCGATCATCGTCACCGGCTCGGGCCGCGCCTTCTGCGCCGGTGCCGACGTGTCGGGCGGCGCGGCCAGCTTCGACACCTCGGGCGCGCATGGCGCCGGCGTGTTCGCCGCGCCGAAATCCGGCGGCAGCCGCTTCGTCGAGGCGATCTTCAATTGCCGCAAGCCGTCGATTGCCGCCATCAATGGCGCGGCGGTCGGCGTCGGCATCACCATGACCTTGCCGATGGATGTGCGCATCGCCGCGAAAGGCGCCAAGATCGGCTTCATCTTCGCCCGCCGCGGGCTGGTGCCGGAAGCCGGCAGCGCCTGGTTCCTGCCGAAGCTTGTCGGGCTGCCGCAGGCGCTGCGCTGGAGCCTGTCGGGGCGCGTGTTCGAGGCCGGCGAGGCGCTGCGCGGTGGGTTGGTCAGCGAGGTCGTCGAGCCGGATGCACTATTGGCGCGGGCAAAGGAGATCGCGCGCGAGATGACGGAGGAGACTTCGCCGGTCGCGGTCGCGCTGACGCGGCAGCTGTTGTGGCGCTTTGCCGGCGCCGAGGGTCCGTTCGATCTGCTTGCGATCGACAAGCCGATGTCGATCGAGCGCGGCGCGCATGCCGACGTGCGCGAAGGCGTGCAGGCGTTTCTCGACAAGCGCAAGGCCGCCTTTCCCGGCAAGGTGTCGGCGGACATGCCGAGCCAGTATCCGTGGTGGGATAGGGAGAAGAAGTGAGCAGCGATTGAGGTCTGGTTTAATCCTCCCCCCGCGAAAGCGGTGGGGAGGGATAAGAAATCTCACAGCGCGCCGTGCGACTCCACATAGTATGCGTAGACCGAATGTGACGCGGTCATGTAGAGCCGGTTCCGCTTCGGCCCGCCGAAGGTGACGTTGGCGCAGCGTTCGGGCAGATGGATGTGGGCGAGCGGCTTGCCCTCCGGGCTGAACACTTTCACGCCGTCGAGATCCTCCGACTTGCCGCGGAGCTGATAGACCTTGCGGCCGTTGACATCGGCCGGCTCCGATTGCAAGAGGCCGTTGCTGCCCCAGCCGCACCAGAGATTGCCGTCCTGGTCGACGCGGAAACCATCGGGCGCGCCCTCATCGGACGCCTCGATCAGTTTCTTCCTGCTGCCGAGGCTGCCGTCCGCGTTGACGTCGTAGCTCCAGATGCAGCGGTACGGCTGCGCCTTGGCCTCGACCACATAGAACTTCTTCTCGTCCGGGGAGAACGCGAGCCCGTTCGGATTGCCGATGTCGGTGATGACGGCGGTCAGCTTGCCGTCGGTGCCGATCTTGAACACGTTGGTGTTGGCCTGCTCGGGTGTGGCCTTGAAACCTTCCCAATCGCCAAGGATGCCGAACGGCGGATCGCTGAACCAGACCGTGTCGTCCGACTTCACCACGATGTCATTCGGCGCATTGAGGCGCTTGCCCTCAAAACTGTCGGCCAGCACAGTGATCTTGCCGTCCTTCTCGGTGCGCGTGATCCGGCGCGTCACCGAGTGCTCGCAGGTGACGAGGCGTCCCTGCCGGTCGCGGGTGTTGCCGTTGGCGAAATTGGACGGGCTGCGGAACACCGAGACGCTGCCGTCCTTTTCGTCGTACTTCATGATCCGGTTGTTGGGGATGTCGCTCCACAACAGATATCCGCCGTCCGGGAAATAGGCGGGCCCTTCCGCCCAGCGCATGCCGCTGGCGATCTGCTCGACCGTGCTGCTGTAGATGCGGTATTTCAGGAAGCTCGGGTCGAGAATTTCGAGCGAAGGCTCCGGATAACGCTGGTTCGGCTTGAACGCGAAGGATTGCGCCGTCGCTTGTCCGCTCGCCGCGGTCGCCACCAGCGCACCGGCGCCGGCGAGAATGTCTCGACGTGAAATGTCCATGATTGCCTCCCTTTGTGAATTGCTCGGCGTTGAAGCCGGCTTTGATATTTGCTTTTACGCGCGGGCCCGCCTGCCCTTGATGTTTTCGGCAAATATGACTTGAGTACAGAGCATACAAAAGAACCAGAAAAGTGACGGGAGCCATGCACGACCAGTTCTCCAACAGCCAGATCATCCGCAAACCCGCCGTTGCCAGCAAGGGCGGCATTGTTGCGGCGCAATCGCGCAAGGCCGCCGAGATCGGCGCCGCGGTGCTGGGCGCCGGCGGCGATTGCATGGACGCGGTGGTCGCAACCGGCTTTGCGCTGGGCGTGGTCGAACCCTGGATGAACGGGCCCGGCGGCGGCGGCGCGATGGTGCTCTACCGCGCGCGCGAGGACCGCTATGAAGTCATCGACTACGGCATGCGTGCGCCCAACAGTCTCAAGGTCGAGGACTATCCGCTGACCGGAGGCGCGGCCTCCGATATTTTCCCCTGGCCGCGCGTCAAGGACAACCGCAACATCCATGGACCCGGCTCGATCGCGGTGCCCGGCATGGTCGCTGGCATGAGCGAGGCGCATCGCCGTCACGGCCGGATGTCGTGGAAGGAGTTGCTGGCGCCAGCCGTCAAATTCGCCGGCGAAGGCCTGCTGGTCGACTGGTGGACGACCTTGATGATCGCAAGCTGCGCGATCGACTTGCGGCGTTATCCCTCGAGTGCCGCGGCCTATCTGGTCGACGGCCTGCCGCCGGCGCCGCTATGGGCGATCCGTGCCGAGGTGCGCCTGCCGCAGGACAAGTTCAAGGCCTCGTTATCCTATCTCGCCGAGCAAGGCGCGGATGATTTCTACCGGGGCGATCTCGCCAAAAGCATCGCTGCCGACATCCAGGGCGCGGGCGGCGCGCTGTCGGCCGCCGACCTCGCGGCCTATCGCGCGCATCTGCGCGAGCCGCTGAAAATTCCCTATCGCGGCGGCACGGTCTATGCGACGCCGGAGCTCACGGCAGGGCCGACGCTCGCCAATGCGCTACGGCTGCTGCAGCAGGATTTGAGGCCCTCGCGCGGCGTGCCCGATGCGTCCGCTTATGCGAACTACGCCAACGCCGTCCAGACGGCTTATCGCGAGCGGTTGAAGGACATGGGCGATGCCGATGGACGGCGCTCGCTCGGCGCCGAGCATCTCGCGCCGGCCTGCACCACGCATTATTCGGTGGTCGACCGCGACGGCAACATGGCGGCGGTGACGCAGACGCTGTTGTCGGGTTTCGGCTCGCGCTTCGTGACGCCGCAAAGCGGCGTCACCATGAACAACGGCATCATGTGGTTCGACCCGACCCAGGGCGTGTCGAACTCGCTGGCGCCCGGCAAGCGCTGCCTGTGCAACTACACGCCCGTCGTGGCGAAGACCGCAAACGGTCAGCGATTGGCGGTCGGCGCCTCCGGCGGCCGCCGCATCATGCCGGCGGTGATGCAGCTGCTGTCTTTCGTGATGGATTACGGCATGGATCTGGACACCGCGATGCATCAGCCGCGGCTGGACGCCAGCGAAGGCGCGATCGTGATCGGCGACGTGCGCATGGACAAGGACGTGCGCGAGGCCTTGCGCAGCCGTTTCGACTATGAGGACGCACGCATCCAGACTTTTCAGGGAAAATATGCCTGCCCGAGCGTGGTGCTGCGAGAGGGCACGACCAACCACGGCGCGACCGATACGTTCCAGCCCTGGGCCGACGCCGTGGCGGAGGGTTGAGGGACGGCTTGAGGCTTCGCCTGGCGTTGTCGCTGAAACCGTGGCGATGTAACGTCCGTAACTTCAGAACGTGCCAACAGCCGCCGATGTCCGCATGCGCTTCGCCGTCCTGCTCTTCGTTGCGTTGCTCGTCTTCGCGGCGCCCGTCCGCGCCGCGGACGACGTCGCCAACGCACAGGGCGTGATCCGCGCGCAGGAGCAGGCGTTCAGCCGGGGTGACGCGGCGGCCGCCTATTCCTACGCGGCGCCGGCGATCAAGAAGCTGTTTCCGCGCGCCGACGTCTTCATGTCCATGGTGCAGAACTCCTACGCGCCGGTCTGGCGTCACAAGAGTTTCGAGTTCGGCGAGGCGCGCACCGAAGGCCATTGGGTGGCGCAGCGCGCGCACATCGTCGATCAGGACGGCGAAGCCTGGGAAGCCATGTACACGCTGGAGCAGGACGCCGACGGCAGCTTCAAGATCACCGGCTGCTCGCTCCTGAAGGCCGGGCAGTCCGTCTAACGTATAAGCCGCGGGCAACATCCTTCGCGCTTGCGAACGATTCAATCGGCCGCGCTTCGCAGTCGCGAACACCGGTGCTGTATTTGACAATTTGACAGCGTTGGATTCAGGCCCATATTCTCCCTCGCAATTACGCCGTCTTGCGCGCTGCAGCGTAGCCCGCGCCAGATCAAAACACGGCGCCAATTCAATGAACAAAAAATGAGGAAACTCCCGATGTCGAAATTCAACATTCTCATCCTTGGTGCTTCCTACGGTTCGCTTCTCGCCTCGAAGATTTTGTTCGGCGGACATTCCGTGAAGCTCGTCTGCTTGCCTGACGAAGCAAACCTCATCAATTCCGAAGGCTTTCGCGTTCGCTTGCCGGTTCGCGGCCGCGCCGAGCCGGTCGAAATCGACTCTCGCAATTTGCCTGGCAAGGTATCGGCGGCAGGAGCGAACGAAGTCGATCCGCGCGACTACGATCTGATCGGGCTCGCCATGCAGGAGCCGCAATACGGCTCGCCCGGCGTTCGCGGCTTGCTTGATGCGGTCGCAAAGTCGCGCGTCCCGTGCATGTCCATCATGAACATGCCTCCGCTGGCCTATATGCGACGGATTCCGGGTCTCGATGCGGAGAAGCTCAAGTCGGCCTACACCGCGCCTGAGGTCTGGGATCACTTCGACCCTGGCCTGATCACGCTCTGCAGTCCCGACCCGCAAGCGATACGGCCACCCGGCGAGAAGCTGAACGTGCTGCAGGTGACGCTGCCCACGAATTTCAAGGCAGCCCGCTTCGACGACGAGCGCGGCAACGCGATTCTGCGGCAGTTGGAGCAGGAGATCGACGCCATACGGTTCGAGGCGCCGGACGGCAAGATCGAGCTGCCGGTCAAGCTGCGGTATTACGATTCGATTTTCGTGCCGCTCGCGAAGTGGGCGATGCTGATGGCGGGGAACTACCGGTGCATCACCGAAGACGGGATGCGCACCGCCAAGGAAGCCGTCCATTCGGACCTGGAAGCCTCGCGCTCCATCTATGATTTCGTGATCGAAGTATGCACCAGGATCGGCGCGTCAAAGGACGAGCTGGTGCCGTTCGAAAAATACGCCGCAGCAGCCAACGACCTGTCCCGGCCGGCCTCCGCGGCGCGCGCGCTGACCAACGGCGCGCTGAACATCGAGCGCGCGGACAAGCTGGTTCAGCTTGTCGCAGGCCAGAACGGCATGAGACATCCGACCCTCGACCTGATCGTGGCGCGCGTGGACCGGCGGTTAGAGGCCAACCGCAAGGCCAAACAGTCGGCGGCGTGACGTCTCAATATTTCGGCGTGATCCGCAAATTGGTCGCGGGTTTGGGAATCTCGCCGCCGCGAATGGTCGGCGGCGTCCGCCAGGTTTTTCCGAGCTCGACAAGTTGCCTGGCCCGCTCCAGCATCTCGTCGACCCGCGCCTTGGTATCCTGCGAATAGGGCGGCCGCTTGCCGGGGACGACCGGGTCGCGGTAGGGCGCCTCTTCCTGCACATAGTCGTCGAGGAATTTGCCGAACTGGCCGGGCACCTGCTCATAGGCCAGCGCCACCTCGTCCAGCGTCTGCTCCATCCGCGCCATTGACACGAGGAAGCGGCGCCAGCGGTGCTGGTCCATGTCGAACTTGTCGCGCAGCAGGATGCCCGCCTGTTTGCCGAAGTCGACCAGCTTCTTGATCGTCGCCTCGCTCATGTTCAGGTTGAGGCCACCTTCGTCGGGCTTGAGCACCACGTGAACGATACGCTCGCGGTAACCGGGCAGCGTGCTCTGCAGATTGTCCTGCCAATCCTTGGCGGAATAGAGCAGCCGCGCCAGGAAATCGCCGAGGCCGCTGAAGGGCATGATCGGCAACTGGATTCCGCTCACCGCCAGAGACGGCAGCCAGACCTGGTCGTAGTTGCGCTTCGGGTCGTACTCGTCGAGCGAAATTGCGAAGGTCGGGCTGTTCGGGAACAGCTGGTCGAAGAACTGGATCGGGAAATTATTGGTGACGCCGCCGTCGCTGAACAGGCAGCGCCTCAGCTTGTCCTTGTCTGCCTGCTCTCTCAGGGTGAAATCGCGGGTCCAGAGCGGGACGGCCGAAATCAGGCCGGGAAAGCTCAGGCTCATGCGCGCTGCCACGATCAGCGGCAAATGTGCGCGCTCCGGAAAATGGTAGAACTCGCCCTGCTCTCCCGACTCAGGCGTGAACGGACGGCAATTATCGAGCAGAAACTTCATGACGCGGGCGGGGAAGATCCTGTGCCATTCCGTTCGCTTGAAAAAGAAGCGGTCGGTGTCCAGCGGCAGCGAATAGGGCCGCTCGTCCATCAGGCTGGTCGTGATCATCGCCAGTCGGATCGGCGGCGCATCGCCCGGCGGCGTGTTCAGATCGCCGAATGTCAGCGGTTCACCGTCGTCCGTGCGGCCGGCCGCTTCCTGGATCAACTGGGCGAGCCAGTCGGTGAAACCTTGCGGGCCGCCGCCGGGCTGTTGGATGCCGGGACAAAGCCCGTAATCGTTTCCGACGAGGTCGGTGTTGGCGGCCTTGAGCAGGCGCAACAGCAACGCGAGGACGAGACCTGCGAGCGCGACCAGCAGGCCGAAGGCGATCCAGCCGCCTCCCGCGCCATAGATGAGCGCAATGACGACGATGACGGCGCCGGGCAGCACGCCCAATAGCGCACTCAGCCAATAGCCGCAGATCGCCGCGACGGCGATTGCGGCGAACCGGCCCGCTCCGCTGCCGCCGCCCAACGCCGCAACGAAGATGTTGAACAGCGGCCTTAACAGTGGCGTCGGCTGAAAGAACGACAACAGGCGCGAGCCGATGTCCTGGGGCACTTTCGCCAATCGCTCGAACCCCGCATTCTGGATCGACCGGCCATATTCGGCGGCGGCAGCCGCCGCGGCTGCCATGGCGCCGGCGGAGGTGCCGCCGATATTGGCGAACCGGTATTTTTGCGAAAGCTCGACCAGCGCCAGCGGGTAAACCACCCCGCTGGTGATGCCGCCCTTCATCACGATGTCGCAAGCTTGTGCTGGCTTGTCTGTCGCCATGACTCGCACCCTCCACCGTACGGATATCGGTGGCCGCAGAGTGGCGCGGCGGGAGGACAATCTCAAGTGGAAATGCGCGGGCGCGTATTTTCTTCGAGAGGACCGCCGCCCTTACGCCATCGCGACCCGGCCGCGGCCGCGCGCGCGCAACAACAGGCTCAGCACGATCGCCATGTTGACCACATTCCAGGCGAAGCCGTTGGCGAACGCGGCGGCATAGGAGCCGGTGACGTCGAAGATCACCCCGGAGATCCAGCCGCCGAACGACATGCCGAACACGGAAGCGAAAATCACGATGCCGACTCGCGTCGCGGCCTCGCGCGCCGGCATCGCCTCGCGCACGATGATGGCGTAGCTCGGCACGATGCCGCCCTGAAACAGGCCGAACATCGCGGAGATCAGATAGAGCGAGGTCAGGCTGTCGAAGAACAAATAGAACAGCAGCGCAAAGGCCTGCGCCGACGAACCGATCATCAGCGTGACGAGGCCGCCGAACCTGTCGGCGATGAAGCCCGAGCCGATCCGGCTGACGATGCCGAACGCCATCATCATCGACAGCATCTCGGCGCCGCGCGCCACGCCATAGCCGAGGTCGCCGCAATAGGCGACGAGATGGACCTGCGGCATCGCCATCGCCACGCAGCAGGAGATGCTGGCGATGCAGAGCAGCACCGTGAGCGTGTTGGTGGAGAGGTTGAGATCGACCCGCGGCGGCGGCGCGTTGGCGTGGTCGCGCGCCGCGGCGCCTCCCAGGATGGCGCGCAGCACCAGGAGCAGGATGGTCATCGCAATGCCGCAGAAGATTCCGATGCCGATATGGGTGGCGCGCCAGCCGTAAGTCTGCGTGCCCCAGTTGATGACGGGCGGCCACAGCGTGCCGGCGACATAGTTGCCGCTGGCGACGATGGTGACCGCGAGCCCGCGATAGCGCTCGAACCAGTGCGACACTTCCGCCATCAGCGGCGCGAAGGTGGCCGACGTGCCGAGCCCGATCAGGAATGACACCGCGATGAACTGCCACAGCGCGGTCGTCAGACCGGCGAGCACATAGGCGGCGGCGAGAAAGGCGATGCTGATCGCAAGCGCGGTCACAATGCCGAGACGGTCGGTGATCTTGCCGGTAACGACGCCGCCAAGACCGAAGCCCATGAAGATCATGGTGGTCGCGAACGAAATCGCGCCGCGGGTGGTCGCAAATTCGGCCTGCACCGTCGGCAGCACCACCACCACCGACCACATGCCGACCGCGCCCACCGAGGCGATCAGCAAGGCAACGACAAGCCGCACCCAGGCCTGACCGGAGTCAGGGAGGAAGGCGTGGGAATCGGGGGATTTGGAGGGGGCGTGCACGGCGCGCAACTTCCTCGCTGGGACCGGCGCGGTCAACCCACATTGCCGCGAGATTAGGCATGCGCGCGCCGAACGGCAGCAGCCGTCAGCAGTGCCGGGCCTCGAAGCGTCAATGCAGGAGATCGCAGGCCGCAACGCGATTGATGTCCGCCAGCCGGCGATCGGCATCCGCTTTCGGATCGAGGCTTGCGACGAGATCGAGCAGGCGGCGGTAAGCGCGGTCTGCGACCGCAACCGGCAGCGGCTCTTCGTCGAAGGCCTCGACATAGCTGCCGGCGAGACGGTTCAACAGCGCATATAAGCCCAGTTGCGCCGGTTCGCGCGCGCTCAACAGCTCGAGTTTTTGCTGGAAGTTGCGGAAGGTTCGCAGGCCGTGATGTTGCTGCGAAAGCCATAAATGCAGGTCGTTCATGTCAGCCTCTTCGAGTGGTTGAAGAAGCTGCTGACTTATAAAGTTCCCCGCCCGGTTTCACCATGGCGGTTAATGCATCCCGGCATTGCCGCCCGCGAAGGCCGCAGGCTCTTCGCGCGCTTCGGTCGGGTGCGTGACAATGCCGCCCCCGCCGCAAGACCAGTTGTGCCGCACTGGGCAAATTGCCACACTCGCTACCAAAGACCGAGCAGGCCGGGGCAGACCACGCCGAACCGGGCCGCCGAAGGGACGGGAATTCCACCGCGCGTTGCGAACGCGCGAAGGAGCCGAACGATGGCGATCACGACGATGATCGACAGCCCGGTCACGAGCACCACGCCTCGTGCGCGGCGGCGCGGCACGTTCGGCGCCGACAAACTCTGGGCGTTGGCCTTCGTCACCCCCTATGTCGCAATCTTCGTGGCCTTCGTCATCTATCCGATCGGCTATGGGCTATGGCTGGGCAGCGATCCAGCCAGCTATCGCGCGCTGTTCGGCGATCCCGTCTATCCGCGCACGGTAGTAAACACCCTGCTCTATCTGCTGTTCGGCGTGAACCTGAAATTGCTGCTGGCACTGCTGCTATCGGGCTTTTTCATGCGCAAGGGCTGGTGGACGAAGATCATGCTGCTGGTCTTCATGCTGCCCTGGGCGATGCCGGCCCTGTCCAGCTACCTGTCCATCAACTGGATGCTGAACGGGCAATGGGGGCTGATCAACAATTTGATCTGGCAGGTGGCGCACGTGGATGGACCGCCCTGGCTCGACAATTCGGCCTTCGCGTTGGGTTCGGTCATTTATGGCCATATCTGGAAATGGCTGCCCTTCTGGACGCTGATCTTCCTCGCCGGGCGCATGGCCGTTCCGGTCGACCTGTATGAGGCCGCGGATGTCGATGGCGCCAGCCTTATCCAGAAATTCACCCATGTGACCCTGCCGCTGATGGCGGGGATGTACCTGGTCTGCACCATGCTCTCGACCATCTGGGCGCTGGGTGATTTCAACGCCGTGCGGTTCATTTCCGGCGGCGGGCCGGCGCTGTCGACGCATGTGCTCGCGACCCTGGGCATCCGCAACGCGTTCGAACTGGGCGATCCCAAGTTGGGCATGGCGACGGTGCTGACGGCGCTGCCCTTGCTGATCCCGCTGGTGATCCTGCTGATGCGCCAGTTGCGGCGCAGCGAGGTCACGATATGACCGCACAACGCCGCCGCCGCGCGATCGATCGCATGGGCGTGTCGTTGCTGTCGGCGGTGCTGCTGGTCTGGACGTTGCTGCCGATCTACAACATCATTCGCGTCTCCGTGCAGGAGAAGGAGGAAGTGCTCTCTACCTCCGTCTACCCGATCGCGCCCAGCCTGCATGCGTTCAGCGTCGTGTTCCACCAGGCCTTCTGGCTGCTGGAGACATTCTGGAACCAGATGGGCAACAGTTTCCTTATCGGTGTCGCTGTCGCCTTATTGACCTTGGCCATCGCGTCCCTGACCAGCTTCACCATCAGCCGCATGCGCATCCGCAGCGGCTGGATGCTGACCAATGCGGCGCTGCTGACCTATGTGATCCCGATGTCGTTCCTGGCCATCCCTTTCTACGGCATCATGGGCAAATATGGCCTGACCAACAATCCGCTCGCGGTGATCGCCGTTGAGGTGACCTTCGCCACGCCCTACGCGATTTTCATTTTCCTGCAATACAGCGCCTCGATCCCGCTCGAACTGGACGAGGCGGCGCGCATCGACGGTGCCTCACCGCCGCAGATTTTCTTCCGCATCTATCTGCCGCTGATGGCCCCTGCCCTGGTGGCGATCGGCACCTACGCGCTGCTGCTGTCATGGAACGAATATCTGTACGCGTTCCTGCTGCTGTCAGGCGGCAAGGTCGTCACCGTGCCGGTGGCACTCGGCAAATTCCTGGTCGGGGACGAGGCACCCTGGAATTACCTGATGGCGGCGGCGATCTTCTACGCCATTCCGCCCTTGCTCATCTACTACGGTTTCCGCCGCAAGATGAGCGGCGGTCTGACCATGGGCGGCGTCAAGGGTTGAACGCGGCGCCAACGGGAGAAACAACATGAAGCTCATTTCACGGCGGCAGGCATTGGGCGGCGTGGGTGCTGCGGTCGCGGCGGGCACCGGGTTGATGCCACGCCGCGCCAAGGCGGCCGGGGAACTCACGGTCTGGTGGACCCAGGGTTTCTACAAGGCCGAAAACGATGCCGTGATTGCCTGGATGGCGGACTGGGAAAAGCGCAACAACACCAAGGTCAATCTGACCATCATGAACGGGCCGGACGTGATCACCAAGTTGATCGCCGCCATGCAGGTCGGCGACGTGCCGGACGTGGTGCACACCGTCACCGGCGACCGTTTCCTGGTGCCGCGCGCGGCTTGGAACGATCAGTTGGAGGATGTCTCCGACGTCGTGGACTCCCAGAAGACCGAATTTCTGGAGACGGCGCTGAACAGTGCGCGCCTTCATAACGCCAAGCAAAAGAAAAGCTCGTATTACGCCGTGCCGACCAAAGCCTCTTCGCTGCTGAATGAGATCTGGCTCCCGCTCGTGGAGGAAGCTGGCTTTGCCGCGACCGACATGCCGGGCACGCAGGACAAATTCCACGATTTTTTCCAGATCGTGCAGGACAAGCTGCGCGCCAAGGGCAAGCGTATTTTCGGCCTCGGCTATTCGATGGCGACGAAAGAGGCGGATTCCGGCAATCTGTTCCACCAATTCCTGGTCACCTATGGCGGCGTCGGCATCGTCACGCCGGATGGCAAACTGAATATCGACGATCCAGCCGTGCGCAAGGCGGCGACCACGACGCTGGAGCGGCTGACGACGCCATTCAAGAAAGGCTATGTGCCGCCAGGAGCGATCAACTGGGGCGATGTCGACAACAACAACGCCTTCTACGCCCGACAGATCGTGATGACGCCCAACGCCACCATCTCCATTGCCGCGGCGCAAATGGACAAGCCCGATCTTTACTACAAGGAGATATTGACCCGCGGCACCCCCATGGACAATGACGGCAAGCAGGTGCCGAGCGTGCTGGCGATTTCTCCCACTATCATCCCCAAGGGATCGAAGAACGTGGACGCCGCCAAAGCGTTGCTGCGGGAGTTCATCCAACCGGCGAACATGAACGCCTATCTGAAGGAAACCCGCGCTCGCTATTTGCCGGTGATGGCCTCGATCGTGAAGAACGATCCGTACTGGACCGACCCGAAGGACCCGCACCGTCCGGTTGCGGTGGATATGGGGCTGATCAAGCCGACGGTGCCATGGTGGATGTCCTACAATCCCGCCTATTCGGGCGTGATGTCCGAGCAGGTCTGGGCGCAGGCGGAAGCCAATATCACACAAAACAACATGACCCCGGAACAGGCCACCGAGGAAGCCGCCAAACGGATCAAGCAGCTGTTCGAGCAGTATCAGAAATGACGACCCGGCGGCGCGCGGTCAGTTACGCCCTGTCCGCCGGTTGTTACGTCCCGGCGTGGGCGACGCGGCAGACCGACGCTGCATGGCCTCACCATTATCCTTCAGTTGACCGAGGCGGTTGTTCCGGACCTCTCCTGACGCGCCGGATCCACGCGCGGTGGAGGAGCCTGGGACGAATATGTGATATTGACCGATCGAATAATTTGCTACCTGTAGTAGATGGATGCCCCGCGGGAGGCCTGATGCCAGGCGTGAACCTGAAGACCCTCGATCTCAACCTGCTGGTTGTGTTCGAGGCCATCTATTCAGCCGGCAACATCAGCCACGCGGCGGATCACCTCGCCATGAGCCAGCCCGCCGTCTCGAACTCGCTGGCCCGCTTGCGCGACCTGCTCGACGACCAGCTGTTCGTGCGCGCCAAGCGCGGCGTAACGCCGACGACCAAGGCTCAGGCGATGATCGGTCCGGTACGCGAGGCGCTCGGACTGATCGGCATCCAGCTTGGCGGCAAGGAGGTCGACCTCAAATCCTACCGGCGCACTTTCCGGATCAGCGCAATGGACGTGATCGAGCCGCTGGTGATGCCGCCGCTCCTGAACACGATCACAAGAAGCGCGCCCGGCGTCTCGATCGAGGGCGTGGCGTCGCGGCCGGATATCGTGCAGGACGTGCTCGACGGCACGCTCGATCTTGCATGCTTCATCTATCCGGTCACGTCCCCCGAGATTTCGATCGTACCGATCGGTCCCGTCGATCTGGTGGCAATCGCGCGGCCCGATCATCCTATGATCGGCAACAAGCTCGAAGCCGGCGTGATGAACGAGCTTTCCTACGTCGCATTGTCGGCGGAACTGCGCGGCTTCACCCAGGTCGACCGCGAATTGCTGGTTCACGGCATCAAGCGGCGGATCGTGATGGCGGTCTCGCGCCTGTGGTCGGTGCCTTCGATCGTGGCCGAAACCGATCTCGTCGGCATGGTCCCGCGCGCCTTTGCCAGGCACGTCGCCAAAATCTTCGACGTCGTCATTCACGAGTTGCCGGTGCCGCTCGCCGAGCAGCATCTGTACCTGATGTGGAACATCAAGATGGACACCGACCCCGGCCATAGCTGGTTGCGGGAATTGCTGATCCCGATTGCAAGGCAGACCCTAGCGGCTTCCGAGCCGGCGTTTGCGGCAGGCGTCGCGCCGGAGCGCGGCGAGGGGCGCGCGCGCCGGCGCTGAGCGAACATTCGTCCGATTCCCGAACTTTCCGAGCCAATCGGTGCAAGCGGCCCCCTCGCGACGGCCGCATTAACCCTTTCCTAACCATACACCGGGCAAAAATTGCCGGGTTGGAGTCGAGTGTCGTCGATCGCGTAAAACGGGGGAGACCTCCGTGGACGCCAGTGCGGTGCCTCACTTTCGAACCGGTGGCCCAACAGCCGCCGCGCAGACGCTTGGGGCGCGCGAACGGCATGCGCGGGGGGGCACAGCTACCATGGTCGACGTCACGGCGGGTGCGGGCGCAGCGAGCGGAAGCCTCACGCTCAGCGACATCGGCAATATCCTGAAGCGCGGCGACATCGCGCTCGCGCTCGGCATTCTCACCATCCTCGTCGTCCTGATCCTGCCCCTGCCCGCGGTGGTGCTGGACCTGTTCCTGGCGATCTCGATCACGCTGTCGATCCTGATCCTGATGACGTCGCTCTTCATCCAGGCGCCGCTGGAGTTCTCCTCGTTTCCGACCATCCTGTTGATCTCGACCATGTTGCGGCTGTCGCTCAACCTCGCCTCGACGCGGTTGATCCTCGCCCACGGCCATGAAGGCACCGATGCCGCCGGCCACGTCATCGAGGCCTTCGGCAGCTTCGTGATGAGCGGCAATTTCGTGATCGGCATCATCGTGTTCGCGATCCTGGTGATCGTCAACTTCGTGGTCATCACCAAGGGTTCCGGCCGCATCGCCGAAGTCGCGGCGCGCTTCCACCTCGACGCGATGCCCGGCAAGCAGATGGCGATCGACGCCGACCTCAACGCCGGCCTGATCGACGAGAAGGCGGCGCGCGAGCGCCGCAAGGCGCTGGAGGACGAAAGCGGCTTCTTCGGCGCGATGGACGGCGCCTCGAAATTCGTCCGCGGCGACGCCATCGCGGGCCTGCTGGTCGTCTTCATCAACATCATCGGCGGGATCATCATCGGCGTCGCTCAGCAGGGCCTGTCCTTCGGCGAGGCCGCGCGCACCTACACGGTGCTGACCGTCGGCGACGGCCTCGTCACGCAGGTGCCGGCGCTGATCGTCTCGACCGCGGCGGGCTTGCTGGTGTCGAAGGCCGGCGTCTCCGGCGCCGCCGACAAGGCGCTGTTCAGGCAGTTCTCCGGCTATCCGCAGGCGCTCGGCATGGCGTCCGCCGTGATGTTCGTGCTGGCGCTGTTGCCGGGCATTCCCATGATCCCGTTCCTTGCGCTCTCGGGCGGCGCGGGCGGGCTTGCATGGAAAGCGCACAAGCAAAAGCGTGAGAAGGTTTTCGCCGACGCGCGCGCCGCGGCTGCGCCCGCATCCGCGCCGGGCGCGCCCGCGGCCGAAGAGCCGATCGCCTCCGCGCTGAAGATCGACGATCTCAAGATCGAGCTCGGCTACGCGCTGTTGCCGCTGGTCAACGGTCCCGACGGCCAGGACCGCCTCACCGACCAGATCAAGGCGCTGCGCCGCCAGCTTGCGATCGAGATGGGCTTTGTGATGCCGGCAGTGCGCATCCTCGACAACGTGCAGCTCGAGGCCAACACCTATGTCATCAAGATCAAGGAGGTCGACGCCGGCACCGGCAAGATCTGGCCGAACCAGTTCATGGTGATGGACCCCGCCGGCAACCAGGTCGGCGTGCCCGGCATCCACACCACGGAGCCGACCTTCGGCCTGCCCGCCACCTGGGTCGACGCCTCGCTGAAGGAAGAAGCTTCGCTGAAGGGCTACACCGTGGTCGATGCCGCCACCGTGCTCTCGACCCACCTCACCGAGCTGCTCAAGAACAACATGAGCGACCTGCTCTCCTATGGCGAGGTGCAGAAGCTGCTCAAGGAGCTGCCGAAGGAGCAGAGCGAACTGGTCAAGGACATCGTCCCGAGCCAGGTCACGATCTCGGGCATCCAGCGCGTGTTGCAGCTCCTGCTTGCCGAGCGCATTTCCATTCGCGATCTCTCCACCATCCTGGAAGGCATCGCCGATGCGCTCGCCTTCTCACGCAATCCCGCGACCATGGTCGAGCACGTTCGCGCCCGGCTGGCGCGGCAGATTTGCGCCCAGAACACCACGCACAGCGGCTATCTGCCGCTGATCGCGCTGTCGGCGAAATGGGAGCAGGCGTTCGCGGAGTCGCTGGTCGGCACCGGCGAGGAACGCAGCCTCGCGATGCAGCCGTCAAAGCTGTCGGAGTTCATGGCGGCGGTGCGCGACGCCTTCGAGCGCGCCGCGCGCGAGGGCGAGGCGCCGGTGCTGGTGACCTCGGCCGGCATCCGCCCCTTCGTGCGCTCGCTCGTGGAACGATTCCGGTCGCAAACGACTGTCTTGTCGCAGGCGGAAATCCATCCCCGCGCCCGGCTGAAGACGGTCGGTAGCGTGTAGTTTCCGCAGCCGGTTCCGGCTGTGCTTTTCCGCCACAGGCAACCGATTTCTTAATTTCCCATGATTCTGGCGGCTTGCTGCGCCGCGGCGAGCGGGTACGGCGTAACCATCTGTGCTGCCAGCGGTATCCGGCGCATCCGCGCGGCCGCCAATCGCGCGCTTTCAAGTCTTTTCACCGAGTTGTGATCGCCCCTTCGCAACCAACCGCCAATCCCTACGTTGGCTAGGCGTGACGTTGAACCCGTCCTGAGACGGCAGCGACACATACGAGCAGAGATCAGAAGGCCCGGCAGGAGATCTCAATGAACCACTCGATCTACAGCGCAGACCGCTCGACCCACCTCAAGATCGTGGTCGTGGCGCTCGTTGCTGGCATCGTGGTAGCCGGCCTCGGCATCTCCGCCCGCGCCACGTCGGACGACGGCTACGCGCAGACCGCGCACGTGATCAAGGCCGGCAAGCCGCTGGCCGTCACCAGCAGCGACGCCGCGCTGGTGCGCTAACGGAGGAATTTAAGGAATTCACGCGGCTCTTTACCAGCCCCCCAAAGTCGCCACGTGGATAGTAGAAGACCCCAACTACCCCAAGTTGACTATGGAAAACGCCCGCTCCCCACGGGCGTTTTCTTTTTGTGGCTTGATCAAATTCGCCAGCAAGATGATTCCGTCAACTCTGCTTTAGAACGCAGCGTATGCCGCCGCTGGGATCGGCGACGTCGCCGGTGTAGCGCGGGATCAGGTGCACATGGACGTGCATGCGCGATTGTCCGGCGGCTTTGCCGATATTGACCCCGATGTTGTAGCCGTCGGGCGAGTGCCCTTCCGAAACGTGCGCCTTTGCCTTGTCGAGCAAGGCTAGAACCGACGCCTTCTCAGCCGAGGTCATGTCGAAGAAGTCGGCCACGTGCCGTCGCGGAATGACCAACACATGGCCCTTGCTGAGACTGTTGTTGTCATAACGGACGAAGGCGTGGTCGTCGCCGAACAACGCCATGTCCGATCGGCACAGTTCGCAATCCATCGGCCCGATATCCTCCGCCTGTCCGGTTCGAACGGACGTCGTGCGCAACGGGCCCGCGCACCAGCGCTACTTCGCCGGCACGGTCTCGATCAGCTTGCCGGCGAACACCGGCGTCGAGTGCGGCGCGCCATCGGGCGAGCCGCCGGCCTGCTCCACCGTCACCGCGTAGACGCCGCCATTGATCACGTCGGAATCGAAGCCCGTCAGCACCGTGCGCGCGGTGAAGTCGTTAGCCCCGATCACGCCGAGCGAACGCGGTCGCCCGCCCAGCTTGTCGGAGATCAGCCAGAGTTCGTAGCTCTTGCCGACCTCGACCGGCGGCGCGCCGACCTTGCGCACGGTGAAATTCCTGGTCGCGCCGTCGACGGTGAGAATGAAGGCGGGCCCTCCCGCCGAGCCCTGCAGCAGCGCGACATACTGTGCGGAAGATGCGGACGGTGGCGCCGGAGTCTTGACCTCGACCACCTGCGTGCGCGGTTTCGGGCGCAAGCCCGCCGGCAGCATCTCCGGCGAGAACAGCTGCACACCGATCATTGCAACAAGCACGGCCGCGAGCGCGGTCATGACCGAGGCGACGCCGCGCCAGCGCTTCGCCTGCGACGACAGGCGGATGACGTTGGAAGTGTCGGCGGCGGGCGCGATCGGCCCGGTCGGGGCGATCGGGTCGAATGTCGGCGCCGGCGCGACCGGCTCGAAGGACGTTTGCGCAGCCTGCGTCGGCGGCGGAGGAGGCGACGCGTCCGGCAATACCAGCGGCGCCTGTTGCGAGGAATGCCCGACCGCGGCGCGCACGCGCTCCCACAGTTCGGGACGCGGTTCGACCGACCCGACCATCTGGTTCAGCACGCCAAGACGGAATTCCCAGGACTGCACCATCGCGGTGAACTCCGGGTCCACCGCCATCATGGTCTCGACCTGCGCGCGCTCGTCGGCATCGAGCGTGCCGAGCGCATATTCCGCCGCGATCGCGATATGGTCTTCGCTGTATTCCATCGCTCTCAAATCCGGCCTCTAAAGGCCAATCCTTCTAAAGACCAAGGCACTCCCTGATATCCATCATGCTCCGCCGCAGCCACGTCTTTACCGTATTCACCGGCGCCTCGAACTTCGCCGCCAGTTGCTCCCGGCTCCAGCCGTTGTAGTAGGCGAGCAGCACCAGCTTCTGGCGATCCGGCTCGAGCCGTCCGACGCACTCCAGCAAGCGCTTCAACTCTTCCGTCATTTCCCGGCGAGCCAGCGGATCTGGGCTGTCGGAGGCGACTTCCATCGCCGCCGGCTCTTCCTCGATCGAGCCTTCGGTGCGTTTGCGCACGACATCGATGGCGCGGTTGCGGGCGATCGACGCCATCCACGTGATCGGCGACGACAGGCCGGGATTGAACTGCCCGGCGCTGTTCCAGATCTTGACGTATGTCTCCTGAATCACCTCCTCGGCGAGATCCTGTCTGCGCAAGATACGCAGCACGACGCCGTAGAGTTTCGCGCGCGTGGCGGCATAGAGGCGCTCGAAAGCGGCCTCATCACCCTTTGCAACCGCGGCAATCAGCCAGACCAACTCAGCCGGCGTCAGCATTCACATCCCCAAAAATCGCGATCCCCCATCGCTTTCTTGATCGAGCATGATCTTTCGCGGATCGCGCTCCAACCGGGAGTAGTCCCCTTTCGTAGCATATTTTGCGGCCGGGCAGTCCAGCCCCTGCATCGTCAAAAGTCGAAGGCCCAAGACCGCCCATGGCCCGGCGGCCGCTGACGAACAAAACCCGGACCCTTTCGGGTCCGGGCTCTGACGGTGCTGAGATGGCTTGAAAGGGCTTTAGGCGACGCCGAGACGGGCGCGCATCAGGCCGATGCTGTCGAGGTCGGCCTGCTCGCGGGCGCTCTCCTCGGCGCGCTCGCGGGCCTGGTCGCGCTCGTCGAGCAGCTCGACCTTCTTGAGCTCCTCATAGGCTTCGGCCAGCAGGCTCTTGGCGTCCTCGAGCTGGATGCGCAGCTCGTCGGCCGAACGCGTCAGGTTTTCGCGGCGCTGGATCGCGGCCTTGGCATAGGTCGGATAGGCGAAGTGCGAGGGATCGTTGATCCCGGCGCGCTCCTGCTCGGCGAGGATCTCGCGCTCGAGGTCGACCGACATGCGCTGGAAGTCGGCGATCATGCCCTCGATCTGGGCGACCCTTCGGCGCTTCTCATCGACCTGAAACTTCTTCAGGCGGATTAGCGTTTCGCGTGACTTCATCAACTCATACTCCCCAGAAGTCCCTGCAGACGCGGGACAAGGCCGGCTCCCCGCGGGGCCCCACCGGCGGCACTAAATCGTCCGGGGATCATGGCCTGACAAAGTTAGCGTTCCGTTTCCAAACCCTTGAGGATTCGTGCAAGTCGCTCGTAACCCTCGGCCAAATGGGTGACCTCGTCCTTGGCTTGGCGCAGGAAGGCTTCCAGCGGCTCGTGCAGCTTGATGGCGGCGTCGACCTCCTCGCTGGAACCCGGCCGGTAGGCGCCGAGCCGGATCAACTCCTCCATGTCGGCATAGGTCGCCATCACCCGCTTGGCCTCGGTGATCACAGGCAGATAGGCCGGGTCGGCCGATTTCGGCATGGTGCGCGAGACCGACTTGAGGACGTTGATGGCGGGATAGCGGCCGCGCTCGGCGATTGCCCGCTCCATCACGACATGGCCGTCGAGAATACCGCGCACGGCGTCGGCGATCGGCTCGTTGTGGTCGTCGCCATCGACCAGCACGGTGAAAATGCCGGTGATGGTGCCATTGTTGGTGCCGGGGCCGGCGCGCTCCAAAAGCTTCGGCAGCTCGGTGAACACGGTCGGAGTGTAGCCTTTGGCGGTCGGCGGCTCGCCCGCGGACAGGCCGATCTCGCGCTGCGACATGGCAAAGCGCGTCACCGAGTCCATCAGGCACAGCACGTCCTTGCCTTCGTCGCGGAAGTATTCGGCGATGGCGAGCGTCAGATACGCGGCCTGCCGACGCATCAGCGCCGGCTCGTCGGAGGTGGCAACCACCACGACCGAGCGCGCGAGACCTTCCTCGCCGAGTTCGTCCTGCAGAAATTCCTGTACCTCGCGGCCGCGCTCGCCGACAAGCCCGATCACCGAGATCGCGGCGTCGACGTTGCGCGCCAGCATCGACAGCAGCACCGATTTGCCGACGCCGGAGCCGGAGAAGATGCCGAGCCGCTGGCCGCGGCAGCAGGTGAGAAAGGTGTTGAGCGCGCGCACGCCGAGATCGAGCGGATCGCCGACACGCTTGCGCGCATGTGCCGGCGGCGGGGTGTTGCGGAACGGCATGGGCGAGGTGCCCTGCGGCAGCGGGCCCTTGCCGTCGATCGGTTCCCCCATCGCGTTCAGCACGCGTCCGAGCCAGGCGTCCGACGGGCGGACCTGGTTCGATGCATTGGCGATGACAGCACGGCAGCCACGCCGCACGCCTTCGAGGCCGGCGAACGGCATCACCACCGCATTGCTGCCGGAGAAGCCTATCACCTCGCAGGGGATCGGGCGCACCCCGCCGGTCTCGATCACGATGCGGGCGCCGACCGACATCGCATGGATGGGGCCTGCGACCTCGACCATCAGGCCGCGCACGCCGACGACGCGGCCATAGATGTTGACCCCGTCGATATCGCCGATCTGCTCGGCCAAAGCCTTCACGTTGAGCCCTTCATTGCAGAAACCTTAAGTTTTGGCTCATTTCCACCGCCCGCTTAACTTCGTGTTTACCCGCATCGTTAATGATTGCGTCACTGTCTTTGATGGCTGGGCGCCTCGCTGTTCATGAGAACCGCGAGTCGCGAGAGTCGGTTAGGCCCGTCTCTTCATGTGGAACTTGAGCGGCTACTGGTAGGAAAAACTGGTTTGACGCAATATCTTAGGGCGATTCGACAAAAATTGCACCGAGACATCTTGCGGATCAGAATCAGATTTTGTTAACCATGTCTCGTCAGGATCCGAATCAGTTGTTCAAAGGCGTTTGTTGTGTGCCGCAGGTGCGGCCGACCTGACGCCCGGAACGGCGACTATGGGGAACTGGCATGCGCGTTTTGCTGATTGAAGATGACAGCGCCGTCGCGCAGTCGATCGAATTGATGCTCAAGTCCGAGAGCTTCAACGTTTACACGACCGACCTGGGCGAAGAAGGGGTCGATCTCGGCAAGCTCTACGATTACGACATTATCCTTCTCGACCTGAATCTGCCCGACATGTCCGGCTACGACGTGCTGAAGCAACTCCGGGTCTCCAAGATCAAGACACCGATCCTGATCCTCTCCGGCCTTGCCGGCATCGAGGACAAGGTCAAGGGTCTCGGCGTCGGCGCCGACGACTACATGACCAAACCCTTCCACAAGGACGAACTGGTCGCCCGGATCCACGCGATCGTGCGCCGCTCCAAGGGCCACGCCCAGTCGGTGATCCAGACCGGCGATCTCGTGGTCAATCTCGACACCAAGACGGTCGAGGTCGGCGGTCAGCGCGTACACCTGACCGGCAAGGAATATCAGATGCTGGAGCTGCTCTCGCTCCGCAAGGGCACCACCCTCACCAAGGAAATGTTCCTCAACCATCTCTATGGCGGCATGGACGAACCGGAGCTGAAGATCATCGACGTCTTCATCTGCAAGCTGCGCAAGAAACTCGCCAACGCCTCCGAAGGCCGCAACTTCATCGAGACCGTCTGGGGCCGCGGCTATGTGCTGCGCGAGCCGCACGAGGTGGAAGAGCGCATCCCCGCCTGAATTTGGGTTTTACCCGCGAGCCGTACGCTCGCTCCTCCCAGACTGGACCCCGCCGCAAATGGCGGGGTTTTTGTTTTTGGGGGGAGATGGCAAAGATCACATGTTTGGATGTGGTGGCGTTGACGGCGGTCGAAACAGCGCACGTTGCGGTGAGAACCACCTGGTTTCACTTGCGTGACCGGCACGTCCTGCGCGAGGATCGCATATTCCTTCCGAGGGCCGCACCATGAAACGCTCACGCCGCGTCGTGCTGACAATGATGGGAACGGCGGCGGTCGGCGCCGTCTCGATGGGCTTTGGCCCGCGCCGCGACTGCGGTCCGGGTGAGAGCATGATCCCAGGCGTCGACGGCCGGCTCTACTGCCGCGGCGCGACCTGGTATGGCGGCTTCGGCGGAACGCTGCATCACGTCCACGGTCATGGCGGCGGTCACGGACACGCCGGTGGCGGCGGATAACTTTCAAAAATGCAGCGCATCGTCTGCCCCGAGCGCGACGACTGGCGCCAGACGGCTGACGGCTGCGGCTTCGACTTCCACACCATCGACGGCGAGCGCTACTGGGACGAGCGCGGCTACTATGCCTTCACCCTGGACGAAATCGAGCGGCGCATCGAGGCGCCGACCGGCGAGATCGACGAGATGTGCCTCGCGCTCGTCGCCAGGGCGATCGACGACGAGGAATATCTGAAGCGGCTGAAAATCCCCGAAACGTTCTGGCCGCTGATTTCGGAGAGCTGGGAGCGCGACGAAGGCAGCCTCTATGGACGGCTCGATCTTTCCTTTGACGGCAATGGGCCGGCGAAGCTGCTCGAATACAACGCGGATACGCCGACCTCGATCTTCGAGGCCGCGGTGTTTCAATGGGGCTGGCTGGAACAGTCGATCGAGCGCCGCATCATTCCGAAAGACGCCGACCAGTTCAATTCGATCCACGAGCGCCTGATCGAAGGCTGGAAGAAATTGGGAGCAGGCCGGCATTTGCATCTGATCGGCACGACGGAAAACAGCGAGG
The DNA here is from genome assembly GCA_963738155.1 of uncultured Alphaproteobacteria bacterium. Taxonomy (GTDB): domain Bacteria; phylum Pseudomonadota; class Alphaproteobacteria; order Rhizobiales; family Xanthobacteraceae; genus Bradyrhizobium. The sequence goes on from CAVTVG010000017.1 coordinate 133,238, forward strand.
ATCTCGGCACGCTCGCCTATCTCGAGGACACGGCGACCCAGGCCGGGTTATCGACGACGCTGATCGACATCGAGGACATCGGCTGGCGCGATGCATGCGGCTTCGTCGATCTCGACGACCGCGACATCGCGTTCGCCTTCAAGCTCTATCCCTGGGAGTGGATGTTCCGCGACGCCTTCGGCGCCAGACTTGCCGAGGCGCCGACGCGCTGGATCGAGCCGCCGTGGAAAGCCGTGCTCTCCAACAAGGGCATCCTGCCGCTGCTGTGGGAGATGTTTCCCGGCCATCCCAACCTGCTGCCGGCCTATTTCGAGGACGACCCGCGCTCTCGCGAGCTCGGGACGTCGTATGTGCGCAAGCCGCTCTATTCGCGCGAGGGCGCCAATGTCGCGCTGATCAGCCAGGGCGTGCCGCTGGCAGAGCAGCAAGGACCGTATGGCGACGAGGGCTTCATCCGCCAAGCGTTCGCGCCGTTGCGCAATTTCTCAGGGCAATATCCGGTGCTCGGCAGTTGGCTGGTCGATCATACGCCGTGCGGGTTGTCGATCCGCGAGGATGAAGGCCCGATCACCGGCAACAATTCGCGCTTCCTGCCGCACGCGATCATCTAACGCGCAGCGACGACCTTCAAGCCCTGCAGCATGGCGCCGCCACCGGCCCGCGAGCCGCGCGACGGGTTCGGCTGGTACAGCCCGCGCTTGTCCGGACAGGGCCGGAACGCATCGGTGATGCCGACCACGGATTCGGCCGCGCCCAGCATCAGCATGCCGTCGGGCTCGATGATCTTGCTCATCCGCTCGAAGATGCTGACCTTGGTCTCCTGGTCGAAATAGATCAGGACGTTGCGGCAGAAGATCACGTCGAACTTGCCGAGATGGGAGAAGTCCTGCAGCAGGTTGAGCGGACGGTGCTGCACCATGCCGCGGATGTCGGCATTGATCTGCCAGAGCTCGCCGGTTTGCGCAAAGTATTTCACCAGCAGCTGAATCGGCAGGCCGCGCTGCACCTCGAACTGGCTGTAGATGCCGGCCTTCGACTTTTCCAGCACCTCCTGCGACAGGTCGGTGGCAACGATCTCGAAGCGCCAGCCGGCGAGCTGCGCCGCCTTTTCCTTCAGGCACATCGCGATCGAATACGGCTCCTGGCCGGTCGAGGACGCGGCCGACCAAATCCGGACCAGTTTGCGGTTCGCGCGCGTCTGCATCAGCGCCGGCAGGATGGTGTCGCGCAAATGATCGAACGGGATCTTGTCGCGGAAGAAGAAGGTCTCGTTGGTGGTCATCGCTTCGACCACGTCCGAGGCGAGTTGCTCGGCGCCGCTCTTCATCTTTGCGACCAGCTCCGGGATGCCGGCAAGCCCGGCCTTGCGGGAGAGTGGGACCAGCCGGCTTTCCACCAGATATTGCTTGTCGGCGGAGAGATCGAGACCCGAGCGCTCCTTCAGGATCTTGCGCAGATACTCATAATCCGGGGGCGTCACGAACGATCTCCTGCGAACACGCGAACGACTTTCGATGCGATCTGGTTGAGCGGCAGGATGGCGGCGCAGATGCCGGCATTGGCCGCGGCGCCCGGCATGCCCCAGACGACGCTAGACGCCTCATCCTGGGCGATCACGCTGCCGCCGGCGGCGACGATCTCCTTGCCGCCGCGCATCCCGTCGGAGCCCATGCCGGTCAGGATCACGGCGAGCACGCCGCCCTGCCATATGTCGATCGCGGAGTTGAACAGCGGATCGACCGCGGGCTTGCAGAAATTGACGGCCGGGCCGTCGTCGAGCGCGATCACGGCCTCCGCGCCGCGGCGCACGACGCGCATGTGGCGTCCGCCGGGCGCGAGATAGATCGTGCCGGCCTTGACCGGCTCGCCATCGATCCCCTCATGCGCCGGACGGCGACTCGAACGCGCCAGATGTTCGGCGAGGATGGTGGTGAAGGTCGGCGGCATATGCTGGGTGATCAGCACCGGGCAGCGGTCGATCACGGGACCAAGCTCGGTCACCAGCGTCATCAGCGCCTGCGGCCCGCCGGTGGACGAGCCGATGACGAGGGCGCGCGGCGCCTGTGTGCCGAAGGCGCGCTTCATCAGCGCCGGATGCGCCACCGCGGGACGCGCCGTCGACGCATGCTTGTCGGCGGGCAGCGCGGGCGCGAGCGAGGGGCCGGCGATCGCAGGCTGAGCGCGGCGGACCTTGGCGCCGAAGGCACGGATTTTCTGGATCAGGTCGTGATGGAAGGTCTCGGCCGCGGACGCCTCGCGCGTGCTCTCGGGCTTCGGAATGTAATCGGAGGCGCCGAGCGACAGCGCCTTGAGGCTGATCTCCGCGTTGCGCAGCGTCAGCGTGGAAGCCATGATGACGATGAGGTCGCGCTTCTTGGCGAGCAGCTGCGGCAGCGCCGAAATGCCGTCGAGCTCCGGCATTTCGATGTCGAGCACGGCAACGTCGGGCCTGACGCGATCGAGCTGGTTGACGGCGTCAAGGCCGGTGCGCAGCGAGGCCGCGACTTCCATGTCCGGCTCGGCGTTCACCCAGCGCGAGATCAGCCCGCGGATCACCACGGAGTCGTCGACCACCATGACCCGGAGCTTTGCCTCCCGGGCGGACTGGGCCGATGAACTCGCCAACGCAATACTCATACGTCACCAAATGCCGACCAGCGGCATGACTCAAGAACACAACAACGCCGATAGCCGGGAAGCCGCCGCCAACGCGAGATCAGATCAGGCCGACTTCCTGGAACTTGGCCGTGACGATGTCCTTGTCGAACGGCTTCATGATGTACTCGTTGGCACCGGCGTGCAGCGCGCGCGCGATGTGCGCGACATCGTTCTCGGTGGTGCAGAACACCACTTTCGGAACGTCGCCGCCGGGCATGCGCCGCAGATTGCCGAGGAACTCATAGCCGTCCATGACGGGCATGTTCCAGTCGAGCAGGATCGCATCGGGCAGGCCGCGCTTGCAGGCGTCCAGCGCCTTCTCGCCGTCCTCGGCCTCGATGATCTGGAAGTCCAGCCCTTCCAGGATACGACGCGCGACCTTGCGGATGACGCTGGAGTCATCGACAACCAGACATGTTCTCATTTTTTCACCTCAACACCAGTTCCCGTTCCGGGACGTTTCCATTTCGACGTTTGGCACGGGCCGAACGCCCGCTTAGGCAGCCTTCAACTCCGGCGCGATTTCGAGAACGCGATCGACGTCGAGCACGACCATCAGCTGGCCGTCGAGGCGATGGACGCCTCCGGCGAGCTTGGCCATGCGCGGATCGAGATTGACCGGATTTTCCTCGCGGCTGTCTTCGGGCAGCCGCAGCACCTCGCCGATCTGGTCGATCAAGAGGCCGTAGGACTCGCCGCGCAGGTCGACGCCGACCGCCATCGGCGGCTTGCCGTCCTCGACCTTCGGCAGACCAAGGCGCGCGCGCATGTCCACGATGGTAACGATGCGGCCGCGCAAATTGAGCACGCCGGCAATTTCGTGGGAAGATAGCGGGACGCGGGTCAGCCGCTCCGGCATGAACACGTCCTGCACGCGGGAAATCGGCAGGCCGAACAACTGTCCGCCGATCACCGCGGTGACATATTCGGCCACGAGGCCTTCGCTGCTCTGGGTCTTGCTGGTCATCGAACTCATCGAACTCTCTCTAACGTTTTGCGCATGATCTGTTCGGAAAACCGCTGCACACTTTTCCGGATCATCCGCTAGGCCGCCCGCGCCATCTCGGCGGTCTGCTCCTTGAGCGCCGCGATCAGGCCGGGACGGTCGAACTTGGCGACATAATCGTGGAAGCCGGCCTGGCGGCCACGCTCGATCGCCGCCGGCGACACCAGAGCGGACAGACCGATGATCGGCATCTGGCTGAGATGCGTGTCCGAACGGATGCTCTCGGCGAACTCGAAGCCGTTCATGTCGGGCATCTCGATGTCGGTCAGCACCACGTCGAAGGCCTGACCCGAGCGCAGCACGGCAAGGCCTTCCTGCGCGTTGGGCGCGACCCGCACGCGGTAGCCGGCCGCTTTCAGCACCGGCGCCAGCATGTTGCGGAAAAAGGCGGAGTCGTCGACCAGCAGCACCGAATGCGCGGCGGCCGAGGGCCGCATCTCCTTGCGGCTGAACCAGTCGGCGAATGCCATCGGCAGGAAGTGGCCGACGTCGATCACTTCGGTGGCGTGGCCCTTGATCACGGCGGAGCCGAGGATGCCGGGCTGCGATCCCGCGACCTCGATGTTGAGGCGCTCCTCGACGATGTCGACGATCTCGTCGACCACGAGCCCCATGGAACGGCCGTCGTCGGCGAACACCAGGATCGGCTGGCAGCCGCCGGCGCGGATCTCGACGCCGTTCATCTGCACCAGCGGCATCAACTGCTCGCGGTACTGCACCATGTGGCGGCCGTTGGAGAGCTCGATCTTCTCGACGGCGATCTCTTCCAGCCGGGTGACGAGGCCGAGCGGCACCGCCTTGGGCTGGCTCGAGCCGGCGCGGAACACCAGGAGCGAGGTCATCTGCTCGCCCGAAGCCGCATGATGCGCGGCACTGTCGTCCGCCATCTCGTGGGCGGCCGAGCCGGAGGCGCCGAGCGCCTTCGCGATCCCGTTCGGATCGATGATCATGATCACCGCGCCGTCGCCGAGGATGGTGTTGCCGGAGAACATGTCGATGTGGCGCAGCTTGGTCGACATCGGCTTGACCACGATTTCCTCGGTGTGGAACACGCCGTCAACGACGATGCCGAAGGTCTGGCTGCCGACCTGGGTCACCACGATGAAGCCGTTCTCGGGATCGGAGGTGGAGCCGTCGTCGATCTTGAGCAGCTTCTTCAGGTGGATCAGCGGCAGCAGCTTGTTGCGCAGGCGGAGCACCGCGGTGTCCTTGATGCGCTCGATGCGGTGCTCGGAGTTGGCGCGCGCACGCACCAGCTCGACCACCGAGAGCTGCGGAATCGCGAAGCGGTCGCCGCCGGCCTCGACGATCAACGCCGAGACGATGGCGAGTGTCAGCGGGATCTTGATCGTGACCGAGGAGCCCTCGCCGGCCACCGACTTGATGTCGATGGTGCCGCCGATCTGGTCGATATTGGTGCGCACCACGTCCATTCCGACGCCGCGGCCGGAGACCGAGGTAACGGCGGCGGCGGTAGAGAAGCCGGGCGCGAAGATGAACTTGTGGATCTGGGCTTCCGACATCTTCTCCAGCTCGGCCTCGCTGACGAGACCTGAGGAGACCGCCTTGGCCTTGATCCGCTCGGTGTTGAGGCCGCGGCCGTTGTCGGCGATGCAGATGATGATGTGGCCGCCCTCGTGATAGGCGGAGAGACGGATGGTGCCCTGCTCGCCCTTGCCGGACGCAACCCGTTCGGCCGGCGTCTCCAGCCCGTGATCGGCGGAGTTGCGCACCATGTGGGTGAGCGGATCCTTGATCAGGTCGAGCACCTGGCGGTCGAGCTCGGTGTCGGCGCCGTGCATCTCCAACTCGATCTGCTTGCCGAGTTCGCCTGAGAGATCGCGGACGATGCGTGGCAGCTTCTGCCAGGCATTGCCGATCGGCTGCATGCGCGTCTTCATGACGCCTTCCTGCAGCTCGGCGGTGACGTTGGAGAGGCGCTGCAGCGGCACCTTGAATTCGGTGTCCTCGTTGCGGCGGCTGATCTCGAGCAGCTGGTTGCGGGTCAGCACCAGCTCGGACACCATGGTCATGAGGTGCTCGAGCGTGTCGACATTGACGCGGATCGACTGGTTGGCGACCTTGTCGGCCTCCTGCGTCTCGCCTTCCGCCGCGAGTTTGCTGATTTTCGCCGGCTTCGCCTTGGTTTCCTTCACGACCGGCTTCTCGGCGACAGGCGCGGGAGCCGCGGCAGGCGCCGGCTCGACCTCAATCGCCGTCTCGCGGAAAGCACGCTCCAGTTCGTCCAGCGATACTTCGCCGGGACGCAGCGGCCGCTCCAGCGTCTGCGCGACGAGGCTGCCCTGCGTGAGCTTCGGCCCCTCGGCCATCGCCATCGGCGCAGGTTCGGGCGCGGCGGCAGCTGTCGCCGCGATCGGCGAAGCCGACGCGGCCGGCATCGACTGCGTCGAGCCGGACATCGCGGCCATGCCGCGCTCGACCATGGCATGCAACTGATCGATCAGATCGCGATCGTTGCCTTCCGGCTCGGCTTCGGTCGCCTCGAGCCCGCCAAGGATCTCCTTGATGCGGTCGATCGAGGACAGGATCAGCGTCACGGCATCGGCCGTCACCGGCATGCCGTCGCGAAATTTTCCCATCAGCGTTTCGCCGGCATGCGCAAGCGCTTCCAGCCGCGGCAGGCCGAGGAAGCCGCAGGTGCCCTTGATGGTGTGGACCAGGCGGAAAATATTATCGAGGATCTTCGCGTTGTTCGGCTCTTGCTCGAACCGCACGAGCTGGTTGTCGACGGTGTCGAGGCTTTCGCTCGTCTCCGTCAAAAACTCGCGCAACAGATCGTCCATAAATCCAGCCTTCAGAACGGGCGCGCGAAAACGCGCCTTGGAAAGTCTGGCCAGCTTCCCTGCAAAGCGTTTAAGTTTAGTTGCGGAAACGGAAATGAACGGTCTGAACAAGGAGATAACGCGTCCCGCAAAATTGCGCGACGACGCGTTTCAACCTTTCGTTAAGCATGTTCCTTAAGCGTGCGTTTACGAGGCGGTCGCAACCACGGCTTCGCCTTCGGCGGCGAGCTTCACCTTCAGGCCGCAGGCCTCGGCGAGGAGACGCGTATAATAAGGCTGCACCGCATGGGCATCGGCGGCATGGGACTGGCCCGCCAGCATGTCGGCGATGTTCTGCGGCACGCGCCCATTGAGTCCTGTCGCAGTGACGCGGAAGGCCATGGTCTCGCCCTCGCCGATCGGATCGACCGTCAACGTGCCGCCGCGCGGAATCGTCTGCTGCGCAATCACCAGCATGTTGAGCAGCAGCTTGACCCGGTTCTTGGGCAAGAGCAGGCGCGGCAGGTTCCATGCGATCGTGGTCTTGGCGTCTTCGATATGGCCGCGCGCCATGGTCTGGGCATCGCCGAGATCGATCTGGGCGCCGGCGGAGCCGGCCGCGCCGAACGCAAGCCGGCAGAACTGCAGCCGGGCGGAAGCGGTTTTCGCGCTCTTGCGGATCAGATCGAGCGCGAATTCGCGGTCTTCCGGCTTCGGATTGTCGTCGAGGACCTCGAGCCCGTTGACGATGGCGCCCACCGGGCTGATGAGATCGTGGCAAACACGCGAGCACAACAGCGCCGCGAGTTCGAGTTGATCGGGAGCGGACGATGTGCCGGACATGAGCGATTTCCAAGAATCCGCGAATCACATTTTGCGTTGCACGCTTGATACACTGGGGCTAGCTCAAGGGCTATTGGGTAGAACGATTTGCAAACAGCGAGATAGTCGGCCTTGATCGTGCTGGAATCGGCAACTGTGATGCGACAATGAACGAGCCTGCTGCAAGGACGCGCATCATCGGTCGCGACGAAGCCGCCGCATTGATGGACCCGTTGACCGATCTCGTGGTGAAGGCGGGAGCGGCCATCCTCGCGGTCAACCGCCGTGCCATGAAGGTTCATGGCAAGGACGACGGCTCGCCGGTGACGGAGGCCGACCTCGCCGCCGACCGCATCATCGCCGATGGGCTCGCGCAGATCGCGCCCGGCGTACCGTCCCTGTCGGAAGAGCGCGCGCAGGCGGCAAAGCCGCCGTTTCGCGGCAGCTTCTTTCTGGTCGATCCGCTCGACGGCACCAAGGAGTTCGTCGCGGGACGCACCGAATACACCGTCAACGTGGCGCTGGTGACGGAGGGAACGCCGTTGCTCGGCATCATCGGTGCACCCGCCTTCGGCTGGTTGTGGCGCGGCCTTGTTGGCCGCGGCGCCGAGCGGCTGAAACTGTCCGAGGCGGGAGGGTTGGGCGCGCCGGAGCCGATCCACGTCCGCCGCGCGCCGGGGCTCGGTGAGCCGTGGGTCGCGGCTGTCAGCCGATCTCATGGCGACGCCAGGACCGAGGCCTTCATCGATGCTAGGCCCGGCGCGGTGCGCACTCAGCTCGGCTCGTCGGTCAAGTTCGGCCGGCTCGCCGAAGGCGCGGCCGATATCTATCCGCGGCTCGGGCCGACGTCGGAATGGGACGTCGCTGCGGGCTGCGCGATCGTGACCGCCGCGGGCGGCAAGATCACCGACGCCGATGGGCGCCCCTTACGATTTGGCGAACGGAGCGATGGCTTCATCGTGCCGGCGTTCATCGCCTGGGGGGATCCGTCAGCATCGTCGTGAAGCGGTCTACTGCGCGAGCCCCTGCTCGAGTTGCGGCCAGCGCGCATTCGCTTGCTGCAAATAGCGCTCGGGATCGGCGGCAAAGGCGTCGCGGCTGGCCTCGAGCCCGAACAGGTAGAGCCGCTCGCCGGTGATGATCCAGAACCGGGGATTGCCGGCAAAGGCGACGCCACGGGCCACGTCGGTCGGGTCATAGCCGCCGAATTGTGGGCCATAGACGTCCGGATGGGCGACAAAGGAGGCGCGGTTGCCCTCATTGCGGAAGCGCCAGACCGCGCCGGCTTCCGCCGCCTCGTACTCGGGCAGCCCCGGCACGGGATGATGGTCGACGAAATAGGCGACAGGGTCGAAACCTTCGATCGCAAGGCCAGAGAAGCGGTTGACCACCACCCGTTCGGTGGTGGCGGCGCGGGCGGCCAAACCGCCCCAAACCAGGCCAACGCCGGCCAAAAGGGCGAAAAAGACGGCCAAGGCGCACCGCCGGTATCTTTCTTGCCGCTGTGCCGTCATAGTTGGTGCCGATAACAACCGAGTCGAGGGGACACTCGGCTGCAACCTACTGCCCTGCATGTTGGCGTCAGGTTAAAGGCGGCGGCCGGGAATTCGATATCAGGGGTAGTTTCATGAATTTCGCTTCGCGCCTTGCCGCGGTGACGGTCGCGGCGCTGCTGTGCTGGTCGCTTCCCGCCTCGGCGCAGCAGGCGCCCCCTCCGGGCCCGCCGCCGCAGAACCTGCCGCCACCGCAGCGCGCGCCCGGTCCCAACACCTACGGACCGGACGAGTTGGTCAACGCCGGCCATCGCTTTTTCGGCAACGTCTCGCGCGGGCTCGCCTCGATCATCGAGCGCGCGGTCAGCCAATGGGGTCTGCCGAACGGCTATGTGCTGGGCGAGGAAGGCTCCGGCGCCTTCGTCGCGGGGCTGCGCTATGGCGAAGGCACGCTCTACACCAAGAACGCTGGCGACCTGAGGGTCTACTGGCAGGGGCCGTCGGTCGGCTTCGACTGGGGTGGCGACGGCGCGCGCACCATGACGCTGGTCTATAATTTGCCGTCGACCAATGCGATCTACCAGCGCTTCGTCGGCATCGACGGCTCTGCCTATATTGTCGGCGGCTTCGGCATGACCGCGCTGACCGCCAACAATATCGTGCTGGTGCCGATCCGCTCGGGCATTGGGCTCAGGCTCGGCGCCAATATCGGCTACCTGAAATACACCCCGCGCGCGACCTGGAACCCGTTCTGATCGGCAAGGCTGCAGGGGCGTTCTGCCGGCTTTGACGGATTCACGTTAACGCGGCAATGGGCTGGCCTTTTGGGCGCGCTCCGTGGCATGGTTCGTTAACATTTTCTGAATGGTGCGGAGTACCCAATGATCGAACCGATCATGTATCTGGCGATCGGTTTCCTGGTCTCGATGCTGTGCGGGCTGATGATCGTGCCGCTGGTGCATAACCGCGCCGTGCGGCTCACCACGCGCCGGCTCGAAGCCGCCACGCCGCTGTCGATGGCGGAAATCCAGGCCGACAAGGACCAGCTGCGCGCGGAATTTGCGATGTCGGCGCGCCGGCTCGAGATGAATGTCGAGCAGCTCAAGAACAAGACCACGAGCCAGCTCGCCGAACTCGGCAAGAAGAGCGACGCGATCAACCGCATGAAGATGGAGCTCGGCGAGAAGAACGCCACGATCTTCGCGCTGGAAGCGCGCGAGAAGGCGGTGAAGGAACAGCTGCGCGCCACCGAAGAGGAATTCGCGGCCAAGACCGAGGCGCTGCGCGGCGCCGAGCAGGCGCTGACCGACAAGCAGGGCGAGCTCGCCAAGATCAATGCCGAGCTGAGCGACCGCTCGATGATGGCCGACAGCCGCCAGGTCGAGTTGGTCGCCGTGCACGCCCAGATCGCGGAATTGAAGAACCGGGTCGGCGACGCCGAGAAGGAATTTTCAGCCACGCAGGCGCGGTTGACGCAGGAACAGCGCGACTCCGAGACGGCGACACGCGATCTCGGCGACGCGCGCGCGCGGGTGGAAAACCTGAGCCAGCGCGTCACCGATCTCGACCGCCAGCTGATCGTGCAGGTCAAGGAAGCCGAGATGCTCGGCAACCGCGTCAACGATCTGGAAGCGCGCCTTGCGACGCAGGGCAAGCTGCTCGCCGAGCGCGAGTTCGAGAACAACCAGTTGCGCCAGGCTGCTGCTGCCGCCGAACGCACCATGCAGCAATTGCGCGACCAGATCGCCCAGGGCGAGAGCGGCAAGCTCCCGGCGCTGGAGAAGCTGAAGACCGAGAAGGCCGCGCTCGAGGAGCAGCTCCGCGTCACCCGCGACGAGCGCTCGAAGCTGCAGCGCGACATCAACGCGATCCAGCAGCAGGCCGAAAGCAACTGGGCCACCGAGCGCATGGAGAATGCCCTGCTGCGCGAGCGCATCAACGACATCGCCGCCGAGGTCGCCAAGCTCGCGATGCAGCTCGAAGGGCCGAACTCGCCGATCGAGGCGCTGCTCGCCGCCGATTCCACAACCGCAAAGCCGGTCAAGGTCGCCAATGGCGCCACCACGCCGGCCAACGACCTGGGTTCAGCCGGCGCGCCGGCCTCCGGCGGCACGCTCGCCGAGCGCATCCGGGCGCTGCAGTCGCACGCCTCCCGCGCCAGGCAACAGGGCGCTTAATCGGTCGTTTTGGGTTGACACCTCGGGTCCGCACTTCGTAAATCGCGGGCTTCGAAGCATGACCTAAGGTCTTGTTCGACTGGTATCCCGGACGCATAGCTCAGCGGGAGAGCGTTCCCTTCACACGGGAGAGGTCCAAGGTTCGATCCCTTGTGCGTCCACCATGCTTCGCCCTGCGGGCTACGCACGGCACAGCCAGCCACAATTTTCAGGCGAAGCATGTCCGGCGTAGCTTGAGCGCAGCGAAAGCGAAGACGGACGAGAGAAGGCTGCCGCGCCGTAGCCCGAAGGCGGGCTGCTGGCCGCGTGCTAGCCCGAGTGGAAGCTGCCCTCATTCCTTGCAGCTATAACCTGGGATTTGAGCCTTGAGGGCGTGACAAATTCCACTGCCCATTTCCAATTCTTGTTGCTTGGAGAAATTATTTGGGAACGCTTTCCCGTTTTCGACTGCGGTTCTCACCTGCTGGTAGATTGCATCGCCCTTGACCAGCTTCGTCTCCCAAAACGGCTTGGTCGCAACAAGCAAATGCCGTGGCGGCATGTCGGGTGAAAGATCGCCGGAAAAGGCTATATAGCTCTTCATGTCCGCGCTGGTCATCAAAGCCGTGAACGCCGCGCTGTCGCTTTGGCAGGGTTCGGACGAGCACGAGCTTTTGCTGGTAACAAACGCATCGCTGTAAAGTAGCGGCTGGGGTCGTTCCCCCCAAGTCGCAGGAATGACAGCGACATCCCCGGGAAACAGCCGGTTCAACAACACATAGAACGACTGCTCGGAAAAGCCCATATCGCTCTCAGCGCTGCCAGCCGCAAAAAGACGGTCAATCGTTCCGTCAGCCTGGCCATGGTTCGATCCATCTATGCACGGGTTTCGCCCAACCAGATCGCACGTGCCAACCAGTGCTTTCAGGTTTCCGATAACGGCCGGGTCCGGGGGCATCATCATCGCTTTGGCAATATTCTGATACCCGTAAGTCTGTACAAAGCCATTGATGTAAATCGAGGGCAGCCGCCAGGATCCATCGTAGTCGGCTAACAGAACCGGTTTGGTCTTGGGGGCCTTCGCTGCAAATTCGAGGAAGTCCTTCAACGTGTGAACCGATTTCAGCGCCTCGGAATACGAGAATATGAAATCCATGCAGAGCCAGCTCGGTACTCCGTAGAGCACACCGTCGACAGTGGATCCATCGCGCGCCGCCGGCCAGGGAGCGTCACCCGTGATCTTCGCGGGCGTTATCAGATTGTTCGACGCGAGAAACCCGAGATAAAGGGTATCCAACTCAACAATGTCATAGCCATCGGCGCCAAACAGGCTGGGTAGTGCATCGAAGCTGTAAATCGTGTCTTCATCTGCCATTACGAGGTTCAGGAGCACATCGGAATTCCGCGTCTGGAAGACGTTAACGATATGATCGAGCAATGTTGCGAAATTGCCGTTTGGATGACTCGGAATATCGGGGTAGAGCGCAACATTCAGCACGCGGCTCTGCTTGCCGGTGAACAGAATCAGCCCGTCGGCGCCGCTCGGCGTAACGTTCATCCTGCGCGTTTTGAGCCCTCCGCATTCAGCCCAGTCGATGGCAACTCTGTCGCGCTTGTAGCTCGGTTCTATTCGGCCAACTTGTCCGGGCTCCACTCTTATGTCCCAGTTTGCCTCCCACCCGGTAGCAGACGTATAGCCGTCAACGTGACACGTAAGCGTCGACGGCGAGACGTTACGGATAATCAATTCACCACCATTGGCCGAGACTGGCATCAGAACGGCCAGTAGTGCGAACGCAGACAAGCAACGCATTGTCTTGCTCCGAACCTTTGAGCTCTATTTGATCCGCTGCTAGTATGTATTTCACCAAGCTTCGCAGGAGCGGCAACGACGCTGGGACAGTAAAGAGCAACCAATAGTTGAATACCGAGTGAGGAGTCAAGGTTCTGGCTGCGTACTTTCAGGGCGAATTCGTGCTACCTCCAACCTGAAAACAACTTCGGCGCCGAGAAGCATCGTTGGCCCGGCTTGGGGACGTACATGAGATTAAAGCTGATCTTGCTTGTAATGTTGTCGGTTTCCATTTGGCACAAGCACATGCCGAAGATTCAAAGTCTTTCGGTGACAAGTTGCGTGAAATGGCGCCGCCGCCTCCTCCACCACCTCCTCCAGAGGTAAAGCACACCAAACAAGAGCTGATAGAGAAGGCACAGGAAGCTGCCCGAACTGAGGTTCCGATTACAAAAGCTCAACTGGAAAATGCCGCAAAGAAAGGACAAAAAAGCTATTCGTGGTGGATAGAGAATCCGATGGGACCACGGGAACTTGGAGACCCATGGCTTGACTTAAAGTCGATAGATGAGATGCGGGTCTTTGCCGAAGCTCTTGTCGACATTCTTAGGTTAACATGCCCGGCGTGACGTTTACTCTTAAATATCCCGAATACCCCGGCAAGCCCCGTTCTTTCCAAATTACAGCCTCGTGGTGAACTCGTCCATTCAACCTCGCGCAGCTTTGCAAGGTACGGCAATGCCAGGACACCTCACTCCACCGTCACCGCGTAATTCAGCGTCGCGCAGCCGGGCTTGTTGTCCTCGCTGCCGCAGACGCGCGGCGTAAAAGTGTCCAGGCCCTTGTAGCCTGCCGGCGCGGAATAGATGTAGTGGCCGCCTGCGCGCAGATTGACCTTGCCGCGCGCGGCAGGCGTGACCAGCAGGAGCCGCTTGAACGTGAGGTTGCTGCCGTTGACGTTCGAGAACGTGGCCTCGCAGGTCGCGCCGGGATGAATGCGGATATACATCGGAAAATTGCCGTCATAGGAGAGGTGATAGCCTCTCCTGCGATCGCAGATCGGTGCCGCGTGGCTCGTGCTCACGCAGGCGAACGCGACGATGATCAGGAGTGACGGACGCCACATGCCTCACCTCCGGGTGAGGCGCTGGTACGACAGATTGGCCCGCGCGGCGACGCGACCGCGCGCCGCGTCGCGAAGCTCAGGCCTCAGATCGCAAACATCCAGACCGCGATGATGGTGCCGAGCGTCGCAAGTCCGGAGATGGTCCAGCCAGCCGCGTAGGCGGCGTCGTCTTCTGCAGTCGCGTGCGGCATCTCGGTCCGTACCATCGCGCTCTTCCAGTCCATGGCCTCATCTCCGGGAAGGGCCTGCCTTGGCCCAATAACGCCGGCATGGTCAGCCGGTTCCCTATGCCCGCCGCAGCGCCGAAAGCGCCGATTGCATGGCAGGCCAATTCACGAACAACTGATCGTGGCGGCGGGGCCGAAATCGACGGCGCTCCGTTATGGTGCGCGCGCCCGAACAAGAACAATGGAGGTTTTCGCATGCGCAAACTGATTATCGCGGCCACGGCTCTCGCCTTTATCGCTTCCCCCGCCCTCGCCCAGGACAAGGCTGGCGCCGACAAGGGCGCCGCGCCCGCGGCAACCGGCACCGATACGGGCTCCGACACCATGAAGAAGGCGCCGAAGGCGAAAAAGGCGAAGAAGTCGACCGCCAAGAAGACCGGCGACGACGCCACAAAGCAGTAGGCATTCGCAAACCACGATCAGGCCGCCCCAAGCGCGACGGCTTGGGCGGTCTTTTCGTTTCGGTAAGGCGCCAGCCGGCTATTTCGGCGCCGTCCGCACCGCCAGCGCCGGTTTGCTGACGCCGTCCAGCCCCTGCAGCATCAGGATCGCGAGCAGCGCGCGCTGCGGGCCTAGATACGCGTCCGTCGGCTTGAACCACTCATTGCGCGAATGCCAGTTGCCGCCCTCGCCGCCGCCGCCAATGGTGACCGCGGGAATGCCGAGCGACATCGGCTGGTTGGAATCGGTGCTGGAGCCCGCCAGCGTCACCTTTTGTCCGGGCGCCACCGCAACGGCCGACTTCTCCGCCGCCTGCACGATCGGCGAATCCTCCGCCACGATTCCAGCGGGCCGGTCGCCGATCAGCTTGATCTCGACCGAGAGCTTGTCGGTTTTCCAGCGCGTGTTCTCTTCCGCGACCGCCTGCTTGACGAGGTCGAGCAGGCGCGCCTCCAGCTTGAGCAACTCCTCGGTGGAGTTCGAGCGCATGTCGACCGCCATCCGCGCTTCGGCGGCAATCGCATTGACCGACGTGCCGCCGCTTACCGTGCCGACCGTGAAGGTGGTCTTGGGATCCGACGGCGTCTGCAGCTCGGCGATCTTCGCGATCGCGCGGCCCATCGCGTGGATCGCGCTCGGCAGGCCGAACTCCTGGAAGGAGTGCCCGCCCGGCCCCTTGAAGATCATCTCGTAGCGATGGCTGCCGGTGGCCTGGTTGACGACGCGGTTGATCTCGAGCCCGTCGATGGAGATGAAGCCGTCGATGTCGGTGTGATCGCGGAACAGCGCCTTCATGCCGCGGAGATTGCCAAGCTCCTCCTCGCCGACATCGCCGACGAACATGATGTCGCCGACGGTCGCGATATCGTTGGCATTCATCGCCTTGATGACCGACAGCAGCGCGACCAGCCCGCGGGCGTCGTCGCCGATCCCGGGCGCGACGACCGTACCGTCCTTCTCCTTGACGGTCACATCGGTGCCTTCGGGGAATACCGTGTCGAGATGCGCTGCGACGGCGAGCTTCGGGTGGCCGCCGCCGGTGCCCTTGCGAAGCGCGATCACATTGCCTTCGCTGTCGATCGAGGCGTCCTTGAAGCCGAGCTCCTGGATCTTCTTCAGGTAATATTCGGCGCGGACCTTCTCCTTGTAGGGAGGGGCGGCGATCTCGGTAATCTTCTTCTGCTCGGTGAAGGTCGCGGCGTCATCGGCCTTGATGGTCTCCAGCGCCGCCTTGACCTTGGCGTTGCCGACAAGCGCGGAAAGGGCGGCGTCGATACCGGACGGCGGTTCGGCGCGCGCGGGCATCGCCAGCACTGCAAGCGCAGCGGCAAAAATAACCAGTCTGCTCGTCATGCCGGCTCCACTTCTTGTTTGCGCACGATCTCCGCGCAAACGCTATGCGTTTGTCGCGAGGGAAAACCGCTGCACACTTTTCCGGATCATGCGTTACTCGCTCAAACCGGCTTCCTTCAGCGCGTGACCGAACCAGACCGACCCGTGCGGCTCGATCACGCCGCCGGCATAAACTTCCACATGGGTGACGTGCTTGGCGGCGAGCGTCACCATGACGCCGATGGAATAGGCGAACCACAGATGCGGATCGGTCAGCGCCTTCAGCTTGTGCTGGTCGTGCTCGATCGGCTGGTGGTTCGAGGCCTTCCTGACCTCGATCGCGAGCAGATTGTTCGGGATGTCGCGCTGATGCACGACGATATCGGGATAGACCGACTTGCCGTAGTGGTCGTCGGTCGAGACGATCGAGCCGTGCGGCAGCCGCATGGTGCGGTCGCCAAGCCGGTCATAGTCGCAATCGACCTCCCAGCCGGAGAACTGCTTCTCGATATGGACGGCGAGGCGATGGGTCAGCGCGCGCTCGCCGAGATCGCGCTCCATCAGATAGCTTTCGCGCGCAAAGAACTCCTGGAGCGCGGCGACGAGCTTGCCCAATTCGTTCTGCATGTCGCCCTCCCCTGTCGCCCGGCGCCCCCGCGTCCGCCAACCTTGTTACGTCATCTGCACTTCGATCAGCCGCGGGCCCTGCGCGGAGACGTACTCCGCCAGCGCCTTGTTGAAATCGTCGACATTGGCGACTGCGCGCCCCTCCACGCCCATGCCTCTGGCGAGCGCGACGAAGTCGATGGTCGGCCGGTCGAGCTTGAGCATGTCCTGCGCGCGCTGGCCGGGTTCCCCCGCGCCGACGCCGTCGAACTCGCCGCGCAGGATCTGATAGATGCGATTGGCGAACACAATTGTGACGACGTTGAGGTTTTCGCGCACCTGCGTCCACAACGACTGGATGGTGTACATCGCGCTGCCGTCGCCGACCATGCAGATCACCTTGCGGTCGGGACAGGCGACCGCCGCGCCCGTCGCAACCGGCGTGGAGAAGCCGATCGAGCCGCCCATGTTCTGCAGCCAGTCATGCGGCGCGCTTGCGGCCGTCGGCGGGAAGAAGCCGCGGCCGGTGGTGATGGATTCGTCGACGATGATGGCGTTCTCGGGGATCGCGAGCGCAATCGCCTGCGCGATCGAGGCATGGGTCAGCGCGCCCGTCGGCTTGGTCAGTTCTACGAACTTCTGCGGCTTGACGTCGGCGGGCTTGGCGCCGAGCGCGTCGGCGAGCGCCTCCAGCGCCGCAACCGAATTCTCGCCCCACGACGTCATCTGATGCACCTCGCAGCCCTCGGGCTTGAGCATGCTCGGCTTGTTCGGATAGGCGAAGAAGGCGACGGGGTCGCGGGCTTCGACCAACACGATGTTCTTGAAATTTTTCAGGATCGGCAGCGCCAATTCGATCACATAGGGAATGCGATCGATGGAGAAGCGGCCGCGGCCGCGCGCCATGCGCGGATGATAGGTCTGGCCCA
This sequence comes from uncultured Alphaproteobacteria bacterium, assembly GCA_963738155.1. Lineage (GTDB taxonomy): Bacteria > Pseudomonadota > Alphaproteobacteria > Rhizobiales > Xanthobacteraceae > Bradyrhizobium. Next base: position 150,609 of record CAVTVG010000017.1, read on the forward strand.
TCACCTTGCAGCCGGTCTTGCCTGCGATCTGTTGCGCTAGCGCCAGTCCCTGCTCGGTCAGCGCGCCGCCGGTGACCAGCAGGAGATTGGTGTCACCGCCAGAATGCAGCACCCTGGCGGCCTTCTCCACGGCCTCCGCCGAGAAGCCCGGCTGCTGCTTGGGCCCGGGAACTTTCGCAATGCCGTCGGCCTCGTTCCAGGCGGTGTCGGCCGGCAGGATCAGGGTCGCGATCACAGGCGGTGAGTTGCTGGCGGCCGCAATCGCCTCCATGCCGTCGGCCGAGACCGACTTGGCATCCGGCGACGTCCGCACCCAGTCCGACATCGGCCGCGCCAGACCTTCGATATCGGAGGTCAGCGGCGCATTGAGGCCGATATGATACGTCGCGTGCTGGCCGACGATGTTGACGATGCCGGAACGCGCCTTCTTGGCGTTGTGGAGGTTCGCCAGGCCGTTGGCGAGGCCGGGCCCGAGATGCAGCAGCGTCGAAGCCGGCGTGCCCTTCATGCGGTAATAGCCGTCGGCAGCACCGGTCACCACGCCCTCGAACAGGCCGAGCACGCAGCGCATGCCTTCGACCCGGTCGAGTGCGGCGACGAAATGCATTTCCGAGGTGCCGGGATTGGTGAAACAGACGTTAACGCCGCCCGCGACCAGCGTCCGTACCAGGCTTTCCGCACCGTTCATCGTTCCAACCCCGTTGGTGTTTCCCAAGCTCGTGCGCAGATCAACCATTGTTCGGGGCCGCAGTCAAAGGGACGGCCCGGCAATCCAGCCATCATTGTAAAGCAGAGCCGTTTTTTAACCGCACTGACGGCCAAAGGTCGCGCTCACGCACGCTTTGCTTGCACAGGGCCAATCGATATGGCCAATTCGACGAGAGATGAAATTTTCGGGGGAGAAAATGACCCGAACGTTGGTATGGCTGGCGGCGTTTGTGGCTCTCCTGGGCGGCACCGCCGCGTCACGCGCCCAGGGCGTCGACATGCGCGAGATGATGGGCGGCGGGCCGTCGTTCTACCGCTACGGCAACAGCTATCAGGACGGCGGTTACGGAGGCGGCGGCGGGCCGATCCCGCGCCAGACCGTCAACTATCCGGCGAACTATGCGCCGGGCACGATCATCGTGAACACGGCCGAACGGCGGCTTTATCTGGTGCAGGGCAACGGCACGGCGCTGCAATACGGCATCGGCGTTGGCCGCGACGGCTTCCGCTGGAGCGGCGTGCATCGTGTGTCCGCGAAAAAGGAATGGCCGGGCTGGACTCCTCCGAGGGAGATGCGCCGCCGGCGGCCGGATTTGCCGGGTCACATGGCCGGCGGTATCGACAATCCGCTTGGCGCGCGCGCCATCTATCTCGGCTCGACGCTGTACCGCATCCACGGTTCCAACGAGCCGGAGACGATCGGACAGGCGGTGTCGTCCGGATGCTTCCGCATGACCAACGAGGACGTCAGCGACCTCTACGATCGCGTCCATGTCGGCGCGACTGTGATCGTGAAGAACTGATGCGCGTGGCCATGGTGGCGATCGCTCTCGTCACCATCATGTGGCCGTCATTGGCACTATCGGAAATTCCCGCCATCGCCACACGCCAGCGCGCGGAGAAGAAAAGCTTCACTGACGCCGAGATCGTCGAGGGCTTCCTCAAGACCGCCTTCGGCGCCGAGTTCCAGCTCGCCGGCCGGGTCGACCGCATCCGCAAATATGTCGCACCGGTGCGCGTCTTCGCTGACGGCAATCGCGCCGATCGCAAGGCCCAGCTTGCGCAGGTCGTCGCCGATATCGGCAAACGCGTACAGCATCTCGACATCGCGATTGTCCCAAATGCCGAGGACGCCAATGTCACGGTCAAGCTGGTGCGCGACCGCGACCTCACCCGCACCATCGCCAAGGACTATGGCAACGAACGCGCGAAGGAGATCAAGACCTCGCTCGATCCGCAGTGCCTCTCCGGCTTCCGCAAGAACGACGCTTACGAGATCGAACGCTCCAATGTCATCCTCACCGTCGACAACGGCGATTTCGTCTTCTTCGACTGCGCCTATGAGGAACTGTTGCAGTCGCTCGGACCGATCAACGATACCAGCTCGGTGCCCTGGACCATGTTCAACGACAAGGTCTCGATGGGTTTCTTCGACGTCTACGACCAGTACATCCTCAACCTGCTGTACCATCCCCGCATCAGGCCGGGCATGACGGTCGAGGAGGTCAAGGCGGTGCTGCCGGCGGTGCTGGCGGACGTGCGGGCGTGGGTGAGGCAGATCAATAAGCTGCCGCAATAGCGCGTTCAGCCCTTCGGCGAGCAAATCGCCTTGAGCGCGCTCCATTCCTGGGGCGTCAACAGCGGCGGACCGTCGGACCTCTGTTGCACCTCGCTCATCCGCAGCAAGCGGTCTTCGGTCAGCGGATGGCTCGCCACGATCGACAATGCTTTGTCGCCCTGCTTCCCGGTCACGCGAAACAGGAGTTCGCCCATCGGTTTGGTCGGCCGGCCGAGCCGTTGCATGAGGTCCATCGCAAACGTATCGGCGCTTTGCTCGACATCGCGCGAATAGGATGAACTCATGAGCGTTCGCGTGGCAAAGATGATGGTGCTCGAGCCCGTCACGTCGCCGAACAGCAGTCCGATCAGAAACGACGTGCTGCCGTCGTGGATCAGATTGCGGAGATTGTCGCGATGCTTCAGATGCCCGAGTTCGTGCGCCAGCACGCCGGCGATCTCATCGGGATTCTCCGCCTTGTCGAGCAGACCGCCGAACAGCAGCATCTGGCCGCCCGGCAGTGCAATCGCGTTGGGAACAGGCGTCGCCAGCACCGAAGAGATGACCGACGGACCCAGATCCCCAGCCTCGCGCAACCTGCCGACCAGTTTGTCGAACGCCTGTTGGCCGGCGGCGGCGTTGCAGGACTTGCCGCCGAACACGGTCTTGATTTGCGCGGCGGCCCCATCTCCGAGACGGCGCTCGAGCGCCTGCGGTACCAGTTGCGTCAGACGGTCCGCGGCGAGCGGGACACCGAACCAGATGACCCCGACGATCGAAACCGCGGCCGCGATCGACCAGCCCACGATTTTCGCAATACCGTGCTGGCCGGGGACATCCTCGTCGAGCCGGCTGCAGCGTGAGATCAATGCCGCCGCAAGCGCAGGATCGCGGATTTGCAGCCGCGCCAGTGATGGCGCCGTCAGGCAAGTGAGGCGAAGGATACCGGGTTGACTGTCGGCTCGGCGGATGTCGGCATAGGACCACACCGCCAGCAACTGGTGATCCTCGCTGATCCGGAGTTCGCCGTTGAAGACGAGCGCGACGATATGCTGGCGACTCGACGTCCCGTCGAAATAAATCGCGGAACTGCCCGGCGTCGAAGATGCAGCGTCGGGCACGGGACTGCTATCCATGTCGAGCCACGCTCACGGGCTAAAACCCGGCAACGTCGAGTCCGTCGGCAAAGCCTTCACCGAGTGCGTTCGCCAGTTCGCCTTGTGCGGAAACATTGTCCGCCGCCTCGATATTATACACGGTCATCGATGTGACGACCCGCGCCCACACATCGCGCAACAGGTACATCCGCAGGATGACGTTCATCGCCAGGATCAGCGCCAAATAGCCCACCGCCAGGAGCACGGCCAGCGGGATGTTCGCCTGCAAATTGCCCGGCACAAAAACCTTTGCCATCGGCACCTGGTTCACGCTCGCTATCAAATTCAGCACACCGGCCACGTAGGCCGCGAAAAGTATCACCAGCAGGATCGCCCATCCGACCACCTTCCAATAGAGGCCGATCAGCGCCGTTCGCGACAATGCCGATTCGAAGTAGACGTCACCGAACCGGATGCCGGACAGCCACCAGCGCCACTCGATGGCTTTGAATGTGCCGTATAGGAAAGGAGCGGCCAGCGGCACGATCAGCCCCGCGACGGGAGCAAAAGGCCGAAATGCGGGAACCCATATTGCCAACGGAGTGTTAAGAAAAAGCACCACAAGCCCGACGAGCGCGAGCAGCCATATCCACCACGCACGCTTGAAAAACTCGGATGCGTATCCGTCAAAATCGCCCGGCAGATCGCCGTAGTAGGAATGCCGCATCTTGTAGCGTTCGAGCGCGGCTTCACGCCACGGCAGCATCAGGCCGAGGGTGAGGATCACCAGTATCAACCAAAGCACCGACCGCGCTGCATAGGACCACCCCGAGCCGCTCATCCAGAACCGTACGCCGCACCATACCGTGCGGGTCAGGCGATAGCGCCGCGCGCGGTAGATGGCGAATTGTCCGAACAGGTAGAAGAACGCGAACAGCGGCAAACTGGCGAACGCCTTGGCGCGCTCGACTTCAAGACCGACGAGGAAGTAGGCCAGGTAAATCGGCACAAGGATCGCGAGCGCGAACAGAAAGCCGAGCAGCAACTCCTTGCCCCGGCCGGTATATTCCGGCCCGTTACCGGCGATATCGATGTTCCACCACAAATGGCGGCGAATGTCGGTGGCCAGCCAAAACCTGTAAAACCCGACGGTGAGAAGTTCGAGCCCGGTGCCGCGCAACACCAGCCGGCGGAATTCGCCACGGTCGCCGTAAAACGACACAGGCAGCTGCGGCGCCGCCGGTGGATGCTGCGGCACGGAACCCATTTCGTTCACTGATCAACCCCCAAGCATCAGAAATGACCGCAGTGGAATTGCAATTCGCACGCGCGTCAACCCTGATGCGATCCGGTTCGATCGGCTTTTAAACCGATTTCTGGAACAGTTCCCGCCCGATCAGCATGCGGCGGATTTCGCTGGTGCCGGCGCCGATCTCGTAGAGTTTTGCGTCGCGCAGCAGACGCCCCGTGGGGTAGTCGTTGATATAGCCGTTGCCGCCGAGCAGCTGGATCGCATCCAGCGCGCACTGCGTCGCCTTCTCCGCGGCATAGAGGATCGCGCCGGCCGCATCCTCGCGCGTGGTCTCGCCGCGGTCGCAGGCCTTCGCCACCGCATACACATAGGCACGCGAGGCATTCATCGTGGTGTACATGTCGGCGATCTTGCCCTGCACCAGCTGGAAGCTGCCGATCGGCTCGCCGAACTGCTTGCGCTCATGCACGTAAGGAAGCACCACGTCCATGCAGGCCTGCATGATGCCGAGCGGTCCCGCCGCCAGCACCGCGCGCTCATAGTCGAGACCGCTCATCAGCACGTTGACGCCGCGGCCGACCTCGCTCAGCACGTTCTCTTCCGGGACCTCGCAATCCTCGAACACCAGTTCGCAGGTGTCGGAGCCGCGCATGCCGAGCTTGTCGAGTTTTTGCGCGGTGGAAAATCCCTTCATGCCCTTCTCGATGATGAAGGCAGTGATACCGCGCGGTCCGGCGTTCGGATCTGTCTTGGCGTAGACCACCAGCGTCTCGGCGACCGGACCGTTGGTGATCCACATCTTGCTGCCGTTAAGCACGTAACGGTCGCCCTTTTTCTCGGCGCGCGTCTTCATCGACACCACGTCGCTTCCCGCGCCAGGCTCCGACATCGCAAGCGAGCCGACATGATCGCCCGAGATCAGCTTGGGCAGATATTTGCGCTTCTGCGCCTCGTTGCCGTTGCGCCGGATCTGGTTGACGCAGAGATTGGAATGCGCGCCATAGGACAGCCCGACTGACGCAGACGCGCGCGAAATCTCCTCCATCGCCACGCAATGCTCGAGATAGCCGAGGCCTGAGCCGCCATATTCTTCCTCGACTGTAATCCCATGCAGTCCGAGCGCGCCGATCTTGGGCCAGAGGTCTCGTGGAAACTGATTGCTCTTGTCGATGTCGGCGGCGCGCGGCGCGATCTCGTTGCTCGCAAAGTCCTGCACTGTCTCGCGGATCGCGTCCGCGGTCTCGCCGAGATCGAAATTGAGCATCCGCTGCGCGTTGGGGATCATGGACGTGGCCTCCGGCGACATAACGCAAGTTGGGACATGGCATAACGCGTGCCGAGGCGCTTGTCACGAGAATTGATACGGTACCGTATCGGTTGCCATAAGTGCGCCTGTGCAGTGCGGCCAAAAGCGCCAAACTCGCCCTTGCGGGCGCGTCCCCGACGGGCTGTAATTCGCCGCAAACAAGGCCGCCTTCCGGACCAAATTCCGGAAGGGGCCAGACGGGAGCCGCACATGGACGGAACGATCGATCTGGACGCGAAGTCCAGCCAGGACGCCGCGCACGAACGCGCCAATTCTCTGCCGCTTGCCGAGTTCGATCCAGGCCACCCCGAGCTGTTTCGCTCCGACACGCACTGGCCGTATTTCGACCGGCTGCGCAGGGAGGACCCGGTCCACTACTGCAAGGACTCGATGTTCGGTCCGTACTGGTCGGTGACGCGCTACAACGACATCATGGCCATCGACACCAACCATCAGGTGTTCTCGTCGGCGGCATCGCTCGGCGGCATCACCATCCGCGACGTTCCGCCGGATTTCCGGCGCGAGAGCTTCATCGCCATGGATCAGCCGCGCCACTCCGCGCAGCGCAAGACCGTGGCGCCGATGTTCACGCCGACCAATCTCGACGAGCTTGCGACCAACATCCGCCAGCGCGCGTCGAGCTGCCTCGATAATCTGCCGGTCAACGAGGTGTTCGATTTCGTCGACACCGTCTCGATCGAGCTGACGACCCAGATGCTGGCGGTGCTGTTCGACTTCCCGTGGGAAGACCGTCGCAAGCTGACGCGCTGGTCCGACGTCGCGACGACGTTGCCGGGGCCGGACGGCGTCGTCGCGACCGAGGAGGAGCGCCAGAAGGAGCTCATGGAATGCGCGAGCTATTTTTCTCGGCTCTGGAAGGAGCGCGTCGATCAGGAGCCGAAAGCCGACCTGCTGTCGATGATGGCGCATAACGACGCCACGCGCGAGATGGACCCGAAGAATTTCCTCGGCAACCTCATTCTGCTGATCGTCGGCGGCAACGACACCACGCGCAACACCATGTCGGGCAGCGTCTACGCGCTGCACAAGCACCCCGACCAATACAAAAAGCTGCGCGAAAACCCCGCACTGCTCGATACCTTCGTTCCCGAGGTGATCCGCTGGCAGACGCCGCTCGCGCACATGCGCCGCACCGCGCTCGAAGACTTCGACCTGCGCGACAAGAAGATCAAGAAGGGCGACAAGGTCGTGATGTGGTACGTCTCGGGAAATCGCGACGAGGAAGCGATCGAGCGGCCCTACGAGTTCCTGATCGATCGCGCGCGGCCGCGCACGCATCTGTCGTTCGGCTTCGGCATCCATCGCTGCATCGGCATGCGTCTCGCCGAGCTGCAATTGAAGATCATCTGGGAAGAAATCTTCAAGCGCTTCGACAAGATTGAGGTGGTGGATGAGCCCAAGCGGGTGTATTCCAGCTTCATCAAAGGTTATGAAACCCTGCCGGTGCGCATCGCCGCGTGAGTGCGTGACCGCACAGGTGATATTGCATTCATCACGAAGGTGAGACTAAGTCCGAACGGCGACCACGACGAAGCTGTGCTCCCTCCCCCGCGTGCAGGGGAGGTGAAGTTGGAGTTGGCAACCATGAACGTCCAGACCGCGATCCGCGCCGACAAGGCCGAGCTCATGCGCAGCGCGCGCGAGGAAGCCTATTCCACGCCGCTGAAAGACTTTCATCCCGGCGCGCCGCGACTGTTCCAGAATGACACGCTTTGGCCGTGGTTCGAACGGCTGCGCAAGGAAGAGCCGGTGCACTACTGCACCAACGCTCCGATCGAGCCCTATTGGTCGGTGGTCAAATACAACGACATCATGCATGTCGACACCAATCACGGCATCTTTTCGTCGGACTCCACGCTGGGCGGCATCTCGATCCGCGACGTGCCGCCGGGCTACGACTGGCCGAGCTTCATCGCGATGGACCAGCCGCGTCATGCGTCCCAGCGCAAGACGGTGTCGCCGATGTTCACGCCGACGCATCTGGACGAGCTCGCCAAGTTGATCCGCGCGCGCTCGATCAAGGTGTTGGACAGCCTGCCGCGCAATGAAACCTTCAATTTCGTCGAGCGCGTGTCGATCGAGTTGACGACGCAGATGCTGGCGACGCTGTTCGACTTCCCGTTCGAGGAGCGGCGCAAGCTGACCCGCTGGTCGGATGTCTCCACCGCCCTGCCCAAGAGCGGCGTGGTGGAATCGCCGGAGCAGCGCCGCAAGGAAATGGACGAGTGCTACGCCTACATGTCGAAGCTCTGGAACGAGCGCGTCAACGCCGAACCGCGCAATGACTTGATCTCGATGATGGCGCACAGCGAAGCAACGCGCCACATGGATCCCGACAATCTGATGGGCAACATCATCCTGCTCATCGTCGGCGGCAACGACACCACCCGCAACACCATGAGCGGCTCCGTGCTGGCGCTGAACGAGAACCCCGACCAGTACAAGAAGCTGCGCGAAAATCCCAAGCTGATCGATTCCATGGTGCCGGAGGTGATCCGCTGGCAGACGCCACTCGCGCATATGCGCCGCACCGCGCTGCAAGATACGGAACTTGGCGGCAAGACCATCAAAAAAGGCGATCGCGTCGTGATGTGGTACATCTCCGGCAACCGCGACGAGGAAGCGATCGAGCGGCCGAACGAGTTCATCATCGACCGCGCCCGCCCACGCACCCACCTGTCGTTCGGCTTCGGCATCCACCGCTGCGTCGGGATGCGGCTCGCAGAGCTGCAGCTCCGGATCGTCTGGGAGGAGATGCTCAAGCGTTTCGACCGCATTGAAGTCGTGGGCGAGCCGAAGCGGGTCTATTCCAGCTTCGTGCGCGGCATCGAGTCCCTGCCGGTACGCATACCGGCCTGATCTGTCGCGACTACCGCTGATCGGACGGCCCTGCTAACCCACGCTCGCGCCCGCCCGGGCGCAGCACCTTGCCGACCGGATTACAATGACTGCTCACGACCATCACCAACAGGACGAACACGCCGACATCCGCGACGCGGTGGCGAAACTGTGCGCCCAGTTCCCCGGCGAATACTGGCGCAAGCTCGATCGCGAAATGGCCTACCCGTCCGACTTCGTCAACGCGCTGACGGAAGCCGGCTACCTCTCGGTGCTGATCCCGGAGGAATATGGCGGCGCCGGGCTGAAGCTGTCGGCGGCGACCGCGATCCTGGAAGAGATCCATCGCGCCGGCTGCAATGCCGGCGCCTGCCATGCCCAGATGTACACCATGGGCACGGTGCTCCGGCATGGCAGCGATGAGCAGAAGGCGAAATGGCTGCCGCAGATCGCTGACGGCAAGCTGCGCCTGCAGGCCTTCGGCGTCACCGAGCCGTCCAGCGGCACCGATACGTCCTCGCTGAAGACCTTTGCCAAGAAGCAGGGCAACAGCAGCTACATCGTCAACGGCCAGAAGATCTGGACCAGCCGCGCCGAATATTCCGACCTGATGATCCTGCTCGCGCGCACCACGCCGAAGGAGCAGGCGAAGAAGCGCACTGAAGGTCTCTCCGTCTTCCTCGTCGACATGCGCGAAGCGAAGAAGGCCGGGCTCACCATCCGTCCGATCCGCACCATGATGAACCATTCCACCACGGAGGTGTTCTTCACCGACATGAAGGTGCCGGCGGAAAACCTGATCGGCGAGGAAGGCAAAGGCTTTCGCTACATCCTCTCCGGCATGAATGCGGAACGCATTCTCATTTCGTCGGAATCCATCGGCGACGCCAAATGGTTCATCGACAAGGCCACCAACTACGCCAAGGAGCGCGCGGTGTTCGGCCGGCCGATCGGTCAGAACCAGGGCATCCAGTTTCCAATCGCAAAAGCCTATGCCGCGATGCGCGCCGCCGAGTTGATGGTCAAGGAAGCCACCCGCAAATACGAGGCGGGCGAGGACTGCGGCGCCGAGGCCAATATGGCCAAGATGCTCGCGGCCGACGCCGCCTGGGACGCGGCCAACGCCTGCGTACAGACCTTTGGCGGCTTCGCATTTGCCGAGGAATATGACGTCGAGCGCAAGTTCCGCGAGACACGGCTCTACCAGGTCGCGCCGATCTCGACCAATCTGGTGTTGTCGTTCATCGCCGAGCACGTGCTCGGCATGCCCCGCTCCTACTAACGCATGTCCCGGCGAAGTGGAAACCGGTTCGCCGATTAAGGACATGCGCAGACAAAGAGAAACGATCATGCCGCCGCTCGAGGGAATTACCGTCATTGCCGTGGAACAGGCGGTCGCCGCGCCGTTCTGCTCGTCGCGCCTCGCCGATGCCGGCGCCACCGTCATCAAGATCGAGCGTCCCGAGGGCGATTTCGCCCGCGGCTATGACACGGCCGCCAAGGGACAGAGCAGCTATTTCGTCTGGCTCAACCGCGGCAAGCAGTCGGTCGCCATCGATCTCTCCACCAATGGCGGACGCGAGCAGCTCGAGACGCTGATCTCGGGCGCCGACGTGCTGCTGCAAAATCTCAAGCCCGGCTCGATGGACAAGCTCGGCTTCTCGCGCGAGCGCCTGCGCCAGGATTATCCGGCGCTGATCTGCTGCACCATATCAGGATATGGCGACGAGGGCCCCTACAAGGACCGCAAGGCCTACGATCTCCTGATCCAGGCCGAGAGCGGGCTTGCCTCGATCACCGGCGGACCGGAAGGGGCCTCCCGCGTCGGCATCTCCGTCGTCGATATCTCCACCGGCGCCACCGCGCATGCCGCAATCCTGGAGGCGTTGTTCGCGCGCACCCGCACCGGCAAGGGCGCCGACATCCGCATCTCCATGTTCGACGTGATGGCCGACTGGCTCGCGGTGCCCCTGATCAATTCGGAAGCCGGCAACCCGCCGACTCGCATCGGGCTGGCGCACCCCTCGATCGCGCCCTATGGCGTGTTCAAGTCAAAGGACGGCAAGGACATCCTGATCTCGATCCAGAGCGAACGCGAGTGGAAGAAGCTCTGCGCCGAAGTTTTGAAACAACCCGACCTGCCGAACGATCCGCGGCTCGCCAACATTTCCGAACGCGTTCGCAATCGTTCGCTCACCGACAAGATCGTCGCCGACGTCTTCGGATCGCTGAACCGTGACGAGCTGATCCAGCGGCTCGACGACGCCGACATCGCCTTTGGCGAAGTCAACACCATGGCCGACCTCACGGTGCACCCGCATCTGCGGCGCATCGAGGTCGGCACGCCCAAGGGCGTCGTGACCTATTCCGCGCCGGCTCCGATCTTTGTCGGCGAGCCGCGCACCTATGGCGCGGTGCCCGCGATCGACGAGCACGTCGCGACCGACGCGCCGCGCGCTCGGAAATCGTCATGACCGAGACGCTCGATCTCGATCATCTCCGGCAATGGATCGGGCGTTCAGCCGAGGCGACCGATGTCGTCACCGCACATCTGGTGATGGGCCTGCGCGCAACTCTGTTCCAGGAGGTCGGCGAACCCAAAGATGGCGACGCCGCGCCGTTCACGGTGCACTGGTGTCTGGGCCAGCCGGTGTTTCCGATGTCGATGCTCGGGCCCGACGGGCACCCGACGCGCGGCGGCTTCCTGCCGCCGGTGCCGCTGCCGCGGCGGATGTGGGCCGGCGGTGAGCTGGAATTCTTCGATGCACTACGCGTCGGCGATGCGCCCAAGCGCACTGCACGGATTTCAGACGTGACCGTGAAGACCGGCTCGACCGGCACGCTGTGCTTCGTTGCGGTCGAGCACATCGTCGCCACGCCGCGCGGCATCGCGATCCGCGAGCGCCAGGACATCGTCTATCGCGAGATGGGGGGCGCGCAGGGTTCGCCCGCCAAGGCCCCGCCTCCACCGCCCGTGGCGAAGCATCGCGAGACGCACATGGCCGATCCGGTGCTGCTGTTTCGCTATTCGGCGCTGACCTTCAACGGCCACCGCATCCACTACGACCGCGACTATGTCACCAAGGTCGAGGGTTATCCCGGCCTGATCTTCCACGGTCCGCTGCAGGCTGCGTTCATTGTCGAACTCGCCGCGAAGCTGCATGGCGGCACCCCGCCGAAGAAGCTCAGCTATCGCGGCGTGCAGCCGCTGTTCGAGGGCAGCGAATTCTCCGTCAACGCCAATGAGAATGCCGGCGGCCTGGAGCTGTGGACCGCGAACGCCGAGGGCCAGCCGACCATGAAGGGGACGGCGACGTGGTGAAGGCGCCGAAGAGCGGCAAGACGGTCACCGTCAAGCAGGCCACCTTCGACCTGCTGCGCGCCTTCGGCATCAGACGCGTCTTCGGCAATCCCGGCTCGACCGAGCTGCCGTTCCTGTCGGACTGGCCGGACGATATCGATTACGTGCTGGGCCTGCAGGAAGCGAGCGTGGTCGGCATGGCCGACGGCTATGCGCAGGCCACCCGCAACGCCGGCTTCGTCAATCTGCATTCGGCGGCCGGCCTCGGCAATGCGCTCGGCAACCTCTTCACCTCGTATCGCAACCAGACGCCGCTGGTGATCACCGCGGGCCAGCAGGCACGTTCGATCCTGCCGCTCGAACCGTTCCTCTATTCCGAGCGCGCCTCGGAATTTCCGCGGCCTTACGTGAAATACAGCGTCGAGCCGGGTCGCCCCGAGGACGTGCCCGCCGCGATCGCGCGCGCCTATTACACCGCGATGCAGCCGCCGTGCGGGCCGACCTTCGTCTCGGTGCCGATCGACGACTGGATGCATCCGGCGCAGCCGCTGGCCGCGCGGCAAGTCAGCCGTGAGATCGGCCCCGATGCGGATGCCATGAAGGCGCTGGTGGCCGCGATCGAGGCGAGCAAGCATCCCGCTTTCGTCGTCGGCCCTGCGGTCGATCGCGCGGAGGCCGTCGATTTGATGGTGAAGGTTGCGGAGAAGGCCAAAGCCGCGGTCTGGGTCAGTCCGTTCTCGGCGCGCTGCTCGTTCCCGGAGCGGCATCCGCAATTCGCCGGCTTCCTGCCGGCATCGCCCGGACAGGTGTCGGAGGCCCTGCGCGATTACGATCTGGTCATCGTGGTCGGCGCGCCCGTCTTCACCTTCCATGTCGAAGGTCTTGCCGCGATCTTCGATGGGGCTACTACGATCTTCCAGATCACCGACGACGGCAACGCCGCCGCCTACACGCCGGTCGGTACCAGCATCATCGCCACCATGAAGCCGGCGCTGTCGGCGCTGCTGGCGGCGCCCGAGAGCAAGCGCGCTGTACCCGCAGGCCGCAAGCTCGCGCCCGCGCCTGCCGAAGCCGATCCGATTCCGGTCGAATATCTGATGCACGCGTTGTCGCAGGCGATGCCCGACGATGCCGCGCTGGTCGAGGAAGTGCCGTCGCACCGGCCGGCGATGCAGAATTTCATGCCGATGCCCGGCCAGGACAGTTTCTACACCATGGCGAGCGGCGGGCTCGGCTACGGCCTGCCGGCCGCGGTCGGGATGGCATTGGGACGCAAGAAAGGCCGCACCGTCTGCCTGATCGGCGACGGCTCGGCGATGTATTCGATCCAGGCATTATGGACGGCTGCGCAGCGCAAGCTGCCGCTCACCGTCGTCGTCGTGAACAATGCCGGCTATGGCGCAATGCGCTCGTTCAGCCAGGTGATGCAGGTGCGCAATGTGCCGGGGCTCGACCTGCCCGGCATCGATTTCGTCAAGATCGCCGAAGGCCACGGCTGCGACGCGATGCGCGTCGCCAAATCTTCCGAGCTTGCACCGGCCTTGAAACGGGCACTGGCGCACAAGGGCACGAGCCTCGTCGAGGTGATCGTCGACGCCACGGTGCCGCTGCTTTACACGCGGAAGCGCTGATTAACATCCGTTCGTCGTCTCGGGTGGGGGCGCAGCGTATCCTGCACAATCGTCCATTTGACGCTGGCGATGATTTTGCTTAAATAAAACGCAGTAGTTTCTACAACCAAAAATACTATTCCTGATTGCATCGTGCGGTTTGATGCCAATTCAGGCGTGTGATTTTCACATTGAGAGAGGCTCCATGCCCCCCGGCCGACCTGCCACTGCCAGCGTCGCAAAACGCGGCAACTCGACTTCGGTCGACCGCGCTCACATTCCCGAGCGTTCCGAGTACGATGCGCTCTCGATGAGAGACTTGCTCGATGCCCGCGAGCAATACCATATTCATCTCATGCGGCACCCCAAGGTTTTGGCGACGGCCGTAGGCTATTACCGGATTCGCAAGGGCGCCGGGAACGGACCGCGCACTCTGGACAACTCGGAAGTTCGTTCAAATTCCTGGCCCGCTGTCCTAGTCTTCGTCGACGACTGGATCGCGGCAACGGAATTTGGAAGCGGTAAGCGCTATCGCGCCGAGGAGCGCGTGCCGACGACGCTGTATCTACCGGACGGACGGCGTGTCCCCGTCTGTATCATCGAGGCTCCGAGGGACCCGGTGAGACCGGAAGCGCCACCTCCGAAGCGGCATCCGCTGAACAACATTGGCAGCGGCCATCCCGTGTTTGTCGACGTGCAAAACAGCAGTCATTTCGCGACCGTCGCCTGTCTCGTCAGCGACGGTCACAAGGCCTATGCATTGACCAACCGGCACGTCACCGGTGAGCCGGGCGAAGAGCTTTCATCTCAACTCGGCGGCCGATCGCAACCGATCGGCGTCTCATCATCGCGCCAGGTGATGCGCGTCCCCTTTACCGATGTTTATCCCACCTGGCCGGGCAAATCGGTTTACGTCAACATGGATGCCGGCCTGATCGACATCAAGGACGTCAACGCCTGGACGGCGAAGCTGCAGGACGGTTCCGTGATGGGCTCGATGGTCGATCTGTCGGCGGCGAATTTCCCGATGTCGCTGCTCGGCCGGTATGTCCGGGGATATGGCGCTGCATCGAATCGGTGGATCAGCGGCGAAATTCAAGCACTGTTCTATCGGTACAAGTCGAAAGGCGGCTTCGAATACATCGCAGACTTCTTCATCGGCCCCCGGACCCCAACGCAGCAAGCGCCGACGCAGCCTCCACTCACGACGGTCCCCGGTGACTCCGGAACGCTTTGGCTGCTGGAGCCGAACGACAGCACCAATCGCGTCGACAGCGCGGGTGCGACCGAAGGATTCCGGCCCTTGGCGCTACAATGGGGCGCAAACCGACTCTATTCGGCGTTGAGCCAGCAACCCCACGCCTATGCGCTTGCGACCTGTCTCAGCACCATCTGCGACCGGCTGGATGTTGACGTCGTGCGCGACTGGAATCTCGACCAACCGGACACTTGGGGCGCGGTCGGGCATTTTGCGATCGCCAGCCGGGTTACCAGGGCGCTGTCCAGCGGCGTCTCGACGCTCGAGAAATTGATGAACAATAACGCCAAGATTGTCAGCCACGACGACAGCATCATTCTTAAGAGTGACTTCAAAGGCATGGGCGATCTGGATTTCATTCCGATGGCCGACGTTCCCGATTTCTTCTGGAAGCATGGGCATCAGGGGCACACGAGACACTTCGAAGGCCCAAATCACTTTGCCGACATGGATCAGGTCCGCGACTCGGACGGCGTCGACCTGCTTTCGCTTTGCAAGGATCCGAAGAACATCGATCCGAAGGTATGGAACCACTTCTACTCCAGCGTAGAAGATTTACTCGAGCACAAGCCGATCACCATGGAGCATCGCGGGCTGTTGCCGTTCCGCGTTTGGCAGATTTTCGACAAGATGGTCGAATTCGTGGAAAAGGACCAGATGCCCAACTTCGTCTGCGCCGCAGGGGTTCTCACGCACTACATCGGCAACTCCTGCCAACCTCTGCACATCTCGTATTTGCACGACGGCAATCCAAAGAAGGCGACGAAGCACACCGTCCATCACCGGGACGGCACCACGGGAGTGAAGCATATTCCGCAAGGCCAAGGCCTGCACAGCGCCTATGAAGACGGCATGGTCAACGCGCACCGCAAGGAAATTCTCGCCGGCTTGACCAAAACCCCTCGCGTGCAGAAAGCGGAATATATCAAGAGTGGGTTCGACGCCGCAAAGGCGACCATTGATCTGATGCGCAAGACGTTCGTCGCACTGCCGCCGACCGACATGTTGAGGGACTATCTGGTGGCCAAGAAGAGCGGCAAAGACCCGACGGTCATGTTCTGGAAGAACTACGGACCGGGAACGATCAAGGCAATGCAGGACGGAACTCACTTGCTGGCCGTGCTTTGGGAGAGTGCGTGGGTTGCGGGCAGCGGCGAAAGTAAAAAGCGCGACACGTCTCGACTGAGCCCGAAGAAGGCGATGAGTATCTGTGCGCGTTCCGATTTCCTGCCATCTTGCAGCATCGCCGATATCGGCGCGGTGCTGCAGGGCAAGACGCCGCCAAAGGCGCCGCCGAAAAAGAAGGCCAAAAAGGGGTAGCGCGAAGTTCGTGATGATGCCGACCGGGGCAAATTGGATGCCATGGCGCCTGTCCGGGTCGGGTCCATGCGCTTCGTTCGGACCGGAAGGGCCTCGTTAGCACAAGGTGTGCAGCGAAAGCTATCAGCGCTTCGCGACGCGCGCTGCCGCGATCTCGTTCGCCATCCTCGTGTAGTCGGTCCACACCAGATTGAGGAACAGCGGCGGCTCCTGGTTGGCCGCGAGAATCTCGGCGTAACGCTGCTTCGCACCGTCCATCGCCCACCATTTCTGCGCCGAAGACGCCACCTTGCGGAAGTTGCGGAGCGCGCCCAAAAACTCCCTCGGGTCGGCGCCCGCCTGCACCGCGCATTGCACCAGCCAATTGAAGCCGGCGAGGATGGCGATGGCGAGATCGGCGGCTGTATTGCCGGTGAACTCGACCACGGTCTGATCGTGCGGCAGTTGGCGCAGATAGCCGTCGAGCAGCGCGGTTTGCTGATCGGGTTCGGCGAGCAGAACGAACTCGCGACGCGGCACGCTTAGCAGATACCGGAACGCTTCGAGTCGCGTGTGGTCGCAGATCGACGGTTCGTCGCCGGCATGATCCGACGCGGCTCGCTTGCAGGCGGGATAGACGAACTTTCCGTTATCGACGTCGTCGAGATATTGCTTCGCGCGCTTCTCGATCTCCTCGAGAAACGAAAGCTGTTCTTGCGTCGTCGAACTTCCCCCGAATGGCCACCAGTTCATGCGACCCCAGCGATGATGTTATGGTTCTTTCACTTCCCGTATGTCTCGCGCAGCTTCGCCTGGATCTTCGCCATGCCCGCGATCCAGCGGTCGTAATTCTCGGTTTTCTTGCGCATATAGCCCAGCACCTGCGGGTGCGGCAGAATCACGAAGGTCTCCTGCTCCAGCCCTTTTAATACATCCAGCGCCACCTGCTCAGGCGACAAATCGCCGTCGCCGGACTGCGGCCCCTTCGGGATCGAGCGCAGCATGTTGGTGTCGACGCCCTGCGGGCACAGGATCGAGACCTTGATGCCGTCAGCGCGGTGCGAGATCGCCAGATTCTCGGCGAAGCCGACCGCGGCGTGTTTCGTCGTGGAATAAGCGGGGCTGCCGACCTGCGACAACAGGCCTGCCGCGGAAATCGTGTTGAGGAAATAGCCGCCGCCGCGCGCCTTGTAGCGCGGGATCAGGTGCCGCGCGGCATAGACATGCGCCATCACATGGATGGCCCAGCTCCGCGCGAACGGCTCGTCGGAGGTGCCGCCGGCATTGACCGAGAGCGGATCGAAGCCGCCGCCGATGCCGGCGTTTGAACAGAAGAGGGCAATGGGCCCGAACTGCCGCTCGGTCTCGTCGATGACGTGCAGGATGTCCTTTTCCCTGGCGACGTCGCACTGGAACGCCGCGCCGTTCACCTTGGCCGCCGTCGCGCGCGCGCCCGCGCCATCGATGTCGGTGACGACGACCCTGGCCGCGCCCGCGCCATGAAAGGCCTCGCACAGCGCCTTGCCGATGCCGTTGGCGCCGCCGGTGACAACCACGACCTTGCCGGTCACCTGCATCGCGCCCTCTCCTGGTGCTCCGATTCCGAAGTTCGCATCATATCGCGGCGCCATCGTTTGCGAACTTCGGAATCAAGGAGCACCAGCAAATATTTGATTCTAGTGCGGCTTTGACTTTGAAGTTCCGATGGAGAATGGACGGCAACACTGATCGGAACTTCAAAGTCGCCGCACTAGGTCGCCGTCAGGTCAGAACCAGGGCCAGCACCGCGGTGTAATGGCAGGCCGCCCCCAGCAGGACGAAACAATGCCAGATGACGTTCTGGAAGCGCAACCGCCGCCAGGCATGAAAGACGACCCCGAGGCTATAGAGTGCGCCGCCGGCCAGCACGCACCACAGCGCCATTTGCGGTAGTGCCGAAACCACGCGGTCGTAAAGCATCAGGCCGCTCCAGCCGAGCGCGAGATACAGCCCGACCGCGAGGCGGTCGAACCGGCCGGGCCAGCCGAGCTTGAGCACGATGCCGAAAATGGCGAGGCACCAGACGCCGGCGAGCAGCGCCAGCGCGAACACGCTTTCCCGCAGCTCCAGGATGAACGGCGTGTAGGTCGCCGCGATCAGGAGGTAGATCGCGGAATGGTCGAAGCGGCGCAGCACCCATTTGGCGCGCGACACCGGCCAGAGATTGTAGGTCGCCGACAGCACCAGCATCGACAGCAGGCCCGCGACATAGATCGAAGCGGCGACGATGTCGATGGCGCGGGCATAGATCGCGGCAAGCACGATCAGCACGGTGGCGGCGATCAGGCCGAACACGACGCCGATCGCATGCACGATGCCATCGGCGATCAATTCGGCGCGGTCGTAATGCCAGCCGATCATGCCGGCGGCGGCATGGACCGAGGTCGAGGCGAGCTGTTTCAGGCGGAAGACGGTCATGGCACGCGAACTTCAACTATCCCCACATGGATCATAGGTCGTAACAGTCAATGAAGCGTTCAAGAGCAGCTTTCGTTCCGTTTATGGGCCAATCGCGACCAATCTGTGAAGCTTGATTTCGCGGCCCAAATCGCCACCTTTTGACTTGCGTCAACACCCCTTTTGAGCCCTCCCCGCATGCCCCCGAGCGTTACTGACATCATCGAGGAAGCGCGCCTGTCGGCGCGGGCGCTGCTGGACTATGGCGAGAGCTTCTTCAACCCGACGGTGCGGCTCGGCGTCACAGGCCTGTCGCGCGCCGGCAAGACCGTGTTCATCACCGCGCTGATCCATGGGCTGACACGGGGCGGCCGATTTCCGGTGTTCGAGGCGCTCAACTCCGGGCGGATCGCCCGCGCGGAGCTGGCGCCGCAGCCCGACGATGCGGTGCCGCGCTTTGACTACGAGAACCATCTGCGCACCCTGGTCGAGGAGCGGCGCTGGCCGAACTCGACCGTCGACATCAGCGAATTGCGGCTCGTGATCGACTATCAGCGCCACAACGGCGCCGACCGGACGCTGACGCTCGACATCGTCGACTATCCCGGCGAATGGCTGCTCGACCTGCCGCTGCTCAACAAGAGCTATGAACAATGGGCGAGCGAGAAGTCTCGCATTGTCGCGCGAGGCGCCCCGCGCGCATCTCGCAGCGGAATGGCACAGCCAGCTTGCGACGCTCGATCCGCAGGGGAAAGAGGACGAGCAGGCAACGCGGACCTCGGCGAAACTGTTCACCGACTATTTGCGCGCCTGCCGCGACGAGCGCTTCGCCATGAGCCTGCTGCCGCCCGGCCGCTTCCTGATGCCGGGCAATCTCGCGGCCTCGCCCGCGCTGACCTTCGCGCCGCTGGATGTCCCCGCCGACGGCGCGGCGCTCGAAGGCTCGCTGTGGGCGATGATGGCGCGGCGCTACGAGGCCTACAAGGACGTGGTGGTGCGGCCGTTCTTCCGCGATCATTTTTCGCGGCTCGACCGGCAGATCGTGCTGGTCGATGCACTGGCCGCGTTCAACTCCGGCCCCGAAGCACTGCACGATCTCGAAGCGGCGCTGGCCGGTATCCTCGATTGCTTCAGGATCGGGCGCAGCACCATTCTGTCCAGCCTGTTCCGGCCGCGGATCGACCGCATCCTGTTTGCCGCAACCAAGGCCGACCATCTGCACCATCTGAGCCATGACCGCCTCGAAGCGGTGCTGCGACGCGCGGTGAGCCGGGCCGTGGCGCGCGCGGAAGCGACCGGCGCCGAGATCGATGTGGTGGCGCTCGCGGCCGTGCGGGCCACGAAAGAAGCCATCGTGACCCGCGACCGCGACAAGCTGCCCGCGATCACCGGCATGCCGATCCCCGGCGAGAGCGCCGCTGGCGAGATTTTCGATGGGAATACCGAGGTCGCGACCTTTCCCGGCGACCTGCCGGCCGATCCCGAGATGCTGTTCAACGGCGCGTTCCGTGGGCTCTCCAGCGCATCGGCCGAGACCAGCGACTTCCGCTTCCTGCGCTTCCGCCCGCCGGCGCTGGAACGCGACGGCAAGGGCGAGCCGGCACTGCCTCACATCCGCCTTGACCGGGCGTTGCAGTTCCTGATCGGAGACCGCTTGCAATGACCGACCGATCGAAGCCCCGCAAGCCAGCGACCTTCCGGCTCGACGACGCCAACGTCGTCCTCGTCGATGGCGACGAGGCCGGCCGTCCCGCACGCGGCACCGTGCAGATCGCGCCGGAGGTGGACCCGCAATTGCCGGCGACGATCGATAGTCCTGCGGTGCCGCGGCGAGGCTTCGGCTGGGGCACGCTGTTCTGGGGCGCAGTCGCCGGCCTCGTGCTGCTCGGCCTTGGGCTCGGCACCGTCAACCTGATCGAGGATCTGTTCGCGCGCAGCGAAAGCCTTGGGCTGCTCGGCATCGCGCTGACATCGGCCGCGGCGCTGGCGCTCGGCGTCATCACGCTGCGCGAACTCACCGCGCTGGTGCGGCTGGCGACCATCGAGAAGCTGCATGCGCGCGCTAGCGCCGTGCTGCTCAGCGACGACCGCAATGAGAGCCGCGCCATCCTGCGCGATCTGCTCAAGCTCGCGCACCAGAATCCGCAACTGGCGCGCGCCCGAAATGCGCTGGCCTCTCATGCTGAGGACATCATCGACGGCGCCGACATGATCAAGCTGGCCGAGCGCGAGCTGATGTCGCCCCTCGACCGGGAGGCACGGCGGCTGGTGTCCTCGGCCGCACAGCGCGTCTCGATCGTGACCGCGATCAGCCCCCGCGCGGCGATCGACATCATCTTCGTGTTCGTCGCCGCGCTGCGGCTGATCCGGCAGCTGGCGCGGCTCTACGGCGGCCGGCCCGGAGCGCTCGGCATGATCCGCCTGCTGCGCCAGGTCATCGCGCATCTCGCCATCACCGGCGGCATGGCCGCAAGCGACAGCCTGGTGCAGCAGATGCTCGGCCACGGGCTTGCAGCGAAACTGTCGCAGCGGCTCGGCGAAGGCATGCTGAACGGGCTGCTCACCGCACGGCTCGGGTTGGCTGCGATCGACGTGACGCGCCCGTTGCCGTTCACGGCGCTGCCGCGGCCGGCGCTGACCGATCTCGCGAAAGACCTGCTGAAGAAGCGCGAAGAAGAAGACTAGAACGACAGCTCATTCCGACGCAGGCGCATTCGATCCCTGCCCGGGGCCGATAATCTCCAGGACCGTACCGTCCGGACCGTGGAAATGCTGCCAGCTCACGCCGTCGGCATGCTGAATGTTACCGATGAATTCGACGCCGGCCGCAAGCATTGCCTGGCGGGCGACATCGAAATTCTCGATCCTGAAACCAACCACCGGGCCCGTCTTGAAGAAGCTGTGAAATTCGTTGGCCGGGGCGTAGAGTTCCAAAATCGTGCCGTCGGCGAGCTTGAACCCTGTGAGGTCATCGGTCTGCCTGCTGACGGAGACGCCAAGGATATCGCGAAAGAGCGCGACGGTTTCATCCAGCCGATCAGTCCGGATTCCGACAAACCCCACCTTCGACACCGTCATCGACGGCTTCTCCAATCTGCATCTCGGGCGCCACGTGGCGTTAGCTGCTTGCCTCTACTTCCGTCGCGTTTGCGCGCGGACGAAATCGACGATCAGGCCGATCGCCTCCACCGAAGCCGGGCTTGTCGGGTTCAGCACGATGAAGGTGTGGGGCTCGCCTTCGAACTTCCGCAGCGTGATTTTCCCGCCTGCCTTCGTATAAGCAGCGACAAACCTGTCGGGCATGTCGGGGGTGACGTTATTGTCGGCGGTGCCCTGGATGATCAACGCCGGCGGCAGGTTCTTCGCCTCGCCCTTTTCGAGAATGGTCTGCGGATTGGCTTCCGCCATCGCCGCTTCCGTCAGGAAGTAGGCGTCGTGATTCTTCACCAACCGCTCGTTACCGGTCTCGCGCGCCATCTTGTAGCGCGCCACGGGATCGGAGATCGGCCAGCACACCACGACGAAATCGAGACTGGCATCGACGTCGCCGGCAAGCTTATGCGCCGTGTATCTGGGATCGCGCGGCCGCATCACGTTCAGCCAGAGTTGATGGCCGCCGCTGGAGCCGGCAATCCCGCCCACGCGGTGTCCATCGCCGCCCCATTTCCCGATATTGGCCTTCAGCCATCGGATCCCCAGGTTGATATCGGCGATCGAGGCCGGATAGGTCGCCGCCGGCGGCATGCGGAAATCCAGCGCCAGCACCGCCGTGCCGGATGCGGCGATGGCCTCGTTGATGACGGCCATCTGCAAGCGGTCGTTGGTGACCCAGGCGCCGCCAT
This sequence comes from uncultured Alphaproteobacteria bacterium, assembly GCA_963738155.1. Lineage (GTDB taxonomy): Bacteria > Pseudomonadota > Alphaproteobacteria > Rhizobiales > Xanthobacteraceae > Bradyrhizobium. The sequence goes on from CAVTVG010000017.1 coordinate 173,135, forward strand.
GCACGTTCACCATTGACGCAAAACCGGCGGTGCCGCGCGGGCGATACAGCCGAGCGATCAGCGGCGTGCCGTCGGCGCGGCCATATTCGAGGTCCTCGGCGATGACGTCGTATTTTTGGGCGAGATCGTCGGTTGCTGTCATATCCGTTACCTCCGTTTCGGCGCCACGATCTTTGTCCGTAACGACATCAGCCCCTCGAAGGCGATCACCATATCGTCGCCCGGACGCAGATAAAGCTCGTCCGCATTGGCCTGGCCGACCGCGACCCCGCTCGGCGCCCCCATCGCGATGAGATCGCCGGGCTCGAACACCACATAGCGCGAAAAATGCTCCAGCACATCCGCGATCTTGTAGAGATAGTCGCCGGTGTTGGAACGCAGGCGCGGCTTGCCGTTGACCTCGCAGGTGACCCACAGGTTCTCGGTGTCCGGAACCTCGTCCATGGTGAGCACGTAAGGCCCGACCGGCGCAAAGCCCGGCATGTTCTTGGCGGTCCAGAACCGGCTGCCGGACGCCACCTCGCGCTGCTGGATTTCGCGCGCGCTGACGTCGTTGGTCAAGGTGAAGCCGGAAATGTAGTCCATCGCCTCGGCCTTCTTCACGCCATGCGCGCGTTTTCCCACGACGTAGCAAAGCTCGGGCTCGTAATCGAGCTTGACGATGCCCTCGGGCCGCGCCACCTCGTCGCCGTCGCCGGACATGGTGCTGATGAGCTTGATGAAGCCGGTCGGTTCGTTCGGCACTTCCGTCAGCATCTTGTTGGCGGCGAGTTCCTCGCGATGCTTCCTGTTGTTCTTGCCGACGCAGAAGAATTTTGAGGGATCGGGGATCGGCGGGACAAATTTCACGCCGGCAATGGGACGCGACAACTTTGCACGCTCTGCTGCGGCAACGAGATCCTTCAGAGCGTCGAGCGCGTGTGCGCCGCTGGTGAGCGCAAGCTTCACCGTCGTCGCCGGGACGGCACGATGCAGCGCGTCCGCCGCCGCGACGACGTCGATAATCGTGTCTCCACTGACAATGCCGAACCGCGCGTCGTTTCCCTTCAGCGGATCGACAAAACTTGCAAGACGCATGGCTTACTTTCCTCCCGGCAATTGCACGTTGTTGTCCCTGACGATCTTGGTCCATTTGGCCACGTCGGCATTGATGTAGCGGCCGAACTCTTCCGGCGTCTGCAGTCGCGGCTCGGCGCCGAGCGTCGCCAGATGATCCCTGAATTCCCGGGTCTGCATGGCGGCGACGATCACTTCGTTGATTGTCTTGACGATGTCGGGCGGCATCTTGGCCGGCCCCAGCAGGCCGAACCAGCCGACGGATTCGTAAGCAGGCACGGTATCGGCCACCGTCGGGACATCAGGATAGAATTTCGAACGCTGGATATCGGTGACACCCAGCGCCTTCAACTGGCCGGACTGCACGAATTGCTGCACCACCGGCCCCGGCGCGAACATCATGTCGATCCGGCCGCCGAGGAGATCGGTGACCGCGGGTCCGGTGCCCTTGTAGGGCACATGCAGCATCTTGATCCCGGTCTGGCTTGCGAACAGCAGTCCCGAAAGATGCGACGCCGCGCCGACGCCCGACGAGCCGAAGGTCAAGCCTTCCGGCTTTTCCTTGGCGTAGCGGATCAGGTCTTCGGTGGTCTTCACCGGCAGGTTGGGACTTGCGACCAGCAGGTAGGGCGGCGCCGCGCCGATCGCGATCGGCGACAGATACTGATTGACGTCGAACGGCCCGTTGCCTTCCGCGCTCGCCGACACCGCCATCAGCGCGCCGGTGGAGGCCATCAGCAGAGTGTAACCGTCCGGCGCCGCGCTCATCACCGTGCGGGTGCCGATCGCGCCCGACGCACCCGGCTGGTTCTCGACCACGACAGGCTGGCCCCATTTGCTGTTGAGGTTTTGCGCGATGATACGCGCCAGCACGTCGGTGCCGCCGCCGGGAGCGAACGGCACGATCATCTTGATGGCGTGATCGGGATATTCGGCCCTAGCCGGCTGCACCAGGACGCAAAGCGACAGCAGAAGTGCTGCCATCCGAACAAGTTTCACGGACGTCTCCCAAAATGCGTCGCTTGCCGCGACTGTTGTTGAAAGCAATTGCGTCTTGTCTTGCACTGCGCGCCAGCACGCGCCAGCGGAAAAACGGCGTATCCGGCGGCGGCGACAGTTCGGGCGTCCAGCCCGTCAGCTTCTCCAGCGTATAGGTGTCCATCACCTCGCCGCGCCAGATGCGGTCGACCTGTTCCAGCCGCTCGCGTTTGGCGCTCGTGAGGTCCCAGATCGGCAGCATGTAGTCGTAGGCGCGCGCGACATAGAGGCCGGGATGGCCCTTGATGCGGTCCATGCCGGGATCGGCAAAACCCTGGAAGCGGCCGCGCTCGGTCACCTCGATGACCGGTACGCGTCCCCGGAAATACCAGCGCAGCATCGAGTTGGTGCGATAGTCGGTCGTCGCGATCCAGGTCGCGCCGGTCTTGTCCAGCTCGGTTTGGACGCGCGCCGCCAGCGCGTCGAAGTTCGCCTCGCTGCCGACCGGATCGATGCGGCTGATGAAATTAAAGGGCGTCGCGACATAGTAGACAAACACGATCACGATGAAGCCGATGCCGGTGACCACGGAGGTCCTGGCCCAGAACGGCGTTGCCTGAATGATCCTCGCGCGCCAGTTTTCGCGCGGCAGTACGGCAATGTTGATGGCGGCCGCGGCAAAGCCGGCCGGCCAGATGAACATCGGCCAGGTGTCGCCGACTCGCAAGGTCAGCGACTTCACCAGGAAATAGGCGAGGGGCACGATGACCGCGGTCGAGAGCAGGATCGCGACCGGCTCGCGGCTGTGGTAGCCGCGCCAGGCGGTCAGTGCCACGCCGACCAGCACCACCGGGAACAGCACGAAGCCGATCAGTCCCCATTGCAAGCCGATGAAGTCGCCGAAGGTGCGCAGCGAGAGCCCGTACGACGTCGTGGCGCGCACCGACTGGAAGCGGAACGTCGCCCAGTCGTGCTGATAATTCCAGATCAGCACGGGCGAGAAGATGGCAAGCGCGATCAGCGCCGCCGCCCAGGGATAGGGCGAGCGCAGTTGGCGCAGCCGCCAGTCCGGCACCAGCATGAACGCCAGCACCGCGGGCACCAGCAAGATGCCGGTGAACTTCGACAGCAGCGATAGTCCGCCGAATGCGCCCGCCGCCAGCCACCAGCGCAGATTGCCGCTTTCGGCAAGCCGCACCAGCGACCAGATCGTCGCCACAGCGAACGGGATCAGCGCGGTGTCGGGCGCCACCTTTGCCATCAACAAACCGTAATACAGCGCGGCCTCCGGCATCAGCAAGGCGAACACGACCGCGCGCCAGTCATGCGTGACGCGGCGGACGATATCGGCGAGCAGCAACTGCATGCAGAGCATCGCGGCGATGCCGGCGAAGCGCACGCCGAAATTGGTGTCGCCGAAAATCGCCGTGCCGATCCGGATGAACCAGGCGACCATCGGCGGATGATCGAGGTAGGACAGCACATGCTCCTTGGACCAGGTCCAGTAATAGGCCTCGTCGGTGCGCAGCTCGATCAGATGCGCCCACGCGATCCGCAAAGCGGTCATGGCCGCGATCACGACGGCTGCATTCAAGAGCAGCCGGCGCACGGCCCGATCGGGCATTTTGGAAACGGGGGTCGTTGTCACGGCGCTTTCTTGCCGACTCCACAAGGGCTGTCAACGCATGGGGAGGCCGGCCCATGCACCGCGTCACATAAACGCGCGTAAGATGTGAGATTTGAAGTGGAATGAAAGCGGCCGATCGCCGATAATGTCAGGCAAATGGCCAATTTTTCATCCGAGCAGATCAGGAAGAAACTCGAAGGCATCGGCGTACGCCAGGTCCGCCTGGTCTGCGGCGTGATCCTGTTCGCCTATCTGGTCAGCCACTTCCTCAATCACGCGCTCGGCAACATCTCGATGAATGCGCTGGCCGATGGCGTCTACTACCATACCCTGTTCTGGCAATTCCCTCCGGTCGGGATGGCGCTCTACACCGCGATGCTGGTTCATTTTGTGCTCGGCGTCTGGGCGATGTATCAACGCCGGCAATTCAGCTGGAAGACGGTCGAGCCGCTGCAGCTGGTGCTTGGCCTGAGCATCCCCGCCCTCGTTGCTGCGCATATCGTCGGCGTGCATGTCGCACAGACGATGTTCGGACATCAGAAGCTCTATCCGCAGGAGCTCTATGCTTTCTGGGTCGCTTATTACCCGGTAAAGACCCTGGAGATGTCGGCGGTGCTGGTCATTGCCTGGGTGCATGGCTGTATCGGCCTGCATTTCTGGCTGCGCATGAAGCCGTTCTACAAGCGCCTTGCGCCGTTTCTGCTTGCTGGCGCCGTACTGATTCCCACCCTGGCGCTGCTCGGCTTCTATCAGGGCGGCCAGATGGTGATCGCTGATGCCGACGATCCGGACTGGCGGATCAGGAATTTGGGCCGTCAGCAGGTCGGGACGGCCGCCGAGCAAAGCACGCTCGACGCCATCACCGACGGTTTCCTGCATGGATATCTCGTCCTGCTCGGACTCGTCGTGCTGGCGCGCGGCGTGCGCGTGCTCAACGAGCGGCGCGGCGGCATGATCGCGCTGTCCTACGGCAACGGCCGCACCGTGCGCGTGCCGAAGGGAATGAGCGTGCTGGAAGCTTCGCTCCGCAATAATGTCCCGCATGCCAGCGTCTGCGGCGGACGCGCACGCTGCTCGACCTGCCGCATCCGCATCATCGGCGATTGCAGCGCCCTGCCGGAACCCTCGCAGCGCGAGGCCTTCGTGCTGGCGCGGGTGGGTGCCAGCGATCCCTCGATCCGCCTCGCCTGCCAGCTCAAGCCCACCGCGGACCTGTCGTTCTTTCAGCTGTTCCTGCCGAGCACGACGACGGCGAACACCCACGCGTCCAACCCGGCGCGGATCGGCCAGGAGCGTTATCTCGTCAGCCTGTTCGTCGACATGCGCGGCTCGACCCAGTTGGCCGAGAAGCGGCTGCCGTTCGACACCGTGTTCGTCGTCAACCGCTTCCTCGCCGCGGTCGCGCAAGCGGTGATGGAATGCGGCGGACGACCCAATCAGTTCCTCGGCGACGGCATGCTGGCACTATTCGGGCTCGGCACGTCAGCGCAGCTCGCCTGCCGCCAGGCCTTGCGCGCGGCGGCGATGATCTCGGCCAACATCGACGAGTTGAACGAGTTCCTCAGCCATGATCTGCGCGAGCCGATCCGCTTCGGCATCGGCATTCACGGCGGCGAGGTGATCGTCGGCGACATCGGCTACCGCGATCACATGGTGTTCACCGCGCTCGGTGACCCCGTCAATGTCGCCGCGCGCCTGCAGGACATGACCAAGCAGCTCTCCTGCGAGGCGCTGATTTCCGAAGAGGTCCGCGTCACCGCAGGCCTCGCCGCGGACGATCTGCCGCAACGGGACGTCGAAATTCGCGGGCGCGCCGACCCGATGAAAGTCCGCGTGATTGCCCAGGCAAAAGCGCTGGCCGCATTGGTCGATAGCCTCGCGGCGCAGCCTGACGCCGGCAAGCCGGCCGCGGTCGAAATTGCTGTGTGATTTCCAGCACATCTGAACATCCATTCAGAAAATTCTCCGCAGCCGGGTCCGAACCGGCCTCCGCGACAACGCGTCTGATGGGGCGGTGGGTAACACTGCAACCCGCGCCCGGGCGAAACGCTCTCGGGCCGCATCATTTGGAGAATGACCATGTTTCGTAAGCTTGCTCTTGGACTCGTTGCCGCAGCCTCTCTCAGCGCCGCCGCGCTGGCACCGACCGCTGCTTCCGCCAAGCCGTTCGGTTGGGGCGGTGGCTGGGGCTTCCATCACCACATCGGCCTCGGCCTCGGCTTCGTCGGTGCCGTCGATGGCGGCTGCTACGCGACCCGGCTGGTGGAGACCCCGTTCGGCCTGCGCTATCGCACCGTCAACGTCTGCGTCTACTGATCGCGCCCGCCTGCAAGTGGAAATCCCGGCTGCCCTGCAGCCGGGATTTTCCATTTGCGCACTGCAGCGGCCTGCATCGAAAGCATGGTTTGACTCGCGCGAAGCTTCCGCAAAAGATCGACGTTCCGATTCCGGTGGCGACCGGGATCGACAAGAAGCTTCGGAGGAAGCCCGATGATCGATCGACGTGAGCTGATGAAGCGCGCCGGTATGGCCGCGCTTGCGACAGGGTTCGGTTCTGCCAAAGCGTTCGCGCTGGAGACGGTGACCTTGCCGTTCGACAATGGCGAGCGGCCGCTGGTGAAATATCCGCAGAAGCGGACCATGATCGGCCTGACCAGCCGGCCGCCGCAACTCGAGACGCCGTTCTCGGTGTTCAACGACGGTCCGATCACGCCGAACAACGCGTTCTTCGTGCGCTATCACCTCGCCGACGTGCCGACCAATATCGATCCCGACGCGTTCACGCTCGACATCAAGGGCAAGGTCGACAAGCCGCTGAAGCTCTCGCTGAAAGACATCCGCAAGATGAAGGCGACCGAGATCGTTGCCGTCAATCAATGCTCGGGCAACAGCCGCGGTTTTTCCAATCCGCGCGTCGCCGGCGGGCAGCTCGCCAACGGCGCGATGGGCAATGCGCGCTGGCGCGGCGTGCCGCTGAAGAGCGTGCTCGACATGGCCGGCGTGCAAGCCGGCGCCAAACAGGTGACGTTCGGCGGCATGGACGGTCCCGTCTCGGACAAGACGCCTGATTTCGTCAAGGCGCTCGATCTCGACCATGCCCGTGACGGCGAGGTGATGCTGGCCTACGGCATGAACGGCGACGAACTGCCGGTGTTGAACGGCTTCCCGCTGCGGCTCGTCGTGCCCGGCTATTACGGCACCTACTGGGTCAAGCACCTCAATGAGATCACGGTGATCGACGGCGTCTATGACGGTTTCTGGATGAAGTCGGCCTACCGCATTCCCGACAACGATTGCAATTGCGTCGAGCCAGGCACGGCGCCGAAGGCGACGATCCCGATCAACCGCTTCACGGTGCGCTCCTTCATCACCAGCGTCGCCGACGGCGCCAAGCTGAAAGCCGGCAGCACCACGCTGAAGGGCATCGCTTTCGACGGCGGCAAGGGCATCAAGGAAGTCGCTGTCTCGACCGACGGCGGCAAGACCTGGACGCCGGCCAAGCTCGGCAAGGATCTCGGCAAATATTCCTTCCGCGAATGGACGCTGCCGGTGAAGCTCGCGGCCGGCGCTCACGAATTGAAGGTGCGCGCCACCAACAATGCGGGCGAGGTGCAACCGGCGGAAGCGCGCTGGAACCCGGCCGGGTACTTGCGCAACGTCATCGAAACCACCCGCGTCACCGTGGCCTGAGGGAGGAAAACATGAAGACAATTTTCCTCTTCGCGCTCGCTCCGTTCGCCCTCGCGGGTGTCGTATCGGCCAGCGCCGCGCCGGTCGAGTACAAGCTGCCGGAAGAGACCGCGGTGTTGAAGCCGGGGCCGAACCTGGACGTGGCGCAGAACAATTGCACCGCCTGCCACTCAGCCGACTACATCAAGACCCAGCCGATCATGAAATCGAAGAAGGATTTCTGGCAGGCCGAGGTCACCAAGATGATCAAGGTCTATGGCGCGCCGATCGACGATGCCGATGTGCCCCGGATCGTCGAGTACCTGTCCACGGCTTATTGAGGCGAAAGGCGCGCCTTTTTGGCGCGCCGGTCAGCCTTGCAAAAATGGAACCCGACCGGGCGGCCAAAGCACCCGCCAGACGGGCAAAAGCCGCAAATGCGCCACGATATCGGTCATTTCCCGCCCAAACAGGCCATGGTTTGAGCTACCCAGCTTAGCCTAACCGTCGTATTCTGGCCCCCGAACAGGCCGGTTCGGTGCGGGCGCCGGCGGTTCACGACTTTATTTGCCCGCGGAGAAGACGACGTTATGGCTAAAGGTACGGTCAAGTGGTTCAACCCGACCAAGGGGTACGGGTTCATCCAGCCCTCGTCGGGCGGCAAAGACGTATTCGTTCATATCTCGGCAGTGCAGAAGGCTGGTCTTACGACCCTCAATGAGGGCCAGACGATCGAGTACGAAGAGATCGCCAATCGCGGCAAGACTTCGGCCGAGAACATCAAGGTCTAGCGTTAGTCCGCGCGAACTCCCGAACGCATTTCGATTAAACAATTTCAGCAGGAGCGGATATGTCCGCTTCTGCGCATCAGACGTTTTTCTGGCCTGCCGGTTGCGTGATAAGACACCGGCATGAATGGCCGCGCCATGACGTCTCCTCTCCCATTCACTGCAGCTTACGCGCCGGACGACCGCATCATCGCCGAGCGCCTGCTTGCGTCGGCACGGCTGGACGCAGAGCGCGAGCAGCGGATCGACCGCGTCGCGGCCCGGCTGATCGAAGCCGTCAGGACCAATGACGACCCGCTCGGCGGGGTCGAAGACATGCTGCGCGAATTCGCGCTCTCGACCAAGGAAGGCCTGGCGTTGATGGTGCTGGCGGAGGCGCTGTTGCGCGTGCCGGACGCACGCACCGCCGACCAGTTCATCGAAGACAAGCTCGGCGAAGGCGATTTCATCCATCACGAGACCAAATCCTCCGCCTTCCTGGTCAATGCCTCGGCCTGGGCGCTCGGCATGTCGGCGCGGGTGATCCAGCCCGGCGAGACCCCGCAAGGCACCATCGGCCGGCTGGCCAAGCGGCTCGGCGCGCCTGCGGTGCGCGCCGCCACGCGACAGGCAATGCGGCTGATGGGCAGCCATTTTGTGCTCGGCGAAACCATAGAAGCGGCGCTGGCCCGCGCGCAGGCGCCCACCGCCTCGCGCTATTCCTTCGACATGCTCGGCGAAGGCGCGCGCACCGCGGCAGACGCCCAGCGCTATTTCAATTCCTATGCCACCGCGATCGACGCGATCGGCCGCAGCGCGGGCGGCCGCCCCCTGCCCGAGCGGCCCGGCATTTCCGTCAAACTCTCCGCACTGCATCCTCGCTTCGAGGCGGTGAGCCAAGCTCGCGTGATGGCCGAGTTGGTGCCGCGGCTGATCGAACTCGCACGCCGGGCGAAGAGCCACGATCTGAACTTCACCGTCGATGCCGAGGAAGCCGACCGGCTGGAGCTGTCGCTCGACGTAATGTCAGCGGCGTTTGCCGATCCGTCGCTGAAGGACTGGGACGGTTTCGGACTGGCGATCCAGGCCTATCAGAAACGCGCCACAGAGGTGATCGCTTACGTCGATTCGCTCGCCCGCGCGCACGACCGCCGCATGATGGTGCGGCTGGTCAAGGGCGCCTATTGGGACACCGAGATCAAGCGGGCGCAGGAGCGCGGGCTCGAAGGCTATCCCGTGTTCACGCGCAAGGCGATGACCGACCTCAATTATGTCGACTGCGCGCAACGCCTGCTGGCGCTGCGCCCGCGCATCTTTCCACAATTCGCCACCCACAATGCGTTGACGGTCGCAACCGTACTGGAGCTTGCCGGCGGCGAGAGCGGATATGAGTTTCAGCGCCTGCACGGCATGGGCGAGGCGCTCTACGCGCGCCTGAACGAAGATAACCCCAAGCTCGCTTACCGCACCTATGCACCGGTCGGCAGCCACCGCGACCTTCTGGCCTATCTGGTGCGGCGGCTGCTGGAGAACGGCGCCAACTCGTCCTTTGTCGCGCTCGCGGCCGACGACGCGATACCGGTCGAGACGCTGTTGCGGCGGCCGGCCGACATCATCGGCAGCGCGGCGCAGGCGCGACACCCGAAAATCCCTCTGCCGCGCGACCTGCTGCCGCAACGGATCAACTCGCGCGGCATCGAATTCGGCGAGCGTGCGCCACTGGCCAAACTCGTCGCGGAGATCGCGCGTGCAAAGATCCCTGCGAAAGGCAGCATCGCCGATGCGTCGCGTGCCGATGCGGAACACGCGGTTGCCACGGCGCGCGCCGGTTTCCCCGCCTGGAGCGCGACGCCTGCAAATGAGCGCGCGGCGATGCTGGAGAAGGCTGCAGACCTGCTCGAAAGCCGTCGCGCGCATGTCATGGCGCTGCTGCAGCGCGAGGGCGGCAAGACGCTCGACGACGCGCTGTCGGAGGTGCGCGAGGCCGCCGACTTCTGCCGCTACTACGCCACCGAGGGGCGCAAGCTGTTCGGCGCGAGCGAAGCGATGCCGGGTCCGACCGGCGAGAGCAACGCGCTCCGGCTGCGCGGGCGCGGCGTCTTCATCGCGATCTCGCCCTGGAATTTTCCACTCGCGATCTTCCTCGGGCAGGTCACGGCGGCGCTGATGGCGGGCAATGCCGTGGTGGCAAAGCCCGCCGAGCAGACGCCGCTGGTTGCGGCCGAGGCGGTGAAGCTGTTGCATGAGGCCGGTGTCCCCGCCACGGCGCTGCAACTCGTGCCCGGCGACGGCGCGATCGGCGCGGCACTGACGGCCCATCCCGATATCGCGGGCGTGGTATTCACCGGCTCGACCGAGGTCGCGCGCGCGATCAACCGCGTGCTCGCCGCCAGGGACGGGCCTATTGTACCGTTCATTGCAGAAACCGGCGGCATCAATGCGATGATCGCGGATGCCACCGCCTTGCCCGAGCAGGTCGCCGACGATGTCGTGACCTCGGCGTTCCGCTCCGCGGGCCAGCGCTGCTCCGCGCTACGCCTGCTGTTCGTGCAGGAGGACGTAGCCGACCGCATGATCGAGATGATCGCGGGCGCCGCCCGCGAATTGAAGCTCGGCGATCCCGCCGATCCTTCGACCCACATCGGCCCCGTGATCGATGCCGAGGCCAAGGCGCGGCTGGACACGCATATCGCACGCATGAAGAAAGAGGCCCGAGTTCACTTCGCAGGCGAGGCGCCGCAAGGCAATTTCGTCGCGCCGCATATCTTCGAATTGCGCGACGCCGGCGAACTTAAAGAGGAAGTGTTCGGCCCGATCCTGCATGTCGTGCGCTATGGCGCCGACAGGCTGGAAAGCGTGCTGCGCGCGATCGATCGCACCGGCTACGGACTGACGCTGGGCATTCACTCGCGCATCGACGACATGACCGATGCCGTTATCGCGCGGCTGCAGGTCGGCAACATCTATGTCAACCGCAACATGATCGGCGCCGTCGTCGGCGTGCAGCCGTTCGGCGGTCATGGCCTGTCCGGCACCGGCCCCAAGGCAGGAGGGCCGCATTATCTGGCGCGGTTCGCGACCGAGCAGACCGTGACGATCAACACCGCCGCGGCCGGCGGCAATGCCGCGCTGCTGTCGGGCGACGAATGAACCCTAGAGACACGTGCCGTCTTTCGCGCACGGCACGCGCTTGGAAAGCTGATCGACCTTCTTCTTCGATTCCGCCTGCGCCAGCGTCTCGAACACGTTCAGCGGTCTCAACTCGGTGGCACGGCGATAATCGCCGGCCGCCTTGTCGATCTTGCCCTGCGCCTCGTAGACCGCGGCGCGCGCGACATAACCCTCGATCGTCTCGCGGAGCTCGTTCGCCCTGCCGAGATCGTCCAGCGCCCGCTCATAGTCTTTCGTGGTCGAGTAGACGATACCGCGCAGCCGCAGCGCGTCGGCGTCGTTCGGCCGCGTCACAAGCACTTGATTGAGGTCGGCCATCGCACTGACCGGATCTTTCTTGGCGAGATAGGCCCGCGCGCGCAGCATGCGGGCGAACGAATCGATCCCGATGTTCTTGCCGATCAGCTGATTGAGCGCGACGATCGACCGGTCATATTGCCCGGAGACCAGCATCGCCAGACCCTGGCCGAGCTCGGCGGTCTGGTTGGCGGGATTGCGGTCGAGCGCGTTCTTGATGTCGACCAGGCCTTCCGAGGTGTTGCCCTTGAACAGCAGCGCAAGCCCACGCGCCGCGCGCGCCGTGTCGTTCGAAGGGTTGAGCGCGATCGCCTGGTCGAAATCGACCAGCGCCTTGTCGAGCTGCGCGACCGCCACATAGGCCTGGCCGCGCTCGGCATAGGCCGCGCTTTCCTTGGGGTTGAGCGAGATCGCGCGGTCCATGTTGGAAATGGCGTCCTGGAATTTGCCCGTGAGACGGCTGACCATGCCGCGGCCGAAATAGCCGAGCGAATTGTTCGGATCGAGGCTGATCAGCTTGTTGGCCTCGTCCAGCGCCAGCTCGGGTTGTTTCACGCCGAGCAAGGCGATGATCCGCTCATAGTGCATCGGCTTGTCGTCCGGCTTGATGGCCAGGAATGCATCGACGTCGTTACGACCATCCGCATAGCGGCCCATGCTGAGATAGGCCACGGCACGAAGCCTGAGGGCGGCTTCGTCGCGCGGGTTGGCGGATAGAAGCGGCGACAGCCGCGCAACCACATCGGCATATCGGTGTGCAGCAAACAGGACCTGCGCCTCCTTGACGCCTTGGCTGGAGGACGGCGGCGCAGCGCCTGCCGGTGCGGCGGGCGACACGGCGGCCGGCGGAATCGCGGCCGCCTGCTTGCTGTCCGGCTGGCCATGCACTTTGGCGAGCTCCGACTCCATCGTGAGCGCCGACTGACGCTGCTGCTGCACATTCTTGTCGTCGGGCGCGATGGTAAGCAGCTTGTCGTAATCGGCAATCGCGCTCGCATAGTTGCCCTTGGCGACGAAGAGCTGGGCGCGGGCGAAAAGCGCATTGCGGTCGTTCGGCACCCGCGCGAGCGCCAACGTGAAATCGTCAATGGCGTGGTCCATGTCGCCCTTGCGGCGGTAGGCCTGGCCGCGCAGGTAGAAGGCGTTCAGAGCATTGGCGTTGATTGCGATCGCCCTGTTGAGATCGTCGAGCGCCGGATCGATCTGTCCGGTCTCGATATGGGCATAGCCGCGCGTGACATAGGCCTGGGCATAATCCGGCCGCAGCGTGATCGCCTGGTTCAGGTCGGTCATCGCATCGGTGAAATTGCGCTGAGCGGTTCTCAGGTTTGCCCGCGTGTAAAAAGCGACCGCATTATTGGGCTCGAGCTCGATCGCCTGGTTGAAATCGGCCAACGCGCCGTCGGCGTCAGCCTTGCGCTGCCGCGCATAGCCGCGCGACAGCAGCGCCGGAACCGATTTCGGATTCAGCAGGAGTGCGGCTTCCGCATCCGCCAGCGCAAGATCGACCTTGGCGCGGGCGATGAACAGGCGCGAGCGGCTAACCAGCGCCTTGAGCCGATCGTCGGCCGGCTTGGAAGCATCATTGATGATTGCCGTACAGGCGGGCTCGATCTTGTCCGCCACCTGGCTGGCGCAATCCTCGGCGTCGCCGGCCCGGGCCTGCGTGCACAGCGCGGCCAGCAGCAGCGCCGGCAGCCAGGCGTGAAAGGACAACTTCATGATTTCTCCCTTCCGCGAGGAAGTCAGGGACGCACAAGCTTTGACGGCTGACGGCCAATTGATTTTACAACCGACGGACGCACATTGCCACATTCCCCGCCTGCATGGTTGACGAACCATTTCTCGTCCCGGCGGCGGTTGCATCCTGGGCTGACATCGGTCAAATGGGCTCAACTCATCCGCGGTGCAGCGGCAAATCAAATCCACGGGAGCAGCGCGGTTATGGCGAAAGGCATCTTCGAAGGGCTGAAGGTTCTGGACTGTGCGAGCTTCATCGCGGCGCCTGCGGCCGCGACCGTGCTGTCGGACTTCGGCGCCGACGTGATCAAGATCGAGCCGCCCGGCGCCGGCGATCCCTACCGGAACCTGCCCAACCTGCCGGGATATCCGGCGAGCGAGCATAATTTTGCGTGGCTGCTGGACAACCGCAACAAACGCGGCCTCGCGCTCGACCTGTCCAAGCCTGAAGGACAGGCGGTGCTGCACAAGCTCGCCGAGCAGGTCGACGTCTTCATCACCAACTATCCGCCGCAGGTGCGCGCGAAACTCGGCATCACCTATGATCACCTCGCGCCGAAGAACGAGCGGCTGATCTATGCCTCTTTCACCGGCTACGGCGAGAAGGGCGGGGAGGCCAACAAGCCGGGCTTCGACAGCAACGCCTATTGGGCGCGCTCCGGCCTGATGGACCTCGTGCGCGCCGACATCCACACGACCCCGGCACGCTCGATTGCCGGCATGGGTGACCATCCCTGCGCCATGGCATTCTACGGCGCGATCGTCACCGCGCTGTACCAGCGGGAGCGCACCGGCAAGGGTGCGCATGTGGCGTCGAACCTGATGGCGAACGGCGTCTGGGCGGCCTCCGTGCTGGCGCAGGCCAAACTCTGCGGCGCCAAATTCGGCGAGCGGCGGCCGCGCGAGCGCGCGCTCAATGCCGTCACCAACCACTATCGCTGCAAGGACGACCGTTGGCTGATCCTGTCGCTGCTCAACGAGGATCGGCAATGGCCGACGCTGGCCCGCATCCTCGGGCGCGAGGATCTGGTCGCGGACCCGCGTTTTGCCACCAAGGCGGATCGCCACGCGCGCTCGATCGAGCTGATCCGGATTTTCGACGAGGTGTTCGCGACCCGGCCGCTTGCCGAATGGCGAAAGCTGCTTGACGGCAACGGCCTGGTGTTCGGCGTGGTCGGCATTCTCGACGACATCCCGAACGACCAGCAGATGATCGACAACGAAGTCGTGGTTCCCTTCGAGAACGACACCATGCTGACCGTCAACAGCCCGATCTGGGTCGACGGCGCGCCGAAAGTGCGCCCGCGCAAGGCGCCGGCTCTCGGCGAGCATTCCGACGAGATTTTGCGCGCGGCAGGCTACGACGAGGCTGCCATCAAGAAGCTCCGAGCCTCCGGCGCGGTGGCGTAGGATCGAGCCGTGCCGAGCTACCGGCTGCATTACTTTCCGGAGTCCGGCAACAGCTACAAGCTGGCGCTGATGCTGACCCTGTGCGGGCAGCCTTTCGAACCGGTCTGGACCGACTTCGGCGGCGGTGTGACGCGGACGGCCGAGTGGCGCGAACGCGTCAATCCGATGGGCGAGATCCCCGTGCTGGAAGTCGACGGTGAACGCCTGACCCAGACCGCGCCGATCCTGCTGAAGCTGGCGAGGGACTACGGCAAGTTCGGTGCGACTACCGAGCAGGAGCAGTTCGAGCTGCTGCGCTGGCTGTTCTGGGACAACCACAAGCTCACCGGCTACATGGCGACGTATCGCTTTCAGCGGGCTTTTGTGCCGTCGGCGGACCCGCAAGTGCTGAAATATTTTCGAGCGCGTCTCGATGACTTCCTGTCTGTGCTCGAGCAGCATCTGCAACAGAATGCATTTGCGATCGGTACGCGACCGACCATCGCGGACATCTCGATGATGGCTTATCTGCATTTCCCCGCGGATGAGACCGGCTACGATTTTGCCGCGAGCCATCCCGCGATCCACGGCTGGCTTCTGCGCATTGCGAGCCTGCCGGGCTGGAAGTCGGCGTACGATCTGCTGCCGGGTCAGCGGCTCAAGCACTACGCATAGCTTGCTGACGCCTAGCGCTTCAGCCAGGCCCAGACGATCGCAACGACGATCACGCCGATGATGACGGCAAACCCGATCGCCCATCCGCTGACGCGGATGTCGCCAACCGTCTGGCGCGCGGCCTCGTTCGCGGCGATCTTCTGATCGCGCTGCTTGTTCTCCTGATCGGAAGAGCTCATCGGCCGCTCCCTGTGACACCCCGGCGTTCAGGTCCGGGCTGTGGTCGCCGGCCTCAATGTAGCATCGATCGATGACGGTTGCGCGCTCGTCGTGCTGGCGATTCGGCTGAGCAGCAGCGAGGCCAGCGCCGCGCAGGCTGCAGCCGCGGCCGCCGCCATGAACAGCGCTCCGGTGCTCCATTTCGCGTCGATCAGGACGCCGGCCACCAGCGGGCCGATGATCGAGCCGACCCGGCCGATACCGAGCGCCCAGCCGACGCCGGTGGCGCGCACCGAGGTCGGGTAATAGCCGGCGGTGAGCGCGTTGGCGGCGATCTGGCCGCCGACCACGCAGAAGCCCGCCGCAAAGATCGCGATCGAGACGGGGATCACGGCATGGCCGAACTGGCCGATCGCGGCGACCGCGAACACCGCAACGAGATAGACCAGGGCCAGCGCCCGAAACGAAAAGCGGTCGATCACGCTGCCGAGCGCGAAGGTGCCGACCACGCCGCCGATCTGCAGCATCGATCCGATCAGCACGGCGACCGACACCGTCGCGCCGAGATCGTTGAGCACCGTCGGCAGCCAGAGCGCGAGGAAATAGATGTCGAGCAGGCTCATGAAGAACACGACCCACAGCAACAGCGTCGCAGCAGTGCGGCCCTCGCGGAACAGGTGCAACACCGGCACACCGTCAAGACGCGCTTCATGCACGACGAATTGCGCGCCCGGCGCGAACACCGTGTTCGGGCTGATCAGTTTCAGCAGCCCCGCGATGCGTTCCGGTGCGTGCCCGGTCGTTGCGACGAAACGGACGGATTCCGGCAGCCGCCAGACGAGGATCGGCACCATGATCAGCGGCGCGATGCCGCCGACCAGGAACACCGAGCGCCAGCCGAAGCGCGGAATGAGGTCCGCCGCCAGCATGCCGCCGAGCGCGGCGCCGATCGAGAAGCCGCAGAACATGATCATCACCATGGTGGCGCGGCGGCGGAGCGGATTGTATTCCGCGGTCATCGCCACCGTGTTCGGCATGGCGCCACCGAGGCCAAGCCCGGTCAGGAAACGAATGACGAGCAGGGTCGGGATGTCATGCGCCAGCACGGTGGCGAGCGCGCCGATACCGAAGGCGGCGGTGGAGAAGATGATGATCGCCTTGCGGCCGACGCGGTCGGCGAGCGGGCCGAAGACCAAGGCGCCGATCATCAATCCGAACAGGCCGGCGCTGAAGACCGGGCCGAGCGCGGCGCGCGTGGTCAGGCCCAACTCCTTGGCGAGCGCGGGCGCGACGAAGCCGATCGCCTGGGTATCGAAGCCGTCGAGAAACAGCACCGCCGCGCACATCAGGAGCAATTTGATCTGGAATCCGCCGATCGGCTGGCGATCGATGAAATCGGCAATATCGATCACGGGCCCGCTGCCCGCCTCGCCGGATTTCGCCATGGCTCCCTCCCCTGTTTGCTATCTCGCGACTCTTCGGCCGCTTTGGATTTGCCGGTCAGCCTAGCGCGCGCAATCAGTGGCGCAAGGCGTCCTTAGAATAACCCGCGATGCGCTTGTAGCCGTCGGAGAGAGCGACCAGTTCCTCGCGGCTGATGACGTCGTCGATGGTCTTGAACGGCTGGTCGTGGGTGCGCTGGAACACCTCGCGCAGGATTGCATCCGGCGGATTGGTGCGGTTGGTCAGCACGATGCGGGTGGTCGCCTCGAGCCGCTGCTTTTCGTATGCCGCGAGCGCTGCGACGGGATCGGCAATGTCGGACAGCGCTGATGTCAGCGCCTTTGCATCGAGGATCGCCTGTCCCGCGCCGTTCGAGCCGCGCGGCACCATCGGATGAGCGGCGTCGCCGAGCAGGGTTATCCGGCCAAAGCTCCAGCGCGGCAGCGGATCCTGGTCGACCATCGGAAATTCCAGCACATGATCGGCGGCGCGGATGAAGGCGGGCACGTCGAGCCAGTCGAAATGCCAGTTCGAGAACGGGCCGATGAAATCGTCGAGCGAGCCAGCCCTGTTCCAGTCGCGCTTGCGATAGTTCGGCGTCTCGATCTCGGCGACCCAGTTGATCAGCTGCAGGCCGTCGGCACCGGCCTCGCGGATCGGATAGATCACCATCTTGCCATGAGACAGCCAGCCCGCGCGCACCATGCTGGCGCCAGAGAGCATCGGCTTCCACCGCGTCACGCCGCGCCACATGTTGACGCCGGAATAACGCGGCTCGCCCTCGTCGGGAAAGAATTGCTTGCGCGCCGCCGAATTGATGCCGTCGCAGGCGATCGCGACACGGCCGGGCACGGTGAAGTGCTCCTTGCCGCCCGGGCCGTCGGAAAAGGTTACGGTGACACCGGCGTCGTCCTGCGCGACGCCGAGGCAATGACGGTTGAGAACGACCCGATCGGAGCCGGCACGTTCGCGGAATGCATCGAGCAGCACCATCTGCAGGTCACCGCGATGAACCGAGAATTGCGGATGGTCGTAGCCGGCGGCACGGCCGAGCGGTTCCTGATAGATCAACTGACCGAAGCGGTTGAAGAAGGTCGCGTCCTTTGTTGCGATCGCGACCCTGGCCAGCGCCGCTTCAAGACCGAGCGACGCCAGTTCCTTTGTCGCATGCGGCAACAGGTTGATGCCGACGCCGATTGCGCGCACCTCGGGAACGGATTCGTAGATGCGGCAGGGAATACCGGCCTTGTGCAGGCTCAGTCCGAGCGTCAGGCCGCCAACCCCGGCGCCGATGATGATGACCTCGTCCATGTTTCCGTCTCGAGATTCTCTCAACTAACAATGATGAAACACGATTAGTAAGCCTACTGTCAATCTAGGCACGCGCCTCCTCCTTTCAGAGAAGGAGAACAACTACCGCGTCTTCACAAAACACATGCCCATGCGCGTCGTGGGCGTAGCGGCTTCGCAGGCGAGCCCTTCGGCGCAGGTCCAGGAGCGGAAACTCCTGTCGTTCTCGCTCGCACGTGCGTGCTGCACATAGCAATGCGCGCCCCAGCCATCTTCATACTCCGTGCCGGCAAGCTCGGCGCTGCCGCGCAGCTGCGGCCGGCTGGCTGCGCCTTTCGAGAAATCCGGCGCCTTGCCGTCGCGGAACGCGGCGAGGATGTCGCGGCGGCGCACCTGATCGCCGAAGAAATGCGGCGAGGCCGGCACCACGGTCGAATTCGACGGCTTTGCCGCCATCCAGTCGACGCCGGGGAAATGGAAGCCGCCGATGCCGCGGGTCTGGTGGCAGCCCGCGCAACTGACATCGTTGAGCCGGCGCGCAAAGCCCGCGACCGAACGGATGTTCTGCGGGACGAAGCCGCGCTCCGCCGCGTTCTTCAGCGCGCCCACGACGTCGTCTTCGGTGAACACAGGCTTGGCGCCCTCGCCGGCAACGAGGCCGTAGGCCGGCATCAGGTCCGACGGAACGAAGCCTGTGGGCGTCGGCGCGACGGCGCTCTTTGTGAGGAACTTGTCGGGGATCAGCACCGTGCCACGGTCAAGCTCGGCGAAATGTTCCGGCGTGAGCAGCCAAGCCCTGAACTCGCGCGCGAGCTTGTCGTCCTTCAGCAGAAGCTCGCGATCGATCTGGTCTTCCAGCGACGCTTCGACGAAGCTGCCGGAAGCTGCATCGTATTTGAACACCTTCATCAAATAATCGGTGCGGAAATCGCGCAGCGTGGATTTCGGCGCATGCGCGATTTGCAGATTGGTCTCGATGCGGTCGATAGTCTCGGGCCGCACCAGATCCAGTGCGCCACCCGGCGCCGTCAGTTTCCCCGCGAGCTCCGCGCCCGTCGTTGTCATGCTTCCGGCGGCAAGCCAGCGCCGTGCGATCTCGGCGCAGGTGATTGCCGTGGCATCGTCCGTTGCCTTGAGCACCACGTTCAACGTCATCGGCAGGCGCGGCGACACCGCGGCTTCGCCGATCGCAGCAGCATTGGTCTGGGTCAGCCGATAGATCAGGCGGATCTCGCCGCAGTTTGCCGGCGCGACGTAGGCGCGATCCATGCGGTTGACGATGCCGGACAGCACGAAGCGGGTATCGGCCGAATAAAGCTGCGCGCGATCGAACAGCTGGAACGCGAAGCCCGCGCCGACACCGATGCTTTCATCGGGCAACGCGGCCTTGTGCCGTTCGACATAACGCTCGATATCCGCATCCAGTGCTGTTCGCACGGGCGCCATCGACGGCAGCGCGAACAATTGCGCGTTGGTCAGGGGAGTTTCAGCCCCGCGCGCCGGCGACATCATCCGCGTCAGCCCGAAGCGGCCGCCATCGAGTTCGCGCAAGGCGCCGGGATCGATGATGGCGGTGCCGCGCTCCAGCGGCGTGTCGGAGGCGGCCCGCGCGGACCATGCTCCGATCAGCAGAATAACGATGGCGAGCAGGGGCGAGCCAGAGCGCATGCCTCTGACTAACACCACCAGATCATGGCTGTTCAAGCCAAAAGCGCGTCACCTGTCAGCGCGCGACGATCAGGCCCTTTTCAGTGACGACCACCCAACGGCCATCCTGCTTGCGGACGGCATCGATGCGGCCGAGGCCCGGAATATGATCGCCGGCATAGACCTCGAAGGTTCCGCGGCGATTGCGGATCAGCGCACCGCCATAGCCGACATCGGCCAGGTACCAGCCATCGACGGTCGGCAGGCGTCCGACCTCGGGTTTCGGCGGGGTTGCGGGCGCAGCGGCGGGAGCCGCAGATGCGGCGGGTGCGGCGGCCGCAACAGCTGACGGCGTCACCGAGCCGGTGATTTCCTTGGGCGCGACCGGCGCAACAGCGGCGGGCGCCGCGGCAGCGACGACCGGCGCGGGAGCAGGCGCAGCACGCAGTTTCTCGACCGCCTCGGAGAGCTTTGCGAGCTTCGCGGTCGGTTCGGCCTGCGCCTTCTCGATTTTTTCGAGGCGATCGCTGGTCTTGTTGAACTGGGTCAGCGCCGCCTTCGAGGTGTGATCGAGGCCGGACTTCAGCTGCTGCACGTCGGCATCGATCCGCGCAATCGCCGCTTCCAGCGCGCCGCTTGCCGGCGCGGGCGCCGTTGCTACCGCGTCCACCGTATGTATCGTGCCTATGGTCGCGAACGCACCACCGGCCGCGCCCGCGATCATCGCCAGCGCCACCACCGCGGCCATCGCGCCAAAGCGGCGCTTGGCAGGTGCCTGTTCCGCATCAGCCTTCGCGCCGGCCTCGCCGCGCCAGGACCGATCGCCGGGCGCCATGACCAGCATCTTGCCCGCAGTTCCGGGCGCGCCAGCCTTGCCCGCCTCGATCTTGGGAGCTTCAGGCTTGGTCGCCTCGATCTTCGGCGCATCCACCTTGGGTGCATCGGCCATCGGCGCCTCGTGGTCGGGCGCAATCGCGGGGGATTCGATCTTGCCGGCGTCCGGCGCCGCAGCGCTCGCCTCGGCCTTCGGCGTATCCTGGGTTTGAGACTGTTCGCTCACGGGCAATTCTCCAGAATTGATTGACCATTTGGTAACTTTCATTCCTTGCCAATTCCTTACCGGCGGCCGTCCGGCGGCGGACTTACCGAAATTTTAGGAATTTTTCCGGGCGGCTTTTGGGGGCCGAGGCCCGGTGAATGGTCGCCCGGGGCGCCCGGACTGTTTGACAAGCATCCTCCCCCTGTTGAAAACGCTGCAACAACGCGGGGGAGAACACATCATGAAGCTTTACGACTCGATCGGGCCTAATCCGCGCATCGTCCGCATGTTCATGGCGGAAAAGGGCATCGAAATGCCCCGGCAGACCGTCGATCTGCGCGGCGGCGAGAACCGGCAGGCCGCGCATCTGAAACGCAATCCGCACGGCCAGATGCCCACCCTCGAACTCGACAACGGCGACTATCTCTCCGAGGTCACCGCGATCTGCGAATATCTGGAGGAGACGCATCCGTCCCCGCCGATGATCGGAGCGACCGCGGAGCAGCGCGCCGAATGCCGGATGTGGACGCGCCGGATCGACCTCAACATCGCCGAACCGCTCGCCGCCGGATACCGTTATGGCGAGGGGCAGAAATTCTTCGAGAAGCGGATTGTCGTCGTTCCTGAAGCCTCGCCAGGACTGAAGAAGGTTGCGGCCAATCGGCTGCAATGGCTGAACGGTCAGATGGACGACAAACGCGAGTACATTTGCGGCGAGCGTTTCACGCTCGCCGACATCCTGCTCTATTGCTGGCTCGAATTCGGCAATCAGGTCGGCCAGCCGCTCGATCCGGCCAATAGCAATATCGTCGCGTGGCTTGCGCGCGTCGGACAGCGCCCGAGCGTGAAGGCGTAGCATCGTCATCCTTCGTTCCCCGCGGTGACAAGCGTCCGCATTCCCGCGGCGCGACTTTGCGTCCGAGCTTTGCATCTAACTGTCGCTCCCTCGAAAGAAGAGGGCGCAGGGAATGCCGGGCGCTGGCCGCACCCGCAGGCCTTGTGGGCTGAAAAGGAAAGTGCCCACAAGTCGTCAGGCAGGGCCGAAATCGCACGGCACTCCCTGCGCAATGGCTTTACGGCTTACTCCGCGCTCTCCCTGGGGTACCGGGCTTGATAGCCCCCATCGCGAATGGATCATCTCCATTCGCTTGATCCCAGCGTCGGGGAATCAGGACCACACGGCTTGACCGTACGCACCTGCGCGCATCGTCTGCGCGCCGAAAGCGTCCATCGCAGCCCGCACCACGAATCGTGACGATCGCGAAACGCCCCTCATGCGGGCGGGATGACTTCGTTAAATCATAATTTCTTTCTTTCGGAAAGAGATATATTTTTGCGCGGCGAACTTAACTCGTCGGGCAAAACAGGCGGCGTGTTTTTGGCCGTCTCGTTTTGCCATCTTGTCGCAGCGCAACAGCCCTCGTGTTGCCAGCGCGCCCATTCGGTAATCGGGTGGTTCGACCCGCCCAAACGCCTACCGTGCTCCAAAGACATAGGAGCACGACATGCGCAAGTTTCACTCTATCGCCGCCCTTTGCGGTGACGGCCTTCGGCCCGAACTGCAAGCCCTATTCGACCGACTGGCGGTCGATCCTTACACCGAGCTATTCGTTCGCCCCGACGGTATGACACAGTCCGGCCCCGATCCCGTCTCGGAAACCGCAGAGGCGATTCCAAGCAAGCCTAAACGAGTGGCCTAATTCAAATCTGCGAGCGGCCTATTTCGGCCGCACCGGGGGACCGGTACTGTCCGTACCCCCAGTGTCCTATTTAGAATTGTTAGTGTCCTAATTCTTGGAACAGGATCGCCA
Organism: uncultured Alphaproteobacteria bacterium; assembly: GCA_963738155.1. Taxonomy (GTDB): domain Bacteria; phylum Pseudomonadota; class Alphaproteobacteria; order Rhizobiales; family Xanthobacteraceae; genus Bradyrhizobium. The sequence continues at coordinate 195,893 of CAVTVG010000017.1, forward strand.
GCGATGCTGAGAACTTTCCTCAAGGTGCTGCTTGGCGCGGTTCTCTTCTTTGCAGCGATTGTGGCTCTGCTGCTGAAAAACATCTGCGCATGATGGATGGCTGGAGGCCGTCCTAAGTTGAATTGGGGAGTGGCCTAATTCGATTTCGCGCCTGATTGCCGTGCAGCATTCTTGCGGCGGTCCGAGTTGCGGATGTTCTTAGAATGCCGTCCTCCTCCGCAAGCTGCCTCCACCATCGCCGAAATTCGACGGCCTCCCAAGAGACCCGCCGGCTCGTTCGGACCGGATTGGGCGGCGCTGACCATATTTGACCCCTGAGTTGATTTCGGCAGTGTCCTCATTCACAACCGGACGATGAAGCGATGGAAGCGGATCGCCCTTGGGGTCTATCTGACCGGAGTCGTCATCTGGGGCTTTGTGCTGCTGTGGAGCGCTTACAACAACGGCGCATTTCAGCGCCACCACACTGCTGCTAAATTGGCAATTATTGCGGTCGAGTACGTAGCGATGGCTCTGCTGTGGCCCTTATTTCCCCTTCCCCTGTAGTCGCCTCTGAAAATCGCAGTGGCCTATTTTGAGTTGTGTCCACTAGTGGACTTTCCGCCCCCGCCCCGCCATGCCACATTATCCCGATCACCGCTCTGACCTTGGCCTCTATCGGTGACTGAGAGTGTTGCGCTCCCGCCCATCACCGAGGGACGAGCCGTGACCAAAATCCATTTCACATCCGCCTGTCCGAAATGTCAGAAGCCGATGCGTCTTGCGCTGGCGAAGACCGGGACCAGAAAACTAGTGTGCCTCGACTGCGAGGGCGACGACCCGTTGAAATCGCCAGAGGTGGCGAAACTGCTCACTGGCGAATTGAAACCATTGCAGTAGGTCGGGGCGCCTTGGGAAAAAGCGGCAACCAACAGGAACCCATTCGCTTGATCCTGGTTTAGCTGGGCGCACCTTTTGAGACCGACACAAAATAAGTAGTGCCACCGGCCGCACAACGGCGGATGGCTTAGAAAGCCCTCATCGCTAGCCGCCCGCTGCGATGAGGGCTTCTTAATGGACCGCCTCAGTTGGCGGCCTCTTTCATTTCAAACGCGGCGCGTGATTGTCGGCGTACTACCGTTAGGCGGGGATTCTTCTGGCCCGGGAATGGGCGCGGCGCCGCCACGTCAGGGAAGTCGCGGCGACCTCCATAGTGAATCCGTTTTCTAGCGACCGAAAATTGACGGCTGTCTTATTCGCTCAATAATTTCACGAGTGGCATCGACAGGGCATCAGCAATTCGAGCCATCACCAAAAGACTCGGATTGCGTTGGCCACGTTCAATTCCTCCGACATAGGTCAGGTCAATTTCTGCCTCAAAGCCTAACTGTTCCTGCGTCATACCCCTTTGCAGCCGAAACTTCCTGACGTTTCTCCCGACGATTTTTGGCCAATCCTGCATTTGCAGGATCGAGCACGATAAGGTATATAGTCTCTAGGGAATATAGTCGTTACGAAGGCCTATTCGAAGATAACCTGTGAGCGCGACAACCCCACCGTTTGAAAGCGATGCAATTGATCCCCGCGGGCCTGCGAAGCCATTTAATGGCGTGTGGTTATGCAACCTAAAAGAGAGAACGGCGTCTTGAGGATGGTGAGGTGGAATTTTAATATTCCACCCGACGCGGCGCAGGTCTTTGTCGCGGACATGCGCTCGTATCACGCCGAGAAAGACGGCCACCAGCGCGACCAGATCGCGGCACGGCAAGCGCGGCTCCTCAACGATCATCTGCCGCCGAAGTCGAAACGAATGACGCCCTTTGAGGTCGCGGAAGCATTCAGGTTAATGAAGGGGCGTTCCTGAGCGAACCGCACCCCCACGCGTCAACCGGCATGAGAATATGAAGACTGATGCCACATGTCTGTTGGTCCGATCACAGCATCGGCATCGCTGCGGGGCGCAAACGCCCCGACTTCACCATGATCTCGGCGTTCATCCGACCAACGCATGCTGGCAGGGCAGCGCGAATGACAAATCACAAGACAGCAGACGTGGACGAATACGAGCTGCAGGTTCGTAACCTCGTCCGCCTCGTTTCAGTCTGCACCTTGGGGCTTTGGTCCTTTGCAGCGGGACTGCTGATCGGGAGCTTTTATCTGTTTTGAACGGTGGCTTGTTTGTTCTGGAGCGCCGCAATGCTCTCGGCACGTCGTCCGCTGTCTGCGCTGCCAATCAGCCCCATGAGCGCGGCCCGCGCGGCGATGGCGCAGGCGTGGATCAGATGCACGAGAGCGAAAGGCCGCCATCGGATCGACTGCCGGAACAATCTGTGTGCCCGCCGGTTGCCCGACGGGTTCAATGATGCGGAAGCAATGCAGGATGTCGCATTTCCGGCGCCGATCGCTGATCATCTGCAATTTCCCTTTGCTGGCTTCTCTGGCCGGCTGCAGCGCGAAGCCGGAATGCGATTCCTTCGAAACCCGGAACGCGGTGCTCCAGATCATTTCGGACAACCACAATAATCCGTTGGGCAACTATGCCGCCCAAAATTCGAACGTGGGCAGGGACGGTTCAGGCAGCGCCAGGCCGGAAGCTGAAGCATCGGCGAGTTCGGAACGTACAAGGCCGCTCTATCGTCTCGGCGAAACAATCGTCACGACCTCGACAAGTAAGGACAAGCGAACGCTGCAATGCAGCGGTGCGATATCCGCCACCGTAGGCGACACGAAAGCCTCGAAAGAGGTGAACTTCACCGTGCAACAAGCATCGGACGGCAAGATATCGGTTTCGGTGGCCCCATTTGGGTTTTGAGACCTATGAGGACGGACGTTTTGGCCGGCAAACTCCCGGTGCGGCCGGCGATTCCCGTTCCCTCCACGGAACCATTCCGCGCCAGGCGGCGTTGGACTTCAATCAATGGGTACGAGGACACGCCATGCCATTCCGCGCCGCGGCAGCCTTTGCATTGTTATTGATACTGGGACAGCAAGCGACCGCAGCCGAAAAGCAAGGGGCTGGGCACCACTTCTCATGTACCGTTGTCCGTTTTTACGTCGCCAGGTACTCCGAAGCGGCAGCGGAAAGCTACGCGCGCAGCCGCGGTGCGACCGATTCCGACATTCAAACCGCTCGAAAATGTCTGGGTGGATCAGGCGTGCAGACCGCGAGCTTCGCCGCGAAGTGATCGAGGACCGCGACATTTGGCGAGATCAGCCTCCCGCATTTTTTCCGACGAACAAGTGCTGCCGGCATGCCCGGGATGTAACGCCTGGCCGATGGCCGTGGCGACCACGGAGAGAGCGGTGACGTGGGGTCGCGTGGTTTTCAAGTGCAACCGATGTCATCGAACCGAGATGGTTTGCTTTCGCGCACCGCGCGGGCATGCCAGCGCCGCCGCCGTGACGCCTTTCGCGGCCACGGACGCGACCATAACGCGTTGAATATCGGCTGGGATGGAAATCCCCGCCGCGCGAGCTCAAATCCGACGACATCCAGGCTTAACCTCGCTCACGCATTTCCTGCGTCTGTGTGCACTTGTGAACAGAAGGCGCAGGGAGCGCTCTGCTAACTTCGTCCAAAGTCGCACGCATCGGTCGCTCGTTTGCGCATGATCTTTTCGGAAAACCGCACCACACTTTGCGCTAGCGCGGCCCTTCGGTCCGGATCGTGCGCCAAGGCGCGATAGCACCAAGGCCGCTGTAGCAGGGGAAACGCAGGAATGGACGAGTTCGACGACCGCACCAGGGCCAACATGGACGTCGTGCTGGACGAGATCTGCCGGGAGATGGCGCATGGCGGCGATCACGAGAGCCGGAAGTTCATCGCCGAGCGCTTGATCGAAAGCGCACGCGAGGGACACACCTCGCTCACCGAGCTGAACAGCGTGGCGCGGCGCGCGCTGCTCGAGCTCGTCAATCGCAAGTCAGCCTGACGCTCGCTCAGATCACGATCGGCTTGTCCGGCAGCTCGTTGCGCGGATGCGCATCCGGCGGGAAATGTTTCGCGAGCTCGCGCGAGACCGCCGCGATCCCCTTGAGGACGCCGGTCTTGAATTGCCCGGTTCGGAAATCGGCCTCCATATCGCGGCAGATCGCTTCCCAAGCGGCCGGTCCGACCTTCGCATCGATGCCGCGATCGGCGACGATCTCGACCTTGCGGTCGGCGAGCAACAGATAGATCAGCACACCGTTGTTGTGCGCGGTATCCCAGATCCGCAAATGCGAGAAGATGTCGAGCGCGCGTTCGCGCGCCGGCTGGCTTTTGAACAGCGGCCGGCCATCGAGCGCGCCTTCGACGACGAAACGCACCTGTCCGCAATGGGTGGTCTCGCCGGCCTTGATCGCCCGCTCGATATCATCAAGCACGGCAGCAGTGAAAATGCGCCGCGCGCGCCAATGATGCTCGATCAGATGCCGTGCGATGCGCCCGATGGCCATGAGACTACCAGCTCCCCGAGGCGCCGCCGCCGCCGAAGCTGCCGCCCCCGCCGCTGAAACCGCTGTCGCTCGAGCCTGAACTCGAGCTGCCGCTGCTCCAGCCGCCGCCGCTCCAGCCCGAACTGGAGCCGCCCGACCAGCCGCCGCTGCCGCGGTGGGTACGCTGATAATTCTGGTTCGCCGCGATGAGGCCTTCGGCAAAGAACGTAAGAACGGAAACAATCGATCCCGCCAATCCGGCAACGCCGAGCGATCCGATGGAATACCAGGTGAACCAGCCCATCACGCCGCCGGTGATCACCGAGCCGAGCAGGCGTCCGAGCAGGCTCCGGGTAATCGCGCCGACCGCGAACACGAAGAACAGCGTGAACGGATTGAGTGGGTTGAGAAAGGTGAGGAGAAGGTCGTTGTCGTTCGACCCATGCGAGGCTTCGGGCACAGGCGCAGGCAACGGCTCGCCGTCGATCACGCCGATCATGCGTGTAATGCCGGCGGCAATGCCGCCGGAGAAATCACCACTCTTGAAGCGCGGCACGATGGTCTCGTCGATGATGCGCCGCGCGGTGACGTCGGTCAGTGCGCCTTCCAGGCCATAGCCGACCTCGATCCTCAGCCTGTGATCGTCCTTGGCGATGACCAGCAGCGCGCCGTCGTCGATCTTCTTGCGCCCGATCTTCCAGGTCTCGGCGGCGCGGATCGAGAATTGCTCGATGGTCTCGGGCGCGGTGGTCGGCACGATCAGCACCGCGACCTGGCTGCCCTTGCGCCGCTGCAAATCCTGCAGCCGCGACGATTGCGCGGCGATATCGCTGCTCGAGAGCGTGTTCGTGGTGTCGACCACGCGGCCGGTGAGCGGCGGCACCGCGACATCGGCGAACGCCGCCTGTGTCCAGCACAACAGGAGCGTGAGGACCAACGTCCTGGCTGCCGACATCACATGCAAGGGAACGGCCTCCGGATTACTTGGTGCCGAAATCGACCTTCGGCGCGGTCGAGATTTCCTTCTCGTTGTCGACCGTGAAGTTCGGCTTCTCCTTGTAGCCGAACACCATCGCCGTCACATTGTTCGGGAAGGTGCGAATGCCGACATTGTAGTCCTGCACCGACTTGATGTAGCGGTTGCGCGCCACCGTGATGCGGTTCTCGGTACCCTCGAGCTGCGACATCAGGTCGTGGAACAGCGCGTCCGACTTCAGCTGCGGATAATTCTCGGTGACGACCAGCAGCCTTGAGAGCGCGCTGGAGAGCTCGCCCTGGGCCTGCTGGAATTTCTGGAACGCGGCGGGATCATTCAGGACCTCGGGCGTGACCTGGATGCTGCCGACCTTGGCACGTGCATTGGTGACACCAAGCAGCACGTCCTTTTCCTGCTGCGCAAAACCCTTGACGGAATTGACGAGGTTCGGGACCAGGTCGGCGCGGCGCTGATACTGGTTGACCACCTCCGACCAGTTGGCCTTGACCTGCTCGTCATTGGTCTGGATCGCGTTGTAGCCGCAATTGGTCAGGCTCAGCGTCGCCAGCGTCGCCAACACGGTGAAAAATTTGCGCATCGAAAATCTCCGGTAACTTGCCGTCGGCAACGTAACAGATCGAACCTGTCAGGAAAGCAGCGAAAGCCGCCCGCGGCGGCTATTTAAGGTACGTTTATGTCGCGGGGCGCGCGCGACTGGTTCAACGCAGCCCTACGCCCGCACCTTCGCGTCCCGGATCGCCTTCCAGACCTTCTGTGGCGTCAGCGGCGTCGGCAGTTGGGTAATGCCGAACTCGGCCAGCGCATCCACTACGCCGTTGGCGATGCAGGGCGGCCCGCCGATCGCACCCAACTCGCCGCAGCCCTTGGCGCCGAGCGGATTGGTGCGGCACGGCGCCAACTCGTCCAGGGTCACCGCGATCGGCGGAACGTCGTCGGCACGCGGCACGCAGTAATCCTGATAGCTCGCGGTCAGGAGCTGGCCTTCGGCGTCATAGGCCACGCCTTCATAGAGCGCCTGCCCGATGCCCTGCGCGACGCCGCCATGCACCTGCCCCGTCACCAGCATCGGATTGACGGCGCGGCCGACGTCGTCGACCGTGGTGTAGCGCACCACGCGCGTGACGCCGGTCTCGGGATCGATCTCGACCTCGCAGATATGCGTGCCGTTCGGCCAGCTCGGCCCGTCGACCTCGCCCTCGCTGTCGACCGACAGCTTGGCGCCATCCTGCTTTTGCGCGATCTCGAACAGGCTGATGCGCTTGTCGGTGCCGACCACGGTCAGCACCCCATCTCGATATTCGATGTCCTCGACCGAGGCCTCCAGCAGGTTGGACGCCTTTTCCCGTGCTTTGTTGATCAAATCGTTGCTGGACACCGCGACCGCCGTGCCGCCGACGAACAGCGAGCGCGAGCCGACGCTGCCGAAACCGACGACGAGGTCGGTGTCGCCCTGCACGACGTCGATCTTGTCCATGGCAATGCCGAGGCTGTCGGACACCATCTGGGTGTAGGTGGTTTGCAGCCCCTGCCCCATCGCCATGGTGGCGGAATGCAGCACGACGCGGCCCTCGGCGGTCGCATGCAGCGAGACCTTCTCGGTGTGCACGCGGCCGCCGGTCCATTCGATATAGCTGGTGAGCCCGCGGCCGTAGAGCAGGCCTCTCTTCTTTGCCGCACGCTTGCGCGCATTGAATCCGTCCCAGTCGGACAGCTTGACTGCGCGATCGAGCATGTGCGCGAACGCGCCGGAGTCGTAGACCTGTCCGACTGCGTTGGTGTAGGGCAGCTGTGCCGGCTTGACGTAGTTCACCTTGCGGATGGCGCGCGGATCGATGCCGGTCTGGCGCGCGGCGGCATCCATCAATCGCTCGACGATGAACACGCCTTCGGGCCGGCCCGCGCCGCGATAGGCGCCGACCGGCGCGGTGTTGGTCATGACCGACTTCACTTCGTAATGCACCAGCGGCAGGTCGTAGACGCCGCTCTGCACGAAGGGCCCGAGCACCAGCGGAATGACGTTGCCGGCGCCGGACGAATAGGCGCCGGTGCCGCCGACCGAACGCACGCGATAGGCCAGCACGCGGCCCTTCTCGTCGAGCGCGAACTCGCCGGTCGAGGTGAGATCGCGGCCGTGGGTGCCGCCTACGAAATCGTCGGTTCGATCGCCGCGCCAGCGGATCTTCTCGCCGAGCTTGGTCGCGGCATAGGCGACGATGCCGTCTTCGGGATAGAGGCTGGTCTTGTGGCCAAAGCCGCCGCCGATATCGCCGACCAGCACCCTGATGCTTTCCTTGGGCCGCTTCAGCACGGAGTCGGCAAGAATGTCGCGGGTCGAGCCCGGCGTCTGCGATTGCACATGGAGCAGCAAGCGCCCGGTCTTCTTGTCGACCTCGGCAATGGTCGAGCGCGGCTCCATGGCCGATGGCACCAGCCGCTGGCTGACCAGGTCGAGCGACACCTTGTGCGCAGCTTTCGCAAAGGCCTTTTCGACCTTGGCGGCGTCGCCATAGCTCATGGCGGCGACGATGTTGTCCGGCGCGTCCGGCCAGACCGCGGGCGCGCCGGGCTTGATTGCCTCCAGCGGATCGACGACCGCGGGCAAGACCTCATAGTCGATCTCGATCGCTTCGGCCGCGCTTTGCGCCTGCGCGCGCGAGGACGCCACCACGGCCGCGACCGGCTCGCCGGCGAAACGCACGATCTCATGGGCGAGCAGCCGCCGCGGCGGCACCGTCATCGGCTTTCCGTCCGGCCGCCGGAAGACCGCTAGCGTCGGAATGGTGCCGACGTCGTCCTTGATCAGGTCTTCGCCGGTGTAGACGGCGGCGACGCCCTCCATTTCTGCAGCGGCTTTGGTGTCGATCGACTTGATCTTCGCGTGCGCATGCGGCGAGCGCAGCACGTGCAGCCACAACGCGCCGTCGTCAGGCTTGTCGTCGATGAACTGTCCCTTGCCGGTGAGCAGCCGCTGGTCTTCCAGACGTTTGACGGGCTTGCCCGCACCGAAACGCAGATTGCCGGGAAGAATATTCATCAGTTTGTCCTTCGATTTTCTTTGAATGAATTGGTGTCAGGCGACGTCCCTGAGCGCAGCTTCGACCGCCTTGCGCTGATCGGCCGTCAGCGCAGCCTGCGGCGGCACGGGATCGCCGACGTCATAGCCCTGGATCGCAAGCCCCGCCTTGATGCAGGCGGCGAGGTTGAAGCGCGCGAACGCTTCGTTGATGCGCCAGAGCTTTCGCTGCAGCACCATCGCCTCGTCCCAGCGCTGCGCTTTGCAGAGATCGTAGAGCGCAACGCTCTGCTTCGGGATGATGCAGGCGGGACCCGCCATCCACCCCACGCCGCCGATCAGCATCACCGCGGCGGGAATATGGGCCGAGGCCGAGAACACCCTGATGGCGTCGCCGCAGCGATTGATGATCGAGAGCAGCCGCCCGGTGTTGGTCGAGGCATCCTTGATGTAGCCGATGCGCGGATGGCTCGCGAGGCGCGCGATCACGTCGAGCGTCAGGTCCGAACGCTGGAACTGCGGGTTGGTGTACATCACCACGGGAATGTCGACCGTATCCGCAATGCTGCGGAAATAGGATTCGACCTGCGCATCGGCCAGCGGGAAATAGGCCTCGAGGATGGCGAGAATACCGTCGGCGCCCAGCATCTGATAGGCCCGCGCCTGCGCCACTGCATCTGCGGTCGAGGTCGAGACCACACCGGCGATCACGGGCACACGGCCCTTAGCGGCCTCGATGGTGGTTCGCACCACGGCGGTGCGCTGGTCCGCGTCGAGATAAGCGAACTCGCCGGTCGAGCCGAGCGGCGTCAGGCCGTGCACGCCGGATTTGATCAAATCATCGCAAAGCCTAGCGAGCACATCCTCGCGGATGTGGCCGGCCGCATCGATGGGGGAGACGAGATAGGGGAAGACGCCGTGGAAGTCGGGCATGACGGCCGCTGATATAGCGGGCGGCGCGCGCGACGCAAGCCTTACAAGACGAGGATGGCTCACGGGGTCCGCGAGCCATCGCTCGAACTTCGATCAGTAGGCGTAATAGCCCGGGCCGTACCCGACGGGGCCGCCATAGTAGTAGCCGTAGGGCGCGTAGCCATAGGCCTCGGCCGCGATGGCAGCGGCCGTCGCAGCGGCGGCAATCGCGGCGCCACGGCCGCCAGCGCCGATGCCGACGCCGTGATGCGGCGCGCGCATGCTGCGCGCTTCGGCGGGAGCAGAGGCAACCGCAGCCAGCGCGGAGACGGTCGCAATGGTCAAGAGCAGCTTCTTCATGACGATATCCTTTCCTGAGATGATCCCATACGGAGTGTCCGTGTGGGTCAGGAATAGGACGGGGAACGCTGGCGGACTGTGCGCAACGTCACATTCACCGGCGCACGGCCAAAGCAGGCAACACTATTGCAGCACGTCGAATTTGTAGGACGCCTGCGCGAAGACACCGTAGCGCTCGGTGCGCACCGGCAGCGTCTGGCATGGGCACGGCGTGCCGAAGATATTGGTGTAGGCGCCCGGCGCCCACATCGCCCAGTAACGGCCGCCGGCGCCGAGGTTGAGGCCGTTGGCAAAGGCATAGGACAGGATCGCCTCGAGCTGGAAGCCCTGCCCGCCGCCGGTCTCGGTCGAGACCGTGTTGCTCACGTCGGTGCGCAGCAGGTGGTTGTCGATTCCATTGAACGAGACGAACGGCAGCCAGGCGGCGTCGGCCGTGAGTTTCAGCCGATCCCAGACCGTGAACACGCCGTTCATGCCGAGGCGGAGCGAGTACCATTTATCGTCCTCGACAATGCCAAGGATGGAATTGGGAACGCTCGGGATGCAGTCGGAGAATGGATTGGCGATCTGCGCGCAGCCATAGGCCTGCTTGTTCTCGCGATAATAATTGAAGCCGATGAAGCCGCCGACATTGGCGTTCGGCCCCTTGAATACCGAATAGCCGGCGTCGAAAGTGCCATAGGCGAGATCGCCCTTCACGTTCGACGACGTGTTCGAATACGGTACGCTGGAGCCGAAGATGTTCCAATCCTCGTCGTTCATGGTGCCCGAGGTGAGTTTGCCGCCGCCGATGAAGCCTTTCAGGAAAACATTGATCGGGGTGTCGATACGGCCGAATAATTCGCCTGACGCAGCCGTCGAATTATAGGTGAGGCGCGAGACCAGAAGATTCGAAAGGCTCTGATCGGTCAGGCCGCCGAGATCCTTCTGGAAGCGGCCGGACGAATACCAGACGCGGCCGCCGAACTCGAATTGCGCCGCCGGCACGACCGCGACGTCGGTGGCGCCGCGCAAATGATAGTCCGCGGGCGACGGTGCCCATTGCGAATACATGCCCTCGCCGATCTTGTAATTCAGACCGACCTTGACGGTTTGCAGAGTCTGATTGATCGCCGCGGTGCCGCCCGGCGTCGGCAGGTAGCCGAACGGCGAGCCCGGAACCACCTGCAGAAAGCTTTGCGGCGTCGGGATCGTGAGATCGCCGAACCTGGCATAATCGTATTCCACCTTGAACGACCAGGCCGGCGTCAATGCGCGCTCGACACCGCCGCCTACGGTCCAACCCCAGCGCACGCCGTTGAAACTCGTCTGTTGCGGCGGATAGAGTCCGTTCGCCGTCACATCGATGCGGTCATCGAGCCAGGCGAGACCGCCCTTGGCATAAATCAGCGTGTGACCGCCCGGGCCGATGGCATAGCCGGCGCGGCCGGTGAGCGTGCCGCCGAGATCGGGGCGCGTGCGGCAATTCGCCGAGATGAAGTAGCCCGATGACGCAAGGCACGTGCCGCTGCCATTGGCGCCGATCGAGCTGACATCGGTTTCGACGCCGAGCACGAAGAGGGTGTTGGGGACCTGCCAGTTGTAGCCGGCCTGCACGCCGCCGAGCACGGCATCGCTGCTGACATTGTTGCCGTAGATCGCGGCCCCCGCGGGATCGACGACGGCGGAGTTGCCCCAGCCGCCGCCGAAATGACCGCCCATGTAAAGACCGGTCCAGGTCCACAGCTTGACCGGCAGCGGCGCCATCGGCATGTCGGCCGCGTGGCCGAAGCCCGAACTCACGAGCAGAGCGAAAGCAACCACCGAGACTTTTTTCACGACACAACCCGAACTTGTTACGGAACTATCCGTTAACCAAGATCGGCGGAAAAGCTTAAGAAAGACTGAGCGGTGAGGATTGGCTAACCATAAAATTTAAGCCGCCCTTCAGCATAAAAGCGCGCCGGATTTTAAGACCTCATTAAAGCTCTTCTCATTGCTTCACCGGATGCGCCTTGATCCAGGCGTCGATCGCCGGCAGCGCGCGCGCCTTCAGATCGGCGGAGAGCGCGATCGCTTCCAGCGCCCGCGACGTCATCACGCGCCCTCCGAGAGTCTCCTGCGCCGGCGCGAATTGCCGGAGCGCATCGGCATGCGCCTCGTCGGAGAAATTGGCCATGAAGTTCGGAACGAACTCGTGCGGAAAGTCCGGTCCCTGCCGCACGGTCAGCGCGGCCAGGTTCTTCTGCACGAAATCCCATGCCAGCTCGCGATGCCAGCCCGATTGCGCGACCTCGTTGATGATCCCGTTCACGATCGTGCTCGGCAGCTCTTTGGTGAGCGTCAGCGCCAGGGTGTCCTGCGCCAGCGCGTCATCGCGCGCACTCGCCGCGGCGTAGTAATAACGCAGCCGCTCATTGGTCTCCGTGCTCTTGCGCGCCAGCGTCAGCAGCGCGTCGTAGTCCTCGCGGCGCGCGGACACGCCGACGACATGGGCGACGGACTCCAGCAGCGCCGGCGGCAGCGATTTCGGATCCTTCAGGAAGGCGGAAAAGCGCCGCCGCGCCTCGGCCACCGTATCGGCGTCGCGAAGATCGCCCAGCGTCCCGATCAGGCTCGAGCGCAGCAGCGTATCGTCGTCGTCGCCGGCGCCACTGCCGTCCCAGCCAAGCCGGTCGAGGACGGGGCGCAGTTTCGCTTTCGCGTAAGCTTCCAGTTCCGGTTGCTCGGGTCGTTCGCGCGCGAGGCGATCGAGTGCGCCGAGAATATTGACAACCTGATCCCAGACCGCGCGGCGATCGTCGACGGCGAGCGCGTCGACCAGCGCAAGATAAGAGGCCGGCTCGGCACGGCCGGCCAGCACCATCGCCCAGTCGTCGGCGAGGAAATTGACGCGGTCCTCCGGCGTCATCTGCGCGAGTTGCTTTGTCAGCGCGGCGCGCAGCCTCCCGCCATAGTCGACCCGGTAATAGCCGATGTCGCCGAAATTGACCTTGACCGCCTCGCCGCATCTGCCTGCCGGGAGTTCGGCGTTGCCGTCGAGCAGAAGCTTTTGCTGTTCCGCCGCGCCGATCCTTCCGATCGTCACCGGCACCTGCCACTTCAATGGCGGCAGCGTCGCGTTGGCCTGCGAGGGGATGATGGTGAAGCGCTCCTGCTTCAAGGTCAGGCGCTGCGAATCGCCATCGCATGAGGTCTCCGCGAGCACCAGCGGCACACCTTCCTGTTCGGTGAAGGACGCAGCGATCGACGACACCGGCTTGCCGGCTGCGCGCTCCAGCGCCAGCCAGAGATCGGCCGTGGTGGCGTTGCTGTAGGCGTGCGCTTCCATGTAATGCCGGATGCCGTCGCGGAATGCGTCCTCGCCGAGATAGTTCTCGAGCATCCGGATGAACGCCTGGCCCTTGTTGTAGGTGATCGGGTCGAACGCGGTCATCGCCACGCTGTGATCGGCGACGGGCTGCTGGATCGGATGCGAGGTGCGCCGCGCATCGAGCGACAGCGCAAGCTGCTTCTGATTGTAGCCGTTGAGCCAGCTCTTCCATTGCGGGTAGAAATGCTCGGCCGCCTTTTCCTGCATCCAGCTGGCAAAGCCCTCGTTGAGCCAGAGATTGTCCCACCACGCCGTGGTGACGAGATCGCCGAACCATTGATGCGCCATCTCGTGCGCCAGCACGCTGAAGATGCGGCGGCGTGCGCTGTCGGGCGTGGTCGCGGGATCGAACAAGAGCCGGCTCTCGAAGAAGGTGATGCCGCCCCAGTTTTCCATCGCACCGCCGAAACCGCCGGGCACCGCGATCAGGTCGAGCTTGGGCAGCGGATATTTGCTACCGAAATAGTCGTTGTACCACTCGAGCAGTTTCGTCGCGTTCTCCAGCGCGAAGCGGCCCTTCTCGGCCTTCCCTGCGGTCGTGACGACACCGACGGTGACGCCACCGGCGTCCGCCGTGATCCGTTCCAGCTCGCCCGCCGACAGCACGAACAAATAGCTCGACATGACAGGCGTCGGCGGAAAGACGACGCGCTTCCTGCCGTCGGCGAGCGGCTCTTCCTTTGCGATCGGCATGTTGCTGACCGCGAGAAAATTCTGCGGCACGCTCACGGTCAATGCGAACGTCGCCTTGAAGGCCGGCTCGTCCCAGCAGGGAAAAATCCGGCGCGCATCCGCGGGCTCGAGTTGGGTCGAGATCATCCGCTTGCTGCCGGCATCGGTTGGGTAATCGGCAAAGAACAGGCCGCGGCCGAACGGATTGATCTTCGCGGTGAAGGCGAGGCGAAGCTTGTGCGGCCCCTTCGTCAGCGCCGTCGGAAAGGTCAGCGTCGCGGTCTCGGCGCGTGGATCGAGCGCGACCTCGGCGCGCTGCGCGCCGTCGTCGATGCTTGCCTCGGAGATTGCGAGGTTGGCGGCATTGAGCTGCAACCGCCAGGTGGTCTCGCGCACCTCGATATCGATGACCTCGCTGCCGTCGGCGGTCAGCGCCTGCAGGTCGGGTGCGAGTTCGATCGCATAATGCGAGGGCACCGCGACCTTCGGCAGCTTGCCCGGCGTGGCGTCGAAGGAAAACGTCTGCTCGGCGTGCACGCTGCCAGACAGCAAGCCGAGTGCGATCAGGCCGAACGCGACAATCCTGGACACTTTATTCATTGCTTCGACCTCGACCGACTTCGACGGGGCGCACCCTATCGGAACTTAACTGCGCGTTAACCTTAATTGTTAAGGCCCTGTTTAGAGCTGCTATCTGACGCCGAGAGGAGCGTTCCGGAGCGTTCCGGACCCGCCTTCAGGCCGCCGAAAGCCACAAAACCGAGGGTGCCAATCGTTAACGCCTCAGCCGCCGGCCCGGCAATCAGGCGGCGAAATGGTTAACGTGCACAATTCAGTCATCTTTTTGCCGCCGTCCACAGCGACTGTCCACAGCATCAGCGCACGGTACTCCACAACGAATTCGCGGCGGGGAATTTCGGTGGAGATAGTTTTGTTGAGTAGCCGCGAGTGCGATGATGGATACGCTGTACGATTTGCTCGGAGCCCTTCCGCGCGATGACGCCGAGGAACTGCGAGTGGCCTTCCGTCGCGCGGTCAAGGGGACCCATCCCGACCTGCATCCTAGCGATCCCGACGCGGGCTTCAAATTCAGGCAGATCGTCCGCGCCAACGGCATCCTCGCCGATCCGGACCAGCGCGCCACCTACGATCATCTGCTCGACCTTGCCGAGCAGGAGAAGAAGCAGTGGGACCGCCACGCCTTCATGCATAAGGCGATTGCGGCCACCTCCTTCGTGGTGGCGCTCGGTTTCATCTCGGCGGCGTCGGTCGGCGGATATCTCCTGTTCCAGCAGATGTCGGAAGCGCTGAGCGCGCCGATCGGCCAGGTCGCGTCCGTGGTGAATGACGCCACCGCCAGCGTCGGCGCGCCGTTCGAGACCGCGCCCGCTCCGGGCGATGCGCCGGCCAGGCAGGTCGTGACGGTCTCGATTCCGATGACGCCGCCCAAACCTGAAATGATCAAGGCTGAAATCGCCAAGATCGACGTCGCGTCGAACGACAAGGCCGAGAGCGGGGACGTCCCCCGTGCCGACATTGTGCCCGCTTCCGTCACCGTGAGCGAGCCGGCACCGGCGGCTGCGCCGCCGCTCGGTCCGCCGCTGGAGATCGCGCCGCCTCCCGACGCCAAGGCCTATCGCGAGCGCGGCATCTTCGCGTATCGCTCCGGCGACCTCGACAGCGCCATTGCCGATTTCGACCGCGCCATCCAGCTCGATCCGAAATTCACCGCCGCCTATATCGACCGCGGCATCGTGCTCTACCGCATGCGGAAGTTCGAGAGGGCATTCGCCGACATCGCGCAGGCCAAACGCGTCGAGCGCATAAGGACCGCAAAGACCGGTAACAGGCAGCGCACCACCAACCCCGCAATCGAGATGAGCGTCATGCCGCCGCCGCTTCCCAAGGCGCGGCACACCGCGCGGCTCGACTCGCCGCGCGAGGTCGGGTTCGTGATGAATCGGCAGCAACCACCGCCCTATTAGGCGCATGATCCGGAAAAGTGTGTAGCGGTTTTCCGATAAGATCATGCGCAACAATAAGCTAAAGTGCGATGGCTAACGCCATCGCTCTTTAAACTCCCAGCGACACCGTCGACGTCTCGTAGTCGCCGGTGCCCATGCTGCCTGGCTCGAAGATTTCGTGGCGAGCGATCCAGTCGAACAACTCCGAGAACACCTCGCGGCTGTAGGGTTCGAACACGATGCGCTCGCCCGGTCCCCAGCGCCGCGTGTCCATGCTGGCGTGGAAGCGCTCGGGGAACTCCATCTTGTAGTAATGCGTGTAGAGCTCCGGCCTCAGATCGATGTCGCGCTGCGCCCGCCGCAGCGCCTGGAAGTAGCGCCTGACGTCGTCCATATCAGGATCGCCGTTCACCATCGCGCCGATCATGAAAGTCGTGTCGATGATCTTGCGATAGCCGAGTTGCTCGGCGAAGTAATAGGGTCCGCCGAACAGGGTCGCAGCCCGCGACTTGCCCTCGAAGAACGCTTCCATGCGCGCGAACAGCATGCCCTCGTCGAACGACAGCCTGATCTGGTCCTTTGCCAGATAGCTTTCGAGCGCCTGGATGGTCGCGTAGTGACTGCCGGACTGATAGCCGACCGACACCGGCTGGCCTGCGAGATCGGCCGGCGTTTTGATAGCGGAGTCCGCATGCACGAAGATGCCTGACGGCGCGACCGAATACGCATCCGCGAACAATTTGGTGTGGCCGCGCGAGGCCGCGACATTCACGGTCCAGTGGCAGGCACAGGTGACGTTGGACTCGCGGCCCTTCTCGATGCTCTGGAACGCGCCACTTGGACCCTTGGCGTGATGCGCGCCGCCGGAGGAGCGGATGAATTCCTTGAACTCGTAATCGAGGCCTTCGTCGCGGAAATAGCCTTTCTCTTCCGCCACCCACTCCTGCAGGCGGAAATGCGGCTCGATCTTGAACTTCGCCATGGCGTCCGCTCCCGTGCGATCCCTGTTGTCGTCCCGAGTTTATCGCGCGAGGCCTGCCAGTGCGAGGGGAAACGGCGCGGCATCGCCGATCTGCGATGCGGCTCAGGCTGTTGTGCTTTCCCTGCCGCTGTTGTGAGATGGGCCAACGCGACGACGGGTGAGACAGGCGCATGGCATGCATCGGCAACATCGAGACCGGACATTACCGCATCCCGCTGCCGGTGACGCTGTCGGACTCCACGCATGGCGAGATCACCGCCTTCGAGCTGATCACCGTTCGCGTCAGGGATGCCGATGGCGCAGAAGGCACCGGCTACACCTACACCGTCGGACGCAATGGCGGCGCGGTTGCCGACATCCTGCGCCGCGAGGTGCCCGACCTGATCCGCGAGTGCGACGCCGACGACGTCGAGGCGATCTGGCATCGCATCTGGTGGGGCCTGCATTATGGCGGCCGCGGTGGGCCGGTTGTGCTGGCGCTGTCGGCGGTCGATATCGCGCTGTGGGATATGAAGGCGCGACGCGCCAAGCTGCCGCTGTGGCGCCTGCTCGGCGGCTTCGATCCGCGCGTGCCATGTTATGCCGGCGGCATCGATCTCGATCTCTCGGTCGAGGCGCTGCTGAAACAGACCGACGACAATCTCGCCAAGGGCTTTCGTGCCATCAAGATGAAGGTCGGCCGGCCCGATCTCGCCTCCGATGTCGCGCGCGTGAGGGCGATGCGGGCTCATCTCGGCGAAGGCTTCCCTCTGATGGCGGACGCCAACATGAAATGGACCGTGGAGGAAGCGATCCGCGCCGCGCGCGCGTTCCTGCCTTACGACCTGACCTGGCTAGAGGAGCCGATCATTCCCGACGACGTCACCGGCCACGCGCGCGTTCTCAGCGCGGGCGGCGTGCCGATCGCGGCCGGCGAGAATCTGCGCTCGCTGTGGGAGTTCAAGAATTACATCGCCGCGGGCGCGGTATCCTATCCCGAGCCCGACGTGACCAATTGCGGCGGCGTCTCCCCGTTCATGAAGATCGCGCGACTCGCGGAGGCCTTCAATCTCCCCGTCACCAGCCACGGCGCGCATGACATCACCGTGCACCTGCTCGCGGCCTGCCCGAACCGCTTCTATCTGGAAGCGCACGGCTTTGGCCTCGACCGCTACATCGAGCATCCGCTCGTGCTTAGGGAAGGCAAGGCGCTGGCGCCCGACCGGCACGGTCATGGCGTGAGCTTCGACTGGAAGGGATTGGCTGACGTCGCGGCGTAAGAGTTCCGTGCTTGGGCCGGCCAATTGATTCTGGATTTCAAACAGCACCCGGCATCGTGGTCCGGGTTGCCAGGGTCGCTGATGCTTCGGCGGTCGAGCGCGCTCGTGGCGCGGGAACTGGCAGTTCGCCGACTTTCCCGTACCGAGGGGGCCCGTCATCTGGTTGTAATCAATCCATTCTTGTTCAATGCGAAAACATCACCTATGGTTGATATAGGGAATAGCACGCTGGAATTGCATCCAGCGGCCCGGGGGGAGGACCGCAGCCATGTCGGGCACGTCGGTATTTTCATCACGCCTTCATTACAATCTGATGATCACAGCGATGGCGGTCGGCGCACTCAGCCTCGCCGGCGCAGGGCCCGCGGATGCGGCTACATGCGATGGACGCCGCACCATGCATGCCGACGTCGTCGCCTTCGACCAGCCGATGATGATCAACCGGCTCGGAACCAACCGGCCGGAGGGCATGATCTACGCGCTGCGTGGCGATGTGGTGCCGATTGATAAAGGCAAGGATCTTGCACCGGGCAATGTGCAGCTCCGCCCCGACAAGCGACCGCGTCCGCTGGTCCTGCGCGTCAATGTCGGCGATTGCCTGAGGATCGACTTCCAGAATTTTCTCGCGTCGCAACCGACGAGCCCGCAGCAGCCGGTCACCCGCTCCGCCTCCATCCACGTCACGGGTCTGGAGCCCGCGACCGCGATCACCGATGACGGCTTCGATGCCGGCGCCAATCCGAACGGACAGGTCGCGCCCCCCGACAAGATGACCTACACGCTCTACGCGCCGGCCGAAGGCACCTATTTGCTGTACAGCCCGGCCGGCGACTTCAACGGCTTCAACACGACCCAGCAGATGGCCGGGTTGTTCGGCGCGGTCAATGTCGAGCCGAAAGGCGCGGAATGGTATCGCAGCCAGGTCTCCCAGGCCGCCCTCGCGCGGGCGATCACGGGCTACCAGAACGGACAGCCAAAGATCAATTACGACGTGCTGAGCATGACTAAGGGCGACGAGATCGTCGCCTCCGATCTCACCGCATTGATCACCGGCAAGAACCACGGCCGCTTTGACAAGGGCAGCCGGCCGACGCCCAATCCGACGCTGTTGCCGGATCGCGAGGCGCCGTTCCGCGAGATCACGTCGATCTACTCGGAGTCGCTCGACCTCGTTCAGGCCTTCCCCGACTACTACACCCATGCCGGCACCAATCTCGTGGTCAGCGGCGGCGGCGACGGGTTCGCCATCAACTACGGCGCGTCGGGAATCGTCAACGAGATCCTGGCCAACCGGCTCAAGATAGGTCCATCAGCCGATTGCCCCGAATGCAAATTCGAGGAGTTCTTCCTGAGCTCATGGCCGGGCGGCGATCCCGGCATCGTGGTCGATATCCCGGCGAACCTGAATTGCGCCGACAACTGGCTGTCGAACATGGCGACGGCCGCGCCCGTCCCGCCGCCGTCCGGCTCACCGCCCAACACACCGTCGACGGCAGTCTCGATGTCGAACTGGGGCACGGGCGGTTGCAGGAATAGCCAGGAGGCACGCCTGAAGCCGACCAAGGCGTTCTATCCGGACAACCCGTCGAACGTCTATCACGCCTATCTCGGCGATCACACGGTCTTCCGCGTGCTGCACGCCGGCGCCTCCGTTCACCACGTGCATCATCACCATGCGCATCAATGGCTGTTTGCGCCCGAGCAGCCGGGCAGCAGCTATCTCGACAGCCAGGCCATCGGTCCGGGATCGACCTTCTCGATGGAGCTGGTCTATGCCGGCGCCGGCAACCAGAACCTGACCGCGGGCGATTCGATCTTCCATTGCCATTTCTATCCGCACTTCGCCTCCGGCATGTGGGCGCTGTTCCGCGTCCACGACACGCTCGAGCTCGGCACCGCGCTCGGCACCGACGGGCGTCCCGCGCCCGGCAGCCGCGCGCTGCCCGATCCCGAGATCATGACGGGCACGCCGACGCCGGCCGTCGTGCCGCTGCCGACCTATGCCATGGCGCCGGTGCCGGCCGTGGTCGAAATCAAGGATGGCCAGGTGCACTTCGCCCAGGCGCCCACCAGCAATCCCGGCTACCCGTTCTTCATCCCCGGCCTCGCCGGCCATCGCGCGCCGCATCCGCCGCTGGCTTTCGCCAGCGACCAGGGCCAGTCGCTCGACGGCGGCCTGCCGCGCCATCTCGTGCTCGGCGGCCATGTTTCGACCGAGGTGCACAGCCAGACCGACTACACCAAGAATCTCGACGTCATCGACGCGATCCGTTTGCCTGAGGACGGCACGCTGGTCGAGAAGCTCGCCATGAAGGCGCATGAGCAGCGCGCCCATCCCGGCATTACGCCGGAAGGTACGCCGGCCAATTTCATCGAGACCGGCGCACCGCGCACGTCCGGTGCACCCTTTGCCAATCCGACGCCGCCCGATCAGGCGGGCGTACAGAGGCGGCTCTACAAGGGCGCCGACGTGCAGATCGATACGGTCTTCAACAAGGCGGGCTGGCACTATCCGCAGCAGCGCATGATGGCGCTATGGAGCGACATCAAATCGCTGGTCGACGGCACCAAGCCGCCGGAGCCGCTGTTCGTTCGCGCCAACAACGGCGAGACCGTGGAATACTGGCAGACCAATCTGGTGCCGTCCTACTACGAGCTCGACGATTATCAGGTGCGGACCCCGACCGATATCATCGGCCAGCACATCCATCTCGTGAAGTTCGACGTGCTGGCGGCCGACGGCGCCGCCAACGGATTCAATTACGAGGACGGCACGTACAGTCCGCAGGAGGTGCAGGACCGCATCAGTGCGATCAACAACAACAAACCCAAGGGGCTCTGCATACCGTCCGGCCTCATCGACGCGCTGCCCGGCCGGAGCGACGTGCCGCGAACCTGTCCTGCCGGCTCGGTTCGCCAGCAGCTGACGGCAAAGCCGATTCCCGCGCTCGGCCCCGGCCCGACCGGCAACAATGAGTGGGTGGGCGCCCAGGCCACCGTTCGGCTCTGGTACGTCGATCCGCTGAAGGATCTGCCGCGCGAGCGATCATACATGACCGTGTTCACCCACGATCATTTCTCGCCCTCCACCCACCAGGAAACAGGGCTCTACGGCGGCGTGCTGATCGAGCCGAAGGGTTCGACCTGGACGATGCCGGATGGCACACCGCTTGGACAGGGACGCGACGACGGCGGGCCGACGAGCTACGCCGCCAACGTCGTGCCGCCGCAAGGCGGGCCCGAGAAGAGCTATCGCGAGTTCGCGCTGGCCTGGGCCGACACCCAGCTCGTCTACGGCAATGCGAGCAGGTCGCAGCCGGACTGCTATCCGACCGGCGCGACCGCACCGGGCTGCGTCGCTCCCAATCCCACAACCGGCTACACCGGCTGGACCGACATTCCCAACGCAACCAACCCAGCGAAAAGCTCGGGGGTCAACCAGCCGCTGATCATCGCGGATTTCGGCTCCGGCATGTTCTCGATGAACTATCGCAATGAGCCGCTGCCGTTGCGCCTGAACGGCGCCGCTCCCAACGCCCCGCAAGCCGGTGACGCGGCCTGGTCCTACGCCTCCATCCCCGGCCGCAACGCGCAGTTTGCGGTCCAACCGGCAGGCGGAAGCAACATCAATCCGGCGTGCACCGGCAGTTCCTGCTTCATCTTCCCGAAGAAGCCGATCAGCCCGGTCGTCGGTCCCGCCAGTGGCATCAGCGACGTCAGCGTCAGCAGCGCCATGAAGAACGAGGATCCCTACACGCCGCTGTTGCGCGCCTATCCGCAGGACCCGGTGCAAATCCGGCTGTTGTCGGGCGGCTTCACCACCATGCACGACGTCATCACGCATGGCCTGCCGTGGAAGTTCGAGCCCTATAATCCGAACTCGGGATGGCGCGAGAGCCAGCTCGCGCTGCTCAGCGAACATTTCGAGCTGCACGTCAGCCCGCCGCGCAGCGGCGACTATCTCTACAGCACGAGCGCCTCCTATGAAGGGATGAGCAACGGCTTGTGGGGATTGCTGCGCGCCTACGACACGCCGCAGAGCGATCTCAAGCCGCTTTCGTCCAATCCGACGCCGGCGAGCCTGCCCTTCACGCCGCCTCAGCTCTCCCAGCAATGCGGCAACGGCACGCCGTGCCTGCGCCAGTTCGCCGTCACCGCGCTGACCATCGCACAGGCGCTCGGAACCGGCGCGGCGCTGACCTACAACGGGCGCGGCCTGACGTTGGCGAGCGGATTTGCGACCAACGAGGTGCTCAACGATCCCCAGGCCATCATCTATGTGCGCGATGAGGATTTGCAGTGCCGGGCCTATGCGCCGGGCTGCGCTGCCGGCGGCATGCTGAAGCCGGGCGTCAAGGTCGAGCCGCTGGTGCTGCGCGTGGCGGCAGGCGACGTGGTGCAGGTCACGCTGACCAACGCCGTCGATACAACCGCGTCGACCTTCACGACGGCGCTGTCGGGCCAGCGGCCCAGCGGCGTTCCCTATTCGAATCCTTACGCCAACATCAATCTGCTGCCTTCGACGCATGTCGGGTTGCATCCGCAACTGCTGGCGTTGGACGTCGCCAGCGGCAACGGCGTCAATCTCGGCAACAACCAGGTCTCGACCGTGCCGCCGGGCACGAGCCGCACCTACACCTGGTACGCCGGAACGATCGAGGCCGGACCGGACGGCAAGCCGAAGGCGACGCCGGTCGAATTCGGCGCGGTCAATCTGATGCCATCAGATCCGCTCAATCATGCCTATCGCGGCCTGTTCGGCGGGCTGGTGGTCGAACCGGCCGGATCGAGCTTCGTCGAGGATCCCGACAGCCACATGTCGGCGACGGTGTCTCCAAAGGACGGCGTGCCGTTCCGCGACTTCGTCCTGATCGGGCAGGACAACGTCGACATTCTCCTGAACGGCCTGTCGAACTATACGGCCGGTAATGCTCTCTCGGCGGTCAACTACCGGACAGAGCCGGCGATCTACCGCTATGGCCAATCGTTGGCGAATTCCGGCGCATCCGTCGCCAACTGGAGCAATCTGGTGGCCGGCGATCTCGCGACTCTCGGGGGAGTCAACTGGGCGAGTGTCGACACCAGCCAGTATATTTCCAACGCCTTGACCGGCGGCGATCCGCAAACGCCGATCTTCAGCGCGCCCGCGGGCATGCCGGTGCGCTTCCGCCTGCTGCACGCCGGCGGCAATGGCGACAACCAGCAGGTGTTCGAGCTCAGCGGCCACGTCTGGCAGGCCGAGCCCTACATCAACAACTCCACCGCGATCGGCGACAACAAGACCTCGCCATTCGTCGGCGTGACCAGCGGCTACGGCGTGACGTCGCATTTCGACGTCGTGATCGCCTCCGCCGGCGGCGCCGGCAAGGTGCCCGGCGATTACGTCTACCGCACCTGGACGGCGGACCAGTTCCAGGTCGGCTTCTGGGGACTGTTCCGCGTCACGCCCGCACCGGGACCGGGTCCCCTTCCCGACACGGTTGCCGTGAGCAGCGTGAGCAAGCCGGGCAATGACGGCAAGGTCACGGTGCACGGCCATGTCACGGTGCCTCCGCTACCTGGGCCCGGCGCACGCGTCTACGCGCCCACGGTCGATCTCGAGATCGACGGCAAGACGATGACCGTGACGGTCGGCCGCGACGGACGTTGGTCGGCGACGCTCGACGTCACACCGGGCCACATCGAGGTCACCTCGAAGAACGGCGGCGTTGCGACATGGCCGGGTCCCGGTGTGGCCAAGCCACGGCTTGGAGCAACCGCATTGGTGCGAACGCAGCCCGGAATCCTTGCGCCGGCGCCGGTGCCACCGCGCGTGAGGATATTCAACCGGCGTCACGTCGGACTGTTGCAATGAGCCATGGCGTGCAGCGGCAACGCCGGCGCGCGACCGTTCTTGCGGCATCGCTGCTGGTGCCGCTCGTAGCGTGGGGCGCGCGCGGCGCGGCAGCGGAAGAGGCGGAGTCCGCCGGCATCCGCGTCGGCTTCGCGCTGTCGGCACTGACATCGGACCGGGCGGCCTCCGCAGGGCGCGAGGCCGCGTTCGCCTTCACGCTCACCACTGGCAAGAACGGTACACCGTTGCGCGGCGCGCGGCCCGCGGCCTGGCTGGTGCCGCACGTCGCGGGCGAACGCCTCGATGAGCGCCAGTGCCGGCGCGTCGCGGCCACCTTCGTGCGCGGTGCGAGTCTCGCGGTGCCGGCGCTCGACCTCAACACCTTCTACATCCTCGCACTGGCAAGCGACGCCAGCGTGCTGGTGATCGATCCGCGGATCGGCTTTGGCGGCTCGCGGCTGACAGGACTCGCCACCTTTGATGCCACCGCGACCGACTGGGCGCTCACACCGGATCAGACCGTTCTCGCCGTGGCGCAGCCCTCGGTCGGACGCATCGCGCTGATCGACACCAGGGACTGGAGCATCAAGGCGACGATCGAGTTGCCCGGCACGGCGCGATTGGCGCTCTCCGGCGACGGCCGCCTGCTGCTCGCCTCCTACCGCATCACCTCCGGCGCGACCGAGACCGAGAGCGGCATCGCGCTTGTCGACCTCGCGAGGCCGGCCGAGCCGCCGCTGCGCATCGCGACCGGCGGGGGCGCGCATGACATTGCAATCGACGCGCAGGGCCAGGTCGCCTTCGTCAGCAACGCCGCGGCTGACACGGTGAGCGTGATCGACCTCGCCACACGGCAGGTCGTACGCACCGTGCCGACCGGCCATGGACCGGTCGCGCTCGCCTGGTCCGCGCTGGCGCGGCGCGCCTACGCCGCGGCCGGCGACGGCAGCATCACGGCCGTGAGCGCGGCCTCGGAGCTCAAAGACGCTGTCATCGCGGCACCTGCAGGAATCTCCGCGCTGCGGTTCGCGCCGGGCGACCGCTTCCTGGTCGCAACGAGTCCGCAAACCGGGGAGATCGCCGTGGTCGATACCGCCACCGATCGCATCGTGCAGCGGTTCGACGTCGCCGGCCAACCCGACGCCATCGGCTTCTCCGACCGCGTGATGTTCGTGCGCCGCCGCGCCAGCGAATTCGTCGACGCCTTCCCGCTCGACCAGATCGGCGTCGAAGGCCGCAAGCCGAGCGCGGTCAGCGTCGGCGTTGGTCAGCTCGCGCTCGGCGCCGTCAGCGCGCCGTCCCGCGCCGATGTCATGGCGGGCGTGCCCAGCGGCGACGGCATTGTGATCGCCAATCCCGGCGAACGCACCATCTATTATTACCGCGAAGGCATGGCCGCGCCCTCGGAAAGCTTCTCCACCTATGGACGCGAGCCGCGCGCGGTTCAAATCCTCGACCGCCGGCTGCGCGAGGTCGAGCCCGGAGTCTACCGCACCATCGCGCAATTGCCGCGCGCCGGCAGCTACGACGTGGTGTTCTACACCGAGACGCCGCGCACCGTGCAGTGCTTCGAGACCCGCATCGAGGCGGATGCTGCGAGCGACGAGGTGGCGCGGACGCCGCTCGTCACCGATCTTGCGCTGGACGGCACGCCGCGCGCCGGCCGGCCGCTGGCCGTACAATTCCGCCTCGTTGATCCACAAACCGGCATGCCGGTCAGCAGCGTGCGCGACGCGCGCGTCGTCAGCTTTGCCATTCCCGGCCGGAGCGCGGGCCGCAGCCCGGCGCAGTCGCTCGGCGGTGGCGCCTATCGGGCCGACATCACGGTGCCGGCCGCCGGAAACTATTACGTGTTCGTGGAGGCGCCGTCAGTCGCGCTTGCGCCGGTCGCAGGTCGGCTTGTGGCGGTCGCACCCGCGGACACGCAGTGAAATGGAAATCGTTGTAGCGGAGGGTAGCATGGCGCAGATCGACACCGGCAAAATCGCATATTGTCAGATCTATCCCGGAGTCGGCATCGCGCGGATCGGCAACAGCCCGACCGAATTCTTCATAGGCCCGGAGACCCCGGGCCAGACAGTCGTCCCGGTCGATGGCCGCTTCAAGGACGAGGCGGGAATGATCAAGCGACAAGCCGCGCGCTTCCGTCTCTATGCCTTCGACAAGGACAATGTCTGCCTCGGCGAACTCATGGCGGACAACAAGGTCGACATCACCTGGACCGTCCACCTCGCGAACGCCAAGGCGAGCTACAACACCTTCATCGGCCGGTTCTGGCAGAGCCAATATCCCAATTTCTACAAATACAATCCGGACGAGACGCCGCTGCGCAACCAGGAGATCATGGATTCAGCGGAACGCCAGAAGTTCCTCGTCATCGATCCCGGTCCGCGCTCGATCAAGTCGGGCGACGACCCGGTGGAGTTCGACACCGGCACCATCGGACCGCTGCCTTATTCGGAGGACCCGCCGATCGGCGTGCAAGATGTGGCGGGCTCCCGTAACGGCTGGTGGAACTGCGCTACCAAGGATCAACTGCCAAAGCCGTTGAAGATGAGCGACAAGGCAACGGTGGCGCTCGGCACGCTCCGGGTCGATGAGCGCGGACGGCTGCTCGTGCTCGGCGGCTACGGCCGCAGCGAATCGCTGATTCCCGACAATGCCGTCGGCGTGCTCATGACCACCAACTACTACGCCAACAACGACTACTGGTTCGACGACACCTCCGATGGTCCAGTGACGGCGGAGGTGCGGATCGACGGCAGGGCGATGGAAGTGCGGGACGGCGCCTGGGTGATCGTGGCCCCGCCGAAATACGCGCCCGACCAGCACATGCCGACGACGCTCTACGACACCGCCATGGAGACGTGGGAGAAGAAGCAAAACGGAGGCACGCTCCCGGTGCGCAAGGTGTCGTTCAAGGACAACATCTATCCAATCCTCGATCGTCTCAACGGCATCACCTGGCTCAATCGCACAGCCTACGAACATCACGGCGCCAACACCAACAACGACTTCGCCATGGTGCATAGCCGCCTGTTTGCGCTGCTGCACTCCACGAACAAGGGCGAGGAGGTCGAAGCGGTCCAGGCTCGTCAGCACATCTTCGGACGGTTGCGCAAACCGAACCTGCTCGATGCCACGGAGAAAACCAAGGACACCCCCGAGTCCCTGTCTTTCGCCAGCTACCGTTTCATGCCGCAGATGTCGGGTGACGGCGGCCAGGTGCAAACCACGGAGGACATTCCCCCTCTCCTTCCCCCCAATAATACGGTCGGCGACGCAGTGTTCGATTGCAAGACTGGCGAACAATGGAAGCAGACTCTGAATACGGTGCCGATCGCCGGCGGCTATTACATCACCTGGCTGACGCTGTCGGAGCGGCAATACGCCAACATGAAGTCGTGGGCGGACGGCGATTTCGAGGATGACTGGGGCACCGGGCCTGCCGATGCCGTGCCGCTCGAGCTCATGCCGGTCGCGCAACAGCCGGACGCACTCAACCGCGCGGCGTTCGAGCCCTGCATCGGCGCGCCGTTCTATCCAGGCATCGAGATCACCTATATCGCGAGGGATCCCGCGCTGTGGTCCGGCCCATGCCGCATCGACGCGAAGACGAATTCGCCCGGCAGCATCACGCGCCACATGGCGCTGCCCTGGCAGGCCGATTTCAGCGAGTGCAACACCAATTGGTGGCCGACCGCCCGGCCGGACGACGTCGTCCCGGAAACGGAACTCGCGCGGGTCAAGGACATGTACGCCGAAGGCTTGCAGGGCACGCTCGCGCGCCAGCTCTCGGTGCGCGTGCCATGGGCGCGCGGCATCCCGGGCCCGGACAACACGCCGGCACTCGACAATGCGATGATCGAGGCCTGGTCGCATTTCGGCTTCGTTGTGAAGCGGAAAATCAAGGACGATACCGTCTACGTCGAAAGCGAGCGGACGCCCTATTTCGGCAGCACTGAGCGCGACTTCTTCTATTACCTGATGAACATCGATTCCTATCCGGATTTCGTCCCCCGGGCACGCCAATTGGTTCACGGATATCTGGCGCAAGGCCGCCAGAACATGCGTGATCCCAATGCGGATGAAACCTGGCACCCCTTCCCCTTCAGCCAGGAAGCATTCGACACGCGCATGGAGCTGATCTACGCCAATACCGTGCGCGACAACCAGGCCACCGCCAATCCGAAGGTGCTGAGCGACAATCGCAAGCCCGACGAGCCGGCGGACAAGGGCTTCCAGCCGGCGAACTATCTTTCGAGTACCACCCGCGAGGCGCAGGCCTATTCGCTGCTGCAAATGGGGCCGTTCAACCAGCTCGACGGCGCCTGGCTGCGGCGGATTATTCCCGACGGACCGGTCGACGACGTCGGCGAGCTCCTGGCCCAAATCCGTCAGGACGAGCTCGGCGACGGCGTCACCGCGCAAAATCACGCCAATGTCTATACCGACCTGCTCAAGAGCCTGAACTACTATCTGCCGGATCTCTACACGCGAGCCTACGCCGACGATCCGCGCCTGCTCGATGAAGCCTTCACGCAGCCATGCTTCCTCCTCGCGATCTCGCAATTCGACGACGAGTTCCTGCCGGAAATCCTCGGCATGACCTTGTATCTGGAGTGGTCATCGATCGGGCTGGTGGCGGTCGTGGACCAGCTCAAGGCGTACGACATCAATCCGCTGTACTACTCACTCCACGTCGGCATCGACAACGCCGCCGCGGGTCACGGCGCGCTGGCCAAGCGCGCCGTCGAAATCTATCTCGATCGCATAAGGGCCAACGAAGGACCCGAGGCGATGCAGACGGCGTGGGAGCGAATCTGGGCCGGGTACGTCACCTTCGGCACGCTGGGCAGTTTGAATGACGCCACCAACGCGGCTTTCGCCGACATGCAGGATTTCGGCAAGCAGGTGACCGCCCTGATCGTGCGGAAAGCGCCGTTCGCCAGCCAGACCCATGGCGAGAAAACGCTCGGCAAGGCCGCGATCAACGACTGGTTCATGGACCCGGCCGGCTTCATGCAACAATTGCAGGACTCCGGGCTCATTATCGCCGGACGTCCGGAGGCCAGCCCCTTCTTCCAGCTGCTGTCGTTCAACGGTCCGATGTACCACGTGTTCACGGCGGACGAAGAGCAGTTGCTGCGCGACTGGTGCGTCTCCCTCGCTCAAAAGCCTGCCAAGAAGAAGTCGACGTTTGCAGCGATGAACTACGTCATCGACAAGTTGCGACAGCGTCAGGTTGGACAGACCGGCCACAACATCCGTATCACCGGGCCCGATCCGGACAACGCGGGCGCCAAGGTGACCCAGTCCGTGCATTGGTGGTTCGACAAGGGCAATCTCGCGCTGATGGCCGCGCTCGCCGATCCGGAGAACGGCTGGATCGTCCCGTTCGATTCGGTGGCGAGCCCGATCATGGCGAGCCTGCTCGCCGGCAACGGTGCGATGGCGACCGACTTCCGCACCATTGTGCCGGACACCGACGGCTTGAGTGGCGGCAACGTCCTGGCGAAGTGGATCGATGAGGGTTGTCGGCTCGCGGAGAGCCTCGTCGAGTTCGAGGCCGCATTGCCGGTCGAAAAGCCGAAGGCCGTGGTGGCGCATCGGATCTATCGCCGCAAGGACGGCAAGGTCTGGGGCATGGGCAGGCCGCATTGAGCGGGAGCGACAAGATGCAATGTCTGCCGCAAGTCGCTGACGTCGTCGTCATCGGTGGCGGGCCGGCTGGTTGCGCCGCCACCATGATCTTGGCGCGGTCGGGGATCGCGGTCGTGCTGCTCGATGCCGGGCGCGGGCAACCCGCGGTCGGCGAGACCTTGCCGCCGTCGGTCCGCCCCGTGCTCGACAGTCTGGGCCTGCGTGCGACGATCGCAAGCGAAGGTCACCTTCCTTCGGTCGGAAGCTGGTCGGCATGGGGCGGCGCGGAACCGTGGGGACGCGATTTCATCTTCAACAGCTTCGGCCATGGCTGGCATCTCGACCGCCGCCGCTTCGACGCGCTGCTGCGGGAGACGGCGCGTGCCGCCGGCGCGCAATCCGGCACGGCCACCGTCGTCGCCTCCGACGTGCTGCCTTCCGGCGGCTTCCGTCTGCACCTTGCCGGCGGGCAGGAAATGACCGCGAGGATCGTGCTCGACGCCACCGGACGCAGCGCCAGCTTCGCCCGCCAGCGCGGCGTGACGCGCCACGCGATCGATCGCATGATCGCTCTGGTCGGCTACGTGCCGCGTCGCGCCGATGCCGAGACGGAGCCGGCCGCGACTCTGGTCGAAGCGGTGCCGGAGGGATGGTGGTACTCGGCCCCGCTGCCGCAGGACCGCCTCGTGGCCGTCTTCATGACCGATGCCGATCTCGCCCGCGGCGCGGGCATTTCGATGCGGGCCTGGCTCGACCGGCTCGCCGGCGCCGGGCACACCGCCGCACGCGCTCTTCGCTATGGCGCGGGGCTGGCGGGTTCGCCGTTCATCGTGCCCGCCGCGAGCGGCCGGCTCGAGCGTTTCGGCGACACCGACTGGCTCGCGCTCGGCGATGCCGCGGCGAGCCAGGATCCGCTGTCGTCCGAAGGCATTCTCGTTGCGCTCGCCAGCGGCATCGAGGGCGCGGTCGCGGCAGCGCGCGCGCTCGACGGCGATCGCGACGCGTTGATCGCGGCGGCGGCGCGGCGCGAAGCGGGCTGGCTGCGCTATTTGGAGCAACGCGACCGCCATTACGGCCTGGAGCGACGCTGGCGCGAGGCGCCATTCTGGCAGCGGCGCGGCGCGAGCGCGCGGAGTATCAGCGAACAGAGGAGCGTCGCATGAGAGGGATCACAGCCGGCCTTGCAATGATGTTGGCCACAGCGCTGCCCGCCTCGGCGCACGACATGGCCCACATGGATCACATGGCGGTGGACGCCGTGCAACAGCCGGCGGCCGCAATTCCCGATGTGCCGGTGCTCGATCAGAACGGCAAGCGACTCAACTTCTACAGCGATCTCGTGCGCGGGCGGACCGTCGCCATCGACTTCATCTACACCAACTGCACCACCATCTGTCCCATGCAGACGACACATCTGCGCATGGTGCAGGAACGGCTTGCCGCGCGCGTCGGCAAGGATATCGCGCTGATCTCTATCTCGATCGATCCCGTGACCGATACGCCGGCCAAGCTGAAGGAGTTCAGCGCCCAGTTCGAGCCGGGGCCGGGCTGGACCTTCGTCACCGGTACCCTGCCCGATATCGCAAAGCTGCTCGACAAGCTCGGCCAGCCCCTGGGGAGACCGGAGGAGCACACGCCGCTGGTGCTGGTCCACAACGACAAGATCGGCGGCTGGACCCATGTCGACGGCAACGATCCCAAGCTCGTCGGCGATACGCTGATCGACGCGGCCGGGCCTGCGGCGAACGCCGATAGTGCGAGCGCTGCGCGCGCCTACATGCAGAATCCGCTGCTCGTCACCCAGGACGGCAGGCCAGTGCATTTCTTCGACGATCTCCTCAGCGGCAAGATCGTGCTGATCAACTTCATCCTGACCACCTGCAAGGACACCTGCCCGATGGTCACGGAGAACCTCGCACAGGTGCAGACGCTGCTCGGGGACAAGGTCGGGCGCTCGATCAACATGATCTCGCTGTCGGTCGATCCGCAGCATGATCATCCGGCCGAGCTGAGGGCGTTCGCCGACAATTTCGGCGTCAAGCCCGGCTGGACCTTCCTCACGGGAGAGCCGGGCGAGATCGATCCGCTGCTGCATCGGCTGGCCGGCTACACCACCGATCCGCTGGATCATAGCACCGTCGTGATCATCGGCAATGTCGAGACCGGCGTCTGGACCAAGGCCTTCGGAATGGCGGAGCCGGCGGCGATCGCCCGGGCGGTGCTCGCGTTGCAACCCTCGACCAATTAGCGGATGCGACACGCGCTGCTGCTCGTCTGCTGCGCGCTTGCGATCGCGACCGCGGCGACGCGCGCAGCGGGCGACGATACCGCATCCGGCCGGCGCATTTTCGTCCACGGCGGAGCGCGAGATGAGATCGCCGCGACCTTCGCCGGCAGCAACACACAGCTGACGCCGCGGCTTCGCCGCTGCGCGGGGTGTCACGCCGCCGATGGTCACGGCGGGCGCGAAGGCAGCGTGACCGTTCCGCCGATCAACTGGCGCGCATTGACGGCGCCGCGCGACGCATCGCCGGCACAACCCCGGCGCCCGGCTTACGATGAGGCCGCGTTCGCCAACGCGCTCCGCGACGGCATCGATCCAACGGGGCGCACGCTTGGCCAGAGCATGCCGCGTTATCGCGTAACGCCGGCGCAGGCCGCGGCGCTGATCGATTATCTCCGCATCGTCGGGACCGAGGCCGATCTCGATCCCGGCGTTACGGCGGACGAAATCCGCGTCGGGGCCGTGCTGCCATTGTCCGGACCTGCGGCCGCATGGGGACAGGCGATGCGCACCGGACTGGAGAATGCGCTTGTCGCGGCGGGGCCGATCTACGGCCGCCGCCTGCGCCTGGTCGCGGTCGACGCGGGCAACGATGCCGCGAGCGCGTTGCGTTCGCTGCTGGCAAGCGACCAGGTGTTCGCATTGGTCGGTACCATGCTGCCGAAGGATCTCGCGCCGATCGAGCAGGCCGACGACATTCCCGTGATCGGGCCGTTGCGGCCGACCGCGGCGCAGGTTGCACCCAACATTTTCGAACTGCTCGCGCCCCTCGAGGATCAGATGCGGGTGCTGGTCGACGAATTGGCGGCGGAGGCCGCGCATCCGCTGCGGCTCGTCGTCGTCGGGCCGGATGGAAGCGTGGCCGATGCCGTCGCCAATCTGGCGCGGCGCCGCGGCGCAGCGATGGTGCAACGTCGCGCCGCGGACGATCTCGCCGCGCTGCTTCCGCCCGCGGCAACCGAACCGCTCGACGCGATCATCGTTCTGCCCGGCGCCGATTTCGGCCGGATCGCCGCCGATCTTGCGAATCGGCCGGGTGCGCAACTGCTCGCGGGACCGGCCGAAGCGCTGGCGCCCGAGGCCGCGACCGATGAGCGGTTGCGGCTGGTGCTCCCGATCTGGCCGGGCGATCCGCGCGGCCGCGACGCGTCGAGTTCGATACCGCCGACCGCGATCGCGGCGTCAGCCGTGCTGATCGAGGGGCTGAAGCGGATGGGCGCGCGCGCCAGCCGCGCGGGCCTGATCGGCGCCATCGAGACGCTGCGCGATTTCCCGACCGGTGTTTTGCCGCCGCTCAATTTCGCCCGTGGTGTTCACACCGGCAGTTTCGCCAGCGTCGTGATTCGGCCGGACCGCAATCGCGGCATGGTGATGCTCGGCGACTGGCGCACGCCGCGGTAAGCGCTCTAGCCGAAGCGTTTGCTTCGCACTCCGAAATAATAGATTTCCTCCATCGGGCGCGGGTCGCGGTTGGGGAAGATGACGAAGCCATCCGACGGCGCGGTCAGCTTCGAACCGTCCGCTCGGACAACAATCGTTTCGCCCGATCTCACGGGGTCGCCGGTGACGAAGTCGCGCGCCAGGCGATCGCCGGAGTCGCACAGCACGGCATCGATGATCTCGATGGTCTTTTCGAGCTTTGCCGACGAAGGCCGCGCGTCGGTCAGCCCGAGATGGCCGAGCGCGTTGACGATGGCGTCATAGGCGATATCGACCGCGCGCGGATCGCTGTGGTTTCCGCATTCCAGGGTCACGCCATAGCCGCCGACCGAGCGCATGAACTCGGTGGTGCCGATGCCTTCGGCAGGATCGCCCGCGCCTCCGCGGTGCCGGCGCTCCTGCGCGGCGCGGGTGTAGGCCGGCAGCCAGCCATGCATGATGATTTTTGGCCCCAGCCGGCGCGCGAATTCGCTCTCAGCGCCGGACAATTGAAACGGCTCGATCTCGCCGCTGTTATCCTCAGGCCCCACGAACACGAACGCTTCGCCTTGCGAACGGAACGAATGGATGTCGAGCAGCACGTCGTGCGCGCGCAACAGCTTGCACAGGGCGTTGCCGACCAGATCCTCGTTGTCCGACGGGACCGCACGTTCGCGCAAGCCCCGATTGAGATTGCGGTCGCCCTCGCGCGTGTTGGCGCGATATGCCTTCATGTTCACGATCGGAACGAAGGTGACCTGCCCGCGCCGGATCGCGAGTTTGCCGGACCGGCAATTGGCGATGGCGTGGCTGATCGCCTCTGGCCCGCAGATTTCGTTGCCGTGAACGGCGCCGGTCACCAGCAGTCGCGGACCAGGATGCAGACCGGCGAAGGAAACCGCTTCGATCGGCGAAGCGCCGTCCGCGGCGAATGCATGGATCGGCGCGCCGTCGTAATCGATGTCGATCACCATGCCGGGCTTGAGCCGGCGCGCCAGTTCGAGCAGATCGTCGGGCCGAAGCGCGACGCAGCCGGCTGTGCCGCTCATATCCGGGCGCGCGGCGTGGACGAACAGCGCGCTGCCGCGACCGGCCTCGGCGACAGCGTCGTTGTAACCGATCGGCACGATCACGTTGAACAGATCGTGGTCGCGCGGACGCGCGAGCCGGTCGCCCAGGCGGTCCGCGCCGTCGGCGAACACCAGCCTGTTGTAGTCGGGTCCGTCCTCTTCCCAGATCATGTCGTCCGAACAGGGAACGAACGGAAAGCTCACGGTCTGAAGGAAGCGCAACGCGGGAATAGGTTTGAACAGGCCATAGCGCAACGGGAAGACGCCGATCGGCGTCTTGCGATCGCCTTCGCGCTTCACCGAGGCTGCAACAAGCCCGCCGCTGCCGACGACGCAGGGAACGGCCCAGTCGCCGATCGCGAGCGTGCCTCTATGGCCGGCTTGATCCGTCCGAGGGATGCGCACGGAGATGGTGGGAATCGACGTCATCGGGGCGAAGTTCGGCGGTACGGGGGGTGAATCGGCTGATGTTTGCAGGCTAGCAAAGCCTGGCGAACGTCACCACCGCGATTCGGTCAACCGCGAGCGCGCACCGAGCCGAGCGCGTCAGCGAGTAGCCTTTTCCGGATGGCTTCCTCGACAAGCGCGAGCGCGCGCTGCGCCTGCATGGTTTCCGCCTCGGCGGACTGCGCCCGGAATTCGACGGCCGTCAGCCTGTCGGCCTGGGAACGGATGCGCGATTGGGCCTGCTCCAGCGCGCTCGAGGCTTCACACAGTTTCTGGTCCGCCGCGATGACGAGTTCCTGGTGAGCCCGCTCGGCGGCCTCGGCGCGCATTTCGGCCTGCCGCACCTTGTCGGACGCCGCCCGGCACATCGCATGGGCGCGCGCTTCGGTTTCGCGGGCGCGGTCTTCCAGCTCGCGGAACATATCCGCCGCCCTGTAAACCAGGTCCAGCGCCTCGCTCGATCCGTCAGATGCGGACGTCGCTTCAGGAAACGACGTCACGTTTCCTGTCTGAAACTGATCTGCCTTCAACCGACGCTGCGCCATGAACCCGCAACCGAACTGTTAACACGACAGTACCATCCGCTGTTATGGTAAACGCGCGGTTAAGAGAGAGCGGGATGCCTAGCCGCTTGTTGCACCTCTCCCCGCGCGCGGGGAGAGATCGAAACCGACGCATAGCGGAGGTTTCGGGTGAGGGGGAGTCTCCGCGAACTGAGTCTGAGTTAGACACAGGCATTCTTTCGAATCCGAGACAGCGAATTCGCGGTGATGCCGCGCCATGCCCCTCACCCGGCATTCTCGCTTCGCTCGATGCCGACCTCTCCCCGCAGACGGGGAGAGGTGATCGGGACTCGCGGCTTCTTCCGATTGGATTGTCAAACAGCCAAACGTCCGCATTCCCGCGGCGCAGATCGCACCCGGGCTTTGCGAAGATCCGTGTCCCTCGAAAGCAGAGGGCGCAGGGAGTACCGGGCGCTCAACCGCACCCGCAATCCTCGTGGGCTGAAAGGAAGAATGCCCACAAGTCGTCAGGCAGGGCCGAAATCGCACGGCACTCCCTGCGCAATGGCTTTACGGCTGCTCCGCGCTCTCCCTGGTGTCCGGGCTCTTTAGCCACCATCCCCCCGGGCTTTTGACCCGGGGGTTGATCCCAGCGTCGGGGGATCAGGACCACGCGGCTTGACCGTACGCGCTCTTGCCGCACGCCTTGCGGCACGATCGCGTCCATCGCAGCCCGCACCACGAATCGTGACGATCGCGTTTCGCCCCTCATGCGGGCGGGATGGCTTCGTTAAATCATAATTTCTGTCTTCCGGAAAGAGATATATTTTGCGCGGCAAGCTTGACTCGTCGGGCAAAACAGGCGGCGGGATTTTGGCCGCTGCCCGATGGGTAACCCCGGTACAAACGGACCCAAAACCGTCGCCGTCTGTTAGTGTGAGCGCCGAACGGCGTCACGTCATCGCACGACAGGAGTCGATTGGTGCTCAAACTGTACCGCTGGCCGACGGATGATTGGCGAAAGCTCGGCGCCGAGCTTCCGCCGGAGATCATCTGGATCGACCTGCTGAGCCCGTCCGACGAGGAGAAGGCGTTCGTCGCGCGGCGGCTCGGCATCCGCGTGCCTTCGGAGGATTCACTGGGCGAGATCGAGGCGTCGAGCCGGCTGATCTTCGAACACGACACGCTGTATCTGAGCTCGCCGTCGGTCCGCATCGACGAGGACAAGGAGGCGCAGCTCACCTCGGTCGGCTTCATCATCGGACCGCGGGTGCTGGTGACCGTGCGCTTCTGGCCGCTGCCGACCTTCGACAAGGTCGCCAAGGAGATGGACACCGACGGCGACCTGCAAAACGGCATGTGCGTCTTCACCAGCCTGGTCGAGGCGATGGTGGATCGCGGCGCCGACGTGCTGGAGCAGCTGGGTGCGACGGCCGACACGCTGTCGCGATCCGTGTTCAAGGGCGGCCTGGTGCGCAGCAAGCGTCCGGTGCGCTCCAGCCGCAGGATGCGCGAGGCGCTGGCCAGTGTCGGCGATCTCGCCGATCGCCTCGCGAAAGCGCGCGACGTTCTCCTGACCGTCGGCCGCATCGCCGCGTTCGCCAATGAGGTCGGCAGCGACTGGATCACGCCGGCCTCGAAACGGCGGCTCGAGGCGGTGTCGAAGGACGTGGTGTCGCTCAGCGACTACGAGTCGCGGCTGTCGGACAAGATCCAGCTGCTGCTCGATGCCATCCTCGGCTTCATCAGCATCCAGCAGAACGACCTGTTCAAGATCCTGACCATCGTCTCGGTGGTCGGCGTTCCCCCGACCATCATGGTCGGCATCTGGGGCATGAATTTCAAGTTCATGCCGGAGCTCGGCTGGACTTACGGCTATCCGCTGGCCTGGCTCGCCGTAATCGCCAGCGGCGTGGTGCCGCTGATCTGGTTCAAGTGGCGCGGGTGGTTTGATTGAGGGGGAAGGCAACTCCTTAAGAGAAGCTCGCTCCCCTAACGGACTCGCGTCGCACCCCACTCTCAATCTTATAAGAACGAAATACGTCTGCGTAGTTCCTGCTTTCCTGCGGACCAAGCACGTCTTTCAAAGCCAGTTCCATATCTCGCACCGCACCCAGGGGTCCTTCGAGCTCAATGAAAAATCCGAGCTCCGGAATTTCGTCTATCGCTACGACAAGTTTTCCACCGGGCTTGCGATACGTGGCTCGCCGCTTTTCAAAATACCACGTTACTCCAAATCCACTTTGACCCAACGCTGCCCGCACCTCGTTATCGGAACCCGCCGGAACCTCGAGTTCGATCCGCGAATATGTCTTTCCGACCCAATGTCTCGGCCCCTTCAACGCAACAGCAAGGGCTCCATCTTCCTGACGTAAACGAATTACGTAGTCCAACCTCTTCGAGAACTCTTCAGGCGTGTCAAAATATTCATCTCGTTGAAACTTCACCTTACCCGTAACTTTGAATCCGTGTTCTTTCAGCATTCTCTTCAGCTTGGGTAAATCAACAACTGGATATTTTGCCTCGGTCTCCACGGGATTTGCATGCGCACCCAACTCAGAAACATCCGGCACGGGGATGTCGTAGCAAATTGTTTCGAGACTGCGCCCTTCAAAGAACCAAGGGTTCCAATTCAAATAGCGTCGAGCATGCCCAAATCTATCAAGATGCGGCCACAAAGCCTGAATCAGATCAGGACGCGCGTCTCCGACCCGATAAAGACAGACCTTGCCTTTATGTGCATAACCTTCAGTATAAAGGTCGCCTGTGCTCCCGACCAATAACACCGAGTTCGGCGTCGTATCGGTGTCTGTACATCGAATATCGATTCGACAACGAGGATCCTTCATCGTCTCATCAACCAAGCGCCAGAGCTTGCTATAAACCTGAAGGCTTGGCGAAATGCCACCGCTGCGCTTATTCTTCGACGCCTCCTCAATCCGCCGGGCGCTTCCACCCTTTACTACTACGTGAAGCACCCAATTGCGCACTCCTCGTAAAACCAACCAATCCCGCAAGTCGCGCCATTCGTCAGGATTTTCGTTCAACGCGGTCACGACCGTTTGCACAGTTAGTGGGATGCCCTCAGCCAAGCAAATATCAATTGTTCTGATCGCGCCAATCGATGAAGTCTCTCTATTTGAGACGTAATTCCGATTTATGGGCCGCAGCTTCTGGTTTTGTTTGGAGATCGTGTCGAGTGACACTCGAACATGCACGTTGTGCTTCTTCAGAGTCGGCACCAAAGTGGTAATATCCCCCACTCCCGACGTATCTAATACTAGTGCTTTCTCTTCAGCCAATCGCTCGATCAGTCGCTTCGCCCGCTCCGGGCGGGTGAGTGGATCACCGCCCGTGATAACCGCAACCATGGCTTGAAGCATGTTTGCCGTTGCGGCGACATTATCAAGGTCTTCGTCCGTTTCACTTTCCCGAAATTGCTTCATCAGGTCGTCCGCGTGGCAGTAGATGCACGACAACGGACAATGTGCCGTGCAAAAGCAATTTACAACCAACGGCATCGAAACGGTCGGCAGCTCGGGAAACTTGCCAAGAAATGAAGGACCACAATAAGAACCCTCCCGGATCTTTGGATTGGTGGTTTGGCAGATACCCAACAAAGCCAATGCAGTCACAGCGTCTTTATCGGGCGCAGTGACGGTTTTCCATTCGCGCGACAACGTGTTTACATAACTGAATATCTTCTTGTCAGCGGCAAAAAAATCGTCGCGCTGCGGCACGTAACAAATGCCACCAAATACGTCTTCACGGAGCCTAATTCCTGGACTAAGACGAACTTTCATTATCGCGCCTTGCGAAACGCTAGCCACCATTCTTGCTGGCCAACCCCATAGAGTCCGCTAGTAGCCGAACGTCGCCTCAGTCCAACGTGTCGCTTAACAATCTGCCGTTCTTTGCCCACAACACGATGACCTGCGCTCCTCAGTACTTCCTCGATGAGCAGGCCGGTCGGAAAAAGAACGTCTCTCCTGACAGTATCCCGCACAAAAAAGACCAAAGTTCCGCCTGCGGTAATTCTGCTTGCAAGTTTCTCGACCGATCTTGCAAGAGTCACAGCGTAGTTTCTAAAAAATGGAAAATAGTATCCTTCGCTGGCGTATCCCTCATCGCCTCGGATAGCTCGTAAGGCCCTTATTATTTCTCGGGGAAGGCGTCGCTCATCCTCTGCGAGATTTCCGGTGCCCCGTACAACATTGGAGCCGATTTGCCGGGATTGGATATCGGGGACGCTCGCTCCCCAAATCGACGCCGACACCTGCGATTCAGGTCCCCACATCCTCGTATAGTCCAGACAATTCGCGTATGGCGGAGAAGTGATGACAGCGTTGACCTTTGGTGACGCAGCAAAATCCCCGTCGGCCGCATCCATTCTCATCGTGACCAAGTCCCCCCAAGAGCTAGCTCCTGGGAAACTTTCAGCGCGCGCGGCCGCAAATTCAAACCAAGACGTCACCGCTCTCCTCAAGGGCTCCTTGACGTGGTGCTCCCGTTGTAAGCCGCCCGGTTTGATCCATGTATGATTGTCGCTTGAGCGGAAACATGCAATCTCCCTTGCTGCCAACAAAGGAATTGCAGCAGCAAACCGCTTTCGCAGGGGCATTTGAAAGAAGCCACGCTCTGAACGAAATGGATCTCCGGATAAATCAAAAGCGCTACGGTAGTGCTGCAGCTCAATCTTGATATTTTCCGGCAGCCAATCATCAACGTATTCCGAACGGATGGATTTCGTGCCAAATGAAATCCGTTTCAACTCCTCATCGAACCAATTTGACAGCCTTTCGCGATGTTGAACCATCTCCGGCGATCTTAGCGAAGCCATAAGACACATCGTTGGATTGATGTCGCCCAGCCAAACGGTTGCGCCTTGAAACGCCAGATTTGCCAGCAGAAATCCTTGTCCGCTCATTGGGTCCAAGATTTTCTTGCCACGCGGATTTCCCAAATGAGCACGATAGAATTGCTCTTGCCCCGCGGTGTATCCGCCATAGGCGCGCGAAAAGAAGGGCGATTTCGGTAGCTCGGCGCCCGACCTTCGCTTAGGAGTTTCCCCAATTTGAGAGACAATCAGTTCAGCCATCTCGCGAGCTCATCAATGAGGGGCGCTGAAAGCTGACTCGATGTGAGGCCTTCAACAGGCGAGTCCAACCCGATTTTTTCGGTGAAGGTTTGTAGATGAATCTCCTGATCTGCCACAAACTGGGGAAGAAAGATGCAACACTTTATAGACCAAGGTATCAAACGCCCGTGCTGAGCCCATTGAGTCGTGTTGAACTCTGTCTGCAGGGCGGTTCGAATATCATCGCGGCTATTCCAATCAAGCGAGTAACTTTTGGGTTCTTCCATATGAAGCGCCGAACTACCGTGCTGACTGTCAACTTCATTCAACAAAGGCAAGAATAGGTGCCCCACATTTACCGAAGGCGCAATTGCCTGAGCTCTCCAAACATCCCATAAGGCCTTTTCATCGTACCCCGCCAACGTGATAATATGCTGATCGGGGGCCAACGAATTTAGGTACGCGAGGCAAGTCCAAACCATTGCAGGCGTCAGCAACCGTCGAGGTCGTTGGTTGCTCAGTCTCGCAAGGTCAACAGACGTGTCGTATGGCTTAATTAGTTTCGACACTTGCAATATCACGCCGAGTCGATAGTCCGTTTCACCAAGCCACTTGCGAACTGCGCTCCAAGGGTCAGCGTTCGAAAGGCGCCCCTCGTGCGCTTTTGCGATGACGTCACTGAAGGTGAAAACCTGCACGGCATCCGATGACGCGCCGACCCTGTCAAGCCACACAAGCAACTGCGCTCCAAACTTTTTTACATCGTAGGTTTGTTCGCCTAAATCGTCGATAAATAAGTGGACCTTTGCGCCCATTTTCTGGAGGCCGGCGGCGGCAAAACATTGCGCTGCGTGGATCGGCGTCGGATGGCGCAACCGCACCGGCCAATAGATACTGTGTTGCTGGGCGTCAGCTCTGAACGAATTTTGCTCCCATCTGAAAAGAAAATGTTTATCAAAAACAGAAATCAGTTCGCTTAAGTTAGAAATCTCAGAAATTCGCCTCAAGATGCTTGTCTGTTGGATTGATGCCGGTTCAATAGAGAGAGTCGTTTCTAGGAACTGCTTTACGCTCGTGTAGATAAGCTCGCTGCTACTTTTGGGTTTGCTAATGCTAAAGTGATCCAACGTCATTGGCACCGCTACCGCGCTTATTACACCGGGTTCGGAACTCGATCGGTCAACAATTAGACCGTATCTCGGAGTT
Source organism: uncultured Alphaproteobacteria bacterium (assembly GCA_963738155.1). GTDB lineage: Bacteria > Pseudomonadota > Alphaproteobacteria > Rhizobiales > Xanthobacteraceae > Bradyrhizobium. Next base: position 237,281 of record CAVTVG010000017.1, read on the forward strand.
GCGAGTGTCTCGGCAAACGCAAGCGTAGGGAATGATTTTGCGCGGTACCAATTATAAGTGTCGCGAAGCGCTGTATTGTTCGCCTCAAGTTCTTCTGCCAGCTCGGTTACTTTGAAAACCTTGCGAAGGATCATAAGCGATGGAACGCGCGCCGAGCCTTGATGCGGGGTCGCCATAAAAACGACAGCACGCGTATTATCAAAAATCGCTCTGTACCTCGGCACGCCTAGATCTTCTGCATTTTGCAGCATCTTCTTGATCAGTAATCCGCCAAGACTGTGCCCGATAAATACTATTGGTCGCGCACCAATGCCATGACTGGCGAGAAGCTCAAGCAAATTGATTGCCCTGTCGTAAATGGGCATCGATTCCGGGCCGAGCCATTCCGATGGTGCGGATTCATATTCTACGGAATAGATATTGAAACTGGCGCACTCGGCGTCGAGCCAATCGAGCCAACCGTAGGAAGTAGAATCTTCGGTCCACGTCGTTCTTGGGTGACCGCCAATTCCATGCACAAAGACCAAATCGATTGGTGCACGCTTTTCGGCTTTTGAAATTTGATGCAGATCGGTAGGCAACATCCGCCCCTGAGCAGAATCTATTCCTCCCTTAAAAGGTACGGGTAAATCACGACCGGGGATAGCTCCGGTGTGGACATCGCAACCTGCGACTGGGGATAAAAGCTAGGCAATTCTGCTGAGTTTTGACAAGATCAACGCGGACAAGATGACCGACCCGCAGCATGGAGGCCATCGACGGGTCAGCAAGCGCCCTCGCTCCCAAGGAAAATGGTTTGCGTTTTAGCCGTCAGACAAGGCCGCGTGAGGCCCACGAAGCAGCCTCAAGCTCCCGCGCACCCCCATCACCTCGCCTTCTTCACCTCGCCTCCCATCAACCCGTTGCGCGCGGCCTCCGCATAGCCATCATCCAGCGCGGCCATCAGCTCATCGATCTCACCCCTGGTGGTGACCAGCAGCGGGCAGACATGGACCACATCGGACGCACCCTCACCAGCCCCGCCCCCTAATGCGCCATCGCGACGTCGCCCGAGACCTGCTCGCGCCGCGCATCGATCCGCAACAGCACCACGACGACCGCGCCCACCAGCGAACAACCCGCCAGCAACAGCAGGCCCGCGGTGAAGTTGCCGGTCAGATCCTTGAGGTACCCCATCGCGTAGGGGCCGGCGAAACCCGAGAGGTTACCGAGCGAATTGATCGCGGCGATGCCGGCGGCGGCCGATGCGCCCGTGAGGAAACTTGCCGGCAGCGGCCAGAACATCGGCGGGACCGCGGAGATGCCGATCTGGGCGAAGCAAAGCAGCGCCATGATCATGACGGGGTTGGAAATCAGACCCGACAACCCGACGCCGATCGTGGCCATCAGAAGCGCCACGGCGACGTGACCCTTCCGCTCCATGGTCCGGTCCGAGTGACGCCCGAGCAGAACCATGCCGATGGCGCCGAACACGAACGGCAGCGCGGCGAGGAATCCCGTCTGGGTATCGCTGACGCCGAAATTCTTGATGATGGTCGGCAGGAAGAACGCCACGCCGTAACTCGCGGCGTTCAGGCAGAAGTACACGAGCGCGCACAGCAGGATGCGGGGATCGGTCAGCGCCTGTCCAAGCGAGAGGTGTTCGACCTTTTCCTTGTTTGCCTTCTCGGTGGCCTGCACGTTCTCCAGCCAGGCAATCTCCTCCGGCTGCAGCCAGCGCGCCTGGCGCGGGAAATCGGTCAGATAGACCAGCACGCCGATGCCGACCAGAACGGACGGCAACGCTTCGAGAATGAACAGCCACTGCCAGCCGTCCAGTCCCCAGCCCGTCAGGCCCAACAACAGGCCTGAGATCGGCGAGCCGATGATGGACGAAATCGGGATCGCGAGCATGAACAGGCTGATGACCCGGGCGCGGTACACCGCCGGGAACCAGAGGGTCAGATAGAAGATGATGCCGGGAAAGAAACCGGCTTCGCAGGCGCCGAGCAGCAGGCGGAGAAAATAGAAAATGCCGGTGGAGGGAAGGCCGGTCGACGCCGATATCCAGGGTATGAAGGCGAACGCCGCCGACACGATGCCCCAGGTGATCATGATGCGGGCGATCCAGACGCGCGCGCCGACTCTCTCCAGGAAGATGTTGGAGGGCACTTCGAAAATGAAATATCCGACGAAGAACAGGCCGGCGCCGAGACCGAACGCCGCTTCACTCAGACCGAGCGCCTGGTTCATGTGCAGCTTGGCAAAGCCGACATTGACGCGATCGAGATAGGCCACGAAATAGCAGACGATCAGGAACGGGATCAGCCGCCACATCACCTTGCCGATGACACGTTTTTCCAGGCCTTCCATGGCGCGCACTCCCGTTCATGTTTGCAGGCCCGTTAAGCGTCGGGCCGTTTTGCGAACTATGACGGTCGGCAACGGCGAGTGCAAAGGGCATTTTCGATCATCAGGTCAGCGTCGGGATGGTGCGCTGCGGCTGTCGAGATGACGGCACGTCTTCGGTTCCATCCTCACCCCGCCTTCTTCACCTCGCCTCCCACCAACCCCTTGCGCGCCGCCTCCGCATAGCCGTCGTCGAGCGCCGTTGAGAGCGGCGACGGCGTCAGAGTTCCTTCTCGGCAAGCTTGCGGAAATCGTCGGGCACCGAGCGGGACACACCGAGCACGGCCGAGCCGTATCCAATCGCATCCCATCCGAAGCGATCGCGGATCCTGTCGACCGCGCGATCGGCGTCCGAGCGCGCCAGGCCGATCCGAGAACCGGGACGGCGCGCTTCGTCGTCGAGACCAAGCGGCAGCTCCAGCGCCAGATCCCAGTGCTCCTCCAGATGCGACACGGCGATCGCCAGCAGCGAGATGGTTTTCTCCTCCGGATGATCGGCGAGCGCGGCGCGCACCAATTGCTCGGCGAGCTCAGCGATCATCACCGTCGCGGAGATCGGCGCAGCCAATGTGATCGAGCGCGTCACCGCGCGCAGGTCGGCAAATCGCACGCGGACCGTCACCGTCCGGCCCGGCCTCTCCTTCGCCCTGAGCCGGGACGCGATGCGGTCCGCCAGGTGAAGCAGCGTCGGCCGAATGACACGCTGGACGGCAGGTTTCCTGCCCAGCGCCGACTGGGCGCCTGCCGATCGGGCACGGCGGTGAGCCCTGATGCGCCGTGGATCGCGATTCATGGAGAGCGCCGCGAGTTTTTCCCCGGCCGCAGAACCCAGCAATCGCTCAAGCGACCAACCTGGAGTGTTGGCAAGCTGGCCGATGGTCTCCACGCCGATCGTGGCCAACCGCGCCCTGGTGACCGGACCGACGCCCCACATCAGATCGACGGCGAGCCCATGAAGAAAGTCCAGCTCGTTGTCGGGATCGACGACCACAAGCCCGTCGGGCTTCGCCACCTGCGAGGCGATCTTTGCCAGATGCTTGCTGCGGGCGACACCTACCGAGATCGCGAGGCCAAGCTCGTTGCGCACTCTCCGGCGAATGGCTGCTGCGATCTCTGTGGGCGTGCCGAACAGATGGGTGCAGCCCGCAACATCGGCAAAAGCCTCGTCGATCGAAATCCGCTCAACCAGCGGCGTGAAATCTCCGAGCACGGCGATCGCTGCGTCGCCCAGCCGTTGGTACTCCGCGAAGTTGCCGCCGACGAAGATGAGCTGCGGACACAACTCGCGCGCCTGGCGTCCCGGCATGCCGCTGTGAACCCCGAACGCCTTGGCCTCGTAGGACGCAGCAAGCACGACACCTCCTCCGACGGCGATTGGCTTGCCGCGCAGGCGGGGATCGAGCAGTTGCTCGACTGAGGCATAGAAGGCATCGAGGTCGGCATGCAGGATGGTGGCTGGTACGGCCATCCAGACCCCACTCGCACAGACGTTTCAGCAGAACATTACGATGAGAACATAATGAGAACATGCGGGGCGCGTGTCAACCCGCTCTCACCCCGCCTTCTTCACCTCGCCTCCCAATAATCCCTTGCGCGCGGCTTCCGCATAGCCGTCGTCGAGCGCGCCTGTGAGCGCTGACATCAACTCGTCGATCTCAGCCTTGGTGATGATCAGCGGCGGGCAGACATAGACCGCATCGGGCGTGGCGCGTAACAAAACGCCGCGATCCATCGCGCTTTGCTGGATCAATGGCCCGATGCCGGCCGCGGGCGGCAGCGCCGCGCGGCTCGCCTTGTCGGCAACAAGGTGCACCGCGCCGATCAGTCCGATGCCGCGCGCTTCGCCGACCAAGGGATGGCCGGCCAGCGCCTGCAGCTTCTCCTGCAGATACGGGCCGACCTGCCTGACATGGGAGAGGATGTCGCGCTCCTCGTAGATCTTCAGCGTCTCGAGCGCGACCGCGGCGGAGGCCGGGTGGCCTGCATAGGTGAAGCCGTGCGCGAAGGTTCCGAGCTTGCCGGAATGTTTGGTGATCGCCTCGGCAATCGTCTCGCTGATGACCGTCGCCGAGATCGGCAAATAGGCCGACGACAGCGCCTTCGCCACCGTCATGATATCGGGCTCGATGCCGAAGGTGTCGCAGCCGAACATGTTGCCGGTGCGGCCGAAGCCGCAGATCACTTCGTCGGCGATCATCAGAATGTCGTAGCGGCGCAGCACCTCCTGCACGCGCGGGAAGTAGTCGCGCGGCGGCACGATGACGCCGCCGGCGCCGTTCACCGGCTCGGCGATGAAGGCCGCAATGGTGTCGGGCCCTTCGCGGATGATCAGCTGCTCGAGATTGCCGACGATGCGATCGACGAAGGCGCGCTCGCTCTCGCCCGGCAAGCCGTAGAGATAGTGGCTCGGACAGTCGGTGCGGAGCACGCCGCCGACCGGCAGGTCGAAATCATTGTGGTTGGGCGCCAGGCCGGTCAGGCTTCCCGAGAACACGGTGATGCCGTGATAGGCGCGCACGCGGCTGATGATCTTCTTCTTGCGCGGGCGGCCGATCGCGTTGTTGTAGAACCAGACGATCTTGGCCGCCTGGTCGTTGGCCTCCGAGCCGGAGTTCGCAAACAGCACCTTGCCGAGCCCCTTCGGGGCAATCTTCAGCAGCGCCGCGGCGAGCTCGATCATCGCCTCGTTCGAGCGGCCGTTGAAGGTGTGATAGGTCGGCAGCTCGCGCATCTGGCGGATCGCAGCCTCTACGAGGCGCGGCTCGGAAAAACCGAGCGAGGTGCTCCAGAGCCCGGCCATGCCTTCCAGATATTTCTTGCCGCCGTCGTCATAGACATAGACGCCCTCGCCCTTCGCGATCACGGTCGGGCCGGTCACCTTATGCGCCTCGAGGTTGGTGTAGGGGTGAATGACGGAGGCGACATCGCGACCGGCAAGCGAATTGGGTTGGGCGACCATGGCGTTCTCCGGTGTATCGGACGGATGGAGCGGCGATTGTGTCCCAGCGCGGGGACGATCACAAATTCAAATGTTGTGAAGCCGAGCCCGCCTGGCCCCGGATATCGCGCCTGTCCCCATCGGCGGGAGCATAGCGCCGGGCGCCCTTCCCTGCATGCCTGCATCGCAATATGTGGCCGGAGCCGTGCCTGCCATCGACGGCCGTTCCTCGACCGGCTAGGAACATGTCCCGATCATGCAGGACCGTTGGCAGACCCTTATCGCGGCCCCCAGACAGATCGCCGCGCTGCTGCCCGGCGTGGGCCTTTGCCTGCTCATCACCGGCGCGGCCGTCGCCGTGCAGGCGCTCGAGGAGCGCGCGCTCGGGCATCCCTATGTCGAGGCCCTGGTGGCGGCGATCCTGCTCGGCATCCTGGTGCGGACCGTCTGGATTCCCTCCGAGCCCTGGCAGGCCGGCATCGCCTTCAGCGCCAAGCAACTGCTCGAGGCCGCGGTGGCGCTATTGGGAGCGTCGATCAGCTTTGCCGCGATTGCCGCATCCGGGGCATTGCTGATCGCGCTGACCGCGGGAACGGTTGCCGTGACGCTGGCCGCGAGCTTCGCCTTGAGCCGCCTGTTGGGGCTGCCGACCAGGCTCTCCATCCTGATCGCATGCGGCAACTCGATCTGCGGCAATTCGGCGATCGCCACCGTCGCCCCCCTGATCCGCGCGAGCGGCGACGACATCGCGGCGTCGATCTCGTTCACGGCGATCCTCGGCGTGCTGACCGTTCTCGGACTGCCGCTGCTGATTCCGCTGCTCGGCCTGTCCCCGACCCAGTACGGCATCCTGGCCGGACTCACCGTCTATGCGGTGCCCCAGGTGCTGGCGGCCACCATTCCGGCCGGCGTGATCAGCACCCATATCGGAACGCTGGTGAAACTCGTGCGCGTCCTGATGCTCGGACCGGTCGCGCTCGGCATTTCCGTGCTCGCGCCCCGGTTTTTGGCCGAACCGCAAGCAAGCCGTTCGGCACCGCTCTCCCTGTTCAAGCTGGTGCCGTGGTTCATCCTGAGCTTCCTCGCGCTGGCCACAGCCCGTTCGCTCGGGATCGTTCCGGACTGGATCGCCGTTCACGTGACCATGATCGCCTCGGTGCTGACGGTGCTCTCGATGGCCGCGCTTGGCCTTGGGGTCGATATCCGCGTGCTCTCCAGCGTCGGCGCCAGGGTGACCGCCGCGGTGACCTTGTCCCTGCTGCTGTTGCTCGGGCTGGCGATCTTTCAGGTTCGCTATTTTCAGTAGCGCGCGAGACGTCGCGAAAAGAAAGCGAGGCTAGATATACGCGGCGAGGTGCTGGGCGAAAGCGATCGCCCGGTCGAAGCCGTTGTAGATGTCGGGATTGAAATACGCGGCGCGCGCCACCACGATCGTGCCGGCCAGCAGCCAGAAAATCCCGCACCCGATCAACTTCAGCGCGCGCGAGGGCTGCGGCTGGGGATCGCGCCAGCTGACAGTCTCTCCGAAGGGTTCGAAATGCTTCATCGGCGGCAATCCTGCATGCACGGATAATCTGGCCGAATTCCCGCTCCAGGCAAGGGAAGGACACCAGCGTTGTTCCGTCGAAAAGAGAAAATTTCCTGCCGCCGGAAGCCGATGCGGAGTGTTTCCTGGTCGAGCCGGGAGATTCCCAATCGCGCCGCAGTCTTTGAGCGAGTCCGGGCGGTCGGATCGATTTCGGCTCCCTTCGGGAAATCGGGAGACGTTGTGAATTCAAGATCGACTCACAGCCACCAGACGAAGTCCGCTTCAAAGCCGGTTTCGGAAAATGATCGGGTACCTTAACCTCGATCAAAGGATTGATCCCCGTTGGCCGATCATTTTATAGTGCCGACAAGCCGCAAGCTGAACGCTGCAAACATCACGGGGGAGCGAATGGCCTATACCCTTGAGCAATTGAGCGCCGACATCCGCAAGACCCTTAAGGCGGATGCCGGGGTGGCCGGCAAGCAGCAGGTGTGCAAACTCGTGTCGAAGGCGCTGCTCGACCAGGAATTCATTGCCAGACACCTGACCGCGGAGCAGTGCCGCCCGCGCAAGGTGTTGTACGAGGATCCGGAACTGGGCTTCTGCGTTTGCGGACATGTCTACGAGAACCCTGCTGGCGGCTCGCCGCACGATCACGGTTCCAGCTGGGCGATCTACGGCCTTGCGGTTGGTGACACCGAGATGACCGACTGGCGCATCGTCAAGAAAGGCGAGGGTGACGAGCCAACTCTCGTCGAACCCGCCAATACCTATGTCCTGAAACCGGGCGATAGCCACTTCTATGACGTCGGCGTCATTCACTCGCCGAGGCGCGACGGACTCACCAAGCTGGTGCGTGTCGAGGGCAGGAACCTGGACAACGTGCAGCGTTCGAACATCAAGGCGGCCTGAAGCTGGTTGGATTGAGGCATGTCGGGCAGCAAGGTCAAGCGCATCGATGCACGTGCACTGAAAGCCCAGCTTCACGATGGCGGCGAGTTGGCCCCGCTCGATGCGCGCGAGGAACTGCCGTCTGGCCAACGCCATCTTCTGAGGGCATCTTGCGTTCCGCTCAGCCGGCTGGAGCTGCTGGTCGACGATCTGGTGCCGCGGCGCGGGGCGGGCGCCGTTTGGTGCGACGATGGCGAGGGGTTGGCGGCACGCGCCGCGGAACGGATGTCCGCCCTCGACTATCAGGATGTCGCTTGGCTCGACGGCGGAATCGCCGCGTGGGAAGCCGCAGGCTTCCGCATTTATAGCGGTGTGCACGTGCCGAGCAAAGCATTTGCCGAAGTCGTCGAGCACGAGGCCGGCCACACCCTGGATATCGGTCGAAGAGCTTCAGGCTTTGATCGAACGCAGGGACAAGTTCGCGCGGAACTGGAACGTGCGGGAGCACCCTGCGGCCCGCATGACATGCAAATCGGCGGTCATGCCCGCAGCGAAGGACTGATCGTCGTCACCAACAACATGCGCGAGTTCACCCGCATGCCGGGCATCCGGGTCGAGAACTGGGTCTGACTGCCATGAGCCTTTCAGCCGACACCCTGTACCGGATGTCCGACGTGGAATTGCTGTCGGCCTATGCCGAGGCCCGGCGACAATTCGTGGAACGGAAGTTCACGCGCGACACGCATCGGGCGCGGCTGGCGTGGATCAGGGGCAAGATGTTTGTCGGCGGCTCCGGCGGAGTGACGGAGCGAAACATGGCCATCGACGTTTCGGAAGAGATCGCACGCAAGGGCCAGGAACTGCGCGAGATGACGCGCGACCTCGATCTGCTCAAGGTCGATGTCGACCTGATCGCGACCGTCATTCGACTGCGGGGCGCATCGGCACCGACCGGGGCGCAAGGCGAAGACACGAACGATGGCGACCATACCGAGCGCGAAGAGCCTTCGGGTCCGTCCGATTGACGGCCGCGACCGCAGGTCAGGCTTGCGTCGTTGCCGGGAAAATGGTTCTCGCCGAAACCGCAGGACTGCGCCGGCGGTGGCCAATTCGTGCTAAAAGCCTGACATGCAGCTGCCGGACAGCGAAACCTCATCGTCTGGTGTGGCGAGCGCGCCGACCTCGACGCTGACACCGGATTCCGGGCCGGGCGTGGCCTACGGCAAAGCTTTCGTGCGCAGCCTGAGGGAACACGGTGTGCGTGGAGCCGGTATCCTGCGCCCCCTCATCGACGACTTGAATGCGCGGGCCGCGATGTCGCCTTTCGACAAGGCAACGGCCGCGCGTGTCGCCTGCAATGCGCAAGGCACACCCGATTGGGGCGCGGGGCCGGTGGTTGCCATGCCGAACGGCGATCTCATCGTCACGCCGCGGATGGTCGCCAAGGAAGGGCCGGTGCTGATCGTCAAGCCCGACGGCGTCGTCCTGCGCGGCACCGCCGGCATCGATATGCTCAACGAGACGACGTACGTCGTCTCGAACGTGGTTGAAGGGAAATGGCCCGCCAAGGCAATTTGGATCGCGAGTCCTGGGGCATGACATGCGAGCGCAAACCGGGCGCATTCCAACCTCCAAAGCTTGTCACTGAGCGATCCTGAGAGAGGCTCGCCGGAGTGAACTGCGCTCAATTTTGAGCAGCAAGTTCCTGAAATTGAAGTTCACAAATGCTTGAGATCTGCCCCTGCAATCCGCGGTCTGATATCTCGTCCTGCTGTTCGGCTTGTCTGATCTGGGGGTTTATCGTACATCCACCTGAGCGTCTCTAGAGATCTTAAGGCGAGCGACGCACATGAACTACCTTGATACATTCATCGCTGTCGCCGACGACAGCCGCGCCGATACCGGCATAGTTCCGGAGGCGAAGGCCGAGAAGAAGACCGTCGCGAGCATCCAGTACGAGATGCTCAAGGACCATCCTTACAAGTATACTCAAGAGGACGTTCTTTTCGGTACGTTCGTGCGCCACAAGGCGATTCCAGCCGCGGACCTCAAGAAGCGGGGGCAGGCGATGCGGCAGGAATTCTTCGCAAAGGATCAGCCATGTCTTCGAGCGTCACCGCTCGCCAGGACTTATGGCTGGGGCTTTCACTTCGACAAAGAAGGGAAAGTCGCGCTGTATGCCGTGAATTCGACCGAATACAAGAAGCTTGCCAAGCAGGCCAAGAAACAGGTCAAGGCCATGAGATCCAGTCGCAAGTAAAGGCCGCCGATCAACGCCGGGATGCGGCGCAAAGCAGCGCCCGTCTGGCTCTGATCGTTGGACGATCAGCGGAATCAATCAGCGAGGGTAATAAGGACATGGCTGGCCAAATCACCTGGTTCGAGATCATGGGAGGAGATGCAGCCCGACAACATGACTTCTACGCACAGTTGTTTGGCTGGAAACTCGACGTCAACAAGGAGATGCAATACGGAATGGTCGCCGCCGAACAAGCGGGAGTCGGCGGCGGTATCGGCCCGACCCAGGACGGTTCGCCGGGGTATGTGACCGTCTACATCGGTGTTGACGACATCAAAGCTTGCATGGCGAAGGTTGAAAAACTTGGAGGCAAGGTCGTCATGCCTCCGACGGAACTTCCGGACTTCCAGATGCTGTTTGGGCAGTTCGCCGATCCGGACGGCCACGTCATCGGTGTGACTCAATTTACCTGAGGAGACTGTTGCCGCCTTCAGGGATTGGATTATCTGCATGCATGTGCAGCTCCGGGCGCCCGCTTCAACCCGGAGGGTACCGATGACAGATAATGCGGCAAGCGGCCGCTCTGGGGTAGCGCAGGGCGATCGCCATGAGGTGGCTTTCCTTCGGTGACCATTGCGCGAATTGCCACTCCGTTTCCTGGTCTTGAAGCGACGCGTCGAAGTGCGCCAGGATCCCCTCCGAGCGAAACTCGAAGGCGCATTTGTTGAAGGGCATATGCAGGCCGCAACCTCTTGCCTTCGCGTAGGCTTCCTTCAGCGTCCAGTAGGTGAAGAATACCTCGTTGCGTCGATGGGGTGGAGCCGCCGCCAATTGCGAACGCTCAATCGGAGACAACACGCCATCGGCAAGCAGCCCGATATCGACGGCACGATCGAGCGTCTCGACGTCCACGCCGCAATCGGCGTTCAGTGTCACCACGCATGCCACGAGACCGCGAGTATGCGAGATATTGAACCGCAAGGCAGGTCCGACACGCGGGGCCGCGATCTCCGGTCGCCCTTTCTCGGTGTAGCGGAATTCCCAAAGGCTCGGCGGAACGGAGGGTTCAAACTGGCTCAGTGCTTCGCGGGCGAGGCCGTGGGCAGCCAGGAACGCCATGCTGTCCAGACGGAAATGGAAACGCTGCATGCGCTCCCTTTCGGCCGGAGAAACGATGCCGGCATACTTCGATAGGTGACCGCTTGCATCCAATTGCTCCGGGGCAAGGGCCCAAGCATGGGCCTGCTCCCCGCAGCTCTTGATGCCGTGCCTCATCGGCGCTCATCGCGGCTACCCGGCGATGCCTCCTCCAACTGGAATGTTGCGCAATGCATCATGACCAGCGGTATTCGCGGTGAAAACCGCAGATTCGGTTCAGCACAAGCAACCCGCGTCCGGCGAGGCACTTGTCATAGATCGAACGATAGGATGAAGGCTCAAACTCCTTGTCCTCTATGCCGCCCATCCGATCGACGTTCATCTCGCTGACCTGCTCATACTCTGCTATCGTCAATGGGCATCGTTGATCGATGGCGGCGCCTATCTCCAACTGCGCCAGCCTGTTGCGAGCTCCGTTCCGTACGACGCCACTGTAGAATTCCGAGGCGCAGCCGGAACCATAGGAGAACAGCCCGATCCGTTTGGAGGTCCCGAAATCTCCGTAGTCGATGAGGGAACACAAGGCCAGGTACAGCGCCGCCGAATAGACGTTTCCGACGCGGCTGCAATAGATCAACGATTTGGCCATGCGCGCCTCAAAGTCGTGCTCGATGGCATCGGGACTGATGCTCGCCAGCTTGCGCAACAGGGTGCGGTGCGCTCCCTTGACCATTCCCGCAAACGGCGTGTGGAAGACCAGATAGTCGAACGTATTCAGGAGATCGGCGCCTTCGACCCGCTCACAATACATTCCGAAGCTTCGATCCAGACATTCCAGGTACGAGAGCAATGAGAGATCCGTATTGCCCGCCTCCAGGTCGGAGCGCGGACGCAAGGTGTCCATGACCTCATAAGTGCAATATCCGTTAGCCCCGTAGTCGAGCTCCAGGATTTGCGGATCGTCGCCGACGAGCATGGCGACTGCGCCTGCTCCCTGCGACGGCTCCCAATACGACTTGCGGTCGACAACGCTGGAGGCATCCGTTGCGATCACCAGGGCCTTCACACCCGGCAGCGGACTGGCTGCGATGAAGGCGGACGCCATCTGCAGCGCGGCTGTTCCACCGTAACATGCGTGCTTGGTTTCGAACGACCGGCAACGGCTGCTTAAACCGAGGCATTCGTGAACGTAAGTGCTGATGGGCTTGGCATAGTCCAGTCCGGACTCGGTCCCCACGATAAGAAGTTCGATTCGCTCGCGCTCCGAGGGGGCGAGCGCCGCAATCAACGGCTTGGCGGCGTTGACGGCGTTGGTGACGGGATCTTCGCAAGGCAAGTTGATGGACTTCTGCTCCATCATCAGGTTGTCGAAGCGGCGCATATCCAGCCTCCGCGCCTGGAACAACAGCCGCACTTCCAGAGAGGCTCGTCCCGCATAGGCATTGATTGCCTCGATCCCGACACCCATTGTGCAGCCCTCAGTCCCAACGAATATAGAACCATCATTTCGTATGGCGCACGGATGTCGCCGGCCAGATTAAGCTGGCTCTTCCAAACGCCGCATCAAGAAAGCCGTTTCCGGATGCATCGGCCGCATTCAGACGGACGTCGACGATCGATCTAGTGACATTCAGCCCCCTGGAGCCGCGCTGCCTCGCCAGGCAATGTCAGTCGGCCGGCCATTCCCGACGCACTCCGCCAAATCGCTCGCAAAGCCGCAGGCGCTACCAATCATATGTCCCGACAGGCGGCCACGGCGACAGACGGCCCGCCCCCGGCTGCGACAACGTCATGGAAAACATCGAACCATTGTTGATCCGCAAGGCGAGCGCGGATCGGAACCGCTCATCGTCGGGAAGTCCGACCGCATCTGCAGCTTCCAACATCAACTCGACGAAGCGCCGACGTTGAAGGTCCGTGATCGCCAGGTTCGCGTGTGCATCGAACAAGGCCTCAACTCCATTGTGATGTTTGCTGTAAACCTTTCTTCCGCCCATGACTTCCTCGAAGAAGGCGAATAGGTGCGCCGCGTGCGTTGGTTTACTCTTCGTGAACATCTCGTGAAGCAGATTGTCGGCGAGCGCCGAATGATGGAAGTGATCGACAAATTCTTTTAAACGTTCGAGGCCGCCCAGATGCTCCAGCATTGTGCGGCCGCTGTCGTTTTGAGCCGTCATCCTGCCCTTCCTTCGGTCGGCATAAGGCACCGAGCGGCAGCGACCTTTCTGCTCACTTTTGAGCAGATCGTCCTCGGTGATGCTCACTATTGTTCGTTAGGCAGAATTGTGCCGTCCCCAAAAAACGGTGTTGATCGAGCACCGCTACGAGTGGGCGAAGAGAATGGACGACCAAAGCCAGGATACGACAGTTTACAGAGTCGTCGTCAATGATGAAGGCCAGTATTCAATCTGGCACGTCGAAAGGCCGATCCCGCTCGGGTGGAGCGACGTTGGGAAAGTGGGCAACAAGGTAGAGTGCCTGACCTACATCAGGGATGTTTGGACCGATATGCGCCCCCTCAGCCTTCGCAGGATGATGGAAGAGAACCTTTCTCCAAAATGACACTTAAATGACGGAAGGTATTTTAGTACTACGGCAAGATATTCAATCTTGGATTGTACAATGTTATAGAGTTTCTATAGGTGGAGGCCTCTGCGTATGAACAATAAACAACCCGCAGAACTATCGAGGTCATCGCGCGGTTCTCACGAACCCCGAGTGTGGTCACCCATCCAATCAAACGCTCGACTCTGTCGATGGAGACATCGCCTTCAACGGGTGCTCAGAGCGGCTCACTCATCTTAGCTCAGGCGCGAAGGACAGGAGTATCGCGTGTTGAACGAGTTAGGGAAAAACGGCGAACTCGGGACGAGCCAGTTCTGCCATCAACTTCGCGCGTGCCTGCCGAGCTGTTCTATCATCATGAATCTCGGCGCCAACGAGTCGCTCTACACATGTGGCGAGGGGGACAACAACGTCTATCTCATAGAAAGCGGGTGCGCCAAAATACTTACCCTGTGCCAAGGCGGCAAGGAGTGTCTGCTCGACATTCGCTCGCGCGGTGAAATTCTTGGCGAGTCATGCATCTTGAATGGTGAGCGTGCCGAAACAGTGACCATGATGACTTCCAGCGTGCTCCGTGTGATTCCGCGGAAGCAACTTCTGAAGGTCATCTTCGACAATGGCCTTCTGGAAGAAAGTCTCAAGTACCTTGCTTCAAAACTGTCGGAGCAGCAGCAAATAATAACTCATTTCGTCACCGCAGACAGCGAGCGACGCCTGGCCGCTGTCCTGCTGCGGTTGGGCCGCAAGCTCGGCAAGCGCCGCGCCGGCAGACTTTGGCTCGACGAGAGGATTACACAGGAAGAACTCGCAGGAATCGTCGGCACCACTCGATCTCGGATCGGTTACTTCCTCAAGCAGTTCCGTGCGGCGAAGATGATCGAGGAAGGACCGCGCTTCTTCATGCTCATCAACGAAGAAATGCTCGACGAGTACATACAGACGTGGTCGTAAGATCGCGTGACGCCGGGGGTGGTTCAGCAAGGACGAAGAGCCGGAAAAGCGCAAAGGCCAGCTTGGGACGAACCAGGCGAAACCGGCTCGGAGGGTTGAAGGCGTTCAACGCGAAACCTGCCAAAGTATGACAAGCGCGAGAACCATGCCTATGTGGGTCACCACAACAGCTGCAAGAGCCTCAGGCGGCCGTCTGCTGAACGAGCCGCCGTTGAATCGCCAGTGCAGATGGAAAACGTTGATTGGTCCCAGGCTGAAAAGCCAAACGACCAGCCAGGTTGTGCTGAAGTACACCACATAAAGCCACAGCTGCGCCGAAAAGAGCGTTGTTTCGCTCGGCAGAATACCCAACAACCGAAGCACAAACCATACGGGAACCGCCTCCGCAATTCCCGTGAGCAAACCGATCAAGGAAGGCCAATCCTTGTCCCACCGTAGCTGTTGCAGAGCGTGATAGACGAGCTCCCACAGGACCCCGATCAAGGCTGTGGCGATCGATGCCACCAGCGTAATTTGATAGACGTTCCCGATCGGCATTCCTGCTGGTCGAGGCAGAAACGCCGAAACCAGCAAAGTCCATAAAAGCCCAACGCTGGAGAGAAGCACGAGGCGGGTCTGAATGCGGCCACCCAGGGTCGGCGTCACGGTTTCTTGTTCCCCATTCGGCGACACCATTGCGAGATAGAGCGAAGCGGACCGAGAAACTCACACGCCCCCTGGTCCGCGAGGTCGTTGCAAATCTCCATCGCCGCGCACATCAATCCCGAGAACGAATCCACGGTCGCCAAAGAGCAGCCCAAAGTTGCGGCACCGGAAGCATAGAGTCGGCCGGCGCCGCTGCGCATGCCTCGGACCTCGAAATTGGAATCGACGTCCAGTCGACCCATTCTGTTGGTCAAAGCGCCTCCGACATCAATGAGGTCGGCGAGAAGCGGGTGCTGGCGGATGCCAGCTTCGAGTCCCGTCGCATCGATGAGAGCGTCCGCCTGGATTCGGACGTCGGGTTCCTTGGTGCTCGACACGGTCATGTCCAGCTTTCCGCTTGGCGCCGGCTCGATGTCTTTTACCGTTCCTTTTATGACGCGATACCAGCCCTCTTTTCTGGCACGCGCGAGAGGCCGTTCCCAATATGCTCGCTTCGCCGTGGTGGTCCCGCCCATTTGAGCGATGAGTGAGATGCGCTCTTCTTCAGGCAGATCAACCAGGATCTGGCGCAGCTGTCCGGCAAAGGCGGCTCGCGGGAAATTAAAGGGTTGGTAAGCGAAGCCGTGGCCTCCGGGACGACGGAACAATGGCGGTCCGACCGCTCCGTCGACGTAGTTGCGGAAGATATGGATAATCTCGGTCTGCGCACCAAAGCGGTTCCGGTCGCGAATCAGGCGCTCCAGGATGCGCGAAGCTGCGATCCCGGAGCCCCTCAGCACCACACATCCGGGTGAGCGCACCAACGCTTCGTAGACATGCTCGTGTGGTTCGTAGCAATTGACGACCTGTCCGACATCCGCGTTTTGCTCTCGAAATGCGAGCAAATCCGGCAGCAGCCTCGGCCGAGGATAGCCGACTGCCAGATGCACATGCTGACAACGATATGCAATCGTGCCGCCGGAAGGATGATCGCACGGCCGCACGAGGACGAAGTATCCGCCATTTGCGCGCCGTCGCACCCTTTCCGCCTGGCCGATGACGAGCATCTCGTCCCAGCCGATCCGCGCCGCCTCGCGTCGTAACCCTGCAACGACCGTCCGCAACCGCGGCGTGAAGAATTCGGAAAGCAGCGGCTCCGTCACCACCTTCCAAAGCGGTGCAAGCGCGCGTTCGGTCACCGCCTCACGCAGTGCATAGCCGGGCCACCCCCAGATGTTGTCGATGGTAGCCGAGGATTCGGATCGGATGCGGTCTCTGAATCGAATCTGCGAAGCGCCGGCGCGGGCGGCAAACGTCTCGTATGGAGCGGACAAGTTGGAAAGCACGCGAATGTCGGCGACGCCAAGTCCGGTGATACGCAGGAAATCAACAAGGGCAAAGGATCCCAGGCCGCCGCCTACCGCCGCAATTCGGCAATCGGCGATCTCGATCCCGCAACCAGACACCATTTCGTCGTCCCACACCGGCTGCTCGATCAAGGACGAGAGCGACCTCTGCAACAGATCCGCAACCTGTAACGAAGCGGAAAAAACCAACGGCGCTGGGAAGTGTAGCCCCATTCTATTCCCCGGACTTTACGTCTGGAAGATAACTGCGACTCTCAATGCGGCAGTGAGAGGGGCTTATCACCTGAACCGCGTTCTGCATTGATAACGACGGAGCCGGCGAGCTTGTCGCCCCAGCTTTGACGTTTGGAGTCGATAAGGGGGAAAAGCCCACCGATGATGAGCACAAAATCCGCAGCGTGGCACATTTCTCGAATAACGGTGGGACCGACTCCCAAGGGTTCCCCCGTTTGCGCGGAGACCAGGCGCGTGCCGGTCGCCAACTTGCCCCACGACTGACCGGTCACCGCCATCCTAATGCATCGGTTGTAGAATCCCATCGCCATGCCGAAGGCGACGATCGTGGTGCCGAAGGTCAACCAGCCTGGAGTACCTTGGGCGATCAGCACGTAGCCGATCGCCACGAAGGGAGCGATTACAAGTTCGTCCAAGACGAAAGAAGTGACGCGCTTGATCCAATGGCCATAGGACTTTGCCTCATACGGCTGACCCAAGCCGATCATCGTTTCCTGTATCGCGGGTTCCACACCCATTGCCTAGCCTCATCCGGAACGGACCTAAATTCACGAAACAAGATGCTACGGGTACCAGCCGGCCCGTCTGCTCAGAATTGTGCATGTTGGAGGTCGGCCAAAGTTCGACCGCGTCAATTCGAAGCTCAACATTGAGCAGACGAAGAACTGCGAGAAATGGAAACCTCAAATTCTTGAGGGCATTACGCGCTTGTCGCCTGACGTGACAGAGGTGCAAAACTCGCTGGACCGCCGAGCCAATCCAGAACGCTAACTATCCGGCGGTTACCACGCGTCTTCCAGGAGGGCTCCCGAGTCGGTGGTAACGGCGTCGGGGTTCTGACACGCTTGCATCTGGTTTGCGCAACCATGAATCGGATGGTGACACTCGATACCCTGATTTCCGATCTCCTTCGGGAAATATTGCCTCATCCGGACAGCGTTCGCAGGGACAGGAAATTGAGCGAGCAAGGCCTCGACTCGATGACCGCGACCCGGCTTTGGCTTGAACTCCAGGCCAGATTCAACGCGCGGGTTCCCCTCGAGTGGTTGGCTGGTCGCGCCAATCCCGATGAGCTCGTTGCCTACATCGCGGCAGAACGGAGCACAGGCGCTTCGCCGCAGCCCAACGCCCGCCTGGAGGTGCGGTCCGATCCGCACCGCGAGTACGATCCGTTTCCGCTGACACCGATGCAGGAAGCCTACCTGATCGGAAGCCAGCAAGAACTGGCCGACGATGCCGTTGGATGTCACCAATACCTTGAGTTCGCGCTTCAAGATCCGGATTTGGACAGGCTCCGGAACGCCTGGCAGCGGCTCGTCGATCACCACCCCATGCTCCGCATGACGGTCGACGCCGGAGGAACACCGCGCGTCATGCGCGAGGCTTCATCGGTCAGGATCGAGGTACAGGACTGCACGTCGCAAGACCAAACGCGTGTTGAGCAAATTCGGCGGGCTATCACCCTGGACGGACACGAGTTGGGCGGACGACCACCTTTCACGATTGCCGTTTCGCGGATGGATTCCGGAAAGGCGATCGTGCACCTCGACCTCGACATGCTCGTCACCGACGGACATGGCCTTGCGATCCTTTTGCAACAATGGCACGCGTGCTATCGGGATCCCAACCACATCCTGCCCAAAATCGCGTTGTCGCCTCGCGATTGCCTGATTGCACTGCATTCGCAGTTGTGCACGGAAAAGTACCGTGGCGATCTCGCCCACTGGCTCGACGCCTTGCGAGACATGCCGGGTGGACCCGAAATGACGCCTCTGGCGGCAGCTCCTGCAAGCGCTTCAAGATGCACATTGGAAGGTGCGCTTTCGGCCGAAACGTGGTCCGCGCTACGCAGAAAAGCCGGCGGGCTCGATATTTCGCCCTCTACGCTTGTCCTCGCGGCATTTGCGCAAGCACTGTGCCACTCCAACCGTCATCGGCCTTGTTCGATCATCGTCACCACGAGCCTACGCCCCTGGTTGCCGCCGGAGGCGGAAGAACTGGTTGGCCAGTTCACTTCGTCCGCAATTATCGTCCTCGACAAATCGGCACGGCCACTGGAGGAAACTGCGCAGCGTCTTCAACAGAAGCTCTGGACGGCGCTGGAACACGGCGCCGCATCCGGCGTTACGGTACTGCGGGAATTGCGCCGCAGGGATGCGCAGCGGACACCGACCGCGCTGCCGGTCGTATTCACCAGTCTGATCGGTGCCGGTCCGCGAGGCGGACAGGACGAGGGCTTCGGCAAAAGCATCACATTCGCTGCCTGTCGTACGTCCGGCATCGCTCTCGATCACCAGCTCTGGGAGCAGAACGGCGAGCTGCGATATTGCTGGGATGTCATCCCGACGCGGTTCGCCACCGGATGTCTGGAAACCATGTTCGCGATGTTCGAGAACTTCCTGACGACATTATGCTGTCCCACGCCTCTCATTCTCAAGCATCGCTCGCTGAACGACCTTCAACAGGCCTACTACGTCTCCAGAGCGTCGGACCCGCAGACGCCGTGGAACGGCTGCCAGATCTACAAGACATTTGATGTCGAGGACTTCGACGTCAACAAGCTGGAGCGTGCGCTCCTGCGCTTCATCGAAAACCGCGAGGCGTTGCGAACCGCCGTCGGCGCAAATGGGCTGCTTGTGGCAAGGGACCAGGCGCCGCAGCGTTGGCGCATCCCGACCATCGACCTGGACGGCGCGGCAGACAGTGCAGCGGCCTTGGCGGCGATACGCGAGGAGATGGCTGGCCGCGCCTTTCTGCCCGGCAGCTGGCCGCCCTTCGACATTCGCGCGACCCGGCGCGGCACCCGCACCACGGTTCACTGTTGCTTCGATCTTGCCGTATTCGATGCCCGGAGCATCCACATCCTGTGCCGCCAACTTTTCCGGCTTTACCAAGATCCGGAGGCGCCCCTTCCCGTGACGGCGCCGGAGCTGACGGCGGAAGGCAGGAAATCGGCCCACGACGAAATCGCCATGGCCGAGCGGCATTGGCGTGAACGCCTCCAGCGGATTCCGCCCGGCCCGGTGCTGCCGGCAGCACACGAGCCCGGTGCTTGCCAACGGCGGGTGAGACTCCATGGCCGTCTGGCAGGTTGGGGGCGTTTGGAACAGCGCGCAACTGAACACGGCGTGACCTGCGACGCCATGCTTCTTGCCGCTTTCCTTGAGGCAATATCCGCCACGCTGGGCAGCGAGCCCATCGTGGTACCGGTCGTCCGTTTTCCGCAATCGGAAGACCAGCATTCGCTCGGCGAGCGCACCGCGTTGAGCTGGGTGGAAAGGGTTACCACAGGATCGTTGCCGGAACGCGCCGCAGCGTATCAGGAGGTCATTGACCGCGACGCCTCGGCTGCGGCTGCGAGCGGCCTCGGCGAACTTCGCCGCCGCGTCATGCGCGAGCGCAGCAAACGGGAATTCTCCTTTCCCATCGTCTACACGACGATCGTGGACCTCACGGCGTGGCCGCTGCCCGCGGCGGTGCGCCAGGGAGAGTGGCTGAGCTGTACCCCCGATGTGGCGCTGGATTGCATCGGAATTCGCGAAGGCGACGATTTGTTCTATGCATGGGATGCCGTCGAGCGGGACTTTCTTCCGGGGCAGCTGTCCGCAATGTTCGGCGATTATCGACGGCGCCTTGAGCATTTCGTGCGACCGCACATGCCGAACGCCGACGAAGCCGCGACGACACATGGCCGGTTCGCCGGCGTCGGCAATCCCGTGGCCACCTACTTTCCCGCCGATCGTTTACTCCACCAGCTCTTCGAAGACCGCACTGCAGAGCGACCCGATGCAATTGCGTTGCGTGGCAGCGCCTGGAAGCGAAGTTATGCCGAGCTCAACCGCGCAGCCAACGAGATCGCCTGGTGCATCCGACGGCAAGGCGTAAGGCCCCAGGACGTCGTGGGCGTTGCGGTGCCGCCTGGGCACACCATGATCGCCGCATGTCTCGGTATCCTCAAGGCGAGCGCGATCTATCTCCCGATCGATCCATCCCTGCCCGGCGAGCGCGTTTCGCTGCTCCTCAGCGAGGCCGGCGCCACGACGCTTTTAACGACAACGGCAGCTGAACGCTGGCAAGTACCCCTCGGAGTAAGAATCATCGACCTCGACGGCGTACAGCCGGACGCGTCGGATCAAGGGAAATCAGCGGACACCAATCCACACTTCGCGGGAGGGCCGGATAGCATCGCCTATGTCATATTCACGTCCGGCAGCACGGGTAAGCCCAAGGGCGTGGCAGTTACGCATCGGGCGGTGCTCAATCTGCTGCACTGGTGCGCGCGGAGCTTTGATTTCACCACAACCGACGCAGGGCTGTGCGTCACGTCGCTGAGCTTCGATCTCTCGGTTTTCGACATCTTCGGTTTGCTGGGCGTGGGTGCCAGCCTCTATGTGGCGGATGACGTCGAGCGAGCGGACCCGCAACTGCTGCTTGAGATCATGGTGACTTCGGGAATCACCTTCTGGAACTCCGCGCCGATCTTTCTGAGCCAGATGACGCCGCTGCTGGCAAGTGCCCGCGGGAAGGTCGGGACTGATGCTCTTCGTCTGGTCTTTCTGAGCGGAGACTATACGCCGCTTTCACTGCCCGATGAGATTCGAGCGGTCTTCCCCAATGCGCGCATCGTGGTGCTCGGCGGCGCGACCGAGGCGACGGTCTGGTCGAATTTCTTTCCTGTTCAGGAGATCGATCCGAGCTGGCGTAGCATTCCCTACGGCTGGCCTATCGACAATTCGCGTTACCACGTGCTCGATTCCAACCTTATGCCTTGCCCTGTCGGAATCGAGGGCGACTTGTACATTGGCGGCGAGTGCCTGAGCATCGGCTACTATAACCGTCCCGATCTGACTGCAGCTCAATTCATTCCCGATCCATTCGCGGATACGCCCGGCCAGAGGCTGTACCGAACCGGCGACCGTGCCAGTTACTTTCCAGACGGATGTATCTGCTTCCGGGGGAGAATAGACCGACAAGTCAAAATTCGCGGCCACCGCGTAGAACTCAGCGAGATCGAACACCGGCTGCGCCAGCACCCCGCGGTCAAGGACGCAGTTGTGCTTGTACGCTCCGACACGACCGGGGACGCCAAGCTCGTCGCCTACATCGTGACCAGCTGTCAGTTGCAGGTGGACGTCGCCGAGCTTCGCGCCTTCACGGCATGCGCGCTGCCTGACTACATGGTGCCTAATCACGTCGCGTTCCTCGACGTCTTTCCCGTTACGATGAACGGCAAGCTGGACAGGAAGGCGTTACCCTGGCCGCCGAACGGGAACGACGCGGCCGCTGCTCCCCAGCCGGTCGACGAACTCGAAAAGGAGGTATCATTTCTGTTCGCAACTATGCTCGGAGTGCCGCAATTCGATCCTGCGCAGGAAATTTGGGATCAAGGCGCTACGTCCTTTACGGTGCTTCAGGTCTCCAACAAAATCCATGAGCGGTATGGACGGCGGATTCCAATTTCCATCGTTCTCGCCGAGCCAACCGCCCGAGGCATCGCTCGTTGGGTGGCGACTGAACCAAAGACGGGAACTGTATCGGCCGCACCTGCTCTTGATGCCGGCCCTTCCCGATTGAGTGGCGCGCCGCCAGAACCGATCGAGTTCTTTTCAGGCGAGGAGCGCCGTAAGTTCAAGGAGAGCGATTTGGGCTCGCGGCAACTCTCGCCGAGTGAACCGCTGATACCATTGGACACACCGCGCATCGCCGAAGCGTATTACGGCTGGCGGGCAAGCCGACGCGATTGGCTGACCGGCGAGGTCCCGCGTCTGGCGTTCTGTCAGCTGCTCGGTCTGCTCAGGGACGCCACGATCGAGGACCGTCACCAGCGACTGTACCCGTCGGCCGGTGATACGTTTGCAGTTCAGGTGTACGTGCATGTTCGCCCGGGCCGGGTGGAGAGCATTGCGCATGGCGTTTATTATTACCGACCGAAGGAGCATATGCTGCAACTGGTTCGTTCCGACCCCGAGATCGGTCGGAACGTGCACTTCTACTATAATCGACCACTGTTCGACACGGCGGCATTCGAGCTTTATCTGATCGGGCAATGCAACGGCATCGAACCGATTTATCGGGAGAACGCCGAAAGGTATCTGGCTCTCGAGGCTGGCCACATCGCGCAACTCCTCATGATGGGTCAGGCCGCCTGCGGGATTGGTCTCTGCCCGATCGGCGAGGTGACGTTCGAGCCCATACGCCGTCAACTCGGGCTCGACAACGGCCATCGTTTTCTGCTTGCGATGCTTGGTGGCCCAGCCAAGCACCAGCTTCCGGCGTTCGGCTCGGACCGGCCACCGTTCGCAGAGCAGCAGAGCCTCCGCAAGCAACTCGATGTGGCGATCATTGGCCTATCGGGACGCTACGCCGGCGCCGATGATCCTGAAGCTCTGTGGAAGCAATTGCTTGCAGGCAGCCATGCGATCGGTCCGCCGCCGGAGCAGCGCCGCATTCCGGGCAACGCCCGCGAGGTAAATGCCGCCTACCTCCAAGGGATCGACCAGTTCGACGGCCTGCTTTTCAATGTTTCCCCCGCCGAGGCGAGAGCATTCGGTCCTCAACTGCGTTTGCTTCTCGAAGCGGCCTGGACATGCCTTGAAAATGCCGGGCACAGCCCTGCTTCGCTGCGGCGCGCAGCGGGACGCGTGGGGGTTATCGTCGGCGTAATGTGGCATGACTATAGCAAGGTCGGCGGGGGCGAGGCAGTCGTCGCCGGCTCGGGCTCCGACATCGCCAACCGGATTTCGCAATCCTTCGGGTTTGACGGCCCGAGCCTGGCTGTCGATGCCGCATGCACCTCCTCGCTGACCGCAATCCATCTGGCGGCGGCGAGCTTGCAGCGTCGCGAGTGCGGCGCTGTTATCGTCTGCGCAGCCAATACCCTTGCAGATCCCTATCATCTCGCCCTGCTGTCGGAGCTTGGCATGATAGCCACTTCGGAACAGGGCGCGTTCGACGTGAACGCGACCGGGTGGGTGCCGGGAGAAGGTGTTGCGGCGGTGCTGCTACGGCCGGCGGCGGCTGCCGTCTCGGATGGCGACGTCATCCATGGGGTCATCGAGGCGACCGGTGTCGGTCACGCCAGTGAACTCGGCGCCGCGGACTCCGAAGCTTTGGCCAATTCGATCAATCGCATGCTGGAGCAACATGATCTTTCCGCGGCAGACATTTCCTATGTGGAATGCGCCGCGGCAGGTGCAGGCGTTGCAGACGCCGCAGAGATCGAAGCGTTCGCCAGGGTCTTCGGCAAAGGCGAGCGGGGTGCCACGACCGTCGGCACGCTTAAGGCCAATATCGGCCATCTCGAGGCGGCAGCCGGGCTCTCGCAGCTGACGAAAGTGCTGTTACAGATGCGACACGGTCTGATCGCACCTATGCGGATGGCGCCGCGGCGAAATCCACTGGTAGACTGGGATAGCTTGCCGTTACGGCCCGCGGACCGCGTGGAGGCGTGGCAGCCGAGCTTGTCCGGTACGCGGCGAGCCTTGATCAATGCGGTCGGTGCCGATGGCGCCTACGCTCATCTGATCGTGTGCTCGCCTCCCGAGCGCAAAGTCGAAATGTCGCGGGCCGGCGACCACATCGTCGTGCTGTCAGCAGACAGTCAGTCGAAGCTCGTGACGCTTGCGCAGCGGCTTCGGGATCATGTTGCAACGTGCCACAGGCGGGGCGAGATCATTGCCCTCGAGGATATCGCATACACGCTGCAAACCGGCCGGACTCCTCTCGCTCATCGTCTGGCGATTTCTTGCGCAGACGTACCCACGCTCCTCGCCCGTATCGATGATTTTGTTCGCGGCGATTCACAGCGCGACAATCTTGTGGGCAAGGCTGCCGATTGGATAGCGGGGAGAGCAGTCGATTGGCTTGAACATTGGGACCGTCCGGCGCGACGGGTAGCGCTTCCCAGCTACCCGTTTGCGCGCGCGAGTCATTGGATCGCGCCCAGTCCAGTCGCCGTGAACCGGAACGCCGGCTCCGACGCATCGACCATCGATGTGGCCGGCCATCCGGCGCGGGAGATCGAGGATCGTCTCCTGGAAGCCTATTCGGAGGTATCGGGAATTCCGCGCGCAAAGCTCGATCCGCGGGTGCCGCTCGAGCATTATGGCTTGAGCTCGCTGCTGGCCAAGCAATTCAGTGCAGTACTGAAGGAGTCCATCGGAACGGTCCCGCCCACGCTGCTCTATCGGCAGCGGACCCTGGCCGAGATTGCCGACCAGCTTTCGGGAGATGGCGTCCGATTCGGGCGGCAGCACAGATATCTCGTTGCGCCAGCGGCGGGAGCCGACCGCCAGCCGAAGCCGGCTCAGCATACGCGGTCGACGGACATCGCCATCATCGGCATCGCCGGTCGCTTTCCGCAAGCACGCGATCTCGAGCAATTCTGGGCCAATCTGACGTCAGGACGCGACTGCATCACGGCGCTGCCACCCGAGCGGAAACGGGATGGATGGCCCGTCGGGTTGATGTGGGGCGGCTACCTGGAAGACATCGACAAATTCGACTGCTCACTCTTCCAGATACCCCCGCGCGACGCCGCCCTCATGGACCCTCAGGCGAGGCTGTTTCTCGAGGTGGTGTGGGAGACTCTCGAAGACGCCCACTATCCGGCTCAGCGTCTGCGGGAAAGCCATCAATCCCGCGTAGGGGTTTTTGTGGGCTCAATGTACAATGAATATCCATTCTTCGGAGTCGAACGGTCGCTGGCGGGAGAGCACGTAAGCTCCGGCGCCGGACTGGCCGACATTGCCAACCGCATTTCCTATTTCTTCGATTTCCACGGACCGAGCCTGACCGTGGACACGCTGTGTTCGTCCTCCCTCACGAGCATTCATTTGGCGGTGGAGAGCCTGCGGCTGGGCGACTGTGACGCTGCCATCGCAGGCGGAGTGAACCTGTCGCTACACCCCAACAAATTCATAGAGCAAGACCGCCACGGAATGCCCTCCAGCGATCATCGCTGCCGGAGCTTCGGAGCCGATGGCGACGGGTTCGTTCCTGGTGAAGGCGTCGGCGCCGTGCTCCTGAAAAAGCTGGATCGAGCCCTCGCCGACGAAGACCGGATTCACGCCGTCATCAAGGGTACCGCCATCAACCACGGAGGGCGAACAAACGGGTACATGGTGCCGAGCCCGATGGCGCAGGCCGAAGTGATTCGTGCAGCACTTCGCGATGCCGGCCTACATGCCGCCGACATCGGCTACATCGAAGCCCATGGCACGGGCACGGAACTGGGCGATCCGATCGAGATCGACGGGCTGGAACAGGCGTTTGCCAACGCAAATTCGGCGGTGGAATCCCTCCCCATTGGTTCGGTGAAATCTTCGATCGGTCACCTGGAAGGCGCGGCCGGAATCGCCAGTCTCGCCAAGGTCGTCCTGCAGTTCCGGCACAAGCAATTTGTCCCATCGCTGCATGCCGAAGCGCTCAATCCGAATGTCGATTGGGCACGTTCGCCATTCTACGTCCAACGGCAACCCGCGGAATGGCGCACTCCATTCGGCGATGATGGACGAGCCCTTCCGAGGCGTGCCGGCATCAGCGGATTCGGGGCTGGCGGCGCCAATGCCCACCTGATTCTTGAGGAACACATTGGCGCGACAGACGACGCCGGCAGCACCAACGGCACGTCGCCGCAATTGATCCTGCTTTCGGCAGCCGACAAGGATCGATTGCGCGTGGTGGCCGGCGAACTTGCGACGTTTCTGGCCGAGAGCCAACCGCCGCTTTCGGACATCGCCTACACGCTGCAAGTGGGAAGGGCGCATCTGCGCGAGCGTCTCGCTATCGTTGCCGCTAGCCACGACGAGCTGACGGATAAACTGAACAAGTTCTGCGATGGCGCGGTCGAGGGGATCACGCTGGGGACTGCCGCGACCGACATTGCTGCTTCCTGCAAGCTCACAAGGCTATCGCTGCCGGAAATCACGACGCCGCTCGAATGCGGCAAACAATGGGTGATGGGGAACAGAGTTGAAGCGTCGCGGCTGCACGGCAGGAGCAAGCCCCGGCTTATCGATCTGCCGCACTATCCGATGCGCCGTAGCCGGCACTGGCTTCCTTGGGAATCCGCCGGACGAAAGCCGACGCGGTCCGCATCAGCCTGTGAGAAAACCTGGAGACCGGTCACCGGAGATTTTTCGACACCGCCGGATGACGGCCCAGTGCTCTGCTTCTTCCACGGTGGTTCGGAGGCGATCGCACGACATCTGGCTGAAGAGGC
This sequence comes from uncultured Alphaproteobacteria bacterium, assembly GCA_963738155.1. Taxonomy (GTDB): domain Bacteria; phylum Pseudomonadota; class Alphaproteobacteria; order Rhizobiales; family Xanthobacteraceae; genus Bradyrhizobium. The sequence continues at coordinate 264,326 of CAVTVG010000017.1, forward strand.
AGGACCCAACCGCGTGATTCTGTTGGACGCGCGACAAACAACGGACGGACTGCCCGGATTTTCCGATGTGGCCAGCGGACTCGCCACCATGGAAATTGTCCTCGCGCGCTATTCGTCAATTTCCGCCTGGGTCGACCTATGCGATCTCGATGACAATCAGCCCGAACAATGTCTGGCGCGGCTGGCCATGCTGCAGCGATTGCTCGGATCGCGGCCCACGGCGAAACTGCGGGTGCTTCACGTCACACGCGGCTTGCAGAACATGCAAGGTCCACCGCCCCGGCTCGTCGGCGCGCGAATTGCCGGCTTCATCCGTGTTCTGAGATCGGAACATGGGCACGTCGCTGCCACGACGATGGACACCGATCTGACCGAACACGATGCCGCTGCGGCGTCGCGTCAGATCGTTGCGGAACTGAGATGCAGGGCTTGCCCGGAAGTCTGCTATCGAAATGGAGAGCGGTATCGACCGCAATTGAGCGAAATCGCCATTCCTGCGGCGAGGCTCCGACTCGATCCCGGAAAGATTTATCTGGTGACGGGTGGTACAAGAGGCCTTGGTTCACTCGCTGCCCGACGGCTGGTCGAGCGCGGCGCCCGCCGAATTGCGCTGATGGGGCTTCGTCCGCTGCCAGATCGATCGGACTGGGACAATCCGGCTCTCTCCCCCGATCAGATCGAAGTGATCCGAAATCTGCGTGAGCTCGAACGTGCGGGCGCGACGATAGAGATTCATTGCGGGCCGTTAACGGAGCGCACCGACGTTGATGGTTTCCTGAAACGCTTGCGCAAAGCGAACCCGATCGGTGGAATATTGCACTGTGCCGGACGCATGTCGCCGGATCCAATGCCATTCTGTCGTCGCGAACCAAGCGAGTTGCAATCGACCTTCGGTGCGAAGGTCGACGGCCTTGAGATTTTGGCAGATTTGTGCGCGCATGATCGGCCAGCGTTCTTCCTGTTGTATTCCTCGATCGCAGCCTACTTTCCGGCGTTAGCGGCGGGAGTCGCCGACTATGCAGCGGCGAACGCATTCCTCGATTGGTTTGCAGATTATCAGGCGCGCATGGGCAGGCACTGGTTTCGATCGGTCGCGTGGCCGAGCTGGCGGGATGGCGACACCTCTGCCCCACCTGCCAGCTATTCAAAGCAAGGCCTTGACGAACTGGACCCTGAAAGAGGTCTCGATTTTCTCGAGTCCGCGCTCTGCCGCTCTTCAGGTGGAGCGCTGCTGGCCTGGTGCCCATCTCTGCAAGGAGACCTGGCCCCCTCCGCACTCCTTGAAATCGACGACGACCAATCGGCGCATGAAATTCCGGTTTCCCGGTGGCCACACGAGGAAAATCCAGCCGTTCCTGACTGGCTAAGGACATTGTTCGCCGAAAGCCTCGGCATGCAAGCGCACGAACTCGATCCGGACATCGAATTCGGCGAACTGGGCATCGAGTCCGTGCTGCTCGTCGAATTGTTGAACAAACTCGAGAGTCGCATGGGCAGAACGCTCGAACCGGCGATCCTGCTGGAACACCCCACGCTTGCGCGGCTCAGCGCACAACTCTTCACGACGGATTTGTCGCGGGAATCGACGGCGACACCGGTTGCTTCGCTCAACAGGCCTCTCTCCGAAGAGCACGCGCGATCGCAGATCAGCGTCAACTCTTCGGAGACCGATCGGAAAATCGCGGTCATCGGTGTAGCCTGCCGTTTTCCCGGAGCCGCCAACGTCGACGAATTCTGGGCCAATCTACGCGTCGGCAAGTGCTCGATAACCGAGATCCCACGATCGCGTTGGGCGCATCAATCAATGTACCGACCTCATTTTCAGCTGGGCAGCAGCATCAGCAAGTGGGGCGGATTCATCGAAGGGATCGAGGATTTCGATCCCTCGTATTTCCAGATGGAGGACGAGGAAGCCACCTGTCTCGATCCGGCGATCCGATTGATGCTGGAGGGGGCGGAGACCTGTCTTGCCGACGCCGGATACGAAAGGCAGGAGCTATGGGGTCGCAATGTCGGGGTCTTCGCGGGAGCAAGGATTTCCGACTACTGGCGTCGGGCCGGCATCCGCCGGGGAAGTGCCGGGTTCGGCGCGGACCAGAACTTCATTGCCGCACGCGTCAGCCATCACCTCAACCTCACCGGGCCGAGCCTCCTGCTCGACAGTGCGTGCTCATCGTCGCTCGTCGCGCTGCAGACTGCCGCCCGCAGCCTGTTATGCGAAGAATCGGAACTTGCGCTGGTTGGCGGCGTCGAAGTGCTGCTGGACGAACGGCCATATCTTGAGTTCAGCGCGGCAGGAGCTCTCTCGCCGACCGGTCAATGCAGGGTATTTGACGAACGCGCCGACGGATTTGTTCCTGCCGAGGGGTGCGGTGTTGTGCTTCTCAAGCGGCTCAGCGACGCTCTGCGCGATGGCGATCGCGTCCGTGCCGTCATCGAGTTCGATCGCCGTGAACAATGACGGTCGCACCATGGGTCTTACCACGCCTAATGCGAGCGCTCAGGCCGCAGCGATCTCACGCGCAATCAAGCAGAGCGGATTGGCAGTCGAGGACATTGCCATGATCGAAGCTCACGGTACGGGCACTGTGCTCGGCGATCCGACGGAGCTGCGCGCGCTGACTCAGGTTTTCGCCTCTCAGAGCCCGCGCACCGGTTGCTGTGCCGTCGGCAGTGTCAAATCCAATATCGGCCATCTCCTGAGCGCCGCAGGTCTCGCCGGCCTGATAAAGGTCATACTGTCGCTCGAGCACGGAGAAATTCCGCCGACCCTGTTCTGCGAACGACCCAATCCGCGTTTCGACTTTGAAAATTCTCCCTTCTATCCGAGCACCACGCTTCGCGGCTGGCCGGCGGATCGGAGGCTACGCGCTGCCGGGCTCAGCGCGTTTGGCCTTGGTGGCACCAACGTACATCTTGTTGCCACGGCGCTTCAGCCGAAATTGCCGGCTGAATCAGCCCGGATGCGCAGTCCTCGCCCTGCGCCCGTCTTCCGGCGCCGCAGGCTATGGTTGGATCGAGAGTCGCAAGGGCAAGCCGTCAGCGATGCCATGTTGACAAGCTCCATCCTCGACCTCGAGTTCGCACACGCCGATCAGGAAGGATGAGCGATGAGAGAAGAAAATCATATCTTCGAAGCGATCAAGCGCAACGTGCTTGAGGTCCTGCCGGAGATCGACCCCGATCTGATCGCGATGACAAGTTCGCTATCCGACCTTGGATGCAACAGTATCGACCGGGTCGAAGTCATCGCGATGACCATGCGTGAGCTGGGCATTGTGGTACCTGTGCAGGAATTTAAACGGGGCGACGAGATCGCCAAGTTCATCACGGTCATGCGAAGGTATGTATGAGCCTCGGGCAAAGCCGGAAGAAAGATCCTGCAGTCGTTACCGGTATGAGCGTTGTCTGCTCGATCGCCGCGGATGTCTGTAGTTTCGCGGCCGCGCTTCGGCAGGGCCGCGTCGGCATTGAGCCGGCCCCTTGGGGAGATGATGGCCCACCATTTGGCGCCCCGATCCGGGGCTTCGATCTCCTTGCGAGTCTTGCCAATCGCCGAAGTCTGCCGAACGAGATGCTGGAGGCAGCCAGAAAAGCGGCTGGCAGAGCGCCCTTCCCTTTGCAGGTGGCTGCGGCAGCCTCGCTTGAGGCTTGGGAGCGAGCCGGGCTGCATACGGAACCGATCCCCGATGATCGGCTCGGCCTCATCGTTGCCGGGAATAACCTGAATGGACGCCACGCGGAGAACCAGCGCGCCTGCTTCGAACAGCATCCCGCCTATCTCCCGGGCAAATTCGCGCTGAATTTTCAGGACACCGACCACGTAGGGACCCTCAGTCAGATACTCGGCATCACGGGAGAAGGCTGCACGGTCGGCGGCGCGTCAGCGAGCGGCAACCTGGCTATTGTCCATGCGAGCCGCCTCATTGAGCTGGGCGCCGTCGATGCCTGTCTGGTCGTCGGCGCCCTCGCCGATCTCTCAAGAATGGAAATACAGTCGTTTCTCAATATCGGTGCGATGGCTTGCCGGTCCGAGGATCCGACGCATGTCGCGCCACCGTTCGATTGCTCGCACAATGGATTCGTCCTCGGCCAGGGATGCGCGTGTCTCGTTCTGGAATCGGCCGCATCCGCGGCCAGACGCGGCGCGATGGTTTATGCAAAGCTGGCCGGATATGCCATTCGACTGGATGGCAATCGCCTTGCCGATCCGTCCGAACAGGGCGAGGCAGCGGTGATGGCAGGCGCAATTCAGCGCGCGGACCTCGTGCCCAGCGACGTGACATACATGAACACGCATGGGTCGGGCTCCCCGCTAGGAGACCAGATCGAACTGGCTTCACTGCGTCGGGTATTTGGAAGCGCTGCCGGCGCGCCTTGGTTGAACGCGACCAAGGCGTTGACTGGTCACTGCCTGGGGGCTGCCGCTGTCCTGGAAGCTGTTGCTACGGTGATCCAGATGCAGGAAGGCTTCCTCCATCCGAACGTCGGACTATGCCAGCCGATAGATGCGCAATTCCGCTTCACAGGCGGACACGCGAAGCCGGCGAGGATTGCTGTCGCCCAGTCGAACAGCTTCGGCTTCGGGGGGATCAACAGCAGTATTCTCTTCCTGAATCCCCACACCGACGGGACGCACCGGACATGACCGGCCGCTGGATCGACGACAGGATCATCGACGGCGATATCCGGCTGTTCTGTTTTGCGCACGCGGGCGGGGGCGGCAACTTCTACCGGCCATGGCGACGACCGCTCGGGCCGGAAATCGCGGTCATCCCTGTCGTGCTTCCAGGGCGAGAGGGGCGCTTGAAGGAAGCGGCCTATACGCGGATGGAGCAACTGATCGACCCGCTGTGTGATGCACTCTTGTCGTACCTCGATCGACCGTTCGCCCTGTTCGGTCACAGCGTCGGAGCCGTCGTCGCCTATGAGGTCGCGCGGCGGCTGGCCACGTGGTCCGTGCATCACGCGCTACTTCGTCTATTCGTTTCCGCCCGGCGCGGGCCGCATTTGCCTGCTCGACGGTCGTCGATCTATCACCTCCCCACCGACGAGTTCCTTGATGCGATCGAACGCTTGAACGGAACTCCATCGAGCTTGTTTCGCGATCGGGCGATGCGCGATGCGCTACTGCCGGGTCTGCGGGCAGACTTCGAACTCAACGATCGCTATGCGGCGCGCAGTGAAGGGCCGCTTGAGCTGCCTATCTCGGCCTTCGTCGGCGATCGCGACCAGCTGGTCGGCGCCGACGAGATGCGCGGCTGGGGAGACCTCACTCTGAACGAGTTCAGTCTTCGGATTTTTGCCGGCGATCACTTCTACCTCGCCGAGGGTCGTGCCGACGTCCTGGCTGCCGTCCGTCTGGATGTTCAGCGCGACTTTCGCCGGTGGGACCGCCGCGCCTAGGATGGGATGCCAGCAGTGCGCACAGTCCTGATCGTGGGGTCAAACGACGCACTGGCGAATGCGTTGGCAGATCAACTCCGCGCCACCAATGACCGGCCGACGCGCCTGCGTTCGCCCTCTCGGGCCGCCTTGGTCGAGACAGGTTCGGCGGACGATGTCTGGTATCTTTCCGGGTGGCAAAGCGACGAGGTGGCCGCGAAGAGAGTCATCGCATCGCTGCCGAGACTTGGACAGGCCGCCTTTCACCTGGTCGGAACGATTTCGGACGATCTGCGTGCCGCATGCCAGCAGCAATGCGCAGCGAACAACATCCGATGCCTGCTCTTCGATGTGCCCCACCTGTTGACGGAAGACATGTGGAACTGCGGCGGCGGCGAAAGCGCACTGGGTCGCTTCCTGCAAGTCTTCGATTCGACGGTCTCGGAGATCGAAGGGAAACTTCCAGACTATTTTCGCCAACGGCCGCTGCATTGGCTCGTTCCCGACGGAGCCGGCGTCGACCTCGCCGGTGTGGATGACGTAACCGAAAGTCTGGTCGCGGTCAGCCGCAGGGGAATGCAGGGCAGCTACCGTATCACCAGTGACCGGCACACTCAGCTCGCCGAATTCTGCCGATACATGGGAGCTGCATGGAACATAGACATCACAATGGTCACCGATGAGCGCGAGTTGAACGTCGTCTGCCGGCATCTACAACGACGACTGGCCGACATCGCACTCGTGGATGATGGTGGATCAAATCGCTTCCGCGACACGACGTGCTTTGTTCCGACCATCGATGGCACGACCCAACAAATCCTCTTGCGCGGCTGCCGCGATCGGCTGAGCACGCAAAGGGAAGCAGCCAGTGCCGAGAAGGTCGCTTTTCGTGGCCGGCTCGCGCGAAGGGCCGTGGTCGAGATTCCGGGACTGACATACGAGACGGCCGGTCACGGCGACCCTCCGCTGATCGTCGTCAACGCGATTGGACAGGGCACTGAAGTCTGGTTACCGCTGCTCCAACACCTGTCGGGAAAGAGGCGAATTGTCGTCTGGGAAATGCGGCAGACCGATCACCTCGGACGGCCCGTTTCGTTCATGCAACACTGCGACGACCTGCATGCGGTCGTGTCCAATGCGTGCGCAGACATCTGCGACCTTGTGGGATGGTGTACCGGCGCAAAGCTGGCGGCTTGTTACGCAAGGATGCATCCCGGCATTGCGCGGTCGTTGGTGTTTCTTGGAGGCTCGTTCAAGCACTCCAGTCGTGACGGGCAATTCGACACCCCCTATGAGCGCAACCTCGAGATTGTGCTGCGGGCCGTCGTGAATCAGCCCGAACTGACAGACCGACTAAGGGTGCTGCTTGCGCCGGCCGCACCGGGTCCCGCCGATATCTGCTGTGCGAACGAGGAATTGGCGGCGCGGACCCTGACCGGATTATCCGTGGAGGTCGAGCACCAGATTCGGCGGCCGTTTTGCGACGTTGCCTCGCTGCGCATCTATGCGCAGCAGCATCTGGAATTCTGGTCTCACGATGAGACCGCAACCGGATCACAGCTGTGCATTCCGGTCCTGGCCGTCTCTGGCGCGTGCGATCAGGTGGTCTCGCCCAGCGGTCTTCAGGCTGCTCTCAAACATTTCCCGTCATCACGCTATCATGAGATCGAGGGCGCCACGCACTACTGCTTTCATGATAGTCCGGATCTCGTGGCGCATTTGATCGAAGAGTTCGTGGACGATGTTGCCTCACGGTAGGGCCGCCTCTCGCGCGAGTGTGCCGAGCACAAGGGCATGCCGTGGCCAGGCCGGCGCAACGAGATCGTCGCCATGGGTCCTGCGATCATTCGGCCGCGAGCGGTCCGGTGTAGCTTGAGACGCGCTGCAAGTTCTCCTGTTCCACGCCGTCGATAAAGGCCGCCAACTCGCGGTTGACGGCATCGGGCTCGGTGAAGCAGATGAAGTGCCCCGACTCCGGCAGTTCGAAATAGCGCGAGTCGGGAATGGCGCCATGCATGAAATGGCCGGTTTTGACTCCCACAACCGAGTCATGCCGACCCTGCAGAACGAGCGTCGGCGCCGCGATATCCTTGAGTTGTCCCGTGAGTTCGGGCTGTTTGGAAAACAACTCGAGATAAAGCAGCCCTGTTCGGGGATCCATGCTCTCGCATTTGAGCAGCAACGCCGCAAGCCGCTCACGATGCCGCGCGATACGCGGCGACGCCGTTGCCGACAGAATCGCATCGAAGTCCTCGGCAACGACTCGTTCCAGTTTATCGATCCTGCCCTTGCGATTAGCGAAGCGATAAGATCCGCCGATCAGGCTGAGGGACCGGGTGTGATCGGGGAAGCGCAAGGCAAAATACTGCGCGACGATGGCCCCCATCGATGCACCACCGATGTGAACAGGTTCGTTCACCCCCATCTCGCGCAGCACCGATCGCTGCAAGGTGGCGAGTCCTTCCAAACTCAAATCGACACTGACCGCGGTCCGACCTACGCCGGGCTGATGAATGACGATCAACCGGAACCGGTCGGAGAGTCCTGCAAGTTGTGGCGCAAACATGCCGGCGCCGATGTTAAACGGGTGCATGAGCAGCAAGGTCGGGCCAGCACCGATCGTGAAGATTTCGACACGTCCTTCCGGGACAGTCACTACCCGGCAATCCGCCGCCGGTGCGAACGCGCGAACCACCTGAAGGTTTTGATCGGTGGGTCGATAAGTATCTGTCTGCAGCGTCTCTTCCAATTCGCCGAGTTGCTTCGCAAACCAGTCCCCGGGATTGGCGACAGCCAATTCGGGCATGTGCGCGTCAGGCCGATAACCGGCCTGTTCTGGTTCCGAGGACGACCCGGAAATCGGCGCAAGATCGCAAGGCCGATCAGCACCCTGGAAAAGCGCGACCAGGCTGTGTCCCGCCCGGTCAGCCTCCATCCTGTCCATTCCAAGCGGAATCGCGAGGCGGATGCAATTCCGCAGCGATTTGTTGCTGCCTGCCCAAACCTGGTGAGGACCTCCCCTTATTCCTGTGTGCTGATACATCCAGGCCAAGCATGCGGGAGAGGGATGCGCAAAGCCCGTGAAGGAAGGGATGCCACCAACGTCCAGCAATACGCAATGGCCGCCTGCAGGAGAGACGACCGGAAGATTGGCATCGGCAAGCCGTTTCCAGAGCATCTGAACTGCAGTCATTCGCTCGCGGACCAAACCCAGGACAACAGTGGTGTCAGACAGAGCCTGTTGTAGCTGCCGCCGCCCGGACAAGCTGACGTCGGACCCACGCAGCCGCACTTCGGCCCTCAGGCGGTCGTTCAGATGAGGTACGCGGCTGGCGACCAAGCCGCCGAAGTTCACGCCGAAATCCTTTGACAGGCTAAGCACGGCTGCGTCGGCGAGCGTAAGCAACTCGCGAACGACCTCCCAGGGATCGCGGCCCGCCTGGCCCGGTTCGTGCTCGACGATCGAGACCGCATTCTCGACGATCCTGGTGGCGTCGAGCACCAGCAATGTTCCGTACGCCTCGGCGAGGGCGCGGATTTGCCGGAGGTTGCCCAAAGAGATCGGATGCCCGCCGCTCGAATTGTTGCTGAGTTCGATCGCTATGAAAGAGACCTGTTCCTGCTCGTTCGCCAACATTCGTTTGAGATCGGACAGATTTACGTCACCCTTGAACTGAGCCTTATCGTCTTCCGCGCAGGTAACCACGACAGGTTTGAAGCCTCGATCGAGGAGACTGAAGGTCCAGGTCGGAAACACGTTGTTATGGAGAACTTTTCCGCGGCGCCCATGCCACGCGCGACAGAGCAACGCTTCTGCCGCGCGACCGCTCGACGTCGGCATCGCGAAAGTGAACGGCAACCAAGACTGATCGACGAATTCGTCGGTCGGCACCGTGGCCTGCCGCTCGATCTGTCTCCGCGTCCGTTCGACGACCCACGAATCCTCCCGCTCGGCCCAGGAGTCGGTGAGGAGATCAATCTCGACCTCGCAATGCGCGAGCCTCAAGGGATTCCATTCGACATGCTCCATGGTTGAGCGTCGAATGAGGGCCGACGGCGGTCTTTTCAAAGCCGACGAGCCCGGTGCGGCGGGCTCGACATGCGGCAGCTTGCGGCCGGCGATCATCAGCAAAATGTCACGGACATTCGTTCGGTTGTCTATCGGTTGGCATAAATAGATCGGTTGTTCGCGGGGACCGAATTTGCGCTTGAACTGATAGTTGCCCGTTCCAAGGATTCCGGCCGATCTCAACTGCTCCAGCTCCCGTTCGACCTTTGCCGATGCGTTGGGAGACTCGCATATTCTGACCCCGAAGGTCGCCCCAAGGCTGAGGATCTTGACGTGTTCGGCACGGAGCATTTCGATGATCCGAAGGATGCTGTAGTCCACGGCGCCGGCCGCCATTTCCTGCCGATAAAATTCCACGTCAAGCAAGTAGCCAGCCTCCGACGGCATCCGCGTGGCTACGACCGCGACTTGTAGCGAGCCGCCGACTTCGGTCAAAAACACCCGGTGTTCCGGAGCCAGACACCCCCGTCGGAAATCTTCGCGCACGGCGTCCACATAGGAGCTGACCATCGACTTTCCGGCCGCCCATTGATCGACCAGGCAAACGAGTTCGCGATCGACGGCAGCGTCCGTGCCGGGCACATATTCCTTTACAGTGCAGCTGCAGCCATTCGGGCCGGAAAATCGACTGATCTTGTTGCGCAAGCGCTTCTTGTCAGGACCGTCGAGGGAAAAACCCGCCAGGTCGTCGATCTGCTGCATCACACCAAACGGTGTGGCCGTGAACGCAATGCCCCCTGCATCGTCGATGCGAGCCGGTGATAGAATGTTAACGCGCAATCCCGCCGATCGAAAATGCGTGACGAACTCGTCAATCAAGCGTCCGAAAGCCTCCTGCGGGCCGGTGTAGCTCCAGGCGAGGACGGCATCGCCCCGTTCTGCGAAGTCGAGGTAGCTCTGCCGGTCCGAGCCAAGGAAGAGGAGTGGCGCAATGTCGCGTCCGGCAAGGCTGTTCTCAAGCCCGTGCTCCCGTGCGAGTCTGGACATGAGTTGCGCCAGCGGCGATCCCTTCGATATTTGCGTCTTCGGGATGACCTTTGGCGCCGTACCGACACGAGGCGGGCGAACGGGAGCAGGCGCTTCAAGACAATTCTCAGGCGGCCTCAATCGATCCGAGCGATCGCCGCCGGGCTGCTCGACGGGCGCTTCCGCCGAAATGAGGTGTTCCGCGGCCGTCGGCCTCGCGATCGACGGAGTTGCCGCCGCAACCAAGGTAGGCGTCGCGCTCATCAAGAATGAGGTCAAGGCCTCGATCGTGCCATGATCGTGAAGTGCCGTTGCGTGCACTTCGAAGCCGAGAACCGCGCTTAACCGCTCGGCGACATCCATTGCAAAAATCGAGTCGAGGCCAAGATTCTCGAATGGCTGATCGTCTGGAATATCTTCTGGCGATATCCTGAGTATGGTTCCGAGATGCTCCCGCGCGATTTGCGCCAGCTCTCGCCGACCGCGCACGCTGTCGGGCTCGTCAATCCGGTCGCCGGAGCCGGGCTCCGTCCACATTCGCTGATTTGGGGGTGCTGGCGGGCCGGCCTCGACGATCTTCTGCTGTATCGCCGCCGAAGGCAACTGCGGAGGAGCAAGCCAGTAGGGGGTCCTCTCGAAGGGAAAAGTCGGCAAGGAAATCCTGGCAGGCGGCGATGTCCATTTTGCACGCCAGTCGATGTCGGCCCCTCGCACCCATGCCGCCGCCAACGCGTCCTTCCCGTCGGCGGGAACAGCAATGCCCGGAACGGCCGTTCCACGGTACAGGCCAACGCAGGACTCGTCGCGCGCCGCGGCGCGAAGAGCAGACATCACCTCGGCCCGATCTGTTGAGACGACGGCCAACCGCTCGCGCCGCGCTTCTCTACCGATTTGCAGCGTGTAGGCGACGCTGCACAATTCAACAGTGTCGTCGCCCTGGAGCCGGGCCGCAAGCGCCTCAGCGTAGATGTTTAACCTGCGAACGCTCGGCGCCGACAGCACGAAGATGAGCGGGCCCTTGCAGGTATTTGCACTCTCCCGCGGCAGTTCTGCAGCTTCTACGATGACGTGGGCATTCGTGCCGCCGAAGCCAAACGAACTGATCCCTGCCCGGCGCGGGAATGACTTCGGCCAGGGAATGAGTTTATCATTGACGTACAGAGGCGTGCCTTCCAATTTGATATGAGGATTCAGTTCGGTTAAATGCAGGTGCGGTGGAAGGTAACCATGACGCATGGAAAGCAGCACCTTCAGTAAGCCCGCGATTCCCGCAGCCGCTTCCAGATGACCGATGTTCGTCTTGACCGAGCCAATCGCTGTCGTGTTGCCTTCGGTCGCGCCGAAGACCGCCTTGATGCCCTCGATCTCGATGGGGTCGCCGAGCCGTGTCCCGGTGCCGTGCGCTTCCAGATAGGAGATGGTCGAAGGATTGACCCCGGCGTCGGCATACGCAGCCCTCAGCACTTCCGCCTGTGCTTGCGGGTTCGGGGCGGTGAGCGAGGCTGCGCGTCCACCATGATTGACTGCGCTTCCCTTGATCAACGCAAGGATATTGTCGCCGTCCGCCAGCGCATGATTGAAGCGCTTCAAGACAACAGCTCCCACGCCCTCTCCCCGCACATAGCCATCGGCGCTCCTGTCGAAGGTCTTGCAGCGACCGTCCACACTGAGCATCCCCGATTTGGCAAAGGCGACGAAAAGACCCGGAGTGAGCGCGACGCTGACGCCGCCGACGATAGCGGCGTCGCACTCGCCGGATCGCAACGCACGTACCGCTCGATGCAATGCGACCAGCGAACTGGAACACGCGGTATCGATCGCCTCGCTGGGACCGCGCAAGCCGAAGATATGCGAGACGCGGTTTGCGATAATGGCGTGCGACAGACCGGTGGCCAAGTGTGCCTCGACCGGGATATCCCGACTGGTCAGCAGATCATTATAGTCGGATGTCGAGACTCCCACGAAGACGCCGGTCCGGCTGCCGCGAAAATCCGACGCGCCATAGCCAGCATCGGCGATGGCACGCCATGCTGCCTGCAGGAACAGCCGCTGCTGGGGGTCCATGAGAACTGCCTCGCTCGGCGCGATGGCGAACAGCTCGGCGTCGAATTCGGCTACGCCGTCGATGAAGCCGGCAACGAGGTTGCTGGTTCGCCGATCACTGAGCAAATCCTCGCGGTCGTGCGGCACCTTGCGGACCAAGTGATCTCCAGCAGCCAGGTGCAGCCAGAATTCTTCAAGATTGGCAGAGCCCGGCAATACTCCCGCCATACCGATCACTGCAATGTCGTCCGCGGCACGAGCTGCCGCGCCCGGCGGTAGCGAGGCCGAGTGTGCAACAGTGGACTGCGACACCGGTTGCCGAGAGTTGTCAGCCGACTCGGAGAGCTCCGCCATCCGAACCCGGGTGCCAAGCATGGCTTCAAGCTGGCGGGCGATATAGCTGGCCAGCTCGGTCAGCGTCGGGCATTCAAAGATGACCGTCGGTAGCAGTTCAAGGCCGAAGGCCTGGTTGATCCGGGTTAGCAGATCGGTCGTCGAGATCGAATCAAAACCCATGTCGAGCAGCGAAGTCCGCATGTCGACCTCGGAGGACTCGACGACGAGGAATTCTGCTGCGAGGCTCCGCAACCTGTCCGCAACCTCTTCGGTATTCGACGTGGGTCGTGCTGCACCGGCCAGGGGGATGGTTGGCGTCGGCTCATCCTTGGTCACAAACAAATTGCCCTGGTTGCTCTCGATCGCCGCACCCGCATTTTCGATCGTCTCGACGACGGTGGCGACCAATTCGGTTCCCGCGAGCAGCGCCTCGAAGGCAGCCAACCCCGAAAGAGTGTTCATCGGCACCATTCCCCAGCGTGCCTCAAGACGGGCGGCCGCTGCCTCGTCGATCCTCATGCCCCCGTCGCGCCACAGCGGCCATCCGATCGACAAGGTGCGGCCGCTTCGCGCACCGTTGGTCCGCCACCGCGTGCGGCTCTCGGCAAAGGCGTCGAGAAATGCATTCGCAAACGCATAGTCAGCCTGTCCCCTGTTGCCGGTCTGGCCAACCACGGACGAGAACAGCACGAAGAAATCGAGCGGTTCGGCGACGGTTGCTCGATCCAGATTCATCGTGCCGGCTACCTTGGAAGCCAGAACCGCGTCGATCTGTTCGGCCGTCTTGTTGACAATTGCGGCGTCGCGAATGACGGCGGCGGCGTGGATGATACCGCGCAAGGTTTGGCCTTCACGGCGCAAGCGCGCCACGACGCGCGCAATCTCATCAAAATTGGCAACATCAGCGCGCTCATAACAAATTCTGGTTCCCTGGCTCGCGATCGCCGCGATCCTGGCGGAGACCCGATCACTCAGCGCGGCACGACCGATCAGCACGATATCGCCGGCGCCTCGCTCCGCGAGCAGGTTCGCGAAGTGGAGACCGAGAGCCCCTGCGCCACCGGTGATGATGTAGCTTCCTTCAGCAGAGACATAATCCGTCTCCACGGACGGCGGGTCAAACGGCACCATCGCCTTGGCCAGTCGCCGTCCACCTCGATAGGCGACTTCAAACGTTCCGTCGGCGAACAGCTCATCGACAATTCGTTGCGCCTGGACAACCGGCGTTGCCGGCTCGATCGCAACGCACGCACCGCTGCAGAGCCCGTTTTCCTGGGTCAGCGTTTTGACCAGACCGATGAGAGCCACCAGGTGCGGCTGCTCCCGACCCTCCTGCGCCACGCGCGCGCATAGGACTCGCAGCCCACTCCGCTGTCCCGCGGACTGCATTGCGGCTACCATTTGCAATACTTTGCGGAACGCGCCGTCGGGCCTTCCGTCCGTTTCGGAACAACTGACCTCGCCCGCGCCAAGATGCACGATTGCGTCCGGCAATGAGCCGGATCTCACTGCCTCCCGTACGAATGCATCGAGTTCATCGTCTGGCGCGACGAGATAATCGATTCCGCGATCGGTCAGTGCCTCGCCGATCGCTTCGCCAATTGGCCCGGGGGCCGACAGCAACACGGATCGGATCTGCCGCGTTGCGGCGACCAAGGGAGACGGCTTCCAGACTGCGCGCTCGTATACGATGTTTGTCCGGCGTCCGGCGGCTTCGCCGAGATCCGTCTTGCTCGCAGTCGGCGCTGGTTCGGATACGACCGCGCGCTGCTCCAAGAGGCCGGGCATTTCCGGAAGTTTGATCCAGAAGCGCTTGCGCTGCAAAGGAATGCCCGGGAAGAAGACGCGTCTGGCGCCAGGAGTGGTCCACAACATGCGCCAATCAACCGTCGCGCCCGATGTCCACCTTTGCGCCAGACCCCGCAGATCACGTTGCCGCACAAGCCCGTCGACGAAAGCGGTATCGCCCAACTCGCTTGTCTTCATCCAACTCGACATCGAACTTGCCGGTACGGCCGCGCGAGCCTGTGCACCTCGACAGAAGGCGCGCAAGTCGTCGATGATTTCGCTGAAATCTTCAGCTATTACCGCGAACCGATGTTCGAAGACACGACGCCCGACCAGGCTTGTGTAGGCAAGATCATCCAGCCTGAGGTCGGCCGGGGCGGACGATAAAAACACAGCGACCGCCTCCGCGTAGGCGAGCAAACGCTCCTCTGTCGGCGCGGACAGCAAGAACAGATGGGCCGGCCTCGACATTTGCTGCTGGGTCGGTCTCTCCGACCGAAGGCGCGCCCATTCCTCAACAATCAAATGGGCGTTGGCGCCCCCGGCTCCAAACGAGCTCACACCCGCGCGCAACGGCCAGCTTTGCTCTCCCTCACCCAGATCGACGACTGGGCGCGACCATTCGGAAAGCGACCGCTGCGGCTCGAACGGAGTACCACGCAACTCGATCTTCGGATTGAGCGACACCAGATTGAGGGTAGGCACCAGTTGTTTATGACGTATCTGGAGCAGGACCTTTGTCAGACCGGCAATGCCGGCCGCGCCCTCGAGGTGCCCGATATTCGATTTGACCGAGCCGATCGCGCATCGCACCGGCGATCGGTCTTCTGAACTGTACACGCGGGCGAGGCCGGCGATCTCGATGGGATCTCCAAGTTTCGTGCCCGTGCCGTGAGCCTCGAGATAGCTGACGGTACGCGGATCGATCCTTGCGCGGTCAAGCGCCGCCCGCACGAGAGCTGCCTGGGCGTTCGGGTTGGGTACGGTATAACCGCTGGTCCGTCCGCCGGCGTTCAGCGAGCCGGCTTTGATGACCGCCCAGATCTCATCACCGTCGGCGACAGCGGCAGCCAGTGGCTTCAGCAGGACCGCGCCCACCCCCTCTCCGGGCACGTATCCGTCGGCATCGACATCGAACACCTTCGCCACGCCATCAGATGCGAGCATATTGCGGGCTGCGAGCGAAGCAAGGTGAGCCGGATGCAGGATGAGATTGACACCTCCGGCAATCGCCATCCGGCAATCACCCCTCCTGATACTCTCGCAAGCGAGATGAACTGCCGTCAGCGACGACGAACAGGCGGAATCGACAGCGAAGCTCGGTCCTTGCAGATCGAAGGTGTACGAGACTCGATTCGCCACTGACCAGTATGCGGAATGAGCCCCGGCAAGCTCACCCCTCTCCCACAGCTGGGCGGCCATCTCGCCATAGGTGCCATACATCAGTCCGGCGAAAACACCGGTGCCGGGTTCATGCGATAGGCCGAGATAGCCCGCACTTTCGAGCAGGGTCCAGCACACCTCGAGGAACAGCCGTTCCTGGGGGTCGATGTTCGCCGCATCCCTGGGCAACACACCGAACAGAGCCGCGTCGAACATGTCGACGCCTTCCATGAAGCCGCCCCAACTCTGCGGGCCCGGCTTTTGCGGCCCACCCGCCTGATAGCGACGCCAATCCCATCGTTCTGCCGGCACCTCGCGGATGCTCGAGATTCCTGCGGTCAGATTTCGCCAAAAAACGTCCAGGTCCGGCGCGCCGGGATAACGACCGCTCACGCCAATGACCGCGACGTCTGCATCATCTGGAGGCCGCGGCAGCTCCTTCACTTCCATTACCGGTCGTGTGGCAGGAATGCTGCTGACCTCCTTTTTCAAAAGGAAAGCCAGTTCGGATGAGCGATCGCTCGTCAGCCGCTTGGCGAGCCGGTCGAGGGTCGTTTCTTCGAAGAGAAGCGTCGAAGGGAGAGACCCGAGATCCTGCTCGAGGCGGCCAAGGATAGTGCCGCCCAAGACAGAGTCGACGCCAAACCGATCAAATGTCTCGGTCGCGTCGAGTTCTTCCTCGTGAAACTTCAGAACCTCTGCGAAGATTCGTTTGACGTACGATGCGACCAGAAAAGGCTCGATGGCTGAAGCCGCGCGGGCGGTCATCTTCGGCCCATCGACGGCCACGCCATCCGCTCTTTCTCGCGACGAGCTTCGATCCTGATAGGCATTTTGCGGTGCAGAGACCTGCGCAGCGGCCTGGATGCCAAAATGCTCCAGCCCGGCCGCGGTCGCCTCGATGACGAGCACCTGCTCCACACCGGCAGCCAGGGCGCGCTCCAAGGCCGCGAATGCGACTGCCGGCTCTAGAGATCCAATACCATCTCCGGCGAGCAGGCGACGATGATAGTCGTTCGCGGCCAAGCCAATGCTGCCCCAGTAACCCCAATTGATAACCGTCGCGGCAAGCCCGGCGTGACGGAGATAGCCCGCATAGGCGTCCTCGAAGGTGCTCGCGGCCGCGTAATTGCCTTGCCCCGCGCTATCGATCAGCGCCGCCGCGGACGAGAAGAAGGCGATGAAATCCAACGGTTCATCACCCAGTGCGCGGTGCAGATTCACCGAGCCCGCAACCTTGGCGGCCAATACCAACTCGAGGTCCGCCGGATTCATGTTCTTCAGCAGCCGATCGCGCAAGACCCCCGCGACGTGGAACACGCCGTCGATCCGACCAAGTCGCCGGCGCGCCTCCTCGACCGCCGCTGTCATTTGACCGGCGTCAGCCGCGTCGGCCCGCAGATAAACGACTTCGCCGCCAGCCGCGGCGACTGCGGCGATCCTTTCACGGATTTGGGGATTCTCGGGCGCCCCTCTGCCGATCCACACCAGACGCGCCTGAACGGCGCGTGCCAGGTGCAGGCTCAACGCCGTACCGATCCCGCCCGCTCCTCCGAGCACAAGATAACGGCCGCGCTGCCGGAACGGCGAAGCGCGGCAGGGTGGCAGTCTCGTGAGCTCGAATCCTCGCACCAACCGTCGCTGCCCGCGAAACACCACAAGGCGCTCGGTCGCATCTTCGGACACGATCTTGCGAGCAACATCGTCAAGGTCGTTTGTGGCCATTCCAACATCCAAACAGCCGACGCGCCAGTTCGGATGCTCGGCCGCCGCCGTTCGCGTCAAACCGATAAGGGCTGCCGTGTGAGGCCGCACGGCATCGTCACAGCCGACGGACACAGCCCCGTCGACCACGACCTTCACGATGATCGGCCGGCTCTCCCGCCCCGCCCTGACGAGTGCGTTGACAATGCTTAAGAGCACTGCCGCACTTTCATCTCGCTCGGGCGGTCCGGCGCTGGGGCCGGCACACGCCAGCAGGTAGATCGTGTCGCAGGAATGATCGAGCAGCGAGAGGTCGAGGTCCGATACCGTTTGATAGGAGACCATAAAGGTCTCTCGGGCGACGAGATTTCGGTTTAGTGCGTCGGCGAGCCTCTTGTTGTTTGCCCGATAAACGACGGCTACACGCTGGGTGGCCAACTGCCGGGGCGGCGGTGCCGGACGCCAGGCAGGTGAAAACACCTTGCCATCGAGCTTGTCGCCGGGCCGCAGCATCAACCCACGTACGCACGCGAGTATTTGGCCCGCCGAGTCGATCACGTCGACATCGTACAGATAGCGACCGCGACATCGCGCGACGGTATGCGTGGCCTTCTCGAGTTTCGCGTGAACATCCACGGTTTCGACGCCAACAGGGATCAAAGGTGTCGGATCATCGTCATCATCGACGAGAGCCGCGATCGCCTGGAATCCGGCGTCAAGTACAGCACCGGCGAACGGCAGGCCGCCCTCGGCGGATGCGAGCGCTGCAACAGCCTCGCCCTCACCAACCTGAACCGATCGAAGGAGCCGGAACGACGGACCGTAGCAGAGCCCGGCGAGATCAAATCCCCTGTAGAGCTCAGCCACATCATGATGCCGCAGGCATCGCGCGCGGACTGCAGCCAGATCGATGGGAGCCGGGCTCGCGGAAAGCTGCTCGAAGCGACCAACGCTGTGACGCTCCAACTCGACACCGATCGTATACGTGCAGCCGCCTGGCACTTCCGTAAAAGCGATCCGCACCGAGGTCGGCCCGTCGAGATCAAGAGGTCGAAGCCAGCGGACGCCGCTCACCCGTGCCGGCAGCTTGCAACCGCGGGCCTGCGCCGCGGCAATCACAAATGCGATGGAGGTCGCACCGGCAAGTATGGGTCGGCCGCCGACCCGATGGTCGGCGTATAGCGGCTGCTCTGGATCCGCCAGAATGCGCATGACTTGACCGCTGCCGCCGCCATCGCCATCCGTGACCACCTGCACCGAACTCCAGCGTTGCACGGCGTCTTCGACCGCGTCGCGCTTGGCAGACGTCGAGATCCAATGGGGCGAACAAGTGAACGCGTAGGAAGGCAGCGGGAGGCGCCGGACCGGGCACCCACTGAACATCGATTCCCAGTCGGGTTCGCGGCCAACAACGAACGCTGCGGCTGCCTCGAAAAGATCGGCGGATTCCGCGGCGGGTCGTATCCTCCCCGCGCCCCGCGCGTCGACCGAGAGGTCAGAAGTAGAACTGCGCCAACTCCCAAGAGGAGTGGTGCCGGAGGCCAACGCACGCAACTTGAGGACCAGGTCCCCGACGTCATCCGTCACGATTGCCGCACGCATGGCAAGATGCCTTCGCCCAAGACATAGCGTGAATGCGACGTCACCGAGATTGTGTTCCGGCGTCAGGGCGCCAGCCAGACGCCGCAACTGGGTGTTCAGCTCTTCCTCGGTGCGGCCCGACACGGGAATCAACTCGGCCCGCCTGTTCAAAGCGGCAGCATTCTCAGGCCCGGATAGGATTGGCGGCTCGGCAACGACGAGGTGGCAATTCGTGCCGCTGAAGCCGAAGCTGGAGACGGCAGCCAGCCTTCGTCCAGATGGACCCGATTCCCAATCCTGCAGTTCGCGAGCGATGAAGAACGGACTTCCGGCGAGATCGATTTTCGGATTGGGCGTGGAAAAGCCGGCGAGCGGAGGCAACTGACGATGTCGCATCGCGAGCAGAACCTTGAGCAATCCGGCGACGCCCGCCGTCATGGTCGTGTGACCGATGTTTCCTTTCACCGAGCCGAGACCGCAGCATTTTCCATCGTTGCAGTTTGTTTCGAAAACCTGCTTGAGCGCCTTGAATTCGATCGGATCTCCGACTGCTGTGCCCGTTCCGTGCGCCTCCACATACGTGATGTCGCGTTGCGGGATTGCGGCTTCGGCATGGACCCGGCGAAGCAGGTCAGCTTGGGCATTGGCGCTCGGCGCCGTGATTCCATTCGTTTTTCCATCCCCGTTCATCCCGGTGGCCTTGATGATACCGTGGATGTGGTCACGATCCCGGATCGCATCGGCTAAGCGCTTCAGCACGACAATTCCTACGCCTTCCCCGAGCACGATGCCGTCGGCGGTGGCATCGAATGGCGCGCAGGTCCCCGTTGGCGACAACATTCCGACCCGGCTCGAGCGGATCTGAAGAGAGGGAGTGACCATCAGCGCGACGCCGCCAGTCAGCGCCATGTCGATCTCGCCACGGCGGAGACTCTCGCTCGCAAGATGGACAGCGACAAGCGAAGAGGAGCAGGCCGTATCTACGGCAAGCGCCGGACCACGGAAATCAAGAAAATAGGCGATTCGGGCAGCCAGGATCGATGCCGAGTTGCCGAGAAAGGCTTGCGCACTGTCGACGCGTCCGACCTCTTCGAGTAACTGCGCATAGTCGCCAGCCGCGCAGCCAATGAATACACCGCAGCGCTTCCGCTCCGCAGAGCTGCCGGCATAGCCGGCATCTTCGAGCGCCCTCCATGCCTCCATGAGAACCAGTCGCTGTTGGGGGTCCATCTCCTGCGCTTCGAGCGGCGACAGATTGAAGAACTGGTGGTCGAAACCTTGAACGTCGCCCAGCATCGCTGCCCAACGGCTGTACGTCTTGCCATCGGTGTAAATCTTGGGATCGAAAACCGGGGCAACGTCCCAACGGCTAGCGGGAATCTCACGGATTGAACTCTTCCCTTTCGCCAGATTCATCCAGAAAGCATCAAGATCCGGCGCGTCGGGAAAGCTGCCGGACATGCCGACCACCGCAATATCACCGGATGGACGAAGCGGCGGATCGGCTGACGTCTCGGCGGTGGGGGAAGCCGCTGGCCGAAGATGCTCTGCGCGCGCAACCTGCGGCAGCTTGATCCGTGCAGGCCGATCGCCGCCGGAGGAACGACGAACCGTTTCCGCGGCCGGGCGCAAGGCAATGACTGGTTTGCCGCCCGCTATCGAAGAGGTGGCCGCAGGCTCTTTGGCATTGATCACAGCCGAGTGCAGGGCCCGCTGCTCGGCTTTCATCTGGACGATATGCGCGGTCAAGCTCCGGATCGTGGGATGATCGTAGATCACGATTAAATCGAGGTCGAGGTCGAGTGCCTGGTTGAGATCGCGAACGACTTCGACCGCGCCGATCGAGTCGAGGCCCATTTCGCGAAAGCTGCGGTCACGGTCGAGCTCACCCGAGTCGGCGTAGAGCTGCGCACAAAGAGCCCGTTCTACCAAGTCGACGACTTGGTCAGAGTCAATTCCCGCAGGGACTGGCGTCGTCACAATCACCACCCCGTCGCGAACGGCAGCGGCGCTGTCGCCGGCGGGCTCCCCCGTCGAGTGGTCGGCGAAACAACTCAATCTATTGCGCACCCGCGCAAGCGCTTCATCGCCGAGAACTCGATCATGCAAGGCAGCTTCGCCAGCAATAACTCCGGAGATTTGCTCAAACCGGCGGCGGGCCAATTCCATCTTGTACAGTTTGACCGCTTCCGCCGGCATTGCCGCGATCGAGCGCGCCATATTGAGCGCGCGTGGCAGCACCTCCGCTGGTGCCTCAAACGCGACCTGCGCGCCGCGCCGTTCCAACTCGGCGCCGCTGTAGATCCGCCCGGTCAGCAGCATCTCGGCCGCCAATGCCGCTCCGAAACGATGCTCCAGAATGTAGCTCGCCCCCATCCCGGGAGTGAAGCCGTATTTCAGAAAGTCCGCGCTATAGCTTCCTTCTGTGGACATCACGACGAGTTCTGCGTAGAGGCCGAAAGCCAGGCCGCCTCCGGCGGCGAGGCCTTGCATGGCGGCTATGACGGGACAGTTGCAGCGGAGCAGACCTTCATACACAAAAGCCGCATCCGTAAAGGCTCGCTGCCTGGCCGCAATCGCCTCCAGCGCTGCGGGAGTGCCGCCCGTGCAGAACAGCTGTTCCGTACCCGTGAGCACGACGACGCTGACGTCCTGCCGTTTCGAGATTTCGGCGAAGGATGCCTCCAGGTGATGGAGCATCGCGTCGGTCAACATATTCCCATTGGCACTGTCGCGCATGGTCACAACAGCGATGCCGGATTGCAGGAACTGCAACTGCACTGGCCTGGAGTCCGTATCAGCCGCGGGCTCGCCCGGCGCTTTGCCGTTCCACCAATTTCCGATCCAGCATCTTTCTTCGGCAAGCGGGGTGACCGGCAGGCTGACCCGTCGCGGCGGTCCTGCGCTGCCATTCGAACCGGCCTGACAGAGCGACCAATCGACTTTCGCGCCGCCTGCCCACCGCCGCGCAACTTCATGCAGCTGGCCCTGTCTGTACAAATCCACGCATTCCGGGTCCGGGCGTCCTTCGGCCGACACGAGGCCCACACTGCCGAATTCATTGACCTGGCCATCCTTGAGAAATCGTTGGAGACCTGCATGCAGGTCGCTCAAATTGGCAGTAACCAGAGCAAGCCGAGCCTTGAGTGCCCGGCGACCGACCTGCAGGGTGAATGCAACATCGGCAAGCGCCGGCAGAAGTGCATCGGCGGCAATGCGTGCGAGATCGCGAATGCTCATGTTCGGATCGGACAAGACATCGGCCGCTTCGATTTGTGGGAGCACCTGCCCGACAGCCGTGGCGACGTTATCCAGTCCGACATCGAAGAGCGCAGCATCCACATCAATTTCTTCCGCGGCAACTCCGGCAATCTCGGCCATCCTGATCCGGAGACTTCCGACCACGGCATCGTTTCCGACGAGCAACGGCGTCAGATGGTCCATCAGCGAGCGCGCCAACTTGCCCAGGGCATCCATGTCGGGAGCGGAAAGCACGACGAGCTGCGGCGACGTATCCGCCTGTTTTCTCACCTGGTCGTGGCTCTCGAGAATCAGATGCGCGTTTGTGCCTCCTGCTCCGAACGCGCTGACTCCCGCACGCAGAGGAAAACCATTCCTTGTGCGCCAAGGCTCGCGTTGACGCTGGACAAAGAACGGAGACGATGTGAGGTCGATGTGCGAGTTGAGCGCCTTGGCGTGAAGCGACGGAACGAGCTCGCGATGACGCATCTCGAGCAGCACCTTCGTCACGCCCGCGATACCCGCGGCACTCTCAAGGTGTCCGATATTCGACTTGACCGAGCCGATCGCACAGCTTCCAGCAGGCAATCGCGCGTCATGGAACGCCTTCTTCAATCCTTCAATTTCGATCGGATCGCCAAGCGACGTGCCCGTTCCATGCGCCTCGATATGTGAGATGGAACTGATCGGCACGCCGGAACGCCGTATGGCCTCCTTGACGAGGTCCGCCTGGGCGCCAGAGTCCGGGACGGTATATCCGCTCGTGCTTCCATTGTGGTTTACGAACGAACCCTTGATGACTGCGTCGATATGGTCGCCGTCGGCGAGCGCACGTCCAAGCGGCTTGAGCACGACAACGCCGACGCCTTCCCCGGGAACGTAACCCGTGCCACCGCTCCCGAAAGCGCGGCACCGGCCGTCATCGGAGAGGAATTGATCGTCCGCAAGCTGCAGGTATTTCTGCGGGTGCACCGTCGCGTTGACGCCACCCGCAAGCGCCAGGCTGGCGTCCCCGTTACGAATGCTCTCGATAGCAAGGTGGATGGCGACCAGCGAGGACGAACATGCCGTATCGACCGCAATGCTGGGGCCGCTGAGCCCAAAGCAATACGAGACCCTGTTCGGCACCGACGAGTGGAGAGCCAATGGAGCCACTCCGTCATCGCTTTCGACGAGTTGGTAGTGATTCCACATTACGCCGGCAAAAACTCCGACGCGCTCTCCTTTCAGGGTTTCCGGCGGATGGCCGGCATCTTCAAGAGCATGCCACGCCGTCTGGAGGAATAGACGTTCTTGCGGATCCATGCGTTCCGCATCCCGCCGCGAGATGGAAAAGAACGAAGGTGCAAACAGATCGATGCCGTCAAGGAAACCGCCCCAGCGACTGTACGTTTTCCCCCGCTTCCCCCTTCTTGGATCGAAGAAGCGCTGATGATTCCATCGGGCGGGCGGGACCTCTGTGATCGAATCCCGTCCCTCAGCAAGGTTCTTCCAGAAGGTCGGGATGTCGGGAGCCGACGGATAGCGGCCGGCAAACCCGATGATAGCGATGTCTTCCGTTTGGCGCGCAGTATCCTGAAGTCTGGACGGACGAACGTCGTCGGATGATCCCGAAAGAGAAGCAGCCCGGACGCCAAGCCGTTGCTCAACGCGTGTCACGTCGCCATAAGCCAGCACAACATGCGGCTCGCCTGCACTCAACACGCCGGCGATCGCACCGAGAGCCGCCTCTGTCGGCAACGGATCAAGCCCATCGCCCTGCTCGGGCGTTGCCCCGGCCCGGGCCGGTCGCATACCGCCCTCAGCCCAGTAGGGCCAAGCGATGGCGATGGGACCGTACGGCCGCCGACCCTGCTCCCGCGCCTGACAGGCGAAGTGATCGAGGAATGCGTTGGCATATGCGTAGTCGCTTTGACCACGATTGGGTACCACCGCGGAAAGAGATGAAAAGAGTACGAAGATTTCGATCGGTTCGTTCCGTGTTGCAAGATCGAGGTTCAGCGTTCCCCTTAACTTCGGCGCCAGAATGGACTCTGTCCGGGAGATATCCTTTCTGAAGAAGACCGCGTCATCGATCCGGCCGGCCAGATTGAAAACACCGTCAAGCTGTCCATAGAGTTGCTTGGCGCGACGAACCGCTGCGTGCACGTCCTCGAGATTGGTTATGTCGGCACGCAAATACTCGGCTTCGGCACCGCGTGCCCGCAAGTCGGCCAAGTGATCCCGCAACGATGCATCGGGCGTTTGGCGACCGACAAGCAAGAGCCGCGCTCGATATCTCTCGACGAGATAACCCGCAAGGAGCTTTCCCAAACTGCCGCCACCGCCGGCCAAGAGGTAAACACCCCCCTGCTTGAGCGGCACCGGCCGCGCATCGTCGAGCACAATCCGCTGAAGTTCAGGCACCTCGCGACGACCACCGCGATACCGAACTTCAGCCTGTTCATCGTTAGTAGCGAGTTCGCGGGCGAGCAGTGCGGCAAGACCAGGCGCTGCAATAGCGCCTTCGACCACGATGCTGCGACAAACGAGTACAGGCGTCTCAGCTGAGATCGTGCGCGCCAGCGCTGCGATCGCGGCATGTTCGGGAGATACCTCGCCATTATGATTGCCGGATGCGACAAAGTAGAGTCTGACCGGCCTTACGGGACGGCGCTGCACAATCGCCGAGGCCAGGGAGCGAAATGCATCGTGAGCGTACGAATCTCCGATGCGCCCGGTGTTCAATGGAGCCAGTACGATGAAAGCGTCCGGTCCACTGCCCGCAACAGCAGTCTCGTTGAGCATTTCGCGAACATCGTCGGCATTGTAGACGTCGCACCAGCGGTGCTGTGAGCTTCCCGGGTTCGACCCTCGTTCAATGCTGACTGGAACGACTTCGTATCCGAAGTCAAATAGTGCCGGAGTGACATCGCTCGCAATGGACTCCTCGAACCGCAAAAGAACGGCCTTTTCCCCCGGTGTCGCGCTGCTGTCGACGGCGGGGAACTCGCGCCAAACGCGGCGAAACGACTGCAATGCGATCGGGTCACCTGATCCGTCCGACGGAGAATCCCGCACCGGATGCACCGATGCCGACGGCGCAGGACAGCCATAGGTCTTTGCGAGATGAACGGCGAGCTCATCGATGTTGTGAAACTCGAACAGCAATGTAGGGTAGAGATGGGAGCCGACAACGGCTTCCAGTTCCCGGCTGATGCGCAACATCGCAACGGACTCGAGCCCGAGTTCGTAGAAGCCCTCGGTGGAATCAATTTCGTTGGGATCGACGTCCAATGCCGCTCCGATCATTGCGCGCAGACGAGCCTTCAACGCTGCGACCCCGTCGTCTGCTATGGAGACATCTTGCGCCGTGCGTCGGGAAAGAATCGGCGTCGCGTTCTTTGCCTGCGATGCTGGTTGGCCAACCGATCCGTTCAACAGGCCAGTGATCAGGTCAGCGCTCCGAATTCGCTTGCAGGTTAACCGGGTGAATTCAGCGGCCAACTGTCCCGTCGCGTCATAGAGGCAGTAGCTGTTGTGCATGACGTCGCCGGACGGCGCGAGCTGCTCGATCCGGGGAACATGAACGTAGCATTTGCCTTTCAGGGGACGCGGCGCCCGCGCCAGGCTAAGCGAAATTGGGATGAACGGCGCGTCCAGTATCGGTGTCTGGGCAAACGCCACGAGAGTTGAAGCATCCAGCCGGGCCGGGTGCAGGTAGAATTTCTCATCGAAGTCCCGGCTTGATGGATCAATGTCCAACTCGGCGAGCAAACCCTGCGATCCGATGAATAGTCGCCCGAAACACTGCATGGGGGGAAGATGAACGATATTTTCCCGGCTCGCCTGATCGTAGAGCTCGGCCATGTCGCGGACTACCTCCGCTGCGGCCATCATCGATGCAATATCGAGGCAGGGAGCTTCAGCGGGCTGCGAAACGACAAGTTCCGCCGCGAGATTCTGTTTCCAACTGCCGTGCGGCTGACCTGCACGGACGGCTCGACTGACAACCGTGACGCTTCTGGTCGTTCTGACCTCGGCGCCGATCGTCACCATGATCTCACGATCAAGATCTTCTGCGGTGGACACGGGCTCGGTGAACAGAATGTCGCGGAGAGCGAGTCCGGTGACGTCCAGGCCGCGGGCGATCAGTATCCGGAAGATGATGTCGACGAACGTGATACCGGGCATCACGCTGACACCGTGTACACGGTGACTTTGCTGGACGAAATCGGCGTGCCTGACGCTGAGACGACATTGAATCGTCTCGTCACGCTCGACCCTACCCGCGATCTCTGCGTCGATTTGCGCAGCTTGAGTCGATCGTCTTGCCGGGGAGGACGTCTGGCTCGTGCTACGCGTCTCTGGCATCATCCACCACAACGAGTCTTTTTCGTCGGCAAAGGGTGCCGCCGCGACAAGCCAGTGGACAAACGAGAAGCAATATCTGCAAGCGTGGACGAAAAGGCTTCGAGTCGTACACTGTGCAGACCGCGCTCCTATCGACCGCTCGCTGGGACAAGCCTGTAAATATACATCGGTCGGCGATCGCCGGTGCTCAGAATTGAGCAGGCTTTCTGCCGCGCAAAGCTATAGTCGCCTGGCAATAGCGCGAATGATCGCCTGTTTCGTTCCAGGGAGAGCCATAGCCATGCAAGTGAGAGTCAAATACGGTGTGCACGTCGACAAACCACCCGGAGCCGTGTTTGCATTCGTGTCGGATGCAAGCAAGATGCCCTTGTGGCAGTCGAGCGACTTCACGGTCAAGGAAACGAAAGGCGCGGACCATGCCGGCCTGCTGAAGAAGGGCAGCGTGGTGCACGACGTCAGGAAGGTACTGGGCAAGGAAATTGAGGGTGAGTGGGAGGTTGCGGACCACGAGCAAGACAGACGGTTGGTGCTGCGGGTCACCAAGGGTCCCGTGCCTTGGCAGATGACCTATATGTTCGAGGGGTTGGAAGGCGGCACATTCCTGTCGGCCGAAGGTGGAGGCGACCTGGGAAAACTTCCCGTATCGGCATCGGCCGCCAATCGTTCATGCCAGAACCTGCTGGTACAGGATCTTCATACGCTCGCTGACCTCCTCGAGAAATAAGCGGTGTGGAACGAGCAGCAACGGCTCTGTCGAGATCGTCCTGGACGCGACTTCAGGTGACTCTGCCAGAGCCGCTTCTTGTGCTTGCAAGGAAAGCTCCCAGGGATTCTTGCCTGCAAGCACAAGAAGAGCCCCAGAGGTGTTCCGGATGACGGCTGAAAGCCCGTTGCTCGCCCACTATCCTGTCGCCCGGAAATGCCCCTTCCATCCGCCGGAAGAATACCTTGAACTGCAGCGACGCCGGCCGTTAGCACGCGTGCGCCTGGCGAGCGGCAGGGAAGCTGTACTTGTGACGCGCCACGAGGACGTGCGCGCCCTGCTCGACGATGAACGGTTGAGCGCCGACGAGACCAAACCCGGCTACCCATTCCTGTACGATCAAGCCTTTGAATCGCCGTTGAAGGGCACCTTCATGCGAGCGGATGGGGAGGCGCATCTCCGCATTCGCCAGATGCTGACGAAAGATTTTACGAAGAAGCGATGTACGGCGCTCCGTCCGGAAGTCGAGGCAATCGTCGATGAGTGCCTTGAAGCAATGGCCGCTCAGGCCCCACCAATCGATTTGGTACAGGCTCTCGCACTTCCGGTACCCTCGCGCACGATCTGCCATCTGCTCGGTGTTCCATATAACGATCGCGCGGTATTCGAGCAGAACACGCGAACGATGATCAATCACAAGAGCGCGCCCGAGGCAGTGCAGGCCGCGGTGGCAGCCGTTTTCAACTATCTTGACGATCTTGTCGCGCGAAAAGGGGTGGAACCGGACGACGACATCATAAGTCGTCTGATCAAGGAGGAACTCGAACCCGGCAACTTGCAACGCCACGAACTGGTTATGCTGGCTATGATCCTGCTGGTCGGTGGCCACGAGACGACCGCCACGATGATCGGACTCGGTGCCTTCGCGCTGCTGGAGCATCGCGAGCAGCTTGACGACGTGCTTGGCGATCCAACGCTTTGGGGTCACGCCGTCGATGAGCTGCTGCGACATCAGACCATCGTGCAGTCACCGATCCAACGGGCGGTGCTCGCCGACATCGAAATCGGCGGCGAGGTCATTAAGGCGGGCGAAGGCGTTCTTGCAGAGCTTTCCGCCGCCAACCGCGACCCTGCGGCCTTTGAGAGTCCGGACCGCATGGATTTTCGTCGCGACGCTCGTTCCCACGTGAGCTTCAGCTTCGGACCGCATTATTGCCTGGGTCACGCCCTCGCGCGCATGGAACTCGAAGTGGTATTCCAGAAGCTATTCGCACGTTTCCCATCGCTTGCCTTGGCCGTGACTTCTGACCAGATTCCCAAGCGGCCGCATACTGTCGGGCTGTTTGGTGTCGAAGCGTTGCCCGTCACATGGTGAACTTGGCCGAACCGCGGCCGCTGGCCCAGGACTGGAACAGGACCGAACGGTGCCTCCGGCACGCAAGCCGCCCTGTTCACGACGCTGTCGCAGAACATGCGCGTCGTACCCCTGCGGCCGTGGCCGTCATGAGCCGCGAAGGCAATTTGAGCTACGCCGAATTGGACCGCCGTGCTCGCGTGCTGGCCAGACGATTGGAAGGACTCGCAATCAAGCGGGAGACCCCAATCGGCGTGTGCAGTCGCCGGTCGCCTGATGTAGTTGCGGCGGTGCTTGGAATCTTTCGAGCGGGTGGAGTCTACGTGCCCCTGGATCCCGGCTATCCGCCGGAGCGCCTGGCGTTCATGATGGCCGACGCCGGCCTGGACATCGTCCTTGCGGAGCCAGGAACAGGCGCGGCTTGGCCCCCAAATGTCAGGATCATCGATCTCGATCCCCGGCTTTTCGAGGGTAACGACGCTGCGGAGCTTTCAGCCCGGACCCTCCCGGAAAACCTTGCGTACATCATCTACACTTCCGGCTCCACAGGCGCGCCAAAGGGGGTCATGGTCAGCCATGCGGCGATGCTGAATACGCTCGCCTGGCTACAGGACAGGTTCTGCCTCGGCGCAAATGATGTGGTCGCGCACAAGACTTCGATCAGTTTTACCGATTCCATATGGGAGCTTCTCTGGCCGCCGCTGGTCGGTTCCCGACTGGCGGTGATCGAGGAGAACGCTGCCAGCTTTCCACGTTTGCTACTGCGGCAGCTGCGGGAACATCAAGTGACCGTCACGCAATTCGTACCATCGCAGATGAGGCTGTTTCTGGATGAAGTCGAGACCATGGCAGAGTCCGATCCTCTGCCGCAGCTGCGCTGGATATTCAATGGAGGTGAGGCGCTGCCTTCCGCACTGGCCCGCGAGTGGTGCCACGCACTTCCGCGGGCGCGCATCGCCAACGCGTACGGCATGACCGAATTTGCGATCTACGGAACGAACTGGATTGTGGAGATTGGTACCGGGGAGCCAAGCGTGCTGGTGGGACTACCGATCGCCAATGAACGGGCGTACGTGCTGGACGCAGCCGACATTCCTTGCCCGCCATTGCGGTCGGGGGAGATACATCTTGCTGGAAAGAGTCTCGCCCGTGGATATTTCCGTCGTCCTGACCTGACTGCCGAGCGCTTCGTCCCAGACCCCTTCGGTCCACCTGGCGCGCGGATGTACCGCACCGGAGATTTGGGTCGTCGGCTCCCGGGAGGAGAGATCGCCTGTCTCGGGAGAATAGACCGACAGGTGAAAGTTCATGGTTGCCGCGTGGAATTGGCTGAGGTTGAGGCCGCGCTCGAGAAGCACCCGGACGTACGACAGACAGTGGCCCTTGCGAAGCGATCGGCGACAGACAACGAAATCGTCGCCTATTATACATATCGCAAGACGGATCCGGGACCGCGCGAGCTCTACCGGTTCATCTCCGCCAGGTTGCCGGCCTTCATGATCCCAGCGAGCTTTGTCGCAAGGGAGAGCATGCCGCTCACTCCCAACGGCAAGGTGGATCGTCAGCGATTGGCCGCTTCGCATTGAGCGATGAGCGCGGCTGCTTGATCCGCGGCCGTGGCGAAACAGCCGGACGCATGCGCTCTTTGCGGTTCGTTGCAGCAACCGATTTGGTCCGAACAAAAGCGATGGCAAACCCTGCTCACAATTGAGCAGAGCCGAACCAACTGCCGTTCATAAAATATCAAGGGCTAGCGCCCGACGACAGTTTGACGGTTCGCCATGCCCAGCAATGAGTTCATCGTCATTCTGAGGCGTCATCTGAGATACTTGGCCCCCTCGGAGCAATTGGTAGCCGAAACGTCGCTGCGCGAACTCGGCCTCGATTCGATGGGGACAATTGCGCTGGTGTTGGATCTGGAGAAGGGGCTCGGAGTGACGTTGCCAGAAAGCATGCTGAGGCCCGAGACGTTTGTGAACGCAGCCAATCTCTGGACCGTCGTCGATGTGCTGATGCGAAGATAGGACGGTTTTCCCGGAGGCATCTCGCGATTCCAGTCGAAAGCAGTCTCATGGAGCTTGATCCGATCCTCCTCGCAATATCCGGACAAACCTTGACGGTGACGCTGAACAGACCAGAGCGTCACAATGCGCTATCAGACGCCATGCTGGAGCAATTGCATGCTGCGTTAGATCGCGCTGAGCAGTTGGCCAGCTGCCGCATAGTCGTCATTCGGGGCACCAGCGGCGTGTTCTGCACCGGCATGGATCTAAACGAAGCCGCAGCTGACCAGCAGAGCAGTACGCAATCGTTTCGCGGTGCGCCTTTCTTTGACCTGCTGAGACGCATCACTGTCACCCCTCGCGTCGTTGTGTCGCTGGTTGAAGGCCGCGCCGTTGCCGGCGGCGTTGGCTTGGCCGCGGCGAGTGACTTTGTTTTTGCCTCTGAACAGGCTCAGTTCGGCCTGCCCGAGGCACTTTGGGGCCTGTTGCCTTGCTCCATAGCGCCTTTCCTGCTGCGTCGAGCAGGATTCCAGTCGCTCTCCGCGATGACGCTGAGCACTCTGCCGGTCGACGCCAACAAGGCAGAGCGCATTGGCTTGGTCGACGAAGTGGCCGACGACGTCAGCGTCCCGCTTCGGCGTCTTGCAGGCCGAGTGCTGAAGCTCGACCCGGCGACGATCGCAGCGGCAAAACGATATTTTGCGCAGCTTTGGCCCATCAGCAAGGATGTAGAGACCCTGGCCCTCGGTGAGTTCGATAGACTGCTCGCGTCGACCACCGCGCAGCAGGCCATCGCGGAGTTTGCGAGTCCCAGAAAGAGCTATCCATGGCAACGCTGACCGCGCCACGGCCGCAACTCGACGGATCGCAAAATCTCCCGACGGCGTTCGTGTTTCCCGGACAGGGAGCACTGCGGAAGGGCATGGGCGTGGATGTGCTGGCTCGCTTCCCGGAATTGTGCGGCCTGGCAGATTCCATACTTGGCTATTCCGTGCGCGAACTCTGCTTGTCCAACCCCGACGACCGGCTGCGCCTGACGGAATATCTTCAGCCCGCGACCTATGTCGTCAATGCACTGAGCTATATGTCTCTGCATCAGCAAACGCCGGACTTCCTGGCCGGACACAGCCTCGGCGAATACAACGCCCTGCTGGCCGCTGGCTGCTTCGACTTCGAGGCCGGTCTGCGTCTGGTTCAACGACGCGCGGAATTGATGGGCCGCGCCGTCGGCGGAGGGATGGTCGCAGTAATCGGCCTCGCCGCCGGTCAAGTGAAGGACGTTCTGGCACGGCATGCAATGTCCGACATCGACATTGCGAACTACAACGCCGAACGGCAAGTTGTGCTTTCAGGGCCACGCACAACTCTGCCGCCGGCTGTTGAGGCGCTGAAGCGCGGTGGAGCTCGATGCGTCCCGCTCAACGTCAGCGCCGCATTCCACTCGCGCTATATGGACGATGCCGCCGAGGCCTTCCGCGAGTGCCTGCAATCATTCGCCTTCAACGAACCGCGCATGCCCGTCATCTCGAACGTAACGGCCGAACCATACTCGAAGGGTTTGGTCGCCGATCTGCTTTTGCAGCAGATCAACCGTCCGGTTCGTTGGGCTGAGAGTATGCTTTACCTGCGCCGGCAGGGAGTAAAGCGGATTGGCGAAGTCGGTTCGAGCCGCATTCTGTCCGACCTGTGGGAGACTATTTGCGAGCAGGCCCCGGAGACGCCGGCGGCGACATGTTCCAGGCCCGAGCTTGCAAACTTCCATCCACAGGCGCTTGGCTCGACCGCGTTCCGGGAGGACTACGGAATCCGTCACGCCTATCTCGCGGGATCCATGTTCAGAGGCATCGCCTCCGTTGCCTTGGTGACCCGGATGGCCAGAAACGGCCTGATGGGTTTTTTTGGAACCGGCGGGCTCTCACTGCCGCAAGTGGACGAGGCGCTCTACGCCATCAGGCACGAGCTCGGACCAGGTGCGCGTTATGGCGCCAACTTGCTTCATCAAATCGACGACAGGGGTCTCGAGCAATCCACTGTTGAACTGTTCTTGCGCCACGACGTAGGTTGCGTGGAAGCAGCCGCCTACACCGAGATATCATCACCGCTCGTCCGTTACCGCTTCAGCGGAGCGTACCGGGACGCGCTTGGTAGACCCCGCGCGCGGCGTCACATCGTGGCCAAAGTTTCTCGCCCAGCAATAGCGCTGGCCTTCATGCTACCGCCTCCCGAACCGATCGTGCGGCAACTCGTCGCGCAGAAAGCGCTTACACCGATCGAGGCAGAAATAGCAGGCTGCATGCCCGTCAGCCAAGACATTTGCGTGGAGTCCGATTCGGCCGGCCACACCGACGGGGGAGTAGCGCTCACACTTGTTCCTACAATGACCCGCCTGCGCGACGAAGTCATGCAGCTTCATGGCTACCCGGATCGAATACGAATTGGTGCATCCGGTGGGCTTGGCACACCAGAGGCGATTGCGGCCGCGTTCGTCCTGGGCGCTGATTTCGTTGTGACCGGCTCTATCAACCAGTGCTCGCCAGAGGCCGGAACCTCAGAGGTCGTGAAGGACTTGCTGGCGAACCTCGACGTGCACGACACGACCTATGCGCCTGCCGGCGACATGTTCGAACTTGGTGCGAAAGCGCAGGTGGTTCGCAAGGGTACCCTGTTCGCTGCTCGAGCGAACAAGTTGCATCAGCTCTACCGACAATATGATTCGCTTGAGGCGATCGACGCTCAAACACGACAGACGATCGAAAAGACCTACTTTCGACGTTCCTTCGAGGATGTGTGGCAGGAGACGGAACATCACTATCGGCAAGCCGGGCGGGTAGACGTCCTCAGGACGGCCGAGTGCAACCCGAAGTATCGCATGGCACTGCTATTCAAGTGGTATTGCGCCCATTCGATCGAAATTGCGCTGGCTGGGAACCTCGCCGAGCGCGCAAATTTCCAGATCCATTGCGGCCCCGCCATGGGCGCCTTCAACCGATTCGTAAGAGGCACCGATCTCGATCATTGGCAGAATCGGCACGTAGACGTGATCGCCGATCGGCTGATGCAGGGCGCTGCCGCGCTGGTGCAAGGGCACGCTAAATCTCGTGAGTCCGTGATGGGTGCGCCGCCCGTCGTTGCTCCAGCTGACATCTCCAGCGATCAACCGACCGGAGCGCGACAATTGGTCGGATCGGGGATCGACTAACCAAGTACATAGGTGGCCGATGCATCAAACGGAAAGCATTCTTTGTTCGGTTCTGCTCCAATTGGTGATCATTGTGGCCGCGGCGCGAGGGGCCAACGAGCTTTCCCGCCGCATCGGCCAGCCGGGCGCGGTGGGAGAAATCATCGCAGGGCTGCTGCTCGGACCCTCGCTGTTCGGCTACGTCGCACCGGACCTGTCGCGATGGCTCTTCAACCCAGCGGCCGCAATGCCGATGACCATCATCAGCCAGATTGGCCTGATACTGCTTATGTTCCAGATCGGAAGCGAATTCGAGTTTTCGCATCTGAAGACCGTTCGCAACCGAAAGATGGCGATCTCCATAGCAACCGTCAGCGTCTTGACGCCCTTGCTGTGCGGCCTCTGGATCGGTCACGTCACAGCTCCCGTCCTGTCACCAACCACCGACTCCTTTACCTTCAGTCTTTTTATCGGTGTCGCACTGGCGATCACCGCTGTACCTATCCTGGGCCGGATCCTGCGCGAATATGGTCTGACGCGGACCGAAGTGGGGGTCATCGCGATCTCGGCGGCGGCGTTGAACGATGTCGCCGGCTGGGTCCTGCTCGCTGGCACGGCCGCCTATGCCACCGCAAGCTTTTCGCCACAGGGCACCACGCTGCAGGTGGGGAGCATCATCGTGTTCGCGATGTCAATTTGGCATGGAGGACCGCCGCTCGTGGACTGGTTGCTTCGGAGGTTTCCGGTCGTCGATGGACGAATTCCCTCAAACCTGATGGCCGCGACAATCACTCTGCTTTTCGCTGCGGCCATCTGCACCTATCTGTTGGGAATCTTTTGCATCTTCGGCGGATTCGCCGCGGGTCTGTTGTTTTATCGCAAGCGCGAATTTGTGGAAGCTTGGCGAAATCAGATCGGACATTTCGTACTGATCTTTTTCCTGCCTGTCTTTTTCACCTATACCGGCCTGCGCACCAACGTGCTCGGCCTCACGACGAGCCTGGAATGGATGTGGCTTGGATTGCTCTTGGCGGTCGCAGTACTTGCCAAGGTATTTCCAGTATATGTTGCATCCCGGCTTTTCGGCTTGAACCACGCGGAAGCGTCGGTGATGGGAGCGCTGATGAACACGCGTGCATTGATGGAGCTGATCGTCCTGAACATCGGCTTGGACCTGGGTTTCATTCCAACACCTGTGTTCACCATGCTGGTGATTGTCGCGGTGATAACCACCGTAATGACGGCACCGTTGCTGCGGATACACTTGCCGCGTACTGGGCATGTAATCCCGCTTGGCGTCGAAGCGTAAGTTACGCAGTCCTGGTGTTCCGCCTTGATGGCGACTGCCAGCGGGCACTGGAGTATTTTGCCTGAGCGAGCATGAAAGATGGCAAAGGTGAACGATACGAGGA
The DNA here is from genome assembly GCA_963738155.1 of uncultured Alphaproteobacteria bacterium. GTDB lineage: Bacteria > Pseudomonadota > Alphaproteobacteria > Rhizobiales > Xanthobacteraceae > Bradyrhizobium. The sequence goes on from CAVTVG010000017.1 coordinate 299,824, forward strand.
GACGCCTGAACCACGATATCCGGGTGGAGTTGAAGCAAAGGCCTTGCTCGAAGGCCGACGGTTTTATTCGTACTATGAACGCGATGAATTCATAGGGATGCTCAGGCGTCGTATTACTACGCAAGCAAAGGGTTCTCCCAGCCGAGGGAGGATTCGAGCTATGGCTTCGAAGGGACGCTCATCGAAAGCCAGATAATACGATCGCTCGTCGATGAAGCGAGCCGCTCTGATCGAGTTGGCAAAGCACTCGCGCTGCTTCTTGGAGCATCATTACGCTACAACAATGCGTTGAAGAAAAGTTGAAGAAGCGCAGCTCAAACGGTTTAGGCGGCGGTCCAAACCATTGAAATCATTGGCGCTCCCTAGGGGAATCGAACCCCTGTTTCAGCCTTGAGAGGGCCGCGTCCTAACCGCTAGACGAAGGGAGCAAGCGCGCGTGACGGTCAGGAAATAGCCGGAGATGATGCGATGTGCAAGGCGGAACGGGCACACCCCCACCCGGCTGCTCTGGCGCGCAAGTGCGCTGCCGAGCTCGCCGACCCTCCCCGCCCGCCTCCGCCAAAGGCTTCGGCGGGCAAGCAAGGAGAGGGATTACGGCTCCGTGGTGAACTTCAAACTTCCGGCCGGTTTCAGCGTGTGCGCGTCGAAGGTGCGGATTTCGGTCTGCCCGTTCACGTCCAGCATCAGCACCAGGCGGTCGCCGGCCACCGCGGTGGCGTAGATCCTGGCCCCCTTGGGCAGCCGCGCGGTGATGTCGGTTGTCGCCCCGCTTCCCTCCGAGGTGAAAAGGCGATAGCCGATGGCGATCAGCATGGCGCCGATCGCGACCGCCGTGGTGAGGCCCGCGATCAGCATCATCTTCCGCACCCGCGCCATCAACGCGGCCTGCTCGGGGCTCGGATCGGGATAAAGTGTGTCGGACATGCAAGGCTCGTCTTCAAATCACACCGCGCAGCACAGCGTCACCGTCTCCGGCGGCGAAGGTGCGGTGCGGCTCGACCGCGTGCTCGCCGCGCACCTCACAGAGGTGTCGCGCTCGCGGCTGAAAGCGCTGATTCTCGATGGGCAGGTCAGGATAGGAACCGCCGCCGTCCGCGACCCCGCATATCATGTCAGCCCGGGCGAGACGATCATAATCGATCTGCCGGAGCCGGTCGAAGCCGAGCCCAAGGGCGAGGCGATCGCGCTCGATATCGTCTACGAGGACGACGACATCATCGTCATCGACAAGCCGGCGGGGCTGGTGGTGCACCCGGCCGCGGGGCATGCGACGGGAACGCTGGTCAATGCGCTGATCGCCCATTGCGGCGCGAGCCTGTCGGGCATCGGCGGCGTGCGCCGGCCCGGCATCGTGCACCGGCTGGACAAGGACACCTCGGGGCTCATGGTCGCGGCCAAGAACGATCGCGCGCATGCCTCGCTGTCGGCGCAGTTCGCCGACCACGGCCGCACCGGCGCCATGGAACGCGGCTATCTCGCCTTTGCCTGGGGCGTGCCCCACCGGCCGTACGGCAGCATCGATGCGCCGCTCGACCGCCATCCCCATGCCCGCGAGAAGATGGCGGTGCGCCAGGGCGGCCGCGAGGCGGTGACACATTATGAAGTGAGGCAGACGTTCAACGGTCAGGACGGCAAGCCGGTCGCCTCGCTGCTGGCGCTCAAGCTCGAGACCGGGCGGACCCATCAAATCAGGGTCCACCTCGCCCATATCGGCCATCCCCTGCTCGGCGACTCCGTCTACGGCCCGCACTTCAAGACCAAGGCAAGCCAGCTCGGGCCTGCGAGTCGGGAGGCGCTCGCCGCCCTCGACCGGCAGGCCCTGCACGCATACCTCCTGGTATTGGAGCACCCTCGAACAGGAGAAATTCTGCGCTGGGAGGGGCCTTTGCCGGAGGATTTGCTTTCCCTCAGAGGCGCCCTTTCAGCGGCGAGATGACGCAGGCCTTTCGTAAAAGCACTGTTATTCCAAAAAGTTATACCAGAAACACCGTAACGTGACGGCGGATTAACTTCCATATGCAAGTGCATCTAGTGTATATTGCACCTGCGTCAGTTATCCGACGCGGAACATCGCAGTCCGACCGGCTTTAAAGGAAGGGGTCGTTCTGCCTGGCCCGCCGCTATCGGGGGCCTGAACCTAAGTGGAGGGCGCTGTAATGGCCCGCACAGCTACTTTGCCGATTCTCAATGGAGAATCCGGCCTCTCGCGCTACCTCGCCGAGATCCGCAAGTTCCCCATGCTTGAACCGCAGGAGGAATACATGCTCGCCAAGCGTTGGCGCGAGCATGACGATCGCGACGCGGCGCAGAGACTCGTCACCAGCCATCTCCGGCTCGTGGCCAAGATCGCCATGGGCTATCGCGGCTACGGCTTGCCGATTTCCGAGGTCGTCTCGGAAGGCAATGTCGGCCTGATGCAGGCGGTGAAGCGTTTCGAACCCGAGAAAGGCTTCCGCCTTGCCACCTACGCCATGTGGTGGATCAAGGCGTCGATTCAAGAGTACATTTTGCGTTCGTGGTCGCTCGTGAAGATGGGCACCACCGCGAACCAGAAGAAGCTGTTCTTCAACCTGCGCAAGGCGAAGAGCAAGATCAACGCGCTGGACGAGGGCGATTTGCGCCCCGACCAGGTGAAGATCATCGCCAAGCGGCTCGGCGTCACCGCTCAGGACGTTGTGGACATGAACCGCCGGCTCGGCGGCGATGCTTCGCTCAACGCACCGATCCGCGACGACGGCGAAGCCGGTGAATGGCAGGACTGGCTGGTCGACAATTCGCCCAACCAGGAAGCCATGATGGCCGAGCACGAGGAGTTCGATCACCGCCGCGACGCGCTGCACGGTGCGATGGGCGTGCTCAACCCTCGTGAGCGCCGCATCTTCGAGGCGCGCCGGCTGGCCGAAGACCCGATGACGCTGGAAGACCTCGCGGCCGAATTCGGCGTCTCCCGCGAGCGCGTGCGGCAGATCGAGGTCCGCGCCTTCGAGAAGGTGCAGTCCGCAGTCAAGGGCACGATTGCGAGGCAGGAAGCCGCAACGCTGGAAGCCGCGCACTGATCGCAAGGCGCTGATCGCAGGATCGCGAAGCGAATTGAAGAGCGACGCGAATTGGAACAAGGAAGCCGGCGGCAACGCCGGCTTTTTTGTTGGCTCTCTCCGCCTGCGACTCTGTACCCTCTCCCCTTGTGGGAGAGGGTGGTTTCGAGCGAAGCGAGAAACCGGGTGAGGGTTCTTCGTAAGGAGACATACCCCTCACCCGGCTCGAACTTCGCTTCGCTCAATTCTCGCCACCCTCTCCCACAAGGGGAGAGGGCAAAGCGGAGTTCACCGCGACAGCGGCGCGATGCGGCCAACCTCAATAATACGCCCTGAAATACTCCTGCAGATAACCCGGGTCTTGCAACGTCGTCAGCCTGACCCGCGTCGAGCTCAGAATCGTCTAAGGGCTGCCTTGATGAACGGCAGAGTCACAATTGACAACCTCCGCGGGTAGTGTGCATTCTCAAGTTTTTAAGGAGGGTTCAATGAAAATTACAAAAAGTCTTTTGTTCGTCGCAATCGCGCTGGTCCCAAGTTCTACGCATGCTAAGTTTGGAATCAAGTCAATCACTCAAGCTGTAACGCACACGGTTAAGCAGGTTGGACAAGCAGCCGCACCTGTCGTGCAGGCCGTTCCTTCTGTGATAGCGCCCGTCACGGTCATAGGCGTTAAGGTCATTCAGGGTCAAAATCCGCTTGATGCCGCCGGAGGCGTAGCAAAGGACCACATTGAAGTACTGATAAAACCAGTAGAGATCGAAGCGAATACCGAACAGAAAATCACTGACGCGCTAAAGAAGAATGTCGCTCCAATCGCGCCTGTTGTAGATGTACTGCGACTGCCGTCCACCGTCCAGAAACAAGCAACAATCACCACAGGAAGGATGGCCGAACATATCATCGAGACCGGCAAGGTCGGCGATGCGATTGGCGCACCGCTAGCTACCGCCGTCCGACAAGCCTATGCCAACTACACTGCTTCCGCCAAACCGATACCGGACAAGGTCCGCTTCTGGTTACAGCACGTGTACACACCGGACGTGCTCGCCAACGCACGTTATGCGGTAGATAAGGACTTCGGCAATATTGCCGCCATACTTAATGGCATATCGGAAATCTCAGGTACAAACCACGCAGTAACGCTCAACAACATCATCGTGTTCTCCATTGAACCGGATCAAGATGATGTTTGGTGGTGGGGACACGAGATGCAGCACACAGTGCAATACAAACTCCTCGGGATTGATGGCTTTGCGGCGCGCTATACATTGCATTGGAACGACATGGAGAACGAGGCGAACGCTATGGGTGATAAAGCGCTTACGGAAGCTAATAGCGTGATCCGCTTCGATGTTTCCCAACACAGGATGTAGCTTGGCAAAAAGCGGCCTTCCGACTGAGGCATGCAACAATTTGCCAATGGCAGAACAGTCGACTTTAAACAGCGAAAATCGGGCGTTGCATTGCAGCAGATGAGATCGAGGAAAAGCAGGTGCCGTCGCTGCAACCGGCCGAGAGCGCTTGCTGCGCTGGATGGCCCAACCGATTTGAGAGTCACTTCCCCCAATCCCGCGCCAGCGTCGCCAGCGCACAACCCTCGCAATAACGCTTGTCCTTGAAGTCGATCCAGTTGTGCGCATAGACGCGCTCCAGCGGGATATCGTAACGCGCGCGCAAGACCTGCACGAGGATTTTCCACGCATCGATCTGCGCCTGGGTCGCCGGCCGCGTCACGTCGGGATAGTTGCCGGCGAACTCGACGCCGATGGACGTGTCCTTGTTGACCTGGTGATAGGTCTTGCCGTTGTCGATGTATTTGTTGTCGTTGCGGTCGGCGCCGTCGGTGTGGGTCGGCACCAGATCGTCGGAGACCGCCCAGTAGACCACCCCATCGGTCTCGACCCAGACCATGACGCCGCGTCGCGTCGGATTCTTGTGCTGCTCGGCCGCGCCGCCGCGTGCCGATCCGGCCGGCCCCTCGGTCTGGTGCACGATGATGTTCTTCCAGGAATGGGCTCTCGCAAGCTCGACCCAGGGTGAGAGCCAGACGATCTTGAGCCCGGGAAGATCGGGCGTGCCGGATTGCTTCGCGAGCGTGGCGATGTCGGCCGTCTCGGCGTAGGCGGGAATGGAGAGCGCGAAGAGAGTGAGCGAGATCGCAAGCAGGCGAAGGATCATGCTGAAGGCCTTTGTGAGGCCCTCTTCCTAGCACGCCTTATGCGATCTTGCGCTCCGGCAACGCCGGCAGCATATCCAGCGCGGGCACCAGGGGTGGCGACGGATCCCAGGCCGCGTAGCGGTCCTTGCCATCCTTCTTGGCGGCATAGAGCGCGTGGTCGGCGGCCGCGATCAGCCGATCCGGGAACGCGCCGATGTCGGCCGTCCATTGCGCGACGCCGATCGAGACTGCGATCGGAATATCCGTGCCGCTGCAACCTTCGGCATCCTGCCGGCAGACGTCGAGCACGCGGCGGGCGATCATCGCGCCCTCGCGCAAGGTCGAGGACGGCAACACGATGCAGAACTCGTCGCCGCCGGTGCGCGCCAGCAGGTCGCCGGGGCGGAGCCGAGTCTGCGCCATCAGGGTGAAATGCTGCAGGCAGGCGTCGCCCGCGGCATGGCCGTGGGTGTCGTTGACCAGCTTGAAACCGTCGAGATCGATCACGAGCAGCGCGAATGGCTCGGCGCTGCGCTCCGAGCGCGCGCATTCCTCGGTGAGACGCTGCACCAGCAGGCGGCGGTTGCCGACGCCGGTCAGGTCATCGAGCAGCGCGAGGTCGGCCACCTCGTTGCGCAGCCGGTCGATTGCCATCAGCAGGAAGCCGAAATTGAAAGCCATGGACAGGAAGATCAGCCCGAGCGTCAGCGCGCCCTGCCCCATGCTGGATCGCGCAAAGGACATGTCGATTCCGGCGAGGTTGCCGACCGCCCTGATGACATAGATAGCGATGATGAGGCAGGAGATGACGCCGGCAAGCCGGGCGCCAGGATGGGCGTGGCCGTCATGCCTGGCCAGCAGCAGTTTCAGGGTGATCGCAAACGGCAGCGACTGGCCGATCGAATAGACCACAACCCGCATGGTCATGCTGTCATAGATCTTGACGAACACAATCAGGGCCGCGCAGGTCAGGCCCGTGGCGAGACACGCAAGGCGCCAGGAGACCGGCCGCTCGTAGAAGCACTGAATGCCCATCGCGGCGAGGAACGCGGCGAAGATCATTACGGTGCCGCCGGCAAGCAGCGGCAACAGCGAGCCGGGCGCGAACATGACGGCCATCGCCAGCAGCGCGCCGAAGGCGCCGGTGAACGCGGACGCCACCCAGAACCGCGCCGCGTCGAGCTTTGGATAGCTTCGCGCGACATAGGCCCAGATCAGGCCGACCGAAAGGAAATTGACGACGAACACCGTCCACAGGGTGGGAAGGTTCAGCATCGCGACTGCAGGATCTGGTGTCCTGCCCCCTCTGTTTTTGGGACGGCCCGCCCCGCCTGCGCGGCCAAAGCCGCTTCTGCGCGGCGAAGGCCCGGCCATCTCCGTTTTATTACGGTCATGATGCGGCGTTGCGGCTTAATGGAGTCTCAACCGGCGCGTGGAAAGCGCGTCGTGGTTTTGAATTGATGAACGCGCCTCGCTAAGACGGAATTAGCCATGCTGCCGGTGGCATGCGCGCGAAAGACTCGCTCAGGATGCGAAGTGCAGCGCCGGAAGCAGCATCGGCGCGCATTTTCGGCGAAAAGCCCGTCAAAACGCAGACAGCTGTGGATAACGCGATGACACAGAGGTGACAGTGCGATGCAAGCGCGCCGCGAATCTGTTTCGTTGTCAATCGAGGTTTTTGCGAGGCTGGCCCTCCGCCGAGCATGCCTCTCGTGTCGCGTTCCATCCATTAAACCCTGAGAGGATACTATGGCTAAGAAAGCGAAGAAGGCTAAGAAGGCGAAGAAGGCCAAGAAGGGAAAGAAGAAGTAGTTCTTCTGCCCGGGTGGGGTGCTCAGCTCCGCCCGGGCACCTAACCGGATTTGAAGAACGGCGGGCCTGGCCCGCCTTTTTGATTCCGGCAGGCGATTTGCTCAGCGATCCGCGAACGCCAGCCGCGCGCCGAGCAGGGCAAAGCCGCCGGCAAAGGCGCGGCGCAGCCAGGTCATCACATTGGGCCGGCTGACGACGCGGTCACGGACACCGGCAGCAAACAGTCCGTAAAGCACGAACACCACCCAGGTCATCAGCATGAAGACGGCGGACGGCTCCAGCATCCGCGCCAGCGGGTGCGGCTCGCCGGTAGCGATGAACTGCGGCAGGAAGGCGAGAAAGAAGATCGACAGTTTCGGATTGAGGATGTTGATCAGGAAGCCGGTCATGACCACCCGGCGGCGCCTTGCCTCGTCGATCCGCCCGTCGACGGCGAGCGCGCCGCGCTCGCGCAAGGTCTGCCAGGCCATGTACAGCAAATACACCACCCCGCACCATTTCAACGCCGAGAAAGCCAACGCGCTGGTATGCAGCACTGCGGCAAGCCCGAGCATCGCCGCCAGCATGTGCGGCAAAATGCCGAGCGTGCAGCCGAAGGCGGCAGCGACGCTCGCCCGCGAGCCGCGGGTCAACGCGACCGCCAGTGTATAGAGCATGCCGGTGCCCGGCGAGACGACGACGATCAGCGAGGTGAGCAGGAAGGAGAACGACATCCCGTGAAGCTATCATCCGCGCCGGCACTCCGGAAGCGCCAGCTCAGTGAGCGGGCCTCGCCGCGCGGTCGTGCGACCTCGGCTGCCGCGCCGCATGCGCCAGCTCCGCCTCGCGCAGCACGTCGAGCGCCGCCCACGGCTTGGACCAGAACTTGACGCCGTCGGGCAACTTGCCGTTCAGCGGCTTGCCCGAGGTCACGACCACGTCGAGCGCGGGATGGCGCTGATGCGCAATCGCCGCAAGCTCGGCGCCGCTCATGCGGCCGGCCAGATTGACGTCGGTCATCAGGAACGACAGCTTGCGGCCCTTCCGATCGAGCACGAGCAGCGCCTCCTCGGCGGTCTCGCACAGGATGACCTCGTACTCGCTTTCCTCCAGCAGCATGGAAATCATGTCCCGCTGCATCGCGTCGTCTTCGACAATCAGGGCGATCGCGCGAAGTGGTTTTGCTTGTCCCATGGATCGCCTCCGGTAAATGATCTGCGCGGGCAAAAGTATGTTTGTTAAAGACGGGCCACGGCGGATGGTTCGGTTCCAAATTCAGAAAAGCGACAGGATTCGCAAATTCCTGGCATGCCAAGCCGGTTTGCTCATTTCATAGGCGATCGAGCTGCAAAATGCCGCCGCGGGACTTGCGCCGAGCGCGCAGCCCGATAGGTTCCCCGCCGATCTTGTTTGGGCATGATCTTCTCGGAAAACCGCTTCACACTTTTCCGGACCATGCCTGGGGAACCGGGAGTTTTCGATGACGGCAATTCGAGGGGCGGCGGCGGCGATCACGGGCGCAGCCGGCGGCATCGGCCGCGCGCTGGCGCTGGAGATGGTATCGCGAGGCGCAGCAGGGCTCGCGCTTGCCGATCGCGATGAGGCGGGACTGAAGGCGGTCGCCGCCGAGATCGGAAGCAAAGCGAGGGTCACGACGCACAAGGTCGACGTCGCCGACGCCGAGCAGATCCGCGCGTTCGCGCAGGCTGCGATATCCGCGCATCCCTCGCTCAACATTCTCGTCAACAATGCAGGCGTGGCGCTGCTCGGCCAGTTCACCGAAATCGACCAGGCGCAGATGGAGTGGCTGATCAACATCAATTTCTGGGGCGTGGTGCACGGCACCCGCGCCTTCCTGCCGCATCTGTCGCAACGGCGCGAGGCGCATATCGTCAACCTGTCCTCGATCTTCGGCATCATCGCCCCACCCGGCCAGACCGCCTATTGCGCTGCCAAGTTCGCGGTGCGCGGCTTCTCCGAAAGCCTGCGGCACGAGCTGAAAATGGCGGAGAGTCCGGTGCGCCTGCTGGTGGTGCATCCCGGCGGCATCGCCACCGACATCGCTCGCAACTCCCGCACCGGCGCCGGCGTCACCGACAATGCGCGGCGCACCGAGATGATCGACCGCTTCGACAAGGTGGCGAAGAAATCGCCGGCTGCCGCCGCCATGCATATCGCCGGCGCCATCGAAGCCAACAAGCTGCGCCTTTTGATCGGCAGCGACGCGAAGTTCGCGGAGATCATTCAACGGCTGCGGCCCGCGACCTACTGGGGGCTGCTTGGCCGCGCGCTGCAGAAACGCGCGGAGAACGCGGACAAGGGGACGTGACGCAGGCGCCGCGAAAAGGAATGCTCGCGGGGAGGGATAAGAGAACCCATCACCTTCCCACCAGCCGGTCCGCAAAATAGCCGATGGTCTTGCGATAGACCGCCGCGCGATTCCATTCATACATCGCCTGGAAATTCGCAGTGCCCTCGCCATAGGGCTCGCCCATCTTGAAGCCGGCCGTATGCAGCAGGTTGGCGGTGGAGGCGAGCACGTCGGGAACGCTGTGGCGCAGATCGACGCGGCCGTCGCCGTCGAAATCGACGCCGTATTTGATGTAGGACGACGGCAGGAATTGCGTCTGGCCGATCTCGCCGGCATAGGCGCCGATCAGGTCGGAGAGCGGCAGGTCGCCGCGCTGCAAGATCTTCAGCGCCGCCATCAGCTCGCCCTGGAACAGCTCGCTGCGCCGGCAATCGTGCGCCAGCGTCGCGAGCGTGCGGATCACCGGCAGCTTGCCGATGTCGCCCTTGCCGAAATCGCTCTCCAGGCCCCAGATCGCGACGATGATCTGCCGCGGCACGCCGAATTTCTGCTCGATGCGCGCGAACAGCGCGGCATGACGGGCCAGCAGCGCGCGGCCGCCATTGATGCGGCCCGGCCCGACCCGGGTCGAAACATATTCCTCGAACGACTTTCTGAAGGTGGCGTGCTGGCGGCGATCGAAGGCGAGTACGGCGCCGTCCTGCGTCACACCGCCGAGTGCCTGGCTGATCACTTCAGGCGAGATGCCGGCTCCTTGCGCCTCGGCCGAGAAGCTCGCGACGAAGGCGTTGAAGCTGCCGCCGCAACGCGCGGCGAATGTGGGGGTGGTGAGTAAGGCGCTCAGTAAGATTCCAAAACAAAGTCTTCGCATGAAAGTCCCTAATGTTCTCGTCATGGCCGGGCTTGTCGCGGCCATCCATGTCTTCGGTGCAGTGAGAAAGCAAGTCGTGGATGCCCGGGCCAAGCCCGGGCATGACGACGGAGTGAATCAGCGGACAGATGCATCGGGTCGACGTACCAATTGCCGCCGCCTCACTCTCCCCCATCGATCTGCCGGCCCATCAGCGCGATCGCCTTCTGATAGACCTCGGCGGCATTCCATTCCTGGATCGCCGCGAAATTCGGCTCGCCCGGCTGGTAGCCGGCACCGGCGCGCCAGCCATGGGCTTTCAGGAAATTCGCGGTCGACGACAACGCCCCGGACGCGCTCTCGAGATTGCCGACGCCATAGGCCGCAATGTTCTTCGGCAGAAACTGCGTCTGGCCGACCTCGCCATGCATCGAGCCGCGCTGGGTCGCCGACAGCGTGCCGCGATCGATCAGTTGCAGCGCCGCGTAAAGCTGTTCGGTGAAATATTCCGGCCGCCGGCAGTCATAGGCGAGCGTCGCGATCGACGAGAGCATGTTCTGGTTGCCATGCTGGGTGCCGAAGCCGGTCTCCATGCCCCAGATCGCGATCAGCGGGCCCGGCGGCACGCCGTAGCGGCTCTGGATGTTGGCGAACATCGCAGCCTGCGATTGCCGCAGTTGCCGCCCTTTGGCGACGATCGCCGCCGAACCGCGCTTGACCAGGAACTGGTCGAGCGAAAGGCGGAAGCTACGCTGACCGCGATCGGCATTGATGGTGGCCTGCGCGTAGTTCGCACCCATCAGCGCGGAGACGCCGTTGGCGCCGATGCCCTTGGCGCGCGCTTCGCCGGAAAACTGCTGCTTCCACGCCTCGAAGCCGCCCGGCCCGTTGCCGCATTGCGCGGCGTGCGCGGCCGAGCCGAGGAACACGAGTATCGTCAGCGTGGCGAAGGCGGCCGTCAATTGCCTGGTCTTGGTCATCAGCTTGTTCCTGGGCTTCGGGCGATGGCTCAATCAAAGCACAAACTTGGCCGACAATACGTCCGGTTCCACATGAACCCTCGCTGAAACGGCATCCCCGGCCGCGCTTACCAGCCCTGTCGCTGATAGACGCGGGGCTGCTGCTGCTGCTGATAGCCCGGCTGCCCGTCCGGATAATAATACTGGCCGCCGCCGCGCCGCCGCGCATTGACGGGTTGCGGAGGCGGACTGGGCTGGAAGAACGAGAAGAAGGGGCTTTCACCCCAGCTGCTGCTGCCCGCAACCAGCATATCGGGCGGCGTCGGCTTGCGCGTGATGAAGCCGCCCTGCGGCTGGTTGTTCAGCACCGCGACGAACTCGGTGCGGTAGTTGGTCTCCTTGGAGAGCGGCTCGTCCGAGATGACGATCGAGGATCGCGGCAATGCGGTCGGGCCGATGCGATCGAGCACCTCCTGCGGAATGGTGACGCGGTCGAGCGCGTCCTTGGCGTCGTCGCCGCTGTCGATCGTGACCACGCTCCAGCGCAGGCCCGCATCGCTCTTCGCCATCGCCGTGAAGATATGGGTGCCGATCGGCCTGCCGGCATCGCGGATCTGGACGGGAACCTCGATCGAGGTATCGAACACCTCGCCGCCGCCGTCCGGCGCGGGCTTGTGCGTGTTGCGCCGGACGTAAAGCTTCTGCGTGGCGCGGCTGATGTAGATCGAGACCGGCTCGAGCGCGAGCTTGGCATCGAGCGCGGCCTTGGCGGTGTCGGTCTTTCTGGTCTGCGCCGTCTTGGCTGCATCCTTTGCCGCGGCTGCAGCATCGAGCTTGGTCTTGGCGTCGGTCTTCGCCGTATCGAGCTGCGTCGTCGCCTGCTCGGCCTTGGTGGTTGCCTTCGCCTTCAAATCCTCGGCCTTCGCCCTGGCCTGATCGGTCTTGGCGTTGGCGAGCAGCTTGTCGGCATAGGCAAGCTCGTTGTCTGCGCTCTTCTTCTGCATTTCCAGCTTCTTCAGCGCGGCCGTCACGGGTGCGGCCTCGCGTGCCGTGGTCGCCGCGGCCTTCTTGGCCTCGTCGGCCGCTTTCGCAGCGTCCTCGGCCTCGCGGACGGTCGTCTCGACGCGCGCGGGCGCGGCGGCAATCGCCTCCGGCTTCGGCTGCAACAGCGCGGGATGCGAAATCTCGACCGGCTCCGCATGCTCTGCATCGAGTGGCGAGATGATCACCCGCATCCCGAGCCGCGTCTTGTCGAACAGCTTTTCGGCAAAGGGGAAAGGCATGCGCACGCAGCCGTGCGAGGCGGCGTAGCCCGGCAGCGGACCGCCATGCAGCGCGATGCCGTTCCAGGTGATGCGCTGCATGTTTGGCATCCAGGCATCGTCATACATGGACGAATGATGGTCCTTGTCCTTCTCGATGACGGCAAAGACGCCGGCCGGCGTCTCGCGCCCGGTTGTGCCAGTCGAGACCGGCGCGCGTAAAATCCAGCCCTCCGCGTCGTAGAAAGTGACCCGCTGGCTCTTGATCGACACGATGGCCATGATCGGCTCGCCGGCCTCGCGCGGCGCGGTGGCTTCGACGGGCTGTGCCGGCTGTTTCGCGGCCACCGCGGCAGACGTCAGCGCGGTCAGGGCGGCCATCGCCGCCAAGGTCAGTCGAATTGCCATGCCAGCCCCGGTTTCCTGTCCGCCTGCCTCGATTTGAACCAACGCCGCTGATTCGTATCCCGTTCCGGCGGCAAATCCTTCATATACGAGGGCTTGCGCAGGCGGAAGGTTGGCATTGGGCCGCGGGCGGACACAGTTTCGTAGGACCGCGGGCGGGTGCAATTTCGTTTGACTGGAGGCCTTTCATCGACCAAAAGCCGCGCATGCCGAAAAAACCCGGAACCAATCCCAAGGGCGAATTCGCCTTTTTCGACGTCGTTTATGAGGACGACTCCCAGCGCTCCAACCGCCGCGTGCCGTCCGAGCTGCTCGGCGGGCTCGAGGGCGACGAACCTGCCCGCGCGTTCATCCACGCGCAGGACCAGGAAATCGCCGAGAAGGGCGGCCGGCCGGCGCTCGAGATCAAGAGCATCAGCCGGGTCGGCGCCAAGAAGAAGTAGCCGCGCCTTCATGGCGCAGATGGATCGGACTTCAGGAACGATTTGATTTCCTCCAGGAAGCGCGGAAAGGCCGGCTCGTCCTCCAGGATGAGGTGATTGCGGCTTTCCAGCGGAACGAAGCGCGCGCCGGGAATGCCCGCGGCCAGCCGCCTTCCCTGCTCGAAAGGCACCCTTGCCTCATGACGCGAATGCATCACCAGCGTCGGCACGTTGACCTTGGCGAGCAGCGCGGTGACGTCGGTTTCACCGTTTGCGATCAGGTTTCGGACGGCGTCCTCGGGCGACGCCGAGATGCGCTGCAGCTCGTTGAACCAGTCCGCCTGCTCCTTGGTACCGCCGGGAATGAATTGCGAGGTGAAGAGCTGGCGGAACGCCGCATTTTCCTGCCCCCAGCCGAGACGCATCAAAGTGAGCATGGCGGCGTCTGCGTCCTTCTCCGCCTGCGTCCTTGCCCGCTTGCTCGCTCCCACGGCGTAGCCGCCGAACAGGATCAGGCGCGACACCCGCTCGGGATGCCGGACCGCATAGCCGACCGACACGGCGCAGCCCTGGCTGATGCCCAGCAGGGTGAAGCGGTCGAGTCCCGCGGCGTCGACCACGGTTTCGAGATCGTCGACGAAACGATCGAACGCGACATCCGGAATCTCGCGATCGGAAAGGCCGTTGCCCCGCGCGTCGTAGCGGACAAGCGAGTGATCGCGCGACAACTCGCGATAGAGATGCCGCCAGATCGGGCTCTCCAGATCATATTCCAGATGCGTCATCCAGTTGCCGGTCTTGACGATCGGAGGACCTTGCCCCGTTCTGGCATAGGCGAGCTGCACACCGTCTTTGCCCTGGCAGAAGTGGATCTCCTGCTCGGCGGCGGCGGACCCGCGGTCCGGCTCGGTGGCGCCCAGGGCGGCGCTGTCTGGCAGCGCCATGATGTCGCTTGCCGCAAGCCCGTAGACGCCGACGGCGCGCGCGATGTTCTTCACCGCCTGCTCGCCGAGATCGGCAAACGACAGCGACAGCTTGTCCCTGATCTGCTCATTGGCCGCGCGCGAGATGCAGACGCCGCCGGGTTCGCACAGCGCCTCCAGCCGCGCGGCGATGTTGACGCCGTCGCCGAAAATGTCGTCGCCGTCGATGATGATGTCGCCGACATTGATACCGATGCGGAAGACGATTTGCTTGTCTTCGGCGACGGCCGCGTTGCGGCGTTGCATCGCGCGCTGCACCTTGACGGCAAAGGCGACCGCATCGACCACGCTGGCAAATTCGAGCAGCATGCCGTCGCCGGTGGTCTTGACGATGCGGCCGTGATGCTCTGATATCTCGGGGTTGACCAGTTCGCGGCGATGCGCCTTCAGCGCATTGAGCGTCCCGACCTCGTCGGCGCCCATCAGCCGGCTGTAGCCGACCACATCGGCAGCGAGAACTGCGGCGAGCCGGCGTTGCATGCGCTTTCTCCAATCCCTTGCCGCGCCAATTTCGCATGCCATGAGCGGAATGCGCAAAGGATTTTGCGCGATTGAGGCAACCCTGCCTTGTATTCGGCGGCCGCATAGCCATGTCGAATTCCACACGGGGACATGAATCGAATGAAGCTGCGCGTCGGATACGAGATGAACTACGAGTTCCCGCAACCGACGCCAATGATCATGGTGCTGGGCACGCATTTCACGCGCGCCTCCGACGTCATCGTCCCGGACTTTCTGACCACCAGCCCGGTCGTGCCGATCACGCCCTATCGCGACGGCTTCGGCAATTGGTGCAGCCGTATCGTGGCACCGGCCGGACCGATGCGTCTTTTCGCCGATGGCGTGGTGCGCGACAGCGGCCTGCCCGATCCGGTGCATGCCTCTGCCTGGCAGTACACCGTGGAGAATCTGCCTGCGGAGACGCTGGTCTACCTGCTCGGCAGCCGCTACTGCGAGACCGACCGGCTTTCGGACATCGCCTGGAAGCTGTTCGAGACGACGGCGCCGGGCTGGCCACGCGTGCAGGCGATCTGCGATTTCGTCCATCGTCACATCGCCTTCGGCTATGAGCACGCCCGCGCCACCAAGACGGCGTGGGAGGCCTTCAACGAAGGCAAGGGCGTGTGCCGCGACTATGCGCATCTGGCGATCGCATTCTGCCGCTGCATGAACATTCCGGCGCGTTATTGCACCGGCTATCTCAGCGACATCGGCACGCCGAAGCCGTGGGCGGCCGGCGATTTCGCCGGCTGGTTCGAGGCCTATCTCGACGGCGGCTGGCACACTTTCGATCCGCGCAACAACGAGCCCCGGATCGGCCGCGTGCTGATTGCGCAGGGGCGCGATGCCTCCGACGTTCCGATCACCCAGACTTTTGGGCCGAACACGCTCGTGAACTTCAAGGTGTGGACCGACGAGATCCCGGAGACTGCGGCCAAGGCGTCCTGAGGGATTGCCCTCGCGAGGGCGTGGCTCTCCTACTTTGGCGGCGTAAAATCCTGGTTGCTCAGCGGGGGCGCCGTGGGGCGCTGGATGCGGATGAAGGGTTTTCCCGCTGCCGCGTGGCAGCTATTGCAGCCGTCGGTGAGATCGTCGAAGGCGGAGACGAACTGCGTGCCGCTCTGGGCTGCAATCGCCTTCTCGAGCTTGTCCAGGCGCGGAGCGATGATGGTCTTGATCATGTCGGCAACAGCAATGCCCTCGAAACTCGCATGAAGCTTGCTCGCGTCCTCTAGCCCTTCCTTGATCTCATCGACTTCGTAGGCCGCGAGACCCCAGTTCAAGTTCTTGCCGGCGAACCAGAGTTTGGCGTGGCGAAGCTGGGTCGCCGTCATGAACTCGCCAAGACCCGGCAGGTAGCGGTCTTTTGCCGGTTCGGCGCGTGCCAGCATCGCTGACGCCGCGACGACGATCACGCCAAGTACGATCTGTTTCATGCTGCTCCTCGCAAATCGGTTCGCCACGCCCCCGCAGAGGTCGACTGCCTGTTGCGGGATATTACCTCATGTCCGCCCTCGATGCGCCGGCGGGCACCCGAACAGCACGGTTCCGCGTTGCCGCGGCGCGGATCGCGCCCGGATTGTGCGGGAAACGTCGCGCCTTTCGAATGAAGAGGGCGCAGGGAATGCCGGGCGCTGACCGCACCCGCTAGGCTCGTGGGCTGAAAAGGAAAATGCCCACAAGATAGACAGGTACGCCGACACGACCGGCATTCCCTGCGCAGTGGCTTTACGACGTACTCTGCGATCTCCCCGGTGTTCGGGCTTTCTAGTCACCGTCGCCGATCGATTGACTCGATCGACTTGACCCCAGCGTCGAGGGGACAGGACCACGCAGCTTGGTCGTACGCGCCGGCCGGCGATCGTCTCGCTGGCTTTCGCGTCCACCGCTCCCCGCCTCACATTTCGTGACGATTGCGCAAAACGTCCCTCTTCACGAGGCGGGATGGGGGGAATGTAGCGCTGTTTCTGATTTTCGGCAAGAGAAATATTTGCAGCGAGAGACTGAATGCGCGAAAGCGACTGATCGAATTTAAGAAATCAGATTTCTCGCGCACGCGAATTCGCTGCCCTCATGCCGCGGCCGATTTCAGCGCAGCGGGACGCGGCCGAACGACGCCGCGCGCGGCGATCGCCCGCGGCGGGTTGACCAGGCTGACCAGCGTGTAGCTGATGATCAGCAGCAGGAACCACGAGCCCAGCTTGCCGGGCGAGACCATCGACCAGGCATGTTGCTGCGACGGGTAGAGCCAGGTTTTGGTGTAGGTGCCGATGTTCTCGGAAAACCAGATGAACAGTGACACCAGTGTCAAGCCGAGCAGCAGCGGCATTTTGCGATAGCTGCGCCAGACCTTGAAGTGGATGGTGGTGCGGCCGAACAGCAGTGCGGCGGCGGCAAACAGCAGCCAGCGCAGGTCGATGCCGAAGTGGTCGGCGAAGAAATTGGCGTAGACCGCGCAGCTCAGCGCGATCAGGCTCAGCCGGTGCGGATGACGCGTAAAGCGGAAATCGAACAGGCGCCAAGCGCGGCAGAGATAGCTGCCGATGCAGGAATACATGAAGCCGGAAAACAGCGGCACGCCCATGATGCGGAAGACATTCGGCTCCGGGTAAATCCAGGAGCCGACCGAGGTCTTGAAGATCTCCATCGCCGTGCCGACGAGATGATAGATCAGGATGACCTTGGCCTCGTCCACGGTTTCGAGCCGGCCTGCGAGCAAGGCGCCCTGGACCGCGATCATGCCGAGGAAGAGGAAATCATAGCGGGCCAGCGGCGCGTTCGCGGGATAGAAGCGCCAGGTCAGGATCATCAGCGCAATGGCGATGCCGCCGAACAGGCAGGCCCAGCCCTGCTTCAGGCCGAAGCGAATGAACTCATACAGCGCGGCGGTCGACGGCCGCCGCGCCATCGACCGGCCGATGCGCGCTTCGGCCGCGATGAAGCGGCGAAGCGGCGGCCAGAGTCCGGCGGCGCTTGGCCTCAGCGTGACGGTCCTGGAATGATCGTCGGGATTGTCGTCGGGACGGCTCATCGCACCCTCGCGTGATCGTTCGATGGGCTCATTGCTCGGGGCGGCCGTCCCTGCCCGCCTGAGCGCGAGCCGGCATGGTCACCGCCAATTTGGGCAAAATCGCGCTCAAGATATGATCAGGCGTTGGGGGGCGCGGATCGCACCGGGGATTTAGCGGGAAGCTGGACAGGGTTTCGACTTGCAGGAAGCGATTAACACCATTTTTAAATTCGACTTATCCGAATGAAAGTTTGCTAGGTGTTCAAGCGTTTTCCGGTGAGTCTGTGAACGAAATCGCGCAGCTGTTTTTGCCCGGCGGGCAACCTCGTGACGACCATATCGACGAACTTCAGTACTGCTGATTGCAAGTGCATCCCACGAGATCGCGCGTTAACGTCAGAAAGTGAATCTATGGGCCATAATCATTTCGAGTTGCAATTGTTCCTGTTTTGTTCTATGGTGATCCTATGGCTGCATCCACGGAAATCGAATGGACCGATGCTACGTGGAATCCGGTGACGGGTTGCACTAAAATTACTCGTGGATGTGACTTCTGCTACGCGGAGCGCTTCTCCGAGAGATTTCGAGGCGTGCCAGGTCACCCATTTGAAAGCGGCTTCGACTTGAAGCTACGGCCTGAGCGTTTGACACAACCGCTCGCATGGCGACAACCGCGCCGTATCTTCGTGAACTCGATGAGCGACCTCTTTCACAAGGATATTCCCTGGCCCTTCATCGACTCTGTCTTCGACACCATGGAAATGGCGCACTGGCACACATTCCAAGTGCTGACGAAGCGAAGCTCGCTCATGGCACGATATCTCCGCAATCGATATGGGCCCGGCAAAGCCCCGCCGCATATTTGGTTGGGCGTCTCAGTTGAGGACGCAAAGAACGCGGTTCGGATCAATCACCTTCGCGTAGCGCCGGTATCCACCAAATTTGTGTCGTTCGAACCGCTACTCGGCTCTGTTGGCGAGATTGACCTTTCCGGAATCAATTGGGCGATTGTTGGCGGAGAAAGCGGGCCCGGCGCTCGGCCGATGTTGGAGGAATGGGCGGTCGAGATTCAAAGGCAGTGCAAAGCGGCAAGGGTCGCATTCTTCTTCAAACAGTGGGGTGGCGTCAGGCCAAAGTCGGGAGGACGCCTGCTTCGAGGCCGCGAGTGGAATCAATACCCCAAGCTCGCGCAGAAAGCACTTTTGGTCGCCGCAGAATAGAGAGGGATCAATTTGACGGACCCCTATTTAGATCGCGAGCAAACTAGGGCGAAGCATTTTATTCTCAAGAGCTACCTTCAAGCGCTTGCGTTCAAGGTTCTTACATTTTCAGATATTACATACATCGATGGATTTTCGGGACCTTGGCAGAGCAAGACTGAAAACTTTAGCGACTCCTCATTCATGATTGCAATTAGCGTCCTAATGGACGCGCAAAAGCAGATCGCTGCTCGGGGAGATGGTCGACGCCGCATCAAGTGCTTCTTCTCGGAAAACGATCCCGGTGCGTACGTTCAACTTGAGTCGGCTGTGGCTGAGTACCACCAACCTCGGGATGGCTTCGAAATAAAGACCTACGAGGGTAAATTCGAAGATGCGGTCTCGGAAATTCAATCTTTTATTGGCACATCGTTTCCACTCATCTTCATCGACCCAACAGGATGGCGTGGCTATCCTTTCGACAAGATCAAGCCACTGTTTGCGCGGCCGAAATGTGAAGTCTTGATCAACTTCATGTACGACTTCATTAACCGGTTCGTTTACAGCGACGAACCAGACATCGTGGAATTCAATGAACCCGATACTTGGTGGGCCAGGCTGGCCAACTCGGCTCGATACAAGTCTCCCGCGGGGGCTCGCCGTGGAAAAACTATTTCGCGAAACTCTCAAGGCAACTGGTCGCTTTGGGTTTGTTGTATCCACGAAGATCGACAAGGCAACGTCGGAGCGTCCTCACTTCTTTATTGCTTACGGAACAAAGAGCGCGGATGGCTTAAAGACGTTCCGGCAAACGGAATACGACGCATTACGGAAGCACGCCAAGAATCGCGCTACTGCGATCGAGAGAAAGCGAGAACGCCGAACTAACGTCGCTGATATGTTTGCTGACTATGAGGCCGAAGTTAAGGAAGCAACTGTTGATGAAACCGTCGCCGACCAAAAGTCTCTTGCCAAGAATCAGCTGTTGACGGTCCTCGCTGATGGCAAACCGATCAGATTTTCGAGTGTCGTGACGGCATTGCTTGAACCATTTATGTTACGCGAGACTAACGTGAAGGACATCTGCGTAGAACTCGCCAAGGCCGGAAAAATCGAGAACACGTGGGGCAATGGAAATCGAAAACCCCAGAACGACAGCGCAATAAAGTTGACGTCAAGCTGATCTACAGAACCAAAATGGAAAACGGCGGGCTCTCGCCCGCCGTTTGTGGATGGCCGGGTCAAGCCCGGCCATGACGATTGAGATAGCTAACTCTAGTTATCCAAAAAGCTCCGCAGCTTCCTGCTTCGGCTCGGATGCTTCAGCTTGCGCAGCGCCTTGGCCTCGATCTGGCGGATACGCTCGCGCGTCACGGAGAACTGCTGGCCGACCTCTTCCAGGGTGTGATCGGTGTTCATGCCGATGCCGAAGCGCATGCGCAGCACGCGTTCCTCGCGCGGGGTGAGCGAGGCCAGCACGCGCGTCGTGGTCTCGCGCAGATTGGACTGGATCGCGGCGTCGATCGGCAGCACCACGTTCGGGTCCTGGATGAAATCGCCGAGATGCGAATCCTCCTCGTCGCCGACCGGCGTCTCCAGCGAGAGCGGCTCTTTCGCGATCTTGAGGACCTTGCGCACCTTCTCGAGCGGCATGCCGAGCTTCTCGGCGAGCTCCTCCGGGGTCGGCTCACGGCCGATCTCGTTGAGCATCTGGCGCGAGGTGCGCACGATCTTGTTGATGGTCTCGATCATGTGCACGGGAATGCGGATGGTGCGCGCCTGGTCGGCGATCGAGCGGGTGATCGCCTGCCGGATCCACCACGTCGCATAGGTCGAGAACTTGTAGCCGCGGCGGTATTCGAACTTGTCGACCGCCTTCATCAGACCGATGTTGCCTTCCTGGATCAGGTCGAGGAACTGCAGGCCGCGGTTGGTGTATTTCTTCGCGATCGAGATCACCAGCCGAAGGTTGGCTTCCACCATCTCCTTCTTGGCCTGGCGCGCCTCGCGCTCGCCCTTCTGCACGCCGTGCACGATCTTGCGGAACTCGACGATCTCGAGCCCGGTCAGCGCGGCGAGCGACTGCACCTCGTGGCGCAGCTCCTTGATGCGGTCCTTCTCGTGATGGACGAAATTCTTCCAGCCCTTGGCCGAGAGCTTGGAGACGCGGTTGAGCCAGCGCGGATCGAGCTCGGAGCCGTGGTAGTTGCGCGCGAAGTCGTCGCGCGCCACGCCGTGGCTGTCGGCGAGCCGCATCAGCCGGCTCTCGAAGCTGACCAGCTTCTTGTTGATGTCATAGAGCTGCTCGACGAGCGAGTCGATGCGCGCCTGGTTCAGCCGCAGCGACTTCACCTCGACGATGATCTCGTCCTTCAGCTTCTTGTACTTGCGCTCCTGCGAGGGCGTCAGCGAGTCGTTCTGCAGCTGGTTGGCGATGTCCTGCTCCTGCAGGCGGCGCAGCTTCTTGTAGTTGTCGGCGATCTTGTCGAAGGTCTCGACCACCTTCGGCTTCAGCTCGGCCTCGATGGCCGCAAGCGACATCTGGTTCTCGAACTCGTCGTCGTCGTCCATGTCGGATTCGGCGGCGGCCTCGGCCGGATCCTTTTCCTCGCCCTCGACGCCCGGTACGGCCGCAGGCCCGCTGCGGAACGGGGTCGGCGCCGGCGGTGCCGCGGGCGGCGCGACATGCGCGGGCGCGCCCTGAGCGGCAACAGCTGCGCCATCGCCGCCATTGACGATCGGCTGGCCGTCGGGACCGACGGCGGCGCCGACGATGCCCGGATTGTTCTTGGCGTCGGGGCCGGCATAGGTCGCTTCGAGATCGATGATGTCGCGAAGGAAGATCTTTCCTTCGTTCAGCTCGTCGCGCCAGATGATGATGGCCTGGAAGGTCAGCGGGCTTTCGCACAGACCCGCGATCATCGCCTCGCGGCCGGCCTCGATGCGCTTGGCGATCGCGATCTCGCCCTCGCGCGACAGCAGCTCCACCGTGCCCATCTCGCGCAGATACATCCGCACGGGATCGTCGGTGCGCTCGCCGGGCTCGCTCTTCTTGACCTCGGTGACGGCCTTCTGCGTGACCTCGACCAGTTCGTTGTCGGTCTCGTCGTCGCCGCCCTCGTCCTTTTCCTCCTCACCGTCAGCCTCATCGGCCTCGGTGACGTTGATGCCCATATCCGAGAGCATCGACATGATGTCCTCGATCTGCTCGGGCGAGGTCTGGTCCGACGGCAGCACGGCATTGAGCTGATCGAAGGTCACGAAGCCGCGCTTCTTGGCCTGCTTGATCATCTTCTTGACGGCGGCATCGGAGAGGTCGAGCAACGGCGAGGGAGCATCCGGCCCATCCTTCTCGGGCGCATCCGCTGCCTTGTCGTCCTTTTCCTTGTCCTTTGCCTGCAGCGTCTTTGCCTTGGTGGCCATTCAGTGCTCTCCAAACGCGGTTCGCATGAAGCGTCGCGTGCGCCGCGTCGCCGTTTGTTTGTCTTTTGTTGCGCGCCGCTGCCGACGCGCAAAAGGGCGGCGCAAATCGTCGCCACCCTGCCTCTTGATCTCGATCTGACGCGCCTGATAGCGGCGCAGACTTAAGCTTCGCTTAACCCTGTTTTTGCAGCCAAACCATGGGTTTGGCGAGTCCTTTTGCGGGTCCGGCCGCGGCCATCCGCATTAATTTTCAATCAAACACCGGGGTGATCCGGATATTCAATCACACGCTTTTCTGGAACCGGCCGGAAAGCTCGCCAAAACCCTCGATTTGGGCCTCGGTCCCCTCCAGCGACTCCAGGCGAAGGCTGACGTCCTTGAGCCAGGCCATATTGGCGTCGCTGGGCTCGTCTCCCAATGCGACCTCGGCGTCCTTCCTTTCCCTAAGTAGGGCGTGGGTTTTCTGATGCAAGACAACGAGTTGGTGCCAGGTGGACAAAACGTCATCGCGCGCGGCGCCCGGGCGCGCGCCCCACACCGCGCCGGTCGTGATCGCCCGGTCAACCCTTTGAAGGATTTGTGAAAATCCGGCCGACTCAAGGTCGGCACGCATCTTCTCGGCCAGTTCCGCAGGATCGGCGACATGATGATGGTCGTGGGCGAAGGCCGCAATGATGCCGGCGCGCAGCTTGTGGGCCTCGGGATGGGCGAGCTCGAGGGCAGCGGCTTCCTCCAGATGCTCGTGCAGCAGCCAGGGGTGATTGATCAGGCATTGCAGGATCAGCGCCTCGCGGCGGGAAAAGCTCGAGCGCTGGCCGCGCATGATCGGGCTGTTGGCGAGATGCGGGCTGGTGGCCTGATAGGGGCCGCGCCCAAACGCCGGCGGAGGCGCAAAGCCGCGCTTCTGGAAGTTGCCGGACGCGCCGCTGCGCGGCTGGAAGCGAGATGATTCGCGGAAGTTTCCGCGCGGCGGAAAGCGCACGGGCTCGGGCGCGAAGGTGCGCTGCAGGCGCTGGATCAGGTCCTCGCGATAATAGCGGCGCACGACGTCGTCGCGCACGGAATTGGCGAGCTCGCCGATGCGCGCTTCCAGCGCGGCGCGGCGCTCGGGGGTGGCGAAATTGCCGCCCTCGATCTCGCGCGACCAGATCATTTCCGCAAGCGGACGCGCAGCGGCGATGACTTCCTCGATCGCGCCGCGCCCGCCGGAGCGGGCGAGATCGTCGGGGTCCTGACCTTCCGGCAACAGCGCGAAGCGGAGCGACTTGCCGGGCTTCAAGAGCGGCAGCGCGAGATCGGCGGCGCGATACGCCGCCTTCTGTCCGGCGCGATCGCCGTCGAAACACAGCACCGGCTCGTCCGTCATCTTCCAGATCAGCGCCAGCTGATTCTCGGTCAGCGCGGTGCCGAGCGGCGCCACGCTGCCGGCAAAGCCCGAGGTCACCATGGCGATGACGTCGACATAGCCTTCGACCACGACGAGTGGCGCGCCGTCATGCGTGGCCTTTCGCGCGGAGCTGAGGTTGTAGAGGTTGTCGCCCTTGTGAAACAGCGGGGTTTCCGGCGAGTTCAGGTATTTGGCCTGCGCATCCTTTTCCAGCGCGCGGCCGCCGAAGGCGATGACGCGCCCGCGCAGATCGGTGATCGGAAACATCACGCGGTCGCGGAAGCGATCGTACGGCACGGGAATCTCTTCGCCGCCGATCAACAGGCCCGCTTCCACCATGTCCTCGGTGGAGACGCCCTGCGCGCCCAGATGCTCCTTCAGCGCGAAGCGCTCGCCGGTGGCATAGCCGAGGCGGAACTGCAGCTGCGTCGCCGGCGAGATCGCGCGGTCGGCGAGATAGCCGCGCGCTTTCGCGCCGAGCCGCGAGGCCAGCGTGTCCTGAAAATATTTCGCCGCGAGCTCCATGATGTCGTGCAGCGTCCTGCGGCGCTGCTCGTGCCGCGCCGCGTCAGGCGTTGCCGCCGGCAGCGCCAGGCCCGCCATCGCCGCGCAGCGCTCCACGGCTTCCGGGAAGCCGACGCCTTCGGTCTTCATCAGGAAATCGAAGATGTTGCCGTTCAGCCCGGAGGAGAAATCGAACCACGCCTGCTTCTGGTCGTTGACGAAGAACGACGGCGTCTTCTCCTGCTGGAACGGCGACAGCCCTTTCCACTCGCGCCCGGCCTTCTTCAGCTTGACGCGCTTGGAGACGACTTCCGAGACCGGAAGCCGGGCGCGCAGCTCGTCGAGGAATTCGGGGGTGAAGCGCATGGGGGTGAGTAGCCGAGGTTCCAACTGGGAAGGTGTGAGAATCGTTTCACACCTTGATAGTGTGAGACGTTCCTCACATTTTCAAGATTCGTACCTTATCCGGGCTATTCACAGGGCGCTCTTTCTTATCCCTCCCCCGCGAAGCGGTGGGGAGGGTGCCGAGCTCGGCAGCGCCCTTGCGCGCCAGAGCGAGGCGGGTGGGGGGAGATTCCGCGAGCACAGTGCAAATGAAACGCCCCCCACCCCGACCTTCGCTCCGCTCAGGTCGACCCTCCCCACCGCTTCGCGGGGAGGGATAGGAGCGCCGATGCCGCGCTCGCGTGCCACTACTTCTGCAAAAATCGACCCAACTCGATGCGCGCCAACTTCTCCACCGGCCAGTTGTAGACATACGTCCACGCCTCGCTGGCGCCGCCGCCCGCCAGCGTAACGGTGAGCAGCCGCCGCAGATATTGCGTCGGCTCCGGAAAACCTTCGCCGCAGGCTTCATACATGTCGAACTCACGAAGCATCGCGTCCACTTCGCGCAGGCGATAGAGCTCGCCATGCACGATGTCGCTTGCGTCGTCCGACGCCACCAGGCCGGGATAGTGCTTCACCATGTAAAGCCGGCCGCGGCAGGTGGCGTCGCCGAGATACTCGGCATTGGCCGAGAGCATTCGCGCCATCGGATGCACATAGCCGCGCATCAGGGTGCCATAGACGAACAGGTTGGAGGTCATGCGCGTTGTTATCAGGCGGCGGCGACGCGGATCAAGCCGCCACCACCTCGTCGCTGACCACAAAAAATTTCGTCAGCGTCATCCGTCCGAAGCTCGTGGTCAGCGCGACATCGGCAGCGTCGCGCCCGATGCCCATCAGGATGCGGCCGATGCGCGGCGTGTTGTGACGCGCGTCGAAGGTGTACCACTGGCCGGACAGATAGGCCTGGAACCAGCCGGAGAAATCCATCGGCTCGGGCTCCGGCGGAATGCCGATGTCGCCCATGTAGCCGGTGCAGTAGCGGGCGGGGATGCCCATGCAACGACAAAAGGTCAAAGCAAGATGGGCGAAGTCGCGGCAGACGCCGGCCTTCTGCTCGTAGACGTCATGCGCCGACTTCATCGCACTGGCATGCTGATAACCGAACGTCACGTGATGATGCACGAACGCCACGATCGCCTGCACGCGCTCCCAGCCCGGCCTGGTGTTGCCGAACAGCGACCAGGCGATGTCGGTGAGCTTGTCGGTCTCGCAATAGCGGCTCGGCATCAGATACAGCAGCAGCTCGTCCGGCAGCTGATCGATCGGCACCTGCTGCGCGGTCGGCACCACCGCGTCGGGCAGGCCGGAGTCGCGCACCAGCGCGTGGCCCTTCAGGGTGACGCCGCCGGCGGGCGCCACCAGGCGTCCGCAGACATTGCCAAAACTGTCGCGATAGAAGCCGATCGGCACGTCCGGTTCGGTCACGATGGTCTCGGTGCCGATGATGTCGGAATAGCGCGAGGGATGGATGGAGAGCATGATCACCATCGGCGTCGGCTGCACGGCAGCATAGGCGATCTCGAAGCCGACCTTGATCTCCATCGCTTACGCCCCTCGCTCCATCTCGGCGGGTTGGTCGACCGAGGTGACGCTGACGTTCACCTCCATGCCGAGGAAGGCGTCGGGCGGCCCGAGATAGCTGCCGTGCAGCGGCAGCGCCTGCGCCGGATCGCGGGCGACCGCGACACGGACGAGATCGCGCGTGCCCTCGATGCCGTTGGTCGGATCGAACTCGATCCAGCCCGCGTCCGGCAGATAGACCTGCACCCAGGCATGGGTCGCGCCGCCGCCGGCGTGCTCGTTGTCGCCGTCGAACAAATAGCCGGAGACGAAGCGCGCGGCGATGCCGAGCCGGCGCAGCGCCTCGATCATCAACAGCGCGTAGTCGCGGCAGGTGCCCGAGCCGGTCTGCAGGGTGTCGAGCGGATGCTGCGTGCCGGGCTCGTAACGCTTGCGATAATGCAGCGCGTCGCGGATGCCGTGCGTCATGCGGCTCAACAGCTTGAAGGTCGGCGTCGGCGCTTCCGCGTCGAGGAAGTCGCGCGCCCAGGCCGACAGCTTGCCGTCGGGATCGCTGGACTGCGGCGTGAGGTAGTGCTGCAGATCGGAATATTCCTCGGGATCGTAGAGGAAGGGATAGAAAAAAGCGGGATCGTCGGGCGTCAGCGTGAACGCCGGCGAAGGCTTGTGGTCGACGATGACGTTGGAGGTGAAGGTCAGCCGGTCCGCGCGCGCATCGAAGGCGGCGACCGCGACGCTGTTGCCGAACACGTCATGGATCCAGCGCAGCGAGGCCGGCTTCGGCGTGATCTCGAGCTCGGCAAAGAACAGCCGCAGGTCATGGCTGTCGCTCGGCCGCACCATGATGCGGTGCTCGCCGAATGCGACTGGACGCGCATAGCGATATTCGGTCTTGTGGTGAACTCGGAGCAGCGGCATCGTCAGTCGATCTTCGTGATTCCTGGGTGGGTAATCTATAGGGATGGCTGCTCAATTCCACGTCGTTATGCTGCATGGATAGGCAATGAAATATGGATTCCGGCGTCCCGCTTGAAACATCCTTACTCCTGAACGCGGAAGATGTTCCTCCGGTGTTCGAGAAGAATGCGAATGGGCACTCGCCGTTCCTGCTGACGTCGGATCATTACGGCCGACGGCTGCCGAAAAAACTCGGCGATCTCGGCCTGCCCGAGAGCGAGCTTACGCGCCACATCGCCTGGGACATCGGCATTGCCGGCGTCGCCGAGGCGCTGTCGGATCATCTCGACGCGCATCTGATTGCGCAGCGCTACTCGCGGCTCGTGATCGACTGCAACCGTCCGATCGGCGCGCCGAGCTCGATCCCGGTCTTCAGCGAAGCGACCACCATTCCCGGCAACGAGAGACTGTCGCGGGAGGATGCCGACCGGCGGCAGCACGAGATTTTCGATCCCTACCATGTCCGCATCGACAAAGTGATCAAGCAACGCGCGCGCGAGATGCGGCCGACCGTGCTGGTGTCGCTGCACAGTTTTACGCCGGTCTACGCGGGCGTGGAGCGGCCCTGGCACATCGCCGCGCTCTATCAGCGCGACAAGACGTTGCCGCCGCTGCTGCTGCAGGCGTTCCGCGCCGAAGGCGATCTCGTGGTCGGCGACAACGAGCCCTATGCGGTGAACGACGCCACCGACTACACCATCCCCGTGCATGGCGAGGCGCGCGGCCTCGTCAATACCGGCATCGAGATCAGGCAAGACCTGATCGCGGAGCCGGGTGGACAGCGGCGATTTGCCGAGATGCTCGCGCGGATTTTCCGTGAGATTGAGCAGGCGCTGCACGCAAAGGCGTTGATCTAGGGCGTGGACTCGCGACTACGAGAAGTCTGCCTTTGCAGATAAAGCCGACGCGCGCTGGATCGCTCCAGGTTGTCGCTTCTTGATCAAGCGGGATTGGTCTGGCGTCCGCCCTGACCGGACGCCCTCGCAAATTCCTACCAATGGCCTCTGCGGCGACCCCAGTATCCGCCGCCGCCAAACAACAACACCAAAACCACGACAATGAGGATCAATTCCATGAGAAGTCTCCTAGGGGTCATGACTTCAAAGAGGAAACTGGCTGTCGCGAACTAAGTTCCTTATCCAGCGAAAGAGGGGATGTTGCCGTCGCAACGAAAGACGAGACGGGACGACAAGACGCCTGTTTGCGCCGCATGTTCACGACCAAAATCACGCGGCGGCGTTTGCAGGCTTTTCCTGCCCGGAGGCAGGCTGAGATTGGTCCGCCACACCCGTGGCCTCGATGCAAAGCTTGACCGTCTCGCCCAGACTGGCGGCAACGAGATCGGCTTTCGCGTTATCCCGCAACATTTCCAACGCGGTTGGGTCGATGTCCCTGACCCAACAGCCCAGGATAATGATCGCCTTCGGCAACTTCCGCCTCAGGCGCCGAACGGCGTAACGCATGTGCGCCGGTCCGCTCGCATCGAGATAGACCAGGCAGACGACGGCAACGCCGGTGGTCTCGAGCCGGAAGACATTCGTCGTCGAGAGCGCTTCTGCGCCTTCGACCCGTGCTGCCAGACCGTGTGCGGTCGAAAGCTGAGCCAGCATGATTGCGGCCGCTTCATCGATGAGACTGCGCCCGGCCATGCAGAGAACGGGATGTTCCCCCTGCCAATCGGGCGGCAGGCCTTTGCCGATAACGGGCAGATTTTCATGCGCCGCATTTTCCGCGACACTCTCTACCGCGGACGAGGCTTCCGCATCGGTGGTGAGATGGACTTTCGTCGGCGGCCGGTCATCCTGATCGGCCAGGTCGCTGGCAAATTCCCTGACAGCGTCTCGAATCTTTGTGAGACGCGCCTGGTCAAGCGCGCCGCGCTCGGCGTCGATTTGCGCGAGCTGCAAACCCTTCAACGCGACCTCGTCATAATATGAGGCCAGAGAGCGTTCTTTCAGGAACTCTTCGGCCTTTTCGGCGGCTTCCGCCGGGTCGCCCGCCAGCATGCGCTGGTAGAAGATTTCGGGGGAGAAAGCGCCGGCCGGTCCCCGAACATGACGTCAAGGAACTCCAGGCGTTCGACATGACGCCCAAGCACCACAAGGCAGACCGTCAGGGGCGTCGCGAGGACGAGCCCGATGGGCCCCCAAAGTGCGGTCCAGAACGTCGCCGCCGCAACCACGGCGACCGGAGAAAGCCCCGTGCTGTGACCGTAGACCATCGGCTCGACGACATGGCCCACGATCGGCTCGACAGTGAGAAAAAGCGCGAGCGTCCACAGCAGCATCGACCAGCCGGGATCGACGGCCACCGCCAGTGCAAGCGGAAACGCGGCCGCGATGACGGCGCCGATATAGGGTACGAAGCGGAGGACTGTCGCCAGGATGCCCCACAGGATCGCGCTTGGAGTGCCGATCACCCACAGGCCTATCCCGATCACGATGCCAAAGGCGCCGTTCAAAATGAGCTGGGTCAGGAAAAGCCGGCTGAGGCGTCCCGCCGCGTCGTCGAGCGCCGCCGTGGTTCGTTGCAGGTCATAGGAGCCAGCCAGCCGAATGAGCCGGTTACGAAGATCTTCGCGTTGAAGCAGAATGAAGATGACGAAAATAATGATGATGCCGGTCGTCGCGAGCGGATGAACAAGCGGGGCGATCAAGGTCCGCAAGCTCTCCAGCGCTCCGGGATCGGGCTGGCGTACTTCCACCGGAACGGGCGCCTGCTGTCCCGGAGCATTGGAATTGACGATCGAGTTTGACGCACGCGCGGACGCGGCCTCTTTCGGTTTGTCGATTTCCTTGCTGAGATCCTTCAACATGTCCGAGGCGCGCTCGAGCGTTCCTCTGCCGGCTTTTGTCTCCCGAAACGACTGGATCTTTTCGCTTATCGTCGATTGATAACGCGGGAGATCTCCGGCGAGTTGGGTCAATTGGGTAGCGAGAAGGCTCCCCATCGCGAAAATGAGTGCGAAGGCAAGTATGGCCACGCTCACCACCGCCAACCCGCGCGGCACACGGATACGCTGCAGGATGACCACCACCGGCGCCAGCACGAAGCTGAGAAGAATCGCCAATGCGATGGGCACGAAAATCTCACGACCGAAATACAGCATCGCGATGATGATGACAGCGAGGATCGCGGTCGCCACCGCGCTGAGCAGTGCCATCACCTCCTCGGTGGAACGCGTTTTGAACGGCCGCCTGATCACAGGCATCATCTGCTTTCCCATCACTCGGGTTGTCATCGAATAAATATCCAATTCAAAACAAGTAGGCGCGCTGAACCCAATGAAAAAAGCCGCTCGGGCATGACTCCGCGCGGCCTTCGCAAACGACTGCCGGCTTCCCGGTTCCGCCGCTGCCTACACAATAGATGGGCAACGCAAAGGTTGCGTGCCCGCACAAAGAAAGAAAAGGCAGCTAACGCCGAGGGGCGAACGGCGCTCTAGCCTGGCGTTGCATGCGACACGATGTTCCCAGCCGGCACCTTTGCCAGCGCGCGGGCGGTGCGGCGCGCCTCCGCGACCCGCTTGGGCGCACGGGCCTTCTTGAAGCCCATGAGGGCTGCCGCAAGACAATCGCGCGCGGCTCTCCACTCGAGCTTGTGCGCGAAGAGCGCGGACAGGTCGGCCTGGGTTCTTGCGGTCTCGAATGCTGCGCCACATTCGGTGAACGTCGCCAGGGCCCGCGACAGAAGAAGCCCGGCTTCGCCGAAATTCCGTCGGGCCATGGCGATACGACCCAGCGCCCGCAGTGCCAAACCGGTGCTGAACATGAATCCATCGGACTGGCCGACTTCGAGCGCGCGCGATGCCGTTTCCTGGGCAAGATCGTGGTTGCCCGCAAGAAGCTGAGCCTCGCTCAGGAACGCAAGGCAACGCGCTTCTCCGCTGCGCACAGGACTCTTGCGAAGCTGGATGACGACCTCGCTCAGGATGCTGGCGGCCTTCGGTCCATCGCCCTGCTCCACATACGCCAGACCCATGGGTCCCAAGACAAGGTTCGACATCATCGAATCCTGTGAAAGCGCGAGGCTGCGTTGCGCGCCTTCGATGGCGAGCTCATGATCGCCGCGCAAGGCCAGAGCCCAAGTGATCACGGAGCCGGCCAGCGCCACGAGCCGGGGCGATCCGATACTGTCACCCAGCGTCTCTGCCTGCCGCGCAGCGTCGAGCGCGTCATCGAGTTCGCCGGCGACCAGATTATTGACCGCGAGATCATAGTAGACCCCGCCAAGCCACTGTGGTTCGCGTGTGGTCTCGAGCTGCGAAATGCCCCTTTTGGCATGAGAGATACCATCGCGGGGACGACCAGCTTCGAAGGCGATGAGCGACAGAACATGCAGCGCCTTGCCGATCGCCGCCGCATTCCCGGCGCGCTCACCCTCGCCGAGCGCTGTTTCGCCGGCAATCCGGGCCTCGGCGAATTTGCCGAGATAGAAGCTGGTCAGTCCGGCGCGGAAGTGAAACTCGGACGTCAGCAGCGGATCGACCACCCGCTCGACCTGATCCGCGTGGCCTTGAAGAATTTCCCGGATTTCGCGCTGGCGGCCGAGAATGGACAGCACGTAAGTCTGGCGAAGGGCGAGGTCGAGCGTTTGTTGAGCGCGTTCGGCGACGGCAGCATTCGGCGGCTACCGCGGCCTGTTGAAACGCGCGCAAGGCGTCATCGAGGGCGTAGCGCCGGGCCGCCATATCAGCGAACTGAATGAGACAGGGGATCGCCCTGCGCGCATCGCCGGCCTGCAGATAATGGTGCCCGAGTTGATCGGCGATTGCCTCCTTGTTGTTGCCGTGAAGCTCTTCGATTGCCCCGCCGATATCGGCATGCAAGATCCGGCGCTGCCGGGGCATGAGCTGTGCGTAGGCGACGCGGCGAATCCAGTCATGACAGAAATCGACTCGCTCGCCATCGGTGGTCAGGATATGGCGGCGCACCAGTTGCTCGACAGCGCCTGCCGCATCCACTTCGCCGAGTTGTCCGGCCCGCGCCAGCAACGCGAACGTGAAGTCACGGCCGATGGCGGCGGCCACTTCCACCAAACGCTTCGGCAGGCCGGTCAAACGTTCCAGGCGCGCCGCGACGAAATCCTGAACGGTGGGCGTCAAGCTCGGCTCGCCTTGCCTGACGGCAGGACGGTCGTAGTGCAACGACCGCACGGATTCGACGATGATGAAGGGATTGCCCTCGCTTGACGCGCAGATCTCCCGGACTGCGTCCGCGGATTGAGGACCGCGGCGGCCGGACGGCATCAGGGCCTGGACCAACGTCGCGGCGGCCGCTTGGGAAAGCGCGTCCAGCGAGATCTCGTCAAGCACCCCGTCGGTGCGAAGCTCCCTGAGCGACTGCGCCAGCACCGGCGCGTCGACGAGTTCTTCGGGCCGCATGCTGCCGACAACGAGGACCGGCAGCCGATGAATTCGCCGGCCGAGGAAAGCGAGAAAACGCGCGCTCAGGCCGTCACACCAGTGCAAATCCTCGAGGATGAAGATCGTCGGCCGTTCCGAACTTACCTCCAGGATGAGCTGAGCGAGTGCGTCGAACAGCAAGGCGTATTGATCCGGTGCAGTGACCGGCCGGTCTGCGGATTGCCCGAGCTCCGGGAAGACGCGAACGAGTTGGGCGCCGGCCGCCGCACCGAGACGGTCGCGGACGCCCGCGTCGAGCACGGTGTCGTCGCCGCGGAGAGCGTCGATCCAGGCATGGAGAGGCAAAATCTGTTCGGTTTCATGGCAGCGTCCAACCAGGATGCGCACCCCCGAAGGGATCACCTGCCCAATGAATTCCCGAAGCAGCCGGCTCTTGCCGATACCGGCCTCGCCGCGCAGCAATACCACGCGGCCGCCGGCATCCAGCATTTTGGTCAGCGCGTCGTTCAATCAGCCGAACTCGCCATCGCGGCCGACCATCGCCGCTTCCTCGGCCCGCGCGTTTGACTTGTCGGCGCAAGGGCGCGGAATCGGCTTTCAGGCGGTCGAGACCGGGACCGGCGCTGCGCAGGATGTCGCGGTAGAGCTGTCGCGTTTCTTCCTCGGGCTCGACACCCAGCTCGCGCTCGAACCAGTCGACACAAAGCTGATATTGTTTCAGCGCGGCCGCGCGTTGTCCCTGGCCCAGCAGCAGCTTCATCAAGGCCCGGTGCATCCGTTCCTGAGAGGGGTCGATCGCAAGCAGACGTCGCGCCGTCGCAATGGCGGCCTCGGGCGTTTCAAGCGCCTGCCGATCGACCAAACCGGTCAACGCCTCGACAGCAAGCGCATTCAGCCGCTCGCGTTCGACGGCGCGCCATTCCTCGAATGCCTGCTCATTCAGATTGAGGCCCGCCAGGAATTCGCCCTTGTACAGGGCGGCAGCCCGCTCCATCCCTTGCGTCGTGCCGTCAGCCCGCGCGGCTTCCAGCAACGCGACATCCACGGTTACGGCTTCGGCATCGAGCGCGACGGCGCCATTTCGCGTCAGCAGGATCGGGCGCGCTCCGCCACCGACGGCCCGGCGGATGCTCAGCAACGCCTGCCGGAAACTCTGACGGGCCTGAGCCTCCGGCGTTTCGCCCCAGAACATCGCGGTCAGCTTTTCCCGCGCATGGAAGCGTCCTGCCGGGACAGCCAGATATGCGAGCAGGGCCTGGGATTTTCTGGTCGGCAGCGAGCAGGGCTGGTCGCCGTTCAACCGGGCCGAGCAGCCCCCGAGCAACTCGATATGGAGATCGGCCATGCCGGCCAGCCCGGATTGAGACATTGCAAGCTGACCGGAATGACATTCCAACGCGAAACGAACGAACCCAAACTTTTAGCGACTGGCCAAAAGCCAACACTGGGTCGGGTCTGTATGTGACCTCAGCCTAGCACAGCCGGTGGCCACCGGCAGCCGCCTGACGGACCCGGGATTTCCTTCATTTCACATATTTTTGACGCCCGGCTGGTGCTCTCGCCGGCGGGCGCCGACGCGTCCATGACTCGCTGGAGATCGCGCCATGAGCACAAATGCAGTTGCCAGTAGTGGAATCGATAACGTCAGCAATGGCTTCACCACCGTTCAGTACAGACTGACCAATCCGGAAGATGAGAACAGCGCACCCGATCGCAGCCACGCGTTTTCGCCTTTTGCCACCTTCCCCAATTCACACGACGGTATCGAACCTACTTTTTATTCGACGACCTACGCCGACAATTCCGTCGACTACTTTCTCTCCAACGCCGCCGTCAGCATCGACCTCGTCACCAATCCCCCGTTTGCGTTCCAGCAACCCGCTCCCGGCGCCAGCGTTCTCCAGGTCGCATCCGCTCACGGAGGTTACGCCGAAGGCGATATCCTGAAGGATGTATCCATCGTCACCGGATCGTTTTTCGACGATGTCCTGAGGGGATCGAATGCGTCCGACTACGACAATTTTATCGGCGCGTTTCGAGAGTTCAATTTCGAAACTTTCCCCAATTGGACCGACGGGCAATTCGAGGTCATCAATAATCCCGGCGACAACGAACTGATCGGCGGCAACGGCAGCGACGTTCTCGAAGGGCGGGGTGGCGCGGATATCCTGATCGGCGGCTCGGCAACGGCCGATTTTTTTACGGATTTTGCCAGCTACGAATCCTCCCCTGGCGCGGTGACCGTGCAGCTTGCCGGCGTCGGCACCGATAACCAGGCCGCGATTGCAACCGGTGCCGATGCCGCAGGCGACACGCTGGTCGGGATCGAAGCCCTGCTCGGTTCGAGATTCGACGACATACTGACCGGCAATTCGCTTGACAATATCCTGGCGGGCGGGCTCGGCAACGACAAGCTCGACGGCAGAGGTGGAAACGATACGGTCGATTATTCCCGTGACCATTTCTTCGACAGGATTACGGTCTTGTCATCGGATACCGCCGACAAGGTCGTGGTGGCGCTCGGCCTCAATGGCGCCCAGGGCACCGGCACCGAATTCAAGGCGCACTTCGCGCCTGGTCTTCCCGGCGGTGGCGGCGGCGTCACCTTCGACCAGGTCTCCGTCGACAAGCTGATCAGCATCGAAAACGTCACCGGTACCGCGGGTTCGGATACCATCACCGGCAACGAGCAGAACAACCTGCTGGACGGCCGGGAAGGCGATGACACGCTCGATGGCGGCTTCGGCGACGACACCCTGATCGGCGGTGCCGGCAACGATACCGCCAGCTTTGTCAGCCACGACGGCACCGCGCCGCTCGGCGAACAAAACGTCATCTCGCTCGGGCTCAACGGCGCCGATGGCGTTTTCAATCGGTCGGAGTTTTCCAGGTTCGGGTTGCAGACCGCCGAGACGGACGTACTCCGCGGCATCGAAAACGTCACCGGCTCCAACCGGTCGGAAACCATCACCGGCAATGAACAGGATAATGTGCTCGACGGGCGCGGCGGCAACGACACGCTCGACGGCGGCCTCGGCAACGACACGCTGATCGGCAGACGCCGGCATCGACACCGTGAGCTATGTCAGCCACGACGGGCTCAACCAGATCGCGGGCGTCGTCGTCACCCTTGGCGCCGGGACCGCCGATGGCCGTGAGACATCCAACATCGTCGGCCCGGGAGGGGTGACAAGTAATGAGACCGATATCCTGCGCGGCATTGAAAATGTCACGGGCACCTCCCTAAGCGACGGCGACACCATTACCGGCAACGAACAGAACAATGTGCTCGACGGACGCGGCGGCAATGACAGACTCGACGGCGGGCTTGGCAACGACACGCTGATTGGAGGCGACGGCAACGACACCGTGAGCTATGCGAGCCACAACGGGGTCAACCTGCAGGGCGGCGTCTTTATTGCCATTGCCAACGGGACCGCAGATGGCATCGCGAAGGCCACCATCGTCGGCCCAGGGGGTTCGACAACTGTCGAGACGGATATCCTGCGCGGCATTGAAAATGTCACGGGCTCCACCCACGGCGACAATATTACCGGCAACGATCAGGCCAATGTGCTCGATGATGGCGGGGTCGGAGGGCCGGACACGTTGCAGGGCAACAAGGGGGACGACACCTATATCGTCAACAATGCCGGCGATACGCTGGTGGAATTTGCCAATGAGGGCCACGACACCGTTCGAACCACGCTCACGCACTTTACCTTGCAGTCGAACTTTGAAGACCTGAAGTCTGACGGCACGGCCGACTTCACCGGAACCGGCAACGGCGCGGCTAACTTCATCCAGGGAAATAACGGCAGCGATCATCTGATCGGGCTCGGCGGCGACGACGAGCTCGACGGCGGAGCCAACAATGATGTTTACGATTACAGGGGCTCTTTCGGCGTGGCCTTCGGAAATGACCGCATCTCCGACTTCAGCGGCACGGACGCGATTGCGGTCGACCGGTTTTCGGACGTGACGACGAGCCGCGTCGGCAACGATCTTCTGCTGACGCTGCCGGGCGGCACCGTTCGAATCGTCGATCACTTCAACGGAGATGCCGTCGAAAACATCATCGATGCCAACGGCAACTCGATGGTGCTTGCAACCGGGCTGACTGGCGGCGGCGCGCCGGGCATCATCACCGGGACCGACGGCAACGATGTGCTGGACGGCAAGGGCGGTGACGATTTCCTGTTCGGCGGCAACGGCAACGATCGGCTGATCGGAGGCGACGGCAATGACCGCCTGACCGGTGGCAAAGGCAACGACACCTTCGTGTTTGCACCGGGGTCAGGCCACGATGTGGTCACCGATTTCAGCCCCGCCAACAATCCCGTGTTCGACGCTCTCGGGCCATGGTTCGAGCGATTCGCCATCAACCTCAATCTTGCCAAAGGCGATCAGATCGAGCTCGACGGCGGCGTATTCCATGATTTCCGGCAGGTTCTGGCGGCCAGCCACCAGGTCGGCAACGACACGGTTATCACCATCAGCGCAAACGACTCGATAACGCTGCAGGGCGTCAACATCCATAGTTTGCACGCCGGCGATTTTCTGTTGGTTTGAATCCGTCGAACGCGAAGCACGTTCTACCCGTGCGTCGCAATGCCATACGCCGCCGCGCCGAAGCCTGCGGCGAACAGCCACAAGAGCCAGATAATGCTGGTGCCGGCCCGCGGATCGAGCGTGGCTTCCGAGGGATTGGCCGGGTTGACGTAGACATTGACGCTGGCGCCATCCTGATAGGCGGTGGTGAATTTCCGCATCAGCCAGCCCCTGGTCGAATTGACGCCGGTGGCAAAGCGGGCCTCGACGCGGCTATAGGCGGCATTGCCGAAGCGGTAGGAAAACGACACCTGCCGCTGATACATCAGCGGCCCACGGACGCGGTTCCTGGTCGGCGCGGCGCGGTATTGCTCGACATCCGACATCGCGATGGTGCCCGGCACCACCGGCCATTGCCGGGCAAGCGAGGCCTGCCGCCGCATCGCAAGCGCAAACAGCGCGATGACGCAACCGAATGCGCCGAAGGTGACCACCAGCGGCGAAAGTTTCGGGTTGCCGAGCCGGGTCGAGACGAACGCCGTCAATCGATTGAGGCCGAACACAGAACCGAAGATGATCGCGAGCACGATTGCCATGCCGGTCGCGAGACATCCCCACCAGCCCTTGGGCGTGTCGCGTTCAAGCACCGCCTCGCCCGGATGCCGCGGATTGTAATAGACGGTGACATCCATGCCGACCGGATAACGCGCAATGATCTCGGCGATGCCGAAATCTCCGCGATCGTCGTCAATGCTGACGCGGTTGCAGTTGAACGCCTCGCCGCCCACCGAATAGGCATAGACGATGTTGGCGAAGTTGCGCGGCTCGAAACGGTAGCCGTCTTCCCGGCTGCGGTCGATCACCCTGAGATCGCGGACTTGCGAATTCGAGGTCACCACCTTGCCCGGCGTCGGCGTCCATTCGCTCGCGGCGCGCACCTCCAGCGACTTCTAGACGGCGGCAAAGAGAACGAGCGCGAGCGGCGCCAGCAGCATCGCGTAAACATACCAGGGCAAATCGGGCAAATGCTCATCCTTGTCGGCGGAGGCCGTCTCGATTGGACGCGGCTGCCCCGCGCGCGGTTCAACCGCGCGGGCTTTAACGCGCTCGCGTCAGCGCCAGCCAAATGCCGCCGCCGATCATGAAGGAGCCGGAGATGCGCGACACCAGCCGCGTGCGCCGCGCCGAGAACAGTTTTCGCGCACGGCCTGCGAGCAGCGCGTAGATGCCGTCGGTCAAGCCCGCGATCACCATGAAGGTGACGCCGAGCAGAGTCGCCTGCGAGGCATGGTCGTCGCGGTTCATGTCCATGAACTGCGGCAGGAACGCGCCGAAGAAGATCAGGAGCTTCGGATTGGAGAGCAGCACCAGCAGGCCCTGGAGGAAGAAGCCGCCGCGCGGCGGAGGCGGCGGCGCATCGGTGCCGATGCCCTCGACGGGAAAGCGGATCAGCTTGATGCCGAGCCAGACCAGATAGGCGGCGCCGGCGAGTCTCAGCCAGTCGAACCAGTAGCCCATGGTCGCCATCAGCGAGGTCAGCCCGATGGCGACGACGCCGATCATGATGCACAGGCCGGTCTGCACGCCGGCGATGTTGATCAGCGCCGCGCGGGTGCCGTGGCGCAGCCCGTTGGCGATCAAGAGCGTGACGACAGGGCCGGGCAACAGCGCGAGCGCAATGCAGGCGGCGATAAAGGCGAGATAGACTTGCAGGGACATGGGGGACTCGGAGCGGGGCTGTTTCGTCCATTAATGCACGATGCCAGCCCGAGCGGAAGTTGCCCCCCCTCTCCCCGTTCTTGCGGGGAGAGGGTTGGGGCGAGGGGCGGCCACACGATAACTCGCGGGGAGTCCCCCTCACCCGCATCGCATCGCGATGCGACCTCTCCCCGCACGCGGGGAGAGGTGAAGACCGATCATGTTGCATTGGCTAACGCCCCTCGCGCGCGCCCAGCGCCGCCATCATCCAGCGTTGCAGCTGGTGCGAGGCGAGATAGTCGAACGCCACCCGCTGCAACTCGGCCGGCGCCGCATCTCCCTGCGCGACCGCCACGAACAGATCGCAGCGCTGCGACAGCGCAATGCCGACCGCGGCGTGGCGCGCGCCATCGAGCATCGCCAGATCGTACACGCGCGCACGCCCCGACAAGCCTGCGAGCCGGATCGCCCTGCCCGCCTCGCGTGGCTTGAATTGCGGGCTGATCAGGTCGAGATCGGCGACGCGGTCGACCTCGTCGTCATCGGCAACCCCCGTGGTGCAGTTGCAGAACCCGATCTTCGGCCGCACATAGAGCTCGACTCCGCCGAGTCCGCCGCCGCAAGCGTCGCATCGGAAGGCGCGGCCCGCGGGCCAGCCGTCGCGCGGAAACGGCCATGCGATCTCGCGCCATAGTACGGCCCCGCCGCCACGCATCGGCGCGGCGAAGTGCACCATCGCGACCGACGAAAATGCGGTGGCCACGAGCACGAGCGCTGCAAGCGCAACCCTGAAATTGGTCCCGCGGCACGGCGGGGCCGCCACCAGATCGGTCAAGCGCACCGGCATCAGGATGCCCCGACTGGACATTCCGCTTCCTCTATTTCAGCCCGGCCACGGCGCGCGCATCGCCGGTGAGCTCGAGGATGTGCATCCCGGTGTTGGCGCGGTCGACGATATAAATGTAGCCGCGATCGTCGGTCTCGAGATTGTTGGTCTGGATCGCGACCTTGCAGCGATCCTTGCCGTCGACGGTGACACAGCGCTTGTCGGTCTTGTCGGTGATACCAGGAATGAAATAGCCGACCTCTTTGGGGTGATAGGGATCGCGGATGTCGAGCGCGCGCACGCCGGCGTTGAAGAAGGCGATGAACGCCATCTTCTTGTAATAGACCGGCGCCATGCTCTCATTCGACGAATGCGAGCCGAAACGGCCGCCACGTTCGCAGAAATTGCCGCTCGCCTCCGGCACGGTCCAGCTCGAGATCATCATCGGCCGCGTCTCGGTGGTGACGTCGGCGAACCACACCATCTGCCGCGGCTCATTGCATTCGTTGAGGATCGCCTCGTCGACGATCATCACGATGTCGCGCGTCTGCCCGTCCTTGTCATTCGCGAACTCGGCGATCGGCATGCCCTTCATCGGAAACGCCGTGTGCGCGCCGTTGAACGCGGACATCGGCAGCCGGCGAAATTTCCGGCTAGCGCAGATTGTCCGCGGTCGGCTCCTTCGGTCCGTTCAGCAGCTTCTCGCGATCGACGATCTGCATGATGCCGCCCTTGTCGGTGCCGTAGCCGAAATAGACGCGATTGCCTGCGGGCCGAGCGAGATCGGTCCGTGCAGCTCGGTCGGCACCGCGCCCGTCGCGCCCGGCTCCTGCCCGGGCAAGCCGAAGTCCCTGATCTTCACCGGATGGGCGGGATCGGAGAGATCGTAGACCTGCGTCATGCGGCGCGTGCGCCAGTCCGGCGCGCCGGAGACGAGATAGGCGATGCCGGTGTCGCATTCCCAGCAATTCTTGTGCGTGTCCTTCAAGCCTTCGCCGATGCGCGTGACCAGCACGGGATTGGCGGGATCGGCGACGTTCCAGACCTCATGCGCGTCGCTGCCGAAGGTCGCTGCAGCAGGTAGACCGCGCTCTGTGTCGCCCTTCGGCAAGGTCTTGCCGTCGCAGACGCGCACCATCTGCGCGCCGCCGGCTTCGTACTTGCCTTCCTGTCCGGGAATGTGATGCAGATATTTCGGGTTCGCGGGATCGGTGACGTCGACGATCGAGGTGCCGTTCGGCTCGGCCTTGCCGGTCAGCGGATTGACCGGAGCGGGAATGTCGTCGGTGCCGCCGTGATGCCCGATATAGGCGATCCAGCGGTCGCCTTGATGATGGATGGTCGGCTGATAGGCGCTACGCGCCTGCAGGTCGTTATAACCGACCAGCTTCATGTTGGAGGATTCCGGCGGCGCGCCGATCTTTTGCTGCTGCGCCGCAGCGCTGCCGCACAACGACAATGAAACAAGAATTGCGAGTTTGACGCGACCGCCCATGCTTTCCACCCAGGTTTTTGGCCAATCTTCGTTGGCTCGTTCGATAATCCATCATAGCCGAGCAGGCGGGCTTTGCACTAAGGTTCCCGAAAACAAAATCGCGAGCACGGGGGAATAGGATGTCGACGCATCACGTCTGGGCCAGCCGCCGCCACCGCGCCTTGCCATGCAGCAACTCGGCGCGCCCTCGCTGAAGACATCACGCCGGACATGGTGCGGCGGTGTAGGCCTCCGCCTGGTAGCGTATCGCGCTGTCTTTACTGCTCGCGGGAGTCTCGATTATCGAGCTTCGCGACGTCGCGCGCCATCTCCAGACAGGTCAGCAGCTCGATATAGCTCTGGTAGCCGCCGCTCGTCGCCTCGGACACGCAGGCGTTCCTGTCGGCTAGCGTCACCTTCGGCCACACCGCCTGGATCTCGCTCTGCGCTTCGTTTTCATCGTGCATGCAGCGGTCGAACACTTCGGACGACCCGCCTTCGAAGCGGCACTCCCTTTCGACGTCGAGCCGGGGAATGGCGTCGGAAACCGGAATGGGGGAAAACGACGTCAGGATCACGATCGGCAAATGCAACAACATGGCGCATGGGCTCCTTCGGGCCGGATGAAATTTGTATCAAATTCTCGGCTCTGATGCGACCTGAGATCGGCTGGGCCTTGCGGATATTCCCGGTCGTGACTTCTGGTGATCCACTACCTATGGCGTCCAATGGGCTTGTGCTTGTGCGATCGCCTCGCGGCTTTCCGAAAAGCACGGGATGCTTCAGCGACGCTCAGATTGGGCCGACCTGGCGGACAGAGTTAGCGCCCCCTTAATCCGATCTCCCGGAAGCTCGACAAATGCCGCAAGCATCCATCAATTCGGCCGCAGTACACTGTCGGCACGGATCAAGACGAACCATGCGAGCCTGCTCGCCGCGGTTCTCCATTCGATCGACCAACAATGCCGCATGAAAAGGCCGCCCGATGACCAAGAGCTTATGGACGATTGAACAATTCGCCTGCCCGGGCTGCGGGATCGATTACTCCGCGACACGCGAGGAGCATCACGACAAACGGTCGGGCAGCTTCAATTGCAGCATCTGCGAGACCGAGGTCCATCGCTGGTCCGGCACTCACGAATATTTCAACTGGGAAGCCGTGAGGACCGATCGCGCGTGTTCGGAAAGAAGCGATAACCGCTTCGGTCCGCTCAGCCCTTGAAGGTCGGCTGGCGCGGGTGGATACAATCCTTGAAGTCGTCAAAACCCTTCCATTTGGGCTCCGGCGGCTCCTCGCCGGCGCGCGGCACGTAGATTGACGGCTCGACCGACGCCATGGTCGGGATATAGCGCGGACAATTCGGAAAGATCGCGCGTGCGGTGACGCGAACGATCAGCTGCGCGCCGACGGTCTGCGCCAGCAGCGGATCGTTCTCGCTGACCACGGCGTGGCCGTTGACGCGCAGGCGACGCGGCTTGCCATGCATGGCGATGAACAGCAGGCCGACGTCGGGATTGACGACGACGTTGCCGAGGCTCTTGAACATGCCGTTGCCGTCATAATCAGGAAAGGCGATTTCCGACGGTCCCGTCACCCGAACGAAGCCCGGCGCGCCGCCCTTGAACGAGCAGTCCGGCCGCCCTTCGGCATCGGCGGTGGCGAGAAAGAAATACGGCATCGCCTCGATGAAGGCCTTGTCGTCGGCCGTGAATTCCTCGTGCGTGAGCTTTTCTTCCAGCCGGTCCGAGATGCGGCGGCTGTCGAAACGGTCCTGCAATTGCCGATTTCCGTCGTGATACATCACGCTCGCAGGCATGGGCGCTCTCCTGCTATCAAGTGTTGCGCTCGTCGCGGCGAATATACCACGCGATTATCACGCCGGATACAGCAGGAGGCCACTGATGCTGCAGCTTTACGGAAATCCCAGATCGCGCGCGATGCGATGCCTGTGGATGCTGGAGGAGACAGGCCAGCCCTATCAGCTCGTCGACAAGAGCCTGCGCGCCGACGATCTGCACAGCGCGGACTACCTCAAGCTCAATCCGAATGCGCGGATTCCGACGCTGGTCGACGGCGAGGTGGTGCTGTGGGAATCCATGGCGATCAATCTCTATCTCGCGCAGAAATATCCGGGCCCGATGCACTGCACGGACGCCGCCGTGCTCGGCCACGCCGCGCAATGGAGTTTCTGGGCGATGCTGGAGATCGAGATGCTCCTGTTGCATATGCTGGAGCATCGCGTCCTGCTCGCCGAGCATGCCCGCGACATCTCGGTGGTCGAGCGCAATGAGCTGCTGCTGAAGAAGCCGCTTGGAATTCTG
Source organism: uncultured Alphaproteobacteria bacterium (assembly GCA_963738155.1). GTDB lineage: Bacteria > Pseudomonadota > Alphaproteobacteria > Rhizobiales > Xanthobacteraceae > Bradyrhizobium. The sequence goes on from CAVTVG010000017.1 coordinate 343,131, forward strand.
AACAGCGCTCTCGCCGGACGCAGCCATCATAGCGGGCGACAGCTTCACCGTGGCCGACCTCAACGTCGCGAGCATTCTGGCCTGGGGCAAGATCGTGCGGCTGGACCTGTCGGCGTGGCCCGACCTGAAGCGCTGGCTCGACGCCTGCCTGGCGCGGCCGGCCAATGCGCGGGCGCGCGCGCTCGGCAAATATCGCGAACTGAGCTCCACTGCGAAACTCGTCATGGCCGGGCTTGTGCCGGGCATCCACGTCTTTCGGATCCGCGATCAGAAAAGACGTGGATGCCCGGCTCATATGGTTGCCCGGCCATGACGAAAATCATACCTCTTGACAAGCAACCATTTGGTTGCCTATTAACGAGCCCATGGATGAGGTCTTCAAGGCGCTGGCCGATGCCTCGCGGCGGTCGCTGCTGGACAGGCTTCATGCCCGCAACGGACAGACCTTGAACGAGCTCTGCGATGGCCTCGACATGACGCGTCAGGCCGTGACGAAGCACCTTGCGATTCTGGAGGCGGCCAACCTCGTCAGCACGATCAGGCATGGCCGCGAGAAGCTGCACTATCTCAACCCGGTGCCGATCCACGAGATCGGCGAGCGGTGGATCAAGAAGTTCGAGCGCGGGAAACTCACCGCGCTCAGCGAGTTGAAAAGGCAACTGGAGAAGCGTGATGAGTAAGCCGGAGTTCGTCTATGTCACCTACATCAGGACCACGCCCGAAAAATTGTGGCAGGCGCTGACGTCGAGCGAGTTTTCGCGGCGATACTGGTTCGGCACCGAACTGCAATCCGACTGGAAAGTCGGCTCGTCGTTTGCGCTGGTCAATGATGGCAAGGCAAGCGACATCGGCGAAATTCTCGAAGCCGATCCGCCGCGGCGACTGTCCTACACGTTCAAGCACGTCCTCTATGAGGACATGCGTCAGGAGCAGGCGAGCAAGGTGGTGTTCATGCTCGAACCGCATGGCGATCTGGTGAAGCTGACGCTGACCCATGAGGGATTTACCAACACCAAGCTGCTGGCCGGCATTTCGACCGGATGGCCCGCGATCCTGTCCAACCTGAAGAGCCTGCTGGAGACCGGCGACGCGCTGGCGATTCCGCGCGCCGCGCTCGGCAAGAAGGAGCCGGCATGAGCATCGACAAGTTCAAGCCGATGACGGTCTACACCATCTACATCGCCTCCACGCCGGAGAAGGTGTGGGAGGCGCTGACCTCGGCCGAGTTCAGCAAGCAATATTTCTTCGGCAATTCGGTCGAGATCGAGCAGCGCGTCGGCGGCGCCTATATCGTGCGCACCCCCGACGGCGCGCTGCATATCTCCGGCGAGGTGATGGAATGCGATCCGCCGCGGCGGTTCTCCTTCACCTTCAATGTCAACTGGCCGGCGCTGATCGAGAAGCTCGGCCCGACGCTCGTCACCTACGAGATCGAACAGGCCGGCGATGCCGTGCGGCTCACCATGAGCGAGTCGCATGACCGGCCGCTCTCCGACGACATCCTGTCCGGCGGCCGGCAGGGCTGGCCCGCGATCCTCTCCAGCCTGAAGAGCGTGCTGGAGACCGGCAAGCCGCTGGTGGTGAAGATGGGCCCGCCGGCGCGGATGCTGGCGGCGCTGAAGGAGTTGGGGATTGCGGTGCCGTGAGTTTCGGTGCGCCCCCTCTCCCCGTTCTTACGGGGAGAGGGTTGGGGTGAGGGGCCTCTTCGATCAGCAAGCTCCTCGGCAAGCGGCGACTCCCCCTCACCCGGATCGCTTCGCGATCCGACCTCTCCCCGCACGCGGGGAGAGGCGAAGAAAGAGTCACCCCCTCGCCCGCAGCTCCCGGCGCAGCACCTTGCCGGTCGCGGTCATCGGCAGCTCTCCGCGAACTCGACATGGCGCGGATATTCATGCGCGGCGAGCTGCACCTTGACGAAATCCTGGATTTCCCGCGCAAGCTCGTCACTCGGAGCGAAGCCCGGCCGCAGCACGATCCAGGCTTTCACCGCCTCGGTACGAAGGGGATCGGGAATGCCGACGACCGCCGACAGCGCTACCGCCGGATGCTTCAACAAGGTGTCCTCGATTTCCGACGGACCGATGCGATAGCCGGCCGAGGTGATGACGTCGTCCTCGCGGCTCATGTACCAGAAATAACCGTCCTCATCCTGCCGGCCGAGATCGCCGGTCAGCAGAAACTCGCCGGCATATTTCTTTTGCGTGGCTTCCGGATTGCGCCAGTATTCGAGCATGGTGCAGGGGTTGGGCTGGCGCACGCCGATGATGCCGCGCGTCCCCCGCGGCAACTCCTCGCCCTTCTCGTTGACGATGCGCACGTCGAAGCCCGGCGTCGCCTTGCCCATCGCGCCCGGGCGAATCGGAAACAGTTTCGCGTTACAGCCGACCACGAGATTGCACTCGGTCTGGCCGTAGATTTCGTGGACGTCGATGCCGAAAGTGGCGCGCACCCAGTCGAGCAGCTCGGCGCCGAGCGACTCGCCGCCTGAGAGCATGCTGCGCAGCTTGACGCCTGGATGTTCGACATTGGCCTGCCGCATCAGTTTTAGCGCGGTCGGCGGCAGGAACACCACGCGCACGCCATGATCGGCCATCAGCTGCATCGCTTGCTGCGGTTCGAACTTCCTGGCGCGATAGCCGACCACGGGCACGCCGTGATACAGCGCCGGAAACAGCGCATCGAACAGGCCGCCGATCCAGGCCCAGTCGGCCGGCGTCCACATCACGTCGCCGGGCTTCGGAAAGAAGCCGTGCACCATCTCGATGTTGGGGAGATGACCGAGCAGCACGCGATGCGCATGCAGCGCGCCCTTGGGATTGCCTGTTGTGCCCGAGGTGTAGATGATGATGGCGGGATCGTCGCACGAGGTGTCGACGACGGGGAAGTCGGCGGAGGCTTTCTCGATCTCGCCCCAGAACGATTTCGCGCCGGCAGCGGCGTTGCCGATCACATAGACGTTTTTCAGATCCGGCAGCCGGTCGCGGATTTTCGCCAGCTTCTCCCAGCCACCCTCGTCGGTGACGATCGCCTTGGCGCCGGAATTCTCAAGGCGGAATTGCAGCGCGTCCTCGCCGAACAGCGTGAACAGCGGCACCGAGACGAGGCCGGAGCGAAACGCGGCGAGATGCGCGATCGGCAATTCCAGCGATTGCGACAGGAACACCGCGACGCGATCGCCGCGTACCAGTCCATCTGCCTTCAGCACATTGGCAAAGCGGCTGGAGAAATTGCGCATCTCGTCGAATGAGGTACGCTTCGCCGTGCCGTCCTCGTCGACATAAACAAGCGCGAGGCGGTTCGTGCCATCGGCATAGCGATCGCAGCAGGCAGCTGCGATGTTGAAGCGCGCGGGAATGTCCCAGCGGAAATCGCGGTAGAGTTTTTCGTAAGAGTCGGTCTCGGTGAGCATCGGAATTTCGTCCATCACCACGAGCGCTCCACCCTCTCCCCCTGCGGGAGAGGGTGGTTTCGAGCGTTAGCGAGAAACCGGGTGAGGGGCTTCACAGCAGCGGATCGCGGAGATAGACCCCTCACCCGAAGCTCATTCGCTTCGCTCGTTTTCGCCACCTCTTCCCGCAAGGGGAGAGGGTTCAGCAGCGGCAATATCTCACCCGATAGCGCCGCCTTCACCAGCCCGCTCGCTTTCGCAAAATCCATCTGGCCCGCATACTTCGCCCTCAGGACGCCGATGACCTTGCCCATGTCCTTCATGCCGGCGGCGCCGGTCTCGGTGACCGCCGCCGCGATCGCAGCCTTCACCTCATCGTCAGACATCTGCTTCGGCAGATACGCCGAGATGATCGCGATCTCCTCGCGCTCCTGTGCGGCAAGCTCGGCGCGGCCGCCCTTGTCATAGAGTTCGACCGCCTCCTGGCGCTGCTTGATCATCTTCTGGAACACGCCGAGCAGGTCGGCGTCGGAGAGCGGCGGCTTACCCTCCCCGCGCGCGGCGATATCGGCGTTCTTGATGGTCGAGTTGACCATGCGCAGCGTGGAGAGCTTGCGCTCCGCCTTGGCCTTCATGGCCTCCTTCACCGCGTTGTTGATGTCCTCGCGCAGCATGGTTTTATTCCTTTAATCCGTCGGGTCCTGATCTAGGCCGTTCGCATGGCCGAAACAATCCGGTGACCGCGCCGAATATGCGGGAAACGCATGTGAATCCGCGACTTACGGCTTTGACGCGAGCGCGCGCGAGTATGGAGAGGCCTCATGACACAAACCGAAAACGACGCCGCCTGGCCGGATCACAAACCGACCGCGCTCCTCGTGCTCGCCGACGGCACGGTGCTGGAAGGCTTTGGCTTAGGGGCCGAAGGCCACGCCGTGGGCGAAGTCTGCTTCAACACCGCGATGACCGGCTATGAGGAGATCCTCACCGATCCCTCCTATGCCGGGCAGATCATCACCTTCACCTTCCCGCATATCGGCAATGTCGGCACCAACGAGGATGACATCGAGACGGTGAACATGGCCGCGACGCCGGGCGCGCGCGGCGTGATCCTGCGCACTGCGATCACGGACTCATCCAACTACCGCGCCACGCGGCATCTCGATGCCTGGCTCAAGGCACGCGGCATCATCGGCCTCTCCGGCATCGACACCCGCGCGCTAACCGCGCTGATCCGCAACAAGGGCATGCCGAATGCCGTGATCGCGCACGCGAAGGACGGTCAGTTCGATTTGCATGGCTTGAAGGAAGAGGCGCGGGAATGGCCGGGGCTCGAGGGCATGGACCTGGTGCCGATGGTCACCTCCGGCCAGCGCTTCACCTGGGACGAGACGCCGTGGATCTGGGACAAGGGGTTTGGCCGGCAGACCGCGCCCGAGTTCAACGTCGTTGCCGTCGACTACGGCATCAAGCGCAACATCCTGCGCCTGCTCGCCGGCGTCGGCTGCAAGGTCACGGTGGTGCCGGCGACCACCTCGGCCGAAGACATCCTGGCGATGAAGCCGGACGGCGTATTCCTGTCGAACGGGCCCGGCGATCCCGCCGCGACCGGGAAGTATGCGGTGCCCGTCATCAAGCAGGTGATCGATTCGGGCACGCCGACCTTCGGGATTTGTCTCGGCCACCAGATGCTGGGCCTCGCGGTCGGCGCCAAGACAAAGAAGATGCATCAGGGCCATCACGGCGCCAACCATCCGGTCAAGGACGAGACCACCGGCAAAGTCGAGATCACCTCGATGAACCACGGCTTTGCCGTGGACCAGGCAACGCTGCCCAAGGGCGCGACACAGACCCACATCTCGCTGTTCGACGGCTCCAATTGCGGCATCGCGCTGGACGGCAAGCCGGTATTCTCGGTGCAGTATCACCCCGAGGCCTCGCCCGGCCCGCGCGACTCGCATTATCTATTCAACCGCTTCGCGGATTTGATGCGGCAGAACAAGCGGGCTTGATTCCAATTCGTCATTGCCGGGCTTGACCCGGCAATCCATCCTTTTGAAGAATGATGCCCGGATCAAGTCCGGGCATGACGAGACGTCACGATCAGGCGAACATGATCGGGCAACAGGGAGCGCACCATGACCAACCCCGACATGACCATTCGCGATATCCGCGTGACGATGCTGCGCATGCCCTGGGCCGACGATCCCTGGCTCAAGGGTGCCGCGCTCGGCGCACATCGCGACATCCTGATCTGCGAGGTCGAGACATCAGGCGGCGTCACCGGCATGGGTTATCTGTTTCTGTTCCGACCCGGCATGAAGTCGATCGCCGCCTGTCTCGACGAATGCATCATCCCGCGGGTCAAGGGCAAGGACGCCACCGCGATAGAGGCGATCTGGCGCGACCTGTGGACCGCGACGATGACCTATGGCCGCGGCGGCATTGCCGCGATGGCGATGTCGGCGCTCGACATCGCGCTGTGGGACGCGGTCGGAAAACGCGCCGGCCTGCCACTGCACCGGCTGTGGGGCCACTACCGCGCGCAAATTCCGATCTACGGCTCGGGCTGCTTCCGCGGCGCCGGCGGCGACGGCATGATCGAGAAGGCGCTGCACTACGTGAAGCAGGGCTACAAGGCGATCAAGATGCAGGTTGCGCATGTGCGCTCGCCGGCCGAGGACCTCGACAATGTGCGGCGCATGCGCGAGGCGGTGGGGCCCGAGATCGACATCATGATCGACGTCAACATGGGCTGGAGCGCGGACCTCGCGATCGAGATGGGACGCAAATTCGAGAAGTACGACATCTACTGGCTCGAGGAGCCGGTGCCGGCCGATGACTTCGCGGGCTACCAGCGCATTGCGGCGGCGCTCGACATGCGCGTGGTCGGCGGCGAGACCCATTTCACGCGCTACGACCTGCGGCCGTTCTTCCTCAATCCCTGCCTGCCGATCCTGCAACCCGACCCCATGCGCGGCGGCATGACCGACCTGCGCAAGATCGCGACCTTGGCCGACACGTTCGGCATCACCATCGCCCCACATCTGTTTCCCGAGCTCAACGTGCACCTGCTGGCCTCGATCCCGAATGGCATCTGGTGCGAGAATATGGGCCTGCTCGACGACCTCTGGGTCGATCCGCCCGCGATCAAGGATGGCATGATCACCGCGCCGGAGCGGCCGGGCCATGGGCTGAAATTCAAGGACGAGGTGATGAAGTTTCGAATCTAACGTGAGAGGAACGCCGGAGATCGCGGCTCGTTGATCCGAGCCTAGTTGAGGAGGAACATCACATGTCTGCCGTCCGCGACAAAATCGAGCCGATCGCGATCCAGTTCGCCGACGATGGCCTCGTGCCGAACAATCCGATGCCTTTCCTTGTTTACAAGAGTGTCGTCGCGCTCGGTCGCGGCGAACCGGAGGCTGCGATCGAAAAGCTGTTCGGCGCCAATGGCTGGGGCGCGATGTGGCGGAACGGCGTCTACGATTTCCTGCATTATCATGCGACCGTGCACGAGGTGCTCGGCATCGCGTGTGGGTCTGCGCGCGTGCGCTTCGGCGGCGACAAGGGCAAGGTGCTGGAGATTTCCGCCGGCGATGTCGCAATCCTGCCCGCCGGCACCGGACATCAATGTCTCTCCGCGAGCGATGATTTCTCGGTGGTCGGCGCCTATCCGCCGGGGCCGTCGATGGACTTGCAGCGCCCGACGCCGGAGGCGCATGTGAAAGCGCTGAAGACGATTCCGATGGTGGCGCTGCCGAAGACCGATCCGGTGATGGGCAAGGATGGGCCGCTGGTGAGGTTGTGGAAGCGCTGACATCGTCATTGCGAGCCAAGCGAAGCAATCCAGACTATCTCCGCGGAAACGATCTGGATTGCTTCGTCGCTTTGCGCCTCGCAATGACGAATTCAACTAAGCCGCGTTGCTGCCTTCCTGGCGGGTGGCCTCGAACAGGAACCAGGTACGGCGCTCGGTCTCGTCGATGAAGGTCTCGAGCAGGCCTGCGGTGCCGGAATCCTCGTTGTCGTCGCACAGCTTGTGCGCCTTGCGCATCGCGGCGGCCATGTGCTTGTTGTCTTCCATCAACTCGCGCAGCATCTCGCGCGGCGGCACATAATCCTCGTCATTGTCCTTGATGGTCGCGAGCTTGTGGGCCTGGCCGAGCGAGCGCAACGTGGTGCCGCCGAGTTTGCGGACGCGCTCGGCGAGCTGGTCAGTGGTCGCGAAGATCGCATCCGACTGCTCATCCATCATCAGGTGATAGTCGCGGAAATGCCGGCCGCTGACATGCCAGTGGAAATTCTTGGTTTTCAGATACAGCGAGAAGGCGTCGGCCAGCAGCACGTTCAGCGCCGCCGATATCTTCTTGACTGCTTCCGGCGGCATATCGGTGGGGGTGTCGAGGTCGGGGGAGGCCTTCTTGGTGTTGGCTTTGCTCACGGTGCACCTTCCTGTAACGAACCGGCAATGGACAGGGATTATCGAACCCTATAACGCATCATTCCAGTTCGGGTTCCATCAGCGGGAACCGGCCGGGACAGCAGCTCAAAACGCCATGGACGACTGGATCGACTATTACGATTCCACGCATACGATCTATGCGAGCAAGCGGCATCGCGACCTGCATTTCGAGCTGATCGCGCGCGACATCGTCGGCTATATCACCTCGCCCGACGCGGTGGTGCTGGACTATTCCTGCGGCGAAGCGCTGGCGGCGGCAAAGGTCGCAGCCGCCTGCGGCCAGTTGATACTGGCCGAGCCCGCGCCGGGCGTGCGCGGCCGGTTGATCGCGCGCTTTGCGCCGAACACCAAAATCCGGGTGCGCTCGCTCGATGATGTCCGAAAAATGCAGGAAAGCTCCATCGATCTGGTGATCATGAACTCCGTGGCGCAGTACATGACGCCGGAAGAGTTCGATGCGGCGCTTGCCAACATCCGCCGCATCCTCAAACCTTCCGGCCGGCTCGTGCTCGGCGATATCCTCAAGCCGGAAGTCGGGATGGCGAGCGACGTGCTCGCGCTACTGCGCTTCGCCGCGAAGCATGGCTTTTTGAAAGACGCGCTGAAGGGACTGATCTCGACCGCGCTGTCGGATTACCGGCAATTGCGCACACGCGTTGGCCTGCAACGCTATAGTGAAGACGAGATCACGGAGAGGCTCGCCGCGCTCGGCTTCACCGTTTCGCGCGCGCATTTCAACATCGGCCACAATCCGTCGCGGATGACGTTTGTGGCGCGGCAAGCGCTCTCCCGCGGTTAGGGTTAACCCCACCTCGCGATGGCCTCCCTCGTCGCGATGGGCAATGATCGCCTTGGCCCGGTGGCGGAAGCGTCGACGCGAGAGCAGTGCATCGCTCTTTATCCTGGTTCAAATCCAGGCCGGGTCTCCACGCTTCGCCCTTCGGGCTACGCGTGGCGCAGCCACGCAGGACCGAAGGGCGAAGCGTGTCCGGCGTAGCTGGAGCGCAGCGAAAGCGTAGACGGACCAAACTCAGCCCCTTAAAAATCGCAGCAAAATCACGGTTGATGGCCCCTTTTTAGGGGTTACAAGCTTGCGGAATCTGGTCTAAAGACCGCCAGCGCGCGAGGGGCCTCCCTTACGCTAGTTGCTCGAGGGACGCGCGGTCAGCGCGCCCTTTTTTTGTGCCGATTTTCGCACCCACGGGACCTGATGCCCAAACGAACCGACATCTCCACCATCCTGATCATCGGCGCAGGACCGATCGTGATCGGCCAGGCCTGCGAATTCGATTATTCCGGCACGCAGGCGGTGAAAGCGCTGAAGGAAGAGGGTTATCGGGTCGTCCTGGTCAACTCCAATCCGGCCACGATCATGACCGATCCGGAGCTCGCGGATGCGACCTATATCGAGCCGATCACGCCGGAGATCGTCGGCAAGATCATCGAGAAGGAACGCAACGTCGTTCCCGGCGGCTTTGCGCTGCTGCCGACCATGGGCGGGCAGACCGCGCTGAATTGCGCGCTGTCGCTGCGCCGGTACGGCACGCTCGACAAGTTCGATGTCGAGATGATCGGCGCCACGGCGGATGCGATCGACAAGGCCGAAGACCGCCAGCTTTTCCGCGAGGCCATGACCAAGATCGGCCTGGAAACGCCGAAATCGCGCCTTGCCAATGCCAGCGGCTTGAAGAAATCCGATCGCGAAAAATATCTCGCCGATCGCGAGAAGCTGTCGGGCGCAGCGCTGGAGGATTTCGAGCGGCAGTGGTCGCTCGGCGAGAACGAGCGGCGGAAGCGTTACCAGCAACAGGCGCTCGCCGAAGCGCTGATGGCGCTGTCCGAGATCGGCCTGCCCGCGATCATCCGGCCCTCCTTCACCATGGGCGGCACCGGCGGCGGCATCGCCTATAACAAAGAAGAGTTTCTCGACATCATCGAACGCGGGCTCGATGCCTCCCCCACCAATGAAGTCCTGATCGAGGAATCCGTTCTCGGCTGGAAAGAGTTCGAGATGGAGGTGGTGCGCGACAAGAAGGATAACTGCATCATCATCTGCTCGATCGAGAACCTCGATCCGATGGGCGTGCACACCGGCGATTCCATCACGATCGCGCCGGCGCTGACCTTGACCGACAAGGAATACCAGATCATGCGCGACGCCTCGATCGCGGTGCTGCGCGAGATCGGGGTCGAGACCGGCGGCTCCAACGTGCAATTCGGCGTCAATCCCGCCGACGGCCGCATGGTCGTGATCGAGATGAACCCGCGGGTGTCACGCTCCTCCGCGCTGGCCTCGAAGGCGACCGGCTTTCCCATTGCCAAGGTCGCGGCCAAGCTCGCGGTCGGCTACACGCTGGATGAGATCGCCAACGACATCACGGGAGGTGCGACCCCGGCTTCCTTCGAGCCGACCATCGACTACGTCGTCACCAAGATTCCGCGCTTTGCCTTCGAGAAATTCCCCGGCGCCTCGCACACGCTGACGACCTCGATGAAATCGGTCGGCGAAGTCATGGCGATCGGACGCACCTTCCAGGAGAGCCTGCAGAAGGCATTGCGCGGACTGGAGACCGGACTGACCGGCCTCGACGAGATCGATATCGAGGGGCTCGGCCGCGGCGACGACAGGAATGCGATTGCCGCCACATTGGGCACACCGACGCCGAACCGCATCCTTCAGGTCGCGCAGGCGATGCGCCTCGGCTGGTCCAATGACGAGATCTTCACCTCCTGCCGGATAGATCCGTGGTTCCTGAACGAGATGCGCGGCATCGTCGAGATGGAGGACAAGGTCCGCAAAGCCGGTCTGCCGCGGAATGCGTTCGGCATGCGGACGCTGAAGGCGATGGGATTTTCCGACGCGCGGCTTGCGGTGCTCACGCAGACCACCGAGGCCGAGATCACCGCCAAGCGCCATGCGCTCGGCGTGCGTCCGGTGTTCAAACGTATCGACACCTGCGCGGCCGAGTTCGCCTCGCCCACCGCCTACATGTATTCGACCTATGAGTCGCTGTTCGCGGGCTCAACCGTCGACGAGAGCGCGCCGTCGGACAAGAACAAGGTCATCATCCTCGGCGGCGGCCCCAACCGCATCGGCCAGGGCATCGAGTTCGACTATTGCTGCTGCCACGCCTGCTTTGCGCTGCACGACGCGGGCTATGAAACCATCATGATCAACTGCAATCCGGAAACGGTGTCGACCGACTACGACACCGCGGACCGGCTGTATTTCGAGCCGCTGACGGCCGAGGACGTGCTTGAGATCGTGCACACCGAGCGCAAGAACGGCACGTTGCACGGCGTGATCGTGCAGTTCGGCGGCCAGACGCCGCTGAAACTCGCCCATCCGCTGCAGGCCGCCGATGTGCCGATCCTCGGCACCTCGCCCGATGCCATCGACATCGCGGAAGACCGCGACCGTTTCAAGCGCGTGCTCGACAAGCTGCATCTGAAGCAACCGAAGAACGGCATCGCCTATTCGGTCGAGCAGGCGCGGCTGGTCGCCGCCGATCTCGGCCTGCCGCTGGTGGTGCGCCCGTCCTATGTGCTCGGCGGCCGCGCCATGCAGATCATCCGGGAGGACAACCAGCTCTCGGACTATCTGCTCGGCACGCTGCCCGAACTCGTGCCATCCGACGTCAAGGCGCGCTATCCGAACGACAAGACCGGGCAGATCAACACTGTGCTCGGCAAGAACCCGCTGCTGTTCGACCGCTATCTGTCCGACGCCACCGAGATCGACGTCGACTGCCTGTGTGACGGCAAGGACACCTTCATCGTCGGCATCATGGAGCACATCGAGGAGGCCGGCATCCATTCCGGCGACTCCGCCTGCTCGCTGCCGCCGCACTCGCTCGATGCGACCATGATCGCGGAGCTCGAGCGGCAGACCCGCGAGCTGGCGCTCGGTCTCGACGTGGTCGGCTTGATGAACGTGCAATACGCCATCAAGGACGGCGAGATCCACGTGCTCGAAGTCAATCCGCGCGCCTCGCGCACGGTGCCGTTCGTGGCCAAGGTGGTCGGCATCCCGGTGGCGAAGATCGCATCCCGCATCATGGCCGGCGAGAAGCTCGCCGATTTCAAGTTGAAGAAACCGGCGCTGAAGCATGTCGGCGTCAAGGAATCGGTGTTCCCGTTCGCGCGCTTCCCCGGCGTCGACACCGTGCTTGGCCCGGAGATGCGCTCGACCGGCGAAGTCATGGGGCTCGACCGCTCCTTCGAGATCGCGTTTGCCAAGAGCCAGCTCGGCGGCGGCACGCGGGTGCCGCGCAAGGGCACGGTGTTCGTCTCGGTGCGCGGCGACGACAAGATGCGGATCGCCGACGCCGTCCGGCAGCTGCATTCGCTCGGCTTCAAGGTGATGGCGACCTCGGGCACTCAGCGCTATCTCGTAGACCACGGCGTGCCGACCGAGAAGGTCAACAAGGTGCTGGAGGGGCGTCCCCACATCGTCGACGCCATCACCAATGGCGAGGTCCAGCTGGTGTTCAATACCACCGAGGGGCCGCAGGCGCTGGCCGACAGCCGGTCGCTGCGGCGCGCTGCCCTCTTGCATAAAGTGCCGTATTACACCACTCTTTCGGGGGCGAAGGCGGCAGCCCAGGGTATCCGCGCCTATCTCGACGGAGACCTTGAGGTTCGCACACTTCAGAGTTACTTTTCCGAGAACTGATCGTGGACCGGGCGGCGACGCCCCCTCTGCGATTGGTAATAAAGCCAATATGGCTGGAACTCTCCGCCACGTATGAATGTTGCATGGCCCTTCGCAGGGGCCGGAGCTAGCGGGTTTGAGTGCCGTGTTTGGAGGCACGAAGGCCCGATCTGACAGGAGTTGCGCGCATGCCTTCCAAAGCATGCGCGATCGAAGGACGAAGAAGATGGACAAGGTTCCGATGACCGCAGCCGGCCATGCCGCGCTGACGGATGAATTGAAGCGGCGCCAGTCGCAAGATCGTCCGCGCATCATTGAGCATATCGCGGAGGCGCGCTCGCATGGCGATCTCTCGGAGAATGCCGAGTATCACGCCGCGAAAGAGGAGCAATCGCACAATGAGGGCCGCATCGCCGAGCTCGAGGACAAGCTCGCGCGCGCCGACGTGATCGACATCTCGAAACTCTCCGGTGACACCATCAAGTTCGGCGCAACCGTGACCGTGATCGACGAGGATACCGACAAGAAGGCGGTGTACCAGCTCGTCGGCGAGGTCGAGGCCGATGCCAAGAAGGGCAAGATTTCCATCACCTCGCCCCTGGCGCGCGCGCTGATCGGCAAGAAGAAGGGCGTGTCCGTGGAAGTGGTGGCGCCCGGCGGCGCCAAGGCCTACGAGATCACCAAGGTCGAGTGGCGCTGATCGGGCCACGTCATGCAACCGAAAACAAAAGCCGCGTTGAACATGCGGCTTTTTTGTTGCGCCGCAATCATTGCACCGCGCGGACATATTGCGCGACGGAATGATTCATTTGGTGCGGGGTTGACCTCACACGGCGGTGACGAGCGCCGCATATTGCGGTACTTCTCATGTCCAGTGGAGGAATTTGACGTTCGCTACCTGCCAACCGCGGGTCCGAAGGCGAACGTCAAATCCAAAGCTCCACTGGAATCAATATTTTCTAGTAGTCCTTTGATTCCAACATTCGCAAAAATGCTTGCCGCAAGGCTGTGCGAATGTTGGAATCGGACCACTAGTGGTTACAACCAAGGGGGGAATGACATGGACGCGATGTTGTCGAGGTATCAGCCGACTGCGCTGAGCCTGTTTCGTTTCATCATCGGATTGCTGCTGTTTCAGTATGGCGTGGCCAAGATCCTGAAATTCCCGGTCGTGCCGATGTTTCAGAAAGTTGAGTTGTTCTCTCTGATCGGTGCCGCGGGTACGATCGAACTCGTGCTAGGCGCGCTGCTCATGGTCGGGCTTTTCACGCGCATCGTCGCGTTCATCATCTCAGGCGAAATGGCAATCGCATATCTCTTCTACCACATGTACAGTGTGCTCAAGGACGCCACGCCCAAATTCGAGTTCTTCCCGCTGCTCAACGGCGGCACCGCGGCGATCGCCTTCTGCTTCGCCTGCCTGTATCTCTCGACCGCGGGCGGCGGGCCAATCAGCGTCGACGCCAAGATAGGACGGAGCTGAGGCGTTTGTTTTCACCTCCCCTTGAAAAGGCGAGGTCGGTTCGCCCGCTGGCGATGCGCAGCATCGTCCAGCAGCGCGAACCAGGAGGGGATCATTGAAAGTTGTGAGTTGGGAGGTAGACCCCCTCCCCAACCCTCCCCCTTTGAGGGGGAGGGAGTTCACCCCTTCGTCTTCGCTTCCAGCGGCACCGCCGCTTCATATTTCGAATTGTGCAACACCAGCGAGGTCCGCACGTTGCGCACATGCGGTGCGGCGGTGAGATGGGTGACGAAACCCTGGAACGTCGTCATGTCGGGCGCGACGCATTTCAGGATGAAATCCACCTCGCCCGAGAGCATCCAGCACTCCCGCACCAAGGGCTCCTTGCGCACGAACGCCTCGAAGGCGCGCAAATCCGCATCCGCCTGGCTCGACAGATGCACCGATGCAAACACGGTGACGTCGAATCCGAGTTTGCGAGGATCAAGAAGTCCGCGATAGCCCTGGATGTAGCCGTCCTCTTCCAAGGTCCGCACCCGGCGCAGGCAGGGCGGCGGCGAAATGCCGACGCGCCTGGCGAGTTCCACATTGGTGATTCGGCCGTCGGCCTGGATCTCGCTCAGGATTTTGAGGTCGATCTCGTCGAGATTTTTGGACACGTGACTTCCGGGGCTCTGGAGGCAAGGCGCAGGCGTTCGCGCCGCAACACTTCCTAGCGCAATTTAATGTCTCAGCGCAATTTTATTACGTGTGCACTGCGCCAAAAGGCGACTGCGCGGGGAAAAATCGCCGAGATGGATTGCAATTCTTGCATGGCTCGCCAGATGCCTTAGAGTTGGATTTGACACTTTCGACGCCGCCGCGATGCCTTTTCAGGCGATTTCGGCCCGCCGCCGATCCCCGCAAGCGAGAACGTCCAGCCCATGCCTGCCCCGATCCACGCCAAGGTCGTCATCGTCGGATCCGGCCCGGCCGGCTACACGGCCGCGGTCTACGCCGCCCGCGCGATGCTTGAGCCGATCCTGATCCAGGGCATCCAGCCGGGCGGGCAGCTCACCATCACCACCGACGTCGAGAACTATCCGGGCTTTGCCGACGTCATCCAGGGCCCCTGGCTGATGGAGCAGATGGAAAAGCAGGCCGCGCATGTCGGCACCAAGATCGTCACCGATCTCGTCACCAAACTCGACACCACGCAGCGGCCGTTCCGCCTGACCTGCGATTCCGGCGACGTCTATCTCGCCGAGACCGTGATCCTTGCCACCGGCGCGCAGGCGCGCTGGCTCGGCATGCCCTCGGAGGAGAAGTTCAAGGGCTTTGGCGTCTCGGCCTGCGCGACCTGCGACGGCTTCTTCTATCGCAACAAACAAGTGGTCGTGGTCGGCGGCGGCAACACCGCGGTCGAAGAGGCGCTGTTCCTCACCAACTTCGCCTCGAAGGTGACGGTCGTGCACCGCCGCGACCATTTCCGCGCCGAGCGCATCCTTCAGGACCGCCTGTTCAAGAACCCCAAGATCAAGGTGATCTGGGACAGCGCGATCGACGAGATCGCCGGCGAAGAGAAGCCGGCCAAGGTCACGCGCATCCGCTTGAAGAACGTCAAGACCGGTACGCTGACGGAGATGCCCGCCGATGGCGTCTTCATCGCGATCGGACACGCACCGGCGACCGAGTTGGTCGCGGGCCAGGTCAAGCTGAAACCCTCCGGCTATGTCGAGACCGCGCCGAACTCGACCGCGACCTCGGTGCCCGGCCTGTTCGCCGCCGGCGACGTCGCCGACGAGGTGTACCGCCAGGCGGTGACCGCGGCCGGCCTCGGCTGCATGGCCGCGCTGGAAGCCGAACGTTTCCTGGCGCTGCGCGCCAGCGAGCGCGCGGCGGCGGAATAATTTCGAGATGGCAAGATCACGCGACGGATTTACGGACATGGATTGGGACAAGCTGAAGGTGTTTCACGCTGCGGCGGAAGCGGGAAGCTTCACGCATGCCGGTGAGCAGCTCGGGCTGTCGCAATCGGCGGTGTCGCGCCAGGTCAGCGCGCTCGAGCAGGAACTGTCGGTGTCGCTGTTTCACCGTCACGCCCGCGGGTTGATCCTCACCGAGCAGGGCGACCTGCTGTTCCGCACCGCCCATGACGTGTTCATGCAGCTGCAGGCGGCGCGCGCCAAGCTCACCGACAGCCGCGAGCGGCCGAGCGGCGATCTCAAGATCACCACGCCGCCCGCGCTCGGCATCAACTGGCTGATCCCGCGGCTCGGCGAGTTCACCTCGCTCTATCCGGACATCCGGATCGCTCTGATCGTCACCGACGAGGATCTCGATCTGTCGATGCGCGAGGCCGACGTGGCGATCCGCGCCCGCAAGCCGACCCAGCCCGACCTGATCCAGCGCAAGCTGTTCTCGATCGGCTTCCACGCCTATTGCTCGCCGGAATACATCAAGCGTTCCGGCACGCCGCGCACGATCGACGAACTCGATGCGCATCGCATCATCTTGCTCGGCGATTCCCAGGTGCCGGCGCATCTCGCCAACCGCAACTGGCTGATCGAGGCGGGGCGCAACGGCTCCGGTCCGCGCGAAGCCTATTTCAAGGTCAACAACATCCTCGGACTGGTCCGCGCCTGTCAGCAGGGCCTCGGCATCGCCGCGCTTCCCGACTATCTGGTGGAAGAGAAGAGTGGCCTGGTGCAGCTGTTCGGCGAGTCCGACTCGATCCAGGTCGACACCTACTTCGTTTATCCCGAAGAGCTCAAAACCGTGGCGCGGGTGCAGGTGTTCCGCGACTTCGTGGTGAGCAAGGCGCAGCGCTGGCCGTCCTGATTGGCCGTCCCGGATAGCGCATGACTGACATGCTTCCCGGACGGTTGCTGCATGGCGCAGCGGCGGACAATAATGTGAACACGCTGAGCATTCGCGTTGCGCATTTGTCCCCCTCCTCCAGTGACGCGGGAGTTCAGTAATCCCTCTTGGAAGGTGATTGTGTCGGCCTCACGTGGCCATACCTAAGCCGGGCTCTTACGAGCCCGGCTTTTTTTCTGCGTTCGCGGTCAGCAGTTGGCAGGATGACGATCATGTAACGGCGCCGGTTTGCCGGTGAGCTTTTCTTCGTTGCTCACCGCGCAGCCGCTATTCCCGTTGACAAACTCTTCGTGGCCGCCCATCATCTCCAGATGATCACGATTTCGTGCGCAGCCCTGTCGAAAAAAGCTCCCCGTCGGGGGAGTCCGGTTCGGCGCGCGCGATAGAGATCTGAACGCAGATAGCCGACCCCGAAACCCCGCCGTGAGTGAGCGGGGTTTTTTGTTGCCTCCATCTCCCGGCGCTTCACCGAAAGAGATGGACCATGAACGAACTGAGAAATGATCTGCACGGCCTTTGGCTGCCGCTGGTGACGCCGTTCCGCGATGGCGAGCTTGACGAGACGTCGCTGCGGCGACTGGCGGCGCATTATGCCGAGGGACCCATCGACGGCTTGATCCTCGCGGCGACCTCGGGCGAAGGCCTCGCGCTGTCCATGTCCGAGCTCGAACAACTCGTCAATGTGGTGCGCGAGGAGCTCGACGCACGGCGCCGCTTCCTGCCGATCTGCCTCGGCATGGCCGGCGCTTCGACCCGCAAGATGCAGGACGTGCTCGACGAGACCGCTGCGTGGCCGATCGACGGCTACCTGATCTCGAGCCCGTATTATGTGCGGCCGTCGCAGCGCGGCTTGCTCGCGCATTTCACCGCACTCGCCGATCACACCTCATGGCCGATCCTGCTCTATAACATTCCCTATCGCGCCTCCGTGGGTCTCGGCAACGACACGCTGCTCGCTTTGGCCGAACATCCCAACATCGCTGGCATGAAGGATTGCGGCGCCGATCGCGCGCAGTCGCGCGAATTCTTGCGCGCGAAGCCCGCCGGCTTCCGCGTCCTCACCGGCGAGGACGCCGAGTATTTCGACGCGCTCGATGACGGCGCCGACGGCGCAATCCTGCTGTCCGCCCATGTCGAGACCGAAATCTTTGCCGCGGTGTTCGCTCACATGAAGGCCGGCAACCGCGAGGCCGCGCTCGCGGCCTGGCTGAGCGTCGCCGACCTGACTCGACTGTTGTTCGCGGAGCCCAGTCCGGCGCCGGCCAAGCATTGGCTCGCGCGCACCGGCTTGATCTCCTCGGCCGAGGTCCGTTTGCCGATGGTGGAGGTCGGAGCCGAGTTGGCCAGCCAGCTCGACCGTGAGGTCGCGATGCGAACGAGACACGAATTGCGGGTGGTTAATGCGGGGTAACGGCGCTCGCGCGCATTCGCCGGTTTCCCCGCGCCCTAGTTTAAAACTTGAAGCGTATTGAATCCCCACCAACAACACATTGGGCGGGGGAAACAATGGCTACTCAGACAAGAGCGAAGGTGCGCGAGAGCGTGCAGGACATCCTGATGGTGTCGTCGTTCGGCTTCTGGGCAACGATGCTCGGATTCGTGCCGGTCGCGACCATCCATTTTCTTGCAAGCTGACCCAGAGACGCTGCCGTGGTTAATCCGCGGTAGCAGCTGTGGTGAAATTCGAGCGAGATCGCGACCGGCTTTTTAAGGCCTTTGGCGTAGTCTCGCTCCAACAACAACAAGAAACGCGGGGGCGTTTGTGGATACTCAGGACAATCTGGTGCCGCTTGCGGCATCGGCTCAGACGATTGCGCCATTGCCGGCGCCGTCGATCGAGGAGCGGGGGTTTACGACGGCGGACATTCTCTGGGCGCTGGGCATCTGGTCGGTGATCGTCAGCCTGTCGCCGGTGATCGTGTTCTACATGCTGATGGTGGCGTAAAGCATCGTCATTGCGAGGTGCGCAAGCGACGTGGCAAAACGCGCGGGACACCGCGCGTTTTTCGTCGCGAGCTGGAGGCGTCGTGAGTTACGCCGCCTGCTTGTGCATCGCGCCTGACGACGACGCGTTGCCGCGGATCGCCTTGACCGAGCGCTCGACCGCCGCCCACAGCCTTCCGATTTCGGCGGCGGCGCGGCCTTCCGCATAATATTCCCGCGCGCCCTCGCCCTGGCCCAGCGCCATCAACAAATCGGCGCGGTTGGTGATCTGGCCGCCCCACACCGGGGCGCGGAATTTCGCCAGCGCCTCGCGCGCGATGGTGACGATCGGACTTTCGGCATCGTCCCTGCGCGCTGGTGCCCCGTTCAGCACCACCGCATAAGGCTTGCGCGCCGAACGGCACATCGAGATGGTTTCCTGCACGGCGTTGACGTCGAACACGCCGGGCCGCGCCGGGATCACCACCATGGTGGCGTTCTTGATGGCGTCGCCGACCACCGCCGACAAATTCGGCGGCGTGTCGATCAGCACCCACTCGATGCCGTCGCGCTCGGCGCTCGCCAGGATGCCGCCCACCGAATTGACCGCGGTCTTGATCGCCGGCTCGTTGGTGCCGCGGAGCTTGTGCCACAAGGTGAGCGAGCCCTGCGGATCGGCGTCGATCAGCAGGCAAGGCTTTGTGGACTTGATCTGCGCCGCGAGGTGAGCTGCGAGGGTACTTTTTCCCGAGCCTCCCTTGCGCGACGCGAAAACAATAACGTTCATACCTCTGCCTCCAGATTGACCCCAGGGTCAGAAAAATGAATCAGCGCGCTGATTCGCGAAAGGAAAATCTGGAAGCAATTGTGACACAATCGACGAAAGCGCGAGGCGGCTGGCTTTGGAGTCACACGTTCGGAGCACCAAACGCTGCGCGTGCAACGTGGCCGAGTCCTGAACAGCCTGCTGGCGGCGAACAAAAGGAGTCCGCGAGTCCGCAGCGCAAGCTATGCAGCGATCAGGTCGCGGCGGGCTTGGCCGGCTTCTTGGCCTTCGGGGTCACCGGCTTCTTCGCCGATGGCGGTTTGGTGGATGTCTGCTTCGCCGCGACCGGCTTGGCGTGTTTGGTCGACGTCGGCTTCGCGGCCCTCGGCCTGATGTTGACGGGCCTGCCCGCCGGCGCCGTCACCTCGACCGGCTCGGGGGTATCGGGACGGAAGAACCGCTTGCACTCCGGCGAGAGTTGCGCGCGCCTGGCGAGCATGCAGGCCTTGACGCGGTCGATATTGGGAATCTCGGAGCCGCACAGGCGGAACGCATCGGGTTGGCAAGCCGCCTGCTCTTCGGGGGTGTAGGCATGGCTCGCGCTCGGGAGTGCGGCGACGATGAGCGCTGCCAGCGCTGCGCCCAACGCAAGAGTGCCGATGTTCCGCATGATTCCCCCCAAGCGATTTGCCCGCGACAATTGTGGGTGAAGGGGGAGGGATTGGCAAGCCGAGGCGGCTGCAAATGCTGCGTCAGATTGCGCGCGGGAAAACAGGAAATTTGCGAAGACTGGTACAGTTGGGTGGGCTCGAACCACCGACCTCCTGTTCCACAGACAGGCGCTCTAACCAACTGAGCTACAACTGCATCCCTTGGCGGCAGCCCCGAAAAAAGCGGCGCCGAACGGGCCGGAAACTAGGTGCAAGGCCGGCCTTTGGCAAGGCCGGGAAAGCCGCAATCCTCGGCCCATGCATGCAGAAAAACAAAAGCCCGGGCTCCTCGCCCGGGCTTGAGTCACACGTAAAAAACGAAGCGATCAGGCAGCCGGCTTGATGTACTTCGAAGCGCTGGCCTTGATCGGCTCGGCGGTCTCGCTCGCCACCTTCTGCACCAGCTCGACCAGTTCCTTGGCCTGGGCGCCGACGGCTTCGAACTGCTTGCGGGTATGGCCGGTCCACAGCTCCAGGGCTTCCGCCGGCGACTTCGCGCCGAACAGCTCCTGGGCGAAATCGAGATTCGCCGTGGTGTTGGCCTTCATGAACTCCATCAGCTTGGCGGAATAGGCGCTGGCGCCCTTGCTGGCCGAGCTGAACACGGCCTCGATGGTGCCGTTGTGGGTCTCGGCGGCGTCCTTGAACTTGGCGTAGTTGTCGCGGGCCTGGGAGACGCCGCGCTCGGCGAAAGCGCGCATCTGCTCGGGCACTTCGAACGGGATGATGGAGGCAGAGAACGGATCGGCTTGGGTCATTCGGTGTGGTCCTTTGCGGAGTTACGAAAAATGGTGTGCCCGCCTGACGGCCGCGTGCCAGGGAGCGTCGGGTTCATTCACGGTGGGGTTGCCCGTTATCGGGGCTGCAATTCCATACACCGATATAGTGTCAATTTTGTGCATTGCAACGATTTAATGCTGCAGTGCATTATACCAGATGCCACCGTTCGGCGGTTCCGCAAGGAAACCGCCGGTTTCGCCGGCTCTCGAAGCCAGGCTCGGGCTAATGCTTTGACCTTGTGGCCTCCATCGCCGTGCGCCCGACCGTCTGTCCCATTTCGCTGGCCTGTTCGGCGAGCGCGCGCATCTGCGCCTGCACATACTCCGCATGCAGCCGCATCATCTCGGGAAGATCCTTGGCGTGCAAAAGCTTCTCGGCATAGTCGAGCGAGGCCTGCACGTTTGTCTCGGCATAGGCGATCGCCTTGGCGCTGATGTCCTTGGCGCCGGCACGCATCGTCTCGTTGCGCTCTGCGAGCGAGCCCGCGGTCTCCTTCGTACTGTCGAGGAATTTCTCGAAGGTCTTGCGCGCCTGCTCGAAGCTGGCTTCGGCCATCGAACGCATCTCTTTGGGAATCTCGAAACGGACGTTTTCGCTCATCTTGCTGCTCCTGTTTTTCCCGCAGCCCTCGTTCACGACATTACATCTCAAACACTGCACCGCTATGACGCAACGCCTAGTGCCTACTTTCCAAAGTTCGCCACCGTTAGGGCAACATCGTTTTCGCGAACTTCGGAAAGTTAAGGGCACTAGCAAACTTAAGATTTCTAGTGCCGCTTTCGATTTGAAGTCCCTGGTTCGAACTCTCTCGTCCTGTTCAGGGACTTCAAATCGGCGGCACTAGTCCCGCTAATGGACTCTTTGTCGTGAAATGCAACACACCAACGCGAGAGCCGCATTGCGGTTCGGCGATGCCTGAAACAAAGCGCACCCAATTAAGGTTATCCTTGCTTATGCGGCAGCAATCCTGCCCCGCCGGTGGACCTGTCATAAGCTGCGGGCGATACTAGGCCTCTGTTAAAAACCTGTCGTTGTTCCGTCAGCAGAGTCCTCGCGACGGCGACATCGACGGTAACAAAACTTGCGGGCTCAGCGACGGAATGGACGTCACCGATTTCCAGTTGCGTTTCCTCGGCGATCTCAGGCTCGCACCGCATGCGACCAGTGCGTCGCCGGCGTGGCTGTGGTCGACCGACGGCGCGCAGGTGTTTTGGGCCAATCCGGTCGCGGCAAAGCTGCTCGGCGCGGCCAACGCCGTCGATCTCGCCAAACGGACATTCAGTCCCGCCGACGCACACCGCCGCCAGGTCGCGCAACTCGCATCGCGTTTGCCGCAGAACGGCGTGCTGCGCATGGAGCGGCTGCGCGGCTTCGGCGCGCAACTCGGCCAGCTCGTAACCTGCTCCTGCATGCGGCTGGTTTTTCCCGACGGCGATCACGCGATCCTGATCGCGGCCACCGAGCCGACCGGCCGCACCTTGTCTCTGCTGGAACGGTTGAAGCTTCTGGTCGAAGATGTCGCGCGGCCGGTCGCTGCTTTTGCGAGCGATGGCGTGCTTGCGGGCGCAAGCGATGCCGCCCGCGCGCTGCCCGGTCTTCATGATCTTTCCGAAACCGCACGCAGCGAGGCGCTCGACAAGGGACGCGCGGAACTTGCGATCGACGGCGGGCAGATGGTGCTGCATCGTGTCGGCAGCGGCAACGATGCCGGGATCGTCGCAGTGATCACGCCGCATGCCGCGCCGGCAGCAATTGAACTGGTCGACGTATTTTCCGAGCCTCTCGACGAAGCACCGGTCGAAACCGCTCCAGCCGAGGCGCCGCACGAGCCATCGCCCTTTGTCGAGGCCATCGCCGATGAGCCGGAGACTGCGCCGGAAGCGCCGGAGAGCGCCCCGGCCACGCAGCGCCATCCGCTGCGCTTCACCTGGCAGATGGATCAAGAGAACCGCTTCTTCCTCGGCTCCGATGAATTCACCCGCCTGATCGGCGCACGCACGGCCACCGGCTTCGGCCGGCCATGGCGCGAGATTGCCGAAACCTTCGGACTCGATCCCGCCGGCCGCATCGCGGAAGCGATCGCGGCACGCGACAGCTTGAGCGGCATCACCGTCTACTGGCCGGTCGACGACGGCGGCCGCCTGCCGGTTGAGCTGTCCGGACTGCCTGTCTTCGACGACCAAGGCAATTTCGCCGGCTATCGCGGTTTCGGCATATGCCGCGATCTCGACAGCCTTGCGCATCTCGCCGAGCTGCGCCGCGCCGAGCCGACGGCCGACAACTCCTCGTCCCTTCCCGTTGACAACCTTCCTGCCCAATCGCTGCACGCTGTCGCCGCACATCCGCCCGCGGAACAAGCTGTGATGCCGCTCTCCACGGCACCAGCGTCGACCCAAGATGAAATTTCAACACCAACCGATCTGGATACGCCCGTGGAAACGCCCCAAAACGTCGTGCCCCAAAACGTGCTCCAAAATGTTCTTCCGTTTCGCCCGCTCGGCGAGGCGCGACCGCCCGTGCTCACGCCGGTCGAGAACAAGGCCTTCGACGAGCTCGCCCGGCAATTGTCGGCGCGGCTCGAGAATGGCCATGCGGGCGAGGCGCTCGTGAGCGATGTGAAAGATCAACCCGTTGAATCGGCCACGCCGGCGGCCGAGCCGCCGCGCGAAACGCCCCCGAGCCCGGAATGGCTGGAAGAACCCGAGCCACCGGCGCGCGGCGAGCTGCAGCGCGACCGCACGCTGCTCGATCTGCTGCCGACCGGCGTGCTGATCTACCGGCTCGACCGGTTGCTTTATGCCAACCCCGCCTTTCTCACGCGCATCGGCTACGACAGCCTGCATGCGCTGGAGCAGGCCGGCGGCCTCGATGCGCTCTATGTCGAAGCCGGCGTCCCCTCGGCCACCAGCACCTCGGAAGCCGGCACGCCGGTGACGATTTCCTCAAGCCACGATGCCGCGGGACCGCCGAGCGCCGCACGGCTGTTCACGATTTCATGGGACGGCGAGTCCGCCCTCGCCTTGATGTTCACCCCGGAAGTACCACCCGCTGAAGAAGCGAAGCCCGTCGCTGCCGAGCCGCCGGCGATCGTCATCGAGCCCGCGGCGGGCCATGTCATGGCCGAGGATCTTGCCGCCATCCTCGACACCACGGCCGAAGGCATCGTGATGTTCGATGCCGAAGGCAACATCCACGCCTGCAACCGCAGCGCCGAAGCGCTGTTCGGCTATGACGGCAACGAATTCGTCCGGCACAATCTCGCCGACCTGTTCGCGCCGGAAAGCCGGCGCGCCATTCTCGAATATCTCGAGAGCGTCAAGAGCGCCGGCGTCGCGAGCCTGCTCGATCAGGGCCGCGACGTGCTC
The DNA here is from genome assembly GCA_963738155.1 of uncultured Alphaproteobacteria bacterium. Lineage (GTDB taxonomy): Bacteria > Pseudomonadota > Alphaproteobacteria > Rhizobiales > Xanthobacteraceae > Bradyrhizobium. The sequence continues at coordinate 367,503 of CAVTVG010000017.1, forward strand.
GGCCGCGTCAGCCATGGCGGCATCATTCCGCTGTCGGCGACGATGGGACGCACCCGCCCGGGCGGGCCGAATTTCTTCGCCGTGTTCCGCGATCTCTCGCAGGTGAAGAAGGGCGAAACCGAACTTCAGCAGGCGCAGCGGCTCGCCGACCGCGAAGCGGGCGCGAAAGTCGACATGCTGGCGCGGATCAGTCACGAGGTGCGCGTGCCGCTGAACGCGATCATCGGCTTTGCCGAGGTCATGATCGGCGAGCGCTTCGGCACGCTCGGCAACGAGCGCTATGTCGAATACATGAAGGATATCCGCAGCTCCGGCGAACGCGTGCTCGCGATCCTCAACGATCTCGCCGAGCTGACGCGAATCGAGACCGGCAAGCTCGATCTCGCCTTCGCCAACCAGAATCTCAACGAACTGGTTGAAAGCTGCGTCGCCACGATGCAGCCGCAGGCCAACCGCGAGCGCAAGATCATTCGCACCTCGCTGGCGCAGGCGCTGCCGCCGGTCGTGGCCGATGCGCGCGCGCTGCGCCAGATCACGCTGAACCTGATCGGCAACTCCATCCAGCTCGCCAATCCGGCCGGACAGGTGATCGTCTCGACCGCACTCTCCGATTTCGGCGAGGTGGTGTTGCGCGTGCGCGACACGGGCCACGGCCTCAACGACACCGAAGTGGCGGCCGCCATGGAGCCGTTCCGCACTCCGCCGCCGTCGGACAACGCGACCGACTCTTCGCCGGTCAACTTGTCGCTGACCAAGGCGCTGGTCGAGGCCAACCGCGCCAAATTCGCCATCCGCACCGGCGGCCGCTCCGGCACGCTGATCGAGGTGGTGTTTCCGCAGGCGGTGGTAAGGGCTTAGAGCAAGCCGCGTAATGAGGCCAAGAGCGGCGCCTCATGGTTCGAGACGACGCAAAGGCGCCTCCTCATCATGAGGGACTGTGCTCGATAGACACTGCTCTGCGCGCATCGGTCGCGCGTACGATGTTTCCTGCAACATTTTTCTTGATGTGGTTCCTGGCGCGGTCCCGGGCGATATTTATGACCTAACAGATTTTTCAGCAGATGCGTTGCCTGGTTTTTGCCGATCTGCACCACTCGCTGCCGCAATTGCTGAGGCGCGATATTTCCTGCAGGCCGGTTAGCGCCTCCAAGGGATTTTCACGCCTTTAGCTTGCAAATGGTTGAGAGCTCCCGCAATGTAGACCACTTTCGATAACCAAACGGTTTCCCATGACACCCGCCTTGAAACCAGATACGAGCCGCCATGATACGCGGACGATCAGCTTGTGTATCAAAGTGACAACATTGCTCGACGATTCTCCTCCGACCGAAGACGTAATTTACTCCGAGCGGCACAGTCATGATTTGAGTCGCCCTGATCCCTGGTCGGTCGAAGACGAGCGACTGTTGAACGGCGTCCGATATGAGTTCCGTTCCGTCATCAACGTCGTGCGGGAAAGCAGAGAATTTTATCCGGGCGACCTTCGATCCTACTTGCTCTTGAGCGTTGATGCGCTTGGATCGATTGACCCGCCCCCGCCCGACCTTGTCATTCGCGATGTCGAATCCAACAGCTGGCTGGATGAAAACACGATCAATGCCGGCGCATGGGTTCGTATCGGTCCATTGCAGAAAGGCCAACGGCGTTTTTTGGATTTCTATGTTCAGTTTGCACCATAAGCGGTGAGGGAGATCAGCATGAGCTGGCCACATGGCGGTGGGATAGATCTGGTGGTGCGAACCGGAGATAAATACGTTTTAGCACCAAATGACATACCTTCCTTCAAGAGCGTGACGATCGAGAGCGGAGCCGATTTCATTATCGGCACGGATTTTTTCTCTTCAACCCCGTGGGCCGTGGTGGGGTGTTTTCATGATTTTATTCTCAAGGGTACGATTTGGGTAAGAGGCTCTCCGATTCATGCTTCCCAGACGTATTCATTGAATGCGCCTGATGGCCTGCAGCGCTCCGTTTCCTTCGTTCAGAAAAATGGAGGAGCCGGCGGAGGAGCCTATGCCACACCTCAGGCTCCTGGCGGCGTAGGAGGGGCGGCCGGCGCCGGAAACGGCGGCGGCGGTGCGGCCCCATTTGGTCGAGGTGTCGATGGCAGTGTTGGCAGCGGTGGAAATGGCGGAACTACTGCGTTTCCATTCCCGTCCGATCGTTGGAGCAAAGGAGCCGGCGGGTCAGGCGGATCCGTGTCCACCAACATGAACGTCAAGTCCGGCAACGGTCAGCCCGGAGGAGACGGAAATGGTGGCGATGGCACGACGGGAGGAGGTGGAGGCGGAGGTGCGCGCGGACTGCACGGAGGATTTCTTTACCTCTGCGTGCTGGGCAACTTTGTAGCTTCGGACGGTTACATTGATCTGTCTGGCGCCGACGGGGGCGACGGCGGAAGGGGCGGAAACTCTACCCGCTCGACCAGGCTTGGCACCACCGCCAGCGGCGCCGGTGGCGGCGGCGGCGCTGGAGGAAACGGAGGTCAAGTAATCATTCGCTACGGCAAAGCCCTTGCGCAGGCGACCGACGGCAGAAATGGAGGAAAAGGCGGCAACGGAGGACCAGCGGGCAGCGCTTCGCCTAGCAGTTCGAATGCCCATGTGGGCGGCGCCGGTCAACCCGGTCAACCGGGAGATGCAGGCCAAGTGACTTATGAAAAAGTGCCGTAGTGCTCCTGAGGAGATCGACTTTTCATCCGCTCACCGCCGATCGTGCTGCAAAATCAGGTCACTCAGTTCGAAACGCGTCTCTATCAGGTTGACGTTTGGGCCACCTGAACGAACTCACCAATCGCATCGAGAAAGACGCGCGGCGCCTGCAGTTGCGGCACGTGGGCGCAGCCGGAAATGATCTTCAGCCGCGCGTCGGGCAGACCAGCGGCGAGTTCATGCGACATCGGCGGCGGCGTCGCCTCGTCCTGCTCGCCGACCAGCACCAGCGCAGGCACTTTCACCTTGTGAAGCTCGCCGCGCAGATCGAGATCGGCAAGCTGCGCGCATGCCGCGCGGAAGACGTCTCCATCGGTCCTGAGAAATGCCGCGCGGCGATCGGCCATCATCTCCGGGTGCGCGGCCTGGAATTCCGGCGCGAACAGCCGGCGCATCGCGACATCGGTGATGACGGCAAGGCCCTTCGCCTTTGAAGCGGCGGCCATGTTCCGGAAGGCGTCGCGGCCGGCTTCCGAGAATGTGGCGCCGCAGTCGGCAAAGATGAAGCGCGAGGCGATGCCGCCATGCCGGGTCGCCATCTGCAGCGCGACGAAGCCGCCATAGCCATTGCCGAGCACGATTGCGCCGTCGCCCGCCTCGCGCACCGCCTCCGCCATGCGATCGGCAATACCGGCGAGTCCGCCGCCGACCGCCCGCGAGCGGCCGAAGCCCGGCAGTTCCGGCACGATCACGCGGAATGATTTCGCGAGCTCCGGCGCGATTGCATCGAAGCTCGCGCGATCCGACAACAGCGAGTGCAACAGGACCAGCGGCGTGCCCCTGCCCGTGTCATCAGCATTGACGGTTCCGTTGGCAAATAATCGATCCATACCCGCTCCTTCGGGACGCCCGTGCTCAGCCGAATTGATAGATCAAAGGCCGCGCATTTCAAAACCGTGGCCTTGACGGGATACCTCGCGATTGACAGCCTCTCTGGAATAACGCGACGTGCGGGCGGTTATAACGACCGGCAAAGCCGGCATCGCTCAAGGGGGGTTACCATGGTCACCGCAGTCAACGCCGGCGCGCGTCTCGACCGCCTGCCGATCTCGTCGTTTCACTACCGGATATTCGGCCTTGTCGGCGCCGGAATGTTTTTCGACGGCTACGACCTTTACGTCGCCGGCGGCGTGCTGGCCTCGGCAATTCAAACCAAGTTCTCGACGCTGCCGCAGAACCTGCAATTCATCTCGCTGACCTTCGTCGGCATGACGATCGGATCGCTGATCACGGGCTTCGTCGGCGACCGGTTCGGGCGGCGCTTCACCTACCAGATCAATCTCCTGATCTTCGGGCTGGCCTCACTGGCCGCCGCCTTCGCGCAGGACATGACCCAGTTGATCGCCTGCCGCTTCGTGCAGGGGCTCGGATTGGGCGCCGAGATCGTGGTCGGCTATTCCACCATGACCGAATTCGTTCCGCCGAAGACGCGCGGCCGCTGGCTGTCGATGATGGCGTTCATCGTGGTGGCCGGTTTCCCGGCGACCTCCCTGCTCGGCTATCTCATCATCCCGAACTTCGGCTGGCGGCCGATGTTCGTGATCGCCGGCATCGGCTCGCTCATCGTCTGGTACCTGCGCAAGAATTTGCCGGAATCGCCGCGCTGGCTCGAAGCGCAGGGCCGCACCGACGAGGCGGAAGCGCTGATGCAGACCATCGAAACCGAGGCCGCCGGCGGCAAGCCGCTGCCGCCGGTCGTGGTGCCCGCGCCGGTGCCGCTGGCCGTCGTGACCGACCTTGCGAAGCCACCGCTGCTGCAGCGAATGATCGTCGGCAGCTGGGTGCTGATCTCGATCAACACGCTGATCTTCGGCTTCGTGCTGTTTTTGCCGCAGTTCTTCCTGCGCCAGGGGCTGACCATCGCCAACTCGCTGGCCTATACGGTGGTGCTATCGGCGGCATCGCTGGTCGGCTGCGCGGTCGGCGCCTGGACGTCGGATGCCATCGGACGGCGCGCCAGCATCATCGGCGCATCGGTCGTGACGGTCATCGCCGGCTACATCTATGCCCGCTTCAACGCAGGCTCCGATCCGGAGATCGTCCTGACCGTCGGCTTCGTGCTGATCGTTTCCATCTATGTGCAGACCGCGCTCCTGTACGGCGTCTATCCACCGGAACTGTTCCCGACCGAGATCAGGCTGCGCGCCAACGGCATCTGCAACATGTTCGGACGCGGCGCGACCGTGGTCTCGCCCTTTATCGTCGGCGCGCTGATCGCCTCATCCGGCTTGCCGGGCGTTCTCTGGTTGATGATCGGCGTCGTGGTTATCCAGATCCTGGTGGTGTGGGCCTGGGGCGTCGAGCCGCGCAACCGCGGCCTGGAGGACGTCGCCGCGAAGGCGTGATGGTACGGGCCGGCGCGCGAGGCGCCGGAATACATTTCCAATGCCCGGGAGCGCGGCCGGCAAGACCGCGCCCTTTTTGCCGCATCACAACTTTTAGTAGTTCCAAACGATGGCCGGTTTGGTAGTGTCTTGGCGTTCGCCGAGGGTGCAGGCGCCCTCCTTTTCTCATTTCACGAGGCGAGGTCATTTCATGAAGACATCATTCAGAGTTTTGTTGTTGTCGTCGTCCCTCATCGCCGGAATTGCCGGTTCCGCGTCGGCACAAACGCCAACGCTGCAATACGCCAAGCAAGGCTGGACCGACGAAGAACGCCAGGCGTTCTATACCCAGACCCAGGGATCGCACATGATGCGGTACGACTGGTACAAGGCGTTGCGGCGCCTCGACGTCGACGAGCCGTTTGGCGGCGACCAGTTGCAGCGTTACGGCTACATCGTCAACGAGAAAGCCACCAACGGACTGCCGATCGGCTTCGTGCTCGACGGCGACAGCGGCTTCCTCGGCATGACTTGTGCCGCCTGCCACACCGCGCAGATCGAGTACAGCAAGAATGGCGTGACCCAACAGCTTCGCATCGATGGCGCACCGACAACCGCCAATTTCCAGTTGTTCCTGACCGAGCTGACGGCGGCGGCGCGCGCGACACTGAACGACGCCGGCCGGTTCGACAAATTCGCGCGTGCTGTTCTGGGCCGCGGTTTCTCGACGTCGGCCGCCAACGATCTCAAGAAAAAGTTCGGCAGCTGGGTCGACGAGTTCGGCAGCTTCATGGACAAAAGCCTACCCGCGTCGTCGCCCTGGGGGCCGGCGCGGCTCGATGCCTTCGGCATGATCTTCAATCGCGTCACGGGACTGGACCTCAAGATCCCCGACAACATCAAGCTCGCGGACGCGCCCGTCAGCTATCCTTTCCTGTGGAACGCCTCGCGGCAGGACAAGACGCAATGGAACGGCGGCGTTCCGAACGGCCTCTACATCAACGCGCTCGGCCGCAACAGCGGCGAAGTGTTCGGCGTGTTCGGCGAAATAAATCCGAAAAGATTGCAGAGCCCATCGGAAGGGCCCACGCTGATCGATTTCCGCAACAATTCAGTCAATTTCGACGGCTTGCAGGCGCTGGAGGAAAAGATAGCGACGCTGAAGGCGCCGCCATGGCCATTCGAACTCAAGCAGGACCTGGTCGATCAAGGCGGCGTGCTGTTCGCGCAATATTGTGCGAGCTGTCACGGCGAACGGCGGCTTCCGCAGGGCACCTGGTTCACGCCGGTCGCGCCGGTCGGCACCGACGCGAAGATGTTCCAGAACTCATTGAGAAAATCGGACTCCGGAGTACTGGAAGGCGCGCTGTCGCTCAATCCACCGGGTTCGCGACTGGCCAAGACCGATCTCACCGTCAACATTCTTGCCACCACGGTGGTCGGCGGGCTGTTGGCGGACTTCCTCAAGCTCCCCCCGGACCTCAATGGAATATGGCGCGCGATCCGGCTCGATCTCGAGGATCTCTACGAGAACGAGCAGACCAAGCCTTCGGTGGTCAGTCTTCTCAGTCCCGGGGTGAGGAATGATCTGCAGGCCCACATCAAGGATCGCCTGGCCAACATGTTCAAGCCACCGAAACCTGACGATCCGGCGGCCTACGAGTCGCGGGTGTTGCACGGCATCTGGGCGACGGCGCCATACTTGCACAACGGATCGGTGCCGAATCTCGACCAGTTGCTGATGCCGCCGGAGAAGCGGTCGCCGTCCTTCATGGTCGGTAGCCGCAAATACGATACCGAAAAGGTCGGCTACGTCACGGACGAGTCGCCGTTCAAGGACGGGACACTCGTCGTGAGCGGCCCGGACACCAAACCGGGCAACAGCAATGCCGGGCACAAATATCCCGCGGACAGGGAGTTGGACGAGAACGAACGCAAGGCGCTGCTGGAATATCTGAAGCAGCTTTAGAAAGGCGAATGGCGAGTAGCGAATGGGAGTAGTACGCTATTCGCTATTCGCCACTCCCTACTCGCCTCACGCGTTCTTCAGCGCGACGCGGAATTCCGCCTCGGTCTTGGCCTTGACCTCGTCGAGCGTGACGCCGTCGGCGAGCTCGATCAGCGCCATGCCGTCCTTGCCGTGCCTGTCGATGGTGAACACCGCGAGATCGGTCACGACCATGTCGACCACGCCCTCGCCGGTCAGCGGCAGGTTGCATTTCTTCAGCAGCTTCGGGCCATCCTTGGCGGAATGCTCCATCACCACGACGACGCGCTTGACACCGGCGACGAGGTCCATCGCGCCGCCCATGCCCTTGACCATCTTGCCGGGGATCATCCAGTTGGCGAGGTCGCCGTTCTGCGCCACCTGCATCGCGCCGAGGATGGACAGATCGATATGCCCGCCGCGCACCATGCCAAAGGAATCGGCCGAGGAGAAATAGCTGGTGGTCGGCAATTCGCTGACGGTCTGCTTGCCGGCATTGATGAGGTCGGCGTCCACCTCGTCCTCATAGGGAAACGGTCCCATGCCGAGCATGCCGTTCTCGCTCTGCAGATTCACGTCGATGCCGGGCGGGATGTAGTTCGACACCAGGGTCGGAATGCCGATGCCGAGATTGACGTAGAAACCGTCCTGCAGCTCCTTGGCGGCGCGGGCGGCCATCTGTTCGCGGGTCCAGGCCATGTGGCTCTCCTGAATAGTATTGGTTTGTGCGTGATCTTATCGGAAAACCGGTTCCCACTTTTCCGGATCACGCACGCTACGCTGCCGCCGGACGCGGGCGAGTGTTGCGGAATTCGATGCGTTTCTTGCCCGTGCCGATTTCGATCATGCGCTTGACGAAAATCCCGGGCGTGTGGATGTGGTCGGGATTGAGCTCGCCTGCGGGCACGAGATGCTCGACCTCGGCCACGGTGACTTTCGCCGCAGTCGCCATCATCGGGTTGAAGTTGCGCGCGGTCTTGCGATAGATCAGGTTGCCGGCGGTGTCGCCCTTCCAGGCATGGATGATGGCGAGGTCGCCGAACAGTCCGCGCTCCATCAGATATTTCTGGCCGTCGAACTCGCGCACTTCCTTGCCTTCCGCGATCAGCGTGCCGACGCCGGTCTTGGTGAAGAAGGCGGGGATGCCGGCGCCGCCGGCACGGATGCGTTCGGCCAGCGTGCCCTGCGGATTGAATTCGAGCTCCAGCTCGCCGGCGAGAAATTGTTGCGCGAACAGCTTGTTCTCGCCCACATAGGACGAGATCATCTTCTTGATCTGCCTCGTCTCCAGCAGCCTCGAGAGCCCGATGCCGTCGACGCCGGCATTGTTGGAAACCACGGTGAGGCCCTTCACGCCGGACTCGCGGATTGCATCCGACAAGGTCTCGGCGATGCCGCAGAGGCCGAAGCCACCGGACATGATCATCATGCCGTCCTTGAGAAGGCCGTCGAGGGCCGATTTCGCGTCGGGGTAAACCTTGTTCATGAAATATGACCTGATGGGAGAAAGCAGCCGCGAAGGCCGACCTTGACGGGATTATTAGGCAAAATCTTCGCAGTGCGTCAATGACGCCATCCCGCTCAATTGGTCGCGCCCGAAACGGGCAAAAGGCGAGCGCGGCCTGCGTCGCGCTCCGGCCAATTGCCCTGCGACATGAAGGTTTTGGCGGTCTTCACGGCCTTGAAAGCGACAAGAAAAACGATCAAGTTGCGCACCTGGCGAAGGGTTCCGGCGCACCCTCCCCACTTTCCTTCAATCGCGATCCGACGACGACCGGCCGACCCGACATGGCAGTCACGATGGCCCAAGGAATGAAGCGCCTGGGGACGCCGATCGCGGCGTTGCTCGGCGTGACGTTGATCGGGCTGGTCGCGATCTCCTGGCTGATCAACCGCGACGCGCTGCGCAACGCGGTGGAAGCGCAAATCCGCGCCGTGACCGGGCTCGACCTCACCGTCGGCGGCGCGATCGACGTCTCCGTCTTTCCCGGCAGCTATGTCTCCTTCCATGACGTCGGGTTGAAGGGCGGCGGGACCAGCGATCCCGCGCTGCATGTCGACGTGCTCACCGCAAATCTGCGGCTATTGCCGCTGTTGATGCAGCGCTTCGAGATCGCCGACGTCATGATGTTGCGCCCGACCATCCGCGTGGTGCGCAGCGGCGACGGCGACAGCAACTGGACGCCATTCATCCAGACCATCGTGCGGACCATGAAGCCCGGCGCCGACAACCAGGTGTCGTTCTCCGAGATCCGCATCCAGGACGGCGTGCTGACTTACGAGGACGCCGCCAACCACACCAGCGAAAAGCTCGACGACATCGACCTCTCGCTGGCCTGGCCGTCGATCTCGCGCTCCTTTGCCGCCACCGGCCAGTTCGACTGGCGCGGCGAGCGCATCGACGGTGCGATCGGCTTTTCCGACTTCGTCGCGGCGTTGTCGGGCGACCGCTCCGGGCTGAAGGCGCGGCTGGCAAGCGCGCCGCTGAAGCTCGCGTTCGACGGCACGGTTGCCAACCGCACCAGCGCGATGATGGAAGGCACGTTGACCATCGACAGCCCTTCCTTGCGCAGCGCGCTGCAATGGACCGGACAGACGCCGCCGGGCGGCGGCGGCTTCGGCCGCTTCGCGCTGAAGGCGCGCGCCAACGTCGTCGGCGGCTCGATCGCGCTCACCAATGTCAATGTCGAACTCGACGGCAACGTCGCCGAGGGCGTCATGACCTATTCCAACAACGGGCGGCAGACGCTGCAGGCGACGCTCGCCGCCGACGCACTCGACTTCACGCCCTACATCTCGACCTTCCGCGGGCTTGCCAGCGGCGCCCGCGACTGGAACCGGCAGCTGTTCGATCTCAACGCGCTGTCGGCGACCGATCTCGACATGCGCCTGTCGGCGGCGCGCGTCACGGTCGGGCCGTCGAAGCTCGGGCGTACCGCGTTCGGCGCCAACTTGCGCGGCGGCGCGCTGGCGCTGTCGGTCGGCGAGGCCCAGGTCTATGGCGGCATCGCGCGCGGCTCGTTCGGCATCGCGCGCTCCGACACGGTCGCCGACGTCAAGGCGCAGTTCCAGTTCCTCGACGTCGACCTGCAGGCCTGCGCCAACGAATTGTTCGGCATCAACCGCCTGTCCGGCCGCGGCAATCTCAACGTCTCGCTGGTGGCCACGGGATCGAGCCCGTTCGGCCTGGTGCAATCGCTCGACGGCACCGCGAAGCTGACCGGTCATGACGGCGCGATCTCGGGCTTCAATGTCGAGCAGCTCTTGAGGCGGCTCGAGCGCCGGCCATTGTCGGGCGCCGGCAGCTTCCGCTCCGGCTCCACGCCCTACGACAATCTGACGGTGGCGCTGAAATTCGCCGACGGCATCGCCACCACCGAAGAGGTGAAGCTGGAAAGCGCCACCTCGCGCGTCACCCTCACCGGAACGATCGCGGTGCCGAACCGCGAATACGATTTGAAGGGCATCGCGAGTCTCGTCTCGGCGCAGAAGGGCGACAGCAATTTCGACCTGCCCTTCGTGGTCTCGGGGCCGTGGGACGATCCCCTGATCTTCCCCGAGGCCGAGAGCCTGATCCGCCGTTCGACCACGGTCGCGCCGCTGCTCGATGCGCTGAAGGGCGGCAAGGCCGGCGACACCGTGCGCTCGGTGATCGAGCGGCTGACCGGCGGCGGCGCGCGCCCCGCACCGGCGCCCGATGCGGCTGCGCCGGCCGCGCAGCCCGCGGCCAAGTAGAGCGTCGCAACCGAACGAGCCCAACACATGGCGAACGGAATACTGCTTCCCGCAATCGATTTCGCCGGCATGGCCGAGGACGAGTTCAACGACTGGTACGATCTCGAACATATTCCCGAACGACTGCGGGTGCCGGGCATCGTGGGATGCGAGCGGTGGATCGGCACGGAAAACCAAAAGGTCTCGGTGGTCACCTACGAACTCGACAATGTGGATGTCCTGAAGAGCGAAGCCTATAACGCGGTCGGCAACCACGGAGGCGGCGGCGATAATCTTTCGGTCTGGTCGAGACGCGTGACGGCTCGCATCAAGATGCTCATGCGTTTTGAAGGTGAGCAAATCGCGCACGCCGGCGGCGTTGCTCCAAAGGACGCACCCGCGTTGCTGCTGAACGCGATGAGTGTCGCTCCCGAGCATGAGCGCGAGTTCAATGATTGGTACGACACCGAGCACATTCCAGCGCTTGCCGGGATTGAGGGAACGTTGTGCGCGCGTCGCTACCGCGGAACCGGCGCGGCACCCCAACGTTCTTTCGCGCTCTATTGGCTTGCGTCCGCCGAGATACCCAATTCGCACGCCTGGAAAGCAGCCGCCAATACACCGTGGACCGAACGGATGCGGCCGCATTTCCGCGACCATCTGCGGATCGTCAGCAAACGCTATCGACGCGGCGCGGCGTGAACGCAGCGCCCGCCTTCACCTCGACTGAAGGCCAGTATCCGAGGTTGCGCGGCAACTCGCTAGAAGCGCTTTCCGACGCCGTTGCGCCCTTCCAGGACCGTCACCGAATTCGCGAACGCCTTTTGGCGACCGATCTCGCCCAGCTGCTCGATGCGCTGAGGGGCGGCAAGGCCGGCGACACCGTGCGTTCGGTGATCGAGCGGCTGACCGGCGGCGGTGCGCGGCCCGTCGTTGTCTGCTTCCGTGCTCGACCTGCCTCCGAGTAAGCCGCGGCTGGAAATCGTTTCCTAGCATGATGACCGGAGACGGGATTTCCGTTATGTTTGACGGCACCGGTCGAACAATCCGGACACGACATCAGGGAGGCGAAACATGACATCGACAGTGACGAAGTTCGTGCTGGGGCCGGCGCTGTTTTCGCTTGCGACCCTGGCTCTCGGCGGACCGACCGCCGCCCAGTCCGTCGAAAACCAGTGCCGTGCTGCCGTGCGGGCCGAATTGATGGGGCCTCAGTGCCGAATCGCAAACCCCGATTACGACGACCGTTGCTACTACCACTACGCGGCGGGCATGACGAACTACGTCAACAAGGTCGTTGAGTGCATCAGGTCCGGCGGTCCCGGACATCGGGCGCGTTCCGCGCGGATGTGAGATCCGTGTGAAGTCCGCAAGCCCGCAGCACAAATGTTGCGAGGCGGACCTTTCGTTTTTAACGACGGCGGCCGAACGATCTGAACAAGACATCAGGGAGGCGACACATGAAATCGACGGTGACGAAGTTTATTTTGGGGCCGGCGGTGTTTTCCCTTGCAACCTTGGCTCTCAGCGGACCGATTGCGGCCAACTCCGTTGAAAATCAATGCCGCGCTGCCGTGCGGGCCGAATTGATGGGGCCCGCTTGCCGGGTGGTCAATCCTGCTTCCGCCAGCGATCCCTGCTACGTTCGCAACACCACGCTCTCCGCCAACTACGATAACAAGGTCGTTCAGTGCGTCGCGCGCGGTGGTCCCGGACGCGGCGCGCGAGATGCACGCATGTGAGAGCATGCGCGCGCTGGCGCTTCGCAAGTTTACATTAACACCATGCGAACCGCGCCCGATCATCGCCTTTGACGGCCGCTAGCGACCCTCAGTCCGGATATCCCAGCCTTTCGGCGATCTCCGGAGGCCACCGAACTTTGGCCAACACTGCGGCCACCCAAGGCAGCGCCGGAAAGCGCCGTCGGGTCCTAGTCGCCCTCTCCTTCTCGGCACCTCTAGTTTGCCAGCGGATCGGGCCGGAACTGGATGTGCACGGCGCGCGGCATCGCGCCCTTGCCGCCTTCCTTGAGCCACGGCGTGCGGTCGCCGTTGGTGCTCCACAAGCCGCGGCCTTTCCAGCCGGCGTTCGGATCGTCGATCCGCCCGTCGAGGCCCTTGGCATAGAAGGAGAGCGGATAGGGAATCCGGATCGAGATCATCTTGCCGTCCTTCAGCGCCACGAAGCCGTCGCCGAGATTGGCGGTCGACACCGGAACGTTCTCGCCAAGTCCCGATGTGTTGTGCTGGTCGACCCAGGTGTAATAGCTCGACTCGGCGCTATTCTCGCCGATGCCCTCGAAGCCGGGGCCGGGATACTGATACATGGTCCAGCCCTCGGGGCATTGATTGCCCGTGGCGTTCGGCCCGTTGAGCGGGCCCTTGCACTTGCGGCGGTCGAAGCTGCCGAGCTGACCGCTCGACAGCGACGCCCAGACCACGCCGTTGCCGTCGATATCGCCGCCGCGGATTCCGAACGCCGGCGCCGGGACATTGTAAACTTCCGATAGTCCCGTGGCCGGGTCAAACCGCAAGACGGCCGGCGTGCCGCCGAAAATGCCGACGGTGTACCAGATCGAGCCGTCCACGGGCGACGGCATCACCGCGTAGGGTCCCGAACCCGGGACGATCCGCTTGTCCTTGTTTGGATCGAGCGGGGCGTTGGGCTCGACATAGTCGTCGCGCTTGCCGTTGCCGTTGGTGTCGAGCACGAATGGCGACCAGCCTTGCGACTTCGCGGCATCGCCGGTTTCGTCGAACATTTTGGTGTTGATCCAGCCGGCAACCGGCCCGGTGCCGCTGAGCCACAGCGTGTCATTGGCGTCGTAGCCGAACTGCAGGTGATGGGTGGCAAAGCAGGTGTTGATGAAGCTGTACTTCATCGTCCTGGGATCGAGCATCGCCACCTGGCGCGCCGACTTTTCCAGCGGGAATAGCTTGGCCGACGGATGGTCGGAACCCTGCTTGCAGAACGCCGGGTTATCCAGGCCGCGAACAGTCGCCGAGAGCCAGAGCCGGCCCTTCTCGTCGAACATGGAATTGTGGTTGTTCGCTCGCGTATCCCAGAGTTTCTGCTCGCCCCAATAGGCCGATGGCTCCAGCGGCTTGACGCTGGCGGCATGTCCGGGACCCAGCGATTCCGGCATTTCGGGATCCGCCACCGGCATCTTGAAGAATGACACCTTGTTCGTCTTCGGATCCAGGATCGGCATGTTGTCGGTCGAGTATTCCGGCGAGCCGTAAAGCGGGCCGTAGGCATTGACCATCGGATTGCGCTTGTCCGACGAAATCAGGTCATGCAGGTATTTGTCGGGCGTCGACCACTCCCATGAGGTGATCACGATATTGCGCTCGATGCCCGAGGGGCGAGGTGGCTTGGCCTTCGGCAACTCACCCTTCGCGACGCGGTCGGTCCAGTCTCCGAGGTATTTGAAGGGTGCGCCGCCGAAATTGCCTGCCAGCTGGTTGGTCATCTGCTCGCCGGACTGCCCCGATTGAATGCGTCGCATCCAGGCATCCGCGCCGGAATCGAACTTGCCGAACGCTGCGGGAATCGTGCGGGTTGCTTGCTGGCCGAGCTGATGACAACCGATGCAGCCGATGTTCTTCATCTGCTTCAGCCAGTCGCTCTGCGTGAGCTTTTCGGGAATGTCGGTCTTGCCGCCGAAATCGCTCACCGGCGGAATCTTCATCATCGCGTACCAGTAGATCGCCGGATAATACTGCGCCGCCGCCGCTTCGCTCGGCGCCGGCACCGCGACGTGATTGACAAGCTGGCCCGGCTTTGCGGTGAGCTTGGCCGAATCCACCAGACCGTAGCCACGGACCCAGACGCTGTAGCTCGCCGCCGGCAGATCGGGCACGAGATAGCGGCCGGAATCGTCGGTGACGACAACGCGCGCGAATTTGGTCGGCAGGTCGGTGGTTTCGGCGATCACCCAGACCCCTGCTTCAGGGCCCGCCGCGCCGGTCACGGTGCCGCCGATATCGGTGGCGCCGATCTGCACGGGCTGCTGCGCGTAAGATGTGGCCGAGGTCAGACCTGCCCACGCAATCAAGCCGGCAAACATCGTCGACCGTGCAAGCGCTTTGGTCACGCACATGGGTTACCTCCCGATCATGAACCGGCTCTTGGGCCGTTTTGTCGCGACAGCTTAGCAAAAAGACCGGCAGCTCGAAACGGAGTTCGACGGCTCGGCGCGTCAGAACTTCCAGCTGAACATGCCCTTGACCGAGTTGTCCTGGGCATTGCTGGCAAGGTTACCCACATACGCAATACCGACGGTAACTTGCCGCGTCACGCGCAGATCGGCACCGGCCGAGACCAGCGCGGCGTCGCGCGCGATCGGAACGCCGTTGACCGTGAACGGCGTGCCGATGCTCTGGAAGGCGAGCGCGGCCGATGGCGTCACGTCGCCGAAGGCATGCTGCCACGCCACCGAGGCGCGCGGCGTCAGCGCCATGCCGTTCGCCAGCTGCCAGGTCGTGGCGGCGCGGAAGCCGAGCGTCGAGTAGCCGACGTCCTCCTCGTTGCTGCGGCCCGCGAGCGCCGCGATGCCGCCAGCCTCCGCAAAACTGTCGGTGCGCAGGTGGACGTAGGCCAGGCCGGCGAAGGGTTCGGCGGCAACGGAGCGGAATGTCAGGCCATAGCCGACCTCGCCGAACAGCTGCGCCTCGCCGGCCCCATAGCGCGCGTTTGTCATGTCGGCGAAGCCGGGAAACGCGATTGTCCGGTTGGTGGCGATGTTGTTCCAGGCGAAATCCGCGCCGGTTCGCAAGTTGACGGCGCCATAATTCGCGCCTGCATAGGCCGCGACATGCGCCGTGTCGATCATGGCGGCGCTTGCGCGCGCGTCCACCCTGACGGTGGAGTTGGTGTAGCCGGCCGCGATGCCCGCGAGCCAGTTGCCAAAACGGCGGTCGACGCCGGTGAAGATGCCGGCGAGATCACGCCGCACGTCCGCCGCGTTGCCGTCGCCGTTGATGCGTCCCCAGGCGCCGAGGCCTTGCGCCCAGAAGGTCAGGTCGGATTCAGGGCGCGGCGGCAGCGGCGGCGCTTTCGCAGGAAATGCTGGCCGGCGCGCATCGGCATAGGCCAGCGCCGGATCGCTACCGGAGCCAGCATAGGCGAGCGCGGGTCCGCCGCCGAGCGAAGCGAACGGGCCATCGCCACCGAAGACACCTAGCTGTCGCAACCGGCCAAGGATGGCTTCGCGGGCATAGAGGCTGTCCTGCAGGATCACCGACTGCGCGCTGGCGTGGATCTCGCCCGACAGCTGGTCATAGGCGTAAGCGGCCTGCTGCAGGTTCGGTAGGTTGAACAAGGCCGTATAGATGCCGCCGCCCGGCCCGCTCGCCGCACCCGCCGCGAAACCGGCCTCCAGCGCATTGCCGACCGCGCGCTCGTTGAAGGTCAAACCCGGCAGCAGCCCGAACGCCTGCCGCGTCACCGTCAGGTCGACCGTGTTCGTGTTGTACGTCGCGGTCGCCATGAAGAACGGGCTTGTCGTCGTGACATTGTCGAACTTGGTGGTGATCGCGGCCGTCGATTGCACCACGCCCGTATAAGACGTCGTGTTGGCGTAATTGCCGGGCTGCAGGCTCGCCAGCAGCGTGCCGGACAGGCTGGTGGATCGCGCGGTCAGGAAATCATGCTGCCCGGCGGCATTGACGCGCAGGCTGAGCGTGCCGCTGCTCGTCTGCGTGTATTTGCCGTCGACGATCTGGGCCAGCCCTGCGCCGGGGTAGGAGATCTTCAACACCCCTGAGTTCGTCAGGTCGTTCTGGGTGAAGGTCGCCGCGCTGATTGCGGGATTGCGGATTTGGCCGTCGAGGACGCCGGTGTTGGTGATCAGGTTGATCGGATTGTTCAGAAAGACGCTGGTAAAGAACAGAAATGCATTGGGACCGGCGATGATCTGTCCCTGATTGGAGATATTCACTGCGCCGAAAGTGAAGGTGCAAGCCGCGATCGGACAGGTCAGCGGCGTTATCTGCGCGATCCCGGAGATCGCATAACTGCCGGCGCCGTTGACCGAGATCGTCCCGGCATTGCTGATGTTATTCACGGAGGAGCCGGCGCCGCTGGAGCTGACGAAGATCGCGGCGCTGTTGGGTGCGTTCAGGACAATGCTGCCGTTGTTGGTGACATTGGTCACCGCGTTGGAGCTTCCCGAGCTACAGGTGACGCCAATGCAGGTGAATGACCCGCTGGCTCCGGTAATTCCGACCAGGAATCCGCTCGTGTTCCCGACGAAGCTGATCGAGGAATTGTTCGTCATGGTGAGGATTTGATTGGCGTCGCCGCTGATGCCGGCCGCCGCCGCGGGCAACGTCGCTGCGCTCGCGTCCAGCGTCATCGCGCCATTGTTCGTGATCGTGACGGTTCCGGTCGGCGACCCGATGTTCTGAAAAATCTGCATGCCGACGACCTGGCCGGTCCCGGTGGCAGTCCCGGAGAGCATTCCGCTGTTGATCGCAGTCAGGTCGCCGCTCGAGGTCGCGTTGATTGCTGCCGTCGGAATAGCCTTGGATACCGTGCTCTTGACGGTGATGTCGCCCGAATTGTTCAGGGTGTACGTCGTACCGGTCGCCGTGATGCCGTTATTGTCCGGCGGCGGCGTGATGCAATTGGCGTTGGTGTAGGGTGGCGCGGCGAGCACCAGGGTCGCGGTGAGGCACGCCGACCAGGCTGGCGCTGCGGCGCCGAAGGTAAGCGCGAAGACGGCCAGGCCGGCCGCTACGCGCAAGCTGTGCCTGAACCGCAAATACGCGCGTAACCGCGCCACCCCTCCGAACAGCATGTTGCCCCCAAAACTGTTGCTGCCCCGTACGCGCGAACCGCGCGCTGTACCGCAATAAAAAAAGGCATTCAGGAAGATCGCGCGGGGGTCTGCAAGCCCGCCGGCGCGGGAACCGAACGATTTCGTTGTGGTGCTGCAGTTGTGCAACATCGATATTGCAATTATTCCGCCATCCGCGGTCGAATTCTCAAGGAGTTGCTGCGGCGCACGCCCCGCGTTGCGACCTTGAACAGCCCTGACCTCCCGCTATGACCCTGGGTGGACAGGGGCCCGCAACACGGCCACAGCTGATGGGACCTCAATCATGATAACGACGGACAGTTTTCGGCTCGATGGCAAGGTTGCCGTCGTCACCGGCTCAGGGCGCAACATCGGGCGATCGATCGCCGAGAGCTTTGCGGCCCTCGGCGCAAAAGTCGTGGTCAATGGCCACTCGGACGTGGCGGCGATGGCCTCGGTCGTCGACGGCATCCGTAGCCGCGGCGGCGAGGCAATCGCGATCAAGGCCGACGTCTCGCGCGACGACGACGCCGGTGCGCTCATCGACGGCACCGTCGAGGCATTCGGCGGCATCGACATTCTGGTATCGAATGTCGGCATCAGGCGATATCGCGCGTTCCTCGAAACCACGCCGGCGGAATGGGACGATGTTATCCGGACAAACCTGTCGGCCGCGTTCTACCTGAGCCGCCGCGCCATTCCGTTCATGCAGAGAAACAAATGGGGCCGCATCATCGTCATTTCCGGCTTCGACGGTTTTTGGGGACACGTCACGCATCGGGCGCCGAACGTCGCGGCCAAGGCCGGGCTGCATGGATTGGCCAAGGCGATCGCGCGCGAGTTCGGCGCGGACGGTATCACCGCCAACACGGTTTCACCGGGCGCGATCGACACCGTGCGCGACTGGTCGCAATATGTGCATCAGGCGCGCGACAAGATCGTGACCGAAATTCCGCTGGGCAGGTTCGGCAACGTCGACGAACTCGCCGCGGCCTGCGTCCTGCTCGCCGGTGACGCCGGCGCCTTCATCTCGGGCCAGGTGATACACGTCAATGGCGGGCATTACATGATCTGAACGGCCGGAGCGCGACACGATCGGGATCAACCGCCGTCGCGCTCCAGCTTCCTGGACCATGCTCAAGAGATCCTAGAGATTCTGCCCGGCAGTCAGCGGATACACCGACATCTCGGTGCGGGCGTCCGCAAGCGAGAACCAGCGATGCTGCTTGGTGCGGAAGACCCGCCAGTTGTCGCACACCCGCTTGAACTGCTCGCTCTTCGCAGCCTCTTCATCGAGCACTTGCTCGAGCGCATTGCGCAGCGCCTTGAGGGTGTCGGGGCTGAGCACGACCAGCTGCGCGCCTGCCGCAACGAGGCGAGTGAGCGCCTCGGGATTGCGCGAGTCGTAACTCGCAAGCATTTCCATCAGCGCGTAGGCGGAAGCCGCCCGCAGCATCGCCTGGTAACCCGGTGACAGCTCCGCCCATTTCGCCTTGTTGACGTAGAGGCTGGAGTTGGCCTCCATCTCCAGCACGCCCGGCAGGTGCATGTATTTGGCCACCTTGACGAAGCCGAGCTTCTCGTCGTCATAGGGTCCGACCCATTCGGCGGCGTCGATCGTGCCTTTCTCGAGCGCCGGATAGATGTCGCCAGCCGCAATCTGCTGCGGCACGACGCCGAGCTTGGACAGCACCTTGCCGCCGAAACCCGCAACCCGCATCTTGATGCCGTTGAAATCGGCCGGCGACTTCATCTCCTTGCGGAACCAGCCGAAGGTCTGCCCGCCGGTATTGCCGCAGGGAATGCTGACCACCCCCATGTCGCTGTAGACCTCGTCCATCAGCTTTTTGCCGTCGCCGAAGAGATACCAGGCATTTTGCATGCGCGGCGTCATCCCGAAGGGAAGCGAGCCGTCGAAGATCAGCGCCGTGTTCTTGCCGATGTAATATCCGCCGTAGGAGTGACCGCATTCGACGGTGCCGTTCGAGACGGCGTCCAGCACCTGCAGCCCGGGCACGATCTCTCCCGCTGCAAAGGGTTCGATGGTGAACTTGCCGTCGCTCATTTCATTCACGAATTTGGCGATCGTCGGACCTGCACCCCACAGTCCGTCGAGACTCTTCGGGAAGCTCGATGCGAGCCGCCATTTGATGGCGCCTTGCGCGATCGCGGGCGAGGCAACGGCAACGGCGCTTCCCGTTGCGGCGAGACGCGCAAAATTCCGACGCGAGATCGTCATGCAGTCCTCCCTGATACTTCGGCGGCTTTGAGGGTTCTTGTGATGACTTGAGCCGTCGGCTTTTCCCCTTACACAGCATAGCAAAGCCCGCGCACCGGAGAAGCGCTGAAACGCCGGTGCGGCGAAGTAGTCTGATCTGGGCTATCCCGGACGGCCCTGCTCGTCGTCGGTCTGGGACCGCAGCAAGTCCGGATCGATCTTCCTGCCGTCCATGTCGCAGATCGACAGCGCTTCCCTGGCGTCCTCCAGCATCTGGTCGAACATCGCCAGCGCCTGCCGCACCGTTGCGACCACGAAGGTAATCGATCCCGACTTGACCTGGTACGGCATCGGCAAACGATAAAGTCCGTCGGGAACTTGTGGCAATGGGCAAGTTGAGCCGTTTTCCGGATTTATTTCGAGGCACTTCCTGCAAGCCGGCGCGCCGGCGAGCCCCGGGGCGTGCGCCGGTCCAGGCTGGCGCGGGTTATCCACCCCGCCGGAACCAAATCGGGCTTTGTCGATTGAATACCGCGTTGGCTGGTAGTCTCTCGAATTTGCGTCGATTGGCATGGGGGCAGCGTCAGAAAAGACCGAGTTCTTGACGGGGGGCGGCTTCATGGGCCCCCTGATGCGGGATCATGACTGGTCGGGATCGCCGCTGGGCCATCCGGAGCACTGGACCTCCAGCCTGAAGACGACGGTCGGCCTCTTGCTGCGGGCGGAAGCCCAGATCGTTCTGTTCTGGGGCGAGGCATTCGTCGCACTCTACAACGACGCCTATGCGCCCACCATCGGCGACAAGCACCCGCGCGCGATCGGCCGTCCCGCAAGGGAGAACTGGACCGAACTATGGGACGATCTGGAGCCGCTGCTGCAAGGCGTCCGCGACACCGGCAAGACCTTTTCGGCCAGGGATCGTCCCTTCTACATCGAGCGTCACGGCTTCGGCGAAACCGTCTATTTCGACATCTCCTATTCGGCGGTCCCCGAGGCGGATGGCCGTGTCGGCGGGGTGCTGTGCATCGTCTCAGAGACGACCGAGCGCGTTCGCGCTTCGGCGGCGCTGCGCGAGAGCGAAGCGCGCTTGCGCGAGCTCAACGAGAATCTGGAGCAGCGCATCATCGAGCGCACGCGCGAGCTGGAGCAGGCGCATCACGCGCTTCGGCAGGCGCAGAAAATGGAAGCGGTCGGCCGCCTGACCGGCGGGATTGCCCACGACTTCAACAATCTGCTGCAGGGCATCACGGGCAATCTCGACCTGATCAGGCGCAGGCCCGACGATCCCGGCCGTGTCGGCCGCTGGGCGCAAGCCGGCCTCAAGGCCGCCGAGCGCGGCGCGCGGCTGGCGGGACAGCTCCTTGCGTTCTCGCGCACGCAGAAGCTCGAGATCACGTCGATCGACATCACGCGCGCGGTGTCGGGTTTCGCCGACGTGCTCCGCCGAAGCATCGGTCCGACGATCCGCATCCACCTGGATTTGAACACGGACGGCGTCTTCGTCCAGGGCGACCAGATCCAGCTCGAAATGGCCGTGCTCAACCTCGCCCTGAACGCGCGCGACGCCATGCTCGACGGCGGCGATCTCGTGATCGCGACCAAGGCTCACCGCTTGCGGGACGACCCTCACGTGCCGGATGGCGATTACGTCGAGCTGTCGGTCGCCGATTCCGGCAAGGGCATGAGCGCCGAGGTGGTCGAGCGCGCCTTCGAGCCGTTCTTCACGACCAAGGAGGTCGGCAAGGGCACGGGTCTCGGTCTCAGCCAGGTCTACGGCACGCTGCGCCAGTCGGGCGGCGCCACGCGGATCGAGAGCACGCCCGGCAGCGGCACGGTCGTCCGGCTCTATTTGCGCCGGACGGATGCCTTGCCGCGCAGGCTCGACGCGCAGGAGGCGGTCGACAAGGTTCAGGGGCCGGCCGTGACCATTCTCGTTGTCGACGACGATCCCGATGTGCGGGCCTTCCTGACGGAGTCGCTGGATAGCCTGGGCTATGCCGCTGTCACCGTCGAGGGCGGCAGCGCGGCGCTGAAAGCCCTTGAGCAGACTTCGCCGGACGTGATGATCCTGGATTTCGCGATGCCGGAGATGAACGGCGCCGAAGTGGCAAAAAGGATCAGGCAGCTGCGGCCCGACCTGCCCATCATTTTCGCCAGCGGCTATTCCGAGACGGCGGCGATACGCTCGGTGACCGGCGACCGCTCGCGCGTCCTGCACAAACCGTTCAAGGTGCACGAACTGCAGGCCGCGCTCGGCGAGCTGCTGGCATCGAACTGACCTGCCCGCGAGTCGATCCGACAGGGTGGATGTCATTGCCACTTTTTCCCGAAAACGGGAACCAGGAAGTCACCTCCGGGTTGTCCGCCACAAGCGAATCCGAAAGAGGCTGAGATGGGCGTTGGTGATCAGTTCGCATGTGCGTCATTGGTAGCGGCGTTTTCGATCGCGCTGTTCGTCACCGCGAACCTGTTCGTGGAATCCAGGTCTTCCAGAAGCACCGTGCTGATACCGGCCGCGCAGCATGCGCGGATCATCCCGCTATAGCCGCGACGCAACACGCCGACTTGCTGCATTTGAGCCAATTGAGACGAAGCCGCCAATTGAGCGATTGATGGCGGCGGACCGACGCGGCGTGCCGCTTCCTGCCGCGCGGTGCCGTCCAAAAATTTGGCCCCGGCGCGCTCGGGGAAACCGCGCCGGGGCCTTCGGGAAGTTGATCGTGTCACAAGCGCTGCATCAACCGTGACCGCGGCAATCGGTTCCGGGGGGATTGCATATTTTTCCCGGCAATTGGAACGGCCGCGGGACTTGGCCTGTTGGCAAGCGGGCAATGTCCCCTACGACTTTAGGAGAGAAATGACATGAGACTGAGCAAGCTTGCCGCAGGTTGCATCCTCGGAGCTGGATTCCTCGCAGCGTCCGCGACGAGCGCGTCCGCCGCCATCGTGTGCTCCGGCAATGTGTGCTGGCACACCCATGAGACCTACACCTATCCGCCGGACTCCAGGGTCATCGTCCACGAGGACAACTGGAAATGGGGCCCGGAAGAAAAGTTCACTTTCCGTGAGCATGAGGGCCGCGGCTATTGGCGCGATGACAAGTGGACGGCCTGGTAACGCTCGCCGATTGAAGTCCGATTGCTTGTGAGGCCGCCCGCGCGCGGCCTCACTTTTTTAAGCACACGCTCACATCACTTGAGCCCGACAGGAACCATTGCCAGTTTTTCCCGTTGTTTGCCTGCCGATATGCGGCCCTTGGTTGCGGTGAGATAAATGCCTCTCGTTCGATACCTTCTTTTCACCGGCAGTATGCTGCTCGGATTGCTGTTCCTTGCCGACTGGTATTTTCCGACATCGCGTGCCGCCACCGCTGGTGTCGATAACGACGTCGACCGTTCCATCATTCGCATCCACTCCAGCCACAAATGGCCGGCCGCCATCCAGATGGACACGACTGCGCCAATGCCTGCCGCCGCACCCGTCATGGCCGAGGCGACGGCGCCCGGCGCACCCGTCGAGCGCGTGAGACAGGCCTACGCCTTCGAGCCGCCGCCGCAAAAGGCTCCGGACAAGATTCGCCGCAGCACGAAACCGTCGCGGCCGCTGTCGCGCGACCAAAGCCAACACGTTGCCAATTATCAGCCGCCGGATTCACGCAGCTGGCCGCCGGCAGGGTGGTAAACGAAGAATTGCCGGAAGGAGTGCATTCGTCGATCCATTGCCCCAACGAATGCGGTCACCTTTCGGCGATGGGGGAACTGGCCGCGTGGTCGCACGCGGTCAGTTCAATTCCCGCCTTTTATGATTCGCGCATGATCTCCGCGCTAACGCGTTCCGGGTTTGTCGCGAGGGAAAGCCGCTGCACAATTTGCGCTAGCGCGGCCCTTCGGGTCCAGATCATGCGCTAACCCAACCCCATCTCGACCGCGATGCGGATGAGGTCGGAGTGGTTCCTGGCGCCGAGCTTCTGCTTGAGCAGCGAGGTAGTGTTAGCCACCGTCTTGTAGGAAATGCCGAGCGCCGAAGCGACCTCGACGATCTTGTCGCCGCGGCCGAGCAGGCGCAGGATTTCCAGCTCGCGGGCATTCATCTGCGTCGCGGGACTAGCCTTGATCGCGGCGCCCGCGAAAGCCACCGCTTCCGCCAGATGCGGCGAGATGAATTTCTCGCCGGCCGCCACCTTGCGCACGGCTTTGACGAACAGGCGGGGATCGTCGCCCTTCGAGACATAGCCCTGCGCGCCCATTTCGACCGCGCGAACCACGAAGGCCGGATCGTCGTTCATGCTGAACATGATGATCTTCGCGTCAGGATCGTCCTTGCGGATCCTGCGCATCAGCTCGAAGCCGGACACGTCCGGGAGCTTGATATCGATCACCGTCACGTCGGGCCGTTTCTGCGTGAAGGCGCGATGCCCGGTCCTGGCGTCCGCGGCCTCGTCGATCTTCACGGACTTGTCGGACGCGAACAGCGACCGGCAGCCCGACACGACCACCGGGTGATCGTCGACAATCAACAGTCGCGTCGCTTTGGGCGTATCCTGCACGGTGTCCCTCACCTTTCAAATAGATAAGCCTTCTCAAGCAATCTAAAAGGGGAATCCGCCGCACCGAAGTGGAATTGCTGACATGTGGACCAGACTTTCGTTACGAGAGAGGCTGCTGCTGCCGATGGCGGCGATGATCGTGGGCGCGCTGCTGCTGGGCGGTCTCGCGCTGCAAATCGTCTCTCCCGATCAATTCGAATACGAAAACGCGCAAGGCACGCGCTCGGCGCAACTGGTGGCTGAGGCGCTGAATGCGGCGCTTGCGGCCGCCGGCAATCCGCAACGGGCGCTCGATGCTTTCGCAAGCGGGCTCGGAACTTCCGAGGCCATCGAGTTTGCGCGCGATGGAACCATGCCGGACCGCATCATACCGCGCACCCATGACAGCAAAGTTCCCGCATGGTTCACGGCTGTTTTGAAGATTCCTCAACTCGGCGCCGCCTATCCCATCAGGATCGGAACCGACCATGTCGGCGACATCGTCTTCAACCCCGACCTCTCCGCCGACATTTTCGAAAAATGGGTCGGCTTTCTCGCGATCGTCATATCCGGCTCGATGCTGATGCTGCTCGCGGCCTTCAGCGCCTGGCTCACGACCGGCACGTCACTTCGCCCGCTGGCGCAGCTCGGCGCCGGGCTGACGCGGATGCGCAACGGCGACTTCGAGACCGCCATCCCGATTGCGGGCCCTCCGGAAGTCCGCAAAAGCTGCGAGGAAGCCAACCAGCTTGCGGCGACGCTCAAGCGCCTCAGCCGGGACAATCGCGAGCTCTTGCGCAAGCTGGTGACGCTGCAGGACGAGGAGCGTCGCGAGCTTGCGCGCGAACTCCACGATGAAATGGGACCCCTGCTCTTTGCGATCCGCGCCAATGCGACCGCGCTCTCCGAGCAGGCCACGGACGGCTCGCCGGAAGGGGGATCCCCGGCCGAGAGCATTCTCGCGGCGGCCGAGGCCTTGCAGCACGCCAATCGCCGCATCCTGGAGGGATTGAGCCCGCTCTACGTCGCCGAGCTTGGGCTTGATGAAAGCATCCGGACCCTGCTGCGCAACGGCCAGTCGCAGGCACCCAACATCAAGCTGACCTCGACGATCGATCCGCGTCTGAACGAGCTCGATGGCCTGTTGTCGCAGACCACTTATCGCGTCATTCAGGAAGGCGTCACCAACGTGCTACGGCATGCGTGGGCGACGACGATGGACGTCGCGGCAAGGATCGAGGCCGAACAGGTTGCGATCGAGATTTCCGATGACGGCGTCGGATTTGCGCAGCGAGCCGGCTTCGGCAGGGGCCTGACCGGCATGCATGAGCGGGTGCGCGCGCTCAACGGAACGTTCGAACTCTCGCGCGAGAACGGCCGGACCGTCGTCCGCTGCCGCCTTCCGCTCGACCATGAGGCCAGAGTGTGAGGTTGACTTATCGCGGCCTTATCGCGGCCCGGGTTCGCAGCGCGAGTGTGATATCTTGCCCCGCGCATCGAAGGCAAATGTGATGCGGACGGGCCTGCCCTCGAAGCCGAGATAGTCGAGCACGACATCCTCACCCTGCGGCGTGATCTCCTCGAGGGAGAACGCATCCGACGATGCGCCCGCCAGCTTCGGCCGCCAATAGGCCGCGAGTGCCGAGCGTCCGCTGAGGCCGGCACGCTCGCATGCACATTCAAGGCTGGCGTTCTCGGCATAGAAATCGAGCAGCGCCCCGAGATTCCTGCTTCGGCAAGCGTCGAGCCAATCCACCACCGCAGCCATTTTGTCGAAATCGTCCGCCACTGTCGGCCTCTTCAAATATCTTCGCCCATCCCGTCATAGGGGCCTGCTAGCCCCGAGCTGCTGAATAGGCCGTGAATGGCGCGTTGGATGCTCTTCACCGACGTGTCGATATCGTAATGATTGGATGAACGGCCTCGGCGAATCTTCGCCCGTTCGCCCCAGGCCGCTTGTCCCCACCCCGAATTGACTTCTAGCGGATTCCGGGAAAAAGTGGCAACCGGATCGCCAAGTGTCGCGCTGGCACATGGCGCCATTCGCTGCGGCTTGGCGCAATCGAATCCGTAGCGAGACTAGCCCGCTCCAGGCCAGCCCCGGGAGCGGGCTATTTCTTTTAGCGAGGCTTCGCCTCCACCGACTTACCGGATCAATCCCGCGAACCGCGGCAGTGCGAGGCTGATCTCGGGAATGCAGATGATCAGCAGCAGGCCGGCGAACAGCGCGAGCATATAGGGCACGTAGGTGCGGAACTGCTGACCGACGCTTAAGTTCGCGAAGCGCAGCGCCATCAACAATCCCACGCCCATCGGCGGCAGGAACAGGCCGATACCAACGGCGGCTGTTGTTACGATGTTGAAGTGGATCGGGTCGATGCCCATTGCTTCGGCAATCGGAAACACCACGGGGATCAGCACGACGGCGGCGGGCAGGCCCTCAAGCACCATACCGAACAGGCAGCTCATTGCGGCAGTCCCGATCAGGAACAGCCACGGGTGGGTCTTCAGCGGTCCCAACAACTGGCCGAGCAATTGCGGCACACCGCTCACCCCCATCAAATATTGATAGACCGAGGCCACCGCGAGCAGGAACACCACCGCCGCGGTAAGGATCGCGCTGTCATAGGCGATCTTGCCCATCTCGCGCCACGAGACATTGCGGTAGTAAAGTTTTGCCGCGAGAAAGGCGTAGCCCGCGACCACGGCGCCCGCCTCGGTCGCAGTGATGATGCCGAGAATGAATCCGCCGAGAATCACGAACGGCACCACCATCGGCACCGCGGCGTGCAGCGCGGCCTGGCCGAGGCGCGCGAGGCTCGGCCTGGTGTCGACCGGCCAGTCGTTCTGGCGCGCGCGGACATAGACCACCGCCATCAGGCACAGCATGATGACGAGCGCCGGCACGAAGCCGGCGACGAACAGCGCCACCGCCGACGTGTTGGTGACCTGCGCGATCACGATCATGAAGATCGCCGGCGGCACCAGCATGCCCATCGCGGTGCCGGCGGCGATCAGCGAAGCCGAATCGCGCCGGTCGTAGCCGGCCCTGGTCAACGGCGGCATCAGCGCGGAGCCGAGTGCGGAGACCTCCGCCATCTTCGATCCGCAGATGTCGGAGAAGAAATACGCCACCACGATCACGGACATGCCGAGCCCGCCCTTGACCCAGCCGATCAGCGCGCGCGCCAATTCCACCAGCGCGTGGCTCATGCCGCAGCGCTCCATCAGATTACCGGCGAACACGAACGCAGGGATCGCCAGCAGCACCCAGCTCTGCGAGCCCGAGACCAGCGCCGAGGACAATTGCTGCATCGGATAGCCGCCGAGCCAGAGCCCGGCGATACCGGCGACGCCGAGCGCGAACACGATCGGCATCGAGAGCAGCACCAGCGCGGCGAAGATGACGGCGACAGTCGTGAGCAGCATTTACTTTATTCCAATCAGTGCTGCGGCTCATCGACCGGCAAGGGCGAGAGCATGGCCGCCAATCCATAGATCGCGATCAGGACGCCGCCGACCACCGATGACGCGTACAGCCAGGCCAGATTGATTTCGAGGCCAGGCGTGGTCAGCGTGCGGTTGAGCAGGCACAGCTTAAAACCGTAAAACGCCGCAAGGCCGCCGACGCATACGATCAGCCCGTGATTGAAGCGATGGATCCAGAGCTGCGCGGTCTGCGGCAGCCGATGCACGAACACGGCGAGCGTGAAATGCGAGCGCGACTGGATGCCGATCGCAGCACCAATCAGCGTCAGCCACGCCAGCGACAATTCGCCGACCTCCTCGACCCAGGTGAAGGGGATCGGATCGGCGTCGAGCCAATCGGTGATGGCGCCGACGAAATAGCGCAGGATCACCCCGACCAGCAGGTTAACGATGGCGAGAATGATCAGCGCCGTGACCGCAAATTTGGGGACGGCGGGGAGAAGACGCAGCATTTACGATGGAGTCCTGGCGATGGGGCGGACAAAGGAGAGGCCGGAGACTGGCTCCGGCCCGGGGGCGCAATTCAGGCCTTGAAGGATTCGATCTGGTCCCACAACGCGCCGTATTGGGCCTTGTAGGCCGGCCAGATCTTAGTCTGCGCGACTTTGCGGAATTCCTCGACCTTGGCTTCCACCACGGTCATGCCGAACGGCTCCAACTCCGACTTGGCCTTGGCGAAATTGTCGACCGATTCGGTCGCCTCGCGGATCTTCTCCTGCGCTGTGCGCGACAGCTCCATGACCAGCTTCTGCTGGTCGGCCGTGAGACCGTTCCATATCTCGAGATTCATCACCGCGTTGGTCGGGCCGTAATTGTGATAGGTCATCGAGGCAAATTTCGACACATCGTAAATCTTCAGCGCCTTCATGTTGACGATCGGCAGGTCGCCGCCGTCGATCACGCCCTGCTTGGCGGCCGTGATGACCTCGCCAAAGGCCATCGGCACCGCGTTGCCGCCGAGCCCGCTGATGGTGTCACCGAAGATCTTGGCCTGCTGAACGCGGATCTTCAGGCCGCGGAGGTCCTTCGGCTCGACAATCGGCTTCTTCGAGGTCCAGAAATGACGGAAGCCATAGTCGAAATAGCAGAGCACCTTGAGCTTGTAATTGTCCTCGATCTGCTTGCTGATGGTGTTGCCGATTTGGCCGTTGAGCATGGCGTAGGCCGAGGCATAGTCCTTGACCAGGTACGGCACGAGCAGCGCGCCCATTTCCGGAAACACGGTGGCGGCCGCGCCCGCCGGGCTGCCCATCGCGACGCTGCCGGACTTGACGGCGTTGATGACCTCCAGCTCCTGCGGGATCAAGGTCTTGCCGAAGAACTGCATTTCGAGCGCGCCCTTGGACTGCGCGGTCAATTCCTTCGCCATCCAGTCGAATGCCACCGCCGCCAACTCCGGGACCGCGTTGATGTGCGCGAACACCAGTTTCTTCGGCTGAGTTTGCGCAAAGACGGGTGCCCGGCCGGTGGCGAGAATGCCGGCCATGCCGGCGCCAGCCCGCAGCAGCATGCGGCGATTCAACGAGGCGCGGCTGACGGGGGCGGTCATGGGAGTCCTCCAAAGCTGTTCTTGTTTTGCGGCGAGGCCCTTGAGGATCCAGCCGGTCTTGGGAGGAACTTACAGTATGCGAGGCGCTTTGCCAGCCGCCCTTGGTAGCGGTTTGGCGGCGTTGTACGCAGGCGGGCTGTCCGGCGCGACGCAAAAGACCGGTTTGGCTAACCGTGCCGCGATCTTCGCGCACGGCCGCCCGGCCTGAGTTCGCCGCGTTCGAGCTGCTTTTGATCGTCAGCCAGGATTTTGCGCAGGCGCGGCGTGGCAAACTCGATGAAGCTGCGCAGCTTGCGCGGCACCAGACCCTGTCCGGCATGAATCAGGTGCACCGGCATCGGATCGGGCTCGAAATCCGTCAGCACGATGCGGAGCAGCCCCTGCTCCACGGCTTTGGTGATTTGATACGACAGCACATGGGTGACGCCGATGCCGGCAATCGCGGCCTCGATCGCGGCATCGGCGGTGTTAATGTTCAATCGGCAGCGCGGACGCTGGAATTGCGTGAGATTCTTCTCACCGGCCGCAAACGACCATGACGATCCTGCCGGCAGGTTGGCGAACGTCACGCAAGTCAGCGCAGCCAGATCGTCGGGCGTCTTTGGTATCCCGCTAGCCTTGAAGTAGTCCGGGCTTCCGCAAATCACGCGTCTGACGCTGCCGAGCCGGGTCGCAATCATGCCGCTGTCGGGGAGTTGCCCGATCCGCACGGCGGCATCGATCTGCTCATCGACCAGGTTCATGTCGCGATCGGAAAGCGCCATTCGCACGTTGATCTCGGGAAAAGCGATCAGAAAATCGTTGACGATCGGCAGCAGGTGAATCCTGCCGAACGTCATCGGCCCCGTGACGATCAACTCGCCGCGCAGGACCGCGAACTCACCGGTCGCCTGGGCTTCCGCCTCGCCGACCTGTTCGAGAATGCGCTTTGACGCCGCAACATAGGCCGCCCCCGCTGGTGTGAGCGTCAGCTTGCGTGTCGACCTCGTCAGCAGCTTGGTGTTGAGGCGCGCCTCCAACTCCGAAACCTTGCGGCTGATGGTCGGCAGCGGCACGCGGAGCTTGCGGCTCGCGGCGGAAAAGCTGCCGGCTTCGACAGAGGCGATCAGCAAGGACATGGCTTCCAGGCGGTCCAATTCAGTCTTCCAATTCCTGAGAGGATATTTCTCAAAACTAGCTGATTATATCCAGTTTTGATAGGAGATAAAACCATTCCCCACGGTCGATCAAGACCGGACAGGAGAGCGCCATGTGGACCACACTGCAGCAGATGTTGGCGCGGATCATCGCTTCGACCGAGATCGAAGCAACCCGCGATTCCATCGCCTATCACGCGGCCGAGCGCGGCGGAGAACTCCGCTTCAGCCAATCGTCGTCGCTGCGCCGGCATGACTGATCGGGATTCGCGAAACAAGAAGCGGGGAGGAAGCCATGAAGCGAGAGATCATTCGCGTCGAACCGTTGTCGAGCTGGCTGGAGCGATGGAAGGCGCCGACATCGGCGGTGACCCGGCATGGCGACACCGTTTATGTATCGGGCTTTCCGCCGTTCGATCCCGAGACCGGCGAAGTCGTCAACGCGCCGGTCGAGCGGCAGACCGAACTCGTGCTCGCGCAGATGAAGCTCTGCCTCGAGACCGCCGGGTCGTCCCTGGAGAACGTTCTCAAGTGCAACGTCTACTGCACCTCGGTCGAGAAGTTCGCCGCCGTCAACGCGATCTACGCGCGGTATTTCCCGAAAAACCCACCAGCGCGAATCTTCGTCAACGTGCCGGCGTGGCCCGGCCATTTCGATATCGAGATCGACTGCATCGCGGCCGTCGCCGAGAAGATCTAAGGAGAAAGCCATGTTTTCAGTGATCTTCGAGGTCCACCCCAGGCCGGAGCAGTGGGACAACTATCTCGGCAACGCCAAGATGTTGCGTCCGGAGCTGGAGCAGGTCGACGGCTTCGTCGACAATATCCGCTACAAGAGCCTGGCGCGCGAGGGCTGGATTCTGTCGCTGTCCGGCTGGCGCGACGAGAAGGCAGTGGTGCGCTGGCGGACCGCGCAGCGCCATCACATGGTCCAGGAGAAGGGCCGATCCGAGATTCTGCTCGATTACCACCTTCGCGTCGGCCAGATCACGCACGATACCCAGGTGCCGGCCGGTCAAACCATCGCAGAGCAGCGTCTGGATGAAACCGAGATCGGCGAAGGCACGACGATCACCTTCGTCGACGCCAAATGGCCTGACACCTCATGCGAGAGCTCGGACGTGCCGGGGATCTCCAACTACCTCGGTCTCCGCCCCAAGGCGGCGGGATTGGTGGGCTGGGACGTGTTCGACGCAGTCCTCACGCCTGGCGACGTGATTTTGATGATGGTCTGGAAGTCAAGGGACGATGCGGACGCTTTCACGAAGTCAGCGATGCTCCCGCCCGGCGGACGGTTGCGGCATGTTCGTGTGGTCCGCGATTACGGCATGTTCGATCGTCGCGAGGCGCCGCAGTACTACACCGCCGTCGAGCGCCAGCATAGCGGTGCATAACCGCGCTCGCGCCGCCAGCGTCCCAACCGAGACCACCATGCCATCTACGAAGCCGACAACCGCACGATCCCGACCGACGGTCGAGAAGCAGTTGGCTGAGGCCGATCCCGCGCTCGGGCGCGTGATCGCGACCGTGATCGCCCGCATCGGTCCGCAGCGCATCGCGCCATCGCGGGCGTCGCCATTCGAAGCACTGGTGCGTGCCGTGACCTATCAGAGTGTTTCAGGAAAGGCGGCCACTGCGATCTTCGCTCGCCTGAGCGGGGCGACCACCAGGCCGCTGACGCCATCGAAGGTCCTCGCGTTAAGGCCAGGAGTGCTGATGAAGACGGGATTATCGAGCGCGAAGGTGAGCACCATCCGGGAACTGGCCCGATGGTTCGTGACCAACCGCAAGCTGGCGAAAGCCCTGCCGGCTCTTCCCGACCATGAGGTGACTGAACTTCTCACCGGGATTCCCGGCATCGGCATCTGGACGGTCAATGTGCTTCTGACCTTCAATCTCGGACGGCTCGATGTCTTGCCGGCCGCCGATTTGGGTATTCGGCGCGGGGTGCAGCTGATGGATGGACTCCGCAAAATCGCGACGTCGAAACAGGTGCGCGAACGATCGCGCGCCTGGACGCCCTACCGCAGCATCGCATCGATCTATCTCTGGCAGGTGACCAAGCTGAAATTCGGGCCGAGGGATTGAAAGATAGGCTGCTGCGCGATGTTTCCGCTGCGACACGACGGGCAATGCAGCCATCTTGGCCGACTCTAACCTGCGCCACCCCGCTACCTACGTCGCACAACAACCGGCTGGATCGTGCCCGCGCCCTGCGCTAGTGTTTTTGCCAACCGGTTAAAAAGATCGGTCATTCAGGGAGAAAACTGTGAGATCCAGGATTAAGGTAGCGCTTTCACTCGCGGTCGCGGCGGCCGGGCTTTTCGCCATCGCCGCGCCCGCTTTTGCCCAGCAAAAGACCATCACGGTCTGGTTCGGCAAGGGCTTCTACAAGTCCGAAGACGACGCGCTGCTGGAGACGATCAAGAAATTCGAAGCCAAGACCGGCATCAAGGTCGAGCTGTCGCAATACGCCATCCAGGACATGATCCCGAAGACGGTCGCCGCGCTCGATTCCGGCACCGTGCCCGACGTTGCCTATTCCGACTCGTACGACGTGCAGGCGCAGGGCAAATGGGCTTTTGAAGGCAAGCTCGAGGACCTCTCCGACATCCTGCTGCCGATGAAGTCGGCGTTCGCACCGAACACGCTGGAAACGACGCTGCTCTACAACGACGTCGCCAAGAAGAAAGCCTATTACGGCTTCCCGCTGAAGCAGCAGAGCATGCATGTTCAGATCTGGAAGGACATGCTGGAGCAGGCCGGCTTCAAGCAGGAAGACATCCCGACCAAGTGGGAGGATTACTGGTCGTTCTGGTGCGACAAGGTGCAGCCGGCGATCCGCAAGGCCACCAACAGCCGCATCTACGCGGTCGGCCAGCCGATGGGCGTGGAGTCCACCGACTCGTTCCAGTCGTTCTACACCTTCATGGACGCCTATCACGTCAAGCTGGTCGACGATAACGGCAAGCTCTTGGTCGACGATCCCAAGGTGCGCGACGGCCTGATCCATGCGCTGAAGGATTACACCGACACCTACATCAGGGGCTGCACGCCGCCCTCCTCCACGACCTGGAAGGACCCGGACAACAACGTCGCCTTCCACAACAAGACCATCGTGATGACCCACAACTTCACGATCTCGATCGCGGCGAAGTGGCTGGACGATGAAAATAACCCGGCATTGACCCCCGAGCAGCGCGCGGCCGGCAAGAAGGCCTATGAGGAAACCATCATCACCGCCTCCTTCCCGAAGGCGCCTGACGGATCGACCATCCGATACCGCTCCGACGTCAAGACCGGGCTGATCTTCGCCGCCGCCAAGAACAAGGCGGAAGGCAAGCAGTTCATCAGCTTCCTGATGCAGGAAGACAATCTGCGGCCTTATATCGAGGGCGCGCTCGGCCGCTGGTTCCCGGTGACGACCGCAAGCCAGCAAAGTCCGTTCTGGCAGGCCGACCGGCATCGCAAGGCGGTCTACAACCAGTTCACCGGCGGCACCGCGCCGTTCGACTTCACCAAGAACTGGAAGTTCACCATTCTCAACAACGAGAACGTCTGGGCCAAGGCGATGAACCGCGTGGTCAGCGAGAAGGTCCCGGTGGACAAGGCCGTGGACGAGCTGATCGCGCGGCTGAAGGAAGTCGCGGGCTGAGCTGCTTCCCTCCCTCTCCCCGTTCTTCACGGGGAGAGGGCTGGGGTGAGGGGCTTCCTCAACGAGCACAACTCGCGGAAATTCCCCCTCACCCGAAATTCGCTGACGCGAATTTCGACCTCTCCCCGCAAGCGGGGAGAGGTGATACCCTTCACCAGTCCCGAGTAACGACGCATGGCCATCACCCTCTCCGCTTCCGACATTCCCAGCGCGCCGCTGTCGGCGCGGCTGACGCCGTCGCAAGTGTGGGGCATCGTGCTCCTTGCTCCCTATTTTCTCGTGTTCGCCGCCTTCGTGGTTTACCCGGTCGGCTACGGGCTGTGGCTGGCGCGCCATCCGGCGAGTTATGTCGCGCTCTATCACGATCCGATCTTCGCGCGCGCCGCCGTCAATACGCTGATCTTTCTCTTGGTCGGCATCAACATCAAGATGCTGATCGCGCTGTTTCTGTCCGGCTTCTTCGTCGAGCAGCGCGCCTGGATCAAATGGCTGTCGGTACTGTTCATCCTGCCCTGGGCGGTGCCGTCGATTCCGACCATCCTGTCGGTACGTTTCATGCTCAATCCGGAATGGGGCATGATCAACACGCTGATCTTCAAGCTCACCGGCGATGACGGACCGAACTGGCTGAACGATCCATCCGTGGCGCTCGCGATGGCAATCGGCGTCCACATCTGGAAATCGCTGCCGTTCTGGACCCTGATCCTCGTCACCGGACGGCTCGCGATCTCGCATGACCTGTTCGAGGCCGCCGACGTCGACGGCGCGACCTGGTGGCAGAAATTCCGCTTCATCACCTGGCCGTCGATGCAGACGCTCTACATCACCTGCACGCTGCTCTCGATGATCTGGACGCTCGGCGACTTCAACAGCGTCTATCTGTTGACCGGCGGCGGACCGGCCGACCTCACCCATGTGCTGTCGACGCTCGGCATTCGCTATCTCAGGCTCGACCAGCTCTCGCTTGCGATGGCCTCGATCGTCTGCGCGCTGCCGTTCGTGGTTCCGCTGATGTATTTCATGATGAAACGGTTGTCGCGATGAGGCTCCCCACGCTCCGCGAAGCCGGCACCGAGGCGCGGCTGATCCTGATCGGCATCCCCGTGTTCATCTGGACCATGGTGCCGATCTACCACATGTTCCTGTTCGCGATCTCGCCGAAGGAGGACGCGTTCTCCGGCAAGCTGTGGCCGGACCACCCGACCCTGCACAATTTCGAGATCGTGTTCAAACAGCAGCATTACTTCCTGCGCGACTTCTACATCCAGTTCTGGAACTCGCTGGTGATTGCGGCGGCGGTTGGCGCGCTGACGCTGTTTATTGCGACTGCCGCGGCGTTCTCGATCTCGCGGCTGCGCGTGCCGGGCGGCCGCTGGGTAATGAATTTAGCGCTGTTCACTTATTTCATCCCGGCGGCATTCCTCGCCGTGCCGATGTACCGCACCATGGGCAATTACGGCCTGCTCAACAATCACTGGGCGCTGATCCTGGCGATGGTGACCATCGCTTCCCCTTACGCGATCTGGGTACTGAAACAGGCCTCCGACAAGCTGCCGGTCGAGCTCGATGAAGCCGCGGTCATGGACGGCGCCACCACGCTGCAGATTTTCCGGCTGGTCTATGTGCCGCTGATGATGCCCTCCCTGGTCGCGATCGGCACCTATGCCGTGCTGCTCGCCTGGAACGAATATCTCTACGCGTTCCTGCTGCTCTCCAACGACCGCGACATCACTCTCCCCGTGGCGCTCGGCAACTTCCTCGCCGCCGACGACTCGCCGTGGGAATTGTTGATGACCACCGGCTTCATCTACGCGTTGCCGCCGGCGGCGGTCTATTACGTCTTCCGCCGCTACATGGTGGGCGGACTCACCGCGGGTGCGGTGAAGTCCTGAAAAAATTCAGCCGCGCCGGTCCGCGCTTCATTGCTTCTGATGCCCGCATACTCTAGTTTTTCGCCTGCAACCCGATGGCGCAATCCATGGTGCGGCTCAACGACATCGTGCATCTCGGCCTGATGCTGGCGGCGCTCGCCACGGCCTATCTGGTGCCGTTCGAGCTGTTGCTGCTCGCCTATGCCGTGCTAGGCCCGGCGCATTACATCACCGAGATTTCCTGGCTGCACGATCGCAGCTACTTCCTGCCCCACCGGGGCATCGCCGCCGCGCTCGCCACTCTCGCCGTTATCGCGGTCTTTGTCACCGATGCCTCCTGGTTCGGCTTTGCGATGTGGGCAGCCCTCGTCGCCTGCGCCATGCTTGCGGCTGCGACCACCGCCGTCGAAGCCATGCTGATCTTCATGATCGCGGTGGCCCTGACCGCGCTGATGGCATCCAGCGGATCATCGCTCGGCGTGATCGGAATCCTGATCCCGACGCTGGTGCATGTCTCGCTGTTCACGCTGGTGTTCATGACGCTCGGCGCGATCCGCTCCGCAAGCCGGGCCCAGGCGCTACTGGTGGTCGCCTATCTCGTCGCGATTGCGGTCATCGTATTGGTGCCCCCGACGGCCGAAGTGCGAATCGCAAGCTTCGCCAGGGCCACGCAGGACTATTTCGCCAATGTGGGCCCGGCGTTGAGCCGGCTGTTCGGCATTCCCGGCCTCAAGCTCGACACAAGGCTGACTGGGCTCCTCGCTTTCGTCTACACCTATCACTACCTGAACTGGTTCATCAAAGTCGACATCATCCGCTGGGCGGACGTGAGCAAGCCGCGGCTTGCCTTGATGATCGCGGCGAGCGCGTTTTCGACCGCGCTCTATTTCTACAGCTATGCTTACGGTTTCCTCTTCCTGCTGGCGCTGAGCCTCACCCACGTGCTGTTGGAATTTCCGCTCAACACGCTGGCGGTGCGGCAACTCGGCGGCGTGGCCGCGACCGGGCTGCGCCACGCTTTCGCCGGCGAGGCTCCGGCGCCGCGGGCGAAAGCCTCGAAGCGCACAAGGCGTCGATGATGCCTCACACCTCGGCACGCTTTCGCCAATATTGCCGCAACAGCGCAATCGTCGAGCCGATGAAGTAGCCCGCCGTCGCGCCGGACACGGCGCGGCCGACAATGGCGGCCATCGCGCGGTCGTCGGCATGAATGGCCGCAATCACCGCAACGGTGTATTGCAGGCCGAACACGATGAGGTTGCGGATCAGCGGGTAGATGCTGCCGGGACGGATGATCCGTCCGTTCGCATGATCGACCTCGAATGGGCGTGGCGTCAGCACGCCGACCGGCAGCAGCACCAGCGCCGCGGCGATCCAGGCGACCAGCGGCGCGATGCTGCCCTGAGGGCCGAATCCAAGGCGAGACAGGCCCCAGATGATGAACACCGCGGGCACGATCAGCGCCCGCCAGATCGTCGTGGTCCGCGGCCGCATCGCCTTCACGCCCTGCCAGACCAGATAGGCCAGCAAGATCCACGCCCAGATCGGCGTGTGCGTGATGATCCCGAGCGCGAATGTCACGGCTACCCCCTCGATCGCCTATAGCGGCGCGGCACTTTTGGCTTCCGTGCTCGACAGTTTCGAGGCCAGCGACGCCACCACGATGACCAGCGCAATCAGGGCAATCACCAGCGTGCAGATCGCGTTGATCTCGGGTTTTACGCCAAGCCGCACCTCGGAATAGATGCGGATCGGCAAGGTCGCGGAGCCCGGGCCGGTCGTGAAGCTCGCGATCACGAGATCGTCGAGCGACAGCGTGAAGGCGAGCATCCAGCCGGCGGCGATCGCGGGCAGAATCAGCGGCAGGGTCACCGCGATGAAGGCGCGCACGGGATCGCAGCCGAGGTCCATCGCGGCCTCTTCGAGGCTGCGGTCCAGCGAGGCGAGACGCGACTGCACCACCACAGCGACGAAGCACATGGTCAGCGTGGTGTGCGCGAAGGTGACGGTCCAGAAGCCGCGCTCGGCGTTGAGCGCTACGAAGAGGAGCAGCAGCGACAAGCCGGTGATGACTTCCGGCATCACCAGCGGCGCGTACAGCATGCCGGAGAACAGCGTGCGGCCTCGAAATCCTTCGCCGCGTGAAAGGGCAACGGCGGCCAACGTGCCGAGCAAGGTCGCGATGGTCGCCGAGGTCGCGGCGACGCTAAAACTCATCCAGGCCGCATCGATCATGGCCTTGTCGCTGAAGAACTCGCGATACCAGCGCAGCGACCAGCCGCCCCACACCGTCACCAGCCGCGAGGCGTTGAAGGAATAGATCACGAGGATCACGATCGGCAGGTACAGGAAGGCAAATCCCAGCGCGAGCGAGGCGATATTGAACCGCGATATGCGCTTGCGGGCCATTCAGCGCACTCCGCTCTGTTCCCTCCCCCCTTGCGGGGGAGGGCTAGGGAGGGGGGTACCACGCAAAAACTCATTGTGCGGCTTACCCCCACCCCCAACCCCTCCCCGCAAGGGGGAGGGGAGCGAGAGAGCGTGCTCGTTAACGCGAGCCGTCACCGCGCCTCCAATTGCCGGCGCTGCAGCCGATCGTAGAGGAGCAACGGCGCAATGAGCAGCACCAGCAGCACGATCGCGACGGCGGAGGCCACCGGCCAGTCCTTGTTGGTGAAGAACTCCAGCCACAGCGTCTGGCCGATCATCATCGAATTGGAGCCGGCGAGCAGGTCGGGGATCACGAACTCGCCGACGATCGGAATGAAGCAGAGCAGCACGCCGGCGCCGACGCCGGGCAGCGACAGCGGAAAGGTCACGAGCCAGAATACACGATTCGGCGAAGCGCCGAGATCGGCGGCCGCCTCCTCCAGCGCCGGATCCATCTTCGACAAGGTCGCGTAGAGCGGCAGGATCATGAACGGCAAATAGGAATAGACGATGCCGAGATACATCGCGCTGTCGGTCGAGAGCCACACCACGGGCTGCGAGACCAGATGCAGCGCGAGCAGGATTTTGTTGAGCAGGCCGTCATGCTGCAGGATGTTGATCCAGGCATAGATGCGGATCAGGAACGAGGTCCAGAACGGCACGATGACGAGCATCATGGCGATCGGCTGCCGGCGCTGCGGCAAGCGCGCCATGCCGTAGGCGATGGGATAGCCGATCACGAGCAGGATCGCTGTCGACGTCATCGCGACGACCAGGCTGCGCAGATAAGAGAAGAGATAGAGATTGTCGGAGACGAGCAGGCGGAAATTG
Source organism: uncultured Alphaproteobacteria bacterium (assembly GCA_963738155.1). Taxonomy (GTDB): domain Bacteria; phylum Pseudomonadota; class Alphaproteobacteria; order Rhizobiales; family Xanthobacteraceae; genus Bradyrhizobium. The sequence continues at coordinate 406,745 of CAVTVG010000017.1, forward strand.
TCCAGCGAGAGTGCACCGATCGCCTGCTTGATCGCCGCGCTCCCCGCCGTAAAGTCGAACACCGGCGTATAGGGCGGCTGGGCGATCGCGGTCTGCGACAGGCTGATCTTCAGCACGAACGCGAACGGCACCAGGAAGAACAGCACCATCCACAGATACGGCGCGATCGCGGCAAAGCGCGCCGGACGCGCGAAAATGCGCCGCGCGCTCATTGCTCCAGCACCATGCAATCGTCGGGCGTGAACCAGGCCACCACGCGCTGGCTCAGGCTGTAGGCATCGATGTCGATTCGCGCGGTGTTGGCCATCGAGGAGCGCACCGTGGCGCCGGAATCGAGCCTGATCTTGTAGGTGGTGAGCCCGCCGAGATAGCTGACGTCGGTGACGACGCCTTCGAGCCGGTTGATCGCAAGCCTATTGCCCGCGTCCGCAGGCCCGCGCCGCGACAGCTTGACCTTCTCGGGACGGATCGCGACCACGACCGTCGTCTTGCCGAGCAGTTGACGCGGCTCGGCGACCACGACACTCCCGGCGTCGCGGGTTGCGATCGTAATGCGGTGGTTCTCGCGGCTCGCCACCTCGCCGTCGAACAGGTTGATGTCGCCGATGAACTCGGCGATCCAGCGCGAGGCCGGCGCCTCGTAAAGCTCACGGGGGCTTGCGACCTGATCGAGCCGGCCGGCGTCCATCACGCCGATGCGGCTTGCGACCGTCATCGCCTCCTCCTGGTCGTGGGTGACGATGATGAAGGTCATGCCGAGACGGCGCTGCAGCTCCATCAGCTCCAGCTGCGTGCTCCCGCGCAGCTTCTTGTCGAGCGCCGCCAAGGGCTCGTCGAGCAGCAGCACCTGCGGCCGCCGCGCCAGCGAGCGCGCCAGCGCCACGCGCTGGCGCTGACCGCCGGAGAGTTGGTCGGGCTTGCGTTTTTCGAGGCCGCCGAGCTTGACGAGGGCCACCATCTCGGCGACGCGGGCATCGATAGCGGCGCGCGCCATGCCGGCACGCTTCAGGCCGAAGGCGATGTTGTCGCGCACCGACAGATGCGGAAACAGCGCGTAATTCTGGAACATCATGTTGATCGGACGCTCGTGCGGCAGCACGTGCGCGATGTCCCGGCCAGCCAGCAGGATCCGGCCTTCGTCCGGGGTCTCGAAGCCGGCAAGCATGCGCAGCAGGGTGGTCTTGCCGCAGCCGCTCGGTCCCAGCAGCGCGAAGAATTCGCCGGCGCGGATATCGAGCGAGACGCCGTCGACGGCGGGGAAGCCGCCGAACTTCTTGACCACACCCTCGATGCGCAGCAACGGCCCGTCCCAGCCAGGTGCCGGCGCGATCTGCGCGGACGGAGGCGCTGGTGCAGGTTGGGGTGCCTCTGCGGCCTCCGGCGGTGTCGCCGCTTGCGACAGGACCTGCTCCGCCACGGCCTCCGGCGGTGTCGCCGGCTGCAGCAAAACCTGCTCCGCCACGGCCTCCGGTGGCGCCGCCGTTTGCGACAAGACCTGCTCGGCCACCGTTTCCGGCGCCACACTCGGCTGCGCAGCCTGCGGCTCGGCTTTCACCTCTTCAGCAGGCACTTCAATCTTCGGGGCGTCTTCCTCAGCCATGATCCCTGCCGCCGCAACCGTAGCTCGCAAGCTAGCGGCGGATCAGCCTTCGCTCAACCGGGACGAAGGGCTTTCTACCGCTCCGGTGCGTCCAACCTTCGCCCGTTGTGCCATCAACGCGGCCAGCGCCTCGCGGCCTTCTGCCGGCATGGTGAGCCCGAGCTTGGTCCGCCGCCACAGGATGTCGTCCGGAAAACGCGCCCATTCTTTTGCCATGAGGTAGCGCACCTCTGCTTCGGTCAACTCAGGGCCGAAGGCCTGGCCGAGCTCGTCGCGGGTCGTAGCATCGGCCAGCACGCCAGCAATCCTTGTGCCGTAGGCACTGACCAATCGCAACGCCTGCTTCTCGTCGAGAAACCGCCAGCGCGCCCGCGCCGCCTCGACCTGATCGTCGAATTTCTCGAGAGCGAAATCGCCGCCCGGCAGCGGCGTGGTGGCGGTCCAGCGTGGCGCCATCGGATAATGCGGCGTCAGCTGTGAGACCGCCTGCTCCGCGCGCAGCCGCGACGTCGTCACGTCGCCGCCGAACATCGTGATCAGCGGCGCCTTGCCGCGCCGATGGTGGAACGCGACCGAGCCGTCGCGGCTCGCGCCGCCCCGACCCGGCACCAAATTGACGCCGGAGATGGTCCGCACGACGTCGGCGGGATGCAGGTTCTCGCGGAAATAGCGGTTGGCCGCATCGCAGAGATAGGAAACCTCGGCGGCGGTCATCGCCACGATGGCGGGATCGCCGGTGAAAGCGCGCGAGATGCCGCCGACCAGCGCGAAGTCGCGCTCATAGGGGCTGGCGAAGATCAGGCGCTTGTCGCTGTTCTCGAACGCGTAGACGCTGTCGGCGTCGAAGAAGCGCGGCACCACGATCTGGCTGATCTGGACCGCCGCTGTCTGCGGCACCGGCTGGCGCAGAATGGTCTCGGCGACCAGCCCGGTCCAGGCGCCGGTCGCGTTGGCGAGCGCCCTCGCGGTCATGATCTGGCGATGGCCGCGGTCGATCACCGCGAGCCGCCAGACCTCGCCGCGGTCGGCGCGCACGCAGCGCGCGCCGGTGCGGATGTCGGCGCCGCGCTCGGCCGCATCGACGGCGTTCAGCACCACCAGGCGGGAATCGTCGACCAGACAATCGGAGTACTCGAAGGCCAGACCAAACGGCCGCTTGAGCGCATTGCCGACCGGATGATGGGTGATGTTGATGGTCTCGGCCGCCGGCAGCCGGCTCTTCGGCCCCAGGCGATCGTAGAGCCAGAGTGCCGAGCGCAACAGCCAGGGCGGACGCCCCTCGACATGGGCGGGAATCGCAAACCGCATCGGTCGCACCAGATGCGGCGCGATCTTGATCCAGGTCTCCCGCTCGTTGAGCTGCCGGCGCACCCGCGCAAAACTTCGGCGCTCCAGCGCCGACAGATCGCCATGGATCAGGCGCGGCGAGGCCGACGAGGCGGCGCTGCCGAGGTCGCCCTGCTCCAGCAGGATGACGCGCAAACCGCGGCCGGCGGCATCGCGAGCCACGCTCGCGCCGTTCAGTCCCCCACCGATGATCGCCAGATCGTAGTCCGCCATGCGCCCGTGAGTGTAGCCAAGGTCTGCTTCGCTACACCACTAGCCCGTCTTGCGCGGCAGCTCCATGACATTGCCACCTCTGCGGCCGACCAGCGCGGCATATTGGCCGATCGGCAGCGGCTTGCCGATCAGATAGCCCTGCACCGCGTCGCAGTCCTCGGTGGTGAGGAAGGAGAGTTGCTCCTGGGTCTCGACGCCTTCGGCCACGACCGACATGTCGAGGCCGTGGGCGAGGTCGATGACCGCACTGATGATCGCCGCCGACTGCGGATTGCGGCCGAGATTCATGACGAAGGCGCGGTCGATCTTGATCTTGTCGAACGGGAAAGCCTGCAGATAGCTCAGCGACGAATAGCCGCTGCCGAAATCGTCCATCGAGATGCGTACGCCGAGCGCCTTCAGCCGGCGCAGCAGCGCCAGACCGCGGTCGAAATCCTCGATCAGCACGCCCTCGGTGATTTCGAGTTCCAGCCGGCCCGGCGCGAGCCCGGTTTCCAGCAGGATCGCGTGCACGAGCCCGACCACGTCGCCATGCGCGAACTGCGCCGGCGACAGGTTGACCGCGATCTGCAGCGGCTTCGGCCAGGACGCGGCCTCGCGGCAGGCCTCGCGCAAGATCCATTCGCCCATCTCGACGATCAGGCCGCTCTCTTCCGCAAGCGGGATGAAGTCGCTCGGCGGCACGAAGCCGCGCACCGGATGGTTCCAGCGCGCCAGCGCCTCGAAGCCGACGACCTCGCTTTCGGCGACGTCCCTTGCCGACATCGCCTGCGGTTGGAAGTGCAGCGAGAGTTCATCGCGCTTGATCGCCACCGAGAGATCCTGGTGCAGCACGCGGCGATCGCGGATCTGCTGGTCCATTTCCGGTTCATAGAGGCTGATCGCGCCGCGCGATTTGGCTTTGGCGCGGAACAGCGCCGCGCCGGCATTGGCGAGCAGCGAGGCCGCATCCGCGCCGTTGTGCGGAAACACCGAGAGGCCGGTGGTGATGCCGGCGCGCAACGATTTGCCGTCGATCAGGAACTCGCTCGCCATCGCTTCCGCAAGTTGCTGACCGAGCGCCTTGCCGGTCTCGGGCTGCTTGCCGTCGATGATCAGGCCGAACTCGTCGCCGGACAGCCGCGCCACGACGCCGCCGCGCGCGGTGGTTTGCATCCGCCGCGCCACCTCGATCAGGAGCTTGTCGCCGGCCGCATGCCCGAACACGTCGTTGACTTCCTTCAGGCCGTCGAGATCGACGCACAGCACGGCGAACTCCTCGCCGGTGCCGGCGCAGGCCTCGATCATCTGGGTCAGCGCCTGCAGGAACGCCGGGCGGTTCGGCAGGTCGGTGAGGCCGTCGTGATAGGCCATATGCGCCATGCGTGATTCGGTCTGGCGGCGGTCGGTGACGTCCTCGTGGGTCTTGATCAGATATTGCGGATCGCCGGCCTCGTTCATCACCGTCATGCGCCGCGTCAGGAACAGCCGCAGACCGTCCTTGGTCGAGATCGGATGCTCCTCGGTCAACAGGTCGCGCTTCTTGATGGCCGCGGTGTCGCGCGCGATGATGAGCTTGGCCTCACGCTGATTGAAGATGTCGGCGGCCGTCAAGCCGATCACCTCCTCGCGCCGGCGGTTGAGGATCTTTTCCGCGCTGCGATTGGCGAGCAGATAGCGGCCGTCGCTGACGCGCTCGACGATCAGCGACACCGGGATGTTGTCGACCACCAGCTCGAGGAACTTCTTGGTGTTTTCCAGCTCCTGCGACAGCGAGCGCCGCTCGGTGATGTCGTCGAACAGCGCGATCAGGAATTCCGGGCGGCCGTTTTCATCGCGCGCAATGACGCGATTGGAGGCAAGCACCCGCTTCTTGCTGCCGCGCTCGACCAGCAGCTCGCTGCGGTAATGGCCGTCCTCCGACAGCAATGCGGTCTTGTCCGCCGCCTCGATATTGGCCGCGGTCTCGGGCTGGAAGATCTCGTCGGCGCGGCGCCCGACGATATGGTCGCGCGAGAAGCGGGAGAAACGCTCGAACGCCTTGTTGGCGAAGATGTAGCGGCCATCGTCGATGCTCTTGGCGGCGACGCAGACCGGCACATTGTCGAGCACCGATTCCAGGAACTGCTTGGTCGAGCTCAGTTCCCGCGACAGCTTGCGCTGGTCGGTGGAATCTTCATGGGTTGCAACCGAGCCTCCGTTCGGCAGGCCGAAATACCTGACCAGGATCGACCTGCCGTTGGGCAGATCGCAGATCAGGCCCTCCGGGCTCTTGGAACGCGCGTAGAATTCCTCGACGCTGCAATCAAGCGTGCCGCGCGCGCGCCGGAGCGCCAGCAATTCCTTGCCGGTCATGCCGGGCGGCAGCTCGGAGCGCTGTAGCCCGTAGATTTCGAGGTAGCGATCGTTGCAGTAGATGATCCGCTGATTCGGATCGGTCATGACGACGCCGTGGCTCAGGCTGTTGAGCGCCGAGCTGATATAGGCCGTGCGGCGCACCTGCGAACGCTTGACCTTGCGCAGCGCCGAGTGGACCCACAACGCGATCGCGGCGATGAAGGCGGCGACGACGACGACGCCGATCAGGATTTCCCAGAGCACGTTCGGATCGAGCGAACCGACATAGCTCGCCGGCGCGAACTTGTCCGACAGTGCGAACGCGGGCGCGCACGGCAGGGCGATCGCGGCAAAGCAGATCACGAGCCGCGCAAGAATCAAATCCTTGCTGCCTGCCTGCCAATTCTTGTCAGCCATCAGTCACCCGCCGAATTCAGCGGCGAGTTTCTGGCCTGCCCGGTTTGGATCGGGTAAACGCGTACCCTCGCACCGCGAAAATGGGACTTAATTTGTGGCAATTGCCCTGACATGATTAACGTATCTCTAACGGGAACCGCTTTCTCGTGGTCAGGCAATGACTTGTCCGCAAGCTCCCGTTAACAAGACGGCAAACAATTGACGGCGACGGCGTCTCGGCGCAGCGCCAATTGCGGACACGAAAAGCAGCCATGGACAAGGTCGAGTGCGTGGTGATCGGGGCCGGCGTGATCGGCCTTGCGGTGGCGCGGCGGCTCGCGCAATCCGGACGCGAGGTGATCGTGCTGGAGGCGGCCGAGGGCATCGGCACCGTCACCTCCTCGCGCAACAGCGAGGTCATCCACGCCGGCATCTATTACAAGGCGGGGAGCCTGATGGCGCGCATGTGCGTCGCCGGCAAGCATGCGCTCTATCGCTACTGCAACGAGCACGGCGTCCCGCACAAGAACTGCGGCAAGCTGATCGTCGCCACGACCCCTGCCGAGACGGAGAAGCTGGCCTCGATCCGCGCGCATGCGCAGGCCAATGGCGTGCTCGACATGAAGGTGCTGTCGGGCGACGAGGCACGCGCGCTGGAGCCGGCGCTGAAATGCGACGCGGCGCTGCTGTCGCCCTCGACCGGCATCATCGACAGCCATGCCTATATGCTGGCGTTGCGTGGCGACGCCGAGGATGCCGGCGCAGCGTTCGCGTTTCACACGCCGCTGCTGCGCGCAAAAGCCGGCGGCGGACAAATCGAACTCGAAGCCGGCGGCGAGACGCCGATCACGCTTGCATGCGATCTTCTCGTCAATGCGGCGGGGTTAGAGGCCCCGGCCACCGCCCGCGCCATCGAGGGCATGCCGATCGAAAAGATCCCGAATGCCTATCTCGCCAAGGGCAATTACTTCAGCTGCAGCAAGAAGGCGCCGTTCTCGCGCCTGATCTATCCTGTGCCCGAGCCGGGCGGGCTCGGCGTCCACCTCACGCTCGACATGGCAGGCCAGGCGCGCTTCGGTCCCGATGTCGAATGGGTCGACCACATCGACTATGAGGTGAACCCGGCGCGCGCCGAACGCTTCTATCCGGCAATTCGCAAATACTGGCCGACGCTGCCGGATGGTGCATTGATGCCGAGCTATTCCGGGATGCGGCCGAAGATCGTGCCGCCCGCGGTTGCCTCGCAGGATTTCCTGATCCAGGGCCCTCGGGACCACGGTGTCGACGGGCTGATCAATCTGTTCGGGATCGAGTCGCCGGGACTCACGTCGTCGCTGGCGATCGCGGACCATGTCGGCGAACTCGCAGACTAGTGCCCACTTTCCGAAGTCCGCGCTTCCCAATAAAAAATGCGCAGCGACATTGTGCTGCGCATTTTTTTGGACACGACTTCAACCTGCTGGGCGCCACCGCGCCCATTGGATCGGCAGCTGATGAGGTCGATACTTAGTGAATTGTTTCGACGGTTGCGGCTTGCTTCAACCGTTCGATCTGATCCTTGACCATCAATTTCCGGCGCTTCAACTCGGCTATTTGCAGGTCGTCTGTTGATACGTGGATGAGGGCGTCGTGTAATTCGCTTTCGAGGCTCTTGTGTTTCCGTTCCAGTTCAACGAGATGTGCCTGAATGGCCATTCGAAACCTCCTCGGTGGGTTTTCAGACTCGATACGGATGGGTGAGTGTACACCTCTTCCCGAATTTGTCGATGGTGATCCGAATCGGGTGCGTCATTTTTTGACATGCATAGTAATTAACCGTGAGTTGGAACCATTGCCGGCGGACAAAGTTGAAATCGCAACTTTGCCAAGCTCCGCAGGACCTTGGTCCCTGTCGGCTGCCTTGCGAGACGCCTTATCCGGGGCAATATTGCCCACAGGGTTTCCACAAGGGTTCGCAACCTCATCGCGTTTTTCGGTTAACGTGCGCCATGACCGACGAGGATGAGCGCGAGCTGCATGCCGAACTGATGCGGCTGCAGCAGGAGCACCGGGATTTGGACGCGGCGATCGATGCGCTGCATCAATCGCCTGCGCCAGATTTGTTGCGCCTGCAAAGGATGAAGAAGCGCAAGTTGCAGCTGCGCGACCGCATTGCCTTCATCGAGGACCAGATTACCCCCGACATCATCGCCTGAGCCGGTTGGCGGCCCGTGAACTGTGCACCGCTCGAGAACCCGCTTGACTCCAATAGAACAAAAAGAGAACATGAGGCCTGACAGCTCACCGAGGATCGCGCCATGCCCGTGACCATGCCCCCGTTCGACAACAGCCGCTATGAAAAGGCCTGCGACCAGGCGATTGCGATGTGCGACGGCAATCTGCGCTCGACCATCAAGGCGCTGATCATGGCCAATGAGTATCTGGAAGCGGAGCTCACCGAATTGCAGGTCGCGATCTCCTCGGGCTGCGCGCCGCTGCAAGTCGCGCGCAGCGAAAGCAACGCCGCCTGACGGAGCACGGCGATGGCCGACGTCACCTACTACGTTGCATTGCCGTTCCTGCAGGACGACAGCGGCGAGGCGGTCGCCGGCGCGGCCGAGGAATGCCAGAGCGCGGCCACGGCACTGCGCCGCGCCGAGATTCTGTCGCGCGCGGCGGGTCACATCGGGGCGGTGGCCTTCAGCCGCAGCGGCGATCCGATGATGGGCGAGTTCAACGACGCGAAGCTGCTCAAGGCCTACGGCAATGTGCCGACCGATTTGAGCGGGCTGTGAGATGAGGGTCGTGGCATTGCGAGGCGCGGCAGCGGCCAGGCAACCCGGCCTTCTCGCGCTGCTTCCTGCATTGCTCCGCTTCCGGCTTCGCGCTCACGCGCTGCGCCGGCCGGTGCCTGCGAAGCCCGTGAAGCGAGCGTAAGGGAGTCTCCTTCACATCTCGTGCCGGCGCTGCGCCTTGCGCAGATACATGGCGCTGTCGGCTTCCTCCAGCGCGCCTTCTGTTTCCACGTGCGATCCCAGCACGGCCACCCCGGCCGAGGCGCCGGCCGTGATCGTGCTGCCCTGAAAGTCGAAAGTCAGCCGGTCGATCGTTTCCTCGAGCGCGACCGCCTTGGCCTTCGCATCGGTCTCGCTGAGATTCCACAACAGCAACGCGAACTCGTCGCCGCCGAGCCGGCCGACGATGTCGGAGGAGCGCACCTGCGAGGTGAGCACGGCAACGATCGCCTTGAGCACCCGATCGCCCGCGGCGTGTCCGAAGGCATCGTTGATCGGCTTCAGGCGATCGACGTCGAGCACGATCAGCGCGCCGGAGGCGCGATAGCGCTTGATATAGGCCAGTGCGCGGGCGAGTTCGCGCTCGAAGCCGCGCCGGTTGGGAATGCCGAGCAGGAAGTCGGTGTCCGCCGAAGCCTGTAGTTCCTCGATCTGCCTTCGCGCCCGCGCCAGTTCGCCGCGAAGCCGCCGGATCGTCGCTTTCGCCGCCTCAGCCGCCGGGGCTCGTTTGCGCGCGGCGGTTTTACCCTGTTTCCGTGACTTGCGAGGGGGCGCAGGCGTCCGCTTTTTCATGGGCATTCCTGGCTGAACAAGCATTTCCTGACTTGCCGGGATTCACCAAGACAGGATAGTGCATTCCCTCTTCCCTGCCACGCCTTGCCGTCATCAGGTCCGACCCTATAATCGGCCTAACTTTCTGGATTCTTGAGAGAATTAACCCAATGTCCACTGCCGTCGCCATCATCATGGGAAGCCAGTCCGACTGGGACACCATGCGGCATGCGGCCGAGACGCTGGGGGAACTCGGCGTTACCTGCGACAAGCGCATCGTCTCGGCGCATCGCACGCCTGATCGGCTGGTGGCTTTTGCCAAGGGCGCAAAGGCCGCAGGCTACAAGATCATCATCGCAGGCGCCGGGGGTGCAGCGCATTTGCCGGGCATGACAGCGTCGATGACGGAGCTTCCGGTGTTCGGCGTCCCCGTGGAATCCAAAGCGCTGGCGGGCGTCGATTCGCTCTACTCCATCGTGCAGATGCCGGCCGGCGTGCCCGTCGGCACGCTCGCGATCGGCAAGCCCGGCGCCATCAACGCGGCGCTGCTCGCGGCCAGCGTGCTCGCGCTGAACGACGCTGCGCTTGCCAAGCGGCTGGCCGCCTGGCGCAAGAAGCGCACCGATGCGGTCGCCGAGCGTCCGGAGGAATCGGCGTGAGCCACACCAATCGGGTGAAGCTGAAGCCGGGCGACACCATCGGAATCCTCGGCGGCGGGCAATTGGGCCGGATGTTGGCGATGGCGGCGGCTCGGCTCGGCCTGCGCTGCCAGGTGTTCTCGCCCGATCCGGATTCGCCGGCCTTCGACGTGGTGCTGAACGCCACCTGCGCGGAATATGCCGATGTCGAGGCGCTCGAGCTGTTTGCCAATGACGTCGACGTCATCACCTACGAGTTCGAGAATGTCCCCGCATCGGCCGCGCTGATCCTCGGTGCGCGGCGGCCGGTGTTGCCCGACCACAAGATCCTGGAGACCACCCAGGACAGGCTGGCGGAAAAGGACTTCGTCACGCGGCTCGGCGTCGGCACCGCCGATTATGCCGACGTGTCGACGGCAGCGGGCCTGCGCACCGCGATCCAGAAGATCGGCTTGCCCGCCGTGCTCAAGACCCGCCGCTTCGGCTATGACGGCAAGGGCCAGGCCCTCATCCGCGAGGGCGACAATCCCGACCGCATCTGGGCCGATCTCGGCACCAAATCCGCGATCCTCGAAGCCTTCATTCCGTTCGAGCGCGAGATTTCCGTGATCGCGGCGCGCTCGGCCGACGGCGAGGTCGAATGCTTCGACGTCACCGAGAACGAGCACCGCGACCACATCCTGAAAGTGTCGCGCGTGCCGGCCGCGATCCCGCAGAACCTTGCCCAGGAGGCCCGCGAGGTCGCGGGCAAGATCGCCGGTGCGCTCGATTATGTCGGCGTGCTCGCGGTCGAGATGTTCGTGCTGGAGAGCGACAACGGGCCGAAAATCCTGGTCAACGAGATCGCTCCGCGGGTGCACAATTCCGGCCACTGGACGCTGGACGGCGCCTCGGTCTCGCAATTCGAGCAGCATATAAGGGCAATCGCCGGCTGGCCGCTTGGCAAGCCGTTGCGGCATGGCGAGGTCACCATGACCAATCTGATCGGGGACGAGATCAACTCCTATGAGCAGTGGCTCACGGTGCCAGGCGCGACCGTCCACCTCTATGGCAAGGGCGTCCCTCGGCCGGGCCGCAAGATGGGCCATGTGACCCAAGTGGTGCCGCCCAAGGGGGCGTGAGCCTTCAAAACAGCGCGATTTCGCGAGGCGGCTGCTGAACTTATTGGCTTTCCAAGGTGGACATTTCCACTTTTGTCTGATACATCCGCGCGCTCAAGGTCAAGGGCGCGGTTCATTTCCAGCCCTTGAGCCTGACCTAATTCCACTCCTGACACTGAAAAGAGGATGCCGCGTGCAGGTTCTCGTTCGCGATAACAATGTCGACCAAGCCCTCAAGGCGCTGAAGAAAAAGATGCAGCGTGAGGGCATCTTCCGCGAGATGAAACTCCGCGGTCACTACGAAAAGCCCTCCGAGAAGAAGGCCCGCGAAAAGGCCGAAGCCGTGCGCCGCGCGCGCAAGCTCGCGCGCAAGAAGCTGCAGCGCGAAGGCCTGTTGCCGATGAAGCCGAAGCCGGTGTTCGGCGCCGGTCCCGGCGGTGAGCGTGGCGGCGCGGGCGGCGGTCGTGGCGGCCCCGGCGGCGGTTCGCGCGGCCCGCGCTGATCAGCGCGATTTCGAGCTTAACCAACGCGGGCCTGAGGCCCGCGTTTTTGTTTTTGGCGGCTGTATTTTGCGGCGTGGCGCGCTACCAATAAGGAAGGGCGCGTGCGCGTGAGTATTTTGCATCAATGGCCATCCCGGTTGCCCATCTCTGGTCCGGAGCATCGCGGCTGCTCGCGATCGCGTTGATGGCGCTGGCCGCCTCCGGCTGCTCGATCAATCTGGGATCGCTGACGCCGTCGTCTTCGTCCGCCGCGCCGGAGCCGGCCAAGCTTACCTCCTCGACCAATATCGCCTCGCTATCCGAGACGATCAAAAGTCATCCCAACGACCCGCAGGCCTACAATATGCGCGGCTCGGTGCTGGCGCAGGCCGGCAAACCTGACGAAGCGCTCGCCGATTTCAACAAGGCGATCAGCCTCGATGCCAATTACGGCCAGGCCTATGCCAACCGCGGCCTGATCTACCGCCAGACCCGGCGGCTCGACCAGGCGATGGCCGACTATGAACGCGCAATCTCGCTCGACGCCAATTATGCGCCGGCCTATCTCGGCCGCGGCATGGTCTACAAGGCGCGCAAGCAGCCGGCGGAGGCGCTCGCCGACTTCAACAAGGCGATCACGCTCGCGCCCGACAATGCGGAGGCTTATTACAATCGCGGGCTGCTCTATCAGGCCGAGAAGCAGCATCAATATGCGATCGACGATTTCACTTCGGCGAGCGGGCTGGTGCCGCAACAGCCGGAACCGCTGCTCGCGCGCGCGCTGAGCTATCTCGCCACCGACCGGCCAAAGGAAGCGGCCGCCGATCTCGACGAGGCCGTGCAGGCCGACCCGCAGAATCCTCAGGCATGGCTGACGCGCGGGCTCGCTTATGAACGGCTCGGCGACAAGGCGAAGGCCGCGGGCTCCTACGGCCGGGCGATCAATCTGCGTCCGAAGGACGAGACCGCGCGCACCGGCTTTGCGCGCGTCGGCGGCAAGCCCGGCCAGACCTACGAGACGTTCTGATTAGCGCATGATCCCGGAAAAGTGTGCAGCGGCTTTCCGCAAGGATTATGCGCAAAACTAATCCGTGAACTGGCTGGCGCTGCTGCTCTGCCGGTCACCGTTCGGCAAGAGCGCGTGGAACATGTTTTTGGTCTTCGCCAGCACGTCCTGCGCCATGTTGGTGGTGCGGGTCGCAAGCTTGTCCGCATCGGCCTTGAGATCGATCGGGGGACGCGGCGGCGCGGGCGGAATTTCAGCCGGCGGCACCGGCCGGATGGGATCGACCGAGGCGGTGTAGGACGGGTTCGCAACCGGCGCGCCGGCGGCCAGCGCATCAGCCGGCGGCGCGGAGACCACAATCGGCGGCGGCAACGGGCGCAGCATTTCGGGCGCGGCGGCCGGCTGCGGCGCCGGAGCAGCAACGACGGTGCGCGGGGCCTCTTCGATCCGCGGCGCGACGGGAGCGGCAGGCGGCGTGCGAACAGCTTCCTGGACCCGGGGAGCTTCCTGGACCCGGGGAGCTTCCTGCGCGCGGGGCGCGGCATCCTTGGATCCGCGCAGCCGTTCGATCGCGGCGCGCGCAAGCTCGGCGGCATCGCGGCGGTGGGGAGCGGTTGCGACCTCGGACGGCTTGATGTCGGAAGGCTTGGCGGCTTCGGTGGGCTTGGCCTCGGCGGTGGCCTCGGATGGCTTGGCGTCAGGCTTCACCTCGGTCGGCCGTTCGGCCGCCCGGTTTTCCATCATGGCGCGCTCGGAAATGCCCTTGGCCTTGATGCCGGCCTCGGGGATGGCGGCGGTTTCGGCCGAAGCCGGTTTGGGGGCAGCCTTGGACTTGGGGGAAACCGTCGAGACGGCGGCAGCCGTCGGCGCGTCGGCCGGCTTCGCATTGATGTAGTGATTGACGATGTAGGCGCCGATGATGGTCGCAGCCACCGACGGCAGGATCTCCATCGCGAATTTCTTCACATAATTCAGCATGCCGACCACACTCCCCAATGGCTCTGATGCGGGAACTTTGAGGCGCATTAAGGGATCAACTGCGGCAGGCCGATGGCAATTGGCTGACTGCTGGATTACGGCTTCAGCTCGACCTCAAGGAACACGATCTCGGTTGCCGTTTCGTTAAGCACGTCGTGCTCCACGCCCGCTTTACGGAAGTAGGATTTGCCGATGGCGAGCTGGGCCTTGGAGCGCTCGCCATTCGGCGCCACGATGGTCATCTCGCCTGATGTCACCGGGACGATGACATAGTCCATTTCATGGACGTGATGGCCGGTGGCGCTGTCCGGCACGAGCCGCCACCGGGTGACGCGGACCTCTGATGTGTCGACCTGAACCTCGGATTGGGCGGGAAGCATCGGCGTCTCCATCAGGGGACAAATACCATGAACACGAACACGGCGAACACCACCATGTGGACCAGCCCGAACAGGATGTTGGTGCGGCCGGTGCCGAAGGTCAGCATGCTCAGGATGAAGGTCAACACCAGCAGCGTGGTGTTCTGTCCGCTCAGTCCCAGCACCAGTTCCTTGTCCAGCGCGTAGGCGGCCGTGGCAACCGCAGGGATTGTCAGGCCAATGGTGGCGAGCGAGGAGCCGAGCGCCAGATTGATGCTCTTCTGGAGGTCGTTCTTGCGCGCGGCGGTGACCGCGGCCACGCCCTCCGGCAGCAGGATCAGGAGCGCCACCACGACACCGGCAAAGGCGGCGGGCGCACCGATTGCCGCGGTTACGGCATCGACGACCAGCGAGAACTTCTTTGCCAGCAGCACCACGGCAAGCAGCGAGACCAGCAGCAGCGCGACGCTGAGCGCGAGTTCGCGCCCCGAGATCGGCGGGCTGTCGTCGGTGAGACCGGGCGCTTCACGCACGAAAAAATCGCGGTGCCGGCTCACCTGGATGTAGAGGAAGACCGCGTAAAGCAGGATGGTGACGACACTGACAAAGATCAGTTGCGCCGTCGAGTAAATCGGGCCCGGCGTGGTCAGCGTGTAGTCGGGAAGCACCAGCGTGATGGTCGCCATCGTGAACAGCACGCTGAGATAGGCGTTGGCGCCGGGGACCTGGACGTCCTGCTCGCGATAGCGGATCCCGCCGACAAAAATGCAGACGCCGACCAGGCCGTTGCAGACGATCATCACCACCGCGAACACGGTGTCGCGCGCCAGCGCCGGCACCGCGGTGTCGCCGAGCATCAGGGTGGCGATCAGCGCGACCTCGATGATGGTGACGGCGAGCGTCAACAGCAGCGTGCCGTAGGGCTCGCCGATCCGGTGCGCGATCACCTCGGCATGATGCACGGCGGCAAACACGGTGCCGAACAGGATCACCAGCAGGACGGCGGCGAACACGAGCCCGCCCGCAGAAGGGGTGAAGCCGTAGCCGGTCACAGTGACGGCGGCGAACAGCAGCACCGCGAGCAGAGGAAATAACCATGCCGATTTCGGCATCGGGGCATGCGCGCTCATTCGATCAATCCTTCAGCGTCAGCCTTTCAAAGCGCCGATGAATTGTCGAGCGGTTTCGATGGCGCCGAAGTCATCGAGGTTTTCGTGGCCGCCACCGGGAAAGCGGACGAATTGCTTGGGCTCGTTGGCCATGCCGAACAGGCGTTCACCGAAGCGGATCGGAATCGCCGGATCGCTGGTCCGAATGAAACTGATCGCGCATCTCAACAGGCTGGCGGGCACGACGCGCAGCATCGCAGAGGCGACATCGACCGTCGACGTATAGGGCGCTTCGAGGATCAATTTGGCGACGGGTTGCTCGGACGCCAGCGCCACGGCAACGCCGGTGCCGAGCGAAAAGCCCCAGATCGCGATGCGCTCCGCGGCATAACGCGCCGTCGTGAAGGGCATAGGCGGCCGCCGCATCCTGCAACAGGCCCTGCTCGCTCGGCGATCCCGTCGATCCGGCATAGCCGCGAAAGGAGACGGCCACGAGACCGGTGCCGTCGGCGGTGATGCCCTTGAAGCGGCGGACACGGCCGGCGAGGAAGTCGCCGTTGCCGTGAAAAAACAACACGACGGGACGGTCGGGCCTGGCCGGCACATGCCAGACGATAATCTTCTCGCCGTCGGCCGTGGTCAGCACGTGTTCCTCGGCCTGGGGAAGACCGGCTGCGGCGGGCGCGGTGCGTCCGACCGGCGGAATTGGAAACAGCATGGAGCGCTGATTGAAATACAGCACCGCAATGCCGCCGAGATAGGCGACCGCGACGACGATCGCGATCCATTTCAGGACGGTCATGGCCCTTTGTCGCGCGCGCTACATCGCCTTGACGATGTTCTCGGTCATCTTCTTGGCGTCGCCGAGCAACATCATGGTGTTGTCGCGATAGAACAGCGGATTGTCGATGCCGGCATAGCCCGATGCCAGCGAGCGCTTGATGAACATCACGGTGCCGGCCTTCCAGACCTGCAGCACCGGCATGCCGTAGATCGGCGAGGTCTTGTCATCTTCCGCCGCCGGATTGGTGACGTCGTTGGCGCCGATCACGAAGGCGACGTCCGCCTGCGCGAACTCGGAGTTGATATCCTCCAGCTCGAACACCTCGTCATAGGGCACATTGGCTTCGGCGAGCAGCACGTTCATGTGGCCGGGCATGCGGCCCGCGACCGGATGAATGGCGTATTTCACCTCGACGCCTTCCTTCTTCAGGGTGTCGGCCATCTCGCGCAGCGCGTGCTGGGCCTGCGCCACCGCCATGCCGTAACCGGGTACGATGATGACCTTCTGCGCGTTCTTCATGATGAAGGCGGCATCGTCTGCCGAACCGAGTTTCACCGGGCGCACTTCGCCGGTGCCGGCGCCTGCGGCTGCCGTCTCGCCGCCGAAGCCGCCGAGGATGACCGAGATGAAGGAGCGGTTCATCGCGTGGCACATGATGTAGGACAGGATCGCGCCGGACGAGCCGACCAGCGCGCCGGTGATGATCAGCGCCGAGTTGCCCAGCGTGAAGCCGATGCCGGCCGCCGCCCAGCCGGAATAGGAGTTGAGCATGGAGATCACGACCGGCATGTCGGCGCCGCCGATCGGAACGATCATGAGCACGCCGAGCACCAGTGCGATGATGGTGATCAGCCAGAAGTCGAGCGCGCTGCCCGTCAAGACAAGGCCGACGATGAACACAACCAGCGCGATGAAAAGCGCGATGTTGATGATATGGCGGAACGGCAGGATGATCGGCGCGCCGCTCATCCGTGCCGACAGCTTCAGGAACGCGATGACAGAACCGGTGAAGGTCAGCGCGCCGATGGCGACGCCGAGCGACATCTCGACCAGGCTCTGCGGATGAATGTGGCCGGGCGTGCCGATGTCGAAGGCTTCGGGCGCGTAGAAGGCGCCGGCGGCGACCAGCACCGCGGCCATGCCGACCAGCGAGTGGAAGGCGGCGACCAGTTCCGGCATCGAGGTCATCGGCACGCGTCGGGCGATGACCGCCCCGATCGAGCCGCCGATCACGATGCCGACGATCACGAGGATCCAGGCCAATCCGTCTGCCGGCGGATGGCTCGCCAGCGTGGTCACGATCGCGATCGCCATGCCGATCATGCCGAACAGGTTGCCCTGACGGGACGTTGCGGGGCTCGACAGCCCGCGCAGCGACAGGATGAAGAGCACACCTGCCACGAGATAGAGGAATGCAGACAGATTGGCGTTCATCTCAGGTCCCCCTTACCGCACCAGAGCGCACGCCGCTCACTTGACCTTCTTCTTGTACATCCCAAGCATGCGCTGGGTGACAAGGAAGCCGCCGAAGATGTTCACGCAGGCAAACACCAGCGCGACGAAGCCGAAGCCGCGCGCCCAGCCGCTGCCGCTCGAAACATTGGCGACGCCGACCGCGAGCAGCGCGCCGACCACGATCACCGACGAGATCGCGTTGGTCACCGACATCAGCGGCGTATGCAGCGCGGGGGTCACCGACCACACCACGAAATAGCCGACGAACACGGCGAGAACGAAAATCGACAGCCGGAACACGAAGGGATCGACGGCTTGAGCAACATGCTCCATGGCTTCTCTCCTTAAGCTTTCGGCTGGAAGTTCGGGTGGATCACCGCGCCGTCTTTGGTCAGCGCGGTGGCCTTCACCAGTTCGTCGTCCCAATTGACCGCGAGCGTCTTGTTAGCCTTGTCGACCAGCGTTTCGATGAACGAGAACAGGTTGCGCGCATAGAGACCGGACGCCGAGGCGGCCACGCGGCCCGCGACATTGGTGTAGCCGACGATCTTGATGCCATCGACCTCGACGACCTCGCCGGGCCTTGCGCCCTCGACATTACCGCCGCGCTCGACCGCGAGATCGACCAGCACCGAACCCGGCTTCATCGACTTGACCATCTCGGCCGAAACGAGCTTCGGCGCCGGCCGGCCTGGGATCAGCGCGGTCGTGATCACCACGTCCTGCTTCTTGATATGTTCGGCGGTGAGCGCGGCCTGCTTGGCCTGATACTCCTTCGACATCTCCTTGGCGTAGCCGCCGGCGGTCTGCGCGTTCTTGAACTCCTCGTCCTCGACCGCGAGGAATTTGGCGCCGAGCAACTCGACCTGCTCCTTGGTCGCGGGCCGCACGTCGGTCGCGGTGACGATTGCGCCGAGCCGGCGCGCGGTTGCGATCGCCTGCAGGCCGGCGACGCCGACGCCCATCACAAACACTTTCGCGGCGGGCACCGTGCCCGCCGCCGTCATCATCATCGGGAAGGCGCGCCCGAAGGCTTCAGCGCCCTCGATCACGGCGCGATAGCCTGCGAGGTTGGCCTGCGATGACAATACGTCCATCACCTGGGCGCGGGTGATGCGCGGCATCAGTTCCATCGCGAAGGCGGAAACACCGGCGTCCGCCATCGCCTTCAGCGCCGCCTCGTTGCCGTAGGGGTCCATGATCGCAACGACCAGCGCGCCGCGCTTGTAGTTGGCAAGTTCGCTCGCCTCGGGCCGCTTCACCTTGATGATGAGGTCGGCATCTTTCAGAGCATCGGCGCTGACGGTGGCGCCCGCGGCGGTAAATTCGGAATCCGGCAGGCCGGACTTGATGCCGGCGCCCGGCTCGATGGCGATCTCGGCGCCGAGCGCCTTGAATTTCTTGATCGTGTCGGGCGAAACCGCGACCCGCGGCTCGGAAGGGTCGATTTCCCTGGCGACGGCAATCTTCATGAGGCCTCCGGCGGGCAAGGTGCGCGCTTCAAGTCAAACTAGCGCGATTTCCGCGAGGGTGGATACCGGTTTCGCGACCGGCAGGATTGTTTCGGCGACGCCGCGGCGCACGACCGTCGCGGATCAGACCAGGAAGTACGCCATCAGGATCAGGATCAGGGCGACAGTCGCACTGCCGTACTTCACGAGCATGATGAAGCCCTCATAGGTCGCTTCATGCGCTTCGTAGTCGTTGCCGTCGGCGGTCGAGTAGGCCACTTCGCTATGGTCTGCCATCGCTGTCCCCAATGAGATCGATTTCTCGGGCCGAAATACCGCAAAGCCGACGGCAGGGCAACGCCGCAACACGCAGTCCGGCACAGCATACCGCTCATTTCGCGGGCCAGTTGTCCCTGACCCAGCGAGTCAGGCTCTCCTCGCTGACCTCGCCGGCCGCAAGCCCAAGGGTGATGACTGTCGACTGCGCAGGATCAGGCGCGAACGGCACGCCGTTCTTGTGCAGGAACGTCATCATGGCCATGAAAGCGATGCGCTTGTTGCCGTCGACAAAAGCGTGGTTCTTGGCGAGCCCGAAGGCGTAGGCCGCCGCCAGTTCGGCGAGCGGAGCCTGCTCATAGGTCCATTTGTTGACTGGCCGTTCCAGCGCCGATCGCAACATGCCTTCGTCGCGCAAGCCGGGCGCGCCGCCAAAGCGGCGCAGTTGCAGGGTATGGATCGCGATGGCTTGCTCGTACGTGATCCAGAGCGGCTCCTCCGCCTCACTCATTTGGCGAGCGCCGCGAGCGTATCGCGGTACTTGTCCATGAGCTTGCGGGCAATCTCCAAGGTTCGCTCGAAGTCCGGATCGTTCCGGGTGAGTACGATGCCGCCATCCGGTTGATCGACCAGAAACAGCTGATCGCCCTCCTTGAGATCGAGCCGCACAGCCGTCTCCTTCGGCAGGATGAAGCCGATGGAATTGCCGATCTTGCGGACCTGCAAGGTGCTGGAATCGCTTTTGGAATCCTTGGGGGCGTCAGTCATGGCCGTTCTCCGTTATACAAATGTATAACGGATTTCGGCCGCCCGTTCAACAATTGTTTTACAGTTCAGCCCACCGCCTCCAGCTCGTCGATCATCCCCGCTATGACCGACAGCCCGCCGTCCCAGAATTTCGGGTCCCTGGCGTCGAGGCCGAACGGTTCGAGCAGCTCCGAATAGTGCTTGGTGCCGCCGGCCGCGAGCATGGCGAGATAGCGCTCGGCGAAGCCGTCGGCAGCCTTTTCGTAGACCGCGTAGAGCGAGTTCACCAGGCAATCGCCGAAGGCGTAGGCGTAGACGTAAAACGGCGAATGGATGAAGTGCGGGATGTACATCCAGAAGGTCTCATAGCCCGGCTTGATCTCGATCGCTGGTCCCAGGCTCTCGCCCTGCACCGACAGCCAGAGTTCGCCGAGACGTTCGGCAGTCAGCTCGCCTTTCTTGCGCTCGGTATGGACCGCGCGCTCGAAGGAATAGAACGCGATCTGCCGCACCACCGTGTTGATCATGTCCTCGACCTTGCCGGCCAGCAGCGCCTGGCGCTGTTTGGCGCTCTCGGTCTGCGCCAGCAGCCGGCGGAACGTCAGCATCTCGCCGAACACGCTCGCGGTTTCCGCCAGGGTGAGCGGCGTCGGCGCCATCAGCGCGCCGTTCTTCGCCGCCAGCACCTGATGCACGCCATGACCGAGCTCATGGGCAAGCGTCATCACGTCGCGCGGTTTGCCCTGATAGTTCATCAGCACATAGGGATGTGCTGACGGCGTGGTCGGATGCGAGAAGGCGCCTGGGGCCTTGCCCGGACGCACCGGCGCATCGATCCAGCGATCGCTGAAGAACCGCGCGGCGATGTCGGCCATCTCGGGCGAGAAACCGCGATAGGCCGTCAACACCATGTTCTGCGCTTCGGGCCAGGCGATGGTCGTGGTCGCGGCAAACGGCAGCGGCGCGTTGCGGTCCCAATGCGCGAGCTTCTTCTTTTTGAACCAGCCGGCTTTCAGCCGGTAATAGCGATGCGACAGTCTCGGATAGGCGGCGCGCACGGAAGCGACCAGCGCATCGACCACCTCCCGCTCGACGCGATTGTTCAAGTGGCGGGAGTCGGCGACGTCCTTGAATCCGCGCCAGCTGTCGGAAATGTCCTTGTCCTTGGCGAGCGTATTGGTGATCAGCGCAAAGGTCCGCTCATTGGCCTTGAAGGTTTTGGCCAGCGCATCGGCCGCCAGCTTGCGCTTCTTGCCGTCGCGGTCCTGCAACAGGTTCAGCGCCGGCTCGATTGCCAGCTCCTTGCCTGCGACCTTGAAGCGCAGCGCCGAGATCGTCTGGTCGAACAGCCGGTTGAAGGCCGAATAGCCGGTCTGCGACTTCTCGTGAAACAACTGCTCGACGCGATCCTCGAGCTGATACGGCTTCTCCTTGCGCAAATCCTCGATCCAGGGACGGTAATGCCCAAGCGCCGGCGTCTGCATCGCGCGCTCGATCACGGCATCATCAATGCGGTTGAGCTCGAGTGCAAAGAACAAGAGGTGCGTCGAGGCGGCCGTCAGCCGTTCGGAAATATCGCCGTAGAATTTCGAGATCGCGGCATCGACGCTGTCGCCGGCATGAACGAGGCCGGCATAGGAACCGAGCCGGCCCGCGAGATCGTCGATCGCCTCATAGCGTTTCACCGCGTCCGCAAGCCACGTGCCGCCGCCCTCGCCCGCGGTCTTGTTCGCGAGCTTGCCCTTGTAGTCGGTCTCAAACGCGACGCATTCCGAATCCATCTTCTTAAGATCGCGCGCGATCTCGGGCGCATCGATGCCGGCATAGAGATCGCCGAGGTTCCATTCCGGTAATTTGCCGGTCTTGATCTTTGGTTTGGCGGCGGACTTGGCTGAGTTTGGCTTGCGGAGAGCAGACGTGGACGTCATCGTATTGAAAACCTGTCAGTCGGAATGGCGTGAGGGCGAGACGGCAAGGTTTAAGCGCGCGTTAATCGGCATCGGCGACAGTGCCCCGATTCGAGACAGATAGTAGTAGCGCGCGGGGAAAGCCATGGCTGCCAGCATTTTGATCGCCGACGACGACGCCGTGCAGCGCCGCCTGGTCGAGAACATGGTGCAGAAATGCGGCTATGAGGCGGTCGTGGTCGACAGCGGCGATGCCGCGATCGCCATGCTGACGGCGCCGGACGCGCCTGCGATCGACGCCGTCGTGCTCGACCTCGTGATGCCCGGCCTCGACGGCATGGGCGTGCTGGCCAGGATCCGCGAGGCCGGCCTCGCCATTCCCGTGATCGTGCAGACCGCGCATGGCGGTATCGACAATGTGATCTCGGCGATGCGCGCCGGCGCCCAGGATTTCGTGGTGAAGCCGGTCGGCATGGAGCGGCTGCAGGTGTCCTTGCGCAACGCGCTCAACACCAGCGCGCTGAAGGGCGAATTGCAGCGCATCCGCCACAGCCGCGAAGGCCGGCTGACATTTTCCGACA
Organism: uncultured Alphaproteobacteria bacterium; assembly: GCA_963738155.1. Lineage (GTDB taxonomy): Bacteria > Pseudomonadota > Alphaproteobacteria > Rhizobiales > Xanthobacteraceae > Bradyrhizobium. The sequence goes on from CAVTVG010000017.1 coordinate 429,035, forward strand.
TCATCACCCGCAGCGAGGCGATGGCCTCGGTGCTGCGCACCGCGCAGAAGGCTGCCAACTCGCAGATTCCGGTGCTGATCGAAGGCGAATCCGGCGTCGGCAAGGAATTGTTCGCCCGCGCCATTCATGGCAGCGGCGAGCGCAAGGCGAAGCCGTTCGTCGCGGTCAATTGCGGCGCGATCCCCGACAATCTCGTGGAATCGATCCTGTTCGGCCACGAGAAGGGCGCCTTCACCGGCGCAACCGAACGCCACACCGGCAAATTCGTCGAAGCCAGCGGCGGCACGCTGTTTCTCGATGAAGTCTCCGAGCTGCCGCTGGCCGCGCAAGTGAAGCTGCTGCGCGCGTTGCAGGAAGGCGCGGTCGAAGCGGTCGGCGGGCGCAAGCCCGTGAAGGTCGACGTCCGCATCATCTCCGCGACCAACCGCAAGCTGCTCGACCGCGTCAAAAGCGGTCACTTCCGCGAAGACCTGTTCTACCGCCTGCATGTGCTGCCGCTGACGATCCCGCCGTTGCGCGCGCGACGCGAAGATATTCCGCATCTGTTGCGGCATTTCCTCGCACGGTTCGGCGCCGAGGAGAATCGGACCATCACCGGCATCAGCGGCGAGGCGATGGCGCATCTCGCCCAGCTCGACTGGCCCGGCAACATCCGCCAGCTCGAGAACGCGGTCTATCGGGCCGTGGCCATGAGCGACGGCGACCAGCTGGGACTTCCGGACTTCCCCTCGCTCCCCACTCACGCGACGGTCGCCCCGAGCGCGCCAAGCGAGCCGCTGGTGGTGTCACAGGCGATCCAACATACCGCGCCCTCCATCGTTTCCGGTAATGAGATACCAATTGCGCCCCTGACGGCCCATGGCACGCTGACGATGTTGACCAGCGCCGGCGAAATGCGGCCGCTGGAAGAAATGGAGAACGAGATCATCCGTTTCGCGATTGCGCATTACCGCGGCCAGATGTCGGAGGTCGCGCGGCGTCTGAAAATCGGCCGCTCCACCCTCTATCGCAAGCTCGACGAGGCCTCGGCGCAGGAACCTTCCGCCGATGACACGAAAGAGACTAATTGAGGCGGAACAGTCGACTTTTGCGGGGCTACCGGACTGCAAAACAGACCACAACCTTCGGTCATTGCAGAACTTTCGAACCGTGGCTTGCAGGTGACAGACAAAGGGGGGTGCGCGTGGCAAAAGCGCACCATCCGTTGCAAAGGAGTCGTGGTCAGTTTGTCGTGAGTTGCCCCGCGTAAGCCAGTCTGCTGATGAAGGGGCGTCTGTGTCGTCTGTCGTGTGCGTAAGGTCGCGTGCGGGCGTGCCAGGCTGACAAGCTGGCTTCAACGAAGACTGACGAACCGGAACTGTTCCTTGCCGGGGCGGTTTCACCCAGAGGGGTGTGACGATGCGAGATGACTCGAACAACCGTGGTGGGTTTGACCGCGTCTTGATGGCGGTTGCCGCGACCTTCCTCACGGTGTCCGTAACCTCGGCGATGGCGCAAGGCCCGAACCGCGCCACTCCCGCAGAACTCGCGATCGACGCCGCGGTGCCGCGCCCCGAGCCGGTCAATCTTCCGCCTCCGACCGCCAGCGATTTCAAGATGGACGTCACGGCGTCCACCGCGCCTGCAGCCGACGCCAAGTCTTCCGATGTAAAGCCTGCTGATGCGAAGCCGATCGACGTCGCAGCTCCCGCGCCGGCGGTTCCGAGCACGACGATGCCTGCGACGGCGACCATGGCCCCCAGCGTGCCGCTGCCGAGCACGCCGCTCACCGCATCGACCGACAGCGCCGCGCCTGCGCCCGCCACGGCATCTGCACCAGATGCGCCCGCAACCGCGGCGGCGCCGCCCGCCGAGCCCCCGGTCAAGGTCAGCACCGTGCCTGCGGCGGATCAGCCGGTCGCCGACAAGCTGAAGGACATGCTCGCGGCGAAGTCTCTGCGCTACTTCGATCGCAAGGCCGAGCGCGCGGCCGTCGAAAAGTTTTATGGCGCGCGTGACTACGCGCCGCTGTGGACGCAGTCGGGCAGCCTCACCGATAACGGCAAGGGCGTGATTGCCCGCCTGAAGGACGCCGGCGCCGACGGCCTCAATCCGGCCGACTATGCGGTGCCGGATTTCGCTGCGGCGACCTCGCCGGACGCGTTCGCCGAAGCCGATCTGAAGCTCACCGCCAGCATGCTCGACTATGCGCGCCAGGCGCAGAGCGGTCGCATGCACTGGTCACAGGTGTCCGCCGACATCCAGTATCCGGATCATCCGATCGATCCGTCGGAAGTGCTGGCCAATATTACCAGCGCCAAGGACGCCTCCGCCACGCTCGACAGCTACAACCCGCCGCAGAAGCTTTATCAGGAGCTGAAGAAGAAGCTCGCCGAGTTGCGCGGCGAAGGCGAGGGTCCCGTCATCACCATCGCCGATGGTCCGACGCTGACCTTCAAGCCGGCCAACAAGAAGCAGCCGGCGGTCGCGCCGGAAGATCCGCGCGTGCCGCAGCTGCGCGCCAAGCTCGGCATCACCGAGAACGCCGACGACGCGCACTTTGACGCCGCGGTTTCCGAAGCCGTGCGCAAATTCCAGGACAACGCCGACATCAAGGTCAGTGGCTCGCTCGACAATGCCACCGTGAAGGCGCTGAACAGCCCGAAGCGCGACAAGCAGATCGACGTGGTGCTCGCCAACATGGAGCGCTGGCGCTGGCTGCCGCGCGACCTCGGCGTGGCCGCGCTCGGCGACGCCTATGTCATCCTCAACATCCCCGACTATACGCTGAAGGTGATGCAGCACGGCGCGCAGGTCTGGACCACGCGCGTGGTGACCGGCAAGCCGGGCACGCATGCCACGCCGCTGCTGACCGAGACGATGAAATACATCACGGTCAATCCGACCTGGAACGTGCCGCCGTCGATCGTCTACAACGAGTATCTGCCGGCCTTGCAGCAGGATCCAACGGTGCTGCAGCGCATGGGCCTGAGGCTCGACAAGAATCCCGACGGCAGCGTGCACATCTCGCAGCCGCCCGGTGAAGCCAACGCGCTCGGCCGCATCCGCTTCAACTTCCCGAACAAGTTCCTGGTCTATCAGCACGACACGCCGGACAAGTATCTGTTCGAGAAGAGCGAGCGCGCCTACAGCCATGGCTGCATGCGCGTGCAGTATCCGGATCAGTACGCCTCGGTGCTGCTCAACATCGCGCTGCCCAACGAGAAGTGGTCGGCGGAGAAGATCCGCGGCATGTACGGCCACAGCGAGGTCGACCTGAAATTCCCGACGCCGATCCCGGTCAACATCACCTATCAGACCGCGTTCGTGGACAACGCCGGCAAGCTGCAACTGCGCAAGGACGTCTATGGCCGCGACGCCACCATGATCTCCATGATGAAGAGCGGCCGGACGCGGGACCTGGAAAACGTGGTCGCACATTCGCAGCCGGGCTACGGCAAGCCGAACACGCAGTTGCCGCCGGGCGTGGCTTTTGCCGGCGGCTATTCCGGCCCGTCATTCTTCGAGCGGCTGTTCGGACCGCCGACGCCGCCTGCCCCGGTGGGTCGCCGCGCCCAGCAGCAGCCGCGCCGGGTCATGACCCGGTAAGGGCCGCCCTCATTTCGGTAGACAAGTCAACGGCCTCGCCCTCCGGCGGGGCCGTTAACCATTGTCCACCCCGAAACGGGCACCGGGCACTTTTTCGCCATACTTGACCGGTTAGCTTAACCCTAACTTGGGTGCGGGTTGGTAAGGATTGATTAACCATCCCGCTTTAGAAAGCGTTCATTCTCTTTCGCCTTACAGGGGTTGGCGGAAGGTCCACTGAACGCTCGTCGATTGGGTGGGCTCATCGTGCCGATTGGTTTCGCACGCCAATTCAACTCGCTGTCTGCGCCCAACAAGGGCATCAAGGCCGGAGCCCGGATCGGGCTCGCATCGGCATTGCTGATGCTTGGGGCCGGCGCGGTTCACGACGCCACCGCGCAGAACGAGACTCGTACCCTCGCCTTCCACCACACCCATTCCGACGAAAACCTCACCGTCACCTTCAAGCGCGACGGCCGCTACGACGACGACGCGCTGAAGCAGCTCAATCACTTTCTCCGCGACTGGCGCACCCAGGACGAGATCGTGATGGACCGCCACCTGTTCGACATCCTCTGGGAAGTCTATCGCGACGTCGACGGCAAGCAGCCGATCCAGATCATCTCTTCCTATCGTTCGCCCGCGACCAACGCCATGCTGCGTCATCGCTCGGCCAATTCCGGCGTGGCGCGCTTCTCCCAGCACATGCTGGGGCATGCGATGGACTTCTATATTCCCGGCGTGCCGCTGGAGCAGATCCGCTACGCCGGCCTGCGCCTGCAGCGCGGCGGCGTCGGCTTCTATCCGACCTCCGGCTCGCCCTTCGTGCATCTCGACACCGGCAGCATCCGCCACTGGCCGCGCATGACGCATGACCAGCTGGCCAAGGTCTTCCCCGACGGCCGCACCGTGCATGTGCCGACCGACGGGGTGCCGCTGAAGAACTATGAGCTTGCCAAGGCCGACATCGAGAAGCGCGGCGACGGCGACGATGCTGCCACTGTCGGCAAGGCCTCGTTCCTGGCCTCGCTGTTCAAGGGCAAAGGCAAGGCGAAAGCGAACGACGACGAGGAAGAGGCAGCGGTCGAGCCGGCCAAGCCTGCCCCTGTGGTCGTCGCGGCCGCGAAGCCTGCGCCCGCCGCGCCCGCTCCGGCGCGCGCCAAGGTGCCCGCGATCCAGTTGGCGTCGGCTGACGTGCAGTCGGTGCAGCCCTCGAAGCCCGCGCAGCCGGCTCCGGTCCTCGCCGACAAGACCGCGGCGAACCCGCAAACGCCCACCGACATCATCAATGCCCGCGGCTTCTGGGATGATTCAACCGCTCCGAAGCAGGCGACGCCGGCCCAAATCGCCGCGCTCAACGCGCGCAAGGCGATCGAGACCGCCGATCCGCAAGCCACCGCGAGCGTGCCCCCGGCCTATCAGGCGCTGGCCTACGCGCCGCCCTCGACCTCTCCGGTCGACCACTCCAACATCGTGGCGGCGTCCGCGCCGATCCCGCGTAGCGCGCGGCCTGCGCGCAATGCGGCGGCAGCTGCGACCGAGATCAACACGATTGCGACCAAGGGCGTGGTCGGCAAGGGCGATAGCGTCACGACCGCGACGCGCCTGTCGGCGGGAAAAAACAACGACATCTGGATGCGCATCATGATGCTGGCGCCGAGCGCGAGCCGTGCGATGTCGGTGACCGTGATGGGCGACAGCGACATGACCGCGATGCGCGCGTTCTTCGTCAAACCGGTGTCGGCCGTTGCGATGGGCTTCTCCGACGATCCCCTGCTCGGCATGAGCGTCGATCGTTTCTCGGGATCGGCGACCACCAAGCTCGAGATGACGTCGTTCTCGCTGCGCACCGCGATGCTGCGCTGAGCGATTTTCGTTTCAACTTGTGAGGTCGTACCCTCTCCCCTTGCGGGAGAGGGTGGTTTCGAGCGTCAGCGAGAAACCGGGTGAGGGGTTTCTTCTCCACCGAAACGAAGCGACCCCTCACCCGGCTCGAATTTCGCTTCGCTCAATTCTCGCCACCCTCTCCCGCAAGGGGAGAGGGTACACGGTGCTTGTTGCGCCGATCTTCAAATCATCCCCAGCGCTTGCATATACGTCTCCAGGATCGTCTCGGCTTCCTGCCGCTCGTTGGGATCCTGCTTGCGCAGGCGCACGATGGCGCGCAACGCCTTGACGTCGAAGCCGTTGCCCTTGCCCTCGGCGTAGACGTCGCGGATGTCGTCGGAGATCGTCTTCTTCTCTTCTTCCAGCCGCTCGATCCGCTCGATGATGGCCTTGAGCTGGTCCTTTGCGAAACGTGTCGCGTGTTCTTCCTTGGTGGCGGCAGCGGCGGTGGCCATCCCAAACTCCCGAAATCAACCTGACAAATGCGAGGCTCGCTGGCACATCGCGCCGCGACACTCGAATTTCGGCTCTGTCGGGTCAAGGCAGCATCGCGCTCATCCACAGTGCGCCCACAGGGAGTTGCGCCCACGCAGAGTTCACACTTGCGCTGAGCGCGGAAGGCGTGGTGACGAATCAGTGCCCGGGATGGGCCTTCTTCACCGCAGCCAGCTGGTCGGGGCTGGCGCTGCCCTGATATTTCGACTTCCAGGTCTCGTAGGGCATGCCGTAAACGGCCTCGCGGCTTTCGTCCTTGGAGAGCGGCACGCCCTTCTCGTCGGCCGCATCCTTGAGCCAGTTGGACAGGCAGTTGCGGCAGAAGCCGGCGAGATTCATCAGATCGAGGTTCTGGACGTCGGTGCGTTCGCGCAGATGCCCGACCAGGCGGCGAAACGCAGCGGCTTCGAGTTCCGTTCGGGTCTTGTCGTCAATGGCCATGGCATCAAATCCCGTCGTTGCAGAGCCTGCACTTCATATGGAGCTTGCCACAGATTCCGCCATATCGCAGCGCAAACAATGGCTTGTGGAGCCGGTTTTGCCGACGACGCATCCGCCCAATGGCGCACGGAAAAGCCGCTTTGGCCGTTGACAGTCGCCGCCCCCTCACGCGAAATCGTTGCTGATTTGAGATATAGCTTCGCGCAATGATCCCCCACCATTCCGTGCGTCCCGGTGCGATCGCTGTCACATTTGTGACGGCGCTTTTCCTGCTTTGCGCCGGGAACGGTTCGGCGCGCGCGGACTTTCGTCTGTGCAACAACACCGCCAGCCGGGTTGGAATCGCGCTCGGCTACAAGGACGCGGAAGGATGGACCACCGAGGGCTGGTGGAACGTGTCCTCGCGAAGCTGTGAGACCTTGCTGAAGGGAACCCTGGTGGCGCGCTTCTACTACATCTACGCGCTCGACTATGACCGCGGCGGCGAGTGGTCGGGGCAGGCTTTCATGTGTTCGCGCGACAAGGAGTTCACCATCAAGGGCACCGAGAATTGCCTGGCGCGCGGCTTCGACCGCACCGGCTTCTTCGAAGTCGACACCGGCGACCAGCGCGCCTGGACCGTGCAGCTTACCGATGCCAACGAGCAGCCGGCACAGCAGCAACGCGTCCCCGGTATCCCGGGTACGGTCGGCCCCGGCGGCGTTCCGGGCCTGCCGAATTCACCGGGTGGAGCGCCGCCGGGCACACCTGGCCTGCCGCCAGCCCCCGGAAGCAAGAAATGAGACGGCTGCGCCGTATCAAAATCCTCGCCACGCTCGGTCCCGCATCTTCGGATAGCGCGATGATCCGACGCCTGTTCGAAGCCGGCGCCGATATCTTCCGCATCAACATGAGCCACACCTCGCATGACAAGATGCGGGAGCTGGTCGCGACCATCCGCAATGTCGAGAGCAGCTACGGCCGGCCGATCGGCATCCTCGTCGATCTGCAGGGGCCCAAGCTGCGGCTCGGCTCGTTTGCGGAAGGCGCGGTCCAGCTCAAGAACGGCCAGAATTTCACGCTCGACTCCGACAAGGCGCCCGGCGACGGCACGCGCGTGAACCTGCCGCATCCGGAAATCCTCGCCGCGCTCAGGCCCGGACATGCGCTGCTGCTCGACGACGGCAAGGTGCGCCTGATCGCGGAAGAGTGCTCGCCCGACCATGCGGTCACCCGCGTCGTGATCGGCGGCAGGATGTCAGATCGCAAGGGCGTCAGCCTGCCCGACACGGATTTGCCGGTGTCGGCGATGACGCCGAAAGACAAGGCCGATCTCGAGGCGGCGCTGGTGACCGGCGTGGACTGGATCGCGCTGTCCTTCGTGCAGCGCGCCGAGGACGTGGTCGAGGCCAAGAAGATGATCCGCGGCCGCGCCGCCGTGATGGCCAAGATCGAGAAGCCGCAGGCGATCGACCGCCTCCCCGAAATTATCGAGGCCTCCGACGCGCTGATGGTGGCGCGCGGCGATCTCGGCGTCGAGCTGCCGCTGGAGCGCGTGCCGAGCCTGCAGAAGCAGATGACGCGGATGGCGCGCCGCGCCGGCAAACCGGTGGTGATCGCAACCCAGATGCTGGAGTCGATGATCCAGGCCCCGGTGCCAACCCGCGCCGAAGTCTCCGACGTCGCGACCGCCGTCTATGAGGGCGCCGACGCGATCATGCTGTCGGCGGAATCCGCCGCCGGCAAATTCCCGGTCGAGGCGGTCGCGACCATGAACCGTATCGGCGAGGAGGTGGAGCGCGATCCGACCTATCGCCAGGTCATCACCGCGCAACGTCCCGACCCGGAAGCGACCGCGGGCGATGCGATCGCGGACGCCGCGCGACAGATCGCCGAGACACTCGATCTGCCCGCGGTGATCTGCTGGACGTCGTCGGGCTCGACCGCGATCCGCGTGGCGCGCGAACGCCCGAAGCCGCCGATCGTCGCGATCACGCCGAATCTGACGGCAGGACGCAAGCTGTCGGTGGTCTGGGGCGTGCATTGCGTGGTCGCCGAGGACGCGCACGATCTCGACGATATGGTCAACCGCGCCGGCAAGATCGCTTTCCGCGATGGATTCGTGCGCGCCGGCCAGCGCGTGCTGATCGTGGCCGGCGTGCCGCTCGGCATTCCCGGCACCACCAACATGGTGCGCATCGCCTCCGTCGGTCCCGACGGCGATGCGAATATGTGACGCGGCCGCTGCTATCGGCCTTCAGTTCAGGTGGCGATCGAGAAACCGGTGCAGGCGCTGCGTCGCATCGTCCGCTGCCGCGCCGTTGTATTCCAGCCAGTGATCGAACACGGTCCGGCCGGGCTGGAGATACTGGTAATAGAATCCATGATACGTGCCAGGATAGACAACGAGTTCGACTGGCGGCCCGTCGTTGCCCCAGCCGGCGATTTTGTCGGAGCAGTCTGCCGCCGGCGTCCAATCGTCCACGGCTCCGATGAAAATGATGGTGGGTATCACCGGACGTGCCGTGGCCGCTTCGCACGGAGGATAGAACGCAGCCGCCGCCCCGAAGCGCAAGTTGCTGCCTGGAGAGCCGAACAGTTCGAACGAATTGGGCTCCGCCACGGCGAGGGTAACCCGGGCGCCTGCCGAGAAGCCGACCGCAGCCACACGGCGTGGATCGACGAAGGTTTGGGCGCCTAAGAATTCGAGAGCCCCGTAGGCATCCGGCCTCCGCTTCTCGGAGGTGGCAGCCGCGGTCCATGTGCAGGCGTGTTCGATGCCGCGTGTTGCATAGCTGTCGACGAGCAGGACGGCATAGCCCCAGCCAACGAGGTCATCGGCCAGTTTTTTCTTTGTCGCGTCATGCATTCCGGCACAGCCGCGCAGCACGACAGCAGCCGGAAAGGGGCCTGTGCCGTCGGGCTTGGCCAGATAGCCGACAATGCGGTCGCCCGGAAAGATTCCCGAAATGCGTCGTTGCGAGGCGCTTTCAAACTCCACGCGCTCCAGAGATGCGGCCCATGCATCGGCCGTCAGCGCGCGCACGGCGCACCCAAGCATCAGCACGACCGCGGCCTGGAAAGTGAGTGTTCTGGCGCCGCGGGCCACCATCACGCGCCCTAAACCCCGACCAGCGTCCTGGTCGGCGGCACCGCCTGAACGACGAGACCGCGGGCGCGCGCATCCATCACGCCGACGGCGCGCAGCGCCAGCAACGTCACGCTCTGCACCGCGTCGCGCAGCTTGCCGGGATCGTCGAGATTGTCGGGCGCCAGCGGGCCGACCAGCGATTCATGCAACGCGCCGAGCAGCGCGGTGGCGGCGAGTGAAGTGTCCTGCGCCGGCAGATGTCCGGCGCGCACCGCGGCATCGATGCGGCCGGCGATCTCGCCTGCGATCTCGCGCCGGCTCGCAAGCCGCGAGGCCGTGACGTCGACATCGACCGGCTCGGCCAAAATGCCCCAGGCGAGCTTGCGCTGCGACAGCACATGCATCGCGACCGTCGACACGGCGGAGGCCAGTGCCGAGGATGGTCCGGGCGCGGCATCGGCCGCGCGCCGAATCGCGGCGAGTTCGTCGCGCGAGACGTCGGCGATCAATTCGGAAATCAGATCCGCTTTCGACGGGAAATAGCGATAGACGGTGCCGGCGGCGACATTGGCGCGCACCGCGACGGGCGCGATCTGCACGGCGGCCATGCCCGCTTCGGCCGCGGTATCGCGGGCAGCCGCGAGAATCGCGCTACGCCGCGCCGCAAGGCGCTTCACGACCTGATGCGTCCGCCGATAAACCATGGCGTTTCCGTCCCGGTACGCAATCGGACGACATCACTCGACCGAACACGACTTCATCTTTTCTGGCGATTTGTTCTGCAAATCGCCTGAAGAAGTGAACAACTATTCAGGCTAGATGACAAGACGCAAATGTGACCGCTGGCCGCCGGCCCAGTGGAAAAGCTGCGCTATGCGCCGGCCACAGCCAGCGAGGGTACCGGCGCGCGCCGCCACCATGGCCCGGCGCGGCGCAGGACGAGGCTGCCCACGATCAGGTTGATGGCAAATCCGGTCGGCTCGCCGGTGAAGGTAAATGTCAGGAACAGCACGAGCGCGCAGCCGAGCGCCGGCAGCTCGTAAGCGCAGAAGCCGCGCTTGAGCCCGATGCGCACGAGGAACGCGACGGGGATCGCGAGCACCATCATGTCGTACATGAAGAGATAGGGAGTGGTCAGCAAGGTGCCGACGGCAAGTGCTGCGGCTTTCAACGTGTAGGGCACGCGGCTGCGCCACATCAGCACCAGTACGGTGGCAACCGAGGCGGTGAGCACCCACTGGAATGCCCAGGCGAGCTGCTCGCTACCGCCGAGGAAGCGCACCATGGAGAAGATGCTCTGCAGTTTCCACCAGGTCGCCTTGCCCTCGGTGAGGAAGGCCTGCGAGAAGGTCGGCATCCAGTGGAAGAAGGCGTGCCAGCTCTCAGGTCCGAAGGCGAGCCATGACACGACCGCGAGGACAACCGCGGTGACGCCGGCCGAGATGAAGGCGCGCCACTGCCCGGCTGCGATCAGCACCAGCGGAAACAGCAGGCCGTATTGCGGCTTGTAGGTGAGAAGCCCGAGGCAGACGCCGGCCAGGATCGGCCGCACCGGCAACAGGTACAACGTGCCGCCGATCAGTGCGGCGGTGAAGAATCCGTTCTGGCCGACGAGGGTGTTGTTGAACACAAAAGGAAACGCGGCGGCGAACATCCAGCCGAACGGACGGCCGACGATGCCGCGCATGACCGCGAGATAGGGAATGAAGCTCGCGACCATCCAGCCGATGAAGGCCGCGGAATACGGCAGCATCGCAAGCAGCGAGGCGACGAACAGGAACGGCGGCGGATAGTGCCAGGCGAAATAGCCGGGAAAATCCTGGCCGAGCAGCGCGAGTTCGATTCCGCGCTGGATGTCCCAGTCATAGGCCAGCGCCGGATGGCCTTCGAGCACGAGCTTGCCCGCGGCCCAGACGTTGACGAAATCGGTGGGGATGCCGAGCCCGCTTAGCTCCCAGATCCACATGCCCGAGATGTAAGCCACCGGGAAATAGCAGGCGTTGATCACCAGCAGCGCGAAGCAGGCATTGAACAGCGCGGGTGGGATCGCGCGAGGCGCTGACGCCTGAGTGTGCTGTGCGGCCATGCCAATTCCCTTGTCGCGCGCGAGCGAGCGCACGCCCCAAAAGCAATAGGCCCGAACGCGTTGAGGAAATCTTAAGGTTTGGCGGCGGGAGGGCGGCTAACGAGGTTCGTAGGTACGTGTCCCGGATGCAGCGGAATACTCCGTTCATCCTCCCCCTTGTGGGGAGGGTGCCGAGCTCGGCAGCGCACTTGCGCGCCAGAGCGAAGCGAGGCGGGTGTCCTACTTGCAGCAAGGCGAAATCAAAGCGCCCCCACCCGTCTCATCGTTCGCTGCGCTCACGATGAGCCACCCTCCCCACACGGGGGGATCAGACCGTGCCTGCGGCAAGAGGTGGTGCTACCACGATAGGACGGGCAACGCGCCAAAGACCCGCCGCCTGTTTTGCCCGACGAGTCAAGCTCGCTATGCAAAAATATTTTTCTTTCCGAAAGTCGGAATTTATGATTTAACGAAGCTATCCCGCGCTCGCCAAAGAGGCGCTTCGCGGTCGTCACGAAACGTGGCGCGGGATGCAATGGACGTATCGCATCGCCAGACTTGCGGTGCGGTCGCGTACGGTCAAGCCGTGTGGTCCTGATCCCCCGACGCTGGGATCAAGCGAACAGAGATGATCTGTTGGCGATGGGGGCTAGAAAGCCCGGTACCCCAGGGAGAGCGCGGAGTAAGCCGTAAAGCCATTGCGCAGGGAGTGCCGGATCGTTTCGGCCTGCCTGTACTGACTTGTGGGCACCTTCCTTTTCAGCCCACAAGGCCTGCGGGTGCGGCCAGCGCCCGGCATTCCCTGCGCCCTCTCTCTCGAGAGGGACACCAAAATACAAGACCCGGACGCGAAATCGCGCCGCGGGAATGCGGACACTCGTTATTGCGAGGTGCGCTCTTCACCCTCCCCTGGAGGGGGAGGGTCGACACGCATGAGCGTAGCGAAATGCGTGACGGGGTGGGGTGATCCCTCACCACGGGGGAGCTCTCCGGCGGAGAGACCGCCACCCCACCCCGCCGCTCATTGCATTCGCGGCGACCCTCCCCCTCAGGGGAGGGTGGGAGCATGCTGCATGAATTCGAATCCGATGGCGTCCCGCCGAGCGCTCAATTCCCCGTCTGCAACTCGCCGAAGCGCTCCCAGCTCGTGCCGTTGAAGCGCATGAACTGCATCTGGTCGACCGGCACGTGGTCGGTCGGCGACGTATTGACCTTGATGCCCGGCAACAGCATCGGCAGTTCCAGATCGTGAATCGAATAAGCCTGCTTCAGGATGTTCTCGGTCGACAGATCGTCGCCGCAGGCCTTCAGCACCGCCTCCAGCACCATCGCGGTGTTGTAGGCGTTGACATAGTTGGTGTCGTGCTGATCGGCCTCGGGCACGTACTTGGTCATGAACTCGCGCCAGCCCTTGACGCCGGCGTCGTCCTTCCAGGAGGGATCGTCGGGATCCTTGACATAGGCGGTAGAGAGGATGCCGGTCGAGGCCTCGAGCCCGGCGGGCTGCATCACCGTCGAAATCCAGACCGCGACATTGGACAGAAACGTCATCGGCCGCCAGCCGATCTCGAACGACTTGCGGATCGCTTGGGCTGCGAATTTCGGCGTCGCCGCGATCACGAACACGTCCGCGCTAGAGGCCTTCAGCCTGACGATCTGCGAGTCGATGGTGGGATCGGTGACCTCGTAGGTCGCGGCGGTGACGATCGCGTCGTATTTGTCGCCGAGCACGTCCTTCAGGCCGAGCAGATAGTCGCGGCCGTAATCGTCGTTCTGCGAGAGGATGGCGAATTTGGCGTTGGGATTTTTCGCCAGCGCGTAGCGGGCATAAAGCCGGGCTTCGTAGCGGAACACGCCCTGCACGCCGACGGTCGCCTGCGGGTACTGCGCGATGTCGGCGAATTTCGAGGCGCCGGAGGCCAGGAACAGCTGCGGGATGTTCTTGCTCTGCAGATATTTGGCGATCGCCGTGTTATGCGCGGTGCCGATCGAGGAGAAGATCATCGCAACCTCGTCGCTTTCGACCAGCCGCCGCGTCTGTTCCACGGTTTTCGGCGGCGCATAACCGTCGTCGAGCGAGATCAGATTGATCTTGCGACCGTTGATGCCGCCGCGCTCGTTCAGCATCTTGAAATAGCCGACCTCGCCCTTGCCGAGCGCGCCGAAGGCCGATACCGGGCCGCTATAGGGCATGGTCTGGCCGAGCTTGATCTCGGTCGCGGTGACGCCGCGCATTTCCGCGGCAACCGTGGCCTGCAGCGATGCCGCGAGCCACATCGCACACGCCGCTAATCCCGCAACAGGACGCATGATCCCCTCCCCGATGCAGTTTTCAGGATTGGATGACGGCCTTGCTGACGTCGCCAATCTCCTTGTCATCAAAACATGCCATGTTGGCTACCTGCAGGCTATTCAAAATTGCCCACCCCGCAGCGCGCTGCCGCGCTTGGCAGGCCCGGCAAAATGCGTAATGTAGCGCCGCCACAAGCATCAATTTGTCGTTGCAGCCGATCGTCATCACCAGAGTCATGTACTTGCCTCGTAGTCCGCTTCATCCGGCAAAGCTCTTGATCGCAACCGCCATCGCCGCGGCATCGCTATTGCCGGCAAACGCAGCAAGCGACGGGGGCGCAGCCTTCCTGGAAAAGCTGTCGCTCAATTCCTCGCCGTCCTCGGTGCTGGTGGTCTGTCACGGCTTCGGCTGCGCCTATCGCAACACCTTCCCGCTGACGCCCGGGCGCGTCGCCATGTTGCGGGGCATGCTGGGCTCGGCCAGATCCGCCAAGGACGAACGCAACGCGTTGGCGAAGGTGGTGGCATGGTTCGACCGCGAGGGCGGACGCACGGCGGGTACGGTCGGCCGCATCGCCCGTGCCAGTGCCGCGACCAAGAGCGGCCCAAAGCAGATGGATTGCATCGATCTCACCGCCAACGTCACCGAGCTTCTGATCGTGCTCGAGCGCAACAAGATGCTGAAATTCCATCATGTCGGCGAACCGGTGTCGCGCGGCGTCTTCGTCGACGGCAAGCAGCCGCATACCACGCCGGTGATCGTGGAGAACGCCACCGGCACGGAGTGGTCGGTCAATTCCTGGACCAAAGCCTATGGCCAGAACCCCGATATTATGACCATCACCGACTGGAAGTCCAAGAGCTGAGAAATAAGGCTTGAGAACTTAGCCCCGCGTCGTTTTGATTTTTTCCTGCGAGGTCCCGATGCGCGCCTCCCTTTTGTCTGGAAAATGCTTCGGTCTCTTCATCGCGTTCTTCGCACTTTCGATATTGCCGATGTCAAACGCCTCCGCGCAGAGCGAAATCGTGGACATGAACAATCAGGTCATCCGGCTCTATCAGTCGGGCCAGAAGACGGAGGCGATCGCGCTCGCCGAAAAGAGCGTCGAGAAATCCAGAGCCAGCCTCGGCGCGGACAACAAGATCACCGTGACTCTGATGTCGCAGCTCGGAAACTTCTATCGCGAAGTCGGCCGTTTTGCCGACGCCGAAAAAATCCTGAAGACAGCCGTCGCTACCCTCGAACGCATCGGCCCATCTGCAAACCTCGAGCTCGCCGGCGCCCTGAACAATCTCGGCGGCGTCTATCTCAACCAGGACATGTATCCGGAGACCGAAGCGCTGTTTCGGCGTTCGCTGGCCGTCGCCGAAAAGCTGCCGGCGGGAAAGACGCGCGACTATCAGCGCGGCACCAGCATGAACAGCCTTGCGGTCGTTTACGGACTCGAAGCCAACGCCATGGCGGACAACGGCCAGACCGGCGAAGCCAGCGCGGCCTATGACAAAATGATCGCTGTTCTCAACGAGGTGATCCCGATCTGGTCCAAGCTGTTCGCGGCAAATCCCCAGGCGGTCGCCAACCTTGTGGCGAACCGCGGCGAGGCCTATTCGAAGAAGCAGCAGTATGACCGCGCCGAAGCCGATTTGCGCGACGCGCTCAAGGTGCGGCTGCAGGCGCTGGGGCCAAAGCACCAGGCGGTCGCAACCGTGCAGAACAATCTCGCCAATGCGCTGTTGGCGGAGAAGAAATATCCCGAGGCCGAACAGCTGCTGCTCGCCGCGCTAGCGACCCGAACCGAGGTGCTGGGTCCGAACCATCCGAGCACGGCGCGCAACCTCGACGCTTTGTCGCGTCTCTATGCCGCCAGCGGCAATACCGCCGCCGCGGTCGACTACTCCCGCAAGGCGACCGGCGCCGTGATCGCCCACGCCCAGACCGAGACGGCGCAGGTCCGCCAGCAGCAGGGCTCGGGCGGACTGGTCGAGCAGCGCACGCCTTACTTCGTGTTGCACGTGGCCAACCTCGCAGCCGCCAAGGCTGCGAATCCCGCGCCCGAGCTCGACAACGAGGCGCTGGTGACGGCGCAATGGGCCGCGCAGTCCTCGACAGCGGCGGCGGTGCAGCAGCTCGGCGTGCGGCTGGCGGCCGGCGGCGACGCCATCGCGGCGCTGGTGCGCGACAGCCAGGATGCCGCGGCGCTGTGGCGCGAGCGCGACCGCACGCTGATCGCGGAGATGTCGAAGCCGACCAACCAGCAAAATCGCGGCGGCATCGACGCGCTGCGCAAGCAGATCGCCCAGATCGAAGACAAGCAAAAAACATTGCAGGCGAAGATCGAGACCGACTTCCCGGATTACGCCGCGCTGTCCAACCCGCGGCCGCTCAACGTGGACAACATTCAGAAGCTGCTTCGCGGCGACGAGGCGCTGGTTTTCTTCCTTGCCGGCGACAAGGAATCCTATGTCTTCGCCCTGACCCATGATGCCTTCGACTGGCGCGTGATTCCTCTCACCAAAGCTCAGCTCAGCGACAAGGTCGCAGTTTTCCGCAGGGGGCTCGATGTCGACGCGTTGAACAAGTCGATCGCGGACGGCAAGCCGGTGCTGTTCAATCTCGATGTCGCCTATGAACTCTATACGCAGCTGCTGCGGCCGGTCGAGGCCATCATCAAGGACAAGACAAATCTTGCCGTGGTGCCGTCGGGCGCGCTGACCGCATTGCCTTTCCATCTGCTGGTTACCGAGAAACCTCCGGCATCGCTCAATGACGGCAAGAACGCCGGACCCTATCGCGACGCTGCCTGGCTGTTGCGCCGCCATGCCGTCACCGTGCTGCCGTCGGTTGCAAGCCTGCGCGCGCTGCGGTCGGAGAAGCGCGCCGACAACGGCGCGCGACCGTTCGTTGGATTCGGCGATCCCCAGTTCCAGAGCACGCCCGCCCCGAACAATTCGCGCGGCGCCAGGACGCGCGGCTATGCCGAGTACTGGACCCGAAGCGGCATAGATCGCGGCAAGCTCGCGGACTCGCTGCCACCTCTCCCGGATTCCGCGGACGAGATCAAGAAAATCGGCGAGCGGCTCGGCGCCTCCGCAAACGATATCTATCTCGGCGCCGCCGCGAGCGAAACCACGGTCAAGAAGGCGCAGCTCGCCAATTACCGCGTGGTCTATTTCGCGACCCACGGCCTCATCGCCGGCGACGTCAAGGGCGTCGGCGAACCGTCGCTTGCGCTGTCGATTCCGGCAAACCCCACCGAGGTCGACGACGGCCTGTTGACCTCGAGCGAAGTGGCGCAGCTCAAGCTCAACGCCGACTGGGTGGTGCTGTCGGCCTGCAACACGGTCGCCGGCGACAAGCCCGGCGCGGAAGCGCTGTCGGGACTGGCGCGCGCCTTCTTCTATGCCGGCGCACGCGCGATCCTGGTGTCGCACTGGGCGGTCGAGTCGGAAGCGGCAACGCGGCTGACCACCTCCACCTTCGCCATCATGAGCAAGGATGCAAGCATCGGCCGCGCCGAGGCGCTGCGCCGCGCGATGCTGGGCTATCTCAATGACAAATCGAACGACGACAACGCCAACCCCGCTTATTGGGGGCCGTTTGCTGTGGTCGGCGAAGGCGCGGTGAAGTAGGCACACGAGCGCCGCGAAAGGTCCCGTACGGGAACCGGGTTCCATCGTTTAAATGAAGGTAAATCCTCGTTGACTCGCACCCAAGTTGTATGCTGTTAGGCGCCCACATCGCTACCGGAGCCGGGGCTGGTTCCTTTTTATTGGGGAATTCAATTTGATCGCCTGTCACCGCGACCGCTCGTCGGCCCGTGCGCCGATGCGCGCTGAAAACGCGGCAATCTGACCCTCCAACACGATATTGACGTGATCGCGAAACCCAACTCCGCATGGCACGCGGCTGGTTCGATTCCACGGAGCATGAGATGACCACTAGCAACAACAATGACCCGAATGCGGTCGTGGCGGCCGATGCAGCCGCGTCGCTGACATTGACCACCTCCATGCTTCACGCTGCAGATGGAAGCCGTTCGGTACCGACATCGGATATCGTCTATACGGTCGCGATCTCGCCGCTGAAAGGTTCGCTGGCGGTCAACGGCACGACGCTCGGCTTGAACGGCCAGTTCACCCAGGCCCAGATCGATCAGGGCCTCGTCGTGTACACCAACGACGGAAGCACCGGCTTCGACTCGCTCGACTTCTCGATCAAGGATGCCGCTTTCGGCGATGAGCTGGGCACCGCCACCGTCGTCGTCTCGCAAGTCAATTCCCATATGTTCGTCGATGGCCAGTCATTCAGCGGCGGAACTGATCCGGTCATCTTCTTCTCCGAATCGGGCAATTACTCTTTCACCGGAGGAACCGACACGACGGTGAGCTATGCCCTGGCGGGCCGTAGCATCGGTGTCAACCTCGCACTCGGTTCGGTATCCAATGGCTCTGACGGCAGCGATACACTGGCCAACGTTCACAGTGTGATCGGCTCGTCTTACAGCGATTCCTTCTATGCCGGTCCGGGACAAAATTTCTTCACCGGCGGCGGCGGCAATGACACGATCACCGGGGATCCTAACGTGGCGGACGCCAGCGATACGACCGTTGGATTCAGTGGCGCGCGATCGGACTACCTGATCATCGGCGAGAATCCGGTCCACGTGAAAATCATCGACCTGCGGCCCGGCTCTCCGGACGGCGCGGACGACGTCACATGGGCTCAATCCTTCCACTTCTCCGATGGCACTTACACGTTCGCTCAACTCAATGCGATCGAGGAAATCGACGAGTCCGGCGCGACGGACGTGGCCGTGATCGGTAACAACTATTTTCTCTACGCACATGATACGGAAACTGGCCCCGAGCTGAAATATCAGGGCAGCCCGGTTACCTCTGGTCAGTTCGCGCACTGGTTCCCGCTCAGCGCCGAGCCGGTTGCAAGCGGTTATCAGGTGGTCTGGCACAATAATCTCGACGACACCTACATGGCCTGGACTGTCGACAGTAACGGCAACTACGTCTCGACTCCTGTTCAAGCCATAACTGAAGTCGACCCGGCGTACGCGGCACTGGAAATCACGGCTCAGCAGGACTTCAACTTTGATCAGGTGGTTGGCGCCCCGCGGGTCACTCCCGTCGAATCGTTCGGCTCGACCAGCCTTACCAAGGTTGGTGAGCACTACTACCTTTTTGCGAATGGCAGCTCGAACGGCCCTGAGCTGAAAGATGGCTTCATCCCGGTTATGGACAACACATTTGTCACAACCATCATCGGCGCCGAGCAGACCGCAAGCGGATACGAAGTCGCCTGGCACAACAGCAACGGCACCTACACGGTCTGGAGCGTCGACAGCAACGGCAATCGCACATCCTCCGATCTTGTCAGCAACGTCTCCGCATCCAATGTTGGATTGCAATCGCTTGAGCCTAGCTTCCATCAGGACCTGAACGGTGACGGCGTGATTGGCATCGTGATCGAGTCGGCGGGGTCGACGAGCCTGATCAAGTCTGGGGGCGCTTACTTCCTGGGAACGAGCGGGCCGACTCTGAAATATGCCGGGGCGGTGGTGACGGACAGCACCTTTCCGGGCTTGACCCCGATCGGGACCGAGGCAACGGCGAACGGGTTCGAGGTGGCTTTGCACGATACAGCGGCGAACCAGTACGACATCTGGCTCACCGACAGCAACGGCAACATCAACGCCATTGTGGCCAACAATTTGCCGGGCAACAGTCTTCAACTCGAGTCACTGGAAACAACCTTTCAACAAGACCTGAACGGTGACGGCGTGACCGGTTTGCCGGCCACCGTGATCGAGTCGGCGGGGTCGACGAGCCTGATCAAGTCTGGGGGCGATTACTTCCTGGGAACGAGCGGGCCGACTCTGAAATATGCCGGGGCGGTGGTGACGGACAGCACCTTTCCGGGCTTGACCCCGATCGGGACCGAGGCAACGGCGAACGGGTTCGAGGTGGCTTTGCACGATACAGCGGCGAACCAGTACGACATCTGGCTCACCGACAGCAACGGCAACATCAACGCCATTGTGGCCAACAATTTGCCGGGCAACAGTCTTCAACTCGAGTCACTGGAAACAACCTTTCAACAAGACCTGAACGGTGACGGCGTGACCGGTTTGCCGGCCACCGTGATCGAGTCGGCGGGGTCGACGAGCCTGCTCACGGCGGGGGGCGATTACTTCCTGGGAACGAGCGGGCCGACTCTGAAATATGCTGGGGCCGTGGTGATGGACAGCACCTTTCCGGGCTTGACCCCGATCGGGACCGAAGCAACGGCCACCGGGTTCGAGGTTGTCTTGCACGATACAGCGGCGGGCAAGTACGACATCTGGCTCACCGACAGCAACGGCAACATCAATTCCATTGTCGGCAACAATCTGCCGGGCACCAGTTCTCAACTCGAGTCCTTGGAAGCAACCTTCCACCAGGATCTCAACGGCGATAGCGTGATCGGTAACCCGACGACCGTGATCGAGTCAGCGGGGTCGACGAGCCTGATCAAGTCTGGCGGCGATTACTTCCTGGGAACGAGCGGACCGACGCTGAAATATGCCGGAGCCGTGGTGACGGACAGCACGTTTCCGGGCTTGACCCCGATCGGGACCGAAGCAACGGCCACCGGGTTCGAGGTTGTCTTGTACGATACGGCGGCGGGCAAGTACGACATCTGGCTCACCGACAGCAACGGCAACATCAATTCCATTGTCGGCAACAATCTGCCGGGCACCAGTTCTCAACTCGTGTCCTTGGAAGCAACCTTCCACCAGGATCTCAACGGCGATAGCGTGATCGGTAACCCGACGACCGTGATCGAGTCAGCGGGGTCGACGAGCCTGATCAAGTCTGGCGGCGATTACTTCCTGGGAACGAGCGGACCGACGCTGAAATATGCCGGAGCCGTGGTGACGGACAGCACGTTTCCGGGCTTGACCCCGATCGGGACCGAAGCGACGGCAAACGGCTTCGAGATTGTTCTGCACGACACAGCGGCGAACCAGTACGACATCTGGCTCACCGACAGCGGCGGCAATATCAATTCCATTGTCGGCAACAATCTGCCGGGCAACAGTGCTGTGCTCGAGTCGTTGGAACCAGGCTTTCAGCAGGATCTGAACGGCGACGGCGTGATCGGTCCGGCAAGCCACACCTCGCCTGCGGCAGCAGTAGTAGCTCCCATCACTGCACCGGCTTCCGGAAACGCCAACCTGTCGGGCACCGCGGCGAGCGACAGCTTCGTGTTCAATGCGAACTTCGGCAATGACACCGTGGGGGGCTTCCGACCGGGAGCGCATCACGTCGATATCGACCACAGCTTATTTGCCAGCGTCGCCGATATAGCGGCTCACACGGCCGACAATGCCGGGAGCGGCGCCACGTCTACTACAGGCGGCGATCATCCGGTCATCTTTGACAGCGTGTCGAAGCTGTTGCTGCAGCACGCGAGCGATTTCCACCTGGTGTGATGCCTCAATCCGGATGCGCCGGCTGCGCAGGCTTTGGCCCGGCAGGGTCCGGCTCGACCGCCGGCTTCGGCTCCGTTTGCGAGATGCGCGCGCCGGCCGCGCGCGCGGCCTGACCGGTCGTCGTATGCTGCGCCTGCGCCGCGGTCTTGACCTCTGGGCTGTTCCAGCGGTCGCGCACCTGCATGACCAACACCGCCGCGCAGACGAATGCGATCGCCAGCGAAATCAGCGCAAGTCCCTTCCGGTTGATGTGAGGACGCTCGTGCATGTCGGGACAATTCGCAGAGGCAGGGTAGAGTTCCGGAAGCCAGGCGCGTTCACTGCATGGATGGCGCCTGGAAAGCCTGATCAGCACCGGAACAAAATCGCCATCTTGCGCGGCCGGGAGGGACATACAGGCATGAGCGGCCCGGTCATTCGATCGGCTTCAACCGCAACTCGTCAGGGCTTGCGTTGACAAAGCCGAATGCGGCGTAGGCGGCCTGTCCACCACCGCTTGCGACAAACGCCAGATAACGATCGGCGACGGCCTTGTGCCTGCCGTTGTCCAACGCGCCAATGGCATAAGAGACCTCGTCCCGCAGGCTGTCGGATACCGGCAACTCCACCGCCTCCACCTCCGCGCCATGACGCCGCGCTTCCAGAACCTCGGTCTTCCAGACGATACCGGCATCGGATTTTCCATCGCGGATGCGCTCGGGCGTCTCGCGATGATGAACCGCGGTGAAGTAGTTGTTGTCGGTCGTCTGACAGGAAGTGCATTCCTTTCCGCCTGAAATATTCTGCCAGATGCCATGCCGCTCCAGCACCTTGCGCGCGTAGAACTGCATGATGCCTTCGCTGACCGGATTGGGCATCGAGGTACGGACATCGGCGCGCACAAGATCGTCTATTCCGGCGATATGCCTGGGGTTGGCTTTGGCAACCATGATCTGCAGCTCATTGTGCATGTAGGTCTGGTATTGGCTCATCAGCCCTGCCGCTTTCAGCTTTTTGAGATGGCCGAGATTGACCGAAGCATAGACGTCCGGAGTGAAGCGGTATTCGCGCCCGTTATAGGTCCAGCCGCCGCCGAGAATGGCCGACAGGATCAGGCCGGGCGGCAACGTGATCAGGCCCACCGACAATCCGGGCTCGCTGCGCTGGAATTCACCGATCACCTTGTCCATCGCAAAGAACTGATTGCCGGCGACCCAGAGCACCAGGCCGGCGCTTGGCATTCGTTCGAGTGCGTCGGTTCCGGTCACGATCGAACCGTCCGCGGCATAGAACTTGAGATCGTTGTCGTGGCCGGCGGGAATGGCGACCAATCCTGCCTGGACCGCACTCTCGGCCGACACGCTTGGAGCCACGACAAACGTCATGGCGGTCCAGATCAAGATACTCACGATCGTGCGCAATTGCATCGTTGCCTCACTCGGGGCCGCGCCCCACTGCGGACGATCTCACCTTACCACGTCGCGCGGCAGCCTGAATTCCCCGCCGCTTCATCGGACGCTCTTGTGCGCGCGCAGATCCCGTGGGATCACGAACTTCAATCCCGACCAAGTCTCGTCGATCGCGCAGACCTTGACGTCGACCAGGCCGAGCGGCAACGCGATATCACGCACCACGACGTCGCTGAGATCGGAGGCAACGCCGCTCGCCTTCTTCGGCCATGACACCCAGATCATGCCGTCCGGCGCGATCGCCGCGCGGTGCCGCTTGAGCTTGCCGGCCAGTCCCGCCGCCTCCGTTGCAAACAGGTGCACCATGTCGAGCGATGCCGCTCGCGTGACGAGCTTCGCTCCGTCAGGCAATTCGCCGACGATATCGCGGTAAGGTTTCGGCGGGCTGTCCGCAAAAATGCGAAAGCCCGGCTTGATGCCGAGCTTTTGCGAAAGTGGTTTGCCGGAAGAACCGGCCACCTGGGCTCAAGCCTGCGGCTGCGGCTCCAGGCCGGGATCCGGATCGGGACGCGGGCGCGGTTTGCCCGCGGTACCGGCCGGCGGCACGGCGGAAGCACGCGGCGTGGTCGGCTCCAGCACCGACTCCCGGTTCGGCTTCTTGCCCTTCAGAAGGTCGGTGATCTCGTCACCCGACAGCGTCTCGAATTCGAGCAGGCCCTTGGCGAGCGTCTCGAGATCGGCGCGCTTCTCGGTGAGAATCTTCGTCGCTTCGTTGTAGCCCTGCTCGACCAGCCGCCTGATCTCGGAGTCGATCTTCTGGACGGTCGCCTCGGAGGCGTTCTGCGTGCGCGACACCGACATACCCAAAAACACTTCGTCCTGGTTCTCGCCATAGGAGACGGTGCCGAGCTCCTCGGAGAGGCCCCAGCGCGTCACCATCATGCGGGCCAAACGCGTGGCCTGCTCGATGTCGGAGGCCGCACCCGAGGTGACCTTCTCGCGGCCGAACACCAGTTCTTCGGCGACACGGCCGCCCATCATGATCGCAAGGCGCGAGGTCATCTGCTCCAGCGACATCGACAGCTTGTCGCGCTCGGGCAGCTGCATCACCATGCCGAGCGCGCGGCCGCGCGGAATGATCGTGGCCTTGTGGATCGGATCGGTGGCGACGACGTTGAGGCCGACGATGGCGTGGCCGCCCTCATGGAAGGCCGTCAGCAGCTTCTCTTCTTCGGTCATCACGAGCGACTTACGCTCGGCGCCCATCATCACCTTGTCCTTGGCTTCCTCGAACTCGGCCTGCGTCACCATGCGCTTGTTGCGGCGCGCGGCGGTCAGCGCCGCCTCGTTGACGAGGTTCATCAGGTCGGCACCCGAAAATCCTGGCGTGCCGCGGGCGATGGTCTTCAGATTGATATCCGGCGCCAGCGGCACTTTCCGCACATGCACCTTCAAAATCTGCTCG
This sequence comes from uncultured Alphaproteobacteria bacterium, assembly GCA_963738155.1. Taxonomy (GTDB): domain Bacteria; phylum Pseudomonadota; class Alphaproteobacteria; order Rhizobiales; family Xanthobacteraceae; genus Bradyrhizobium. The sequence continues at coordinate 453,192 of CAVTVG010000017.1, forward strand.
CGGCCGACCACGTCCGGGTTCGGCACCACGACCTGGCGGTCGAAACGGCCGGGCCGCAGCAGCGCCGGATCGAGCACGTCGGGACGGTTGGTCGCGGCGATCAGGATCACGCCTTCATTGGCTTCGAAGCCATCCATCTCGACCAGCAACTGGTTCAGCGTCTGCTCGCGCTCGTCATTGCCGCCGCCGAGGCCGGCGCCGCGATGACGGCCGACCGCGTCGATTTCGTCGATGAAGATGATGCAGGGCGCATTCTTCTTGGCCTGCTCGAACATGTCGCGCACGCGCGAAGCGCCGACGCCGACGAACATCTCGACGAAGTCGGAACCTGAAATGGTGAAAAACGGCACGTTGGCTTCGCCCGCGACCGCGCGCGCGATCAGCGTCTTGCCGGTGCCGGGCGGACCGACCAGCAGCACGCCGCGCGGAATCCGCCCCCCCAGGCGCTGGAATTTTCCGGGATCGCGCAGAAACTCGACGATCTCCTGCAGGTCCTGCTTGGCCTCGTCGACGCCGGCGACATCCTCGAAGGTGACGCGGCCATGCGCCTCGGTCAGCATTTTCGCGCGCGACTTGCCGAAGCCCATCGCCTTGCCGGCGCCGCCCTGCATCTGCCGCGACAGGAAGATCCACACGCCGATCAGCGCGATGAACGGCAGCCAGGAGACCAGCAGCGAGACAAACCACGGCACGTTGTCGCCGGGCGGCTTGGCGGTGATCTGCACCTTGCCGTTATAGAGACGGGTCACCAGCGTCGGATCGTTCGGCGCATAGGTCTGGAAGGTCTGGCCGCTGGTGAAGGTGCCGTGAATCTCCGGCCCCTGGATCACGACGTCGCGGACATGGCCCTGGTCGACTTCGGTCAAGAGCTGCGAGAACGAGATGTCTTGGGAGGACGCGCGTTGACCGGGATTCTGGAAGAGCGTGAACAGCGCCAACAGCAACAGGACAATGATGACCCAGAGGGCGAAATTGCGCAGATTCGCGTTCATTGATCTTCCTTCGTGGTCGCGCGGATCGCGGCCTTAGTCCTTCGGACCTATCTCTGGGTAACCACGAGGGAATTCCCCCGCTCGACCGTATCACAATTTAGGTGCCGCTGGTCGCGATGCCAAGGGAACCGCCGGGGACTATTTAACGCATCCTAACGCGATTCCCGTTGAAAAAATGGCATTTCAGCAATGTTTTCGGGCGGTGGTTAAGACATCAGCGGGGATTATGACGGCATCGATGGTGTTCATTTCATCTTCTGCCTGCGCAGAGGCGCGGGCATGATGCGAATCCGGCCCCGCGCGAGGCTTACCACTGCACCGGCGAGGGTCGTTTTCAGTCCGCTTTGCCCGGCAATAGCCTGATCGAGCATGACCAAGAGCGCCTCGACCTTGCCGAGCTCGGCCGGCCCTTCATGGCCGACCCGGTCGAGGCTGCGCTTGAGCAGCCGCAGCCGGATTTCCTCCGGCAAGCCCGCGAATGCGCACGCATCCAAACCGGGACGCGACGGGTCACTCCTGAGCGCCAGATAGCGCTCGGCGCCGTCGGTGAGCACCTCCACCGCTTCATTGGCCCGCGCCAGCCGCGATGCCAGCCGCGCCAATCCCCGCGCATCGCCCCCTTCGGCCGCGAGCAGTGGCAGCAGCGCGCGCAAGCGCGGCCGCGTGAAGGCCGTATCGCGGTTGGTCGGATCATCGGCAAAGACAATTTTTGCCTTGTTCAACGTCGCGATCAGCCGCGATTTCGGCACATCGAGAAGGGGACGCACAAGACGAATGCCATCGCGTTCGCTCTCGCGCGCGATTCCCGACAGCCCGGCAATGCCGCTGCCGCGCAGCAGCCGCATCAACAGCGTCTCGGCCTGATCATCCCTCGTGTGCGCCGTCAGGACATGGCTGGTACGTGCGGCGCGCGCCGCCTGCGCCAAGAGGCGATAGCGCGCCTCGCGCGCCGCGGCCGGCACGCCTCGGCGCGGCTTGTCGCCGGTCCAGCGCAAGGTGCGGTGCTCGACAGCGAGGCCGCGTGCGAGCCGCTTGACCTCGCGCGCCTCGCGCGAGGACTCCTGGCGCAAGCCATGGTCGATGGTGACCGCGATCAGCCGCGGGCCTCGCGCAAAACCTTTGCGCCAGCGTGCGGCAAGCCACATCAGCGCGACCGAATCCGGTCCGCCGGACACCGCGAGGACGAGCGCCGGCAAATCCCGCCAGTCGGCGAACAGCGCCTTCGCTTCGGTGGCCGAGATCGCTGAATTGTCGTCGTCGCGCATGAGGGCGATTATGCGCCGGGACCTTGATCCGGAAAAGTGCCCATACTTGATGCAAGCAGATACGCGGGCCAAGATCGCATCAACTCAGGAGGATGCCAACATGAGCGCGCAGAAATCACCGACAGAGGCGACCTGGTATTTCGACGTGATCTCGCCGTTCTCCTATCTCGCGCTTGGTGAAATCGAGCAGCTGGCGTCGCGGGTCACTGTCACTTACCGGCCGATCCTGTTCGCCGCGCTGCTGGACCACTGGAAGCATCTGGGACCAGCGGAAATCCCGCCGAAGCGGATTCACACCTACCGGCTTTGCCTGTTCGAGGCCCAGCGCCGCGGCATCGCCTTCCGCTTCCCGCCCGCACATCCCTTCAATCCGCTGAGACCGCTCCGGCTGCTCGCGGCGCTCGATGCTTCCCCCAAGGTGGTGCGCATCCTGATGGACAGCATCTGGCGCGACGGCCTCGACCTGTCGCTGAAAGAGAATTGGGACGCGACATGCGCCGCGCTTAGGCTTGATCCGACGCAGGCCCTGGACCTGATCAACACCACTGAGACCAAGGCCAAGCTTCGCGCCAACACCGATGCGGCGCTGGCAGCGAAACTGTTCGGCGTGCCGACCTTGCAGATCGGCGACGAGCTGTTCTGGGGTGTCGATGCGCTGCCGATGGCGCGCGCCTATCTTGACGATCCCGCGCTATTCAAATCCGGCGAGATGCTCCGCGTCGCGACCATGGACGCGTCGGTCTCACGGGCGGCCAGGGCATGATCCGGAAAAGTGTGAAGCGGTTTTCCGAAAAGATCATGCCCAAACAAAAGCGCGCGCACGTAAGTGCTGAACCGGGCGATCAGCACTTCTCTTTCTTCTGCTCGCGGTCGACGGCGGCTTTGACGCCGGCGGACGCGCGCGGATATTTCCGTATCACCTCGCCGAAGGCGGCGCAGGCGGCTTCCTTTTCCTTCAACGCCGCGAGCGACTGGCCCAGCCGCAACAGCGAGTCCGGCGCCTTGGGCGACTTCTCGTATTTGCTGGTGACGTTGAGGAAGGTCTCGGCGGCGTCGCGATATTGCTGGCGCTGGAAGTAGCTTTCGCCGAGCCAGTACTGGGAATCGCCGACCAGCGCATCGTTGGGATATTTCTGCGCGAAATTGCGCATGGTCTCTTCGGCGAGCGCATAGTCTTTGCGCTGCATGTAGCCGATGCCGAGGTCGTATTCGTCGCGCGGCGAGTTCGACGGCGGCGCGGTGGCAAGGCCGCCGGTGCCGTTGAGATTGCGCGGCGGCGGAGCCGGAAGGGTGCCGCCTGCTTGCGGCACGGCGGCCTGCTGCGGCGGCACCGCGCCTTGCTGCTGATAGCGCGATCCCGACAGTTCGAGCGGCTCACCGGGTCCACGACCGCCGGGCGGACCGACGGACGCATCTGCCGGCATGGTCATCTGCCCGCCGCCGAGCGCCTTTGGCGCGCCGGGCGCATTCGGGTTCGCGTTGGGGTCGAAGGCATCGCGACGTCCACCGCGCGGCCCTGCCGGTTCCTGCACGATCGGCGCCGGGCTCGCGATCTGTTGCTGCGGGTAGCCCTGCTGGGGCGGCGGATAGCCGCCTTGCGGCTGTTGGCTAGGGCCGGGCTGCGGCGGAACGTATCCGCCCTGGGCAGGCGGCTGGCCGTAGGAGGGTCCGGTTTGCGCCGGCGGCACGGCGGCCACATTGGGCTGGACCGCGGCCGGTGCGCCGGGCGCCGGCACGCCGGCCCCGAGCTGGCGCAGCCGCTCTTCGAGCTGACGGTTGCGGTACTGCAGTTCCTCGTTCTGGCCGGTCAGCTGGCGGAGCTGGTTCTCCAGCCGCTGGATGCGCATCTCGGCGTCCGCGTCATCCGATTGTGCAAGCACTTGGGCGGGAAGGACGAGGAGCGCGGCCATCGCCACGACAGCGGAAAGCTTATGGTGTCTGGATGACATTTTGCCCTGACGTCGAGATCAACAAGCGGAATTCACAATGAGCGGGAGTGCGCCGGAATTGTGACTAGTGCCGCCGAATCCGGCGCGCTTTCAAGTGGTATGGTTTAGTGCCAGCCTCAAAACAAGCAAGTCACCTTTCGATCGCACCATTCATCAACATGAAGGACTTGAAGGTGAAGGATTTGGGGCCATGCACGTATCGGTGAACGGGGTACGGCTGTTCTTCGAGGTCGAGGGCACGAAACTCGTGCCCGACGGGCCGGTGATGCGCGAAAAGCCGACGCTGCTGCTGCTTCATGGCGGACCCGGCGCCGACCATTCCATCTACCGTCCGGCCTACTCCGCCCTGTCGGACATCGCCCAGATCGTCTATCTCGATCATCGCGGCAATGGCCGCAGCGAGGACGGGCCGCAGGAGAACTGGACGCTCGCGCAATGGGGCGACGACGTCCGCGCGTTCTGCGATATCATCGGCATCGTCGATCCGATGGTGCTGGGGGCCTCGTTCGGCGGCATGGTTGCGATGTCCTATGCGACGCGCCACCCGGATCACCCCTCGAAACTCATCCTCATCAGCACCGAGGCGGTCGGCGGCTCTTATCCCGAGCGGCGCGTCGAATTGTTCGAGCGCTTTGGCGGGCCAGAAGCCGGCGCACTGGCGCGGCGGCGTTTCATAGAGATGCGGGGGCAGCCGGACCAGACCTGGCTCGACCCGTGGCGGCGGCTTGCGATGCCGCACTACACGCGTATTCCGCGCGATCCCGACGCCGCCAGGCGCGCCCTCAGCCGGTCCGAGGTGTTGCGCTGGTTCAGCAAGCCGGGAGGCGAGAGCCAGTCCTTCAACATGCTCACGGGGCTCGGTCGCATTAGATGCCCGACGCTGGTGCTCGGCGGCGAGGATGATCCCATCCACCCGATCGAGAGCCAGGCCGACATCGCCGCGGCGTTGCCGCCGCATCTCGTGCAATTCCAGCGGTTCGCCGATTGCAGGCACGCGGTGATCCCCGACGCGCCCGAACGCGCGTTTGCCGTGATCCGCGACTTCATCATGCGGCCAAAATGAAACCGGCGCCCCTGGGGCGCCGGAAAAACCGTGATCGATTTACGCCGGGTTCACGAACTCGCGTTGAGCACCGTAACCGCGCGGCGGTTCTGCGACCAGCAGGAGATGTCGTTACAGACCGCGACCGGACGCTCCTTGCCGTAGGAGATCGTGCGCATGCGGCTGGCGTCGATGCCCTTCGAGGCCATGAAGGTGCGGACCGACTGGGCGCGGCGGGCGCCGAGCGCGATGTTGTATTCGCGCGTGCCGCGTTCATCCGCATGGCCTTCGATGGTGAAGGTGTAACGGGGATAGGCCTGCAGCCACTGCACCTGCTTCTCCAGGGTGGCGATCGCCTGCGGCGTCAGATCGGTCTGATCGCTCTCGAAGAACACGCGGTCACCGACATTGACGACGAAATCCTGCTGGCTGCCCGGAACAGCCGCACTTGCCATCGCGTCGGTGCCGACACTCTTGTTGGCGCAAGCGCCCATGGAGAGCGCGACCGCAAGCACCGCGGCCAACTTCAATCCCTGGAGGATACGCTTCTGATGTTTCATTCCGGAGCCTCCACGCTCACGTCTTGGTACTGTCATCCGGTCTACAGGGCGAGGGTTAAGCAGACGTTCCGTCAACCTTGATGGGGTGTTGCAGAATCCCCTCAAATGCCGGGAAACGGCGAAAAGCGACCGCGATAGTTAATGAGTTGTAAATGTGGCGCGAGGGTGAAGGCAAGCCGCCCCCCTCTGCCCCGTGGGAGCGATTTTGCGCTGATATCCCAAGACAATCGGCCGGTGTCACCTTTCGGCAGCACCGTTACGGCCCTATGCGACCGGGAACTCGGACTTCAGGTATGTGGAACGATGGTCGGCTCTGGCGCGGCCACGAAATCGGACGCGGGCAGCCGGTCGGTCGGACGCTCGAACAGCATGCGCCTTTCAAAGGCGGTCGAGCGCATGATCGGATAACGCTCGAACACCCTCTCGTGCAAGGCGGGGAAATCCGCAGCCATCAGCCCGAACGGTTTTGCCAGCCCCGGAACGAGGCGCGGCTCGGCGATGGTCTCATGCAGGAAGACGCGGCGGTAGAACGCCTGATGCTCCGGACGCACGATCGCAAGGCCGAAATCGGCCTTGAAATATTCGCAAGCCATGTAGGCGAGACGCAGCGTGAGGTAGGGCAGTTCCGGGAACCGGCCGGCCTTGTCGGGATCGGCGACGAAGCGCGAGGGATCGACGAGAACTTCGCCGCGATCGAGCTTCGGCTTGAGGATTTCGCCGAACACATGCGCCGAGGTGGATTGCCGCCACTCGGCATTCAGCAGGCTGATGCGGACCGAACTGAAGAGCTCGCCGAAAAGATGAACGCCGAAGGTCCAGGTGTTGGGCAGGTCGTCGAACTGGTCGGTGACGCGCCGTTCGGCGGACTCCTTGACCATGCCTTCGCGCGAATAGGCGCGGTAGCGGAGGTGGTAGATGTCGTCTTTCTCGGCCGCTGTCTGCGCAAGACGATAATCAACCCGCTCCAGCAGGTTCAGTGATCGTCTCATGGCCGCTGTGGTAGCGTCAGCGACCGGCCCCATTCGATAACCCATAAAACGCCCGAGCAACCCCAACGCGAGTTCAAGACCCTTAACACGTTCTTAACGAAGGCGCAAAGGGATCGCAAGGTTAGGGTTAATCAACCGTAAATCTACGGAGGCGCGGGACTGCACGCGTGGAAGAAGTTTCTACGAAAGTCTACTTCGGCCCGCCCGTCAGGCGATCGAGCGCGCCGAAACGAGATGCAGCTGCTCTTCGGGCACGCGGCGGCCGTGCGACGCGTTCAGGAGCTGGCGCACCCGGATCGCGGGAACCGGCCGGCTGAACAGGTAGCCCTGCGCCTCGGTCACGGTTCCATCGGCCGAGATCAGTTCCAGCTGCTCGTTGGTCTCGACGCCTTCGACCACGACGGACATGCCGAGGTCGGCGGAGAGCCGCGCCACGCCGCGCAGCAGGGTCAGCGGACGATCGCTGTCGATGCCTTCGAGGAACGAGCGGTCGATCTTCACCTTCTGCAGCGGGAAGTTATGCAGGTAGCTCAGGCTCGAATAGCCGGTGCCGAAATCGTCAAGCGAAATCCGCACGCCGATCGCGCGCAGCTGCGACAGCGCATCGTGGGTGAGCTGGGTGTTGTGGAGCAGCGAGGACTCGGTGATCTCGATCTCGAGCCGGTGCGCGGGCAGGCCCGACACTTCCAGCGCGTAGCGCACCTCGCTCAGCACGTCGCGCTGATGGAACTGCTGCGGCGAGAAGTTGACGGCGACGCTGACGCCCTCCGGCCACTTCATGCACTCCATGCAGGCCTTGCGCAGGATCCAGCGGCCGAGATCGACGATCAATCCCATGTCCTCGGCGACCGGAATGATGTCGACCGGGGAGACTGTGCCGCGCACGGGGTGGTTCCAGCGCAACAGCGCCTCGCAGGTCGTGATCTTGCCGGACTTGAGATTGACCAGCGGCTGGAAGTACAGCTCGAACTCCTCGTTGGCGAGCGCCTTGCGCAGATCGAGCTCGAGGATGCGGCGCGCCTCCACGGTCTGCGCGAGCTCCTCGCGGAAGAAGCAGAAGGTGCCGCGGCCGTCGGCCTTGGCGCGGTACAGCGCCATGTCGGCATTCTTCAACAGCGTGTCGGCCGTGATGCCGGGCGCGGTCATGGCGATGCCGACGCTGGCGCCGATCTCGACCAAATGATTGTCGATCTTGTAGCGCTCGCTCAAATGATCGACGATGCGTCGGGCCAGCACGGCGGCATCCTCGTTCGACTTGATGTTCTGCTGAAACACCACGAACTCGTCGCCGCCGAACCGCGCCACGAAATCCTCGGGCCGCAGCATTTCGCGCAGGCGCTCGGCGACCGCGCAGAGCAGTTGGTCGCCGCAGGGATGCCCGAGCGTGTCGTTGACCTGCTTGAACTGGTCGAGATCGATGAACAACAGCGCCGAAAGCTGATCGGCGCCGTGCGACAGCTTGAGCAGGCGTTCGATCTCGTCGCGGAAATTGACCCGGTTCGGCAGTTCGGTCAGCTCGTCGTAGCGCGCCAGATGGCTGATCTTGGCTTCGGCCGCGCGGCGCTCGGTGATGTCCTCCACCAGCACGACCGCGCCGCCTCCGGCCATCGGCTGGAATTTCCACGACAGCGAGCGATCGCGCGAGGCGTCGGGATCGGTGGTGATGACGTCGCGCGCCTGCGAATCTTCGATCTCGGCGAGGATGACTTTGCCGCTCGCAGCCGAAATCGCGCCCGCGAGCACGCAGGCGTCGACGATGTCGGAGGCGAAGACGCCGCGCTCGACGAAATCGTCGGGCAGGCCCATCATCTCGCTGAAGCGATGGTTCATCACCGCCAGACGGCCGTCGGCGCGGAACATGCACAGCCCGTGCGGCATGTTGTTGAGCGCGGTGTCGAATTGACCGGCCAGCGCCGCTTCGCGGAAGCTCGACGTCAGCGCCTTGACGAAGATCTGATGCAGGCTGAGATTGATGCCCTTGAGCGCGATGAAGAACAGCCCGAGCAGGATGGCAAGTCCGATGTAGTAGACGCCGCCATGCAACGCGAGCGCCAGTGCCAGCGGCGCGCAGGCGAAAAGGATGTGAAGTTGCGGCAGCCAGGGCCGCCCGTAGTTGCGCGCCGCGCCGCCAGCGGTGTAGCCGATCGTGAGCGCGACGACGATCATGTGAGCGACCGCGTCGTCGCTGCCGTAGATCGTGATGAACGCCCAGATGCCGACGACCGCCGCGTAGGAGATGCAGCCGATCGCATAGCGCGGCTCAAAGGCCTTGGCTTCGTCGAAGCTCAGGACGGCGGTGCGCCGCTCATGCTTGCGCATCTGGAAGGCGCGCGCGGTGCCGATGCCGATGATCAGGACCACGCACGGCCACAGCGCGTCGTTGCCGGTCCTCGCAAGGGTCATCAGCGCGGCTGCGAATGTGCAGATCGTGCCGAACATCATCGGCCAGAAATTCTGGCACATGGAATCGACGAGCTGCGCGTAAAGTACGGGCTCGAGTTCTTCCTGGTCGCTTGGCTTTTTCTGGTTGACCAACTGCATTGGCAGGGTACGCGTCCTCTCCGGCTCGCGTACTCTTACTGGTCCCAGATGAAGTCTTTCTGAGCGAACATCGTTACCGGGAGGTTGTTTTTCGCGAACTCCGGCGCAAATCCGCCCGTCAAATCAGCAGGCTAGGCAAGCCTTGCCGGGTGGACCACAACCTTCACGAGAGGAGGGGTGACCAGGCCGGGTCTGAGGCGAAACCGGGAGTCGGAACCCGCTGCTCGTTGCGGCCGGACACATCGACCGTGAACAGCGACGGCCCGCCGGTGCCGCCGGGATCGCGGAAGAACATCAGGACGCGGCCGTTTGGCGCGAACGTCGGCCCCTCATTGTGGAACCCGGAGGTCAGGATGCGCTCCCCGGAGCCGTCGGTCTTCATGATGCCGATGGCGAACTGACCGCCGCCCTGCTTGGTGAAGGCGATGTAGTCCCCGCGCGGCGACCACACCGGCGTCGAGTAAGTGCCGTCGCCGAAGGAGATGCGCTGCGCTTGCCCGCCGGCCGCCGGCATCACATAGATTTGCGGCTTGCCGCCGCGGTCGGACTCGAAGCAGATGCGGCTGCCGTCGGGCGCATACGAGGGCGAGGTGTCGATCGCCGGCGTATCGGTCAGGCGCGTGGTCGATTTGGAGCGCAAATCCATCACGAACAGGTTCGAGTTGCCGCCCTGCTGCAGGCTCATGATGATGCGCTGGCCGTCCGGCGAGAAGCGCGGCGCGAACGACATGCCCGGGAAGTTGCCGACGATTTCGCGCTGGCCGGTCTCGATGTTGTACAGATAGACCTTCGGATCGCCCTGCCCGAATTCCATGTAGGTGATTTCCTGGGTCGAGGGCGAGAAGCGCGGCGTCAGCACGAGGTCGGCGCCCCGGGTCAAATAGCGCACATTGGCGCCATCCTGGTCCATCAGCGCGAGCCGCTTGACGCGCCGCTCCGCCGGACCGGTTTCATCGACGAAGACGACACGGCTGTCGAAATAGCCCTTCTCGCCGGTCAGCTTCTCGTAGATCAAGTCGGAGATGATGTGGGCGATGCGGCGCCAGTATTCCGGCGCGGTGAAAAATGCCTGCCCGGCGATCTGCCCGCCGGCGGCGACGTCCCACAGCCGGAACTCGGCCTTCAGGCGACCGTCGCCCTGGCGCGTCATGCGGCCGGTGACGAGCGCCTGTGCATTGATTGTCTTCCAGTTCGCAAATTGCGGTGCGACGTCGATGTTGGTGATGCGCTCGATGAAGGCAGCCTGATCGATCGGCGCAAATAGCCCGCTGCGCTTGAGATTGTTGGTGATCACGCCGGCGACGTCGGCGCCGACTTGCGCATCCGCCGGCGATCCCGGCACGAAATTCGGAATCGCGATCGGCAGCGGCTGGAATTCGTTGGGGTCGACGCGAATGCGCTGCGCCAGCGCAGGCGCGGCACCCAATGCGGCAAGCGAGCCCGTCGCCACCATGAAGCAGCGACGCGTCAGAAGAAGATTGTTCATCGGGACAATTGGCTTGATCGAATCGCTCACATCATGTCTCGCAGGCCGAAGGTCATGGGGATGTATTTCCAGGTCTCATATTGGTCTTTCGGCAGGAACGAATAGGCCTGACATTGCTGCACGGCGCGCCGCGCGCTTTCTCCCAGGGCGTCGGCAACCGATTTCGAAGGACCGCGCACCGCGATGACCACCGGAGTGGACGCAAGCGTTCCGTCAGGCTTCATGTTGATGTCGATATCGACCTCGAACTGGTCGGCGTCCTGTCCGTTATAGGGGAAATTGAAACAGGTCTTCACCGCCCTGACGAAGGCGCCCTTCCAGGTCGCAACCCTGGTGTCGGAGTTGCCGGTCGCCGTGCCGAGCGAGGACGTCGGGTTGAGCGCGGCACCGGTGATCGATTGGCGCGTCGGATCGCGCTTGTCGATCAGGGAGGCGATCTTGGATTGATCGAACACGCGCTCCTTCGGCTTTTGCGGCTGCGGCGGCGCGGTCTTGGCTTCCAGCTTCGGTTTCGGCTTCTTGGCCTCATCCGATTTCAACGCCTCGGCGATCGGATCCGGTTTCGGTGGCTCCGGTTTCTTCTCGACCTGCTTCGGCTCTTCCTTCGGCTTGACGTCAGGCTTTTTCTCGACCGGTTTCGGCGGCGGCTCCGCCGTCGAGGTCGAGGTGACGATTTCCTTCTTGTCGGTGATCTTGCCGACGGCCTCATCGACCGGCTTGGCGTCCGCGACCTTCTCCACCAGCGGCTTCGGCTTGTCCTTCTCGCCGTTCTTCATGCCGGCGGTCATCTTGCTGAGATCGGCCGAGGAGATGATGTCGACCGGCAACGCTTCGGGCACGACTTCAAGCGCGCGCGTGGAAAAGGTGATCAGCCCCCATCCGATCACGAGGACGTGGAGCGCGACCGACGCAACGATTGTCTTGTCGACCTTGAGCTTCACCTTCGCGGTTACCCCTGATCCACTTCCGTTACCAGCGCCACGCGGCGGAAGCCGGCGGCGGACAGACGTCCCATCACTCTCATCACCGTGCCGTAGTCGACCTTCTTGTCGCCGCGGACGAAGATCCGTTCGTCCATCCCGCCGCGGGTTTGCGTGATCGCGGTCAGCTTGGGCACCAGTTCGTCGAGCGTGATCTCGGTATCGTTGAGATAGACCTGCCCCTTCAGGTTGACCGACAGCGTCAGCGGGTTCTTGTCCTGGTCGAGGCTCTTGGCCTGGGTCTGCGGCAGGTCGAGCGGCACGCCGACGGTGAGCAGCGGCGCCGACACCATGAAGATGATCAGCAGCACCAGCATCACGTCGACCATGGGCGTGACGTTGATCTCCGCCATCACGGGCTTGCGCCCTCGACGACGGCCTCGGCCCGCGGACGAACCAGCTACGTTCATCGCCATGGTCTGATGCTCACCGGTCCGGTCATACTCTAACGTTCCTCACGCCCGCTCGTCGATCTGGCGCGACAGGATGGCTGAAAATTCATCGGCAAAACCCTCGAGCCGCTGGGCCTGCCGGTTCACCTCGGAGGTGAACTTGTTGTAGAAAATTGTCGCCGGAATTGCGGCGACGAGACCGATTGCGGTGGCAAACAGCGCTTCCGCGATACCCGGCGCGACCACCGCCAGCGAGGTGTTTTTCGAGGCCGCGATCGATTGGAAGCTCGTCATGATGCCCCAGACGGTTCCAAACAGGCCGACAAAGGGCCCGGCCGAGCCGACGGTGGCGAGCACCAGAAGGCGGCGCTCGAGCCGTTCGACTTCGCGCGCGATCGACACGTTCATGACCTTCTCGATCCGCATCTGCAGGCCGGCGAAGGAGCGCGACTGGCTCTCGAACGAACGTTTCCATTCGCGCATCGCGGCGACAAAGCAGGCGGCCATCGATTGCGTCGGCTTGGCCGCGAGCGAGCGATAGAGTTCCTCGATCGATTCACCGGACCAGAAGGCCTGCTCGAAACGATCCATCGCACGGCGGGTGCGCGAATAGAGGAATATCTTGTCGATTGCGATCGCCCAGACCCAGACCGAGCATGAGAGAAGCCCGGCCATCACCACCTGCACGACGAAGCTTGCGTGCCAGGCGAGATCGAACAACGAAACTCCGGAGCTTATCGCCGGAAGCGATCCACCCTCGGGCATAGGCAATATCCCCTCAACGCAATGGTCCCAAATCCCCCGGAGCGATGGCTTCCGGGATCCCACGGCCGCGCGTTCGGCGCGGGCGGTAAGCCTGCACGAAGGAGCCTGGTTTGGTCGCATGGGAGGCCCGCCGAAGCCTGGGCCTGCATTCCCCTGCCAACATGTCAAAACGAGGGCTGTTCGCGCGACTTTGCGCCCCTAACCAAACGCTAATCAGGGTTAAAACCCGGTTACCAAGCCAGAATCCGGATGGGGGAAATGGCGGGCCAGCAACGGCTTGGGAACGGCGGAAATGCGAGATTTCGGGCTCAAAACGGCGAACCGCCCGCCTGCGGTCCATCGCGGGCGGGCGGCTCGTGCCGTCAGGAGGTTGGGGGCGTTAGGCCTGAAGGCGAAGCGCGGGTCGTAAGCCTCAGCCCTGCGGGGGCTGGTCGTTCGGCGGCGTGGGCCGGTCGCGGTGCTGCCTCATGAACGCGTCGAACTCTTCCTTGTCCTTGGCGTGACGCAGGCGGCCGAGGAAATCCTTGAACTCCTGCTGCTCCTCTTCGAGGCGCCGCAACGTCTCGCTGCGGTATTCGTCGAAGGCGCGGTTACCGCTCGAGGGCGGTCCGAAGCCGAAGCCGCCGAAGCCGCCGCGCTCCATGCGGTTCTTCATCCGCTCCATCTTCCACTGCATCCGTTCCATCTTGTTCTGCCAGCGATCCTGGTGGCTCCAGCAACTCATGCGTCTGCTCCCGAGTGTGAAAAAGAGAAGGGCAAGTCCGATCGGCCACCAGATCAGGAAGCCGAGGATGGTCACGGCGATCCAGCCGGGGTGCCAGGGCGTCTCCAGCATGTGGGGGCGATAGGATTGTTCCGTGGGACCGCGCCATTGATTGACATCTGCGGTGTAGGCCATTTCCCTCTCCATACGGCATCACGCCGTTGTGAATGTAAATAACATTTACATAGGTAGCTCAACCCAGATTTTTGTCAAGCCGACCGCCGGGGGGGTCATGCGAATTATTTTTGGAATTTTATTTCGGCTTGCCCCAAGGACCGGAGGGCTTGTCGTCAGGCTCGGGCCGGCGATCGGTCGGGAAGCCGAGACCGCGCAGATAGATCAGCACTTCGGCTTCCAGCAATTCCTCCGCCGACATCGGCAGCTTGCGCCGCGCCGCATCGCCTCGCGCGAACAACGACGCCACGCCGTGCGACATCGACCAGATGTGCAGCGCCATCATCATCGCGGGCGGGCGTGGCGTACCGGGCGGCGCCAGCGCGGCAAGACGTTCGGCGGCGGCACGGATAATGCCGAATGCGCGCTCGCTCGCAGCCATCAGCGCAGGACTTACATCGGGCGGCATGCCCGATTCGAACATCGCCGAATAGAAAGCCGGCTCCTCGCGCGCAAAGGAGAGATAGGCTTTGCCGACACGTTCGAACGCCGTAATGGTGTCGGGCCGGCCGTCGTCCCAGGCCGCAGTCAGCGCGGCCTCGAACTGCTCGAAGCCGCGTTGCGCGATCGACGACAACAGTTCGTCGCGGTCGCGGAAATGGCGATAGGGCGCCGCAGGACTGACGCCCGCCATGCGCGCGGCGTCGGCAAAGGTGAAGCCGGCCGCGCCCTTTTGCGCGATCAGGTCGAGCGCCGCCTGCAGCAGCGCCTCGCGGAGATTGCCGTGATGATAGCCGCGCTCGGCGCGGCGCTGATCCTTGCGCCAACTCATGTGAGAGACGTTTACATGAGCCGCGCGCAAAGGTCACTACCCGCATGTTCCCGCTGTTTACGGCCATGCATTCCTGTGAACGAACGCCGCGGCGACCTCAGCAGATCGTTAACCACCCGGGATCGGCAGCACCGGCATGATCTCCACGGCTTCACCCGGGAAGATCGCAAAATGCGGATGATTCTCGAACATTTTTGCGGCCGCCTCGTGGGAGGCTGCCCGAACGACGGTGAACGCGCCGAGTTCGTTGCTGTAGTCCGCAATGCCGCCGGTCCCGACCCGCTTGGTCTTGCCGAGCGGGCCGCCCATCTCCGCCAGCGAAGACTGATGCTTCGTCACCCACGCCTTCCAGGCGGCCATGCCTTCCTGCTCCTTGGCCTTGCGATCGGTTTCGGACAGCGCATTCCACGCTGCAAATTTCGCGCTGTTCTTGCTGCCGACGAAAACGGCGAGATAGGTATCGGTCATCGCATTCTCCTTGGTTGACCTGTTACGGTTAGCTCTTGCGGCCCTGCAGCTCGGCGAACCCTGCCGCGGCCTGTTGAACGTCGGGCGGGAAATCGGCCATCTCCTGTACCTGGCGGATTTCGATGATCTCGTTGTTGGACGCAGGGCACTTCTTGGCCCACTCGATCGCCTCCTCCTTCGATTTCACGTCGATCATCCAATAGCCGCCGAGCACTTCCTTGGCCTCGGTGAAGGGACCGTCGGTGACGACAGGCCTACCGCCCGCGAACGAGACGCGCGTGCCCATCGACGGCGGATGCAAGCCGTCGAGCGTGATCAGCACGCCCGCCTCCTTCAGCGCCTCGTTGTATTTCATCATCGCCGCAACAGCGTCGGCCGGCGGCATGGTGCCGGGCGCGGCCGCCTCGTAGCCCCGGGGGATCATCAGCATCATGAAGCGCATTGGTCTTTCTCCGTTCGATCTCCGGCGCAGGCTTGCCGGCACTCGTTGACAAGACGATTGGGCTTTTGCGGCATCGACATGACCATGAAAATTATTTCCGAGGTCATGATTGCCGGGTGGGATCTCACTCCTTGGGGAACATCGCGAAATACGGCTCCGCCTCTTTCAACACGCGCGCGAAGGAGGGCCGCGTCTTCAACCGCTCGAAATAGGCGTTGAGCTTTTTCCGCTCTCCGAACGGCTCGACCTGGCTGCAATAGAACAGCGGCGGGGCCGCCGCGCAGTCGACAAGACCAAAGCTGTTTCCCATCGCCCACTCGCTCCCGCTCAATTGCGATTCGAAGATGCCGTAAGACTTGCGGATCTGGCCCTTTGCCTGTTCCACGCCGTGCGGGTCTTTTGCGCTTGCCGGACGCAAGCGGTCGCCGACGACCTTCTGCATCTGCAGATGAAGATAGAGGTCGAGGAAGCGGTCGCGCAGCCGCGTCTCGAGCGCAGCCTGCGGCTCGTCGGGAATGAAGCGTGTGCGGCCGGGATAATGACGGTCGAGATATTCGATGATGATGCTGGATTCCGGGACGACCTCGTTGCGTCCCCTGTCCTCCAGCACCGGAAAGCGGCCGATCGGCGATAGCCTCAGGAGCGCCTCGCGCTCCGTGGGATTGCCGAGGTCGACCTTGTTGGCGGCAAATGGCGTGTCATTCTCGTAGAGCGCGATCAGCGCCTTCCAGCAGAACGACGACAGCGGATGCAAATGCAGCGTCAGCGACATGGAAACTCCCTTGGTGGCCGGTCTCTCTGTCAAGACGAACCCGGCCCGCCGATTCCGACATTGGGCTAACGATCAGGGGGCAGCCGTCCAGCGCCGTACGGTCTCGCTCGCGCCTTCCAGGATCTGCTCAAAAATCGGCGAAGCGAGGATCGCGTGAACGTATAGCGTAGCGGTCCCGGCGTTGCGGAAGCCGTGCAGGCGGCGCGCTGGCACGATCAACGATTGGCCGGAACGGACCAGGGTTCGCGTCTCATCGATCCACATCTCGGCTTCGCCCTCGCGCACGGTCAGGAGTTCCTCGACCGGATGCCAATGGGTCGGCGCGCCGTTGCCCGGCGCGACCCATTGCTCGAACACGCAGAGTTGCGTAGCGCCGCTCTGCGCCGAGATCACCATGCGGGTCTGCACGCCCTCGCGCCACTGCTCCAATGGCCTGTCACCGGGATCGCTGATTTGCATGGCATCGAACCTTTCGCTGACACGATGGGCAAGCTAAGCAGACTAGTGCCGCCGATTTGAAGTCCCTGCACTGCGGATGGAGAGATCGATCAGGGACTTCAAATCGAAAACGGCACTAGTATCATAAATTTGCTAGTGCCCCTACTTTCCGAAGTTCGTGAAGGGTCGCGCGGCAATCGCACACGAACTTCGGAAAGTGGGCACTAGGCCGCCACCGTGCTAGCATGCGGCACAAGATCATGATGGATTTCCGATGCCCGATGCCGCCGCCAAAGTCGCCCTCGTCACCGGTGCCGCGCGCGGCATTGGTCTTGCGACCGCAAAGCGATTCCTGGCCGAGGGATGGGGCGTGGCACTGCTCGACATCGACGCCGCGACATTGAAAGCCGCGGCCGCACCGCTCGCGAGTCCCGATGCGGCATTGGCGCTCGTCTGCGACGTCGCCGACGCGGGTCAGGTGAATGCGGCCATGAAGACCATCGAAGCGCGCTTCGGCCGGCTCGATGCGCTCGTCAACAATGCCGGCGTCGCGGTGTTCGCGCCGGTCATGGAGACCTCTGACGACGACTGGAGCCGCGTGCTCGCGGTCAATCTCACCGGGCCTTTCCTGTGCACGAAGGCCGCCGTTCCGCTCATGCGGGAGCATGGCGGCGGCGCCATCGTCAACATCACCTCGATCTCGGCGGTACGCGCCTCGACCTTGCGCTCGGCCTATGGAACCAGCAAGGCCGGCCTGGCGCATCTCACCAAACAGCTCGCAGTGGAACTGGCTTCATCCGGCATCCGCGTCAACGCGGTGGCGCCGGGTCCGGTCGACACCGCAATGGCCAAGGCAGTGCATACGGCGGAAATCCGCGCCGATTATCACGATGCGATTCCGCTCAACCGCTATGGCCTTGAAGAGGAGCTGGCGGAGGCCATTTTCTTCCTCAGCGGCGACCGCGCGAGTTACATTACCGGCCAGGTGCTGGCGGTCGACGGCGGCTTCGACGCCGCGGGCATCGGGCTGCCGACCCTGCGCGGCCAGCGGCGAAACGGATGACATGCAGATGAGTATCATGCGTATCGTCTTCACCCTGCTGCTCGCGGTCGCGCTGTGGATCTTCGCGACCATGCTGGCGCGCGCGGAGGTGCGTATCCTCGCCAGTCCCGGCGGCCAGGTCGGCCCGTTCATCGATATGTTCGAGAAGGTGCGCAATTCCGGCGAACGCGTGGTGATCGACGGCCCATGCCTGTCGGCCTGCACGCTGGTGCTGAGCATGGTGCCACAGGAGCGCATCTGCGTGACGCGGCGCGCGGTGCTCGGCTTCCATGCCGCGCGCTCGATGGATCGGCGCGGACGGCTCTACGCCGAGCCGGAAGCCTCCAAGCTGGTGCTGCAGGCCTATCCGGGCCCGGTACGGGACTGGATTGTCAGCCGCGGCGGATTGACGTCGCGGCTGCTGCTGTTGCGCGGCCGTGAGCTCAGTTCGATGTACCGCCCCTGCCGTTAGCTTACATTCCCTCCGCCGGACAGTTCACCATCCAGGGGATGTCGAACTGATCGCGGCACATGCCGAACCCCTTGGCGAAGAAGGTCTTGCCGAACGGCATGATCTCGGTGCCGCCCTGGCTCAACGCCTTGAATTTGCGCTCGGCGTCGGCGAGGTCCGTGACCGTCAGCGACACCGAAAACCCCATCGGCTTGTGGAAGCGCTCGGCCGGCGCATCGGCGCCCATGATGTTGGCGTCACCGATCGTGATGTGGGCATGCATGACGAAATTCTTGTGTTCCGGCGGCACCGGCATGTCGGGCGGCGCGTCGGCGTAGCGCATTATCATGTCGACCTTTCCGCCGAGATGTTTCTCGTAATATTTGAACGCGGCCTCGCAATTGCCGCTGTAGTTCAGATAAGGCGTGATCATCGCTTGCTCCTCGTGGCTATTTTTCGGAGACGGATTTGATTTTGGCGAGGCCGGCCTCGAAATCCTTGCCGATCATCTTGTCGAAGCTCATGAACACCTGCATCACCTTCGACATGAAGGGCGCGGGTCCGCTCATCACCCAGGTGAGATTTGTCGCATTGCCTTGCGGCAGCATTGTGAACTCGGCGACATTGTGCGCTTCGAAGGGCTTCAGAAAATCGAGCTGGATCTTCACAAGCGACGGCGAAGTCGCCTCGAGGATTTCCATGCGGCCGGAACCGACATTCTTGTTGCCCTCCCAGGCGTAGATCGCGCCCTTGCCGCGCTCGGCGCCGCCATAGGTCCGCTTCAGATCTGGATCTCGGTCTTCCCACGGCGACCATTTCCGCCATTCGTGAAAATCCGCGATCAGCGGAAAGACTTTCTCGGCCGGCGCGTTGATGACAGTCGCGCGCCGTATGCTGAACCTGTCCGGCTTGGTGGCGGCAAGAATCAGCACGGCAGCAATGGCTACGGCCAGCACGATCGCGATGATGACAATGGTCTCGAACATCAATGGCTCCTTCAGGCCTGGATCATATTGAGATGCGTAATGACGACATTGCCGAGATAGCCCACCCACAGCATCGCGCCAACGATCGAGCTCGGCGGGATGGTCGTGAGCGCGGCGCTGAGCGTACCGAGCGTGCGCGACAACAATAGCGTTCTTATCGGGACAGTCTGCTCCAGCATATAGGTCGACATGATTGGCTCCCCAAGAAATCCGACGTTCTGCCCAATAGACGAACGACGGAGAGCCGGCCCGACACGACGGGGATTATTTTTTTGAGATTTTTGCGCCCTGGCTGTCGCGCATCAACCGATCGATGTGCATGCGGATATGCGCGGCTTCCGCGGTGGTGTTGGCCAGCGCAATGGCGCGGTCGAAAGCGACGCGCGCTTCCTCGTTGCGGCCGAGCTGCATCAAAAATGCGCCGCGCACGCCAAAGAAATGGAAATAGTTCGACAGCCGAGGCGCCAACGGCTCGATCATCTCAAGCGCGGCTTGCGGTCCCCTCACCTTCGAGACCGCGACCGCGCGGTTGAGCGTGACCACCGGCGACGGCTGCACCAGCTCGAGTGCGCCATAGAGCAGGTCGATCTGCTGCCAGTCGGTGTCGTCGGGCTTTGCCGCGCGGGAATGCAGCGCCGCGATCGCGGCCTGGATCTGATAGGGTCCACTCGCGCGATGCCGCATCGCCTTGTCGATCAGCGCGAGCCCTTCGGCGATCAACTTCTGATTCCACTTGGAGCGTTCCTGATCATCGAGCAGGACCAGCGCGCCGTCCTTGTCGAACCGCGCGTCGCTGCGCGCATGCTGCAGCAACAACAGCGCCGTCAGGCCCATGATTTCCGGTTCGCTCTGGAACAACCGCAGCAACAGCCGCGCCAGCCGGATCGCCTCCTCGCACAGCGGTTTGCGGATATCGACGGTGTCGCCGCTGGCCGAATAGCCCTCGTTGAAAATGAGGTAGATCATCGCGGCCACCGCCGCGAGCCGCTCGGAACGCTCGACCGCAGCCGGCGTCTCGAACGGCACGTTGGCCTCGGCGACGCGCGCCTTGGCCCGCGTGATGCGCTGCTCCATCGCGGCTTCGCTGACCAGGAAGGCGCGCGCGATCTGCTTGACCGAGAGGCCTGAGACGATGCGCAGCGCCAGCGCGATCTGCTGGGTCGCCGGCAGGTCGCGATGGCAGCAGATGAACAGCAGCCGCAAAATATCGTCGCGGTAATGCGAGCCGTCGAGCCGCTCGGCAATCTCATCCTCGGCGTCGCCGAGATCGGAGATGGCGCGGTCGTCGTCCGGCAGCGGCTGCTGCCGCCGGTTGCGGCGCACCTCGTCGATCGCGACATTGCGGCCGACCATGATCAGCCAGGCTGCGGCGTCGCGCGGCGGACCATTCTGCGGCCAGGTCTTCAGCGCGCGCAAGCAGGCGTTCTGGAACGCCTCCTCGGCGGTATCGAGATTGCGAAAATAGCGCAGCAGCGCACCGACCGCCTGGGGACGCGCCGAGGTCAGCGCGCCATCGATCCAGGCGGTATCGGTCATTTCACAACGCCTCCGGGCGCGAACATGCCGACCGGGCGGATCTCATAGGCCCCGCCGGGATTGGCCGCGCCAAGATCGCGCGCGACATCGACCGCCTCGTCGAGATTCTGGCAATCGATCAGGTAGAAGCCGAGCAGTTGCTCCTTGGTCTCGGCATAGGGTCCGTCCAGCACCAGCGGCGGATTTTCCTTGCGCAGCGTCGTCGCGGAGGTGGTCGGGAGCAGCCGGGCGACCGGACCAAGCCGGCCCTGCTTGGCGAGCTTGTCCTGCACTACGGCGAGCTTCTTCATGACCTCCTGGTCCTGCTCCTTGCTCCAGGAGCCGACCATGTCCTCATCGTTGTAGCAAAGGATGGCGTAGAGCATTTTGCGACGTCCCCGTTCATCAGAATGACGAACGAGTAGGCTCCGCGCCGACAGCGCGCAATCGGGAAATTTTACCAGTTCCCTCTAGGGGCCAACGATGGCCGCGGGTGCCGGATGGAGGTGCCGGTAAGTGTGCATGACGGCCTTAGAGCAAAGGCTGCAGACGCAGAGGACGAGCACAACGTTCTTGACGATTTTCATGAGTCTATCTCCCCGAGGCGGGGCTGAGGTCGCGGCGAAGACTTCGCCGCGACCCGAATGTCGGGACTACCAGTAGACGCCGTAGCGGGCGGCGATCCGGCGGGCCTTCGCTTCATCGCTCTCGTGGTGACCGGCCGAACGCTTGGCGGGCTTGGCGGCGGCAGGCTTTGCCGGCGCGGCATCGGCTTGCGGCTTCGGCGCATCTGATGTGGCGGCGGGAGCAGCCGGAGCCGGCGCGGCGGTATCGGTCGCGGCCGGCGTGTCGTTGGCTGCGAGGATGAGGCTGCGGCTCGGGCCGGCATGAGCCGAAGCGGACGCCAGTAACAGGGCGGTGATCAGGACCAGTTTGCGCATGTCGTGTCTCCTTGTTTGTGCAGGAAGACTAGACCCGCTCTGTGATTTGTTATGTGGTCGAGGTCACGTTGGACTTTGTGAGCCGGATTTTGGGGCCCAAACAATGAGCAAAGGCGCGCTGGCGCTGTTAATCCATGGCGGAACCGACAATTGGTCGCCGGGGCGCTGGAATACCAGGTTCAACCAGGTGTGCCGCGACCGCCGCGTGCTGCAAATGCCCGCTACCGGCTTCGATGCGGCCGAGGTGCACTATGCCGCAGTCTGGAAGCCGGTCCCGGGAGAGCTCGCCGGCTTTCCGAACCTGAAGGTGATTTTCAATCTCGGCGCCGGTGTCGACGCGCTGATGGCGGACAAGACCTTGCCGGATGTGCCGCTGGTCCGCGTTTCCGTCGCGGATCTCACCGACCGCATGGCCGAATATGTCGTGCTGCATGTGCTGATGCATCACCGGCAGGAGCCGTATTTGCGCGACTCGCAACGGGCCAGGCGCTGGGCGCCCAGATATCAGTGGCCGGCGAACGCGGTCTCCGTCGGCATCATGGGGCTCGGCGTTCTCGGCGCCAATGCCGCCGAGGTCCTGCGCCGCATCGGCTTCAACGTGGTTGGATGGAGCCGCGGTCCAAAGCAGATCGACGGCATCGAGTGTTTTGCGGGACGCGAACAGCTCGACGCGTTCCTCAAGCGAACCGACATCCTGGTCTGTCTCTTGCCGCTGACCCCGGACACGCGGCACATCCTTAATCGCGATCTCTTTGCCAAGCTGAACCGCAACAGCCCGCTCGGCGCGCCGGTCCTGATCAATGCCGGCCGCGGCGGCCTGCAGAACGAAGCCGACATCCTCGCCTGCCTCGACGACGGCACGCTCGGCGCGGCGTCGCTCGACGTCTACGCGCAGGAGCCGCTGCCTGCAGACAGTCCGTTCTGGACGCATCCAAAGGTCGTGCTGACGCCGCACAATGCGGCCGATACCGATCCCGACGAGATTTCGAAATATGTCGCGCGGCAGATCGAGCGTTTCGAGGCAGGCGGCGCGCTGGACAACGTCGTCGACCGCACGCGGGGCTACTAGCCCTTCGCTTCCAGCATCACATCCAGCGCACCGCTGACGATCGCCTCCAATTCCTTGCGCGGCACGCCGGCGCGCGCGCGGATCGCAACCGTGTGCAGCGTTGCGGATGCCAGCTGCGCCAGCACGACCGGATCGGCCGTGGCGGCAATTTCGCCCTTTTCCTTTGCCGTGCGGAAGCAGGACGCGAACGCCCTGTCGAGCTCGACAAATCCCTCCAGCACCATGGCGCGGATACCGGGATCGGCGACCGCTTCGGACGCCGCCGTCATCACCGTGAAGCAGCCGCGCGGGCTTTCGCCTTCCAGATAAATGTCGAGCGCGATCGCATAGATGCGCTGCAGCCGTTTGCGCACCGCCATCTCATCGCGAAAGATCTCGATCATCGCTGTGCGCGCGTCGTTGCGATAGCGCTGATAGCTCTTGATGTAGAGCTCGCGCTTGTCGCCGAAGGCGCCATAGAGGCTCGGACGGTTCATGCCGGTGGCCGTGCTGAGATCGTCGAGCGAGGTCGCCGCGAAGCCGCCCTTGCGAAACAGATCGAGCGCTTTGCCCAGCGCGATATCGGGTTGATAGGCGCGCGGCCGTCCGCGGCGTTTCGGCTCTGCCACGCCCGCGGTGACAGGACGCGACGGCGGCTTCGTATTTTTTTGTACCATTTCGCAATAAATTCCTTGACCGGTTCTATATTATGCGAGACAGTATAAAAATCAACCTGGCACCGTGCTTGGGTCGGAACCGCCAAGGAGGCACCCATGGATCTCTATTTCTCCCCGCTCGCCTGCTCGATGGCGACCCGGATCGCGCTGTATGAAGCGGGTGCGGACGCGGGTTATCTCGAGGTGGATCCCAAGACCAAGGCGGTGCAGCGGGACGGCTCGGATTTCCGGGACGTGAACCCGCTGGGCCTGGTGCCGACGCTGCGTACCGACGATGGCACGGTGCTGACCGAGAATGCCGCGATCCTGCAATATGTCGCCGATCGCTTCCCGAAGGCCGGCATCTCGGCCGGCGACGGCACCGAACGCAGCCGGCTGCATCAATGGCTCTGCTTCATCGGCACCGAGCTGCACAAGGGCCTGTTCGTGCCGCTGCTCAGCAAGGACGCACCGGCCGAGGTGAAGTCGTACACGCTGCAAAAATATCTCTCGCGGCTCGACTATCTCGACAAATATCTCGGAGGCCGCGAATTCCTGCTCGACCATTTCAGCGTCGCCGACGCTTATCTCGCCACCGTGCTGAACTGGAGCATCGCGACCCCGATGATCGATTTCGCTAGATATCCCGCGGTGAAGGATTATCTGGAGCGGATGAAGAAGCGACCGTCGATTGCGAAAGCGCTCGCGGAGGAGTTCGAGCTCTACAAGGCCGAGCTCGCGCGCCAAAAGGCGGCGGCGTAAACAGCCTCTCGTGTCCCGGACGCGGTGCAGCGCTTCTTGGCGTTGCACCGCAGATCCGGAACTCATCCTTCTATTGTGGACCCCGGATGCAAATTTAAAACGGATTCTCGCTGAGCCCCGGCACATCCGCCGGCCGTGGACCGGGCGCCGGCCAATGGAAGCGGCGATCCTTCTCGGCGATCTCGGTGTCGTTGATCGAGGCCTCGCGCCGTCGCATCAAGCCTTGCTCGTCGAACTCCCACTGCTCGTTGCCATAGGAGCGATGCCACTGTCCCCTGGCATCGTGCCACTCGTACTGGAAGCGCACCGCGATGCGGTTGTTGTCGAACGCCCAGAGATCCTTGATCAGGCGATAGTCGAGCTCGACGGCCCATTTGCGCTTGAGGAACGCGACGATCGCGGCGCGGCCCTCAAAGAACTCCGAGCGGTTACGCCAGCGGCTGTCCTCGGTGTAGGCGAGCGCTACCCTTTCGGGATCGCGCGAGTTCCAGGCGTCTTCGGCCATGCGGGCTTTCTGAGCGGCGGTCGCTCTGGTGAACGGCGGAAATGGTGGACGCGACATAAAAGCCTCGAACTTTGAGCGGGACCGCTACTCTAACGCTGCACCGATCTCAGTCGATAGGCCAAATCCGATCGCGCGATGGCTAATCCAAATCGGCCTTCATCAGGGCGCGAATCGCCTTCGGGATCGGCTGCGCCCGGCCCTCGCTGATGAAGGCGACACGCACTTCCGCTTTCACCAGCACATCGTCGCCTCGGCGCACTTCGTGCGCCAGCACGATGGACGCGCCCTTCACCGCAACCGGCCAGGTCACGATTTCGAGCACGTCGTCCATCCGCGCGGGTTTGAGAAAATCGAGCGTCATCGAGCGCACCACGAAGGCGAAGCCTGGCGTCTCGATCTCGGCGTCCACGAACAGCGCATGCTGCTCCGCGCCCATCAGCCGCAGATGATTGGTGCGCCCGCGCTCCATGAAGCGCAGATAGTTGGCGTGATAGACGATGCCGGAGAAATCCGGTTTGCCGTTGTCGCAACGGCCAGTTTATCTTTTTGGTGGGTGGAGACAGCGAGCTGCCTAGTGGGCGCACCTGTCTTCGTTGCAGGCCGCCAATTAAGAAGCCCCCGGGAGCGTAACACTCGACCGGCGGCTATGGGTTGGGAGGATGGCACTTGCCACCACATTGGTCCCGACCGCCCATAGCGTGCGAAGAGTAGAACTCACGATACGTTTGGTTCGGTTTTCAATATTTGTTCGGCCATCTTTTGAAGTCCTCATGTTAGTTATCCTTTCTGTTCAAGCAGTAGTCGATTGCAATGAAGAGAAGGACGGCAAGGACCGCAGCGATGGCAGGTATTGCACCCTGAACAACCCCCGAAGGACAGGCTTGATATAGGCTTAGTTTCTCATTTTTCAACGTCGTCTTTTGCTTTTTTCCGTGCTCCGTTTTCCTGGAAGCGCGCTTCATCGGCCATCACTCGCCCAATTGCGCCCGCCAGATTTAACCACGCATCCAGGAAGTGAGGTTGGGTGAAAATGTTTCGCGGATCATCATCCGCAAGCGGGCGCATGACCGCGCGTGATGGCTTCCTCCTATACTCTCCCTTCGGCATCGCCAACGATTATCGCTGACATTGATGTTTTACAACAACATTCACTTATAACGATGATTTTGACGAAATTTCAACGCCTTAGTAGAAACCGCGCATGTCCCCAGAACAGTGCCAGGCAGCGCGAGCGTGGCTGAATTGGTCCCAAGACGAGTTGGCGACCAAGGCGCAGGTATCGAGTAGCACCCTTCGCGATTTCGAAGCTGGAAGGCGCATCCCGATCGCAAACAACCTTTCTGCCATCAGAACTGCGCTTGAGCAGGCGGGGATCCAATTCTTGTATCGCGAGAATCAACCGTTAGGTTTGTCGGTCGATCCCCGTAGCCGCTCCGGACGTAAATTGTCGCAATAGTTGCCGGTCTCCGCAATTTTGGCGCAACGTCACCACTAAGTCACGATTTGATGCAAGGTCGCTTCACTTCATCAACCAATGGGTGAATCTTGGCTACCCGCCCAAAGCCGTCATCGATATCGTTGGACGACGTTCGTCGTCTAATATTGATCGCGCTTTTTTCAGACGACGACCTGATGAATCTTCTCGTTCTGAAGGGAGGCAATGCCTTGGCGCTAGTTCACAAAGTGGGCTCACGCGCATCTATTGATATGGATTTCTCCATTGCTGAGGATTTTGGCGACCTTGCGCAAACAGTCGAGAAAATAACACGGACTCTAAAGACCGAATTCTCAAGAGCGGGCTATGTCGTTTTCGATGATAAGTTCGAGGCAAAGCCCTCGCAGCGGTTAAATGGACAACCTGACTGGTGGGGAGGATACACTGTAGAATTTAAGCTGGCAGATTCTGAAACCTACAACAAACTCAAAGACGACGTGGACGCGCTACGGCGGCAGGCGACGACACTCGGCCCCATGCAAAAAAGAAAGTACACCATCGACATCAGCCATCATGAGTTTTGCGAAGCGAAAGTAAAACGAGAGGTCAACGATTACACCATTTACGTATACTCGCTGGAGATGATTGCGCTGGAGAAAATTCGAGCCATTTGCCAGCAAATGCCCGAATATGAGCTGTGCGTGTCCCGCCCCAGGGCGCGAGATTTCTATGATATTCACGAAATTATCTCGAAAAACGGAATTGATCTGACGACCGAAGAGAACCTGAGAATTTTACGAGCGGTGTTCCAGGCTAAGAGCGTGCCAACCGACCTGATGGACAAGATCGCTGATCAGCGGTCATTCCATGCAGCAGATTGGCCAGCAGTGGAAGCCGCAATTTCCGGCTCCCACGAAGCCTACGACTACTACTTCAACTCAGTGGTTAGACTTGCGCAGCGCTTACACAATTCCCTTCGGAAAAAAGAGACGCCACATATCTGAATACTCTGGCTGTTGAATGCCATGATCAAGATAGAAGTCGTAGTGCAATCCAAGATCACGCAGCATCCGATATCGGCTTTCGCCGTAGCCGGCCCTTTCCATTAGAAAGCCGATGGCTTGATGATAGGGATACGAATATTCCAGTTTCTTGAGTGTCGCGACTAAGCGATTTGTGGAGACTCTGTCTCTCGCGGAACGATACGCATCGAAAACTTGAAAAATTCCGCCTGCATATGCGGGACGAACAACAATGTCGATCAAGGTGCGCTCAAGATTCGTCGCCAACAATCGCTCACCTGACGAACCGAGGATCGGCTCCACACCCAATGACCCGGTGTTCTTCCCGTTGATGATCGTGACCGACCAGTCCCCATACGCAAAAACCATGTTGGATTGCCGCTGCTTCCTAGAGAAGGCTAGCTGAATGCCCTTTTGCGATAGACCGGAGGCGGATGCTGGCTTTGGACTCTGCTCCACATTGAGGTAGTGAGATTTCGGAATGAGATCAGTCAAGCCGTGCAATGCGACTGCGGTGGCGTGACTCAGGTACCCTTTGGACTTTATCGAAAGAGCCAATTCAAATGCGGAAGCCTCTCCCCAAGAGTATCTGACAACTTGCCGTTGATATTTTGCATTCTTGAAAATGTGCTCTCGTAAGATTCCCTGCTTCTGTAGAAAATAGACAAATTCCGTGGCTCGGGTTCTCTGGGCGAGCCGCCAGAAGTTCCGCTCTCGGTCCAATATCTGGGCTAGTTGACCTAACGAATAGACCTTCCCTTCGGCACTATCGAAGAGGCTGAATATGTCCTTCTTTGCTATTGTGAGGCGGGATGGGCGCGCCATTCTCGGGACCTCAAAGTGTGGTTATGATTGGTATATATACCAATCATAACGACGCTTTACTAGGCCTAGCCCTGTCCCCCCTTCATACGCCGCCATTAGCTCTTATAGTTATAATCGATGTCTTCTAAGGTATATATACCTTAGAAGACGACGCCAGGGATAGCATCAACCGGCGACACCTACCGCTGCATCATAGCCTCGCGCAGTGGCTTCGGAATGCGCTGCGCCCTTCCACCAGAAACAAACGCGACTCGCACCCGAGCTTCTACCAGTAACACATCAGCCCGCTTGCATTGCTGCAACAACGTGATCGAAGCGCCCCTAACCTCCTGGGGCATTGTGATGATATCGAGAATATCATCCATGAACGCTGGCTTGAAGAAATCGAGGTGCATCGAGCGCACGACAAATGCGAATCCAACTTCATTGGCAACTTCTTCGAAGAGCGCACGCTGATCGGTCCCTAGCAACCGCAAGAAGTTCGTTCGGCCTCTTTCCATAAACCGCAGATAACTCGCGTGATACACCGACGAACTAAAATCAGTATCTTCATAGAAGACACGAATCTGCATGCGGTGGCCGCCATCGCGAAGCTCACCGTCAAACGGTGATGCAGTCATGTTATTTGCCTGTTGTCCAAAATGCCAAACGGCTTAGAAATCGCGCTTGACCTTTTTGTACTATGCCAGAACGGCGGCACGAAACCTAAATCCGTGTCCTCATAATATACGCGGACCTGCATGTGATGCCGGCCATCACGGATTTCGCCGTCGAGAATGGACATGGTTGAGCGCGCCTTCGATTACTCAAGGCAATCGTTTGCGCAAATCCTCTTGCCGCGCAAGCGCGGTCAGACGACTGCAGGCGCCGCGCCCAGGGTCACCAGCACGATTTCGGGCGGCACGCCGAACCGGAACGGCATGATGCTGCAACCGAGGCCGCCGGAAACGATCACGTCGCAATTGAACTTCGCATGGCCATAGGCCAGCCGATTGCCATAGCGCGAAGGTACGACCGGCGACCATCCGAGCAGGCGCACCTGCCCGCCATGGGTGTGCCCGGACAGTTGCAGCGCGACACGCCGCGGCACGCGCCCGGCGACATCAGGTTCGTGCGCCAGCAGGATGACCGGCGCGTCGTCGGTGACCTTTGCGAGTGTGGCGCCGAGATCGTCGACGCCGATACGACGCACCGGCCTGAAGTGCCGCGCGGGAAGATAGGCGAGCTGATCGCCGAGCCCGGCGAGCCAGAACGGCTGGTTGTCCTTGGCGAGACGCACCGCGTCGTTCTCGTAAACGGGAATGCCGGCCGTCTCGAGCGCGCGGCGCGCCACCGTGCTGCCCTGCCCGCTCCGCTGCACGTCCCGGTCGTCCCAATAATCGTGATTGCCGAGGATCGCGTGCACGCCGAGCGGCGCTTTCAGGCCGGCGAGGGCCGCCGCCCATTCCTCTGCCGGAATGCAGCGCGTCCCATGGCGATGGCCCGCGACATAGTCGCCAAGCAGCACGACGATATCGGCGCCCAGCGCGTTGGTACGCTCCACAATCGCACCGATGTGGCCGAGCGACATCCAGGGATCGCAGGCGTGAAGGTCGGCGATGGCGGCGATCTTCAGTTCAAGGCCGGCAGGCCAGCGGCGCGGTGAGATGTGATAGCGTGCAACGCGGAGCCGCAGCAGCGGCTCGACGCCGAAACCATAGGCCGTGCTCGACGCGCCGAAGGCGCCGAGGCCGGCCACGAACCGAAAGAGTTGTCGTCGCGAAAACAGCATGGGGATCGTCGTGATGCGCCATGAACGTGCCGGGGGATTGCAGCGGAATTGCGATGCGGTTTTGCAGAAATCATGCAGGTTTTGCCGAAGCCAGCGGCAGGACATGGTCGCGGGTCAGCGGCGCAAGGGGAATGTCGGGTGGTGCTGACGGGTCGATCCAGATGGCTTCGTCGATCTCCCGACCCGGCGCGATCGCGCCGGTCACATCAATGCGGTAGAGGCTGGCCTGCACCCGAAGGCCGGGTTCGTGCGCTGCGGCGGCATTGAACGCGCCGAGCGGCCGGATCGAGGCAGGCACAACGCCGCAACCGAGCTCTTCCACGATTTCGCGCGACAGCGCTGCGATATCGTCTTCGCCTGGATCGCGCTTGCCACCCGGCTGCATGAACGCCAGCGTACCCCGCTTGCGGACGAGCAGCACGCGCCCGGCCTCATCGCGGATCAATGCGGCGACGACTTCGATGGTATCGGTCATTCGTCCTCGCCGGAATTTCCAAAGAGTCCGAACTGCGAGGGATCTCGTGTGGGCTCGGCGAGACCGAGGTGGCGGAAGGCATGCGAGGTGAGCAACCGGCCCCGTGGCGTGCGCTGCAGATAGCCGCACTGGATCAGGAACGGCTCGATGATGTCTTCGATGGCATCGCGCGGCTCCGACAGCGCGGCCGCCAGCGTCTCGACACCGACCGGGCCGCCGCCATAGTTCATCGCTATCGTCGTGAGATAGCGGCGGTCCATCGCATCGAGCCCGGCGCCATCGACCTCCAGCGCGCTCAGCGCATGGTCGGCGATCTTGCGGTCGATCGATTCGGCATCTGCGGCGGATGCGAAGTCGCGCACGCGCCGCAGCAGGCGGCCGGCGATGCGCGGTGTGCCGCGGGCGCGGCGCGCGATCTCGTTGGCACCATCAGGTGTCATGCCGATCTTGAGCACGCGGGCGCCGCGGGTGACGATCTTCTCCAGTTCGTCCTCGGTGTAGAAATTGAGCCGCACCGGAATGCCGAAGCGGTCGCGCAAGGGATTGGTGAGCAGCCCCGCGCGCGTCGTCGCGCCAACCAAGGTGAATTTCGCGAGCTCGATCTTGACCGAGCGCGCCGCCGGCCCTTCGCCGATGATCAGGTCGAGCTGGAAATCCTCCATCGCCGGATAGAGCACTTCCTCGACCACCGGGCTGAGGCGATGGATCTCGTCGATGAAGAGCACGTCGCGCTCTTCGAGATTGGTCAGCAGCGCTGCAAGATCGCCGGCCTTGGCGATCACGGGACCGGACGTGGCGCGGAAACCGACGCCGAGCTCGCGCGCCACGATCTGTGCCAGCGTGGTCTTGCCCAGACCAGGCGGACCGACAAACAGCACATGATCCAGCGCCTCGCCGCGCTTGCGCGCCGCCTCGATGAACACCGAGAGGTTGGCGCGCGCCTGCGCCTGGCCGACGAATTCAGACAGCAACTGGGGGCGCAGCGCAGTGTCGCCGGCATCCTCATGGCGGCGCTCGGGCGCAACGATGCGCGGAGACGTGCTCACTTCGCGAGTTCCTTAAGGCCCAACCGGATGAGTTGCGCAGTCTCGGCCTTCTCGCCCGCGCTGCGGGAGGCGGCGGCGATCGCGGCCGCCGCCTGCGGCTGGCCGTAGCCCAGATTGACCAGTGCGGAGATCGCATCGGTGACCGGGCGCGGCGCGCGCGCATCGTCGATCGCGCCGGACAGCGAGACCACGGAGGGGTCGACGTTGGCGAAGGCCGGCGCCTTGTCCTTCAGTTCCGTGACGATGCGCTCGGCGACCTTCGGCCCGACGCCGGGCGTGCGCGTCACTGCCGCCTTGTCGCGCAGCGCGATCGCATTCGCCAGCTCGGCCGGCGGCAGCGTGCCGAGCACGGCGAGCGCCACCTTGGCACCGACGCCTTGCACGGTCTGCAGCAGACGAAACCATTCGCGCTCGATGTCGCTCTTAAAGCCGAACAGCTTGATCTGGTCCTCGCGCACGTAGGTCTCGATCGACAGCACGGCGGCCTCGCCGGGCGACGGCAACGCTTGCAACGTCCGTGTCGAGCAATGCACCTGATAGCCGACGCCGCCGACGTCGAGAATCACGAAATCCTCGCCGTAGGAATCGATCAGGCCCTTGAGCTTGCCGATCATGCGAGAGACCGATGCTGGCTGAGCTCCCCTCCCCCTTGCGGAGAGGGGTTGGGGGTGGGGGTTCGAGAGATCGGACGGTGTTGCTTACCCCCCTCCCCCGGCCCTCCCCCACAAGGGGGGAGGGGGAACAGTGTGCGCGTTGCCGATCATGCGCCGACCATCCTGAGCTTCAGCGCGGCGCTGCCACGATGATGGGCATGCGTGATCGCAATCGCGAGCGCGTCGGCGGCATCGGCAGATGCCGGCTCGGCCTTCGGCAGCAGCAGCTTCAGCATCACCATGATCTGGTTCTTGTCGGCGTGGCCGGCGCCGACCACGGTCTTCTTGACCTGGTTCGGCGCATACTCCGAAACCGAGATGCCGAACATCGCGGGCGCGAGCATGGCAATGCCGCGCGCCTGGCCAAGCTTCAAGGTCGCAACGCCGTCCTTGTTGGCAAAGGTCTGTTCCACCGCGGCCTCCGCCGGCCTGAAGCTACTGAGGACGGCCGCCAAGCCTTCATGAATGGCGAGCAGCCGACTTGCGAGCGGCAGGTCGTTCGGCGGCTCGACCGATCCGCAGCCGATAAAGGTCAGACGATTGCCCTCACTCTCGATCACGCCCCAGCCGGTGCGGCGGAGACCCGGATCGATACCGAGGATGCGGACGGGAACGCGAATCGCTGGGGACGGCATGCTTAGTGATACCGCCTGCCGACATCGGGTGAAACAGAAACAGAACGTCCTTTCCCCGGGGAAATGGCCGTGCCGCCCTAACCACCCAGCTTCGCCATCAACGCGTCGGAGACCTCGAAATTGGCGAATACGTTCTGCACGTCGTCATGCTCGTTCAGCATGTCGATCAGCTTTAGAAGCTTCTCGCCGGTCTCGTCGTCGACCGCGACCGTGTTCTGCGGCTTCCAGGTCAACGCCGCCTTGCGCGGCTCCCCGAATTTGGCTTCCAGAGCCTTGGCCACCTCGCGATAGCTCTCGGGCGAGGCGTAAATCTCGTGGCCGCTTTCGCTGGAAATCACGTCGTCGGCGCCGGCCTCGATCGCCGCATCCAGCATGGCGTCGTCGGAGGCGATGCTTGAATCATATTCTACGATGCCGGTGCGATCGAACATGAAGGCGACCGAATTGGTTTCGCCGAGATTGCCGCCGGACTTGCTGAAAAACGAGCGGATGTCGGAGGCGGCGCGGTTGCGGTTGTCGGTGAGCGCCTCGACGATCACCGCGACCCCGCCGGGACCGTAGCCCTCGTAACGGATTTCGTCGTAATTCTCGCTTTCGCTGCCGATCGCCTTCTTCACCGCGCGATCGATCGAATCCTTCGACATGTTCTCCTGGCGGGCCGCGATGATGGCCGCGCGCAGCCGCGCATTCATGGTGGGATCGGGCAGGCCCATCTTGGCCGCAACGGTGATCTCGCGGGCCAACTTGCCGAACAGCTTCGACTTCTGGGCATCCTGCCGCCCCTTGCGGTGCATGATGTTCTTGAATTGGGAATGGCCGGCCATGCGGGTCTCGTCAGGAATCGTCAGGGGTGTGGTCGGGGCGCGGCCTTATAGGCCGAGTTCCCGCGAAATCAAAGGGTTGGCTAGATATTTGGTAGCGGGTGCGAGCCGTCTGCCGGAATATCAGGCAATCGTTAACCATGACTTCACGCCTCGGTGCAAGGATGGCGGGCACTATTCTACCTCATCCCCAGAGAAGCCCATGGCGTTCGTTCTGTTTCGAAAGCGACTGCCGGAACCGGCTGTGCCTGGTCCTCCTCCAAGCCCGGCGTCCCAGCCGGCTGAGTCCGCAGTGCCGGAGGCCGATTCGGCGAAGGAAATCCTCGAGCTTCTCGAGCTCGAGCTTGGCGGCATGATCCGCCAGCTCGAGCGGGCAGCCAATTCGGTGGCGAGCGGCGCCGAAGCCACCGCCACGACGCTTGCCGCGATCCGCGAGCGCACCGACGCGCTGACTGGCCGCACCTCGGCCGCCCGGGACACCGCGACGACGTTCGCGCGGACCGCGGAAAAATTCACCCGCTCCGCGGAAGGCATCGGCGCGCAGGTGCGCGACGCCGGCCAACTCGCCGACCAGGCCAGCGCGGCGGCGCACGAGGCCCGTGCCAATGTGGATCGTTTGCGGGAGTCCTCCGCGGCGATCGGCAATGTGGTCAACCTGATCGCGCAGATCGCGCGGCAGACCACGCTGCTGGCGCTCAACTCCACCATCGAGGCGGCGCGCGCCGGCGAAGCCGGCCGCGGCTTTGCCGTGGTTGCGACCGAGGTCAAGGCGCTCGCCGTGCAGACCCAGAACGCGACCGAGGAGATTACCAGGAAGATCGAGGCGCTGCAGAAGGACGCGGCGGGCTCGGCGGAAGCCGTGCACCGGATTTCGCAGGCGATCGAGGCGATCCGCCCCGTATTCGAGAACGTCAGCGGCGCGGTCGCCGAGCAGAATCAAACCACCGGCGAGATGTCGGAGAACGCGGCCTCCGCTTCGCACTTCATCGTCGAAGTCGGCGACAGTGCGGCCGAGATCAACATGGCCACCAGTGAAGCGACCGCGCATGGCGAGGAGGTTGCGAGCGCCGGCAAGGCCGTAACGATGTTTGCGCAGAAGCTCAAGACCCGCAGCGCGGTGCTGCTGCGCCAGGGCCAAAGCGACGAGCGGCGCCAGGCGGAACGACTGCCGTGCCACATCAAGATCGACATCGCCGGGCATGGCACGGCGCCCGTTTACGAGATGTCCGCCGAGGACGTCCTGATCGCCGGTCCCAACGCTGCAAAGCTGCCGCTGCATGCGAACCTGAACGCAACGCTTGATGGCGTCGGCGCTTGCCGCATTCGCATCACCGAACATTCCGCCACCGGCGCCCGCGCGCGGTTCGAGGCGCCGGGCACGGAGCTGGCCGAGAAAATCGAAGACAAACTCTGGGCGATCCGCGAGGAGAATGTCGAGGCGGTGACGCGCGCGCTGGAGGCCGGCGTCGCGCTGACCAAGATCTTCGAGAACGCAATCGCCTCCGGCGCGATTTCGATCGACGATCTGTTCGACGAGAACTACGTCGAAATTCCCGGCACCAATCCCCTTCAGCACCGCACCAAATTCCTCGACTGGGCCGACCGCGCCCTGCCCGCCTTCCAGGAGGCGTTCCGCGTAAAAGACCAGCGCATGGCGTTCTGCGCCATGGTCGACCGCAACGGCTATCTGCCCGTTCACAACAAGATCTACTCCCATCCGCAGCGTTCGGGCGACGTCGTCTGGAACACTGCCAACAGCCGCAACCGCCGCATCTTCAACGACACCGCGGGGCTCGCCGCCGGCCGCAACCAGCGCAGCTATCTGATCCAGAGCTACGCCCGCGACATGGGCAACGGCATCACCATCATGATGCGCGAGATCGACGTGCCGATCCGCGTTCAGGGCCGTCACTGGGGCGGCTTTCGCACGGCCTACAAGCTATGACCTCACAAACCGCACTTTCGGACTCCATCACGACCGCCCCCTCCGCCAGCGAGCGGCTGGTCGACCAGCTCTCCAACAAGATCGGCGGCCTCGGCGTCGAGCTCGCCGACGTCGCCGGCAATGTGCAGGAAGTGGCCCAACGCGTCTCCACGCAATCGGAGCGCTTCGGTCATCTG
Source organism: uncultured Alphaproteobacteria bacterium (assembly GCA_963738155.1). Lineage (GTDB taxonomy): Bacteria > Pseudomonadota > Alphaproteobacteria > Rhizobiales > Xanthobacteraceae > Bradyrhizobium. The sequence goes on from CAVTVG010000017.1 coordinate 488,692, forward strand.
CAGAAGACCGCCGAGACCATGGTCTCCGCCAATCACGGCATCGCGGACGCCTCGAAATTGGTGCAGACGGCGACCTCCGCCGCGGTCGAGGACATCACGCAGTCGCGCGACGCGGTCGAGACCGCGGTCAAGCACATCGCCGAGCTGATCGAGGCGGTCGGCCGCATCGAAAGCAGGCTCAGCGCGGTGTCGTCCGCGCTCTCCCAGGTCGCAAAAGTCTCGGGCTCGATCGAGGCGATAGCCAAACAGACCAACCTGCTGGCGCTGAACGCCACCATCGAGGCCGCGCGCGCGGGAGCAGCCGGCAAGGGCTTTGCCGTGGTCGCGAGCGAGGTGAAGAGCCTCGCCGAGGCGACGCGGCAGGCCACTGTGCAGATCGGCGACACCGTGCGCGGGCTGGACGGCCAGGTCGGCTCGCTGATCGGCGAAAGCGGCGAGGCCTCGCTGCGCGCCAAGAATGCCGGCAGCGGCGCCTCGCAAATCCAGGGCATCATCGCCCGGGTGCAGAGCGGTGTTACCAAGGTCGGCCAGGAGATTGACGGCGTCACCAGGGCTGCGACCTCGAACCTCGCCCATTGCGATGAGGTGATCGGAGAGCTCGCCCACCTCGCCAAGGGCGTCGACCTGTCGTGCAGTCACCTGAAGAACGCCGACGAGCGTGTCGCCAAACTGCTCGAGACCTCCGAAGCTCTGATCGCGCTGATCGCCGACAGCGGCGTGGAGACGTCCGACGCGCCGCTGATCCGCACCGTCGTCACCGCGGCGAAGCAGATCGCCGAGGTCTTCGAGGCAGGAATCGCGCGCGGCGAGGTCACGCTCGATCAGCTGATGGACGAGAAGTACCGCGAGATTCCCGGCACCGATCCCAAGCAGTACATGACCGACTATGTCGCGTTCACCGACCGCGTGCTGCCTTCGATCCAGGATCCGATCCAGAAGTCCGATCCGCGCATCGTGTTTTGCGTCGCCTGGGCCAAGGGCGGCTATCTGCCGACGCACAATCCGAACTATCGCCTTCCGCAGGGCAAGGACCCGGTCTGGAACAATGCCAACTGCCGCAACCGGCGCCTGTTCAACGACCGCGCGGTGAAGAAGGTCGCGGCCAACACCAAGGCCTTCCTGCTGCAGACCTACCGGCGCGACATGGGCGGCGGTAACTTCGTGCTGATGAAGGATCTGTCGTCTCCGATCTTCGTGCGCGGCCGCCACTGGGGCGCATTCCGCATGGGCTTCAGGCAGGGCTAGCTCCTCTCCCCTCCTGCACGCATTTACACCTCCGCAACGCTCTGCAAGACTGCGTCGCATCGGCGCTAGCCATGCGCCACGCGAACGGAGGCGCCTGTGGTGCAACTGGCCTCGCTCACCTTCAAATCGATCCGTGCGCGCCCCGTCGTGCTGAAGCTGAAGCGCCCGGTGGTCGCCAAGATCGCGACCATTCCGGAGTGGCCTTTGATCCTGATCGATCTCTTCACCGAGGAGGGCATTGTCGGACGCGCCTATCTCGAACCCTACACCATCAAGACACTGCGCTATCTGGTGCCGGCCTTGCACGACTTCGGCGAGATCCTGAAGGGGCGGCGCGTCGCACCGTTCGAGCTTTACGACATCGCGCGCAAATCGCTGCATTTCGTCGGCTATGAGGGCCAGTCGATGATCGCGGTCGCCGGCCTCGACATGGCGGCGTGGGACGCGCTGGCCAGAGCGGCGAACCTGCCGCTTTGCGTGCTGCTCGGCGGATCGGTCGGGCCGGTGAAGGCCTACAACAGCAACGGATTGTGGCTGCAGCCGCCCGACAAGCTTGGCGCGGACGCCATCGCGTTGCGCGACGAAGGCGGCTTTGCCGGTTTGAAGATCCGGCTCGGCCGCGAACGCCCGCAGGATGATCTCGCCGCCATCGCCGCGGTCAGATCGGCCGTCGGCGACGACATGGCGCTGATGGCCGACTACAATCAGGGGCTCAACTTTGCCGAAGCTCTGCAGCGCTGCCACATGGTCGACGATCTCGGGCTGGCCTGGATCGAGGAGCCGATCGTCTACGACAATCTCGATGGCTATGCGCAGCTCACCGCACAGCTCAAGACGCCAATCCAGATCGGCGAGAACTTTTACGGCCCGCGGGAGCTGCACAAGGCGCTGCAGCGCAACGCGTGCGACTTGGTGATGCCCGACTTCATGCGCATCGGCGGCGTCACCGGCTGGATGCGCGCTGCCGCAATCGCGGGCGCGGCGGGCATTCCGATGTCGACGCATCTCTACCCGGAAGTCGCAGCGCATGTGATGCGCGTGACCGAGACCGCGCATTGGCTGGAGTGGCAGGATTGGGCCGATCCGATCCTGCAACGCCCCTACACCATCCGCGACAGCCTGCTGCAGATTCCCGATGCGCCCGGCCTCGGGCTCGACTGGAGCGAGGATGCGGTGAAAGCGCACGCGTTCGAAGGCTAGCCTCAACGTTTGCGCATCGTCCAGGAGCCGCCGCCTCCGGTCCCTGCCCACTGACCGGATGCGCCATTTTCTACGATTGAACCGGTGTATCCCTGCTTGCATTCGCCGCCGTAACCCTGACCGGTGCAATCGCGGAAGAAACTGATTTTGCCGTCCTGAATGACGCCCTGGAAGATAGGATCGGTTCGCGGCCCGGGACAGCAAGTCCATTTTGAGGAGCCGGAAAATGTCGAGCCGGTCACCGTGATGGTGAAGGTCGAGGCAAAGCCGCTGGCGACGACGTCATACTGCCCGCTAACAAGGGAGCTACGGTTGCGCTCGACTTGTCTTGGCGTGACCGCACCTGGGATGACCGCAGCAGACTGGCTCTTCTTCATTTCCTGCAGCCGCGCGCGCGCCATGCTGCCGTAGGCAGTGCCTCCGAACTGACGGATGAAATCCTCCATCACGGCGATGCTTGTGGTGTTCTGCGTGACCGACCAGGCGCGCACCGCTTCATCCGCGACGGTCGGAGCGACAACTGGAGGCGCCGCCGCCGCTGCGCTCGCGGGCGCCCCCGCACCTTGGCCCGCAAAGTAGAAACTCCCGGCGATCGGCGACGATGACACCCAGGGCTGTTGCACTCCGCCGGTTGCCTCTTTCACGGCAAGGCCGACGGCGTTGAAGGTCTGGAAAATGTCCTTGCCCGGCTTGCGGATCGCGTCGGCAAGGGCCCTGGTGTAGGGACTGTTGCCGTTGGCTCCGTCGCGCGCCACGTTGCCGGGTTGTGTCGCATAGGAAATCAGCGTGCCCTCCGGCGCGCGCATCTGGGCGAGCCCGCCCTCGGTCCCCCGCAGGCCGCGGCCGCCGAACGGATTGTTGCGGCAGGCATCGAGGATCACGATGTTGAGCTTGGTGCCGGCGCCCTCCATCTGCCGCAACACCAGCGCCGTATCGACCATCTGGAAATCGACGTCGGTCTCCCGCGCCGGATTGGCGCCGACCGGCACCAGATAGTTCTGGCCGCGCACCTGCAGGCCATGTCCGGCGTAATAGAACAAGCCGACGTCGGCGCCCTGGATCTGGTCGCTGAACGCCTGCACGGCGCCATCGAATTGCGCCTTGTCGAGGTCGAGCTGCGCGCTGCCGCCGACGACGACAAAGCCCAGCGCGCGCAATGTCTCGGCCATCAGCTTCGCATCATTGACGGGATTATCGAGCGGCGTGACGTTTTTGTAATGCGAATTTCCGACCACGAGCGCGACGCGTTTTTCGGCACGCGCAGGCGCGCAAATCGCCAGCACGAGGGCCGCAGCAATGAGCGTCACGAGATGGCAACGTTGTTGCATCAGCTCACGTCCAGAACTCCGGCAGCGCAGGCGCGAGCCGTCCGCCGATGCGCACCGGCGCAATCTTCGTGGCCAATCCCGTCGCATCGTGGGTCTCGACCGCAACCCCCGACAGCGTCGCCACGCCGCCGGAGGCCTCAAACCGTCCGGAAGGAATGCCGGTCGTGAAGCGCCGCATCGGCTCCTCCTTGATCATGCCGATGATCGAATCGTAGTCGCCGGTCATGCCGGCGTCGGTCATGTAGGCGGTGCCGCCGGCCAAAATCTGATGATCGGCGGTCGGCACATGCGTGTGCGTGCCGACGACGAGGCTGGCGCGGCCGTCGCAGAAGAAGCCGACCGCCTGCTTCTCGGATGTCGCCTCGCAATGAAAATCGATCACCACCGCATCGGCCGCTTCGCCGAGCGGACAGGCCTCGAGCTCGCGCGCCAGCATCGCAAAGGGATCGTCGAATGGCGTCATGAAGACACGGCCGAGGCCGTTGATGATGAGCGCACGCTTGCCGTTCTTGGTTTCGATCAGCGCAGCCCCGCGGCCCGGCGTGCCCTTCGGCATGTTGGCGGGGCGGATGAGCCGCGAAGCCCGCTCGATGAAAACCAGCGCCTCGCGCTGATCCCAGGAATGATTGCCGAGCGTGATCGCGTCGGCGCCGGCATCGAGCAGCTCCTGATAGATCGCCTCGGTGATACCGAAGCCGCCGGCCGAGTTCTCGCCATTGACCACGACGAGATCGAGCGACCAGTCGCGGATAAGTCCCGGCAGATGATCCGTGACCGCGGCGCGGCCGGAGCGGCCGACGACATCGCCGATAAACAGGATTCTCAACTAACCACTCCGGAAATCGAACACCCGCTTTTCGGTTAGCACATAATCGAGCGGCACGTCGTGCGATAGCGCGGGGATGCTCTCGATTTCCTGGACGGCAAAGGCGAGGCCGATGCCGGTGATCGCCTTCGACTTCCGCAAGTGCGCGAAGGTGTGGTCGTAATGGCCGGCGCCGTAGCCGATGCGGTGACCAGCGCTGTCGAATGCCGCGAGCGGCACCAGCATGATGTCGGGGACGACTTCGGCGGCCGCGGTCGACGGCTCGGGGATGCCGAGCATGCCCATCATCAACCGGTCGCCCGGCGACCAGGCGCGAAACGTCAGGGCCTTGCCGCGCGCATTCACGCTCGGCAGCGCGAGCCGCGCGCCCTTCGCCGCGAGCGCCCGCATCAGCGGCTCCGGATCGATCTCGTTCCTGATCGGTGAGTAGCCGGAGACGATCAGGCCGTTGATGATCTCGATCGGCAAGCCGCGTTTCGCCAGCGCACCTGCCGCCGCAGTGCGCTGCCTGTCGGAGAGTTTTTCGCGCGCCGCCAGCGCGGTGGCGCGAAGCTCGGCCTTCGATTTCGGTTCGGCCATCTGGTGAATATGAAGCAAAGAAAAAGTGCGAAGCCGCGGTCGCCGTTGAAGCACTCGATCCCGGAGTTCCCTACGAAAGTAGGTGGGCACCATATGCCCGGATCCACGGACCCGGCCAGGGACAGTTCCCTAAAGGATCGATAAGGCCCCGGGGATATATGGCTCCTGACGCGCGACGCAGCCTCGCAAGGTCAATGTAGCGACGAAGTGACGGCAGCGCCAGCGGCGCGACTGCCCCGATTTGGTTTTCGAACAGCCTATCCCCGTCATTGCGAGCGACCCGTCTACGCTCGCTGCGCGAGCTACGCCGGGTGGGAGTCCGGCGAAGCGCTTTTACGCGTAGCCGGAAGCGAAGCAATCCATCGGGCCACAAGCGGAGATGTGGATTGCTTCGTCGCTTCGCTCCTCGCAATGACGAGATTCAGCCTTCCCGCGGCGCGATTTTCGCCCGGGTGATGCATCGACATCGTCCCTCATGAAAGAAGAGGGCGCAGGGAGTACCGGGCGCTCAACCGCACCCGCAATCCTCGTGGGCTGAAAAGGAAGGATGCCCACAAGTCGTCAGGCAGGGCCGAAATCGCGCGGCACTCCCTGCGCAATGGTTTTACGGCTGCTCCGTGATCTCCCCGGAGTACCGGGCTTGTTAGCCTCCGTCGCCTGCCGATCATCTCGGCAAGCTTGACCCCAGCGTCGGGGGGACAGGACCACACGGCTTGACCGTACACATCGGACACGCATCGTCTGCGGACCTTTGCGTCCATCGCATCCCGCCCCACGTGTCGTGACGATTGGCCGAACGTCCCTCGTGTTGGGGCGAGGTGGCCGGATTAAAGCACATTTTACGAAAAACGGAATAGTTTTATTTTTCGTACCACCCCTTGAACAGGCGCAACATGGTGAAGGCGCTGGCGAAATTCGCGCTTTGGCGCACGGTTTTACCGGCTTCCCCGGGCGGGCGCTTTGAAACAAACCGCGCTCGCACAGCGTTGGAAACACATGTCCGACGCCTACGACTATTTCAAAGCCCATGCGATCGCGGCGACTCAAAGGGCCCGCGCGCTTCCCTCCGGCCGCGACAAGCAGAAGCAGCGCGTGGTCGCGCGCGTCTACCATTTGCTCGCCAGGGAAGCGGCGTTTACGCCGAACGTGCACCATCTCGACGAGTTCAGGGCCGCCCAACGGTTGGAGCGGCAGGTCGACAGCCGCTCGCAGGAACTCGCATGAGCAAAGAGACGCCAAAGGACGATCCGCGCCAGCGCACTGACAAGGGGTCGCTCAAGCAAACGGAAGAACCCTGGAAGGGCAATCCGGAAAAGGAGCAGCGCTCGGGCGCGAAGAAATCCGACCTCGAGAAATGGCAGCGCAGCGACACGCATTAGCTCTCAACTCGTCATTCCGGGGCGCGCGTCAGCGCGAACCCGGAATCCATTCCTCCACCATTCAAGCTGATAAATAGATTCCGGGCCCGCGCCAAGAGGCGCGTCCCGGAATGACGATGATTGTTGTGGCTTCACCTTATGCTGTCGTTACGCGCCAACGTCGAGTGATCGGGCATGGGATACGGTCTGATGCTGCTCACCAATACGGCCTTCGGTGGAACATTCAGCTCGGCCACTGTCGTCCCGCCGCCTGTAGCGACGAGCAACGACATCGAGGTCGCCGCAAGCAGCACCCCGGAAACGATGAGGGCGAGAAAAACACGATCCATCCCGAGAGAACGTAAGCCCACCGATCTCGTTCCGCCGGAACGGCAGGGATTCAAGCGCGTATTGCGGCAGCTCGGTTCAAAAGTGGACAGAGGAACGTGCTCTTGATCCCTCCCCTTGCGGGAGGGTGGCGTGTGAGCAACGCGAGCACGCGCCGGGTCGGGGTATCATCAAGCTGAAAGAGTCCGTGGCTGCGATGGCACCCCCACCCGACTCATCGCTTGCTTACGCTCGCGATGAGCCACCCTCCCCACGCTCCGCGGGGGAGGGATAAGAGCTCACGCCCTCGCGACAAGCCGCCGCTTCTTCGTCTTCGGCGGCGACGCTTTCCGCGGCGCCGGGGCCGCCGCCTTCGGCACGATGTAAAGCTTTGGCCGCTTGAGCGGCTCGCGCTTCTCCTTCAAGCGCTGCTCCACCGTCGGCAGGATGGCGAGGCCGCCCATGGCGGTCCATTCGGCGACTTTGGCCGCCAGTTGCATGCGCATTTCCAGCACGCGCACGGCGGCCTGCGTGGAATCCTGGTCGCGGCCGATCTGCCCGTGCATCACAGCCTCGGCGCACCGCATCTCCTCCCGCAAGAGATTCATTTCCTTACGAATTTTGTTCAGCCGGTTGTCCATCTGAGCCTCCTTGACAGGGGCAGAGAATAAGTACAAAACATGAACAAAGAGTCAACTAAAAAATCACCCGACGGAATTCCTATCGACCTCATCTGCGTAGCATGGACGGGGGCGCTGGCATGGAAGGCAGCCATCTGACCGCCGCGAAGGACCTGGCCCTCCTCGCGCTGGCGCTGTACGGCGCCATTCTTTCGACCATCAACTGGCGGCATGCGGCAAGGCGGGAGGCGACGCAGATCAAGGTCGTGCTCGGCATGATGAGACCGGCTGCCGGTTCGCAACCCGGACCGCCCTACGCCAGGGTCGAAGCCATCAATGTCGGCCAGCGCACCGTCATGATCGACATCCTGACGCTGGAATTGCCCTCCGGCGCGCGCATGTTCACGCCGTCCACGTCAGGCATTGCCGGGCTCGAAAGCACGAGATTGCCGGCAGGCCTGGATGGCGGCGAGACCGCGCGATACGTCGTGTCCTGTGAAGAGATCGGCCGGGCGCTGCGTTCGCACGGGCTCGGCCAGGGGACCAAACTGACGCCGGTGTGCGTCGATACGGCTGGAAATGTCTACAAGGGCAAGCCGTGGGAGGTCGACCCGGACGAGTTCCCGGCAACGTCGCAATAGCGCTCCGTCTGCGTTAGAGTAAGTGGGGCACGCAGGAGCATCGTCATGCAACCGACACGACCTCACCACCGTACGGCCGCGCCAGTCATTGCTGCATTTGCCGCAACGCTCGCGCTCGCCGCGCCCGCCCGCGCGCAGACCTACGATCCGGCCTATCCCGTTTGCCTTCAGATCTATCAGGGTTTTGTCGACTATTATTTCGAATGCGCCTACCAGACGATGGCACAGTGCCAGATGTCGGCGTCGGGCCGCTCGGCATCATGCGTCGTCAATCCCTATTACAAGGGGCGGGCCGCGCCTGGCCCGCGCCGCAAGAAGCCGCATCACTAACAAGACTAACAAACAAGGCTCGTCGGGGAACGCCATGCAATTGCGAAAATTCGGACGCACGCCGATGCAGCTTTCGGTGCTGGGCTTCGGCTGCGGCGCCGTCGGCGGCCTGATGGTGCGCGGCGATCATGCCGACCAGGAGCGCACCGTCGCCCGCGCCCTTGCCGCCGGCGTGAACTATTTCGACACCGCCGTGCAATATGGCGACGGCGAGTCCGAGAAGAACCTCGGCCGCATCCTCGAGAGGTTGAAACCGGCGAACGCCGTGGTCGGCACCAAGGTGCGGATCCCGCCGGATGCCTACAGCCGCATTTCTGAGACCTTGGCGACATCGCTCGAACAAAGCCTGGCGCGGCTGCGCCGCGATCACGTCGACATTTTCCATCTGCACAATCCGATCACCGAAAAAGGCGGCGGCGCGACCTTGAGCGTCAAGCAGGTGCTAGACGAGGTGGTGCCGGCGTTTCAGCGGCTGCGCACGCAGGGGAAGACGCGCTTCCTCGGGCTCACCGCGGTCGGCGACACCGCGGCGCTGCATCAAGTGATCGACTCCGGCGCCTTCGACAGCGCGCAAGTCGTCTACAACATGCTCAATCCGTCCGCCGCCGAGGCGATGCCTGCGAATTATCCGGCGCAGGATTACGGACGGCTGTTCGATCACACCGTGAAGGCCGGCGTCGGCGTGGTCGGCATCCGCGTGCTGGCCGGCGGCGCGCTGTCCGGCTCGGCCGAACGTCACCCGATCGCCAGTCCGCCGCCCGAGCCGATCGGTTCGGCCATGGACTACGACGCCGATATCGACCGCGCCCGCCGCCTGCTGCCCCTGGTCAAAGACGGCTTTGCCGCCAGCCTGACCGAGGCCGCGATCCGCTTTGCGATGACGCATGAGGCGATGGGCACGATCCTGGTCGGCATCGCCACGCCCGGACAGTTCGACGGCGCGTTGGCCGCGGTCGAGAAAGGGCCGTTGCCGAAAGCGGCGCTGGCGCGGCTGGCGGAATTGCAGAAGGGGTTCGCCGGGGAAGCGCGGTGAAGCGACGCCGATTCATATCGCTGCTCGGTGCGGCAGCGGCGCTGCCATTTGCGGCCCGCGCGCAGCAGCAGCGGATGCGGCGGATCGGCGTCCTGACCAGCTCCGACGTGAGCGACGCCGAAGCACAAGCAGGCATCGCGGCATTCCGCGAAGGACTGAGCAAGCTCGGATGGACCGAGGGCCGCAACCTCGCAATCGACATCCGCTGGACCAAGGCCGATGCCGAGTTGATGACGCGATCGGCGAAGGAGCTCGCCGCGCTTCAGCCCGACCTGATCCTGACCAGCAGCACTCCCGCGGCCAGGGTCATGCTGCAACAGACGCGGACCATTCCGATCGTTTTCGTGCTGGTCGCCGACCCCGTCGGCAACCGGTATGTCGCGAGCCTGCCGCAGCCCGGCGGCAACGCCACCGGCTTCACTCCGATCGTGGGATCGCTGGGTGGCAAATGGGCGGAGCTGTTGAAGGAGATCGCGCCGCGCCTTGGCCGGATCAACCTGATGTACAACCCGCCCTCGGCGCCCTTCATCGACGCCTTTCTCGGCTCGTTCAAGGCCGCCGCCGCGCAGCTCGGCGTGGAGGCGAACGTCGCACCCGTTCAGGACATGCGCGAAGTCGAAACGCTGGTTGCCGCCAGCGCGGAGAACAGCGGCCTGGTCGTGATCCCGGACGCTTTCACCGTCCTGCACCGCGCGGAGATTGCCGCACTGGCAGATCGCCACCATGTCCCCGCCGTGTTCTGGTCGCGTTCGTTCGCCGAACTCGGCGGCCTGATCGCTTATGGTCCGATCCTCGTCGACGAGTACCGCCGCGCCGCCGTCTATGCCGACCGCATCCTCAAGGGCGAGAAGCCGGCCGAGCTTCCGGTGCAGACGCCGGTCAAGTTCGAGCTGGTCATCAACATGAAGACCGCGAAGGCGTTCGGGTTGACCGTACCGGAGAAGCTACGTGCGCTGGCGGATGATGTGATCGAGTAGGGTGGCCGGTAGCCCGGGATTCCCGGCTTCCGCCTCGCACGCAACTCGCGTTTCCGCGCGCGGCCAGGGCGAACCCTGTCTTCGGTCGAATTTCAGAACGCGACGACAACTATCTTGGGGAGTGTGACCGCATGATCAAGCTGATGTCAGCTCCAATCAGGAGGGTCCTGAGATTCCCTCTCCTGCAGTTCGCTGTTGTGATTTTTCTCATTCTCTGGATGGAAGCAGCGGACGACAAGACCGTACTCGGTCAGGCCTACGGGACACTCGACAAGCTTGTCGATTCTTCCATTGCAGTCACGGCGACGATCTTTTCGGTGAAGTCGTTCACCAAGTCGTTTCTGACGTTTGGCTTCATGATCGCCTATGTCTACCTGGTCTGTTGGCTGATCCTTTCGGCGATCCGTTTCCTGATGAGGCTTTGTGTCGATTTCCTTGCACGCAGGAACATTCTCTGGTTGCGAAGCACGGTTGCGAAAGAGCGCGGCATCGACGCTTATCGCGCGTGGCTGCCTCTTGAGAAGATCCGTCCTGCTCACGTCCCTCAATCCCTGTGGGAAGAAACCTATGCCTGGCCCCGGGATAACCAGCCGCCCTATCCCCCGATCATTCAACGCGTGTTGCGCGGAATTGCGATCTATTGCGGCGTGATTGCTCTCGCCGTCGCCCTGTTGCAGGCGTTCAGCCCGCTGCCCGCCTTCGATTGGCTCGTCTCCATCGTCAAGCGGATCACGGGCGTCTAGTTCACCCGATCGCCACGCCCCCGCCGACGGTGACGCCAAAGAACGCGCAGCGATCTTGCAGCGCAATTGACCTGGATCAAGGCTGACGACGATCCGCGGGCGGACACATTCTCCTTTGGAATCTTGCGGAACTCCCGCTATAGGACCACGGGCGTTCGAGTGAGGTTGCGCGCATGCGCGAGGAAGCAGTCAGCGACTTCTTGGCGGGCGGCGGCGAGATGGGCGCTTTGACGCGAGCGTTTGACTGGTCGAAAACGTCGCTCGGCCCGCCCCGGACATGGCCGCAAAGTCTCCGGGTCACGGTACGGCTTGTCCTCACCTCGCGCCACCCGATGTTCATCTGGTGGGGACCGGAGCTCATCCAGTTCTATAACGATGCCTACCGCGAGACGATGGGACCCGAACGGCATCCGAGCGCGCTCGGAGCCCGCGGCCGCGAGTGTTGGGACGAGATATGGGACATCATCGGCCCGCAGATCGACTACGTCATGGCCGGCAATGGAGCGACCTGGCATGAGGACCAGCTGGTGCCGGTCACGCGTCACGGTCGCCGCGAGGATGTCTGGTGGACGTACAGCTTTGGCCCGATCGATGTCGACGGCAAGGTCGGCGGCGTGCTCGTCGTCTGCAAGGACGTCACGTCCGAACACATGGCAAGGGAAGCGCTGAACCTTATCAACGAGGAGCTGAAGCACCGCGTCAAGAACACGCTTGCGGTCCTTGGTGCCGTCGCCACCCAGACCTTTCGCGATCAATCGAGCAAAGCCGATCTCGAAAAGTATCAGGGGCGACTTGCCGCGTTCGCACGGGCGCACGACCTGCTCACCGCGGCAAATTGGGCCGCCGCACCCCTCAATGAGGTGATCAACACCGCCTTGATTCCTTACCGGACGGGCGAAGGCCGGTTTTCGGTCTCGGGTCCTGCCCTCGTCGTCAAATCCCGACAGGCGCTGGCGCTGTCGCTGGCCATCCACGAGCTTGCGACCAACGCCATGAAGTATGGCGCTTTGACCGCGGCGGGCGGTCACGTATCGATTACATGGATATCCGAACAGCAGCAGGGCGAGCAAAAATTTGTTTTCGCGTGGCGGGAGTCCGGTGGTCCGCCCGCGTCGCAACCCGCCAGCGTGGGTTTTGGCTCGCGCCTGATTACCCGGGTTCTGCAAGACGATTTCAAGGGCTCCGTTGAAGTGTCCTATGGACCGTTGGGACTCTCCTGTCGCCTGACGACGCCGCTCGAAAATCTACTTCCCGACAGCGTGTGAAAGTTCTGTACCGGTAAGGCGTTCGCCTTCACCCGATCGCCACGCCGCCACCGACCGTGCGATTGAGCACCTGCGTGGTCTTCTCGATGCGCCCGGCGCCGACGTTGAGCGCGTTGGCGACCGCGGCTTGGGTTGTCCGGCGCGGTCGCTCGCAGCCAGGCGCACGTCGCGCAGGCTCCCATACGGCGAAGACCGGTACGACCTAGAAATCCGGGACCGCAGCCTATTTGCCGTCGTTCCAAATATCAGCCGCGAGCTTCCAGTCGTCTCCGACCTTTTCCCAAACCACAACATATTTCCCGGTCACTTCCTGCGGCGTCGGGCCCTTCGCCTTCAGGCTGAAGGTCCCGATTTCACGTGCCGCGGAGGGACCGAGCGACTTGACGTCCAGGGTCGTGAGTTTCGGATCGCTGACGTTCTCCGCCGTGCTTTTCCACATTGCTCCAATGGCGGCTCGGCCCTTCACCATCGCGGAACCGGGCGGAAATGCGGTCGCGTCGGTCGTGTAGAGCGAAGCAACACCGGCGAAATCACCCTTGTTGAAGAATTCAATCCATTTCGCATTGGCTGCATCGATTTCGGCCTTCTGAGCCGACGCGGGTGCGATCAATCCGACTACGAACGCAGTCACGAGGATCATCCTGCGCATGATCATCTCCATTGCAAAGCCGCCGTCTCGTCATCCACTGACCGCGCATGACGACGTCGAGCGCGTCATGTGGCCGCCGACCTTCACAAGGTCGAGCAGTTCACCCGATCGCCACGCCGCCGCCGACCGTGCGGTTCAAAACCTGCGTGGTCTTCTCGATGCGCTCGGCCGCCGCATTCAAGGCATTCGCGACCGCCACCTGCGTTGCCCTTGCGCGGTCGGTCGCGGCGACACGCACGTCGCGCAGCGACGCCAGCTCCTGCTCCAGCTTCTCCAGGCGCGCGTTGGCGTCGAGCAGCTCGTCGCAGGCGGTGAGCGCCGCCATCACGGTGAGCCGCTGATCGCCGATCTCGCCGAATTTTCCGCGCAGGTCCTCGACGCGCGACTGCAGGCTTTCGGCGAGCCGCATCAACCGCGCTTCCTGTCCCTCCTCGCAGGCCATGCGGTATTGCCGGCCGTTGATGGTGACGTTGATGTGGTTCATGCGGCCTCTCCGCTGTCGTGCGCCTCGCCCTCACCACCGAGCACTTCGCGGATCGCGGCGATCGCCGCATCCAGCCGATCGCCGAGCTCGCGGTTGGCGCGCTCGAGCCTGCGGGTCTTGACCAGCGAGACGTCGAGCTCGTCGGCGAGCCGCGAGCGGTCGGTGCCGAGCGCCTGAATCCGGGTCGCGAGCTCGTCCTCGTCGCGGTCGGCGTCGCGCCGCCGCTCGACCGCGCCCTCCAGCGCGTCCAGCGCCGCCATCAGCCGCCGCGTGGCGGATTCGATGTCGGAGAAAGGCGCCTCGGGGGCAGCGGAACCGTTGACGGGGCGATCGTTCATAAGGGGATACGCAGACTTGAATGCGGACTTGGGGTTGCGCGGCTGCCAACCGCGAATCCGGCGTTTCGGCAAGCGCTTATGGGAAGAAGCTTACGTGGCGGAATTTAGCCGCGCAACGCCGAGGCGAAACTATGCACTACAAAGCAACTTTTCGTGCCGCAAAGGCGTTGGACTCGTGGAACCGGCATTGCTAAGGACCAAAAACACCGCAAGCGCCCAGTTCCCCCCGCGTTGTGCAGCCAACCAAGCACCTCAATTCAGACGGATTTTTATCATGACGCAGGTCGACCATATCAGGATGGCGAACGCGATCCGGGGCCTCTCGATGGATGCCGTCGAGAAGGCGAAATCCGGCCATCCCGGCCTGCCGATGGGCTGCGCCGATATCGCGACCGTGCTGTTCACCCAGTTCCTGAAATATGACGCCGCCAAACCGGACTGGCCGGACCGCGACCGCTTCGTGCTGTCGGCCGGCCACGGCTCGATGCTGCTCTATTCGCTGCTGTATTTGACCGGCAACAGCGAGATGACGCTGGACCAGATCAAGCGCTTCCGGCAGGTCGATTCGCTCACCCCGGGCCATCCCGAGAACTTCCGCACCAAGGGGGTGGAGACCACCACCGGCCCGCTCGGCCAGGGCCTCGCCACCTCGATCGGCATGGCGCTGGCGGAGAAGATGCTGGCTGCGGAATTCTCCAAGAAGATCGTCGACCACCACACCTATGTGCTGTGCTCGGACGGCGACCTGATGGAAGGCGTGTCGCAGGAGGCGATCGCGCTCGCAGGCGTCTGGCGGCTCAACAAGCTGATCGTGCTGTATGACGACAACGGTATCTCGATCGACGGCCCGACCTCGCTGTCCGATTCCGTCGACCAGATCAAACGCTTCAAGTCGGCGGGCTGGGCCGCGGAGTTGATCGACGGCATGGACCAGAAGGCGGTGGCGGCCGCGATTGCGCGCGCGCAAAAGTCGAACAAGCCGAGCCTGATCGCCTGCAAGACCACGATCGGCTACGGCGCGCCGCACAAGGCCGGCACCAACAAGGCGCATGGTGAGGCGCTGGGAGCCGACGAGTTGAAGGGCGCCAAGGAGAAGCTTGGCATCTCGCTGGAGCCGTTCTCGGTGCCCGACGATGTGCTGAAGGCCTGGCGCGAGGCGGGCGCCCGCGGCGCTGCCGCGCGGCAGGAGTGGGAGTCACGGTACTCGGAGTTGGGTCCGCGCAAACGCGCCGAGTTCGAGCGGCGGCTGCGGCATGAGCGCCCGGCCTCGCTCGCGAAAGCACTCCGCGATCACAAGAAGAAGCTGCTGGAAAGCCCGCTCAATATCGCCACCCGCAAATCCTCGGAGGCCGCGATCGAGGCGATCGCCGCCGCGATGCCTATGGAATTCCTAGCCGGCTCCGCCGACCTCACCGGGTCCAACAACAACAAGGCGAAGTCGGCGACCGAGTTCGCGGCGAAGAAGCCGAAGGGCCGCTTCATCCATTATGGCGTGCGCGAGCACGGCATGGCCGCCTGCATGAACGGCATCTTCCTGCATGGCGGGTTTGCGCCGAACGGCGCGACCTTCCTGGTGTTCACCGACTATGCGCGCCCCGCGATGCGGCTTGCCGCGCTGATGGGCACCGGCGTGGTCTATGTCATGACCCACGATTCCATCGGCCTGGGCGAAGACGGCCCGACGCACCAGCCGGTCGAGCATCTCTCCGCCCTGCGCGCCATGCCCAACATGCGGGTGTTCCGGCCCTGCGACGCGGTCGAGACCGCCGAATGCTGGGAGCTGGCGCTCAATCGCACCAAGGGTCCGACCGTGCTGGCCCTGACGCGCCAGAACCTGCCGCAGCTTCGCAACAATGCCCCTGCCGAAAATCCGTGCAGCCACGGCGCCTATGAGTTGATGGGCGCGCAGGGCGACGCGCGGGTGTCGCTGTTCGCCTCGGGCTCCGAGGTGGAAATCGCGGTGGCCGCTCAGAAGCAACTGGCTGAGCGCGGCATTGCAGCCCGCGTCGTCTCGGTGCCGTCACTGGAGTTGCTGCTGGAGCAGCCCGAGGCGCGGCAGAAGGCGGTGATCGGTAACGCGCCGGTGAAGGTCGCCATTGAAGCTGCGGTGCGCTGGGGCTGGGACGCCGTGATCGGCCATGACGGCATCTTCATCGGCATGCATTCTTTCGGCGAAAGCGGCCCGGCCAAGGACCTTTACAAGCATTTCGGCATTACCGCCGAGGCTGCGGTTAACGCAGTCCTGAAACGCCTGGGTTGACGGTTGAGGTAGCGCCCAAAAAAGGCTACCTAACTGTGATCTTTTCCGCTTCCGCCCGGCCGAACCGGGCGATCCGCCGTCAGCATCTCCGAGGGGCACAGCCTTGCGGGGACGCAAGCGGCTTTTAGAGGAGAAACAGCATGGCTGTCCGCGTCGCAATCAACGGGTTTGGCCGGATCGGCCGCAACATCCTGCGCGCCATCGCCGAGTCCGGCCGCCACGACATCGAGGTGGTCGGCATCAACGATCTCGGCCCGGTCGAGACCAATGCGCATCTGTTGCGCTTCGACAGCGTGCACGGCCGCTTTCCCGGCACCGTGACCGTCGAGGGCGATTCGATTTCGCTCGGCAACGGCAAGATCAAGGTCTCGGCCGAGCGCGATCCGTCAAAACTGCCTTGGAAGGAGCTCGGCGTCGACATCGCGCTGGAATGCACCGGCATCTTCACCGCCAGGGACAAGGCCTCCGCGCATCTGACCGCCGGCGCCAAGCGCGTGCTGGTCTCCGCGCCGGCCGACAACGCCGACGCCACCATCGTCTATGGCGTCAACCATGACACGCTGACCAAGGATCATCTCGTGGTGTCGAACGGTTCGTGTACCACCAATTGTCTCGCGCCGGTCGCCAAGGTCCTGAACGACACCGTCGGCATCGAGACCGGCTTCATGACCACGATCCACGCCTATACCGGCGACCAACCGACGCTCGACACCATGCACAAGGATCTCTATCGCGGCCGCGCGGCTGCGATGTCGATGATCCCGACCTCGACCGGTGCGGCGAAGGCGATCGGCCTCGTGCTGCCGGAGCTGAAAGGCAAGCTCGACGGCGTCGCGATCCGCGTGCCGACGCCGAACGTCTCGGTGATCGATCTCAAGATCGTCGCCAAGCGCAACACCGACCCCAAGGAAATCAACGAGGCGATGAAGCGTGCCTCCGAGCAGCAGCTCAAGGGCATTTTGGGCTACACCACCGCGCCGAACGTCTCGATCGACTTCAACCACGACCCGCATTCGTCGACATTCCACATGGACCAGACCAAGGTGATGAACGGCAATCTGGTGCGGGTGATGAGCTGGTACGACAACGAGTGGGGCTTCTCCAACCGCATGGCCGACACCGCCGTGGCGATGGCGAAGAAGATTTAGGGAAGCGCAGTGACGCTTCCCGCCTGGATCGGAATTCCCGGCGCGATATTGCTGCTGGCATTCATCGCGTACGGGTTCCGGCAGGGCATGAAGGTGACGTCCAAGCAGGAGGGCGATCCGCCGGAGCACTCGCCGCCGGGTTCGTTCTCCTGACGTCAACGCAACGAGTGACCAGCCCATGAAGAAATTCCGCACCCTCGACGACGTCGAAGTGAAGGGCAAGCGCGTGCTGCTGCGCGTCGACCTCAACGTTCCCATGGAGAACGGGCGCGTCACCGACACCACGCGGCTGGAGCGCGTCGCCCCGACGATCACCGAACTCTCGGACAAAGGCGGCAAGGTGATCCTGCTCGCACATTTCGGCCGCCCCAAGGGCCGCGACGAGAAGGAGTCGCTGAAGCCGGTCGCCGCAGAGCTCGCGCGCGTGATCAAGCACCCCGTGGCGTTCGCCAGCGACTGCGTCGGCGAACCTGCGCGCGAGGCCATTGCCGCCATGAAGGACGGCGACATCCTGTGCCTGGAGAACACGCGCTTCCACAAGGAGGAAGAGAAAAACGATCCGGCCTTCGTCGCTGAGCTGGCCAAGCTCGGCGACATCTGGGTCAACGACGCGTTCTCCGCCGCGCATCGCGCCCATGCCTCGACCGAAGGCCTCGGCCACAAGCTGCCGGCCTATGCCGGCCGCACCATGCAGGCCGAGCTCGATGCGCTGGGCAAGGCGCTGGACCACCCAACGAAGCCGGTGATCGCGATCATCGGCGGCGCCAAGGTGTCGACCAAGATCGACCTTTTGGAAAACCTCGTGAGCAAGGTCGACGCGCTCGTGATCGGCGGCGGCATGGCCAACACCTTCCTGCATGCGCAGGGCATCGGCGTCGGGAAATCTCTCGCCGAAAAGGACCTCGCCGCAACCGCGCTGCGGATCATGGACAAGGCCGAAGAGGCCAATTGCGCGATCATCCTGCCGGTCGATGCGGTGGTGGCGAGCCAGTTCGCGGCCAACGCGCCGTCGCATGCCTACGGGCTGGACGCGATTCCCGCCGACGGCATGATCCTCGACGTCGGCCCGCAATCGACCGCGCGCATCCATGCCGCGATCGACGACGCCGCCACGCTGGTCTGGAACGGCCCGCTCGGCGCCTTCGAGATGACGCCGTTCGACCGCGGCACCATGGTCGCGGCCAAACACGCCGCCGAACGCACCAAAGCCAAGAAGCTGGTCTCGGTGGCCGGCGGCGGCGATACGGTGGCGGCGCTGAACCAGGCCGGCGTGGCCGGCGATTTCTCCTATGTCTCGACCGCGGGCGGCGCGTTTCTTGAATGGATGGAGGGGAAACCCTTGCCCGGCGTCGAAGTTCTAAAGAATCGAGCATGATCCGGAAAAGTGGGCACCGGTTTTCCGATCAGATCATGCTCAAAAAGTAAGCTTTTATAGGCAAAACGCGGAGACAGGACCGATGGCTCGCATCACGTTGCGGCAATTGCTCGACCACGCGGCGGAGCACGACTACGGCGTGCCGGCCTTCAACATCAACAATATGGAGCAGGCGCTGGCGATCATGGACGCCGCGTCGGCGCTGGATGCGCCCGTCATCATCCAGGCCTCGCGCGGTGCCCGCGCCTATGCCAATGACGTGATGCTGCGTCACATGATGGACGCGCTGACCGAAATCTATCCGCAGATTCCGGTCTGCGTGCATCTCGACCACGGCAACGAGCCCGCGACCTGCATGACCGCGATCCAGGCCGGCTTCACGTCGGTGATGATGGACGGCTCGCTGAAGGCCGACGGCAAGACGCCGGGCGACTGGGATTACAATGTCGGCGTGACCAGGACCGTCACCGACATGGCGCATCTCGGCGGCATCTCGGTCGAGGGCGAGCTCGGCGTACTCGGCTCGCTCGAGACCGGCATGGGCGACAAGGAGGACGGCCACGGCGCCGAAGGCAAGCTGTCGCACGACCAGCTGCTGACCAATCCCGACGAAGCCGTGAAGTTCGTCAAGGAAACCAAAGTCGACGCGCTCGCGATCGCGATGGGCACCTCGCACGGCGCCTACAAATTCACCCGCAAGCCGGACGGCGACATCCTCGCCATGAAGGTGATCGAGGAAATCCACCGCAAGCTGCCGAACACGCATCTGGTGATGCACGGCTCCTCGTCGGTGCCCGAGGATCTGCAGGAGATCATCAACGCCAACGGCGGCAAGATGAAGCCGACCTGGGGCGTGCCGGTGAAGGAGATTCAGCGCGGCATCAAGAACGGCGTGCGCAAGATCAACATCGACACCGACAACCGCATGGCGATGACCGGGCAAATTCGGAAGGTGTTCAAGGAAAATCCGGAAGAGTTCGATCCGCGCAAGTACCTGAAGCCGGCGATGGAGGCGATGAGCAAGCTGTGCAAGCAGCGGCTGCAGGAGTTCAATACGGCGGGGCAAGCCAGCAAGATCAAGAAGGTCCTGACCACGGCCGAGATGGCCAGGCGCTACGGCAAGGGCGAGCTTGATCCCCGGGTCGCGTAGCGATCCCGCTCCCTCCCCTCGTCATTCCGGGATGCGTGCGTAGCACGCAGGCCCGGAATCCATAACCCCGGCCTGTGGGTATGGATTCCGGGCTCGCCGCTTCGCGGCGCCCCGGAATGACGAGATTTCCCACAAAGCGGTTCCCCTGCGACCAACGTTAATCTCCTCATCTGCCCGAGAACCGTCTATTTTACTCCGGAAACACAGCACCTTGCCGGAGGACGCCCCCCATGAATCTCGCCGATCTCAATAAAGTCGCCAATGCCATGGTCGCGCCGGGCAAGGGCATCCTTGCCGCCGATGAATCCTCCGGCACCATCAAGAAGCGCTTCGACGCCATCAAGGTGGAATCCACCGAAGACAGCCGCCGCGACTACCGCGAGATGCTGTTCCGCTCGCAGGAGGCGATGAGCAAATACATCTCCGGCGTCATCCTCTATGACGAGACCATCTGGCAGAACGCGAAAGACGGCACGCCACTGGTCAAGCTGATCGAGCAGTCGGGCGCCATCCCCGGCATCAAGGTCGACGAGGGGACGCAGGCACTCCCGAACTGCCCGGGCGAACTGGTGACGGTCGGGCTCGACAAGCTCGCCGAGCGGCTGAAGAAATATTACGAGCGCGGCGCGCGTTTTGCGAAGTGGCGCGCGGTGATCGACATCGGCAGCGGTATCCCCACCATGACCGCGATCAGCGTCAATGCGCATGCGCTGGCGCGTTACGCCGCGCTATGCCAGGCAGCCCAAATCGTGCCGATCGTGGAGCCGGAAGTGCTGATGGACGGCGATCACGACATCGATCGCTGCTATGAGGCGACGCAGCGCGTGCTCAACAAGACCTTCCAGGAGCTGCGGGTGCAGCGCGTCGCGCTGGAAGGCATGATCCTCAAGCCCAACATGGCCATATCGGGCAAGAAGTGCGCGAAGCAGGCGCAGGTCGCGGAGGTCGCCGAGAAGACCATTCGCATGCTGAAAACTTGCGTGCCGGCGGCGGTGCCCGGCATCGCCTTCCTGTCCGGCGGACAATCGGACGAGGAGGCGACCGCGCATCTCAACGCCATGAACGCGATCGGCAACCTGCCGTGGAAGCTCACCTTCTCCTATGGCCGCGCACTGCAGGCTGCGCCGCAGAAGGCATGGTCCGGCAAATCCGAGAACGTCGCCGCCGGCCAGCGCGCCTTCACCCATCGCGCGCGCATGAACGCGCTGGCGAGCCGAGGCGAGTGGGCGACCGACCTCGAAAAGAAGGCGGCGTAAATTTTGGCGTCCAAGCCATCGCCGCCGCGGCCCATTCCACGGCTTTACCTGGCGACACCCGAGGTCGAGGATCCCTCGGCCTTGGTCTCGAGCCTGTCGGGGCTGCTCGCGAGCGCCGACGTTGCCGCCGTGCTGTTGCGGCTGAAGCTGGCCGACCAACGCAGCATGATTTCGCGGGTGAAGACGCTGGCGCCTGCGATCCAGAATGCCGGCGCGGCGCTGCTGCTCGACCGTCATGTCGAGCTCGTGGCACGCGCCGGCGCCGACGGCGCGCATGTCAGCGGCCTCGCCGCGCTCGAAGAGGCGTTGCCGTCGCTGAAACCCGACCGCATCGCCGGTGTCGGCGGACTCGCGACGCGGCACGACTCGATGGCCGCGGGCGAACAGGGCGCGGACTATGTGCTGTTCGGCGAGCCCGATGTGAACGGCAAGCGGCCGTCGGTGGACGCGGTCGCCGAGCGGCTGGACTGGTGGGCCGAATTGTTCGAGCCGCCGTGCGTCGCCTACGCCGCCTCGTGCGACGAAGCCCAGGAGTTCGTGCTGGCAGGCGCGGATTTCATCCTTGTTGGCGAGGCGGTGTGGGCCGATCCGCGCGGCGCTTCTGCTGCGCTCGCCGAAATCGGCCAGGCGATCCGGCAGGCGCACGCGGCCGCGCGCGAAGCAGCCAAGACGAAGCAGGCCTGAATGAAGCGCGTTAGGGCCATATCGTGTCTCGCGGGCGCGCTGCTGGTCGCCACCGGCGCTGCCGCGCAGATGCCGATCACGCCGCCGGCCGCGAAATCCGAACCCAAGGCCGAAGCGAAAAAAGCCCAGCCGCAAGCCGTCACCAAGAAGCCCGCCCTGCCCGAGACCAGGCCGACGCCGCTGCCCGCCGCAACCGCGACGCCCGCGCCCGTGCCTGACAATCCCAATGTCGATCTCGTCTACGGCGCGTTCCAGCGCGGCGAATACAAGACGGCGTTCAATCTCGCCACCCAGCGCGCGCAGGCCGGCGATCCCAAGGCGATGACCATGCTCGGCGAAATCTATGCCAACGGGTTCGGCATCAAGCGCGACTATGCCCAGGCCGTCGACTGGTACAAGCGCGCTTCTGACGGCGGCGACCGCGAGGGGATGTTCGCGCTTGCCATGATGCGCATCGCCGGCCGCGGCGGACCGGTCGACAAGCAGGCCGCCGTGCGGCTGCTGGCGTCCGCCGCAAAGCTCGGCGAACCCAAAGCCGCCTACAATCTCGCGCTGCTCTATCTCGACGGCCAGACGCTGCCGCAGGACGTCAAGCGTTCGGCGGAGCTGCTGCGGCAGGCGGCGGACGCCGGCAATGCCGAGGCGCAATATGCGCTCGCGACCTTCTACAA
The DNA here is from genome assembly GCA_963738155.1 of uncultured Alphaproteobacteria bacterium. Lineage (GTDB taxonomy): Bacteria > Pseudomonadota > Alphaproteobacteria > Rhizobiales > Xanthobacteraceae > Bradyrhizobium. Next base: position 511,179 of record CAVTVG010000017.1, read on the forward strand.
GGAGGGCACCGGCGTCGAGAAGGACCCGGAGAAGGCGGCGCGGCTGTTGCAGGCGGCCGCGCTTGCCGACAATGTCGACGCCGAGGTCGAATATGCCATTGCGCTGTTCAACGGCACCGGAACGCCGCGCAACCAGCCGGCCGCGGTGGCGCTATTGCGCAAGGCCGCCAGGCAGAACAGCCCGATTGCGCAGAACAGGCTCGCTTTCGTGCTGATCCGGGGCATGGGTGTACCGGAGGACAAGATCGAGGGCTTCAAATGGCATCTCGTCGCCAAGACCGCCGGCCGCGGCGATCCGGAGCTCGACGCCGAATTCGCCAAGCTGGCGCCTGAGGATCGCGCCAAGGCCGAGGCGCTGGCGCATCGCTGGCTCGGCGACACGCTTGACGCAACGGCACGCAAAGGGCAACCAGTGCCGCAAGCCCCGGCGCCTTACCCGGCCGTTCCGTTTATCAACACCTTCCCTCCCACACCCAAGCGCTGAACCGAACGAGTCCGATGCTCCATTCCGCCCTCATCAATGTCATGGTCAAGGCGGCGCGCCGCGCCGGCCGCAGCCTGAAGCGCGATCTCGGCGAGATCGAGCATTTGCAGGTGTCGTTGAAGGGGCCGGCGAATTTCGTCACGCTCGCCGACAAGCGCGCCGAGGAGATGCTCTACACCGATTTGTCCAAGGCGCGGCCCGGTTATGGCTTCATCGGCGAGGAGGGCGGCACGCGCGAAGGCGCGGACAAGACCCACACCTGGATCGTCGATCCCCTCGACGGCACCACCAATTTCCTGCACGGCATTCCGCAGTTCGCCATCTCGATCGGGCTGAAGCGCGAGGACACGATCATCGCAGGCGTGATCTACAATCCCGCCAATGAGGAGCTCTATACCGCCGAGCGCGGCAAGGGCGCCTTCCTCAACGACCAGCGGCTGCGGGTGGCCGGCCGCCGCAAGCTCAACGAATGTGTGATCGCATGCGGGCTGCCGCATATCGGCCGCGGCGACCACGAGCAGTCGCGCCGCGAGATGACGGAATTGCAGAACAAGGTCGCGGGCCTGCGCCGCTTCGGCGCCGCCTCGCTTGATCTCGCCTTCGTCGCGGCTGGCCGGCTCGACGGCTATTGGGAGCGCAACCTGTCGTCCTGGGACATCGCCGCCGGCCAGATCATGGTGCGCGAGTCCGGCGGCATCGTCTCGGGGGTGGACGGGCACGACAACGCGCTGACCACGGGGAATGTGGTCGCGGGGAATGAGTTCGTGCAGGCGGAGCTGGTGGGGATTTTGAAGGGGGTGTGAGGGGCGTTTCAGCCGACGGTCGCGAATCTCGGCCGCAGCGGTGCAGCGAACTCTTCTGCTCACGCTAAGCCTGCCCGCCCGGTTGCTAGCTGAGCCTCCTCGACCCAATAGCGCAAGCATCTTGTTGCATATAATTCGACTTTAAATTATAGGTTGCGCATTGTGCGTGGCCTCTTTTACATAACTCCGGATTATGCGCGTCGATGTCGTTGTTTGATCATTTCGTCCATCTACTGATGGCAATCATCTTGATTGTTGGCGGATACCAATTCTATTTCTTGGTGCAGCGTCGCCATTTGGGCGAACCAGTCGAGTTCCCGCCCAACATTGATGATTTCATACCATTTCGTCCAGGATGGGTGTGGATCTACTCCGGGCTCTATTATCCAATTATCCTATTGCTCGTTTTCACCATAAAGACGTTCTCTCAATTCACTTATACTGTGTTCAGCTTCATCACATTGCTCGTTATGCAACTCGCTGCCTTTTTCTTTTTTCCTGTGAAAATTCCTGCGCGATGGAGAGACTACGATCGCGATAGATCGATTTCGACGCGCTTCCTGGCGGTTGTTCACTCGTATGACGGGATGGCGAACAGCATTCCAAGCATGCACGTGAGTGTGTCAACGTTGACGGCTTTCCATTTGTATCAAAATCTTTTGCCGCAGGTAGGCTCATGCGCACAATTAGTCTTTCTCTTTCCGTTATTAATCGCGATAAGCGCTCTCTTCACTAAACAGCACTATGTCATCGACTTGGCGCCAGGGGCGCTGTTAGGTTACGGAAACTTCCTAATTTATGAACTATGTGTTTCGTAGCGTTCCCGCTCCCGTTCAGCCCGGTTGAGACGGCGCTAGGATAATTTTTTGAACCAGTGGAATTAACGCCGCAACGGTAGAACTCAGAGACGGCAGAGCTAGTGCGAGAGGCACTGGCCACACCGGAAATGTGCTGACGAGCTTCCTATACTTATCTGCGCTCTCTATTGCGGCAACACATCCAGCCAATGCTGTCCAATCTTTGCGATTGCTCGCCAGACGCGCATCAGCGAGCGTTTGATCGAGAGAGTCAAATAAATACTCGTTTCGTCGCACCTTCATAATTTGGTGTAACTTCCAGAAAGGAAAACCAAATAGCGTCAGCGCGACAACTACGTACAGTCCAAAGCCCAGTAATCTATTGCTCTCGATATGGTAGAGGACCTTGTCGTGAACTACGAAAACAATAAATGTTGCGAGCAGTCCGATCATGGCGTAGCCAGCACTTAAGGACGGCTCCATCAAGAATTGAATCCCCGCTGCTCCATCTGGATGGAAGGGCGAATAAGGAACTGCGCTCGCCGGCAAGACCATAAGGCGGGCAACATGTCGGCCGTGTTCGATTGCAACGAACAACAGCCAGCCAATATAGATCGCAGTCCATGAATAGACTATCCAACCCGTTACGGTGACTTTCATCCCGCCAACTACGCCGGGAACCAAGGTGGCATCGTAAAAGGGGGAACCTTCAACATAGAACTTCATTGCTCCGACCCCAAAGGCAAAGCAGATGATTGATATCCCGACGCGATGGTAGGCGGAAAATCCTCGCGGCAAGCTCAATTGTCTGTTGACCTCACGCCATTGCGTCCGAGATCGTTGCAAAAAAAAGATAACCAAAGGATTCAAAAGTACAAAATCCAATATCGTCGACAGGTTGCGGCTAAAAGGGACGATTGAGGCAGTAACGCCAGTCGCAAATTTCACCTGCTGCGGGACCATCAGTCGGCCCTCAAGATAAGCAGCAACAACAGACGTCGTCGTCGCAAGCAAGCCAAAAGCGAGCGCAAGTCCGAGCGGGCTTGAAATCACCGATTCCAATTTGACGAAAAAATGCCTTCGATAGCTAGACTTCACGCGCATAATCCGGAGTTATGTGCACCCGGACGAATGCATATTTTCCCTTTCGCAATGAACCTCCTGCATATTCCGCCCTCCTCGCGGCCGCCGGAGAGATGGAAATGCAGTTCAAGATTGCGATCGATGCGTTCATTCAATTCTGTGTTGTCGAACGCCGGCTGTCTTCGCACACCTCGACCGCTTATCGCTTCGACCTCGCCGATTTCGAGAAATGGGCGCAGGCAGGCCTCGACGGCATCACGACGGCGAGCCTGAAGAGCTACATGGAGGACATGGCGGGGCGAAAACTGTCGACGGCGACGATCCGCCGGCGCCTCGCATGCCTGCGGGCGTTCTTTCACTACACCTGTGAGCATACGGGATTGCAAAATCCGTTCGACGGCTGGCGGCTGCGGCTGGCACGCCGCAAGCAATTACCGCGGTCTTTGTCGCGGGTCGAGACCTCGACGCTGTTGTCCACCTCGACACATTCTGTCGTCGACGCCACGCCGGCCGGCCAGACGATCAACACCGCAATCCGGCTGATGGTGGCCACGGGTCTTCGCGTCGGAGAGCTGTGCGCGCTCCAGCGCGACGACGTCATCTCCCACGGTGCGGCCTTGCGCGTCCGCGGCAAGGGCGCGCGCGACCGCATCGCCTATGTGTCCGATGCGACACTGGCGCGGGAATTGGTCGCGCTGGCCGGCCAACGGGGCGGCAACGGCGCGCTGTTCCTGAACCGGCCGGGGCGCCCGCTCCGGCCGCACTCGATCCGCAGCAGGTTGCGCACGCTGGCGGCACAGTCCGGCCTCCGCCGCAAGCTGACGCCGCACATGCTGCGCCACACTGCTGCAACGCTGCTGATCGAGACCGGCGTCGATATCCGCTTCGTACAGCGGCTGCTCGGTCATTCCAGCATCTCGACGACCGAGATCTATACCCACGTCTCGGATGAGGCGCTTCGGACGACCTTGGCCAGGGCCAACGTGTTGAGCTCGCTGGGCTGATCCCGGCCCGCGTCACTTGCACTGAAACCCCACACCTCTTCGAAAGCTGTCCCTTTCGAAACCGTGAGCATAGTATTGCCATCGTCACGACAAGGGAGCATCCGGTGCAGACTCTGGACGTTCGGTACAGCGAAGGAGCCGTCGAATTCCTCGGATACCTGGTTTTTGACGAAACGTCCCACGACAAGCGGCCGGGCGTGCTCGTCGTTCACGAGGGATTGGGATTGGGCGAGCATATTATGGAGCGGGCGCGCAGAATTTCAGCGCTCGGGTATGTCGTTTTCGCCGCTGACATGTTTGGCGGCCGCCTTCAGGCTTCCGACCTCCAGCATATGAGCAAACTGGTTGGAGAGCTTCGCAACGACCTCCCAACGCTACGCGCACGCGGCCGGGCCGCGCTTGCAACACTCGGCTCCCTGCCTCAGGTCGACGCAGCGCGGCTCGCGGCCGTCGGGTTTTGCTTCGGTGGCTCGGTCGTGCTCGAGCTTGCGCGCGATGGCGCCGATCTCAGGGCCGTCGTCAGTCTGCACGGTGTTCTCTCGACAAGGGCTCCTGCCGAGACCGGCAAAGTGAAGGCGAGCGTGCTGGTGTGCACCGGCGCTGACGATCCGCTCGCCCCTCCGGACCAGGTGGCCGCGTTCGAAAACGAGATGCGCGCGGCAAACGTTCGAGACTGGCAGGTGATCAGTTACGGAAACACACTTCACGCATTCACCAACCCGATTGCCGGACCTTCGACCATGCAGGGTACGCTTTATAGCGCGCAGGCAGATCGGCGTTCCTGGGTGGCCGTACAAAACTTCCTTGACGAATTGCTCGACGACCGTAGCGCATAGCGACCGGACCAACGCTTCAAATGGGACTGACTGCGTGAGCGCTACGGCCCCGCGGGCATCAACCCCGCCTTGGTCTTCACCGCGTCGGCCTCGGGCGAATTGAGGAAACGCAGCAGCGCGGTCGCGGCGTCGGCATTCCCGGCCGAGCGCGTCAGCTGGCCTGCGAAGGTGAAACCCGGTTGCAGCTCCGCCGGGATCGTGCCGACATAGTCGACGCCCGCAACATTCTGCAACTCGCTCACCTGCTGGAAGCCGATCTCGGCCTCGCCGCGCGCAACGACGGCGGCGACCGGCTCGCCGGACGGCGGTCCGCGAATCCGGCGGCTCTTCGGCAGCACCTGGTCGGCAATGCCGAGCTTCGCGAACAGCTGGGTCGAGAGATAAGTGCCGCTGCCCGAGTCCGAGCAGGCGATCGATTTCGCGGCGAGCAGCGTGGCTTTGAGGGAATCGACACTGCCGATGTCCGGCTTCGGCGCGCCTGATTTGACCACCATGCCGATCAGCGAGCGTGCGAGCGTGACCTTGCTGTCGGCGCGCAGCAGGCCGCGCGCCGCCAGCTTGTCCGCCGCGCCGCCGTCGAGGATTACGACGTCGGCGGCTTCGCCGTGCGTCAGCCGCGTCGGGATCGACTCGGGCGAGTCGCCAATCGAGGGACCTCGCGTGGTGATCAGATGATGTCCGCTGGCGCGCTCGAAGGCCGGGCCGAGCTCGGAATAGACGTGATAGAACCCGGCCGAGATCATCACGCGCACGTCCGCGGCGGAGGCCGTGCCCGGTGACGAAATCGCGGCGGCGACTAACAGAAGCCGGACAAGCCAACTCGTCCTGGTCAGCGAACGCGCCGCAATCACTTCTTCGGCTCCCACCGATACGCTTTCGCACAGGCGCCGCCCATCAACATCGCGCGCTCGCTTTCGGTAAGTCGGTCCGTGGTCCGGAACGGCTCGACGCCCTGCTCGTAATTGACGACCGCAAAGGCGCGCGTCCAGTCGGTGCCCCACAGGCAGCGATCGATGCCCCAGGCATCGAACACGCGGGCCAGCGGATCCCAGATGTCGGGATAGGGATAGGGCTGCTTCGACAGCGTGCAGGCGCCGCTGATCTTGATCACCGCGTTCTTGCGCTTGGCGAGCTCCAGCACCTTCGGCAGGTCGCGCCACGGCTCGGCCGGCGCGGGCGGGACGCGCGGCTGCAGGATGCCGATGTGATCGATGATAAAGCGCGTGTCGGGATTGCGATCGATCAGCGCGGTGCCGCCGTCCAGATTGCCCCAGCAATGCAGATTGACGGGAAGGTCATGGTGCATCGCGGCGCGGGCGATCCGGTTGAAGCCGGGATCGTCCGCACCGCGGTCGGCCTCCGTCCAGAAAATCCGGATGCCGACCGCGCCGGCAGTCTTCTTCCACTCGGCGACGACGTCGTCGGTTGCGGGATCGTCGGGATCGAGCGGCTTGACGATGGCGAGCCGACCGGGGTGGGCGCGCTGCACCTCCACCGCATAGCTCGCGTCATAGCGATACAGCGAAAAGGCGGAGATGAAGATCGCGCCGTCGACGCCGACCTTGTCCATCGCGGCCACCATCTCGTCGCCGGTGACGTGAGGCGGCCAGTTCGGCACGCTGGCCCACGGGCGCTTCGGGGTGTTGGCCTCGTAGGCATGGACTTGGGAATCGATGATGGGCATTGCGGACGCTCCTCCTTTTTGCCGAGTGTGGCCAATGCGGAAGGGTCGTGTCCAGTGCCGACGGGAGATGGCGGTGCCTCAAAACAAAGAGGCCGCCATGCGGAAGGCCGCAAGCCGCGGCAGTCTACGCCCCCTTCATCCGGTAATGGCTGACGCCCCATTCGCTGCCGCCGGCGTAACCGAACAGGCCCGCGGTGGCGAGGAAGAACCAGCGCCAGCGCCGCATCCACAAACTCGTGTCGCTGCCATAGACATCGCGCAACACGGCTTCGATCTCGCCTTGATGCGCGTCGAACCTGGCGAGCCAGCCGAGCGCGGTGCGCTGATAGTGCGTGCCGCTCCAGCGCCACTCCTTCTCGACTTCCAGCAGGTCGGCGTATTGCCGGATCAGATGGTGGCTCGGCATCACCCCGCCGGTGAAGAAATGCTGCGCGATCCAGTCCTCACGGTCGTCGCGGTCGAACAGATAGGAGCCGGAGCGATGGGTGAAGACGTGCATGAAGAAGCGGCCGTCGCCCTTCAGCCACGAGCGCACGCGAGCCAGCAGCTCGCGCCAGTTCATCATGTGCTCGAACATCTCGATCGAGACGATGCGGTCGAATTGCGCACCCGGATCGAACACGTTCATGTCCGAGGTGATCACGCGCAGGTTGGTCAGGCCGCGCCTCGCGGCCTCGCCCATGATGTATTCGCGCTGCGAATTCGAGTTCGACACCGCGACGATCCGGGATCCCGGGAACTGCCGCGCCGCAAACAGCGACAGCGAGCCCCAGCCGCAGCCGAGCTCGAGGATATCCTGCCCATCGGCGAGTTCGGCATGCTCGACGGTCTGGCGCAGCGCTTCCTCCTCGGCCTCCTGCAGGGTCGAGTGGTCGTCCCTGTAGAAGCAGGACGAGTATTTGCGGTTCGGGCCCAGGACTTTCGCAAAGAACGCCGCCGGCACCTCATAGTGCTGCGCGTTGGCGGCGTCGGTGTGCTCGGCGATGGCGCGCGCGGCCATCTCGCGCGCAAACGCCGCGTCGCGCGCAACGCTGCCGTCGGCGAGCCTGACGGCGGAGCGCGAGCACAGCCGGTGGATCGCCGCGCGGATGATCGCATCGGGCAGCGGCACTCTTTCTGCGGTGTTGATGACGTTAGAGATGAAGCTCATGTGACCATCCCTCTCTGGAATCATGCGCGAGGCGGCAGCGGAAAGAACTTGCTGGTCCGGGACTGATAGGCGCGATAGCGCTCGCCGCGCGAGCGCAGCATCTGCGCTTCGAGCGGAGGGATGCCGGTCACGTAGACCAGAATCCAGTACATGAAGGCCGGCGCCAGCAAGGTGGCGAGTTCCCAGGGGTAGTCGAGCGAGAGCCCGATCACGGGGTAAGCGAGCCAGCAGAACCATTCGAAGAAATAGTTGGGATGGCGCGACCAGCGCCACAGGCCTGCGTCACAGACGCGGCCCTTGTTCGCAGGCTGCTCACGGAAGCGTTTGAGCTGGAAGTCCGACAACGCTTCGCCGGCGATGCCGGCGAACAGGATCAGCGTACCCGCGACATCCTGCCAGCGCAGCGCAGATTGCGGGAATCGCGCGGCAACAAAGATCGCGAAGGCCAGCGGGATCGAGCCGAGCGCCTGGTTTTGCAGGAAGACGAACATCCGCCACGGGGCATTGAGGCCCCACTCCCTGGCGAAGGACGCATAGCGGGGATCGTCGGTGATACCAGCCGTGCGCACGGCGATGTGCAGCCCGAGCCGCAGCGACCAGATCGCAACCAGGGAAGCCACCAGCCATTGCCGCCCATTCGGCTCAGCACCCGCGATCGGCCAGAGCGCACTGCCCGCTCCGACCAGCCCGACCGCAAAAGTCCAGATGGTGTCGACCCAGCCGGAATTGCCGGTGCGCTGCTGCACGACCCAGGCCAACGCCATCAGGACGCACAGCGACAGCGCAATCGCCAGCAGCGCCCAGAGGTACACGATCGTCATATGGAATCCGCACCCCGTCACCGGGTAGGTTCCGGCTAATCTACTACGCCCGGATGTGGCGTTTGGTTTCGCCCCAGTGGCTCTCCGCAAGCCCCAAACCAAGCTTTTTTCCCGCCACCGCTATGCCATAGTATGGCTCCAGACCGGCCCCGGCCACGGATATCAGAATGCCCACTCGCTCCGCCATGGAAGTCGAACTGACCAAGCTGTCCTCGCCCCGGATCTTCCTGGTGCGGATGCTGGTGTTCCTCGTGCTCTGCGCGCTGGTCATGGTCGTGCTGTACAAGCAGATCATCCAGGCCTTCTTCGCCAATCCCGGCCTCAATGCGCTGATCGGCCTGGTGCTGCTGGTCGGCATCATCCTGGCGTTCCGGCAGGCGATCCGGCTCTATCCGGAAGTCGCCTGGGTCAACAATTTCCGCATCGCCGATCCCGGCCTTGCGGTCGCGCGGCACCCGACGCTTTTGGCTCCGATGGCGGCTATTCTCGGCGGCGAGCGCACCGGGCGGATGACCATCTCGCAGCAGACCATGCGGCACCTGCTCGATTCGATCGCCACCCGCCTCGACGAGGCGCGCGACATCTCCCGCTACATGACCGGACTCTTGGTGTTCCTCGGCCTGCTCGGCACCTTCTGGGGCCTGATCGAGACGGTGGGCTCGGTCGGCAAGGTGATCGATGGCTTGAAGGTCGGCGGCGACGCCGGCGCGCTGTTCGAGACGCTGAAGGGCGGGCTTGCCGCCCCGCTCGGCGGCATGGGCATTTCATTTTCGTCGTCGCTGTTCGGTCTCGCAGGCTCGCTGATCCTCGGCTTCCTCGATTTGCAATCGAGCCAGGCGCAGAACCGCTTCTACACCGACCTCGAGGACTGGCTTGCCACCACCGTGCGCGAATATGGCAGCGAGACGCCCGCCGGCGACATGCAGGCCGCGATCGATCGGCTGCGTGGTGCGGTGGAGGAAGGCGGCAGCAGCCGCAGCACCACGGCGGCGATGGCCAACCTCGCCGAGGCGATCCAGGGGCTGGTCGCGCACATGCGCACCGAGCAGCAGATGATCCGGGAATGGGCCGACGGCCAGGGCGAACAAAATCGCGAGATCAAGCGGCTGTTGGAGCGGCTCGCCAAGCAACCGGAGAAGAGCTGACGGCATGCTGGATCATGTAACCATCGGCGTTCGCGACGTTGAGCAGTCGAAGCGGTTCTACGACCGGGCGCTGGCTCCGCTCGGGATCGCGCGGCTTTACGCGGAAGGCGCCCGGTTTGCAGGATATGGCGTCAGTCCGAAAGCATTCTTCTGGATCGGAACGCGGGACATCCATCAGACCGGAGCCCATATCGCCTTTGTGGCACACGACCGCGTAACCGTGGAACGATTCCATGAAGCGGCAATCGCAGCGGGCGGTCGAGACAATGGACCGCCCGGACTTCGCCCGCACTATCACGCCAACTACTACGGCGCATTTGTCCTCGATCCCGACGGTCACAATATTGAGGCCGTCTGTCACGCGCCCCAGTCATGACGTCTGCAACTGAAAGCAAGGGATATTGAATGGCTCTCGCCCGCGCCCGCCGCAGCGAATCCGGTTTCAATTACTGGCCGGGCTTCGTCGACGCATTGTCGACACTAGTGCTATCGATCGTGTTCCTGCTGTCGGTGTTCCTCGTCGTGCAGTTCTTCCTGTCGCAGGAAGTCACCGGAAAGGACAAGGCGCTGGAGGAGCTCAACGCCAAGATCGCGCAACTGAACGATCTGCTCTCGGTCGAAAAGCTCGGCAAGCTCGATCTCGCCGATCAACTCTTGCAATTCAAGGCAGGGCTGGCGTCCGCCGAAAGCGAGCGCGATCGCGTCAAGGGACTTTATGAGGGGCTCGCCAATGCCGGCAATGATGCCGCCGGACGCGCCAATGAGTTGAACAAGGCCCTCGACTCGGAGAAGTCGGTCTCGGCCCGCGCGCTGGCGCAGATCGAGGTGCTGAACCAGCAAATCAGCGCGCTGCGCCGCCAGCTCGCCGCGCTCGAGGAAGCGCTCGATGCGTCGGAGAAGCGCGACAAGGAATCGCAGAACCGGATCGCCGATCTCGGCACGCGGCTGAACGTGGCGCTGGCGCAGCGCGTGCAGGAATTGTCGCGTTATCGCTCCGAATTCTTCGGGCGCCTGCGCGCCATTCTCGGCAACCGGCCCGACATTCGCATCGTCGGCGACCGCTTCGTGTTCCAGTCCGAAGTGTTCTTCGACACCGGCCAGGCGACGCTATTGCCCGAAGGCCGCGCCGAGCTCGACACCGTGGCGGCCGCTTTGACCGAGATCGACAAGAAAATCCCGAGCGAGATTGCCTGGGTGCTACGCGTCGACGGCCACACCGATGTGCGGCCGATCAACAGCCCGATCTTCAAGTCGAACTGGGAGCTGTCGTCCGCGCGCGCGATTTCGGTGGTGCAGTATCTCGTGTCGCTCGGTTTGCCGCCGCAGCGGCTGGTCGCCGCGGGCTTCGCCGAATTCCAGCCGCTCGACACCGCCAACACCGAAGACGCCTACAAGCGCAACCGCCGCATCGAGCTGAAGTTGACGGAGCGGTGACGCTGAAGACGGGCTAGTGGTCCGATTCCAACATTCGTATCCCCTTCCAGCGGGCACTTTTACGAATGTTGGAATCAAAGGACCACTAGCAAAATATTGATTCTAGTGGAGCTTTGGATTTGACGTTCGCTTGCGAGTTCGTGGCCTGTTGGGTAGCGAAACGTCAAATCCGCTCCACTAGGACGACACCCCGACGAGCTTGCCGACATTGGCGAGAAGCCGTTTCAGGATCGGGCTCTTGTTCGCCTTGTGGTAGGCGATAACCAGATCGAGCCTGGGCGCCTCTCCCTTCACCGGCCGCGTGGTAATCGTCTCGGGCAGATAGCGTTTTGTGTAAGCCGGCAACATCATGACTCCACGCGTCGACGTGATCATCGATATGGCGTGGACGACATTGTGCACCTCATGCTCCGGCTTGGGATCGATGCCGGCCCGGTTGAAGTACTCCAGGACGACGCGGCGCACCGCAGGCGCGGCTTTGGACGGCAGATAGAAGGTCTCGTTCACGACGTCTTGCGCTGCGACAGCCGCTTGCGACGCGAGACGATGATCGCTCGGGAAAACGAAAACCAGCGGGTCCGTGCGCACGCGCCTGTACGCCAAATCTTCCGCGGTCTCCTCCGGCCGCATGAAAGCCGCGTCGAGCTTGCGCCGCATCAAGGCCTTGGCGAGCACGGGGGAGTAATCGCTGGAAAGGCGGATGTCGATTCCGGGAAACTCGGCACGAAGCACGCGCTCCACCTCGGGGAGCAAGCCGATTTCGGCACCCGACAGAAAGCCAAGGGCGAAGGTCGGCTTCGCCGGTTGGGCTGCGCGAAGCGCCGCTTCCTTGGCCGCCTCGGCCTGGACCAGCGCCATCCGCGCGTGCTCGAGAAACGCTTTGCCCGCCGCCGTCAGCTCGACGCCGCGCGCGCTGCGGTTCATCAACTGGACGCCGACCTCCTGCTCGAGATCCCTGATTTGCCGGCTGAGAGATGGCTGGGACGTATGGAGTTTTTGCTCGGCAGCCACCGTCAAACTGCCGGCATCGGCGACCGCGATGAAGTAGCGGAGATGCCGAAGCTCCATCACAAACTCCCATATCTCGCAGGCATGGGGCCAGCTTACAAAGTCTTTTTCCGGCTAGCCAGCGGCCTCTATAGCGAAAGGCCAACCTGCGCAGGGTCTGCTCGGAAGGCAGGGCGCGTCTCGACTCCGAACAACATGAAGGTGTCGCGCATGAGCAAAGGCATTCGAGCGTCGCTCCTGCTGTTTCTGGCGCTGACCGCCGCAATTGGCAGCACCGCAGCTCAATCTCCCGGCAATCAAGCGAAGGCAGACACCATGGAAACGGACGTCACCAAGATCAAACAGGCGATGCTCGGCGACTGGGTGAGCATCGCCCCTGAGGTGCGGCCGAGCGCTGCCAAAGGCGCCGACGGCTCGCTCAAGCCGTTCTATCTCAAGCGCGCTTTCAAATATCTGCCATCCGACCGGTTCGAGCTCGAGATCGTCAACTCGGCCGACCCTTACGGCGCCGTGCCGCTGGCGCGGATCAGGATCGCCGGGCACATGTTGTGGCAAGGGCCCCATCCGATTGTATCAGGCGCGCAGAAAGTCACCTTCGTCGCCGATGAAGCCTACGAGGTGACTCCGCTTGCGCAAGGGTTTGCGGACATCCTCAACAAGGTCGCCTCCGCCGGATACGCACCGTGGGCGGTGAACGCGCCGCAAAGCATCTTTGGAAAGACTTTCGTTCCCTTTGCGCTCAAGGAAGGCACAAACTTCATGGAGTACGACCTCGTTTACGTCAGGGGCGACCTCTTGTTCTGGGGCGCACGCAACATCGATGGCCGCGGTTTCGACACCGAGCAGAACCGCCCGACCAATCTGCAGATTCCATTGATCCGGAAATAGCCGTAAGCTTGCGAGACGATTTGATCTCTCGCGCGAGGTTGTTTGATGGCTGGTTCTGCACAGACAGCAATTTCCTCGCAGCTCGGCCGGTCGGCGGTGGTCACGGGCGCGACCGGCGGCCTCGGCTATGAGACGGCGCTCGCGCTCGCCAGGGCGGGCGCGGAGGTGGTGCTGACCGGCCGCGACGATCGGAAGGGACAAGCCGCGATCGAGCGGATCAGCCGCGAAGCGCTCGGCGCCAACGTCAGCTACCAGCCGCTCGATCTCGCCAGCCTCGCCTCGATCGCCGATTTCTCGCAGCGGATGCAATCGCGGCCATCGCTGGACATGCTGATCAACAATGCGGGCGTGATGGCGCTGCCGCGCCGGCAAACCACGGCTGATGGTTTCGAGATGCAATTCGGAACGAACTACGTCGGTCACTTCGCGCTCACTGCGCGGCTGCTGCCGCTGTTGCGCAAGTCGGCCGCGCCGCGGGTCGTCAGCGTCAGCAGCCTGGCGCACCGAGCGGCCTTCATCGATTTCAACGATCTGCAGGGACAGCGGGTATATTCGCCGTGGAAGGCCTATGGGCAATCAAAGCTCGCGATGCTGATATTTGCACTCGAGCTGCAACGGCGCAGCGATGCGGCGGGCTGGAATTTGCAGAGCAATGCGGCGCATCCGGGATTTGCACGCACAGGCTTGTTCGCGAGCGGCCCCGGCGGCCTGGTCTCGCTAGCGAGCAACTTCGCGGCACCCTTCCTCGGCCATTCCGCGGCGGACGGCGCGCGGCCGATCCTGTTCGCGGCGACAAGCCCGAACGCCAAGCCTGGCGCCTATTATGGTCCCGGCGGACTCGGCGAATTGCGCGGCGCTCCGGCTCAGGCCCTGATCATGCCGCAAGCCCGTAACGCGGCAGCAGCCGCACGGCTGTGGGACGTGTCCGAAACGCTTACGGGGACGCCCTTCGGTTAGGGTGCGGCAGATGCAACTCGCGAAGAACGTCATCGACGTCGGGCTTTCGACCAACCAACTGGAGCCGATGCTGCAATTCTGGCGGCAGGACGCCGGGCTCCGCTTCGATCATGTGCTGCCGGTTCGCCGCGGGCAAAAGCAGTATCGGCACGATGCGCGAGGTTCCGTCATCAAGCTCAACCACCACCGCGACCCGCTGCCGGATGCGGCGCCGAGCGGCTACCGTGAGCTGGTCGTCGCGCGCGAGGGCGTCGAGCAGCCCAGCGCCATGATCGATCCGGACGGCAATCGTGTTCGCCTGGTGCCGCCGGGACACGACGGCATCACGCAGATCGCCGTCGCCATGGCGGTCCGCAGTCTCAGCGAGCACCGGAAGTTTTACGGTGACGTCCTCGGCTTCGCCGAACGGGATTGGCCGGGCGGAGCGGCTTTCCGCCTCGGAGACAGCCTCGTCCTTCTCGAGGAAGAGCGCACGGCGACCCTCGATCCCGTTCGTCAGGCGCGGGGCTGGCGCTACATCACGTTGCAAGTCGCCGACATCGACGCCGTGCATGACGAGCTGCGAAGCAAGGGCGTGCGTGAGGGTCTTGCGCCGGTCACGCTGGGAGAGGTCGCCCGGATATCGATGATCCTCGATCCGGACGGCAACTGGATCGAGCTGTCGCGCCGGGCCTCGCTCGTCGGCAGCCTCTGAGGGCTGCGCCATAACACGACGCTCAAATCCCCTCGAACTGCAGGCGCGCGAGCTTGGCGTAGAGCCCGTTCGCGACGACGAGCTCCGAATGCGTGCCCTGCTCGACGATGCGGCCCTGGTCCAGCACCAGGATGCGGTCGCAGGACAGCACGGTCGCCAGCCGATGCGCGATCACGATGGTGGTGCGGTGGCGCATCAGCTCTTCCAGCGCGGTCTGCACCAGCGTCTCGCTTTCGGCATCCAGCGACGAGGTCGCCTCGTCCAGCAAGAGCAGCGGCGCGTCGCGCAGGATCGCGCGCGCAATCGCGATGCGCTGGCGCTGGCCCCCGGACAATGTCACGCCGCGCTCGCCAAGCGGCGAGTCGAAGCCGCCGGGCAGACGGCGGATGAACTCGGTGGCATGCGCCAGGTCGGCGGCGCGCTCGATCTCGGCATCGCTTGCTTCCGGCCGGCCGAAGCGGATGTTGTCGCGGGCGCTCGCGGCAAACACCACCGAGTCCTGCGGCACCAGCGCGATGTGGCTGCGCACGGCTTGCGGATCGGCGTCGCGGACCGGCACGCCGTCATAGGAGATCACCCCTGACGAAGGATCGTAGAACCGCAGCAGCAGATGAAACAGCGTGCTCTTGCCCGCGCCCGACGGCCCCACAATCGCGACCTTCTCGCCGGCGCGCACCGCAAATGACACGCGCGCGATGGCGGCAATGTCTTTCCGCATCGGATAGGCGAAGCTGACGTTGTCGAACGTAACGTCGCCGCGCGCGGGCGTCGGCAGCGCGCGGGGCAACGCCGGCGCGGTGATCTCGGGCTGCACGCGCAAAATCTCGAACAGCCGCTCCGCCGCGCCCGAGGCGGCAGATACCTCGCCCCAGACTTCGCTGAGCTGGCCAAGCCCGGCGGCGGCGAACGCCGTATACAGCACGAACTGGCCGAGCCGGCCCGGCGTGATCGTGCCGGTCGAGACATCATGCGAGCCGATCCAGAGGATCGCGACCACGCTCGAGAACACGATGAAGATGATGATCGCGGTCAGGATGGCGCGCGCCTGGGTCGAGACGCGCGCCGCTTCATAAGCCTGCTCGACCTCGCCGCCAAAGCGTGCATTGGCGAGCCGCTCGCCGGTATAGGCCTGCACGGTCCTGATCGCGCCGACCAGTTCGGAGGCATAGGCGGTGGCCTCGGCCAGTGTGTCCTGGGCGTTGCGCGACAGCCGCCGCACCCAGCGCCCGAACGCCACCAGCGGAATCACGATCAGCGGAATCGCCAGCAGCACGAAGCCGGACAGCCGCGGGCTCGTCACCACCATCATCGCGACCGCGCCGATGAACAGCATCACATTGCGCAGCGCGATCGAGACGGAGGCGCCGACCGCCGACTTGATCTGCGTGGTATCGGCGGTGAGCCGCGAGATCAATTCGCCCGAACGCGCGGAATCGAAGAAAGCCGGCGATAGCGAGATCAGATGCGCAAACACGTCGCGCCGGAGATCGGCGACGATGCGCTCGCCGATGGTCATCACGAGGTAGTAGCGCGAGGCGCTGGCGAGCGCGAGCACCGCGACCACCGCGATCATCACGCTGAAATAGTTGTTGATCATCGCGATGCCCTTCGGCGTCAGGCCGAAGTCGATCATGCGGCGCACCGCGATCGGCACCACCAGCGTGGTGATGGCAGCGACCGTCAACGAGACCAGTGCGAGAAGCGCGCGGCCGCGATAGCGCGCGACATAGGGCGCGAGCGCAAACAGCGGCCGCAGCCGCGCGCGGCTTTTCGCCGGCAGTTCCGCGATCTCGGTTTCGATGGGCTCGGGCATAGCGTCGCGCTGCGGCGGCGTGCCGTCGCTTTGCTCTTCCAGCCCTTCGATTGCGCTCATGGTGCTGAGATATGCCCCTCTCACGAGGCTGGCAAATCGGCCGAGATAGCGAGGTCCCGCGGCTTGTTTTGCCGCAGGCCATGCGTTATAGAGCCGCCCAAATCCGTCATCGCCGATTTGAAGACAGGCGCCCGCCGCCGACAGGATATGCCATGAAAGCCGAAATTCACCCGAATTATCATACCATTACGGTCGTGATGACCGACGGCACCGAGTACCAGACCCGCTCCACCTGGGGCAAGGAAGGCGACAAGCTGCACCTCGACATCGATCCGAAGTCGCACCCGGCCTGGACCGGCGGCACCCAGCAGCTCATGGACCGCGGCGGCCGCGTCTCGCGCTTCCAGAAGAAGTTTTCGGGCTTCCTCAAGAAGGAGTGATCCTTCGCGACAGCCGACAGCAAAACGCCCCCGGTTCGGGGGCGTTTTTGTTTGGGCCGTGGGCGGGACTTACTGCTCGAAAGCGGCCTTCAACCGGTTGAGTTGCGGCACCAGGGGATTGCCGATCGGCGCACGCTCGGTCGACGGCGAATGCATGGTCGTGTCGAGGCGGCGGACGCGCGCCTGCAGGCTCATCGAGCGCGCGATCAGCTCCTGCAGCTGCGCCGGCAATTTTTCCAGCATGTCGGACGGGCTTGGATCGGCGGCCGACAGCTTGACCTTGGTCTTCTCGCGGTTGGCCTGCGTCAGCGTCATCTCGCCTTCCTTCACCGCGCGGTGCAGCAGCAGCCAGGAGGCAAGCTGCATCAATCGCGTGGTGAGACGCATGCTTTCGGTGGCGTAGGTCAGGCTCGCGGCGCGGTCGAGCGCCTTGGCTTCGGTGCGGCCGGCGCCGTCGAGATAGGCCGCGGTCTCCTCGACGAGGTCCATGCCCTCGCGAAACAGGGTCGAGAACGCCGTCGAATTGGTGAGCCGTTCGCTGAAATGAACCAGTGCGCCATCGCTGTGCAAACGATCGGTCATGGTTAACGCCCCTCACGCAACGGTTACGGTCCGGCTTCGCGCGCCGGTATGATGAACAAATCATTGCGCGGGAGGGGACGGGAGTCCAGCGACAACCGTTAATATGGTTTCCGACAGGTGGGGCGGAACGCACAGTGGCGCGCAACAAGCGGAAACAAAAAAAGAGCCGCCGGAGACCGGCGGCTTTGAAGTTGATAACAGGGAGGCGTCAAACAGAGTGGACAGGAGCCACTCGGTGTCCAAACGAGGACAGTGATAGTCATAAAGGCGAAAGCTTAATCGATCGTAAACGAACGGAATTATTTATCCTCCATTAGCCATGTCGGCCATTGGCCGAGGTGAGGTGCATCCCTCCCCCTTGCGGGGAGGGACGGCCGAAGCGAAGCGGAGGCCAGGGTGGGGGTCCGCAGCAAAAACTCTCGCAAGTTCACCCCCACCCGGCACATCGTTCGCTTCGCTCACGACGTGCCACCCTCCCCGCAAGGGGGAGGGTGAAGAGGGCACCAGTGGGTTACGTCTTGAAAAAATTGCTCGCGGCATCCCTGGACGCGCGCTTCTTCGCGGCGGCCTCGCGCAAGCGCTCGGCTTCGGCCGTGAGCAGCGCGATGCGCCCGTTGAGCTCCTCGACCGAAAGCAGCGACAGATCCTGCCCGATCTCGTGGGTGATCTTCTTGCGCGGCCGGTCGTCGTCTTCGATTGACATCTCGTCCTCCCACGCCTCATGAGCGGTTGCCTCCGGCACGCCCGCTGGCTAAGCAGGTGGCAATTTTCAGCGTTTCGCAAGGACAAATCATGGAAAACGTCCCATCGCAAATGACCGCCGTCGCGATCTCCAAGCCCGGCGGGCCGGAGGTGCTGATCCCGGAACAGCGGCCAGTGCCGCAGCCTGGTCCCGACGAGATCCTGATCAAGGTGCAGGCCGCCGGCGTCAACCGGCCCGACGTCGCGCAGCGCTCCGGCTCTTACCCGCCGCCTTCAGGCGCGAGCGACCTGCCCGGCCTCGAGGTCGCGGGCGTTGTTGCCGCGGTCGGCAGCAATGCCAGGCGGCACAAGGTCGGTGACAGAGTGATGTCGCTGGTCGCAGGCGGCGGTTACGCGCAGTACTGCATCGCGCAGGATGCGCAGGCGATGGCGGTGCCGCCTGCGCTCACGACGCAAGAGGCCGGCGCACTTCCGGAAACGCTGATGACGGTCTGGCACAATGTGTTCGAGCGCGGCGCGCTGAAACCCGGCGAGACGCTTTTGGTTCATGGCGGCTCCTCCGGCATCGGCACCATGGCGATCATGCTTGCGAAAGCGCTGGGATCGAAGGTGATCGTGACCGTCGGCTCCAAAGACAAGGCCGATGCCTGCCTGAAGCTCGGCGCCGATCATGCGATCAACTACAAAGCTGAGGATTTCGTCGAGGCAGTGAAGAAGTTCACCGTCGGCAATGGCGCCAACGTCATCCTCGACATGGTCGGCGGCGACTATATTGACCGCAACTACGAGGCCGCCGCCGTCGACGGCCGTATCGTGCAGATCGCGTTCCTGTCGAACGCGCCGAAGGCGACCGCCAATTTCATCAAGCTGATGGTCAAGCGCCTCATCCACACCGGCTCGACGCTGCGACCCCGTAGTAATGCGGACAAGGCCGCCATGGTCGCCGCCATCGAGGCCAGGGTGATGCCGCTGCTGCGCGACGGCAAGGTCAAACCCGTGATGGACAGCACATTCCCGCTGGAAAAGGCGGCGGATGCGCATCGGCGGATGGAGACCTCCGAACATATTGGCAAAATTGTGTTGTCGCTTTAACGCTGACGACCAAAGGATTGCCGGAAACCCTTTGATTCCGCACGCTTTCATGGCAATGATCCGTTAATCACCAAGCCGATAGACGGCGGCGAACCAAGCGGCGAACGCGGAGACTGAATTTGCGTCTGATCAGGCGCCTGGCAGCATTGATGCTGGGCCTCATGATTGTGGCCGCCGCGCCGGCGGCGCACGCGCTCGACGCCGTCAGCGTCCGCAGTGACGCGCCCGCAATCGATCTCACTGCTGTGCTGGAACACCAGCGCAGCGACACCGACCGCATCCAGGTTTCCACCGCGCCCGGCACCGACGGCATCGTCCGCCGCATCGAGGTGCGCGCGCGTGAAGGCGGACAGAACTGGGTGGTGTTCGCGCTCGCCAACAACACCGACGACCAGCTCGATCGCCTGATCGTCGCGCCGCATTACCGCATCGTCGCCTCCGGCCTGCTGTGGCCCGATCTCGGGCTGTCGCGCATCGCGACGATCACGCCGTCGACCGGCGATCGGCCCGAACGCCAGGAGAGTCCGACCGCGGACGTGTTTCGCATCACGCTCGATCCCGGCGCCGTCATCACCTTCGTCGCGGAATTGCGCACCGACAAGCTGCCGCAGCTCTATCTGTGGGAGCCCGACGCCTACAAGGACAAGGTCAACTCCTTCACGCTGTACCAGGGCATCGTGATCGGCATCTCGGGCTTGCTCGCGCTGGTGCTTACCATCCTGTTCGTGGTGAAGGGATCGATCATGTTCCCGGCCGCCGCGGCGCTGGCCTGGGCGGTGCTGGTCTATATCGGCGTCGACTTCGGCTTCTGGGGCAAGGTGCTCGACATGTCGAACAACGCCGAGCGCGTCTGGCGCGCGGCGGGCGAAGCCATCCTCGCCGCGACCCTGCTGGTGTTCCTGTTCGCCTACCTCAATCTCAGCCGCTGGCATGTGCGCTATTCCCACATCACGGTGGGCTGGCTCACCTTCCTCGGCGCGCTGGTCGCGTTGGCGCTGTTCGATCCGGCGGTCGCCTCCGGCATCGCACGGATGTCGCTGGTGCTGATCGCCTTCGCGGGCTTCGCGCTGATCGTCTATCTCTCGACCCACGGCTTCGACCGCGCGGTGCTGCTGATCCCGACCTGGTTCCTGCTGGTGGTGTGGGTGATCGCGGCCGGCATGACCATCGCAGGAAGCGTCACCAACGACATCGTCGGCCCGGCGCTGCTCGGCGGCCTCGTGCTGATCGTGATGCTCATTGGATTCACGGTGATGCAGCACGCCTTCGCAGGCGGCGGCGCCACCACCGGCATCGTCTCCGACGTCGAGCGCCGCGCGCTGGCGCTGGCCGGTTCGGGCGACCTGATCTGGGACTGGGACGTCTCCGCCGACAAGGTGTTCACCAGCCCCGAGACCGAAAGCCTGCTCGGCTTGAAGCGCGGCACCCTGGAAGGCCCCGCCGCGAAATGGCTCGAGGTGCTGCACCCGCTCGACCAGGACCGCTTTCGCGCCGCGCTCGACAGTGTGCTCGACCAGCGCCGCGGCCGGCTGGTGCAGGATTTCCGGCTGCGCACGCCCGACGGCCACTTCATGTGGTTTGCGCTCAAAGCGCGTCCCGTGGTCGGCTCCGACGGCGAGGTTTCGCGCGTGATCGGCACGCTCACCGACGTCACCGATCTGCGCAACGCCGAAGAGCGCATGCTGCACGACTCCGTGCATGACAATCTCACGGGCTTGCCGAACCGTAAATTGTTCATGGACCGGCTCGGCGCGGTGGCGAATTTCGCCAAGACCATGCCGGCCCTGCGGCCGACCTTGATGGTGATCGATCTCGACCGCTTCAAGCAGGTCAACGATTCCGTCGGCATTGCGGTCGGCAACTCCATCCTGCTGACGCTGGCGCGGCGGCTGACGCGCATCCTCAAGCCGCAGGACACGCTGGCGCGGCTGGCCGGCGACCAGTTCGGCCTGATCCTGCTCTCCGAACAGGACCCCGCGCGCATCACCAATTTCGCCGAGACCATCCGCAAGACCATCCGTGCACCGATCGCCTTCAACGACCGCGAGATCTTCCTGACCGCCTCGATTGGGCTGGCGCTGTCCGACCCGCAGACCCAGCTCTCGGACGAGATCATCAAGGACGCCGAGCTCGCGATGTATCACTCCAAGCGGATCGGCGGCGATCGCATCGATGTCTACAAGCCGGCGATGCGCGCGCGCAAGACCGACCGCCTGACGCTGGAAAGCGAGCTGCGCCGCGCCATCGAGCGTCAGGAGATCACGATCCTGTACCAGCCGATCGTGCGGCTGGAAGACCGCGCCATCGCCGGCTTCGAGGCGCTGGCGCGCTGGGATCATCCCAAGCTCGGCCGGATGTCGCCGTCGGAGTTCATCAATATCGCCGAGGAGATCGGGCTCATCGTCGACCTCGGCACCTTCGTGATGGACCAGACCGCGCGGCAGCTTGCGGTGTGGCAGCGCGCGATGCGTTCGCGGATGCCGATCTTCGCCTCCGTCAACGTCTCCTCACGGCAGTTGCTGCGCCACGATCTGCTGCACGACATCCGCACCGTGCTGTCGCGCTCTTCCGTTGCGCGCGGCACGTTGAAGCTGGAGTTGACGGAATCGCTTGTCATGGAGAATCCCGAGCACGCCGCGCAGATGCTGACGCGCATCAAGGAGCTCGGCGTCGGCCTCTCGATCGACGATTTCGGCACCGGCCATTCCTCGCTGGCCTATCTGCAGCGCTTCCCGTTCGATACGCTGAAGATCGACCAGTCCTTTGTGCGCACCACCAGCCGCGGCACCCGCCCGGTGATCCTGAAATCGATCATCGCGCTGGCGCACGATCTCGGCATGGACGTGGTCGCCGAGGGCGCCGAGACCGACTCGGACGCGGTCGAGCTCTATCAGCTCGGTTGCGAATACGCGCAGGGCTTTGCCTTTGGCGAGCCGATGGATGCCGACGCCGCGATGCGGCTGCTCACGGAAGAACGGCTCGAGGCGGCAAGCTGAAACGCGGCCTATCTCGGCCAAGCCGAAGCTACGCCGCAGGGCTCAGCGGCTCAGTGCGCTTTTCCGGTTCCTGATCGGCAAGGGCTGCAAGGGTGGCGGCCGGCGGCAGATCGCGCGGCGGGCCGAACTGCGCAGCTTTCCGCAACGCGACCTCCTTGCTGATCGCGGCAATCGAATTGCCGACCCTGTCGACGAGTTGGTTGAGCTGGGGCTCGGACAGGCCCAAGCGCCGCGTCATTACGCGCACCTGAACGCGATCGGCCATATCGACGCGATTGCGGAAGTGACGGTGTTTGGCGCGGTGCATCGGCGTACTCCTTGAGATGCAATCGCGCGATGCGCAATTCGTTCCTTATGCCGGGCTGTTTCTCGATGAAGGCGAGCGGCTAACGCCGGCGCCTGAGCATCACACCGAGCAGAAACGCGACCGCAAGCGCCTGCAATGGCGCTTCGCGGGTGCGCGCACGCAAGGCTGCGAGAAGCCGTGTCGTGGCGTCGGCGGGCGCCGGCTCATCGTGCTCGAGCACGCGATAGGCCGCGTCGGCCGCGCTTTGAATACGGGCTTCCTCGGCCGACAACGGGCCGACGCTCGCGTCCGTCATGATTATCGCTCCTGCTCCATCGTCACCGCGACATCGGCGTTCGCGGAAAGCCTGACCTTGTTGCCTTCGACGTCGGCAACCAGGCTCTTGTCGATGAAATGATGATGGCCCTTGTGCGAGCCTTCACCGCTGTCCTTTTTCGTCAGCTTGATGCGGCCGCCCTCCATCCGATCGACGGTGCCGATGTGCACGCCGTCGGCGCCGATCACTTCCATATGCTCCTTGATGTCCATTCGAACCTCCCAAACAAAAGGCCCCCCGCGAAGGGGGGCTTGATGGAAGCGGCAATCCGCCCTTCCAATCCTGCGAGACACCAAGACAACCTTGCGAGGTGGCGAAGGTTCCAGGACCCGGCTTACGGCCGGCCCGTCGATTCGCGTCGTTCAACTTCCGACGCGCTCGAATGTGTCGACATTTGTCGTCACCGAACGCCAAAAGTTGAGCTGTTTCACTTTGGCCGGCTCGCCCTCTTTGCCGCGCTCAGGGCCGTGTCGGCTACGACGAACCACGCGACTGTCGCTAATCGCGCCGGTCGTGATGCAGATTCCATTTGAGCGGCACTGACGGGCCGGGCTAACATCGATCGTCGAATCCGGGAGAGTTGCAACATGCGAAGTCTGTTCGTGACGGGCCTGATCGCGGCCGGCGCCCTGCTTTATTGCTCGACGGCGGCCGATGCCGGATGCGGCCCCGGCTGCCACATGAGCGCACTTGGCGCCTGCGTCGTCGACGGCTGGGGCACGGTGCGCAATGAATGCCCGGTGCCCAGCCAGCCGCGTCCGCCCTGCCCGATCGGCCTGCGCTGGAGGCACGGCGCCTGCATGCCGGCCAACTGACGGCATCGCGAAACTGGAACTCCGCTCCCGCGAGACGATTGGTTAGCTCGAGTAACCCTCGGAGCGTGACCATGACGAGAAACATGACGCGTGGGAGGCTTCAGCGCAGCGTCGCCGGCGCGATTTCGGCGATGCTGTTGTGCGCAGCGGCGATTTTCTCCGCCGCGCATCACCTGGCCGGCTGAAGCAGGACGACGATGACGATCCAGGCCGGGACTGACCAACTGTCGCCCGAGGCTGCCCGGGTCTATCGGGCGGCCAAGGCGATCAGCGCCATGGGCGATGACATGGATGCGGAGCTATTCCGGCCCAATCCCGTTCTCGACGCGCTGCGCCTCTTGGCGCGGGAAGCGCCGCTGCGCTCACTTGCGATCGCCTTCGTTTTGGGCGTGATGGTGGCGCGCCGGCGCTAGGGCATGATCCGGAAAAGTGTGCAGCGGTTTTCCGAAGAGATCATGCGCAAACAACAACCCGTCGAGCGCGGGAACCAAAGCCCGCGACGGCGCGTTAGCGGCCGGTTCCAACAAGCGGCCTCCTATTCATGCGCTTTCCCCTGATCATTGCTTGCAGCCTGATCGCTGCTCTGGCGCTTGGCGGCTGCGGCAAAGGCGATAAAGGCGACAAGGGAGACAAGGGCGATCCGGGACCTGTCGGTGCAGCCGGCCCGGCCGGCCCGCAGGGGCCGCAAGGCGCGCCCGGAAAAGACGGCAGGGATGGCATCTCACCGCCGCAGCAATTCCGCGTCGTCAGATCGGCCTCGGATGGCGGCATGGCAAAACCCGCGATGTGCGATGTCGACGAAGTCCTGGTCAGCGCGACCTGCCTGACCAAGACGGGCTCCACCAACGAGGCGCCGAAGACGCTCGGCGACAACGGCGCAAGCTGCGACAGCCAGTCCGGCCAGACCGAAACCCCCCAAGCCGTGATTCTCTGCGCCAAGCGATAAGCCTATCCCTCTTCCGGCGGCTTGATGTGCCGGAACGACCACAGCAGCGCCAGATCGTAGGCGATCTTGAGCGCGCCGCAGAGCACCAGCGGCAGCCCGGCGAACGCCGTCGTCAGCAACACACCTGAAATCGCGGGACTGATGGCCGAGGCCAGGCTGCGCGGCACCGCGGTGACGCTGGCGGCCGCCGGCCGCTCCGCCGGCGTCACCACCGCCATCACGTAGGAGGTACGCGTCGGCACATCCATCTGCGACAGCGCCGCGCGCAGCAGCAACAGGCCGAGCGCGACATAAAGGTTGGGCGCGAACGCGGCCAGGATCAGGAAAACGCTGGAGGGGATGTGGGTGAACACCATGGTGTTGACGAGGCCGGCGCGCCTGGCGATCCATGCCGCGACCGGAAAAGAAAAGGCGCCAAGCGTGCTCGACCAGAAAAAGAACAATCCGGCCGCCGACAGCGACAGGTCGAAGCGCTGAAACAGCCACAGCACCAGCAGCGACTGCGCGATGAAGCCGCCCGCGAACGCATCGATGCAGAACAGCGCCGCAAGCCTGTAGACCGTGCGGCGCGACGGGCCGAGCGGCGCATGGTGCTGCTCCTCGCCTTGCGCGCGCGGCAGGCGGAGATAGATCAACCCGCAGACGACGCCGATCGCGGCGTAGGCATAAAACATCAGCCGGAACGCAGCGATATTGGAAATGCCGAGCGGCGCGAGTGCGTCCGGCAGCGAGGAGGCCAGCGATCCCGCCGCCATCGACAGCGCGCCGATCAGGCTGTAGCGCGCAAAGACGCGGGTGCGGTCGCCGCTATCGGAACGCCGCGCCAGCATGGCGTGTTCCAGCGGCACCAGCACGCCGAGATCGCCGCCGGAGGGATTGATGGTGCCGATGAAAGCGACCACCGCGATCAGCAGGAATTGCTCGACATTGGGAAAGGCAAGCCCCGTCGCCGCGGTCAGCGCGGCGCCGAACAACATCAACGCGCGAATGTCGTGCCGTGGCGAGATAAGCCCGACGATCAACGTCAGCACCGCCGTGCCGAGCAGCGAGGCGGTCGCCACAAGGCCAACGCGTGCGGCATCGTAGCCGAGCGCGGTCATGTAGGCTGGCAGAATGATAATGGCGAAGCCGTCGCCGAAGCCGCGAAGGCCGCGGGCGAGGTAAAGCGTAACGATGGGTGTCTGTCGTCCGTCCACGCGCAATCCCTCGATGTCCGAGTCGTTGCGCAGCGCTTGGACGGCGAACCGTCTTGAAAGGGAGTCTGCGATATCCCCCCGCGCCAAGCCTAGTGTGGCGGTTCAGAAGTCCGCATCATCTCTACCGCGAATTCTTCATGCGGGCTTCTGAACCAAAGCCACACTAGAATCAATAGTTTGCTAGTGTCCTTCGAATCCGAAGTTCGCTAAAGAAGGCGCGGCAAATATGAGGCGAACTTCGGATTCGGGACACTAGGACGCGACGATGAAAAACAAAAGGCCCCCTTGCGGGGGCCTTTGGCTTTGACAGCCGGATCGACTTAGACGGCGTCCTTGGCGGCCTTGACCGGCCGTGCGCGGACGATCTTGCGGGCCGGCTTGGCCTTGAACATCATCTCTTCGCCGGTGAACGGGTTGGTGCCCTTGCGGGCCTTGGTCGCCGGCTTCTTGACGACGACGAATTTGGCGAAGCCCGGCACGAGGAACAGACCGTTCTTCTTCAGCTCCTTGTGGCCGACATCGACCAGCGTATCCATCACGTTCTTGACGTCTCGCTTGGACAGCGAGGTGCCGGTGGCGAGCCGCTCAATGAGCTGCGACTTGGAAAGTTGGGTAGCCATAGGGTCTCCTTCGATTCGAATCAGTCAGACAATAGACCACTGTGCAGGGAAAGGACTGCGTTCTGCACAGCTTTGTTGGGCCCGGGAGCGTTTTTAGCCTAGAAAAACAGGCAATTTTGCGGGGCGGGGCTGGTTGACCCCTTAAAAACAGCCTCGGGAGCGCAATGCGGCGAACGCGGCGGGCAGAGTCGGGTGACTCCGGACGACGGCTGAGCGCCGCCTGAACAGGCTTTCCAACCCTTATTTCCGCTTCATCCGCCGAAACCGCACGCCATTGCCGTCCGGCAGGCGGGTGGCGACATAGCCGGACGCCAGACAGGCCTCGCGCTGCGGCATCTTCTCCTGCGGGCTGCGCAGCGAGTCCCACCAGGAGGCACGATGCGACGCCCGGGGCAGCGCGTGACCGACGATCTCCTCGATCTCATCGAAGCTCAGCGTCAGCTCGTTCAGGGTTTGCCGCGCCAGATAGTCGCGCAAGCCGTCGTAGTCGTTCACTTCAAAGACGCTCCATTGCGACGCCGTCAGGCAGAAAATCAGCCGATGCAGCAACGAAGCGTTAACCGATTAAGGCATCGTTGTCTGTATTTAAGGCACCGGCAATGTTTCTGGCGCATTCGTGAACGTTGCGGAGTGCACGAATGCGGATTGGTAAGCGCCACGATGCGAGGCCATGGCGGCTGTCGGCAAAATTGCTGATCGCCTCCTCAGTCGCGACCGTCATCGGCTTCTCCGCCGTCTGCGCCAGCGTGCTGCTCGACATGCGCCGCGGCGAGGAGCAGCTCGCGCGGCAGTCGCTGGAAAACCTCGCCTCCGGCATCGAGGCCGATCTCAGCCGCAACATCGAGCTGTACGACCTGTCGCTGCGCGCGGTCGTCAGCAACATGGTGATGCCTGAACTCGCTTCAGTATCGAAGCCGATCCGTCATCTGATCCTGTTCGATCACGCCGCGACCGCCAAGCATTTTGGCGCGATCCAGGTGTTCGACGCGGCCGGCAATCTCACGATCGATGCCTCCACGCTCGATCCGCTGCCCGAGAACCGCGCCGACGAGGAATATTTCAGCGTGCACCGCGACAACCGCGACCTCGGCCTGTTCATCAGCCGCCCGATGCTGCATCGGGGCGCCTATTCGATCGTGCTGAGCCGCCGCATCACCGGCGATGACGGCAGCTTCCAGGGCGTGGTCGCGGGTTCGATCCGCTTCAGCTATTTCCACGACCTGTTCGGCCGCCTCAACCTCGACCCCGAGGACGTGATCTCGGTGTTCCGTCACGACGGCACGGTGATCATGCGCACGCCGTTCGATCTCGACGTGATCGGCAAGAACCTCTCCCAGTTGCTTGCCGTCAAGAGCGCGCTCTCTGAGCCCGCCGGATCGCTGTCGGCGCCCGGCAAATATGACGGCGTGACGCGGCTGATGGTCTGGCGCGGCGGTTCGCAGCCGCTGGTCGTGCTGGTCGGCAAGCCATGGACCAACGTGCTCAACCTGTGGCGCGTCGAGGCGACGCGGATCGGCGCGATCATGCTGGCGCTGATCGTGTTCGTGCTGGCGGTGACGCTGTTTCTGGCGCGCGAGATCGGCCGCCGCGCCTCCGCGGAAGACCAGCTCGAGGAACTCGCCACCACGGATCCGCTGACGGGCCTGAAGAACCGCCGCAGATTCGACGCGTCCATGGACGATGAGTGGCGCCGCGCGATGCGGCAGCGCACTGCACTGTCGCTGCTGATGATCGATGCGGATCACTTCAAGGCCTACAACGACACGTTCGGCCACCAGGCCGGTGACCAGGTGCTGGTCGGGATCGCGATCTGCATCACCAACTCGGTGAAGCGCGCCGGCGACTGCGCGGCGCGTTATGGCGGGGAGGAATTCGCGGTGCTGCTGCCGGGCACCAGTGCCGCCGACGCGCTCAAGGTGGCCGAGACCATCCGCGTCAAGGTGATGGGCTGGTCGGACAATTCCATGCAATCGACGGTCAGCATCGGCATTGCGAGCGCGGTGCCCAATGCCGGCTCGGACTGGCCGCAGCTGGTGCACGCCGCCGACAAGGCGCTCTATGCCGCCAAGGCGGCGGGCCGCAACCGTTGTGTGCTGGCGGAGGCGCCGGCGCTGTCGCTGGTGGCTTAGTTATTTCTTCAGATACTTTCTCATTTCCGCCCGCAACCCGTCGCGCAGCTCGGGACGCGCCATGCCGTAGGCGACGTTGGCGCGCAGGAATCCGGCCTTGGAGCCGCAGTCGTGCCGCTCGCCCGCGAACTCGACGCCGAAGAATGTCTGCGACTTCGACAGGCCGATCATGGCGTCGGTGAGCTGGATCTCGCCGCCGGCGCCGCGCTCCTGCTTCTCCAGAATCCCGAATATCTCCGGCTGCAGGATGTAGCGCCCGGTGATGGAGAAGTTCGAGGGCGCGGTCCCTTTGGCTGGCTTCTCCACCATGCCGTCGACCTCGAACACGCCCTTCGCGTGACGCTTGCCGACACCGCAGATGCCGTAGTTATGGGTCTGATCAACAGGCACTTCCTGCACCGCGAGCAGATTGGACTTGTCGCCGAGGCTTGAAGCCGCCGCGATCATCTGCGCGAGGCAGCCGGGCGCATTGAGCACGAGCTCGTCCGGCAGCAGCACCGCGAACGGCTCGTCGCCGACGATGTCGCGCGCGCACCACACCGCGTGTCCGAGCCCGAGCGGCGCCTGCTGGCGCGTAAAGCTCATCGCGCCGGCCTCAGGCTGGTCGCGCGCAAGGATTTCCTGCTCGGCCTTCTTGCCACGCGCTTCCAGCGTGGTGTCGAGCTCGAACATGCGGTCGAAATGATCCTCGATGACCCCCTTGTTGCGGCCGGTGACGAACACGAAATGCTCGATGCCCGCTTCGCGCGCCTCGTCGACGACGTACTGGATCAGCGGCTTGTCGACGATGGTCAGCATTTCCTTCGGCATCGCCTTGGTGGCGGGCAGGACGCGGGTGCCGAGGCCGGCGACGGGAAAGACGGCTTTGCGGATTTTCATGGGTGCGGTCGGGATGGGGAAATCGAGGTAGTTGTTGGTAGCCGGTTTTGCGGCTGCCTACAAAGGCGGTAAGCAGCGGGCTGACGTTAAAACTTCGAATTTGTTAAACGTCTGGAAACCGCGAACCGGGCCTCCTGAAAACCTGAATTCGACGGCAACGGGTCTGCTATGACAAGGGAACCAATGGCACGGCGACTGACGGCGGCGATGCTGCTACTGGCGGGCGTGACGCTGTCCGCCCCTGCTTTTGCCCAGTCCCAAGGGCAATCCCAAGGCAATGGCCTGTCCAACCTGTTCGGCGGCATTTTTTCCGGACCCAAACCCGATGCCTCCGCGCAGCAGCCGCAGGCGGCGCCAGGCACGACCGGTCCGCTGCCCTGGAGCGGCGAGGATGGCGCATCCGGCCATCCCCTGATGACGGCGAGCGCGATCCGGCAGGCGGCGGCGAATTTCTCTGGTTGCGTCGCCGGCATGTGGCCTGATGCCGCACGGCGCGGCATCAGCGAGGACAATTTCCGCCGCTTCACCACGGGGCTGTCGCCCGACCTGCGTCTCATGGACCTGATGGACGCACAGCCCGAGTTCACCAAGTCGATCTGGGACTATCTCGACATTCTCGTGAACGATAATCGCCTCGCCAAGGGCAAGGAAATCCTCGCCAAGTACAAGCCGCAGTTCGACGCCACCGAAAAGGCCTACGGCGTCGATCGCTTCATCGTCGCCGCGATCTGGGGCATCGAGTTCGAATTATTCGACGCAGATGGGTGACCGCAGCGTCGTAAATTCGACGGCGACACTGGCCTGCGTCGGCCGGCGCCAGGGCTATTTCAAGGATGAATTCCTTACCGCACTGGAGATCCTCAATCGCGGCGATCTGCGCCCCGAACAGATGCGCGGCTCCTGGGCCGGCGCGTTCGGGCCGACGCAGTTCATGCCGACCGCGTTCAAGCGCTATGCGGTCGACGCCGATGGCGACGGCCGCCGCGATGTGGTCGACGATCCCGCCGACCTGATCGCATCGACCGCGAACAACCTGAAGAAAGATGGTTGGCAGACCGGCCAGAGCTGGGGCTACGAGGTCTCGGTGCCGAAGGGTTTTAACTACATGCTGGCCGATCGCGCCAAGCCGATGACGTTCGCGCAATGGCAGCATCTTGGCGTCGTGCGCGCCAACAACCAGCCATTCCCGCATCCGAACGACAAGGCTTACCTGCTGGCGCCGGCCGGCGCCGAAGGCCCGGGCTTCCTGATGATGCAGAATTTCCGCGTCATCATGAAATACAACCCGGCGGAAGCTTACGCGCTCGCCATCGGCCACTTCGCCGACCGGCTGCGCGGCGGACCGCCCTTCGTGCAGCCGTGGCCGCGGCAGGAGCGTGAATTGACCCGGGCGGAGCGGCTGGAGCTGCAGCAATTGCTGGCCCAGCGCGGCTTCTACCGCGGCACGCCGGACGGCCAGTTCGGCGGCGAGACACGGCAGGCGCTGCGCAACTTCCAGGCCTCGATCGGCGCTCCGGCGGACGGATTCGCGACGGCCGGCGTGCTGGAACAGCTCCGGGCCCGCTAAATGGCGCGGTTTTCGGCGCGAAAGTAACCCTTAACGCGCTGAATTCACTCACAGCCTTGAACGGAGCTGCGGAGGGGTGATTTATCGGGTAGAAACTGCCTGCTTGCGGCCCGATTTCCGTTATATCTCTGAGCCCGTTCCGCACCGTCCGACAGAGCGCAATGTTCAAAGAAACCCGCTTCATCAAGCTGATCACCGAACCCGGCCCGTTGATCGTGCTGGGAGTGACGATTGCGCTCCTGGTCGGCATCGTGGCGCCGGCCTACGCGCAATTCTTCAATTTCGGCGGACCGCCGTCACGGTCGCGCGGCGGTGGCGGCGGCGGATGGTTCGGCAGCGACTTCTTCTCGCCCTTCCAGCCCCAGGCGCCCAAGCGCGTCTATCAGGACTTCTCCAAGGCGCCGGCGCCCGAAAAGCGTGAAGGCACGCCCGAGCGCAATGTCATGGTGATGGGCGACGGCATGGCGGACTGGCTCGCCTATGGCCTCGAAGACGCCTATGTCGAGCAGCCCGACATGGGCGTGATCCGCAAGGCCAGGAACACCTCGGGCCTCATCAAATATCAGCCCAAGGGCGAGCCCGCAGACTGGGCCGCGGCTGCCAAGGGCATCCTCGCGACCGAAAAGCCCGACGTCATCGTCGTGATGCTCGGCATCAACGACCGCGTTGCGATCCGCGAGCCGGTTGCGGAGAAATCCGACAAGGACAAAGACAAGGATAAGGACAAGGCCGCCGACAAGAAGAGCGACAAGAAGGACGCGCGCAAGGACAAGCCTGCGCCCGAGAAGTCGAAATCCGACGACGCCGCGGCCAAGCCCGATGACAAGGCGGATGCCGAACTGCCGCAGGACGATGCCGAGAACGAGCCGGCGCCTGTCGTGACGCCGGAGAAGACCGCGCGCTCGCCGAACGGCCTCTATGAATTCCGCGACGAGCGCTGGGTCGAGCTCTACGCGAAGAAGATCGAGGACATGATCGCGGTGGTGAAGTCGAAGGGCGTGCCGGTGATCTGGGTCGGCCTGCCCGCGATCCGCGGCGGCAACGGCCCCAAGGACATGCTGTTCCTCGACTCGCTGTATCGCGAAGCCGCCGGCAAGGCCGGCATCACCTATGTCGACGTCTGGGACGGGTTCGTCGATGAGCGCGGCCTGTTCATGCAGAAGGGCCCCGACTTCGAAGGCCAGCCGCGCCAGCTGCGTTCCTATGACGGCGTCTACTTCACCAAATATGGCGCGCGCAAGCTCGCGCATTATGCCGAGCGCGAGATCACGCGCCTGCTCGCGACGCGCTCGGCGCCGATCGCGCTGCCTCAGGAGCCCGCGACGCCCGACGCCAACGCCGTGCCCGGCCAGCCCGCGCCGCGGCCGATGGCCGGACCGATCATGCCGCTGGTCGCAGCAAGCGTGAACTCGGATCAATTGCTCGGTGGCCCCGGCACGCGGCCCGCCGCGGTCGACGCGCTCGCCGCGCGCACGCTGGTGAAGGGCGAGGCGCTGTCGCCGCCCGCCGGGCGCGCCGACGATTTCATGTGGCCGCGCCGCGAGGTCGGCCGCGAACAGGCCAAGGGCGACGTACCGGTCGCGAACGCCACACCCGGCGCCGCTACGCCCGGTGTTCCCGGCGCGCCAGGCACGGCGCCGAATGCGGCGCTCGCACCGAAGGCGAACGCGCCGAAGAAGCCGCCGCAGACCGCGCCGTTCGGCAATTTCTTCGGCTTCGGCAATTCGCCGCAGCAGCGCCCGGCACCGTCGCCGCGCGCCCCCGGTGGCCCACCGCGTCCGCCCGCGCCGGTCGGACAACGCGCCGCGGTTCAGTAGGCTTATCAAGCCAGACCCTCATGGTGAGGAGGTGCGAAGCACCGTCTCGAACCATGAGGCCACGATCGGACCTCATCCTTCGAGACGCCGCTTCGCGGCTCCTCAGGATGAGGGACAGCTACAAAATCAACCCGCCGTCGACGATGATGGTCTGCCCCACGATGTAGGACGACAATGGCGACGCCAGGAACAGCGCCGCGCCGGCCATGTCCTCGGGCGTGCCGAGCCGCCGCAGCGGAATCCGCGACAGCGCGCCTTCCAGCCGTTTCGGATTTGCTGTCGTCACCTTCGTCATCTTGGTGTCGACGAGGCCCGGCGCGATGCCGTTGACGCGGATGCCGTCTTCCGCGAAGGCCTCGCCCAGCGTGCGCGTCAGCCCCATGGCGCCGGTCTTCGAGGCGTTATAGGCGGGATTGCCCATGGTCGAGTGATAGGCGGCAGTCGAGCTGACGATGATCAGCGATCCCTTCGCTTGGCCGAGCATGGAATGGAATTTGGTCGCGCAGGCCATCAGGCTCATCAGATTGACCTCGAGGACTTTGCGAAAACCCTCCATCTCGAATTCGCCGCGGCGATAGAGCACCGCGCCCTGCGCCAGTACCAGCACATCGAGTTTGTCGAACGCGGGTTTGAATGTCTCGATCGCGCCGGGGTCACTGACATCGAGCCTGGCATAGT
Organism: uncultured Alphaproteobacteria bacterium; assembly: GCA_963738155.1. Taxonomy (GTDB): domain Bacteria; phylum Pseudomonadota; class Alphaproteobacteria; order Rhizobiales; family Xanthobacteraceae; genus Bradyrhizobium. The sequence goes on from CAVTVG010000017.1 coordinate 544,862, forward strand.
CGAGGCCGTCGAGATGCGAGCCGTCGGCCGGCGAATAGTCCGACGCCGAGGCGCGTGTACCGCAGACCGCGACCCGCGCGCCGTGCGCGCGAAACGCCTGCGCGATGCCGTTGCCGATGCCGGAGGAGCCGCCGACCACCAGAACCTGCTTGTCGCCGAAATCGAGCTCGTTCATCTGCATCCCTTCCCTGTCGCGTTTGTCTCGTCTTAGGATGGCTGAAAAGCTTGTCAATGATCCCGGAGGAAAGGCCCATGTCCGAATTCAAGCAACTCAGCCGCTCGGTGAAGGGATTGACCGCACTGGTCACCGGCGGCGCGAGCGGCATGGGCCGCGCCACCGCGCGCGTGTTCGCCGCGGAAGGCGCCAATGTCGCGGTGACCGATGTCAGCGCCGACGGCGCCAAGGCGGTTGCGGACGAGATTGCCGCGAGCGACGGAGTTGCGAAAGCGTGGCGGCTCGACGTCGCCGATCCCAAGGCAATCGAAAGCGTGGTCGGCGAGATCGCCGCGCATTTCGGCTCGCTCGACATCATCGTCAACAATGCCGGCATCTCCGTGCGGGTGGCGATCGACGATCCCGGCTACGAAGAGGCCTGGGCCAGCGCGCTCGCCGTGATGCTGACGGCGCATCCGCGCATCATCCGCGCGGCGTTGCCGCACTTACGCAAATCGAAATGTCCGCGCATCGTCAATATTGCCTCCACCGAGGCGCTGGGCGCGACCGCGCTGCACAGTCCCTATTCGGCGGCGAAGGGCGGCGTCGCCTCTCTGACGCGCTCGCTTGCGGTCGAGCTCGGCCGCGAAGGCATCACCGTGAACTGCATCTGTCCCGGCCCGATCCGCACTGCCATCACCGATCGCATCTCCGAAGAGCACAAGACCATTTTTGCCAAGCGCCGCACCGCACTCGGCCGCTACGGCGATGCGGAGGAAGTCGCGCACATGACGTTGAGCCTGTGCCTGCCCGCGGCGTCCTACCTGACCGGCGCGGTCATTCCCGTGGACGGCGGGCTGACGGCGCGGAATGCGTAAGGACCCATGAACGTGTGGGCTGGAATAGCGGTCAATTTCGGCGTGCCTCTGCTTGGCGTGATTGCGTTCGTCCTGCTGTGTCGCTGGATGCGTCGACTACAAATCCCATCGCCGCCGATCATTTCCTATTTCATTCTGTTTGCGAGTTTCGGTGGCTGGCTCGAAATCTTCCTTACCGAACTGTTTTGGAGATGGTCAGCGATGGCTTCACTCGGAATCGGCTTCCTGATGTTCATCGCCCCGATTCTGACCGCGGGAATTGCCTTTGGTTTGTGGAAGGACCGCACATTATCCGCGTTTCACCGGGGCGCCGTCTTCGCCAGCATCGCTTATAGCGGCCTGGCTTGGTCTGCGGTGGGCGCTTGGGTTGTATACCTGGTCATGCGCCCAAACCGTTGACATCGGCCTTGTCGGGAGTAGCCTTTCCGGCAAATCAGGCAGGATAAGCCGCCGCAAAAAGCATCAGGAGAAACCCCCCATGGCAATCGCGATCCGGCAGATCCACAAGCACTTTGTGGGCGAAGTCTCGGGCGTGGATTTGCGTCAACCGCTGACGAAGGACGAGGCGGCCGCGATCGAGTCCGGCATGGACAAATATGCCGTACTGGTATTTCACGGCCAGGACATCTCAGACGACCAGCAGATGGCGTTCGCACTGAACTTCGGCGCGCGCGAGAACCCGCGCGGCGGCAATATCACCAAGAAGCAGGATTACCGGCTGGGCTCCGCGGGGCTCAACGACGTCTCCAATCTCGACAAGGATGGCAAGCCGCTGCCGAAGGACAGTCGCACCCACTTGTTCAACCTCGGCAATTGCCTGTGGCATTCCGACTCTTCGTTCCGCGCCATCCCCGCGAAGTTCTCGCTGCTGTCGGCGCGGGTGGTGAACCCGAAGGGCGGCAATACCGAATTCGCCGACATGCGCGCCGGCTATGACGCGCTCGACGACGAGACCAAGGCCGAGATCGAGGACAAGATCTGCGAGCATTCGCTGATGTATTCGCGCGGCTCGCTCGGCTTCCTCGACTATACCGACGAGGAAAAGGAATTGTTCAAGCCGGTGCTGCAGCGCCTGGTGCGCACCCACCCGGTGCATCAGCGCAAGTCGCTGTACCTCTCATCGCATGCCGGCAAGGTGCAGGGCATGAGCATGCCCGAGGGCCGGCTGTTGCTGCGCGACCTCACCGAGCACGCCACCCAGCCGGAGTTCGTCTACGTCCACAAATGGACGCTGCATGATCTCGTGATGTGGGACAACCGCCAGACCATGCATCGCGTGCGCCGCTACGACCAGTCGCAGCCGCGCGACATGCGCCGTGCCACGGTGGCGGGCACGGTGCCCACGGTGCCGCAGGAAGCGGCCGAGCGGCAAATGGCGGCGGAGGCGGCGGAGTAGCGCACTCGTCATGCGCGGGCTTGACCCGCGCATCCATCAACTTCGCAAGGTGCTTCTTGAAGGATGGATGGCCGGGTCAAGCCCGGCCGTGACGATCGGAACTACGCGTGTCCCGCGTCGTTCGACAGCATGCCCGGATCGATGCCGATCTTGCGCAAGGCACGCGCGTATTTGTCGTCCACGTCGCCGCCGAACACCAGCTCCGGATCGGCGTCGCAATGCAGCCAGCCGTTGCCCTGGATTTCGTTCTCGAGCTGGCCAGGTCCCCAGCCGGCATAGCCGAGCGCGAGGATGGCGTGCCTGGGCCCCTTGCCGTTGGCGATCGCCTTGAGGATGTCGACGGTCGCGGTCAGGCAAATCTGGTCGTCGATCGGCAGCGTGGCGTTGGCGAGATAGAAGTCGCTGGAATGCAGCACGAAGCCGCGGCCGGTATCGACCGGACCGCCGCTCAGGACCTTCATCGTCTCGGCGCTCTCCGGCAGCTTGATCTGGTCGGCCTTCTTGATGATGTTGAGCTGCGCCAGCAACTCCGGGAAATCGATGCTGCCCGCCGGGCGGTTGACCATGATTCCCATCGCGCCTTCGGAAGAGTGCGCGCACATATAGATCACGGAACGCTCGAAGCGGGGATCGCCCATCACGGGCATTGCGATCAGGAGCTGGCCGTCGAGATAGCTGTTGTTGGCCGAGTTGTCGCCTGCGCCGGCTTCCTTGCGGCGAACCTTGCCTGGTTTTCTGCCTTCAGGGTCCATCCGCGAAGCACTCTCGTCTTGGCCTATCCTGATATTGGGCGGCTTTTGTGTCAATCAAGCTTAGACCTTGGTGGTCACAAGCAATTCAATGGTTCGGTCCGGGGCCAGCCTGTAAAGACGCATCATGACAATGATGGTTCCAGCCCGCACCGCGCTCGCTGCCCTGTTCATCTTCGCACTTTCGGCCGAAGTCCGTGCCGAGGACGCCTCGCCATGGCAGAAGGACAGCCATTCCCAGCTACGGCTGCTTGCAGGCTCGCGCAGCGGCAACGTGCTGCTCGGCGGCATTGCCTTCCAGCTGCAGGGCGGATGGCACACCTACTGGCGCAACCCCGGCGATTCCGGCGTGCCGCCGCGGTTCGACTTCTCGAAGTCGGACAATGTCGAGGCGGTGACGGTTTTGTGGCCGGCGCCGCAAAAATTCGACGACGGCGCAGGCGGAGTCTCGCTCGGCTATCACGACCAGATCGTGCTGCCGCTGCGCATCGTCGCCAAAAGCGTCGACAAGCCGTTGACGCTGCGCGCCGCCATCGACTATGCGGTGTGCGAGAAGATCTGCATTCCGGTGCAGGCCAATGCAGAGCTCACTTTCGCGAGCGTCGCCAGCACCGAGGACAGCGCGCTGTTCGCGGCACTCGACACGGTTCCAAAACCCGCCAATGTCGGCGATCCCAATCCGCTCACCATCCGCGACGTCAAGCGCGAGGGCAAATCCGAGGTGCTGGTCGACGTGGTGACGCCGGACGCACGCAATGTGAGTTTCTTTGTCGAGGGGCCGACGCCGGACTGGGGCTTGCCGGTGCCGAAAGTCGTGGAGCACAGCCCGCCCGGGGTGACGCGCTTCTCATTCCAGCTCGACGGCGTGCCGCCGGGCGTCAATCCGGACGGCGCGGCGCTGAAGCTGACCTTGGTTAGCGGCGATCGATCGTATGAGTTCAACGTCAATCTGGATTGAAAATCTCCGTCGTCCCGGGCAAGCGAAGCGCGACCCCGGACCCGTACCGCGTGATCCATCAGTTGAAATTCCGTGGCTGAATACGACAGCCTCTGGAATGGGTCCCGGCGTTCGCCGGGACGACACCGTCCACCCAACCAAATCTTAACGAATGGTTGATAGATCGGAGCATCGCCGCCGTCGCGGCACTGCTTTGCCGGATTCCACGTGGCTTCCATCGACGCCGAACCCGTCCACGCCCTGCCAGCCGGCCTTCTTACGCGGCTGAAGTCGAAACTCTGGGGCGGCAGCAACGAGGCGTCGCTGACGCGCAGGCTCGCCGGCACCATCTTCATCATCCGCGTCCTCAGCGCGGGGCTCGCCTATCTCTCGCAGATCCTACTGGCGCGCTGGATGGGCGGCTCCGACTACGGCGTGTACGTCTATGTCTGGACCTGGGTGCTGCTGCTCGGCAGCATGATGGATTTCGGCATCTCGGCCTCCGCCCAGAAGATCATTCCGGAATATCGCACGCGCGGCGAGCACGCGCTGCTGCGCGGTTTCCTCTCCGGCAGCCGCTGGATGACCTTTGCGGTTTCCGCCGTCGTCTCGCTCGCGCTCGCGGGCCTGGTCAAGCTGCTGTCGCCGTGGATCGATGCCGGCGCCGTCGTGCCGCTCTACATCGGCTGCGCGACCTTGCCGCCTTTCGTGGTCGCCAATACCCAGGACGGCATTGCGCGCTCGCACGACTGGATGCGGCTCGGACTGATGCCGCAGTTCATCGTACGCCAGGGGCTGATCATCGGCTTCACCTTCGGCCTGTTCGCGCTGGGCTTCAATCTCGGCGCGACCGCGGCGATGATCGCCAGCGCCGGCGCAGTGTGGATCGCGATGATCGGGCAGATGATCGTGCTGAACCGCCGTCTTGCTTCGCATATCGAGGCCGGCCCCAAGGCTTACGACATTCGCGGCTGGCTCGCGATCTCGCTGCCGATCCTGCTGGTCGAGAGCTTCTATCTCCTGCTTTCCTACACCGACGTGCTGGTGTTGCAGCAGTTCCGCTCCTCCGAAGAGGTTGGCGTGTATTTCGCCGTGGTGAAGACGCTGGCGCTGGTATCGTTCATCCACTACGCGATGTCGGCAACGACGGCGCATCGCTTCGCCGAATACAACGCGCTCGGCGACAAAGCGCGGCTGTCGGCCTATGTCGCGCATGCGATCGGCTGGACATTCTGGCCGTCGCTGGCGGCGACGATCGTCCTGCTCGCGCTCGGCAAGCCGCTGCTCTGGCTGTTTGGACCGCAATTCGTGGTCGGTTACGACATCATGTTCGTCGCCGCGATCGGGCTCGTGGTGCGCGCAGCGATCGGTCCGGTCGAGCGCCTGCTCAACATGCTCGGCCACCAGCACATCTGTGCGCTCGCTTACGCGTCGGCTTTTGTGATGAATGTCGTGCTCTGTGTCGCGCTGGTGCCGCGCTTCGGCGGTCATGGCGCGGCGGCCGCGACCTCGCTGTCGCTGACTTTCGAAACCCTGCTGCTGTTCTGGATCGTACGCCGCCGGCTCGGCCTGCACGTGCTCGCGGTCCGATTCTAACGTTCGCATCTCCTGCAGCGACCGCGCACGCTCCCGCCATTTTCATTGCCTTGAAACGGGCATATGAGTTGTGACTATTTTCTGACCAAATCCGACAGAACGGCGATTCTTCCGCCGGCTCAATGGGGAAGTAAAATCTCCACCAGCCCCTGTTGCGCGGATGAAACATTCTTATTTCCGAGAGTGCATTGCAGCGGAAAGTGCCGCGCCATTAGATAGCCGCAGATGTCACTGCAAACTGTGTGGGCATGATCGATCCGCTTTATGTCGCATCGGGATTCGGCGTCGGCCTGCTTGTCGGGATGACCGGCGTCGGCGGCGGCTCGCTGATGACCCCGCTGCTGATTCTCCTGTTCGGAATTCATCCTTCGACAGCCGTCGGCACCGATCTGCTTTATGCCGCCGCAACCAAGACCGGCGGCAGCATCGTGCACGGCTGGTCGCGCAGCATTCACTGGCCTGCTGTGGTCCGGCTCGCCTGCGGCAGCATTCCCGCCGCCGCATTGACCCTGCTTGCGATCTGGCAGCTCGGGCTCAGCGCAGCTTCGCAAAAGAGTCTGGTCAATCTGGTGCTGTGCTTCGCGCTGTTGCTCACCGCGACGGCGCTGATCTTCCGCAAGTCGATCATGGAGCGCTATCGCCGCCGGCTGGAGAGCATCGACGAGCGCACCACGACGATTGCCACCGTGATCGTCGGCATCGCGCTCGGCGGGCTCGTCTCGATCTCGTCGGTCGGCGCGGGCGCGGTCGGCGTCACTGCGCTGCTGCTGCTCTACCCGCGCCTGCCGATGGCCAAGATCGTCGGCTCCGACATCGTGCATGCGGTGCCGCTGACCTTGGTCGCCGGCGCCGGCCACTGGGCGCTCGGCTCGGTCGACTGGCACCTGATGGGCGTACTGCTGCTGGGCTCGCTGCCCGGCATCATCATCGGCAGCTGGAGCGCGGTGCGCGTGCCGGAGACGGTGTTGCGCGTGGCGCTCGCCGCGGTCCTGATCGTGGTGGCCGGCAAGATCGGCTCCGAGGAGCTGCATCTGCAGACGCTGGTTGCGACCGCCGCGAGCACGGTGGGGCGTTAAGCTCCTCCCCCGCAAATAATCTCGTCATGCCCGGCCTTGAGCTGGTCAAGCCCGGCCATGACGACCTGATTTACTCCGCGGTCCAGCCGCCGTCGATCGAGAGGTTGGCGCCGGTGATCTGCGCCGCGTCGTCGCCGCACAGGAACAGCGCCAAGGCCGCCACCTGCTCGGACGTCACGAACTCCTTGGTCGGCTGCGCCGCCAGCAGCACGTCCTTGATGACCTGCTCCTTGGTCATGTTGCGCGCTTTCATGGTGTCGGGGATCTGGTGCTCGACCAAAGGCGTCCAGACATATCCGGGCGAAATGCAGTTACAGGTGATCTTGTGTTGCGCGACCTCCAGCGCCACGGTCTTGGTCAGGCCGGCGATGCCGTGCTTGGCCGAGACATAGGCCGACTTGAACGGCGAAGCCACCAGCGAATGCGCGGACGCGGTGTTGATGATGCGGCCCCAGCCGCGCTTCTTCATTCCGGGCACTGCGGCGCGGATGCCGTGGAAGGCCGACGACAGATTGATGGCGATGATGGCGTCCCATTTCTCGATCGGGAATTCCTCGATCGGCGACACGAACTGGATGCCGGCATTGTTGACGAGGATGTCGACCGAGCCGAAACTCTTCTCGCCGGTCGCGATCATGTCGGCGATCTCGGCGGGCTTGGTCATGTCGGCGGACGAATAGACCGCCTTGACCTTGTAGTCGGTCTCGATCGCCGAGCGCTCCTTTTCGATGTCGGCGGGCGTGCCGAAACCGTTGATCACGACATTGGCGCCCTCTTTCGCGAAGGCGCGCGCGTATGCGAGCCCGATGCCGCTGGTCGATCCGGTCACCACCGCATTCCTGCCCGTCAAAGTACCCATATCTTCACTCCTGCTTCAGCTGTTGTTTGGGCATGAACTTTTCGGAAAACCGCTTCGCACTTTGCGCTAACGTGGGCCTTCGGGTCCGGCTCATGCCTTGTTTGTTTGTTTGGACATGATCTTTCCGGAAAACCGCTTCACAGTTTTCCGGATCATGCCTTTGGGGTCTCGCCTTCGTCCCCGGTGAGGTCGTAAGTCACCATGGTGTCGCCGGACTGCGGCCGCTCCAGCCACTCCTTGTGACGCATCGACAAATGCACGTCGCGCACGCCGGCATTCCAGTGCTCGACCATCGCGACGTGAGAAAAATCGTAATCTTTGGAGTTGGTCTCGTAGTTCTTGCTCTTGTAAATCAAGTGCACGACCGTGACCGTATTCTCCTTTGCCGCGTTGCGCAGGAATTCGACGGACGGATCATTCTGCAGATGCTCCGGCAGCTTGCTGATGAGATCGCGCACCGCCTTGCGGGCGTTGTGGATCTGCCGGTTCTTGTCGGTGTTCATCCGGGTGCGGCTGGAATAGCGGATGTCCTTTTCGCGCTCGGCCGCTTCCAACAGCGTCTCCGGCAGCAAACCACGTGCGCTGAACAGATCGACCTGGAAGATCAGGAGATCGCGGTCGGTCTCGGTATCCAGCACGTAATCGAGCGGCGTGTTGGAGGCGATGCCGCCGTCCCAGTAGTATTCGCCGTCGATCAGCACCGCGGGAAAACCGGGCGGCAGCGCGCCCGAGGCCATGATGTGCTCGGGGCCGATCAATTTGCCCTGCCGCTTGAACTCGACATTGTCGAAATAGCGGAAATTACCCGAGGTGATGCCGACCGCGCCGACGCTGAGCCGGCATTTCAGATCGTTGATTCGGTCGAAGTCGACCAGCCGCTCCAGCGTCTTCTTCAGGGGTGCGGTGTCGTAATAGCTCAACGCCTGCGGCGTGCCTTGCGGCCACAACGGCGCCGGCGGAATCCGCGGGGTGAAGAAACCGGGCACGCCAAAGGTCGCGATGACCGCGGCGCTGGTCTCGTTGAACAGTGAGCGGTTGCGGTCGCCGTTCAGCATCGGATTCCACGCGACCTGCGCCGAAACCATCTCCCAGAATTCCTTCAGGCGGTTGACGCGGTAGCGGGCCTCGTTGCCCGCGATGATCGCGGCATTGATGGCGCCGATCGAGATACCGGCAACCCACTCCGGCTCGAAGCTGGCAGCGCACAGCGCCTGAAACGCGCCGGCCTGGTAGGAGCCGAGCGCGCCGCCGCCTTGCAGCACCAGCACGCGCCGGGCCTGCGCAGGCGTCGCAGAATGGTCTGGATGCGTATCGTCCATCATGGGCTGTTCGGATATGTCGGCCGAGCGGTGGCGTCAGTTCACGATAGCGTCAACAGAGGCCACGGCAGGGCGTTTCCTAAAAATCGTCAGTGCTCATTTGACGCCAAAATCAGGGTCCAGAACACCTTGTATTTTGTATTAGGAGCATAGCTGGCGGCTATGCCCAATTTTGTGACACCGCTTTTCAGCATATTGGCCTTGTGCGGCGGCGAGTCGCGCCAACCGGAAAAGGCTTCCGCCAGAGTGTGATAGCCGGCCGAGACGTTCTCGACCGCAACCGTTGCCGGGTAACCGGCGCCGGCGAGCCGCTTCGCCAGCGGCGCGCGCACGTCATGGTCAAGCTTGTTTTTGTCGGCCATCACCTGCGATTGGGCTTCCGCCAGCCGCATCAGCTCGGAATCGACGGCGACGGCGCCAAGGCCGTTATTGGCGCGATATTGCGAGATCATCGAGGCGGCGGCGATGGGGTCGAGCCGCGCACCCGGCGTGGCCATGTCGACATACATCGCAGGCGTCTCGATCGGCGCCTCCGATGCACAAGCCGCAAGCAATAAAGGTATCAGGATCGCGGCCGCCGCGCGCAAAGACATTTATAAGCCCCAGAATCAGGGGCCGTTGTTGCATACCAACCGTGGCTGAAAGGTGAATTTTTCCGGCGCGGAAACGCGAAAACCGGGCCGATTACACCGTTGGCATCGTGTGGATGCCGCATTCGGTCTTGGGCCGGCCGCGCCAGCGCCCGGCGCGCTCGTCCTCATCCGGCGAGGTGCGGCTGGTGCAGGGCATGCAGCCGACCGAGAGGTAGCCCGAGGCGGAAAGCGGATGCGGCGGCAGGTTGGCGCTCGCAAAGATCGCCTCGATCTGCTCGCGCGAGACGTTGGCGAAGGGGTTGAATTTCAACCGGACGCCGTCCTGCTCGACCACCGTGATATCGGCGCGCGAGCCGCCCTGGAAACGCTTGCGGCCGTTGATCCAGGCGTCGAGAGGATGCAGCGCACGCCGCAGCGGCTCGACTTTGCGGATGCTGCAGCAGGCATCGGGATTATTGAACCAGAGATCGCGGTCTGGGTCTTCGCGCGACAGCGTCACTTCAGACGGCTTGATCGAGCGCACATCGCGCAAGCCCAGCTTTGCGATCAGCGTGTCGCGATAGGCCAGTGTTTCCTCGAACAGCCATCCCGTGTCGAGGAAGATCACAGGGATCGCCGGATCGACATCGGCCATGACTTTCAACAGCGCAGCCGACTGCGTGCCGAAGGACGACACCAGCGCAAGCTTGTCGCGGCCGACAGTTTTCAGCGCGGCTGCGATCACATCCTGCGGCGAGGCACCGCGCAGCGCGCGGTCGAGCGTATCGGCCGGCGGCAGGACGTCGCGTTCGGACGAAATATGCGGCACAAGCGCGTTCACGGGCCGGCACTCTCGGAATGGCGCAGCTGCATGCGCCGGTGCAAGGCGGTGAGCTTTCCATCGCCGGTTGGCTGGTAGAACACCGAATAGCGCTGCACCGTCTGGGCAAAAGCCTCGGCGTCCGCCTGCTTCTTCACCTCGAAGGCGTCGAAGCCGGCGCGCAGCATGAACACGAACTGGTCGCGCAGCACCTGACCGGTGGCGCGCAGCTCGCCGCGATAGCCGTAACGTTCGCGCAACAGGCGCGCCTGGCTGTAGGCGCGGCCGTCGCGGAAGGTCGGAAACACCAGCGCCGCCGCGGCGACGCGGTCGAGATACGGCACGAGGTCGTCGACGTCGCGGCTGTTCGGCCAGATCACGCCGACCTTGCCGCGTTTCAGAAGCGCCTCGGGATCCCCGAGAAAGCGCGCGGCCGATACCAGCACGCAAGCCTTGGCCGGCAGCTCCGCGCCGTCCACGACGTGAACAAAGGGATCATCGACGATCTTTCCGCCCTTAACGAGTGGCATAGACGCGCTCCCTGAACGGTTCGACGCCGAGCCGCTTCACCGTGTCGACAAAGAGCTCCTCAGGCGTGGCGCGCAGCGCGAGATAGGCCTCGACGATGTCCTCGATCACATCGGCGACCTCGCCGTATTTCACACCCGGACCGATCAGCGTCCCGAGCTCGGCCTTTTCGTCGGCGCGACCACCGATGGTGATCTGATAGACCTCCTCGCCGTTCTTCTCGACGCCCAAAATGCCGATATGGCCGACATGGTGATGGCCGCAGGCATTGATGCAGCCGGAGATGTTGATGTGCAGCCGGCCGATTAGTTCGGCGGTGTCGTGGTTGGCAAAGCGCCGGGTCAACTCCTGCGCGATCGGGATCGAGCGCGCATTCGCCAGCGAACAGTAATCCAGCCCCGGGCAGGCGATGATGTCGGAGACAAGGTTCACGTTCGGCGTGGCGAGCCCGAACTTGTCCAGCGCCTTCCACAGCGCGGGCAGATCGTGCTTGGCGACATGCGGCAGCGCCAGGTTCTGCTCATGGCCGACGCGGATTTCGCCGAACGAATATTTGTCGGCGAGATCGGCCAGCGCATCCATCTGGTCGGCCGTGGCGTCGCCGGGCGGACCGCCGACCGGCTTCAGCGAGATCGTCACGATGGAATAGCCCTGCACCTTGTGCGTGGCGACCGAGTTCTTGCGCCAGCGCTCGAACGAGGCATCGGCGGAGGCCTGCTTCAGCTCGTCGGGTATATGCGGCAGCTTTTCGTATTTCGGATAGAAGAAGCGGGCGCGAATGTCCTCGACCACGTCGTCGTCGAGCTTGAGCGCGCCGTCGCGCATCTGCTGCCACTCTTCCTCGACCTCGGCGGCGAACTTCTCGACGCCAAGCTCGTGAACAAGAATCTTGATGCGCGCCTTGTAGATGTTGTCGCGGCGGCCGTACTGATTGTAGACGCGCATGATCGCTTCGACATAGCTCAGCAAATCGCGGCCACGCACGAACGGCTTGATGGTCTTGCCGATGAAGGGGGTGCGGCCGAGGCCGCCGCCGACCAGCACCTCGAAGCCGGTCTCGCTCTGCGCGTTCTTGTGCAGCCGCAACCCGATGTCGTGGATCTTGATCGCGGAGCGATCGTGCGCGGAGGCCGTGATCGCGAACTTGAACTTGCGCGGCAGGAAGGAAAATTCCGGATGCAGCGTGGTGTATTGCCGCAGGATCTCCGCCCAGATGCGCGGGTCCTCGATTTCGCCCGGCGCGACGCCCGCCCATTGATCCGAGGTGACGTTGCGGGTGTTGTTGCCGGAGGTCTGCATCGCATGGATGCCGACGTCGGCAAGGTCGGCGAGCGCATCGGGCAATTCGGCGAGCTTGATCCAGTTGAACTGGATGTTCTGCCGTGTGGTGAAATGGCCGTAGCCGCGGTCGTAGCGGCGCGCGACATGCGCCAGCCGCCGCAACTGGTCCGACGACAGCGTGCCGTAGGGAATCGCGACGCGGAACATGTAGGCGTGAAGCTGCAGATAGACGCCGTTCTGCAGCCGCAGCATCTTGAACTCGTCTTCGGTGAGCTCGCCGGAGAGGCGGCGCTTCACCTGGTCGCGGAATTCGGCGACGCGCTCGTTGACCAGCGTGCGGTCGATCTCGTCATACGCGTACATGGTAAAACGCCTTTTAGACTTGCACCGGCAGACCGAACGCCTGCGCCGGCGGGCCGATAGTGACCCCGGAGCGGCGGATCTGCTCGCGCAGATTACCCGGCTCGACCTTGCCGCTCTCGCTGACGAGGACCGGGGCGATATAGGCGCCGATTGCGCCGACATCGTCGGCGGTGGATTCGGCAAGAAGCGCGCGGGCGTCATCGCTGGTGCGGACGATCGCGGCATCGTCAAGCTCGGCCGACCAGCCTTGCTGCGCGGTGCGATAGATCACAGCGCCATCCCAGGTGCGGTTGGCGGTGACGATCGAGGGGCCCGTGATCTTGATTTTCTTCTGTTCGAGCGGGGAGGTCATTCGGCTGCTTCCAACAAGTGTGAGATGAAGGTGGAGACGTTTTGGCGGCGCCAGGGTGCGGAGTGCGCAACGACGTCGCCAATGATGAGAATCGCGGGCCCGCCCTGGACCTGTTCGACAAGCGCGGGCAATTGCTCGAGCGTGCCGACGGCGGCTTTGGCGTCGTTGCGGGTGACGCGTGCGAACACGCCGGCGGGCGTTTCGGGCGAACGGCCCGCGGCGAGCAAACCTTCGCGGACTGATGGCGCAGAGGTCAGGCCCATGTAGACCACGAGCGTGGCTTCTGGGTCATTCAGCGTCGACCAATCGATACTGCCGGTGTCGTCGGCCTGGTGAGCGGTGACGAAGGTGATACGCCGCGCCTGATCGCGGAAGGTCAGCGGCACCTCGAATTCGGCGCCGGCACCCAACGCAGCCGTGATTCCCGGCACGATCGAATAAGCGACGCTTGCTTTCCGCAGCGCCTCGACCTCTTCGCCGCCGCGGCCGAACACGAAGGCATCGCCGCCCTTGAGCCGTACCAGGCGCTTGCCGCTCCTCGCGGCCTCGATCAGCAGCTTGTTGATGGCGTCCTGGCCAATGCCGGATTTTCCGGCGCGGCGGCCCACCGGAACGCGGGCTGCGTCGCGGCGGATGCGGTCGAGAATTTCCGATGAGACCAGTTCGTCGTGGAAAACGACGTCGGCATCCTGCAATGCGCGCAGCGCCTTCACGGTGAGCAGGTCGGGATCGCCGGGACCGGCGCCAACAATGGTGACGTGACCTTCACCGCCGGCATAGGCGGCGGGATCTGCGATTTTCTTCAACGCGGACTCGGCGTCGTCCCTGTGACCGGACAGCACCAGCGCGCCGATCGGACCATCGATGACGCGCTCCCAGAAACGGCGGCGCTCCGATGTTTCGGGGATGCGAACGTGAATGCTCTTGCGGAAACGGCCGATGAATTTGGCGAGATCGCCGATCCGTGCCGGCAGCACAGCCTCGATTTTCTCACGCAGCCGCCGCGCCACCACCGGCGAGGCGCCGCCGGTGCCGATCGCAACCACGACGTCGCCGCGGTCGACGATCGCCGGGAAAATGAAAGTGGAGTGCGCGATGTCGTCCATCACGTTGACGGGCAGACCGAGCGATTTTGCGCGCAACGCCATCGCAACGCCGACATCGCCGGCGCCGGCGCAGAAGATCGCGACGACGCCCGAGAGATCGGCCGTGAGCGGATCGCCTTTGGCGAAGTCGATGCGCGCGAGTTGGGCCGGTTCCAGACCCTGCGCGTCACGCGCTGATGTCGCGTACCAGCGGATGCGTGCGCCCGCTGCCGTGAGAACGCGCAGCTTCGCCAGCGCAAGCTCGCCGGCGCCGACCAGAACGACCGGACCAGTTTGCAAATCGAGGAAGACCGGCAGATAGCGCATCCAGAACTCGCTTTCCCATTTCGGGGTTGACTGAAATTATTTTCTCTCTAAGTGTCTTGCAACCCTCAGAAAGAGAAAATTATTTCTTCTCTTTTGCTGATGGTAGATGGAATTTTCGCCTCCGAAGGCCAAGGTCGACGCCATGCATGTTCTCACCACCCAAACCGCCAAGGACCGGCTGCGCGAGGCGCCGCTCTTTCAAGCATCTTCCGTGCCGCAACTTCTCTCCGATGCACCGAGCATGGATCACCTCGACGCGCTGGAGGCGCAGAGCATCTACATCCTGCGCGAGGCGTTTGCGCGGCTGAAGAAGCTCGCGCTGCTGTGGTCGCTCGGCAAGGATTCGAACGTCATGATCTGGCTGGCGCGCAAGGCCTTCTTCGGCCGCGTGCCATTCCCGGCGATGCACGTCGACACCGGCAAGAAGTTTCCCGAGATGTACGCGTTCCGCGATCGCTACGGAGAGGAATGGGGACTTGATCTGCGCATCGAGCCCTGCCCGCCGATCGACGCGGTCGATCCGACCCTGCCGCCGGCGGCGCGCTCGGCCGCGCGCAAGACCGAAGGGTTGAAGATGGCGCTGGCCAAACACGGCTTTGACGGTCTGATCGCCGGCATCCGCCGCGACGAGGAAGCGACGCGCGCCAAGGAACGCGTGTTCTCGCCGCGCGGGCTCGAGGGTGGCTGGGACGTGCGTGACCAACCGCCAGAGTTCTGGGACCAGTTCAACGCCTCGCCTCCATCAGGCGCGCATCTGCGCATCCATCCGATCCTGCATTGGACCGAGGCCGACATCTGGGCCTATACGCGGCGCGAGAACATTCCGATCATTCCGCTTTATCTCGCCAAGGACGGCAAGCGCTATCGCTCGCTGGGCGACGCCGACATCACCTTCCCGGTCGAATCGCACGCCCAGAACATCGACGAAATCCTGGCCGAGCTCGAACAGACCAAGGTGCCGGAGCGCGCGGGGCGCGCGCTCGACCACGAAACCGAAGACGCTTTCGAGCGGCTCCGCGTTGCCGGCTATCTCTGAAGAGGTGCGCGATGAACATGATCGTCACCCATCCGGTTTCCGCCACGCCGAACGGCACGACCAGGCCGCAGGTCCGCATCGTCATCGTCGGTCATGTCGATCACGGCAAGTCGACCCTGGTCGGCCGTCTCCTGCACGAGACCGGCAGCCTGCCCGAGGGCAAGCTGGAGATGCTGAAAGCCGTCAGCGCGCGGCGCGGCATGCCGTTCGAGTGGTCGTTCCTGCTCGACGCGCTGCAGACCGAACGCGACCAGGGCATCACTATCGACACCACGCAGATCCGTTTCCGCACGGGATCGCGCGACATCGTGCTGATCGACGCGCCCGGCCACGCCGAATTCCTGCGCAATATGATCACAGGCGCCTCGCAGGCCGACGGCGCGGTGCTGATCATCGACGCGCTGGAAGGCGTGCGCGATCAGACCCGCCGCCACGGCTATCTGCTGCATCTGCTCGGCATCAGGCAGGTCGCGGTCGTCGTCAACAAGATGGACCGTGTCGATTTCTCAGCTGCGCGTTTCAACGAAATCAGCGACGAGATTTCCGCGCATCTGACCGGCCTCGGCGTAACGCCGTCGGCAATCATTCCGATTTCCGCGCGCGATGGCGACGGTGTTGCCGAACACACGCCGCGGATCGGCTGGTACGAGGGCCCGACGGTGGTCGAGGCGCTGGATGCGCTGGAGCCGGCGCGCCCGCTGGAAGCGCTGGCGCTGCGTCTGCCGGTGCAGGCGATCTACAAGTTCGATGACCGCCGCATTGTCGCAGGGAGAATCGAGTCCGGCCATCTGGCTGACGGCGACGAGATCGTGATCATGCCGGCCGGCAAGATCGCGAAGATCAAGACGGTGGAGAGCTGGCCGGTGACGCCGCTCGCGGGCAAGCAGGGCGCCGGCCGCTCGGTCGGCATCACGCTCGACCGCGAGCTGTTCATCGAGCGCGGTGACATCATCGCGCATACCGGCCAAACCCCGAACGATGCGCGTCGTCTGCGTGCGCGGATTTTCTGGCTGCATGAGAAGCCGCTGGCGAAGGGCGACCAGATCCTGATCCGGCTCGGGACCCGCGAGGCGCGCGCCAGCGTGGTCGCGATCGAGAAGGCGATCGATCCCGGCGCGCTCTCGAACGCGGAAAACACCGCGATCGCGCGCAACCATGTCGGCGAGATCGACATCTCGCTGGCGCAGCCGATCGCGGCCGATACCTATGCCGACAATCCGCGCACGGGACGGCTGGTGATCGAGGTCAACGGCCGCATTGCCGGCGGTGGACTGGTGCTGTCGGTCGACGGCGGACAACGTGCTGCGACGGATATCGTGCCTGTCGAATCCGCGCTGCGGCCGGACGAGCGTTCGGCACGCTATCGCCACAGCGGCGCGGTGGTCTGGCTCACCGGGCTACCCGGCGCCGGGAAATCGACGCTGGCACGCGCGCTGGAGCGGCGACTGTTTGCCCGCGGCGGCTCGCCGGTCCTACTCGACGGCGACACGCTGCGGGCCGGTCTCAACGGCGATCTCGGATTCACCGTGGAGGACCGGGCGGAAAACATCCGCCGGCTCGCCGAGATGGCGACGCATCTCGCAAAAAACGGACACATCGCCATCGTCGCGGCCGTTTCGCCCTCATGTGAGGATCGCGCTTCGGCGCGCCGCATCGCCGATCGCCTGTTCCGTGAGGTCTATGTCGCAACCCCTGCCGAAGTCTGCGAGCAGCGCGACCCCAAGGGCCATTACGCCAAGGCGCGCGCGGGTCAACTCGCCTCGTTCACCGGAATTGGCAGCGATTATCAGCCGCCACTGAAGAGTGAGCTCACGCTCGACACCTCCGCGCGCTCGGTCAGCGACGCCACGGACACGATCGAGCGGATGCTTGCGAGGTCTGGTGTGCTGTTCGATCTCACGGCCGAGACCTATCTGCCGTAGCCGCCAAATGCGGGTGACCCCGGGTGGATAATTATGCCCATCCAAAGGCCTTTGCAGACCGTCGCCCAGTGGCTAAAAGGCCGGGGAACAATGCCCCTCAGAGGGGCATTTTATCGTTTATTCCCTGAATATCGCATGCCGCGGTATCTCGCGAGAGAAACTCCACTATGAAGCGTATCGAAGCCCACGGATTGAAGATCGCCCCCCTGCTCCATGACTTCATCGCCAAGGAGGCGGCGCCGAAAACCGGGATCTCGCCCGATACGTTCTGGGCCGGGCTTGCCGCCATCGTCAGGGATCTCGGCCCGAAGAATCGCGAACTGCTCAAGGTGCGCGACACCCTGCAGGCCAAGATCGACGACTGGCATCGCGCCAACAAAGGCAAGAAATTCGACGTCGGCGCCTACACCGCCTTCCTGAAGGAGATCGGCTACCTGCAGCCGGAGCCCGCGACCCACAAGGTGGAAACCGCTGACATCGACGAGGAGATCGGCAGGATCTGCGGCCCGCAGCTGGTCGTGCCGCTGACCAATGCGCGCTATGCGCTGAACGCGGCGAATGCGCGCTGGGGCTCGCTCTATGACGCCTTTTACGGCACCGACGCGATCCCGCACGACCCGAGCGAAAGCGGAAAAGGCTACAACAAGGCGCGCGGCGACAAGGTGATCGCGAAAGCCAAGACCTTCCTCGACGCCGCCGTGCCGCTCGCGACCGCAAGTCACACCGACGTCACCGCCTACAGTGTCATCGCCGGCCAGCTTTCCGCGAAACTCAAGAGTGGCAACGCCACCTCCTTGAAGAACGCCGCCCAGTTCGCGGGCTATCAGGGCAGCGCTGAGGCGCCGAGCGCAATCCTGCTGGTCAACAACGGAATGCATGTCGACATCCAGATCGACCGCAAACATCCGATCGGCAAGGACGATGCCGCCGGCGTCGCCGACATCGTGATGGAGGCCGCGGTCTCCACCATCCTGGACATGGAGGACAGCGTCGCCGCCGTTGATGCCGAGGACAAGGTGTTGATCTATCGCAACACGCTCGGCCTGATGAACGGCACGCTGTCCGCCGATTTCGACAAGGGCGGCAAGACCATGACGCGCGCGCTCAACGCCGACCGCGTCTACAAGACGCCGGCGGGTGGCGAGCTCAAGCTGCATGGCCGCAGCCTGCTGCTGATGCGCAATGTCGGCCATCACATGTTCACCGACGCCGTGCTCGACGACAAGGGTGAGGAAATTCCGGAAGGCATTCTGGACGCCGCCGTCGCGGGGCTTCTTGCGATCCACGACCTCAAGGGCAACTCCAAGGTCAAGAACAGCCGCACCGGCTCGGTCTATATCGTCAAGCCCAAGATGCACGGCCCCGACGAGGTTTCCTTGACCTGCGACATCTTCGGCCGAGTCGAGCAGATGCTGTCGCTGCCTTCAGACACGCTCAAGGTCGGCATCATGGACGAGGAGCGCCGCACCACGGTCAACCTCAAGGCCTGCATCCAGCGCGCCTCAAAGCGCATCATGTTCATCAACACCGGCTTCCTCGATCGCACCGGCGACGAGATCCATACCTCGATGGAAGCGGGTCCGATGATCCGCAAGAACGACATGAAGGCGCAGCCCTGGATCAAGGCCTATGAGGACTGGAACGTCGACATGGGCCTGATCGACGGCCTGCCCGGCCACGCCCAGATCGGCAAGGGCATGTGGGCGGCACCCGACAAGATGGCGGACATGCTGGCACAGAAGATCGGCCATCCGCAGGCCGGCGCGACCACGGCGTGGGTGCCCTCGCCGACCGCGGCGACGCTGCATGCGTTGCATTATCACCAGGTCAATGTGCTCGCGCGCCAACAGGAACTGACCAAGGGCGGACCTCGTGCGAAACTCTCCGACATCCTCACCATCCCGGTGTCGCAGTCGAACTGGGCGCCGGACGATGTGAAACAGGAGATCGACAACAACTGCCAGGGCATCCTCGGCTATGTCGTGCGCTGGATCGACCAGGGCGTGGGTTGCTCCAAGGTGCCCGACATCCATGATGTCGGACTGATGGAGGATCGCGCCACGTTGCGCATCTCTAGCCAGCATCTGGCGAACTGGCTGCATCAGGGCGTCATCACCAGGGATCAGGTGATGGAGTCGCTGAAGCGCATGGCCGTCGTGGTCGACAAGCAGAACGCCGGCGACAAGCTCTACAAGCCGATGGCGCCTGCCTTCGACGGCGTCGCCTTCAAGGCGGCCTGCGATCTCGTGTTCAAGGGCCGCGAGCAGCCGAACGGCTACACCGAGTACATCCTCACCGCGCGCCGCCGGGAGGCCAAGGCGGCGGGCTGACAGGAACCGCAGGAACGTCCGCTCAGTCCAATCGTTGCCCGTCCTTCAATGCGAAGGAGATCGCAATGGATTGGAACAGGCTTGAAGGCAACTGGAAGCAGTTCAAAGGCTCGGCCAAGGAGAAATGGGGCAAGCTCACCGACGACGACCTCAACGTCATCGAGGGCCGCCGCGAGCAGCTTGAAGGCAAGCTGCAACAGCGCTACGGCTACGCCAAGGATCAGGTCCGCAAGGACGTGGACGACTGGTTCAATGCGCTGAAATGAATCAGCAGCACGACGCAAAAGCCCCGGCCACAAGCCGGGGCTTTTTTGTCTCCGTCGTCGTCGCGAGGCAACGCTCGGTTACATAATCAGCCGGAGCAGCGAGAGCACGCCGAGGATAATGACGATGATCCGGCAGATCTGCTTGGCGCGGCCGTCGATCGGCAGCATGTTGATCAAATAGAGAATGAGGATGACGACAAGAAAGGTGATGAGCGCGCTGATGAGTAGCGACATTTGAAGGCCCCCTTTGTTTCACCCTGTTTGAACGCCGTTGCTCGCGTTCCGGTTCCGTGTCGGGAACCCGACGTTAAGGCAAACGAGCATAATCAGCCAGACGGCTCACGCGCTTTTTCCGTTATTCCCTTGCCACCACGGGCACGTTCTTGAAGCGCGCACGCACGGATTCCGGCAGCGGCGTGAAATTCACTTCCGCGTGCTTGCCGCCATCGGGATTGGCGATCACCAGCCCATTGGCGCCGGCGACGATATCGCCCTTGCGCAGGGTTGGATCATTCTCGACCGCAACAGGGGCAAGGCCCGCCTGGTCCTTGCCGTTGCAGGTGCAGCCCGCCACCGCTTCGGTGCGATAACGGAAGGCGTTCGGCAATTGCGAGTAGGGTTTACCGGACGCGGTCGCGGCGTGATCGATATCGTTGCCATACACCACGTCGGTGTTGCCGGCCGGGCAGAGACTGTTGCAGGAGGCCTGGCGGCTCTGTTGATCGGTTCCCGAGGCCGGGAAGTGGCGGCCGTCGCAGGTGCGCACGCACCAGGCCGGACCGCCGCCGTAACTGGCGCGGGCGCGCGGGGCGTCGCCCGGATTGGAGTCATTGCTGAACGGCAGCGCCATCGGCGGACCATGCGGGCGGCCGCCGAACACCCCAAACAAGTTGGAGAAGAAATCGCCGGCCTGCGCCGGAAGCGAGAAGCCGCAGAGGACAATCGCCAGAGCGGCGCCGACAGTTGCGCCCTTGCCCGATCTCATGCGCCGCCTCCTCAAGCCGTTGATGTCACTCAACGCGCGAGGCGGCCGGAATGTTCATGGCCTGGCGACCCGAGGGCACCCGGGTCGCGACCGGACGCGGCTGCGGGCCGGCCGGATCGCGCGCCAGCAGCGGCGCATTCTTCGGCAGGACCACGACCTTGGTTCCAACGTTGACCCGGCTGAACAGGTCGCTGACGTCCTCATTGGTCAAGCGGATGCAGCCCGAGGAGACGAACTTGCCGATGGTGGTGGGATCGTTGGTGCCGTGGATGCGGTATTCGCTGGAGCCGAGATACATCGCACGCGCGCCGAGCGGATTGCCGGGGCCGCCGGCGATGAAGCGCGGCAGATAGGGCTGGCGCGCGATCATCTCCGACGGCGGGTACCAATCCGGCCATTCCGCCTTGCGGCTGATGGTCTGGACGCCGGCCCAGGTGAAACCCTGGCGTCCGACGCCGACGCCGTAGCGCATGGCACGGCCGCCGCCCTGCACAAGATAGAGTACGGTGTTGCTGGTATCGATGATGATAGTGCCGGGCGCCTCGCGCGTGTCGAAATTCACGACCTGGCGGCGCAGCCGTTCCGGCAAGACGCTGTCCTCGCTCTCAACAGCGGCATCGCCGCTGACATAGCCTTGCGGGAAGGCGCTCTGATCCTGCGGTGCAAAGCCGAGCGATTGCGCACTAGCCGCGCCAGCGAAGCTGGAAGCGAGCAGAAGGGCGCTCGCGAACACAAGCGTATTGCTGACACGCGGCTGCGACCGGCGCGATAACGCGAAAAACTGTGTCATGGACTGCCCCATCTGATGCGCATCGAAGTGATGCTGTTATGTTTAGAACGCAGCTGAGGCTCGATAGGTTCCGTGTCCGCTCGTGCCGCACACGCACTGTCAAGTGCGCCCCGCTTCACGAAGCCGCGATGGAACTCGCCCGGGCGAGACGGGTTGTAGATCAAGTCGGTTCGAGGGCGCGGCTTCGCGACCGCTTTACCCTGCGCAGGGGGGAGAACTGATGCGTGTCTTGCCGAGTGAACGCCTGCATAGCGATGCCACCGGCTCACCGGTTCCCGAAAGCCGTGACGAGCAACCCCCGGTCATCCGGCGCGCCGAGGTCGTGGCCTTCGCGCTGGTCGGGCTTCTGGTCATTTGCATCGTCGCCGTCCTCTATTTCGCCAAAGCTTTCTTCCTTCCCGTGGTGCTGGCGTTCACGGTGGGCACCATGCTGTCTCCGGCCGCCAGCTTTCTCGAGCGCCGCCGGATTCCCCGTGCAGTCGGTGCAATCCTGATCGTGGCCGCCGTGGCTGCCGGCATGATCTTCATGATCGGCCTGATCTCCTCGCCCTTGATGGACTGGAGCGCGCACCTCCCCGAGCTCGCCGCGCGGCTAAAGGACAAACTGCACGTGTTCGACCGGCCGCTCGCGCTCTGGCAGGAGCTTCAGGTCATGCTCGGCGGGCCCGAGGCGCTCGGATCGTTCCAGTTCCCGAAACTGGATTCGATCGTGCAGCCCGCGGTCGAATTTCTGTCGCCAACCTTCACCGAAGGTCTGCTGTTCTTCGCAACCCTGGTGCTGTTCGTCGCGAGCTGGCGCGATTTGCGGCGTGCCCTGATCATGAATTTCGCCGACCGCAATGCGCGGCTGCGAATGCTGCGCATCCTCAACGAGATCGAGACCCATCTCGGCACCTACCTGCTCACGGTGACGCTGATCAACACCGGTGTCGGAATTGCGACAGGCATTGCCTGCGCGATCGCGCATATGCCCAATCCGGCGGGCCTTGGCGCACTGGCGGCGACGCTGAACTTCATTCCGATCATCGGTCCCGTGGCGATGTTCGCCATCCTCGTCGGCGTCGGTATCGTCGCGCTGCCGACCTTGAGCGCAGGGCTGGTCGCGCCGCTGGCCTTCGTCGGAATTGCGTTTCTGGAAGGACATTTTGTCACGCCGACCATCATCGGCCGCAGGCTGGCGCTCAATGCGCTCGCGGTCTTTCTCGGGCTCGCGTTCTGGGCCTGGCTATGGGGCCCGATGGGCGCCTTCCTGTCGTCGCCGCTTCTGATCGTGGCGCTGATCCTGAAAGAGCATCTGTGGCCCGTGGAAGGGCCGCAATTGCCGCAGGCATAACGGTTTCCGGAACGGAACTTCGGCAGCAACGGCGCGTTTTGCACTCAAGAAGAAATGGGAGCGTTCGATGAGCGATAGTGAAGCTGCCATGAAAGACATGACCGACAGTGCCACTTATGAACGCCTTGAGAAGGATGTCACAGCCGTGAAAAACGATATCGCAGCCCTGACCGACCAGATTACCGACGCGCTCAACACCTTTGCCGGCGCCGCGACGAAGCAGGCACGCCGCGGATACAAGGAAGCGCGCGAGCATGTGGATTCCGCGCTGGATGATGCGTCCGACCGCGGCAGCGCGATGCTGAGCGCAGCCCAGGATGCGGCCGTGACCGTCGGAGACACCCTGGAGGACGCGATCCTGCAGCGACCTCTCGCCACCGTTGGCCTCGCGCTCGGCCTCGGCTTCCTGATCGGCGTCACCTGGCGTCGCTAGAGATTTGGCGCAGGTAACCCGAGAAAGACGGAGAGCAGCGATGGTCTCCAAGACAATGCACAGACGAACAAAACGGAAGCCCACGCTTATGGGCGAATGGCGGCGATGGTGGGCGGCGGTCGCCTTCGTTGACGCGCTTTACAGGGCGAGGCGGGCGGATGTTCCAGCGCATCATTGACGACGTCAAACTGTCGATCGGCACGGGCGTGCGGCAGACCTCGCTCGCGGCGATGGCGGCGGTGGCGCTGTTCATCACCACCTCATTCCTCTGCGCCGCGGCCTTTGTCGCCGTGCTCAATCGCTATGGGTTGATCGAGGCCTGTCTGGCCGGTGCCGGGTTGTTCTTCATCGTCACGCTGATCGCCGCCGGCACCTATATGGTGCGCAAGCGCCAGGCCGAGAGGCAGGTGAAAGAGCACGCCAAATCCGCCGCGCACAGCATGCTGGCAGATCCGATGGTGATGGCGGCCGGACTGCAGATCGTGCGCGCGATCGGCGTCAAACGGCTGATCCCGATCCTGGCGGTCGGCGGCCTGGCGCTGGGCCTGCTCGCAGGCCGCCACAGCGCTGCCGGCGATCAGGCGCCCGCAGAATAATCAAAGCATCTTGGGTTTGATCAGGTGATGCAGCGGCCCGGCTGCAGGCTCTTGGCGATCTCGGTCAGAACGCTGACGGAGGGCTCGCAGGCGACTGCATTCTTGCCCTCGTTCGCCCGCAGGAACAGCGGCGCCGGCGGCGTGCTGCGCGCCTGATGGGAGAGCGGCACACGCACCAGCACGGAGGTATCCGGCACCCTGTCGACATGGATCGAGATCGTCCGGGTGGCGATGGTCGCCTCGGGCAGCACGGCCTCGCGATCGGCCTTGGCGGCGCGGTTGACAGCAGGTGCGGCCGGATCGCCGGGTGTGGCGAGGCCAACGGTCAGGTCGTGGCCGGAGGCAAACTGCACGGCGCCCAACGTCAGTGAGACGGCCAGCGCGGCGAGAATTCCCGTTACTTTCTGTGACATGGCCTGGTCCCTCGCCCCAGAGGCGATCGGTGACTTAAGTGTGTCGCGCCACCAGAGTTCTTGGACGGGTCGATCACATAACCGTGTGCGAAAAAATTTTAACGGGATCGGAACGACTTTTTTCGTCGGGAGTCATTCCGACAGCCGGTTATTCCCCCCTGCCCCATTGACCGGCGATGTAGGGCGCGACCGTGGTGATGCCGGTCGCGCCCTGCTTTTTTCTGAAATGCCCCGCCCCCTTACGCCCGCCAGCGTTCAGACGCGGTTCAGCCGGTCAACCTTCTCATCGCGCCGCCCCATGAGGGGTCAGTCGATTTGGAGGAATCACAATGAAGACTTTGATTTTGAGCGCGGCTTTGGCCGCGGGTGTCGCAGGCTTTGCCGGCGGCGCCAGCGCGGCCGAGGGATGTGGACCGGGATGGTGGCGCGGACCCGGTGGCTGGTGCCATCCGATGGCCGTAGCCCGCGCTTGTCCGGTTGGGTGGCATTTAGGGCCCGAAGGACAACGTTGCTGGCCGAACCAGGGATTTGAGCGCGCGTGTCCTCCGGGATTCCATCTCGGGCCGCAGCGCGAGCGCTGCTGGCCGAACTGAGCTTTCGGAATTCACGCCGGCGCGGCTCCATACCAACCAATAAAAATCCGGCGCGCCGAAGCGCGCCGGACCGAAACTCGTACGCTACCAAGACCCCAATCAGGAGGCCGCTTTCACCGCCCGGTTGCGTGAGTTGCGCTGGAAGAACAGCGCCTGGCTCGCCACCGCCGACACCATGGCCGGCTGGAACGGTTTTGAGATCAGGAACGCCGGCTCGGGGCGCTCGCCGGTCAGGAAGCGCTCCGGATAGGCGGTGATGAACACGACGGGCACCTCGAACGTGCGCAAGAGCTCGTTGACGGCATCGAGCCCCGACGAGCCGTCGGCGAGCTGGATGTCGGCGAGGATCAGGCCGGGCTTCTTGTTCTTGGCCAGCGCCACGGCGTCCGCATGGGTACGGGCGACGCCGATGACGTTATGGCCGAGGTTGCGCACCAGGCTCTCGAGGTCCATGGCGATGAAGGTCTCATCCTCGATGATGAGCACGTCGGTCGCGATCTCGGCCGCCATCTCGCGACCGGCCATATCGGCAAGCCGCCGCGTCTCCGCGATGTCGACGCCGAGAATGTAGGCCACCTCCTGCTCCGGAAAGCCTTCCAGCGACAGCAGCAGGAACGCCTGCCGCGGTAGCGGCGTGATGTTGGACAGCCGCCGCTCGGGCGGCATCGGCAAGGTCGCGACGTCGGCGTTCTCGTTGAGAGAGACCGAATTCCAGATCCGGGTGAACAGCCGGAAAAGGCCCGCCCGCGCTCCATGCTGCTCCTCGAGCAGCGAGGGGTCCTGCAGCAGGGCCTCGAGCATGGCCGCGACATAGGCGTCGCCGGAGGTCTGGCTACCCGTCAGCGCGCGGGCATAGCGCCGCAACAGCGGCAAATGTTCAGCAACAAGCTGTGATCGGGACATCCCCACTCCATTGGTATTTTCGGGCCGGGCAGCATAGGGGTGGGCCCGGGTTCCCCTGGTCGCCTGTTTACGCCTGAACAAAAGAAAAGTTCCATTTAACTCTGGAACTATTCGGTCCTACCCGCATTAGGTTCCTTACGGAAGCCCTCGGAATTGGAAAATTCTTGACGCATCAGGGACTTAACCTCGGGGAAACGTGGAACAGGTCATGAAAGATGTAAAGTCGCAAGCCAGAAGCGCCGCGCCAGGCAAGCCGGGCGGCCTGAATGCCGAAATCCAGTCGCGGATCGGCCATCAGCTTCGCGCGATGTACGACGATGTTGTGCGCCAGGGGGTACCGGACCGGTTTTCGGAGTTGATCCGCAAGCTTGATACGCCCCCCGGCTCACCCCAAGTGGGCAGTACGGGCGGTGGCAATAATGACGGGAGGGACTAATGCCTCTCACTGATGCCCTTCGCGACGACATCCTGGCCTCAGTACCGAGCCTGCGTGCGTTCGCGATCTCACTCAGCGGCAATGCGGACCGCGCCGACGATTTGGTGCAGGAGACGCTGCTGCGCGCGCTGGCCAATATCGACTCGTTCCAGCCGGGGTCGAACTTGCCGGCGTGGCTGTTCACGATCCTGCGCAACCTGTTCCGCTCCGACTATCGGAAGCGGCGGCGCGAGGTCGAAGACGCCGAAGGCAACTATGCCAAGACGCTGAAGACGCAGCCGTCGCAGGGCGCGCATCTGGAGTTCGAGGAATTTCGGACCGCGCTCGACAAGCTGCCGCAGGACCAGCGCGAGGCGCTGATCCTGGTCGGCGCTAGCGGCTTCTCCTACGAGGACGCGGCGGCGATCTGCGGCTGTGCGGTCGGCACCATCAAGAGCCGCGTCAATCGCGCGCGCTCCAAGCTCGCCGCGCTGCTTTATGTCGACGGCGCCGAGGATTTCGGCCCCGATGAGACCGTCCGCGCCGTGATCGGCGGGAACGGGTAGCGATCCACGTCCAAGCTTTGCAAAGCTCATCCATGCCCGGCCTTGTGCCGGGCATGATGTTTTCTGAGCCTCGGAACGAAAGTCGTGGACGGGACATAGGCGAGCGGAAGCGACGCCGTTCTTCGAACGGCTATGCTCGGCCATGACGAGGTTGCTCGTTAGCGCACCGGCGCGACGATCTGCCCGGTGCGGTCGCGCTCGGTCATGTCGACTACGGTCTCCATCGGCGCGGTCAGCTCATACACGTAAGACACTTCCGTGAAATAGCGCTTGGCCGTGCCCCCGAGCGCCTCGGGCGCGACGCGATCGAGCAGGATCAATCCGAAATCGCTGTCGGTCCGCCGCGTCGCCTCGCTGGTGTTGAACTCCTCCCAGCGGAAAGTGAAAGTGCGGTTCGGCTCCTCACCCGTGACCTCCCATTTCGCAACGATATGCGGATGCTTGCCGACCAGCGACAGCCCTTCGTCGGAATGCGAGGCCAGCTCGAAGAACAAGAGCGACAGGCTTTGCGCGGCGCGCGCCGAAACCGCAATGTCCGGGCCGCTGACCGCGATGCGGTCGGCATGCGGTATCGCCCGCGCCTCGAACAGGCCCCTCAGCTTGACGCCCTGCCACTGGCTTTCGCTCAGCAGCGAGACCACGTTCGCCATCGCGTGAATGCGTCCGATCAGAAGCTCGCGGGCCACGTCGATGTCGGAGCCATGGCGCAAGGTGCGCGTCACGATCGACTGGATCACCGCGAGGATATTCTTGACCCGGTGGTTGAGCTCGTCGATCACCGCGGTGAGCCGGCGTTCGAAGCCGATGCGCACCTGGATTTCGCGCGACAGCCGCACGTTGTTGTAGACGACATAGCCGAACAGCCCGCAGATGATGCCGGTCAGCGCCAGACCGATCGCACCGACGATCGCCGCGGTCTGCTCGGCGCGCTTGGCCGCGTTGGTCTTGGCGTAATAGGCCAGCGACCAGTCGCGGTTGCCGAAGGTGACGGTGCGCGTCGCGGAAGGCGCCGGGCTG
Organism: uncultured Alphaproteobacteria bacterium; assembly: GCA_963738155.1. Lineage (GTDB taxonomy): Bacteria > Pseudomonadota > Alphaproteobacteria > Rhizobiales > Xanthobacteraceae > Bradyrhizobium. The sequence goes on from CAVTVG010000017.1 coordinate 572,752, forward strand.
TCGGCGACAGCCGTGCGCGCGCTGACGACGCCGCGATCATTGGCGATCAATTCGCCATCGGGCCTGCGCGGATCCTTCAGCACCACCGAGAACAGGGAGAGGTCGTCGTTGGTGAGCATCAGCGGCGCCAGTTCGTAGGAAAACGTCACGAAACCGGCCGGTGAAGCCGCGCCTTCCGGAGTGACCGGCGCGGCAAGCGCGAGACCGATCGGTCCGTTCGACCCCTGCAAGGGAAACGGGTCGGAGGCGATCGGCTTGTTGTCGGCCATCGCGCGCGCCAGCATCGGACCGATGACCGGATTGCCGTCCAGCGTGCGTCCCGCGAACGCCTTGGTCGTGTCGTTGCGCGGCTCGAGATCCATCAGCACGTCGATCGGCTGGGCAATCGCACGAATATCCAGCGGCTTGTTTTCGTAACTGCGGATGGTGGGATTGGGGAAGCCGGCGGCCTGCAACTCCTTCTGGGCCGCATCGAGCTCGGCCGGCTTCAGCCGCGCAATCCAGGATGCGATCACGAAGTCGGTCTTGAAAGCGTAAATCGAGGAACGCAGCGGCTCCAGCATGTTGGCCTTGACCACCGAAGGCGCGCGGAACAGCCCGGAGGAGACGCGCGCCAGCAATTCGCGTTCGGTCAACCGGTCCTGCACCAGGCTCGCATGGACATCGATGGCGCGCGCCAGCGCGATGCCGTCGAGCGTCAGCTCCTGCTCGTGCACGCGATAGGCCGCGAGCCCGGAGAGCAGCACGCCGATGAGCGCGATCAATCCAATAGTGAAGCCCAGCCGGAGCACGCGACTACTCTGAAATATGAGGTTGGCGGAAGCGCAATAACGTCATCGAGAGTCCGCCGGAAGAGCAATGATGAGCGACTGAATAGCCGACGGGACGCATAGTGAGGGAGCCATGGTGGATGCGCAACTGCGGTCGGCTGCAATACTCAACGAACTGTCGGGCGAACATCACGCGGACCAACCCGGAGGACGCTAATCGCGAACCACGCGATTGGTTCCGGACTGAAGTTTGTAATGCTTCTAAGACGACTTCATTGCCCGAACGCTTCGCGAACGGCTGCCACAGAGGTTAACGCGTGACCGCATGATCCGGAAAAGTGTGAAGCGGTTTTCCGCAAAGATCATGCGCAAACAATAGACCTGGAGCGGGATGGCCAAAGCCATCCCGCTCAGGCGCGTTTGGCCTGAGGTTGGGGATTGAGCCCGCCCTTGGCCTCGATGAAGGCGACGATGCGGTCAAGCCCGTCGCTCTTCTTCAGATTGGTCATGACAAACGGGCGTTCGCCGCGCATGCGCTTCGCGTCGGTGTCCATCTTCTCCAGGGAGGCGCCGACATGCGGCGCCAAATCGATCTTGTTGATGACCAGCAGATCCGAGCGGGTGATTCCCGGCCCGCCCTTGGAGGGAATCTTGTCGCCGGCCGCGACATCGATGACGTAGATGGTGAGATCAGCCAATTCGGGCGAAAACGTCGCGGCGAGATTGTCGCCGCCGGATTCGATCAGCACCAGATCGAGATTGGGGAACTTGGCGCGCATGTCTGCAACCGCCGCGAGATTCATCGAGGCGTCCTCGCGGATCGCGGTATGCGGACAGCCGCCGGTCTCGACGCCGGCGATACGATCCGGCGTCAGCGAGCCCGAGCGCACCAGGAATTCGGCGTCCCATTTGGTGTAGATGTCGTTGGTGATGGCGGCGATGTCGTAGCGCTCACGCATCGCCTTGCACAGCAGGTCCATCAGCGCGGTCTTGCCCGATCCGACGGGACCGCCGACGCCGATTCGAAGCGGGCCGTGGGAATTGCGGCTCATGGTGATGTCCTCGCCTTCATGGTGTCCAGGTCCAACGAAAATTATCCTCACGAAACGTCTTGGCGCGTTTCGGATCGGCTTTGTCGAGATCGCCCAGCAACCGCCCGCGCTCGTCGAAATAGACGCGGTCGGCCTCGATACGAATCGTGCGCTTGCCGATTTCGCATTCGTAGGGCGCGGCGCGGCCGCCGCCGAGATAAGTCCAGTGATTGCCGTGACGCGCGGCAATGCAGGTGACGCCGTCGGCCTTGAGGTTGTTCTTCGCAAGCTCGGCCTGGATTTCCGCGACCAAATTCGGCGATTTTGAAACCGCGGTGATGACCTCATCGAGCCCGAGCGTGCCTTCTGCCCTTGCAGGTCCGCTCATGAGCCACGTCAGCGCAATCAATGCGCAAGTCATTCGCCTCATGACCGGAACAGCCTGGTATATTGCGTCTCGTGGCGCAGGCCGGCGAGATCGGCGCGGAAGGTGGCGCTGCCGAGATCGTCGAGCTTGGCTGCAATCGCGCGCCTAGCCGTCTCCGACACGGCGGGTTCAAGCGCGGCCAGCACGCGCTGGCTGTCGGTCTGCCCGAGCGGAATGAGGCGGCTACCTGCGGAAATCCAGTTTGATACCAGCCCATGCAGGAAGGCGTGCAGCGCGGGCTCCAGCGGAATTGCATGCGCGGCGCTGACGATGCCGACGGCAACGGGGTAAACGATCGCGCCATCGCATTGCGCGATCGCCTGCGAAAGGCCGTGGCAATCCCAGGCCGCGCGCGCGATCTCGATGAAGGCGCGGCCCTGCGTCGTCGTCTCGAGTTGCCGCTCGCGTGACGGCACGAAAGCGGCGGCCAGCTCGGCGATTTGACGCAACGCGCGGTCATCGTCGGCTGCCACCGCGCAATGCGAATGCGCGAGAAACACGCCGTCGCAAAAGCCGGAGCCGTCCGTCAGCATCGCGGCGAGCCAGCCTTTCAGCGAGGCGGCATCGGTGATGTCGCCCGCTTCAACCGCCCATTCGATGCCGCTGGAGTAGGAGAAGGCGCCGACCGGAAAGGCCGGCGACAGCCAGGTCATCAGCCGGTACAGCGCCGCCGCCTCGGCCTCCGTCATCGCGGCAGCCGGCGGTCCTACGCTATTTGTGGTCATGAGCATGGGAGTGACCGTGATGCCCGTGACCGTGGTCGTGATGATGGTGATCGCCGTGATCGTGGTCATGACCATGATCGTGGTCATGACCGTGCGCATGGTCATGACCGTGATGCTCATGCGCATGATCATGCGCTGACGCGGCATAGGCGCCGCCCTCGGGATCGAAGGGGGCCTCGATCTCGATCACGCGCGCCCCTAATCCCTTCACCATCGCCTCGATCACGTGATCGCGGCGGATACGTAGCGCCTTCGGCATGAGCTGGGTCGGCAGGTGACGGTTGCCGAGATGCCAGGCGACGCGGATCAGGTGATGGGGATCGGAACCCTTGATCTCGAGCAGCGGCTCGGGCGCCGCCACCACCTCGATCAGCCGGCCGTCCTCCAGCACGAGCGCGTCGCCGCCGCGCAAGGCGACGGCGTTCTCCAGATCGAGCAGGAACTCCAGTCCGCGCGTGCCGATCATCGCCACACGCCGCCGGTGACGATCGTCGAAATCGAGCACGACGGTGTCGGCCGGCGCTGCCGTCCAGCGATGCTGCCCCTTGACCTCGGTCGCGCGGATCATGCCTTGATCGTATCCACCTTGGCGTCGCTGATGATTTCAATCACCGTCGGCGAGGCCTTGAGCGGCGCGCCAAATTCACGCCAGACCTTCATGTGCGGCGCCTTGCCATGCGCATTGAGGTCGTCGCGGGTTTCCCAGCGCTCCACCACGACATAGGTGTCGGGATCGTGGATGCTGGTGTGGCCTTCATAGGAGATGCAACCCTTCTCCTTGTGCGTCTCGGCGATGCATTTCTTGTGCCCGGCGATGTAGGCATCGCGCTGGCCCGGCTTCACCTTCGTGGTGGCAATGACGTAGATCATGGCTCTCTCCCTGTTTTCTTGTTAGCGCACCGTGACATTGGCCGGCGTGATCACTTCGATCTTCGGCGGCGCGGTCATGCATTTCACGGCGACTCGGCCGAAGGTCTTCATATGCTCGGCGGCGCGATGCGGCACCAGCGCCTCCTCGTTCTGCCACTGCTCGACGAACACCATCTTGCTCGGGTCCGTGACGCTCTCGTGCAGGTCGTAGGCAATATTGCCGGGCTCTTTCCGCGTCTCCTTGATGCAGGCGGTAGCCGCCGCGATGAACTCGGCACGCGTCTCGGGCTTTACGGTCAGGGTGGCGACGACATAGATCACGATAATCCTCCCGGCGTTTCTTGTTTAGCTAAACCGGAAGCGACCTTAGAACATGAAATAGCGCTGCGCCATGGGCAGCACCTCGGCGGGCGGGCAGGTCAGGAGCTCGCCGTCGGCGCGCACCTCATAGGTTTCGGGGTCGACCTCGATCTTGGGCGTGGCGTCGTTATGCACCATGCTCTTCTTGGAGATTTTTCCACGGGTGTTCTGCACCGCGTAGAGCTTCTTGGCCACGCCGAGCTTGCGTCCCAGCCCTCCCGTCATCGCCGCCTTCGAAGTGAAGATCACCGAGGACGCGGTCAGCGACTTGCCGAAGGCTGCGAACATCGGCTGGTAATGCACCGGCTGCGGCGTCGGGATCGACGCGTTCGGGTCGCCCATGGGGGCAGCGACGATCGAGCCCCCCTTGATGACGCATTCCGGCTTGACGCCGAAGAAGGCCGGCGCCCACAGCACGAGATCGGCGAGCTTGCCCTTCTCCACCGAGCCGATCAGCTTCGCCACGCCATGCGCGATCGCGGGATTGATGGTGTATTTGGCGATGTAGCGCTTGACGCGGAAATTGTCGTTGTCCTTGCCCTTGTCCTGCGGCAATGACCCGCGCTGCTTCTTCATCTTGTCGGCGGTCTGCCATGTCCGGATGATGACCTCGCCGAGCCGGCCCATCGCCTGCGAGTCCGACGACAGCATCGAAATCGCGCCGAGATCGTGCAGGATGTCCTCGGCCGCGATCGTCTCTTTCCGGATGCGGCTTTCCGCGAACGCCAGATCCTCGGCGATGGACGGATCGAGGTGATGGCACACCATCAGCATGTCCAGATGCTCGTCGATGGTGTTGCGCGTGAACGGCCGGGTCGGATTGGTCGAGGACGGCAGCACGTTCTTCAGCCCCGCGATCTTGATGATGTCCGGCGCATGGCCGCCGCCGGCGCCTTCGGTGTGGAAGGCATGAATGGTGCGGCCCTTGAAGGCCTTGACCGTGTCCTCGACGAAGCCGGACTCGTTCAGCGTGTCGGTGTGGATCATCACCTGGATGTCGTAGTCGTCGGCGACCGACAGGCAATTGTCGATCGCGGCCGGCGTGGTGCCCCAGTCCTCATGCAGCTTCAGCGCACAGGCGCCGCCCTTGATCATCTCGACCAGCGCGGCCGGGCGCGACGCGTTGCCCTTGCCGGAGATGCCGAGATTGACCGGGAAGGCGTCGAACGACTGCATCATCCGCATCATGTGCCAGGGGCCGGGCGTGCAGGTCGTCGCGTAAGTACCGTGCGAGGGGCCCGTGCCGCCACCGAGCATGGAAGTGACGCCAGACATCAGCGCGTGCTCGATCTGCTGCGGGCAGATGAAATGGATGTGGCTGTCGAATCCGCCGGCGGTGAGGATCTTGCCTTCGCCCGCGATCACGTCGGTGCCGGGGCCGATCACGATGTTGACGCCGGGCTGGATGTCGGGATTGCCGGCCTTGCCGATCGCGCTGATATAACCTTCCTTGATGGCGACGTCGGCCTTGACGATGCCCCAGTGATCGACGATCAGCGCATTGGTGATGACGGTGTCCGCCGCCCCCTGTTTGTTCGTCACCTGCGACTGGCCCATGCCGTCGCGGATGACCTTGCCGCCGCCGAACTTCACCTCTTCGCCATAGGTGGTGAAGTCCTTCTCGACCTCGATGATGAGATCGGTGTCGGCCAGCCGCACCCTGTCGCCGGTGGTCGGCCCGAACATGTCGGCATAGACGGAACGTCTGATTTTCGTGCTCACAAGGTGCTCCTTGCCATCGCAATCGTTTGGTCGAATTTCGCATCCAGCCAGGCATTGCCGCCACGGCAACCTCTGACGACCTGCTCGGCCCAGTCGGCATAATCGACGAGATCGTCGCGCTCCTCACGGCTGGGATCGCGATGCACACGCGCGCCGATATTGCTGATCTTGTCGGCGATCTTGATCAGCTTGGCGCCTGACGATTTATGCTGTGCATCGGCCACCTGACGACGGCGACGCTGGGCCTTGGGCAGCGACATATCGTCGGTGCATTCGACCACCAGCGCGGCGACGCGCTCGGAAAACCTCTCGGCCAGTTCCTCGCGCGTGGTCTCAGTGTCCTCGATGGTGTCATGCAGCCAGCCCGCCGCGACGAGCTCGGCATCCGCGCCCTCGGTCGCTGACGACAGCAGGTTCGCCACCTCGGCGAGATGATTGATGTAGGGCTCGTCGCCGCGGCCCTTGCGCGCCATGCCGTTGTGACGGCGCGCGGCGAGTTCGGCGGCTTCAGAGACGAGGCGCAGGGGCGCGAGCATCGCTCACAGCTTTCCCATCACATCGCCGCGGAAGCCGTAAATGGTGCGCTTGCCCGCGAGCGCGACCAATTGCACATCGCGGGTCTGCCCGGGCTCAAAACGGACGGCCGTGCCGGCGGCAATATCGAGCCGCATGCCGCGCGCCTTTTTGCGGTCGAATCGCAGCGCCGGATTGGTCTCGAAGAAATGGTAGTGCGAGCCGACCTGGATCGGCCGGTCGCCGGTATTGGCCACCGTCAAGATTACAGTCTTGCGGCCGGCATTGAGCTCGATCTCGCCGTCCTTGATGAAGAGTTCGCCGGGGATCATACGCAGCTCCTATCGGATCGGCTCATGCACGGTGACGAGCTTGGTGCCGTCGGGAAACGTGGCCTCGACCTGGATGTCGTGGATCATCTCGGGAATGCCGTCCATCACCTGCGCGCGAGTCAAGACCTGCGCACCGGCCTGCATCAGATCGGCCACGGTGCGGCCATCGCGCGCGCCCTCGACGATGAAATCGGAGATAATCGCAATCGCCTCGGGGTGATTGAGCTTGACGCCGCGATCGAGCCGGCGCCGCGCCACCATGGCCGCCATCGAAATCAGAAGCTTGTCCTTTTCGCGGGGAGACAGATTCATGGGAACACTCGGCTGAGGGTGGTCGACCTAGTTGAGCCAGAGCCGCGGCAGCGGCACGGACGAGGCGCGGCCCAGCACCGCCATCATGTCGGCGCGCAGGCGCGCGGCATCTTGGGCACAGAAGCGCGCCATTGCAAATCCATTCCATGCGGAGATGGCGGCCTCGCCACTGAGGCTCGAGGCGGCTTCCCTGACGCGCTCGACCAGCGCCGCATCGCCGGGCACGATCAGGGCCGTGCCGATCGCGACGCCGCCCTTCGCAATCGCTGCCTGCCCAAGCTTGTTGCCGATGTCCCCTTCAAGGCGCACCGTTTCGGCGAAGATCAGCCTGCCGCCGCGACGAACGCGCCAGTGGTCGACGAAAGCGCCCTGCTCCATCCGCTCGCCCATCGCCGAACGGCCGAATACGACGATCTCGCACAGCAGCAGCGAGGCGCCCTCGGCGAGATCGATATCGATGCGTCGCGACATCTTCGCGCGGTCGAACAGAATGGTCTCCTGCGGTAGCCAGGCGAGATGCGCACCTGCGTCCACCTTCAGGGCGATGTTGAGCTCGGCGGCCTGACCGGTGGTGCGATAGACTTTCTCCGCCGCCGCCGTGGTCAGCGTGAGCCGCGCGCCTTCATGCGCCGCAATCTCGATATCGAAACGATCACCGCCCGCCACGCCGCCAGCCGTGTTGACGAACACCGCCGACAGCCCCTCGCCTTCGGGTGACGGAAAACGGACGCGCAGCGAGCCGGATTCATGCACGGCGCCGCGCCGCGTGACGCCGTCGACCGACTGCACATCGAAGGCAACCGCGCCGCGGGCGCGGTTGGCCGCAAACACAGATGCGCTTAAAGCCTCTCGCCGCATCCCACCCCTCGGAAGCGCAACTTCTGCCGGTTGCGCCGTTGATCTAGAGCGCCATCTGCCGGCTGATCTCGGCCGGATCGAGGCTCGCACGGTCGCAGGCAAATTTCACCGCACCGCGATCCATGACCGCGAAATTGTCGCCGAGCTCGCAGGCAAAGTCGAGATATTGCTCGACCAGCACGATGGCGATGTTGCCGAGGCTGCGGAGATAGGAGATCGCCCGTCCGATGTCCTTGATGATCGAGGGCTGGATGCCCTCGGTCGGCTCGTCGAGCAGCAGCAGTTTCGGCCGCATCACCAGGGCACGGCCGATCGCGAGCTGCTGCTGCTGGCCGCCGGAGAGGTCGCCGCCGCGCCGTCCCAGCATGGTCTGCAGGATCGGGAACAGCGAGAACACGTCGTCGGGAATATAGCGGTCGTCACGCTTCAGCGGACCGAAACCGGTCTTCAAATTCTCTTCCACCGTGAGCAGTGGAAAGATCTCGCGGCCCTGCGGCACGAACCCAATCCCCTTTCGTGCGCGCTCATACGGCTTCAGGCCGGTGATGTCGGCGCCGTCGAACACGATCGAACCCGACGCAATCGGATATTGCCCAACCAGCGAACGCAGCAGCGAGGTCTTGCCGACGCCGTTGCGGCCGAGCACGCACGTCACCTTGCCGGGCGCCGCCTCGAGCGAGACGCCGCGCAGCGCCTGCGCCGCGCCGTAGAACAGATTTATGTCTTTGACTTCGAGCATCAGCGACCTCCGGTCGCGATGTTGCGAGTGGCGAATAGCGAATAGCGAATAGTAGAAATTACGTTCATGGTTTCTGCCTCTGCCTATTCGCTACTCGCCATTCGCGTCTGCCGGTCTAACGTCCGAGATAAACCTCAATGACCCGCTCGTTCGACGAGACCTGGTCGATGGTGCCTTCCGCCAGCACCGTGCCTTCGTGCAGGCAGGTGACCTTGACGCCGAGCTCGCGGACGAAGGTCATGTCGTGCTCGACCACCATCACGGTGTGGTCCTTGTTGATCTCCTTCAACAGCTCCGCGGTCTGATGCGTCTCGACGTCGGTCATGCCGGCGACGGGCTCGTCGACCAGCAAGAGCTTCGGGTCCTGCGCCAGCAACATGCCGATCTCGAGCCATTGCTTCTGACCGTGCGAGAGGCTGCCGGCGAGCCGGTTGCGCGCATCGGTCAACCGGATGGTCTCCAGCACCTTTTCGATCCGCTCCGTCTCCGGCTTGCTTTCGCGCCAGAACAGCGTGCCGCGGACGGAGTGATCGACATTGAGCGCCAGCAGGAGATTGTCCTCCACCGTCTGGCTCTCGAACACCGTCGGCTTCTGGAATTTGCGGCCGATGCCGAGCTCGGCGATGCGGGTCTCGTCGAGCCGTGTCAGGTCGGTGACGCCGTCGAACAGCACCGTGCCCTCGTCGGGTTTGGTCTTGCCGGTGATGATGTCCATCATCGTGGTCTTGCCGGCGCCGTTGGGGCCGATGATGGCGCGCATTTCGCCGGGCGCGAGTGTCAGCGAAAGATTGTTGATGGCATGGAAGCCGTCGAAGGAGACGTGCACGCCGTCGAGATAGAGCAGTGCCGAGGTCGCGCGGGTGTCCATGACGTTCATGCGCTCACTCCGCCATGTTCGGTTCGGTGACGCCGTCCTCGCGCGCCGCGCTTGAGGCGTTGGCCGCCAGCCGCTTCGCCTTGAACGGCTCCCAGAAGCTGTTGAAGGTGCCGACGATGCCCTTGGGCAAGAGCAGCGTCACCAGGATGAACAGCGCACCCAGCATGAACAACCAGTACGGCGCGAGCGGACCGGAGGTAAAGACAGTCTTGGCATAATTGACGACGACGGCGCCGAGTGCGGCGCCGACCAAGGTGCCGCGGCCCCCGACCGCGACCCAGATCACGGCCTCGATCGAGTTGCCAGGCGCGAACTCGGATGGGTTGATGATGCCGACCTGCGGCACATAGAGCGCGCCGGCGACGCCTGCCATGCAGGCGGACAGGGTGAACACGAACAGCTTGTAGGATTCGACGCGATAACCGATGAAGCGCGTACGCGATTCCGCATCGCGGATCGCGATCAGCACCTTGCCGAGCTTGGAGGTCACGACGCTGCGGCAGATCAGGAAGGCGACGATCAGCGCGAGACAACTCAGCGCGAACAGGGCACAACGGGTGCCCTCGACTTGGACGTTAAAGCCAAGGATGTCCTTGAAATCGGTCAAGCCATTGTTGCCGCCGAAACCGAAATCGTTGCGGAAGAAGCCGAGCAGCAACGCATAGGTCATCGCCTGCGTGATGATCGACAGATAGACGCCGGTGACGCGCGAGCGGAAGGCAAACCAGCCGAAACAGAAGGCAAGCAGTCCCGGCACCAGCACCACCATGATCGCCGCGAACCAGAACATGTCGAACCCGTTCCAATACCAAGGCAGCCGCGGATAGTTCAGGAACACCATGAAGTCGGGAAGGATCGGATTGCCATAGACGCCGCGGCTGCCGATCTGGCGCATCAGATACATGCCCATGGCGTAGCCGCCGAGCGCGAAGAAGGCGCCATGGCCGAGCGAGAGGATGCCGCAATAGCCCCAGATCAGGTCGATCGACAGCGCCAGGACAGCGTAGCAGACATATTTGCCCCACAATGCCACCAGATAGGTCGGGACCTGGAAGACCGAGCCCGCCGGCAGCAGCAGGTTCGACAGCGGGATCAGGATCCCGCATCCGGCGACCACGAGAATGAAGATGGTGGCGGCACGATCGAGCGAGCGCGTGAGCACGTGCTGCATCATGCTTCCACCGCCCGCCCCTTCAGCGCGAACATGCCGCGCGGGCGCTTCTGGATGAACAGGATGATCAGCACCAGGATGGCGATCTTGCCGAGCACGGCGCCGGCCACCGGCTCCAGGAACTTGTTGGCGATGCCGAGCGTGAAGGCGCCGACCAGCGTACCCCAGAGATTGCCGACGCCGCCGAACACCACGACCATGAAACTGTCGATGATGTAGCTCTGCCCGAGATTGGGGCTGACATTGTCGATCTGTGACAGGGCCACGCCGGCGATGCCGGCAATGCCCGAGCCGAGCCCGAAGGTCAGCGCATCGACACGCGAGGTCGCAATTCCCATCGAGGCCGCCATGCGGCGGTTCTGGGTCACCGCGCGCATCTCGAGCCCAAGCGCGGTGAAGCGCAGCATGGCGAGCAGGATCGCGAACACCGCGAGCGTGAACACGAGAATCCACAGCCGGTTATAGGTGATGGTGATCTGGCCGAGGTCGAATGCGCCGCTCATCCAGGATGGATTGCCGACCTCGCGGTTGTTCGGGCCGAAGGCGGTGCGCACCGCCTGCTGCAGCACCAGAGAGAGGCCCCAGGTCGCGAGCAGGGTCTCCAGCGGGCGGCCATAGAGGAAGCGGATGATCGAGCGTTCGATCAGGACGCCGACCGCGCCGGCCACCAGGAAGGCGAGCGGCACTGCGATGAACAGCGAATAGTCGAACAGCTGGGGATAGCGGGTGCGAATCACCTCCTGCACCACGAAGGTGGTGTAGGCGCCGAGCATCACCATCTCGCCATGGGCCATGTTGATGACGCCCATCACGCCGAAGGTGATGGCAAGCCCGATCGCCGCCAACAGCAGCACCGAGCCCAGCGACAGCCCGTACCAAGCATTTTGCACCGTGGACCACAGGGCCAGCGTGCGCTGAATGGCTTTCGTTGCGTTCGCCGCGGCAGACGCGATTGCGGGAGACTGGTCAGGTCCGAGCCCGGTCAGAAGCGCCATTGCCTCCTGATCGCCTCGCGCCTTCACGGCGGCGATGGCTTCCAGCTTTTCGGCATCGGTCGCGTCCTGCTTGTACAGCAGGATCGCGGCGCGGGCCTCGGCAAAGGCGCTCTTGGCGGCCTTGTTGGTTTCCTTTGCAATCGCACCGTCGACGATGGGAAGCATCGTCTCGTCGTGCGTCTTGAACACCGACTGCGCCGCGGAGATGCGCTTGGCTGGATCCGGCGAAAGCAGCGTCAGACCGCCGACCGCGGCATCGACGGTGCGGCGCAGGCGGTTGTTGAGACTTACGGCGCTGGCGCTGTCTGGAATGGCGTCGACCGCTGCGCCAGTGGCGGCGTCGGTCGCCTTGCCATCGGGCTGCTTGATATAAACCTTCTTGCTCTCGGCATCGAACATCAGCCGCCCATCCTGCAGCGCGCTGATGATGGGAAAAGCCAGCGGATTGCCGGACAAGGCAACCGCCCCGATCGCTTCCTCGGTGTCGGAGAAGTCGTCGGTCGCAAACTTGCCGACCGCATCCTCGAACGGACCGGCCAACGCCGGCACTGCAAAGACGATCAGGAAAAATGCGAGCGCAAGCGCGCGCAAACGATCATGCATGGTGGCGAGCACGTGATAACCCCGGCAGGAGCAGTGATGGAAGAGGCGGCGGTGATGCCGCCTCTTCCGAACTCTGGCGTGTGTTGTCAGGAGCCCTGACCACCGCACTTGTTGGTCTTGACGTTGTAGTTGCCGCACTTCTTGCCGACCCAGTCGCCGATCAGGTCCCTGGAGCCTTCCAGCTCCTTCGACCAGGCGTCGCCGGGCACCAGATCCTTGGTCTTGTAGACCACGTTGAACTGGCCATCGCCCTTGATCTCGCCGATGAAGACCGGCTTGGTGATGTGGTGGTTGGGCAGCATCTTGGAGATGCCACCGGTCAAGTTCGGCGCTTCGGTGCCCGGAAGCGCGTCGATCACCTTGTCGGCGTCCGTCGACTTCACCTTCTCGACCGCCTTGACCCACATGTTGAAGCCGATCACGTGGGCTTCCATCGGGTCGTTGGTGGTGCGCTTCGGGTTCTTGGTGTAGGCCTGCCACTCCTTGATGAACTTCTCGTTGGCCGGCGTCTTGATCGACTCGAAGTAGTTCCAGGCGGCGAGATGGCCGACCAGCGGCTTGGTGTCGATGCCGGCGAGCTCTTCCTCACCCACCGAGAACGCGACCACCGGAATGTCGGTCGCCTTGATGCCCTGGTTGCCGAGTTCCTTGTAGAAGGGAACGTTGGCGTCGCCGTTGATGGTCGAGACCACCGCCGTCTTCTTGCCGGCCGAGCCGAACTTCTTGATGTCGGCCACGATCGTCTGCCAGTCGGAATGACCGAACGGCGTGTAGTTGATCATGATGTCGTCCTGGGCGACGCCCTTCGATTTCAGGTAGGCTTCCAGGATCTTGTTGGTGGTGCGCGGATAGACGTAGTCGGTGCCGGCCAGCACCCAGCGCTTCACCTTCTCTTCCTTCATCAGATAGTCGACGGCGGGGATCGCCTGCTGGTTCGGCGCCGCGCCGGTGTAGAACACGTTGCGCTCGGACTCCTCGCCCTCATACTGCACCGGATAGAACAGGATGCTGTTCAGCTCCTTGAACACCGGCAGCACGGACTTGCGCGACACCGAGGTCCAGCAGCCGAACACGACGGCGACCTTGTCCTTGGTGATCAGCTCGCGCGCCTTCTCGGCGAACAGCGGCCAGTTCGAGGCGGGGTCGACCACGACGGCCTCAAGCTTCTTGCCGAGCACGCCGCCCTTCTTGTTCTGCTCGTCGATCAAAAACAGGATGGTGTCCTTCAGCGTGGTTTCGCTGATCGCCATCGTGCCCGAGAGCGAGTGGAGGACGCCGACCTTGATGGTGTCGTCGGCCGCTTTCGCGGGCGCGAATGCGGCGAGGCCGAGCACGAGGCCGGCGGTGGCCGCGAGCCAGCGACGGCGGCTCATCGTCGCAATGTCGTGAGTGAGTTGAGTAAGCATGAAATGTCGTCTCCCTGACGCAGGCGTGAATTACGCTGCGACGGCCCCACGGCCGCCCGCGTTAACGGAATCGCAAGAACCGTGCCACGGCGCTGGAGTGCGGTAACCCGATGACTCCATTGACGAAATTACTGCTTGGCAGGGAGTCATCTGCCTAATGTTTGGGCGCTGGAAATGTATGCCTAAGCGGCAAACTGTTTATTTTTTGTGCAAATGTGACAGACTGGCTAAATTTCCGGCACTCATCTATCGGCGGCGCAACTTCGGGGTGCCATCAAGGAAGCCTTCCTTAAGGTCAGCGGCAAACAATTGCCCTGGCAGCGCAATTTACCTTGAAAGCGCCGCCTTCATGGGCCATATGGTGGCCAAGACCTCGCGAATCGTCAGGTCATCGCAAGCCGCGTGTTCTCAGGCCCTCTTTGAAGTGGCTTTTGGCTTGCCCTTTTCAGCTAACAAACCGGCTCCCCAAACACGCGGGTGCTCCTGATAGACACCCCGCGCCTGGCATCCAATTGCCGGGACGCCATCTGCTTTATGAAAGACACCCCCTTTTTGACCTCCTTCCAGGATTTCGGCCTCGCCGACGTGATCGCGCGAGCGCTTCATGAAGAAAACTACGTCACTCCCACCCCCATCCAGGCCCAGACCGTCCCGATCGCACTCACAGGACGCGACGTGGTCGGTATCGCCCAGACCGGCACCGGCAAGACCGCGGCCTTTGCGCTGCCAATCCTGCATCGGCTGCTGCAGAACCGCATCAAGGTGCAGCCGAAGAGCTGCCGTGTGCTGGTGCTCGCACCGACCCGCGAATTGGCGGGCCAGATCCTCGACAGCTTCAACGCCTATGGCCGTCACATGCGGCTCTCCTCGACGCTCGCCATCGGCGGCGTGCCGATGGGCCGTCAGGTCCGCAGCCTGATGGGCGGCGTCGAAGTGCTGGTGGCCACCCCCGGCCGCCTGCTCGACCTCGTGCAGAGCAACGGACTCAAGCTCGGCCAGGTCGAATACCTCGTGCTCGACGAGGCTGACCGCATGCTCGACATGGGCTTTATCAACGACATCCGGAAGATCGTCGCCAAAACCCCGGTCAAGCGGCAAACGCTGTTCTTCTCGGCCACCATGCCCAAGGATATCGCGGAGCTCGCGGAAGCGATGCTGCGCGATCCCGCCCGGGTCGCGGTGACGCCGGCCGCCACGACGGTCGAGCGCATCACCCAGCGCATCATCCAGGTCGATCACGCGGCAAAGCCCGCGCTGCTGGCGCAGCTCCTGAAGCAGGAGACCGTCGATCGCGCGCTGATCTTCACCCGCACCAAGCACG
>CAVTVG010000018.1:0-115542 GCA_963738155.1 uncultured Alphaproteobacteria bacterium
CCTCCCGGTTATTCGCCGCCGCCACCTCGAACTTCTCGCCGAATTCGGCGAGTTCGTCGGCGCCGAGATCGCTGATCGCCCAGTAGTTCAGGCCGCGGTCGCTCCAGCTGCGGATGTTGTAGCCCTGGATGGTCTCGGCCTTCGCAGACCTGTGCTGCATGTTCGACGTCTGCGCCACGAACAGGTTGATGATATGCGCGCGCCGCTTGTAGACGACGGCCCCGATGGGGCGCGCGTCGACATAGTCGAGCCGCCCGCCGATCAGGGTGAAGCCCTGCGCGGTGAGGTCGATCACCGGCGGCGACACGTCGAGCTTGCCGGCAAACCACGGCTTGACCGTATGCTGATCGGTCGAGATCACGTCGGTGAGGTGTCCGGCCTGCAGCGAGCGCAGATGCGCCGACACGATCTCGCCCTCGATGCGCTCCTGGTCATCGCTGCGCAGCACGACGGCAAAAAGGCCGGTGGCTGCGATAGCCGACACCGCCGAGCCCATCGCAAAACCGCGCAGCAGGCCACGCCGCGTCGGCATCGGCGTCACGTTCGACGGCAATGCCTTCGGCAGCGAGGCCTCGATGCGGGCGCGCAACGATGCGGGCGCGGTGTAACGCAGATCCGCGGATGCGACCGCCTGGTTCATCTGCCGATACGCGGCCAGCGTCGCGGTGCAGCGCTTGCATCCCGCAACATGCTGCTCGACCTCGCGCGCATGCCCGGCGTCGAGCTCGCCATCGATCAGCGCGTTGAGCAGGACCTCTGCTTCGTCGCAAGTCATTGTCTACTCCTGTTCCGCCAGCCATGCCGATCGCAGCATGGCGCGGGCGCGTGCGAGCCGTGACATCACGGTGCCGACGGGTGCCCCGACGGCCTCGGCAATCTCGCGGTAAGACAGATTGTTGATTTCACGCAGCACGAACGTCTCCTTGAACGGCTCGGCGAGCGCATCGACCAGCTTGCGCACCGTGATCGCATCGCGGTCTTTCAGCACAGCGGCCTCCGGCGTCTGCTGCTCCTCATGCCACATCGGCGGCTGCTCGGTCTCGGGCGTATCGTCGAGCGTGGTGCTCGGGGCGGACGCGCGGCGCGCGTATTCGGCGCGGCAGACATTGCGCAGGATCGCAAACAGCCAGGGCTTCATCGCGGGTCCGCGATAGGTATGGAAATGTTTCAGCGCGCGCAGGTAACACTCCTGCACCGCATCCTCGGCGTCGGTGGGACTGCGCAGCAGATAGCGCGCCAGCGTATAGACGTCGTCGAGATGCGGCAGCGCGGCCTCGCGAAAGCGCCGCGCCTTGTCAGGGTCTTCGTCGGAGGTGCTCACCGGCTTCGCCTCTTGCCCCGTTTTGGCGGACAACGCGTGAGCCCGGCCGGCGGGAGGAAACCGGCCGGGCATCACCGTGACCGCTGTGATGCCTTGGATTTGAGCGTTACTCAACCTTGATCATCCCGGTCATGTGCGGGTGCAGCGAACAAAAGTACTTGTAGTCACCCGCGCTGGTGAAGGTGAACGAGAAGGTGCCGTCGGTGTCCATGGCCTTCGACCTGTATTTTCCGGCCGACACCACGGTGTGCGGGATGTCGTCGTGATTGGTCCAGGTCACGGTATCGCCGACCTTTGCCTTCACCTCAGCCGGCGTGAAGGTGAAATTGTCGATGGTCACCTTGAACTCCTCGGCCTGCGCAGGCGCAGCGCCGAGGGAGAGGAGGGTGGCTGCAGCCACGGCGAGGCCGAGGCTGCGCAAAGCAGCGTACGTCATTTTCGACTTCCTTGTTCTCAGCCCGCCAGCGGCGTGTCGATGATCGCGAGGCGCTGGTCGCCCTGCTTGAAGTTGACGCTGGCGATGCCGAGCAGGCTGCGCAGCTTGGCGTCCTCGACCTTCATCGGTCCGGGCGAGGGTGCCGTGCCGGGCGCGGGCTGCGGGAAGGCGGTGGAGCGCGCGGTGTGGAAGGTGACGTTGCCCTCGACCTTCTGCATCACCTGATGGATGTGGCCGTTGAGCACGGTGACCGAGCCGAAACCCTTGAGATAGTCCAGCGCGCGGGCGCCGTCCTCGGTGCCCCAGCCCCATTCCGGATACACGGTCCACAACGGAATGTGGGCGAACACCACCACGGGCGTCGATTTGGAGCGGCCTTTCAGGTCATTCTCGAGCCATTCGAGCTGCTCGGCGCCGAGATTGCCGAGTCCGCCGGCCTTGAGGTCGACCACATTGACGAGACCGACGAAGTGCGCGCCGCCGGCGTCGAAAGAATAATAGCCGGGACCTTTGGTGCCCTTGCCGTAGCGGTCCTTGTAGAACTTGATCTCCTCGTCGAGGAAATCGTGCTCGCCCGGCACATAGTGCACGTCGAGCTTGGCCTGCGAGATGATCTTCTCGGCGTTGTCGAATTCCGTCGCCTTCGACAGATGGGTGATGTCGCCGGTGTGGATCATGAAGGACGGCTTCTTCGGCATCGCATTGATCTTGCCGATCGCCTCTTCCAGCGTGCCGGCGGCATTCGGGTTGGCCGGCTTGTCGAAGCCGACATGGCTGTCCGAGATCTGCAGGAAGGTCAGGCCCGCAGGCTCGGCGGCATTTGCCGCATCGACCAGGCCGAGCGAGCGCGGCACGCCGCCCGTGATGGTCCAGAGCACGCCGGTGCCGGCCCATGTCATGCATTCCAGCACCTTGCGGCGGCTGACGCCGGGTTCGTCGTCATGGTGATCGTGATGGCTCATCGCGCTCTCTCCGTGGGCCCTTGATTGGGCTTTCGGGGGAGGTGATTGGGGAGGGCGCGGGTTTATTCCCGGGATTTCCGGTGACGCCGGGTGGGCGGATGACGATCTCGTGAGGCGGCAGGCGGTAACGGGTTAATCTGCCATAACCGTCACAGGTAGCCGCTGCCGGCTTCCGCGGCGAAGCGGTTGGGCGATCCCTCCCAGACGATATGGGCGTGCTCGAGCACATAGACGCGGTCGGCATGCGGCAGCGCAAACGTCACGTTCTGCTCGCCGAGCAGCACGCTGATCGACGTGGTCTGACGCAGCTTTTCCAGGATGTGGGAGATCTGCTCGAGGATGATCGGCGCAAGCCCCAGCGTGGGCTCATCCAGGATCAGAAGCTTCGGCTTCATCATCAACGCACGCGCAATCGTCAGCATCTGCTGCTCGCCGCCGGACAGCGTGCCCGCGGCCTGGCTCTCGCGGGCGCGCAGGATCGGAAACAGCTCATAGAGCCAGGCGATCTGCGTCGCGCGCTCGTCCGGCGTCAGATGATGGCCGCCGAGATCGAGATTTTCCCGCACGCTCATGTCAACGAAGAGTTCGCGCCCCTCCGGCGCCTGCACGATGCCGTTGCGAGCGACACGCGCCGCCGACAGGCTGCGTAGCGAGTGGCCGGTCTGGCGGATTTCGCCCGAATAAGGCACGAGGCCCGAAATCGCGTTGAACAGCGTCGTCTTGCCCGCGCCGTTCAGCCCCACGACCGAGACGAACTCGCCGGTATGGACGTGGATGGAGACATCCTCCAGCGCCTGCGCCTTGCCATAATGGACGTTGATGTTCTGGACTTCGAGGAATGGCGTCTTGTCGCCGAAAGACGACTCCGGCCGCGCCGCGGTCTCGATGCTGCCGGCGCCGAGATAGACGCGGCGCACGGTCTCGTTGCTCATGACGGCTTCCGCCGAGCCTTCCGCGATGCGCTCGCCGACATACATCGCGAGCACCCGGTCGACCAGCCGCGCCACGCTCTTGACGTTATGATCGACCAGCAGGATCGCGTGTCCGTCGTCGCGCAGCTCGACGATCAGCTGCGAGAACGCGGCCGTTTCTTTTTGCGTGAGCCCGGCAAATGGCTCGTCGATCAGCAGCACCTCGGGGTCCCTGGCGATCGCCTTGGCTATCTCGATCTTGCGAAGATCGGCGAACGGCAGGGTCGCCGGCCGGCGGTCGAGCACCGCAGTGAGCCCAACGCGCTCGGCGATGGCGCGGGCGCGTTGATCGGTCTGGGGATCGGCGAGCAGGCGCGTCAGCTTGTCCGGCAACAGCGCTAGCTTGATGTTCTCGAGCACGGTCTGCCGATGCAGCGGGCGCGAATGCTGGAACACCATGCCGACGCCCATGCGCGCGATCTTGTAGGACGGCAGGCCCGCGACTTCCTGACCCGCGATGCGGACCGAGCCCGCATCCGGCCGCTCGATGCCCATGATGAGCTTCATGACGGTCGATTTGCCCGATCCGTTCGGACCGATCAGGCCGAGGATTTCGCCGGCGCGGACGGTCAGCGACATCTCCTTGACCGCGACGAGGCCACCGAAGCGCTTGGTCAGTCCCTTGACCTCGAGAGACACGTTGGCGCTCATGCTCAGGCACTCTCTCTGTTGCGCGTGAGCAGGCCGAAAAAGCCGCTGGGAAAGATCAGCACGACGATCAGCGCGAGCGCAAATACGGTGAAGTTGGAGAGATCGCCGAGCGGACGCAGCAGTTCGCTCATCGCGATCAGGAAGACGGCGCCGAGCGCAGCGCCGAGGATGGTGCGGCGGCCTCCGAGCACGGCTGCGACGATGACCTGAACGCCGACGGTGACGTCGATCAGCGTGCCGATCGAGGCGGAGCCGAAGTAGAACACCAGGAGCGCACCGGCGAGGCCGGAGAAGAAGGCGCTGACGATGAAGGCGAACAGCTTGTGCTTGGTCACGTTGAAGCCGAGCGCGCCCGCCTGCACGGCGTCCTGGCCGCTGGCTTGCAGGATGAGGCCGACCGGCGAACGCGCCAGCGCAAACAGGATCGCGCCGCTGACCGCCATGAACCATAGCGCGATCTCGTAGTTCACGGCGTCGCTGATGCTGAGCACATCGGGAACGGTCAGGCCGATCTCGCCGCCGGTCAGGCTGGCGTCGACCACGACGAAGTTCTGCAGCATCAACACGGCAACCAGCGTGGTGAGCCCGAAATAGGGGCCGCGCAGCCGCAAGGCGGGCAGCGCGAGAATAAGCCCGGCCAGGACGGCAGCGAGCGTGCCTGCGATCACGCAGACCCAGATCGGCGGCCCGTAGAGATTGTCGAGGATGCCGGCCGTGTAGGCGCCGGTGCCGATCAGGAAGGTCGGCCCGAAATTGACCTCGCCGGCGAAACCGAACAGCAGGTCCCACGCCATCGAGAACACGCCGAAATAGAAGGCGATGGTGAGCAGGCCCAGAATATAGCCGGAGACGCCGAGCGGCAGGAACGCGGCCACCACCACGACCACGAGAGAAACCAGCAGGACGCGGATCGTGGGGGATATCGTCATCTAGCGCCGCCCCAGCAATCCGCGCGGGCGGACATACATGACGATGACCAGCAGCAGCAGCGCTGGAATGGTGCGAT
Organism: uncultured Alphaproteobacteria bacterium; assembly: GCA_963738155.1. Taxonomy (GTDB): domain Bacteria; phylum Pseudomonadota; class Alphaproteobacteria; order Rhizobiales; family Xanthobacteraceae; genus Bradyrhizobium. The sequence goes on from CAVTVG010000018.1 coordinate 5,348, forward strand.
AGGCCGGCGAGATCATATAGGCCGTGATGGTCTCGAGATAGCCGACCACATAGGCCGCGATCAGCGCGCCCGAGACGCTGCCGAGGCCGCCGAGCACCACGATCGAGAACGCGCTGGCGGTCAGCGGTCCCACGCTATAGGAGGACACGCCGAGGAACATGCCGAGCAGGACGCCGGCCACGCCGATCAGCACGCCATAGATCGCCCACACTGCGATATAGATCTGCGGCAGCTCGATGCCGAGCAGGGTCACGCCGCGCGGATTCATCGACGCGGCGAGCACGGCCTTGCCGGCGCGGGTGCGGTTGACCAGGAGCCACAGCACGCCGATCACGATCCAGCATACCACCGCGGTGAAGAGTTCGTTGGCAGGCGTCCGCACGCCGGCAATCGACATGACGCCGCCAACGATCGGCGCCACCGTCTTGGCGTTGTTGGTGTAGAAATAGGCGATCAGCTCCTGCAGCATGATGCCCCACAACAGCGTCGCGGTGAGGATGAAGATCTCCTTCTCGTCTTCACGGATTTTCTGCGAGCGCTGCAGCGGCCGCACCACGACGAAATAGGTGACGAGCGAGGCGATCAGGCCGACCGCCACGCCGATGGCCGCACCCGCATAGGGACCGACATGGAGGTCATTGCCGGCGGCCCAGGCGGCCACCACGGCCGCCACCATCAGCGCGCCGTGCGACAGGTTGAGCACGCCGGAGACGCCGAAGATCAGGGCGAACCCCATCGCGCCAAGCGCATAAAGCGATCCGATCGCAAAACCATCGATCAGAATTTGCAAAAACAACATCGTTCAGTCCGGCCTAAGGTAAAAAGGCGATGTAAATTGCTGCCGCGCAGGTGCGCAGGGATGATCCGAGACGACTCCCCGTCCGCGGGTGCGGACGGGGAGTGCGCAGGTTCTGTCAGGCTTGCGTCACTGCGCCGAGCCGACCTTGATGAAGCTCGGGAACTTGAGCTTGCCGTTGGCGAGCTTCTTCGGCCAGAGGTTGACCTCCTTGCCATCCTGCCACTGCAGCAGCAGGCCGGTGATCGTGCCTTCGCCGACCTTCAGCGCGTGCGGGTTGGGCGTATCCTTGCCCTTGAACTGGATGCGGCCGATGGTGCCTTCCCAGTTGGTTTCCTCGAGCGCCGTGACAAGCTTGTCCGGATCGGTCGAGTTGGCGCGCTTGATGGCGTCGACGATGTAATAGACCTCGTCATAGCTGGTGTAGCCGGCATAGGACGGGAAGTTGCCGAACTTGTCCTTGAACGCCTTGACGAAGGGCAGCGTCTTCGGCGTCACCGCCACGTCTGGCCCGGAGACCGCCTGGAACAGCACGCCGTTGACGGCGCCGTTGGTGTCGTTCCAGAAGCTGGAATTGGTGGCCTGCGACGAGATCCCGAACATCGGGATTGGCACTTCCTGCTGCTTCCACTGCACCGTCGGCTGCACGCCGACATGAGAAATGCCGGTGAGGATCGCGTCGGGTTTCTGGCTTTCGATCTTGTTGAAGATCGGGGTGAAGTCGGTGGTGTCCGGCGACAGCCGGATGTGGTCGAGCACCGTCAAGCCGATCTTCGGCAGGCATTTCTGGTATTCGGCGTCGAGCGGCGTGGTCCAGGCGGCGTCTTCGCTCATGATCACGGCCGACTTCATCTTGAGGTCGGTGACCAGCAGGTCCTTGGCGGCGTCGCAGACCAGGTCGGCAATGCTGGTCGACGTCAGGTAGCCGTGGAAGGTGTACTTCATCTGGTCGTAGTTTTTGGCGATGTTCTGGGTGATGACATCGGATGCGGCGCCTGGCGTCACCATCACGGTCTTGAGCCGGCCCGCCCAGGGCTCGAGCGCCAGCACGACCTCGCTGATGTAGCTCGCGATCACGGCGTTGACGTGATCCTCGTTCGCGGCGCGCTGGAAGGCGCGGACGGATTCGGCTGCCGAGGAGTGATTGTCGTAGGTCACGATCTCGATTTTCTGACCGTTGACGCCGCCGGCCGCGTTGATCTCGTCGGCGGCAAGCTGCGCCGCCTGCGGGATCGAGGAACCGGCCACTGCCTGCAATTCGGCGATCACGCCGATCTTGATCGGCTTGTCGATTTGGGCCGACGCGGGCGAAACCGCTGCGAGCGAAAGCCATGCGCCCGCTGCAATGGCGGAGGTGTGCGGCGCATAGCGCCAATTCGGTTTTCTCATTGAACGTCTCCTGAAATTCCCCGCCTCGAACGTGATATGGAACAGAAGGTTCCAACGCAGGCAATGCCGGGCGGATCATCACTTAGTCGGCTGGATGCTTGCGAACGGAGATGATCAAATCCTCTTCTTTCGTGCAATGACGATTGTTGCTTCGGCGCGTTAGATCAGGCCCGCAGCCATCTCGAGCAGCCGCTCGCACTGCTCTTCAGTCCCGACCGTGATGCGCAGGTAGTCCGCAATGCGGGGCTTCTGGAAATGCCGGACGAGAACGTTGCCCTTGCGAAGCCCCGCCGCAAGATCGGCGCCGCTGTGCCGAGGATGGCGGGCGAACAAGAAGTTTGCGGCTGACGGCAGGACCTCGAAGCCGAGGCCGATGAGGCCGCGAGTGAGATTTTCGCGGCTCGCCATGATGCGCCCGCGCGTCTCGGCAAACCAGCTCTCGTCGTTGATGGCCGCAACCGCGCCTGCGATCGCGAGGCCACCGAGCGGATAGGAATTGAAACTGTCCTTCACCCGCTCCAGCGCCTCGATCAGCGGCCGTTGGCCGATGGCGAAGCCGACGCGCAATCCCGCCAGCGCCCGCGACTTGGACAGGGTCTGGACGACCAGCAGGTTGTCGTGGCGCCTAACCAGCGGCACGGCGTTAGCAGCCCCGAAGTCGACATAGGCTTCGTCGATCACCACGAGCTGCTGCGGATGCTCCGTCACAAGCTGCTCGATCGCATCGCGCGGGAGGGCGATGCCGGTCGGTGCGTTCGGATTGGGAAGAATGATCGCGCCGCACGGCCGCCGGTAGTCGGCGATCTGCACGCGCAAGTCGGCATCGAGCGGCACCGCTTCGTGGCGGATCCCGTAAAGCTGGCACCAGACCGGGAAGAAGCTGTAGGTGATGTCGGGAAACAGCAGCGGCGCATCATGTTTCAGCAGGCCCTGGAAGGTGTGCGCCAGCACCTCGTCCGACCCGTTGCCGACGAACACCTCATCTGGAGCGACATCATAATATGCGGCGATGGTCTCGCGCAGGGCAGTGGCGCGCGGATCGGGATAGAGCTGCAGCCGATCGGTGGCTGCCCCTATCGCGGCCAGCGCATGAGGCGAGGGCGGGTACGGATTCTCGTTGGTATTGAGCTTGATGAGGTTGTCGAGCTTCGGCTGCTCGCCGGGCACGTAGGGCGACAGTCCGTGGACCACCGGGCTCCAGAAACGGCTCATACGCGCGCATCCTCGAGAATCATTGACGCAGCTTTCTCGGCGATCATCGCGGTCGGCGTATTCGTATTGCCGGACGTGATGGTCGGCATCACCGAAGCGTCCGCAACACGCAAGCCCGCGATGCCATAGAATCGCAGCCGTTCGTCGACCACGGCGTTGCCATCGTTGGGCGTGCCCATCTTGGCGGTGCCGACAGGATGGAAGATCGTGGTGCCGATGTCGCCGGCGGCTTTCGCCAGCGAGGCATCGTCATCGCCAACGGAAGGGCCCGGCAGGAACTCGACGGGGTGATATTTTTCCAGCGCCTTCTGTTTCATCAGCCGCCGCGTGGTGCGGATCGCGTCGGCTGCGACCTGGCGGTCCTCATCGCTCGACAGATAGTTCGGCGCGATCGAGGGCGCTTCATCCAGCTTCGACGAACGAATGCGCACAGTGCCGCGCGAGGTCGGCTGCAGGTTGCAGGCACTCACCGTGATTGCGGAGAAGCGATGCAGGGGGTCGCCGAACTTGTCGAGCGACAACGGCTGCACGTGGAACTGGATGTTGGCGCGCGAGCGGCGCGGGTCCGAGCGGGTGAAGATGCCCAGTTGCGACGGCGCCATGGTCAGCGGGCCGCGGCGGCGCAGGGCATAGTCGAGCCCCATCAACCCGCGCCCGATCAGCGAGTAGTACGTCTCGTTGAGCGTCTTGACGCCTTGAACCTTGTAGATCGCGCGTTGCTGCAGATGATCCTGCAGATTGCGCCCGACACCCGGACGATCCAGCACCACATCGATGCCGAGCGGCGACAGCCATTCGCCGGGCCCGATGCCGGAGCGATGCAGGACCTGGATCGATCCGATAGCGCCGGCGCTGAGGATCACCTCGCCCTTTGCGCGCGCTTCGATGGTCTTGCCGTTCTGGATGAAGCGCACGCCGGCAGCTCGGCCGCGTTCGATGATCAGGCGCTCGACATGCACATGCGTTTCCAGCCGCAAGTTCGGCCGCGATAGGGCCGGCTTGAGGAAGCCGCGCGCCGACGACCAACGGCGCCCGCGCTTCTGGTTGACATGGAAATAGCTGACGCCTTCATTGTCGCCGGTATTGAAGTCGGGGATTTTTCTCACTCCCATTTCCTGCGCGGCTTCGCCGACCGCGTCGAGGATCTCCCAGGACAGGCGCGGCGCCTCGATGCGCCAGCCGCCGCCCGCGCCATGGTGTTCGCTCTCGCCGAGGAAGTGATCCTCGAGCCGCCGGAATACCGGCAGCACGTCGTCATAGGCCCAGCCTTTCAATCCGAGCTGGCGCCAGTAATTGTAGTCGGCGGCCTGACCGCGCATCGAGATCATGGCGTTGATCGCCGAGCAGCCGCCGATCACCTTGCCTCTGGGATAAGCCAGCGCGCGGCCGTTGAGGCCCGGCTCGCTCTCGGTCTTGAACATCCAGTCCGAGCGCGGATTGCCGATCGCAAAGAGATAGCCGACCGGGATGTGAAACCAGATCCAGTTGTCCTTGCCGCCCGCTTCCAGGATCAGCACGCGCTTGCTCGGATCGGCCGACAGGCGGTTGGCGAGGATGCATCCGGCAGTCCCCGCGCCGACGACGATGTAATCGAAATCACCTTCCAGCATGCGCGGCATCACATGAATTTCCAGTAGCTCTTTGAGTCGTCATGCCCGGCCGGTGTGTCCGCCTTCGCTAAAGCTACGGCGGACTGACACCGAGTCCGCCGAAGCCTTGGCGTAGGTGGATGCCGGGCATCCACACCTTGTTGCATTTTAATAGTCAGACGTGGATGGCCGGGACAAGCCCCGCCATGACGTTTAAGCCTGTTGGGTCGCACGCATTTGGATGCTAGAGAGGCCTGGTGCGGTGGATTTGACATTCGCTCCAGAATTGCCGCGAGTCCTACTAGCGAATGTCAAATCCAAAACCGCACTAGAATCTTATATTTGCTGGTATCCTTTGGGTTCTGACATTCGCAACGAGCGCTCCGATCCATGCTACGAATGTCAGAACCCGGACACTAGCCAACCAACTCACGAGAAACCTATGCCCATCGTCAACCGTGTCGCCGATCTGCACTCCGATATCACCGCTTGGCGCCGGGAGATTCATGAGCATCCGGAGCTGCTCTACGATGTGCACCGCACTGCAGCATTCGTGGCCGACCGGTTGCGGGAATTCGGCTGTGACGAGGTCGTGACCGGGATGGGCAGGACCGGCGTGGTCGGTGTCATCAAGGGCAAGAAACCGGGCGGCAACGGCGACATCAAGGTGGTCGGCTTGCGCGCCGACATGGACGCGCTGCCGATCCATGAGGCGACGGACCTGCCTTATGCCTCGAAGACGCCCGGCAAGATGCATGCTTGCGGCCATGACGGCCACACCGCGATGTTGCTCGGTGCTGCGCGCTATCTCGCCGAGACGCGCAATTTCGCCGGCGATGCGGTGGTGATCTTCCAGCCGGCGGAAGAGGGCGGCGCCGGCGCGAAAGCGATGATCAAGGACGGGCTGATGGACCGCTTCAAGATCGAGCAGGTGTACGGCATGCACAACGGCCCGGGCATTCCGATCGGCTCGTTTGCGATCAGGCCCGGCCCGATCATGGCATCGACCGCGTCCATCGACATCAAGATCGAGGGCTATGGCGGCCACGCCGCGCGCCCGCACAAATGCGTCGACTCGGTCATGGTCGGCGTCCAGCTGATCCAGGCACTGCAGCAGATCGTGTCGCGCAACGTCGATCCGCTGGATTCGGCGGTGATCTCGATCTGCGAATTCCACGCCGGCGATGCGCGCAACGTGATCCCGCAGACCGCGCATCTGGCCGGCACCGTGCGAACGCTGACGTCGGAAGTCAGCGAACTGATTGAAAAGCGCGTGCGCGAGGTTTGCGCCGGCGTTGCGCAGATTACCGGCGCCGGCATCGCGCTCACCTACGAGCACGGCTATCCCGTCACGGTCAATCATCCAGCTCAGACCGACACCGCAATCCGCATCGCCACCGACGTCGCCGGCGACGGCCACGTCCACGAGACGCCGCCGCTGATGGGAGCGGAGGATTTCTCCTATATGCTGCAGGCGCGGCCGGGCGCGTTCATCTTCTGCGGCAATGGCGACAGCGCAGGGCTGCACCACCCCGCCTATAATTTTAACGACGACGCGATCCTCTACGGCACCTCGTTCTGGATCAAGCTGGTCGAGAACACGCTCGCGGCGTAACGCGTGATCCAGCTTCGTCATGGCCGGGCTTGACCCGGCCATCCACGTCTTCCTTACTATTGGGAGAAAGGCGTGGATGCCCGGCACAAGGCCGGGCATGACGAGTTTAAGGTCTCGCAATGCCAAAAATCAAAGTCGGTCTGGTCGGCTGCGGCTTCGTTGCCGAGCTGCACATGTATGCTTACCGGCGCGTATACGGCGTCGATGTCGAAGTAGCCGCGGTGGCGGCGCGCGGCGACCATGTCATTGAATTCGCGCGCAAGCATCGCATCCCGGCGAGCTATCGCAGCTTCGACGAACTGATCGCCGACCGCACCATCGACGTCGTCGACGTTTGCACGCCGCCGAATTTGCATGCTTCGATGATCGTGGCGGCGATGCGCGCCGGCAAGCATGTGGTCTGCGAAAAACCGTTCGCCGGCTATTTCGGCCGCGCCGGCGATCAGGCGCCGATCGGCAAGCATGTCGCGAAAGCGTTGATGTACGAGCGCGTTTGCGAGGAGATGGACGAAACCTGTGCCGCGATCCAATCGACCGGCAGGCTCTTCATGTATGCGGAGGACTGGATCTACGCGCCGGCGATTACCAAGACCGCGGAGATGCTGCGTGCCACCAGGGACAAGATCCTGTTCATGAAAGGCGAGGAGAGCCACTCGGGCTCGCATGCGGCGCATGCCGCGCAATGGGCGATGACCGGGGGCGGCTCGCTGATCCGCATGGGCTGTCATCCGCTGTCGGCGGTGCTTTACCTGAAGCAGGTCGAGGCCCGCGCCCGGGGCGAAGCCATCCGGCCCGCGAGCGTCACCTGCGATGTCGGCAATGTCGCGGCGTGTCTCAAGCCGGACGAGCGGGCCTTCATCAAGGCCAGTCCGGTCGATGTCGAGGATTGGGGCACGCTCACGATCACCTTCTCCGACGGTACCAAGGCGAGCGTGTTCTCCGGCGACATGATCATGGGCGGCGTGCGCAACCTGATCGAGACCTACACCAGCGGCGGCTCGCTGTTCGCCAATATCACGCCGAACAATCACATGATGAGCTACCAGACGAACGAGGAGAAGCTCGCCGGCGTCTACATCACCGAGAAGGTCGACCGCAAGACCGGCTGGCAGTTCGTCTGCCTCGAGGAGGAATGGACGCGCGGCTATTTGCAGGAAATCCAGGACTTCATGGAATGCGCCGCGACCGGGCGAGAGCCGCTGGCCGATCTCGCGCTGGCGCAGGAGACGATCAAGGTGAACTACGCCGGCTACTGGGCGGCGGAAGAGGGGCGAAGGGTGGTGCTGTGAAACAAGGCGGAGGTGCCGATCTGCCAGCTGGAAATCTGCTTCCGAGGGCAGACCGGACATGCCGCTCCAATGGGCCGAATTCCGCTTCGGACCGACCCTCAGCGGACATCGACGAAAAGCGAAATTTTTTTGTCTTGGCCTGGAAATCGGGAGATCGCGCTTGCGCCGGCGCGATAGTTGCTTCTAGATTTGTACCGGGTTTCGGGGGAAATCCAGCATTTGAATTTTTGAAATGGCGGCGTCTTCCGGGCGCAGGTCCACAGGATTGTTTTGTACATGAAAGAGTTGGTGGCGTGGCCGCCATCTGGCGGCAGGCTTGCGAAATTCTGGGTTTTGTTGCTTCCGCTTTTGTATCTGGCGGCGACGCTGATCTATTCCGCCTGCATGGCGCCTTGGGGACGTCAGGTCGATCCTGAATCCGCCTATGCCATGAACGGCATCATGGCGGCGGCCGGTTACGGATCGATGAAGTTCGATCATCCGGGCACCACGACGACGCTGCTGGTCGAGATCATCATCAGACTATGGGCGCTGGTGGCGCGGCCCGAGGATATCGTCGCGTTCAGCCTGAAACATTATGACGCGATCATCTATGCCGCGCGCACCTGCGAGACGCTGATTCTGTTCGGCGCGCTGCTGGGTGGCGGCATCATCGTTGCGAAAGCCACCAGGAGCTTCATCGCGGCAATGGCGTTCCAGGTCGGGCCGTTCGTCCATTTCGACACCTTCCATATCGATATGCTGTTGATCCCGGAAAGCCTGATGGTCTCGTGCGCCATCTTTGGCATGGCGCTGGTCATCAAGGCCGCACTCGACGCGGAGCCTCCGACGGTTCGGCTGGGCGTGGTAGCCGGCCTGATCTTCGCGCTCGGGTTCTCGTCGAAATACCTTTATCTGCCGCTCGCCGTTCTCGCCGTCAGCCTGCTGCGAAATCCACGGGCCTTCAAGGCGGCGCTTGTCGCCGGAGCGATCGGGTTCATCGCGTTCAATCTGATTTTCAATCCTGCCGTCTTCACGCGCGGCTTCGGCTGGATGTTCACCGTCGCGACGCACAAGGGAGTCTATGGCGCGGGCGAACCGGGCTTTATCGACGCCAATGTGTTCTGGCCGAACATGGCGGAGCTGATCGCCGCCGCTCCGCTGGTGTTCGCGATCTTCGTCGTTGCGGCGGTGGCGTCGCTGGCGCAGATGATCAGGACGCGAAGCTGGTCCGATCCGCTGAGCCTGACCCTGCTGGCGGCTTTCCTTGCTTTCACGCTTCAGCTTGTCGCGACGTCGAAGCATTTCGCCCTGCATTACATGATGGCGTCGTGGGTTCTCGTTGGCGGCACTCTCGTGCTCGTCGCCTTGCAGATAAGACGGCTTCTTCCGGCACTGTCGCCTGCGGTGATCGCGACGGTCGTTGCCGCCATATGTGTGACGCTGATCGGCCAGACGCTCTATGAAATTCGACGGCAGGCGATCGAGTGGATGGCGCTCGATGACATTGGCGCACGCCTTTCCGTGGCGGTGGCCCAGGCCGGGCCGGCCTGCGCCAATGTGTCCGCCCCGTTCGTGCAAGCGCCGGAAGACGAGATCAGCCATGGCTGGCATATGACCATCGCGGCATGGGGCACACAGGAGCAGAAGGACCGGTTCGTCGAGTCCTATACCCGCGCCTTCAAAGCGCCCTTGATCGACCATGTCGCTCTCATGAACGTCATGACGAGGAATTTTCGTCCCTCCACCTATCGGCAGCTTGCCGCTGAATACCCCTGCATCGTCGTCCGGACAGACATCCCTCTCGATCGCGAAAATTCGCTCGACCTTTTCCAGCTCAATCCCGATCAATGCGTGATCGAAGGAATCCACGTGACGACGGTGGGAATTCGCTGCCGCACGATCCTTACCGCTTTCAGCAATGTGCGTGCCGCGGCGTTGGAGTGATGGGAGTTCTCTCCGATTTGCTGCGTGGCCGCTACCGCGATCTGATTTTCCGGACGGCGCCGACCGCCTATGCGCGAGGCGAAAGAATTACGAGCTGGTTGATGCGGATTTCCAGGCAGGTCCGCTGCGGATGAGAATCTCGCCTTGCATGACGTAAGATTCGTGGTCGACCGGAGCAAGGCCTGCCTCGGCCAGGAATCGAGATGGGACGCCGTTCACCAGGACTTGCTGCCGAACTTGGCAATCCTGCGGGCGTGCTCCCATAGCTCGACATTGCTAACGTCGGTCATTTGCTCAGCGCGTATCTTTGCCGCGTCATCGTCGACGCACTCGAGGTCGACAGCTTTAATGTGATGGCCATCAGGGGCGATAAGATACGCTTTATAGTGTGACATGGCCGATGCTCCTTGACGAGGCGGGAGCATGCAGGACTCTCTGTCACCGATAACAGCCAACAGCCTGCGATGATGGAATCAACCTGCTCCGCCTTTATGTTCAGAACACGACCCAATGGAACTTTAAGAAGATTTCTTCGGTCGAGTGATGTTTGAAAATGACCGTGAACGGACGTATTCGCGTTTCACGCGGCTTCGGCGAACTCCCGCAGGCCAGGCTGGCTGTTGTGATCGCATCGCTCGCCACGACGATACGACAATTGAAACGAAGGACGCCGCCAATCAGGTGGCCTTAGCGCAGCTGTTCTTCTATATCGCGGATCAGCTTCTCAAGCCGCTCCTTCGTGGGCGGGTCCGCTCCGGCGGCCATCCGGCGAGCATGTTCTACTCGCCTTTCCAGTTCTTTTCGGTCGCTCGTCTCATTCATTGCGTCGAACCCCGTCCATATATGACGGAGAAACAAGTTGATGGTTCACTTAGAACTGGATTTTTGGCTTCTGCTGGAACTTTGCGATCTTGCGGGCCCGCTGCCAGAGTTCAATGTCATGGTCTGTGCCTGTTCCGTCGCTTCCATGTCGTCGGCGCATTCGAGCGCAACGGGTGTCATTCAAAACAGGCCAAGGCAAAATAAAATCAGGCCCACAAGGAGTCAAAATACGTCAGCGCCCCAACTGAAGAGGACGCTTACTTCGGCGGCTGCGATCGGGGCGAATTGGCCCAATCGCTCAGATCGGATGCGGTGTCGGCCAAGCGGGCTCTCCGGAGCAAGTCGTCTTTTTCTTTGCCCGGCGGAAGCTGGGAGGCTTTTTCTTTGATTCCGCGAGCGAAAGACGCGATGCGATCCTGGAGAGGTTCGGTCTGTGTGGAACGGCGACGCTGCATGCGATTCTCCGCAGTTTGAAGGGCGGGAGCGCAATGAGGCGTTCTCATCACCGATGAGTGCCAGTGGGCCGTGCGGTGGTAACCCCAATATGGGGCTTGGCGGCGCTCAAACTAGGCCGCCGTCCAAATTAAACGGGCCACCAGGACTGTCATCGCTACTCGCGCATCGCCCTTGAAGTGGTCTCCTCGGTGCTCCAGCCGAAGTGTTGCCGCCACGACACGACGGGCAAAACACCTGTCTGATTTCCAGAAACCTCATGTCAAGCTCGCCTCGCAAAAATATTGTGCTTTGCGAAATGCCGAAATTATGATTTAACGAAGTCATCCCGCGCCTCTCAGGAGGGGCGTTTCGCGATCGCCACGACACGCGGCGCGGGTTGCGATGGACGCGCTGTGCCGCAAGGCGTGCGGCACCACGCGTACGGTCAAGCCGTGTGGTCCTGGCACCCCGATGCTGGTGCTAAGCCCGACCGATGATGCGATTTCAGCCTTACGGCCGAAACGCCGGAGTCGGAAGGCGACGGGGGCTATCAAGCCCGGTACCCCGGGGAGAGCGCGGAGTAAGCCGTAAAGCCATTGCGCAGGGAGTGCCGTGCGATTTCGGCCCTGCCTGACGACTTGTGGGCGTTTTTCTTTTCAGCCCACGAGGATTGCGGGTGCGGTCGAGCGCCCGGTACTCCCTGCGCCCTCTTGCTTCAGAGGGACACCGAATTAGCCAAGACCCGGACACAAATCGCGCCGCGGGAATGCTGCTTCACGTCTTCTCCGCTGTCGTCGTCCGGCTTGACCGGACAACCCAGTATTCCAGAGGCCTCTCGTTTGAACTCTGCCGTCTCTGGAATACTGGATCGCCTGATCCTGTGCGCAATTGCGCACAAAGTCGGGCGATGACACCGAATGGTTGTTTGACAGATTGAATCAGAAACACGCCGCGAAAGCGGTCTCATCTCTCCCCTGGACGGGGAGAGATGAAGCGAGCGCGTCGACGGATTGGCACTACGCCCCGTACACCGACGATTTCGGCAGCGGCAGCACCGGATCCTGGGTGCGGATGAGCGTCGGCCACACCACCGTGATGCGCTCGCCCGCGTTCTGCATCACCACCGGCGTCGAGCGCTCGTTCTGGCCCGCCATTGGCGTATCCGGCGGGAAGAATTTCACGCCATAGCCCTGGATGGTGCCGCCAGGCGGAATGTCGACGTCGAGCGCCGCCTTGCGGATCGCCTCGGGATCGAAGCTGCCGTATTTTTCCTTGGCAGCCGGCAGCACGTTGTTGAGCAGCACCCAAGTCTGGTTGAAGCCCATCGAGCAGTGTGGCGGCACTTCCTTTTCGCCGGTCTTGGCCTTGTAGCGCTCGACCATGATCTTGATGAGATCGCCGAGGCCCGGCGCGAGTTTTGCGGGATCGAGCAGTTGCGCGGGCACCGGATCGATGTTGCAGAAATTGTCGATGTCGGCGCCAAAGCTGGCGCGCAGCTTGTCGAGCTGGCTGTAGCCGGCGCCGGCGCCGAACAGCATCTTGAACTTCAGCCCGCCTTCGCGCGCCTGGCGCAGGAACAGCGTGATGTCGGGGTTGTAGCCGGCGTGCGAGATCACGTCGACGCCGGCGCGCTTGATCTTGGTCACCAGCACCGAGAGATCGGGCGCGGAGGACGAATAGCCTTCCTTCAGCACGACGTTGAGCCCGGCCTCTTTTGCGTAGGCCTGGTCCGCGGCCGCCACGCCGACGCCGTAGGGACCGTCTTCGTGGATCAACGCGATCTTGACGTCCTTCGGCTCGAGGCCGAGCTTGCCCTTGGCGTGCTCGGCAAGGATGCCCGCAAAGGCCTGACCGTACTGATCGGAGTGAATCTGTCCGCGGAACACGTAGCGCAGGTTCTTGTCCTTGAACACGGCCGTCGAAACCGCCGTCGTGATCCAGAGGATCTTCTTGTTCTGCTCGACCCTGGCCGCGAGCGGCACGGCCTGGGCGCTGGCAAAAACGCCGAGGACGATGTCGACCTTCTCCTGGCTGATCAGGCGTTCGCCCTCGTTGATGGCAACATCCGGCTTGCTCTGGGAGTCGACGTTGACGGGGGCGACCTTGTATTTGCCGGCGACGCCGCCCTTTTCGTTGACGAGATCGATCGCGATCTGCGTGCCGACGGAGGAAGCAACCGAGCCGCCCGCGGCAAACGGACCTGTCATGTCGTACATGACGCCGATACGGATGGCCTCGGCCTGCGCCTGTGCGCGGGTCCAGTCCAGCGACAACACGGCCGCGGTGGCGGCGGTGCTCTTCAAGAGGGTTCGGCGTGACGTCGGCATGGGCGCTCCTCCGTTATGTTCGATCGCCAGCGACGATCGTTTTTCATTGTTGGGCCAAGTATTTGAAGGAAGGAGATGAAAGTCAACAGAGGGAACCCGCGGCCTAGCCGAAGGTCGGGTGGGGGAAACGCTGATGATTCCGCGATGGATCAGGGGTCGATCAGCACGCCGGGGTTGAGCATGCCCGTCGGGTCGAGCTCGCGCTTGGCGGCGCGCAGGGCGGTGGCGAACAGCTCCGGCCGCTGGCGGTCGTACCAGGGCCGGTGGTCCCGGCCGACGGCATGATGATGGGTGATGGTGCCGCCGGCCTCGATCAGCGCGTCGCTCGCCGCGTTCTTGATCGCCTGCCATTGCTCGAGCAGCGCGCCGTGGCGGCCGAGCCCGTGGAAGGTGAAGTAGGGTGCAGGACCATCGGGATAGATATGGGTGAAGCGGCAGGTGACCTCGCCCTTTTTGCCGGTGGCTTCGAGGAGCGCGCGTTCGGTCGCCGTTTTCACCTTGTCGTGGAAGTCCTCGAAGCGGTCCCAGGTGATCGCGGTCTCGAAGGTGTCGTTGATGATGCCGGCAGGGGTGAGGAATTCCCGCGCGTAGGGCATGCGGATGAAGGCATTGCGCCAGATGCCGGCGGCGCCTTGGAGATGCGCGTCGCCTTTTGCCGTTTCCGGCGTGCCCTTGTTGTCGCGCACGCATTCCAGCGCGCGCGCCATCCAGGCGTCGGTCGGGTGATCGCCGGACTCGAAGCCCAGCACCATGATCGCGACGCTGCCGTCGGCGGCGCCGGTGTTGTAGGCCTCGTGCGCATCGAGGATGCGGCAGTTGGAGGGATAGAGTCCGGCTTGCGCCACAGCGCGCACCGCGCGCGCCGCGTCGAAGAAGGTCGCGAAGCGGATCGATGCGCCGCTGCGGAATTTCGGCCGCGGCTGCAGGCGCATCCAGGCGCGCGAGATCACGCCCAGAATTCCCTCGGAGCCGATGAACATGCGGTCGGGGCTGGGGCCTGCGCCGGAGCCCGGCAACCGCCGCGTCTCGATCACGCCGCGCGGGGTCACCACGCGCAAATTTTCGACGAAGTCGTCGATATGAGTATAAAGGCTGGCAAAGTGGCCGCCGGACCGCGTCGCGATCCAGCCACCGAGCGTCGAGAACTCGAAGCTCTGCGGAAAATGCCGCAAGGTCACGCCATGCGGCTTGAGCTGGTTCTCCAGCGACGGCCCGTAAGTGCCGCCCTCGATCATAGCCGCGCGCGAGGATTGGTCGACCTCGACCACCTTGTTCAGGTTGCGCAGGTCGAGCGTCACCGCCGCCTTGTATTTTTTGCCGTCGGCGTGCGGTTCGACACCGCCGCAAACGCTGGAGCCGCCGCCGAACGGCGTCAGCGAAGCACCGACGCTGCCGGCCCAGTCCATCACGGCGGATATCTCGGCCTCGTTGCGCGGATAGGCGACCACGTCGGGCGCGCAGGCGTAATCGCCGAGCATCGCCTTGACGTAATCGGGATAGGACTTGCCGTAGGCATGGGCGGCGCGGTCGTAGCGCTCGGTGGTGCAGAATTGCGCGAGCGACGCCGGCGGTTTCGCGCGCGGCTCGCGCAAGCTGAGGTCCTCGAGCCGCGGCACTGCGACGGTGTCGAAGGCGCCGGCGCCGAATTTCGCGTGATAGCGGCCGAGCACGAAGTTGCGCTCGTCCTCGGTCATGCCTTCGCCTTCGCGGCCCCAGCCGTAATGCTTCAGTCGTGCGCCGGTCATGAGCGTTCCCTGTTCTTGGTCTCGTTGAGCCAAAGCATAGGCCGCCGGCGCGCAACAAAAAAGCCCGTGCTTGCGCACGGGCTTTGGATCGTGGCGCCCGGCCTGCGATCAGAAGATCGAGGCGAAGACGTAGTACAGGAAGCCGGAGAGCATCATCGCGATCGGCAGCGTCAGCACCCAGGCCATCGCGATGTTGCGCACCGTCGACCATTGCAGGCCGCTTCCATTGGCCGCCATGGTGCCGGCGATGCCCGACGACAGCACGTGGGTGGTCGACACCGGCAGGCCGTAGATGTCGGCCGCCGCGATCGTTGCCGCCGCCGTGATCTCCGCCGCCGCGCCCTGCGCGTAGGTGAGGTGAGTCTTGCCGATCTTCTCGCCGACGGTGACGACGATGCGCTTCCAGCCGACCATGGTGCCGAGCCCGAGCGCGATCGCAACCGCGATCTTCACCCAGGTCGGGATGAACTTGGTCGCGTTGTCGAGCGAGCCCTTGTAGGCGTTGAGCGTCTTGACCTCATCGGCGTTGAGCTCGGCCTCCTTGTCCTTTCCGAGGAACCGGAGCGCCTCGGACACCAGGTACATGTCGTTGCGGGTGTTGCCGACCGCTTCCGCCGGGACCCTCGCCAGCGAGCCATACTCTTTCACCTGTTTGGAAATATCGGTCACCAGCACGGCGAGCGACGGATAGGTGCCCTCATTGATCTGGTGTTGCGCGACATAGTTGGTCACCGCGGGCCGCGGATTGCCGAGGATCTGGTGACCGCCGGCTTTGGCCGAGATCACCTTGCTCGCGGCGTCCGAGTTGCTGATGAACGCCTCGACCTGGCTCTGCGGCATGGTGCGGTTGAGCGCGTATGCGGTCGGCACCGTGCCGATCAGGATCAGCATGATCAGGCCCATGCCCTTCTGGCCGTCATTGGAGCCGTGGAAGAAGGAGACCAGCGTACATGTGAGCACCAGGATGCTGCGGATCCACAGCGGCGGCGGCGCGTTGTTGACGGGCTCGCGGAACAGCGCGGGCGTGGCGCGCACCAGCGCGGTTTTCAGGATGAACAGCAGCACCGCGGCGAGCGCGAAGCCGAACAGCGGCGACAGCAGCAGCGCCTTGCCGATATTGGCTGCCTGGGTCCAGTCCACGCCGGAGGTGCCGTCGCGGCCGCGCATCAGCGCGTTCGCAATGCCGACGCCGATGATCGAGCCGATCAGGGTGTGCGAGGAGGAGGCCGGCAGGCCGAACCACCAGGTGCCGAGATTCCACATGATGGCGGCGATCAACAGCGCGAACACCATGGCGAAACCGGCGCTGGAGCCGACTTGCAGGATCAATTCCACCGGCAGCAGCGAGACGATGCCGAAAGCGACCGCGCCGGACGACAGCAGCACGCCGGTCAGATTGCACAGGCCCGACCAGACCACGGCGATATGCGCCGGCAGCGAGCGGGTGTAGATCACGGTCGCGACCGCGTTGGCGGTGTCGTGGAAGCCGTTGACGAATTCGAAGCCGAGCGCGATCAGGAGCGCGACGAACAGCAGGATGTAGGGCAAATAGGAATTGACGCGAGCGCCGGTCGCATCGATATCGACATAGATGCTGTAGGCGACAAACAGCAGCGCTGCCGCCACCACCCCCAGATAGATGACACCGGTCAGCGGATGAAAGCCCTTGTCGAGGTCCGGACCTCTGGTGAGCGCGGGCTCGATCGAACCTGGTAACGCAATGTCGGCCATTGGAATTCTCTCCTGGTGCCCACTTTTCGAAGTTCGCTATCTGCTTCAGCCCCCACCTTTTCGCGAACTTCGAAAAGTTATGGGCACCAGGGAATTCATGATTCCGGTGCCGCTTTCGATTTGAAGCTCCTGAATGAACTCGCCGCGCATGGCGCGGGAGCTTCAAATCGGCGGCACCGGTCCCCAGTCGGGGTACTCCCCAATGAGCCGGATTTTCCCGCAGGCATGTGACAGGCAGGTGAAATGCAGCGCAGCAAAGCCGGCTTTCCCACCGCCTGTGGCGGGGAAACCATGCGATGCGGCAATGCGCGTAAGTTCAGGCGGCGCGGGCGGATTTTCTCAAAAAAGCCGCCGCGAGTTTCAGGTCCTCGACGAAGCGCTGATATTCGCGCGCCTTGGCCTCCTCGTCGGGTACGCGCAGCAGATAGGACGGATGCACGGTGACGAGCGCCTTGTGGCCTCCTTCGAGGTCGATCAGATGACCGCGGTTCTTGTTGATCGGTGTGATTTTTCCGAACACGCTCTGAGCAGCGGTTGCGCCCATCGCCACCACCAGTTCGGGTTGGATCGCGGCGAGCTCGCGCTCGTACCATTGCCGGCATGCCCTGATCTCCGGCGTTGTCGGTTTCTGATGCAGGCGGATTTTTCCGCGCGGCACGAATTTGAAATGCTTCACGGCGTTGGTGACGTAGACCTTCTTGCGGTCGACGCCGGCTTCTTCGAGCGCGCGGTCGAGCATCTGACCGGCCGGCCCAACGAAAGGCTTGCCGGCGAGGTCTTCCTTGTCACCGGGCTGCTCGCCGACCAGCATGATCGGCGCGTGCGACGGGCCTTCGCCGAACACGGTTTGCGTCGCGTTCTTCCAGAGCGGGCAGGCGCGGCAGTCGGCCGCTTGCTCGCGCAAGGCTTCGATGCTGTCGGCTGCGGCAGTCTTGCGTGGCATCGGCTCCTCCTGTCGCTGCGGCTTGTGCGGCTCGGTCGGAGCCTTCGCGATCATCGCGTGGGTCGTGCGCACGGCATCGGCGATCAGAGGCTTAATCATCGAGGCCTCCGGCAGGTTCCTCCAGTATTTCCGCGGCATCTCGGTCTGCATCGCCTTCACCTTGAGTCGCGCCGGATTGAAGATGGTGGCGTAATAGCGCCGCCAGGTTTCTTCCAGCCGGTCGCTGGTCGGCGCCTCGGACTTGGCGACACCGGGCGTGAAGCCGACGGCGAGCCCGTCCCAATGCGCGCAGAGCTCGGGGGTGAGGATCGACCACGGCATGTCGGCAAAGCGGCGCGCGAAGAACGGCGCGGCGAGTTCGACGATGTGATGCTCCGGCTCGAACCAGGCGATGTAGCGCGCGTCGCGCTCGCGGCCGACCTCGCGGAAACGGACGAATGCGTGCATCTTGTGCTCGTCGCGCCGCACCGCCTTGGCCATCGCCATCACGCGCGCCACATCCGGATCGGTGGCGATCTCCAGCAGGTCGTGATGGCTGCGCAGCCACCACAGCAGGCGGTAGAGCAGGGCAAACCGCTGGGGATCACGATGCAGGATCGCGATCTTCACCAGCTCCACGAACTTGGCCGAGACGGTGAAGGTTGCATCCGGCGATTGCGACGGCAGTGGTGTGGCGGCCGGCGCAAACAGCTCGTCGTCGCCTCTGACGCTCCAGGTCGCATCAGCCGGCGTGACGCCGGCGAGCGCGAGGTTGCGCGCAGCCTGCCGCCAGCCGTCGAAATCGGTTTCGTGGTCGAGGATGATGTGGTGCATGATGTTACTCTCTACTCTCTCATTCGTCATTGCGAGCGAAGCGAAGCAATCCATTCTTCCGCGTTTGCTGCGCTATGGATTGCTTCGTCGCTTCGCTCCTCGCAATGACGAACTCTCAAAACCCAAACCCCAATTGCGCGGCCTTCGGCTTGAATCGCTGCACAAGGCTCGCCGCATCGAGCAGTCCTGGCGAGGGACGATGATCGGCCAGCACGATGAACGGCAGCGCCTTCTGCCTGGAGATATGCAGGCGGCCGAGATCGGCGGCGCGGATGGAGGTGAAGCGGCGCGTCGCAATGATGCGGTCGACCGCCTTGCGGCCGAAGCCCGGTACGCGCAACAATTCCTCGCGGCTCGCGCGGGCGACGTCGAGCGGGAAGCGGTTGCGGTGCCGCAACGCCCAGGCAAGCTTCGGATCGATATCGAGCGGCAGCATGCCGCCGCCTTCTGTGATCTCGCCGACCTCAAAGCCGTAGAAGCGCATCAGCCAGTCGGCCTGATAGAGCCGGTGCTCGCGCATCAGAGGCGGCGCGGCGAGCGGCAGCGCCCGGCTGGAATCCGGGATCGGACTGAAAGCGGAATAATAGACGCGCTTGAGGCGATAGGCGCCGTAGAGATTGGCGCTGGTTGCAAGGATGGTCTGGTCATTTGCCGCGTCGGCGCCGACGATCATCTGTGTGCTCTGGCCGGCCGGCGCAAACCGCGGCGGCTTTGCTTTCGCCTTCTCCGCGTCCTTGGCTTCGTCGAGCTTCAGACGCAACCGTCCCATGGTTCGTCGGATCGCGCGCACGTCTTTCTCCGGCGCGAGCTTCGCAAGGCTGCTCTCCTCGGGCATCTCGATATTGATACTGAGACGATCGGCATATTTGCCGGCTTCCGCGATCAGCGCGTCGTCGGCTTCGGGAATGGTCTTCAGATGGATGTAGCCGCGAAAATGCTGCTCGCGCAGTTTGCGCGCGACACTGACCACCTGCTCCATGGTGTAATCCGCGCTGCGGATGATCCCGGAGGAAAGAAACAAGCCTTCGATGTAGTTGCGGCGATAGAAGTCGAGCGTCAGCTTGACGATCTCGTCGATGGTGAAGCGGGCGCGCGGCACGTTCGAGGAGGCGCGGTTGACGCAATAGAGGCAATCGTAGTTGCAGGCATTGGTGAGCAGCACCTTTAACAGCGAGATGCAGCGCCCGTCAGGCGCATAGGAATGGCAGATGCCCATGCCGGGCGCGGTCGAGCCGAGGCCCTTGCCGTCGCTGGAATCCCGCTGCTCGGTACCGCTGGAAGCGCAGGAGGCGTCATATTTGGCGGCATCCGCCAGGATTTCCAGCTTGCGCTGCACGTCCATTACTAAATCCCTTTGATTCCGTTCACGGATTCCGGCTTCGCCAATCCGATTGACTCTTACAGGGCAGTTAGCTTTATATTAGAACATATCATGAACAAATGAGCCAGCTTCTGGTTCTCTCGATCAGGGCGGCCATCAGGAATTCGGAAGGGCGCGGGCATGGGAAGCACGCTTGCGACTTTGCGTGCGCGTATCGAGCGCATCGAGACGCATGGCGCTGTTGCGCCAAACCGGATCGTGCTCGGCCATCGCGAAGCCGATGCGGCATTGCAGGGCGGACTCGCAAAGGGCGCGCTGCATGAGGTGTTTGCGGAAGGCGGCCGGCACGGCGCATCCGCGACCGGCTTCATCACAGGCCTCATCGCGCGGGTGAGCGCGGGGCGGCCGCTGGTCTGGGTGCGGCAGGATTTTTGCGAGATCGAATCCGGCGTGCTGTCGATGCATGGGCTTGCCGAGCTCGGCCTCGATCCGCGGGCGCTGGTGACGGTGCGCGCCTTTGATGTCGAGAGTGCATTGCGGACAACTGCCGATGCGCTGGCCTGCGACGCGCTCGGCGCCGTCGTGCTGGAGGTCTGGGGCGAGGCCGGGCGGCTCGATCTCGTCGCCAGCCGCAAGCTGACTTTGGCGGCGCAGGCCTCCGGCGTCACCGCACTCGTGTTGCGGATTGCAGCGCAACCCGCCCCCTCGACCGCTGAAAGCCGATGGATCGTGCGCGCGGCGCATTCGCCGCCTGCCTCGCCCTTGAGCGAGTGGGGCGCGCCGCGCTTCGACGCCGCGCTTGTCCGCAATCGTCATGGCCCGACCGGGCGATGGATCATGGAATGGAAATGTGATGAGTGCCTTTTCAGCGAGACGGCGGATCCTCAGCCTGTGGCTGCCGCGCCTGCCCATCGACCGCATCAAGCGGGAGTTGTCGCAGGGCGACGGTGGGCGAGTTGATGGTCATTCTCGCCACACAAGCGGTGGGCTCCCTCCCCCGCAAGCGGGGGAGGGTTGGGGTGGGGGCGTTTCTACGAGAGAAGTTGTTCGTGCGGAGAAAATTTCCCCCACCCGCATCGCATTTTCCGATGCGATGCGACCTCCCCCGCAAGCGGGGGAGGTGAAACGAGCCAGCAGCGCGCGAGTTGAAGACACCCCCAGCGTGGTCGTCATCAAGCAGAACAACGCGCTGCAGCTCTACGCGCTCGACGATGCCGCGGCGCGCCAAAACCTTGCGATTGGCATGCCGCTCGCCAATGCTCGCGCGATCTGTCCGCATCTGGTGGTCCATGACGCCGATGAGGCGGCGGACGCCAAAACGCTCGACGCCATCGCCGACTGGTGCGACCGTTTAACGCCGTTGGTCGCGCTCGATGCGCCGCATGGATTGTTTCTCGACATTACCGGCTGCGCCCATCTGTTCGGTGGCGAGGCCGCGCTGCTCCGCCTGCTTTGCGATGCCCTGACCGTGCAGGGCTTTGCGGTCAGTGCGGCGATTGCTTCGACCGCGATTTGCGCGCGCACCCTGACGCGGCACGTTCATGGCCGCATTGTTGCCGATGGTGAGGAGGCGAAAGCCGTCAGCCCGCTGCCGGTCGCCGCACTTGGCGCGAATGAAGCCATCGTCAATGGCCTGCGCCGCGCCGGGCTGAAGACCATCGGCGACGTCGCTTCGCGTGCGCGCCATGAGATCACCGCGCGGTTCGGCGCCGCCTTCACCGCGCGGCTGGAGCAGGCGCTGGGGCAGGGTGACGCGCCCATCAGTCCGCGCAAGCCGCTGCCGGATTACATCGTCGAGCAGCGCTTTGCCGAGCCGGTCGCAACCGACAGCGTGATATCAGGAACACTTTCGCGACTCGCGACAACGCTGGTCGCCTCGATGGAGAAGCAGGGCAAGGGCGCGCGGCGGGTGGAAGCGAGTTTCTTTCGCACCGACGGCGCGGTGCGCACGCTCGTCGTCGATACCGGTCAGCCGGTGACGCGCGCGCCCGTCATCGATCGTCTGTTTCGCGAGCGGCTGGAGGCGCTTGCCGATCCCCTCGATCCCGGTTTCGGCTTCGACCTGATCCGGCTTGCCGCTGGTCGTACCGAAATCGTGGTGCAGCAGCAGCACGATCTCGACAGCCACGTCCATGACAATGACGAGCTGGCGGCGCTGGTCGACCGCATCGCGGCGCGGATCGGCTCGCGCCGCGTGGTCGTACATCTGCCCGAAGAGACCCACATCCCCGAACGCGCGGCGCTGGCCGCGCCTGCGCAGCACGCGCTTGCTGCGGCGGTGCAAGCCACCTGGTCCGCGCGCACTGAAGGCGAGCCGCCGCTACGGCCCCTGCGGCTGTTCGCGCGACCCGAGCCGATCAAGGTTCCGTTTGCGACCGTGCCCGACGGTCCGCCACATCATTTCACCTGGCGGCGCGCCGATCATGTGGTGGTGCGGGTGGAAGGTCCCGAGCGCATCGCCATGGAATGGTGGAAGCAGGACGGCAAGGTACTGACGCGCGATTATTTTCGCGTCGAGGACGAGGCCGGCCTGCGCTTCTGGATTTTCCGCGATGGGCTCTATGGCAGCGAGCTGACAGACAAGAGGGGCGAGCCGATCCCCGCCAACTGGTTCGTGCACGGGCTGTTCGCATGAGCGCCAGCTATGCCGAGATCGGCATCACCACGAACTTCTCATTCCTGCGCGGCGGTGCGCATCCGCAGGAGTATGTGCATCAGGCCAGCAGCCTGCGGCTGCCCGCGATCGGCATTTCCGATCACAACACGCTGGCCGGCGTGGTGCGCGCCTACTCGGAGCTGGAAAATCCTGAAATCCAGCACAAGCCGAAACTCCTGATCGGGGCGCGCATCGTCTTCATGGATGGGACGCCCGACATCCTCGTCTATCCCTGTGACCGCGCGGCTTACGGCCGGCTGTGTCAGCTGCTCACCCGTGGCAAGATGGGCGCCGATGTCGAGAAGGGCGAGTGTCATCTGAAATTTTCCGATCTCATCGATTATGCCGAAGGCCAGCTTCTGGTGCTGACCCTGCCGCATCGCTTCGAGACGCCGGCCGCGACGAAAATCCTGGAGCGATTGAAGCAAAGTCACGCCGACGGTATCTGGCTCGCCGCAAGCCTGCTGTATCGCGGCGACGACAAGCGGCGCCTCGCGCGGCTTGCGCGCCTGGCGCAGGCGGCAGGCGTGCCACTGCTTGCCACCAACGAGGTGCTGTATCACCACCCCGCGCGCCGTCCGCTGCAGGACGTGCTGACCTGCATCCGCGAGAAAACGACCATCGAAGTAATCGGCAAGCGGCTCGAAGCCAATGCGGAGCGTCATCTCAAGCCTGCGGACGAGATGGCGCGACTGTTCCGCGATTTCCCGAACGCTATCAGAGAGACGTTGCGCTTTGCCGATCGCATTTCATTCTCGCTCGATCAATTGAAATACCAGTATCCGGACGAGCCGGTGCCGCCGGGCAAGACTGCGCAGCAGCATCTGGAAGACCTGACCTGGGCCGGTGTCGACAAGTATTTTGGGGGAGTCGACAAGATCGCACCCACGCTGCGCGCCACGTTAAACAAGGAGCTCGCGCTGATCGCCGAGCTCAACTACGCGCACTACTTCCTGACCGTCCACGACATCGTGCACTATGCGCGCAGCCAGAAGATCCTGTGCCAGGGCCGCGGTTCGGCGGCGAATTCCGCCGTCTGCTACGTGCTCGGCATCACCTCGGTCGATCCGACCAAGGTCGATCTCCTGTTCGAACGCTTCATCTCCAAGGAGCGGCTGGAGCCGCCCGACATCGACGTCGACTTCGAGCATTCGCGGCGCGAGGAGGTGATGCAATATGTCTATCGCCGCTACGGCCGGCATCGCGCCGCCATCATCGCAACCGTGATTCATTATCGGCCGCGCAGCGCGATCCGCGACGTCGGCAAGGCGCTGGGGCTGACCGAGGACGTCACCTCGCTGCTCGCCGACACCGTCTGGGGCAGCTGGGGCGACGGTCTCAGCGACGGCCAGGTCAAGCAGGCCGGCTTCGATCCCGGCAATTCCATGGTCGAGCTCGCAGTGGCGCTGGCCGGCGAGCTGATCGATTTCCCGCGGCATCTGTCGCAGCATGTCGGCGGCTATGTGCTGACCCAGGACCGGCTCGACAGCTATGTGCCGATCGGCAATGCCGCGATGGACGACCGCACCTTCATCGAATGGGACAAGGATGACGTCGACGCGCTGCGGATGATGAAGGTCGACGTGCTGGCGCTGGGCATGCTGACCTGCATCCGCAAATGTTTCGATCTGATCGATCAACATAAAGGCGAGCGTTACGAGCTATCCGATATCAAATCGGAAGACGACGACGAAGTTTACCAGATGCTGCAGCGTGGCGAATCCCTGGGCGTATTCCAGGTCGAGAGCCGCGCGCAGATGAACATGCTGCCGCGCTTGAAACCGCGCACCTTCTACGACCTCGTCATCGAGGTCGCGATCGTGCGGCCCGGGCCGATCCAGGGCGACATGGTGCATCCATATCTGCGACGCCGAAACCGCATCGAGAAGGAGAACTATCCGTCGCCGGCTCCCGAGCACGGGCCGCCCGACGAATTATATAAAGTGCTGCACAAGACGCTCGGCGTGCCCTTGTTCCAGGAGCAGGCGATGCGGATCGCGATCGAGGCCGCGAAATTCACGGCCGAGGAGGCCAATGGGCTGCGCCGTTCGATGGCGACCTTCCGCAATGTCGGTACCATCGGCAGGTTCGAAGACAAGATGATCGGCAACATGATCGCGCGCGGCTATGCGCCTGAGTTCGCGAAAAACTGCTTCGAGCAGATCAAGGGATTCGGCTCCTACGGCTTTCCCGAGAGCCATGCCGCCGCCTTCGCCCAGCTGGTCTATATCTCGTCATGGCTGAAGCACCATCACCCCGATGCGTTCTGCTGCGGGCTGCTCAACTCGCAGCCGATGGGGTTCTACGCGCCGGCGCAGATCGTCGGCGATGCTCGCAAGAATGGCGTTGAGGTGCGCGAGATCGACGTGTCCCATAGTTTCGCCGAGAACACGCTGGAGGCGACAGGCGGAAAATATTGCGCCGTGCGGCTCGGCTTTCGCCAGATCGATGGTTTCGGCTGGATCGACCGGGACGAGGAGAGGTTGAAGTCTATCCAATCGTCATTCCGGGGCGCGCCTCTTGGCGCGAGCCCGGAATCTATACTCCCGATGGTGGTTATGGATTCCGGGCTCGTCGCTAGCGCGACGCCCCGGAATGACAATATGGAAAGAGCAGAAGACTGGGCCGACCGCATCATTGCCGCGCGAAAACGTCGCAAGTTCACCTCGCTGGAAGACTTCGCCCGCGATACCGCTCTGCCGAAGCGCGCGCTGATCCTGCTAGCGGATGCCGACGCGTTCCGCTCGCTCGGGCTCGATCGCCGCGCCGCGCTGTGGGCGGTGCGGCGGTTGCCCGACGACGTGCCGCTGCCGCTGTTCGAGGCGGCGGTCGCGCGCGAGCTACCGGACGAGCAGGCGCGGCCGCTGCCATCAATGCCGCGCGCGGAACACGTCGTCGCCGATTATCAGACCATCCGCCTGTCGCTGAAGGGCCATCCGATGGAATTTTTGCGCGCGCGGTTTGCGCGTGAGCGCATCGTCGCCTGCCGCGAGGTTTGTCACGCCAGCGACAAACGCCGCCTGCGTTGCGCCGGCGTGGTGCTGGTGCGGCAGCGCCCGGGCAGCGCCAAGGGCGTGGTGTTCATGACCCTGGAGGACGAGACTGGCATCGCCAACATCGTGGTGTGGCCGAAGGTGATGGAGCAATTCCGGAAAGAAGTGATGGGCGCGCGGCTAGTGCTGGTCGAGGGGTATGTGCAGAGCAGTCCCGAGCAGGTTACGCACCTAGTGGCGCAGCGCCTGATCGATCGCTCGCAGGATCTGATCGGCCTGTCCGACGACGCCTTCGAACACAAGCATCCGCTGCCGCCGGGCGCCGCCCTGATCGAGCCGCTCAATGACGACCGCCGCGAACACCCCGACAATCCGGCGCAGCGCATCCGCCATCCCCGCGACGTGCGCATCCTGCCGAAGTCGCGGGATTTTCATTGACGCCCCTCCGGCGACCCAAATAGGTCTGGAATGCTGATACAATCTTTGGTTGACAGAGTGATTGCGCGTCATATGCTTCATGCTCCGCGTTGAGAACGGGGAGGAGCTGCTATGGCCGATGCAAAATCTGGTAAGCCATTATCCTTTGAGGTACCCGCAGAACAGGCCGAGGCCATCAAGAAGGTCGCCGGCGGGCGACAAGTTCGGCTTATGGGCAAGGTTCAAGGCAACCGTTTCAGTGTTGATTTCGTCGCGTGCAATTCGGCGTTTGTCGCCTGCAATGCCGCGTTCACCGCATGCAACTCTCCTTTTGTCAAGGAGAAGTAAGCACGCCGAATTCCGAAGGAGAAGGCAGTGTCGGAAATAGTACCCGACACGGCACTCGATGCCTTGCTGCAGTTTGGCATTGATGGCCTCGACGACTACGGTCGCGCGCTGCGTGCAGCTTGCGCAGCAGCTCCACCACCCTTTGGCTTTTCCTGGTATGGCGACCGTTACCGCTATTTTGCGTCCGATCCCTCATGGTTCGCGAACTCGCTGATTGCCAACGCCGCGAAAGAGGGCGATGGATCGTCGACGCTCTGGAGTCTTTCTTCCAGAATCGAACACAGGGAAATCGCAGATTTGGTGCGCCGTCACGCCATCGACAAATCCCGGCACGCCAAATTCTACATTTCCTTGCTGAAGCTGACGTTTCCCGAGCTGATCGAGGAAGTTCAGACAAAACAGCTAACGCGTTTATCGCCCGGCTACACCATTCGCGACTATCCGGATCCTGCTGATCCATCTCCTGAGGAGCAGGTCTTTGATGAACTCATTCAGATGAATATTGGTGAAGTCAGAACGCTGATTCACCAGATGCTTATGGGCCCGGTCATCGTTTTGCACAGCCCTGCACATAGTCGTCGCCGTATGCAGGCACTTATGAAGGGACTCGGGCGGGATGAGCAAATTCACATCGGATACACGGCCAAGCTCATCGACGCCGCGGCCAAGAAGAACCCTCGACTGATATACCGGTTGATGGAACGCCGCGTTCGCGATTTCAACGACTACACATTGAACGAGATTGGCATCCGTGACGTCGAGCCGGGAGCCTACGAATAGGTTCTTGAAAGAAGTCGCACCAGAAGAGCGCTATGACGCTGTTTATGCCAGGCGCATCGCAAGGCCGCTGTCGTTTGCACTGGATCGATACGGTGACGACGACATCGGCGCGATATTGGGCTCGATCTCGTACATAAGCCGTAGAGACGCCGAGCGTCATCGTCAAATTGTTCAGAGAAGCCTGGCTCGCGTCGAGCAACGCAGCCGCGTGCTTTTTGAAATCGGTTGCGGTACGGGCGGATACCTTCGATACCTGTCGGGTCGCCTGAAAGTTCGTGCGATCGGAATCAACTCGTCTTCCATAGCCATCGCAGCCGCTCGGAAATTCGCAGCACCGGGCCGCGAATTCCTTTGTCGCGACGCTAGAGATAGCGGACTACCTGACGCTTCCCTGGGGGCAGCGCTGGCCATGGACACGTTCCACGTGATGGACGATCCAATGAGGGCGTTTCGCGAGATTTTCCGGGTGCTCGCGCCACACGCATTGCTGGTGTTTACATTACTTTATACCGATCGCGATGTTGATCAGGTCGTTCCTCAGTGGTCTGACGCGCTCGTTGCGACCGGCTTTAGGCTGCTCGCGGCGCGAGACGTATCGGCAGAGTGGCAGCACCACATGTTGGCAAAGCACTCGTGGCGATGGGAACGACGATGCCGCCTTAGGAAGTTGCTCGGGCAGTGGGCCGAACCCGAGCTTGGGGTGTCCGCGGCGATGTTGGGCTTGGGGTCGGTCGCGTCGGTCGCGAAGAGGACTTGCCGTCTGGAATTTGTAGCCGTCAAAAAAGCGGTCCCTGCGATGGCCAAAGCGGCTGATTGAAATGGCCGAGAGCGTTAGTGTTCATGTCGCGAGCTTGTGGCCCGCTCGAACGCACCGCGTGCGCTGGCGACGCAATCAGACTTGATTTCGCAGCTCCGGATTGCTTCGCTCCTGGCTGTGCGAGGCGCTTCCTCGAACTTGTGCCCTGCGACGTTCGCAAAGCTTGGCGGAGTCCACTTATGATGCAAACTCCCTCCCAAATCCTCAGCCATCTCTGGGCACTCGCCGGCGGCGAAGTGTCCGCGCTCAATTCCGTCACGCTGACGGGCACCGAGCCGGTGCTGCCGTCGTCGTTTCGGGTCGATACCGCGGCGCAAGCCTCGATCGCGGCGAGCGGACTTGCCGCTGCCGAAATCTGGAAACAGCGCAGCGGGCAGTCGCAACAGATCACCGTCGACATGGTGCATGCGACCGCCGAATGCCGCTCCGAGCGCTATTTGCGCGTCGATGGCAAGCCACCGCCGCCGACCTGGGATCCGACCGCCGGCATCTACACCACCCGCGACAAGCGCTTCGTGCGGCTGCATACCAACTTCAAGCATCATCGCGCCGCGGTCTGCAACGTGCTCGGCTGCGATATGGAGCGTGAGAAAATCCAGGCCGCGCTGAACCAGTGGGACGGCGAGACCTTCGAGACCGCGGCCTACGCCGGCGGAGCGGTGGTATCGCTGATGCGCTCGCATGATGAATGGTCGGCAACGCCGCAAGCGAAAGCGCTGGCGCAATTGCCTGTCTTCACCATCGAGAAGATCGGCGAGGCCTCGCCAAAACCATGGCCGAAGGGCGACCGGCCGCTGTCGGGCGTGCGCGTGCTCGATCTGTCGCGCGTGATCGCGGCCCCCGTGGCGGGCCGCACGCTCGCCGCGCACGGTGCCGACGTGATGCTGATCACTGGACCCGAGCTGCCGGCGTTTCAGTGGCTCACCATCGACACCGGCCGCGGCAAGCTCTCCGCCTTCATCGAGCTGAAGAGCGAAGAGGGCAGGGCGAGGATGCGCGAGCTGCTCGCGGAAGCCGACATCTTTTCGCAAGGCTATCGCCCGAGCGCGCTTGCCTCGCTCGGCTTCTCGCCGGAAGACGCGGCGAAGATCAATCCGGGCATCGTCTATGTCTCGCTATGCGCCTACGGCCATGCCGGGCCGTGGGCGGAACGGCGCGGCTTCGACTCGCTGGTGCAGACCTCGACCGGTTTCAATCACGCCGAAGGAAGGGCGGCCGGCGTCGACGGTCCGAAGGAATTGCCGGCGCAGATGCTCGATCACGCCACCGGCTATCTGATGGCGTTCGGCGCCATGATGGCGAAGGCCCGCCAGGCGCGCGAAGGCGGCAGTTGGCATGTGCGGGTGTCGCTGGCGCAGACCGGACGCTGGCTGTGGACTCTCGGCCGCGTTCCCGATGGATTGAAAACGCCGGACCTGAAGAGCGAAGCCGTCGAGCCCTTCATGGAGGATCTGCCGTCCGCCTTCGGGCCGCTCCATTCGGTGAAGCATTCGGCTGTCCTGTCGAAAACGCCGGCTCATTGGGATCGGCCCGCGGTGCGGCTCGGCACCCATCCGCCGGAATGGCCGACGCGATAGGTAACCCGGAAACCGACCGATTTAGAGCACGTGGGTCGCGCCCGGAATTTTCCGTAGCGCCGCAGTCGCACCCCAGCTGATGAACAGAGTCAGCACCAGCACGATAACAGCCTTGATGATCGCCGTGAGCTGGTCGACCGGCCCGAACGTCATGCCGAACATCAGGTATTGGAGCCACAGCACCGGCACATAGTGGATCAGGTAGATGCCGTAGGCGTTCTCGCGCAGGGGATCGAGCACGCTGGAGCCTTCATTGTCGAAGCGCAGGAACAGCGCGATGATGTTGAAGGTTTGCGCGGCGCTGTAAGTCACGAACGCCAGCGCGTAGGCGACTCGCCACCACAGCGGCTGAAAGTTCACGTCAGGCAGCACCGAATGCTTGATGTAGATCAGCGCGAGGATTGAGCCGTAACTTGCGATCGTAGCTCCCAGCCATACCGGCCAGCGCCGCGCCATCTCGCCATCGGGTGCGAGCAAGCTGCGGTCGAGGCTCGCCGCGCCGATGCCGCATCCGGCGAAGAAATACAGCAGGTAGAGCAGGATGCGGCTCGCCTGGATCGCGACCGGGCCTAGCTCGAACCAGCGCGAGGCGCCGAAGTAAAACACGGACGGGACGTAGAGGATGATGGATGCGATCAGCAGCGCCCAGAAAAACAGCGCGGGCCGCCCGAAACTCTCAAGTGACAGTTTGCCGATCGCTTCGACCCAGCCGGACATCGCGTAAAACACCAACGCGGCGATCACATCGAGCGCCAGCAACACCCAGACGAACCAGGCCGGCCCGCTGTTCCACGGTCCGACCGTGACCGTCCGCCACCAGAACTCGGCGAAGGTGATGTTGGGGTTGTGCAGCTCGAGCTCGATCGCCCAATAGGCAAACGGCATCAACAACAGCGCGCAGACGATAAAGGGGAGACCCAGCCGCCAGCAGCGGTCGCGCAGGAACCAGCCGATGCCTTTGCGTTGCAGGCTCGGCCAGACGAACAGGCCGGACAGGAAGAACATCGCCGACATGAAGAAGCTGTCGGTGAACAGCACCGTGCAGTCGAAGCCGAGGAAGGACTGTTTGTCGGTATGGCCGTAATAGGTGTAGGCGATCACGGAGTGATGGATCAGCACCAGCATGGTGATGAAGGTGCGGGCGCGGTCGAGCGCGGCGTTGCGCGCCTTGGCCCTTGGTGCCGCCTGCGCCCGCGCAGGCGCCGCGGTCTGGGAAATCGATGTCATCGCGTGCCCCGGCAACTAGCATTTGTGATGTTGCCGCCGGGAACCGGATTGAGCAAGGCCATTGTAACGCGGCCAACGGGCGTTTTCGCAAAATGACGCAATGGCCTCCCGCCGGCCTGGTCCAGAAGCTCATCCGCCAGTGGAACCAGTTGCACCGCCAAAAGTTACATCGGCGGATTCAACGCGGGCGGCGGCCGGCAGGCTGGAGGATCAAGCTGTGACACTGCTGAAATGGGCGCTGGTTTTCTTCCTGATCTCGGTCGTGGCCGGCATTCTCGGCTTCACCGGCCTTTCGGCCGCATCAGCCGATATCGCCCGCTTCCTGTTCTATGTCTTTGTCGTCATCTTCCTGGTGCTGCTGATCCTCGGGCTCACGATATTCAGGGTGTAGGGGCCGCGCCAGCAAATGACGAGAGCGAAGGCGGCCTACGCCACTTCCTCGATCTTGACCTTGTCCGGATAGAAAGCGAGATGGCCTGAAATCTCCGCCATCGCCGGGAAGGGCGCCTCGTAGGTCCAGATCGCGTTGTCCAGCGTCTTGCCGTTGGCGGTGATGCTGAAATAATTTGCATCTCCCTTGTAAGGGCAATGCGTCACCCGCTCGGTGCGCTTCAAAAGCTCCATCTTGGCGTCCTGCCGCGGCACATATTGCACGGCGGGATAGCTTGCTTCCTTCAGCGTCAGCGCAAGGTATGTCTCCGCAATGACCACGCCGTCGGCGGTGATCCGCACGCGCCGGGGGTTGGCGGTAATTGTGATCGGATGGTCGGGACCCGGGAGTTTCATGCTTTTGCCTCTCGCCCTGCGGCGAATCGCGCCACGCGCGATCCCGCGAAATTTTAATGAACAGACCCGGAATATAGTGTCACAATGGGTGACCTTGAAAGCCGCCGGCGCTAAATTCAGGCCTCACGGTCGCGCGAGCGGCCGCGATTCGAACTCCGGACAAAGGGAGACCGACTGGGATGCCGATGGACGCCCACGATATCGAGTCGATGATCAAGGCTGCGATCCCTGATGCCGAGGTGACGATCCGCGACCTTGCCGGCGACGGCGACCATTATGCGGCAACCGTGATCTCGGAATCCTTCCGCGGCAAGTCCCGCGTGCAGCAGCACCAGATCGTCTATCAGTCGCTGCGCGGCCAGATGGGTGGCGTGTTGCACGCGCTCGCGCTGCAGACCGGGGTGCCCGAAGGCTGAGCCCGGGGCATGATCCGGACCCGAAGGGCCGCGTTAGCGCAAAGTGCGAAGCGGTTTTCCGAAAGGATCATGCCCAAAAAAGTAGCCTTGGGCAGGGTCGCATCATGACGGAGAACCCACGCGGCGCGATGTTTCGTGTCATCGCGCCTGATCGGCCCAGCCGCGTCACTAACGCCGAACTGTTCTTCGATCTCGTCTTCGTCTACGCGGTCACGCAGCTGTCGCACACGCTGCTCGGCAATTTCACGCCGCTCGGCGTCGTGCAGAACACGCTGCTGTTTCTGGCGGTGTGGTGGACCTGGGTCTACACGACCTGGATCACCAACTGGCTCGATCCGGAGCAGACGCCGGTCCGCATCCTCCTGTTCCTGTTGATGCTGGGAGGCCTCGTGCTGTCGATCTCGATCCCGACGGCGTTCGGCGAACGAGGCCTGTGGTTTGCGATCGCCTATGCCGCGATGCAGGTCGGCCGTACCCTGTTTTGGCTGCTGGCGACGCCGCCGGAGCGGACTCTGGTGCGCCACAATGCCATCCGCATCCTGGTCTGGCTCTGCGCTTCGGCCGTGTTCTGGCTGCTCGGCGGCTTTGCCGAGGGACAAGCGCGGCTCTGGCTCTGGATCGTCGCACTGACAATCGAATATGTGTCGCCGGCAGTACGCTTCTGGACACCCGGACTGGGCTTCTCCTCGGTCCAGGCCTGGGCCGTCGAAGGCGGCCACATGGC
Source organism: uncultured Alphaproteobacteria bacterium (assembly GCA_963738155.1). Taxonomy (GTDB): domain Bacteria; phylum Pseudomonadota; class Alphaproteobacteria; order Rhizobiales; family Xanthobacteraceae; genus Bradyrhizobium. The sequence goes on from CAVTVG010000018.1 coordinate 38,042, forward strand.
CGAGCGCTGCGCCGGCTTCATTATCATCGCGCTCGGCGAAGCGGTCGTCGTCAATGCCGCGACTTTCGCCGATCTCGCCTGGACGCATGAGAATATCACGGCATTTGCATCGGCTTTTGTGTCCAGCATCGCCATGTGGTGGATTTACTTCCACAAGGGCGCCGAAGCCGGCTCCGAGATGATCTCCAAATCGGCGGAGTCGGGCCGCGTCGCGCGGCTCGCCTACACCTATCTGCACATGCCGATCGTCGGCGGCATCATCCTGTCCGCGGTCGCCGACGAGCTGGTGCTGAAGCATCCCACAGGCCATTCCGACCTCCGGACCGTCTCCTGCGCCGTCGGCGGTCCATTGCTTTTTCTGATTGGGACGGTCCTGTTCAAACATGCGATTCGAAATTTCTTCCAGCTCTCCCACATCGTCGGCATCGCCGCGTTTCTCGTGCTCGGCTGGTTCGCCGCGGACATGTCGCCACTGCTGCTGTCGATTACGACGACGGCATTGCTGATCATCGTCGCGATCTGGGAGTCGCTGTCGCTGACATCACGCGAGAAGGATCACTCCGCCACCAGCGCGTGAACCGAGAACATACCGGCCGCGTCGGTCCACGATTCCCGCACCGTCCAGCCGGAGTCGCGCGCCAGCGCCGCGAAGCGCGGAATCGAATATTTGTAGCTGTTCTCGGTATGGATGCTCTCGCCAGGGCGGAACGAGAAGGTGGTGCCGAGCATGCGCACGGTCTGTGTCTTCTTGCTGAACAGATGCATCTCGATGCGATGCCGTTCGCGGTTATAGATCGCGCGATGAGTGAAGGCGGACAGGTCGAAATTGCCGCCGAGCTCGCGGTTGATGCGAACAAGCACGTTGAGATTGAAGCGGGCGGTGACGCCGGCGGCATCGTTGTAGGCGTCGTAAAGCACGCGCTCGTCCTTTTCGAGGTCGGCGCCGACGATCATCTGCGCGCCTTGGCCCAGAATATCGCGGGCGCTGCGCAGGAAGGCGCTTGCCTCATGCGGCTCGAAATTGCCGATGGTCGAGCCGGGGAAGAAGCCGACCTTCGGCATCCGCGCGACCTCTTTCGGCAGCGCGAACGGCGTCGTGAAATCGGCGGCGACGGGATAGACGGCAAGCTTCGGAAAGTCGCGGCGCAGGGCGTTGGCCTGCGCGTTCAGGAATTCGCCGGATATATCGACGGGGACGTAGGCTGCAAAGGCGCTCTTCTCCAGCAGCAGTCGGACCTTGGTGGTCGAGCCCGCGCCGAATTCGACCAGCGCCGCGCCCCTGGGGATGATCGATGCGATCTCGGCGCCGCGATCGCGCAAAATGCCGAGCTCGGTCCGCGTCGGATAATATTCCGGCAGCTTGGTGATGGCCTCGAACAGCTCCGAGCCTGCCGCGTCATAGAAATATTTCGGCGACAGGCGCTTGGGATGCTGCGACAGGTCGCCGACGGCGTCGCGTGCGAATGCCGAGGTCTGTTCGTCGGGAAGATGCGCGTCGGCCAAAGCGGGAGCGTGCATGTTCATGATACTCTCCTGAACGCGCTTTCCGGCGCGCTTTTGATCCGTCAGGCGTAGTCGGCCAGCCGCAGTCCCGTGAATTGCCAGCGGTGGTGTGGATAGAAGAAGTTGCGATAGGTGATACGGCTGTGGCCTTCGGGCGTAGCAAGCGAGGAGCCGCGCAACACCAGTTGATTGACCATGAACTTGCCGTTGTATTCGCCGAGCGCACCTTCGATCGCGCGGTAGCCGGGGTAGGGAGAGTAGGCGCTGCGGGTCCATTGCCAGACGATGCCGAAGGCGTCGTTGAGCTGGCCAGAGCGCGCGGCGACCTCCCATTCCATTTCAGTCGGTAGATGCTTGCCGCGCCAGCGCGCGAACGCATCGGCTTCGTAATAGCTGATGTGGCAGACGGGGGCGGTCAGGTCGACCGGCCGCAGCCCACCCAGCGTCATGATCTGCCATTCGCCATCGCGCTTGCGCCAATGACCGGGCGCTTCCCAGCTTTCGGCGGTGACGGTGGCAAAGCCATCACTCAGCCAGAGCGTGGCGGCCGCATAGCCACCGTCCTTCATGAAGGCGAGCCATTCAGCGTTGGTGACCAGGTTACGATTCAGCTCAACCGGTCCAACGAGAGCACGATGTGCCGGCTTCTCATTGTCGAAATGGAAGCTGTCGTCGCCATGCCCCACGGTGTGGATGCCTTCGTTCAGCGTGATCCATTCGTCCGTGCTGTGCACCGACGCCGGAAAACGCCACTCCGGATCGTAGGCCGGCGGGATCGGATTTTCTGCGAAGGCGTGCAGGATGTCGGTCAGCATCAATTCCTGGTGCTGCTGCTCGTGGTTCAGCCCGACCTCGACCAGCGGCGCGAGCTTCTTCAGTGTGTCCTCAGCGGCGTTCTGGAAGAATTTGACTACGGCGGCATCGACATGCCGGCGATAGGCCGTGACATCCTCGACGCCCGGCCGCGTCAGGAGCCCACGCGCATTGCGGGCATGCCTGGGACCGGCGCTGACATAGTAGGAATTGAAGAGATAGGCGTAGTCAGGGTGAAACGGCTTGTAGCCGTCGCAGTGCTCGCCAAGCAGGAATTGCTCGAAGAACCAGGTGGTATGGGCGCGATGCCATTTCGCCGGGCTCGCATCCGGCATCGACTGCACGACCTGGTCTTCCGGCGTGAGCGGCGCGGCGCGGCGTTCGGTCTCGCCCCGAACGGCGAGATAGGCTTCCACCAGATTCTGGGCCAGCGTGCCGGAATCGGAGAACAGTGACGGTGAGGGGCTGGCGAGGGCGGCAGCGGACGCTGGTTTCGTCACTGGTATCTCCGGTCGGGGAGAAAAACGTCGGAAGGGCGAACGGGTTCCTATCAGGCAACCTGTCCTAGATAGGGCGTCCCTTTCGGGATAAAAGCCTCCCCCCGCTATGATATTGGTACCGTCAGGCTATCGACTTGACCTTGGGGCCGGCCGCCTGCGGTGCCCATGGCGCATATCAACTCTTCGCCATTTTGCTTTGGACGACCAACGGTTTGCGCTACATATAGGGCAGTGTCGGGTTACACGGGCGGGTCCAAGACCGGCCCGGGAAGGCGAGACCGCAGGGGGCTTGCCGGAATAAGGAAACGAAGATGAGCATCGAGCAATTCATCGACAGCGAAGTGAAGTCGAACGACGTCGTGCTTTTCATGAAGGGCACGCCGCAATTTCCGCAGTGCGGTTTTTCGGGCCAGGTGGTGCAGATCCTCGACCACATCGGCGTCGGCTACAAGGGCCTCAACGTTCTCGAGTCCGCCGATCTGCGCAACGGCATCAAGACCTACTCGAACTGGCCGACCATTCCGCAGCTCTACGTCAAGGGCGAGTTCGTCGGCGGGTGCGACATCATCCGCGAGATGTTCCAGGCCGGCGAATTGCAGCAGCTGTTTGCCGAAAAGGGCATCGCGGTCGACGCCGCGGTCTGATCTTGGCCGCGCGGGAGATCGGCTCCGCGCGCCTCGACGTCATCACTGCTGACATCACGACACTAAGCGTTGACGCTATCGTCAACGCCGCGAACACGTCGCTCCTTGGCGGGGGCGGCGTCGATGGTGCGATCCATCGCGTCGCGGGGCCTGAGCTTCTCGCCGAATGCCGCGCGCTCGGCGGATGCGCCACGGGCGACGGCAAAATCACCAAGGGCTATCGGCTGCCGGCGAAGCATGTGATTCACGCGGTCGGTCCGGTCTGGAATGGCGGAGGCCACGGCGAGGACGCGTTGCTCGCGTCCTGTTATTCGACCGCGATTGCGCTCTGTCGCGCCAATAATCTCACTTCGATTGCCTTTCCCGCGATCTCGACTGGCGTTTATCGCTTTCCGCCTGATCGCGCTGCGGGCATCGCCGTAAAGACAGTCGCGGATGCGCTGCCATCCGCTCCGTCGCTGATACGCGTCATCTTCTGTTGCTTCTCCGCTGACAGCGCCCGGCTTCATGAAGACGCGATGACGCGCCTTTAGTGGCCTTGTCCGGCTCGGTGCCTCGGCTACACTCCCAACAATTGATGCGGGGAGGGGTTGATGTTTTCAATGGATTGCCTGCGCGCGCTCTCGCTTGGCGCGCTGCTGACCTTGTCAGCGATATGGCCGGCTGCGGCCGACGACTTTTCGTCTGAAGGCAGCTTCGACATTCCGGCGGGTGCGCATTTCAACAAGGACAAGCTCGCGCGGGTCACCGAGTTCTTCAACAACGAGGTCGCGACCGGCAAGATTCCCGGTGCGATCGTCCTGATCCAGCAGCACGGCAAGCCGGTCTATCACGAGTTCTTCGGCGTGCAGGACGTCGTTTCCAAGGCGCCGATGACGGACCAGACCATCTTTCGCCTGTTCTCGATGACCAAGGCAATTACAGCCGTCGTGTCGATGACGCTGGTTCAGGACGGCAAGATCAAGCTCGATGATCCCGTCTCGAAATACATTCCGTCTTTCGCCAACGTGAAGGTGGGCGTCGAGAAAAAGGGTGCGGATGGCACGCCGACACTCGAACTGGTGCCGCCGAACCGGCCGATGACGGTCAAGGACCTGATGACGCACACCTCTGGCGTCACCTACGGCTTTTATGGCGACAGCCTGGTGCGCAAGGCTTACAAGGCCGCAAACCTTTATCAGGGCGACTTCGACCTCGCCGAGTTCGCCGAGCGGATCGCCAAGCTGCCGCTGCACAACCAGCCGGGCGGCCTCTGGCAGTATGGTCACTCCACCGACATTCTGGCGCGGGTGATGGAAGTCGCGTCCGGCAAATCGCTGTTCCAGCTCGAGAAGGAGAAGCTGCTCGACCCGCTCGGCATGAAGGACACCAGCTTCTTCGTCACCGAGCCCGAGAAGATGAAGCGCATGGCGGAGCCGATGCCGAACGACAGCGATTTCCGCGTCGGGCGCGAGAACGATCCAACCAAGGTCAAGAAGTGGGAATCCGCCAGCGGCGGCATGGTCTCGACGATGGCGGACTATGCGCGCTTCGTGCAGATGTTGCTCAATGGCGGCACCTTCGAGGGCAAGACGTACCTCAAGCCCGAGACTTTCAAGATGATGGCGACTGATCAGATCGGCCCCGGTTCGGGGGTCGACCGCGATTACTTCTATTTCCCCGGCGACGGTTTTGGCTTCGGTCTGGGCCTCGCGGTGCGGACCGATCCCGGCAACACCAAGCCGCCGTCGCCCGGCGATATCGGCGAGTTGAAGTGGGATGGCGCCAGCGGCTGCTACTTCGTGGTCGATCCCAAGCAGGACATGTTCTTCGTGCTGATGGAGCAGACGCCGAGCCAACGTCAGCGTATCCAGCGGCGACTGAAGCTGTTGATCTATGAGGCGATGGAGAAGTGAGAACTTGAGCCGCCGCCTCGCGGTTACAACGCTTCTGCTGCTGGCTCTTGCGGCGGGCAGCGCGCGCGCGGAGCAGCCGCGGACGTTCTCGGCCGAAGGGCTGGCGAAGGTCTCGGATTACATCCGGAACGAGGTCGCGACGGGCAAGATCGCCGGCGGGATCCTTTTGATCCAGCAACGCGGCAAGCCCGTTTATCAGGAAAATTTCGGCGTCCGCGATATCGCGACCGAGCTTTCCATGAGCGCGGACACCATTTTCCGCCTCTATTCGATGTCGAAGCCGATCACCAGCGTCATGGCGATGATGCTGGTCGAGGGCGGCAAGCTCGCCCTCAGCGATCCCGTCTCAAAATACATTCCGGCCTTTGCCGACGTGAAGGTCGGCGTCGAGAAACGCAGCGACGACGGCAAGGTCACGCTGACGCTGGAGCCGCTCAACCGGCCGATCACGATCGAGGACCTGTTGCGTCACACCTCGGGTCTCACTTACGGCTTCTATGGGTACGGTATCGTGCATGAGCTCTATGCCGAGGCAGATTTGTTCAACGCCGATCTCGACAATGCCGAATTCGTCGAGCGAATAGCCAGATTGCCGCTGCAGGAGCAACCGGGCGCGAGATGGGATTACGGCCATTCGACCGACGTGCTGGGTCGCGTGATCGAGGTGGTGTCGGGACAATCGCTGTACCAGTTCGAGAAAAAGCGGCTTCTTGATCCCTTGGGCATGACTGAGACGGCCTTCTTTGTCGCGGACAGCTCAAAGCGGCCGCGCATTGCCGAGCCGATGCCGAACGATCGCGCGATCAGTTCGACGACCAGGCTTCGCGACGTCATGTTGCCGCGAAGAGTGGAATCCGGCGGGGCGGGGATGGTCGGCACCATCGGTGATTATGCGCGGTTCTGTCAGATGCTGCTCAACGGGGGCACTTATGAAGGCCGCACCTATCTCAAGCCTGAGACGATCGCGCTGATGGCGTCCGACCATATTGGGCCTGAAACAAGAATCGCCCGTGACGGTGCCTACTATCCCGGCGACACCAGCGGTTTCGGGCTTGGCTTTGCGGTCCGCACCTCGGTGCCCGCGAATACAGAATGGCCGCTCGGCGAATATCGCTGGGACGGCGTCGGCGGCACCTTCTTCTTCATCGATCCCGCCGACGACATGTTCGTCGTGTTCATGGTGCAGACGCCGTCGGAGCGCGGACGCATCCAGCTCGAGCTGAAGACGCTGATCTATCGGGCGATGGGAAGATAGCTACGCCGCCCTGACAATCTCGCGTACGTGACCGACCGCTTCCTCCACCATTTGCGCCGTCACATCGAGATGCATGCAGGCGCGGATGCGACCGTCCATCACGGCCAGCATCACGCCGCGCTTGCGCAATTCCGCCACCATCCCGTCGCCGGAGACGCCCGCGCCTTCGGGCCTGAAGAACACCAGATTGGTTTCGGGCTCTTGCACCTCGACGCCGTTGATCTGCGACAACCCCCGCGCCAGCGCCCGCGCATTGGCGTGATCGTTCGCGAGGCGGTCAACGTGGTGGTCGAGCGCGTGGACGCAGGCGGCCGCGCAGATGCCGGCCTGACGCATCGACCCGCCGAGCCGCTGCTTCCAGCGCCAGACCTCATCGATGAAGGCGCGGCTGCCGGCGATCGCGCCGCCGATCGGCGCGCCCAGCCCCTTGGAGAAATCGATCCAGGCGGAATCCCATCCCGCCGCCATGTCGCGCGCGGAGATGCCGGTCGCGACCGTCGCGTTGAGCAGCCGCGCGCCGTCCATATGGGTCGCCATCCCAGTCGCGCGTGCGATCGAAACCACTTGGTCGAGCGCAGCCTTCTTCCAGATCGTGCCGCCGCCGATATTGGCGGTCTGTTCGACGCTGACCAGCACCTGCGGCGGCTGGTAACGGGATTTTGGATGCAGCGCCTGTTTCAGCGTCTCCGGCGAGAACTGGCCGTCATCGCCTTTCAGCGGGGTGATCTGGAATCCGCCGAGCGCGGCGTGCGCACCGCCTTCGCGCGCGATGATGTGGGCGGTCTCGTGGGCCAAAATCTCGTCGCCGGGCCGGCAATGCACCAGCGTTGCCGCGACATTGCACATGGTGCCCGACGGCATGAACACCGCGGCCTCCTTGCCGAGCAGCTCGGCGACGCGCTCGCACAAGAGGTTGACGGTCGGATCGTCGCCGATTTGCTCGTCGCCGACCTCGGCGCGCGCCATCGCCTCGCGCATCGCCGGCGTCGGCCGCGTCTGGGTGTCCGACAACAGGTTGATCTTGACCGGCGTCGCCTTGGGATCGCGCGGAGGAGGGGTGTAGTGCATGGCTCGTTCCACTTACTCGAAAAGCTGGGGCCTTATGTCTTGAGAGCCATGAAGGACGGCCCTGACTTCAATGTGATTGGGCTGGACGGTGTAGAAGATCAAGTGCGATTGAAAACGAAAACGCCGAAGCCCCGCCGACAAGTCATCGGCTGTTTGACCGATGAGCGGGAAATCAGCGAGTAGGCCAAACGATCGGATCAAACCGGCGTAGTAAGCGTCCGCCTGATACGTTCCAAATCGCTCTTCGGAAAAGTCGTAAATGTCGATGAGATCGACGCGGGCACGCTCCGTGAGTCGATACTCAGCCACGGCGACGCGCGGCTACCCGTTCTCGGGCAGCAGCGAGAATATCGTCGGGAGTGTCCGTGGTGAAAGTGTTGCAGTCAGGATGCTGAAACAGTTCCTGGTATCTACGTATTTGCTCATCGCGCGGAAGAGCTGCCCATGCGGCAATGTCGGCCTCGCTCGGCGCAGCCGACGGCATAACGCGGTTTTTTTTGTCGGTCGTCTCAGACATCAAAGGCACTGTAGCACAACAAAAAGGCCCCGGCAAAACCGGGGCCTTCGATCATTCAAAAAACTGCACAAATCAGCGCGAATAGAACTCGACGATCAAGTGCGGCTCCATCTGCACCGCGAACGGCACGTCCGTCAGGGCCGGGACGCGCTGAAATTTTGCGGTCATCTTGGAGTGATCGGCCTCGATGTAGTCGGGCACGTCGCGCTCGGCAAGCTGGTTCGCTTCCAGCACATGCGTGAGCTGCTTGGAGGCTTCCTTGACCTCGATGGTGTCGCCGACTTTAAGCGCGTAGCTGCCGATGTTGACGCGGCGGCCGTTCACCTTGACGTGGCCGTGATTGATGAACTGGCGGGCGGCGAACATGGTGGCAACGAACTTGGCGCGGAACACCACCGTGTCGAGACGGCGCTCGAGCAGCCCAATCAGGTTCTCGCCGGTATCGCCCTTCAGGCGGCTGGCCTCGACATAGATGCCGTGGAACTGGCGCTCGCTGATGTTGGCGTAGTAGCCCTTCAGCTTCTGCTTGGCGCGGAGCTGCACGCCGAAGTCGGAGAGCTTGCCCTTGCGGCGCTGGCCGTGCTGGCCAGGGCCGTACTCGCGGCGGTTCACGGGGCTCTTCGGGCGGCCCCAGATGTTCTGGCCCATACGGCGATCGATCTTGTACTTCGCCTCACTGCGCTTGGTCATCGCGTCCTCTTCGGTTACGAGTTTGAGGAAACGCGCCCTCCTGTGCCTTCCGAAAGGTTCGGGAAGCCGACAGGTCCAGCCGCCAAAGCTTGAAGCGGACGGACCACGGGTCGCGAAACGCTTCGCGGGCCGAAAACGGCCCGCGAGCAGGCGGTTCTTAGGGGAAAAACCGCCGTTGTGTCAATGACAAGGGCGCTATTTTTCAGGTGCCGGCGTGGCCAGTGGCTTGGTCTTGTCGACGATGTAAACCGCCAACACTTTCAACGGCTTGTCGCCGGAAACCTTGGCGTCATGGATGGTTCCAGCGGGGATTTGATAGGAGTCGCCGGCCTTCAAATGCTGGGCAGGCTTGCCGTCAAGAATGAGGTCGGCCTCCCCCTCCATGATGTAGCCGAGTTCGACGCCCGGGTGGCTGTGGCGCCCGGCGCTGCCGCCAGCCGGAATCTCCGCGATCCCGCTGATCGAGACGAAGCCATCGGGAAACTCGGCCTTTTGCAGCGGCGTGCGCTTGATGCCGCCTTGCTGCGCGAAGGCTGCGCCCGCGCAGGCGAAAGCGACGAGGGAAAGTCCGAGCAGTAGTTTCTTGATCATGATTTTTCTTCCTCCCAAAGGGATGGGAACATTAGCAGCCGAGGAACGGCGGTAAAGCGGCTCGTTGGCCCTTGAGCGCCGCCTCAGGCCGGCACGCGGCCGCCGAAGAACGGCATCAGCGCCCGGCTCAGCGTATGCGGCTTGTTCGACGTGAATATCATCTCGGCGCCGGCAAAATCGGATTCCGGTCCGGGCGGCCCCAGGAGATCGGATACCCGCCGCGCAATCGCCGGCGCCGGATTGATCCAGTCGACCGGCCATGGCGCCAAGCGGACGAAGCGGTCGAGCAACAGGGGATAGTGCGTGCAAGCCAGCACGATGGTGTCGGTCCGCGCGGTCTCGTCGCCGCTCCTGCCGATAAAGCAAGGCGCGATCTCGGCGAGGATATCGCGGTCGGCGATCTCACCGCCGCTCAACGCGCTTTCAGCGAGCGAGGCAAGCTCGGGCGAGCCGACCAGCGTCACCTCGCAGCCTTGCGCGAAATCGCGGATCAGGCCTCTGGTGTATTCGCGCTGCACCGTGCCCCGCGTGCCCAGCACCGAGACGCGCTTGGTCCTCGATCTTGCGCAAGCCGGCTTGATGGCGGGCACCGTCCCGACAAAGGGCGTTTTGTAGGCGGCACGCAGGTGGGACAGCACAAGCGTGGAGGCGGTGTTGCAGGCAATCACGACGAGATCGGGCGTGTGCGCCGAAATGAGGTTGCCGATCAACGGCACCACGCGCGCCACGAGCTGCTCTTCGCTGTGATGGCCGTAGGGAAAGAACGCGTCATCGGCCACGTAGACGTAGTGGGCTTGCGGCCGCGCTGCCACGATCTCGCGCAGCACCGTCAACCCGCCGAGGCCGGAATCGAACACGAGAATCGTTGGGTAGGCTGGCACGGCTGCGATCCTAGCCGATCCGTAACGACCGTTCAGTTGTTTTCGGCAAGCGACCGGTTCACCGAAAGCCGCATGGAGGCCGGCGCTTGCAGCGATTTGGAAGGATTCAAATCGCCTTGCCGGGATGAGGCAGCTATCAGGATGGCCGCAAAAACGGGACAGGCAGGGATGACAGGCAACACCAAATCGAGCTGGGGGACCATCGCCAGGTTGTTCCACTGGGTCCTCGGCGTCGCGATCATCGGTATGATCGCCTACGGCTGGTGGATGAACCATTTTCCGGCGCGCGCCGACCGTTTCTTCTATCGTTCGATTCACGCCGACATCGGCTATCTCGTGCTGCTGTTGACGGTGCTCCGCCTGATCTGGCGCAGCGTCAATCCTACGCCGGAGATGCCCGGCGATTCGCCGCGCTGGCTCGCCATCGCCGCGCGCGTCAGTCATTGGGCGCTCTATCTCGTGACCATCCTGGTTGCGATGCTCGGCTGGGCAATGTCCGGAGCCCGTCCGCCCGATCGCAACTATGCGAACTTCTTCGGCTGGTTCAACGTCCCGCAGTTCACCTCGCCCGACAAGGTTGCAGCCGGCGCCTATGAGGATCGACACATCCTGTTTGCCTATGTGCTGCTGGCGCTCATCGTCCTGCACATCGCCGCCGCGGCCTGGCATCACTTCATCAGGCGCGATCGCGTCGCGATGCGAATGATCAGGGGAACGGCGACTTAGAGACATTCCGGCTTTACCGCGTCCATTTGTCGCTTCTCGCGCGACGCTCGATCGTATCGGGTGGCCGTGTTGATCATGGAGGGGCGAATGTCTTCGTCAGGAAAAGTAACGGCGCTTGTTCTGTTCGCACTCTTTTCGCTTGACGCTGTCAACGCAGCCCGGGCGGACGTTGAAATCAGCCTGAGCTAAAAGGACAAGAAGTTCGACCCGCCCGAAATCAGCGCACCCGCCAACATGCCGATCACGATCAAGTTCAGAAATCTCGACCGCGATGCGATGGAGTTGGAAAGCGACTCGCTGAAAATCGAGAAGGTCGTGCCCGTCGGCAAGGACGTCACCATCAAGGTCAAGGCCCAAAAGCCCGGCCGCTAGGAGTTCTTCGACGAATACAACGCGAAGACCGCCCATGGGGCGCTAATCGTGAAATAGCCCTGAAGCCCGTCGGCTCTGGAACGAAGCGCCATCGCGCCATAGCGTGTTGTTTGCGCAAGAGCTTTTCGTTTCGTGCCTTCCGGATCACGCGCTGCGACAACATCTCGCTTTGATTGTAGCTTGCACGAAACGCAATTTCGCGCGAGCATGCCGCTTTCATGCGGACATTTCAGGCGGGGGCTTTCATGCCGAGGAAGAATATTGTTCTGCTTTCCGACGGGACGGGCAACAGTTCGGCTTCCGTCTTCAAAACCAACGTCTGGCGGTTATTCCAAATCCTTGATCTAAATGATCCTGATCCTGAACATGATCAGATCGCTTTTTACGACGACGGCGTCGGCACCTCATCGTTCAAGCTTTTTGCGGCGCTCGGCGGCATATTCGGCTTTGGCCTGAAACGCAACGTTATCGCGATCTATAGCTTCTGTTGCCGCAATTACAATTATGACCATGACGAGGAGGGCGAAGACCGTATTTACTGTTTCGGCTTCAGCCGCGGCGCTTTCACGATCCGCGTCGTCGCCGGACTCATCGCCTCGCAAGGCCTCGTCAGGTACCGTGATAACGAAGCCGATCTTGCCCGCTTCGCAGCGGACGCCTATCGCAACTATCGGAGGAGGTTCGACAGCGGCATTCTCAGATATCTCGGCTACCTGCATATCGATCTGCGCGGCATCCGTGATATGATCATTCGCGGTTGGCGGAAGCTTCGGAGGCAGACGCCGACCGCGCCGGAAATGGTGCAAATCGAAAGCATCCATTTCGTCGGTCTCTGGGACACGGTCGACGCCTATGGCGGTCCGATCCAGGAAATGACGCGCGCCATCGATTACTGGATTTGGCCCCTTTCGATGCCGGATCGCTTCATGGGGGCGAAGGTCCTGCGCGCCTGCCACGCTTTGTCGCTAGAGGACGAGCGCGATGCCTTCACGCCGGTGGTCTGGGACGAACGCTATCTGCGCGCCAGGGATAGCGTCGATGGCGTCGAAAAGGATTGGCTGTTCACGGTCGACCATGATCCACGCAGTACGAAAGCGAAGGAGCGCGAGCCCCTGCCGCAATTGCGCGAAAAACTGCCGCCTATCGACCGGCAGCGCATCAGCCAGGTCTGGTTCACCGGCGTGCATGCCGACGTCGGCGGTGGCTATCCGCAGAACGGCCTGTCCTTTGTCGCACTGGATTGGATGATGGATCGCGCGGCCGCATATGGCCTTCGCTATTTCGACAAACAACGAAAGCTGCTGATCGATCCTCAGATCGATCTCACCGACAAGCTCAACAATTCCCGGAAGGGATTTGCAAGCTATTATCGCTACAAGCCACGCAACTTGAAAGAACTTTACGAGGCGCCGGCATACAAGCCGTCAATTGCCGACGACTGGCGCGAGATCAAGAGACTTGCACGCCGCAAGGATGACAAAGCCGAGAGAAACGAGAACGAACTGCATCCAGAAATCGTGGCTGAGTTGCATCCGACCGCGGGTAAAGATGTGCTGCCGACGCCGTTGCCGACCATCCACGAATCCGTCTTCGGACGCATCGCCGCAGGAACGGATCGCTATGCGCCGGTCGTTATCCCCGCGGGTGACCGTTACAGAGTCACCGACAAGGATGGCATGATCGCTCAGGGCCCCAATGCAGTCGATCCTGGACAATGGCGACAAACCGTTCAGGACGACGTATGGAACTGGATCTGGCTGCGCCGCGTGGTCTATTTTCTCACCACGTTTGCAACAGCGTTTGTCGTATTTATTCCCTTTTGGGTGATCTAATGGCCGGAATTCGGCCGTAAGGCCGTCGGCAGCTTCGTCAATCCTGTCGTCGATGCCGCCGCGTCGTTCCTGCCCAAATTTCTCGAGCCCTGGTTTGTCGCCTTCCGGGATGGGCCCGGATTCCTGTTAATTGGCGTCGTCCTGATCGCCATCTTGATGTTGTTCGGTACCAATCTGCAGGAGACGATTTACGACGTATCCCGAGCAGCTTGGCATAATCTGAATTACGAAAAGCTGACGGGATGGCGCGCCGGGGTTTACAAGCTGCGTCGTTGGAGGATCTATCCGATTTTCTTTCTCGTGGTCACGCACTGGATAGTGCCTACCGCTATCATGTGGTGGCTGTTTTGGTGGCTTGCCTTCGGCACGGCGAATACGCTCGGTCTGTTCTGCAAGCCGACAGGCCACGCGATCGACGTGACCGAGCAAGGAAGCGGCGGACAAAAATCAGTTGGCTACAAAACGGATTTTCAGACGAAAGAGATGTGTCATCCGACCGGGCTAAAAGTCACGCGTGAAGAGAAATATCAGATCACGCTTCGGCTACCGGAAGGTTCGTGGTCTGACAAAGGGATACCGGCAACTCCGAACGGTTTCGCGCTCGGAAGCTGGAGGCAAATCGGAGGAATTCCATTCAAGCGTCTGATCTGGTCCAACTTCTTCAGGCCGATCATTCGCGTCGGCAGCACCGGATTGGAGGAGCACCTCCCGAATTTTGTTCAGGATGGCAGCGACAAGACCCGGTGGACGGCGGAATTCGAGGCCCGGAGCGACGGCGAGGTCTTCATCTATGTCAACGACGCGTCGATCTTCTTCCCTTGGCTCTGGCATGTCTTCTATGACAACAACCAGGGGACGGCGTCCGTCGAATTGAAGCAGTTATAAGGAGGAGTCCTCTAACCTGCGCCGAACACTCGCTTGAAGATCGTGTCGACGTGCTTGAGGTGATAGCCGAGATCGAACTTCTCCTCGATCTCGGCATCGCTCAGATACCTCTTCACGTCGGTGTCCTTCTTGAGGAGCGTCTGGAAATCGCCTTCGCCGCGCCAGACCGGCATGGCGTTGCGCTGCACCAGCTTGTAGGCGTCCTCGCGGCTGGCGCCCTTTTGCGTCAGCGCGAGCAGCAGCCGCTGCGAATGAACGAGGCCACCGAGCCGGTCAAGGTTCTTCTGCATGTTGGCCGGATAGATCAGCAGCTTGTCGATGAGGCCGGCGAGCCGATTGAGCGCGAAGTCGAGCGTCACGGTCGCATCTGGCCCGAAAATGCGCTCGGCGGAGGAATGCGAGATGTCGCGCTCGTGCCAGAGCACGACGTTCTCGAGCGCCGGCGTCACATAGGCGCGCACCATGCGCGACAGGCCGGTGAGGTTCTCCGACAGCACCGGGTTGCGCTTGTGCGGCATGGCGGAAGAGCCCTTCTGGCCCTCCGAGAAGAACTCTTCCGCCTCCAGCACTTCCGTGCGTTGCAGGTGCCGGATTTCGGTGGCGAGCCGCTCCACTGACGAGGCGATCACGCCCAACGTCGCAAAATACATCGCATGACGGTCGCGCGGGATCACCTGGGTCGAGATCGGCTCCGGCGTCAGGCCCATGGCTTTCGCGACGTGCTCCTCGACCCGGGGATCGATCTGCGCGAACGTGCCGACCGCGCCCGAGATCGCGCAGGTTGCAACCTCCTTGCGCGCGGCGATGAGCCGCTCGCGAGCCCGCGAAAATTCGGCATAGGCAAAGGCAAGCTTCAGCCCGAACGTGACCGGCTCGGCATGGATGCCGTGGGAGCGGCCGATCGTCGGCGTCATCTTGTGCTCGAAGGCGCGCTTTTTCAATGCCGCGAGCACGCGATCGACATCCTCGACGAGAATGTCGGCGGCGCGCGTCAGCTGCACGTTGAGACAGGTGTCGAGCACGTCGGAAGAAGTCATGCCCTGGTGCACGAACCGCGCTTCGGGGCCGATGATCTCGGCAAGATGAGTCGTGAAGGCGAGGACGTCGTGCTTGGTCTCGCGCTCGATCTCGTCGATGCGCGCGAGGTCGAAAGTCACGTTCTTCGCCTTGGCCCAGATTGTTTTCGCGGCTTGCTTCGGGATCACGCCGAGTTCCGCCTGCGCATCCGCTGCATGCGCCTCGATCTCGAACCAGATCCGAAGGCGCGTCTGCGGCTCCCAGATCGCGGCCATTTCCGGGCGGGTGTAGCGGGGAATCATCGAGAGCTCCGAGGCAGTCGGGCCGTGCATTTGGATCACTCCGGCCAATGGTTTTTTACGCCGCGCTTTAGCAGATCGGGGCGCGAGACGCCACCTGAAAGGGTCTAGTGGTGGAAAACGGGTCGCGATCCGGCGATTCGCCGCGGGCTCTGCCAAGCGACGTCCGTCAGCAAAGTTTACCGGCCAATCCGGCATATCCCTTTGGACGGGTCCGCATCGCTCTGCTTTACTGGACCTATTGGAGTTCAGACAACATGAGCGCAATGAGCCGCGCCGAGGTCTTGCTGCCGGGAGAGGTGCCCGAGCGCGGGCCTTTGCTGCTCTGGATGATTTTCACCGGCCTGTCCGCCTTCGCCGCAATATTGTTGGCACACTATGGATTCATCCGGTTGATGGTCGCCTCCGACCGCACCTATATTTCCAGCGTCATTGCCGTTCTCTACGTGATTACCTGCTGCCATTGTTTCTGGCGAACGCGGTCCATTGCACGCGAAGCCGAGGCTGCGCGGCGCTGCCGTGAAATCCTGGCGGGACCCGGCGGCGTGTCGGCGCTGGATTCGGATGCGCGGGCACTGCCGCCTGGAATGGTGACCGATCACATCCGCAGCCTTGTGACCAAGGCCAGGACACAGGGAGCGGGTCGTATCGATCAGACTTTGCTGTTGCGGTCGCTGGCCGATCGCCTGCGCG
Organism: uncultured Alphaproteobacteria bacterium; assembly: GCA_963738155.1. Classification (GTDB taxonomy): domain Bacteria; phylum Pseudomonadota; class Alphaproteobacteria; order Rhizobiales; family Xanthobacteraceae; genus Bradyrhizobium. The sequence continues at coordinate 54,223 of CAVTVG010000018.1, forward strand.
GCTCCAACGGCTTCGGCGCGTTTGTTTCGGATACGCTGATGAAACTCGGACTGCTCGGCACCATCATCGGTTTCATCATCATGCTGGCGCCGATCGCCGGCCTTGATGCCGCCGACAAGGTCGCGATGAAATCCTCGATGGGCCTCATGAGCGATGGCATGGCTGTCGCCATGTACACGACGCTGGCGGGACTTGTCGGATCGATTCTCGTTCGTATCCAATACTACATGCTCGATGCCGCGACGCAGCGCGTGTTTTCCCAGGCGGTGGTCCTGACGGAGACGAGGGTGACGCCGGTGCTGGAGCAGCATCATGATGGATGACTTCGCTCTCTATCCGCGCGAGGAGCCGTTCGATCCGTTCAGCGTGATGCTGTTCAAGGCGCTGCAGGTCATTGCCTTCCTGTTTTTCATTGCGCTGCTTGCGATTTCACCCGATGCCAAGGAAGGCAAGATCGACTCGAAAGCCGAGTTCATCATCACGATGGATTGGCCGGACAGCCACCCCGACGACCTCGACCTGTTCGTGCAGGACCCGATCGGCAATATCGCCTGGTATCGGCATCGCGAGGCCGGTTTTCTCACGCTCGACCGCGACGATCGCGGCGGCGCCAATGATTTCATCGTCGTTAACGGCAACAAGATTCCGTCGCCGATCCGCGAGGAGATCGTAACGGTCCGGGGGATCGTTGCCGGCGAGTACACCGTCAATATCTCGCACTTCCAGGCAACCACCGGCCAGCCCGTGGCCGCCACCGTGAAAGTGCAGAAGCTCAATCCGACCGCGCAGGTCATTTTCGACGACAAGGTGGTTGTCGACCATACCGGCGACGAAAAGACGGCAGTGAGGTTCAAGCTCGACAGCGCCGGCAAGGTGATCGACGTGTACCGGCGGCCGAAATCGCTGCTGGAGACGTTCCGCAACGTGCGCGCCAATGGCGCGGATATCGATCCGAAAACCCGCGTCCGGGTGTTGCGGCCATGAGTAACCTGCAATCGGTCATTGTCACCCTGTCAGTCAGTTACGCACTGATCGGTGCTTTGTTGCTCGTTGTCCTGGTCTATGCCCGCCTGCCGTGGCCGGCCAAGGCAGCCGCGGTCGTCGTTACCAGCGTATTCTATGTCGTGAGCTTCGTTGGCACGCGCGGTCTGCTTGGCTGGGCGACCACCGACCGGCTGCCGGCCAACTTCAAGCTGTTGCAGGCCCGGATCGTGGACCCTCATACGGTCGAGAGCGATCGGGGGTCCGTCTATCTGTGGGTGGAGGCGCTTGACGACGATAATCGCCCAAGTGGTGTGCCGAGGGCCTATCGGCTTCCCTATAGCGATGCGTTGGCGGAAAAGACCCATGCTGCGGAGAATCAAATCGCTGCCGGACATCCGCAGGGCGGTCGAGCCGCCGATTTTGGAACCGGCGAAGGCGGGTTGATCGACGCCGCGCGGGAATACATTCTCCCTAGGACCATTATCGAGACATCCGGTGGCGATCCGTCGACTGGAGAGTTTAAGGCCGCTGCTCAGGCGGGGGATCGGGTGTCGTTTACACCTCTGCTTCCCCCGCGCATGCCGCCCAAAGACCACCAGTAGACACTGCTATCCCGACCGCAGGTTGGAAAACAGATTTCCGCTGTCGCATCCTGTTTGATATCCCTCAACTCGCGCGCTGCCGCGGGCGGTATGGTTGAGAGGGGAGGAAACGTGCTGCTGGCTTTGTTTGCCGATGTCCACGCCAACCGGCAGGCCTTCTCCGCATGCCTGGAGGCGGCGCGCGCGCGCGGTGCGGAGCGGTTCATCCTGCTCGGTGACTTCGTCGGCTATGGCGCCGACCCGGAATGGTCGGTCGACACCGTGATGCGGCTGGTCGAAGAGGGCGCGATCGCCGTGCGCGGCAATCATGACAATGCGATCGGCACGCCCAGCGAAACCATGAACGAGGTGGCGCAGGCCGCGATCGACTGGACGCGCGGCCGTCTCAGCGCGGCGCAGCGCGCCTTTCTTGCCGACCTGCCGTTGACCCAGGACGAGGATGACCGCCTCTATGTCCATTCCGAGGCCTCCAATCCGGCGCGCTGGCGCTACGTGCAGTCGGCCGCGGATGCCGCGCGCAGCATTGTCGCAACCAGCGCGCAGGTCGCGTTCTGCGGACATATCCATCGGCCGGCGCTCTATTCGATGTCGGCCACCGCCAAGATGACGAGCTTCGTGCCGACATCGGGTGTTGGCGTGCAGCTTTTGACGGGCCGCCGCTGGCTCGCCGTGCTCGGCTCGGTCGGCCAGCCCCGCGACGGCAATCCGGCGGCGTGTTTTGCGACCTATGAGACCGAGACGCGCGAGGTCACCTATTGCCGCGTCGCCTACGATATCGACACCGCGGCCAACCGGATCAGGGCGAACGGCCTGCCGCTCTGGCTCGCCGCGCGGCTGTCGCAGGGCAGGTGAGCCGATGATAAAATCCCTGATCGCGCCCGGGGCTGTCATCGACGGCTTCACCATCGGTGAATGCGTGCATCAAGGCGGCATGGCGACGCTGTGGAGCGTGACCCATCCGGATTTCGCAGCGCCGCTGCTGATGAAGATTCCGCGCGTCGCAGAGGGTGAGGATCCGGCCGCCATCGTCAGCTTCGAGATGGAGATGATGATCCTGCCGCGGCTCAGGGGAGCGCATGTGCCGGCCTGTTTCGGCACCGGCGATTTCGCCCGTCAGGCCTATGTCGCGATTGAATGCATTCCGGGCGAAACGCTTTATCGCCGGCTGCCGACGCTACCGCTTCCCTATGACGAGGCGAGGGTGCTCGGTGCCAAGATCGCCACCGCGCTTGCCGATCTGCACCGGCAGAATGTGATCCATCACGACATCAAGCCGTCGAGCATCATGTTCCGCGCGACCGGCGAGGCCGTGCTGATCGATTACGGGCTGTCGCACCACAATCACCTGCCTGATCTGTTGCAGGAAGAGTTCCGCGTGCCCTTCGGCACCGCGCCCTACATGGCGCCCGAGCGGCTGTTCGACGTGCGCGACGATGCGCGCAGCGACATCTTTTCACTCGGCGTGCTGCTCTACTTCTTCACGACCGGCATGCGGCCGTTCGGGGAGGCAGAGACCATGCGCGGCATGCGGCGCAGGCTATGGCGCGATCCACAGCCGCCGCGGAAGCTCAAGTCCGACTATCCGCCCTGGCTGCAGGAGATCGTGCTGCGGTGTCTGGAGATCGAGCCGGGGCGGCGCTATCCGACCGCCTCACAGCTCGCCTTCGATCTCGGCCATCCTGACCAGGTCAAATTGACCGCGCGGGCGGAACGGCTGGACCGCGATTCGCTTCTGACGGTGTGGCGGCGCCGCTTCAGCCAGGGCATCATGATGCCCAAGCCGAAATCCGATATCGCAGCCCAGCTTGCCGCAAGCCCGATCGTCGCGGTCGCTGTCGACACGTCAGAAGGTTCGGACGAAACCAATGCGGCCTTGCGGCAGGCCGCGGAGCGGATCCTCGCCACACTGCCCGCGGCCCGTCTTGCCTGCCTCAACGTGCTGAAGCTTGGGCGCCTCAGCATCGACCGCACGCTCGACGAGGAGGGTCATAACAAGCATGTCGATCGGCTGGTTGCGCTGAAGCACTGGGCCTCGCCGCTCAAGCTCGACGAAAACCGGCTCACCGTCCATGTGCTGGAAGCGGTCGATCCGGCCTCCGCGATCCTGGAATTTGCCGACGTCAACCAGGTCGATCACATCATCATCGGCGCGCGAGAGAATTCCACGCTGCGTTCTCTGCTCGGCGGTGTCTCGTCCAAGGTCGCCTCCGAAGCACGCTGCACGATCACCGTGGTGCGGCTGCCGCGGACCACAAGGCCTGCGCAGCCCGACGACCGCGATATGCCGCCGGTGTTTTAAACCGCTTCGCCACGCGCCAGCGCGGCGGCGTCGCGGATCGCCGAGATGTTCTTCTTGTAGGCGTCCATCGTGCCGCCCTTGAACACGGCGGAGCCGGCGACGAAGGCATTGGCGCCAGCGGCGGCAAGCTGCCCGGACACATCGGGACCGACGCCGCCATCGACCTCGATGTCGATCGGCCGGCCTGCGGTCATCGCGCGCAGATCGCTGATCTTGCCGAGCGAGGAAGGGATGAAGGCCTGGCCGCCGAAGCCGGGATTGACCGACATCACCAGCACGAGATCGATCATATCGATGACATATTCGATCGCGGAAGCCGGTGTGCCGGGATTAAGTGAAACCCCGGCCTTCTTGCCGAGCGCCTTGATCGCCTGCAGCGAGCGATGCAGATGCGGGCCGGCCTCCGCATGCACGGTGATGTGATCGCAACCGGCCTTTGCAAAGGCTTCGAGATAGGGGTCGCAGGGCGAGATCATCAGATGCGCGTCGAAGATCTTCTTCGTGTGCGGCCGCAGCGCCTTGATGACGTCGGGCCCATAGGAGATGTTCGGGACAAAATGTCCGTCCATCACATCGAGATGGATCCAGTCGGCGCCGGCGGCATCGACCGCGCGGACTTCCTCGCCGAGCTTCGAGAAATCGGAGGCCAGGATCGAGGGCGCGATGACGAGAGGACGGGAGGCGAGGGCCATGGGCAGCTTCCGGCGCGTTTCGAATGTCCGCCTAACACGCGCGGGGAGGAGGGGCAACAAAGGCGGAAAATTCTGCCGTGGCGGCATCATTTGCCTGGGGAAACCATGCCTGCGATGGGCGAGAAACCCTTCATTCACAGGACGTTCCGCCTCTGGCACGCCGCTTGCTGATTGACATTCGAAAGTGTGCGTCGGCCACGTCTGTATGGCCTGTCGGAGTTTGAACATGTTGCCAGCTCTTAGTGCCGCCTCGTCCGTTCTGGACGCCATCCAATCGCTGACCTCGTCGAAATCGTCCCCGGCCCAGTCGAGTCAGACGGTGGCGAGCGCATTTGATTTCACCGGGAGTGCGGCGTCTCAAACCGGTGCCGCGGCGCCGCAGCCGGCCGGCGGCGCTTTGCAGATATCGCCGCAAACCATGAGCGCGCTGATCGCGGCGCAGGGCGACACGACGAATACGGCGCCGACCAATCCTTCTGACGCCCTGCAGGACCTGTTCTCGCAGATCGACGCCAATGGCGACGGGTCGATCACCAAAACGGAATTCGAGAGCGCGCTCGGCGCTGGCGGGACGAATACGGCCGCGGCTGACAAAGTTTTCGCAGAGCTCGATGCCAACGGCGACGGCAGCGTCAGCCTCGACGAGATGAAGTCGGCCCTGCAGGGCGCGGGCGGCCAGCATGGTCGTGGGCACCACACGCATGCTCATGCCGCGGGTGGCGCAGGTGGGGCGGGTGGTAGCGACGGCAGCGACCCGAGCAGCGATCCGCTGCTGCAGGCGTTGTCCGGCGCATCGAGCACGTCGGTGAGCAATAGCGACGGCTCGACCACGACCTCGATCACCTATGCCGACGGCTCGAAGGTCTCGCTGACGACGCCCGCCGCGTCAACGTCGTCGACAAGCGCGACCTCGTCCTACAATCTGATCGAGCAATTGATCCAACGCGAGGCGCAGACGTTCTCTACTTCTGCCACTGCCTCGCTTTCGATGAGCATCTGACCGCTTACCCGAACCGATCCTTCCACGCCGGTAGCGCACCGGGGAACGGCAAGGCCGTTGCCGTAAACACCCCGCGAGCGATCGCACGCGCCAGTACGTTGGCGGCGACCATGCCGAGCTCGGTCAGGCCAAAGACGGGATCGATTTGCTTTTCGCAGGTCGCCGCCGCGAACACCGTGTCGCCGTCGGTTGGCGCGTGCACCGGATAGATCGCGCGCGCCATCCCGGTTTGCGCGATCATCGCCAGCCGCTTGGCCTGGGCCTTGGTGAGCGTCGCGTCGGTCACAACAGCCGCAATCGTGGTGTTCTCGCCTGCGGTCGCAGCTGGACCGCCTTTGATCCGGGCGGCCAGCATGTCAGGCGTAAAGGACGAAGGCAGCCCGCGCCCGCCATATTCGCCGTCCACTTCAAAGGGCGCAGCCCAGAACCATGGTCCGTCGCCGACGGTGACGGTGCCGACGGCGTTCACCACGGCGATCGCGGCGACGGCTGCTCCAGTGTGTGTGCGCGCCGATGCCGAACCCAGGCCGCCCTTGAAGGTGGCAGTGGTGGCGCCCATGCCGGCGCCGACGCTGCCGAGCGCGAAATCGTCTGAGGCCGCGGCGGCGGCCTGGTAGCCGAGATCGCGGTAGGGCGGAAAGCGTCCCCAACGCTTGTCGCCGCCGTTCAGGAGATCGAAGCAGATCGCCCCCGGCACGATCGGAATCACGGCTTCGCGGATTTTCAAGCCACGCCCTTGCTCGGCCAACCACGCCTGCACGCCGCCGGCCGCATCGAGCCCAAGCGCCGAACCGCCTGAAAGCGCGAAGCCATCGACCGTCTCGACCATGCTCTCAGGCCTGAGCAGCGGCTCTTCGCGCGTCCCCGGCGCGCCACCGCGCACGTCGATGGCGGCGACCGCCGGGCGGTCGAAGAGGATGGCGGTGACGCCGGAGGCGAGCTTCGCATCATCGGCATGGCCGACGCGGACGCCTGCAATATCGGTCAACAGGTTCTTCAAAACGATCGCTTTCAGCTGGCGCCTATACCTTCAACACGACACAGTATCCGTCGCTGGATTGGGAAGGGCAATAATGTTGCCGCAACTTGCGGCCTGATCCGCTTTGCGGCGCAACCCGGCATCACTGTTCCCTCGGTCGTGACCCATCCTTCGAATTGCGCAGTTGAAATCCTCATCCATTGGTGGGCATCATGCTACCGACTTGAATGTTTGAGGAGGCGGGGCGTGCCCGACGCTTCCATATTCCTGGTTGAGGACGAAGCTCTCGTCCGCATGTCGCTTGCGTCGATGGTGGAAGAGCTCGGCCATCGCGTTGTCGCCGAAGCAGGCACCATCAAGGAAGCCGGCGCCATTGCCATGACCGGCGTCTTCGACCTCGCCATTCTCGACATCAACATCGACGGCCTCGGCATCGACCCGGTCGCTCACGTGATCGAGCGCCGCGGTCTGCCGTTTCTGTTCGTGACGGGATATGGCGCAGCCTGGCTGCCGTCCCTGTTTCGCAGGCGGCCGGTGCTGGAAAAACCGGTATCGCTGGAGCGGCTCAAGAGCACCATCGACGCGCTGCTCGAACGTTCCTCCGCTAACAACTCAGCGCCATCCTGATCATTCTCGCGAGCTCAGGCTTTCGGTAGGGCTTGGCGAGCAGCAGAACGCCGGCATCAAGCCGGCCGTGATGAACGATGGCGTTCTCCGTGTAGCCGGAGGTGTACAGGACCCGCAGCATGGGCCGCAGCTTTGTCGCCGCCTCGACCAATTGGCGGCCGTTCATGCCGCCCGGCATGATCACATCCGTGAAGAGCAGGTCGATCGGGACGCCGCTCTCGACAATCTTCAGCGCCTCGGCCGCATTGGCGGCCTGCAGCGTCGCGTAGCCGAGGCTTGCAATCTGCGTGATGACGTATTTTCGGACAAGCGCGTCGTCCTCGACGACCAGAACGGTCTCGTTGCCGCCCCTCACATTTGCCGATGCCTCGGCTTCGACTGCGGTTTCCTGCAGACCGCTGGATCGGGGCAAATAGAGTTTGACGCTCGTGCCGTGGTCGACCTCGCTGTAGACTTTTACGTGGCCACCCGACTGCTTGACGAAGCCGAACACCATGCTCAAACCCAGCCCGGTTCCCTTGCCGATGTCCTTGGTGGTGAAAAAGGGGTCGAAGACCTTTTCGAGATTCTCCGGCGCAATGCCGGTTCCGGTATCGCTGACGGCGACCATGACATAGTTTCCGGGCACGACGTCGCTATGAATGCTGGCATAGCCGTCGTCGAGGTAGATGTTGCGCGTCTCGAGCGTGATCTTGCCGCCATGCGGCATCGCATCGCGCGCATTCAACGCCAGGTTCAGGATCGCTGTCGTCAGCTGGTTCGGATCGGCCTGCGCCGACCATGCGTCCTCCGACAGCTTGGGCAACACCTCGATCAGCTCGCCGAGCGTGGGATGCAACAGCTTGGCGGCTTCCATCGTCAGTGCATTGACGTCAACCTCGCGTGGCTGCAGCGGCTGCTTGCGGGCAAAGGCGAGCAGATGCTTGGTCAATTGCGCGCCGCGCTCGGCGGCATCGTCGATCAGCTTGGCAATCGAGGCGAGCTCCGGCCGGTCGGCGACGGCGTCGCCGAGAATGCCGATGGTGCCGGTGATGACGGTAAGGATGTTGTTGAAGTCGTGGGCGACGCCGCCGGTCAACTGGCCAACCGCGTCCATTTTCTGCGCTTGGCGGAACTGGGCCTCGGCGGCCTGCTTGTCGGTCAGGTCGCGGCCGATGAAGAAATGACGCCGCACAGGCTCAGACCAGGTTCCCATCCAGTTTAGCACGACGGTGTGGCCGTCCTTGTGGCGGTAGCGCGCCTCGAAATTGCGCATCTGCTGGCCTCGGCGAGCCGAGCGCATCTCGGATCTGGTGTTGTCGAGATCGTCGGGATGGATGAACTCGATGGCGCTGCGGCCCACCATTTCCGAGGGCTCGTAGCCGAGAATGGTCTGGGAACTCGGGCTGACCTGGACAAAATTGCCGGCGGTGTCCGTCACCAGGATGAGATCCTGCGATGTCTCGAAGATCCGCTGACGCTCCTCGATCTCCTGATGGAGCGCCTTCTGCGTCAGCTTGCTCTCGGTGATGTCGCGCGCGGTCTTGGATGCGCCGACGATCCAGCCCGCGGCGGAACGGATCGGCGAGACGCTGAGCGACACGTTCACCTCGCGGCCGCGCTTGTGCAGGCGCAACGTTTCGAACTGCTCCAGCTGCTCGCCGCGGCCGACGCGATCGAGGATGTCGCGCGCTTCGTTGCGCCGGTCCGGCGGAACGATGAGGTCGATGACCTGGCCAACCGCTTCTTCCGCCGAATGTCCGAACAGACGTTCGGCGGCCTTGTTCCAGGCGGTGATCACCCCATCGAGTCCCACGGTGATGATGGAGTCATTGGAGGATTCCACCACCGCACTGAACAGCCGTTCGCGTTCGGTATGCTGGTCGCGTTCGATCGCCGATTGCCGGCGTAGCGCGCGCACCAGGCGCGACATCTGCGCCTGCAATGCGACGTTGTCGACCAGCAGCACCGCCAGCACGAGACTCGCCGCGCAAAGCCCGTAGATCCGCCCCGCATAGAAGCCGAGGTCGAACCGCGCCACGTTGACGATCGCCGAGAGCGCAATGTCGAACAGCCATGCGCAGAGCACGACCATCAGCCAGACGTCGATCACCGAATGCGGTGTGCGAAAGTACAGCACGGTCAGCGCCGCCAGGCTGAAGAACCACACCGTGCACACCACGACGATCATGGTGACGGTGTAGCGTCCACCGCTCAGCAACATCGGAAGAGCGTCATGCTGTTCGGTGACGAGCCAGCTGAAAGCGGCCATTGCGATGACGACCGCCGCCACGCTCGAGAGAATGGCCCTGCTGGGAGACAGGCGCACCCGCGGACCGCCATCGCGGTCCTTGCGAAGCGCGTAGCCCAGCACCAGCAGCGGGAAGACGCCGTGCCAGACCATGTAGAGCCAGACGGTGGTCTGGGATCCGCCGCCGAGAAGCCCTTCCGGAGCAAACAGGCCGGGGAAGGACAGCGCGTGGGCGGCGGCGGCAGCGGCGGTGAAGAGATAGCCGGTCGCAAGCAACAGCAGCGCCCGGGTCCGCAGCACGCCGAACTGCGAGTAGAGCAGGACCGCCGTGATGATGTCATTGACCGCCAGCGCCGACTGGTAGCTGGCGACGAAGGCGGGAACCGGAGGCAGCGGCACGCCGGCATAGGGCACGGCAAGGACGAACAGAACGATGGAAATGCCGACCACGGTCAACGCCAGCCTGCGGTCCGCCTTGCTGGCCGGAAGGGTGGACAGGAAGATGTTGCGATCGCTAGGCGCCAGCATACAGTTAGGGGACCCCGATCAAGCCGATATATCCATGACCTTGTTGGCTTTTCGCATCGAATCAACCTCCAGTTACTTATAAGCCGGGCGATCGAAGGGCGGAAAGACCACTCTTGCGGGTAACCGGCCCTTTACCGACGTTCGAAAAAGCCCGTGCCCATGGAAGATTTTGAAACACCGCGTTGTAGGCTTTGCATTCTATCGCCTGGAGTGCCCGATGCCACGCATTCTCGTTGTCGACGATCAGCCCGATGTCCGCCTCATGATCTCGATGCTGCTGCGCGTCAATCATTTCGAAGTCATCGAGGCCGAAAACGCGGCGAGCGCGTTGCGGTCATTCGAGACTACGACTTTCGACGCGGTGATCGTCGATATCTTTCTCGGCAACACCTGTGGCCTCGATCTGATTGCCGCGATGCGCGAGCGCGCGCCCGAACTTGCAGTCGTTGCCGTCTCGGGAATGGCCACGCTCGACGCGGTGTCGCGTCCATCCGATCTTGCCGACGTGGTTTGCCTGCAGAAACCGTTTCGTCCGGCCGAATTGCTGCGCGCCGTCAGCAGCGCCCGCCAAGCGGTCTCCTCGAGAATGGCCGCGTCGGCGTGATAAGAAAACGCCCCGGTAAACCGGGGCGTTCGAGATCGCGTCTGATAGCGGAGATCAGGAACCCTTCGGGTTGATCTCGGTGTAACCGCCCTTGCTGTCCCACTTGTAGACGACATAGTCGATCTGCTTGATGTCGCCCTTGGCGTCGAACTCCAGCGTGCCGAGCACGGTGTCCCACGAGCCGGCCTTGATCGTATCCATCACCTTCTTCGGATCGGTGGTGTTGGCTTTCGCCACCGCCTTCGACCACACCTGGAAAGCGGCATAGGTGTAGAGCGTGTAGCCCTCAGGGTCGATGTTCTTGGCCTTGAACTTGTCGACGATCGCCTTCGCGGTCGGCTTGTTGCGCGGGTCTGGACCGAAGGTGAACAGCGTGCCTTCGGCATCGGGACCCGTGATCGAGGCGAACTCCTTGTCGGCGAGCGCGTCGCCCGCCATCAGCACGGTCTTCAGGCCCTGGGCGCGCATTTGGCGAACGATCAGGCCCGACTCCTGATGGTAGCCGCCGACATAGACCAGATCGATGTTCTCGGCCTTCAGGCGAGACACGATGGCGTTAAAGTCCTTGTCGCCCTTGTTGTAGGACTCGAACATCTTCTCGGTGACGCCGGCCTTGTTGAGCGCCTTCTTGGTCTCGTCCGCGAGCCCCTTGCCGTAAGTGGTCTTGTCGTTGAGGATCGCGACATTCTTGCCCTTGTAGGCCTTGGCGATGTAGTCGCCGGCCACCGAGCCCTGCTGATCGTCGCGGCCGCAGACGCGTGCCACATTCCAGAGTTTGCGCTCGGTGAACAGCGGATTAGTCGACGCCGGCGTGATCTGCAGCACGTTGCCGTCGGCATAGGCTTCGGAGGCCGGGATCGAGGACGACGAGCAGTAGTGCCCGGCGACGAACGGGATCTTCGAGCCGCCGATCTTTTCGGCAACCGAGCGTGCCTGTTTGGGATCGCAGGCATCGTCCTCGACGTCGAGCGCGAGCTTCTTGCCGAGCACGCCGCCGGCGGCGTTGAGATCGGCCACCGCCATGTCGGCGCCGTTCTTCATCTGCCGGCCGAACGCGGATTCGCCGCCGGTCATGGGGCCCGCGACCGCCACGGTAAGGTCCTGAGCCAAGGCTGCCGTCGAGAGCGCCAGCGACGCGCCAAATGCCAGACCGATGAGCTTCACTGATTTCATGGGAGATCCTCGCAGGGCTAAAAGGACCCGGACCGGCCGGGTTTGGAAAGCGCGCCATTGTCGGCCGATTTTAGGGCGAAGTCATCGGCAATTTTCGGGCAAATAAGGGACACCTTAGCAGCATCTTGCCGCATGGCGTTCCTCAAGCCCGGCGGCCGCCTTCCAGATAGGCGGCGCGGATTTCCGGCCGCTCCAGCAGCTCGCTGCCGGTTCCCTTGAGCGTGATCAGGCCGTTGACCATGACATAGCCGCGATGGGCGAGCTTGAGCGCATGATTGGCGTTCTGCTCGACGATCAGGACGGTGAGGCCGTCCTGCCGGTTGAGGGTGCGGATCGCGTCGAAAATCTGCCGCGCGATCAGGGGCGCCAGCCCGAGCGACGGCTCGTCGAGCAGCAGCAGGCGCGGCCTGCTCATCAGCGCGCGGCCGATCGCAAGCATCTGCTGCTCGCCGCCTGAGAGCGTGCCGCCGCGCTGCGTCATGCGTTCCTTCAGCCGTGGGAACAGGGCGAACACCCGCTCGAGTCCGCTTGCGCGTTCGGCCTCGCTGCAATCGGTCGCGTCCGCGCCCATCTGCAAATTCTCCGCCACGCTCATGCGCGGAAAGATCCGCCGCCCTTCCGGCGATTGCGCAATGCGCAGCCGCGCGATCTCATGGGTCGGAACTGCCGTGATATCGCGGCCGTCGAACAGGATCTGGCCGGCGCGGGCGCGCGGCCGGCCGAAGATCGTCATCATCAGCGTCGACTTGCCGGCGCCGTTGGCGCCGATCAGGGCGACGATCTCGCCGGCACTGATGTCGAGGTCGACGCCCTTCAGCGCCTCGATCTTGCCGTAGGCCGCGCGCAGGCCGCGGATCGCGAGCAGGGGCTCAGTCATGGTGTTGGCCTCCACTGCTAGCAGCAGGACCGTCTGCGCTCCCTCCCCCTGAAAGGGCGCTATAGGACGAGGTTGGGATCGAGCGCCTGTATCCCATCACGCGCCGCTCTCCATGACGGCGATGGCTTCCTCCTCGTCGGCGCCGAGATAGGCGGCGATCACCTTGGGATCGTCGCGCACCTCCTGCGGCGAGCCTTCCGCGATCTTGACGCCGTAGTCCATCACCACGACATGGTCGGAGATTTCCATCACCACGCTCATGTCGTGCTCGATCAGCAGAATCGAGGTGCCCTGTTCGCTACGGATCGACAGCAGCAGTTCGCTCAACGCGGCGCTCTCGCGCGCGTTGAGGCCGGCCGCGGGTTCGTCGAGGCAGAGTAGCGCCGGCTCGGTGCACATCGCGCGCGCGATCTCCAGCCGCCGCTGGTCGCCATAGGGCAGGTTGCCGGCGGCATCGTCGGCGCGATCGAGCAGGCCGATGCGGTCGAGCCAGAATTTCGACAGATCGATCGCGCCCTTCTCGGCGCTGCGCCAGCCCGGCGTGCCGATCAGGCCGAGAAAGGTCAGGCCGGAGGCCCGCATCAGCGTGTTGTGCTGTGCCACCATCAGGTTTTCCAGCGCGGTCATGCCGGGGAAAAGGCGGATGTTCTGGAACGTGCGGGCGACTTTCGCCTGCTTGGAGATGCGGAAGTCGTTCAGCCGCTCCAGCGCGATCTCGTTGCCGCCCTCATGCGTCAGCCGCATCGAGCCGCCGGTCGGCTTGTAGAAGCCGGTGACGCAGTTGAACACCGTGGTCTTGCCGGCGCCGTTCGGTCCGATCAAGGCCGTGACCTTGCGCCGGCCCGCAGTGAAGGACAGGTCGTTGACGGCAACGATGCCGCCGAAGCGCATGGTGAGGTGGTCGACGGACAAGATGTTGTCGCCGCTCATCCGTGTCCCTCCTTGACGAGATCGGATGAAATCGCCTGCGACTCCTTCAGAAACACGGTCGGCGCGCGATGGCCGATGATCCCGCGCGGGCGCCAGATCATCAAGAGCACCATCGCCAGACCGAACACCAGCATGCGGTATTGCTCGAGCCCGCGGAACAGCTCGAAGCCGCCGATCATGGCGAGCGCGGCCAGCGCCACGCCGAGCTGCGAGCCCATGCCGCCGAGCACAACGATGGCGAGCACCAGCGCCGATTCCTGGAAGGTGAAGGATTCCGGGCTGATGAAGCCCTGTCGCGTGGCGAAGAACGCCCCGGCGAAGCCGCCGAACAGCGCGCCGGTCGCAAACGCCGTGAGCTTGGTCGTGGTGGTGTTGATGCCGAGCGCGCGGCAGGCGACCTCGTCCTCGCGCAAAGCCTCCCAGGCCCGGCCGATCGGCAACCGCCGCAGCCTGATCGTCACCCAGTTGGTCAACAGCGCTAACGCGAGGATCACGTAGAACAGGAACACGATGCGATGGGTCGGCGAGAACTCGATGCCGAGCTTCGCGGCGAGACCGTCATCGCCGGGCGTGAGCGGAATGCCGAAGAACGTCGGGCGCGGAATGCCGGACACTCCGTTCGGTCCGCCCGTCAGCGACTGCCAGTTGATGATGACGAGACGGATGATCTCGCCGAAGGCGAGCGTCACGATCGCGAGATAGTCGCCGCGCAGGCGCAGCACCGGAAAGCCCAAGAGCACGCCCCAGAACGAGGCGAGGATGCCGGCCAGCGGCAGGCAGACCCAGAACGACAGGCCGAAATTGGTGGCAAGCAGCGCGTAGGAATAGGCGCCGACCGCATAGAAGGCGACATAGCCGAGGTCGAGCAGGCCGGCGAGGCCGACCACGACATTCAAGCCCCAGCCCAGCATCACATAGGTGAGAACGAGAATGCCGAGATCGAGAATGTAGCGCTGATTGTAGAAGATCACGGGCACGAGCAGCGTGAAGATCAGGAGCGCCGGTGCGACGAAGCGGCCGGCGATCGCGAGCCCGTTATGAACGACAGGCGGGATGATCTGGCGGGACCCGGCAGGTCCCAGCCATTGCCGCAGCAATTCGATCGCGATGCTGCCGCCAAAGACAGCTGCGACGATGGCCGCGAGGTCGCCGAATCGCGTCCAGTAGATCAATTGCCCTGTCGGTCCTGCCTCGGTGCGGATGCCGATCATCAGCGAGAACAGAATCAGCGCCACGAATGCGGAGATCAGCGCCTTCTTCAGGATGAAGGGAATCCCGGAAGCCCGCGCGGCCGGGTGGGAGTCAGGCGCTATCGTCACGCGGGAATCAGACTTTTTCGACTTCGGGCCGGCCGAGCAGGCCGGTCGGAAGGAAGATCAGCACGACGATCAGGATCGAGAAGGCGGCGACGTCCTTGTATTCGACGGAGAAATAGGCCGACCAGAAGGTCTCGATCAGTCCGATCAGGAGTCCGCCCAGCATCGCGCCGGGCAGCGAGCCGATGCCGCCGAGCACCGCTGCGGTGAAGGCCTTGATACCGGCGACGAAGCCCATGAAGAAATCGACCAGGCCGTAATAGAGCAGGTACATCATGCCGGCGACGGCCGCGAGTGCCGCGCCGATCACGAAGGTCATCGAGATGGTGCGGTCGACGTCTACGCCGAGCAGCGCCGCCATGGTCTGGTCCTGCTCGCAGGCGCGCATGTCGCGGCCAAGCCGCGTGCGCGCCACCAGCCAGGTGAAGATCGCGAGCAGCACGATCGTGGTGACGACGACCACGATCTGGACGTTGGAGAGCTGCACGACAAAGCCGTTGCTTTCGGCAAGCCTGTAGCCGCCGGTGATGATCGGCGGCACTGGCTTGACGCGCGCGCCTTGCGCGACCTGCGAGAAGTTGATCAGCACAAAGGACATGCCGATCGCCGACAGCATCGGCGCGAGACGGAAGGAGTGACGCAGCGGCCGGTAGGCGATGCGCTCCACCGTCCAGCCGTAAAGTGCAGTGATCGCCATCGAGACCAGCAGCACGATCAGGAGGACCAGGGGGACCGATGTCAGGCCGAACGAGACCAGCATCAGGAACGAGATCAGCGCGATGAAGCCGCCGATCATGAAGATGTCGCCATGGGCGAAATTGATCATGCCCACGATGCCATAGACCATGGTGTAGCCGATCGCGATCAGCCCATAGATCGAGCCGAGCACGAGACCGTTGATGAGCTGCTGGGCGAAATAGACCATGGGCTGCGCGGTTCGAGCCGACGCGGCGAGGGCCCCCCGGCAACCCTAGGCGACGCGTCTTGCCGGTTCTTAACAGCGGGAACTTGGGGCGGCAACAGCGCGCGGTCTTAGCCAAAAGGCTTGTACAGGATTGTTTTTGCAGCCGGTTCCTCCGCCGCTTCGGCGCCCAACCGGTGTCACGGAATGACCGTCATGGAACTCGTGTTCCAGAGCAACCAATGGCGCCGGGGCGAGTTGTATCCCGCTACATTCAACAAAGGGAGATCCCGAATGAGCAACCCCAATCAGAATCCTGGCCAGCAGAATCAGACCCCCGGTCAGAAGCCAGGTCAGCAGCAGCAGGGCGGCGGGCAGCAGAAGCCCGGTCAGCAGCAGCAGCAACCCAATAATCGCTAGTTCGGGCGACGCGTGAAGTGAGGAAGGCCCTGCCGCAAGGCGGGGCTTTTCTTTTGCGCAATGCTGCTGTCGCAGCCCGCTCGTGGAGCGGATTTGACGTTCGCTACCGACCAACCGGGCCTAGGCCCGCTCTAGGCCCGCTACAGGGGAGTGCGAACGTTGGAAATCGGACCACTAGGTTAAGGTAAACAAAGGGTTTACGTTGCCGCTCAAGCTTTAAGCAGGCACCTTCGGCGCAAAGAGCCGCACGCGATCGACGCGCGGCCAATGATGCGGGAAGCGACATGTCGACAAGCTGGCGGATCAGTTCGTTCAATGGCGTGCTGCTCGCCGCCTATTTCATCCCGACCTGGACCATCATCGCCTTCAACCTCATGGTCTCGCCGATTCACAACCTGTTCGAACGGCCGAGCATCGCGGTGGCGCTGTTCATCAGCGACCATCTGCATCTGACTGCCGCCAACACCGTCCGCGCCGCCTGGCTGCTGGCGCTTGGCCGCCTTGTCGTGGTCGCGTTCCTTGCAATCTTCACGGTGCTTGCCTTCAGCCCCCGCATCCGAAAGTTCGGCGGCTGCGACGAGGCGCTCTCGATCGCGCTCGGCATCGGCTGCCTGATCAGCTTCGTTAGCATGCTGCTGGCCTCGCTCGCCGGCGAGGGCGAGGCGCTGCGCCTGCATGCCAGCGAGCTCCTGGTCATGCTCGGAACGGTCGTTGTGCTGGCGCTGGAAAGTCCGGCGGAGACGGAGACCGCGGCGATTCCAGCTAGCGCTTGAGCAGGCCCAATTCGTCGACGATTCCTGCAGCTTCCCTGAAGGCGTGATTTGCGGCAGGCACGCCGGCATAGATCGTCTGCTGCAGGATGATCTCCTTGATGTCGTCGGGCGTGAGGCCGCCCTCGGTCAACGCGGCCCGCACATGCAGGCGGAATTCATCCCACGAACCAAGTGCCAGCAGCGTGCCGATCACAAGCACGCGTCGTGTGCGATCGTCGAAATGCGGCCGGGTCCAGATTTCGCCAAAGGCGTAGCGCGTGATCAGTTCCTGGAATTCCGTGTTGAAGGCGTTGCGGTTGGCAAGCCCCTTATCGACCCAGGCATTGCCCAGAACCTTGCGGCGCTTGGCCATGCCGCCGTCGTAGCGTTGTTTCTCGTCCATGATGTTTCCTCCTGTTCGTTCTTACCCTCCCCCTTGCGGGGAAGTCGCATAGGCGGCCTTTCGGCCGCCGTATGTTTTTTATCAAAGTACGCCGATGCTCCGCATCGGCTATGGCGAAGCGAAACCGGGGTGGGGGTCCACACCAAAAGTCTTTGCTGTTGACCCCCACCCCCGACCCCTCCCCGCAAGGGGGAGGGGAGACTGCGCGCACGTTACCGTTGCGTCAAAAAGCCCACCACCGCCTCGGTGAAGGCATACGGCTGTTCGACATTGGAGATGTGGGCGGCGTCCAAAAGCGTCATGCTGGCGCCGCGAATCTTGCTGCGGATCAGTTCGCCGGCAGCGACCGGGGTCGACAAGTCTTGCCGCCCGGCGATCACCAGGGTCGGGCTCTTGATGTTCGGCAACAGTTCGCGCTGGTCGAGCGTCGACAGCGCTTCGCAGCAGGCGACATAGCCCTGCACCGGCGTGGCCAGCATCATCGCCTTCATGTTGGCGGTCACCTGCGGCTCGCGCCCCCGGAAATCGGCGGTCAGCCAGTTCGCGATCACGGCGTCGGCGATGGCAGCGATGCCGCCCTCCTTCACGATCTTGATGCGTGCAAGCCAGTTGGATGGATCGGCGTAGTAGCAGGCGGTGTTGGCTAGGATGATCCTGCCCATCCGCTCCGGCGCATTGGCCCCGAGCCATTGCCCGACCATGCCGCCCATCGACAGCCCGCACCAGTGCACGCGATCTATGTTGAGATCATCGAGAATCGCGAGCACGTCGCGGCCGAAACGCTCCATCGAATAGGGCCCGGGCGGCACGCCGGATTTGCCGTGACCGCGGCGATCGTAGCGGATCACCCGGAATACCTCGGTCAGGGCCTTCATCTGCGGCGCCCACATCTGCATGGTCGAGCCGAGCGAGTTCGACAGCATCAGGGTCGGTCCGCTCTGGCGCCCGTCGACCGAGACATTGAGCAGGCAACCGTCGGCATCGATCATCGGCATGGCAAATCCTTTATTTCCCTTCGAGCGACGCCAGCAAACGGTCGATCAATGCTTGCGACGCGCCTTGATAGGCCATTGGCTCGAACAACTCGGCAATCTTTTTTGCAGAGAGTTTCGCGGTGACTTTCGCATCACCGCTCAGCACATCGCGCAAATGTTTCTTCTCGGCAACCGCCGTCTTGCTGGCGGCTTCAACCAGATGATGTGCGTCGCTCTTGCCGATGGTCTCGGCGAGCGCAAAGGTCACGGCTTCCGCCATGATCAGGCCGTGCGCGGTGTCGAGGTTGGCGCGCATACGTTCCACGTCGACCTCGAGCCCTTCAGCCATGTCGACAATCGCAGCGAGCCCGCCCGATGTCACCAGCAAGAGCGTGGGCAAGGTCGGCCATTCCGCATGCCACGGACCGGCGCTGCGCTCATGGTCCTGCACCTGCGCGGCAAAGATTGTCGCGGCAAGGTTCGGCGCCATGGTCGCCGCGCCGAGCGCGCTTGCGGCGGCAACCGGATTGCGCTTGTGCGGCATGGTGGAGGAGCCGCCGCGGCCTGCGCCCGCGGGCTCGAAGGCTTCGCCGACATCGGTCTGCATCATCAGTGAGACATCGCGAGCGATCTTGCCACAGGTACCAGACAGGATGGCGAGCACCGAAGCGGCTTCCGCGATGCGGTCGCGATGGGTATGCCAGGGCGCTTCCGGCAGCGGCAGCTTGAGCTCTCGCGCCAGCGCCTCGGCGACAGCCATGCCCTTGTCGCCGAGCGCGGCCAGCGTGCCGGCCGCGCCGCCGAACTGCAGCGCGAGCGTCTCGCTGCGCAACCGCTTCAGCCGCAATTTCGAGCGATGCAGCGCCGCCGCATATTCGGCGAGCTTCAATCCGAACGGCATCGGCAGCGCATGCTGTAGCCAGGTGCGGGCCACCACCGCCGTAGTGCGATGGGCGCGCGCCAGCTTGGCAAAGCCGGCAATGGCGCGATCGACATCGATCAAAAGCGCATCGATGCCGGCGCGCAAGGTCAGCATCGCGGCGGTGTCGATGACGTCCTGACTGGTCGCGCCCCAGTGCACATAGCGCGCGGCGTCCACGTCGCTCTTTGCGACATGTGCCGTCAGCGCCTTGACCAGGGGGATCGCGAGATTGCCGGAGCGCGTCGCGGCCTCGGCCAGATCGGCAATGTCGAACGCATCCGCCTTGCAGGCTGCGCGAATCGGATCGGCGGCGCTTTTCGGAATGACGCCGGTCGCGGCTTCGGCGCGCGCCAGCGCTGCCTCAAAGTCGAGCATGTTCTGCAGCATCCCAGCGTCGTCGCAGACGGCGCGCATGGCGGCGCTCGACAGCATCGGCGCGAGCAGGGGGGAGAGGGCGGTGCTCATGGCGCGCGACCTAACCATTCCCACTAGTGCGGTGGATTTGACATTCGCTACAGTTTATCCGCGAGCCGCATAGCGAATGTCAAATCCAAAACCGCACTAGAATCATATTGTCGCTAGTGTCCCTTTGGCTCTGACATTCGTAAAAGAGTTCGCCGCGATATGATACGAATGTCAGAGCCGGGACACTAGTTCCTGCCAATCCAAATCCGCCGCCTTTTGCGGCTGCGAAACTGCATTGCCCTTGTTCGGATGGCGGCCTTCCTTTTGGCCTTGGCGTGCTTTACTTGAGGAACAACGAGGCGACCCGGGAGGCCACCATGGCGATGACGATGAACGGCGAAGTCCAGCTTGCGGCCTCGCGTCAGGCAGTCTGGGACAAGCTGAACGATCCCGCGGTATTGAAGGCGTGCATTCCCGGCTGCGAAGAGCTGGAAAAAACTGACGACGGCGGCTTCCGCGCGGTGGCCAAGATGAAGGTCGGTCCGGTCTCGGCGCGCTTCAAGGGCAAGGTCACCTTGAGCGATCTCGACCCGCCCAACGGCTACAGGATCTCGGGCGAAGGCGAGGGTGGCGTCGCCGGCTTCGCCAAGGGCGGCGCGACCGTCAAACTGTCCGACAAGGACGGTGGCACGTTGCTTTCCTATGACGTCGAGGCCCAGATCGGCGGCAAGCTCGCCCAGCTGGGCCAGCGCCTGATCAACGGCACCGCCAAGAAACTGGCCGACGAGTTCTTTTCGAATTTTGCAAAGGCGGTACAGGGCTAGCTAGGCCTAAAGCCTTGGCAGGCCATGCCTTCCTGAGGTTGCTCAATACCGGGAGGGCCCATATTATGGGTTCCAGTTGATTTTGAGGCCCGCGCGGCCGATATGCGGTGGCGCGGATCGTCTGCGGCGACGCGGACAAAAAAGAGAGTGCTGATGGCCAAAGTTTCCCTGATCGTGAACGGTAATCCCGTAACCGCTAATGTCGATCCCCGCACCCTGCTGGTGCAATTCCTGCGTGAGAATCTGCGCCTGACCGGGACTCATGTCGGCTGCGATACCAGCCAGTGCGGCGCCTGCGTCGTGCATCTCGACGGCAAGGCGGTGAAGGCCTGCACCACGCTGGTGGTGATGGCCGATGGCCATGAGGTGAAGACGATCGAGGGGTTGGCGCCCGACGGTGCGCCGCTGCATCCGATGCAGGAGGCCTTCCGTGAGAATCATGGCCTGCAGTGCGGCTTCTGCACGCCCGGCATGATCATGACCGCGGTCGATCTGGTTCATCGTAGGGGTCACGACCTTTCCGACCAGGTGATCCGCGAGGAGCTCGAAGGCAATCTCTGCCGCTGCACCGGCTACCAGAACATCGTGCTGTCGATCGCCGCCGGCGCCAGGGCGATGGCGAAATCCGACCTCGCATAACCCTGCACTTCCGCGCCTCGCGTCAGGAACCTTTCCATGTACGAATTCAGATATCATCGTCCCGGCACCGTGCGGCAGGCCGCCAATTTCCTCGCCAAGAATGAGGATGCCAAGGTGATCGCCGGCGGCCACACGCTGCTTCCGGTCATGAAGCAGCGGCTGGCGAGCCCGCCGCATCTGGTCGACCTCTCCCATATCGAAGGTCTCGACACCATCGAGATGAAGGGCCGCTCGCTGGTGATCGGCGCGACCGCCAAGCATGCCGACGTTGCCAATTCCGCTGTGGTCGGCGAGGCGATTCCGGCGCTGGCGCATCTCGCCGGCCTGATCGGCGACCCCGCCGTTCGCCACAAGGGCACGATCGGCGGCTCGCTCGCCAACAACGATCCGACGGCGGATTATCCGGCGGCTGTGATGGCGCTGGGCGCGACCATCGTCACCAACAAGCGGCGGCTGAAGCCGGAGGAATTCTTCCAGGGCCTGTTTACGACCGCGCTGGAGGCCGACGAGATCATCACCAAGGTGATGTTCCCGCTGCCAAAGAAGGCCGCCTATGTCAAATTCCGCAACCAGGCCTCGCGTTATGCGTTGGTAGGCGTGTTCGTCGCCAAGCGTCCGTCCGACGTGCGCGTGGCTGTGACCGGTGCCGGCTCCAACGGCGTCTTCCGCGTCGACCAGTTCGAGGAGGCGCTGAAGAAGCGCTTCTCGCACAAGGTGCTCGACGGCCTCACCGTGCCGGCGGATGGATTGAACAGCGATCTGCACGGCAGTGCCGAATACCGTGCGCATCTGATCGCGGTGCTGGCGCGCCGCGCGGTCGAAGCCGCGACCGCCAAGTAGTGTTCTCCCCGGCGTAACAAGACTGGGACTTTCATGACTGCATCGGCACTGCCTGCATCCGTCGATGCGATGCTCGAATTGTTGATCTCGCGCGGCTATCTGGCCGAGCGCTCGCTTGCGACCGTCACCTATCTGTCGCTGCGCATGGGCCGGCCGCTGTTCCTGGAAGGCGAGGCGGGTGTCGGCAAGACCGAGATCGCCAAGGTGCTGGCGTCAGCGTTGAAGCGGAAACTGATCCGCCTGCAATGTTATGAAGGCCTCGACGTCGCCTCCGCCGTCTATGAATGGAATAGCGCGGCGCAGATGATCGCGATCAGGCTTGCGGAAGCTGCCGGTGATAGCGACCGCGAGCAATTGTCGTCGGATATTTTCGCGGACCGATTCCTGATCAAGCGGCCGCTGTTGCAGGCACTGGAGCCCGATGTTGCCGGCGCGCCGGTGCTGCTGATCGACGAGCTCGATCGCGCCGATGAAGCGTTCGAGGCGTACCTGCTCGAAATCCTCTCGGATTTCCAGATTACGATTCCCGAGCTCGGCACCGTCAAGGCGCCGCAGCCACCGATCGTTATCATCACCTCCAACCGCACCCGCGAAATCCACGACGCGCTGAAGCGCCGCTGTCTCTATCACTGGGTGGACTACCCCAGTGCCGAGCGCGAGCTTGCCATCATCAGGAATCGCGTGCCCGGCATCTCCGCCAAGCTCTCTCAGCAGGTGGTGCGCTTCGTGCAAGCACTGCGCAACCAGGATTTCTACAAGTCGCCCGGTGTGGCCGAGACCATCGATTGGGCCACCGCGCTGTCCGAACTCGACGCGCGCTCGCTGACGCCGCAGGTGGTCGGCGATACGCTCGGCGCGTTGCTCAAATATCAGGACGACATCGGCCGGATGCAGGGTGACAATCTGCAGAAGGTTTTGAAGGAAGCGACGAGCGAAGTTTAGTCCGTCCGTCGAGAGTGGTGCGCATGGCCATCAATCATCTGGCGCCTCCGACCGGCAACATGGCCGACAATGTCGTCGGTTTCGCGCGTGCGTTGCGCGCGGCGGGGATGCCCGTCGGGCCCGGCGCCGTCATCGACGCCATGAATGCGCTGCAAGTGATCGAGATCGGAAACCGCGCCGATGTGTTCGCCACGCTGCAGGCGATCTTCGTCAAGCGCCACGAGCATGCACTGATCTTCAAGCAGGCCTTCGATCTGTTCTTCCGCGCCACGGAGGAATGGAAGCACATGCTGGATTCGGTGCCGCTGCCGGATCACGCCCGCAACAAGCCGCCGCCGGCCTCGCGCCGCGTGCAGGAAGCGCTGGCGCGGCCTTCCATGCATGAGGAGCCGCAGGCCCAGGAGCAGGAGTTGCGGCTGTCGGTCTCCGACAAGGAGATCCTGCAGAAGAAAGACTTCGCCCAGATGAGCGCGGCCGAGATCGCCGAGGTGACGCGCGCCATTGAAAAGATGCGGCTGCCGCAGGCCGAGCTGCAAACCCGCCGCTACCAGCCGGATGCGCGCGGGCTCAAACTCGACATGCGCCGCACTCTGCGCAGCTCGTTGCGCACCGGCGGTGAGATCATCGACATCCGCAAGCTCGGCCGCATCGAGAAGCCGGCGCCGATCGTGGCGCTGCTCGATATCTCCGGCTCGATGAGCGAATACACTCGCCTGTTCCTGCATTTCCTGCATGCCATCAGTGACGCCCGCAAGCGCGTCTCGGTCTTCCTGTTCGGGACGCGGCTCACCAATGTGACACGGGCGCTACGCCAGCGCGATCCCGACGCGGCACTGGCGAGTTGCTCGGCCACGGTCGAGGACTGGGCCGGCGGCACCCGCATTGCGACCTCGCTGCACAGCTTCAACAAATTATGGGCGCGACGCCTGCTGGGGCAGGGGGCCATCGTGCTCCTGATCTCCGACGGGCTGGAGCGCGAGGCGGATTCCAGGCTCGCCTTCGAGATGGACCGGCTGCACCGCTCCTGCCGCCGGCTGATCTGGCTCAACCCGCTTCTGCGGTTCGGCGGCTTCGAGCCCAAGGCGCACGGCATCAAAATGATGCTGCCGCACGTTGACGAATTCCGCCCGGTGCATAATTTGATATCCATCAAGGGGCTGATCTCGGCGCTGTCCTCCGACCTGCCGCCGCACCATTTCAGTTCGATCCGCTCGGTAGCGTAGGGAGACATCGATGCTCAATCGCGACGAAGATATCCTCAGAGCCGCCGAGGACTGGCAGAAGGCCGGCCATGGCGTCGCGCTCGCGACCGTGGTCGAGACCTGGGGCTCGGCGCCGCGCCCGGCGGGCTCGAGCCTCGTCATCAACGACGACGGCACGTTCCTGGGATCGGTCTCCGGCGGCTGCGTCGAGGGCGCCGTGGTCACCGAGGCGCTTGACGTCATCGCCTCGGGCAAGCCCAGGATGCTGGAGTTCGGTGTCGCCGATGAGACCGCCTGGAATGTCGGGTTGTCCTGCGGCGGCACCATCCGCGTCTTCGTCGAGAAGGTCGGATCATGAAGCTGCAGACGCTTGCAGAGCTGAACGCCGAGCGCGCCGCGCGGCGACCGGTCATCGTCGCCACCGATATCGCCAGCGGCGAACAGCGGCTGGTGAAGGCCAAGGATTTCGCCGCCGATCCGCTCCGCGCAGAACTGGAAAAAGCCGTGCGCATGGGCAAGAGCTGCATGATCGAGGTCGCCGGCAACAAGGTGTTTCTGAATGTCTACGCGCCGACCGCGAAGCTCGTCATCGTCGGCGCGGTCCATATCAGCCAGGCCTTGGCGCCGATGGCGCAATCGCTCGGCTACGACGTCACCATCGTCGATCCCCGCACGGCCTTCGCCAGCCCCGAGCGCTTTCCCGATGTGCCATTGATCGCAGAATGGCCCGATGAGGCGCTGCCGCCGCTCAATGTCGATCATTACACCGCGTTCGTCGCGGTGACGCACGATCCCAAGATCGACGATCCGGCGCTGCTGCACGCGTTTGCGCGCGACTGCTTCTATATCGGTGCGCTCGGCTCGCGAAAGACCCATGCCAAGCGCGCGGAGCGGCTGCGGGCGCAGGGCGCCAGGGAAACCGACATCGCGCGCATTCATGCGCCAATCGGTCTGCCGATCGGCGCGGTGTCGCCGTCGGAGATCGCGGTGTCGATCATGGCCGAGATCACCGCCCAGCTTCGCCTGCCGGCGAAGGAAAAAGAGGCGGCGGCATGAAGTTCGGTCCTGCCAGTCCGGCGGAAGCGATTGGCGGGGTCACCGTCCATACCCTGCGTCAGGGACCGCTGGTGCTGAAGAAGGGCACCACGATCGGCCCTGCCGAGGTCGCCGCGCTCGAGAAGGCCGGCGTCAAGGACATCGTCGTGGTGCGGCTCGAGCAGGGTGACGTCTCCGAAGACGTCGCCGCGGCCTCAATCGCGCAGGCCGTCACCGGCGAGGGCATCCATGTCGAGCGCGCCTTCACCGGTCGCGCGAATTTGTTTGCTGCGCGCGCGGGCGTGCTGGTGATCGATCGCGCCGCGGTCGATCGCATCAATGCGATCGATGAGGCGATCACGCTTGCGACGTTATCGGCCTACAAGCCGGTCGTCGAAGGCGAGATGATCGCGACCGTCAAGCTCATTCCGTTCGGCGTCGAAGGCAGGCTGCGCGACGCCGCGGTGCAGGCGGCGGGCAAGGGCGCCCTGCGCGTCGCGCCCTATGTGATCAAGCGCGTCGGCGTGGTCTCGACCTTCCTGCCGGGGCTCGCGCCCAAGGTCATCGACAAGACCCTGCGCGTCACGGCCGAGCGGTTGGCGCCTGCGGGCGCCACCATCATCGCCGAACGCCGCGTGCCGCATGAGGAGAAGGCGCTTGCGGCCTCGGTCAAGGAATTGCTGACATCAGGCGCCGAGATGGTCATCGTGTTCGGGGCGTCCGCGATCGCCGACCGCCGCGACGTGATCCCCGCGGCGATCGCCAGCGTCGGCGGCGCCATCGAGCATTTCGGCATGCCGGTCGACCCGGGCAATCTGCTCTTGATCGGCAGCGCCGGTGGCGTACCGGTGCTGGGCGCGCCCGGCTGCGCACGCTCGCCGGTCGAGAACGGGTTCGACTGGGTGCTGATGCGGCTGCTCGCCGGCATCAAGGTCACCCGCGCCGAGCTGATGGGCATGGGCGTCGGCGGCCTGTTGATGGAGATCGTGACAAGGCCGCAGCCGCGTGAGAAGCCCGAGATTGAAGACAACCGCAACGTTGCCGCCGTCATCCTCGCAGCCGGCCGTTCGACCCGGATGGGCGGCCCAAACAAGTTGCTGGCCGAGCTCTCCGGCAAGAAGCTGGTGCGGATCGCAGCCGAGCAGGCGCTCGCCTCGAAGGCTTCCGAGGTCATCGTGGTCACCGGCCATCAGGCCGAACTGGTCGAGCAGGCGCTCGCCGGGCTGATGGTCAAATTCGTGCGCAATCCCGATTTCGCCGGCGGGCTTGCGAGCTCCGTGAAGGCCGGCATTGCTGCTGTCTCGGCCAACGCCGACGGCGCGGTGATCTGTCTCGGCGACATGCCCATGATCGACGCCCGTCTGATCGACCGGCTGATCGAAACCTTCGCACCGGACCGTGGCAACCTGATCGTGGTCCCTGTCGCCGATGGGCGGCGCGGCAATCCCGTGCTGTGGTCGCGGCGCTTCTTCGCCGAGTTGATGACGCTCGACGGCGACATCGGGGCGAGGCATCTGGTCGCGAAACATGGTGCGGCGGTCGCCGAAGTGCCGGTCGAGGGTGACGGCGCCTTCCTCGACATCGATACCCCGCAGGCGCTGGACGCCGCGCGGCGGGGTTAAATCCTTCAGCTTCCACCTCCCGTTCACCAAGTGGAAACCGTCCGGCGGCTAGATTCCCCAGCGCTGCTCGGGGGAGTTTCTCTTGATCGTTTCGACCGTTGTTGCGCAACGCCGCGCGCTTGTTGTGCTTGCCTTGACCGTCGCACTGATGGGGACGCGCTTCGTCACCCAGTCATGGGCGGCCGGCGCCTTCGCGGTTGGCAAATGCGGCGCCTACGGCCAGGCCTACGACTATGCGGGCGAGGGCGCTGCCCGTGCCGCCGCCATCAAGCAGTGCAAGGGCGACTGCACGGCCGTGACCATGAAGCGCGCCTGTGCGGCGTTTGCGGTCGACATGAAAAATCCCTGCGGCCCTCACGGCTATGCGGTGCGGCCGCATATTTCGTCCTCGCTCAATGCTGCCACGCGCGAATGCTACAAGTTCGGCGGCAAGGAATGCGTGATCCGCGCCTGGGCTTGCGACGCCAAGGGGTGACCTCGCGCCTCCGTCCGCGCTAGTCTCTCTCCATGCAATTCGACACCAAGATCGCGGTCGTGGTCCGGACCGACCTTGAGCCGTGGCAGAAACTCAATGTCACCGCCTTCCTCGCCGGCGGCATCGCCGCCACATTCCCTGAATGCATCGGGTCGCATTACGAGGACGGCTCCGGTACCAAATATCTCTCCCTGATCGGCCAGCCGATCCTGATCTATGGCGCCGACCGGGCGGCGCTGACGCGCGCGCTGGAGCGGGCGCTGTCCCGCAACGTGACACCGGCCCTCTATACTGAGGACATGTTCAGGACCACCCATGACGCGGCCAACCGCGAGGTGGTGAAGGCGGTCGCCCGCGCCGACCTCAACCTGGTCGGCATCGCCATGCGCGCCGAGCGCAAGCTGATCGATAAGATCGTCGATGGCCTGAAATTCCACACCTAGCCGGCCGGTGGAGCGGTCTCTCACGCCGATGTGAGAGCAGGGTTCTATTTCAGCCGTTGTATATGACTGACTAGTCAGTCATATATGTGCTATGGCAAAGGCACCCAACCCAGTATTCCCGGCCGGAGGAGTCCGCAGCAGCGCGGCAAGCGGCAAGACCGTTACGGCCCCCTCGAACCGCGCCGAGCGCGCCGCCGAGCGGCGCGCAGCCATCGTGGAGGCCGCGTTGGAGGAGTTCGTGGCCCGCGGTTTCGCAGCGACCCGGCTCGAGGACATTGCCAAACGGGCCGGCGTCGCCAAGGGCACGATCTACCTGCACTTCAAGGACAAGGAATTGATGTTCGAGGAATTGATCCGCACCGCAATCGTGCCGCTGGTCGGCACGCTGACCGGACCGCCGGCGGCGGGCGCATCGATCCGCGATGCGCTGGAGGGCTTTGCGCGGGTCTTCATCCAGGAGATCGCCACCACCCGGCGCGGCGACATCGTGCGGCTGATCATCGCCGAGGGCCCCCGCTTTCCCGCGATCGCCGACTTCTACTACCGCGAGGTGATCTCGCGTGGGCTGGCGGGGATGCGCGCGCTGATCGAGCTTGCGGTCGCACGCGGGGAGATTCGTTCCATCGAACTGGCGCGCTTCCCGCATATCATGGTCGCGCCCGCGATCGTCGCGGTGGTCTGGAAGAGCCTGTTTGAGAAGCACGCGCCATTGGATGCGATCGAGATGTTCCGCGTCCACCTCGATCTGATTTTTGGCGAACGGAGGGCGCCATGAACTTCATTTGCACCAGGCTCCTGGCGGCGCTGGCGTTGACGACGCTGCTCGCCGGCTGCAACGAGCATCGCGACCCCGGTTTCCAGGGCTGGGTCGAGGCCGACATGATCTTTGTCAGTCCCGACGAGTCCGGACGCGTCACCGGCCTCAAGGTCCGCGAAGGCGACGAGGTCAAGAAGGGCGAGCAGCTTTATTCGGTCGACGACGATCTGCAGCAGGCCGATCTCAACCAGAACAAGGCGACGCTCGCCAACGCGCAACAGACCTATGACCGCGCGGCCTCGCTGAGCAAGACCGGTTCGGGCACGCAGGCCAGCCTTGACTCCGCCGTGTCGACGCTGCGGGTCGCAGAAGCGCGGGTCGCGACCTCGGAGACGCGGCTGGCGCGGCGGCAGGGCTTTGCGCCGGTCAACGGCACGATCCAGCAGATCTACTTCCGCGAAGGCGAGATGGTGCAGGCACAGCGGCCGGTGCTGTCGATCATGCCGCCCGGCAACATGAAGATCAGGTTCTATGTGCCCGAGGCCGAACTACCGAAGCTCGCGATTGGTGACGAGGTCAAGGTGACCTGCGACAATTGCGCTACCGATCTCACCGCGAAAATCTATTTCATCGCGACCATGGCCGAGTACAGCCCGCCCGTGATCTATAGCCTCGATGAGCGCAACAAGCTCGTCTATCTGATCCAGGCGCGGCCTTCGCGGCCCGATGCGCTGCGCGTCGGCCAGCCGATCAGCGTCTTTCTCAATCCCAAGACACCTGTTGCGTCAAAGTGATGAGCAACGGCTCTCCCATCGCAATCGACGTCAAGGGCCTGTCGAAATCCTTCGGCAGCCGCGAGGTCGTGCACGATCTGTCGATGCAGGTGAAGCGCGGCTCGATCTACGGCTTTCTCGGCCCGAATGGCTCCGGCAAGACCACGACCATACGCATGCTCTGCGGGCTGCTGACACCCGACAGCGGCGAGGGCACCTGCCTCGGCTATGACATCAAGCGCGACGCCGACAAGATCAAGCGGCAGGTCGGCTACATGACGCAGCGCTTCTCGCTCTATCAGGACCTTTCGGTGCGCGAGAACCTCGAATTCGTTGCACGGCTTTATGGCATGCGCGATGCGCGCGGCACCGCGCGCGAGATGATCAAGCGCCTCGGCCTCAGCGGCCGCGAGGAACAACTCGCCGGCGAGCTCTCCGGCGGCTGGAAGCAGCGGCTGGCACTCGGTGCCTGCACGCTGCCCAATCCGCAATTGCTGCTGCTGGACGAGCCGACCGCCGGCGTCGATCCCAAGGCGAGGCGCGACTTCTGGAACGAGATTCATGCGCTGGCGGGGCAGGGGCTCACCGTGCTGGTCTCGACCCACTACATGGACGAGGCCGAGCGTTGCCACGAGATCGCTTACATCGCTTATGGCCATCTGCTCGCGCACGGTACGGTCGACGAGGTCATCGCAAATTCGAAGCTGACCACCTACACCGTCACCGGCGACGATCTGCAATCGCTGTCGGAGAAGCTCACCAGCCAGCGCGGCATCGACATGGTAGCGCCGTTCGGCACCTCGCTGCATGTTTCCGGCCGCGACAAGGCGGCGCTGGAAGCCACCATCGCGCCCTGGCGCGACAAGGCAGGTCTGCATTGGCAGCACACCGAGCCGTCGCTCGAAGACGTCTTCATCGAATTGATGGGCCGCTCAAAGGACAACTTCCAATGAGCATGGCGGTTGCGGCAAACCAACGGCATGAGGAGGCAAGGGATCCAGCCTTCGGCTTCTGGCGGCGCAGCTTTGCCATGGTGATCAAGGAGTTCATCCAGCTTCGCCGCGACCGCGTCTCGTTTGCGATGATCGTGATGATTCCGGTGATGCAGCTCCTGCTGTTCGGCTACGCCATCAATACCACGCCGCGCAATCTGCCGGCCGCGGTGTTGTTGCAGGAAGACAGCGATCTCGGCCGCTCGATCCTGAAGGCGCTGGAGAACACCGCCTATTTCAAGTTTACCCGCAAGGTCCATGACGTCGCGGAATTCGACGATCTCCTCAAATCGGGCAAGGTGCTTTTCGGGGTCGAGATCCCGCGCGGCTTCGAACGTGCGGTGCGGCGTGGCGATCGGCCGGCGCTGCTGGTCGCAGCCGATGCCACCGATCCCGTCGCGGCGTCGGCGGCGCTGTCGTCGCTCTCGGTGGTCGTGCAGACCGCGCTGGAGCACGATCTCCACACCGGCGATCCGCTGTCGATGCCCTTCGAGATCAGGGCGCATGCACGCTACAATCCGGCGGCCTCCTCGCAACTCAACATCGTGCCGGGCCTCGTCGGCACCATCCTGACCATGACCATGCTGATCTTCACCGCGCTGTCGGTGACCCGCGAGATCGAGCGCGGCACCATGGAAAGCCTGCTGTCGATGCCGATCAAGCCGGTCGAGGTGATGTTTGGCAAAATCATCCCCTATGTGCTGGTCGGTTTCATCCAGGCGGTGCTGATCCTCGGCATCGGCGTGCTCTTGTTCGGCGTGCCCGTGCTCGGCAGCATGGCGCTGCTGGCGTTGCTCACGACGCTGTTCATCACCGCCAATCTCTCGATCGGCTACACCTTCTCGACCATCGTGCAGAACCAGCTGCAGGCGATGCAGATGTCGATGATGTTCTTCCTGCCGAGCATCCTGCTGTCCGGGTTCATGTTCCCGTTCGCCGGCATGCCGGTCTGGGCACAGTACATCGGCGAGGGACTGCCGCTGACTCATTATGTGCGCATCGTGCGTGCCATCATGTTGAAGGGCGCGACGCTGCAGAACCTGCAATATGACACCTTGGCGCTGATCGCGCTGATGGGGCTTGCGATGACCATCGCCGTGACGCGCTTCCGCCGTACCCTCGATTGAGGCTATACTTCCCAAAGGGAAGAGGATCATGACTGCAATCACGGGACTTTGGCGTGCGCTGATTGGCCCGCATGAGCCGGTTTCGAAGCAGTTCGAACACATGCTGATGCGCGAGGTCATGCGGACCGAGCTGATCCGCGTCCGGGCGGTGATCGTCGTCTCGCTCGTGATCATGGTCAACGTCGCGCTGGTCCATGCCCTCTTTCCCACCGTGGTCGAAAGCGTCTGGCACGGTGTCAACCCGCACACCATTTATCGCGTCCTGATCGGCCTGATCATCTTCGAGGTGTGGGTCCACACCGCGATCAGCCACCATTTGCAGCGCGACGAGGATTTGAACGTCTACCGCCGCTATCTCGGGGCGCTGATCGAGACCAGTATCCCGACCGTCGTGCTGGCGCTGCAGATCGAAAGCATGGGGCCGGTGCGGGCGCTCGGCTTCGTGATGCCCATGGTCTATTTCATCTTTGTCATTCTCTCGACGCTTCGACTGGATTTCTGGCTGTCGACCTTCACCGGGTTCGTGGCAGCGGCCGAGCTGCTGTATCTGGCGCTGTATTACAAGCCGCTGCTCAACCCCGACCCGGCGCCGGAAATTTACTATCATCTCTCTCGCAGCCTGGTGCTCTTCACCTGCGGTATCCTGGCGGGCGCGGTCGGCGTGCAGCTTCGCCGCAGCTTTGCCGCCAGTCTTCGCGCCGCCACCGCGCGCGACCGCATCACCAACCTGTTCGGCCAGCACGTCTCGCCCGAAGTGGTGGAGCGGCTGCTGCTGGAGGGCGCCAGCACCGAGAGCGATATCCGCAAGGTCGCAGTGATGTTCGTCGATTTCCGCAGCTTCACCGCGGGCGCGCGCTCGCGCTCGCCGCAGGACGTGGTCGACCGCCTCGACGGGGCGTTCGCGGTGCTGGTCGAGATCCTCGACCGCCATGGCGGCATCGTGAACAAGTTCCTCGGTGACGGTTTTCTCGCGCTGTTCGGCGCGCCGTTCGAGGCCGAAGACCCCGCGCATCGCGCGGTCGCGGCGGCACGCGAGATGCTCGCGGCGATGGAGCGGATCAATGAGGGTTCAAGCTGGCCGCTGCGGATCGGCATCGGCATCCATTTCGGCGAGGTGGTCGCCGGCAATATCGGCTCACCCCGGCGCAAGGAATATACCGTGATCGGCGACACCGTGAATTTCGCCGCGCGGCTGGAATCCCTCAACAAGGATTTCAATTCGCAGCTTCTGATCTCGTCGAGCGTGCATGATGTGCTCGGCAAGGACGGCCGGGACGCAGTGTCACTCGGCGAAGTCCCGATCAGGGGCTATGACAAGCCGATGACGGTGTGGCAATTGGGATGATTGCACCGAGGTCAATGTTTCGCTTCTAGCCGGCGTCGGTGCCGTGTTATTGCTGCTCGCCGAACGATCCATCGAAGCAAACGAGGGCATCTTGCAGCGACGCTACATCACTGTCGACGTTTTCACCGACCGTGCGTTCGGTGGCAATCCGCTCGCCGTGGTGCTCGACGCCGGCGGCCTTACGACCGCGCAGATGCAGGCGATTGCGATCGAGTTCAACTATTCCGAGACGACCTTCGTATTACCGCCGCGTGAGACGGCGCATGACGCCGAAGTGCGCATCTTTACGGTGAGGTCGGAGATTCCGTTCGCCGGCCATCCCAATGTCGGCACCGCCTTTGTGCTGGCCTCACGTGCAAAGACGCCACCGGCGCGGTTGCTGTTCGAGGAAAAGGCTGGCCTGGTCGCGGTCGAGATTTCCAGCGCGAACGGCAAGGTCACCAATGCCGAGCTGACTGCGCCGCAGCCGCTAAAGCGACTGACGCAGGTTTCCGCGGAGGAGGTGGCGGCGTGCCTGTCATTGTCGGCCGCCGATATCAGGACCGATCGTCATCAACCGCATATCATTTCGGTTGGCCTGCCGTTTCTCGCCGTTGAGGTCGCCTCGCGTGAGGCGTTGAAGCGCGCCAAGCCCAATGCGGAGGCCTTTGCCCGCACGCTGCCGCTCGATGGTAACGACGCGATCTATTTCTACACGCGCGATGTGCCTGAAAGCGAAGCTCCGTGCGCGGTGCAGGCGCGGATGTTCCACCCGGGTTCGAGCGGGCTGAGCGAGGATCCCGCAACCGGCAGCGCCACAGCGGCGGCTGCGGCCTTGTTTGCCGATCTCGACAGCAGGCGCGACGGCGAATTGAAGATGACCATCAGGCAGGGCTTTGACATGGGCCGGCCGAGCATCCTGCTGACGCGCGTGCGCAAGCAGGACGGCAGGGTGGTCTCGGCGCATGTCGGCGGAGCCTGTGTGCTCATGATGGAGGGGATGCTATCGCTGTAAGGCGATGGATGATCAGACCTGTTTCCCGGCCAGATTCTCGGTCTTCACCCCATCCCGCTCCTCGATGATCTCCGCGATCCAGCGCCGGTGGCAGTGCTCGTGGTCCCGCTCGTAGCAGAGCAGGCAAACCGGACCTGCCTTCTTCACCAGCGCTGACAACTCGTCGAGGCCTTCTTTTGCCTGCGGCGTCTTCAGGTGTTTGGCAAAGATTTTCTGCAGCGTCGCATAGTCGCCGCTGCGGGCAGCGAGGCGGCCTTCCTTGGGCGTGCCGAGTCCGGCGAGATGAACATAGGCGATGCCGCGCTCGTCGAGACCGGCGGCGAGCTGGTTCTTGGAGAAGCCGGGCCGGCGCGACGACGTCACCGCACGCACGTCGACCAGCAGCTTGACGCCGGCATGCTCGATCTCGTCGAGCACCGCCTTCGACGGCGTCTGCTCATAGCCGATGGTGAACAGCTTCCTTGCCTTGGGCATTACTTCACGCGCTCGATCAGCTCCATCGCCCCATGCGGCGCGCGAACCTTGCCCTCGTGGATGACGTAGGCGTAGACGTCGCGCGGCGCTTTCTTCGCGGCCGGCTTGTCAACGCGCGGCAGGTCGTCGGGTTCGCCGCCATCCGCCCAGAGCTGCAAGCGCTTCGCCCAGGCATCGAGCTGCTTCGGCGGATAGCAGGTCTTGATGTTGTCATCGCCCTTTTGTAGTCGCGCATAGACGAAATCGCCGACGACATCGGATATTGCCGGATAGGTGCCGTGCTCGGCGAACACGACCGGCGTCTCGAATTGCCGGAGCAATGTGACAAAGGCGGGCACGCAGAAGCTGGGATGGCGGACCTCGACCACATGTCTCAGCGCCCGGCCATCCATCTTGCGCGGCAGCAGTTCCAGGAATTTGCCGAAATCCGCCTCGTCGAATTTCTTGGTCGGCGCGAACTGCCAGAGCACGGGACCGAGCCGGTCGCCGAGCTCGAGCACGCCGGTGTTGTAGAAATACTTGATGGAATCGCCGGCCTCCGCCAGCACGCGGCGGTTGGTGGTGAAGCGCGAACCCTTTACCGAGAACACGAAGCCGTCGGGCACCTCGCGCGCCCATTTGCGGAAACTCTCCGGCTTCTGAGAGCCGTAATAGGTGCCGTTGATCTCGATCGAGGTCAGCTTGGAGGCCGCGTATTGCAGCTCCTTCGCCTGCGCGAGCTTGTCGGGATAGAACACGCCGCGCCAGGGCGCGAAGGTCCAGCCGCCGACGCCGATATGGATCTGGCCTGATTTCTTGGAGGAGGGGGCTTTGCTCACGCGACCGGTCTCATGTTCCGAGATTGTTCGGAACAGGATAAGCCAGATCGCGGCCCCGTCTCAAGCGGCACGAAACGCGCCTGCTCCCGTCGCATACTGGCCATAACACCTGATGCAGTTACGCCATCCGCAACTTCAGGCTAGATTGCTTCGCAAACAGGAGATCAGGATGCGTACCATCATTGCCCTGGCGCTGATATTTGCCGCCTCGGGCGCGCTCGGCGACGAACTTGGGGATGCCCACAAGCTTGCGCTGCAGGGCCGCGACTCCTACTGGAACTGCCTCGCGCGCGAATACCAGAACGAGGGCACGAAGAAGATGTCGCCGCAGGATTTCACCGCCGATATCGCCAGCGTCTGTCCCTCCGAGCGGCAGAATTTCCGGGTGACGCTGATGGACTATCTGTCGATGCAATTCCCGGATGCCGAGTTGAGCGCGAATCTCACCACGGCGAATCGCGCCATCGAGCTTGCGCAAAAGGACATCGTCACCGCCTTTGTCCATCGCAAGGGGTCGAACTAGCGGCGTCGCCGGCGTGGATGCCGGAGGTATCCTATTTCCGACGCCCGTGCTTCCGTGATATCCATCCGATTGGGGCGCAGCGTTAAAGGTCAATCGATATGACGTCGGAGTCGGTTGCGGGTATCCTGGGCTGGATCGTTGCGGCGGTCGTACTGGTCATGGCGGTGATCTACGGGCCGATCGGACAGTTCGGGAAGCCATCCAGGGCGCCTGCCGCGGCAACGGCTCCTGCGGCCGCGCCTGCTGCTCCCGCCGCGCCCAAGGGTCCGGTCATCCGCGAAGTCCCGAATTAGCCGGATGATCCCTTGCGGAACGCTTCCGCGATCCCCATGTCGGGGGTCGAGGCGATGTCGATGCTTCAAAGCTCCGTCGTCGGGACGACCACGCAATAGCCAGGTAGCGCCGGATGTACGCGCGCCTGTCGTTCGTGGTCGTTGGCATTTTTGGGCTCGTTTTCTCCTGATTTCGACGCCTTTTCGCGTATCGGGCTGTTAACGCCGCCGGTTCCAGCGCTTGGCACGGCGGCATGCGGCGGATATACGCTTCGCGCATGAATGAAGCTATCAGACCGGGCTCCGACGCGGCGCAAGCAGGCGCCGACCTGCCGGCGCTTTCGGTCGTCGTCCCCACCTTCAACGAACGCGACAATGTGGCCAAGCTTTATCGCAAGCTCGAGGCCGCACTTGCCGGCATCGCCTGGGAAGTGATCTTCGTCGACGACAATTCTCCCGACGGCACCTGGGATGTGGTGCGCGGTCTTGCGCACCAGGACCGCCGTGTTCGCTGTATCCGCCGCATCGGCCGCCGCGGCCTCTCGGGCGCCTGCATCGAGGGCATCCTCGCCTCCAGCGCGCCCTTTGCCGCCGTGATGGACGCCGACCTGCAGCACGACGAGACGCAGCTGCCGAAGATGCTCGCGCTGCTGCAAAGCGGGCAGGCCGAGCTCGTGGTCGGCAGCCGTTATATCGAGGGCGGCAGCGCCGATAGTTTTGACAAGAGCAGGGCAGGCGCGAGCGCCTTTGCGACCGCCATTGCGAAGCGCGCGCTCGGCGTTTCCATCGCCGATCCCATGAGCGGTTTCTTCATGATCCGCGCCGACCGCTTTGAGCAGCTGGCGCCACAGCTTTCGACGCAGGGCTTCAAGATCCTGCTCGACATCGTCGCCACCGCGCAGGGCAGGTTGAAGACGGTCGAAGTCCCTTTCACCTTCGGCTCGCGCCTGCATGGCGAGAGCAAGCTCGACTCCATGGTGGCGCTGGATTTCCTCGGTCTGGTGCTCGCGAAATTCACCAACGACGTGGTGACGCTGCGCTTTCTGATGTTCGCGATGGTCGGCGGCACCGGATTGTTCGTGCATCTCGGCACGCTGTTTCTCGGGCTGACCGCGTTCGACCTGCCATTTCCCGAAGCGCAGGGGCTCGGCGCCTTCATCGCGATGACCTCGAACTTCATTCTGAACAATTTCCTGACCTATCGCGACCAGCGGCTGAAGGGCTTTGGCATCCTGCGCGGGCTGCTCGCCTTCTATCTCGTTTGCAGCGTCGGCCTGTTCGCCAATGTCGGTGTGGCGTTCTCGGTCTACGACCAGGAGCCGATCTGGTGGCTCGCGGGTGCGGCGGGCGCGCTGATGGGCGTGGTCTGGAACTACGCGATGTCGGGCCTGTTCGTCTGGCGCAAGCGGTAAGCGCTCGATGAGCCCTTCCGATTCTAGTCTCGTCCGCAATACTTGGCTGACGATCGCAGCACTTGTGGTGCTGCGGCTGGTCGCCGCCGCCTGGACCCCACTGACCTTCGACGAAGCCTATTACTGGACCTGGTCGAAGGCGCTGGCCGGCGGCTATTACGACCATCCGCCGATGGTCGCGCTGGTGATCCGCGCCGGTACGCTGATCGCGGGCGACACCGCGTTCGGCGTGCGGCTGGTCTCGATCCTCCTGGCGCTGCCGATGAGCTACGCGGTCTATCGCTCGGCGGCGATCCTGTTCGGCGGCGTGCGCGTGGCCGCGACCGCGGCGATCCTGCTCAACATCACGCTGATGGCCGCCGTCGGCACGCTGATCGTGACGCCGGATTCACCGCTGCTGGTCGCCGCGAGCTTCGTGCTGCTTGCGCTCGCCAAGATGCTGGAGACCTCCCGAGGGGTGTGGTGGCTTGCAGTGGGTGCGGCGGTCGGCTGCGCGCTGCTGTCGAAATACAGCGCGCTGTTTTTCGGACCTGCGATCCTGATCTGGCTGCTGGTCGCGCCGAAGCCGCGACGCTGGTTGCTCACGCCATGGCCCTATCTCGGCGGGCTCCTGGCGTTGGCGATCTTTTCTCCCGTTCTGATCTGGAACGCCGAGCATCACTGGGTGTCGTTCCTCAAACAGATCAGCGGCCGCGCCCGGGTCGAGGATTTCCGTCCGTCCTATCTGCTCGAACTGGTGCCGGCGCAGATCGGCTTCGCGACGCCGCTGATCTTCATCCTCGGCGCCATGGGCCTGCATGCGTTGGCCCGGTTCAAGACCGGCGCACTCTCTGCGCGCGCGCTGGTCAATGCGATCTTCTGGACCATCACCGCCTATTTCATCTGGCACGCCCTGCATGCGCGGGTCGAAGCGAACTGGTTCGCGCCGGTCTATCCTGCCTTCATGATCGCGGCTGCGGTGGCCGCCCATCTCGTGCGATGGGAGGGCCGCTGGCAGCGCGTTGCCGATTTTTGCCTGCGCTGGGCCGCGCCGACCGGCATCGTGATGTTCGCGCTCTTGATCGTGCAGGCCGACACCGGATGGCTCACCTTTTACCGGCGCGATGCCACCGTGCGCAGCGTCGGCGTCGGCTGGCGCGAGCTGGCTGGCGAGATCGACGCGATCCGCAAACGCACCGGCGCGACCTGCGTGCTCGCGCCGGACTACGGCACCACGAGCTGGCTCGCGTTCTATCTGCCGCCCGGCATTTGCGTTGCGCAGCAGAGCCAGCGCATCCGCTGGGTCAACATGCCCGAGCCCGATGCGGCAGAGCTCGCCGGTCCATTGCTCTATGTCGACGAGGTCAAGCCGCGCGCCCGGCTGTTCTTCAAGGACATGTTCGGCGCCATCGAGGAAGTCGCGGAACTGCCGCGCAAGCGCGGCCCGCTCACGATCGAGACCTATACGATCACGCTGCTGAGCCGACCTGCCGGCGACGTGTTCGACCGCACGCCGCCGCCGGAACTGCTTCGCTAGTCTTCTTCTTTGGGCATGTGCGATCCTACTGCGAACGCGCTTCGCGAGCCACGTGCATGGAACCCCCGCAAAACCACGGACCGATTTGTCCCGAAATGAGACCGCATTTTGGCGCGCCTCACATCCGCCCGCACTTAATCGGCATTTAACGAAAAGTCGCCTTAATGACGGCCCGCCTCTCTGCGATGCAGCGCGACGAAATTTGAGCCGTATCGAAGGGAACAAAGTGGAATCCTCCTGGGCGCGAGTGGATGAGTACGAGTAGCGTTGCGTTAGCGGGGCGTCACCGCAGGACATCTTCAGGCAAGGCCATTTCCCACACGCTGTTCGGCGGGGCCGCTGTCGCGTGCCTGGTGATCGGCTGCGGCTGGACCGTCTACAGCAACATCATCAACGCCAGCGCCTATCCGACCATCGGCAACGCCGATCATGTCGAGGCCGTTGTGCGGCGGACGAAGCTCGCCGAGCGCTCCACCGTGCAGGTCATTCACGAGACGTTCGCCGCGCTGCCCGAGCGGCCGGCCGTCGTCGTGTCGATAACTCGCGATATGTTTAACGAACGGTTTTCGGCCGCCCACGCCGACGCCGTCGCCTCGAACGCGCCAAGCGCCGCACCGACTGAAGCGCCGAAGCTCGCGGAAGCGCCCAAGATACTTGAAAACAAGACCGTCGAGGCACCCAAGCTTGCCGAAGCGCCGAAGACCAGGGAAGCGGCTCCCGCGCAGCTCGCATTGAACGTGCCGCCACCTGTCGTGCCCGCGCCGCCGCCACGCGCGGATGCGAAGCCTTCGAAGCTGCGCGACATGGCGCAGCGTGCCAAAGCCGCCGTGATGTCGATCGCCTCCAACGAGAAGCAGTCGATCGTCGAGAAGCTGTGGGGCAAGGAGCCCTCGCACTCGCTGTTGGCCTACGCTTCGGCCGACGCCAGCGCCATCACCGGAAGCATCGGCCGCGAGCAGAACCCGGCGATGGGCGGCTCCGCGCCTTACGATCGCGAAACCGCGGTCTATGACATCAGCGCGCACACCGTGTATCTGCCTGACGGCAGCAAGCTCGAGGCGCATTCCGGCCTTGGCGACAACATGGACGATCCGCGCTCGCAGAAGGTCCGCATGCGCGGCGTGACCCCACCGCACATCTACACGCTGAAGCCGCGTGAATCGCTGTTTCATGGCGTGGCCGCGCTGCGGCTGACGCCGATCGGCGGCGAGGACGCGATCTACGGCCGCGACGGCCTGCTCGCGCACACCTTCATGCTGGGCTCGAGCGGCGCTTCCAACGGCTGCGTCTCCTTCCGCGACTACAACGCCTTCCTCAACGCTTACCACAACCAGGGCATCCGCAAGCTCGCGGTGGTCGCACGGGTGGAGTGAGAGAAGACATACATCAACATTCCCGCGGCACCGATGCGCCCGAGTGATACGTTATAGTCTCGTCCCTCCCAAAGAAGAGGGCGCAGGGAATGCCGGGCGCTGGCCGCACCCGCAGGCCTTGTGGGCTGAAAGGAAAGGTGCCCACAAGTCGGTACAGGTAGGCCGAAACATCCGACACTCCCTGCGCAATGGCTTTACGGCTTACTCCGCGCTCTCCCCGGTGTGTCGGGCGTTTTAGTCACCGTCGCTGCGCAAATCGCTTCTCGCGCAACTTGACCCCAGCATCGAGGGGACAGGACCACACGGCTTGACCGTACGCGACCCCGCCGCACGTCTTGCGGCACGACCGCGTCCATCGCATCCCGCCTCGCGTTCGGTGACGAAGGCCTGACGCCCCTCTTGCCGAGGCGGGACGACTTCGTTAAATCATAATTTCGTTCTTTCGGAAAGACAAATATTTTTGTCCGCCGCGCTTGACTCGTCGGGCAAAACAGGCGGCGGTTTTCGCCGGCTCCTTGCCGCAGCATGTCCAGGGATGGGCGGGCCTTCGAATTTCGTCCTGTGGCATTCTGGCGTCGTATGCAGGCCTTTGAAACGCTTTCTCTGCCCGTTTAGCCACGCTAAGGTCGTGGCAACAACAACGCGGCGTGACGAGCGATCGCGCCGCATTTCGGGAAGAATGCATGTCTCTTCACAGGTCGGCGGCTGTGGCCGCGTTGGTACTCTGCGCGGCAATCGCAGCACCCGCGCTGGCGCAGAAGAAATACGACACCGGCGCGAGCGACACCGAGATCAAGATCGGCCAGACCATTCCCTTGAGCGGGCCGGCCTCCGCCTACGGCGGCATCGGCCGGGTGCAGGCGGCTTATATCCGGATGATCAACGAGCAAGGTGGAATTGGCGGCCGCAAGATCAACCTGATCCAGTACGACGACGGCTACAGCCCGCCAAAGACGGTCGAGCAGGTGCGCAAGCTGGTCGAGAGC
Source organism: uncultured Alphaproteobacteria bacterium (assembly GCA_963738155.1). Taxonomy (GTDB): domain Bacteria; phylum Pseudomonadota; class Alphaproteobacteria; order Rhizobiales; family Xanthobacteraceae; genus Bradyrhizobium. The sequence goes on from CAVTVG010000018.1 coordinate 95,225, forward strand.
GACGAGGTACTGACCACCTTCCAGATCATCGGCACGCCGCCGAATGCCGCGGTCCAGAAATATCTCAACGACAAGAAAGTGCCGCAGCTCTTGGCCTCGACCGGCGCGACGCGCTTCACCGATCCGAAGAATTTCCCATGGACGATCGCCTTCAACCCCAACTACCAGGCGGAAGGGCACATCTACGCCAAGTTCATTCTCGCCAACTATCCGAACGCCAAGATCGCGATCCTCTATCAGAACGACGATCTCGGAAAGGATTACGTCAAGGGCCTGAAGGACGCGCTCGGCGCCAAGGCGGATATGATCATCTCGGAGGCGTCCTACGAATTGACCGACCCCACCGTCGATTCGCAGATGGTGAAGCTGAAGTCGTCCGGCGCCGATCTGTTCTACAACATCACGACGCCGAAATTCGGCGCGCAGGCGATCAAGAAAGCCGCCGAGCTCGGCTGGAAGCCGGTGCAGATCCTCGACATCAACGCCACGCCGGTGAGCCAGACGCTGGTGCCGGCGGGCCTCGACAACGCCAAGGACATCATTTCCGTCAACTACGGCAAGGATCCGCTCGACCCGCAATGGGACAACGACGAGGGCATGAAGCGCCACAAGGCGTTCATGGCGAAATATGCGCCGAGCGAGGACGCCAACAGCGGCATCGCCACCTACGGCTACTCCACCGCGGCCCTGCTGATCCAGGTCCTCCAGCAGGCCGGCGACGATCTGACGCGCGAAAACCTGATGAAGCAGGTCACCAACATCAAGGGCTACACCGCCGACCTCGCGCTGCCGGGCATGACCACGACGACCACGCCGGACGACTGGCGCATCAACAAGCAGTTCCAGATGATGAAGTTCGACGGCCAGCGCTGGGTGCTGTTCGGAGACATCATCACCGACGATTACAAGATGAATTGAGGGGCGCCGGAAAGATTCCACTCATTCGTCATTCCGGGGCGCGCCACTTGGCGCGAGCCCGGAATCCATAACCACAGGCATCAGAGATGGCGTATTACGTCTATCTGCTTGCGAGCAAGAAACACGGTACGCTCTATCTCGGTGTAACGAACAATCTGGTGCGACGTGTCTACGAGCATCGAACCAAAGCAGTTCCGGGATTTACAGCGCGATACGGTATTGAGAGGCTAGTCTGGTTTGAAGTTCACGACACCGTCGAAGCTGCCATCACTCGCGAGAAGGAACTGAAGAAGTGGCGGCGCGATTGGAAAATTCGGTTGATTGAGGAGAATAATCCGGCATGGGATGATCTCTATGCCGGTATTTCCAACTGAAGCCCGTGGTTATGGATTCCGGGCTCGACGCTGCGCGCCGCCCCGGAAAGACGAGAGGTAAGACATGCCGCTGCCGAGAGAAGACGTCGACGCCACCACGCCGAAATTCCTGCGCGACAAGTACGCCATCGTCGGCGTCGGCGAGACCGAATACACCCGCGGCTCGGACAAGAGCACGCGCGCGCTTGCGACGATCGCGGTGCGCAACGCCATGAACGATGCCGGGCTGAAAGCCACCGACATCGACGGCATGCTGTCGTATCAATTCAACGACTCGACGTTCTCGCCGTTCATCGCCGGCGACCTCGGCATCCGGCTGAATTTCTACATGGACGTGTTCGGCGGGGGATCGTCGACCGAGGCGCTGGTCGGGATTGCGATCGGCGTCATCGAGGCCGGCTTGTGCAAGACGGTGGTGATCTTCCGCTCCATGAACGGCTTCTCGCAGGTGCGGATCGGCGGCACCGGCGTGCGCTCGGCAGCCCCCGTCTCGGGCGACATGCTGCACGGCCGCGCCTATGGCTGGCAGAGCGCGGGACAAATGTTCGCGCCGACCTTCATGCGCCATATGCACGATTACGGCACCACCGCCGAGCAGGTCGCGCATGTGCGCGTGGCCCACAGCCATCACGCCTCGAACAATCCGAAGGCGTTCTACAAGAAGCGCCTCACGGTGGAGGATGTCGTCACCAGCCGGATGATCTGCAAACCGCTGCACCTGCTCGACTGCTGCGTCGAGACCGACAATGCCAATGCCATCATCGTGACCACGGCCGAGCGCGCGAAAGACCTGAAGCAGCCGCTGGTGCGGATCCGCGGCGTGGTGGGCCGCTGCTCGAAGCCGCGCGCCGATATGCACTATCAAACCGGGCCGATCTCGACCGTCGCCGGGCACTACGCCCGGGACATCCTCTGGCCGAACGCTGGCGTCGCGCCTGACGACGTCGACCTCACGGGCTCCTACGACGCCTTCACCTTCACCACCATGCTGCAGCTCGAGGATTATGGCTTCTGCAGGAAGGGCGAGGGCGGCCACTACGTCTCGGACGGCACCATCATGCTCGGCGGCAAACGGCCGAACAACACGTCGGGCGGCCATCTCTGCGAGGGCTACACGCACGGTATTGCGATGGTGATCGAGAATGTCCGCCAGCTTCGCCACGATGCCGACGACTCTTGCCCGATCGGGCCCGACGGCAGGCGCCAGCACACCCACGATTATCGCGAGGGCGGTTGCCGCCAGGTGAAGAACGCCGAGCTATCGGCCAATCTCGGCTGGGCGAGCCCCGGCACGGGATCGGCGATGGTGATGCGGCGCGGGTAGGGAGAACAGAAAAATGATATCCGCGCAATATCTGGGCATGCCGCTCGAGATCAACGATCTCGATCACGAGAACCTCGCCTACTTCGGCTTTTGTGCGAAGCACGATTTCCGGCTGCAGCGCTGCGCCGCGTGCAAGCTGTTCCGCTATCCACCGACCACCGCGTGCCCATGGTGCTCGGAGCTGAAGTCGGAATGGGTCTCGGTCGAGGGCAAAGGCACCGTGCATTCCTACACCGAAGTGCATCACGCCATTCAGCCGGCGTTCAAGCCGTTCACGCCCTATCTCGTGCTGCTGGTCGAGCTGGACACCCAGAGCGGCAAGCCGACGAAGGAGGAGGGCCTTCGCATGATCGGCAATCTGGTGCGGCCGGACGGCGTGCTTGCGCCGAAGACTGACGTCGAGCGGGTCGGCATCGGCAGTCGCGTGCGCATGGTGTTCACCGATGTCGCGCCGGGGCTTTCGCTGCCGCAATGGACCATCGATGAGAGTGGTGGCCGTGGGAAGCCGTGGAGATATGGGGAGTAGGGGACGAGATCGGTTCGCCCGCACCGAATCCCACGGTAGAAGAGTGACAAAGGCGCGGAAAAATGCGAAGACCAAAAAGCAAAAAAAAGAAAAGCAAGAACAAAGAAAAAAAACACAAAGGAAAAAAAAAAGAAGAAAAAATAAGAAGAAAGATCCACAAAGAACCAGAGAAAAACAAAGCAACAAAAAAGAAAGATAACCACAAAAGATAAGAACGGTAAAACCCGAAAAAAAAAAAAAAAAAAAAAAAAAATAAAAACCAGAAAATACAAGTAAAGACAACAAACACAAAATAAAAAAAAAAAAGCAAAATAACATCAAATACGGAAAAAAGAAATTAGCAAGAAACACAAAGAAATAAATAAAAAAAATGAAAGAAAAAAAAAAAAAAAAAAAAAAAAAAAAAAAAAAAAAATTAAAAAAAAAAAAAAAAAAAAAAAAAAAAAAAAAAAAAAAAAAAAAAAAAATAAGAAACACTAAAATAAAAAAAAAAATAAAAAAAAAAAAAAAAAACTTCATGAATATCTGTCTCAACTGCGATCTGGTGTCGGCTTGAAACCCAAACATCCAAATGTGGTGTGGGCCTTTCTCTTTGTTTCGAATGAGAGCAAGAGAGATATCGAGACCTTTCTTCTCGACTGGGGGATACAGCGAGATTTCTTGAACCCTCGACTACACTTGACGGCATATCACGCACGGCGCCGCATACCTGGCCTGAAAGGAAATCTCGAAGAGAATTGAGGCTTTCTTGCATGTCGTCTCTTCGGATTTACGCTTCATAGCAATCCCCGGTGGCGAGAGAAATCTCGAAGAGAATTGCTTTCTTGATGTTCGTCTCTTCGGCTTTCAATCCGCTTCATAGCAATGGCTCACCCGCGGGTCGCAGACCTCGTGCAGGCCGGCATTGATCCCTCGGCTTGCATCCATTATGTAAACAAGGTCGTGAAGAGTGAGCGAAGGCGGTTTCAACCGCAATCATTCTTCTCGACATTGCTCGCGCTCTGCGAGCGAAGATTCGTTGAGTTCTTGCCGATTGGATATCCAACCAGTCCCGAGATGTTGACATGCGTTACTTGCGGCGCGAGGCACATCGCCTCATGGGACGCTACCGGTCTGGCAGCCGGGGTGGACTTCTCGCCTCCCATTCTCCAATTGGACTACCCTTTCTGGTGCCGGCAGGCTCTCCGCTTCAGAGTATTCTCTACGGACTGGCTGGCGTTCGCATCGTGGTCTATATGATCACGCTTCGAACTTGACCTTGAGCCGTATCTTCAAGACGCAACTGGTTGTAGGCGGCGATCTCGACCGCATTCGAACTCTGCGTACGGAAATGCCGACGCGTTCGCATATATTCGCGGTGTGCTTTTGGCGTATCCGCAGATCTTCTCGGCTCGCGGGTATTGTACGACCGCTACGAGCCAACCGCTCGGCATTTTGGAGTCGACGGTCAGGCGCGAGACTCGACTCGTCGGGGAATTGCTCGAAGAGTCGAAGCTCGGGATTGGTGCAGCGGTCCATTGAGCGCGCTGACTTGCCGGGACACGAGGTGGAGACGGTCCAAAACAAATGAACCGCGGCGAGGGAGAGATTCCGCAAACAAAAACGGCGCGCGGTTTTGCATTTCGTGACTTCGCCTGAGCGAGCGGATCAGAAATCCATGCCGCCCATGCCGCCGCCCGGAGGCATGCCGCCACCGCCGGCGCCCTGGTTCTTCTTCGGCAGCTCGGCGACCATGGCTTCCGTAGTGATCAGCAGCGCAGCCACCGAGGCAGCGTTCTGGATCGCGGTGCGGACCACCTTGGTCGGGTCGATGATGCCCTTGGCGACCATGTTGACGTATTCGCCGCTCTGGGAGTCGAAGCCGTACGAATACTGATCCTTCTCCAGGATCTTGCCGACGATGACGGAGCCGTCCTCGCCCGCGTTGATCGCGATCTGGCGGGCCGGCCAGGACAGGGCCTTGCGCACGATCTCGACGCCGGTCTTCTGGTCGTCGTTCTGGGTCTTGATGCGCTTGAGCTGCTCGGAGGCACGGAGCAGGGCGACGCCGCCGCCCGGGACGATGCCTTCCTCGACCGCGGCGCGGGTCGCATGCATCGCGTCATCAACGCGATCCTTGCGCTCCTTCACCTCGACCTCGGTCGCGCCGCCGACGCGGATCACCGCGACGCCGCCCGCGAGCTTGGCCAGACGCTCCTGCAGCTTCTCACGGTCGTAGTCCGAGGTGGTCTCCTCGATCTGCGCCTTGATCTGCGCCACGCGCGCCTCGATGTCGGCCTTCTTGCCGGCGCCGTTGACGATGGTGGTGTTCTCCTTGTCGATCATCACCTTCTTGGCGCGGCCGAGCATGGAGAGGTTGACGTTCTCGAGCTTGATGCCGAGGTCTTCCGAGATCGCCTGGCCGCCGGTCAGGATCGCGATGTCCTGCAGCATGGCCTTGCGGCGATCGCCGAAGCCCGGCGCCTTGACGGCCGCGACCTTCAGGCCGCCACGCAGGCGGTTCACCACGAGGGTGGCGAGCGCTTCGCCTTCGACGTCTTCCGCGACGATGACCAGCGGCTTGCCGGTCTGCACCACGGCTTCGAGCAGCGGCAGCAGCTCGTTCAGCGAGGAGAGCTTCTTCTCGTTGATCAGGATGTAGGCGTCTTCCATCTCGACGCGCATCTTGTCGGCGTTGGTGACGAAGTAGGGCGAGATGTAGCCGCGGTCGAACTGCATGCCCTCGACGACGTCGAGCTCGGTCTCCAGCGACTTGGCTTCCTCAACCGTGATGACGCCCTCGTTGCCGACCTTCTTCATGGCGTCCGAGAGGAACTTGCCGATCTCGGCGTCGCCGTTGGCGGAGATGGTGCCGACCTGGGCGATCTCCTCGTTGGAGGTGACCTTCTTGGAGTTCTTGACGAGGTCCGCAACGACAGCCTCGACCGCGAGGTCGATACCGCGCTTCAGATCCATCGGGTTCATGCCGGCGGCAACCGACTTGGCGCCCTCGCGGACGATCGCAGCCGCAAGCACGGTGGCGGTGGTGGTGCCGTCGCCGGCCGCATCAGCCGACTTGGAGGCGACTTCGCGCACCATCTGCGCGCCCATGTTCTCGAACTTGTCCTCGAGCTCGATCTCCTTGGCGACGGTGACGCCGTCCTTGGTGATGCGGGGAGCGCCGAACGACTTGTCGAGGACGACGTTGCGGCCCTTGGGGCCGAGCGTCACCCTGACGGCGTTGTTGAGGATGTCCACGCCGCGCAGAATGCGGTCGCGGGCATCGACGCCGAATTTGACTTCTTTAGCTGACATATTGTGGTTTCCCTGAGTTTGATCTTGATCCCCTCATCCCGAGCAGCGGACGTGTCCGCCTCTCGCAAGGATGAGGCCGGTCTGTCTCACCCTTCGAGACGCCGGCTGCGCCGGCTCCTCAGGGTGAGGCTGGCGTTGGATTAAGCGGCCTTCTTCTTGGCGGCGGGGACGTCGGTGAGAACGCCCATGATGTCGCTCTCCTTCATGATCAAGAGGTCGACGTTGTCGATCTTGACTTCGGTGCCCGACCATTTGCCGAACAGCACGCGGTCGCCGACCTTGATGTCGATCGGGATCAGCTTGCCGGCCTCGTCGCGGCCACCGGGGCCGACGGCGATGACTTCACCCTGCGAGGGCTTTTCCTTGGCAGTGTCGGGAATGATGATGCCGCCAGCAGTCTTCTCTTCGGCGTCGATGCGCTTGACCACGACGCGGTCGTGAAGCGGACGGAATTTCATGCAGTCCTCCTAAGTTATTCTGACTATTAAAGAGTTTTGGGTGCTAGCAATCGCCCCAAGCGAGTGCCAGTGGCCTTGAAGTAGGCCAGTCTCCGGGCGGAGACAAGGGCCTTTAGCAGAAAAATTGGCAGTCGACGGCTCCGCCTGCCAGGAAGTTTAAAAGCATCGTTAACGCTGAAGGACGGCGCCAAGGCGGGTTAGCAGTCGCGGTAAGCTGCTGCTAATGCAAGTTTTTTCAACAATTCATTAACCATTTGGGCTTGTGATGCGTTGGTTGCGTGCGTCACATTTGTTTCATGTGAGCGCATCTCAAGCCGGGGTGGCTCCCGCAGGAAGACACCCCACGCGAATGCGCTCCAGCATTGGAGGACAGCATGACGTCGCGGGTTGGGGTCGTTTCCGAAGACTTCCGGAAACTGGCGCTTGGATATGGGCTGACCACGGCAGAGATCCTTTACCGGATGCCGGATCATCCCTCGCTGCTGCAGACCTATGTCTGGCAGAACTACGATCTATGTCCCAAATTTCCGGCGCTGAAGGATTTCCTGAAGTTCTGGGAAGAGAAGCTGGAAGGGCCGCTGTTCAAGGTGACGGTGGCGCATTCCAAGCTGATCAAGCCGGCGGAGCTGCGCGCCGTCGACGGCGTGTTCCGGCTGCATTGATCGGCCTTCGCTTCTCGACGAGCTTCGGCGCGACGAGTCCGCGCGCCGACGTGCGATTTGTGCTACTCTCTTCGCAACGACACGAAGGGAGAGCACCGATGGCCAGCAAGAAGCCGAAGACAAGACCCGCGCCGCCATCGAAGCGCGCCGCGCAGAAGAAATCGCCGCCGCGCAAGACGGTCGCCAAGTCAACCGCGCGCAAAAAACTCGCCAGCAAGGGCAGGGCGCCGATCGCCCGCGAAGCGTGCGCGGCCGAAGCAGCGGGTCGCGACGAGCCATCACCGCGAGGAAGATTTCAAGGCCGACGGCCTGCGCACCTACGCCAAATATCGCGACCTCGGCATCGCCGATGCCACCCACGGCCTGGCCCGCGCGCATGTGATCCGCCTCGTCGGACCCTGCAATCCGGAGGAAGTCTCCAAACTGCATTTCCACGACGTCGAATTCCAGATGGTCTATGTGCTCAAGGGCTGGGTGAAGACCTACATGGATGGCGTCGGCGAGACGACCTACCAGCAGAACGCCTGCTGGACCCAGCCGCCGAAGATCCGGCATTTGATCATGGATTATTCCGACGACGTCGAATTGCTGGAAGTGATCCTGCCGGCGGATTTCAAGACGGTGGAATTGGCGGCCTAGAATTGTCATCCCGGACCGGCCGCGCATTGCCGCGGCCGGATTGCCTTAGCGAATTACTCTGCGATGCATTTCAACCGCAAAGTCGCGAGCGATCGATGTTGGATCAACCGGATGGTGCGAAGGATTTGCCGGCTTCGGATGCTCCGCCGAGGCACCATCGTGGTGGACCTCGGTCAGGCAGAGATGCGGCCCGCCGCGCGACTGGTTCGCTCCATCGGGGGGATTTCGGCGAGACGCACCGCGTTATCTGTGGCAGGCAGCTCAATTCACTTACGAGAATTTCGCGAGCTTTGTCGGGAAGTGCCTCACGGTGCTCGTCGTTCTCGTCGTTCTGATCATCGTCTATCAAGGGCTGACGCGGCACGTCACCGTCATCAACACGATCTCGGTTCCGAAGCTGCTCGCGGACCGCGGATATTCCCAGGACGTCGCGGCGCAACGGTTGAGCGACGCGATTGACGAAATTCTCGGCGCCGCTCAAAACCGGGCCGACGTCATCCGACCTGGCGACGTCCGAAGTGGCGCTGCACGCGGACCAGCCGGACATCGTGGTGCCGACGGTCGGAATTTCGCTGGATGCGGTGATGACGTTGCTTCGCTCGCTGCTGCGCAGCACGCGCAGCCAATCCATCGGCGGGGAGATCACCATCGACAACAACAAGCTGTGGCTGCGGCTGCGCCTGGACGGCGAGGAGTTCTACAGAAGCAAGGACGGCGTCGATCCGGAAAGCCCGGATGACGTGTTCACGGCCGCCGTTCCCGAGATCATGAGGAAGATATCGCCATACCTGCTGGCGCAGTCGATGGCCGATCACAGGAAGCTCGACGAGGCTTTCGACCTGTTGAAGTGGATCACGACCAATCTGCCCGAAGACGACGACAACGTCGCGCACGCCTACAATTTGCGCGGCATGATCCTGACACAGCGCAAGGAATATGAGGCGGCGGAGGCCGAGCTGCGCAAGGCGCTGGCGGTGAAGAAACAGTTCGGGCTGCCGCATATCAGCCTGGGAGATATCAGAAGGGCCACCGGCAAACTGCCGGAAGCGATGGCCGAATACCGCGAGGCGATCTGGATCAATCCCGATGACGGGCGGGCGCATAATTCGCTCGGCATCGCTTTGGGAAATTCCGGCCAGCCGCGGGATGCCCTGCAGGAGTTTCGGGAGGCGGCCAGAATTGCCCCGAAAAGTGAAATTTATCACAACAATATCGGAGCCGCTTTGCACCGCCTGAACGATGACGACGGCGCCATCGGGGAATATCAGCACGCCATCGATTTGAACGCCAACTATGCGCTTCCCCGCGAGAATCTGGTGGTGGTGTTTGGCGCGCGCAAGGATTTCGCCGGGGTCGTGACGCAAGCAAAGCAGGTGATCCGCATAAACCCGAACAACGGGCGGGCACACAGCACCCTCGCCAGCGCGCTTGTCGAGTTGGGACAGAACGATGAAGCGATCGAGGAATATCGCGAGGCGGCGCGGGTGGATCCCGGGAATGTCCAGCCGCTCATTCGGCTTGCGCAGACGCTGGGCAAGTCGGGCAAGCAGGATGACGCAATCGCCGAATTGCAAGCGGTCATCAAGATCGATCCGAACAACAAGACGGCGCTCGATTACCTGAAGGACCATCCAGCGCTGCGCAGGACAAGCCGGATACTCCGGACACGGCGTCAAAACCGATGACCGCGGACAAGCCGAACTGATGGGATGACGCAATGGCGGCGCACGTTAGCTCAGCATCCCGACGATCGCGCCCATCAGGCATGTCGTGAGCGTGCCCGAGACGATCGACTTCAGGCCGAGCGACGTTGATCTCCTCGCGCCGCTCCGGCGCCATGGTGCCCAGCCCGGCGATCATGATGCCGAGGCTGCCGAAATTGGCGAAGCCGCACATCGCGTAGAGCATGATCAGCCGCGAGCGCGCATCGAGCGCGTCCGGCGCAGCTTCGAGAAATCGGCATAGGCGATCAGCTCGTTGAGCACGGTCTTGATGCCCATCAGGTTGCCCGCGGTGACCGCCTGCGGCCACGGGAATGCCCATCAGCCAGCAACCGGCGCCATCACAGGCCGAGCATCGCTGCAGCGAGATCGGCGCGCCGGCGATCGTCAGGAAGCAGGCCGAGGATCGCGTTGAGCGAGATGGACCAGCGCCACCAGCACGATCAGCATGGCGATGATGTTGAGCAGCAGTTCGAGGCCGGCGGCGGTGCCCTTGACGATGGCGTCCATCGTGGCGGACGCCTGCGGATCGCCGATCGTCGAGCGCGCCGCCGGTGCGGCGCTGCTTCGTCTCCGGCACCATGATCGAGGCGACCAGGATCGCGGCCGGCGCGCCGAGCACGGAGGCGATCACGAGATGCGCGGCGGCATCGGGGATCAGCGGCGCCGAGCATGGTCGCATACAGCACCAGCACCGTGCCGGCGATGCCCGCCATGCCGCCGGTCATCACGAGGAACAATTCGCTGCGCGTCATGCTGCGCCAGATACGGCCGGACGAACAGCGGCGACTCGACCATGCCGAGGAAGATGTTGGCGGCGGTCGAGAGCCCAACCGCGCCGCCGACGCCAAGCGTGCGCTCCAGCAGCCACGCCAAGCCGCGCACGATCGGCGGCAGCACGCGCCAGTAAAACAACAGCGTGGTCAGCACGCTCATGACCAGCACGATCGGCAAGCGCCTGCAGCGCGAGGATGAAGTCGGAGCCGGGTGTCCTTGGGATCGAACGGCAGCGCGCCGCCGCCGAGATAGCCGAACACGAAGGACGTGCCGGCGCGGGTGGCGTGAGCGATCGCGCCGACGGCGTCGTTGATGCCGCCGAAAGCGCTGCGCGACGAAGGGCAGCTTGATCAGGATGAATGCGGTGACCAGCGTCATCGCAAGGCCGATCGCGGCCTGCCGGAGCGAACCGCGCGGCGGTTCTCGCTCAATCGCCCACGCGATCGCGAGCAACGCGATAATGCCGAACGCCGATTGCAGTTGAAGCATGTTTCCCCCGGACCCTGCTCATTATGAGCGTGACACGCCGCGAAGCGCAATGCCATGCGCGCAATTAAAGGCTACCGTTGACAACCGCGTCATGGTCCGCCACCGAAGGCACCATGTTCGTCGCATGGTCACAAACTAGCGCGGGCGCTCTGCTCAGGCAGCCCTCCCTCATCTGCTTCCTGCTGTCGCGCTCGCTCTCGCGTTTCTCCAGCCAGATCGGCGCGGTCGCGATCGGCTGGCAGGTCTATGACATGACCGGCCGCGCCTTCGACCTCGGCATGGTCGGGCTGGTGCAGTTCCTTCCCACGGCGCTGCTGGTGTTCGTCGCCGGCCACGCCGCCGATCGCTTCGAACGCAAGCGCGTGATCCAGGTGTGCCAGGTCGCGGAAGCGCTGACGGCGCTGGCCCTCGCGTGGGGCGCATACGCCGGCTGGAAACGCGCTCCCGAGCGAACCGCGCGATAGAGTCGCGGAACCGTCTCAGTATTGTGATTTAGAACATCAGGCTTTGCCTCAAGCACGATCCGCAACGGCTCTTCCAGTCCCTGGAAGTCGGGGATCAGCACCTCGACTCGGCACCCGGGAACGAGCTCGCGAATCTGGCGAATCGTCTCGGCGAAATTTTTGCGCCTCCAACATTATCGTCATCGCGATTGACGCTGGTAACGACGGCATGGCGCAACCCAAGAGTCGCCACGGCCTCTGCTACCCGACGCGGTTCATCCCAGTCGATCGCCTCCGGACGCCCCTTTGGACCGCACAGAAGCCGCACCGGCGCGTGCAGATGTCGCCCAGCAACATGAAGGTGGCGGTTTTGTGATTCCAGCATTCGCCAATGTTCGGACACTGCGCCGATTCGCAAACCGTATGCAGTCCAAGACCGCGAGCCAGTTTCTTCAGGTCGTGGAAGTTATCGCCGACAGGCGCCTTCGCCTTGAGCCATGAAGGTTTCGGGCTCGGAATTTAGCCCAGATCAATTGGACGAGTTGGGAAGAAGCAGACATTCTCTCGACATTATTCTAACAAAGAGTTTGTACTGGCTCCCGGGCCGGTAGCAGCCACGCCATCGGACGCGCGAAATCCGAGCAAGAAAAAAGCCCTCGCGAAAGCGAAGGCTTTGGAGCCTTTGTCCTATCTTGAACAGGTCTAGCTGTCGCCGGCTACCTGCCGAAGCTTTTCTGGCAGGAAGTGATACGGCGGCCAGGTCCGCTGACCACCATCTGGCAGTTTTTCAACTGCTTGGCGGCGGTGCATAGCGGTTCTGATATTTTTCAATGGATTTGGTGTCGATCAGGTGGGCGATGTCGAGCAACATTCCGTCGGCGGCCACTCGCTTACAACTAACCTCTTCTTCGAGAGGATTGAACAGCTTGTGTACCTGCACGGATAGCGCGCGGGCCTTAGTCTGCCGCTCGCGCTCACGCGAGGCTTTTTCGCGAAGTTTCGCCAGATACTCCCGACCTACTGTGTCCGGCAAAACGATTTCTTCCATGTTGCCGCGTAACGAACCATCTCGCACCGTCAACTTGATGCGCATTTCGGATTTACCACGCAGCCGCGCTACGCTTTCGCAGAAAGTTCGACGGTTGGAACGGACTGCCTGGCGGATCGCGTCTTCGGTGTCAAGATTGTTCCAAACCGGAAGGGTAAAACGGTGGCGGTACGGAAGCTCTGGCTCACAACACGTGCATGTTCCAGAACCGATTTTTCATCCAGTTTCGAGGTCGTGCGGTCGTATTCGCTGACGATAACCGCGAAATCCCGCTCGGATAACTCATTACGGGAGCGGCATTGACGCCTTGAATTCCATCTAGGACGAAAGGGCGACGAGCGCGAACACCATTAGCAAGGGTCTGGTGTTCCGTGAGGCAGTACGCGTACCACGACATGCATTCTCTCCGAATTGCACCGGGGCCTTGGGCTCCCCTTTAGATTTGTTAAAAGCGGGCTGCTCCTACCTGGAAGACGGTTGGTTGTTTGTTTTTGAGACGAGATAGACGCTTGAACTCGCGTCTTGAGGCGATATTACTGCCGTTCCGTATCATTTGCAACCTTTCATGTTGGTGTTGCATCGCTTTTCGTCTCATTTTGCATCGCCATTCGATCTCATTCGCGTCCTTTCGATCAGAAAGCATCAGCAATTCTCCCGTAGGAAGAAATTTGCGCACGACGCAAAACCTGGCGCTGAACTTCCGGGAATCTTAATTCAGAATGTTTCCCTTGGTCATAGTTGCCAAACGGCTTCTACCGCAGAGACACAGAGACACTGAGAAAACTTCCATCTTTTTTTTGCAGCGTGACGGAGGTGTCTGCGCAAAGTCTTCGGAATCTTGAATTAAGGACTTCTCTGTGTCTCTGTGACTCAGTGGTGAAAGGCCGCCCGGCTACGCTTGGATGGTGGCGGTGCGCTCTTTCGCTCGCTCCAGGAAAGCGATTGTGACCACTCGCAGCATATCGCCTGCGGGAGCAGGCTTGCCGGTCCATATCTCAAACTGTCGCGCCGCCTGGTGGACAAACATCTCAACCCCAGGAATCACGGAGATTCCCTTTGCCCGCGCGATCTGAAGTAATCGGGTTTCGACGGGATCGTACACCATGTCGAACACGACCTTCGCCTGAATTTCTTCTTCCTTCAGCGGACAGTCTTTCGTATTTCCATCCCCACTGGAGTAGCGTTGACGATGACATCGAACGCCGTTTTGCGCAGGTCCGCACGCTTGATGGTGCGGGCCTTCGCCTGCCGGGCAAGCTTCTGTCCCTTGGCGGCCGTTCGATTCAATATCCAGACCTCTGCGCCGCGTTCCTTCAGGCCAAACACCGCGGCGCGCGCCGCACCGCGGCCCCCAGTACCAGCACTTTCGCATTCTCGATCGTAATTCGCTGCTCAAGCGCACCCACCACGCCGGCAATGTCAGTATTGAACCCATAAAGCTGCCGTCCTGTCCGCGCACGACCGTGTTACAGGCTCCGATCTTCGCCGTGTGCGCATCGGTGTTATCCAGGTGCTCCACAATCGATTGTTTGTAAGGCATGGTGACGCTCAACCCATGCAGCGGAATTTCTCGGACGCAGTAAAGCAAATCCTTCAGCGTCTTTGCATGCAGGGCCACGTAGACGCCATTCACATTCTCGCGCCGCAGCGCGGTGTTCATGATGACGGGCGATAGCGAATGCTCAATCGGATCGCCTGCCACTCCAAACACTCGCGTCGCCGCATCGACTTGTTCGATGCGATAGATGTTCCGCAAATCGCGCGCGCTCATCTGTCCGGGCGCAGTCTTCGTCTCTGCGCTTACCGCCCCGAACGTAAACACGCTGCCGGCCCGTACGCTCAACACACGGCTGATAATGCCCTGCTCTCCCATGCACAGTCCGATCAGCGCATTCTTGTCGCCCTGTGTCTGCAGGAACTTCATCATTGTCACGTTGTCAGAGAGTGTGGTCGCAGTGCTGACGATCTTGTAGTAGTCGGCAGGAACCTGCAGCATTTTTTCCAGAGTCGCTTCCAGATTGCGGGTGGCCCGGAAATCGTGGAACGACACGATCAGGCCGGCGCTCCTCCGCAATCGAGCCAGCACGTCTGCCTTGGTCTTCAGCGCACTTTCCATTTCCAGGTCAACGATCTGGCAGCCCGCGGCATGCGCTTTGTTCAGAACCTCAAGTTCCGCTGCGAGCGATCCTTTCAACTGGCCTCCATTATCAGCACGCCGGCAAGTGGCAACCGCCGTCACATACTGGTGGGTTTCAAGGAATTGGCGGATCTTCGTCATCGCCGACAAGGGCTGCTTGATGTAGTCGAGGCGCAGCTCTAGAAAGGGATTTTCGCGGGCTCTGGTCTCCGCGATTTCGAGCATTTCGTCAGCTGTATCGGCGTTGACCGCCAGACAAACCTTGGGCAGCCGTTGAGGCAGGAAACGCGGCGCGAGAGTAGTAGGTAGTGCCAAAGCCATTTAGATTGCTGGACGGCGCGATATTACAAGGGCGTAAGCCTAGATGCAACAGCGGATTAACTGTAGCTGCGAAACACTTTGGGAGTCCCAGTCTCTAATACCCTCGTAACCTTGACCCTATGCTTGCCCCTTGCTACTTTTTGGCTGTAACCCTTGTCTTCCCAAAGGGATAGCCGGAAGAAGCCCAAAGCGAGTTTGGTACGGCGGGAGTCGGAGATAACATGAAGAAAACAGGACTGTTATTGCTACTGGCAGCGAGCATTGCTTGCGCCCAGTCGGCACCTGTGGTCACCTCCACCATGGCGGCCACGCCCAATGCCAACGGCATTGTCGAGAGCACTGTGAGCGTTCCTTTTGTCCGTTACCAGACGCCAACCCAGGCTGACATTTACTGTGCGGGCTTCATTTCCAAGGATCGGGTTCCGGATGCCAATTATGTCAATGGCGGCCTCCAGACCCCCAGTTCCACAAAATTTGAACTAGGCCAGATCGTATATCTTGCCGGCACTGGCTACCAGGCCGGGCAGCTCTATTCCATCGTTCGCGAGCTGCGCGACGTTAACGAATATGAGATTTACTCCGGCATGCGCAGGATGCTCGCCTCCATCGGCCATCCTTACAGCGAAGTCGGACGGGTTCGTGTTCTCGACACTCGCAACCATCATGCGATTGCCCAGGTGGAGTTCAACTGCGATCCCATCAACCCTGGCGACGTTGCCGTCCCCTTCGTTGAGAAGCCTCCCGTCACCTTCCACGTTCCGGGGCACTTTGACCGTTTTGCCCCACCCAATGGAAAGCTGACTGGACGAGTCGTATTGGGCAAGGATTTCGACACCGTACTCGGTTCGGGTATGAAACTCTACCTCAACGTAGGGGCCAACCAGGGCGTTAAGGTCGGCGACTATTTCCGAGTCGTGCGTTCCTATTCCGCCGATCTGCATGATCCGGTCGACTCGCTATCGTTCATGGCGCAGATTTCTGAAGATACCCAGATGCGCTCGCCCACATTCGAAGCGAGCCGCTTCACCAGGGGCAAGGGTCCGGATATCCACGTTGCGGATCTGCCGCGCCGCGCTGTTGGCGAAGTCGTGATCCTCGGACCCACTCCGACCTCAGCTTCCGCCATGGTCGTATTCGCTCTCGAAGATGTCTACGCCGGCGATACGGTCGAACTCGACCAGCAGGAGTAGCGCTCAAAATTCAACAACAAGTTTGGGTAGAGAGGAGAGAAATCTCCTCTCTTATTTTTTGGGTGCACGAACCAGCCCGAACGGCCAGCGTTAAGTGTTCCGTGAAATGAGTTTTTACCGAAAGTAGACGAGATTATTCGAAGAGCGCCCTGGTCTGGAGACGCGGTCTGGGATTCGAAGCTCTTGGTTGGTGCTGATGCTGCGAGGACCTTGTGTCAGCGATAGAACACAATTTTTGAATGATCCGGAATCAGCGCGCCAGCCACAATCACCGCGATTACTACGACAGCAAGTTCCATACTCCCCCCACGGGAAACAACTGAGCCCCAGCTTGATCCGATTCCGCGGAAAAGACAACGGTACGAACGTGCCATTCGCAACCTGGAACTCCGCGTCAGGCAATCCATTTGAGGGGAAACAAGTTCGATTGGATCCGAATCATTCGGGAACGTCGTCGTCCCCAAATACCTCAGCGGTGAAAGCTTCGATGGTCGTCGATCTCTGCCACGCGTCTTCCGGCAGTCCGGCCTTGCGACAGGTTTGCGCGAGGAACGTCTCGCGATCCCAGCCATGCTCGGCGGGAACCTGCGGTAAAAGCAACCCGCGCCGTATCCCATCGGAGATCAGCAGACCATGCCTTCCCACCTCGACTTCTCCAGGTGCGATCGGAAACAGGGGAGAAAGAACGCTGAGTGAAATCTTCAATTCCGGCGCTTCTTCAGGAGTCAACGGCCGGAATCGTGTGTCTTCGAAAGCCGCCGCGCGAGCCGTCTCTCCGACCGCCCGATAGAGCGGTTGGATCGGCAAAGCATACCCAACGCATCCCCGCAATTGCCCGCCAAGGTAAAGCGTCGTGAACACGCCCCGGTGTTCAACCAGACCTGGCCAAAAAACCGATGCTGCCTGTGCGGCCGACCCAGTAGGAGATGTAAGTACCGATAAAAGCGCGGTTGGCGAATCCGGTAACGGCTCGCCCGCCAATCCCGATGCGATCCCCGAACGAGCTATGCGCAGGAGGAGGTGACGCCTGGAACGGGTGAACTCGTCTGCCGCATTGCGGTATTCCGGCGACTCCCGGTTTGCATTCACCAGGTTCCCCGCCAGATCTTCAGACAGTCTGGACATCGCGTTTCCTTCGCCGTGCGAGGACGAAGGCCCGCCTTCGACGCCGCTTCTCCGAGTGCTGGTTGATACGCGACCAGAAAGCGACGAAGTAGTCGACTGCGGACACCAGGGACAGCAGGACCATGAACCAGATCGCCAGCCACGCGATCCAGTAAACCGGGAAGATGTAGGTACTTCCGACCGGCCAGTCGTGCCAGCGGCGCGCCAAAATCACAGCTACCACCGAGATGATCTGGACCAGCATTTTGAACTTACCGAGTTCGCTGGCCTGAATTGTAAAGCCCTCGGAGGCCGCAATCGAGCGCAGTCCACTCACCAGGAACTCCCGCCCGATAATGACTACGGCCATCCAGGCAGGCACCAAAGCAGGATTGAATTGCACCAGAGTAATGAAGGCGGCAGCGATCAGCAGTTTGTCGGCGAGAGGGTCAAGCAGCATCCCCATCGTCGTGATTTGACCGCGCTTCCGGGCGAGATAACCATCAATTCCGTCGGTGATCGACGCCAGAATGAAGACTGTGGAGGCCAGCAGTTCCCGCTCCCCGTGCTCGCTCGAGAGCCGGGGCGTAACGAGAATCCAGATCAGCAGCGGAACGGCGGCGATGCGGGTGAGCGTGATGGAATTGGGAAGGTTCACGCAAAAACTGCTCTGGCTGCGGCGGCAGCACTTTGATTATGCTCTACATCGCGAACCAAGGCAACGTGCGAACACATTCCTTCTAACACCAGAAACATTCGGAAAGGCGAAGCCTGACCAGTTATGGCGAGCGCTCCGGCGTGGGCGCGCGATTACGACGCCTTTTCGAGATTCTGGAGAAGGCCGCCCAACATTCCCATAACGTTACTGTGTTCGGGAATCGCGCCGTTCGGTGTCAGCTTGTCTACCAGACCGGGCAGAATCTGTGCGATCGCGGCCTTTGCAGCCTCTGGAGAAATCCCCGCTTTGGCGGCCAGCGCGTTCACCTGATCGCTGCCGAGCACTTCATGGACCTGATCAGGGCTGATCGGAGGATTGGGGCCTGTGCTCACCCAGGAGGAGATCAATCCTCCCATTCCTTTTTGCTGAAAAGACTGCACCAGCCCCGGCAGCCCTCCGGGCTGATTCTGAATCATCTGCAGCAGGCCTGCGACCACCGGATTCGATCCGCCTACGCTTCCCATCACTTTGCCCATTGCCTGGTTTTCAAGATTATCGAGTAGCCCCATACCGTCTCCTTAGTTAAGACCGCGCGGATCCAAAATTGACCGTGATAGTTCTGTCTTAAAGCGCGAAGTCCGCATGCGAAGGATTCACCAGCGATCCTGATCGTACGCGGATTTCGCGATTCAGGTTTGAGCTGTCTTGCTTACTTCTGTTTGGCGATGATCTTGTCTTTAATCTTGTTGTAAGTCGCTTGGGGAAGAACTTTCTTCGTCACGAGGTCGGTCTTCTTTTTGTACGGACGCCCATCAATGATCTTCTGTGAATAGGCCGCTCCGATACCAGGTAGAGCGTCCAATTGATCCTTCGTTGCCGAGTTGATGTCCACCAGATCGCCACTGGACGCCATCGCTCCGGCGTTTGTCGAAGACTTGGCGGGCTGGGCGACTGCCATTCCACTGATCAAGCTCAACGCAAAAATCACCACCAGAACTCTTGCCAACAGATTTTTTCGCATAATTCCTCCTTGAATATTTTGTTCCGCTACTGAATGACGCCCTATTCTTTTTGCGCCGCTTTGTATCCGGCCGCTTTCGCTTCATCCTCGGTCATGAATTTTCCTTCTTTTGTTTTCCCGTACCACCGGCCGCTCTTGTGGTAAACGCCACTTTCCGTGTTCACCCAGACTTTGCCACTGGATTTCGCCGAAGTGATGTCTGAGCTGGAAGCCGTCGA
Source organism: uncultured Alphaproteobacteria bacterium (assembly GCA_963738155.1). Taxonomy (GTDB): domain Bacteria; phylum Pseudomonadota; class Alphaproteobacteria; order Rhizobiales; family Xanthobacteraceae; genus Bradyrhizobium. The sequence goes on from CAVTVG010000018.1 coordinate 114,547, forward strand.
AGTTCCTGTCTTCATGCCACCACTCTTCGCCGTGGCTGCATTTCCCGGAGTCTTTTGCGCAGGAGACATGGTGGACGGCGTCGCGTTGGTCTTCCCGGGCTGTTCCGCCATACCCTGATCGCTCTTCGATGCGCCATTATCGGCGGGCACTGCTTTCTTGATTTTCGTTGCGGATGTATCAGTGGCAGTCTTGTCGTTCGACATTTGTCCGCCGCTGTTCGACATTTCGCCGCCGGATGTACCGGTTGCGCTCTTTTTCTTGCTCTTCGGTTTCTTCGTTGTCGCTGTCTGATCTCCACTCGTCGGGTTGTCGGAAGTCGTTTTATCGCCGGTCGTCGCTGCGTCAGTAGTGCCCGTTTTCTTCTTCTTCTTTGACTTCTTGGTGGTGGACGCGGTCTGGTCGGCGCTCTTGTCAGTGCTGCCCGCAGCCGCTGCATCAGTTGTGTCGGTGGTATCTTTCTTGGCTTTCTTCTTGGTCTTCTTTTTCGTAGTGGTGTCGGTGCTGGTGGTGTCGGTCGTTGACGTCTGCGCACTGGCAATCGCGGGCGCTAAGCCCACTATCAACAGCAGACCAAAAACTACCGTCCACAAAGAAAGCTCTCTCCTAAGGCGTTTCATTTTTCTCCTCCGAGTGTGAGAGCGGTCGCGTCCAAAATCCTTGGCGCAGTCTGCTCTTTGTTTGCATAAACAACTTCGACTTCCCTGAACTCCCAAAATCCTCGAAATGATTACACCCGAACTACCAGACGTCAACCGACTGCGGCACTAATCGCTACGCGCGCGCCGTCTTGACGTTGTCGAACCCCGAAAACTAAACTCCGACTGGGGTGTTCCGATGAGCAAGCTGCTTTGGATGATATGGATCGCCGTCGCGTTTTCTGGATTTGCAATCGCAGACGAAGGCCATCACGAAAAACTTACGGCTGAACAACTCGGCACTGTCCATTTCCCAATCTCCTGCTCTCCCGAAGCCCAGAAGACTTTCCTGAAGGGCGT
>CAVTVG010000019.1:0-19883 GCA_963738155.1 uncultured Alphaproteobacteria bacterium
CTATGTCCCAAATTTCCTGAACTGTTCAAGTTTCTGTCGTTCTGGCAGCGCTCGCTAGACGGCGCGCTCTACGCGGTTCAAGTGGCCCATTCCGGTCTGATTCGGCCTGCCGAAATCAAAGCCGTAAACGGGGTTTTCCAGCTCCATTGACGACGCGGGCGGTGGCTTTCGCCGGTCAATAAACTATATGTGGGTATCCTCGAGAAGGCTGGCGCATGGGAAAACGAGCGATCGATCTTACGATAGAGGAATTGGCGGCGTTAGGCGCAAATGCCGCGTTGCGCGCTGCCAAGGATGCACAAGCGGCCGGCCTGACCGTGATTGGAACGGTCGATTTTCTAGAGAAGGAGGGGCCGGCATCAACGCTGGCGGAGCGGCATCCCTCCGGAGCTGTGACGCTTCGGGTGTCCGGTCAAACCGTGGCATCGGAGAGCAGCAAGTCAGTCGACCCTCTGATCCGCCGGGATTCGACTGATTGAACGAGCCGCCGTTCCTTCTGATATTTGCCGGGCCAAACGGCTCCGGCAAAAGCACCCTGACCGACTATCTTATGTCGGCCGGCATTGATTTCGGCGAGTACATCAATCCCGACGAGATTGCCGCCACTCTGGATATGCCGGAACCGCAGCGTTCCAGGCAAGCACAGACGATTGCCGACTTCATGCGGGACCGCTGTCTCTCGAACAGGCTCAGTTTCAGTTTTGAGACGGTGATGTCTCATCCCAGCAAGGTTGAGCTGATGCTTCGAGCCGACGATGCGGGGTACGAGATCACGCTATACTTCGTGTGCACGTCCGACCCAGAGATCAACGTTCGCAGGGTGGAGAACCGCGTGCGTACAGGCGGACACGATGTGCCTCAGGAACGGATCGTTGCGCGATATTGGCGGACGCTCGAATTACTTTCGCACGCCGCCTTGGTCGCCCGTCGGACGGTCCTGTTCGACAACAGCGCGCTCGTCGGATATCTCGCCAATTCCATGCTTCCCAATCCGAAATCGGGTCTGCGGCCCGTTGGAGAATTGATCCGCAATGGAAAGGATTACGAGATCACGCTGGAAGCAGATGTTCCGCTCTGGGCATTTGAATATCTGGTCGAGCCACTCGACAAGTTGGCGCGTGGCTCCGATGGCGCCATCTCGCTAAGGATCAATCAGAACGACGGGCCGTTGGGGTAGCGTTCGCCGCAGAAAATGCGCGGTGCGGAGATTGAACGTCGCGGCGCAGGGAGGCATCCGAACATTCGAAAACATCACCCAAGAGCACCAATTCATGCTACTCTCATCGCAATGACCGAGAGGGAGAGCACCGATGGCCAGCAAGAAGCCAAAAAAAACCCGCGCCGCCGCCAAGCGCGCGGCGCAGAAAAAGTCGCCGCCGCGCAAGACGGTTGCCAAGTCAACCGCGCGCAAAAAACTCGCCAGCAAGGGCAGGGCGTCGATTCCGGCCAAGCGCGCGCGCCCCAAACAGCTGGTCGCGACGAGCCATCACCGCGAGGAGGATTTTAAAGCCGACGGCCTGCGCGCTTACGCGCAATATCGCGACCTCGGCATTGCCGATGCCACTCACGGCCTCGCCCGCGCGCATGTGATCCGCCTTGTCGGACCCTGCAATCCGGAGGAAGTCTCGAAACTGCATTTCCACGACGTCGAATTCCAGATGGTCTATGTGCTCAAGGGCTGGGTGAAGACCTACATGGATGGCGTCGGCGAGACGACCTACCAGCAGAACGCCTGCTGGACCCAACCGCCGAAGATCAAGCATTTGATCATGGATTATTCCGACGACGTCGAACTGCTGGAAGTGATCCTGCCGGCGGATTTCAAGACGGTGGAGCTGGCGGTGTAAGGTGCGGCCGCGCCACTCTCTCAATTCGTCATTCCAGGGCGCCGCGCAGCGGCGAGCTCGGAATCCATAACCACGATCATGTGTATGGATTCCGGGCCCGCGCCAAGGGGCGCGTCCCGGAATGACGACGCTTATGTGGTCATCACCCCCACCATCGCCCCCATCAAACAGGTCGTGATCGTCCCCGAGACGATCGACTTGATGCCGAGCGCGTTGATCTCCTCGCGCCGCTCTGGCGCCATGGTGCCCAGCCCCGCGATCATGATGCCGAGACTGCCGAAATTGGCAAAGCCGCACATCGCATAGAGCATGATCAGCCGCGAGCGTGTATCGAGCGCGTCGGGCGCGAGCTTCGAGAAATCGACATAGGCGATCAGCTCGTTCAGCACGGTCTTGGTCCCCATCAGGCTTCCCGCTGTGACCGCCTGCGGCCATGGCAGCCCCATCAGCCAGCATACCAACGCCATCACCAGGCCGAGCATCCGCTGCAGCGAGATCGGCGTGCCGCCGATGTCCGGCAGCAGGCCGAGGATGGCGTTGAGGAGATGCACCAGCGCGACCAGCACGATCAGCATGGCGATGATGTTGAGCAGCAGCTCGAGCCCGCTGGAGGTGCCCTTGACGATGGCGTCCATCGTGCTCGACGCCTGCATCTGGACATCGTCGAGTGTGCCGCCGGTGCGGCGCTGCTTTGTTTCGGGCACCATGATGAGACTGACCAGGATCGCGGCCGGCGCGCCCAGCACGGATGCGATCACGAAATGCGCGGCGGCGTCGGGAATCAGCGGCGCCAGCAAGGTTGCATAGAGCACCAGCACCGTGCCGGCGATGCCCGCCATGCCGCCGGTCATCACCAGGAACAGCTCGCTGCGCGTCATCTGCGTCAGATACGGCCGCACGAACAGCGGCGACTCGACCATGCCGAGGAAGATATTGGCCGCGGTCGACAGCCCGACCGCGCCGCCGATGCGAAGCGTGCGTTCCAGCAGCCAGGCCATGCCGCGCACGATCGGCGGCAGCACGCGCCAGTAAAACAACAGCGTGGTCAGCACGCTCATGACCAGCACGATCGGCAAGGCCTGCAGCGCGAGGATGAAATCCGAGCCCGGTGTCTTGGGATCGAACGGCAGCGCCCCGCCGCCGAGATAACCGAACACGAACGAGGTGCCGGCGCGCGAGGCGGCCGCGATGGCGCCGACGGCGTCGTTGATGACTCCGAAAGCACGCGTGACGAAGGGCAGCTTGATCAGGATCACGGCGGTGACGAGCGTCACCACAAGGCCGATTCCCGCCTGTTTGAGCGAAACCGCGCGGCGGTTCTCGCTGAACGCCCATGCGATCGCAAGCAAAGCGACAATGCCGAACGCCGATTGCAGTTGAAGCATGTTTCCCCCGTACAGGCGCATTATGAGCGTGACACACGGCGCAGTGCAATGCCATGCGCGAGGCGGCATTGACAGCCGTACCGACGTCGTCCACGCAAGGCCGCATGTCGTCCCTCGCACCGGCGGATGCCGGCACATTACTCAAGCAGCCTGCATTCATTCTCTTCCTGCTGTCGCGATGCCTGTCGCGTTTCGCCAGCCTGATCGGCATCGTGGCCATCGGCTGGCAGCTCTATGATCTGACCGACAGCGCATTCGCTCTCGGGCTGGTGGGCCTGGTCGGATTTCTGCCGACCGCATTGCTGGTGTTCGTGGCCGGACATGCGGCGGATCGCTACGAACGCAAGCGGATCATGCAGCTCTGCCAGTTTACGGAAGCGCTGACGGCGACGTTCCTGGCGTGGGGCGCGTATTCGGGCTGGCTTGCGGCCAGTCACATCTTCGTCGCAACGTTCATCCTCGGAACGACCACGGCGTTCGAAGGCCCGGCGACCTCGGCGCTGTTGCCGTTGATTGCGCCACAGGGATCGCTGCAGCGCGCCACCGCCATGTCCAGTGGCGCGGCGCAGGTCGCGACCATTACCGGCCCCGCGCTCGGCGGTCTCGCTTATGCCGTTTCGCCGGCTTTGGCCTACGCGATCATGGTGCTGTTCTGGCTGTTGGGAACGCTGCTCGCCGGCGCGATCCGGCTGAAGGAGCCCGTCGCTGCCGGCGACGTCGTGACGGAGGACAACATCTACGCCGGCGTGCGCTTCATCCGCAGCGATCCGGCAATCCTGGGCACGATCTCGCTCGATCTGTTCGCGGTGTTGTTCGGCGGTGTCACCGCCCTGTTGCCGATCTATGCGCGCGATATCCTGCAGGCCGGCCCGGCCGGGCTCGGTATCTTGCGTGCGGCGCCCGCGGTCGGCGCGCTGCTTACGACCATTGTCCTGGCGCGGCACGCCATCAGCAGCCGCGTGGGATTACGCATGTTCCAGGCGGTGATCATCTTCGGCGTTGCGACGGTCGCCTTCGCGCTGTCGCGCTGGATGTGGCTCTCGTTATTGGCGCTCGCGATCCTCGGCGCGGCCGACACGGTGAGCGTGGTGATCCGCTTCTCGCTGGTGCAGTTGCGCACGCCGGATTCGATGCGCGGCCGGGTCGGCGCGGTCAACTTCCTGTTCATCAATGCCTCGAACCAGCTCGGCCAGTTCGAAAGCGGTGTGACCGCCGCGTTGTTCGGTGCCGTGCCGGCGGCGGTGCTTGGCGGCGTCGCCACGGTCGCGATCGCGCTGCTGTGGATGCGGCTGTTTCCGACGCTGCGCGACGTCGAGAAGCTCGAGTAGCTATTCGGTCGGCTGCGCGGCGACGACAGAGGCGCGATTGAACATCCGCTGCAGCAGATACGCCGCAAACAGCGGCGCGATGAAGCCGGGCCCCGGAAGCTGCACGGTGCCGAACAAGAGTTGCAGGGCAGGGGTCCAGTACACCAGCTGCGCCAGGCGGCGGCCTCTCGCGTCGAGCTTCTCCTCGGCGATCAGCGCGACGGCGGCAAAGGTCAGCGGCAGCAGATCGTAGGCGCCCATATAGGGCGAGGCCGACACCGTGCAGGCAAAGAACAGCGCCTGCAGGGTGCGCGGGTCGGCATCCCGGCGAGTGCGAAACGCGACCGATACCGCGACGACAGCCGCGAGCGTGAAAGCAAACTGGATGATTTCCGCGACGTGGTTGCCGACGAGCCCGCGGATATTCATGAAGACGGTCGGATGAAACGGCATCGCGGTGCCGGCGGCATCCTGCAGCACCTCGCGCTGCAGCGGCAGCGCCTTGACGATGTAGGCGTGCCAGCTTTCGATCCCGCCGAGCGCGACGCTGGCCGCGAGCAGCGCCAGTGCGGTGAGGCCGGCCGCGACAAACACACGCCAGCGGCCCGAGGCAATCAGCGCGAAGGGAAAGAGCAGGCCGAGCTGCGGCTTGACCGTGAGCAAGCCGATCAGCACGCCCGCGAGCAACGGCCGCTTGTCGAGCTGCGCGAAGATCGCGAGCAGCGCCGCCGTGGTCAGCCACGAGCTTTGTCCTGACAGCACGCAGAGCAGAGCCGCCGGCGACACCGCTGTTATCGCGAGCGTGCGCAGGTCCGCAACTTCGCGACGGCCGGCGAGATAGAAGGTAAGGAAGCTGACGCCAGCCCACGCCAACAGTGCGGGGAAATAACTGAACAGCCCGAACGGCGCCATCACGACCAGCGCGGTCGGCGGGTTCGGCCAGTTCTGACCGGGATAGCCCGGCCCGAGCATCTGCGCGAGCGCATCATTGTAGGTCGCGACGTCGTAGAAGCGCGAAGGCTCGCCGCCTTCGAACAGTGCGCGGCCGTACATCCACAGATTCAGGAAATCGCGCCCCAGCACCAGCGTCGCCTTGTCGCGCGGAAACGCGCCGGCCCAGTTGGTGGTCGCGAGATAGGTCGCAATCGTCAGAGCGAACAGAGCGCCGCCGAGCACGAGCAGCGCGCACAGGAATTCGGCATTGGCAGGATCGCGTGTCTGCGGAGCGAGGTTACGAACGAGCGCCCGCAGACCAGAGTTCTCACGCGCGTCCGACAGGCTGAGGTTTGACATGGCGGTCCCGGGCCGGCGACCGCGGAAAATCGGGCGGCAGGCGAGCCAGCCCGCACTCTATGAACGGCGAATTAAGATATTCTTAGGAGGAAGCCCGCAAAGCTGTCAGGTGCCCCCGAATGCGCGTCATTTCACTGCGCCGGCACGGCTTGGGCCTTTGCCATGAATTGCGTCGTCATCCCAGCGTACCGCGCGGCCGGCACGATCCTGCCGGTGATCGCCGGCATCGGTCCGGAGATCGACCTGATCGTGGTCGTCGATGACGCGTGCCCCGAAGCGACCGGCGTCGTCGTCGCCAACAAGCGCACCGATTCCCGCGTTAAAGTCCTGATGCATGACGCCAACCAGGGCGTCGGGGCTGCGTTCCTCACCGGCATGCGCTATGCCATCCAGCGCGGCGCCGACATCATCGTCAAGGTCGATGCCGACGGTCAGATGAATCCGGCGCAGGTGCCGGCGCTGATCCATCCGATCGCCAGCGGACAGGCCGACTACGTCAAGGGCGACCGCTTCTTCTTCCTGACCAATGCAGCGTCGATGCCGCCGGTACGCCGCCTCGGCAATCTCGCGCTGTCGTTCTTCGCAAAACTGTCGACCGGTTACTGGACCATCATGGATCCGACCAACGGCTTCTTTGCGATCCACGCCCGCGTCGCCGAACTGCTCGACGACGAGCGCATTGCCAAGCGCTTCTTCTTCGAGACCGACCTCTTGTTTCACCTCGGCCTGATCCGCGCCAAGGTGGTCGAGTTTCCGATGCGCGCCTCCTATGGCAACGAGGTGTCGAACCTGCGGGTCTCGCATCAGCTCGCACCATTCCTCGCCGGGCATCTGCGCAACACCGTGCGCCGCATCCTCTATCGCTATTTCTTCCGCGATCTGTCACTGGCCTCATTCCAACTGGTGGCGGGCTCGGGCCTGTTCCTGTTCGGCCTGGTGTTCGGGCTCTATCACTGGTGGGCGGCGCCGCCGGACCAGCTGGTGCCGACCGGCACCATCATGATCGCGGCGCTGACCTTCCTGATCGGCTTCCAGCTCGCGCTGTCGTTTCTCAACTACGACATCAGCGCCAGCCCGCGCGAGCCGCTGCACCCGTTCCTCGGCAAGGGATGGCAGGCGAAAGCGAGCGAATACGAGCAAGCTCCCGCGCGCAAGGAGACAGCCGAGCAGGTCCGGCGCAAGGCATAGACCGCGGCCTATCCTGGGCCAGGCGCAAAACCCCGTTCATGCTGCATCAGGCCGCCATGCGATGACGCCTTCGGTGCGCGATCGTACGTCCGGCGAGGCGAGACAGGTCGCGACGGCCTCGTAGCCGGGAGCGCCGGGATAAGGCGCGACACGAGTCGGCGGGCTGTGATTGGCGGGGCAAAGGATGATGGCTTCTTCCGGTCCGGCCGCCGACAGGTCCAACATCGCGGATGATCGCGTCAGCAAGAAGAGCGGACGTCCACCGGACCCCGCACGTTGGCGCAGGTGTGCACTCAGAGCTTCCTGAGTGGGTTGGTCGAGTCCCTGTTCGACCATGTCGACGACCAGGATAGCCGGGCCTTCGGATTCCAGGGCGACGATCAGGGCGAAAAGTGCATCCGACGGCGCGGCTCCCTCATCCGCGAGCCAATGCAGGACCTGATCGACCCGTGATTTGAGAGCGGGATCGGCATCGTACTGCGCTCGAGCTGCAGCTCCGCCATTCTCCAGTCTCTCCGGACCGACGAACGCAGCGTTGGGCAGGGTTTCGGCCAGGCGCCGCGCCAGCCTGGCCTTGCCGCTGCCGAGCGGGCCGGTGATGTAGTTCAGCGCTCGTACATCGCTGAGCTCGAATTGCTCGCCACCCCACGGCCAGGGAAGTTCAAAGGCGACGTTGCACTCCGGGGTCGGCTTCAGCAGCCGTGCCAGTTCGCCGCTGGCAGGCGGCTGACCGCGAAGCAAGTCGGCCCGAATGCCACGAACCTTTTCGGTGATGGCGACAAGCTCGCGGATCCGCGCTTCAAGTGTTGCCTGGTGCGCGGCCAAGGCAGGTTCCAGGCCCTGCGGTTCGCCTCCCAGCACGCGCGCTATCTGCGCAAGGCTCAGACCCAGCCTGCGAAGTGCCACGATTTCGGCGGCCTGGGCCATTTGCTCGGGAGCATAGGCTCGCCAACCGGCCGGAGTACGGCCGGGCGCAACCAGGCCGTGCTGCTCATAGAGCCGCAGCGCCTTGGTGGAGACGCCGAGCCGTTTCGCCGCTTCGGACGGACTCAGGAATCGGATGGAAGATCGCACGACTCACCTCATTGTTCGCTGCGCGGCAGATCTATCGAGGCTGCCCCAGGGGGCAGGTCAACAAATTCTTGCCGAAGCTGAAATCGCGATTCTGCGAGCGGGCCGGCTCGGGCCTGTTTCTGTTCGGCCTGGCCTTCGGGCTCTATCACTGGTGGGCGGCGCCGCCGGACCAGCTGGTTGCAGACCGGCGCCATCATGATCGCGGCGCTGACGTTCCTAATCGGCTTCCAGCTGGTGTTGTCGTTCCCCCAACTACGACATCAGCGCCAGCCCGCGCGAGCCGCTGCACCCGTTCCTCGGCAAGGGATGGCAGATGAAGGCAAGCGAGGGCGAGCAGGTTCGCGCGAATGATGGGAAGGACGAGCAGGTCAGGCGCAAGGCGTAGCGGACCAATCGCGCGTTCTGTCAGAACGCATTAGCGACCCTGGCGAACGGTCTCTTCACTCAGCCTGCGAGATAAGTTGAAGTACTGCATGTTTCTTAACCAGCGCTATCAGCGCTCAAGCTTCTCATTGGCCACATTCTGAATTGTAATATCGCCCGTCGCATCCCTCAGATTTCCTCCACTCAACCATCCTCTTGATCGCGAGGTCTCGGTTCGCCGCGCACAGAGCCACGATCCGGCTGATCTGCCCCGGCCTTTGAGGATCAAGCGACACAAACCGACTATCTAAAATATCAAATGTTCCTCCCTGGTCAGTGCGGTAGGCGGGGTGGACAAACGTGGTGCGGTAGTTGATCATTCCTGCGTTTACCGATACGCGATCAATCTTCCCATTGTGCACGTCGAGAGTGGTTTCTTTTCCGTCCAGAAATTCGCCAGCGCCACCGGGGCCATTTCCCTCAAGCCTCACATATCGCCGGGACGTATCCGCATAGAATTTGAACGTTATGTTACTTTGATCATCCAAGAGATTGCCCTTCCAGTCGTGATCGAGCCGTGCGTTGCGAATGCAAACCACGGAAATCTGAACGTTTGTGCTTGGACGTTTCTCTGCCCCCGGCAGAGAGGCTGCTGGCGATGCTGTGGCTGCTCCAACAGGAACGAGGCCATCCTTGTCCATGACTCCCGTCTCTCCGCTCGCCAGGATCTTTACCAAACACCAGGATGGCCGCGTATGCGGAGCAGAGACGTTGAATGTCTGTGGCGCGTCGCCCACGATCGTTACAGGCGTCCCATACGAAAATTGCTTTATTCCGGATCTGTCCCGGTTTGTTAGCGCGGTCAGCAGATTTGGAGTATCGGGTGGCGCAAGAATGATTGGAGCTTCGTTCGGATGTCGTATCGTGCGCATTGCCTTGCCGGGTTCACACGCACCATGCGTTTCTCGCATCCAGGTGATGTGTGCGATGGTGTCCGCACGGACAGCGTTATCTCGCTCAGCCGGGGCACTCTGAGCCTGGCACGAGGTGAAAATCGATATCGCCAGATAGAAAATGACAATTGTCGAACCTGTCGAACGGTTCATCAACAGTCTCCTTGGCCGAGTTGGTTATATGTCGACCTCAAGATAAACACCAAACCTAAGGCTGTACATACTGTCTCTGATCGCGCGCTCGCTATTGATATGGAATGGGTTTGCGGCAGCGATCGAAGTCTAGCGTCATTATCCCAACAGTATTTCGTCTTGAGAGTGGTGTCTTGACCGAAGCCCCATTTTGATCACCCTGCAAATGCGCGATTTCGCAAATTGTCGAACTCCGTTATGCGATAGATCGATTCTCAGCCGTCCGCTCGACCACGGCGAGAGGGCCATCGCGAGCGAGGACGGCGCCGAGTAGGTCTGGTGCAAGGCGTAACCACGCGATACCGCTCTACCCCCTCATCATGAGGGTCTGACGGCTACCCCCGCCCGACGAACGGCATCTTCGTCGCCATGACCGTCATGAACAGCACGTTGGCATCGAGCGGCAGACCGGCCATGTAGGCGACGGCGTCGCCGACCGCCTTCGCATCCATGCGCGGCTCCTGCATCATCTTGCCGTCGGGCTGCATCACGCCGGGGCCGCTGACCATGCGGTCGGTCATCGGGGTTGCGGCATTGCCGATGTCGACCTGGCCGACCGCGATGTCGTATTTGCGTCCGTCGAGATTGCTCGACTTGGTCAGGCCCGTGATGGCGTGCTTGGTCGAGGTGTAGGCCGTTGAGTAAGGCCGCGGCGCATGCGCCGAGATCGAACCGTTGTTGATGATGCGGCCGCCGCGCGGGGTCTGGTCCTTCATGATGCGGAACGCATGCTGCGTGCACAGGAACGGACCGGTGAGATTGGTGTTCACCACCGCCTGCCACTGCTCCAGCGGCAGGTCCTCGAAATTCACGGGAGGCGCGCCCATGCCGGCGTTGTTGAAGAGCACGTCGAGCCGGCCATAGGTGTCCTGCACCTTCTTGAACAGCGCTGCGATCGACTCCGGCTTGCTCACGTCGGCGACGACGGGAAGGCTCTTGCCGATATTGTCACCCAGTTTTTGCGTCTCCTCCAGCATCTCCTTGCGGCGGCCGGCGAGCACCACGGTGAAGCCGGTATTCATCAGCGCCAGTGATGCCGCGCGCCCGACACCGGTGCCCGCGCCGGTCACCACCGCGATCTTGTTCGTTGCGTCGGTCATTGTTTCCTCGCCCTTGTTGTTGTTTGCTGTTGTTGATTATCGCTTGGCTTCCGATTCCGCCTTGTAGGGCGGCCGCGGAATATTCTGATGCGCCGCGCGCAACGCCGCCGACCAGCGCGAGCGCAGATCGTGGAAGTAGGGCTCGCCGGCCTCGATGCGGTGATTGAGGTCGGCTTCGCAGGTATCGGTGCGCACCACCAGCACGTCGATCGGCAAGCCCACGCCGAGATTCGAGCGCATGGTCGAGTCCATCGAGATCAGCCCGGTCTTCAGCGCGTCATAGAGCTCGACGTCGTAGTGCATGGCGCGGTCGAGCACCGGCTTGCCGTATTTGTGCTCGCCGATCTGCAAGTAGGGCGTGTCGGTGGTGCATTTGATGAAATTGCCGGCGGTGTAGACCATGAACAGCCGCATCCGCGAGCCCTTGATCTGGCCGCCGAACAGGAACGACACGTCGAAGCTGACGTCCTCGGATTTCAGCGCGGGACCTTCGGTCAAATGCACCTGGCGGATGGCGCGGCCGATGCGCTGGGCAGCCTGAAACATGGTCGGCGCGTTCATCAGCGTCTCGAGCTCGCCGGTGGTGGGGTCCTCGATGCCTTCGGTCAGGGTCGACAGCACCGACTGGCTGACGGCGAGATTGCCGGCGGTCGCGACCGCCATGATGCGTTCGCCAGGCTTGGAGAAGACGTGAAGCTTGCGGAAGGTCGAGATGTTGTCGAGGCCGGCATTGGTCCGGGTGTCGGCGATCATGACCAGCCCGTCCCGCACCAATATTCCGCAACAATAGGTCATTTCCGCTTCCTTGAGCGCGAGTCTGCCGCGCGCGCGAAATTAGTAGCGAATTTCGCTCCAGCCTCCAACCCCAATTCCCCCATGGCGCGGCGAGCCGCGATGCGTGAGAATTGGCCGTGGGCTCAGGGATTGAGGAAAAGAGAAAGCTGGTCATTGCGGGCGGGCTGATGGTGGCCGCTCAGATTCTGGGCGGTGCGGGCGCGCTTGCCGGTCCCTGGGAGGACGGCATGGCTGCCTACAACCGAGGCGACTATGTGCCGGCGATGCAGCTATTCCGGCCGCTGGCGCGAGGGGGCAATGCCAAGGCGCAAGGCCTGATCGGTGCGATGTACCGCAAGGGGCAGGGCGTGGCGAAGAGCTCGGTGCACGCCTTCATGTGGCTCAGCTTCGCGGCTGCCCGCGGCGATGCCGTGGCGCGGACGGAAATGACCGAAATGTCGCGCACGATGAGCGCGGCGGAACTGGCGCAGGCGCGAGAGATGATCGGGGCTTGCGAGGCGTCCGAGTATCGCAATTGCGAGTATTGATTAAACACCGGGCCTCCTGCACGCTGCCTCCCAATAAGAATGCCGGGAGGCTGCCATGCGGATCAACACGCGACGCACGCTGATCGCATTATTCGTCGCGCTGTTCGTCACGCCTGCAGTCGCACAGAAGAGGGGCGGCACGCTCCGCCTCTATCACAATGACCTGCCGCCCTCGACCTCGCTGCACGAGGAATCCACCATCGCCTCGGTGACGCCGTTCGCGGCGATCTTCAACAATCTTGTGGTGTTCGATTCCGCCAAGCCGCATGAGAGCCTGGACACGGTCATCCCCGATCTCGCCGAGAGCTGGTCGTGGGATTCCACCAACACGAAATTGACCTTCAAGCTGAAGCAGGGCGTGAAATGGCACGACGGCCAGCCGTTCACTGCGAGAGACGTGCAATGCACCTGGCGGATGCTGATCGGCAAGGGCGATACGTCCGACTTCAAGCGCAATCCGCGCAAGGTCTGGTATTCGAAGTTGCAGGATATCTCCGTCAACGGCGACTATGAGGCGACCTTCGAGCTCTCGGAGCCTCAGCCGAGCCTGCCGGTGCTGCTCGCCAGCGCCTTCTCGCCGGTCTATCCCTGCCACGTGCCGCAGCAGACGATGCGCACCAATCCGGTTGGCACCGGGCCGTTCAAGCTGGTCGAGTTCCGGCGCGGTGCCTCGATCCGGCTGGTGCGCAATCCCGACTACTTCAAGAGGGACCGGCCGTATCTCGACGAGATCACCTTTCGCGTGATCGACAGCCGCGCCACGCGAATGCTGGCGTTCTCGACTGGCGAGTTCGACATCACCTTTCCCTCCGACGTCAGCATTCCCTTGTTGAAGGACATGAAGGAGCGGGCGCCGAACGCAATCTGCGAGCTGACGACGACGGGTGTGTTGATTAATCTGATGGTCAACCGGGTCAATCCGCCGTTCGACAATCCTGATATTCGCAAGGCGATGTCGCTGGCGCTCGACCGCAAGCCGTTCAACACCATCCTGATGGAAGGGCAGGGACGGCTGGGCGGCGCGATGCTGCCGAAGCCGCAGGGCGAATGGGGCATGCCGGAGGAGATGATGGCTTCGCTGACCGGCTACGGCACGGACACCGAAAAGAATCTGCGGGAGGCGCAGGCGATCATGGCGAAGCTCGGCTACAGCGACGCCAACCCGCTGCAGATCAAGATCCAGACACGCAACCTGCCGACCTATCGCGATCCTGCCGTGATCGTCTCCGACCAGCTCAAGAAGATCCATATCGTCAGCGAACTCGACATCCTCGACACGCCACGCTGGTACTCCAAACTTTCGCGCAAGGAGTACACCATCGGCCTCAACGTCACGGGCGTGTCGGTCGACGATCCCGACGGCAATATCGTCGAGAACTATTCCTGCCATTCCGAGCGCAACTACACCCAATATTGCAACGCCGAGGTGGACCGGCTGCTATCGGCGCAGTCGCGCGAACTCGACCGCGACAAGCGCAGGAAGCTGGTCTGGGAGATCGAGCGCATCCTGGTCGAGGATGCCGCGCGGCCGGTGATCCTGCACTCGTCCGCCGCCAATTGCTGGCAGCCTTATGTGAAGGGCTATCACCCCCACGACAACAGCCAGTATAACAATCTGCGCTGGGAGGACGTGTGGCTGGATCGGTGACGAGAATGTTGCTGTCGGAAACCCGCGAGGGTTTTGATCGGACTGCGCATGCTCGCTGTCCGCCCTCCTCACTAAGAGCAAAAAATTCCACCACTTTGGGACAAATGCTAGAACTTCTATTGTAACCTATGATAGTACTGCTTCGAGGCACACGGTGCCTAAGACTGGGGGAGCAGTCCGCAAAAGCCGGGGCAAGAGGTCTATTAGATGGTCAACTCCTAGTAGGCAAGGAGTTTCGTCATGCCTGAATCCATTGATGTCGCCCTGGCGATGTCAGACGCACAGTTGTTTGCGTCGATAGGCGAAGCGCTGGAGGGGGGACGAGCTGGTCCGCAAAACTCGCAACAACGCGAAGGGATCGGCAGACGGTATTTTGCTTCGCTGCGACCCAAAATATGCGCAGCGATTTGCAATCCGCGGATCGCCGGTTTCTTCGCAAAGTCATCTGGCTCGAAGGAGCTTGCTGGTGCCATATTAGACGCTCTGCGCGCTCACCTCGGCCTAGCAGCCGGTGATGTGCCATTGTTTACGCTCGCCGTGCTTGCGGCCCGGTCGTACGCCGAGATTTGCGCGGGATCGCGTGCATCATGAGCCCGGAGGAATATGTCTCGACCGTCTTACAAACCCCTCTTGAGGCATTTGAGGGCTTTGTACCTTCCGACATTCTTGCTCTTCGCCAAACGCCGGCATCCTGGAACTTTGGAATGGAACTCCTTAATGGAGTTGTTTCTGTCATCCCTGCGGATGTGAGGAAGATCGAGCGTTTCTGTGTCGCTAAGCTCAATCACGGAGCAACAAATGCGACTTGGTATAAAGTACCGGATGAGCAAGACGCATACGTTATCGGCATAAACAATGGATTGGTGGAAGTCCTGAAGTTGATAGCTGGCGATATCTTTGGCCCAGGTTCCGACGAGCAGGAGGTACCGCTAGAGTTCAGCAGTGAAGTCATAAGGCTCGCTACGCCGCGTGTTCGCGCTCGGATTGGAGCGTTTCTTGAAATTGGGTTTCCGCTCGCCGATGCTCCCCCAACCCCAATTAGCAGCCGGCGGCGATCATTCGTAGACGCTTTGGTAGCCGACGCATTGAGGTTTGCTGTCTTACACGAATTGGCTCATATCTTTCTTCTTCACGATCGGGCACCGCAGGCAATTCTTAGAAATCGATACAGTAATACTGCAATTGCAGTTTTCTCCATGGAATCCGAACATCAGGCGGACGAATTAGCGATAAGGTTTCACGCAGCGCTGAGGCCTGATGACCATCTCAAGATGCCGGTGCTGACTTTTGCAGGTGTTGTTCTTTTTTTTGGAGTACTGGCGCTGTTCGAGCGGCTTCGAAACTACGACCGTGTATTTGATACACCTCATCATCATCCCCCAGCTTACGAACGGCTCTATCGGCTTCGGCTCGCGTTGACTTTCGGTGACGGTTATAAATACTGGTCGGTTCCCGAGGGAAACGGCTTGCGCCTTGCTAGAATGGACTTGGCACCAGATGGTGCAGCGGTCGAATTCGGTGATTATGTCGCGAAAACGATGCTGGCTGTATTGCGTGACGTCGCGAAGCCGGGAGAACTATTTTCTCCTATGAACTCGCTCATGAATAAATTCTTGGATGAGGCTGAGGCGAATGAGGAAGACGCCGTCAGAACGACTTGCGACACATTGGCGAAATGGGTTTTCCTTGGAAGTCCCGACAAGGTGATGCAGCACCTGGCAGAATTGGTAGTCGCAGCTCCGTCCGCGGACAAAACAGAGCAGGACCAAGAAGACTACAGACGTCTAAAGGTTTTGGTAGAGAGATTCGTGACAAAGGTGAGGCAAGTCGCCAGTGCGAATTTCGATGTCAGATTGGCGCTTCGTCGCTTCGATGATTTCGTCCACGGACGTCTCTAGGCTGTTGCAACCCTCTACGACTGGCTCTGCCACTGGCCGGGCCGGCCGGCCTGCTCGACCGTAACGGCAACCGTCAACGTCTCCATGCCGCCGCCATAGCGCGTGCCGCGCACGGGCGCGGCGCCGAGATAGTCCAGCCCGATCGCGACGCGGGCGTGCGCGTCCGTGGTGCAGATGCAATTGGCCGGATCGAAGCCGACCCAGCCGAGATTGGGCACGCAGGCTTCCGCCCAGGCGTGGCCGGCCTGCTGTTGGATCATGCCGTCGGCGCGCAGGAAATGCCCGGACACGAAGCGCGCCGGCACGCCCGCGGTGCGCGCGCAGGCGATGAAGATGTGGGCGTAGTCCTGGCACACGCCGCGCCGCAGCGTGAAGGATTCGATCGCCGAGGTGCCGCTGTTGGTCGGGTCTTCGTCGAACGTCATGTGCTCGCTGATCTGCATCATCAGCGTATGCAGGAAGCCGAGCGCGTCCTCGTCGGCTTCGGCGCGCAGCGCGCGCGCGAAGCTTGACATCGCGGGATTGACCTCGGTGAGCTGCGTGGAGCGCAGGAACAGGCTCGGCGGAAAGCGTTCGTCGGTGCCGCGCAGGATGCCGCCGGTGTCGTGGGTCTCGATCAATCCGGCGACCGTGATGTTGAGATCGGAGATCCCACCATGCGTCATTACATGGGTGACGTTGCCGAAGGCATCTTCGCGCATCTCGAGACGAGAGTCTGCGGAGACGTCGATCTGCCATTCCGCGACATACTGGCCATCATGGCTGCCGGGCGTCATCCGCAGAATCTGGATCACGCCGGTCGCTGCCGGCTCGTAGCGATAGCTGGTGGAGTGGGTAATCCGCAGGCGCATGGTTAGATCAAATACTGTTTGGTGATGATTTCGCCGAGCCGCGAATTATCCGCGATGAACTCCTGGATGAATTCGTGCACGCCGTGCTGGAAGATGTCGTTCATGTTGGAGTGCTCGAGCCGGTTGCGGATGCCGCGGCCATGGCGCTGCGCCGGACCCTGGCGGCCATAGGCGACGCCGATCTGGTCGAGGTTGCGCACGAGATTGCCGTAGCAGCTGGCAAGCGAGCGCGGCAGCGAGTCGTTGAGGATCAGCAGATCCGCGATCAGCCACGGCTTCAGCGTCTCGCGATAGACCCAGTGATAGGCGGTCAGCGCCGAGACCGAACGCAGGATCGAGGTCCACTGGTAGAAGTCGAGCGGGCCGCCGACATGCTCCTCTTCCGGCAACAGCACGTGATATTTGACGTCGAGAATGCGCGCGGTGTTGTCGGCACGCTCCAGATGCAGGCCGAGCCGCGAAAACCAGTAGGCGTCGTTGCGCAGCATGGTGCGGTAGGCCGAGCCGTCGAAACGCAGCGAGGTTTCCTGCACGAAGCGCAGGAAGCGCGCCAGCTCCTCGCGGTTGGCGGTACCCTTGCTCCAGACCTCCTGCAGTTCGATCCAGGCGCCGTTGATGGTGTCCCACATCTCGGAGGTCAACGCCGTGCGCACCGAGCGCGAGTTCAGGCGCGCGGCCTCGATGCAGTTCCTGATCGAGGAGGGATTGTCGGCCGAGAACGACAGATATTCGACGACGTTGTTTTCGTTGGCGTCGTTGTAGGCCTTGAAGAAGCTTTCGCTGACGCCGGCGGTGAGCAGCGCCAATTCCCATTCATTGGTCTTGCCGATATAGGCGGCCGGCAGCGCGGTGACGCGCAAGGTCGCATCGATGGTGCGCGCGATATATTCGGCCCGCTCGACATAACGGGCCAGCCAGTAGAGATTTTCGGCGGTTCGCGACAGCATGCGAGCTCTATTCGTCCAATATCCACGTGTCCTTGGTCCCGCCGCCCTGGCTGGAATTGACCACCAGCGAGCCTTCCTTCAGCGCGACGCGCGTCAGTCCGCCCGGCACGATCGTGGTGCGCTTGCTGCCGGTCAGCACGAACGGGCGGAGGTCGACATGGCGCGGGGCAAGGCCGCTTGCGGTGCAGGTCGGACAGGTCGAGAGCGCCAAGGTCGGCTGCGCGATAAATCCTTCCGGCTCGCGCTTGAGCTTGTCGCGGAAGGCCTCGATGGTCGCCTTGGTCGCGGCAGGTCCGATCAGCATGCCGTAGCCGCCGGAGCCGTGCACTTCCTTCACCACCAATTCGCTGAGATTGTCGAGCACGTAGGACAGGTCCTTCGGCTCGCGGCAGCGCCAGGTCGGCACGTTCTTCAGGATCGGCTCTTCGGACAGATAGAATTTCACGATGTCGGGCATGTAGGAATAGATCGCCTTGTCGTCGGCGATCCCGGTGCCGACCGCGTTGGCGAGCGTGATGTTGCCGGCGGCATAGGCCGACATCAGGCCGGGGACGCCGAGCGCCGAAATCGGGGCGGAACGTGAGGGGATCGATGAAGTCGTCGTCGACCCGGCGATAGATCACGTCGACCCGCTTGAGGCCTTCGGTGGTGCGCATGAACACCTCGTCGTTCTTGACGATGAGGTCGCGGCCCTCGACCAGCTCGATGCCGAGCTTGTCGGCGAGGAACGAATGCTCGTAATAAGCGGAGTTGTAGACGCCCGGCGTCATCAGCGCCACCGTCGGCTCCGACGACGCGCTGCCGGGCGCCACCGAGCGCAGCGCGGAAAGCAGCTCATCCGGATAGCGTTCGACCGGCGCGATGCGATGCCGCGCGAACAGATCCGGAAACAGCCGCATCATGATCTCGCGGTTTTCCAGCATGTAGGAGACGCCCGACGGCGTACGCGCATTGTCCTCCAGCACGATGAAATTGTCGGCGTCGACCCTGACGATGTCGATCCCGGCGATATGGACGTACACGTCGTGCGGGACGTCCTGGCCGTTCATCTCCGGACGGAACACCGGGTTCTGGAAGATCAGGTCCTCCGGCACGATCTCGGCGCGGAGGATGTCGCGGCCGTGATAGATGTCGCGCAGGAACATGTTGAGCGCGCGCACGCGCTGGCGCAGCCCCTTCTCCAGCAGCGTCCATTCCCTCGCCGACAGGATGCGCGGGATGACGTCGAACGGGATCAGCCGCTCCTGGGCCTCCAAGTCGCCATAGACGGCGAAGGTGATGCCGATCCGGCGAAACAGCAGCTCGGCTTCCTGGCGGCGATATTCCAGCGCGTCGGGCGGCGTCTCTTCCAGCCACCGCGAGAGCTCCTGGTAGGCGGGGCGGAGGTCGTCCCCGGGACCATTCATCTCGTCGAACGCAACCGCCATTGAAACCCCTCAACACCGTGCGCAACAGTGCATGACTTGCAGGGGTGGTAGCAAGGGCCGGGCCAGCGCGATATGCATGGGGCTAGTGCCGCCGATTTGAAGCTCCTGCCGTGCCTGCGGCTGGTGCATTCAGGAGCTTCAAATCGAGAGCGGCACTAAAATCTTGATTTTGCTGGTACCCTTTGCTTTCCGAAGCTCGCTCAAGGACGTATGGCTGGGTATGGCGAGCTTCGGAAAGCGGGTACCAGCTGCAGTCGGCGAGCCGTTTCGCATTACTGCCCGAAAAAGCGGCGACCGGTGGTCAAATCGGCGGCAAAATCCCGTGACATCAAGGACTTGCCTCGGCATTCTCCGAGGTATTCTTGGGGCCCCGGGGAAGCGGGTGGAAGGTTGAAGTCATGAGCGAGATCGTCACGGCCGGGATATTGGTGATCGGCGACGAAATCCTGTCCGGACGGACCAAGGACAAGAACATCGGCTTCATCGCCGAATACCTCACCAATATCGGCATCGACCTGAAGGAAGTACGCGTCGTCGCCGACGACGAGGCCGACATCATCGCGGCGCTGGACGCGCTGCGGTCGCGTTATACCTATCTGTTCACCACCGGCGGCATCGGCCCGACCCATGACGACATCACCGCCGACAGCGTGGCCAAGGCCTTCGGCGTCGGCATTGATCATCATCCCGAGGTGGTCGCCCGCTTCAGGGAACGCTTCAAGAATCCCGGCGAGCTCAATGAGGCGCGGCTGCGCATGGCGCGCATCCCCGATGGCGCCGAGCTGATCCAGAGCGCGACCATCATGGCGCCCGGCTTCAAGATCGGAAATGTCATCGTGATGGCCGGCGTGCCCTCGATCATGCAGGCGATGATGGATATTGTCGCGCCCAAGCTGAAGTCCGGCGTCAAGATGCTGTCGGATACCGTGCGCGCCAATTCGCGCGAAGGCGATATCGGCAGTCCCTTGCGCGAGATTGCCAACGCGCATCCCGGCACGATCATCGGCAGCTACCCGTTCCTGGACGAGAACGGCAAGCCGAACACCAATCTGGTGGTGCGCTCGCGCGATCCCGACAAGCTCAGCGCC
>CAVTVG010000020.1:0-203115 GCA_963738155.1 uncultured Alphaproteobacteria bacterium
CGGTGAATGTCTGCTGCGCCATCGTGGCCTCTCGTTATCGTCGCTCTCTTTCGGAGCGACACCTCCAGGGTTGCGGCTGTCGCCGTCCCCGGGTTGAATTTCGATCCATTTCGAGAGCCGGAAGACCGATTTCAGGACTTTGTGGTCCTGACTTTGTTCTTCAGACCTTCAAAACGCAAAATGACGTGCGGGGCGACTTCATCGCTCCGCCCGTCAGAATCATCTCATTGCGGACTGCAAAAGCCCGAAATTGCCTGTCTCCCAACGACTTGCAGGGGAAATACCCGCCTCTCCGCCGCCCGTCGTGCTTTCGTGCTGCCGCCCCGATATGGGACGGCAATCATGGAGATTCGAGGGGTAAACCACCAAATCCCCACACTTTTTCGTGTTCGGCCTGCAATCGGGCATCCGTTTTGCAAGCAGAGTGCAGAGGCCGTCAGCCGACCCCTGCGTGTCTCGCATTACTTGAGGTCGACTTTGGCGCCAGCCTTCTCGAGCTGCGCCTTGATCTTGTCGGCTTCGTCCTTGTTCACGCCTTCCTTGACCGGCTTGGGCGCACCTTCGACGAGGTCCTTGGCTTCCTTCAGGCCGAGACCGGTGATGGCGCGGACTTCCTTGATGACTTCGATCTTCTTGTCGCCGGCAGCGGCGAGCACGACCGTGAACTCGGTCTTCTCTTCAACCGGAGCGGCAGCAGCAGCGGCGGGGCCGGCAACTGCGACCGCAGCCGCGGCCGAGACGCCCCACTTTTCTTCCAGGAGCTTTGCCAGCTCGGCGGCTTCGAGCACGGTGAGGCCCGAGAGGTCGTCGACGATTTTCTGCAAGTCAGCCATTGATCAGTTTCCTTGAATGTTTGGTTCGAACCAGGGTTTGAGATTTGCGAAGAGGCGTCAGGCCGCTTCGCTCTTTGAGGCATGAGCCTGAATGACGCGCGCGAGCTTGGCCGCGGGCGCGTTCGCGAGCTGGGCGAGCTTGGTTGCCGGAGCCTGGATCAGGCCGACAAGCTTGGCGCGCAGTTCGTCGAGCGACGGCAGCGAGGCAAGCGCCTTGACGCTGTCGACATTCAGGACGGTTTTCCCCATCGAGCCGCCGAGGATGACGAACTTCTCGTTCGCCTTGGCGAATTCGATGGCAACCTTTGGCGCCGCGACCGGATCATTGGAAGTTGCGATCACGGTCGGCCCCTTCAGCAGGGAGCCGATGGAAGCGACGTCAGTGCCTTCAAGAGCAATTTTGGCGAGACGGTTCTTCGAGACCTTCACAGAGGCGCCCGCCTGCTTCATCTGCATACGCAGCTTCTGCATCTGGGCCACGGTGAGGCCGGAATAATGAGCAACGATCGCGACGCTCGTGGTCTTGAAGACCGCGTTGAGCTCCTCGACCGCCTCTTTTTTTGCCGCTCGTTCCACAGCAAGCTCTTTCCGGTTGGCGGTCGACGCTGATGCGGGACCGCCGGGTTGCACCCATCGTCCCGCCCAAAACCTGACCTCTGGACTCCTGGTCCCAAGGACACGCCGGGCACGACGACAATTAGAAGCCTGCCCTCCCGCGATGCCTTGTGGGCCCCGCGGGGTGTCGAGGTTCGAACCAAACAGGCTTCCCGCCGCCTTGTCGGCCAGCGCGAAGCGAAATCCGGTCTTCACCCGTCTATGCAGGCCATGCGATTAAGCCTTTGAGGAAACTCGTTTCCTCGCAGAGCGCCTGCAGTCTCGGACAGGATTCGAGGCCGTCTCGGCGAACCGAAAGACCCCTGCCCGCAATCCGCCCAAAAAGACGGCTTTTCCTTCCTTTCGAGCAATCCTTGTGGATGTCCTCTGAAAGGAATGAACTCCCGTCATCTCTGGTTTTGGAGTGCGCGCATGGACGTGCCAGCAAGGGCCAGCACGCCCAGAGGCGCGCTCTTTAGCGGGTCTGACCCAGCTTGCCAAGAGCAAAATTCAGACCAGTTTGACGCGGCCCGACGAGCCGAATTTAGCCCGAAATCCTGCCCCTTAGGCCGGAACCGGATAGACCAGCGGCCGGCCCCCGAAGAACGCCGCCAGGTTCGCCAGCACGCAGTCCTGCATGGCCGTGTGCAACTCAAGGGTGTGTCCGCCGGTATGGGGGGTCAGCACCACGTTGGAAAGCGCGGTCAGCGCGTCCGGCGCATGTGGCTCCCTGGCGTAAACGTCGAGCCCGGCGCCGGCGATGGTTTTGTCAGTGAGCGCCTGGATCAACGCCGGCTGGTCGATAACCGAGCCGCGGGCGATGTTGACGACATGGCCGTCCTCGCCGAGCCGCCGCAGGATATCGGCATTGACCACGCCATTGGTCTCCGGGCCGGCGCGCACCGCCACGATGAGCACGCTGCACCAGTCGGCGAGCGCTTCGAGCGAGGCGAAATACTGATAGGGCACGTCGCGCTTGCTGCGGCTGAAATAGCCCACCTCGCTCTCGAAGGCCGCGACGCGCGCGGCGATCTTGCCGCCGATCTCGCCAAGGCCGTAGACGCCGACCTTGCGGCCACGCATGCCCTGCTGTGCCCGCATCAGCGGTGAACGTTTTGACGCCGCCCAGCTGCCGTCGCGGATGTAGCCATCCGCGACAACGAGCCGCCGCACGCTCGCGAGCATCAGCGTCAGCGCGATGTCCGCAACCGACGATGCGTTCGCGCCGGGGCTGTGACCGACCGCGATCTTGCGCGCGGCGGCCGATTTCAAATCGACGCCGTCGTAACCGGTGCCGTAGCAGACGATCGCCCCGAGCTTCGGCAGCATGTCCATGACGTCGGCGCCGAACTTGCTCCCGCCCGCCGCGATGGTCGCGCGGACCGACGCCAGCTCGTCAGCCGAAAACATCTCGTTCGGCTTCTTCCCCGCCGCATCCATCAAATCGAAATGCTGGCCAATGCGCGCCAACTGCGCCTTGGGGAAACGGTGGAGGATCAAAACCTTTTCGGACATCGGTGACCTCAAATGCGAAGGGCGAAACCGTCACCGATCTCGCCCCTTGCAATTCTCATTCTAGCGCTCGCTTAGTGCAGCGAGCCCGGCTCGACCTTCACGCCCGGTCCCATGGTCGAGGAGACCGCGACGCGCTGGATGTAAGTGCCCTTGGCGCCGGTGGGCTTGGCCTTGGTGACGGCGTCGGCCAGCGCCTTGACGTTGGCGACCAGCTTGTCCTCGGAGAACGAGGCCTTGCCGACACCAGCCTGGACGATGCCGGCCTTCTCGACGCGGAACTCGACCGAGCCGCCCTTGGCGCCCTGCACCGCGGACTTCACGTCCATGGTCACGGTGCCGATCTTCGGGTTCGGCATCATGCCCCGCGGGCCGAGCACCTTACCGAGACGGCCGACCAGCGGCATCATATCGGGGGTGGCGATACAGCGATCGAAATCGATGTTGCCGCCCTGCACCCTCTCGACCAAATCCTCCGCGCCGACGACGTCGGCTCCGGCGGCCTTGGCTTCCTCGGCCTTGGCGCCGCGTGCGAACACGCCGACGCGCAAGGTGCGGCCGGTGCCGTTCGGCAGATTGACCACCCCGCGGACCATCTGGTCGGCGTGGCGAGGATCGACGCCGAGATTGATCGAGATCTCGATCGTCTCGTCGAACTTCGCCTTCGCCCGTTCCTTGACCATTTTGATGGCCTCATCGAGCGGATACATCTTTTCGCGATCAACGCCTTCGCGGGCGTTCTTCAAACGTTTTCCGATTGCCATGATCCGTTACCCCGCCACTTCCAGGCCCATCGAACGGGCCGAGCCCTCGACCATCTTCATGGCCAACTCCACGGTATCGCAATTCAGGTCCTTCATCTTCTTCTCGGCGATCTCGCGCACCTGCGCTTTCGTCACCTTGCCGGCCTTGTCGCGGCCCGGCGCTTTCGAGCCTGACTCGATCTTGGCCGCTTTCTTGAGGAAGTAGGACATCGGCGGCGTCTTCATCTCGAAGGTGAAGGAACGGTCCGCATAGATGGTGATGATCACCGGGATCGGGGTGTTCTTCTCTTCCTTCTGGGTCTGGGCGTTGAACGCCTTGCAGAACTCCATGATGTTCAGGCCGCGCTGACCAAGCGCGGGACCGATCGGGGGCGATGGGTTCGCAGCCCCGGCCGGCACCTGAAGTTTCAGGTATCCGGTCACTTTCTTTGCCATCTCTCACTCCTGTTGTGCCGGCACGAAGCCGGCGATTTCAGGTTCCGTGGTCCGGACCAAGCGCGGCTGGCAACCGCCCTCTTCCTCCCACGGTCTCATTCACGCAAAGCCGGAGCTTCGCGCGTACCCGGTCAGACCTTCTCGACCTGACTGAATTCCAGTTCGACCGGCGTTGCGCGGCCGAAGATCGACACAGCGACCTTCACGCGCGAGCGCCCTTCGTCGATTTCCTCGACGACACCCGAGAACGACGCGAACGGACCGTCCGCCACGCGCACATTCTCGCCGATCTCGAACGACACCGACGCCTTCGGCCGCTCCACGCCCTCCTGCACCTGGTGCAGGATGTGCATGGCCTCTTTCTCCGAAATCGGCATCGGCTTGTTTTCCGCGCCGAGGAAACCCGTCACCTTGGGCGTGTTCTTGATGAGGTGGAAGGCCTCGTCGGTCAACTTCATCTTCACGAGCACATAGCCGGGAAAGAACTTGCGCTCGGCGTCGATCTTGCGGCCGCGGCGCACTTCGGTGACCTTCTCGGTCGGCACCAGCACCTGCTCGAACAGCTCCTCGAGCCCGCGCTGCTTGGCCTGCTCGCGAATGGATTCGGCGACCTTCTTCTCGAAGTTCGAATAGGCGTGGACGATATACCAGCGCTTGTCCATGAGCTCTGTTGCGGCGGTTGCCATCAGTGAATGCCCAATACCAGAGTGACCAGGTAGCGGATGATCTGATCCGCGGCGAAAAAGAAAATCGACGCCAACGCAACCATCACAAACACCATGATCGTGGTGATCACGGTCTCACGACGGGTCGGCCAGGTGACCTTGTTGGTCTCCGAGCGGACTTCCTGCAGGAATTTGAACGGGCTGAAAGCCATCGCAGTTCCGCGTCCGCTGCCGGACGTATTGAAGGTGAAAAGGGAAACCGGGCGATCGCGCCTTGCACAAGCATTTAACGGCCCAACCCTCTCTTTTCAGAAGGAGGAGCCGGAAAGCGGGCTCGATTGTTCGGGGATTTCAATTGCCGCGCCGGATATCCGTTTCTTAAAACGGGCCGGCTGCAGGTGGCGGCTATCTACTGCCGGACGCTCCAAAGGTCAAGGTCGGGGATGCGAAATCAAGGACTTGGCCGAAGGACCTGGCTGGCAGGAGTGGCAGGGCTCGAACCTGCGACCCCCGGTTTTGGAGACCGGTGCTCTACCAATTGAGCTACACTCCTAAGGGATCGGCGCAAGCCAAAGCGATCCGCGCCGTTTCAAGCATAGGCCATGCCCGCTTTGCAAGGGTGAAGCCGTTAACCGGGAACGGACCTAGGCGGTCCGCAGCAGCCACCGGCAATACATATCGCCATACGCACCGACGAGCTTTTCCGCCGGGGATTGCGCCGACGAGGCATCGACCGCCGCCTGCACCGCCGTGCCGACGATGCCCTGTCCAGCGTACATGACCGCGGTCATAGCGGGATAGGAGACGATCACAGCTCCCGTGCGCGCGTCCACAAGATTGGCATCGGCAACCATGCCGCGCCCGCCGCCGATCAGGACGCGCTGGACAGCCCCGCCAGCACAAAGCTCTTGACCACGACCTCGAGCCGAACCGGCCGCGAGCCATGCAACTGGGGCCCGACCTTCTGCTCCAGGGCCGCCTTGATCTTCGGCCCCAGCATGGTCTGCACATAAGCGTTGCCTTCCGGCGTGTTGGCCCGCGTTGCGATCTCGTCGTCGGAAATAGCCTTCGCGGTCGCGTAGGCGCGGATGCCGTCTTCCCACTGGACACGCGCGTCCGGCGCGAAGCTGACGGACACCGCGGCCAGCTTCATTGCCGCAACGTCGTTCTGAGACAGCGAATTTTCGACGGTCTGGCAGCCTGCAAGCGCAAGCATCGCCGCCAGCGCGGCAATCCGCGCAGTCCTTGCCCCAATCCTCAACGCACGCCCCCGTAGCGCTCCATCCTGACGCCACCTTTAATTGACCGGCGCCAAAATGCAAGACGGCGGCGCCGCAGCTCCCGTCCTCAAGAAGTTCCATCCTCCTGTTGGCGCTTGCGGCGCGGGGCAAGCGCACACTCGCGATTTGCGCCGGTGCCCGGCGCGTTCTCGAACACGCAATGCGTGGTCGGCGGGTTGCCGCAGACCTCGTCGAGTTCTCTGAAACCGACGCAATGCCCGTCCGGCGCCCGATATCCCGGTCCGCCCTTGCAACCGCAGCCGCGACATGCCGGCCGTTCCGGGCACATCGCATGGCTCGCTGCCGGCGCCAGGACCAGCGCGCCAAGCACGGCCAACAGCATGCACGCCCACAAACGCATCGGTCCGTCCCCGCGGGCCAGTCTAGAGCAGAGGAGGACTGCGGGAAATAACTGTTCAAGCCGCGGCTTCTGCGCCAGACTTCGCGCAAGCCGCCAAGAGCACTCGGGAGAGAGACATGAACGCGCAAGCAGCCCCAAAGCACGCCACGAGCCCGCAGACCCCGCCGCTTCCGCAAGCCAAGCCGGAGTCGATCGGCCTGTCGCCGTCCCGGTTGCAGAAGCTGTCCGACACCTTCAAGCGCGAGGTGGACAAGGGAACCCTGCCCGGCGCCACCGTGATGGTCGCGCGCAGGGGCCAGGTCGGCTGGTTCGACGCCATCGGCCGCCAGAGCCCGGCGGAAACCAGGCCAATGGC
The DNA here is from genome assembly GCA_963738155.1 of uncultured Alphaproteobacteria bacterium. Classification (GTDB taxonomy): domain Bacteria; phylum Pseudomonadota; class Alphaproteobacteria; order Rhizobiales; family Xanthobacteraceae; genus Bradyrhizobium. The sequence continues at coordinate 6,800 of CAVTVG010000020.1, forward strand.
CCACGACACCATCTTCCGCGTCTTCTCCATGACCAAGCCGATCGTCTCGGTCGGCATCATGATGCTGGTCGAGGAGGGCCAGCTGCTGCTGGTCGATCCCGTTGCCAAATTCATCCCGGAATTCGCGCACCAGAAGGTCGGCGTCGAGAGCAACGGCCGGCTCGAGCTGGTCGACGTGACCCGCGCCATGACGGTGCAGGACCTGCTGCGCCACACCTCGGGCATCACCTACGATCACACCGGCAACCGCATGGTGCAGCAGCTCTACAAGGAGTCGCGGCTGCGCAGCCGCAAGATCACCAATGCCGAGCACGCGGTGATGGTCGCCGAGCTGCCGCTGATCTGCCAGCCCGGCGCGGAGTGGAACTACAGCCGCTCCACCGACATCCTCGGCCGCATCATCGAGGTCATCAGCGGCAAGACGCTCGGCGCTTTCCTCACCGAGCGCATCCTTGCGCCGCTGCAGATGGCGGAGACCGGCTTCTTCACCGGCGAAGAGAATGCCGGCCGTCTCGCCGAAGCCTTCCCCACCGATCCGTGGAGCGGCGAGAAGGTCCAGCTCTTCAACATGCTGGAGCAGCCCGCGATGGAATCCGGCGGCGGCGGCCTGGTGTCGACCACCATGGATTATGCGCGCTTCTGCGCGATGCTGCTCCAGGGCGGCACGCTCGACGGCAACAGGATCATCGGCCGCAAGACGCTGGAGCTGATGGCCTCCGATCATCTTTCTCCGCAAGTGAAGATCATGGGCGACCTGGTGCCGCCCGGCCACGGCTTCGGCCTCGGCTTTGCCGTACGCCGCGAAGCCGGCATCGCGCCCTTCCTGGGATCGCAAGGCCAGTTCTTCTGGAGCGGCATGGCCGGCACCTTCTTCTGGATCGATCCGAAGGAGGATCTGTTCGCCGTGTTCATGATGCAGGGACCGGGACAGCGGCAGTTCACCCGCACGCTGGTGCGCAATCTCGTGTACGCGGCGGTGGAGTAGACTCCGCTTGCGGCACGAGATCCCGGGTTCGCGCTAATGCGCGCCCTCGGATGCGCAATTGCGCATCTGGGATGACGCGCTTTCGCGCGTCAACTGATCGTAGCCCCGCCGTCGATCACGATGGTCTGGCCGGTCATGAAGTCGCCGGCCGCTGACCCCATCAGCACGGCGGCGCCCGCGATCTCGTCGGGAATGCCAATGCGCAGCAGCGGCGAGCGCGCGGTCGACGCCTTCAGCGTCTCCGGATTGTCCCACAGCGCCTTGGCGAAATCGGTCTTGATCAGGCCCGGCGCGATGCAGTTCACGCGGATATTGTGCTTGCCGTATTCGCAGGCGAGGTTGCGCGCCAGCTGCATGTCGGCGGCCTTGGAGATCGCATAGGCGCCGAGAACGGTCGAACCCTTCAGCCCGCCGATCGAGGACACGATGATGATCGAACCGTCCTTGCGTTCGATCATCTGCGGCACCACCATCGAGATCAGCCAGTTGTTGGCGACGATGTTGTTGTCGAGGATCTTTCGGAACTGGTCGTCGGTGATGCCGCCGAGCGGTCCATAATACGGGTTCGACGCCGCGTTGCAGACCAGCACGTCGATTTTGCCGAAGGCGCGGTTGCTCTCGTCGACGAGATGCTGGAGGTTTTCCTTGCTGGAGATGTTGGCCGCTATCGCGACCGCCGTCCCCTTCCCGTATGTGTCGTTGATCTCTTTCGCAACCGCATCGCAGACATCGGCCTTGCGCGAGGAGATCACGACCTTGGCGCCATGCTCGGCCATCCGCTCGGCGATGGCGCGGCCGATACCCCGCGTCGAGCCGGTGATGACCGCGACTTTTCCCTTCATGTCGAACAGGCTCATATGCTCCTCCCGGATTTATTTTCAGTTTCAAACCTAGAATGGCTTCGCGCCATCGTTCAAGCCAGCTTCGCGATCTCCGGCCCCGCCGGCTGATGCATCGCCGCGTGTTTCGCGTCCGCGATCCAGGGCTGCTGGTTCACGAAAGGCAGCCGCCAGTTCGATTGGCCGCTGGTTGCGAAGTGATCGAGCCGCGTCACCGAGCAGTTATCGATGTCGAAGGAAAGACCCTTCTCGACCAACCCACCCAGCGCAAGACCGAGGGCCGCCTTGATAGAGCCGCCATGGCCAACGGCGATGATGTCCCTGCCCGCCTCTGCGGCCATGACGTGATCGACCGCCGCGGCGACACGATTATAAAGATCCATGTAACTCTCGCCGCCGGGGGCTGGCTCGTTGATATCGGCAAACCAGCTGCTGCCGGCCGGGCGCGCCGCGATGAAGGCGGCGCGGTTCATGCCCTGCCACCGCCCGAGGTTCTGTTCGGCGAAGTCGGCATATTGCGCCATCTCTGCGGGGCGCGGATAGCCGGCGTCCCAGATCGCTTCTGCGGTCTGATGCGTGCGCTTCAGATTGCTCGCGACCCAGACCGCATCGCGCGGCAAGATTTTTGCGACCGCTTCGAACAATTCGCTGTCGGACGTGTCGCAGGCGATATCGGTCTGGCCGTAGATGTTGCCGCCGTCGCTGCGCACCGGCGCATGTCGCACCCACCACCAGCGCGTGATCAGGACATCAGGTTTGTCCGGATTGGACATCAGAAAGACCCTTCCATAGTGTTCCCCATCGTCGTACGTGAGTGCGCGCAACGTCTCAAGTGACTCCTGCTGACAGCTGGATGTTTCGTGGGCGTTTGAAATTCTGTTTGAATTCCGCAGGGAGAAACCTCATGGGCCGCCTCGAAGGCAAATCCGTCATCATCACCGGCGCCGGCAGCGGCATCGGACGCGCGGCCTCGCTGATGTTCACGAAAGAAGGCGCCAGGCTGATCGCGGTCGACCGCGCCGACGGCGTGAAAGAAACCGTCGACATGGTGCGCAAGGCCGGCGGCACCGCCGAAGCCGTGCAGGCCGACGCCGGCTCGGAGAAGGACGTGATCGCCTATATCGACAAGGCGCTGTCGGCTTACGGCAAGCTCGATGTGATCTGGGCCAATGCCGGCGTCTCCGGCGGCCTCGTGCCGCTCGCCGAGCAGACGGTGGAGCACTGGCAGGAGGTGCTGCGGATCAATTTGATCGGGCCGTTCCTCGCGATCAAACATTCGATGCCGCACATGATCAAACAGCAGTCCGGCGCGATCGTCTGCACCGCGTCGGTCGCAGGATTGAAATCCGGCGCGAGCGGCCACCCTTACGGCGCCAGCAAGGCCGGCGTCATCAGCCTGGTGCAGATCACCGCCTATTCGCTCACCGGCACCGGCGTGCGCATCAACGCGGTGTGCCCGGGGCTGATCGAGACCGGCATGACCAAGCCGGTGTTCGATCGCGCGAAGGAGCGCGGCACGCAGGACAAGATCGGCCAGCTCAATCCGCTGAAACGCCCAGGCCAGCCGCATGAGATCGCGGCGATGGGCCTGTTCCTCGCGAGCGACGAGGCGTCCTACGTCAACGGCCAGGCGTTTCCGGTCGATGGCGGCCTCACCGCGTCGATGCCGTATACCGGGAAGCCGGTTCCGTAAACGTGCGTCCCGTCGACACGCGTGCGCCCACATCGTCATTGCGAGGGGCGAAGCGACGAAGCAATCCATGGCGCCACAAGCGGATCGATGGATTGCTTCGCTTCGCTCGCAATGACGAAGAGGCATGATCTTTCGTTCCCGCGGCACGATTGCGTCCGGGTGATGCATCATTCTCGTGTCCCTCAAGAGAAAGAGGGCGCAGGGAATGCCGGGCGCTGGCCGCACCCGCAAGCCTTGTGGGCTGAAAAGGAAAGGCGCCCACAAGTAGTCAGGTTCAGCCGAAACGTTCCGGCATTCCCTGCGCAATGGTTTTACGGCTGCTCCGCGCTCTCCCCGGAGTCCGGGCTTGTTAGCCTCCGTCGCGAACAGATCATCTCTGTTCGCTTGATCCCAGCGTCGGGGGATCAGGACCACACGTCTATATAAATGGATTTGGCGAGACTAGCAGGGACTAAGAAACCACTTTAAAACAAGCACTTTTGGCCTACCATGGTCAGCGGCGTTTATGCGGGTCTCGTCAAAATCAGGGCCGGGCCCAAACAACCGAGCCCTTCGGTCCCCATACATCGGAGCTGATACCAATGGCTATCACCGACACGCGCGGACGCAAGAGCGCGATGATTCTAACCGAGCGGGATTGCACTAGAAAAGTCACCGAGCGGGTCAAGATTTACGACAAAAAATGCAAGGGCCTCTATGTCTCCATCATCCCCGCTGGCGTAGCGACGTTCTCCTTCAAGTTCACCGACCCCGCCACCCACAAGCAGCGCTCCCGATTGCTCGGCATTCATAGCCCTGCCTTCACGGTTGAAGATGCCCGGACCGTGGTCTACGCCCTGCGAAACAGGATGGGTAACGGCGAGAACATTGCCGAGACGCTACGTCAGCAAAAAGAGTTGAAGGTCAAGCAGGGCGTGACCGTGGATCAGGTTATCGCCGAGCGCGTCGAGTGGATGAAGACTGCGGTACTCAAGAAAGACGGCGAGATGCGCCCCCGTATCGAAACATGGGGTAACGTCGCAAGCCATCTACGACGCTTTGTCAGCCCCCGGCTCGGCCGGAAACTTGCGAAAGAGGTGACCAAGAGCGATATTGCGACGCTGTCTAACGATATTGTCGCCGGCAAGTTTGGCGTGCCCTCAGTCTCGAACGCTCGCCATCTGCGGCGCGCCGCGTCGGCAATGTTCACATGGGCGGCAGAAGCAGGCCGCGACTATGTGCCAGCTAACCCTTGCGTCAACCTGCCGAAACTTGACGAGGAATATCCGCGCGACCGCGTGCTGACTGAGGACGAGATCAGGACGCTATGGCACGGTCTCGACCGCGAAGACATGCCATGGGATCGCAAGACGCGGCTCGCAATCAAGTTTGCGCTGACGACCATGCTGCGCACTGGCGAAATGCTGCCGATCCACCGTGACGAGCTAAATGCCGAGAATGGCACCGTCGATATCCCGGCGCGGCGCGTCAAGAAGCGCCGCGTGATCTACCAGCCGCTTTCTGATCTGGCATTGGAGATCATAAGGGAGGCTATGGGCAATTACGAATTTGCGTTCTCGGGCCGCTTTGGCAATGCGCCCCTAGGTCGCCTCGCGATGGCAAATGCCCTGCGCGGGACCGAAAAGACTCCCGGCATTTGCGCGTTGCTTGGACTCGAACGGTTCACGCCGCACGATCTGCGGCGGACGGCGGCGACGATGTGCGGCAATCTTGGTCTGTCGGAAGCCGGTATCGCGCTTTGCCTCGACCATCAGGCGAGCAAGGACGAAAACGGCAAGCCGCTGCCGGCAGTCACCAACAAGGTCTACAACCTCTCTGTGGTGAGCCGTGTGGAGAGAAAGCGCAAAGTGCTTGACGCATGGGCCGTCGAATTGCGGCGCATCGTCGGCGAGCCGGTGATGGTAGCGGCCAAGCTGTCTCTTGCGGCCTAGATTTCGCCCCTGACCGGGGATGAGGACCGCGCAGCCATGTCCGCAAAGTGCCAGAAGCGGCAGTTCTCATTCCTCAGCGGAATTTGGGTATCGCCTGAGAAACTTGATTGTGCTGAGGATGGTTGAACCAAATCTGCCTGAGCGTTCTTTGCTCAATTGATCGATCAATAAGCAGGTAGCAAGCGCAGCAATCGCGCCGATGAAGCCCACCAACAGTACACTCCACTGCCAACTTCTGAAGAGCAGGCCGTAAAGAGCAGCCTCTGTCAGGAATGGCGAAACACAGCCCGCAGCCGCTATAGCCCAGAGACGCTGCCATTTGTCGGACCGAACGAGCCGATCCACTATTGCGATGGCGAGCGCCGGCACCAGCCAGTTGACATATGCCAACCAAAAGAAAAAGCCGGGCGCTCGCATCGCGAGGGCGAAGGGATTGCCTCCGTACAAGGCGAACTGAAAGGCACCGGTTACCAATGGAGCGATGAGGGGGACAAGCACAAGATAAAGAATAGAGCGCTTCATGCAATCGATCTGGCCATTAGAGGAACAAGTACAAGATCGTGACGCGTTCGTCGCTCAGGTGCCCATCGGCCTGAAGTTCCAAGTCCACGATCCAGTGGTCATAGCCCATGACACTTTGGGTCTGCAGCTGACAGTCCACCCATTCTTTGCTCGTCCAACTACCATTCGGGGCGTTCGTCAAGCCGCGAGCTTCCATCGAAGGTTGACGCATCCAAGTTTCAGTAACTGGCTGACAGCCAAATCCTTCGTTGCTGAGTACCGCGATGGCCGCCTCTTTGTCCATTCCCAGCGGCAGCATCTGCAACAGCGCTTCGCGTGCCGGCTTGGACTCACCGCCGCCCTCCTTTTGCGCGGCGACACGCATCCCGCGCAACAAGCGATGTTCTTGATATAAACTGTCGACTTGAGCGGTCTTGTACCAAATCCATGCGAACAATGCGGCGGGCACAGCCGCCACAGACAGGCAAACGACAATCGCGATTTTAACGAATTTTCGCATAGGTCAGCTCATTTCCCACCGCGAAGATTAGCGAGCAATTGATTAACAGTCTTGCCAGTGAAGGCAGAGCAAAGTTCTGCAATGGGTCAAAACCGGAAATACTCGCTGCGAGCAAATAACGTCTGCTCTGGCCCCGATAACGGACATAGAACGACTACTTCGCCATGTCCGCTAAGTGCCAGAAACAGACATCACGTAGACCAGCGTGATATGAAGGAGACCGCCAACTGAGGCGGCCTCTTTTACGCTTGATGCGATTTCTGGTTTCTTCGCCCGATCGATTTGATCGCCGGGCTGCTGCAACACCATAAGACTTCGGTGCCTCTCCAACCCATCAGCATGCCGGCCCCCCCCCCGCACTTCCTGGTAGGATTTGGAGTTGGCGATGTTTCTGGACGTTGACGACAGTGCGGGCTAACCGTCTTGAAGCTCGTCACGCAGCCATCGACGCAGCTGCCGGTGACCGCGCAAGCTTCGCGGAATCCGAGTTCGGCGCCGCCGATGCCGCTGGAGCGGTTGATGATATCGGGCGTGAACACGGTGCGTGTCACCGCAGGCGGGATGTGGCCACGTCTGCGCGATTCAAGTGCCATACTATTTTGTACCGTAACGTATCGACCTGCCGGTCCGACATGTAAAATTTCAAGACGGACAAGCAACGCGAGCGCTGAGTACTAAAACTAAATATTGTGTTGTTTGCGGGTCTTGTTAGAATTGCTGCCGATCGAATCTTAGTTTCGGGAGGGACATCATGAAAGTCTCATTGACTCTGGTTGCAGGCTCAGCTCTCACAATCATCTCGCTCGCAATATTATCAAATGGGCCGGCTGAGGCCGAAATGAGATGTTACACCACCAGCAACACAACCACCGGCGCGGCTCCGTGTCCGAAAATCGCCAAAAACTATGTAGAATGCGTAAAAGTGGGAATGGAGCGGGGTTGGGATAAGTCTGCTATCTTTTATGCCTGCAACACTCAGGGGTACAAGAACTGAGCCAGTACTGGAAGCGGCATAGCAACTCTGCAGCGCATAGCCGGTCTCCCTAGTCATCCTACGATGCGACCGGCGTTGGCCGCGTGCTCGTCAATCAATTCCACCAGCTGCTGAATCAGCTCGATGATCTCTTCATGTCGCCCCCGATACAATTTTCCAGCGCAAGGTCCAAGCGGACGGATGTCCGTTGTGGGTCAAAAGCGGAAGTCGGCTCGCTTGAGCGACATGTCCGGTCCCCTGAAAGCAGACATCAAGCCCAACGGTCGCCATGTTTGCTTTGTGCCAAACCCAGGAGTGACACTTACTCGATCACCTCGTCGGCGCGGGCAAGAAGCCCTACCGGGACGGTCACGCCGAGAGCCTTTGCCGTCTTGAGATTGGCCGCCAACCATAATTTGGTCGGAAATTCGATAGGCAAGTCACCCGGTCGAACACCCCTGAGGATTTTGTCTACAAAATAACCGGCGCGACGATAGCACCAGCGCAAATCAACCCCGTAGCTGACGAGACCACCGTGGATAACGTGCTCGCGATATCCGAAGACGGTCGGCAGCCGCTTTTCAAGAGCGATGGCGCCGATCTGCTCGCTCATGTTAAGCAACAGGTTGGTCTGAAGAACAACGGCGACATCGACCTCTTCGGTCGCCAGCGCAGCGAGCGCAATTGGAATGTCCTTCGCCGTACTGGCATCGGCTTCGACCACGCTGAGGCTCAAAGCCCCGCAAGCTGTCTTTAAATCCCCGACTTGAGGTGGACCCTTGGGATCGTTCATGTTGGTAAGGAGTCCGACGCGCCGTGCCGCCGGCACGATTTCTCGAGCGATTTCGATTTGCTTGGTCGGCAAACCCGCGATGTAGGGCTCAATGCCCGTTACGTTTCCTCCCGGGTGAGCTTCGCTGGCAATCAAGCCGAGATGAACCGCGTCGGCAAGCGCGGCACAGACAATCGGTATTGTCGATGTTGCCTTTCGGGCAGCGACGGCTTCCAGTGTTGCAGGTGCAGCGATGATATCGGGTTTGACCAGCGCCACCATCTCCTCAACGGATGGTACACGGTCCCCGAGGATGTCAGTTCGCCGAATGATATCAATGTTACGGCCTTGCTCGTAACCGAACTCCAAGAGTCCCTTAACAAAATTGCCGAACGTCAAGTCCAATATGAATTGAGGCGTCTTCACTCCCGGAGGCGCAGCTCCTGCCCACGCGATGAGCGGGCGTTTTGGCACAGACTGCGCGCTTGAGCCTCGACCAAACAATGTCGATGCTGCTGCAGCGCCAATAGCACTGAGATGTCCAATGAACTCCCGCCGTCGCATGTGTCCCTCTGCAAGGAGGTTAGCACCTTGCGGCGCGACAATTAAGGAGCCTTTTGCCTTTGGACCCTTTGTGGGGCTGCCGCACGGCGCGAAAACGTGGCTTGGGAAGTCCGAGTTGGGTCATTCGCGTCGATCCCTCGATGCACCCGATGAGTCCGGTTCACCGCCAATAACGGACATGCGGCCACGGTTAGCCGCATGATCACAACGTACTCAAATCATCCGGCACAGTCGCCGAACTTTCGCAGCACAGTCGCATCACTGAAATCGCCGGTTGCCGGATCGCCAGTACGACTAAACGCGACCGCACCCGTATGACCAAATATTTTCCAAAGACCCTGCGCACGTTCAATCGCGGCTGCGGGGTTAGGACATTCTATAGGTTCACCAACAACGACGTTGCCGTCAGCAACATCGAACGGCAACGCCACGAAGTATGTTATTCCGGTCATGGCTCACCTACTCAATCATACCAATCCTTGCGGTCGCGCGGCACGGGTTCAAACTTGCCACGCGCATAGCCGTTCGAAACGGCGGCCTGTAGCTCTCTCAATTGTGTTTCCAGAAACTCGTTGGCCACTTCCGGGCTGGAAAAGGTCGGCCTCCGGGAGCATAATGATGAATGTCAACAAATGCGAATTGCTGGAGGGGCTATTGAAGCGGAAATCATTCACGTTCCCGGTGACTGTCAGCAAGAAGCGCGACCAGCGGGCGATTGAGTATCTTGTGAAGCATCAGGCTGCTGGCGGCCAGCGCGCGGCTAGGGTGAGACGCAAGATGGGCGTCAAAAAGTAACCCGGCCAAACGAGGCAGCGCACAGGCGACCGGCTGGCGGTCACCTGCTCAATCGTACCAATCCTTTCGGTCGCGCGGCACGGGTTCAAACTTGCCACGCGCATAACCGTGAGAGATGGCGGCCTGTAGCTCTCTCACTTGCGCTTCCAGAAATTCGTTGGCCACGATGAGCGCCTTGACCGCCTCGCGCGGGTCCCCGGCGCAGGCCGCGATGGCCTGATCGGCGGCTTGTTCAAGACCATGAGGTTCGGGGGACAACTGGCGCGAGGGTTCGATCATTGACTTCAACATACCATACCCGTTATTTGTTCTCAATATGTTCTGTTTTGGCCGCTGGTGAATTTATCGCAGAATCGGCCCGCACGGAGGGGCGGTCACAACTACAATAAGGGGCCGAAAGCATATGTACGCGAACACCTGTTGGGGCCTACTCACTCTCGCGGTCACGTTCGGTGTGGCCGTGTTGAGCTTACCCACCGAGTACAATTGGCTGGCACCGTGGTTCATTAGCGCAGCCATGGCATGTGGCATTGCCAGTGTGGTCTGCTTCGGATGGCCGATGCGAGATGCGGCTAACCGCGATAAACTCAAGACACTGATCCGCCATCCACTCAAGGCAATCATATTGATCGAACCACAACACGTCATAATCATTGGGTTGTTGATTGCCGCTTGCGGCGTTGCGTGGCAGATGCGCGCTCGTCCGACAGTCCCGCAAAGTGGCGCTCAAAATATCCAGACGACTCTAGGAATTGGATCGCCTCCGGATGAAAACGTAAAGACAGTTCAATGGAACCAGATTTTCGGCACAACACGGGCCGTTGATCGCGTATTCGCGCTCTTGCTGGATGGCCATGGTCCAGCATCCAGATCAATAAAACTGAAGAGGGCTTATCTAGAGTCTGCAAAGACTGGCGAGGTGATCGAAATGAAAATCGCCGGAGAAAATATGGCGGACAACGCTTTTCTCATTTCGGAATCTAATCCCATTCCACCAAATGGCTTCATTAGATTGGTTGCCACTATGAATCCGTCGGATAATCCCCATGGACTTCAGAATGGCCTGCTGAATAAAGATTTTCTGGATCGTTGGGGACACATTTGGTTTAATGCAGTCTACGACGAAGGCAAGCCGGATCGAATTTCATGCGATACGACGGGATACTTTCCGGAAATATCTGGACCTCACGTAACGCGAAGATCAGATACAAAGAGAGAATAAAGCCGATCACAAATCGAACGGTCTGTTAGAATCCGATTTACATAAAACTCTGTGTGCAACCTCTACAGCATCACCACCAACCAAGCGGCCATCACCGGTCTCTTCCGCGTGATAAATCGCTACGTTGGCAACCTCGCCCCTATGCCCGGCGTGTTTCCCGACTATCCCGCGCCAGTGATCCACAACACAAACACCGGCACCGAACTGACGATGATGCGGTGGGGCATGCCGCCACCGGCATCTGGACAACGTTCAATGGCGACCGAGGCACCAAGTCAAAGCCGATCCCCGGACCACACAACGTCTATGGCTTCCTAACGACTTCGCCGAACGCCGTGGTCGCACCGATCCACCCGAAGGCAATGCCGGTGATCCTGACAAGCGAGGAGGAGCGCGATGTCTGGATGCGGGCGCCGTGGGATGAGGCGAAGGCATTGCAGCGACCGTTGGCAGATGACGCGCTCAAGATCGTGATGCGGGGCGCGGACAAAGAGGACAAGGTGAGGGCATGAACGATGAGCAAGGGCGAACAGTTACCGCGTCTATGACGGGCGACGTACCATCGAACTATATGCTTGACAATTTCGTGGCTCACAAACTCTCGCTCTTGACAGAGTGTGGAGCACCCGAATTTGCTTACGTCGATAATTGGCTAAGCGCATTCATTCTTAACAGTGTCTTCATTGCGCAACTGCCTCCGAAACAGCGAGCATATGCTTTCAATTTTCTTCGGCGCGCACAGGGAGCATTGTCTTCGTATCGATTGGCTCGTTTGGAATTGATCGATTACCTACAGTCTCCACGTGGTGTGTTATCACCGTATTTTAGGGCGCTCTTGCATTTTGAAGTATGCATATCGCAAAGCTACCAAGCATTCGAGTTACTCGCGACCGCTTCCGGACTGGATGTGTTCGACAAAGATGACGGTAGCAAGGAAGAGCGTTTGTATAGGCTGTACATCCAATCCAAGGACATGGGCGGGATGATTCAGGGCGGCAAAATTCCGACCGAAGCAACGGCCGCGATCTGGATAACCAATCATGGGATTGAGTGTAACGGCACCTCCCTGTCGTTTGAGGAGCTTGTATCTCTTCTCGAATGGATCGCGAAAATGGCCGACCGAATTTCAAAATTGGAATTTGGTAATGGCGGCTAATCGCAGAGGCCGCAGGGAAGGTGAAGAACCGGCAGCATCCGGCGATCACCGGATAATGGACTCTTTCGATAAGGACTTTGGGATGCACCGACGGTGTCCCTTAATAACCAACTCAGGGCTCCGTACCGCACATCATCCTATTCAATCAACTCGTCGGCGACGGAGATTAGCCGCCATATTGTAGCTCCATTGCGGGAGGATCACGAAGTCGCTTGACTCCAAGCAATCATCACACCCGCGCCGATAATAAAGATGAAAACTGCCATCCAAAGGTAGTGAACCCGAAGCCATTTGCTTGAGAGAGGGTACTCACGCTCATGGTCTTCGCGACCTTGTGTGTTGGGAGCACTAATTGAACCATCCAACGGGAGCAAGATGCGGTCTATTTTTTTTCTAAATCGACGGAGAGTACTTACGTGAAGACGATTTCGTTCGTAGTGCTTGTAGCTAAGAAGACCGCCCAGCGTACCAAGCGCAATCAGCATCAACCCAATGTAGAGATGATACTTTGCACCGAAATTTCCTTGGCTGACGTTGTATAGCGAAAGGACGCCGGCACAGACAGATACTAGAATCGTCGAGATAGTTCCTCTCAAACTCTCATGATGGCGTGCTTGTGTCGCGTGCTCGTTGTACATTTTCCAGTACAAATCAGCTTTCAATTTGTCTTCGTCCGAAACCATTTGTTCTCCTCTTGGCGGCCGTCCTAACCGATTGGGCGTAAATTCGCTTTTTCCAGTCCGACACTATAGCAGGTTGCGAGATGGGCGCTGGCCGAAAGGGGTCGTAGTCGGCCTCAATTACAAATCGAGCCCGACTGTCTGCATCGGGTCAAAAGGGCGAAATACTCAACCGACTAAATGTTTTCCGATGGCGGACATTCGTCCTTTGGCTACTGCACCCGATCGCCGGTCGGGTGAAGCGATGCGTCGTCGCTATCGTGGTCGAGCATCGAGCCAAGGTCAAAAACGTCAAAACGGCCGCCGCACCTTTCGCATTGCCACCAGCGAGTGATTTCGTTGAACGCCGGTCCCGCAGTTTGGATCCCTGTGATTTCGCCGCGTCGGAATGTTGGGATATTTTCCATATTACGCATCTCTAAGTCCCTTCAAAAACGTTGCCGCGTTCTGTTCTCGCTCGCGCCAATCAATGCGTCGGAGCCGCTCTGCCTCGACTACGCGAGCGGCTATGCCAGTGGAAATAATCATATCGATCTGATCGTCGTCCAGCGTGCCGATCTCGACCAATGCCTCGACCAGCGCATCAAGAATATCTCGATTTTGTGTGAGAAGTGCAGACGCCTCAACTCGGCAATAATCAATCAGCGACGCGACAGCTGGCTGAGCCGCCACGGCAATCCTGGCAAACGCGCTCGCCTCTATGAAGTCATGAACCGCACCGAGAGCCGGCAGCTCAGGATGGAGAAGCAATTCCGCAGCTTCACCGGCAACCAACTCAGTGATGTTGCCCTGAGCCCGCAGGTAATATTCGGCCGATGCGGCTCTCGATGATCCAAGTTCTGGCGTCAGTCGTTCTAGCCTTTCGCACACCGAGAGGATTTCATCGGTCTCTGCTTCCGGGTTGTCATCGCTCAGTACAAGTTCGGACAACGGACCGCTTCGCATGCAACGGCCTTCATACCCGTTAGGATTGGTATCGGGAACGATCGTGACGCTATGTATGTAGGAGCCGAGCGCCCGAGCTACAAAGGCATGTCCCATCTCGTGCGCCGCGATTCTACGATTTCTAAGCGCCGTGCGATTTGGAACGGGATATCGGGAGTTTGACATTTATAATCGCTTTCAAAATTCTATAGTGAGAAGACGATCCGAAAGGGCCGTAGCTTCTTCTTCTGCCTGACCAAAAAGCTACGGCCCCATCAGATCAGCGCGGCCGATAAAGGAGCTGAAATCGGCACTGCGCCTCCGGCGCCGGAGATCAACGGGAGGACCACGTCGAGCACCAGTTTTCGAAAATCAAATCACGCGAAGCCAAGATTGAGCGTGTAAGCCAACGAGTCGCCCGCATTCAGGTTAACGACCGCAAAGTCGGCATACAGGTCTATGTTGCCGCCGCTGGCCGCATCGAATGCGCCAACTTCTGTGATGGTCCGTGGAGCTACAGCAGTGATCGTCCCGATAAGAGTGAGCGAGTCGTTCGCCACGGTTTTCGTTCCCTGCGCCGATGTTGCGACAACGCGCGCCTCTGACGCGACTGAGACGAGATCGTTGGCGCTCTTTGCGACGCTGTTGCCCGTGCCCCATCCCAACCAAAATGTTAGACCGAGTAGTGCGGCGGTGATCCGGGCGAGACCGTTGTTTTGAACTTGTGCGGTCATTGCGACTCCCCTCACTGGCTTTCGGATGATCGATCGTGCATACGCTGGCGACGCACCATCCGCTCGCGTGTCTGCATGCGATGAAGGGCATAAGCGGCGCTGCTGCTGTTATCGTTGTCGCTATGCAGGCTGCGAACCAACGCCAAGGAATCGGCCGGGATTCCGACCCATGAACTTTCCAAAAGTTGCCACCGGGTTGCAGTGAAAGTCAGACCATCATCCCAACGAGCACGAGCTGGATCGACCGCGTCGCCATCAGCGTCAACAACCTCCCATTCCAAAACCCGATATCCCGCAGACATCGCAACGATCTCGCCGCGTTCAACCATTCCCTCGACAAGCTTGCCTCTTGGAGTTTGAGCAAAACAATTCCTTCCAAGCAATTGCCCATTGGTGATCCATGTCCGGTCGATCCGGCCAAGGACATCACTGACGCTTGCTTGCGAATGCGAATCCAACACAGGGCAAGGTACGCGGCTTAAATCAACGGCCTCTAGTGTGATGCGCAATACCTCAGTGCCGTAGATTCTTGTAACTGGTGCTCCGGTTGAAACCACGACTTCGCAGGAGTGCGAGGTTTTGTCGTAACTTTGCGGCGCGGTGCTGGCGAAGCGATGAGAGATCGTGCAAGGCGTCCAGCCCTTTGGCGAAATACTTTGTGTCATATGTTCTTACCTTGCTATCTGAATCTGTCTTGCCGGACCGCGATCGAGCGGGGTGAACGTGATCGGTTCAATATGTGTGGTGTCTAGCGTCTCGACTTCCAAATCGAATGCGGTATCTAGTCGAGGATGCTCCGAAGGCCAGCGGCTCAGCTCCCTGCGGCGCGGATCGTCAATAGCAATGCATGCGCCGGATGCCAGAGCCTTTGCGACCAGCCTTGTTGGAATATAGACATCCCGGCACTTGGCCCCTAGTTGCTGCTTATTATTTTCATCACGCCACTTCACTGCGCGTGTCGCGAACAAGAGTTTCGTCGGAGCTACCGGCACCGGGGCAGGTACCACATAAGGCAAAGCCGGCTTTTTCACTGTTGATGGTGCATCACGACGCAACACAGCGGCCGAGTGCTCGCGGATCAGTCGGGAGAGCAACGTCACCGCATCAGGGATTTGTGTCACAGTCACATCAGCAAAATGCTTCACACCATTCGCTTCCGGCGCCATTGGAATGATCCGCGCCGCGATCTCACTCATCCGCTTAGCCGACGCCACGGTGACCTCGCCCTCCTTGATCAGCTCAGCCTCTAGCTTTTGATTGTCTTTGACCGTTAAATGACGTTGCCGACGATCTGCGGCCTCATCACGTTCGGCCTCAAGTGCCGCGACCTGCGCGTCGCTCTCGACAATAGCCGCCGTCAAAGTCGTTTCCCGATGAATACAATGTCGCTCGTGACTCTCGGAAGCGCTCAGCTCGCTGTCGCTTGCCCCGGCGAGCGCCAAGCGTCTCGTGGTGGCTTTTGCGGTCAAGGTCGCAGTCTTGGCTTCCGTGAGACGATCCCGCAGCTTGACGCGCGCGGTGATGGCGGTTTCGAGTGGAGTAGTAGATTTGAACAATGACATGATGGGGACGATCCTTCTCGATCTGTGACTCGAATATAAGCGCTGCATGGCGAAACGTGTCCGACTCGCGTTTCTCATAAATCTCATCTGGCGCTGGCTGGCAGACGTTTTGCGTGTCGCCCCGTGTGCGTTCTGCGGGCGATCAAATCGTTGACGCAAAGCTCGATCCCACCTGCCGTGCGGCGGCCGTAAATCTCGGCAAAGTTAAACCAACGCGACGCCGTGGAGACGGGCACGTCAGCACGATAGGCAGCTACCTTGGTCGACAGATAAAATCGGGCTGAAAGCTCCGCAGCGCGCGCAGCGTCCGCCGCGTCGCGGACATCATTGATCGCCTTCAGTTGTCGATATTCGCGCTCCCACCACTCTTTTGAGCCTTTTGCGATCGGCGGCAGGGCAGTGACGGCATCAGGCTGATGATCCGACACATCGAGCACATCGCGTTCCGTTTCAATTTTCATGATCGCTACCATCGAGACATTGCATCGCCCAAAGACGTTCGCACCGATACTGATCGTCGTACTCCTCCATCCCGACAACAAAGCCGGAGTGTAGCTGCATCAGGAGTCGCCCGCGGTCATTGGCATTACTTCAACGCTCATGGCTCAATATGGTCGCCAGCAATCGCCCAAGCTGAAGAACGCCGATATTGCGCCATTCGCCCGCTGAATGTGTATCCCCCTGCGCAAAAATCACTGCCTAGCCCTACCCAGCGCGCGAGCGCGACCCGAAGTGCCCCGGCATAGAAGAAGAACCTTTTGCGTATTAGGGCTCTGTAGTTGCGGCCGATGGTGATGGAAACCCCCCACTCCATCCACGGCGCGCGTGATCATCGCCACCAAAGGCTGTTCCCGATCGGACCGCGAGGCGTTCAATAATTCGACAAGCTAATCGTTTGGTCCTCCGGACAACGGACACCCCTATAGGGGTGTGTCCGTGTCTGTCCGGAACTGGACAGCGGACAAAGTCGGACATTGTCCAGTTCTGTCCCTGTCTGTCCGCTCACTCATAGGCAATCCAGACGTTGCCATCCCACATCCCGATCCTGTGTAGTGCGTCCAGATCGCTCACGGCGCGGCGGAAGGCTTTGTCCGCGCTCTCCTTGTTACCGGCCACTGACAGCCCGCCCTTGATGCAGCAAGCCTTCCACGCGTCCACTGGCACCACCTTGCTGACGCCTTGCGGGTATTCGCTTGAGACTGGCGCGGGCTGGCCATTCTCAACGATGGCGCGTTCCAGCATCTCCATAGCCTTGCGTTGGGTTTTGTTGAGCTTGGCCCGGCTAATCTCCTTGTCCGAGTCCAGCCTGTCAGTCGAGATGATTGCCGTGGTGATGTCGTCGCCGTCGTCATCCTTGCCGAGCACGGCGACTTCAAGTTTGAAGCGAGTCAGAACTCCTTCCGCGCCGTCTTTGTTGATGACAATTTGGGCAACGCGGGCATCCTTCTCCCCTGAAAACTGCACCATCGTATCCACGTCGCCGACAAAAGCGTTCGAACCGCGCGCGCCCTTGCTTTCGTCTTTGCCCGTGTGTCCGATGATCGCGATATGCACGCCGGTTGCCTCTTGAACGCGGCGCAGGTTGGCAAGGGTCATGTTCTGGTCTTTGGCCGAGTTCTCGTCGCCGCCGCCGGCCGCGATACCCTTGGCATAGGTATCAATGACAACCACGCCGACCTTGCAGCCGTGATGTTCCGTGGCAGTACGAATGGTCGCAGTGATTTCTTCAACGCAGGTTGGCCTCAATAGATCGATAACTTGGCGCGCGATTGAGAATGGCAGCTTGGTCGTGAAGCCCATCGTGCGCGCCGCGTGCGCGATCAAGCGACGCTTCACCAGCTCCCCACGCTCAAGCGCGAAGTAGACAACGCCGCATCGCTCTTTGGATCGATACCCGCGCCAGTCCATTCCGGATGCGATATGGATGGCTAGATCGGTGATGAGTGCTGACTTGCCCACACCGGGAGGCCCGATCCAGCTTGAAGTCTCACCAGCAGCGATAACGTTCTTGATGATCCAGTTCTTGGCAAAAATGGTACCGAAATTCTCATAATGCTCAAGCAGAATGCCGCGCTTTTGCTTCTGCGGTTCTTGGTTGACATGCTCGGGATGCTTCTTCAGCCATGTCGCGCACATGCCGCGAATGGCCTTCTCCTCACGCTTCCAATTCCAGCGCAGGCCATAGTCACCGGCCGCAACTCTCGTCGCTTCCAAGACTGTTGTCACAATTTGCTCAATGTCGATGCCTGCAACTAGCATCGACGCCGTTACGGACACCTGCGTGCCGTGAATGCAGGCGTCATTTCCGCCCATGTAGACCATGTCACTGAGTCGCTGCTCAGCATCGATCGGTGGTTTGTAGCCGAGTGACGTTGCGACTTGCAGATATGGGTTGGTCTCGCCGGTCTCCGGGGGTCTGATCTTGCGCAGTATGATTGGCGAGGTTTCGGTCAACCATTCCTCAAGGTCGCTTAATTCGTAGCCGATATGGGGTGAACGTTCGGAGCGGGCGACTGTGATTGAATCGATCGTCGTTTTCATGCCGTCCTCCGAATATCGTAGCAACTCACACCTATCAGGGCATTTGGATAAAATGCCGTGACGCCGTACCAGCCGCGCACGTCGAAACGGAGTGCAACAGCAGCGGCAATGATCGCACCGAGCGAAACCCCGATCGCGCACCGGAGGTCGCGAGTGTGAATGTTTGGCCTTTTTGTCTTCCGACACTTGCTCAAGAACACCATCGCCCATTCCATGTCGCGAGGATCAACCGGTTCGCCAATTGCACGCTTCGGCAAAATTCCGGCGCGATAGAGATTCGGAAACCGCTCGCGCGCAATGACTAAAGCGGCTGCGCCCGATAAGTTCATTTGCAACATGGCGACGTCACCTTGATATTTGCGCGCCGTCGCTTTGCGGTTTTCGGTTGCGGTGCGTGTGCATCCCTTAACAATATAAGTATGGACCGGCGAAACGCCCTGATTTGCGTTTCTCACGAATCTCATTTCCGGGTTTGGTAGGATTGGGCTGACTGCGCCAAATGGCGCAGTTTTCGAGCGAGGAGATCAGCGGTCGTAATCTTTGGTGTCTACTTTTGCTCACCCTTGAGCCGGGCGCAGCTCGATTATGCATACCGCGCATAAATCATCTCAAGGGCGGTAAACTCGACACTAGCAATTGGCGATGTTCGCTTTTGCTCACACCATCATCATCAGAATTATCGTTGACATACACATCGTATTCCATTGTCGTGCCTGTAACCGGCCGCACCACGCGACCCTGTACAATCCGCGAGCGGTACTCCTGATTCGCCGTCACTGAAGCGTCAGCCAATTAACGAAACACGAGCGGCAATGACCGCAAAGAAAAGCCTGACACTAGAGAGCTAGTTTGGAGTCATCATGACTAACGCGCCAGAAACAGGGAACGTGATCGAAATGCGAGTTCGTCGCATGCTCAATGAAGCGCAGGTGTTGGCGATTGTCCCGCTCGGCCGTTCAACACTGCTCAGATTGGAGCGAGTGGGCAAGTTCCCGCGATCAACATACTTTTCGCCGAACCGGCGGGTCTGGTTTGAAGATCAGGTTGCGGGGTGGCAGAACGCCGTTGACGAGTTCAACCCGAACCGTGGCAGGGGCAAAAGGCGCACCTCTACATCTGCTAAATAAGCCGGCGAACGATGTCCGGTTTTGGGAGGATAGCGGAAGTCGGATTTCGGAGCCGTCAGGTCTGATTTTGACCCTCAGCGGAGGTATGAAGCATCGTCTCCACAACGAGGAGCGTGCGATCAGTCTATAGTAGTCTTCGAAACACAAAGCCCGCCCCTGATTTAGTGAGATGTCCATTGGCTCCAACAATCCGACCAATAAAGACCTTGTGCCTAGCCCGGATCGAGACCTGCGACCGCCTCGTGGTGCTCGCGAGGACGATGCATGTACGCGATCCCGACATGGAAACTGCGCTCAAGGACAGCGCAGTTAATTGGACGCGCTTCGGCGAAACATGCCTTGGACAAGCGCTCTATCGGCACCGCGCGACCTTTGAGAACGCCTCGGAAGCACCGGTGTGGAGTCATCTCGAACTAAGCTACTTTCGCAGCATGATTCCGGGCGATGCAATACTAGACCTCGTGGTCAAGCAACAACCGGCGATGTTGGACTTGCTCCGCGCCGAGATTCTCCTGACGACAGCCTCGTCCTTCATCCTTCCGCGCGACTGGCAGGGCTCCACCGACCGGCCGGACCGGCAGGCATCACTGGAGTTTATCCGGGTGACACCTGCATTTTTCGGAGAGTACCGGGACATCATGCGGGACTATTGTGGCCCTGCCGCCGCGAAGCTTGTCCGGGAAGGAAAGTTTGGGACATTCAGGGCAATGGAGACGGCGGCGGTGCTGTTTCAAGACCCGGCGTTCAAGATCGACTGGAACCAGATTCACCTGTGCGAGCTGGAAGCTGACAGCTTTCGCGGTTTTGGCCGGGATTTCGAGGCCGCCTTGCGAGAGGACGCGCCGGGCGCCGCTGCCACTTCAGACGTCTTCGCCGGTCTCAATCGTATGCGCACGATTCCGCGTTGGACTTTCAACGATCCCGTTGTGGAAGCAGACGCTGCGGTCGCGATGGAAGGCCGTGTGGAACCGTGTTCGGAGGTCTGACTGAACGGACACGCGTCGAGTGACAGCCAGCCGACCTAGCTGGTCTGGCGGAGCAATGTCCGCTTTCCGGTGAGCAGCGGAAATCATCTGCTCCTCCCGAGTATTTCTTTGACCCCGAAAGAACTTCGCCACCGCTCCCGCATACGTGCAAAATCAACGTTTACGTATTTTGCGTAAGCTGGCTATGATCCTCCAATGAACGGATTTGCCGAAAGCTATGTGGGACGGCTGCGAGCTCTAGTGGGTGACCGCCTACTACTTGTCCCCGGCGCACGTATCGTCATCGAGGATACTGCGGGACGTGTTTTGCTCCAGCACCGCACCGACTTTGGCGTTTGGGGGTTGCCGGGCGGCAATGCTGACGAAGGGGAGTCCTTGGAAAGGGTGGTAGTCCGCGAAGCTGTCGAAGAGACTGGTTTGGTAGTCACCAATGTAAAGCCATTTGGCTTTGGCTGCGATCCAGCGTACGAAACCATCACCTTCCCAAATGGAGATCGCTGCCAGTTCTTCGTCTTGATGTTTTACACAAGATTGTTCAAGGGGCAGCCGACCGTCGCCGACAAAGAAAGCAGCGCGCTCGCTTGGTTCACCTTCGACAGTTTGCCACCAATGCTTCCAAATATGTCTCGCAGTCTTGATGCCTATCGACAATTTAAAAGAACTGGCGAATTTCAACTAATCTGATTGTCGCGGAAGTTTGAGGGAATTCGCACAAGAAATTCGGACCACCAATCCCCATGGCTCGTCCAGCGCGCAATGTCCGGTTTTGAGGGTGAACCGGAAGCAGGCTTTCGAAGCACAACAGATCCGTTCCTGATCGGAACGGACGCCACACTCTCCACACTCATATGTGCTGCGCTATGTTGCCTTGTCCGTCATAGCCATCTGGGCAAACAGGGGATAGTCGGCGTCTACGATGTTCATCAGCAGGCGCATTTCGCTAATGCTGAACCATCTCAAGTCCGTGTGTTCGTCGCAGACGTTAGCCGGGTCACCGCCTTGCCAGCTCGTGACAGCATAAACATGATGCAGTGCATCTCCATAGATTTCCGGCTGCCGCTCTTTGACTGTAGCGATTAGTCTAAACTGGGTTGGTGTTACCCCCAAGTTCTTCTTGTACTTCACGGATGAGCGCATCGTCGAGGTTTTCGCCATCCTCAACGCGCCCGCTGATTGTATCTCAATGGTGCCGCAGGATTTTTTTGAGGGCGCTCGCAAACCCAGAAGCACTCTATCATCCGAGCTGATGAACAGTGCGCCGACAGTTCTGACGACTGGATCATGCATTGCAACGAGTGTCTCGCGAGGAATATGGCCTTTAATAGAGCCACTTTCCGGTGCATCGCACAACCGTCCCTTTACGATTGTGCAAGTTCAAGATCACTTCCGCTTGTGGCACTTTTCGGACGTGCCGACGCAGCATAGCGATGTCTGCTATCGGAGTATGAGCAGACCTTGGCTCGGACGCGGCCCGGAGGACCGCTTATGACCCCAAGGAGAAATCAGGATTCATCGGCTCAAAATACGCTCAGCGCTACATTGACAGAAAAAGCCAATTGGCAAACAGTCGCACTTAGCCGACAATTTCTCTGACGCATAAACAGTTACAACAATCGTTATGCCAGCACTGATAGCCGTTGCGGCGCTTGCGATCTTGCTAACGATATTTCCGACCGTCGCACTGGTGGCAGTGATCATGTGGGCTTTTTGGGTACAGCCCTTAGTTCATGGTCTCTGCCACGCGCTCGGAGGGTGCTCCGAACGTGGCTACGATTCTGTTTGGACCGTCTGGATCAGCTTTTTACCCGTATTCTTTCCTGCCTTCTTCTGTGGCTGGAAGTGGCGGTTCGCTGTCGAACGACGGCGTCTCTATTTAAATCTATTTGTTCTCGCGGCAGGGATTCCAATAGCAATAATCATCGGATGGGCAACCTGCCTCATTCGCTACCCGAATTGAGAGTTCAATTTCTGCTTTTGGCACTTAGCTGACATGGTCGCGTTGCCTGCGATGTCCGGTTTGGAGAGTAAAGCTGACTGGCGGTGGGCGACCGACGGTGTCTGCATGACCCTGAGCAGACTATAAGCTAACATTCGGCGCGACACTCGATGGGACCTTGGTCGGGCAAGCTGCACTGACGGCCAGTCCATTGGAGGGCTAACGATGATGTTACGGATTGTTTGCGCTGCTGCTGCGGGTGTCATCGCTTGCAGTTACGCACGCGCCGCAGAGAAAACCATGCCAATAAACTTCATCGGCGAATGGTGCTATTCATCACAAGAAAACGAAGCGACCTCGTACACGTTACCAAGCTGGACTGAGGATGGTCACTGCACCAAAATCCTCTCGATCGACCAATATGGTTTCTTCGGTGAAGGTCGGCACTGCGAGCCGGTGAATATTCGGCTCAAAACGGATACTGCACCGTCTGGCACCGCGTACATCGCTACGGTCACCGCCCGTTGCCAACCCGACGGTCCGGTGATTGCCGGTAAACTTCAAACCTTCAAATTCAATCGCTACAAAGGCAACCTGACGGTCACCACGGAGGCAGGCCCGGAGCCGACGGGCCAAACCGGCAACCCAAGCTTCAATTGTCAGCAAGCGAATGCTCCGGATGAGGTTGCGATCTGTCAAACGCCGAAGCTCTCTAAGATGGATGCCAAAATGGCCAGTTTGTATTCCGGATACCGAAAACTGACTTCGGGTCCTTCTCGCCGTCAGTTGGAGAGCAATCAAGCAACGTGGCTTCAACGTCGAAGGTCATGCGATAGGAATCTGGGATGCATAGCTAAAGCTTATAAAGACCGGGTTGATTACCTTTACCAGCATAACAGGCCCGATGTTTGCGACGGCCCGATCATGAAACAGCCTATTGGCTGTGACCCCGGTGGCCTTTCGGAGATTACAGATGAAGAGGTCAGCACGTTTTCTGCCGGCAAGTGAAACCCACAGCGCGCGTAGCCAGTGAAACTAGGGCCTATTAGGGCCCGGCGCATTCAGGGCTAACTTTTTCATTGTCAGCCGATATCGCCGAAGCCTTTGTCTTCTTAAGGTTTTATCGGTTCTTTCGCCAACGAAAATAACGCTGGACTACAGGACCACACGGCTTGACCGTACGCGACCCTGCCGCACGTCTTGCGACACCCACGCGTCCACCGCATCCCGCGCCACGTGTCGTGACGATCGCGAAACGCCCTCCGTAGCGAGCGCGGGACGACTTCGTTTAATCATAATTTCGTCGTTTCGGAAACAGAAATATTTTTGCTACCCGAACTTAACTCGTCGGGCAAAACAGGCGGCAGTTTTTAGGTGTTTTGCCCGTCGTGCCGCAACGGCAACAATCGACATGCGCGGCGCCTTCAGCGCTTCACGGATTCCTCTTCGCGGCTCGGCTCACGTCCGAACACCATTTCAACGACCAACCGCCAATAGGCGGCGGCAACCTTCGGGTCGTCGGACGACAATCCTCCCGTCAATCGCATTTCTGGGCCGAACTCCGACAGCGTCGCGCTGAGGCTGACCATCATATAGTGAAAAAGGATGGGATCGACGACGGGAAGCAGCTTCTGGTTCTGGGCTTCGACGATCTGCGGCACCAACCGCGCCAGCAGCGGAGCCAGGACGTTTTCCGCCACCCACTTCAGCCGCGGATTGTCGGTCAGCGTCTCCTGACGCATGAAACGATGAAATTCGGGGAACGCGACGGTGTATCGAAACAGGCTGGTGTATTCCCGCCGGAGCCGCGCCAACGGCGACAGACCGGGGTCTTGCGATGCGGGAGCATCCCACTCGTCCCGTATCTGCGCGAAGGCGTGCTCCGCGGCCGCCCGCCACAGAATGTCCTTGGTGCGATAGTGGTAGGTGATCAGCGGATGTTGCAGGCCGAGCCGATCGGCAATGGCGCGAATGCTCGCGCCGTCGAAACCATTTTCGGCAAATTCCGCGATAGCGGCGTTGAGGATCGCAGCGCGCGTCTCGATGGCGCGCTGTTGCTCCGCTCGCTTGCGTGGACGGCGCGCGCTGGTTTTCTTCGCCATTCGGCCTTCGATTAACACAGCTCCCGACCGAACGCCAAGCGAGGTGACGGAGGGCTCTTCATGGGCGCACGGTGGCGGGAGCCTCCACAACCCGCCCGTCTCCTGCCGGGGTCTTTGCCTCGGCCGGATAGCGATAGGGACCAAGCGAGAGTATCGCGCCGCTTGCGAGCAGCATGAACGCGCTGAACATCAAGAGCGCCGGTTCGTAGGAATGCAGCCGCTCGAAGGCCAGCCCCATCATGAAGGGACCGACGGCCGAACCAACCACGAAGCTGGCGAACAGGTAGCCGTACAATTGCCCGAAACGTTTCATCCCGAAATATCGGGACGTCAGGAATCCGATCATGTCGATTTCGGTACCGGATGCCAGACCGAGGCTGATGATGCCCGCGACCGGTGAGATGGTGCTGTCGAGCAAGTAGATCCCCAGGCACGGAAGCAGAAAGAAGAAGGCCGCCACGTATGGCGCATAAATCCTGTCGACCAGATATCCGGACAAAAGGCGTCCGGCCATCGTGGACAGACCAACGGCAATCATCAGTGCCGCCGCCACCTCGGGCGAATACCCCTTGTCCGTCAGCAGAGGTACCGTGTGCACGACCAATCCCTGGGTCACGGTCGAAACCAGCAACAGCGCGCCAGCGATGAGCCAGAACCGGCGGCCGCCAAGCACCTCCCGCACCTCGAGGTCGGGTGGCTTGTCCTGGGAAGCAGACGATTGCGCGGCCGCGGTCCTTGCCTTGGTGGGTTCGCGAATGAACAGAAATACCGCCGGAAAGGCCACCATCAGCGTGAGCAGACCGAGACCGGCATAGGCAGCGCGCCAACCGAGATGGCCGATGAGAAGCTGGGTGTACTGGGGAATCAAGGCCGCTCCCAGACCGATCCCGCTCATCGTTATTCCCAGCGCCAGCCCTCGCCTGTCGTCAAACCAGGCAGAGACGCATTTTGCATAACCGAGCGGGCCCTGGCCCGATCCAAAGACACCCGTGATCGCAAATAGCAGCAGGAAGGCGACGATGGATTTTGGAGTCAAGGCAATGAGTGCGACGCTCGATGCGCAAAGCACGATAACCGGAAGCAGAACGGTCCGGACGCCCCAACGATCGATCAGCGATCCCACGAAGGGAACAGTGATCGCGGAAAAGATTGCAGCAATGCCGCCGGCGGCGGAAATGCTGGCGCGATCCCAGCCAAATTCCTGATTCAACGGTTTGATGAACAGGCCCAGCGTGTACAGGATGACCGGTCCCTGGGCCACGAACATCGACAAGGTCGCGCCGAACACGATCCACCATCTATTTTCGTAGGCTGCTCCCTGCGACATGTGCCCCCGCCCTTTCAATTCGCCTTCGACAGCGCATCGCGCGCGGCCTGTTCCGCGTCGTGCTGGAACACCCATTGTCCCTGCGCCATCCATTCGTGCAGGCGCTCGGCCTTCTCCTTATTCGCGAGCTCGGAGCGATAGAGTTTGCCGGCGGCGCGCGCGAGCGCCTGGACCCGGCTGGTCCGGGGAAGCCTGAGCGCCTCATACGATTTCAGACGGCCCGCGACTTCGCTCGCCGCACATCCTTCCAGCAACACCGCCAGCGTGATCGCATCTTCGATCGACTGACCGGCACCCTGGCCAACGTGGGGGACCATGGGATGTGCCGCATCGCCCATCAGCGTGACGCGGCTTGTCGACCAGTAAGGCAAAGGCGCGCGATCGTAGATCCCCCAACGAAAGGTTTCGTCGAGCGCACTGATGGTGTCCTGCACGGGCGTGGCCCAACCCGCATACTCGGCAGCGAGCGCCTTGAGGTCGCCCGGCGCGGACCAGGATTCCTCCAACTCGGTGTCGGTGGGAACGAAAGCCACCATGTTGATCAATTGGCCGCCGGCGACGGGATAAAGCAGGAAGCTCCGGCCTGATCCGAGCCAAAGCGCGGGATCCCTGAGATCGTTGGCCCACGCGAGCCGCTCGGCCGGAACGAGGCCCCGATAGGCCATGATGCCTTCGCTTGTCGGGCGACTTTGCAAACCGATCTCGCGCTGGACAACGGAACGAATTCCGTCGGCGCCGATCACAACGTCCGCCTCCGCGGAAACGCCGTTTGCGAAGGAGAGATGGACCCGATCGCCGTTCTCCTTGAGCTGAATGCACCGGTGACCGAGATTGACCGTTGCTTTCGGAAGCGCGGCAAATAGCAGATTCAGAAAATCGGCGCGATGAACGTTGTAGCCCTGACCGCCTTCTCGCGAGAACGCCGGCGTGGCCGGCCCCTCGGGTGTGGTGATGGCATCACCCTGCGACGTGCGCAGCGTGATGCCGCCGATCGGCGAACCGATCTTCCGCAGTTGGTCATCAAGACCGATGCGTTTGAGCAACCGGGCGGCATTCGGGTGGATCGAGACGCCGGCTCCGATCTCCCTGAGAATTGCCGCCTGCTCGAACACGACAGCATCGAGGCCGCGCGCCCGCAGCGCAAGCGCCGCGGTCAGACCTCCGATACCGCCGCCGACGATTGCAACGCGAAGCGAACCAGGCATGTCGTCGAACCTTTCTGTGCGCCGATGGGCGAACTCATTTCCCTTGGAAGACGAGGGTCGGCGGTTCGATATCCCTGTTGAAGGCGTCCGCCGTGTTGACAAAGCCGCGCTGCGCGTCGTCGCCGTCGTAGAGCTCCATTGCAATGTCGAGCATCACGAGATCGGCTGCGGCCACGCCGCCGCTCGACCACGCCTTCAGCAGCGTGCGGATTGCGGCATACGACCGGGTCGGCCCGGTTGCGAGCTGCCTGGCCAGCGCGGCCGCGGTCGCCGAGAGCTCGGCCTCGGGCACGATATGTGTCGCGATCCCGAGGTTACCGGCGTCGCGTCCGGAAATCGGTTCACCCAGCATCGCCATTCGCGAGGCACGCGCGCATCCGGCTCGCTCGGCGATGCGCTGGAGCGCGCCCGCGATCGGCAGCATCGCGGTGGTGACCTCGACGCAGCGAAGAATCGCAGTCTCGGCCGCGACCAGGAAATCGCACGCCAGCGCCAGCTCGAAACCGCCGCCGAACGCGATCCCCTGGACCACGGCCACCGTCGGGATCTTCAGCATCTCGATGGCGCGATAGGAAACGTTGATGTCGGCGACGAACGTCCTGAACCAGTTGACGTCCTTTCCCGGCCATTCACGCACTTCGCCGCCGAAGCTGAAATGCGGCCCCTCCGAGCGGACAACCAGCACGCGGATGTCGCTGACGCTGGCCTGATGCACGGCCACGCGCAACGCTTCGGCAAAGCGCTGGTCGAGACGATTGAAGGGGGGATTGGCCAGCACGATGGTTCCGATCGCGCCGTCGCGTTCAAATCGAATGGTCATTGTCGCGCTTCCTTTTCGTCAGGCGGGATGCTTGGCGGACTCGCGGATGATCGGCAGCAGCAGATGCGACGGACGCTCCGCATCCCGATAAATCCGGTGGGTCACCGTCTTGCTGCTGCAGACGTGGTACGGGATGTACTCGACGTTGGTCATCGCGCCGGTGCCGGTCGGAACGTCCATCGACGTGATGTCGAGGCAGATGCGGTGCCCCGCCTTGAACAGGTTCGCGGTGGCGAGGATCTGGATCTGGTACTCGACCACGTCGCCGGGCGTCACAGGCGCGATCGCGTCTCGCGTGAGCTTGTGGAACGGCTCCCAGGGTTTCGAGCGATTGTCGTCGAGCGCGCGATACGACGCTTTCAGCCAGCCGCGCGTCAGCTCGCGCTCGGGCAAGGACAACGGGACATCCCTTTCGCCCTCGCGCGCGGTACGGACCGATACGTCGGGACCGACGTCCTTGAGCACGACGATCCAGTTGGTGTCGTCCTGATCGATTGCGGCATAAAGCGTCAGCGTGATCGGGCCGGCGACGGTGACGTCATGCGGCAACGGCTCGGTCATGTAGCGCAGGCGCTCGACCTTGGTCGTTCGCGTCACCGGCATCTGCGTGAAGACATCGGGCTCGCGCGCCGACGCGCCGACCTCGGACGCAGGACGCGGGGGTTCGGTCGACAGGCTCTCCCAATGCGAGAGATAGAATTTCGTCCATTGCGTCTCAGGCAGCGGCCAATCCGTTCCGGTCCGCCACTCGTTGGCGCCCATCAGCCAGTAGCGCACCGGCGGCTCATCCATGATGCCGGTGTCCTGTCCCTTCAGCCAGTGGTCGTACCAGCGGATGATCTCGTCATGATATTGGTGGAACGGCCGCTCGAGATGCGCAGGTCCCGTGAAGAGCAGCTTCTTCGGGGCATCGACGTTCTGGAAGTAGTGCTGGGCGCCGAGCCAATGGAGCTTGTAGGTGTAGGCGTAGGCGCCAGAGCCCGTGTAGAACGGGATTTTGATCTTCCTGAAGATCTCCTCGGCCCGCGCGACCGTGCCGTCGAACTCCCAGGGATGCGTCATCATGAGATACATGATGAAGGTGCGCTGCCCCTTCTGCGTGAGGATGTTGTAGAGGTTGATGTACTGCTTGAAGTCGGGATTGCGCATCGCGATGCGCCAGAGCTCTTCCTCCGCGTCGGGAAGCTTCGCCGGCCTGTCGCGCAACTCGTGAACCGTGCTGAACACGTCGAGCAGATACGGAAAGCTGTGCAGCACCCCGCCGGGATTGAAGTCGCGGAATCCGAACATGCCGCCATACGCGCTGCACGCATCGTAAGGGAAGATGGCTTTCAGCGCCGGATGGCCTTGGGCTGCCGCGCGCCATTGTTCGCCGGCAAAGCCGGAGATGCCGACCATGCCGACCTTGCCGTTCGACCAGGGCTGCTGGGTGATCCACTCGATCATATCGTAGTGGTCGCTGTCCTCCTCGCCGTAGTGCCCTTCCGACTTGGCGGAGCCCCTCGGCTGCGCGATCACATGAACGTAGCCGTTGGCGACGAAGCGCCGCGTATCGCCCGCCTCGATCGGACCGAACCAGAGCGGGGCGTGCGCCGGTTGCGGCGGCAGGATGTCGGCGATGTCGGGCCCCTGGATGTCCTTGTTGTGCAGCGCTGACGCGTACAGCACGGGATATCGGCCTGATACGTCCGGGCGGTAGACGTCGACCGCAAGGCGGGTGCCGTCCCTCATCGCGACGCTGATGTCCCGTTGCTCGATCATCGCTGGTCTCCGCCCGTCCGACCAAGCCGTTCGGCGTAACGCCCTGCGGCCCCGGTCCATCTATCCGGATGGACCATGCCACTTTACTTTACGTTCGTAAAGTATAATATTGGAAATCGTCCGATCACCGTTTAGAGACGAAACCCACCCCAACCAGCAAAGAGAGTTGAAAATGCAAGGCACACAATTTCTGCCCGCGCTCGGCCGCGCGCTCATCGGTCTGCCGTTTCTGATGAGCGGCTTTGGCAAGCTCGCCGCCTATGGGGCGACGACGGCCTATATCGCCAGCGTCGGGCTGCCGCTGCCGCCGCTCGGCTGGGTCATTGCCGTCGTCTTCGAGATCGGCGGCGGGCTGCTGCTACTGCTCGGCTTCCGTTCGCGAATTGTGGCGCTGGCGCTTGCCGTCTTCACGCTCGCCACCGCGGTGTTCTTTCACACCAATTTTGCCGACAAGAACCAGATGATTCACTTCCTCAAGAACATCATGATCATCGGCGGGTTGTTGCAGATCGCGCATTTCGGCGCCGGGTCCTACAGTCTGGACGCGCGGATGGAGCGCGATCTCAAGGGCGCGATCGGTTGAGGCCCGGAGACGATCCCGCCAATGGTGACAGCGGTATCGAAGCGGGACAGCGCCTATTCGTTGCGCGGCTCGCAATGTGGCGCGCGGCTCAACTCCTCGGCGCGCGCCGCCTGGACCAGCAAATCCCAGTCGCCGGCCTCGAAGCGCGCCACCACCCGATAGCCGTCGCCGGTGAAATCAGGCTCGAACACCGCGGCCTCGCCTTCGTGCATGTCGGCGAGCGAAACGCCGAAGGCTTCGATCAGGTTCGGCCTGTGGGTGACGATCACCAGGTTTTCGGGGCCCGAGTGATAGCCCACGAGCTTGCGCAGGATGTCCGCGCGGCGGTCGTTTTCCTCGCGGGAGATGGCGGTGCCGGCCTCAGTCAGGTCGGGGGCGATCTTGACCTCGCCGACGGCGAGCAGCGATGCGGTTTCCACCGCGCGCTGCAACGGGCTCGTCATGACATCGCCGACGCGGATGCCGAGTTGGCGGAGCCCCTTGCCGATCGCGATCGCCTGCGCGCGGCCTACATCGCTGAGCTGCCGCTCGATCGCCGGCTTGCCCGGATTGCTCATCCCATCCCTGGCGACATCGATGGTGGTCGCGCCATGGCGCAGCACGATGATGTAGCCGCCGAGCCTGAGCGTATCGAGCAGATCGGCCGGTGGCGCCGGCTGGCTGGCCACGATCGCCGCGGGAACGGCCATCAACAGGACACACAAGGCAAGCAATCGAAGTCTCAACATCTGCGTCTCCTCGGACCGCTCGATTTGCGGGCCGCCGGTGAGATACTTGGCCGCAGGCCGAAAGACTTTGCGGGCGCCTTGGTTTTTGGTTTAGAAACCCTCGTTTTTTGCTCGAGCGGGCAAGTCGGCGATACAGGCGAGCGCATGCAATTTCTCTTTGCCGATCATACGCTTGATACCGGCAGGCGGGAGCTGCGCCGCGGCGGCGAGACGATTGCCGTCCAGCCCCTGGTGTTCGATCTGCTGGTCTATCTCATCGAGAACCGCGACCGCGTCGTCACAAGGGAGGATCTGCTCGCCGCGCTCTGGGACGGGCGAACGGTCGCCAACTCCACGCTCGCCACCCACATCAATGCGGCGCGGCGCGCGATCGGCGACTCCGGCGAGGAGCAGAAGCTGATCCGCACCGTCGCGCGCAAGGGGCTGCGCTTCGTCGGCGAGGTGCAAACCGTGCCTGCCGCCGACGCGCCCGCGCCGACCAGTACACCTTCGCGGCCCGCCGCATCGCCTGATACCAGCCGCCCCGCGATCGCCGTGCTCGCCTTCAACAATATGAGCGGCGAAGGGGCACAAGACTATTTCTCCGACGGGATCAGCGAGGACCTCATCACCGCGCTGTCGAAGCTGCGCTGGTTCTTCGTCGTCGCGCGCAACTCGTCGTTCTCCTATCGCGGCCGCGCCGTGCCGATGAAGCAGCTCGCCGACGAACTCGGCGTCGACTATGTGGTCGAGGGCAGCGTGCGCAAGGACGGCAACCGCGTGCGCATCACCGTGCAGCTGATCGATGTCGCGACCGGCAGCCATGTCTGGGCGGAGCGCTACGACCGCGAGCTTGCCGACGTCTTCGCGGTGCAGGACGAGATCACGGAAGCCATCGTCGCCGCCATCGAGCCGCAGCTGTATGCGGCGGAACATGTTCGCGCCCGCCGCAAGGCGCCGGAAAACCTCGACGCCTGGGAACTGGTCATGCGCGCGCTGTCGCACTTCTGGCGCATGACGCGGGAAGACAACACTGCCGCGCAACAATTGCTGGAGCAAGCGATCGCGATCGATCCGAACTACGCCCAGGCGCTCGCGGTGCTGGCGGTGAGCCGGACCTTCGGCGCGCGCATGGGCTGGGAGGATACGCAGGCTTCAGCCGAGTTCGCCGAACGCGCGGGGTTATCAGCGATCCGCGCCGACGGCGAGGATCCCTGGGCGCATGTCGCGCTTGGGGCGGCCTATTCCTATCTCGGGAGGATCGAGGATGCGCTGGCGTGCTATGAGACCGCGATCAATCTCAATCCGAGCTTTTCGCTGGCGCACGGCTATTACGCCCTGGTGCTGTCCTGGAACGGACGTTTCCGCGAGGGCGCGGAGGCCGCGCGCCGCGCGCTGAACCTGTCCCCGCGCGATCCGTTCTCCGCGATCTTCTACGGCGTGGCCGCTTACGCCGCCTATGTCGAGCGCGATTATGCCGAGGCGATCCGGCTGTCGCGCGAGAGCATCAGGCTGCGTGCCGATTTCGTCGGCGGTTACCGCGTCATCGTCGCCACCGCAGGGATGGCTGATGACAAGGAGCTTGCGAAGGCGATGCTGCCGGAGCTGCGCCGCGCGCATCCGGATATCTCGCTTGCATGGGTCGCGCAGCAGCTTCCCCTCCCCCTCGTGGAAGAACGCGAGCATTTCCTGGAAGGCTTGCGCCGCGCGGGATTGGAATAGAGAGCCGGCAACATGAAAGCCTTGATCATTCGCACCGCCTCGCGCTCCGACCTCCCGCAACTGCTTGCGCTGTATCCTCATCTCGACCCGGCCGACCGCATTCCGCCGCTTGATGTCGCCGAGCGCCGTTTCGATGAACTGCAGGCCTATCGCGGCAGTGCGATCTTCATCGGACACGCAGACGACGCCCTGGTCGCTTCCTGCACGCTGATCGTGATCCCGAATCTGACCCGCGGTGGACAATCCTATGCATTGATCGAGAACGTGGTGAC
This sequence comes from uncultured Alphaproteobacteria bacterium, assembly GCA_963738155.1. GTDB lineage: Bacteria > Pseudomonadota > Alphaproteobacteria > Rhizobiales > Xanthobacteraceae > Bradyrhizobium. The sequence goes on from CAVTVG010000020.1 coordinate 39,740, forward strand.
GCACGCTGGGTTCAGGGGACGCGGCTTCGGCAAACAGATTCTGCAAGCGGCCGTCGACGCGGCATGGCAAGCCGACTGCTACAAGGTGATGCTCATGACCGGCTCGAAACGACCATCGACGCTGGCGTTCTACGCCTCCGCGGGTTTCGAGCAGAACAAGACCGGCTTTCAGGTTCGGCGTCTTCCGCCGCGCATGGAAACGCCCGATTGATGGCTTTGGCGCGGAGTTGCTGATGCTCCGCGCTTTTGAACTCGGCGGCATCCGCAACAAGAACTCGATCACGAGCGCGTCAGGACAACAGCACCGCCGCAACAATGCCATCGCGCGGGCGTTCCGATGTCAGCCCCATCCGAAGCACGCCGGCAACAATGAACCAATCCGAGAATGGAACCGTGCCCAGCAAGGTTCCGGAAGTCACGCTTGTTTTCTGGATCATCAAGATTGCCGCCACCACGCTAGGCGAGACTGGCGGCGATACCGTGACCATGACGCTGAACTGGGGCTATCTCGCCGGCTCCGCGCTATTCCTTGCTGCGCTTGTGATTCTGGTGATCTGTCAGATCGCGGCGAAACAATTCCGCCCGTTGCTGTACTGGGCGACGATCGTCGCATCCACCACGTTCGGCACCACCATGGCCGATTTCGCCGATCGCTCGCTCGGGATCGGCTACACCGGCGGATCGACGCTGCTGCTGGCCCTGCTCGCGATCACCCTCGCCTTGTGGTACCGCACCGAGGGAACGATCGCGGTCAACACGGTGAGCACGCCGCGGGTCGAGGCGTTCTACTGGGCGGCAATCACCTTCTCGCAAACGCTGGGCACCGCGCTCGGCGACTGGATCGCCGACACCGGCGGTCTCGGCTATGAGGGCGGCGCGCTGGTGTTCGGCGCGGCGCTCGCCGTCGTCGCAGCGCTCTATTTTTGGACCGGCGTGTCGCGCGTGACGCTGTTCTGGGCCGCCTTCATCCTGACGCGGCCATTCGGCGCCACCGTCGGCGACTTCCTCGACAAGCCCGTCAGCGACGGCGGGTTGGCGCTGAGCCGCCCGCTCGCCTCCGCGGTCATTGCGATCTTCATCATCGTCTGTCTGTTCGTCCTGCCGCAACGCGCCGGTACGCATCCGGGCGAAGGACGGCCGGAGCTTGCCGGCCGCTGAAGCCAGTCATCAACGCTTATAGCCGCGTCAAATCTCTGCTAGGCTGCGCCGAGAAGCGGAACACGCCGGACGCAAGGGAGACCGCCATGAGCCGTGTCAGAGATTTTGTGCCGCAAGGCGTGATCCCGGCGGTGCTGCTGCCGTTCCACGACGATTTCTCGATCGATGAGCGGAGTTTCCGAAGCCACCTGCGCGACGTGGCATCCGTGCAAGGGCTGTCGGCCATCACGGTCAATGCGCATTCCACCGAAGTCGCCTCCTGCACCGCCGATGAGCAACGCCGGGTGATGGAGATCGCGGGCGAGGAAGTGGGCAGCGCGCTGCCGATCGTTCACGGCGTCTGGGCCGACGGCAGTCTCGAAGCGGCGCGGATCGCGCGACGCGCGGAGGCCGGCGGCGCCTCGGCGCTTTTGGTGTTTCCGCCCGCGCCCTTCACGATGGGCCAATCGGCGGAGATGGCGCTGGCGCATTTCAAGACGATTGCTGATGCGACCGACCTGCCGCTGATCATCTTTCAATACCCACTCGCGACCGGCCAAGGTTATCCGGCGGCGACGCTCGAGCGTCTGTTCGACGAGGTGCCGATCATCCGCGCCATCAAGGACTGGACCGCGGTCGTGCAGCAGCACGAGCAGACTATCCGCGCGCTGCAGGGGCGCAAGCGGCCGATCAATGTGCTGTCGACCAACAGCGCCTGGCTGATGAGCTCGCTGGTGCTCGGTTGCAACGGCCTGCTGTCCGGCTCTGGCAGCGTGATCGCCGACCTGCAGGCGCGGCTGTTTCGCGCGGTGAAGGCGAACGACCTCGCCGAGGCTCGCCGTCTCAACGACCGCATCTATCCGACGGCCCGCGTCTTCTATGCTGATCCCTTCATCGACATGCACAACCGCATGAAGGAAGCGCTGGTGCTGCTGGGTAAGTTACCCCGCGCGGTCGTGCGCCCGCCGCTGGTGAAGATCCGCGACGCCGAGATCGCGCGCATCAGGGATGCGCTGATCGAGGCCGGGCTGCTGGGCGCAGCAAAGGCACGCAGCGCCGCCTGAGCCGTTGCATCGCGCCTATCGGGGACACTCCGCGCCGCTGTCGATCCAGGCCTTGACGAGTTGTCCGGCCAGCTGCTGCGATCCGGGCGCCGCTTCGCGCCCTTCGCCCGGATTCCATCCCCATCCGACCAGATCATCGCTTGCGATGTGATCCTGCAGCTGCGCCAGATCGCGGCCGCCATTGAGATTGACGTCCTTGAGCTGGCGGCAGATGTCGCCGATCGATTTGTTCTCCCAGGCCATCGACATCGGAGCCACCGCCCAGCGCGGATGGCCAGGGATGCTCTTGTACGATGCCGCCTCGTGAAGCGTCATATTGTGGTCGGTGTGGCATTCCGAACAGTCGGTCGCCAGATGGCCGGTGTCGCCACGCCAGACCGGCGGCATGTGCTCGCGACGATCGGCGCCCTGAAGGGGATGGTCTCCCGCCGGATGGCAATTCAGGCATCGCGGATGCGTCAGCAACTTTCCGATCTCGGCGAACAGCGCCCGCGATCGATCGGATGTGTTCGAGATCGACGAAAAATCGGCGGGACTTTTGAGCGCTGTTGGGAACGGCTCGGCCGCACGCGCCGGGCCATTCATCTGAACGGCCAGCGCAATCACGGCAGAGACGAGCATCAGCTTCCTCGGCATGAGGCGACAACGCTGTTATCGCGGCGATTGTTCCGGGCGCTGCCGCACGACGTTGACGTCAGTAAGATTCGTCATGGCCGGGCTTGGCCCGGCCATCCACGTCTTTGGTTCAACAAAGGAAGACGTGGATGCCCGGCACAAGGCCGGGCATGACGAGTTTGAACAAAACCTACTTCTCAGCGATCAGCTGATAGGTGCCCCGCTCGAAGGCGTCGTAGGTGGCGAGCGCCTTGGCGTCGGCGAACGGCAGATATTGCATCATGATCACGCCGCCGACGCCGCGCGTCGGATCGATCCAGAAGAAAGTGTTGTTGATGCCGCCCCAGCTCAGGCTTCCGGGCGAGCGTTTTCCCGGCACCTGGTCGACCGTGATCAGGAAACCGAGCCCCCATTTGTCGCGACCATCGGCGATGAAGGTGAAATCGGCACTGCGCGGCAGCGCGCTTTTGAGCGCCGGCACCGAGACCGCGCCGATCTGGTTCTGTCCCATCAGCGCCACGGTCTCGGCCTTCAACACCCGCGCGCCGTCGAGCGTGCCGCCGTTGAGCAGCATGCGCATGAAGCGGCCGTAGTCGTCGGCGGTGGATGCCAGCCCGCCGCCGCCGACGGGCGCCGCGATGGTCAGCCCCGGTTGCGGATTCTGCAACACGATGGCGCCATCCATCTGCGCGCCGTCGCGCTGCTGCTGCGCGACCATGCGCGGCCCCTTGGCTTCGGGCACGTTGTAAGAGGTATCGTTCATCTTCAGCGGCACGAAGATATGGTCATGGAAATAGGCTTCGAGCGTCTGGCCGGAGATCGCCTCGACCAACTTGCCGCAGACGTCGACGCTGGTCGAGTAGTGCCAGCGCTCGCCGGGATCGAACAGCAGCGGCCCGCCGAACGGATAGGTCTCGCCGGCGCGGGGCTTGAAGTCGCGCCAGATCGCGCTCGTGAAGGGATACGCAAGTCCAGACGTGTGGGTCAGGAAATTCCGCACCGTCGGCGCTTTCGAAGCGGGACGGACCTTGTAGTCGCCGGTCTTGGCGTCGAAGGATTCGATGACCTTGAGGTCGGCGAGTTCGGGCAGGAATTTCGCGGCGGGATCGTCGAGACTGACCTTGCCCTGCTCCACCAACTGCATCAGCGCCACCGAGGTGACCGGCTTGGTCATCGAGGCGATGCGGAACATCGCATCTTGCGTGAGCGGGCGGTTGGTCGAAACATCGGCCACGCCAAACGTACCCTGATACAGCACGCGCTCGCGATCCGTGACCAGCGCGACCACGCCCGGCACGTCCTTGCGCTCGACCGCGCCGCGCAGGCTGGTGTCGATCGCCGCATTCCCTGTTGAATTCTGTGCGCTTGCGGTGCCGGTCATTGCTGCAACCGCGACGCCGACCACCATTCCCGCAACCTTTCTGTTCATTATGTTCATGCGAGCCTCCCTTTTGAGGACACGAACACTATCACTCGCGCCTCGCCGCGTCTCCCACGGCTATTTCGGGCATGATGGGCACGCGCCCCAAAAAAGAAGGGCGCGATCTCAGGCATGATCCGGAAAAGTGTGAAGCGGTTCTCCGATAAGATCATGCCCAAAAGGCGTCGCGCCCTCCATCCTTACACCGCGCCGGCCTTTTGCGCGTAGGCCCAGGAGTCCCTGGAAAGCGGCACCGTACGTGCGGCCGACTCGAGTGCCCTGGCGTTGGCCGCGGTGCCATCGCGCACGCGGCCGGCGATGCCTTGTGTGATGCCGGCCAAGCGGAACAGGTTGTAGGAGAAGTACCAGTTGAGGTCGGGAACGGCCATGCCGGTCACGTCGCAATAGATCTTCGCGGCCTCCTCCTGGCTCGGGATGTTCAACGCCTTGAGGTCGGCGTTGGCGAGGCCGGGCATCGTCCACTGCATCAACAGATAGGTGAAGTCGGCCATGGGATCGCCGAGCGTCGACAATTCCCAGTCGAGCACAGCGAGCACCCGCGGCTCGGTCGGGTGGAAGATCATGTTGTCGAGACGATAGTCGCCGTGCACGACCGAGATGCGCTCCTGCGGCGGAACGGTTTTCGGCAGCCATTCGGCGAGCTTCTCGAATTCCGGGATATGCTGGGTCTCAGATGCGCGATACTGCTTGGTCCAGCGGTCGATCTGGCGAGCAAAATAATTGCCGGGCCTGCCAAAATCCGAAAGACCGATTTTCTCGGGGTTGAAGGTGTGGAGTTTCGCCAGTGTCTCGATCTTGCTGGTGAAGATTTTCCGCCGCGCTTCCGGCGTCTGGCTCGGCAGCGATGGATCCCAGAACACGCGGCCCTCCTCCATCGACATGATGTAGAAAGCAGACCCGATCACGGCGTCGTCCATGCAAAGTGCATAGGCGCGCGCAACCGGAAAATCCTGCTTGCCAAGTGCTGCGATAACGCGGAACTCGCGGTCGACCGCATGCGCCGACGGGAGCAATTTGCCGAACGGACGGCGGCGCATCACATAGGAACGATCGGGCGTATCGAGGCGATAGGTGGGGTTGGACTGGCCACCCTTGAACTGCAGGACGGTCAGCGGGCCCTTGTAACCCGCGACATTCTCCGACAGCCACTTGTCGAGGTTCGCCTCGTTGACGCGATGACGCTCCTCGACCTCCCGTGTGCCGGAAAATTCCTCGTCTTTTCTGACGCCGTCGGCCACCGTGGCGCTCCCTTTTTATTGGCGCATGATCCTCATCGGAAAACCGGTACCCACTTTTCCTGGATCATGCGCGGGAGCTCCAGCGGCAGCTCCCTTTAATGGGTCGGAGCGTTTGCATACTTCCGAAGTTCAAGTCTGGCAATGGCGCGGTTATGCACCTCGTCCGGACCGTCCGCGAGGCGCATGGTGCGCATCGAGGCGTAGTCGCGGGCGAGACCCGCGTCGTCGGAAACGCCGGCGCCGCCATAGGCCTGGATCGCCTGGTCGATGATTTTCAGCGCCATGTTGGGAGCTGCGACCTTGATCATGGCGATCTCGAGCTGCGCGGTCTTGTTGCCGACCTTGTCCATCATGTCGGCGGCCTTCAGGCACAGAAGCCGGTTCATCTCGATATCGGTGCGGGCTTCGGCGATACGCTGCTCCCAGACCGAATATTCGATGATCTTCTTGCCGAAGGCGGTGCGCGACATCAGCCGCTTCACCATCTTCTCCAGCGCCTCCTCGGCCTTGCCGATGGTGCGCATGCAGTGATGGATGCGGCCCGGGCCGAGCCGGCCCTGCGCGATCTCGAAACCCCTGCCCTCGCCGAGCAGGATGTTCTCCTTCGGCACGCGGACGTTTTCGAGCAGCACCTGGGCGTGGCCGTGCGGCGCATCGTCGAAGCCAAACACCGGCAGCATCTTCTCGACCTTGATGCCGGGCGTGTCGAGCGGAACCAGGATCTGCGACTGCTGCTGGTGACGCGCGGCGTTGATATCGGTCTTGCCCATCAGGATCGCGATCTTGCAGCGGGGGTCGCCGACGCCGGACGACCACCATTTGCGGCCGTTGATGACGTAGTGATCGCCGTCCTTGTCGATGCGCGTCTCGATATTGGTGGCGTCGGAGGATGCAACGGCCGGTTCGGTCATCAGGAAGGCCGAGCGGATTTCGCCGTCCATCAGCGGCCGCAGCCATTTGCGCTTTTGCTCTTTCGTGGCGTAGCGCATGAACACTTCCATGTTGCCGGTGTCCGGCGCCGAGCAGTTGAACACCTCGGAGGCCCAGCCGATGTGGCCCATCTCCTCCGCGAGCGGCGCGTATTCGAGATTGCTCAATCCCGCGCCGCGGAATTCGTCGTCCTCATGCGCGTTCGGCGGCATGAACATGTTCCAGAGGCCCTCCGCGCGGGCTTTCTTCTTTAGATCTTCGAGAACGGGGATGACCTTCCAGCGCGGACCTTCGGCGTCCTGCTGCTTGTAGATCGGCACCGCGGGACGGACGTGCTTGGTCATGAAGGCCTGCACCCGGCCGAGCCATTCCTTCTGCCTGTCCGACATCGTGAAATCCATGAGACGCTCCTCACCTGTTCTTCGAAAATTTTGCTGCACTGTCTCTCCGTCATGCGCGTGCCGCAAGAGCCTTGATGGCCTCGGCGCAGCGTCATGACGCAAGCGTGACAAGCCGGAGCTGACTTTGCGCAAGAGACGCGCATTGACAGTCCGGCCGTTAAAACGATAGTTTCATACAAATGTTTGAAATGCAACTGCGCTGGACGAACTGATCCATGCCGAGCGATCAGACCAGAACCGCCATCCTCGCCGCCGCCGAACGGCTCTACGCCGATCGCGGCTTCGGCGACGTCACCCTGCGCGACATCGTGGCGGAGGCCAACGTCAACCTCGCGGCGGTGAACTATCATTTCGGCTCCAAGGACGAGCTGATCGCCGAGCTGTTCGTAACGAGATCGCTCGCGCTCAACCGCGAACGACTGCGCGAATTGCGCGCCGCGGAAGAGCGCGGCAACGGACGCGCCGCTGTCGCCGACATCCTGCGCGCGCTGGTGGGCCCGTCGCTACGCGGCTGCATCGGCCCCGAGCGCGACCGCTCCACCGCGGCGCGCTTCATGATCCGTGCCTCCATTGAATCGGTGCCGCCGATCCGCCGCATCCGGAATCGCGAGATCGACCATCTGCGGAAGTTCGTGGTCGCACTGCGCCGCGCGCTGCCCGACCGCGGCGAGGCCGAATTGTACTGGGGCTTGCATTTCGCCCTCGCCATGGCCCAGCAGACCGTGCGCGACTCGGAGCGGTTGACGAAATTGTCGGACGGCCAGTGCGACCTCGACGACGTCGAGGGCGTGATCGCACGGGTGGTCGATGTGGCGGTGATGGCGCTGGGTGGCGGCACTATCGGCTCTAAGACGCCGCCTCGTACTGCGGTATCGGCTAGATGACTTTGGCGTAAACCGGGTCCAGTGCTTCAATCGACATTGTGAATATTTTCGATGAAGAACTTTCCGAGAGTCGCCGCAACGATGCTTTGAAATACACCCAAGTAGATTCCCGAACTTCGAAAAGCCTCAACCCATTTCTCATTCGATATTGGCTCCAAAAGAACCACAAGATAGACCACCGCGATGTAAAATAGAGAGGCACCCAGCGTTATCCAAAAGACAGCTGGCGACCTAATATCGAGATCATCACCGTGCGAGCCACCGACAGACCAGGATGCGATAATAATGCCGAGAATTGGCAAGATTGACTGGAACAGCCAAGACCAAATCTCGACGAAATCCTCCCCGTAGAAGTGAGTGACAGTTCTAGCCACCATCAGGAGCATGAGAGGCGCAACCCCCAGCATCCAACAAGTCGAAAGAGCCGTTCGAGCTTGACGGATTTTCAAGGTGACCGCTCCAAATAGATGCCGGCTCCAGCAAGATGCCGCTCAAGCGAAAGCGGCGGCGACGAGATAAAGCTCGCTACCCCCTTGTCTTGCTGCTTGAACTCATACAAGCGGACCGTAAGCGCGTGGCTCGACTTCAGTGGTAACGCGGCTATGTCCGGCGTAAGGCTTCCTCTTCCTCCAGAGACCCATTCCTGCGCACGAAAAAACGTCGCCTTTTCGTTTTCGCGCAGATCCTTCGCCGGCTTATCCGGCGTCGGCCGTGTCGAAACGATCAAAACAAACACTCTGTATTGTCCAATGGGCCGCTGTATTGCAAATCCCCAACTCCACCATGCCATGTCGCTTGCTGATGCTACTCGATCAGTCGTCCAGCCCCGTGCTCCCGGCAGCCTCTTCGCTGTCGTTGGATCAATTTGTTCCATCTTCGAAACGAGGCCAAAACCAGCCTTTTCGTCCGGCAACTTGAAATAACTCCACTGACGCTCAAACCCCGCTTGTGCCAATTTGTCTTCGAGGAAGCTGGCCGCCTGCCCAACATTCGGGAACCGCTTTCGATCCGCGAAAATCTTGGGGTATGTTATTCGAGCCGAGGACGGCGGCGGAGGCCACGGAAAAAAGTTTTCAAGCTCCTCCTTGCTCTCGTCCCTTAGTGCTGCTTTTTGCTGTGTCTCTGACTGCCTTTGCCGTTGTGGCTCTGCACGTGCCGCCGCCGTCATGGCCACTTGTGCCTGCCTCTGTTGCTGCGCCCTTTCTTCTCGCATCGTCCCTTCTGCCATCCCTTGTCGCGCTTCTAGCCGTCTCGCTTCTTCGAATTGTCTTCTTGCTTCCTCTTCAAAAGAAGGCGGCGGCGCAGCAGCGGCAACAGCGGAAGGCGGTGATGCGTTAGATTGAGGGAACGGCAAAACAGGGGACGGAGACGCCGATGAGGCGACGGGCGCGGAAGGCGGGGAAGCCAGAGCCGTGCGAGGCGGTAACGCGACAGGCCGGGAAGCCGACGGGACGTTGGGTACTGCCTGTGAGCTACTCGGCCGCGGGAAAAAGGGCTGGGTTGGGGTTGCAGGTGCTCCGGCCGATGAAACGGCGGGCGCGACGGGCGCCAACGCGGTTGGCGCGCGAGGGGCCACGGCGGGTCCAGAGGGTGTCACGGCAGTGGCAGTGGGCGACAAAGCAACATGCGAACCGCTGGTTTGTGTCCAGAAGAACTCGTACAAACCCCAACAAACTCCCACTACGAATCCGAAAGCAAGCGCATAGGCGCCGAAGCGAATAAAAAATTTCATCGCCACCCCCTGGAAGCGACCTATTCCGTCATAAGATCACGTCAGCTTAAGGTTGAAAAGCCTCTGACAAGAAAAAGGTAGGCCCTTCAAGGCAATCTTATTGCGCCACAAGCTCGCAAGCGGATGGAGTGAGGATCAAATCACCTTCCGCGCCCTCAACCCCGCCAGCTTCGCCTCATCGTACCCGATTCCCGCCAGCACCTCTTTGGTGTGCTCCCCTAACCGCGGCGGGGCGCGATACTCCGTCACCGGCGTGCCGGAGAACGTCACTGCGTTGCGGCACAAGGACAGATCGGGCTCGAAGGGATGGTTGACCTTCACCCGCATGCCACGCGCCTGGACGTGCGGGTCGGAAAACACCTGCTCGAAATCGTTGATGGGGCCTGAAGGCACGCCGGCCTTCTCGAGCTCGTCCAGCCAATACTTCACCGGCTTCTTCAGGAACAGCCCGGCGTAGATCGCCATGATCTCCTTGCCGTGCTTCACGCGGTCGTTGTTCTTGAGGAATCTCGGATCGGTGGCGAGTTCGGGGGCGCCGAGCACCTGGCAAGTGCGCGCGTACTGCGCGTCGTTGCCGACCACCACCATCAATTCGCCGTCGGTCGCGCGGAATACGCCGGCCGGCATGCCGCCATTGCCCCAGGTGCCCCGCCGCGGCGGCACCTTGCCGTTGACGAGATAGATCTGCAGCCAATGCGACAGCGACGCGATCACGGTGTCGAACAGGCAGACGTCGAGACGCTGCCCCTCGCCGCCATTGGCGTCGCGGTGATAGAGCGCGGAGAGAATTGCGATCGAGGTGTTCATGCCGGTCATGTAGTCGACGATGGAAGGACCGACCTTCATCGGACCTTCGCCCGGCTCGCCGTCGATATGGCCGGTGACGCTCATCAGCCCGCCCATCGCCTGCAGGATGGCGTCGTAGCCGGCGCGCGGCGCATAAGGTCCGGTCTGGCCGAAGCCGGTCACCGAGCAATAGATGATGCCGGGATTGGTCGCCTTGATCGAGTCATAGTCGAGGCCATAGCGCTTGAGGTCGCCGACCTTGTAGTTCTCCATGAAGACGTCGACGCCCCTGGCGAGCTCGCGGATGATGTCCTGGCCTTCCGCGCTGGCGATGTTGACGGTGACCGAGCGCTTGTTGCGGTTGGCGCAGAGATAGAATGAGTTGTTGTTGTTCTCCTTGCCGGCGGGATCGACCAGGTAAGGCGGCCCGAAGGCGCGGGCGTCGTCGCCGGTGCCGGGCCGCTCGATCTTGATCACATCGGCGCCGAGGTCGCCGAGCATCTGCGCCGACAACGGCCCGGCCAGCACGCGCGTCAGATCGAGAATCTTGATGCCTGAAAGCGGCAGGGCCGACATGATTTCCTCCGGGACGTCCTGTTTTTTTTGGCGCGGCAGGAGCCGCTGCCTGACCTGCCTGCCGATTACACTATTTTGCTCCGCCGAGCACTGCGTTATCAGCATGAAGCCATGGGAATCGTTCATTTCGATACACTTCCGGAAGACCGGCGCGAGGCCGCACACGCGGCGCTGCGCCACGTGCTCGGCGCTGTTCCCGTCGACGCGGCCACGCCGCTTGCCGGCGGCATCACGACGGCCGCCGTGTTCCGGATCGATGCCGGTGCGCACCGGTATGTGTTGCGTGTCGAGGGCACACCGAGTCCGATGCGCAACCCACATCAATACCAGTCGATGCGGATCGCCTCCGACGCCGGCATCGCGCCACGTCTCTATTACGCCGACGAGGACAGCCGCGTCGCCGTGACCGATTACATCGCGCCGCAGCCGCTCCACAGCTTTCCGGGCGGGCTGCTTGCGCGCGCGCAAGCGCTTGGCGCATTGCTGCGAGACCTGCGGACGACGCCGACCTTTCCCTATTACGCCGACTATCCCGATGTTGTCGCTCGCCTGTGGGCGCATGTCTGCCGCACCGGCCTGTTTGCGCCCGGCGTGCTCGACCCCGTCAACGAGCGCCTCGCCGAAATTCGGAAAGCCTACGTCTGGGATCGCGCCAATTCGGTCTCCTGCCACAACGATCCCGTTCCGGCCAACATCCTGTTCGATGGCCGGCGCCTCTGGCTGATCGACTGGGAAGGCGGCTGTCGCAACAACTCGCTGGTCGACGTGTCGATCGTGATGGACCAGTTGGCGCGCAGCCGGGAACTCGAGGACGCGCTGCTGCAGGTTTGGCACGATGGGAGGCCGGATGGGTCGCTGCGTACGCGGCTCGGCCTGGTACGCGCCCTCACCCGTCTCTATTACGCGGGCGTCTTCTTCAGTGCGTCGGCGAGGGTCCCGCGGGCAGACCCTGATGCGGGCCTCGCGGCCCCCGCTCTCGCCGACTTCGAGCAGGCGCTTCGTGACGGCCGGCTCAAGCCACGAACGCTTGCGACATGGCACGTCATGGGCAAGATGCTCGTTGCGTCGTTTCTCACCGGCTGTGCGACGCCGGGCTTCTGATGCGGTCGTCCCGCGTCAGAACAGCCGCCCGCCGTCGGGCACGCGCTTGTCCGGCGCGAACAGCGTCACGTTGCCCGCTTCGTCCGGAAAACCGAGCACCAATACTTCCGACATGAACTTGCCGATCTGCCGCGGCGGGAAATTCACGACGGCGGCGACCTGCCGGCCGATCAGCTCATCGGCTCTGTAGTTCTGCGTGATCTGCGCGCTCGAGCGCCTGCTGCCGATGCCGGCGCCGAAATCGACCGTCAGCTTCAGCGCGGGCTTGCGGGCCTCGGGAAATGGCTCGACCGCGATGACTGTGCCGACGCGGATATCGACGGCGAGGAACTGGTCGAAGCTGATCTGCGGCGCTGCTGGCGCAGAAGGGTCGTGGACGAGGTGCATGGGTTGGTCTCTGACTTTCAAGCGACGTTCGACGTTCCTATATGACCTTCACGTGAGGGCATAGCCTTTGGTGCCGGAGCAAGGTAGATTAGGCGACGTTGATAGGCGTGCCGGCACGGTTGTCGTGAGAGGTTAACGGTAGCCTGACTCGCAAAGGCAACTCACCACGAGGTGGGAGCTGTCGGAGGCCATCGCCGTGTATGCAAAATCCATCGCAATTTACGCCTTCAAATGCTTCGGGAAGGCCGAAGTGGAGTTCCGCTATCCCGGCGAGGTAACCGACGGGGTGCTCGAGCATCCGAACGTCAATCTGATTTTGGGCGACAATGGCGGCGGAAAATCCTCGGTGCTTCGGGCCATCGCCATTGCGGCTCTCGCGCCGGCCCTGATCAACGGCGGCTTCACGGCGTATCGCCTGGTTCGCCGAGACGCCGAGGGCGGCGTCGCCGCCAACAGCCTGGTCAAGTTGCTCGGCATTCTTGATGACGAGGAGCGACCCTATGCGGGGTCGCCGACCGCGCAAGCGGCTCGCAAGCCGCAGGAATTCCTCGCGCAACTCAAGGCCAACCCTCGCAGACAGATCGATCAGCTGACACTGGAATCAACGCCGGAGAATCCGATCTCGGAGTTGATTTATGATGATTATTCGCCTGCTTTCTTTGTCGTCGGCTACGGCGCGACGCGCCGTGTGGAGGTTGCCGATTTCAGTCCATCGAGTGAGGACAAGCGTCGTGCACGGCGCTATCAGCGCGTCGCCAGTTTGTTTGAAGATCATGTCGCCTTACGTCCCCTGCAGTCCTGGTTTCCGCGATTGGAGGAAGATCGCAAAGTCGAGGTGATGGATCTCCTTGCCAAAGCCTTGCCCACGAATGTCGCTTTTCGGGGCGACATGGAGGGCGACGACTACGTATTCACCTTCAATGGCGTGCCTATGCCGTTCCCGGCGCTGTCAGACGGTTATAAGGCGTTCATTGGGTGGCTGAGCGACCTGATTGGCCATATGACTTCGGTTTGCGAAGGTCGAAAGTTGGCGGACCTGAGAGGTATCGTACTCATCGACGAGATAGACCTCCATCTGCATCCTTCGTGGCAGCGCGACGTTGTCACGCGTCTGTCGCGTGCATTTCCGCTGCTGCAGTTTGTGTTCACCTCGCATAGTCCCCTGATAGCGTCATCGGTGCAATCAAAGAACGTCATTGTTACCGGCAGCGACGCGAACGGCTTGCCGACCCTCGATCGCATGACGGAGACACTGTACGGCCGCAGCATCGAGGCGGTGCTGATGAGCCCCTATTTTGGTCTCGACAGTCTCCGTCCGCCCGAATCGCGCGCCGCAACCGATGCTTTGGCGGCCAAGGTTGCGACGAAACCCGATGGCGACGTCGATGCAGCCGAAGCTTTCCTGCGACAGCTTGCTGAACCCTTGGACAAGCTCCGCTCGGGCGAGCAAAAGCGGCGCTAGTCCGATGATACGTTACGCGCTCGACCGGATTCAGCTACGTGCCTACATTGAAAGGGAAGATAGGACGTGGTTCACGAAAGCGGAAACACGAACCAACAACTACAAAGCCCTCGGCCGGTTTGAAGACAGCAGTCCGATATGGTCGAAAGCCAAACCGGCCTTTATGCTCGTGCAGTACAACAAATGCGCCTTTTGCGAACGTACGTTTACCGGTCCGGAAGAGAGCCGGATTGAGATGGATCTTGAACACTTCCGACCGAAAGGCGCCGTTATCGGCTGGGAAGGGCCGTCTGCACCGAAATCCTATCCCGCCAATACCGGACCTGCGTCCACCAACGGCTATTATTGGCTGGCCTGCGACGTAGCCAACTACCTGGCTGCCTGCAAAATTTGCAACTCCGAATACAAGGGCAACTACTTTCCCATCATGGGTCAGCGATGTGAGGATCCAACCGATCCGCAAAAACTCGCCGCCGAGAAACCTTACCTGATTTATCCGATTGGAACGGGCGACGATGATCCTGAAACGCTGATTACCTTTACGGGGACCGTGGCTCGCCCTGTCACGTCGCACGGCGTGCGCCATGCGAGAGCGATGGTGATCATCGATCTTTTTGGCCTCAACACGCGCGATCAACTCCACGTCCAGCGCGCCGAAACCATCGAGCGCTTCGGAAGAGCCCTGACCGCCGTCGCCGACGGTGTCGCAAAGGCCTCAGATCATACATATACCGCACAGATCGCCAACCCGATCATCCCTCATGCGGCCTGCTTGCGAGCGTTCAAGAAGCTCTGGGATCAGGACGAACCGGCGGCACGAAGACTTCTTGACGCTTGCTCCGCGATGCTCGTGAAGCGGCTGCTTGATCCTACCGCCAAAGGATTGGGCATAGGATACGCTTGAGGCTCGCGTAGCCGGGATGAGCGAAGCGATTTCGAGTCCCGGCGTGTCGCGGAATTCATCATCGGGCGCGCTTGGCGCGAAATTTTGGCTCACGCGGGGCTACGTGACTCCGGCCGCAACGCTCGCCTTGCCTACGCGGATATCCAGCCAGCCGAGCGCATTCACGGTCAGGCGGTCGCCGGTGTTGATGATAACGGTCGTGGTTTCGGCCTCGACGATGGCCGGGCCTTCGAGCGCCTGTCCCGGCAGGAGATCGTCGAGCGCGTAGACCGGCACCTCGCGCCATTCGCCGAAAAACGCCTTGCGGCGCGAGCGCGGCGCGCAAGACGCGGCGGACGTGACAGTCGCCTCGCTTGCTTCAGGCGGGCTCACTGCACCGATAGCGGCGACGCGGGCATTGACGAACACGACCTCCTGATCACGCGCGGCGTAGGTGTAAAGCTCTTCATGACGGCGATGAAAACGATCCTCGATTTCCGCGATGAGCGACGGCGAGTCGAGATCGATGCCGTCGAGCGGCACGTCGATCTCGAAGATCTGCTCGCCATAGCGCATTTCGGCGGAGCGCTCGACCTTTATCGGCCCGCCGAACCAGCTCTGCATTCGCTCGACCGCCTGCTGTTCCAGATCGGCAAAGATGCCGCGCACTTCCGCTGCGCTCGAGCGCGCGCCGGTCTCGAAATGGGTGCGGCTCACCTCATAGCGGAGATCGCTTGTCAGCATGCCCCAGGCCGACAGCACCGAGGCCGTGGTCGGCACGATGATGCGTTCGAGCTCGAGCTCGCGCGCGAGCTCGGCGGCATGCAGGCCCGCGGCGCCGCCGAAACTCAACAGCGCAAAGCGGCGTGGATCGACGCCACGCCGCACCGTCATCAGGCGGATGCCGTCGGCCATCCTGAGATTGACCAGGCGGAAGATGCCAGCGGCGGCCTCGATGCGCGTGATCTTCAGCGTCGCAGCAAGCCAGTCGATCGCGGCTTCCGCGGCCTGCACATCGAGCGGACGCTTGCCGCCCATGAAGGCGCCGGCGTCGAGATAGCCGAGCACGACATTGGCGTCGGTGACGGTGGCCTCCGTTCCACCCTGGCCGTAGCAAGCCGGACCCGGCACCGCGCCCGCACTCTCCGGGCCGACATGGAAGATGCCGCCTGAATCGACCGAGGCGATCGAGCCGCCGCCCGCCGCGAGGCTCGCGATGTCGAGGCTGCGCAGCGCAATGCGCTGGCCTGCGAGCCCGCCATCGGCCGACAGCGTGACGCCGCCATCGGCGATCAGCGAAATGTCGGTCGAGGTGCCGCCCATGTCGAAAGCGACAAGATCGGGAATGTTCAACATCGCCGCGCAACGGCGACAGCCGGACATGCCGCCGGCCGGCCCGGATAGCACGGTTGCGGCCGCAAGCCGCGCCGCCTCTTTCACCGGCGCCATGCCGCCGTGGGAAAGGATGATAAAGAGCGAACCCTCAAAACCGGCCTCGCCAAGGCGCTGCTCCAGCCGCGTCAGATAACGCCGCACCACCGGCTCGACATAGGCATTCACCACCGTGGTCGAGACGCGCTCATATTCCTTGATCTGCGGCAGCACATCGACGGAACGCGAGATGTTGACATCGGGCAGTTCGCGCATGAGGCGTTCGCTGGCGGCGATCTCGTGAGCGCCATTGCGATAGGAATGCAGGAAGCAGATCGCGACCGAGGTCGCGCCGGATGCCTTGATCGCGGCGATGGCTTCGCCAAGCGAGTCCTGATCGAGCAATGTTGCCACCTCGCCATTGGGCCGCAGCCGCTCGCGCACGCCGAAGCGCAGCTCGCGCGGCACCAGCGGCTCCGGCGGTGGCGTGCGCAGGTCGTAGCGGTTGCCTTTCAGCCCCTCGCGCATCTCCAGCACGTCGCGATGGCCTGATGTCGTGAGCAGCGCGACTTTCGCGCCCTTGCGCTCCAGCAGCGCGTTGGTCGCAACCGTGGTGCCATGCACCAGCCGCTGCGTCTGCGCCAGCATCTGCGCGCATGAGAGATCGAGCCGCCGCGCCAGTTCGTCCAGCCCGGCCATCACGCCGATCGACTGATCCTGGGGCGTCGACAACGCCTTTGCGAACACCGTGCGTCCCCCACCGTCGATCGCGACGAGGTCAGTGAAGGTGCCGCCAACGTCGATTCCGATGGTCCACATCAGGCCTTCACCTGGGGATCGCTGACCAGACCTTGCAAATGGTCATGCGCGCGTGAAGCTTGCGCGCGCTTCGCAGGCGGTCCCCAGCCACCGCCGCCGCCCGAGCGCACCTCGAGGCAATCGCCCGGCCTGATCTCGATGCCGGTCTCCTTGGTGTGCAACATCCGCGGCGGCCGACCCTCGCTCAGCAACCGATAGCGATGCGGCGCGCCGTCCTTGCCGCCGAGCATGCCGCAGGCGCCGTAGCGGATGCCGTCGCCCGCGGTGTTGCCGAGCGCGAGCTTCTCGGTCTCGACAACGAGATCGAGCGCAACACCGAGACCGCCGCGATGCTGGCCGTCGCCGCCGGAATCGGCGAGGTACTCGTGGTGGCGGAAATGCAGGGGAAAGCGCGCTTCCGCGACCTCGATGCTGCCGAATTTCAGGCCGCCGACGGTGTGCCACTCGCCGATCGACGACCAGCCGTCGCCGCCAATCGAGGCGCCGCCGCCCGGCCGCGCGTGAAACATGTGCCAGATGAAGCCGCGCCCCGTCGCCGGGTTCTCACCCTGGATGGCGATGCGGAAGCGCCGGCCCCAGCCGGCCATGACGCGATCGGGACACGAGCCAGCAAGCGCCTTGACGATCGCCTCGACGATCTCGTCGGAGGGATGACTTGTGCACATCGTCACCGGCTTGCCGGGATCGGCCCAGACGATGGTGCCCTGCTTCGCCACCACCTTCAGCAGACGCAGCACGCCGGAATTCTTCGGCGTATCCGGATCGATCAGATAGGCCAGCGCCATGGTGACCGCCGCATGCATGTTGGCATGCGAGGAGTTCATGAAGCTCGTCACTTGGGGATCGCTCCCGGTGAGATCGACCTCGATGTCGCTGCCGCGCTTGGTGACTTTTGCTGCGATCCTGATGTCGTTGTTGCCGCGGCCGTCATCGTCGAGGAAGGCTTCGCCATGGAACGTGCCGTCCTTCCAGGTTGCGACCACGGCGCGCGCCTGCGCTTCGGCGGCATCGAGCACCGCCTCGATCGCGGCCTCGACGGTTGCAGCGCCAAGCTCGGCAAACAGTTTTTGCAGGCGGCGCTCGCCAAGATGCGCCGCGCCGATCATCGCCGAGAGATCGCCGCGGAAATCGTGGGGATTGCGCACGTTGAGCGCGATCATGTCGAGAATGTCGTCACGCAGCCGGCCGGCCTCGTAGAGTTTGATCGGCGGAATGCGCAGGCCCTCCTGCCAGATCTCGGTGGCATCGGGATTGTAGGCGCCATGGGTCGCGCCGCCGATGTCGCTCTGGTGCGCCCGTACCACGGTCCACAGCAGCCGGCGGCCGCCGGCGAACACTGGCACGAAAGCGGTCACGTCAGGCAGATGGCTGCCGCCGTGATAGGGATCGTTCATCAGGATGACGTCGCCGGGCGCGACGTCGGAAAAGCGCGCCTCGACCGCGCGGGTCGCCCAGGGCAGCGCGCCGACATGGACCGGGATGTGGTCGGCCTGCGCGATCAACCGGCTCTGCACGTCGCAGATCGCCAGCGAAAAATCGCGACTCGAATTGAGGATTTGCGAATAGGACGTGCGCAGCATGGCCTCGCCCATCTCGGCCACGATCGAGCTCAGCCGATGCTGAACGACGGAGCGGGTGATCGGATCGACGGAAGCGGACATGTGAGTCCTGGTCGCGTGAGGTGGCGGTCAGTCTTTCTTCTTCGCCGCTTTCTTCGCGGCAGCCTTCTTCGCGGGCTTGATGGCCTGCGCCTCTTCCGCCGCCTTTACCATGGCGCGCTTGTAGGCGTCCGCCGTATTCTCCGCTGACATCTGCAGCCGTCGCGCGGCGGCGTTTGCGTGTTCCAGTGTGCTCCTGGCGAGATGTTTGTAGCGCGCTTTGGCGTCCTTATCGGCGGCCTTGGCGGCCATGCCCATCAGCCGGCGCTGCCGCGCTTTGGCCGCCGAGGTCAGCATCTTGATCTGCTTTTTGGCAATCGACCGAATGAGAGTATCGAGGTCCGCTTCGGCCATTGCTAATTCCCATGATCTGACATTGCCCGATTTGATACACTGGCAAGCGACCTCACGCAATTTGCCAGCGGCGATCTGCAGGTGCCTGCCATTGCTTGACCCAGATCAAGCCGGCGCTGGGTGTCGCGAACATGGTTTGATCTCCCTTCACGAAGGAGGCTTCGATGCGCAGACCGGCCTGGATGATCCCGTCGATCGCGGTGTTGATCATGGCGGGCCTCGGCGCGCCCGCCGAGGCCCAGACCTACGATCCACACTATCCCGTCTGCCTGCAGACCTATGGCATCAGCGGAAACGCAATTCAGTGCAGGTATCCGTCAATGGGTGCGTGCCAGGTGTCGGCTTCGGGCCGCGCGGCACAATGCATCGCCAACCCGTATTACGGACAGGCGGGTTCGCGGCGCAGATATCGCGCCTACTGACACCGGAGTGAGCGCGCGTGCGTCCGGCGAATA
Organism: uncultured Alphaproteobacteria bacterium; assembly: GCA_963738155.1. Lineage (GTDB taxonomy): Bacteria > Pseudomonadota > Alphaproteobacteria > Rhizobiales > Xanthobacteraceae > Bradyrhizobium. Next base: position 59,034 of record CAVTVG010000020.1, read on the forward strand.
TTCGAAGGAGTTTCTGATGCGCCTGCTCGCCTGGACGATCCTGTCGATCGCGGCGATGTCAGGCGCGCCGGTGCAGGCGCAGACCTACGGCACCGCTTTTCCCGTCTGCATCCAGACCTATGGCATCACCGGAAACGCGATCGATTGCAGCTATGCGTCGATGGACCAATGCCGGGCGTCAGCGTCGGGCCGCGCGGCACAGTGCATCGCAAATCCGTATTTCGCAGCGACAGCCGTGCGGAAGCCTCGCGCCCACCGATGATGACTCCGGCCGGCCGGCCCCAGGGAGCCCGGCCGGCCTGTCACCGACAACATCTCAACTTCCGACCACTACAGGTCTACTTCCACGCTGTCGTATGGCTCAAGGACCTGGTCCTTCGGGTTCGTCGCCGGATCGGGGACAGCAATGTAATCGAGCTTGATCTTCTTTGGCGTCACCGCCACCCGCAGATAGCCGTGCTGCCAATCATTGAAGTTCTGGAGCAATTCGGGCTCGCCCTGGATCTGAATGGGAATCTTCTTGGCGTCCAGCGCCGCGTGGAAATCGCGGCCCAGGATGTGCAACTTCTTCTTGTAGCCGCCCGCACCGGCCACGATGAAAGGAACGTCCTTCTTGTCGAGAAGCGGCGCCGAAAATCGCTGATAATTGTGCACGTGCCCTGTCAGCACCGCTTCGGGCGCACGCTTGGCTTCCGCGCAACACTCATCCAGCAGATCCTTCAGACGCGTGCTGCCGGGATGCGGTCCGTAGGCGGAGTAGATGGGATGGTGGATAGCCAGGATGATCGGCAGGGATTTGGACGCCGCCTGAAGTTCTGAGATGAACCAATGCCGTTGCGTGTCACTCACCTGCCCGCCTTCCGGGCAATTGCTGTACATGCCGATGATCGTGACGAGCGGTGTATTGAGCGTCCAGAATACGTTCGGCTGCGTCATCGTCCGCCGCGGCGCTTCCGTGTTGTCGGGACTCAACACAGCGGACTGGGAGCAAAAATTCCGCACGAATGCCTGGAGACTGGTTTCTCCGGTCGTGGGATTCACATCGCCGTCGTGGTTACCCGGAATGGCGACGATGGGCGCGTTGTAGTTCAGATACGGTTCGTAGAATTCGGGCCAGTAATTGGCGCCTTCGCCGGCGTAATAGACGACATCGCCGAGATGATAGAAGAACGAGGGCCGATTTGGCGGGTCGACGTAGTTCATGTCGCACTCCATAAAATGCGACACGCCGTCGATATAGGTCGGCGTGGTCACCCCACCGGTGTCGCCGACGGAATGAAACACAAGTTGCTTCTTGGCGACAATCTGCTGGTAGCTCGTCGCATCGAGAATGGCCTTCAAGTCCATGCGGAACGGCGGCAGTCCGGACGCAGGGGGCAAATCCCTCCACGGTTGATGTTGATCCGTGTCGTTGACCGTGTGAAAGGCCGGTGGATTCTTTTCCGGCGCAAAGGAATGCCCGTGTCGGGATTTCGGCATTTGCTGGTGATGGGCGGCGAGAGCATCTTTCGTAAGAACTGTATTGGCGGAATTGCGTGGACTCCGTGCCATTTTGATCTCCCTGCTGGGTGCCTGCGGCGACCATCCGCAGGCCAAATGAATCGAGAAATAAAGTTGCGCTTATATAAATTGCAATCTGATGATGGCACGCAACCCTATGGCGTTCAACTCAAGACTTCCATCTGGAGGACGCGCCGCGCACAAATCGTTCGCGATCAGCGAAACGCCGACGTTCACCGGTTCGTGCGAATGAAGGGAAGCTGGAGCGGGTGAAGGGAATCGAACCCTCGTATTCAGCTTGGAAGGCTGCTGCTCTACCATTGAGCTACACCCGCATCGCATCCTGAACTAACACGCCGCTGCGGCGGTCTCAACCGCCGCCGTCCCCGTCTCAACCGCCCTCGCCTGCGGCGCAAATCGCCTTGTTCCGCCACCCGGATTCAGCAGGTCAAGCCCTTAACGCGCGGGATTTCGCCCGCTATATTGCGACTCCCACAACTTAACGAAAGGAGGTGATCCAGTGTCTTGTTTCAAGCGCTGTCACCTCGCTGGGATCGCCCGCTGAGCACGTGAGTTGAGCTCGGCATCGGGGCGGTCTCAGCCCTGGACCAGCGAGTTGCAAAAGTTGGAGCGCGGCGGGAGCAATCCCGCCGCGTTTTTTAACGTCCGTAGATCGCGCGGATGCGCTCGCGCGCCGAGACCACCGCGATCACCATGCCTACTCCCCATGGGAAAACGGCGGCGCCGGGCTGCACGCTCAGGAGCATCGCCAACGCGCTGGAGACAAAGCACAGCACACGCGGCATCGGCGCCTTGCCCAACAGCGACAGCAGGAAGGGCAGGAAGAAGATCAATAGCCAGCCGGCGGTCATGACCATTCTCACGCTTCCATGACAGGCCGGTCAAAAGCCGCAGACATTGGCGCGCGGACGCGCACCGCAGCGGGTCTCGGCGATCCGCTCGCCGCCATTGGTGGCGGAGCTGCCGTAATAACGGTGATGGCCGCTCTCGTCGTGCCGGTCATCTGCCGCCGACGGCAGCGCCCTGGCGCAGTCGCAGATGATTCGGACGTGCTGGCCTGACATGACGTTCTCCGCTCAAAGCTTGCGCAGATTGCTTGCGTTCTCGCCATCAGTCGCAGCCGAAGTTCCCCGCGTTCAAGCGGGCAGCCCCCTATCGTGTTTCAGGAGTGTTTCGTGGATCACACCACCAGGAAGCCGTAAGGACATCCGAAGCATGTCGGAATCGGCCAAGCCGATACGTCCTTCGGTCTGGCATGCAAGATAAATGAGGAATCGCGATGCTCTACGCCCTACTGGCCTATCATTTGGAAGCCGACGTCATGTCCTGGACATCGGAGCAGGACGCAACTCTCATGGGCAAGCTGCTGAAGGCGCATGAACGGATAAACAAGAACAACGACCTCGGGCCCACGGCGCGGCTCGGCGAGACACGCCGCGCCCGCACCTTGCGCAATGGCGCCGTCGTCGATGGCCCGTTTGCCGAGACCAAGGAGCAGCTGCTCGGCTTCTACATGCTGGACTGCGCCGATGACGATGCGGCGGTCGATGCCGCACGCGAGCTGCAGCGCGTCAATCCGGGCGCGGTGTACGAGATCAGGCCGGTCAGGCGGTATATCCCGGGCGCGGCCTTGCCGGAGGCGTAGCCATGCAGATCGTTGCGCCTATGCCGCGTCGCTCCGGCTCGAGAGCCGGCGCACCAACAGCGCGAAAAACGCGACTCCCCAAAAATAGATCGCGTAGCGCGGCTCACAGGCCGCGACCACCATGCCCGGGACGAACACCAGCAGGGGAAACGACGCGGCGAGCAACTCGGGATGATAACCGGGTCCCAACGCCAGCCGCCAAAGCAGCGCGTTGAGGCCTGCGATCACGGTCAGGTGCAGGCCATAGAGCACGGCGACCGCGCTACTGAAGCTGTAATTGCCGTAGAGCCCGTTGGTCACCGGCAGCAGGATGATCGACAGCAGGAACAGGAGATTGAGCATCACGATGCTGCGGCGGCCCATCGGCTGGCGCGTCAGCCGCCGGTGGTGGCTGATCCAGAAAATGCCGGCAATGATGAAGCTCAACACCATCCCGAGCAGCCTGCCGCCGAAGGCATGGTAGAGATCGCGCCAGTCCGGCAAATGATCGAACTGCACGGCCCTCGGCAGGTCGTAGGCCAGCAGCGTCATCGCCACGCCGAAGATGGTGTTGGAGAGCGACTCCAGCCGCCGCATTTCGAAGTCGGAGGGAGCGGGGGTCATGGTGGCTGTCCGTCTTCGCTTTCGCTGCGGTCAGGCGGCGTCAATCCTGCGAAGCGCCTTGGCGCGAAGCAGACTGGTGGGGGAGGCAGGACTCGAACCTGCGAAGCCATGAGGCGGCTGATTTACAGTCAGCTCCCTTTGCCACTCGGGACACTCCCCCGCTCGACGGCATTCGAACCCTTAAGCCGTGCGACAGGCAATGGACAAGCCATTGAGACGTAAAAACCGCGAGCACTGGGTGTCGCGGCCGGCGCGTTTATGGGGGTAGCGGCGGGGCAAAGTCAACCAATGGAAACGGCTATTTCGCGTCTGGATCCTTCCGAAATTGCCATTATCCGGAACCCATGAGACAAGCCTCCCATGAGCGAACGCATCTCGAAGCCCCCGTTTCGGCGCGGCGGCAAGTCCTTCGGCAAGCCCCGGCCGGGCGCGCGGCGGCCTGCCTGGCGCGATCGCGAGGCGGCCGGCGACGGTCCGGTCATCCTCTATGGCTGGCACACCGTGACCATGGCGCTGCAGAACCGGCAGCGCCACATCCGAAAACTTTACGTCACCGAAAACGCCGCACGGCGCATCGCCGAGGAGAACATCGACACGCGCGTGACGCCGGAGATGGTGCGCCCGAGCCAGATCGACGCGAGGCTCGGACCCGATGCGGTGCATCAAGGCCTGCTCGCGGAAGCCGATGCCCTGCCCTCGCCCGACATCGAGACGCTCGCGCTCGAAGGCATGGTGCTGGTGCTCGACCAGATCACCGATCCGCATAATGTCGGCGCGATCCTGCGCTCGGCCGCCGCCTTCTCCGTGAAGGCGATCGTCACCACAGCACGGCACTCGCCGGAGGCGACCGGCGTACTGGCGAAATCGGCCTCCGGCGCGCTCGAGCTGGTGCCTTTGGTGACGGTGCAGAATCTGGCGCGCGCGCTGACAGAGCTCAACGAGCGCGGCTTCATGACCGTCGGGCTCGACAGCGAAGGCAGCGAGAACCTGTCGGCGCTCGAGCTGCGCCAGCCGCTGGCGCTGGTGCTCGGCGCCGAAGGCAAGGGGTTGCGGCAACTGACGCGGGAAACCTGCACGGCCGTGGCACGGCTCGACATGCCCGGCGAGATCAAGAGCCTCAACGTCTCCAACGCCGCGGTGCTCGCGCTCTATATCGGGGCGAGCAAGCTCGGGCTGATGGTATGAAAGTAAAACGCCCGCTCGGAAGAGCGGGCGTTTTTTATTTGAACCGATCGAGCGATCAGTAGTAGCGGCGAACCAGCGGGTGGCCGTAGTAGCCGCCTTCGCCGCCCCAGCGATGATAGCCGTAGTGATGCGACGCGTAGCCGTATTGCTGCCAGTGATGATGATACGGGCGGTGGTGCCAGCCATAGCCGTAACCATAGTTGCGGTGACCGTAGCCGTAGCCATAACCATGGTGGCGGTAGCCGTAGTGATGGCCGTAGCCGTAGGCCGGCAGCGCTTCTTCCTCATAGGCGCCCTGCGGAGCGAACGCGCCGGGGCCGGAATAGGTCGGGCCCTGGTTGACGTAGTAATACTGGGTCTCCGGCTCGGCGAGCCGCTCATAGGCCCAACCGGTGTTGCAAGTGCCGCACGGGTTGTAGCTGTAGCTGTAGGTCGGCGCGTAAGTCTGTGCGCACGGGCTGACATAGCCGGTGTTGCAGCAACCGCTGCCCCAGCCGCCGCCGTAGCCGCACGCTGCCGCGGGCGCGACACCCGCGGTCGTCACGGCCAACGCCGCGAGCAATCCCTTGATCATCTGACGCATTACTCTCTCCTGTTGGATCTGCTTTTTAGTTCGGTGGTTTCTTAGTTCGGTAGTTTCTCAAGCTTGCGATGAACGTGCGGTGGACCTGAGAAATCGTGCCGCGCGTGATCGTCGCCACGCGGCGCCAGGATCACGGGCGGCGGATAAAGCGGGATATCCTGCGGCGGGTTCGATTGCGCCGGGAGCGGCATCGACTGCGCGCCCCAGGTTTCGTGATAGCTCTCGGCAGGCTGCGGCAGCCTGCGATTGGCCGGCGGCTCGATCTCGAGCCGGCCATAGCCGGGACGCGTGCCGAGGCTCGGATAGTAATGGCCGACCGGCGGCTCCGGCTCGGCAACCCGGCCGCCATAGATGGTCGGCTGGTTGTTGACGCCCTTGCCGAGGCCGAAGCTGCCTTCGAGCACCGCGTAGGACACGTCGATGCCGTTGACGATGATGGGCACGCCGGGACGGCTGGGCACGACGATGTCGAAGCCGTCGCTGGCGAAAGCCGCGGGCGTCGTCCCGATCATCAGTGCCAATAGCAGTCGCAGGCGCATGCGATTATCCGGTTACGTGCTGCCCAACAATGTAACCGAAGGCTTGATAATAAGGGTTAAGGTACGGTGCGAAACTGCCAGTAAGCCTAACGCGCGCGGCATTTACCTGTCTTAATGCGGAGCAAAATATTAACGGGAGTAAACGCGTTCAGGAGAGTGTCGTCGCCACGATGGTGTTCAGCCCGATCGCGATAGTAACGAGACCGACTGCGCACTGCAGCGTGCGGTTGGCGAGTGTAAGGAAGCGCGCCGAGATCGCGATCGGCACCGCGATCACGGTTGAGAGCAGCCCCATGCCGATCATCGAGCCGACACCGAACAGCGCGATGTAACCAAGACCGGCCGCCGCGCTCGGCGCCTGCGACACGGTGAGCACCAGCAGCGCCGCCGATCCTGCCATGCCGTGCATCAGACCGACCAGCAGCGTGCGCCAGCGAAAGCCGTGCGTATGGGCGTGCGTCGCGCGGGCGTGCGGCACGCGCTCACCGGCATGGCTGTGGGCGTGAAGGTGGACGATGCCGTCGTCGTGACGGTGCGCATGAACATGCACGCGGTCGCGCCACAGCCGCCACAGCAGGTGCGCGCCGAGCCCCACCAGCATGAAACCGACCGCGGTCTCCAGCGGCTCGGCGAGCTTCTCCGGGATGGCGTGGCCAAGCAGGATCGCAGCGCCCGCGAAAGCAAACAGCGTCAGCGTATGCCCGAGTCCCCATGTCAGCCCGTGCTTGACGATATCGCCGACGTCGCTTCGCCGCGCGGCGATCGAGGAGACGGCGGCGATGTGATCGGCCTCCAGCGCATGCTGCATGCCCAGCAGAAAGCCAAGACTCAAGATTGCGAACATGCATCCCCTGCTTTTCTTGAGCCGAGAGTAGCCGCTCCCGCCGGAACTTCACAGCGGATTGAAAGCGCAGAGCGGGATTTCAGGAACGACTCCCGCGCATGGCGCTTGAATATCAATCAAGCGAGGAGAGAGACATGACCAGATTCACGATGCTGGGTGCGGCCGCGGCGATTTCCGCCGCTGTCCTGGCGGGCCCGGCGATGGCGCAAGAGGTGATCTACAATCCCGGCTATTGCGCGCAGTTCTATCCGAATGCCAATTGCCAGAACAAGGGACCGGGCAATCCCTACACCGGCAGCTACCAGCGGCATCTCGCCTACGGCGCGCCCTATCGCGGACATTGGCACCGGGACTGGCGCCACAGCCGGGCAGCCTATCGCTAGAGGGGCGTTACCTGCGGTGATTTCAAGTCGGCGGCCGGATCGGCCGCCTTCTTTTTTGCTGCGCCCGTTCGTTGATTATGAAGGTATTCGCCAGTAAAGAGGCTTTCAGCGCCGACGTAGCTCAGCGGTAGAGCAGCGGTTTTGTAAACCGTTGGTCGGGAGTTCAATCCTCTCCGTCGGCACCATTTAACCCGCTCTTGACCACAGGCTCATAGGATCAGGAACGAAGCAATTCGCTTCAACTTGTTTCTGCGGAGGGTGTCACATGAGCCGCGTCGAGTACCTGAAAGAGCAGATCGCCCGCTGTGAGCGATTGACCAGGAGCATCATGGACGAGATGACGGTCCAGCGCCTGATGACGTTCGCCGCTCAGTGCCGCAAAGAGCTGGCCGTGCTGACGCCGGCCTGATCCTCCCGATCCGTTCGCCCTTCCCGGAAGGGAACCAATTCCGACACTTGCGGGTTCTCAGGCCATGAGAGTCCGCGAAGAAGACCGCAACATGGTGTTGCTTGCGTCGGTGGCATTGGTGTGTGCCATGCTCGCACTGATCGCCGCCGCCTTTGAGTCGACGTCTTCGACCGTGCAAACCGCGAGCAGGCAGGCCGCTCTCTCCGATCAGGTCGATCAGACACCGGTTCGCGTCGTGGGCGTACCCTTCGTGCCCAACACCAAGCCGCGCGACCACCAATAGTCCCCGTCGCGCGACAAGCGCCCCGCATCCCTATGGCGCTACCGCCGCTCTGCCTTATACCGGGCGAAAATGTGACAGTTATATCACGGCTTAACCAAAACTGACGCTTGTCCCCCGAAGCCGATGATCTCGCTCTTGATTATGCGTTGCTCCTGCCGGAGCGTATCCGGCGGGGTAAGGTGGCGTCATGAGTTGGATGAAAGACCGCGATTCGCTGATCGCGCAAACGATGGCGTTCGTGCAGTCGGTCACCGGCCGGCGCGAAGAGCTGCGGCCGGAATTGAAGTCCGTGCTACCGCCTGTCGAGGTCGACGTCAGGGCGGAGTTGGCCACCGCGCTCGAGATCGTCGACGCCGCCGAGCCGCCTCCGGTAACGGTCTCCCAGCCGCGCCAGGTCGCGCTCACCGACATCCAGAAGGAAATCCGCGACCGCGTCGCGAGCTTCCGCGCCCATCAGCAGCGCTTCAACAAGGAGCGCGAGGAATATTTCAGCGCGACGATCGCGAGATTGAAGGCGTCGATGAAGGACCTGCCGCCGCCGCGCGTCGGGAAATAATTACCCGCCGATCTTCTCCAGCACCGGCAGCAGATATTTCAGAAACTCCTCCGGGTTCTCGCTCATCGGAAAGTGCCCGAGCCCTTTCATGATGGTGGCCTCGCAGCCGTCAATGCTGCGCGCGACGCTGAGCGTCTCCTCCGGCGTGCAGGAATAGTCGTACTCGCCGGTCAAGAGAAACAGCGGACAGCGCTTGGTGTCGATCTCAGCCACGCGGCCGCGGATGTCGCCGTCGATCTTGTAGAAATAGAGATCGCCCTTGAACACGCCGGGACCGCCCTGCATGTAATGCCACAGCGTCTCCCAGCGATGTTCGTCCGGCGCGTCCGGCCCGACCAGGCCTGAGACGATGGCGGCGCAGACCTCGCCGCCATGGACGTCCGGCCGGTGCAGGAAATTCAGGTCGTAATAGGGATCGATATGCGCGCCGGACTGCAGCCCGATGATGGCGCGGAAGCGTTCGGGATGTTCGAGCGCCAGATACAGCGCGATGCGTCCGCCGATCGAGCAGCCGATCATGATCGGCTTGTCGAGATCGAGCGCGCTCATCACCTCCAGCACCATGGCCGTGTATTGCGCCGAGGTGAGCTGGTACTCCTCATTGTGCCAGCCGGCAGGCGGCGAGGATTTGCCGTGCCAGGGCATGTCGAAGGCGATGACGCGGTGGCGCGCCGTGATGCGCACATCGTTCATCAGCGCGCGATATTGCCGGCCGTCGCTGCCGGCGGTGTGCAGGCAAAGCAGCGGCGTGCCCTGGCCGGCCTCCTCGACATAAAGCCGGTGCGGCCGTCCGAACAGGTCGAGATGCATGTAGCGGCCGACGATCTCTTCGAAGCGCGCGCTCATGCCGCAACTCCGATGCCGCGTAGTTTGGCCAGCGCTTCCTTGAAGTAGCGCAGATGCGCCATGAAGACCTGCAGGTCGCCTTCGGTCTTCAGCACGCGTCGCCGCACCATCGCCATCAGGTCGTTCGAGCCGGGCGGCGGCCTCCCTGAGAAGAACTTCTCCCATTCCGCGGCGGGCGCGCGCAGCGCAAAGGACCAGGACGGCATCACAAAGGGACCGCGCGCGACAGAGACGACACGGCCTTCGGCAATTGAAATCAGCCAGGCGGTGTCACCGGCTTCGAGCAGGAATGTCGTGGTCAGGTACCGCCCGCGCCGCACCAGGCCATCGTCGGCGTTGACGCGCTCCTTCAGGGTTTCGATCACTGGCGAGTGCTCCCCAAATCTTCTCGCCGCCACAGCGCGTGTTGGAAGCCATGATCAAGGGAACGGGCGCGGCGTCAACCAATGAGCGTCAGAGCCAGGCGCAGACCAGCACCACATTGGCGAGGCAGGCCGCCAAGAGCGCGACCGTCAGCGTCAGGTGGACGCGTTCGCTTGCGATGTGGAGCATCGATGCCATGGGAAAAGCATCCGGCGATTCTAGGCCGGGAGTCCCGGGGATTCTTTTTTGCCGGATTCATATCCCGTTAAAGACTCGGGAGCTTCCCGCAGATAGGTCCGGATCGGACCGATTCCAACCCATTCACAGCCGCGTTTCCAGCCGAAACCGGGGCAGTCTTTGCGCGTTAGGCCCTTTTCCCCGGGAGCCGCGAATGCCCTACGCGCTGTTCTGCAACGACGCCAAGCTGAGCAAGACCTATCCGACCGAAGCCGATGTCTGGAAGTTCGCCCAGCAGAGCGGGCTCGTGGTCGACGCTACCTCCGAGGAGGAAAAGGCGCATCCGCGGCCGGTGCTCGACAACGACTATGAGATCAGGGCCTGCCGGCCGGAGCCGGACGAGGATCCCCAGCGCAACAAGGCGGAAGCCGAGCGGCAGCTCAAGGGCGACCCGCAATTCGTTGTGTGAGAGTTTTGACGGAGCAACCACAACCCGCCGCGAACGGTCTGCGCGGCGGGATTTTTGCGGCTAGTGGAGCGGATTTGACGTTCGCTATCCTGCGGTCGAAAACTCGTCAGCGAACGTCAAATCCAAAGCTCCACTAGAATCAATATCTTCTAGTGGTCCTTTGATTCCAACATTCGCAAAGGTGCTCGCTGCGATGGCATGCGAATGTTGGAATCGGACCACTAGATCCAACGCCCTAGGGCGTTGCCGTGGCGAGCGAGGCCTGTTCGGCCGCGAGCGCCACGCACACCCGTTTCCGGTTCAATCCCCGGATCGCACCGGTCACCTTGAGCACCCTGCCCGCGCCGCAGGACGTATCCTGCACGAAGGCGATCTCATAGGGCGCGAGCACCAGGGGTTCGGATTTGAGGATGGTTTGCGCGGCGCATGGCACTGCCACCGCAGACATGACTAACACCGACACCAAGATACGCATGATTGTTCCCACCAGCCGGCGAAAACCATAATAACCGAACTGCGTGATAGGTTCCTCGGGCCTTCAAAATAATTTTCGAAGATCGCCGAAAAAAAAGGCCGGCTCAAGAGCCGGCCTTCCGCGTATCCATGCTGACGTCCGCGTCAGTACTTGGCGGCGACCGGCCCGCCCCAGCCAAAGCGGTAGTTCACCCCGACCTTGACGGTGTGCTCGTCGTCGCGGTAGCGCGCGCCGACGATCTCGGCGGGACCGCTGGTGAAGGTGGTCGAGCCGAACTTGTAATACTGGTACTCGGCCTTGGCCGACCAGTTCGGCGCGAACATGTATTCGAGGCCGGCGCCGACGGTCCAACCGTTCTGTTGATTGCCTGTCGTGGTGAAGCCGACCGGCGTACCGGCCGCCGTCACCCCGATATTCGGATTGTCACGCCAGGCGTAACCGCCCTTGGCGTAAAGCAGCGCCGGACCCCAAGTGTAGCCGAACCGGCCGGTGACCGAGCCGAGCTGATCGTTGTTCGCGGTGATCACGGTGCCGGCTGGGAAGGCGATGCCGGTATTGTTGCGATTCATCCAGCTGTACTGGGCCTCGATGCCGCCGACCCAGTTCGGTGCGAACTGGTAGTCGAAGCCGCCCTGCACGCCGCCGAGGAAACGTCCGTCGCTGCCCTGCAGGCTGTTGTCGCCCGCGAACGCGCCGCCGACATGGCTGCCGATATAGAAACCGGTCCAGTTGTAGATCAGTGCTGGCGCCGTATAGGCAGGCGCCTTGTAGGCCTGCCGCGCCGGCATGTCGGCGGCCAAGGCAGAGCTTCCCAAAGCGATCAAGGCGACACTGCTAAGCAGAAGTTTCTTCATAACAATTCCCCATTCACGTCGCTTGCGACTTCTCCCAACAACGTGGCCTCAATTTGGTTGCTTCGCGGCGTTGCCGCAGGAGTGATGTCGCATATGTGACGGCGCTGGATCTTTTAGGTCTTTGGGTCTTGCTGTCCCCGCAAGAGGCGCCAACGGCCCGGATTTGGGCCCTTTTCGCCTGATGATTGGTCGCCGCAACGGGTTCGCCGGTTCAGGCCTCGCCAAAACGTGATCGGCCCTGGCAGCCGGCAACCTACCGCGTCAGCTTCTCCAACTCCGGGAAGGCGGCATAGGCCGCGCCGGCGCATTCCTCGGCGGCGTTCGGGATAATGCGGTCGAGCCGGCCGCCGACGAACAGCACGCCGCGCTCGCGCGGCTCGCGGTAAGAGCCGTCGGACTGACGCTCGGCAAAGCGCAAGCAGGCCACATAGCGCACCCTGCCGCCCACCGTGCGCTGGACCGGTTCGGCGATCGCGGCCTCGTGCACGCCGGCGGGATTGTTGAGATAGGTTTTCAGGAAGGCCAGGATCTCCGGCTTGTAGTTGGCCGGAAACGGCTGCTCGGCATTGGCGCTTTCGACAAAGGACGTCGTGCGCGTGTCGTCGCTGTCGAGGCAGGCGGCGAGCGTCAGCGGCAACAGCAGGATTGCCAGGCTCTGCACTGGTTTTAGCAAATGACTGGTACCCTAGAAGTCGCCGCCCGGGCATCTTCTAGCGTCTCTCCACGCGAAAGAAAATCCGGTTTCCACCAACGGTAAATGCGGCACCGGCCCGCCACGATGGGGGACGCCATCGTGCGAGCCGGCTTTCCGCATGACGCGGCGGGGGCAATGATGTGTGGAACGAACCGCGCCAGACGCGGTGGAGCGGATTTGACGTTCGCCACGCTGCTAACCGTGGACACGTAGGGCGAACGTCAAATCCAAAGCTCCGCTGGAATCATGAATTTGCTGGTGGTCCTTTGATTCCAACATTCGCAAGAGTGTTCGCCGCAAGGGCGTGCGAATGTTGGAATCGGACCACCAGTAATTAGCCGTGCCTGGTCGTATGAGCCTGGGCCTTGAAGCCGACCTTCGGCGCGAGCTTGGTCACGGCCATCTTCTTGTGATGACGATGGCTGGTGTGGCGGTAGTGCCTGGAATGATGGCCGCCCATCTTGGCATTGGCGTTCAGCACGCTGGCCTTGACCGGCGTCGCCTTGATGGTGCGTGCCTCGTCGCTCTTGCCGGTCGCGGCAAGCGCGGGAGCCGCGAGCACGGACACGGCCAGCAGGGCTGCGGAAATCGTCTTGATCATGGTGGTCTCCTGTCAACGTTGGATGATCTGGAGGTCCCGGGTGATCGGTCCCGTCGATCATGTCCGCGACATTAGGGATGGCGCACTGAACCCGATCTGAAGCACCGCGCCGGATTTCGTTCATCTGCATGAAGCGTTGGTCATGTTTCTTGTGGACCCACCGCTCGCGCGGGCGCGTACCCGCACAAACTCGTGCGAATCGGGAATGTTTCGGTACCAAAGGTGTTCATGTCGTCGGGAACCCGTGTAGGATCGCGCCCGGCGCGACCCCGCGCCTGAAATGCAATCGGAGACGTGCATGAAGAAGGTTTCGATCAGGCTGTTGCTGCTGGCCCTGTTTGCCGTCGCAACGGTCGCCTCGCCGCTCGCTCCCGCCTATGCCGCGGGCGACGACAATCCGGCGCCTCCCGCCAAGGGCAAGAAGAAGGACGACAAGAGCTCGAGCATCGACAGCCCGAAATTTCTTAGCCGCTATCGCACCGCCTACACCACGATCTACGACAGGCACGATTACGCGGCGGCGATCGATCAGTTGAAGGCGCTGGGTCATGATGACCGCGCCAGCGTCGCCAATCTGATCGGTTACTCCTATCGCAAGCTCGGCGACTACAAGCTCTCGCAGGTCTGGTACGAGCGCGCGCTGAAGGCGGATCCGAACCACGTCAAGACCTGGCAGTATTACGGCCTGTGGCAGCTCGAACAGGGCAACCGCGACCAGGCACAATACCATCTGAACAAGATCGCGCAGCTTGCGGGTACCGGCAGCGCCGAATATCGTTCGCTGGCGGCCGCGATGGACATGCCGCCCGGCACCGGCCTCGTCTACTAACTCGTCTCAAGTCGGAACGAACACGCGAAATCGATTCACACAGGAGGCATGCATGCGTAAATCCGCGATCAGGCTGCTCGCTTTGGCGACGTTCTCGCTGGCTTTTGTCAGCGCGCCCGTCATTTCGTCGGTCTATGCCGCGCCCGACAGCGACGCTCCGGCGCCCTCGCAGCCGAAAAAGGGCAAGAAGAAATCGGGCGACGCCGGTTCGGGCAAGGAGTATGCGAAGTTCGCCGACGGCTATCGCGCCGCCTACACCACGATCTACGACCGTCACGACTATGCGGGCGCGATCGATCAGCTCAAGGCGCTCGGCCACGACGACACCGCGGCGGTCGCGAACCTGATCGGTTACTCCTACCGCAAGCTCGGCGACTACAAGCTCGCGCAAGCCTGGTACGAGCGCGCGCTGAAGGCCGATCCGAACCACGTCAAGACCTGGCAGTATTACGGCCTGTGGCAGGTCGAACAGGGCAACCGCGATCAGGCGCAGTATCACCTGACGAGGATCGCGCAGCTCGCCGGCACCAACAGCGAGGAGTACCGCTCGCTCGCCGCCGCGATCGCGCAGCCGCCCGGCACCGGGCCCGTCTACTGATCGCAGGGAACGCAAATTCAGCCGGCGCAATCCACAACGATTGCGCCGGTTTGGTTTTGACCAGTGGAGCGGATTTGACGTTCGCTACGCAACAGGCCACGAACTCGCAAAGCGAACGTCAAATCGAAAGCTCTACTGGAATCAATACTTGCTGGTGGTCCCTTGATTCCAACATTCGTAAGCGTGCCCCGCTGAAATGGGGTACGAATGTTGGAATCGGACCACTTGCCCCTACTTCATCATCGCCTCGGCCTCGGCGCGGAACGCCTTGCGCGAGGCCTCGCGCGAATAGAACATGTGGCCGCCGGGATAGACTACGAGCTTGACGCGCTGCGGCCCGGCGAAGGCCGGCAACTGGTCGAGCACGATCTTCGAGCCGAAATACGGCGTTGCCAGATCGAATAGGCCATGCCCGACCAGCACCTTCATCTTCGGATCGAGCGCGAGGGCCTTGCGCAACTCGGTGACGGATTCCGTCGGCTGGCCGCGACGGCCGAAATCCCAGGCGCGCTCCACCGCGCCGTTGAGTAGTTCGTAGGAACCATCTGGTCGCCAATTCAGCCTGCGGTTGGTGAGATCGACGACTGCGCTCGTGATCGAGGCCGACAGCGTTTCACCTGAGGGGTCGCCGAAGATGAAATAGCTGGAATCCGGGAACGGATCGTAGCCGGTCACCGACGCGTCGTAGCGCCCGGTCACCTTGCCGTTGCTGCGGTCGAGCCAGCGGCGAAACTCCCCGACCTCGAAACGCCCGGCGAGCCTGCGGCTCACCGCCTGGTCGATCCCGGTCAGCTGCGCGATCTTGTCGGCGATGCGGTTGCTCGCCTCGGTATCGGCCTCGCCCTTGACGAGGTCGGTGAGGAAATCGCCGCGCGCATAACTCTCGACATCGGCGAGGTCGGCGCGGGTCACGCTGCCCTTCCCGCTGTTCTTGACCTCGCGTGCCACCGCCGCGAAGGTCGGCAGGCTCGCGACATATTGCAGGATGCTGGAGCCGTTATAGTCGCGGAAGTCGAGCACCGGCGAGATCAGGATCAATCCCTTGACGCCGACGCCCTGCTCGACCTGCAGTTTGTTGACGAGCTTCGGCCCGCGAATGCCGCCATAGCTCTCCCCGGCAACGTATTTCGGCGACAGCAGGCGGTCGTGCATTTCCAGCCAGCGCCGGATCGTCACCGCAATCGAGGCGACGTCGCCATCGACCGAGTAGAATTTCTTGCGCGCGTCATCGCCGGTCGCGACAAAGCGGCTGTAGCCGGTGCCGACGGGATCGATGTAGACGAGATCGGTGAAGTCGAGCCAGGTCTCGGCATTGGGCTGCAGGTCCGGCGAGGTCGACGGCGTCACCTGGTCGGCGTTGATCGCAAGCCGCCACGGGCCGTTATTGCCGAGCTGCAGCCAGGCCGATGCCGAGCCCGGCCCGCCATTGAAAAGGAACGTCACCGGGCGGCTCGCGCGATCGGCGCCGTCGAGCTGGTAGGAGGTGTAGGCAATATCGGCCTGGGCCTCACCCTTGTCGTCGAACAGGCGGATCGAGCCGGCGGTGGCGGTGAAGCTCAGCTTTCGGCCCGGCAGATCCAGCGTTTGCTTCGTCGTCGAATCCGGCGGTAATTTGTGCTGCTCGGCCACCGCCGGCGACGCCGGCGACGTGTTGGCGCGCCCACCCCCACCTTTCTGGCCGGCCGGCGTTTGCCCCGAGGGCGAAGCGGACGGCTGCGGTGCCGGCTGCGTATCCTCGGCACGCGCGCTGCCGATCATGCAGGCCGCGCCAAGGGCGAGCACCAAGCCGCTCCGGCGCAGCGCCGACACTACGATTGTCATGGACAAATTCCTCCGGGCACCAGCCCGGGAGGAGATTGCTACAGCCTGTAGCAGTTCGCAACAGGGCCCGCACAGAACGAGGACGCGCAACCGATCACGACAGCGGCATCGGCTGCGTCAATCAGGCGCAGAATCAGATCAGAAGCCGATGCCGATCATCAGCACGAACTGACGGCCGCACCATTCACCGCTGCAGCCGAGATTGCGTTGCAGAGGCGTGCCCGCCGTCACGTGGCGAACTTGCCTGATAGACGTCATGCGGCGGTGCTTGATCGGCGAGGACTTGGCCGAGACGTCAGTCGCGACCGTCGTGTCCTCGGCAGCGAATGCGGGAACCGTGGCCGACAACATCATGGTTGTCGCGGCGACAGCTGCGAACGTGCGAGAAATTCTGTTCATCGGACCACCTCATGCTTCTGACACGAGAGCATCGAAACCAACGCGGGTCGCCTCCGGCCGGTTCCGGCAAATCTTACCCGCACACCCGTCAGAATCCAACGCCGATCATGGTGTGGCTGCTGCCGCCGCCGCCGCCACTGACGATGCTCGGCCGCGCCAAGGCCTGCGCGCGCGCACGCGGCGCTTCAGGCGCCGCTGCCGCCGCCGGCCGCTGCTTGCGCGATTGCTCGCGATCCGGCTGGGTCTTCGCCTGCTTGCGACGCGAAGAATCGTCATTGTCGTCGCTCTTGCGCGAAGCGGTCGCCGGCGCCGTGTCCGCGGGCTTGTCGGCGACGCAGATCTCGCCCTTCAAGGTCTCGCCGGTCTTGCATTCGAGCGGACAGACGCGGGTGGTATGCTTGGAGAGTTCGGTCACGAGATCCTGGGTCACCGTCGGCTTATCGGTCGGCTGACCTTCGATGCCGAGATACTTCGTCAGCGCGGCTGTCGTCACCGGATTGAGGGCGCCGTCGGCCTTGCCGGTCATGCAACCGAGCCTGACGAGTTCGTTCTGCGCCGAGGTCACGAGCTGCGGCGAATTGGGCGCGACCGCGGCGCGCTTGGCCGCCTCGGCGCTGAAGCGATCGATCGCGGCCACCACGACCGGTCCGAGCCGGTCGCAGGTCACGGTCTTCGAGAAATTCTTGAGATCGTCGACGCCGGTGCCGTCGCTACCCTTGGTCAGGATCGCTTCGAGCTTGCCCTGCTCGCCCTTGCAGGTCGCTTCCTTCTGCGCGGCGAGTTCGGCCTTCTTGCGCGCGGCTTCGGCTTCCTTCGCCTGCTTCTCGGCGGCGGCCGCAGCAGTAGCGGCAGCGGCGGCCGCCTTGTCGCGCTCGGCCTGCTCGGCCTTCTGCTGCGCTTCTTGCGCCTTGCGCGCGGCTTCCGCCGCCTTGGCCTGCCGCGCGGCCTCTGCCGCCGCGGCAATACGCTCGTCATCCTCGCGTTTCTTCTGCGCAGCCAGAGCGGCGGCGGCCGCCTTGGCCTTCTCCGCCGCCTCGGCCTCGGCGGCGCGGCGCGCTTCGTCATCGCGCTTCTTTTGCTCGGCGGCCTGACGCGCCTGCTCAGCGGCCTGGCGGGCCTGCGCGTCGCGGTCGGCTTGTACTTTCCTCAAAACATCAATGCGCTGCTGCGCATTCAGCGCCAACGGCGAATCCGGGAAGCGATTGATGAATTTCTGCAGCACCGCGGGATCGGTCGCATCCTTGACCTTGTCCCACTCGACCGCTTCCTTTGAGGAGGAGTCCCGGTTCGGCGATTTTTGCTCCGGTAAGGCCGCAACCGTGATGTTGGGAACGGCCGGCGTCCCCGGTGGTGGGCTCGGCGGCGCTACGTTGGGCTGGCTGCTGATCCGCTCGATCTGCGCCTTGGCGAGTTCGGCATAGAAGCCCGTCGGATGCTGCCCGAGGAACACCTCCCAGGCGCGCTTGGTGCCGATGTTCTGCACCAGCTCGTAGTCGGTCTTGACGTCGTTGACCGATGCGCTTTGCGGCGCGGCGGGGGCCGGCACCAGCGAGACGTTGCCGCCACCGAGCGAACCGTAGACGTACGGCTCCTGCCGGTTGCCGGTGGTCTTCAGCACGTCGTCCCTGACCCGTCCGAACGCCAGCCGCACGTCGAGACCGGGGATTGTCAAATCCTTCAGGATCGCCGCGGTGAAGGGACTGTGCTCGCCGTCACCGTCATCGGCGGTCGAGCCGGCCTTTGCAGCATAGGCCACAAGGGTATCGCTGCTGGTCGGTTCGACCTTGCCGAGACCGGCGGCAACGGCGCGGGTCGCAATCTTGCGCTCCCGGCGCATCGAGTTGTTGAAGGGATTGTCGCGGCAGGCGTCGAGAATGACCAGGCGCAACCGGCTGGCGCCATCGGCCGCCGACACCAGCCGCTCCAGTGGAATCGCTTCATCTTCGGCGTCGCGATCGCTGGCCAGCCGCGCGTCGACCGGGATCATGTAGTTGGTTGTGGCGATCTCGAGGCCGTGGCCGGCATAGTAGACGACTGCCATTTCGGCCTGGTCGGCCGCAGCCTCGAACTTGCGCATGGCGCGCTTGAACTCGAGGTTGCCGACATTGAGCACGAGGTCGACAGAATCGAAACCGGCGTCGCGGAACATCTTGGCGACCGCGGTCGCATCGCGCGATGGGTTGGGAAGTTGCGGGACGGTCTGGTAGGTCGAGTTGCCGATGATCAGAGCGACGCGTTTTCCGGCCCACGCAGCGTCTGGGGCAAGGACCATCGACAGGATGGTCACCCCGATCACCGCCGCCATGGAAAAAAGGCGCTTGATCATCTCAAATTCTGTGCGCGCCCACGGGCAGCCACACAGGTCCTTTCCGGTATAACTTTATAACAAAGGATGCCTGGCGGCCTTTATGATTTCGCGGACGCTCCAATGTATTTACCCGCTCCGCACCTGCCATTCAATCCGCGACGGCCCCGGATAGGGCTGGGACGCACAGGCCTATCGTGACGTATGTCACATGATCCGGTACAGGAAGCCTGTTTGGCGTCGCAAATGTTGCCTGAAAGGTACAGCAGCCGGAAATCAGGCCGCACGGCCTGTGCATCGGCTTCCTTCGGCTTTCGAGCCTCCCGCGGCTGATCTAGCTTGGGACAGCTGCGGCATTGGCGGCCGATTTTTTTTGGGATTTTGGGGGATGGCGATGTTTGTTGCGGGATCGCGGAAATCGCATCGAAACTTAGTCGTTGCGGGCACCATCGCCTTAGGCTTGCTGGGAAGCTCATCGGCGGCATTTGCGCAATGCGCGGTTACGAGCATCCAAGGGGATGCACCGGGTAAACCTCCTGGGGTTATCGCGGGACCGGGTGCCGGTATCCTCAGCGCTTTCGGCAGCACCGTGTCGGCGCAGATGGCCGCTTCGGTCAGCGATACCAATACAATCTTTCAAGCAGGCCAAGGCAGCGCATTCGTTTCGGCGCCACCCAATCCGCCCCCGAATTCACCTGGCGGCGGTATCTGGATTCGCAGCACCGGCGGCGAGGCGAATGTCTCGAGTAATTCCGCCACAACGTCCGTCAATACATCGCCGGGATATGGCTTGAACCAGACCGTAGGCGTTAACTGCAACAATCGGGTTCACGAAAGCTACGGCGGTTTCCAGCTGGGCGCTGATACCGCTCGCTTGAACTGGAATGGATGGAATCTTCATTTCGGCACCACGGCGGGGTATCTTGAATCCAACTCCACATCGCAAACTGACGCCTTTGCAGCCAATTTCCAGGTCCCATATGCGGGCGTTTACGGCGTAGCGACCTTCGGGCGCTTTTTTGCCGACGTCCTCTTGAAGGAAGACCTTTACAACATCTCGCTGAACAATCCGGGCGCTGGCTTCAATTCACAGGCGATCTCCGGACACGGTACCTCATTTGCCATCAACGGGGGCTACAATTACGGCCTCCCGAACAATTGGTTTATCGAACCGTCCGCAGGCTTTACCTGGTCGCGAACCAGCATTGATTCCTTCAATGCAGTCGGCAACACGGGCCCCGCAACTGCGCAAGGCTCTGACATTTCCGGCACACTGCGGCTCAATGACATCACGAGCGAGATCGGACGCCTGAGCGTACGCGTGGGAACGAATTACCAGTCTGGCAACCTCGCGCTGTCGCCGTTCTTCACGGCGAGCGTCTATCATGAGTTTGCCGGAAACATCACTTCGAGCTTCACAACGGCCCCGAACAGCAACTTCTTCACTCCGACGCCGGCTCCTTGCGCTCCATGTTTGCCCGGACTTCCGGCGTCTTTCACAGCCAACACGTCCACCTCGCGTGTGGGCACCTACGGCCAGTATTCGCTCGGCATCGCCGGTCAGATCGTCAACACTGGATGGCTGGGATTTGCGCGCGTCGACTATCGCAATGGCGACAATATCGATGGATGGGCTGGCACTGCCGGCATCCGCTATCAGTTCACGCCCGAGATGATCGCTGCCGTCATGCCGCGAAAGGCGCCGGTGAAAGCGTTGCCTGTCGCACTCACCTATGTGAACTGGACCGGTTTCTACGTCGGCGCGCATGGTGGCGTCGGCTACGACCGCGACCGCATCGGCTTTGTCGGCAGCCCCGAAGGCACCAGCACCCGCTTTGCCGGTGTGCTTGGTGGCGGTCAGGCCGGCTACAACTGGCAATTTGCCAACAAGTGGGTGGTCGGCGTCGAAGGCGATGCGAGCTGGGCCGATCTTCATGGCGGCCGCACATGTGGTGTCGCTGATGGTCTGGACGCCGGAGGCAATCCCGGCGGATTCGATCCGTTCTTCATGACTTGCAATACGCATATCAACTGGCTTGCCACAGCCACTGCGAGGTTGGGTTATGCTTGGGACCGCACGCTGTATTACGTGAAGGGTGGCGCGGCGTTCGCCGACGAGACAGTTTCCGTGAACTGCATCGTCGGGCCGGCCAATGTCGGTCGTCAGTGCAACAACCAGGCCGGCGCCCTGTTCAACACGATGTCGACTTCGGCTACCCGCTCCGGCTGGACCATCGGCGTCGGCTCCGAATTTGCGTTGACCGCGAACTGGTCGGCCAAGGCGGAGTACGACTACATCGACTTCGGCACCCGCACCGGTCTCGCCTCGGATGGCACGACGTCTCTGACGTCGGGCACCACCGTGCAAGTCACGAAGATTGGCCTGAACTATCGCTTCGGCGCCGGCCCGGTCGTCGCCAAGTACTGAGCGGCCAAGACAGCATTAATCATGACGGGCGGCCCAACGGCCGCCCGTTTGCTTTGGCCGGCAAAACCGTGTTGCCTTGCCTCGACAAGCCCGATCGAGGTCGTATAGACACCGCCTGCCCTGTTCACCCCGCGAGTACGCGTCCCCATGAGTCCATCGCAACGATATGACCGGGTCGCCTTCGTCGCGAGCGCTGGCGTCGAGGCGCAGCAGGCGCTGGCGCAGCTCACCGCGCTCTACGGCAATTGCGAGCCCGCGGAGGCCGACGTCGTGGTCGCGCTCGGCGGCGACGGCTTGATGCTGCAGACGTTGCACCGGCACATGCGCACGGGCAAGCCGATCTACGGCATGCATCGCGGCACGGTCGGCTTCCTGATGAACGAGTTCTCGACACACGAGCTGAAGGCGCGGCTGGCGGCGGCACGCGAGTCGGTGATCCATCCGCTCCTGATGCGCGCCACCGACGTGCACGACAGGATTCACATCCACCACGCCATCAACGAGGTCGCCCTGTTCCGCCAGACCCATCAGGCGGCGCGCCTGCGCATCCTCATCGACGAGCATGAGCGGATGCCGGAATTGATCGCCGACGGCATCCTGGTGGCGACGCCGGCGGGATCCACCGCCTATAATCTGTCGGCGCAGGGGCCGATCCTGCCGATCAACGCCGCCCTGCTCGCGCTGACCCCGATCAGCGCCTTCCGTCCGCGGCGCTGGCGCGGCGCACTGTTGCCCGACACCGCCTTCGTGGTGATCGAGGTGCTGGAAGGCGACAAGCGTCCGGTGGCGGCGGTGGCCGACCACGACGAAGCGCGCGACGTACGCCGGGTCGAGGTGCTCTCGGACAAGACCATCGCGATGCGGATGCTGTTCGACCCCGGCCACAGCCTCGAAGAGCGCATCCTGCGGGAGCAATTCGGGTACTGAGCCAATCTCCCTGGCAACACTTCGTTAACCCAAGGCCCGTTATGGTTAACGCGGGGTATACCCATCGGGCCGACCATGTTCCGCATCGACTTCAACAAGCTGCGCTTCCTCATCTGCGACGACAATCCGCACATGCGGCGCATCCTGCGCACGCTGCTGCATTCGTTCGGCGCGCGCGAAGCCTATGAGGCCGAGGACGGCGCGACCGCGCTCGAAATGTACACCCACTACGTCCCCGACATCGTCATCACCGACTGGGCGATGCCGATCTTCGACGGGCTCGAGCTCGCGCAGATGATCCGGCAGCCGGAATCCAAGGGCAATCCGTTCGCGCCGATCATCATGCTGACCGGCCATTCCGAGAAACGCCGCGTCACTTTCGCGCGCGACGCGGGCGTCACCGAGTTCCTGGCCAAGCCGATCTCGGCCAAGGGCCTTTACCAACGCATCCTGAACGTCGTCGCCAACCCGCGGCCGTTCATCAAGACCAAGACCTATTTCGGCCCGGACCGCCGCCGCAACACCAACAACGCCTATATCGGCCCCGAGCGCCGCGTCGGCGGCGAAGTCGAGGTGCTGCAGCAGCCTTCGCTGCTCGACAAGGCGCGCTCGTCGATCTGAAGTTCTGAGGAACGACCATGGCAAGACCGAAGGCGTCCGATATCGAGGTCAAGACCTTCGCGACCCATCACGTCATCACCCAGCCCAATCCGCTGCGCAAGGTGCTGCGGCGGGTCAGTGAGCAGGACGCCGACGATCCCGTCGCGCGCGCCGAGCAAGCGCTGGCCGATCTCTCCGGCGAGTTCAAGGACTGGATGCTGGCCGAAGCCGACCGGCTCGCCGCCGCACATGCCGCGATCCTCAAGGACGGTTTTGGCAAGGATGCCAACGGCGAGCTGTTCCGTGCCGCCCATGACATCAAGGGCGATGCCGCAACTTTCGGCTTTCCTGCTGCCGCTGCGACGGCTGAGAGCCTGTGCCGCATCATCGAGCATGCGCCTCACCTGGAGAAGGTGCCGACCGAGCTGATCGCGCACCACATCAATGCGATCCAGGCCATCGTGCGCGATCACACCAGGCTCGATACGCTCACAGTGGCCAGCGAGCTCAGCCGGCGGCTCCGCAAGGTCGCCGACGAATATCTGATGCATGTCAACCGCGACCGCCCCGAGCATCTCGAAGCCGTCATGGCGCCCAGCATCGTGCCGGGGGATTGATAGACCCGGTGTCGTCCCCGCCGAGTGCGCAATTGCGCACGGGAGCGGGGACCGATAACCACAGGGCTCAGCGTTGGGCCAAGCCGGTTGCCCAGCATCTTTCACGACTATCAGCGGTGGTTATGCGTCCCGGCTCGCGCTCGCATACGCTCGCTTGGCCGGGACGACAAGCTACGCCGCGATCGCCTCGTGATGCAGCGGCGCCACCGCGCCCTCGGCGACCAGCTCGTCGCAGAACATGCGCGCTTCCTCGCGCGCCAATTCCGTCGCAAAACGCCTGAGCAGGATCAACAGCGCCTCGGTTGCTTCCGAGTCGGATTCGCAGGCGGTCAGCACGCGCTCGACCATTTTCCGGCGCAGCCGTGCCGCGGTCCCCAGGCTGTCGGCAAAGCCGACCTCGTGGCAGACTTCGAGCGCGACGCGGAAGGCAGCGAAGGTCGATTCCGGCAGGCCCGCGCGCTTGAGCAGCGCATGCAGGCTGGCGCCGCCGCGATCATGCAGCAGCGAAGCGACGCGCGACAGCGGCAGATCGGACAGCTCGGCCAGCGCGTAGCTGAACAGTTCGAGATTGCCGGATAGCAGCGCCCGCAGGATCAGGCCCGCCGTGAGCTGGCCGGTTGCGCGCAGGTGCCGCACCAGCCCCTGCATGTCCGGCCCACGCGAGCGCGCGGCAATGTTGAGGGTGGAGCGGTCGCGCGCTTCGCCTGCGATGCGGCCGGCGCGCTCTTCGCTGAGCCAGTTCCTGGCGACCACGAAATGCGCGAGCGTCTCGGAGAGCTTTGCGACCAGTGCTGCGCGCGTCGCGGCGGGCAGATCTTCCAGCACCAGCATGGATTCGCGGATCGCGGCGAGATGGCCGTGACGTTCGACGATGCGATCCCAGGAGAACGGCGCAAGCTCGGCATAGGGATTTTCGATCAATTCCAGCGCGGCGGCGGCAGAGCCGACCTCGGCGATGGCGGCGCAGACCGAGGCCGGCAAACCGGCGCGGCGGGCGATCGCGCACTGCATCTCGCAATTGCCGGTCGCGACGATGTCGACCAGATCGGCGTCGATCAGCAGCGGCGAATGTTCGAGCACGGGAAGCGCGACGGAGGCCTGGTCGACGGAGAGCGCCTGCACGATCGCGGCCGGCGCCTCGGCGCTGCGCGCGAACACCTCGGCCATCGCCTGCCGCACCAGCGGCGAGGCATCGTCGAGCAGCATCAACAGCGCGCCCTCGGCGGCGGCGCTGTCATCGACGGAGAGATCGGAGAGAAGCCAGGCGCGCGCCAAAGACCGCGTGGCTTCCGCGCGTTCGCCTGCGGAAGCGGTCCTGACCCAACTGATGAACTGCCGAACGATCATTGTCCTGCCGGCTTACGCAACGACGAAACCAAAGGCGACGAATGCCACCGCAAGACAAAATAAACCACGACGCTTAACAAAGCGTTCACCATAACTATTTGGGTTTATTGACGTTTCGTTAACGGCGCTAACCGCTCGAGAAGGTGCCGTCGCGGTCGCTGAAGAGATCCAGCGGCCGCGGTGCGCCCACATTCGGCGCGGGTGCCACGCTCGCAACCGACGTCAGTGAGGACGATTTGCCCCACAATTCGCGGACCGTCGACGAAATCGGCTGCGACTTCTCATCGGCCTGAAACAGCGAGCGGAACATCGGATCGGCCGGCGGTGCGGGCTCGCGCGGCTCGCTCGCCGAGGCCACCGTGACCGGCGGCGCGGCGCTGCGCGTATCCGGAAAAGCCGCGAGGAAGGCGTTGGTGTCCATCGCAGGCACCGAGGTGACGGCCGTGGCCGCGGGCGCGGCACTCGCAACGGCGGTCGTCGCGGGTGTATCGCTGGGATACATCGCGAGCGCGGTCCGCGTCGCCGGCGCGTTGGCCGCGCTCGCGTAACGCGTCGACAACACCGAATAGACCTCGGAGACGCTGCGTCCCTTGCCGGTTCGATCATAGAAGATCGGACGGTTGGCGGCCGCCGCGTTCGGAAACATCCGCACCGCGGAAGCCTGCGGATTATCCCCGGCTTCCGAGATCAGCTTCGCGGCGCCGCCGGTGCCGAGGAAATGCGCCATGTAGAGTTCGGCGTCGGTCGGACGGCGTCCGATCTTGCCCGTCAATTGAAAGCTGTTGGACTGTGTCAGGATCGCAGCCATCGCCGAGTTCGCGACGGGATCGTCGCGCAGCTTCATGATCGAACGGCGCATGTTGGGATCCGAAACCGTATACTCGCCCGACGACGTCTTGGAGATGGCGTCGGAGAACTGGCCATAGCCGAGCTGACCGCCTGCCTCCTTCACGGTGCCGAGCCAGGTCTGCTCGATGAACTGATAGAGCCCGCGCGCCGACGAGGTCGACGCGCCCGCGGTCGGATTGAAATCCGACTCCATCTTGGCGGTGGTGAGCATGTATTCGAAGCTGACGCCGGTAGACGACGCCGCCTGCTTGATCGCGCCGGCAACGCGCGCGCGTGCGGGATCGACACCTGCCGTGGCCGTGGCGTTGGACGTGTCGACCGACATGTTTGGGCGCCCCGCTCCCCGGGAAACAACCTCTCTCTGGCGCGCGCCTCTTCTCCCGAAAGACGCGACCGTCGCCGGTCAGAGTGGAGCGTTTATGGTTAATGCCGGGTTAAGGGCTACTAGCGGTAGACCTTGTCCGGATCGAACAGCCGCTCAGCCTCGACAAAGACCAGCCGCGCGCCGCCATCGGCTTGCTCGACCTTGCGGTAGAAGCAGGATTTGCGGCCGGTGTGACAGGCGGCGCCCATTTGCTCGACCCTGATCCAGACCGCGTCCTGATCGCAATCCATGCGCATCTCGACCACGCGCTGGGTCTGACCCGAGGTCTCACCTTTCCGCCACAACGCATTGCGCGAGCGGCTGAAGTACCAGGCTTCTCCGCTTGCGACGGTCTTGCGCAGCGCTTCGTCGTTCATGTGCGCGACCATCAGCACTTCGCTGTTCGCAGCATCGGTCGCCACGCAGGTGACGAGACCCGACGCGTCGAATTTGGGGCTGAAGGACAGCCCCTCTTCGCGCTCTCGATCTGCTGAGGTGGACACGGGATAGCCCTCGCTCTTCAAAGCGAGGGTAAACAGCTAACGCTGCGTCCCTCGCACCATGGACAGGAAACGGGCCTGCTCCGCCGGATTGTCGCGGAACATGCCGGTGTAACGGCTGGTGAAGGTCGTCGCACCATGCTTGGCGACGCCGCGCACCGACATGCAGGTATGCTCCGCTTCGATCATCACCGCAACGCCGCGGGGTTTCAGGATCTCGTCGATCGCGGCCGCGATCTGCGCGGTCAGGTGCTCCTGGGTCTGCAGCCGGCGGGCGAAGATGTCGGTCAGCCGCGCCAGCTTGGACAGCCCCACCACCCGCTCCACCGGCGTGTAGGCGATATGCGCCTTGCCGTAGAACGGCATCATGTGGTGCTCGCATTGCGAGGTGAACTCGATGTCGCGGACCAGCACGAAGTCGTCATAGCCGGCGGTCTCGCCAAAGGTGCGGTCGAGCACCTCGGCCGGGCACTGGTGGTAGCCCTGATAGAGCTCATCGAAAGCCTCGACCACCCGGCGGGGCGTATCGAGCAACCCTTCGCGCTCGGGGTTCTCGCCGATATAGGAGAGCAGCGTCTCGACGGCAGCTTCCGCCTCGGCCCGCGACGGGCGCGGCTGGTCGGCGCGAACCGCGGCGGCAAGAAATTCGGAAGGGTCGAGTTCGGCCGGGCGGCTCTCGGGAGCCTTGCCGGGGCGGAGCGGTTTGATCGTGGCGCCATCCATGTCGTCTTCTCCGTTCGACCGGCCGTTTGAGGACCGGAGTGTCACCGGGCAGACGGGGCGGATGTCCCCGCCGGGCGCCTGAGTCCCATTACCAACGCCGGGGGTGGCCGAGACCTGCCCTATATTTCCAGCATTTGCATCCATATATAGGACGACAGCATCCGCCCGCCAAGTACGCTTGGCGCGGTGGACGACAGGACCTCCCCTCATGCTGAACGACATTTACAATAAGCGGATCATCGAATTGGCGGGGAATATTCCGCGATTGGGCCGGCTGGCCGACCCCGACGCCAGCGCCACCGCCCATTCCAAGCTGTGCGGGTCGACCGTGAAAATCGACCTCAAGATGGACGGCCCCGTCGTCACGGACTTCGCCCATGACGTCAAGGCTTGCGCGCTGGGACAGGCCTCCTCCTCGATCATGGCGCGCCATGTCATCGGCTCGAGTGCGAGCGAATTGCGGGAGTTGCGCGAGACCGTTCGCAAGATGCTGAAGGAGAACGGCAGCCCACCCCCGGCTGATCATAAGTGGGCCGACATCGCGCTGCTGGAACCCGTGCGCGACTACAAGGCGCGCCACGCCTCGACCATGCTGACCTTCGACGCCGTGGTCGACGCGATCGGCCAGATCGAGGCGAAGACGAAGCAACCCGCAGCGGCGCAAGGCTGAGAGCCTCATCCTGAGGAGCGGCCGGGCGCCTACTCAAAACTTTCCAAGCGGGAAGACCGAGGGCCGCGTCTCGAAGGATGGGGCGCGAACCCTGCGGTTCGAGACGCGCGCAAGAGCGCGCTCCTCACCATGAGGACAACGAGTTCGGCCTTACTTGGAGGGCGTTGCGATTCCGCCGGTCAGCGCTTCCGCGGTCTTGGTCGACTTCACCGGCTGGATGGCGGCATCGGCCGGTGCGCTCACGAACCGATCCTGCACGCTCTTGTGCGTGACCTCGGCCACCGGCACGGCGGCAGTGCCAGCGTGCGGCAGCACGTCGGCGACCAGATCGGTGGTGGCCAGATTGGTCAGTCGCAGTTCGTCCCGCGACAATTCATGCAGCTCTTCCCACGGCGGCACGCTCAGGGACAGCGCGAGCAGATCGCCGGAACCGCCCATCTCGAAAGTGTATTTCGCCAGCCGCCCGACGTCGCGTTCCACGATCATCAGGTCCTGGGCGGAGTAGCTGGCGGCCTTGGCATCGTCGGCGCGGTCGCCCATCCAGATCTGATGGACGCGCAGGTGCGCCTGTTGCGGCACATAGCGGGTCTTGCCGGACAACAACAGGAATACGCACATCGACTCGCAATAGGCTTCCGGGGCAACGCTGCCCTGATCGCCGCCTGCGGCATGCGTCACCACGCTGGTGCCGACGGTGGTGCGCAGGCCTAGCTCACGGAAGCGCCGGCCGAGCGCGATGGAATCGTTGACCGAGCCGCCGCTGGAATCCAGCACGACCGTGGCGCCGGCGAGGTTCCGGCCACGCGTGAATTCGTCGAAATCCTTGGGCGAGTCGGAAGTAACAATGCCGACCGCGCTGACCCAGCCCGTGCAATTCGGCTCGCAGGCAATCCAGCTGAACTTCATCGGCAGCTTGCGCTCTTCGAGCGTGCCGCCGGCCCGCGCAGAACTGCCCAGCGTCGCCACCGCACAGGGCACGGCGACGGACAGTGCGGCTACAGCAACAAGCGCCCAGCCGCGCAGATCATGCGACTTCAAGAGTCTCAAATTGGTTCCTTCCCCAAGCCCCAAGCCGGGAGTAGTAGCCCCAAATCGATACCCGGCGATTTTATCACGCAGGTGTCATGAAAAGGTATCCGGGGAATTACGTATCGTCCATAGCGACTTGCTGCGGTGCTACCAAATGATCCTGCGATTTTACAAAAGTGTGGCGTAATTGGCTGGGGTGAAAGTTCCCTGCTCTGGAACAAAGCAAATGTGCGCCTCCGAACACGGCATGCCGCCCGCGAAGGAGTCACGCCCGCAAGGTTTCGGCTTGCGGCGACTGCCGCGCGATCTCGGCCGCGCGCTGATCTGGACGTACCGGCACACGCTGTCGCCGCTGGTCGGCTACAACTGCCGGCACCTGCCGACCTGCTCGGTCTATGGAGATGAGGCGATCGCGCGCTTCGGCCTGTGGGCCGGCGGATGGATGACCCTAGCGCGGCTGTTGCGCTGTCACCCCTTCGGCACCTCGGGCATCGACCTTGTGCCATCGGAAGCGCCGTCCGGCGCGCGCTGGTATTTGCCCTGGCGTTACGGACGCTGGCGCGGGGTCAACGCACCCTCCTAGCGCATGATCCGGAAAAGTGTGAAGCGGTTTTCCCTCGCGACAAACGCGGAACGCGTTTGCGCGGAGATCATGCGCAAAAGGCCCATTTGCCGCAGTGCATTCAAGCGCGATCCGCATTGCTGCTTTCCCGGAACCTGCCGGTTCCGCTGCGCATTATCTCCCTACTCCTTGGGGAGGAAACAACAATGCGCTGGAGAATCAGCCCTCACGGTCACGACGCGCGGCAGATCGACCTGCTCGCCATCGCGGCGCTTTTGATCATCATCGTATCCGCCCTGCTCTATTTCGACCGCAGTCCGCAGCCGACCGACGCCGCAAGCTTCATCGTGCCGAGCCAGAACGTGCGCTGGTAGTTTCGCAGTCGATCTAACGTCCGAACCAGAAGAAGCCATGGCGCGGCTCAGGTTTGGGCTTCTTCGGACGCGGCTTTGGCGGCGGCGCCACCGGCTCGGTTGATGCCGTTGCGTCAGGCACTGACGGTTCGTCCGGCCCCGTTTTCACCGACAACAGCAAATTGGAGTTGTGAGTGCGCCAGCGATAACCGATGCCGAAATCCATCGGCTGGGCGCGCCGGAACAGCTCGGCATAGGATTGCTGGTAGCGCCCCGGAAATTCTCCGATCGGACCGGCATAATGGCCGAACGGGAAGAAGTGCCACTTCTTCGCATTGTAATTGCCGAGCGGGATGCCGGAATTGTCCTGGATGATGGTGGCGCTGTTGGCGAGCAGGAAGTCGCGCACCGTGCTGAAATTGCCGGAGTGCAAGAGATAGGACGCGCTCTTGATCAGGCTGTTGCCGGGCGCGAGCGTTTGGCAGAATTTCAAAAAGCCGCTCGATTTGACGCCAGAGTTGGAAAGATCGGTCGAGAAATAATACAGCGTTTTTTCCACCCCATCCTTGCCCGAGAACAGGATCCGCACGCCGTGCGGCGTATTGGTTTTGCTGCCCTCGCCGGTCTGCACCGCGCCGGTCTCGTCGATCGTGACCGGGGTGACCTCCTTGATCGATTTTCCCGACCGCTCCATGAACACGAACAGGATCGGCAGCGCACCGCCGATCTGGCCGGCGTGCAGATCGGTCTTCATGTGCTTGGTGATGAAGAAGCTGAAATTCATGATGGTCGAGAGCGAATGTTCGATGTTCGCCAGCGCCGAGTTGACGGTACCGCGAGGCAACTTGACGAGATCAGGCAAGGTCCCGGAGGGCTCCAGCGCGGCCATCACATAGGTCGTCGCCTTGCCGTAAAACGCGTTGGCGTAGAGGAAGTCCGGGCCGGAGAACATGTAGAACATGGTCGGCTTCGGCGCGGCCAGATTTGCATCGGCCCAGGCATGGACCTTGGAGAGTTGTCCCTGCTCGAGCCGAGCGAACGCATTGTCGAAGAATTTGGCGTGACGCTGCCAGGACGGATCCTTGGTCAGCGGCAACAGCGGCGAGCCTTCCGACGGCGTCATGCCGGCAAGGAAGCGCGCGGTGTCGTCGACGGTCGCGGTATCGGCGGCACGCGCGTCGCTTATGGCCACAAGGATCAGGCTCGCGGCAACAGCCGCCATTTTCATCGCGCGGAACATCGGTCGTGTGCGGCCCTAGGATGGGGATGCGGCGCCGGGCTCGGCGCGCTTGTGGAAGATGGCGTAGATCGCGAGGCCCGAGATCATGATCAACATACCCAAGAACGCCTGCAACGGCCGCTCGGTCAAGAGATAGTACATCATGAAGCCGGTCACGAGCAGGAAAACCACCGGGGTGACCGGGTATCCCCAGGCGCGATAGGGCCGCGGCAGGTCGGGCCGCGTGATACGAAGCTTGATGACGCCGAGCACCGTGAAGAAGGAGCAGAACAGCAGCGCGAACTGAATGAAGTCGAGCACCTTCTCGAACGACTGGGTGAACAGCATCAGTGTCGCCACAGCAAGCTGGAACAGGATCGCATAGGCCGGCGCGCCGCTCGTCGAACGGAGCGAGAAGACGCGGAACGCCGGGATGTCCTCGCCGATCGTCATCGTCACGCGCGGGCCGATCCACATCATCGCCGAGATCGAGGAGATCAGCCCGATGCAGATCATCGCCGCGACGATACGTCCGCCGAATTCGCCAAATATATGACGCCCCGAGATGCTCGCGACCTGCAGCTGGCCGGTGAGCTCGCTCATCGGCGCGGTCAGCAGAAACACCGCGTTCAGCGCCACGTAAAGAAACAGCACGATCACCGTGCCCATCAGCATGGCGCGCGGCAGATTCCGCTGCGGCATGCGCAACTCGCCGATGATGTAGGTCGCGGCATTCCAGCCCGAGAACGAATACATCACGAAGACCAGGCCGATCGCGAAGGGCGCGCTGGCGATGTGGCCGAAATCGGCGGATGTCGGCGCAAAGGAGACCGGCTGTTTCGCCGGACTCAGCACTCCGGCAATCAGGAAGGCGACGATCAGCAGCACCTTCAGGATGGTTGAGATCAGCTGAAATGTGGACGAGTGCTTCACACCGGTGAGCTGCACGATCGAGACCAGCCAGACCACGCCGATTGCGAGCAAAATCGGTGGCGCGTCGGGAAACACCGAGGTGGCGTATTGCCCGAATGCCATCGCGGCCAGCGCCACCGGCGCGGCAAAGCCGATGGTGGCGGAGACCCATCCCGCCAGGAAACCGAAGGCGGGATGATAGGCGCGGCTCAGGAAATTGTACTCGCCGCTGGAGCGGGGAAACATCGCGCCCAACTCGCCGTAGGAGAATACGCCGCACAGCGCGACCACGCCGCCGACGCTCCAGAGCAGCAGGATGGAAAAGCCGGAGGGGATGCCGCTGACCTGGAAGCCGAGGCTGGTGAACACGCCGACGCCGACCATGTCGGCGACGACGATCGCGGCCGCGACGATGAGGGAGACCGAGGGCCCGCCTGGGAGAACGCGATCAGGTATCGCCGCGCTCCCCGTATCTGATGCTGTCATGTGGGTACCTTGGGCCCTCGCAATCATCGTGCAGTCGGATTCCCGCCGATTTAAGCAACGTTAATACAGGTTAAAACCATAGGGTTAATTTCGGTATTAAATTACCTAAAACCCCGTCATTCCCCTCTTTCGACGCTGCGTAGAAGGTTTCGGCTCTCACAAAGAGGACACGATTGCGTGTTGTTCTGCTTCACGTTCTTGGGGTCTCCGGAATTTGGGGAAGCTTTTTCCGGAGGCTTAACGAAACCTAAACGCCGCATCGTTCAGATAGGCGCGTTAGGCGGGTAACGGGTCGACTTTGGGGGGTGGATGTTCGGAGCTGTTCCGAAACACCTGACGTGTGCTGCTGCTAACGATGCGCGATCGCCTGAGGCGGTCGCGCATCGGCGTAGCGTGCGCTCGTCCCTTCGCTGGCTCACTGTGGCTTCCACCATCATTCCGCTCTCGCTGCTGCTGACCCAATGCGGTCGCGCACCCAATCCGGGCACGCTTGCGGCCAATGCGTCCGCCACATCCGGCGACAGCTTCGACGAACGCTTCCCCAAGCCGGAATTCCGCGATCGCTTCCCGAGCGCGAATGAGAGCTTCCAGCAGCGTCAGATGACCGACTTCACTCCAAGGCGCACGGTGCAGACCCAGACCTACCGTGTTGCTTCTATCGATCCGTCGCTGACCCTGCCGAAGCCGCAGCAACAAACTCAGAAAGACGAGCTGACAACCCTGGTCAGCATGAAATCCTCCGCCTTCCCCTACTACGGCAACAATCCCGCCTCCGAGGCGCCCTTCCTCAATGTCAGCGGGAAAGGCCATCGCAGCTATTCCGGCCGCGTCTACTGGCAGGACCAGACCTACAACGATAACCGCGTGCTGGTGCACATCCCCGAGAACTTCGACGTGCAAAAGCCCGGCGTGATCGTGGTGTTCTTCCACGGCAACGGCGCGACCCTGGAGCGCGACGTGCGCGACCGCCAGCTGGTGCCGCAGCAGATCTCCGATTCCGGCGTCAACGCCGTGCTGCTTGCCCCGCAGATGGCGGTCGATGCCGCCGACTCCTCCGCGGGCAAGTTCTGGCAGCCCGGGGGCTTCAAGCGCTTCATGGACGAGTTCGTCGCCAACCTCGCCCATCTCTACGGCGATCCCGCCTCCGCCAAGGCCTTCGAGAAAATGCCGATCGTCATCGTCGGTTACAGCGGCGGCTTCCTGCCGACCGCCTGGAGCCTCGAGGTCGGCGGCATCAGCGACCGCGTCCGCGGCGTCATCCTGCTCGACGCCATCTATGGCGAACTCGACAAGTTCGCGAAGTGGATCGAGAATCATCGCAACGGCTTCTTCGTCAGCTCGTACACGCAGGGCACGGCGAGCCGCAATCGCGAGCTGATGCGCATGCTGCGCGAGAAGGGTATCGCGTCGTCAGAAGACATGAGCCGTCCGCTGCGTCCGGGCAGCGTGTTCTTTACGGAGACTGGAGCCGGCATCAGGCATCGCGACTATGTCACTCAGGCCTGGACGAAGAATCCGATCGAGGAAGTGCTGGTGAAGATGGCCGCGCCCTCGATGCGGGTGGCGAGCGCGCCGCCGTCCTCGAGCCGGTAAGGCTCGTTCCGGAACAAATCGCGCGCACTTTGACCTGCGACAGTTCCAGCGCGGCAAACCTCAAAAATGTGATGTTGACGACGACGCCGCTGGCGCGTTGGAGGATTGTTCGCGTCGAGCGTGGGCCGTAAGGTGCAACGCGCGGGACATACAACTGGGGACTGGATTTTGCAGGCAGGCCTTTACAAGGTTCAATTTCACACGGTTCATGGCACAGGCAGCGGCGTCATTTACGCCATCGACGGCAAGCTTCGCGGAGGAAATTCAGCGTTCGCTTTCGTCGGCAGCTATAGCGGCCAGGGCGATTCGATCCAGGTCAAGATCGCAACGGAACGCCACAACGACGACCCGTCGTTCAAGCCGCTGTTCGGAACCGACCGGATCACGCTGACGCTGAAAGGCAGGGACAGCGGCAGCTTGATCGACTTCGAGGGTACCGCGCTGCAATTGCCGGGCGTCGCCTTCAAGGCGACGATGACGCGGATTGCAGATTAGCGCGTTATGAAGACTTCGGCATCTTCGGCATACTGTCGACGAAACCGTTGTAGCAGGTCAGCCGCTCGTCCTCTTCCTTGATGAACTTGCAATCCATCACGGTCTTGGCGGCGCCCGGCTTCGGCTTCGGTGCAGGCTTCAGCACTTCATCGTAGCAACTCAGCCGTTCCTTGGTTTGATCGTCGATATCCTGGCAGGACTGCAGCCGCGTTGCGATCGACTTGCCGCTGGGTGGCCCCTTCTTGTCCTTTGCGTTTTCCTTGGCGCTGTCCTTCGTGGCTGCCTTGGAGCCATCCTTGGGCTTGGTCTGGACCAGCGGCTTGTCGCCGGCCGGCGGCGGTGGCGCGGACTGTGAGAACGCAGCCGTCGAGCAAAGAACAATGGCGCACACCAATATCCATCTCATGTCGTCTGACTCTCGTTGATCAGGGTCCGGGGAACGCCGACGTTCAGCGCTCGCAGGTTTCGCTTATCCCAACAGGACTTGCCTTGCCAAGCGTGTTGTGGGGCCTGTTGAGCCGGAAAAGCGCGGTAGTGGGTACCGCTCCATCGCCCGCCGCCTCATTTGCCAAGGGAGCTGCCAAGGGAGCGCGGGAGAGTCGCGAACACGATAGCGAGTGCCAGCGCGACAAAAATTGCGCCGACGAACCCGATCGTATGCAGAAGATCGGCGGCGTAGAGAAAGCCGCCAATGGCCGAACCGATGGCTTGCCCGACATAAAGCACGGACGTGTTGAGCGACACCGAGGCCGGCGCGAGCGGCGGCGCTGATGCCACCAGCCGGACCTGCTGCATCGAGTTGGTGGCGGCAAAGCCGATCCCCCAGACCGCAACCGAGACCGCCATCGGCGTGTAGACGCCGGCGCTGAACGCCCAGCCGGCGATGCCGATGAAGATCAGCGAGGTGAACAACAGCGAGGTGCGATGCGCGCCCCAGGAATCGACGATGCGGGTTGCGTATGCGATGCCGAGAAAACCGAACACGCCGTACAGCGCGAACACCAGCCCGATTTTGTCGGGGCCGGCACCGGTGAGCTTCTTCAGCAACGGTCCCATGAAGGTGAATACGGTGAACTGACCCGACGTCTGCAGCAGCGTGATCGCCAGCAGCAGCATGACCATCCGGTTGCGTCCAAGATCGAGCCAGGTCCTCAGATCCACCGGCGGCGCGAAGAGCTCTCCGGGCAGACACCACAGCAAGAGGACGAAGCTGACGACGCCGAGCGCACCGATGCCGGCATAGGCGGTTTGCCATCCATACCGGCTGGCGATGAAGGTGATGAGGGGCAGTCCGGCCGCAGCCGCCAGCGACCAACCGAGAAAGATATGGGCGATGGTGCTGCCGCGTTTCTCCACGGGCACGATCAGCGCCACCGTCCCCGCCGCCTGCGGCGTGTAGATCACGCCGACTGCCAGCATGATCAGGCGGATCGCAAGCAGGCTTGCATAATCAGGCGCGAACGCCGAAGCGATGTTGGTGATCGCGAGGACCGCAAGGACCGAGGTGAGCAGCGTACGCCGCTCGATCCGGCTGGTGAGCCAGGCAGTGGCGGGCGAACCGATGCACAGCACGACTGCCCCGAAGGTGATCAGCAGCCCCGCGGTGCGGATGCTGACGCCGAGGCTTTCGGAGAGTTCGCTCAGCATCCCCGCCGGCGCCAGCACGGAGCAGCCGGTGACGATATTGCCGAGCATGAGGGCAGACGGAGCAAAGCGCGTATTCACGCTGTCTCTATAGCAGATGTCATGCATGCCATGAGCGGTGTTGCGCGCGATGAACGCGCTACTTCGCGGCCGTCTGCTCGTTCACGCCGACAGTTTGCGGCTTCGCCGCCGGACATGTGCCGAGCAGAGCATCGAGCGAGCGCCCCAATCCGTCACTGGTGAGCTTTTCCCTGTGCGGCAGCTGTCGCCCGTCCGAGGTCAGCGAAGTCTCGGTGAATTCGGCCAGCGGCAAATCGGCGAGCGGCTGCAGCGACGCCTTGTTCAGCCGCAAGCCCCATTGTTCGATGCCGGCCCCGCGCCTTGGCGGATAGGTGAAGCCGAGCGGCTTCTCGCCGCCGTTCGCCAGCGAAACCGTGGCGATTGCCGCATTCGCCGACGTCGGGCGTTGGAAGTCCAGCTCGAAGCGGTCGCTGTCGAAGCAGACCACCCGCCACTGGATCATGTGGAACGATGCTTCGCCTGCCTTACGCTGCATCGCCAGCTTGCGCACCATGCTGTGTGAGCCGGGCTCGAAAATCCAGGGCGTGTCCGCAAATTCGCGCCGGTCGATGCCAAAGCGCACGATCTCCTCGCGCGTGAGCACATGCATGTCCTCGAACTTCACGGTCCGGGCGAGCGCGAGCAATGCGGCGTCGCCTCGAACTCTGGCAAAATAGGCGGCGATGTTCTGGTCGGAACGTTCGTGCGCGCGAACGTTGGCGGCCGCGATCATGGTTGGCGTCGGACTGCCGCCGGTGAAGGTCACCACGATCCGCGAGTTGTGCACGGCGAGCGCCGCGTCGGGCGCGATCTCGCGCGTGGATGCGCCAAGCATCAGATAGGGACACGCCGAACCGCACAGCACGCCGCGGGTCGTGAGCTCTCCATGCAGTTCGCGGCCGGACTGCTTCAGCTTGAGGCAGACGTCGCTGTCCTGCGCCTCGAAACCGCAATCGGCCAGGATCGTTCGTCCCACGCGGGCGATCGCGGGCTTCTCGTGAAGCAGCGTGCCCATCGCCATCGCCTGGTCGAGATTGCCGCCCGGCGAATAAAAGTAGAGCGGCATGTTACGGTCACGCAGCCTCACGAAGAATTTGCGGAAGCGCGCGGCGGCGGCGCCGTCGATCTGGCCTTCGAGCTGGATCCAGCGGTCGCAGCCACGGCCGCAGGCATCGGGCGCGCCCTTGACCACGTAGTATTGCATCGGCGGCGTTGGCGTTGGCGTCTTGGGCGGCGCGGGCCGTACCCTGGACGCAGGCGATGGCTTCGCTGCAGGCGGCATCTTCGCCGCCAGCGGCGCGTTTGATGCTGGCGCCGAGGGCCCAAACAGTCCGGCCCCTGCCGGACCGCAGACGAGAACCAGGGCTGCGATCAGAGAGATACGGGCGAACATGAGGAAAGCGGAACTGGTGATTAAGGAAAGGTGAGCGCAAATTATCCCGCCGATACAGGCAAGTCCATGCTGCGGCAACCGGCGGATGCGACGAACTCCGCGACTGTCACTTGGCGGCCACGAAATAGCAGTCCTCTTTTTCCGGGAAGGAACCGTAAATGCAGGGCTGCCGAGGCCGGACCTTCGCTTTTCCGGCGCAGTCTGATTGCAACGCCCGATTCCCCTGCTATACCGCTCCGGTTCCCGCTTACCTGCGCTCGTTCGCAGGAGTGAGCCTCAGGAGAGAGCCATGTCCGACAACAAATCCGAATCCGGATTCCAGTACTCCATTACGAATCTCAGGCCCGTCGAGCCCGTGAACAAGATCACGCTCACTTTCCCCGACGGCGCGAAACGCGAATTTCCCAAGGACATCACCGGCCTCGAGATCGCCAAGGGCATCTCGCCCTCGCTCGCCAAGCGCACGGTGGCGATGGCTCTCGACGGCGAGCTTGCCGACCTCAACGACGCCATCGAGCGCGACGCGAAAATCGAGTTCGTCGCACGTGAGGACGCGCGCGCGCTGGAACTGATCCGGCACGACTGCGCGCATGTGCTGGCCGAAGCGGTGCAGTCGCTGTGGCCGGGCACGCAGGTGACGATCGGCCCCGTGATCGAGAACGGCTTCTACTACGACTTCTTCCGCAACGAGCCGTTCACGCCGGAGGATTTTGCCGCGATCGAGAAGAAGATGCGCGAAATCATCGCGCGCGACAAACCCTTCACCAGGGAAGTCTGGGATCGTGAGAAGACCAAGCAGGTGTTCCGCGACAAGGGCGAGGCGTTCAAGGTCGAGCTGGTCGACGCCATTCCCGGCGACGAGCCGATCAAGATCTATTTCCAGGGCGACTGGTTCGACCTGTGCCGCGGCCCGCACATGACCTCGACGGGCAAGATCGGCAACGCCTTCAAACTGATGAAGGTGGCGGGCGCCTATTGGCGCGGCGATTCCAA
This sequence comes from uncultured Alphaproteobacteria bacterium, assembly GCA_963738155.1. Classification (GTDB taxonomy): domain Bacteria; phylum Pseudomonadota; class Alphaproteobacteria; order Rhizobiales; family Xanthobacteraceae; genus Bradyrhizobium. Next base: position 97,780 of record CAVTVG010000020.1, read on the forward strand.
CAATCCGATGCTGACCCGCATCTACGGTACGGCTTTCGCCAAGCAGGACGAGCTTGATGCCTATCTCAGGCAGCTCGAGGAAGCCGAGAAGCGCGACCACCGCAGGCTCGGCCGCGAGCTGGACCTGTTCCATTTCCAGGAAGAAGGCCCGGGCGTGGTGTTCTGGCACGCCAAGGGCTGGACCATCTTCCAGGCCGTGATCGCCTATATGCGCCGCCGGCTTGCCGGCGACTATGCCGAGGTCAACGCGCCGCAGATCCTCGACAAGGCGCTGTGGGAGACCTCGGGCCATTGGGACTGGTATCGCGAGAACATGTTCGCGGCGCAGTCGGCCGGCGACGAGGCCGAGGACAAGCGCTGGTTTGCGCTGAAGCCGATGAACTGTCCGGGCCACGTGCAGATCTTCAAGCATGGACTGAAGAGCTACCGCGACCTGCCGCTACGTCTGGCGGAATTCGGCGTAGTGCATCGCTACGAGCCGTCGGGCGCGATGCACGGCTTGATGCGCGTGCGCGGCTTCACCCAGGACGATGCCCATATCTTCTGCACGGAAGAGCAGCTTGCGGAGGAGTGCCTGAAGATCAACGACCTCATCCTGTCCGTTTATTCCGACTTCGGCTTCACCGGCGACCTCATGGTGAAACTCTCGACGCGGCCTGAGAAGCGCGTCGGCACCGATGCGATGTGGGATCACGCCGAGCGCGTGATGGCGACGGTGCTGCGCGAAATTCAAGCGCAGAACAATCACATCAAGACCGCGATCAATCCGGGCGAAGGCGCCTTCTACGGGCCGAAGTTCGAATATGTGCTGCGCGACGCCATCGGCCGCGACTGGCAGTGCGGCACCACGCAGGTCGACTTCAACCTGCCGGAACGGTTCGGCGCCTTCTACATCGATCACGATGGTTCGAAGAAGCCGCCCGTCATGGTGCATCGTGCGATCTGCGGTTCGATGGAGCGCTTCATCGGAATCCTGATCGAGCACTATGCCGGCCATTTCCCGCTCTGGCTGGCGCCGACACAGATTGTCATCACCACCATCACGTCGGAGGCGGACGAATACGCCAAGGTGGTCGCGGCAGCGGCGCGGCGCGCCGGCCTACGCGTCGAGCTCGACCTGCGCAACGAGAAGATCAACTACAAGGTCCGCGAACATTCGCTCAAGAAGATTCCGGCGCTCCTGGCAGTCGGCAAGAAGGAGGCCGAGGCGCAAACCGTCTCGGTGCGCCGGCTCGGCAGCGAAGGACAGAAGGTGATGCCGACCGACGAGGCGCTCGCCGCACTCGTCGACGAGGCGACACCGCCTGATATCAAGCGGGCGAAGGGCGTGGCGCAGGCGGCCTGATCATAATCGATCTAAAGTCGCTTCCGTTCGCCTCGCTGCCTGCCTATCTCCTGCGAAGTCCAATTTTCGAGAGAGCTGACCTTGCCCGACGCCATTGAACTCCTGAAGACCCGCCGCTCGATGAAGCCGCGCGAGATGACCGGCCCCGGTCCCTCGCCGGCCGAGCTCGAGACCATCCTGACCATCGCCTCGCGCGTGCCCGATCACGGCAAGCTTACGCCGTGGCGCTTCATCGTGTTCGAGGGCGATGCGCGCATCCGCGCCGGCGAGGTCATCGCAAAAGTGTTCGCGAAGAAGAATCCGTCGGCGCAGGCCGCCGACATCGAAATCGAGAAGAAGCGGCTGACCGATGCGCCGCTGGTGATCGGCGTGGTCAGCTTCACCAGGCCGCATCCCAAGGTGCCGCCGTGGGAGCAGGAATTGTCGGCGGGCGCCAGCGCCATGAACATCGTCACTGCGGCGACCGCACTCGGTTATGGCGCGTGCTGGCTCACGGGCTGGTTCGCTTTCGATCGCGACGTGCTCGACGGGTTCGGCGTGAGGCCGGACGAGAAGCTCGTCGGCTTCATCCATATCGGCACGCCGTCGAAGACGAGCGAGGATCGCCCTCGCCCGCCGCTGACGGATATCGTCACGAGATTCTGATTACAGCGCTGGATTTTTGAGCACGATCTCCGCGCAAACGCTACGCGTTTGTCGCGAGGGAAACCGCTTCACACTTTCCGGATCATGCGTTAGCGCGCGACCACTTCGACTTCGCCGTCGACGCCGTTCACGACGTTGAAGGGACGCTCGTAGACCTTGCCCTCGTTCTTGGCGATGGCGCGGTACTCGCCTTCGGACAGCACGACCTTCGGAAACGCGCCGATCAACTCCTTGATCACGTCGCCGCCGGGCGTGATCACCGACCAGGCGGTATTCGCCAGCGCCTCGCCGCCCTTGTCGGAGACCAGCTTCAACGTGATGACGGCGGCGCGGTGGGTGACCACCACATCGGTCAGCTTGCCAGCCGCCACGCGAATGTCGGAACGCACCACCGAGTTGGCATCGCCATAGTTGGAGATGATGTAGTAGGTGCCTTCCGGCAGCAGCACCACGTCGCCGGCCGCAACCGTCGGCACCAGCGAGGCGCGATCGCCGCCTTCGAACTGGCTGCCCTTGTAGATCGCGAACGAAATCTGGTTCTGCGGAATCTTGCTGGTGCCGACGCGGCCTTCGATGCGCAGGCCACCGGCCGGAAGCACGAAAGCCTCGCGGTCGGTCTCGGCTTTCAACGTCACCGCGCGCACCGCGCTGACGAGGCCGAGCGAGACGTGAACGACGTAATTGCCGGGCTGCAGCACGAGGTTCGGCGTGGCGTTGCGGTCCTCGCGGATCATCTTGAAGGTGCCGTTCTCGTCGGGCCGGTCGGCGAAAATCCGCCACACCAGCCCGCCGTTGATATTGCCGAGATCCTTGCCATAGCGCGCCGACAGCGACAGCACGGCTTGCCCCGGTGCTGCCGCACCTTGCGGCGCGTTGACCGGCGGCACCGCGGCCATCGAAGGCTGGGTCGTCAATGCCGGCGGCAGGCTGCCCGTGGGAGGCGTGGAGGCCGGCCCCGTTGCCGGTGCGAGATTGATGGCGGCGCCGGGATCGGGCACGGCCGCGGGCGGAACCGGGGGCGGGCGATCGGTGAACATCTGCGCGGAGACGGGGCCGGAAAGCGCGAAAAACATGACGATCGCCAGCGCCGGCAACAGCCGCCCGCCGCGCCGGACAAGTCCGATCCCGTCTCCCCCATGGGTCATGGGACCTGCTTTTCACCGAAAACGCGGCAAATTCAAGCCATCGCCCGTCCGTGCGATCCCGGAATGGAACCGGCTGTCATCACCGGGAATTGGTCAGGCAAGTCGCGGTCCCGTCACAAATCCTGCCTAATCGGCTCCAGAAGCGGCATAAACCATGGTTCGGGACGATTCTGGCGGGTCCACACCGTCGCGCATAGAATGGAGTTAGGGCCGCTCCGCACAGGAGCGGCCATGGAGTTTGAGGTGTTGGATTTCCTGAACGGACGGCCGCCCGCGGACAATGATGACAGCGGCAAGGTCGGGCTCGGCAGTATCCGCAAGCCGGTCATTGGCGTTGCGCTGGGCGGCGGCGCCGCCCGCGGCTTTGCCCATATCGGGATCATGAAGACCCTGATCGCCCACGGCATCAGGCCTGACGTGGTCGTCGGCACTTCCATTGGCGGCGTGGTCGGCGGCGCCTATGCGGCCGGGCATCTCGACCGGCTGGAGGAATGGGCGCGCTCGCTGCAGCCGCGCAACATCCTCAGCTATCTCGACATCCGCCTCAACGGCTCCGGCCTGATCGGCGGCACCAAGCTCGCCGCCGAGCTCGAGACCGCGATGGGATCGAACCTGATCGAGGACTTGCCGATCAAGTTCGCAACGGTGGCGACCGAAGTCCGCACCGGCCACGAGATCTGGCTGACGCACGGACCGATGGTCGATGCGATGCGCGCCTCCTATGCGCTGCCCGGAATTTTCCAGCCGGTGCTGGTCGGCGACCGCTGGCTGGTCGACGGCGCACTGGTCAATCCGGTACCGGTGTCGGCTGCGCGCGCCTTGGGCGCCGAGATCGTGATCGCCGCCAATCTCTCCAGCGACGTGTTTGCGCATTCGACCACGATCTTTGCGCACGGCCAGAAACCCGCGGTCACGGTCGCGGCGACGCCCGAGGTGCTCGATCCCGCCCCGCCCAAGCGACGGCTCGGCAAGTTCTTCTCGGCCGAGCGCACCGTGCAACGCGAGTTCTTCGGCAGTGCGAGCCGGCCCGGCATTTCAACCGTGATGGTCGATGCCTTCAACATCATGCAGGACCGCATCACGCGCGCGAGACTCGCCGGCGATCCGCCCGACTTGCTGATCTCGCCACGCGTCGGCCAGGTCGGCTGGTTCGACTTCCATCGCGCCGACGATCTGATCGTGCATGGCGCGCGCGCCGCCGAGCGCGCCATCGAGTTGATCCAGGAGGCGATCGAAATCCTCGCGCCGCCGTCGAGCACGCTGCCCGCGAAGGAGTAGGCTACTAGTGGAGCGGATTTGACGTTCGCTAACCCATCCGCCAAGCACTCGTAAGCGAACGTCAAATCCAAAGCTCCACTAGAATCAATATTTGCTAGTGGTCCTTTAATTCCAACATTCGCAAAGGTGCCCGCTCAATGGCGTGCGAATGTTGGAATTGGACCACTAGGCCGTTTTGATATATTCGCGCAGCGCTTCCTGCTCGGTCTCGTATTCCCGCACGCGCCATTTCACGATATCACCGATCGAGATGATGCCGACCACCTTGCTGTCCTCCACCACGGGCAAGTGGCGGAATTTGCCGATGGTCATCACCTCCATGATGCCGGCGACCGTATCGGCCGCACGGCAGATCACGACCTTTTTGGTCATGACCGCGCTCACCGGCTCATCCAGCGCAGCAGCGCCGCGCTCGGCCAGCACACGCACGATGTCGCGCTCCGACAAAATGCCTTCGATATTGCCGGCCATGTTGAGCACTAAAATCGCGCCGATCCGCTTCTCACCGAGCACCTTGACCGCGGCCGAAAGCTTCGCGCCCGGCTGGATGCTCTCCACATGATGGCCTTTGGTATCGAGAATTGCTCGCACCGTCATTGTCGCCTCCCTGAATCCAACCGCATCCCTGCAAAGGTTCCGGTTTCGCTCGCGAGTCCTAAACAACAGTCTAGCGCCGGTTTCGTTTCCTGCGCTTTGCCGGCTCTTTTCGGCCGGCGGGCCGCGTTGTCTGTCACAACATTGCGCAAATGATGGACCCATTCGCCATCCCCGGCAAGAACGGATCAACCCGGTTCCACGGTGTCAGGCGACGACGCAGTTGCAGCATCGCCATTTGTGCGTGGCACCGGATCGAACAGCGAAAACAGCAGCAAGCCCGCAACAAAACCGCCGATATGCGCCTGCCAGGCCACGCTTGCGCCTTCGGTGCCGATCGCGATCGAGCCGAGGCCGAAGATGATGTTGATGCCGAACCAGACAGCGACAAAGGCGATGACGCGACCGTTGCGCAATGCACGCCACAGTGACAATGCCGGTACTTTTGCGGCGGCGTCGGCATCGCCCCGCGAGAACGAGAGGAAACTGCCCTGCACGAAGGCGAAGCGTAGCGCAGCCGCCATCGCGCCGGAGACGGAGGCCGATGCGCCGATCATCGGCGCTACGGCGTGTTCGTGGGTGACGAGATGGGCGAGCGCGCCGGCCGCCGCCGTCACCGCCAGGAAGAGATAGAAGCGCAAGGCGCCGAACCGCCGCGCCAGCGCGCTGCCGAACGGCAACAGCCACAGCACGTTGAAGCCGATATGGGTGAGATTGGCGTGCAGCAGCGAATAGGTGACGAAGGTCCACACCTTGGCGCCGGCGCCGCCGGGAATAACGACGTTGAGCGGCGTGGAATCGTAACGCAGCGGAATGAAACCGAACGCATCGACGGTCCAGTTCTCGGCTTCCGGCGGCAGCAGCACGCGCAGATGGATCACCGCGAGCAGCACGATGTAGGCGGTAAGCGCGGCCGGCAATGTCAGGATCGGCTCGCGCGGCGCTTCGGGCGGCTCCGGCGGCAATTCCGGCTGGGGTTCGCTGGGAAAATCCAAGGGGTCGACGACCTGACGGCGGCTCACGAGATGCCTTGAGATAGGCGGCTTTGCCGCGCCAGCGCAAGTGCGTGGCGGACAAGATAAAGGGAGGGTGCTGAGAACACCCTCCCTGTCCGCTGGTCTTTCCGCGAGGGTTTTGGGTATCCCCACCCCTCCCCGCGCAGACCGTTCTGTTTGACGCCCTGAGTTCGACTGCCTCGCCGGAACCTGGAGGAAAAACGGCGAGGCTGCGAAGTGGACCATAGCGAGCCGGCGTTTGCGGGCAATCCAATAGTTAACTTAACCTTAACACGGCAAAGCGGCGCAGTGTGGCGGCCACGGCATGGACGCTGCACCACCGCTCCTGCACAACCATTCAAGGGAATGCGCGTGCGCGAAACCGGGACAGATGTGTCCCGACATCGAAGCAAGCGGGGGCGAGCTAGCGTATGAAGCATCCGGTCAGCCGTGAGTTCTTTACCTATTGGGCGAGCAAGCGAGGCGAGGCACGCGCGCCCGAACGCGGCGACGTCGATCCATCCGCGCTGCGCGAGTTGCTCGGCGACATCTTCGTACTCGCTTATGACGATGCGGCCACGCATCCCTTCCGCGTCGCCGGCACCCGGGTCTGCGCCCTGTTCGGCCGCGACGTGAAAGACCAGAGCTTTCCGGCTCTCTTTGCCACGCAACACCGCCGCGACATCGCCGAGATCATCGCAGCGGTTGCGGAAGATGTGCTGCCGGCGGTTGCCGGCCTCACCGCGACATCAACAGGCGACCGTACCACCCATCTCGAATTGCTGCTGCTGCCGTTCAATACCCGCGCCCACTGCCCGATCACGCTGACCGGCGTGCTCGCGCCGTTCGAAGCCGACCATCGCGGCGCGCTGTCCGATCTGCAGCTCACGTCATGGCGTTATATCCATCCGCCGCAGCAGAAGCTTGTGCCGCGCGCGTTGCGCAAGCTCGCGATCGCCCGCGGCTTCATGGTCTATGAAGGCATGCGCTGACCGCTCACCCTGCCCGCCTCGCCCTGCATCGACTGTCATAATTCGCCGGCCTCGCGCGCGCCCCCGCCGCCGCTGTCATAAATCCTTCACACTATTTGTCGTGACGCATTTGCGACATCCTTGTTACATTCACATGTAATTTCTGATGCAGTGGAGTGACGGATGAGCCTGGAAGTGCATGCACGGCGGCCTGCGCTGGCGTGGTCGAACCCCGTGGTCCGGTGGTGGGGGTTCCTCACACTGGTGAGTGCCGCCAACATCGCGATCTGGGTCGCGCTGTACCGCCAGTTCGGCGAGCAGCCGGCGGGCGCGCTGTCCACCTCGTCGGAAATCGGCCTGATGCTGCTGCTCTGCGCCGGCTATGTGTTCGGCTGCGCCTTCCGCTCGATCCTGCCGCGCGCCGACGTGCAGCGCATCTGCCTGTTCGACACCTGGCTGTCGAGCGTCGTGGTCGGCCGCTCGGTTGCGACCGTCGCCGAACTCTGCTTCGCCGCGCAATGGGCCATCATCCTGAACCAGCTTGGCGCAATGACCGGCGCGGACATCACGCTCAACATTGCGCTCGTGATCGTGCCGCTCTTGGTGATCGCTGAATGCTTCTCCTGGTATGCGGTGCTGACCACCAACTATCTCGGCAACGCGATCGAGAACTCGATCTGGGCAGTCACCTTCTTCCTGGTCGGCATCGCCCTCGCCCGGCTGCTGCCGGAGTTTCACGGCATGGTGCGTGCGGTGCTGATCGCGTCGATCGCCTGCACCGTGCTTTATCTCGCCTTCCTCGTCACCGTCGACGTGCCGATGTATTTCAACCGCTGGCGAGCCGGGCGCGCCAGAGGCAAGGTGCACATGCCGCTGTTCGAGGGCTTGCGCGACGTCAGCACGCGCTGGGTCGTGACCCACGATCTTGCCGAGTGGAAGGAAGAAATCGCCTGGATGTCGCTCTATTTCAGCGGCGCGGTCTGGGCGAGCCTTGCGCTCGTCGTGGTCTGCGCGCTCGGCGATCAACTGCCGCGCTACCGCAACGAAGTGGCGGCCGGCGCGGCGTCGTCGCAGGTAGTTGTTGTGAATCACGTACAGGCAGCAAGCCGCGCGAACTGATCGAATTCGATTGTCAGACAGCGTTCGTTGTCGTCCTCCCCGCGGTAGAAAACGTGACTCCGCGTTCCCGCGGCGCGATTTGCGTCCGGGCGATGTTTCAAACCTCGCTCCCTCAGGCAGAGGGCGCAGGGAATGCCGGGCGCTGGCCGCACCCGCAGGCCTTGTGGGCTGAAAAGGAAAGGTGCCCACAAGTCAGTACAGGCAGGCCGAACGGTCCGGCACTCCCTGCGCAATGGCTTTACGGCTTACTCCGCGCTCTCCCCGGTGTATCGGGCTTTTTAGTCACCGTCGCGAATGGATCATCTCCATTCACTTGACCCCAGCGTCGAGGGGACAGGACCACACGGCTTGACCGTACGCGCTCCTGCCGCACGTCTTGCGACCCGACCGCGTCCATCGCATCCCGCGCCACGTTTCGTGACGACCGCGAAGCGCCTCTTTTGGCGAGCGCGGGACGGGAGGGGTTATCTCACGATTTATGAATTTCGGAAAGAGAAATATTTTTGCAGAGAGAGATTGACATGCATTTCTGGAAAACGGCAGGTGTTTTGCCCGTCGTGTCGTGGCGGCAACAGTCGTCTCGAGTCTGCGCGATAACAGCTCACCGGCGACAGCGGCTCCGGGGCGGCTGAGATCAGGGGCCCAAAAGTCAAGCCGAGTCCGGCGTGACCATTTGTGATCGGGCTGCGATATCAGCCTGGAGTTCCACGGCCATTCCGCGGAGTTGCCTGGCAATTCGGGCGAAGGTCTCCCGCTTGTTCTTATCGGTCGCCAGGCGAGCGATGAGAGTACAGTCTTCGGCGTTGGTGAGGAGCTTTTCAAGCTCCGCTTCTAGATCTTTCATTTGAATCCCATTCACCCTGCAGTACCAAGATACTCCGCGTTGTGAAGAAACAGTAAAAACTTTTTTCCATTTTTCGAGGGAACAAGTCGAACGCTTGCGCGTATGACCGCTTATTGTTTTCCAGGCGACGATTGCTATGCGGCTCACCAACGTACTTCAGCGAGTTGTGCGGCTTATGCGGGACACCAACGGAACTTCACCCCAAACCTCCGCAGGGCGCGCCCAGGAGCAGCAGCGTGACGAGAGCAGCATGGCTGATTTCGTGCGCATCCTGCAGGACCACGACAATCGATCGCGTTAGTGCCCGCTTATACGCCCACCGCGCATCACTTCAGTTTACACCTAACGGCAGTGCATAGAAAATCAACCGAATCAGCAGCATAGTGCCGCGTTATGCAGATCGTCACTTCGACCGCCACCGAAGCGCCCGTAGATGCTTCTCCGTCGTGCGACGATTGCCTGCTGCCAGCAACATTTAAAGCTGAGGTCGCAGACCTCAGCCGCGGTCGTCCGGTTCGCGTCTATCAGTGCCAGAACTGCGCGAAGGTTATCTGGAGTGAAGATTAGCCCGCTACCCGGAACCAACTCGACAACAGCGCGCTTGATTGGGCCTGTGTTCTGGCGGGAGAGGGACGGAGGATATTGACCGCGCAACGGCTGTTCGCGCGTTTCTTGGAACGACAAGACGAAGCCCACGGCCGAGCAGAGACCGAGTCGGCTCTCGCCTACCTATCTCCGATCAAGGATTTCCCTGACCTTCAGCGCCAGTTTTGCCTGCGATATCGGTTTCTCCAGCAAATCGACGCCTTCGTCGAGCCTGCCCTGGTGAACGATGGCGTTTCTCGAGTAGCCGGTCATGTAGACGACCCTGATGCCGTGACGCATTTGCGCCGCGCGCCGCCCGAGCTCACGGCCGTTGATCCCGGGCATCACGACATCGGTCAGCAACAGATCGATCTTCGGCTGGTCCTGCAGCAGGATCGTCAATGCCGCCTGCGCGCTCGAAGCGGCCAGCACGCGGTAATTGAGATCGCGGAGCACGTCGACAATATAGGTCCTCAGATCAGAATCGTCCTCGACGACCAGGATGGTCTCGGTCGTGTCGCCTTCCGCGACCGTCATATCGGGTTGTTCAGCCTCGGCAACCGCGTTGCCGTGATAACGGGGCAGATATATCTTGATCGTGGTGCCCTGCTCGAGTTCGCTATAGATTTTGACGTGGCCGCCGGACTGCTTGACGAAGCCGTACACCTGGCTCAGGCCGAGACCCGTTCCCTGGCCCGGCTCCTTCGTGGTGTAGAACGGCTCGAAGGCGTGGCTGAGCGTCTCCGGCGTCATGCCGCTCCCCGTATCGGTCACGCAAATCACGACATACTGCCCGGGAGGCAGCTCGGGATTCCACCGAAAGTAATCCTCGTCGGAGGATACATTGACCGCTTCGACCGTCAGCTTGCCGCCCTCGGGCATCGCATCCCGCGCATTGATGGCAAGATTGACGATGGCAGATTCGAGATGATTGGCGTCGACCTCGACCGCCCATACTCCGGCGCTGCCCACCGTCTGGACCTCGATCCGCTCGCCCAGCGTGCGCTGGAGAAATTCCTGCAAGCCGTTCAGGAAATTGTTGAGGTTGATCGGCTTGGGGTCCAAGGGCTGTCGGCGAGAGAACGCAAGCAGCCGGCTGGTCAGCGCCGCGGCCCGCTGTGCGCCCCGCCTGGCGTAGGACAGCGCACGGCTGAGGTTGGAATTGGCGGCTAGTTGTCGCGCATGCCGCTCGGCTGTCTCGAGGTTGCCGATCACGATCATCAATAGATTGTTGAAGTCGTGGGCGATGCCGCCGCTGAGCTGCCCGATGGCTTCGAGCTTCTGGGAGGCGGCGAGCTGGGCCTGAACTTCACGCAAGCGGTCCTGGGCTTCCTTTCTTTCGGAAATATCGCGGGTCACCTTGGCGAAACCGACCAGATTGCCGCTGTCGTCCTCGATGCGATCGATGACGACGGAGGCCCAGAACTTGCTGCCGTCCTTGCGGACACGCCAGCCCTCCGCTTCAAACCGGCCTTTCCCGGCGGCCTCGGCGAGCGCGCGCGCCGGCACGTCGGCCTTGCGGTCCTCCTCGGTGTAAAAGGCGCTGAAGTGCTTTCCGATGATCTCCTCGGGCGCATAGCCCTTGATGTGCTGAGCCCCCGGATTCCAGCTGGCGACATATCCCGACGAATCGAGCTGGAAAATCGCGTAATCGATCACGGCCTCGATCAGCTGCCGGTACCGCCTCTCGCTTTGGAGGAGATTGTCGTGGGCGGTCTGCCGCTCGGTGATGTCACGCGTCACTTTGGCAAAGCCGATGAGGTCGCCGCTTTCATCGCGCACGGCGTCAATGACGACGAGCGCCCAGAACCTGCTGCCGTCCTTGCGAACCCGCCAGCCTTCGGCGCTGAAGCGCCCCGTGTCCCGGGTGGTCTGGAGCGCCCTTTGTGGAAGTCCGCCGGCCCTGTCTTCCGGCGTGTAAAAGACGGAAAAGTGTTTGCCGGTGATTTCCTCGGCCGCATAGCCCTTGAGCCGCGCGGCGCCCGAATTCCAGCTCACCACGTGACCTTCCAGGTCCAGCAGGAAGATCGCGTAGTCGACGATGGCCTCAACGAGGAGCTGAAGCCTGCGCGCGTCATTGATGCCGGCGAGTTTCGATTGTTGATTCAATACGGTGCGAGCCTCCAGTGAGGCGAACGCCTCAATCGGATGGCGGTTCCAGGGGGTGTGCGAAGTCCGCACGGAGGTCATAAGGTTTGGAACTCAGGCAAGCGCCGGTTGAGTAAATTCGGCCGGAGTCCAATTCTGAGCGAACGACCTGGCCCTCGGCAGGATCGTGCCCGCGCCTTCAGGAGGCCGGGATATGCAGTTCAGCTTCGCGATCACGCGCTGTCTTGTTGTCGCAAGCCTGGGAATTGGTTTCACGCGCCAACGAGCCGATTGATCACCGCCGCTCAGGTGCCCGGCACCAATCCGTCGGCCAGCGCAAAAAGCGCGGCAAGGCCCGCGGCGATCGCGGCCCATGCGCTCCAGTGACTTTGCGCGTAGACGAGCTGCAACAGCGTATTTGGATCGTCGGCAGCGCTATGAAGGCCCCTCTTTATCTCGCTGCGTTGCTTCAACCTGATCCGCGCGGACGCAAACCAGAGCAACGCGGCGACGGCCGCGAATGTCTCGCCGCAAATTTCGAAGACCGGCTTCATCGCTCACACCGGACGGGCCCTGCTCCACCTTGACGACGAGGCGAGGCCGCCACCCTTGATCCAGATCAACGGCCGGCGGGCCATGGCGGATACTGATGGATTGTTGACGACAAACCAGGAGGAATGCCAGATGCGGATCATTGCAGTCATGCTTGCGCTCGCCTGCGTGTCGGCTGCCCAGGCCATGCCACGCGCGCCGCTACAACAGCCCGATGAGGTGATCATCAAGGTGCGTCACGCCTGCGGGCCCGGCATGCATATGGTGGGAGGCACCTGCGTGAGAACGCACGCCCGCCGGGCGGCCAGCCGATGCGCGCGAGGGGTAACCTGCTAACGCAGGCTGCCTGCTGCGTAGAGCGTGTTCGGTAGATCGATCTTTTAATCGCGGCGGAACTTTCTGAATACTTGTTCAAGAAAGTTTCTTGGCAGTTCCTGCAACGGCACCGCGCTCTCATGTGTTGACCTACCGAGCGAAAGGAGGAACACATGAGAAAGCTCACTTACGCACTTGCGGCGGCAGCGACGCTTGCGATCGGCGCTCCTACCATTGCCAGCGCCGAGGGCTTCGGCGTCTACATCGGCGGCGACCACGGCTATTATGGCGACCGCTATGACGGCCCGCGCGTCCGGTTCTATGACCACGATCGCGGCTGGCATCGTGGCTGGTATCAGCACGACTATGGCGACCGCTATCGCGATGACGGCGGCGTCGTGATCCGCGAACATCGTTGGGACCGCTACTAAGGACCAACGGAAGAGCCCCGCTTCGGCGGGGCTCTTTTTTGTGCTTGCGCCGATCGCCTTGCGGGCGCCGTTAGCCGGTGTCACACTTACCATCAGGTTGAACGGCAAAGACCGGGCAAACGGTCATGCGCGGCATGGGGGAAATGATGAGGCTGGCCTCGAATTTGTTCGCCGCGCTGCTTGTCGTGGCCGCGGCGCAGGCGGCATCCGCGCAATCGACCTATCCGAACCGGCCGATCAAGATCGTGGTCGGCTTCACGCCCGGCACCGCACCCGACCTTGCGGCGCGCATTCTTGCCGACCGGCTTACGGAAGTCTGGGGCGCTCCGATCGTCGTCGAGAATGTTCAGGGCGCCGGCAGCAACATCGGTACCGATCGCGTCGCCAAGGCGGCGCCTGACGGTTACACCTTGCTGATGGGCGGCAACTCGGCACTGGTCATCAACCCGAGTCTGTACGAAACGCTGCCCTTCGACCCGGTCAAGGATTTTGCGCCGATCTCGCAGATCTTCATCGCCGCCAATGTGCTCGTCCTTCCGCTCGACGTGCCCGCGAAGACCGTGGCGGACGTCGTCGCGCTCGCCAAGGCGCAGCCCGGCAAATTGTCCTATGCGCATGCCGGCGTCGGCACCTCGCAGCACCTCGCCGCCGAACTGTTCAAACACATGGCGCATATCGATATCATCCCGGTAGCCTATCGCGGCACTACGGCGTTCGTCCCGGACCTGCTCGCGGGCCGCGTCACGATGTCGTTCGCCAATATCGCGAATGCGATGCCGCTGGTGCGCGAAGGAAAATTACGCGCGCTGGCCATCACCTCGATCAAGCGCTCGGCGCTGGCGCCGGACTTGCCGACCATGGCGGAAGTGGGCTTCCCGGGCTTCGAGGCCGTACCGTGGTTCGGACTGCTTGCACCGGCCGGTACGCCGAAAGAGATCATCGACAAGATTTACGCCGAAACTGTCAGGACCCTGGCGATGCCGGAGGTGCGGAAGAAATTCGACGAGCTTGGCCTCGAGCCGATCGGCAACACGCCGGCCGAATTTGCGGCCGTCATCAAGAAAGAGACACCTGAGTGGGCCAAGGTGATCAAGGACGCCGGCATCAAGCTCGGTAATTAGCGCAATCAGGGGAGGAACTCATGGACGCCATGGAGCGGCGCGTCTTTCTCAGAGGTGCGAGCATGGGCCTGTTGGCCTTCTCGGTGGGCGGCAGCGAAATCCTGATGACGCCGGGCGCGGCGCGCGCACGCGCGGTGCCGTTCCGCCTGCTCGATGCCGAGGAAGCCGAGACAATCGAAGCACTGGGCGAGGCCCTGGTGCCGGGCGCGCGCGCGGCCGGAGTAGCACATTTCATCGACCAGCAGATTTCCGTTCCGCCGGGCGAAGCGCTGCTCGAAGCCCGCATCGTCAACATCAAGCCGCCCTTTGCAAACTTCTATCGTGCGGCGATCACCGGCATTGACAAGGCGAGCACGGCACGCAGCGGCAAGCGCTTCGCCGCGCTGTCGGCCTCCGAACAGCACGATGTCATCGATGCGCTGCGCCAGAACAAGATCGAGGGCTGGCAAGGCCCGCCCGCCGCACAGGTCTATTTCGTGTTGCGCAGCGACGCCGTCGATGTCGTCTACGGCACCATGGAGGGATATGAGAGCCTCGGCGTCCCCTATCTGCCGCACATCGCCCCGGACAAGAGGTGGTGAAATGGCGACGCAGGCAAAAGTCGAGGAAAAAGTCGATGTCGTGATTGCCGGCGCCGGCGCGTCCGGCTCGACCTTTGCGGCCGTGCTCGCCAAGGCCGGCAAGAAGGTCGTCTTGATCGACCACGGGCCGGACTGGCAGCTCACCGACCTGATCTCGTCCGACATGTGGGGCCGCCGCATCAAGCCGGTCGGACACCCCTTCATTCTCGAGGGCAAGCAGCTCGCGCCGATCGGCTATCATGGCGGCTGGGGCGTCGGCGGCGCGGCGCTGCACTGGTTCGCCAATGTACCGCGCCTGTTGCCGAACGATTTCCGTATCAAGAGCGAGCACAACCGCGCGCACGACTGGCCGATTTCCTATGACGATGTGGCGCCGTGGTACGACAAGGTCGCCGACGACATCGGTATCTCCGGTGACGCCAGGGCGGAAGAGCTATGGCGTCCGACCGGCCGCGCCTATCCGATGCCGCCGATGAAGACCTTCAAGAACGGCGAGGTCTGGTTGAAGGGATTTGCCGCCAACGACATCCGCATGGTGCCGGCGGCAGTTGCCATGAACTCGGTCGACTACAAGGGCCGGCCCGCCTGCATCTATGACGGCTGGTGTCATGTGGGCTGTCCGATCGGCGCGCTCGCCAATCCCCAGGTGACCTATCTCGGCGAAGCGCGAACTGCGGGCGCCGAGGTCCGGGCCTGGAGCACGGTCACGCGCGTGTTGACCGATGCGTCCGGCAAAAAAGCGACCGGCGTCGAATATGTCGACCGCGACGGCGAAAAACATGTGCAGCCGGCTGATGTCGTGGTGTGCGCCACATGGGCCGCGCAGAACCCGCGGCTGTTGCTCAACTCGGCGACCGACAAGCATCCCGACGGGCTTGCCAATGCCAGCGGGCTCGTCGGCAAATTCATCATGACGCATTTCACCGCCGTCACCAACGCGATGTTCGATGACGACATGGACGGCGTCAAAGGCACCATCGGCGGGCAGTTCATGTCCTACGAGCGCTATGCGAAAACCGCGCACAAGGGCGCCTTCGGCTCGACCTTGCTGGTGTGCGGCGGCGCCGCCAAGGCGAGCGGCCTGACCGGCCTGCATAACGCGCGGCCCGATCTGTTCGGGCCTGCGCTCGCGGATTTCATGAAGCGCGCGGTCAGGGAATTCACGCGCTTCACCGCGGCCTGCGAGGAACAGCCGAAGATCGAGAACCGCGTTGAGCTGGTGAACCAGAAGGATGAGTTCGGTATGCCGCTCGCGCGTATCGTGCACAACTATGACGACAACGAAGCAGCCCTCTGGAACGCCAATTTCGACGAAGGCCAGAAGATCGCCAAAGCTGCCGGCGCGAAGGAAATCTGGCAGCTGCGCGGCGCGATGCCGGCGATCCATCTGATGGGCGGCACGATCATGGGAAATCACGCCGACAACTCCGAGGTCAACAGCTTTGGCCAGAGCCACGAGGTGCCGAACCTCTATGTCGCGGGCCCGGGCATCTTCCCGACCTGCGGCGCGTCAAATCCGACCTACACTATTTTCGCCCTGTCGCTGCGCGGCGCGGAGAACCTCGTGTCGAATTGGGGATCGATCGCGGGGTGAGGCGATCCACCCTCGCCGCCGGCATGCTGATCCCTGAGCGGTCAGGCTGCTCCCGCTTTGTCAGGCTGTCCATTCCTTACCTCACCGCGCAACCGTCGCCGCTTGTAGGCGTCGATTGCGGTATTCGCGATCAGGATGCGCCGGCGCTCGCCCGTCCGTATCATGGTGTGGATGATGTCGAGCAGCTCGCCGGCCGCGCCATCGGCCTCGCCGAGCTCGCCCGTCGCCTCGAGATACTCCCAGGCGATCATGAAGGCGTTCTCGACCAGATGCGAAAGCTTTTCCATGGCGAGCAAACGCCGCCATGGAGGGAGTTGTTCCCGGCCTTTCTTCCCCGCCCGTATTTCTGCTAGGACTGCTCGCGGGACGCGGCGCGTCCGGCCAAAACTGACAACAGGGAGCAAGGGGCAAACATGTTTTCGCACGTGATGATCGGGACCAATGACCTCGACAAGGCCAAGTCGTTCTATGACGCGCTGCTCGGCACACTCGGCACCAAGCCCGGCTTCGTCGACCGCCACCGCATCTTCTGGCGCAACAAGGGCGGCACCTTCTCGGTGACCAAGCCGATCGACGGCAAGGACGCGACCTGCGCCAATGGCGGCACCATCGGCTTCGTCGCCGAGTCGACCGCGGAGGTCGACGCCTTCCACAAGGCCGGCCTCGCCAACGGCGGCAAGGCTTGTGAGGACCCGCCGGGCTTGCGCGAAGGCGCGGGCATGAAGCTCTACATCGCCTATCTACGCGATCCCTGCGGCAACAAGATCTGCGCCGTGCACCGGATGGCGTCGTAACGCGCGTCGTGCCGCTCGGGATGCGGCCCGTCCTGGTGCTTGGCCTTGCGCTGGCGATGACTCCCGCGCATGCGCAAACGCCGGTGCCCGACACCGTCGAGGCACATCTTGCCGCCGGCAAACGCGCGGTCGGCGGCCGCGACGGCACGCCCGAGTTCTACGGCCTCGTCACCGCAATCTGCGTCGCGCCCCAGCGCGGCGCACCGCGGCCGGATGCGCCGGCGCCAGTTGCGGATCCCGACCGCAAGATCGGCTACCTCGAACCGAAGAAGGCGTTCGACGACGTCTACTGGCTGGGCACGCGCGGCGAGTCTGCGTGGCTGCTGACCTCGGATGACGGCTACATCCTCTACGACACCGCGCGGGTCTGGGACGCGGAGGAGGTGCTGGTCGGCGGCATCGAGAGGCTCGGCCTCGATCCGGCAAAAGTGAAATACGTCATCGTCTCGCACGGTCATCTCGGCGAATCCGGCGGCGCTTACCTGTTTCAATCGCACTACGGCTCCCGCATCGTCACCGCCGACTGGGACCTGATCGAGGGCTCGCTGTACGGCTATCCGACGGGAAAACCGAAGCGCGACGTCGTCGCGACCGACGGCATGAAGATCACCGTCGGCGGCCGCACGGTGACGCTCTATCTGACGCCGGGCCACACACCCGGCACGATTTCCGGCGTATTCGAGGTGCACGATCGCGGCAAGCCGCTCACCGTGTTCTATTCGGGCGGCACCGAATTCAACTTTCCGAACGACGCCGAGCATTTCGACCAGTATCTCGCTTCGGTGCGAAGGCAAGCCGAACTTGCCAAGGTGGCCGGCGCGACCGTGATCATCAACAACCAGTCGCAATTCAATGGCGCCGCCGATCGCTTGCGGATGCTGGCCGACCGCGGATCGAGCGAACGCCATCCGCTCGACGTCGGCGCGGATGCGGTGGCGCGCTATTTCGCGATCGAGGACCAATGCGCCCAGGCGCAGCGGCTGAAGATGATGGGCGAGGCGAAGAAGCCGTGAAGGTCCAGCTATCGCGAAGTGCGAGCACGCGGCTCCTTTCCGTGCTATATTTGCGGGGAAAAGGACAGCACAATGACAAACAAGGCAATCAGTGTTCAACTCGGCGCGCGACAGCAGGCGATCCTGCGACAACAGCTCAATTCGGGGCGTTACGAAGCGCCAGTGAGGTCGTCGGCGATGCGCTTGCGGCTGATGAACGAGCGGGACGCCGTGTTTGACGAATGGCTTAGGGCGGAAGTGCGGGCATCGGTCGCAGACAAACGAGCGCCCGCCCCGATCGACGAGGTCTTCAAGCGAGTGCGGGCAAAGATCGCCCGCACTTCGAAAGCCCAGAAACGTGGCGCTTGAGGTCGTCTTTCTTCGCCCGGCCGAGAATCGGTTGACCGAACTTGGCCTCTATATCGCCGGTGAAGCCGGAGTCAGGTTCGTATCCATGCGGCCTGCATGGCGTTCGCCGAATTTCCCGAACGAGGACGGAGCTGCGACGACATTTTGCCAGGGCTTCGCACAATCACCATGGAGCGCCGAGTGACGATCGCATATCGTATTCGTAGGAAACGAGTGGAGATTGTCACCATTGCTTATGCAGGACGAGACTTCGCTCGTGAGCTTCGCGGGCGGCGATAATCTCCGAAGTAAGCGAGTCAAGCTCATCGCGCAGTCCTCCACCGCTCGGCTGCGTTAATCGCCGTCGACCACAGCCCATCGGTCGGCCGTCCCCGATGCAGCGCCTTGCCAATCTCGCAGATCGCCATGAAGGCGGCGGCGCGCGCCTCCTCGACTTCGAGCGAGGCCTCGCCGCCGGATTGCACGAGGCCGACTAGGCCGTTCAGCATCGGCAGCGCCGCCTGCGGCGACGCCTGCTCGGCAGCTTTGAGCGTGTCGAGGACAGTTGACGCCTTCTCGACATCGCTCATGGGAGCGAAGCCTACTCCGCCGCCCGCTGTACCTGCGCGTCCAACGCCGCGGACACCCGTGGCGGCGATAGCGGCAGGTCGTAGAAGCGGATGCCCAGCGCATTGTGCACGGCATTCGCCACCGCGGCCATCACCGGCACCAGCGGCACCTCGCCGACGCCCTTGACGCCCTGCGGATGCTTCGGGTTTGGCACCTCGACCAGCTCACAGTCGATCATCGGCATGTCGGAACAAACCGGCATGCGATAGTCGAGGAAGCCGGGATTATCGACCTTGCCGTCCTTGTTGTAGATGTACTCCTCGTTCAGCGCCCAGCCGATGCCCTGCACCGCGCCGCCCTGCAATTGGCCCTCGACATAGCCGGGGTGGATCGCCCTGCCGACGTCCTGGATGGTGGTGTAGCGGAGCACGCGCACGATGCCGAGATCGACGTCGACTTCGACGTCGCAGATATGCGTGCCGAAGCCGCCTTCCGCGCCCTGCGTGTTGAGCTGCACGCTGGCGCCGATCGGTCCGCCCTGCGAGGGCGCCTTGTCGGCAAGCTCCTTCAGGGTCAGCGGCTCGAACTGGCCGGCATTCGGGCTCACCGGATGCGCGGCGCCGTTCTCCCACTTCACGGCTTCAGGGTCGATGTTCCACAGTTTTGCCGCGCGCTCGCGCATCGTGGTGATGATCTTCTCGGTCGACTGCGTCACCACGATTGCGGAAGCAAACAGCACGCGGCTGCCGCCGGTCAGGTTGGAGAAGCCGACCGTCTGCGTGTCGCCGATGATGACGGAGACGCGATTGTAGTCGATGCCGAGCAGTTCGGCGCAGATATTGGCGATCGCCGCACGCGAGCCGCCGATATCGGGATGGCCGGTGGTAACGACCACGTTGCCGTCCTCGGTGATGTTGACCTGCGCCGAGGATTCGCCGCCGGCGTTGAACCAGAAGCCGGAGGCGACGCCCCTGCCCTGCAGCTTCTTGAGCGGCGCCTTGTAATGCGCATGGTTCTTCGCAACTTCCAGCGTCTCGACATAGCCGATGCGCGGGAATACCGGACCGTGCGCCGCCTTGGTGCCCTCCTTCGCGGCGTTCTTCAGCCGGAGATCGAGCGGATCCATCTTCAATGCGCTGGCGACCTCGTCGAGCACGCATTCCACCGCGAACGCGCCGATCGGCGCGCCCGGCGCGCGATAGGCCGCGACCTTGGAGCGGTTGGAGCAGACGTCGAAACCCTCCGACAGCACGTGGGGGATGTCGTAGGGCGCAAAGCTGCAGCCCACCGCGCCGCGGATCGGCGAGCCCGGGAAGGCGCCGGCCTGCAGATAGAAGATGCCGTGCGCGGCGACGATCTTGCCGTCTTTCGTGGCGCCAATCTTGACCGTCATCTTCGAGCCCGAGGTCGGTCCCGTCGCCCGCATTACCTCCTCGCGGGTCATCACCATCTTCACCGGACGGCCGGACTTCTTCGCAAGCAGGGTTGCGAGCGGCTCGAGATAGACGATCGTCTTGCCGCCAAAGCCGCCGCCGATCTCGGCGGGGATGGCGCGGATGTCGCTCTGGGGGATGCCGGTCAGATACGCGGTCATCGCGCGCACCATGAACTGGCCCTGGCTCGAGCTCCAGATCGTGGTCTTGCCGTCGGCGGCAACGCTAATCAGACAAGCATGCGGCTCGATATAGCCCTGATGCACCGGGCGCGTGGTGAAGGTGCGCTCGATCACGACCTCGGCGTTCTTGAAGCCTTCTGCGATGTCGCCCTTCTTGACCTCGAGCTTGCCGCAGATGTTGGACGGCTTGCCCTCGAACTTGTTGAACTCGTGCAGGATCGGCGCGTCGGGTTTTAGCGCATCGTCGATCTCGATTGCCCAGGGCAGCACTTCGTAATCGACCTCGATCAGCTTGCAGGCTTCGGCCGCGATCGCCTCTGATGTCGCAGCCACGGCCGCGACGGGATGGCCGGGGAACAGCACCTTGTCTCGCGCCATGACGTTGCGGCACATCCAGCGCATGTCCTGGATGCCGAGCATCAGCGCGCCCTTCTCGATCGGGAAATCGACCACGTCCTTCGACGTCACGACCGCCTTCACGCCCGGAAGCGCTTCGGCTTTCCTGGTGTTGATCGACTTGATGCGGGCATGCGGATGCGGGCTGCGCAAGACCTTGCCCCAGATCATGCCGGGCATGTTGGTGTCGGCGGCAAAGGCCGCCCGGCCCGTGACCTTGTCGACGCCGTCAGGCCGGATGGTACGCTGGCCGATCCACTTGTTGTTGGTGACAACGTTCATTGTGCCGTCTCCCGCATTTCGGCGGCGGCATCCTGTACCGCGCGCACGATCTTGTCGTAACCGGTGCACCGGCAGAGATTGCCGGCGAGCCAGAAGCGAATTTCTTCCTCGGTCGGATCAGGGTTCTTCTTCAAGAGCGCCTCGGAGGCCACCAGCATGCCCGAGGTGCAGATGCCGCATTGAAGCGCGGCATGTTCCAGGAATTTCTGCTGCAGCGGATGCAGGTTCTCGCCATGTGCCATGCCTTCGATGGTGCCGATCTGCTGACCTTCGGCTTCGACCGCGAGCATAAGGCAGGAGCAGATCAGGCGGCCGTCGACGGTGATGGAGCAGGCGCCGCAGTCGCCGGAGGCGCAGCCCTCTTTCGAGCCGGTCAGACCGAGTGAGTTGCGCAACGCATCGAGCATGGTCTCGTACGGCTCGCACAAAAATTCCATCGGCTCGCCGTTGATGGTGGTGGTGACGTGAACTTTCGCCATGACTTTACTTTCCTCCCGCGCGCTTGGCGGCAATCGCAACCGTGCGCTTCAGGAGAACGCCGGCAGTCTTGACACGATAGACAATGGTGCCGCGCTTGTCGTCGATCGGACGGCAGGCGGCGCGGCAGGCTTCGGCCGCTTTCTCGAGCGCGGCGTCATCCAGCTTCGAACCAATCAGCGCTTGCGCGGCACCCTCGACGAGCAGCGCTGTCGGCGCCACCGCACCGAGGCCGACGCGGGCCGCGGTGCAGACGCCGTCTTTCATGGTGAGGCTGACGCCGAGGCCGACCACCGCGATGTCCATCTCGGTGCGCGGGATCATACGCAGATAGGCGTCGCTCGATCCGGGCGGGCGCGGCGGAAGAAAGAAGCTGACGAGGATTTCGCCGGACGTCAGATTGGTGCGGCCCGGACCGACCGGAAATTTCTCCACCGGCAGCTCGCGCCGGCCTTTCGGTCCCTGGATGATGACGACCGCGCCGGCCGCGATCATCGCGGGAACGCTGTCGCCGGCAGGCGAGCCGTTGCAGAGATTGCCGCCGGCCGAGGCGCGGCCCTGGACTTGCTTGGAACCGATCAGGTTGACGGCCTCCAGCACGCCGGGCCAGACCTTGCCGAACTTCGGATGCTCGGCCAGCGCCATGCCGCTCACCGCGGCGCCGATGCGGAAACCGCCATCGGCAGTCTGCTCGATCGCGTTCATTTCGGCGATCTTCTTGATGTCGACGATCAGGCCCGGCCGCACCGCGCCGGAACGCATTTGCACCAACAGGTCGGTGCCGCCGGCCAGGATACGCGCCGCACTGCCTGCGGCCGCAAACGCGCCAATCGCTTCATCAAGCGTCTGCGGCGCCACATATCGGATATCGGTCATGCTTGTTTCGCGTCTCCCCTCGCGGTGCTCTCTATATTCCGCATGATCTTATCGGAAAACCGGTGTCCACTTTTCCGGATCATGCGCAAATGGGTGATTTTGCCTGTTCGGCTTGGCAGAGGGGCAGCCTACACAAGCCGGGGCGATTGGAACAGCCTCCGCGGACTGGTCAATTTGGCCGTCTCCTATGCAGGAAGCGGCCTTGCGGGGGCACCCTACGGCCTCAGCCGCTTCCGCAGCGCCCCCACGAACCGGTCGACGTCCGCCTCGTCATTATAGACGTGGGGTGAAATGCGCATGCGGCCGAGCCGCGGGGCGACATAGATACCGTCGAAGGCGAGTTCCTCGATCAGGCCAGCCGGCATGCCGTCCTTGAAGGCGAGGCTGAGGATATGCGGCGCGCGGAACCTGATGTCCGGCACCGTCACGCCGATGTCACGAACGCCGGCGGCGATCCGTTCCGTCAGGTCCGACAGCCGCCCGACGATCGCGGGCGCGCCCCACTCCGCCATCATCTCCATGCCAATCGCCGCCATCTCCATACCGATGAAATGGTCGCGCTCGCCCATGTCGAAGCGCCGCGCATCCGGCAGATAGCGCAGATCGGCGAAATAGACGTTGTTCTCGGCATTGACGTTGCGCCGCCCGGGCGCGGTCTGCTCCAGCGGGCTGCCGTCCTGATGGCGCTTGGCGATATAAAGAAAGGCGCGGCCGTAGGGACCGAGCACCCATTTGTAGGTCGGGAAGATCACGAAGTCAGGATCGAGCCGCTTCACATCGAGTGTGAGCACGCCGACATGATGGGTAGCGTCGATCAGGAACAGTGCGCCGTGCTTGCGCAAGGCGGCGCCGACGTTCTCGATGTCGATCAGCCCGCCATCCGACCAGTGCACCGAGGAGATCGAGGCGAGCGCGACCGGCGCGCCGGGCCGTTCGACCGCTGCCAGCACCGCCGAGGTCCAGTCGCCATCATCGGGCTGTCGCACCGTCTCGACGGTAAAACCTTGCGCGTCGGCGCGGCCCTGCCATTCCAGCACCGGTGAGGAATGGTCGTTCTCGATCACGATCACGCGGCTTCCGCGCGGAATGGTCAAGAGCTTCGCGGCCGTCGCGACACCATAGCCGACGGAGGGGATCAGCGCCACGTCACCAGCGTCGGCGTTGATCAGCCGCGCCGCGGCTTGCCGAGTGCGCTCGTGGATCTCGTTGGCAAAGCTTGCGGGCAGCTTCCACGGCTGCCCTTTGCGGCCGACAGCGGCGCGCGCCGCTTCCTGCGTTTTCAGCGGCAGCGGGCTGTATGATGCCGCGTTGAGATAGCAGACCTCGCGCGGCATATCGAACAGGGTGCGCTGGGAGGGGAGGATGGCGTTGGTCATTTCGGTGCGGGCATTACCTTGAAACATGGAGCATGAGTAGCCGACGACACGCGATCGGAACAGCCTGCACGAAAGAAAAAGAGCCGCCTCCATGCAGGAGGCGGCTCTTTGCGTTGTCGGTGGTTTACGAACCGTTGACCCTTCGCCCGGCCTTCGGCGCCTCGTCCTTCAGCTTCTCCAGCGCATCCGGCATCATGCGACCGAACATCGAGCCCAGCATCGCCGTCGGAATCAGGCCCGCATTGTTGGACTCCTGCCCCTGCCCGCCCGACATTAGGAATTGCGGCACCAGCGGCTGATTGATCCGCGTCAGCGCGTCGGCGAACTTCGCAAAGTTCTGCTCGGCCAGCCGGAACTCGGGCCCGCCATAGGCATCGACCGACAGCTTGGTCGCCTGCGCGTTGGCGGCGCCGACCGCAAGCACCCGGTCGGCCTCGCCCTGGCCTTCCAGCCGCGACTGCTCGCCGACGGCGGCCGCCGTCACCTTGCGCGTCTCGGCGTCCTTTTGCGCGCGCGCCAGCGCCGCGGCGCCCTCGTTCTCGTTGACCTTGACCTGGATCAGTGATTGCGTCAGCGCGGACTGCGCCGCCGCCGTCGCCTTTGCCTCATTGAGCGCGCGCTCCTGGATCGCGGCCTTCTCCTGCTCCTGATAGGTCTCGACCTGCTCGCGCGCGATCTGGCGCGAGCGCAGCTGGATCAGGATGTTCTCGATCGTGTGGTCGCCGGCCGCCGCGCGCGGCGTGCCGATCAGCACTTCCTGCAAATCGAGCGAATAGGCCGCGAACTTCGCCTTCATCTCCGCCGCCAATTCCTCCTGGATCGCGGCGCGGTTCTGCAGCAGCTCGATCAGCGTCATCTTCTGCGCGATGTTCTTGAAGAAGGCAGAGACCATCGGGTCGAGCGTCTGCTCGACCAGCTTTTGCACGTCGCCGAAGCGCTGGATGATCATCGGCGCCTTCTTGTAGTCGATATGCATCACCACCGAGAGCGGCAGCGTCGGCTCGAACGCGTCCTTGGTGATCAGCGAGATCTCCGACAGGTTCTCGTCGAGCTTCATCGCGCCGACCTCGCCGCGCACCCATTTCAGGATGAAGTTGACGGTCGGGATGATCTCGATCTTGCCGGCATAGGTGTTGAACGCGTACTTGCCGGGCAGCAGCGGGTCCTTCCAGACGCCGCGGCTGCCGTTGAGCACGAGTTCGCCATGGCGATACTGCTCGCCGGAGAGGTCGTCGGTCCGCGGCCCCGTATAGAAGATGACGACGCCGACATTGCCGACCGGGATCACCGTCTTCGGCACCGCCTCGACGGTGGCGAACAGGCGGTTGATATACCAGGTGCCCTCGACGATGACCTGCAGCTGGCGGCCACGATAGCCGCCGGCGCGCAGGAAATTCTCGGGCTCCTGGAAATTATTGTGAAAGGTCTCTCCGTCGGCAAGTTCGGTGCCGACTTCGGGCGCGATGATCTCGCCCGGAGGCAGCGACGGGCCGTCATGCACGGTGACAATGCCGACCAGGTCGTGCTCGGTCGCGAGCACGAAGGGCGAGAAGCCCCAGCGCTCGGAGATCGTCAGCTGCATGCCCTCCAGCACGTCGCGCTCGCGTTCGCTGAGCGCATGGCCGTAGACGCGTTCGTCGGTGATGATGGCGAACTGCGTCGTGTTGATCGCGTAGGTGCCTTCGCGCAGGATTTTGCGCTGCGGACCCTTCTGGCCGCCGCCGAGCAGAAACCGCCGCGCATCCTGGAAATCCGACTTGTCGTCGGTGTCGTTGGCGCCGAGCACCTGCGAGGCGCCGAGCGGCGCACCGTCGCGCGCGAACACATAGGCGATCTTGCCCTGCCCGACCGTAACCAGATCCGACTTGTGGATCCGGTACATGAACGGGAAGAACACGTGCAGGCCGCCGCGCAGCACTTCGGGCTCGTAGCCGGCCTCGCCGTCCAACGCGATGAAGCCGTCCTGAATCGAGCCTTTCGCCGACCACAGTTTTTCGACGATGCCGACCTGATTGTTCGGGATGTAACGAAACACGTTCGATAGCCGCAGCAGGATCGCAATCGCGACCAGTGCTGCGATCCAAATGGCCGGGTTCAGATAGCCCGAACCATTAAGAGAACCGAAGAAGTCCATGGTCCATCTCCACAATTCGCAACTGGTTGGTTCGGTAGCCGAACCTGCACGCCAGAATTGCGGGCGGGAGATGTGAGAAGGAGGCGACGCGTGGGCAAGGCGCGAGCGTGATCCGGCTTGCCGATCTTTTTCGAATGGTCTCGTTAGCAACGGGCTTGTTTGCGCCGGCGTCCTACCTAGTCGCGTCGCTGTTACATTGTAACAAATTGCGCGCGCTATCGTCGGCCCTGCACGCTGCGTCCGCAATACGACAGATCGGTCACGACACCAACTCCGGCATCAACGCGCGCGGATCTACCGGCGTTGACAGGCCTGCACCGACGCCTCACCTTGCGCGGATATTGCAGGGGGGACGCATTGCGCAATCGCTGGACCATTCTTGCCATCCTTTTCACGGTCCGCCTCACGATCGCGTTCCAGTTTCAATGCGTGGCTGCCGTGGCGCCCTTGCTTGGGAAGCAGTTCGGCGTCGGCATCGCCGAGATCGGCTTCCTGATTGGGCTCTACTTCACGCCGGGCATTGCGCTGTCCTTGCCGGGCGGTGCGATCGGACGAAAATTCGGTGACAAGCCGACGGTGCTTGGCGCATTGGCGCTGATGTTGATCGGCAGCCTCGCGATGGCGTTCGGCGAAACCTGGTACTGGCAGATCGCCGGGCGACTGATCGGCGGCGCCGGCGGCGTGCTGCTCAATGTGCAGTTCACCAAGATGGTCACCGACTGGTTTGCGGGAAAAGAGATCGCAACCGCGATGGGCGCGTTCGTCAATTCGTGGCCAGCCGGCGTTGCGCTCGCGCTGGTGATCCTGCCGATGATCGGCACCGGTTACGGCGTGAAGGCCGTGTTCGTGGTCGTGTCCGCGCTGATTTTTGGCGGCGCGCTGCTCGCCCTCGCCTACCAACCGCCGCCGCAGACCGCGGCAGCCGGTCCCTCCTCCGCTCGCCTCGACCTCAACACGACGATGGCGCTCAGCGTCGCGGGGCTGCTTTGGGGACTGTTCAATGCGGCGTTTGCCGTGATCTTCAGCTTCGGTCCGACCATGCTGGTCGAGCGCGGCTGGACAATCGCGCAAGCCGGTTCGGTGATTTCGATCGTGCTGTGGATCGCCGTATTCTCGGTGCCGCTCGGCGGTTATCTTGCCGACCGCTTCAAGCGGCCACAGACAATGCTGGTCGCCGGCTCCTTGCTGTTTGCGGCCTTGATGCTGGTGTTCGCGCATTCCAGCGCCGTCATAGCAACCCTGATCGTGCTCGGCATCGTCAGCGGGCAACCGGCCGGTCCAACCATGAGCCTGCCGGCCCGCGTGTTGGAGCCGGCCACGCGCTCGGTGGGCATGGGGCTGTTCTACACGCTCTATTATGCGGCCATGATGGTGGGGCCGATGATCGCAGGCAGCGCCGCCAAATGGAGCGGCAGCGCGGCGGCCGCCTTCGACATCGGCGCGGTGTTGCTGGTGATGTGTCCGGTCTTGCTGTGGGTGTTCAACAGGATTGCGGCGGGGCGGATGGTGATGGCGACGGCTTAGGAGCTCCGTGCGTGGATATGTCGCTCAAACGCGTGGCGGCAGGTCGGCGAATTTCCGATCGCCGCGCAGCACGGCTTGCAGTTCCGCCAACGCCTCGTCGCGGCGGTGGTAGCCGCAGGTCCTGATGTAATCGGCGGCGACCGCGAGTTGCCGAGTGGCTTCCTCCTTTAACCGCGCAATCTCCGCGGCATCGGGCACCACTGGCGCAGGCGGCCCATCCTGAATCAGCCCGTTGAGCGGCGCGAAGGCTTCAGCTTCCGCCAGCGCGACCCGTGCGCGCTCCAGCGCCAGGTCGCACAGGAAAAGCTTCATCGGTCCCGGCTCGGCGATTTCCTCGACGTCTTCTATATCACGATAAGAGCCTATCCAGTCGCCTAAACAACGCGAAAGGGCCGCCCGAGACAGCAGCGCCTCGGGGATATGATTATTCGAACTCGATTTCCGAAATCCATCGACAGAAGCGTTCAGCGAGAGGCGTGCCGCACGGACTCCGGCCCCCCTTCGCGCGTCAAAACGCTGCGAAAGCGCTAGGCCAAAATGCGCTCGACCAAGTGTCAAATTGTCCAGCGCGACTTCGAGAAGCCATCCGTTCATTTGCGACCAAGCGAGAGTCTTCGTCGCACGTGACATCGCGCGGTCGAATTGGCCTTTTTCGAGAAGCAAAACGCAATACAGATAACCTCTCAATGAGAATAAGATCGTGTATAGATCGTCTACCTGTGATTGCTCTTGATCCGAAATCTCGAATAGGCCTTCTGCTTGTTCGCGCCGGCCTGCCGCATGCAATGCACTGGCGAGAACGGTGCGCCTTACCATTATTTGAGACCGGTTGTTGCTCTTTTTAGCGTATTCTAGCGATCTTTCCGCCGTCTTCACCGCATCACTGATCTGGCCCGCCAAAAGCTGTGCCTCGCTCAGGTTTGTGCTTCGCACGATCGCGCCTGTTCCCGAATCGCTTTCTTTTAGAGCTATTCGCAACGCCGCCTGCAACGCCGGTAAGGCTTCGGTAAGTCGGCCTTGCGCTCGAAGTCGGATCGCAGCAATGTTTAAGATCCAACCTTTATCGGAATCGGGCAGCGCACTTGCTGGCGTACTGTATGGATCTTCAAAAAACCATGAGATAGCAGCTAGGTCGCTTCCTACGGCACCGAGGATCCGCATCGAATAGAAAACGTGGTATTTCGAGAACGATCCTAATCGACAAATACGCTCGCCGAATACTTTGAGAGCTTCCTCGTACCGTCCCGCTCGGCAACCGTGCGCTAGAGCTTGATAGAGTGGCGTGATATCTTCGAGAGTAGGAGCATCGCCCTCATTAGTAACTGAACACAGATAATCGAACAGTCGACCGTGCATCCGTTTCCAAGCGGCTTCATTGGTTTTCTTAAGCCGCTCACCAAACCACTCGCGTACCAGCGGATGCGCATCGAGGGCATCTGGCAATAAGGGATTGATAGGTAAAAGCAGACGAGCTTCTCGCAGTCGGGCTATAGCGACCTGCCAACTGCCTTCATCCAGCTGGCTCAACTTGCGCGCGAGCACCTCAACAGCGGGGTCCTGCCGTAGCGCGGCTAAGCAATCAGCAGCGGCCGGACGATCAAATAGGCCAATGAGGTACATGATTGAGTGTTCGGTTGGTTTTTTTACCAACCACTCACTTTCGTAAGATTCCATCACGCGCCTTGCGTGATCGTGACGCGCATTGTCGTCATTTTCGAGCCAAGCGCGGATGCGATCGCGCCTCCGAACGTCGCCGAAATGCTTTTCCTTCAGATAGCTCGCGAGAAGACCAAGCGCGAGCGCATGGCCGCCGAAATCGTATGACGCCCTCAGCAGCTCCTTGTCCGTTCCCCAGACACCGTTGTCCCGCAGCAGCGCAGCTCCTGCTTCATCCGACAACGCGCTCACGTCAACCACCGGTGCCCCGGAGGCCTTCCATCGACCAACGTCCTGTATTGCTAACCGACTGGTGAGAACGACCAGGCCGTGTGGGTCACTTGGTGGCATCGAGGCAAGCCGCCGCAGTAGCGCCCTTAGACCCTGATCCTTCAATTCCCCCTGCTGCCGATCTAGCCCATGTTGAAGCGGCTCGCATCCGTCCAGCACCAGCAAGATCCGTCGTTTACCGATCTCTTCGGCGATTGCTTCGCCCTTCGCCGTCGCACTTGTCGTTTCGATTTTAATGGCGAGTTTCTCAATCGCCCAGTTGAGAAACTGATCAGCCGAGGTCGCGCGCTCCTTGGTACCTTGGCTGTAGAACGACCAGCCAAGCACTGTGTCTGCACCACGATACCGATCAGTGCGCATGCGATTGAGCCATTCGTTGACCAGAGCCGACTTGCCCGCACCGCCCTCAGCAATTAGCGAAATGATGTTGGTGTTCAGATCGACCCAGGCCTGATCTAGCCGCTGCAATTCTGCGTCGCGACCGACCAACCGCTCATAAGGCGTTTCCGGGAGATGCGAGATATCGACCATGCTCGCCGTGGGGCCCTTGGCGTCAGGTAAGAACACATCGAACATCGCGCCTTTCGCCACCTGCTCCAGCCGCTCGGCTTTGGCGTGATCAGCCTTCCTGGCGGCCGCCTTCTGCGCCACCTCGGCGATTTCATCGGCGATCTCCGCCATCGCCACCTCGCGCTCGTCCTTCGACATCAATGACAGAGGATCGCCGTCCCTGGGACGCAGAAGACGACCTTCCACCTGCCCAAGTGCCGCTTTTGGAAACGGCGACAGCACGATCGGGAACAACCGGACATCTTGGCCGCCCTCTTGGCGCTTTTTGATCGTCGTGATCTCCTTGTCGACGACATAGGCCGATGCCAGCGAATGCCGAGACACCAACAGGACGAAGATATCGCACTCCGCGAGTTTCCTCGCGATCGCGGGGTCGATTTCGTCTCCACCGTGAAGGCGCTCGTCGGTCCAGAGTTCGAAAATTCCGGCCTTGACGACCGGAGCCAGAAAAGACTGGACGAAGGTCAGCCACGCCACCTCACCGGCAACCGGCTTCTCGGGCTCATCCAAATGGCTAAAACTGATAAAAATAACCGGCTTGGCTGAAACGTCCGACATCTGAAATCCCACAACCCCGGGCTGAGAGTGCCAGCAACCGCTCGTGCGTCAAGATAATTGAAGGTCCAAGGCGACCTGAGTTGCCTCGAAAGCCAACGTTGTACGCGGCCCGACCGCAGCTAAAGCCGCCCCGCCGCGCCCCCGCCCCCTCGTGCTCCCTCGTCGCACCTCCCGGTAACTCCCCGTTAACCCTGTCGGACGTAGGGTTTTTGGACACCTGTGGGTGCGGGTTGGGTGCAAGATGGCGTTGCCGTATAAAAAGTCTGTCCTGCCGGCCGCCGAAGAGCGCCGGCGCTTCCAGCGGGTGAAGGTGCATCTGCTGGGCCGCTACATGCTGCCCGATCGCCGCGAGTTTCCCTGCCAGATCATCAATATGTCGCCGGGCGGGCTGGCGCTGCTTGCGCCCGGCATCGGCAACGTCGGCGACCGCGTGATCGCCTATCTCGACCATATCGGCCGGGTCGAGGGCCGCATCACCCGCATCATCGACAACGGCTTTGCCATGACGGTCGGCGCCACCGCGCGCAAGCGCGACAAGCTCGCTGCGCAGCTGACCTGGCTTGCCAACCGCGACATCCTCAATTTGCCGGAGGACCGCCGCCACGACCGTATCGTGCCGCGCAACCCGATCGCGATGCTCACGCTCGAGGACGGCACCAAGATGACCTGCCGCATCATCGACCTCTCGAACTCAGGCGCCGCGATCGCCGCCGAGCACCGTCCGCCGCTGAAGTCGCAGGTCAAGCTCGGCATCGTGCAGGCGCGTGTGGTGCGCAATCTCGAGGAAGGTTTTGCGCTCGAATTCGTGCACGAGCAGCTCAACGAGACGCTCGAGGAAGCGGTCACCGCGCGTTAACGGGCGCCGGCATTTCTAGGCCCCTATTCGTCCGCCGGCACCGGATCGTCATCCAAACGACCCGCAGCCCGCATGGCCGCCCGCCATGCAAACACCATCGCCGGCCCGATCATTGTCCCCGGCCCCGGATAATGTCCGCGGAAGATCGAGGCGGCGTCGGTACCGACTGCATAGAGTCCGCTGACGACGCTGCCGTCCGAACGCAGCACGCGCCCCTCTGTGTCGACGCGTAGTCCGGCGCTACCAGCCAGATCCGCTGGCCAGACCGCGACGGCATAATAAGGGCCCGGTCCAATCCTGCGAAGACATGGGTTCGGCCTGGCCAAGGGATCGCCGTTGAAGCGATTGAGCTCGCTCGATCCACGACCGAATTCTTCGTCGATCCCGGTTTCAGAGTAGCGGTTGTAACGTTCGACGGTTTGCGCCAGCGCTTCTCCATCCACGCCGATCGCGGCGGCGAGCTCGGCGATGGTGCGGCCCTCGACCAGGTAACCCGCTTGGACGAAACGCCGCAGCTCGCGCGTGCCGGGATGGATCAAGCCGATGCCGTAGTCCGCGATGAAGCTGCGGTCGCAGACGAGAAATGACGGCACGCTCGCCGGAGAACGGTTCGACCGCAGCATGCCCTGGACAAAGTCGTGATAGGAATCGGCCTCGTTGACGAAACGGCGGCCCGACTTATCCACGGCCAGCAATCCCGGCTTGGCGCGATCCAGCATGATGTGCGGAAACACCGAGAGATGGCCGTCGGCCTGTATCATCACAGAGCTCGGCATCCACAATGCCGGGCTGTTCAGTTTGTCGTCGATTGCTCCGGAGGCGCGCTCGCCGGCGAGAATGCCGTCGCCCGTATTGGAATCGGGAGAGAGCGAGTAACGGCGCGTATTCTCCGGAAGCAGCCGCTCGCGCAGCTCAGCGCTCCACCCGATCCCGCCGGTTGCCAGCACCACGCCCCTGCGCGCGCGCAGCGCGACCGCGCCCGCCGGCGTGGTCAGCACCGCGCCGATGATCGCGTCGCCGCCCTTGATCAAATCCTTCAGGGCCGTGCGATAGCGGATGTCGACGGATAATCTTCTGATGGCATGGAGCAGCCGGCCGACGAGCGCGTTGCCCATGATCAGGCGGGTCCCGCGCTTGAAGCGGAGTCTGTCCACTGTGTGATGCACGAGCAGACTAAGTGCATGCCTGAAATTGCCCCACGACCCGAACGGACGCAGCAAGGCAGGAATATCGGTCTTGCCGACCATCATGCCGCCCAACACCATGAACTCGGGGCGAGGTGGCCGCACCCGGACAAAGTCGGCGCCGAGTTTCCTGCCGTCGAACTCGATAGCGCCGAGCGCGCGGCCTCCGACCGCAGCACCGGGCAGGTTCAAATAGTCGGGGTGCACCGGCGGCGACGCGAAGACGACACTGGTTCGCGCTTCGAGATAATCGAGCACGGCCGGTCCTGACGCCAGATAGGCCAGCAACCGCTCGTCACTGGCGTCGTCGCCCAGGATTCCGGCGAGGTAGGTTTCCGCCGCCGCGATCGTATCAGGCACGCCGGCGCGTTGGCTTTGCCGGCTGCCGGGTATCCACACCGTGCCCGCCGACGTCGCGGTGGTGCCGCCGACCATGTCAGATTTTTCGCAGAGCACGACGCGCAGTCCTTCGAGTGCGCCGACGAGAGCCGCCGTCATCCCGGCGGCACCCGCGCCGATCACCAGCAGGTCGGTCTCGTCATCCCAATGGCGTTCGCCGGAAAGAGACATGTCCTGTTCTCGATTGCGAGAGACTCGCAGAAATCCAACTGGTGATTTTGAACATATTGGATGATAAGTCGACATGCCGTTTTCCCTGGCCGCATTGACCGCGCTGGACCTCACTCCGCCGAAGCTGATCGACGTGGCCTCGGCGTGCGGGTTCGAACAGGTCGGCCTTCGCCTGCTGGCTGCCACGCCGGGCGGGACGGCCTATCCCCTGATGCACGATCGCGCGCAGATGCGGGAGACCAAGGCGCGGCTTGCCGCAACCGGTATCAGTGTCGCCGATCTCGAAGTCTTCGCGTTCAGGCCGGACACGGTCGCTGCGTCGCTGGAGGGCGTCCTCGAAGCCGGCCGCGAACTCGGCGCCAAGCACACGCTTGTGGCGGGCTACGACCCCGACCTGGAGCGCTTCTCCGATCGCTTCGCCGAATATTGCGCGCTGGCCGAGCGCTTCGGCCTGACCGCCGATCTCGAATTCATGCCGTGGACTTGCGTGCCCGACCTGCCGACCGCATCGCGTATCGTAGAGAAAATGGCGTCGCCCGCGGCCGGAGTCCTGGTCGACACCCTGCACTTCAACAGATCGGGCGGCCGTCTCGAAGACCTCCGCAAGCTTCCTCCGCACCGGCTGCACTATTGGCAAATATGCGACGCGCCGGCCGAGCCGCCGGCGACGATGGACGAAATGATCCATGCCGCTCGCGAGGAACGCATGTTTCCGGGTGAAGGCGGCATCGATCTCGCCAGCCTCGCGAAGGCCATTCCTGCCGACATCACCGTCAGCATCGAAGTGCCGACAGCGACGCTGGCAAAGACGCTCGATGCGGAAACGCGCGCGCGGCGTGCGCTGCAGGGAGCCAGGTCCGTGATCGCGGCGGCGCGTGCCGCGGGATAAATCGAACCTCGAGAGGTCACTCATGTCACTTCTGGGCAAGGCTGCCGTCGCCATGTGGTGGAATATCCGCGCCGAGCAGCGTTCGGAGTTCGGCGACTGGCATTCCCACGAGCACTTTCCGGAGCGGCTGGGCATTCCGGGTTTCCGCCGCGGCTCCCGCTGGACCAGCGCGCGCGATGCGGAAGGCTTCTTCGTGCTCTACGAACTGGAGCAGTATGAGACGCTGACCTCGAAGGGATATCTCGACCGGCTGAACGCGCCAACTCCCTGGTCGACAAAGATGATGCCGCATCATCTCGGCATGGTCCGCAGCCAATGCCGCGTTGCCTTGAGCTTCGGCGGCGGCGTCGCCGCGGCGCTTGCAACGATCCGGCTTTCGCCCCAGGCCGGCCGCGAGGCCGATCTGAAAGCGATGCTGTCCGAGACGCTGCGCTATTGTGCCGGCGAGCCCGGACTGACGGGCGGCCATCTCCTGACGACAGACACGCCGAAGACGAGCTCGCCGACGGCCGAGCAGCAGATACGCGGATCGGACGGCGCCGCCGACTGGATCGTGCTGCTGTCGGGTTACGATGGCGGTGTGGTGCAGCAGGCGGTTGCCGACGGATTTTCTGCGACAGCACTCCATCGCGCCGGCGCGCAGGAGAACTTCACGGTGGGCCGCTACAACCTCGCCTTTACCATGACGCCGCTGGACCTCGTCGCGGGGTGAGCGGCTGACTGGTGATGGCCGCAATTGGGGTCGCCGAAGCCTGCGGGAATTGCGCTTTTGGCACCGCTTCGAAGCTAGCGTTAGCGCGCAGTAAAGCGGAATACCGCGCGACGCGCCGATTTTGCAGCAAATCGGACGCGACATCCGTCAAACCCGACCGATTTCGCCTGCCAATTCGCGGTTAACGCAGGTGCCTCGCGTGCGCGCAAGTCTCGCTGCGGCGGGATAAAACCCCTTAATCGATAAAATTTGAATCAATTGCAGTCATCTCCAATTTGAATCGAATACGTCTCAAACACGCGTCGAATTTTCCGCGAGTTTGATTTTCATTCGCCTCAAATCGGCTTGTTCCGCTTAGCGGCGGGGCAAATTCTCTGTGCGAAACGTGGTCCCAACAAGAAAAACACGGGGGCCACAATGTTCAAGCGGGGACAGGGAATGGCGATCATCGCCATCCTCTTGGGGATGTATGTTCAGCCGGCGTCAGCCGGCGATGAGCGAGTGCTTTATGCGAGCCTCGGCGACACCACGCGTGCGCCGATCGGCTGGATCGAATTCTGCGCCGACTATCCGGGCGAATGCCGGGGCGGCGCGACGCAACCGCGCGACATCGTGATGTCGCAGACGGCCTGGCGCGACCTCACCAAGGTCAACCGCTGGGTCAACGAAACGGTCAAGCCGATGACCGACATGGATCATTGGGGTGTGATCGAGAAGTGGTCGCTGCCGACCGACGGCTACGGCGATTGCGAGGACTATGTGCTGTTGAAGCGCAAGATGCTGGTCGATGCAGGGTGGCCACGCGAGGCGCTCCTGATCACCGTCGTGCGCGACAAGAAGGGCGAGGGTCACGCCGTGCTGACGGTGAAGACCGACAAGGGCGAGTTCATTCTCGACAACCAGAATGAAAACGTCCTGCCCTGGACCGAGACCGGCTACCGCTTCGTCAAGCGGCAGTCGCAGGGCGATCAGAATGTGTGGGTCTCGCTCGGCGACAACCGCCCTGCCGTTGCGACAGCCAGCGCCAAGGACCGCTAACAAGGATCGTTGAAGAAACATTTGCAGGAGTTACGCGACCCGGTCACATCCCCACCCCTCCCCGTCCCAGACCGGATCGCGCGCGGCCAGCTCTCCCCCAAGAGCTGGCCGCAACTTTTTTGGACAAGGCCTTCGAAAGCGTCGACTATCCTCCTCGCTCAACAGCGAGAAACGGAGAAACGCGCATGGCGGCCGATATCAACATCTACAATCCCGACCAGCTCGGCCCCCCAATGGGGCAATACACCCATGTGACGCGGGTCAAAGCCAGCGAGTTCCTGTTCATCGCCGGCATGCTGTCGGGCGACGCCAAGGGCAACATCATCGGCGCCGGCGATTTCGACAGGCAGACCACGCAAGTGTTCGGAAATATCGAGGCCGCGCTGAGATCGGCCGGCGCCGGCTGGGGCAATGTCGTGCAGTTCACAACCTATCTCGTGCATTCCCAGGACATCCCGAAATTCATGGAATTCCGCCTGCGAGAGTTTCCAAGAATGTTTCCGAATGGAAAATACCCGCCGAACACGTTGCTGATGGTCGACCGGCTGGTGCAGGAACCGTTCCTGGTCGAGGTGCAGACCATCGCGGCGATCTGATCCACAGCCAAAACCGGGCGGCACAAACCGCTCAAGCTGCTCGCACAACGCCGTTGCACCCTGTATACCCCGGCCCGGACAACGGTCAGAGGAAGGCATGTTCTACGACGAGACGCTTCATCAGCTCATCGACGCGGGCACGATTTCGACCAGCGACAGGGTTCTGGTGGTCTGCGGCGGGTCTTACGATGCCGACGTGCTCAAAGGGCTCGGATTCAAATCCGTCACCCTCTCCAACCTCGACGGTTCCTATGCCGGCCACGACGCCGACTATGTCTGGGAGCGGCAGGACACGGAGAACCTCAGCTACGGCGACGGTCAGTTCGACGTCGTGATGGTCCATGCCGGCCTGCATCACTGCGCCTCGCCCCATCGCGCGCTGCTCGAAATGTACCGCGTCGCCCGCAAGGCCGCGGTCGTGTTCGAGGCGCGCGACAGCATGATGATGCGAACGGCGGTCGCACTGGGCTTCACCGGCGATTTCGAGCTCGAAGCCGTCAGCGGCGAAGGCTACGAAAGCGGCGGCCTCAACAACGGGCCGATCCCGAATTTGAATTTCCGCTGGACGGAACGCGAGGTGGTCAAGACCGTCCGCGCGGCCGACCCGGCCCATGTCGAGCAGATCGACTTCTTCTATGGGCTGCGGCTGCCGACGCTGCGCTTCGAGCATGTCAATGCGCCAATGAAGCGCATCGCGCTGAAGCTGATGGGGCCCGCGGTCACGGCGTTCGTGAAGCTGTTTCCGAAGCAGGGCAATCAGTTCGGCTTCGTGATCACCAAGACCGGCCGTCTGCGCGACTGGCTCGTGGAGAAGGACGGCAAGGTCCGCCTGTCGGCCGAGAAAGCCGAGCAGCGCGGGCAAAGGTACGGTTAGCATACCGTTGCGATCGGTGCGGTGCTTCGGCCAGCCATCGGCGACGCCATTGATTTTCGGCTCCCGCCTGCTTTTATGGCGGCCTTGGGGTCGGGGCAGTTTCCATGCACAGCGCCGCGCAGTTGCGGTATCGCGCTGACATCGATGGGTTGCGCGCAATCGCCGTGATCGCGGTGGTGCTGTTTCACGCGTTTCCCAAGGTGCTGCCGGGCGGATTTGTCGGCGTCGACGCTTTCTTCGTCATCTCCGGTTACCTGATCACATCCATCATCGTCGGCGGCCTCGACGGAGACGGATTCAGCTTCGCCGATTTCTATGCGCGGCGGGTGCGGCGTCTGTTCCCGGCACTCATCGTTGTTCTCATTACAACGCTTGCGGCCGGCTTCTGGATCTTGCTGCCGTCAGCGCTGGCGTCGCTGGCAAAAAATGCCACGGCGAGCGCGTTCTTCAGTGCCAATCTGATGCTGTGGTCGGAGACCGGATATTTCGACATCGACGCCAAATGGAAGCCGCTGCTGCATCTATGGTCGCTCGGGATCGAGGAGCAGTTCTATCTCGCCTGGCCGCTCGCACTCTGGCTGACGCCACGCCGCTGGCGAACGGCGCTGATCGTCGGCACCATCATTGGCTCCTTTGCGCTGAACATCGCGCTCGTCGGCAAATATCCGGAGGCGACGTTCTATCTGCCGTTTACCCGCATCTGGGAATTGATCGCCGGCGCGGCGCTGGTCGGGGTATCGGTCAGGAGCGCGCCGCTGCGCGAGGTTGGCTTTCCGATCTTCGCCTGCGTCGGCACTATCCTTGTCTTCACTCTCTACGACAGCCACACGCAATTCCCGGGCTGGGCGGCGCTTGCGCCGGTCGCCGTCACGGCAGCCGCGATTCTGAGTGAAGGCAGCCTTTGCAATCGCCTGCTGCTTTCGAATCCGACGGCCGTGTTCATCGGCAAAATCAGCTATCCGCTCTATCTCTGGCATTGGCCGCTGCTCGTCTTCGGCAAACTCTATCCGCTGCGGCCGCTGACCGCGCCGGAAACGGCAGGCCTGGTGGTCGCGGCATTCGTGCTGGCCTGGCTCACCTACGAGCTCGTCGAAAAATCGTTCAGGTTTCGCAATCTGCTTGGGGTGAGGACGGCGCTGACAGGCATGGCCGCGACCGTGGCCCTTGCTGCCTTCGTTCTCGATAGGCCTCCGCGTTTCCCCGCGGAAATCCAGCAGCTCGTGGATACGACCGTCGGCGCGCCGGAATGGCGCGAGCACGAATGCTTCCTGATGCGCGGCGACCAACGGATCGATTTCGCGCCGACCTGCATCGACCAGCAGCGCCCGCTGGTTGCGCTATGGGGAGATTCGGCGGCCGCCTCGCTGATGCCGGGCCTGCGGGATTTGCAGTCCGATCATCGTTTCGGGATTGCGCAATTCACCACCAGCGGCTGCCAGCCCCTGCTGGGGATATCTGCCGAGACGGATGCATTATGCGCTGAGCGGAACCGCGGGGTGATGTCGCGGCTTTCCGAAATAAAGCCGCAAGCCGTTCTGCTCAACGCGCTCTGGCGGACAAGCACGGACGAGCTCAAGCCCACGATCGACGCCCTGCGTGCGATCGGCGTGAAATATATCGTCATCCTCGGCAGGGTTCCGGTCTGGCAAGGCGGCCTTCCCAATCTGATCGCGGTCTATTACCGGCGCACGGGCGAGTTGCTTCCCGAGTTTTCGCCGCTGTTCGTCGAAGGACCAACCAATGACGATGCGATCAGGTTAGCGGCCGACCGCCTCGGCGTGGCCTACATCTCACTGAGGGAGCCGATCTGCCAAAACCGCACTTGCCAGACCCGCATCGGGCCCGACCTTATGGTGAGCGACTGGCTGCACTTCACCCCTGGCGGCTCAAAATATGTCATGCGAAAGATCGCGCCGGCACTGATGCCGGCGGCCGGTTTCACCGCGGCCCAATAGGCCAAAAAACCCGGTCATTTGTGCCATTTTAGGCCGGGTTTTTACGGGGTGCGAATGTTGGAAAACGGACCACTGGCCTCGCTTTTGTCGAATTTGTTGCTAAAAGCTTAAGCATCGCGGCTAGTGGCCCGATTCCAACATTCGCATCCCGTTGGAGCAGGCACTTCGCGAATGTTGGAATCAAAGGGCCACTGGCAAAATATTGACTGTAGTGGAGCTTTGGATTTGACGTTCGCTTTGCGAGCGTCCGGCGGGTAGGGTAGCGAATGTCAAATCCGCTCCACTACCTGATTTGCGGCGCGCGTGTCGTCTCGTCGCGTTCGTTCCTTGAGAATCGACCTGCCCGAGAAGGGCGCGAAGACAACTTTTCCTTTGGGCTTTTAAGGATCTCATGACCCCAATTCCTCGCGCAGCCAAACCCGTCAGCCTCGTCCGCGCCTCCACCCAACCGATCGCGCTCGCCGGAGCACTCCTGCTCGTCGTGCTTGCAGGGGTCGCCTCGATTGCGCTGTGGCGCAGCTACACCGGCACCGCGCCCGAGCTCGACCGCGTCGTCGCAGTTCGCGCGCTGCAGGCGCGCACAGCGCAGGCTTCCGAGCAACTGGTGGAAAAGACCAGGGGGTTGGAAGCGACCCAGCAGGAATCGATCGATCAGTTGCAGGTCGTACAGGACCAGTTGTCGACGGTGCGGCGCCTGCTTGCCTCGCAACAGGCCGATACCAAGCGGCTGTCGGAGCAGGTCTCGACCCTGACCGAGGCGATTGACGGCTTGCGGCAATCCTTCGCCAGCGCCCAGCCGTCGGAGCCCGCCGCTGCGCCGTCGCGCAAGCGCTCGGGCCGTGCACGGGCGTCTGTCATCAAGCGCGGCAAATCGCGAAGCTAGCGTCGGCAGCCGCGAAGGCTTCAGCACTTCATCACGAAATCAGCCGGCCTGGCCGGCGTAAAGCAGCGAGGTCCCGAGCGGCGGATTGGCGATCACGCTGGTCTCGAACTGCATCATGGCGGTGAGAACCGCGTCCGCCAGCCTTCCCGGCGGAACGAGTCCGCGTTGCACCACCGTCGTGCCCGTGCCGGGATTGTCGCTTCGCAACGACAGCCACAGCTTTCGCAGCGCCAGCAGCGGCAACATCGTGAGCCCCCAGTAGCGGTCGTCGACCTTGCGGATGCCGGCTTTCGCCAATTCACTCTCCAGCGTCGCCTTGCTGTATCGGCGGCAATGACCGACCGCGACGTCGAACTTGCTGTAGAGCGACTGCAGCGCGGGAACATTGATGAAGACGTAACCGCCGGGCTTGAGATGATACAGCGCCGACGTCATGAAACTCACGGGATCGTCGATGTGCTCGATGACGTCGAACAGGATGATGGCATCATATCTGGTGGCCAGCTCCGGCGCGCGATCGTGAATGTTGTACAGCGCCGTGCGGCCCCTGCCCGGCGCAGAGTGAAACAGCGCACCCGCATTCAGGTCCACGGCGTCCACCTTCCACTGCGTCGTGGCTTCCAGCATTTGCCTGAGAGTGCCTTGACCGCACCCGATCTCGAGCATCGCATACGGCATCTCGGTCGAGATCGAGAGTGCCTTGCACTGGCCGCGGAATGCCCGTGTCCGCCACTTCATCCAGAAATGGCGTTCGTCCATGATCTCGTACCACTGTTCGGGAAACGCGATCTCCGCCGCCGGCGACAGAATCTCGACATGCGCAGGCGCGGCTTGCACAGGCGTCGCCTCGATTTGCCGCCCGCGCTCGCGTCCGCTTGCCATCATCCTCTGCGCCGTCCTTGAAGTCGCGGGCAAGCTAGGATAGGCACGCCCCATTGGCAACCGCGGCAGGCCGCCCTGGAAACCCCGAGATACTGGCAGGAGAAGACGCTTGGCTTTGATGGTCGTACCATCGCAGATCATTGCAGCCAGCTTCGTGGCCGGTGCCAGCGTTCCCTTCTTTCTGGTCATGGTCTCGCGGGGACCGTTCCGCGTCGGCAATTTCCGAAATCGTTTCCGTTACGCCAGTCTGCTCACGATCGGCCTGTGGCTGGCCATCGCGCTGGCGGGCGCGGAAATCTGGCGTTTCGACGCCAAGGCGACCTGTGACCTGGTGGCCGGCGCGCTGATCATCTTCTCCACCATCCTGACGACGCTGATCGTCTGGCTGCTGGTGGCAACCGGCGTCAGCGTCAATCTGCTGGTGAGTCTTGCGGCAAAGCGAGGACCGGTCGAAATCAATTCCTGGCTCGCCGATTATGGCGACGGCTTCGGCGTCGACGATTTGTTTCGGGATCGGCTCAATCTGTTGTGCAGCACCGGTGCCGCCACGATCGATCAATCGACGGTCTCGCTCGCGAAGGGATCGCGGATTCCCGAGGCCATTCTCGGCATCGCAATGCTCTACTTCAATTTCCAGACGGCCCGCTGATGTCGCTCCTGATCGGCTGCATCAGCTTTCTGGCGCTAGCGCTGGCGATCCCACTGGCGGTCCGATTGATCCGACCGCAGAACGCGATACCGACGATCATTGCCATTGCGTTGGTCATTCATCTGCTGGCTACGCTGGCCGGCGCCGCATGGCTTGGCGAGCTGGACTATTGGCAGTGCGCCGCCGTGTACTGGTTTACAACGGTGATCTTGATCTATGCCTACGGCACCTGTTACCGCTCTCTTTCCGTTCAGATGTTCCTGATCATCGCCAGAACCCCGTCGCGCAAGATGGACCTCCAATCGCTTCACGACGTGCATTTCAGGCAATTCATGCGGGACCGCGTCGACGCGCTGGTGAATGGCGGTCGCGGCGAGCTTCACGATGGTCTGCTCGCTATCACGCCTGCCGGCCGCTCGGATGCGGCGCGGCTGATGTCGGCCCGCCGCTTTTTCGGCTTGAGCGAGGTTCGACTCTATTACGGCAAGACGGCAAACG
Source organism: uncultured Alphaproteobacteria bacterium (assembly GCA_963738155.1). Lineage (GTDB taxonomy): Bacteria > Pseudomonadota > Alphaproteobacteria > Rhizobiales > Xanthobacteraceae > Bradyrhizobium. The sequence continues at coordinate 140,028 of CAVTVG010000020.1, forward strand.
GCCCGCAATGACCGGGGATGCGACAATGGCGAGGGCAACCCTTGTTTGACCGCAAGCGAATACTCGTCACCGGCGGCGCCGGCTTTCTCGGCTCGCATCTTTGCGAGCGCCTGCTCGCCGACGGCCACGACGTGCTGTGCGTCGACAATTTCTTCACGGGATCGCGCGAAAACATCTTTGCGCTGCTCGACCACAAGCGGTTCGAGCTGATGCGTCATGACGTGACGTTCCCGCTCTATGTCGAGGTCGACGAAATCTTCAACCTCGCCTGCCCGGCTTCGCCCATTCACTATCAGCACGATCCGGTGCAGACCACCAAGACCAGCGTGCATGGCGCGATCAACATGCTCGGGCTGGCGAAACGCCTCGGCGCCAAGATCTTCCAGGCCTCGACCAGCGAAGTCTACGGCGATCCGACCATTCATCCGCAAACCGAGGATTATCGCGGGCACGTCAATCCGATCGGACCGCGCGCATGCTACGACGAAGGCAAGCGTTGCGCCGAAACCCTGTTCTTCGATTATTATCGCCAGAACAACCTGCGCATTCGCGTCGCCCGCATCTTCAACACTTACGGCCCGCGCATGCACGTCAACGACGGGCGGGTCGTCTCCAACTTCATCGTGCAGGCGCTCAAGAACGAGCCGATCACCCTCTATGGCGACGGCAGCCAGACCCGCGCGTTCTGCTATGTCGACGACCTGATCGAGGGCTGCGTTCGCCTGATGAACGCTCCCGACGAGGTGACGGGGCCCGTCAATCTCGGCAACCCCGTGGAGATGTCGATCCGCGGGCTTGCGACAAAGGTGATCGAGTTGACGGGCTCGCGCTCGCAACTGCTGACCAAGCCCTTGCCGGTCGACGATCCCCTGCAACGCTGCCCCGACATCTCGCTGGCCAGGCGCCTGCTCGACTGGGAGCCGAAGGTGCCGCTCGATCAGGGACTGACGCGGTGCATCGCCTATTTCGACAATCTCTTGCGCGACGCATGACGGCCGTACTTGTCACCGGCGGCGCAGGTTACGTCGGCAGCCACAGCTGCAAGGCGCTCGCGGGTGCGGGCTTCATTCCCGTCACCTACGATAATCTCAGCCGCGGTCACCGCTACGCCGTCAAATGGGGCCCGCTCGAGATCGGCGACATCCGCGACCGCGAGCGCCTCGATGCCGCCTTGCGCACGCATCGCCCGGCTGCGATCCTGCATTGCGCCGCTTTCGCCTATGTCGGCGAGTCCGTCGCTAATCCCTCGCTGTACTACGACAACAATGTCACCGGCTCGCTGGTCCTGCTGGAAGCCGCGCGCGCGGCCGGCATCGACTGCGTGGTGTTTTCGAGCAGTTGCACGGTGTACGGCCTGCCGCCGTCGACGCCGGTCACCGAGGACATGCCGTTCGCGCCGATCAGCCCCTACGGCCGCACCAAGGTGATCGTCGAGGGCATGCTTGGCGACTATCAAACCGGCTATGGCATGCGCTCGATCGTGCTGCGCTATTTCAACGCGTCCGGCGCCGACCCCGGAGGCGAAACCGGCGAAGACCACGATCCCGAGCCGCATCTCATTCCCCGCGCGCTGATGGCGGCAGCCGGCCAATTGCAGCGGCTCGATATCCTCGGCACCGATTATCCCACGCCCGACGGAACAGCCGTACGTGACTACATCCACGTCACCGACCTCGCCGACGCCCACGTCCGCGCATTGCGCGAACTGATGGCGGGCGGCGCTTCCGACACGCTCAATCTCGGGACCGGCAGCGGCTACTCGGTCCGCGGCATCATCGCAGCCGTCGAGCGCATCACGGGCAAGAGCGTACCTGTCGTTGCAAGCCCGCGGCGCCCCGGCGATCCGGCCGCGCTGTGGGCCGCGCCCGGACGCGCCCATGCGCGGCTTGGCTGCAGCTTCCCGCATTCGAATCTCGATACCATCATTGCCACCGCCTGGGCCTGGCACAATCGTTCTGGCCAACCCTGACGGCCCCCTTAAACAGCTATATTTGAAGGCTTTTTTCGGGAGACGCCTCCGTTTTCGCCACTATGGCGGGAACAGTGGTGCCCTGTTATAGACCCCTCTGGAACGAGCGAGCGCGTGACAGCTGCTAACGCGACCAAGGCCGCGCATGCCGCGGCTCTGCCGCCAGCATCGCGAGTGGGGACCGGACTTGATCAAGACAGTGTCGATTGTGATCCCTTGCTACAACGAGAGTGAGGTCATTGCGACCACTCACGCCGAGCTGGATCGCTGTCTTGGCGCAGCCGCGAACTACAATTTCGAATTCGTCTATGTCGATGACGGAAGCCGCGACCGCACGGTCGCGATCCTTCGCGAGCTGCGCAAGCACGACAATCGAATCCGGCTGGTGCGCTTTTCACGTAATTTCGGTCACCAGGCCGCCGTATCGGCAGGCATCGATCATGCCTTCAGCGATGCGGTGGCGATCATGGACGCCGACCTGCAGGACCCTCCGGATGTCCTGCTCGGCATGCTCGAGAAATGGCGCGAGGGATTTGAAGTCGTCTACGGCGTGCGCCGCAAGCGCAAGGAAGGCCTCTTCAAGCGCGCCTGCTATCGGCTGTTCTATCGAATCTGGAAACGCATGGCCGAAATCGACGTGCCGGCCGACAGCGGCGACTTCTGCGTGATGGACCGTCAGGTCGCCGACGTTCTGCGCGAGCTGCCGGAGAACGGGCGCTTCCTGCGCGGCTTGCGCGCCTGGGCAGGCTTCCGGCAATTCGGCTTCGAATATGAGCGGGCGGCGCGCCATGCCGGCGAGCCGAAATATTCCTTCCTGCGCCTGGTCCGCCTCGCCGCAAGCGGCATCTTCAATTTTTCCGACGTGCCGCTGCGCTTCATCTCGCTCGCCGGCTTCGTGACGTCGGCAGGCGCGATCATCGGCGCGGTGTTGCTGCTGCTGCAGCGGTTGTTCACGATCCGCATCTTCGGCTATGCGCCGCAGGACATGCCCGGTTACACCTCGATGTTCCTGGCCTTGCAGTTCTTCAGCGGCATCCAGCTGCTTTCGCTCGGCATCATCGGCGAATACATCGCGCGCATGTATGGCGAAGTGAAGCGGCGTCCGGTCTACATCGTCGCGGAGCGCGTCGGCTTCCCGAAGGCTGAGGCCCGCAGCGACGAGCCGCCTGCCCTCGCCGAGCTGCCGCGGGCGGCGTCGAGCTGAGGCCCCGGTCATTCCCATGACGTCGAGCGACGATGGCGCTTTGTCGAACGACGCGAAGCTTCCCGCGGACAATCTGGGTGTGAGCAAGGCCCTCAACGGCTCGGCGTTGTCTCTCGCCGCCGTGATACTCGGCGTGTCCATCGTCTACATCGTCGTGCTGGACTGGCGTTTCCCGTACATTCACCAGCTTCCGGTGTTCGATCTCGACTACATCACCGCTGTCATCATCGGGTGGGCGCGCAACTGGTGGATCGAGGGACCGTGGCACATGCTGTTCTCGCTGCCCTACGCGCCGTTATCGGTGGAGACGGCGACGCCCGATCTCCGCTCCGGCATGTACGGGTCATGGCCTCCAGGCGCGATGGTTTCGCTTTATCTCGTTGCCGTGCTGACGCACACCGAGCCCAACATCACGATGATCAACTGGCTGAACGTGGCCGGTCACGGCTTGATCGCGCTGTCGCTGGCGATGTCGGGCTATGTTGCCGCGGGCGTCCTGCACCGGCCGGCAATCGAGCGGGTCGCGCTTGCGATCCTTGCGGCATGCCTCGTGCTGTTCCCGCGCGGACCGGTGTACTTTTTTTCCCAAGTCTACTCGTTCGACACGCATATCGTCGTGTTTTACGCGTTGCTGGTCTTCGCCGCGACGCTGGAGGTGGCTGCAGCAAGCAGGACGGGCGCGACGCGGTGCTACAGGGCCCAGCTTGCAATTCTGATCAGCGGCCTGTTCGTCGATTGGCTGTTCTACATCGTCTACGCGGTCTGGTTCGTGCTGCGCTGGTTCGGATCACGCACGGGATATGGACGACGGATGGGGCGGAACGAAACCGTCGCCCTCTTCCTGTTGCCGCTTGCCACCTTCGCGACCTTCCTGACATGGCGCATACTGACGCCGGGCTCGATCGCAAGGCAGCAGGGACTCGTCGCATCGTTCCACGAACTGCTCTGGAAACTGGTGTTCCGGCTTGGCGACGCCGACGATCATCCGGTTTCGTTTCGCGATTTTTTCGCGCCGTTCTATGAGTCGCACCAGAACTTCTACTGGAGCAGTGCACCGGTCCTGATCCTGATGGGGTTCATCGCCTGCCTCGCGCTTTTTGGAATTCTGGTCGCTGTCTCTCGCGACGACCCGAAACGGCGGAAGATTTATTTTGGGCTTCTCTCGATCCTGTTGCTGTCGATCATCCCGGCCCATGCGCAAATGATCGTCTTCAAGCAGCACACCTACATTCATCCCTAGACGATCGCCAAAGTTGTCGTCCCCCTCGCGATGGTACCTGGCGTGTTTCTGCCGCTGCTCGTGGTGAGCGTGCTCGAACAATGGAGCGTGCGCGGAAGACTCCGAAGCGGAACCACGTTGAGGGCTGTCAGCTCGGTTGGCGTCGTCGCGTTTGCGGTCTGGCTGGGGATCTCGGCCTGGCCACGTCAGGAGCCTTACCTGATGGGGCACGTCGCGCCCGAAAACGCCCTCCCGTGGCTGACGATCCACGACCTCGCCCACTATTCGGATGTGGTGTTTTCACCTGACATCGAGGGCGCCCCCTTCAGCATGTACGCGGCGATCGCCGGAAAAGTCGTCTACAAGATCGAGTCGTTCGCTGAAATCGACCGCAGGGTCAGTCATGTCTGCGAACCCTTCAATGTCGTCGTCGTGCGCAAGGGACAGGACGCCGGCGACGCTTTCGACGATCGAAAGGCCGATCGAACAGAGCGTGAAGGCGGACTGACCTTGCTTCGCTTTCAAAACTATCAAGGGGCTGCTAAAAGCTGCCCAAAGGTATGATTTGCCGCGCAATCGCGGCTCCCGGTCCGGACCAGAGTCCGGAAGGAAAGCAGGAATGGACTACTTCAGCCTCCAGCAGAAGATCGCACTGGCCCGCAGCCTCGTCACCAAGACGAGCCCGGCCTATGTGCAGTTCTACATCACGGCGAGATGCAACCTCGCCTGCGAGCAGTGCAACATCATCTATGCCGACGCCAACGCCCAGGAAATGACGATCGACCAGATCCGCCTGATGGCGGCGAACCTCGCTGCGATCGGCGTCTGCGTGATCCTGTTGATCGGCGGCGAGCCGTTCGTGCGGAAGGACCTTCCGGAGATCGTGAAGGCCTTTACCGAAAACGGCATCCATGTGCGCATGCAGACCAACGGGCTTGCCACCCGCCAGGCGCTCGAAGAATGCGTGCGCAACGGCGCGCACGATATCAGCATCTCGCTGGACAGCCTCCGGCCGGAGCTGCAGGACACCATCAATGGCGGTTTCCGCAAGAGCTGGGAACGCGCCATCAACTCCGTCTCGGTCATCAACGATATTTTCCCGGAGAACGGCACCGCCTTCTTCAACAACGTGCTGATGCCGCGCAACCTTCACGACATCCAGGACGTGATCCGCTTCGCGACCACGATCGGCTGGGGCGTTTCCGTCGTGCCGGTCCACGTCTCGACGCCGGACAAACCGCGCGGCTTCCAGACCTTCGACGACGAAGCGGTCGTGACCTTCCCCAAGGAGCGCTATGCCGAGGTGAGGAAAGCGGTCGAGCATCTGAAGTCGCTGCGCCGCTCCGGCCTCAATCTCTACGACTCCGACGAATATCTCGACGACGTCTATCGCTTCGTCGCCAAGGAGCCGCTGCAATGGCGCAGGCGCAACAATAATGTCTGCGACTCGCCGAACCTCTACTTCGCGATTGCGCCCAACGGCAATCTGAAGGTCTGCTGCGATTACGAGCCGAACGGCCGATATCCGGTCTATGACCCCGAATTCCCGAACTGGTACCGGGACGGACGGATTCACGAGGACGCGTACTCCTTCACCCGATCCTGCAGCGGCTGCATGTATGGCAGCTATCCCGAGATCACGATCTCGGCCCGCTACATGAAGGCGATGATCGAACGCTTCCACTATTTCAATGTCCGCCCGCCGGTGCTGCAGAAGTACGACGCGCAGCAACTGCGCGAGATCGCCGCCCAGATCCTGTGGGACCGCACCGGCGAGCATCTGGATCCGGCCGTCCTGCCCGAGCGGTTGATCAAGCGCGCGTCCTGAGCATCGGGATAAGGCATGAACAAGCACCAGGCCCTCCGCTTTCTGCTGCTGAAACATCTCTGGATGTTGCGCGGTCGTGTTGCGGCCGAACGGCACGGGCGCATCGCGCAGAGCCTCGAGATCGACAGGACCGACACCCATTGGGTGGTGAATTGGACCGATGAAGGCGAGCGCAAGAGGTTCGAATTTCCGCTTGATGAGGTCGCGCTCTATGTTCGCGGCGATCTCGGCCAGCGCGTTGCGGTGGGGACGGATGCCCGCAACGAAGTACTCGGCGAACGCTTCGCACGCCAGGCCTACGGCATAGCCGACAATCTCGGGCGCGAGAGGCGGGTCAGCCGGTTCGAAAGGCCCGCCCTTCAGCTTGCGGGCTGCGCCGCTGTTCTGATCGCGATGGTGGCCACGGCGTCGTCATCCGCGCTGCCTGCGGTGGCGTTGGCGGCGGCGATGTCGCTGACCGAGTTCTGGTTCCGAAAGGGAAAGGCGGTCAATGCCATGCTCGGCATCGCCCTGGCTTACGCGGGAACCCCGGCCGCGGCGCTGATCGGAAACAGCGGGCTGGCGGCGCTCAGCTTTGCCGACCCCGACCGCAAATGGCGCGCCCTGCGAATTGCGGCCCATCTGGCCGCGGCGGCATTTTCGCTGGTCATGTTCCTGCGTCAGCCGGCGCCTGCGGCAAGCTGGGTGTACCTCGTCGTGGCCTTGCTGGCGGCGACCGCCACGACCTATGTCCGCTGGCTCCATGGCTCGCATTTCCGGCTCTACCCGCTGGTTTTCCCGCTCGTTTGCACAGGACTGGTCTGGAACGGGGAATGGATCGCCGGCGCCATTGGCCTGTTGGGGGCCATCCTCGGCTTGGCGATCCCGCCGCTGCTCGCCCAGGACGTGACCTCAAAGGGCGTGCGTCCGGCCCTGCTCCGACGATTGGGGCCGCTCAGGACCGATCCGCCGCTCTCGTAAGGCTTGGGCCGCCGGCCGACCCTCCCCCTCTTTTTCCTGCGCACTTTGTGAACTGGCTCACATTTGCCCGCACGATTCCGCGGCATGCTGTAGTTCACCGGAAGGCGCAAGCCGATTTTAATTTCCGGGGCTGGCAAGGTCGTTGACGGTATATTGCGTCAACGGCCTTGTTTCTTTTATTCCCCCCTTCTCATGCATTTTATTCGCTGCCCTCGCAGGGTGGTGACTTGCGTTCCCTTTTGCCTTGCCGGTGAATGCGCCCCCTCGAATGCTCGCAAACAGGGAAAAAGCTGGAGGAGCAAACAGATGAGCGCAGAGCCTCTACTCACTTCCGATGTCATCGGATTGACGAAAACCGCACCGTTCTCACGCCGCGGCTTCATGACCGCGTCCGCCGCAGTCGCAGCCGGCTACACGCTGGCCGCCGGCCCCGTGCGCGCCGACGTCATCAAGACCGACACCGACGGCCTCGACGCCGGTGACGCTAAGATCGAAGTCGCCGACGGCGAGATGCCCGGCTACTACGCGCGGCCGAAGGGCAAGGCCAATCCGCCCGTGATTCTGGTGGCGATGGAGATTTTCGGCCTGCACGAACACATCAAGGATGTAACACGACGCCTTGCCAAGCTCGGCGCCTTCGCGGTCGCGCCCGATTACTATTTCCGCAAGGGCGTCGACCTCACCAAGATCACCGACATTCCGCAACTGCTGCCGATCGTGAATGCGAAGCCCGACGCGGAGTTGCTGTCCGATCTCGACGCCACCGTGGCTTGGGCCAAGGCCGAAGGCGGCGACACTGCGAGGCTCGGCATCATCGGCTTCTGCCGCGGCGGCCGCACGGTGTGGGAATATTCGGCGCACAATGCCGGGCTGAAGGCCGGCGTTTCCTTCTACGGCCCGCCGGTCGATCCGCCCAATCCGCTCTGGCCGAAGAGCCCGACCCAGCTCGCGCCCGAGATGAAGGCGCCGGTACTCGGCCTCTATGGCGAAAAGGACACCGGCATTCCCGTGTCGACCGTCGAGGCGCTGAAAAAGGCGCTGGAGGACAACAAGAAGACCGCCGAATTCAAGGTCTATCCCGACGCCCCGCACGGCTTCCATGCCGACTATCGCGCGAGCTACCGCAAGGAAGCCGCCGAAGATGGCTGGAACCAGATGCAGGCATGGTTCAAGAAATATGGCGTGCTGAGCTGAGGCGTTCCGCCCGCGTACCCGCTCATAAGAATGGCCCCGGCTCGCGTGCCGGGGCCCTGAAAGTCAAATAGTGGTAGCGCCTGTCCAACGTGGCAAGGCGCGATCAGTTCCGGTCTTCCAGCAATTCCTACCGCGCCCTGATCTCCGCGAATTTGGCCTGGGCGTGGGCGAATTTGTCGTTGAACAGCCACATCGCATCCATGATCTCGCGAAAGGTCGCTGACGACCTGGCGCGGTCAGCCTGCCCGAACGCGAACACACTGTTGTTGCGCAGATACTTCATTACCGTCGGATCGGAGACGCGTGTACCGAGCAGATTGCCCGACCTCAGCGCCGATTTCGTCGGCGACGGGATGATCTGGATCAGCTCGAAGAATTTCATCTGATCAATCGGGTCCGGCAGCATCTTCGCGATCACGGGGACCTGCAGGAACAGCTCGGCGTGCGCGTTCATCAGGCCGTCCCGCACCGCGGTCCAGTGATTGTAGCGATGGTCCCCTCCCCGCACCCGTGCCTCTTCTCTGGCGTCGCGTGCGGCGACCTCGGAATCGATGGATGCGATCTGCGGCTTGATCGCCTCCCATTTCCTGCGGCCGTTCAGGTCTTCCGACGGCCCGGTCTGGAAACTGCCCTTGTAAGTGTTGGAACGGCCGTTGCCGACATTCTGGTTGCCGTTGGTCTCGGCGTAGAAGATGCCGAGCGCGATGCGGCCCGCGGCCTCGGCATTGGCCGCGTCAAGCCCCTTGGCGCGGGCGATCGCCACACCGAGGTCGACGACGTCCTTGAACGGCGTGTTGGAGAATTGCGCGCCTGATGGCGGCGCCTCCATCACGTCGAACAGTTTGCGGTACTCGTCGAGCAGCGGCTCGTTGCCGGCGTCGAAATAGGCGGGCGGAATTCCGTACTTGTTCGGCCGGCCGATCCTGGAAGGGTTGGCGTCAGTCAAGTCCTTGTACGAGCCGATCAGCGCGTTGCGCGCGAGATAGAGCGCCTGCCCGGGCAGGTTCGGAAGCGGCTGCTTTGCATTGATGCGATTGCGCAGGCCGGCAAGAGCAGATTTGAAGCGGCCCAATGCCGCATTATAGGCGCCAAGCGCGTCCGGTTGCGCATTGGCTCGAGCGGGCGCAGGCGGCGCCGCCTGGAGATGGCCCGACGGCGCGAAGAACATGAAAGCAAGAGTGACGGCGACAGCCTGACGTCTCATCGGTTTCGAATCCCGGTGGTCTCACCGGCATCGTAACCAACAAAGCGCACCCATCCTAGAGCGCGATGAGATTGGGTTGAATCATCATCGTGCTCTGGATACTTGTTTGCGCATGATCTTTTCGGAAAACCGCTGCACACTTTTCCGGATCATGCGCTAGCAGCCGCGGCAGATGCTCTTCAGCTTTCGGTCGATCGTGGCGTTTTCCTGATTGACCGCGGTGTCGCTGCTCGGCATCGGAGGCGGCGCGGACTTGCCGGTGCCGAGCGCGGTGCCTGACGTGACGCCGGGCTCGCGATTCGGCGCGCCCGATGACTGCGCCGTGCCCGCGCTATTGGTGCCGGGCGGCGAAGCAGGCGTGTTGCTTTGCGCAAGCGAGATGGCTGGCCCAGCCGATATCGCGATGGCGGCCATCAGAACAAGAGCTGATATTCTGGTCATTGGCGGATCTCCGTCTATGATCCAACCGGCGCCCGGCCTGCAAGTTCCCGGACGGAACGCGTGGCGCGACGAGGAACGCATGCGCAAACTGATCGCCTTCGATGACGACACCGCCGCCAAGCTCAAGCAATTGGCGCGCGACCGGATGGCGACGTTCCAGGAGCTAGCCGACGAGGCCTTTGCCGATCTGTTGAAGAAACATGGCATCCCGATCGACCTGAAGGACGCGCTCAAGAAGAGCGCGCGGGGTGCCGGCTCCTCGGCAAAGGTCATCCCGTTGAAGAAGCCGGCAAAGAAGCGCTAGCCTAGTGCCCACTTTCGGAAGTCCGCGCGACACCTTTTTCGCGGACTTCGGAAAGTCATGGGCACTAGCAAATCCATGATTCTAGTGCCGCTTTCGATCTGAAGTCCCTGAACCCGATTTTGCCGCGAGTGAGTCAGAGACTTCAGATCGGCGGCACCAGCCCAATAGCGCCCGAACGCATGGCTCGGCTGAACCCAGCGCCCTTTCGCAGGGCCCCCATCTATGCATAATCTCGCGACCAAAAGATCAATAAATCACAAAGGGGGAAGCCGTGAGCGAAGTCGATGGCGCGACGCTGATCGCGAGAAGCCTCAAGCAGCAGGGTATCGATCACCTGTTCGGGGTCGTCGGGTTTCCCGTCACCGCGATCGCCGCGGCGGCGCAGAAGGAAGGCGTCGCCTATCTCGGGGTGCGCAACGAGCAGAGCGCGGCCTATGCGGCGGCGGCCTATGGATATCTGACCGGCCGCCCCGGCGCCTGTCTCACCGTGACCGGCCCCGGTGTGGTGCACGGTCTGGCGGGTCTCGCCAATGCCCAGCAGAATTGCTGGCCCATGATCCTGATCGGCGGCGCCTCGGAGACCTATCGCGGCGGCATGGGCGCCTTCCAGGAGGAGCGGCAGGTGCTGATCGCCTCGCCGTTTTGCAAATTCGCGCACGGCATCGAGAGCGTGCATCGCATCCCCTATTATGTGGAGATGGCGACCCGGAACGCGATCTATGGCCGTCCCGGCGCCACCTATCTGGACGTGCCCGACGACATCATCAGGGGCAAATGCGAGCTCGATAAGGTCGTCGAGGTCGAACGTGTTGGCGAGCCGCCGCGCATGGTGGCCCCGGGGGAGAATGTCGAGGCGGCGCTAAACCTGCTCGAAAAAGCCGAGCGTCCGCTGGTTCTCCTCGGCAAGGGCATGGCATGGTCGCGCGGCGAGGACGAAGTCCGCACCTTCCTCGAGCGCACGCAAATCCCGTTCGTGCGCTCGCCGATGGGCAAGGGCGTGATGCCGGACGACCATCCGCTGTCGGCGGGAGCCGCGCGCACCTTGGCGCTGCAGCAGGCCGACGTGATCTTCCTGATGGGCGCGCGGTTCAACTGGATCTTTCATTTCGGCCTGCCGCCGCGCTATTCGAAAGACGTCAAAATCATTCAGCTCGACATCTCGCCGGAGGAGATCGGCCACAACAAGCCCACCGAAGTGGCGCTTGTGGGCGACGGCAAGGCCATCGTCAGCCAGCTCAACAAGGCGCTCGACAAGCGTCAGTGGTTCCATGCCAAGGATTCGCCGTGGCGGCAGGCGATCGCCCAGAAGACCGCCGCCAACGCGGCGGCAATCAAGCCGCAGATCGACGACGAGCAGGCGCCGGCCGGCTACTATCGCGCGCTGCGTGACGTCGCTGCCTGGATGCCGCGGGACGCGATTCTCAGCGCCGAAGGCGCCGGCACCATGGACATCGGTCTCACGCAATTGCCGAGCTTCAACGCCCGCTCCTGCCTCAATGCCGGCACCTATGGCACGATGGGCGTTGGTCTCGGTCAGGCCATCGCGGCCTGCGTGGCGCAGCCCGGCCGGCCGGTCATCCATCTTTCGGGCGACTCGGCGATCGGCTTTTCCGGCATGGAGATGGAGACGCTGGTCCGCTACAACCTCCCGGCCAAGATCGTCGTGCTGAACAACGGCGGCATCGGCCCTGGCTTGCCAGAGATCCCCGACAACCCGATGTTCAACATGAAGCCCAACGCGCTGATCTATGGCGCGCGCTACGACCGGGTGATGGAAGCTTTCGGCGGCAAGGGATACTTCGTGCAGGACCCGAAGGATATTCGTGGCGCCCTCGACGCGGCGATGAAATTCGACGGCCCTGCGCTGGTCAATGTCGTGATCTCTCAGGGTTCCACCCGCAAGGCGCAGGACTTCGCCTGGCATAGCTGAGCTTGTGACATCAATCGGCCGCGCCGTTCGCGGCGCAGTTCCTTTATCGGGAGGATTCGCCATGCAGGAGCATGTAAGGCAACCGGACACCGCGACCGACGTTCAGCCGGCGCTGAAGGGGATCAAGGTGCTCGACCTCACCCAGTTCGAGGCCGGACCGTCCTGCACCGAGGCGCTGGCCTGGTTTGGGGCCGATGTCGTCAAGGTGGAGGAACCCAATCGCGGCGAGCCGGGGCGCTGGGGATTGAGCGATCGCGCCGACGCCGATTCCACCTATTTCATCTACTACAATCTCAACAAGCGCAGCGTGACCTGCAATCTCAAGAGCGAGGAAGGCAAGGCGCTGCTGCGGCGGATGATCGCCAAGGCCGATGTCCTGATCGAGAACATGGCGCCCGGCACCTTCGCGCGCCTGGGCTTCGACTATCCAAAGCTGAGCGCGATCAATCCGCGATTGATCTTCGCCCAGGTCAAGGGTTTTGCGCCGGAGAGCGAGCACGCCAACTATCTCGCCTTCGACATGATCGCCCAGGCGATGGGCGGCACCATGGGCGTGAACGGCTTTCCGGACCAGCCGGCGGTCCGGCCGGGCTCGACCGTCGGCGACACCGGCACCGGCATGCTCTGCGCCATGGGCATTCTCGCCGCGCTCTATCAGCGCATGACGACCGGCCGCGGCCAGCACATCCAGATCGCCATGCGCGACGCGATGCTGAACTATTGCCGCACGCCGATGAGCCGCCAGGCCGCCCGCAAGGACCAGCTGCCGCGCGGCGGCAACGGGGTGTTCGGCACTGCGCCTGGCGGGCTCTATAAATGCGCGCCGGGCGGGCTCGACGATCTCTGCTACATCTTTGCCTCGCGCGGCAACGAGGACCATTGGCGGCGCCTGGTGAAGGCGATCGGCCGCGAGGACCTGCTGAGCGATCCGCGCATGAAAGACGGCCTCACCCGTTACGAGAACCGTGAGGCCGTCGATGCCGCCATCACCGAATGGACGTCGAAGCGTACCAAGCAGGAAGTGACCCGGATCATCGCCGGCGCCGGCGTTCCCTGCGGCGCCATGATGACCACGCTCGAGCTCATGCACGACCCGGATCTGCACAAGCGCGGGATGATGCAGACGATCGAGCATCCGGTGCGCGGGCCTGTCATCGTCGCGGGCTGGCCACTGCGGATGTCGGACACCAAGGTGGCGTTGAAATGCGCTCCTGTCCTCGGCGCGGATTGCGAGGCGATCTACGGCGAGTGGCTCGGCTGCTCGCCTGACGAGGTCAGGACCATGCGGCAGGAGAAGGTGATCTAGGGCGTGTACTCATAACCGCGTAACGTCCGGCTTTGGCATGTGAAGCCGACATGCCTTCAGGTTCGGCGGATGTCCGCAAATGATGGCGGGTTAAACCGGACATGGGCGACGCTCTGATCAATGTGCGCTTTTGGGTGGACTTCGGGGCTTCGATGCTGCAAGTCCGCTTCCGACCGAGAACGAACCTCAGCAAGCGAACTCACCCGTTGCCGACGATTTGCACAACGCCTACCGTCACAGATGCAGCCGGAAGGAACTCTAATGACCGATCGAGAAAAGATTCTGATTGCGCTCCGCGAAAAGCCTTTGAAGGCTTTCGAAATCATGAAGCGCGTGAACATAAAGCATCAAGACGATTGCCAATCGCTTCTATTGAAGATGCGTGGCGATGGCGTGGTGAAGTTCGATATTCACAAGGGACAGTGGTCCGCTTCGTGAGGATGGGTCACAGAACCGCATTTGGCACGGAACATGCTGGCATTTGGTCAGCGCGAGCGAATTCACGCGTAAGCGCTAACCGATTCTCTTCAGGCCCTTCCTTCGGGAGTTTTTAGAGCGCCGTCACGAGGGCCGCGCCTTCATCCAGCATGGGCAAGATCGCGTCGCGGGGCTTGGGCGGAAGCATCAGGACGACGCGATCAACGCCGGCGTCGCGGTAGCGCTTCAGCACCTCTAGGTCTCGCGGCGCCCCAAAGACGTCGAAGGACAGTGACGCGGGATCGCGGCCAGCGTCCTTTGCCATTTGACGGAATTGCGGCAGCACCTCGAGCGGATCGGCGGCCCGGCCGCCGATCGGAATCCAGCCGTCGCCATAGGCGATCGCCCGTTTTGCCGCGTGGGGAAACGCGCCTCCGACAATGATGGGCGGATGAGGTTTCTGAACCGGTTTGGGCCACTGCATCATGGGTTCGAACTTGACGAATTCGCCGTCGAAGGCCGCCGTCGACTGCGTCCAGATTTGCTTCATCGCCTCGATCCGCTCACGCATCAGCTTGAAGCGGGTTGCAAACGCGGTGCCGTGATTGGCCATCTCCTCCTCGTTCCAACCCGCGCCGATGCCGAAAATGAACCGGCCCGAGGAAAGCTGGTCGACGGTCGATACCTCCTTGGCGGTGTGGATCGGATCGCGCTCGACGACGAGACAGATCCCGGTCGCAAGCTTGATCTTCTTCGTCACCGCGGCGGCAGCGGCCAGCGAGAGGAACGGATCGTAGCTGTCGTAATAATACTTCGGCAGCTCGGCGCCGCCGGGCCACGGCGATTTGCGGCTGGTCGGAATGTGACTGTGCTCCGGCAACCACAACGACTCGTAACCTCGCGCCTCCGCCGCCACGGCAAGCTCGTGCGGTGGAATCGCGTAATCCGTCGGAAACATCGTCAACCCGACATGCATGTTCGGTGCTCCTCGGTTGCGGCAGGCTTGATCACTCGCGATCGCACGCGATAGTCGCACACATCAGGGGCGCGAGCCATACTCGGCCTCGTCCGCGCCCACGGACAAGTTGCCCCAGCTCGTCACCTGCTCGAGGCGGACCGCGATGACGGGCTGTTCGGCGATCTGCATCGCCGCCAACTGGCGGTAGCGAGAGCGCAGCAGCTCCTGCGCGCGATCGTGCTCGGTCCCGGCGTGCAGGATCTCGGCCCGTCCACGCAACATCACCCAGCCAAGCCGGGTCCAGTCCTCGTCGTACCGATCAACCACGATGGCGACCATCGGGTTGCGCTCGATGTTGCGGACGCGCTTGAGCGCTTGTCCAGCCACCCGCTTCGGCTTCTCGTCGATGGTGATGTAAAGGGTGGCTTCCGAGATCGCAAAGCACACCGGCACGACGTGCGGAATCGCGCGATCATCGGCCGTGGCAAGATGCCCAACCCGCTGCGTCAACAGGAACCTGCGTTCGTGATCTGACAGCACGTGACGGTCCGCCTCGCAACGGGTTGGGATCGCTAATTTCCGGCAGTGATTCCGCGCTCCCGGATGATGGCGCCGAACCGTTTGGAATCCTCGCCGGCCCTTTGCCCGAACTCCTCGGGTGACATTGGCGCCGGCAGATTACCGATCGCCATGATGCGTTCCTTCAACGCGACGGTTGCAAGCGCGCGGTTAACTTCCGCATTCAAGCGCGTGATAATCTCGCGTGGCGTTGCGGCGGGCGCGTAGATGCCAAAAATGGCGTCCGCGTCGAAGCCGGTAAGGCCGAGCTCATCCAGGGTCGGTACGTCCGGAAGCTGCGGCGCGCGTTGCGGGCTGCCGATTGCGATGGCGCGCAGCTTGCCCGCTTTCACGTGCTCGATGGCGATGCCGGGGTCGAACACGAAGTCGAGTTCGCCCGCAAGCAGGTCATTGAGCGCCGGTGCTGCGCCACGGTAGGGAACATGCACGGCATCCGTGCCGGTCATCTTCTTGAGCAGTTCCGTTGCGAGATGCGGAGAGCTTCCGATGCCTGGCGATCCGAAATTGCGTTTTCCCGGATTGCTCTTGAGATCGGCGATGAACGCCTTGTAGTCCTGCGCCGGATTTTCCGCTCGAACGACGAGATAGAAGGGAACGCGCGCGACGGCGGCGACGGGGACGATGTCCTTTGCCGGATCGAAGGGCATGCTGGCGTAGATGTGCGGATTGATCGCCACCAGGCTGCCTGACGCCATCAACAATGTGTAACCATCCGGTGCGGATCGGGCCACGGCCTCTCCGCCGATATTTCCGTTTGAGCCGCCCTTGTTTTCGATCACCACCGGCTGACCCAGGGTTTCCGTGAGTGATTGACCGATGAGCCGCGCAAGCAGGTCGGCTGCGCCTCCCGGAGGGAAGGCCACGACGAGGCGCACCGGATGAGTGGGCCAGGCCGGTGCCGGCGATGTCTGCGCGAGCGACGGCGATATCAGGCTTCCGGCTAAAGCAAGCGCGATCGCAAGGACCCGCATATCTGTCTCCCTTGGCGCTGCGAAAGCGATTGGCTCGATCAGCGTGTCAAGTAACCGATCCCTGCGCAAGGAGGCTTTGCCGGACAACCTTGACAAAGTTGCCAGGCAACCTTCCAGCTTTGTTAAAGCTCCTCACTTTCTTGGCCGGGGAAACGCATGATCAAGCCTTGGATTTTCGAGTTCTTGTACGCTCCGGCCGATCAGGGCGGGGAGACCGCGCGGCAAGCCCCCAGCGTTGTTTATGATAAAGGCATTGCGCTGTGGAAACGGCTCGACGAATTGGGGTTTGAAGGCATCTTTTTCAGCGAGCATCATTTCGGTCTTTCCTACAGCCCGTCGCCTAATCTCCTGATCGCCAGCATCGCTCGTTCCACCAAGCGGCTCCGCCTTGGCACCATGGGTCTGGTGCTTCCCCTTTACCAGCCCTGGCGCGTTCTGGAGGAGATCGGGATGCTTGATCACCTCACGGGCGGGCGGCTCGAGATCGGTTGCGCCAGTGGCGTGCCGCAGAATTGATACAAACCGGTATCGGACCCGAGGAGAACCGTGAACGCTTCGATGAGACCCTGCAGATCCTGGACGCATGGCTTGCCGAGCCGGTGATCTCGCATCACGGCCGATACTATAATTTCGACAATCTTCGCGTCGTCCCGCGTCCATTGCAGCAACCTTCGCCTCCGAAATGGACAACCGTGGTGAGCACGTCTTCGGCCATCAAATCTGCCGCACGACGATCCCGGATATGCACGGCGTTCGAATCCGTTGCGCGCATCAAGGAAATCTTCGATGCCTATCGGCTGGAGGCCGACCGGCTCGGATTTGCCGCTGGCCCGGACAACCTCGCCATCCGCCGCAACGTCTCGATCGCTGTGAGCGAGACGGAGGCAAAAGAACGATCCCAACTCGCAAGAGAGGTGGCAGCCAAGGTCCTGGCGGGAGATCCACGGGTGCTACAGCAGTCATCTTCGCTGCTGGATGCTCCCAAGCGCGGCAGCGGCTTCTCTGTGCATGCGGACGAGTTCATCGCCGGCACGCCGGCCCAGGTCGCCGAGCAGATCATCGCGCAATGTCGTCAGGTTGGCGCGGGCCATATCCTGGCCATCCTCGGCCGTGCCGTCGACGAGCACCGAGTCCGCGCCGTAGAGTTGTTCGCGGAGAAGGTCATTCCGATTTTGCGACGCGCTGACGTGAACTAGCACGCTCTCGATTTCTGAGTACCGGCCCCTAGCCGATCCTCTTCAGGCCCTTCCTGTAGAGCGGGCCTCTCTCCTGATAGTGCTCCGCATCGACGATCGTAATCTGCTCGGGTTTGAGCTCACGGATTACCCGCGCCGGCGAACCGAGGATCAGCGAGTTTTCCGGAAATTCCTTGCCTGTCGTGACCACGGAGCCGGCACCGACGATGCAGCCGCGCCGGATCAGAGCACCGTTCAACACGATCGCGCCCATGCCGATCAGCGCGCCGTCCTCGACCGTGCAACCATGCAGGATGGCGTTGTGGCCGACGGTGCAGTTCTTTCCGATCGTGAGCGGAAAGCCGGCGTCGGTGTGGCAGGTGCAATTGTCCTGGATGTTGGAGCCCTCGCCGAGTTCGATCCATTCATTGTCGCCGCGCAGCACCGCGCCGAACCAGACGCTGGCACCCTGCTTCAATCGAACCTTGCCGATCACGGCTGCGGTGTCGGCGATGAAATAATTGCCGTCGGCAGGAAGATCGGGCCCCTGCCCGTCCAATTCATAGATTGCCATCAAGGTCTCCTCTTCAGGAAAACCTTGGCACAGCAGAAATGATTAGGCCAGCACCCCGGCGGCGCGCAACGTCATCAGGAAGAAGGTTCCGCTCATCATGCTCCAGAAGCCCGCGATGATGGTCGCCATCATCACGAACTCAAAGCGGCGGCGCTCGATCTTGGCGCCGCGCAGCGTGTTGCGCATGATGATGAAGGGCGCGGCAAAGACGAGGAAAGGGACGGCGGCGAAGCGCTGCGGCGTCACACCTTCCTGCAACAGCCCGAAGCCGGCAGGACGCTGCGCGAAGGCCTGAAAGCCGCTGGCAAGCGCACCCGCCAGCGCGAAGCCGATGCAGAGGGCGAACAACGAATTCAACGCATCGGGCGACATCTGTACTCTTTCGCAACTGAACCGGCTCTTCCATCGCAGAACCGGCCGCGCGCCGCCACATCATCCTTAATTAAGGGTTAACATGAGAAGGCGGAATGTCCGCTTGCACATGCGGCGAAGCGCTGCGGAAACGCGCTGCCGCGTGGCATATTCAGTGGTGATTCGGTCACCTTGCGACATCAACCATGACGGTGTTTTCTCTCCCACGACTTGGTTCTCTCGACTGGCACAAGAGCAGTCACGTGCTGCCGATTGCGCTCGCAATCGCGGTTGGCCTCGGCGCGGTTGCGATCGTCGCCTATCTGCTGTGGCCGACCTGGAGCACCGAGAATGCCGGCGCGCCGGACCGGCTGCCGGTCAGCGTCGGCGGCACGCTGTTCAACGTGCCGGCGGCTGCGATCCGCGTGAAGATCCAGCGGCATTCTGGACAGCAGGAACGCATCGATCTCAATTTCAGCTTCCCGTCGCTGGAGCCGCCGCAGCCGCAGAAACATGTGAGCGCCGACGAGGTCGACGAGAAGGCGCAGCCGATCGACCGCATCTTCCTGTCGGTGGCGGCCCATCACGACACGCTTGCGCCCGACATGCGCGTGCGCACCATCTATCCGCGCTACCTCGAGCAGACCTCCGCGCCCGGCGATGACGGGTTGACGGTTCGCGCGTTCCGGGACGGTTCGCCCTATTCCGGCGAGGACCTGTTCTCCGCCAACGCACCGTCGTTCAGCGCCCGCTGCACCCGCGACGCCGCGACGCCCGGCATGTGCCTGAGCGAGCGCCGTATCGACGGCGCCGATCTCACCTTCCGGTTTCCGAAGGATTGGCTTGCGCAGTGGCGCGACGTCGCAGTCGCGATGGACCGCCTGACGACGCAATTGCACGCGATGAAGTGACAGCTATTCCTGTTCGACCAGGTCGTCCTCGAGGATCGCCATCTGGAACTGGAACGAGCGGTCGTCGTCCTCGTCGTCGACAAACAGCACGCCGATGAACTCCTCGCCGATATAGACCTCGGCGGAATCGTCCTTCTTCGGCCGCGGCACCACGCGGATCTTGGGGTTGCCGAACAGGCGCTTGAGGTAGGCGTCGAGTTTCCTGACTTCCTGAACGTCCACGGCGGGCTCCAATGCGATCACTTTCGTTGCGGCAGGTTGTAGGACGAGACGGGCCGCACGGCTAGTGGTCCGCTTCTCACTTCCCGAGTTGACAGACCGCGTTGCCGCGGAACGGCGACGCCGAGAACTCCACCCAACCTCATGATTCACAACGCATTTTCGGAGAATAAAAAACCACGGCCAGCACGAGGCCGGCCGTTCACACCAAAATCATATTGGGACGTTTGGGATCAGAGTCCGATCGCGTTGATCATCTGGTCCATGGTGCGCGACGGCTCGGCGCAGCCGGCCTCGCCGACGATCTTGGCGGGAACGCCCGCGACCGTCACATTGTGCGGCACCGCCTTCACCACCACCGAGCCGGCGGCGATGCGCGCGCAGTGGCCGACCTCGATATTGCCGAGGATTTTCGCACCCGCGCCGATCATCACGCCATGCCTGATCTTGGGATGGCGATCCTCGTTCTCCTTGCCGGTGCCGCCGAGCGTCACGCCATGCAGGATCGAGACGTCGTCGTCGATGACCGCGGTCTCGCCGCAGACGAAACCGGTGGCGTGGTCGAGGAAGATGCCGCGGCCGATCCGTGCCGCCGGATTGATGTCGGTCTGGAACACGGCCGAGGAGCGGCTCTGCAGGTAGTAGGCAAAATCCTTGCGGCCCTTCTGGAACAGCCAATGCGCCAGACGGTGGGTCTGCAGCGCATGAAAACCCTTGAAGTAGAGCAAAGGATCGATGAAGCGGGCGGTCGCGGGATCGCGGTCGTAGACAGCGACCAGATCGGCGCGGAAGATGTTGCCGAGATCGGGCTGGTCGCGCAGCGCCTCGTCATAGGTCTGGCGGATCAAGTCGCCCGACAGCGCGGCGTGATCGAGACGGTCGGCAAGACGGTGCACCACCGCATCTTCCAGGCGGTTGTGATGCAGCACCGTCGAATAGATGAAGGTCGCGAGTTCCGGCTCGCGATGCACGATGTCCTCGGCCTCGCCGCGAATTCGATCCCAAATCGGATCGAGCGCCGCCAGTTTTGCGCCTTGCGGATTGATCTGATGCATCGCCATGGGTCGCCCCGATTTCCCGTTTTGCCGGATTTATATCACGGCCATGAGACAGAGTCCTAACAGGCCGCCCCTCAAGGTGAACGCTCAAGTGCCGGCATGCCATTGACCGCTAAACGTGGTCAGCGCTTGCGGAAATTCAAGCGGACCGACGGCACGCATGAGTCCGTTTCATGGAACGCGTGAGAGAAAATCATTCTCCATCGGGCCGCCCTCCGAGGCGCGACCGCCGCCGGTGACGCATGACGGGCCCGAAATCAACCCTGGTGCGTTGCGACTATTGGTGCATTTCGGCCACGCTCGGGTTCCGGGCATTCTGGCACGGACATGGAGGGGCCGCCCATCAACACGCGCATCCTTGGCGCGCGCAGGACCGATACGGCTTCGGTCTGGATCGCTGCCATCCTGATTCCGCTGTTCCTGATCGCGCCGGCGCTGTGGAACGGATATCCGCTGCTGCAATGGGACACCGGCGGCTATCTGGCGCGCTGGTACGAGGGCTATCTGGTGCCGAGCCGTTCCACGGTGTTCGGCCTTTACCTCCATCTCGGCGAGAGCTCGGATTTCTGGCTCGATCTTGCCGCCCAGGCGCTGGCAACACTCTGGATCCTGCAACTGACGCTACGCGTGCTCTCCCTGTCGCAGCCGTTCCGGCTGCTGGCGATCAGCCTGTCGCTGGTCCTGACATCAGCGCTGCCGTGGATCGCCAGCATGCTGCTGACGGATATTTTTGCCGGCCTGTCGGTGCTGTCGCTGTTCATCCTGGTCCTGCATGGCGACAAGACGGGGCCAATCGAGAAATGCCTGCTGTTCGTCTTCACCGCGTTTTCAGCCGCGACCCATAGCGGCACCTTCGGTGTGCTGTTCGGCCTGTGCTGCCTCGGATGGATCGCGCGGCCCTTTCTCCGCAAGACCATCGCCGCAAGCGGCCTCCTCCAGGGCAGCCTGACCATCGCTGCCGGCGCGTTGATGCTGCTTGCAACGAACTTCGCCTTCTCGGGACAACTCGCCTGGACGCCCGGCGGTATTGGCGTCGCGTTCGGACGGATGCTGCAGGATGGCATCGTCACGCAATATCTGCGGGACCATTGCCCGCGCGAGAAGCTGAAGCTCTGCCCGTATCGCAACGAGCTGCCGGCGACCGCCGACGAGTTCCTCTGGGGCCACAGCATGTTCGACAAGCTCGGCCGCTTCGCCGGTTTGAACGACGAGATGGGCCATATCGTCACCGGCGCGCTCGCGGATTATCCGGCCTGGCAGGCCGAGGCGGCGCTGAGAGCGACCGCACAGCAACTCGCGCATGTCGCGACCGGCGAAGGCACCGTCGGCTGGCTGCCGCACACCTATTCGATCATCAAATATTACATCCCCTCGCAAACCGCGCCGATGAACGCCGCGCATCAGCAGCATTGGGACATCAATTTCGCCGCGGTGAACTGGCTGCACGTGCCGGTGGCGCTCACGTCGATGGCGCTGGTCGTGGCGATGTTCGGCTATGGCCTGTTCAGGCGTCGGCCGGATGACCTGACCATGCTGGCGGCGACCGTGACGTTCACGCTGCTCGGCAATGCCGTGATCTGCGGCGTGATCTCGGGACCGCACGACCGCTATGGCGCGCGCATGGCGTGGCTTGCGACGCTGACCGTGCTGCTGGCGATCAGCAAATATTTCGAACCGGAGGAAGACGACAACTCACTTTCGGCGTGACAGAAAATCCAGCACGCCCGTCTTGTAGACCTTGTCGCCGACCGCGCGCATGTGATCGCGATCGGGAATATCGAGCACTTCGGAGCCCGGAATGATGTCGCCGAGCGCACGCGCGGAGCCCGCGACCTCGTCCTTGGTGCCGACCGCAATCAACACGGGCACGCCGATGCGGGCGACCTCCTCCTTCGTCAGCAGGTCGCGCGAACCGCGCAGGCAGGCGGCCAGCGCCAGCCGGTCCGAACGGGTCTGGTCGGCAAAGGCACGGAAGGTGCGTCCCATGGGATCGCTGACATCCTCCAGCGACGGCGCTTCCAGCGCGCGCGCGACATTCTCGCCGGGGCCGCCGCCTTCGATGATGGCAATACCGATGCCGCCGAGGATCGCCGAGCGCAGCCGTTCAGCCCGATTCAGCGCGAGCCATGCCGCCATCCGGCCGCCCAGCGAATAACCCATGATGTCGGCCTGCGCGATACCGAGATGGTCCATCAGCGCGACGATGTCGCCAGCCATGATCGGAATCGAGTAGTCGGCGGAATCGTAGAGTTTCGCAGACTCGCCATGGCCGCGATTGTCGAGCGCAATGACGCGGTAGCCGTTCTTCTTCAATTCCGAGACCCAGGTCGGATAGACCCAGTTCACGTTCTTGGTCGAGGCAAAGCCGTGCACGAGAACGACGGGCTCGCCCTCGCCTTCGTCGAGGTAGGCGATTTCGACTGCGCCATTGTGGAAGCTCGGCATCGCGCCGTCCGTGGTCTTGCGAGAAGCAACTGCCATAGCTTATCCTGCGGTTCCGACAGCCGCCATCTGCGCACGCAGCCGCTGCGCCCTTTTGCGGTCGAGCCAGGCCTGGGTCGTCCGCTCGATGGTGGCCTTGATCGATGACAACAGGCCGAACAGCACGAGCAGCGCGGAGAACAGCCATGTCGCAAGCTCGAAGGCGCCAGCCGTCAGCAGCAGCGCGCCGCGGCCAAGCACCTTCATGATGGCGCGTGTCTGTCCACCCTTCATCTCGGCAAGCCGCGCCGCGCGCGCGACATCCTTCGGGCCTTCGGAGATTTTTAGCGTATCGAGCGCGCCGCGCGTGCCGGCTTTCTCGGTGATGCGGCCGACATCCTTGGCAAGCCGCACCAGCGCGCCGGCCTTCTCGGCGCGGAAGGCGGCCGAGATCGCGCTCACGCTTTGGCCGGGCCGCAACGCCGAGGACGACGCAACGGCCTGCTGCAGCACGGGCACGTCGACCACCTCGCGCGCGGAGCGGCCGGCCCATTCCGCAAGCCCCTCGCCGATCCGGCCAACCTTGCGCGCATCCTTGACCAGCGACAGGCCGGCGCGGACAGGCGTGGCGCCGCCGACGGAGACATAGGTCGCCGCGGTCACCGCAAGGCCCGCGGTCGCAAGCCCGAGGATCAGCCGATCGGTTTCCTCGCCCATCACCAGGTGCTTGCTCTCGCGCACCACGTCCCGGATGTCACCGAACACGAAGAGATCGCCGGCAATGGTGCCGGAGAGCGAGCCGACGTCGTCGGCGGTGCCGGTGACGAGACCGGTGGCAAAGCGCTTCGCGAAGTGGGAGGAGGAATTTTCCTCGGTGACCGCGTCGCTGACACGACGCGACATCTCGTTATCGACAGCGACATCGTTGTCGCGCGCAAGCTGAACGAAGCTGTCGGCAAGATCGGCATCGGCGCCTTTCAGCGCGGCTTCGACATTGTTAGCGATCAGCGAAGGGTTATTCCGCATAGCAGAATTGATTTGCAGGTCCGACAGTGCGGCCGGATCGTCCTGCGCGGCGAGCGTGCGGCCGGCCTCGCGCGCCTGCGGTCCCACCGCGGCGAGAAGCGCGCCACATATTGCCACACCGACTAAAGCCGAACAGACCCCGCGCCGTTTCATCGAAAGTCCTTAAATTAAAGCCGCTTCTCACATAGTGTGCCGGAATTGCGACACAACGTCCCCGACGAAAGAAGGGCTTCTCAGACGACAAGATTGTGTCGAATTTGTACTCGCAGAATAGCGGTTAAGGTCTCTGGGAATCAGGTGAAACCGCCGCTATGGTGCGCGGCATTTAGCTCCTGTTCCAGGGCATAGGATTGCACCGCTCCCTTTGCCGCTAAAGGACCTTCGATGGCCGACAACGTCGTTCCGCACTTCCACAATGATGCCGGCGTGGCCGTGATCGAGATCGGCTCGCACGAGTTCATGTGCGTGGGCGCCAACCCGCCGTTCGACCATCCCCATGTGTTCCTCGATCTCGGCAACGACAACGAGATCATCTGTCCCTATTGCTCGACGCTGTACCGGTTTGCCCCCGACCTCGCCGCCGGCGAGGCACGGCCGCCGGAATGCGTGCTGAAGGACGTCGCCTGAACCTGAATTGACATTCGCATCGGTATTTGCTGCGACTCAGGGAACGCGAACGTCAGGGCAAGATCGCAAGTGGCCTCACGCACCATCTTCATTGCAGGTGCCGGGATCGGAGGCCTGACCGCCTCCCTTGCGCTGGCCGCGCGCGGCTTTCGTGTCGTGCTGCTGGAGAAAGCCGAAAAGCTGGAGGAGACCGGCGCCGGTCTGCAACTGTCACCCAATGCGACGCGCGTGCTGATCGGTCTCGGACTGCAGGAGCGGCTCGGCAGCCGCGCCGTGGTGCCGGAGTCCATCAATATCATGAGCGCGCGCGCCGGCGGCGAGATCGTCCGCATCCCGCTTGGCGCGGCCGCCACACAGCGCGCCGGCGCGCCCTATTGGGTGGTGCATCGCGCCGATCTGCAGGCCGCGCTGCAATCGGCGGTCAACGACAAACCCGACATCGATCTACGGCTCGGCTGCCAGTTCGAGGACGCGGTCGCGCATACCAAGGGACTGACCGTGGTCCAGCGCCGCGGCAATTCGCGATACTCCGAAGTGGGGCTCGCGCTGATCGGCGCCGACGGCATCTGGTCGAATGTGCGCCATCATCTGTTTCCGGACATCGCGCCGCAATTCTCCGGGATGATCGCCTGGCGCGGCACGCTCGACGCCACCCAGTTGCCGCGCGAATACACCGCGCCGAAGGTGCAGCTCTGGATGGGACCCGGCGCACATCTCGTGGCCTATCCGATCTCGGGCGCGCGGCGGATCAACGTGGTGGCGATCGTGCCCGGGACCTGGAACAGGCCCGGCTGGAGCGCGCCCGGCGACGGGCTCGAGCTGAAGTCGATCTTCGGCGCCTCGCGCTGGCCGGGACCGGCGCGGATGATGTTGGGCGCGGTCGACGACTGGCACCGGTGGGCGCTGTTCACGGTGCCCGAAAGCGGCAGGTGGTACGACGGCACGATCGGCCTGTTGGGCGATGCCGTGCACGCCATGCTGCCGTTCGCGGCACAGGGCGCCGGGATGGCGATCGAGGACGCCGCCGTGCTGGCGAAGCTGTTCGGCGACGGGCCGGTCGAGACGGCAGCGCAGGTCACCAAGGCACTGCGGCGCTATCGGCGGCTGCGCCGTTCGCGCGTGGCGCGGGTGCAGCGGCTCGCCGAGAAACAGGGCCGCATCTATCACATGGCGGGGCCGATGGCGCTGGCGCGTGATCTTTCGATCCGCCTGCTCGGACCGAAGCGCGTGCTGGCGCGCCAGCGCTGGATCCACGATTGGAAATCCTGACGGGCTTTCGGACTCAATACACCGCACTGCCGGCGCGCGACGGTGGCGGCAACGGTTTGGCCGGCGGACTGGTGGAAGCGGCCGGCGGCGACTCGCGGCAGCGGTTCTTGCGCCAAGCCTCCTCGGCAAAATGCAGTTGCCCGTGCAGCGCGATATTCTCGTTGCGATAGGCCAGCTCCGACACCACGGAGCCACCGACGCCGGTCTCGGCCTTGGCCATCAGCCCCTGGTTCTCCGCAAGCGCGTTGGCGATACGCCTGCGCTCGGGCTCGAGCTGCTTGCAGTCATAGAGCTCGTATCTGGCGGGGTCTGCGAACGCCGACGACATCGTGTCGCCCACGCCGGCGCAGCCGGGCAGCGCGAACCCGAGCGCAAGCGCGCCCAGCACGGCGGCTGCGCGCAAGCCTGCTCGCAAGGCGGTTGCGATCGCGGTCATAAGCCTCAGATAGTCCCACCGGTGGCGCGGATTTGGCGTTCGCTACAGTGATTACCACGATCTCCTAAAGCGAACGTCAAATCCAAAGCTCCACCGGAATCAAAGATTTGCTGGTGGTCCTTTGATCCTGACATTCGCAAACCTGCCTGCCTCGACGACGTGCGAATGTCAGGATCGGACGACCAGATTGAGATTGGCTAAAGCAGGCTCTTGGCCGGATTGAGGCTTTGTCGGCGGGGCCGGCAAAAGGCTCAAATCAGGCTTCCGGATTCTACCTTAACTCATTGATATCGTGGACAACATCGCCACCGCCCTGGCTGGTGCAAATTCGCCGGCTGTCCGGCTCAGCTGGCGAACTTCCGTTCGCCCGCCAATGCCGCCAACAATGGGGTAGAGCCAAAGACCGATTCATCTTAAGGCTTGCGCGCTAACCTTAGCGAACGCGGACGTGGCGGAACTGGTAGACGCAAGGGACTTAAAATCCCTCGATGGCAACGTCGTGCGGGTTCGAGTCCCGCCGCCCGCACCAGAAGCTCCCGCGGCGCTGCCTGCGGCTCATCGCAGCATCCATTTCACGCAACCGTCATAAGATCGCGCAACCGTCGCTTGCGCCAGCGAATGCCTCCGGCAATATGGCGCGGCCACATAAGCGGTTTCACACGATTTTTTTGGGAGTACGTCATGGATAAAGCCATTGCGATTGCCAACAACGATACCGTCTTCATTTCCTGGACTTACGATCAGAAGACTCCGAACTGCCTCGGCTTCGCCGTGTACCGCACCGATTCCGGCGGCACGCGCACCGCCCTTCCGGCGTGGGTCGGTTTCAAGGGCGGCACCAACCCGAACTGGCAGCACAAGGACACGACGGTCTGGCCGGTCCAGAAGTTCAACTGGCGCGACTTCACCGCGACGCGCGGCCAGACCTACACCTACGAGATCGTGCCGATGACGGGCTCGCCTGGCAGTCTGCAGCCGGTGACAGCCAAGACCTTGAAAACCGGCGCCGTGACGCTCAGCCCCAAGCGCGGCTCCTTCTCCGTCTACTTCACGAATGGAATTTTGGCGACGCAGGCGCTTACCCATGCGCTCCCGGCGGGAACGACCGGCGGCCCGAGCGCAACGGCGTTGCAGGGTCACATCGACAAGCCCGGCGATCCCATCCGCATGAAGCTAGCGGGTCAGGTGATCGAGGGAATGACCTCCCTGCTCGATCGTGCCGCGCAACAGGGCGGCAGTTGTTATGCCGCCTTCTACGAGCTTGCCGACCCCGAGCTGGTGAACCGGCTGCTGCAGGCCAAGGGTTATCTGCACCTGATCCTCGGCAACACCGGCACCGACGATTCCGAAAACGCGCCCGCACGCAAACAACTCCACGATGCCGGCATCGACATCACCGACCGCATGGTCCCCAAGAACCATATCGCGCACAATAAATTCTGCCTCTATTGCGATGCGTCCGGAAAGCCGCGTGCGGTCTTGACGGGCAGTACGAACTGGACCTCGACCGGCGTTTGCACCCAATCGAACAATTCGGTGGTCGTCGAAAACGACGACATTGCCGCTGCCTATCTCGACTATTGGCACCGCCTCCAGAGCGATTCCAAGACCAATGACAGCCAGCAGGGGCAGGACCTGCGCACGGCGGACCAGACTTCTCACGCTGCCACGATCGACGGTGCGGCGGCCACGATCTGGTTCTCACCAAACACCAAGGCAACGTCCAAACCTGCCCACAATCCCGCGACGCCTAACGACATGAAAGACGTGTTCGCGGCGATGGCAGGAGCCAAGCAGGCGATCATCTTCCTGGTCTTTCAGCCGGGTTCTCCCAGCATCGTCGAATACGCCGCGGCCTGCGAGAACGCCAAGCCCGGCCTGCTGATCTTCGGGGCGGCAACCGATCCGAAGGCCAATGAGGATTACAAGACCCTTCTCGTCCACCGCTCCATGAAGAATACCCAGGTCGTCGACGACAATCATGACAGCAAGGACAACGACAGCGTCGTGTCTGCGACCGGTGTCAATACGCAGTTCGCCTATTGGCAAAAGGAGCTTTTAAAGCTTCCCAACGCACATGCGATCATTCACGACAAGATCGTCGTGATCGATCCGATGACGCCGAATTGCGTCGTCATCACCGGCAGTCATAACCAGGGTTTCCGAGCCTCTTATGCGAACGACGAGAATTTCATCATCGTCAAAGGCCACCAGCAGCTGGCGGCAGCCTATGCCACGCATGTGATGGACGTCTACGATCACTACCGCTGGCGCTTCACGCTGAAAACGACACCGACCAAGGATGCATTCTCCGGTCTCGATCCGACACCGAAGTGGCAGGACGGATATTACCTCCCCGACAGCGACGCGCGGCGCGAGACGCTGTTCTGGACCGGGCAGTTGCCGATGCTGCCGGATGCGCCGGCGCCCGCCGTACCGATGCAACCGGTCCAGGTGAAGTCCAAGGGCGATGCCAATACCATCGGGAAACCGGCAAAGAAAAGCGGGCCGACTGCAAAGACCAAACCAGCCAAGACGACAAAAACCGCCAAGAAGGCCAAGACAGCGAAAAAGGCTAAAGCGTCGAAGCCCAAGAAGGCAAAGAAAGCCCAGGCAAAAAAAGCCAAGAAGGCGAAGAAGACGAAAAAGACAGCCGTCAAGAAAAAGAAGGCAGCCACCAAGAAGGCCAAGGGAAAGAAATCGCGCCCCGCCAGGAAACGGTGACTTTGCGGCCGACATCGGCAAGAAGCCAGATCACTGATATTCTGGCTTCGAGTTGTTCCTTCGATTAAGGCTTCTGCTGTCGGCGCATGGCTTCCCTCACCCAAATCACCACCTCCCCCACCCTCACCTTCGACGCGCTGGTCGCGGGCGAGGACGGCGCGCCGCTGGTGCTGCTGCTGCACGGCTTTGCGGAATCGATGCACTGCTGGCGCGCGCAGGCAGCTTCCCTTGCCGACATGGGCTATCGCGCAATCGCGCCGAGCCAGCGCGGCTATTCGCCGGGTGCGCGGCCCGATCCATCAGACCATCCGAGCTATCACATCGACCGCCTGATGGATGACGCCATCGCCATCGTGGCGGCATCAGGCTACGCCGACAAGCGTTTCCATCTCGCCGGCCACGACTGGGGCGGCAGCATCGCCTGGGCGCTCGCCGACCGCTACCCGCAGCGGATCGCCTCGCTGACGATCCTGTCGCGGCCGCATCCGAATGCGTTCAACCGCGCGCTTGGCATGCCCGACGGCGAGCAGGCGCAACGCTCCAAGCATCACAAGGCCTTTCTCGAGCCCGATGCCGCCGACGTCGTGCTGGCTGACGACTGCAAATGGCTGCGCGATCGTCTTGCCGCCAATGGCATGCCGCAAGAGGCGATCGAACGGCATCTTGCCGTGCTCGGCAACAGGGAGGCGATGGAAGGCGCGCTTGCCTGGTATCGCGCGCGCGGCGCGATCCGCGGTCCGCTCGGGCCGATCCGCGTGCCGACGCTCTATATCTGGGGCGATGCCGACGACACCGTCGGCCGCGTCGCCGCCGAAGGCACGATCGATTTCATCGCCGCGCCTTATCAATTCGAAGTGCTGCCGGGCGTCGGACATTTTGCTGCCGACCAGGAACCGGAGCGCGTCAGCGAGCTGATGCTGGCGCATATCAGCGCGCATCCGGTGTGAGACACTACTTCGGATACCACCACCTCCCTGCAATGACGACGCCGTCCGATGCAATCTTGCGGTCGCCCGCAAGATGCTCGCCGACGACGTCGACATAGTCGAAGCGCCCTTCCCGCACCGAGATCACGGTGGCATCGCCGACGCTGCCGACCTTGAGGCTGCCGAGCTCGGGACGCCGCAGCGCCATCGCGGCGTTGACAGTGGACGCCGCGATCACGTCGGGCAGCGCCATCCCCATGCACAGGAATTTCGACATGGTCGTGACCTGATCGAAGGCCGGGCCGTCGATGCAGAGCTTGTGCACGTCGGACGAGATCGTGTCCGGATAGAAGCCGTTGGCGAGCATGGCGCGTGCGGTCTTGAACGCGAACGAGCCCTTGCCGTGGCCGATGTCGAACAGCACACCGCGCTCGCGCGCCTCGCGCACCACCCGCTTCACCGTGCCCTGCGCGCTCACCGCCGTGTTGGGAAACGGCCGGAACGCATGGGTGAGCAACGTCGCCGGGGCGCAGCCGCGCCACCACCTCCTCATAGCTCGGCGGCGGATGATCGATATGGCACATCAGGGGCATGCCGACCTGCTCGGCCACTTCGAGCCCGATCTCGAGTGGCACGATCCCCGACGTGCCGGAGGCGTGCAGGCCCACGCGCACCTTGATGCCGACGATGAGGTCGCGGTTGGCGTCCGCGACTTCAGCGGCGCTGATCGGATCCATCAGCCGCAGCTCTTCGCTCTCGCCCACCATGACGCGATTGGAGAAGCCGAAGATGCCGGCATGCGACACATGCAAATAAGCGAGGATGCGCACCTGGCTCGGCTCGATCACATGCTTGCGGAAGCCGGCGAAATTGCCGGGGCCGGCACTGCCGGTATCGACCGCGGTGGTGACGCCGGAGGTGCGGCAAAACTCCTCGGCGTCGATGCCGAGCGAGGTGCCACCCCAATAGACATGGGTGTGCAGGTCGATCAGGCCGGGCGTCACGATTTGGCCTGCAACGTCGCGCACGGAGGTCGCGGCATCCGCCTTCAGGCCGCTGCCGATCTGCGCCACCTTGCCGTTGGCAAACGCGACGTCGCAGACCGCGTCGAGCCTCTGCGAGGGGTCGATCACGCGGCCGCCGCGCAGGATCAGGTCGAACGGCATTTTCAGTGACGCCTCATCCCCTTGCCGTCGGCCAATGCCGTTCGCGGAACCAGCCGCGATAATCCGACGACATCTTGGCCTTCTGCGCCTGCGGCGCACGGCGTTTGCAGGTGGAGACCTCGTCGCTGCCGTCAGGTGCCGCCCACCGCTTCTCGGCGCAATCGTTCGGATTGTAGGCCATCTCGAACTCGACGCTGCGATCGAGCACTTCCTTCAGCGTCAGCTCCCAGGGCGAGCCGTCGCTGCGGGTATAGGTGATCTTGCGCGAGGCGAGCTCGTTCGCGAGCACCGTCTGCAACTCACTCTTCACATCGTCTGCGCTCTTGCCCGCCGGCATGGCATAGCGCGAGGCGCGGCGCGCCACGCGGTCGGGATAGCCGCGCACGACGTCGATGGCGACCAGCAGGCGGAAATCGCGCGCCGGTGTCGAATAGTCCTCCCACGCCCCCGATGTCTCGAAGATCGAGGGGCCGTTGGGCATGCTGATTTCGGCCGGCGACTTCTCGATAAATTTCCGTCCGTTCTCGACCGAGGTGACGCGTACCTTGACCTGCTCGTTGAGGCTTTCGATCGCATCCATCATCGCCTTCTGCGGATCGAGCGGCTCGGGCGACATCACGTCGTCCATGCGATCGTAGAAATCCTCCTTGCTCATCTGCGATTGCTCGAGCGAGAAATCGGAATATTGCGGATTGGCCGCGATCTCCGCGTTGGTCATCCGCCGCAGCGATCCGTTCTTGTCGCGCAGCACGGGGCGGATGTGCTTGAAGCCGGGGTTGCCGAGCGACGGCTCGTGCACGAACAGGAAGTTGCCGCGCCAGAAGCGCTTGCGCGTGATCGAGCCGTCGGGCTCGGCGTCGACGGCGAGATAGACTCCCGGTTTGCCGTCGGCCTCCGCCACGCGGTGCACGATCATCATCACATGGCCGTAGGGATCGCCATACACCGTGCCCGGGCGCAGCGTCTCCTGCGTCAACGGCACCATGTAGAAGTCGGTGTTCTCGTCATTGGCGGAGACGCGCACCGAGCCGGAATGCACGACGTCGCCGACGTCGCGCAGATACTCGCCGAAATTGGTCGGCGGCTTCGGCGGTGACTTGAACTTCGCACCTGGAGGCGCGCCCGGGGGTCCGCCTGCGGGCGGAGGCGGCGGCGCTGCATCGGCCTGGCGGCGGCCGAACAGGCTGAATCCTCCGCCATTGTCGGGCGGCGGCGCGGCGGTCGCGACGGTTGCATCCTGCTCGGACGGCGGAGGCGGCGGCCGCGTCGCGTTCGGGTGCTCCATATCGAACCACTGGTAGCATTTCGGCGCCGTGCCGCCGGTGCCGCGGGAGCAATTGGAGTAGCCGAACGGCAGTCCCATCTTGTAGGCGAAATAGGCGCGCAGGAAGTAGACGAAGTCGGCGCAGTCCGGCTTCAGCCCGCTCCTTCCTTCGTCCTCGTTACGGCCGAGATAGTTGAACAGCATGTTGCGCGACTTGTCGCGCAGCACATCGTTCCAGGCCTTCCAGTTCAGATCCTGATCGGCGGGCGCATCGAACAGCTTGGCGATCCAGGCCGAGAACAGCGTCTCGTTGGCGTGATCCCAGCTGCCCTTCACCTGCCAGAATTTTCCCGAGGGTATCGCGACCGGCGCCGGCTTGGCCGCGCCAACGGTGATGTCGTGCGTGATGGTGCTGCAATCGGCCGCCGGACGATCCAGCGCGAGCGAGGCGTGCCATTTGCCCGCGGCGGGCTCGGCGACCTCGGCGAACCAGAAATAGGGCGGGCCGCCATGGCGGTCGGAGGATTTGGCGACGACGCTGCCATCGGGCCCGGTCAGCGAGATCGTGCCGTCGAGCGGCTTTTCGCTGATCGCCATGACCCGCAGCGGCGCGCCCTTCCAGGGCGAGAACGGCGACGGCAGCACCTGGAGCCCGGCTTGCGCGCAGGGGTCAGCCGCTTTGGCCGGCAACCCCGTGATGGCAAGAATGAACGCAGCTGTTGCGACAGCGGCAAACCGGCTGGCACGACCCATCTTGAAGACCCTCTGGAACCCGGAAACCCCACCGGCCCAACCTCACGGGCCGGTGCGAACATAGCCGAGTTGACCGAGGTCAGTCAGCAGAATTGAGGCTGGTTCCCTTGAGAGTAATCGTAGTCGATCGCGCTCCTAATCCCTCCCCCCACGAGCTCGGCAGCGCACTTGCGCGCCAGAGCGAGCGGTGGGGAGGCATAGGCCGCCTTCGGCGGCCGTTAAAATCCAAGAACGCCGAAGCGAAGCTTCGGCTACGGTGAGCGCAGCGAACGTCGGGGTGGGGGTATCTCATTCGAGTTTTGCTCGCGGTAATCCCCCCACCCGCCTCGCTTCGCTCGGCACCCTCCCCACCGCTTCGCGGGGGAGGGATAAGAGGCACCGAGGTTACTCGCTCTTGTCGACGTTCCAGAAGATCGGCGTCGCCGGACCGTCGAGCACGCCGGTGATCGACTTCCGCCACGCGCTCGGGATCGTGAACTGCCCGAGCGGAATGTAGGTCACCTGGTCGTAGGCCTCCTGCTGGATCTCGGTTGCGATCTTCTTCTGGTCCTCGGGCGAAGACGAGCGCGCGAACTGGTCCTTCAGCTGCTCGATCTTGGCGTCCTCGGACCAGCCGAACCAGCCGCCGTTCTTGCCACGCCCACCGATCGAGAAATTGACCAGCGGGTTCATCACGTCGGCGGCGACCCAGTTGGTGAAGAACATGTTCCAGCCGCCTTCGCTGACCGGCTTCTGGCTGGCGCGGCGGCTCACCACCGTCTGCCAGTCGGTTGCCTGCACGTCGACCTTGAAGCCGGCCTGGCGCAAGAGTTGCGCGGCGACGATCGGCTGCGCCTTGATCGACGCCACATCGCCCGGCGCCATGATCGCAACCGGCGTGCCGTCATAGCCGGAGGCGGCAAGCGCCTTCTTCGCCTCCTCCATACTGCCGCCCTTGGCCAGATTGCCAGCGCCTGCATCGGTCGCCAGCGGTGTGCCGCACACGAAGAACGCACCGCAGGTCTCGTAATATTTGGGATTGCCGACCACCGCGTCGAGCACGTCCTTCTGATTGATCGCCAGCAGCGCCGCGCGGCGCACCTTCGGATTGTCGAACGGCGGCAGCAGGAAGTTCATGCGGCCAAGCGTCTGGAAGCCGAACTTGTTCAAGGTGTCGATCTTGATGTCGGGATTGGCCGCCAGCACGGGCAACAAATCCCACGGCGGATCCTCGATGAAGTCAAGGTCGCCCGACTGCAGCGCATTCACCGCGGTCTGCGCATCCGGCATGGTGACCCACTCGACGCGATCGACTTTCACGACCTTGCCGCCGGCGGTCCAGCTCGGCGGCTCCTTGCGCGGCACATAATCGGCGTTCTTCTCATAGACCGCCCTCACGCCCGGCTGGAATTCAGCCTTGACGAACTTGAACGGGCCCGAGCCGATCTGCTCGGCGATCTGCTGGCCGGCCGGCGTCTCGGCGAGGCGCTTCGGCATCATGAAGGGCACGTAGGACGAGGGCTTGGCAATCGAACTCCAGCACCAGGCCGTAGGGCTCCTTCAATTTCAGCACGATGGTTTTCGCGTCGGGCGCCTCGATGCTGGCGGTGAAGTCCATCAGCTTCTGGCCCATGTTGTCCATGCGGCCCCAGCGCTTCAGCGAGGCGACGCAATCCTCCGCGGTGACCGGCGCGCCGTCATGCCATTTCAGGCCGTCGCGCAAGGTGAAGGTGTAGGTCAGCTTGTCGTCGGAGACTTTCCAGTCCGCCATCTGCGGCTGGACCTTGAAGCTGGAATCGGTCGCGAGCAGCGTGTCGTAGACCATGTAGCCATGGTCGCGCGTGATGTAGGCCGTGGTGAACAAGGGATCGATGACGCGCAGGTCGGAATGCATCTTCACCAGCAGCGTCTTGCCGCTGGCGGCTTCGGCCGGCGTCAAAGCGGTCGAGAGCGCGAGCGCCGACAGCGTAAGGCCGAGCGCTAGTCCGAGTTTGCGGCGAGAGATGTCTGACATTCCTCTGTCTCCTGACGTGAAACTGGTCAAAGCGAGATCACACTGTGAGCATGGTGTCCGTTATTTGTGCGGATAACACGCTGTAAATTCTCTTGATTTTGAGACTTGCACCAAGCGGCTGGCGCGTCAATCGTGATTTGGATGCATGCCTTGCCCTGCGCTTGCGGCTCTTTACAAATGCCGCGCGGATCATTCTCGTAAAGATGCGATCTGTGGTCGGCTTTCAAACGAGAGAAAAATCCATGAACCCCGCCAACCTTCCCTTCGATTCCGAGGCCATGCTGGCCGGCCTGCGCACCTGGGTGGAGTGCGAAAGCCCGACCTGGGATGCTCCTGCTGTCGAGCGCATGCTGGACATCGCCGCGCGCGACATGGCGATCATGGGCGCAAGCATCGAGCGCATCGCGGGACGGCAGGGCTTTGCCGGTTGCGTCCGCGCGCGGTTTCCTCATCCCAGGCAGGGCGAGCCCGGCATCCTGATTGCCGGCCATTTCGACACAGTTCATCCCGTCGGCACGCTGAAGAAGCTGCCGTTCCTGCGCGATGGCGAGAAATGCTGGGGTCCCGGCATCTACGACATGAAGGGCGGCAGCTATCTGTCGCTGGAGGCGATCCGGCAGCTGGCGCGCGCATCCTTCACCACGCCGCTGCCGATCACGGTGCTGTTCACCCCCGACGAGGAGGTCGGTACGCCCAGCGTGCGCGACATCATCGAGGCGGAAGCCGCGCGCAACAAATATGTGCTGGTGCCCGAACCCGGCCGCGCCAATAACGGCGTCGTCACGGGCCGCTATGCGATCGCGCGTTTCAATCTCGAAGCCACCGGCAAGCCGAGCCATGCCGGCGCCAACCTTTCGCTGGGCCGCTCGGCGATCCGCGAGATGGCGCGGCGCATCATCGAGATCGACGGCATGACGACGGAGGATTGCACCTACTCGGTCGGCATCGTCCATGGCGGGCAATGGGTCAACTGCGTCGCCACTACCTGCAGCGGCGAGGCGCTGAGCATGGCCAAGCGGCAGGCCGATCTCGACCGCGGCGTGGAGCGGATGCTGGCACTCTCCAGCACCGCCAATGACGTGACTTTCACGGTGACGCGCGGCGTCACGCGGCCGGTGTGGGAGCCGGACGCCGGCACCATGGCGCTCTATGAGAAGGCCAAGGGCATCGCTGGGGATCTCGGCATGGAGCTGCCGCATGGCTCGGCCGGCGGCGGGTCGGACGCGAATTTCACGGGTGCGATGGGCATCCCGACGCTCGATGGTCTTGGTCCGCGCGGCGCCGATCCGCATACCCTCAACGAGCACATCATCGTCGAAAGCCTCGCGCAGCGCGGACGGCTGATGGCAGGATTGCTGGCGACGCTGGAATAAGGCGCGATGGCCAAAACCACTTCGCTAAAGACCATTCCCTTCAAGACCATTCTGGCCCGCGCCGAGAAGCGCAAGGGTGGACCGAGCGGTTTAAAGAAATTGCTGCCGGCCAAGCCCAACAAAAAGGCGCTGGAGAAGCTCGCCGACGACCGCATCCTGGCCGAAATGACCAAGCGCGTCTTCTCCGCCGGCTTTGCCTGGAGCGTGATCGAAAACAAATGGCCGGGCTTCGAGAAGGCCTTTCTTGGTTTCAAGCCGGCGAAGTTGATCTTCCAGCCCGACGATTTCTGGCATGCGCTGCTGTCCGACACCGGCATCGTCCGCAATGGCGCCAAGATCTCTTCGGTGCGCGAGAATGCGGCCTTTGTGCAGGACATCGCGAAAGAGCATGGCAGCTTCGGCAAGTTCCTCGCAGCGTGGCCGTCGTCCGACGAGATCGGGCTGTTGAACCTGCTGAGCAAGCGCGGCAGCCGGCTCGGCGGCAACACCGGACAGATGTTCCTGCGCTTCGTCGGCTGGGACGGTTTCGTCACCTCGCAGGACGTGGTCGCCTGCCTGCGCGACGCCGGCCTCGATATCGGCACGGAGGTCAAATCCAAAGGCGATCTTGCCAAGGTGCAGGCGCAGTTCAACGCCTGGGCCGAGGAGACGGGACTGCCCTACGTGCATCTGTCGCGTATCTGCGCGATGTCGATCGGCGAGAACATGACGCCGCGCTAGCGCGCCTCATGGCATGGGCTTTGCAACGACGAGAACGTCCAAAAGTCCGCGAACCCGGGAAAAATGTGGATTGCTAAGGACATGCAAAAACCTCCACACTCGCACGTGTTGGGTTGAGACATCAGGATGCTCGGATACCTGCTTCGCCGCGTGCTGGCCGCCATCCCCGTGATGGGCGTGGTGGCGCTGTTCGTGTTCCTGCTGCTGCGGCTGACGCCCGGCGATCCCGCCGCGATCCTTGCCGGCGACAATGCGACGCCGGCGCAGCTCGAACGCATCCGCATCTCGCTCGGCCTCAACGAGCCGCTCTACGTCCAGTTCTTCACCTGGGTCAACAAGCTGCTGCACGGCGACCTCGGCGTCTCCCTGATCTCCAACGTGCCGGTGCTGAACATGATCGGCCAGCGCATCGAGCCCTCGATCTCGCTTGCGCTGGCGACCATCATCCTCGCCGTGGTGGTCGCGGTGCCGCTTGGCGTGCTCGCGGCCTGGAAGCAAGGCACCTGGATCGACCGCTTCGTGATGGCGCTCTCGGTGCTCGGCTTCTCGGTGCCGGTGTTCGTGATCGGCTATGTCCTGATCCAGATTTTCGCGATCGATCTGCGCTGGCTGCCGGTGCAGGGCTTCAAGAGCCTGAGTGGCGGCTTCGGTCCATTCTTCGAACGGCTCGTGCTGCCGACGCTGGCGCTCTCCTTTATCTACGTCGCGCTGATCGCGCGGATGACCCGCGCCTCGATGCTCGACGTGCTCGGCGAGGATTATGTCCGCACCGCCCGCGCCAAGGGCCTCGGCGAAATCGCCGTGCTGTTCCGCCATGCGCTGCGTAACGCCGCAGTCCCCGTCATCACCGTGATCGGCACCGGTTTTGCACTGTTGATTTCAGGCGTCGTCGTCACCGAAAGCGTGTTCAACATTCCCGGCATCGGCCGCCTGACCGTCGATGCGGTGCTGGCGCGCGACTATCCCGTGATCCAGGCGATGATCCTTTTGACCTCACTGCTCTATGTGACGATCAATCTCCTGATCGACGTCGCCTACACGCTTCTTGATCCAAGGATCAGATACTGATGGCGATCGAGACCCTTCCCGAACCGTCTATTGCGATTGCAGCCCCGCTGCGGCCGCGGTTCGGATTCCTGACGGCGACACCGATCATCGCGACCGCCACCTTCTGCCTCGTCGCTATCGCCGCGATGTCGATCCTTGCGCCCGTGATCGCGCCGCATGATCCCTTGCAGCTGCTGCCGGCGCAGCGATTGAAACCGCCCAGCGAGCTGTTTCCGCTCGGCACCGACGCCTATGGCCGCGATGTGCTGTCGCGCATCATCTATGGTGGCCGCATCTCGCTGTTGATCGGCTTCGGCGCGACGCTGGTCTCGATCAGCATTGGCCTCGTCATCGGCCTGTTCTCCGGCTTCTTCCGTTTACTCGACGCCGTCCTGATGCGGATCATGGACGGCATCATGGCGATCCCGGCGATCCTGCTCGCGATCGCCGTGGTGTCGCTGTCGGGCGCCAGCGTGATGACTGTGCTCATCGCAATCACGATTCCCGAAATTCCGCGCGTGGCGCGGCTGGTACGCTCGGTCGTACTGTCGGCGCGCGAGGAACCCTATGTCGAGGCCGCAATCTCGGTCGGCTCTGCGCTGCCCAAGATCATGTGGCGGCATCTGCTGCCGAACACGGTCGCGCCGCTGATCGTGCAGGGCACGAATTTCTGTGCGTCGGCGATCCTCACCGAAGCGATCCTGTCTTTCCTCGGCGCCGGCATCAGTCCGGAGACGCCGACCTGGGGCAACATCATGGCCGAGGGCCGTGCCTATTTCCTGATCAAGCCGTCGCTGATCTTCTGGCCGGGCCTGCTGCTGTCGATCGCGATCCTCAGTGTCAACCTGATCGGCGATGCCGCGCGCGACGCGCTCGATCCCCGCATGAAGCAGCGCGAGGCGGGCAAGTGACCGTCCTCGCCATCAACAATCTCGTCGTCAGCCTCGGCAGAAAGGCGAGCGCGACGCGCATCATCGACGATGTCTCGCTGGAGCTCTCCGAGCGCGAGACGCTGTGCCTGGTCGGCGAGAGCGGCTCGGGCAAGTCGGTGACGGCATTGACCGTGATGGGTCTCTTACAGAAGAACGCATTGATGCCGACCGGCGGTAGCATCAAACTGGTCGGCGAGGAATTGCTGACCGCGAGCGACCGGCGCTTGCGGCAATTGCGCGCCACCCGCATGGCGATGATCTTCCAGGAGCCAATGACCGCGCTCAATCCGGTGGTGCCGGTCGGACGCCAGATCGACGAGGTCTTGCGCGCCCATACCGATCTCGACGCGCGTGCCCGGCGCAAGCGCATCCTCGACATGATGGAGCAGGTGCGGCTGCCGCAGGTCGAGCGCATCTTCACGTCCTACCCGCATCGCCTCTCCGGCGGCCAGCGCCAGCGCATCATGATCGCGATGGCGCTGGTGCTCGAGCCGAAGCTCCTGATCGCGGACGAGCCGACCACCGCGCTCGACGTCACCACGCAGAAGCAAATCCTCACCTTGATCCGCGACCTGCAGCGCGATCATGGCACCGCGGTGCTGTTCATCACCCATGACATGGGCGTGGTCGCCGAGATCGCCGATCGCGTCGCCGTCATGCGCAATGGCCGGCTGGTGGAGACCGGGCCGCTTCAGTCCATCCTGCGCACGCCCGCAATGGAATACACGCGCAACCTGCTCTCCTCGGTGCCGAGTCTCGTGCCGCGCGCGGCGCGGGCCGACACGGTTGAGCCGATCGTGCTGGAGACGACGAGCCTCGGCAAGATCTATCGCGAGCGCTCTTTCTTCGGCAAAGCCCGCGAGGTCGCGGCCGCCGACGACGTCACCCTCACGCTTCGCAAAGGGCGCACCCTCGGCATCGTTGGCGAAAGCGGCTCCGGGAAATCGACGGTGGCGCGCTGTATCGTGCGGCTGATCGATCCGACCTCCGGCGGCATTCGCCTCGTCGGGCGCGAAATCTCGAACCTGTCGCGCGGACTGCTGCAGCCGCATCGCAAGCGCATCCAGATCGTGTTCCAGGACCCCTATCGCTCGCTCAACCCGCGCGTCACCATCGGCGAGAGCATCGCCGAGGGCCCGATCAATTACGGCATGCCGCGAGCGCAGGCGCTTGCGAAAGCACGCGAGCTCCTGGAACTCGTCGACCTCCCGCCCGATGCCATCTCGCGCTATCCGCACCAATTCTCCGGCGGTCAGCGCCAGCGCATCGCCATTGCCCGCGCGCTCGCGCTCGATCCGGACGTGCTGGTGGCCGACGAAGCGGTCTCCGCGCTCGATGTGTCCGTGCAGGCGCAGGTGCTGGAGCTGTTCGCCGAAATCCAGAAGTGGCTCGGCATCGCGCTGCTGTTCATCACTCACGATTTGCGCGTCGCGGCACAAATCTGTGACGACGTTGCCGTGATGCAGCATGGCCGCATCGTCGAGCAGGGCCCGGCGGCAGCGGTGCTGACCCATCCGCAGCAGGCCTATACCCGCACACTGCTCGACGCCGCGCCCGGACGCGGCTGGGATTTTGCCAATTTCCGTCCGGTTGCGGTTGCGTAGCTCCGTTCCCTCAGTTCGTCATGCCCGGCCTTGAGCCGGCATCCACGTCTTTGGTGCCACTTGTAAGAAAGACGTGGATGGCCGGGCATAGGCGAGCGGAAGCGACGCCGTTCTTCGAACGGCTATGCCCGGCCATGACGAAAGAGAAAGAGCACGCCTCCTCACGATAAGAGTTCATGCAAATCCGGAAGTGCTTCGCAGCTTGCGCTTGTCGCGGACACGGGGCTAACGTCGCGGCCCTAAGCGTTGCCTGAGACCCCCTGAATGACCCGCATCGCCGTCGGCGGCTTCCTGCACGAGACCAACACCTTCGCGCCGACGAAGGCGAGCTATGACGCTTTCATCCATGGCGGCGGCTGGCCGCGCATGGTGCTGGGCGCGGACATCCCGAAGATCATTCGCCGCATCAATCTTGGGCTCGCGGGCTTCATCGAGGCTGCGGACGAAAAAGGCTGGGAACTGGTTCCCACCATCTTCGCCGCGGCGACGCCATCGGCGCATGTCACCGAGGATGCGTTCGAGCGCATCGCGAAAGTGATGATCGACGGCATCGCCGCCGCGGGCCCGATCGACGCCGTCTATCTCGACCTGCATGGCGCGATGGTATCAGAGCATTTCGACGACGGCGAAGGCGAGCTGCTCGCGCGCGTCCGACATGTCATTGGCAAGACCATGCCGCTGGTGGTCAGCCTCGATTTGCATGCCAATGTCTCGCCGGAAATGGTCGAGCATGCGGATGCTCTGATCGCCTACCGCAAGTATCCGCATGTCGACATGGCCGAGACGGGGCGCGCCTGCGCCGAGCACCTCGCGCTGATGCTGAAGACGAAACAGCGCTTCGCAAAAGCGTTCCGGCAATTGCCGTTCCTGATTCCGATCAGCTGGCAATGCACCAACGATCAGCCAACCAAAGGCATCTATGAACAGTTGGCGGCGCTGCAGAGCGACGCGGTACCGACGCTGTCCTTTGCGCCGGGATTTCCCGCCGCCGACTTCCGGGATTGCGGCCCGAGCGTGTTTGCCTATGGCAGGACGCAAGGAGACGCCGATGTCGCGGCGGACAGGATCGCGGCAATCGTCGAAGGCCACGAGAACGATTTCGACGGCAAGATCTATGCGTCCGACGAAGGCGTGCTCTACGCCATGGAATTGGCGAAGACCGCGAAGAAGCCGGTCGTGATCGCCGACACCCAGGACAATTCCGGCGCCGGTGGCGATTCCGACACGACGGGCATGCTGCGCGCGCTGGTGCGCAACAAGGCGCAGCGTGCCGCGATCGGCGTGCTCTGTGATCCCGAATCCGCGCGCGCGGCGCATGCGGCCGGCGAAGGCGCTACGGTGACGCTGGCGCTCGGCGGCAAGTCGGGCATAGCAGGCGACGCGCCCTACAAGGAAACCTTCGTCGTCGAGAAACTGTCCGACGGCAATTTCGTCGCGCCCGGTCCCTTTTACGGTGGCCGCACCATGAAGATGGGGCCTTCGGCGTGTTTGCGCATCGGCGATGTCAGGGTCGTCGTCGCCTCGCACAAGGCGCAACTCGCCGACCAGGCGATGTACCGCTATGTCGGCATCGAGCCGACCGCACAGGCGATCCTGGTCAACAAGAGCTCGGTGCATTTTCGCGCCGACTTCGAGCCGATCGCCGAGAAGCTTTTGATCTGCGCCGCGCCCGGCGCAATGCCGGCCGATCCAGTGG
Organism: uncultured Alphaproteobacteria bacterium; assembly: GCA_963738155.1. Taxonomy (GTDB): domain Bacteria; phylum Pseudomonadota; class Alphaproteobacteria; order Rhizobiales; family Xanthobacteraceae; genus Bradyrhizobium. Next base: position 182,777 of record CAVTVG010000020.1, read on the forward strand.
CGTTGCCGTGGCAGCACCTGCGTCCGGGCATCCGCATCAAGCCGAACGGCCCGGCGTTCGTGCCTCCGAAGACTGCGCGAGTTGCGCGATGAATCTCCACTGCATCCACACACACCGCTGCGACTCCCCTCCCCCTTGCGGGGTCCGAGGCGAGCGAAGCTCGCTCTCGGGGTTGGGGGTGGGGGTCCACGCGAAGACTTTCACCGTTTCACCCCCACCCGGCCTGTTGTTCGCTTCGCTCACAACAGTCCACCCTCCCCGCAAGGGGGAGGGTAAGGAAGATCAATCTCGCTCAACCGGATAGGACAACATGCCCACCATCGACCGCATTGACGGCTTTGCCGACGAACTCACCGCGATCAGGCGCGACCTGCACGCCCATCCCGAGATCGGCTTCGAAGAGGTGCGCACCTCCGGCATCGTCGCCGACAAGCTTACGCAATGGGGTATCGAGGTGCATCGCGGCCTCGGCGGCACCGGCGTGATCGGCGTGCTCAAGGGCAAGGGCACCGGTTCAAAACGCATCGGCTTGCGCGCCGACATGGACGCGCTGCCGATGGAAGAAAATACCAACCTGAAATGGCGCTCCACCGTTCCCGGCCGCTTCCATGGCTGCGGTCATGACGGCCACACCACCATGCTGCTCGGCACCGCGCGCTATCTCGCCGAGACCCGCAATTTCGACGGCACCGTGCATTTCATCTTCCAGCCGGCCGAAGAAGGCCTCGGCGGCGCGCGCGCCATGATCAAGGACGGGCTGTTTCAGAAATTTCCCTGCGACGAAATCTACGGCCTGCACAACGCGCCCGACATGAACCATGGCGAGATCGCGATCCTGCCGGGACCGGCGATGGCGGGTGCCGATTTCTTCGACATCAAGATCCACGGCTATGGCGCCCATGGCGCGATGCCGGAGCGCTCCAAGGACGCGGTGGTGATCGCGATGACCTTGGGACAGGCGTTGCAGACCATCGTCAGCCGCAACGTCGATCCCCTGCAGGCCGCGGTGGTCTCGATCACGCAAATTCATTCCGGCTCCGCCTATAACGTCATCCCCGGTGAAGCCTGGCTGTGCGGCACCGTGCGCGCGTTTTCGAACGACGTGCGCGCGCTGATCCGCGAGCGCATGCGCGCGCTCTGCGCCGGCATGGCGGCCGCCTTCCAGGTCGAGATCGAGGCCGACATCCGCGACACGTTCAGCGTACTGGTCAACAAGGAAGAGCAGTCCAAAGTGGTCGAGGCGGTTGCGCGCACCGTGGTCGATCCGGCCAAGGTGTTCACGCGCTCGCAGCCGAAAATGGGCAGCGAGGATTTCGCCGACATGATGGAGGCAATTCCCGGCGCCTATTTCTGGATCGGCCATGACGGCTCGGTGCCCGTGCACAATCCCGGCTATGTGCTCGACGACAAGATTTTGCCGATCGGCGCCAGCATGTTCGCCCGCATCATTGAAACCCGTATGCCGGCAGGTTCTCATGCATAAGACGTCTTCCCAGGACGCGGTCACTTCGCTGCACGACCTCTCCGCCGTCGATCTGATCGCGGGCTACAAGGCCGGGCAATTCTCGCCATCGGAGGTGATGGAGGATTTGCTGGAACATGTCGCGGCCTGGGAGCCGCACATCAAGGCGCTGTACCTGTTCGACCCCGAAGGCGCGCGCAAGGCGGCGAAGGTCTCGAGCGATCGCTGGCAGAAGGGCGAGCCGACCCACGCGCTCGACGGCGTTCCCGTCACCATCAAGGACAATGTCGCGACCAAGGGCCAGCCGGTGCCGCTCGGCGCGGCCAGTGTGCCGCAAGTGCCGGCCGCGGCCGATGCGCCGCCGGTCGCGCGGCTGCGCGAGGCCGGCGCGATCGTCTTCTCCAAGACCACGATGCCGGATTACGGCATGCTGTCGTCGGGACTGTCGAGCCTGCATCCCCTTACCCGCAATCCCTGGGACCTCACAAAGAATCCGGGCGGCTCTTCGGCCGGCGCGGGCGCCGCGGGTGCTGCCGGTTACGGCCCGCTGCACCTCGGCACCGACATCGGTGGCTCGGTGCGGCTGCCGGCCTGCTGGTGCGGTCTCGTTGCGCTGAAGCCGAGCCTCGGCCGCGTTCCGATCGATCCGCCCTATGTCGGCCGCGTCGCCGGTCCGATGACGCGCACCGTCGACGACGCCGCGCTGATGATGAGCGTGCTCTCAAAACCGGACCGGCGCGACGGCATGAGCCTGCCGCCGCATGACACCAACTGGAAGGCGCTGGAAAAATCACCGCGCAAGCTGCGGCTCGGCCTGATGCTCGATCTCGGCGTCGGCCAGGCGCTGGAAAAGCCGGCCCGCGAAGCCGTCGTCAAGGCGGCCAAGGCGTTCGAAGCGGCCGGCGCGGTCGTGACCGAAGTCGACGGCATCCTGACGCGTGAGATGCTCGACGGGCTCGACAATTTCTGGCGCGCGCGGATGTGGAGTGACCTGTCAGGGCTGCCCGAGGCCGAGCGCCGCAAGACCCTGCCCTACATCTATCGATGGGCCGAGCGCGGCGCGAAGCTGTCGGGCGCCGACGCGGTGCGCGGCTTCAACATGACCATGGCGATCCGCGCCGCCGCGGCAAAACTGTTCGCCGAGCTTGATTACGTGATCTCGCCGGTGTCGCCGGTCGTCAAGTTCGACGCCGAGCTCGCCGCACCGCTCAACGATCCCGACAAGCCGTTCGAGCACATCTGCTACACCGTGACGTGGAACATGGCGGAAAACCCGGCGGTGTCGATCAATGGCGGCTACGACGCCAAGGGTTTCCCGATCGGCGTGCAGATCATCGGCCGCCGCTTCGACGATCTCGGCGTGCTCGCCATGGCCAAGGCATTCGAGGGCCTGCGCGGTCCGCAGAAGCCGTGGCCGAGCCCGCCGAAGAAGTGACTTTCTTCACCTCTCCCCGCCCGCGGGGAGAGGTCGCGCCGAAGGCGCGGGTGAGGGGGTACAGGTCTATCGATAAGTCAACGCTCGTTGAGAAAGCCCCTCACCCCAACCCTCTCCCCGCAAGAGCGGGGAGAGGGAGCAGAACAATCATCGAGGAAACAACCATGTCCTACGAAACCATCACATACGACGTGGCGGAGCAGATCCTCACCATCACCTTGAACCGGCCCGACAAGCTCAATGCTTTTACCGGTCAGATGATGAACGAGATGATCGACGCCTTCGACAAGGCCGACGCCGACGACAACGTCCGCGCCATCATCGTCACGGGCGCCGGCCGCGGCTTCTGCGCCGGCGCCGATCTCTCCTCCGGCGCCAACACCTTCGACCGCGACGCGCGGCGCGGCCCGGTCAAGCGCGGCGCCGACGGCAAGGTCGATTACAGCGATCCGCAGGTCCGCGACGGCGGCGGCCAGCTCACGCTGCGCATCTTCAAGTGCCTCAAACCGGTGATATCAGCGGTGAACGGCCCCGCCGTCGGCATCGGCGTCACCATGCAGCTTGCGATGGATATCCGCATCGCGAGCGAAGCGGCGCGGTTCGGCTTCGTGTTCTCCCAGCGCGGCATCGTGCCGGAAGCGGCCTCGAGCTGGTTCCTGCCGCGTCTCGTCGGCATCCAGCAGGCGCTGGAATGGTGTTACACCGGCCGCGTGTTCTCGGCGCAGGAGGCCTTGGCCGGCCGCCTCGTCAGCAAAGTGGTGCCGCCGGACGAATTGCTGCCGACCGCGCGGGCGCTCGCAAAAGAGATCGCATCAAAGACCGCGCCGGTGTCGGTGGCGCTGATCCGCCAGATGATGTGGCGCATGCTCGGCGCCGACGATCCGATGGAAGCGCACAAGGTCGACAGCCGCGGCATCTATGCCCGCGGCCGCTCCGACGACGTGAAAGAAGGCGTGGTGTCGTTCCTGGAAAAGCGTCCGGCGCAATTCAAGGACAAGGTGTCGAGCGACATGCCGGATTATTTTCCGTGGTGGCAGGAGCGGGAATATAAATAAAATGCTGTCGTCCCGGACAAGCGAGCAAAGCGCGATCCGGGACCTATAACCACAGGCTTTCGTTGTGCGAAGAACGTCTGCCACCCTGCGCTATTGAAACACCACGCGGTATGGGTCCCGGCTCGCGCTTCGCTTGGCCGGGACGACGGTTACATCATCAACGCCACGCGCCCGATCGCCTTGCGGTCGACCAGCAACTGCATCGCGACGGCATAATCCTCGAGCGGCAAACGATGCGAGACGTTGGGCCGGATCTTGCCCTCCTCCGCCCATGCGAGCAGTTGCTTCAGCCTGACCTCGCCGAGCGCGGGATTCCTGCGCACCGCTTCGCCGGCGCGGACGCCGAGCACGCTCGCGCCTTTGATCAAGAGCAGATTGGTGCGGGCAAGGCCGATGCCGCCGGTGAAGCCGATCACGAGCAGCCGCGCGCCCCAGGCGATGCAGCGCACGCTGTCCTCGAAGATCTGTCCGCCGACGGGATCGTAGACCACGTCGGCGCCCCGGCCTTCGGTGATGCGCTTGACCGCGTCGCGGAACGGCTCGCGCGAGTAAAGCACGAGGTGATCGGCGCCTCGCGCCCTGGCGACCTCAAGCTTTTCCTCCGATGACGCCGCCGCGATCACGGTGGCGCCGAGCAGCTTGCCGATCTCGACCGCGGCAAGGCCGACGCCGCCGCCCGCGCCATGCACCAGCAGCACCTCGCCCGGCTGCAGCTTTCCGCGATCGATCAGCCCGTGATAGGCGGTGCCGTGCGCGGCGAGAAAGGTCGCGCCTTCCGCGTAATCGAACGTCGACGGCATCGGCGTCAGCTGCGATGGCGCGACCACCACCTCGTCGGCATAGCCGCCATGCCTGAGCTTGACGATCACGCGGGCGCCGACCGCGACACCTTGCCCGCCGTTCACTTCGACGACGTCGCCGGCGGATTCCATGCCCGGCGTAAACGGCAATTCCGGCTTGAGCTGATACTCGCCGGCCGCCATCAGGATATCCGGAAAATTGATCCCGGCCGCACGCACAGCGACGCGGACCTGCCCTTCAGCCAACGGCTTCGACGCGAACGTTTCCAGCCGCAGCCGATTGGGTGGACCAAGCTCGCGACAAACGACAGCCTTCGGCATTCAAGCCGCCCGTTCCTTCCTGCGGGCCAGCGCTTCGCGGACCAGCGGCAGGCGATCATTGCCGAAATACATGTCGGTCTTGTCGATGAAGATGGTCGGCGAGCCAAAGCCGCCCCGCGCCATCACCTCATCGGTGTTGGCCTTGAGCTGATCCTTGATCGATTGCTGCGCGATACCGGCAAACAGCTTTTGCACGTCGACACCGACGCGCTTGCAGATCTCAGTCAGCACCGCATCCTGCGAGATGTCCTGATCTTCCCCCCAGTAGATCTCGAACACCGCGCGCGCGAACGGCAGCATCTCCTTGCCGAGGAAAATGCAGCCACGCATGGCCTTCACACTGTTCACGGGAAACACCGTGGGCCGCATCTTGATGGCCAATCCCGCCGAGCGCGCCCAGTCTGCCATGTCCTTTTTCTGGTAGGCGACCTTGGTGGGCACGGGGTTCTCCCGGCCGGCATAGACGCTCGGATTGATTGAATTGAAGATCCCGCCGACCAGGATCGGCCGCCACACGATCTCAGCGCCGAACTCCTTCGCTAAAGGCTGGATGTTGTGGAAGGCGAGATAGGTCCAGGGGCTGGAGCAGTCGAAAAAGAACTCGATCATGCGCGTTTCCTCACTTGTTCCGATCCTCATCCTGAGGAGCGGCCGAAGGCCGCGTCTCGAAGGATGGGCTGGTAGCACTGTCAGGGCCTCATGGTTCGAGACGGCGCTTCGCGCCTCCTCACCATGAGGGTTTATGGTTGCGCCGATGGGACCGGCGACAGACTTTTGTTTGTCTTGTACCTCAAGCATAAGACATGGCACACAAGCGCTCAATCAGAACATCTCCCGGGAGGGCCTGCCATGCTGTTTCCAACCACAATCGCGGGCTCGTTGCCGAAGCCGGAATGGCTGGCCGAACCCAACATGCTGTGGGCGCCCTGGAAGGCCACGGGCGAGGAACTTGCGCGCGCCAAGCGCGACGCGACCATGCTGGCGGTGAAACTGCAGGAAGACGCCGGCGTCGACATCGTCACCGAGGGCGAGATGGCGCGGCAGCATTTCGTGCACGGCTTCCTGGAGAAGATCGAGGGCATCGATTTCGCCCACAAGGTCGAGATGGGAATCCGGAAAGACCGCTACAAGGCGATGGTGCCGCAGGTGGTGGCGCCGCTCGCGCTCAAGGGCCGCGTTCACGCCGACGAGGCGCGCGTCGCGCGCACGCATACCAAAAACAAATTGAAATTCACCATGCCCGGGCCGATGACCATCATCGACACCATCGCCGATCGGTATTACGGCGACCGGATCAAGATGGCATTCGCCTTCGCCGATCTGCTCAACCAGGAGGCCAAGGCTTTGCAGGCCGACGGCGTCGACGTGATCCAGTTCGACGAACCAGCCTTCAACGTCTACATGGACGAGGTGCGCGACTGGGGCATCAAGGCGCTGGAGAAGGCCGCGGAGGGACTGACCTGCACCACTGCCGTTCACATCTGCTACGGCTACGGCATCAAGGCCAACACCGACTGGAAGCAGACGCTGGGCGGCCAGTGGCGGCAATACGAGGAGACGTTCCCGTCGATCGACAAAAGCTCGATCCAGCAGGTTGCGATCGAGTGCCGCAATTCCAAGGTGCCGCTGGAGCTGCTCGGCCTGCTCAAGGGCAAGGTGGTGCAGGCCGGCGTGATCGATGTCGCCAGCGATCAGGTCGAGACCGCCGAGGACGTGGTGGCGACGATCGAGGCGGTCGCGAAATTCGTGCCGAAGAGCAACATCGTGGCGACCACCAATTGCGGGATGGCGCCGATGCGGCGAGATATCGCGGAGGCGAAGCTCGCCGCGCTCGGCGCCGGCGCGAAACTGGCGCGGCAGCGGCTGGGATGATGGTTCACGTTGCGTTGTGCGCAGCTGCGCTCGAGTTGTTGATGGCAGGTGCGGCACGCGCCGACGAGCGCGACCAGCTCAACGCCTGCAGGGCGATGGTCGCGCAATCGCAGCAGGCGGCTTCGGCGCAGGACGATCCGGCGCTGGCAAAATGCCGGCAGATCATCAAGGAATGGACCCTGCGCGACTCCCGCCGCAGCGTCGACGAAGACGGCCGGCCACTGAAGTGAGTTGATTGCGACGCTTTCGCCTCGCGCTCGATGTGTTCACTCCCCCGCTTGCGGGCGAGGGTTAGGGTGGGGGCAAGCCGCGGAAACGGAACGAGCGATGCCCCCTCTCCAGCTCTCCCCCGCAAGCGGGGGAGAGGGCAGACCGCATCTGTGTCAACAGCCTAAACGACAGTAGCTAGACGTTCGCGCTCTCGTGCAACACCGGCCGATAGCCGGCCGCGTACGCGCGTACGGTCGAGGGCGGCGTCAGCAGCATCGCATCGTCAGGCAAGCGCGCGGCACGGGCGTAGCCCGCAGGCGACCATTTCAGTGCCCTGCCCCGCGCGATCAGAAAACTGTCTTCGCCGGCCTGCACCATCGCGCCATCGGGCAATTTCTCTGATGGCATCGGCAGCCGATGCAGATTCTTGCCGCTGGCCAGCCGCTCACGATGCAGCACTGCGTCGATCTCGGGCGCGAGTATGTCCTTCACGCGATTGCCTCGCTCCCATGCGGCGCGGAAGCGGTTGGCATCGTCGCGGCGGCAGTAGAAGCATGGGCGATGCCCGGCGGCGAACGCGGTCGCTTCATCCAGGAAGAACAGCTCGGTCCAGCTTCGCCCGCCCATCACCTTGCGGCGGCGGCCGCGAAACTCGAGCACGCAAGTGAGCCAGGCCGGGCACGACCAGCGTTTGCGCAGCAATGTCTTCGTTGCGGGGTCATGGATGATGCCGCGATTGCCGGTGAACATCCCTCGCGCAGGGGTCGCGATGATCTCGCCGGTCGGCATGACGCGGTTCTGCAGGGGCATGGCGCGATCACCTCACCTGCTTCGACATTTCGGCCGTCTGCGTCCAGCCGGTCTGCTCATACAGCGGCCTGCCCATCCGCGTCGCATGCAAGATCGCAAAGGACACGCCGCGTCTTGCGATCTCCGCTTCGCCAAGGTCCATCAGCATTTTCGCGAGCCCGCGCCTGCGGTGCGACGGCTCGACGAAGACGTTCAGCACATAACCGCGCTTGTCCTGGTTCGGATGCGAAGGATGCGGCGGCCAGTCGATGATCATCAACCCAATGCCGCCAACGGCGGCGGCGCCCTCTTCGGCGATGTAACCGAAATAGCTTCCATTCCTCAGACGCGGCTCAACCCAGACCCGGAACGACGCCGTCATCGTGCGCAGCAGCTCGTCCGATCGCCCAGGCGCGTTCGACGCGCGAAACATCTCCTCGCGATGCCGGCAGATCAGATCCAGATCGTCCGGGCTGACCGGCCGCGCAGTCACCATGCGCGCGTGTCCCGATTCACGCGGCTCCCTCCCGGATCGGCGGCTGGAACGACAGCGCGGTGTCCCAAGGGAAGAAGATCCAGGTGTCCTGCGACACCTCGGTGATGAAGGTGTCGACCAAAGGCCGCCCCTGCGGCTTGGCATAGACCGTGGCAAAATGCGCGTCCGGCATCATCTTGCGCACCAGCGCGCCGGTCTTGCCGGTGTCGACGAGATCGTCGACGATCAGAAGTCCCTTGCCGGTGCCGCCACCGAGTGCGGCGGTATCGGCCGAGATACCCTTCAGCACTTTCAGCTCGCCCTGCTTGGTGTGATCGTAGCTGGCGATGCAGACCGTATCGATCACACGCACTCCGAGCTCGCGCGCCACGATCGCGGCCGGCACCAGTCCGCCGCGGGTGATCGCGATGACAGCATGGAACGGCCCGACCTCGTTGAGCCGCCAGGTCAGCGCCCGGCAGTCCCGGTGGAACTGGTCCCATGACACCGGAAAGGCCTTGCCCGCCCGCTCCTGGGCACTCAATTCGGGCATCACGTCTGGCATAATCTCTCCTGCATGTCCCTTCGACCTAGTGGTTCACCTGAAGTCCGGCCAGCATCTCCTTCACCGCATTCATCGCGGCGCTGAGCTTGTCGGGATCGCGCGAGCGCACCACCAGATTGGTGTTCGGCTTGCCGTTCTCGTCCAGGAACGGGTAGCTGCCGATGATCGTGCCGGGATGCGCGTTGGCAATCTCGCGCAAGGGACTGCCGATATCGCCTTCGCGCGAATTGGCGCGCACGGTATCCGACAGCATCTTGACGCCGGACTTCAGCTTGGGCGCGACAATATCCATCATCGCCTGCATGATCGAGGGCACGCCGGCCATCACGATGACATTTCCGATCTTGAAGCCGGGCGCCATGATGGTCGCGCTCTGGATCAGCTCGGCGCCATCGGGGATGCGCGCCATGCGCAGCCGCGCCTCATTGAGCTCGCCGGGATTCTTGAAGCGTTCCCTGAAGCGGGCGACCACCTCGGGATGATGATCAATGCCGACGCCGAAGGCCTTGGCCACGCTGTCGGCGGTGATGTCGTCATGGGTCGGGCCGATGCCGCCGGTGGTGAACAGATAGGTATAACGCGACCGCAGCGCGTCCAGCGCCGCGATGATGTCGGCCTCGTCGTCGGCGACGACGCGTACTTCCTTCAGGTCGATGCCGATATTGGTGAGGTATTCGGCGATGAAGCCGATGTTCTTGTCCTTGGTCCGTCCGGACAGGATTTCGTCGCCGATCACCAATATCCCGGCCGTGACGATCTCGCTCATGACTTCAACCTTCCACCCGCTTCCCCGGGGCCCCAAGAATACCTCGGAGAATGCCGAGGCAAGTCCTTGATGTCACGGGATTTTGCCGCCGATTTGACCACCGGTCGCCGCTTTTTCGGGCAGTAATGCGAAACGGCTCGCCGACTGCAGCTGGTACCCGCTTTCCGAAGCTCGCCATACCCAGCCATACGTCCTTGAGCGAGCTTCGGAAAGCAAAGGGTACCAGCAAAATCAAGATTCTAGTGCCGCTCTCGATTTGAAGCTCCTGAATGCACCAGCCGCAGGCACGGCAGGAGCTTCAAATCGGCGGCACTAGCCCCATGCATATCGCGCTGGCCCGGCCCTTGCTACCACCCCTGCAAGTCATGCACTGTTGCGCACGGTGTTGAGGGGTTTCAATGGCGGTTGCGTTCGACGAGATGAATGGTCCCGGGGACGACCTCCGCCCCGCCTACCAGGAGCTCTCGCGGTGGCTGGAAGAGACGCCGCCCGACGCGCTGGAATATCGCCGCCAGGAAGCCGAGCTGCTGTTTCGCCGGATCGGCATCACCTTCGCCGTCTATGGCGACTCGGAGGCCCAGGAGCGGCTGATCCCGTTCGACGTCATCCCGCGCATCCTGTCGGCGAGGGAATGGACGCTGCTGGAGAAGGGGCTGCGCCAGCGCGTGCGCGCGCTCAACATGTTCCTGCGCGACATCTATCACGGCCGCGACATCCTCCGCGCCGAGATCGTGCCGGAGGACCTGATCTTCCAGAACCCGGTGTTCCGTCCGGAGATGAACGGCCAGGACGTCCCGCACGACGTGTACGTCCATATCGCCGGGATCGACATCGTCAGGGTCGACGCCGACAATTTCATCGTGCTGGAGGACAATGCGCGTACGCCGTCGGGCGTCTCCTACATGCTGGAAAACCGCGAGATCATGATGCGGCTGTTTCCGGATCTGTTCGCGCGGCATCGCATCGCGCCGGTCGAACGCTATCCGGATGAGCTGCTTTCCGCGCTGCGCTCGGTGGCGCCCGGCAGCGCGTCGTCGGAGCCGACGGTGGCGCTGATGACGCCGGGCGTCTACAACTCCGCTTATTACGAGCATTCGTTCCTCGCCGACAAGCTCGGCATCGAGCTGGTCGAGGGCCGCGACCTCATCGTCAAGAACGACGAGGTGTTCATGCGCACCACCGAAGGCCTCAAGCGGGTCGACGTGATCTATCGCCGGGTCGACGACGACTTCATCGATCCCCTCACGTTCCGCCCCAATTCGGCGCTCGGCGTCCCCGGCCTGATGTCGGCCTATGCCGCCGGCAACATCACGCTCGCCAACGCGGTCGGCACCGGGATCGCCGACGACAAGGCGATCTATTCCTACATGCCCGACATCGTGAAATTCTATCTGTCCGAAGAGCCGATCCTGAAGAACGTGCCGACCTGGCGCTGCCGCGAGCCGAAGGACCTGTCCTACGTGCTCGACAATCTCAGCGAATTGGTGGTGAAGGAAGTGCACGGCTCCGGCGGCTACGGCATGCTGATCGGACCTGCCGCGACCAAGGCGACCATCGAGGCCTTCCGCGACAAGCTCAAGCGCGAGCCGGAAGGATTCATCGCGCAGCCGACCTTGGCGCTCTCGACCTGTCCGACCTGCACCGCAAGCGGCCTTGCCCCGCGCCATGTCGACCTCCGCCCGTTCGTGCTGACCGGCAGCAAGCGCACCACGATCGTGCCGGGCGGACTGACGCGCGTCGCGCTGAAGGAAGGCTCGCTGGTGGTCAATTCCAGCCAGGGCGGCGGGACCAAGGACACGTGGATATTGGACGAATAGAGCTCGCATGCTGTCGCGAACCGCCGAAAATCTCTACTGGCTGGCCCGTTATGTCGAGCGGGCCGAATATATCGCGCGCACCATCGATGCGACCTTGCGCGTCACCGCGCTGCCGGCCGCCTATATCGGCAAGACCAATGAATGGGAATCGGCGCTGCTCACCGCCGGCGTCAGCGAAAGCTTCTTCAAGGCCTACAACGACGCCAACGAAAACAACGTCGTCGAATATCTGTCGTTCTCGGCCGACAATCCCTCCTCGATCAGGAACTGCATCGAGGCCGCGCGCCTGAACTCGCGCTCGGTGCGCACGGCGTTGACCTCCGAGATGTGGGACACCATCAACGGCGCCTGGATCGAACTGCAGGAGGTCTGGAGCAAGGGTACCGCCAACCGCGAGGAGCTGGCGCGCTTCCTGCGCTTCGTGCAGGAAACCTCGCTGCGTTTCGACGGCTCGGCCTACCGCACCATGCTGCGCAACGACGCCTACTGGTTTTCGCGGCTCGGCCTGCATCTGGAGCGTGCCGACAACACCGCGCGCATTCTCGACGTCAAATATCACGTGCTGTTGCCGGAAGAGGAGCATGTCGGCGGCCCGCTCGACTTCTACCAGTGGACCTCGATCCTGCGTTCGGTCTCGGCGCTGACCGCCTATCACTGGGTCTATCGCGAGACGCTGAAGCCGTGGCTGATCGCGGATCTGCTGATCCTCAACAACTCGCTGCCGCGCTCGCTTGCCAGCTGCTACGGCAATCTCGTGCGCAACCTCGACCAGATCGGCGTCGCCTATGGCCGCCAGGGTCCGGCGCAGCGCCATGGCCGCGGCATCCGCAACCGGCTCGAGCACTCCAACATGAACGACATCTTCCAGCACGGCGTGCACGAATTCATCCAGGAGTTCATCGCGGATAATTCGCGGCTCGGCGAAATCATCACCAAACAGTATTTGATCTAACCATGCGCCTGCGGATTACCCACTCCACCAGCTATCGCTACGAGCCGGCAGCGACCGGCGTGATCCAGATTCTGCGGATGACGCCCGGCAGCCATGATGGCCAGTATGTCGCGGAATGGCAGATCGACGTCTCCGCAGACTCTCGTCTCGAGATGCGCGAAGATGCCTTCGGCAACGTCACCCATGTAATGACGCATGGTGGGATCTCCGATCTCAACATCACGGTCGCCGGATTGATCGAGACCCACGACACCGGCGGCATCCTGCGCGGCACCGACGAACGCTTTCCGCCGAGCCTGTTCCTGCGCTCCACGCAGCTCACCGAGGTCAATCCCGCGATGTCAAGCTTCGCGCGCGCGCTGCGCGCCGAAGCCGACGAGGACGCGCTCGGCTTCCTGCATACGCTGATGATGCAGATCAGCGAGCACATGACGTTCGACGAAGACCCGACCAACAGCGGCACCTCGGCGATCGAATCCTTCACGCTGCGGCGCGGCGTGTGCCAGGACTACGCCCACATCTTCATCGCCTGCGCGCGCACCGCGGGCGTGCCGGCGCGCTTCGTGTCCGGGCATTTCCTGCGCGCCGACGGCATGATCCAACAGCAGGCCGGCCACGCCTGGGCGGAAGCCTGCGTGCCCAATCTCGGCTGGGTCGGCTTCGATCCGGCCAATTGCATCTGCACCACGGACGCGCACGCCCGCGTCGCGATCGGGCTGGACTATCTCGGCGCCGCGCCCGTGCGCGGCACGCGCTATGGCGGCGGCATGGAGACGTTGACGGTTGCCGTTACGGTCGAGCAGGCCGGCCGGCCCGGCCAGTGGCAGAGCCAGTCGTAGAGGGTTGCAACAGCCTAGAGACGTCCGTGGACGAAATCATCGAAGCGACGAAGCGCCAATCTGACATCGAAATTCGCACTGGCGACTTGCCTCACCTTTGTCACGAATCTCTCTACCAAAACCTTTAGACGTCTGTAGTCTTCTTGGTCCTGCTCTGTTTTGTCCGCGGACGGAGCTGCGACTACCAATTCTGCCAGGTGCTGCATCACCTTGTCGGGACTTCCAAGGAAAACCCATTTCGCCAATGTGTCGCAAGTCGTTCTGACGGCGTCTTCCTCATTCGCCTCAGCCTCATCCAAGAATTTATTCATGAGCGAGTTCATAGGAGAAAATAGTTCTCCCGGCTTCGCGACGTCACGCAATACAGCCAGCATCGTTTTCGCGACATAATCACCGAATTCGACCGCTGCACCATCTGGTGCCAAGTCCATTCTAGCAAGGCGCAAGCCGTTTCCCTCGGGAACCGACCAGTATTTATAACCGTCACCGAAAGTCAACGCGAGCCGAAGCCGATAGAGCCGTTCGTAAGCTGGGGGATGATGATGAGGTGTATCAAATACACGGTCGTAGTTTCGAAGCCGCTCGAACAGCGCCAGTACTCCAAAAAAAAGAACAACACCTGCAAAAGTCAGCACCGGCATCTTGAGATGGTCATCAGGCCTCAGCGCTGCGTGAAACCTTATCGCTAATTCGTCCGCCTGATGTTCGGATTCCATGGAGAAAACTGCAATTGCAGTATTACTGTATCGATTTCTAAGAATTGCCTGCGGTGCCCGATCGTGAAGAAGAAAGATATGAGCCAATTCGTGTAAGACAGCAAACCTCAATGCGTCGGCTACCAAAGCGTCTACGAATGATCGCCGCCGGCTGCTAATTGGGGTTGGGGGAGCATCGGCGAGCGGAAACCCAATTTCAAGAAACGCTCCAATCCGAGCGCGAACACGCGGCGTAGCGAGCCTTATGACTTCACTGCTGAACTCTAGCGGTACCTCCTGCTCGTCGGAACCTGGGCCAAAGATATCGCCAGCTATCAACTTCAGGACTTCCACCAATCCATTGTTTATGCCGATAACGTATGCGTCTTGCTCATCCGGTACTTTATACCAAGTCGCATTTGTTGCTCCGTGATTGAGCTTAGCGACACAGAAACGCTCGATCTTCCTCACATCCGCAGGGATGACAGAAACAACTCCATTAAGGAGTTCCATTCCAAAGTTCCAGGATGCCGGCGTTTGGCGAAGAGCAAGAATGTCGGAAGGTACAAAGCCCTCAAATGCCTCAAGAGGGGTTTGTAAGACGGTCGAGACATATTCCTCCGGGCTCATGATGCACGCGATCCCGCGCAAATCTCGGCGTACGACCGGGCCGCAAGCACGGCGAGCGTAAACAATGGCACATCACCGGCTGCTAGGCCGAGGTGAGCGCGCAGAGCGTCTAATATGGCACCAGCAAGCTCCTTCGAGCCAGATGACTTTGCGAAGAAACCGGCGATCCGCGGATTGCAAATCGCTGCGCATATTTTGGGTCGCAGCGAAGCAAAATACCGTCTGCCGATCCCTTCGCGTTGTTGCGAGTTTTGCGGACCAGCTCGTCCCCCCTCCAGCGCTTCGCCTATCGACGCAAACAACTGTGCGTCTGACATCGCCAGGGCGACATCAATGGATTCAGGCATGACGAAACTCCTTGCCTACTAGGAGTTGACCATCTAATAGACCTCTTGCCCCGGCTTTTGCGGACTGCTCCCCCAGTCTTAGGCACCGTGTGCCTCGAAGCAGTACTATCATAGGTTACAATAGAAGTTCTAGCATTTGTCCCAAAGTGGTGGAATTTTTTGCTCTTAGTGAGGAGGGCGGACAGCGAGCATGCGCAGTCCGATCAAAACCCTCGCGGGTTTCCGACAGCAACATTCTCGTCACCGATCCAGCCACACGTCCTCCCAGCGCAGATTGTTATACTGGCTGTTGTCGTGGGGGTGATAGCCCTTCACATAAGGCTGCCAGCAATTGGCGGCGGACGAGTGCAGGATCACCGGCCGCGCGGCATCCTCGACCAGGATGCGCTCGATCTCCCAGACCAGCTTCCTGCGCTTGTCGCGGTCGAGTTCGCGCGACTGCGCCGATAGCAGCCGGTCCACCTCGGCGTTGCAATATTGGGTGTAGTTGCGCTCGGAATGGCAGGAATAGTTCTCGACGATATTGCCGTCGGGATCGTCGACCGACACGCCCGTGACGTTGAGGCCGATGGTGTACTCCTTGCGCGAAAGTTTGGAGTACCAGCGTGGCGTGTCGAGGATGTCGAGTTCGCTGACGATATGGATCTTCTTGAGCTGGTCGGAGACGATCACGGCAGGATCGCGATAGGTCGGCAGGTTGCGTGTCTGGATCTTGATCTGCAGCGGGTTGGCGTCGCTGTAGCCGAGCTTCGCCATGATCGCCTGCGCCTCCCGCAGATTCTTTTCGGTGTCCGTGCCGTAGCCGGTCAGCGAAGCCATCATCTCCTCCGGCATGCCCCATTCGCCCTGCGGCTTCGGCAGCATCGCGCCGCCCAGCCGTCCCTGCCCTTCCATCAGGATGGTGTTGAACGGCTTGCGGTCGAGCGCCAGCGACATCGCCTTGCGAATATCAGGATTGTCGAACGGCGGATTGACCCGGTTGACCATCAGATTAATCAACACACCCGTCGTCGTCAGCTCGCAGATTGCGTTCGGCGCCCGCTCCTTCATGTCCTTCAACAAGGGAATGCTGACGTCGGAGGGAAAGGTGATGTCGAACTCGCCAGTCGAGAACGCCAGCATTCGCGTGGCGCGGCTGTCGATCACGCGAAAGGTGATCTCGTCGAGATACGGCCGGTCCCTCTTGAAGTAGTCGGGATTGCGCACCAGCCGGATCGAGGCACCGCGCCGGAACTCGACCAGCTTGAACGGCCCGGTGCCAACCGGATTGGTGCGCATCGTCTGCTGCGGCACGTGGCAGGGATAGACCGGCGAGAAGGCGCTGGCGAGCAGCACCGGCAGGCTCGGCTGAGGCTCCGAGAGCTCGAAGGTCGCCTCATAGTCGCCGTTGACGGAGATATCCTGCAACTTCGAATACCAGACCTTGCGCGGATTGCGCTTGAAGTCGGACGTATCGCCCTTGCCGATCAGCATCCGCCAGGTGCATTGCACGTCTCTCGCAGTGAACGGCTGGCCGTCGTGCCATTTCACGCCCTGCTTCAGCTTGAAGGTCAATTTCGTGTTGGTGGAATCCCACGACCAGCTCTCGGCGAGATCGGGGATGACCGTGTCCAGGCTCTCATGCGGCTTGGCGGAATCGAACACCACAAGATTGTTGAAGATCGCCGCGAACGGCGTCACCGAGGCGATGGTGGATTCCTCGTGCAGCGAGGTCGAGGGCGGCAGGTCATTGTGATAGAGGCGGAGCGTGCCGCCCCTCTTCTGTGCGACTGCAGGCGTGACGAACAGCGCGACGAATAATGCGATCAGCGTGCGTCGCGTGTTGATCCGCATGGCAGCCTCCCGGCATTCTTATTGGGAGGCAGCGTGCAGGAGGCCCGGTGTTTAATCAATACTCGCAATTGCGATACTCGGACGCCTCGCAAGCCCCGATCATCTCTCGCGCCTGCGCCAGTTCCGCCGCGCTCATCGTGCGCGACATTTCGGTCATTTCCGTCCGCGCCACGGCATCGCCGCGGGCAGCCGCGAAGCTGAGCCACATGAAGGCGTGCACCGAGCTCTTCGCCACGCCCTGCCCCTTGCGGTACATCGCACCGATCAGGCCTTGCGCCTTGGCATTGCCCCCTCGCGCCAGCGGCCGGAATAGCTGCATCGCCGGCACATAGTCGCCTCGGTTGTAGGCAGCCATGCCGTCCTCCCAGGGACCGGCAAGCGCGCCCGCACCGCCCAGAATCTGAGCGGCCACCATCAGCCCGCCCGCAATGACCAGCTTTCTCTTTTCCTCAATCCCTGAGCCCACGGCCAATTCTCACGCATCGCGGCTCGCCGCGCCATGGGGGAATTGGGGTTGGAGGCTGGAGCGAAATTCGCTACTAATTTCGCGCGCGCGGCAGACTCGCGCTCAAGGAAGCGGAAATGACCTATTGTTGCGGAATATTGGTGCGGGACGGGCTGGTCATGATCGCCGACACCCGGACCAATGCCGGCCTCGACAACATCTCGACCTTCCGCAAGCTTCACGTCTTCTCCAAGCCTGGCGAACGCATCATGGCGGTCGCGACCGCCGGCAATCTCGCCGTCAGCCAGTCGGTGCTGTCGACCCTGACCGAAGGCATCGAGGACCCCACCACCGGCGAGCTCGAGACGCTGATGAACGCGCCGACCATGTTTCAGGCTGCCCAGCGCATCGGCCGCGCCATCCGCCAGGTGCATTTGACCGAAGGTCCCGCGCTGAAATCCGAGGACGTCAGCTTCGACGTGTCGTTCCTGTTCGGCGGCCAGATCAAGGGCTCGCGGATGCGGCTGTTCATGGTCTACACCGCCGGCAATTTCATCAAATGCACCACCGACACGCCCTACTTGCAGATCGGCGAGCACAAATACGGCAAGCCGGTGCTCGACCGCGCCATGCACTACGACGTCGAGCTCTATGACGCGCTGAAGACCGGGCTGATCTCGATGGACTCGACCATGCGCTCGAATCTCGGCGTGGGCTTGCCGATCGACGTGCTGGTGGTGCGCACCGATACCTGCGAAGCCGACCTCAATCACCGCATCGAGGCCGGCGAGCCCTACTTCCACGATCTGCGCTCGCGCTGGTCGGCGGCGTTGCGCGCGGCGCATCAGAATATTCCGCGGCCGCCCTACAAGGCGGAATTGGAAGCCAAGCGATAATCAACAACAGCAAACAACAACAAGGGCGAGGAAACAATGACCGACGCAACGAACAAGATCGCGGTGGTGACCGGCGCGGGCACCGGTGTCGGGCGCGCGGCATCACTGGCGCTGATGAATACCGGCTTCACCGTGGTGCTCGCCGGCCGCCGCAAGGAGATGCTGGAGGAGACGCAAAAACTGGGTGACAATATCGGCAAGAGCCTTCCCGTCGTCGCCGACGTGAGCAAGCCGGAGTTGATCGCAGCGCTGTTCAAGAAGGTGCAGGACACCTATGGCCGGCTCGACGTGCTCTTCAACAACGCCGGCATGGGCGCGCCTCCCGTGAATTTCGAGGACCTGCCGCTGGAGCAGTGGCAGGCGGTGGTGAACACCAATCTCACCGGTCCGTTCCTGTGCACGCAGCATGCGTTCCGCATCATGAAGGACCAGACCCCGCGCGGCGGCCGCATCATCAACAACGGTTCGATCTCGGCGCATGCGCCGCGGCCTTACTCAACGGCCTACACCTCGACCAAGCACGCCATCACGGGCCTGACCAAGTCGAGCAATCTCGACGGACGCAAATACGACATCGCGGTCGGCCAGGTCGACATCGGCAATGCCGCAACCCCGATGACCGACCGCATGGTCAGCGGCCCCGGCGTGATGCAGCCCGACGGCAAGATGATGCAGGAGCCGCGCATGGATGCGAAGGCGGTCGGCGACGCCGTCGCCTACATGGCCGGTCTGCCGCTCGATGCCAACGTGCTGTTCATGACGGTCATGGCGACGAAGATGCCGTTCGTCGGGCGGGGGTAGCCGTCAGACCCTCATGATGAGGGGGTAGAGCGGTATCGCGTGGTTACGCCTTGCACCAGACCTACTCGGCGCCGTCCTCGCTCGCGATGGCCCTCTCGCCGTGGTCGAGCGGACGGCTGAGAATCGATCTATCGCATAACGGAGTTCGACAATTTGCGAAATCGCGCATTTGCAGGGTGATCAAAATGGGGCTTCGGTCAAGACACCACTCTCAAGACGAAATACTGTTGGGATAATGACGCTAGACTTCGATCGCTGCCGCAAACCCATTCCATATCAATAGCGAGCGCGCGATCAGAGACAGTATGTACAGCCTTAGGTTTGGTGTTTATCTTGAGGTCGACATATAACCAACTCGGCCAAGGAGACTGTTGATGAACCGTTCGACAGGTTCGACAATTGTCATTTTCTATCTGGCGATATCGATTTTCACCTCGTGCCAGGCTCAGAGTGCCCCGGCTGAGCGAGATAACGCTGTCCGTGCGGACACCATCGCACACATCACCTGGATGCGAGAAACGCATGGTGCGTGTGAACCCGGCAAGGCAATGCGCACGATACGACATCCGAACGAAGCTCCAATCATTCTTGCGCCACCCGATACTCCAAATCTGCTGACCGCGCTAACAAACCGGGACAGATCCGGAATAAAGCAATTTTCGTATGGGACGCCTGTAACGATCGTGGGCGACGCGCCACAGACATTCAACGTCTCTGCTCCGCATACGCGGCCATCCTGGTGTTTGGTAAAGATCCTGGCGAGCGGAGAGACGGGAGTCATGGACAAGGATGGCCTCGTTCCTGTTGGAGCAGCCACAGCATCGCCAGCAGCCTCTCTGCCGGGGGCAGAGAAACGTCCAAGCACAAACGTTCAGATTTCCGTGGTTTGCATTCGCAACGCACGGCTCGATCACGACTGGAAGGGCAATCTCTTGGATGATCAAAGTAACATAACGTTCAAATTCTATGCGGATACGTCCCGGCGATATGTGAGGCTTGAGGGAAATGGCCCCGGTGGCGCTGGCGAATTTCTGGACGGAAAAGAAACCACTCTCGACGTGCACAATGGGAAGATTGATCGCGTATCGGTAAACGCAGGAATGATCAACTACCGCACCACGTTTGTCCACCCCGCCTACCGCACTGACCAGGGAGGAACATTTGATATTTTAGATAGTCGGTTTGTGTCGCTTGATCCTCAAAGGCCGGGGCAGATCAGCCGGATCGTGGCTCTGTGCGCGGCGAACCGAGACCTCGCGATCAAGAGGATGGTTGAGTGGAGGAAATCTGAGGGATGCGACGGGCGATATTACAATTCAGAATGTGGCCAATGA
>CAVTVG010000021.1:0-1150000 GCA_963738155.1 uncultured Alphaproteobacteria bacterium
CTGCAGCATTTACAGCAAATGCTGCGTTGCAGCAAAGTGCGGCAATCGCAATTTCGTTGCCGTTTCAATGCGGACGCACTATTAGGCCATGCATCCGCGCGACCAGACCATTTTCGCTCTTTCATCGGGACGGCCTCCCAGCGCCATCGCCATCGTGCGGGTGTCCGGGTCGGCGGCGGGCGTCGCCCTCGAATCGCTTGCCGGGCGAGGTCCTCCACCGCGCGTGGCGACCCGCGTGCTGCTGCGCGACGCTGACGGACAACCGATCGATGACGCGGTCGTGCTCTGGTTTCCCGGACCGGCGAGCGCGACCGGCGAGGACGTCGCCGAGTTTCACGTCCATGGCGGACGCGCGGTGCTTGCATCGCTATTCGCTGCGTTGTCGGGAATCGCAAATGTGCGCGCGGCCGAGCCCGGCGAGTTCACGCGCCGCGCCTTCGAGAACGGCAAGCTCGATCTCACCGAAGCCGAGGGCCTCGACGATCTCATTCATGCCGACACCGATCGCCAGCGCCGCCAGGCGCTGCGCCAGCTCAAGGGCCTGCTCGGCGACAAGGCGCGCAACTGGCGCGCGCAGATCATCGAAGCTTCCGCGCTGATCGAAGCCGGCATCGACTTCTCCGACGAAGGCGATGTGCCCGCCGAATTGATCGCGCCGGCGCTCATGAAGGTAGACCTGTGCTTCGTGATGCCGGCGGTCAACCGGTCGATGATGCCGTCGTGCTCTGGTTTCCGGAGCCCGCAAGCGCGACCGGCGAGGATGTCGCCGAGTTTCACGTTCACGGCGGGCGGGCGGTGCTCGCCGCACTGTTCGCATCGCTGTCGGGAATCGAGCATGTGCGTGCGGCCGAGGCGGGTGAGTTCACGCGCCGCGCCTTCGAGAACGGCAAGCTCGATCTCACTGAAGCCGAAGGCCTCGACGATCTCATCCACGCCGACACCGATCGGCAGCGCCGCCAAGCCTTGCGTCAGCTCAAGGGCCTGCTCGGTGACAAGGCGCGGACCTGGCGCGCGCAGATCATCGAAGCCTCTGCGCTGATCGAAGTCGGTATCGACTTCTCCGACGAAGGTGATGTCCCTGTGGAATTGATCGCGCCGGCGCTCGCTAAGGTGAAGACGCTGCTCGGCGAAATCACGGAAGTGCTTGCGGCACAGGGCCGAACTGAACGTCTGCGCGACGGCCTGGTGGTCGCGATCGCAGGTCCCCCGAATGTCGGCAAGTCGACGCTGATGAATCAACTCGCCCGCCGCGAAATCGCAATCGTTTCGCCGCATGCCGGCACCACGCGAGACGTCATCGAGGTGCAGCTCGATCTCGACGGTTATCCGGTGACGGTGATCGACACCGCCGGCATTCGTGAGACCGATGATCCGGTCGAGCAGGAAGGCGTGCGGCGAGCGCAGGCGCGCGCAGCGGAGGCAGATCTCGTGCTGTGGCTGACCGATGCGGACGGCGCGAAGCCGCCACCGCAGAACGATGCGCCGACCTGGATCGTGCGCAACAAGATCGATCTCGATTCGACCAATGCGCTGAGGCGAATTGGAGAGATGTTTGCGATCTCTGCCAATCGCGGCGACGGTTTAGCGGAGTTGATCGCGGCCCTCGTTCGCTATGCCCAGGAGTTTTTCGGTTCGGCAGAGGCAGGGCTGATCGGCCGACAGCGGCAGCGCGATCTGCTTCAGCAAGCAGCGGCTTCGCTGCAGCGCAGCATAGAGGTGGTCGGGAAGGGCGAGGAGCTTGCGGCGGAAGATTTGCGATCTGCCGCCTATGCTTTGGGGCGACTATTGGGACAGGTCGACGTCGAGGATATTCTCGAGTTGATCTTCCGCGAATTCTGTATTGGAAAGTAGCGCTATTCCTTCGTTCAACCGATTACCGGGGCGTTAACGGATATGGTTAACGGAGTGTTTCACGTGAAACGTCTGGTTCCGTTCTTGCAGTTCCATTGTTTCACGTGAAACAGCGCCCCCTCACCGGATTTGCCTCGTTTCACGTGAAACATCTTTCCGGCTTCGCCTTCCCGGGATAGAAGTCGCCGCCATGACCGGCGCTGCAGAACCATTCGATGTCATCGTCATCGGCGGCGGCCACGCCGGTTGCGAGGCCGCGAGCGCCGCCGCGCGGATGAGCGCCAGGACCGCGCTGGTCACGCATCGGTTTGCGACTATCGGCGCCATGTCCTGCAATCCGGCGATCGGCGGTCTCGGCAAGGGCCATCTGGTCCGCGAGGTCGACGCCCTGGATGGCCTGATGGGCCGGGTCGCGGATGCCGGCGGCATCCAGTTTCGGGTTCTCAATCGTCGCAAGGGTCCGGCGGTCCGAGGGCCTCGGGCTCAAGCCGACCGCAAGCTCTACGCCGCGGCCATGCAAGCCGCGATCTGTGAGACCGCCAATCTGACTGTCATCGAGGGTGAGGCGGACGAGCTGATCGTTTCCGACGGTCGGGTCATCGGCATTCGCCTGGCCGACGGCCGCGCAGTCTCGACCGGCGCGATCGTTGTCACCACCGGCACATTCCTCCGTGGCCTGATCCATCTCGGCGAGAAGAACTGGCCGGCCGGGCGCGTCGGCGAAGCGCCAGCGATGGGGCTTTCGAAGTCCTTCGAGCGCGCCGGCTTCGCACTCGGTCGGCTCAAGACCGGCACGCCGCCACGGCTCGACGGCACCACGATCGACTGGAGCGCGGTCGAAATGCAGCCTGGCGACGATCCGCCGGAACCGTTCTCGGTCCTTACCGAGCGGATCACGACGCCGCAGATCCAGTGCGGCATTACCCGTACCACGCTGGCCACCCATGAGGTGATCCGAGCCAATGTGCATCGTTCCCCCATGTATTCCGGGCAGATCCAGAGCACCGGGCCGCGCTATTGCCCGTCGATCGAGGACAAGATCGTCAAGTTCGGTGACCGCGACGGCCACCAGATATTCCTGGAGCCGGAAGGGCTCGACGACAGCACGGTCTACCCGAACGGCATCTCGACCTCGCTGCCGGAGGAGGTTCAGCTCGCGATCCTGGCTACGATCCCAGGACTGGAGCGGGTCAAGATGGTCCGGCCGGGCTATGCGATCGAATACGACCATGTCGATCCCCGCGAGCTTGATCCAACCCTTGAGACCAAGCGGCTGCGCGGGCTTTTCCTGGCCGGACAAATCAATGGCACGACCGGCTATGAGGAGGCCGCCGCCCAAGGCTTGGTGGCCGGACTGAATGCCGCGTTGGCCGCAAGCGGCGCAGTGCCGATCGTGTTCGACCGCGCCGACGGCTATCTTGGGGTGATGATCGACGATCTCGTCACGCGGGGGATCACCGAGCCCTATCGGATGTTCACCTCGCGCGCCGAATATCGGCTGACGTTGCGGGCGGACAATGCCGACCAGCGCCTGACCGACAAGGGCATTGCGCTCGGCTGTGTGGGCGAGACTCGCCGGAGCCGCCACGCCGCCAAGATGGCAGCGCTTGAGGGCGCGAAGCAGCTGGCGAAGTCGCTGAGCCTGACGCCCAACGCGGCAGCCAGGCATGGGCTCGCACTCAATCGCGATGGCCAGCGCCGCTCGGCCTTTGAGTTGATGGCGTACCCGGAGGTCGGCTGGGCCGAGGTCCGTGCCATCTGGCCGGAGTTGTCGGCCATTGACCCCGCAATCGCGGTCCATCTCGAGATCGATGCCAAGTACGACGTCTACCTCAAGCGCCAGAGCGCCGATGTCGATGCCTTCCGTCGCGACGAGGGTCTTGTCCTCGGCGATATCGACTACGTCTTGGTGCCGGGCCTTTCCAATGAGCTTCGCGGTAAGCTCGCGCGATCGCGGCCCTGGACGGTGGGGCAGGCGGGTCGGATCGACGGCATGACACCCGCTGCGCTCGGTATTCTGGCCGCCTATCTTCGTCGCGAGGCGCGGCGCAAGACCAAGGCGTCCGCCTGATTTGTTTCACGTGAAACGAGCTCCGCTTGGGACCGCCGGCTCCAGACAACTCCGACAAGGCCGCCGCTCTGGCGCTGACCCCTGTTTCACGTGAAACAGAGGCGCGGCTTGATCGATACCTCGCGCTGCTGCGCGAATGGCAGGCCAAAACCAATCTCGTCGCGCCTTCAACCTTGCCGCAGCTTTGGACCCGGCACGTCGCCAACTCGCTGCAGCTCCTCAAGCTCGCGCCATTCGCGAAAAAGTGGGCGGACCTCGGCAGCGGCGGCGGTTTTCCCGGCATCGTGCTGGCCTGTGCGTTGGCGGAGACGCCGGGGGCGATGGTCCATTTGATCGAGCGCAATGGGAAAAAAGCTGCCTTCCTACGCGAGGCCCTTCGGGTGACCTCTGCGCCGGGACTCGTTCACGCCGAGGGAATCGAGGATAGTGTGGAAACTCTCTCCTCTCCGATCGATTGCGTGACAGCCAGGGCGCTGGCTCCGCTACATCAACTGATCGGTTTTGCAGAGCCGCTGGTGCGAAAGGGTGCAAAAGCGCTGTTTCTCAAAGGTCAAGATGTTGAGGCAGAATTGACCGAGGCTACTAAATATTGGAATATCAAGCCAAATCTCCATTCCAGCCTGACGGGCGGACAAGGCTGGATCGTCGAACTCGATCGCATCGAGCGGCGCCAGGCTTCCGCAACAGGTGGCGATCGCCATGAGCGTAATTGATCAACCTTTTCAAGAAGATAGAGCGGCGCATCCACCCGGCCATCCGCGCATTCTCTCGCTCGCCAACCAGAAGGGCGGCGTCGGCAAGACCACGACCGCGATCAACCTTGGCACCGCGTTGGCAGCGATCGGCGAACGCGTCCTGATCGTCGACCTCGATCCGCAGGGCAATGCCTCGACCGGCCTCGGCATCGATCGCAAGAGCCGCAACACCTCGACTTACGACGTATTGGTCGGCGAAGCCCCGCTGCGCGACTCGGTAGTGCCGACCGCGGTGCCGCGGCTGCACATCGCGACCTCGACCATGGATCTGTCCGGCCTTGAGCTCGAGCTCGGCACCACGCCCGGCCGTGCCTTCCGGCTGCGCGACGCGATCGCGGCGCTCAACACCAATGCGACGCCGGAGACCGACTACACCTATGTGCTGATCGACTGCCCGCCCTCGCTCAATCTGCTCACCGTGAATGCGATGGCGGCGTCGGACGCAATCCTGGTGCCGCTGCAATGCGAGTTCTTCGCGCTCGAAGGCCTGTCGCAACTGTTGCAGACGGTCGAGCAGGTCCGCGCCACGCTCAACCCGAACCTGTCGATCCACGGCATCGTGCTGACCATGTTCGACTCCCGCAACAATTTGTCGAACCAGGTCGTGGCCGACGTCCGCCAGTTCATGGGAGCCAAGGTCTACAAGACCATGATCCCGCGCAACGTGCGCATCTCCGAGGCGCCGTCCTACGGCAAGCCGGTGCTGGTCTACGATCTCAAATGCGTCGGCAGCGAAGCCTATCTGAAGCTCGCCACCGAGGTGATCCAGCGCGAGCGCGAGTTGCGGACGCATTGAAATTTCGGCGCCACGCCGGTCTCGAAGAACAACAATCATCTGGAGTGGTGCACTTGAATCCAAGGGAGCTGGCGATGGCCGACGAAGCGCGTTCGCGACTGGGCCGCGGTCTTGCAAGTCTGATCGGCGATGTCGGCGGCGAGGCGCATGTCGACCGGCCGCGCGCGCAGCGCAAGGTGCCGATCGAGTTTCTCAAACCCAACCCGCGCAACCCGCGCCGCGATTTTTCCGAAGCCGAGCTTGCGGAGCTCGCCGCCTCGATCAAGCAGCACGGCGTGATCCAGCCGCTGGTGGTGCGTCCGGTGAAAGGCACGAACGACCGTTTTGAGATCATCGCCGGCGAGCGGCGCTGGCGCGCCTCGCAGGCCGCCGGCTTGCACGAGGTGCCGATCGTCCCGGTCGACGTCAATGACAGCGACGCGCTGCAGCTTGCCATCATCGAGAACGTGCAGCGCGAAGACCTCAATGCGCTGGAAGAGGCGCAGGGCTATCACGCGCTGGCGGACGAGTTCAAACGCAGCCACGAAGACATCGCCAGGATCGTCGGCAAGAGCCGAAGCCATGTCGCCAACATGATGCGGCTGACGAAACTGCCGGCCGAGGTGCAGGCGATGATCGCCTCGGGCAAATTGTCGGCGGGGCACGCGCGCGCGCTGATCGGCGTCCCCGATCCGGTCGCGGCGGCGAAGAAGATCGTCGCCGAAGGCCTCACCGTGCGGCAGGCCGAGGAGCTTGCGCATGAGGAGGGTGTGCCTGAGCGCAAGCCGCAGAAGGCGAGGGCCGGCGCCAAGGCAAAGGACGCCGACACCTTGGCGCTGGAGAAGCGCGTCAGCGACGCGCTCGGGCTTGCCGTTACCATTCATCACCGCGATCCCGGCGGCTCCGTCCAGATCAGCTATCGCAGCCTCGAGCAGCTCGATGACGTGCTGAAGCGGCTGGCGAAGGGAAGTTGATTTTTGCGCATGATCTAATCGGAAAACCGCTTCACACTTTTTTCGGATCATGCGCGCCGCTTCGCATTGACCGCGATCGACAGCAGCGTGCGCTGCGCGATCACGGATGCCAGCGTAGTCTGCTTGCGCATGTCGAATGCGGCGGTGGCGAGCCGATCGATGACAGCGGCGAGCCGCTCGACCGAAAAATTGCGCAAGGCGATCTCGGCCATTGGCTTGCGCGAAAAATGCAGCCGCGGAAAGCCGCTCTCGAGCACGCTCGAGGCCGGCGTGCCTTCGGCGACGCTCAGCGCGGACCTGTGCAGCCAGGCGGCATGGCGCTGCGCGGCCATGATGATGACGCCGGGATAGGTGCCGGCGACCATGGCCTTGGCAAATTCGCTCTCGACCAGCTCCGGCCTGCCGGCAAAGGCGCCGTCGATGATCGGATCGAGCTTCAGATCAGAGGCGTCGGACACCACCGCCATGACATGGTCGAGCGTCACCTCGCCCTCGCCATGCGCGAACAGCGTCAGCTTCTTCAACTCGTTGCGCGAGGCCTGGCGGTCGCCGCCGAGCAGCGACATCAGCGCGGCGCGCGCGTCCGGCGCCATGTGCAAACTCGCAATCTTCAACTCGTCGTCGATCAGCTTGGCCAGATCGCGTTCGCCATCGGGATAGCAGCCGATCGCGACCGCGGTCCTGGCGCGCTCGCAGGCCTTGCGCAACGCATTTTCGGCGCGCAATTCGCCGGCCTCGATCACGATGCGGCAATCCTTCACGCCCATCTCGGCGAGCGTGTCGATGCCGCTGGCAAAGCTGCGCGCGCCGGCGCGCACGCGGATGGCGCGGCGGCCGCCGAACAGCGGCACGGTCAGGGCTTCATCGACCAGCCGCGACGGCTCGGCCGAGAGCTCGTCGCCGTCGAGCCTGACCATCGAGAACGGATCGTTGGGATCGTCGACCGCACTTTTCAGCAGCGCGTCGGCGCGCTCGCGCACGAGGCCAGCGTCGGGACCGTAGAGCAGGATGATCGGGCGCGCCGGATCGGGCCGGGCGAGAAACGTGTCGATGTCTTTTCCGCGGAGTGCGACCATTATTATTGGCGCATGATCTTTTCGGAAAACCGGTCCCCACTTTTCCGGATCATGCGCTTAAGTGCCGGCTGAAAAATAAGAAGCGATCCGGGTCTGGATGTTCTCGGCGATCTCCTGAGCGGCGCGGTCCTCGGCGTCGCGGAAGGCGCGGGAGCGGGCGAAGCGCTGATACGAGCCCGGCATGTCGTAGGTCACGCGCGAGAAAGTCGTGCCGGTCATGACCGACTTGTTGGTCGCGATCTCGACCAGGTTGAACTGCGCGTCGATGCCGTAGTTTTCGCTCGACGGCAGCTGGGTGCTGGGATCGACGATCAGGGACGCGCGGGTGGTCGAGAACTTCAGCACCAGCTTGTGGGTCGGCGGCATGCCGGTGGCGTTGCCATAGAGTTTGAAGGCGAGCGCGTTGCGGATCTCGACGCCGATGCGGGCCTCGCGCGAGCCGTTCGGCTTGTCGGTCGGCGGAAGGTCCACGCCCATCAGCTTTTCGCGCAGACCGGGCGAGCCGTCGGCGTGCTCGGCATACATCGGCGTGAAACATCCGGCCGCAGGCGCCGCGAGCAGGGCGACCGCGACGAGCCGGGCAGCAATGCGGGTCCTAGCCGACAACATTCACGATCCTCATGGGAACCACGATCACCTTACGCACCGGCTTGCCCCCGAGAGCCGATTTTACCGCATCGAGCGCCAAAACGGCAGCCTCGATCTCCTGATTTTGGGCCGTCCGTGGCACGGTGACATCACCCCGCTTCTTGCCATTAACCTGCACCACCAGCGTTACATTATCCTCAACCAGCAAATCGCGTTCGATTTGCGGCCAATCCGCCTCGGAAATCAGGCCCGGCTGGCCCAGCACCTGCCAGCATTCTTCCGCCAGATGCGGCATCATCGGGGCAACCAGCTGCACCAGGATGGTTCCGGCCTCCCGGACCGCCCAGGCCAGGTCGGGCGCAAAGTCGGCCTCTGGCCGACCCTCGCGGGCCAGCACCTCGGACAGCGCGTTGGCGAACTCGCGGATATGGGCGAGGCAGACATTGAAATGCAGCCGCTCGATGCCGCCCGAGACCTTGTCGAGCGCGCCATGGGCGGCCTTGCGCAAGCCGAGCGCTTCCGCGCTGAAGCTGGCCGGCCGGGCTGACGGCGCGGACTTGGCGACCTCGGCGGAATCATTCACCAGCCGCCACAGCCGCTGCACAAAACGCGAGGCGCCCTGCACCCGCTCGTCGCTCCAGATCACGTCGCGATCGGGCGGCGAGTCCGACAGCATGAACCAGCGCGCGACGTCGGCGCCGTAGCTCGCGATGATGTCGTCGGGATCGACCGTGTTCTTCTTCGACTTCGACATCTTCTCGATCGGGCCGATCGCGACTTCCTCGCCGGTCGCGCTCAGCTGCGCGCGGCGGCCGTTGCCGCCGGTCTCAACGGTGACCTCAGCCGGCGTGACATAGGAGCCGTCTTTCTTCTGGTAGGTCTCGTGCACCACCATGCCCTGGGTGAACATGCCGGCGAACGGCTCCTTCATGTCGATGTGGCCGGTCGCCTTCATCGCGCGGGTGAAGAAGCGGCTGTAGAGCAGATGCAGGATCGCGTGCTCGACGCCGCCGATATATTGGTCGACCGGCATCATGCGGTTGGCGACCGCGGGCGTGGTCGGCGCGGTCTCGTTCCAGGGATCGGTAAAGCGCGCGAAATACCAGGACGAGTCGACGAAAGTGTCCATGGTATCGGTTTCGCGCTGCGCCTTGCCGCCGCATTTCGGACAGCTGACGTGTTTCCAGGTCGGATGATGGTCGAGCGCGTTGCCCGGTCTGTCGAAGGTGGCGTCCTCCGGCAGCTTCACCGGCAGATCCTTGTCCGGGACCGGCACGACGTCGCACTTGGGACAGTGGATCACCGGGATCGGGCAACCCCAATAGCGCTGGCGCGAGATGCCCCAGTCGCGGAGGCGAAAGTTCACCTGGCGCTCGCCGACGGCGGCGTTTCCACGCAGCTCGGCCTCCAACCGTTTCGCGACCTCTTCCTTGGCTTGATCGATGCTCATGCCATCGAGGAAGCGCGAATTGATCATGCGGCCGTCGCCGTCATAGGCGACGTCCGTGATGACGAACGTCTTGGGGTCCTGGCCGTCGGGGCAGACCACCGGAATGTTGCCGAGCGCGTATTTGTTGACGAAATCGAGGTCGCGCTGGTCGTGCGCCGGACAGCCGAAGATCGCGCCGGTGCCGTATTCCATCAGCACGAAGTTGGCCACGTAGACCGGCAGCTTCCAGCTCGGGTCGAACGGATGGATGGCGCGGATGCCGGTGTCGAACCCCTGCTTCTCGGCGGTGTCGATCACCTCCTGCGCGGTGCCGATGCGTTTGATCTCGGCGATGAACTCGGCGAGCTTGGGATTCTTCGCCGCAGCCGCGGCCGCCAGCGGATGATCGGCCGAGATCGCCATGAACTTGGCGCCGAACAGCGTATCAGGCCGCGTGGTGAAGATGCGCAGCTCGCTCTCGCCTGATGGCGTCGTCGCGGCATCCAGCGCGAAGCGGATCAGCAGGCCTTCGCTACGGCCGATCCAGTTTCGCTGCATCAGCCGCACCTTGTCCGGCCAGCGGTCGAGCCCATCCAGCGCGTCCAGCAGCTCCTGCGAGTACTTCGTGATCTTGAAGACCCACTGGTTCATTTCCTTCTGTTCGACCACGGCGCCGGAGCGCCAGCCGCGGCCATCGATCACCTGCTCGTTGGCGAGCACGGTCATGTCGACGGGATCCCAGTTCACCTTGCGCTTCTCGCGTTCGGCCAGGCCCTCACGCAGGAAGTCGAGGAACATCTTCTGCTGATGCTTGTAATAGGAGGGATCGCAGGTCGCGAACTCGCGTGACCAGTCGAGCGACAGCCCGATCGACCGGAGCTGCTTCTTCATCGCCGCGATGTTGTCGTAGGTCCAGGCCTTCGGTGCGACCTTGCGCTCGATCGCGGCGTTCTCCGCCGGCAGGCCGAACGCGTCCCAGCCCATCGGATGCAGCACGTTGTAGCCGCGCGCGCGCATGTAGCGCGCCAGCACGTCGCCGAGCGTGTAGTTGCGGACATGGCCGATATGGATGCGCCCGGACGGGTAAGGGAACATCTCGAGCACGTAGTATTTCGGCCGCGGATCGTTGTTTTTGGAAGAAAAGATCGACTTTTCATCCCAGGTGGCCTGCCAGTGCGGCTCGGATTCACGGGCGTTGTAACGTTCGGAGGTCATGGAATCGTTGGGCTTTTCGGGATTCGCGCCGGTTTTCGGGGACGGCGGACTAGGCCATAAAACGGCCTGCGGGGTCAACGGTTTGGGGGCATCCCGGCTCGTCATTCCCGCCGCGATGTCGTCCTCGATCCTTCCGTCGTCATTCCGGGGCGCGAGTGAAACGAGCGAACCCGGAATCCATTCCTCCCAGCATTCCTGCGGCCCGATGGATTCCGGACCCGCGCCTGCCGGCGCGCCCCGGAATGACGAGGGGACAAACGTCCTCATCCCCGCGGCGCAGATCGTCCGGGCCATGCCAACGTCACCCTCGAAAACAGAGGGTGCAGGGAATGCCGGGCGCTGGCCGCACCCGCAAGCCTTGTGGGCTGAAAAAGAAAATGCCCACAAGTCAGTACAGTTACCGACACGACCGGCATTCCCTGCGCAATGGCTTTACGGCTTACTTCGCGCTCTCGCCGGAGTACCGGGCTTGTTAGCCTCCGTCACGAATGAATCATCTCCATTCGCTTGATCCCAGCATCGGGGGATCACGACCACGCGACTTGACCGTACGCGTCAGCGCACATCGTCTGTGCGCCTACGCGTCCACCACAGCCGCACCACGTGTCGTGACGATCGCGATACGCCCTCGGTAGCGGGCGCGGGATGGCACTGTTATGCGCCTGTGTTGCGATTTTCGGAAAGAAGTTTATTTTTGCGGGGAGGGCTGGACACGATGAGCAACTTCTGAAAGGCCGAAGTGTTTTGCCCGTCGTGTCGTGGCGGCAACACTCACAGTCGTCATTGCGAGGAGCCGTAGGTAAGGCGATTGCCCAAAACGTGCTATTGTCCCCCTGCCACAACCGGCAGGGGCGAGCATGGACTTTGAGGCAGCTCACAAGAAATTCAAGGAGGACCTTGAACGCATCGACAACATGATCCTAATGGTTTTGAAGAATCAGATCATCGTCGAGCGGTTTATGATTGCGTTCCTGGAAGCGCACGGGAAAGACCCAAAGCGCTTCTTCTTTACGTCGGCGAAGATTGAAGAAGGCGAGCGACTTGATCCTCCAGAGGTCGGCAAAGCAAATTGGGACCTTTTGACGCTCTGTAGCTACGTTCGAAACGAACTTGCACACTCACTGGATAACGAAAAGCTCAAAGTTGCGATTGACGCGGTACGTAACGCCTATCTCGCCGTTACCGACAGTGAAGTCCAAAAGAAAAGTATTCGGGAAATGAATGATACACAGATGGTGACGAGTGCTCTCTGTCACTGCGGAAGCCTCATTGTGATCGCGACCGAAAACAAGATCGAGGCCGACAAGAAAAGGAAGCTAGTGCTCCTTCCTAAAGAGTGATCGCGGTAACGATTTCAGCGCTTTCACCACGGTCTCCCCGCCAATCAGCGAGCCGACGATCGCTAGCGCAGCTCCATTATCAGCACCGACAGCGTGGAGTAAGCCGGTCGCGCCGATAAAGAGCGCGCTATTGGATGCGCTGGAGTAAATGGCGTCCTGGCTCTTGTGCCATCACTTGCCGAGCGATTCTTTGAACGGGGTGATGCTCTGCACGACGTCCCTTTCCTTCACCTCGTTCTTTTTGAACTGTTGGACGGCGGCTTTGATGCGCTCCAGGTCGGCGTTCATCCTCTCAAATTCAGAGATCGTGGCCTGAACCTTATTGATTGCTTCCGGGTCATTCGGCCGCTCGTCCCGCAGCTTCGCAAGTTTGTCCTCGATCTGAAGTTCCAAAGCCGCAATAGCGAGCACGATTTCTTTTTCGTTCGCCTCGATGGCCTTCCCAATTTTCGTCCTGGCCTTCCCTTTCCTTGGTTTCGGCGTAGCAAACAACGTGCGCAATTCCACGTAATCAAGCGTGCGGAAATGGCGGTCATTGCCTGGATTCTTCCGCATTGGCTCGCCGACATAGTACGGCCCCACAAGCCAATACTCGTCAAACTCGGAGTACGGTTCCTTTCTCGACCGGACGTAGTGACGGTACTTGTCATAGTGGTTGCGGATCTTGGGCGGATTGATCTCCGCCACGCAATCGATCAGGTACCGGCGCTCGCGTCCCATGTCGTTGCGAACGGCGACAAGCTCTCCCGGGTCCCTACGCCGATTAGGCGAACGCTCTTCGACGCGCCACTTTGCGGCTCTCAATATTGCGACGACGCGATCCCGTAACTCGGCCTCGGTCATCAAGTCTCGCCCGGTAGGCGAGCTCCGGTTTGCAGCCTCGGCAAGCTCGCGAACTCTGCGAGCTGCTGCAGATAGCTTCTTTGCCATTTTGCTTCCCCCTGCGTTAATACACACGCACAACGGGCCAAATGCAACCGACGCTGCTCGCAGGCTGCCGCTTTGGGCTAGCGTCCTATTCGTCCGATATAGGGGGAAAGCCATGGCCAAGGAAAAGCACGGTCCGAATAGCACGATATTGGGAGCTGCTGGCGAGCACTTTGTAATGTCTCAGCTCCTGCGGAGGAATATGATCGCGGCGTTGGCGCCCACCGGGGTGCCGAATGCGGATATTGTCGTGACCGATAAGCTCGGCGATCGCTTGTGCGCCGTCCAAGTGAAGGTACGGCGCGACATCGGGTTTGACGGCGGATGGCATATGGGCCAGAAGCATGAAGAGCTCACGTCACCGAATTTATTTTATTGCTTCGTCGATTTTGGAAAATCGCTCGCCGACCAACCTAAAACGTGGGTCGTGCCGGGCAGCATTGTCGCCAAATCCCTCCAGGAAATTCATCAGGACTGGCTGCGTACTCCCGGAAAGAGGGGGCAGCAGCGCAACGACAGTACGTTTCGCCGCTTCATGCCGGATTACGAACCCTTGCCCCAATACAAAATGGGATGGCTGCAAGTCTACTTCGAAAACTGGGCGAGCCTGGAGGCTGCATCAAGGCAGTGGATGATACCGGTTTAGGGAGCTAGGCCGATGGGGTCTACGCCCGGCTCGTTGAAGCTCCGGATAACTTAGCCGTTCTCACGTTCGTCCTCACGCCAAGCGTGCCTCATTAGGTGAAGTCCGAATACGGTTTTGTCACTTCTCAACCGCCATCGCGATTCCGCCGGCCACATCGGTGATCCGCCCGAACCCGTGCTCTCCGTCCCCGAAGCGTGACAGGCGTCTTTGAACGCCGAGCACGACCCCCGAAATCAAAAACCCCGGCCCGACAGGCGCGGCGCCTTCAGGTCGAATTTGGTCGCGAGGTCCGCGATCAGATCGAGCGTGCAATTGCGATAGGCGTCGTCGGCTTCCGAACCGGCGCGGCTGATGCTCGCGGCCCATCCATAGGCATCGTCAAAAACGAACAGCGTCATGCCCGCGGGCCATCGGCCGTGGCGGGTCATCGCGCCTTCGACGATCATGTCGCCGAGCTCATAGGCCGTCTTCATGGGTTTGGAGTTCATGCGGGCCTTGCAGGTGGTGCCGCCGTCGGCTTTCGGCGCGGCACTATCCGTCGAGCTGATCGAATTCGTCAGGCAGCACGATCTGGCCGCGCGGCGTGCAAATCCGCACGTCCTTGTAACCTCGCCCGACCAGCTCTCTTGCTTCCCTCACGGCTTCTGCCGCCGTCGCACGCCCGATATTGAGGCGGGACAGTTGATTGTTTCCGCTGACCAGGAACTGCAACCGCGTCGCGCTAACCACGCCAGAGGACCACCGCAGCGAGGAACAGCAAAAGCAGCAGCGGCACGATCACCGGCGGCACGATCCAGTCATTCAGGCGATTACGAGTCAACGCGTGCTCCTGTCCATGCGGCGGGAGCGTTGGTGACTCTCAGTCACCGATGGAAGCCGTGAAAAGCGCGGTGATCAGCCACCCTAGGCTCATCGTTCGCCGATAGCGAGTGCTAACGCGCTAGTGCCCACTTTCCGAAGTCCGCGCACCATCGCCGCAACACCTTTTCGCGGACTTCGGAAAGTTATGGGCACTAGCAAATCCATGATTCCAGTGCCGCTTTCGATCTGAAGTCCCTGAAACGCGATTTGCAGCGGGTGAGTCAGGGACTTCAGATCGGCGGCACTGGTTCCCCACGCGATGGCGTCGCGGGCGAGGAAAAGATGGCTAATCCGGCCAAAAAGGCGCATGCTTCCAATGCAGCGGCCAAACGCCGCCTGCGAAAGGCAGTCATGACGCTCCGCTCGCGACGGGAGACTGTCACCTTCAGACATCCGTTCCGGATCAGAGGCGTCGATCGCCTTCTACCCGCAGGATCCTACGAGGTGATCACGGATGAAGAGATGATCGAAGGGCTTTCGTTTGCCGCGTTCCGGCGTGTTGCGACCATGATCGAGGTTCGCGCGGAGACCGGCATGGCGATCGAGATGATATCGATCGGATCGGTGGACCTGGCGGATGCGCAGCGGATCGATGCGAGTGCGCCAAGATGACCGATGAACCCCCCCTCGATCTCGACAAGCACCGTGGCATGGCCGCGCAGAAGGCGACCGACCTTCGTCGCGCGCTGGCGGACGTCGAGAATAACGCGAGAACCCTGCGGGACCGGCAGGCCGTTTTCGAAAGCCAGCTTCTGACGGTGCGGTCCACCTCCTGGCCGGAGGCCGCCGCCAAGGCGCGTTACGTCCTCAATCTCTATGCCGCGGGATTGTCCGCTGAGGACAGTCATCATCGCGATCTCGTCGCGGCCATACTGGAAGACTTTGCGCGCCTCGGCCGCGAGGGTTGACCGAACCCGGCGCGCGCATATCGGCGATCGGACAAATGATGCCGGCGCCGTCGAAGGAGTAACCCAAGTGACGCTCACACGCGGACGCCTCATCGGCTACGAGTTCGACAGGATGGTC
Organism: uncultured Alphaproteobacteria bacterium; assembly: GCA_963738155.1. Classification (GTDB taxonomy): domain Bacteria; phylum Pseudomonadota; class Alphaproteobacteria; order Rhizobiales; family Xanthobacteraceae; genus Bradyrhizobium. The sequence continues at coordinate 15,535 of CAVTVG010000021.1, forward strand.
GTGCAATTCTCGATGCTGGATGGCCAACGGGAAATCCCCTGCGCCGTCTCGACCTCCGCCATGGACGATCTGGAGGGCCTGGCGCGGTCCAGGCCGAACGAACGCGAGGCCCAGTTCGAGCGGCTGCGCGACCGGATTGAAGAGCGCGCGGCCAGGAAATTCCTGGCCATGGAGTTCGAAGGAACTCCGTCGGGGATCATCCTGCGCGGGATCGATTTCCAGGAATGAGGGGCCGGGGGCCGATCAACTCGCCATCGCCACGCCGCCGACCAAGTCGTTGATGCGCACAAAGCCGTGCTCGACCACGGTGTTGCGGCCGCGGTGCTTGGCGGCATAGAGCGCGGCATCCGCCGCCTCGATCAGATCGCCCGGGCGCTGCGTGTCGTTCGGGCGCGTGCAGGCCACGCCGACGCTGACGGTGACCAGCTTGTGGCTCGAGGTCCGGTGCGGCATGGCGAGTGCCTGCACGGCCGCGCGTACCTGCTCGCCGATCTCCTTGGCGCGATCGACGTCGACATTGGGCAGCAGCAGGCAGAATTCCTCGCCGCCATAGCGGCCGGCAAAACCGATGGTGTCGGCGGCGATGCCGGACAGCGTCTCGCCGAGCCGAGTCAGGCAGGCGTCGCCCTCGGGATGGCCGTAGGTGTCGTTGTAGTGCTTGAAGTGATCGACGTCGATCATCAGGAGCGACACGTCGCAGTCATATTGCTGCGCCTTCAACCATTCGAAATCGAGCCGGCTCTGGAAGCCGCGGCGGTTGGCAAGGCCCGAGAGCATGTCGATCGAGGCGATCACGGTGAGACGGTCGTTGGTGGCGACCAGCTCGCGTTCGCGCTGCGCCAGCTGCGCCGCCATCGCATTGAAGGCGCGCGCCAGCGGAACGAACTCGGATGGCAGGCGGGTCCGCGCCGCGCGCGCCGACCGGTCGCCCTGACCGAATCGGGTGGCCATGTCGGCGAGCATCTCGATCGGCTTGATGATCAGCTTTTCGGCGGCGATCAGCGCGCCGAGCAGGACAAAGAGACAGACGAAGGCGAGCTGCAGATAGGCGGTGCGGATCTCGTTCTTGATAGCCGCTGTGATCTTGTCCTCGTCGATGCTGACGAGCAGGCGCGTGCCGGTGTCGGCAATCCGGGCAAAGCTGACCGTGCGCCTGGAACCGTCGACGGCGCCGAAACTCAGCGAGCCCTCGTCCTTGTCCGAATTGAGCGCGCGATCGGCCATCGCCGACAGCAGCGGGATATCGTCGATGGACTTGCCGATCTGGCTCTTCTGGTCCGGCGGGGTGGCGAGCACGGTGCCGCTGCTGTCGATCAGCACCGCTGAAATGCCGGGGCGGCCGCCGAGATTGCCCATCAGTTTCGACATCCAGTCGAGACTCATGCTGGCGAGCATCACGGCATCCGAATCCGGATTGATCGCCGAGACCGGATAGGCGGCCATCACCACGGGATTGTTGCCGCCCCGCGCGAGCAGGAAGTCGCTGACCACGAAGTCGCGCGTCGCCAGCGCCTTCTTCATATAGGGCCGGTCGCCGAGATAGATGCCGACATAGCTGTTGCCGGTCGAGCACTGCACGCGGCCGTCGCCGCCGACCAGCAGGATATTGCGGATCCAGGGCATGTTGGCCGGCACGCTGGCGCGCAGGATATCGCAGGTGCGCATCAAGCCGCCGGCGGAGGCGCGGATATAGGCGGCGGATTTCAGCACGGTCTGGACCGAGGAGATCACTTCGCGCTGGGTGTCGGCGCTGTGGCGGGCGAGATTGGCAAAGTCCTGGCTCGCCTGTGCGAGCAGGCGGGCGCGGTTGTCTTCCAGCGAGCGGGCGCGCTCCAGCATCAAGGGCGCCACCAGGATCACGGCGAGCAGCGCCAGCCGCGCGCGTATGCCGAGAAGCTGCTTGAGCTTGACCCTCTTGCGATTGAGACTGACGGAAGACATCTTGTACCCCTACCCCCGAGGCAAGGTAGCGGGAATGGTTGAAGACGCGTTTCCCGAACTCGGTAAAATTAGAACTACCACCGTCGAACTACGGGAAATCGAACTCATGACGATGCCGAAACCGGGCGCTGTAACCTCGCATTCACCAAACGCGCTCGCGGCGGTGGAACAGGAGATTTCGCGCGCCTGCCGCGACGCCAACCGCGACCCTGCGTCGGTGACATTGATCGCGGTGTCCAAGACTTTCGATGCAGGCGCGATTACGCCGGTGATCGAAAGCGGACAGACCGTATTCGGCGAAAACCGCGTTCAGGAAGCCAAAGGCAAGTGGCCAGCGTTAATGCAGGCTTACCCGGGGCTGACACTGCACCTGATCGGGCCGCTGCAGTCCAACAAGGCAAAGGAGGCGGTGGCGCTGTTCGACGCCATCCATTCGGTCGACCGTCCGAGCATTTGCCAAGCGTTAGCCAAGGAAATCGAATCCCAGGACAGGCGCCCTGAGCTGTTCGTGCAGATCAACACCGGCGAGGAGCCGCAGAAGGCCGGCATCGCGCCTGCTGACGCTGACGCCTTCATCGCGGCCTGCCGCGAGACATATGGACTGGCGATTTCCGGCTTGATGTGCATCCCGCCGGTCGACGAGCCGCCGGCGCCGCATTTTGCGCTGACGGCGAAGATCGCCGCGCGCAACGGCTTGAAGAATCTCTCGATGGGCATGAGCGCCGATTTTATGGTCGCGATCGCGATGGGGGCCACGCATGTGCGGGTCGGCTCCGCGATTTTCGGGCATCGCACCTAACCGTCCCGGCCAAGCGAGCGACAACTCTCTCACTCGTCATTCCGGGACGCGCCACTTGGCGCGAGCCCGGAATCCATACCGCGTGATCTTCCGATGGCGCGAGATCGTTATCGGGCCTGTCTTCGCCCAACCAAGGCCTGTGGTTATGGATTCCGGGCTCATCGCTTCGCGATGCCCCGGAATGACGAGGTCCTACCCAAACCCCACGCTCACTCTCCCCAGCACACCGAAGTCCGCCTCCATCCGGTCGCCCGACTGGATCGGCAGCGGCGGATGACAGGTGCCTGTGGTCACCACCGCGCGAGCCTTCAGCGTAATGCCGAGCTCGCGCAATTCGTTGGCGAGCCAGGCCAGTGCTGCGCGGGGATCGCCGAGCACGTTCTTGCCATGACCGATGAATTTTTGCCCGCGCATCGTGATCACAGGCTTCTCCTCGATGAGATCGCGCTTGCGCCAGTCGGCACCCGTCGCCGCGCCCAGCACGAACAGATGCGCACAGGCGTTGTCGGCGATCAGCTGCGCCTCGCCGGCGCTGACGAAATCGGCAAAGCGGGAGTCGGGAATCTCGATCGCCGGGTGCAAGGTGCCAACCGCATCCAGCACCTCCGCCACCGAATAGGGCGTCGGCCGCGACGGCAGGTCGCGCGCCATGCGAAAGCAGAATTCCGGCTCGGCCACGCGCATCTCGTTGCCGTGCATCGAGGCAGTGCCGCCGTCGGCAATGACGGTGTCGGCGAGGATGCGTCCGGCCATGGGGCCTGCGACATTGATGTGCTTCTGCCCGGCCTCGCTGGTCGCCGCGATCTTCCAGCCAAATAACTTGCCGCTGTTCTCGAGCTCGGCCTGGATTGCATAGCCCTCCTTACGCGTTTGCGGGCGCTGCGACGCCTCGAGCGCCGCAAGCTTGGTGCCCGCGCGCCAATGGCCGCTGATGGTGCGCGAGGCCGCCTCGATCTGACCCTTGTCCAACATGTTCGTTCTTATTTTTGGGCATGATCCTTGCGGAAAACCGCTTCACACCCCGCATCAAGTGCGGGGCAGGCTTTTCCGGGATCATGCCCTACCCGATGATAATTCTCGTCCGTGGCCCGAGCCGCCGCAACAGATGCAGCATCGCAGACTTCGTCATCGCGACACAGCCCGCCGTCGGACCGAAATTGTCGCGCGCCAGATGCAGGAACACCGCGCTGCCGCGGCCGGCGATTCGCGGGCGCGTGTTGTGATCGATCTCGACAATGAAATCGTAGAGATGATCCTTGCGCGTCAGCCGATCACCCTTGTGGTCGCGCGCGACGCGGATCGGCTTGTTGTAGTGCCGGTCATTCGGATCCTCGCACCAGGCATCGGCGGCGCTGATGGCGCGGGCGGCGAGAAAACTGCGCGGCCGCGGAAAGCGGTCGGCGCGCCACCACAGTTTCCGGGGATGAAAGATGCCGCGTGGGGTGCTGCCGTCGCCCTCGTGCTTGTTGGGGCGGATGCCGCCGCGGCCAAGCGCCACAGCAAAGGTCAAGGCGGGCCCGGTCAGCCAGGCTTTCCGGGAATTTCCGCCATTGGCGCGAATCCTGATCATGGACAGCGGCCGGTTGCGTGCGCCACTCTCGCAACTCTTTGACAAAGCTTGCCTTTTCATGCGCGATCAGACGGTCCTTGTCTGTCCTCAATTGGAGGTTCATTACAGGACATTCATCGAAATGCCCGGAAGAGGTGGAGTAAGGTGCCGATCACCTTGTGAATCGGTAACGGTTCCCTACTTCAAGACGAAAATACACCAGTCTGCGTTCTACCAACTGCCGATGCGCGGCGCCTCTCCTGGGCCTGCATCGCCACCACCAGGATGACCCCATGGCCAATGCTCGCAAGATCCTCATCGTGGATGACGATACCGATCTGCGGGACACGCTGGTGGAGCAGCTCTCGCTGCATGACGAGTTCGAGGCGTCCGCCGTCGACACCGGCGCCAAGGGCGCCAGCGCCGCCAAGGCCAATTCGCCCGACCTGGTGCTGATGGATGTCGGCCTGCCCGACACCGATGGCCGCGAAGTGGTGCGCTCGTTGCGCAAGGGCGGCTTCAAGGCGCCGATCATCATGCTGACCGGCCACGACACCGATTCCGACACCATCCTCGGTCTCGAATCCGGCGCCAACGACTATGTCGCAAAGCCGTTTCGTTTTGCCGTGCTGCTGGCGCGGATTCGCGCGCAGCTGCGGCAGCACGAGGCCAGCGAAGACGCGGTGTTCTCGGTCGGTCCCTACAGCTTCCGCCCCGGCTCCAAGATGCTGACCGGCGCCAACGCCAAGAAGGTGCGGCTGACCGAGAAGGAGACCGCGATCCTGCGCTTCCTCTATCGCGCCGGGCAATTGCCGGTGTCGCGCGAGACGCTGCTGCAGGAAGTGTGGGGCTATAATTCCGGCGTCACCACGCACACGCTGGAAACCCACATTTACCGTCTTCGGCAAAAGATCGAAAAGGATGCCGCCAATCCCGAGATCCTGGTCACCGAAGCCGGTGGCTACAAGCTGGTGCCGTGATACGATTTGGGATGCCGAATCGTTAATTAGGCCGTCCCAGTCACCCCATGTCGATCGATGATGATGTTGCCCTGCTGGAGCGCGTCCCGACGCTGAGATTGTTGGGACGGGACTCGCTGCGCATGCTCGCGATCGGCTCAGAGCAGCGCACGATCTATGCCGGCGAGCATCTGTTCCGGCTGGGCGAGGAAGCCGATGCCGGCTTTATCGTGCAGCGCGGCGCCTTTCGCATCGATGACGGCGCCGGCGCGCAGGCCACCGCCGGGCCGGGCATGCTGATCGGCGAGCTTGCGCTTGTGGTGGCGATGCGGCGGCCGTCGAACGCGACTGCCATGGAAAATTCCACGGTGGTCCGCATCGCGCGCAGCCTGTTCCAGCGCGTGCTGGAAAGCGATCCGGCCGCGGCGCGCCGCCTGCGCGACGAGTTCGCCGCCCGCACCAGCCAGCTCGCCAGTGACATCCTGATGGCCGGCGCGAAGCTGAGCACTTGATGTCGTCCCCGCCTAGCGCGGGATTGCGCGCGGGGAGCGGGGACGCATAACCACAGGATTTGGTTTTGCGAAGAAGGCGCGACAGCCGGCTCGCGCAATTGAGAGATTCCGCGGTATCGGTCCCGGCTCTGCGCTCGCAAGAGCTCGCTTGGCCGGGACGACAGCGGAGGTCTAAACCTCCAGCGTCACCGTGACCGGCACATGGTCGGACGGCCGCGTCCAGCCGCGCGCATCGCGCAAAATCCGGAAATCGCTCACCGTGTCCTTGAGCGCGCGCGAGACCCAGATGTGATCGAGCCGGCGGCCGCGGTCGCCCACGGTCCAGTCCGCGGCGCGGTAGCTCCACCAGGTGTAGACCTTCTCGGATAGCGGAATCCGCTCGCGCGCGACGTCGTGCCATTCGCCGGCGGCAAGCGCGGCCTGCAGCTTCTCGACCTCGACCGGCGTGTGCGAGACCACTTTCAGAAGCTGCTTGTGCGACCACACGTCGTTCTCATGCGGCGCGACGTTGAGGTCGCCGACCAGGATGTGACGATCCGGCCCACGGGGATGCAGCGGCTCGCAGGCTTTCATCTCGTCGAGGAATTTCAGCTTGTGATCGAATTTCGGATTGAGCGAGGGATCGGGAATGTCGCCGCCGGCCGGCACATAGAAATTATGCAGCACCAGCGGTTTTGCGAGCTGCGCTTTTTCGCCGAAGGAGACCGAGATGTGACGGGAATCGACGATGGCGCAGAAGGTGCGGATGTCGGTCGCCTCGAACGGCAGCCGGGAGATCACGGCAACGCCGTGATAGCCCTTCTGGCCGTTTAGCGCGATGTGCTCATAGCCGAGCCGCTTGAAGCGCTTTCGCGGGAACGCGTCGTCGATGCATTTGGTTTCCTGCAGGCACAGCACGTCCGGCCGGTGCGCTTTCAGGAATTTCGCGACGAGATCGATGCGCAGCCGCACCGAATTGATGTTCCAGGTTGTCAGGGAAAACCGCATGGGAACCGCGTCATATCACGGTTCGCGGGCGTGTCCGCACGTTTGTCCACAACGATGGTAGCTTTATCGTTTGCGCATGATCTTATCGGAAAACCGCTGCACGCCCCGCATCAAGGGCGGGGCAGGCTTTATCCGGATCATGCGCTAGCCCGGCGGCAGCGCGTAATTGGTGAAGTCGATCTTGAACATGCCGGGATCGACCTTCTTGCCCTGGTCGAGATTATAGACCGCGACCGTGGTGTCGTATCCTTGCGGATCTGTCACGGTCCATTGCTTGAGCTGACCGTCCTTGGCGCCCAGCATCAGCATCAAGCGGCTGGTGCCGATCAGCGCCTGCTTCTCCTCGATGGTGACGGAGATGAACATGTCGTCCGCGGTGACGCCGACGACATTGGTGTCCTTCATCAGGTCGATGCGGTCCGACAGCAGGAAGCGCAGCGGCGTCTGCGACAGCGGATAGATGTCCTGCGTCGCCAGCTTGCGGTCGCGCACCACCACCGACGAGCCGTCGGCGATGATGTCGATCGGATTCGGCGGATCGTATTCGAAGCGCACCTTGCCGGGCTTCTGGATATAGAAGTCGCCCTTGGTCTTGGTGCCGTCGGGGCCGACCTGCACGAAATTGCCGACCAGCGTGCTCAGCGAGGAGAGATAGCTGGAAACCTTGGCGGCCTGCGCCTTCTGGTTGGCGTCGAAGCTCGCAAAGATGCTGGCCGGCACATTGCGATGCGGATCGGGAATCACCGGATCGGGCGCAGCCGTCGGCGTCGCGCCGGTCGTCGCCGGTCCCTTCTGGTCGGATGCGCTCATCTGTACGCTGCCGCGGGCCTTCGGCGCCGGCTTTGGAATCGGAACGCTCTGCGCAAAGGACGACGATGTGCCGAACGCGGGCGCGGCGATCAGCAGCGCCAGCGCGCCCGCGATCATGCATCGTTGCGAGAGGTCGCTGAGTCGGGAATTTCGATTGATTTTCAACGCGCAGTCCTGGTCAGGTTTCAGTCCTTTTACCGCGCTTTGGAAGCGGCGCGGTATCGTTTTTCCGTGAAATGTGCTTGCCGCGGCGCCATCGCCGCGCGCCGAATTTCCTTGCGTCAGAAGCCTTCTTCCTCCTCGACCAGAATCTCGCGCTTTCCGGCGTGATTCGCCTGGCCCACGATGCCTTCCAGTTCCATCCGCTCCATCAGCGAGGCGGCGCGGTTGTAGCCGATCTGCAGGCGGCGCTGGATGTAGCTGGTCGAGGCCTTGCGGTCGCGTTTGACGATGGCAACCGCCTGCGAGAACAGGTCGCCGCCGCCGTCAGCGCCCATGCCCGTCGCGTCGAACACCGCGCCGTCCTCGTCGGTCGGCTCTTCCGCGGTGACCGCTTCGAGATATTCCGGCGAGCCCTGCGTCTTGAGATGACGCACGACCTTCTCGACTTCTTCATCCGAGGCGAACGGTCCGTGCACGCGGCTGATGCGTCCGCCGCCCGCCATGTACAGCATGTCGCCCTGGCCGAGCAGCTGCTCGGCGCCCATTTCTCCCAAAATGGTGCGGCTGTCGATCTTGGAGGTGACCTGGAAAGCGATGCGGGTCGGGAAGTTCGCCTTGATGGTGCCGGTGATGACGTCGACCGAGGGACGCTGGGTGGCGAGGATCACATGCAGGCCGGCGGCGCGCGCCATCTGCGCGAGGCGCTGCACCGCGCCTTCGATGTCCTTGCCGGCGACCATCATCAGGTCGGCCATTTCGTCGACGATGATGACGATGTAGGGCAGCGGCTCGAGATCGAGCTTCTCTTCCTCGTAGATCGCCTTCCCGGTCTCCTTGTCGAATCCGGTATGCACCGTGCGCGTCAGCTCTTCGCCCTTGGCCTTGGCTTCGACGAGCCGCGCGTTGTAGCCGTCGATGTTGCGCACGCCGAGCTTGGACATGCGCTTGTAGCGCTCTTCCATCTCGCGCACGGCCCATTTCAGCGCGACCACGGCTTTCTTCGGGTCGGTGACGACAGGCGTCAGCAGATGCGGAATGCCGTCATAAACCGAGAGTTCGAGCATCTTCGGATCGACCATGATCAGCCGGCACTGATCCGGCCGCAACCGGTACACCAGGCTCAGGATCATGGTGTTGATCGCGACCGATTTGCCGGAGCCGGTGGTGCCGGCGATCAGCATGTGCGGCGTGCGCGCCAGATCGATGATCACCGGGTCGCCGCCGATGGTCTTGCCGAGACAGAGCGGCAGTTTCGCAACCGATTCACCCGATTCCTTTGCGGTGAGCAGTTCGCGCAAGTAGACCTTCTCGCGATGCGCGTTCGGCAATTCGATGCCGATGGCGTTGCGGCCGGGCACGACGGCGACGCGCGCCGAGAGCGCGCTCATCGAACGCGCGATGTCGTCTGAAAGCCCGATGACGCGCGAGGACTTGATGCCGGGCGCGGGCTCGAGTTCGTACAGCGTGACCACGGGTCCGGGGTTGGACTTGACGATCTCGCCGCGCACGCCGAAATCGCCGAGCACGCCTTCGAGCCGGCGCGAATTGGCTTCCAGCTCGGCCTTGCTCAGCGGCTGGCGGTCGGACGCCTTCGCCGCCGCCAGCATCGACAGCGCCGGGAAATCCCACTTGTCGGAGGATTTTCGCGACGGCGCGCGCGGAGCGGCCTTCTTGCGCGGAGCGCGTGTGACCGGTGCGTCGTCCTCCTCCTCGTCCTCGAAATCGCCGTCGCCCTCCGGCGCGATCGACGGCGCGGCGCGGCTGCCGAGATTGGGTTCCTGGCGAGCGAATGAAATCGCGCGCGGCGCCGGGCTCGACGACACCAGCGAACGATAGGCGGTGCCGAGCAGCCAGACCAGGCGCGCTTTGGCACTCATCAGCGCGTGGAACAGGAAGCCGAGCGAGATCGAGCCGCGTTCTTCGTCTTCCTCGACGAACGGCGCGTCGTCGTCTTCGATCGGGGTCAGCTCTTCTTCCTCACGCGGTTTTGCGCCGAGGCCGCAGGCAATCAGGAAGGTCGCGATCATCGCCGCGAACAGGAGGGTGCCGAGCACCAGCCGATACACGAGACCCGGCGGGCCGAACACGACTGCGGGCGCGCGCAGCAGCGCATCGCCGACGACGCCGCCAAGCCCGGTCGGCAGCGGCCATGCGCCCGTGTGCGGCCAGCAGCCGGCAAAGCCCGCAGCCAGCACCATGCACAGCACCCAGGCGCCGAGCCGGAGCGCCTCGCGATCGAAATGACGGTGGGTCATCATGCGCCAGCCCCACACCGCGATCGGCAGGATCACCATGATGGCGCCGAGGCCGAGGATCTGCATCAGCATGTCGGCGCCGATCGCGCCGCCATAGCCCATGATGTTGCGGATCGCGCGCGAGGTCGCGTGGCTCAGGCTCGGATCATGCACCGACCATGTCGTCAGCGCCGCCGCAGCGAGCCCCGCGAAGATGATCAGCCCAAGCCCCATCAATTCACGCAAGCGCCGCACCAGCGCGTCGCGGATCGACGCCGGCAGATAGCCGACCAGGGGAATGACGCGTTCGATCGACGGCATGTGCCCTCGCGATTAACCCAAAACCTCGACCAGGCGATGCAGCGCCTCGCCGGTCGATTGACTGTCGGAAACCAGCGCAAGGCGGATGTAGCCTGCGCCTGGATTGGTGCCGTCCGGTTGCTGCCGCGCCAGATAGCTGCCGGGAATCACGCGCACGCCGGCGTCGCGATAAAGCTTCACCGCCGCCGCTTCGTCGCCGCCATGCCCGGAAACATCAAGCCAGACGCAGAAGCCGCCGGCCGGGCGCTTGTAGCCGTAGCGATTACCGAGGATCTGGTCGGCGAGATCGAACTTGATTCGATAGAGCTTGCGGTTCTCTTCGACATGCGCCTCGTCGCCATAGGCGGCGGTCGCGACCTGCTGCAGCGGCACCGGCACCTGGGGTGCGGCGACGTTGCGCAGCTCGTGAAAGGCGGCCAGAAACTTCTTGTCGCCGGCGGCGAAGCCGACACGCATGCCCGGCAGGTTGGAGCGCTTCGACAGCGACTGAAACGCGACCACGCGGGTGAAATCGGGACCGGCGCATTCCAGCATGCTGCCCGGCGCTTCTCGCGTGTAAATCTCCGAGTAGCATTCGTCGCTGAGGATCATGAAGCCGAAGCGATCGGAAAGCTTCTTCAGGCGCGTGAAGTAATCGGGCGATGCGACCGAGCCCTGCGGATTGGCGGGCGAGGCGATGTAGATCGCGACCGTGCGCGCCAGGGTCGCGTCGTCGAGCGCATCGAGATCGGGAAGAAAGCCGTTGGCGACCGTGGTCGGCAGATAGATTGGCTCGCAATTGGCCGCGCGCGCGCCCGCGCCATAGGCCGGGTAAAACGGATTCGGCATCAGGATCGCGGGGCGGCCCTTGCGGTCGCCGACATAACTTGCGGCCGTCAGCGCCGCGAAGAACAGGCCCTCGCGGCTGCCGTTCAAGACCAGCATCTCGCTCTCGGGATCGACCGCGCGCGGCAGCTTGAAGCGGGTCGAGAGCCAGCCGGCCGCCGCTTTGCGGAACGGCTCGATGCCGCGGGCGAGGGGATAACGGCCGAAATCGGCGATGTGCTGGGCGAGCACCGGGCCGACAAAGCCGGGGACCGGGTGCTGCGGCTCACCCAATGACAGCGTTATCAACGGTTTACCCGGTTTATAGGGCGCCAGCAGCTCGGTAGTCCGGGCAAAGGGCGAGCGTTCGCTTTCGTTGCTGGCGGCGCCCAGAGGCGCGCGGGATGAAGCGGTCATAGCCATCAATCTGGACGCCAGCACTTGGGGGTCGCCGGTCGCCCCATGAGACCGGCTCGAAATTGATCAAACCACCATAGATACGGCGAGGTTAAGACGCGATTAACCATCGAGGCGCCTCGACAATCTCTTGGGTATTACCATATGCTGAAGAGGTAATACTTCGGAGGATTCCCATGGCAAACACGGTCACCAGCAAAGGGCAAGTGACGATTCCGAAGCGGATTCGGGATTACCTCGGAATCGAGCCCCGCAGCGAGGTCAATTTCCGTCTTGCCCACGACGGCCACATCATCATCGAACGAGCCGATGGCACGCGACCGCCGAGCCGATTCGAGAAATTGCTTGGTTCCGCCGGTCCGGGTCCGACCACGGACGAGCTTATGAAACTGCTTCGCGGCGATCCTGAATGACGCTGGTCGACTCGAATGTGTTGCTCGACGTCGCCACGCGAACGCCGGAGTGGTGGCAATGGTCGCTGAGGCAACTCAACCTCGCGGCCTTGAACGGGCCAGTCGTGATCAACGACGTGATCTATGCGGAAATCTCGAGCCGGTACCCGTCGGTCGACGTCGTCGATACCGTCTTTCGAGATATTGGCGTCGATCTTGTGCCGATGTCGCGTTCCGCGCTGTTTCTCGCGGGCAAGGCCTATCTCCGTTACCGCGCAGCGGGCGGCAGTCGCACCGGCGTCTTGTCCGATTTCTTCATCGGTGCTCATGCCGAGGCGGAGCAATTGCCTTTGTTGACGCGCGATGTCAGGCGCTATCGCAGCTATTTCCCCAACGTCGAACTGATCGCGCCGGAATAGTGTGTTGACCATGTTCAGCCGTGCGGTTGGCAACCGCCGGTCAACCATCAAAACCGTTAAGCACACGCGCTAACGAAGCCAAAATCGTCCCGTCGCACCCTGCCAGGAAATACGGGCATGATCCGGAAAAGTGTGAAGCGGTTTTCCGAAAAGATCATGCCCCAAACATCAAGGCAGGGGAGCCTCAACAATGAGTGGGATGGCCGTGTTGGAAAACGTGCGCCGGTGCCGCGCGATCGCGTCGCTGTACCGGCAGACGGCGGCGTTCAAGCCGGTGCAGAAGGCTTCGCTTCTGGACCGGGCCGAGGAATGGGACCAGGTCGCGCTGGCCCAGCTCGAGAGCTACTTCTGGCGTGCGGAGCGCCAGCAGCCGGCGTGGTAGACCAGCGCTCCTTCGCGCTGCGAACCTTTACCTGATCTACCGCTGCGGTAGCCGCTCGAACGCCGGCATGCCCTCGGGCACGTGGTGGAACGGCTGCTTGTCGACGGTGTAGATCGCGATCTGCGGCATGATCGCCGCGGGATCATCGAGCGTGCCGACTTTGATCACCACGATCGGCCGCTGCGGCCGCGTCACCACATGCGTGCCGCACTCCGCACAAAACTCTCGCGTGACGGGCTTCTCCAGATCCTTGCGCGAAAACTGCTTCGGCGCGCCCTTGGTGTATTTGAAACCGTCGGGCGGCATCGCCACGAACATGTTCGGCGAACCGCCGGTGATGTACTGGCATTCGCGGCAGTGGCATTGCGCCTTCAGCATCGGCTCGCCCTCCGCCACATAGCGCACCGCTCCGCAATAGCATCCGCCTTCCAGCTTCATGACGTCCTCCCAAATCTGCTTGCAACGCAATGCCAGGCGCTTCTGCGGATGACTATTTGTCTCCGCCGATCAGCTTGATCGCGTCGAGCATAGCCTGACCATATTCATCCGCAAAGTTATGGATCGCGACTCGTATCGCTTCAGCCGACCAACCGTTTCGCCACAGTGACGGGTCCTCGACGATCTTGTTCTTCCAGAACCGGAACTTGTTATCAATATCGGCTTGCGTGTTATCGGCGGACATGTCCACGACCAGGATCAGTGCGTCCGGAATCCCGCGAGCTTTGGAGGGCGACCATCCAACCAGATACGGTCCCTCGCCGTCGAATCGAGCCCGTTGTTTTTGCGCGTCCCTGATCGCGTCCTCCGATGCAACCAGGTCGTAGTGGTCGAGGACGTGATCGCAGTCATCGGTTCTGGCTTGTTGCGAGTCCGGATCATCAAGCGGCCAGACGGTTATCATCTGGTCCTTGACCGGCACGTTTGAGTCCTGGCTGCGTGGGAAAAAAGCCACGAAAGACCTGCAGACCATCATCAACTTGGCGCGGCTCGCCGGCGTGGGCCTCGAGTTCAGCACCACCAATCCGTAGGCGCCCGCGCCGGAAGGCGGAATATCGCGCGCGCGCAAATAGGCGCGAACAGGCTGCAATGGGGCAGTTTCGCGGGCCGATCCTGCCGCGGTTGCGGGTGCTTCGCCCGAGTGTGCGGCAGGGATCGAACTGCCGGTGCCGCCGTGCCCGCCGCCCGGATTTCCGGCTCCCGTGTCGCCGAAGCCACCATGCCCCGAGCTCGCAGGCGCGCGCGACTCGGCGCCCGGCGCGGTTGAAGGCGCGTGGCTGCCGCCCGTGGTCGCGCCTGGGCGCGCGAAGTCGTGGTGACGAAGTGGCGCCTTGCCTGCTTTCGCGCAATCGCGATCGCGGGGATCGCATTGGGCATGACTTTCTGAAAAAGCACCGAGCAAGAGCAAGACCGCAAAGGCCAATCCTGCTGCCGATTTCAACATCACGCACCTCCACCGACCGGGGCACTATTTTCTGCTGAACAGACCGAGAATGAAGTTCGCCACGGCTCCGACCACAAAACAAATCAGCGTCACGATGAACACAATAAAGACGGCCCCGGCGTTGGTGTCGGGCCGAACCCAAAACACCGCTATCACGCCCAAAATAAAGCCGATCGCGGCAGCCAATCCGTAGCTCTTCACGTCCGGCCTCGAAAAATGAGTTCGGGAAAGGGCAAGGAGTGCACCCCCTCACGGGAGGCGCCTGACGCTTATGATACTCCGGTTGTGGCCCTGTTGCAGCCAGCCCCGGTCCGAAATTTGATCCGGCGCGACCGGCGAACCCGATTCAAAAAAAGAAAGGGGCTCCAACTTGCGCTGGAGCCCCTCAACGGTCGGGGCATTGCCGGGTATGTGCCCAAACCGTAGTTCTGGGCGCGACCCCAACTAGAGCCGCGCCCGGGAGGATCACATGTTGTAGGCGCGCTCACCGTGGTCGGTGATGTCGAGGCCTTCGCGCTCGGCTTCGACCGAGGGACGCAGGCCGATGATCACGTCCACGACCTTGTAGAGAATCGCGGAGCCGACGCCCGACCACACCAGCGTGGCCAACACAGCCTTGCCCTGTGCGATCATCTGGGTGACGAGATCGTAGGTGCCGGCATTGTTGCCCGTGATGTTGGTATAGTCGGTGATGCCGACGCCACCGAGCGCCGGGTTGACCAGGATGCCGGTGCCGAGCGCGCCGACGATGCCGCCGATGCAGTGGACGCCGAACACGTCGAGCGCGTCGTCATAGCCGAACGAGTTCTTCACGGTGGAGACGAAGAACAGGCAGGCCGGCGAGACCACGAAGCCGAGCACCAGCGCGCCGATCGGGCCGGCAAAGCCGGAGGCCGGCGTGACGGCGACGAGACCCGCGACCGCGCCCGAGCAGATGCCGAGGAGCGAAGGCTTGCCCTTGAAGATCCACTCGAAGATCATCCAGGACAGTGCCGCACCCGCGGTCGCGACCATGGTGTTGACGAAGGCGAGCGCGGTGGTGCCGGTGGCCTCGAGGTTCGAGCCCGCATTGAAGCCGAACCAGCCGACCCAGAGCAGCGAGGCGCCGATCATGGTCATGGTCAGCGAGTGCGGAGCCATCAGCTCCTTGCCGTAGCCGGTGCGCTTGCCGATGATCAGCGCGCCGACCAGGCCCGCGATACCGGCATTGATGTGCACCACCGTGCCGCCCGCGAAATCGAGGGCGCCCGCGCCGGCAAGCCAGCCGACAGCGCCGGTGACTTCGTCGAGCTTGGCCTGAGCCGCGGTCTTCGCCGCCGCATCGGTGGCGGCAGCCAGCGCCTTGGCGGCATTGGCGACATCATCGGGAGCGGCTACGTACCAGACCCAGTGCGCGATCGGGTAGTAGATGAGGGTCGACCACAGCAGGATGAACAGCATCACCGCCGAGAACTTGATGCGCTCGGCGAAGGCGCCGACGATCAGGGCGGGAGTGATCATGGCGAACGTCATCTGGAACACGAAGTAGGCGAGTTCCGGAATGACGACTCCGTTGGAGAACGTCGCTGCCGTCGAGTTGGCGTCGACGCCGTGCAGGAAGGCCTTGGTGAAGCCGCCGACCCATGGCGTCATGCTGCCGCCGTCGGAGAAGGCCATCGAGTAGCCGTACAGAGTCCAGGTCACGCCGATCATCGAGACGATCGCAAACACCTGGGTCAGCACGGAAGCCATGTTCTTGGTGCGAACGAGACCGCCATAAAACAGCGCGAGTCCCGGGATCGACATCATCAGAACGAGTGCGCTGGCGACGAGCATCCAGGCGGTGTCGCCCTTGTTGGGCACTGGAGCGGCTGCGGCAGGCGCCGCCGCGGGGGCTGCGTCTTTCGTGGCATCGGCCGCGGCCTGGGCAAGGGCAGGTTCAACGACAGCGATAGTGCAGAGCCCTGCTAGAATTGCGAGAGCCGCCAATCCCGCGCTGGTGGGACGCTTGAACGTCATTTTGTATTACTCCTGATTGGTAAGTGTGAGCGCGAAATCAGAGGGCTGCGGCATCGGCCTCGCCGGTGCGGATGCGAACCGCATGGTCGAGGTTGATGACGAAGATCTTGCCGTCGCCGATTTGTCCGGTCTTGGCCGCCGTGGTGATCGCATCGATGGTCTTGTCGACCTGATCGGATGCGACCGCGACCTCGATCTTGATCTTGGGCAGGAAGCTCACCGCGTATTCGGCGCCGCGATAGATTTCCGTGTGGCCTTTCTGCCGGCCGTATCCCTTGACTTCCGTCACCGTGAGACCGTGAACGCCAATGGCGGTCAGGGCGTCACGGACTTCTTCGAGCTTGAATGGCTTGATGATCGCCATAACAATTTTCATGGGTCCTATCCCCGCTTGGGCCCGGCCTTGGACGTGACCGGGCTAGTTCTCGACTGAGGTTCACACGCGGAGAGACTTCACAACGCGGCCCAGCCGGGACCCCTAGAATCAAATGCCGTGCCAGATCGGGGGAATTGCCTAACGAATTATGAATGTGAGGGTTTTTGCCGCTGACAGGGGCAGTGCGAGGGTGCGTTGTTCCGCCGCGCCCAGAAACTAAGCATGGCTGGTTAAAGTGTGAGCAGTGAGGACCAAGGGGTCGCGACTGCCCATGTGTGATGCACGGCAGAGGTAATAAGATACAATAACGGTATTGAATTACTGAAGAGCCTCACCGTGCTGGGTGATATCGAGCCCTTCAATCTCGTGCTGCCTTGATACCCGTAAGGGTACGAAGACGCCGACCAGGCGCAGCAACGCCCAGGTGATACCGGCCGACCAGACCAGGGTGACCGCGACGCCGTAGAATTGCAGCAGCAGCTGGTGCGGATTGCCCTCGAGCAGGCCCGAGGTCCCGCCGATTGCGGCGGTAGCGAACACGCCGGTCAGAAGAGTGCCCGTCATGCCGCCGATGCCGTGAACGCCGAACACGTCGAGCGAATCGTCATAGTTGAAGCGCCGTTTTAACGAGGTGCAGGCCCAGTAGCAGAGCGATCCCGCGATCAGGCCGATGACGATGCCCTGCCAGGGCGCGACGAAGCCCGAGGCCGGCGTGATGGTGCCGAGGCCCGCGACCGCGCCCGAGATCATGCCGAGCACCGAGGGCTTGCGCCGCGCCGACCATTCGATCGCGGCCCATACCAGCGCGCCCGCGCAGGCCGCAAGATGGGTCGCGACGATCGCCATCACGGCGCGCGAATTGGCCGCGAGCGCCGATCCGCCGTTGAAGCCGAACCAGCCGACCCACAACAGGCCGGTGCCGACCACCGCGAGCGAGAGATCGAACGGCGAGAGATTCTCGGTGCCATAACCCTGGCGCCGGCCCATCACCAGCGCGGCAACGAGGCCGCCGATCCCGGCCGACAGATGCACCACGAGGCCGCCGGCAAAATCCAGCACGCCCATCGCACCGAGGAAGCCGCCGCCCCACACCCAATGCGCCAGCGGCACATAGACCAAGATGAACCAGCCGACCGAAAACAGCAGGTAGGCGGAGAATCGCATGCGGTCGGCGACCGCACCCGCGACCAGCGCCACCGTGATGATCGCAAAGGTCATCTGGTAGAACATGAACAGCGCTTCCGGAATCGTCTTTGCCGCGGGGTTGACGCTGTCCATGGTCATGCCGGCGAGGAAAACGCGGTCGAGCGAGCCGAGCCACGGGCCGTTGCCGACGAACACCAGCGAATAGCCGAAGGCAACCCAGAGGATGGAAACGATCATGACGGCGGCGAGGCTTTGCGCCATGGTCGCCAGCACGTTCTTCTTGCGCACCATGCCGGAGTAGAACAGCGCCAGCCCGGGGATCGTCATCATCAGCACCAGCGCGGTGGCGACGATCATCCACGCGGTGTCGGCGCTGCTGATCTCGGATGCTGCGGCGAAGGCCGGCGTCGCCAGGCCTGCGATTGAAGGAATCAAAAGCGCAACGAACATCGTTGCACGAAAAGCACGTGCCCCCATTGATATGCCCCGGCTGTTGCTCGTTTCTTGAACTCGCCGTCCGGCTTCGTTGCCGGCGGCGGATTGCAGCTCTGAAAAATTATAGCGCGTCGCTGTCGGTCTCACCGGTGCGGATACGCAACGCGTGATCGATCGGCGTGACGAAGATCTTGCCGTCGCCGATCTGCCCGGTGCGCGCATTCGCGGTGATGACCTCGACCGCCTTGTCGGCGAGCTCGGAGGCCACCGCGATCTCGATCCGCAGTTTCGGCAGGAAGTTCACGACATACTCGGCGCCGCGATAGATTTCGGTGTGGCCCTTCTGGCGGCCATAGCCCTTGACCTCGGTCACCGTCATGCCGTGCACGCCGATGGCGGTCAGTGCCTGGCGCACCTCGTCCAGCTTGAAGGGTTTGATGATCGCAACGACGAGTTTCATGGTCAGGCCTTGAGTCTTCAGGGGTGGTCGAGGGGGTGACGGTCAGATCAAATCTGACATCTTTCTAGGCAAATGGCACAAAAAATTTGCAGGCTTGGGCGATTTCCTCTGAACGGGCGCGAAGCGGCGGCATTGCCTTGGCCAATCGAGCCCAGCACGCGCGGCGCCCAAAGGCCTTGTCCGCCCCTGGTTGAGCAGGTAAAAACTTCAATTTGGGGGGGATAATTGTGGATGATAGTTCGGTAAATCCGCCGGTCCGCACCGGCGGCAATGCGTTGCAACCGCCGTCCATGGGCAACTCGGTGCCGCCGCATCCTTTGGATTCGGAGTGGCACATTCACGTCAACGGGCAAACCTATGGTCCCTACACCGGGCACCAGCTCGGTGACTTCATCAAGGAAGGGCGTATCGACGCCGGAACCCAGGTTATTGCCAAAGGGGGCTCCGATTGGGTCCTCGCCGGGCAAGAACGCCGTCTCGCCCCGCTGTTCAAGCGTCCCGCCCAGCAGGATGCGCCGCCGATTAACGCGGCTGCCGGAGCCACCGTCGTCCACGTCACCAACCAGATCACGCACCCCGGGGTCATCATGGACGATTTCGGCGCCTTTGGTCCGAAATCTCCCGGTGTGGCGCTGTTGCTGTCCTTTCTGATTTGCGGCGCGGGTCAGATGTATTGCGGGAGGGTCGGCAAGGGAATTCTGATGCTGATCGGCTGCATTGGCTTGTGGTTCATCTTCTTGGGCTGGACGATCTGGATTTGGTCGATGATCGACGCCTATGCGACCGCCAAGGACATGAACCTCCGGTATCTCCGTCGCCTGCAATCAGGCCAGGCCGTATGACCAAGGCAATTAACGACGCGTCCTTTCAGAGCTGTCCGTCTTGTGGCTCGGCGCTTAGGCGCGGTGCGCTCACGTGCGGCTATTGCGGTGGCGTCGTTGCGGTCGAAAATGTGACTCACCGCCTGAAATTCGAGTTTCGAGATATGGTGGCCAAGGCAGGGTTGCGATTGCAGGATCGCACCGTGCTGATGTGGGTGCTGGCACTCGTTCCCGTGCTGATGCTGCCGCCGGTGCTTGCTCTGTTCATGATGCTGCGGCCGAGCAGCGACCAGGCAGGGCAGAGCTTGCGGGGTTTCAATGTCTCCATATTGCTGGTGGCGCTTTGCAATATCGTGCTGAGCGTCATGTTCTGGCGATGGCTGAGCGAAGTGTCGCTGTCCTCCGGATTGTCACTCGGCCTGTTCCTGAAATCGATCGGCGTCAGTAACCCACGGGCATCCTGGGGATCGATCTGAAATACCGGCCCTATGCGGTACTTGTCCGTCAAGTCTGGCTGAGCGCAGACTATCGCCGCTCGCGCACCGATCCTTCCTGCGCAACGGAGGCGACCAGCGTGCCGTCCGGCTTGAAGATCAGGCCGCGCGTCAATCCGCGGCCATCCTGCGCGCTCGGCGAATCCTGGGCGTAGAGCAGCCATTCGTCGGCGCGGAACGGGCGGTGAAACCACATCGCGTGATCGAGGCTCGCCGGCATCATGCGCTTGTCGAACAGCGTGCGGCCGTAGCGCGCCATCACGGCATCGAGCAGCGAGAAATCCGAGGCATAGGCCAGCGCGCACATGTGCAGCGCCGGATCGTCCGGCAGTTTCGCGGCGGTGCGGATCCAGACATGGATGCGGCCGTCGTCGATCTTTTGGCCGAAATAGCGGCCGAGCTCGCAGGGGCGCAACTCGATCGGTCGATCCGATTCGTAATAGCGGCGGATGAAATCCGGCATCTCGCGGAACATCGGCTGCTTGGAAACCTCTTCCGCCGTGAGCTTCTCCGGCGGCGGCACGTCGGGCATCTTCTCCTGGTGATCGAAGGCGCCCTGCTCTTCGGCATGGAACGACACCATGATCGAGAAGATAGCGTTGCCATGCTGGATCGCGGTGACGCGACGGGTCGAATAGCTCTTGCCGTCGCGCAACCGCTCGACCTGGTAGATGATCGGGATCTGCGGATCGCCGGGCAGGATGAAATAGCAGTGGATCGAGTGTGGCAGCCGGCCCTCGACGGTGCGGCAGGCCGCGACCATCGCCTGTCCGATCACCTGTCCGCCGAACACGCGCTGCCAGCTGGTCTTCGGGCTGTTGCCGCGGAACAGGTTCACCTCGAGCGGTTCGAGGTCGAGGATGGACAAGAGGTCGATCAGGCCTTTGGACATTGGGGGCTTTCAAGTCTCTCCGCTGGTCATTCCGGAATGGCCCGAAGGGCTCGCCGCTTCGTGGCGCCCCGGAATGACGAAAGGGGGTTGTTTCTCACTCTCTTTCGCCCAGCTATGATATGGGTGCAAGCGCAAGCGTATGAGTGAGCAGGTTTCCATGTCGGCACAGCGAAGCATTGTCATATGCGGAGGCGCATTTGCAGGGCTGGCGCTGGCCGTGGCGCTGCGCCGGGGGCTTGGCGCGGATACCCCCGTCATCGTCGCCGACCCGGCGCTGGCGACGCGGCCGAGCCGCGATCCCCGCGCGACCGCGATTGTCGCCGCCTGCCGCCGTCTGTTCGAGACGCTCGGAGCGTGGGACAGTATCGCCGATACCGCGCAGCCCATCCTCGATATGGTCGTGACGGATTCGAAGCTGGAAGATGCCACGCGTCCGGTGTTTCTGACCTTCGCGGGGGACGTCGAGCCCGGTGAGCCCTTTGCGCATATGGTCGAGAACCGGCACCTGATCGACGCGCTGGTGGCGCGCGCCGAAGCCGAAGGCGTCGACCTGCGCGCAACCGCAGTGACGTCGTATGAATCGCGTAGCGATGGCATCGACGTGACGCTTGCGGACGGCAGCCGCATTGAGGCGAGTCTGCTGGTTGCGGCCGACGGCGCGCGCTCGAAGCTGCGCGAGCGCGCCGGCATCGCCACCCATGGCTGGGACTACGACCAGTCAGGCATCGTCGTTACCGTCAGCCATGAGCGCGACCATCAGGGCCGCGCCGAGGAGCATTTCCTGCCCGCCGGTCCGTTTGCGATCCTGCCGCTGACGGGAAAGCGCTCGTCACTGGTCTGGACAGAGCGCCGCGCCGAGGCGGCGCGCATCGTCGCGCTTAACGAAGAGGAATTTCACGCCGAGCTCGAGCAGCGCTTCGGCCTGCATCTCGGCGAAGTAAAGGCGCTCGACAAGCCGCGGGCGTTTCCACTGTCCTATTTCGTCGCGCGTTCGTTCATCGCGGAACGGATGGCGCTGGTCGGCGACGCCGCGCATGTGATTCATCCGATCGCGGGCCAGGGCCTCAATCTCGGCCTGAAGGATGTCGCGGCACTTGCCGAGGTCGTGGTCGACGCCGCGCGGCTTGGCATCGATATCGGCCAGACCGACGTGCTCGAGCGCTATCAGCGCTGGCGGCGCTTCGACACCATGGCGATGGGGCTTGCGACCAACTCGCTGAACGTACTGTTTTCCAACAAGTCGGCCTTGCTGCGCACCGTGCGCGACATCGGGCTTGGCCTGGTCGATCGCGCGCCGCCCTTGAAGAGCATGTTCATCCGCCAGGCCGCTGGGCTGTCAGGCGAGGTGCCGCGGCTGCTGAAGGGCGAGGCGCTTTAGTTTTTTGCGCATGATCTTTTCGGAAAACCGCTGCACACTTTTCCGGATCATGCGCTAACGCTTCGCCAGAATGAAATCCGCGATCACAGCGATCAGGTCGGGATCGAGCGGCCGCTCCGGCTGATTGTAGGCGGCGAGATCGTCCGCATCATCAGTGACATCGACCAGCACGTGATTCATCTCAGGGATCCACAGCGTCTTCGCCGCGAACGCCGCCGTGGTCAGTGCAAGGAAATCCACCCGCGCAAGCTGGCTGTCCTTTCCGCCGGCCACGATCAGGATCGGCTCCTCGATCTTCTGCAAGGGTGGGATCGGGTCTTCGGTGAAGGCCGAGGCGATGCCGGGCTGCAGCGACGGCGGGATCGCAAGCCCCGGGGGCGGCGGATCGACGATCTCGCCGGCCATGATGGCGTCGACGGCCTTGGCGATCGGCGCATATTTCTCCGGCGGAAGCTTCTTCTCCAGCTGCGCCTTGAGCAGGTCGCCCTGCTTGCGCGCGGCGACCGCCAGCAGCACGAGCTTGTCGACGGGAATGCGGCGCGCGGTGAGAATACCGACCAGCCCGCCTTCGCTGTGACCGAGCACGATCACCTTGGAGAATTTGGCGCCGGCGCGCAGGTAAGTGACGAGCGCCGCGGCATCGTCGACGTAGTCCTTGAAGCGAAAATCCTCCGGCTTGCCGTAGTCCGGCGTCCAGCCGCCGGCGCCGCGCTTGTCATAGCGCAACGTCGCAATCCCGCGCGCGACCAGCGCGTCCGACAGCTTCTTCAATGTCGCCGGCTTGACCTGCGGCCCGTTGCCGTCGTGATCGGTCGAGCCGGAGCCCGCGATCAGTAGCGCGACGGGCGGCTGCTCTGTTCCCGAGGGTATCGTGAGCCACGCATCGATCGCGCCGACGCGGATCCTGCTTTCGTCGGCGTCGACCGCGCCGGCCAATATCGTCACCGCCAGTAGAAAGATGAGGGCGGCCGCGATCGCTCGAATGCGCGGGATCATTCGATCTTGCGCGCTTCCTCGGGCAGCATGATCGGGATGCCGTCGCGGATGGGATAGGCGAGCTTCGCCGAACGGGAGATCAGTTCCTGCTTGCCTTCATCGAATTCAAGCGGGCCCTTGGTCAGCGGGCAGACCAGGATTTCCAGCAATTTCGGGTCGACTGTGTTTTCGGGGCGGTCGGGCGCGGCGTTCATCATCCAGGTTCCGGGCGTTTTGCGCGCCCCCTTTAGCACAATCCAGCGACGCATTGTCGCGGGCAGCGCCAGGAGCGGGCGTCATTGTTCCCGATTCCGGGTATAACGGCTCCGGCAGCCCTACATTTTGCAGCAGTGAGGCGCCGGTGCGGGCTGAACGGCAATCGCGGTCGCCGGCGAGGTTTAACGAAAGGCTTGTGACGGTTGCGTGACGATTTCCCGCCGCGTCAAGGTTACCAGCAAGTCCAACTTTGCTGTGAGCCATTTCACACGCGGGAACATTGACTTGGGGTTATCGTCCCAATAAACGTCATGGTTGAAATTTCGTAAATGGGCCGCTTCGCTGCATCACTTCATAGAAGCGCGCCGGGGGTATCGCGTATGGCGAGCGAACCGAGAATCGCTGCTTTCGGACCCAATCTATTGCGCACACATCCGATGGTCCCATTGCCGGGGCCGCGTTCTCTACGAGCACATTCGAACCCCTTGATTGCCTCATGGAAGGCGCTCTTGTACGCCGCGATGTAAGCGCGGCGCGAGGAATTCCGCATGACCACGACTGTTCCGGCCTATACGTTCGGTGGCATTACGCGTCCGGCCCTTATTCTCAACGATCAAGGCCAGATCGTATTGTTCGGCGCGGCCGCCGACTTTGCCGCGACCTACGGCCTGAAAGCGCTCTACGCCGGGTTGCCGGCCAACACGCCCTATCCTCCGGTGACGGATTCGCTGTCGACTCCCACCGACAGTAACGCGGGCGCCAACAGCGTCGCGGAGGGCGCTCCGGCAAATACGACCGTCGGCATCACCGCTTCGGCCAGCAGCGCGATCGGCACCGTTACCTATTCGCTGGTGGGCGACAATTCCGGCGGCGGGTTCAAGATCAACGCCACGACCGGCGTCGTCACCGTCAACGACCCGACCAAGATCGATTTCGAGAGCGCACCGGGACACGCCTACACCATCAACGTGCAGGCCTCTGACGGCATCATCACCTCGACCCACGCGTTCACCATCGCCGTCACCGACGTCGCGCCCTCGGCGCCAACCGATACCAATGCCGGTTCCAACAGCGTCACCGAGGGTGCGCCTTCAGGCACCGCCGTGGGCGTCACCGCGCATTCGACCGACGTCAATGGCGGTGCGGTGACCTATTCGATCACCGGCGACACCTCGGGCGGCGGCTTCAAGATCGACGCCAACACCGGTGTCGTCACCGTCAACGACGCGACCAAGATCGACTTCGAGAGCAGCGCGCCGAGTCACACCTATACCGTCACGGTGCAAGCCAGCGACGGCACGCTGAACAGCACCCCGCAGACCTTCACCATCAACGTCACCGACGTGCCGCTGCCGGCGCCGACCGATACCGATGCTACTGCGAACACCGTGGCGGAAGGCGCCGCGGCCGGCACGCATGTCGGTATCACCGCGTCTGCCATCGATCCGAACGGGCCGACGACCCACTATTCGCTGACTGGCGACACCTCCGGCGGCGGCTTCACGATCGACCCCAACACCGGCGTCGTCACGGTCGCCGATCCCACCAAGATCGATTTCGAGAGTGCGGCGGGCCACGCCTATTCCATTACCGTGAAGGCCGACGACGGCGTTGCGAACACGTCGCAAAGCTTCAACATCGCCGTTACCGACGTCGCGCCGTCGGCGCCAATTGACTTCGATCCCACTCCAAACTCCGTCACCGAGGGCGCTGCTCCGGGCACCGCCGTCGGCGTCACTGCGCATTCGACCGACGTCAATGGTCCGGCCGTGACCTATTCGTTGATCGGCGACACCTCCGGCGGCGGCTTCACCATCAACGCTGCGACCGGCGTCGTCACCGTCGCCGATTCCACCAAGATCGATTTCGAGACTGCAGCGGGTCACGCCTATACGGTGACCGCGCAGGCCAGCGACGGCACGCTGGCGAGCTCGCAGACCTTCACCATCGGTGTGACCGACGTCGCGCCGACAACGCCGATCGACAGCGACGGTTCGCCCAACTCGGTCGTCGAAGGCGCCGCGGCTGGTACCACGGTCGGCGTGACCGCATCCTCGACCGACGTCAACGGTCCGGCCGTGACCTATTCGTTGATCGGCGACACCTCCGGCGGCGGTTTCACCATCAACGCCACGACTGGCGTCGTCACCGTCGCCGACAGCAGCAAGATCGACTACGAGAGCCCGCCCGGACACAACTATCTGCTCAACGTGCAAGCCAGCGATGGCACGGATGTGAGCTCGCAGATCTTCAGCGTCGCGGTGACCGATGCTCCGCCGTCCGTCCCGGTCGATAGCGATCCGACGGCGAACTCGGTCGTCGAAGGCTCGGCCATCGGCACGACCGTGGGAGTCACGGCGCATTCCACCGACATCAACGGCGGCACGGTGACCTATGCGAAGGGGATCGACAGCTCGGGCGGCGGCTTCGCCGTCGACGCGACGACCGGTGTCATCACCGTCGCCGATCCCACCAAGCTCGATTTCGAGAGTTCGGGGCCGAGCCACGCCTATACGGTCACGGTCGTCGCGAGCGACGGCGTCTTAATCAACTCGCAGAGCTTCACCATCAATGTCGCCGATGCACCGCCCTCGACGCCGGTCGACACCGACGGCGCGGCAAACACCGTGGTCGAAGGCGCCGCCAACGGTTCGACCGTCGGCATCACGGCGTCGTCGACCGACGTCAACGGACCGGCCGTGACCTATTCGCTGACCGGCGACACCTCCGGCGGCGGCTTCACCATCAACGCTGCGACCGGCGTCGTCACCGTCGCCGATTCCACCAAGATCGATTTCGAGAGCTCTGGCGCAGGCCACAGCTACACCGTGACGGCGACCGCCAGCGACGGCACCGATACGAGTTCGCAGACCTTCACCATCGGCGTCACCGACGCGCCGCCCTCGACCCCGATCGACAGCGACGGCACGGCCAACTCCGTCGTGGAAGGCGCGGCGGCCGGAACGACGGTCGGCGTCACCGCATCCTCGACCGACGTCAACGGCCCGCCCGTCACCTGGTCGCTGACCGGCGACACCTCCGGCGGCGGCTTCACCATCAACGCCACGACCGGCGTCGTCACCGTCGCAGATCCGACCAAGATCGATTTCGAGAGCACGGCGCCTGGCCACAGCTACACGGTCACGGCGACCGCCAGCGACGGCACCGATACGAGTTCGCAGACCTTCACCATCGGCGTCACCGATGCCCCGCCGTCGACCCCGGTCGACGCCGACGCCGGCACCAACACGATCATCGAAGGCGGCGCCAACGGCTCGACCGTCGGCGTCACCGCGCATTCGACCGACGTCAACGGGCCGGCCGTGACCTACAGCTTGACCGGAGACACCTCCGGCGGCGGTTTCACCATCAATGCGACGACCGGTGTCGTCACTGTTGCCGATTCCACCAAGATCGATTTCGAGAGTTCAGGCGCGGGTCATAGCTACACCGTCACGGCGACCGCCAGCGACGGCACCGATACGAGTTCACAGACCTTCACCATCGGCGTCACCGACGCGCCGCCTTCGACCCCGGTCGACAGCGACGGCGCGGCCAACCAGGTCGCGGTCAGTTCGCCTAATGGCACCTATGTCGGCGTCACGGCCTCCTCGACCGACGTCAACGGCCCGGCGGTGACCTATTCGCTGACCGGCGACACCTCCGGCGGCGGCTTCACCGTCGATCCTTCGACCGGCAAGGTGACAGTTGCCGATACCAGCAAGATCCTTGCTGCGGATCCGAGCTACGATGTCACGGTGCAGGCCAGCGACGGCACGGATACGAGCCAGCAGACCTTCACCATCGCCGTCGTTCTGGATTCAGCCCCGGTCGTCACCGCGGGTCACACGCTGAACTACACCGAGAACCAGGTCGCGACCGCGATCGATCCCGCGCTGACGGTGACCGATTCCGACAACGCAAACCTCGCGCACGCGACGGTGCAGATCACCGGCAATTACGTCAACGGCGAGGACATCCTCGGCTTCACCGACCAGAACGGCATCACCGGCTCATTCAATGCCGCCACCGGCACGCTGACCCTGAACGGCTCGTCGAGCGTCGCGAACTACCAGACCGCGCTGGAGTCGGTGACCTATTTCGACAACAGCGATAATCCGTCCGGCGCACCGCGCACCGTCACCATCATCGCCAATGACGGCACGCTCGACAGCACGGCGGTGACCGACACCGTCAATGTCACGCCGGTCAACGATCCGCCGGTGGTGACCGCCGGTCATACGCTGAACTACACCGAGAACCAGGCCGCGACCGCGATCGACACGGCGATCACCGTATCCGACGTCGACAACACCAATCTCGCCTCCGCGACGGTGCAGATCACCGGCAATTACGCCAACGGCCAGGACATCCTCGGCTTCACCGACCAGAACGGCATCACCGGCTCATTCAATGCCGCCACCGGCACATTGACCCTGACCGGCTCGTCCAGCGTCGCGAACTACCAGACTGCACTCGACTCCGTCACCTACTTCAACAACAGCGACAACCCGTCTGGATTGGCCCGCACCGTCACCGTCATCGCCAATGACGGCACCGCCAACAGCACGTCGGTGACCGACACCATCAATGTCACGCCGGTCAACGACGCCCCGGTCACGACAGCTGGCGGCACGCTGAACTACACCGAGAACCAGGCCGCCACTGTGATCGACTCGTCCGTCACCGTGACCGACGTCGACAACGCCAACATGGCCTCCGCCACCGTGGCGATCGGCACTGGCTTCGCGACCGGGCAGGACGTGCTGGACGCCAACGTCACCGGCACCTCCATCGGCAAGTCCTACAACGCCGCCACCGGCGTGCTGACGCTGACCGGCAGCGATACCAAGGCGCATTACCAGCAGGTCTTGGATTCCGTCACCTATTTCAACAGCAGCGACAATCCGTCCGGCGCCGACCGCACCATCAATTACACCGTCAATGACGGCGCGCTGAACAGCAACACCAGCACCTCAACGGTGCATGTCACGCCGGTCAACGACGCCCCCGTCGTCACCGCCACCGGCACGCTGGCCTATACCGAGGACCAGGGGGCGACGGCGATCGCACCGGCGCTAACCGTCACCGACGTCGACAGCGCCAATCTCACCACGGCGACCGTGCAGATCAGCGCCAATTACGTCAACGGCGAGGACGTGCTCGCATTCACCAACACCGCCAGCATCACCGGTTCGTTCAACGCCGCGACCGGCACCATGACGCTGACCGGCACCGATACGGTCGCACATTATCAGACCGCGCTGGAGTCGGTGACCTATACCGACACCAGCGAAAACCCGTCGACGGCCGCGCGCACCGTTACCTTCACCGCCGATGACGGCCAGGCCGTCAATCACCAGAGCGCCGGCTCGAACCACACCATTACCGTGGCGTCGGTCGACGACGCACCGACGGTGACCGTTCCGGGAGCACAGGATTCCGTATCGGCCCACACCGACTTTGCGATCACCGGGATATCGACAAACGACGTCGACGCCGGCTCGCAGGCGGTGGAGGTGTCGCTCGGGACGACGCACGGCAACATCACGCTCGACCTTTCCGGCGGCGCCACCCTCGCCGACGGCACGACCAACGGTACGCATACCGTTCACATCACCGGCACGCTGACGCAGGTGAACGCCGCGCTCTCGAGCGTCGTTTATCACGGCGATGCCGGCTTCACCGGCGCCGACGCGCTCACAGTGCAGACCAACGACCTCGGGCACACCGGCACCGGCGGCCCGCTCTCCAGCAGCGTTGCCACGGTGGACATCGGGGTCATCCCCAAGGTCTGGTTCATCGACAACACCGCGTCTGCCGTTGGCGCAGACGGCAGCCAGGCGCATCCGTTCAATTCCATCGCGGCCTTCAATGCTGTCAATGACGGCGGCACCAATCACCCGCAGACCGGCGATTATGTCTATTTGGCAACCGGCACCGGCGTCTATTCGGAGGCCGACGGCATCCACCTGCTCAATGGGCAACAGCTGGTTGGCGGCGGTGACGGCCTGACATTCCCGGATCCGCTGAATAACGCCAACACGCTTACGATCGAGACCGCCGGCACCCGGCCGGTGATCGACGTCACGGGCGCGGGTAACGACGCGATCCACCTTGCGCAGGACAACACGATCCATGGCCTCAACGTCGCCACGGAAAATGCCGCCGCGACCGGTATCGCCGACAATGGGGGGACGGTAGGCACGCTGAATATCTCGAACATGGACGTCGGCGTCGATCCGGATGGCGCGGGCGCGCTCCATGGAAATCTCGGCCAGGCGATCAGCATCACCCATGGCGGCACCGCCGGCAGCATGACGTTCGGCACCGTCAATTCGGCGGGCGGCACCACGGGCATTGCGCTCGGCGGCCCACTCGCAACGAGCTTCTCCGCCACGTCAGGCACGCTATCCGGCCACTCCGTAGCGGAATTTTCCGACAGCGGCGGCTCCGGCACCGTCAGCTACGCCGGCACCATCGGAGACGGCACCGGGCTGTCGGCCTCGATCACCGGCCGTACGGCGGGCACCGTCACTCTGTCCGGCAACATCAATGACGGCTCCGACGCCGGCGGCGGCATCACGGTCTCCGGCAACAGCGGCGGCACCATCGACTTCACTGGCGCCACCAAGACCCTGAACACCGGCACCGGCAACGCCGTCGCGTTATCCAGCAACACCGGCACGACGATCGACTTCACCACTGGTGGACTTAACATCGACACCACCTCCGGCACCGGCTTCAGCGCCAGCGGCGGCGGCACCGTCACCGTCACCGGCCTCGGCAATACCATCGACACCACCAGCGGCACGGCGCTCAATCTTTCCAACATTGCGGTCGGGACCAACGGCATTACCTTCGACAGTGCTTCGACCACCAGCGCCGGAACCGGCATTTCGATCGACACCGTCAGCGGCGGAGCCATCAACGTCAATGGCGGCTCGATCTCCGGCGCGACCGCAAACGGCGTCACCATCAACGCCGCCCAGAGCAATATTTCGATCGCGTCGTCGATCACGTCGACCTCAGCCGGCCATTCCGTACAGGTGACCAATTCCGGCTCGTCTGCCGGTAGCGGCAACACCATTTCGTTCTCGGGCGCGATCACCGATCCCGGCCTCGGCATCAATCTCGACAACAACGACCAGAACACTCACGGCGCCACCGTCAATTTCTCCGGCGGCCTCAATATCGATTCAACGACCCACACCGGCTTCAACGCCACCAATGGCGGCACCGTCAATGTCACCAACGGTGCCAACAACAGCATCAACACCGGCACCGGCACCGCGCTCAATGTCGCCAACACCACGATCGGTACGAGCGGCCTGACTTTCCACGACGTTTCGTCGAACGGCGCAACCGACGGCATCGTGCTCAACAATACCGGTTCGGGGAGCCTGACCGTCACCGGCGACGGCGGCGTCAGCAGCAACCATTCGGGCGGCCAGATCGTCAGCTCGACCGGCTCCGGCGTCAGCCTGACCACGACGGGAAGCGTCACTCTCGGCTATCTCGACATCACCAACAGCGGCGCGGACGGCGTCAACGCCTCAGGCGTCAACGGCTTCACGCTGAACCACTCCAACGTCTCGGACAATGGCGGCGGCGCCACCGATGAAGGTCTCCAACTCACTAACGTGAGCGGGACGGTCGCCGTTTCCAACAGCGCGATCACCAACGCGCCGCATAACGGCATCTTCCTTCACAACACCAACACCAACCTGACCGCCTTCAACGTCACCAACACGACCATCACCGACTCGGTGGCGCAGTCGCTCGGCAATGACGGCATCCTGATCGAAACCAGCGGCACGACGGTTCTGAGCAGCGCCAACATCTCCGGCTCGACTTTCAGCAACTTGCGGGCGACGGGCCTTCAGGTCTCCGCCGAGGATAGCTCGCGGATCGGTTTTGCGAGCGGTGGACTGATCAACGGCACCGCTACCACGACCGACGATGCCGCAAACAGCCTCACGGTCCAGAACAACACCTTCAGCAACAACAACATTGGCGTCGATTTCTCCCAAAGTCAGACCGCCAACGAAGTGTTCCAGCTGCTGAGCAATACGATCACCGGCGACAACAGCCACGCGATCAACGTGGCGAGCGCCGCCGGCTCCGACACCGGCCCGACCAGCCACTACATGGTGGGCAAGATCGACGGCAACACGATCGGCACGCAAAGCGTGCTGGACTCCGGCTCCGCGATCGGCAACGGCCTGCGCGTCGCGGCGCAGGGTGACAACACCCAATGGTTCCTGACGGTCAACAACAACACGTTCCATGAAGTCGCCAACCAGGACGTCATCAGTTTTGTCGCCCAGGACGGCGCGGGCGTCACGTCCCACGGCACTACGGCGAATTTCAAGATCACCAACAATACGGTTACGGCGGCGTCGGGCACAAACCAGTTCAGCCACACCGAACAGGGCGGCCTCGGAATCTTCGTCCTCGCCGATGAAGGTGTTGCCGTGCACACCGTCATCACCGGCAACAACATCAGCACGACCCAGCCGGCGGGTGAATTCGACGTTTATCTCGCGGAAAGAACCGGACCGCCGACAGGCTCCACGCTCTCGGTCGAGGGCACCGGATCGGTGTCGTCGTACATCATCGCCAACAACACGCTGCACGACGCCAACAATTTTTTCGACGAGGAAGGCAATGCGACGCTTGCGGCACCCGGCAGCGGGACCTACCCGCTGCTCGCCGCGCCCGGCGGCGTGCAGGCAACCGCGCCGACATCAGGCGAGACCAACCTGACCCAGGCCGAACTCAACTCGGTGGTCGCGGCAGCGATCGCCGAATGGGCTCACGCCGGCGCCTCGGCAAGCCAGATCGCGGCATTGGAAGCGACGACGTTCAGCATTGCCGATTTGACCAGCGGTACAATCGGCGAAGAAACGTCGCCCGCACACATCACCATCGACGCCAGTGCCGATGGTCATGGCTGGTTCATCGATCCGACGCCGTCAGACAATTCGGAGTTCACCAACGCCCAGAATGCCGCCGGCACCGACCTGTTGACCGACCCGTCGAACGCGGCGGCCGGCCATCTGGACCTGCTGACCACCGTGACGCATGAGATGGGACACGTGCTGGGACTGCCGGACCTGACGGCGCCCAGCGACGCAAACGATCTCATGTACATCAGTCTCGTCGACGGCGAGCGGCGGCTGCCAACCGCTTCCGACGTCGCGCAGGCTGCGCCCAACACGCTGTTTTCGGTTTCCGGCGGCGTGCAGGCACTTACGCCGACGCAGGGCGAGACCAATCTCACCCAGACCGAGCTGAACAAGGTGGTCGCGGCCGCAATCGCCGATTGGGCCGCCGCGGGGCTATCGCCCGACAAGATCGCCCAGCTCGAGCACGTCACCTACGACGTCGCCGATGTCGCGGCTGGCGTGCTCGGCCAGTCGACGCCGGGTCACGTCACCATGGACATCGATGCCGATGGCCATGGCTGGTTCGTCGATCCGACACCTTCGGACAATGCCGAATTCCCGGCCGCGCTGAGCGGCACGACATTGCTGACGGAATCGACCTCGGCCGCGGCCGGTCACATCGACCTGTTGTCCGCGGTCATGCACGAGATGGGCGACCAGCTCGGGCTTGCCGACCAGTTCGCGCCGTCATCGGCGGGCACCGTGATGTCCGCCTTCCTTGCCGATGGCGAACGCGTGCTGCCGAGCAGCACGGATGTCGCCCAGGTCAACGCGAGCGTGGTCGTTCCGGCCTGGACCGACCATTTGTCGCACAGTGGCGACAGTTCGGACGGCGGCGACAACTTCAGCTTCGCTCCGCCACCGACGACGACCGCAATCGCTGTCCCGTCAATTGGCGGCGCGCCCCCGTCCGCGCCTGCCCCTTCGCCGGGGCTGACCGCGCCTGCCGGCGATACGTTCCAATGGGCAGACTCCGGCCTCGGGACGCTTCTTATCGATAAGTTCGGTGGTGCGCCGGTGGCCAGCGTCGCGCCTGGAACTCCGGTGGTCACGATCAACCACTTCACAAATGATTTTGACTGGACGCCCACTACGCCTGCGACTGACACTCACACTGCGGTTGTGGACACGACAGTGCACGATACCGTGGCCTCGATCCTGCCCGACCTGCATACGCTGGCGGCAACGGTGCCCAGCCTGGGTGGATACATCATCCACTGAGATCGGCGCACAAAGCGCGCAAACAAAAAGGCCGGCATTACGCCGGCCTTTTTTCTTGATCGGGATTCGTGCCGCTGAGATCAGTACTTGGCGACGACCGGGCCCCCGAAGTGATAGTTCACGCGCAACGTGCCCATGTCGACGTCCTGGCGGATACGGTCGGTGCCGAAGAAGAAGCCGAACGTGTCGGTGAACCTGTACAGGCGATCCTGCATGAACAAATGATTGTATTCGGCAGCCACCGACCAGTTCGGCGCGAAGCCGAACTCGACGCCGGCGCCGACGGTGCCGCCCCAGCGGGTATCGTCGGGCGTGGTCGCGGCCAGCACATTGCCGACGGTGGTGTTGACGCTGAAGCGATCGGCGACCACGGCGGCGCCGCCCTTGACGTAGAGCAGCACGTTGTTCCAGGCCCAGCCGACCTGGCCGGTGAACAGGCCGATGCCGTCAATGCGCGAGATGTTGGTGAAGGCCGGGAAGGCCAGGCTGACGTTGGAGCCGCGCAGATTTGCCCAGTCGCCCTGCGCTTCGACGCCGAACACGAAGTTCGACATCTGCCAGCGATAGCCGACCTGACCGCCGACCAGGCCGCCGGTGGCGTCATGGCAACCTTCGGAGACGATGAACACACCAGCCGGGTCGGTGAAGTCCCAGCACTTGTGGCTCGAGGCGCCGCCGCCATTGACGCCGATGTAGAAGCCGCCCCAGTTGTAGACCGGCGCCACGATTGGCGGCGCCTTGGTATAGGTACGGGCCGGCAGATCGGCTGCGGCGGCGGGAACGGCAAGGCCGAGGGTCAGCAGGGCGACTGCGCTCAGGATTTTCTTCATTTGGACGTCTCCGGATTTGACCCGAAAACTACCGGGATTCGGCCGCCCTGACTGTCACCCGGAGACCACAGCTCTACTTAAAGTAAGCAGGAAATCCCGCCATTTTTCGGCCATCTATTGCAGGGGCGGATCGCCGCTGGTGCGCTTCTTGGCGAGGTCCATCTCGGTGACCGCAACCAGGATCTCGGCGCGGGTCTTGAGATCGGGCGCCTCCAGCATCGCCTGCTTCTCGGCCGGGCCATAGGGCGACATCATCGCCAGCGCATTGACCAGCGCCTCGTTGGGCGCGCTTTCCACGCCTTCCCAGTCCACCTTGAGGTTGTTGGCTTTCAGGAAATCCGTCAGCACCTCCAACAGCGCCTCGCGGTTGACGGCGTCCTCGCCCTTGCGCGCGGTAAAATCGTCGGCAAAGCCGAAGAAATCCACCTTGCACTGGCGGTAGGGCGTCAGCACGGTCAGTTCCTCGACCACCCTGAAGCGGGAAATCCCGGTCAGTTCGAGGATGTAGCGGCCATCGCCGGTCTCTGCCAGCTGGGTGATGCGCCCGGCGCAGCCGACGCGAAACAGCTTGGGCTTGTCCTCATTTTTTTGCGAATGCGCCACGTCGGGCTGGATCATGCCGATCAGCCGATGACCGTCGCGGAAGGCATCGTCGATCATGGCGAGATAGCGCGGCTCGAAAATGTTGAGCGGCATCTGCCCGCGCGGCAGCAGCAGCGCGCCGGGCAGCGGAAACACCGCAATCACCTCCGGAAGCTCGGACGGTCCGCGATATTCGGCATTGATCGGCATCAGCGCTCAAAGCCTTCACGGTGAGGCGCGCGACGAGACGCGCGCGCGTTTACGAGAACAGGATCGTCGACAGCCGCTTGCGCCCCTCGACGGTGGCCTCATCCGCCCCGCCCCAGGCTTCGAAGAACTGCACGAGCTGCCTGCGTGCGCCGTCATCGTTCCATTTGCGGTCGCGCCTGATAATCTCGAGCAGCTGGCCGGTGGCCTCGCTGCGCTTGCCGCCGGCATTCAGCGCGGTTGCCAGGTCGAATCGGGCCTGATGGTCGAGCGGGTTTGCGGCGACTTTCTGTTCCAGCTCGGCGATCGGGCCGAGCGATTTGGCCTGCTCGGCAAGGTCGATTGCCGCCTGCACCGCCTTGACGGCAGCGTCGTTGCGCTTGGATTCCGGCACCATCGCGAGGGTCTGCTTCGCCTGCTCGACCGCGCCCGTCGTGACGTAGCATTTCGCGAGCCCGGCAAGGGCTGCGATATTGGTGGCGTCGACCGACAGCGCCTCCGCATAGACCTGCGCAGCCGAGGCGGCATCGCCCTCGGTAAGCAGCGTCTCGGCTTCTTTCAGGATCTCCGCGATGTTCGGCTCGCCCGCGGCCGGTACGCCCTTGGTGAGCTTCTCGATGAAGGCGTTGACCTGGCTTTCGGGCACCGCGCCCATGAAACCGTCGGCGGGCTGGCCATTGACGAAAGCGATCACGGCCGGGATCGACTGGATGCCCATCTGGCCGGGAATCGCCGGATGCTGGTCGATGTTCATCTTGACCAGCTTGACCCGGCCCTTGGCATTGCGGACGGCCTTTTCCAGGATCGGCGTCAACTGGCGGCACGGACCGCACCACTCCGCCCAGAAGTCGATCAGCACCGGCTGACGCTTCGACTCCTCGATGACGTCCTTCATGAAGGTCTGTGTGGTGGTTTCCTTGATCAGATCGGCGGCCTGCGGCGGCGTCGCTCCGTTACCCTGCTCCATGATCGTCACGGGATATCCTCGTCCAATGTGCTCGAAACCGGCCTGTTCTAGCACGCTCGCGGCGGCAGGACAGACATTCGGTCCTTAGGTGGCGGTTTCGGCGGAAATTTCAATGCGTTCAAGGTGCTGGTTGGCTGTCTGGCGCGGCCCAAGGAGTGAGATGCCCGATCCGGCGGCTTTGGCCTTGATATCGGGAGATTTCAGCGGTTCCGGGTCGTCTTACGGCTGTTGCAATCGCACGGCGCATTTGGCATAGGTGCGGGCGTTGTCGGCGAGCAATCGCCGGAACGGATGCGGGTGTAGCTCAGTGGTAGAGCACGACCTTGCCAAGGTCGGGGTCGAGGGTTCGAGCCCCTTCGCCCGCTCCAGTTCTCTCCCAATCCTCAATCCCAATCGGAAATCCACCGCCGCCGGGCGGAATGTGTAGCTCTGTGAAGCAGTTCGCTTTCAGAACGCGAGGCCGCGTGCCATCCTGCATAACCTGAGATTGTGCGTTCCGATCGTTCGCCGGGGGCTGCCCATGAGCCGAAAAATCGTCCTGTTGTCCGACGGCACCGGCAATTCATCGGCGAAAGTCTGGCGTACCAATGTCTGGCGCACGTTTGAAGCGCTGGATCTTTCCGGCAATGACCAAGTTGCGTTTTACGATGACGGCGTAGGAACTTCGTCGTTCAAGCCAATGGCCCTACTCGGCGGCGCTTTTGGTCTCGGCCTCAGGCGCAACGTTATCGCCCTGTACAAATTCGCCTGCCGCAACTACCGCGACCCGGACGACGAGCTGTTCGGTTTCGGCTTCAGCCGCGGCGCCTTCACGATCCGAATTGTGATGGGACTGATCGACAGCCAGGGGCTTGTCAAAGCCGATAATGAAGCTGAGCTCCACAGCCTGGCGAGTGCGGCCTATCGCGCCTATCGCCGGGATCGATACCACAATCTCAAGTTCGAAGCGCCCTATCAGTGGATCCGTAACAAGTTCGGTCCCGACTATCCTCCGAAAGAGGTTCGCAGAAAGGTCAAGATCTCGTTCGTCGGCGTTTGGGATACGGTTGCCGCCTACGGAATGCCCGTGGATGAAATGACCCGCGGTATCCACCAGTATCTTTGGCCGATCGAACTGCCCAACAACCGTTTGTCGGATAGCATCCAGCGGGCCTGTCAGGCGCTGGCGCTCGATGAAGAGCGCACCACGTTCCATCCGCAGCTATGGGACGAAAAGCGGGGCGCGAACGCCAATCTCGGTCCAATCGATCCTGCCGGACGGCGCTTCATCCAGAACGAACGTCTCAGCCAGGTCTGGTTCTCCGGCGTGCATACGAATGTCGGCGGCGGCTATCCGGACGATGCGCTCGCCTATATTCCGTTCGTCTGGATGATTACGGAGGCAGCACGCCTCGGTCTGAAGTTCAAATCGGACTACGCAAACCTGCCGCCTGGTCCCGACCACATGATCGCCGATCCCGACACCTTCAAGAATGCGATTTCGAAGCGGGACAAGGATGGACGGATTTATGACCCGCGCAAGGGCCTCGGCGGTTATTATCGCTATGGGCCGCGCAAGCTGGTTCCGTTCCTGTATCCGGAAATCAAGAAACAGGAAGACGACGAGGTCGGCGTCGGAATCGCGAAAATTCACGAAAGCGTCTTTCGCCGCATTGACAACCATGCGCACGCGTACGCGCCGCTCGGCCTTCCACCGTATTACCGTGTCGTGAAGGAAGACGGAGAGATCGTATCTTCCGACCAGTTTGTGATCGCACCCGCCACGGAGCCGTTTGAAAGCAGCACAGCTGCGGTGCACCGCGCGCTGACGCAAGAATACGTTTGGAATGAGGTCTGGAAGCACCGCATCGCCTATTTTGCCACCGTCGGCGCGACCTTGTGGCTGGTGATCTTCCCTCTCATCAGTGGCGCGGAACGAGTCGATGAGTTTACCAGTCCGATCCGTTGGGTATCGGACCTCGTTCGCTTTGTCGGCTCATTTCTCCCAAACGTGGCATCCACGTGGATTAACGGGTACGCGCGCGCACCAGGCTGGTTCGTTTTTCTGGCTGCGCTGGTAGCAGGTCTGCTTTATTTGTCCTCACGGATTGCATCACGTACCGCGAATCTCATGGCGTCTATCTGGCGAAAGGCGCTAACGGCACCATCGGGACTTCCTGACAACTGGATCTACAGGTTACGCAGCAGCAGCCTCTATATTGCTTTCCACGAAGCTCTCAAGCGCAAGATCGCACCGGCTATTTTTGCAGGCTTGTTCGTGTATCTCGGATTTTCTGTCGTGAGCCATGTCTCTTTCGACGTATTGGATGTGGCAGGGCAGACTTGCATCGATCACGACAAGGATCCATCGATCCCGGTGGCCACCAAGCTAAAGGTCAACGAAACGAGAACTGTCCCGTTCGACCTGTCCAATCTTTGTACGGCGACGGGCATCGAACTCGAAACCAACGGTACGCACTACCACGTGCAGGTGGATCCCCCACCCGGGACTGACATCCAGGACTGGCGGTGGCACAACCGTGCCTTCAGCATTCCGGTAGGCGGCCCTTCGACCAAGGAACCGGTGACCTGGTATCAGCGGCTCTATCTGACGATGTTCTTGCCGCTACGGCGGGAATTATTCGAGGACTGGTTCCGGATCGTGCTGCGCTACGGCCGCATCGGCGGTGAAGAATATACATTTGAGCCCGATCCTACCGATCCCTTGATCCAGGACGTCATCAGGCCGAAGCGTCCGGGCGAACTCTTCATCTTTGTCAACGACGCGGTGATCGGCATCCCGGGGCTGTATGGCTATCTCTATCGGTTCAATAACGGCAAGGGTCAGCTAGAAGTTAAACGAACGCGATGAGGAGCGCTCAGGCGAACTGCATGATCTCCGACAAGGGGCTGACATGTATCGGCCGCCAGCCGAGCTCGCGTCGCGCCTTC
Source organism: uncultured Alphaproteobacteria bacterium (assembly GCA_963738155.1). Taxonomy (GTDB): domain Bacteria; phylum Pseudomonadota; class Alphaproteobacteria; order Rhizobiales; family Xanthobacteraceae; genus Bradyrhizobium. The sequence goes on from CAVTVG010000021.1 coordinate 54,544, forward strand.
GCGCCGGAAAGTCGCTGATCGCGCGCATAGCCGCGCGCCCATTCGCCCCATTCGGCGGCCGCCGCATCGGCTGACATGATTTGCGGGTCCTGATCGCGCGTCCCGAAGCGCCGCGCAAAGGCGCGTGCGATCCGGCCGACCGCCGCGCCGTCATTCGTGGCGCCAATCCAGGTCGATCGTGCGGGCGCGCGCTCCAATGCGAGTGCGTAGAGACTTGCGAGATCGTCGGCGTGCACCAGCGGCCAGCGTACGCTCTCGCTGCCGACCACGCGAACCGCGTCGCGCTCGACCGCATCGCGGTGGAAGCGCTGAAACACGCCGCCATCGGCGGTGTAGACCATCGCGGGATGGATGACGATGCCATCAACTTCAGTCGCGGCGAGGACGCGCGCGCAATGCGGTACCATCCAGGCGAACGCCGGCAGCGGATCAAGCGCTGTCTCCTCCGTTGCAATCTCATCGCCGGTGGCGCCGAACAACCAGCAACCGCCGGTGGTGACGAAGCGCGATTTGTTCGCCTGCGCGCCGAGTGAAGGGAGCAGATAATCGAGGAGTCGGCGGTCGATGGCGCCCATATCGCTGTCGAAGTCGCAGGCGGCATGGATGACGGCATCGAGCGGCGGCAGTCGTCCGGCCCAAGTATCAGGCGAAGCGATATCACCGTGAAGCGGCGTTGCGCCAAAGCCGGCAAGCCTGGTCGCCGATGTCTCCGATCGCGCAAGGCCGAGCACGGCGTGTCCGCGCGCGAGCAACTCCCGCACGACGGCGGCGCCGATCGAACCCGTCCCACCAAGTACGAGAACCTGCAACTGTCCATCTCCATGTGGAAGAGCGCCCACCCATCATAGGCGTTCGCTCCATTTGCATATTGCGCTGCAACGGTGAGACACAAAATCGTCTCAATCGAAAGCGGATCAAGAAAAATTCTTCTCAATTTGATTTCGCTTGCTTCGCTTCGCCCTTCGCCGCGCTTCTTTCTCGCGGAGGATGTGCTAACATTTTCAGGTCTGATCCGCTCAGACCTCAGGTCTCTCGACACGTCCATAATAATAACGCGGCCACACGGCTGCTTCAGGGAGTGACGCGATGAAATCGGCTTTCCATCGATCCGTCCTTGCGCTTGCGACAATCGGCATCGTCGCCAGTGCGGGACTCGCCAATGCGCAGCAGGCGGACAAGAACCGCGCGCTGAAGAAATACGAGTCCGGCAACAAGGAGTTCTGGACCCATCCACCGGACGACTGGTTCCTCGGCGACGAGACCGAGGCGCAAAAGGGCCTCGCCCCGCCGTCAGGTCCGCCGACCGGCGCTTCGGACGCCGAGCTCGCCGCACTCGTCAAGAAGATCAAGCTGCCGCCGGGCTTCAAGATCGAGGTCTGGGCCTCGGGCGTACTCGCCGCGCGCCAGATGGCCTGGGGTGACAAGGGCACGTTGTTCGTAGGTTCGTTCGGCCTCGGCAACGTCTATGCGATCAAGGACAACAACGGCAAGAAGGAGGTCAAGACCATCCTCAAGGGGCTGAACATGCCCACGGGTCTCACCTTCCAGAACGGCGCGCTCTACGTCATCGCCGTCGACAAGCTGATCAGGTACGACAACGCTGAAGCCAATCTCGACAATCTTGGCGCCGGCAAGGTGGTGTATGACGACATGCCGTCCTATGCGGCGCATGGCTGGAAATACATCGCCGTCGACAAGGACGGCTGGTTCTACATCCCGTTCGGACCGCCCTTCAACGTCGGCATTCCCCCGACCAGCGTCTCGCAGATCCGCCGCGTCGATCCCAAGACCGGCAACGCGGAAATCTGGGCGCTCGGCGTTCGCAACTCGGTCGGCGGCGACGTCGATCCGCGCACCGGCAAATACTGGTTCACGGAAAACGCCCGTGACTGGGTCAGCGACGACAAGCCCTCCGACAAGCTCAACATGATCAACAAGATCGGCGAGCATTTCGGCTATCCCTATTGCCATGAGGGCACCATGCCGGATCCGAAATTCGCGATGGGTCACAAATGCGACGAGTTCACGCCGCCCGTGCTCAATCTGGGCGCTCACGTGGCTCCGCTCGGCATGAAGTTCTACACCGGCAACCAATTCCCCGCCGATTACAAGAACTCGATCCTGATCGCCGAGCACGGCTCCTGGAACCGGCATAAATACCAGGGCGGCCGCATCGTGCGCGTCACCGTCGGTCCCGACGGCAAGAATCCGAAGCAGGAAGTGTTTGCCGATGGCTGGATCAGCGGCGACCAGAGCTATCTCGGCCGTCCCGACGACATCATCCTGAACAAGGACGGGTCGATCCTCGTGGCCGACGACTGGGCCGGCGCGATCTATCGCATCAGCTACAGCAAGTAAGCTGATCCCAATCAGGAGGCTGCGGTGCCAGCGCCGCAGCCTCAACTTTTTCATCACACACTCGTCGTTCCGGGGCGCGAGCGCAAGCGAGCGAGCCCGGAACCCATAACCACGAGCGGGGGTTATGGATTCTCTGATGTGCTATTGCACATCAAAGCCCGCGCCTGACGGCGCGTCCCGGAATGACGAGCTTGAGAGAGCGGGATTCAGATGAAGCGCCGGCAGTTTGTCTCACGTGCAGCAATCGCAATAGCGTTTCTGTCCTCAACCGTTGCGGCTCACGCGGCTGACGTCGGCGCCGGCAAGGAGAAGGCCGAGCTCTGCATCGGCTGCCACGGCGAGAACGGCATTTCGCAGATGGAGAATATCCCTTCGCTCGCCGGCCAGCAGGACCAGTTCATCCAATGGCAGCTGGTGTATTTCCGCGCAGGATCCCGCAAGAACGAGCAGATGCAGCCGATCGTCGAGCAGCTCAACAATGAAGACATCCGCAATCTCGGCGCTTATTTCGCCTCGCTGACCCCGGCGCCGCCGCCGGCGGACAACAATCCGGATCTGTCGGCGAAGGGCAAGCAGGCCGCGGTGGGCCGCCGCTGTGCCTCCTGCCACACCGATAATTTCGCCGGCACCAAGGCGGTGGCGCGTCTGACCGGCCAGCGCGAGGAATATCTGTTGAAGGCGCTGCGCGACTACAAGTCAGGCCAGCGTGTCGGCGGCGGCCAGGCCGCGATGGCCGATGTCGCCTATCCCCTCAGCGAGGAAGAGATCGAAGCGCTGGCGCATTACCTGGCACATTTGTGATTCTTTACCCTCCCCTGGAGGGGGAGGGTCGGCGAGCATGAGCGAAGCGAAATGCGAGACGGGGGGGGTGCGCGGTGGTGAGATATTTCACCCCACCCCGCCGCTCACGTTGTTCGCGGCGACCCTCCCCCTCCAGGGGAGGGTGACGAGATTCACCCTCGCTGCTTCTCGTACGCCTTGAGATGGGTGTAGGCGACGCGCAGCTTCGGCACCGGGATCTTTGCAGCCTCCGCGCGCGCAATCATGTCGCCAACCACATGGTCGGCCTCGACCTTGGCGCCGACCTTGATGTCGCGGAACATCGAGGCCGTCATCGGCGAGCCCTCGGCGGTGAGCATGGTCTTGGTTCGCTGGAACGCCGCTGCGGTCGGCTCGTGGCCGGCGGCCTTGGCCACCGCGCTGCATTCATCGACAATGCCGAGCAGGAAGTCGCGGCCGCCGGGTGAAGCGACGATGACGCCGACGGGGCTGCGCATCAGGCTGGTCGCCGCCGCGATCGAGCACAGGAACACCCACTTCTCCCACATGTCCTGGATCACGTTCTGGCTGGCGGTCGCGCCATTGATGGTTGCAAATTCCTCGGCGATGGCCCGAACCCGGTCGCTCATCGGGCCCACGCGCTCGCCGAAGGCCAGCGATTGCATCGGCTGAAGTTGTACCACTTCGCGCGCCTCGTTCAGCGTTACGGCGATTGCGCAGAGCCCACCGAGCACGCGTTCGGCGCCGAACCTGTCGTCGAGGATTTTCAGGTGCTGCATCCCGTTGAGCATGGGAATGATCGACGTCTTCGGCCCGACCGCGGGCGCGAACGACTTGATGGCGTCCTCGAGATCGAATGCCTTGCAGCTCAATAGCACGACGTCGAAGGTGTCCTTGATGCCGTCGGCCTGCACGGTGGGCGGGTTCTTCAAGGTGACATCGCCGTTCGGGCTCTTGATCACGAGCCCGGCGGAAGCGAGCTCGCTCGCGCGCTTCGGGCGCACCAGGAAAGTGACATCGCGGCCGGCCTGCAGCATTCGTCCGCCGAAATAGCCGCCGATCGCGCCGGCGCCGACCACGAGAATGCGCATTGCCTCAATCCTTCTTGTTGTTATGACGGGCGCGCTTTTACCACTTTTCGCCGAACGGGCGAATTTCCATCTCGAAGGTCCAGGCGCTCTTGGGCTGCTGATAAAGCTGCCAATAAGAGTCCGCCACCGAGGCTGGCGGCATCAGCAGATCCGGATTGTCGAGCGCTTCCTTGCCCCAGATCTGCGCCCGGCGTTCGCGCACCCAAGCCGTGTCGACGCCGGCATCGATGATGAGATGCGCGACATGGATATTCTTCGGCCCGAGCTCGCGCGCCATCGCTTGCGCCACCCCACGCAAGCCGAACTTGGCGCTGGCAAAGGCGGCAAAGCCGCTGCCGCCGCGCAACGAGGCGGTTGCGCCGGTGAAGAAGATGTTTCCGCCCCCGCGCGGCACCATCAGCCGCGCCGATTCACGTCCTGCGACAAAACCTGCCCAGCAGGCCATCTCCCAGACCTTGCGGAACACCCGGTCGGTGGTCTCCAGGATCGGGAAATTGACGTTGGCGCCGACATTGAAGATGCAGACCTCCAGCGGCGCATGCTTGTCGGCGTCGTTGAGGAAAGCGGTGGTCTCCTCCTCTTTGCGCGCATCGAGCGAGCGGCCGACGATGCTGCCGCCTGCGGCCTCGACTTCTTTCACCAGCGGCTCGAGCTTCTCGCCGTTGCGTCGCCCCGCAAACACGGTGAAGCCCTCGGCGGCGAACTTCTTGGCGATCTCGGCGCCGATATAATCGCCCGCGCCGATCACGGCGGCGGTGGCGTTACGTTTTGGCATGATCAACTCCGTAGTATCGTCATTGCGAGGACCCGTTGACTCGCAATGACGAGATTATTTGCCGGAAACCATCTCCTCGACTTCGCGCAACTGCTCCTTGCCGAAGAACATCTCCTTGCCGACAAAGAAAGTCGGCGAGCCGAATGCGCCGCGCTCGACCGCCGATTGCGTGTTCTCCAGCAGCTTGGCCTTCACCTCAGGCTCCTGCGCGCGGGTCAACAGCTTCGCGCCGTCGAGGCCGGACGAGGTCAGCGCCTTCACCGCGACTTCGGGATCGTCCATCTTCTTCGGCTCGCGCCACATGTGATGGAAGGCGGCCTCGACATATTTCTCGAACACACCCTCGAGCTGCGCCGCGATCGCCGCGCGCATCAGGTTCAGCGTGTTGACCGGGAAGAATGGGTTCCAGACATAGGGCTGGACCTTGAACCGCTTGACGAAGCGTTCGGTCTCCAGCGCGTGAAACTCGCGCTTGTTCTTGATGCCGGCGAGCGTCTCGGCCGGCGACTTGTTGTTGGTCGCCTTGAAGATGCCGCCGAGCAGGATCGGCACATATTCGAATTTTGCGCCGGTGCGCTTCTCGATGTCGGGGATCGCCTGATGGCTGAGATACGCATTGGGACTGCCGACGTCGAACATGAATTGCGGATTGGTGCTCAAGCCGGCCTCCCGGGGGTTTCTTATATGACACCTATCATTCAACCAGCCCGCGGGAACATGTTCAAGCTATCACTTATGCGGCATCCGCCGCATAGGCGAGCTTCACGACATGATCGCGAATGTCGGCGGGCCAGGCCGCAATCAGGGTCGTGAAACGCCGCCGGTCGTCGGCGAACAAGGCGCGCGAGGCCTCCTCGAAATTGGCGAGGTTGCCGGCCATCGCCGACATGAAGTGATAGGCGGCGTCGCGCGCGGCGCGCAGGCGGTCGGCGTCGCCATTGTTGCGGCGGGCCGCTTCCACCAGCTTGCGCAGCGCCACCGAGGCGCCGCCGGGCTGCGTATTCAGCCACTCCCAGTGCCGCGGCAGCAGCGTGACTTCACGTGCGACCACGCCGAGTTTCGGCCGGCCGCGGCCGCGCGGCTCGTTCGAGGTGGCGGGCGGTTCATTCGTTCTGGCGAGCCACTTCAGCATGTCGTCGACGCTGCCGCGCAGGTCGAGGTCGACCGCCCGGCCGGTAGCGTCGCTGAAGATAGCGATCGGCCCGGCAGTGCGCGCCTCGGCGCGTTTGATCGCGGGCGCGATGTCGGTCAGGGGGCCGGAGGCGAGACGCCGGAGGCCCTCAAAGACGGTGAATGTCTCGGTCATGCGCCATTAATACCCGGGTGTAATTAGATTGTCAATATCATCCGGATAAAAATAACGCGGATATGCCCTTCGCCGCATCGCCTTGTCGGCTGCGGCCTGATACGGCAGCACCGTAACAAGGGGGCATCCATGCTGACGGTTCATCATCTCAACAACTCGCGCTCGCAGCGCGTGCTGTGGCTGCTCGAAGAGCTCGGCGTGCCTTACGAGATCGTACGCTATCAGCGGCAGCCCGACATGCGCGCGCCGAAGGAGCTGCGCGCGATCCATCCGCTCGGCAAGTCGCCCGTCATCACCGACAACGGCAACACGGTCGCCGAGTCAGGCGCGATTGTCGAATATCTCGTCGGCACCTACGGCAATGGCCGCTTCATTCCGCCGCCGAACACGCCGGAGCGGCTGCGCTATACCTATTGGCTGCATTATGCCGAGGGATCTGCGATGCCGCCGCTGCTGATGAAGCTCTTGTTCACGCTGATGCCGAAGCGCGCGCCGGCGCTGCTGCGTCCTTTGGTGCGCAAGGTCTCCACGCAGGCGCTGACCACGCTGGTCAATCCACAGCTCAAACAGCACATGGCGTTCTGGGAGGAGGAGCTGTCGAAGAGCGATTGGTTCGCCGGCAACGATTTCACTGCGGCCGACATCCAGATGAGCTTTCCGCTGGAGGCCGCTTCTGCGCGCGGCGGACTGGAGCAGGGGCACCCGAAGTCGATGGCGTTTCTCGAGCGCGTCCATGCGCGTCCCGCCTACAGGCGCGCGCTGGAGAAGGGCGGGCCGTATCAGGTGGGGCGGGGATAAGGATCATTTATCCGTCGCCGCGATCGCTTCCTTGATCAGCCGCGCCAGCCCGTGCATGTCGCCCGTGGGATCGACGGCATCTCCCATCCGCACCACCACCATGTGTTGCGAGGGGATGATCACGCAGCGCTGGCCGAGATTGCCTGAGGCATAATAGGCGTCGCGCGGAATCCCTGCGCGTACGCGGCCCACCGCGTTCGGATGCTCGCTGCGATTGGTCCAGAAGCCCGCGGCATAATCCGTGTCCAGAGTCGTCCAGCGGATGAACTCCACCCATTCCGGATGCAGGATGTGTTTGTCTCCGATCTTGCCGTCGTTGAGATAGAGCAGGCCGAACCGCGCCCAGTCGCGCGCGCTGGCCAGCATGTTGTTGGCGCCCTGCAAGGTGCCCGAGCCGTCGAACTCCAGCGTGACGTTGCGCATGCCGAGCGGGTTGAAAAGCTCGCGCCAGGCGTAAGCGAGGCTCTGTTCGGGCCCGCCGACTACGTCACGAATGATGCGGGCCAGGATTTGCGTGGTGGCGCTGGAATAAGCCCAGCGCGTGCCGGGCGCGGCGATCAACGGCGCCTTCACGGCAAAGCCGGCCATGTTGTCGTGAGCGAACATCTGCTCCGATGGGTTGCGAGGATCGTCGGTCTCGTCAAGCGCAAGGCCCGAGGTCATGCGCATGAGATGCCCGACCTCGATCTCGCGGCGCGGATCGTCCGCACCGTGCCATTCCGGAATCGGCGCGGGCAGCGACGGCGAGGTCAAACCCTGCTGCGTCATGATGCCGAGCAGCGCGTTGATCAGCGATTTGGTCATGGAGAAGCTGGGGAGCTGCGTCTCGATGCCGATACCGGGCGCGTAACGCTCGGCGATGATGCGGCCGTCGCGCACCACGACCACGGCCTTGGTCCGGCGGTATGGCGGCTCCGCCGGCTCCTCGAAGGCATGGTCGAGCGCCGCCGTGAGCGCGGGATCGGATGGCGCGACAATTTCGGGTCCTGCGATCTCGGGCAATAGCGGCGGCGCCTTCGGCGTCTTCAGCGCGACGATGTCGGCCTTGAGCAGATAGGGCTCCTTGCCGCCGAGCACGCGGACACAGCCAAAACCGTCGTGGAAGATGGTGTGGGTGGCAAACAGGCCGGCGACCGAGACATCGAGTTTTCTGCCCGCGCGATCGAGCTGATAGCGCATCCCGAAGCGAAGGCGGCGGATGCCGGGACGATCCATGATCTCGGCAAAGGACGCCTGCGGGTCGAGGCCCGAGACGAACGTCTTGGCGCAAAGCGCGTCGGCAACCGAGCCGGTCGCGGCGCGGATGGCGATGTCGGGCCGGCGGACGGCGCTCCATCCGGCCGCGATGGCGACAACCAGCACGCCCGCGATCCCAAGCCGCTTTCGCCAGTTCACCGGTGTCCCCGCATTATCTTCAGGACGGTCTTACCGCGCCTTCTGTGCTCCGCCAACCGAAGGCAGCGGCTGCACGGCGACGCCGGGCGGGGGCACGTCGTCATCGGGCACGAAGAAGTCCGACATCAGCGGCACGGTGGGATCGACGCGGTAGCGTTCGAAATCCCGCACGTCATTGGCATAGAGCAGCTTGTCGTCGATGCAGAAGTGCCCGGTGAACTCCCGTGCCGGGCGGGTGAAGATTGCGTGTGCGGCATCAGCCAGGATCTCCGGCGTGCGGCTAGCGCGCATCACGGCGTCGCCACCGAGGAGATTACCGACGGCTGCGGTCGCGATCGTGGTGCGCGGCCACAGCGCATTGACCGCGATCCCGGCGCTCCTGAGCTCGCCGGAGAGGCCGAGCACGCACATGCTCATGCCGTATTTCGCCATGGTGTAGGCGGTGGAATGCTCGAACCATTTCGTCTTCATGTCGAGCGGCGGCGACAGCATCAGGATGTGCGGGTTCTCCGCCTTCTTCAAATGCGGAACGCAATATTTCGACACCATGAAGGTGCCTCGCGTATTGATGCCCATCATCAGGTCGAACCGTTTCATGTCGGTCGCTTGCGACGTCGTGAGGCTGATGGCGCTGGCATTGTTGACGCAGATATCGATGCCGCCGAACTCGGCGACGGCCTTTTGGATGGCGTCCATCACCTGTGCCTCGTCCCTGATATCGCAGATCACGGGCAGTGCCTTGCCGCCGGCGGCGCGGACCTCGTCGGCGGCGGTATAGATCGTGCCCTTCAGTTTGGGATGCGGCTCGGTGGTTTTGGCGGCGATCGCGACATTGGCCCCGTCACGCGCGGCGCGCAGCGCAATCGCAAGCCCGATGCCGCGGCTCGCGCCGGAGATGAACAGGGTCTTGCCTTTGAGCGAGGTCATGAAGGGCTCCCATTATCCATCCGCGTGCAGCACCCGGCCGCGCGTTTCCGGCAGCGCGAAAGCGGCGAGGAAGAACACGGCGTAGGCCGCCACCGCGAAAATCGCGATCGCATTGGCAAGCGAAGTCGTAGTCGAGAGCGCGCCGACCAGGAACGGAAACAGCGCGCCGATGCCGCGGCCGAAATTGTAGCAGAAGCCCTGACCGGAGCCGCGCAGCCGCGTCGGATAGAGCTCGGTCAGGAACGCGCCCATGCCGGAGAAATAACCTGACGCGAAGAAACCGAGCGGGAATCCTAGCACCCACAGCGCTTCGTTCGGCAATGTCAGTTGCGTGTACAGCAGCACCACCGCAATGGCGCCGATCGAGAAAATCAGGAATAGTTTGCGCCGCCCGATGCGGTCGGCGAGCCAGGCACCGACCAGATAGCCGATGAACGAGCCGATGATCAGCGCCGAGAGATATCCCGTCGACGATACGATCGACAGCTTGCGCTCGGTGGTCAGGAAGCGCGGCACCCAGAAGGTGATGGCGTAGTAGCCGCCCTGGCATCCCGTCGCCATCAGCGCCGCCAGGATCGTGGTCTTGAGGATCGACGGCGAGAAGATTTCCCAGAGCGGCGGCTGATCGCCGCTCGCTGTCTGCTTGGCGCGGGTCGCGGCCGCGATCTCCGGTTCGGCGACATACTGGCGCAGATAGAACACCAGCAGCGCCGGCAGTGCGCCGATGACGAACATCCAGCGCCATGCGGTCTCCGCCGGCATCAGCGAGAACAGGATCGCCTGCGACAGCACGGCGAGGCCCCAGCCGACCGCCCAGCCCGCTTGCACCGAGCCGACCGCGCGTCCGCGATATTGCGGACGGATCGCTTCGCCCATCAGCACGGCGCCGGCGGCCCATTCGCCGCCGAAGCCGAGGCCGAGCAGGGCGCGCGCGATCAGAAGCTGGTCGAAGCTCTGCACGATGGCGCAGAGCAGCGAGAAGAACGAGAACCAGAGGATGGTGAATTGCAGCGTCCTGACGCGGCCGATGCGGTCGGCGACGTAACCGGCGAGCCAGCCGCCGATGGCGGACGACAGAAGCGTCACCGTGCCGGCGAGACCGGCCGAGCCGGCATCGACCTTCCACAGCGCGATGATGGTACCGATGACGAGCGGATAGATCTGGAAATCCATGCCGTCGAGCGCCCAGCCTGCGGCGCAAGCCCAGAACGTGTGCCGCTCGGGCGCATTCATGTCGCGATAAAAGGCAAACAGGCTGGTGTCGTCGATCGCAGCTGTTTCGATTCGTTGATCGGCCGTGCTCATGATTCCTCGCGGACGAAATTTGGCCGGTCTTTTAGCGGCCGGCTTGTTCGGATGAGGCGATGCTACTCCGATGGAGCGAGCAGGCAATCCGTTTGCAGCGCTATTGCGCCGCGGCTTCGGCGCCGCGGGTGCGCGGATCGGGCGCGCCCAACAGTTCGTTCGGTGTCACCAGGATCGAATTGGCGGAGCAGCAGGTCATGGCCTGCACCACGTTGTGGCCCCTGGCCCTGAGCTCGGCGAGCACGTCTTCCGGAAAGCCAGGCTCGACCCTGACCTCGTCAGGCATCCACTGGTGATGCACGCGGGGGGCGGCGACCGCGGCCTCGATGTCCATGCGATAGTCGAGCGCATTGACGATCACCTGCAGCACCGTGGAGATGATCCGGCTGCCGCCCGGCGTGCCCGTCACCAGCACCGGTCTGCCGCCCTGCAATACGATGGTCGGTGTCATCGAGGACAGCGGCCGCTTGCCGGGACCCGGCAGATTCGCTTCATAGCCGACGAGGCCGTAAGCGTTGGCGGCGCCCGCCGCAGCAGTGAAATCGTCGAGCTCGTTGTTGAGCAGCACGCCGGTGCCGTCGGCGACGAGGCCGACGCCATAGCTGAAGTTCAGCGTGGTGGTGTTACTGACGGCATTGCCTTGACTGTCGACGACCGAAAAATGCGTGGTGTTGGTGCCTTCGCGCATCGGCATTCCCGACATCAGCTTGTCGGCTGGCGTGGCGTGCCCGGGATCGATGCTCGCGCGCAGCTTCGCCGCGTAGTCCTTGGCGATCAGGGTGGCGATCGGCGCGCTGACAAAGGCAGGATCGCCGAGATAGCGCGCGCGGTCGGCATAGGCGCGCTTCATCGCCTCGATCAGAAGATGCAGCGAAGGCGCCGAGCCCTGCTTCAGCGCGGCGAGATCAAAGCCTTCGAGGATGTTCAGCGATTCGATCAGCACCACGCCGCCCGACGACGGCTGCGGCATCGACACTATGTCGTAGCCGCGGTAGCTGCCGCGCACCGGCGTGCGGATGGCAGGTCGATAATTTTTCAGATCGTCCGCCGTCATGATGCCGCCGGCGTCGCGAACGCCCTCGGCGAGCCTGTCCGCGACCGGCCCCTCGTAGAAGCCGCGCGGCCCCTGCTCGGCGACGGCCGTGAGCGTCGCGGCAAGATCGGGCTGCACGAGCTTGTCGCCTTCGCCGAGCGAAGTCCCGTCCGGCCGCGAGAAGATCTTTGCCGAGCTCGGCCATTTCGCCAATCGCTTGTGGAATACCGGCAGCGTGTCGGCCATGTCGTCGGTGATGACGAAGCCGTCGCGCGCGAGATCGATCGCGGGCCTGATCAGCTGCGCCAGTGTGAACTTGCCGGAACCGTATTTGTCCAGCGCCAGTACGAGGCCGGCTATCGTGCCGGGCACGCCGATGCCGAGCGCCGAATCGCGCGACTTCGCATCATCCGGCTTGCTGTCGGGCCCAAGGAAACTGTCGCGGGTCATCGCGGCCGGCGCCGTCTCGCGATAATCGATCGCGACGTCTTCGCCCGTACCAAGATGAATCAGCATGAAGCCGCCGCCGCCGATATTGCCCGCGCGGGGGTAGGTGACCGCCATTGCGAAGCCGGTGGCGACCGCCGCATCGATGGCGTTGCCGCCCTGGCGGAGGATGTCGCCGCCGATGTCGGCCGCGATCTTCTCCTGCGCCACCACCATGCCGTGCTCGGCGGAAACGGTGTGAATACGATCGGCGGGCGGCGGGACGCTGCGGTCCTGCGCGGAGGCAGGCAAAACAAAAGCAAGCGAAGCAAAGATGGCTACAATCAGCCGCCGGTTGATTGCTGTCGACTTCATCAGAATTCCGCCGTTCGTTCGGGACAACCAAACCTCGATATTATCGTATATGGATCGTCGGCCGAATGGCAAAGCGCGTCGGCGTGAAGGCTAAGGACATTTTTGAATGGCAGTGACCGCATTGGAGTCAGGCGAAGCCGCCGCACGGCCGGTCTATCCGCCAAGGTCCGCCGTCATCAGCTGGATTTTCTTCGATTGGGCGGCGCAGCCCTATTTCACGCTGATCACGACCTTCGTCTTTGCGCCCTATTTTGCCACCCATGTCGCGCCCGATGCGTCGGAAGGCCAGGCGCTGTGGGGCTTTGCGACCGCAGCCGCGGGTCTGGCGATCGCGCTGCTCTCGCCGGTGCTGGGCGCGATCGCGGATGCGTCGGGACGCCGCAAGCCCTGGATCGCCGGTTTCGGCGCGCTGCTGGTGATCGGCGCGTCCTTGATGTGGTTCGGCAAGCCCGGCGACCCACACGTGATTCCGCCGCTGCTGTTATGTTACGCCATCGCCACCGTCGGCGTCGAATTCGCAACCGTGTTCAATAATGCGATGATGCCCACCCTTGTGCCACCTGACCGGATCGGCCGCCTGTCCGGCACCGGCTGGGCGACCGGCTATATCGGCGGCATCCTCAGTCTCATCCTCGTGCTCGGCTTCCTCGCGGCCAATCCCGACAGCGGGCGTACGCTGTTCGGCTTCACGCCGTTGTTCGGACTCGATCCCGTGAGCCATCAGGGCGACCGCATTTCCGGTCCGCTCACCGGCATCTGGTTCATTGTCTTCGTGCTGCCGATGTTCCTGCTGACGCCGGATTATCCGGCGCGGCATCCCGTGCGCGATGCGTTGCGCGAGGGACTAAGCGAATTGAAGCAGACGCTGCGCGAGTTACCGAGCCGGAAGTCGCTCGCCGCATTCCTGCTCGCCAACATGATCTACACCGACGGGCTGGTGTCGCTGTTCGCGTTCGGCGGCATTTATGCCGCCGGCACGTTCGGCTGGAATACGATTCAGATCGGGACCTTCGGCATCATCCTGGCGATGGCCGGCACCTTCGGCGGCTATATCGGCGGCAAGCTCGACGATGCCTTGGGATCGAAGCGCGTGATATCAAGCAGCATGATCGTCCTGCTGCTTGCAATCGTCGCAATCCTCTTGGTCGACAAGGAGACCGTGCTGTTCGTGCATGTGACGCCGCCGCAAGCGGGCGGCGCGCTGTTTTCCTCGGCCGCCGAGCGCGCCTATCTCATCCTCGGCTGCTGCATCGGCGCGGTCGGCGCACCCTTGCAGGCGGCATCCCGCTCGCTGCTCATTCGGCTGGCACCGAAGGACCGCATCGCGCAATATTTCGGGCTATTCGCACTGACCGGCAAAGTCACGTCCTTTATCGGCCCGCTCCTGATCGGAATCGTCACAGCGGCGACCGCGAGTCAGAAGGCCGGCATGGCGGTGCTGGTGCTGTTCTTCGTGACGGGGCTCGCGCTGTTGGCGCGGGTGAGAGCGTAAGCCATTCTCCGTCGTCATTCCGGGACATCGCGGAGCTCGCCGCTACGCGGCGCCCCGGAATGACGATTTGAGAATGGGTAACCGCTAATGCCGGAAATGCCTGACGCCCGTGAACACCATGGCGATGCCGTGCTCGTCGGCGGCCTTGATGACCTCGTCGTCGCGCATCGAGCCGCCCGGCTGGATCACGGCTGTCGCGCCGGCCTCGATACAGGCGAGCATGCCGTCGGCAAAGGGGAAGAACGCGTCTGACGCCACGACCGAACCTTTCGTCAATGGCTCAGCCAGCTTTAGCTCGGCCGCCGCGTCCTGCGCCTTGCGCGCCGCGATGCGGGCGGAATCGACCCGGCTCATCTGGCCCGCGCCGATGCCGACGGTCGCGAGATCCTTCGCATAAATAATCGTGTTCGACTTCACGTGCTTGACCACGCGGAAGGCAAACATCAAATCGCGCATCTCTTGTTCCGTCGGCGCGCGCCTGGTTGCGACCTTCAGCACCATGTCATCGACCACGGCGTTGTCGCGGCTTTGCACCAGCAGCCCACCGGCAACAGTTTTGGCGGTGAGGCCGATCGCGCGCGGATCGGGCAAGCCGCCGGTCAAGAGCAGCCGCAGGTTACGCCGCTTGGCGACCACGGCGATCGCGTCTTCGGTCGCGTCAGGCGCGATGATGACCTCGGTGAAAATTTCCGTGACCGCCTTCGCGGTCTCCGCATCCAGCGTCTTGTTCAGCGCGATGATGCCGCCATAGGCCGAAGTGGAATCGCAGGCGAGCGCGCGGCGATAGGCGGTGGCGAGGTCGGGGCCCTCGGCGACGCCGCAGGGATTGGCGTGCTTGACGATGACGCAGGCCGCGGTGCGTTTCGGATCGAACTCGGCCACGCATTCGAACGCCGCGTCGGTGTCGTTGATGTTGTTGTAGGACAGTTCCTTGCCCTGCAACTGGCGCAAGGTCGACACGCCGGGCCGCTTGTCCGGCAGGCGATAGAACGCGGCTTTCTGATGCGGGTTCTCGCCATAGCGCAGCGCCTGGATCAGCCGTCCGCCGAAGGCCCGGAAGTCGGGCGCCTCGGTGTCGAGCTCGTTTGCGAACCAGTTTGAGATCGCAGCGTCGTAAGCCGCGGTGCGCGCATAGGCCTTGGCCGCGAGGCGACGGCGCAGCGATAGTGTTGTTCCGCCCTGGTTCGCGTTGAGCTCGTCGAGCACGGCCTGATAGTCGCCGGCTTCGACCACCACGGCGACATCGTCGTGGTTCTTTGCGGCGGCGCGGATCATCGCGGGCCCGCCGATGTCGATATTCTCGATGCACTCCTCGAAGCCGGCGCCTTTGTCGACGGTCGCTTCGAACGGATAGAGGTTGACCACCAGGAGATCGATCGGCGCGATGCCGTGTGTCTTCATTGCCTGCGCGTGTTCTTCATTGTCGCGGATCGCGAGCAGGCCGCCATGCACCTTCGGATGCAGCGTCTTGACCCGCCCATCCATCATCTCGGGAAAGCCGGTCAGCTCGGAAACGTCGCGGACCTTCAGGCCGGCTCCCGCAATCGCTTTCGCGGTGCCGCCGGTCGAGACCAGTTCGATGTTGTGCTTCGCCAGCGCGCGGGCGAACTCGATCAGGCCGGATTTGTCGGAAACGGAAAGCAGCGCACGGGTGACACGGCGGGGATGGTCGGTCATGGGCAAGGTCCCTTGTTCAAGGTTGCTTCTGCCCAGGCGCGCGGCTGATCATCCCGCGCTTCCCGATGGTGCTCCATCCAAAGTCGCCAGTCGCGCGAGCGAGCGCTGGTTAGCAGTTTTGGACGGCGTTCACAACGGCGCAATGCCGCCGATTCCACAGGGAGAATCGTGCTGTTTACAGCGGCAGTTCCGGCTCGCGGCGGGCGTTGCGCCGGGCATTGGTGGCGGCCGGCGAGGTCGACGAGCGCGTGAAACTCCAGCGGACCGAGGAGGCATGGCGCGTGTCCTGCCGGATCACGATCTGGGCGGTGCGGCGCGGGCCGTCGGTGCCGGCAAGGAACACGCTGTCCTCAAGGTCGACCTTGTCGTCCAGCGCCTCGAAGGTCCAGACGTCGCGGTTCGGCAGCACCAGCATCACCCCGCGCGCGTCCGTGAGCCGGTTGGCTTTCACGGCAGGGTGCAGGTGAAATCGCAGCGCATAGTCGGTCTCGTTGTTCCGGACCCGTGCGTTGGGCGCCGGCGAAATCGTGTCCTCGCCGTCGAGCCGCGTGCCGTCGGGCGAGGCCATCAGCACGCGGCGATGGATCAGGCCGAAGCGCTGGACATAGCCATCATGCGACGTCGTCAGCAACTCGCCGTTGCTGACGACCTCGCGGAAATTCTCCACATTTTGCGGGCCGGCGATGATCGGCGCGCCCTGCAGCAGTTTCTTCATCGTCGACATCTCGACGAACTGGCATGACGACGTCTCGTGACAGGTCAGCGTCGAATGCGCGGCGGTGCTGCGCGCAAAGGCGCGCCAGTTGTCGCGGCCGGTCGAGGGCATGCCGCAATTGATGACGATGCGGCTGGTGCCCGACGACATCTCGAAGGACAGGCAGCCGGCATGCGCGTCCTGGCTGACACTCGGCGGCGGCGGCGGCCCGGTGTCGATGATCACAGTCATCTGGCCGGCGTCGAGGCGCTGGAAGCCGGTATGCGGCATGCTCGCCATCGGCGCGCCATGGGTGTCGTCATAAGCGAGCAGGGTCGCGATCAGATCCGACGGCGTGCCGCTCATGCCGTTGAACAGCGCCACCGAGCCGTCGCCATGGCGGAAGAAGCGCAGCATCGGCATCATGCGGTCGATGGCGTTGAGCAGCGCCGGGGGCGGCGCGATGTTGCGCGCGGCAAACGTCTGCCGCAGCGGCAACAGGTCGATCAGCAGCTCGATGAGGGCGCCGGGATTGCGCGAGATATGGCCGCCGTCGGGCAGGATCTGCCGCTGCAACTCGTCGGAGAGTTTGCGCGATGTGCCTCGGATCTGCTTGGCCTGATTGGCCAGACACAGCGCAGCGTAGCACAGCGCGACCAAGACCTGCAGCCGCGGCACGCCGTCGGGAATGTCGAGCATGGTGTAGCGGAGATAGCGAATCTCCCGGCTCAGCCCGCGCAGATATTTGCGATAGAACTTGCTGTCGGTGTCGCCGAGCACCAGCGGCGCCTGTGACAGCAGCGAGATCACCCGGCGCGACAGCACGTCGGCGCGGCGGCTGATCGCGCGCTTCTGGTTCGCCGGATTCGACATCCAGTCGTCGACCAGCGAGCGCGCATTGGCGCGGGTCAGCGCGGTGTCGGCGGCGCGCAAATGGCGCAACCAGCCGAAGCCGAGCAGCGAGACTTCCCAATCTTCCGACGGCGGCTCCAGCTCGAAGATCGAGCGGCCGTGGCAGGTCACGATCTTGCCGGCAAACACGAAACGGCCGGCATAGATCTCGGCGGCGCGGGTGGCGTCCGCGGTGCGCAAATCGTGCGGCGCGATGATCAGCCGGTCGGCGCGGCCCGGCCACAGCCGCGACAACGACACTGTGCTGCCGCTTGCGCGCGCCGCGATGCTGCGCGCAAAGCGGCCCATGATCAGCGTCGAGATGCGTCTGCGTTGAGCGACCGACACGCCTTGCCTTATTGGGGGAAAACTAGTGTTCCGGTTCTAACATTCGCATCACCGCGCGGTTGGCTCTTTTGCGAATGTTAGAACCGAAGGACACTAGCAAATATCTGATTCTAGTGCGGTTTTGGATTTGGCATTCGCTTTGAGAGCTCGCGGACAAACTGAAGCGAATGTCAAATCCACCGCACTAGGAAGCGAATCCTTTTAATCCGGAAACGCCGCGCTGACACCTCTTGAAAGCAGCCGAATCACAGCCGCCCGGGCAAAATATGCAGTAAAATCAGGATTTAACTAACCTGACGGCATAGAAGCCGTCGAGCCCCGCAAGGCGGGGGTCTGCATGCGGCAGATGCGAGGGCAGGGTGCGCAGATCGCCCTCAGGCGTGATGATCTCGGAAAGGCCAGCGACTTCGTGAGCCTCAATGGGCGCGCGCCGCAGGTCGGGCTCGGCGGCCAGCAGCGTGGCTATGGCGGCTTCGCCTTCCTCCGGCTCGAGCGAACAGGTGCAATAGACCAGCGTTCCGCCGGATTTCAGCACACTGGCCGCCTTGCGCAGCAGCCGGCCCTGCAGCGCAGCCAGCGCCGCGATGTCGGCCTCCTGCCGCAGCCAGGCTACGTCGGGATGCCGGCGAATCGTGCCGGTCGAGGTGCAGGGCGCATCGACCAGCACGCCGTCAAATCCATCGGTTGCGCCGGGCCATTCCACCGCATCGGCGACCACGGTTTCGGCCTCGAGCGTGAGCCGCGCCAGATTGTCGCGCAGTCGCGCCATGCGGGCCGGCGAGCGGTCGAGCGCGGTGACCTTTGCACCGGCTTGTGCGAGCTGCGCGGTCTTGCCGCCGGGCGCCGCGCAGAAATCGGCAATGCGTTTTCCGGCGACGTCGCCGCCGAACAACCGCGCCGGCAGTGCCGCAGCGGCATCCTGCACCCACCATTCGCCTTCGGAAAATCCCGGCAGCATGGTCACCGAGCCCTGCAGCAAAGTGCGCACCGTGCCGGTCGGAAGCGCCTCGCCGTGCAGGCGCGTGGCCCATTGCTCTGCTTCCGATTTCACGGTGAGGTCGAGCGACGGCTCGTGACTGAGCGCAAGCGCCATCGCTTTCGCAGTGGCTTCGCCATAATGCGCGATCCAGCGCTTGATCAGCCATGGCGGCAGATCGAGCATATCCGATTTGACCTCGTCGACGATGGCCGCGCCCTCGCGCGCACAACGTCGCAGCACTGCGTTGACGAGGCCCGCATATTTCGCCGCGCGCCGGTCGGATTGAACCAGCCGCACCGACAGATCGACCGCGGCGTGATCGGGCACGTCCATCCAGAGGATTTGCGCGGCGCCGATCAAGAGCGCGCTCTGCGCGCGCGGCGCATCGGTGGGAACGCCGCGGTCGAGCAGCTTCGACAGCAGATGACCGAGCGTGCCGAGCCGGCGCAGAATGGTCGCCACCAACCGTCGCATCAGCGCGCGATCGCGGTCGGCGAGCGTCTTCAGTCCGGGATGGGCGGCGGGGCCGTCGAGCTGGTCATCGAGCGTGCGATGTTTGTGCAGCACGCCGTCGAGCACATCCGCCGCGATCCGCCGCGCCGCGAGGCCGGGCACTTCGGAAGGTCGAGCGAATCTTTGCGCTGGCATGCTTGAACGTTACTCGGAGAAGAGGCAATTCCGCGAGAGCTCGGCATGCCATTGACAGGTCAACATCACTGCCATGCGAATATGCCAAATGTAAGAATCGCTCTGGCTTTTTGCCGTTGTCGCACAATCTGTTGATTGCATGCTCCGAAAGTAGCAAGGAGTCGGTCATGGCCGACGATCCCAAACCGGGCGAGACGAGCCCGCCGCGCAAGGAACTCACGCCGGCGGCGCAGCGCGCATTGGCCGAGGCCGAGGCGCGGCGAAAGGCCGCCACTGAGAACGCCAAGCCGATGCCGAAGGAGTTTCAGGGCCCCAAAGGGCCGGAGCCGACGCGCTACGGCGATTGGGAGAACAAGGGTATCGCGTCGGATTTTTGAAAACAAAAAGCCGCGCCAAGGCGCGGCTTTCGTAATCTCGATGTGACGGCGCGATCAGCGCGTCACGACCACTCTGGTGCCGACCGACACGCGGTTGAACAGGTCGGAAATGTCGGCGTTGAGCATACGAATGCAGCCATACGACACGAAGCCGCCGACCGAGCCCGGCATGTTGGTGCCGTGGATGGCGTATTCGCCGCCCGAGAGCGTCATCGCCGCCACGCCCATCGGGTTCCGCGGTGAGCCGCCAGGAATCACGTCGGGCATGTTCGGCTTGTCGTGCTTGACTTCCTTCGGCGGCGACCAGGCCGGATTGCGGTACTTGCCGTCGATCCGGGTGGTGCCGGCCCACTGCTTGCCGGCGCGGCCGACGCCGACCGGGTAGCGCATCGCATGGCCCTGATCGATGACGTAATAAAGGGCGCGCTCGTTCGTCTTCACCACGATGGTTCCCGGCGAGTATTCGCTGCCGTGGATCCCGACCATTGCGGGCCGCGCCTGCGCCGCCGTCGCCATCATCCCCAGCCCCAAGGTGGCCGCCAGCGCCACCGCAATCCGCTTCGACATCTTCCTTCTCCGCTTCGCCCGCCCCTGCCAGGGCCGTGAAATCTGGTTAAATCCGCCTGAAAGGCGGCTCGCCCACGTATTTTTAACCGCGTGTGTTAACCCAATGGTTGCCACGCGGGCCTTCGGACTCACTCGGCAGGAGGGAGAAGAGGAAAAACTGCAATTAAAGTAAATGACTTGAAAACAACACTTGCCGGAAAAGCGCCGCAGGGCGGCCACAGTCGCTGACATCGGCGTGAGCGGTGCCCGATGGGCGGCGGAAATCGCGGCCCAAAGGGAAGTCATTCCCGCCCATACTTCCGCCTGAGCCGTTCACCTTTCGACAGATATCCGGAATGGCAAGTTCGCGTGCGCTTCCGGTCGTGGTGGCCCGGGACGAGGTCGCCGACCAAGGTGGTGTCGGCAAAAGTCGAATTGTCCCGGGCTCCAGCCCAAATGGGTTGGGTCAGTTGCGGGTCAACTCAAATCGTCCGCTGCAGTCCGTACCTTCACCCAAGGAGCGTGCAACTCCAGAACCTTGCCGGTCGCGGACATCCCCCTCCAAAAAATTTATCCAGGAATATCCTTTGCCGTCAGCTACCGCATAATTGAACTTCACCAACCCGTTTTCTCCAATAGTACCTCGCATGTTGCGGGCGATTGTCGAGCTAACAAGGCCTGCTTTCACGCTAATCGGGAAACGTCGGCCTGGATTCTTGCAATCTTTCCATTTCGTAGTGACGGTCCAGTTGCCGTCAAAGCTACCGCTGACTTGCGGAACCGAAGTTGTTTGTGGAGCGGAAGGTGGCCGCTTCGCAGCAGCAGATGGCAGGGTCCGTACAAAGGCTTCCCGGGCCTTGACCAATTGATCAAACTTTTCTTTTGGGTTTTGATCGGAAGTCGCCAGCAGCACGCATACCAGATAGAAAAAATACGCGTCTTTTTGCAAAGCTAAGACGTCCGGGTCCGTTTGATAGTATTTTTTTCGTTCGCCTTCTATGCGGCCGCCGAGTTCACCGCTTCCGAGGAATTTCCTGACGATGTCCGCGCTGCCCTTCAGTTCACCCTGAAACCGTTCATTCTCCTCCTTCAGAAGAGTAAATTCCGGAACTTTCCCACAAGCCTCTTGGAGAGCGATGGGAGCTGCGATCGCGCTGGAAGCGAGCGTCAGAAAACAAGACGAAGCCAAAGCAACTAAGAGAGAACAAAATTTATAAGTCATAAGACGCCCGCAAAAACACACCGGTTGCAAAACGTATTATATGCCGCCCTTGGTAGAAGGTGCAAGCAGGCACCTGAAGCGCGCGGGCAAGTATCAGGGTCCGGAGTGTGCCGGGGCCTTAGCTCTAGCAAAATTGCCTATCGCCCTACGCCGCGCTCTTCTTGTTCTGCCGGTTCTGGACGAGGTCGTCGACCACGGCGGGATCGGCCAGGGTCGAGGTATCGCCCAGGCTCGACGGTTCGTCCTCGGCGATCTTGCGCAGGATGCGGCGCATGATCTTGCCGGAGCGCGTTTTGGGCAGGCCCGGTGCGAACTGGATCTGGTCGGGCGAGGCGATTGGCCCGATGTCCTTGCGGACCCAGGCGACCAGCTCCTTGCGCAGCTCCTCGCTCGGCTCGGTGCCGGCCATCAAGGTGACATAGGCGTAGATGCCCTGGCCCTTGATGTCGTGGGGATAGCCGACGACAGCGGCCTCCGACACTTTGGCGTGGGCGACGAGCGAGCTCTCGACCTCGGCGGTACCCATGCGATGGCCGGAGACGTTGATCACATCATCGACCCGGCCGGTGATCCAGTAATAGCCGTCGGCGTCGCGCCGGCAGCCGTCGCCGGTGAAATACTTGTTCTTGTAGGTCGAGAAATAGGTCTGCTCGAAGCGGGCGTGATCGCCATAGACGGTGCGCATCTGGCCCGGCCATGAGCGCGTGATGCAGAGATTGCCGGTGGCCTCGCCTTCCAGCGGCTTGCCGTCGGCGTCGACGATTTCAGGCACCACGCCGAAGAACGGATTGGTCGCCGAACCCGGCTTGAGTTTGGTCGCGCCCGGCAGCGGCGTGATGAGAATGCCGCCGGTCTCGGTCTGCCACCAGGTGTCGACGATCGGGCAGCGCTCGTCGCCGACCACGCGGTGATACCACTCCCACGCTTCGGGATTGATGGGTTCACCGACCGAGCCGAGCAGCCGCAGCGTCTTGCGCGAGGTCTTTGTCACGGGCTCGTCGCCCGCCTGCATCAGCGCGCGGATCGCGGTCGGCGCGGTGTAGAAGATGTTGACCTTGTGCTTGTCGATCACGTTCCAGAACCGCGAATTATCCGGGTAATTCGGCACGCCCTCGAACATCAGCGTGGTCGCGCCGTTGGCGAGCGGCCCGTACAGAATGTAGCTGTGGCCGGTGACCCAGCCGACGTCGGCGGTGCACCAGTAGATGTCGCCCTCGTGATAGTCGAACACATATTGGTGCGTCATCGACGTGAACACGAGATAGCCGCCGGTGGTGTGCAGCACGCCCTTGGGCTGGCCGGTCGAGCCCGATGTGTAGAGGATGAACAGCGGATCTTCCGCGTTCATATGCTCGACCGGGCACTCGGTCGTCACCATCTCTGCCGCCTCGTGATACCAGAGATCGCGCGTCGGATTCATGTCGATCTTGCCGCCGGTGCGCTTGACCACGACGACCCAGTCGACGCCTTCGGTCTTGGCGATCGCCGCGTCGACATTGGCCTTCAGCGGCACCTTGCGGCCGCCGCGCAGGCCTTCATCGGCGGTGATGATGAATTTCGATTTGCAATCGCTGATGCGCTGCGCCAGCGAGTCCGGCGAGAAGCCGGCGAACACCACCGAATGGATCGCGCCGATCCGCGCGCAGGCGAGGATCGCGTAAGCCGCTTCGGGAATCATCGGCAGATAGATGGTGACACGGTCGCCCTTCTTGACGTTGCGGGTGCGCAGGATGTTGGCCATCCGGCAGACCTCGTCATGCAGCTCTTGATAGGTGATGTGCTTCGACTGCGAGGGATCGTCGCCCTCCCAGATGATCGCGGTCTGATTTGCGCGCTTGGGAAGATGGCGGTCGATGCAATTGTAGGCGGCGTTGAGCACGCCATCCTCGAACCATTTGATCGAGATATTGCCGGGCGCATACGACCAGTTGTCGATTTTGGTCGGCGCCTTGATCCAGTCGACCCGCTTGGCGTGTTCGGCCCAGAATCCCTTCGGGTCCTTGATCGAGCGGTCGTACATTTCCTTGTATTTGGCTGGATCGGCCCAGGCGCGCTTGGCCCAATCGCCCGGCACGTCATAAATTTTCTCGGACATTCGCTCCTCCACGCAACGCGGCCAGTGAACACAGCACCACTGAAGCCGTCTTCATTGTTAGATCGATTATGCGTCCGCGCGCCCCGCGCCGACAAGCCGCACGAATAACACCTTCGGCGAGCCCCCCGATTTGCGCGGGATCAAGGAGCGCCGGCGGGGTCGGCAGGCGACTGACGGGCCGGATCGCGATCACTTTCGCGTTGCCGCTTGGTCCGAAATCAACGTTATCGGCCGAATGGCACCCATGAAAGGTATCCAATAACCACAAATGTAGCAATTGGGACTCGCCAAGGGGTTCCTGACCCCCTAAATGGCCTCCCCGGGCTCTCAGGCCCCTGCCGGAACGAGCCCAAGGCCGTCGGCATTGAGGCAAGGCAGACAGGCAACAGGAGCAAGGCGTTTAGCGTCATGACGGATCAGCAGAATTTCGAGGCTCCGCGGCCCGTTTCCGCCGATCCCGCTGTGGCACTTGCCGAGATGCTCGGCCAATTGCCGGCTCAGCCGGTCGAAGCGCCGAAGCCGGTCGTCGTCAAGACCTCGGTCGAAGAACTCGCGGCCGACCACGGCCTGTCCCTCGGCGACCAGAACCAGCTCACCATCCGCCGCATCAAGCGTGGCAAGGGCTATTCCTTCGTTCGCGCCAACGGCACGCAGATCCGCCACGCCGGCACCATCCGCCGGCTGCATGGCATGGCGATGCCGCCGGCCTATCGCGAGGTGCGCTACTCGCCCGATCCGAATTCGCACCTTCAGGCGGTTGGCGTCGACGCGGCCGGCCGGCTGCAATACCGCTATCACGCCGACTGGGAGAAAGTGCGCGAGCAGCGCAAGGCGCATCGCCTGGCGAGACTCGTCGCGGCATTGCCGAAGATCCGCCGCAACGTTGCCAAGCATCTCGCCGGCGATGAGCCGACGCGGGAGTTCGCGCTGTCGGCTGCGATCGAATTGATTGCCCGCACGGCAATCCGTCCCGGCAACGAATCCTATGCGCGGCTGAACGGCACGCGCGGCGCCACCACGCTGTTGAAGTCCAACGTGACGGTGGAAGACGATTCCCTGGTGCTGACCTTCAAGGCCAAGGGCGGCAAGGCCGTGCGCAAGGAATGCAAGGCCGAGAAGCTGGTGCGTGCGATTCGTATCCTGCAGACCGTGCCGGGCAAGCGCATGTTCCAGTATCGCGACGCCAACGGCGTGGTGCGCGGCGTCTCGACCGCGACCGTCAACGGATTTCTGCGCGAGATCGCCGGCATCAAGATTTCGCTGAAGGATTTTCGCACGCTGATGGCCTCCGCTGTGGTGGTGGAATCGCTGTCACGGGTGACCCCGGCCACCAGCCAGCGCGGCCGCCGGCGCCAGGTGCTCGACGCGATCCGCGCCGCCGCCGACAAGCTCTCCAACACGCCGGCGATCTGCCGCAAGAGCTATGTGCACGACACCATCGTCACTGCCTTCGAGGACGGCATCCTCGAGCGCTTCGCCGCGACGCTGAAAACCCAGCGCGTCCAGTTCAAGCGCGAGCAGTTGCTGGCGCAGGTGGTGACCGCCGCGGCGGCGTAAGCGTCTGCACGAAGCAATCCATAGCGCCGCGAGCGGATAGGTGGATTGCTTCGCTTCGCTCGCAATGACGAGAGCCTCACTTCTTCTCGTCCCCCTGCTTGGCGAGCAGCTTGTCGCGCGCGGCCAGCGCGCGCGCATTGTTCGGAGCAAGCGCAATCGCCTTGTCGAGCGCGGCCAGCGCTTCGTCGGTGCGGCCGGTCGCATCGAGCGCGCTGCTGCGTCCGATCAGGCCGCGCGGGTCGCGCGGCAGGCGCTTGCTGAACTCATCGTAGTCGCGCAGCGCCGCATCATATTGCTGCTGTGCCAGCGCGACGTCGCCGCGCGTGAGATAGGGGTCCGGATTTGAAGGCGCGCGCTTGATCGCCTCATCCAGATCCTCCTTGGCGTGGTCGTAATCCTTGAACCGGAGATAGTCGAACCCGCGGTAATAGCGCGCCAGTGCGGCGTTTGCCGGAACGAAGAGTTCGATCGCCTTGTTGAGGTCGGCCATCGCATCGTCGTTGCGGGCTCGCGTCAGATAGATATAGGCGCGGTTGGTGAGCACGCCCGGCGAGTTGGGCTGCAGCTTGAGCGCGGCGTTGTAGTCGTCGAGCGCGCGATCGGGCTGCGACAGGCGCTGCAGGAAACCGCGTTGACTATAGGCCGAGACGAGCTGACCGTCATTTGCCTCTCCGCTGGCGATCAATCGGGTGCAGGCTTCGATCAGCGGATTGAGGTCGACGGCATTGGAGAAGCAGACCATCACGTCGTTCTGCAGTTTCTCGGGCCAGTTGGCGAGAACCGGCGAGCGCCGCACCGGAATCGCCGGCGCCGACGTCGCCGGCCTGGCCCACGAGCCGGACGAGTTCGTGGGCGTCTTGTCGATGCAAATCCATCCGCAGACCAGGATCGCCATGGCGATCGGCCAGACATACCAGGACAACCGGTACCAGCGGTCGAAACTCCAGAGCGCGCTGTGAAGCGCAGCGATGTGCGCGGTCGCTCTCATTTCACGGCATCTTTCCTGGCCTGATCGTCTTCGGCCAGTTGCGCGCGCAAACGCTCGCGCTCCGAAGCGGCGAACGCGTTGTTGGGATCAAGCCGGATGGCGGCATCCAGCGCCGACAGAGCCTCCTTCGGACGGCCGATCGTCTCCAGGATGGAGGCGCGGCCGAGCGGGCCGCGGCCGTCGCGCGGAGCCCGCCTGGCCGCTTCGTCGAAATCGAGCAACGCCGCTGCGTAGTTCTCCCGTGCCCGCTGAACCTCGCCGCGCGCAAGGTAGAAATCGGCGTTGTAGGGTTCGAGTTTCAGCGCTTCGTCCAGGTCGGTCAGCGCCTGCTGATAATTCCCGAGCCGCTGATAGGCGTATCCGCGATAGTAGCGTGCTGTGCCGGCGGAAGCTGCCGGCGGTCCCAGATCGATCGCCTTGTTCAAGTCCTGCACCGCGACGTCATAACGCTCGCGCGTCATGTTGATCCACGCCCGGTTGCTGTATGCGTCGGCGAACGCAGGCTCGATCTTCAGGGCTTCATCGAAATCCGCCATGGCGCCGTACGGGTCCTTCTCGCGCCGCAGGAATCCCCGTTGGGTCAGTACCTCGGCCAGTTGGCGGCCCTTCACCTTTGCGCCGTCGATCAGGCTGTTGCACGCCGCCATCGACACATCGATGACCGAGTTCTTCGAAAAACAGCGAAAGAGATCGGACTGCACCGGATCGACCGGGGCGGTGGCGGTTTTCACCGGCAGGCTGGTGTTGGCGGCCGGCTTGGGAAAGGAGGCCGCCGGCTGGCTCGTCGATCTTGCCGGCGTGGCCGGTGCGACCGGCGCAACCGGCGCGTCGATGGAAATCCATCCGCAGATCAGCGCCGCCATGGCGGCGGGCCAGACGTACCACGCCAGGCGATAGGCGCGGTCGAAGCCCCAGAGGGCCGAATGAACAGCGGCGATGTGCGCGGCGGCGCGCATGCTCTAGCTGTCCCGGACGCCGGCTTCGATGTCGGACATTTCGAAGGCGGCGACGTTGGCTGCAGGATCGCGCGACGTGCGCAACGCATGCGCCTCGCGGACGCGCTCCAGCAAGGTCCGCATCGCCCGCGCGTTGCCCCATTGCGGATCGTCACGCTGCGAGTCGATCCACGGCGCGAGCTTCGCTTCCAGCCCGACCGGCACCAGATATTGCTGCTCGATCGCCATCGAGCGGAAAATCTCGCAAAGCTCGGCGGCGCTGTAGGCGGGGAAGTCGATCGTCTTGGTGAAGCGGCTCGCGAGTCCGGGGTTGCTGGCGATGAAACGGTGCATCTCCACGGGATAGCCGGCGACGATCACGACCAGCCGGTCGCGATGATCTTCCATGTATTTGAGCAGCGCCTCGATCGCCTCGCGGCCGTAGTCGCCCTTGTACTCGGATTGCGACAGGCTGTAGGCCTCGTCGATGAACAGCACGCCGTCCAGCGCGGAGCGGCAGACCTCCAGCGTCTTCATCGCCGTCTGGCCGATATAGCCGCCGACCAGCGCGCTGCGGTCGGCTTCGATCAGATGTCCTTTGCGCAGCACGCCGAGCGAACGGTAGATGTCGCCGATGGCGCGCGCGACCACGGTCTTGCCGACGCCGGGCGGGCCGGTGAAGACCATGTGCCGGCTGGTGGCGAACACCGGCAGGTTTTGCTCGCGCCGCCGCCGTTCGATCTCGAGACTCGCGAGCAGCTTGTTGATCTCGACCTTGACCGGCGCAAGACCGATCATGGCTTCGAGATCGTTGAGCGCGTCATCCGCCGTGCGCGAGACCATTCTGGATTCGCCGGTCACGGGATCGACGGACAGCCTTCGGCCATAGGTGTATCCGGCGCCGGCCGGAAGCAGGCCCAGCGACACCGGATCGGCGCCGACGCGCGATGCGATGTAGCCGATTGCGGTGGCGGCCAGGATGGTCGCGGTCAGGCCGAAGAAGCGCAGCGGCGTCATTCCCGACAGGAAGCTGCCGATCCAGTTCAGGAAGCCGACCTGCGGGCTGAACAACACGGCGCTGATCCCGGCCGAGGCGACGCCGATCAGGATGAAGGCGAGGATGAATCGGGGTGTGATGAAGCTCTGCATTCACAGTCTCACGATGGGCAGCGTTTGCCGGGACGCCAGAACACTTTCACCGTCGTCGAACCGTTGACCGGCTCCATATGCGCGGTCGGATAGAGCGACACCAGCAGGCCCCTGGCGTTGCCGTCGGCGGACAACAGGTCGACGCCGCCGGTCTCCGGCAGCGGATGCGGGATCGCGATCCGTTGCGGGACGTCGGTCACGTGAAAGACCGGCGAACGATATTTGCTGGTGCGGAACACCACGTCGCCGCCGGCGGGATTGCCCGGCGTCGCAACGGTGATGAAGCCCATCGGATAGCGGCATTCGCGGGTGTCGCTGCGCACCGCCGGCTGCAGCGTGGGATCGAGCGTCGGCACCGCGGCCAGCATCTCTTCCTGCGGCAGCATCGCCACCGCCGGCACTTCGGGCGCGTTTTCCTTGTTGAGGTACCAGCCGCCGACCGCGCCCACGATCATCGTTCCGCCGAGCAGCAGGGCGAGCAACGGCAGCGGCGGCTTGCCGCTCGCGCCGGACGCCGCGGGGTCCCCCGGTGGGGACGCCCGATCCTGCATGTCCTGCATCATTGCTGTGGGAACCGGTCGATGCGATTCATTTGCCTGGCTATCGGCTATCGAAAATACAGGATCGGGAGTTGCAAGTCGATATTGACGCCACTCCCGGCGCGCCGCCTGCGCGCGTTTGGTTAGGATTGGATAAAGCAGTTCCCACGACAGCCTTGCGATGGCGGGGAGCAGCCGTAAGGCTAAAGCCCGCCCATCTTGCAGACCAGCTTCCATTCCTCCGCCGTCACCGGCTGCACCGACAGCCGCGAGTATTTCACCAGCGCCATCGCGGCGAGCTTCTTGTCCGCCTTGATCGCCGCCATCGTCACCGGCGACGGCAGCTTCTTGTCGGCCTTGATGTCGACGCAGACGAACTTGCCGGTCTTGTCGGTCGGATCGGGGTAGGCCTCCTTGATGACCTCGGCGATGCCGACGATCTCCTTGCCCTCGTTGGAGTGATAGAAGAACGCCTTGTCGCCCTTCTTCATGTTCACGAGGTTTTGCCGCGCGGTGAAGTTGCGCACGCCGGTCCAGGCCTCGCCCTTGGCGCCCTTGGCGACCTGTTGGTCCCACGACCAGGCCGACGGTTCGGATTTAACCAGCCAGTACGACATTGCTATTCCTCCGCCTTGAACGGCCGCGTCAGCAAGCCATCGATCGCGGCGTCGATGGAAAGCTTCTTGCCCAGGATCGCCGCGACCGCCGACGATACCGGCATTTCGATGTTTCGCGAAGCTGCCAGCTCCACCAGCACCGGCGCGGTCGATGCGCCCTCGGCGAGCTTGCCGGCCGGCGGCGGCTCGCCACGGCCCAGCGCAATGCCGAGTGCGAAGTTGCGCGATTGCGGGCTGGAGCAGGTCAGGATGAGGTCGCCGAGGCCGGAGAGGCCGACCATGGTCTCGCTACGCGCGCCAAGGGCGCGGCCGAACCGCGCCAGCTCGGAGAAGCCGCGCGTGGTCAGCGCGGCCTGCGCCGAGGCGCCGAGCTTCCGCCCGACCGCGATGCCGGCCGCGATCGCCAGCACGTTCTTGGCCGCACCGCCGATCTCGACGCCAAGCACATCCGTGGTGTGATAGGGCCGGAAGGTCGCCGAGCCCAGCGCTTGAACCAGTTCGCTCGCAAGCTGCTCGTCCCTGGTCGCAAGCGTGATTGCGGTCGGCAAGCCCTTGGCGACGTCGTCGGCAAAGCTCGGGCCTGACAGGATTGCAGGCACCGCATGCGGCGCGGCCTCAGCGATGATCTCGGTCATGAATTTGTGGGTGCCGTGCTCGATGCCCTTGGCGCAGGCGATCATCGGCGAATGCGCGCGCAAGTGAGGGGCGATGGCGTTGACGGCGGCGCGCAGATGCTGCGCCGGTGTTGCGACCAGGATGACGTCGGCGCGGCAGGCGGATGCGATGTCATTTGTTACGGTGACGTCGGTGGAAAGCTTGATGCCGGGCAGCCGCGGATTTTCGCGCGCTTTTTCGATGTGCGCGGCATGCGATGCGTCGCGCGCGTACAGCGTGACCGCGCGGCCCGCGCGGGCGGCGACGGCCGCCAGCGCCGTGCCCCACGCGCCCGCGCCGATGATGCCGATGGAGTTGAAGGGCATGGCGGAGCCCTCAGCGCTCCCTCTCCCCGCGCTTGCGGGGAGAGGGCTGGGGTGAGGGGCCTCTTTCGGCGAATGATGGAGGCAGAGGCGTGCGTGGAGACTCCCCCTCACCCGCGCTTCGCGCGACCTCTCCCCGCAGGCGGGGAGAGGTGAAGATGTGTGCGCGGGAATACCTCATGACGCGCTCAAAACCCCGCGCGCGAATTTGCAAATCCCGCCGGCACGCTCACGCTGGCATCCAGCAGCCAGCGAGCGCGGGGGGCTGCGTCCATCGCATCGATCATGCCGAGTGCGAGCCGCTCGGCGCCGGCCCAGGCGATCATCGCGCCATTGTCAGTGCAGAGCGCGGGCGGCGGAATCACCAGCGTTGTCTGCGCCTTCGCCGCGACATCCTGCAGCGCGCCGCGGATCGCGTGATTGGCGGCGACGCCGCCGGCCGCGACGAGCGCGCGCGCCGGGCCGAATTTCTCGGCGAACAGTTTCAATCCGACGCTGAGCCGGTCTGCGGTCGACTCCAGCACCGCGGCCTGAAAACTCGCGCAGAGATCGCTGACGTCCTTTGGCTCGAGCGGCGTGAGGCGGCCGATTTCGTTGCGCACGGCGGTCTTCAATCCCGACAGCGAAAAGTTGGCATCGGCGCGACCGAGCATCGGCCGCGGGAACGCGAAGCGCGTGGGATCGCCGCCGATCGCCATGCGTTCGACCTGTGGCCCGCCCGGATAGGCGAGCTGCAGCATCTTGGCGACCTTGTCGAAGGCTTCGCCCATCGCGTCGTCGACGGTGGTGCCGAGCCGCACATAATTGCCGACACCGGCGACTGCGACGATCTGGGTGTGCCCGCCGGAGGCGAGGAACAGGCAGTAGGGAAAGGCCAGCGCGCAGGTCAGCCGCGGCGTCAGCGCATGCGCCTCGAGATGGTTGACCGCGATCAGCGGCGTGTTGTGCACCATCGCGATCGCTTTCGCCGTGGTCAGCCCGACGATGACGCCGCCGATCAGCCCGGGACCGGCGGCGGCCGCGACGCCCGAGAGCTGCGCATAGTCGATGCCGGCTTCCTGCATCGCGGCTTCGACCAGATGGTCGAGCACGTCGACATGGGCGCGCGCGGCGATCTCCGGCACCACGCCGCCGAAGCGCGCGTGTTCCTCGGTCTGCGAGCGCACGATGTTAGAGAGGATGCGGCCTGCGCCATCGCCCTGCCGCTCGATGACCGCGGCTGCGGTTTCGTCGCAGGTGGTCTCGATCCCCAGCACCAGGAGTGCCTTGTCGTTATTCAAAGTGCGTCCTTGCGTTGGACATGAATTCGTCACACACCGCGTAACATTCCAAGCTACCAACGCGCAATCGTCACATGGCCGTCCTCGTCACCCGCCCGCATCCCGACAGCGAGACCACCGCCGCCGCCTTGCGCGCGAAGGGGCATGAGGTGGTGCTGGCGCCGATGCTGCGGTTCGAGCCGGTCGCCTGTTCCGGGCTCGACGCAGATTATGGCGCTGTGATCGTCACCTCGGCCAATGCGTTGCGCGCGGTCGAGGGACAACTCGGCGAGGGCTTGTTCAAGCGTCCCCTGTTCGCGGTCGGCGACGCGACTGCCACCGCTGCGCGCAAGACCGGGTTCGGCAAGGTGACCGCGGCGAAAAGCGACGCCGATGCGTTGCGCGACCTGGTGCTCGCCGGCGTGAAGAAGCGGCAATTCCGGAAAAGCGATGCGCTGCTTTATCTCGCCGGCGTCGATCTCTCTCGCGACCTCGCGGGCGAGTTCGGCGCCGACGGACTCAATGTCGTCACCGTCACGACTTACCGGATGGCCGCGCTGTCGCATTTGCCGCGCGAAGTGTGCGACGCCTTTGCCGCGAACACGATTCAGGCTGTGCTGCATTACTCGCAACGCAGCGCGCGCGCCTTTCTCGACGCGTCACGCGCCGAAGGCGTCGAAATCTCCGCGCTCGCCGTGCCGCATTGCTGCCTGTCGCCAAATATCGCCGCGATCCTGCGCGAGGCCGGCGCGCAGGTGTTTTCGGCGGCTTCCCCCGATGAAAAGGCCTTGTTTGCGGTGCTGGAGCGTGCTTTGCGGTCGCAATCGGCGTAAGAGAGCCCCGCCGAATCTGGTAAGCTATTGATATCTCAATAGGCAGGGAACCGCAGGCATGGCCGACGACGAGCTGAAGGACGCTGGCGGGCCCGAAACCGGGCGCCCGAAGCGCGAGCCGCCCACCATCGATCTCGACGCGTCGGAGGTTTCCGGCGAGACGCGGGCCGCCGAGGCAAAGGCGGAAGCGGCGTCCGAAGCGCATGCGGAAACGTCCGCAGCTGAGCCGACGGCGGCGGCGCCGTCCAAACCGATCTCACCCTGGGTCATTGCGCCCTTCTCCGGCGCGGTCGCGGCCGCGCTCGTGATCGCGGTCGGCTGGATGCTGGGCTGGCCGAAGGTCGAGGCGCCGCCTGCCGCTCCGCAGGTCACCGCAAGCGCATTCGACGATCTCAGCAAACGCGTGGCTGGCCTGGAAACAAAGACGAGCAAGCCGGCTGCGCCCGTGAGCGATCCCGCCGCGCTTGGACGTATCGACGCGCTGGACAAATCGCTGGCGGCGTTGCGCAGCGACATCGCAACCCAGCGTGCGCAGTCCGACAAGCTTGCATCCGCCGTCAACGATTTAAGGTCCGCGCCGCGCGACTCCGCAGGCAATGTCGATCTCTCCGCGCTGACCGGCCGCATCGTCGAACTCGAGCGCAAGGCGCAAGCGCAAGGCGCGGAAATCGCACGCGAGGGCGAGAAGGCGGCGGATGCGAAACCCGCCGACGACATGCCGTTGCGCCGCGTCGTCGCAGCCGCGCTGCTCGACGTCGCCGTGAGGCATGGCGATCCCTACGTGGAAACGCTCAAGATAGCGAAATCGCTCAGCGCCGATCCCGACAAGCTCAAAGCCCTCGACACATTCGCGGAGAAGGGCGTGCCGTCGCCGCCGCAGCTCAATCGCGAACTGCTGATGCTGGTGCCGAAACTGTCGCCGCCGCCGTCGCCGGACGCCGCAACCACGGGCACCAGCATTGTCGATCGCCTGCAGGCCGGTGCGGCAAAGCTCGTCCGCGTCGAGCGCACGGATACCACAGGCAACGACCGCGGCGCGATCGTGGCGCGCGTGACCGCGGCGGCGCTGCATAACGATATCGCCGAGACCCGCCGCGATCTCGCCGAATTGTCGCCCGCCGACCGCGCGCCCGCGCAAGCCTGGCTCGACAAGGCCGCCGCGCGCGATGCCGCATTGGCGGCCTCGCGTCAATTCGCCGATGATGCGATGGCCGCGCTCGCGAAAGTCGGACAATAGAGTTCTCATGATCCGTATCGTCCTGTTCCTGGCCTTGATCGCGCTGGCTGCGGCCGGTGCGGCGTGGGTTGCCGAGCAGCCCGGCGACGTCGTGCTGTCGTGGGGCATTTACAAGGTTTCCACCACGCTGCCGGTGTTCGTGCTCGGGATCGGCATCGTCGTGGTCGCGGCGATGCTGATCTGGTGGATCCTGGCTGCGCTGTGGCGCACGCCGGGACGGGTGCGCAGGCGCCGCCACGAGCGCCGTCACGCCCGCGGCCGTCATGCCATTACCCAGGGACTGCTGGCGATCGGCCACGGCGATTCCTCCGCGGCGCGTCGGCATGCCGATGCGGCGCGGCGGCTTGCCACACACGATCCGCTGACCCTGCTGTTGCATGCGCAATCGGCGCAGCTCGACGGCGATCGCGCCGGCGCGCGCACCGCCTTCAACACCATGGCGGAGCGCGAGGACACGCGCCTGCTCGGCTTGCGCGGGCTCTTCATCGAGGCGCAGCGCGCCGATGACGCGGTCGCGGCCGTGATGATCGCGGAAGAGGCCCTGAAAATGTCGCCGGCCTCGACCTGGGCCTCGCATGCCGTGCTCGGCTTCCGCTGTGCGCAGGGCGATTGGGATGGCGCGCTGAAAATTCTCGACAACGATCTCGCCGCCGGCCTGATCGACAAGGCGGGCTACCGCCGCCGCCGCGGCGTGCTGCTCACCGCGAAGGCGCTGGAGCTGGAGAAGGTCGACCGCGATCTGTCCCGCGAGGCCGTGATGGAAGCGGTCAAGCTCGCGCCGACTTTGGTGCCTGCGGCCGTGCTCGCAGCAAAATATGAGAGCGAGGCGCATCAGGTGCGGCGCGCGATGCGCCTCGTCGAAGCAGCCTGGATCGCGCATCCGCATCCCGATCTCGCCGACGCCTATGCTCATGTGAAGCTCGGCGACTCCGCGCGGCAGCGCCTGGTGCGGGTGGAGACGCTCGCGGCGAAAGCGCCGGGCGAGATCGAGGGCGCGCTGGCGATCGCGCGCGCCGCGATCGATGCATCCGAATTTGCCAGGGCGCGCGCGGCGCTGGCGCCGTTCGTCGCCAATCCCACCCAGCGCGTGGCGATGCTGATGGCCGAGCTCGAGCGTACCGAGCATGGCGACAGCGGCAAGGCGCGGGCCTGGACCTTGCGCGCGGTGCGCGCGCGGCTGGATCCGGCCTGGACGGCGGACGGTTATGTCAGTGATCGCTGGCGGCCGGTGTCGCCGGTGACCGGACGGCTCGATGCGTTCCGGTGGCAGGCACCGCTTGCGAGCCTGCCGTCGGACAAGGGCAGCACGATCGAGTCCTCGCCGTTCGAGGAGGCGATGCTGGCCGCGCCGTCGCCGCCACGCGAGCTGACAAGTGCGGGGCTGGTCGAGCCGCCGCGCGAGGAGCCGGTCGACGTGACGCCGGCGGCGACACAGGACAATCTGCCGCCTGCGGTGAAGTCTGCCGAACCCGTTGCGCCTGTCGCAGTACCCGCACCGGCCCCCCAACCCGCGCCCGAATCGCCACCGTCCACGCCATTGTTCCGCGCCCGCGCCGATCTTGCCAAACCGGCGGCCGCAGCGCCGATCCCGCCGGTCATTCCTATTCTGCGCCCGCCCGACGACCCCGGCATCGACGACGAGGCGCCAAGCGATGAATTTGTGGAACAAATCGGCACGCCCAAGGCGCAGGCCGACGGCTGGCGCGGTTTCTGGGCCCGTTGGGGCGGGTCATAAGGCGTCAGAGCATGATCCGGAAAAGTGGGTACCGGTTTTCCGATAAGATCATGCTCAAATAACAAGTTTTCCCGTTTTTCTTGCCAATTCGGGCCGCGCCCGATATCAGGGGCGCAACGCGGACGAGAGCCGCGTTCTCCATGGTCCGCCGCAATAGCTCAGTTGGTAGAGCACGTCATTCGTAATGACGGGGTCGGGGGTTCGAGTCCCTCTTGCGGCACCAGCGCGACATTGTCCGGCCCGAAGGCATAAGGTAGCGGATGCCCGTCCGCCGGGCTATTTACCCTGGATCTTCAGGCCGTTTGGCCCGACGTTGATCTGGAGTCCTTCCGGCTGCTTTCGATCCTGATAGAGATTGTAGCTGAGCACGCCGACCGCCGCGATCAGTGCGCCGATGATGAGAAACAGGACGTTGCGATTGGCGAACATGGATATTCCATCGGTGATGCGGTGGTTCGATTCAGTCAATAAAGGCTGCTTTCGACCATCTTAGCACGATTCGTTCGCCGTTCTGCTTCCTCACGCCTGTCATCCGCTGGTCCGCCCCCGCCGCCACGCCAGCACCACGCCGGTCAGGCTGAACGCAAAGCCGCAACCGCAAAGCCCGACGATCACGCCCGTTCGCAACATCGGATGCGCGTGAAGCGGCGGGAAGTCGAGCGTGTGCAGGCGCTTCAGCGGCCAGCCGTCGCCGAGCGAGAGAAGGCCGGAGAAAATCCACGTCAGGATGAACGGCGCGAAGATCAGTCCGAGCGCGTGATGCAGGGCTTGCAGGCCGCGATAGGGCCACACCTTGTCGCGGATCGCGACGCCGACCTTCACCACTCCGATGACGCCGCCGATCGCCGCGCCGACCGTGCCGAGCAATGCCAGCCACCACAGCAGCGCGCGCCAGACTTGTGCGTGATGGCGCAGCGGCGCGGGATAAATCCAGTGCGGAATGCTGCCGAGATAGTTTGCCGCGCGAACGCTGCGCGTGGTTGACAGAACCACCTTGCCAGATCGTGAGGAGACGTAGACTTCCGTGCCAGCATCGTCGTTCAGATCGTACCGGAGCAGCGGACGGTCGTAGTCGAAGTCTCCCGCCACCGTCCATTGATCGTATTCGATCAGTTCGGCGCTAGAACCCGCCGCATTGATCTCCGGCGTCGCCGGCCTTTCGCTCCGTTCCGGAAACGGCACGAAATGCATGACGATGCCCGACGCGAACCACATCGCAAACAGCAGGCAGAACGCGACACCCCACCAGCGATGCAGTGTGGCAAGAAAGCGCACAGCCCCTCACCACTTCGCCGAAGCTGAAAGTTCGAACGTCCGGGGCGCGCCGAGATAGACCTGGTTTGGATAGCCGGGGTCGGACCATTGCGCGTACAGCGCGTTGGTCACGTTGCGCACGCGAAAGCCGAACCGCATCTTCTCGACGCCTTGCCACGGCAAGTCGCGGCCGGGCACCTCGACAAAGGCATACAGGTCGGCCGTGGTGTAGGGCAGCATCGCGGTGAGGTCGTCTTCGAACAGATAGCGCTGGCCGACATGCCGGATCGAGCCACCGATTTCGACCGGCCAGCGCCAATTGTCCCAGCGCCAGGACGCGCCGGCATTGATGATGACGGGCGCGATGTTCGACGGCGTGTTGCCGGTCCAGACGTCGAAGTCGCCATATCTCGATTCGGTGAAGGCGACATTGCCCCAGAGCTTCAGCTGTTCGATCGGGCGCAGCGCGCCTGATATCTCGACGCCCCTGGAGTGGACTTCGCCGGCCAGCGTCGACACGGCGTTGGTCAGCGCCACATAGACGTTGCGGCGCTCGATGTCATAGGCCGCGAAGGTGAACTCCGCGCGCTTGTCGCTGGAGATCGCCTTGACGCCGGTCTCGTAAATGCGCGCGCTGGTCAGTTCCAGCGACGTGCCCGGCGTCACCGAGAAAATGCCGGCCGCTGCGGGATCGTAGGCGGTCGCAGTCATGGCGTAGAGCATCAACCCCTTGACCGGCTCGAAGGTGGCGGCGGCGCGATACGACACGGGATCCCAGGTCTTGGTGAAGGGCTGGCCGGTCGGGATGCTGCCGTCGAAATTGATGCCGTCGCGCGACAACGTGAGATCCTCGACGCGGATGCCGCCGATCAGGGCAAGCCACGGCGTGATCTTCAGCCGGTCCTCGAACGAGAGCGCGACATTGTCGAGTTGGCTGTTGCGGATGTTCGGCTGCGGAATGCCGTAGAGGCCGGGATCGGGATTGAGCACCGTCACCGAGTCGGCCGGGAAAGTGTCGGGATTGCCCTCCTGCTGGAACTGGATGCTGTTGCGGCTCACCTGCAGCGAGCCGGCAAAACGGTTCTCCATGCCTGCTAAGGCGGAGTTCAGCACGAGATCGCTGACGTTGCCGACCACCTGCTGCTTGTGGGTGACGAAGAAGCGGTCGCGGTCGATCATCGAGGTGCCGATGTTGAAGGCATAGGTCTCGGAATCGAACCACTGACGTTTTGCGCCGTACTCATAGGTCTGGTTCTTGAAGCTGACGGCATCGCCGACGTTGAATTCGAAGCCGCCGCGCACCCACAGTTCATGTGCATCAATGCGATTGTCTGATGTGTTGTAGCTTGTGCTCGTCGTGCGCGAGTCGACGGTGACGGGACCGATGAGGTCGCCCGTGAAGGTGTTGACCATGGATCCCGCGACGACGCCGCGGGTCGAGTTCGGCCCGGAAAACGCCGTCGTCGTCAGCGGCGTGCCCCAGTAGGCGTGGCCGTCGTCACGCTTGTACTCAATCGCGCCCCACACCTTGAGCTGATCGGTGACGCGGTAGTTGAGCTGACCGGAGACGTTGTTGAGTTGGTCATTGACGCCGTCGATGCGGCTGTCGATCTTCGATGACGAGACATCGAATCGATAGTCGAGCCCCGGCACCAATGTGCTGCCGCCCGAGCCGTAATGGGTGCGGTAGGTGCCGAGCGTGTCGATCGACGCATCGAGCTCGCTCTTGATCGGTCCTGATGTCGGCTGCTTGTTGACATAATTGACGGAGCCGCCGATCGCGGCGAGACCCGACATGATCGACGATGGACCCTTGAGGATTTCGACCTGCTCGAGACTGCCTGTATCCATGATCCGCGAGGTGATGCTTTGCGGACCGATCCAGATGCCGTTGTAGAGGACGGTGACTTCGCTGCCGGTGAAGCCGCGCATCGAAAAAGCGCCGAACGAGCCGCCCGCATCGCCGGCGAGCACGCCGACTGCGCCGGCCGCGACCTCGCTCGTGGTGCGATAGCCCTGTTCGCGCATGGTGTTCTGGCCGACAATCTCGACGCTAGCCGGCATTTCATGGGCGGTGAGGCCGAGCCTGCTGGCACTGCCGGCGACAACGTTGCTGTTGAGCGGCGTCGGCGCGGGCTCTGTGACAGGGACCGGCTTTGCGGCAGGATTCCGCGCGGCATGTTTGGCGCGTTTCGGCGCGGCCTGCTGCGCGCCGCCCTGACGCGTCGCGCTTTGCGGTTTCGGCGGCGACACCACGACAGGACCAAGCGTCGATGACTGCGACCACGCGGATGTCGTGACGAACAGCAATGCGGCGCTGGATAACAGACCGGATACCAGAGTGGTGCGCGAGCGCAGACGCAATGGCGCCAGAGAAAGACGGATTTCGGATGTGAACATGAAACGTTCGACGGCGAACAAACAAACCGTCACACGCGGTTGCCGGAGAAATCTGCCTTTTCGCCTTTGATGCGGCAGACCCGCCGGCTCTTGCAACGCTTCGGAGCACCCCGCCCGACGCGTTCGCGCATGACCATGGCCGGTAGCAGGTTTCCTGGCTCGCGGGTCACGGCCTTAAGACCACCTTCCCAGGATCTTGCGATCCCAGTGGTATGCAATGGTCTTTGGCTCGCCGCTTACAGTTGCGGGGGCAGCTACGGCTTTGCTCGCGAGAACGAGCGCACCGCATTCCCTTGAATAGCCCTTGCGGGCACTACCGGTGCGAAACCTGAAGAGGCGCGGCAGTCGAGTCAAGCAACGGCGATGTCCCGACGTGCGAAAGCCACGTCCGTGTGTCACTTGCGTCACGAGTTCGCGCGCTCGTTGCAATTTTGGCTGCTGCGGTGTTGACGAGTTGCGCGCGTTGAACTCGGGGCGCTCGTGCGTCGACAGATTTGCAAGAGGCCGGCCGATGTCGCGGTGGCGTTGCGTGATCTAGATCACATAAGCCTGTGCGAAGGCGGCTTAGTGTCCGGATCAAGCCAACCGGCCGAAAAGAGGGGAGACTTCACATGCGCAGGACAGTTCTGATTGCCGCACTGCTTCTGGTCTCGGCATCCGCCCAGGCCGGCCAATCCCGCCATCTCAGCGTTGCCGGCTCCGACAGCCATCCGATCTCCATGCCGCTGCCGCCGACACCCGCACACGTGATCGCCGAGGCGCCGCCGGCGCCCGTCGCCACCCAGCCCGCGCCGGCCCCGGCCGCAGTCGCCGCTCCAGCGCCCGTCGCCCCTGCAGCTCCTGCTCCTGTTTCTGCCGCGCCCGAGACCGGCGCGCCGCCCGTTGTCGCGGCTCCCGTCCCGCCGCCACTGCCGGCTGCGGCCGCGCCTGCTGCTCCGGCCGTCGCCACGCCGGCGACGTCAGAAGCTCCGAAATATGTCGAGCGCCCGGCCGTTGCGCCCGCGACGACGGATGCACCGAAGGTCGACGACGGCAAGCCCTCGAAGCGCGCCGAGCGCCGTCATCGCGGCGGCGGATACTGGACCGCCGGCCGCATCATGGGTGAGCTGCAGCGCTACGGCTACGGTTACGGCGGTTACGGCTGGTAGCAAGCGCGCCGCATGCCAAAAACAAAACGCGCCCTTTCAAGGGCGCGTTTTTTATTGGCCGCGTGAAACGAAGGCTTACTGCGAAACCGTCTGCACCACGCTCGACACCGGACGCGAGCTGACCGTCGGCAGCTTCATCTCTTTGACCAAGGCCTCGTCATATTCCGGCAATGTCGACAGCGTCGTCTTTGCTTTCATCTGCACGATCTTGTATCCGCCCGCCTTCAGGCGGCGCAGCAGCGTCGGCAGCGCTTCCGCCGTGCTCTTCTGGAAGTCATGCATCAGGATGATGCCCTTGCCGAGCTTGTCGACCTTGGTCATCACGGTGTTGACGACCTTGTCCGGCGTGGCGCCCTTGCGGAAGTCGAAGGAATCGAGGTCGCAGGAGAACATCGCGACATTGCGCGTGCCGAAATATTCCATGATTTGCGGATTGTGCTCGAGCTGCGGGAAACGGAAGAACGGCGACGGGTTGGTGCCAAGCGCCCATCTCACCGCGGAAAAACCCTTCTCGACTTCGTCCTTGGCCATCTGCTCGGTCATCTTCTTGCCGTTCAGATTGGCGTGCGACCAGGTGTGCGAACCGACCGTGTGTCCGGCCGCCAGCACCTGACGCAGGATCTCCGGATGATAGGTGGCGTGCTTGCCGATCGGGAAGAACACCGCCTTGGTGCATTCGTCGGCGAGCGCCTTCAGCACCGCGGGCGTGTTGCCCGGCCACGGACCGTCGTCGAAGGTCAGCACGACTTCCTTGGCCTCGAGAAAATCGAGCTGCTTGAAATGCTCGAAGCCGAAGCCGGGTCCACCCGTGGTATCGACTTCGACCACGCGGGCGACGCCAAGCGCGTCCGGATTGGCGCAGGCCTGCTTGACGGAAGCTGCGGCCATTGGGGCCGGTATCGCGGCCAGCCGTGAGGACAGCGAAGCCGTCGTCTCGACGTCATCCTTGGCGGCGAGCTTCTTCGCCGGGGCCGGATCGGCCGGCTTCGCTGCAATGGTTTGAGGAGCCGTCGCAACGCGCGGCGCGGAAGTCCAATACCAAATTCCGGCGATCGCAACCGCCGCGACAACACTGGCCAGCACCAGGCCCAACGCATTACGCATCGCTACTCTTTCCAAATACGCCACTACGCCACTGAAACCGAAACGAGCGCGCCATCTGCGCGCCGGGCCATTAATGGGTAAGAAGTCTTAACGCCTTCCCAACACGCCGCCGTTTGGTGAGCGATTACCGGCAGATACGAGTCATAAGTGACTAATGTCACAAAGCTCCACTTGGGAGTGACGGCCATCACAGAGGAAAGCGCGGGATTGGCGCATCGTCCTCCCATCAAACAACGGGCCCGCCAGGCGTGGCCAATGGGAGCTGACAATGACCGCTACTTTCTCCGACAAGGTTCGCCAGGCCGGTCTGGTTCTGGGTTTCGCCCTCTCGCTGTCGGCGCTGTCGTCGACGCAGAGCTTCGCCTACACCGAGGAAGCGCGCCAGCAGTGCACCGGCGACGCGTTCAAGCTCTGCAGCTCGGAGATCCCGAACGTTTCGGCGGTCACCGCCTGCATGATGAAGCATCGCGCCCAGTTGAGCCCGGGCTGCCGCTCGGCGATGGACAAGGAGCTTGCCTCAAGGGGCAAGAAGGTCGCAGACAACAACTGAACGGTTGCGATTTCACAAAAACGGCGCAGGTCTTCTTGTTTAGGCATGGTCTTATCGGAAAACCGCTTCACACTTTTCCGGATCATGCCTCAGGCCTTCGCGTTGAGCGAAAGTCGTTGCGGCTTTGTTGCGTCGGCTCTAGAACGCCTCATTCGCTGATCGAGAGGCGTCAGATGACCCGATTGCTTTTTGCCATTCCGTTTGTCGTGTTCGCATCCGCCGCTTTCGCGCAGCAGGGCCACGATGCCTGCGCGCGCGACGTCTCGCGCTTCTGCCGCGCCTATATGGAGCAGGGCGACATGGCGGTGCTGGCGTGCCTGAAGCAACACCGCAACCGCATCTCCCGCGGCTGCGATGCGGTGCTCGCGTCCCACGGCCAGTGAGAGCTGTCGCTCGCGTTCAAAACGCGTGTGATGCCTTGCCCGATGTCGCGATACGGTTGCTTGAACGGCGCCGCCGCGACTCTTCAAAGCCGTGCATGCCGGTCTGCCATTGCAGGGCGACGATCGCGCCCTTGGCCGGCTGCAGCAG
This sequence comes from uncultured Alphaproteobacteria bacterium, assembly GCA_963738155.1. GTDB lineage: Bacteria > Pseudomonadota > Alphaproteobacteria > Rhizobiales > Xanthobacteraceae > Bradyrhizobium. The sequence goes on from CAVTVG010000021.1 coordinate 96,895, forward strand.
CGCCAGCGAACTGATCAGCGTCACCGACAGCCAGATCAGAAGCTGCAGCCAGATCGGCGGCGCATAGGCCATTTCGACCGCGAGCAGCGACGGCACCACGATGTGGCCGACCACGACGATAACGAGATAGGCGGGGAAGTCGTCGGCGCGCTGCGGCGTAAAATCCTCGCCGCACGCTTCGCAGTGATCGGCGACCTTCAGGAAGCGGCCGAACAGGTGTCCGCGTCCGCAATTCGGGCAGCGCACCGCAAAGCCGCGTGCCAGCGCAGTGGGGAGTGAGATCGGGGTTGGCATGGCGGTAAATCCTTGACCTGGTGGCTTTCCATACAATATGAATTCAATCCCATACAATCAAAGACAAATGGCCGAATTGCATGGATTGGGTCCCTACAGTTTCCGAGTGGCAAGGCCCGATGTATCTGCGCGTCGTCGATGCACTGGCCTCCGACATCGCCAGCGGCCGGCTGGTGCGCGGCCAGCGGCTGCCGACCCATCGCGCGCTTGCCGCAGCGCTCGATATCGATCTCACGACGGTGACGCGCGCCTATAGCGAAGCACGGCGGCGCGGCCTGCTGGAAGCGCGCGTGGGGCAGGGCACCTTCGTGTCGGAGACCACCGCGCGCGCACCGTCCGACCTGCCAGTGCTGGTGAGCATCGATCTCTCGATGAACCTGCCGCCGCAGCCGGTCGAGGCCAATCTCGATCTGCGCATCGCACAGGGGTTGGCGACGATCCGTGCCGATGCCGGCTTCAGCACGTTCTTGAGTTACTCGCGGCCGGGCGGCAATGACGACGAGCGCGAGGTCGCGGCGAGTTGGCTGCAGGCGCGTGTGTCGCAAGCCGATGCCGGGCGCGTCGTGATCTTTCCCGGCTCGCAAGCGATCATCTTCAACGCGCTGCTGGCGCTGGCTTCACCGGGCGATGTCGTGCTGACGGAAGCGCTGACCTTTCCCGGCGTGAAGGCCGCCGCGGCGCGGCTCAACATCCGCCTTGTCGGCGTCGCGATGGATCAGGAGGGCGTGCGGCCCGACGCGCTCGATGACGCCTGCCGCAAGCACAAGCCGAAAGCGGTCTATCTGGTGCCGACCCAACACAATCCGACCACGGCGACGATGAGTGCGAACAGACGCAAGGCGGTTGCCGACATCATCCGCAAACGAGCGACGGTCCTGATTGAGGACGACGTGTACGGACCGCTGGAGCCGCAGGTCTCGCCGATCGCAAATCTGATTCCGGAACGCACATATTATGCCGCAAGCATTGCGAAATGCATCGCGCCGGCGTTGCGGGTCGCCTATCTGCTCGCGCCCGATCTTGCGGCCGAGCAGAAGATGCGCGCCGGCTTGCAGGCGACCATGCAGATGCCGCCGTCGCTGATGGTGGCATTGTTGACGCAGTGGTTTCGTTCGGGTGTGGCCAACGAGATCATCCGCGCCATCCGCAACGAGGCCGCCGCGCGCCAGCAGTTGTCCGCGCGCTTTCTGAAAGGCATTGCGTTCGCCGCGCGTCCGGCGAGTCACCATCTCTGGCTGCCGCTGCCCGGGCATCTCGACGGCACGCATCTGCTCGCGCATCTCATGCGCAATGGCTTGGCCGTGGTCGGCGAGGAAGCGTTCGCGGTGGGTGAGGACGCCCCGCGCGGATTGCGCGTCTCGCTCGGCGCCGCGCGAAACCGCGCCGAGCTTGCCCAGGCGCTGCAGGTGCTGTCGCATGCGGTGAAGACGTCGGTGGGCGAGCGGCAGATTGTGTAGCCTCGTCATTCCGGGACATCGCGAAGCGATGGACCCGGAATCCATTTCTCCACCATCGGCGCTGATAAATGGATTCCGGGTTCGCTCGTTTCACTCGCGCCCCGGAATGACGATTGGAGAGATTACGTCGTGCTCCCCGCCGCACTCGCAACCACCGGCAGCACCTCGTTGGCGGCCTGGTCCGGCGTCTCTTCCTTCCAGCGCACCGAGCCAAACGGCCGCTCCAGCATGCGGCGGATGCGCACCGGCTCAGCACCGATATGAAAGGCGATCGCCTCCTGATGCAGCGCGCGCTCGGACTGGGTCGCGCGGTTGCGCTGGCGCAGGTAATCGAGCCAGGTCGGGCAGTGATAGCGCTCGGTCCATAGCTCGGGATCGGCGATGTCGCGCGCCACCGACCAGCCATAGGCGCCCGTGCGCTGACGCGACAGCTGCACATCCTGCATCACATTGTGGAAGGCGCGCGCGTTGCCCTGCGCCACGCGGTATTCGATCTCAACCACCAGCGGCCCGCTGCGGCCGGTGAGCTGCAGCTGCACTTCGGGATCGGCCAGCAGGTCGGCGTCCTCGTTGCGTGCGCCGACCCGCGGCATCGGCAGCACGACGCCGATCAGCGACAACAGCAGCATCAGCGTGCCCGAGGAGAGCAGCGCGGTCTCGACGCCGGCATAGTCGGTGAGATGGCCCCAACCCCAGGCGCCGATCGCAATGCCGCCGGCGATCGAGGCCTGGAATGCGGCAAGCGAACGGCCGGCGACCCAGCGCGGCGCCGACAGCTGCACGCCGATATTGTATAGCGCCACCGCCAGCATCCACACCGAGCCGGCCACGACCAACGCGGCCGCAGTCAGCACCGGCATGCGGCTCAGCGCAATGGCGATGATCGCGCCGCCCATAGACAGCGCGCAGGCGCGCACCGCGGCTTCGCCGCTCAGCCGCCTGCGGATTTCGGCGATGCAGAGCGCGCCGATCACGGCACCCATGCCGAAGGCGCCCAGCATGATGCCGTAGGTCTGCGCGCCGCCATGCAGGAGATCGCGCGCCACCAGCGGCATCAGCGCCATCACTGAGCCGCCGAGCAGGCCGGTCAGGAAGGTGCGGGCCAGCACGATCTTGATCGGCGGCGAGTTGGTGATGTAGCGCACGCCCGAAACGATGGCGCGGCTCAGCCGCTCGCGGGGCAGCCGCGACGGCTCGCTGACGCGGTTCCACAGATACAACACGATCAGCAGCGGAATGTAGAGCACGGCGTTGATGGCGAAGGCCGCAACCGCGCCGGCGGCAGCGACGATGATGCCGCCGATCGCTGGCCCAAAGCTGCGCGCGATGTTGTAGCTGATGCCGTTCAGCGCGACGGCCGAGGGCAGCGTCTCCGAGGGCACCTGCTCGCTGACCGAGGATTGCCAAGCCGGTCCGAACAGCGCCATGCCGCTGCCGACGACGAAGCAGAGGATCAGCAGGGTATTTGGCGTGGTCAGACCGAACCAGTCCAGCAGAGTGAGCGCGGTGGCGCCGGTGAGCGCGATCGACAGCGAGATCATCGCGACCACGCGGCGATCATGCATGTCGGCGATCGCGCCGGCCGGCATTGCGATCAGCATCACCGGCAGCATCAGGGCGGTCTGCACCAGCGCCACCTTGTCGGCCGATGACGCCATCTGCATCATCGCCCAGGCGGCGCCCACGCCCTGGATCAGGATGCCGAGATTGGAGAGCAGGCTCGCCAGCCAGATGCGCCGGAAGATCGAATGCCGCAGGGGTGCGGTGATGCCGTCGGCGGCAAAGGTCGGGCGTTCGGTGGTTTCGGTCATGTCCGGTGGCCTGAAAGTGATTCCGGCGAGCTCCCTTGATGCCCGCGAAAGTCCTGTCCTGTCCAGAGGTTACGCTAGTTTATGCCGGTGTTTGGCAGCTGGATCGGATCACCGCACTGGATTGCCGTCGCGGAACGGACTTATTAGCTGTTGAGTGCCACCCTCCGTCTCCAGCCTGCGAGGCTGTCCCATGAGCATCGCCGAAGTCTACGATCTGCCGGTCACGCCCAATCCGCTGGTGCCGCCCGCGCCGCCGCGGGCGCCGGACAATCTCTCCACGCTCGGGCGGATGCGGCTGATGGGCGTGAACCCGATCGCCACTTGGGCCCAGCGCGCCTATGAAGAGGATGTCGTCAGGGGAAAATTCTTCGGGCGCTCCAGCTTCATCCTGAACACGCCGGATGCGATCAAGCATGTGCTGATCGACAATTGGGAAAATTACACCCGCACGCCGACGGGCTTTCGCGTGCTCCGGCCGATGCTCGGCCAGGGCGTCCTGATCGCGGAAGGACGCGCATGGAGATTTCAACGCCGCACGCTGGCGCCGGCCTTCACGCCGCGCGCGGTGTCGATGCTGATCCCGCACATGGTTGACGTTACCGACGAGACGGTCGCGAGGCTTGTCAAGGACAGCGCGCGTCCGGTCGATTTGCGCGAGGCGATGCAGCATATGACGCTGGAGATCGCCGGCCGCACCATGTTCTCGTTCGGCATGGAGACGCATGGCGCGAGCTTGCGCGACTTCGTGATGGAGTATGGCCAGCGGCTGGCGCAGCCGGGTCTGCTCGATCTGGCGCTGCCGCTATGGTTTCCGACGCTGCAGGATTTCGCGCGCTCGCGTTTCCGCAAGCGCTGGACGCGCTTCGTCGCCATGCTGATGGCCGAGCGCCGCGCCGCCGGCAAGACCTCGGACGCGCCGCCGCGCGATCTGTTCGACCTGATGGATGCCGCGCGCGATCCTGAAACCGGAGAAGGCTTTTCCGACGAGCAGCTCGGCGACGAGGTCGCGACCATGATCCTCGCCGGCCACGAGACCACGGCGACCGCGCTGTTCTGGTCGCTGTATCTGCTGGCGCTCGATCCTGCCGTGCAGGAGCAGGTCGCGGCGGAGGCGAGGGCCTTGGGTATATCAGGCACACCCGAGATCGAGCGGCTCCAATTCACCCGCGCCGTGCTCGATGAGACGATGCGGCTGTATCCGCCGGCCTTCCTTATCGCGCGCGCTGCGCGTGGCGCCGACACGCTTGCCGACATGGCGATCAAGCCGAAGGACGTGATCCTGATCGCGCCCTGGCTGTTGCACCGGCACGAAAAACTGTGGTCCGACCCCAACACTTTCATGCCGCAGCGTTTCCTGCCGCCGTCGCCGCCGCCCGACCGCTTCGCCTATCTGCCGTTCGGAGCCGGGCCTCGCATCTGCATCGGCGCGCATTTCGCGCTGGTCGAGGCGACGCTGGCCTTGGCCAAGCTGGTCGGCACTTTCCGGATCGAGCTAGCCGACAAGGCGCCGGTGATGCCGATCGGCGTGGTGACGACCCAGCCGGATTGCTCGCCGCTGTTTGTCATCAAGCCGAGGTAAGCATTCTCGCGACGTCAGTAACGTTAGCGGGTGTCAGCGCGTAGTGGATTTGAGGCGGCGGCCTGACGAAACAGGCTTGCCGACAACCCCCAGCCATCCCATCTGGTGTCAGGCATGAGCGACCTTCAAAGCCAATTTTCACTGTTGCAGCAGTCCGCCGATCCGGCGGTGGCCGATGCCATCGTGCGGCTGATCAAGGACGGCAAGGACCACGAGCTCAATCGGATCAATGCGCTGGATTTTTCCAGGCGGACCGGCCTTGACGAAGAGAAGATGATTTCAGGCTTCCTGCAGGCCTCCAAGCTCGGCCTGTTCGATCTCGGCTGGAACGTGCTATGTCCGGGTTGTAGCGGCGTGCTGGATGTCCACGACACGCTGAAAGCGCTGCGCCCCGAGGAGTATCATTGCGGCCTGTGTGCCTGCGGCTATGAGTGCTCGGTCGACGAGCAGGTCGAGGTGGCCTTTACCGTCACTCCGAGGGTCCGGCGCATCGCCGCGCATGATCCCCACAGCCTGCCGCTCTGGGAATATTTCAAGCAGGTGTTCTGGAGCTCCGGCATCGACCTCAACGAGGATACGTTCGCCTCGTTGACCGAGGAGGTGACGCTGGACGCGCTCGAATTGCCGGCCGGCGAGAAGGCGGTGTTGTCGCTGCAGCTGCCGCCGCAATTCATCATCGTGTTCGAGCCGGTCACCCATGCGGCGCAGTTCATCGACGTGCAGGGTGAACCGACTAGGGAGCGCCAACAACTTTCCCTGATCTACAACAAGTCGCATCCGCCGACCGGGAGCACCACCATGCGTCCCGGACCGCTGCGGCTGTCGCTCGACAATCAGGCGGGCGTGCGCGTGTTGCCGACGGTCTTCATCGCGGCCGATGCCTTGCATGATCTGCTCGGCAAGCGGCGTCCTTTCCTGACGGCCAAGCGCATGCTGTCGAACCAGACCTTTCGCGACGTGTTCAAGGCCGACAATCTCAGTGCCGATCAGCGGTTGAAGATCACCTCGCTGACGTTCCTGTTCACCGACCTCAAAGGGTCGACCGCGCTCTACGAGCGGGTCGGCGATCTCGCCGCGTTCGATCTGGTGCGCGCGCATTTTGGCGCGCTGCTCGAGATCATCGCCGCCGAAAAGGGTGCGGTCGTCAAGACCATCGGCGATGCCGTGATGGCGACCTTCGTGCGGCCCGAGCACGCGCTCGCCGCGGGATTGAAGATGCGTGCCGCGATGGACAGGCTCAACGCCCAGCGGGGCGGCAACGATCTCGTCGTCAAGATCGGCATTCACGAAGGACCTTGCCTCGCCGTCATGCTCAACGAGCGGCAGGACTATTTCGGACAGACCGTCAACATCGCCGCACGCGTACAGAGCCTGTCGACCTCGCAGGAGATCCACATCACCGGGCCCGTCATCGACGCGCCCGAGGTGGCGACCATCCTGGAGAGGGAGGCGATCAAACCGATCCAGAAGCAGGCGGCGCTGCGGGGCATCGCCGACAAGATGGTGGTGTACGAGATACCGTAGACGGGGACATTGCCTTTCCGTAATGCGTTGCGCTGACGTGTCGCGATTGCACGACCTGATGTTCCACGCCATATGAACGGTATCAAGAATTTCACCGGGATCATCCATGCTCGACGGACTGCGCCAATTCATTGCCGACGTCGTTTCCCCGGAAGCGCCGCATAGCCGCGCTTTCGACGATAATGATTATCGCCTGGCGGCAACTGCGCTCCTGATCCACGTGGTCTCGCTCGATGGCGCACCGTCGGCAAAGGAGCAGCGCAAGTTGCACGGCCTGATCGAGAGCCGCTTCGGCCTCGATGCCGGCACGGCCGACCGTTTGATTGCTTCCGCCACCAGGCTTGAAGGCGACGCGGTCGACCTCTACCACTTCACCAGCGTGATCATGCGACAGGTCGACGACGCCGGCCGCCTCAAGATCGTGGAGATGATGTGGGAGATCGCCTATGCCGACGGCGCGGTCACCGAGTTCGAGGACAATGTGGTGTGGCGCGCCGCCGATCTGCTCGGCATCTCCTCGCGCGACCGGATCGAGCTGAAACATCAGGTCGCGGCGAGACACGACACCGGCGGTTGAACCCGCGGCAAATCGGCACGCGGCACTCAACCGGCACGCGATGCGCCACATGAAGAAATCGTAATCTAGGCGCGCAAATCGGCAACACGCTTCCACATTGTGCGTTTGCGCAACGTGCCATGCAGGCCGTGCGCTTGCGCCTGCCTGCGCCCCTATGCTCACGTGGCGGCTGTCGCAATTCATTTGAGAGCGATCGTGGCCGAGCGGGTGACGTTGATAACGGGGGCCTCGGCGGGAATCGGCGCGGATCTCGCGCGCATTTTCGCGAAGAATGGCCATCGCGTCGCGCTGACGGCGCGCCGAGCCGATCGCTTGTGTGCGCTGGCGGGCGAAATTACCGCCGCCGGCGGACGGGCGCCGATCCTGATTCCCTGCGACCTCGAGACGCCCGATGCCGGCGACAGGATTGCCGCCGCGCTCGCGGACGCCGGCGCCGAGGTCGAATATCTCATCAACAATGCGGGCTTCGGCCTGTTCGGCCATGCGGCCGAGCTCGATCGCGCCGCGCAGCTCGGCATCATCGACGTCAATATCCGCGCGCTCGCCGACTTGTCCCTGCGCTTTGCCGATCAATTGATCAGCAGCCGCGGCGGCCTGCTCAATGTCGGCTCGATCGCTGGCTTCCTGCCCGGCCCCGGCATGGCGATGTATTATGCCTCGAAGGCTTTCGTGCTGTCGTTCACCGAGGCGCTGCGGGCCGAGCTTGGCCCGAAGGGTGTGCGCGTCACGGTGCTTTGTCCCGGTCCGGTGCAGACCGAATTCCAGTCGCGCGCCGGCTATCGGCCGGGATACGATCCGGCCTTGCTGAACGTGTCTTCCGCGGCTGTCGCCCGGCAAGCCTATGACGGACTGATGGCGAACAAGCGGGCAGTGCTGCCCGGCTTCGGCATCAAGATCGTGCCGTATTTGCTGCGACTCCTGCCGCGCGGCTTCATTCTCTGGGCAGTCGGCCGCTTCCAGCAGAACAAACGCTGATTCTCCTGTCTGGCCCGGTCCTTGCTTTTTCGCCAATCGAACCGGGCGTGCGGAAGCTCACACGAAATTAACCGGAGCTTAGCTATCCTCAGCGCTCCAGCGACCAATACGCATCATGGCCTTCGAATTGAGCAGCACCGGCAGTGCCGTACCCTTCCCCGGAAGGGCCGAAACGCCGCGCGTGCGCCCGGTGCTGGTCGTGCTGCACCAGGAGCACTCGACACCCGGCCGCGTCGGCAATGCCTTGCGGGCGCTCGGCCATTCCCTCGACATCCGCCGGCCGCGATTTGGCGATCCTCTTCCCGAAACGCTCGACGCGCATGCCGGCGCTGCCATCTTCGGCGGTCCGATGAGCGCCAACGACAGCGACGATTACGTCATGCGCGAGATCGACTGGATCGAAGTGCCGCTGCGCGAGCAGCGCCCGTTCCTCGGCATCTGCCTCGGCGCGCAGATGCTGGCCAAGCATCTCGGCGCCAAAGTCGCGCCGCACGCGCGGGGTCTCACGCAGATCGGATACTACCCGATCCGCCCGACCGAAGCGGGGCGTTCGCTGCTCCCCGACTGGCCATCGCAGGTCTATCACTGGCATCGCGAAGGTTTTGAACTGCCCGCCGGCACCGAGCTATTGGCGCATGGCGAGGATTTTCCGAACCAGGCATTCCGCGCCGGTCACGCCTTCGGCTTCCAGTTTCATCCGGACGTCACGACCGCGATGATGCATTGCTGGACCACGCGCGGGGACATGGAACTGCCGGGCGCGCAGTCGCGCCATCTGCATTTCGAAGGCCGTGCCATGCATGACGTCGCCGAGCGCGCATGGCTCGCGGCCTTCATCGACGGCTGGTTGAAACGCGAGCCGCTGCGGGCGCTCGCTGAAGCCGCCGAGTAGACCTAGTGCCCACTTTCCGAAGTCCGCGCTCCATCGCCGCAACATCTTTTCGCGGACTTCGGAAAGTTATGGGCACTAGCAAATCTATGATTCTAGTGCCGCTTTCGATCTGAAGTCCCTGAACTGATTTCGCCGCGAGTGAATCAGGGACTTCAGATCGGCGGCACTAGCGCTCCCAACACCGAAGCTGTGTTACTGTTCTCCCAAACCGCCGCAGGGAGGACGCCGTGACCTATCAGCACATTCTCTATGAGGTCGGCGACAAGATCGCGACCATCACGCTGAACCGGCCGGAGCGCATGAATGCGTGGACGGCGGTCATGGAGCACGACGTCCGCGAGGCCATGATGACCGCAGCGGGCGACGACAATGTCCGCGTCATCGTGCTCACCGGCGCGGGCCGCGCCTTCTGCGCCGGCGCCGACATGGAAGCGCTGAAGACCATCGATCCCGATGCCGTGCGCCGCGCCGACAATGTGCCGCCGTTCGACATGAACCGCAGGTCCGACTGGCAGACCCGCTACGCCTATTATCCGTCGATCGCGAAACCGGTGATCGGGATGCTCAATGGCGCCACCGCCGGCATCGGCCTGGTACACGCGCTGTATTGCGATCTGCGCTTCGCGGCCGAAGGCGCGGTGTTCACCACGGCGTTTGCGCGGCGCGGACTGATTGCCGAACATGGCATCAGCTGGATGCTGCCGCGCATCGTCGGCCATGCCAACGCACTCGATCTGTTGATGTCGGCGCGGCGGGTGTCCAGCGACGAGGCGCTGCGGATCGGGCTGGTGAATCGGCTTTATCCACCCGAGAAGCTGCGCGAGGAGACCTATGCCTATGCGCGCGATCTCGCCGACTTCGTCTCGCCGAGCGCCATCGCGGTGATCAAGCGGCAGCTGTACGATGCGCCGTTCCAGACGTTGGCGGAAGCCACCATCGACGCCAACCGCGAGATGGTGGTGGCGCTGCGCGGCAGCGATTTCCGCGAGGGTGTGGCGAGTTTCGTCGAGAAACGGCCGCCGCGGTTTACGGGAAGGTGAGATTAGCAGAGGCGCTTTTTCGCAAACGCCCGGCCTGAATGGGACTTGAGATATTTCTCAAATTCCAGCGCTTTGTACTTGTCAGGGAAGGCGCAGTACCAAACGAGCTTCCAAGGCTTGAATTTCGACGTATGGGCTGACCTGCCGGCGTTGTGATCTGCCAAACGTTGTTTGGGGTCTTCGGTTGCGCCCGTGTATTCCTGCTCAGGAAAATTGATGCTGCGGATGATGTAGACGTACCACATGCTCCAGCCCGTCTTCGCCCTGCGGGCTTCGCCGGGCACCACGCTTCGTCCCTTGGGCTCCGCGCGGCTGCGCCACGCGTAGCCCGAAGGGCGAAGCGTGGTGGAGCCAGGCGGGATCGAACCGCCGACCTCGTCATTGCGAACGACGCGCTCTCCCAGCTGAGCTATGGCCCCTTCCGCGCCACCTGATTGCTGAGAACAGGCGGCGGACAACCGGGCCATTTAAATCCGCAACCTAGTCAAGTCAAGAAAAGGCGGGAGAAATGCTGCGCCAAAAGCGGCGAAATCGGCTGCTTTTCCGGATGATTGGCTTTTTACTTCCCTTGTTTGCCGAGAAGGGAACCGATATCTAACCGAGGCACCAATTCCCCCGATCAAATAGCCAGTGAGTCCGCATGCGCGCCGTCCTCGACATCATCCTGATCGTCCTCGACCTCTACATCTGGCTGTTGATTGCGTCGGCCATCCTGTCGTGGCTGATCGCCTTCAATGTCGTGAACACACGCAACCAGTTCGTCGCGGCGGTGGCCGAATTCCTTTACCGGATCACCGAGCCGGTGCTGGCGCCGATCCGCAACATCATGCCTAATCTCGGCGGTCTCGACATCTCGCCGATCATCGTGATCCTGATCATCATGCTGATCGAGCGGGTGATCACCTATTACATCTATCCCTTCGTGTTCTGACGTTCGAATGACTGCCCGCATCATCGACGGAAAAGCCATTGCCGCCGAACTTCGCACCCGCGTCGCGGCCGAGGTTATCCGCGTCAAGCGCGACCACAATCTGGTGCCGGGACTTGCGGTGGTGCTGGTCGGCAACGATCCCGCGAGCGAGGTCTATGTCCGCGGCAAGCACAAGCAGACGCAGGATGCGGGCATGGCATCGTTCGAGCACAAGCTGCCGGCCGATGTGTCGCAAGCCGAGTTGCTGGCAGTGGTCGACAGGCTCAACCGCGATCCGGCCGTGCACGGCATCCTGCTGCAGCTGCCGCTGCCGAAGGGGCTGCACGCCGAAACCATCATCAGCGCCATCGATCCCGCCAAAGATGTCGACGGCCTGCACCCGGCCAATGCCGGGCGGCTCGCCGGCGGCTTTGCCGCGCTGTCGCCTTGCACGCCGCTCGGCTGCATCATCCTGAGCAAGAGCGTGCACGCCTCGCTCGAAGGCATGAACGCCATCGTGATCGGTCGCTCCCATCTGGTCGGCCGGCCGCTGCTGCAATTGCTGCTCAACGAGAACGCCACCGTGACGATCGCGCATTCGCGCTCGCGCGATCTGCCAAAACTCTGCGCGCGGGCCGATCTGGTCTATGCCGCGGTCGGCAAGGCGGAGATGGTGCGCGCCGACTGGATCAAGCCTGGCGCGACCGTGATCGATGTCGGCATCAGCCGGATGCCGACGGCCGAGGGCAAGACCAGGCTGGTCGGCGACGTCGCTTTTGCCGAAGTCTCGCAGGTCGCCGGCGCGATCACGCCGGTGCCAGGTGGCGTCGGGCCGATGACAGTGGCGTGTTTGCTGGTGAATACGCTGCGCGCGGCGTGCGCGATTGCGGGGCTGGCGAAGCCGGGGGTCTAGTCGTCATTCCGGCGCGCGCGGAGTGCGAGCCCGGAATCCATAGCCACGGGCAGTTGTTAGGAAGATCGTCTATCACCGAAATCCACGGAGAGATTCCAGGGTATGGATTCCGGGCTCATTCGCGTTCCGCGAATGCCCCGGAATGACGAAGGCTATTTCTTCGCCCTTGCGATCCCCTCTTCGATCAGCCGGTGCGCATCCTCGGCAGACCCCCAGCGCAGGACCTTGACCCACTTGCCCGGCTCGAGATCCTTGTAGTGCTCGAAGAAATGCTGGATCTGCTGCAGCGTGATCTCGGGCAAATCGCTGTAGGTTTTGACGCCGGCATAGCGCTGCGTGAGCTTGGTCGAGGGCACTGCGATGATCTTCTCGTCGCCGCCGGCTTCATCCTCCATCAGCAGCACGCCCACGGGACGCACGCTCATGACGGCACCCGGAACGATGGCGCGGGTGTTGGCGATCAGCACGTCGCAGGGATCGCCGTCGTTGGAGAGCGTGTGCGGAATGAAGCCGTAATTTCCGGGATAGCGCATCGCGGTGTAGAGGAAGCGGTCGACCACCAGCGTGCCGGCGTCCTTGTCCATTTCGTATTTGATCGGCTCGCCGCCGACCGGCACTTCGATGATGACATTGACCTCGCGCGGCGGATCGATGCCGAGAGAAATAGCCTCAATGCGCATGGACGGCTCCGTTGGGCCTGAAGTTGGTCGTGCCACGAAACCGGTTCACCTCGCCCCATCGGGGAGAGGTCGGATTGCGAAGCAATCCGGGTGAGGGGGTTCGCTCTCACGATAGACCTTAACCCCTCACCCGATTTGCTGCGCAAATCGACCTCTCCCAAGGGGAGAGGTGGAACCTCAATCGTGGTGGCAGTTCAATCCCAGCATCCAGTGCTGGTGCGAGTCCAGTGCGGAATGAGCGGCGTCGCTCAGTTCGTCCAGGCGAACGCGACCTTGTCGAGCGACTTCGGCCCGAACTTCTCCGAGGAGCGCGCGACCATGCGGCCGCCGAGCGCGCGATAGAATTCGGTGGCGGGATCGTTGTCGGACAGCGCCCAGACCACCATGCTCTTCAAGCCGCTCTGCGCGAGATCGCGCTTGGCCGAGGTGAACAGGCGGCGGCCGAAGCCGAGCCCCTGGAATTCCGGACGTAGATAGAGCTCGTAGACTTCGCCTTCGAAATGCAGGCTGCGCGCGCGGTTGCGGCCGTAATTGGCGTAACCCGCGACCTTGTCGCCGAACACCAGCACGCTGACGCGGCTGCCCTTGCGGATCGCCGAGTCCCACCATTGCGGGCCGCGACGGTTGATGAGCTTCTCGAGTTCGGCGCCGGGGATGATGCCCTGATAGGCCGAGCGCCACGCCTCATCGTGCGTCGATGCAACAGCGGTTGCATCTGACACCTTGGCCGGCCGGACCTCGATTAGGGTAGTGCTCATAGCGGCTTATCAAATCAAGTCGGCGGCCCGGCTTCAAGGCCTATCGTTAATTATGCGTTAACCTGTGGACTTTCTGCATCACTGCGACCGCTTTGCTGTGCCGAAAAAGGACAGAGAGCGGCTTCCAGCGCAGTTCGCTGCCGCGAACCAGGAGAGCCGTGCGGCGGAAAATCCAGTGGCTGGATCGATTTGAGGCTCCCGATTCGATTCGCTGCCGGTATTCTGCTGGCGCATTGTTGTTTGTTCTCAGGCTCGCTTCACCCGATGAGACCCCTGTTCAAAACTGCACTCGCGCTCTCGGCGCTTGTCATATTCGCCAACCAGACGCCGCTGCCGACTTTGGGGCCGCAAGGCGCCGAGGGCGAGCCGAATCGCGAGCAGCAATGGCTGGTGCCGACGCCGGTGGCCGACCGGCCCGCTCACGCGGTGTTGTTTCGTCCCTCCGGCGAAGGGCCGTTCCGGCTCGCGCTGATCGCGCATGCGACAACCCAGAATGTGCTGCGCCGCGCGCAGATGCCGCAGCCTGCATATCGCGCGCTCGCCGGCTTTCTCGTCGCGCGCGGATTTGCGGTGCTGGTTCCGGAACGGCTCGGGCATGGCGCCACCGGCGGCGATTATCTGGAAGACCAGGGCGGCTGCGACGAGGCCGACTATGCGCGCTCGGGGCGCGCGACCGCGGACGAGATTCGCAAAGCGCTGGATTACATGCGGAGCCAGCCGTTTGTTCGCCGCGAAGGCGCCGTGATCGTCGGACATTCCGCCGGCGGCTGGGGCGCGCTGGCGCTCGCAGGCGGAGAGGCGATTGCTTCCATCGTCGTGTTTGCGCCGGGCCGCGGCGGCCACGCCAATGATTTCGAGAACCGGATCTGCGCGCCGCACACGCTGCTCACGGCAGCGACCGCGTTCGGCAAGGATGCGCGCGTGCCTGTAACCTGGCTGGTGGCGGCGAACGACACGTATTTCTCTCCGGAATTTTCGCGGAAGCTTGCGGACGCGTTTCGCAGCGGCGGCGGCAAGGTTGATTTCCACCCGCTGCCTGCATTCGGCAGCGAAGGGCATTGGTTGCCGGAGACCGAGAGCGGCGTGAAGCTGGCGGCCGGCGATCTCGATCGCGCGCTGAAGCCGCAAGCGGCGAAGAAGCGATGACCGCGATCCAGACGACGGCGAACGGGAGAAAGCCCGTCTGGCCTGACGACGACGTCATCCTGTTCGACGGCGTCTGCGTGTTCTGTTCGCGCTGGGTCCGCTTCGTCATCGCGCGCGATCCGCTCGCGCGCTTCCGCTTCACGCCGATCCAGTCGCCCTACGGCACGCGAATGGCGCAGGCGCTTGGTATCGACCCTGGCGATCCCGACACCAACGCCGTCGTCCATGACGGTGTGGCGTATTTCAAGTCCGATGGCGCGCTCACCGTGCTGTCGCAATTGCCGGGATGGGCCTGGGTGCGGGTTTTGTTTGCGGTGCCGCGCTTCATCCGTGATGGCGTCTACAATGTGGTCGCGAAGAACCGCTACCGGATTTTCGGCAAGTATGATTCGTGCATCGTGCCAGATGCATCGCTGCGAACGCGTGTGATTGACGAGGTTAGTTAGTGACGCATGCAGCCAGAATTTCCCGCGCTGCCCTCTCCCCGCTGTCCCTCGCCCCATGCGCGGTGGAGAAGAAATGCGGCGAGGTCGCCTCGCCCGCAAAGAACAGCCGGCCGTCGACCGGCGCGGCGAGCACGGCGCGTTTTCCCGTGTGGCCGGGCAGCGCGTGGGAATAGGAGCCGCGCGCGAAGGGTTCGTGCGCCCAGCGCGACTCCGTGAGCGGTTTCAGCTTGCGGCGAAAATCATTGCCGAGAAACGAGACGATCTCGTCGATGCTGCACGCGGCGATCGCGCCGTCGCCTTCGTCTTCCAGCGCCTGCGCAAAGCGGCCGCCGAAAAAGCCCTCGATGCAGGGCTGGCCGAACGGGCGCAGATGATACGTCCCCATCTCGGTGCGCATGGTGGCGCCGCGCAAATTGCCTTCCGCGGGAAGCGCGTCCGGCTCGTCGAGCGCGAGCACCACCTTGTCGGCGAGCCCGAGCGGCAAATGGGCGGCAGCGTCGATCTTGTCCGGCAGCTCGGGGTGAAAGCGGATCGCGCCTTCCGCGATCAGGTTGGTCGGCACGGTGACGATGACCTTCCCGGCGCTGAGCGCGCCCAGCGACGTCTCGATGCGCAGGCGTTTGCCCGAATGATCGATCAGCGTTACGTCACAGTTGAACGCGATCGGCAGCGCAGCGCCATAGGCCGCGATCAGCGCGCCATAGCCGCGGCGCAGCCGCCAGTTGAGGTTGCTGTCCTCATAGGCGTCGAAGTCGAGGATCGAGACCCGATCGGTCTCGGCGCCGTTGATGTAGCTCGAGATCGCGTCGATCATCGGATTCCAGCGATTGCCAGGCTCCAGATAAAGGCTGGCGGCGCTGTCGCGGCCGCTTTTCGCGGCGTCGTGGATCCGCTGAAAGAATTCGTCCAGCGATCGGATGAATTCGCCACGTTCTGCGGGCGGAAACGCGTTGCCCCAGGCGCGCTCACGCCATGGCGGCAGCGTCGTGTTGATGTCGAAGCCGAGCTGCTGGGCGATCGGAACGAACGAGTTCTTATCCGCGGAATGCAGCCAGCCGCAGCCGACATCGAAGGTGATCTCGGGCGAGGCCATGACGGTATGGCCGCGCCCGCCGACGCGGTCGCGCGCTTCCAGCACGATGAAGGAGAGGCCTGAGTCCTTCAGCGCATGCGCGGCGCCGAGGCCGGCGGCACCCGCTCCGATGATCGCAACGTCGACGGAAGAGGGGAGGGAAGTCATGCGGGGCTCTTCTCCCTCTCCCCGTTCTTCACGGGGAGAGGCGTAGGCGGCCTACGGCCGCCGTCCTCCCTTATCTTTAAAAGAACGCCGATGCAAAGCATCGGCTATGGGTGAGGGGCTGCCACCCGCAAGTACAGAACGATAAGATTGTCACCGTGCCTCGCCCCTCACCCGCTCGCAAGATGCTCGCGACCTCTCCCCGTAAGAACGGAGAGGTGAAGGAAGATTACGCCACCGCTTGGCGCGCCTTCTCGGCGCGCTTGCGGTCGTTGGCGTCCAGAAACTTCTTGCGCAGGCGGATCGACTTCGGCGTCACCTCGACGAGTTCGTCGTCCTCGATATAGGCGAGCGCCTTTTCCAGGGTCATCTTGATCGGCGGCGTCAGCCGCACCGCCTCGTCCTTCGACGTGGTGCGGATGTTGGTGAGCTGCTTGCCCTTGAGCACGTTGATCTCGAGATCGTTGTCGCGGGTGTGCTCGCCGACGATCATGCCACGATAGACCTTCCAGCCCGGCTCGATCATCATCGGGCCGCGGTCTTCCAGCTTGAACATGGCGTAGGCGACCGCCTCGCCCTGTTCGTTGGAAATCAGCACGCCGTTGCGGCGGCCCTGGATCTCGCCCTTGAACGGCGCATAGCCGTGGAACAGGCGGTTCATGATCGCGGTGCCGCGGGTATCGGTGAGAAGTTCGCCCTGATAGCCGATCAAGCCGCGGGTCGGCGCGTAGAACACCAGCCGCAGGCGGTGGCCGCCGGAGGGCTTCATCTCGATCAGCTCCGCCTTGCGCTCGCTCATCTTCTGCACGACGACGCCGGAATGCTCTTCGTCGACGTCGATCACGACTTCCTCGATCGGCTCCTGCCATTCGTCGGTGGCGTCGTCCTTTTTCAGAACGACGCGGGGCCGCGACACCGAGAGCTCAAAACCCTCGCGGCGCATGGTTTCGATCAGGATGCCGAGCTGCAACTCGCCGCGGCCTGCGACTTCCATCGCATCATTGTCGTCGGATTCACGCACGCCCAGCGCCACGTTGCCTTCGGCTTCGCGCAACAGGCGGTCGCGGATCATGCGGCCGGTCACCTTGGTGCCTTCGGTGCCCGCCAGCGGCGAGTCGTTGACGCGGAAAGTCATCGCCAGGGTCGGCGGATCGATCGGCTGCGCCGGGATCGGGGTTTCCACCGCGGGATCGCAGATGGTTTGGGCGACGGTGGCGTTCGGCAGGCCGGCGAGGGCGACGATGTCGCCGGCTTCCGCCTCGTCCACGGCGGTGCGTTCGATGCCGCGGAAAGCCAGCACCTTGGTGATGCGGCCGGTCTCGATCAGCTTGCCATCATGATCGAGCACCTTGACGCTCTGGTTCGGCTTGACCGATCCCGAGGTGATGCGGCCGGTGATGATGCGGCCGAGATAGGGATTGGCTTCCAGAATGGTGCCGAGCAGGCGGAACGGGCCTTCCTCCACGACCGGCGGCTTGACGTGGCTCAGGATCAGATCGAACAGCGGCTTCATGCCATCGTCGTGCGAAGCCTCGAGCGACGTCGCCATCCAGCCTTGCTTGGCGGAGCCGTAGAGAATCGGGAAATCGAGTTGTTCCTCGCTCGCATCGAGCGCCGCGAACAGATCGAACACCTCGTTGATGACCTCGACCGGGCGAGCGTCGGAGCGGTCGACCTTGTTGATGACGACGATCGGCTTCAGCCCCATACGCAGCGCCTTGGAGACCACGAATTTGGTTTGCGGCAGCGGACCTTCGGCGGCGTCGACCAGCACCAGCGCGCCGTCGACCATGTTGAGGATGCGCTCGACCTCGCCGCCGAAATCGGCGTGGCCGGGCGTATCGACGATGTTGATGCGCGTGCCCTTCCATTCGACCGAGGCGGCTTTGGCCAGAATGGTGATGCCGCGCTCGCGCTCCAGATCGTTCGAATCCATGGCGCGCTCGACCTGCCGCTGGTTGTCGCGGTAGACGCCGGATTGTTGCAGCAGGCGGTCCACGAGGGTGGTTTTGCCGTGGTCGACGTGGGCGATGATGGCGACGTTGCGGAGGTTCATGATTTGCTTCTTGCTTCCAGCAATGGTTCGGGCGCGATCTCGCCGGATAAACGAGGACCCTCGGTTCGGATAACGCTCAAAACCTTTGAAATTCGAAGGGCTTAGCCCAAAAAGGAAGCCCGGCCATCGGACCGGGCACACCTTTACGCGTTGCAACGCAATATATTCAGAAAACGCCAAAAAACAATGGGTTGTTTGGCCTTTGGTGAACTAGTGGTCCGATTCCAACATTCGTACTCCATCTCAGCGGGCACCTTTACGAATGTTGGAATCAAAGGACCACTAGTAAAACATTGTTTCTAGTGGAGCTCTGGATTTGACGTTCGCTCTGCAGGTTCTCGGCCTGTAGGGTGGCGAACGTCAAATCCGCTCCACTAGGTTTTTGCGGGCCTTAACTCTCGGCCTCCTCGGTCGGATACACGCCGCGCAACACTTCCCCGAAATGGGTCTTGACCGCCTCGTTGCAGAGACAGGCGCGCAGCTGCAGCGCCGCACGCTGGCGCACGACGATGGCGCCGCGCCGCGTTTCCAGAATGCCTTCCGCCTTGAAGGTCTGGATCACGCGGCTGGCATAGGAGCGGCCGACGCCGAGCAGGGTCGCCAGTTGCTCATGCGTCAGCGGCACGGATTCGCCTTCGGTCCGCTCCATCGCCGAGACGATCCATTTGGCGGTGCGTTGCTCGATCGAATGCACCGCATTGCAGGCGGTCGACTGGAACATCTGCGCCAGCATGCAGTCGGCATAGCGCGCGAAGATGTTGCGGAGCGTCGCCGACCTGGCTTTCGCGGCTTCGAGCTTGCTGATCGGCAGCCGCACGAACGGTCCGCCGAACTTCACGCAGATGCGCGTGTAAGCGGGCAGATAGCCATGGCTGACGATGCCGCCGACCGCGCCTTCGCGGCCGATCAGGATGGTCTCGACGTCGCGGCCGTCCTCGCTGGGAACGATATAGGACACCAAACTCGGACCGCAGGGGAAATGCACGGTCTCGACATCCTGGCCCGGATTGTAAAGCAGCTCGTTGGGCGCGCATTTTGCCGCGCCGAGAAACGGTTCGATCAGCGCGAAGTCGGCGCGGTTCAATTGGCGCAATAGATTATTGTACGGCCGGTCCTTGACCTCGGCCGCGGCGTCACGTCGCGTCAGCATGATCCCTCTCCGCCCCATCAACGTGACGATAGGCGAACCGGTTCCAAAGTTATGTCCACAAGTGCACAGACAGGCGCAGGTGAAACGTGCAGGTTTCAACAAGGGAACCCGTCGGCGCGCCTTGGGGAAGTCGACAGCGGGACGTCCTGACCGAAAAATCGGACTCCAAAACTGGCGAGATCATGGAACCCGCCGATCCCGTTCGCGTGCCTGCCGATGTCCTCATTGTCGAGGACGATCCGATCATCGCACTCGACTTCGAAGACACGATTTTGAACCTCGGCGTCAGAAGCGTGCGCTGCGCCGGCAGCGTCGCCACCGCGCTCGATCTGATCGCGGTGCGCATGCCGGAGTTTGCGCTGCTCGATGTCGGGCTGGTGCGCGAAAAGAGTTTTGCCGTCGCCGAGAAACTCGCCGCGCTGAAAATTCCGTTCGTGTTCGTGACCGGCTATGGCGCCGACAAGGTGCCGCCGGAATTCGCCGACCGGCCGCGATTGCCCAAGCCGTGCTTGAGCGACGCGCTGCTGATCGTGCTGCGGCGCTTCGCGAAGCCCTGATTTATCAGATCGTGCCGGTGGCGCGGAATTGCGCGGCCGACGACGCGGCGCGCAGGTTTTGCGGCAGGCTCATCAGAAGTGCGCGGCGGTCGGCGACCGCATGATGGAATTGCACCAGCGCGATATTGAAGGCGGTCAGCGCGCCTTCCTCGATCGCGCCGTCCTCGAAGCAATGCAGGGTGTCGCGCAGGATGGTGTCGGCCTCCGTCTGCATGCCGTCGAGTTCCTCCATCGAGTCGCTCTTGCGCGCGCCCGCGATCAGCTCGAGCAGCCGCTCGCGCAAGTGGGAATTGTTGCTGCGCTCGTCCTTTCGGACATAGCCGACGAACCAGGCGCCCACCGAGCCCATCGCCGAGAGCCCCATCAGGCTCCACCAGATGTAGTCGCTGTACCGGTCGAGGAAACTCTTCTCCTCGCCGTCGACAAAGGCGGCGGCGCCGGGATGCACGGGGATCGCGGCGTCCTTGTCGGTGTCCGGCGTCTCGATCTTTGCGACTTGGGGGAATTCCGACATCAGCTGTTGGCGGACCGCAAACAGCTGCCGGGTGAAGGCTGCGATCGTCGCCTCGGACACGCCTTTGCGCGCGACGATGTGGTGAGCGAAGCTGAGCGTCTTCACCTCTTCTTCGGGCCGGTCGGCCGATCCGAAAGTGCCCGCGGGGATTTCCGTGGCTTCGTAGACCGGATGGTTTTGCGCAATCGCCTCACTGGCGTCGATGGCAAGAAAGGTCGGCGTGCCGCCATCCTTGGTCGAGGCCGTGAGCGCATCCGCGGTGATCTTGCTGTTGAGCGGACCCGCGGCGAGATAGGCGTCCGCCGCCTGCTTGCGGATCGCGTCGGCGGCCTCACCGGCCGGGAATTGCGTGATCTCGACCTTGGCCGGATCGACGCCATATTGCAGCAGGATCAGCTTCAGCAGATTCACATTGGCCTGGGTACGCCCGACCACGCCGATCTTGCGTCCCGCAAGCTGCGAAATCTTGGTGATCTTCGGACCCGCTTTCTTGCCTTTGCCCTTCGCCGGCGGCGGCACCCATAGCACGACGTAGTTCTTGCGCAGCGTGGCGACGGCCTGCGCGTTGCGCGGCACGTCCAGATCGCCGCGGATGATGGCGAGATCGACCTTGCCTTCCGCCAGCGCCTCGGCGCTCGCGGTCGCGCCGTCGGTCTGGATCGGCTTCAACCGCACATAGCTGCGCGTCTCGGTGAAGGCCTGCGTCAGCCGCTGCACCACCTTGACGTCGTCGCTGTTGGCGGGACCGACTGCGATCTTCAGCGGCACCGGCCGCGTGGCGAAGTAATAGCCGCCGGCGAGCGTGCCGACGATGGCGAGAATGCCCGCGGCCGTGATGAACGTCGCGCGTCGCACCGCGGCGCGGGTCGACGACGGCGCCGGCAACTGGGCTGGTTCAGGACCCCCGGTCATGGATCTCGCAAACAGTCGTTTGACGGTCAAATTCATTTCGCGGCACGCTTAAGCTCCTGATTGTAGCAAAATTTCAGCCTTGGCGCGGATTACATCTGCGTCATGGTTACCGCTCGAAGCAGTTTGGACCCCAAAACCCCTTTCAGGTGTTAGGGTTGCGCCAGCAGAAGGAGGTTCACATGGCGGACAAACTGTCGGCGGAGGCACGGAAATCGGCCCTGGCGGAGCTTGCCGGCTGGAAAGAAGTGTCGGGTCGGGATGCGATCGCAAAGACCTTCACCTTCAAGGATTTCAACGAGGCCTTCGGCTTCATGTCGCGCGCGGCGCTGGTCGCCGAGAAGAGCGACCACCATCCGGAATGGCGCAACGTCTACAAGACGGTGGAGGTGGTGCTGTCGACCCATGACGCCGGCGGCGTCACCAACAACGATATCGAGCTCGCCAAGGCGATGAACGCCATCGCGGGGAAGTAGCGACGATCCGGAAAAGTGTGCAGCGGTTTTCCGAAAAGATCATGCGCAAACAATAAGACCTTGCGGCGGGCGCACCCAGTCCCCAATTCTCGCTTGGGAGAAACCGCGGCGATCTGCCGCGGAGGAGGGGAGGCCTGCAATGGCATCCGATTTCAGCATGGGCTTTGAGCCGGCCGATCGCCTCGCGCAGGATCGCGACAGCGTGCGCCGCCGCTTCTGGATCAAGCTCAAGAAGGTCGCAGCGAAGCTGCCGTTCACCGAAGATCTGCTTGCCGCCTATTACTGTGCCTTCGACAAGCAGACGCCGCGCCATGTGCAGGTCGCGCTGCTCGGCGCGATCGCCTATTTCATCCTGCCGTTCGATTTCATTCCCGATATGATGCCGGTGCTCGGCTTCACCGACGACGCGGCCATCCTTGCGACCGCGATCCGCCTGGTCGCAGTCCATATCACCGACGATCATCGCGAGGCGGCGCGTGCCGCCCTGAAACGCGGCTGCGAGGAGAGCTGACCGCGCCTCGGAGCAGAAGATATTTGTCCCTGCCAGCCCCGATGGTTGAGGGCTGGCAGGGACCGCAGTGTACGCCGTGCGCTATTGTTCTTTTTGTTGCCGGCTTGCGCGAACGGCGGGGGCGGGAGCTTGCGCCCGGGCGTTTTCCTTGGCGGCCTGATCGGCCTGCCACGCCTGGAATTGCTTGAACAGCGCCTCGCGGTCGTTCTCGGACCGCGGACCCTGCGCTCCTTGCGGAGCCTGGTTCATGAAGTCGTCGAACTTCGCGCGCGCCACCGGCGAGATGCCGTTCTTGTCGAGCCATTGTTGCGCCGCCGGCAGGCAATTCCACCCGGCGAGCGGCGCCGCCAGCGAGATCTCTTTCCATTTGGGGTGGAAGGGCGGATGCTGGAAGGTGGGGAATTTCGTGAAGAACGCATCGACGAACTGCGCGAGCTTGCGATAGCGCTCGCTGTTGGGCGCCCAGT
Source organism: uncultured Alphaproteobacteria bacterium (assembly GCA_963738155.1). Taxonomy (GTDB): domain Bacteria; phylum Pseudomonadota; class Alphaproteobacteria; order Rhizobiales; family Xanthobacteraceae; genus Bradyrhizobium. Next base: position 119,774 of record CAVTVG010000021.1, read on the forward strand.
TGTAGGCGGCCAGCACCGCCGGCACCGCGATGGTGTCGACCTTCTCGCCTTCCGCGATCAGGTTCGGATAGTCCTTGGCCGTCAGCGTCGCCGGCAGATAGTCGTTCTGCAGCGGCTTGTCGTAATCGACGCGCACGAGGTGGAAGCGACCGTCATTGACGAAGGTCGAGACCGATTTGTAGGGCTTGCCGCCGACCACGATCACGGCGTCGAGCTGGCCCGCCTTCAGCTTTTCCATCGCGATGCGCTGCTCGATATAGACGAAGTTAGCCTTCATCCCGAGCCGCTCGGCGACCGTCAGCGCGGTGACGAAGGTGCCGCCATTCGGCAGGTCGACGCTGATGGTCTTGCCTTCGAGGTCCTTCAGGCTCTGCACCGATTTCGGCGCGATCACCTGCATTTCCTCGTTGTAGAGCTTGGTCACATAGGTGAACTGCTTCTTGATGTCCTTGGCAAAACCCTTGCGCTCGAGATAGTCGAGCGTGTCGGAGCGCACGATGCCGAGGTCGACGCCCTGCAGGAACAGGATGTCGGCGACGCTCTGTACGGAGCCGCGCCCGACGATCGGCAGTACGCGCAACTTGTTGCCGTCGTCGAGCACGGAAGCGAGATCGGCGCCGACCTGCACATAGGTGCCGCCGATGGTGCCCGTGATCAGGGTCACCGTGTTGGCATTCAGCGCCTGCTTGGTCTGGGCCGAGCCGAACTGGAAGATCGCCTTCAGGCTGTCGCTGACCTTGGCCGGGTCATACTCGCCTTCTTCGGCGCGGGCCGATAAGCCGCACGCCATCACCATGGCAACGAGTGCCAGTCCGAATAAACGTCGCATGTTGTCCCCTGAACTTCAGTGAAAATCAGTTTTGCATCTGGGCCAGCCGGCGCTGCGCGTCGGCCGAGCCGAGTTGTGAGGCGCGCTGGTACCAGCTCTTCGCCTTGTCGGGCTCGGGCGTGATGTTGCGGACATCCGAGGTGCCGAGCACGGCGGGATCGTAGGTCTGCGCCAGCATCAGCGCGGCGCCGGCGTCCTGGCCGTCGGCGGCGCGCTCGAGCAACAGCCGCGCGACCGGGATATCGCCCGCCGCGAGCGATTCCTTCGCCCGCTTCATCAGTGTCGCGAGCTCGTCGGCATCCATCCGCCGCGCTTGCGGTGACGGCGGCGCGACCGCAACCGGGGCCGTCGCCTGCGGCGGTACCACCGCGGGTGCGGCTGCGGGGCTGCGGCTCTGCAGCGCGTTCTGATAGGCCGAGGAAATCTCATCGCGCGACGGTGCGGCGGATGCGATCTGCTGCGGCGGAGCGGCGTTCGCCTGCGTAGCGGGTGACGGCCAGCGCGCCGGGTCTTTCGTTTGCGCCGGGTCTTTCAGCTGCACGTCGTTTGCCGTGAGCTGGGCGGACGGGACAGTTTGGCTGGCTTCCGCCTGCGCCGCGGTCGAGGGGATCGGCAGCACGGTGGCGATCGATGCTTTCGCGCTGATCATGACGTCGCGCGTGGCATCCGAGGTGAACCACGCAAACATCACCGCCACGCAAGCGGCGGCTGCCGAGGTCATCAACAGCTTGAACGAGAGCGAGAAGCGCCGCTGCGGCTGCAATCCATTCGAGAATTCCTCCGGATCCGGTTCACCATCGGGATCACTGAGGAAGAGCGGGACGGAATCGCCATAGTCGGTGTTGGCGGTTCGCCCAAACGCGTAGCGCCGGGGGCGCTGAATGTCTTCGTTGTTCAGATCGGGCTGGTCAGACCGATAATGTGTGTTCTCCACCATGGTATGTTCCCCACGCACTCTGTGACGCGACAAATCGGGGCAACCCTGGCTTCACTTTCTTGCTGTTGTTGCTGTTCAAGAGAGCCCCGTTACTGAGGGCATACTCGCCGTTTGAATCAGCCCAAAACGCGGCCCTGCCCGGCGCGATTTGGGTAACATTTTGGATTCATTTTGGCAGAGCGCCGAAAATCACAGGAGAATTACGGTGTGATTTTGCTGCACGTGGCGCGAATGCATCAAATTGGGACAACTAACCGCTCGTCATTCCGAGTCCGCGCGGTGCGGCGCGTCGGGAATGACGATGTCACGGATGCAAAATCACCTTGCCCATCGCCTTGCGGCCGGCGAGCACTTTCAGCGCATCGGCCGTCTGCGCCAGCGGGAAAGTGCGATCCACATGCGAGGAGATTTTTCCCTCGGCCGTCCACTTCACCAGCTTCTCGAGATTGGCGCGGTTCTTGTCGGGATTGAGCCGAGCCCAGTGACCCCAGAACACGCCGCGGATATCGCAGCCCTTCAGCAGAGCGAGGTTGAGCGGCATCTTCGGAATCTCGCCGGCGGCAAAGCCGATCACCAGGAAACGGCCCTCCCATGCGGTCGAGCGCAGCGCGGCTTCGGCGTAGGAGCCGCCGACCGGATCGAACACGATGTCGGCGCCCTTGCCGCCCGTCAGCCTGCGCAGGCCTTCCTTCAGATCTTCCTTGGCATAATTCAGCGTCAGCTCGGCGCCGTGTTGTTTGGCGAACTCCAGCTTCTCATCCGATGAGGCGCAGGCGATCACCTTCAAGCCCATCAGCTTGCCGAGCTCACAGGCGGCCAGTCCCGTGCCGCCGGCCGCACCCAGCACTGCGAGGGTCTCGCCCGGCTTGGGGCTGGCGCGATCTTCGAGCGCATGCAGCGCGGTGCCGTAGATGATGATGATCCCGGCGGCGCGATCGAAATCGAGATTGTCGGGAATCCTGACGATCGAGGCTGCCGGCAGCGCGATCTTCTCGCGCGCGCCGTTGTGGCCGCAGGACGCCACCACGCGATCGCCGGGCTTCAGGTCCTTGACGCCTTCGCCGATGCTTTCGATCACGCCCGCGATCTCGGCGGCCGGCGAGAACGGGAAGGGCGGCTTGATCTGGTACTTGCCCTGGATCATCAGGATGTCGAAGAAATTCAGTGCCGCCGCCTTGATCGCGATCACGGCCTCGCCCGGGCCGGCCACGGGATCGGGTATGTCGGCGAGCACGAGATCGTCGGGCTGGCCGTATTGCGAGCAGAGAATGGCTTTCATGGACACACCTGGCTTTCGGACGGACGGATAAGGCTTGATACTCCATGCCGGATTTGAAGCCGCGGGACAATTGGGTTTCGACCCTCATGGTGAGGAGGCGCCCTTGCGCCATCTCGAACCATGAGGCCCAGATGGTGGCCTCATCCTTCGAGACGCAGCTACGCTGCTCCTCGGGATGAGGGGAAGTAGTTGTCGGGAGGAATCGAACGATGTTTGAAAAAGGCCTGCTGAAGGGAAAGCGCATCCTGGTCACCGGCGGCGGCTCCGGGCTTGGTGCTGCGATGGGCCGCCGCTTCCTGGAACTCGGCGCTGACCTCGTGATCTGCGGCCGCCGGCTGGAATTGCTGGAGGCGACCGCTGCCGACATGCGCAGCCATTTCGGCGGCAAGGTGAGCGTGCAGCGCTGTGACATCCGCGATGGCGCCGCCGTTGATGCGATGATGGACGCGGTCTGGCGCGACTCTTCCGTCGACGTGCTCGTCAACAACGCGGCCGCCACCTTCATCGCGCAGACCGAACATCTGTCGTTCCGCGCGGCTGACGCGATCCTCGGGCCGACCTTGCACGGCACGATGTATTGCACGCTCGCCGCCGGCAAGCGCTGGATCGAAGGCAAACATACGGGTGTCGTGCTCTCGATCCTCTCGACCTCGACCATCACAGGGCGCGCCTTCACGGTGCCGTCGGCGATGGCGAAATCGGCGATCCTGGCGATGACCAAAAGCCTCGCGGTGGAGTGGGGACCGAAGGGCATCCGCACCGTGGCGATCGCGCCCGGCGCGTTTCCGACCCCTGGTGCCACCGGTCAGCTTCGCCCCGAGGGACGCGACGCCAACTGGGCCGCGCGCAATCCACTGGGCCGCGCCGGCGAGCATCGCGAGCTCGCCGATCTCGCGAGCTACCTGATCTCGGACGGCGCCGCCTATATCAACGGCGAGATGGTGGTGCAGGACGGCGGCGCGCATCTGCGCTCCTCCGGTGCCGAGGATTTGCTGCAATGGACCGAGGCGCAATGGGAGGCGCAGCGCGCCGCGCGCGCCAAGGGCTGAGGATGCCGAGGTCGCTACCCCGGCTTGTCACGGCCGGCGCGCCGGGCCATCTTCCAGTCACAATAATGGGGGAACCACTCCGCATGTTTCGGCGGATTTTGGCGACTTTTGCGGCAAGTATGCTGCTGTGCGGGGGCACAAGCTTCGCGCAGGCGCCGTCGGCTACTCCGAAGCAGGCAGCTCCTGCTGCCGCGCCTAAGCCGACCAAGAGCGCGGTCAAGCCGGCTGAGGTAGCTAAACCGCCGGCGGCGATGACCGGCGGCGCCGAGCCGACCCTGATCGGCCAGTTCGGAACCTGGGGTGCTTACAGCGCGACACCGAATGGCAAGCTGGTGTGCTTTGCACTGGCCAAGCCGTCATCGTCGAAAACCAATCCGCCGAACCGTCCGCGCGATCCGGCCTACGCCTTTGTCTCGACGCGGCCGGCCGAGAAGGTCATCAACGAAGTCTCGGTCATGATCGGCTATCAGCTGAAGCCCGGCTCGGAATCGAGCGTCGATGTCGGTGGTGCGTCCTATGCGATGTACACCCAGGGTGACGGGCTCTGGATCAAGAACGCCGCCGAGGAGGACGCGATGGTCCAGGCCATGCGCCGCGCGCCCGACATCACGGTCAAGGGCGTCTCCGCCAAGGGCACCGAAACCATCGACACCTTCTCGCTGAAGGGTCTGGCGCAGGCCCTCGACAAGATCGCGCAGGACTGCCGGCGCTAAACCCTGTTTTGAGAGATTTCACGCCTTTCCAGCGCGTGCCGGAGGGCTTATTTGTGTGCCATGACCGACACCATCGCAACCGCGGCCGAAGCGCGCGCCAACGCGCCGCTGGAAAAGACGCCGCTCGAGACCTATGTGCCGCCGGCCAAGCCGTCGCTGATCGGACTGTCGCGCGCCGAGCTGGCCGACCGTCTCGGCGACATCGGCGTTGCGGCTGCGCAGCGCAAGATGCGCGTGCAGCAGCTCTGGCACTGGATGTATTTCCGCGGCGCCAAATCCTTTGCCGAGATGACCAACGTCTCGAAGGACATGCGCGCCGAGCTGGAAAAACATTTCACCGTCGACCGGCCCGAAGTGGTGGCCGAGCAGATCTCCAATGACGGCACCCGCAAATGGCTGTTGCGATTGCCGAGCGGCGATTCCGTCGAGCGTCCGCACGAGGTCGAGTGCGTCTATATCCCCGAGACCGACCGCGGCACGCTGTGCGTCTCTTCCCAGGTCGGATGTACCCTGAACTGCTCGTTTTGCCACACCGGCACGCAGCGGCTGGTGCGCAACCTCACCGCCGGCGAAATCGTCGGCCAGGTGATGGTGGCGCGCGATCGTCTCAACGATTGGGCCGACCGCGAGAACGGCACGCGGCTCGTCACCAACGTGGTGATGATGGGGATGGGCGAGCCGCTCTACAATTTCGACGCGGTGCGCGATGCGCTGCTGATCGCCGCCGACAATGAGGGCATCGGCATCTCGCGGCGGCGGATCACGCTGTCGACCTCGGGCGTGGTGCCGAACATCATCCGTACCGGCGAGGAGATCGGCGTGATGCTGGCGATCTCGCTGCATGCGGTGCGCGACGAGCTGCGCAACGAGCTGGTGCCGCTCAATCGCAAATATCCTATTGCGGAATTGCTGCAGGCCTGCCGTGACTATCCCGGCGCGTCGAATGCGCGCCGCATCACTTTCGAATATGTGATGCTGAAGGGCGTCAACGATTCGCTCGATGACGCGAAGCTGCTGGTGAAGCTCTTGAAGGGCATCCCGGCCAAGATCAACCTGATTCCGTTCAATCCTTGGCCGGGCACGGTTTACGAATGCTCGGACTGGGATAGAATCGAGAAATTCTCCGAATACATCTTCAACGCCGGCTATTCCTCGCCGGTGCGCACGCCGCGCGGCCGCGACATCCTCGCCGCCTGCGGGCAGCTGAAATCCGAGACCGAGAAATTGTCGGTGCGCGAGCGGCAGGCGCTGCGCGCGATGGCGATGACGGATTGAGGTGAGCACGCTTTGTCCACCTCGTCATTGCGAGCGAAGCGAAGCAATCCATGTCACCGCTTGGTGGATAGATGGATTGCTTCGTCGCTTCGCTCCTCGCAATGACGGCAGCATGGGTTTCTCATGGCGCTGATCGGCCGCCTCTTCGTGATCTTCTTCGGTTTCCTCGCCGCCTGCCTGGTGGCGGGGATGATCGTGGTCACCGCGGTGCTGTTTCCCGATTTCAGCGATCTCGGCGCGGGCCCGGTCGATCAGAGCGTGATCGACATCATGATCGGCTTCGGATTCATCTTCATCTCGGGCTTCGCGCTGCTGCCGGCGATGATCATCGCGCTTCTCACCGAAGCCTTTTCCATCCGAGGTATCCTTGCTTATGCGATCGGCGGCGCGCTGGTCGGCGTCGCCGGTTATCTCAGCCTCGTGCCGTTCGATACCGACACGTTGCGCTTCGAAGGCATCGTGCGGCGGCACATGGAGATCATGACCGGCGCGGGCATTGTCGCCGGCCTTGTCTACTGGATGATCGCCGGCCGCAATGCCGGCGCCTGGCGCGCGCCGCCGCGGCGGCCCCCACCGCCACCTCCGCTGCCGTCGGCGTCGCGGCCACCGCCGTTGTGACGCTTCCCATCCCGGCGTCCCTCCGTTAAACGCACCCCATGAACCGGACCGGACTTTTCATCGCGCTGTCGCTTGCGGCCGTCATTGGCGTGCTGTTCGGACTCTATCCCGAGCTCGACCTCAAGCTCGCGGCGCTGTTCTACGACGCGCAGGCCAAAACGTTCCCGCTGAAGGCCGACGCGCTCGCGGCGTTCGCGCGCGATGCCGCGATGTGGATTTCGTGGGCGTTGGTGATTCCGGCGTTGGCTGCGCTCGCGATCAAGATCGCGCGGCCGGACCGGCCGCTGTTGATGTCGGGCCGGGCGATCATCTTCCTCACCGTGACACTCGCGCTGTCATCCGGCATCCTCTCGAACCTCGCCTTCAAGAGCCATTGGGGCCGGCCGCGTCCCGTCGTGGTGACGCAGTTCAACAGCGGCCAGTTCGACAAGCTCGCTTTCGTGCCGTGGTGGGACCCGCGCGGCGGCTGCGGCTGGAATTGCTCGTTCTTCTCGGGCGAGGGCGCCGCCGCATTCTGGACCTATGCGCCGGCCGCGCTCACCCCGCCCGCATGGCGGCCGCTCGCCTATTTCGCGGCCACTGCCTTCGGCGTCACCACCGGCGTGCTGCGCATGGCTTTCGGCGGACACTTCTTCACCGACATCGCCGCGGCAGGGATCGTCGCCTTCCTCGTGGTCTGGCTGATGTATGCCTTGATCTACCGCTGGCCGCGTACGCGGGTCTCCGATGAAGCGATCGACGCCTTGCTGACCCGGCTCATCTCGCCGCTTCACCGCGCCTTGCAGCGCCGCCGCAGCCGCGAAGCCGGCTCGGCACCTTCGCTGTAAGCGCGATTAATCGCGTGCCCCTGCCTCCGAAAACTGATATTCGCGCGACTTAACCATTCGATCGATTGGACACTCGATGACGACGATCCTGAAAGGCCTGCCCAAGGGCGAGAAAGTTGGCATCGCTTTCTCCGGCGGGCTCGACACCAGCGCGGCGCTGCTCTGGATGAAGCAGAAGGGCGCACGCGTCTTTGCCTATACCGCCAATCTCGGCCAGCCCGACGAGAGCGACTACGACGCGATTCCGCGCAAGGCGCTCGAATTCGGCGCCCAGAAGGCGCGACTGGTGGATTGCCGCACGCAGCTGGTCCACGAGGGTATCGCCGCGATCCAGTCCGACGCCTTCCACGTTTCGACCGGTGGCATTGCCTATTTCAACACCACGCCGCTCGGACGCGCCGTGACCGGCACCATGCTGGTCTCGGCGATGAAGGAGGACGGCGTCAACATCTGGGGCGACGGCTCGACCTACAAGGGCAACGACATCGAGCGGTTCTACCGCTACGGCCTGCTCACCAATCCGGACTTGCGCATCTACAAGCCCTGGCTCGACCAGCAGTTCATCGACGAGCTCGGCGGCCGCGCCGAAATGTCTGACTTCATGACCGCGAGCGGCTTCGCCTACAAGATGAGCGCGGAGAAGGCGTATTCGACCGACAGCAACCTGCTCGGCGCCACGCACGAGGCCAAGGATCTTGAGTCCCTCGACAGCGGCATCACCATCGTCAACCCGATCATGGGCGTGCCGTTCTGGCGCGACGACTGCGCCGTCAAGGCCGAGAAAGTCGCCGTGCTGTTCGAGGAAGGCCAGCCGGTTGCGTTGAACGGCAAGACCTTCGCCGATCCGGTTGCGCTGTTCCTCGAGGCCAACGCCATCGGCGGCCGCCATGGGCTCGGCATGAGCGACCAGATCGAGAACCGCATCATCGAGGCCAAGAGCCGCGGCATCTATGAGGCGCCCGCGATGGCGCTGCTGCACATCGCCTATGAGCGGCTGGTCACCGGCATCCATAACGAGGACACCATCGAGCAGTACCGGATCGGCGGCATGCGGCTCGGCCGCCTGCTTTACCAGGGCCGCTGGTTCGACCCGCAGGCGCTGATGCTGCGCGAGACCGCGCAGCGCTGGGTGGCGCGCGCCGTCACCGGCGAGGTGACCCTGGAGCTGCGCCGCGGCAACGATTATTCGATTTTGAAGACCGAGAGTCCGAACCTGACCTATGCGCCGGAGCGGCTCAGCATGGAGAAGGTCGAGGACGCCGCGTTCACGCCGGCCGACCGTATCGGCCAGCTTACCATGCGTAACCTCGATATCGCCGACACCCGCGCGAAGCTCGATCTGTACGCGGATACGGGCTTGCTGTCGAAGGGCGATGGCTCGTACATCCCGAAACTGGATGGGGAGAAGTAGGTCTTAACCCTCCCCTTGCGGGGAGGGTGGATCGCCGATGCAAAGCGGAGGCGAGCCGGGTGGGGGTAAACCCAACGAAGATTGGAGCGCTCGGACCCCCACCCCGGCCTCCGCTTCGCTCGGCCGACCCTCCCCGCAAGGGGGAGGGGTTCAACTGCCACCGTGCTCCAGAAACAAAAATGGCCGGGATCGCTCCCGGCCATTTTGTATTCTGCAACTCATCTCACCGCGGCGGCGCGATGCCGGGCGGCGGCGGCGGCAGCGAGGTGTTGCTGCCGGTGAGCAGCGGCGTGATGCGGCGGACCGTGACGCGCCGGTTGATGCGGCTCGGTCCGTCAGTCTGCTCTTTCAGATATTGCGAGCCGTAGCCCTGCGAGGTCAGGTTCTCCGCGGGGACACCGAACTGCTGTGTCAGCAATTCCGCGGCGGACTCCGCGCGCCGGTCGGACAGCGACAGATTGTCGGTGTCGTTGCCGGTGGCGTCGGTATGGCCCTCGATCAGGAACACCTCGCGCGGATTGCGCTGGATCGCCTGGTTCAGCCCATCCGCGATCGCCTGCAGCTTCGCCGCCTGGTCCGGCGGAATCTCCCACGAGCCGAGGTCGAAGTTGATGGTGTTGACGTCGATGCTCGGCATCAACATGCGCACATTCGGGCTGTAGCGGATTTCGTCCAGCGAATAGCGCCGGTCGATCCGGTCCACCGGCGGCGCCAGCAGGGTGTCGTAGATCAGGTCAGGCGACGCGCCGTCGTAATCGACGATGTAACGATCGTAGGGAATGCGCACTATCGGCGGCGGGATGTCGACGAAGAAGCCGCCAACCGCACGTGGATCACGGTAAGTGTTGTCGATGATGATGATCTCGCGACCGTCGCGGCCGCGCCGGATTCGCCGCAGCAATTGGCCGTCCGGACCGACGGACGTGATGATTTCACTGCCATCCGGACGAACGACGACCGTGCGGGTCTCGCCGCCGACCGTCTGCGTGCGGATGTCACGCGCGCCGAAGCGGAACCGATCCATCTCGTCGTGGCGGACGAATTCCTGACCGCTGGGATCGCGGATGATGATGCGGCCCGGCTCGGTGATGATGGTGCGGCCGCCTTCCTGCCGCTCCTGCCGCGCGCCGCGAAAATCTTCCATCCGCCGCGGACCCTGCGGCGCCGCGCCCGGTGCGATCGGCGTCAAGGCTGCCGCAGGCGGCGCGACCGTCGGTAGTGGAGTGGTGACGGTGGGTGCGCGTTGGAAAGCCGGCCTGACTGTCGGCGGCGCGTTCTGCGCGCGTCCGGGTGGCACTGCTGCGTTCGGCGCGCCGGGCGCGACGGTCGGTGCAGGTGCGCCGGCAGGTGGCGTGCCCGCAGCCGGCGGGGGTGCGCCGGGCGGACGGTTGAAGGTCGAGCCGGGCGGTGTGCCTGGCGCCGCGCCGGGCGGTGTCCGGCCCGGAGGCTGACCCGTCGGCGCAGTCGGAGCGGCTGCCGGCGGCGGCGTGGTCGTCGTTGGTGGCCCGCTGTGTGGTGGCGCGCCAGCCGGAGGAGCGCCCGCAGGTGGCGGGCCATGCTCGAAACGCTCGCGCGGAGACGTACCAGCGGGCGGCGTGCCTGCAGGCGGTGTCGTCGTTGGAGCAGCAGTCGGAGGCGCGGGGGGCGGCGGCGTGTGAGTCGGCGCGGCCGCCGGTGGTGTCGGTGCCTTCGGCGCTGCGGGTGGTGGAGGTGGCGGAGCCTTTGGCGCCGCGGCCGGCGGCGGCGCGTGTGGAGGCGGCGGCGGAGGAGGCGGTGGTGCCGCGTGTGGAGGTGGCGGCGGCGGCGCTGCATGGGGAGGTGGGGGTGGCGGAGGTGCCGCGGGCCTCGGTGGCGGAGGAGCGGCAGGCCGTACCGGAGCCGCGGCGGGCGGCGCGCCCTTCGGCGGCGGCCCCTTCTTTTCCTTCTCGGCTTCGCTCGGCGCCTGCGCGACGATCAGCGGTGACGACGCGCTTTGCGCGCGTGCCACCACGCTTGCAAACTGCATCGCCGTGAGGGCGGTCGTGGCAAGCAGCACGAGACGAAGTTTGGTCATGATGATCTCGATCCCCGAAAAATGAGCTCTGGCTTCTGGCCTTGCGATTCAAGATTTTGAGTCAAGGCTTGGCGATGAACGAACAGGCGTTAGGCTGGATTGTGGCAGGCGTCGAATGCGGAACCGAATTTATTTCTCGGCCGGGAACACGCAAATAAGCCCCCGTTCATGACGTATTCAGAGGGTGGTTCCAACGGTCAGTTCCGATTGTCCCCCGCGCGATCCGTCGCGGGGTTTGGCGTGGCAGGGCTGCCGGGACCGCGTCCCGGAATTTCGTCGGGCATTTTTCCAGGCAATTCCTGCGGCTGCGGCGGCGCGCCGGGCTCCTGCACCGGCGGGGGAATTTCCGGGTTCGGATTTCCGGGCGGTTGCTCGCGCGGCGGTTCGGTGGGTTGGCCCGGCGTCGGCGGCGGGATCTCGGGTGGCTCGATCGGCATCGTGTCGTTGTTCCCTTCGCGGGGCGACAACGGCCGGCACGACCCACGGTTCCGTCCGCTAATCCCGTCTGAGCAGCGTATTGCTGCGCGTGCGTCCGGCCTCGCGGTAACCGCGCGCGATCATGTCGGCGATGGTGTCCTGCTGCCATTCGTCGCGCGACAAATGCTCGATCACGACCGCGCGCGGCCACAGCGACGGCGGCGCCTCCTCGAAGAACGGGACCAGCGCGCGGTCCTCAAAACCTTCGATATCGATCTTGAGCGCGTCCACGCTTGCGATGCCGGCGTCGGCGAGCATACGCGCCAGCCGCAGCGACGGCACCTTGATGGCGTTGGCCGATGGCGCGCCTGATACCACATGGCTGGCGCCTAAATTGTCGCCGTCGGTTTCGATCAGCAGCTCGCCGTCGGCGGGACCGACCGCGGCTGCGATCAGCCGGACCTGATCAGCTGACGATGCCTTGCGGTTGAAGGCGAGCCGCGCATGGATGACCGGATGCGGCTCGACCGCGATCACTCGCCCGCCGGCGCCGACATGGCGCGCCAGCACCAGGGCATAGGTGCCGACATTGGCGCCGAGATCGACGAAGGTCCCGCCAACAGGCACGTTGGCGCGCAGGAAATCGAGTTCCTCGCGATTGTAGTCGGCGTTGAACAGCGCGCCGCGCTCGGTCGCGCTCAACTGATGATGCAGGCGGAACGCCGCGCCCTGGTAATGCACGTCGACGGGACCCGCCCGCAACAGATTGACCAGCCGCGACATCATCGGGCGGAACGCGCCGCGCTTCAGTCCCGAACGCTGCGTCAGCGCGATCACCGCGGCCTGCGCAGCGTTCGGCGCAAGCGCGCCGAACGGCGCGGGCGAAGCATCATTGTCTGGAGTCACGAGCAGAACCTCAGGGCTGAAGCCGCGCTTCCATAGCCGGTTTCGCCGGTGACTCCAACGATGGATGATTGCGCTTACGCCGCCTTCTTGGCTTTACCCGGTGCCGGCTTGCGGCGGCGCAGGAAGCGCCCGAGCAGGCGCCGCCTGCCCTTGCGCGGAATGAGGTCGATGTCGCTGACGAGCTTCGCGCCGCCCTTGCGGCGCTCCAGCGTGATCTTGCGGCTGTGGAAGGCTTCCAGCTCGGCGCGGTGCGCCACGCTGACGATGGTGGCTTTCGGCAGCTCCTTCATCACCATGTCCATCATCTTGTCCTGGCTCTTGTCGTCGAGCGCCGAGGTCGCTTCGTCCAGCACCACGATGTCGGGGTTGTGCAGCAACAGCCGCGCAAAGGCGAGGCGCTGTTTCTCGCCGCCCGACAAGGTCTGGTCCCACGGCGCGTCGTCCTCGATCTTGTCCTTGAGATGATCGAGCCCGACCTTGTGCAGGGCGTCGCCGATCTGTTGCACGTTCCAGTCATCGGCCGCGCCGGGATAGGCGACGGCGCGGCGCAGCGTGCCCGAGGGCACGTAAGGCCGCTGCGGCAGCATGAACAGCCGCCGGTCGGGGTGGAAGTTGACGCTGCCCGAGCCCCACGGCCAGAGACCCGCGATCGCGCGCACCAGCGTGCTCTTGCCCGAACCGGACTCCCCGGCAACCAGCAATCGCTCGCCCGGCTCGACCACGACTTCGGTTTCGCCGACCACGGCGGTGCCGTCGTCAAGAGACACCGACAGATCGTTGAGCGTGAGCATCGCCTCGCCCTCGGTCTCGCCGCGTTCGATGCGGCCGAGACCGCCGGCCTGCTCGGCGCGCTCGAGGCCGTCGAGTGACATCATCAGCGAGGCGATGCGGCGCGCGCAGGCGTTCCAGTCGGCCAGCCGCGGATAATTGTCGACCAGCCAGCCGAACGCGCTCTGCACGATGGTGAAGGCGGAGGCCGCCTGCATCACCTGTCCGAGCGTCATGCTGCCGTCGAGGAATTTCGGCGCGCAGAGCAGGAGGGGAACGACAGGCGCAATCAGGCTCGACCCCTGCGACACCAGTGTGGTGCGCATGTGCTGGCCGGCAAGGCGCGCCCATTGTCGCAGCACATTGGAAAAGGTCTTGTCGATGCCGTCGCGCTCTTCCTCCTCGCCGCCGAGCAGCGCGATGCTCTCACCGTTCTCGCGCACGCGCGTCAGCGTGTAGCGAAATTCGGCTTCGGCCTGGTTCTTGTCCTCGGAGATCTGCACGAAGCGGCGGCCGATCGTCATGATCGAGCCCGAGGCGATTGCAGCGTAAAGAATCGCGGCGATGACGAGGAAGCCGGGAATGGTCACCGTCGAGCCGCCCAGCGTCACCGTGAGTGCGCCGCCGATGGTCCAGAGCACCACGATGAAGGTCGAGGCGGAGAGAAAAGCCGAGATGACGCCGGCGGTAAAATCGACCGGCGAGTCCGTTGCGATCCGCAAATCCTCGGCGATACGGTATTCCGGGTTTTTGTGATCGCCGCCGACCAGGTTGAGCTGGTAATAGCGGCCGCTGGCGAGCCAGCGCGAGATCACCGATGTCGTCAGCCAGGTGCGCCAGCGGCGCTGAATGCTCATGCGCGCGAACACCTGCGCCACGCCGAGTGCGACGCTGCCGATCGCGAGCGGGAAGAAGACCGCGGTGAGATGAAACACAGTTGCTGAGTCGCGCTTCTCGATGGCGTCGAAGATCGCGCGATTCCAGACATTGATGCCGTACTGGAAGCCGACATTGGCGATGATCAGGATCAGCAATCCGATCGAGAACACCCAGGCCAACCTGTCGCCCCTGCGACCCCAATAGCCGCGCGCGCTGATCCAGAACCGCGTCAGCAGGTATTGCTTGCGGACTTCTTCGGCCTCTTCCGGCGACAACTCGGGGTCGGCTTCGACGATTTCGGGCGGCGGCGGCTCGACATGATCACCGGCCTCGGCGACGACCTCGACGATCTCCGCCTTTTCCTCGCCCTCGCGCGGCGTGGCGTCATCGCGCTTTTTGTCGTCGCGCGGCGTGGCGTCGCCGTTCTTGCGGCTCTTTGATCTGGTTTTGGTATCGAACCCTGCCATGAGCCGATAACGCAAACGTTATCAAAAGGTTCCCGCCCGGGAACGACTAGCCATTGGCGCCTGACCTTCTCGGAAAGCCGCCGGACACTTTCTGGGTCATGCGCTGGCCGGCAGCACGAGGAAGCCCGCGCGAGGAAAATGCACGACCATTTCGCCGGCTTTGGGGTCATGCCGGCGGATCGCGATGTGCTGTGGCGAGAGCGCGACGATCTCGCCGGCGACGCGGACCTTGCCGTAATCGTCGGGCATCACCTCGACCTTGTCGCCGGGCTTGCGGCCGTTGGGATCGTTGGGGTCGGATAATTCCTCGGTCTCGGGCACGGCCTTCGCGGCGATCTCGAGCGCTTCCGCCGTCGTCATTTCGGTGCGGTCGCCGTGACCGATGGCGCGGACACGCCCGGCCCAGGCCCGCGCATGGTCGAACTCGGCGAACAGCTCGTCGGAATTGGGCATGTTTCCGCGAGCGTACCAGACGTTCATATAGGCATTAATGTCGAGCAGGCTCGGCGCGGAGCCCGCAAGCCAGATGCGCTCGTCGCAAAGCTGCGCGTCGATCCAGGCGAGATGCGCTCGGAACTGATCGCGCATCTGCGGGATTGCCGCGGCCATGCCGGCAACGTCGAACTTCGCGCCGCGCAGCTTCTCGCGGTCGGCGATGAACTCGGCCGGCACCCTGTCGGCGAGCGAGCCGAACACGAGGTTGACCGTGCTCTGGAAGAACATGCGGTCGGTCCACATCGCGCAGCCCCAGACCAGGCCGTCATAGCCTTTCGGCAGCAGGCTCGGCTGCGGGAAGCGACGCTCCAGCTCGCGCATGATGCATTGGGTGTCGCAATAGATGTCGGCGCCGATCTGCATCACGGGCGTGCGGCGATAGCCGCCGGTCATCGGCATCAGATCGGGCCGCGGCATGATGCGGCTGATGCGCACCGAGGTCCAGGCGAGCTTCTTGATGCCGAAGATCAGGCGGATTTTCTCGGAGAAGGGGGATTCGTCGAAGTGATGCAGGATGATGGGGTAAGCGGGCATCACTTGCTCCCTCTTATCCCTCCCCCTTGTGGGGAGGGTGGCTCGTCGTGAGCGCACGCGAACGATGAGACGGGTGGGGGAAATACCTGTGAGGCTTGAAGCGCCCCCACCCGGCCGCTCATTTCATTCGCGGCCACTCTCCCCACGCTTCGCGGGGGAGGGATGAAGCGATCACATCTGCCGTTCGACCAGCTTCATCTTGAGCTCAGCGATGGCTTCCGACGGGTTCAATCCCTTCGGGCACGCCTTGGCGCAGTTCATGATGGTGTGGCAGCGATAGAGCCGGAACGGGTCTTCGAGATTGTCGAGCCGCTCGCCGGTCGCCTCATCGCGGGAATCCTTGACCCAGCGCGTCGCCTGCAGCAGCGCGGCGGGACCGAGGAAGCGCTCGCTGTTCCACCAATAGCTCGGGCAGGAGGTCGAGCAGCAGGCGCACAGGATGCATTCGTAGAGGCCGTCGAGCTTCTCGCGGTCCTCGTGGCTCTGCTTCCACTCCTTCTGCGGCGTCGGCGAGGTCGTCTTCAGCCACGGCTCGATCGAGGCGTATTGCGCATAGAAATTGGTGAGGTCGGGCACCAGGTCCTTGACCACCGGCTGGTGCGGCAGCGGATTGATCTTCACCGCGCCGCCGGAGGCCACGTCGTGCATCGACTTGGTGCAGGCGAGCGTGTTCTGGCCGTCGATATTCATGGCGCAGGAGCCGCAGACGCCCTCGCGGCAGGAGCGGCGGAAGGTCAAGGTCGGGTCGATATGATTCTTGATCCAGATCAGGCCGTCCAGCACCATCGGGCCGCAATCGTTGGTGTCGACATGATAGGTGTCGACGCTCGGGTTCTTGCCGTCGTCCGGATTCCAGCGGTAGACCTTGAACTCGCGTGTCTCGGCAGCGCCCGGCGGCTTCGGCCAGGTCTTGCCGCCCGTGATCCTCGAATTTTTCGGAAGTGCGAATTCAGCCATTTCTGACCCTCGTCCTTAAGCGCGCCCACGGATCGGGATTTTTCAGCGCTATAGATCTCATCGACTTGTACACCTTCGTCGTGCGGAAATCTTCGAACAAGATGAGCCAGTCTCGACCCTCTGTCAGAGCGAACTCATCTATCCCGTCGTTAGTGAGTGCAATCTTAAATTGGAATCCTTGGAATTCTATATTGATAATCGATTTCCGCTCGATCGTTCCGATCCTCGGAGAAATCACCGCTTCTGCGGCTTTCTGGATCGAACGAGTAGCGTATATCCTAAGCCCAAGATCATCGGTATCGCCGGACAAAAGATTAAGACGTAACCGCTCGATGAGGATCGGTTCGAGCTTTAAGTGCATTTCGGGACGCGATGTGACTGCCATCCGCCAAAGCAGAAAGCGGAAGAATGGCAGAAGTGATTTTGCTTCCGAGGCTTTGATGAAGTACCCCGCCTTCTCGTTTTCCGCTTTCAGGATGAAGCCGTTATCATCTTTTAACAACTGAGCCCGACGTGGCCACGGCTTCAGAATACGGACCGCCTCGTGGTCTAGATTCGAGAACCTCTGCTCGCAAGCGTCGCAGAGCAGGTCTTCATCGTAGATGCCGACAGGCGCTCGCTTAGGGCGATGATTTTTTGCTCCAGAAATCAACATGAGCGGTTCGTGCGGGACGATCGGATAAAAGGCCTTCGGCACGATGTGGGCCTTTGCAAGCGCTCCATTCCGAGCGCACATTTTGCAGAGCCCGATTTTCATTAATACACGCGCGCCTTCGGCGGGATGTACTGCACGTCGTTGGTCATGGTGTAGTCGTGCACCGGGCGGTAATCGATCGTGGACCTGCCGCCCGCGTCGATCCACACCAGCGTGTGCTTCATCCAGTTCTTGTCGTCGCGATCGTGGAAGTCCTCGCGCGCATGCGCGCCGCGGCTTTCGGTGCGGTTTGCCGCGGAGTCCATGGTGACGACCGCCTGGTCGATCAGGTTGGAGAATTCGAGCGTCTCGACCAGGTCGGAGTTCCAGACCAGCGAGCGGTCGGTCACCGCGATGTCGGACACGCCGCCGTGCACCTTGTGGATCAGGTTCTGTCCTTCGTGCAGCACCTCGCCGGTGCGGAACACCGCGCAATTGGTCTGCATCACGTGCTGCATGCTCTCGCGCAGCTTGGCGGTTGGCGTGCCGCCGGAGGCGTGGCGGAAATGATCGAGCCGGCCGAGCGCGCGGTCCGACCCATCCTGCGGCAGCTCCGGCTGCTTGGCATTGGCGCCGAGTTTCTCGCCGAGCCGCATCGCCGCGGCGCGGCCGAACACGACGAGGTCGATCAGCGAGTTGGAGCCGAGGCGGTTGGCGCCATGCACGGAGACGCAGGCGGCTTCGCCGACAGCCATCAGGCCGGGGACAATCGAATTGTCGTCGCCGTTCTTTTTGGTCAGCACCTCGCCGTGATAATTGGTGGGGATGCCGCCCATGTTGTAATGCACGGTCGGCACGATCGGGATCGGCTCGCGCGTCACGTCGACATTGGCGAAAATCCGCACCGACTCCGAGATACCGGGCAGCCGCTCGTGCAGCATCTTGGGATCGAGATGATCGAGATGCAGGAAGATGTGGTCCTTCTTCTTGCCGACGCCGCGGCCTTCGCGGATTTCGATGGTCATCGCGCGCGAGACCACGTCGCGCGATGCGAGGTCTTTCGCTGACGGCGCGTAGCGCTCCATAAAACGCTCGCCCTCGGAATTGACGAGATAACCGCCTTCGCCGCGCGCGCCTTCGGTGACGAGACAACCCGAGCCGTAGATGCCGGTCGGGTGGAACTGGACGAACTCCATGTCCTCCAGCGGCAGACCCGCGCGCAGCACCATGCCGCCGCCGTCGCCGGTGCAGGTATGCGCCGAGGTGCAGGAGGCGTAGGCGCGGCCATAGCCGCCGGTCGCGAGGATCGTGGTCTGGGCGCGGAAGCGATGCAGCGTGCCGTCATCCAGTTTGAGCGCGATCACGCCGCGGCAGGCGCCCTGGTCGTCCATGATCAGGTCAATGGCGAAGAACTCGATGTAGAATTCGGCGGAGTGCCGCAGCGCCTGGCCGTACATGGTGTGCAGCATGGCGTGGCCAGTGCGGTCGGCGGCGGCGCAGGTGCGCTGCGCCTGGCCCTTGCCGTAGTCCATCGTCATGCCGCCGAACGCGCGCTGATATATCTTGCCGTCCTCGGTGCGCGTGAACGGCACGCCCCAATGCTCGAGCTCGTAGACGGCCTCGGGCGCGTTGCGAACCATATATTCGATGGCGTCCTGGTCGCCGAGCCAGTCCGCCCCCCTGACGGTGTCGTACATGTGCCAGCGCCAGTCGTCGGGATGCATGTTGCCCAGCGAGGCGGAAATGCCGCCTTGCGCCGCGACCGTATGCGAGCGGGTCGGAAATACCTTGGTGATGCAGGCGGTGCGAAGCCCGGCCTCGCTGCAGCCGACCACCGCGCGCAGGCCTGCGCCGCCGGCGCCGACCACGACGACGTCGTAGGTGTGATCCTCGATCGGATAGGCCTTGCCGTTGGTGGTGGGGCCGCTGCCGTTGGTGGCTTTGCCGTTAGTCTCGGCCATGGGTCAAACTCCCGATGACAACTTGAATATGGCGTAGATCGAGGCCAGCGCCACCGCGAAGGAAAAGAAATTGTTGGCCACGATCGCAGCGAGTTTCACCTTTTCGTTGTGCACATAGTCCTCGATCACGACCTGCATGCCGATCTTCATGTGCCAGGTCGAGGCGATGATGAAGAGAATGAGGATGATCGCGGCCGGCAGCGAGCCGAGGATCAGCTTGGCACCGGCCTGATTGCTGCCGATCAGCATCAGCACGATGACGATCACCGGAATGATCAAGAGCGTCATCGCGACCGCGGTGAGACGCTGGCGCCAGAAATCCGACGTGCCGGAATGCGAGGCGCCGAGATTGCGGACGCGGCCGAGCGGTGTGCGCATCGAAGGCGCGCCGTGGGTGTCGCTCATCGCCCACCTCCGATCGCGTAGGCCGCGATCCAGACCAGCACGGTGAGCGAGATGCCGCCGATCAGCGCGCCCCAGGTCAGCGCCTCGCGTTCATTGGCCTTGAAGCCGTAGCCGAGGTCCCAGACGAAATGCCTGATACCGCTGAGCAGGTGATGCAGCAGCGCCCAAGTGTAGCCGAACACGATCAACCGACCGATGATGCTCGAGGTGAAAGCCTGCACATGCGCGTAGGCACCCGGGCCCGAGGCGGCTGCGATCAGCCACCAGGCCAGCAGCAGCGTGCCGAAATAGAGCGCAAGGCCGGTGCCGCGATGGACGATGGACAACATCATCGTCAGCGTCCAGCGATAGGTCTGCAAATGCGGTGAAAGCGGTCGTTCGATCCTTGCGGTCATCTGCTTTTTTGACGGTTGTGACGGACCCACGGGGTCCGTCGGATCGCGTTAGATGATTTCTATTTACGGAGTCGAAACAGCCAGTGCAACGGCGAATATCAGCAATTCCGAACCAGCATTCATCCTTAGCGATGACTCGGTTCAAAGCTTCAGATGAGCCCTGCAAATGTGAGGTAGCGAAGGGGTCGACTGCCCCTGCTTGCTGGTATACCTGAAGCACGATTCAAGAACGCGCCGAACCGGCGCCGGCAGAAATTGGGAAGCGGAATGGCGGGGCTCAGCGAATCGGGAATCGTCGAGCTCGGCCTGCTGTTGATCGCAACCGGCGCGCTGTCGGGATTTCTGGCTGGCCTGTTCGGGATCGGCGGCGGCGCGGTGCTGGTACCCGTGTTTTACGAATGCTTCCGGCTGGCCGGCGTGCCGCTGGAGGTGCGGATGCCGCTCTGCGTCGGCACCTCGCTCGCGGTGATCATCCCGACCTCGATCAGCTCGTTTCGCGCGCATTATCTGCGCGGCGCGGTTGATATGGACGTGCTGAAAGTCTGGTGGCTGCCGATCGTGATCGGGGTCGTCGCCGGCAGCGCGATCGCGCGCGTCGCACCCGAGCGGCTGTTCAAATACGTCTTCGTCTGCGTCGCCTTCTCGGCCTCCTTCCGGCTCTTGTTCGGGCGCGACAGCTGGAAGCTCGGCGACGAAATGCCGAAGGGGCCGGTGATGCGCGTCTACGGCTTTTGCGTCGGCATTCTCGCAACCCTGATGGGCGTCGGCGGCGGCCTGTTCTCGAATTTGCTGATGACCTTCTACGGGCGCCCGATCCACCAGGCGGTCGCGACCTCCTCGGCGCTCGCGGTGCTGATCTCGATTCCCGGCGCGCTCGGCTATGTCTATGCCGGCTGGCCCGTGGCGGCGCGGTTCCCCGATGTGGCCGCGCTGCAGATGCCGCTTTCGTTTGGATACGTCTCGCTGATCGGCGCGCTCTTGGTGATGCCGACCAGCCTGTTGACCGCGCGGCTCGGTGTACGCGCAGCGCACGCGATGTCGAAGCGTATGCTGGAAGTCGCGTTCGGCCTCTATCTTTTCATCGTCGGCAGCCGGTTTGTGATAAGCCTGTTGAACGGGCAATAGCTCGCGAGGGCGCATGAGGCGTCGCGAATTCATTCTGTATATCGGGACGAGCGCGGCAATGCTGCCGTTTGCCGGCGCGCGATCGGCTGAACGCGCCAGGCGTCTCGGCATGCTCATGAGCACCAGGGAAGGCGACCCCGTCGCCGTCACGCGCGTCGCCAAATTCCGCGAAGGCCTGGCGCAGCTCGGCTGGCGCGAAGGCCAGAACCTGCAGATCGAGTGGCGCTGGAGCGGCGGCGATATCGTGCTGACCCGCCTCTATGCGGAGCAGCTGGTGCAGCTTGCGCCCGATGTGCTGCTCGGCAACGGCACGCCGGCAACCGTCGCCCTGAAGCAGGCGACATCGACGATCCCCATCGTGTTCTCGGTGGTCAACGATCCCGTATCGCAGGGCATCATATCAAGCATGGCCCATCCCGGCGGCAACATCACCGGCTTTTCATTTCTGGAATATTCGATGGTCGGCAAATCGCTGGAGATGCTGAAGCGGATCGCGCCGCAAAGCAAAAGCGTCGCGATCATGTTCAATCCCGAGACCTATCCCTACTACGAAATTCACCTGAAATCGTTCGAGAGGGTTGCCAGGCAGCTGTCGCTCTCGTTGTCGGCGGCGCCGGTGAAAAGCGTGGCCGAGGTCGATGCGGCCGTCGCAAAGCTCGGCCAGCAGCCGGGCGCCACGCTGCTGGTGACGCCGGACCCCTTCATGCTGGTGAACCGCGGTGCCGCGATCAAGGCCGCGGCGCAGTATCGCGTGCCCGCGAGTTATTCCTACCGGCAGAATGTCGAGGAAGGCGGGTTGACCTCCTATGGCGCCGATGCCGGCGACATCTTCTTCCGCTCCGCCGGCTATATCGATCGCATCCTCAAGGGCACGCCGCCCGGCGACTTGCCGGCGCAGGCGCCGGTCAAGTTCGAAATCGCATTCAACGTCAAGGCCGCGAAGGCGTTGGGCCTGGAAATCCCTCCCGATTTGCTGGCGCTCGCCGACGCGGTGGTGGAATGAGGCGGCGTGAGTTTGTCGCGGCACTCGGAGTAGCGGTGGCATGGCCGCTCGCGGCGCGCGCACAAAATGCTGGAAAAGTCCCGATCATCGGACTGTTGAGTTCAAGCACGGAGGCCGCGGAGCGCCCACGGCGCGAGGCGTTCCTATCCCGGCTTGGCCAGCTTGGCTGGGTCGAAGGCCGCAACGTGTCGATCGACTCCCGAGCCGCGGAGGGCATCGTCGAACGCGCCGGCGAAATCGCAGCCGACTTCGCCCAACTCAAGGTCGATGTCATCGTGCTGGCCGGTGATGCGCAGACAAGATCGGCGAAGCGCGGGGCGCCGGATATTCCGATCGTCTTCGCGGCGGCAGGCGATCCGATCGGCAGCGGCCTGGTCACAAGCCTGGCCCGGCCCGGCGGCAATGTCACCGGCTTCTCGGTGCAGTTGCCCGATACGGCCGGCAAGCGGATCGAGCTTTTGCGCGAAATCGTGCCGGGCCTTCGCAGACTGGCGATCCTGTTTAACTCCGCGAAACCGGGGAGTGAACTTGCGGCGGCGCAAGCCGCCGCCCGCGCGCTCGGTCTTGAGTCCGTGCGCGCGGAGTTCGGGCGTGCGGAGGAAATTCCCCCGGCAATCGAGGCGCTCAATGGGCGCGCCGACGGGCTTTATGTCTGTGTCGAGCCGCTCATGATCGCCAATCGCGCGCGTATCAACGCGCTCGCGCTCGCGGCGCGGCTGCCGACCGTTCATAGCTACAGGGACAATCTGGGAGAGGGCTTGATCTCCTACGGGCCGGACCTGTTCGACCTGTACCGGCGCGCCGCCGAATTGGTCGACAAGATTCTTCGTGGCGCCAGGCCTTCAGATATTCCGGTGCAGCAGCCGACCAAATTCGAGCTTGCTATAAACCTCAAGTCGGCGAACGCGCTAGGCCTGACCGTGCCGGCAACGCTTCTTGCGCGCGCCGATGAGGTGATCGAATGAGGCGGCGTGAGTTTCTCGGGCTGACTGTGTTGGTTGGCCTGCCGCTCGCGGCGCGCGCGCAACAGAGCGAGCGCGTCCGGCAGATCGCCATGCTCTCGGAGTTTTCCGAGGCGCAAATGCAGCCGCTGGTCGCGGCGTTCCGCGATCAGTTGCAGCGGTCGGGGTGGAAAGACGGCGCCTTCATGATCGATCTGCGTTTTGCGATCACGGATGCCGCGCAGTTCAAGGAGAATGCGGCGGCGATTGTCGCGACGCATCCCGATGTGATCGTGGCGCTCGGCTCGCGCGCGCTGCGCGCGCTCAAGGACAAGACGCAGAGCATTCCGATCGTGTTCACGCTGGTTGCCGATCCCGTGGCGCAGGGCCTGGTCAAGAGTCTCGCGCGGCCGGACGCCAATTTCACCGGCCTGACCAACTATGAATATTCCTTCCCGGGCAAGTGGGTCGACGCGCTCAAAGAGATCGAGCCGCGCATTAAGCGCATCCTGCTGATCGTCAATCCGCAGAACTCCGGCACCTTGGCGCTCGCGAAATCCGTCGAGGCGATGGGCCCTGATTACAGCGTAGAGATGGTGCGTGGCGAGGTGCGGGCGGTGGCCGACATCGAAACCGTCCTCGACCAGTTCGGCGCCGGCGCCGATCGCGCGGTGATCGTCCTGCCGGACGGCTTGGTCGTCAACAACCGCGCGCTGCTGATCGAGCGCATCAACCGCGCCCGGCTTCCCGCGGTGTTTCCGTTCCGCTCCTTCACCCAGAGCGGCGGACTGTTGTCCTGGGGGCTCGACTTCGTCGACGTCTATCGGCAGGCCGCAGTCTACGCCGATCGTCTGTTGAAGGGCGAGAAGCCCTCGGACCTGCCGATCCAGGCGCCGAACAAGTTCGACCTGTCGATCAACCTGAAGACCGCGAAGGCCCTCGGCTTCACCATGCCGCCGACCTTGCTCGCGGCTGCCGACGAGGTGATCGAATAGCAGGGCGGCGGCCCGCGCGGGCTTCGTCGGTCAGATCGTCTCGCTTTTCGCCAGGTCCTCGACCTCGCTTTTGCTGTAGCCGAGCAGGCCCGTCAGAACCTCGCTCGTGTGTTCGCCAAGCCGGGGCGGAGCCGTGTAGTTGTTCAGCGGCGTATCGCTGAGATGCATCGGGTTCTTGATGTTCTTGACGATGCCGACGCCCTCGCCGGCATGCGGCATCTCGGCGACCATGTCGCGCGACCTCAGGAGATCGCTCTCGCAGACTTCGCCGACCGTCCTGATCCCACCGCTCGGAATGCCGGCGGCGTCCATCAAGGGTAGCCAGTCGTCGCGCTTGCGCTGCCGGATGATGTCCTTGACAATCGGGACCAGGATATCCCGGTTGCGCACGCGATCCGCCGCTTTGGCGAAGCGGGGATCATCGGTCAGTTCGGGACGCTCGACCAGCTTGCAGAAACGTTTCCACAGTTCGTCATTGGCGACGCCGAGGCTGATCCAGCCGTCGCTCGCTTCAAACGTTTCATAGGGCACGATGGTCGCGTGCGCATTGCCGCGGCGCTTCGGCGATTCGCCGGTCGCGAAATAGATGCCGGCATTGAAGCTGAGCAGCGCCGCGATAAACTCGTACATCGAAATCGAAACATGCTGGCCGCGTCCGGTGGTCTTGGCCGCATAGAGCGCGGCGAGAATGCCCATTGCCCCGTTCATTCCGGATGTCAGATCGGCGATCGATGTGCCGACCTTGAACGGCGGGCCGTCGGGGTTGCCGGTGATGTCCTGGATGCCGGCTTCGCCCTGCACGATGACGTCGTAGCCGGGGCGGTCCTTGTACAGGCCGGTGTTACCAAATCCGGAGATCGAGCAATACACCATGGCCGGACGGCGCGCGCTGACCGCCGCGTAGCTGAAACCGAGGCGATCCATTGCGCCGGGCCGGAAATTTTCAACCAGCACATCCGACGTATCGATCAGCCGCCACAGCACCTCACGGCCGCGCTCGCTTTTCATATCGAGCGTGATGCTTTTCTTGTTGCGGTTGACCGACAGGAAATACGCCGCTTCATCGCCCTGATAGGGAGGCGCGAACGCCCTTGTGTCGTCGCCCTCGCCCGGTCGCTCGACCTTGATCACCTCGGCGCCGAGATCGCCAAGCTGCATGGTGCAGAACGGTCCCGACAGCACCCGGGTCAGATCGACAACGCGTAATCCTTCAAGCGGACGCATGCGCCTTTTGCCTCATTTTTCCACGAACGTTATGACCGGAAAACGGATTGGTGTTTAGGGAGTGTTCATGCATCATTGCGGGGTGGCCGCTCCCGATCCGGCCGTATTAGCCTTAAGGCGTTCCATAGCAAGAACGTCCTTCACAAAGCAACGGAGACAGTTGGCATGACAAAGGGCGGAAAACGCGTGGCGTGGGTTACCGGCGGCGGAACGGGCATTGGGGAAGCCGGCGCCATTTCGCTGGCCGAAGACGGCTGGACGGTAGTGGTGTCGGGCCGCCGCAAGGATGCGCTCGATGCGGTCGTCGCGAAAATCAAGCAGGCCGGCGGCGAGGCCGAGGCGGTCGCGCTCGATGTCAGCAAGGCTGCCGACGTGCAGAAGGTTGCCGACCAGATCCTGGCCAGGCATGGCCGCATCGACCTCCTGGTCAACAGCGCCGGCGTCAACGTGCCAAAGCGGCGCTGGGCCGACATGGAGCTGGAAGGCTGGAACCAGCTCGTCGACATCAATCTGAACGGCGTGCTCTATTGTATGCGCGCGGTGCTGCCGGCGATGCGCAAGCAAAAGGACGGCTGCATCATCAACGTCGCCTCATGGGCGGGACGCCACGTCTCGAAAATGCCGGGCCCGGCCTACACCACCACCAAGCATGCGGTGCTGGCGCTGACGCATTCCTTCAACATGGACGAATGCGTCAACGGCTTGCGCGCCTGCTGCCTGTCGCCGGGCGAGGTGGCAACGCCAATCCTGAAGCTGCGCCCGGTGGTGCCGAGCCAGGAGGAGCAGGACAAGATGCTGCAGCCGGAGGATCTCGGCCGCACCATCGCCTTCGTCGCCGGCATGCCGCCGCGTGTGTGCATGAACGAGATCCTGATCAGCCCGACGCATAATCGCGGGTTCATTCAGACGCCGGCGAGCAGGGATTAGGACTTCGCCAACTCTCCCATGTCGTCCCCGCCTAGTGCGCAATTGCGCACGGGAGCGGGGACCCATAACCACAGGGCGTCGTTGCGAGAGAAGCTGGGGCCCCAGCCTTCGCAAAACGGCTTCCTGTGGCTATGGATCCCGGATCGCGCTCGCTGACGCTCGCTTGTCCGGGACGACAGCTATTTTCTATTGGATGATCTCGTTCAATTCCTTGCCGGAATGCTCCGGCACCATCAGCGTGACGCCGATCGCCATCGCGACCATCAGCACGGGGATACAGAGGAACGCCAACGCGAACGAGCCGGTGTGCTGCTGCAGGCCGATGGTGACGAAGGGGAACAGCACGAAGCCGACGAAGTAGGCGATCGCCCAGACCACGCCGTTGGCCGCGCCGCGAATCCGGGTCGGGAAGACTTCCGCGGTGAGCGTCGTGCTCGGGCCCCAGAAGCCGAGGAAGCCGAGACACCAGGCCAGCCCAAACGTCCAGAGCAGGATGTGGCTCTCGGAATAGACCCAGAGCGTCATGAAGATCGCGCCCTCGATCAATGTCACGATGAAAGTGAGGCGGCGGCCGATCCTGTCGATCAGCCAACCGACCAGGCACAGCCCGATGAAGCCGCAAATGCCATAGAACACGTAGAACAGGCTGTATTCCGTGGTCGACCAGTGCTTTTCGGTGGACAGATAAAGCGGCATCCAGGAGCCGACCGTGCCGTAAATGCAGGTGCTGCAGCACGCCACGAACAGCGCAACCAGTGTCGCGGGCAGCACATCGGGCAGGAAGACCTGCCGGATGCCGACCGACTTGGCCTTGCCGAACCAGGCTTTGTCGTCGTCACCGACCGCGCCGCCGCGCGCCAGCGTTTCGGCGATGCGGCGCTTGCGGTCTTGTGCGCGCACCCAATAGGGCGATTCCGGGCAGGTGGAGCGGACATAGATCGCGAGCAGCGCGATCACGCCCGGCACCATGACTGCGATACGCCAGCCGAAATTGGCGGCGACAAGCCCGGTGATGGCGCCGGCGAGCGAGGCACCGAGGCACCAGGCCGATCGCGTAATGCTGATCACCCGCCCGCGCAGCCGGGCCGGCCAGGTTTCGGCCACCAGCATCGAGCCGAGCGACCACTCGCCGTTGAGTGCGAAGAACAGCAGCGAGCGCGCTATCACGAAGATTGCAAAGGTCGGCGACAGCGCCGCGACCGGCATCAACAGCGAGAACAGCGCGATGTTGACCGCGAGCAGCGTGCGCCGGCCGAACCGGTCGGACAGCCACGGCCAGAAATAGAGGCCGGCGATGCCGACGAACAGCGCGATCTGCATACCGGAACGATATTCCGGCAGGGTCAGCGAAAACTCCTTGATCACCATCGGCGACACCAGCGCGAAGATCACGCCGTCCATGCCGTCGAAACCCCAGCCTGACGCATTGGCGATCGCGATATGCCAGTGCGTTTTCGTAATCTGCGTTCCGCCGGCGACCGCGCGGTAATTGGGATATTGCAGATGCTTTTGCTCGAGCGGGCCGATGTCTTCTGCGACCGGCGCCGACAGTCCATCCGCCGTGATGCTGCTCATGATCGCCTCCCCGTTGACGCGCTTCTCTCAAGGCTGAACCAATCGGCAGCGCGACGCAAACGAATTGCTCGCGGCAGCGCACCCATCCATTCCGTCGAATGGAAATCGAATGCGGCCTCGTCAAAACGGGCGGTTACGGATTGCGTGGCATCCGGTTTCAGCCATCACAATGAATTATTTCCGGAAACCGTCAGCAAAAACCGCCCGTAGCTCCGGGTAACGACGGCGCTTGCAAAACCAACGATCAGAGCAGCGCGGTTGTTGACCCCTTCATCACCGGCGGATGGCCGCCGGTCACCAATCCAATCGGGAGACACTCCATGTCCAAGCGTATTGCATTGCTTTCGGCGGCTGCTTTCAGCGTGCTGGCGATCACCTCGACCTTCGTTGCGCCGGCGCGCGCCGAAGAGAAGACCGTGATGGTCGGCGGCGCGGCGATGTATCCGTCCAAGAACATCATCCAGAACGCCGTCAACTCCAAGGACCACACCACGCTGGTCGCCGCAGTGAAGGCCGCGGGCCTGGTCGACACGCTCGAAGGCAAGGGCCCGTTCACGGTGTTCGCACCGACCAATGCCGCCTTCGGCAAGCTGCCGGCCGGCACGGTCGACAACCTGGTCAAGCCGGAGAACAAGGCGACGCTGACCAAGATCCTCACCTACCATGTGGTCGCCGGCAAGCTTGACGCCGCCGACCTCACCGATGGCAAGAAGCTGAAGACCGTCGAGGGCGAGGAACTCACCGTCAAGAAGTCCGACGGCAAGACCTGGATCATCGATGCCAAGGGCGACCAGTCGATGGTCTCGATCACCAACGTCCATCAGTCGAACGGCGTGATCCACGTGGTCGACACCGTGCTGCTGCCGGCCTCCTGAGGCCGCGTGTCCTGATCTCCCAGACTTTCCCATAGGGATACGCGACCGCGAGCCGGGGGTCCTCCCCGGCTCGCTTTTTTGTGAAGGCGATAGACCAGAGGTATCGACCCGATAGCGGGCAGGCAGTAACGAATCCGGTGTTTCCGTCGTATATGAGGTCAGGAATTTCAGGGAAAGACCATGTCCAGCCTTGCCGCATCAGACAGTTCCGCGACGCGCGAACCCGCCCAAGGAAAAGCTAGGGTCATCCAGCCCGCCTGGGTGCGCGCGATGCACTGGGCCAACGCGGTCGCGATGATCCTGATGATCATGTCGGGCTGGCAGATCTACAACGCCTCGCCGCTGTTCGGCTTCCGTTTTGCCAGCGGCATCACGCTCGGCGGCTGGCTCGGCGGCGCGCTGCTGTGGCACTTCGCCGCGATGTGGCTGTTGATGGTCAACGGGCTGATCTATCTCATCACGGGATTTGCGACCGGCCGCTTCCGCAAGAAGCTGCTGCCGATCACGCCAAGTGGCGTTCTGTCAGACGTCAAGGCGGCGCTGACCTTCAAGCTCGCCCATGACGATCTCTCCACCTACAATTATGTGCAGAGGCTGCTCTATGCCGGCATCATCGCCGTCGGCGTCGTCATCGTGCTGTCGGGCCTGTCGATCTGGAAGCCGGTGCAGCTGAGCTGGCTGGTGGCGCTGTTCGGCGGCTATGATTGGGCGCGCTATGTCCACTTCATCTGCATGTCGGCGATCGTCCTGTTCCTGATCGTGCATGTCGCGCTGGCGCTGCTGGTGCCGAAGAGCCTGCGCGCCATGATCATCGGCCGCTAATTCCGGAGACCAATCATGGGCCGTATGCGCAAACTTCTGATCCCCGGCGTCGACAAGCGGCTTCTTGTCCGCGACGCCGTCAAGGCGATGCCCGACCTGACGCGGCGGCGCTTCATCTCCGGCGGCGCCAGCATCGGCGCGCTCGCGCTGCTCAGCGGCTGCAACGTCGTCGACAGCGATTCGGCCGAGGGCGTCCTGAAGCAGGTCTCCAAGTTCAACGACGCGGTGCAGGCCTGGATGTTCAATCCGGACGCGCTGGCGCCGGAATTTCCGGAGAGCATGATCACCAAGCCGTTTCCGTTCAACGCCTATTACGATCTCGACGACGCGCCCGAGGTCGACGGCAAGCAATGGAAGCTCGAGGTGCGCGGGCTCGTCGACAACAAGAAGTCGTGGACCTTGGACGAGCTCTACAAGTTGCCGCAGGTCAAGCAGGTGACGCGGCATATCTGCGTCGAGGGCTGGAGCGCGATCGGCAGCTGGACCGGCACGCCGCTGCGCGACTTCCTCAAGCTGATCGGAGCGGACACCAAGGCGAAATATGTCTGGTTCCAGTGTGCCGACAAGGAAGGCTATAACTCGCCGCTCGACATGCGCACCGCACTGCATCCGCAGACGCAGATGACGTTCAAGTTCGCCGACGAGATTCTGCCGCGCGCTTACGGCTACCCGATGAAGATCCGCGTGCCGACCAAGCTCGGCTTCAAGAATCCGAAATACGTGATCTCGATGGAGGTCACCAACGACTACAAGGGCGGCTACTGGGAAGACCAGGGATATAATTCGTTCAGCGGAAGCTGAGCCAGTGCGTGATTCGGGCCCGGCGCGCCGCCGAACGATGGCACGCCGCGAGGCCAAGGCGGTTGTTGCCGGCAGCATCCTATGACACCATTGACCGGGTTGTCATGACTTGTAGATGCTATGCCGCGCCGGAAATTTGCCTGGGAAAAGCTGTCGGATGAGCAGTTGCTCAAGCGACGCCTCAGCACGCTGAGGGTCACCGTCGAAGGCACCTGGCTCGAGGATTGTCTCAACACTCTCTACGAAGAGCTCGAAGAGCGCGGCATCCGGCTGCGGCCCCACGCATGGATATCGAGCGAATGGTTCAGCCCGGCTGATGTGCCCGGTATCGCCATTCCCTTCTATCTCGCCCATCCGCGCCTGATGAAGCTCGAGAAGAAAATGATGTTCGACGTCGAGGGCGGCACCTGGTCCGAATGCATGGCCATTCTCCGTCATGAGGCGGGCCATGCCGTGCAGCACGCCTACCAGCTGCAACGCCGCCGGCGCTGGCAGCAGCTGTTCGGCCCGTCCTCGAAACATTACCCGCGCTACTACCGGCCCAATCCGGCGAGCCGGCGCTATGTCCAGCATCTTCGGCTCTGGTATGCGCAGAGCCATCCGGACGAGGATTTCGCCGAAACCTTCGCGGTGTGGCTGCGGCCGCGTTCGAACTGGCGGACGCGCTATGCCGGTTGGCCGGCGCTGAAGAAGCTCGAATATGTCGACGAACTGATGGGCGAGATCGCGGGGAAGCGGCCGCCGGTCATGACGCGGGAGCGCCTCGATCCGCTGCGTGAACTCAGCCAGACGCTTGGCGAGCATTACCAGAAAAGGCAGGCGTTCTACGCCTTCAACCCGCCGAAGACTTACGACCGCGACCTGCAGCGGCTGTTTTCCGCCGAACCGCGACACCGCCGGGGACGCCCGGCTTCGTCCTTCATCAGGCAACACCGCGCCCGGATCAGGCAGCTCGTCGCGCGCTGGACGGGCGAGAACCAGTTGACGCTCGACGCCGTGCTCGACGACATGATTTCCCGCAGCCGCGAGCTCAATCTGCGTGTCGTCGGTTCGGAACGGAAGCTACTAACCGACTTCACGGTCCTGCTGACCGCAAAGACCATGCACGCGCTGTTCGGCCCGTCGCGCCGCAAATGGATCGCGCTATGAGACGTCTGCGCATCCTGGTGCTGATACATCCGGACTACATGCCTCCGGACTCGACCGACGGATACACCGCGCGCGAGATCAACGAATGGAAAACGGAATACGACGTCGTGAGCACCTTGCGTGCGGCCGGCCATGACGTTCGCCCGCTCGGCGTGCAGGAGGAAATCAAGCCGGTCCGCGACGAGATCGAAGTTTTCAAGCCGCATGTGATCTTCACGTTATTGGAGCTGTTTCACAACGAGCCCGTCTATGACCAGCACATCGCGAGCTTTCTCGAACTGATGAAGGTTCCCTATACCGGCTGCAATCCCCGTGGCTTGATCCTGGCGCGCGGCAAGGATCTGTCCAAGACGCTGGTGCATTATCGCCGGATCGCGGTGCCCGCCTTCGCCGTGTTTCCGATGCGCCGCATGGTCAAACGGCCGGCGCGTCTTGCGCTGCCGCTGATCGTCAAGAGCCTGAATGAGGACGGCTCCATCGCGATCTCGCAGGCATCCATCGTCGACACCGACGAGAAGCTCGCGGAGCGCGTCGCCTTCATCCACGAACGGGTCGGCACGGCCGCCATCGCCGAGCAATATATCGAGGGACGCGAGCTCTATGTCGGTGTGCTCGGCAACACGCGGCTGCGGGTGCTGCCGGTTTGGGAATTGAAATTCGGCACCATGGGCGGCCAGCAGATCGCCACCGAGAAGGTCAAGCACGATGTCGGCTATCAGGAGCGCGTCGGAATCGTGGATGGGCCGGCCAAGAACCTTGCGCCGGAGCTATACGCCCGCATTCAGCGAACGGCGAAACGTATCTACCGGACGCTGGGGCTCGACGGCTATGCGCGCATCGACTTCCGCCTCGCTGCCGACGGCACGCTTTATTTCATCGAAGCGAACCCCAATCCCGAAATCGCCAAGAGCCAGGAGTTCGCGACTGCGGCCAAGCACGACGGGTTGGACTACCCCGAGCTGCTGCATCGCATTCTGGCTCTCGGAATCAGCCGGGCCAAGGCGGGCGTATCCGTGGGCTGAGGGCGCTAAATTAGTCGACCTTGATGCCCGCGAACTTGATCACCTTCGCCCACTTCTCGACCGCCGCGGCGAGGATCGTTGCGAATTCCGCAGGCGAGCCCCCGGCCACCGTGCCGCCCAGCTCTTCGATCCGCTCCCTGATTTTCGCGTCGCCGAGACCGGCATTGAGCTCCTTGTTGAGCAGACCGATGATGTCGGCCGGCGTGTCCCTTGGCACGCCGATGCCGGCAAAACCGCTGGCCTCGTAGCCGGGCACGAAGTCTGCGACCGTTGGAATCTCCGGCAACACGTCCAGTCGCTTGGTGGTCGTGACCGCGAGGGGCCGTAGCTTGCCGGCCTTGATGAACTGGATCGACTCCGACACCGGACTGAAAATCACCTGCAAATGGCCGGCCAACAGATCGGTGGTCGCAGGCGCGCCGCCCCGATACGGGACGTGGACCAGATCCACGCCGGCCATCATCTTGAACAGTTCGCAAGCAATGTTTTGCGGGGTGCCGGGGCCGGCCGACCCGTAGTTCATCTTGCCCGGGTTGGCCTTGGCATAGGCGATGAACTCGGGGATCGACGTGACGGGGACCGATGGGTTCACCACGACGACATAGGCGAGCTTCGCGGCGCAGATCACCGGCGCGATGTCCCGCATGAAGTCGAAATTGAGATTAGAGTAGAGCGTGGCGTTGATCACATTGGGGGTCACGATCTGCAGCAGCGTGTAGCCATCGGCGGGCGCCTTGGCGACCGTCTCGGTCCCGATGTTGCCGCTGGCGCCGGCGCGGTTCTCGACGATGAATTGCTGGCCGAGGCGATCCGACAGCCATTGGCCCATCAGCCGCGCCTGGATGTCGGTGGCCCCGCCGGCGGCAAAGCCGACCACGATGCGCACCGGCCGTGACGGATAGGCTTCCGCCTGCGCCACGCGCGGCAGGGCCGGCAACGCAGCGGCGCCTGCGGCCAGATGCAGGAATGTACGGCGGGGAAATTTCATGATGCTCCCTCCCCAATTTGCGCGCTCTTATGCAGTCCGATTGGGCGCGCTATGGGGGCAGACTACACCTGTCTTGTCGGGAGGTGGAAGGGGCAGGTCGGCTGTGGGGCCGGAGTGGACACAGCTGGGCTGACATATCACAATGGAATTCATTGCTACGCGACCGTCTGCAGGAGGGGGCTCATGCATCGACAAGCGTTGGCCGTTTTGGCCGCAGCCATGTTGGGCATCTCCGCCGCTCCGTCGTTTGCTGAAAACCGCGTTGCGCTTGTGATTGGAAACGGCGCCTATCAACATGCCCCGCGCCTGCCCAACCCGGCGAACGACGCCACCGACGTTGCGGCTGCGCTGAAGCGGTCCGGATTCGAGACCATTCTGGCCACCGATCTGGACAAGGCGGCGATGGATGAAGTGACGATCCGCTTTGCGCGGTCAGCCCGCACGGCGGATGTTGCGTTGTTCTACTACAGCGGACATGCGATGCAGTTCTCCGGCGTCAACTATCTCGCGCCAATCGATGCTCAACTCGTCGATGAGGCTGATCTGCGGCGCATGGTCCGGCTCGACGAAATGGTGCAGGACCTCCAGCAGGCCAAGACCCTTCGCATCCTGGTCGTCGATGCCTGCCGTGATAATCCGCTGGCCGAACAATTGAAGCGATCGTTGGGAACGACCCGCGCACTCCCATTGCAGCGGGGGTTGGCCAAGATCGACAGCCCGGAGGGCATGATCGTCGCCTATGCGACGCAGGCCGGCCGCACGGCAGAGGACGGCGACGGCCGCAACAGTCCGTATACAGCTGCGTTCCTCAAGAACATCGAAGCCAAGGATGAAATCGGCACGATTTTCCGCCGCATCAGTGCCGACGTTTACACCAAGACCCGGCAGACCCAGCTTCCCGAATTGTCGCTGTCGCTGATCGGCGAGTTCTATCTCAATGGCAAGCTGCAGATCACGGTGACGCCGCCGCAAGGTCCGGCCGATCCCTGTGCTGCTGCCGGCGAGCATTGGAAGAGCGCGGAGTCGATCGGAACCATCGAGGCCTATCAGGACCACGTCACGCGTTTTGGCGGCTGTGCCTTTGCCGGCCTCGCCAAGGTCCGCATCGAAAGCCTGAAAAGCAAGGCCGCCGCAACCAATCCGGCTCCAACAGCAGCTGTCCCCCAGCTGACGCCGCCCTTGATCGCATCGGGCGAAAACTTTTCGGCTGACGCCGTGCCCTTCGTCCCCGCTCAGATTCGGCTGGCGCTCGCAAACGAATACGCGCAGGCTGGCCCCAACAAGGCCTTGGCCCTCAACATCACCGGTTTCAATGCTTACGTCGTTGCACAGCCGGACCAGGCAGCGGCGAAAGCTGCCGCCCTCGAACAATGCCAGCAACGCGCAGATGCCGCTCACTCCATACGCAAGTGCGAAGTCTACGCCATTGGCGACAAGGTGGTTTACCCGCGCGGCCGTCCGCCATTGCCGCAGTGGCCATGGGTCAGGCGCGATCCTTCGACCGAGAGGCCGTTCGTGGGCAAGGATCTGCCGCTGATCCCTGATGCCGCCAAGGCGTCGTTTGCGACCAATTTTCCGCAAGCGCGAAATCCAGGCCGATCGCGGTCGCTCCGAACGGGCTGTTCTATTACCATGCTGGCGGGGAAAGCGCCGAGGACGTGACGCGCCGAAGCCTTAAATCCTGCGGTGCTTTGGCCGGCGTTGCCTGCATGATCGTGGCGCTCGACGATGTTTTCGTCGCACCTGTGCCAGCCTCGTCCAAAGCGACCGGATTTTTCGATGCCGCCACCAATTCCTCGATTGCCAGAGATGCGAGGAATGAGGTGGCGAACAAGCTCGCGGGCGCGCCAACCGGATGGAATGTTGTCGCCGTCGGGGCGGCGGGCCGTCCGGGGCTGGGACTGCAGGGCGCCAACGAAGCCAATGCGGTCCGTGAAGCTCTCGCCGACTGCGCCAAGCATGACAGCGATTGCCACGTGATCGCGATTGGGCCGTTTACCGTTCAGCCGAACTGAGCAACTCGATGCCAATCGTCCGAAGCAGCTGCGGCAATTCCAGCATCGCGTGCGGCGTCGGCAAGCCTGAGGTAATATAATGCGTGCGCACGCCGTTCGACGGTTTCGAAGGCGGCGATGCGCCGAACACGACCACGTCGGAGACGCGAGCGCTCTCGGCTTCCGCGGCTCGCAACGCCGCCGTTTGTCCCGAGGAATGCGCGACCAGCACCGCCTTGCGGCCGATCCGCGACGTGATGTCATGGATCGATTTCGCCAGCGCGCGATCGGTCGGAGCATCGCCTAGATTGAGGAAGAGCCCGGCGGTGGCGGGGCGGTAACCCAGCGCCTTCAGCCAGCTCGAGAGCGGCAGCAGCGCAAGGTCGCTGCCGAGATGTGGCGGCACCAGCACGATCGGCTTGCCATCGCCGTAGCGCGAGGCATCGCCGACCAGCATCGACTGGCGCGCGATGGTGAGCGAATCGAACGCCGCGCCCGTAAGCGTGGACGGCAGGCCGAACAACCACTGCGTCGTCGAGGCGAGCGTATCGAGCAGCGGCGGCGCATGGCCGTTGAGCGGCACCGGGTTCGACACGTCGCGTCCGTTCTCGACATCGTCGAGGAAACCGTCGATATGCGCCACGCATTCATCGGTCGCTTCCCACAACACGCGATGGCCGCCGCCGGGAAGGATGGTCAGGCGCGCGCCCGGAATGAGCTTCGCCATCTTCAGCGAATTTTTCGGCGAGATCAGTTGGTCGAGATCGCCGGTCAGTACCAGTGTCGGCTTTTTGATGTTGGCGAGCTGCTGCGAGCAATCGAATTCGGCAAAGGCCTGGAATTGCAGATCGGCGGCGTGCAGCGGCGTCGGCAGCGCGATCTCGCGCTTCATCTGCTCTTCGGCGAGCGCACGGTGCTTGTCGAGATAGCCGGGCGCGTAGGTGACGCTCCAGATCCGGCGTGCCGCCTGTTCCGGTGTCAGCCCGTCGAGATCGCGCATCACGCGCACCACCGGCGGCTCGGCGTAGGTTGCGCTCGGTCCGCCCGCCATGGTCGCGCACAGGATCAGGCCCTTCACGCGATCCGGGAACTGCCGGACGAATTCCTGCGCGATCGCCCCGCCCATGGAATAGCCGAGCATGTGGACCTGCGTCTGCGTATAGCCCAGCTCATCCAAGAGGCCGCGCACGTCGCGCGCCATGTTTGATATGGCATAGCCCGTGACCGGCTTGTCGCTTAAGCCCGTGCCGCGATTGTCCAGCGTGACGACGGTGAAGCGCTGCGCCAATTGTGCGATGAAGGTCGCCGGCCACGCCGTCGAATTGAGGCGGTAACCCATGACCAGCACCAGCGGCGGGCCCTTGCCCTGTACCGAGTAGGCAATTTTGACGCCGTTCACCTCGGCGAACTTCGCAGTCATTCCGCTTGCTTGCCCGTTATAGCCCCGAGACGAGGTGGCCACCGTCGACCGGCACCACGCTGCCGGTCATGAACGAGCCGGCGTTGGAAATCAACAGCAACAGGGGACCGTCGAGCTCGCTGAGCTGGCCGAGGCGGCGCTGCGGCACGCGCTTGACCAGCGCCTGGCCATGCTCGCTCTCGAAGAAATCGTCGTTCAGCTCGGTGGCGAAATAGCCCGGCGCCAGCGCATTGACGCGGATGCCGTAGCGCGCCCATTCCAGCGCCAGAGCTTTCGTCATCTGGACCACGCCGGCCTTGGAGATCGCGTAGGGCGCGACCGCGCCGGCAACGCGCAAGCCCAGGATCGAGGCGATGTTGACGATCGATCCCTTGACCTTGTTGGCGACCATTCGCCTGGCGGCGGCCTGCGCCACCAGCCAGACGCCCTTGAGATTGGTGTCGATCACGCTGTCCCAGGCGCGCTCGTCCTGATCGAGGGCCGGCTTGGTGGCGGTGACGCCGGCATTGTTGACGACGGCATGGATCGGGCCGAATTTCTCTTCGGCCTCTGCCATCGCCGCATCGATTGTCTCCGCGACGGTGACGTCGAGCACGACGCTCGAGGCCTTGCCCCCTGACGTATTGATCTCATCGACCGCGGAGGCCAGTGCCTCGGCGCGCCGCGCGGCGAGCGTGACGTGAGCGCCGTTGCCGGCAAGGAAGCGCGCGAAATGCCGGCCGAAGCCGCTCGATCCGCCGGTGACGAGAATATGCTGATTGCTGATTTCGAACACGGGAACCTCCCAGCAAGTTGTCATTATGACCGGCCCGGCGGCGTTTTGCCGCTTGCCTGCTTTTCGTCCAGTAGCGTTGCAACCCGGCGCAACGCCAGCGAATAACCCTGAATGCCGAACCCGGCCATCACCCCGTCGGCTCGCAACGAAACGAAGGAGTGATGACGGAATTCTTCCCGTTTGTGAATGTTGCCGATATGCACTTCGATCACCGGCCCCTCGAAGGTGTTGAGCGCATCGAGGATCGCAACCGAGGTGTGGGTGAAAGCGGCCGGATTGATCACGATTCCCGCCGCGGTCCCCCGGGCTTCATGAATCCAGTCGATGATTTCATACTCGCGATTGCTCTGATGAAAGACCAGCTCCAGGTTCACCTCGTGAGCCACGTCCCGACAGTCGCGCTCGACGTCGCCGAGTGTCGAATAGCCGTAGATTTCCGGTTGACGTTGTCCCAGCAGATTGAGGTTGGGACCGTTCAAGACATTCACCAGCCGATTCATCGATACTTCCTTTCAAGTGATTGGAGCCCATCCACATTGCGGCTCGATCGCCGGGCCGCCTGGAATCCGGACGCGACCCCCAGCCGATGTCATCAGCCGGTCCGCGGCATGGTACGAGGCCTGGCTTCCCTGGTTTGCGCGGCGAGACGGATGCCCGCGTTCGGCGCGCCGAAACCGTTGTAGCCGCGCCGCTGCACGATCTCGAAGAAGAACCGCTCCTCGAACGCGTGGGTATAGATCTGGAAGAATTCGCCGGCATCGTCGCGATCGTAGAGGATGCCGTTGTCCTTCATGGATTTGAGCAGCGCGGGATCGAGTTCGTAACGGCTGTCGATATCGTCGTAGTAATTGTCGGGAATGGTCAGGAACGTCGCGCCGGCCGCGCGCATGGCGGTCACGGCCTTGAAGATGTCGTCGCAGGCGAACGCGATATGCTGGACGCCGGCGCCGAAGAACTCCGACAGAAACCGTGACGACATGGTCTGCGTCGCGGTCGAGGCGTTCAGCACCAGCCGCAGCGAACCCTCGCGGTTCTGCAGCACCTGGCTCTTCACCAGCCCGAGCGGATCGGCGATCTCCAGTTGCGGCGCGCGCTGGAGGTCGAACAGCCCGGTATAGAACTGTTCCCAGGACAGCATTTCCTCGAACCGCATCGACTGCGAGATGTGGTCGACATGTCGGAGAAATCCGGGGCTTGCATCGCCGGCAACACCGACAAAGTCGACGTCCCAATTCGGCGAGGCCGGCTCCAGGAAATACAGCAGACTGCCGCCGACGCCGCGGATTGCGGGGATGGTCATTTCGTCAGGTCCGACCGGCTGCCGGAACGTCGCCGCCTGCAGCGCGTCGGCCCGGCTCATCATCGCGGTGACGTCATCGACCTCGAGCGCGATCGCGCAGACGCCCGAACCGTGGGTGAGGTAATGCGACTTCGCAAAGCTGTTGTCGGAAGAGTTGATCAGGAGATTGATGTCGCCTTGCGACCATCGCTCCACGGCCTTCGAGCGGTGGCGCCCGGTCAGGGCGAAGCCGAGCTCGCGCAGCAATTTCGCCAACGGGGCCGCGTGGGTCCGGTCGACGGCGAATTCGATGAAATGCGTGTCCGAGACGTTCGCCCGCGAGCGCAAAGCCGGGGCGGCGTCCTTCTGTTCGCTTCCCATCAGCAGCAGCGAGCGCATCGCATCGACCGCAACCTCCCTGGTCGACTGCGCGCGGAACTGATCGTTGAAGATTTCGAGCGAGAGCGGTCCCTTGTACCCGGTGGCGTCGACAGCCCGCATGAAATCGGAGACGGGAAGGTTTCCTTGTCCGGGGAAGCAGCGAAAATGCCTGCTCCAGGACAGCACGTCGAGGTCGAGTTGCGGCGCGTCCGCGAGCTGAACCAGGAAAATCCTGTCGGCGGGGATTGCTGCGATCTGGTTCACGGGAAAGCCGGGCGCAAGCGTGTGGAAACTGTCGAGGATGATGCCGATGGCGGGATGATTGGCCCGCCGCACGATTTCCCAGGCGTCGCGGTAGTCGTTGACATAGCGGCCCCAGGCGAGCGCCTCGAAGCCGACGCGCAGGCCACGGGCGCCGGCGCGCTCGCCCAGTTCGCGAAGATCGTCGGCGGCGCGGTCGATGCCGCCGAGCGCGTGTGGCGAGACGTTGCTGCAGACGAGCAGCAGGTCGGTGCCGAACTCGGCCATCAGGTCGAATTTCTTCTCGGCGCGGCGGAACGCTTGGCTCCGTTGCGGATCCGGCAATCCCTCGAAATCGCGAAACGGCTGCAGCGCGCAGATGCGAAGGCCGAGATCGCCGCACATCCGCGCGACGTCGCGCGCCGAGCCGTCGAAACTGGTGAAATCGTTCTCGAAGATTTCAACGGCGTCGAAGCCGGCAGCCGCGATCGTCTTCAGCTTCTCGTCGAGGGCACCACCAATCGAAACCGTTGCGATCGAACGTATCATGTCATGACTCCGGCCGTTATCGCCTCGTTTGCCGCCCCTATCAATAATGAATTTGCGCGACTTTGCGCAATTCGTCCGACGTCGTGGTGCCGAAACCGAAGAATTCGAGATAGGCCGGAATCTGCTCGAACAGCATGTCGGTGCCGACCTGATAGTCGCAACCTTTGGCGCGGGCCGCCGCCAGAAACGGCGTGATTTCCTCCTTCATCACGACCTCGCCGACAAAGGAGGCCGGTGAGATGCGATCCACCTCGAGCGGCAGCGAATCGTCCTTTTTCATGCCGAGCGGCGTGGCATTGATGACGACATCGTATCCGGCGGGATCGGCCGAACCGGTTGTGACCTCGAGTTTCGGATAGTGAGACCGAAGGCGCTCCCCCAGCGCGTTCATCGATTGCGGGAATGCATCGTAGAGCCCGAGCCTGGAGACGCCCGCCTTAGCCAGCGAGGCCGCGATCGCCGAGCCGACACCGCCGCAGCCGGCGACGAGCGCGCTCGCACCGGTGAGGCGGCGGCCCTTCTTCAGGACGCCGCGCACAAAACCTTCGCCGTCGAACATGTCGCCGATCATCTTGCCGCGCTCATCGAGCTTGACCGCGTTGCAGGCGCCCGCGATCTTCGCGGATACCGAGGCCTCGTCGACGAGATCGAGCGTGGTGACCTTGTGCGGCATGGTGATCAGCGCGCCATCCACGTTGGTCAGCCGAAAGGCGAGCTTGAGGAACGATGTGTAGTCATCGCTCTTGCAGCCCATCGGGATCACGGCCGCGTTGATCCCGCGCGCCGCGAACCAGGGATTATAGATCATCGGGGACTTGAAGGACTCGGTGGGATAGCCGATGTGGGCGATGAGCCGTGTTTTTCCGTCGATCATCGTTTTTCCTGCGTTCGTTCGTTGTTCTTATGATTTGGTCTTCGCGAGAGATTGGGCCTGCTCGCGCAGCAGGAATTTCTGGACCTTGCCGGTCGACGTCTTGGGCAATTGTCCGAACACCAGCGTCTTGGGGACCTTGAAGCGGGCGAGCCGGCTCTTGCAGAAGGCGAAGACGTCGGCATCGTCGGGCTGCGAAGCGCCGGGCTTCAACTCGACAAAGGCGCAGGGTGTCTCGCCCCATTTCGGATCGGGCCGCGCCACGACGGCGGCCAGCATGATGGCCGGATGCTGCGTCAGGACTTCCTCGACTTCGAGGCTCGAAATGTTCTCGCCGCCCGAAATGATGATGTCCTTCGAACGATCCTTGATTTCGATCGCTCCATCGGGATGCCAGACCGCGAGGTCGCCCGACAGGCACCAGCCGTCGACGAGCGTTTTGGCCGTGGCGCCCTTGTTCTTGAGGTAGCCCTTCATCACGGTGTTGCTGCGGACCATGATCTCTCCGACGGTCTCGCCATCCCGCGGCACGCTTGTCATGGTCTCCGGATTTGCCACCCTCACATCGTCGACCATCGGATAGGCGACGCCCTGCCGCGCCATCCTGGCGAAGCGGTCGCCATCGGGCAGCTCATTCCATTCCGGCTGAAACACGCATGATGTCGCGGGGCCGTAAGTCTCGGTCGCGCCATAGAGGTGAACCACGCGGAAGCCGAGCGCCTCCATGGAACGGAACACGGCGGACGGCGGTGCGGCCCCCCCGGTTGCGACTGTCACGACGTGATCGAAGGGAACACGTTGTTCGGCGGGCGCATGCGCCAGCATGTTGAGAACGATCGGAGCGCCACACAAATGGGTCACCCGATGTTCTGATATCAAGCGGAAGATGACCGGGGGCTCGACCTTGTGAAGGCAGATCTGCGTGCCGCCGACCGCCACCACGGCCCACGGGTACGACCAGCCGCAGCAGTGAAACATCGGCAATGTCCAGAGATAGACGCTGTCGAAGCCGAGGCCGAAGCACAGGCCGTTACCCAATCCTGAGAGATACGCGCCGCGATGGCTGTACACGACCCCCTTGGGATCGCCGGTCGTGCCCGAGGTATAGAGCAGTGCAAGCGACTGCCACTCGTCGGTGACGCCGGGCCAGTCGAATGCGGGGTCGGCCGCCGCCAGCAACGCCTCGTAGCCGTGCTTGCCAACTGTCGGTCCAGGCTGGCCGGGAACGGCGATATCAACCACGATGATGTCATGATCGAGCTGCGCGAGCGCCTCGCGAACGACAGCGGCATAGTCGCCATCCACGAGCAGCACCTTGGCGGTGCCGTGCTTGAGCGAAAATGCGATGTTGGCCGCATCGAGCCGCGTGTTCAGAGGATTGAGCACGGCGCCCAGCATCGGAATCGCGAAATGGGCTTCGATCATCTCGGGGATGTTGGATGCGATGATGGCGACGGTGTCGAGGCGGCCGACGCCCAGCTTCGCCAGCGCAGACGCGAGCCTGGTGCAGCGCTCCAGCAGTTGCCGGTAGGTAATGCGACGCTCGCCGTCGATGACCGCGACTTTCTCCGCAAAGGCGCTGGCGGCACGCGTCAGAAAGCTCACAGGGCTGAGCGGGACAAAGTTCGCCCTGTCGCGATCGAGATCCGTCTCAAAGGGATGCATGTTCGACATTTCAGTTGACCCGGGTCCACACGAGGATTGATCGGCCCAGCGTCCCGTCGAGATAGCTCTTGTAGGGCGCGGTCGTGATGGTGAGGGTGTCGCCCTCCAGCACGAAATGTCTGATCTGGTCGGTTCCGGTCCAGGCCTGATT
Organism: uncultured Alphaproteobacteria bacterium; assembly: GCA_963738155.1. Taxonomy (GTDB): domain Bacteria; phylum Pseudomonadota; class Alphaproteobacteria; order Rhizobiales; family Xanthobacteraceae; genus Bradyrhizobium. The sequence continues at coordinate 162,355 of CAVTVG010000021.1, forward strand.
CCAGGACGTGTCGATGTGATGCACCACGACGTTCTCGCCGAGCGAGAAGGTCCCGGCATAGGCGACCATGGTGCCGATCAGCTCGACGCCTTCTTCATCGGTCGGCACCACGTCGCGCGGCGTGACGCGGTCGGTGCGCGTGAAGATGGCGTACATGCGACCGTCGGGCGAGTAGCCGATATAGCCGACCGGCGCGTCGCCGAACTGGTTGTGCCGCTGCCCATCAGACAGGCGCTCGCGCACATAGGATTGCAGCGACCACGTGCCGATCACGGGGCAGCCTGCGGGCGGTTTGCCCGGCTTAACCGATTTCAGGATGTCCTCGTTCGTAGTCACAACTTACCTCGCAGGTTTGATGGGGTTTCAGATATCGAAGAAAACCGTCTCGCGCGTGCCGCCGAGATGGATATCGAAGGTGTAGATGGTCTGTCCCTCACGCTCCGAGCGTGCGGCGATCAAGGTCTGGCGGCGATCCGGCTGCTCGATGATACCGAGCACGGGATCGCCGGCGTTGGCCGCCGCCTCGTCGCCGAAATACATCCGCGTCGAAAGGCCGATGTTGATGCCGCGCGACGCGATCCAGAAGCTGATATGCGGCGCCATGGTCTTGCGGCCGCGCCGCCCGGCGACCGCGCCGGGCTTGATGGTCTTGATGCGGTAGACGCCGGTCTCGAAATCCGTTCCGGTGCGCGCCCAGCCGCGAAAGCCTCGATCGAGCGGCTTGTCCTGGCGGTCGGCCGGATGGTTGTAGCGGCCGGCTGCATTGGCCTGCCAGGTCTCGACCAGCACGTCCCTGGCGACATGACCTGACGCGTCGAAGATGCGCCCCTCGATCACGATGCGTTCGCCGGCCACGTCGGGTCCGACAATGTCGCCGCCGAAATTGTTCTGGAAGATGTCGAAGCCGGCCTGGTTCGGGATCAGGCCGATGTGCACATAGGGGCCTGCGGTCTGCGACGGCGTCTCGGGGAGATAAGACATATCAGCCTCCGTGCAATCTGTTTTCGAACAAGGTCTGGCGGCTGCCGCGCAGGACGATGTCGAAGCGATAGGCGAGAGACTCCAGCGGCAGCGAGGCGTTGAGATCGAGCTTCGCGATCAATCGCTCTACGGCCGACTTGTCGGGAATGGTCGCGATGATCGAGTCGTGCGGGATCAGCGGATCGCCCTCGAAATACATTTGCGTAATCAGCCGCTGCGCGAAGCCCGAGCCGAACACCGAGAAGTGGATGTGGGCGGGCCGCCAGCTGTTGACGCGGTTGCGGAAGGGATAGGCGCCGGGTTTCACGGTGCGGAAGAAGTAATAGCCGTTGTCGTCGGTCAGCATCCGTCCGCAGCCGCCGAAATTCGGATCGATCGGCGCGATGTAGGTGTCGTTGCGATGGCGGTAGCGGCCGCCGGCATTGGCCTGCCAGACCTCGACCAGGGTGTTGGGGACGGGCCGGCCGTTGCCGTCCAGCACGCGGCCATGAACGATGGTCTGCTCGCCGATCGGCTTGCCGTCCTTGGCGTAGTTCAGGATCAGGTCGTTATCGAGCGGACCGAGTTCGTCGGGAGAGAACGCGGGGCCGGTGACTTCGGACAGCGAGTTCTGCAGCGACCACAGCGGGATTCGCGGCGACCTCAGGACGCTGGTCTTGTAGACCGGCGTGTAAGCGGGGGGATGGATATCCCGGTCGCGCTGGTGAAATTCATATTCGGGTGTCATCGCGGGTCTCGTGTGTCTTGCGCTTGAGAGGGGGCGCGGGGCCGACGGCTCCGCGCCGTTTGTTTGTCACGCTACAGCTGTGCCGCCGATCGAGGCTTCGCGCAGCCGGTCGTAATCCTGCTTGGCCATCGGCGTTGCGTCGGCATTGCCGAGATCGCTGACCGGAAGCCGGAAGGTCTCCCGCGCCGACCAGGCGGCGACAGCGGCGATGGCGGTGATAACGAAGGCGATGGCGCCGACCGTGAGCGGGACGTTGGTCGATCCGGGAGGGGCGACGGTCGCAAACAGTGCAGGCAACAGCGCCGTGATGGTGGTGCCGGTGTTCTGCGAGATCGCCATCGCCGAGACGCGGTAGCGGGTCTGGAACAACTCGGGATAGAAGCTCGGGAATACCGCGTTGTAGCCCTGGTAGACGATGCCCCACATCAGGATCGAGAGCCCGATCGCCATCGGAACGTTCTTGATGCTGATGGCGTAGAGATAGCCGAACGCCAGCAGGCCCGAGCACAGCGCGCCGAAGATGATGGGCGGCCGCCGGCCGATCTTGTCGGAGAGATTGCCGACATAGGGGATGACGAGCACGGCTGCGATGTTGCCGAGCACGGGGATCCAGAGATAGACGTCTGCCTTGAAACCGACGCCGTAGGCGGGCTGCACGGCAAAGGCTGCGCCGAAAATGGTCGCGACCACGGGGATCACGTTCATCAGCGCCATGCAGACGACGCGGAGCATGTCGGCCCAACTGGTCGTGAAGGCCTGGATGATCGGCGCCTTCGGCAGCGCGCCTTCCTTGCTTTCCTCGGCGAAGGCGGGTGTTTCGTCGACCTCGCGGCGGATGAAATAGCCGATGATGACGACGATCAGGCTCAGCAGGAACGGGATGCGCCAGCCCCAAGCGATGAAGTCGTCCTTACCCATGTAAGTGGCGATCGGAAGGAACACGGCGGCGGCGAGGATTTGTCCGGCCTGCACGCCCTGCAGGGTGAAGCTTGCAAAGAAGCCGCGCCTGCCGAACGGCGCATGTTCGAGCACCATCGAGCTCGCGCCGGAAATCTCGCCGGCAACCGCAAAGCCCTGCACCAGCCGCAGCGCCACCAGCAGGATCGGCGCCCAGATGCCGACATGCTCATAGGTCGGCAGCACGCCGACCAGCATGGTCGAGAAGCCCATCAGGAACATGCAGAGCACCAGCACGTTCTTGCGGCCGTGGGTATCGCCCCAGTGCCCCAATACGAAGGCGCCGATCGGGCGCGCGACATAGCCGACGCCGTAAGTCGCGAGCGAGGCGACGATGGCGACCGTCGGATTCTGCGAGGGAAAGAAGATTTGCGGAAAGACCAGCGATGCCGCGGTCGCGTAGATGAAGAAGTCGTAGTATTCGAGCGCCGATCCGATCCAGCCGCTGGCGGCTGCGATTCTTGACTGGCGCGTGGTGCCTGAACTCATGATGGGTTTCCTTCCCGGTTATCGACGGAACGCCGTTTCGACGGCGGACTTTTTTGTTGGGAGGGAAGGCCGGCAGGCAATTGCGCCGGCGTGGCCGTTCTCGCTCCGGATGCGTGAAACCATATCGCCGGGTGGCGATAACACAATTACTCATTTATTCTGATAACTTAACTTGATGTTATCTTCGCGCCGCGCGAACGGTGCGCGACTTGCCATCGGCTTCCATCTCGGCGCGCAGCGTCTTGATGAAATGGGTGGCGTAGGGCGAGAGCGGCGCGCCGCGCTTGACGGCAACGAACGTTTCGAAACCGGTCGGCTCCTGAATTTCGAGAAGCCGGATGCCGGGAGCGCCGCCATGCGCCACCGAGAACTGGTCGATGACGGCGATGCCGAGCCCGGCTTGCACCAGTGAGACGACGGTGTTGCCGAAGCGGGCGCGGATCGTGATGTCGTACGGCAATTTGTGGCGCGCAAACAGCTCCGACATGATGCGGCCGTAAGGATCGGTCGGATCGATGCCGATCAGCGGAAAGCGCGTCATCTCGGCGGCCGAGACCCGACGGCGCCCGGCGAGCGCGTGGCCGTCGGGCACGATGCAGAACAGGCGGCCGGAGGCCAGGGGGAGGAAATCCAGCGCCGGATGATCGAGGCGATAGCTGATCGCCGCGCAGTCGCCCTTGCCGAGCAGGAGATAATCGATCACCTCCTCGAGCTTGAGGATGTTGATGTCCATCTTCAGGTCGGGATAGCGTTTGCGGATCTGCTCGACCGCACGCGGCACCATGACCTGGGCAATGCTCGGCACCGATCCGATCCGAAGCTCGGAGAGCTGGCCGCGGCCGATCTTGCCGATGACCTCAGTGAGATCGTCGACCTTCTTGTAGATCGCGTTGATCTGCTCGAAGATGACTTCGGCGTCCTGGGTCGGAAAGTAGCGGCCGTTCTGCCTCTGGAAGAAACGCACGCCGAGCGAGCGTTCGGTATATTTGACCAGCCGGCTGATGCCCGGCGCGGAGACGTTGAGCAGCTTCGCCGCGCCGGTGATCGTGCCCGAGATCATCACGGCCCTGATTACTTCGATTTGCCTCAGCGTCATCATCGAAAGCAGGATCGCCCGTCGCTGTCGACCAGTTTGGATGCGATCATCGCCGAGGCCCTCAGGTATGTCCACCCGGATGCGCCGGGCAGGAAAACCTCTTGCTGCATCAGGACGCCCGCCATTTGCGTTCGGCCTCGTCCCATGCGGCGAGCGGCTGCAAATCCGGAACCCAGGCGAGCCCGGTCTTGCCGTCGGAGGAGATCGCCTCCGGCGTCACCACCATGTCAAGCAATGCGGGGCGGTTGGCAAGCGCGCGCTCGATCGCCGGCCCAAGCTGTTCCTCCGTCTCGACGCGCTCGGCATGCATGCCGAAGGCGCGCGCCATGCCGGCGTAATCGGCGACCTGCAATTTGGTGCCGACCACCTTGCCGTGGGTGACGGTCTGGTCGTGCACCTCGATCTGCCAGGCGCCATTGTTGGCGACGACGATCAGCACCGGGGCCTTGTGGCGCACGGCGGTGTCGACCTCGATGGCATTGAAGCCGAACGCGCCGTCGCCGGTCGCGACAACGACGGGCTTGTCGGGGAAGGCGAGGCTCGCGGCGATGCCATAGGGCACGCCGATGCCGATGCAGCCGAACGGGCCGGGATCGAGCATCAAGGGGGCGTTGAGGCCGACGCGGGCAAACGCGAGGAAATCGCCGCCGTCGGTGATGACGACGGAATCGTTGCCGATCGCCTTTTGCAGCGCGGACAGCACCTTGTTCGGATGCAGCTTGCCGTCCTTGCCGTTCGGCGCGGCGGCCATGTTCTGTTGCAATTTCTTGGCGCGCTCCTCATGGCCGCCGCGGAGTTTCGTGGCCCATTGCTTGTCGACCTCGGAGACGCGGTTGCCGGCATGCGCGACCATCGCGCGCAGCGTCTCAGTAGGCGACGCCAGGATTTCCACCGCGCCGCGCCGGTTGTCGCGCATCTCGCAGGCCGCGTCGCTGATGCGCACGAACCTGGCCTTGCCGAACACCGCAGGTGAACCGTAGGCGAGCTGGAAGTCGAGCCGGCGGCCGACGGTGAGAATCACATCGGCGTCGCTCATCACGGCGCCGCGCATCGCGCCGACCACGGAGGGATGGCTGTCCGGTACCAGCCCACGGCTTTCGCCGGTGTCGAGATAGACGGCGCCCAAGCGATCGAGCAGCGCCACGAGTTCGGGGCCGGCGCCGCGCGCGCCACGGCCGGAGATCACGAGCACGCGCTTCGCCGACCACAGCAAGTCGACGGCTTTTGCGACCTCAGCCGGGTTGGGCAACGTCACCGTGCGCGGCTTGGCATCGAGATGCTCGTCGAGCTGCAACGCTTTCGGCACGATGCCGCGCAGCGTGTCGGTCGGGAAATCGATATAGGACGGACCGGGCTCGCCGCCTTCGCCGTAGGCGCGCGCGATCGCCTCGTCGAGCTCCTGCAGCACCAGCGACGGCTCGCGCACGGTGCGAGCATAGCGCGTAATCGAGCGCACCAGCTGCGTGTGATCCATGTCCTGCAGGCCGCCGCGATTTTCCTGCGCCCGCGGATTGCCGCCGGACATGACAAGGATCGGCGCGCGCGACACGTGCGCGTTGGCGATGCCGGTGATGGCGTTGGTCATGCCGGGGCCGGCGGTGACCAGGGCGACGCCGAGCTCGCCCGTCAGTTCCGCATGGGCCTGCGCCATGTGCACGGCGGCGCGCTCATCGCGCACGTCGATGATGCGGATGCCTTCATTGTCGAGCCGCATCCAGATCGGCATGATGTGGCCGCCGCAGAGCGCGAACACGCGGGTGACGCCGCGGCGTTTCAAGAGACGCGCGATCAGGTCGGCGGCGCTATCGGGCAGGACTTTCATTGGACGACTCCCTTGTTTTCTAGATTTGTGCGAGCCATGCGACCAGCAGCGAGACCGTGATCACACCGAACACATGCGAGGCGAGGATCGAGCCCGAGGTGACGCCGGCCTCGAGCCCGTAGAGTTTTGCGATGGTGAACGGGCCGGACCCGATCGGCAGCGCGCTGAGGATGACCGCCGAATGCGACCACAGCGGCGGCATCTTGAAGACGTAGAAGGCGAGCAGCGCCGTGACAGCCGGCTGCAGGATCAGTTTCAGCGACACCAGGATGCCGATCGACTTCGCGTCGGCGGTAACGACGCGCTCCTGCGCGAGAAACAGTCCGATGCAGATCAGCGCGGCGGGCGACGCCGCGCCGCCGAGCAGGGTGGTGAAGTTGAGGAAGGGCTCCGGCAGCTTGATGCCGGTGAGACCGACGGCCAGACCGGCGACCGGCGCGATCAGGAGCGGACTACGCACCAACGCCCAGCTCACCTTGCCGCAGGTCGCCCAGAAGTTGCCGCCTTTCTGCAAATCGATCTCGACCACCATGATCGCGAACAGGAACAGCACGCAGGCGGTGAACAGGGTGGCGATGATGGAAGCCGGCGCGCTCTCGGGTCCGAACACCAGGAGGCACATCGGAATGCCCATGAAGCCGACATTACTGTAGCCGGCGTCGAGGCCTTCAATGCTGGCATTGGCGACGCGGCGGCCGCGCAACCGGCTGATCAGGAATGCGACTGCGAAGCTCGCTGCGAAGCCGCCGCAGAACGCGCCGACGAAGCCGAACTGCTGCACTTGCTCCGGCGTGATCTTCGACATCGCGACGAACATCAACGACGGCAACGCCAGATAGACGGCGAAGCGGTTGATGTTGTCGGTCGCCGTGCGATCGAACACGCCGAAATAGCCGCAGATGAACCCGGTCAGGATCAGCGCGAAGATCGGCAGCGCGGAGTTCAGTACGGCCTGCATGGCGATGCGGTGTCCAGGCGTTCGGCGTGCCAGGGATTCAATTGGTGAAGCGCTTCTTCAGCTCGCGATGCAGCACCTTGCCGGTGGCGTTGCGCGGCATCTCGGCTTCAGTGATGAACTTGTAGGAGCGCGGACGCTTGAAGCCAGCCATGCGTTCCTTCGACCACGCCATCAGCTCGCTCTCCTGACAGCTCGCGCCGTCATGCAGCACGATCACGGCATGAACGCTCTCGCCCCATTTGTCGTCGGGCAGGCCGATCACGGCGACGTCCTTGACCAGCGGATGCGCGCCGACCAGCGCCTCGACTTCGGACGGATAGATATTCTCGCCGCCGGAAATGATCATGTTGCTCTTGCGGTCGGCGAGATGGATGTAGCCCTCGGCGTCTCGGCGGGCCATGTCGCCGACCGAGCAGTAATCGCCGCGGAATGCTTCTCGGGTCTTCTCCGGCAGGCGCCAGTAGCTGTCGAAGGTGTGCGCGTTGCAGGAATAGAGCTCGCCGGATTCTCCGTCCGGCACTTCATTGCCACGCTCATCCAGAATCCTGATCGGTGCAGCGCCGACGCATTCGCGGCCCACCGAGCCGAGCTTGGTGAATTGCTCGTGCGGATGCAGCATGGTGACCCAACCGGTCTCCGTCGCGCCATAGAGCTCGAACAGGCCGGAGTTGGGAAACATCTCCATCACCTCGCGCTTGGTCTCGGGCCGCGCCGGTGCGGAGGAGATCATCAGCTTGGTGACGGCGTCGAAATTGTACTTGGCTCGCACCGCCTGCGGCAGGCCGAGCATCATGATGTAATGGGTGGGCACCAGCGAGGTGAAGGTCGAGCCGCCTTCTGCCAATGTCCTCACCGCATGTTCGGGATCGAAACTCTTGCGCGAGTAGATCGAGTTGACGCCGCCGCAATAGCCGAACGCGCCGAAGAAGTTCAGCGAGTTGGCATGGCACATCGGCATGACCAAGAGCGCGCCGTCATTGCGATGCAGACCGAGCTCGATCTCGGTCACCATCGACAGCAGCACGGCGCTGCGATGGCTGCGCACCACGCCTTTGGGATTTCCTGTGGTGCCCGAGGTGTACATCAGCGTCCAGGGATCGGACAGCGCGACGGGCTGCCCGGTCTCGCGGGCCGCACCTGCCGCGAGGAAGGTCTCGTAGTCGCGATAGCCTGCGGGACACTTGTTGGAGCCGAAGTGGATGAAGCGGTCCGCCTTGATCGGCAGCGATCCGCGGATGTCTTCGACCACGCCGGCGAGTTCGTCCTGCACGATGACGGCGGCAGCTTCCGCATTGTTGATGATGAACTCGACTTCCTTGCCGACCAGACGGAAGTTGATCGGCAACGCGACCAGTCCCGCCTTGGCGGTCGCCGCAAAGATCTCGCTCCATTCGACGCAGTTGTACGCCAGGATCGCGACGCGATCGCCCTTGGCAAGGCCAAGGCCGAGCAGGGCGTTGGCGAGCCGGCAGGAGCGCTCGTTCCACTGACCGAACGTCATCGAACGGTCGAGATCGCGGGTGCCGAGCCGGTTGGGCGCAAGGCGCGCATGCACCGACAGCATTTCACCAAAATTCAAGAGGTCCTTCATGGTCCAATCCTCGAACTCAAGATCACAAGGGGTTAGTGCAGCAGGCCGATCGAGAACCACGGCACGGCCGCGATCACGATGGTGCCGATCAACAGCGCGAGCACGTAGCCGAGCATCGGCTTGATGCCTTCGTCGGGATGGATGCGGCTGATGGCGCAGGCGGCGTAGTAACCAACGCCGAAGGGCGGAGCGAACAAGCCGATGCCCATGGCGAGGATCACCACCATCGCGTAGTGCACCTCATGCACGCCGACCGCTTTCGCAATCGGGAACAGCAACGGTCCGAACAGCACGATCGCGGGGATACCCTCGAGCACGCTGCCGAGCACGATGAAGGCAACAATGGTCACCGCGAGGAACACAGGCACGCCGCCGGGCAGTCCCGTCATGAACTTGGCGAGCGCGGTCGAGAAGCCGGACTGGGTCAGCGCCCAGGCCATGCCGGTGGCGGCGCCGATGATCAGCAGGATCGCGCCTGATAGCGCCGCGGTTTCAGTCAGCATCGGATAGAGCCGCTTCCACTCGAACTTGCGGTAGATCAGAAGACCCGCGAGCGCCGAATAGACAATGCCGATGGTGGAGACTTCGGTGGCGGTGGCAACACCGCCGACCACGGCCGCGCGGATCACGAAGGGCAGGGCAACCGCGGGGAGCGCGATCACGAACGCCTTGCCGACTTCGCCCCACGTCGCTGGGATCACATGCGAAAGGTCTTCCTTCTTGTAGCGCTGCCAGACCACGAGGCACAGCATCACCGCGAGCACGAGACCCGGCAGAAGGCCGCCGGTGAAGAGCGCCGCGATCGACACGCCCGTCACCGAGCCGATGGTGATCAGCACGAGGCTCGGCGGAATGGTTTCGGTCTGCGCGCCGGTCGCCGACAACAGAGCGACGAGATCGCCCGGCTTGGCGCCGCGCTTGATCATTTCGGGGAACAGCACGGGAGCAACCGCGGCCATGTCGGCGGCTTTCGCGCCCGAGATGCCCGAGACCAGGTACATCGCCGCGACCAGCACATATTGCAGGCCGCCGCGGACATGGCCGAGCAGGCTGGCCAGGAAGTTGACCATGGCGCGCGCCATGCCGGTCATCTCGATCAGGAGGCCGAGGAAGACGAACAGCGGCACCGACAAGAGGATGAGATGGCTCATGCCCTCGTCCATGCGGCCGATCACGACGGTGGCCGGCGTGCTCGTGGTCAGCGTGATGTAGGCAAACGTCGCCAGTCCGAAAGCAAACGCGATCGGCACCGCGGCGAACACCATCACGGCGACCAGACCAACGAAGAAGATTAGCAGGTTGAGGTTGCCGAGCGGAATCAGCACGGGGCTCAGCGCATAAAACGCCGCGCCGACCACGGCGACGACGCCGACCGCACTCGCGATCAGCCGCCAGTTGCCTGACGACAGCAGGCGCAGCAGCGCGATCACGAGCATCAGGCCGAGACCGATCGGGAGCGCCGCGGCGCGCCACAGATTGGAGATGTCGAGCGCCGGCGTCGAGACCACGGCCTCGTCGGAGGCGAACTCGTAAGCGGGGTCCAGCACCAGCACCAGGAAGGCAAGCGGTGCCGCGATGGCCAGGACGTCGAAGAAAGCGCGCAGGCGCGGCTCGACCTTGCCGACGAAGGCCGTCATCCGCATGTGCTCGTTGCGCTGGAACGCAACGACCGCGCCGAACATGGCGAGCCACAGGAACAGGATGCCGGCGAGCTCATCCGACCAGATCAGCGGCCGCTGGAACAAATAGCGCGCGGAAACGCCGGAGAACAGCACGACGACTTCCGCGATCACGAGCAGCGCGGCCACCGCCGCGACTGAATTGCCAAGCCATTGTTCGGCTTTGTGCAGGACGCCCGCCACCCCGGTCATCCGGGGCGCGGTCACGCCGGTTTCCTCCACGATCTGCATGACGATCAACCGATGTTGCCGGCGTATTTCTGCAGCAGCGCCCAGGCTTCGTCGCCGAACTTGGCCTTGGCGTCCTTGTAGAACGAGGTCTTGGCGAGTGCCGACTGGAAGACGTCAGCCTTGGTCTCGTTGAAGGCGAGGCCCTTCGATTCCAGGTTCTTGCGATACTCGGCATTGGCCGCGACGATGTCATCGCGCTGTTTTTTGGCGGCGGAGTTGAGGTGCTTCTGCATCACTTCCTGCAGCTCCTTCGGCACCGTCTTCCAGACCCGCGCGCTCGCGATCCCCCAAAAACCGTCCCAGGAATGGTTGGTGAGCGAGAGGTATTTTTGCACTTCGTAGAACTTGGCGGACTCGATCAGCGCCAGCGGATTTTCCTGGCCGTCGGCGATCTTGGTTTGCAGCGCGGAGTACGCCTCATTCAGTGGAATGCTGACGGGCGCGGCGCCGAACGCCGAGAACAGCGCGACCCAGAGCGGCACCACCGGCACGCGGATCTTGAAGTTCTTCAGATCGTCCGGCGTGTTGATCGGATGCGTCGAGGAGGTGATCTGGCGGAAACCGTTGTCCCACATGGCATCGAACGGTACGAGGCCGACCTTCTCGATGTTGCCGCGGATGTACTTGCCGACTTCGCCGTCCATCGCCGCCCACACCTTGTCATAGCTGGTGAAGGCGAAGCCGACGCCGGTGAGCGACGCGGAGGGGATCAGGGTGGAGAGCACCGTGCTTGGCATGGTGGCGAGTTCGAGCGCGCCGGAGCGCAGCTGCGTCATCATGTCGGTGTCGCTGCCGAGCTGGTTGTTGGGGAACAGGTTGATCTCGAGCGCGCCCTTGGTTTCGGCAGCGATCGCTTCGAGCGCTTCCTTCAGCCGGATGTTGACCGTGTGGGTCGCCGGCAGGTCGTTGCCGAATTTCAGCTTGACCGGGGCCTGGGCCAGCACGGCCGGGGCCTTCAGCAGCATTCCCGCGGCGACGGTGCCGAAGGCAGCGGATTTCAAAAGCGAGCGGCGGCTAACGAGCATCTTCAGTCCTCCCTGTGAAGTTCCGTACTGGCGCGGACTTGTATTCGTATTCGGAATACATATACTGAATTCGAATACAAAGCAATGGCTTTTTCCGCACTGCGGTGCTAGAAAATGCGCAGACGAACCCTTCGGAGAATGCATGGCCCAGCTCCAGACCCAACCAACCCTGGTGGAACAGGTTGTAAACGCTATCGTTTCCGAGATTGTCGACGGCGACCTGCCGGCCAACGCGCGGTTGATCCAGGACGAACTGGCGCGCGCCTATGGGGTCTCCCGGCAGCCGGTGCAGCAGGCTTTGCTGCTGCTGCGGGACCGCGGACTGGTCCGCGAAGCCCCCGGAAGGGGCCTGATCGTCTCGCCGCTGGACGTCGATTTCGTTCGCAACCTGTATGAAGTGCGGGCGATGCTGGATGGGCTGGCGGCCCGGCTCGCCGCCGAGCGCGGCCCGGCGCGCGCGAAGGAAGAAGGCCAGATCTATATCGATGCGGGGCGGGACGCGGTCGCCAGCGGATCGCTCAGCGCACAGATCGAAGCCGACATGCGCTTCCACGCTTTCATCAACGAGCTGTCAGGCAATCCGCTGATCGGTGAGACCACGGCGCCGCATTGGCCATATCTGCGCCGGGTGATGGGCGAGGTGCTGCGCGACGACGAACAGATGCCCGAAGTGATCCTCGAAGAGCACGTCGCGATCCTCGACGCGATCATTGCCGGCAAGGGCGCGCAGGCCGAGGCGCTCAGCCGCGAGCACATTTTGCGCGCGGCGAATATTTTCGTGACGCGCCTGCAGGCACAGCAGGATGCGTCGGAGAAGGAGCAGAGCCAGCGCCGCGTGCGCCGCATCCAGCGGTGACGTCACGGCCGGGCTTGACCCGGCCATGACGAAAGAGGTTTACGTCGAACGCAACTTCCCCTGGAACGCCGCAAGCACCGCGCCGAGTACCAGCAGCGCTGCGGACACGTTCAGCGCATAGGAGAGATTGCCGAGCCAGTCGGTGACCGCGCCGACCGCGATCGGACCGAGCGTCTGGCCAATCCCGAACGCAATGGTCATCGCCGCGATTCCCGCCGGCCATTCCGACGGCGGATAGTTCAGCCGCACGAACGCCGTGGTCGATCCCACCACCGCGAAGAAGGCGACGCCGAACACCAGCGCCGAGACCGCGAGCAAGATTGGCGCATGGCCGAGGATCGGCAACGCCGCGCCAAGCGCGTTGGTGCCGAGGATGATGGTCATGGCGAGCCCGCCACGGTCGAGCGCCAGCACGCGCCGCCACACCCACGGCGTGGCGAAGGCGCTGACGCCGATCAGGCTCCAGAAAATTGCCTGCGCCGCCGCCCCGCCGCCGCCGTCGCGGACATAGGCGATCATGAAGGTCATGTAGGCGATGTAGCCCGCCCCAAACAGGAAGTAGGCGGTGAGATAGATCAGTACCGGCCGCACCGAAAAGCGGATGCGCGGCCCTTGGTCGATCAGCGCGTTGCCGCCGAGCGGCGCGAGCAAGAGCGGCACGATCATGACGAGCGAGAGCAAGGTCAGCGCCCACCACACGATCCACCATGAGCCCGGGCCGAACGCCTGCAGCGTAAAGGGCGCAATCAGCCCAGAAGCAAGAATGCCGATGCCGGGTCCGGCGTAGAACAGGCTCAGCAGGAAGTTCGCCCGCGCCGGTCGCGACTGTGCGATCGTCGCGGCGAGTGCGCCGCCGCCAACAAAGCCGAAAGCTGCGGCGAAACCCGACAGCAGCCGCGCAAAACTCAACGCCAGGAAATTGCCTGTGATGGCGCAGAGCGCGAGGGAGGCGACGCAAGCGATCGTGCTCCAGCGTACGCTGCGGATCAGGCCGAAGCGCTTGATCAGTTGCGCCGCGATCAGGGCGCCGACGAGATAGCCGATTGCGTTGATGGTGTTCATGAAGCCGGCCGCCGAATAGGACCACGTGAGCTGCTCGCGCATGTCGGGCAGCACCAGTGCATAGGCGAAGCGGCCGATGCCGAGCCCGATGGTCGGCGCCAGCGACAGGATCAGGATGAGCCGCGCGGGATGCTTGGTGGTCTGGGGAGGATCGGGGGCTCGCACTCTTTGCTCCAGCAGGCACCTGTTATGGAGATCGGCCCGTGCCTGAGCAACCAGGTCCATGGCAAAGGTGTCTTGCAGGTCATGCAATGGCGATGCGTTAGCCTGTATGGGGCTGTCTTCACCGCAGCGGGATGATGTCTTCGAGGTTTTTGAAGAAATGCAATGTCGGTGAATAGGCCCCGATCTTTGTACAGCCATCCATCTTGGGAATTTCTCCGGTCAGGAAAAGCCCGTTGTTCTCGACGAAGTTGCCTTTCAGTTCGTAACTCACCGCTTGGCAGCCGGCGATGTGGTGCCAGAACGTGCCTTTGACCTCGCTTTTGTCTGAGCCTGCTTCATACAGCACAGTCCCCAGTGCGATACGCCGATAATCCGGCGGAAAAGCGCCGGCAACTGGAACGCTATTTGGTTGGCTAAGCGTAAGTTGAAGCGTTCCATTCCGGATTTGCATGTGAACGCGAGGGTTGCTCGGCCCGCATGCACCCAATTGATTGAGTGTCGCTCCGAAATAGCACCAATCCGACGCTGCGCCGTAGCGATCGATGATGCGTTGGACCATCGTAGGTTCGTATGGCGGAGGAGGATTCAACGGCTCGTAAGCTTGGGTCAGGCAGGGCGATCCGGAATTCCAGCCGTCGATTGCCGCTTGTACCCGCATGTTGCCGGGGGGATGGGTCGAACTGCCAGGACCGCCGTTGACGGTGGCGACGGTTCTCACGAGCGTGGCGTAGTCGATCGGACCTGAGCCGTTATCGAAAAGCCGCCGAAGCAAAGCCGCTCCCGCGCGATCTGCTTCCAATTCCTTGTCCCACGGGTTTTGATAGTACGCAGGTAAGGTGTGCTTGCAGATGTGGTGGCCGACCTCATGCGAAAGGATGACGTGATAGTCCGCGTTGGCAGCGGAAACTCGGGCAAACCAACCCTCATCAAATACAATCATTCGGCGAGCGTTGGTTCCGGAGCCGATGATCACCGCGTACGCATTCGAAATTTGCGCCTTGGTCCCGCCTACGAGAATATCGTTTTTGGCGCCAGCTGCTCCTATCAGGTCCTCGACCGCGAACACGGTGTGCTCATTCGTGGGCAGCTCAACCATGATCTCACGGCCCATGAAATTCTGGGGCATGTGAAAGCTGGATGCGTTGGAGCCGATTTTGATGCGAAGCCCACCCTTCGCGGCAGCCGGCAGGACAAACACGATTGCAAGGAGAGCCGCTATTCGAGCCTTCTGCTTCTGCATGAAAACGGCCCCTGCCAATCAAAGAACCATAAGTCCCATCACGGCTAACCACCACTCTCATGGTGCCGCGCGTTTTGCAAGCTACGGGTGTGCTTCGACGCTCGGACAGGCGCTATTCCGGTGTTGCTGCTTGCCAATCCCTGCGGGCCGCATTAGCACTCCGCGCGAAAACTCTTGAGGAAACACCCATGGCGACCCACAAGCTCCTGCTTCTCCCCGGCGATGGTATCGGCCCCGAAGTGATGGCGGAGGTGAAGCGCCTGATCGACTGGCTCAATGCGAAGGGCATCGCGAGCTTCGAGACCGAGCAGGGGCTGGTCGGCGGATCCGCTTACGACGCGCACAAGGTCTCGATCACCGACGACACCATGGCGAAGGCGAAGGCTGCGGACGCCATCATCTTCGGTTCGGTCGGCGGTCCCAAGTGGGACAGCGTGCCCTATGACGCCCGGCCCGAGGCCGGTCTCTTGCGCCTGCGCAAGGAGCTCGGCCTGTTCGGCAATCTGCGTCCCGCGGTGTGCTATCCGGCGCTGGCCGACGCTTCGAGCCTGAAGCGCGAGGCGGTCGAGGGCCTCGACATCATGATCGTGCGCGAGCTCACCGGCGGCGTCTATTTCGGCGAGCCGAAGACCATCACCGATCTCGGCAACGGCCAGAAGCGCGCGGTCGACACCCAGGTCTACGATACCTACGAGATCGAGCGCATCGGACGCGTCGCCTTCGATCTCGCGCGCAAGCGCCGCAACAAGGTGACCTCGATGGAGAAACGCAACGTCATGAAGTCGGGCGTGCTGTGGAACGAGGTGATGACGGAGCTGCACGCGCGAGAGTACAAGGATGTCACGCTGGAGCATCAGCTCGCCGATTCCGGCGGCATGAATCTGGTGAAATCGCCAAAGCAGTTCGACGTCATCGTCACCGACAACCTGTTCGGCGACATGCTGTCCGACATCGCCGCGATGCTGACCGGCTCGCTCGGCATGCTGCCGTCGGCCTCGCTGGGCGAGGTCGACGCCAAAACCAAGAAGCGCCGCGCGCTGTACGAGCCGGTGCACGGCTCCGCGCCCGACATTGCCGGCAAGGGCCTCGCCAATCCGATCGCGATGCTGGCCTCCTTCGGCATGGCGCTGCGCTACTCCTTCGACATGGGTGCGCTTGCCGACAAGCTCGATGCGGCCATCGCCGCAGTGCTCGCGAGCGGCCTGCGCACCGCCGACATCAAGTCGGAGGGCACGAAGGCCGCCTCGACCACGGAGATGGGCGAAGCAATTCTGGGCGAGATGCAGAAACTGCACGGTTGAAGCGAGGAGCACACGATGAAGTTACTCCATTTCGATGATTTCAAGCTCGGCGTGCTGAAGGGCGACGCCGTGGTCGATGTCAGTGCCGAGGTCAAGGACATCCCGCATATCGGCCCGGGCGATTTGATGAACGGGCTGATCGAGCATTGGGACAGCTACAAGCCGCGGCTCGAGGCGGCGGTGGCGCGCGGCGCAGGGATGCCGGTATCGAACGTCCGCATCCGTCCGCCGGTGCCGGGCCCGCGCACGATCGACTGCATGGCGGTCAACTACATGGAAGACGGCACGCGCAGCGCGCCGGCGCCGATCAACGCCTTCCACAAATCGCCGAGCGCGATCATCGGACACGGCGACACGATGGTGCTGCCGGACGTGCCGGCCACGATCTTCGAGGGCGAAGCCGAGATCGCCGTCGTCATCGGCAAGAAGTGCAGCCATGTCAGCGAGCCTGATGCGATGAACTATGTCTTCGGCTACATGAACTTCATCGACGGTTCGGCGCGCGGCTTGCCGCCGCAGGGCAACGTGTTCTTCCAGATGAAGAGCCGGGACACGTTCGCGCCGATCGGCCCGTATCTCGTCACATCAGACGAGATCAAGGACCCGCAGAAGCTGCAAATCAGGCAGTGGAACAACGGCGTGCTGATGCAGAACTTCAACACCGACGACATGGGCCACAAGATCGCCAGGTGCATCGCCTGGCTGTCGAGCATCCACACGCTGCACCCCGGCGACATCGTCGCCACAGGCACCAATCACCGGGGTCTCAACCCGTTCATGGACGGCGACACGATCGAGCAGGAAACCGAAGGTCTCGGCCGGTTGAAATTCGCTGTGAAGGACAACCTGAAGCGCAGCTGGGCGCGCAAGACCCGCCTCCAGATGCACGAAGAGGCCAAGGAGAAGACCGCCGGTTCCTACCCGGACATCACCCCACAGCTGACGGGCAAATACGCGAAGTAAACGCTGCTTTGATGAAGGCTAGGGCGACGGCGCGTCGCAACGACGCCGGCCTGTGGCTATGGGTCACCGCTCCCGTGCGCAATTGCGCACTAGGCGGGGACGACGGCGGAATTTGCTGTTTGAAAATCGAATCCACAAAGACGCAAATGGCCGGGAGGAGCCCGGCCATCGCGTAACTTCAATCTGTCGCGTCGTTCAATACAGCGGGAAGCGCGTCGGCTCGCCGCCGAGATCCGAGGCCGGATTGAGCGGCTGGCGCTCCAGCGGACGGTTGCGGTTCTGCATACCGAACGACTGCGTCGGCGGAATCGCATAATCGGTGAACTTGCGCTCGCCGGGCAGCACCTCGGTGCCGCCATCGAGCCATGAGCGCTTGCTCACGTAGATGCGGGTGCGGCCCTGCTGGTACTGCACGTTCGGTCCGCTGGGCCCGTAATAGGGCCGGCCACGGTTATCCAGCGCCGGCCCGGATTGCGCGGCGGCCGGCGTGGCCAGGCTCGCGGCAAACATAGCGCCTGCGAGCGCCAGCGCGACACGGAACGAAGATCCTTGGGTCATTGCACCCTCTACTTGCGGCGCTGACGGCGCCAAACCCGATTTGGCCGGCAGACTATCTGCCGCCGATGTGGCGCTACAAGGTCAATCCGGCCACACTGGATGAGATAAATGCCGGCTGCGACAAAAAAGTTGCATGGAAACCAGAGTGTTGGCGGGTCAGAACGCCCCCCGCAGCTGCGGGTTTTCGGCCGAGGTCATCCAGTCCGCCGTCAGGCTCGCGGGAGCACAATCACCGCGTTTGAGCTCGGCATGGGCGAACAGCTCGGCAAGCTTCGGATCATTGCCCGATGTCAGCAGGGTCAGGCGATCCAGCATGCAGCCGAGCGCCGCGCGGCGCGCCGGCAGGCCGTCGCCCTGGCAGGAAAACCCCGACAATTGCAGGGCGGGATCGTCGATGCGCTTGAAGAAGGCGAGGCAGGAATTAGCGTCTGCGACGCCTGCTTGGCGGAGCAGTGAGACAGCTCCGAACTTGCTGTCGAGCACGCCTGATGGCTCGAGGCCCAAAGTTCCGCCCATCCGCGCCGCGAGGCCGGCACCTGTCGCCGGATCGAATTCGCCGCCCGGACGATAGATTTCGAGCTCGGCCACCGGCTTGTCGACTGGCCCGGCCCAGCGCAGGACATCCTTCCGGCCGCCGAGGGGATGCCGAAGGATGGTGTAAGAAGCTAATTTTTCGTGTGAATCCGCACTGCTAACGGCGAACGCCGGATAGGACCGGTCGGCCACGCTCCAGCCCGGCCTGGACGTCGGCTCATCGGCCAAAACGTCCTGCAACTGATCCCAGCCATGGAGGCCAAGGATGCTGAGCAGCGCCAGCGTTCCCAGATAGGCGAACAGGCGCGCAAAGGTGGCGCAGACCTCGTCGGTGAGGCTTGTTAGTGCTAGTGCCGCCGGTCTGAAGTCCCTGCACCGCTCGCCGCGAGTTCGTCTCAGGGACTTCAGACCGAAAAGCGACACTAGAATCATGGGTTTGCTAGTGCCCATAACTTTCCGAAGTTCATGAACGTGTTTGCGGCGATGGATCACGAACTTCGGAAAGTGGGCACTAGCGTGAATTCTGGCCGCAAAAAGCGAGCGGGCGGAAATGCCCGGAAAGGACTGCATGAAACGCCGCCGCGCCATGGTAACGTTGTGTTGACCGCGTTTCTCGCATAGAAGCGCTGCCGCTTCCCTTTCCGCTTCCAGCGAGCGAGAAGCATTTTTCTTCGGAGAGTGAACGATGGGTTACAAAGTCGCAGTGGTCGGCGCGACCGGCAATGTCGGGCGCGAAATGCTCAACATTCTGGACGAGCGCAAATTCCCCGCCGACGAAGTCGTGGCACTTGCCTCGCGCCGCAGCATGGGCGTCGAAGTGTCCTATGGCGACCGTACTCTCAAGGTCAAAGCGCTGGAGCATTACGATTTCTCCGACGTCGACATCTGCCTGATGTCGGCGGGCGGCGGGGTGTCGAAGGAATGGTCGCCGAAGATCGGCGCCGCCGGCGCGGTCGTGATCGACAATTCGTCGGCCTTTCGCATGGATCCGGACGTGCCGCTGATCGTGCCCGAGGTGAATGCCGACGCAGTCGTGGGCTTTACGAAGAAGAACATCATCGCCAATCCGAACTGCTCGACCGCGCAGCTCGTGGTCGCACTGAAGCCGCTGCACGATGCGGCAACCATCAGACGCGTCGTGGTCTCGACCTATCAGTCAGTGTCGGGCGCCGGCAAGGATGCGATGGACGAATTGTTCCAGCAGACCAAGGCCGTCTACACCAACGACGACCTCGTCACCAAGAAATTCCCCAAGCGCATCGCCTTCAACGTCATCCCCGAAATCGATGTGTTTATGGAGGACGGCTACACCAAGGAAGAATGGAAGATGATGATGGAGACCAAGAAGATTCTTGATCCCAAAATCAAGCTGACCGCGACGTGCGTGCGCGTGCCGGTGTTCGTCGGCCATTCCGAGGCCGTCACCATCGAATTCGAAAATCCGATTTCGGTCGACGAGGCGCGCGATATCCTGCGCAACGCGCCGGGTTGCCTCGTGATCGACAAGCATGAGCCGGGCGGTTACGTCACGCCCTATGAGGCGGCGGGCGAGGACGCGACCTATATCAGCCGCATCCGCACCGACCCCACGGTGGACAACGGCCTGGTGCTGTGGTGCGTCTCCGACAATCTGCGCAAGGGCGCGGCGCTGAACGCGGTGCAGATCGCGGAAGTGCTGATCAACCGCAAGCTGCTCAGCGCCAAGAAGAAGGCGGCGTAAGGCGGATAGCGGAGCCGGGGGAGAGCGATGTCCGAGCAGCCGGCTCCCGCGTCGCGCGTCAATCCCGTGCTGAGGGGGATTGGCCGCGGCATCGAAGCCGTCGTGCTCAACAGCCGCTGGCTGATGGCGCCGTTCTATCTCGGTCTCGTCGTCGCGCTCGCGGTGCTGTTTCTCAAGTTCCTGCGCTCGCTGTGGGAGTTCATTCTGCACGCACCCGGCGCCAAATCGAGCGAGACCATCCTCGATGCGCTGTCGCTGATCGACGTGACGCTGGTCGGCAACCTGATTTTGATCGTGGTGTTCTCCGGCTACGAGAATTTCGTCTCTCGCATCGAGACCGGCGGCCAGCGCAACTGGCCGATCTGGATGACCAGGATCGATTTCGCGGGGCTGAAGCAGAAGCTGCTCGCCTCCATCGTCGCGATCTCGGCGATCCATGTGCTGGAGGCGTTCCTCACCATCGACTCGTCGTTCGATGCCACCAAGATGACCTGGATGGTCGCGGTCCTTCTGGTGTTCGTGATCTCGACCCTGCTGCTCGCGATTTCCGATCGCTGGACGGCGGACAAGGAGGGCTAGCTAGGCGACCGCGCCCGTCACGACGCTGCGAAACTCCTTCGCCACCCGATCGAGCACGAATAGCGAGCCCTCGGCGACGCCGAAATAGGCGCCGTGCAGCTGCAGCTCGCCGCTTTGGACCCGATTGCGGACGAAGGGAAACGTCATCAGGTTCTCGAGGCTTCGGAACACCGCGGCCTTCTCGATGCGCGTGACGAATTGCTGCATCGACTCATGCTCGCGCTGCTCGACCACCTCGCCGGGTTTGATGAACATTGCCATCCACTTGCCGATGAAGTCGCCGGGAGAGAGCGGCGCCGCCTTGTCGATGAAGGCGCGGATGCCGCCGCATTGGGCGTGGCCGAGGACCACGATGTGTTTGACCTTCAGCACACTGACCGCAAATTCCAGCGCCGCCGAGACGCCATGCGCCGCGCTGTCGGGCTGATAGGTCGGGACCAGGTTGGCGATGTTGCGCATCACGAACAATTCGCCGGGGCCGGCGTCGAAGATCACCTCCGGCGAGACGCGGGAGTCGCAGCAGCCGATCACCATGGTTTCCGGCGCTTGTCCGCGCACCGACAGGTCGCGATAGCGCGACTGTTCGGTCGGCAATCGTTGCGCCCGAAAGGTGCGATAGCCGTCCAGCAATGCGGTGGGGAACGGGTCCATGACTCTCGCTAAATCACATGGTGGCCGCGCCGACAAGGCTTCCGAACGATCAATTGAAATGATATCGCCTGATCGGAGAAGTGTGAGGAACCGCCCATGATCCGCCCGCGCCGCAGTCTGCTCTTCATGCCCGGATCGAATGCACGAGCGCTGGAAAAGGCGCGCAATCTCGCGGCAGACTGCCTCATCCTTGACCTCGAAGATTCCGTTGCGCCCGACGCCAAGTCGAAAGCGCGCGAACAAATCGCGCAGGCCGTGCAGGCCAAGGGGTTCGGCAAGCGCGAGATATTGATCCGCACCAACAGCCTCGATACCTCCTGGTGGTCGGACGATTCGGCGATGGCGGGCGCGGTCGAGCCCGACGGAATCCTGGTGCCGAAGATTTCGACGGTAGAGGACCTCCACAAGATCGGTGCGCGGTTGAGCGAGCTCGGCGCGCCGGCCTCGTTGAAGGTCTGGGCCATGATCGAAACGGCGCGCGCGGTGCTCGATGCCGACAAGCTCGCGGCCGCATCGCGCGATCCCAGGACGCGGCTTGCCGGCTTCGCGTTCGGACCGAACGACGTCGCGCGGGAAACGCGGATCAGGATGATGCCGGGGCGCGCACCCATGATTCCGATGATCACGCATTGCGTGCTGGCGGCGCATGCACACGACCTCGAAATGCTCGACGGGCCCTATGGCGATATCGGCAATCTCGACGGCTTTGCCGCCGAATGCGCGCAGGGCCGTGACCTCGGCTTCGACGGCAAGACGTTGATCCATCCGAGCCACATCGAACCTTGCAACGCGATCTTCACGCCGCCCGACGAAGAAGTCGCCGAGGCGCGCAAGATCATCGCGGCGTTCAAGTTGCCGGAGAACGCAGCGCGCGGCGCGATCCAGCTCGACGGCCGCATGGTGGAGCGGCTGCACATGGAAATGGCCAAGCGCACCATCGCGATTGCGGATGCGATCGCGGCAATGGCGAGGTAGCCGGCGCGCGCATTTTCGCCGCGCACAACCCAGCAAGGTTCGCCGAGTGTTGAATTGACAATCGCCGATTCGCCGACGATGGCTGGACAGCGCCCAGGCGGAGGGCACGCGCGCATCGAAACGAAACAAAAAACACTCGACGATGAAACGACTTGTCCTTTTGCTGCTGCTGGCCTGTCTGTCAGGTCCGGCCCGCGCCGACACCACCTACACCTACGACATGAAGAACGGCCTCGGGCCGTGGATTTCGTGGATGCCGACGGAGAAGACCGCCAACGGTGTCCGCATGACGTTGCCGGGCAAGCTCGATGTCAATCACCTCGACGGCATCGGTCCGTTGTGGCTCCTGGCGCACTTGCCAACGACCGGCGCCGGAGGTCCGGGATTCGTCGACCTCGATCAGGCCGAGGTCAGCATCCGTTTTCGCGCGCGGGATCTCGACCTCAAGGGCGCGCGGATCGTCTGGTGGGTGACCCGTCAACTTCCCAAACAGGATACCGACCCGGACTATGAATGGCAGGAGACCAATTGGGCGCTGACCTGCTGCGACCTTGCCAGGAGCCTGAGCGAGAAATGGTCGACCGTGACGGTGAAGATCGACACCGATCCGTCGCGCTGGACCTATGGCGGCACGAACCGGATGCAGCTCGGGGACTATGGCGGGCGCTACGTCGAATACCCGCTGTCGAAGGTCGTCAAGGGCACCGCAGGAACATTGCATCTGGCAATTGTCGGCACCAATGCGGCGCGTCCGCCCGCGGGCAAGATCGAGATCAGCAGCATCTCGCTTCGAACAAAACGGCCGGGCATCCCGCTGACCGTCGAGGACATGACGCCGCTGATGCTGGCCCAGGCATGGGACGCCGTGCGCTGGCATCTCAAAAGGTTGCTGCCGACCGACGATCCCGTGGTGAATTATCACTATGGCAGGCTGCTGGTGACGGGGCTCGGCGGTCCGCAGGATTATGACAAGGGCGCGATCTATCTGCAGAAGGGCTATGCGCTGCCCGAAGCGCGATACGAATTGGCCAAGCTGTACTTCTACGGCCTCGGCGTTCCCCGGGACCCGGCGAAGGCCGTCGAAGTCCTGCAGGCCACCACGACCAACATCGATGCCAGCGAACTCCTGGGTCGCGCCTATGCGTTCGGCATCGGCGCCGCTGCGGATAATGAAAAGGCGATGTCTTGTTTCCGCTACGCTGCGGAACGTGGACGCGGTTCGGCGATGCACGAGCTCGCGGAGCGGTTGGAAGACAGCGACCCTGCCGAGGCCTACTATTGGTTCAGGCTTTCGCGGAAGCGTCTCCGGCGCGACGATGCCGGAGGGCAGGAGAAGTCCCTTCCCGCAGAGGTGTTGTCCGCCGAGGACGACCTGATCGATCAATTTGCGCCGAAGAAGTAGGGCGCTTGCCCGGTGCCGGCGGGTGACGATCGCGCCGCCGCGGCATCGGGTCAGGTCCCGAAGCGCTGCACGGCCCAGGCATAGAGGCTGCCGGGAATCGGCACCGAGTTGCCGCGGCCCTTCGGCGAGATGTGCAAGCCGATGACGCCGGGGTCGGCGATCAGCGCGGAAAAGTCACCCGGCTCAAAAAAATATTTCGCATCGGCATGCACCGCGTAGAACGATGTCTTCGGCAGCGCGTCGCGCACGGAGCCGGCGCGATTGGCAAGCGCAGTCAGCGCCGCCGGTCCATAGATCGCCACGCGAACATCCGACACGCGATTCGAGCCGCCGCGCAGGCGTTTCAGCGCGAAGGTGATGCGGTGCTTGAGCGACAGCCACTCCGGCGTCAGTTCCTCCTGCTCCATCAGATCCTCGAACGCTGTGACGATGGGGTCGTCCGGCGGCAGATAGAGCACGGAGTTGCCGAGCTGGCGCGGCCGCTCCCAGGCGAAGTACGGTTTCACCGGATCGAGCTCGATGCGCTTGAGCAGCAGCACGTCGGCATCGAGCCAGAGGCCGGCGCTGCGCGCCATCAGCCGGATGCGGAAGAAGTCGGAAAACTGCAGCGTGGTCCAGTCGCGCCACGAGCCGTCGCTCTCGGGCGGACGCAGCTTCTCGGAGAATGCATGCGGCAGAATCGCTTCGGCGTCGGCATGCATGATGCCGTCGGGCAGGTCCGGAATGCTGTCGAAGCTGTAGACGGTGACCTTGTGTCCGGCCGCGAGCTGCGACCTCAGGCAGGTCTGCCGGAGCAGGTCCAGCGGACCGTGCCAGAAGGTGACGATGTCGGGGATCAAGCCCAGGCGCGCTCTTTGGCTTCGGGAGCGGTTGTGTATCGCGAATGCGCGGCCCGATAAAGGCCCGTTTGTCGCAGAACTACCTTTCGCCGGCTTCGATTTCGGCCATGTCGTCGTCGGACAGCCCGAAATGATGCCCGATCTCGTGGATCAGGACGTGGCGGACGATGTCGCCCAGCGCCTCGTCATGCTCGGCCCAGTAATCCAGGATCGGCCGGCGGTAGAGCCAGACCATGTTGGGCATGCGCGCGACGTCGGCAGTGCTATGGAAGGGCAGGCCGGTGCCCTGAAACAGGCCGAGCAGGTCGAACTCGCTCTCGGCCTGCATCTCGTCCAGCACCTCCTCGGTCGGGAAATCGTCGATGCGCAGGATCACGCCCTCGCACATCTTGCGAAATCGCTCGGGCAGGCGCTCGAAAATCTCGTGCGCCATCGCTTCCATTTCGGCGAGTGACGGCGCCTTCAGGCTGGTCCACATGGCGTTCTCTTTAGCGCGAGTTCCGGGAGAGTTCGTCTCTCGGAATGTGACGGGGCTGGCAGGTGGAGGAGACGGATGTTAGAACCCTAGCATGAAACAAGTTCGGTGAGCGTGATGGGACGGATCGGGGCGGCAGGCGCAGCAATTGTTCTGACGGTGTTGGCGACAGGCCGCCTGTCGATCGCGAGCGCCGAGCAAACGCAGCCGATGATCCGGCTTGCGCAGGCCGCTCCATCAGATGCGCCGCCGCGCCGCGTTTACCGGCCGCAAGGCCGCCTTCGCGTCACGCCCAATTACGATCCCGACACGATCTATCCGCACTACAATCCCGGACCGAACGCCGTGCGCGTCTGCAACGCGCATTACGAGCAGGAATATCGGCCGAGCGGCACCGTGATCGTGCCGAAGATGCATTGCGTCTGGACGAACGATCCGCGCGCTCGAGCCATCGCTGACTGACATTCCAAAATTTGCCGAGACAAGGAACGGACGCGCGCGCGCCGCATTCATCTATGTGGCGCAGGTATTCAGTCAGCATTCACGTCGATCATCTTACAACTCCATCTGCGTCGCGACGGTACGGTTCGAAATCGTAACGGCGTAGACGTGATTTTCCCTGAGGGAGGTTTGAAGATGAACGGGACTAAAGTTTTAGGCCTTGTCGCTGTCGCCGCAGTTCTGGTGGTGGCGGCGCCGGCCCGGCAAGCGGGTGCGGTGTCGCTGATCAATCCGGGTGCTGCGAGCGCGGTGCAGGATGATACGCGGCAGGTGACGACCGAAGTGCGTTGGGGTCACCACCACCACTGGGGCCATCGCGGATGGCACCGTCACCATGGCTGGCATCGCGGATGGCATCATCGCCGTCATTGGTGATTGCTCACGCACTGACACCGGAACAGGCCCGCGTTGCGGGCTTGTTTTCCGTTCATGCCGCCGGGATCAGGTGCTAGGCTCGCACCGCGAATGGTGGTTTGGAGCAGGTGGTTTCAATGAAAGCATCGATCGGCACGGCGTTGTTCGCGGCAACGCTGATGTTGAGCATCTCGGGGCAGGCCGCGCCCGCAGCGGCGCAAGCGGCCGCGAAGAAGCCACAAGCGGCCGGTGCAAGCGATCTCAGCGCGCGCCGATATCATCGGCAGGAGCGCTACGCCTGGCGCCCCAATTACCCCTATCCGATGTATTACGGCCGTCCGGTCTATTATGCACCGGCGCCGTTCCTGCCGATCCCGCCGCTGTGGGGTTATGGCTGGGAGTGGTGGTGACGCGCTCTCGCGGTCACTGCGTAAAGCCCTGCGCGAGCAGCACGATGGCTTCCGCGCCGGCTTTGCGATCCCTCGATATCTCCTGATACGCCGGCGAGTCCGCCCAAGCGTGGTATGCCGCCACATCGGGAAACGACATCAGCACCAGCTTGTCGCGATCCCATTTCCCCTCGATCACCGCGGGATGTTCATCCGCCGACGGCAATCGCCCGTTGAATTTCCTGAACACCTCGAAGAACCGCGCCTGATAGCGGTCATAGGCGGCGCGATCCGTCATCTTCAACTGGACGATCACATAGACAATCATGACGCTGCTCCCGTGAGCGCGAGTTCGCGCGAACCCCATGCATTGTTGGTTATTCCAGCACGCGCGATTGCGCCAACCGATTTAATGATCGCACGCAACGCGCATCATTCATGCCGCGTTCACGTCGCGATCACTAGCGTCAAGGTGGGGATGTCAGCAATGGGGAATGAAGCAAGCGCGCGTTCGCGCGAGCGCTTGCTGTTGCCTGCACTCACGGAGGAGGACAAACGCATGAAGGGCATTTCGATTTCAACACCTGGCTTCGTCCGCAGCCTTTGCCTTGCAGCGGCTGCGGTGTTCGCGCTGTCGGCTATGCCGACCGAGCGCGCGACGGCGATGTCGCCCATCAATCCCGGATCTGCGCCGCCGGCGCAGTCAGCGACGGATGACTTGATGATCCAGGTCCGCGGCGGTGGCGGCGGCCATGGCGGTGGTGGCGGCGGCCATGTTGGCGGCGGTGGCCATGTTGGCGGCGGTCATTTCGGTGGCGCTCACTTCGGTGGTGGCGGCTGGCACGGCGGCAGGGGATGGCACGGCGCGCGCGTCGCGCATTTCGGCGGCTTCCATCACGGTGGTTTCGGGCACTTCCATCATCGCCGCTTCTTCCATGGCGGTTATTACCCGTACTACTATCCCTACTATCATCACCGCTGCCGGATCATCTGGACCCATTACGGTCCGCGCCGGGTCTGCTGGCATCACCACTGGCACCGGTGGCACCGCTATTGGTAAGTGGCAGAAACGAAGAGGGCGCCCGCGAGGCGCCCTTTCTCTTTTCAAGCCTGTTCAAAGCCAGTCTTTGAACTTCCAGGGATGCAGCTTGATCTTCCACGGCGTCAGCTTCTCCAGCCGCCATTGCTGCAAATGCTCCGGTGGCCAGTTGCTCAGCCGCTTTTCCTCCTTTGGAGCCGCCTCGATGACCGCGCGCTTGGCCGGACGCCGCCAGTACTGGCGCGTCGCATCCGAAATCAGATCGACGAAATCAGATTTCTTGGCCATGGCAGGCTCCTCGCGATAGTCAAGGAGTCTGCGCCTGGTCCGTTAAGGAGCCGTTGCGAAAGCTTGTCGAGCTTGAGCGAAGGGCTTATTGCTTGCGCATGATCTTTTCGGAAAACCGCTTCACACTTTTCCGGATCATTCGCTATCGCCACTCCCTGACATCGACAAAATGCCCGGCAATCGCCGCGGCCGCCGCCATCGCCGGCGAGACGAGGTGCGTGCGGCCTTTAAAACCCTGGCGGCCCTCGAAATTGCGGTTCGAGGTCGAGGCACAGCGCTCCTCCGGCGCCAGCTTGTCCGGGTTCATCGCAAGGCACATCGAGCAGCCCGGCTCGCGCCATTCGAAGCCGGCCTTGATGAAGATCTTGTCGAGACCTTCGGCCTCCGCCTGCTCCTTCACGATGCCGGAGCCCGGCACCACCATCGCATTGACATGACCGCTCACGGTCTTGCCTTCGGCGATCTTGGCGGCGGCGCGCAAATCCTCGATGCGGCCATTGGTGCAGGAGCCGATGAAGACGCGGTCGAGCTTGATGTCGGTGACCTTGGTGCCGGCGACGAGCCCCATATATTTCAGCGCGCGATGCTTGGAGAGGCGCTTGGCCTCGTCCTCGATCTTGTCGGGGTCGGGCACCATGCCGGTGACCGAGATCACATCCTCGGGCGAGGTGCCCCAGGTCACGATCGGCGGCAGCTTGGCGGCATCGAGCCGGATTTCGTGGTCGAAATGCGCGTTGTCGTCGGACCGCAGCGTCTCCCAGTAACGCATCGCCGCGTCCCATGCCGCGGCTTTCGGCGATTTCGGCCGGCCGCGCAGGAAGTCGAATGCCTTCTGGTCCGGTGCGACGAGGCCGGCACGCGCGCCACCTTCGATCGACATGTTGCAGACGGTCATGCGGCCTTCCATCGACAGCGCGCGGATCGCCTCGCCGGCATATTCCAGCACGTAGCCGGTGCCGCCCGCGGTGCCGATCTCGCCGATGATGGCGAGGATGATGTCCTTGCCGGTCACGCCTTCCGGCAACCTGCCGTCGACGCTCACGCGCATGTTCCTGGCCTTCTTCTGGATCAGCGTCTGCGTCGCCAGCACATGCTCGACCTCTGAGGTGCCGATGCCATGCGCGAGCGCGCCGAACGCGCCATGCGTCGAGGTGTGGCTGTCGCCGCACACGATGGTGGTGCCGGGCAGGGTAAAGCCCTGCTCGGGACCGATCACGTGGACGATGCCCTGGCGCTTGTCGAACTCATTATAATATTCGATGCCGAATTCCTTGGCATTCTCCGCCATCACCCGCATCTGCTCGATGCTCTCGGGGTCGGGATTTGGCTTGGAACGGTCGGTGGTCGGAATGTTGTGGTCGACGACCGCGAGCGTCTTCTCGGGCGCATGCACCTTGCGCTTCGTCGCGCGCAGGCCTTCGAACGCCTGTGGCGAAGTTACTTCATGAACAAGATGGCGGTCGATATAGAGCAGGCAGGTGCCGTCATCGGCTTCGTGGACCAGATGGTCGTTCCAGATCTTGTCGTACAGCGTGGTCGGTTGGGACATGAGCGTAAGCTCCAGGAATTTGAGGTCGGTTCGGCGCAAATCGCCGCAAAAGGGAAACGTCAGCGCGACTTCACAGCGCGCGCGTAAGTTCCGAGGTCGCAGAAGTCGCGAACCGTCCGAAGAAGCGGCCGGGCAGGCGGCAGCGATCGTCGATGACGACGCGCCGGCGGACCGTGCTGGTTTGAGCGCGAACCATTTGGAGGGCTTCTAACATAGGGTTCGGTAGGCCGGCAATCAATCGCCGGGTCGACCCTGCCAAAACCGAGGGCGTACAACGGCGGCCGATTTCCCTGCGGGGTTGATCGCGGTCAGGCCGCACATTAGGGTCCGCGCGCCATGAGAGATTATTTCAAACGGCTGTGCGGAGCCGCCCTGCTGGTTCTCGCGCTGCAGCCGCTCTATCTGCTGGCTCTCGTTGCAACCGATTATGTGGCCCCCCCGGAGGTCCGGCGGGAACGAATGCAGCGGATACCGCCCGCGCCGGGTAACGACACCATCGATTGTGTCGCGCTTGCGATCGGTTTCGAGCCAGGCGGCGTCGGCCTGCATAACGCGATCATGGCCGCGCGACCGCTTTCCGAAGGCACGCCTTGCGATTCTCTGCCCGCGACCATTGCAAAAAACCCCGGCGTCACCTGGCTCCCCTATCCACGTTACTGGCACGGTTACCGGGTGCTGCTCGATCCCCTGACCGCATGGATTCCGATGTATCCGGGGCGTTATTTGCTGCTGGCGGCGATGATCGCCGCGCTCACATGGTTCGCATTCGAGTTGCGGTTCCTCGTCGGCGCCGACGCCGCACTCGCCTTGATCGTGCCGACCGTGGTTCTCACCGACCTCTGGATCAACTGGAACCATGCCGCGCAGACGATTGCCATCATCGTCATCTTCGCTGGAAGCGCGGTCGCCGCCCGAAAAGCCCGAGACCCTGACAGCAACCTGATCCTGATCGCCGCGGTGTTTGGCAGCCTGTTCAATTACGTCGATTTCCTCGTCAATCCGCCATGGCAGCCGATGCTGATCGCCTTTGCTGCGCTCGCAGCCCGGCGTCGTGCGCCGGAGACGCTCGCCATTGTGGTGGCATGGTTCGCTGGATATTCCCTGACATGGGCCTCGAAATGGGCGATCGCCGTTGCTGCCGGGGCGTCGTGGAGCGACATCTTTGAAGTGATCGTCTATCGCCTGAACGGCGATGCTCCCGGTTACGTCCAGCATCATTTCCTCGCGCCGACCCGCAAGGTGCTCGACTATCTCTATCATGAGACGCGGTCGGCAATGCTCTTCCTGCTTTTGCTGCCGACATTGCTGCTGCCGGTGCGGTGGCCGAACCCCGGACGGTTCGCAATCCTGTCATCGCCGATCCTGATTCCGTTTGTGTGGTTCGAAGTCCTCTCCAACCACACGCAGATTCACACATGGATGACGTATCGAACCGTCGCCTCCTGCTTCGGAATCCTGATTGCCGCCGCAATCATCGCATCGCGCGCCGAGCCGGCCGGCGCGAACGAAGCGCAACAAAAAAGCGCGGGGTGATCCCCGCGCTTTTGATCACTCGCGATGCGGAGCGTTTACTCGCCGACTGCGGTGCGGTGATCCTGCTTCTCGACGATGCGGGCCGACTTGCCGCGCAGGTTACGCAAGTAATACAGCTTGGCGCGGCGCACCTTGCCGCGGCGCACGACCTTGATCGAGTCGATCATCGGCGACATCACCGGGAACACACGCTCCACGCCCTCGCCGTAAGAAATCTTGCGCACGGTGAAGCTCTCGTTGAGCCCGCCGCCGGAGCGGCCGATGCAAACGCCTTCATAGGCCTGCACGCGGGTGCGGTCGCCTTCGACCACCTTGACGTTGACGATCACGGTGTCGCCGGGCGCGAAGTCCGGAATCTCCCTGGCCGCCGACAGCTTGTCGAGTTGCTCTTTTTCGAGCTGTTGAATGAGGTTCATCGGAAATCTCCATCGGCGGCGCGCCCAGCCTTGTGCGGGCTCGCGTGTTCCTGCCGTTCACTTGCGGAATTGGCGCCCGTATAAGGCATGGGCGGCGGCTTGTCACCCTTCCGTCGTGTTTTTTGGCGGCTTTTGCTTAGCCCAGAGGTCCGGCCGGCGAGCGTGGGTCAGAGCCTCGGCCTCGGCCCGGCGCCAGGCCGCGACCTTGGCGTGGTCGCCGGAAATCAGGATTTCCGGGATCGAGCGGCCCTCGAAGGTCTGGGGGCGGGTGTATTGGGGGTATTCCAGTAGGGATTCGGAGAAACTTTCCTCAGTTCCGGACTCGGCTTTGCCCATCACCCCCTGCAGCAGCCGGACGCAGGCATCGATCAACGCCATCGCGGCGATCTCGCCGCCCGACAGCACGTAGTCGCCGATCGAGACTTCCTCGAGCCCTCGGGCCTCAATCACCCGCTGGTCGACCCCCTCGAATCGGCCGCAGACAACAAGCGCGCCCGGACCGGCGGCCAGCTCGCGTACGCGCGCCTGGGTCAATGGCCGACCGCGCGGGCTCATGAGCAGACGCGGAACGCTCGCGGGGACGTTCGCGGCATCGATCGCGGCCGCCAGAATATCCGCGCGCAGCACCATGCCGGGCCCGCCGCCGGCCGGCGTATCGTCGACGCTGCGGTGCTTGTCGATAGCCGACGCACGGATGTCGCGCGCCTCCAGCGCCCAGATGCCTGAAGCCAGCGCCTTGCCGGACAGGCTGACGCCGAGCGGCCCCGGAAACATCTCGGGAAACAGCGTCAGGATGGTGGCGCGCCAGGTCATCGAAATCCGGTCACGTGAGGGTGGGGGGCTCGTCGCCCTGAATTTCCGCGGGCAGTTCGATCACCACGCGGCCGCCGGCGATGTCGACGGTCGGCACGACAGCGTTGGAGAATGGCAGCAACATGGTCGGCCCGCGCGGCGGCGCGATCTCGATGATGTCGCCGGCGCCGAAATTATGGATCGCGACGACCTTGCCGAGCGGTTCCTCAGCGGTGGTGACCGCGGCAAGTCCGATCAGGTCGGCGTGGTAATATTCGTTGTCGTCGGTTGCGGGCAATTTCTCGCGCGCGACGTAGAGTTCGAGACCGTTGAGGCGCTCGGCCTCGTTGCGGCTGGTGACGCCCTTCAAGGTCGCCACCAGATGGCCGTTGCCTTCCCGCGCGCTCGCCACCTCGAAGCAGCGCGCGCCGTCTTTGGTCGCAAGCGGGCCGTAGCGTGTCACCGCGAACGGATCCTCGGTAAAGGTCCACAGCTTGACGGCACCGCGCACGCCATGCGCGGCGCCGATCCTGGCGACGCAGACTTGCGCGGGCATCGCGGCGCGCCGTCGCGCTTACTTCTTGGCGGCCGCTGCGGCGGCTGCTGCTGCCGTTTTGGCGGCCGCAGCGGAAGCTGAGGCTGCCGTAGCGGCGGCTTCGGCGTTCGCCTTGCGCTCCTTGCGCGGCAGGGCCTTCTCCGGATTGTTGCGCTTCTCGCGCTTCTTGACGCCGGCGGCATCGAGGAAACGCATCACGCGGTCGGACGGCTGCGCGCCCTTGGCGAGCCAGGCCTTGACCTTGTCCATGTCGAGCTTCAGCCGGGACTCGTTGTCCTTCGGCAGCAACGGATTGAAATGGCCGAGGCGCTCGATGAAGCGGCCGTCGCGCGGAAAGCGCGAGTCGGCGGCGACGACGTGGTAGACGGGACGCTTCTTGGTGCCCGCACGCGCGAGGCGGATAACGACTGGCATTTAACTCTCCTTCAAAGTCCGTGGTTCGATTGATGTGAGTGGTTATTTCTTCTTGCCTGGAAAGCCGCCAAGGCCCGGCAGTGTCGGCTTGCCTGAGAGCCCGGTCAGTCCCGGCAAATTCGGCAGGCCCTGACGCAGGCCAGGGGGAAGATCTTTCGGCAGGTTCGGCAAACCGCCCGGCAGCCCACCGCCGCCCTGCAGTTTCTCGGACATCGCCTTCAACTGCTCCGGCGATGGCGCAGGCATGCCGCCGCCAAAGCCCATCGCCTGCGCGATGCCGGCCAGCGGTCCGCGCTTGCCCGAACTCATGGCCTTCATCATGTCGGCCATGTTCCGGTGCATCTTGAGCAGCTTGTTGACCTGCTCGACGTTCTGGCCGGCGCCGGCCGCGATGCGTTTCTTGCGGCTCGCCTTGAGGATATCGGGATGACGGCGCTCGTCGCGCGTCATGGAATCGATGATCGCGACCTGGCGCTTGATGATCCTGTCGTCGATGCCGGCGGCCGCGATCTGGTTCTTCATCTTGGCGATGCCGGGCATCATGCCCATCAAGGAGCTGATGCCGCCCATATTCGACATCTGCAAAAGCTGATCGCGCATGTCGGCCAGATCGAACTGGCCCTTGCGCATTTTCTCGGCGGCGCGCGCAGCCTTTTCCGCGTCGATATTGGCAGCGGCCTTCTCGACCAGCGAGACGATGTCGCCCATGCCGAGGATGCGGCCGGCAATACGCGCGGGGTGGAAATCTTCCAGCGCATCGGTCTTTTCGCCGGTGCCGATCAGCTTGATCGGCTTGCCCGTGACCGCGCGCATCGACAGCGCGGCGCCGCCGCGGCCGTCGCCGTCGACGCGGGTCAGCACGATGCCGGTGAGCCCCACGCGCTGGTCGAACGCGCG
Organism: uncultured Alphaproteobacteria bacterium; assembly: GCA_963738155.1. Lineage (GTDB taxonomy): Bacteria > Pseudomonadota > Alphaproteobacteria > Rhizobiales > Xanthobacteraceae > Bradyrhizobium. The sequence goes on from CAVTVG010000021.1 coordinate 195,959, forward strand.
CGCGAGATTGACGGCGTCCTGGCCGGTGAGCGCGTCGGCGACCAGCAGCACCTCATGCGGATTGGCGGTCGATTTGATCGAGGCGGCTTCCGCCATCATCTCTTCATCGAGCGTGGTGCGGCCGGCGGTGTCGAGCAGCACCACGTCATAGCCGCCGAGCTTGCCGGCCTCTAGCGCGCGCCGCGCGATCTGCGGCGGCTGTTGGCCTTCGACGATCGGTAATGTCGGAATGTCGAGGTCGCGGCCGAGCACGGCGAGTTGCTCCATCGCCGCGGGACGATAGACGTCGAGCGAAGCCATCAGCACCTTGCGCTTGTCGCGCTGGACCATGCGGCGCGCGAGCTTTGCGGTCGTGGTGGTCTTGCCGGAGCCCTGCAGGCCCACCATCATGATCGCGACCGGGGGCACCGCGTTGAGGTCGATGGTCTGTCCTTCCGAGCCGAGCGTCGCGATCAACTCGTCATGGACGATCTTCACCACCATCTGGCCGGGCGTGACCGACTTCACCACGGTCGCGCCGACCGCCTGCTCGCGCACGCGCTCGGTGAAGCCGCGCACCACGTCGAGCGACACGTCGGCCTCGAGCAGCGCGCGGCGCACCTCGCGCATCGCGGCGTCGACGTCGGCCTCCGACAGCGAGCCGCGGCCCGTCAGCCGATCGAGAATGCCACCAAGCTTTTCCGACAGATTGTCGAACAAGGCGTCTTTCCTGTTACTCTGCCTCACCTGAGGAGCAGGCGCAGCCTGCGTCTCGAAGGGTGAGATGACATGGCCTCATCCTTCGAGACGCCGCTTCGCGGCTCCTCAGGACGAGGGTCTTCCAAACACTATTGCGCCCGAGGGCGCATCGCGCTGTCGGGCGTTGGCCTCCGGCCTCAGAGAGTCCGGTCGGCGGATCGAAGAGAGTGTCTTCGAGAAGTGGCGGCGTTTAAACGCGCTATCGGCGGAAAGTCAAGGAAAGCCGCCAAGAGGTATTTTAGTAGGGAGTATAAGATGTTGTAACAGCTTGTCTTTTTGACTGGATTGATTTTTGATCGACCGGCAGCGTTCCCTCACCAGATGGCCACGCCATATAAGTCCTGACGACTTGAGGACTTGCATCCCGCCCCGTGCCGATCACCCGCCGCCGTCTCCTTGGATTTTTCGCCGGTGCCGCCGCCGCGATCGGCGTCCCCTCCGTCTGGATTTCCCGCATGAAAGCCTATTCCGGTCCCGTCTCCGATCATTTCGACGGGGAGCGCTTCTTCGACCGCGACGGCATGCCCCCGAAATCGCTGGCTGAGGTGCTGCGCTGGCAGTTCGGCGAGCGCAAGCGCTTCGCCTGGCCGGATTGGGTCGACAACGAGCACGCCGATACGCCGCCGCCGCGCGTCGAGGGCAACAAGGTGCGCTTCTCGTTCGTCGGTCACGCGAGCTGGCTGATCCAGACCGCCGGCCTCAACATCCTCATCGATCCTGTCTGGTCGATGCGGGTCTCGCCGGTGAGTTTTGCGGGCCCGAAGCGCCACAACGATCCCGGCATCGCGTTCGACGCGTTGCCGCACATCGACGTCGTGCTGGTGTCGCACGGCCACTACGATCATCTCGACATGCCGACGCTCTCGAAGCTGGCAGCGAAGTTTGAACCTCGCGTGATAACGCCGCTCGGCAATGACGCGGTCATGCGCGACGCCGACGCCGCGATCAAGGCCGAAGGGTTCGACTGGAAGGATCGCGTCGAGTTTGGCAACGGCATTGCGGTGACCCTGGTGCCGACCCGGCACTGGTCGGCGCGCGGCGTGTTCGACCGCAACAAGACGCTGTGGGCGAGCTTCGTGCTGGAAACGCCCGTCGGCAAGCTCTACATCGTCTGCGATTCCGGCTATGGCGACGGGACGCATTTCCGCCGTATCGCCGAGGCGCATGGGCCGTTCCGGCTCGCGATCCTGCCGATCGGCGCCTACGAGCCGCGCTGGTTCATGCGCGACCAGCACATGAATCCGGACGACGCGGTCAAGGCGCTGGCCGACTGCGGCGCCGCGCAGGGGCTGGCGCATCATCACTTCACCTTCCAGCTCACCGATGAGGCGATGGATGCGCCCGCGATCGCGCTCGGCGAGGCGCTCGACGAAGCGAAGATTCCGCGGGAGAAATTCGCGATGCTCAAGCCGGGGCAGGTGTTTGAGATTTAGTCTCTGTCGTCCCGGCCAAGCGAGCGCCTGCGAGCGCGAGCCGGGACCCATATCCACCGAATGAAGTCGTCAGATACGGTGCGGCCACAGCGGGAAGCAACCACAAAGGCCTGCGGTTATGGGCCCCCGCTTTCGCGGGGGCGACAGGCTACTGCTTGATCGCCCAAGTCACGCTGACCGAGACCGACAGCGTCTCCTCGCCCTGCGCGATCGGCGTCGGCGCGGCCGCCATGCCGGCCATCACCTTGCCGCGAAATACCGGCTCCGGTGCGCCGCCTTCGGAAATGCTCAAGGGCGCGCCGAGCGCCACGCCCGCGGCCTTGGCGTAAATCTCCGCCTTGCGGCGCGCATCGGCAACCGCCTTCTCTCGCGCGTCATCCAGCAGTTTCGAGGCCTGCGACACCTCGAAGGCGACATTGCCGATGTCGTTGGCGCCGGCGCCGACCAGCGTGTCGATGACGCCGGCAACCTTGCTCACGTCGTGAATGCGCACGGTGACGCGGTTGCTGGCCCGATAGCCCGTTATCGGCGACGGGCCCGAGCGGTTCGGCGCGTATTGCGGCTGCAGCGACAGCCGCGAGGTCTGGATGTCCCTGGCATCGATATTGGCGGCTTTCAGCGCGGCAAATACCTTGGTCATCGCCGCGCTGTTGGCCTCCGAGGCTTCGCGCGCGGTCTTGGCGTCGGTCGCAACGCCGGCATCCGCGAAAGCGATATCGGGGGCCACCGAGATTTGCGCCTCGCCGGTGACGGAGATCGCCGGCGGAAAGTCCGCGGGCGTTTGCGCCAGTGCGGGTGCGCCGAGCAGGACGGCGATGAGGAGGACAGCGCTTCTCATTTCAGCGGCACATAGACGTTGATCACGAGCTTGTCCTCGGAGGTCTTCAGCGGGTCGGTGATGTACTCCTCGATGAAGGTGTCTTTCGCCTCGAGTTTCTTGTCGTCGAGGTGATTGGTGATCGCCTCATAGGTGTTGTCCATGTTGTCGTAGGAGCCGCGATGGACGAATTTGAGCGCGTTGCCTTCCGGCGACTTGCCCATGCTCATGTCCTTGCCGAGAGTCTTCGGATCCTGCTCGACCGGAATTTCCGCGAGATAGGTGAAGCCGGTGTCGTCGGTCGAGGTATAGACGATCATCAGATTGCCTGACCGTTTGATGCCCTGCTTGTCGAGCAGCGCGTTGATCGCCTTGAACGAGTCGATCAACGTATCGAACGCGGAATCCCAATTGGCCTGGCCCTTGGCGACCACGACCTTCTTGCCTTCCAGCGTGATCGGCTCGCCAAAGGGATCCGCGGTCTGCACGGGTGCGGCGGGCGCCGGCGTTTGCGCCACCGATGGGGATGGGGAGGGGCTGGCGGCCGGCGCTGGCGAGGCCGAAGCGGCAGGCGTCGGGCTCGCAGTCACTGCCGGAGCCGGGCTTGCGGATGCGGACGGAACGGGCGTCGGCTGCTGAGCCAGTGCCGGTGCCATCCCCAGCCAGATCGCGGCCGCCGGGATCAACGCGATCAACGTTCTGCGGGAAAGGAAAGGGAGAGTCATCCAGCTGTCTCCGTCGGAAAGATCATGATTCCCGGGTGGCGCAACCCTAGCACGGTGCGGCGGCGCACGTCCTCTAACAGATCGGTCATCTGCCTTGCAGGGGTGGTGCTCCGGCCACTATTCGCCATATAACACGGGCAGAATTTTGGGCTTTTCATGAGCGCACTCGCCAACCACGCCTTCGCCAAGATGAACGGGATCGGCAACGAGATCGTCGTCGTCGATCTGCGCGATGCTGCCGGCAAGGTGACGGGCGCGGACGCGCGCGCGGTGGCGGCGGAGGTCCCCTATGACCAGCTCATGCTGCTGCAGCCGCCGCGGCTCGACGGCACCGAGGCCTTCATCAAGATCTATAACAGCGACGGTTCCGAAGCCGGCGCCTGCGGCAACGGCATGCGCTGCGTGGTGCGTCGGCTGTTCGAGAAGACTGGACAGACCGCTGTCACCTTCGAGACTGCTGCCGGCCTGTTGAACTGCTGGCAGGGCCCGTCGCCGGATCTTTATACAGTGGACATGGGCGCGCCGAAATTCGGCTGGCAGGACATTCCGCTCGCCGAGGAGTTTCGCGACACCCGCTACATCGAATTGCAGATCGGGCCGATCGACGCGCCGATCCTGCATTCGCCGTCGGCGGTGAACATGGGCAATCCCCACGCGATCTTCTGGGTCGACGACGTCAACGCCTATGATCTCGCGCGCTTCGGGCCGCTCTTGGAGAATCATCCGATCTTCCCCGATCGCGCCAACATCACGCTCGCCCACATCGCCGACCGCGATCACATCACCATCCGCACCTGGGAGCGCGGCGCAGGCCTGACCAAGGCTTGCGGCTCGGCGGCTTGCGCGACGGCTGTTGCGGCGGCGCGGCTGAAGCGCGCCAATCGCAATGTCGAAATCACCTTGCCCGGCGGCAAGCTCGCGATCGAATGGCGCGAGCGCGACGACCATGTGCTGATGACCGGCACGGCGTCGTTCGAATATGAAGGGCGCTTCGATCCCTCGCTGTTCTCGTCGGTCGCATGAGCGTCGAGGTCGTCACCTTCGGCTGCCGCCTCAACGCCTTCGAATCCGAGGTGATTGCGCGGGAGGCCGAGCGCGCGGGCCTCGAACAGACCATCGTCATCAACAGCTGCGCGGTCACCAATGAGGCGGTGGCGCAGGCGCGCCAATCGATCCGCCGGCTGAAGCGCGAGCGGCCGGATGCGCGCATCGTGGTGACCGGCTGCGCCGCGCAGACGCAGGCGGCGATGTTCGCCGATATGAGCGAGGTCGACCGCGTCATCGGCAACGACGACAAGATGCGTGCGGATGCGTGGCGCGAGACCCGAGCCGCGCTCGATGTCGCGACAAGCGAAAAGATCGCGGTCAGCGACATCATGGCGGTGCGAGAAATGGCGCCGCACCTCGTCGATGGCTTCAAGAACAGGTTACCGCGCGCGGTCGTGCAGGTACAGAACGGCTGCGACCATCGCTGCACCTTCTGCATCATCCCCTATGGCCGCGGCAATTCGCGCTCGGTGCCGATGGGCGCGGTGGTCGATCAGGTTCGTACGCTCGCCGAGCGCTGCCATGCCGAAATCGTGCTGACCGGCGTCGATCTCACCAGCTACGGCGCCGACCTGCCGGGCGCGCCGAAGCTCGGGCAATTGGTGAAGCAGATCCTGCGGCATGTGCCGGAGCTGAAACGTCTGCGCATATCATCGATCGATTCGATCGAGGCCGACCGCGATCTGCTCGACGCCATCGCCGATGACGCGCGGCTGATGCCGCATCTGCACCTGTCGCTGCAGTCGGGCGACGACCTGATCCTGAAGCGCATGAAGCGGCGGCATTTGCGGCAGGATGCGATCGCGTTCTGCAAGCAAGTGCGCGGGCTCCGCCCGGACATCGCGCTCGGTGCCGACATCATTGCGGGCTTCCCGACCGAGACCGAGGAGATGTTTGCGCGCTCACTCGACCTCGTCGGGGAATGCGATCTCACCTTCCTGCACGTGTTTCCCTATTCGCCGCGGCCGGGCACGCCGGCAGCAAGGATGCCGCAGGTCGCGAGTGGTGCGATCAAGGAACGCGCGAAGCGCTTGCGCGCGGCGGGAGAGGCGGCGCTGCGGAAGCGATTGGCTGCAGAGGTGGGGACTGTGCGCGATGTCCTGATCGAAAGCGCGACGGCCGGCCGCACCGAGCATTATCTGCCGGTTGCGATCGGCGGCGCGACGCCGGGCGCGGTGCGGCGGCTTGCGATCGCGGGCCATGATGGCGCGCGGTTGACGGTGTGAGGCTCTTACCCTCTCCCTTTGCGGGAGAGGGTGGTTTCGAGCGAAGCGAGAAACCGGGTGAGGGGTTCTTCCTCGGCAAAAAACAAAACCCTTCACCCGGCTCGAATTTCGCTTTGCTTATTCTCGCCACCCTCTCCCGCAAGGGGAGAGGGTAAAGCGGCGTTCGTCTCACTCCCCATTCCATCCGCACGCCCGCAAGCGCGCGCGCATATGCTCCGGCGCCGGCGCAACCGCGCGCACCGGCTCCTTGTTCCTGGAGATCGGCACGCCGATCGCGCGCGAATGCAGATGCAGCCGCGGCTCGCCGAAGCGCGGCCCATTGCCATAGATGTTGTCGCCGACGATCGGCCAGCCCTGGGAAGCCGCATGCACCCGCAATTGATGGGTGCGGCCAGTCACGGGTTCCATGGCGAGCCAGGCGAGACCGTCGCTGCGTCCCAACACCTTCCAGTTCGTCACCGCCGGCTGTCCTTGCGGGTCGGGCTTCTGCCACCAGCCGCGTTCGGCGTTGAGGCGCCCGATCGGCAGATCGATAGTGCCTTCGTCCTCGGCCGGGCCGCCCTCGACCACAGCCCAATAGGTCTTTTCGACCTTGCCGTGTTTGAACAGCAGTCCCAGCGAGGCGGTCGCCTTGCGATGCCGCCCGAGCACGAGGCAGCCCGATGTGTCCTTGTCCAGCCGATGCGCCAGCACCGGCGGCCGCGGCAGGCCGAAGCGCAGCGCGTCAAACGAGGCTTCGAGATTCGCGCCGCCCTTGGGCCCGCGATGCACCGGCAGCCCCGCCGGCTTGTCGATGATCAGCATCAGCCCGTCGCGATGGAGCACGCGCGCCTGGATTTCCTCCGCCGTCAATTGGGGAACATCGAGCAATGGCAAGACTTTCGTTTGTAATCCGAAACGGCTAACACACCCGCGCCATGATTGACACGACGGAAGCACCCAAGCTGAGCTGGTGGCGGCGGCTGTCCAGCGGACTGAAGCGAACGTCGAGTTCGCTCGGGACCGCGGTCGCCGATCTCGTCACCAAGCGCAAGCTCGACCGCGCCATGCTCGAAGAGATCGAGGACGTGCTGCTGCGCGCCGATCTCGGCACCGAGGTCGCTGCGCGCATCGCCCAAGCGGTCGGCGCCGGCCGTTACGACAAGGCGATCAGCACCGACGAAGTCAAGACCGTGGTCGCGACCGAGGTCGAGAAGGTGTTGTCACCTGTGGCGAAGCCGCTCGCGATCGACGCCGCCAAGGCGCCGTTCGTTATTCTGGTGGTGGGCGTTAACGGCTCCGGCAAGACCACGACGATCGGCAAGCTCGCGGCGAAATTTGCCGCCGAAGGCCACAAGGTGATGCTGGCGGCCGGCGACACGTTTCGTGCCGCCGCTATTGAACAGCTCAAGGTGTGGGGCGAGCGCAGCAAATCGCCTGTGATCGCCGGCGCGCAGGGATCGGACTCCGCGAGCCTCGCCTTCAACGCACTGACCGCAGCAAAAGAGCAGAAGCGCGACATTTTGCTCATCGACACCGCCGGCCGGTTGCAGAACAAGGCCGAGTTGATGAAAGAGCTGGAAAAGGTCGTCCGCGTGATCCGCAAGGTCGATGCGACGGCGCCGCATGCCGTGCTGCTGGTGCTCGACGCGACGGTAGGGCAGAACGCGCTGTCGCAGGTCGAGGCCTTTCATCGCACGGCGGGAGTGACGGGCCTGGTGATGACCAAGCTCGACGGCACCGCGCGCGGCGGCATCCTGGTGGCGCTGGCGGAGAAGCACAAGCTGCCGGTGCATTTCATTGGTGTCGGCGAGAGCATCGACGATCTCGCACCGTTCACTGCCAGGGATTTCGCAAGAGCAATTGCTGGAATGGAAGATTGATGGACAAGACCCAGCCGCATCCGCTGTTCAAGCTGGCGACCGAGCTCGGTCCGCTGATCGTGTTCTTTGTCTTCAACGCGAAGTACCATCTGTTCGTCGCGACCGGCGCCTTCATGGTGGCGATCGTGGCGGCGATGATCGCCTCCTATGTCGTGACGCGGCACGTGCCGATGATGGCGATCGTTACCGGCATCATCGTGCTGATCTTCGGCACGTTGACCTTGGTGCTGCATGACGAGACCTTCATCAAGGTGAAGCCGACCATCATTTACGGCCTCTTCGCGGCGGTGCTCGGCGGCGGACTGTTGTTCGGCCGTTCCTTCATCGCCGTCATGTTCGACCAGATGTTCAACCTGACGCCGCGCGGCTGGCGCGTCCTGACGCTGCGCTGGGCGCTGTTCTTTTTTTGTATGGCGATCCTCAACGAGGCGATCTGGCGCACCCAGAGCACGGACTTCTGGGTCGGCTTCAAGGCGTTCGGCGTGGTGCCGCTGACCATGCTGTTCGCGATCACCCAGATGCCGCTGATCAAGCGCTATCATCTCGATCCGGTGTCGCTGGAGGCGAGCGACGCGGCAGAGGGCGACGTAAGCAAGGGCTAGCTGCCCGCGCCCAGCGCCTTGTCGATCTCGGGCTTGAGCACGACGCCGATGTTCTCAGACGTCACCGGCCCGACCATCTTGTAGACGATGGTGCCGTCGCGGCCGACGATGAAGGTTTCCGGGACGCCATACACGCCCCATTCGATCGCGGCGCGGCCGTTGCCGTCGACGCCGACCACGCCGAACGGATTGCCGTAGCGGCCGAGGAAGCGCCGAGCATTGTCGGGCGAATCCTTGTAGTTGATGCCGACCATCTGCAGCCGCCTGTCCGCGGCCAACGCGGTGAACAACGGCGCCTCGTCGTGGCAGGGCACGCACCACGACGCCCAGACATTGACGATCGAGACCTTGCCCTTGAACATCTGGGGATCAAGGCCCGGCACCTGCGCGCCGTCGACGGTCAAGCCAGCCAGCGGCGGCAGCGCCGTCTGCGGCGCCGGATGACCGATCAGCGCCGACGGAATTTTCGATGGATCGCCGCTGCCAAGCCGGAGCCAGAACAAGGCCGCGAGGCTAGCGAATACGATCAGCGGCAGCAGCATCAGAAGCTGGTTGCGCGGCCGGGATGTCGAAGTCTCGCTCATGACATCTCCACCGCGCTGCGGCCGGAGCGCCTGGCCACGCCGCTCTCCTCGAGCGCGCGCAACCGCTGCGTCTGGTTACGATAGTCGACCATGATCCAGCCGATCAGGATCGCCAGCACCAGTGCCACCAGCGCATAGGCGGTGACGATGAACGATGCGTAGGGGCCGAGCGACATCACGCGGCCTTCTGGCTTGCCTGCATCATCTGCAGGCTGCGCACCCGGCGACGCAGGATTTCGTTGCGCATCGCCGCCAGATGCAGCGTGACGAACAGCAGCGTGAAAGCGATCGCCATCACCAGCAGCGGAATCAGGAAGGCGCGATCGAGCGTCGACCCACCCATGCGTAGCACCGAGGCGGGCTGGTGCAGCGTGTTCCACCAGTCGACCGAGAATTTGATGATCGGCAGGTTGATGGCGCCGACCAGCGTCAGCACCGCCGCGGCGCGCGCCGCGCGGGAGGGATCCTCGACCGCGCGCCACAGCGCCATCAGGCCGAGATACATCAGGAACAGGATCAGCACCGAGGTCAGCCGCGCGTCCCATTCCCAGTAGGTGCCCCACATCGGCCGGCCCCACAGCGATCCCGTGACGAGCGCGAGAAAGGTGAAGGCGGCACCGATCGGCGCTGCCGACTTTGCGGCAACGTCGGCGAGCGGATGCCGCCACACCAGCGTGCCGAGCGAAGCCAGACTCATCACGCCCCACACGAACATCGACAGCCACGCATTCGGGACGTGGATGAACATGATCTTCACGGTGGCGCCCTGCTGATAGTCGTCGGGCGCGGCCGCGGATTGATAAAGGCCGATCGCAAGCAGGATCGCGGTCGCAGCCATCAGCCACGGCAGGATGCGCGCGGTCAGCGCGAGGAATTTTGTCGGGTTGGCGAAGTCGATCAGCGACATGGCATCCTGTTAATCGCGGCTCGCGCCGCAGGCAATTGACATAATGGGGCTCGATAAGAGTTGATCGGCATCAATCGAGCCCCTGTCGCAGGCTTGCCGCCGCGGCGACCGGACCGATCACGAAGCTGACCAGCGACAGCGCACACAGGATCGCAAACGGCGCGCCAAAGGATTGGGGACCCGTGATCGCTGCTTCGGAGGCGGCAACGCCGAAGATCAGCACGGGAATCGACAGCGGCAGCACCAGCACGGCAAGCAGCAACCCGCCGCGATGCAGGGTCACGGCAAGCGCCGCGCCGATCATGCCGGTGAAGGTCAACGCCGGCGTTCCCGCGAGCAAGGTCAGCGCAACAACCGCGGTCGAAGGAACATCGAGATTGAGCAGCAGCCCGAGCACCGGAGTGGCCACGATCAGCGGCAGGCCGGCGGCGATCCAGTGTGCCAGCGCCTTCGTCGCGCAGACGAGTTCCAGGGAGTTGCGGCTCATCACGATCAGATCGAGCGAGCCGTCGTCGTGATCCGCCGTGAACAGGCGATCGAGCGTGAGCAGGCTAGCGAGCAGCGCGCCGAGCCAGAGGATCGCGGGTCCCAGCCGCGCCAGCAGTTTCACGTCGGGGCCGACCGCGAACGGCATCAGCACCACCACGCTGAGGAAGAACAGCACGCCGATCAGCGCGCCGCCGCCGACGCGCAGCGCGATCCTGATGTCGCGTTGGATGAGGGCGGAGAGCGCGGTCATGTGATGCACCGCTCATGCCGCGCGAACGCTGTGCCCCCTCCCCCCTTGCAGGGGAGGGTCGGGGAGGGGGGTAGTCCTAAGCGAGGGCGATGTTGTTGACCCCCACCCCCAACTCCTCCCCGCAAGGAGGAGGGGTGTCCGATCGGCGCAAGCGGCGAAAGACAAAGACCGTTCACCCCGCACCCCCGATCCTCAATTCACGCGCGTCGATGCCAAGCGGCCCATGCGTCGCGGCGACGATCAGCCCGCCGTGCGCGAGATGCTCGCGTATCAAGCCGCCCAACAGCTCCTGCCCGCCCGCGTCCAGCGCCGCGATCGGCTCGTCCAGCAACCAGATCGGACGGCGCACAGTCAGCAACCGCGCCAGCGACAGCCGCCGCCGCTGGCCGGCGGAGAGATAGGCGGCCGGCAGATGCGCGGCGTGGCCGAGCCCGACCGACGCCAGGCTGTCTCCGGCGTCAAAAACGTCGCCGCCCAAAAAGTCGCGCCAGAAGGCGAGATTCTCCAGCACGCTCAGCGCGGGCTTGAGCGCATCACGATGACCGAGATAGTGGGCCTGTTCCGGCAAGGTCAGCTCGGTCTCGCCGCCATCCAGGACAATTGCGCCGGCGGCGGGGATCAGCAGCCCCGCGATCAGCCGCAACAGCGAGGTCTTGCCTGATCCATTTGGGCCGGTGACCGCCAGCACCTCGCCGGAGGCGGCCTCGAAATCGAGGCTGGCAAAGACCTCGCGGCCACCGCGCACACACCTGACGCCACGTCCCGAGAGCCGCATCTTGCCTACTCTTTAGCCCTCTCAAAACGGTGGGTAGCGCGAGAGAATTTAGCGGTGGCGCATCGCCGCCATGGTGCTTGCAGGTGTGGCGGCGCGATTGGAAAGATTCTATAAGCCCCGGAACTTGATGCCGCACACGATCCACGCCTGCAAGCGATCAAGCCAAAGCCCGACCGCCGGTGTTTAAATACCCTTATCGGGTACAACGATAAATTGGGATTCCTAACATGACCTCGCTCGACAGCTTCAAATGCCAGAAGACCCTCAAGGTCGGCGGCAAGACCTACGTCTATTACAGCCTGCCCGCCGCCGAGAAGAACGGTCTGAAGGGCATTTCCAGGCTGCCCTATTCGATGAAGGTGCTGCTCGAGAATCTCCTGCGCAATGAAGACGGGCGCACGGTGAAGAAAGCGGACATCGAGGCGGTCGCGAAATGGATGAAGAAGCGCAAGCTCGAGCACGAGATCGCCTTCCGCCCGGCTCGCGTGCTGATGCAGGACTTCACCGGCGTCCCTGCGGTGGTCGATCTCGCCGCGATGAGGAACGCGATGCAGAGCCTCGGCGGCGATGCCGAGAAGATCAATCCGCTGGTGCCGGTCGATCTGGTCATCGATCACTCGGTGATCGTGAACTTCTTCGGCGACAACAAGGCCTTCGCCAAGAACGTGGTGGAAGAATACAAACAGAACCAGGAGCGCTACGAATTCCTGAAATGGGGCCAGCGCGCGTTCTCGAATTTCTCCGTGGTGCCGCCCGGCACCGGCATCTGCCATCAGGTCAATCTCGAATATCTGGCGCAGACGGTGTGGACGAAGAAGGAGAAGCTGACGGTCGGCAAGAAGACCGGCAATTTCGAAGTCGCCTATCCGGACTCGCTGGTCGGCACCGACTCGCACACCACCATGGTCAACGGCCTGGCTGTGCTCGGCTGGGGCGTCGGCGGCATCGAGGCGGAAGCCTGCATGCTCGGCCAGCCGCTGTCGATGCTGCTGCCTGACGTGGTCGGCTTCAAGCTCAAGGGACAGATGAAGGAAGGCGTCACCGCGACCGATCTCGTGCTCACGGTCACGCAGATGCTGCGCAAGCTCGGCGTGGTCGGCAAGTTCGTCGAGTTCTACGGCCCCGGTCTCGATTTTCTCTCGGTGGCGGACAAGGCTACCATCGGCAACATGGCGCCCGAATATGGCGCGACCTGCGGCTTCTTCCCGGTCGATGCCGCGACCATCGATTATCTGAAGACATCCGGCCGCAAGTCGGACCGCGTCGCGCTGGTCACCGCCTACGCCAAGGCGCAGGGCCTGTTCCGCAACGCCAAGTCGGCCGATCCGGTGTTCACGGAAACGCTGACCCTCGACCTCAAGGACGTCGTGCCGTCGATGGCCGGCCCGAAGCGTCCCGAAGGCCGCGTCGCGCTGCCGTCGGTGGGCGAAGGCTTCGCGGCGGCAATGGCGAGCGAATACAAGAAGGCCGCCGATGCTTCCCATCGCTACGCGGTGGAAGGCCGCGATTTCGATCTCGGCCATGGTGACGTGGTGATCGCCGCGATCACCTCCTGCACCAACACCTCGAATCCGAGCGTGCTGATCGGCGCAGGCCTTCTGGCGCGCAAGGCTGCCGCGAAAGGCCTGAAGGCCAAGCCTTGGGTGAAGACCTCGCTTGCTCCCGGCAGCCAGGTCGTCGCGGAATATCTCGCGAACTCCGGCCTGCAGGAAGATCTCGACAAGGTCGGTTTCAATCTCGTCGGTTTCGGCTGCACCACCTGCATCGGCAATTCCGGTCCGCTGCCGGACGAGATTTCGAAATCGATCAACGACAACGGCATCGTGGCCGCCGCCGTGCTCTCCGGCAACCGCAATTTCGAAGGCCGCGTCAGCGCCGACGTGCAGGCGAACTATCTCGCCTCGCCGCCGCTGGTGGTCGCGCATGCACTCGCTGGCACCGTCAAAAAGAATCTCGCGATCGAGCCGCTCGGCGAAGGCAAGGATGGCAAGCCCGTCTATCTCAGGGACATCTGGCCGACGGCGAAGGAAATCAACGCCTACATGAAGAAATACGTCACGGCACAGATCTTCAAGAAGCGATATGCCGACGTGTTCAAGGGCGACGGCAACTGGCGCAAGATCAAGACCACCGACAGCGAGACCTATCGCTGGAACATGTCGTCGACCTATGTGCAGAACCCGCCTTACTTCGAGGGCATGAAGAAGCAGCCCGAGCCGGTCAAGGACGTGGTCGATGCGCGGATTCTCGCGATGTTCGGCGACAAGATCACCACCGACCACATCTCGCCGGCCGGTTCGATCAAGCTGACCTCGCCCGCGGGAAAATTTCTCAGCGAGCATCAGGTGCGGCCCGCCGACTTCAACCAATACGGCACGCGGCGCGGCAATCACGAGGTGATGATGCGCGGCACCTTCGCCAACATCCGCATCAAGAACTTCATGTTGAAGGGCGCCGACGGCAACATCCCGGAGGGCGGGCTCACCAAGCACTGGCCCGACGGCGAGCAGATGTCGATCTACGACGCCGCGATGAAGTATCAGCAGGAGAACGTGCCGCTCGTCGTGTTCGCCGGCGCCGAATACGGCAACGGCTCCTCGCGCGACTGGGCCGCGAAAGGCACGCGCCTGCTCGGCGTTCGCGCCGTGATCTGCCAGAGTTTCGAGCGCATCCATCGCTCCAACCTGGTCGGCATGGGTGTGCTGCCGCTGACCTTCGAGGAAGGCACCTCGTGGCAGTCGATCGGGCTCAAGGGCGACGAGAAGGTCACGATCCGCGGCCTGCAGGGCGATCTGAAGCCGCGCCAAAAACTCACGGCCGAGATCGTCTCCGGCGATGGCGCGCTGCAGCGCGTGTCGCTGCTGTGTCGTATCGATACGCTCGACGAGCTCGACTACTACCGGAACGGCGGCATCCTGCATTATGTGCTGCGCAAACTCGCGGCCTAGCGCCGCCGATCTGGGCACTAAGCGAAGATGTGATCGACGGCTCACTTCGAAGTGAGTAGCGACTAAAGATGAGGCGGCCTATGGATGAGGCCGCCTCATTGCTTTTGGGGCAAGCGGATCCCGTAAAAACACGGAAGCTGGCTGTGATAGTATGGCAGTGATGATGGCCCATCATTCGATCTCGCGCTGGTCGAGTGCGCTTGGCATTTGCGCGATTGTCGCGGTCATCCGGCCCGCCCATGCCGCCGATCCGCGCGCGGTGGTGGAATTGTTCACCTCGCAGGGTTGCTCGTCCTGTCCGCCCGCCGACAAGATCATCGGCGAGCTTGCGAAAGATCCCTCCATCATCGCGCTCAGCATGCCGATCGACTATTGGGATTATCTCGGCTGGAAGGATACGCTCGCCGATTCGCGCTTCACCGCGCGCCAGAAGGCCTATTCGAAAGTGCGCGGCGATCGCGAGGTTTACACGCCGCAAGCCGTGATCAACGGCGAGACGCATGTGATCGGGAGCGACCGCGCCGGCATCGAAAGCGCGATCGGCGCGACCCGCAAGTCCGATGAGGTGATGTCCGTGCCGGTGACGATGACGCAATCCGGCAAGCAGATCACCGTTTCGGTCGCCGCCGCCAACAAGACTCAGGCCGCATCGCATGGCGAAGTCTGGCTCTGCGCAATCTCGAAGTCGGTGCCGATCTCGATCGGACGCGGCGAGAACCGCGGCCGCGAGCTCACCTATTACAATGTGGTGCGCAGTCTCGTGAAGGTCGGCGACTGGAATGGAAGTCCGGGAAGCTGGACCGTGCCGCTCGACAGCCTGCCGCACGATGGCGTCGACGGCGCCGTGGTGCTTGTCCAGGACGGCAATCGCGAAAAGCCCGGCCCCATGCTGGGCGCGGCCTACACGTCGCTGCACTGATCTCTCTGAATCGCTGGATGTGATTCGGGTCGCGCCTCGCGATTCGACCATTGCCGGTTCGCGTCTTCGTCTTTCGGCGGAGACCATGACGCAAAAAAAGGGCCAACTGACGTTGGCCCTTTGATTTGCTGCGCTAGGCCCGGTCCCGACGATCCCGGGGGGCTGGGGGCTGAGGAATCCGAAACCGAAAGAACCGGGCCAACGCAGTGCAGTGTTCATCGCAATCCAGCGCGGCAGGCGGTTGGCAGAAAAGGGGCTGTATTGTGATTCCGCTAACGATCCCGTGACGGCACTGGTGGTCCAATTCCAACATTCGCATCCCATATCAGCGGATACCGTTTGCGAATGTTGGAATTGAAGGACCACTAGAAAATATTGATTCTAGTGGAGCTTTGGATTTTGACGTTCGCTTGCGAGCGCGCGGCTGACGGGGTGACGAACGTCAAATCCGCTCCATTAGTCGGACGATTCGCCGCGTTTGGCGCGAAAATATGCGGTCAAGGAACCCTTGCGGACGGCGCCGGTTAGCGCAATCATGTCAGCGACATGACAGGAGGCGCTCCATGAGTTTGATGTCGGAGGATGCCGATCCAAGCGGAAGTCACGCAGCGGCGCGGCCCGCTGCGAATCACGGTTCCCTGCCGAACCGGGTGACGTTCAACCGCCCCGAACTGCACCGCATTCTCAATCTCTACGGCCGCATGGTTGCCGACGGCGAGTGGCGCGACTACGCGATCGACTTCCTGAAAGACCGCGCAGTGTTCTCGGTGTTTCGCCGTTCCGCCGAGGTGCCGATCTACCGGATCGAGAAGGATCCGCGGCTGTCGCGCAAGCAAGGCATGTACAGCGTGATCTCGGCGACCGGGCTGATCCTGCGCCGTGGCCACGAGTTGGAGCGGGTGCTGCTGGTGATCGACCGCAAGCTGGCGCTGGTCTGAGCTAGCTTGCCGTCTGTTGCACGGTTTTCGCACGGGCGATCTCGTAGGCGGCGACATGTGTGCGCGCGAGATCGAGGATCGGCATCGCCACGCCAAGCTTGCGAGCGCGAGCAACCATGTCCCCCAGGATGTGCTCGCCTTCGGTGGTCGATCCGCGTTCGATATCGCGCAGCATCGACCATTTGAGCGGGGAGCCTACCGTCGTTATCAGCTTGTGATCGAATTCGATAAAGGCCGGCCGCGGCGGGAAGCCTGAGGCCGTGGCGACGGCGCAGCACTCGTCGAACAGAGCGAACATCGCCTCCCTCCCTCCAGGTGCTGCGAGGATGTCGCCGATGCTGGCGCGCATCAGGCAGGTGATGCCGGCACCGAGGCCGAGCTGGACGAATTTCTCCCACATGTCCTGCATGACGGTTTCGCTGGCGCGCCCGTCAAACCCTGCGCCTCCGATAACGGCTTCGATCGCGCGGGTCCGCGCCGATGAACCTCCCGCGATTTCACCAAAGATGAGGTCGTGGTTTGGGATGAATTGCGTGATGCGGCCCTCGGAGTCGAGGCCGGCGCTGATGTTCGCCATGCCGCCCAGCACCGCGCCGACGCCAAATTTCGCGTTCAGCCGGTCGATATGACCCATGCCGTTGAGGACCGGCAGGATTGCGGTGTTCGGGCCGACCGCGGGCGCGAACTGATCCATGGCCTCGTCGAGTGAATAGGATTTGACGCCAACCAGCACCAGATCAAACAGCTCGCGGATCTCCTCTGCGGTGATCGTCTTGACGGTCACCGCGAAATCGCCGTGTGGGGTTGTAATCTGCAATCCGGTTCGCGCGAGTTGTGCGGCACGGCCGGGCCGCACCATGAATGTGACGTCCCGGCCGGCCCGGGCGAGGCAGGCGCCGAAATAGCCGCCAAGTGCTCCCGCGCCGATCACAAGAATGCGCATCGCCAGCTCTCCCGTTCGGTCGCCGCCAAGGCGGCGGAAAACTCACGGCGTGTCCAGCGGCACCGTCGCTGCACCCTCGCCGAGCGGGAGCTGCATCATCACGGTGTCGAGCCAGCGGCCGAATTTGAGCCCGACATTCGGGTGGGTCCCGATCATCTGGAATCCGCAAGCCGTATGCACGCCGATCGATCCGGCGTTGGCGGAGTCGCCGATCACCGCGATCATCTGCCGGTAGCCGCGCTTCTCGCACTCGTCGATCAGCCTCTGCAGCAGCACGCGGCCGACGCCGCGCCGGTGAATGGCAGGGTCGAGATAGATCGAGTTTTCCACCGTGAAGCGATAGGCGGGCCGCGGCCGGTAGGGGCCCCCATAGGCGTAGCCGGCGACGCGGCCATCGAGCACGCCGACGAAATAGGGAAAGCCGCCCTCGATCAGCGATTTGAAACGCCGCGTCATCTCGGCGAGATCGGGCGGGATCAACTCGAACGTCGCCGTGCCGTGCAGCACCGCGTGCTCGTAGATCCGGGTGATGACGGGAAGGTCGGCCTCGGTGGCGGGCCGGATTTCGGGCGATGACATCGGACGAAGATATCAGCCGCTCGCGCGCGATCAACGCTCTTTCATTGCACAAACAAAAACCCCGGCCGAAAGGCCGGGGTTTTCAGGTCCGTCTCGGGTAAGAGCGTCAGTCGCGCTGGCCGAGCAGCTGCAACAGCAGCGTGAACAGGTTGATGAAGTTCAGGTACAGCGACAGTGCGCCGGTGATCGCCGCGCGCTCCGCCACGTCTCCGCCGGCCGAAGCGTAGCCGTAGATGTACTCGTTCTTCAGCCGCTGTGTATCCCAGGCGGTGAGGCCTGCGAACACCAGCACGCCAACGATCGAGATGATGAACTGCAGCGCGGACAAGTGCAGGAACAGATTGACCAGGCTCGCGATGATGATGCCGATCAGGCCCATGAACAGGAACGATCCCATTCCGCTCATGTCACGCTTCGTGGTGTAGCCATAGAGGCTGAGCGCGCCGAAGGTCGCCGCCGTGATGAAGAACACCTGCACGATCGAGGTGTGGGTGTACACCAGGAAGATCGACGACAGCGAAACGCCCATCAGCGCCGAGAACACCCAGAACAGCATTTGCGCGGTCGCGGGTGCAAGGCGGTTGATGCCGGCCGAGATGACGAACACCATGGCAAGCGGCGCCAGGATGAACAGCCACTTCAGCGGGCTCACGAACATCGCGTAGCCGAAAGGCGTCAGGAAGGAGTTGCCGATCTTGGCCGCGGCACCCGAAGGATCGGAGGTCACCGCCGCCATGTAGATGCCGAGCGCGGCGAGGCCAGTGATGGCCAAGCCAATGCTCATGTAGTTGTAGATGCGCAGCATGTATGCGCGCAGGCCGGCGTCGACGACCGCGGCGTCAGCACGCCCGGCAGCCCGGCCGAAAGGAGATGCGTAGTTACGGTCAAAGTCCGACATGGTCGAATTCCCGTTGGTTGTCCCGGCGGATGCGCCCTTGTAAGCTTCGTGTAAGCTTTCGCCTCGCCGGGTGGTGAAACCCTATCTCAGATTTACGTGGCCTGCCGACATTAATTTTGTGTCATCAGGCCGCGCCATCTGACCCACGCTGCTATCTGGGCATTTCCAGTACAAACTACCATAGCGGCATAAGGCTTCCACACGCGGCTGTTTGTCGCTCTTCCCCTCGCGCGGGCCGCGAAAGCCACATCCAGCAGGGAATAAAAATCTCATAAAGACCACGAGAAAACCGCTCGCGCCGCAGCGTTAACCATCGCCGCTTCTCTGCTTCATAGATTGCGCAGCACCGTCGCGGGCTTCTGGTTCAATGCGAGCAGCGTGCCGGCAAGTCCGAGGCCCACGGTGACGATCAGTGCAGACGCGACCACGGCGGCAGCGCTGCCGGCCTCCCAGACGAAGCTCAACGTCATCAGCCGCGTCACGATGAAGTAGGCCGCAACCGAGCCTGCGATGACGCCGAACACCGCGGTGGCTAGTCCGATCAGGAGATATTCCAGTGCGTAGGCGCCGAGCAGCCGCGCGCGCGTGGCGCCGAGCGTCTTCAGGATCACGGCGTCATAGACGCGATGACGATGGCCGGCGGCGAGCGCGCCGCCGAGCACAAGGATCGCCGAGATCAGCGTCACGGCGCTGGCGCCGCGGATCGCCAGCGCCAGGTTGGTCACGACCGAGCCGATCGTCTGCATCACCTCGCGCACCCGCACGCTCGTCACCGTCGGATAGCTGTTCGCCACTTCCTTGATGATGCGGGCGTCCTCCGCGGCACTCGGATGCGGTTCGGTCAACGTCGCAATATGGGTGTGCGGCGCGCCCTTGAAGGCGTTGGGCGAGAACACCAGCACGAAGTTGATGCCAAGCCCCTGCCAGTCGATGTTGCGCATGTTGCCGATCTTCGCCGGGATGTCGCGGCCGAGCACATTGACGACGATCTCGTCGCCGAGCTTGAGGTGCAAACCGTCGGCGATCTTCTTCTCGATCGAGACCAGCGGCGGGCCGCTGTAGTTCGGCCCCCACCATTCGCCCTCGACGACCTTGGAGCCCTTCGGGACCTCGCCGGTATAGGTCAGGCCGCGGTCGCTCTGCAGCACCCATTCGGCGTCGGTCGACGGGTTCAGCTCTTCGGCGCGCACGCCGCGCGCGGCGACGATGCGCCCGCGCAGCATCGGCACGTCCTCGACGGTCGATTGCGGTTCGGTCTTCTGCAGGAACGCCGCGAAGCGATCGGCCTCCGAGGAAGGAATGTCGATGAAGTAGAACGAGGGGGCGTGCTCCGGCAGCGCCGCCAGAAATTGCCGGCGCAGATTGCCGTCGATCTGGGTGATGGTGACGAGCACCGCGAGTCCGAGCCCAAGCGACAGCACCACCGACGGCGTCAGCGCACCCGGCCGGTGGATGTTGGAGATCGCAAGCCGCAGCATGGTCGAACGCGTGCGTGGTAGCCGCCGTGCTCCGGCCATCACGGCCCAGGCAACGCCGCGCAACACCGCAAACACCACCGCCGACGACGCGACAAACACCGCGGCGATGCGCTTGTCATAGGCAAGCCCGATCACGACCGCGATCAGCAGCGCGATCACGACCGCCATCAGCGCAAGGTATCGCCAGCGCGGGCGATGCCATTCGGCGACGACGGCTTCGCGGAACAGTGCCGCGACAGGCACGTCGTGAACCCGGCCGAGCGGCCAAAGGCCGAAGGCGAGCGCGGTGAGCAGGCCGTACACAAAGGAGAGCGCCAACTCGTCAGGATGCAGCGCCGGTACCACCGGCAGCGGCAGCAATTTGCCGAACAGGCCGACAATGACAAACGGCAGTGCCGCGCCGGCGGCGAGCCCGATCACCGAACCGACACCGGCGAGGAGCACGACCTGCGTCAGGTAGATCGCGAACACGTCTCGCCCGGTGGCGCCGAGCGCCTTGAACGCGGCGATCACCTCGAGCTTGCGATCGATATGGCTCTTCACCGCGTTGGCAACACCGACACCGCCGACGAGCAGCGCGGCGAGGCCGACGAGGGTGAGGAACTGCGTGAAGCGGTTGATGGTGCGTTCGAGCCCAGGCGAGGCGTTGGCGCGGGTGCGAACCTCCCAGCCGGCTTCGGGTGCCGCGCGCCGCGCATCGTCGATCAGCGCGGCCATGGCGCGATCGTCGGCGGCATTTTCAGGCAGCTTCAGCCGGTAATTCCAGCGCACCAGGCTGCCGGGTTGCAAAAGACCGGTGGCGCGGAGCGCCGCATCGCTGATCAGGAAGCGCGGACCGAAGCCGACGCCGACGCCAAGCTTGTCCGGTTCGGCCACGACCGCGCTGCGGATCTGGAAGGTCGCCTCGCCGACATTGACCTTGTCGCCGATCTTGAGGTCAAGCCGTGCCAAAAGCGTCGGATCGGCGGCGGCGCCGAACACGCCGTCGCGCTGTTCGAGGACTTCGGCGAGCGGGCGTTTTGGATCGAGCGTCAGTTGGCCGAGTGACGGATAGGCGCCATCGACCGCCTTCATCTCGACCAAGGCGAGCCGGCCGTCGGCGGCGCGCGCCATCGCGCGCAAGGTCGCGATCACGGAGAGCTCGCCGCGCGAGCGCAGGAAGGCGTGCTCCTGCGGCTTGGCTTCGCGCTGGAACAGCACGAAGGCGACGTCGCCGCCGAGCAGGTTGCGGCCCTCGCGCGCCAGTCCTTCGCCAAGGCTGGCCGCAACCGAGCCGACACCGGCGATCGCCATCACGCCGAGCGCGATGCAGGCAATGAAGACGTAGAAGCCGCGCAAGCCGCCGCGCAATTCGCGTAGCGCGTAACGCAGGCTGAGCGAGACCATGCGTCCGCTGCTTGCGGGTGCGGCGGCGACGCTGCCGATGCTTTCCGAAGCGACGCTCATGACGCCTTGATATGATCGGAGTTCGCCGCCTCGATGCGGCCCGAGCGCAGCCGCACCACGCGATCGCAGCGCTGCGCCAGCGCGGTGTCGTGCGTCACCAGCACCAAGGTCATGCCGCGCTCGGCATGCTTGGTGAAGAGCAGATCGACGATCTGCTTGCCCGTGGCTTCGTCGAGATTGCCGGTCGGTTCGTCGGCGACGAGGATGGCGGGATCGGGCGCCAGCGCGCGCGCCAGCGCGACGCGCTGCTGCTCGCCGCCGGAGAGTTGTGTCGGGTAATGATGCAGGCGGTCGCCGAGACCGACCGACGCAAGCTCCTGCGCCGCGCGCTTGCCCGCGTCGGGATCGCCGGCCAGCTCCAGCGGCACTGCGACGTTCTCCAGCGCGGTCATGGTCGGGATCAGATGAAACGACTGGAAGACGATGCCGACCTGGCGGCCGCGAAAGCGCGCCAGCGCGTCCTCATCGAGGGCATTGAAAGGCGTGCCGTTGACCACCACCTCTCCGCCGTCAGGACGTTCGAGGCCCGCCATCACCATCAGCAGCGTGGATTTGCCCGAGCCCGAAGGTCCGATCAGGCCGATCGCCTCGCCGGAGCCGACGCGCAGGCTGATGTCTTTCAGGATATGAACGCGTGCGGCACCGCTGCCGAGCGAGAGATTGACGCCTGTGATGGTAATGGTGTCGGCGGTTGCGCGGGCGAGCAAGGGAGATTCGATGAGGCTGTCCATGGCTCGGTCATATGGCACATTCGCACGCGGGGTCGAGGGGCGGCATACCCGGTTCGTGCACATCCTTGTGTTGATGCTGGCCCTGACCGCGCTGGACATGACGCTCGCGCGCGCGGCGCTCGCGGACGGCGGAAAGCCGGTGAAGCTCGTGGTGCTCGGCGATTCCCTGTCGGCCGGGCTTGGCCTGTCGGCGGCCGACGCGTTCCCGGCCAAGCTCCAGAAAGCATTGAGAGACAAGGGGATAGCGGCTGAGATCGGCAACGCCGGGGTGTCCGGCGACACTGCCTCGGGCGGCCGTGACCGGCTGGACTGGTCGGTTCCCGAGGGAACCCAGGGCGTGATCGTCGAGCTCGGCGCCAATGATGCGTTGCGCGGCACCGATCCCGCGGTCACCAAGGGGGCGCTGTCAGACATTTTGACGCGGCTGAAAGCGCGCGGCGTTTCCGTGCTTCTGTGCGGCATGCTGGCGCCGCCGAACTATGGCAAGGATTACGCCGATCGTTTCAATGCGATGTATCCGGATCTGGCGAAATCCTTCGGCGTGCCGCTCTATGCATTCTTCCTTGACGGCGTCGCTGCGGATGCCAAGCTCAACCAGGCCGACGGCATTCACCCGACGCCCGCGGGCGTCGACATCATCGTCAAGACCATCATGCCTACGGTCGAGGCATTCCTCGGCACGATCAAAGAGCAGGCTCACTGAACGCAGGCAACGTAACCCTAATCCTCAACGCTATTCACGGAGGTTTCCGCAACCTTAACGCATCGCGCTTCGCAGAGTCACACAACTCAGGTACAAAATAACCGTCGGTGATTCGTCACCGGGAATTGTTTAGGGGTTTGCGCTATGATTCGCGGCGTCAGACCCAAGCATCGGGAGTCCCAACGATGCCGCGTTTGTTTACTGGACTGGAAATCCCGGCCGAGATCGGCCAGACGCTTTCCGGATTGCGAGGCGGCCTTCCCGGCGCCCGCTGGATCGACCCCGAAAATTATCACGTCACCCTGCGCTTCATCGGCGATATCGACGGCATCTCCGCCAGCGAGATCGCCTCGATGCTGTTTCGGGTGAACCGCAAACCGTTCGAGGTGAAGGTGCAGGGGCTGACCAGCTTCGGCGGCCGCAAGCCGCGCGCGGTGGTCGCAGCCGTCGAACCGAGCCGGCCGTTGATCGAGTTGCAGGCCGAGCTGGAACGGCTGATGCAACGGATCGGGCTGGATCCGGAGGGCCGCAAGTTCACCCCGCACGTGACGCTGGCGCGGCTGCACGATGCCTCGAGCCAGGATGTCGCCGATTACCTCTCGGTGCGCGGCTACTTCCCGAGCAAGGTGTTCACCGTCGAGCGCTTCGTATTGTTTTCCGCGCGCGCCTCCACCGGCGGCGGACCCTATGTGGTCGAGGATTCCTACGAGTTGAGTGCGTAGAGACGCTAGCCATCTCTAAGTTTCGTCATGCCCGGCCTTGTGCCGGGCATCCACGTCTTGCCTCTCGTCGTGGTCCAAGACGTGGATGGCCGGGCATAGGCGAGCGGAAGCGACGCCGTTCTTCGAACGGCTATGCCCGGCCATGACGAGTGTGAGATTTGGCATACCCCCGCCCCAAATTCCCGGCTTGCAATTTTCGCCCGCCTGAGGCCGTAAAGGGCCATGCTCACCACACCCAACTCCTTCCGGCAACATTACCAGGCCCTGGTCTCCTCAGGCACGATCGAGCGCGACGCGGCGCAGGAGAGAATCGCCGATTCCCTCGCCGCGCTTGAGCAGCGGTTGTCCGGTTACAAGCCCGCGCGCAGGCAGCGCCTGCTCGGCCGGCTGTTCCGCGACAAGGACGAGGAGCCGCCGCGCGGCCTCTACATCCACGGCGAAGTCGGCCGCGGCAAGACCATGCTGATGGATCTGTTCTTCCAGACCAGTCCCGTCGAGCACAAGCGCCGCGCGCATTTTCACGAGTTCATGGCCGACGTGCACGAGCGCATCTATGCCTATCGCCGGAGCATCTCGCTCGGCCGCCTTCCCGACGCCGATGTCATCACGCTCACCGCAAATGCGATCTTCAACGAAGCGTGGCTGCTGTGCTTCGACGAGTTTCACGTCACCGACATCGCGGACGCGATGATCCTCGGCCGCCTGTTCGCAAAACTGTTCGAGTTCGGCACCGTGGTGGTGGCGACGTCCAATGTCGCGCCCGAGGATCTCTACAAGGGCGGCTTGAACCGCGCGCTATTCCTGCCCTTCATCGCGCAGATCGAAGCGCACATGGACGTAATGCGGCTCGATGCGCGCACCGATTTCCGGCTGGAGAAGTTGACGGGCGTCAAGATGTGGCTGGTGCCCGACGATGGCGAGGCTTCCGGCGCGCTCAACAAGGCCTGGACCAAGATGACCGGCAATGCGCCGTGCAAGCCGCGCGATATTTCGATCAAGGGCCGCATTTTGCACGTGCCGTGCTCCGCAAACGGCGTAGCGCGGTTCTCCTTTGCCGATCTCTGCGAGGCGCCGCTCGCGGCAAGCGATTATTTGCGGCTGGCACACGACTATCACACCATCCTGGTCGACCACATCCCGGTGATGGATTATCCGCAGCGCAACGCCGCCAAGCGTTTCATCTCGCTGATCGACACGCTTTATGACAATGCGGTGAAGCTGATGGCCTCTGCCGCGGCCGATCCGGTGTCGCTCTATCTTGCGACTGATGGCAACGAGGCCAACGAGTTCAAACGCACCTCGTCGCGCTTGATCGAAATGAGCTCGGAAACCTACCTGGCCTTGGCTCATGGGCGGAAGGATTCGTCCGCCAGCGGCTCCACCACGGGGTTGGTCGAGACCTGATCGTCGTCATTCCGGGCCTGCGCCTCCCGAACAAATTGACGCTTCGCGTCAATTTGTCTCGACGGCGCATCCCGGAATGACGATGCTTGAAATCAAGGCAGGGCTGCCAACCAGCATGCCCCGACTTGAACGCCCTCCTCGAAAGGGCTAACGAAACCCCACCTTCCCACCTCTTCCCGTTCGGGTTCTAAAGGATTTCCCATGGCGCGCGACAAGATTGCCTTGATTGGCTCCGGTCAGATCGGCGGTACGCTGGCTCACCTCATTGGCCTGAAACAGCTCGGTGACGTCGTGATGTTCGACATCGCCGAAGGCGTGCCGCAGGGCAAGTCGCTCGATATCGCGCAGTCCTCGCCGGTCGACGGCTTCGACGCGCACTATACCGGCGCCAATTCGTACGAGGCGCTCGACAACGCCAAGGTCTGCATCGTCACAGCCGGCGTGCCGCGCAAGCCCGGCATGAGCCGCGACGATCTGCTCTCGATCAATCTCAAGGTCATGGAGCAGGTCGGCGCCGGCATCAAGAAATACGCGCCCGACGCCTTCGTCATCTGCATCACCAACCCGCTCGATGCGATGGTGTGGGCGCTGCAGAAGGCCTCCGGCATGCCGCACAAGAAGGTGGTCGGCATGGCCGGCGTGCTGGATTCCTCGCGCTTCCGCTATTTCCTCGCCGACGAATTCAACGTCTCGGTCGAGGACGTCACCGCCTTCGTGCTTGGCGGCCATGGCGACACCATGGTGCCGCTGGTGAAATATTCCACCGTCGCCGGCATCCCGCTGCCTGATTTGGTCAAGATGGGCTGGACCTCGCAGGCGCGGATCGACGAGATCGTCGATCGCACCCGCAACGGCGGCGCCGAGATCGTCAACCTGCTCAAGACCGGCTCGGCCTTCTATGCGCCGGCGGCCTCCGCGATTGCGATGGCCGAGAGCTACATGAGGGACAAGAAGCGCGTGCTGCCCTGCGCCGCCTATCTCAACGGCGAGTACAATGTGAAGGACATGTATGTCGGCGTGCCCGTGGTGATCGGCTCCAAGGGCGTCGAGCGCATCGTCGAGATCGATCTTGCCGGCAAGGACCGCGAGGCCTTCGACAAGTCGGTTTCGGCCGTGCAGGGCCTGGTCGACGCCTGCAAGAAGATCGCGCCCGATCTGCTCGGCCGGTGAGTCCTGCGGCCGGGGGCCGCGCTTCTCAGCTCGGCCCTTGCAACTATCTTGGTATATGGTATGCCAGACCTAAAATCAGAGTGAATTCGGCAGAATTCGCTGCAGGGTTCGGGGAGCGTCCGCAATGAATATCCACGAATATCAAGCCAAGGCGCTGCTTGCCGAATTCGGCGTGCCGATCTCCAAGGGCGTGCCGGTGCTGAAAGCCGAGGACGCCGAGGCCGCGGCGAAAAAGCTGCCGGGGCCGATCTGGGTGGTGAAGAGCCAGATCCATGCCGGCGGCCGCGGCAAGGGCAAGTTCAAGGAAGCTTCTGCCGGTGACAAGGGCGGCGTGCGCATCGCCAAATCTCCCGCCGAAGCCAGCCAGTTCGCCAAGCAGATGTTGGGCGCGACCCTGGTGACGGTGCAGACCGGCGCGCATGGCAAGCAGGTCAACCGGCTCTACATCGAGGAAGGCTCCGACATCGACAAGGAGTTCTATCTCTCGATCCTGGTCAACCGCGAGACCTCTGAAGTCTCGTTCGTGGTGTCGACCGAAGGCGGCGTCAACATCGAGGACGTCGCGCACAACAGCCCTGAGAAGATCGTCACTTTCTCCGTCGATCCCGCCACAGGGATTATGGGCCATCACGGCCGCACGGTTGCGAAGGCGCTCAATCTCACCGGCGATCTCGCCAAGCAGGCCGAAAAGCTGGTCAGCCAGCTCTATGCCGCCTTTGTCGCCAGGGACATGGCGATGCTCGAGATCAATCCGCTGGTCGTGACCAAGCAGGGCCAGCTCCGCGTGCTCGACGCCAAAGTGTCGTTCGACGACAACGCCATGTTCAGGCATCCCGAGGTCGCCACGCTGCGCGACGAGACCGAAGAAGACGCCAAGGAGATCGAAGCCTCGAAATACGATCTCAACTACGTCACGCTCGACGGCACCATCGGCTGCATGGTCAACGGCGCCGGTCTTGCCATGGCGACCATGGACATCATCAAGCTCTACGGCATGGCGCCGGCCAACTTCCTCGACGTCGGCGGCAGCGCCAGCAAGGAGAAGGTGGCAGCCGCCTTCAAGATCATCACCGCCGATCCCAACGTGAAGGGCATCCTGGTCAACATCTTCGGCGGCATCATGAAGTGCGACGTGATCGCCGAGGGCGTCACCGCCGCGGTGCGCGAGGTCGGCCTCACCGTGCCGCTGGTGGTGCGGCTCGAGGGTACCAATGTCGAGCAGGGCAAGAAGATCATCCGCGAATCCGGATTGAACGTGCTGCCGGCAGACAATCTCGACGACGCCGCGCAGAAGATCGTGAAGGCCGTCAAAGGGAGCTGATCGCCATGGCCGACCATCTCGCCGCGCCGTCGCCGCTCGAGGAGCATCGCAAGCTTGCGGTGTTCGCCGGCGAATGGAACGGCGAGGAGATGGTGTTTCCGTCGCGCTGGAATGCGGGCGGGCCTGCGACCTCGAAGGTCGTGGCGCGCATCGACCTCAACGGCTTCTACCTGATCCAGGACACGCGCCAGATGCGCGACGGCAAGGAGAGTTTTGCCACCCACGGCGTGTTCACCTACGACCGCGAGGACCGGACCTACAAATTGTTCTGGCATGACTCGCTCGGCTACTACCCGCCGTCGCCTGCCTCCGGCGGCTGGGCCGGCAAATCGCTGATCCTGGTGCGCGGCTCGCTGCGCGGCAACGCGCGTCATGTCTACGAGGTCGTCGACGACAACACCTACAACATGAAGATCCAGTTCTCGCCCGACGCCGAGGGCTGGAACGACGTGCTGACCGGCACCTACAAGCGCGCCAAATAATCCCGCCTCATTACGCTGCCAGCGAAAGTATTCGAACGCATGTCCATCCTGATCGACAAGAACACCAAGGTCATCTGCCAGGGCTTTACCGGCAAGAACGGCACGTTCCACTCCGAAGCCGCAATCGCCTACGGCACCAAGATGGTCGGCGGCACCTCGCCCGGCAAAGGCGGATCGACCCATCTCGGCCTGCCTGTGTTCGACACGGTGCAGGAGGCGCGCGCGAAGACCGGCGCCGACGCGTCGGTCATCTACGTGCCGCCGCCGGGCGCGGCCGACGCGATCTGCGAGGCGATCGATGCCGAAATCCCGCTGATCGTCTGCATCACGGAAGGGATTCCGGTGCTCGACATGGTCAAGGTGAAGCGCTCGCTGTCCGGCTCGAAGTCGCGGCTGATCGGGCCGAACTGTCCCGGCGTCATGACCGCGGGCGAGTGCAAGATCGGCATCATGCCCGCCAACATTTTCAAGCCGGGCTCGGTCGGCATTGTCTCGCGCTCGGGCACGCTGACCTATGAAGCCGTGTTCCAGACCACCCAGGAGGGTCTCGGCCAGACCACGGCGGTCGGCATCGGCGGCGACCCGGTGAAGGGCACCGAGTTCATCGCGGTGCTGGAAATGTTCTTAGGCGACCCCGATACCAAATCGATCGTGATGATCGGCGAGATCGGCGGCAGCGCCGAGGAGGATGCCGCCCAGTTCCTGAAGGACGAGGCCAAGCGGGGCCGCAAGAAGCCGATGGTCGGATTCATCGCTGGGGTCACCGCCCCTCCAGGCCGCCGCATGGGGCATGCCGGCGCGATCATCTCCGGCGGCAAGGGCGATGCCGGATCGAAGACGGCAGCGATGGAATCGGCTGGAATCACGGTCTCTCCGTCGCCTGCGCGGCTCGGAAAGACGCTTGCCGAAAAATTGAAAAGCTAGTTCAGTTCTTCGTTCTTTTGCGGAAGAAGATTCGTCCTAAATAAGGTATGGCTCAGCCAACCCAGCCGATCTGCCGGGATCGGGCTGCCTAGCGCCGTCGGTTACGCGCGAACCAAATCACCAGGACGCCATCCATGTCTCGCCAGGACGCGAACGCAGCTTTTGCCCTTTCATCGTTTTTGCAGGGCACCAACGCCAGCTACATCGACGATATCTATGCCCGCTATGAGAAGGACCCGGCGTCCGTCGATGGCGAGTGGCAGGAGTTCTTCAAGAGCCTGAAGGACGCGCCCGACGACGTCCGCAAGAATGCCGAAGGGCCGTCCTGGGCGCGCGACAACTGGCCGCAAACCCCGCGCGACGATCTCACCTCCGCCCTCGACGGCAACTGGGCGAGCGTCGAAAAGGTGATCGGCGACAAGATCGCGGCCAAGGCGCAGGCCAAGGCACCGTCAAAGGGCGGCGAAATCACCGCGGCCGAGCTGCACCAGGCGACGCGCGACTCCGTCCGCGCGCTGATGCTGATCCGCGCCTACCGCATGCGAGGCCATTTCCATGCCAAGCTCGATCCGCTCGGCATCGAGGCGCCGCGCAATCGCGAAGAGCTCGATCCGCGCTCCTATGGTTTCGCGGAGGCCGATTTCGACCGCAAGATCTTCCTCGATCACGTGCTCGGCCTCGAATATGGCACCTTGCGCGAGATCGTCGCGATCTGCGAGCGCACCTATTGCCAGACGCTCGGCGTCGAGTTCATGCACATCACCAATGCCGCCCACAAGGCGTGGATCCAGGAGCGCATCGAAGGGCCCGACAAGGAGATCAGCTTCACCCGCGAAGGGCGTCGTGCCATTCTGAACAAGCTGATCGAGGCCGAGGGCTTCGAGAAATTCTGCGACGTCAAGTTCACCGGCACCAAGCGCTTCGGCCTCGACGGCGCTGAGTCGCTGATCCCCGCGCTGGAGCAGATCATCAAGCGCGGCGGCAATCTCGGCGTGAAAGAGATCGTGGTCGGCATGCCGCATCGCGGCCGCCTCAACGTGCTCACGCAAGTGATGGGAAAGTCGCACCGCGCGCTGTTCCACGAATTCAAGGGCGGCTCGGCCAATCCCGACGCGGTCGAAGGCTCCGGCGACGTCAAATACCATCTCGGCGCGTCATCTGATCGCGAGTTCGACGGCAATCGCATCCATCTGTCGCTGACCGCGAATCCGTCGCATCTGGAGATCGTCGACCCCGTGGTGATGGGCAAGGTCCGCGCCAAGCAGGACCAGCATGGCGATCCGCCCGATATGCGCATTTCCGTGCTGCCGTTGTTGATGCATGGCGACGCGGCGTTTGCCGGACAGGGCGTGGTGGCGGAGTGTTTCAGCCTCTCGGATTTGAAGGGCTACCGCACCGGCGGCTCGCTGCATTTCATCGTCAACAACCAGATCGGCTTCACCACCTACCCGCGCTATTCCCGTTCTTCGCCTTATCCGTCCGACGTCGCCAAGATGATCGACGCGCCGATCTTCCACGTGAACGGCGACGATCCGGAAGCTGTGGTGTTCGCCGCCAAGGTCGCGATCGAGTTCCGGCAGAAATTCCACAAGCCGGTCGTGATCGACATGTTCTGCTATCGCCGTCACGGTCACAACGAGGGCGACGAGCCGGCCTTCACCCAGCCGGTGATGTACAAGAAGATCGCAACGCACCCCGGCACGGTCGAGATCTACTCCAAGCGGCTGATTGCCGACGGCGTCATCACCGACGGCGAGGTCGAGAAGGCCAAGGCCGATTGGCGCGCGCGGCTGGATGCCGAGTTCGAGGCCGGTACCGGCTACAAGCCGAACAAGGCCGACTGGCTCGACGGCAAATGGGCCGGCTTCAAGATCGCCGGCGAAGAGGAAGACGCGCGCCGCGGCGTGACCGGCGTCGACACCTCGGAGCTGAAGGAGATCGGCCGCAAGATCACCAAGGTGCCGGATGGCTTCCGCGTCCACCGGACCATCCAGCGCTTCCTGGAAAACCGGTCGAAGGCGATCGACTCTGGCAACGGCATCGACTGGGCCACCGGTGAGGCGCTGGCGTTTTGCACGCTGCTGGAGGAAGGCCATCATGTCCGTCTCTCCGGACAGGATTCCGAGCGCGGCACCTTCTCGCAGCGCCATTCGGTCTTGATCGACCAGGAAGACGAAAGCCGCTACACGCCGTTCAATCATCTCGGCGGCGAGCAGGGCCACTACGAAGTCATCAACTCGCTGCTGTCGGAAGAGGCCGTGCTCGGTTTCGAATACGGCTACTCGCTGGCCGAGCCGAATGCACTTGCGATGTGGGAGGCGCAGTTCGGCGACTTCGCCAATGGCGCGCAGGTGCTGTTCGACCAGTTCATCTCCTCCGGCGAGCGCAAATGGCTGCGCATGTCCGGCCTCGTCTGCCTGCTGCCGCATGGCTATGAAGGGCAGGGGCCGGAGCATTCCTCGGCGCGGCTCGAGCGTTACCTGCAGATGTGCGCCGAAGACAACATGCAGGTGGTCTATCCGACGACGCCGGCCAACTACTTCCATTCGCTGCGGCGCCAGCTGCATCGCGAGATCAGGAAGCCGCTGATCCTGATGACGCCCAAGTCGCTGCTGCGCCACAAGCGCGCGGTGTCGCGGCTCGACGAGCTCGGCAAGGGCACCACCTTCCACCGCATCCTCTACGATGACGCGCAAATGCTGCCCGACGAGAAGATCAAGCTGGTGGGCGACGACAAGATCCGCCGGGTCGTGCTGTGCTCGGGCAAGGTCTATTACGACCTCTACGAAGAGCGCGAGAAGCGCGGCATCGACGACATCTATCTGATGCGCGTCGAGCAGCTCTATCCGGTGCCGCTGAAGGCGCTGGTGATGGAGCTCGGCCGCTTCAAGGGCGCCGAGATCGTCTGGTGCCAGGAGGAGCCGCGCAACATGGGCGCGTGGCACTTCATCGAGCCCTATCTCGAGTGGGTGCTGAACCAGATCAACGCGCCGAACAAGCGTCCGCGCTATGCCGGGCGTGCGGCAGCGGCGGCGACGGCAACCGGCTTGATGTCGAAGCATCTCGCCCAGCTCAAGGCGTTCCTGGACGAGGCGCTGAACTAACACTTACCAACGTCGTCATGCCCGCGCTTGTCGCGGGCATCCACGTCTTACTTTCTAAAACCGATTTAAGGCGTGGATGGCCAGGACGAGCCCGGCCATGACGCAGAGGAACCTGACCATGACTGAAATTCGCGTTCCCACGCTCGGCGAGTCCGTGACCGAGGCCACCATCGGCCGCTGGTTCAAGAAGGCCGGCGAAGCCGTCGCAGTCGACGAGCCCTTGGTCGAGCTCGAGACCGACAAGGTCACCATCGAGGTGCCCGCGCCATCGGCCGGCGTGCTTGGCGAGATCGCGGCGAAAGACGGCGACACGGTCGCGGTCGGCGCGCTGCTCGGCCTGATCACCGATGGTGCGACGGCGGCCGCTGCTCCCGCGGCCGCGAAGCCCGCTGCGCCACCGCCGCCTCCGCCAGCAGCTCCGGCGCCTGCGCCCGCTGCCAAGTCTCCGCCCGCAGACGCGCCGCTCGCGCCGTCGGTGCGAAAACTCTCGGCCGAGAGCGGCGTCGATGCCTCGACCGTGCCGGGCTCCGGCAAGGACGGCCGCGTCACCAAGGGCGACATGCTGGCCGCGATCGAGAAGGCGGCGTCTGCGCCGACCCCGGTCAATCAGCCGGCTGCTGCGGTGCAAGTCCGCGCGCCGTCACCCGCTGACGACGCTGCGCGCGAAGAACGCGTGAAGATGACGCGGCTGCGCCAGACCATCGCGCGGCGTCTGAAGGACGTGCAGAACACGGCGGCGATGCTGACGACGTTCAACGAGGTCGACATGACCAACGTCATGGCCTTGCGCTCGCACTACAAGGACGCGTTCGAGAAGAAGCACGGCACCAAGCTCGGCTTCATGGGCTTCTTCACCAAGGCCTGCGTGCAGGCGCTGAAAGACATTCCCGCCGTCAACGCCGAGATCGACGGCACCGACCTGATCTACAAGAATTACTATCACGTCGGCGTCGCCGTCGGCACCGACAAAGGACTCGTCGTGCCCGTGGTGCGCGACTGCGACCAGAAGTCGATTGCCGATATCGAGAAGGCGATCGCCGATTTCGGCCGCCGCGCCCGCGACGGCCAGCTCAAGATCGACGAGATGCAGGGCGGCACCTTCACCATCACCAATGGCGGCATCTACGGTTCGCTGATGTCGACGCCGATCCTCAATGCGCCGCAGGCGGGCATTCTCGGCATGCACAAGATCCAGGAACGGCCGATGGTCGTCGGCGGCAAGATCGAGGCGCGACCGATGATGTATCTGGCGTTGTCCTACGATCACCGCGTCATCGACGGCAAGGAAGCGGTCACCTTCCTGGTGCGCGTCAAGGAGAGCCTGGAGGATCCGGCGCGGCTGGTGCTGGATCTCTGATCGGCTGATCATCGTGTCCGACCATCCGCCGCCTTCGGGACCTTATGTGTCGCCGGGAATAACGGATGATCGCTCGAGTTGGGATCAGGAGGAGGCAGACGACTTCCTGGGACTGATGGTTCTGGCTGGAGTTACCGCTCTTGCCCCTGACGGAAAAACCGTGAAGTGGCAGGCTCAATATTATGGGCGCATTGTTAGCGCCGATCGGACGGAAGGAATCAAAGTTGCGTGTGAAGGCAGGTGGACGGGGAAAACAATGGTGTTGCCGCCAGTGCTGCGGGCATTCCAGCCTGCAAAGGCCGGAGAATACCGACTTCGTTCCACAGGGGAGACGGTTCAGAATCCCGATCTCACGACCACTTGGTCGGTGACAGAGCCGTCGAAGTCATGATTGTGCTGATCGGGATGCGATGATGAGGGAAAGATTTTGACCGACAAAGTAGCTGTTATCACCGGCGGCAGCCGCGGCATCGGCCGCGCCACCGCGATTGCGGCAGCCAAGCGCGGCTACCGGATCGTGGTCGGCTATGCCAGCAACCAGGTCGCGGCGAGTGAAGTGGTCGCGATCATCGAGCGCTCCAACGGCAAGGCGGTCGCGGTCAAATGCGACGTTGCCGACGAGAACGAAATCCTCGGGCTGTTTGAGGCCGGCGACAAACTCGGCACGCTCGGTGCGCTGGTCAACAATGGCGGCATCGTCGGCAGGAGCGGCGTGCGCGTCGACGAGATGGGCGCAGAGCGCATCCAGCGCGTCATGGCGATCAATGTCACCGGCGCGATCCTCTGCGCGCGCGAGGCGGTGAAGCGGATGTCGACCAAGCATGGCGGCAAGGGCGGCGTCATCGTCAACCTGTCGTCGGCCGCGGCCAAGCTCGGCGGCGCCAACACCTATGTCGACTATGCGGCGTCGAAGGGTGCGATCGATTCCTTCACCATCGGCCTTGCGCAGGAAGTCGCGGGCGAAGGCATCCGTGTCGCCGCGATCCGGCCCGGCCTGATCGACACCGAGATTCACGCCTCCGGCGGCGACCCTGAGCGCGCGCATCGTCTGTCGCATCTGGTGCCGATGAAGCGGGTCGGCAGCGCCGAGGAAGTCGCCAACGCCATCGTCTGGCTGATGTCGGAGGATGCGTCCTACGTGACCAGCGCCATCCTCGACGTTTCGGGCGGGCGCTAGCGCATGATCCGGAAAAGTGTGAAGCGGTTTTCCCTCGCGACAAACGCCAAGGCGTTTGCGCGGAGATCATGCGCAAACCATAAAGCCCTGTCACATTGCTGAGCTACAGGATTTCAGATCATGGCCAATTACGATCTTGTCATCATCGGTACCGGACCCGGCGGTTACGTCTGCGCGGTGCGCGCGGCGCAGCTCGGCATGAAGGTCGCGGTGGTCGAGAAGAACCCGGCGCTCGGCGGCACCTGCCTCAATGTCGGCTGCATGCCGTCGAAGGCGCTGCTGCATGCCTCCGAGATGTTCGAGGAGGCCGCGCATTCCTTTGCCAAGATGGGCGTCAGCGTCTCTACCCCCAAGCTCGACCTCCCGGCGATGATGAATTTCAAGCAGCAGGGCATCGACGGCAACGTCAAGGGCGTCGAGTTCCTGATGAAGAAGAACAAGATCGACGTCATCCACGGCACCGGCAAGATTCTCGGTGCCGGCAAGGTTGAGGTCACAGGCAGCGACGGCAAGGTCCAGACAGTCGAGACAAAGAACATCGTGATCGCCACCGGCTCCGACATCGCCCGGCTGAAAGGCATCGAGATCGACGAGAAGCGCATCGTGTCGTCGACCGGTGCGTTGTCGCTCGACAAGGTGCCCGGCAAATTGCTGATCGTCGGCGCCGGCGTGATCGGCCTCGAGCTCGGCTCGGTCTGGCACCGGCTCGGGTCTGAAGTGACCGTGGTCGAATTCCTCGACAGAATCCTGCCGGGCATGGATGGCGAGATCGCGCGGCAATTTCAGCGCATCCTCGAGAAGCAGGGCTTCAAGTTCAAGCTCGGCACCAAGGTCACCGGCGTCGACACGTCTGGCAAGACGCTGAAAGCATCGATCGAACCGGCTGCGGGCGGCACCGCGGAGACATTGGAAGCCAATGTCGTGCTGGTGTGCATCGGCCGCGTGCCCTACACCGATGGTCTCGGACTGAAAGAGGCCGGCATCGCGCTCGACAATCGCGGCCGGGTGCAGATCGATCCGCACTTCTCCACAAGCATGAAAGGCATCTACGCCATCGGCGATGTCGTCGCCGGTCCCATGTTGGCGCACAAGGCCGAGGATGAAGGCGTGGCGTGCGCGGAGATCATCGCCGGGCAAGCCGGCCACGTGAACTACGATGTGATCCCAGGTGTTGTGTATACCACGCCCGAGGTTGCTTCCGTCGGCAAGACCGAGGAAGAGCTGAAGCAGGCGGGAGTCCCGTATAATTCCGGTAAATTCCCCTTTACCGCCAACGGCCGTTCCAAGGTCAACCAGACCACGGATGGATTCGTGAAGGTTCTCGCAGATGCGAAAACCGATCGCGTGCTCGGCGTGCACATCATCGGCATCGAAGCCGGCGAAATGATTCACGAAGCCGCGGTTTTGATGGAATTTGGCGGTGCGGCAGAGGACCTGGCTCGCACCTGCCACGCGCATCCGACGCGCTCGGAAGCGATCAAGGAAGCGGCGCTTGCAGTCGGCAAGCGCGCGATCCATATGTGATCGACGCCCGGCGGCTCATGTCCCGATTCCGAAGTTCGCCTTATTGTGCGGCGCTCTCGTTTGCGAACTTCGGAATCGAAGGACATTAGCAATCAATTGATCTAGTGTGGCTTTGGTTCAGAAGTCCGCATGACGAACCTGCAGCGAGAATGGTGCGGACTTCTGAACCGCCACACTAGTCCGGGTAGAGATAAGAAATGCTGCGACGCCTCCTGCAACCGCTCTGGGTCCTGCTCGCGATCGTCTTTCTGATCGAGGCTTGGCTGTGGGATCACCTCGAGCCTGTCGTCGCACGGTTCGTATCGGTCATTCCGATGCGGACCTTCAAGCAATGGCTCGCCGATCGCGTCGATGCACTGTCGCCGGCGATGACGCTGATCGTCTTCATCGTTCCGGTGATCCCGCTGTTTCCGCTAAAACTGGTCGGGCTGTGGCTGCTTGCCCATGAATACTGGACCAGCGCGATCTTCACGATCCTGTTCGCGAAGTTCGTCGGTGTCGGCGTCACCGCCTTCATCTTCGACGTGACGCGCGAGAAGCTTCTGGAAATGAACTGGTTCGAGAAGCTCTACGATTTCATCATCGAACTGCGCGAAAAGGCCAAGGCGCTGGTCGAGCCGATCAAGGAAAAGATCGCGGAGTTTCTCCGCGGCAGCGGCGAGGGCTGGTCGGCGCGCACGCTGCGGCTGATCCAGCGTTTCCGCAAGAGCGTGCATCAGGCGCGCTAGCTCCACTGTCATCGTCCGCGAAGGCGGACGATCCGGTATTCCAGGAGACAGCAGTGATAGAGCTGATGAGTAGCGGCGTACTGGATGCCCCGGTCAAGCCGGCGCATGACAGTGGAGTATTTAGCGCTAATGCAAATGCAGGATATGCGGGCTGAGGATGCCAAGCGCCGTCACGGCGATGCCGGCGAGCGTCAGCAGGCCTGAAATCCAGGCAAGCGCGATGATGCCGGTGATGATGGTTGCCGACGCCAGCACGATCCCGATCTGGAAGGCGGCGGACGCAAGCTCGAAGTGATGGTACTTCGCCGTCGCTTCGTCGCGCTCGTGCTCGGCCTCCTTGGCACGCTCCATCAATTCCTCGCTGCCTTCATGCGTCGAGGGCTCGGACCGATAGCGTGCGGCAGTCTTCTGCCAGTCGTCGATCTGCTTTTGCAGCGCCGCTTTGGTGGCGTCGTCGGCCGGCGTGCCGAGCTTGGCTTGCTCAGCCGCGGTCTGTACCACGGTGCGGCGGATGGTTTTCGCCTGGAAGAAGGCCCAGAGGTTCGAGGCCTCGACATTCTTGGCGATGGACTCTGTCTGCGCGCCCTTGCCCAGCGTCTCAGACAGCGCGAGGCACAGCGCGATCACGGCGATCAGCAGCGCGATCTTCCTGTTCTCGCCCGCCGCCTCCTTGGTGTGCTCCGACGTTTCCATGGCTTCTTGCGCGCTCATGATTCCCTCCGCTGCTTCAGACGGACACGATTGCCGAACAATGGAGCGTACGCAAGAGGCAAACCGATGCGACGGAAATGTGTCGCGGAGCTCAGCTGCGCGGATGGGCGCTGCGATAGACTTCCAGCAGCCGCTCGCTATCGATGCCGGTATAGATCTGCGTGGTCGAGAGCGAGGAATGGCCGAGCAGCTCCTGGATCGCGCGCAGATCGCCGCCGCGCGACAACAGATGTGTCGCGAAGGAATGCCGCAGGGCATGCGGCGTGGCGCTGTCGGGAAGCCCGAGCGCACCGCGCAGCCGCGCCATCGCGAGTTGGATGATGCGCGCCCTCAAGGGACCGCCGCGCGCACCGACGAAGATCGGCCCCTCCGGCGGCAAGGCGTACGGGCAGATCGCAGTGTAGTCGGCGATCAGTTGCAGCACTTTCTGCAGCACCGGCACCATGCGGGTCTTGTTGCCCTTGCCGATGACGACAAGCACGTCGCCTTCGCCGGGCTTCGGCACGTCGCGGCGCTTCAGGCCAAGCGCCTCGGAGATGCGCAGGCCCGACCCATAGAGCAGCGCCATCACGGCGGCGTCGCGCGCCAGCACCCAGGTCTCGCGGGCCTCGCCCGCGCGCTCGTCGGCATCGGCAAGCCGCTTGGCCGCCGCCATCGGCAACGGCTTCGGCAGGCTCTTGCCGACCTTGGGCGCGCGGATCGCGGACAGCGCGCCGACCTTGCCCTTGCCTTCGCGCTCGAGGAAGCGGCCGAAGGAGCGCAGGCCCGCCAGCGCGCGCATCAGCGAGCGGCTGGCGATGGCCTCAGTGCGGCGCATTGCCATGAAGGCTCTGATGTCGCTGGCTTCCAGCCGCGAGAATTTTGCCAAACTCACCCGCGCGCCCCAATGCTCGCAGAGGAAATCGAGGCATTGCCTGAGATCGCGGGCATAGGCCTCCAGCGTCTTCGGTGACAGCCGCCGCTCGCTGCGCAAATGCGTCAGCCAACGCGTCATCTGCAGCGCCACGCTGTCGTCGGCGCTGTCGAGCTCGATCGGTTGAACGGCCGGTTTTGGCATGGCACCTAGGAATTTGATTCTCCTCAATATATCGCACTTCCTTCGTTTACCGTTCGCTAACTCGGTGCGCTGGCGGTAGCCTTGGGCTGAAGAACCGATTCTCATGGACGACAGTTCGCGCCCGACCTCTGCTTCCGCCGCATCGACGCGCATCGTCGATGTGCTGGTGCCGGTCGCGCTCAATCAGACCTATTCCTATCGGGTGCCGCG
Organism: uncultured Alphaproteobacteria bacterium; assembly: GCA_963738155.1. Taxonomy (GTDB): domain Bacteria; phylum Pseudomonadota; class Alphaproteobacteria; order Rhizobiales; family Xanthobacteraceae; genus Bradyrhizobium. The sequence goes on from CAVTVG010000021.1 coordinate 234,888, forward strand.
CGGCATGGAACTGAAGGCGGGCGACGTCGTCGGCGTGCCGCTCGGCCCGCGCGAGGTGCTGGCGGTGGTCTGGGCCGACAACGCCAATCCCGATCCGCGGCTGCACAATCGCCTCAAGGACGTCAGCGAAAAGCTCGACGTGCCGCCGTTGAAGGAAGAGCTGCGCTCGCTGGTCGACTGGGTCTCCAACTACACGCTGTCGGCGCGCGGCATGGTGCTGCGCATGAGCTTGCGGATGGGCGAACATCTCGGGCCCGAGCGGGTGCGGACGGGCGTGCGGCTGATCGGCGAGCCGCCGAAGCGTCTGACGCCGGCGCGGCGCCGCGTCGTCGAGGTGCTGTCGGATCGCCTGCTGCACGGCAAGTCGGAGGCGGCAAAAGAAGCCGGCGTCAGCGCCGGCGTGATCGACGGTCTCGTCGATGAGGGCACGCTGACAGTCGAGGCGATGCCGCGTCCGCTGGCGCCGCCGGCACCCGATCCTGCCTATTCACTGCCGGACTTTACGCGCCAGCAGCGCACCGCCGTCGATGCCATGCGCGCGCTCGCTGCCAACGGCACCTTCCATGTCGCCCTGCTCGACGGCGTCACCGGCTCCGGCAAGACCGAAGTCTATTTCGAGGCGGTCGCCGAGACCATCCGCCGCGGCAAGCAGTCGCTGATCCTGATGCCGGAGATCGCGCTCACCGGCCAGTTCCTCGATCGCTTCGCGGTGCGCTTCGGTGTGCGGCCATTGGAGTGGCATTCGGAGCTGACGCCGCGCACCCGCGCGCGCAATTGGGCGGCGATCTCGGCGGGTGAAGCGCCGGTCGTGGTCGGCGCGCGCTCGGCGCTGTTTCTCCCCTACGCCAATCTCGGTTTGATCATCGTCGATGAAGAGCACGACCAGGCCTACAAGCAGGAAGATGGCGCGCATTATCACGCCCGCGACATGGCGGTGGTGCGCGGGCATATCGCCAAAATTCCGGTCGTGCTGGCGTCCGCAACGCCGTCGGTCGAGACCGAGGTCAATGCGCGCAAGGGCCGCTATCAGCGCATCGTGCTGCCCTCGCGCTTCGGGGGCCAGCACATGCCGCAGATCGAGGCGATCGATCTGCGCCGCGACGTGCCGCCGCGCGGCCGCTTCATCTCGCCCGTGCTTGCCGAGCATATCGCTCATGCCATCGAGCGGCGCGAGCAGGCGCTGCTGTTTCTCAATCGCCGCGGTTATGCGCCGCTGACCTTGTGCCGCGCCTGCGGCCACCGCTTCGCCTGCACCATCTGTGATGCCTGGCTGGTCGATCATCGCTTCCGCCAGCGGCTGGTGTGCCATCACTGCGGCTTCTCGATGCCGCGGCCGCACGTCTGTCCGAACTGTGCGGCGGAGGAATCGCTGGTCGCGGTCGGGCCCGGCGTCGAACGCCTGCAGGAGGAAGCGGCACAGCTGTTTCCGCAGGCGCGCACCATGGTGCTGTCGAGCGATCTCATCACCTCGATCGAAACCATGCGCAGCGAGTTGAACGAGATCGCGGAGGGCCGCGTCGATATCATCGTCGGCACGCAGCTGGTGGCGAAGGGCCACAACTTCCCGCGGCTCAATCTGGTCGGCGTGGTCGATGCCGATCTTGGGCTGGGCAATGGCGATCCGCGCGCCGCCGAACGCACCTGGCAATTGCTCAACCAGGTGATCGGGCGCGCCGGGCGCGACCAGGGGCGTGGCATCGGCTATCTGCAGACGCATCAGCCCGAGCATCCCGTGATGAAGGCGCTGGTCGCCTGCGATCGCGAGGCCTTCTATGCCAGCGAGATCGTTTCGCGCGAGCGCACGGGCTATCCGCCATTCGGGCGGCTCGCGAGCCTGATCATCTCGGCCGGCGATCGTGCCACCGCCGAAGGCTATGCGCGCAAGCTTGTGGCGATCGCGCCAGCCGATGAGCGCGTGCAATTGCTGGGACCGGCCGAAGCGCCGCTTGCGGTCATCAAGGGTCGCTATCGCTTCCGCCTGCTGCTGAAATCCGCGCGCGGCTTCGACCTGTCGGACTATTTGCGGCACTGGCTCACTGCTGCGCCCAAGCCGAAGGGAAATTTGAAACTCGAAGTCGACGTTGATCCCCAGAGTTTTTTGTAGCTCGCATCCTACCCTCCTCGTCATTGCGAGGAGCGAAGCGACGAAGCAATCCATAGTTCCGCTTGCGGCGCGATGGATTGCTTCGCTTCGCTCGTAATGACGAAGAAACCCGCCGTCATTTGCGACGGCGGGCTCTTTTGGCGCGCAAGGACCACCTAGCGCCCGTCCTGGACGCGGTACCTGCGCCAGTGGAGCGGATTTGACGTTCGCTACCCTGTATGCCGCGCGCTCGCAAAGCGAACGTCAAATCCAAGCTCCACTGGAATCTTTATTTTGCTAGTGGTCCTAAGATTCCAACATTCGCAAACGCAATCGCCCCAACAGGATGCGAATGTTGGAATCGGACCACTAGTCTGTTTGGAAGGAAGGCGCGAAGCCTTAACTGACGACCTCTGCGGTCACCTGACCGAGGCCTTCGATGCCGAGCGCGCGCGCTGCGGCCGTGGAGAGATCGAGCACGCGGCCACGCACGAACGGACCGCGGTCGTTGACGGTGACGACGACACTGCGGCCGCCATGGCTGACGCGCAGCTTGGTGCCGAACGGCAGCGACCGATGGGCGCAGGTCATGGCGTTCTGATTGAAACGCTGGCCCGAGGCGGTCTGGCTGCCCAACTCGTTGCCATAGAACGAAGCAACGCCGGAGAAGCTGTGGCCGGTGCCGAACGGTGCCATCGCATTGGCGTCCTTCCAGGAACCCTTGGACGTGCCGTTGGAGCCTTCGTCAGAATCACGGCTGGCGTGGTGGATGTGATGCCTGGATCGGGCAGAGGATTCGGTGGCAGTTCCACCGACCAGAAGAGTTGCGGCGATGAACGCGAGCGCCGAGTGCGAGCGGGTTAGGGACCCCGCCGTCGACTTCTTGGTTGTCAGCATTTACTTGTCCCTTACAGAAGTATTGCCACATATGTGACAAGTGGAACCCCCGTCCCGTTTCGATGAGTGGGCCGTGTTGCGTTGCAATATGGCGTGAATTGGGCAGTAAATGCCGGATGTCTCAGGCTGTAATATCTTGTTACCGAGCCTGCTAATCGATAGATATTCCGTAATCTTTATCTTTAACTAATCATTAACTAATGAGATACTTACCAATACTGAATAGTATAGTGTACCTCAGCGCGGCCCATGTGTTGGCAAGTAATGCGCGCAGGGAACGACTCTCCGGTTCCCCTGCAACTCAGGGCACGCATGCATGAGAAGATGGAACGATTTCGCGGGCCCGCCACGTCGAACCTGAACGGCGTGGATTGGGTGTGAAAATCACCCCATCGGGTGAGCGAAAATGCGCTGCGAAATCTGTGGTGTGGGCAAGCGCGCCGGACCTTCGAATTGCGCGCCGCCGTCATGTTGCACCTGCGCGCACGCTATGTTAGCAAAGCCGCGATTTTAACGGACCTGCATTTCGCGTGCCGGTCGAAAATCGAAGTCCCGCTTGAATTCCAAGGGCTTGGATCGCTAGGCGCCGCTCCGTGGCGACGGTTTTTCCCTTGCGAATTTGACAGCTAAAAGAGCTAGGTCCGTGGCTGGTGAAGATCCGTCTGTTTCCGGAGTGTCGGGCCGTTATGCGACGGCCCTGTTCGAGTTGGCCCGCGATGAAAAATCCATCGATGCGGTCAAAACCGACCTCGACCGATTTGATGCCTTGCTTGGCGAAAGCGCCGATCTCAACCGCCTGGTTCGCAGCCCGGTCTTCTCTGCGGAAGCGCAAGCGAGGGCGCTCGGTGCCGTGCTCGACAAGGCCGGCATAACGGGTATCTCCGCGAATTTCCTGAAAGTGCTGACCGCCAATCGCCGTCTGTTCGCGGTGAGCGATGTTATCCGCGCCTTCCGCGCGCTCGTCGCCAAATTCAAGGGCGAGGTGACCGCCGAGGTGACCGTGGCGGAAACGCTCTCGGACAAGAATCTCGACGCCCTGAAAGCCGAACTGAAGTCGGTGACCGGCAAGGACGTCACCCTCAACGTGAAAGTCGATCCCTCGATCATCGGCGGCCTTGTCGTCAAGCTCGGCAGCCGCATGGTCGATAGTTCGCTTCGCACCAAGCTCAATTCGATCAAGCACGCGATGAAAGAGGCAGGCTGATGGACATCCGCGCCGCGGAAATTTCCGCGATCCTGAAGGACCAGATCAAGAATTTCGGGCAGGAGGCCGAGGTCTCCGAAGTCGGACAGGTGCTGTCCGTCGGTGACGGTATCGCGCGCGTCTACGGGCTGGACAACGTCCAGGCCGGCGAGATGGTCGAGTTCGAGAACGGCACGCGCGGCATGGCGCTCAACCTCGAAACCGACAACGTCGGTATCGTCATCTTCGGCGCCGACCGCGAGATCAAGGAAGGCCAGACGGTCAAGCGTACCCGCGCCATCGTCGACACGCCGGTCGGCAAAGGCCTGCTCGGCCGCGTCGTCGACGCGCTCGGCAATCCCATCGACGGCAAGGGCCCGATCCAGGCGACCGAGCGCAAGCGCGTCGACGTCAAGGCGCCCGGCATCATTCCGCGCAAGTCGGTGAACGAGCCGATGGCGACCGGTCTGAAGGCGATCGACGCCCTGATCCCGATCGGCCGCGGCCAGCGCGAGCTGATCATCGGCGACCGCCAGACCGGCAAGACCGCGATCGCGCTCGATACCATCCTGAATCAGAAACCGCTGAACGCGCAGCCGGACGAAAAGATCAAACTGTATTGCATCTATGTCGCGATCGGCCAGAAGCGTTCCACCGTGGCGCAGTTCGTCAAGGTGCTGGAAGAGCACGGCGCGCTGGAATATTCCATCATCGTCGCCGCGACCGCGTCCGATCCGGCCCCGATGCAGTACATCGCCCCCTTCACTGGCTGCACCATGGGCGAGTACTTCCGCGACAACGGCATGCACGCCGTCATCATCTATGACGATCTGTCCAAGCAGGCCGTGGCCTATCGCCAGATGTCGCTGCTGCTGCGCCGCCCGCCGGGCCGTGAAGCCTATCCGGGCGACGTGTTCTACCTGCATTCGCGCCTGCTGGAGCGTGCCGCAAAGATGAACGATGAGCACGGCTCGGGTTCGCTGACCGCGCTGCCGGTGATCGAGACCCAGGCCAACGACGTGTCGGCCTATATCCCGACCAACGTGATTTCGATTACCGACGGGCAGATCTATCTGGAGAGCGATCTGTTCTTCCAGGGCATTCGCCCGGCCTTGAACGTCGGCCTGTCGGTGTCGCGTGTCGGATCGTCGGCGCAGACCAAGGCCACCAAGAAGGTCGCCGGCAAGATCAAGGGCGAGCTCGCGCAATACCGCGAGATGGCCGCCTTCGCACAGTTCGGCTCCGACCTCGACGCCACCACGCAGCGTCTGCTCAACCGCGGCGCGCGCCTGACCGAGCTGTTGAAGCAGCCGCAGTTCTCGCCGCTGAAGATGGAAGAGCAGGTCTGCGTGATCTGGGCCGGCACCAACGGCTATCTCGATCCGCTGCCGGTCAACAAGGTGCGCGCGTTCGAGGACGGCCTGCTGTCGCTGTTGCGCGGCAAGAATGCCGACATTCTCAATGCGATCCGCGACAGCCGCGATCTCTCCGACGACACCGCTGCCAAGCTGAAGACGGCGGTCGAGGGTTTCGCCAAGTCGTTTGCATGAACAATGGCCGCGCCCGGCACATCCGGGCGCGCCGCTTGAAGGGGCTTGCGGTCGGATCGCGCATCGGACCGCCGGGGTGAACGAAGAATGGCGTCACTGAAAGACATGCGGAGCCGCATCGCCTCCACCAAGGCGACGCAGAAAATCACCAAGGCGATGCAGATGGTGGCAGCGTCCAAGCTGCGCCGCGCGCAAACGGCCGCGGAAGCCGCGCGTCCCTTCGCGGAGAAGATGGACGCGGTGATTTCCAACATCGCAAGCGCCGCGGCGAGCTCGCCCGGCGCGCCGCCATTGCTGATCGGCACCGGCACGAAACAGGTACATCTATTGCTGGTCTGCACCGGCGAGCGCGGGCTGTCCGGAGCGTTCAACTCCTCGATCGTGCGATTGGCGCGCGAGCGCGCCAACGCGCTGATGGCCGAGGGCAAGGAAGTCAAATTCTTCTGCGTCGGCCGCAAGGGCTACGAGCAGCTCCGCCGCCAGTTCGAGAAGCATATCATCGAGCATCTGGACCTGCGCGCGGTGCGGCAGCTCGCGTTCAAGAACGCCGAGGACATCGCGGAGAAAGTCCTCGCCCGCTTCGAGGCCGGCGAGTTCGACGTCTGCACGCTGTTCTTCTCGCGCTTCCGCTCGGTGATCGCCCAGGTCCCGACCGCCCAGCAGATCATTCCGCTGGAGCTCAAGGAACAGGACAGCAAGGCGGCCTCGACGTCCTACGAATACGAGCCGGAAGAGGACGAGATCCTCACGCATCTCTTGCCGCGCAACCTTGCGGTGCAGATCTTCCGGGCGCTGCTCGAGAACAACGCCTCGTTCTACGGCGCGCAGATGTCGGCGATGGACAACGCCACCCGCAACGCCGGCGAAATGATCCGCAAGCAGACCCTGATCTACAACCGTACGCGTCAGGCGATGATCACCAAGGAGCTGATCGAGATCATCTCCGGCGCCGAAGCAGTCTGAGGAGGAAGCGATGGCCTACCATACATCCGCAACCACCAAGGGCGGCCGCAACGGCCGCGCCGAACTCGACTCCCATGGGCTGGCGCTGGCGATGGCGCTGCCAAAGGATCTCGGCGGCGCCGGCGACGGCCACAATCCCGAACAGCTGTTTGCCATCGGCTATTCCGCCTGCTTCGGCCAGGCCATCCTGGTGCTCGCCAAGAAGCACGGCGTCGACGGCCAGGCCGCCAAGGTCACCGCCGACGTGACGCTGAACACCGATGGCGGCTTCTCGCTCGCCGTCGAACTGAAGGTTTCCGTTCCCGGCGCCGACAAGGACAAGGTCCAGGCGCTGATGGAAGAGGCTCACACCATTTGCCCGTACTCGAAGGCAACCAAAGGCAACATCCCGGTCAAGCTGACCGCGGTCTGAAAAATTCGATCGAAGGAGACAGAGTCAATGGCTACAGCAGCCAACCAGATCGGTCGCGTCACCCAGGTCATGGGCGCGGTCGTCGACGTGCAGTTCGAAGGCCATCTGCCGGCGATTCTCAATTCGCTGGAGACAAAGAACGGCGGCAACCGCCTCGTGCTCGAAGTCGCGCAGCATCTCGGTGAGTCCACCGTGCGCACGATCGCGATGGACGCCACCGAAGGTCTGGTGCGCGGCCAGGAGGTCACCGACACCGGGCTGCCGATCGCGGTGCCTGTCGGCGACGGCACGCTCGGCCGCATCATGAATGTCATCGGCGAGCCTGTCGACGAGGCCGGCCCGATCAAGGCGACCGAGACGCGTCCGATCCATGCGCCGGCGCCCGAATACACCGACCAGGCCACCGAAGCGGAAATCCTGGTCACCGGCATCAAGGTCGTCGATCTTCTCGCTCCCTACGCGAAGGGCGGCAAGATCGGCCTGTTCGGCGGCGCCGGCGTCGGCAAGACCGTGCTGATTCAGGAGCTGATCAACAACGTCGCCAAGGCCCACGGCGGTTATTCGGTGTTCGCCGGCGTCGGCGAGCGGACCCGCGAAGGCAACGACCTCTATCACGAGTTCATCGAATCCAAGGTCAATGCCGATCCGCACAATCCCGATCCGAACGTGAAGTCGAAATGCGCGCTGGTGTACGGCCAGATGAACGAGCCCCCGGGCGCGCGCGCCCGCGTCGGCCTGTCCGGTCTGACGGTGGCCGAATATTTCCGCGACCAGGGCCAGGACGTGCTGTTCTTTGTCGACAACATCTTCCGCTTCACGCAGGCCGGCTCCGAAGTGTCGGCGCTGCTCGGCCGCATTCCTTCAGCGGTGGGCTACCAGCCGACACTGGCCACCGACATGGGCGCGCTGCAGGAGCGCATCACCACGACGCACAAGGGGTCGATCACCTCGGTGCAGGCGATCTACGTGCCGGCCGACGACTTGACCGACCCGGCGCCCGCGACCTCGTTCGCCCACCTCGACGCCACCACCGTGTTGTCACGCGCGATTTCGGAGAAAGGCATCTACCCGGCGGTCGACCCGCTCGACTCCACCTCGCGCATGCTGCAGGCGAGCGTTGTCGGCGAAGAGCACTATAACACCGCGCGGCTGGTCCAGCAGATTCTGCAGCGCTACAAGTCGCTGCAGGACATCATCGCCATTCTCGGCATGGACGAGCTGTCGGAAGAGGACAAGCTGACGGTGGCGCGCGCCCGCAAGATCGAGCGCTTCCTGTCGCAGCCGTTCCACGTCGCCGAAGTCTTCACGGGATCGAAGGGCGAGTTCGTCGAGATTGCCGACACCATCAAGGGTTTCCGGGATCTCTGCGAAGGCAAGTATGACCACCTGCCGGAAGCCGCCTTCTACATGGTCGGCACCATCGAACAGGCGGTCGAGAAGGGCAAGAAGCTGGCCGATGAGGCGGCGTAAGCTTCATGATCTCGTCATTGCCGGGCGAAAGCGCGAAGCGCGTCTTTGGAGCTAGAGTCCCGGCAATCCATCGAAAGAAAGATTTTTTGATTGATGGACCCGCGGGTCAAGCCCGCGGGTGACAGCGGAAAGAACGGAAAGACCATGGCCACCTTTCATTTCGATCTTGTCTCACCGGAAAAGCTGACCTTCTCCGGCGAAGTCGACCAGGTCGACATTCCCGGCACCGAGGGTGACTTCGGCGTGCTGGCCGGTCACGCGCCGATCGTGGCCGCGGTGCGGCCGGGCATCCTGACCATCATCACCGGCGGTTCGAAGCAGAAGATCATCGTGCTCGGCGGTCTGGCCGAAATGTCGGAAAGCGGACTAACCGTGCTTGCGAATGTTGCCACCTCAGTGGATGAACTCGACAAGGCCAAGTTCGCGGCGACGGTCAACGAGATGCAGGAGAAGCTCTCCGAGAAGGAAGGCTCCGAGCTCGACCGCGGGCTCGAGCGGCTCGATCATTTCAAGAGCATCCAGCACGAACTCGAAACCACCGCGATGCATTGAGCCCTGGCTGCTCACTCCCTTTAAAATTCCAATGAAATCATGCGCACCGGCGTCCTGCGGATGCCGGAACTCGGTTGCGTCGGAGCGCCGTAGACGGCATTCTGCAAATTGCAGATCGTGGTCCGGGGCTGGCTGTCATGAAACGCAAGATCGCAGCAATTTTTGCGGCTGATATTGCCGGCTACTCGAGGCTCGTGGCCGAGGACGAAGAGGAGACGCTGCGGCGTCTCGCCTCTTATCGTTCCGTCACGGATGACTTCATCGCCAAGGCGGGCGGGCGCATCTTCAACACGGCGGGCGACGCTGTTCTGGCGGAATTTCCCAGCGCAGTCGAGGCGGTGCGCTGCGCGATCGACATCCAGGAAAGCCTGCGAACCCGCAACATGGCCTATCCGGCGAGCCGGCATATGTCCTTCCGCATCGGCATCACCATCGGCGACGTGGTCGAGCGCGACGGCGACCTGCTTGGCGACGGCGTCAACATCGCCGCGCGTCTCGAAGGGCTCGCCGAGGTCGGCGGCATCTGCGTGTCGCGCGCGGTGCATGAGCAGGTCGCCAACAAGCTGTCGGTGCAGTTTGCCGATATCGGCGCGCAGGAAGTGAAGAACATCCCGACTCCCGTGCATGCCTACATGGTCGCGATGCGGCGCGAGGACGGAACGTTTTCGACGCCGCAGTTCAAGAAGCCCGCCAGCAAGGCTCCTGCCGGCGCGCCGAACTGGATGTGGCCGGTGGTGGTCGGTGTGGTCGCGATCGTGGCCATCGGCGTCACCGGTTTTCTCTATTTCACCAAGCTTGAGCTGACGCCTGGAACGACAGTGACCGCGGCGACCGAAAAGGTCACAGCGCCTGCACCGGGCAAGGCACCGGCTCCATCTCCCAGCACGTCGCTGGCCGTCACCGCGCCTGCTCCGCCGCCTGCTCCGCCGCCGGTCCCGTCGGGTGAGAAGCTGGTTGCCGAGAACGTGCCGTTCATCGGCGGACGCGCGCGCGCAAATCTGGCCAACGAGTACATGCAGGGAGCGGACTACAAGGCCTTGGCCCTGACGGTCGGCGGCACGCCCGGCTTTGTCGTCGGTCAGCCCAGCGAGGAGGCGGCCAAGACCGCGGCGCTCGAGCTGTGCCAGAAGCGCGCCGACAACTTCACGCCGCGACGGCAATGCGAGCTCTATGCGGTCGGCAACACCATGGTCTACCAGCACGGCCGTCCGCCGATGCCGCCGGCACCGTGGGTCAAACACGACCCGTCGACCGAGCGTCCGTTCGATCCGAAAGCGGTACCGATGGTGCGCGATGCGTCGATTGTCCGCCTGGAGAATACGTTCGTGCCGGGCCGCAAATCGAAATCGGTCATCGTCGGTCCGACAGGCCAGCTGTACTTCAACTACAATCAGGACAATGTCGACGACGCGGTGCGGCGGAATCTGGAAACCTGCGGCGCGGTGGTCGGCGTGGCCTGCATGGTCGTCGCCGTCGATGACGTATTCGTCGTCCCGGTGCCGACCTTGATGAAGGTGACCGGAATGTTCCGCGCAGCGAACAACGCCTCGATCGCCGCCGATCAGCGTGATGATGTCATGCGCAGGCTTGCCGACGCATCGACCGGCTGGAATGCAGTTGCGATCGGCAGCGCGGGGCGCCCGGGGCTCAGCCTGAAGGCGGCCGGCGAGCAGGACGCCATCAACGAGGCGCTCGGCAATTGCGTCAAGCGCGACAGCGACTGCCATGTGATCGCGATCGGACCGTTCACGGTCGGACCGAATTGAATGACGAATGAGCGCACCTCGGCATCGTGCCGCTGCGGCAAATTAGAGCTCCAGATCATGGGGACTCCAATTTTGCGAAGCATTTGTTATTGCGCGAGTTGCCAAGAGGCAGGTCGCCGGTATCAGGCAACGCCCGGCACCGCTGCTGTTTTGGCCGAAGATGGCGGCACGGATTACGTTCTCTATCGCAAGGATCGAGTTCGCTGCGTCAAAGGCGGGGACCTTTTCGAGGAACGACGGCTCAAACCGGAGTCGCCCACGAGGCGAATGTACGCGCGCTGTTGTAACACTGCCATGTTCCTCGACTTCACCAAGGGCCACTGGCTGACCGTTTATCGCGGCCGCCTTCCCAACGATATCCCATCGGCGACCATGCGGATGATGACCGCCGAGCGACCTGAGGGTGTGATCTTGCCTGACGATATGGCCAACTATCGAGGCCACTCCGGAAAATTCATGCTGAAGTTACTTCATGCGTGGATCGCTATGGGGCTCAGACGACCGGCGATCGCTGGCGTGCCGTGAGCGCCGCGCGCCAATGAGTTCACGCCCTAGCTCGCTGCAAATTTCGCGAAACTGATCGCCACCGCGCGATACACCTCGCGGCGGAACGGCACCACGAGATCGGCGACGCGGTCGAGGCGCTCCCAGCGCCAGGCGTCGAATTCCGCCGGTTGGCCGTTGCGCGGCGTGAGCGGATCGATCTCGTTCTCGTCCCCGGTGAAGCGCAGCGCGAACCATTTCTGACGCTGGCCGCGGAATTTTGCGAGACGATGGGTTTGCGGTCCATGATAGGGAGGAAATTCGTAAGTCAGCCAATCGGTCTCAGCGAGCCAGGCCGCGCTCGTGATGCCGGTCTCTTCCCACAACTCGCGAATGGCTGCGGCGCGCAAATCCTCGCCCTCGTCGACGCCGCCCTGCGGCATCTGCCATTCCAGCCCGGCCAAGATGATCTCCGGCCCGTCGTCGCGAAAACGGCGTCCGATCAGCACGAGCCCTTGCTCGTTGAACAACGCGATGCCGACATTCGGCCGATAGGGTTTGCCGTCGGTCAATTTTAGTGCCCCGCTAGTCGTCCACTAGCGAGGCGAATTCCTTGACCACGCGTTCGTAGACCGGGCGTTTGAAGGGGATGATCAACTGGGTGAGATTCTTCATCGGCTCCCAGCGCCAGGACACGAACTCCGCCTTGTGGCCGCCGCCGGGGCTTGCGACATTGATCTCGTTGTCCTTGCCGGTGAAGCGGATGGCGAACCATTTCTGGCGCTGGCCGCGGTAGCGGCCCTTCCAGGCGCGGCCGGCGACGGTGCGCGGGATATCGTAGATCAGCCAGTCGGCGACCTCGCCGAGCTTCTCCACCGAGCGGACGCTGGTTTCCTCGTAAAGCTCGCGCTTGGCCGCGGCCCAGGTATCCTCGCCGGGATCGACGCCGCCCTGCGGCATCTGCCAGACATGGGTGTCGTCGACATGCTCGATGCCTGAGGCGCGGCGGCCGATGAAGACCAGCCCGTCCTTGTTGATCAGCATCATGCCGACGCAGGTCCGGTAGGGCAGATCTTCGTAACGCGGCATTCCGTCAAAGCCTCTCGCAATGCCTTCTGGCGATCCGGCGCGGCCGGTCCCTGAAGGTGCTGGCAGATCAGCTGGATTTTGATTTCAGGATGGCGGTTGTCAATGGCACAAGCAGCACGCCGCGGCTCTCCAGCCCCCTGGTCCAGGCCGAAATCCGCTCGATCGAGACCGGAAGCGCCGAGGCGGTGCCGATGGCGATGCCCCGATCCTTGGCCATGGTCTCGAGCTTGGCCAGCGCATGGTCGATCTCCGTCGAGGTCGGCACCGCATCAACAGCGACATCGCCCCGCGCGAACGGCATGGCCTGGCTTGCCGCCAGCGAGCCGGCGACGCTGCGCGGCGCCGAGCCGTCGTCGAAATAGCCGAGCCCGCGTTTGGCCGCCTCGCGGATCACAGGCGCCATCGCCACATCGGTGGCGACAAAACGCGCGCCCATGAAATTGGCGATGCCGGCATAGGCCTGCAGCCGTCCGAGATGCCAGAACAGCCGGTCGAGATTTTGCTCGGAGCCAAGGGTCGCAAGGAGCGTCTGCGGGCCGGGATCGTTGTCGGGATAGTCGTACGGCTCCATCGGAATCTGCAGGAAGATCTCGTGGCGCTGCGCGCGGGCCTTCTCCGCAAGTTTGCCGGGATCAGAACCATACGGCGTGAACGCAAGGGTCACTGCGCCCGGCAATCTCATGATGGCGTCGGACGTCTTGGCGGCGCCGATGCCGAGGCCACCGACGACGATGGCGATCACCGGCATCTTCGCCGCCCTGGCCTGGTCGAAGGGCGCGGCATAGGCGGTGAACGGTTTCAGATTTTCCGCCGCGATCGGGATCATGCCGTAGCGGGTCTTCTCCAGCAGGCGCGGGTCGGCGCCGGCCATCGTGGCCGTCGGGGCGGTGGCAGCATCGCCTTCAGGCTTGTCGGCTGCAGGCTTGTCGGACGGGGAGGCGTCACCGCCGCCGATCACGACGTCCTGGTGCTTGCCGCTGGAGCCGTCGATGATGGTGACAGTGCGGTGCTCGCCGGGCGCGGCCTCCTTGGGCTCGCTCTTGGCGGCATGTGCCGGTGAGGGTGCTGTGGCGGGCGGAGCCGCCTTCTCGTCGGGAGCCTTCTGGCGCAGCGCGACGTGAGCGACCGGCTCGCCGCCCAGGGGATTGTCGCCAAAGATGGCAAAGCCCGCAAACCCCACGAGGATCAGGCCCGTGACGACCGCCAGCGCCTGCATGCCTGTGAACGGCAAGCGAAATCGCCGCTTGCGCCGCGCCGTCTGTTGTCCGAGCGGGGCGCTCAGATCGTCGGCCGTCTCTGCCATCAGGGATCCCGAATCAATGACCGAAGATACCACGGGCTAGTGCCCGCTTTCCGAAGTTCGTGCACCCTTGCAGCACCCTCGTACACGAACTTCGGAAAGCCTAGGGCACTAGAAAATCTATGATTCCAGGGCCGCTTTCGATTTGAAGTCCCCTACCGATTTTGCCGCACCTGTGCGGGGACTTCAAATCGGCGGCACTGGCCTCTCCGGCAGCAAGGTCGGCACTCCAGCGGGAGTTGCGGAAAGCAAAAAAGGGCGGGCCATAAGGGCCGCCCTTTTGTCAGTTGCCGTACTGGAACCGGCCTAGTTAGTTGGCGGCCTTGTTGCCGGGCTTGTCATTCGAGGCCTTGTCGGTGGGGGCGGCCGGCGCCTGGGTCGAGCTGGCCTTGATGCCATGCAGGAGGTCGTCGGCCATCTTCAGCGCCTTGTCGTCCTTGGCATCTGGGGGAATGTAGGACTGCGAGCCGGTCTTCTCGTCGCCATCGTTCTTCAGATGGCCACGCAGCGAAGCCTCGCCCTTGGTGTCGACGCGCGCCTTCAGCTCTTCGGGCACGTCCTGCAGCACCTCGATATCGGGCACGATACCCTTGGCCTGGATCGACTTGCCCGACGGCGTGTAATAGCGCGCCGTGGTCAGGCGCAGCGCGCCATTGCCGCTGCCGAGCGGAATGATGGTCTGCACCGAGCCCTTGCCGAACGAGCGCGTGCCGACGAGCGTCGCGCGCTTGTGGTCCTGCAGGGCGCCGGCGACGATTTCGGAGGCCGAGGCCGAGCCGCCGTTGATCAACAGGATCACCGGCTTGCCCTTGGTCAAGTCGCCCGGATGGGCGGTACGGCGCTGGGTTTCCTCGGCGTTGCGGCCCCGGGTCGAGACGATCTCGCCGCGCTCCAGGAAGGTGTCGGAAACCGTGACGGCCTCCTCGAGCAGGCCGCCGGGATTGTTGCGCAGGTCGATGACGAAGCCCTTGAGCTTGTCGCCGATCTGATTCTGCAGATTGCCGATTTCCTTCTTCAGGCCTTCGGTGGTCTGCTCGTTGAAGGTGGTGATGCGGATGTAGCCGATGTCGTCGGCCTCGACATGGGCGCGCACCGAGCGGACGCGGATGTTGTCGCGCACCAGCGTGACCTCGATCGGATTGTCGGAGCCCTTGCGGATGATCTTCAGCCGGATCTTGGTGTTGACCGGCCCGCGCATCTTCTCAACGGCCTGGTTCAGGGTCAGGCCCTGCACGGCTTCGTCGTCGAGATTGGTAATGATGTCATTGGCGAGAATGCCGGCCTTTGAGGCCGGCGTGTCGTCGATCGGTGAGACCACCTTGATCAGGCCGTCTTCCATGGTGACTTCGATGCCGAGACCGCCGAACTCGCCGCGGGTCTGCACCTGCATGTCGCGGAAGCTCTTGGCATCCATGTAGCTCGAATGCGGATCGAGGCCGGCCAGCATGCCGGAGATCGCGGACTCCACCAGCTTGCTGTCGTCGGGCTTCTCGACATAGTCGCTGCGCACGCGCTCGAAGACGTCACCGAACAAATTGAGCTGGCGATAGGTGTCGGAGGTCGCGGCGCGTGCGGTCGATCCCATGAAAATGGCGCGCGGCTGCGTCGCGAACAGCGTCAATGCCGCACCGGTGGCAGCGCTGAGGAGAATGAGAGAAGTCTTGCGCATCATCCGCGAACCTTTTCGCCTTCACTTGCGGCCCACCATGGGCCTGGATCGATTGGAGTGCCGTCCTTACGGAACTCGACATAGAGCACGGGCTGGCTCGCATTGGTTGCGAGTATGGATGCGACCTGGGACGTGGACCCCATGGTCGCGACCGGCTCCCCCGTAAGCACAAACTGTCCGATGTTTACCGAAATGCGCTCCATCCCGGCGATGAGCACATGATACCCGCCCCCGGCATTGAGGATCAAGAGTTGTCCATAGCTGCGGAACGGACCAGCGTAAACAACCCATCCGTCACATGGCGTTGTAACCTGCGCGCCGGGCCGGCTTGCCAAAGAAATGCCTTTTTCTATGCCGCCGGCGCCGTCGGAACCGCCGAAATCGCGGATTTTGGCGCCGTTAACCGGGAATCTGAACAGGCCCTTGGCGGAGGCAAAAGCGATCGCCGGCGAGGTGCGGTTTGGGTTCTTGAAAAGCGCCGAGTCGGACCTGCCACTCTGGCTTGCGGCCAGCGCCGCTTTCGCCGCCGCCTTGACGTCCTGCTCCATTTTGGCAATCAGGCCCTGCAGGCTGTCGGCCTGTTTGGCGAGCGCAATCGCGCGCGCGCCTTCGGCCTCCATGTCCTTTTCGATTGCCCCCTGCTGGCGCTGCCGCTCGTCGACCAGCGCGGCAAGCCGCGTCTGATCCGCCTTGAGCGCGTCGCGATCGGTGGCGAGCCTGTCGCGCTCGGTCGCAGTGGTCTTGCGAAGCGTGATCAATTCGCTGAGGTCGTTGGCGAGACTGGTGGCGCGCGTGCGCAAGTCGGGCACGACCGAGCCGAGCAGCATCGCGGTGCGCAGCGATTGCAATGCGTCCTCGGGGCGCACCAGCAGCGCCGGCGGCGTGCGTCGGCCGGCCCGCTGCAGGGCAGCCAGCACCTCGACGATCTCGGTGCGGCGCGAATCAAGCGAGGAACGGATCGCCTGCTCGCGCGCATCCAGCGGGCGCAGCCGCGCCTCGGCGTCAGTGATGCCGGTCTCCGCCGCGCGCACCTTGCCCGCGACGTCGATCAATTGCTCGTTGAGCTTGCTGCGGTCCTGGCCGATTGCCGATATTTCGGCCTTCAGCTTCGCCTGCGCGTCGACTGATGCCTTCTGCGCGGCACGCGCGGCTTCGAGCTCCTGCGCGCGCTGTTTGATCGCATCGGGCGAAGCCGATGCATTTTGCGCAGGCGCTGCGGTCTGCGCGGACGCGGCGGGAGCAGCGAGCGAAAGGACCGCAAGCGGCAAACAGGCAAGCAGCCTGCTGCAGGAGTTGGTCGGCGTGTGCTGCGTTCGGTGCAAAGATCGCTGCTCGTCTGTAGGTGAATGTCAAATCCACCGCACTAGGCGCGGTGATAGGGATGGCCCGACAATATCGTCGCGGCCCGGTAAAGCTGTTCCAGAAGCATTACGCGAACCAGCTGGTGCGGCCAGGTCGCGGTGCCAAACGCCAGTGCAAGCTTCTGCTTGGCCCCCAAATCGGGCGAAAGTCCGTCCGCACCGCCGATGACGAAAACCGTGTTGGCGACGGAGCGGTCTCGAAAGCGGCCGAGATGGCGCGCCAGACCGATACTGTCGATATTGTCGCCGCGTTCGTCCAGGGTCACAAGCACGGAGCTTTCCGGGACCAGCGCCGCGATCGCCGCGGCCTCCTCGGCGATCCGCGCTTGAGCCTCGCGCGCGCGGCTTTCGGGAATTTCCTGAATGTCGAGGCCGCGGAAGCCGAGCTTGCGGCCGATCTCGTCGAAACGCTTGCGGTAGCGTTCGGCCAGCTCCCGCTCCGGGCCCTGCTTCATCCGGCCGACCGCAATGACGATGAGGCGCATCAGCGCAGATTAGCTGCGCTGCAGCCGATTCGCATCGGCTCAAACCGTCTAGCTCGCCTTCGCTGCCGTCGGTCCCTGAGTCCACAACCGCTCGAGGTTGTAGAACTCGCGGACTTCGGGCCTGAACACGTGCACGATCACGTCGCCGGAATCGATCAGCACCCAATCGCAATTGGGCAAACCTTCGATGTGAAGATTCTTCTGACCGGCTTGCTTCAGCGCCTTCATGACGTTTTCCGCGATCGCGCCGACGTGCCGGTTGGCCCGGCCCGAGGTGACGATCATGTAGTCGGAAAATGCGGATTTGCCGCGAAGGTCGATGGTGACCGTTTCTTCCGCCTTCATATCGTCGAGGCGGGAGAGGATCATATTCAGCGTCTTGTCGGCGTCGCTTTGCGCCTTCAAGGCCGCAGCTTTGGTCGAGGTTTTACGCGAGGTCTTGGCAGACTTGGGTAAAACTGACTGGGACAATACAGACGTGGCCAGGGACCATTTCCTTTCACTGTATCGCAGGCGCCGAATCCTTTTTGCGCCTGCAGACCATACTACGCATGTGGGGTTAATGGTTTCAATATCCAGTCCCCACCTACTTCCAGCTGCCGTCCGGGTTCCGGAGGCCCGTGGAGGACAGATCGATCTTCAGGCCGGTCAGGAACACCCAGGCCGGCGCGTGATAATTCGCGAGGCGCCCTGCCTCATTCTCGGGCACGCGCCAGGGCGCGAGGGCCTGGGCCGCAGGCGCGGCGAGCGCACGGAAACTTTGCGGAGGACGATCGATCACCGCGATCGGGACCTGGGCGGCGATTCGCTGCCAGTTCTGCCAGCGATGGAATTGCGCGAGGTTGTCGGCGCCCATGATCCATACAAAGCGCAGGCCGGAGATCCGGCGGCGCAGATAATTGATCGTGTCGACAGTGTAGCGCGTTCGGATGACGGATTCGAGACAGGTGACATCGATGCGTGGATCGTTGGCCATCTCGCGCGCGGCCTGCGCGCGCTCCTGGAGTTGGTAGAGACGGCCGTTGTCCTTGAGCGGATTGCCGGGCGAGACCAGCCACCAGACCCGGTCGAGCTTGAGGCGTTTGATTGCAAAGAGACTGATGGCGCGATGGGCGAGATGCGGCGGGTTGAAGGAGCCACCGAGCAGGCCGACTCGCATGCCTTCGGCATAAAACGGGAGCACTTGAGCAACCGACGGCGACGCAACTGACGCTTCGCTCAATGCGGACTCCGCGGAATGAAAGGAGTCACGGCCGCGTCTGTCCGGTGCCGTGGATGCGGTATTTGAAGCTGGTCAGCTGCTCGGCGCCGACGGGGCCGCGCGCGTGGAACTTGCCGGTGGCAATGCCGATCTCCGCGCCGAAGCCGAATTCGCCGCCGTCGGCGAACTGCGTCGAGGCATTGTGCAGCACGATCGCGGAATCGACCTCGTTGAGGAATTTTTGCGCGGCCTTCGCGTCCTCGGTGACGATGGCGTCGGTGTGGTGCGAGCCGTGATTGTGAATATGCGCGATCGCCTCGTCGACGCCGTCGACGACGCGCGCCGCGATCACGGCATCGAGATATTCGGCGTCCCAATCCTCGTCGGTCGCGGGTTTTGCGCGGTTGTCCGCGCGCTGCACGGCCTCGTCACCGCGCACCTCGCAGCCGGCATCGATCAGCATCGACACCAACGGCTTCAGGGTCGATGCGGCGCTCGCGCGATCGACCAGCAGCGTCTCGGCCGCGCCGCAGACGCCGACGCGCCGCATCTTGGCGTTCAGCACGATCGATTTCGCCATGTCGAGATCGGCGGAGCGGTCGACATAGACATGGTTGACGCCTTCGAGATGCGCGAACACCGGCACGCGCGCCTCGGCCTCGACGCGCGCGACGAGGCTCTTGCCGCCGCGCGGCACGATCACGTCGATCGCGCCGTTGAGCCCGCCGAGCAGGAGCCCGACCGCGGCGCGGTCGCGGGTCGGCACCAGCGTGATCGCGGCCTCGGGAAGATTGGCTTCGCGCAGGCCCTGCACCAGGCAGTGATGGATCGCGCGGCAGGAGCGGAAGCTGTCGGAGCCGCCGCGCAGGATCACCGCGTTGCCGGATTTCAGGCAGAGCACGCCGGCATCGGCCGCGACATTGGGCCGGCTTTCGAAGATCACGGCGACCACGCCGAGCGGCACGCGGACGCGCTCGATGGTCATGCCGTTCGGCCGCTGCCAGCTTTCGGTGACGACGCCGACGGGATCGGGAATCGCGCGCACGGTGGCGATGCCGTCGGCCATCGCGTCGACGCGCGCCTGTGTCAGTGTCAAACGGTCGAGGAAGGCGCCGGTCATCCCGGCGCCGCGGGCTTCTGCGACATCCTCGGCGTTGGCCGCGAGAATGGCGGCGGCGTCGGCGCGGACGGCGCGCTCCATCGCCCCCAGCGCACGGTTCTTCTGCTCCGGGGAAGCAAGCGACAACACCCGCGCCGCGGCGCGGGCGCGCGCAGCGAGGTCGTTCATCAGGGCCGGGAGATCGGTGTCGCCGTCGATGGCTTTCAGGGGCGCGGTCATGAGGGTCTTGGCCTGTCGTTAAGGCCATGTCGTAGCACGGAAATCGGGACCTTGGCGAGGCGCGGAACCGGCAGGGCAGCCGGGCGGGCTGGTGCCGCCGATCTGAAGTCCCTGTTTCACTCGCGGCAAGATCGGGTTCAGGGACTTCAGATCGAAAGCGGCACTAGCCATTTGGCGATCGGCCAATGGCCTAGCGCTTAGGCGAGGGTAGCGGTTGAACGATCGTCAGGAGGGTTTCGCGCATTTTCGCACGCGCTTCGGCCTGCTTCGGTAGGTAGACGTCCGGGGCCACGAATTTGGGAGACCAATCCGCAGGCGGTGTGACTTCAATGGTCTTGCCAATCGTGCCCGGACGGCTCGGCACCTCCTTTTGCGTGCCCCCCGCCTGCATTGCCGCGAGCCCGCCGCGACAGAGCAGGTCGTCGTCCGTTCGCAGCGGCGACGTCTTTTGCTCGATCGCTATTGCGGTATCGACCGCTTTCGCTTTCCACTCTTCCGGAAGTTGCCGCAGGAAAGCAAAGGTCGCGCCATCACCGATGAGGACCTGGTGCACGCGGGCTCCGGACGCGGTACGATCCTCGCATCTGGCTCCGTCGATCTGGAGCAGCTCGACGACATAGAGCATGACGGCCCCCGCCGTTACCCGCGGGTCTTTGGCCGGGTCTTCTATTTTCTTGTCCTCGTAAAAACCCCACAAAAGCCTGGCGTAGAGCAGAGCGAAATAGAACGAGCCGCCATTGTCCATCCGTGCCTTCAACCAGCTCAGCTTGCGGTTGAAGTCTGACGCGTAGCTCGGTTGAAACATGACCGCCCTCAGCCCGTTCCAATTTCGAGCGGCCGCCATCGCGTCCAAGGCCTCGTTGGGAGGGAGCGGCGCAGGCGGCGGGTTGGCCGGCTGCTGCGCAAACACGGCAGGCACGAACGCGAAATGTGCGGCGAGCAAAAGGGACAATAAAGAACGTCGCAGCAATGTGGCTTCCCGGACGTCGACAATCCAGACTATCGCAGCGTCGCGCAGCGCGAGCAATATGTTTGAGCACGGTCCGGGGGCAGAGTTCTTGCCGGTCGTTTTTCATTTGAACGCCGCTGGGGCAGTCCCACTACTTCCCTTGCTTGTTCGGCTCTGACATCGCCGCGCCCACCACCAGATCGTCGCGGTGGATCATCTCGGCGCGTCCGCCGATGCCGAGGATCGCTGTGATGTCGGACGAGGAGCGCCCCCGAATCTTCTCGGCGTCCTCGGCGTCATAGGCGACGAGGCCACGGCCGACCTCATGGGTGTCGGGGCCGCGCACCACCACGGCATCGCCGCGCGCGAACTGGCCGTCGACTCGGATCACGCCGGCCGGCAACAGGCTTTTCCCCGCGCGCAACGCACTGACCGCGCCGGCATCGATGGTCAGCGTGCCCTTCGGCTCCAGCGATCCCGCGATCCAGCGCTTGCGCGCGGTGACGGGATTGGCCGGCGTCAGGAACCAGCTGCAGCGGCCGCCATCGGCGATGGCTTGCAAGGGATGCGCGATCTTGCCCGAGGAAATCAGCATATGGGTGCCGCCGGTGGTCGCGATCTTCGCCGCCTCGATCTTGGTTCGCATGCCGCCGCGCGACAGCTCGGACTCGGCTTCGCCCGCCATCGCCTCGATCTCGGCGGTGACGCTGTCGACGACGGGAATCAGCTTCGCGTTCGGGTTCTGCGACGGCGGCGCGTCATAGAGCCCGTCGATGTCGGAAAGCAGAATCAGCAAATCGGCGCTCGCCATGGTGGCGACACGCGCGGCGAGGCGATCATTGTCGCCATAGCGGATCTCGTTGGTGGCGACGGTGTCGTTCTCGTTGATGACGGGCACCGCGCGCCAGTCCAGCAATTTCGCGATGGTCGAGCGCGCGTTGAGGTAACGCCGGCGCTCTTCGGTGTCCTGCAAGGTCACCAGGATCTGCCCGGCGCCAATGCCATGCGCGCCCAGTACTTCCGACCAGATGCGCGCCAGCGCGATCTGACCGACCGCGGCCGCGGCCTGGCTCTCCTCGAGCTTCAGCGCGCCGCGCGGCAGTTTCAGCTTGGCGCGCCCGAGCGCGATCGATCCGGACAACACGATCAGGAGGTCGCGGCCCTCGCCATGAAGCTTCGCTATATCGTCCGCGAGCGCCGACAGCCATGCCGCGCGCACGTCGCCGGCGTCCGAATCGATCAGCAGCGAGGAGCCGACCTTGACGACGATGCGGCGGAAGTTGTTGAGCTGCGGGCGGCGGGCCATCGGGCAATTCGAGCGCTGGGGAGTTTGTGAAAGAGGGCTTGTATTGCAGCAGGGCGCTCCAGAGGGCAAGCCGTCGGCACAGCCAAACGTTCAATTCCCGGAGGGCGTTGGCTTGCCCTACTGTGATCCCGATGGCTCGGAGGATGCAGATGAACCGTCGCGAATTTGTGGTCGGGGCGCTGGCGCTGGCGGCAGGTCAGAGGATCGGCACGGCCGCGGCCGAATCCGGTCCGCTGACCAGGGTGATCTTTCCCTTCGCGCCAGGCGGCAGCGGCGACATGCTGTGCCGGCTGCTGGCGAATTATTTCCCGGCGATGCTTGACCGCAGCGTCATCGTCGAGAACCGCACTGGCGGCGACGGGCTGATCGGCATCCGCGCGGTGAAGGGCGCGAGCCCGGACACGTCGACCATTCTGGTGACGACCGGTCCGACCATGTATCTGCTGCCGATGGTGGAGAACCAGCCGAGCTTCGACTCAGGCAGAGATTTCGTGCCGGTCTCGCAGCTGGCGCGGTTCGAATTCGTGGTCGTCGTCAGTCCGACGATCGGCGTCACCGACTTCAAGCAGCTGGTGGCGTGGATCAAGGCCAATCCCTCGAAGGCCAGCTACGGTGTGCCGTCGAGCGGCACGATTCCGCATTTCACCGGCTTCCAAATCGAAAAGGTGCTCGGCCTGTCCATGACCCGCGTGCCCTATCGCGGCTCGGCGCCGATCATCACCGATCTTCTCGGTGGCAACCTGCCCTTTGCGGTGACGACGCTGTCGGACACCATCACCCAGCATCGCTCCGGCGGCATCCGGATCGTGGCGGTCAGTGGGCCAACGCGTTCGCCGTTTCTCACCGAGGTGCCGACCTTGAAGGAGGCCGGCGTCGATATCGTCGCGGACGGCTGGTACGGCATGTGGCTGCCCGCTGGCAGCCCGCCCGACTTCGCGAAAAAGCTGAGCGCTGCGGCGGCCGACGTGCTGGCCAAGCCCGAGGTCAGGGAGAAGCTGAGCGGCGTCACGCTGATTCCCGTCGGCTCGACGCCGGAGGAGCTGACCAAGGCGCTCGCCGCCGACACAGCGTTCTGGCAGCCGATCGTGAAGGCGACCGGTTACAGGATCACCAACTAGACTTGTTACAAGCGGCGTCCTCGCCGATGATGGCGCAGGCGAACAGTCAATAAAAAGAATGAGGGGAGGGCGCCACGATGCGCATTTTTTACGGGATGATCGCAGCCGTCTTGCTGCTCGGCGGCGCGGCGCCGTCGTGGGCGCAAGCGTATCCGACCCGGCCGGTGCGCATCATCGTCGGTTTCCCGGCCGGAGGCCCGACCGATGTCATCGCGCGCATTGTCGCGCAAAAGCTCTCGGACAGTCTCGGTCAGCAGTTCGTTGTCGAGAACATGCCCGGCGCGGGCGGCAACACCGCCTCCGGCAGTGTCGCGCGCGCCACTGCCGACGGCTACACCATCATGGCGATCTCGACCGGCTTCATGGTGAACCCCAGCCTTTACGCCAAGGTGCCATACGATCCGATCAAGGACTTTGCGCCCATCACTCTGGTTGCGGCCTCGCCCAATGTCGTGGTGGTCAATCCGCAGGTCCCCGCCAAGACGCTGCCGGAGCTCGTGAAGCTGATCCAGGATAACCCCGGAAAATACAGCTATGCCGGTCCGGGCGTGGGCTCGACGCCGCATCTCGGCGGCGAGCTGTTTCGCCTGACCTACAAGCTCGACCTGGTGCACATCCCCTTCACCGGGGCGGCGCCCGCCGTACAGGCGACCATCGGCGGCCACACGCCGATCGCCTTCACCGCGTTGCCGTCCTCGATGTCAGCGATCCGGGCCGGACAGGTGCGCGCGATCGGTATCGCAGCGACGGAGCGTTCGGCGCAGTTGCCGGATGTGCCGACTTTCGCCGAAGAGGGCGTGAAGGATCAGGAGGCGGAAACGCTGACCGGCATCGTCGCGCCGGCTGCGACGCCGAAGGAGATCGTCGCGCTGCTCGCACGCGAGATCGCTAAGGGCGTCGGCACGGCTGACGTCAAGGAGCGGCTTGCGACGCTGGGCTTCACGCCGGTCGCCAATACGCCGGACGAGTTCGCCGCGCGCATCAAGGTCGAGATCGACAAGTGGAGCAAGGTGGTGCGCGCCGCCAATCTTAAGATCGAGTGAAGCAGGCTAGTAGGCGATCTGAAATTTCCCGGTCAGGCCTTTTGCCCGATCCGATCTTGAAGGCGACCGGAAGCACGAGCCCGGCCGGCGTGCGATAGGCCGCCGCACGCCGCTCCAGAGACGCCCGGATGGCCGTCTGTGTTGCGGCGTCCTGGTGGACGATCGCCGACGCCGTGACCGCAAAGCTCCCGAGACCGCCGCGCCAGAGCGTGTCGACATCGGCGATCGTGTAAGTCGTGTGGTGGTCATCGACCCTGACATCGTCCAGGTCCGCGCCGGCAAGCAGCTTGTGAAACTCCGCCGTGTCGGAAAACCTCAAGTTCGAATGTCCGGCCGGCACATCGGGCGGAGGCGCTACGCCGACCTCCGCGATCGCCTCGCGAAACAGTCCCTGAACGCGCTGCTTGTCGGGCTGGTCCCACCAGGAGAAAGCCACGCGGCCGCCGACCTTGAGCGTGCGCCGGCATTCGGCGACCGCGGCCTCGGGCCAGGGAAAATGCCCCAGGCCGAAATTACACACGACCGTATCGAAGGAGTGGTCGGCAAACGGCAGGTGCTCGACCTCGGCGACCCGGAAATCGATGTCCGGATGCGCGAGCCGCGCCAACGCGATCATTCCCGGCGACAGATCGACGCCGATGCAGGCGGCGCCGAGACCTCTGGCCCTGGCCGCGACCGATCCGGGTCCGGTTGCAATGTCGAGCAGGTTCGATCCGGCGCCGGCACCAGCCGCATCGAGCAGAGGCCGAATTGCAAGCGCCGTGATCGGCGTGAAAAAGTCATGATAGGTCGCAGCGAGGCTGTCATGGCGCTGACGCTCGAAGCGACGCAGGCGTTCGGCGTCCTGCGCGGAGAGGCTTGCATTGGCCATGGAAAAATTCCAGCGGACGATACGCGAGCGGCGCGGCGTTTGAACGGGGCTGACGGCGCTGGTCCAAACGGACGGCGCTGCAACGGGCCGGCCGCCACGCGCCCTAATGGACGGGATCCAGCACGACCACCGGTATCTCGCGCTCGGTCTTGAGCTGATAGTCGGCGTAGGGCGGCCAGAATTCGAGCGCCTTTTTCCAGAGCCGGAGGCGTTCCTCGCCCTGCGTTGTCCTGGCCCGCGCGTTCATCTTCTTGGTCCCGACCTGTACTTCGACGTCGGGGTTCGCGAGAATGTTGCGATACCAGCCCGGGTGTTCGGGCGCGCCTCCCTTCGAGGCGACGACGAAGTAACTGCCGCCCTCGGTTCCGTAAAACAGCGGGAATATGAACTTGTCGCCGGACTTGCGGCCGGTAGTGGTCAGCATCAGCGCCGGTGCCGTGATCTCGCCTCGTCCCGGTACGTTGACTTTGTACATGTGCCCGTCGGTTCCGCCGCTGGCAAGATATCGGTTCGCGTGCTCGAGCATCCAGCCGGGCAGGTTCGGAGCGAGTTTCGCTTCAGCCATCGTGATCTCCTTCAAGGTTACAGGGAGCATAGCATCGGGCGGCGGTTCGGCCAATTGCTGCGCCCGTTTGACTGATTTGTGATATGATCAAATGCGCTCGAACATCCTTGGGCGCCGGCACGCACTGACGCGCGTGCACGACAAGGGAGTTGCCGATGATCGATTCCAGCCGACGCACCGTTCTTGCAACCGGTGCGGCCGCCGCGGCGGCAAGCGCAGTGCCGCACGTGTTCGCCCAGGCGCAATCGGCTGGGGCGCTTCCGGGATTGCCTGATGGCGCCAAGGTCGGCTTCTACGAGAAGGGCAATGTCCGCATCCGTTACGCCGAGATCGGCTCGGGCTTCCCGCTGCTGGCGACGCCCGGCGGCGGCTTGAACTCCTGCATGGCCGTGTGGGCGCGTGCGGTGATCAACATTCCGGAGGAATTCAAGCACGACTTCCGTGTGATCACCATGGACCAGCGCAACGCCACGGGCGGCGAGTCCATCGGACCGGTGCCATCAGACGATCCCTGGGGGGCGTTCGCCGACGACCAGTTGGGCGTGATGGACCATCTCGGCATCGACAGGTTCTTCTTCTTCGGCAACTGCATCGGCGGCCCGTTCGCGATGAAGCTGATGGAGCGGGCGCCACAGCGCGTCACTGCTGCGATATTGAGCCAGCCGGTCGGGCACAACCCGGCGCAGCCGGATTACATGTACGACGCCGGCAAGACCGTCTGGGCCAGGGAGCTGCGCGAGCGCCGCCCCGACGTCTCGACGGAGACCATCGAGACGTATCTGCACAAGCTTTACCGCGAGCGGCCCGATTTCGTGTACAGCGTCTCGCGCGATTTCGCGAAATCGTGCCGGACGTCGATGCTGGTGCTGCCGGACGATGTTGCGGCGCACCCGCTGGTGACTTCGATCGATGTCGCCTCGCTCTGCCCGAATGCCGAGATCACGGTGTTTCCCTGGAAGGACCCGCCGGAGCTGAAGGCCCGCACCATCAACCGTGCGCGCACCTTCCTGAAGCGATATCAGACGGCGTAGCGAGGTCGGATTGCGCTCTCGCCGATTTGATTGGAATAGACCGTACGAGCCTTCGTTCGGCTTCGCGGGCCGGAAACCAGCCGGGTACCAACCTCGTTCTGTACTGGCTCTTCATCGCCTCCACGGACCGGATAGTCGAAAAATCCATTTTGGACTGTTGGAAACGAAATCTCCCTGCGGTAGCTTGGTGCCGTACTACCGTACTTTTGCAGTTCTCAGGGAGCGAACATGAAGAAGAACATCGTTATTGGTTTGGCTATCCTTGCCCTCTCCACGTCCGGGGCTTTGGCCGCGAAGAAGCACAAGGCAGCCGCCCCCGCCGCCCCGGCCGCCAGCAGCTCGGGTCCCATGATGCAGACCAGCGCCGCCGACAAAGCCATGTACATGAAGAACAAGCATGACTCGGGAATGAAGTAAGCATCACGCCGATTGTCGATTACGCCGCTGTCCGCCAGGACAGCGGCGTAATTGTACGCGCTGCGCCGCGTGGTTATCCCGCCGACTGCGCGGCGATCCTCGCCTGGATTGCCGCAAGCTCCGCCTCGTCCCAGATGCCGATCAGGATGCCGCCCTTCACCTGCATCTGCTTGTCGGCGTAGTTCGCGATCTTCGCGTTCGGCGTGGTGATGTGCATCTTGGGATGCAGCGCCCACTCGAACAGCGCAGCCTGCAGCCGCGCAATGATATCCGCGCAGGCCGGATCGTCGCCGCGATCGGCAAACTCCTGCGGATCGCTCTGCAGATCGTACAGCATCGGCCGGTAGCCGGAAGCGTGGATGTATTTCCAGCGGCCATCGAAGGCCATGAACAAGCGGCATTGTTCGATCGGCTGGTTCAGTTTCAGCCGCACGTCCTGCATGGAATAATCGTATTCGGAGAACACGACCTCGCGCCAAGGCGGGCTCTCGCCACGCAACAACGGCATCAGCGAGCGTCCTTCCAGGATGTGGTCGGGCGGCGTGCCGCCAAAATAGTCGATGAAGGTCGGCGCGAGGTCGATGCCTTCGACCAGCGCATCGCAAACGGTGCCGCGCGTCGCATCGGCTGATGGGGACGGGTCGATCACAACAAGCGGAATCTTGGCCGACTGTTCGTGGAACAGATCCTTCTCGCCCATCCAGTGGTCGCCGAGATAATCGCCGTGATCGGAGGTGAACACGATCATCGTGGTGTCGGTGAGGCCGTGCTCTTCGAGGAAGCGCATCAGGACGCCCATCTGGTCGTCGATCTGCGTGATCAGGCCCATATAGGTCGGGATCACCTTGTCGCGGGCCTCGCCGCGCGACATGTTGCGCGAGTAGCGCATGTCCATGTAGGCCGCGAACACCGGATGTGCCTCCTGCCTCTCCTTTTCGGAACGGATCGCCGGCAGCACGTCTTTCGCGCTATACATGCTGTCGTAAGGTTTTGGCGCGATGTAGGGCCAGTGCGGCTTGATGTAGGACAGATGCAGGCACCATGGCCGGCCGTCATTCTCGGCTTCGCTGATGAAGTCCATCGCGCGGCGCGTCATATAGGGCGTCTCGGACAATTCTTCCGGAATCCGCGCGGTCTTGTCGGCATGAACAAGCAGCCAGCCGTTCTGCAATTCGCCATCGGTGCCGGCGCCGGAGTTCGCCCAATGCTCCCAGGGATTGGGCGCGTCGTAACCTTGCTCGCGCAGATATGAATCGTAGCGCGGGCGCGGGCGGTTCGACGGATGCAATCCGTCGTCGCGCTCATAGGGCTCGAAGCCGCATTCGCTGACGTGAACGCCGATGATGGAATCGGGCGCGATGCCGAGCGCTTTCAGCCCTTCGAGATCCGGCGCCATGTGGGTCTTGCCGACCAGCACGTTGCGCACGCCGATCTTGTTCAGGTGATCCCCAAGCGTCGGCTCGCCGACGCGCAGCGGCCAGCCGTTCCAGTGCGAGCCGTGCGAGCGCATATAGCGGCCGGTATAAAAACTCATCCGCGATGGGCCGCAGATCGGCGACTGAACATAGGCGTTGGAGAAGCGCACGCCGCGCTTGGCCATGGCGTCGATATTCGGGGTCTTCAGCGTGGGGTGGCCGGTACAGCCCAGATAATCATAGCGAAGCTGGTCGCACATGATCCAGAGGACGTTCTTTTTCGCACGCGACATGGTGCAATCCTGCGATATCACGCAGGCGATGACAAGCGGCTCACGCGCTCTAGGGCGCGGCTTCGGCCACGCTCTTGGCCTTGTCGGAGACCGGTTGCTCCCCGATGATGTCGGCCAGCGCGCGCAGCGCTTCCTTCACGCCTTCGCCGGTGACGCCTGACATCAACAGCGGCGTCTTCTTCGCCGCGCGCTTCAGGCGGTCCTTCTGCTTCTTCAGCTCGTCGGCCTCGACCGCGTCGATCTTGTTCAGTGCGACGATCTCGATCTTGTCGGTGAGCTGGCCGCCATAGGCGTCGAGCTCGTCGCGCACGGTCTTGTAAGCCTTGCCGGCGTGTTCGGTCGTCGCATCGACCAGGTGCAGCAGCACGCGGCAGCGCTCGACATGGCCGAGGAAGCGGTCGCCGAGACCCGCGCCCTCATGCGCGCCTTCGATCAGGCCGGGAATGTCGGCCAGCACGAATTCGCGGCCGTCGGCATTCACCACACCAAGCTGCGGATGCAGCGTGGTGAAGGGATAGTCGGCGATCTTCGGCCGCGCCGCGCTGACCTTGGAGAGGAACGTCGACTTGCCGGCATTGGGCAGGCCGACCAGGCCGGCATCGGCGATCAGCTTGAGCCGCAGCCAGATCCAGCGCTCCTCGCCGGTCTGTCCGGGATTGGCGTTGCGCGGCGAGCGATTGGTGGAAGATTTGAAATGCGCGTTGCCGAAACCGCCATTGCCGCCTTCGGCCAGCACGAATTTTTCGCCGAGCTTGGTGAAGTCGTGGATCAGCGTCTCGCGATCCTCGTCGAAGATCTGCGTTCCCACCGGCACCTTCAGCACGGTCGGCTTGCCGTTGGCGCCATGGCAATCCTTGCCCATGCCATTGCCGCCCTTCTGCGCCTTGAAGTGCTGCTGGTAGCGGTAGTCGATCAGCGTGTTCAGCCCGTCGGCAACTTCGATCACGACGTCGCCGCCGCGGCCGCCATTGCCGCCCGAAGGTCCGCCGAACTCGATAAACTTCTCGCGGCGGAACGCCACGCAGCCGTTGCCGCCGTCGCCGGAGCGGACATAGACCTTGGCTTCGTCGAGGAATTTCATGGGGTGTAGGTAGTGCAGGGACGCACGCGCGGCAACCCGAACTTGCCGGGAATACGGTGAAATGCGCTGATTTCGAACGTTTCTGTGCTCCGTCGAACTGTTCCGCTCCGGTATGCTATAGGCTGGGGCTCGAGATGCCGGTCGAGGGAGCAATGAAGCGACGCGATGTGCTGGGTGCCTTTGCCGGTGCTGCCCTGGCGCCGTTCGCGGCGCATGCCGAGACTATGCGCCGGGTCGGCGTGCTGATCGGCAATTCCGAGGGCGACGGTCAGTCGACGCAAGGCCTTGTCAGCTTCAGGAAGAATCTCGAAGAACTCGGTTGGGTCGAGGGACGCAATATCCAGATCGATGTGCGATGGGGACGGGGTCAGCTTGATCGGATCGAGATGCTGGTCCGGGAGCTGGTCGCATCGCGGCCCGACGTTTTGCTGGCGCATTCGACGCCGGTGACAGCGGCCATGAAACGCGCAACCGGCTCGATTCCGGTGGTTTTTATCTTCGTCTCCGATCCCGTCGGCAGTGGTTTGATCTCGAGCCTGCCGCATCCCGGCGGCAACATCACCGGCTTCATCAACATCGAGGCCTCGCTGGGCGGCAAATGGGCCGAATTGCTGAAGGAGGTGTCGCCTAGGGTGGATCACGCCGCGATCCTGTTCAATCCAGACACCGCGCCCTATTTCGCCTACTATGTCGAGCCTTTCGAGGCGGCCGCACGTTCGCTCGGGATCGAACCCATGGTCTCCCCCGTTCGTTCGAGCGACGACATCGAGAGCGCCATCAACGTGGTGGCAGCGAAGCCGAACGGCAGTCTGGTCGTGGCTCCCGATATCTTCATCGACAGAAAGGACAATCTCCAACATGTGAGATTGCTGGCCGCGCGCTACCGCATGCCTGTCGTTTATCCCTATCGCTTCATGATCAACGATGGCGGACTGATCTCTTACGGCATCGATCAGGTCGACCTCTACCGCCGTGCGCCGGTCTATGTCGACCGCATCCTGAGGGGTGCGAATCCGACGGAGCTCCCCGTGCAGCTTCCGACCAAGTTCGAGATGGTGGTGAATCTCAAGATCGCCAGGGAGCTAGGGCTGAACTTGCCGGCAACATTGCTTGCCCGCGCCGACGAGGTGATCGAATGAGGCGGCGGGAATTGCTGGGCGCGCTTGCAGGCATGGCATTGCCGTTCGCGGCGCGGGCGCAGGTGATGCCGGTCGTCGGCTTCCTGCACTCTGGCTCTCCGGAAGAAAACGAGAAGCGCGTCGCCGCCTTCCGCAAGGGATTGGCCGTCGGCGGCTTTGTCGAAGGGCAGAACATTGCAGTTGAATATCGCTGGGCGCGCGGCCGGAACGAGCTGCTGGCCGGCATGGCCGCGGAGTTGATCGGCAAGGGCGTGGCTGTGATCGTCACGCCCGGCAGCACGGCCGCCGCGGTCGCGGCGAAGAAGGCGACGTCGACCATCCCGATCGTGTTCTCCTCCGGCACCGATCCGGTCGGGCTCGGCCTGGTCGCGAGCCTCAACCGCCCCGGCGGCAACGCGACCGGCATCACCTCGTTGAATGCCGAACTCGCAGCCAAGCGGCTCGGCCTGTTCCGCGAGCTGGCGCCGAAGGTGCGTCATTATTTCACATTGGTGAGGCCGACCTCGGAACTTGCGGGACCTTTCCTCAAAGACCTCGAAAGCGCGGCGTCAGGTCTCGGCGTTCACATCGACGTGCTCAATGCCGATACGGTGGACGAGATCGACAAGGCCTTTGCGCAGATTCCACGCGAGCCGGATTGCGGCATGGTGTTCGGTCCCGAAGGATTCTTCTACGTGCACCGCGCCCGTATTGCCGAGCTTGCGCTGGCGCGAAGCTTGCCGACCATCCATGACGTGCGCGATTACGTCGAGGCAGGCAGCCTCGCCAGCTACGGCTCGGATTATTTCAACGCGATGGAGTTGACGGGCAGCTACGCCGCGCGGGTCTTGAAGGGCGAGAAGCCGGCCGACCTGGCGGTGCAACAGGCGACCAAGTTCGAGATGGTGCTCAACCGCAAGACGGCGAAGGCGCTCGGCATCGAGATATCAGCCACGCTGCTCGCGACCGCCGACGATGTGATCGAATGAGACGACGCCAGTTCATAACCGTTGTCGGAGGCCTGGCCGCGTGGCCGTTGCTCGCGCAAGCGCAGCAGGGAAGAATTTTCAGGATCGGCTTCGTGAGTTGGCAATCGCAGGCGGCCGAAGACCAGCTGAAATATCTGCGGGAAGGTCTTGCGCAATACGGTTATGTCGAAGGCCGGAACATCCACCTCGAAGCGTTCTTTACTGATGGCGATCCAGACCGCACGCGAGCCGCCTTGCGTGCCCAGATCGACAAGCAGGTCGACATCCTGATCGTGCGCGTCAGTCCCGTCGCGCAGATCGCCAAGGAGATGACCCGGACGGTCCCGATTGTCATGCTCGCCGCCGACCCGGTCGCGACGGGGCTCGTTCCAAGTCTGTCTCATCCCGACGCGAACCTGACCGGATTGTCGTTTGCGTCTCCCGACCTCGCCGGCAAGCGTTTCGAGCTTGTTCGCGACATCAAGCCCGACATCAAGGCGATTGCGTTTCTCGGCTCCAGGCAAACGTCCACGGCCTCGTTTGTTCACGAGACCACCGAGGCGGCGAAGGTCATGGGTCTGAAAGTCGTGATCCGCATCCTCGACAAGCCGGAGCTGCTCGACCGCGCGGTGTTCGAAAGCATGAAAGCCGACGGCGCCGAGGCCGTGGTCGTGCAACCGCTCTTTGCCGGCCAGGAGTCCAGGATCGTCGAGTTCGCGACGCAGTTGCAGCTTGCTGTCGTCAGTGATTTTGCGGCATTTCCCAAGGCGGGCGGGCTGTTCTCGCTCGGCGTCGAGGAGACCGACGTCCTGCGGCGCGCAGCCTATTTCGTCGATCGCATCCTGAAGGGCGCAAAACCCGCCGACCTGCCGATCGAGCAGCCGACCGCCTTTCGTTTCACGCTCAATGTCCGCGCCGCCAAGGCGATCGGCTGGAACATCCCGCCGGCTGTGCTGTCCCGCGCCGACGAGGTGATCGAGTAGTTACGCCGGCCTGCGCCGGATCAAGAATTTCTGCACGCCCTCCAGCACCAGCTCGCGGCGCTGGTTGTGCACCGTCGAGCGCAGCGTCACCACGCCGGTCGAGCGGCCCGGAGTCAGCTCGGTCACTTCCAGCGCGGGATAGATGGTGTCGCCGGCATAGACCGGTTTCAGAAAGCGGCTCGACTGTTCGAGGAAGCCGATCAGCAATTCTTCGGTAAGATAGGGAAACAGCCCGGCGCCGGGCGCGGTGTGCACCAGCGTCTGGAAGCCGTGCGCAAGCAGATCGGGCATGCCGCGGGCGCGGCAATATTCCACGTCGTAATGGATCGGATGAGTGTCGCCGCTGGCCGTCTGGAACGCCGCGAACACCGCAGAGGTCTGGGTGCGGCTCGGGATCACGAAGCGTTCACCGAGCGTAAAATCCTCGAACCAGCGCTGCTGCGGCACCATGCGATGCTGGTGCGGATCGAACTCGTTCATGGCGGTGTCCTTGTCTGTCGAGACCTATCGGTATCGCAGGGGTGATGCCGCGGCAATCGGGCTTGCGTGGTGCCGCCGCGCCTTTAAAAGAGCGTCGCCATGTCCCTGCTCGCCAAAATCTCCGATAACAGCGACGAACGCTCCGCGCGGCTCGCGGGCATCGCCTTGATGCTGTTCTCGATCTTCCTGTTCTCGTTCGGCGATGCGCTCGGCAAATACATGGTGGCGACCTATGCGGTCGGGCAATTGCTATGGCTGCGCGCCTGCGCCGCGCTCTTGGTGCTGTCGCCCTTGATCTGGAAGCACCGCGCGGAGTTTTTCCAGCTGGAGCGGCCAAGACTGCAATTGCTGCGCATCGTACTGTCGACGTTCGAGGTCGCCGCCTTCTTTCTCGCCACCGTCTATCTGCCGCTCGCCGACTGCATCACCTACTATCTCGCCGCTCCGGTGTTCGTCACCGCGCTGTCGGCGATCTTCCTCGGCGAGCGTGTCGGCTGGCGGCGCTGGAGCGCGATCCTGGTCGGCTTCCTCGGCGTCATCATTGCGCTCAAGCCCTCGGCGCAGACCTTCAGCGGTCCCGCGATGATCGCGCTCGCCGGCAGCCTGTGCTTCTCGTTGTTGATGCTGATCACGCGCTCGCTGCGATCGACGCCCGACATCGTGATGGCGTCGATGCAGTTTTCCGGCACATTCCTGCTCGGCGCTGCGATGTCGCCGTTCGGCTGGGTGACGCCGTCGCTGTCCAGCCTCGCGCTGTTTGCCATCGCCGGCTGCATTTCCGTCAGCGCGCTGCTCTGCGTCAACCGCTCGTTGAAGCTCGCCGCCGCAAGCGTCGTCGTGCCCTATCAGTATTCCATGATCATCTGGGCCGTGCTGTTCGGCCTGATCGTGTTCGGCGACGTACCACGGGCGGCGACCGTGGTCGGCGCCGCCATCATCATCGGCGCCGGCCTCTACATTTTCCTGCGCGAGCGCAAGCTCGGCCGCGAAGACAGCGCGGTCAGTCCGCCGGCGTGACGAATCAAACCTCCCGCCGCGCCGCGCTCGCCCAGTTCTTCAGCGACGACCACACGCTGCGCGACAGGCGGAAGCAGTCGACCGGGCTCGACGATCCCAGCGCCTCGAAGCGGTGCAGCTCGACGCCGGTCCACTGGAAGCCGCACTTCTCCAGGATGTTGCGCGACATCGGGTTGGCGACGCGGGCGCGGCCATACAGCAGCTCGTGGTCGAACGCCTCGAAGAAATAGTCGATCAAGGCGCGCGCGGCTTCGGTGCCGAAGCCAAAGCCCCAATGCTCGAAACCGAGCCAGTAGCCGATCTCGGCGAAGTCCGGCTCGCGGAAGTGAATGTTGGCGGCGCCGACCGGTTCGAAATTGTGCTCGATCAGGAACGCGACCTCGTTTGGCGTGCCGGCCGCAAGGCGCACGAAATCGATCGCATGCTCTTCGGAATAGGGATGCGGCAGGCGGCGGGTATTCTCGGCAATGCGGCGATCGTTGGCGAGGCGCGCGATTGCTTTTACGTCCGCGAGCGTCGGCCGGCGCAAGGTCAGCCGTTCGGTCTCGAGGACGCAAGGACACGCCTCGCGCAAGGTCGGGGGCGGGATATCCTGCAACATGTTGGGCTCCATCAGCGCAAAGAAAAAGGAGAGGCCGGTGTCCCGCCTCCCCTTTTGGAGCCTTGGTGAGCCCCGCCGGTTCGTCAGGATCCGGCGGACTCAGAATGTGTCCACCGTCTATTCGGCTGCAGCGTCGGTCATCGGGCGTACCGAGATGAACGTACGGCCATTGGTCTTGGCCTGGAATTCGACATGGCCCTCGACCTTGGCAAAGAGAGTGTGGTCGGTGCCCATGCCGACATTAAGGCCGGGATGCCAGGTGGTGCCGCGCTGACGCGCGATGATGTTGCCGGGGATCACATGCTCGCCGCCATAAATCTTGACACCAAGGCGCTTGCCCTTGGAATCGCGTCCGTTTCGCGATGAACCGCCTGCTTTTTTGTGAGCCATGACCCGTCTCCGAAGCTATTCTGCTCTTAAGTCAATTCCTTGAAGGAATCATTCACTTTTTGTCACGCGTTTTTCCGACGCGCATCACTTTTTGTCGTCTTTGCCCTTCGCCGCGGCCTTCTTGGCCGCCGGCTTCTTCGTATCCGGCTTGGCGCGCGGTTTCGCCGCAGCCTTGGCAGCGGGCTTCTTGGCCGCCGCCTTCTTGGCGGGCGCCTTTTTCGGCGTCTCGTCGCCGTCATCCGCCGGCGGTGCTGCGACCTTTTCCCGCTTCGGCCGCGGGCCGATCGAAGGCTTGGCGTTGTCGGCGAGGATCTCGGTGATGCGCAGCACCGTGATCTCGTCGCGATAGCCGCGCTTGCGGCGCGAGTTCTTGCGGCGTCGCTTCTTGAAGGCGATCACCTTCGGCCCGCGCTTGTGCTGCAGCACTTCGGCCGCGACCGAAGCGCCGGCCACCGTCGGCAGGCCCAGGGTCGGCGTATCGCCGCCGAGCACCAGCACCTCGCCCAGCTGCACGATCGTGCCGACGTCGCCGGCAATCTTGCCAATCTCGAGCACATCATCCGGAACGACGCGGTACTGCCGGCCGCCGGTCTTGATGACTGCGAACATCGTTGTATTCCTTCGTGTTCGATCCCGTCCTCGCGCCAATGGCCCGGGCCGGCTTCTTGTTCAGTCGTTATGGGTACGTGTTTCGCGCCGTCCCTCAGGATTTTCCTCGGGACTTCGCGCAAAAACAAGCGGCGCGAGAAAACCCGCGCCGGATTGGGCGGACTTATAGCCGCTGATCGGCCCGAGTCAAGGCAAACGGGGCGGAAAAGGGCCGGGAATCGAGTGATTTGGCCGGTTTTCGGCCCACACGTATCCGGCCCCCGACCCCTTTGAAACCAATGGGTTCCACCGCCGTTGTCCGGGTCAGGCTAACGGGCAGGGACTTTTCATGGCTGAGGACGTCATTACCACGACGGGCATTGCCCATCACGGCGCCGGGCGGCTGCCCTCGGTCGACGTCGACAGCTTCAATCTCGAATTGAAGGACGACGAGGGTTTCCTCGGCGACCGGGCGTCGAAGGGCGCGTTCCGCGCGATTTTCGACCGCTGGCGCAAGCCGCTGCGCAAGTCGGGCAAGGACCCGTTCGGCGACGTGCCGTCGGACGAGATCAGCAAGAAGGCGCTCGACGACATGCTGATCGGCGACGACACCGAAGCCAGCGCCGTCGTGCACAGCGCGATCGAGGAGTTCGCGCAGGAGCTCGCCCACGTCACCCGCCGCTTCCTCAGGACCAAGGCCTGGGCCAAGACCGAATGTATCGTGGTCGGCGGCGGCTTCCGCGACAGCCGCCTCGGCGAGCTCGCCATCGCGCGCACCGAGATCATCCTGCATTCGGAGGACTTCAAGGTCGACATGGTGCCGATCCGCTTTCACCCCGACGAGGCCGCGCTGATCGGCGCGCTGCATCTGGCGCCGTCCTGGATCTTCGAAGGCTACGACTCGATCCTCGCGGTCGATATCGGCGGCACCAACATCCGCTGCGGCGTGGTCGAGACACGCTGGAAGAAGGCGCAGGACCTGTCGAAGGCCGAGGTGTGGAAGTCCGAGCTGTGGCGACACGCCGACGACGAGCCGAGCCGCGAGGGTGCGGTGAAGAAGCTGGTGAAGATGTTGAAGCATCTGATCGATGCCGCCGACGAGGAAGGCTTCAAGCTCGCGCCGTTCATCGGCATCGCCTGTCCCGGCGTGATCAACGAGGACGGCTCGATCGAAAAGGGCGCGCAGAACCTGCCGGGCAACTGGGAGAGCAGCAAGTTCAACCTGCCGCACAGCCTGGTCGAGGCGATCCCGGTGATCGGCGATCACGACACCGCCATCGTCATGCACAATGACGGCGTGGTGCAGGGCCTGGCCGAAGTGCCGTTCATGCAGGACGTCGAGCGCTGGGGCGTGCTCACCATCGGCACCGGGCTAGGCAATGCGCGCTTCACCAACCGCAAGCGCGACAACGGCAAGTCCGAGAAGAAGAACGGCGACAAGGACAAGAAGAGCAAGGATTAGCGCCTGGTCATTGCGAGGAGCGCAAGCGACGAAGCAATCCATAGCGCCGCAAGCGGAGTTATGGATTGCTTCGCTTCCGGCTACGCGTAAAAGCGCTTCGCCGGACTCCCACCCGGCGTAGCTCGCGCAGCGGGCGTAGACGGGTCGCTCGCAATGACGATGCGGGACGTCCAGTAACCTTTCCCGGTTAGGTTAAAATCGACATCGCGTTGCCCGCGCCATCAGCTTCGCTAGCTTCATCCGCGCCGCACTCGGCTGGCCGGCGAGGCCGCACCTCGCAGGCCCGGCAATTGCAATGAGACGGCACGGGACCGCCAATGTTTGCCGCGTATGGCGGTCCCACCTTTAATTGTAACGGAATCTCTGGCCGCAGCTCAGTTCACCTCTCCCCGCTCTTTGCGGGGAGAGGTCGACATTCGAGCAACGCGAGAATGTCGGGTGAGGGGCGAGGCATCCACTCACCACAAATGATAT
The DNA here is from genome assembly GCA_963738155.1 of uncultured Alphaproteobacteria bacterium. GTDB lineage: Bacteria > Pseudomonadota > Alphaproteobacteria > Rhizobiales > Xanthobacteraceae > Bradyrhizobium. The sequence continues at coordinate 272,861 of CAVTVG010000021.1, forward strand.
TTCTGAAGACTGCGATTCTGATGGTGCGCCCGGCACGGCTGGTACCGGGAATTGCCCCTCACCCCCCGCCTTCGCTGCGCTTCGGCGTCGACCTCTCCCCGCAAAGAGCGGGGAGAGGTAACTTTCTACGCGGTCTCAACCCGCCCCACCCTCGCAAAAAATCCCGCGATCTCCGCCGCCGCACGGTCCGGATCCTCGCGATGCGGAAAATGTCCGACGCCAGCGAACATCTTCAAGTCCAGCTTGCGAAACGTCTCGCCCATGCAGTCGGTCCACGCATAGGGAAACAGCGGATCGTGCTCGGCCCAGCGCACGCAGGTGGGCACGTCGATCGGCGGCAACGCCGGCGCCTCGCCTTGCATCATCTTGACGCGGCCCGCATGCGCCGCGCGGTAATGCGCGAAGCCGCCGGCGAGGTTGCCCGGCTTCATGAAATTGTCGGTGAAGGCCTCAAGCGTGTCGTCGAAGGCGTCCTTGCGATACGACCAGGCCTTCAAAAAATGCCCGATGTAAGTGCGGCAGCTCGCGCGCGTCGCGCCGACCAGAGCGGGCGCCATCTCCATCTGGTGGAACGACTGGTACCAGATGGCATTGAGCCGGTCGGGCGCGCCCATGCGATGGCCTATGCCGGGATAGACGAAATCGAAGAAGAACAGCCCCGCGAGCCGCACGGGCGCGGTCCGCCCCAGCGGCTGCATCACCGCGCCGCCGACGTCGTGGCCGACCACGCCGAAGCGCTCCACGCCGAGCGCGTCCATCAGTGCCAGCATGTCGGCGGCGTGCCGGTCGGGACCGTACGGGCCGTCGGGCTTGCTGCTGTCGCCGAAGCCGCGCAGGTCGGGCGCGATCAGGGTGAACCGGTCCGCGAGCCGCGTCATGACAGGCTCCCAGGTCAGCCAGAACTCCGGCCAGCCATGTAAGAGCAGCAGCGGCTGGCCGGTGCCCGTCCGCGCCACATGGAAGTCAGCGCCATTGGCGCTGACAGTCTGGTGCTCGATCATTGGCGTTCCCTCCGCGAACGTAACTCGTCATGCCCGGCCTTGCCGCCTTCGCTAAAGCGCCCGAGTGAGCGGGCGGTGGATCACTGGCTTATCCCTCCCCCCACGAGCTCGGCAGCGCACTTGCGCGCCAGAGCGAGTGGTGGGGAGGGTCGGCGAGCATCAGCGAGCCGGGGTGGGGGGGCGCTTCATTCGCACTGTGCTCGCGAAATTGCCCCCAGCCTGGCCGCCGCTTCGCGTCGGCGTTCCCTCGGTGATTTGAGCCCTCCGATTTATCATTCCGCGCCTTGTCTGGGCAGCATTCCTCGCCTATTACACCGCCGACCACGAGGGCTTATCGCCCGATTTTGGCGCCTGGAGAGGTGGCAGAGTGGTTGAATGCACCGCACTCGAAATGCGGCATAGGTGCAAGCCTATCGGGGGTTCGAATCCCTCCCTCTCCGCGCTTCAGAACAAAATCGCAAGTGCGAAAACTTCAGCTTGCCTTGCGCGACAGCGTGAGCGGCAGGTCCAGTTCCACCCGGTCGTGCATGATCTTCGGTGTGATCCGGCCTCGTTGGTCCCGATCGAGGCGGACCAGGCCATAGCCTTCCATGGTTCGCAGCGTGCGCGACAGATTCGACTTGGCCTTGCCGGTGATCCGCGCCAGTTCGTCGAGCGAGCCGGGCGACTTCTCGGCGATGACGCGCAGCAGCGCGCGGTTGCCTGCCGACAGAACCTTGGCGAAGGACTCGGTCGACGTAAACCAGACCTTGGGCTCGTCGGCCGTCACGCGACGCTCGCCGCGCCCCACCGCCATGGTGCGCGCCTTCATCTCTTCGTAGCTCGCGATGCCAATCTTCAATGTGGTCATGAAATCACTCCTCTCTCGCGCAACACCGCGTCCACGGTGTCCCAGAAGTCGGCGAGCAGGGTCGCCGCATCCTGATATTCGTAGGGCCGGATGCTCCGCAGCCGGTGGCGATGGTCTTGCGGCTCACCGCGCTTCTGCTCCCCGACCGGGTGGGCGTTGTCGAAGCCGACCAGCCGCTCGCTGTCCGGCCCATGCAGCGTGAGCGAGTAGTCGATGCCGTGCGGCTTCTCCGGCGACACCGGCACCTGTGTCACCACGAAACGCACCCAATGACCGCCCTCCGGGTCCACGACGAGAACCTGCCCGTCGAGGTCGAGGAGTACGTCGAGGTTCGGGTCACGCGGCTGCGTCACGGCATATGGTTATCACACTGAAGCAACTCAAGCAAGGGGCAGCGTCGGCGCCGGCCGGCCGCAAGGCGTTCGCCCCGATTTGGCGCCTGGAGAGGCGGCAGAGTGGTTGAATGCACCGCACTCGAAATGCGGCATAGGTCCAAGCCTATCGGGGGTTCGAATCCCTCCCTCTCCGCCACTACACTGTTCTCCTTTGTATCCGACTGTTCGACTCTGCAGGTAAAACAACGAGTAGCGCGACGAAGGATGTTGCGGCTAGTTCCGCGATGTTACCCCTAGTCACCGCGCGACCCGTGGGTTTTGGTTGTGGGTTCGGAGGACGGTTTTGCCAGGGGAAACACATGGCGGGCAAGCTCAGGCCACTCGACGTCGAACGTGAGACGCGGCCCGGCAAATATTTCGACGGCGATGGTCTCTATCTGGTGGTGAAGGGCGCGACGTCGAGGAATTGGATTTACCGATACCGCAAGGACGGTAAGGAGCGCTGGCTCGGCCTAGGCTCCCTCAAGGACGTATCACTAAAGAATGCGCGGATGGCTCGCGATGCTGCGCGTCTTAGAGTCAAAGGTGATCGCAGCGCACCTGGCATCGATATCGTTCAGGAAAAGCGAGACGCTCGCGAGAACGCGAAAGCCAAACAGATCAAAGTTACTCTTCCTATCTTCGAGGAATGTGCGGAAACCTATATCCGCGAGCACTGGTCGATCTGGAGCAAAAAGCACCGGGCCCAGTGGCCGTCATCGCTCAAACGATACGCTTACGCGACCATCGGAAGACTAACGATCCCAGAAATCAAACCCAGCCATATCTACGAATTGCTTCGGCCGATTTGGTTAGAGAAGCGCGAGACGGCGAATCGTGTCCGCGGACGGATCGAGACCATCATTGCGAAGAACGTCGACGTCGACGACACCGACTTTCGAAATCCAGCCGAACTCACCAAGCAGTTGCGCGAGAAACTCCCAAAGCGGCCGAAACGCGTTGTACAGCATCATCCAGCATTGCCCTATGCGGAAGCACCGCAGTTCATGATCGACCTCTCCACTGCAGGCGGTATTGCGGCCTGTATGCTTCGCTTTCTAATCTTCACGGCTTGCCGGACCAACGAAGTAGTCGACGCCCGCTGGTCCGAGATCGATCGGCCCACATCGACGTGGAAGATCCCCGGCGAACGCATGAAGATGAATCAGGACCATGTCGTGCCGCTTTCCGAACCCGCGATGTCGATCCTTGACGAGATGCGCAATGGCGTTCAGGGCGAATTGATCTTCTCGAACCCCGATGGCGGATCGTTTTCAGAGAATGCGATGCTGGCCGTCCTGGATCGCCTAGGCTACAGTCACGTTACCGTGCATGGATTCCGCTCGACCTTCGCAACCTGGGCCGAAGAATGCACAGACTATCCCGATGGCGTCCGCGAGGCAGCGCTGGCGCACAAGTACAAATCAGAGACCACAGCAGCCTACCAGCGCGGGCAAAAGCTCGAAAAGCGACGCATCCTGATGAAAGATTGGGCGCAATTTCTCACAGGGTCAAATGTCGTCCGCCTCGACAAAGCGGGTTAATCTATTCTCGACAACTTAGCCTTCGTTCAGCCCAAAACCGATCCGCAGAGTTTCCGGTTCTGCCCAATGCTATGCCAAAAAGAAATCGAGGCTGCGGACCGAAAAGAGCGCGAAGTCGTACGACCGGCCATCCGAAAAATGCGCACGGTCCTATGAATGCTTTGCGCCGAAAATCCAGTCTGGCATGCTTAGAAACATTCGGAGACAACAGGATGCTCATATGTCTCGCGCAGTGTCTATCGGAGCCCCGCTCGTTGCGTCGCCGAATCAGGCGATGAGGGTGATCCAGGTCTCGCGCAAAAAGCTGTACGATCTTATCAACACGGGAGAACTTGAAAGCTATACCGAAGGTAAATCGCGACGCATCACGGTCAAATCAATCAACGACTACATCGAGCGCCGACTGGCAGCAGAAGCGGTTCGGCGCGGTCGCGCTGCATCCTACGGAGATGATCAATCGCGTCCGTAAGCAAGACTCCCGGTTGGCGACCCAGTGGGCCCACCATTCGTCAGGCTCATAACCTGAAGGTCGCAAGTTCAAATCTTGCCCCCGCAACCAAGATTTCTGAATCGGATCAACGAATTAGCCCGCCTCTGGCGGGCTTTTTCATGTGTTGCAACGCTTTCCCATGCGTTACCAGCCATTACGCCGAAAAACCATTTGATAGCAGGCCTTTACAGCCTACCTGTGCGATCCGCTCCCGAGCGTTACAATTTTCTCTTGGGCACATGATGGGCACATATGCCGCTTTCCTGCCTGAGGATGCCGCCTGAGTAGTTGCGGCTGGTGCTCTCCCCCGTCGTCGTGCCGCCGCGCCGTTGCAGAAATTCCGCCGTTGTCACATCGACGGGCGTGAAGAACTGCACAAGGCCGCAATTGGCAAGCAGACTCATCCAGCGCTTGCCGTAGACCTCTTCCAGTTGCGGCAAATCCTGCAGGAAGGGCCAGAGCTGCACATTCATCCCGGCCGAGAAGCCGAAGGCGTTCGAGACCGCGGGCAGCTGTTCCAGCCGCGCGAATTCATCAAGAATGATCAGCGTCGGATAGCCACCCGGTTGCGCCGTCAGTTGGTCGAGCGCCGAGGTAATCATCAGGCGCAGGAAACGCGCATAGGCGTCCATGTAGCGCCCCGGCAGGATCAGATAAACCGTCGTCGGCTTTTTTTTCAGTTGCCGAAAATCAAAGTCGTTGCCGGTCAGCGTGCCATGGCACGCCGCGCCCGAGAGCGCGGGATCGTCAAGGAAGGCCGTCTGGGTAATGGCGGTGTTGATCGCGCTCGAGATGTCGCGGGCCTCGGTATCCCTGAAGCGCCCGATGGGCTGGCTGATAAAGGGATGGGGGCTCCGGCTCATCGCCGCCAGCACGGTCGCGGCTTCACTGCCACGCGCGGCGATGTCGGTCACCGTCTTGCGGACATGGGCAAGCGTTGCCTTCGGCCCGAGCGTCGAGACCAGATAAAGCATCACCGCCATGATCAGATCGCGCGCGGTATCATCGAAATAAGGCTCGCGGCCTTGGGTCAGGATCAGGGATTGCGCCAGCGCCGCGGCGTCGGCCACGACGTTCGGCCCGTTGATGTCGAGGTGCACCAGCGGATTGTACCGATGACGGGGCAGTTTCCACGGTGCGGCGGAATGAAGGCCGAAGGGATTCACGATAAAGACGTCCTGTCCCAGGGCGCGGCGGCGGCGCGCCGTCACCGCCGCGTTCTGGCCCTTGGGATCGATCACGATGACGCTGTGCGGCACTTGCAGGAGCGCCTGCATGATGATCGTTGCACCCTTGCCGCTCCGCGTGCTGCCGACCGTGCAGAGATGACGATCATCCGTGTAGCTCGGAAAGGTTTGCTTCTCCGCCGAGTAACCGTAGGGGATGGAGAACTGCGCGGTCATGGCTAGCGCTCCTCGCTGAGACCGGCATCAGAGAAGGTCTTTTCATCTCCGACCTTCGCGTCCGCACGCGGAGCCAATTCCGGTGAACCCATGCGCCAGCCGAAGCTGAAGGGAATGCCTGGCAGAAGGCCAAGGAAAATCACAGGCCAAAGCGAATGCCAGACCCGGAGCGAGGTCATCACGAACAGCAACCCGCCGAAGAGCAGTCCGACGACCATCCCTGCGTGTTCGGAATATAGCTTGTCGCCCAGCCGCGCCCTTTCGCGCTCATAGAGACCTCGCGCACGCGCTCCCGCGATCGCAAGGCCATAGAGCACCGGCCCGTGCAATGCCAAGGGCAGATCGAAGATGACGGGCGGGGCGAACCACCAGAAGATCACCAGCCATAGCAGCGCGTGGACGATCATCGACTGCGTGCGCGGCCCAAGCATGCGGAAAATCTGACCTGGCAGACTGGAAGCCAACCAGCCGAGAACGATCACGAGCAATGCGACATAGAACGCGGCCCCGCCCGGGAGACCGAGCACGATCGAGACCTGATACCAGAGGGCCAGCAGAACCAGGAATTTGAGCCAAGGGATTTTCATCGCGAGCTCCTCGGTTACTAGATGGGCCCACGCGCGCATTTTGCGATCAGGAATATTTGGGAAGCTGCGGCAATGTGAAGTGAGGCGTTGCCATGCGAATGATTTCGAAAAGTTTTTCACGCGATCATTTCGATACGCATGAGTTATGAAAATAGGAGAGCGTAGCGAGATGTGGTTTTCCGTACCGGAAAACCTCTCGCGAGGGGCGGCAAGGCCCCTCGAACCCCTGAGGACGCATGCGCTCAGCAGAAAGCGAGAAGATGGGACAACCGACCAAAGCCGAGCGACGTGAGCGGCAGCTTAATGTGAAGCTGACGGCGCGCGAACACGGCTGGGTGGTTCGGATGTCTCAGATGGCAGGCCTGCGGCCGGTAGAGTTTGGCCGGCTCAAATTGCTCGCGGATCGTCCGTTGCGCGGCGGGGCCAGCACGCCGAAGGCGCATCTCGATCCCCTCTTGCTGTCGCATCTGTCGCGGGTTGGAAACAATCTCAATCAGATCGCGCGGAAACTGCACCAACTCAATTTTCCGGCTCCGTCCGAGCTTGGCGAGGTGCTAGAGGAGATCCGTGGCCTGCTGCGAAAGGCGTCGGGCGATGATTCCTAAGCTTTTTACGTCGGGGAAATCATTCAAGACCCTGGGCGCGTATCTGCTCCATGATCCCGACCGCGCCAAAACCTCCGAGAGGATACGCTGGACCCACTCGCTCAATCTCGCCAGCGACCATCCATCGGAAGCCATCCATGAGATGTTGTGGACCTACCGGGCGGCAGAGGCATTGAAGCAGAACGGCGGAGTCCAGGCGCGGGGCCGCAAGCTCGAAAATCCGGTCAAGCATTTCTCCCTCAATTGGCACCCGTCCGAATCGCCGAGCCGGGAGCACATGATCGAAACCGCGAAAGACTTCCTGCGCCATATGGGATGGGCGGATCATCAGGGATTGATCGTCTGCCACGAGGACAAGCATCCCCATGTTCATGTGGTCCTGAATGCGGTGCATCCCGAGACCGGCCGCGCGCTGGATACGTCCTTTGAGAGACGTCGGGCGCAAGCTTGGGCCGTCGCGTATGAGCGCTCGCACGAAATGATTTTTTGTGAAGAACGGCTCAAGCCTCCGCGGGAGCGGACGCCGTCGCCCACCCGCGAGACCTGGCAGAAGCTGCGCGAGAGCGAGCGCCAGCACGACAAGGCGGAAGTCGCGCGCGTGATGGCCGACCCTACATCCACCCTGGATCAGGATCCGCAGATGGCACGGGACCGCGCATGGAAGGAGCTGAAGGCGCACCAGCGCTTTTCGCGCGAGCAGTTCTTCGCGGATGGACGCGCTCTTTACCGGGACGTTTGGAAGATGGTTTCGCGCGACGTGCGGGAAGAGTTTCGCGCGGAGTGGAGCCATTTCTACAAGACCCGTCGGGAAGGCGGAAATAACGAGCAACTGACCACCCTCAAAGCCGATATTCTGAAGCGGCAGAATGGTCGCATCGAAGAGGAGGCGCGGGAAGCCTGTGCGGCCCTGCGCATCGAGCGCGATGCCGAATACAAGCTTCTGCTGAAACGTCAGCAAAGTGAGCGCGAGGAGTTTAAGCGCGCGCAACAGGAGGGTCGCGCATTCCGTCCGTTCACGGAGATGGAAGGACAGGCTCATCGAGCGGGGCGGACACAGGGTGGCGACACCAAGGCCCTGTTCGGTGTTGCCGGGGTAGAGGTCACGCATCCTGTCTTTACGCGCGGTGGGAAAAAGCCGCGCGAAACCCTGGACGGCTCGCACGAGCGCCATCGAGGTCAGCGCGGCAAGGTTCGCGATCCCGCGGACACCCTTGGCGGGCTTGGCCTCGGCGCGCTTGGGGCAGTAGCCGCCATCGGCGAACGGCTCTTCGACGGGTTCTTCGGCGGCGGTGAAAGGATTAATGCCATGGCAAGTGAGCAGGAGCCCACGGGACACGAACACGAAGGCGAGGCAGCGCAGACCGCCAATGAACGGCAGGCGCGCGTTACGACGTTGTCGGAAGAAGCGGTCGCGCTGAAGGCCTATTGGGAGGATCGCCGACATCGAAGGCGTGAACGGGACTAATCGCGGATTTGGAGCGAGAGCCACCTTCAAATCCGAGATGCGCGCAAGGCTCCGTCGCGGCGTGAACCGCGGGGCAGACGATTTCGCGATGGAATGCGCGCGCATCGGCTCGGCCTTCGATCTTCTCCTGAAAGCGGCGATCGGACGGCTCATGCTGCATTACGCCGTTCGGCTTGCCGGCGTCTGGGTTTGCGGTCGCAATCGCCATGCAGCCGCGGAGGCGTTGCGCCGGGAGCGCGATGCGGCGCTGGAGGTGCTGCGAACGACGATCCTGTATGAGAAGCGGGTAGCGATGACTGCGGCGCGCACGGCAAGGCGCAACCGGCGACGGATGAGTATCCTATCGCCGGTCGCGTATCGTATGCGCGCGGGGCCGAGGCGCGCGGATTTCCGCCGCAGGCGGGGACATCCCAATAGCCCGGCCCCGCATTAGCCGAGCCCATGGAACGCGCGCCACTGGCTTTTGGAGAGGCAGACCGCGCCCTTCAGCTTGATGAAGCCCGCCCGTTCCTTGCGGTGCTGGTAGTGAGCCCACAGGTTGAACACGCGGCGTCGCGAGCGATTGCCGTCATCGCCGAAGAGATAGCGGGCGATCGCCTTCGCACCGTAAAGGATATCGCCTTCCATCTCCTCCGGCTGCGGGCGCGTGCCGCTCCCCGGCGGACCGGCCCCGCCCCCGAGCGGACCAGGCGCAATGCTGCCCGATCGAACCGTCGCCAATGCGGCGACGTTGCCGCCGTCGCGCCGGGCGTGCCGCCGCATCGCTTCGAAGCATTCATCCGCCGTTCCGGGGCGGGAAAGTCTAGAACTTTTGATCGTGGTCATGGGTTGTCTCCGGGGGTTGAAACACGCCCGGAATAAGATCAGATAGTGCCACCGCGGTCCCGCAACCTCCGGAAAAGGCCGGAAACTTCGGAAAGGGTCGGAAAAGCCGTGCCCCGCCGTATCAAAGAGCTTCCCGATAGGCGCGCCGATTACAGCTTCGGCGATCTTCTCTATTGGCATTTGTTCGTGTTCGGCACGCGTCCGAACTGCGACCCAACAACCAGAATAGGTCGGCCTTGGGAGTTTCAGGGCTTCTGCGCCTTGATAGGAATATCAGATCGCACCCTCTGGAACTGGATTTTGGACCGAAACCTGCCGGATGATCTGGTTCCGGTCGATTCAGAACTGTTCGGAGATAATCCGCAGCTCCACGACTGGCGCATCGAGCTCTGGCGTGCCTGGCGCGCTGGCCGCCTAACGCGGGCAAGCAAGGTGCGGTTCGGGATGGCACAGTCCGAAGAGAGCGAAGAAGCGGTCGAGGACATGTCCGCTTTCTCGGACGCCGAGAATAGTCGTACCGAAGATGATGGGGATGACGGAGAGATTCATCTTCCTGCACGGTACTCGCCCGAGGAGCAGGAGACGCATGACGGGCCCGTGCTGGACCTGCCTGCTTACCGGCGAGAGGAGGCAGAAGGCGGCAGCCATGAAAGCCGGGGTGGTCCCATCGACCTCGTCATGCTCCAGCGTCAGCAGAAGAAAGGCGCTTCCGCCCGACCGCGCGCGAACCGTCGGCGAGCCGCCATCGGATTTCTCGTGCCTGGCATCATGCTGCTGCTTGGGGTCTATAGCTGGAGCCGTCCAAGCCCCACAGTGAGGGAAAAACAAGTTGTGCAGGTTCCGCCTAAGCCGGAAGGCAAGCTGCCACAAAAGCCGGAGGAGAAGAAATCAGCGCCCACCCCGGTTCTGACCGATCAGGAAAGGCGCGCGGCGGAGGAGAGGCGTCTCAAGGAAAAAACCATCGATGCGATGAAAGCAGGGAGCGACGCTGAGCAACGGGCGCGTGAACAGGAAGCCATACGGCGCGACCAGGAGGAGCTTGCGGCCTCGCATGCCTATGACGATCGCGAGTTCAATCGACGGCAGCTTGCCGGGATGGGCTATCGCCTTCGCCCGAATGCCAGCGCCTCCGGAACCAGCATTGGGGTGGATGTCGCGGAGAGCATCAACGACTGCGGCCTCAAATGTCTGAGCCGCGGCGATTGTGATGGCTTCGCCTATTATCGCGACCAAAAGGTATTCGGCCCAAAACAGGTGCGAAGTTGCTACTTCTTCAAGCGACCGCTTCAATGGATCGGTCAACCCTCCTACGATGCCGGTGAGAAGCTCGATGAACGTTCAGAAGCATCGGAAACCGCGCCACCCGCCAATGTCGCCGCCGCCCCGACGCGGTTTGAAGTCGCGCAGGCAGGCACGGGCGCCGTTACGACGCCCGAAGGCGTGGTCCAATGCTCCGGCGAACCCGTCAAGGTGACGGGTTTTCGTATCATCTGTGACAAGCTGATTGTTGGAGGATCAGCATTGGGCTCGACGCAGCTCCGCTACAGCGTGGCCAATATCAACGAATGTGCGGCGAAGTGCAGACCTGTCTCCCAGTGCGGAGGCTTCGCCTACAAGAGCATGGCCTATCAGGGAAAACATGATTGCGAGATCATGGGGCCGACGAAGAATATGAACGATGGCAAAGGATGGATTTCTGCGGTGCGTTGAGCAACAACCATGTTGAGCAAACTAGAGAGCTGATTGCGGAAGCTGAAGGCAAATCTGGACCGAACTCGCCGAGCAGTTTGCGAGCCATCCAAAGCGCACTCCAAAAACTCCGAAACGGAGCGTCATCTCTCCCCATGCCTAGATGTGGTCGCGTGCAAAGAGGGACGCGGTGTATGTAGAGACACCTCAAGAATCAGTTCCAGAGGCCGCATGCGGGAGATTGCTTCTCCGCGTAGACCGGCCCTGTTCGTAGCTTACCCTTGCAATGATAGATGTAGTGCATGCTGCCCAAAATGTCCTTGTGGCTGTCCTCTGATTTGGCGGTAAGTTCAATCGAACTGTCGGGAATCCTCGCCGTAGTGCCGGCGATCAGCTTGTTGCATTCATCCGTCTGATTGTGCCCACCGGGCAACTCTCCACTGTCAGCGGACCAATCGGTCTCCGCCGCCCACTTTTCAATGCCGTGCGCTGGAGACCGGCAGAAGGTGTAGCAGGTGTTATCGAAAGGAACCGGCGAGTCTATGCCGGCATGGACACCTCGCTTCTTTAAAAGATCCAACACGAAGGAAATCGGTACGAGATCGTTATTGCCTCCTGATGGCGTGCCACTGTGGACCGTAGCGACTACCTTGCCTTCTTCGTTGAAAATGGGTCCGCCGCTATAGCCGTTCCGAAGAAAACCGTCTGCTTTGTAGAAGCCCGTGTCGGGCGTAGACAAATTGGCGATGTTTAGAAGCGCTGGCGTCAAGCCGTCCCTTCCGGGAAACCCGATAGCAACCATCCTGTCGAAGACCCGCACTGGGGTGGTACCCAACGTAACAGCGTGGCGGCAGGCTGCGGATTGCGGCAGTTGCCACAGTGCAACGTCGTGCGCCTCGTCCATTTCGCGCGGCAACAGAGGAAAACGCGTTCCCTCTCTCTGGGCGACGATTGCCCATAGCTTTTGGCCTGCCTCCGTTTTGATGTGTGCGGCGGTCACGACGTATCCATCGTGAGAAACGATGAAGCCGGTACCACTGTCGACAAACTGACCAGCGGCGTCGGTGACTTCGAGATACACGAGGGCCTGCGTATTGTTGGTGACCACTTCGCCCGGCGTCGCCCCCAGGGCGGAGGTTGCCAAACAGCACAGGAACACCACAAGAGACTTCATCATGATGATTTCGCCTCAGGAAATCACGAGAAAGCTGTTCAGTTTGTACACGCAAGGAATGTATTCACCTCCAACGTGCCGCTTGACTTCGAAAGGAGTCGTGAGAAATTTTCGCGGCGAGATGATGCTTTTATGACCATCGGAAGATTGATTACCTCCTATCACGCCGATGGTGTCCCCTCCCAAAGTGTCCTTGAAGAAGGCGACATGGCCGATGCCGAGATTTTTGCCAGATTGCTTATCGTAGCAGGTGAACACGACAAGGTCGCCCTCCTTCGGTTGATCCGTTTTCTTATAGATGCCTTGGGTTACAAAGGACTGCGAGGCGGCGCTATTTGTGCCTTTCTTGTTGTTGCGTTCGATGCACCAGTTCACGAAAGCGGCGCACCAATCCACCATGTCGTTGTTGACGCGTAAACTCGTTGCCGAGAAGAATTCTTTTACCAACGGATTCCATGCGGAGGGAGCGGGCCACTGCGAGATTGCTTCCGGATCTTTTTGGAAGAAACGATCTACAAAGCTCTTCGCGATGTCGTACGGCGTGGGACCCTTCGGAGTACTGTCGATTATCATCTTCGCCTTGGCGAGTTGATCTGCTGTCGGCTTGCTAAATCCAAACAACTCGGCGTCATCGAGCGACTCGATCGGCGGCATGGTAAGCTGCTCGAAGCCGACATCCTTTCCTACGACTGGATCGTTATCAGTGTCGGCGCCCCAGGCGTTCGCGGAATGGGCAACGACGGGTAACGCAAGGAGCAACACCGAAAAGTCTCTGCGTGAAATCATTGAACCCTCCAAAAAAACACGACGCAGTTTAGCACCCGATCCGCGTCACGCAACTCCGGCGTGCAGCGAGACGGCTTCGCCCGCCGCTCTCGTCTGGACCTTGATACCTCTACCATCTAATTACGTCGGTCAGCCGACGACGGCCCGGTTGCCCCTCTAGGTCGCTTGCCAATTCACCATTCCGCTATCTACATACCAATGATCCAAGTTGTGAACAGACATATCCACAACTGAGGCGGGGATAGCGGGGAAAACCAGCCCCGTTTGAAAGGCATCGCTCCCACATTACTGGGGGTTGCATATTTTAACGTAACAACCCGAACGTTGGGGATGGGGATCGGGGGGCGTCATGTGCAGTCGGTTGGTGCTTTTGTGTATTGGCTTTCTTTCATTGGGCGGGTGCGCGGCCTTAAACGGCTATCCGGATAATCCAGCCAGCGTCGCGACGGACCTCGCGCCTCTCAAGGCATATTTCGAAGCGGAAAAGCAGATTGCGTTCTATCAATCGCTCGCGCCGGGCGACCCGCGGCGCGCGCCGCTGAGGAATGAAATCATTTACGGACGTGTTGCGGCCTACGACGTGGAATTCGCCGAGTTTCAGCAGAAGCTCAACCGTGACCGTCTGATTCCCGACGCCGCCGCCAACTCGGCCGTCGCAGTCTTCGCGGGCGCCGGGACCGCAATCACCAGCGTAGCGACCAAGAACGCGCTCTCGGCTGCGACGTCCGCCGTCAACGGCATTAAGGGCGCCGTGGACAAGGATGTGTTCTATTCCCAGACCATGTCGGCGCTGTTTGCCGAGATGTCCGCCAACAGGGCAGCAGTCCTCGTCAACATCGACAAGGGGACGTCGATGTCCGACACGGCCTATCCCCTCACAAGGGGCCTGATCGATACGGCGGCTTACCGGGAGGCCGGCAGCATTCCCGGAGCCCTGGCGGGGATATCGCACGATGCCGGAAAGAAAACGGACACGGCGAAGGCGGAACTCGCCAGAGTGCAGGACGTCAAACTCAGAATGAGGTGATCGGAAAAGCGCGGTATCCGCAGTTCTGAAGAAATCAATATGCGAGTTTTCCACGGCGATGAAGATCACTGACGACGATAGTTACTTTACCATCATGCGCAGGACAGTCTCCGGACTGTTCGCCGCCGACAACCTGGATCAAGCCACCGTCGACAAATGCTTTGCGATATCGCTGTCGAATTCAGACGACATACGCACCACATTCGGCGCCGCAGGCGGGTTCATCGCCTGGTACAACAAGGTGCTCGCATCGACCTCCGCGTTTCAGCACCGCGGCAAAATACCGACGAACGCCGGTGTCGCTGCGAGGTTCGATGCGTTCTGGGACCAGATTCCAGCGATTTTCTCATCACCCTCCACCACCGCGCTCGGGTTTGCCGCCGTCATGAGCATAGGCATACAGGAGAACAGCGGCGATATGTCCTGCGACCCCGAAGCGGTCGGCAAACCGCCCGACTACCCGGGGCTGGTCTACGCCTTCGAGAAAATTCCAAACCTGAAATCGTCCTATAACGTCAACAGCGGCCTCGGCAACTGGACGGCGTTGAAATTGTTCGGCGATCCGAATTACCTGGCCGCGCATTCTTCGCTTGCCGGCTATCAGCAGGCCGTCGGCAACGGAATCGATCCGGCGTGGAACACCGCCATTTGGCCAGGCGGATTTTCGTCCCAAGTGGATACCTCGGTGAACGGCTTCATCATGGAGGCCGATTTCTACAAGCTGCGCGGCCGCGGGGTGATACAAACCACGGGCAGGTCGGATTATTGCGTGTTGATAGACTACATTCTCAACAACGCCGGCCAGCTTGGCAACGCGACGTTGAACCAGCTCAAGGCGGCTTGGGACGCCTACCCGTCGACTGGCGGCAGCAAACACGACGTCATCGCGTCCAGGTCCACCAACGTACAATGGGACGCCGCGTTCGGCGAAGGCATCATTCTGGCCGCGGCCATCGCGCAGGACAGCAGCGTGAAGCAGAATTACCTGCAGCTGTCGACCAACGCCAATACCCTGAATGGAGGTACCAGCACCAAGGGATCACTCTATTTCATGGCAAGGAAGATCAACGCCGGCAGCTATCCGGACACTGTCGTTCCGATGATGAAGGCAATGATCAGGGCCATTGCGGCCCTCTGAGATGATGGTTCGTCAAGCCCACCATCCTACGACGCGAAATTGTCCGGCCTGTGTCCAGCCGTGCCTAATGAACTTCGCATGAAGCTCTTGCCGCCGCACAACTTGCGTCGTTGGGAAGCACTATTCGCGACCGACGATGAGCATCGAGGAGCACAAAATGTCTGAACCGTTACGCAACACGACCAGACGCGCTTTCATCGGTGGTCTGGCGGCCGCCACGATACCGACGTCGCTCTTCGCACAACAGAGGACCGCACTTGCGAAATATCCCCGCGGCGCTCGCGTTCCCGATCGCATCAAATTTCTGGTGCGCGCCCAAAATGAGGCGGCGGAGTCCCTCAACAAATATCTGGCTGCCACCGCCGATTTCATGAAAACAAGTCCACGCTTGGCGCTTCCGGCTCCGAAAGTGGGCCCCAAATGGGACTGGCGCGAACAGGGGTGTGTGACGCCCGTGAAGAACCAGGGTTCTTGCGGAAGCTGCTGGGCATTCGCGGCGGCTGCGGCCTTCGAATCCTCATATGCGATCACGAACGGCAAGCAATGGATCGACGTTTCCGAGCAAGAGCTGCTGGATTGCACCTTCGGAGACGTCAACTGCGTGGGAGGCGGGTGGCACCAGGCTGCCTTTGTCTACCTGCAATATGTGGGACTGGTCGATTCCTACAGGTATTACTATTCCGGAAGCCGCGGCCAATGCACCTCGAACTTTCAGCGGGACTACTTCGCGCTGAACTGGGGCTATGTGGCAAAGTCGGACAACCTCGTTCCCAAGCCGGGTGATCCCACTCCCAAACCGGCTAAGCCCGTTTCCGAGTTCATACCGTCCGATGACGAACTCAAGGCAGCCATCTTGAGATACGGCCCCGTCGCCACGGGCGTCCATACCGCGAATTGGGAGACGTATTGGAAGGTCAACGATAGCGGCAGCCAAAACCCCTCCTGGTACACCGATTTTCCGAACGGCGTCTTCAATGGATGGAAGTCGAATGGCGATCCAAGCTATGTCGACCACGAAGTCGTCATCGTTGGCTGGGACGACAACCTTGGCCAAGGCGGCGCCTGGATCGTGAAGAATTCGTGGGGAACTTCATGGGGCGATGGGGGCTACATGCTGCTGCCCTACGGTTGCAACAATCTAGGCTTCGGGGCGTCCTGGGTGTCCGCTTATCCGACGAGCGGCCTGTCGGCCAACCTGGCCGAGGCATTGGCCGTGCAGTTTCGGACCACGGGCGGCCCGCGACAGTAGACTTCTCGCCGGCATCCAATGCACGGCGGGGTCAGGAGAGAATGCTGTAGCAAACCGGTCAACAGGGCCAGCCACGTTCGAGGGCAGTGACAGCGGCACCGAAGGCGCCGGCCCCGAACGCTCCCGGCTGCCGACTCTGCTTTTTGACAACAATTCAGGACAACAGAGTCTAGCTTTTCCGCGCCGCGTTCTTAGTGGCTTCTTCCCGCTTCAATTCTTGCGCCTCGTAGCGGGCCTTGAGCGCGGGATCGTCCGTCTTGCCAGCGATGCTATCCGCCTCACCACCGTCAAGGCCCGGCGTGCCTTTGATGGCATCTGCGGCATCTGCCATCGCCGAACCTTTTCGGATGAAAGGTTTCAAATAAGCGTCGAGCTTACCTTTGCCCGGCGCTTCGAGTTCGTCGGTCAAAGCCGCGAGATATTTGTCCTTATCGGTCGCTGCCCAGTCGATAATAAAGCCTGCGCGTCTGGCGAGTTCGGCATGGATAAGCATGATGGTGCGGCCGTTGCCGTCCAGAAAGGGATGGCCATAGGCGAGATAGCCCATGACCTCGCCCGGCTTCTCCTGCATGAACGTCTTGTCGTTCCCCTTTTCAAGGGCATAGGCGACGGAACGGCGGATATCATTTGGATGCGCGAACAGCACGCTGCCTTTCTTCACAAAGAGATGCGGCGCATTCTTTTGGCGATCGTCGCCGGCCCATGGGAAGACGCCTTCGAACAACGTCTTGTGGGTTTGAAGGACATCGTCGTAGGTGAGCGCAGGACGCGTTTGCAAATGCGCCAGTGCAGAATCGATGCCCGTCAGAAAGGAATTGTGTTGGAGCCGCTTGATAACGTCGGGATTTTTAGCCTTGGCCACGTTGCGCAAATAGCCGCTCTTTGCGAAGTCACCAAAGGGATCAAAGGTCACGGACGACTTTCGCGAAGGTAGCGCGCCTGAAGCTTTACCGCTTGCACACGGCTCAACACACCGGAGCGTTGAAGCGCAACGATGGTGTTCTCGATATCGTCAAACCGTACATCGTCACCGGCAAGACGGGTCACGTGCTGCGCAAAGGCGTCGTTTGCGGACAGCACCACAACGACGTTATTGGCTTGCGCGAGCCCGCGGATCACCTTGGCGGTGTATCGGGCAGGCGCGCTGGCACGAGCAGCAGACATGGAATCTCCTCGTTTCTAATATAATACGGCAAGCCCTGAAAATCCATTAAAAGCTAGCGTATTCAGAGCATTCGTGACCCTCTAAGTCACTGGAAAAGCAGCAAAAAACAGTCTCGGATCATGTGGGCGCAAAGCCCATTTGGCTCTTCAGAAGGTGTGTCAGAGTGCTACGCCCACCTTATTCAGTTAGTCGACCATATGCGGGAGACGATCGCCCTTTCGTCCGGGCCGCTCGCTTCAGTGTAGATCGTGGTCGTTTGAATGGAGGCGTGTCCGAGGAGCTTCTGTACCATATTGAGGGGTACGCCATTGGAGACGGCCGTTACACCGAAGGAATGACGAAGGCCGCGCGGTGACGCCTTGACGCCCGCAATGCCAGCGATGCGCATCGCCGATTTCACCAAGCGCCACCCCGTAACACGATGAAACTTCCAAAGGGGTAGACTAACGAAGTTCCACCGCTTCAGCGACGACATGCAGCTGACAGGCACCTTGCCAAGTGCGCCGTTTATTTATACAATTTCCGATTACCGCGATATTTTCAATTGCATGGCTCTCGGAGACTTATCCTTTCAACGATCGATTACGCACGAGGGAATTGACACATGCGGCGCGTTCGCTGGTGGCTGCTGGTTTTGGCGTTTCCTTCATATTTTACCTTTGCCTCGCATGCAGTTGCCGAAGACCCCGCAGCGAGCGCGGCCTGTTCCTTCATGGCTTCTGACACGCTTACGCTCCGGAGCGACAGGAAAATCCCGTTGCTCAAATCGAAATCCGGACCGGGCTCCATTCTTCTTTATTCGACCGACGATCCCGCAGAGGGCGAGAACGAACTAAACGTCAATAGCGACGGGTCGCCACGCGCCTATCATCTGCTTGATCCCGAGGGACGAAAATTTGCCCTCAACGATATGCCATCGGGCGGCGTTCGCGTCTTTGAAAATGACGACGAGATCGTCTTGCGAACCAAAGGTCTCACCAAGGAGGAAATAGCCGCTCTCAAGGCCCGCTACTATGAAGTGTTCGCGCGGTTTGTCCGCGAAAATGGCAATTTCGGAGTCACCGCGTCGACATATGATCCTCGCAACGATCCGGCCTACCGGGTAGGTGACGATTTTGGAAATGGCCTCGATCCACCGCAGCCACCCGTCTTCTCCTCGATCGTCGAAAGTGCGAGAGAATTTGCGGGCAGCATTTTCTCCTCCAGTGGAGTCGAAATCATTACGGAACGCCCGGCTCCCGCGCCCGCTGCGCTGTCCGACTATAACTGCCTGACCTGCGTGCAGACCAGCTGCAAAGTCTGTTTCCGAAAACACATCGTCAAATTCAAGGATGGAAAATTCTGCATCCGGGCTAACGGTCGCTACAAAGGCTTTCTTGTCAACGAAACAGGGCTGGACTCTGAAGCCGCGAACGCGCCCGATCCGGAGAATGCCGAAGACACTACATGCGGCTTGCCCGTCAATCTCGATCCGGAAAAACTCCCGGGATTCGTTCTTCCAGGGGGCACCATCCATCCTGATTCCGATCCGCAGGTGGCACCGGCAAAAGGCGACGTCGCCATCGGCTTCAATCCAAAATCGGGTAAGTGGGCTTTCGGTATCGTGAGCGACAGCGGTCCTCCCGGCAAGCTCGGCGAGGCAAGCATCGCATTCAACCGCACGCTTGTGTTTGGGTACCAAAAAGGTTCGGCGTTTCCACGGCCGGTGAGTTACCGCGGCGACCTGCTAAGCCCCAACTATCAGCCACGACGGCCGGTCGCCATTCTCCTCCTCGCCGGCAGCAAGAGCCGGTTCAGGAAAGCGGGCACCTCCGGCGACGACTATGCCTTCGACTACTCGCCCGAAATGGTCGCACGCACAGCCAAGGCCGCCTTTATCGAATGGGCAGGTGCGGCCGACCTGCAAGCGGCACGCGACAAATTCAGCCGCTGTCTTTCCCTTCTCCCAAAGCAATGAAAGCGAGAACCGTGTGAGGTGATATATGCCCAAGAATTTCTCTTGTGTAATCTTGGCAGCCTGCCTCCTCATGCCAGCCTCAGTGCTATCGCCTCATAAAATCTCCTGAGGACGCGGATGCTGTCGGCTCCCTTTTGAAAAGTTTCAACGGTGAGCCGCCGAGTGATATCGTCTCGATCGCGCCCGGCCTTTTTGCCCTTATTGACCACGTATCCGGCGTGGTCCTTTTCACTGACGGTGCTGGCGCCGAACGCTCGCGCATCCGGCTGCCCGGCAATTTCCGCGTCAACGACGTTAGAATATTTCCCGATCGCACCGCTCTGATCGAAGCAGGCGGCAAGAAAAAGATTGTGCTTCGACTTAATGCGCCCGCACCGAGTACCCTCACGGCACTCGATGTCATTCCCAACGACCCGGATACCGCCGCACCCTCGTTTGTTCTGCGCGATAATCGCCGGGTGGACGCACGCGATCAGGGTTGCTGTGCTCAGGGTCACAACAACGAGGGCTTGTTCAGTGGGCTTGGGCGGTCCATGGAGCCTAACGCGCCAGGGTTCATTTGTTTCGATTGCTGCCTCAATGATATTCATAAATTAGAACGGCCTTGGGTGCTGAGGTTCCTTTGAACACCGATCGACATCGGCCTTACCTTCTGTATGTCAGGAGCCTTGGAGCTTATGGTTCGTCTGCCGGCCCTTAGCCAAGCAGCTTGCGCAGCCGCTTGAGAACGTCCCGCAGATTCGTTCGCGTAATCCTTGATAACCCGCAGGCGTTCCTCTGAGCGCGAGGGCTCCGGCTCGGACTCTTCCTTGCTTGGTCGTTGTTCGCCCTGGCTCATGGCCCAGGAGCCAACACCCCCAAGCTGACACGCACCTTACGGAGGCTGTCAACTAAGGGGCCTTACTTCGGCGGTTGCAAGCGCGGAGAATTGATCCATTCTTCCAAATTTGAGGCGGTGTCGGCCTGACCTAACACGCCGCGTTCGAATTTCTTGCCTGCTGCTGCATCATTATTTATCGTTGCATCGCCTATCGTAATGAACAGCGTGAGTCCCGCAGACGGCCGAGCAGCACCTACGTCGCACGACTGGCGAAGGTCGGAAGCCTTCGCCCTCCAGTATGAACGTGAGCAAGGGCTTTTCCATTGCGAACAGCGTCTTAAACCGCCAAAGGAGCGAGACGTTTCCCCTACCCCCGAAAGCTGGCAGCGGTTCAATCGATCGGAATTGGACTTCCAGCGCGCGGAGATCGAACGCCTCGCCAAAACGCCGGGACCCCTCGTGCGGACCCTCCGCCGCGAATGCTTGCGCCGCGCTCTCCCCGAAAGAGGCCGCCATCGGTTTCGAGCGCGGCTCCGCTCGCGCTCAGAAACCAATGCATAAGGAGAAAATCAGATGCCCCTCATACCGGAGCTACTCAGGCAGCAACTTCGGGAAAAACGGCCGCATTAACTAGCAGCTAGCCGTCACGTCGACGCTCATGTCCAGAAAGTTGAAGAATCTTTAGCTCAGGCCTTATGCGTTTTGATTTGCCCGACGAGTCAAGCAAACGTTCGCTTTTCATAGTCGCCCGGCGCAACTTTGTCCTGATCATGGCCGAATCCAATTCGCTGTCATCTGGATCGTCTCGCAAGACACGGAACATAGATTGCCTAGCAGTGAGTTCGTCTTTTACGTCAATAAGTTGTCTCAACTTTCAGTTGACAATACCGCTTTGATACCCCTGAATTTCCCAGGTCGTAAGATGACGACGAAGGCCGGCTCTAGACGGAAGTCACGATAAGCAGTCGGAAAGGGAGCGTGTTTTGCCATATGCACTTACTGCGCCGATGAAGGGGAACGGAGCTTCGATCGTTCACAGAATGTGGCAAGTACTTGCCGAGTGCGGCTTGGCAGACGACATTTTGGCCCTCAACTATCATCCTCATGTTACTCTTGCAGTTGTGGATCGCGAGATCTCAGTACCCAAACTTCTCGACGTGGTATCTGACGTTTGCGATCGACAACGAAATGTCATACCGATTAGTCTGCATGGCTTTCTTACATTTCCTGGCCCAGCAACGGCGATTTGTGTGGCACCGACAGTGAGCCATGAGCTTACGATGCTTCATCGCCGGACGATAGCAGCGCTTGGCCAAGAAAACGTGCGCGACCACTACAGGGAGAATGTGTGGGTACCGCACGTTACTCTGACGAAGGCAATTGGCACTCGGTCGCAGTTAACGGCTTGTTTGGAAGTGCTATTGCCGATCTGGCAATCTACGGAGGCTGAGCTGAGCTCGATTGAGGTGATACGCTTTCGACCGATAGAGCTCATCGCGGCACGCGCGTTTTCCCTGGCTTCCCGGATAGCCGCAGCGGGTTCGCTTTAAGGACTTCAACTGCAATCGAACAAGTTGCGAGGCTTAAGTGTGTCATCAGCCAGGCGATGGTTAAAAATGAAATCGGTCGTCAATCTATTGCCCGAGGTAGAACAAATCGTTCGCGGCGCTGCCTCGCTCTTGCAGCACATGCAGAAAACCCCTCTTATTGCAACTCGGAAGGAGCATTATGATATTGTTACCGAAGCTGATTTGAAGTCCGAGGCGTTTTTGATCGAGCATCTTAGGCGCCTTGAACCTACCGCTTCCGTGCTCGCGGAGGAGACCGCCTCCAAACGCGACGACCGGAGGCCACGCTGGATCATCGATCCCCTGGACGGCACGATCAATTATGCTCATGGATTGCCATGGTATGGAGTGAGCGTGGCGTATGAGGACACCCAGGGAATCGCGCTGGGAATTTTGAATGCACCAGCCGCCGGATTGACCTCATGCTACGTACGGGGGTTGGTTGCCAACGTAAATGGCGAACCGGCGCAGGTGACCGAAACAAGTTCACTGGCGAATGCCGTTGTTTCTGTTTGTCTCACATCGCATTTTTCGAAAAGAGAGATTAAGCGGACGACGTCTGCGATCGGGAGGTTAGCCGAAGTAACTCGCGGAGTACGCGTGATCGTTTCGGCAGCGCTTGAGACCGCATTTGTCGCAGCTGGTCGTCTCGATGCATTCGTATCTTTAAAGTCGGATATCGTGTCTCACGCAGCAACTCTTCCCTTGATTCGCTCAGCAGGAGGAAAAGTTACGACGCTGGACGGCTCTGAAGCATCGCTCGATAATGTTGAGAAAATCGCCTCTAATGGGCTCATTCACGACGAGCTGCTGACTTGTTTGCGCCCCGTTCTCGCCACCGGCTAATTTTCGCTCAAGAGGTCGATTGAACTCGGTTGGCAGAAGCCATCGGGATGAGGAGCGGCGGCATTTCAAGAAGCAGACAGCGGATAGAGGACGATCAGGGCGAAGATGCCGGTAGCCATATTGTTTTTCCCGTCAGTCCTCGACGAACATCCTGCGCGAAGCGTAGGCCTGTGACGTCATCATCGGACTTAAGCACGTCGCTATCTCATTGCTTGGGAGATACGCGAGGCCAGGGCCGAGCGGGTTCGGCAGGGGGCCAAGGACGATTTGCCGTCCACCACGGTACGCCTCCTCTGTGCCGATCATTGAGAAGACCCTCCGGCTGATTTGCTTCGAAGCGTCTATCAACGGTTTCTCCAACCAGACGCCGCCAATTCTCTGCAGAAGGCTTTCGCCAGTCATTTCGATCGGGGCAAATGAACTCGAAAAACATATTTGCTGCAAAGGCCTTCGACAATTCCCAATCCTCAAGGTCTCGCACCGTGAAGGCAAGTATTGGAATGCCGAGTTCAAAGATCCATTGGAACGTCCAGCTGTTCGTCTGGCGGCATTGATGTGAACAATAATGTGGCCGCATTCGGTTGCGAAGAAATGCAATAAGGTATTGATCTCGTGCTTCCATAATGTCCGTGTCAGTGGTGAGCAACCCCCGCGTCACCTGGGGAAGATGCTCCGCAAACCACTCCAGATGCATTGGATTGAACGAATGGATCGCAAACTCACCTTTATATCTTAGCAATAGCTCCGCCGCCCGCTTGACGGCTGGGATGACCGTTAGCTCCCGGTTCTTGAACTCTATCATGAGTGGCACTGCGCCATTCACAAGATCGAGAAGCTCATGAAACCTCAAAATCGGCTCACCCGAATGAATGAGACCATAACTCGAAACTTCGTCCGCAAGCAGCTCCCGGATTACGCCCGTACCGTTGGTCAGTCGATCGAGCGTTTTGTCATGGATGACAAAGTTTTCGTTATCGTAGGAACTCTCAAGATCAATTTCAATTGGTAGTCCGGATGCTATGGCGCGCTGTATCGATACGCGGGAATGTTCGACAACACCCTCATGAATATTATGTAATCCACGATGGATTATCGGTTTGGCTAGCCACCACGGAACCTGAGTTGCGGACTCGCAGGTTTCACAACGCATGTTTACGCTCACCTGAAGAAACAATCATAAGACAACCGGAACATACGACGGCGAACGCGCCTAGTGCCGCGGCCACGAGAAAGATGGCGGAGCCGATACGTTCGTGAAGTTGGCCAGCAACAAAGACGCACACAGCTGTTAGAAGGCCCTGACCACAAGCGTAGTAGACGCCTGTAACGCTCGACATTATTCGATCAGGAAAGTTCGTGGCCATGTAACGTGCCGCGCCAGCTTGTGCCAGCCCGAGAGTCCCTGCCTGCATAATCTGGACCAGCATCGCTGAAACAATTCCGTCTTGAGTTGCGAGCAGTCCCCACCGCAAGATGCTGACAATCCCTCCAATTCCGATGACGACGTCGGGCCCAAATCGGTCGAGCAGCTTTCCGCTGACCGAAAAGCCAATGATCTCGCATGCGACCCCAAGCCCCCATAAAGCACCTGCAGTCTTGGCGCTCAAACCATTCTCAAGCCAATGCAGCGTGCCGAAAGCGTAGAAAAAGCCATGCGCTCCCTGGATTACGGCGGCGCTACCTAAAAGTAGCCACATCCTTCGACTGCTTAACACTTCGCGCAACGGAGCGGACGACCTCAACTGGTGTTCAACCTCTCGATCGGGCAAGATCCAAACGATTGAAAACAACGTCGAAAATGCAATCAAATACATTCCCGAAACGAGCCCCGGCTCGGCTACAGTCAATGCAAATCCCAAGCCCATCGAAACGAAGATCACTGAAACAGAACCCCAGCGCCGCATTAGGCCGTAGTCCATCTTGAGATCGCGCAACATCGGCAAAACGATAGACTCACCAAGGGGGATCACGCCGGACCAGAAGATACTCGTAACGCCGTATATCACGAGCACCCGCCAGAAATTGTCGGCCCCGAAATACCCGATGGAACTAACCATGCTGGACGCGAGAAGAGCCAGCATGATTTTTTTTCGATTCCCGACCCGATCTGCAATGTATCCGAGCGCCGGGTTCGTGAAGATGCGAACAACGCTACCAACGGCGATTACGGTGCCGATTTGCGAAGCCGTCAGCCCACGCCAGTTCATCCAAACGGGAAAGAAAGAAAGACTGATCGCAATCGGAGCATATATTGCCAAATAATATGCGCCGAGAACTAAGCGCAAGTGCGTGGGACCAGGATTCAGCTGTTGCATCATAGTCTCGTTATCTGAGTATGTTTTCAACTGACACCGCCAATTCTTTCAGCAGCAGCGGCGCTAATACCAATTTTGTCGGCCACGCGATGATACAGTTGTTCTCGCGTAGTATGGTCGGGCCGTCTGGTAGGCGTCCGTCATGCGAGGTTCTCTCGAATCTCGCGGTCTCGACGAAACGGATGCGATTAGGTGAGACGATTGGCAATCCGGCATCCGCGCAGCGTGAGACAAGAACACGCGCGCGCTGGTTGATTGGCACATCCAATAGTTCTTTTGCCACATCGCCGCCAATGTACCAGAAACGCCCTTGCGGCGTAGAATGCGTGGTTACCGTGACGCTGGCTCGCCCGTCGTTCCGAATAAAATGACCGAATAAGTCGCCCATCGGCTCGGTCATCACGCTCATGACGAGAGGTCGTGCCTGTTGAAGATTCTCTGTCGATTCGGAACGGATCAGGGAGTGGGCGGCAGCGGCATTACCGCTGCCTGCACAGAATACGAAACATTTCGCATGAAGATGGAACGACTCCGAACGAGCCTTGCGACTCCCGCAGATGACGGACGCTAAGCGATTACGTGTGAACTGCGCACTTACAGTATTGCCTACACACCAGTCGGCCAATATCAACCGCTCGCTCAGCCTTTCTGCAAGCCTCGAAACCAACCGAGGGATGTCGAGCACCTCCTCTTTGATGCGATAAGCAGCGTAGGGGTCGCTTTCTTCACGAGAGAGTCCTAATGTTTCAGCAGGACTAATCTCAACAACCGAGCGGTCCTCCGCCCGCAATTCCCTTTTTAAATTCGCATGTCCCTCGCTGCTAGCCCGCGCCCAATACACCATTGTGCTTGACAGCAGCGGTACGCCACCGAGCTCACCTGTTGAAAACAACGTATCGTTGGACCAAAGGTCACTAGCCTCGCGCAATAGCGTGCTCAACGCGATACGCGGCGCGTTCTGGCAACGATATCGAAATCCATTGTGCAAGATGCCTTGCGAGTGCCCGGTCTGGCCCCCTCCAGGCCCGAATTGCTCGACGAGGACAACGTCCGCACCAGCCCGCGCCAGTCGATCGCAGAGCAAGAGGCCAGAGATTCCTGCTCCAAAAATTGCGACATCGACGTTTAGGGACATCATGGCAGCCTCGCCATTATCTTGTTGATCCCGAGGAGAGCAAAGCTCGGACCCCGCTCCGGTCGAGCGGCACGAGGTCGATTGCGCAGCTGAAGGCATCCCAGAGAAGGTCCAGCTCCTGTCTTCGCTCGAGCCATTCCTCTAAAAATCGCAAGTCGGGGGTTCCGCGTGACGCCAGGCTTTCGAGGGGCTGCCACCGTCCCCTGTTTTCTACGATCTTTTTTCGTATCCGCGCTAAGCTCGAAGCGGGGTCCGGATCGATTGCGGGTAGCACATCGGACATGGCGACAAGGTTCGATCGCTCGCGATCCGAGACGCCGCGGCACCCATCGACTAGATCGGCAACGATCTGACCAATGTTGCGTGCGCCCAACAATATGGTGAGTTCGCGGACGATGTCCGAGGCGGTATCGGAGCAGTGCACGTACCCAAACATCTTGCGTGTGGCGCCCAAGGAGCCACGAAGCGATGCGTTATTGGCGTCTCCGACCGTCCCTTTGAGTGAAGCTAGACGCACGCACGGCAAACGTGTCCCTTCACTCACATCTTCCAGCAACAGGCAGATCCAAGGAGCGGCAGCACCAATTAGAGTGCTAAGCCACACCCGTTGCGGAGCCGCGGCATTCCATTGATAGCGCCAGATGGCCAGTTGCGCTGCTGTTGTGGGTGTAAAGGAGAAGGTCCGCAGAATCTTGAAACCATTTCTGTCAAGCCAGTCGAAAGTTGCTTGCTGGCGGCGAAAGACCAAGCCGTCAGACTTGATTGTCAGACAGGCTACTTTGCCAAGCAACTTCATTGCTTCGCCGCCAATTGCCTGTTGGATGGCTTCAAAACCAAGCAGAAACTCGACGTCGTTTTCATACGTCAGTTTTTTTTGGAGGTTGCCGCCCCAAAAGAAGCTTTGCTGCTTCAATACGGTCATGGCGATGGCTGCGGCCGGTCTAGCAGAGCTGGGATAATCGATGTTTTTTGCGCCGCGAGGGGTGCGGTGAAAAAGGCAAGGATTAGCAGCCAATCCCAGGTGGATTTCGAGGGCATCTGGGATTCCAATTCCAAAACAAGCTTGGTCGCCATCGGATGGAATGAGCCCGTTTGCCTATACTCCATCGAAGCCGCCAGGTCACTCAGCTCGATCAATACCTTATTGCCCGGCAGCGCGAGCTTTGCGCGCTCGAATGCATTCTGCACGTTCAAATCGTGACGATCAATTTTCTGATAGCAAGTTTGTATCTCCGTCCTCCAGTCAGCTTCCGAACGATCGTCGTTGAGGGAAGATAGAAGCGCATGACATCGGTCCGGGCCAAAAAGGATGCCCATGTCCCGGAGGAAGTCCGCGGGATCGTCGGCTGTATGCACATAGTTTATGATATCAATCGAGTGCCCCAGCAGGCCACGTAAGCTGCCCGGCGCGACCTTTCCGGGATTGGAATTCCCTTTGATCCTGGTCAGCCTATCCGCTGCATTCTGCGAGCGAGCCCGCAGGTTGTCACAGTGAGGAGGACCGTCGCGAAGAACGCAATACAACGCCGGAGCTGTGGTTATCCAGCGGTCCATGAAACGCAAACGGGCTTCCGAATATGCATTGATTTGGTAACGCCAGATTTCCCGAGCGATCGTGCGATCGAGTTCAACCGGTATGCATGCGCACATGTGAAAACCTTTCTGCTTAAGGTTTTCGATCACTAGGTCAGCTCGACGCGACGCCATCGTCTCCGGCTTCAGGAGGATAGAGCACAGCGACGAGAGTTGCGATTCCAACTCCTCACCAAAGACGGCCGCCGCCAGCCGAAACGTCTCGACGAAATATGTGTCGATGGCGTACAGCGCGCGCTTTACAGACGAGCTACTCAAGAATTCAGGGATGTTCTCCGCAACGATTGGGATAATTTCCGCGGCGTGCGAACGACCAACAGTGTCTACAAAAAGCATCGCTTCTGTCTCGATTTGATTGCATCGCTACCATAGAGTGAGCAAATCAAGATCACACTTTCGTCGCAATCCTAGGTTGCTCTCTCAAAAGAGTATTACAGTTTTGTGACATGTCAACCGAGAGACTGCGTGATGCTCACATCGCAACGTACGGCACTCGCTTCAGATGAATTGTTCCTCTGGGGAGGAACTGAGAAAGTTCTTATCTCCGAGTTGACCGCGTTCGCAAACTATTCAACGGACGACATTGTCGTGATCGGCGGAAGCATTGTCGAAGGCATGGGCAACCCATATTCCGACATCGACATTGCAGTTATTTGCGAGCAGCCTCCGGTCCTCTCATCAATTCAACCGGATCGCGCCCTCTGGCTTCGGTTAACGTCGGCACCGGACTTGCTGCGCTTCGCAAGCACAAGAAATCCAAACAGCGCGGAGCATGTGCGGAATACCTACAATCTCGTGGGAAAGTACGGAACCCGATGCGATGTTGAGTACTATTCGTTCGATGAAATCATCGATTGGCGAGATAAGCTCTTTGCCCAGCACCGGATTTACGGCGAAACGCTGGAGAGGCTCGACCTTCCAATTTCATCCAGTGCGTTACGCGTGATGCACAGGTTGTTGAGCGGCAAGTGCGTTCACAACCAAGAAGGATTGGCACGTTTAGTCCCTGACCGGTTCGCGTCTTGCCTCAAATATGTCTTGTATCGGTCATCGATGTGCACACTCTCAGACGCGCAAGACCTGTTTGGCAGCGTTATGAGAGGGAACGCCGCGATGACGGTATTTCTGTTGCGACAGGTTCTGTTCTCGCATTTGAAGATGGCATCTCACCTCGCCGGGAACACGAACAACAATGCAAAGTGGGTGACAACTTATGCGCCACGGCTTCTCGGGTCCGATCATCCCATCATCAAGCAATATACTGCGCTCTCCGGGAGCGCTTTGCTCAACGAGGATGATATTGAAGAAGCAGTCGACGATTGCCTTTTGTTTTGCGAAGGGGTCGTGAAATTTGCGCGGGCAAAAAACGACACCACTGAGGGATTTGTCCCAACTGCTCAAATGCAGCGAGTTGCCGAGCAATATTTGCGCGAGAACAAATCTTGTGACCCGCACGCGCTTTTAGCGCTGGAATGGAATTCGCGTTATTGGAATCCCCGCTGCCGAAGTGCCCGCGACATACTGCATTGTCCAGAAGGGCTGCAGACTCTGTCGGCGTGGCCCCCGTAGACGGCTGAGCGAAACGAAAAATGTCAGCAACCGAAGTTTTGTGGAGTAGCCGATGACATTTGATCGCCCGAGAAACCATCCCGGCGCCCCAGTGCTTTCTCCAGTTGCCGAGATATGCAACCGCATTAAGCGGTGCACAATTCTCTGCGTCGGGGATGTCATGCTGGACGAATACGTCTACGGGAATGTCAGTCGCGTCTCCCCGGAAGCCCCTGCGCTGATATTGTCAGCCGACCGCGCTAATCGTCATATCGGTGGGTGCGGCAATGTCGCTTCAAATATTGCTAGGATGGGAGCGCAGTGCATTTTGGTTGGAGTAGTCGGGGCAGATGCGGCAGGCGAGTATGTCCTGTCGGAGTTCAGGAAGACGAGCCAAATTGACAGCCGAATTGTCGTCGATGCAACAAGGCCGACGACCCAAAAGCGGAGATACGTGGCGAATTGCTTTTCAACGCACCTGTTAAGGGCCGATTGGGAGGACACACGGCCATGCGATGCTGAAATCGAGCAAGCGGTCATGAACCTCGTGCTGTCGGTGCTTTCGTCGGTCGATGTCGTTCTCTTGTCAGACTACGACAAAGGCGTCCTCACAGAGAGGACGATCCAGATCATCGCGAATGCGGCACGATCGGCAGGAAAATTTGTTATCGTTGATCCCAAGAAGAGCAAATTTGCCGCTTATCGTGGAGCACACGTTCTCTTGCCGAATCGAAAAGAGTTGATGGACGCCGTCCGTTGTCCGCTCAGCAGCTTGAGCGAGTTGCAGGCCGCGGCCCAGGAAGCCATTCGTTTGTCTGGTTGCGACTCTGTGCTCGTGAAACGAAGTGAAGACGGGATGGCCTTAGTCGACGCGAAGGGATTGGTCCATGCGGTCGCGGGTCACCTCGTAAGCGTGAGAGACGTATCAGGCGCCGGCGATACAGTGGCTGCGGCCGTTTCTTGCCTCTATGCCGCTGGTTACGATTGGAAGTCGATATTGGAGCTAGCAAACGCATGTGGAGCGGTCGCTGTTAGCAGTCCAGGGACGTCGGCGATCGGCTTCGACGATTTGGAACGGGACAAGGGCATCTTGGGTGAACTGCTGCCCGAAAATTGCTTGCACTATTCAACCATCAGTCCGATTGCGGATGGCGCGCCGGTCGAATTGGGGAGAGCTTGGTCGCTTTCAGTTGGTGAGAACTCATTCTCGGGGTGATCCTATGGATGCTGCTGATATAAGGCGAACGATTTCGGTCATTCAAACAGGCTTTGGTGACCTCGAAAGTCAAACTTCGGCCATCGAAGAGGCCGGAACAATGGTGCTCAACGCCCTGCTGAACCAAGGCCACGTGTTTCTGTGCGGGAACGGAGGGTCTGCAGCTGATGCTCAGCACATCGCGGCTGAGTTTTCAGGAAGGTTCTTGAAAGAGCGAAAATCTCTTCCTGCCACCGCGTTGCATACAAATACGTCTACAATTACCGCGATTGCGAATGACTATTCCTATGATGCGATCTACGAAAGACAAATAAGGGGATACGGAAAACGGGGGGACGTATTGGTTGCCATTTCCACCAGTGGCAATAGCAGAAACATTTTGGAAGCTTGCCGAGCTGCCAAGGACATGGGGATAAACGTCATTGGCCTTACTGGCCAGGATGGCGGCGAGTTAGGCAACCTTTGCGATTTGTGCCTAAGAATGCCGAGCCGGAGTACGCCGCGTGTTCAAGAAATGCATATCGCGGTAGGGCACATGATCTGTGAGATTGTTGACGACCACTTCGATCCTCAACGCGCTTAAACGATGAGTTCGCAAAAGGGGCCTTCGTTTGCTCCCCCACTGCTCTACAACAAGCCACATGCCATGAAAGCGCGATCAACAATACACTTCACTTCACTGCAACTTTAAATGGCCACAATGACCTTGTCACACTATGACGGCTAGACGATTTTACGACTGAGCGTTCCTGTGTGCGGAGTGACGGATGTTCCTTCCTCTTTCCTTTCAGATCGAGTTCGGCGTCGGAACGAAGCGGATAGCTGAACAGATCAATGAATTCCTCGGCACGACCCAGGCAAAGATTTTGATTGTGACGGGCGCGAGCGTCTCCCTCGAGTATGCTGACGCCATCAAAAACACACTCTCTGCACCTTCGGCTACCGCTCAAGTTCTTTTGGGTACTGTGGACGAAGTTCACGCACTTGAATCCGCCATTAGATCGGCGAACTACTCACATTTGCTTTCTGTGGGTGGCGGGCGAGTTGGTGATTTCGCCAAGCGCTTGGCACTTCTGTGCAACCTGCGTTTGATCATGGTCCCTACCATAATTGCAAACGACGGCTTGATTTCTCCCATCGCTGTTTTGCGGGAAGGTGGAGTTTCAGTCAGCATCCCGGGCCGGATGCCGGATGCCGTCTTCATCGATCTCAAGGCTCTCGACGACGCACCGGAACGTTATTTAGTGGCCGCGGCGTGTGATCTTGTTTCAAATCTCTCAGCGACAAATGATTGGGCATGTTTTTCACCTTCCGATGTTCGAGCACGTTCGCTCGCCTACTATCTGTCCCAAGCAGCGGCCGATGGCGTCATTTGGAGCAGCGAATGGTCGGTCAAAAGTGATACGTTTGTTGAACGGGTGATACTTGGACAAACCCTGTCCGGGCTGTCGATGGCGCTTGCTGGCTCAAGTCGGCCGTGTAGCGGGGCCGAGCACCTGATCTCCCACGCAATA
The DNA here is from genome assembly GCA_963738155.1 of uncultured Alphaproteobacteria bacterium. GTDB lineage: Bacteria > Pseudomonadota > Alphaproteobacteria > Rhizobiales > Xanthobacteraceae > Bradyrhizobium. The sequence continues at coordinate 304,745 of CAVTVG010000021.1, forward strand.
GAGCAGCTTGGGTTAGCGCCCTCTGCACTTCACGGCAGTGTCGTAGCCTCGACGACGCGCTTTGCCCTCGTTCTGCAAGGAAATTTCGACGAGAGGACCAAGGAATTTCTTAATCACTTCCGTGTCCCTATTCGCTTTCCTGGCTGCGAAGGGCTATCTCAGTCTGGCCTCGAAGAATTGTTTTCACTGTCTAGACGAACGCGCCCTGGGCGACGAACAGTCCTCGATCGTTTTTCTGATCGAGATCTAGCTAACCAATATCAACGGTTTTGTTCTGACGCTTCCATCATCGTGCCCAGCGAGGGAGGCAGCATGATTCGAAGGCTGAGACGTAAGGTTGGGAAGACTGATAAGAAGCGACGAAGGGAAGCGTCGTCTCCCAACCTCTCGCAAGTGCTAAACGCGATTTGAAGAGGTCTCAGGAATAAATGGGAAGAACAAGATGACGAGGAACGTTCTTGTCGTGGGAGTATTCGATCTGTTCCATGTTGGACACGTGCGCTTGCTTGAACGGGCGAAAGAACTTGGCGATCGCTTGATCGTTGCTGTTAACGGCGATGATGTGACGGCATCCTATAAACGCGTACCCGTGGTCAATGAACACGCGAGAGCAGCAGTCGTTGCCGCGTGCCGTTATGTGGATGAAACGATCATCGCCCATTCGCTAGATGTCGGTCCTTTACTGGCACAGTTTTCGGTTTCAACAATCGTTCATGGAAACGAGTGGGAGCGGAATGCTTACCTAAACCAAATACGGCTCACAGAAGCGGATCTGCTCCGGCTCGATGTGGAGTTGGTATTCTTACCGTACACTAACGGAATTAGCACGAGCGACATCCTGCGCTCCATCTCATATGACCACGCGAGGGTCAGTATGTCCTCTGTTCGATCACAGGAAGCGGTCGCATTGAACGGTATAAAGGTGTAGGTGTTCAAGCCCGTTAGGATAAGCAGTTCGCGCATGTCGGTTATCCAACTTTCCGTACGTGAGCGTCGCCGTGACGGCTATCCCATGATTAGAAAGCCCTTCACCCTAGAGGACCTCGCAAACACCATGCAGCAAACGACCGGTCTGTGTTGAGATATAAGGATCGCGGCATCGTGTAAGAACTCCGCGGGGGTCACGTAAAGGTAGCGGATCGCAGATCGGAGCCGTGCTGTCCAGGGAGGCGGCGATGAATTGTTAATTTTTGTATCTAGTCGCGCTGTCAGCTGGCGTCAGCTTCGTCTTCCAACAAGCGGTAAATTCAAATCTCCGCCTGGAGCTGGGGTCGCCATGGTGGTCGGGTTTTGTCAGCTAGCTGGGAGGCACTCTTGCCATGCTCCTCATGGCGCTCGTCGTGCGGGAGCCGGTGCCAAACGTGGCTGTAGCAGCGCGTTCACAGGGCCTATCATGGACGGGAGGATTGTTCGGAGCGGTCTATATCGCAATTTCGATTCTGTTGCTGCCGCGGCTGGGGCCGCCACTGTCATTGGGCTCATCGTTGCGGGTGAGATGATGGGTTCACTTGCGTTCGACCATTTTGGGTTTTTCGGCCTGCCCGTGCACCACGTCACTATCCTGCGTACTGCGGGTGTCCTGTTTCTTTTGGTTGGCGCTGTGCTCATTCGTTATTGAAGCGCCGGATCGGCTGACTGGTCGGGTAGCTCAGGGAGTTTGGGATCGCGAAACATGGTCCTATCATCCTGGGCCGCGCATAAACAAGCGATCAGAGGCGAGGCACACTGGTCTGTTTTGCTGCCGCAGCCTTGTCTTTCGCGGCTGCCCCTGCGGGTTGCGGGTTGGCTTCGGCGCTTGGCTCGAACCAGCTCCGCTACAGCGTTGCCAATATCAACGAATGCGCCGCAAAGTGCCGGACGATCTCCCAATGCGGAGGGTTTGCCTACAAGAGCATGGCCTACCGCGACAAGCACGATTGCGAAATCATGGGTCCGACCAAAAACATGAATGACGGCAGGGGATGGATTTCCGGCGTCCGATAAGTCCATGATCACCCGTCAGGACAACCGCAGCACTTCGTCTAGAATGCACTTCACGTAGCGGCGTGAACAGCTCGGGCCGAAGCGAAGGCCGACGCTTTTGAAAAGCGCCTCGAAGTCCATCCACGATCATCCGATAGGGCGACACGCGTTTTGTGCGGCAGGCAAATGTTCGAAGCTTGCCCGCGCAGTCGTACCACCTGGGCAGGACATAGCTGCCGCCCACGATCACATCGACCGCCCTTTGCTTGGCAAAATCTTCAATCGACATTCGCCGGTCCATCCGACCCCTGGAATGCAGGCATCGTAGGAGGAAAATCTTTAAAGATTTGATTTTGCGCCGGTTTGTTCAAAAGTGAACACTTGCTATGTCCCCATCCGCGGAAAGTCTTAGCCGGCGTGGCAGTATGGTTGCACAGGCATGCCGCGCGGTTATTGCCGCCCCGGGCTAGCCGTAGTCCACAGCCACGATCCGGCCGTTTAGGAATGCCGAAGCTGTCGCGCTTGTATTCACCCGGCACGAAGTGGCGCGCGCCTATGGACCGCGAACGACCGTTATCTTGGTTGTTGACTGCAATGGTGGCCCTCGTTGTCGCCGATGCACTCAACCACAGAGCCGCCGTTCATTAGCGCTTACGGTTCCAGGATTTTTCTTTCAGTTATTGCCTCTGCCCTTCTCCTGCTGATCGCAGCATTTGTGCTGGTGGCTTTCAGGTGTTGAGGCCGCCTCGGAGAACCGTTTCGGCAAGTGGACAGCCTCCTCCGCTTGGGTGGTCAATATTGCTCTATAAAAATAAGCCAGTAACGACGGACCTAAGATGACTTGAGACCATTAACCCTGCGTCTCCCCACCGCCTCCGGTACATCCTGCGTGATTTTGAAAATCGCGCGGCGAAAGGTCCCCGTGTTTAGAAAGCAATTCAGCGAGGTCGAAGACGCCTGTGCGCTCGCGCAGGCGATGGTAGACACCGTTCGTGAACCTCTGATCGTCCTTGACAAAGAGCTACGGGTCGTCGCCGCAAGTCGGTCGTTCTATGTGAAGTTCTCGACCGATCCTCTCAACACCCAGGGAAAACGCTTTTACGAATTAGGCGACCGCGAGTGGGACATTCCAAAACTTCGATTGCTGTTGGAGGAAATCATACCTGGCCAAAGCTCGATGGATGAATACGAAGTCGAGCATGACTTTCCCCGCATCGGACGACGGGTGATGCTGCTAAATGCCTGCATCGTTCGCTACGAGAAAGCACACACCAATATCTTGCTTGGCATCGAGGACATTACGGTGCAACGCAATCTGGAACGCGATAAAGATGACCTATTGCGCCAAAAAGACGTGCTGCTCGACGAACTCCAACACCGGGTCGCCAATAGTCTCCAAATCATCGCCAGCATCATTATGTTGAAAGCGAAATCGGTGGAGTCGGAGGAAATTCGACGCCATCTGCATGATGCCCACACCAGAGTCATTTCGGTTGCGGCCGTGCAAGAGCACCTTCAACCTTCGGCGGGCCTCGGCTCAATGGAAATCCTACCCTACCTCACCAAGCTTTGTGAGGCGCTCGCCCACTCAATGATCGGCGAGGATCAGCCAATTTCGTTGACGGTGCTTGGTCAGGGCGGGAGCGCAACTTGTCGCAATGCCGAGAGCCTGGGATTAATCGTCACTGAACTTGTGATAAACTCCCTGAAGCACGCCTTTAAGGCAGGAACCAAAGACGGACAGATCGCCGTCTCCTATGAAGTTTCCGGGACGGACTGGAAACTTTCCGTCGTCGACAACGGGATTGGAAAACCTGACGGCGTCTTTGCCCAACGCAAATCGGGGCTTGGCACTGGCATTGTCAAGGCGCTTGCCAAGCAACTCGACTCCCAAGTTGTTACATTGAGTGGACCAAAGGGAACGGCCGTCACGGTCACGCACGCGACCTTCGCAGGCGGCGAGGCGAAAGGCCAAGCCGCGGCGTAGACGCGCCTTAACGGGGGTGACCTCGGTCGAACGACGATGATTGACCGTGGTGCAAGGGTATCGGCCAAGAGTCCGTAGATGGCACGAAGCGGACATGCTGGAGCGCGCCCGAACGTCAGCTTTGAGGCAAAGCGGACATCGCTATGTCTGCATAATGCACCAAGTTTATGAGTACACGCCTTAACCGGAGTCCACAGCCACGATCCGGCCGCTTAGAATACCGAAGCTGCTGCTTGTATTCAACCGGTACGATACCAGAATCGGGCTCGGCATTCCCAAGAGGGAGTGGTGGAGTGGCTGCCCAAGGTCGCCTTGGGCCATCCATTAGCCAGCTGATTGAAATTCTCGGCGACGTAATCGTCGCCTCGGGTAACAAAAGCGGTAATCAAACGCCTCGCACTCATCCTCCGTGAGTGGTCGGGCGCGCGGCGACCAGACCGGGAACGCGTCAGCCGGCTTTCCGTCTCGGTTTGGATGCGGACTTCCTCGTTTGGTGCGCTTTTGCCTCCGGCCGTTTGCCCTCTTTCAGGCTGAGACGAAGTGCATCCATGAGGTTGACGACGTTACTCGGGGCTTGTTTCTTCGGCGCGGTGATCGGCTCGCCTTTTTGCTTCTTGGCCAGGAGCTCTTGCAACGCGGTTTCGTAGTGGTCCTCGAATTTGTCGGGCGCGAAATGGCCGGACTTTTGATCCACGATGTGTTTGGCAAGGTCGAGCATGTCCTTGGTGATCTTTACGTCCTGGATATCGTCGAAGTACTCGCTTTGATCGCGCACCTCGTAGGGATAGCGCAGCAACATGCCCATCAGGCCTTTGTCACGCGCCTCCAAGGCGATGACATGCTCGCGGTTGGTGAGGACAACGCGCGCGAGCGCTACCTTATCCAGCGCGCGGATCGTCTCGCGGATCACGGCATAGGCGTCATGGCCGACCTTGCCGTCCGGGACGATAAAATACGGCCTCACCAGGTAGAGATCGTCGATCTCCTTGCGCGGCACGAACTCGTCGATGTCGATGGTCCGCGTCGATTCAAGGGCGATGTTTTCCAGCTCGTCCTTGCTGACCTCGAGATAGCGGTCGGTATCGACCTTATATCCCTTGATAATGTCTTCGTTGTCGACTTCGTCGCCGGTCTCCGCGTCGACTTTCAAATAGCGAATCCGGTGGCCCGTTCTCTTGTTGATCTGGTTGAAACTGATTTTTTCGGATTCCGACGTGGCCGGATACAACGCAATCGGGCAGGTCACCAAGGACAGCCGCAGGAAACCCTTCCAATTGGCACGCGGGGCCATAACGCAAAACTCCGCCTTCGCTGAATAGACTCGAAATATAGGGGCAAAACGCCCGAACGGGAGTTCGGTTCAACAGTCCGGGCACGTATCGCCAATTCCACGAAGAACTTCTTGCAGGGCTTTGACCGAGGCCTCGGGGGTGGTGCCCGGGAAGGGATCATTCAAAGCGGCCTCACGCGCCCGGTTCCATGCCTCAGGGTCTGCCCGATCGCGGCGATGGCCATGGTGTTCGCATTCGGTGACGACGCCGTGGTCAATCAAGGTTCCCAAGGCCCAACCGTGCAGGCTAAGATAGGCGGTTCGGCGGACCGGTTTGAGCGAAGGCTTGCGTGCGGTACGGGACATGGCGCGGTGCTCACGAATCAACTGACCATGTCCTTATACCACTAGGCCGATTCCGGACGTATCTGCTTGAAATCGGCGGGTCGGCTTCCGAAATATGAGCATTGCAGTATGGAAAGTTTCGTGCCGCGTAATCCCATGCCGGGCTTCATTAAGCCCCAGCTCGCCACGCTGAAAATCAAAGCCCCGTCAGGAGACGACTGGATTCACGAAATCAAGTACGATGGCTACCGAGTCCAGATTCACGTCGACCGGGGCAAGACAAAGGTATTCACGCGCAACGGACACGATTGGACCAAGCGCTTTGCGCGCATTGTCGGCGCGATCGATCTTCGCAGCCGGACGATTCTCGACGGCGAAGTAGTGGTTGTCCATGACGGCCGGACCAACTTCTCCGAATTGCAGGCCGACCTTGCGAAGGGGCGTCAGGACCGCATGGTGTTCTATGCTTTCGACATCCTCTTTCATAATGGCGAGGACCTTCGAACAAAGCCCCAATTAGCGCGCAAGCAGATCGTGAAGACCCTCACGGATATGCTCGAGCCGCCCATCCTCTATAGCGAGCATGTTGAAGGAGAGGGACAGGAGCTGTTCGAGGCTGCTTCGCGGTTGAAATACGAAGGCATCGTCTCGAAACTCGCCCATGCTCCCTACCGCTCGGAGAGAACCGAAGCCTGGCAAAAAATCAAAACTGTGCAGAAAGGAAAGTTTCCCGTCGTCGGGTTTATCAAGGACCCCTCAGGGGTTGCCGCGCTGTATCTCGGGAAGAAAGAAGGCAGAGACCTGGTCTACATGGGCAAGGTCGGGACCGGCTGGAACAGAACCACCTCGGCGGGAATTCGGCGTAAGCTCGATACGGTCATCACTCCCAAACAGAAGCTGACCAAGACGATCCGCAAGCCCAAAGCCACCTGGGTCGAACCTCGTTTTGTCGCCGAGGTCGAGTACCGCGACATCACGTCCGAAGGATTGCTGCGCGCCAGCAGCCTGAAAGGGTTTTCCCGATCCTGAGAGTTTGGTCCCGAACAGGAATTAGTGGATCACGTCGAGAGGCACACGACAGACTTCCGCGCCGTCTTCGTTCGTCACCAGAATTGCGAAATGCCGGTTCATCAATTCGGGCCGCTCATCGCGCAATCGCCGGACGATACTTTCAGCGAGATCCATCGCGTGAACATCGTCGTTTGCTTCCGCTCCGCCCTCGTGGGCCATCGTCTTGGAATCCACGAGATCGGAATGGTAGCGCGACATCACTTCTCGCGACGGACGCCCTTGAACTTTTTCGGGGATTTTTTAACAGCCATGAACTGTCCGCCCGCCTTGTTGCGCTTCGTCGCGGTTTTGGTCAACGGGTTTTTCAATTGAGTCCGTTTCCTTACCGCCCCCTTGCGCGCGTTATCGCCGACCGGTTTGTTGACTGCCATCTTTGCCTCCTGTCGTTTCACAAGACGCAAATTGACCCAAAAGTTCCCGGCTTACGCCGTAGGAACTCATGGGATGCGGTTGGGTTGGCTGAAAACAACAGCGGAGAAAGCGTCATGAAGTTCAAAACATTTGTACTGGTCGTCGCCCTGACGATTACAAGCTCGGTCGCGCTCGCCCAAAGCCCTGGAAGCAGCGCTGGCGGCAGCTCCAAGGCCGGGGGCCCCGCCGCAACTCAACCCAGCAACGCGGGTGGCATGAAGGGTTCGACCACCGACCGCGGTGGTACGCATCACAGACGTCACCATTCTCGCAAACACAACATGTGAAATTTGCGTTCTGGCGCAGCTTTGGCGCTTAGGTTCCTACTTGAGCTTCGCCTCGGCGGCGTCCGACTGGACTAGGCGGCGGCATCCCGAGTTCCTGGGCGTGTTTGGCGGCGAGCTTGCGAGGCCTGCGCCTGGTCAAGGAGCTGGTCTTTAAATGCCGAAGCCGGCTCCTTAGCCGCCATCTCCTCAAGCTGCACTGCCCGCTCAAGATACTCAGGTTGCTGCTTCACAACCGTTCCCATAACCGCCCGCTGATATTGACATATCGGTTCCCCAGGCGAAACTCCCCCGACACCATTTTCGGGGCGCGGCTATGCACAGCTACCGGGCGTACATCCTTGGTCTGGATAAACACGTCACGAACCGCATCGAGCTCTACTGCGACGATGACGACCAAGCGAAAGAACAGGCCCGGCAACTTGTCGACGGCCATGTAGTGGAGCTTTGGGACCGGGACCGAATGGTCGCGACCTTTGAGCCGCCGCGCACGCTGGAGGCGCGAAAGGTCGTGCAGCAGCATATCGACGACCTTCGCGCGATAGCCAGGAAGCTCGGCAAGCCCCCGATTTCGTAACAGGTGCGGCGATCATTCTCCCTCTCTCATCGTGATCCAAGGCTTGTCAGCAGCCCAACCGCCGGAACCTTCAATTAGCGGGGTGCGTTGGTAATCCGGGCGGGCGACAAGGCTGAGCTTATTCGATGCCCCGCACCGTATTAGCAGTCGATGACGATGCCGGCGTGCTCGACGTCGTCGCCGGCATGCTGGAAGACCTAGGCTGCGACGTAGTTACCGCCTCAAGCGGTAGCGACGCTCTTGATCAGCTAAGGCGAAACCAGCAGATTGCAATTCTGATCACTGACATCAATATGCCCGGTATGGACGGGCACGAACTCGCCGAGCGCGCAAAACGCTTAAGACCGGACCTGAAGATCCTCCAGCTTTCGGGACGTGAGCGTCGCCGTGACAGCTATCCCATGATTAGAAAGCCCTTCACCGTCGAAGACCTTGCAAACACGATGCGGCAAACGACAGGACTCTGCTGAGACACAACGGGCGCGGCACCGTGTAGCACCTCGGCAGCTCATGTTACTCAGAGCCTGCGGCGATCGCACATCGGGGATCGTGTTTTCAAGGGAGGCGGGGATGAATTTGTTATTTTTATATCTGGTGGCGCTATTTGCCGGCGTCAGCTTCGTCTTCCAGCAAGCGGTGAATTCGAATCTCCGCACGGAGCTGGGGTCCGCGTGGTGGGCGGGGTTTGTCAGCTATCTGGGAGGCACATTGGCAATGCTCGTCATGGCGATCGCCCTGCGAGAGCCGCTGCCGAACATGGCGTTAGCAGCGCGATCACAGGTCATATCATGGACGGGAGGATTGTTCGGAGCAGTTTATATCGCGATTTCGATTCTATTGCTGCCGCGTCTGGGCGCGGCCACCGTCATTGCGCTCATCGTTGCGGGACAGATGATGGGCTCACTTGCGTTCGACCATTTTGGGTTGTTCGGACTGCCGGTCCACCTCGTCACCCTTCCGCGCATCACGGGTGTTCTGTTCCTTTTGGTTGGTGCTGTGCTCATTCGCTATTGACGTGCAAACGGTTAAACCGCGCCGGTACGCCCGGTCGAGGGTGGTCGCAAGCAGGCGACAGCGCGCCCAGCCGAAATAGTGAGAATTTTTCCTGCGCCATTCGAGCCAAGTTGCCACATTAAATCGCGAAACAAGAACGGTCGTCCGGTCCAGCCTCGGGGCGAGCTTTTTTGTGGCCTACCGCCGGCAGTACGTGGCCCGCCACCGCAGCGCGCCTCATTCGACACCGAGGTTACGAAGCGCGGCAATTAACGCTTCGGCGGTATAGGGCTTTGTAACAATCGAAAGTTTGGTTTGGTCCTTGAAGGTATTGCGCAGCTCCAGCGGATCATGACCCGTCGCCAGGACGATCGGAAGCGTCGGATACAGCGCCCTTAGTTCCTGGAGGAGAACGTCACCGCGCCTGTCAGGTAATCCGATGTCGATAATCACCGCGTCGAAGCCGCCCGGAATCCGCGCGAGCTTGTTCATGGCATCGGTGGCGGTGCCGGCTGTGTCAACCTGGAAGCCCCCGTCTTCCAGATATTCAATGGCCAACATCTGTATCAATACTTCGTCCTCGACCAGCAGAACCCGGCGCGAGGCGCTCATGGCATCGAAGATATCCCTGAGCTTTGACGCCAGGGCGGCTTGAGAGAATGGCTTTGTGATCAGCTCGACACCCGGGTCGAGGCGTCCGCCATGAATGATCGCATTGCGGGCGTAGCCGGTCGTGAAGAGAACTTTCAAATCTTGGCGCCGTCGCCGCGCTTCGTCGGCAAGTTGCCGTCCATTCATCCCGCCCGGCAAGCCGATGTCGGTAAATAGCAATCGGATGGGCGGATTGGCTTCGAGCAAATGAAGCGCGGTGCGGCCTGTTTCGGCCTCGACGACAACATAACCGAGCGCCCTCAACGTATCGCAGGTGTAGGCGCGAACGTCGGCGTCGTCTTCCACGACCAGTATGGTTTCTCGTGTCGATCCCCGCGGAAGCGGTTGTGCGCTTTCCTCAACTACAACGTCCGCAGCGGCGTGTGCACGAGGCATATACAGCTTTATCGTCGTGCCTTCTCCCATCTCGCTGTAAATCTTGATGTGGCCCCGCGACTGCTTCACGAAGCCGTAGACCTGAGAAAGGCCCAAGCCCGTGCCATGCCCGACGTCCTTCGTGGTGAAAAACGGATCGAAAGCCTTCGCCTTGACTTCAGGAGTCATCCCGGTTCCGGTGTCTGTCACCGCGAGCATGACATATTGTCCCGGAACGACTTCGATCTGTCCGACGGCGTATCTTTCATCCAGATAGACGTTCGCCGTTTCGAGGGTGAGCCGACCACCCTGCGGCATTGCGTCCCGCGCGTTGACGGCAAGGTTTATGATCGCGAGCTCGAGTTGATTGGGATCGGCAAGAGCCTTCCATAAGCCGCCTCCCAGCACGGTTTCGACGGTCACTTGCTCACCAAGAGTCCGGCGAAGCAAATCGGACATCCCGGTGACGAGGCGGCCCAAATCGAGCGGCTTTGGATCGAGCGGTTGCTGCCGCGAAAATGCCAGCAGGCGCTGGGTGAGGGATTCCGCACGCCGGGCGCCTGTCATGGCGTTATCGGCAGATCTCTTCAACGCTTGCACGTCGATTGCAGGAACATTCAGATTTCGCTGCAGAGTCTCCAGATTTCCAAGGATGATCGTGAGCAGGTTGTTGAAATCGTGCGCCACCCCGCCGGTCAGTTGGCCAATTCCTTCCATCTTCTGCGCTTGCTGGGCCCGCTCTTCGGCGGCGCGTCGCTCGGTGAGGTCGCGCGTGATCTTGGCGAAACCGATGATGTCGCCCTTTGCATCTCTGATCGCATTGATAACGGCGCTTGCCCAGAACTTGCTTTCGTCCTTGCGAACGCGCCAGCCCTCGGCTTCGTATTTTCCCGTCTGCGTGGCAATGGATAAGGCTTTTATGGGGATTTCCGCCTTTCGATCCTCCTCCGTGTAGAATGTTGAAAAATGGCGGCCGAGAACCTCGTCTCGTTTGTAACCCTTGATCCGCTCCGCTCCGGGATTCCAGTTGATGATGTGCCCGTTCAAATCGAGCATATAGATCGCGTAATCCGTGACTCCTTCGACGAGCAGCCGGAAGCGCTGCTCCGTATCCTGCAACTTCGCGGTGCTTGCGGCTAGTTGAAGGGCCCGCTCTTCGGCACGCTGTTCGAGCGACTGATTGAGCTTCTGCAGTTCTTCTTCGGCCTGCGCTCTCGCTGCAATCTCGCGTTTACTGGCCTCGTAGAGACGTGCATTGTCGATGGCGACGGCGGCTTGCGCTGCCAGTCCGGTCACGAGGCGTTCTGCGCGGGCCGTGAAGACGCCAGGCTGTGCATGGCCGAAAAACAGACCACCCAGCACTTCGCCCGCGCGCGACACGACGGGCACGGCGAGATAGCTCCGAACGGGCAGGTGACCCTTCGGCATTCCCTTGTGCGGTGAGTTCTTTCCGTAGCGTGGATCGGCGAGAATGTCTGCCGAACGCATTGTTCCGGTGCCTCGAAACGTCGGCTCGAAAATGGCGGTGTTGCGAGGCATCGGAAATTTCGCGAATGCTTCGCGCGGAACCCCCGAGATCGTATAGAGCGTGTACGATTCGCCCTTTTCGTCCAGGACATTGTAAAAAAATGCGCCGAACTGCGCGTGGCTCAGTTCGACGCCTGCATCGGTAACCATTTGCACCAAACGCTGCAGATCGTGCTCTGCTGCGACCGCGATGCCTGTCGTGTTGAGCGTATCAAGAACCTTGCTCTCCTCACGCGCCTCGATGAGGCGTGCTTCCAGGGTTTCATTGAGCGCCAGTAGCCGCGCCTCAAGCGCTTTCCTCTCCGAAATATCGTAGATGGCGCCGCGCACGATCCGGGCGGGCTTCTCTTGCGAAGAGATGGCGCCGCGCGCAACGATCCAGCGCGGTCGCCCCTTTGGCTGCGCCACGCGGAATTCGACGTACAAGCTGCCGCCCGCAGCGACCTCTTCCACTGCCGCGTGAATTTTTGGAACGTCGTCAAAAAAGACCGCCTTCTCCCATTCGGCTAAAGCGCGTTCGGTCTCCTTTGCATCGAATCCGAAAATATTGCCCGCTTGCGAAGTCCAGCGCCACCTTCGCGTGTCGAGGTCCAGCTCGAACGTGGCTATTCCGCCAGCGGTTTCGCCGAGCCGAATCTGCTCCTCAAAGAGGCGAACGCGCTGCTGGAGTTCTGTAGTCTTGTCGCTCTCGGTCACGCTCTGGTGGCCCCCCGGAGTATCGTTTGCGCTTCGCGCATCGCGCGAAGCTTGCCGAGCGCTATATGTCTGGGCAGATGATTGAAGCCGCAGGTACAGGTGATAATGGTTTGCTCCGGCGGCAGCCACTCATGTGCCCTGATTCGATCCACGACCTGTTGCGCCGTTTCGACGTTGGGCGCTTGTACATCGATGGCGCCGACCCCAAGCTGCTTGTTGCCGAGCAAACCTTTGTAATGAGGCACCATGTCGTGCTCCACCATGTACACGTCGCAGTCGATGCGCGTGATCAGGTCCGCCTTGTAGCGACCCGTATCGAAATAGCGGTGACCGATCTGGCCATCATAATCCGGTCCGACCGCATAGTTTCCTTGGCAAATATGGACCGACACGTGGATATCGTCAGGCAAATCTTCGATTGTCGTGTTGATGACATCTACCGCCGCTCCGACCTCCTCTTCACTGGAAGCCGTGAAATAGGGTTCGTCGATCTGGATGTGCTTGCAGCCCGCCGCCGCGAGGCTGGTGAAATTATGATGAAGCAGCTTACCGAAGTCGGTCATCATCGCGCGAACGTCGCCATAATATTCATCGTAGGCCACCGCTGCCAAAAGGTGCGGACCCGTCATCGTGATCTTCACGGGGCTCCGCGCGAAAGCGGAAGTCGTGACAAATTCCTCCACAAGTCCGAGATCAATCGAATGCTGGATAGGCCCGCGGCATATCGCGGCCGGATGGAAAACATTGGGATCGTGCGGAGTGATGGGTTTGGGTTTGGTCTCGCCCTGGAACGAGGGAATCTTTTGCCAAAAGTGATTGAGCATTGCGTTGGGCGGAGAATGGCGATTGTGGGTGCGGCGATGCATTTCGCCACCCGTTATGACATCGATGCCGGCGATTTCCTGCTCCAGGATGGCCGCTTGGGATGCGCGCAATTGTGCGTCCGTGAAGTCTCCGGCGGCCATCTGCCCGGCGGCGACAAGCCGGTCCATGGCCTCGTACCAGCGCGGCACGCTATGGGCTCCCACCACCGTGGTGGTGTATTTTTCGTACTGCGGCATTCACCCCCCCGCCACAATTACCTCGGGCAAACGTCAATTAACATTTGTATCATCGATTTGTTCCCAGCCTCTGGGAAGGGTTTCGGCCTTCATTAGACGTTCGGCTTACCGGGGCAGGAAAAAATGTCGCTCGGCATGCGTTCCCCGGACTGCCGGTTGCATCTCGGGTTTCATCGCCTACTCGCGCTGTCCGAGTCTCAGTTCTTAGGTACGGCGCTAATTGCGGAGCGATTATCTTCTCCTGGTAGGAACATCCTGGGACGGCATGCCGTTTGCCGCCAATGAGCAAAATAGGTTGGACGGCATGTGCTGTGGTCGTCGCTGCAGTCGTAGCCGATCAAATAGCCAATTACGGACGCTACTCCGACAGCGCGCTTGCCATGGTCCGCCACATCGCGCGTTCTTTCGGTTGGTAAAGTTGTAACGAACCACGGTGACCTGGGCCGAATAACTTACGATCGCGGATTGTTCGGCTTGCGGTCGTCTTAAACTCCTAGCGAAAATTGCGCGCCTTCACGGTCAGCGTATCGATATGGAGGTCCGGAATGAAATATCGCGGGGCCTGGTCGGAGGCGCTTTGGGTTCGCGGCTGTCCATTCCGCTTCCGCCTCCATGACGCGCTTCATCGCCACGGCCGGCCGGCAACGTAAAGGCTCCATCGCGCCCACTGAGGCCATTCAGCAAGTCCGTTTGATCGACGAGACGTTCGGCAACGAGGTGAATGACGCCGTTCGCTTTCTGCACCCGGCCGCGACAGGCCATCATGTGCGCGCCAAGAATGATGCTGCGCTGCCTGTCGAACAGCGACGGCCAGACGATGAGATTGGCGATATCGGTCTCATCCTTATTTGCTTTTAGTTCATCGAGCATACCGCAATGCTTGCCGTCTTCGCAGGCGCGACAAGAATGTCTCCTTCAGGCCATTATTGGCCGCGCCGCGCAGCGGTAAACCAGAGAAAAATCATTGCGGCTGTTTCCTCAAAGGCCAAAAAAGCGGCTAGAGCTGATTTAGCGTGCGGCGCAGGAACCAGAACGCGACCGCACCCGCCAGCCAAGCAACGCCGGCAACGCCGAGGGCCAAGGCAGCTCCGCGGCCGGCCAGCGACCAAACGATGCAGGCGAAAATCACGAGCGCTGCGCTTCCCCATGCCGCGCCTGCCGCATCAAGCGCGGCAGCGCCCCGGCCGCGCGCGTTGCCCTTGAGACCTTTGCGCGCTTTGCGTTCGCGCTCGTGCTTCTCGATCAAGGTCGCGCTGGCGCAGAAGATCGCGGGAAAGGCAAGAAACAGACCACCGATCTCCGGGCCGAAATGGTTGGCAATGATTCCAGCCAGAACGGTTGCCAGACCGCCCAGGCCAAAACGCATGGCGTACTCGTAGGGTTGCGTTTGCCTTAAGGCAGACCAATTGAAGCGGATCAGCATGCTCAGCCCGCGAATAGGTGTTGGAGACCGAGCGCAACCGCGAGCCAAAAAGCAAGGGCACCGACCGTTGCATAGATTGCAGGAGAGCGGGCGCGCATCATCGCTTGACAGACGACAACGCTGTAGAGCGCCAGGGCGACGGCTCCCGCCACCATTGAACGCGCCTCGATTGCCACAAAGGCCGGGCTTTCTCTCCAAAACGCAAGCGCCAGGGTGACAAGAGCGACAGAGGGAGCGGCTCCAAAGAGACCCGCGAAGCTCTTTGGCCGCAACACGTCCCCAACCACGGCAAAGATCGAGACGATCGCGCCTCCCGCAAGAAAACGAATGACATAATCCATAAAGCTACGTTCTCCCTTTCCGCCCTCGCGCCGGCGCGATCGCGCCCTCACTCGGGACAGCGCTGCCCGGACTGGCGCGCGCCCGCGCCGACCAGGCGGCGGTTAACATTTGTTGGGTTGCGCATGGTCTTTTCCGCCGGGCTTGTTCCATCACTCGGGCCAGAATGCTCATAAAAGCAATCCGCCATCGGGCGGCAAGGGGGTCGCCCCCGCCGAACCGAATGGAGTTTTTATCCGGCGATGAACCAGGCTTGAATGCCGACGTTGGATACGCATGCCGCTGACCATAAAACCCACCAAACCCGATATCGCCATCGCCCGCGCCATTGCGCGGCACACAAACGCGCCCACTGAGGAAATCGCGCAAGCGCTCACCTGGGGAGCCGATGAAAAAGTTCTGTGCGCGCTTGCGGCTGGCTGGTGGCTCTGGTGCCGCGGGCGGCCCGGGAGCTGCCGCCAGGACAGCGACCATCTGCTGCTGACCACGCTGACAGTTACCGTCTTTCCTCACATCCTTAAGAGGATTTTCAATCAGAAGCGTCCCGACCGCCTGACGCTGAGGGGACATCTCAACGGCGTCCCCTTATCGGGAAAGCCCAACGATGCTTTTCCCTCGGGCCACGCCCTGCATGTGGGAGCCTTGGCCTCCGCGGCGACAGTGCTGCCGCCTTCGCAGCGGAATGCCGTGTGGGCAGCCGGTACCGGGCTCGTCCTGACACGGATCGTGCTGCTGGCGCATTGGACGAGCGACGTGCTGGCAGGACTTGTGATGGGAGCGGCGCTGGAGCGCTTCCTTCGCGTGTTCACAGCGTATGGCAAGCGCGAACCATCGCCCGTGAGCCGACACTAAGGCCGTCGCGTCAGATGCGCCAGCAGCATCCGTCGCGCGCACCCGTTCTTGGCTTGGCACGGGTTGGAACCCGAGGGGCTCTGGGAGGTTGCTTGTTCCGGCAACGTTAGGAGGAGACCCCATGCCCGAGAAAGATCTCAGCGCGCTTTTCGTCGACACGCTGAAGGACATCTACTACGCCGAAAAGCAGATTTATAAATCCCTGCCGAAGCTCGCCAAGGCGGCTCAATCCGACCAGCTGCGCGCGGCCTTCGAGAAGCACCATGACGAAACCGAACAGCAGATCGAACGCCTGGAGAAAATCTTCGAGCTGCTAGGCAAGCCGGCCCGCGGCAAAAAATGCGACGCCATCGAAGGCATCCTCGATGAGGGCCAGGAGGTCATGGAAGAGTACAAGGACACGCCCGCGCTCGATGCCGCTCTTCTCGCCGCCGCGCAGGCCGTCGAGCATTATGAAATCTCGCGCTACGGCACTCTCCGCACCTGGGCGGCGCGCCTGAACATGCGCGATGCCGTCAAGCTTCTGGACGAGACGCTCGCGGAGGAGAAAAAGACCGATGAGGCCTTGAGCAAGCTGGCCGTCGCCGCCATCAACGCCGAAGCCGCATAAGCGGGAGGGAATCATGAAACGATCAGGATTAGCGATAGGTCTGGTTGCAGCGGCGCTCATGGCGTCCGCAGCGCTTGCCCAGTCCGTGGGCGAGAAGACCGGCGTCAACTCTACGCTCGGAATCGCCCCTACCACCGAAGATTTCGTCAAGGAGGCCGCGACCAGCGATATGCTGGAAATCGAAGCGGCCAAAATCGCGCAGCAGAAGGGGAATGCCGACGAAAAGAAATTTGCCGGCCAGATGATTACCGACCACACCAAGACAAGCTCCGAGCTCAAGGAGTTGGTCGCCGGGGACAATGCCAAGGCCGCCCTGCCAGCCTCCCTGGACGACAGCTCGCAAAAGAAACTCGATAAGCTGCGTGACACCAAGCCGGAAGACTTCGCTGGCGAATACGATCCCATGCAGGTCAGCGCGCATAAGGACGCGGTGTCGCTGTTCGAGCGCTATAGTAAGGGTGGCGATAACCCGAAACTCAAGGACTGGGCCGGCAAGACGCTGCCTGCGCTGCAGCACCACCTGCAGATGGCCGAGGACATGAACAAGAACCGGAAATAACTTAAGCAATGGAAAGGCCCGCTCCGGCGGGCCTTTTACCGTCCGTACCCTCGCAACCATCCATTCGCCTATCCCGAGAACGGACATCTCGGTTAAGTCTCAATCACTGCGAAGGGATGCCCCGTGCCGCTTAAAGACCAGATCACCAATTACGCGCGCAATCTGACGGAAGACAAGCCGGAGCCGGTCGACCTTGCCGCCATGCGCCGCGCCCGCAAACCCATGGTGCGGCACTTTACCGATGACGGGATCGTTCCAAACCATCCCCGGTTTCCGTTGCTGATCTACCGGCGCGTCGTGTCGCCTCGCACACAAGCCTACGACCTTGCGACCATCCTCGATGCCCTGTTCAGCAGCAATGGCTGGGGCCGCTCCTGGCGCGATACCGTTTACGATTTCGTTCACTACCACTCGCAAATCCACGAAGTCATGGGTGTTGCCCGCGGCACCGCACGCATTGAATGCGGCGGCATCAAGGGCCTGGTCTTGAGCGTGAACCCGGGCGACGTGCTTATTTTGCCGGCGGGGACGGGACACCGGCTCATCGAAGCGAGCCGGGCTTTTCTTGTCGTCGGCGCCTACCCGGAAAGCGGCACCTACGATGAGTGCACCGATACGCGGGAGCGGCCGGATGCGATCAAGCCATCGCCAAGGTGCGAAAGCCGGCCCAGGACCCGGTCTATGGCGCGGATGGTCCGATGCGACGCCTTTGGCGCAAGGCGCAGTCGTCGTCGGGCAAGCGGCGCTAAAAGGGCTCCACGAAATCCAGCTACCGAGACGATCCTAGCGCTATACCGCCCGCCAATGGTCCGGCTTTTTCTTGTCGTTCAAATGCCTGACCCGGGCGACATGAGGCGTATGGCCGGCTCCTTCGCCCATTTGACGGCGGCCTCCTGCGTCCGAAAGGTGGTCAGCGGATGGTCCGCAGGGTCCTCTACGATGTAGTCCGCGATGGGACTGCCCTGCGGCTTTCCTTTCGGCCGGGGCTCAATGAAAACGATTGCCACCGCTTCTCCTTTAACGGCCAAGACCGACATTCCGGTGGGGGGCCGGGCGGTGTCGCCACAGAGGGTCGCGTAGGCGGCTCCGGTCCTTCCTTTTGAAATTACGTTGCATGGTCGCAATGGTTCCAACCGGTCGGCGGGCCAGTCACGGGCGCGCCAGAGGAACAAAGCTCGATCTGGGCGCGTCTATTTCAACGTGGAGTACTTTGCATGCGTGCCGATCCTCTTTCTCGTAGCGTCACGAACCTGACCGTCGGCGAATTGATTTCCGAGCTATGCCGGTGGCCGGACCATGCGGTGATCGGATTTCAATCTCCTGAAACGGGGAGGACGCTCCGCTTTTCCAGGATCGACGACAGCGGGAATTGACAGATCGAAATTGTACTCCAAACCGCTCTTGAAACCGTCTCTATCGCGCCGCCGCTGAAGCCCGAACTCGCTGGCGTCGGAACGACCGTTACCGATCAGCGACGCGTCGCAAAGGGAAGGCCGGCCCCGCCGCGCTGAGAACGCGGCGGGGACGGACGTTGGGACCCGGAGGCGAAGCCGGTCTCAACTGACCCGCCCGACGAGTCTCTTAGAAAATTCCAAATTATTCGTTCAGCGCGCTTTAAACTGAGGCTACTCACTCACCAGCACCCCATGCTCCGGGGTCACCGATGAAATCCAGGCCGCCCTTCGTACGCCCACCACCGGGCCACGGCTCGGATCACGTCGTCCCACACGCACGTTGGGAGATCACCGACCGCGATCCTAACGGCATAGCGCTTGCTCGGGCCATGGTAGCACCATTCCGCTGCCGCGAAATCAAAGCCGAAACTGCCGGCGTGGCGCACCGGCATTCCGGCCTTGCCCAAGTCGGCCGATAAGTCAGTCGCCAGTTGGCGTGCTCCGCGCTCGTCGAGGGATTTCTCCGGCATCAGCATGACATAAAGCCCATGGGCAAAATGCAGCTCCGCCGCAGGTTCCGGCAGGACGGCTGCGAAGTAGCGCGCCGCGCGCCTGCCATTGCGCAGAATGGCTGCGATGCGTTGGTTTGTCAGCGCCCGGTAAGACTGTGTCCCGACGAAAGGCGGAAAGTGCGCCGGGTTGGCCGCGCCGCCTATGAGCCGCACGGCATTTCTAGTCTCGGTGGCGAGCTTTTGCAGGATCTGCTCGTTCGCCATCGGAAGGCCGTCCGTGGACGTCGCAAACACGATGGAGCCCAGCCGGCCATACTCCACGCCGAGCGAATCCAACTTGGTGTGGCTGCGCACAAGGACCGCTGGAATTTGCCACGTCTTTGCCCAGCGGAGCACGCGCCGGATACGGCCCGAGTTCGCGGAAAAACACGTCGTATCGAAAACGAGAAGATCGAGGCGAGGGCTCTGGTGTCGAAGGACGGCTTCGAAAGTTGCCGCCGGCATGCAGGAGTCGAACAGGAGAATTTGCGAACGCGATGAGGGTGGCTTGTCGCCCGGCAATTGTGTCACGGGCACCAACCGCAAATGACGCACGTGGTTCTCTATCAATTCCTGCGTTTCGCCATAAGAGTCAGGGAAAGCCAGAATGTCGGCCTCCGATATCAAATGCCTGGATGCCAAGAGCACGGCAGCGATCGCGGCCATGCCGGACGATGTATAAACGGTGTCGGCTGTTGCTAGGTTCTCGGCCGGATAAACGCCGGGGCCACGCACCTCAAGGTCGGCTCGCTGGTAATCGTATTTGAACTCGAATGGGCCGACGTGCATCCGGCCGGCATGGGTCCAGGCGGTCTCGGTATGCGCCCAGTCCTGGAGCGCGTGCTCCGATTTCAGGGCGGCGGCAAGTTTGAACTTGCCCTCAATGACCTCATTCACCGACGCCGGTCGCGGCAACGGTAAAGCCACGCTCAAGCAACGGCTGAGCAGTTTTAGCTCTTCGTTCTTCCTATCAAGATAGGTTTCGAGCGGTTCGCTACCATCATCGAGCCGGCGCATCTTATCCACCAGAATGGGCGAGTTCCTTGCGCACTTCGGCTGCGTTGTTGCCCACCTTTTCGATGACCTTCAATAGCTCTCGCGGTAAAATATTGAGCCTCTTGGCCCACACCCTGAGATGCTCAGGATTCTGCACATCGATCTTCGATCGGTCCGGCGGCACAGGCTTGGTCAACGTCCTCATCCTCAGCCACCCAAGACATCAGTATGCGACCGTGAGCGCGATTATGTCAGTTAAGAACCGTAGTGTTTACTGTGTCACCACGAGAAGAAGACGCGTCAATGTCGGCATGGTTCCCAACGCAGAAGCGCCCTAACATTTGTTAGACGAACCTCGTTCTCCGCATTTCTCACGATGGGTGCGGGAGCAAAACGAGGCGTTTATCCACCTGCCCATTGCGCAGCAAGTCAAAGGCGATGTTCCGCGAGGCGTTCTTCAGGATGACAGTTGCCGCGACAAACAAAGGAAAGCGGAGGCGCTTTACCAAAGTCCTTCACATGCCCCATCCTCGAAATTCCTAAAAGCCGGAAGTGCTCATCATCAGGTACGCGGACGCCGATGTCGGTTGCCAGGATGCCAGCACCGATTGAGCAATCGGTCGAAGAGGAATAGCGCGATGGCCGGGCCGGCTACGCTTTGGGCGAAAGGAGGGAGACCTACCGGCAACCTTATTCCTTTTTCTCGTGTAGCGCGGCCTTCTCGGCTTGTGCCTTTTCGATCAGCTTGCCGATTCCCGACGCCAGATGATCGTCGAGTACGCGGTTCATGATCGTGCGATATCGCGCGATCTTCTGGTCAAGCATCTCGCACTTCTGGCACATTGCGTCGCCGCAAATTTGGCGGGAGCGCCGATATCTCCCAGTCACCGATAATGCCAAGGAATTCGGTGATGCGATTCAATACCTTGCAGGCACCCCAGTTCCGCGCGCTTGGCAGGATTGGATCGTGCCCTAACGTCGCGAGTTCATCCGGATGCGAAGCCTCGGCCCGGCCCGCTCGAGAGAAGGTTTTGCTTCTAGTGGCGAACCTCGTTGGCTCCGAGTGCGGTTTGAATTCGGAGGCCGCCGCAACGCTCTCGAGGACAACCTGATGGGTTCGTGAGCAACGGGCGTCGCTCCAACGGAGGGAGCCTATTCAGAAGCAGATTACGGAGGACGCCAAGCGGCTCGGCATGCCTCCTCACGCCATGCCGAGCCGACCGGTCGGGACATGGGCTGGTCATGACCCAACCGGAGCCATTTGCGGGCCGCGCTTGCAATGGAAACCGCTTTCCTCGCCTGATCGGCAAGCCGGTAGCGACCCGTGACGCTGCGGCTGTGCTGCGACCCGCGCTTCGCAGCCACCATCGGCAGGATTCAATTTCAACCCACTTGATAAAAGTTAAGTTTGCTACGGCACACCCCACCTCCGCTGCCCGCCAGTCCTGCGGCGGTACGCGCGGACCGACTGCGCGCAGCTTCTCAAGCCGAAAGGAACCATTCAACACAGCGTGAGTTCGTTTTGACAGTAATACCGAGAGGTTCGGCCATGTCGCGATCCGTGGAGCAGTTGAGGCGTGAGTCCGAGCGCAATCGCGCCGAGCTGGCGAGTACGGTCGATCATCTAAGAGAGCGGATAGCGAACACCGCGGAAGATATTCGCCACAAGGTTTCGCCGCAACACATCAAAGCGGAAGTCTCCGACTACATCAGCGAGACGGCGCAAGGCTGGGTTGGCACCCTGAAGCAACAAGCTTTGGACAACCCAATGCAGGCGATCGCTGCCGGCGCCACCGTGGCCGTGCCGCTTCTTCGCCTTGGACGGTCGTTGCCTCTGCCGATGCTCCTGATAGGGGCCGGCTTGGCCCTAACCTCCAGGACAGTTCGCAATCGTACCGCAGCCGCCGCAGCGCCCATGATGGAGAAAGGCGGGCAAGTGCTGGATGCCGTAGCGGAACACGCCGAAGCTATTCGCAGCGGCGCCACAAACGCCGTCGCTTCGGCGCGCAGCCAAGCCGCGGACGCCGCCGGTGCTACCCGGGATAGGTTGGGCGGCGTCGCCGATGATCTCCGTGATAGCGCGGCGGCGGCGACACATTCGGTGTCGGACGGACTGAAGGATGGCATCGCAGCTGCCAAGGCCACAGCCGAGCGTGCGCGTGCCGGCCTCTATAATACTGCGGGCTCTCTCCAGGACGCGGCTGCAAACGCACCTCCCAAGGCCCGCCAAGCTATCGCAGATAATGCGGTACTTGTCGCCGGCCTTGGGATTGCGATCGGAGGCGTTATCGCGGCAGCCCTCCCAAAAACCCGGGCCGAGACCCAGGTGGCCGGCAAGGCAAGCGATAGCTTGCTCAATGCGGCGAGCCAAGCCGTGCAATCCGGGTTCGACGCGGCAAGCGACGTGACGAGGTCGGCGGTTGGTGCCGCCGCCGACGTCGTAGCCGAGGCGGATCTTGGCGGGCATGCCAGCCGCCTGACCAAGAACGTGGCCGGTACGTTGAAGGAGGCTGCGGACGATGCGGTGGCCGCCGCATTCAATCCCTCCCGAACCTCGAACACCTGAAAAGAGATCAACGATGAGCGACGCAAACTCCAGCGACAAAGCAGCCTTTCAAAATAATCCCGGCTCGTCCGGCAACCTTAAGGACCAGATAGCGGATGCGGCCGCTGAAGTGAAGCAACGCGCGGGCGATGCCCTGCGGGCGTCTACCGACGTTGCGCGTGATAAATTCAAGGAAGCAGCTGACGCCGCCAGGGACCTCGCCTCCGGCACCGTGGACCAGGTACAGGACCGCGCCCGTGAGCAGCAACATTCAGGCGCGGACTTCATCGACCGCTTTGCCGGAAATGTGCGGGATGCCGCGCGCGCTTTCGAAAGCGATGCGCCCTTTGCTGCGCGGGGAATCAATTCCGCGGCGGAATACGTTGAACTCACCGCCAGGAAAATCCGGGAGGGAAACTTTCGCGACCTCGTCGACGGGGCAACGGATTTTGCCAAACGCCAGCCCGCCGCGTTTCTGGGTCTGTCGGTGCTCGCCGGCTTTGCAGCCGTACGCTTCCTCAAAGCCTCCAGCGGCGAGCCGCGCGCGCCGGACAGGGCCGCTTCTTCCGGCTCCGGCGCCGGGATGCACGCATCCGGCGGAGGCACTACGGGCATGCGACCCGGCAATAGCTGGCAGGATAAGGCGGCCTCACAACGCGACACTGTATCATGAGCATTCAGAACGATATCAAAACCAGCAAGGACGATCTGCGAACGATTTCCGCCCTGCTGGGTGACGCGCTGGCCCAGTTCGCCAAGCTCTTTCAGAATGAGGTCGATCTCGCCAAGGCCGAACTCGGCGAAAAAGCTCAAAAGCTTGGCGGTGCGCTGGTCTATATGGCGGCCGGTGCGGTCCTGGTGATCCCGGCACTCGTAATGGCGCTGTTCGCATTGTCGGCGGCGCTCATCGCGGCCGGATGGTCTCAGCCCGTCTCCTACTTAATCGCCGCGGTCGTGGCTGTCATCGTTGCGGGCGTACTCTTCGCCATTGGCATCAAACGTCTCGACGCGCGCGAGCTGATCCCTCACGAAACCATGCGACAGCTCGATAAAGACAAGGATGCCGTGAAGGGGATGGTGCGATGAGCAACACACAAGGAAGCTTTTTCGATAGCTTGGTTTCCGCCGCCCGCGAAAATCCTCTTGCCGCGAGCCTCATCGGGGGTGGCGCTTTATGGCTATTGATCGGAAGCGAGAGGCTCAAGAGCGCCGCGGATGCTGCGAAATCAGCGGCGTCGCCGGTGGTGGATGCAGCGGCGCGCCATGTTCGCGCCGCGGCGTCAGGGCTGGAACCCGCCGCCGCGCCGCCGACGGCTCCCGATCTGGATCAGGCGGGAGCGATGCACCTTGGCGAAACCTTGCGCGATGCCGGCAGCGCGGCTTCTGACGCCCTGTCAGGAGCCGCTGGTAAAGTGACGGATCGACTGACCGAAAGCGCGGCTTCCCTGCGCGAGAGTTTCGGAAACCTCACTCACCCGTTGCCCGAAGCTTTTGAGAACGCGCAATCCTCTCTAGGCGACCTGCTTGAGCGGCAACCGCTGCTTCTCGGAGCGGTCGGCCTGGCGGTGGGGGCAGCGGTTGCCGGCGCGTTTCAGACATCAGAGCTCGAGAATACGTGGCTGGGAGAAATCAGCGACGACGTAAAGGCTGATTTGAATTCGCGCGCCGAGAGCGTGTCGCAAAGCCTGCGCGAAGCTTCCGACACGCTGAAGGCTGAACTCAGCGACACCGGCGCCGAAGCCCTCGACCGCGTCAAGCAAACGGCGGAAGAAGCGGCGCGCGTTGCCCGAGAAAAAATTAAATCCTGACCGCCGGACCTTAGGTCCGAGGAGAAAACATGAAACGGATTCTTCTTTCCCTCCTCATGGTCGGCATACTCGCCGTTCCGCTTTCAGCTAGCCACGCCCAGGGTGGTGGAGGGGGCGGAGGCGGAGGCGGTGGCGGTGGCGGCGGTTCTGGTAGCGCAAGCGGTGGCGGCGCATCGAGTGCCGGCGCTGGCGCAGCCGCCAGCGGACCCACAGTCGGCAGCCCCAGCGCTGCCGGGACACCGCGCGCGGGCGCAGCCGGCGCAGGCAGTCAAGGCGTAAATGGCGTACCCTCCGGCCCTGCGAGTTCAGCCGGTCTTAACAACACGGGCAATGATCCGTCTGGAGCCGGCAATTCCTCCAAGACGCCCAATGTGCCCGGCACAAACAGCGCGGGAACGGCAAACGCCTCTGGCCCAGCCACCAGCGGCGCCGTAAATGGCGGTCACGGCACGATCGGTGCGGCTGGTGCGGGCACCGGAGGACGAATTGACGGAACGGTAACGAATGGGCCTTCCCGGCCGGGAGACGACGTGATCCGCAAGGAAGATACAGCCGACTCCAAGGTCGACAAAAAGATCAAGAGCATCTGCAAGGGCTGCTAGCTCTTCGTCCTCGTGCTCGGATGGTCTCTCCGCGACGCCGTATCTGAAGAGAGTCGGGAGGAAGCAGTACTACTGCTCCGGTCGTTTTTAAAAAAGGGCAGCGTTACGGCGAGCTGCGACGATGTGGTGGACAATAGCAAAAGAGGCGGCGATCAATTGGTCCAGGCACAAGGATGCCCGTCAGGGCGCCGCCCTCGCTTATTATTCGGTGTGTTCGCTAGGGCCGATCATCGTCATCGCGATCGCCATAGCCGGCTTCGTCTTCGGTCATGACGCCGTGACCTCGCAGGTAACGGGATCCTTGAAAGACCTGCTAGGCGACACCGGTGCGAAGGCCATCGAGGCGATGCTGGCGGGAGCCAGCCGCCCGGCCGAAGGCGCGCTGACGAGCGGAAGCGTCAAGGGCGCAACGCCTGCGGCACCCCAGCTAAACTCTTGCCGCCTATTGTTTTTGGGTATTGTCCGCATTTTAAGCCCTGGTCTCTTAAGACAACCAACCATTGTAAGCAAGAGGCCGCCTCAGTTTGCGGTCTCTTTCATTACGGAATATTCAAACGCCACGCCTTCCCGATCGTGCTCAGCAAACCATGCCCTCGCGGCATCCTCGTTGGCAAACACCTTGAGATGATCCCTGTCACCGACCCCGCTTGTGGGTGTCGACGTAAATCCAGACCGTCATTCAATCCATCCAATAGATCGGAGGGATGCTCAATCCGCGCCGGTTTATCTCGTTTAGCAGCACGTTCGCCCGATCCCTCGCTGCCTGACCCATAAAACGGTATGTGCCGCCCGCCCTGGAATCGGCGGTGACTTGGTCGCGGATGCCTTCGTAGGCTCGACGCAGACTTTCGTCAGACAGAGCGGTGAGGTCCGTCATGCGAATGTCTCCCGACCGCGGCTGAAAGCCTGATGCTGCCTGTTCTTCACCTTGATCCAGTCCTTTGACTTGGCGCTACGATAGGAGCGGTCGCTGCGCTTGGACACCGCACCTTCTAACCCCATGTTGCAGGCCACACAAAAGAGGTCCGGGCCAATAGCGCCAATCTCAAAGGGATTGACGAGATGCCATCGGGGCGTGCGCAACGCCACCAAGCATTGTTCTTGGGGCGTTGTTTTGAGGCTAGGAACTCGCGAGCCCCTCCCGAGTCATCTTGCTGTGGCAAAGGCCGTCGAGATGATGAAGCGCGATCAGAATTTGCTCCTGTATCCTCTGCTCGACGAGGATCAACCTGCATGCCCAGCGTGCAGGGAGCCGATGGAGATCTTGTCCTATGAGGCGGGAGGCAAAGCTCCCACCGCCCTAGACTTCGCGACGTTTCATTGCGTGAAGTGCTTGCGCTCGGAGCGTTTCGCGGCCGACTAGCTGTCACTCCAGCGGGAACGCACCGCCCCTGAGGCTTAACGTTTAAACCAGGACGCTCCTCCAACTGCAAAGCATGATCGGTGTATTCCCTGATCTCATCATGTTGCAGCGGCACCTCGCCTTGAGCAAACGGCTCCAGGAGGCAAGTCGCGGCGACATCATAATTCCCTAAGCGCTAGCCTGCGGTGTCGCCGCTTCGAGCCGCGCAACGAAGCGCGCAGCTCGCCAGATTTCCAGCGATGGATGCAGTTTCAACAAATGCCTTGCCTCAGAAATTGCGGTAGCGTCTTCGGTTGCCTTAAGCTCGTAGGAGGCCAAGGCAACGCCCTGCAGGTCGACATGATAGGCAAAGTATCTGGGAGGTGCCATTGTCAGCCGGCGCGCCGCAGAGGAAGCGGCAACTGCGCTGGCCGACCGGTGCCATGGCGATCGATGAAATCCTCCAGGTAGGGCGGCACGTCAAATCCGTCCATGCTGCAACGGCGGGCGATTTCATCGGCGATATCTTCCGACGCGTCGCGCGACCAACCCTCAGCGGTGTTGAAGGCGATCACTCGAACGGGGCTCGAATACTGCCCGTCGAGAAGGCTGATGATGACCGTTTCCCGATCGACCTCAGCTTCATCGGTCTCTCGCCAGCTTCGCCCAAGGGCGCCGAAGTCATCCAACACCAGGTAAATATCCTGGTCGACGGCTTCCGGCACTATCGAAGGCGAGCGATGCATCACGCAACTCCACACAGAAAGCCCGGCACCGCTCGGGGTCGGTCGCCGGGCTCATTGTTCGGCACTTGTCGGGAAGGGTCGAGGCGCCATCTCGAACCAATATTGAAGGCGACGCTCCGTTCCTATGAAGTCGCAAGAAAGCCTAAGCGGTTCGTTTTTACCGTGTCTCCGACAAGGCCGTCCGGCATGGCGGCCGGATTGTCTGCGTCGGCGGGGTTGCACACCGGACAGGGCATGCCGGCGCCGCCGCAATTACAGGCGCGTTCGCCCAGCCAAGGGCCGGTCCAGATGGCCCTCACAGACCCAGCGACAATTGTCGCAGCGGGCGCAAAACTTCATGCAAGGCCTCGCCTAGCGCGCGCGGGTGCCGACGGGGCCCGGCTTATCCCGTTTCCGCAGGCCGACTAATGCTGGCCGCCGCTTCGTGCCATATTCAGCCTGACATCGCCGACAGTAAAGCGCCCGCTGCAGCGTATGAATCTGGCGTTCGCGCGGCCAGATAACTTCGGCAAGATCGATAACCTCGCCATGGCTGCAGTGCCGGCATTGCGCCTCCAGAAGCGGGACATCGCCATGAAGGGCATCGGCGATTGTCGGTGACGGCGCGTCGGGGCCACCGATGAACAGCCGCGTCGACCAGGCGAGGCAATCGAAACGGTGAGCGTCCGCCAGTTGCCGATCGGCCGCGGCATAGGCGGTCTCCGCTTCGCGCACGAGGCGCGCGTGCTCCTGCTCGCCCTTGTGCAGTTCGCGACTGAAGTGCCGGCGGTCGCGGCCGGACATGGGTGGGTAGATGATGCGGGCGGCGGACATGCTTCATGATCGCGCCGATTCCCGTCCGAGAGAAGCCGCTAGGGTTAGGGTCCGGGGATAGGCGAGATACAGCGCGTCGTAGCGTGTCGAATTTGGATGCTAGATGGTTGCCAACGTCGTCAGCGACCCGGCTTTGACAGTACGACATTGAGAAACCGCCCGTATGTCAGTACTGCCTAGCTTTGCCCTCCATTGGAAGCCGGACAGTCACTAGGGTTTCTCAGCATTGATGTGTAACACATAGAGCACGTTCTGAAACTCATCCGTGACTTCCATCCGCCATTCCCGTTCCGGCTTGAGCTTACCGTCTATGCCCTGCAGTATCTGGCCGGCCGTCACCGTTGCTTCATGCCAAGCGGCATGTTTGTCGGGCAGTTCCTCGCCCTCGTGATCGACTTCGTTGCGGTCATGGTAGACGTGGAAGAAATACCGGGGCATGAGGGAAGCCGGAAAATTTCTAGGAATGGCCGCTCAGGGCTAGCGCCAGAGTGAACATGACGGCCGCCAGCCCGAGAGACACCAGGATCGCATCTCGGACTTCGTTCTTCACCCGCTTTGATTTGGTCTTAGCCATCAAGAGCATGAAGCCTGAAATAGCGAAATGGTTCCTTGCCGATGCCACGACGTGGTTAATACCGATGTGAAAACTAACATTTGTTGGCCTACCCAAGAACATCCGGTCCCCATTCGCGGACAAGACGCTCCAAGTGAGCCGGACGAGGCCCCCAACTGAGGCGGCCTTACTCTCCGCCCGTGAGTTTGGCGGCAATCACTGCCTCTACCTCGCTGGCCTCAGGTACTCTGCCAGCCGCGTGAATAAGTCCCGCTTGCTTGGATTTCAGTCGCCAGATCGCGGATCAACGCACAATCCGCCGCGTCGGTGCGCTGCTTCTCTAGGTGCGCCTCGAGGTCTCTCATGTCGGCGGGTGCAGTCCGGGCGAGTAGGCCCAGTCATCGAGGTGGGCTGCCATATCGGCTCGTCGAGCCTTGCTGAGCAACTCGTCCTTCTCGGCACCAGGTGGGAGAAGCGAAGCCCGTTCACGCATGAGCTTGGCGAACGTCCCCAGACGATCCTTGAATGTCTCAATTTGTTTGAAACGCCGCCGCTTCTGCATGGCTCGCCCCCTTTCCGTCGCACCTGGCGTTCTCATCACCGATGAACGCCAAGGGCCGTGCGGTGATGCTTAAAATTTAATCGTGTGAAGGGCCGTCTGCTCGGTGCCCGACAGAGAAATCAAATTGGGCCACTGCGAAACTTAGGCCTTAAAACAGGCCAGTACCCGAAGTCGCCCGTGAGGGCATGAAAAACCCGGCGCCGCCGGGGAAAGGATGCGCCGGGCTTTCTTGGAAGGTTGAGGTGAACAGCCGGACTATCTCTGCCGGGAGGTTCCAGCTGTCACCTCAGCCAAAAACATCCAAGCAAACGTCGTGCCACCCGACGAGCAGGTCGCGGGTAACCGTGTCGCCCATGTGTAGCGTTGTGCCGGGGGTCGGCAGATCGAGAGAAACGTCTCCTCATCGATTGTGGTCAGACTTGAATGAACGCCGGATCAATTGGCGCACGTTGGTTTCCAGGAATACCTCAGGCACAAGATTACTGTGCACCAATGTCGCGATATCCATCATCAAGTCGCCTCGGTGATCTCCCGCCAAATTTGTGGGAATCAGACAGACCAATCTTTCCATCAGACTGCCTGGCGGTAAGCGTAGCACCGTAGGGCTTGCGATCAGGGTCCGTTGACGAAGATTGAGCCCCCACTTCCAAATGCGGCTCTTTACGCTGCGCTCGGTGTGCGCGGAGCCAAAGTGGTGGTTGTCCTCGGATTTTAGCGGACCGATAATGGGATATTCAAAGAGTCCGAACTGAATTTGCTTCGAAATCATTCAAGTTGCCAGATAATAGCTGCGGCCGGCGAACAAGGCTTCGACGCGATACCAGCGGAGGAGCCGCGTTCCGCTCCGCCCGGGCTGTTAGTTTCTTGGAAGGTCCGACCGGGCGCTCTTGAGCGATTGCATGGGCGAAGCGCGCTTCAATCCTTTGCAATGAGCCCACGTTGATCGCGGGTCCTCCCCGGCCGGTGTCGTGCCCTTATCTTAGGGCGTCTCATGATCGGCTTCGTCAACAGAAGCTCATATGCATCAGACGTGGCAACGAAACGCTTTATCGCAATCAAGGTTTTTGCTTTCCGGCGACCTCGGGCGGCAATCCGTTCACGAGATTGCATTTGACGCGATAAATTTCGTAGGTGCCGATCTTCGCGAAGCGTTCCTCGTAAGGTTCAGGCCAAAAGCGCACAGTCAAGAAGCCGCGTATGTGCCAATACTCTTCAAGTTGACGTGCAAGCCGCGCTGCTCCATGGCGGCTCATGGTGTCGTTGCCTGGCTTGTATGTGTCGTCTCCGCCGCTTGGCGCGGCACAATCCCCTGCTTCTATAATCGTCTTCATTATCTGCCCCTGCTGATTAGTGTTGTTTCAGGGCGGCGATCTAACCGAAACGGTCCAGCTCCCATCAATGACAAGTTTTGTTTGCATCGAGAAATTCATCACGCAACGCTCCACGACTTTGATCGCAATCAAATCTCTTCTTGACCTGCGTTCGGTACTCGCCGCGTCATGGAGATTATGTGCATCACGGTAAAAGATCGCCGAATTAGCACAATTTAACCAACGGCGCGCGGGGGCCTGCCGCAGCATACTTAAAGCCGCGATTACAAGAATATGCGCGCGATGCGATTGGGCGGCTTTCGCTCGCTACTACGGACGGTTGCTTTGTAGCGTGCCCGCTTCCGCCGTTTCATCTTCCTGCTGTTTGATCCAGTCAAGCAGGACCGATTTGCGCGCACAGATCACCGCGCCCAGCCGGAAATGCGGTAGGCGCTTCTTCTGCACGAGATTGTACACCTTGCGGCGAAGCTTAGGATCGCCATAGAGAAACGCGGCGATGCCATCGGCGCCATGCAGGATGTCGCCGCCGACCGCGCCGGGTGGGGGCGTGAGCGAAGAGTAAATCATTCATAGAGATTAACTCAGGCCAGGCCTTGCGGTCATCGAAATCCTTGATTGCAATCAAATGCACCCGTTGTGGACGCATCGTGATTTCACGTATCGATGGGAGATCGACAACAACAAGAAGGAGAAAACTCCCATGACCCATACGATCACCATCGGCAGACGCCTGGTCCCGCTCGAACAGATCGCGCTTATCGAGCCGTTCGAGCCCTCGGCGCAGAACCCCTTGAAGACCAGCCGGGACTTCAAGTCCCGGATCGTGCTTCTCAACCGGGACAGCATCCTGGCCGAGTTCGAGCCGTTTGAATTTGCCGAACAGCATGCCTTCCGCATGCTGCTGGAGGACAACGTCGCCACCAATCCCGCGCTGCATTTCAGCGTTGAGACCTTCCAGCCGACGGAGGACTTCCAGCCCTCAAAACCCTTCCGCTCGCGCATCATCTGGCGCGACCTCGACGGCAACACGCAGAGCAAGCTGCTTCTGACGCAAGCCGACGACGTCCTCGCGCTCGCCGTTCGCGGAGAGCCGGCAGGATCTCCACCGCTGGAACGGGAGCAGGCGGGGCCGAAGAAACCAAAACGTCCTGGCGGGAGGCTGCGACGGCGCATGACGCTGCCGCCGCCGGAAGCGGAAGGGTAGGGCGCGTCCTTCGGACCGGGCTCTCGTGAACCGAGCCCCGCAAGGGTGGGTCTCGGCCTGTCGGCTTCGATCCCATCGCGCAGTTTTAAGGACGGCCTTCGGCCGGCTTCTTTTTCGCGCGGGGGTCTGCGACCCCCCGGCCGTCAAGGCTCAGGACGAGCTGCGCGCGCGGGCCGTGTTGCCGCTTCGCGGCTGCCCGCACCCAGACCCGCGCGCTCCGGCCTTGACGGCCACCCCCCGCTGAAGAGGGCTCCCATCGGGTTTGCTGCGCAAACCCGCTTTTCAAGAAGCGGGTAGGCGAGGGCAGGTCCGGAATCTTCGGCAAGCAGTGACACCAGACGGAAAGGAGCCGTGGCGGCAACGTCCCGGCAAACCCATCAACGAACCATGGCGAGCATACGCAAACGAACCTGGACAACGAGCAAGGGCGAGAAGCGCCATGCGTTCACCGTCGACTTTTTTGATGCGCAGGGCATCCGGCAGCGCAAACAGTTTGACTCGCGGAGGGAAGCGGACAACTTCCGCGTCGTAGCGCAAGGCCAGGTACGCGCCGGCACCTTCCGGGCTGACGCCGCAAGGATCTCCATCGAGGAAACCGCCGAGGCCTTCCTCGACCATTGCAAACGCCGCATGGAACGCAAGGAGCGCATGACCCGCACCAACTATGTCTGGTATGCGGGTATCATCCGCAACTACATCAGCCCCGATGCCGACCATCTCAAGGACACGGTCAAATTCCGCAAGCGCAAGCTGTTCACCCATGGCATCGGGCAGCTAAAGCTTGCCCAGCTGACGGCCCGCGCCGTCAGCGACTTCCGCGACGATTTGCGCGACCACGGGCTTTCGGTGACCACCACCCGCAAGGTTCTGGGGCTTCTCAAGCTCATCATCAACTATGCCATGGCCCGCGACCTCATCGCGGTCAATGTGGCGCAAAAGGTCAAGGTGATCGGGCGACGCGACGAAGGCCCGAAGAAGATTATCCCACCCAGCAAGGAAGCGATGAAGCAGCTGCTCTCCGTCGCCGTCCCCAATGTACGCGTTAAACTACTCTTCGCCGCCATGACGGGCGCGCGGGCCGGGGAGTTTCATGCGCTGCGCTGGCGCCATATCGATTTCAGCCGCAGCGAAGTCACCATCGAGACCCGTGTCGATCGCTTCCGCGAGGAAGACGTCACCAAGACCGAAGCCGGCATGCGCACCGTGCCGCTCGGCAAGGACCTCGTGACCGAACTGAAGGCGTGGAAGCTGCGCGCCAAGCGCAGCGGCCCGGACGACCTTGTCTTCCCCAACAAGCGCGGCTGGTATGAGAACCACGACAACATGATCAAACGCGATTTCGATCCGCTATTCGTGGAGCTCGCGCGGCTGCACAAGGAGGAGCCGGACGCCTACGCGATCCCGCCCAAGCGTTTCAACTGGCACGCGCTCCGGCACTTCGCGGTGTCCTGTTGGATCGATGCAGGCCTGAAGCCCAAGACCATCCAGACCTTCGCAGGACATGCCACGCTTGCGATCACCATGGACCGTTACGGCCATCTCTTTAAGTCCGACACCCACAAGGAAGCCATGGACGAGATCGCGGCGCAGTTTGCCACGATTGCGCCTTCACCGCAGAAACCCGCGCCAGACAAGGCCAAACGCGCGCCGGAATTAATTCCTTGAACGGGGAATTCCGACCCTCTAGCTTCTTGCTCAGAACGCGGGGTGGAGCAGCCCGGTAGCTCGAAAGGCTCATAACCTTTAGGTCGTTGGTTCAAATCCAACCCCCGCAACCATTTCTCTGCTAATTGATCGGCAGCTTTATTAATCACCAGCATCCATCTATTCTCCGGCCGACTGCGGGCTTCGTAATTTTTAGCCAGTGCTGAGCCATGAACGTCTCTGAAGAGCTATTCGAGATCGCCAAGAAGCTGGATGCGGCTGCCGCAGCGGGTGATGCCGATGAGGTGGCTAAACCTCTCGCCGCGCTAGCCGATGCGGCGCACGAGATTGGCCGCTCATTTTCCGGGTCCTGGCTCGGATACCACGCGCGCGTCTATTATGAAGGTTTTGTTCCGCCCCCCGCAGGCGCTCATTTCAGTCAGGAATGGGGTCTCAAGGACTTGAGTCATACTCGCCTGGGCTCACGAGGTGATTGGCAGGAATACCAGCGCGACGAGGTCATCGCGGCTATCTATTCAGTGGCTGGCAATGTCGACCTGTCGGCGGCGAAGAAAGCCGCAGAGAACGCCGCAGCAACGTTCGAGAAGCAAAAATCGGAGGTCGTGTCGATACTTCACGCGACCATTGATGCTCAGGCCGACACATTTCTTTCGAAATTGAAGGACGACCTCGATCAACTCACACCGATGTCGCTAATGGATGTTGCGGAACACTGGAATCCCAAAGGACAAATCATGACGCGCGACATGGTGGCGATGGGTCAGCGGAATCAAGTGCCGCCTCATATCCATGTAGCAGCCGAAGTCGCTTCGCTGAAGCATAGCTTCGGCATATGTCGAGCCGCGGCCGAGATCGGAAAAAAGACGGCTTCGCATCTCGAACGAAAAAGCCGTCGCAAGGCGGTCGTCGATCGTGTGGGAACAAATGTATTTATCGGCCATGGTCGCTCGGCCGCTTGGCGCGAACTGAAGGATTTCGTTCAGGATCGCCTCCGTTTGCCATGGGATGAGTTCAACCGTGTGCCAGTCGCCGGGGTGACCAATATCGCCCGCCTTTCCGAAATGCTGGATGCCGCCGCGATCGCGCTGCTGGTCATGACGGCGGAAGACGAGAGGGCGGACGGTGGTGTGCAGGCCCGAATGAACGTCGTCCATGAAGCGGGTCTATTTCAGGGCCGACTTGGTTTTACGCGAGCAATAGTCGTCCTTGAGGAAGGATGTAGCGAGTTTAGCAACATTCAGGGCCTAGGTCAGATACGCTTCCCGAAAGGAAAGATCAGTGCCGCATTCGAGGACGTCCGTCGTGTCATGGAGCGCGAGGGACTTACAGGTGAATCGGAAGCCTAGTTGGAGGTCAATTCGCAGGGTTGGACGACGAGCCAAATCTGGATGGCACAAAATTGGCACATAATGGGGGTCGCCTCGTTGAATTTATTCAAGAATTTTGAGTTTTGACCGTGACTCATAACCTGAAGGTCGCAAGTTCAAATCTTGCCCCGCAACCAAATTTGCAACGCGTCACCAATGACTTAGCCCGCCTCTGGCGGGCTTTTTCATTTTCTACGGAATGGTACGAAGGCTTACCAATCGAAACCCTTATTTCGCAAAGAGTTAGAACTAATCCGCAACCAATTACGAAGGACAACAAAAAATTCCACGGCACAAAACTGGCACAACGCGGCACAAAAAAAATGCCCCTCCGCGTTTGTAAATTCGACGCTGAAAATTCCTGACGCGGGATGGAGCAGCCCGGTAGCCCGCAAGGCTCATACTGGTTCATATCCAACTCCCGCAACCAACTACGGCAGCGGATTTTGATTCCACCATTCGGAGGTTCGATCCCTCCCGCCCAACCACGAAAACCTCCGATAAAATCTGACGTTATGCGAAAAAATACCTGATTTTACATCGGTTTTTCGGGCGCCCCGTTTCCCAAAAATTTCCTTTTGTTTTCAATGCCTCCAAAATGTTGCCGCGACTCCGTGCGACATAGACGCGGCATGGCGCGACATGACGCCGTCATTGCTGACCAAGATTTGGATCATTGAAATGATCGAGCTCGCGCTGATAAATCGCAACGATCTCGCCAATCCGCTTGTCTGCTTCTGGGTCTTTGCCGTGTCCGTCCTTTAATAGCCTTAACCAATTGAGGAGGCTGCCCTCAAGCCTTCTCCTTATTCGCTCGGGATAGTCACGCGTTTCGATCCGGAGCAGTTGAGGATAGACGCCGGCCATAACGTAAGGCCGCCGCTGGTTCGAACCGTAGACGCCCCGCTGCGAAGCCCACAAGGCAACCGGAAGAAATTCTCCCCAGTGCGCGTCCAGCATCCTGGTTATCACTTCCGAGGCTTCGAAGGGGGTGACCGGAAAAAGTGTTCCAACATAGCCACGAGCACCAGCGAAGGTCATATCGCCCGCGAGCCTGTGCCACGAAACACAGGCGTTGTTGACGATGATCGGGTTTCCTATGTCGGCAATCGTGTGTTGGGCAAAGATAAAGTTGCTATCGGACATCATCATCGCTGACGAACCAACAACTCGATCTATGTTTTCCTTCTTAGTAATTGGGAGCTTGCTGGCTCCGGTACCCATCAAGCGATTAAAATCATGAATCGCGTTGCCGACATACAATCTCGATTTCGCTTCGCTATCGGACCAATCCACCCCGTCTAGCTCCACAAAGCGAAAGAAATGGCCGACCTTTAGCAGGTTGGGATCATCGGTTCGTGCAAACCCGACTGCGACGTCAACGACGATCGTTCGATGGATCTGCTCAGAATCGGCGAAGTCGCAAGTCCAGCGGTAGCCGGAGCTATCGCCGCAATGGGTTGCAAAAATGAGAAGGTCGTAGGGAAAATGCTCGACCATCTCTGAAACCTGTCTAACATCGGCATTTTTGCCCTCATAGACTCGAATGAAGGCGCGACGCGGCTCTAACAGATCGACCGCAGTCTGTATTTCCGGTGCAGGCGTCGTACCGGGATCGACCAACACAACGACGCCTGTACCCGGCCGACCGGCTTGCTCTGCGGAGAATCCGTTCACGACCGCGCTGCCCAAGTCGGGATATTTGAATAGATGCGTTGTCGGGCATTCCGGGTATGCAAAGCCAAACGGCAACGACCCAATAAATGTAATTGAGCCGCCCTCGGGCACCGGTATCGATCCGCATAGATTTAAGAGTTCTTGCGTCAACTGGCTTTGTGCATCCGCGGGAGTACCGTCCTTCCGATCATAGAGGCTATAGAAAGACTCTAGAACGTCGTCGGCATGGTCCCGATCGACCTCGGGTATTAGAAATAGTCCGGCATTGAGCGCGTAGGCATAATTTGCGGCGATGATCTCCGAAAGCTCTTCCCCTTGCTCACAGACAACGAGATGGCCGCTTGGCGAAGCCACCCATTCATCAGGTGACGGGCGATCTTCGAACTCAATATGTTTTCCCGCACGCAGCGCCTGAAGTAGGCCAATTCCGATTCTGTCGTTTCCCCAGATCAACCTTTCAGAAGCTTGCCGGCCTAATTGAGCGACGTCAGATGGGTTTGAAATGCGCCGTCGAACCAGGTTCTTCCTTGTCGCGAGGGATTGGCTCAGAGCTCCGAACGAATTATCGGAGAGACCTGCCAGATACGCCACATTTGCTTTTGCCCGCCCAACAGCATTGTAACGCCTCATTACTTCGTATCGGTGATCCGGGCGCTGCATTCTGGGTCCGTCGCAGACCGGCAGATAAAATCCCGGTTTGGACAATGCGCAGCTGAGTTGCGCCGCCAGTTTCGCGTCGTCAGAAATTACGAATGCTCTGCAAATCAACGGGCATTTCATCGATGCGACATCATGAAAAAAGGGAAACTTTATTATGCACTCGCGATCACTCTCAGGGGCATAGAATACGTTTCCTTTAGAAAGAGTTCTGTAGCGCCGAGGACATCGAGAAAAGCGGGCGCTGCCTTCGCTTTCGAAAGCCCCGGCTGCACGATATAGACCTCATACTTAAAAGCGAGCTGTCGAGCGTTCAGTGAGAGACGGTGGATGTCCTCACGATTGCCTTGTTCAAGGCGGGAAGCGCTATTCGCCTTTCGACGTACATCTTCCTGGTGAAGGAGATGCTTCAGCATCCGGCGCGGGTCTTCGCGCCAGTGCACGCTCTTCTGTGCCTGCCCGCAAACCTCGTAAAGATCGGAAATCCGCGCACCGGCCTTTTCGCTGCCGGAATACTTGCAATGCCACAGTCCAACCGAAACTTCATCCCCTCTACGTCGCAGCGCCACAATGTCGGCGACCTCGCCCTTGCCGTCGCCGTCGAAAATAATATCCCATTCGCCAAACTCGCCCGCGATAATGCGGCGCAAATTATGGTGCTGGATCGACTTTGTATCTTTTTGCGGGCCTTGCGACTCCTTTGTCAGGTCTATGCCTTTCCAGTCCCAGGTCGCGATCAACTGCGGATCAAACGAGACGCGCTGCGATCCCCGAGGCACCTCAAAGAGCTCATTGAAGACAAGGAAGTCGCCATTGGCGAAATGAATGATCGGTGGTTCCTCATTGAACAATTCGGTCAAAGATTGACGCCGGCCGCGTACGAGGCCGAATGACGGCGGTCCTGCGACTTGGCGAAATTGCGCGTTGTCTTCACTGAAAGCGACCTCAAATGTCGCGACTTGTTCGCCCGCCGATACAAAAAATTGCAATGGGCCGGTCTCGTCACGAGAGGCAGGCTCGATCGCACAGTCGAACAACTCTGTTGAAACTCCAGCCAGTTCGATCTCGACGCGATCTTCCGGTTCATGCTGGAAACTCTCGGGCCACATCACCATCAACGGCGCCAGAGGCGGTCGCTCGCTGATCGCCCTGGCTTTGATGAGGTTGGAGAGAATGGAGTCGACACTGATCGAGTTATCGAGCAATTTCTTGCCAATGTGCGCGCACCAATCTGCAAATTCGGATAGGTCATAAGCGACCTTGTGCGACCAAAGGCGTCCTTTGAACGAACAGCCAACCGTTGTCCGTTCATCATCCTCAAAACCGAGACCGAACACATTCGACATCCGTCAATTCTGCTTCGATGACTCGCTCAAGCCCTCAGCGATATCAGCACCCATAAACATAGTATAACGGATGTTCTTTCCGAAAGCGTGGCTAAGACCCAGGTTGTTCAGGACTAGGCGCTTTATGCCGCCCATTGCTCGAAAGACGTCCTTGCCTGTGATGCGTTGAGAGCTAGCGCCACCTTCTCGTGAAAATCTTTATCGGTGCTGTGAATGAACAGAAGCTTCTGGTCTTCATTCCAATGCAGGATGTGAAGATTCCACTCGACGTCCTGGATTTGCTTGACGGTGCCCCAGCGAACGGCTTCGTCATCCCGTGTCACGAAAATTGCTAGGCGATATTCCGGATTGACGACCGGCCCCGCATGTAAGCGCGCGCCCGTAATAACGTCGGCGACCTTCATCGGCGACCATTCTTCGCATGTCGTGCGGTAGACGACGGCGCTCATACGCGGCGTCAGCACTTGGAGAGGGATTTCTGGCAATACGTCGGTGAACCCAGCCAGGACTTCGTTGCGTTTGCGGGCCCGCCCGGTCGCCGCTTCACTCAACATTTTTAGAAGGAAGTTCCAGTCGGCGTCTTCCGCGTAAAGATTGCGAAGAGCATTTGAAATGGCCTCGTCAGCGATGTTTG
The DNA here is from genome assembly GCA_963738155.1 of uncultured Alphaproteobacteria bacterium. Taxonomy (GTDB): domain Bacteria; phylum Pseudomonadota; class Alphaproteobacteria; order Rhizobiales; family Xanthobacteraceae; genus Bradyrhizobium. Next base: position 343,531 of record CAVTVG010000021.1, read on the forward strand.
CGACGACTGTAGCGTCGCCGACCGTTGACAGGCTGCGGGTGAACCGTCCCACAAATTGTAGTGTGATGGCTAAACTCTTGTGTTTGTCGTGAAGGGCCGCAATTTTGAGCTGCGGCAGGTCGAAGCCTTCGCCGAACATATCAACACAGATTAGGATGCGGCTCTTGCGCGCTCGCAACGCCTCAAGCCGTTCCTTGCCATCCTGCGCCGGAACTTTCGTGTGAATAGTAACCGGATTAAACTCCGGGAATTCCGCGGCATAGATACGGGCGATTTCCGTGGCGCGATCGATCGTATCAACCCTCGCCATCAACAGATGATCGAGACCCTTAGCAATATCCTGTTTGAGGATCTGGCCGGCTCGACGGGCAATCGCACGATTGGAGAGTTCTGGATCAAATTCCTCGACAGCTTGAAACGTTACCGGACGGAAGTAGCCTTCCTTTTGGGCACGGGCCAACGGATACGAATAAATGAATTTCCCGTCCACACGTTTGCCGTCGGTCCGGAAGGGTGTCGCCGTAAATTGCACGATCGGCCGGTTGACGAACTTGGCCTTAAAATCCGCCCAGGTCTTCGCCGCAATGTGGTGGGCTTCATCGATAAACAGATGGCTGCACAACTCCGCCATTTTCTTTTGCACGGCTGGGATACACTGTCCCGCGACTTGCATCGTTGCGACCACGACGTTCGCACGCCGAAAAATGGCTTCGACTTCCTCGGCCGATTTGGGGCGGTGGCGTAGCCGTGCGACAACGGGTGGGTGGAGGTCGGCCGGGATGCAGCCGCACTCTGCTAGCTTGCCGAGCGTTAGAAATTTCTGAGCGATCTGATCACGAAGCGCGGAGTTTGGCACGACAACCATGACACGATGGAGCTGTGCGCAAACCAACAGCGCCAACATTGTCTCGGTCTTGCCGGTGCCGGTCGGCATCACGACAGTGGCGGCGGCGTCCGTCGTGCTCCAATGCGCGAGCACCGCGTAGAGAGCACCAATCTGAGGGCGCCTAAGTCCCTTTCGTTCTGTTTCGACGTCTTCCTGCGCGAATGTAAATTTCTTTGCCCAGCCCTTTACGATGTCGGCGCAACGCTTTTCGCTGTCCTCTAGTGGCTCATTTCGAGGATTGACGGGACGCGGTGCCGACCAGAACGCCTTTTTCTGCCTTGCGGGTTCAAAAAGTTCGTCGGTCGTTGCAAATTGCTCGACGACCAAAGTGGCGGTCGCGTCCGCCTGCACAATGGTCTTGCGAGGCGCGACAAAAATCGCAGTACCACTTGGCAGCGTGCAGCTAAAGCCCTCGACGCCGCGCGCTGCATGCGCCCTGACGGTCGTGCGAGCTGTCAGCCCCGCATGCGCGTAGCCGAACAATTGGTTGCCGTGAACACTGCCAAGCACCTCGACACGCGGCGGAAACGTGATGGTCCCGCTCGGATCGAAAAAATCTGGTGTTGAAGCCGCGGACGCGCGGCTTTTACTTCCCCGCCTTGCCATCACTACAAAGTTCTCAATTCAAAATGGCCGAGCCCGAATCAGCGCAGCGCACGCCCTATGATCCGCACTCCCCGCGAGTGGGGCAAGATTTGGTTCAATTAGAAGTAACGCCGACTAAGGCAATGTAAATATTCGACATAATCGTATTTTATTGACATATGTCAGAAACCGACTTATATTTCTGACAAAGGAAAAGGCCATGCAACCCGTTGCCGAACGTATCTTAAGCTACGCGAAAGCGCTGCCCGAAGGCGCTTTGATCGGCGCCAAGGAATTACTGCATCTTGGCAACCGGGCGGCGGTTGATCAGGCGTTGAAGCGGCTTCACGGGCGCAACGAATTGATGCGTCTTACGCAAGGGCTTTATGTACTGCCCGTCAAAACCCGTTTCGGAGCGCGAGCACCAGCGGCGGAGAAGGTCGTTGAAGCACTTGCCTCCACACGCGCTGAAACCATCGTCCCGCATGGCGCGGCGGCTGCCAATATGCTTGGTCTGACCACGCAAGTGCCGACCAAGCTCGTCTATCTGACATCCGGTCCAAGCCGGCAATTCAGGCTCGGCGCGCAGACCGTTGAGATGAAGCATGCGCCGCAATGGTTGCTGTTGCCGACCAAACCCGCTGCGGGCCAAGCGGTGCGCGCGCTTGCTTGGCTCGGAAGTCGCGAAGCCGTCGAGGCTTTGAAAATGTTGAAGCGCAAGCTGCCTGAAAACACCTTGCAAGAACTTGTCGCCCTGCGGCCAGCTTTGCCGTCGTGGATGTCGAAATCCATCAGCCAAACACTTCTTCCCAATGGCTGAACGCTACCTGGCCCTTTCGTCGGAAGAACGGCTCGAGGCGCTCCGCGTTGCCGCGACCGCCTCGGGCCGGCCCGTCCATGTGTTGGAAAAGGACGTCTGGGTCGTTTGGGCTTTACAGGGGTTGTTTGAATCCGCGTTGGGCGAGCACCTCGTTTTCAAGGGTGGCACCTCGCTCTCGAAGGGTTACGACATCATCGAGCGGTTCTCCGAAGATATCGATCTGACTTACGATGTTCGCGAGATCATTCCCGAGCTTGCGAAAGGCGACCCGCCGCTACCGGCTTCGCGCAGTCAGGCTGAAAAGTGGACAAAGCTCGCGCGCGAACGGCTCCCGACCTGGGTCAAGGACAAAGCACTGCCCGTTTTGAAGAAACATGCCGAGACCAGTGGGGTCGACGTCACGTTTCGGGTCGAACACGATGTCATTTACATCGACTACGATCAGCTGACGGAAGGCTCCGAATATGTGGCGCCCTCGGTGAAATTGGAGTTCGGCGCCCGCTCGACAGGCGAGCCGTCGGAAACGCGGGCGATCGAATGCGACGCCGCTGCTCCGCTGCCTGAGCTCGAATTCCCGGCGGCGAAACCAAAGATCATGCTGCCCAAACGTACCTTTTGGGAGAAGGCAACGGCCGTGCATGTCCTTTGTGCGCAGGGCATCGAGGGCGATCGTATCTCGCGCCACTGGCATGATCTGGTGCGGCTCGATGATGCGGGTTTTGCCCAAGCGGCTTTTGACGACAAGGCTCTCGCCAAGGAAGTTGCCGATTGGAAGAGCAAATTCTTTCGCGAGAAAAATCGCGATGGAAACGTCATCGACTACCACGCCGCCGTATCCGGTAAACTCCAATTGGTGCCAAACGCGTCGCTGCGCAAAGAGCTTGAGGAGGACTACACGCAAATGGTCGATGCCGGTCTCCTGTTGGGCGATGCTGAGACCTTCGACGAACTCATGAAGCGCAGCCAGACCTTGCAAGACCGGGCGAACGCGCAGCCGTAAAACGTCTCGCCGAATGTGTGTTAAAATAATTCGTCCGGGACTTACCGTCCGAGCGGGCTCCATTCGCCGCTGCTCCCAAGCGAAAATCCCTCGCTTTCACCTTCAACGTGTCGATATGCAGGTCCGGGATGTAGATGCCGCGCACCGAACTGTGAGGGCCAGACGATCAGGTTGGCGATCGGCGGGCACGAGGCCAATCGAGCAAGCAGTCAAACACAATTTAGGCCGATGCTTTCTGCTGATCGATGTTCTGGCAAACGTCAGCCGCGGCAACTGACACTTGCGCGGCATGGTCCAAGACTTGAAAACAGCACATGCGTCCCTGCGGTCTCTTATGCGCTCGGCGATCGCGATGGGCCGTCCAGCGTAAGGGGACGGCTGCAAACGTCCGCCAAATATTCCTCGTAGAAAAATTGGAGTCAGCGTGAAAACTCCCGCGCTGGTCTCCGTCAGGATTGCTTGCGCGTAAATACCAGCCTCGTTTCCTAGTGAGATGGTCTCTTCGCTGACCGGCCGGCAGACGGTAACGCTCTTCGTTTTGGCTGCACGGCCAGCCACGTTCTTCCTCTTCGATCTGTAACGCTTTGACATAGTGATGCTCCATTTTACACTAATAGAACGGTCACTTTGTTGCCTGGTAGCCCGGGCAACAGTTCCCACTGTTGCCCGTATTAGACACTCACAGCAGGCGCTTTTTCGCATATCTGTATTGCGTGTCTTGCGGCATGTTCCGTGCGACAGTTTAAAGTTGTTATAGAGAAATTTTGCACCTATAATTACACGTGGCCAATTGACAACACTGACGGAAATCGTCGCAACAGAGAGTATCGCCGACTCGAAATGTTAATAAAGGCGGGCCACCATTGCCCAGGGGTGCTTGGGCAGACAATCGGGGGCCACGCAGTGCCAAGGGTTAAAAGTCCACATAAATCGCAGGAAAGTCGGCCCGATCGCGCGGGAACCAAGACCGTCTCATTCCATCCAGCAATCGAGACGGCTAAAGAATTAAAGATCGCCGCAATTCGACACAACGTTACGAGCGAAACCTTTTTGCATGCATGCGTCGCCGCGGGTTTCGCAATGTTTGGCGAAAAGGTGCCTGCCCCCGTTCGTCAAAAGCTCGTCGAAGATGGACTTTTTGATCAGTTCAAAAAATTTACACAGCCTAGAAACGGTTAGAGCAAGGTTAGGTCCTCTCAAAGCAGGCCGATGACCCGCCCTCGGGTTCGCCGAGCGGCTTAGGGGAGCGTCGTTTGGCGCGCGGCGCTTCACGGATGGCCCCCCCAGAGCGCTTGGCTGCGTCCGCTCGAGGAGGCGGCGCAGATTGGCAATAGATGTTGGGCGGGTTGGCTTGGACCATCCCTGACTGCCTCCGAGAACGAATGTTCCTATTTGGTTCTCATCCGAGAAGGGTACTCGCCTGTTTCCATCGCGAGTGGCCAAGTTTAAAAATCGCAGTGGCCTAATTTGAATTATGTCTACTAGGGAACAGATCGCCGCACGTCGGCATTTTAGGATGGGAACTTCAAACCCTACGGGATAGGACCCGTAAGTAGGAGGCCGTGTCATGAAGCGCCGCCGCATCAAACAGGACACACCGCTACAAGAACGTCTCGCCATGTTCTCGCAGGAATTGCGAGAGAAGGCATTGATGCTCCCACCAGGCTTGGAGAAGGACGATCTGCTGAGGCGCGCACGCCAAGCGGACACCGCGTCTCACCTAGACGACTGGGCCAACTCCCCCGGCCTACAACCACCGAAGTGATGGACCGCATTGTCATCAGCGCCCTGTTTTTGCTGACGGCGTGGTCCGTGAGCCAGCTCATGATTGGTCTCATGCAATAAGGCCGCCTCAGTTGGCGGCCTCCTTGTCATCGTCGCCATCATCGAGCAATGCAATGTTCAAATTCTGAAGCCCGATGCACGCGGCACCAAACCACCTCATTGGCTTTGCCCAAATTGTTTCGAACAGCGCAAGATGTCGATTCTTCAAAGCGCGAACAGAATGGAGCGCGGGCCCCTCGTAATGCGGTGCAACTCTTGCGGGTTGACCATGCCGGTCGGCGTGGATATGTCCACATGGCCTGATTAGCGGCCTGTTTTGATTTTCAGAGTGGCTCATTTCGGCCAGCACCCACGAAAGAGTCAATCGGAACGCAAAAGTTCCTGTCTTTTAAGGGGTTCGACGGGTTAAGGTCGATTTCTGGGCAGCGCTTGGCGCTTGGCGCTCACGTCTGAGGGGCCTTTGAACACGACCATGTCCCAAGATCCGGCAGCGCGAATTCTCGGCCCGCCGGAAATGGCGCAACGGGTTCGCACTAAGGACTGGTCCAAAACCATTTTGGGCGCCGCCGAGAATTGGCCGCCGAGCCTCACGCTCATTGTCCAAGTCATGCTGGCCTCGGGTTTCCCCATGTGTGTGCGGTGGGGCCCTCAATTCGTGATGATCTACAACGATGGCTACCGCTCGATCCTCGGCAATAAACACCCGACAGCCTTCGGCCTTCCGTTTCATGAAGCTTGGCCGGAGGTCCAGCCTCAACTGAGGCCGTTGCATGAAGCCATTCTTAATGGCACGAGCGGCGCGTTTTTCGCCGAGGACCTTCTCATCAAAGTTCAGCGCCAGGGTACGTCCGATTGGGAAGATGGCCGCTTCACGCTCAGCTACAGCCCGATCCCGGATGAAAGCGCCGCCAGCGGTGTGGCCGGCGTTCTCGTGACCGTTGTCGAGACCACGAGCCGCGTTCGCACCGAGGACGCGCTTCGCGCCAGTGAGGAACGCTTCGGCGCCATCTTCCAGCAGACAGGAGTTGGCGTCGTCCAATGCGAACTGGATGGCCAATTCCTGCTCGTCAATCGGCGGTTTTGCGAAATTACCGGTCGCACGGCGGACGAGCTTTTAAAGCTGCGCGTGCCCGACATAACGCATCCCGATGATCGTGAATCCGACGCCGCATTACGGCAGAAGCTGGTCGCTGATGGCGTCCCCTTCTACGTCGAAAAACGCTACCTGCGCCCCGATGGCGCCGAAGTCTGGGTCGGCGTCAATGTGTCTTTGATGCGAAGCGCAGACGGAACGCGGCAACAGATAATCGGCGTCGCGCAAGATATCACGCAGCGAAAAGTGGCTCGGGAACAGCAAAGCCTTTTGGTGCGCGAGCTGAACCATCGCATCAAGAACCTGTTTGCGATCACCGGGGGAATGATCACACTGAGCGCACGTTCGGCGACGACACCCACAGAATATGCAAGCAACATTCGCGGAAGGCTCAATGCGCTTTCGGCCGCCCATGATTTGATTCTTCCGAGCTCTACCGGTTTGACCGGGCGCGCCAATCCTTCGGACCTTGAGACATTGTTGCGAAGGATTTTGTCGCCCTACGTTCAGGCCGTATGCGATGATCCCGCCGCGCGCCTTAGCTTGCACGGACCCTTCACACCGCTCAGCGCGCAAGCCGTGACGACCTTCGCTTTAATCGTGCATGAGCTTGCGACCAACGCCGCAAAATACGGCGCGTTATCGTCAGGTGAAGGAAAGCTCGCCATTGCCTGGGAATGCGTTGACCGGACTCTGATCCTGAAATGGGAAGAACGTGACGGCCCGCAAATCAGTGGCCCGCCGAAAGCGGAGGGCTTTGGAACCGTAATCTCCAATCAGAGTGTCCAAGCGCAGTTCGGAGGAACAATCTCCCACGAATGGTGCGCGAAAGGCCTCTCGGTTGCACTCTCCGTTCCCATGGATCGATTGAGCCAATAAAGATCGGCTGATGAGGGAAGGCGGCCAGGTCAATGCCAGCATGCTCATGAAAACTTACGCCTCATCTGTTCCGATAGAGGAACCGGCTCTTGAGGACAGGTTCTGGAATTCCCAATCCGTTCCTATGCGGGGCCGGGTGCTGTCCTCTGGCTCGTGGCCCTAGTGTGCGGCGCCAGCTATGTGGTCTTTCGGTTGTGGGGATAAGGCCGCGTCAGTTGGCACCAGCCTTCGTTAAGATTGTCCCACAGATAACGGGACCAAGACCAGCAGGCTTGAGAGAAGAACCGCCTTCTGACGTTGATCCGTCACCACATTGCCTATCTACAGCTAAAGCTCGCCGCGACCGGCCATTGCCTTGATTCGGTCCGCCGTCCGGCAGGCGATGGCTTGGATCGTCAGGGAGGGATTGACGCCGCCGACGGTGGGAAAGACCGACCCGTCGCAGATCCAAATGTTGCGAATGTCCCAGCTTCGGCAATCGGCATCGACGACGCTTGTGCGCGGATCGTCCCCCATTCGCGCCGTGCCATTTAAATGACAGGTATCGTCGTTCTCGCGCCAGATATCCTTTGCATCGACCGCTTCGAGCGCTTGGGTCATGAATGAGAGGGAATGATCGATCAAGCGACGATCATTGTCGCACCAGGAATAGGTGATGCGGGGGATCCGGAGTCCATATTGATCGGTTTCGTTGGCAAGCGACACGCAATTGGATTCCTGCGGCAACATCTCGCCGACGATCTTCAGACCAACAACGTGATTGTAGTTTTCCATTTCGCTGATCAGGTGAGATCCCCACAGCCCGCGCGCGCTCATCAGGGTATTGGCCCACTGTTGCGGCAGCGGCCCTTGGCTCATGTAGCAATAGCCGCCGAAGAAATCCTTTCCCTCGTCCTCGTAGTTCCAATGCTCGGTGATGGCGAGGGATGGCGGCCCTTTATAGGCGCGCACCTCCTTGTCCATCGTGCCCCAAACGGCCTGGTTTGACTGCACCATCAGGTTTTTTCCGACGAGACCTGAGCTGTTAGCGAGTCCATCCGGAAACCGGTCGGTCGCGGAGTTCAACAGCAATCTCGGTGTTTCAATGGCGTAGCCTGCGACAACAACGTTGCGCGCCCGTTGAAAGTGCCACCGGCCTTCGCGATGATAATGAACGCCGGTCGCCAAGCCGGCATTGTCCAGCTCGACCCGGCCGACCATTGCGAGATCGCGAATTTCAGCGCCCGCAGCAATGGCGCGCGGAATCCAGGTCACGAGCGCACTCTGCTTGGCATTGGTCGCGCAGCCCGACGTGCAAAATCCGCGATACACGCACGGATGCGCCAATCCGCGTGGTGCCGAAAGGGTGGCGATCGGCGTTTCCGTCCATTTGATTCCTAGCGTTTCGCAACCATCGGCAAGGGCGCGGGCGGCGGCGTTAAGTTCATGCGCCCGGTAGGGGTAACGCGGACGGCGGGGACCCCAAGGGTAGTTGACCGGGCCGGCGATCTTCAGCGCGTCCTCGACGTAGCTATAGTAATTCCACATTTCGCGCCAATCGAGTGGCCAGTCTGCGCCATACCCCAGCAGGCTGCGCGATTTGAACCACTCGGGACGAAACCGGAGCGAGACCATTGCGAAGTGCACGGTGGAGCCGCCGACGGTTTTGCCGCTGTTGTTGCTGCCCATCTGCAGCGGATTAGCGCCATCGACAATGCGGTCATCGGTCCAATAAAGCTTTGCTTGTTCGGACTCGTCAGATGCGAAATCCTCAAGCGGGCGAAAATAGGGGCCCGCATCCAATGCAACGACGGAGAAGCCGTGCTCGGCAAGGCGGCATGCCAGCGTGCCGCCGCCGGCTCCAGTCCCCACGATGGCGAAATCGACAATCTCGTCTTGCCGATATTGCCGCATGGGCACCCATGCACCGGGACGGAAAACATCGGGCGCGCGGCCATCAGCGGCGCGTGGCGCGGCAAAGGGATCATCTGACACGATGGTTCTTCCTGCGCGCGGTTTCGATGTCTCCGCCCCTGACTTCCGCAGCTTCCCAGGGGTCGCGCTCGTTATAGTCCATCCGCACGTACCCGCGTGGACTGGCGGGGCCGCCCCAGCCAATTTCGCTCCACGCCGTTGGATGGGCGTAGTAGGCGAGAACGATATCTCTCGCCAAACGCATCTTGAAGAAGGTATCCGAGGTCAGGGGGGTCCACGCGGAGTGTCGCAACTCTCCCTTCTGCATGCGTTCAAGCAGGAGATTCTGTTCCGCTTCCGCCAGTTTGTGAAATCGTGCACCGAATGCGGCGTCAGCCTCGACGTCAAGCGCCCTGATGCCGAGCCGCCAGGCTTCACCATCCCGTGGCGTGCCAGCGGGTCGATAGCCGTCAGACTGCGCGAGGTGCAGTTTATGATCGACGAGTGCGGCGACGGGGATGCGTGATCCCGTCCTTGGTTGGGGCACAATGCGATCTGCTGAAGCAAGCACCGTCAAAAATTCGTCCGCGGTAAAAAACTTCGGCTGAGGTCCAATGGAGAGACGTTGCGCGATCACCTCTCGCGTCTTGTCGTTCCAAGAGACGCCCTGTCTCTTCGATAGCACGTCATAGTCCGGGAAGCGGCCGCCGCGTGTCGTATCAGGCATTGGGATGATCCCTCATTAACCCCAATGCGGCCAAACCCGCGAGAGCGAGTCCTGCGAAGCTTGGCGGTGCGGGAAGCGGAGGACCGTTCAGAACGTTCTGGCTCCAGTTGCGCCAGCCGCCCATGTTGCGGGACACGCCGTAGGCATGAAAGCCAACCCCAGCAACGCCCATGGCCGTGAGCAGCCACATCCACCAGCGGGTGAACGGGTGCCTACGGCCGGGACCGGCCGCGGCGACGCGCGCCAGGAGCGCCGCACCCAACGGAGGAAGCGTCACCGGCAGAAGCATCAATGGGTTATGAAAAGCCCCGCGGAAATGGAGCAGCCCGGCTTCGCCCGCCGTCCCAATCAGCCCGCCGCTTACGACCGCGGCCATGGCTCGGCCGGCCGGAAGGTCAAAAATCGTCGGTGTCGCGCCGCGCGGCGTCTCACGGACGCGCTCGGAGCAGAACCCGATCAAACCGGACAGAAGGATAGCCATGGGGGCACCGATCGGCGCGCCATAGAACAAATTCTGCCAGCTAAAGCCTCCGCTTTTCTTCGTGACATTGTAGATGTGAAAGCAGGTGCCGATCAGGCCCGTGGCCGCCGCCGCAAGGTAGGTTGTGTCGCGCACGATGTGGGCGGCTCCGCGCCGATCAGCGGTGCCATGGATGCTTGTGCCGAGCGTGAGCGCCGATACGACCAACGGCGTAAACATCGCCTTGTTCTCGAAAGACCCCCGATAATGCTCGATAGCGCTGTCAGCCAAAACAGATAGTGCAAGCATGCCAGCCGAGCGATTGAGCCGCCTTGCGGCAATCACTGTGGCCGATGACCCTCGTGGCCGGCGGTTCGCGACCGAAGGAATTGCGCGGACATGACGTTTCGGCCTCCGTTCGAGAGCCGACAGCCTGTCGAGTAGGAGGGATCCGGCCGCGATCGTGGCCAAACCGAGCGCAATTTGCGTTGCGGTCGTTCCGCTCGTTTGTCTCACAACATCCCTATGCCGCATAGCGTGCTGCGTCCTGTTCTTTGAAGACAAGCCCATTTCCCGGCCGCGACAGATCGGGTTGGATCAGGCCCTTCCTGGGCACCGGCGCGCCGTCGAACAGCATGTGCTCGATACGAACGTGATCGTGAAACCATTCAAGATGGCGCAACGGCGGCGCGGCACATGCGACGTGGAGATGCAGTGCCGGAGCGCAATGTCCCGAAAGATCGACGTGAAAGGCTTCACACAAAGCCGCGATCTGAAGGAAGGCGGTTATTCCGCCGCAGCGCGTCATGTCGGCTTGCTGCACATCCACAGCGTGCGCCTCCAGCATCCTGCGCACATAACCCACGGTGTAGGCATATTCGCCCGCAGCGATCTCAATTCCCGCGGGAATCCGCTTCCGGATCGCCGCGAGCCCCTCGAGGTCATCGGAAGATACCGGCTCCTCAAACCAGGCAATCTTTTGCTCAGCAAAAGTCACAGCGAGGCGTAGCGCCTGCTGAACGGCGTAGGCACCATTGGCGTCAACGAAGAGCTGAGCGTTGCCGATCGCTAGCTTCGCCCGTTCGACACGTCGGGGATCATCTTCCGGATGCGAACCGACCTTCATCTTGACGAAAGCGCAACCATCGTTCGACACCCAGCCTGCCAGCTGGTTTTCCAGTTCGTCGTCCGAATAACTCGTAAAGCCGCCGCTGCCGTAAATTGGAACGCTGTCTCGGTAACTGCCCAATAGCTTCGCCAGCGGCAGGTCGAGAAGCCGCGCCTTCAGATCGTACAGCGCCGCGTCGACAGCGGAAATCGCTGTGGCGGCGAGGCCCTCACGGCCGAGGTTGCGGACGCCGTGCTGCATGGCAAGCCATGCACCTTGCGGATCGAGGACATCGAGGCCGTCGATCGCTTTTGTCAATTCGCCATTAATCAGTTCAACGATGGAGGACCCGGAATAGGTGTAGCCGAGGCCGACCATTCCCCCACCCGAAACTTCGACGAGGACGAGCGTCGTAGAATCCCAGGAAATCGTGCCATCCGCTTCGGGCTTGTCGGTCGGGATTTTAAATGCACGAGCTTGCACCCGTTCGACCGGGGTTTGGATCTTCATTGTCAATCCTTGCCGGGAACGATGCTGGTCAGAAGTTCCTTGGCGGTGTTTTTCAACACGCTCCCGAGCTCCGGCTCTTTGGGCAGCATCATCATGAAGTTCTTTGCGTCCTTCAGTGTGATATGCGGCGGCAAGGGCGGAACATTCGGGTCAGTGTAGGCTTCGAGAATCACGGGTCGATCGGCCGACAGGGCTTCATCCCATGCTGCGCCCACTTGGTCGGGATGATCGACAAAGATGCCTTTCAAACCGATCAGCTCGGCATAACGATGATAGGGAAAGTCCGGAATGCTCTGGGTCGATTCGGTCTTGCCGGAGCCGAGCGAAATGCGCTCTTCCCAGGTGACTTGGTTGAGGTCGCGGTTGTTGAGTACGAGGACAATCAAGCGCGGGTTGGACCATTTCTTCCAGTACTTCGAAATCGTGATCATGACATTGAGGCCATTCATCTGCATGGCGCCATCGCCCATGCAGGCGATGACAGTCCGATCCGGGAACGCCATTTTGGCGGCCACTGCGTAGGGGGTTCCCGCACCCAGCGAAGCGAGCCCACCGGAGAGAGATGCTTTCATGCCTCGCCGGATCTTGAGATCCCGCGCATACCAGTTCGCGACCGATCCGGAGTCCGCGGTGATGATGGCGTTCTCCGGCAGGCGAGGCGACAGCTCGTAGAACACGCGTTGAGGATTAAGCGGTTCTGCCGAATCCATGGCTCGGTCTTTAAGCGTCTCCCACCACGATTTGAGATTGCTTTCGATCTCATCGGTCCACGCTGTGTCGTTTTGTTGTTTCAACATCGGCAGGAGTGCGCGCAACGTGGTCGCGCTGTCGCCGACCATGTTGACCTCCATGGGGTAGCGCAGGCTGAGCCGAGTGCCGTCAATGTCGACCTGCACGCCTCTTGCCGCGCCGGGCTTGGGGAGAAATTCGCTGTAAGGGAAGGACGAACCAACCATGAAGAAGGTGTCGCACCCCTTCATCAGGTCCCAACTCGGTTTGGTCCCGAGCAAGCCAATCGAACCTGTGACGAACGGAAGATCGTCCGGAAGGACGGCCTTTCCCAGCAGCGCTTTAGCAACGCCCGCCTTAAGCCGTTCCGCGACCGCAATAACCTCGTCCGTTGCATCGAGCGCTCCCGCGCCCACTAACATCGCCACCTTCTTGCCGCTGTTCAGCACATCGGCAGCGGCGCGAAGCAGGGCTTCATCAGGCAATTTTGCGGGCCCGGCATAGCCGACGCCAGTATGCGTTGCGCCGTGCGCTAGCGGAGGGTCTTCGTAGGGAAGTTGCTGCAGATCGTTCGGCAAAATAACGCACGTTACTGTTCGTTTGGTGTGGGCGATCCGGACCGCGCGGTCGATCAGATGACGAACCTGCTCCGGGACGCTGGCCATTCCGACAAATTCACTTGCGACGTCCTTGAACAAATTTTGCAGATCCACTTCCTGCTGATAGCTCGCCCCAAGCGCGGAGCGAGCCTGTTGGCCGACCAGCGCAACCACCGGCACATGATCGAGCTTGGCGTCGTAGAGCCCGTTGAGAAGATGGATCGCTCCCGGTCCGGACGTCGCATAGCAAAGGCCGACCTCGCCGGTAAATTTCGCATGGGCGGATGCCATGAATGCCGCCATTTCCTCGTGGCGGACCTGGACGTATTCCATGAAGTCCTTTGCCTTCTCCAGCGCCACGTCCAAACTGCCAACGCCATCGCCCGGATAGCCATAGACGCGCTTCAATCCCCATTCTGAAAGCCGATGCCAAATGAAATCGCTTACGTTCTGTGCCATTGTTTCCGTCCAAATACGCGAGCCAGTTACGGCAATGCCGCCACACAAAGCCAACGTTGATTGGCGCGAAATGTTGCAGCGAAGGTCACGTCTGTCGCTGCCAATGTTCTTAAATGTTGGACATCTGCGATTAGGGGCCAGCCGATACGGGACGGCAGCCGAAGCGGTCCATCTAAAGTCTAAGCTGTTCTTTGATGGGTTCGACAAAGGATACCGGAACTCTACTTTGAAGGCCCCGTTGCTAATACGTCGCCCCCTTATCTATGCTCCATTTGACGCTTGAGGAACGACGCTAGGTTCGTTTTTCGCACGGACAGGAGTGAAACAATGACTATGCCGCAGGTGGGGTACAAAGTTTGGGCTATCGCCGAGGGATATATCCCGGGCGACAGCGTTAGCAGCGATCACGCGCTGATTTCCCACGAAGCTGCCTGCATTCTCAATGCCTCCGACGAGAACGCTGACGTCTCAATCACGCTCTTCTTCACGGATCGCGACCCCGTTGGTCCATATCGGGTCAAAGTAGGCGCACGACGGACGCTGCATTTGAGATTTAACGATCTTACTGACCCGGCTCCCGTGCCACGCGACACCAGTTACGCATCAGTCATTGAATCGACGGTGCCGATCGTCGTTCAACATACCAGGCTGGATTCCCGCAATCCCAATATTGCGCTACTGTCGACAATCGCATTCGCCGCATAACCGCGATTGTCTGGGGTCGGCGGACAACGTCTTCAACACGATAAAGAAAATAGCGATGTCAGGCTCGCCGTCTGGCGCTCAGCAATGCTGTGCTTGCGATTGCGCCAAGCAACGCGCAAGCCGCGGCAACTCTGATCCACATTGGGTTGAAAGAAATCACGTCGTTTGAGGACTGATTGTCGAAACGACCTCTAGCACCTGCGTCTATCTCAACTGGCTCGAACAAATTATCGGCGCGCGCCGTGGCCGGCTCATCACTCATCTGGCCAGAATATCCTTCGTGCGCCAGTATTTCGTCGCCCAACCGTGGCAACAACATGGTTCCGATAATGGCCTTTAGTGCGGAGCGCCCAATCCACACCTCGCGGGGAGCTTGTTCGGCCGCACGCACGATCTCGCGACCAATCGCTTCGGGCTGGAAAATCGGCGGCACAGGACGAAGGCGTCGCGGAAGCCGGCTACGAGCCCAATCAAATTGCGGTGTGTTAACGGCGGGCAACTGTACCATCGTCAAACGAACGGCGCTTCGGTCATGGATCAATTCGCTGCGTAACGCATCCGTGAACCCGCGGATTGCGAACTTTGCTCCACAGTATGCAGACTGCAACGGGATTGCTCTATAGCTCAAGGCCGAACCAACCTGCACGATAGTGCCCGACTTCATATGCCGCAACGCCGCCAACGTGCCGTGGACTTGGCCTAAATACGTAACCTCCGTGACACGACGAAACTCTGCGGGCTCAATCTCCTTGACGGGAGCAAAGATTGTGACCATCGCGACATTGACCCAAACGTCAATGCGACCCCATTCGGCCATCACCCGATCCGCAGCGGCGAAGACCGCGTCTGCAGATGCGACATCGAGTGGAATAACCATCCCGCGCGCGCCGAGGGCCTCGACCTCTTGGCGAGCGCCATTAAGCCCTTGCTCGCCCCGCGCGATCAGCACCACGTCGTAGCCTTTTTTTGCGAAAGCAGAGGCGGTCGCTCTTCCAACGCCGGCCGAGGCTCCGGTGATGACTGCCACGGGTGAACCTGACTGGGCCATTTGTGTCCTCGCTTAATCGACCCATCAAACCGCAACGCGCTCTAATCATACGGCATCGGGAATGCTGAGCTCTGGGATCAACTTTCGCGCTAGGTCTTCGTTCCGGAGCGTCGTCAACCTCCATGAAGGCGCGCCAGTACGTCGCTCAGGGTCAATGCAAACAAAAACAGGAGCCAGAATAGCCCAGCCCCTGCTGCCAGGCGGATGAGAGCCTTTGCACGAAATAGCTCCATGAAAAGCATCACGACCAGGGCCGCCTTGATAATCGCGATTGCTAGACCGACGACGAGATTGCCAGCGCCAAGCGGTAGATAGGCTGCGCCCAGCGTGATCAGCAGCAGGCATGTCAGCGCAAACCAAACCAGAAGGTTGCGGCGCCAGATCGCGGATATTTCATCTCTCATGAGCGGCCCATAAGATAGATCAGCGGATAGAGAAGAATCCAGATGACGTCGACCAGGTGCCAATACAGCGCGGTGACCTCGACTTGGGGATTGCGCTTCAATCGCACCCACCGAAATCCGCCGAAGATGACCAAGCGCCCGATCAGGAATAGTCCGATCGTGAGATGGATGGCGTGAACTCCCGTCAATGTCCAATACAGAGCGAAGAAAATACGGGCGCCCGGCTCTTTCAACGCGAAATCCGCTGACGGCCACAGGTGCTTATCGAAATCTTCCTTATACTCCAGCCCTTTCAGCACCAGGAACAGAAGCCCAAGCGCGATCGTCGCGGCAAGACACCAAAGAGTCAGTTTGCGCAGATCGATGTCGGCCGCCTGAGCAGCGACCGCCATCGTCAAGCTACTCGTCATCAGCACAGCCGTATTGATGGTTCCATACCAGATATCCGTCTCGCGACCGGCAAGCAGGAAATCCTGTGGATGAGAAATCCGGGATACCGTATAAACAAGAAGCAAAGATCCAAAGAAGAGCGCTTCGCTGGCAAGAAAAACCCAGATGCCAAAAGTGGCTGCCTCTCTTTGACGAGAAAGCTTTCGCCACGGATCTTTCAGGACCGCCACACTCATGCGGAATAATCCTGCGGAGCGGCAATTGAGCTTGCAGAATGCGGCGCTTCGCTTGCCGGATGGTAATCGTAGGGCGCGCGTGTCACCACCGGTGTGTTGAAGAAATTCTCCCGAGGCGGAGGCGAGATGGTTCTCCATTCAAGGCCAGTTGCATTCCAGGGGTTATTTCCGGCGTGGGCGCCCCAGATCAAAGACCACAAAAAGTATCCCAGCGGCAGCACATAGGCTGCGGCAAGAACAACCGCCCCCGTCGAGGACATCACGTTGTAGACCTGAAATTCCGGCGGGTAGACGTGGTATCGCCGCGGCATACCAAGATATCCGGCGATGAATTGCGGAAAGAACGTGAAGTTGAAACCAAAAAACATCAGGATCGCCGCAAAGCGCGCCCAGGTTTCGGGGTAAAGTTTACCGGTAATCTTCGGCCACCAATAATGCAGCCCGGCGAAGTAGGCCGATACCGAGCCGCCGACCATTATGTAGTGGAAGTGCGCCACAACAAAGTAAGTGTCCGTAACGTGGACGTCGACGGGAATGGACGCGAGAAATAATCCTGTCAGACCTCCGATCGTGAAAAGTCCGAGAAATCCGAGTGCGTAAAGCATCGGTGCCTCGAAGCCGATTTGTCCACGATAAAGCGTGGCCGTCCAGTTGAAGACCTTGATTGCGGAGGGCACTGCCACAATAAAAGAGAGAAAGGAAAAGATGATGCTGGCATAGGGTGACAGGCCGGCGACGAACATGTGGTGGCCCCAGACGAAGAATCCGATCACCGCAATGCCCACCATTGCATAGACCATAAAGTCATATCCGAAGACGCGCCGCCGCGCGAAGCACGTGATTACTTCAGAAACCACGCCCATCGCCGGCAAGACCATGATGTAAACGGCTGGGTGGCTGTAAAACCAGAACAAGTGTTGAAACAGGACCGGGTCGCCGCCAAGGGCGGGGTTGAAGATCGGCAAACCTAGCCAGCGCTCGGCAATGACGAGCAGCAGCGTCACCGCCAGCACGGGCGTTGCCAGCACCATCACCAGACTTGTCGCATAGATTGCCCAAACGAACAGCGGCAGCCGGAACCAGGTCATGCCCGGCGCGCGCAACATGTGAATTGTGGCGATGAAATTGACGCCGGCGGCGATTGACGAAAAGCCCGCTACAAAAACTCCCATCGCCGCCGCTACGACGTGGGTGTTCGAAAACATGGTGGAGAAGGGAGTATAGAAAGTCCAACCCGTATCGACGCCGCCCGCTATCAACGCATAAAGGGTGCAAAGGCCGCCAGTTATATTGAGGTACCAGCTGAACAGATTGAGTTTCGGGAAAGCAACGTCACGCGCGCCGATCATCAAAGGCAGGAGAAAATTGCCCAGCGTCGTCGGGATGGATGGTACCAGGAAGAACCAGACCATAATGACGCCGTGGAACGTGAACAGCTTGTTGTAGGTGTCGGCAGATACGACATCAGCGTTAGGCGTGAACAGCTCGATGCGGACGATCGTGATAGCGATGCCGCCGAGAAAGAAAAAGAAGGTGATAGACAAAGCGTAGAGGATCGCAATCCTCTTATGGTCCGTGGTGGTCAGCCAGGACGTTATGCCGTGCTCGGCATTGAGATAACTCGGCTCGAGCTCAAGGGGGAGGTCGCCATTCAACGGAATATCGGTCATGGCTGGTCTCCCGTCGTGAGGGAACGAATGTAAGCGGTTAAGCTATCCAGCTCGGCGTCACTCAGGATCCCCTGATAGCTCGGCATGATCGGATCGTAGCCAGCGACAATGTCGCGTTTTGGCATCAGAATTGAGTCGCGCAGATAGTCCTCGTCCGCGGTTACGGTCTTTCCACCCGCAAGTTGCACGGTCTGACCGTAGATGCCTCTCAAATCGGGAGCATGCACCGCGCTCGAATTTACGTGACAACCGGAACAGCCCTGGGCTCGGAATATTTTGGCTCCTTGCTCTGCTAGAGCATCTCCGCGAGGTTGCGCCGACAGCCATCGTCCGAAGTCTTCTTTCGACATGACAACGATACGACCGAGCATGCGGGAATGATCGGTGCCGCAATATTCGGCACAAAACAGATGATACATGCCGACTTTAGTGGCATTGAACCATGTCTCGTTGGAGCGCCCAGGGACAACGTCTCGCTTCAGCCGAAATGCCGGCACGAAGAACGAATGAATGACGTCTTGGGAAGCCATGATCAGCCGAATGGGCGTGTTGATTGGCACATGAAGTTCGTTGATTTCGCTGACGCCATTGCCATGCTGTGTCTTCCACATCCACTGTTTGGCGACGACATGAATTTCAAGCGCATCCTTTGGCGCAACCAGAATGGAAAGTTGACTGGATGCGGCAAACCAGAACAGAAACAACGCTAGAATGACGGTTGCCGAGGTCCAGCCGACCTCGAACTCACGGCTAAAAAAAGCAGGCAGCTCCCCACGGGGGGCCGAGGATCCACGCCGAAACCGGATCGAAAAGCCGATCACGAGAGCCAAGACGAGAAGGATGATGGCCGCCGATAATCCGAGAAGAAGATAGTAGATCTTGTCGGTATCGATGGCTTGGCTCGATGCGGCCTCCGGCATCAGGAAAGAGAGCATGATCAGGAGCTCCCGCCGCGGGGAGCGACCCTGGCAGCCCGTCGCTCAAACAAGAAGATGCCGGCCGCGAGCATTAAAACGGTCAAAACGCCGCCCAGTTTGAGCAGGCGCAAGACGCGCAAGCTATAGACTCCGTGCACGGGATCGAATCCGTAACACATCAACGCAACGCGTTGCAGCAATCCGTGGCTGCGCCCGTCACCGGCCTCGAGCAGGGCCAAGCGGAGATCATCCCGATTCAGCGCCAGGCTGGAAAGCGCGTGTGAGACTTCTCCATTACCTCTCAGCACGATCACGCCGGCCGGATGCGCGAACTGATCAGCGTCAGTGTCAAACCTATAGTTGTAGCCGACAGACGCCGTCAGACGATCGAGAACATCGGCGTCGCCTCGCAGTACACTGGTCGCCGCAGTCATTCCCTTGCTGATCAGTGGGGCGGTCATCGCCCTTGCGTCCGCGGCGTTCGCGTTAGCGGCAAGTCCAACGACGAGGAACCGAAAGTCGAGATTTGGACGAAGACCACTCTCATCCAGCGCGCTGGATGCAATGGCAAGGGCGGGGCGGCAAATGGTGCGGCAATTAAAATCAACAAACAACAAGACCGTTGGTTTGTGCTGCTGAGCCCCTTCAAAAGTGACTGTCTGATCGTTGAGGTCGCGAAGAACCAAGTCAAACGGAACAGCAGCGTGCAAGGGAGGCGACAGGTCAACCCGCGCCAATTCGTCCGGCGCCAGGCTAGCGCGCACCATCGCAGGCAAAATGCAAAGAACTGCAAATATGGCGGCGCGATTCATCATGGCTGTGTGGGTTTCACTGAAGGGGAGCTGGCAGTCTGTCCGACCGGTCCGAAGCCGGCACTACCCCTGGCTGCGACCATCTCCATGCCACGATCGATGGGAATCCGAATGACGCCATGATCACGATCCACCCACCCGTATGCGTCGAGTTGTGAGCGTTGACGGCTCATGAAGGTCTTGAGATCAGCCGCATCGTCAGTTTGAAGCTGCGGCGCCGGAAAGACCTTCGGAGGCGCTGTAAGAGGCGAATGTATATTCCAGTCATAAAAAACCCTCGCGGCCACGATTGAAAATCCGACAAGGATCACGAAGCCGACAGCAGCAATCATCACTGGCTTTAGCGCGACAGAAGGCGGCTCTAGTTCCCGATTAGTTGCATGATCGTGATCAGCCATGAGATTGTCTCGTCAGCCGAAACGCAATTGGCTTTCCTGCTGCGCCTGCCAGACTGATAAGACCGAGAAATGCGATCGCCGCAATCAAGGCGGATCCTTTCTCGAAAGTCGGAGCCATCAGCCACAGAACATGAAGCATTACGCCGGCAAGGATGAGGCTGCCGGCGCAACGAAGCGCGACGGAACTAGCGCGAAGTCGAGTGTTGATAAGAACAGCAAGAGGGATAAGCACGCCGATGATAACCGCGGCAACAATCACCCACTCCCACCCATCTTGTGTACGCCGCAAATACCACGTTGCTTTGTCGGGTAAATCGCCGTACCAGCTCACAATAAATGACATGAGATCAAGATAGACTGTGCCAAGGAGCGTTGCGAGGAGAAGACTGCCGAGATCGCCATTAGTCTGAGTTCGTTGTTCCGGCGCGATCACAGCTGCGAACGCGAGGGCAGAGAGCATCTGCTGAATGGCGAATCCCGCAGCAAATGCGGAGGATCCGAAGCCAACTTCTATGGTCAACACCCAATCGATTGCGATCAAGCTGATGGCGACGCCGTAAAATGCCAGCCCGACCGCGGTCATCAACGTGCTGCAGCGGCGCTGAACAAGCAAAATGGTTAAGACCGACCAGCCGATAAGCGCCACGAAAGATCGAACAATGAAAAAGGGTTGGTTTAGATACAGCCGGACAAGCTCGGGCCGAAGGCTCAGCGCACCTCCGGCCCATTGATATTCCGTTGGCAAGCTGCACGCCACCGGTAGGAACGCGATCGTTGCAATAGGTAAGCAGACGGCGCACGGAAGAAGGACGGGCCGCAACTGTTCAACCCAAGTCCCGCCTGTCAATTCGCCGATGAGCAGCAATACCAAACTGCCGATGCAGATTCCGCTGAACATCACAAACCCGACAAGCCAGCCCTGCAATACGGGTCGGGCGGAGATGGATGATCCCGCAAGCAGCAAACCAATGCACGCGAGGCAGATGATCGAGACAGACAATCGCGTGGTCCACGTGCCGGGCCGCATGATCCTGTTTCCGCTCATGGCAGCTTCTCCCGAGCATCCGGAACGTCAGTCAGCTGACTATGTTCGGACGTTTGAAGCGCACGGATATAGGCAACGATTGCCCAGCGGTCGCTCGGTTCGAGGCGCGCCCCATAGGGATACATCACGCCAAAGCCCTTGGTCATGACGTCCATGAAGTGCTGCGCCGGAGCCTGCCGTAGCCGATCTATGTGATAAGAAGGCGGTGCTGGAAATCCGCGCTGTACAATCATCCCATCACCTGCGCCGCTCAGACCATGGCAAGGCGAGCAATATATATTGAAGCGCTCTCGTCCGTGATCGATCAGAGCAGTGGACATCTTTGGCGGTTGCTTGAGTGCAGCATCGCGAGCGAGGTCACCCTGGGCGACCACGCTGGCGGGAAGCGGCTGGGCCTCAGTTCCGTTCCGCCACAGCGTTGACGCCTGGTAGGGACGATATCGGTTCTGTTGCACCATGGATTGCTGGTCACACCCCGTGAGAAGCAACGTGAGTATGACGATCGCGGCTCTCATCGCGGCCACACCTCGAGTACGCGAAGTGCCATCGCGTCTCGCAAGGCATCGCGCAACTCCTGCTCTGAGCCCTGACTGCTCTTGCTTCCAACCAGGAGGAAAAACCGGTCTTGGCTTGCTCGTTCGAAGCCAACAATATCGAAAATCGGATCATGCAACGCGGGCAAGCCGCATCGAAGCAAGAAGACGATGAGGCCGGCGAGGACCGCAGCGAGCACCCCGACCTCGAATGGAACGAGCAGAAAAACCGGCCAGCTGTTCAGGGGACGGCCACCTAAGTTGAGAGGATAGGATATTACGGAGCTGTACCATTGAACGCCGAAAGCCAGGCACGCCGTCGCCAAGCCTGTCACTAACATGATGGGGCGAATGAGAGAGGTTCGGAGCGAAAGAATTTCGTCAAGCTGCTCGACCCAAACTGGAGTAAAAGCGTCCAGTAATACGTAGCCCTCATGGTGAAGTTTCCTTGCGGCCGACACCAAGCCTTTTTCAGTCTCGAATTCGGCGGCAAAATTCCTGCTCATGCAACGCCCTCGTCCCGGCAGAGCTTGCGAATTTCATATATTGAGACAGCAGGAAAGAGACGAACATAGAGAAGAAAGAGAAACGCAAAGAGCCCTGCAGGCCCCAGAAGCAAGACCCAATCAGAAAGCGTTGGGAAAAAGTGCCGCCACATCGACTGAGCGTAGTCGTGCGATAACGTGTTCCAGATGATTAAAATGCGTTCGAGCCACATTCCAACATCAATGAGAACGCAAATCAACACGACCGCTGCGATCCGGCGCCTTACGGTTCGAAACCAGAGTGCTTGCGGTATCACGCAGTTAAAAAGCAGCAGGAGCGCGTAAAGTGGCGCGTATGTTCCGGTGAAGAAATAGGCGATCAACCGGCGGTCGGCATCTGAGCCCGCATACCAGGCAGTAAACCACTCGCTGGCGTAGGA
Organism: uncultured Alphaproteobacteria bacterium; assembly: GCA_963738155.1. Classification (GTDB taxonomy): domain Bacteria; phylum Pseudomonadota; class Alphaproteobacteria; order Rhizobiales; family Xanthobacteraceae; genus Bradyrhizobium. The sequence goes on from CAVTVG010000021.1 coordinate 366,147, forward strand.
GAGTGTCATGACAATCGACGCCATCAGCAAGATCTTGGCCATGGCGTCGAAGTGATTGACGGTAATCAACGTCTCGAGCCTGAGCCCCCATCGAACCAGCGCGCTGAGCAGCGCAACCATGGCAAACCCGGAATAAAGGGCGCCGACCACGAAATAAGGGGGAAAAATCGTCTCTTGCCATCCCGGCATGAGGCTTGCCGCGAAATCAAGTCCTACGATGGAATGGACGGAGACGACCAGCGGCACGGCAAGCGCCGCCATGGTTTTGTGAAATGTTTCGTAGATTCGCCAATGCCGTGCTGAACCGCGCCAGCCGATCGCCATGATGCCGTACAGGACGCGACGCCCGCGCGTCCAGGATCGATCGCGCATGGTCGCAAGATCAGGCAGAAGGCCGATATAAAAGAAAATGAACGAAAAGATCAGATAGCTCAGGATGGCCCAGAAATCCCACACCAGTGCACTGCGCCATTGGGGCCATAAAAACATCGTATTGGGATAGGGGGCCAACCAGTAAAAATACTGCGGACGGCCAAGGTGTAGAATCGGGAACAAGCCGGAAATCGAAACGGCAAAGATTGTCATCGTTTCCGCAAAACGATTGGTGGCGGCTCGCCATCGCTGACGGGTCAGGAGAAGCATTGACGATATCAGGGTTCCACCGCTGCCGATGGCAATCCACCACACGTAGCTCGCGATCGCATAACCCCAGACAATCGTGGTGTTCACGCCCCATATACCTACGCCTTCAGTAAACAGCGCTCCAATTGCCACCACGGTTGCTGCGACAAAAAAGCCGGCTATGGCGAATGCGATCCACCAGCGCAAGCCCGCCGGTGCCTTTAAAATCGGATCAGTGATCGCCGCCGTTACTGCCCCATAGCTCGCACGGTCGGTCGCAAGCCACGGATGATCTTGGGTGGTGTTTGCATGCGCGATGGCATTGTTCATGTGCCACCGTCTTTCGACTTGGTATCGGGATTACGAATGTCCGCAAGGTAGGTCGTGCGAGGTCGTGTGCCCAAATGTCCGAGCAAGGCGTAATTGCGGGGATCCGCTTTCTGGACCGTTACGCGCGAGTTGGCGTTTGCAAGATTGCCGAAGTGAATTGCCTGAGTTGGACAAGCGGCCTGACAGGCGGTGACGACGCCACCATCAGCGATTTCACGATCGTCTTTTTCGGCGGCGCGCCGCGCGCGGCTGATGCGTTGAACGCAATAAGTGCATTTTTCCATGACGCCGCGTTGCCGCGTCGATACATCGGGGTTGTGTTGTGCGCGAATGGTCGCAGTGCCAAGGTTCGCGTATTCTTGCCCGTCGGCATAGCCAAAGAAGTTGAAGCGCCGAACCTTGTAAGGACAGTTCGCCTCGCAAAAACGAGTCCCAACGCACCTGTTATAGACTTGAACGTTGAGTCCTTCCCCGTCATGAACGGATGCCGCCACCGGACATACCGGTTCACAGGGAGCATGCTCACAATGCATGCAGGGGACCGGTTGAAAGCCCGCACCAGTGCTTTCTTTGCCCTCGCGGATATAGGTATCGACGCGTAGCCAATGCATATCCCTACCCCGCGCGATTTCTTCAGGACCGACGACGGGCACATTGTTTTCGGCTTGGCATGCGACAACACATGCGTTGCAGCCGATGCAGGCCGCCGTATCGATAACCATACCCCAAGCGTACTGTTCGGCTGGTTGCGCCGGTAGCAAGCTTGGTAAGTTGTCCGCCTGGGAATTGGATTGATTGCGATTGGCAAGTTCAGGCAGCATCAAAAGCTGATAAAGTTGATCGCTTTCGCCATCGATCCGGACTTGTTGCTGAGGATTTAAAAGTTCGCGCGTCTCGCCCGTTGAACTGATGATAACGTCTTCGAGCTCCCAGTTTCCGGTATCGCCTCTTAGCGGATATGCATTCGCACCTACGTGGTTGCCAATGGCTCCGGCATTGCGGCGGCCGTAGCCAACCGTTAGTGCGGCAACACCGCGCGCGGTGGTCGAGTCGATCCGAACGACCCCCGAAATCGATTCTCCATGGAAAGTGATTTTAACGACGTCCCCAGCGCGAATATGAAGCCGCGCGGCGTCGTCAGGTGCGATAGAAAGCGCATGCCCCCAGACCTGATTGGTCAATGGTTTGGGACATTCTTGAAGCCAGGGGTTGTTGGCAAGACTTCCGTCCCATACGCTTGGGTCTGGTCGCAATACCAACGAAACACGCTCGGGTGACGCAGCCGGCTTGAGTTGCGGAAGCGCGGGAGCTAAATCGTCAACCGCAGGCGGTCTTGTGTTGGCAATGAGCCCGTCGTGAAGCGACTGACGCCACCAGCTTTCGAAGTCGGCTCCTGCAACCGGCCTCCAGGTATCTAGAATGGCGTCGAACCCCACGCGGTCGCGTCGGCCCAGGAATTGTTCAAAAAGATCGTGAGCCGAATAGCTGGCATGAAGGGGAGCGATGAGAGGCTGGACGATAGAAGCCGTGCCATCTGTCGCGCGAATATCGGACCAGCTTTCGAGTGGGTGACACTGCGGAACGTGCCACTGACACAAGACTCCAGTCTCATCCATGTGGCTTCCGAGGTGAAGGCTGAAGGGTATGTTTTTCAGCCGCGGCTCAAGGTCAAGCTGCGCTGGAGCATCGTAGGCTGGATTGGAAGAAATAATGACGAGCGCTTTGATCCTTTCGGCCTTCACGTCATCTGAAAATTCCTTCAAGCTTCGTGCGGATCGTCCTTCCGGTGCGTCGAGCGGCGCGACAAAATCAACGGGCGCTTGCAGCTTGTGATTAATCCAATGCACCAGGCAATGGATGTCTGCCGGCAGCGTCGGACCTGCGGTGACCAGCGCACGACCACGCGACGCGATCAGTTGGGTTGCGGCAGCCTTGACGAAGTGATCGGTCTCGGCGTCAAGCTGCGGGGGTGAAAAACCGGCGCCAAGAGCATTGCCGATTGCAATCGCCACGTTCGCAATCGTTCGGGGATGTAAGGCGATACGGTGATCCGATTTCGCACCTGTGTTCGTTAGCACATGCTCGGCGACGTAGAGACGCGAAAATGCTTGAGTTTCGCCAGGCTTACAATTCTTCACCCAGTCGCGTGCATGCCGAATTTGGTTTGGACCTGGTCCTAACAAGTCCGCATCGAGCGAAAGAATTGTTAAGGCTCGGTCGAGATAGAGCCTTTGATGAAGGGGACGTCCAAACGCAAGCTTCGAACCCTCCCGCTCATTTTCCTCGCCAATAGGCTCATGAACGTACCAGGCCGCCTGCGGGTAGCGATCCAGCAGCTCGTCGATTTGTCGGAGCAGGGTGGGAGAGGTAATGCGCCCCGTGAGGATGGCAAAGCCGGCGCCCTGTTCCACATCCAGTTTGCGTCTCTCGGCAATAAGGGTCGTATTCAGCATATGCCAGGAGGAGATACTTCCCCGGTGCATTGTAGTTCTCGACCGGTCGGGGTCGTATAGCGACAAGACAGCCGCTTCTGCAAATACGTCCGTTGCCCCAAGGCTTGCGGGATGCAATGGATTGCCTTCAATCTTGATTGGGCGGCCGTCAGTAGAGATAGCATGAACGCCCCGAGCATAGCCGCTGAGTGGCAGCGCGGTCGCAAAACGCAAAAACTCTCCCGGAATGACTGTCTCCGGCCGAACCACGTAAGGGACGATCTCTTCGACGGGCTTACTGCAACCGCCCACGGTCGCAGCCATTTGCGCGGCCATCAATTGAAGAGCGCGCCTGCGCGTCAACTGGCCTGAGCCAGCCTGTGATGCATTTGAAGGCTGGTCGGCTAGCGGTGGCATCTGGAACAGTCCGTAAGGTGTTCGGTCTTGATGTGATATTCCCGCAAAAGCTTCCGCCCTTGCTCCAGTTGGTCATCCGGAGGGGTCCAGGCCATGTCGAAGACGGATGCTTTTGGACGCAAATATTTCTCCGGATTCCGGTGGCAGGAAAGACACCATCCCATGGTCAACGGAGCGGATTGCCGCATCAAAGGCATGCGGTCGACCGGACCATGACACGTTGAGCATCCAACGCCTTTCGCAATGTGAATGCTGTGGTCGAAATAGACATAATCCGGCAATACGTGAACACGCTGCCAATGAATCGGCTCGTTGCTTGCCAAACTGCGTCGAACGGGCGCGAGCATCATGGCGTTCGTCCAGATTTGCGAATGACACGTCATGCATGTCTCGGTCGGAGGTAGGCCGGCGAACCGGGCTTTTTCGACGGAGTCATGGCAGTAGCGGCAATCGAGGCCGAGACCGCCAACGTGGTGAGCATGGCTGAATGGCACGGGTTGCTCATGGGTGATGCTTTGGCCGGTGACGTAAGGCGAGCTCATCAGTGAATACCCCACTCCCACGAAGAGCACCGGGAACGCCGCAACCATCGCCAGAACGAGTCTGGCGACCACGTTCGCGCGAGGACCGAATATTTGCGCCATCGTAAGAGGTTCCCGCCGGGCTATGCATGCTTCCGATATATCGCTCGAATGCTGACCAATGCTGGATGGCACAAATAGTCTGCGTCATATCTGCTCACCTTGAGCGTCTCCGGCTACGGCGTCGAGGCGTGGAGTGTCTGACGCAGGTCTTTAACGTCGCTTGCCGTCACGGTAGACGCTGCGTTTCCCCACGAATTGCGGACGAAAGAAACGACAGCAGCTATTTCCTCGTCGCCGAGCTTCCAATCGTAAGCGGGCATCGCTGAGGGCGTCGGTCGACGATCCGTCGTCGCCGTTCTCACGCCCTGCAGAACGACTCGGATAATCGTCGATGGATCCGTCGATTGGACATTGGCATTCTTTGCCAAGGGTGGAAACATGTGCGACTGACCACTTCCGCTGGATCCGTGACAAGCCGAGCAGCTGGAAAGATAAATCGTCTTCCCCAGACCGTTGCTCGACTGGTCGGCAACCGTCTGTGACGCTTGTGACGCCGGGCCCGAGTTTTTCAGATAAACCGCCATGGCATGAAGGTCGCCGTCTGTCATCTTGGATGTCGAGTCGCGCACCACCTCGGACATCAAGCCACCGGCGCCACTATGGGCATTGCGCCCAGTCTTCAGATATTCGGCAGTTTCTTCAACGCTCCAGGTACCGAGTCCGTTGTATGTTCCATTCGTGATATTCGGCGCGAACCAGTTTTGAATCTTGCCGCCTTTTAGTGCTTCATCGGTTTTATCAGCGCCAAGGAAATTTTTCGGCGTATGGCAAGCACCGCAATGGCCCAGACCCTCGACGAGATAGGCGCCGCGGTTCCAGTCTTCACTTTTGTCGGCGCGGACCGGCGCGTCGCTTGGTTTAAAGAAGAGCAGGTCCCAACCTCGCATGAACACGCGGTAGTTCAGCGGCCACCATAGTTGGTTCGCAGAAGGAGCGCTCCGGACGGGCTCGAGCGTGTTCAGATAGGCGCGAATTGCAAGAACGTCGCTGTGACTGATTCTCGAAAAGTAGGGATAAGGAAATGCGGGATACAGGCGCGAACCGTCGGGCGCGACGCCTGTATGCATGGCAGTGTAGAAACCTTCGTCGCTCCACCCGCCGATGCCTGTTTCGCGATCGGGCGTCAGGTTTGGGGAATAGATGGTGCCGAAAGGCGTGACGATAGGCCGTCCCCCTGCAAACGGCCTTCCATTTTCGTTCGTGTGGCACGCGACACAGTCGCCCGCATCGACAAGCGCTTTGCCATATCTGACTTGAGCGAATGATTGCTCACCGCCGCGCGAAGGCTGCCCTACGATTGTAGCCACCACGAAGACTAACGTTGGGGGTAGGCCTGTTCGCCAAGGAATGCGCATTAATATCTCCTCAAGCCTGAACCAGGGCTCCGGGGTTCTTGAGGTACTGAGTCTTGATTGCATCAGCAGCCCAATAAGTCAGGGCGCCGATCGTACCGGTGGGGTTATAGCCAGGGTTTTGCGGGAACGCCGTCGCGCCCATCACAAACAGATTGTGTAAGTCCCAACTTTGTAGGTAACGGTTGATGGCGCTCGATTGAGGATTGGTGCCCATGATGGCGCCGCCGGTGTTGTGCGTCGTCTGATAGGGGACAATGGAATAATGCCCTTCGCGTTTTTTGACGTGAAATTCTCGCGGCTTCATCGCTTTCGCGATTTCGGCAGCGCGCTCGGTCAAATAGTCCGACATCTTGTGTTCGTTATCGGTGTAATCGAACGTCATCCGCATTAGCGGCCGACCATAGACATCTCGGTAAGTCGGATCGAGATCAAGGTGGTTGGAATAGTGAGACATGACCGAGCCGTGCGTCGCGATGGTGGCCGATGTCATATAATTCTTCGCGATGGCACTCTTGAATTTGCCGCCCCATTTTGGCGTGTCTTTCGGCACGGGATGGGTCTCGATCGGGCGTCCGTTTGTGTTCCATTGCGCTATGTAGCCGCCACCGATAAAACCGAGGTTGGCGTGATCGAAGTTGTCTCCGTTGAATTCGTCGATCGCCATGCCCAAGGCCCCGGCGCCGACAAACGGATTGATAATCTTGTCATCAAAGAAAACGTCAACGCTCGACACGATCTGATAAGCGTAATTCTTGCCGATCACCCCGCTTCGTGTCTGCGGATCGTACGACGTGCCGATGCCGGAAGTCAGCAGCAAATGAACATTATGGAGAATGAATGCGCATAGAATAACGATCTCGGCGGGTTGCTCGACTTCCTCGCCCTGGTCGGTGACATAGACGACGCCAGTCGCGCGCTTCTTATCTTTGTCCTGATTGATCCGAACCACTTCCGCGCCCGTGCGAAGCTCGAAGTTAGACTTGCGCATCAAGACGGGTAAAATCGTGGTCTGCGGGCTCGCCTTGGAGTAGTTGCCGCAAGCAAATTTTTCGCAAAACCCACAATAGCTGCATTGCCCGAGCGTAACGCCCAGCGGATTGGTGTAGGTTCGCGACATGTTTGCCGAAGCGCAAGCAAACGGCTTATGGCCTAGGTCCCGCGCCGCGTTGGCAAAAAGAGTGGGACCGTATGTCATCTGCATCGGCGGGTTTGGATAGTCCCGGGCGCGGGCGCCTTCGAATGGGTTGCCGCCCTCCTGGATCGCGCCTTTAATATTTCCGGCTTTTCCGCTGATGCCGCAGAGGTATTCGAATTTGTCGTAATAGGGCTCCAGGTCCTCGTAGGAAACGCCCCAGTCCTGAATGCTCATGCTGTCAGGTATCGCAGCCGATCCGTAACGTTCAGCATTGTGCGTGCGCGCCATGAAGTCGCTCGGCAGAAACCGCCAGTACTGTCCATTCCAATGAATTCCAGCACCGCCGACGCCGCTTGCCGGAAGAAACGAGCCCAGTTCACGCATCGGGAGCGCCGTTTGATCGGCGCTGTTGCGAAACGTCAAAGTTTCCTGTGCAGGCTGTTGGAACAGTTCGCGACGATAGTAATAACGCAACTCATCCTGAGCGAAAGTGACGGCAAAATCTGTCGACGTGTCTCGCCATGTTCCTCGCTCAAGCGCTAATACATTGAGACCCGCGTCAGTCAGTTCTTGCCCCAGCATCGCGGCGGTCCATCCGAATCCAACCAAGACGACATCGACAGAAGGAAGCTTGCGAGGCATTGGTGACATCCTTTGCTGCGGTAACGACTTTCAAATCTTCAGACCGACCGGTGCTAGACCGAGCTTCTCTCCATGTTTGGATACAAATTCGCGGTAATCGTACCGGGCGCCGGGGAAGCCAAGCAGTCTCCAGCCCGCCATGTCTCTATTTCCGCCGTAAATGGGATCCGACAGAAAACCCTCCATCGTGTTCTGCAAAAACGCTTCAAAAAATGCTTTTGCATCGACGCCCTTCAAGTCAATCTTGCCGTTCTCGAGCTGAGCCAGCAATTTGTCCTGATCGTCGGCCGCAAGCTGCGAAAAAACTTTGTTGTCAAATGTCGCGCGACAATGATCATCGATAGCTTTGATGGCGTTTCGATAAGTTTGAGCGGGAGTCAGGCGGCTTTGATTGCCTTGCGATGGAGTGCCGTCGTGCCAAGGGCCTTGCATGTACCACGTGGCGGCTTGGCCGTAGGATCCCGCCAATTGACGATCCAGGAACGTGGTGACGCCTGCCTCAAGGGCTCCTGGACCCAATTCATCCTTCGGGATCAGACGCGACACGGCAGCATCGACGAAAGTTCGCTCCTCGGCAGTGAAAAATAGCGCTGGCGGGACGGTCGAGGTCGCGGCTGGGGGAGCAGCAGCCTCTCCTGGTTCCCATGGAACCTGACCGGTGATACTCCGGGCTTGGACGAGAGGCGCCGTCGCGGTCGCAGAACCCAAAGCCAATCCGGCCGACAGAAGATTTCGCCGACTAAAACCCGCTCCGCCCATAGCCGACCTCCCAGAAGGACTAACAACAAAGGCCGGGCCCAGAAACTAGTTCCAAAAAAATGTCGTGTTACGATATTATCGTGGGACGACAGACTAATACGGATGAACTATGGTGCAACCATGGGAGACGCGGCCCGTTAGACAATTCGTCTTAGCCAATCTGGGTAATGGCCCATGACAATCCGAAAACGACCGAAAAATACCGCCGGAAATAGCGGCTCCGTCGATTATAAATCCTTGGCCGATTTTAGATACGAGCTGCGCAGGTTCCAAGCATTCAGCCACCAAGCCGCTAAGGATGCGGGGCTTACCGGGCAGCAACATCAAGCCCTTCTCGCAATACGCGGAGGCGATTTGATTACGGTTGGCGATTTGGCGAAGAAGCTGCTGGTCGCGCACAACACGGCAGCAGAACTGACCGATCGAATGATTGGCCGAGGTCTTTTAAGGCGCCAACCTGACAGCGCCGACCGGCGCCGAGTTCTCCTTGAGCTAACGGACAACGGAGAGCGAAAACTTAAGGCTCTCTCAAAAGTTCATCTTCAGGAAATCCAAATCGTCGCGCCGGCACTATTGCGCTTCTGCAGAAGCCTTAAAAAGTTGGGGCTGACAAACATTCGCGTCAAGCGCGGAGTGGCAGCCGCCGCCTTTCGGCAGTCAGCTTGACCGGCCCATACAAGCTCATGTTGTTCCAGAGGACCGTGGCCCATTGCAGGAAATGTCAAATGATTTCGCCTACACCGACGACTTTCCTCACCACGGAGGAGATAGAAAAGATAGCGAAAGACAAGCTTAAACAAGCAAACGCAATTCCCGATGGTGCTGCGAAACGAACGGCACTTAGGGAGGCTGAACAATTGCAAGAACTCGCGAAAATGAAGAAATGGCTTCTTTGCAACTTGAGATCGCCGCGATAGGGCCTCCGGCTCTGTTTAAATCTCGCTACCTCTCGGCGGCTTAAGACGCAAAAGGCTCTCTTGAGCGCAAGGTAAATATGACGAATCTCATTGAAGACTATGCGGTGATCGGTAACGGTGAGACATTGGCTCTTGTCTCAAAAGGTGGGTCAGTTGACTGGCTAGGCTTTCCCAGGTTCGACAGTCCGGCGTGCTTTGCCGCTTTGCTCGGCCACTCCGGCAACGGCCGTTGGCTGTTAGCCCCAAAAGAGAACTCGAAGGTCAAGCGAAAATATCGACGTAACACGCTCATTCTCGAAACCGAATTTGAAACCGCGACGGGAACCGTGCGCGTTATTGATTTTATGGCATACCGCGATAACAGCTCCGATCTCGTTCGCCTGGTGAAAGGCTTGAAAGGCGAGGTCGAGATGCAAACTGAACTGGTCGTCCGGTTTGACAATGGTTCTGTGGTGCCTTGGGTGACGCGTCAGAATGACGGATGCCTCCAGTTCATCGCTGGCGCTGATCGCCTGATATTAGAGACGCCAGTCCCTTTGCAGGGAAAAGATCGTCGCACGCTGGGTACATTCGTGATTTCGGCGAACCAGGAAGTTTGCTTCGGGTTGAGCTGGAGCCCGTCATTTCGCGACCCGCCAAAACCGCTGGTTTTTGGAAAGATGGTGGAGCAGACCGATTCGTTCTGGAGCCAGTGGATCTTGCAAGCAAAAGAGTGCGGTGACTGGACCGCGGACGTCAAACGATCGCTGATTACCCTGAAGGCTCTTTCACACCGTCTAACCGGTGGCATTGTTGCCGCAGGCACGACCTCATTGCCCGAACAGATTGGCGGTACTCGCAATTGGGACTATCGGTATTGCTGGCTGCGCGATGCAACCTTTACGTTGTATGCTTTCCTAAGCGCAGGATTTCTCAAGGAAGCAGCCGCATGGCGCAGCTGGCTATTGCGGGCTGTCGCCGGCAACCCGGAAGATCTGCAGATCATGTATGGAGTCGCAGGCGAGCGACGCCTGGATGAGCACGAACTCGATTGGCTCCTTGGATACGAACATTCATCGCCTGTGCGGGTAGGGAACGCGGCCGCGGGTCAACTGCAGTTGGACGTGTATGGTGAGGTGCTCGATGCGCTTTACGTCGGCAGAAAAGCCGGCCTACCAGCAGATGCCGAAAGCTGGGGTCTCGAATGTGCCCTGCTTGAACACCTGGAAACGATTTGGGACCGACCTGACGCGGGAATCTGGGAGATCAGGGGTCCCCGGCAACATTTTACCCATTCCAAAGTCATGGCCTGGGTCGCATTCGATCGTGCGGTACGTTCGGTTGAAGAGTTCGGACTAAAAGGACCAGTCGACCGATGGCGTTCTTTGCGTGACGCCATTCACCGACAGGTGTGCGAGCGCGGATTCAATCGCGATAAAGAATGTTTTGTTCAGTATTACGACAGTGACGCCCTCGATGCGAGCTTGCTACTCGTACCAATGGTGGGCTTTTTGCCTCCCGAAGATCGCAGAATAAAACGGACGATTGCCGCGATCGAAACATCCTTACTACAAGGCGGGTTGGTTCGAAGATATCACACGAAGGAAGGCACTGACGGGCTACCACCCGGAGAGGGCGCATTTTTAGCCTGTAGCTTTTGGCTGGTTGACAACTATGTGCTGCAAAAGCGCTATAGCGAGGCTCAGACCCTGTTCACGTTTCTTTTGTCGTTGCGCAACGATGTTGGTCTTCTTGCGGAAGAATATGATGTGAAAGCCAAGCGTCAATTGGGAAACTTTCCGCAAGCTTTTTCCCATCTCGCGCTGGTCAATTCGGCGCACAATATAGCGACTTCGCGTGGACCCGTACACGATAGATCGCAGCGGGCAAAAACCAATTAGATTCACTAAAGCCGGTCAGCCCGCCGCAAGACGCACCGTCTGACTTGCTGTCTCGTTGGAGCGAAGTCTTGCTTCTTCCTGAGCAATGTAGCTGCGTGTCATCGGGACTACGCCTTGTCGTTTTGTCAGTTGGATTTGAAAATTCATCATGTTTTGTTTTCGGAACGTCATTTCCGAAGCGGCTAGATAAAACTCCCACAAGCGATAGAACCGTTCCCCATATAGTCGCACCACCTCGCCGCGCCGGGCCAGAAATCTTTCACGCCAGCATTTGAGCGTTTCGGCGTAGTGTAACCGTAAAATTTCAATATCGCAGACTAATAGCCCCGATCGTTCAATGACCGGGAGAACCTCGGAAAGGGCAGGAAGATAGCCGCCTGGAAAAATATACTTGGCGATCCAGGAATTCGTTGGCGCGGGGCCCTCTGAGCGCCCAATCGAGTGCAAAACCATGATGCCACCGTCGGTCAACAAATCGAAACATCGCTTGAAGAAGGTGGAGTAGAAGCAAGCGCCGACGTGCTCGAACATGCCGACGGATATGATCCGATCGAACGACCCGTTGACGTCGCGATAGTCCTTGAGCAAAAATTGAGGAGAGTGTTGAAGCTGCCTATTCGACAGACGCGACCGCGACACCGCGAGTTGCTCACTCGACAGCGTGATGCCGGTGACTGCAACGGCGGCCGTCTGGGCCATATAGATGCTCAATCCGCCCCATCCTGAACCGATATCCAGCACCCGAAGATTGGGGCGCAGAATCAGTTTCGCCGCCAGATGGCGCTTCTTGGCAAGTTGAGCGCTCTCGAGGTCGACTGCCGTATTGTCCCAATAGGCGCAACTGTATTGCTTGTCGGCGTCCAAAAAGATGGAGTACAGTTGTCCGTCCAGATCGTAGTGGCGCTCGACATTATCCTTCGATCGCTTTCGCCAATTCCGTCGAACGAGATTGCGCAGGCCATCTCCAAACCACCCTCGAAGCTTCGCCCAGCGTGGCACATACTCAGGCTGATCGAACAAGAGGGATAGCACGTCCGCAATTGTTCCGTTCTCCACGACTAGCTCGCCGTTGGTATAAGCTTCGCCGAGTGCCAGTTCCGGGTCGAGCAATACTCGTCGCTCCGCCTTTCGACTCAGGAAGCGAACGTTCAGTTTGGGAGCACGCCCATCTCCACAGAAGCACGTGCTACCGTCTGCCAAGGTAAGGCTGAGCGCGCCTCGACGAACGAAGCGCTTGCAAAATAATGCGATAAGATGTTGCATTGTATGTTCCTTTAAGTGCGATGACCAATTCCGCCCCTAAAGTCGACGATAGTCCTTGTGCCTTAGGCCCCGTCACGGTCCGACCAATAGGTGACTCGCGAACCGCGACGGTTCAGTTGATGGTTGAGATGATTGAATCAGATCGTTCGAAGCCAGCTAATTGGCCGACATAACTGAACGAACGCGGTTCTGCTTATTAGCTCTTGGAGGGATACTTATACTCCGGCGCCGCTTTCAATTGATCTGCCGTCGCATTCATCTTGGCGTGCCATTTTTTGTCGCTGCTATTGTAGCTGATGTTCAGCGCATCGGGATGCACCGCAACGTAGTGGTCGCCGACCCCCAGAAAGCCGCCAACTGACACGATGTACCCACTGATCTCGTTTCCGTTGAAAGCGATGTCTTTAACGGTCCCGATATCTTGGTTGGCATCGTTATAGACGTCCAGTCCGACGACTTTCGAGCTCAGATCGTCTTGGGCTGGAATATTGGCAAAAGTGCCGCTGCCCGACGATTTGTTCGATCCGACGGTGGTGACTTCTGTCATCGCATCCGGCGTGATAAACATCGTCACTGGATTGCCGGACTTGTCATTGGCTTGAACCAGAAACGAATTCGGCTTGACCTTCACGTTGGTGAATCCCGCTTGTTGAAGGTCTGTCGTCACTTGCTGCCGCAAGGTAGCATTGTTGGACGGTGCTTTGGTCGCGGGGGGAGAGTTCGATTGCGCCAAGGCAACTGTGGAAACTGTTGTCAGCAAAGCCGCGACAATGAGTGTTGATGTTCTTTTCATGTTCGATCTCCTAGAGCGTTTTGAACTGCCCGCACTAGAAATCGAATAGGCTTTGCCATCGTTCCGACAACGGAGTGGATGAAGTAAACTTAATTCAAGCGCGCCGCTTCGCAGCAACGAGATCTTCAGAGCGCGGCACCAGACACGACTTTCGTCGTAATTCGGAACTGCGTCGCGAGTTCTGGCGTTACACCTGCACCAGAGATTGCCTCAACTTCCGCATCCGTTTTCCATTGGTTAGTTCAATGAGCAGTTTTAACCGCACTCCGACTTCCTCTTCTCCAGTGCCGGCGATAACTGCGCCGCGATGGCTAGATGGTCAGAAAGCACTCGTGACAGGCGCAAACTCCGGAATAGGACGGGCGGTAGCTGTTGCGCTCGGCCAAGCGGGCGCCGATGTCGTCGTGAATTTCATTGAAGGCGATGAAGCGGCCCAGGATGTTGTGAGGGACATTGAAAGATCGAGTTCGAAGGCCTATGCCGCGCGGGCAGACGTTTCATCCGAAAGCGATGTCGCTGATATGTTTGCAAAAATGTGCAAAGCGTTTGGGACGATTGATATCCTCGTAAACAACGCAGGCATTCAAAAAGATGCGCCAATCCACCACATGTCGCTTGAGCAGTGGAATGCCGTCTTAAACGTCAACCTCACAGGACAGTTTTTGTGTTCGCAGGCCGCCATCAGAGAATTCTTGCGCCGGGGGGTCGTACGGTCCGTCTCCAGCGCAGCCGGAAAGATAATCTGCATGAGTTCTGTCCACCAGGAAATTCCTTGGGCGGGACACGCGAACTATGCCGCGTCCAAGGGCGGGATCAAACTCCTCATGGAAAGCATGGCTCAGGAAGTAGCGCCCCACCGTATCCGGGTCAATGCCATTGCTCCTGGTGCCATTCGCACCCCCATCAATACCGCCGCTTGGCAAAGCCCCGCGGCTTACAAAAGCCTGATGACTCTCGTTCCTTACGGTCGCATTGGCGAACCGGCAGATATCGCACGTGCAGCTGTCTGGTTGGCATCAGACCACTCGGATTACGTCGTTGGCACAACGCTATTCGTCGACGGAGGTATGACACTCTATCCTGGTTTTGCGACGGGCGGATAAATGCGTGCCACGCAGCACCTGTTAGACCATTAGCTTTGTCTGGGGAGGGGCATTTCCGGACAGCTTCGTGGCCGAAGGAAGAAGGCCGTAGGACCGGGCTCTTTGTTTTATACTCGCGATACTGAACCCGCCCGCCGGTTCGCCCGTATCTATCTGAACGGCGGCGATCCTCCTCACACTGGCCCACGCCGCTGTCGGCGGCCCTGCTGTTGCGATCCCCGCCGGCGGGGCCGTTTCGCGACACCGGGAGAGGGGGATTCCGAAGCCTATCCGGGTAGTGGCGTATTTAGCGTTTGAGGTCTCGCGCAGGCCGCGCGAGCTAACCGAACCTTTCAAACAGACTCTAACGGGACATACCCGGGTGCAAAGCCGAACCAGTAGTGAAGGTTTGCTGGGAAACGACCTCGCGGGATCCGGCTAGGACTTCCCAACTCGTTTTGTTTTCTTCGCGAAAAAAACGGATATCTACGATTTCCTTTCCAATCTGCAGATCCGCGATGCGAATGTCCGGCAACCATTCTGGCAATGCGGGATCGACGTAAAGTCGATTATGGGGCGCATCCGGAACAAGACCGAGCATGACTTGCAAGAAAACGAACGTCGAGCCAGCGGCCCAGGCTTGAGGAACGTTTGCGCCCAAATACTGCACAGGAAAATTCATCGAATTGCGCGCCAGCCCAGCGTATAATTCCGGCATTTGATGTTGCATGAAGTATCTGCCTGCACCGCTAACATCGTGGGCAATCTCTGCGGCCTCCGCCGCAAATCCATACCGACGAAAGCCGCAGGCAATAAAAGCATTGTCGTGAGGCCAGACCGACCCGTTCTGATAAGAAAGAGGATTATAGGCTGGGTGGTCCGCCGAAAGCGTGCGGATGCCCCATCCGCTCCACATGTCCGGAGTCATCAAACGTTTAACAATTGCGCCCGCACGATCCGGCCGCACGATTCCCGACCAGAGGCAATGGCCTGGATTCGAAGCGACTGTAAGTACTTTCCTTTTTTCACCGTCTAGCGCGAATGCATAGAGCCCGGACTCTTCGTCCCAAAATGCTTCGTTAAAATGATCGAATAGCGAACTCGCCTTAGAGCGAAGCTGAGCTGCCTCATCGAGCTGGCCGAGTTCATCGAAGATTTCGGCCGTTCTAAGCCAGGCGTCGTAGACGTACCCTTGAAGTTCGCAAAGCGCTTTTGGTCCCTTTACCAGCGTGCCATCGGGATTGACGAGGGCATCGCCAGCGTCCTTCCAACTTTGGTTTTCGTAACCAACAGGAGAACGAGTTTCGTATTCTTGGAATCCGTCGCCGTCCCGGTCGCCATAGTGGTCGATCCAGTCAAGACATCGTTTGGCAGTCTCAAGGTGCCGGTCCAGCAGGCTTCGGTCACCGGTCGACCGCCAGGCTGTGTGAAGCACGATGAGATACAAAATGGTCGCGTCGGCTGTGCCGTAGTAAGGCGTGTGAGGTATTGCGTGAAAATGTGCCAATTCCCCCAATCGAAGTTCGTGCAGGATTTTTCCAGGCTCAGCATCCCGGTAGTCATCTTTGCATCGCGCCTGATATTTTCCTAAAACATCCAATGTACCCCGCGCAAAGGCCGGACAAACCAGGTTGTTTTGCCACGATGAGATAAGGCTATCTCGACCAAACAATGCAACAAACCAAGGTATTCCTGCCGCCGGGACAAATTGAAGCTGGTCAGTGCCGTCGATCGGGAGGCGAAGCGACCCGATGTCCTCGACCGCCTGTCCAAAAAGCCGATCGAACGCAATATTGCTCGTCTCTACTTTGACAACCGCTTTGCGCCATTCCGAGAGGTGCTGGCCGGCGCTCGAGAGCCTGCTGTCCATGATACACTGTTGAGGCGCTTTCGTGCGGACCTTTCCATCACCAAACTCGTAAAGGAGACACGTATGCCAGAGTTTTCCAGGTTGAAGTTGCACGTCAAAGCAGACGCGTCCGTTGGCATAGACAGGATTTGAATCAGAGTTGTTGACGAACATGGCAAGCTCGCGACAAAAGTCCTTGTTGCGATACAGGGCCCTAAGCGAAGTTGTTTGGTCGGACCACTCGGTCGAGATTCGACCCCGATGTACAATTGCACCTGATTTCACTTCGAACAGATCCGCAAAATCACTGCGGATCACTATCTCAAGAACAAATGCGGCTGGAGTGCTACCGTGATTTACGATATCCACATCCTCGTGCATGCCGCCATCGATCGAACGGCTGAGCACTAATTCAAGTGTGTGTGGCGATATGTTGCCGATTTCGGTGGGAATGGCCGGGTTCGTCAAATAGGCCCGTGACGCATAATGAAACAGATTTCCACTGTTCAACAACTTCCATGGCTTTCCATTTCCATGAATACTCCAATGGCTGATTAGTCGCGTGTCGAAGAAGTATAAACCCTTTTGCGATTGAGAGGGGATCTGGCCGTCTTGCTCCGTGACCAGGACGGTATGGCCTTGATTGATCGTATTCCTTGGCGGCCCTATAGTTATCTCAAGTGACAAGTCATAGCCTCCAAACCGGTCCCGATTGGAAATCATAGAGCAAGTAAGCTGGATTGCTCTTCAACATGGTAAGGATCGCAGACGTTCCTTCAAGATAACCATTAGTCCTCATACTGCGCGGGCTTAGTTTCAGTCAGGAAGGCCCAAATGAGAGCGGTCGCAATAGTCGCGACAACAGAAATGGCGATGAACCCGACCCACGACCCATAACCTTGGAAGAAATATCCGGTCGCCAACGTGCTTACAGAAGCGGCAATTCCGCTCAATGCTCCAACGACGCCTTGAGCAAGATTAAACCGGCCAGTACCTGCCGTAAGGTCGGTTATGACAAGGACGACGACCACGCCAACGATGGCTCCTGTAACGCCATTGAGAAGCTGAGCTACAATCAGCCAGCCAAAGTTTGCGGTGAATGCGAGCAGCAGGGCGCGCGCAGCCTCAAGCGCAAATCCTAGCAGCAACAGTGGCCTCCGACCGTTGCGCTCGGAATGGTATCCAACCCACGGCGCACAAACAGCCACCACGACCTGAGGAATGATAATGAGAACGGAGATCCAAATAGATCCCTGTCCCGGGCTCGTTGCGAGATTTTCGCCGAGCAAAGGTAGAATAGAGGCGTCTGCAAGCTGGAACAGAACCATCGACGACGCAAACAAAACGAGCGGCTTGTTTTTTGCCAAGTCATATATCCGACCGACTTCGTGACTCGCTTCCTTCGTTTTCGCGGAATTGCGTGCTCGCGCGTAATCGATTTCATTGGGCTGAATGTAACTAAGTGCGACGAGGGCGGGTATGCACAGCGTCGCAGCTGCCACAAACATGGCGCTAGCCGAGTAATAGGTCCCGGTTAATCCCATCAAAGCAGCTGTAGCCGCATGACCACCCGCGGCGTAACGATAGTTTCTTCCGGTTCGCATGGACATCGTTCGGCGGCCAACAAGACCAAGGCTGATCGCACCGATAGCGGGTGTGACAATACCCGCCGTAAGACCGTGCAAGAGTTCCGCGAGCAAAACTAGGGTGAATGACGACGATAGAGCCAAAATCAGGGCGGCGAAACCTATTGCAACGATCCCCGAGGCGATAAGGCCGCGCTTCCAATTTAATGCGTCGCATAACGCCCCGCCGGGAATTTGACTCAAGACGCCGGCGAGGCCGCCGACGGTTAGAGCAATGCCCACATCGCTCCGAGACCAACTCTGTTGAGCCAAATAAAAGGCGACATATGTGCCGAAGCCGGTTTGAACATCTGCCAGGAAGAAGTTCGTCCAATCCAATCCGTACCGACTACGTGTCGAAGAGGCAGATTTGAGTGATTGGTGAGACTGGCGATATTCGCCAATTGATCCTCGTAGCTTGGAATGAATGTTACGAATCCTGCGGTGCATTGATCAACTCGGCCATCAGTCACTGCCCTGGCATGTGTGAAGCCATAAATGGATCCCAGAAATGATCGGCGGCTTTAGCCGGCCGCACTTCATAGCCGCAACACACGGGTAGTCTATTCGACGCCCGGTCCAAGATTAGGACCGAGATCAATGAGAGCTATTCCTAGTTCAGACCTCTTCTTTCGACGCAAGTGAGCATCAAATTCGACAAGCGTGACCTCAAGCGTCGGCCTGACGTATCCTTCAATCAAATGCCCCCCACGCACCGTGCCGTCGCGCAAACCAAGCACCGCATGAGTGTGAAGGCTCGATTTACCATCGTCACCTTCAGCGATATCTCCCAGCAAACTCAAGACTTCAACCTGATTTCCGACCGGAATCTTGACGTATTCCTTGCTATCAAAATCGAACCAACCAACCGTTGCGCGCTCGAAAGCGCCGATAGCCGTAAGCGAGGCCGCAAGAATATTGTTCTGGTTGGCGAAACTTGAAATGACTTTGAACGCCTCTTCACCCGTATCCAAGACGATAATGAATGTACGAGAACCGTTTTTTTGGATCAGTTTTGAGTGCATGAGAAACCAGCCGGGCTAGCGAGAAACCTGCTCACCGAAAACGCTGAACGTTCATCTTGGTTCCTCATCGCGTCTCAGGACGATCGAGCATTGCGTTTTTGCGGACTGGAACCAAATCTCCGTTTGAGCGCTGGTTTCTAACAGGTCACGGAGGAGTAAAGGCAATGAGTAAAACGATGAGCCGGAGCGCCGAAACCGCGGTCATTACGGTGGGCGAACTGATCAGCGAATTGTGCCGATGTCCGGACCATGCCGCGGTCATCTTTCGATGTCCGCTCCAGCAACAAGAGCTTAGTTTTTGCCGGCTCCAAACTCGATCGCAGGGAGTCGTCGAGATTGAGCTCAATCATTATCCCCGTAGCCCACCGGTCGTGCCTTCGTAATGGACATTCTGATGTCGCTTACCCATCGTTGGGGCGTCATTCCCGCTCGCTGGGACCGACGGTTTGTTCTGTTTGGCGCGCCCGTCAATCTAATTAACTTTGTCCGCCGGGCGCAATAAATGCTGACGCGGTTCTTTCATCTAGCTGGTCTGTGTGGCTTAAACGACCAAGACAAATGCGGCTGCATTCTCTTCCAGAATGCGAAACTACTAAAGCGCAGCCCGTCGATCGACCGCCGACTGAACAGGTGCACGCGCGGTAAGAAAGCGAGCCGGTTGACAAGCTCGCTTTCTGCACCCACGAAGACGACACGCAGCCTGCGGGAGACAACT
This sequence comes from uncultured Alphaproteobacteria bacterium, assembly GCA_963738155.1. Lineage (GTDB taxonomy): Bacteria > Pseudomonadota > Alphaproteobacteria > Rhizobiales > Xanthobacteraceae > Bradyrhizobium. The sequence goes on from CAVTVG010000021.1 coordinate 385,631, forward strand.
CAAGATGCGCACGTCTTCGGGGTAATCAACGCTCGTGATTACGAAGCCGGCATTAAGACCGTATCGATCACCTGGATCACGCCATTGGATTGATTGACGTTCGGGATCGTGATATTCGCCGTGTCACCCTTGGCATCGACGATCATCACTTTGTCGCCGGACCGCTTCACGGTCAGGTCCTCACCTTCAACGGTTTTGAGCTTCTTCCCGTCGGTCAGGTCGGCCTCTTCGAGCTTGCCCGGCACGACGTGATAGGTGAGTATTTTGGTCAGAGTCTTCTTGTTTTCCGGCTTGACCAGCGAGTCAACAGTGCCCGCCGGCAGCTTGTTGAAGGCAGCGTTCGTCGGCGCGAACACCGTGAACGGCCCCTTGCCCTCCAGCGTATCCACCAGTCCGGCGGCGATTTGGCTTGGGCTAATGCGTGACCGATTGGAGATCATCCGTCGCTTGCTAACTGACGACGGATCACTCTGGGTTACGCTCGATGATAACGAGGCCCACTATTTCAAGGTTATGTGCGATGAGATTTTTGGACGTCCAAATTTCGTGACGTCGGTTGTTTGGCAAAAGAAGTATGCCCCGAAATCAGATTCAAAACTTCTTTCCAGTTCGCATGATTTCATTTTGGTTTATGCAAAAAATATCGAGTTGGTTCGATTGAATAGGTTGGAGAAGACGGAAACCCAGACTGCCCGTTACACTAACCGGGATAATGATCCGCGCGGCCCCTGGAAAGCGGGTGACGTTCTGCGGAATGAAGTTCGCGACTATGCCGTGTTTCCTGTCAAATTACCGTCTGGACGAGAGGTACGGCCATCTAATGGAACAAGTTGGCGTTACACGAAGGAAAAATTTGCGGAGCTAATCAAGGATAACCGCATTTGGTTCGGCGTAAATGGCGACGCTAGACCAGCAATAAAGCGCTTTATATCCGATGTTAGCGACACAATCCCCGCAACGACGTGGTGGGAGTACAAGGATGTCGGCCATAACGATGAAGCAAAGAAGGAAAGTAAGGAGTTGTTTGGTGCTGATGTCTTTGCAACGCCCAAGCCGGAGCGATTGCTTGAGAGAGTGATTTCTATCGCCTCCAACGTAGGCGACATCGTGTTGGACTCGTTTGCAGGTTCTGGCACGACAGGCGCTGTTGCTCACAAGATGGGGCGCAGTTGGATCATGGTCGAGCTGGGTGATCATTGTGACACGCATATCGTTCCACGATTGAAGAAAGTAATCGACGGCATCGATCAAGGAGGCATTAGCAAGGCTTTAGATTGGAATGGCGGCGGTGGATTCCGCTATTATGAACTGGCCCCATCCCTGTTGGAGAAAGACAAGTGGGGCCGGGAGATTATCTCGAAAGAGTATAATCCTGCCATGCTGGCGCGGGCGTTGTGCAAGCTCGAAGGCTTTATCTATGCGCCCAGTCCGGATGTCTATTGGCAGCACGGCCATTCGACGGAAGGCGATTTCCTCTATGTCACTACCCAGACATTGGGATCGGAGGAACTGGCCGCAATGAGCGAGGATGTTGGTGAAGGCCGTACGTTGTTGATCCTTTGTGCGGCGTTCCGGGGCAATGCCGAGCTATGGCCCAATCTGACTGTCCGCAAGATACCGAACCAAATCCGCGCCCGGTGTGAATGGGGGCATGACGATTATAGTCTAAATGTTTCCAACCTTCCTCAGGCGAAGGCGAAAGTGTCTCCCGCCGTCGCTCAACGCGGCTTGTTTGATGAAGGAGATAACCCGTGACCAACCTTCGTCATGTGAACGCCATTGCTGGTCGCCTGAGCTTGCGGCAGCCACAGCGGCGCAGCCTCGAAATCCTCGATCGCGTGACCGAGATCGTGTCACCGACCAAAACAGCCGATCTCGCCGGGGCGCTTGAGATTATCAAGAGCGAGTTTCCGGGCGTGGTGGACTTTGAGCGAGAATTTCCTTCACTGTGCTTTGCGCTCGCAACCGGCGTTGGCAAAACGCGCCTTATGGGAGCCTTTATCACCTATTTGAGGCTCGCGCATGGCATCAACAATTTCTTCGTGCTCGCGCCGAACCTGACCATCTACAACAAACTGATTGCTGATTTTACGCCGAACACGCAAAAATACGTGTTCAAGGGCATATCGGAGTTTGCAGTTGCACCACCGGTGCTGACTACCGGCGAAACCTACGAGCGTCAGATAGCGTCGGGCGGGCAGCTTTTTCCGACCACGATCAACATCTTTAATATCGCCAAGATTTCGTCTGAAGTGCGCGGCGGGCGCAGCCCACGCATCCGTTCCTTCCGCGAGGAAATCGGCGAGAGCTATTTCGATTTTCTCGCCAGCCTTCCGGACCTCGTGCTGTTGATGGATGAATCGCACCGTTATCGCGCGACCGCAGGGATGCGCGCGATCAACGAATTGAAGCCGGTGCTTGGTCTTGAACTGACTGCAACGCCGTTTGTTGAAAACGCACGCGGCCCTGTGCCGTTCAGCAACGTCATCTTCGATTACCCCCTAGCGCGCGCGATGGAGGACGGCTTCGTCAAGGAGCCTGCCGTCGTTACCCGCAAGGACTTTAACCCGGCTGGCAAATCGCCTGAAGCCATCCAGACAATGAAGCTGGAGGATGGCGTTCGGCTTCATGAAAGCGTGAAGGTCGATCTTGAGACTTACGCCCGCGAAAATGGCGAAAGGATCGTCAAGCCGTTCGTTCTTGTTATTGCGCGGGATACAACTCACGCCGCTGAACTGATGACCTTGATCACGTCGGATGCGTTTTTCCGAGGGTGGTACGCAGACAAGGTGATACAAGTCGATTCCAGTGTGAAGGAAGAAGAGACGGTAGAAAAGCTGTTGACGGTCGAGCAGAACGACAACCCTGTCGAAATCGTCATTCACGTCAACATGCTGAAAGAAGGCTGGGATGTAACCAACCTCTACACGATCATTCCGTTGCGCGCGGCCAACGCCCGCACCTTGATCGAGCAGAGCATCGGTCGCGGGCTTCGCCTGCCTTATGGCAAACGCACGGGCGCGACAGCGGTAGATCGACTTAACATTGTCGCCCATGACCGGTTTCAGGAGATCGTGGACGAGGCGAACAATCCCAACTCGCCGATCCGCCTCAAGCAACTGGTGCTCGATGAGGCGGACTTCGCCCGAAAGACGGTAACGGTGATGTCAGCGCCGACCATCTTGGGCAGCCTCGGATTGCAAACGGCGCAGACGCCTGACGGGGCCGCATCGGCTGGCCCCGCGCCAACCCCGGCATTCGCTGATCCCGACGACATGCGCGTGGCGCGTCTCGCCTATGATGCCTTTCGCAAGCTGGCACGCGAGCCGGATAGGGTGCCGAGTGTTTCTTACCTGTCTCGGCCCGAAGTGCAGGAACAGATCGTGCGGGAGGTGCAGAGCCAGTATCAGCCCGCGCAGATGGAACTAGAGGGCGTCGCCAAGCCCGCGCCTGATATGGCTGCGGTGATCGCCGCGACAGCGAAACTCATGGCAGATCGTACCATCGACATTCCCCGCATCACGGTGATGCCGAAGGGCGAGGTAAAGGCCGGCTTCAAACCATTTACTCTCGATTTGTCCGGAATGCGCTACCCCGCACCCAGCGAAGAATTGTGGGCAAAGCATTTGCGAACTGACCGGGTCGATGTGATCGGTCTGTCGCAAGGCAATTTGCTGGAGGCTCGGCTCGAGGATTATGTCGTCAGCGGTCTAATCGACTTCCCGGATATTGCCTACGATGAACACGCTGACATGCTCTATGAGCTGGCGGCACAGGTGGTGCGTCACTTGCTTACCTATCTTCCAGATAAAGATGCGGGACAGGTCCTGGTGCTGCATCAACGCGAGATCGCCCGAGCCGTCCACGCTCAGATGCAGGATCACTTTTGGAAAGACGATACCGTCGAATACCATCACGAAGTGCGACAAGGCTTCACGGAATTGAAGGAAAGCGCTTACACCGCGTTGCGTGAGGCTCCGCTCGATTATCGTGTGCCGCCTCCCGACAAGAGCAACATGGCGCGCTATCTGTTTGGTGGGTTCAGCAAATGCCTCTCTACCCTGACCAAATTCCATTCGGATTCCGAACGCAAACTGGCCGTTATCCTTGAGCGGGAATCGCTCAAATGGCTGAGACCAGCCAAAGGTCAATTTCAGATGTTCTATCGGAGCGGCAACGATCATCTTGAATATCAGCCTGATTTCGTAGCGGAGACGACCAATCGTATCCTTATGCTGGAACCAAAGATGGCGACGCAAATGCAAGACAAAGACGTTTTGGCCAAAAGAGATGTTGCTATCCAATGGTGCGCCTGGGCGAGCGACCATGCGAGGTCATACGGCGGAAAGCCTTGGCAATATTTACTGGTCCCGCATGACGCTATCGCTGAAAACATGACACTCGACTTTTTGTTGAAGCAATATTCGTAATCTATCTTTCGTAATCGTGCGTTCGGCGTCATTTAGGCGATATCCCATTTCTGTCAGTAATTCTCGACGCTATGTGCTTTGAACGTTCCGCGATGAAGGCGGCAGCGTAAGGCGTCGGTCGTCATCGTCCTTTCGAACCCGACTGACCCCACCAACCAAGGCGTCCTCACTTTGTGCCCGGTTCTGCCGAGGCGCGCGTGGCCGTCAAAGTCGCTCGCTTCCGCACTGCGTTTGTGCAGCTCCGCGCCTCCGGCGTCCTTCGGACAGCTTGTGACGGCCCCGCTTTTTCGCCTCGGCCTTGAAACGGGCATCGAGGCCGCCAATGGAGCGGGCTCACAATCGAAAGGACAAGATCATGACGCCTTCAAGCACCAAGTCCCGCCCGACGCACCGCGTTTATGCAGTGACCAAGAGCGGTGAGAGCAAGTTCTGGCAGCCGATCGGGGCCATGTGGGCTCACGCCAACACCAACGGCTTCAACCTTCGGATCGATTATGCGAGAGGAAGGTTTGAATTCCTTCCGCGCGATCGCTAGGATTGGTATGATTGAGTAGGTGAGCTATGGCCGAAGTCACATACTATGTCGCACTACCGTTTGTCGCAGCCGATGACGGCGTGGCGGCAGGTGAGCCAATCGAATGTGTTAACCCGGCGGCCGTTGTGATGCGGGCCGAGGCGCTTTCGCGCAAGGAAGGCCATATCGGCGCGGTCGCTTTCAGTCGCACGGGTGATCCGGCAACCGGCGACTTTGGCGACGCGAAGGTGATCCGGAAATTCGGCGACGTGCCGGATGATCTTAGTGCGTTGTGATGCTGATAGATGAGATATGCCCAGAAGTTATCGGAGCGAAAGCGAGCCTTCGGGATCGGCTTCTGGAGGAATTTCTTCTGACGCAGATTTCGCGGGAGGAAGCCGACCTGATTTTGGCGGCTGTGCCGCGCTTGTTGCTCAATTCCGAATGCTTTTTGGATCGCATGACCGGTCTATGGCGTTACGAATTTGGCATTCCTTTCTCCGTTAATGACAGCCGGAATCTGATTTGGGGTACCCATATGTGGGTCCCGGTAGCCCACCTCTGCGCCGCCCTCTTGGCCTCCTATCGCAAGACGGCTGGAAGCAAGCGGCAGGAATATCTCGCCCGGCTCGCTGAGCCGACCAAGCATCAGGACGCTCTTTGCGAGATGGCGCCGATCATTCGCGTCGATCCGTCTATTCCGGCTGAGTTCGAAGCATCAGGGCTTAGCGCGGGCAACCAAACCGTCGATTGGCTGATCGGGTCGGTTCGTGGCCGCAACGTGGCCTTCGATGTAAAGCGGCGCGTTGCCGACTTCATCGGGCACGCAAATCATTTTGCCGATTCAAACGATCTAGCTTCACTGCCGCCGGACCACGACCCGGCGTTGCTGTTTCGTAGCGTCGAGAACAAGCTACGCGCCAGCGACCCAGAAACGTGCCTCCAAGGCGTGTGGGTCTCGACTGAAATCAAGCAGGACGCCTCCAAACTCAACGCGGCTTTCGACGCGCTCGATCACGCCAAGGTTCATTTCGCCGTCCTGGCGGACTGGAAATCCGATATTCACGTCCTTATCCGTCGGCGGGAAGATCGGCAATTCCTGCTCGATCTTTTTCACGCCACGGAATCGGACCGCTTCACATTCGACAGACCTTGAATCAGCGTTGGAGTTGGGTCGCGAATCCGGATGAGGCTCGCCGAAATTCCATTCTGGGCATTGAACGGCAGCTCGGATGTGCCGGAGCCGGCGCGTCTGGATATCCCGCGCAACCCTCAAAGTTTTGAGACAGGAAAATAAGGCTCGGCGTCGAGATTTAAGGCTCTTACTTTTGCCTTCAGTAGTCGCCGCAGATCGATCGTATTTGCAAGCAGCGTCCGGAGATCGTAACCCTCCATCAAAATGATACATTTGTCTGGATTTTGCTTCATGGCGGGCACGACGTGTTCTGACCAACCGTTGATGGAAAGAAACAGTCCCATCGTTTGCTTTCCCGAGCGCCCGATCTGGCCATAGAGACCATCGAGCTCGCGAATGTTCGCGAGCTTCGCTCGCCATCGGCACTCGACAATGTAGTGCCATCCGTCCAATTCGAACGCTCCATCTATCTGTTCCGCACCCGAATTACGTTGAAACGAGCGAAGAACAGGTATCCCGTGAACGACAAATAGGCGGGTGAGAAGATCTTGAAGCAAATAGCCGCGCGATTGCGGGTCATTACCATCGGTTGAGGCCTGATCGAATTGTGCGAGCAGCAGCGCGCTCTCTTTGCGCTGCATTCTATTTTATGCTGCTCCGCGCGCTCACGCGCCGCTTTCTCATGCGCGACTTTTTCTCGTTCATCCGCCTCGGCCAGGACCCCAGCCATTTCACGCGCCTTTTGTACGACAGCGCGAGCTTTGTATTCGTCCGACGCTAAGTCATACGCAGACCAGTCTGCCGCAATTCCGAGGAGCGCCCGAACGACCGCGCCGTCCTTACCTGCCCGTTCCAATTCATCAAGGATCAATGCACCGGCCTGGCGTTTGGTCAGGGCTTCGCCGGTGGTCGTGTCACGGCCTTTCAGGAATTGCCTTATCAAGGCATCGGGAATGCCCGCTGGTCGTAGCAATCGATCCGCTGCAATACGCTTGACGTTGACAAGCGTCGCCATCGTTTCCAATGCGAGTTTGCGCGCATCTACATTGACGGGATGATTGTTATCATTGTCCGGCATTGGAAATCTGCTCTGGAAACAAGCCGGGCATCCAACGGGAAGCGAGAGCGGCCGGGAATGCAAGCGTGAGAGGATCGCGCGGTCCCTTTGAGGACAGAACACCGCGATCGAGCAGAGCAGAGACGATACGGCGCGCGTGCCGGGACGTCAGACCGAGAATGCTCGCAACATCGCCACGCGGTAACTCTCCGCGATAGAGCAAGGCTTCAATGACGGCTCCCGCTTTAGCGGGAAGCTTGTCGAGACGAGCTTCCTCTTCGGCCCAAAGCAGAATGCGCGTGCGGAGATGATCCGGTTGCACTAGCCCTTCCATAAATCTTACCTGATCGAGACAGGTTTCGAGGAAGAAGCGCGTGAAGGAGGCGAGCGCTTCCTCACTGAGGTTCCCCCTTCCATCAAGGTCATTGCGTCGCGGCAGATCGCAAGCGGCAAGGTGTGCCTTGTAGGTTTCCACGTTACGGGCAAGGCCGCGCGATACAGACCAGACGCCGCCGGTATCGAGCGCATCCAACAACATGCAATGCGACATCAGCCGGGTTACGCGACCGTTGCCGTCGAGAAACGGATGTATCCACAAGAGGCGGTGGTGCGCCGCCGCCGACGCAAGAATCGCGTCTGTCTTGCCGACGCCGCTGTAGATACTTTCGAAGTGCGTCAGGAAGCGAGGAATGGCACCTGGGCTGATGGCGATATGCCGGCCCACTTTGACATCGCGGGAACGCAGTTCGCCCGGAACAATGCGCAAGCGCTCATGCGTATCGGGTTCGTCAACCCACAGCATGTCGTCGGATAGCAACTCGCAAAAGCGCCGATGAATTTCGCGCAAGCCCTCCGATGTCGTCGAGCGGCCTCGAATATTGCCCGCGTCGAGCCACTGCTGCACCGAAATGTGCGCTTTGGCTTCAAGCTGGAGATCGCGTTTGGTACGATCCGCACTGTAATCGTTTTTCAGGGCGCGCTCGATATCGACGGGATGGGTGTCGTGTCCTTCGATGAGGTTGCTATAATAGCAGTTCATTGACCGCACGAGATCGGCGAGCGCCGTGCGAATGGCCGGAGCAAGACTGCTGCGGAATCCGGCCGCTTTCCCGGCGAGGTCAATTGCCAGATCAGTCAAAGCGCCCCGATGGCGGGAGTCCTCGGCGATAAGCAAGGGCGCCATTTGAGAGACGTTTTCGCCCCGATCCACGACCGGTTGCATGTCCCCCTTTTTGTCCTCTGGTGTTTTCGTCATAACGTACACAATATCATATAGTTATACTGCTTACGCGGTGATTTTTAGACGAGTGAATGTCCGCAACTAAGTCCTTAAATTCACAGGCTTATTGTTAGCCGAATGCTACCGTCCGTTGAGCAGGAGCCCTCAAGTTAGAGGGCGTGAGAACGATGGATGCCGGGCCGAGTTGCACGAACGCTCGGCGCTACCGCAGCGCAAATTGCGTTCGCTCGGCATCGAGGAGTATCAGGGGCAAGCTCGCTGTTGACCAAAACCGATGGAGCTTGGGGCGTTCAACGCAGAAACCGTCGGAGCCGATGCTTGAGACTGGGCGTGCTAAGTGAATCGTTAAATCGGACATACACTAGCTCGACCGAGTTCTCTTCGCATAACCGCTTTTTCAATGCGTCGCGTTCGATCGCGCGCGCCAGCGCGTCGGGTCCGCCAAATACCGAAACTGGCTGATAATGTTGTTCGCCCTGATACTCTAACGCCAGGTTCCGCTGGGGAAGAAACACGTCGAGTCTCTGGCGTCCGAGCCAAGCGGGTGATGCCTCGCGAAGAACAAGATCGTTAGGAAAAATTTGTTTGATTACCTGGTACATTTCAGCTTCGCGAAGCCACCGGCTTAAGCCGAGTTGTTGTTGGACTTCAGCTCTGGCCGTGCGCTCATCCAAATCACGGGATCGCATGAGTTGGTTGATATAAGGCTCAACAAATTCCTGCATCGCATCGCCGTAACGATGGGCAGCACCCTCCGGCCCGGCCGACCGCGCAACACAAAGGTGGCAGATGGATTTAGAATAGGTGGGATTAGATAGAAACCTGATCACCTGATGGGGCCACGAATTCGGTACATACTGACTTGCAATATCGACCGCCGATGCACGTATTTTGTCGTGAGCTGGCCGCGCGCAATCACAGAACATCCTGCTTCCATTGATTATATGATCGAATGAGACAAACTCATTTCTGGCCACCACCACCTCACGTCCACTTTCGCTGAGCTGCGGGTCCGGGTTTGCCAAATAGGGCTGCTCCAACGGATAATCCGTCGCGATGAGCTTGAGCGTCCGGTCAAACACATTCTTGCTCATCTTGAGATGGTTGAGCTTTAAAATATGATTGGTCTGGGTCTTAAGAGGTTTGATTTTGAAATTGAATGTCCGCGTGACGCCGAATCCATAGTCGATGGGTTCGAGCAGGAAGCCCGCAGGCTCGATGTCTATTTTCTCCACTACGTCGGATGGCTTGGTGGAAAACCGCAGCTCCGGATACCACGTCTCGTATCCGTCCGCGGCTAATTCGAATAACGTCGCCCATCGGTTTTTGGCGTAACCCGCGTGGATGCGGGGTGTTGGTTCTTTGGTCAGCCGTGCGCCAAGCGCAGTCTTCAGGCTGCGAGCGAGATGAAGGGACAGCAGACGCTCGATGGCATCGACCGGCCTAACGCCGGGCGTGGCGATTTCACGAGCGAGATCGCGCGCGAACGAGTCTTCGTCCAGTCCGATTTTCAATCTTTGCCTCGATCCGCCGAATTTACGGCCGTGTCGCAACCGTTCCCATGCCAGCCTGCTGCGACTCTGCCTTTGCAGGCTGCAATTGTCATCATCCCCGCAACGGTTTGAAAGATTTCGCATTTGTCTAGCTTGAATTGACATTACGGCTGCTTTTTTAAACTGGCGCAGCCGCTAGTCGCACCAAACGATCTTGCCCGACCGCACCCAGAAATGCGATTTGCATCCTTCGCGTAGCCAGACTGACGGATGTAAGGACACATGGCCGCGCGGATCGACCGCAAGGTCCCAGCGCGGCTTCACCTCCTTAAGCAGCATCATCTCCAAGCGCTGACCGCAGCCGCACGGGCAACGCAAGCCCACGGACCAGTCTTCATCGCCGTCGCGAGCCACGACGAGATTCCATAGTGGCAGCTTCTCGGGCAGCATGTCGCCTTGAACGACCCTGAGGGAACGTCGCGGCACAACGGCCGCGATGATCCGGCGCCACCAAAACGGCCTCCGTTTCATGCGACCCTCCGCCGCCGCGTCAGCGCGGGCAACCCGAGCAGTGGGTCGGTCATGCCAAGGGCCAGGGGAAATCGGTCTCCAGCCTTGAACTGACTCTCGGCAAATGTATCGTCGTCGCCTTCCGCCAGCATGAAGATCGAGCGCGCCCGCGTTTCATTCGGAAACTGCCGGAACGGGAACAGCCGCGCGAGGAATTCGATGACGCACGCCGAAGCGGCACGCATATTCAGCGCGATCACTCCGGGAGCTTCCTCCGCCACGCCCCGCAGATATCCGTCCGCAATCTTCTGCGCGAGCGCATGCGGCGCGGCGCGCGCGAGGTATTCCGTCTCCAGCAGCGCGGCATCGTAAACGCCGCGATCCATCAGACTCGATCCGCCGGGGTAAACGTAATCCACGCGTCCATAGACTTCGGCGATGCGGCGGCCTCCGGCCGGCGATGCCTCTGTGGGTATGGCGACGCCGACATCGAACAGCGGCATCGCAACGTAGCCGCTCAGCCGATCCGCGATGTGGCGACCCTCGGCGGTATCGACGCAGGAGAAAAGCGTGTCGGCCTCGGATGCGGCCCATATCGCCTCAGGCGTTGCGATTGAACGGGGCGACGGTAAGACTTCGCAGTCCGGCCGGTAGCGGCGGATCGCGGCGGCAAACATCTCAACTTTGTAAGTGCCGATATCCGTGAGCGACGTGTTCAGAATGCGGTTGAGGTTACGCTCCTCCAGCTTGTCGAAATCAATGAGGATGATTTCGCCGACGCCCAAACGAGCCAGTTGTTCAGCGACAATCGAGCCTGTTCCCGATACGCCGATCACACAAACGCTCATCCGCCCGAGCCAGGCGCGCATCTCGCCCGTGAAGGCCATCGGCGGGGGCATGGGACCGGCAGCCGTCGCGCCGGCATTCCACCATAACTGAAGGTCCGGGCCGACGGTCATGACGAGATCGACTGGCGTCGCGGCATGGTCGCTCTCATAGACACGGGCGCGCACCGCGCCGCTCGGGATCATGACAGCCGAGCCGGCCATCCGATCCGTTCCGTGCCGCAGGGCGCTCATCAAAGTCTGATCGCTTTCGTCGTCGGCGCTGGAAAACGCGTACAGTCCGCCAGGATGAGAATGCACGGCAATGACGACATCGCCACGCAACGCTGCACGGTCGATGGCCGCCTCCACATACTCGCCGGGCCACGTGATAAAATCGCACGTCCGGGCGCAACGCTCATACGGCACGAGGATGATTTCGCGGCCGAGCAACTTCTCCCGGCGTTCGCCGACCTCTGCGCACAGCAACAGGGCGGCGGCTTCCAAGCCGTCACCTGGAAACAGGTGCTGCCGGAGTTGGTCAGCCACCTTTTGCGGAAGCACCAGCGTTTTTTGCCGCTTCATTGCCCGACCTCGCGGCCCAACGCCTCATCAACGAGCGCAAGGTGGGTAGCGAGCGTGTCCCGCGCGGCGTCCCACTGCCTGTGGCGCGACCAGCGCTGAAACGGGAGGCCCGTGATCGTTTCGAGACACTGGGTTTGCGGAATGGCAGCTCCGGAGTTCAGCACCAGAGGCGGGTGGCAATAAAACATATCGAGCTGCGCGCCCGGATAGCTGACCGGCACCTCGATAGCGATGTCCGCAACTGGCGACCGGTAGCCCGACGGCAGCGGATAGTTGCGAAGGATGAGCCAGCGCCGCCCCCCATCGACCAATGTCTCCCAGCGCAGGCCGAGATGATCGAGGTGACCCTCGTCTTGCGGCAGAAGGGCAAGTTCGACGCGCCGCCCGGCTCCCATTTCTCCGTTGTTGATCTGCTTCGGCGTCAGCCGCAGCTTCTCGATGCCCTTATGGCGCAGATCGATCTTGAAGGAGAGATCGACTTCCCGCTTGGGCTCGCCGGCGACCTTGAGGACAAGGATCCAGGGCGTGTCGGGATTGAAGCCTGCCTCCTTGATCGCGTGCCGCACGACGATTTCGGGATGCGGCGACTCGATGATGACGCCCTGAACATTCAGCTTCCACGGGCCGTGGTGGTGGTGCTCGTGCTCATGTCCACTATGATGCCCATGTTCGCCATGGGTATCATGATGGTCGTGGTGGTGGCCTTCTTCACCCTCGCCGTGCGGCGGCGGATCGCTTTCGTGATTCATTTATCTTCTCCATATCCCTCTGTTTTGTAGGCCGATTTTTGTCTTGGTGACCGGCAATCTGAAGTTTGCTACCGTGCTACGTCAGAATCGGACGTAGTCCTCATGCGGTACGATAAAACCAAGGAAATCCTCGAACTTGCCCGCGCGTTGGCGAGCAGCGCCGAGGGCTTGACCTTGGACGAGATGCGCCACGTGACCGGCTGCGAACGCCGCACGGTCGAGCGCATGCGCGACACCATCCGCGACGTGTTCCCGCAGATGGAGGAGATCTCCGATCACCCGACGAAGCGCTTCCACATCCCGAAAGGACTTGACGGATTTTTTCAGGACCCGACGGCAGAGGAGCTGAGCGACCTTGGCGTCGTTATCGCGAAGCTACGCGACGAGGGCGCGTCCGCCCGCGCGGAATCTCTTGCGGAGCTGGACAAAAAAATTCGCGCTGCGATGCGTCATGGGCGGCGGCGCGCCACTGAGACCGACGTGGAAGCGCTGCTGCGGGCCGAGCGCATCGCCGTGCAAGCCGGACCTAGGCCGGCGGAAAACCCGGCGGTGTTGGTGATCCTTCGCCAAGCCCTGCTCGGCATGAAGATGTTGCGATTCGTCTACCATGGTGGCTCGAAGCCCGGCACGTCCCGCGATGTCGTGCCCTTCGGAATCATTTTCGGCCGCATGAACTATCTGATCGGCGCCGACGCCGGCACGACGAAGCCGAAGCACTGGCGGCTCGACCGGATCGACCAACTGGAATGCCTGGACGTGGCGGCGTCGCCTCCGGCCGATTTCGACCTGTTCGGCTTTGCCAACACGCCCTTCGCATATTTCGAAGGACCGCAGGAAGACGTGGCGTTGCATGTCCTTCCGGGCGGAATGGACGACTTCAAGAATTACCGCTTCCACTCAAGTCAGTCCGTCGAAGAGCATCCCGAGGGCGGCGTGATCGTACGCTTTCGCGCCAGCGGCATGCTCGAATTGGCTTGGCATCTCTTCTGTTGGGGCAACAAGATCGAAATCGTCGAACCGGTTTCCTTACGGCAGCAGATGACTACCGAATTGCGGGTCACGCTCGCGCATCACGAAGAGCCGCTGCGTTTCACTTATACCCTCGACGAAAAGAAAGCCTCCTAGCCGGGAGGCGTTACGTCCGATTCTGTCGCAGAACACCCTTATGCTGACCCACGCCATGCATTTGCTCTCAGCCTCGCGCCTCAACGACTTCCTCGGCTGCCCCCACCAGGCGGCGCTGTGGCTCGCCGGCGTGCGGCCCGAAGAAGAGGCCGACGCCGCGTTGCAGCTCATTCGCAACAAGGGCTTCGAGCATGAGGCGACGATCCTGGCGCGGCTTGAACAATTGCACGGACCCGCCGAACGCATTCCGTCGGACGGCAGCCTCGCCGATCGCGCCCGGCTGACGCGTGAGGCGATCGATCGCGGGGCAACCCTCATCTATCAGGGCGCTTTGACCAAGGAGGCGTGGCTCGGTTACCCGGATTTCCTGTTGCGAACCGGTTCGGCGCAGGCCGCGGGCTTTGCGCCCGAAGATGCCAAGCTTTCGCGCAAGGCCAAGGGTGAGTACCTCCTTCAACTCGGGATTTACGCCGAGTTGCTGGAAGCGCTGTTTGGCATTCCGGTGCAGGGCGGCACAATCCATGTCGCGGCTGGTGACCCCGAAAGCTTCGATCTTCGCCGCACCCGCTACATTCTCAAGCGGCTCATGCGCGGCTTCGAGCGATTTGTTGCCGATCAAACGCGCGCGACCAAGCCTCTGCCTTGCGCGGCGTGCGCGCAATGCGACTACAAGCCCCGCTGCGAGGACGAGTGGCGTAAGGCCGATAGTCCGTTCTTCGTCGCGGGCCTCAGCGGCGCGCAGGTCGTGAAACTAGGGGCTGCCGGCGTTCATACCCTCGCGCAGTTGGCGGCGCTTCCGCCAGCCGCGAAAATCGATGGCATGGGCGCGGAGACCGTTGCCAAGCTGTCGGCCCAGGCCAGACTCCAACTCGACGCCCGAAACAGCGGCAAGCACGACCTTGAATTGTTGCCGCGCTCGCGGGGCCGCGGTTTCGCGATGCTCCCCGCACCCGATGAGGGCGACCTCTTCTTCGACATGGAGGGCGATCCCCTCGCGGGGGAAGGACTCGAATATCTCTTCGGCATTTATGGGCGCTTGAACGGGGCCAAAGACCCCGAGTTCCGGCCTTTCTGGGCGCACAGCGCGACGGAAGAGAAAGCAGCGTTCGAGAGCGCGATGCGCCTTTTTGTCGATCAGGTCCGTCGGCATCCGGGTGCGCACATTTATCACTATGCCGCCTATGAGCCCACGGCGCTGAAGCGCCTGGCCATGCGGTACGCGACGATGGAGGCGGAGCTGGACCAACTCTTGCGCGAGCGCCGCTTCGTCGATCTTTATCGCGTGGTGGTTCAGTCGCTTCGCGCTTCGACCGAGACCTATTCCCTCAAAGACCTTGAAGCCCTCTACTGGCGCGAGCGCACTGGCGAGGTGACGACGGCGTCCGACAGCATCGTCGAATATGAGCGCTGGTGCCTTACGAAGGATAACGCGATCCTCAACTCCATCGCCAGTTACAATAAAGACGACTGCGTATCGACGGCGCATTTGCGGGACTGGCTTGAGGGGCTGCGCCCGCCCGGCGTCAATCTCGAAATCGTCGATGATTCTGCCGGCGAGAGGCGCGAGCAATCGGCCGAGCGCGCCCAGCTTGAAGCCCGCAAGCAGGCCCTTGGCGCCGCCGTGCGCGCCTGCCCGCATGGCGACGCGCGAGTGCGGGATCTGGTTGCCGAGTTGCTGTGGTTCCACCAGCGCTCACAAAAGCCCGCCTGGTGGGCCGTGTTCGAAAGGCAGGCCTGGTCCGACGATGAATTGATCGACGATGCCGAGAGTCTGGGCGGCCTTCAGCTCGACCCTTCGACGCCGCCGGTTCAGGTCAAGAAGTCGTTCGACACGACCTATCGCTTCCCGCCGCAGGACACCAAGCTGAAGATTGGCGGCACCCCGAAGATCGCCGAAACCATTGGCTATGCAGGCAAGATTGTGGACCTCGCGGCGGACGATGGCCGGATTGTGCTGCGCCGGGGCATGAAATCGGGGACCATCCCCGGACGATTCGGCCTCGTGTCCGCACCAATCAATCAGCAACACGTGCCCGACGCCGTTATCGCATTCGCCGAACGCTTTGCTCGGGGGATGACGACGGCGGATCAAGCCCTCATCGATTTTCTGATGCGCCGTCCGCCGCGGCTCAAAGGTCGCGCGGCAGGCCTGCCGGTCCGCAATCCGGGCGAGCCGCTGACCGACGCCGTGATCCACGCGGTCATGGACCTCGATCGCAGCTATCTCTTCATTCAGGGGCCGCCCGGCACGGGCAAAACCTTCAACGCCGCTCACGCCATCATCGCGCTGCTTCGCGCCGGCAAGCGCGTCGGCGTGTCCTCCAATTCACACAAGGCGATTCATAAGCTGCTGAGTGAAGTCGAGAAGCACGCGAAAGCGGCTGGCTTCCGTTTCAGCGGCGCCAAAAGAGGCAACGAGGACGATCCCGAGACAGAATTCAACAGTCCCAACATCATAACGATTTTTGATTCAGCCGACGTTTCCCCGCAGCACCGGCTCGTCGGCGGCACGGTGTTTCACTTCTCGCGCGACGACCAGCGCGGCGCCTACGACTATCTATTTGTCGATGAAGCGGGTCAGGTATCACTCGGTAACCTCGTCGCCATGGCCGGCGCCGCCGCGAACATCGTGCTCGTCGGCGACCAGATGCAGCTTCCGCAGCCGGTGCAGGGCGTGCATCCGGGCCAAACCGGCCTGTCCAGCCTTGAGTACCTCTTGGAGGACAAGGCCACCGTGCCGGAGGATCGCGGCATTCTCCTCAACGAGACACGCCGCCTGCATCCGACACTCTGCGCGTTCATTTCCGAAGCCATTTACGACGGGCGCCTTCTGGCTCATCCGTCAACCGCCGAGCGGTACCTTGTGCTTCGCCCCGGCGCGGATACCGCGCTTCGGCCCGCCGGCCTATCGTTTGTCCCGATCGCACATGACGGCTGCACGCAATCGAGCAACGCCGAGGCGGAAGCCATTGCCCGGCTTGTTGCCGAGCTGCAAACGCACAAGGTCGTTCGCGACGGCAATGAATCGCCGATGACGCTTGAGGATATTTTGATCGTTGCTCCCTACAATCTGCAAGTGAACCTCCTCAAGCAGCTCCTGCCTGAGGGCGCGCAGGTCGGCACCGTCGATAAGTTTCAGGGACAGGAGGCCGCGGTCGTTATCGTCTCCATGACGACTTCAAAGGGCGTCGAGGCGCCGCGCGGCACGGAATTCTTATTTAACCCAAACCGCTTCAACGTAGCGGTGAGCCGGGCGCAATGCCTCGCGCTCGTCGTTCACGGCGCCGAGCTTCTGGAGGGCGCTTGGACCAAGATCGACGACCTTCGCCGCCTTAATCTTTTTGCTCACGCCGAGGCTGCCGCTCGGCGGTACCCGAATTCTCAAACCTAGACGTTCGAGTAGATCATTCATGCTGAGAGCGCCATTCGGTTCCGAATTCGATCCCTCCGAGGAGGCCGAAGGCAGCATCGATCCGTTGGGATTGGCGCCCGGATACGAGCGGCTTGCCGACCGATTACTGCCGGCCGTGACCGTGCGCATGGGTCACCCACGCTTCGTGACGGCGATGGCGGTTGGCGCATGCGTCTGTGACGATTGGGATACGGATGCGGTCGCAGCAGACGAAATAACGCCGCCCTGGCTGGTGTGGGAGTGGTTTATCATCGAGGCGTTTGTTCGCGCGGAAGACTCGCTCTCTGGAATTTCCGGCATTCCGGGCATTCAGAAGGTCCGACGAGCCTTGCGCAACCAGCGGCCAGTGAGCGCGACGGCATACCTTAAAACGCCCACTGCGTTCGGCTTTACCGGCGTGTTTCGCCGTCTCGCGCGCGGAATTGGAATTCTGACCGACGATGGTGCGCTCGACGACGGGGGCTACGAATTGGTCTCGGCGTGGGCGAAGGACCAGGGTCTGGACGGCATCATCGATGCGTCCGCTGGCGACGGGCGCGCCTTCCGCGACCGACTGCGGCGTGCGGTAGCGCAAGGCATGGAGAAAGGGCACACCACCCACCAGTCGGGAGAGTTTTGGCGCGATCTCGCGCGGCGTCTCGATCCTGCGGCGCCCGGCCGCAACGAAAAAAAGGTATTGATGCATCGAATTCTGTCACATGCTGGCCAGGTGGAAATGATTGCGCGCTTGAAAGAAGCGCTCGTTGCACAAGGAGGAGTCAGCGGACGCAAAGACGAAGCGCCCTTTCTACGCAAGCTGACCGGCAATGCTCCTCCCGATCTCCAGCAGCTCCTTAGAGCGATCGATGCCTATGAGGCATTCGCTCGCGCGATCACCGACGCGTTCGATGGCTTGCGCTATTGCGCGTCAAGTCATGGCGGGGCGCCCGTTGATGCGGAGAACTTTTCCTCGGTGAAGGCCGCCAAGTCTGCGCTTGCCGCCTTGGGTCCCAGCCTCGCGCGCATCCGCGTCCACCCAGCGCTCCTGGAATGGGAGCGCGATCAGAAGGGCCTCGCGCAAGCCGTGGACCGATTCGACGGGGTCCGGTCCGGCCGGGAGTTATTCGACGCAGTCCTTAATCATCACGAACACGTTCAACGCGAGAAGCCGCCGAACGGCAAACGCCCATGGTTTGAACGCAGCCCGCGGGGCAAGGTGGTGGTGCGTTCAGGCTACACATTGCAGGAAGCACCTGAAGAAAAGGGCGGCTATGTGCACGAGTATCGGATTCCAACCTTCTCGGGTTTTCTTGCCGATCTGGGAGCTCTCCGATGAGGAGCCCGCGCCCGTCCGCTGCGGAGCACAGTCGCGCGCGCTTGCTCGACCTGTGGACCGGCGAGGAGGCCTTTGGCCGCCCCGTTGGTTGCGTGACGACGAGTTTCACATTTGACGCAGCGCTTTTCGAAGAACAATGCCTCGCGCGGTTCTTGTCCATTCAGAGCAACCCGAATGAAACGGCTAAAGCCTATTTGATCGAACGCGAGGAGAAGCTCTCACAGTGTTTCGCCTGCGTGCTGGTCGATGGCGCCCATGCGGCCCCGGACCGTAGCCTGCGTTGGCACATGCTGCCTGTTACCCTGCCCCGAGGGGGCGTGTTGCACGCAAAGTTGACGCTGCTGGAATGGGAGAACTGCATTCGGGTCTTGATCGGCTCGGCCAATCTCACCGAACCCGCCTACCGACGAAATCAGGAGGTCATGACGGCTCTCGATTTCGGAGCGGAAGGGAATCCGGCCCCCGAGCTGCTTACCCAATGCGTGAGCTTCCTCAACCGCGTGCGGAGATTTGCGCCCGGATTTGATCGCGCCGAAACCGGGCCGCAGGCTGCGTTGGCGGACTTTCTGTTGAACATTGAACGGCGCGCTCGTTCGCTGCCACCCGCCGAGCGCGAGGATGCCGAATGCGCGCTGGTCCCGCTCGTTCCCGGAGGTGACACGGTCGTCAAGCAGCTTAGCACGCTGTGGACAGGGTCTAGGCCAGACCGGGCCTGGGTGTTGAGTCCCTTCTTCGACGACGACCAACGCGCAAGCGCGACGGCAGCGGCGTTTACAGATCTTCTCACTACGCGCGGTGATCGCTGCCTGACCATTACGGCGCCGGGGGCAACTTTGGCGGACGGGACGGTGCAGATAGACGCGCCGGTGGCGCTGAGGAAATCGTCACACCTGTCTCTGCGACACGAGTTTGCGATCGTCCATCAGCGCGTTGAAATCGAGGGAAAACACGAAGATCGGCCTCTTCACGCCAAATCAGTGTGGCTGGAGCGCGACGGCCGCGCGCTTTACATGCTCGGATCGAGCAATTTTACCGCAGCGGGGCTCGGCTTGCACCCGCGGCACAACATAGAATTAAATATTGCCTACCTCATCCGCGATTGCGGGTCGCGATTCGGCAAGCTCTGCGTTCAGTCCTGGCCCCAGGAAACGCAGCTTGATGATCTCAATCAGGTTCAGTTTCTCGGCGGATTGCCGGATTCCGCAGAGAGCTTGGATACCCCGTCGTTGCCCGCTGCGTTCGGTTTAGCGCTCTATTGTCTCGACGAGCGAGGTGGACGACTTGAACTTGAGATCGGAGGTGACGCTCCGGCCGCCTTCGAAGTCTCGTCCAAAGAGGGAGAGTCTCTTCTTGACGGCGCTGACTGGATTCGCGGTGGCCGAAAAAAGACGGTCGTTGTCCCCTGGGAGTCGAAGCGACCACCCAGCTCGCTCGAAGTCCGCTGGCATGACGAGAAGAAGATCGAATCCAGCGCGCCCTGGGTCGTCAACGTTGCGGATATGTCGGCTTTACCGCCTCCGGATGAACTTGGAAGCCTTTCGCTCGCCGAACTCATCGAGATTCTTACCTCGGCGCGACCGCTGCATGAAGTCGTGCTTCGCATCCTCCAACGCCGGGAAAATAAGAAGACTTCCGAGACACATGCCGAAGTCGATCCGCACAAGAAGGTCGATACGAGCCAGTTTTTGTTGCGTCGGATGAGGCGCGTCGCGCGGGCTTTGGAAGGCATGCGCGAGCGATTGCAGCAGCCGGTAGCCTCCCTGGAGGCGCTGCGCTGGCGCTTGCGCGGGCCGATCGGGCCGATCGCCTTGGCAAAGCGTCTCGCCGCTGAAGACCCGGAAGGCGCCGCGTTCATGATCGCGGAGGTTGCTACGACACTCAGCGGCGTAGCATGGCAGCCTTTGGGCGCATTGCGCAAGGGCGCAATCGGCCCGGAGGTAAGCGAGATTCTGCGAGCGTTGCAGGAACTCGCCCTGCAAGCGCCTGCTCCTTCCAGTCTCGGCGCGTATGTCACGACATCGTTTCAGGAACTGCTGGCGTGACTTGGCCCATCGACATAGGCGATCTGGGGGCGCGTCTCGACCTCAACAACGATCGCATCAGCGCGCATGACGCTCTTCGGCAGCATCGAACGATCGCGGAGATATTGCGCCGACTGGGGAATCAGCCCGGGATTGTGCTCGCGGACGAAGTAGGGATGGGCAAGACCTTCGTTGCGCTCGGCGTCGCCATGGTGGCCGCCCTTGCTGACCGGGGCAAACGGCCGGTGGTTATCATGGTGCCCTCGTCGCTTCATGAAAAATGGCCGCGCGATTTTGCCGTTTTCAAGGACCTTGCGATCAAACGGCCAGCAGACACAGCGCTTCGCGCCGTCTCGGCAACATCAGCGCTCGATTTTTTCAGGCTTATAGACAATGAAGCCAGGAACCGCCCCCACATCATCTTCCTCAAGCATGGGGCCTTTCATGTGCAGAACATCGACCAGTGGGTTCGCCTCGCGTTGCTCAAGCGCGCCATCCTCGGCATGCATCTAGGCGAAAAACGCAGCGCGCTGCCACGGTTTGCCGCAGCGTTGCTGCGAACAAAGTCCTCCTACAATGACCCCGAGCTGTTCGACAGGTTGCTCCGCGTCCCAAACCGGGAATGGCGTAATGTCATCAACAACCATTATCAGGCGCGGCCGGAGCACCAGCTCCTGGACGATCCGATACCGGAGGCCATCCAGAAAGTCCTCGATTCCAGCGATATTGACGTTGCCGCTTTACGTGAATGCTTGCGAGAGCTGCCCGCGCGGGAGTCGGCCTCGATTGACCAACGTTTGGAGCGTACGCGGCATGTGATCAACGACG
The DNA here is from genome assembly GCA_963738155.1 of uncultured Alphaproteobacteria bacterium. Classification (GTDB taxonomy): domain Bacteria; phylum Pseudomonadota; class Alphaproteobacteria; order Rhizobiales; family Xanthobacteraceae; genus Bradyrhizobium. The sequence continues at coordinate 406,869 of CAVTVG010000021.1, forward strand.
CGCTGCGGGCCATGTGGCCATCAACCCTTGCCAAGGCCAGGTTTCGCTCGCCGCTTCTGATTCTCGATGAAGCGCATCACCTTAAAAATCCCGCCACGCGGCTGGCATCCCTCTTTGTGACCGACGATGCCCAGGAGGACGCCGGCACGATTACAGGCGCTCTGGATGGGGCGTTCGAGCGGATGATGTTCTTGACAGCGACGCCGTTCCAACTTGGCCATCATGAATTGCTGAATGTGATCGGAAGATTTAGCGGCGTCGCCTGGAAAACGCTGTCCCAAGGCACGAAGGACCAGTTTGAGGTGGAGTTGAAGACCCTCGGTTCGATTTTGGACAGCGCACAGCACCGCGCGGCCGAGCTGGACAAGCGATGGTTTTCTCTCCGTCAAGATGATCTCGTGCACCAGAATGGCGGGCCGCTCCCGGTAGAGGACTGGTGGCCCGACGCTGCGGGACATCCCGAGAAACAGCCGGAGCGCGTTCAAGTCGTCATGAGAGCTTTCGAGCAAGCACGAAAGGCCATGAAGGAGGCGGAGGCGCCGCTACGCAAATGGGTCATCAGGCACCTGCGCGATACTAAGCTTCCGGGCACCGATGCGCCCCGGCGATTGCGGCTGGTCGGGCGGGCCATCTCCTTATCGGCCAATAGCGAAGGCGGCCTTCCTGTTGAGGACGATGCTTTGTTACCCTTCTTGCTTGCCGCCCGCGCGCAGGCCGTCGTCATGAGCGAAGGCGAGAAAGCCGGGCGCGCCACGTTCGCGGAAGGTCTGGCTTCAAGTTACGAAGCTTTTCTTGAGACGCGCAATCGCGCGGTCGTGGACGAGGACGAGGCAGCTAACGGCGCCGTACCCGATCAACGCGTGAATCGATATATCCAGAAGCTGGCGGCTGCGCTTCCCAATGAAGCCGCCTATGCCCTGCACCCGAAGATGGCTCCATTGGTCGCTCGGGTCCTCGACCTGTGGCGCCATAGGGAGAAGGTCGTGGTGTTCTGTCACTACCGGGAAACCGGGCGGGCGCTCGTGAGGCATCTTTCCGCTGCGCTGGAAAGGCAGCTTTGGAGCGACGCCGCGCAGAAGTTCGGGCTGGACCATGACAGCGTTCGTAAAGCCGTAACGGACTTTGGGGCGCGCTTCGATACGGACGGCGGAATGCGCCAGCCTCTGGACACCGAGGTGGCGAGACGACTCGCCCCCTACGCGGAATTAGACAGCGAGGACCGAGAGCTGATTCAGGATGTCGTCCGGCGCTTCGTCAGAACGCCATTGTTTGTCGCCCGTTACTTCGATGTTCAGGCGCGCTCCGGCGAGCCGACATTGCAAGCGGCATTCGATACCCGAGACATGTCGGGTTCGTCACTCGGTGAGAAGATCGATGCGTTCTTGAAATTCATCGCCAAGCGGTGCTCGTCCCGCGAACGCACCGAATACCTTGACGCGTTGAACCGCATGCAGCCCGGCATTCGCGGGGAGATGCATCGGGACAAAGACGACGATCTGAATCTGATCAAAGAACTCAACGTGATGCCGAACATCCGCCTCGCAAACGGGCTCGTAAAGCAGGAAACGCGCCAAAGGTTGATGCTCGCGTTCAATACGCCCTTCTTTCCGGAAGTGCTCGTGGCGTCAAGCGTTCTTGCCGAGGGCGTCGATCTGCACCTCAGTTGCCGCCACGTCATTCATCACGATTTGAGCTGGAACCCGAGCACCCTGGAGCAACGGACTGGACGGGTGGACCGGATCGGAGCAAAAGCCGAGACGGTCTCGAAGCCTATCGAGGTCTTCCTTCCCTACATCGGCGGCACTCAGGACGAAAAGCAGTATCGCGTTGTCATGGACCGCGAGCGGTGGTTTCAGGTGTTGATGGGCGAGAAATATCGTACGGACGAGTCCTCCACCGAAAAGGCAGCGGAACGGATAACGCTGCCTGTCGCAGCCGCCGAAGCCTTAGCGTTCGATCTGTCTGTCAAATCGGACTAGGGCCGCCCAGACTTTCTCCCCGCACGCAGTCGCAACGAAAATCGGGCCGCTCCGACCGCTGCGCCCCGCGCTGTCAGGCGGAACCCTGACGCTTTTGAGCCAGGACGCCGAGCGCGCTCAGAAGGTCGCTCTTATGCATGTTGACGAACTTGATGCTCCCACTGTTACCGGCGAGCGTTACAGGGATCTCCGAATTTCCGTTCACTAATGCGGCCCGCAGGTCAGCGTCGAGCGTGGTACGCGCATGCTGGTATTTAGCCGCACAAACCGGGCACAAGGCCATGTGGTTTTGCGTCAACTCGCGGTCGCAGCCGTAATCAAACTGAACGGCCTCGAAATAATACGAGCCGTCCGCGAGCTTGAATGGCATTGCGCTGCGGCAGCATTGGCAGACCATCACACCGTCGTCGTTTGTGTAAAGGTCGGCCAGATACGCTCGCGCGCTGTCGCGGTGTCCCAGAGGCTCGATGCGTACCGTTCGCTCCCGCACCTCGCGGCGCTTCTCATCGGCCCCTTCGGCCGTTTCGGCAATTTTTGTCGACCGGCGCTCTGGGTTGGGGGCGTCGCGCTCGGGAAACTCCGGCTGCGCTGGAGCGCTCGTTTCCAATTCCCGAAACCCCGCTTCGAGGACCGAGCGCTTTTGCTCTTCCGATAATTCCTGGAACCGTTCGGCGAATTCCCCGGGAATGCCGGCGCGGATCACGACCTGCTGTTGTTCCTGGTACTCAGCCGCCCTGCGCTTGGCGGTCGTGCCGAAGCCAATCACCTCAAGCCAGCCTGTACGGTCCGTGGCGTCGAACTCGGGCGGAAGTTCTGCTTCCGTGATGTCTTGGGGTTTGCGGAATCCACCGGAGGCGCAGGGTATCCAAGGAAACGACCTGAGCTGATAAACGAATGACGCTGGTTTTTCGCGTACAGGATAGCTCTCCGCGTGCCGAAATTTCGCAAAGAAAAAGGACCGGTCGAGCGCCTGAAGACTTCGCCACAGGCATAGCGATACCGCGATCTCCGGCTTGATCAACAATCGCTGCAAATCCACGATCACCCAATCGACGTCGGTCGAATTTCCCCAGCGCGTGCTGTTACGGTAATAGTCTGCCCGAAGAGCGCCCTTTTCGGGGTGACTGCTTGTTGACGTGTGGGTCGGATGCAAATTTTGGGTCACGCCGAGAGCGCGAGCGAAGTCAAGGACCCCCTTCATGCCCCGGTAACGCCTTGCCAACGGTCTTTTCCTATTTGCGAGAGGCCCTTGTGGACCGAACACGGCCGCAAGTCCGGTCTCATGAAACGGCTTGTCGATGTACAGCCCCTCTCCCTTTTGCAACTCGTCTGAATCATCAGCGAGGAAGACGCTGGCACTTTGAAAGACGGCGGTATGATGCGGGTGAGCCACGAGCCAAGCGGCAAAGCGCTCGACCTGCCTCAGGTGTGCTTTCATGTCCGCGACGCGGCTGCCCGGCCGGTAGTGTTGAGCCAAGAGCGCCCGGATGTAGTCCTCCTCGTCAACGTCTTTAACCTCGATGCGCCGGAGAAACGTCGTTACCTCCTCGCGAGTTTGCTTTTTGCCCGCGAAGAGACCCGGTGCGACTAGGCTGACTCCCTGAACTTCAATATCAGGGTCCATCCCGCCATCGACAGGTGCAAACCGGACCTTGTTTGCGCGCAAGTGTTCTCCGTCAGCGGTGCGCACGATCGGCAGGTAATTCAGCCGCGCTATTTGATAGCCTTTGATCGTGTTTAGAAGCAGATAGAGACTCTGTACCCACGCGTCGTCATGGCTGGCGAGCCAGGGCTCAAGTCTGTTGTGGCGTCGCGCCGCGCTCTCAAGCTGTTCGAGCAGCCCGTCGAGCGTAAGCTCCTCAACCCCGACATGGGAAAGAAGCCTATCAATGCGGCTGTTGCGCTGGCCGGCGGAAACCGCCCAGGACATTTCCTTTGCGGCAAGAGCCGAGAGGTCTCTATCTTCCAAGACCGCGCGCAGGTCCTGGGTACCCTGCCACAGCGATTTCGGACCGGCATAGTCGCCTCCCGCTGTCGGCAGGACTTCCTGCTCGCGCAGTGATTGCCAAATGGATTCCGCAAATATGCTCCATGCGTCAGGGACATCATCGGCCAGAATTGGCAAAGCATTCAGCGTCTCCCGCACCAAACGATTCTCGTCTCGAAGCTGCGTAAGGGCAGAGGCTGCCAGGGCCGAGAGATCGCTTATCAGTTGCCGGTTGAACGGTTCGTTTCGCATGATGTTGGCCCGGCTGTCGGTAAGCTTGAAAGGGCCGTGCAAGCGGAGCCTGAAACCTGTTTGCTCCTCGGTTTCGAAATAGACCCATAGCTTCGCTGGTCCGCTTTCACCGACAGCTTTTCCTTCGGCATTGAGCCGCACCGCGAGGCATGCTTCCGAGGGCCTCCCGTCCGGCAAGGTCACCGGTCGCCGGAATAGCCGGTAGGACGAAGGTGAATGCTTGTTCTTTTCCGAGCCGAATTCGGATCGCTCGAAGACAGTGATTCCCTCCGCGCCTCGAACACAGCGGTAGCGTTCACCCTTTCCCGTGCCATCCTCCCAAATCAGTTCCTCAATGTGGTTGAGGAACATCAGAACTTCTGGGCCAGCTTTTATCAGTTGAGCGGCAGCCTCCGACGATCGATCAACGCCTTCCTTCTTGGTATAGGGAAATACGAAGATTGTTTCCTCACCCTGGCCGGCTGCCGGCTCTAGCGCGACCGGGACGAGCAGGTCCTCAATGGCGAAGGCAAACGGCCGTCCCTCAAGCTTGCAATACACTTCTGGCCGGTCGGTCACGGCGAACACGGATTTGAAGCCGATACCGAAGCTTCCGATCTTGTGAACTTCGTTGGGCTTGTCGCTGTCGCCAAGCCGCGTGATCCGCTCCACATCCTCCCGCTTGAAAGGCTTGCCCCAGTGGTAAAACTCCGCCCGGTCCGGAAAAAGCTTGAATTGAACCCGTTTGGCTTCCTGGTCGTCGGCGTTCTGCAACAGCTCGAAGATAAAATGCGTGGCTTCGGCATATTTCTCGACGGCAGACCGGCGAAGCCACCGCTCCGCCTTCGCCTTTTTTGCGGCCGCCAAGAGATCGGCGTTCACCTGCCTCAGCTCGTCAAACCATTTCATGCCGTTTCGACCTCAAGCGTTCCATAGGCGACGGGCCGGAACAGTATGTCGGCCTCGGACTTCGCCTTGGCAAGCTCAGCAAACCTGTGTTCGGCTTCGGTCTCGGCCGCTGCGATCTGCGCGGCGCGCATTTTTCGAATGCGGGCATCCGATGCGGCGCCCTCCAGCTCGCGAAGCGTCTCCATGCGAGCGCGATGACTCGCAAGAAAGCTTTCGCTGCGGAAGGTGGCGGTTGCGGCCGTGTCATCGCGATGCTTCTCGCGCGCTTCGGACCAGAGCCGGTGATGAAGCGTATCCAAATCTGACGATTGGAAGCCGGCCGCCCGATCCGCCGCCTTGTCGCTCGCACCGGCGATCATCGAAAAAAAACTTAGTTGGTCAGCCGGACATGGCGTCACCGCGACCAGCTTTGCGTCAGGCTTTATCCCGGTAAGCCGCCACTGATAGACCGCAAACGGGTATCGCCCGGGGGCAACGGAAGCCGAACTCACGCTGAGAGAGACGTTCAAGGGATTGTCACCGCCATAGGCGTCCGCGGCCAGACGCACCAGCGGATGAACTGGAGTAATGAGGATCGCCGCTGGGTTTTCGCGGGCCGTATCGCGGTCAAAGGTTACCGGCACGGTGGGCTCGCCGCCTTTGAGCCAGGCCAGCCATTGCCGGTCCGTCAGCGACACCAAAGCCCGCTTCGGGCCAGACCGACTAAGCAGGACGCGCCGCGCATCCCCGGCCAGCCGAAGCGACTTCAGCGGACCGGCGCCAAGCAGGCTCTCGCGTTCTGGGAACAACCTCATGAGATAGGCATGGACGAGACGTTCGAGTGCGGGAGGCGCGAGCCATATCGCTTCCGAAATGTCGTCTTCGCCCCCGCGCGTGACCGGACGAATTCCGAACAGCTCCGTCTGCCTCTTCTCAAGCTCGTCCTGTTCGTGCAGCAACCTGATATCGTTCTCTGCGAGTTGCTGAAGGCGAGCCTGACGTTCCGCCGGGCTCAGGGTCATGTCCTCCGCAACCGACCTGATCTCGCGCGCGATCTCCCCAAGGATTTCCTCGCAGCCGCCGATGGATTGCGCAAAGACGCCGATCCGCAGCAAACATCGTTCATAGACTTCGAAATCGACCGTGCCGGGCGTCACCAAATTCCAGATCGCGACGGTTTCGGATTTCTGGCCATAGCGATCGATGCGGCCGATCCGCTGTTCGATCCGCATCGGATTCCATGGAATGTCATAGTTCACAATCGCGTCGCAAAACTGAAAGTCGAGACCTTCCGAACCGATTTCCGACGACAGCAACACGTCGATCGCTTCCGGGTCCGCTTTCGGAAGCGCGAATCGCCGCCGCAGGGTGCGCCTTTCGTCATTATCGATGCCGCCGTGGACCAGCCCAGCTCGGATGCCGGCCGCGACGAGCTTTCGATCAAGGTAGGCGAGCGTATGTCGGAACGTACTGAAAAGCAGAAGCCGATGATTTGGCATCGTCACTTTGCCACGCGCGATATTCAGCAGGCGATCAACCTTCGGGTCCTCTGGCGGCAGCTCCCGCGCCATCCTTGCCAGCCTGGCGATTTCTGCTCGGATGGATTCGAGAAGATCACGTGCACTGTCCAGAGCTTCGGTGTCGGCGCTTTCTAACGCCGCCAGCCCTCGTTGCATGATTTCCTCAAGCAGCGGCGCCAAGCCATGCACGCAACTTGCAAGCTGCCTGCGGATCATCGACATCAGAAATGCCGTGGGAATGTCGCCATGACGAAGCCGGAGAAGGCGTTCCTGCAATCGTAAGACTTCGTCATGAAGTTCCTGTTGCTCCGCCGTAAATTCGATCGGCTCTGTTCGCGGCTGGCGGACTGTGAAATTGCCGATGTCGCGGCGGCGCGTCCGGTTGATAATGTGGGCGAAGGTGTGCAGCCCCTCCATCTGCCGGATGAGCGCTACACGATCCGACTCGCCTGGTTCTCCCTGAAGCTGCGTCAGGACCGATTCAAAGCCGGGATTGGACGCAAGCATGGATTGGCCCCAGGGCGTTCGCGCGGCTCTTTGCAACGATTCCGCGCCGCTTGCGGTCCAGCCCGGAGCGGCGCGGCGCGCCGCGGTAATGGCCGAATTGATATACGGATTGGGTTCCGCCATCCGTTCAAAAGTGGGCCGGTCGATAACGACGTCCGGACGAAGTAGGTTCAAGAGGTAGAAAAGCTCATGGCTGCCGAGCTGGATCGGCGTCGCCGTGAGAAACAGGGCTGACTCCGATTCTCCGCAAAGGACGCGCAAGCCCCGATGCAGCCAGGACTCGGGATTTCGCGCGTTGTGCGCCTCATCGACGATGATAAGGTCGAAGGCCGGCGGGGGCGACAGCTCAAGAAGACCCTTCAAGCGACGGGGACCGGTGTCGTCGCCAAGCAGTAATTCTTCGTTGAATAAGGAGAATGGCAGGATGGCGCGCGCGTATCGCTCCGGCCACTCGCCGTCGAGATCGGTCTGCTTGAGACAGTGGCGAAGCGCCGCGCCATCCAGCGGAGTGAACTCCTCGTCGAAACGGCGCATTTCACTCTGCCATTTTTCTTCGACGATGAGCGCCTTGGAACACACGATCAAAACGCGGCGGAGCTCCCGCCTGGCATGAAGCTCGCGCAGGACAAGGCCGGCCTCGATCGTCTTTCCGACGCCAACCTCGTCGGCGATGAGAAGGCGCGGCCTGTCGGCCCGGAGCAGCCGCAACACAGGCCGGTATTGATAGGGAATATGGTCGATACGGCCTTCGTTAAAGGAGAGCGCCGAATCCCCGGACGGGCTCATGAGGGTCAGAGCCGCCAGCTTGCACCGGAACGCATCGGCGTCGACCAGCGCTGCCGAAGTGTCCAATTCAACCGCGGTCAACTGCCCTTCGTAAAACGGCTCGGACCGGCCGTTCAAAAAGACGCGGTAACCCGGCTCCGGCAAACTGTGCGTGACATCCACGATCACGCCGACGCCACCCGAGCTGGTGGAGACGCCTTGTCCAACCCTGAATTTAGGCATTTCTCCGTCCCTAGCGAAGAGAGGCTTGGAGTGTATCGATTGTCCGCTTGACCTCACAGGGCTTTCGGGACCCGATTTGGCGCTTCCGGCGTTGCCGGACCGGGCAGTCGTGAACCGAGCCCCTTGAGATCCCGCACGCGGGATTGCGGGTCTCGGCCGTGCGGCTTCCATCCCTCGCGCAGGCACAGGGCGTCGCTGCGCGACAACGTCATTTTTCTGGTCGGGGATGCGAGGGCTCTGCCCTGGCACCCCCAGCAAGAACAAAATCGGCATCCCCCGATCTTCGCTTCCTCCGGTCGCTGCCAGACCGGGCGGTCCCCCCTGCCGATTTTCTTCTTGCTCCCCCTTGTATCTGCCCATTGAGCGAAATGTGCGATGGAAGCGACTGAGCGCTTTGAAAACGAGTTGAATGACGCGATCACATCGGCAGCACCAGCTGCGATTCTGCGTCGTCGACATGCTGCAGCGCCGATAGCGAGACTCCCAGAAGCCGGACCGGCTTTGGAACCGGCACCTCGTTCTGCAGCAAAGCGATCGATAGGCCTTCCAGTTCGCTGCGGCTCGAAATCGCGACGGGGACGGATCTACTGCGCGTGATGATCTCGAAGTCGTTGAACTTCATTTTAAGCGTCACCGTGCGTCCCCGGTTGCCAGCGCCTTCGCAGTATCGCCAGACCTTGTCGATGAGCGGCTTGAGTTCAACGACCATGGCGTCGAAGTCGGTGAGGTCGGTGGAGAACGTGTTTTCGGCGCCGACGGATTTTCGGATCCGGTCGGCGCGGACCTCACGGTTGTCGACGCCCCGCGAGATCCAGTAGTAGTAGCTTCCGGCCTTGCCGAAGTTTGCCTGCATGAATTCGAGCGACTGCTTGCGCATGTCGAGCCCTGTGTAGAGCCCCAGTGCATTCATCTTGGCACTGGTCGCTGGCCCGATGCCGTGGAATTTGCCGACCGGCAAGGTTTCTACGAATGCCGAGCCCATCTCAGGCGTGATGACGTACTGGCCGTTAGGCTTGCGGTGATCGGAGGCGAGTTTCGCCAGAAACTTGTTGTAGGAGACGCCGGCCGAAGCGTTGAGGCCGGTCTCCTGCTTGATCTTGGCACGGATCGCCAACGCAACGTCCCGCGCCAGCGGAATGCCTTGCAGATTTTCGGTGACGTCGAGGTAGGCCTCGTCCAGCGACAGCGGCTCGATGATCGGTGTATGCTCTGCGAAGATCTCACGGATCTGCTGGGAGACCGCCTTGTAGACCTCGAAGCGCGGCTTCACGAAGATCAGATCTGGACACTGCCGCTTGGCGGTTTCCGAGGGCATGGCCGACCGCACCCCGAACTTGCGGGCTTCGTAACTCGCGGCCGCCACGACGCCCCGCTCCTGGGATCCACCGACTGCGACCGGCTTACCGCGGAGATCTGGATTGTCCCGTTGCTCGACGGACGCGTAGAAGGCGTCCATGTCGACGTGGATGATCTTGCGCTGGCGGTCCGGTGGAACTGCCTGGTCGTCGTCCTCCTCGACGGTCACGTTGTTTGCCCGGCCGGATCTTCCTTGACACCGCGGGCGACGATCTTGAGCGACCCGTCCGAAAGCGGCCGCTGCAGCCTCAAGACCTCGTCCGGAGGAGCCGTCATCCAGGTCTCGACTTCTTCCGACGTCGTCAGAATCACAGGCATCGCCTTTGGATGGATGGCGCCGACCTCGGCGTTCGGCTCCGTCGTCAGGAACGCGAAGATGTCGTTGGTAGTCTCGCCTTCCTTGACCTTGCGGACGGAGGTCCAGTTGGTCCAGATCCCGGCGAAGCAGGCGAGGGGGCGCGTCTCGTCGAGCGCGAACCAGATGTCGCCGCCTTCGGCCTTGTTGAACTCGCTGAAGGAATTGAACGGCACCACGCAACGGTTCTCGACGCCGAGCCAGCGGGTCCAGTGTTTGCTTTTGACATTGCGGATGTTGGTCGTGCCGCCGTCCGGCTCCATCCGGAGCAATTCCTTGAAGTCGACCGGCTTGCCCTTGGCCTGCAGCTTTTCGGCTCGTTTTTTGGTGGCGTCCATCAACGCCTTTGATGACGATGGCATGCCCCACCGCGCCGTGGCGAGTTCGCGGCCCCCGGGTCCGTTGCGCACGATCGGTGCCTTGTAGTCGGGAAACACGCCGGGCATCGGCGCCAGGTTGCCGACATATCGGTTCACGACGCGGAAGAGCGCAATTATGGCGGCTTGGTTGGTGGTGATCGAGTAGAGATTGCACACGGGCTGTCTCGTCTGCTTTGGCGGCCGCACGTACGGCCCTTGAACGGCGTCGAATCCTATTTGCGCGAGCAGGTGGCGTCGCTGATCTTGTACCTGCCGCCGGAGAATTTGGGCCAGTCGCACGCGGTGCCGGACCTGGTCATCTGTTCCGCGATGTCGACCTTGTCGAGGAAGCACTGTGCCACGATGCGGTCCCGGCTGGTAGGTCGGGACCGCCCGTCGCAGACGGTGCCTTCACCCACTTGCAGGCAATGGACCGTCTTGCCCTCGATCATGCTCGACAGCACGCCGGCGGCCTGTCCGTAACCGGCTTGCCCGCGTTCGGGTGCGTCGATTCCGCAGATCCTCACGCGTACCTTGGCGCCATCGGCTTCCATGGTGAAGGTGTCGCCGTCCGACACGGTTAGAACCTTTCCGAGGTAGTCCGCCGCTATCGCTGGCGAACAAGCAAATGCGGCGACCATTGCGGCGAGTAGTCTCATTTCGCTATCTCCCGGCTACCGCCACAATCCCCGCATGCGGGCGCCTATATCCACCTTCGGCCCTTGGCCGGGGGTGCGCGCCGCAGTACCGGCAGGCACAATCGGCCAGGCCGTGCGCTCGAACAGACCCAGCAGCTTTTCGGGAATGAAGCGCGCGTCCTGGAGGCATAGAGATGGCGGTCGCCCTGCGCGTGCTGGCCGTGGACGAAGAACCGCTGCGGCACGACCAGATGAAGGTCATCCTTCGCGCGGGTCATGGCGACGTAGAGCAGGCGGCGTTCTTCCTCGACCTCGGCCGATGTGCCGACGCCGAGGTCGGAGGGCATGCAGCCATCGACGACATTGAGTAGGTAGACCGACCTCCACTCCTGGCCCTTGGCGGAGTGGATCGTGGACAGGATCAGATAGTCCTCGTCGAGCAGCGGCACGCCGGCCTGGTCGCTGGTCGCGTCGGGCGGATCCAGCGTGAGCTCGGTCAGGAAGCGTTCGCGCGAAGGATATCCGGAAGCGATCTGCTCGAGCTGGAGCAAATCAGCCCGCCGGGTCTCGGCGTCTTCATGGATGCGATCGAGATGCGGTTCGTACCAGAGGCGTGCACGCTCCAGATCGACGGGCCATTCCGAATATCGGAGATTGCTCAAGGTCTCGACGAAGCCCTTCCAGTCGTCGCCGGCGCGCGGTGGCGTCGGGATGCCCGCGAGCGCCGTGATCGGATCGGCGGCCTCCGCCATGCGGTCAAGCACGCGCTGCGCGGTTGCGGAGCCGATGCCGGGCAATAGGTGCAGCAGTCGGAATCCCGCGACACGATCGCGCGGGTTTTCGACAAACCGCAGCAACGCGAGCATGTCCTTGATGTGGGCGGCGTCGAGAAACTTCAGTCCGCCAAACTTCACGAACGGGATGTTCCGGCGCGTCAGTTCGATTTCAAGCGGGCCACTGTGGCTGGACGTCCGGAACAGAACGGCCTGCTCCTTGAGGAGCGTACCGGACTCGCGGTTCTCCAGAATACGCTCGACGATAAAGCGGGCCTGGTCGGCTTCGTCGCGGACGGTGACGAGTTGCGGCTTGGCTCCGGACGTCCGTTCCGTCCAGAGGTTCTTGGTATAACGCTCCTTGGCGAGACCGATAACGCCGTTGGCGGCGGCGAGAATTGTCTGCGTCGAGCGATAATTGCGGTCGAGCGTGATGATGTTCGCAGGCGGCGAGAACTGGTCGGGAAAGTCGAGGATGTTGCGCACCGTCGCGGCGCGGAATGAGTAGATCGATTGGGCGTCGTCGCCGACGACCGTCAGGCCAAGGCCTCCGGGCTTGAGCGCCAGCAGGATCGAGGACTGCAGGCGGTTCGTGTCCTGATACTCGTCGACGAGGACGTGATCGAAGCAGCCGCCGATGTCATCGGCCAGGCCGGCGTCGCCGACCATCTGCGCCCAGTAGAGCAGGAGGTCGTCGTAATCGAGCACGTTCTGCTTCTGCTTGGCTTCGACATACGCAGCGAACAATTCCCTGAGCTCCGCCGCCCATCCGGCGCACCATGGATACGACGTGCCGATGACCTGCTCGATCGGCATCTCGGCGTTCACGCAGCGTGAATAGATGGAAAGGCAGGTGCCCTTGGTCGGGAAGCGACTTTCCGTCTTCGAGAAGCCCTTCTCATGCCTGACCAGGTTCATGAGGTCGGCTGAGTCTTCGCGGTCGTGAATCGTAAAGGCGGGGTCCAGACCGATCTGTTCGGCGTATTCGCGCAGCAGCCGGGCGCCGATGCCGTGGTAGGTGCCGGCCCAGGTGAGTGCGTCCGTCATGACGCCGGCGTTATCGCCCATCACCTTGCGGGCAATGCGTTCGACGCGCTTGGTCATTTCGGAGGCGGCGCGCCGCGAAAACGTCATCAGCAGGATCCGGCGCGGGTCGGCGCCGTGGACAATCAGATGGGCGACCCGATGGGCGAGGGTGTTGGTCTTTCCGGACCCCGCTCCTGCGATCACCAGCAGCGGCGGCGCCGCCAATCCTCCCGCGGGGCCGTGCTCGACCGCACGCCGCTGCTCAGGATTGAGGGTTTCGAGGTAGGCGGTTGCCGTCTGCACCTTGGGCGTCCGTTCATGGTTGGAAGAAACGACGGTCAATGATTCCTGCTGTGATCGCAACCTAGACCTCCCCTCGAGGGTGACGCGGCTGCCAACCAAGTTGGAGCAAGGTCGCGGAGGGGCGCCGCCCGGCCTTGGTGCATTTGCGGCAGCGCAGACGGCTTGCAAGATCGTGCACGAAGGTGGTCGGCGGGTGCTTGAGGGCTGCCAGATCGACATCGTTCGGGGTCTTGCACCGCGAACACTGGATTTCCAGCCAGGCAAAGCCGCCGTTGATCGCCTGGTCGATCGTTGGCGAGGGATCGATCGGCTCGCCGTCGCTCCACATCCGCTCGTTCCAGCTTTCACAGAGCAACCTATCGGCCTGCTGGATCAGCGCAGCACCCTTGGCTCGCATCTCCAAAGATTGCGCAGCCAGAATGCCGGTCATCGCGCGTGCTTTCCCCAATTCCTTCGTCAGAGCCTTTCGGTCTCCGCCTGACAGCGGCGTGGGGTGGTGTTTTGGCGCCATCCGGACATCCAAGCGCAGACCAAACTCGGGGTGCAGGCTAGGGCATGTCAAATCCCGGCCAGCACCCGTCTTCTTCGTGTCTTCCGGTGCGCTGCTGGCAGGTGTTGTCGAGCAGCCGCTGGGCGACATCCTTCCAGACCGCGTTGCCGCCATACAATCGGACTGCATCGGCGGTCTGGATTTCCACGGTCCGCTCGCAGCGGCGGCAGGAGATGCGCAGCACGTGGCGCTGAATCTCGGAAAGACGTCGCTGTCGTAGCTGGGCTCCGGTCGCATCGGCGCGAGGGTCTTTGAGGACCGATTCCCAATATTCCGCCGGGAGGGGAGCATCCGCAGCGGCAGGGCTTGGCCTGCGGGCGGCTTCCGCGGCCAGCTTTTCCATCTGCTTTGGGGTCGGCATGCGCCAGCTCGCGGGTCGGTCGTTCATTCCGAATTAGAACATAAAGAGAACAAAAGTCGAGTCCGATCGAGGCTCCTCCGTGAAAAAACCTCCTGTTGGAAAGGTCGCGATGTCGGAACCAAGCCGGGCCATTCGTCTTGAATCCGGCATCAGTAATGGAGTTCCCCCGATGGCCCCCCGCGCTAACTGGAAAGGTTTCCTGCGTCTTTCCCTCGTCACCTGTCCGGTAGCGCTCTATCCGGCCACGTCGGAATCCGAAAAGGTCTCCTTCAACCAGCTCAACCGAAAGACCGGCCACCGCATCAAGTACGCCAAGGTGGACGCCGACACCGGCGAGGAGGTCGCCAACGAGGACATCGTCAAAGGATACAAGGTCGACACCGACACCTTCATTGAGGTGACGAAGGAGGAGCTTGAAAATGTCGCGCTGGAATCGACGCGGACCATCGAGATCGACGAGTTCGTCGACCGCAGCGAGATTGATCCGAGGTATTTGATCCGTCCGTACTACCTGGTGCCGGACGGAAAGGTCGGTCACGACGCCTTCGCCGTCGTCCGCGAAACCATCCGTGAGATGAACAAGGTCGCCATCGGACGGGTGGTGCTGACCAACCGTGAGCACATCATCGCCCTTGAGCCCATGGACAAGGGCCTGATGGGAACGCTGCTGCGCTATCCCTACGAGGTGCGTTCTGCGGACGAATATTTTGACGACATCCAGGATGTCAAAGTCACCAAGGACATGCTTGATCTCGCCAGGCACATCGTCAACCAGAAGGCGGGCCACTTCGAGCCGGACAAGTTCGAAGACCAATACGAAACTGCCCTCATCGAACTCATCAATCAGAAACGCGCCGGCAAGCCCATCACCGCGAAAGCGCGTCCCCGCGGCGAGAACGTGGTGGATCTGATGGACGCGCTGCGCAAGAGCATCGGAGGAGGCGCGGCGGCAGCGACAGAGGCGCCGAAGAAACCAGCCAAGAAGGCGCACAAGGCTGCGGCTGGGCAGAAGGAAATGCTGATGCCGATTGCCGGCAAGAAACCAGCCAAGGAGGCCGCGGCGAAGAAGCTGGCGGCCAAACCGCAGCGGAAGTCTGCCTAATGTATCTTTGCGGCGGGTTCACGGAAAGCTCGCGCCGAGAAGCCGGATGCGTTGAGATACTTCCCGAGCCGGCCGCTCTGCCCGCTCTGGATCTGCTCGCGATGTAGACAGCACGGCTGATCGCATGGCACCCGTCAGTGGGCGGTGCGGGGAAGCATCTCATGGCGAGAAAACTCAAGACCTACCAGACTTCGCTGGGCTTCTTCGATCTGGCGATCGCGGCTCCCTCCATGAAAGCGGCTCTGGAAGCGTGGGGCGCAGACAGCAATCTCTTCCATCAGGGCGCGGCGAAGGAAAGTGACGATCCGGACGTCATCGCCGCGGCCATGAAGAAACCGGGCGTTGTTCTCAGGCGCCCCGTCGGATCCGACGGATCATTCAACGAACATGCCGAGCTGCCCACCGATCTTGGCGGCCCCGGGGCAACGAAAGCCGCCCGCAAGTCGAAACGCCCAACGGCGAAGGAGCGTTCCTCTCGCGCCGTCGACAACGCTGCGGAGCGAAAGGCCGCTCTCGACTACGAACGAGAACAGAGGCGCCGCGAGCTTGAACGGGCGAAGGAAGAGGCCACCAGGCAGAAGGAGCGTGAACGTCGCCAGCAGGCGGTCGACAAGGCGCAGGCTGCGCTGGACAAGGCCGAGCAAGAGCACGCGAAGCGGGCCGCCGCCATCCAGGCCGAGGTCGAGGCTCTCGAGAAGAGATCGCAAACCGAAGAAGCCCGCTGGGGTAAGGAAAAGGAGCGACTGGAAAATGCGCTGCGGCGCGCGTGGGGTTAGTTCTTCTCATGCACGGTGCCGGTCCTTCTAATCAGGAGGGCATTCTGGGCAGGTATCACCGATCGAGTTCAGCACGTTGCGAACCTCGGCCGCCGCTGCATCAGGGGAGACGCCTGCTGGCGGGTCTTCACGGGCGATATCAAAGGCCCGCTCCCGTGCATGCGGATCGGCGCGGTCCTGCATCCAACCGTGCTCCTCGCACTCGCGGATGGCGCCAGCTTCCTGGAGCACGTCAATCGCCCATCCGCGCAACGTCCGTATCGCCGGCCTTCGTTTACTTGTCATCAGCATCGAAAGGACTCCTGAACGGCGAATCGTTTTGTCCGTCATTCGTTCCGGCTGCTAGCACATGGCTGGGATTCGAAATGGCGGAACTCGAGGCTTGGAGTGCTACCGCCCACGAAGCCGCGAGGAAATCCAAAGCCAGCTAGCGCTTCATTTCCGTTTGTGCGCGTCCGGCAAGTGCCGGACCGGGCTCTCGTGAACCGAGCCGCGTTGCGTCTCGGCCATCCGGCTTCGATCCCTCGCCCAAGAGCTACGGAGCTCCTCGCCGGGGGCACTCGGGAAAGGGGCCCGCCGCCATGAAGTATGCCGGCGTCGCTATCACTGCCCCGTTCCCGGGTGCCCTCTTAACCGGTCTCGTCGCTGCACTCGGTCCCGCGTGCCGCCTTCGGCGTCGCTATGCTCACGCTCCTGCGGGTGCCATTTCTCGAAGGCGATGCGCCCATGGCGCACGCCCTGATCGAGGCCCGCGGCCCCAGGCACATCAAGCAGGCCAACCGAGCTCGTCCAAGCCGACCCACGCGGCGTCTGGGTCACACGGGCGTCAACCCCTCACGCAAGAGGCTGAGAGTAAGAGTGCGGCCCGGGTTTGCCGTGACGGGTTGAAGGCTGTGAGAGAGGCTCGCAGCGCCCGTCGCGGAGACCCGCGATGTCAAACCATACTGCTCGCGTGCGCGCCGGTCAGGACCGGGCGACCCTCTATGACGAAATCACCGACAAGATCATCGCCGAGCTCGAGGCCGGCCGCGTGCCGTGGGTTCAGCCCTGGGGCACGGCTGCGGCAAAGGCGCCGCTGGCTTTGCCGAAAAATGCTTCGACCGATCGTACCTACAGCGGCATCAACGTTCTGCTGCTCTGGGGGAGCACGATCGAACAGGGTTTTGCCGGACAAAGCTGGCTCACCTTTCGCCAGGCGCTCTCGCTTGGCGGCCATGTGCGCAAGGGTGAGCGCGGCACAACGGTGGTGTACGCCGACCGTTTCGTGCCGGGCGACGAGAAGCGACGCGCCGCCGAGACTGGCGAAGAGGCGCAGGCGATCCCATTCCTCAAGCGCTTTACGGTCTTCAACACCGACCAATGCGACGGACTGCCCGATGAGATCGCAACGGCGGCGCCGCCACCGCCGCCAGGTCTGGTCGAGCCCAGGGTCGAAGCCCTGATCAAGGCCACTGGCATCACGTTTTGTATTGGCGGGAATCGCGCCTTCTACGCGCCGGTCGAAGACTATGTCCAGGTCCCGCCGCCGCAAGCCTATTTCGAGCCGATCAATTGGCACCGCACCGCGTTACATGAACTCGGTCATGCGACCGGGCATCGTTCGCGCCTCAACCGCGACCAGAGTGGCTCCTATGGCACCAAAAAATATGCCTTCGAGGAACTGGTCGCGGAGCTGAGTGCCGCCTTCGCCTGCGCATCACTCGGGATCGTGCCAACCGTCCGCCATGCCGACTACATCGGCGCGTGGCTCGAAGTCCTGCGCGAAGACAATCGCGCAATCGTGCGTGCGGCTTCGCAGGCGAGCAAGGCCGCAGACTATCTGCTCGGTTTCGTTTCCGATCCCGTCGCAAAAGCGCCCGTGAAACCAGAGGTTGGCAATTTCGAGGCGGCGTGAGCTAGACCTGCCGTGGTCGCGCGAGAGTAAGAGGAGGGGATGTTTTTCCGCGACGGGCTGGAGGTCAAGAGAGAGCCTCTTGGCTGCCCGTCGTGGAGAAGCCAAATGACGAAAGTCCAGAAGATCATGCTGTCGCCTTCGCGCGACATTCCGTTCAACAAGCTAGTGCTGAGCCAGTCCAATGTGCGCCGCGTGAAAGCCGGCGTTTCGATCGAGCAGCTAGCTGAAAGCATCGCGCAGCGTACCCTGCTGCAGAGCTTGAGCGTCCGGGCCGTCGTCGATGGCGAAGGCAACGAGACCGGCATGTTCGAGGTGCCGGCCGGCGGCAGGCGCTATCGAGCGCTGGAACTTCTGGTCAAGCAGAAGCGCATGGCAAAGACGCAGCCCGTTCCTTGCGTTGTTCGCGAGGGTGGCATCGCCGAGGATGACTCGCTTGCGGAGAATGACGAGCGGGTCGGCCTGCATCCGCTCGATCAGTTTCGAGCTTTCAAGACTTTAAACGACGCCGGCTTGAGCGAAGAAGATATTGCGGCCCGGCATTTCGTGAGTCCGGCGATCGTGAAGCAACGGCTGCGGCTAGCGTCGGTGTCGCCAAAGCTGCACGAGGTCTATGCCGAGGATGGCATGACCCTCGAGCAGCTCATGGCGTTCTCGGTCACGGCCGATCAGGCCCGACAGGAGCAGGTCTGGGAGAACGTCAGTCGCTCCGGCTATGATGAGCCATACCAGATCAGGCGGATGCTGACGGAGGAGGCCGTCCGTGCCTCCGATCGTCGCGCGCAATTTGTTGGGGTTGACGCCTACGAGCAGGCGGGTGGCGGTATCCTGCGAGATCTATTCGAGCACGACGATGGCGGTTGGCTTCAGGATGTCGCTTTGCTTGATCGTCTCGTTACCGAGAAGCTGACCGCGGAGGCCGAGACCATCGCCAAGGAAGGCTGGAAATGGATCTCGGTGGCCGTGGATTTCCCCTACGGTCACGCTGGCGGCTTGCGTGAACTGGAGGGCAAACCTGCCGATCTCACCATCGAGGAGCAGGCGACCATCGACGCACTCAACGCCGAGCAGGCCAAGCTGGAATTTGACTACCAGGACGCGGATGAACTGCCCGACGGCGTCGATCAGCGTCTCGGCGCGATCGAAGCGGCACTGATGGCGTTCGAAGAACGGTCAGTGGTCTATGATCCGGCCGACATCGTCCGTGCCGGCGTCTTCGTCAGCATCGATTCCGAAGGACGGCTCTCGGTGGACCGGGGTTATGTCCGACCGGAGGACGACGTTCCCGCATCGGATCCGGAGATCGGACAGGGCGTCGATGCGTCGTCGACCGAGCGTCAGGAGGCCGGTGCTTCGGTGCAGCGCACGGCGATCTCGGTCGCCGGACACCCGGCTGAGACCGAAGAGGATGATGAGGACGCGGCAAAGCCTTTGCCGGACCGGCTCATCACCGAGTTGACGGCAAACCGGACACTGGCATTGCGCAATTCTTTGGCAGAAAATCCCGCGATCACCTTCCAGGCGGTGCTGCACAACTTCGTGCTGACGGCATTTTACCGGTTCGCATCGTCTGGAAGCTGTCTCGAGATCGGGCTACGCACGCCGACCTTTCCAGCCCAAACACCGGGACTGAGGGAAAGCGTGTCTGCAAAGGCAGTCGAGGCGCGACATGAGGGCTGGAAGGAGCGGTTGCCGAAGAGCGAGGCGGACCTCTGGGAGGCACTCACGGCATTGGACGGCAACGCTCAGGCGTCCCTGTTCGCCCACTGTGCGTCGTATGCCGTCAACGCCGTCTACGAGCCAGCCAACCGCACCAATGAGGGCCGCGTCTCTGCCCATGGCGTCCGGGCTCGGCTCGACCAGGCCGATGTGCTGGCCCGCGCCGTCGGGCTCGACATGGTCCAGGCCGGCTGGAAGCCCACAGTCGACAACTATCTCGGCCGTGTCACCAAGCCCCGCATTCTTGAGGCGGTTCGGCAGGCAAAGGGCGAGCCGTCGGCGCAACTGATCGAGCATCTGAAGAAGGGCGATATGGCCAAGGAGGCCGAGCGCCTTCTCGACGGCTCCGGTTGGCTGCCGGAGCCGCTGCGCTTGGTCGACGTTGCATCAGAGCCGGTCGAGCCGGAGGGGGAAGCAGGACCGTTGCCTGAGTTCCTCTCCGATGATGAGGAGCGGGATGTCGCGGCCGACGACGATCGGCCACAGTGTCAGGCTGCCGAATGAAATCACGTTGCGGGACGGCTCCGGTCGTCCCGCATACTTCGTAGCAGGGGGCCGGCGTACAGCGTCGGCTCCCATTTTTATTGTTGAGGGCTCAAGAGGAAGAGTGCGGCCGGGAAGCGTTTGAGTCGCCGCGGTCTTAAGGAGAGCGCCGGGCGGTTCGAACTATCCCGCTCTCCCAGAGAAACCCCCCATGACCGAATCTTTCGTCGGCGGCGCCAACGCCGCGCCGCTCTCGATGCGTGCCACCGCAGTCGTTGCCTCCGCGGTTGTCAGGGCTGCGCGACAGCTTTTGACCGACCTCGAGCGCGGCCGCCGCATCGACGCGACCGCTCTACGCAACGCCATGGAGGTGGCGTTTGGTGCCTCCGATGCGACTGGCGCCTGGAATTGGAAGACCGCTTATGACGCCTGCGAGGCAGCAACCGTCCTGTTCCTGCGACGATATGGCGCCGCGATGCGCGCCAAGGCGGCGTCCCCTGCCGCCATGCTGCCGTTGCTGATGCGGATCGCGAGCCTGCTTCCGACTCACACACGCCGGTCCGAGGAAAGCAAATCACTCCAGCAGTTCTCAACACCGATCGGGCTGGCATTCGTAGCCAGCATCGCTGCCGCGATCACTCCGGCCGACGTCGTGCTGGAACCGTCGGCCGGCACTGGTCTCCTTGCCATCCTCGCTGAACTCGCCGGCGCATCCCTTGTTCTCAACGAGTTCGCCGACGGCCGCACCGGCATTCTCGCTCAGCTCTTTCCCGGCGTTGCCACGACCCAGTTTGATGCCGCCCACATCAACGACCACCTCGATGCCGGCATCGTACCGAGCGTGGTGCTGATGAATCCGCCATTCTCGGCCGCGGTCCATGTCGATCGAAAGATGGCGGATGCTGCGTTACGGCATGTCGCCTCGGCACTTGCGCGTCTTCCCGAAGGTGGGCGGCTGGTCTTCATCACAGGCGCGAACTTGGCGCCCGAAAATCCCGCCTGGACCGACTCCTTCATGCGGCTGCAGGAGCACGGTCGTGTCGTGTTCTCGGCGGCAATTGACGGCACTGTCTATGCCAAGCACGGGACCAGCATCGATACGCGGTTGACTGTTATCGATCGAGTGCCGGCTGCCGACAGCGCGTCCTTCCCTGCCTCACCCGGCATTGCGCCTGACCTGCCGACTTTGCTCGCCTGGGTCATGCAATACGTGCCGCCACGTCGGCCAGTTGCTGGCACTGCGGCTGTGGTCGTGCCGGCAATTGCCAGCGCTCCCACGCCTCGAACCGTTCGCGCCTACCTCGGCCAGCATCAACCAGCGATGGCGCCAGCAATTGACCTCGTAGCGACCGAAGTCGCCTACGAACCGGTCAACTGGACGCCCACGGATGCCAGCCAGATCAGCGATGCGCTGTATGAGGCCTATACGCTGCAGTCGATCCGCATTCCCGGCGCGCAGCCGCATCCCACCAAGCTCGTCCAATCGGCGGCGATGGCTTCCGTCGCGCCACCAAAGCCATCCTATCGACCGCATTTGCCGACCAACGTTGTCGCCGATGGCATCCTCTCGGACGCCCAGCTCGAGAGCATCATCTATGCCGGAGGGGCGCATTCCAAATTTCTTGCGGGCTCCTGGACTGTCGATGCGACCTTCGACGTGGTGGCGGCAGCACGCGACGACGCGGAGAACGCTGTTCGCTTTCGTCGCGGCTGGTTTTTGGGCGACGGCACCGGGGCTGGCAAGGGCCGGCAGGTCGCCGGCATCCTGCTCGACAACTGGCTGAAAGGTCGCCGTCGCGCGCTTTGGATCAGCAAGTCCGACAAGTTGATCGAAGATGCGCAGCGCGATTGGTCGGCACTTGGAATGGAACGGCTTCTCGTCACGCCGCTTTCGCGCTTTCGGCAGGGTACGCCGATACGACTCGCGGAAGGCGTCCTATTTACCACCTACGCCACGCTGCGCACCGACGAGCGCGGAGAAAAGCTTTCGCGCGTCCGGCAGATCGTCGAATGGCTGGGCTCTGATTTCGACGGAGTGATCGTCTTCGACGAGAGCCACGCCATGCAGAACGCGGTTGGCAGCAAGGGCGAACGCGGCGACCAGGCGGCGTCTCAGCAGGGGCGTGCGGGCCTGCGGCTCCAGCACGCCTTGCCGAATGCCCGCGTGGTCTACGTCTCGGCGACCGGCGCTACGACGGTACACAACCTGGCTTACGCTCAGAGACTGGGACTGTGGGGCGGCGACGACTTCCCATTTGCCACTCGTGCCGAGTTTGTCGAGGCGATCGAGGAGGGTGGAGTCGCGGCAATGGAGGTGATGGCGCGCGACCTCAAGGCGCTAGGTCTCTACGCCGCCCGGTCGCTGTCTTATGAGGGCGTCGAATACGAACTCGTCGAACATCAACTCACGCCCGAGCAGGTTCGTATCTATGACGCCTATGCCGGCGCGTTCGGCATCATCCACAACAACCTCGACGCCGCGATGCGGGCCGCCAACATCACCGGCGAGACCGGGACGCTGAACAGTCAGGCAAAATCCGCAGCGCGATCCGCGTTCGAAAGCGCCAAGCAGCGCTTCTTCGGCCACCTCCTGACCTCGATGAAGACACCATCGTTGATCCGCTCGATCGAGCGTGATCTCGATGCCGGCCACGCCGCCGTCATCCAGATCGTCTCCACAGGCGAGGCGCTGATGGAGCGCCGGCTCGCCGAAATTCCGACCGAGCACTGGGGCGACGTCCAGGTCGATATCACCCCGCGCGAATATGTGCTCGACTATCTCGCCCATTCCTTCCCGGTTCAGCTCCACGAGCCATTCACCGACTCGGATGGCAACCTCTGTTCCCGGCCTGTGTATCGCGACGGCCAGCCTGTCGAGAGCCGTGAGGCCGTCGCGCGCCGCGACCACCTCATCGAGAAGCTCGCGTCGCTCCCGCCGGTGCCCGGTGCGCTCGACCAGATCGTCCAACGGTTTGGAACCGACATGGTCGCCGAAGTCACCGGCCGCTCGCGCCGCATCATCCGCAAGAGCGATCGGCTGCTGGTCGAAACACGTGCGGGCTCCGCCAACCTCGCCGAGACCGCCGCATTCATGGATGACGTCAAACGCATCCTCGTGTTCTCAGACGCCGGCGGCACGGGCAGGAGCTACCATGCCGAGCTGTCGGCAAGGAATCGCCGCTTGCGGGTCCATTATTTGCTCGAGCCCGGCTGGAAGGCCGATGCCGCCATCCAGGGCCTCGGTCGCACCAACCGGACCAACCAGGCGCAGCCGCCGCTGTTCCGGCCGATTGCGACGGACGTGAAGGCCGAGAAGCGTTTCCTGTCCACGATCGCTCGCCGGCTCGACACGTTAGGCGCCATCACGCGCGGTCAGCGACAGACCGGGGGGCAGGGCTTGTTCCGGCCCGAGGACAATCTCGAAAGCCAATACGGGCGTGATGCGTTGCGCCAGCTCTATGTGCTGGTGACCCGCGGCAAGGTCGAGGGCTGCTCGCTCGAGATGTTCGAAGACGCGACGGGACTGAAGCTCGTTGATACGAACGGCATCAAGGACGAGCTTCCGCCGATCACGACCTTCCTGAACAGGTTGTTGGCGCTCACGATCGAGCTGCAGAATATTCTCTTCACGGCCTTCGAGCGGCTGCTGACCGCTCGCATCGAGGGCGCCATCGCATCCGGCACCTATGACGCCGGACTGGAAACACTCCGCGCCGAGAGCTTTGTCATCACTGATCGGCGGACAATTTATGTTCATCCGGCGACCGGCGCCGAAACGCGGCTCCTCACGATTATCCAGCGTGAACGAAATCATCCTGTGACCCTGGATGACGCCCTCGGCCGTCTTTCGGATCAACGTGCCGTCCTGCTGATCAACGAGCGCTCCAACCGGCCCGCGGTACAGATTCCGGCGCCGAGCTTCATGCTCGACGACGGTGAGATTGAAAGCCGAGTGCGGCTGATCCGCCCCATGGAGCAGCACAGCGTTCCCTTGAGGATGATGGCGGAAAGCCATTGGCTCGAAACCGACCGCGAACGCTTTTCCGCCGCCTGGCAGGCGGAGCTTGCGGGCGTTCTCGAATTCTCCGAGAGCACGATCCACATCGTCGCGGGCTTGTTGCTGCCGATCTGGAAGCGGCTGCCGAACGAGTCGACGCGGGTCTATCGTCTGCAGACCGACGCAGGCGAGCGCATTATCGGTCGCAAGGTCTCCGCCACCTCGGTCGCGAATGTCCTTAGCTCCGACGCGCCCGAGTTGACACCGGACGCAGCCTTCGGGGCGCTGACGGAGGGCCGAACCGTCCTCGACCTCGCCGAAAGCCTCCAGCTTCGCCGCGTCCGGGTCATGGGCGCTTACCGCATCGAATTGTCGGGGTTCACCGACACGATGCGCGATCGACTGCGCAGCTACGGTCTCTTCGGGGAAATCATCTCCTGGAAGCTGCGCATGTTCGTGCCGACCGACGCTGATGGAGCCGAGGTGCTGGCGAAGGTGCTCGATCGATATCCGATCGAACGCATCGCCGAACGGGAGGCCGCGTGATGTCCCGCGATGCCTCCGAACTGGCACACCGCCTCGCGCGCGAAGCCGAGGCGGTGTGCCGCCACTACCTCTCCAATGGTAAGCGCGAGGGGCGGTATTGGCTGGTTGGTGATGTCCACAATTCCCGGGGACGCTCGATGTTCGTGCGGCTCCAGGACTCGCCGAAGGGTCCTGCGGGCAAGTGGACCGACGCCGCGACCGGCGAGCATGGCGATCTCCTCGACATCATTCGCGAAAGCCTTGGGCTTCGCGACTTCCGCGAGGTCGCCGAGGAAGCAAGGCGTTTTCTCAAGCTGCCACGCCCCGAACCGGAAGAAGTCGTTTCAAGACCGGCTCGTCCGGCAGCACCGGTTGGATCGCAAGAGGCTGCGAGACGGTTGTTTGCGATCTCAGGTCCGATTGAGGGCACCATCGTTGAGACGTACTTGCAGCGCCGTGGAATACTGCACGTGCATCATGAGGGTAGCCTGCGCTTCCATCCCCGCTGTTACTATCGGCCTGACGGCGACCATCTGACCGAAACCTGGCCGGCGATGATCGCCTGCGTCACCGACCTCGATGGCACGATCACCGGCGTTCACCGCACCTGGCTCGATCCGGATGGCTTTGATCACGTTCGGCTCGGCAAGGCCCCGATCGATACGCCCCGACGAGCCATGGGCGACCTGCTCGGTAACGCAGTTCGTTTCGGCGTGGCGGACGACGACGTCCTCGTCGCCGGCGAAGGCATCGAGACCATGCTGTCGCTACGCTGCGTGCTTCCAACCTTGCCGATGGCCGCCGCACTGTCGGCCAATCACCTCTCGGCGATGGCGCTGTCGTCGAGTTTGCGTCGACTTTATATTGCCCGCGACGCCGATGCCGCGGGTGATGTGGTGCAAGCTGTTCTGTCGCAACGCGCGGAAACCGCCGGCATCGAAGCAGTCCCGTTGTCACCTCGGCTGGGTGACTTCAACGAGGATCTGCACGTCTTAGGCCTCGATGCTCTCCGGGTAGCGGTGCGGATTCAGCTCGCACCGGAAGACGTTTCCCGCTTTCTGCTCCTGTCGGCCACTGCCGAATAAGCGCGTTTGGCTGCCATCGACGCCGACAGCTCGATCGCGGCGGCCCTTTGCCGGCGAGGCGCGACCACGGCCTTCTAGAGGGCGATCGGACGGCAGACGGCGCGGGCCGGCAATGGCTTCGACCGGCTATTTTCCGCCGGCCCTCTCGGGCCTTTGCATCGCGAAGCAAAATAGCCGGCCTCCGCCATCCTCCGCTGGCGCTTCGGCCCTTCGCGTTGCTCCGGGTGCTGGCCCGCGCCGCCCGCCGTCTGAGTGATCGCCACGAAGGCCGCGATGGGCGCGGCCGATCCGGCAAAGGACCTCACCCCATGACCGATCATGACGACATCGAACCACCGCACGCGTTATCTCCGACCGACCACGTCCTCGGCGAATTGCAGCTCTTTGGCTACCGTCCATTCGACGACCAGCCTGATCCGCGACCGCTGCCCGAAGGAAAGATGATCGCTGGCGCAATCGCCGACATCTTCGACGCGTTGGTCGCCACGCTGAACGACACCCGGCTTGAGCCGGACCTCGAGGGGCTGCTCTGGTCGACCGTCAACCTCTTCCACCGTGCGGCAGACAGAATCAATCGCCAGCTTGACGACAACGAACAGGCGCAACGCAAAAGCCAGCGCGAGCAGAATGGCTCCGAAGTGCAATCAGTCGAGCTTGAGCGCCTGACGGCCGAGGGCATCACGCTAATCGAACGCCGCAATTGCCTCGAACTGTTCCGCGATCAGGCCATCGAGCTTTTCGAGGTCCATACCGGTTCGTCCTGGCGCCCCCGATCGGGATCGCTTGTCAACCATCGCACGCTCACGGCAGCAATGATCGACTCCCGGGACTTCATCGCCGCCAGGCGCCGCGCCGAGACCGCGGTCATGGTGCCCCCGGGGCCAAAAATCGCACTCACTGGAGGCCTCGACTTCAACGACCACCTTCTGATCTGGGATCGTCTCGACAAGGTCCACGCCAAGCATACCGACATGGTCCTGATCCATGGCGGCTCGCCAAAGGGCGCCGAACTGATCGCCTCCAAATGGGCGACCACCCGCAAGGTGCCACAGATCGCTTTCAAGCCGGATTGGACGAAGCACGCCAAGGCGGCGCCGTTCAAGCGTAACGATGCCATGCTCGAACTGCTGCCGATCGGTGTCATGCATTTTCCGGGCACGGGAATCCAGGACAACCTCGCCGACAAGGCAAAGCGGCTCGGCATACCCGTCTGGAAATTTGGCGGCGCATGAGCGCCGCCTTTCTCCCTTCCGACGCCACCAAGGCGGAGTTGCATCGCCGCAACTCCGCCTCGTTTCGACGCTATATCCAAACTTGCGCCGCGGTGGTGGTGGAAGGCGCGACCGTTACACCTTTGCACATGGAGCCACCACCATGCTAGCGCTTGGACTTCTTCTCAACACCGTTGGCGTCGGTCTGTTCTGCTGGCTGATCTTCGCGCTGGCGGTTCACGCCTTGCCGTTCTTCGTGGCGATCAATGCCGGCATTTGGGCCTTTCATAGCGGCGCCGGCGTGCTCGGCACGCTGCTAGTTGCCGTCGCCGCCGGTGGCATGTCCCTAGCGATCGCTCAAATCGCGTTCGCCATCACCGGGTCTCTGATCTTGCGTGCCGTCATTGCGGCCGTGTTTGCGTTGCCGGCTACATTTGCCGGCTTTCACGTCGTTCTCGCGATGGCGCAAATCGGCGTGCCCTCGCTCGTTTGGCGGGAGGTTTTCGCGTGCCTCGGTGCGGTCTTTATCGGCGGCACAGCGTGGACGCGACTGGCCGTCTTCACGGAGACCCAACCAGTCGAACCGGGCAGGGCGGTCGGCGACAGTCCTCAGCCGGTTCTCGCGGGCGCCACGCGAAAGGGATGATCTCTTCATCCTCGTGGTCGAACAGGTTCGCGTAAATCAGCGCGAAGGCGGCGGACCTTGGTCGAAAACAACGCCATTGTCTTCCCCGAAGTACTTCGACCGGGTGGAGTGGATCTCAGTCCCGCTCCGCATAGACGCAACGACGTTGCTCTTGTCGATCGCTCTCGGCGACGATTCCGCCATTTCCCGCACTGCGTTTCTTTCTCTTCGCCGAAGCGTTCCAACCTCTTGTACATCACCGAGATTAGCCACCTCTTCTTCCGAGATTGCGGTTCAGCACGCGACGCACCTGGCCTCTGTGATGGCTTGATCTGGCCGAAGACCGGCTGCGCCTCGATCGCCTGAGACGCAACGCCGTCGACGCGACTTTCTTCCCCTGGGCTAACGCCCATTCCTCGCGAGGCAAGAAAGTCGCGTCGACAGCGTCCTCCGCTTCGCTATGGCCCTTGCGGGTGCGTCGCCGATCGTCCTCGGCCTGCCCATCGCCATCGAGGCCGCGGTGGTCGCGGGGCTCGAAACACAACAGGAGAAGAGACATGGCTACCATCGGTACTTTCAAAAAGGTCGGCAACGATTTCCAGGGCGAGATCATCACCCTCAGTCTGCAGGCCAAAGGCGTCCGCATTGTCGCCGAAAGCAATCCGTCCAACGACAAGGCTCCGAGCCATCGTGTTTTTGTCGGCCGGGCCGAGATCGGGGCCGCTTGGTCGAAGCGTTCCGAGGAAGGCCGCGACTATCTGTCGCTCAAGCTCGACGATCCCTCCTTCAACGCGCCGATCTACGCGAACCTGTTCGATGACGAGGGCGGCGAAGGCTACACCCTGCTCTGGTCGCGGCCGCGCAAGAACGGCGAGTAAGGCTGGTGCCGCCAAGCCCCGCCCGGCCAACCCGGGCGGGGCTTCGTAGTGCTCGAAATCGGGAAGACCAGAGTCTAGACCGCCAAGGCGCCAAGATTCTCGATTTGCGAGGTTTCACGCGCAAGCCGTCGTGTCCGCTGCAAAATTAACTGCGAGCCCTCGACGCTTTCTCGTCCAGCAAATCCAAGGGCCGCACCTCGAGCGCCTGGGCCGTTTCCCAGATCGTTAGCAGTGTCGCATTTTGCAGCCCCCGTTCCATGCTGCTGATAAAAGCGCGATCGACACCCATTCGCTCGGCGACAGCTTCTTGGCTCAGCCCCAAAGCCAAGCGGAATTTGCGCGCGTTTGCTCCAAAGACCTTGCGAATATCCATCCGCAGGATAGGAGGCAATCGCGTATTTCAACGCTACGTGTTATAATACGCGGAAACGAGCTGCCCGCTTGGCGCCAGCGCCAGAAGTGTTCCTACAATTCTTTAATCTCTGACGCGCACAAAAATCTGTAGACCGCCGGACCCAGTCGGTACGACAATAGCTTAGCGATAGGAGTTTCCTGCGTGCCACCGCTTGATCCCGAAGTTGCGGATCTGGCTCCTGATGAGCCGACACTGACGCCGTATGACCAGCAACACGCGGTCACCTATGTGCGTCTTCTCGATGCTGAAAAAGCCAACGCCGATTGGCAAGAAGTCACGCGTGTTGTTCTCCACATCGATCCTGCCGCCGAGCCAACTCGCGCCCGCCGTGTCTATGACAGCCATATGGCTCGCGCCAGGTGGGTGGCTCGCCACGGTTATCGTGAACTCCTCGCCCGCGGATGGCCGAAGGGCGGATGATGAAACTTGTTTGAAGCAAACGTGACGTTTCGCTGACGAGCGATCGAAGAGACAAATTTTCTCATTTGATCCAACCTAAGCACCGCAACCAGAAATGGTCACAATTATCGTGTTGCAATCCCCATCGTTTGTGCAGTGCAGTGGGGACGTCGTCATGTCAGCTGTCGATTGGAGATCAGAGCAAGATTATGCAAACGTCGGAATGGCAGAAGGGGCCGATATAGCCTGGGAATGGCTCCGCCGCGACGACGAGTACGAGCGAGATTTCAAAAGCTTAACAGCCGCTGCGCAATCGAATGCGGCGTCTCGTCAATTCCGACAAAAATGGGGGTTGTCTTTTCGCAGCTGATCCTGAACAGGCGTTCGACCAGCAATCGCTATTCTGGGCACCTGAAGCCCTCTCGACCGTCTTGTCGCTCCGTCAATTCGGCGCGGCCAGCGATGCTGGGCAATATGCCCTTGATTGGACCAGGCTTGCCGCTGGGGAATTTCGCCATGGGCCAGATGGCTGGCATGGAATTGTAGCGCTGGAAGGTGCAATTCACCGGCTTTACCTGCCAGCAATACCCGCCAAAGGGGCGCCGCTATCTATCGAACTGCCACTCGACGCCAATTCCGACATCCGTCTGCAGGCGGCGCACCGATTTTGGTGCGCCATCGAAGGCCGCCGTCCTGGTGCATCTCCTCTTGCGCTCTCTCTCGAGCGTCGTCGGCGCTTCGTTTTGATGATGCGAGCTCTCGATGCCTGGTTGGCGGGACATAGTTATCGCGAAATCGCAGAGGGCTTGTTCGGCAAGGAGCGCGTTGGCGGCCGCTCCTGGAAGGACCATGATCTTCGCAGCTTGACCATCCGCCTGGTCAAGAACGGCATCGCTCTGATGCGGGGCGGCTATCGCGCCCTTTTGCGTTCGCCACGTCGCAAGAAATAGGCGCTCCCAGGGGTGTCGAAAATAGACCCCCTCATCTTCGGCATCCCCCTTCGAGGCCCTTCTCCGTCATTGTCGCCGTCAACGCGCCACTGAACTCGCTGGCGCTCCACACGGCAACGGAGCTTGTCAGATGTCCGACGCTAGCCTCGCTATCTCGCCACGATACCTGCGGACTGCCGAAGCAGCCCGGTATCTCAGCCTTTCACCCCGCACTCTCGAAAAACACCGAACCTACGGCACCGGTCCCGCTTACCGGAAAATCGGCGGTCGCGTCGTGTACGCGGTGGCCGATCTGAACGCATGGGCAGACATCGGCACCAGAACCTCAACCAGCGATCCAGGCGCCGGCACCGTACTGCCGGCAAAGCGGCACGCTCCCATGCCCTATGCGGGAAAGGAGCGGCGCTGATCCATGAAGAGACATGCTCACACCCCCGAAAGATACCCGACCAAAGAAGTTACCGTGAGCGACCTCACGACAGTTGAACTCTTGTGGCTCGAGAAGCGCATCGAGAACCGCGTTCGGTTTGGTCGCGCGGTGTCGGAAAGCATCTTGGACCGCAATCGACGCATCCTGTCTTTCGCTCCAGGGAGCATCTTCGCGTTTGTCCGTTGGACGTCCAACGACTTCGGGACGGTTCTATCCCGCATCGATATCCTGCGAGCGGCGATACCAGGGCAGAGCTATTCGACAGTACCGTGGATCAGGCCCGGCGGTGAAAGCCTGTTGCGACTATCAGGCTGGCTAAAGGTCGAACGGGTTCTGCAATTGATCGATGCCGTCGAGGCGCTCCAGATTGATCCTGCCGACGCAGCACCCAACTACTGGCACCATGTTCATAACCGATTGTCGGTCAACGAAACACCTCGACCATATACCCCATCCCGTCACCAAGCCTGGCTCCATCGGCGGAGGGTCTCGTCATGAGCGCCCGTTGTGCGACAATTTTCACGACATTTGCAACGGCCGTTCTTCTCCTTTCGACGGTCGGAGGAGTAACGCCGCACTACATATGGAACGCATCAAATAGCGTTCCGATCGGCCTTTATCGGCTTCTGCCCGTGACAAAGTTGACGGTGACTGAACTTGTTGCCGTTCAGCCACCCGATCTTCTCGCCGCATCCCTCGATCTCAATGGGTATCTGCCACTCGGCGTTCCTATGCTCAAGCGCGTGTTGGCGCTTTCTGGACAAACGGTCTGCAGACACGGCGTGGCAATCGTTGTCGACGGAATCGATATGGGCCATGCACGTGAACGCGACGGACGAGGCCGTCCGCTTCCGGCCTGGCACGGATGCCGCGTCATTGCTGACGGTGACGTCTTTGTCATGAACTGGCAGTCACCGGACTCACTCGACGGTCGTTACTTTGGACCACTGCCAACATCCGCAGTCATCGGCAAAGCGGTTCCGATCTGGACCGACGAGGAATGATCATGCGCTCCACTCGCTGCCTATCATCCGATCGTTGCTCCTATCTTTGGTCGTCGATCTTTCCCTCCCGGCCGGAGCTCACAGCCGTAACCCTCTCACGCCGCACGCAACGGCATCGCTATGCCGACGCATCTGACCGGGCATCCAAGTGCTTAGGTTCGCTTTCGCCGATCGCACCCATTTTAGCTGCAGTCACGCTGTTCTTGTTCCCAACCGCGGCCTTTTTCCGCTTCGCGTCACCAGCGTCAGCGCAGAATCTATCACGAGCAGAGTCAACCGATCGGCTTGCGAAAATAATCGAGGAAGCCTCCGATCGTTTTGCCGTGCCGGCGCGCTGGATTCGTGCCGTCATCCAGATTGAAAGCGGAGGCGACGAGCATGCAATCTCGCCTCGTGGTGCAATTGGCCTGATGCAACTCATGCCTGGCACCTGGGTTGAACTCGGCGTTCGCTACGGCCTCGGCCTCGACCCCTTTGATCCGCGCGACAACGTATTTGCGGGCGCTGCGTATCTAAGGGAGATGCACGACCGCTTCGGATCGGCAGGCTTCCTTGCGGCCTACCACGCGGGTCCGTCGCGGTATGAACATTACCTCGCAACAGGGCAACCGCTTCCACCGGACACCGTGGCCTATGTCGCTGCAGTCGCACCATTGATCGGCGACGAACACGGAGAGCGCACCGCATTTGGTGGCAGGCGTGCCGTTCCTTGGCGGCAGTCTCCGCTGTTTATCGGCCGCGCGGACGCACGCAACTGACTATCGGTGTAAATCCGTCATGCAGCAAGATCGCAATTCATTGCTCAGTCGACGGCGGGTTTTCCACGCCACAACGGTCCCAACCGAGCTGTCTCTCCATCCATCAAACAAGGATCAACCGCAATGACTGCATTTGCATTTTCACGCGAGTGGCTGCGAATCCTTGGGAAGTTCAGGCTTGGAGGATGGGGGCTGGGAACGAGCGACCGAGGAGGGCAGGATAAAAGCCGCAAGGTGCGGACGGTCGGTTGAGTGAGGAACAGCGTCAAATTTAGGCTTGTCCGAAACATTGCGAGGGTCTCTCGCAACTTGCGCTTTTCGGCAACGCATTATCGGCGCTCAACTTTTAACACCCTCCAGAGGATTTATGAGCGGTAACGACGACTTCCGCGTCCGCCCAGGCAGAATTCGCTCGACGCGCGGGCCGCGAACAAAGCCATTCCTGGCGCAGGCGCTCCAGGCCGTGCAGAAGGCTGGCGGTCTTTCACGTGGCTCTGGCAGTAGTAGCAGCAGGTTCGGACGTGGACGGGCGGCGAGCCTCGCCGCGTCACGGATGCTCCAAGCGCGTGGCCGCAGCGCCATGGTCAAGGCTCGTGTCGTTCGCCAGATGCGTTCGCCCGGCGCGCTACGAGCCCACATCGGGTATCTCAAGCGCGACGGCGTCACCCGCGACGGATCGCCAGGAAAACTGTTCGATGCTGCCGGAGATGACTCGGACGGCCGCGACTTTGCGGAGCGGTGCGAAGGAGACCGCCATCATTTCCGATTTATTGTCTCACCGGACGATGCTGGCGAGCTATCGAGCTTGCGAAGCTTTACGCGGGAATTGATGGACCAGGCCGCCCGCGACCTCGGCACGCGGCTTGACTGGGTGGCCGTCGACCACTGGAACACCGAGCACCCCCACATTCATATCCTTGTGCGGGGCCGCGCTGACGACGGCTCCGACCTCGTCATAAGCCGGGATTATATCGGATCGGGTTTGCGCGCCCGCGCCAGTGAGTTCGTCACGCGCGAACTGGGTCCGCGATCCGAGCTGGAGGTTCGACGAGTGCTTGAAGCGGAGGTGACCGCAGAGCGCTGGACACGGCTCGATCGGGTGCTGGCCCGGGAAGCGGGAAGGGCGGAGGGAGTGGTTGATCTCCGTCCTGAACGCGATGCCGGGGGCGACCCGTTCCGGGAGGTCCGGATCGGTCGGATGCGGACGCTTGAGCGGCTGGGGCTCGCCGAGCCCGCCGGTCGCGCGCGCTGGGTCCTGGCTCCTGATACGGAGCAGCGGTTGCGTGCGCTCGGAGAACGCGGCGATATCATCAAGCGGCTGCATAAAGCACTCGCAAAGGACGGAGCAACTCGCGCGCTATCGTCCTGGGCGCTCGAAGGCGAACGCCATGGTGAGCCCGTGATCGGCCGCCTCATCGCGCGTGGCCTGGATGACGAATTGAGGGGTTCAGCATTCGCCGTCGTCGACGGCATCGACGGACGCGTGCACCACCTCAAGCTTCCCGACATCGATATGGCCGGCGACGGTCCGATCGGTGGCATTGTGGAATTACGTCGTTTTGAGGATGCGAAGGGACGGCAGCGGATCGCGCTCGCGGTGCGCTCGGATCTCAGCCTCGACCAGCAGGTGACAGCCGAAGGGGCGACCTGGCTCGATCGGCGACTGGTCGCCCGGGAAGGCGTCGAGCTTTCGCGCGGCGGTTTCGGCGCCGAGGTCCGTGCTGCGCTTGATCGCCGAATTGACAAGCTGGCGGAACAAGGCCTGGCCCGACGTGATGGAGATAAGGTTACATTCGGGCGCAACCTGGTCAGTACGCTGCGCAACCGGGAACTCGATGCGGTCGGACGGCGTCTCGCCGCGGAAACCGGGCAGGCGCATCTGCCTGCTGAAGCAGGGGACCACGTCTCGGGAGTTTATCGCCGACGACTGTCGCTCGCCTCCGGCCGCTTCGCGATGATCGACGCCGGCTTGGGCTTCCAGCTTGTGCCCTGGATACCTTCTCTGGAACGCGAGCTTGGCAGGCAAGTGAACGGCATTGCCGGTCCCGGTGGCGTTGACTGGAGCTTTGGACGCAAGCGCGACCTCTCGCTCTGACCGGCCGATATCTACGCCGCGGTGCGCATCATCGCGACGGCGAGCGGATTGTCGTTGAATGTTGCTTACGGACGCGCATCAGCTTTGCGCATGTCCGCAACCAAAATCCTCTGGGGTCAACTTCTTTTTGTTTCAGTCGTTGTGCTCGCCTTTCTCTGGGCAGCCACCGAATGGACTTCCTGGCGGCTGGCCTTTCAGCCGCAACTTGGACCGCCCTGGTTCTTGATCAGCGGCTTCCCGATCTATCAGCCGCTCGCCTTCTTCATCTGGTGGTTCAAGTTCGACGCTTACGCACCGAGGATTTTTGTCGAGGGTGGGAGCATCGCCGCAAGCGGCGGAATCGCGGCCATGGGCGTTGCGATCGCGATGTCGGTCTGGCGCGCGAAAGAAAACCAGCACGTCACGACGTATGGCTCGGCGCGATGGGCCGAAGCGCGAGAGGTTGGGCGGGCAGGACTTCTCGGATCGGACGGCGTGGTGCTCGGGCGCCTCGGTGACAGCTATCTCCGGCACGATGGTCCCGAACATGTACTGTGCTTTGCGCCGACACGGTCCGGAAAAGGTGTCGGTCTCGTCATTCCGACGCTGCTAACATGGCCGAGCTCGACGATCGTCCACGACATCAAGGGCGAAAATTTCCAGTTGACCTCCGGCTGGCGTGCGCGGTTTGGGTCCGTGCTCCTATTCGATCCGACCAATCCTGCGAGCGCCGCCTACAATCCGTTGCTCGAGATCCGCAAAGGCGACTATGAGGTTCGCGACGCCCAGAATATCGCCGACATTCTCGTCGATCCCGAAGGGGCGCTCGAGCGCCGCAATCATTGGGAAAAGACGAGCCATTCGTTGCTTGTTGGCGCGATCTTGCATGTCCTCTACGCCGAGGCAGACAAAACGCTCGCAGGCGTCGCGAACTGCCTCTCCGATCCATCACGCCCGATCGAAGCGACGCTGAATGCGATGCTCGCGACGCCGCATCTCGGCGAGCGCGTTCATCCGGTAGTGGCCTCGTCGGCGCGCGAACTACTCAACAAGAGCGAAAACGAGCGATCAGGCGTGTTGTCGACGACAATGAGCTTCCTGGGGCTTTATCGGGACCCAGTGGTCGCCAAGGTGACGGGGCGGAGCGATTGGCGCATCCGTGACCTGGTCGATGGAGCTCAACCCATTTCTCTATACTTGGTGGTCCCGCCATCCGACATCGCTCGTACAAAGCCCCTGATGCGCCTCGTCCTCAACCAGATTGGACGGCGGCTGACCGAGAGCCTTGATACCGATCGACGGCGGCAGAAACTCCTGCTGATGCTCGATGAGTTCGCGGCCCTCGGACGTCTTGACTTCTTCGAGAGCCAGCTTGCATTTATGGCGGGCTACGGCATCCGCAGCTTCCTGATCACACAAAGTCTGAATCAGCTCGAACGAGCCTACGGGCCAAATCACGCCATCCTCGACAATTGCCATATCCGGATCGCGTTTTCGACGAATGACGAGCGGACCGCCAAGCGGGTGTCGGATGCACTCGGCACAGCGACGGAGATGCGCGCCATGAAAAACTATGCTGGACATCGTCTCTCACCATGGCTTGGTCATCTCATGGTAAGCCGCCAGGAGACATCGCGGCCGTTGCTGACGCCCGGTGAAGTCATGCAACTCTCGCCGAACGAGGCAATTGTGATGGTCTCCGGCGTGCATCCCGTGCGAGCCCGCAAGGTCCGGTACTACGAGGATCCGCAGTTCCAACGCCGGATATTAAAGCCGTCGCATGCTGTACCGATCGACCTGGTCATGCGACCAGACGAATGGTCGCGGCATGCGCCTATCCCTGCTTCGGTCAAACTGCTTGCTGCGCTCACAAACAAGAGACGCGATCAGAATGGCGGCATTCGCCGCGAACCGGAACTGCCGCAACATGAGGAGATCGTCGTTTGGGCGCCGCTCACTGAGAACGAATTTGATGCTGCGCGAGACGAAGGCGATACCGATGCTGTGCAAGCGGCAAGCTTGAACCGATCGATGCAGGGCCTCGCACGCGCTGTCAGCCTCGACCCGGACGACAAGATGGGCCTATGAGCAAGTGATATGAAAAAGGCTCAGCTCAGCATCTATCTCGATCGAGAGGTCTTCACTAGCCTCGAGGCCTACGCCACACGCCAGGGCAAGCCAAAGTCCTTGGTTGCGGAGGCCGCGATCGCCTCTTTCCTTTCTCCTGACGATTCCGATCGGCGGGAGGCTGCGATCGCCAAGCGGCTGGACCGCATCGTGCGGGTGCTCGAACGGCTGGAACGCAATGACGGCATCACGCTAGAGACGATAGCCCTGTTCATCAGGTTCTGGCTGACGTCAACGCCGGCACTGCCGGAGCAATCGAGCCCTGGAGCCCGTGCCAAAGGCGCAGAACGCTACGATCGCTTTGTCGAAGCGCTCGGCCGACGGCTCTCTAGCGGCTCGACGCTTCTTAAGGAAGTGAGCGTCGAATCGCCCGACGTTGCAAACGTAGCGAAAGTCACGGATCAGGCCGGTTCTCCCTAGGGAGGGCGCCATTCATCTTGAGAATAACCTGGGCGCCCCATAAGCCTCAATCGTAAAGGCGATTGCTCACCGATGGTAAGAGCCAATGTTTCGTTCGGGCTCTCTGGTGAACCATTCGCCGGCAATCCGTTCAGCAGACGTTGCCTTTGCACCGATAACTCTGTTGCCGCCAGCGCAATTCCGCATCTCCTTTCTTTTTCTCCTCCAGAGCACGGTCTCCCGCTCTGCTCTGTTGAACCAATGCTGCGCCTGTCCTTTTTGTAATTCCCATCAGATCGGTCCACCTCGTCAATCGTATCGCGATGTCGCGGTCTCGATCTTGGGGTTTTTGAGGATTGTCGAAAAATGCAACAGCTGGCCGATCTGGATGTGCAAACCGATCGAGGGGACGTTCGACCGTCGGGCAAGCGCACGGCCTCGGCACGCCGCAAAGTGACGGTTCGGCTGAGCGAGGCCGTCTGCGGTCGGCTTGACGTCGCAACCGACCGACCGGGCGTCGGCAAGAGCATGCTCGTGGAAGCCGCCCTCGAGCATTTTCTGAACCCCGCCCCATCCGTCGAAGCTCTGATGCGGGAGCGTCTCGACGATATGCACGCCAGGTTCGACGGCCTCGAGCGGGATATGCGGCTGATCGCGGAAACGGTCGCGCTGCACGCCCGATATCATCTGGCCGTCATGCCGCCGGTTCCCGAATCGCGACAGCGCGAGGCGGTCATTCTCGGCGCCGAGCGCTTCAAAGTCCTGGCCGAGCAAATCGATCGCCGCGTTCGTGAGGGCCGGCCGCTGATGCAGGAGACCATCGACCGCCTAAACTCCGCTCAACAGGAAGAATCGGATCAGGCGACGTGCGAGCGGCCGACGCACAATTCGACGCCAGCTCACAAGGAGTCGAGCGCTACCTCTGAACGCCTTGATCTCGAGCAGACGCCGCCCGCGTCAGCCAGGGCGGGGCGCCGCAGTCCGGACTTTTCCCAGCATGCGAAGGTGACTGCCGACCGGACCGAACCTACCTTGGACCCCGGGCCGAACCCGCCAGCCGCGCAATATTCCGATCGAGAATTATCAAAGGCAAGGTTAGAGGCCTTGCGCGAAAAGCCGCTGTCAAAATGGCGGCTAATCTGGTCAGTTTTTTTGCCCTTTGCTGCAGGTTACTACCTTGCCTACCTGTTTCGCACGATCAATGCCGTGATCTCGCCGGCATTGGCCGCCGATTTTGCGCTCGATGCCGCCGAGACCGGGCTGCTCGCGTCAATCTACTTCCTGGTTTTCGGATTGACCCAGATTCCAATAGGGCTCCTTTTGGATCGCCTGGGCCCGCGCCGAGTCCAATGCGTCCTGCTGGTCATTGCGGCTGGCGGCGCCACGTTGTTCGGTAACGCGTCGAGCTTCCCGGAGCTTCTCGTTGCGCGCGCCATGATTGGACTTGGCGTTGCCGGATCGTTGATGGCTGGACTAAAGGCGATCATCACCTGGTTTCCCAGAGAGCGTGTCGCGCTCGCCAACGGCTGGATGATCATGTTGGGATCGCTCGGTGCGGTCACAGCGACGGCGCCAACCGATTGGTTGCTGAATTACATGGGCTGGCGCAGCCTGTTTGAAATCCTGACGATCGGCACGGTCACAGTAGGTGGACTCATTTATATGGTCGTTCCGGAGCGTATCGCGGACTCAGAGATCGCCACCTCCGCTCGAAAGCCACTTACGTTGTGGTCCATCTATTCAGATCCGCGTTTCCTGAGAGTCGCTCCGCTCTCGGCCGCCTGCATTGGTTCGTCCTGGGCGTTGCAGTCATTGTGGGCTGCAGCCTGGCTTACAGACGTGGAAGGATTCGACCACCACAGCCGGGCCGCTCAAATGTTCCTGATGGCCGTTGGCCTAAGCCTTGGAGCCCTCCTGCTTGGTGCCATGGCCGATCGCCTACGTAAACACAACATAAGAACGGAAGTCTTATTGGGGGGCGTAGGAGCCCTGTTCATCGTGGCCGAGCTCGCCCTGGTTTTGCGCGTTCCCTTGCCTTCGCTTCTGCCTTGGTCCATCGTATCGATCGCTGGCGCCGCAACAGTGCTAAGCTATGCGGTCATAGCCGATTACTTCCCCAAAGAATTTGCCGCGCGCGCCAATGGCGCTCTGAATCTCTTGCACTTTGGTTGGGCGTTCACGATGCAATACGGCATCGGGCTCGTGGTCGAGCAATGGCCATCTCAGGACGGACATTATCCGGTCGCGGCCTATCAGGCCGCACTCGGTCTTAGCCTTGCGCTTCAGGCGGCCACGTTGACCTGGTTCGCAGTGCCCTGGCTCAGGAGCTTTGTCAGACAACTCTACCTTCGATTTGCGCCCCTGCACGCGGGTCCAGATGACCAGCTGGCGCTCGTCGCTACTGGAGCTGAAGGAGCCGTCCTTGAGGCTTCTCAAGGTGTGGAATGGTGAGACCAACGCGAAGGCAGACCGGCGGACGGCTACAGGTATTCCAGCTTTTCCGGACTCCTTCCGGGGCGTGAACCGATGAATTCAGATTGGTCGGCGGACGTCCGCCTTGGTGCGCTTTCGGTGTCGGACGTCACGGCATTTCCGAAAAGTGCCGATATATTGCAAAAGCTCCCGCGAGGTCGGCTTCAGATTCTCTGACCCGCAGGTGCAGCGATTGAATAACGATATGGGAGACCACGTCGCCAGGTGTCAAACGCACAGACGATACTCGTAACGCGTTTGAAGCCATTATTGATCGGCGATTTTTTCTTGTTTCGTCCTTCGAGGAATGAGCCGCTTCGCCTTTTAGGACTTTTGCAACAATATCAGGCATTACCGGAAGTCGGAGTAGATGGCGGCTGCCATCCGAAAGCCCGGCTCGTTCCCGAAGGTGACCGAAAGCGAGTTGTATCGCCGCACATGGTCCCCCGCGGCGGGGAGGAGCCCCATCGTGTCGAGCGTATCAATCGCGCTTGTCTTGACACTGGCGGGGGACACGGCCAACGTGCTCGATACTAAGTCTGAGCAATCGCAGACGCCGGGCGTTGCCAGCGCGAATGGAACACGGTCGTTCCTATTTGATTGACAGATGCCAGGTGATGGCGTCCGGTAGGAGCGCTCGCTGACGATCATCATCCCGACGGTGGTGCTATCGTTATGCCACCGAAGGCAGGCCAGTCTGAGCGTGGACAACAAGTCCGGGCACCCCCGTTGCAGAATTCATCGGCTCCCTGTCCCGCCGTCGCCATTCCGGACGGTTTGGCGACGCTGTACGACTTCCGTTCGGCTTGATGATGCGTCATGTCCGGTTTGCCCCCCATAGCGACCGAAGTGCGGACATCGCTGGAGGCCGGTTCGTGCCAAAGAGTCTTTTGGCGAAGTCATGCCGACTGGCTGCTTGTCCGCCAATCAGCGGCCCAAGAACAGCGCGATTTCCTCGAAGAACCGCTGCGAAGCCGGCTCCTTCTCCAGGAACAAATGGTTCTGACCCTGGAACGCAACAAATCGAGCGCCAGGAATGCCGGCGGCCAGCGCCCGTCCAGCCTCGATCGGGTTAACAAGGTCGCCACGCACGTGCATTACGAGTGTCTTCGCGGTGACCTTGGCGAGTAAATCGGTGATGTCGATGTCACCCACTGTGTCGAAGTATCGAGCGGCGCATTCGGGAGACGTGGTCCGGCGTTCCAGTTCGTTGAAAGAAGCCGCCTGCTCTTGCGTCGCCTCAGGGATGAACAGCCCCGTGAATATTTGCCGAAATGACGGGTTGTCTGCGCCCCAACCGAGGCGCATCAAAGTCATCATTGCATTGCGCCTTTCCTTCTCTTGCGGCTCGCGCTTTTTTCCACCAAGCGCAAAGCCGCCGTAAAGCAGGAGGTGGGACACCCGCTCCGGGTGCCGCACAGCATAGCTGACGGCAACGGCGCAGCCTTGCGAAATTCCGACCAGGGGGAAACGCTCGACTCCTGCGGCATCGACCACCGTTTCCAGGTCGCTAACCCAGGCGTCGAGGGAAAGCTCGTCGACGTCCCAATCGGACATGCCATTGCCGCGAGCGTCATATCGGATCAGCGTATGGTCACGAGACAGCCCACGAAAGACATGTCGCCACACCGGACTTTCCCAATCGTATTCAAGGTGGTTCAACCAATTCGCCGCCTTCACCAGCGGCGGCCCACTGCCTGACATCGCGTAGGCGAGACGCACCCCGTCAGGTGTCCGGCAATATTTAATATCCTGGTTCGGGTTTGATTGGCTTGGACTTCTACCGGTTCTATCGACCTCGACCGCAAATACTCGATTGGCTTGGTTATGTTCTTAAGGCTTTGCGGACCCATTTCACGAAAAGAAAATTGGAGCTTGCCTTCGATCTGATCGAACGCTTGACGTGAAATGCAAATTCCACCAGCTTCAGCGATACCTTCGAGCCGCGCTGCAATATTGACCCCCTCGCCAAAAATATCATTGTCATCGATGATGATATCGCCGACATGGATGCCGATCCGAAATTCGATCCTGGTATCTTGCGGGACGTTGACGTTTTGCTCGGCCATACCGCGCTGAATTTCGACGCCGCAGCGCGCGGCATCGACTACGCTGGCGAACTCTGCCAGCATACCGTCGCCGGTGGTCTTGACGATGCGGCCGTGATGCGCGGCGATGGTTGGATCGACGAGCGATGATCTAACCGCCTTCAGCCCGGCCAGCGTGCGCTCTTCGTCACGACCCATCAAGCGGCTATAGCCGGCAACATCCGCCGCTAGCACAGCCGCAAGCCGCCGTTCCACCCTTGCGTCAGTCAAAAATCCCCCTGATATCGGTCGATTTAAGTTCAACCATAGAAACACAATGTAGGGCAACCGGACTAGTGCCAAAGTCCGGCAGGCATTTACTTCAAGCCGCGAACCTGGCATGGCCGAAAAGTGCCAGGAAAACAGATATCGGTTACCATCCGGCCTTCAAGGGACCTTCCTTACGCCAACTCCGCCAATAGCGCTGCAGCGCCCTTCACATCAGCCGTATCCAATCCCTCGCTAAACCAGCGGAGAGCAGGCGTAAGCAGGTCGCGGGCCTCTGCACGTCGTCCCTGTTGTTTCCAGAGTTCGGCGAGCGCGGTGCCGGCTCTTAATTCCCAGAACCTTGCTTCCTGCTTCTGAGCGAGGGCGATCGCGGCGATCAGGCAGCGTTCCGCTGCCACCACATTACGCTCGGACTGCGCGATGAGTGTCCTGGCTTTCAGGCGAAGCATCTCCGGCTCGTACCAACGTTCGCCCGTGCTCGATGCCGCCTCAAGGGCGGTGTCAAAAAGGGAAAGAGCTCCATCAATATCCCCACCAGCCATCCTAGCTCGGGCAACGAGGGCGATCCTTATCGGTAGGTGAAATCGGCGCGAAGGAACGGACATCAGGGTCACCAAGGCCGCCTCAGCCCGGCTAATGCCTGGTTCTACTTCCCCTCGCAACGTGCGAACCAAACCATGCATGAGCTCCGCGGCATTCAGATAGGCGGCCAAGGAGTACTTTTCGGAAAGCAATATGCTGGCGTTCAGATGTTCCTCAGCGTCTTCAAGCAAGTTCAGGATGATCGAGAGCTCGGCGCGGAACATGTGAGTATGCGAAATACTGGGCTTATGTCCTAGACGTTCGCTCAGCTCCAGCGCCTTGTCGCTTTCCGCCAGTGCCTGATCCAGATATCCCAGCATGGCGAGGCTTAGCGCGCGCATACCGAGCGAGCAGCAGGCTGGATCGTGGGCGCCGTACATCAATGCAAGATTACCGTGAACATCCATCCGGTAGTTGGTCATCAACTGATCAACATGGGCAAGTGCCACACGCGGCACGCCTTCCGCCACCATCTGGGAGCCACCGGCATGATGGGCTTGAACCACGTATTCAGGATCATTCGTCTGCTTGAAAAGTTCAAAGACTTCGCGATAAAGCGTGTGGGCGCGCACGTGCTGCCCACTGCTATGCGCTCCCATCCATAAACCCCAGATTGACCGGAACACTTCAGCTGGGCGTCCCAGCCTTTCCGCGACTGTACGCGCCGCTTCATAGAGGCGTTCCGCCGCCGGACTATCCCAACCGTCCAATGCCATCCGTGATGGCCCTTCAATGACCAGGAAACCAAGCTCCCACTCATCCCGCTTCGTGCCTGCGGGAAGGTCCGCTATCAGCTTTACTGCCTTGTCGACATGACCGAGGGCCTCGACGTAGGCCAATCTTGCCACCGCACGATCCGCAGCCTGTCGCCAACATGCGAGCGCGCGATCCACCAAATTTGCCTCCGCGTAGTGATACGCAAGCACCTCAGGTTCCGTGGCTACAACCTCGGGAAATCGACTGACGAATATCTCTGCAATACGTTGGTGCAGCTCGCGCCTCTTAGCCTTCAAGACCGATTGAAAGGCCGCGTCGAGAATCAGCGCATGCTTGAAGATGTATCGCGACTGTGGTGGCGAACCACGCTGCTCCAGCAGATCGGATTGCACCAGCAGTCCCAAATCCGCGAGTAACTTCGCCTGAGACGCCGACGTTACCGCCTCAATCAATTCGTAGGAGAACTCCCTGCCGATGACCGATGCCGTGAGCACGATCTCTTTGGCCGATCCAAGGCGATCCAAGCGCGCGATCAAGGAATCCTGCAGCGTGGATGGAATCGTGAAGTCTCGAGACGACTGCCGCAGAACGTATCGATCGTTCATTTCTTCCAGATCGCCGGACTCCAAAATCGACCGCGTGATTTCCTCGATAAATAGCGGGACGCCTTGCGATTTGGACGCGACTTGCTCGATGATCGCGTCGGGCAGAGCCTTGCCGGCCGCCGCTTTGTCGATAAGCTCAACCACCTGCCTTCGTCCCAGCTGGTTCAGCTTGACTATCGTGGCGTGCCCAAGATCGGACCATGGTGGTATGAATTCTGGTCGATGGGTGACAACCATCATCACCGGGAGATGCGCCGCTCTTTGGACGGCGCTACTTATCAATTCGAGCGAGCTTGGGTCGATCCAGTGTGCGTCCTCGAAGACAACCAGCACGGGACTTTTCTGCGAGATCAGCACCAACTGGTCGACCAGTAATTCCAAGGTCCGTTGCTTCTGAACCAACTCGGTAAGCTGCAGACGTGGATAGCGATCCTCGAACGGAATCGATAAAAGAGCCGCCAAAAGCGAGACATTCTCGATTCTGCTTTCTTCGGGGCCTTCCAAAATGCTTTCCAGCTTATCGAGCTTCGTGGCCGCAGTGTCAGTCCGGACAATGCCAGCTGCGTGTTCGACCTGCCTAATAAAGGGGAAAAAAGGGCTGTTCACATGAAAGGGAGATCCAAAATACTGCAGACATGGGATTGAGGAATCTCCGAGCCGCTCTCGGAACGATCGCGTCAGGCGCGATTTGCCAAATCCCGCAGGAGCGCACAGAAGAATGAGCTGGCCGTCGCCTTCCTTCGCGTAGTCCCAACGGCGCAGCAGTAGCCCGATCTCCTCGACGCGGCCAACCAAGGGTGTCAGGCCCTTGTCGGTTCTGGTGGCAAAGCGTCCTTGAGTCTCACTTTCCCCCGCGACCCGCCACAACCTGATGGTATCGGGGATTCCCTTAAGCTCGTGCAGTCCAAGGTCGTCGTAAACAAAAGCAACGCCAGCCAGTCGACGGGTCAATTCAGCCACAACCGCTGAATCGGGAGACGCCACCGCCTGAATTCTTGCCGCCAAGTTCAATGTCTCGCCAACGGCAACACGTTCTTGTGCGCCGCCTTCGCCGATCAATTCACCAACCACCACCAGGCCTGTGGCGATGCCGATCCTGACTTGCGGTCGGACCGGTAGGG
This sequence comes from uncultured Alphaproteobacteria bacterium, assembly GCA_963738155.1. Classification (GTDB taxonomy): domain Bacteria; phylum Pseudomonadota; class Alphaproteobacteria; order Rhizobiales; family Xanthobacteraceae; genus Bradyrhizobium. The sequence goes on from CAVTVG010000021.1 coordinate 451,370, forward strand.
GTAGTCGTATCGCCGATATAGCATCGAGCAAGGCAAGCGCTGCACGTACCGCTCGCTCGGCGTCATCCTCGTGGGCCTCGGGATAGCCGAAATAGACAAGCGCTCCATCGCCCATATACTTCGCAATTGAACCGCCGAACCGAGCTACGGCGCTGACACAGGCTTTTTGAAAGGCGCCAATAACACTGCTTAGATCCTCGGGATCAAGTCGTGTGGAGATCTCGGTAGAGCCCACCAGATCGCAGAACATCACCGTTAATTGGCGACGCTCGGCCGTATCCCTGGCGGGGATGAGGCTAAGGGGATTTGCAGCTATCGGTGCCCGATCTACCTCGCCCAGAGCCTTGATCGCCTTAAGGATTCTCTTTCGATGTCCCAAGGGCAGACCGAGCTTTTCAAGATCGGTCTCCGTCAGTTCCGGCAGAATGTCAGCCTCGATTTCGCCGTCGCGAAATCTATCCTCAAATTGACCTAGCCCGAGTCCACGTAACCAATCCCCGATATCCATCGGTGGCCCCCCGGGTCGGAGTGGATGATGTTCAAAGCCAAGAGAAGTGTCCAGTGCGTTTGCCGTGAAAATCCACTTTGGGGTCATTTCGTAGTTCGCGGCGCTCAACGACGATGTCCGCTTTCCACCGGTGAGCACGAGCAGACATCGTCGGTCCGTCGGACCAATTCCGGAAAGCGCCAACAGGAGGCTTCGATCTTGTTCAAGAAGTCGCCAGTACCGGCCTTGCAGTAAATCGTTCGGGGAGTCCGACGCTCACTGAACTGCGGCTCGGGGCCGTCATCGTGGCATTCAGATCAATTTTAGACCAGAGCGCACTATGGGGACCAAATCGCAACCAAATCTCGGGCGATATATCGACCAAAGAAATGTTGAATCTCCTCGATGTTCAGGGCTGAGCGAATTCGGCGGGCTTCGGTTATCATCGCGCGAGCCTCCCGCTCGCGCCCAAGCCGCAAGAGGACGAAGGCCGCGATTACGCGTGCTCCATACAGTCGTCCGTCCCGCCGGCACGAGTTCAAACTTTCGGCTAAAGCATCCTGCAGACGGTCGGCGCGGGCAAGGCCCGCGGCGAGAATCATACCCCAGAAGGGCAATTTGGCATCGCGCGGACTCAGCCGAATTCCATGTTGCATGGCTTTGATGCCAGTTTCGAGTTCACGAAGCTGGACCTGGGTTGCGCCCAGAGCGACGTGTGCTTGCGCATTGCTCGGGTCTATCTCGATGGCGCGCTCCAGCCACTCGCGGCCCCGAGCAAACTCACCGATATCGGATAAAGCGCAACCCGCATAACCGAGCACCTCCGACGCATTCGGATCGAGCGAGACCGATGTTTCGGCATCGAGCAACGCTTGCTGTCGCGCTGTGGAACCGTCCTCCACAAAAGACATATTCGCATTAATCGCACCCAACAACGCCACCACGGCGTGCGCCAAGGCAAAATTTGGATCGAGTGCAATCGCGGCACGCAGATGGTTGATGGCCTTGGCTAAAGACTCTTCGTTCCAGCCGTTTAGCGCGATCGCTCCAAATGCCTGACGATACCGGCTCCAGGCATCAAGATTATCCGGCCGCTGGCGCTGGATAAGCGTCAATTCCGCTCGGGCCAGCTCTGGCTCAAGCTCTCGGATGATCTGATGCGCGATCTCGTCCTGAAGATCGAATGTATCGGCCAGTTCCACGTCAAATCGTTGCGTCCAGATTTGTCTTCCGCTTTCGGCTTCGACAAGCTGAGTCGAAATTCGGGCACGTTTGGCGGATGCGCGGATGCTGCCTTCGACGACATACCGAACGCCCAGTTCGCGACCCACATCGCGAACGTCACGGGTCGTGTTGCGGTAGGCAAAACTCGATGAACGCGCGATGACGAAAAAGCCGGGAACACGCGCCAATAGAGCGATCACGTCTTCGACCAGACCGTCGGCGAGCAACTCGATGTTACGATCTCCTGATAAGCCATTAAAAGGCAGCACTGCTATTGATGGCCGGTCCGAAATGAGCGGCGGCAAAATGGACGCTTGCGATCCCTCGGCACGTCCGCCGACCTGAAAAACATGGATGGGAGTATCGATGTTCTTTAAGTTACATATGCCTACGTCTGTGAACGTTGCTCCGACTTTCCCGGCGACCTGCTCATGGACCGCGCGAGACAGGTAAATACCGCCGGGTTCGGCGATCCCTTCCAGTCGCGCCGCGATGTTGACGCCGTCGCCATAGATATCCTCACCTTCTATGATGATATCACCGACGTTGATCCCTATTCGCAGGCGGATCGGATCGACTTGTGAGTCGCTGGCATCGTGATCCCCGACCAGCCTTTGAATTTCGATGGCGCAGGTAACGGCGTTCACCGCGCTAGCAAACTCAACCAGCGCGCCATCGCCCATGAGCTTCACGATTCGGCCGGAATGAGCCGCGACCGTTGGATCGAAAACCTTCCGTCTTAAGGCATTCAAGCGCGAAAGTGTTCTCGCCTCGTCCAGTCCCATCAGACGCGAGTAGCCGACCACATCAGCTGACAATATCGCTGCGAGTCTTCTTTGGAGCCGCTCTTCGGCCATAAGACCGCTCTTCCGAAAAATACAAGCTTATAGCTGCCAGTCGGTGGTGTCTATCGAGACCGCATCTCCTGCTTTTGGTCAAAAAGCGCCGTTCTGACCGTCCGCTGATCGCTACGGACGCTTCCGCATTCGGGGCCAAGTACCTGGTGAATCGGCAGCTTGCCGGCCTGCTGCGCTTTCGGCAAGTGGCCATACAGTCGCTAAGCAGCCGATTATCCCAACGCAATCGGATCGCCGCTCACGGCGGCCACAATCGGCATGGTTCCGGTTGCCTCCATCAACGCGCGCGTCGTCGGTCGATCACTTCCGGTCGACCCCGAACAACCGACGTCGTGCGTCCCGTTGCTCGTTTTGCACAAGCAAACACGCGTTCGCTCTCTTGTTCGCCGCCCGCTGCAGCCCACGGCTTCCCGCTAGTTCGTGAGGCCGAATACCAGTGCAATAGCTCCTACCAGAATGAGGCTGGAGGCCCAGGCTGCGTCCAGATTGAACCAGCTTCGCGATATGAATTTCAGACCAAAATAGCGGTAAACCAGCCAGGCTGCGCATCCGCCGGCTGCGATCATCGCGGCGGAGTGCGCCACCGACACCAGCACGGCCATGCCCAGATTGGTTTTGATGAGCCTGGTCGCTGCCTCGTGGCCTGCATCGAAGCCGGCGGCCCGGCACAGCCCGAGATAGACCGGCACCAGCATCAATCCAGCGCCATGAGCGATCGCTACCACGAAGGACCAGAGTCCTAACTGTGTCGGCCGAATTCGGGCGAGCGCGCGTGGATGACGTCGATCGAGGAGCAGGTAGACCCCAAATCCTATGACCAAAAGGCTGGCGCCGATTTGGATCGGACGCTGCCATTGGACCAGCGTGGCGAGCAGCGCGAAGGGCAGAATGACCAGAAGCATGGCCAGCAAATGGCCCGCCCATAGCGATCCAAGCGCGCCGAACAAAGCGCGCGGGCTCTTTTCCATCAGCCCCGCCGAAACAGCGAGCGGCCACCCCATCCCCGGGTTGATTCCGTGATAGAGACCGCTCGCGAAAACGGCCAGCCACAGTCCGGCAAGAGTCCAATCGGCTCCGCTCAAATTCAGGCCGAGGGATAGCAGAACGAATCGGTCGAGCAGTCGCCGCCGTCGAGCCGGATTTGATGCGCGCGGTAGCCGTCGGGGAAACCCACCCAATAATCCCTGGACAATTCCAGGCCACCGCCCGGACTTGCATTGGCCATGACCTCTGCGCCCGGCATTCCCTCGGGATAGAACTGGTTGTCCCAGGTCGAGTAGAGGGAGTTGGTCCAGTACACCCGTTTGCCGTCGCGGCTGATCTCGACCATCTGCGGACCGCCGGCATAGGTTTTGCCGTTCGGATGAGGCGTGCGGCGAACAATGCCCCCGATATGCACGGAACCCGCTAGCTTCGGCTTTCTCGGGTCGGTGACATCGTATTGACGCATCTCGCCGGTGCCCCAACACGAGACGTAGAGAAACTTGTCATCCATCGACAGGTCGATGTCGGTTACCAACGGCGGCACCGCGCCAAAACCCTGCAAGAGAGGCGGCAATTGCTCCTTGGGCGCCGCTTCAGGGGGGATCGTCGCCGTCTTTTCGATATGGAATTTGCCGCCCTCGCGCCACCAGGTCCAGATCGAGCCTTCGAGGTTTGTAGTGTCGACCACGACGCCGAGGAAGCCATACTCGCGAACGGGGTCGTGAGCCGGGCGCACTTCCAGCGCCATTTGATGGTTGGCGCCGAGGTCGATGGTCTGGACATTTCGCCGAGCGCGGAGATCCCAGAAGTGGATCCGATGGCCATACTTGTTTGAGAGTAGATCCTCCGGAACGATCCCGTTCTCGAATTGCGGCGGCAATGCCCACTCGCTCGTTACCATGTAATCGCGTGGCAGATTCCACCAGAAGTCATAATGCAGCGTCTGCGGGCCACGGTCGATCTCCCACCTTCCGAGCACCTCGAACGTCTGGCAGTCCATGATGAACACGCCGGGCGGGCCGTCGGTGCCATCCTTGCCGCCGCCGCCAAGTGTGCTCACGTAGATGCCATCCGGACCGCAGTGGATGGTGTGGGGCCGCGAGTAGCCGGTCTTTTTAAAGATTTCCTCGGGCTCGATAATCTTGTGGATCTTCGCCTGCATCGGATCAGGCTTGGTATCCACGATATAAATACGGGAGGACCGGATACCGGGAATGATGAGATAGCGCCGCTCGAGGAAGGCGTGGCCGGAAAGCGGCGACAAGGCCGACGAGCAGGCATTCCAACCGAAGTGGTGAAACTCGTCACCCTTGTTGGGCATCGTTACGGTGTGGACAACCTGGCTATAGGTCGGAGACCCCAGCTTCACGTCGATTACTGCGAGTGCATCCGGTTTTGAAAAATCGGGGCTAAGCAGCAAGGTATAGGCGAAGCTTTCTGGCGGAGCTTCCATTGCAAGCTTCGGCGATGCATGGAACGTCGGGTCGGGCCTTAGCGTCATGGTGCTGCCTCCCTGTTTGTGTGGCGTTGGTCAGTTGTATGGAAGATTACTTTTGGCCAGTCCGCGGCAAAACGATTTTGAACTCGGTGAATTTCTTGGGCTCTGTATCCACATCAATGCTGCCACCGTGTTGCTTCACGATGATGTCGTGGCTCATTGAAAGACCGAGACCGGTACCTTCGCCCGTAGGTTTGGTCGTGAAGAAGGGATTGAATATCTTCTCTTTGACCTCTTCCCGGATGCCGGTCCCGTTATCGCGGATACGGATTTCAACCTTGTCTCCGAGGTTCTTCGTCGTAGCGGAAAGCATTGGCTGGAAGCCGTCACCGGCCTCCTCTTTGCGTTCGGTTGCTGCGTAGAATCCATTCGATATGAGATTGAGCAGGACCCGGGTGATCTCTTGCGGATAGACATCAGCCATACCGACCGATGGATCGAGATTGCGCTGCAAAGCGATCTCGAAGCTTGCCTTTTCTGCTCTGGCACCGTGATAAGCGAGGTTGAGGCTCTCATCAACTATCGCGTTGATATCAGCAGGACGATGCTCGCCGGAACCCTCACGGGAGTGCTGCAGCATGTTTTTCACGATGGAGTCGGCGCGCTTCCCGTGCTGGACGACTTTTTCGAGATTGCCTTTCAGGAGCCCGCGGATTTCGTCCAGCTCCTTTCGCCTGCCGGCCTCGTCGAGCGCGGGATTTGCAAACACCTCCGTCATCTCGTCGACAAGTTCCGCAGAGAGCGCCGAAAAATTGTTGACGAAATTGAGCGGGTTTTTGATCTCGTGTGCAATGCCAGCCGTGAGTTGGCCAAGAGACGCCAACTTGCCCTGCACGATGAGCTGCTGTTGGGCCGCCTTGAGTTGCTGAAGTGCGGATTCTGCTTCCCCTCTGGCATTCGCAATCTCGGCCTGCCGCTGCTTTTGCTCCGTGATGTCCGTGTAGACCCCCACATGCGAGCCGTCTTTCATATTGTAGTCGCTGACCTGTAGCCAGATTCCGGAGCTGAGATACTGCTCGCGCGGGCCGGTTGGATTGCGTCGCCGCGCCATCAGGGCGGCCATGAACCCCTCAGGGTCTTTCTCAGCAGTGGGGAACAGCCCCCTCTCTATCGAGGCGCGCATGAAGGACTGAAAGGTGCTCCCGGGGCGGACCATATGGGCGACGTCATTGAACCAGGCGCGATAGCGCGAGTTGCACATGATGATGCGGTCTTGCGGGTCGAACATCACGAACCCTTCCGCAATCGATTCCAGCGCTTCATCAAGCTGGCGCCGAGTGCGGTCAAGCTCCTCAGCCAAATGCTTTTCGGTTGTAACGTCGCCGGTGGAGCCCGAAACGCGGCGAACGCGTCCGGTTTCGTCACGGCTCGCTACTCCGTGCTGGCGCGCCCAATGCCAGGCTCCATCGGCATGGAGATAACGGTATTCGACCTCGAGGCGTTCAGTCTCTCCTTTGAGAAGAGCGATAAGTGCCGCACGGTAGTGGGGCATGTCATCGGGATGGACCCGATCGAGCCACTGCTGCCGCGTCGAAAGTTCCAGCGGCGTTAGCGCGATCAGGTCATAGAGGCGAGGCGAGTAGTACATCTCTCCAGTGGCAACATCCCACTCGTAAACCGCCTCGTTGATCGCTTCCATGGCGGTCGAGTAGCGCTGCTCGCTGTCGCGGAGAGCCTCCTCCATACTCCGCCGTTTGGTCACATCACTGACACAGCCCACGAGCCTGGTTGCACGCCCCGTCGGATCGCGAATCGGAAGTCCACGGTCCTCGACCCATCGGTAGGTTCCGTCACGCGCCTTGATGCGGTATTGGCACGCGACCTTGACTGTTATGTCCCTGAAGCATTCGCGCAGCGCGTCGCGATAGGCTTCGGCATCATCCGGATGAACCCGCGAATACCAATCGTGCGACGTGAGTCGTCCATCAAATCCGAAAATCTCCATTACGCGGTCGGAGACGTAAAGCGTGTTATCAACGATGTTCCAATCGTAGATCCCTTCGGCGACCGCCTCGCTCACGCGTGAATAGCGCTCCTCATTCTCCCGTAGCTTGCGCTCCGTCGCGCGCGCCTGCGTAACGTCCACGTAGGTGATCATGAGACCCCCGCCGGGCACAGGCACATGGCGGATCGCAAGCCGGCGTCGATCCGCGATATCCTGCTCGTCCTCCCACGGTTCGAGGGTGACGATCTCAGCCATGCGATCCCTTACCAAGGTTTCGACCTCGCCAGCGCCATAGTCTCCTCGAGCGGCGATATGGCGGACGATGTCCTCAAGCCGCGTGCCGGGAATACAGAGCCGTTCGGGCAGGAACCGCAGTTCGCGAAACGACTGGTTTGAATAGAGGAGGTTAAAATCCCTGTCGAAAATTCCAATGCCGCTTGGCAGGACGTCGAGAGCAGCGTTTTCGACGCGCGCACGATCGCCAAGGTCGAATGCCACTGGATCGAGGGACACGGACTCTTTCCCGCTGGGTGCAAGGCCCGAGCGTTGCATCGAGGCCCCGCAAAATAGTCGAAGCCAACTCCGGCAGCTTAGCACTTTGCGACCGGGTGGCGAGTGGGAAACAGGCTGCCGCAGATCGCGTCCGGTCTGAATGTCCGAAGTGGCTCGCAGCAATAGATGTGGCTGAAAGGGCCGGACTACTGATAGGGTGGGGATTATCCGGGGGCAAGGCTAGATGCGCATTTTGGTGGTCGGAGCGGGAGCGCTCGGCGGGTATTTTGGCGCATGCCTCGTTCGCGCCGGACGTGACGTCACGTTCATGGTGCGGCCGCGCCGGGCCGAGCAACTTGCCCGCCAAGGCTTGCATATCGTCAGCTCGCATGGCGATTTTAGTGTCCCTGTTGTCACGGTTCTGGCTGGCGACATATATGAACCATTCGATCTCATCTTGATCGGCGTCAAATCCTACTCGCTCGACGAGGCGATGGATCAATTCGCGCCCGCGGTCGGCCCGAACAGTGCGATCCTCCCGGTGCTGAACGGGATGGGTCACATCGACCGCCTGAGCGCGAAATTTGGCGTCGGCCCTGTGCTGGGTGGCATGGCCAACATCAGCGCTGGCCTCGACTCCGAGGGCCGAATTACGCAATTCATCCCAAACCACGATCTCATCTTTGGTGAAATCGCAGGAGGTTCGTCGCACCGTATCCGCGCGATCGAAGCCGTCATCGGCGGCGCAGGGTTTGACGGACGCGCGAGCGAATCCATCATGCAGGACATGTGGGAGAAGTTCGTGCAGTTGGGATTGGGTGCCGGCATCACCTGCCTGATGCGCGCGAGCCTCGGCGACATCCTTGCCGCCCCCGGCGGCGGCGAGGCGATGTTTTCGTTGTTCGATGAGTGCTGCACGGTCGCCACCGCCGCCGGCTTCCCCCCGCGGGCCGCCTTCATCGAGTTCGACAGAAAGCTGATCACGACCGTGGGCTCGCCGCTCAAATGGTCGATGCTGCGAGACATCGAGCGGGGCTCAACCACCGAGGGCGAGCACATCCTCGGCGACATGGTAGCCCGGGCCCGCGCCCTCGGTCTCGCCACACCGGTCCTCAATCTGGCTCGCACACACGTCGCAGCCTATGAAATCGGCCGCGCGCGCCGCTGCTACGGCATGAGGGTCAAGTGAAGCATGGAGCCGACGTCTGAACTCGGTCAATCGCGTCAGTTTGGCCGTTGGCCGACCACTTCCGGTCCACCTATCAACGGACATCATCAGACCCCGCCGAGTGGTCCGGATGGTGCCTAAACCGGAAGGGGCGACCGGCCGCCTCGATGTCCGCTTCACCGAAAAGCAAACTCCGTCGCCGCAAGTTCAGACGGCTGGCTGCTACGACGACGCCACAACCCCCGCGCGCTGTTCCGGGAGCGTGCTGCCCTTCGAGGCAGGCTAGTCGCCGAGAGGGCATTGCCCGGTGACTCAAAGCGCGTTGCGGGGTCAAGCGAGTTGATTCACGCTCTGCAACCCCGCCGCGGGCTGGTTCAGATCGACAAGTTCGATACCGGCGACCCTCGTCAAGATTTCGGCGGTAGCTCCCACGCCGCCGGGCACCCCGGGATGTTTGTGCGGCTCGGCAAGCATATGGCGATTTCGTGCAACGCCAACTGCCAACCCCGTGATGATTGAGTCATGTGTGATCATTCACTGCTGATATCCCGCGCTAGAGTTCTCATCGTACTGCAGTCTTTCTTTTCGCACTCCATGATACGAACGAGGTCAGCCACTTGTTGCGCGAAGCAAGTTTCTGCCTTTTCTAATCATCCCCATCCGAGGCCGTTTAAAGCGACCTTCTCTGTTGGGGGCGGTGGTGGCAGATCATTCCTTTCAGTCGGAAGCAATCTCGCGCGGTGCGCGTATGTTGCGCACGGCATTCGGACCTGCGATTGCGCGCTTTCTCGAAGATCCCGCGATCATTGAGGTGATGCTCAACCCAGATGGTCGGTTATGGATTGACCGGCTGTCGGGAGGCCTGGCGGAGACAACCGAACGTCTGTCCGCTCGTGACGGCGAACGCATCGTTCGATTAGTCGCCCATCACGTTGGCGCTGAGGTTCACGCAGGCAGCCCGCGTGTCTCAGCCGAGTTACCCGAAACCGGTGAGCGCTTCGAGGGACTGTTGCCGCCAGTGGTCGCGGCCCCGGCTTTCGCGATTCGCAAGCCGGCGGTCGCAGTGTTCACGCTGGATGATTACGTCGCCGCCGGCATCATGAACTCGGACCAGGCCGGCGCTCTGAAAGGTGCAGTCGAGGCTCGCAAGAACATCCTGGTTGCGGGCGGAACTTCCAGCGGCAAGACGACGCTCACAAATGCGTTGTTAGCGGAAGTGGCCAAGACCTCGGATCGAGTTGTCCTTATCGAAGATACGCGAGAGCTGCAGTGCAAGGCACCGAATCTCGTCGCGTTGCGCACCAAAGACGGCGTGATCTCGCTATCAGACCTGGTCCGTTCATCGCTTCGCCTGCGGCCTGATCGCATTCCGATAGGGGAAGTGCGTGGCGCCGAAGCGCTCGATCTGTTGAAGGCATGGGGCACCGGTCATCCAGGCGGCATCGGTACGATCCATGCGGGGGCTGCGCTTGGCGCATTGCGCAGGCTCGAACAGCTCATTCAGGAAGCGGTCGTCACGGTACCACGCGCGCTAATCGCTGAGACCATCAACGTCATTGCCGTCCTTTCCGGTCGCGGTGCCGATCGCCGCCTGGCCGAGCTCGCCAGCGTCACGGGGCTCGGACCTTCCGGTGATTACAGCCTTGCAGCATTGGGGGACCAATCATGAGTTTTACATCTTCGCGGGAACGATGCGTCATTTCGACGACCTTATTCGCGACTACCTATCTGACCGTCAGCCCAGCCTTCGCTGCTGGCTCTAACATGCCGTGGGAGCAACCGCTCAATCAAATCCTGCAATCGGTCGAAGGTCCGGTCGCCAAGATCATCGCGGTCATCATCATCATCGTCACAGGCCTATCGCTGGCGTTCGGTGATACCTCGGGCGGATTCCGCAGGCTCATCCAGATCGTGTTCGGCCTCTCGATCGCGTTCGCGGCGTCGAGCTTCTTTCTGTCGTTCTTCTCGTTCGGCGGGGGGGTGGTGATCTGATGGATGCAGAAATCCCAGGCTTCGTCAGGCCCGTGCATCGCGCGCTGACCGAACCGATCCTGATGGGCGGTGCGCCTCGCTCCATCGCCATCGTCAACGGCACGCTCGCGGCTGCACTCGGCATCGGTCTGCGCCTTTGGATCGCGGGCCTCCTCCTTTGGTTCGTCGGCCACATGGCCGCCGTCTGGGCCGCCAAGCGCGATCCTGACTTCGTCGAGGTCGTACGACGACACCTGCGTATCCCCGGTCACCTCAACACGTGAGTTCTCTCATGATGAACCTAGCGGAGTATCGGCGCTCGAATACGCGTCTCGCGGATTTCCTGCCGTGGGCGGCTCTTGTCGATGAGGGGATCATCCTCAACAAGGATGGGTCGTTCCAGCGGACGGCAAGGTTCCGGGGACCTGATCTCGATAGCGCCGTTCCCGCCGAACTCGTTGCCATTGCCGGCCGTCTGAACAATGCGCTGCGCCGTCTCGAATCCGGTTGGACGATTTTTGTCGAAGCGCAGCGTCATTCCGCGGGTGGCTATCCCGGTAACGCGTTTCCGGATGTCGCGTCTGCTCTGGTTGACGCGGAACGAAAAGCGCAGTTCGAAGAGGCGGGCGCCCATTTTGAGTCGAGCTATTTCCTGACGTTTCTCTATCTGCCGCCGGACGAGGGCACGGTGAAAGCCGAACGGCTGCTTTACGAAGGCGGCAACCGCACCGTCAACGCTGATGCGCGTGAGGTTCTCCGTGGATTTATCGATCGGACCAACCGCGTGCTCCAACTTGTCGAAGGTTTTATGCCGGAGTGCGCGTGGCTGGACGACCAGGAAACCCTGACTTACCTGCATTCTACGGTCTCGACCAAGCGGCATCGCGTCAGGGTGCCCGAGATTCCGATGTATCTTGACGCGCTGCTCGCCGATCAACCATTGACGGGCGGGCTCGAGCCGATGCTGGGCGAAGCACATCTGCGCGTCCTCACGGTCGTTGGGTTCCCGACGGCGACCACGCCCGGGATTCTCGACGACCTGAACCGCCTCGCCTTCGCCTATCGCTGGTCGACCCGCGCGATCATGCTGGACAAGACGGATGCCACAAAAATCCTCACCAGGATCAGGCGGCAATGGTTCGCCAAACGGAAGTCGGTAGCCGCGATCCTGAAGGAGGTGATGACCAACGAGGCTTCGGCCCTTCTCGATACCGACGCGCATAACAAGGCGATGGATGCCGACGCGGCGCTCCAGGAGCTAGGCTCGGACGAGATCGGGGAAGCCTTTGTCACGGCAACTGTCACAGTTTGGGATAACGAGCCCGCGACGGCCGACGAAAAGCTCCGCCTCGTCGAAAAGGTAATCCAGGGCCGGGATTTCACTTGCATGGTTGAGACGATCAACGCGACCGAGGCCTGGCTCGGCAGCTTGCCGGGACATGTTTACGCCAACGTCCGGCAGCCACCGATCTCGACTTTGAACCTGGCGCACATGATCCCGCTATCCGCCGTGTGGGCCGGCGAGGCGAGAGACCTCCATTTCAAGGCTCCGCCCTTGTTCCTGGCCAAGACGGAGGGATCGACCCCGTTTCGTTTCTCTCTGCACGTCGGCGATGTCGGCCACACGCTGGTGGTCGGACCGACCGGCGCAGGAAAATCAGTGCTGTTGGCGCTGATGGCGCTTCAGTTTCGCCGTTATCCGAACTCCCAGATCTTCGCGTTCGACTTTGGCTGCTCCGTACGTGCCGCCACTATCGCTATGGGTGGCGATTGGCATGACATCGGCGGCGTGCTCTCGGGAGAATCTACAGAGTTCGTTGAGCTGCAACCGCTTGCCGCGATTGATGATACGTCTGAGCGTGGCTGGGCAGCAGAATGGATCACCGCGATCCTCGGCCGTGAGAGGATCGAAGTCACGCCGGAAGCAAAGGATCATCTCTGGTCCGCACTGACCTCGCTGGCTTCAGCACCGATCCAAGAGCGGACCCTGACCGGTCTTTGCGTCCTTCTTCAGTCGAATGTATTGAAGCGTGCACTCCAGCCTTATTGCCTTGGCGGGCCATATGGCCGACTTATTGATGCAGAGTTCGAGCGCCTTGGCGAAGGCTCCGTCGAGGTCTTTGAGACCGACGGACTGATTGGTACGGCAGTCGCGCCGGCCGTCCTTTCCTATCTGTTCCACCGCATTGAAGGACGGCTTGATGGCCGGCCAACTCTGCTCATCATCGATGAGGGGTGGCTAGCGCTTGATGATCAAGAATTTGCGGGTCAACTACGTGAGTGGCTGAAAACCCTTCGCAAGAAGAATGCTTCCGTCGTCTTCGCTACCCAATCGCTTGCTGATATCGACGGCTCCGCGATCGCGCCGGCGATCATCGAGAGCTGCGCGACGCGGATTCTGCTGCCCAACGATCGCGCCATCGAACCGCAGATCACAGCGATCTACCGGCGCTTTGGGTTGAACGACCGCCAGATAGAGATCCTCGCACGCGCCACCCCGAAGCGGGACTACTACTGCCAGTCGCGTCGCGGTAATCGCCTGTTCGAACTCGGTCTTGGTGAGGTCGCGCTCGCCTTCACCGCGGCGTCCTCCAAGGCCGACCAACTCCTGATCGAACAGGTCATTATTGATTATGGCCGCGACGGCTTTGTGTCCGGCTGGCTGAAAGCCCGCGACGTCGCCTGGGCGACCGATCTCATCCCGCATCTCGCTGAGCTGGAAGCATCCAAATGAACCGCCTCTATCGTCTCGCTACCGCCGGCGTGATTGCGTTTGCTGTGTTTGTCGGTCCCGAACAGGCGTCTGGGCAGCTAATCGTGTTCGATCCGAACAACTATGCGCAGAACGTGCTGACGGCTGCTCGCGCGCTGCAGCAGATCAACAACCAGATCGTGTCGCTGCAGAACCAGGCGCAGATGCTGATCAACCAGGCGAAGAATCTGGCTACGCTGCCGTTCTCGTCGTTGTTGCAGTTGGAACAGTCGATCCAGCGTACCCAGCAATTGCTCGCCCAGGCCCAGCGCATCGCCTATGATATCCAGCAGATTGATCGGGCGTTCTCGACGACTTACGCATCGGCATCATCGAACTTGTCGAGCCAGGCTCTGATTACGAACGCGCAAACGCGTTGGCAGAACGCGATGGCCGGCCTCCAGGACGCCATGCGCACACAGGCCACGGTTGTTGGCAACCTCAATACCAATCGTACCCAGATGTCGGCCCTCGTCACCTCGAGCCAGGGCGCGACCGGTGCGTTGCAGGCGAGCCAGGCCGGCAATCAACTCCTGGCGCTGCAGGCCCAGCAACTCGCGGATCTCACGGCCGTCGTCGCGGCCCATGGGCGCGCGCAGAACCTGGAGTCTGCCCAGCATGCTGCCGCTCAGGACCAGGGTAGGGAGCAACTGCGGCGTTTCCTGGCGCAAGGCGCCGGCTATCAACCCACAACCGTGCAGATGTTTCACTGATGAACACGAAAAAACTGAGACGACTCCCAACCGTGGCGGCAGGACTGCTCATCGTCCTCGTAGTTGCCGCTTGCGCCATCCGGTTACGTGACGACAAGAGCCAAACCATGCCGGCTGCGTCGGCTGATCATGCATCCGATGCACTCACGGCAAAGCTCGCGGAGTGTCGCTCTGTCACCTACGAGCAGAAGGATGCTCTGTCCGAGTGCCGGAAGGTGTGGGCCGAGAAGCGCCGTCAATTCCTCGGGCAGATGATTTCACCTGCATCGTCCGATAACGCGCCTCCTCAAGAACGCTCCTCGTTGTTTGTGCCGCCCAAGGACGAAAGCCGCATATCACCCGGTTACCCTCCGATTCAGCAGCCCGGAAAGGAGTAACCAATGGGCGGCACTGGCATTATCGATCAGTTCCTGGAAACGTTCACCCGTTACATCGATTCCGGGTTCGGACTACTCGGAGGCGAAGTCGGATATCTCGCTACCACGCTCGCGGCGATCGACGTCACGCTGGCGGGTCTGTTCTGGTCATGGGGGGCCGACGAGGACATCTTAATTCGTCTCGTCAAGAAGACCTTGTTCGTCGGTATCTTCGCTTTCCTGATCGGCAACTGGAACAGCTTGGCTCGCATCATCTTCGAGAGCTTTGCCGGCTTGGGTCTGAAAGCCTCGGGCACCGGCCTTTCCTCGACCGATTTCTTGAAACCGGGAAAGATCGCCCAGGTAGGACTCGATGCTGGACGGCCCATCCTCGATTCGGTCTCCGGCCTGATGGGCTATGTCAGCTTCTTCGAGAATTTCGTTCAGATCGCGGTGCTGCTCTTCGCCTGGATCGTTGTGCTGCTCGCCTTCTTCATTTTGGCCATCCAGCTCTTTGTTACTCTTATCGAGTTCAAGCTGACGACGCTTGCCGGATTTGTGCTGATCCCGTTCGGGCTGTTTGGTAAGACCGCGTTTGCCGCCGAGCGCGTCCTTGGCAACGTGATTTCGTCGGGCGTCAAGGTCCTGGTGCTGGCGGTCATCGTCGGCATCGGCTCGACGCTGTTCTCACAGTTCACGGCGGGGTTTGGTGGCAATCAGCCGACCATCGACAACGCCATGGCGCTCGTGCTTGGGGCGCTTTCCCTCCTCGGCCTCGGTATTTTCGGTCCTGGCATTGCGAACGGCATCGTATCGGGTGGACCGCAACTTGGTGCGGGAGCTGCCGTCGGCACCGGCTTGGCCGCTGGTGGCGCCATCGTGGCTGGCGCGGGTCTCGCAGCTGGTGGCGCCGGACTCGCAGGTGGCGCACTCGTCGGCGGTGCTCGTGGTGCGGCAGCGATAGCAGGCGGAGCCGCAGGCGCTTACCGTGCCGGAGGGTTGGGTGGCGTCGCAAGTGCAGGGGGCTCGGCAATAACAAGCCCGCTACGCCGCATGGCTGCAGGGCTCGGTGGCGGTTCGTCGGCGGCAGACGCGCCACCGGCCTGGGCGCGTCGCATGAAGCGCGCGCAGACCGTGAGCCAGGGTGTGTCCGCGGCCACCCATGCCGTCCGCAGCGGTGACAGTGCTGGTGGCGGATCCTCCGTTGATCTGTCCGATGGAGGGCACTGATGTTCAAGCGACCATCCGTGCATTACGGTCGCACGCCGGAGCCGGTGACGCCTTACCAGAAGGCGGCTCAAATCTGGGACGAGCGTATTGGTTCGGCCCGCGTCCAGGCCAGAAACTGGCGGTTGATGGCATTCGGATGTTTGTTGCTGTCCGGAGGGCTTGCAGCCAGCCTCGTTTGGCAGTCTACCCAGGGTACCATCACGCCGTGGGTGGTGGAAGTTGATCATCTCGGCCAGGCTCAGGCGGTCGCGCCGGCAAGTCCCTTCTACCAGCCGACCGATCCGCAAATCGCGTTTCATCTCGCGCGCTTCATTGAAGATGTGCGAGGCCTACCGACCGACGCCATCGTGCTGCGGCAGGACTGGCTCCGCGCCTACGACTTCACGACTGATCGCGGAGCAGCGGCGCTGAACGATTACGCGCGAACCAACGATCCCTTTGCCAAGCTCGGTAACACGCAGGTTGCGGTCGAGATCTCCAGCGTCATTCGCGCCTCGCCGCAAAGCTTTCGGGTCGCATGGACGGAACGCCGCTATGACGGCGGCCAACTCGCCGCGACCGAGCGCTGGACCGCGATTCTTTCCGTCGTCATCGAAACTCCGCGAGACGCCGACCGCCTGCGCAAGAATCCGCTCGGCGTCTATGTCAATTCCATCAACTGGTCGAAGGAGCTCGGCTAGTGAGAAATCCTGTACTGAGGTCGATTGGTCCAAAATCCAATGGGACGCCTGCAAGTCTGGCCTTGCTTTTTGTTCTCGCGCTCTCCGGCTGCACGGCCTTCAAGCCGCCGCAGATCAGTTACGATGACGACGTGCCGCCGTCTCCCGATCTTCCGATGCCGGCAGACGACCATGCGCGTCCATTGCATGTCCCCCCATCCTGGACGCCGACCCGCGGCGGCAAGAAGGGTGATCAAGAAGCCAAGGAGCCGACAGACCGGATTGGGACGGCCAACGACGCCGCCCGGGTCGAGCCGCGGCGGGCAGGATATTTCAACGCCGTCCAGGTCTTTTCCTACAGTCCCGGCGCGCTCTATCAGATCTACGCTGCCCCAGGGCAGATCACGGATATCGCGCTCGAGCCAGGCGAGCAGCTAACAGGATCGGGGCCGCTCGCCGCCGGCGACACCGTGCGCTGGATCGTCGGTGACACCGAAAGCGGCAACGGAGATACCAGACGTGTCCACATCATGGTCAAGCCGACAAGGCCCGCCATCGAGACTAACCTTGTCGTCAACACCGATCGACGGACCTACCTGATTGAGCTGCGCTCCCGCGAAAAGCCATATATGCCGTCGGTCGCCTGGTTCTATCCCGAAGATCGAACCGGCCGCTCCAAAATGCTGCCGCTAACGCCCATCATCCCGGAAGTGGATCAGCGCCGCTACCGTTACGTCATCGAGGGCGACAGCCCGCCGTGGCGTCCGGTCAATGCCTACGATGATGGCCGCAAGGTCTATATCGAGTTCTCGCCCGGCATTGCCCAAGGAGAAATGCCGCCGCTGTTCGTCATCGGCCAGGATGGCAAGCTCGATCTCGTCAACTATCGCGCCTACAAGAACATACTGATCGTCGACCGTCTGTTTGCCGCGGCTGAGCTGCGCCTTGGCGGGGAGAAGCAGCAGAAGGTGCGGGTTGTCAGACACGACGGGGGGCGATCGTGACGGACAATGGCGCAACCGAGAGCGTCGGTCCCGCATCGGGACCAACGCCACCACCCGCTGATAGCGCGCAGACCTTGCGACTGCGCGCAGAGCGACCAAAAATCACGCGTCTTTCTCGAAAAGTCCTTGCGAGCGGTACCGCGCTGGCTCTGCTGCTCATCTCTGGCGCGCTACTGTGGGCGCTGAGGAGCAACCGCCCACATAGTCCGGCGCCGGACGAGCTTTACAGCACCGATCATCACAACGTTGCAGATGGCCTGACAACATTGCCGCGGGATTACGCCGGGATTCCCCGCGACGTCCCCCGGCTTGGGCCGCCATTGCCGGGCGACTTGGGGCGTCCCATCGTTACGGCCGAAGGCCAATCAGCATCGTTTGGCCTCGATGCTGAACAACAACGCGCCAACCAGGAGACTGAGGCGGCACGGACGAGCAAAGTATTTGCGTCGACCACTGCGCCCGTTCCGCCACCACATGCCGCATCCCAGGAAACGGCGACCAAGACTACGCCATCTTCTGATGAAACCTTCACTCAGAACGGGCAGGACAGCAAACTACTGTTCGTCAACGCCCCCGTTGATCGGCGGACTACGGCGCCCGATCGGCTTTCAGGTCCAGCGTCGCCATTTGTGGTGCAAGCGGGAACGATCATCCCGGCCGCTCTCATCACAGGCATCCGCTCGGATCTCCCTGGCCAAATTACAGCGCAAGTCACCGAAAATATCTATGACACCCCAACTGGCCGCGCCCGTCTGATCCCCCAAGGGGCTCGCCTGATTGGGGTCTATGACAGCCAGGTCGCGTTCGGCCAATCGCGGGTATTGTTAGTGTGGACCCGGCTGATCATGCCGAACGGTCGCTCGATTGTACTCGAGCGCCAGCAAGGGGCAGACGCTGGTGGCTATTCGGGTCTGGAGGATGAGGTCGACAATCATTGGGGTGAGCTGGCCAAGGCCGCACTGCTCTCGACCGTGCTGAGCGTAGGGTCAGAAATCGGCTCCGGCGCCGACAACGTCAACAACACGGCCATTCTCCAGGCGCTTCGCTTGGGGGCTGCGAATTCGCTCAATCAGACGGGACAGCAGGTGGTTCGGCGAAATCTCAATATCCAGCCGACTCTGACAATCCGGCCGGGATTTCCGGTCCGAGTGATCGTCAACCGCGACCTTGTGCTGGAACCTTACCGAGGCTGAGATGGCGAAGCTTAAGATAGGAGCGTTGGCGGACGAAAAGCCGGTGAAGGTCGCGGTAGAGTTGCCAGCGGCCGTACATCGCGATCTCCTAGCCTATGCCGAAATTCTGGCGCACCAGAGCGGACAACCGGTCAGTGAACCCACAAAGCTTATCGCGCCTATGCTTGCACGATTCATGGCGACGGACCGGGCATTCGCGAGATCCCGAAAATTGCGCCGGCAAGGTAATGATTGAGCCGCGAGTTGATCGACAATGAGCGAATTTTAGCGCAATTGGAGGTCGATGTTGCTGATCTCGGTTTGTCGCCGCGATCAGAGGGCCGATTGCCGATTCGCGGAATGACCGGTTATGGAACGCGTCAAGCGGCCCATGGCGGCCGACCCGAGCGGTCTCTCGACTGATAAGGAAATTACGCGAATGGAGTCAGTGGGCCGAATGATAAAGGTTTCATTCAAAAGCTTATCAGTGTGCAGCGAAGGGACCCGCCCAGGGCTTGGCTCGACAAATTAGTTCTCGTTGTCACCTAAGGCTGTTGGACGTCATCGCGATCATTGCCGGACTCTTTGATCAAAACCGCGGGCTCGTCATATCCTTTGCGGCTGCAATAAAAGACAAGCGCCATCAAACCCGCACCCACTAGCAAGGAGAAGATAACGCCGAAGCCCATGGCGACGTAGCCTGCGGTCGAGACACTGGCGTCTGAGCTCGTCCAGCCGAAATAAGCAAGGATCGCGACAGCCACCAGGAGTAGGGATAGGGCCGCGAAGATGGTCCACGTACCAATGCTGTTGCGAACTGAACTTGATGATTCGCTTTCTGATCGGGCGATTGTGTATGTACCTTTCATAAGAGATCTCCCTTATACACGAGCTAAGAGTTTGCTCGCGATTGCCTTGAGTGCCCTGGACATCGCCTCAGCCACGGTCTGGGCCTCTGCGCCAAGGCCACGCCGGTGTGTGCTCATCCATAAGCTTGGTGTCCGGCGTCTTTTGCGGTCTCGAACGGGTCCACCGAAGCCCGATAAGCATCCAGTGCGCGCGTCGAGTAAACGATTGCAGCGCCGGCGTTCACGCTAACTCCTACACCCAGCGCTTCGGCGATCTCCTCCATTGACGCCCCGAGTTTGCGGGCATTATCAGTATGGACGATGATGCAACCGTCACACCGCAAAGTAATCGCAACGGCAACCGCGATCAGTTCGCGTGTCTTGGCATCGAGGTTTCCAGTCTTAGCCCCAGCGGCCCCCATTGCGCCGTATCCCTTTATGGTCTCCGGCGTGAGCTTCGCGAGGCTGTTGACTCCAGCGACAACCTGCTGGCGGTAAAGATTCCAATCCATCATATGCATGACAATCTTCCTTCCTTGCCTGGGTTAATGTGTTCGCATTAATCTCTTTTCGATCTGCGCACCTTTCGGAGGAAATCTAGCTCGACTGCCGCAGCGGCCGGAACGCGTCGCGAACCTCGCGGCTGAAAATCTCCGGCCGCTCCCATGCAGCGAAGTGCCCGCCGGCCTCGGCCTGATGGAAATAGATCAGCTTGTGATAGGCCTTCTCCGCCCAGCTGCGCGGCGCCACAAAACTTTCGCCGGGGAAGGCGGTTACCGCGGTCGGGATCGAGACGTTGGCGGGGAGATAAAGATTGGTTTTGTTCTCCCAGTAGCGCCGTGCCGAGGAGATCGCGGTATTGGTCAGCCAGTACAGCGTGATGTTGTCGAGCACGTCGTCGCGTGTCAGTGCGCCCGCGGAGTGTCCGTTGACATCGTGCCCGAGCACGGCCGACTGCATGGCCGATGCCGGCTGGGCGTAACCGTCGCCATGATCGAGCAGCCAGGCGGCGAGGCCCGCGGGTGAATCCGTCAGCGCGGCGAGCGTCTGCGGGCGCGTTCCCATGATCTGCGCATAGGCGCGCCGCTTGGTGAATTGGATCTTGAGCTGGTTAAAGGCGTGCTTCTCGTCTTCGGAGAGATTCGCGGGCGCGGGATCACCGGATGACACGACCTTGAAGATTTCAGGTGGAACGACGCCGGGCAGGTTGACGTGGATGCCGAGCAATTCCGGCGCGCCGAGCTTGGCCATCTCATTGGTGATCGGCGAACCCCAGTCGCCGCCCTGCGCGACGAACTTCCTGTAGCCGAGCCGCTTCATCAGCACGACCCAGGCGCGCGCGATACGCACGGGGTCCCAGCCCGTGCTCGCCGGCTTGCCGGAGAAGCCATAGCCCGGCATCGAGGGAATGACGAGGTGGAAGGCGTCGGCGGCGCTGCCGCCGCTTGCCGTCGGATTGGTCAGGGGATCGATGATCTTCATCTGCTCGATGACGGAGCCGGGCCAGCCATGCGTCACGATCATCGGCAGCGCGTTGTCATGCTTCGAGCGGACGTGGATGAAGTGGATATCGAGCCCGTCGATCTCGGTGATGAAATTCGGCAGGGCGTTGAGGCGGGCTTCGATCTTGCGCCAGTCGTAGTCGGTCTGCCAGTAACGCACGAGGTCCTGCAGCATCTCGAGTGGCACACCCTGGGAGTCGTCGGCGACCGTCTCCTTTTCCGGCCATCGCGTGGCCGCGAGGCGCCGCCTGAGGTCGACAAGATCGGTTTCGGGAATGTCGATGCGGAACGGGCGGATTGCCTCGTTCGCCCCAGGCGCCGCTGCAAATGAGGGACGGATGGGAAGCAGGCTTGCCCCACCCGCAGCGATGATGCCCATGGTCGCGGTGGCAAGCAGCCGTCGCCGGTTCTGATCGATGATTTCGGATTGCGAGATCGCGCGCA
Organism: uncultured Alphaproteobacteria bacterium; assembly: GCA_963738155.1. Classification (GTDB taxonomy): domain Bacteria; phylum Pseudomonadota; class Alphaproteobacteria; order Rhizobiales; family Xanthobacteraceae; genus Bradyrhizobium. The sequence goes on from CAVTVG010000021.1 coordinate 472,676, forward strand.
TGTGGAATCTCCATCAGTGGAAAGCTGTATCTCTCGAGCGCCTTGCATTTGCTACGATCGCTGATCGCAGGCGAAGTTGCACGTTAGTGGGTGTTAGATTCCGTTAGACGTTCGGTCCCTAACACCCAATAACGAGCAAGTTCTCGACTTCTGGACAATTATTGAGCTGCACAAGGCAACTCGACCAAGTCCCGGAGAGAACGATGACCCAACAATCCAAATCCTTTGATGTCGAGCGTTCGCTATCCCCCGAAACTGCGAAGGAGATATTGTCAGAATCGAGCACGAAATCAGCATCGATCGTAGGTGCCGCCACGGCCCTGCAGGCGCAACCCAAGAGCCAGTTACGCCGATCACTGCTTGTAGGCGCGGCAATGGTCATCGTCGTCGGTGTCTTCTGGTTGGGCTGGGACTACTGGACCACCGGCCGCTTTCTGGTTTCCACCGACGATGCCTATGTGCAGGCCGACAACACCACGATCGCACCGAAGGTCTCGGGCTATTTGCGCGAAGTGCTGGTCGGCGACAATGAGCCTGTGAAGGCCGGCGAGGTGCTGGCGCGGATCGATGAGCGCGATTTCAAGGTGGCGCTCGAACAGGCCCGGGCTGACGTCGCCGCGGCGCAGGCCGCGATCGCCAGCAAGAAGGCGCAACTCGAGGTTCAGCAGGCGAATATCGCCGCCGCCAAAGGCGCGGTCGAAGTCGACATCGCCGCGAAGACCTTCGCCGGCCAGGAAGATAAGCGTTACACCGATCTGGCCGCCACCGGTTACGGCAGCCAGCAGAACGCGCAGGCCGCGCAGGCGAAGAACGCCGCCGCCGACGCCGCGATCCTGCGGGATACGGCGACCCTCGCCTCCGCACTCAAGCAGATCGACCTACTCAAGGCCGAGATTGTGCAGGCCGAAGCTACCGCGGCGCGTGCAGCCGCGTTGCAGGCGCAGGCCGAGCTTAATCTCGGTTACACCACGATCACTGCACCGATCGACGGTGTGGTCGGCAACCGCACGCTGCGCGTCGGCCAATACGTGCAGGCCGGCACGCAATTGATGTCGCTGGTGCCAGCCTCCGGCGCCTATGTGATAGCGAACTACAAGGAGACGCAGCTCACCCATGTGAAGGAGGGTCAGCCGGTCGACGTCTCCGTCGACATGTTCCCCGGCCAAGTCGTGCATGGCCACGTCGACTCGCTGGCGCCTGCCAGCGGTCAGGAGTTCGCGCTGCTGCCGCCCGACAACGCCACCGGCAACTTCACCAAGATCGTGCAGCGCATCCCCGTGAAGATCGTGCTGGAAGGCGGCTCGCCGATCGAGTTGCGGCCGGGCATGTCGGTCGTTCCCCACATCTCGACCAAGCTGCACAACGATTCCAGGACAGGGGCGGTTTCGAATACTCGCATCGATCCAAAGGTGATGCCATGAGCACCCTCACTCTCCCGACTTCAAAACAGGTTCCGAAGAAGGCGGTGGCGGCCACCCCGACCAATCTCGATCGTGCCAGCCCGACGGTGTGGATCGCGATTCTTGCCGCGATGATTGGCGCCTTCATGGCGATACTGAATATCCAGATCACCAATGCCTCGCTGCTCGATATCGAAGGCGGCATCGGCACCGGCGTCGACAACGGCTCCTGGATCTCGACCTCTTACCTGATCGGCGAGATAGTGGTCATTCCCTTGACCGACTATCTCAGCCGTGTGTTCTCCTTCCGAAAGGTAATGCTGTCGTTTGCGACACTGTTTGCGATCTTCTCGGTGCTGTGCGCATTCACCACCGATCTGCCCTCAATGATCGCAATGCGCGCCTTCCAGGGCTTCTTTGGTGGCGTGCTGATCCCGATGGCTTTCACGCTGGTCTTCACCAGGCTGCCGAAGCATCAGCAGCCGATTGGGCTAGCGATGTTCTCGCTCGCGGTGACCTTTGCGCCGGCGATCGGCCCGACCATCGGCGGCTATCTCACCGAGAATTACGGCTGGCAGACCATCTTCTTCGTCAATGTCGTGCCGACGGCGGTCATGGTCACCACCCTTCGTTTCACGCTCGAGCGTCAACCGATGCAGCTCGGCTTGTTGCGCGAAGGCGACTGGCTCGGCATTGCGACCATGGCAATCGGGTTGTCGGCGCTGCAGGCCGTGCTCGAGGAAGGCAACAAGGACGACTGGTTCGGCTCGTCCTTCATCGTGCGGCTTGCGCTGATCTCGGCGGTCAGCCTCGCCCTGTTCATCTGGATCGAGCTCACGGTCGAGAAACCGCTGATGCGGCTGCGGCTCCTGACTCAATGGAATTTCGGCATGGGCACGATCGCGGCCGTCTTCCTAGGCTTCGCGCTATTCGGCTCGGTCTATCTGCTGCCGGCCTATCTCGGCCAGGTGCAGCGTTACAATGCCGAGCAGATCGGCAACGTGCTGGCCTGGACCGGTCTGCCGCAGCTTCTGCTGATTCCGCTGGTGCCGAAGCTGATGCAGCGTTTCGATGCGCGCTACATCGCGGTCACCGGTCTGCTGCTGTTCGCTGCCAGTTCCTTCATGAACATCTGGATGTCGCTCGACTATTCCGGCGACCAGTTCTGGCTGCCCAACATCGTGCGCGCCGTCGGCCAGGCGCTGACCCTGGCGCCGCTCAGCTCCGTCACGCTCGGCAGCGTCGCGCCGCAGGATGCGCCGGCCGCATCCGGCATCTCCAACATGATGCGCAATCTCGGCGGCGCCATCGGCACCGCGGTGCTCGCCACCATTGTCACCAAGCGCGAGCAGTTCCACTCCAACATCATCGGCCAGTCCGTCGATCTCGGCCGCGAGGAGGTCCGCATCCGGATCGATCAGTTGACAAACTATTTCCTCGCGCGCGGTGTGCCTGACCCATCCAGTGCGCGCCATCAGGCGATCGTCGCAATTGGCAACGCGGTGAAACGCCAGGCGCTGGTGATGGGCTTTTCCGACACCTTTGCGGTGATCGGGTTCGTGCTGGTGCTTGCCGCTGTGGCTATTTTGCTGACGAAGAAGCTCGGAGCTGGCCCCGGTGTGGGGATGCCGCCCTCGATGTCGTGGCTCGGGAACACAAGTATTTGGCGCTTCTCGAAGCGCCGCCCCTAGAACGTGCGAGTGCCTTCGTCCGGCGCAACATCGAGAAGGGCTATCCACAGCTCGTCGCCGTAATCGATCGGGAGGTCGTGGGCTGGTGCAATGTACCACCGGCAGCTCGCGAGGTGATGGCACACGTTGGCGACCTCTTTATGGGAGTGCTGCCGCAGTGGCGCGGTCAGGGGCTGGGCGAGCGCCTCCTGCGAGAATCTCTTGCGGCAGCGGATGCCTTTGGATACCTGCGCGTCGAACTCGGCGTGTTCGGTAGCAACGCGCGTGCCGCGTCGCTCTATCGCAAGGCTGGATTCGTCGAAGAAGGGATCAAGCGGCGCGCGATTTTGATCAATGGTGTCTTTCACGACGAGATCATCATGGCGCGCCTCAAGGATTGAGCGGCTCAGCGAAGTTTGGCTCACTTCCGCCTTTGGCACTTTTCGGACACGACGCCGCAGTCGCCGGATGTCTGCTGTTGGAAGATGAACGGACCTAGCTCGCCCGCGGTTATTCTACGCCATCCCGGCGTCGCTCACACAGCCAAGAGCTGAAGCGGACGCTGTCGGGGTGGAAGAACAGCCGCATTAGGGGCTGCCCTCACTGCCGATCTGCGCCTCCATTACAACGTTAGTTGCCGGTATCGATACGGTCCATTCCAGTCCGCGGCTAGCAAATTCAAGAACGACCTTCGCATTCAGCGAACGTTCAATCATTTCACCGATGACGAGGTGGCCAAATCCATTGCGGGATGGTGGGACTACCCGCGGACCGCCTTGCTCGACCCATTTCAACAACAATTTGCGCGCTGCTGGCGATTCACAAGCGAACGCCCAGGAAATCATGACCTTGCCTGCGGGCGCCGAAAGCGCGCCGTACTTGATTGCATTTGTCGCGAGTTCGTGGATTGCAAGTCCGATCGCCTGGGTGGCTTCCGCCGTAACGACAATGTCGGGTCCGGTCAGTTCGACTCGCGAGCTTTGAATGTCCATGAAAGGCATAAGCTGCTGCCGCATCAGGTCCGCGAGGGGAGCTCCCTGCCAACTGTTACGAACCAGCACGTCGTGGGATGCGGCGAGGCCCTGTAGACGTCGCCCGAACCGGCTTTCGAACTCTTCCATCGTCGGTGTCGTGCGAGCAGTTCGGCGAGCAATCGATTGGATTACGGCAAGCAAATTCTTTGATCGATGTGACAGCTCATGCATCAGGAATTGAGCGTGGTCTTCTGCAGCTTTGCGGGCGGTGACGTCGGCTACAATGCTGACCAGGCGATGAGCTTTCCCATCCGGCGTGCGAGCGACAACTTGTCCGTGGCCCCTGAGCCAGAGAGTTGTGCCGTCCCGCCAAACCACCCGGTACTCGGACGTAAAAGAATCCTGGTTGTCTGCAAGCTCATGAAATTTTCGCATCAAATGGCGGTCATCGGGGTGTAGCGCCGACCAATATTCGTCTTCGGCGCCACCTACATGCCCGCGGCCATCTGGAAGGTCGATCCCGAACAGAGCCATGCCTTCCGGTGTCCATAGTCTGGTCTTGGCGACCAAGTTGGTTTCCCAAGTACCAAGTCGGCCAGCCGCAAGGGCGGATCGGTAAAGAGCTTGCCCATTTTGTAACTGCTGATTGGCTTCGAACAGTTCCTGGGTCTTCGACTCAAGTGCCTTTTCGACCCTCAGGCGTTCACTTGTCTCCACGGCCGTGACGAGCACTCCACCTATCCCAGTCGGTGATGAAGGATCGGGGACCGGGCTGTAGCTAACAGTAAAATGTGCCGTCTCCCAACTGGTGCCGCGACGGCGAATTGTCAGAGGCAGGTCTTCGGAATAAACGCCAGGGCTTTCGCCAGCGAGAATTGCTTCCTGTAACGGGATCAATTCTGAGACCACCTCCGGCCATACAACGCGAAAAGGCAGCCCGAGCGCCCAGGGGTGCTTGTCCGCCAAAATGGAACGGTATCCATCATTGTAGATCACGATGAATTCGGGTCCCCAGCGAATTGCCATCGGAAAGCCCGACGCGGTCATGATCCCGACGATGAGCTTGAGGCTGGGAGACCAGCTATTGCTGTCGCCTAACGCCGTCTTCGACCAGTCCTTGCCTGCGATCAGGCCGGCCATTTCATAGTTCGCGGCGGGGGCAATTGATTGCCGTGTTGTCCCGCTGTCATCTGACGACATTCTGGTGCCTAGGGAACCGGCGTGCGAAACAAGTAGAGGCTCCCCAATATACAACGGTATTGGAACCAAGGTCGACAGCTTACGCACCCGTACGGGGCCAGCCCAAGCCCAAAGCCAGGGCGCCAATGAAGAACTACGGTAAGCCGTTGATGTTCTCGCGAAGGAATAGGCTGATCCCTTGCACCAGAATGCGAGAACCGAACCTCCGATTGACCATCGAAACCCCGCAAGTGTTTTGCTCACTTCTTACGTTGTCGATCGAGGTGGATGCCCATAGCCTCCTCAGGTCGATATTCGATCGCAAAAATGGTGTTGCAAGCGCCGGCAACCACGCCGCAGCTTGCCTCCTTACCCCACGCTACGTTGCCTTGCGAAACCGCGCTATGGATATTTCATGACGTCGATTGCCGACGGAAATTGAAGGGCTGGTGGATGAGCCACCATCAGATTCCGCGACTGGGCAGCGATCAGGCTGAGCGGTGCGCCGGCAATTTGCCCCTTCACTATTCGCTTGGTGGCACTGTTGTCGATCACGGTCCACTGGACGGGACAGGCTTTTCTCGGAGGCGAAACCCCATTCTCCAGCCGTAGCTCAAGCGGTGGGTTTTGGTCTACAAGATCGAAAATGCATTGATCTTTCAATGGGGATTGACTGACTCCCTCTCCGCCAGACCTGAAGTGTGTCCGGCCCGGAGACATAGGTAACGGAACGTACCTAAGACATGGGTGACAACCTCGTGCCGAACGGGTTGTCGCGGGGTTGCAGGGTTTTCTGCTCCAGGTCGAAGTATCCCAAATCATAGTGCATGAAGCTGGCGAGCCAAATGCCATGACCGAACTCGCTGTCCACGGCATCGACACCTCCCGAAAAAAAAGCGAAAAGTGTAACCCATGTGTCCGGTACGATTTGTCACCTATCTCTCGGGCCGCTCAAAGGCTAAGTCTTTGCTTGGTAGTCACACGAAACTAAGCGGGACGCCGCCCTGGCATCGTTAAACCGGGTAGGTTATTTCCACCCATGCTTTTTCAGCCGGAGAAGTAGGGATGACTCCGAACTTGCGTAGAGCTATCCCGAAATATTCGACAATGAGGATTCCGATAAAGGCAATCATCATGATCCCGAATGCCGCCATCGTGCCCGCTACGACAAAGAGGATCATGGCCTGCAAGAACGACGCCGGCTTGATCACTTGTCCAGCTGGAATCCAGAGCAGACCAGTGCGCCACCGATAATACCGACGATGCTGAAGACGACTCCGAGTGGCAAACAGCCGTCATCCGGGCTCGTTTTATAGATTGGTCCACCAGCTTTAGTACGACAGTGAAGAAATACCGACGACTGCGCTAGCTCGCAGAAGCTGCGCACTGTTTCGCGATCGTCACTTAACGTTGGCGCGGGATGCGATGGACGCGGTGGTGCCGCAAGGCGTGCGGCATGAGCGCGTACGGTCAAGCCGTGTGGTCCCGTCCCCCCGACGCTGGGGACAACCCCCGGGTCAAGAGCCCGGGGGGATGGTGGCTAACTGTGAGCTTTCAGGAGGTTGTCCATCTGGTCTGAACCGAGGAAGCTGAGGTTGCGAAGCTTCAGTTTTCGACGGAGAGACCAGATGAACATCCATAAGAATGCGCGTTTGACGCCCAAAGGTCGAGAGGCAATGGTGCGCGACGTCGTAGAAGGCGGGCAGACCAAGGCCGATACGGCTGCCCAGTTCACACGACGCCGAAGACGGTCGCCAAGTGGGTCGACCGGTTCCTCGCGGAAGGTCTTGATAGATTGCGCGATCGCTCCTCAAGGCCTCTTTCATCGCCAAACCAAACAGTGGCTACCACATGTGCGGTGATTGAGGCGTTGCGCCGGCAGCGCCACACCGGCAAGCAGATCGCGATCGAAGCCGGGGTATCGGCAGCGACTGTCAGCCGCGTTCTGAGGAGGTTAAGATTAAGCCGGATGCGCGACCTGGAGCCGGTCGAACCGGTACGCCGCTATGAGCACGCCGCACCTGGCGAGATGATCCATATCGATATCAAAAAGCTCGGTCGTTTCTGTGCATGTTCACTAATTCGCTGATTGAATGATTTGGGTCTGGGCTTCGGCAATTTGCTTTGGTGTTTTGCCGCCAAGGGCTTGATGAGGCCTGAAGTTATTGTAGTAGATCACATACTCGAAGAGCTCGTTGGCGAAGTGATCGAGATTGTCGAAGGTTGCGCCGTCGATGACGTCGTCATCCAGGGTTCGCCAGAAGCGTTCGACCTTGCCGTTGGTTTGGGGCCGGTAAGGCCGCGTATAGCGATGCTTGATGCCAAGCTCGATCAGCATGGCCTCGAAGGGGTGATCTTCGGGGCTGTTGCGGGATGCAAACTCCGCCCCGTTGTCAGACAAGATCTCGGCGAACTGGACCCCATAGGTCACGTTGAGGGTGTTGATCATCTTCAACGTCTTGAACATGACCGGCAGCGCTTTTTCGAGGTCAGCACCTCGGCCCAGGCCAGACGGGAGCAACTGTCGACCAGACTGACGATGAAGGCCGTGTTTTGTGGTGGCGTCAGGAACATGTCGCGGGACAGCTGGTGCAGGTCGACATGGCCGAGTTCGCCGATCTTGTCCTTGATAATGCGACGTTTCTCCTCACGCATGGCCGGCGTGCGGCGGTTCAGGTCATAACGCTTGAAGACCCGGTAGATCGTCGCAGGCGAAGGTACCGTATCGCGCCGTTCGCGCAAGGCGGCATGGACCTCATAGCGGTTCATGCCGCGCTTGCGGCAGGCGACGATCTCCGCCTCGATGCCTTCCGGTTCGCGGCGCTCCCGCCATTTCGGTCCGCGGCGCTGCGGCAGCAGGTCGGCCTCTGCGCCGCTGCACAGATAGCGGTTGTAGTACTTCCGGAAGGTCTGCGAACAGGTCCCGTGGTGCCTGTAGAACTCCCCGACGCTGCGGAAGGCCGGCGACCGGCCAGCCTTCACAGCCTCATATTCCGCGATCAAAAATCGCCATTTCTGGATGTAATTCCGCTCAATCGTTCGGTCGAAACTGTTGTCGCGCATCGAATCCTCCCGCAGGGTGGATTCAATCAGCGAATTAGTGAACATGCACAGTTTCGACCAAATCGGCCACCGCATCACTGGCAGAAAGGTCGGCTTCAATCATCATGGCGGCTCCGGCTGGGAGTTCCTCCATGTCTGCATCGACGACCATTCCCGGGTAGCCTTCTCCGAGATCAGGCCCGGTCAGACGGCCGACAGCGCTGTTGCCTTCCTCAAAGCGGCAGTCGCTTATTACAAAACCCTCGGCGTCACCGTGACCCGCGTCATGACCGACAACGGTGGTTGCTATCTGGGCTTCGCCTTTCGTGATGCATGCCGAGAGCTCGGCCTCAAGCATATCCGCACCAGGCCTTACACGCCCAGAACCAACGGCAAAGCGGAGCGTTTCATCCAGACCGCCCTCAGAGAGTGGGCTTACGCAAAAGTCTATCGAAACTCCGATCGTCGCGCTGAAGAGCTCCCGCTTTGGCTGCACCAATACAATTGGCACCGCCCTCATGGCGGAATAAATTCTAAACCGCCGATCAGCAGACTCGGTTTGTCAGAGAACAACGTCCTGACGCTCCACAGCTAGCAAGCCCGGTACTCTGGGGAGAGCGCGGAGTAAGCCGTAAAGCCATTGCGCAGGGAGTGCCGGATGTTTCGGCCTGCCTGTCAAACTTGTGGGCATTCTTCCTTTTCAGCCCACGAGGATTGCGGGTGCGGTCGAGCGCCCGGCATTCCCTGCGCCCTCACTTCTGCGAGGGACACGATTTTTGCCAGAGCTCGGGCATTTCATGCCGCGAGAACGCGGAGTCACGTTGTCGAACAAGTACGCGATCGCTCCCCTTTGTGCGGGTGTTCCTCTGGCGCCCTGGCGAGGGCGAGCCCAGCGGCTGAATGGGCGAATTCTCCCATTTTCAAACCCCCGGTTGTGCGGTTAGGATAGCGGTTGCTTTGAGGCCGCCGTCAACGGCCGCATTTCGTTTGAATTCGGATTTGGAATCGAAATTTCTTTGGGAGGTTCGCATGGCTTCCGACGACAAGAAGCAGGTATCCCCGCAGCCAGCACCGGTCGAATTGATGGAGAGGCTTGCGCTGGTCGGTAAGGATTTTGAGACAATTTCCAAAGCTGCGATCGTGCCGGGCCTGCTCATTCTCATGATTTCGCTGTTTATTCCGGCGGCCGTCGAGCAGGCCGCGAACCCGGAACAGGCATTCTATCAGGCCTGTATACGCACCTTTCCACTCACGATGACGATCGCCGTCATCGTGATCACACTCAAGGCATGGCTCACGTCCAACGGTGACGGTATGAGTCTATTCTGGCTGATGTCGGTATGGGCTCTTTCGCTTCTCGTATCCTTCACTCTCGCGTCGCATCTCGGATGTGCCGAGTGCGGAAATTACGAGGGCATTCGAGACATGGAGTATTCGTGGCTGCCCGGATTCCTCGGCCGAAATGGACTTGACGCGGCAGGCATGGTGCTGACGGCTCCGGTCTATTTCTTCAAGCTGTTTGGTCCGGCTTCATTTGTGGCCGCGCTGATTTGCGGGTCCTTCCTTGGCGGCGCGGGGCTTTATTTGCTGCGTCGCGGTGGACCGCTTGTCGGCAAGGAAGAAAAGTAGCTGGCGTGCCGCGCGTTCGCGTTCGCGTGGCTGAATCGCAACACTCGGTCCAATTCGCGCCGCGCCACCACGCTGCTCCGATGAAGCCACCTTTCCGCCCGCATCCGGCGGCGTTTTGGCACGCGGGGACGGGCGAGAGGGTGCAAGATGCCATCCATCAGCCATGCGCGCGCGCCGCGCAATATTCCGCAGCTCGTGGCGATCGTGATCGCCGCGGCTTCGCTCGCCGCCTGTGCGCGGACATCGGTTGTTTCGGATCGATCGGATTGGCGCAGCGCGCCGAGACAGGCGGTCGCGCATCATCAGCCCCGGCCCGTCAGCGTGGTGAGGCGGCACGACGCGCCTGCCCACACCGACATCGCGAGCGGGGGAGGCGGGCTCGCCAGCTTCTACACCGAAGGCGCGAAGACCGCGAACGGCGAGACCTTCAACACCCACGAACTCACCGCAGCTCACCCCTCGCTGCCGTTCGGCACCAAGCTCCGCGTCACCAATGTCTCGACCGGGCAATCGGTGACGGTGCGGGTCAACGACCGCGGACCCTATGTGCCCGGCCGCGTGGTCGATGTCTCCTACGCGGCCGCCGACCAACTCGGCATGGTCAAGGGCGGCGTCGCCAAGGTGAAGCTCGACGTCGTGCAGTAGCGCATGATCCGGAAAAGTGTGCAGCGGTTTTCCGAAAAGATCATGCGCCAGTAAAAAGTCTACAGCTCGAATTCGAATCAAATGCATTCGAAATCCGTCGCTCAATTACGAGCGATCACTCTCAGCATATCCCAACGAATCCGCTGTAAATCCTATCCAGTAACGATGAAGCTCAGGGGTAGGTGAAAAACATGTTGGCAGTGAACAGGCGTAGAAGCGAGCGTCGGGTCTGCAGGAGTTTGGCGAAAATTCAATTCGGCACGGGCTCGTTGCCGCGCGATTGCATGATCACCGACATTTCCGACGGCGGCGTGAAGATTGTGGCCGAGCATCTGGTGCCCCCGCCGGAATTCACCCTGATCTTCTCGACCGGCAGCCCCAAGCAATGCCGGCTGGCATGGCAGATCGGCTGCGAGTTCGGCGCGGAATTCGTGCGCTGAACTTGCGAATTAAGCGCTGCTCGCACGGCCGATTAACCCGGCTTTAGGGTTAAGCTGCAACGATTTCTCGGCCAGCCCACCGCAGGCCGAGAGTTCATGTCCAAGTCAGCGTTCAAACGAGGTCGCCTGCCGCGACGCCTTGTCGTCGCAGCCTCGTCTGCGGTGCTGGCGTTTGCGCTGGCCGGCTGCCAGACCACGGCGTCCTCCGATGTCACGGGATCGCTCGGCGACAAGGCCGAGGCGAGCGCTTCGCCCGATGCGCGCCGCGACGTCGACGGCTTACGCGAGCGCTACAAGGCCAACCCGCAGGATCCGGTCGTCGCGCTGGCCTACGGCAAGGCGTTGCGTGCCAACGGCGAGCGGTCGCAGGCGGCCGCCGTGCTGGAGCAGGCGGCGCTGCAAAACCCGAAGAACAAGCCGCTGCTCGCCGCCTATGGCCGTGCGCTGGCCGACAATGGCAATTTCCAGCAGGCGTTCGACGTGCTGACCCAGGCGCATACGCCCGAAGATCCCGACTGGCGCATCCTGTCGGCGCAAGGCGCCGTGCTCGATCAGCTCGGAAAATACGAGGAGGCGCGGCAGTATTACGCCAGCGCGCTCAAGATCGTGCCGGATGAGCCCTCGGTGCTGTCCAATCTCGGCATGTCCTATCTGCTCTCAAAGGACCTTGCGAAAGCCGAAGAGACCTTTCACCGCGCGCATGAGCACGCCAAATCCGATCCGCGCGTGCGGATGAATCTCGCGGTGGTGTTGACGCTCGAGGGCCGTCAGGCCGACGCCGAGAAGGTGTTGAAGGCCGACCTGCCGCCCGACGAGGGCGATGCAAGGGTTGCCGAGCTGAAGCGGCTTCTGACGAAAAAGGACGGAAAGCCCGAACGCAACGCGTCGCGCGCGCCCGGTAGCACGACCGCAAAGGCCGACTAGCCTGCGATCAGCCGCTTGATCGGGCTCAGCAGCGAGCCCTTCGGTTTCTTGACGTCGCCGTGACCGGTCAGCTTGCGGGCGATGTCCAGGAACAGCCTGCTGGTGCGATGGTTCGCCGAGATTTCGGCGATCATCTGCCCGTTATTGGCGGCGGTGCCGAACAGCTTCGAATCGAACGGGATCGCCGCGACCGGCTGGCTCTCCAGTGTCTTGGCGAAGCTGCCCGTGTCGATCTCCGGCCGCCGGGGCATGCCGACCTGGTTGAGGCAGAACAGCGGCATTTGATCGTTGGGACGGGCCGCCTTCAGCGTATTGAGGATGTTCTTGGCGTTGCGCAGATTGGCGAGGTCGGGCTCGGCGACGATGAGAATATCGTCGGCGCCTTCCAACGCGCGCCGCGTCCAACCGGACCATTGGTGCGGAACGTCGAGCACGATGCAGGGCGTGGTCATGCGCAGCGTATCGAAGATCGCGTCGAACGCGTTGACGCCGAAATCGTAGACCCGCTCCAGGGTCGCGGGCGCGGCCAGCAGGCTGAGATGGTCGGTGCATTTGGAGAGCAGGCGGTCGAGCAGCGCGCTGTCGGGGCGGTCCGGCTGGAACACCGCGTTGGCGATGCCTTGCAGCGGATCCTGGTTGTAGTCGAGGCTGGCGGTGCCGAAGGCGAGGTCGAGATCGATCACGACCGAGTCCAGCGTCAGACTGCGCGCGATCGCCCAGGCCACGTTGTGCGCCACGGTCGAGGCGCCGACGCCGCCTTTGGCGCCGACCACGGCGATGACGCGGCCGGAGGTGACCGTCTCGGTGGACGAGAACAGGCTGCAGATCGAGCGCACGATATCGAGCACCCCGACCGGGCCGACCACGTAATCGTTGACGCCGCGGCGCACCAGCTCGCGATAGGGCACGTCGTCGGCTTCATTGCCGACCACGATGACGCGGGTGCCGGGATCGCAGACATGCGAGAGCTCGTCCAGCAAGGGGACGAGCTCGCCCTTGCCGCTGCTCTCTAGCACGATCACGTTCGGCGTCGGCGCGTTGTGATAGGCCTCGACGGCGGCGGCCATGCCGCCCATCTTGACCGTGAAATGCGCCTTCGCAAGGCGGCGGTCGTCGCAGGCCGATTTCATCGCGGCGGCAGTCGCCTCGATCTCGCAGAAGGCCTGCACCGAGATGCGCGGCGCGGCCTGGATGTGGTCGCTCGACGGCCGCTCCGGCGGCGTCGGCAGCTGTGACGCTTCTCTGATCGCCTGTTCGATTTTCTTTTTTGTGTCGCTCATTATTTGCCCAAGTCCTATTTGCCTATATCGCTGAGCTTGGCCTTCTCGGCTTCGGGATAGGTGGTCGCGGACGAATTGCCCTGGCGATATTTTTCGAACCCTTCGGTGCGCCGCGCCGTGTAGGCGGGCGTCTCCGAGCGCGGCTGCACCAGGTCGGACGGATTGGCGACCATGGCCGCGAGGTTGCGCTGCGTGGCGCAGCCGAAATTGTAGTACTGCTTGTTCTCGTTATAGAGCGGGTTGTCGATGTTCGGGCCGAGATCGTCCGGCCAGGTGCCGCAGGGGCCTGCGGTCGCCGCGATCTTGGTGTAGCTCAGCCGGATCGGCGTCAGCTCCTGCGGATTGGCGGGGCTATAGGAACGCGTGGCGATGCCGTTCGCCGGCACGCCGCCCGCCATCAGCACCGAACGGATTTCGTGCATGGTCGCCGCCGCCGCCTTCGCGTTCGGCGAGTCGGCCGGCACTTCGGCCAGTACGCCGCCGGTGCCTTCGCGAACCCAGGTCCGCGCCAGTCCCATCACGTCGTCGCGCTGGGTCGCGGTCAGGCCGCCGCGGCCGTGACCGACGAAGACCACCGTCGTCTTGGTGGCCTCGGTGAGCGCGATCGGATGCCGCAGGCGGTAGTCATCCGCCGCGCCCGAGGCAACCATCTGCTCGGAGGCGGTGTGACAGCCGCCCAGCATCGTGGACAGGCCGAGCAGGGCGCCCGCAAGGCGCAATGTGCGACGGTGTCCGGACTGTGCTGTGTGGGTCATCGTCTTGTCCTCGGTCCTTGCGTTCGCCGTGTGCGTCTCAATCGATGAAGAATCCGAAGTTGAACTGCTTGCCGGTCACGGGATCGACGCGGGCGGCGATGCCGTAGATGCGGTTCATGCGCGCGAGCAGCGCCGACTGCGCGTCGGAGGCCGGCGCGAAGCCGTCATCGGGACGCGACAGCTCCTTCTGCGAAACGGCGCGCACCACATAGGGCGTCACCAGCACCATCAGCTCGGTCTCGTTGTTGACGTAGTCCTGGCTGCGGAACAGCCCGCCCAGTACCGGCAGTTGATCCACGCCGGGAATGCCGTTGATCGCCTGCTTGGTCTGCTGCTGGATCAGGCCGGCCATCGCCATCGAGCCGCCGGAAGGAATCTCCAGTGTCGTCTCGGCGCGGCGGGTGCGGACCGAGGGAATGGTGATGGAGTTGGTCGAGTTCGCGCTCGCCGATTGCGATATCGTGATGGCGTTGTCGTTGGAGAGCTCGGAGACTTCCGTCATCACGCGCAGGCTGATGCGTCCCTCGCTCAGCACCACCGGCGAGAAATTCAGCGAGATGCCGAACTTCTTGTAGGTGATCTGCGTGGTGCAGACATGGGTGACGGGATCGCAGGAGTAACCTGCGGGAATCGGGAATTCGCCGCCGGCGATGAACGTCGCTGACTCGCCCGAGATCGCGGTGAGATTCGGCTCGGCGAGGGTGCGGACCACGCCGGCACTTTCCATCGCCCGCATGATCGCGCTGACCGTCGGAATGCCCTTGGGCGTGGAAAGCGCCTGCAGGCCGTTGCCGGCCACCAGGGGCGAGCCGAGCGCGGTGAAAGGATTGCTGTTGTTGAAGTTCACGACCGCGGTGCCGACATTCATGCTGGCGGAGAGGTCGACGCCCATCTGCTTGATGATGTCGCGGCGGACTTCGGCGACGTGCACCTTCAGCATGACCTGGTCGCGGCCCTTGACGACGATGCTGTTGACGACCTTGTCGGGGCCGCCGACCAGGCGGGCGGCGATATCGCCGGCCTGCTGCGCCTCGACCGGGCTCGTCACCGAGCCGGAGAGCACCACGCCCTCGCCGACACCTTCGATCTGCACGCCCGGCAGGATCTGATGCAACGCGGCGCGAACACCGTTGAGGTCGCGCTTGATGGCGATGTCGTAGCTCGCGATCTGCTGGCCGTCGCCGTCGAAGAACACGACATTGGTCTGGCCGATGCCGACGCCGATGACATAGGCGCGCTGCGACGAGCGAATCACGGCGTTGGCGATCTTGGGATCGCCGATCAGCACGTCCTTGGCCTCGCGCGGCAAATCGATGACGACGGATTTCCCGATGCCGAGCGCCAGGAAGCGCGTCCGGGCCGGGATGCTTGCGGTCGTGTGCACGACCGGCTCGGTCGGCCCGCTCGCATCGGCCTGCGGGCTCGCGGCGGCGGGTGCAGTGGCGGGTGGCGCAACGGCAGGCGGCGCGACAGCCGGCTCGTCGGCCGCGCGCGCGAAATTGAGCTGCAGCCCCAGCGCAAGGATCGCGGAGGCGGAGAGGGCGCGGATGAGGAGTGGTTGGCTTGCCCTGCTGTTCATTTTGGGATCCTCGGTCACTTCTGTGCCGTGACGCGGCGGGCGCGCGGCATGGACGCCGGCGCCGCCGGTGCAGGTTCGATTGTGGGGATGGGTTCGTCCGCGAACGGCGGGCGCACGACGGCAGCCGTCGCACGCGTGCCGGCCGGCACGGAGAACTCGTTGTCGACCGTGCTCGCGGACGAGGCGGCAATGCCGCCGGCGCCGAGCGCGACGATCACGACAGTTCGGGCGGTAAACATACTCTTAACGCTACTTACTCCTGCCCGAAGGCCGGTCGGTTCCCCTAATCCCCGCGAGCAGCGTTACGCAGCAAAGGTGTAAGCGAACTTGAGACGGACAGGATGGACGCGGCGGTAACGGGGGGAATCGTCCTCATGGTGAACGGGACGTTATCGCGCGCGGCGCAGCGATGCGTCGCTACAACCAGCGGAGAGGGAAGCGACGCCCTGCAATCGCCCGAACAATAAGTCAGGCGGCGTGGATGCGCCGCGAGCGTTCCTCGCAGGCGGCGGCTTCGGCGGCGGCGAGCCGTTCCAGCCGCACCGCGACATGCTTGTGATACGGCGTGCGCGCGACGGGGTCGCAATTCTCGCTGTCGGTCAGCGCATTGACCCGCGGCCCGTTGCTCAAGCGCTCGCCGTCGCTTGCCGGATAGGATTGGCCGTAGCCATGCGGCAGGGCGAGCTGGCCCCGGCGCAAGCTGTCGTCGATCTTGCAGCGGACCACGACGCGGCCGGCAGGGGATGTGACGGCGATCCACTCGCCGTCGCGCGCACCGAGCGCTTCGAGATCGCCGGCATTGATGAGCAGGGCGCCGTCAGGATCATCGCGTCGCCAGGCCGGATCGCGAAAAATCTGGTTGGCGTTGAACATGCGCCGCTGGCCGGCGGCGAGCACGAAGGGATAGTCCTTTGGCGCCGCGGCTTGCGCGGGATCGAGCTCGGACAACCATTGCAGCATCGGCGCGATCGCCAGCCGCACCTTGCGGTCGGGATGGCCGACCAGCGACCACACGTCGTCATAGCCGTGCGAAGTGAAGGCGGCGCCGCTGCGTGCGCCTGCGATGGCGTCGAACAAGGCGTCGCCGAGCGCTTCGTTCGGAACAGTATCGTCAGCGCCGATTGCGCGGCGCACGGCCTCGGGCGAACGCTTCGCACATGACTGCGCCGCCTGCCACAGCGGTGCCGCGGCCGCGGTGCCGTCAGGCAGCGTTGGCCCCAGCGTATGATAGAGCACCAGCGCGCCGATCGCCGCTGCGTTCGGATTGGCGCCCATGAAAGCGCGAAGCTCGTGCGCGAATGCGGCCCGCGAATGCGAGGCGGCCTCGCGCAGCGGCGCCAGCGCGTTGTCGCCCGGCAACAGGCCGAGCGCCCGCGCCAGCCGCGTGTAGATTTCAGGCTCCGGCAGGGTGCCGGGAAGCGGCGGCACCACGCCGGCGCGCACATGGAAATAGTTGGTCGGGAATTCGAAATTGAACAGCGTGAACTCGGTCTTCTCATATTGCGAGGAGGCCGGCAGCACGTAATGCGCCAGCCGCGCCGTCTCGGTCATGGCGACGTCTACCACGACGCACAATTCGAGCGCCGCGAGCGCCTTCTCGACCTCCGCCGTGTTCGCCGCGGTGTTGGCTGGGTTGGAGCTGTCGATCCAGACCCCGCGCAGCCGGTCCGGATGATCGGCCAGCACGGCTTTCGGAAACACGTTGGGCGGCAACAGGCCTGCAATCACTTCGGTCGAGGTCGCAGCGTACTGCTGGTTCGGCGAGTTGCCCCACAACGGCTGCAGCCAGGAGTGCAACTGGTTGGTGCCTTTGCGGCCAAAACTGCCGGTCAGCATGATCAGCAGTTTTTCTAGGTACGAGTTCAGCGTTGAGTTGACGCCCTGCTGGATGCCAAGCTCGACCCGCACGGTCATCGCCTTCGCGGCTTCGATCATGTCGGCGCAGCGCTCGATCTGGTCGAGCGGGATGTCGGCGGCTGCGGCCCATTCCGCGACGGGAATGCGGAGCAGGGCGGTCTTCACCTCGTCGAAGCCGGTCGTGTGTTGCGCGATGAAATCATGATCGAGTGCATCGCGGCGTACCAACGTGGCGAGGATGGCGCCGAGCAGGAAGGCGTCGGCGCCCGGACGCAGCTGAAGATGCAAGTCCGCCATGGCCGCGGTCTCGGAGCGGCGCGGATCGACCACGATCATTTTTCGCGCAGGATCCTTGCGGATTTGATTGAGATGATCGCGCGCATTGGGGAAGCCGTGCGCGATCCACGGATTGGCGCCGATCACGAACAGCAGGTCGCAATGATGCACGTCCTCGGCGGTGTGACAGGTCTGGCTGCCGAACATGTGGCCGTTGACCCAGAAGTCGCCGGTCTTCTCCTGCGACAGCGCGTTGAAGACGTGGCGCGAGCCCAGTGCGCGCAGGAAACCGGTAGCATAGGCCCCGCCGGCATGGTTGCCCTGTCCGCCGCCGCCATAGAGCGCAAGGCTCTTGCCGCCATGACGGTCGACGAGGTCGCGGACGCGCGCGGCGATTTCGGCAATCGCGGTGTCCCAATCGATCGCCTCAAAGCTGCCGTCGGGACGGCGGCGCAACGGCGTGGTCAGGCGGTCGCGGTGATGGGCATAGTAGGGAATCCGCGCGGCCTTGTTGCAGAGGTAGCCTTGCGACTTCGGATTATCGCGGTCGCCGCGCACCTTCGTGATCTTGCCGCTGTCGACGAGAACCTCGACCCCGCAATTGACGTAGCAGATGTTGCAGGCGGTCTTGCGCCATTCTGGGCCCGGCATCACATGGTCCTCCCGCGTGAGATGTTGGATATTACATGATGATCGTCATAGAAACAACGGTGCCGGGCAGGTTACTCGGCCGGTTCCCGCGCTTCCCGCGGCGCCGCCCGTGCGGTATCCCATTGATATGGACAAGCTGACGGATCACAAACCGGCGACTATGGCAGAGAGCGCGGGCTGGGCCGGCACGATCGCGCTGGTCGGCTTCATTCTGGTCGCGACCGCGCAGGCTTCCAACATGATCCTGGCGCGCGGGCTGGCCGGCTCGGTGCCATCATTTGCGCTGGCGTTCTTCCGCTGGTCGATCATTTTCGTCGGCCTTGCACCGCTCGCGTTCGCGGAAATCCGGCAGGGGAAAATTCCGCTGGCAAAGGATGCGTGGCCGATCCTCGCCGCGGGTTTCCTCGGCATGTTTCCTCTGCGGCGGTCCGGTCTATGTCGCGGGCATCTCGACCACGGCGATCCATATCGCGCTGATCATGGCGCTGTCTCCGATCGTGGTGCTGCTGATCTCCGCGGCATTGGGGATGGAGCACATCGGTCCGCTGCAGTGGCTGGGCACGGCTCTCGCGCTCGCCGGCGCGCTGCTGATCGTGACCGGCGGCCACCCCGAAGCGCCGGTCAAGTCGAAGGCGGCGTGGGGCGATCTGCTGGTCGTGCTCGCGATGCTCGGCTGGTCCGGCTACACGCTGCTGCAGTCACGTGTCGCACCGCAGGCCTCGCTGCTCGCGCGTATCGGCCTGTTCTCCGCGGCAGGCGCGCTGTGCTCGCTGCCGCCGGCGATTCACGAGATGTGGACCGCGCCGCAGGCGGTGTTCAGCATGAAAGCGGCCGAGGCCTATTTGTTCGCTGGCCTCGTGCCCGGCCTGATCGCCTACGCAGGCTTCGCCTGGCTTGCCGCCCGCTTCGGCTCGGTGCGCACCTCGCTGGTGCTCTATGTCGGCCCGGTCGCGAGCGCGCTGCTGTCGTTTCTCATCCTCGGCGAGCCACCGACGCTGATCCACTTGTTCGGCGGCCTGCTGATCCTCGGCGGCGTCTGGGCGAGCCTGCGGAAGTAGCTTTCTCGCTTACTTCATTGCCTTCTCGTGGTTGGCGATGCCGATCGGCTTGTAGTCATAGGTCGCGTAGAACTCGGTTCGATACACGCCCCAGGCCATCGTCTCGAAAATGCGGTTGACCTCGCGCAGCCGCGAGGCCGGTAGCCGCAAGGTCACGACCTGGCCAATCCCCATCATCACATACCAGCTCACGACCTCGACGCCGTCAGGCGGAAACGCCTTGTAAAAACCCTGCTTCTCCAGTTGCGCATTGAGTTCGGCGAGCGGCCGCGACTGGTCGTGCTTCAGAAAGATCGTGAGCATGACCGCGTTGTCAGGCGTCGGCGTCGCACTGTTGGCCGGCGTTGGCGTCTGCGCGCTGCTGGAATTGAACAGCGCGGCCGACGCCAGCACGGCCAGCGCCGTCAGCACGATCCGTCCTCGTCGCATTGTCGTCTCCCCTTGAACAAGCGCTTGTCGCGCCATTGCGAGCGATCATCGACCGATGAAGAGGACCTGTAAACGCTGAAAATCAGCGCGCCTTGTACTCTCCCGAAATGTCCTTGCCGGTGTAGTCGGTCATCAGCGCGGTCGCGATCAGGGTGATCACGGCGCAGGCGGCGATATAGATCGCGATCGCGGTCGCCGATTGGAAGGTTCCGAACAGCCATGCCGCGATCAGGGGCGCCGGCCCACCGGCGATGATCGAGGCAAGCTGATAGCCCAGCGAGGCGCCGCTGTAGCGCAGCCGGCCCGTGAAACTTTCGGCAATCAACGCGGCCTGTGGCCCGTACAGCATGTCATGCGGGATCAGCGACAGGATGATGGCGAAGAAGATGATCGGCTCCGATTCCGTGCCGAGCAGCGCGAAATAGATGAAGCCGAATACGCCGGTCACCACAGCGCCGATCATGTACATGTTCTTCCGTCCGATCTGGTCCGACAGATGCCCGAACACGGGGATCGACACGAAGGAGAGGATGGATGCTGCAAGCACCGCGGTCAGCAGGAAGTCGCGCGATACGTGCAGCGTGCCGGTGCCATAGGAGAAGATGAAGGCGGTGAAGATATAGAACGGTGCCTGTTCGGCCATGCGCGCAAAGGCCGACAGCAGGATCTCCTTCGGATACTCCTTGATCACCGTGAGCATCGGCGTGCGGTCGATCTTCTGTTCCGCGAGCAGCTTCGCGAAGATCGGCGTCTCCATGATGCCAAGCCGGATGTAGAGGCCGACGGCGACCAGCACGAGGCTGAGCGCGAACGGAATGCGCCAGCCCCAGGCGAGGAAGCTGTCGCCCGACATCTGGCTGAAGGCGAGCACGGCGAGATTGGCCAGGAACAGGCCGCAGGGCACGCCGAATTGCGGCCAGGATGCGACCAGCCCGCGCGACTTGTCGTTGCGCGCCCATTCCATCGACATCAGCACCGAGCCGCCCCACTCGCCGCCAACGCCGACGCCCTGGACGAATCGCAGCACGGTCAGGAGCACCGCGCCCCAGATGCCGATGCTCTGATAGGTCGGCACGATGGCGACCGCCGCGGTGGCGAGCCCCATGAGCAGTAACGTCGCGATCAACGTCGATTTGCGGCCGATCCGATCGCCGTAATGGCCGAAAATCGCGGCGCCCACCGGGCGCGCGATAAAGCCGACGGCGTAAATGGCAAAGGCTTCGAGCGTGCCGACCCATGGGTCGGAATGCGGAAAGAACAGTTTTGCGAATACGAGACCCGTGACGGTCGAATAGAGGAAGAAATCGTACCACTCGATTGCGGTGCCGACCGTGGAGGCGATCACCGCACGGCGCAGCTGGATATCGTGCTCTGAGGTCGACAGCGGGATGGGATTGACGGGATCTGCGGATATGGTCATGGGCGCGCTCCGGAATAGCCCCAACACATTGTTTTTTCGGGAGAACGCGGAGAGCGCTGGTGAGTTCCAGTGTTCGGGCAACAAGCGTCTCGTCAAAACGGGTGAGAACACGGACCGTTCATGTGCCAAATGTGAAGCACATCACATGACCCCGTGCCGTTACGGGCTATTAACCAGCCCAGCGAGCGTGGGGTTTTGTGATTCTTTTCGGATCATGCCGCTGATTTTAAGGACGAAATCATGTCGACGCGTCGAAAGGCATATTGGTGGTTCTGGTTCGTGGCCTCGGGACGCTTTCTCGAGACCTTTTTGAACCTGCGCGGCAAGCGCACGTAGTGCCGCCGATCTGAAGTCCCTGACTCACTCGCTGCAGAATCGAATTCAGGGACTTCAGATCGAAAGCGGCACTAGAATCATGGATTTGCTAGTGCCCATAACTTTCCGAAGTCCGCGAAAAGGTGTCGCGGCGAGGGAGCGCGGACTTCGGAAAGTGGGCACTAGAGCTTCTTGTCCGCGCATGATCTTTTCGGAAGACCAGACATTTTTCGCGACAACGTTCTAACCGCCGAACTGCGGCGGCTAGAACCCTCGCGCCGTCGTGTTGCCTCAGGCGGCGCTGATCAACTTCTTGCAATAGGCCGCGCCTGATGTCATGGCGTCGCGGCCCTTCCAGGCCAGTTGAGCCAGTTTGCCCGTCAGTGAATCGCGGCTGCGCAGGCTGCGTGAGGCGAGCACATGACCGACCTCGTCGGGGAATCGGGCGACTTCGGCTTCCACCAGGCTTGCGATCGATTCCATGAGCGATGCCAGCCGCTCGCCCCAGGCCGATTGATCGAGCTGATCGATGCGAAGATGCAGCGCGTGCTCGATGTCGTAGATCTCGGCGAGGAGATCGCGTGCGACGATCACCCGGTTGTTCCTGAGCGCAAGCCGCAGCAGCGCGCGATCGTCTTCGATCCGGTCCAGCACCATCGAGACCACGATCGCCCAGGGCGTCTTCGCGACGTCGGCGGCGCCACGGCTCGCCGCCGCCTTGGTGGCGAGGAAGATCAGCTGCCACGGCGTCCGCAGCCGCTGGGCGATCAACGCAATCGCGAAGGGAATGGCATCGGCATCCTGCTTGGCGAAGCCCTGCAGCAGCGCAGTCATCTTGCGGACCTGCGTATCCTCGAATTTCGCGAAGCTTTCCGGCAGCGCCGAATTGAATTTGGCGAGCGCGTCCCGCGCACGGAACGCCTGCATGATCTTGACCAGATCGTCATAGGCCGAGCGCGACGCGGTATAGGTCGCAAGCTTGAAGCGGGTGTGGCCGGCGCTGTCGGCATCGCGCAGCGTGCTCTCGAGATATTTGACGACCTTGGTCTGGAACGCGATCACCGCCTGCCGCGCTTCCTTCTGCTTGTCGGCGGCAATCAGGTCCTTCACGTGGTGCACGAAATCGCGCGTCATGGTCGGCAGCAGGTCGCGGCTGATCCATTCCCAGATCGGACCCAGCGAGCCGCGCGCGATCTTGCCCGAATTGGCGTGCTCGGGTGCGCCTTCGCTCAGCAGCGGGTTGAGCGGTGCGAAGAACAGGCGCGGTGGTGAGTTGGCGTCCTTGTCCTTGGCGGCGCCGTCCATGCCGAACTCGGCACGCAGCTTGGCCTGGATGTCGGCGGAGCGGGGCACTTCGACGCCGCAGAGCTCGAGCCGCTCCAGCTCGGAGAGCAGGCTCTTTCGCGTCATCGGACTCAGTCGCGCCAGAAAGTCCCACAATTGCATCATGGCACGCCGCGCCGGCTCCGGAACTGACTCATCCTTGAGGCATTTGCGCGCTCGTACTCAGTGGCAGCAAAGCAGGCCAACGTTAAGAAGTGGTAATCCGGTGCGCCGGCCGATGGGGATGTCAGCCGATTTCCACAATCTCAGAGAAACATCTTGATGCGCCTGCAATTTCGGCGTTTACCTAACTCGGCCTGCGGGTCGTTTCTTCCAAAGTTCCCGTAATCTTACGGTTCCAAAAGTTAACGTTGCGCCCGCCGACATCCGCTAGACAGCTTGCATGCCACAGCGACATCTCGGCGCCGGTGCTCGCACCAAGGCGCTCGAGAGCCAGCCTCCAGACAACGACACCGCGCTCGTCCAGCTGATGGCCGAGCGCATGATGGCGATCAATGAGACGAGCACGGCGGCCTCGCGCGAGCTCAACGGCGCACTGACAGCGCTGTTGCTTTACATGGGCGAGATCAGGCAGCACAGCCATGCGCTCGCGCAGACGAGCGGCGACCGGACTTATTTGCAGACGATCGTGGAGAACGCGCTGGAGCAGACCGAGCGCCTCTGCGCGCTGGTCGAGCAAATCGCGGGGACCAAAAAGCCGGCGAAGACCGCCGGAAGCGTCGGCGGTGAGAACCGCTCCGGTCAAGCGAGGCAAGGCCGGGATTGGCGCGCGGCGCCTGCACGGGATGCGGTCGCGAAACTCACGCCGCGCGAGCGCGAGGTTTTGACCTTGATCGGCGAGGGCTGCACCAACAAGCAGGGCGCGCAGAAGATGCAGATCAGCCCGCGGACCTTCGAGAGCCATCGCGCCGAAGCCATGCGCAAGCTCGGCGCGCGCAACACCGCCGATCTGGTCCACGCCGCGATGCTGATTTCAAACGACTAGTGCCGAAAGCGGTACCAGTGGAGCGGATTTGACATTCGCTACCCATAGACCACGATCTCGCAAAGCGAACGTCAAATCCAAAGCTCCACTGGAATCATCGATTTGCCAGTGCCCATAACTTTCCAAAGTCCGCGAAAGGTATTGTGGCGATGGAGCGCGGACTTCGGAAAGTGGGCACTAGTAGAAGTCTCCCTCGGCGAAGGACACAAAGCGCGGCGTGGAGCGTACGGCGATGTTCGCTGGCGTCGAGACGGCGGGGACGATGATGATGGTCCAGCATGGCGGCACGCTTGTCTCGTTCTCCCGCACCGAGCGGACATGGCCGGTGATGGTTGCGTCGCCGCTGCGGACGGTCGCGGCCCGCCCGTTGAACTGGGCAATGCGGAAACGCCGGACTTCCTTCTGGTCGGCGGTCTCGTAAGTGAACATGGAAAGCTCTCCTGTGCTTTCCGCCATGATCGCTTTTCATCGTTAGCCAGAGATGAAATTCGGCAACCGTACAAGTACGGTTGGCTTGCGCGCGATAGCGTGCACAGGACTGCGTCGGAAGCTATCCGCCTATTCGGCGGGACCGAGCACCGCTTCCATCTTGGCCTTCAGCGTTGCGGCGTTGAACGGCTTGACGATGTAGTTGCTGACGCCGGCCTTCTTCGCGGCAATGACGTTCTCGGTCTTGGATTCGGCGGTGATCATGATGAACGGCGTCGTCGACAGCTCGGGGCTGGCGCGCACCTCGCGCAACAGGTCGTAGCCGGTCATCGGCTCCATGTTCCAGTCGGAGATGACGAGGCCGTATCTCCTGCCCTGCATCCTTGCAAGCGCGGCGGATCCGTCGCCGGCGTCGTCGACGTTCTCGAAGCCGATCTGCTTGAGCAGGTTGCGGATGATGCGGATCATGGTGGAGTAGTCGTCCACCACGAGGATCGGCATCGAGAGATCAAAGGCCATGTCTTGCTCCGCGCGTCTATGCAAATCAGCCGAACACTTGCGAGGGGTGACAAGCCCGCGGCAATCGATCGAAGCTTTCCGGGACTCGCGCTTGGCTCGGCTGTGCGACAGATAACAGCGCTCGTTGAACGGCGCGTTAATCGACGCGCGAACGGATGGCGTATTTATACGGGCCCGGATCGCGATTTGCCGCGAGGCGAAGGCGGCTTCGTGCTGCCGCTCATCTCGCGGCTGTGCGGGCGCAGCAGCCGTTCGTAGTGCGTCCTGACGGTGCCGTAGCATTCGCATGCGGCCTTCTTCAGCGCATCGAGATCGAGAATCTGGATGTGGCCGCGGCTGTAGTGAATCACGCCGGACTGCTGCAGCGTGCTGGCCACCATCGAGACGCTGTTGCGCCGTGCGCCGATCATTTGCGCCATGAATTCCTGGGTCAGCATGAACTTGCCGCCGCCCGAGAGATCGTGGATCTGCAGCAAGCATCGGGCGAGGCGCGCCTCGACCGAATGCGCGGCATTGCAGCCGGCCGTCTGCTGAATCTGCGCATAGACCGCAAGGCCATGCCGCATCATCAGCGCACGCAGCGCGGCGCTCTGATCGGCCGCGGCGTGCAGCCGTTCGAGCTCGATGGTCGAGGCGATGCCGGGCACCAGCACCACCGCGCTGTTGAGCGCGACCGGATCGCCGAGCGAGGAGAAAACGCCGAACATGCTGTCGCGGCCGATCATCGCGACCTGGACGCGCTCGCCCTTCGACAGGTTGACGATCAGCGAGATCACGCCGCGGTGCGGCAGCCAGGCGCGCCGCAGTGTTTCGCCGGCGCCGACCAGCACGGAATCCGGCAGCAGGTCAGCGGTCTTCAGATGCGGGCGGACCAACTCGAAATCGTCGGCCGCAAGCGCCGACAGAAATCCGTTCGCCGCGCGAGGGGTCAAGTCCAAAGTCGCCTCCTGCCTTGCGGGCAAATCAGGCCTCTGGGTCGCTGCAATGCCGCCAATCGCCTGGGACGATGAACTTCCACTTTTTCCCGTGCAAGCAAAATCAGCCGTCAGTCTTACGGGCATGTGTCGCCGTGCTTATGTCCAATAACGTGCAGAACGGAAACGCGCGGAGCGGTCGGCGCGATCGCGGATCGGCGCCAGGACCGCCAGCGCATAAATTGCGGGCTCACCTGCTGCGGGCTCAGCCGAGCAACTGTTTCTGCCGGGCGCGGATCGCCGCGTGGCATTCGCACGACGTCGCCCGCAATGCTTCGACGTCGAGGATCTCGATCTGCCCGCGGCTGTAGCTGATCGTTCCGGCCTCCTGCAGCGCATGGGCGACGATGGAGATGGCGTTGCGCCGCACGCCGATCATCTGCGCCAGCAATTCTTGCGTCAGCGGCAGCGTCCTGCCGTCGTGGAGATCGCGGGCGCGCAGCAGCCAACGCGCCAGGCGCGCCTCGACCGAATGGACGGCGTTGCAGGCCGCGGTCTGCTGCGCTTGCGCCAGCAGCGCCTCGCCGTGGCGGGTCACGAGGCCGCGCAGCGCCGGACTTTGCGCGGCCGCGATCCTGAAATCGGCAGGCTCGATCGCCGAGGCGGCGGCGGGAAACAGCACGATCGCATCGGTAAGCGACACGCCGTCGCCCAACGCCTCGCAGGCTCCGACGACGCTGTCGCGGCCGATCATCGCGACCTCGACGGACTGGCCTTCGGAAAGATTCACGACGATGGAGACGGCGCCGCCGTGCGGAAAGACGATCTGGGCAGGCGCCACGCCTGCTTCCACAAGGACGGTTTCGCGGATCAGCTGCAGCGGCCTGAGCCGCGCGCCGACGAGTTCGAAATCCTCAGCCGGCAGCGCCTGCAGCAACTGGTTCGGCGGACGCTGGATCGAGGACATGTGGGTCTGCCGCAGGGCGCGGCAGTACATCGGCTGTCTTCTCTGCCACGCATCCCCCTTTACGTGCCAAACTATACACACTCGCTTTAAGGGTGTAAATTGACCCGAGGCGATTATCGGACGGGCCCTGCCGTTGGTTCCACAGGTTGTACGATGGCGATATACACGTCAGAGGGCAGACAGGGTGCTGTGTTTATTGCGGAATTGCGACAACGGGGCTTTGATTCGCCGGCCGTGCATCCGGCCTGGCACTGCTGGGGCATATCATGACGCGCATTCTTGTCGTCGATGACGATCCGATGGTCTGCATGGCCATCGAGGTCTTTCTGCAACGTCACAATTTCGATGTGGTGGTGACCGATGGCGGCGAAGCCGGGCTCCGCGCGCTGGACCGCGGCGGCATCGACCTGATGATCGTCGACATCTTCATGCCGCATATGCGCGGCTTCGAGTCGATCCGGATCTTCCATGAACGCGCTCCGGCGATTCCGCTGGTGGCGATGTCGGGCTACGCCTTCGCCAATCTCGATGCGCCCGCGCCGGATTTCCTGCGGATGGCGCTCGAGCTCGGCGCGTTGCGTTGCTTGCGCAAGCCGTTCACGCCGGTGGCGCTGCTCACCGTGATCAATGAGTGTCTTGCCGAGACGAAGGCGAACGCGGCGAGCGTCGCGCAGATGACGCGATGACGCGGCCGGCGGCGCGCGCTTTGCACGATCGCCGGTGCGGTCCTGCCGATGATGGTTAGCGCTCCGGCAAGGTTACTGCGCAATTAGTGTTAATGACGGCGGCGACGGCGTTCGCGCGCATTCGCTTTTCCGTATTTCCCCGGGCTGCGAAATTAACGGGAATGAGAAGCCTCCAGCGCTATCGGTCAAAAAAAGGGAATCCGTGTGAAGCGGAATTTCGCCACCCGCGGAGCTTCTGCAATGTCAGAGCAAGGCAAGCATCTGGACCGCGTCAATTTCAGCCGCGGTTATGACGTCTGCATCATGGCGATCGACGGCACCTGGCGCCGCAATTGCCAGCTCAATGCCATCTCGGACAATGACGCAATCCTGACGGTGGACGGCTCGATCCAGGGCCTCAACCTGAAGGAATTCTTCCTGCTGCTGTCGTCGACCGGGCTTGCCTATCGCCGCTGCGAGCTGGTGCGCGTCAACGGCGCGGAGATGGACATTCAGTTCCTCAAGGGCAAGGTCAGGAAGCGCAAGGGCGCCTCATCAGGCCATGACGCGATGATGGACGCCTGAGCGGCCGCATTGGCCGGTTTCCAGAAACGCCCAAAGCGATCGTTCACGCGGATTTGTGTGAGACCATGAACATCAGGCTGGTGGCGGAGTCGTCCCCGGAATCGATGCCGGCCTGGTTCCCGGCGGGCACTGTGGCGGTCTGCATGCGACGCTCCCGTGCGGGGCAAGTAAGGCATACCCCGCTACTTGTCGGCCAAGTTCTCCTCCCGTACAAATACGGTCGGATCGCATCTGCCCTCGGGTGGATGTCGTTCTGGCAAATGCGCGTCATTCAAACGATCGGGACGATGGCACATGGCCGACAGCCCTGTTTCTCGCGGCGAAATCTTCGTCGTCGACGACGACCCTGCGGTGCGCGAGACCCTCAACGTCGTGTTGTCGAGCGGCGGCTATGACGTGCTCTGCTTCGCCGATGGCGCGGCATTGCTGGAGGTGGCGCGCAGCAGAACGCCCGCGGCGATCCTTCTCGACGTGCACATTCCCGGCAAGTCGGGCCTCGACATTCTGAAAGAACTGCATGGTGAGGACTATCCGGCGCCGATCTTCATGATTTCCGGGCAGGGCGATATCGCAATGGCGGTCAGCGCCATCAAGAGCGGCGCCATTGACTTCATCGAGAAGCCGTTCCGCGGCAATGAAATCGTGACGCGGGTCAAGGAGGCCGTGGAAGCCTATGCGCGGCGGCAGCAGGAATCCGGGTCCAACGTCACGTCGCTGCACTTCCCCGGCCGCGAGCCGCTGACCCGCAGGGAGCGCGAAGTGCTGCAGCAATTCACCGCCGGCGCGTCCAACAAGGAAGCCGGCCGCACGCTCGGCATCAGCCCGCGCACCATCGAGGATCATCGCGCCAACATCATGAAGAAGCTCGGCGCGCGCAATGCCGCCGACCTGGTGCGGATCGTGATGACCGCGCAGCGCGCGTCCTGAACCTGGCGCGTGATGAAGTCAGGTTAAACTGGAGCGGCATTGAACGGAGTGCGCGGCGGACAGTCTGATCAAAGCATGCCCGGCCGGAACAGCCTGCGATATTTGCGGGTCTCGGCGCCCGAGATCATGAACTCGCCGTCGCCGCGATAGTGAATTGTCTTCGGCAATTTCGGCGACGTCGCGACATGCGCCTTCACGACCTCGAACACGAACAGATTGTATTTCTTTACCCAGCCGGAATCGGCAAGCCGGCATTCGAGATTGGCGTAGCATTGCTCGATCAGGGGCGCGCGCACATGGGTGCCCGGCTTCGGCGTGAGCGCGAAGGCGCTGAACTTGTCGACGTTACTGCCGGAGCAGTTGCCGATCTTCGCGACGGTCTCGGCGAGGTCGACGGTCGGAATATTGATCACGCACTGCCGGCTCTTGCGGATCATCTCGAAGCTGTGGTTGGCGCCGGAGATCAGGCAGGTGACGAGCGATGGCGAGAATTCCGTCACCATGTGCCAGCCCATGGTCATGATGTTGGTGTCGTTCTTGTACGCCGAGCTGACGAGCACGATCGGGCCCGGCTCGAGGAAGCGGCGCACGTTGTGAACTGGAAAGTCTTTCTTGGTGTATTTAGGCATCGCATTCTCCCTGTCGTCCCGGGCGAGCGAAGCGAGACCTGGGGCCCATAACCACAGGCCGTGGTGATTGCGAAGGCTGGGCGTGCCAGCTTGTCGCAACGACTCCTGCCTGTGGTTATGGGTCCCCGCTCCCGTGCGCAATTGCGCACCAGGCGGGGACGACGAGATGAGTAGTTGGCACGGCTCCGCATCAATTACGCTTCCGCTTCCGCCAACCCCGCCGCCCACAGCGCAAACGCATAGACGATTGCGATCTCGTCGAGCCGGTCGAAGCGGCCGGAGGCGCCGCCATGGCCCGCGCCCATATTGGTGCGCAACAACACCGGGCCGCCGCTCGCCATGGTCGCGCGCAGCCGCGCAACCCACTTGGCCGGCTCCCAGTAGGTGACGCGCGGATCGGTCAGCCCGCCCATGGCGAGGATCGCGGGATATTGCCTGGCCGCGACATTGTCATAGGGCGAATAGGACAGGATGGTGCGGAAATCCTTTTCGCTCGCGGTGGGGTTGCCCCACTCCGGCCATTCCGGCGGCGTCAGCGGCAGCGAGTGGTCGAGCATGGTGTTGAGGACGTCGACGAACGGGACCTCGGCGACGATCCCCGAAAACAGCTCGCCGGCGCGGTTGGCGACCGCGCCCATCAGCATGCCGCCGGCGCTGGCGCCGTGGCCGACGATGCGTTTTGTGCTGGTGTAGTTCGCCCCGATCAGCGCGCGGGCGCAGGCCGCGAAATCGTCGAAGGTGTTGGTCTTCTTCTCACGCTTGCCGTCGAGATACCAGTTCCAGCCCTTGTCCGTGCCGCCGCGGATATGCGCGATGGCATAGACGAAGCCGCGGTTGACCAGCGACAGCCGGTTGGCGTTGAAGGACGCTGACATGGCGAGGCCGTAGGAGCCGTAGCCGTAGAGCAGCAGCGGCGCGCGGCCGTCGCGTTTGAAATCGCGGCGATGCAGGATCGAGATCGGCACCTCGGCGCCGTCATGCGCCCTCGCCATGATGCGGGTGGTGACATAGTCGGCCGGGTCGTGACCGGATGGAATCTCCTGACGTTTGCGCAAAGTCCGCGTGCGCGCGGCCATGTCGTAGTCATAGACTTCCGACGGCGTCGTCATCGATGAGTAGTTGAAGCGCAAATTCGTCGTCTCGAATTCATAGGAGCCCATGATGTCGAGCGAGTAGGCGGCCTCGTCGAAGGCGATGGCGTGCTCCTCGCCGGTTTTCAGATCACGGATCACGATCGCGGCCAAGGCGTTGTTGCGCTCCAGCCGGACCAGATGGCCGGCATAGAGATCGTGCTCGATCACGTAGGTCCCGGCGCGATGCGGAATCAGGTCGCGCCAGTTCTTGCGTTCCGGAGAGGCCAGCGGCGCGGTGACGATCTTGAAGTCGATCGCCTCGCCCGCGTTGGTCAGGATGAACAGCTCGTCGCCGCGATCGGCGACCGTATACTGCACACCCTCTTCGCGGGCGGCGATCAGAAGCGGCGGCGCCTCGGGATCGGCGAGGTCGAGCAATCGCTGCTCGGAGGTTTCGTGGTCACCGCTGGCAATCACGCAATAGCGCAGGCTGCCGGACTGATGGAGATGGGTAAACCAGCCGGAGTCCTTTTCTTCATAAACGAGGACATCGTCCTTCTGCTCGGTTCCAAGCCGATGACGCCACACTTGCGTCGGACGGTGATTGTCGTCGAGCTTGACATAGAAGAAACTTTTGCAGTCCTTGCTCCAGATCGCCGACCCGTCGGTGTCCTCGACCCGGTCGGGATGGTCGCGACAGCCGTCCCACTCGCGCACGAAGATGGTGAAGTATTCGGATCCCTGAATGTCCGCGCTCCAGGCCAGCAACCGGTGGTCGGGGGAATGCCGCGTGCCGCCGAACCGGAAATAGTCGCTTCCCTTCGCAAGCTCGTCGCCATCGAGCACGATCTCCTCCGCGCCGCCATGGCGCGGCTTGCGGCCGAACAATTCGTGTTGTCCGCCCTCGCGAAACTTGCCGAAATAGGCGAATGCGCCATCGGGCGCCGGAACGCCGGAATCGTCTTCCTTGATGCGGCCGCGCATTTCCTTGACCAGCTTCTTCTGCAACGCGCTGGTATGGCCGAGCAGGTGGTCGGTATTGGCGTTCTCGGCTTCGAGATAGCTGCGGATGTCGCCATCGAGCAGCTTGGGATCGCGCAGCACCTCCTGCCAGTTCGCATCCTTCAGCCAGGCATAGTCGTCGGTGATGGTGATGCCGTGCAGCGTCACGGAATGCGGCCGGCGCGGCGCGACCGGCGGAGACAGGGCAGGGGTGTTGGCGGCGGCTTGCGTCACGCAGTGTCCTCGTTGGGTGTGGATGGCCATGCCTTATATCGGAGCGGATGAGGAGAATGCCAGATGTCTCATCACTCGTCATTGCGAGGAGCGAAGCGACGAAGCAATCCATATCTCCGCTTGCGGCGCAATGGATTGCTCGCGGAGCCTGTCATCGGGCCGCGCATTCGCGCGGACCCGTTGGCTCGCAATGAGACGGAGTTAGCTATTCCGCAACCGCGCCGCTGCGGCGCCGCCGCCGAACGCGGGAATCCGGTTCACCGCCATGACCACGACGAAAGTAATCACCAGCATGGCGATGCCGAGCACGGCGATCGCGGCGAGGTCGCCGCTTTCGTTGAGATCGTAGATCAGCACGGACAACACCTTGGTCTGCGAGGTGAACAGCACGATCGCCGCCGACAATTCGCGCATCACGCCGATGAAGATGAAGCACCAGGTCGCGATCACGCCGGTGCGCAGCAGCGGTGCGGTGATCCGGATCAGCGATTGCAGGCGCGTGGCGCCGAGGATGCGGCTGGCGTCTTCCAGCTCAGGATGGATGGTGGCGAATGCCGCCTGCAATTGCTGATAGGCCGAGGGCAGGTTGATGGTGAGGAAGGCCAGCAGCAATATCCACAAGGTGCCGTAGAGCACCAGCGGCGGCCGCGTGTAGCTCAGGAACAGGCCGACGCCGAGCACGATGCCGGGCACGGCGACCGGCGCGGTGGCGAGGAAGCCGAGCACCCGCGAGCCGGCGATGGCTTTTCGCGTCGTCACGTAGGCGATGACGAGGGCCAGGATGGTGCCGATGGTCGCGGTCGCCGTGCCCAGGATCACCGTATTCTTCAGCACCAGCGCGGTCGACGACAGCTCGGTGAAGACGAAGACGATGTTATGCAGGGTCAGCGTCGACGGCGTCGCCAAGGTCGTGGCGTTCGGCGAGAAAGCGGCATTGAGCAGCGCGAAGTACGGCAGGAACACCGGGCTCATCAGCACCAGCATGCAGAAGCCGAACGCCGGCCAGCGCCAGGCCTTCATCTCGACCCGGCGTGGCGCGCCATATTTGCCGCCGACCACGGAATAGCCGCGGCGGCCGAGGATGAATTTCTGCGCCTGCAACAGCAGGATGGTCAGGATCAGCAGCGGCACCGCAGCGGCGGCCGCAAGCTCGAGCTTGGGCGGATACTGGAACAGGCTCCAGATTTTCGTGGTCATGGTGTGGAAGCCGGCCGGCAGCGCGAGAATCGCGGGCGAGCCGAACAGCGTCATCGCCTGCAGGAACGCGATCAGGCTGCCCGCCACCAGCGCCGGCATCGCCAACGGAATGGTGACGCGCCGCGCCGTGGTCCAGGCCTTGCCGCCGAGGATGGCGGAAGCGTCCTCCAGCTCGCCCGGCATGGTGTCGAGCGCATTCGCCACCAGCACGAACACGAACGGAAACGTGTAGCAGGAGATCACGAAAATGATCCCCGGCAGCGAATAGATGTTGAAGAGGTAGCTATCGGACTCCGCGCCGGTGACATGGCGATAGAGCTGGTTGAGCAGGCCGCTGTTCGGCGCCGCCAGCAATTCCCATGCGACGGCGCCGAGGAACGGCGGCGTCACAAAGGACGCCGTCACCAGCGCGCGGATGGTCTGCCGGCCCGGCATGTCCGTGCGCGACACCAGCCAGCTGATGGGTGCGGCAACGACGCAGCAGAGCGTGGCCGAGGTGACGGCGATGATCGCGGTCGTAAACAAGGGATCGAGGAAATCGGGATCGGAGAACAGCGTGACGAAATTCTGCAGCGTCGGATGCCGCATCTTGTCGGTCAAGCTGTAGACCGCGAGCCATGACATCGGCAGCAGGATCAGTGCGACCAGCACCAGCGCGAACAGCCACAGCACCGGCGCCGTCCAGTCGATGCGCGGTTTGGGGGTGATGGTGTCAGTGGTGGTCATGTCAGGCCCAGCTTGCACAGGTCGGCTCCCTCTCCCCGCGCTAGTCCGCCGAAGCTCAAAGAGCGAAGGCGGATGCGGGGCCGGGACGAGCAAGTGCTCGCCCTAGGAGGGTTGGGGTGAGGGGGGTTCTCCACGCACCGTGTTCGCGGAGACTCCCCCTCACCCGGCGCTGCGCGCCGACCTCTCCCCGCACGCGGGGAGAGGTGAAGAGGAGCGTGGTGCGCCGTCCCATGCATGTTCACACCTTGAACAGCTTCGCATAGTGCGTCTTGATCTCTTCGGCCTGCGCCGCCACGCCCGCGGCATCCTCCTTCATCAGCTTGATGTCGGAGAGCTTGCGCCGCCCCGGCTTCGAGGTGACCTGCGGATGCGCGGAATATTGCGCGGTGTAGTCCACGAAAAACTGCTGCGTCTCGCGCGTGTGCAACCATGCCTGGAACAGTTTTGCCGCGTTCGGATGCGGCGCCGACGCAAAGATAGCCGTTGGGCCCGAAATCGTCGGCGCGCCCTCGGTCGGATAGATCGGTTCGACCGGTTGGCCGGCCTCCTTCAAGAGCACCACGCCATATTCATTGCCGTCGGCCATCACGGCGCGCTCGCCGAGCGACAGCTTCTTCGGTGGATCGGTCGAGGACTGCACCTGCATCACGCGCTGCTTCGACAGTTTCTCATAATACCCCCAGCCGAATTCGCGCACGAGCTGGAAGGTCGCGGTCATGATGGTGCCGCTATAGGCCGGATGGGCTTTCACCATTTTGCCCGCCCATTTCGGGTCGAGCAGGTCGGCCCAGCTTTTCGGCGCATCCTCGGCCTTCACCAGGTTGGTGTTGTAGGCGATCGACGACAAATAGATGCGCGAGGTCGCGGACATGCCGTCGGGGTCGCGATAGATTTCCGGAAAATATTTGGCGATGTCTTCGGAGACGAACGGCATCAGCCAGCCGTTCTGCTTCCAGGGGATGACGTGCGAGGCGTCGGAGGTGTTGATCACGTCGGCGGCGTGAATGTTGCTGTCGAATTCCTGCGCGACGCGCTGGAACAACCGCTCCGAGCCGGAGCGCTCGATCTGGATCTTGATGCCGGGATAGGCGGCCTCGAAAGCCTTGCCGAGCTTCTCCCCGACCGGCAGATCCATCGAGGAATAGAGCACCACGGTGCCCTCTTTTTTCGCCGCTTCGATCAGCGCCGGAGTGATCGCCTCCGATGGCGGGGCGGCGGCGCGGGCAGGTGCGGCAAACACGGTGCCGAGCGCCAGCGCGCTTCCACCCTTTAGTACTGCGCGTCGTGAAATGTTCTTCATCTTACGCTCTCCTTATCGCGCCAGCGCGCGGCAGCGCTCGGGCGGCAGCATGAGCCACACGTCAGCGCCCTCATCGACGATGTTGCCTGGCGCTGTCACGACCCGCAGCGTGGTGCCGTCGGCGGTCTCGACCAGATAGTCGCGGGTCGCGCCCAGGAACACCTGGCGCGTGACGCGCGCCTTGACGGTGTTCTGCGCATTGGCCGGTGCCTGCGTTCCAAGCTGGATGTCGTGCTGGCGGATCGCGATCGCCGCGCTCTGGCCCGCGGTGAGTTTCGCGCCGACCACCTGCAACGTCGCGCCGGCAAAGGCGATGTGATCGGCATCGCGCGCCACGCCCTTGACGATGTTGCTGGCGCCGATGAAGCGCGCGACGAATTCCGATTGCGGCCGGTCGTAGATGTCCTCGGGGCTCCCGAGCTGGTCGATCTTGCCGGCATTCATCACCGCGATCAGGTCGGCGGTCGTCATCGCCTCGGACTGGTCGTGGGTCACATAGACCGTGGTGTAGCGATACTGGTCGTGCAGCCGGCGGATTTCGAACCGCATTTCTTCGCGCAGATTCGCATCCAGGTTCGACAGCGGCTCGTCGAGCAGCAGCGTCTCGGGTTCGACGATCAGCGCGCGCGCCAGCGCCACGCGCTGTTGCTGGCCGCCGGAGAGCTCGCCGGGATAGCGTTGCGCGAGGATTTCGAGCTTGGTGGCCTTGAGGATCGTGTCGAGCTTTTTCGCAATGGTCGCGCGGTCGAGTTTGCGCAAGCGCAGGCCGTAGACGATGTTTTCCGCCACCGTCATATGCGGCCACAGCGCGTAGCTCTGGAAGATCATCGACATCTTGCGCTGCTCGGGCGGCAGCGTCTTTGCCGGCGACGACACCACGCGGTCGCCGACATGGATTTCGCCCGCTGATGGTTCCAGGAAGCCCGCGATCAGCCGCAAGGTGGTGGTCTTGCCGCAGCCGGAGGGACCGAGCAGGCAGACCAGCTGGCCGTGATCGATTTTCAGGGAGACATCATCGACGACGGCAAGCGCCGCGAAACGCTTGGTCAGGCCACGCAATTCAACCGACGCCACTCACGTTCCCCCGGATCGTTCTTGATACTGCACGACCTTTAAGCCGTGCAGTTAGCACCAAAAATGACGAACGGGGAAGGCTTGCGCCGCGCTTACGGGCTTACACTTTCGCCGAGATACTCGATCGCGGCCTTGGTGCCGCCACTGCCGTGGGGGATATCGAGCGCGTTGAGCCCGACCTCGATCACACCGAGCGTGCCCAGGATCATCGGCGCGTTGACATGGCCCATATGGGCGATGCGGAACGCGGCGCCCTGCAGTTCGCCGATGCCGGTGCCGAGCACCACGCCGCATTTTTCCTTGCAGTAGCGCTGCAGCGAGATCGGATCGTGCTCGCCGCCCGACACCAGCACGGTCGTCACCGTATCGGAACGCTCGGACGGCTCGGAGATGTTGAGACCGAGCACCTGGCCCTCGGCCCACACCGTGACGGCGCGGCGCACCGCTTCGGCCAGCAGGCGATGGCGCTGGAACACATTCTCCAGCCCTTCGCCGAACAGCATGTCGACCGCCTTGCGCATCGCGAACAACAGATGCACCGGCGCGGTGCCGGCATAGCGGCGGTAGTGCTCGGTGCCTTCGCGCTCGGTCCAGTCCCAATAGGGCGTGCGCATATCGGCATGCTTGTGCGCGTCCCTGGCCTTATCGCTGGCGGCGACGAAGCCCAGACCCGGCGGCGTCATCAAGCCTTTCTGCGAGCCGGACATCGCAACGTCGATGCCCCATTCATCCATCTCGAACGGCATGCAGCCGAGCGAAGCCACCGCATCGACCATGTAGAGCGCGGGATGGCCGGCGGCCTTGATCGCTCTTCCGATTGCCGCAATGTCGTTGACCACGCCCGACGCCGTGTCGACCTGCGCGACCAGGATGGCCTTGATCTCGTGCTTCGTGTCGGCGCGCAAGCGCGCCTCGACCTCATCGGGCCGCACCGCGCGGCGCCAGTCGCCCTTGAGCACTTCGAGCTCGGCACCCATCAGCTGCGCGGCATGACCCCAACCCATCGCGAAGCGGCCGCTCTCGAGCACCAGCACCTTGTCGCCGCGCGACAGCACGTTCGACAGCGCCGCTTCCCAGGCGCCGTGGCCGTTGGAGATGTGAATGTAGGACTTGTGTTGAGTTGCGAACAGTTTCGACAGATCGGCGTGCAGCCCGTCGGTCAGGTCGATCATCTCGCGGGAATAGATGTCGAGCGAGGGGCGGTGCATCGCCTGCAGCACCTCATCCGGCATCGTGGTGGGTCCGGGGATGGCCAGAAATTCGCGGCCCGCGCGAACGGTCATTGTTATCGATCCTTGTTCGTATGGTGCATGGATGAAGGCTTATGGCGTGAATATCAAGGGTCAACCGGGCCTATCCGGCAAGGTTTGCGCGATCGCATGCCAGATCTGATCTTTCAATTCGGTGGCGGGCGGGCTCGGCAGAGTGGCGACGGGACCCGCCTGCTTCACACAGTCCGCAACCAGTCGCAGCAGCCACACCTCGCCGTCGGTGTAATAGAGATCGCCGCCGCCATTGTGCCCGGCCAGCGTCAGGCCGACGCCGGTGACCTGATATTTCGCGGTCGCCATGCCTGATTGCTCGATGTCGGTTGCGAGCAAGTCGCGCTCGGCGTCGATGTCGGGATCGATGTGATGGGTGATGGCGCCGGTGAAATGGCTGACGCCGACGCCCTTGTCGAAGGTCACCGCGCCGAGCCACACCGGCCGCTGCTCCTCGCCGCTGTCAAGCACCTTCCAGAAGCGCACGTGATGGCGTCGATCCGCACTCTTGCCGGACGGCTTCTCGAAAGCGAGATCTTCGCGGCGGCCGAGATAGAAGAGGGGGCTGACCGGCGCATCCCTGTAGGCGCGGTCGAGCAGTACGCTGCCGACGATCTCGATCGAGGATCTCAGCGTGACGGGATCGGCGGGAAACCAGCCGGCCGCGTTCATCGCGCACAAGACCTCTTTCTCATTGCCGATCAGCCCGACATTGATGGCGTCGCCGGGAATGCCCTGCGCGGTGCGCGTCACCATCGGCAGATTGGCGAGGCCCTTTTGATGCTCGTAATGGGTCCACAGCGCCGGCAGCAGCAGATAGGCGATCGCGGTGTAGACCGCGACGATAGCGAGCAGCGCCAGCAACACGCGCTCGAGCCGGGCGTGATGATGGGCGCGGACTTGCGGATCGTGGTGGTCGGAGGTCACCTCACCCTCCGCTGGAGGGGGAGGGTCGCCGCGAATGCAATAAGCGACGGGGTGGGGTGACAGTCTTTCCCCTCGGAAGCTCTTCGTGTTGAAGGATCACCCCACCCCGTCTCACATTTCGCTCCGCTCAATGTGAGCCGACCCTCCCCCTCCAGGGGAGGGTGAAAGCGGCTACCGCCGCGTCTCGCGGCAGCCCGCGGCTTCCGCATCTTCGACCGAGCAGAACCAGCGCGTGCCCTTGTCGATCTTCATGTTGATCCGCGCGTACCAGCGGCTGGTCGGCTTATGGTAGATGCATTCGCCTGACGTGTTGACGTTGCCCTTGATGGTGCAGTCGGGCGAGGGCGCGACGTTGCCGGAGGCCGAGGCCATCAGGATCGCATGCGCGTTCGGCGGCACTTTCACGGTACCGAGGATGGTTGTTTTCTTGTTGCGCACGCGCCAGTCCCACGGCGCGATGAAGGCGCCCTGCCACATGCCGGCCTTGGCTTCGCGCGCCGCCTTCTCGTCGGCTTCGTAGTCCTTCGACACGCGC
Organism: uncultured Alphaproteobacteria bacterium; assembly: GCA_963738155.1. GTDB lineage: Bacteria > Pseudomonadota > Alphaproteobacteria > Rhizobiales > Xanthobacteraceae > Bradyrhizobium. The sequence goes on from CAVTVG010000021.1 coordinate 511,493, forward strand.
GTGTAGGCCAGCGCCCAGCCGTTCGACGCCATCCATTTCTGGATGTCCTCGCCCTCGACCTCGCAGCGCGCCACGATGCGGCCGCGGCGATCGGTGGTGCGGGTGTGGCAGGTCCAGCTCTTGGCGCCGACATGCTTGATCAGCTCGTCGCGCGCGGCCACCCCGCAGGTCCAGCGCTCGCCCTTGGTGTTGAGGCAGAGCTGGTCGGTCGAGGGCGCGTCGATGCCGCCGAGCCGGATGCGGTTGGCGCCGATCACGATCGAGTCGCCCTCGCGGATTTTCGGCACGCCGGTGATGTCTGCCGCCAACGCCAGCGAGGGCGGCAGCAGCAGGACAGCAGCGAGGGCCATTTTTCTGATCATGCGATCGGCCGGATCAATCCGCTCAATACGCTGCAATTGTGCGGCTGATTTGGCGCTGCCGCCAGCGCCTATCTCAGCCATGCACTGTCAACTTCGCGTCAGTCTTTCTTATCCCTCCCCCTTGTGGGGAGGGACGGCCGACGCGCAGCGGCGGTCAGGGTGGGGGTCCACACGAACGGTCCTTGTCGTTGACCCCCACCCCGGTTTCGCTTCGCCATAGCCGATGCGGAGCATCGGCGTCCTTCATTAAGAAGGACGGCGGCCGAAAGGCCGCCTACGCGACCCTCCCCGCAAGGGGGAGGGATGGCGCCGAGCAAGTCTAACCAGCCTTCCCCGCCAGCTTCTTCCGCGCCAGCGCCAGCCCCATCAGCACGAAGGCCGAGGTCACCTCGGGCCCGCCCACCAGAATCCGCGTCGGCGTCTTCATCTTGTTCCACTCATAGCCGCGGTACGGCCCGTGGCGGCCGCCCTCGCCCGCGGCTCCGATGATGCAGCGCAGCGGGGCGGCGAAGGTCGCGACGTCGGCATCGAGATGCCCGAGCGCGATCAGCGCCAGCGCCGCGTCGAACGCGTTCATCTCGGAGGCAATCAGCTCGCCCTGCACATAGCCGAGCACGCGGGCGCGGATCAGGTCGAACGCGCCGTCCGGATCGATCGCGGCCTGCGCGGCCGGCGGCAGCGCGAGGTACGCCGCGTAGCAGCGGCCGAAATAGGCGCAGTACAGCTCCGGCAAATAATAGATATGCGAGCGCGGATTGGTGAAGGCGCCGCTCTGCGCCAGCTTTTTCTGGAAGCCGATGATGCGCCGGAGCGTGGCGAGCCGCGACGGCGTCTCCAGAACTTTCCAGCGCGCGAGATTGCGGAAGGAGACCTCGAGGATGTCGAGATTGAGCGTGGGATCGAGGTCGTTGCCATAGGGCCGCTCGCCGGCGAGATTGTCGATCCAGGTCGCAACGCCGCCATCGAACTCGATGTTGTCATTCAGCGGCACCGTCACGACAGGCTCGTTGGCGCCTTCCCGCACCTGATAGCCGGCGTAGAAGTCGAGCAGCGGCTGGTCGAGGATCGGATCATCGGAGCCCGCTTGCGTGGCCGCGGAAAACGCGCAGGCCGTTGTGTCGCAGTCCGGCACATAGATGCCGAAGCCGAGGTCCTGCTTGATCTGGGCGAAGAAGCGCGAGAACCGCGGATGCGGCAGTGGCGCGAGCGCCGTGACCACGTTGAACGGCGTGCCGTCATGGGCGCGCACTTCCTCGCGGCTGATATTGATGCAGAAGTCGACCATGTCGGCGATGGCTTTGCGCGCCGCCGAATCGTCTGCCTTCGAGGCGAGCCCGGTCTCTAGATAAGACAGCAGCGCCTCGGTGAAGAACGCGTCGTAATAGGCCGAGCGGTGCCGGATCTGCATCGGCTCCCACATCGGCTCGGCGATGCCCGTCCATGACGGGTTGATCAGCGTGCGCGCCTTGGAGCGTGCCACGAACACCCGCGCCAGCGAGAAGAGAAGCGTCGAGTTCTTGTAGCCGCGCGCGTTCAGGCCCGTCAGCGCCATCAGCATCTCGCGGCCGCGCACGTCGGCGTCGCCGATCAGGTTGAAGGCGGCATAGGTCGGGATGAAGCCGCATCGCTTGTACGAGCCGAGCAGATGCGCGGCCGCGCCGCGGATCGTGCTCTCTATTGCTCCGAGCGTCGGCAGCGCGCCATTGGCCGGCGCCGGTGCGGGCTTGGGATGCGACAGCGCGATGGTATCGAGCAGCTCGGCCACCGGCTTGCCGACCGCCTCCCAGTCCGGCTCGGCTTCGTCGCGGGCGCGGGAGATCGCGTTCTGCAAGCCACGCATCCGCTCCGGATCGGACAATTCCGGCAGGCCCGCACCGCGCAGCAATGAGCGCAGCGGCGCATTGCCGAGTGCCGTGCGGTAGAACTTGCAGAGATGGGCGTCGCCGCCATGGCCGTTGAGCAGCAAGGGGTCGCAGACGTCGTACAGCGACGGCCCGTCCTTAGCCGCGGTCAGCGCGCGCCAGGCATCGCCGGCGATTTCATAGATGCTTTTGTCCAAGCGCCCTCGTGCGGCCGTTATCCTCGGTCCCAAAGACAGCGCCCGCGAAAGCCGCCCCTGCAAAACCAGCAAGTGGCGCAACGCTATAGACATCGCGTCATCCGGAAAAGTGGGTACCGGTTTTCCGATCAAGATGACGCGCAAAAAGGCTCGTGCGATCCGAAAATGGCCGTTGTTCCGCGCCTCGCGCGGGGCCTTCCGCACCCCTAGGACAATGTGACGCGGGTCACGGCAAAGCCCCCCAAATGCCGGCAATATCGACCACAGCTCGCTGATTTGCGGGGCATGGGGGTCCCGACGGAGGTAAAATTTGAAGGATTTGCAAAGGTTTATCCGGTAATAGGCCAGCACTATTGCCGGAACCACCTTTCGGGGCTAAGGGTTTGTTTGTTGCGGTGCCGCAAAATGATCGCATTTCGAGGGCACCCAGCCGGCCAACCCCGTAAACCCAGCACCGTCTCGCGCGACTAACCAGACGCGCGCCCAAAGCGACTGAGATGGCACTGAGCAGGAAGTGACCCGCGATGAAAACGCCGCTGAACGTCTCCCGCCGCCCGCTACTGGTTGCCGCTTTCCTTGCGGCGACGGTGTCGCTGGCGATCGGCGCCAACGCCGCGCTGAACAAGCGCGCGATGGATGCGGCGAGCGCGGTCGCGACCGAGCAGGGCACCGCCGCCAAGAAGCCGTCCCGGCTGGCGCTGGTGATCGGCAACGGCCATTACCCCGACGCCGGCGATCCGCTCACGCAGCCGATCAACGACGCGCGCGCGCTGTCGGGCGCGCTGCGCCATGACGGCTTCGACGTCGACGTGATCGAGGATGCCAGCCGCGACGACATGACCCGCGCGGTCGAGCGCCTGAAGGGCAAGATCACGCCGGACTCCGTGGTGATGCTGTTCTTCGGCGGCTATGGCGTGCAGGCCGGCCGCGAGAGCTACATGATCCCGGTCGACGCCACGATCTGGAAGGAAGCCGACGTGCGCCGCACCGGCGTCTCGGTCGAGGGCGTGCTCGAGGCGATGAAGGAGAAGGGCGCCCGCGCCAAGCTCGTCGTGATCGACGCTTCTCGTCGTAATCCTTACGAACGCCGTTTCCGCTCCTACAGCCATGGGCTGGCGCCGATCACCGCGCCCGACAATGCGCTGATCCTGACCTCGGCGACGCCGGGCAGGGTGGTCGAGGATTCCAACGGCAAGCACTCGGTGCTGGTTGGCGAGCTGCTCAGCCAGATCAATGCCAAGATGGTCGGCGCCGAAGCCGCCTTCAACAAGACCCGCGTCGCGATCTCCAAGGCGTCCGACGGCGAGCAGGTGCCCGCGGTGTCGTCCTCGCTGCTGGAAGACGTCCGCTTCGGCAGCGACGGTTAGTCGCTACAAAAAAGCTTTCCAATAGCGCCACGAACTCGATTCACCTCCTCCCGCGTGCGGGGGAGGTCGCCGCGCGTCAGCGCGGCGGGTGGGGGCGCAACCGCACGATTAGCGCCTGAAATTCTGGACGCCCCCTCCCCAACTCTCCCCCGCAAGCGGGAGAGGGAGCCCACCGCCGCCGTGGCGGCAGGCTTGCTATTGCACCCTTACTTCGCCCCCGTATTCGCCGCCGCCGCCACCGGCCGCACCAGATCGCCCTCGCGCAGCAGCGAGCCGGCGCGCGCGACGATGTCCTCGCCTTCGTTCAGGCCGTCGCGGATCTCGATCGAGCCGCCCGACATCAGCCCGGTCTCGACCCGCTTGGTCTCGATGCGCTGGCGCTTCACCACCTGCACCACGGTGCCGGCCGCCGAATACTGGATCGCGGTCAGCGGCACCGCGACGCCGCAGCTCTGTCCGGTCTTGATCAGCGCGCGGCCCGACGTGTTGACCGGCAGCTTCCGGTTGGTGGTGATGCCGAGATAGACCGGCCCGAGCTGCACCGCGGGCTCGACCGTCGGCGAGATGCGGCGCACCCGCGCGTCGACGTCGCCGATGCCGATGATGCGGATCGAGGCCGGCTGGCCGTTGGCGAGTTTCGGCAGGTCCGAGGTCGAGGCCAGGCCCACCAGGTCGTATTCGTTGCGGGCGATGATGTTGAACAGCGCCTCGCCCTTGCCCGAGGCCATCGCGCCAACAGTAGCGTTGGACACTGAAATGGTGCCGTTGACCGGCGCCTGCACGGTGACGGTGCCGCCTTCGGGCAGATTGAGGCGGGCGAGCGTCTGGCCGGCGGTGACGGTGTCGCCGGCTTCCGCCAGCACCTCGGCGACCTTCAGCCCCTGCCGCTCCGGCCTGACCGCGGTCTCCTCCCGCGGCATGATGGTGCCCGACAATTCCACGATCGCCGCAAAGCAGGATTTGGTGGCCTTCAGCACGGTGACCGCAGGGCCTTTCGGGGCGTTGTCGTCGTCGGCCGCGCGGGCGGGCGCGGCGGAGAGGATGAGCAGGGCGACTGCCGCGAGGGCGGGGAGGCGGGGGGCGGGGAAAGGGGGCATCGGGAAATCCAGGGTGGTATTTGGTCGAAAGCTATCAGAACGGCGGGGCCGGAGCCAATCGGCAAACGGCCGATCAGTTTGGTTGAGGAGCGAGGAGAAACAGTGTTGGCCTCGCTAGTTTAAAACCGCTTTGGCTGCCGTCGCCTGTACACGAACTCCTGCTTGCGTACGTCTGGAGGTTGCGATTGGATGTTTATCGGCAGGGGAAGATTTCATGTTGCAATTCATGTTTATCATTGCCTCTACAATCTTTGAGGTGACCTTCGGCCATTTCGCGAACGGTCTTGTTTCCTTTTACGACCCAAGCGTGTGGGCGTTCTGCTTGGGATCTACCACAATTTTGTTTCTGCTCTGTGTGGAGCTCTATGAGCGAACGACTGGACGAAGAGTTTTCAAAACCTCCCCAAAAAAACGCCAGAAAGCGCGTTCGATATCAACACTGGACCGCCTCCATTTCAAACTTCGACCTGTTGCGTATTATCCTGCACAATTTCCAACCGATGTGGCCCTCCGGCTTAGGGATGACAGCCGTTCCTTTTTTGAGGCTACCAACGATGTCGAGCGTTCAGGGATCGTTGCCCGCCAATTGCAAATACTCAGAAAGCACAAACCAGAGGTCCGGGAGGCGGACGTGAGGCATATGTTGTTCATGATCAAAGACCAGCCATGGCTTTATCCGGACCGATCGTAACCAACTCTCACATACGATCCGTTGTTGATAATTTGTACGTCTGGTCGCGTTGCGATCGAAGAAGATTTCAGCGAGCGACCCGCCGTCGTTTTCGTGGCCGGGAGAACGTTAGCGGCCATGCGAGGTACAGCGCGTGCGCTGGGATATTTCGCCGACTACTTCTGAGGGCGTTCAAAAAGAAGCGAGGGGTCGATCTTCAGACCAGCGGCCAAGCGATAAATATTTGTGAGCGAAATGTTTCGTTCGCCTCGCTCTACCTGACCAACGAAGCTACGATCTAACCCGGCTCGGAGAGCGAGTTCTTCCTGGGACAAGCCGGCGGCATGTCGAAGCCGCCGTACGTTCTTCCCGAAGCGCTGTTGAATCTGGTCGGCGTTGTCCGCCATCCGCAAGTCCCTGAAAGCAAATCCGGAAGCCTACTTCTCGACCAAACAAGCTTCGCTACCGGCTCAGTTTCTTGACCAGTTCAGCCGGGTCGAATCCTATTGCTCTGCCAAGCTCAATGAGTTCGACCACATCCACGCGGCGTTGACCGGACTCCAAGTGTGTTACCCAGGACTGGTACACCCCAAGTTTTTTGGCCACGTCTACTTGTCTGAGGCCCGCCGCTTTACGCTGCGCGACGAGCATGGCGGCGAGCCGCTTCTGCAGAGGTGATGTAACGGTCTTTGGCATCAGGCCCTCAAGTTGAGGGCACATCAAATAAAACGACTTTCCAGATACCTAAAAATTCGGTATCAAGACGCCGTCTTTGAGGGCGCAACTATGCAATGCGGCTCCCCCAGAGGTTGTAGATGAAGCGATTCAGGGCGGCCGATGCAATCAAAAAGAGAGAGCGGCGTCCTGAGAATGGTGAGGTGGAATTTTGATATTCCACCCGACGCGGCGCATGCCTTTGTCGCTGATATGCACGCGTATCACGCCGCGAAAGACGGCCACCAGCGCGACCAGATCGCGGCACGGCAAGCGCAGTTCCTCAACGATCATCTTCCGTCGAAGTCGAAACGAATGACGCCCCGCGATGTCGCGGAAGTATTCAAGTTAATGAAGGGCAGTGCTGAGAGAACAGCAACTTTGTCTTATTGTTCGGAGCGGCCCAGTAAGCTCGTGCTAGCGCCGGTCAGGAGGCGCCGCGGGCGGCAGCCAAGCTAGTTGGGACGATGCAATGAAGCGGGAATACGACTTCGCCGGAGCCGAACGCGGGAAGTTTTTCCGCAAGCGCGCGCGTTCGGCGTTTCCGCAGACCGGGACAGGCGAGGTTTTCGTGGATCGCGAAGGTTATACGATCGTGGTCTTTCCCGAGAACATCTACATCGAGGCCAAAGAGATGCGAGCGAGCCGGTATGGCAAGCGAGTCATCCTGTTGCCGATCAAGAGAAAGAAGCGTGCGCGCAGAAACTAATTTCTCTCGCAATGCCAAAGCGTTTCTACCTGTCCAGCCCTCACGAGAAAAATAATTCGTTTTGAGCGTCGGGCAAAACACCAGCAAATTTCCGCGCATCCTGTCCCTTCAGGAGGGGCGTATCATGATCGCCACGAACGCGGGACAGGTGGCGGTGGCCGCTGGTCTCTCGCAAGGCGTGCGAAGAACGAGCGGACGGTCAAGCCGTGTGGTCCTGTCCTCCCGACGCTGGGGACAAGTCTCGCGATCTCGCGAGGCGACGGGGGCTAACAAGCCCGGTACCCCGAGGAGAGCGCGGAGCAGCCGTAAAACCATTGCGCAGGGAATGCCGGGATGTCCCGGTTGGACCTGTAGTCCTTGCCCATGCACTTCCGCGCATGGGATGCCCGTGTGCTCTGGCGCGCGGGATCTACGGGTGCATCAGGCACCCGGCTTTCCCTGCGCCCTCCGACTATTTCGAGGGATACGATGTTTCGCAAAGCTCGGGCGAATTGAGTCGCGAGAATGCGGAGGTGCGTCCTCGCGCTGTTTGAAAATTGAATCGGGTGTCACGGCTTGCTCGCTGGGCTCCCTCTCCCCGCGTGCGGGGAGAGGGTTGGGGTGAGGGGGTTCTCCGCAGATCGCGCTCGTGGAAAGTCCCCCTCACCCGCGCTTCGCGCGACCTCTCCCCGCAGGCGGGGAGAGGTGAAGAGGAAAACTACTTCCGTCGCCGCGCGCTCTTCGCGGCCGCGTCGACCACATTGTCGACCTCCTCGCGCCAGCGCAAAATCTCCATCGCCAGCACGGGATGGTTGAAGCCCTTCAGCACGAGATCGTCGAGGGGCTTTGCGTCCACCCATTGCTCGACCGCGCCGTAGACGCGCCGCGCCACCACGATCTGGTCGGCCTTGGCCTCGTCGCACAGCCGCGACGCCATGTTGGTCACGCTGCCGATCGCGGCATATTCCAGCCGCTGCTCGAAGCCGATCTGGCCCAGCGTGGCATAGCCGAGCGCGATCCCCATGCCGAAGCCGAGGCTATGTCCGCGGTTGCGCCATTTCTGCGTCAGCGCGCCGATAGTGTCGCGCATCTCGCAGGCCATCTTCACCGCGCGCTTGGTGTGGTCCTCGAACTGGATCGGCGCGTTGAACAGGATCATCACGCCGTCGCCGGCATAGCGGTCGAGCGTGCCCTCGTAGCGGAAGATCAATTCGCCGAGCGCGGCATGATATTCGCGCAGCACGTTCATCGCCTCTTCCGGCTCGGTCGCCTCGGTGAAGGCGGTGAAGCCGCGCAGATCGCAGAACACCACCGTGACCTCGCGGCGATGGCTCTGCAGCAGCGCGTCGTGGCCGTCGGAGGAGGCGATCAGCTGCGCCACCTGCGGCGCCAGGAAACGCTCGAGCTTGCGGATGCGCTCGATCTCGCCGAGCTGCTTCTCGACCCGCTCCTCCAGCGAACGGTTCCAGTTCTTGAGCTGCTCGGTCTGCTCCTGCAGCTTGTCGGCCTGCTCGCTCACCACGGCGTTCGCGCTGGCGAGCTCGCGGCCCTGCTGGTCGACCTCGCTGAACAATCGCGCGTTGCGCATCGCCAGCACCGCCTGGTTGGCAAAGGTGCGCATCAGGCCGATCAGGTTTTGCGGAAACTCGCCGGCGGCGCGGCGCAGCACCACGAGCGCGCCGAGCACGCCCTGCTGGTCGACCAGCGGCGCCACCAGCACCGCATGGAAGCCGGCCTGCACCGCCACCTCGCGCAAGGTGAGATCGTCGGCGGTGGCGAGATCGGCAATCGTGATCGGCTCGCCCTTGGCTGCGGCCTGGCCGAGGATGGTGTTGTCCTCGTCGAGCGTCTGGTGCGGACCTTCGGCGGTTTTGTCGATGCCGCCGGCCTCGACCAGGTTGAACTGGCGCTTGTCGGGATCGTAGCCGTAGATCAGCACCGCGTCGGCATGCGTAATCTCCAGCGCGCGCGAGGCGACGGTGGGCAGCACGGCGTTGAGGTCGAGCGAGGAGGCGACCGCGCGGCCGACTTCCTCCAGCACCTTCAACTCGCCGATCGATTGCGCAAGGTCCTTGGTGCGTTCCTCGACCTTGGCCTCGAGATCGGAATAGGTCTGGCCGAGCTGGCCGGCCATTGAGTTGAACTGCTCGGCGAGCTCTTCCAGCTCGTCATTGCTGTTGACCTCGATGCGCTGGCTGAAATCGCCGGTGCCGAGGCGGCGCGCGCCGGCGCGCAGCGCGTTGATCGGCACCAGCATGCGCCGCGCCATCACGGAGCCGGCGAGGATCGCGATGACCAGGCCGAGCCCGACCAGCAGCGCGATACGCACCAGCTGGTCGCGGATCGGCGCCAGCGCGGTCGAGGTCGGCTGCTCGAAGAACACGCTCCAGCCGAGCTTCGGCACCACCGCGGCCGCGGTCAGCATCGAATGGCCGTCGACGTCGGCCCCGCTCTCGGCGGGCACGCGCTCCTTGGCGATCATCGCCGCCACCTGTGGCAGGGTGGAGACGTCCTTGCCGACCTCGGGTCCCTTCGCCGAGGTCGCGAGCACCTGGCCGCGCGGGTCGACGATGAAGGCGAGATTGTTCTTGCCGACCTGGGCGTCGCCCAGCATGTCGGAGAGGAAGTTCAGATCGATCTCGGCCAGGGTGACGCCGGCGTTGAAGCCGGAATGCGCCATCGAGATCGACATCAAGGGCCGCGTGCCGGAGAAGTAGGCCGGCGAATAGCTGACGCCGCGGGCGACCGCTTCGGTGAAGCGCGGATCGCGCGCCAGATCGATGCCGGTCGAGAGCGCGATCTGGGTGCGCGACAGCCGCAGCAGCTCCTTGCCCTGGCCGTCGAGCTGGGAGAGTTGCGCGACCGCGGGGACCTGGCCGAGCAGCTGCGCATAGGCGTCGCGGCGCTGCTCGACGGTGTGGACATAGGCCGATGTGACACGGCTGACCTGCCGCTCCAGTTCGTTCATCGACTGGTCGATGCGCTTGGAGGTGGCCTCCGCCTTTTCGGTCATGCCCTCGATCAGTGTGGTCTTGGTGGCGCGGTAGCTGATCCAGGTCTCGGTCAGGCCGTTGACGGCGAGCACGAACACGACAAGGCCGACCAGCGCCATCACGTATTTGGCGAACAGGCCTTCGCGGAGAAACCAGATCTTGTCCTTGACCGCGATCATCCAGATCCTCGGGCGTGCCGGCTCGGATGTTTGCCAACCGGCATATCCGCTGGCCGCTCTCACGGCAGCGTCGTTGCAAATCGCAGGCCGCGCCAAACTGAGGGGAGGCCCAGGCGGACCCAACGGGTCCGAGCCGGGTCCGGAAAAGCCCCAGCCGGGGCGGTTCTAGCACAAAATGAACGGCTTGACCGGGCCGCCCGGCCGCTTGGTTACCGCGGGTGTGGATGGCGGGTCATCCCTCCCCCGCGCGCGCTCTATCGCTCCCTCCCCCGCTTGCGGGGGAGGGCTGGGGTGGGGGCGACCAAGGAGCGGAAAGGGAGACGATGAGGAGCGAAGCTCATCGGTTAAACAGCTGACGCAGCACGTCATTCATGGTCTGGCTGTCCTGCTGCACCGGTGGCGGGGTGTTCTGTGCAGTCGCCGGAGGTGCAGCCTGCTGCGGCTGCGGCGTCGTCGTTTGCGGGGCGTCCATCGGCGTTGCCGGGATACTGCGGCTGTGCGTGCTGCTGCTGCCCGGCGTGCCGCCGGCATTGCCCAAGCCGCCGAGCAGGCCCCCGAGCGCCTGGCCGAGCCCGCCGCCGAGCAGATTGCCGGTGCCGCCGGTGCCAGTCGCGCCGCCGCCCTGGTTGCCGGCGAGGCTGCCGAGATTGCCGATGATGTTGTTCAGCCCAGCGCCATCGGGACCGAACAGGCCCTTGCCCATCTCATGCAGCTTGGCATAGGCGGCGTCGGGATTGTCGAGGATGCCCTGGATCTCCGGATAGATCTTCGGCGCCGACCATGGACCCGACAGCACCACGGGAATGCCGAAGCCGACGGGGTCGGCGGCGCGGCCCTGGCCTTGCGTGGTCATCACCAGCTGCGGCTCGACGCGGAAGCCGATCATCCTTGTGCCGAGATCGATCGTGCCGACACCGGTCACTTTCACCAGCGGCCCGACCAGATTGAGATCGGTGGTGGTGGCCTGTCCGCGGTCGATCTTGAAGGACGCCGACAATTGCGTCAGGTCAGTCGCCTGCTCCTGCTGTTCCTGCCAGCCGTTCAGCGTGCTCGCGGTCAGCGAGCGGATCATCTGCGCGATATTGACGCCACGGATGGCGCCGTCCTGGAACGTCACAAACGCGGTGCCGGCCATGTTCGACATGATGGCGTGCTGGCTTGCGCCCGCGGATCGCGCCGCGATTTTTGCCTGCATCTTGCCGTCGAGCTTGTCGAACGACGCGAGGCTCGTCAGCAGCGGCAGCGCCCGCACCCCGACGAGATCGCAATGCATCTGATAGGTCGGATTGCCGGTGGAGGCGTCGACGATCACCTCGCCCGTGGCCTGCCCGCCATAGGCGCCGAGATTGGTGACGGAAGCCTTCAGCACGCCGCCCGCCAAGGTTGCCTCGATTGCGGCCGGCGCGAACTGCGCGTCAGCCCAATCGATCTGTGCCGCGGAGATCTTCACCTGGGCGTCGACATAGTTCAGCGCGGACAGATCGATCGGCGCATCGCTCCAGCCCTGCTGGGCGGATGTACTTTGCGCCTTGGCGCCTGGAATGTTGAAACGCTGGAAGTCGAGATCGACCTTCACCAGCGGCTTGCTGGAGACGTCGACCGAGCCCCAGCCGGAGAAACCGCCCTCGTCGAGCGAACCGGTCAGTCCGTTGATCAGCACCACCGGGCCGTTGAGCCGCACCTCGGCCTTGGCCGCGAGCGGCGCGTTCAGCGCGCCCGGTGCTTCCAGCGTAAACTCGACCGGAATGTTCTGCCGCTCGATCGGCGGCAGCGGCACGGTTGCCTTGATGTCGAACTTCATCGGCGTGCTGCCTGAGCGCGCGGTGCCCAAAAGCTTGATCTTGCGATCGGCGTCGAAGGTCGCCTTGGCGTTGATGGTGTCGATCCGGCTCTCCAGCTTGTCGTGCGAATTGGAGAAGGCGACGGCGCCATCGATGATGGTGATGCGATCGATCTGCACGTCGCTCTTGCCCTCGGACGCCGCCGGCTTGTCGACCGGTTGCGCGGCGGCGCGATGACGCTCGCGCAGCAGCGGCACGTAGAGCACCGGCCTGGTGACGATGAGCTCGGAGATCTCGGGATGGCCCGACCAGGCGCTGGACAGCGTCATGTCGGCCTGCAGCGAGCCGATCGTGACCTTGTTGGCGCCTTCGCGATCCTTCGGCTCCTGCAAGGTCAGGCCGTTCATGGTGACGTTGAGCGTCGGCCACAGGCTGATCTTGGTCGAGCCGGCAATCGTCAGGCGATAGCCGGTTTCGCGCTCGACCCGCTCCTTGATGGTGGAGGTCAGAAAGCCGGAGGGGACTCCGACGATCATCACAAGCGCGAGGATGACGACGATGGCAGCGAAGGCTGCCCCTATGAATTTCAGTGCTCTCATCTGGACGGTCCCGGGCAAAGGGGTGCACGACCGGCTCGGCGGTCATCCCCCCGCCGGGGCCGATTTTTCGAGCTTATCCCGGAAACGGGATAGCGCTCAAAAGACGTCAAAAATAATCAGAGCCGGCTGTAAAGTTATGTGACTTATGGCACACTTCTTCGGAGCAATATTCCCTAAAAGGTCTATTCTGAACGGAACAGGCAATTGCCATGAGTAAACAGGCCGAATTTGCGGTCATTCTGAAGATGAACCCGATGTTCGCGGACCTCGGGTCCGACGAATTGTCGCGGATTTCCAATCTTTGCCACACCCAGCATCTTTCCTCGGGCGAGGTGCTGTTCCAGAAGGGCGATGCCGGCGACGCGCTGTTCGGGGTGCGCCGCGGCCAGGTCCGGATCGAGACCGGCGCTTCAGATGGCAGCCGGCTGACGCTGAATTTCATGGGGCCGGGCGACCTTTTCGGCGAGGTCGCCGTGATGGACGGCCAGGACCGCACTGCGGATGCGACCGCGGGCGAGGCGACCGAACTGTTCGTGCTGCGGCGGGAGGATTTCCTCGGCCATCTCGAGCGCGAGCCGAAAGTCGCGATCAAGATCATCCAGCTGTTGTGCCAGCGCATCCGCTATCAGAGCGAGCGCATGGAAGAATCGATGCTGCAGCCGCTGCCGATCCGGCTGGCGCGCAGGCTTTGCGCGCTCGCCGCCGATTTCGGCTCCGAGGTGCACATCTCGCAGGAGCAACTCGGCATCTTCGTCGGCGCCGCGCGCGAGAGCGTCAATCGGCAGCTGCAGACCTGGCGCAAGGATGGCATCCTCGATTTGCAGCGCGGCCGCATCATGCTGCAGAACCTGACCCGGCTCACCGCGATCGCGCGCAACGAATAGCGCGCGGCGCGATGCCGAACCGATCTCACCGCAACCGGGGACACATCGGGATGAACCGTCTGCGCAAGAGCGGGCGCGCGCATTCGTCCGTCCGCGCGGCGGCTCCTTCCGCTTCAGACACGACCTCGCACATCATTGCCGTCGGCGATTGCCTCGATACATTGCGCAAGATTCCGTGCGGTTCGATCCAGCTCGTGATCTGCGATCCGCCCTACAACATCAACGTCGCGCATTGGGACGAGCTTGCGCATTATGTCGACTGGGCCGGGCAATGGCTCACCGAGGTCGAGCGCGTGCTCGCGCCATCGGGCAATTTCGTGCTGTTCGGCGGCCTGCAATATCAGGGCGAGGCCGGCAGCGGCGATCTGCTCAGCCTGATGGGCTGGATGCGCCAGCACAGCAAGATGGGGCTGGCCAATCTCATCATCTGGAACTATCCGAACGGCATGAGCGCGCAGCGCTTCTTCGCCAACCGGCATGAGGAGATCGCCTGGTTTGCGAAGACGCCAAAATACTATTTCGATCTCGACGCGGTGCGCACACCGCTCGATGCGAAACGATTGACAATCTACAAGCGCGACAAGCGGCTCAATCCGGACAATCTCGACAAGGGCATCAACCCGACCAATGTCTGGAAGATTCCCCGGCTCAACGGCAACTCGAAAGAGCGCGTCGGCCATCCGACCCAGAAGCCGCGGGAGTTGATCGAACGCATCGTGCGTGCGCTCTCGTTCCCGGGCTCGACCGTGCTGGATTTCTTCGCCGGCAGCGGCGTCACGGCACGCGTCGCCATCGAGACGCAGCGGAATTCGATCTCCTCCGACGCCGACAAGATGCTGAGGACCTATCTCAACCGACAACTCGCACAGACAGCCGAAAGCGCCGCGCCGCCCGCCAACTATTTTTTGATCGCCGGTTCGGACTGGTCGGCCCATCCCGCGCTGCGATAGCCGAAGTGGAACTGCGCGCGGACTCGCCGCCGCACAATTCATCGTCCGGTGCCCGATTGCTGGCCTTGCCTGTCCCCAACGCGGGAAATAACGTGGCGGTGCCGGGGTATTGCTTCTTATTTGGGGGCCAACAATGACAACGACTGTGGCGGAGACGCGGGGTGCGGTGGCATCGACGCGGTGGGTGCAACTTTTGCTCGGCTTGATCGCGATGATGGCGATCTCGAGCCCGCAATACGTCTGGACGCTGTTCACCAAGCCCTTCCAGGACGCGCTTGGCGTCAACCTTCCGGCCATCCAGATCACCTTCACCATCGTGATCGTGCTGCAGACGTTCTTCTCCCCGGTGCAGGGCTATCTGGTCGATCGCTTCGGCCCACGCCTTCTGATCGCCATCGGCTGCCTGTTGTCGGGTCTGGGCTGGATCACGTCGGCCTATGTCAGCAGCCTCATCGGCCTCTATCTCACTTACGGCTTCTTTTGCGGCATCGGCACCGGCGTGGTCTATGTCGGCATCATCGGGCTGATGGTGCGCTGGTTTCCGGACCGGCGAGGGCTGGCCACCGGCGCGGTGGCGGCCGGCTATGGCTTCGGCGCGATTCTGACGACCTTTCCGATCGACACGATGATGAAGGCGTCAGGTTATCAGCACACGCTGGTGGTATTCGGCATCATCCTCGGCCTGATCGGTGCTGCAGCAGCGCTTGCGATGCGCATGCCCGGCAAGGAGGACGTGCTTCCGGCTCCGTCGGTGCTGGCGTCAAAGGCGGGTGTGCCACCGGCCGAGATGCTTCGCAACAAGATCTTCTGGCTGATGTTCGCCATGATGACCATGATGTCGACCGGCGGCTTGATGGTGATCTCGCAATTCGCGGCGTTCTCGCGCGACTTCGGCACGGCGAATGTCATCGTCTTCGGCCTTGCCGCGTTGCCGCTCGCGCTCACCGTCGACCGCCTCACCAATGGATTGACGCGTCCGTTCTTCGGTTGGGTCTCCGACCGCATCGGCCGCGAGAACACCATGGCGATCGCCTTCCTGATGGAGGCGGCGGCGGTGACTCTGATGGTGCTGTTCCGCGATAATGCGCTTGCGCTGGTGGTGCTGTCCGGGCTGGTCTTTTTCGGCTGGGGCGAGATCTTCTCGCTGTTCCCGTCAACCTTGACCGACACCTTCGGCGCCGAGCACGCAACCACCAATTACGGCCTGCTCTACATGGCGCAAGGCATCGGCTCGATCCTCGGCGCTCCGGTGGCGGCGCTGTTGCGTGAGCAGACCGGAAGCTGGCTGCCGGTGTTTGCGATCATCATCGCGATGGACGCGTTGACCGGAATCCTGGCGTTGCTCGTGCTGAAGCCGATGCGGCGCGCCTACGCAGGCACGCACTGAGGCCTGACGCGAGGCCTATTCCGCCGCGGGCCGGACCGCCGGCGGCTGGCCGTGCGCGGCGGGCGGCGTCGAAGGATGGTCGCCGTGGTCATCTTCTCCGGTGGAGACGATCAGTTTCTTGCCGAAGCGCCAGATCAGCGAAGCCAGATCGTCCATCATCATGAACATCGCGGGCACGAACACCAGCGACAGCACGGTGGAGAACAGCAGGCCGCCGATCACCGCCAGCGCCATCGGCGAGCGGAATTCGCCGCCGGCGCCGAACGCCAGCGCGCTCGGCATCATGCCGGCGACCATGGCGATGGTGGTCATCACGATCGGACGCGCACGCTTCATGCCGGCGTCGATCATGGCCTCGTCACGCTTCACCCCGGCATGGATCGCCTCGATCGCGAACTCGACCAGCATGATGGCGTTCTTGGTGACGATACCCATCAGCATCAGGATGCCGATATAGACGGGAATGGTGAGCTGCTTGCCGGTGATCAGGAGCGCGAGGACCGCGCCGCCGATCGACAGCGGCAGCGAGAACAGGATGGTCAACGGTTGCAGGAACGTGCCGAACAAGAGCACCAGCACCGCATAGACCAGCATCAGGCCGGTCAACATCGTCGAGGTGAAGCCGTCCGCGAGTTCCTTCTGGCTTTCGGAGTCGCCGCCTTCGCTCACGGTCACGCCCTTGGGCAGGCTCTTCATGACGGGCAGTTCGGCGATCTGGTTGGTGGCGGCGCTTCGTGCGGAGGTGCCGGCGAGGTCGGCGGCAACCGTCGCCTGTCGCTGGCGGTCGTAGCGGTTGATGCTGGTTGGGCCTTGATCGAGCTTGATACTGGCGATCGTCTCCAGCGGCACGCCGCCCTTTTCGCCGTGCTCGCCGAGCGGCACCCGCAATTCCTGCAGCGTGCGGAGATTGCCGCGCGCGGAATCCTCGAGCTGGACCCGGATCGGGACCAGCCGGTTACCGGCGTCGAATTTGGCGAGCGCCGGTCCGACATCGCCGATGGTGGCGACGCGGATGGTTTGCGACAGGCTCTCGGTGGTGACGCCCAGCCGAGCCGCGAGATCGGCGCGCGGGCGGATGTTGAGCTCGGGACGCTCCAGCGAGGTGTCGGGCACGACGTTGGCGAGCTCCGGAATTCGCTTCATCTGGGTCGCGAGCTCGCTCGCGACATTGCTGACGATGTTGCTGTCGCGGCCTGCAACGATCAGCGAGATCGCACGATTGCCCTGGTCGTCAAGGAACCAGAAGCGGATGTCCGGTATGTTGTCGAGCTCCTTGCTGATCGTGTCCTCGAGGTCGCGCTGCGTCAGCTTGCGCTCGGTCTTCGGCGTGTAGTTGATGATCAGGGTGGCGCGCCGCACCTCCTGCGAGCCTTGCGGCGAGCGGCCACCGTCGACGAACACGCTTCTGATCTCGGGCCGCTTGCGCAGGCGTGTGACAATGTCCTCGGTGACCTTCTCGGTGTAGGCAAGCTGCGTGCCCGGCGGCAGCTCCAGGCCGAGCCAGGAGCGCGCGGAATCCTGCGCCGGCAGGAAGCTCTTCGGCAGCAGCGTGAGACTCCAGATCGACGCCACGAAGACGCCGATGCCGATCAGGACGGTGATGTAGTGATGCTTTACCGACCAGGTGACCACGCGGTGATAGGATTTGAGCACCGGGCCGGGCGGCGGATCGTCGTGATCGTGATGCTTCATGAAGTAAGCCGCCAGCATCGGCGTGACGAAGCGCGCGGCGAGCAGCGAGAAGAACACCTGCACGGACACCGTGATGCCGAACTGCTTGAAGAATTGCCCCGCTATGCCCGGCATGAAGCTCGCGGGGGCGAAGATCGCGATGATGGTGAGCGAGATCGCGATCACTGCCAGCCCGATCTCATCGGCGGCATCGATCGCCGCCTGATAGGGCGACTTGCCCATGCGCATGTGGCGCACGATGTTCTCGATCTCGACGATGGCGTCGTCGACGAGGATGCCTGTCGACAGCGTGATCGCGAGGAACGAGATCAGGTTCAGCGAGAAGCCGAGGATATCCATCGCCCAGAAGGCGGGAAAGATCGACAGCGGCAGCGACACGGCGGCGATCAGGGTGGCGCGGATGTCGCGCAGGAACAGCATCACGATGATGACGGCGAGGATCGCGCCCTCGAACAGGGTCGAGATCGCGGCCTCGTAATTGCCTCTGGTGAATTTCACCGAGGTGTCGATCATCCTGAGGTCGTATTCCGGATTGGCCTCCTTGATCGCGTCGATGCGCTTCTGCACGGCCGCGGCCACCACCACGTCGCTGGCGCCTTTGGCGCGCTTGATGGCGAAGGCGACGACCGGCTCGCCGTTGGCGCGGGCGAAGGTGCGGCGGTCGGCGATGGTATCGGTGACGGTGCCGAGGTCGTCGATGCGCATTTCGCCGCCGCCGAACAGCGGGATCATGGTGCCGGCCAGGTCGTTCAGCGTCTTGGCGCCGGCGAGCGTGCGGATCGCCTGGTCGTTTCGGCCGATTTCGGCGCGGCCGCCGGCCAGGTCCTCGTTGGTGCCGCGCAAATGCTGGCTGACATTGACGGCCGTCAGGCCCGCGGATTGCAACTTGTCGGGATCGAGCGAAACCAGGATCTCGCGCTCGACACCGCCGATACGCTGGACTTCGGCGACGCCGCGCACGCCCTGCAACTCGCGTTTGACGACGTCGTCGACAAAGTAGGACAGTTGCTCGGGCGTCTTGCCGGGCGAGATCGCCGCGTAAGTGACGATCGGAAGGCCGATCACGTCGACGCGCTGGATCAACGGCTCGTTGACGTTCTGCGGCAGGTTGGCGCGGACACGCGTCACCGCGTCCTTGATGTCGTTGATGGCGCGGTCGGTATTGGTCTCGATCGAGAACGCGATCGTCGTCACCGACAGGCCGTCGGTGATCGAGGAGTTGATGTGGCGGACGCCCTCGACGCCGGAGACGCCGTCTTCGATGATCTTGGTGACCTGCGATTCAAGTTCGGTCGGCGCTGCGCCGAATTGCGCGACCGCGACCGAGATCACCGGGATGTCGGCGGAGGGCAGGTGCGTCACCGCGAGCTTGGTGAAGCTCAGCCATCCCAGCACCACCAGGATGACGGAAAAGACCACCGACGGAAGCGGGTTGCGGATCGACCATGCCGAGATATTGAGTGCCATCAGCGTGCCCGTCGATCGAGTTCGTCCGCGAACATGGTTTTGACCTGGTCGCCGTCATGCAGCGAGGAGCCGGCGTCGGCCACGACGATTTCGCCGACCTCGAGGCCTTCGAGAATCTCGGTCGAGCTGTCGGAGCTCAAGCCGACGCGCACCTTCCGCGTCTCCACGACGTTGCCCTTGATCACCTGCACGGTGAGATGGTCGATCGCGGTGCGCGGAATGGCGACGCCGCAGCTGCGCTTGGCATCGATTGAGGCGCGGGCGAACTGGCCGATCTTCAGCGTCGGATTGTTGGTCACGGCGATGCGGACGTGGCCGAGCTGGGTGTTGCGGTCGATCTGCGGCGACACCAGCCGCACGCGGCCGATCAGGTCAGGGGCGTTGTCGCGGGTGATGCGCGCGGTGACGCCGGGACTGAGCTTCGGCATGTGGACGCTCGGCACTTCGGCGTCGAGCTCGATCTCGTTGTTGATGGCAATGCGGAACATCGGGCCGGCCTGGGGCGAAGCCGGCGCGCCGACCACGGTCCGCACTTCGGTGACGAGACCGGGCGCGGGCGCGCGCAGCGAGACCGGACCGTTATTACTTCGCTGTTGCTGCTGCTGGCCTTGCTGTTGCTGCGGCGGCGCGCTCAGGCGCGCCAGCTCCTGATTGTCGGTGACGGTGTCGCCTTCGCGGATGAATAGATCGGTGACCTTGGAGCCTTCCTGGTCGGCACCGACCGTGGCCTCGCGGCGCGGCACAAGGAAGCCGGTGACGCGAACCAGATCAGAAAAGCAGGCGTTGGTGGATTTGGTGACGACCACCAGTGCTTCGGTGACCGTTTCCTTCTCGACAGGCTCGGGGCGATGCTCCCACCACCAATAGCCGCCCCCCAGCACGACAAAGAACACCGCGCCGGCCGCACGCTTCATGTTCTCGGACAGCGAAAGCTGCATCGCCGGACCAACCTCAGGGGATCATGGGCGGAGACGCGGCGCGGTTTGAAGGTCGCCGGAAGGGCACTTCAAACACACGAGCGTCCCGCAGGGTTTGCGGGACGCATCTTTGCCGAAAAACGCGGTCAGTGGAGCGGATTTGACGTTCGCTTACCCTGCCGGTCGTACACTTATAAGCGAACGTCAAATCCAAAGCTCCACTGCAATCGATATTTTCTAGTGGTCCTCTGATTCCAACATTCGCAAGATTGCCCGCTGCGATGGGATGCGAATGTTGGAATCGGACCACTAGCCGCCAAGAGAAGATCACGCGAAGATGGAGTTACTTCGACGCGGTCGTCTTGTTTTCCATGTTCACGACCTGCACCCGGCGGTTCGCTTCCGCCATCGGCTGGTTCGGATCCTTGAGCTTGCTCTTGCCATAGCCCACGGTAACGAGGTCGGCCGAGGAGATGTGGTAGTTGTCGATCAGATATTTCTTGATCGCGTCGGCACGGCGCTCGGACAGCTCCTGGTTATAGGTCTCGCCGCCGGCGGCGTCGGTGTGGCCGGCCACGACGAAGGTCGAGCCCTTCAGGTCGGGATTGGTCAGCGCGCGGCCCAGTGTCTGCACGGCGGAAAGCGACTTCGAGCTGATGTCGGCCGAGTTATAGTCGAAGGTGATCTCGAGATCGATGTTCGGCTTGTCCTTGGCGATGGTCGCGAGCTCTTCGCGCTCATTGAACGACAGGCCACGGGTACGTCCCTTGATGCCGGTGATGAACTTCTCCTGCGCCGGGTTCAGCGCCGGCTTGGCGTCTTCGCCACCGATCGAAAGCCCGCGGGTCAGCGGCTTCTTGGACGGGGTGAGCGCATTGACGATCTGGTCCTCGGTGACGTCGCCGGCGCGCGCCTGGGTCGCGCCAAAGGAAAATGCGGCGCCGATGGCCATGACGGAGACGATGGCGGTGAGATACCGCTTTGCGGACATTCTTGACATTGCTGGTCCCTCCTGCGCGCGCTTCTCGCGCGGTCAAAAAAATTTGGATAATGGGTCGCGGCCAAACGGTCGCGGCCGTCGCTATTTACCTGTTTGTCTCCGGCGCTTCCCCCGGGGTTCGAGGAAGCCGGCGACCGCAACGCAAATTAATCTACCGTACCCCGTAACTGTCGAACTCCTGGACGATGTTGGGGTCCATGGCCTTGGCATTGGCTATATCCACATTGCCCTCGGAAATCGAGCCATTCCGCTGCTTGGCGAGCCCCCTACCATAGAGGGAGGAGCTCAGCCGCGGATTGACCCGGAGCGCCGCGTCGAAATCGGTGATCGCGTTTTTCGTCAATCCGCTCTTGAGGTTAACCAGGCCGCGGCTGTCCAGCGCATCGACGAAATTGGGCCGCAGCCGCAGCGCCTCGTTGCAATCCTTCAGCGCCGATTGCAGGTCGCCGACCACCGCGCGCGCCCAGCAGCGATTGTTCAGGGCTTCGACGTCCTTTGCATTGAGACGCAGCGTGTCGTCGAAATCCTTGATCGCGAGGCTATAGGCGCCCTTGCTGGCGTAGACCTGGCCGCGCCGGTACAGCGCGCTGGCATCGTCAGGATTGGCGTTGAGCTTGTCGGTCAGGCTCTTGATGGTGGGGTCGTCTGCCAGGTTCGAGGGCGCCGTCGGCTTGTCCGCGATCACGGGTGGCGGAGTCGGCGCCTCGACCTTCGGCGGCTGGAGCGGCTGGTCAATCGGGGGCGGCAGCGGGGCTTGAGGAGGCGGCGGCGGCAAGGTTGCCACGGGGGGCGTCACGGGCGGCGGGGGTGCGGGGCGGCTGCCGCCGCTGCTGGGATTGCCGATGAACGCAAAGTCCTCGGCGAGCGAGGAGGACAGATAGGGCTGCTGCTCGCGGTTCGAAGCGCGGGTGACGCCGAGGCGGGTGCGGTTCAGCGCTTCTTCCGCACTAAGGTCGGGAACGCGGATTTCCTTGAGCAATTCCTGCACGAACAGGCTGTGATCGCTGCCATTGTCGGAGACGACCGACGACAGTGCCGCCGAATACACCACGAGCGTGCCATTCGGCGCGATGACCGGCGCCAGCCCCTGGGAGCCCGGACGGAACCTGCGCTCATAAGGGTTGCGCCTGGAGGCGTCGATTAAGGCGATCTTGACGCCGGCACCGCGGTTGTTGATCTCGCCGAGCACCGTTTCGAGGCTGAGGCCGTCGCGGCGGACGTCCGACTCGGTCCAGATCTGGGCGTCGACCGGGATCATGTAGCTCTGGCGGTTCGACGAGATTCCGAAGCCTGAGAAGAAGATCAGCGCGACCGAGCCTGGACGCAGCTTGTTGTACAGGCGGTCGAAGGCGCGGCGCATGTTGTCGCCGGTGAGGTTTTCGCCGATTTCGACGGTAAAGCCGTCCCGTTTCAGCTCGTCGGCGACTTGGCGGGCGTCGTTGAGCGGCTCCTTCAGGGGGGTATCTGCGTCCGGATATTTGGCGTTGCCGATCACGAGCGCGAAACGGTCACCCGCGGCGGACGAGGGGACGGTCCAGGCGACCGAGAAAATCAGCGACAGCAGCAGGGCGAGGCTAGTCTTCATCAGTCAGGGGTCCAGCGAAAAAGGCGCCGACTCCAGCTTGCGCCCCGGCGACATTACTCTACGCAAGGGGCATTATCAAACCGCGCCCCGCGGGCGTCAACCGCTTGGTACGTCGTGGTTATCGCGGCGATTGCGCGCAAGGCGACATCCTTCTTTCGGGGGAGACGGTCGGTCCCGGATCGAGGCCTGCCAGTTGATGCCGCTGGTTCCCTCGCGCGGTCCGCGGCGCTAATGTGATTTGCCCTCACATCATGCAATCTCTGCGTCACCGCCGTGACAGCGTTTTTGATGTCGGTCAGGATGGGCCGCATCGGCCAACAAGCAAAACAAGAGAGAACAATGGGAAACGCCTACGAAATCTACGCGCTTCGCTACGCGACCATGGCGCGCACGCCGCAGATGAACTTCCTCTCCCCCGATCCGCATGAGACCAGCGCCCAGGACCTCGACTATTTCGTCTGGCTGGTCCGCGGGCACGGGCGCACCATCCTGGTCGACACCGGCTTCAATGCCGATGAAGCCAAGGTGCGCGGCCGCAAGCTCACGCTCAATCCGGTCGATGCGCTCGATGGCTTCGGCGTCAAGGCCGAGGAGATCAAGGACGTCATCGTCACCCATCTGCATTACGACCACGCCGGCAATCTCGATCGCTTCCCGAACGCGCGCTTTCATCTGCAGGATCGTGAGATGGCCTATGCGACCGGCCGCTGCATGTGCAACGGCCTGCTGCGCCATCCCTTCACGGTCGAGCATGTCACGCAGATGGTGCGCCACGTCTATGGCGATCGCGTCACCTTCCATGGCGGCGAGGGCGAGATTGCGCCCGACGTGACCGTGCACCGCGTCGGCGGCCATTCCGATGGATTGCAGGTGGTGCGCGTTGCGACTGAGCGCGGGCCGGTGGTGCTCGCGTCCGACGCCGCGCATTACTATGCCAATCTGCATCGGCGCAGTCCGTTTCCGATCGTGCTGAACGTCGGCGACATGGTGACGGGATGGGAGACCGTGGAGCGGCTTGCCGGCCATCCGGATCGCTTCATTCCCGGTCACGATCCGATCGTTGCCGAGATCTATCCGCGCGCCAGCGACAAGGTCGACGCCTTCGCCCTGCACAAGGTGCCTTCGCGCTCGTTTGTAAAGTAGGCGACTCGGATGGCGTATCAGAGCATCGGCTTCATCGGCCTCGGCGTGATGGGCGAGCCGATCTGCCGCAACCTGGTGAAGAAGAGCAGCGCGCGGGTGACCGCATTCGACGTCGCCGCCGAGCCGCTGCAACGGCTGCACGCGGACGGTGCCGAGGTTGCGAACTCGGTTGCGGATGTCGTCGTAAAGAGCGAGATCGTGTTCCTGTGCCTGCCCAGTGCAAAGCATGTGCGCGCGGTGTTCGAGGGCGACGGCGTCCTGAAGAACATCCGGGAGCGGCAGATCGTCGTCGATCTCGGCACGTCGTCAGTGAGCCAGACCCGTGACTTTGCCAGGCAATTGCAGGCCAAGGGTGCGGCGTGGCTCGATGCGCCGATCGCGCGCACCCGGCAAGCGGCGCAGGACGGCACGCTCAGTGTCATGATCGGCGGCCCGCGCGAGCTCTACGACGCGGTGGAGCCGCTGATCCGCTGCTTTGCCACCGACGTCACCCATTGCGGCGATATCGGCGCTGGCCAGGTGACGAAAATCCTCAACAACATGGTGCTGTTCGAGACGGTGAATGCGCTGTCGGAAGCGGTCGCGGTCGCCAAGGCCGCCGGCGTCGATCCGAAGCTGTTGCTTGAAACGTTGTCGAAGGGCTCGGCCGACAGCTTCGCGCTGCGCAACCATGGCCTGAAGGCGATCGTGCCCGGCGTGTTTCCGGAGCGCGCCTTCTCGACCGAATATGCGCTGAAGGATTTGTCCTACGCGCTCGAGCTGGCGCGCGAGGGCGGTTTGAAGCTTCGTGGCGCGGAGCTGATCGGCACGATTTTGCGGGAGGCGATTGATGCGGGGTCGGGGGAGAATTATTTCCCGGTGATTGCGAAGCACATCGCCAAACAATGATCGTCATTGCGAGGAGCGAAGCGACGAAGCAATCCATTTCGAAGCTTGCTGCGCCATGGATTGCTTCGCTTCGCTCGCAATGACGAGGCTAATACGCCTGCTTGGCGTCCGCCTCCGCGCTGGTCTGCACCAGGTCCAGGCTCCTCTCGATCTTGCCGAGCAGTGCTGCGAACTCCTTGCGCTCGGCCGCAGTCAAGCAGGACAATATCTCCTGCTCCTTGCGCAACAGCCGCGGGATCAAGTCCTCATAGAGCGCGCGGCCCCTGCGCGTCAGCCGCAGCCGGAATTCGCGCCGATCTTCCGCATTCTCGACCCGCTCGACAATCTGCCGCGAAAGCAGCGCCGTCACCGCGCGGCTGATGGTCGATTTATGGGTGCGGGTGCAGTCGGAAATATATTGCGCGCTGCAGGCATCATTGCGGAAGCCCAGCGTCGCCAACACCCGCCATTCGGGAATGTCGAGCCCGTAGCGCGCCTGGTATTCGACCGACAGCGCGTTGCTGACCTCGGCCGCCAGCCGGTTCAGCCGGAACGGCACGAAGCCGAACAGGTCGAGCCGCGCAGCCTTGCCGGCATTCGGCCGGACCGTATCAGTTTCGATGGTCGCCGCTCTGGGCAAAGGCTCGCTCCGATTTGAGTTGACGGGGCAGCCTACCGGATGCCAGAATAGTTGCAAGTGAAACTAATTCACGGTGGAGGCCGCCGGCGTGAGCATGGCGCAGGCAAAGACCCAGTTCGGCTATCGCAGGCATCCCGACCAGGATCGCGCCGGCGCTGGTGTCGCCGAGCATCCGGTGGTCGTGGTCGGCGCTGGACCTGTCGGGCTGTCCTTTGCGATCGATCTCGCGCAGCGCGGCCACAGGGTGGTGCTGCTCGACGATGCCGACCGCATCGGCGAAGGCTCGCGCGCCATCTGTTTCTCGAAGCGCTCACTTGAGTTCTGGGATCGGCTCGGCATAGGCCAACGCATGGTCGACAAGGGCGTGGTCTGGAGCGTCGGTAAGATCTTTCACGGCGCTTCCCAGCTCTATCAGTTCAACCTGTTGCCGGAACCAGGCCACAAGCGGCCCGCCTTCATCAATCTGCAGCAGTTCTATGCCGAGGCCTATCTGGTCGACCGTGTCGAGGAACTGCCCGACATTTCGCTTCGCTGGCGCAACAAGGTCAGCGGCTTACAGCAGCGCAACGATCGCGTGGTGCTGACGATCGACACGCCCGACGGTCCTTACGCGCTGCATGCGGCTTACGTCATCGCCTGCGACGGCGCGCGCTCGTCGCTACGTCAGATGGTCGGCGCGGAATTTGCGGGTCAAGTGTTCGAGGACCAGTTCCTGATCGCCGATGTCAAGATGACCGCGGCGTTTCCGACCGAGCGCTGGTTCTGGTTCGATCCGCCGTTTCACGCGGGGCGCTCGGCGCTGCTGCACAAACAGCCCGACGACATCTGGCGCATCGATCTGCAGCTCAGTCCGGATGCCGACGCTGTGGTCGAGAAGCAGCCCGAAAACGTGCGGCCGCGGATTGCGCGCATGCTCGGCCACGACAAGTTCGAGTTCGAATGGATCTCGCTCTACAAATTCCAGTGCCGCCGTATGGACCGCTTCCTGCACGGCCGTGTCGTCTTCGCCGGCGATGCCGCGCATCAGGTCTCGCCGTTCGGCGCACGCGGCGCCAATTCCGGACTGGAGGATGCGGAAAATCTGGCGTGGAAGCTCGATCGCATCCTGCGCAAGACGTCGCCGGAGAGCCTGCTCGAGAGCTATCACATCGAGCGCAGCGCTGCAGCAGACGAGAACATCCGCGAGTCCACCCGCTCGACCGATTTCATGGCCCCCGCAACGCGGCAGGAGGCGCGGCTGCGCAAGGCGGTGCTGGCGCTCGCAAAGGACACCGAGTTCGGCAAGCGAATGGTCAATGGCGGACGGCTGTCGGTGCCCTCCATCTACGACACGCCGCTGTCGACCGCCGACGTCGATCACTGGCGGGGCGGGCCGCGGCCGGGCGCCTCGATGCCGGATGCGCCAACGGCGGCGCAGGGTGTGCCGGTGTTCCTGACCGAGGCTTTTATCAAAGGGGGAACGCAGTTCACCCTGCTGGAGTTTGGCAATGGCGCCGCGGTTGATACGCCCGACGGCGTGGCCGCGATCCGGATCGGCGGCGAGGGCGGCTTGATCGACTGCGAAGGGCTCGCGTGTTCCCGCTATGACGCCGAGCCCGGAACCGCTTATCTCCTGCGTCCCGACGGCTACGTGGCCGCGCGCTTCCGCCATCCGACGCTATCAGCGCTCGACGCCGCGCTCGCTCGCGCCTCCGGCCTGAACTGAGGTTCCTTCATGCCGCTCTCGACCGCCTCGAATTTTGCCAAGCCCGACGACGCCTTCCGTGCCGTCGTCGAAGCGCATCGCGATTTGAACGACGAGCAGAGCGCCGATCTCGACGCCGCGCTGGTGCTGATCCTTGCCAACCACATCGGCGATATCGATGTTTTGCGCGAGGCAATTGCGTTGGCGAAACGTCGCGTGATCGATCAGCAGCAACAGCAGCAACAACAATAAACGACAGGAAATGAAGTAATGGCCAAGGGTTTTGCGTCCACCACCGATACGGCTGAGAAGAAGATCACCTTCTCCGAAATCGGCACCGATCTCTATGCCTTCACCGCCGAGGGCGATCCGAACACCGCCGTCATCGTAGGCCAAGACGGCTGCCTCGTGTTCGACGCGCAGGCAACGCCTGCGATGGCCAACAAGGTGATCGAGCGCGTCCGCAAGGTCACCGACAAGCCGATCAAATATGTCGTGCTGTCGCACTATCACGCCGTGCGCGTGCTCGGCGCCTCTGCTTACAAGGCGCAGGCGATCGTCGCCTCGCAGGAGACTTATCGTCTCGTCGCCGAGCGCGGCCAACAGGATTGGGATTCCGAATATGGCCGCTTTCCGCGCCTGTTCCAGGATGCGCAGAGCATTCCCGGCCTGACCTGGCCGACGCTGACTTTCGAAGGGCAGATGTCGATCTATCTAGGCAAGCGCGAAATCCGGTTGATGCAGCTTGGCGCCGGCCACACCTCGGGAGACATCGTCGCCTGGGTGCCCGACGCCGAGGTGATGTTCTCCGGCGACCTGATCGAATATCACTCGGCCTGCTATTGCGGCGACGCGCATTTGCGCGAATGGCCGGCGACCTTGAATGAAATCCGCGCGTTCAATCCGAAGGCGATCGCGCCGGGCCGCGGCGACGCGCTCAACGGGCTCGCCACCGCGCGTGACGCGATCGCGATGACCCGCGACTTCGTCACCACGCTCTATGGCGCGGCGGAATCGTCCATCGCCAAGGGCCGCAGCCTCAAAGAGACCATGGCCGCGGCCCGCGAGGTGATGGACCCGAAGTTTTCCAGCTTTGCGATTTATGAGCACTGCCTGCCGTTCAACGTCTCGCGCGCCTTCGACGAGGCATCCGGCATCGACGATCCCGTGATCTGGACCGACAAGCGCGACCGCGACATGTGGGCCGCCCTGCAAGGAGGATAGCGATGAACATCAACACTTCGCCTGACATCATCAGCCGCGCATCCGCGCAGGTCACACCGGGCTACATGTCCGGCTTCCGCAACAGCTTCGAGACCGAATCGCTGGCCGGCGCGCTGCCGATCGGCCGCAACTCGCCTCAGCGCGCCGCCTACGGGCTTTACGCCGAGCAGCTCTCCGGTTCGCCCTTCACCGCGCCGCGCGGCAGCAACGAGCGCTCCTGGCTCTATCGCATCCGCCCCTCGGTGAAGCATTCCGGGCGTTTTGCGAAAGTCGACGCCGGGCTGTGGCGCTCGGCGCCGTGCCATGAACATGATCTGCCGATCGCGCAGCTGCGCTGGGACCCGACGCCGATCCCGAAGGAGGAGATCACCTTCCTGCAGGGTGTGCGCACCATGACCACCGCGGGCGACGTGCACACGCAAGGCGGCATGGCCGCGCACCTCTTTCTCATCACCAAATCGATGGTGGACCAGCACTTCTACAATGCCGACGGCGAGATGATGTTCGTCGCGCAGCAGGGCGACGTCCGCTTCGTCACCGAATTCGGCCGCATCGACATCGAGCCCGGCGAGATCGCGGTGATTCCGCGGGGAGTCAAGTTCCGCGTCGAGATTCCCAGTGGTCCCGCGCGCGGCTATCTCTGCGAGAATTACGGCGGCGCCTTCACCTTGCCGGAGCGCGGCCCGATCGGCGCCAATTGCCTTGCCAATGCGCGCGACTTCCTCACGCCGGTCGCCAGCTACGAAGACAAGGACACGCCGACCGAGCTCTATGTCAAATGGGGCGGCGCGCTGTTCAAATGCGATTTGCCGCATTCGCCGATCGACGTGATCGCCTGGCACGGCAATTACGCGCCGTACAAATACGACCTGCGGCACTTCTCGCCGGTCGGCGCGATCTCGTTCGATCACCCTGATCCCTCGATCTTCACCGTGCTGACCTCGCCGTCGGAGACGGCGGGCACGGCGAACATCGATTTCGTGATCTTCCCGGAGCGCTGGGCGGTCGCGGAAAACACCTTCCGTCCGCCGTGGTATCACATGAACATCATGAGCGAGTTCATGGGCCTGATCTACGGCGTCTATGACGCCAAGCCGGTGGGCTTCACGCCGGGCGGCGCGTCCTTGCACAATTGCATGCTGCCGCACGGCCCCGATCGCGACGCCTTCAATCATGCGTCGAACAGCGAGCTGAAGCCGGTGAAGCTGACGGGTACCTTGGCCTTCATGTTCGAGACGCGCTTTCCGCAGCGGGTCACGCAATATGCCGCGACCTCCGCGAGTTTGCAGGACGACTACGCCGATTGCTGGAAGGGCCTCGAGAAGAGGTTCGATCCGAACAAGCCCTAAATAGGTCTCGTCATTCCGGGGCGCCGCGAAGCGGCGAGCCCGGAATCCATACTCACGATGGTGGTTATGGATTCCGGGCCTGCGTGCTCCGCACGCATCCCGGAATGACGAGCGGAGAAGTTCGCCGAGACAAGCAGGACCACATCGTGCCCCATCCCAACGACCCCAAACTCCGTTCCTTCATTCCCGTCGATCCCTCATCCGACTTCCCGATCCAGAATCTGCCTTACGGCGTGTTTTCCGCGCGCGGGTTTGCGCCGCGCATTGGCGTGGCAATCGGCGATTTCGTGCTCGATCTCTGGGAGCTCGAGCAGGACGGCCGTTTCGCCTTTGGCGAGATCGGCGTGTTCTCGCAGCCGTCGCTCAACGCCTTCATGGCGCTCGGACCGAAGATGTGGACGAAGACGCGCGCAAGGATCAGCGAGCTGTTGCGCCACGATCATCCGGAGCTCCGCGACAACGAAGAACTTCGCAAGCTCGCGCTGGTACCGATGCGCGACGTCAAGCTGCACATACCGATACAAGTGGCCGGCTACACCGATTTCTATTCCTCGAAGGAGCATGCCACCAATGTCGGCGTGATGTTCCGCGGCAAGGACAACGCGCTGCAGCCGAACTGGCTGCACATGCCGATCGGCTATAACGGCCGCGCCTCCACCGTCGTGGTGTCCGGCACCAAAGTGAAGCGGCCGCGCGGGCAGCTGAAGCCGCCGAGTGCCGAGGTGCCGAGCTTCGGTCCTTGCAAACGGCTGGACTTCGAGCTGGAGATGGGCGTGGTGGTGGGCCAGGCGTCGCCGATGGGCGAGATGCTCAGCGAGCAGCAGGCCGAGGCGATGATCTTCGGCTTCGTGATCCTCAACGACTGGAGCGCGCGCGACATCCAGCAGTGGGAATATGTGCCGCTCGGTCCGTTCCAGGCCAAGGCGTTCGCGACCTCGATCAGCCCGTGGGTGGTGACGCGCGAGGCGCTGGAGCCGTTCCGCCTCCACGGGCCGGCGCAAGCCCCCGAGCCGCTGCCGTATTTGCGCCAGGCGCAGCCGAACAATTACGACATGGAGCTGGACGTGTCCTTGCGCGCGTCGCCGATGAACGCAGCCCAGTCGATCTGCCGTACCAATTTCAAATACATGTACTGGTCCTCGGTGCAGCAACTGGTGCATCATGCGTCGAGCGGCTGCGCCATGAATGTCGGTGATCTCCTCGGCAGCGGCACCATCTCCGGACCTGACAAGCA
Source organism: uncultured Alphaproteobacteria bacterium (assembly GCA_963738155.1). GTDB lineage: Bacteria > Pseudomonadota > Alphaproteobacteria > Rhizobiales > Xanthobacteraceae > Bradyrhizobium. The sequence goes on from CAVTVG010000021.1 coordinate 542,025, forward strand.
TCAGCGCGGCAGTCTGCTGGAGATCAGTTGGAACGGCAGCGAGCCGGTCGAGCTCGACGGCGGGGTGAAGCGCACATTCCTGGAAGACGGCGACTCGCTGGTGATGCGCGGTTGGTGCCAGGGCGACGGCTACCGTGTCGGCTTCGGCGAGGTCGAGGGGACGATTTTGGCGGCGGAGTAGCAGCATCGTCATTGCGAGGAATCGTAGGGTGGGTTAGCGAAGCGTAACCCACCGCTTCTATTTCCACGGCAGCAGAAGAGGTGGGTTACGGCGCTGTGCGCCTAACCCACCCTACGAAGGCATCACCGCTGCTCCGGCCTCACATCCTTCACCCGCGCGCAATGCTTCGCGACATCCTCACGGCTGTACTTCAGATGCACGCGCTTGTCCGATGGCGCTTGCTTCGCCACACACACGCCCGGCCGCCATTCCTTCGAAGGCCGGATCGGCCGCGGCGCGAAGCCGCCACCGCAATTCGGGCAGACGTTCGACAGTTTGGTCTCGACGCAATCGGCGCAGAAGGTGCATTCATAGGAGCAGATGCGCGCGTCCGCGGCCTTCGGCGGCAAGTCCTTGTCGCAATATTCGCAGTTCGGTCGCAGCTGCAGCGCCATGATCGTAATCCTCTCGCGATGCGATCATCGCAAAGGCTATCGCGAAAGCGAATGGCGAATTTCCCTCGATTTGCGCCACTAACTCGCTTCTTCTCCCTCTCCCCGTTCTTACGGGGAGAGGGCTGGGGTGAGGGGCTTCTTTCAGTGTCCTGGCTCGCGGATGTCGCCCCTCACCCGACGCTTCGCGTCGACCTCTCCCCGTAAGAACGGGGAGAGGTTAAGAGGGAGCACGCGCCCGCAACGGCAGCTTGGTGCTCTCCTTCAGCCGGTCCAGCACGATCGAGGAGCGCACATGGGCGACGCTCTGGTGCGGCATCAGCACATTGTTGACGAGATCGGACAGCCCCTTCAAATCGCGCAGCACGGCTTTGAGCACATAGTCGGCGTCGCCGGTCAGCGAATAGGCTTCCTGGATTTCGTCGACGCGCCCGACCAGCGCGCGGAATTTCTTCGCGTTGTCGGGCGAGTGGGTCGCGAGCGTGATGTGGATGAAGGCGATCAGGTTGAAGCCGAGCGCTTCGCCGGAGAGATCGGCGTGATAGCCTGATATCACCTTCTCCTCCTCCAGCCGCATCCGCCGCCGCGAGCATTGCGAGGCCGACAGCCCGACCCGATCGGCCAGTTGCTGGTTGGTCAGCCGGCCGTCGTCCTGCAGGGCGGCCAGCATCTTGAGGTCGAAGGCGTCTACCGGGATCATGCGTCAAACGTCCATATCATGCATAAATCGTGCATGATCCTAGCCGATGGCAGCCCGATTTGCACGCCCTTTGCGCCGGATTCGGCGGAAACTGCCGGCAACAATCGAGGGAGATTTCTGCCATGGGTCCGTTTCCGCACGACGCGCCGCCCGCCACCATCAGCGCCGACAACCCGATGGGCACCGACGGCTTCGAGTTCGTTGAATATGCCCATCCGAAGCCCGCGCAACTGCACGCGCTGTTCAAGCTGATGGGATATATGCCGGTCGCGCGCCACAGGACCAAGAAGATCACGGTCTACCGCCAGGGCGACATCAATTATCTCGTCAACGAAGAGCCCGGCAGCCACGGCTTCAACTTTGTCGCCGCGCATGGGCCGTGCGCGCCGTCGATGGCGTTCCGCGTGGTCGATGCACAGCGCGCCTATGAGCGCGCGGTCGCGCTCGGCGCGGAGCCCGCGGATATGTCGCCTGCGCAGAAGACGCTCGATGTTCCCGCGATCAAGGGCATCGGCGGCAGTCTGCTTTATTTCGTCGACCGTTACGGTGCCAAGGGTTCGGCCTACGACGCCGAGTTCGAATGGTTGGGCGCGCGCGATCCGCGGCCCGCCGGTGCCGGGCTCTACTACATCGATCATCTCACCCACAATGTGCATCGTGGCCGCATGGATGTCTGGACCGGCTTCTACGAGAAGCTTTTCAACTTCCGCCAGATCCGCTTCTTCGACATCGAGGGCCGCGCCTCCGGTCTGTTCTCGCGCGCGCTGACCAGCCCCGACGGCAAGATCAGGATTCCCATCAACGAGGACGCCGGCGCCTCCGGGCAGATCGAGGAATATCTCAACCTTTATCGCGGCGAGGGCATCCAGCACATCGCCTGCGGCGCGCGCGACATCCATCGCACCATCGAGGGCCTGCGTGCCAGCGGCCTGCTGTTCATGCCGGCGCCGCCCGACACCTATTTCGAGAAGATCGACGCGCGGCTGCCGGGCCACGACGAGGATATCGCGCGGTTGCAAAAGAACGGCATCCTGATCGACGGCAAGGGCGTGGTCGACGGCGGCCACACCAAGGTGCTGCTGCAGATCTTCTCCGCGAATGCGATCGGTCCGATCTTCTTCGAGTTCATCCAGCGCAAGGGCGACGACGGATTCGGCGAGGGCAATTTCAAGGCGCTGTTCGAATCGATCGAGGAAGATCAGATCCGCAGGGGTGTGCTGAAGGTGGAGCACGCGTAGCTCTTATCCCTCCCCCGCGAGCGAAGCGAGTGCGGGGAGGCGTAGGCCGCCTCCGGCGGCCGTCCTTAGCGCTAAGAACGCCGAAGCGGAGCTTCGGCTATGCTGAGCGAAGCGAAGGTCGGGGTGGGGGCCTTCGCCCAGCAAAGAGCGAGCGTGTGTTACCCCCACCCGGCGCTTGTTCGCTTCGCTCACACGCGCCACCCTCCCCACGCTTCGCGGGGGAGGGATGAGACCGAGCAAGCGTTAGCGTCCTGCTTTCCACTCACCCACCAACTCGCCGATCTCCGCCGCCGCCGGATCGCGGGCGGCCGACGGCGTGCGCGAGAAGCGCGGGGCGGGCGCGGGCTGGGTCACGCCATGGCGTTCGATGAACACTTTTCGCGCGGCATTGTGTGGATGTTTCGGTGCCTCCGCCATGCTGAGGATCGGTGCAAAGCAGATGTCGGTGCCTTCCATGACCTTGCACCAATCCTCGCGCGTCTTGGTCTTGAACACCGCCGCAAGCTTTTCGCGCAACGCCGGCCAGGCCTTGCGATCCATCTGCGCGTCGAAATCGGCATCCGTCAGCACGGCGTGCTTGCGCAGCAGGGCGTAGAATTGCGGCTCGATCGATCCGACCGAGATGAAATGGCCGCACGAACACTCGTAGACGCCGTAGAAATGTGCCCCGCCGTCGATGAAGTTGTTCTCGCGGCCCTCGACCCAGCGGCCCGACGCCGTCATGTCGAAGAACATCGACATCAGCGACGCCGCGCCGTCGCACATGGCGGCATCGACCACCTGTCCCTTGCCGGACTTCGACGCCTCCAGCAGCGCCGCGAGCACGCCGACCACGACATAGAGCGCGCCGCCGCCGAAGTCGCCGACGAGATTGAGCGGCGGCACCGGCTTCTCCTTGGGTCCGATCGAGGCCAGCGCGCCCGTGATCGCGATGTAGTTGATGTCGTGGCCGGCGGCGTTCGCCAGCGGGCCTTCCTGGCCCCAGCCGGTCATGCGGCCATAGACCAGCTTCGGGTTGCGCGCCAGAACGACGTCGGGCCCGAGTCCGAGCCGCTCCATCACGCCGGGACGAAAACCCTCGATCAGCGCATCGGCGCCGGCGAGCAGGTCGAGCACCTGCGCAATCGCGGCCTTGTCCTTCAGATCGAGCTCGACGACCTTGCGGCCGCGCACCGCGACACCCTTCATGTTCTTCTTGGCGCCGACGCGGTCGAGCGTAACGACTTCAGCGCCCATGTCGGCCAGCATCATGCAGGCGAAAGGGCCGGGGCCGATGCCGGCGAATTCGACGATGCGATATCCGGCCAGCGGTCCGGTGGCGCGCGTGGAGGTGTGAGGCGCGGGTTTGTCCAGCATGGGTTTATGCCCTGAGCGTTTCCTTGACGAAAGTGTCTCGCCGCAAGGCGACAGTGGCAAGTGGCATTTGTGCCGCAAAAGCGAAGCGGCGCGCATTGGGTGCGCGCCGCTCGCTCAAAGTTTGCGTCTAGACGCTGGAGCAAGATCCGTGTCGCTTGCTCCGTTGACCTCTCCCTATGGGAGAGGTGAACCTCGAACGCTGCTCCAGCTCATCCTGCTTAGCCCGCAGCGGATACCGCGCGTTGCGCCATCACCCGGACCAGGTTGGCGCGGTAGTCGGCAGTGCCGTGGATGTCGCTGAGCATGCCGTCGACCGGAACCTTGACGTTGTCGAGCGCGCCGGCCGACCAGTTCGCCTTCAGCGCGGACTCGATTGCGGATACGCGCATCACGCCGTTCTGCGAGGCACCGGTCGCAGCGACTCTGACGTCGCCGCCCGGCGACTTCGCGACGAACACGGCGGTCAATGCGAAGCGCGACGCCGGGTTGCGGAACTTGGCGTAGCCCGACTTCGCCACCACCGGGAACGAGACCGCGGTGATGATCTCGCCGTCCTGCAGCGCCGTCGTGAACAGGCCCTTGAAGAACTCATCCGCAGGGATCGTGCGCTTGTTGGTCTTGACGGTCGCGTTCAGCGCCAGCACTGCGGCCGGATAGTCCGCGGCGGGATCGTTGTTGGCGAGCGAGCCGCCGATGGTGCCCTTATAGCGCACCGCGGGATCGCCGATCACGGAGGCAAGATAGGCAAGACCCGGGATCGCCTTCTTGACGTCATTGCTCTGCGCCACGTCGTAATGCGTGGTGGCCCCCTTGATCTCGATCCCGTTGTTGGTCGGGATGATTCCGATCATGTCCTTGATCTTCGAGAGATCGATGACGTCGGAGGGGGCGGCGAGCCGCTGCCGCATCACGGGCAGCAGGGTCTGGCCGCCGGCGAGATATTTGGCTTCCTCGCCTTTGCCGAACAGGCTGGCCGCTTCATCGACGGAAGAGGCTCGGTGATAGGTGGTGGAATACATCTGTCCTCTCCCTGTTAACCGTGGATCGCATGCCAGACGCGGTCGGGCGTCGCCGGCATTTCCACCTTGTTGTTGCCGATCGCATCCGTGATCGCATTGATCACGGCAGCGGAGGCGCCGATCGCGCCGGCCTCGCCGCAGCCCTTGACGCCGAGCGGATTGCTCGGACACAGCGTCGTGGTGTGGCTCAGCTTGAACGATGGCACGTCGTCGGCGCGCGGCATGGCGTAGTCCATGTAGGACGCGGTCACGAGCTGGCCGTTGCCGTCATAGACGGTGCCTTCCAGCAGCGCCTGGCCGATGCCCTGCACGAGCCCGCCATGGACCTGGCCCTCGACGATCATCGGGTTGATCAGCCGCCCGAAATCGTCGGCGGCGACGAAGTTGACGAAGCTGGTCTTGCCGGTGCCGGAATCGACCTCGACCTCGCAGATGTAGGTGCCCGCGGGGAAGGTGAAGTTGGTGGGATCGTAGAAGGCGGTCTCCTTCAGGCCCGGCTCCATGCCGTCAGGCAGGTTGTGAGCGGTGTAGGCGGCGAGCGCGACCATCGGCAGCGCGATCGACTTGTCGGTGCCGGTGACCTTGAACTCGCCGTTCTCGATGACGATGTCGCCTTCCGACGCTTCGAGTGCGTGGGCTGCGATCTTCTTGGCCTTGGCTTCGACCTTTTCCATCGCCTTGATGATGGCGGTGCCGCCGACCGCGATCGAGCGCGAGCCGTAGGTACCCATGCCGAACTGCACCTTGTCGGTGTCGCCATGGACGATCGAAACCTGGCTGATGGGAACGCCGAGGCGCTCGGCGATCAGCTGGCAGAACGTCGTCTCGTGGCCCTGGCCGTGACTGTGCGAGCCCGTGAGGACCTCGATGGTGCCGACCGGATTGACGCGGATTTCCGCGGACTCCCACAGGCCGACGCCGGCCCCTAAGCTGCCGACCGCTTTCGACGGCGCGATGCCGCAGGCCTCGATGTAACAGGAGACGCCGAGACCGCGCAGCTTGCCTTCCTTCTTGGCCTTCTCCTTGCGGCCTGCAAAGCCGGCGTAGTCGATCGCCTTCATCGCCGCATCGAGCGAAGCGCCGAAGTCGCCGGCATCATAGGCCATGATGACCGGGGTTTGATGCGGGAAGCTGGTGATGAAGTTCTTGCGGCGCAGTTCGGCCGGATCGACCTTCAACTGCCGCGCCGCGGTTTCCATCAAACGTTCCACCACGAAGCTGGCTTCGGGGCGGCCCGCGCCGCGATAGGCGTCGACCGGCGTGGTGTTGGTATAGACGGTGATCACCTCGGCGAAGATGTTGGGGATGTTGTATTGGCCCGACAGCAGCGTCGCATAGAGGTAGGTCGGCACCGAGGACGAGAACAACGACATGTAGGCGCCGAGGTTGGCGTAGGTTTTGACGCGTAGGGCGGTGACCTTGTTGTCCTTGTCGAACGCCATTTCGGCCTTGGTGAGGTGATCGCGGCCGTGCGCGTCGGTCAGAAACGCTTCGGTGCGGTCGCCGGTCCATTTCACCGGCCGTCCGACCTTCTTGGAGGCCCACAGCGCCACCATCTCCTCGGGGTAGATGAAGATCTTGGAGCCGAAGCCGCCGCCGACGTCGGGGGCGATCACGCGCAGCTTGTGCTCGGGCGCGATGTTGTAGAACGCCGACAGCACGAGACGTGCGACATGCGGGTTCTGCGAGGTCGTATAGAGCGTGTAGTGCTCCTCCGCGGTGTCGTAATCCGCGATGGCCGCGCGCGGCTCCATCGCGTTCGGCACCAGGCGGTTGTTGGTGATGTCGAGCGAGACGACATTGGCGGCCGATTTGAACGCCGCATCGGTGGCGGACTCGTCGCCGATGGTCCAGTCGTAGATCACGTTGCCCGCCGCTTCCGGATGCAGCTGCGGCGCGCCCGGCTTGATCGCAGACTTGATGTCCGGAGCCGACGGCAGCTCTTCATAATTGACGACGACGGCTTCCGCCGCGTCCTTGGCGAGGTTCTTCGTGTCGGCGATCACCACCGCGACCGCCTGTCCGACGAAGCGCACGGTCTCCGGCGCCATCGCGGGCCAGGCGCCCATCTTCATGCCAGTGCCGTCTTTAGACGTGATGGCCCAGCCGCAGATCAAATTGCCGACCTTGTCGTCGACCAGCTCCTTGCCGGTCAGGACCGCGACCACGCCGGGCATCTTCATCGCCTCGGAGGAATCGATGCTCTTGACCTTGGCATGGGCGTGCGGGCTGCGGATGAAATGAGCAAAGGTCATGCCGACCAGCTTGATATCGTCGACGTAACGGCCCTTGCCTGTGATGAAACGCTTGTCTTCCTTGCGCACCACGCTGGCGCCAATGCCTTCAACACCCATGTCTCTATCTCCCTATCGGAGTTTGTTGGGCCGCTACTTCCATCGAAGGGCGGCGATCTGATGTGAGCGATCGAACGTCTTCGCGTGCCTATTCGGCGGCCTGCGCGACCTTCATGCGGCCGGCCGCATCGAGCACGGCCTTGACGATGTTGTGATAGCCGGTGCAGCGGCAGATGTTGCCTTCGAGCTCCTCGCGCAGCGTGGCCTCGTCGAGCTTGCTGCCGTGACGGTTCACGATGTCGATCGAGGACATGATCATGCCCGGCGTGCAATAGCCGCACTGCAGGCCGTGATTGTCGCGGAACGCGGCCTGCATCGGATGCAGCTCGTCGCCCTTGGCGATGCCTTCGATGGTGGTGACGCTGGAACCCGCAGCCTGTCCGGCCAGCACCGTGCAGGATTTCACCGCGCGGCCGTCGATATGGACGACGCAGGCGCCGCACTGGCTGGTGTCGCAGCCGATATGGGTTCCGGTCAGGTTGAGGTTGTCGCGCAGGAGATGCACGAGCAGCGTACGGTCTTCGACGTCGACCGACACCGCCCTGCCGTTCACTGTGAGTTTGACGGTAGACACGCGCTTACCCTCCCGAGATGATTTTTGAATTGGGCCGATTAGAGACAGGGGGCGGGAACTTTGCAACTGGGAATTTGGTAGCGGCATCGCGGGAATGAGTGGCGGCGTGCAGTGTTTCTGCATCCCCCGGCGCCTGCCGGTCGCCGTCATCCAGCCTTCATGCTGAGGTCGCAGGCCGCGACAAATTTACCGGCCCTTATCCATTCTGCCCTAGTTTTCGGCAAACGCGCCGGGGATCCGTTCCCGGCTCCGCGGGCTTTGGGGATATGGGGGTTCGGAATGTCGAAGCAGTCGCTGACACGGGGGCTTCCGACCTTACGCTTCCGTGCCAAGATCATCCTCGGCTTCGGCCTCGTGCTCGCGATCTCGGCGGTGAGCCTTTACACCGCCTATCTCGGCTTCGAGAAGGTATCCTCCGCGGTCGCCTCCTGGCGCACCAGCGTTTCGGAGGCCGACCTTGCCCGCAACATCGACCGCGAGCTGATCGCCTATCGCGGACTCGCGCGCTATTACGTCGTCACGGCCAAGGACGACGACGCCAAGGCGGCGCAGGCCGCCGAGGCGCGCCTCAAGGACGCCATCGAGGCGGCGATGCGGGGCACCGGCGATCCGGCGCGGCTCGACCAGGTCACGCGCCTCTCCAGGGAATTCCAGAATTTCGCCAGGATTTTTGCCGAGATCGTCCAGGTCAAGAGCGAGAGCGCGCTGCTGGTTCAGAACAAGCTGTCGCGCGACGCCAACATGCTGCGCTACAAGCTCGATGATCTCCCCAGCAATGCCGACGATGCGGAACTGCAGGCGGTCCAGTTCGGCACCAAGAAAGTCAACGACCAATTCCAGGCGGCCTCGGCGCTCGCCAACACCTTCGTCATCAATGCCGACCAGGCGATAGCCACCGGCGCCATGGCGCGCCTCAAATTCGTCGAGAACTCGCTCGGCGCGGTCAACTCGAAGAACGAACGGATCGTGGCCGGCCTGAAGGAGGCGTCCGATCTGCTGACCGAATACGGCCTGACGCTGGGCAAGCTGATCGAGAACACCAGGAAAGTCGATCAGCTGGTCGCCGAGATGACCAATTCCGCGGACGCCATCGTCAAGGGTGCAAGCGCGATGAAGGCGGATCTGCTGGAGGATCAGCAGCGGCTGGAGCGGCAGTCCAATGCCGCCATCGGCGAGACCGAGCATCTCATCATCATGCTCGCGATCTGCGGCACCTTGCTCGGCGCGGCGCTGGCGCTGGTGCTCGGCCGCGGCATTTCCGCGCCGATGACCGCGATGTGCCGCGCCATGCGCGAGCTCGCGAACGGCAAGTTCGACGTGGTGCTGCCCGGTCTCGGCCGCAAGGACGAGCTCGGCGAGATGGCCGGTGCCGTGGAGGAGTTCAAGCTGCAGGCGATCGGCAAGGCCGAGCGCGATGCCGCGGCGCATGACGCGCAGAACAAGGCGGCGGGCGCCGCACGGCGCGCCGAGCTCATTCGCTTTGCCGACGATTTCGAAACCGCAGTCGGTTCGATCGTCTCCAACGTCTCGGCCTCGGCCGGACAACTGGAGCAGGCGGCCGGCACGCTGACGCGCACGGCGGAGACGACGCAGGGCCTGTCGAGCTATGTCGCCGGCGCCTCCGAGGAAGCTTCCACCAACATCCAGTCGGTGGCCTCGGCCACCGAGCAATTGTCGGCCTCGATCGGCGAGATCGGCCGGCAGGTGCGCGAGTCCAACCGCATTGCGGAGGCCGCGGTGCAGCAGGCGCAGGCGACCGATGGACGCATCGGCAAATTGTCGCGCGCGGCGCAGGAGATCGGCGACGTCGTCAAGCTGATCAATGCGATCGCCGAGCAGACCAATCTGCTGGCGCTGAACGCCACGATCGAAGCGGCGCGCGCGGGCGATGCCGGCCGCGGCTTTGCGGTGGTCGCGGCCGAGGTGAAATCGCTGGCCAGCCAGACCGCAAAGGCGACCGAGGACATTTCCAGTCACATCGCGGGCATGCAGGACGCGACGCAGGAGTCGGTTGCCGCGATCAAGGCGATCGGCGCCACCATCGGGCAAATCTCGAACATCGCATCGACGATCGCGAGCGCGGTCGAGCAGCAGGGCGCGGCGACCAGCGAGATCGCGCGCAATGTGCAGAGCGTGGCGATAGGCACGCGCGAGGCCGCTACCAATATCGTGCAGGTCAATCGCGGCGCCACCGAGACCGGCGATGCGTCGGCGGAGGTGCTGAGCTCGGCCAAGGCGCTCACCAGCGAAAGCACGCGGCTGCGCGCCGAGCTCGATCGCTTCATGGGGAATATCCGGGCGGCGTAGCGCTCGTTAGCGCCACATCCTCGGCTGTCGTTCCGGCCAAGCGAGCGCTTGCGAGCGCGAGCCGGGACCCAACCACAGGCCGTTGTTAAAGGACGCTGGGAGTTCGGCCTTCGCCAAACCACGCCCTGTGGTTATGGGTCCCGCTCCCCGCGCGCAATTGCGCGCTAGGCGGGGACGACAGTGGAGAATTTGGCGCCGGCTCGCTCCTTACTCCCTCCCGAATTCCTTCTTCAACTCGACCTTCGCGCGCTCGAGCCGCGTGCGTTGCGGCTTCGGCAGATTCTTGCCCGCGCGGTTGATATAGAAGGTCAGCATCGACAGCGCCGAGCGATAGGCGCCGCTCTTGCGCCGCGAGCTGCGCTCGGCCGAACGTTTCAGCGAGGACGCGATCTTCCTGGCGCTGGTCTGCTTGAACACGCCGCCCTTGAGATCGAGCGCGTCGCTCTCGCGGGTGACGCGCGCCGACCAGCGTTTCGTCCCCTTGCGCGCCAATGTCTTGCGGGCCGATGTCTTTGAAGTTTTCTTGCGTGCCGCCGTTCGTCGCGATGTCGTTCGCCGTGAAGCCGACTTCTTCCGTGCTGCCATGGTCATCTCCTTGTCGTACAACGAGAAAACGACGCCGCGTCCGCACCGTTCCCAAGCCGTCGCCGGAACCGCAGCATTGCCGGGACGTTATCCCGGCGTGGCAGGCCAGGCTTTGCCGCATTCGCGCTTGATGAACCTCGGGGCGCACCGTTCCGGGGCATTTTGCATTGGTTCAACCAATGGCTTTGCAGGAGACTCACGTCTTACCCGATGACGCACCGGATGCGAGCGCGCCGCCGCGTGACGATCGCGTGATCGAGACTGCGATCCCGTCGCGGCTCGATGCGCTGACCTGGAGCGGCTTTCACACCCGCGTCGTGCTCGCGCTCGGCATCACCTGGATCCTCGACGGCCTCGAGGTGACCTTGGCCGGCGCGCTGTCGGGCGCGTTGAAGGCAAGCCCGACCATGCACTTCTCCAATTTCGACGTCGGCCTCGCCAACTCTCTCTATCTTGCCGGCGCGGTGTTCGGTGCGATCGGCTTCGGCTGGCTCACCGACCGCATCGGCCGCAAGAAACTGTTCTTCATCACACTCGCGGTTTATCTCACAGCGACCGCTGCGACCGCGCTGTCATGGAGCGTCGCGAGCTACGCGTTGTTCCGTTTCCTTACGGGTGCGGGCATCGGCGGCGAATACACCGCGATCAACTCCACCATCCAGGAGCTGGTGCCGGCGCGCTACCGCGGCTGGACCGACCTCGTCATCAACGGCAGCTTCTGGATCGGCGCCGCGCTCGGCGCAATCGCCGCGATCGTGCTGCTCGATCCGGCTGCTGCCGGCCCCGATCTCGGCTGGCGGCTCGCTTATTTCACCGGCGCGGTCCTCGGCCTGATCGTGTTCGTGATGCGGATGTGGATTCCGGAAAGCCCGCGCTGGCTGATGATCCACGGCTACCCGGATCAAGCGCACGCCATCGTCGACGACGTCGAACGCTCGGTGACCGGCCACGCGCAAGGTGCGCGCGCGGGCGCCTTCACCAGGATCAAAATCAGGATGCGCGACCACACCCCGCTTGCCGAGGTCGCGCGCACGCTGTTTTCCACCTATCGCCAGCGTTCGCTGGTGGGACTGACGCTGATGGTGGCGCAGGCGTTCTTCTACAACGCGATCTTCTTCACCTTCGCGCTGGTTCTGACCGACTTCTATCGGATACCCGCCGACAAGGTCGGCTGGTACATCCTGCCTTTCGCCGCCGGCAATTTCCTCGGGCCGCTCTTGCTCGGCCGCCTGTTCGATACGCTCGGCCGCCGCATCATGATCGCCTTCACCTATGGCGTCTCCGGCGTGCTGCTCGCGATCTCGGGCTATCTGTTCTCGATCGGCGTGCTCAGCGCGCAAACCCAGACCATCGCCTGGATGGTGATCTTCTTCTTTGCCTCGCCGGCCGCGAGCGCGGCGTATCTCACCGTCAGTGAAAACTTTCCGCTGGAGGTGCGCGCGCTTGCGATCGCGCTGTTTTATGCCATCGGCACCGGGATCGGCGGCGTGATCGGGCCGGCGCTGTTCGGTGTTCTCATTGATACGGGATCGCGCGGCAGCGTGTTCGCGGGTTACCTCTTGGGCGCGGTGCTGATGATTGTCGCAGCCGCTGTCGGCTGGCGCTATGCGGTGGCCGCCGAGCGCAAATCGCTCGAATCGGTCGCGGCCCCGCTGGCTTTTGTGGAGTAGGATGAGATGAACCAGGACTTGGCCGAAATGCCGTTGGACGATGTATCGCCGGAGGATCTGACGCCGTTGCAGGAGAAGCCGGATGCCGTTCCGGTGCCGCATCTGTTGGTGCCTCACTTGAACGGGACCGCGATCCTGCTCGACATCGACGGCACCTTGCTCGACCTGATGCCGACGCCGCGCGAGGTCTGGGTGCCGCCCGGCCTGCGCGAGACCCTGAACGGCTTGCTCAAGCGGACATCCGGCGCGCTGGCGCTGGTCAGCGGGCGCTCGCTCAACGACATCGATTTGATCTTCGCGCCGGAAGAGTTTCCCGCGGTCGGCGGCCATGGCGCCGAGATGCGGCTGTCGACGGACGGCCAGGCGGTCGCCACTCACGCGCCGCCGATGGACAAGGAATTGAAGAGGCGGCTTGCCGCCATCGCGGCGCTCAGTCCCGGAATCCTGCTCGAGGACAAGGGCTATTCGCTGGCGCTGCACTATCGGCTCGCACCGCATGCGGAGAAGGCGATCTATGAAGCGGTGTCGCTGATCCGCGCCGATTTGCCGAATGCGCCGATCGAGGTGCTGCCCGGCAAATGCGTTTGCGAGATCAAGCATTCCGGTTTCACCAAGGCGACCGGCGTGCGCGAACTGATGACGCATGCGCCATTCAAAGGACGCAAGCCGCTGTTCATCGGCGACGACGTCACCGACGAAACCGTGTTCGCGATCATGCCCGATTTCGACGGCGTGGCGTTCTCGGTCGGCCGCCGCGCGCGCGGCGTCGACGGTCATTTCGATGCGCCGAACGACGTGCGCGAGTTCCTCGCGCGCCTGCTCAAATGACCAAGCCGGCCAAAGCGTGACGCGCCGGCGTCCGCTTTCCGATCCTCACGCTCTCTTTATGTCACGCGCGCGGTTTTTCAGCGCCGCGCGTGCCTTTCGCGCATCAGATGAATTCTTTTGGACGGGGAACCCGGGTTCCACCGCAAAAGTCCGATTTCCGTTTCAATTGATCGAAAATCTCCCGGAAATGGCGCCGATGTGAAGGGTCCGAACCGGGCACGGATTGAGGCGTCAGGAACCATAATGATGAACGGCAGTTAAACAGCCGCACTACAGGAGGGGACCTGTGAACCTCGTCGTCGTTTCCAATCGTGTATCGCGTGGCAAGCCCAATGAGCCGATGACCGGCGGGTTGGCGGCCGCGCTGCTGCCTGTCGTGGAGAATTCCGGCGCGATCTGGGTCGGTTCGTCCGGCCGGGTGCGCGACGGCCTGCAGAAGGAGCCGCTGGCCCAGATCGAGGCGCTCGGCCAGGGCGCGCTCGCGATGCTCGACCTGCCGGCCGCGCATTACGGCGGCTATTACGAAGGCTTCGCCAATTCGGCGCTGTGGCCGGCGCTGCATTCGCGCAGCGATCTGATCCGCGTCACGCAGGGCGACTATCTCAGCTATCGCGAGGTCAACGCTTTCATGGCGCGCGCGCTGCTGCGCTTCAAGAAACCCGAAACCGCGTTCTGGGTGCAGGACTATCATTTCCTGTCGCTCGGCGCGGAGCTGCGCGACCTCGGCGTGAGCGAGCCGATCGGCTTCTTCCTCCACACGCCGTGGCCGGCAGCCTCCGTCATCGAGGGCGTGCCGCATCATCGCGAGCTGGTCGAAGCGATGCTGGCCTACGATCTGATCGGCTTCCAGACCGATGACGATTGCAACAACTTCATCGCCTATGTGAAGAACGCGCTGGCGCTGCCGGTCGCCGGCGACGTCGCCATCTCGCAGCATGGCCGCACGCGGCTTGCCGTGTTTCCGATCGGCATCGACGCCGACAAGTTCGCCGCCTATGCCGCCAAATCGATCACGCATCCCGATGTGTCGCGCTTAAGGCGCAGCCTCAACGGCGAGAAGCTTGCGATCGGCGTCGACCGGCTCGATTATTCCAAGGGCCTGGTCAACCGCATCAGGGCGTTCGACCGGCTGTGGACCGAGCGTCCGCAGCTTCAGCGCACCGTGTCGCTGCTGCAGATCGCAACGCCTTCGCGCGGCACCATTGAGGCCTATGGCAAGCTGCAGGCCGACGTGGCGCGGCTGGTCACCGACGTCAACGGCCGCCATGGCGAGGCCGACTGGACGCCGATCCGCTGGCTCAACAAGGGATTCAGCCAGCAGGTGCTGGCCGGGCTCTATCGTACCGCGCAGGTCGGCGTGGTGACACCGCTGCATGACGGCATGAACCTGGTCGCCAAGGAATATGTCGCCGCGCAAAACCCGGCCGATCCGGGTGTGCTGGTGCTGTCGAAATTCGCCGGCGCCGCCAACGAGCTCGACGCCGCGCTACTGGTCAATCCACACGACATCGACGGCATGGCGCGCAGCATCGCCACCGCGCTGTCGATGCCGCTGACCGAGCGGCAGCTGCGCTACGAGGCGATGATGGTGAAGTTGCGCCGGCACACCATCCAGGACTGGTTCGCCGAGTTCACCGACGCGCTCGGCGATTGCCAGTTCGCGCGCGCCGCAAGCGAGCCGCTTCCCGCGAGCCCGCCGTCGCTGTGGCCGCTGCGCACGGCGAATTCGAACGCACGGTATCACTAAGGAAAGCGAGCCGCGCACTCCCGACATCGGTCCTTCTTATCCCTCCCCCGCGAGCGAGGCGAGTGTGGGGAGGGTGCCGACTTCGCGGGGGGAGGGATAAGACCGAACCCTCAATAACAATACGCCACGCCATCCAGCACCGGGCAGCGCGACTGCGCGCTCGGATTCTCCATCGGCACCACGCCCTTGCCACTGGGACTGCCGACCATCACGCCCTGGCCGACGATCACCGACGACTTGTTGCCGATCACGACGCTCGGATGTTGCGAGGCGAGGTTGGCGCGCGTGCCGTCGGCCCAGATGATGGCGTCGCCGGTGAAGATGCCGCGCTTGCCGTCGTCGCAGGTGACGTCATTGCCCTGGCGCGTGCAGGTCTGCGCGTGTGCAGGCGCCGCGGCGAGCAGGGCGATCGCAGTTGCGATGGCGAATGTTTTTGTTTGATGCGTGCCCATATCATCCCCTTGGTTGGCCGGCGTTGCCGCTCACATCAGTCGTCGCGGGGTCGAGGATTCGGGTTCACGACAGTTGTGTTCCCTCCCCCGCGCGCGGGGGAGGGTCAGGGTGGGGGCGCTTTGGCAGGCTTGCTCGGTGCTCGTTAAATATGACGTAATCTCAGTGGTTTGACCTAAATTTCCGTCGGAGCCCTCGCCACCCGCTTGCAAAAACCCGCTCAGGCATTCAAGAGAGGGCATCCGGAGAGATGGCCGAGTGGCTTAAGGCGCACGCTTGGAAAGCGTGTGTGCGGGAAACTGTACCGTGGGTTCGAATCCCACTCTCTCCGCCATCGTACCGCGCGGAAACTTGCCTTCCGGCTTGGGTGATCCCAGAAAATCCCGCCGTTTTTTGCCCGATTTCTCGCAACGGAGACTCCAGAAACGCGTTCGTTTGGCCCCTGGGAAAGGTCTGGAGAATGCATTTTTCTCCAAATCCTTTGTACCATCTCACTCGCGATCATCGTCGATTTCGTTGGCCGAACAGCGCGTTTGGGGTAGGCCTGTTCAAATCCTTCTCCCTCAACCAAGGCAGGCGATTGTAAGTTCCGGAAGCTCCGCCGACGACAACGTACCAGACAATGATTGAGCAACGCGGGCTTCTAGAAGCCCAAGCTAAGTGAGATCAACCCTGCTTTCTGCCAAGATCCCAAGCTTGCCACAGGACGTAATCCAAAATAACTCATCGCAACGCCAGACATGCTCGAATTCGCCTCGAGTCGAGAGTGCGGAACTACTAACTTTGTCGCTTCTCTGATCAATCGAGGGTCCTCACCGGATGAACGTCCAACTTCACAACGAGCTTAAGTCCGACATCTGGGAAATCGCGAACCGTCTCCGAGGCCCATATCGCCCACCGCAATATAGGTTGGTTATGTTGCCGATGGTTGTTTTGCGTAGGCTTGATTGCGTCCTTGAGCCGACCAAGGATGCCGTGTTGAAGCAATATAAAAAGCTAACGGCCCAGAAGATGCCCAAGAACGCGATGGAGCGGCTGCTCGGAAAAGCGGCCGACCCCAAACGCCAGCACCCCCTCTATAACACCAGCCCCTTTACTTTTGCCAAGCTCCTTGGCGATGCCGAAAACATAGCGCCGAACCTTGTCTCCTACATCAATGGCTTTTCGCCCACCGCCCGCGCCATCTTCGAGAAGTTTAAGTTTAACGACCAGATCGAAAAGCTCGACTCTAGCAATCGGCTTTTCACAATCGTCAAGGCGATGGCGGATGTGGACCTGCATCCCGATCGTATCGACAATCTGCAAATGGGATACCTATTCGAGCATCTGGTGATGCGGTTCAATGAACAGGCGAACGAGGAGGCCGGCGACCACTTCACCCCGCGCGAGGTCATCCGCCTCATGGCGAACCTTGTCTATACGGGTGAGAAGGATGTCTATCGGCCGGGCATCTTCCGTACGATCTATGACCCGGCTTGCGGTACAGGCGGGATGCTATCGGAATCCGAAAAGTTTATTCTCGACCAGAACAGTCAGGCAAACCTCGCTCTTTTCGGGCAGGAATATAACGACGAGTCCTGGGCTATCTGCTGCTCCGATATGCTCATCAAGGACGAGGACACGAGCAGTATCGTGCTTGGGGATACATTGGGCGACGGCAAGACATTCGATGGATTTCGAGGCAAGCAGTTTCACTATCTTTTGGCCAACCCTCCATTTGGAGTGGAATGGAAGGACCAGCAAAACGTCGTTGAAAAAGAACACAATGAACTCGGCTTTTCCGGCCGCTTCGGCGCCGGACTGCCCGCCATCAACGATGGCTCCTTGCTGTTCTTGCAGCACATGATTTCCAAGATGCACCCTTACAAGAAAAGGGATGAAGACGCGGTAGGCTCTAAGATCGCAATCGTCTTCAACGGCTCGCCGCTCTTTTCCGGCGATGCCGGGTCGGGGCCTTCGAACATCAGGCGCTGGATCATCGAGAACGACTGGCTGGATGCCATCGTCGCTCTGCCCGACCAGCTTTTCTACAATACCGGCATCTTCACCTATGTCTGGCTTGTCACCAACCGTAAGGCATCTGAGCGACGAGGCAAGGTGCAGTTGATTGACGGTACCCGCTTCTTCGAGCGCATGGCAAAGAGCCTCAACAACAAGCGTAATCAAATCGCTGAAGGCCAGATTCGGCAGTTGACCCGCATCTACGGCAACTATCGCGATGGCGAGGCGGCTGAAGTATCTATCGATGGTAACCGAGAAATACGCGTCGTTTCCCGCATTTTCGAGAACCGGGAGTTCGGCTTCCTCAAGGTAACCGTCGAGCGCCCCCTGCGCATGAACTTCGAAGCAACACCGGAGCGCATCGCCAGATTGGACGACCAGACCGCCTTTGCCAATCTCGCCACCTCGAAGAAGCGCAAGAATGAAGCCGCAGCGGCTGCGGAAATCGACGAAGGCCGCAAGCTGCAAGATGCTATCCGCGCCCTGCTCACCAAATTGACGCGCAAGGGCCGCTATATGGATCGCGAGGCATTCGAGGTGGATCTTGACGCTGCTTCGGGGGAGGTCGGGATCAAGCTCGCCGCACCAATCAAGAAGGCGATTTTTGTAGCCGTGGGTGAACGCGATGCGGATGCTGAAATCTGTCGCGACGGCAAGGGCAGGCCCGAGCCCGACAGCGAATTGCGCGACACCGAAAACATACCTCTGCCTGAAAATTTCGAGATGCCAAAGGCATTCTTAGACGCGCTAAATGAGAAGGAAAATGCCGCGCATAAGGGGGCGGCTTTACCTATGTTCTTCGGACCTGACAAGCCAAACGAGTACCTTGTAAAGGCGATGAAGCCCGCGATCGACAGGTACATGGCGCGCGAAGTGCTACCCCATGTTCCCGATGCATGGGTGGACTACGAGAAGACCAGAGTTGGCTATGAAATCCCGATTAACCGCCATTTCTACGTTTACCAGCCACCGCGTCCGCTGGCACAGATCGAAGCCGATATCACAGCGCTGGAAGCCGAGGTCGCCGGGCTGTTGAAGGGGTTGGTTGAATGAGCGCCCCGAACGAAATTCCATCGCGCTGGACGAAGCGACGCCTCCGATTCGATGCGTCCGTGAATCCACAAAAATCGAAACTCGATCTGCCCGCCGATACGGAAGTATCTTTCGTACCTATGGATGCGGTAGGAGAGTTTGGTGGGCTTACGCTGCGCGAAGCGCGGCCAATTCAAGAAGTTTATAACGGTTATACATATTTTGCCGATGGTGATGTTTGCATTGCCAAGATTACACCATGTTTTGAGAACGGCAAGGGTGCGCTCGCGGAGGGGCTTGTTAATGGCGTTGCCTTTGGAACGACCGAATTGCACGTCATTCGCCCGCTTTCGAATCTTGACGCACGTTCCTCTTTTATTTGACGATGGCGCATGATTTCCGTTCGCTCGGCGAAGCAGAAATGTTGGGGGCGGGGGGACAAAAACGCGTACCAGAGGAATTCCTGAAAGATTGGCGTGCGCCTCTCCCTCCCTTAGAAACCCAACGATGGATTGCGCGGTTTCTGAATGACAAGATGGCGCGGATCAACGCATTGATTGAAAAGAGGCAAGCTCTTCTAGAGCGTTTGTCCGAAAAGCGTCAGGCACTCATAACCCGCGCCGTGACTAAGGGCCTAAAGTCCGACGTCCCCATGAAGCCCTCCGGTATCGACTGGCTGAATGAAATCCCGGCCCATTGGGAGGTGAAGCGATTGCGACATGTTGCTCGGCTCATTTCTGGTTCGACCCCGACAACCGGCGTCGCAGAGTACTGGAATGGAGAGATTCCTTGGATTTCACCGAAGGATATGAAGTCTGAATCGATATCGGACTCGATCGATAGAGTAACAGAGTTGGCTATCGAGGACTATGGCTTGCGCGAATTTCGGGAGCCGAACACATTGATCGTAATTAGAGGTATGATCCTTGCTCGGCACGTTCCAGTTGCAGTCGCTTCCGGGAGATACACAATCAATCAAGACATGAAGGTCGTACAGTCAAACGGCCTCGTATTACCTGACTTTTTGCAGATGTATCTCGCTTCTATTGAGAGCTACCTATTTACGCTGGTAGGCGAAGCTGGGCACGGAACCAAGGCTCTGAGAACCGATGTGCTGCTTGACGCACCCGTCTTGATCCCCCCACTAACTGAGCAGGCGAACATCGTTGAGCAAGTTCGGAAGCAGAAACGCGCCTTAGATCAAACTACTAAAAAAATCGAAGTGCTTGCGGCTAGGCTTACTGAGTATCGCACCGCCCTGATCACCGCGGCAGTGACAGGTTTTATCACAGTGCTGCAATGACGTTACCTGCCGAAACCTATTTCGAGCATTTGAAGGCGTATGTGAATAGCGAATACGTCATGCACGACGGGACTGGCGGCAGGGTAGTGCTTACAGAGAAGTATTTTAGGCCCGACGAAACAGCGCCCCGAGAACGCAAGATTGAACTGCTTCTTCCCAGCGTGGGAATGGCGTTCAAGCTCGACCATGATGACTTCGATACAGCAAAGAAGAAAGGCACGCCGGCGCTCTTTCATTTCCTCGATGACACGGCGAAGCCCTGGTCCAAGCGTTGCGATTTTGTTATCTTTTACGTCGAGGGACGCATCTTCCGTGCCGATTGTATTGAATTTAAATCGAAGAGCTTAACCGCCGAAAAGATCGTTCCGCAGTTAAGGGCGGGCATGTGCTGGGTTAGCAGCCTAAAACGCACGATCGAGAACTATACTGGCGATAAGCGCGGCATCCGCCTCCGCAAATTCGTCTTTGCCGAAAATGAGAATCCAGGTGCATATCTTGATGTTAATCGGCAACTTATCGCCGACCCTTCGATTCGTTACTACCATTTCGATGAGGTGCATGGTCAGCGTCTAGCGGCGCTGAGCAACACTTCGGTGCAGGAGATCTGAAGATGCCGGGGCATACTGAGCGGCACTTCGAGACCGCAATCGAGGTCGGATTAACGAGCGCAGGAGCGTATGGCAGACGCGCTCCCACCGCGTTCGACGAGTCGCTGGCCCTGTTTCCGGAGGATGTCACAGGATTCCTGAAGGACAGTCAGGCGGGAAAGTGGGCGCAGCTTGAGGGTCTGCTTGGAGTCAAAACCGAAGCGACCGTCCTCGAGGGTCTCGCCAAAGAGCTCGATATCAAGGGTACGCTGCACGTCCTGCGGCACGGCTTCAAATGCTACGGCAAGACCTTTAGGCTCGCTTATTTTCGACCTAACTCCGGTATGAACGCCGAAGCGGCACAAGACTATACCAAGAACCGGTTGACCATCACGCGGCAAATAGCCTTCACCTCCGCGATGAAAAAGGCTGATGGTGCTAACCGGCGCTGCATCATCGATGTGACGCTTGCCGTGAATGGCTTGCCGGTGGTGACAGCCGAACTGAAAAACCCTTTGACAGGACAGCGCGCATCGGACGCCGTGCGGCAATATATGGACGATCGCGATGAGCGCGACTTGCTGTTCTCCTTCAAGAAACGTGCTCTGGTGCATTTCGCGGTCGACCCCGACGAGGCCTGGATGACCACGCGCCTGAGGGGCAAAGAGACGATCTTCCTGCCCTTTAACCGGGGCAGCGGTCCCGGCGCGGGCAATCCGCCCGTCGAAGGCAACTGGAAGACTCATTACCTTTGGGATGAGGTTCTCCAGTCCGATAGCCTTCTCGATATTCTTCAACGCTTCATGCACCTGGAGGTAAAGGAGCGGCAGATCAAGAGCGACAAGGGCGTGCGGACGATCCGAAAAGAAACGATGATCTTCCCGCGTTATCATCAACTCGACGCAGTACGGAAGCTCGTTGACCATGCGCGCCATAATCGATCAGGACGCAATTACTTGATCCAGCATTCTGCGGGTTCAGGTAAATCAAACTCCATTGCGTGGCTCGCTCATCGCCTCGCCAGCCTACACGATTTTAAGGACGAAAAGGTCGTTCATTCCGTCGTCGTCGTCACCGACCGGCTGGTGCTAGATCAGCAATTGCAGAACACGATCTACCAGTTCGAGCACAAGACCGGCGTGGTCGAAAAGATCAACGAGGACACGCAGCAGCTTGCGCGTGCGCTTTCAAACGGGACACCCATCGTCATCACTACGATCCAGAAGTTCCCATTCATCTCGCGGGCCCTGGCCACACTCGAAAAGAAGGGAGAGGGTGTTAAAATCGGTACGGCAGATAAGCGCTTCGCTGTGATCGTGGACGAGGCGCATTCCTCCCAAAGCGGCGACAGCGCGACGACGCTGCGGGGAATGCTGAACAAGGACGGGATCGAGGCGGCGATTGCCGCGCAACTGTCTGATGAGGAGGACAGTGAACTTTCCGCGGAAGCGAGAGCGGCCATCCTGCGCGATGCCCTGAAGCGGGCGCGTCAACCGAACTTGAGCTTCTTCGCCTTTACCGCGACGCCGAAGTTCAAGACCAAGACGCTCTTTGACGAGCCTGGGCCGTCTGGCGCATCGCCATTCCACGAGTACACCATGCGCCAAGCCATTGAAGAAGGCTTCATCATGGATGTGCTCGAGAACTACACGACCTACAAGCGCTTCTTCGGCCTCATCAAGCAGGTGGAAGAGGATCCAGAGGTGCCCCGTAAGAAGGCGGCGAAGGCGCTGACGCGCTATATGGAACTGCATCCGGTCAATATCGAGCAGGTGGTTTCGGTTATCGTTGAGCACTTCCGGCTTTATGTCCTGCACGAGCTTGGCGGACGGGCCAAGGCGATGGTCGTCACCGGTTCGCGTCTTGCCGCCGTCAAATATAAGCTGGCCTTTGACCGCTATATCAAGGACCACGGCTATCGCGGCATTCGCTCGCTGGTAGCCTTTTCCGGTACGGTGGAGGACCCCGACGATCCTGGCTCGTCTTACACGGAAGTATCGATGAATGGTGGGCTTGCCGAAAGCGAGCTACCCGAGACCTTCGAGCGCGACGATTATCGCGTACTTCTGGTAGCCGAGAAATACCAAACGGGATTCGATCAGCCACTTTTGCAGACTATGTATGTGGTTAAGCGTCTTGCAGGCGTACAGGCGGTGCAAACGCTGTCACGCCTCAATCGCATCGCCCCCGGCAAGGCGCGGACCTTCGTGCTCGATTTTGCCAATGAGCAAGCCGATATTTACAAAGCATTCAAGCCTTATTACGAGACGACGCCCATCGGCGAAAACGCCGATCCGCACCGGCTGTCAGAATTGCAACACAAGCTACTGGAGTGGGCGATCTTTACCCCCGCGGACGTGACGGCCTTCGCGGCGGTATGGTATCAGCACACGCGAGACCATACCGTATCTCAACACAAAATCATGAATTCCGTGCTCGATGTGGCGGTGCAGGAGTTCAAGGAAAAAAAGGAAACAGAGCAGGAAACGTTCCGGGGGCAGCTCACCGCTTATCGGAACCTTTATGCGTTCCTCTCGCAGATCATCCCCTATCAGGACAGCGAATTGGAAAAGTTCTATGCCTTCGTTCGCAATCTACTTTTGAAACTGCCACCTCCCAGCGACGGGAAGGCATTCGTGCTGGATGATGAAGTCGCACTTCGCTACTTCCGGCTCCAGCAAATGTCGGATGGCTCGATTGACCTTGGCTACGGACAGGCCGACCCATTGAAGGGGCCTACGGATGTTGGTACCGCGGGCTTTGCGGACGAAGGCGTTGCGTTGTCAACGTTAGTAGGCAAGCTTAACGAACGTTTTGGGACAGACTTCAGCGAAGCCGATCAATTGTTCTTCGACCAGATTCGGGCAAGTGCCGAAGGAGACGAAAAAATTGTTGAAGCCGCTAGAGCTAACAACCTCGCTAACTTCTCATCCTACCTCGAAAGGATGCTCGACGAACTTTTTATCGACCGAATGGAAGGCAACGAGGAAATCTTCTCCCGCGTGATGACCGACAAAGAGTTTCGAGCTGTCGCCCATGAGCACCTGGCTCGTGAGATCTTTAAGCGGGCCCGAGAGAAGAATGGTTAAGAGTGCTCATCCGGTCGCAGATTGTTGGCGTCTCATTGAGACGTTACGTTGGGGTAAATCTACTTGGGGATTCCTAGTTCCATAACTTTCGATGGGCGAATGTCAGCCTCGCTTCAGGAAGAGGACTTCCTGATCGTGCCAAAGCACGGGAAATGGCTTGAGCAGCTTCGCCAGATCCACGCCATCTGGTAGCTGGCCGGACAGGATAGTTTCGGTGATGGCGGGTGACAGCAAGGTCAGGCGAAGCACGCGGCCGAGATAGGCCTCGTTTATCTTTTCAGCGTTTGCCAGCTCGCGGGCGTTGGCGAACAGTCTCTTCTCCAGCATGCCGCGCCAGCGGTGAGCGCGCGCCAGCGCCTTGACAATCGTGTTGTCGACGCGTGCTGGCGGTGGCGACCACGGTGCGAGGTTCGCCGGCGTGACCACCTTCTTGCGGCCTCCGAAGCGGCGCATCGAGATCGGAATGCTCACGACGATTGTGCGTCCATCACGGCTCAGCTTGGGCCGTTCGACTGTGCCAACGGCTATAGTCTTAAGCGGCATCATTCGGCGGCCTGTAACAATTCCGACGGCGTACGGAGTTCCTGCAGGAGCGAGGTGAGGCCTTCGATCTTCAGGGTCACGTCCACACGATCGGCATGGAGATCTATCCTTTCCACCAAGAGCTCGACGATCCGCGCCTGTTCGCCGGGGAAGAGCTCATTCCAAAGTTCTTCAAACTCGGTCAGCGCTGACCGAACCTCAGATTCGGAAATCTCGTGACCGAGCTTTCGCGCTGCCCGCCACGTCTGAACAATGATTTCGGGCGTCCGGATGAGATTGCGAACCTGTTCGAGCACGATGCGCTCGATCTCACCGGCCGGCACCATGCGGGCAGCGCAATCGCTACCGCCGCCACGCTTTATGGCTGTCTGGCTGTAATAGTAGCGGTACAGCTTGCCACCGGCCTTGCGATTGGCGGTCGGTGACATGGCGGCGCCATCAGACCCAAACAGCAAGCCACGAAGCAGCGCCGGAGATTGCGCCCTGGCGTAGCCGGCGCGCTTGTGGGGGTTGACCTTGAGGATGGAGTGCACCTGGTCCCATAGCACGCGATCGATGATCGGCTCATGCTCACCCGGGTACGATGTTCCCTTGTGAACGGCCTCGCCGATATAGACGCGA
Organism: uncultured Alphaproteobacteria bacterium; assembly: GCA_963738155.1. Lineage (GTDB taxonomy): Bacteria > Pseudomonadota > Alphaproteobacteria > Rhizobiales > Xanthobacteraceae > Bradyrhizobium. Next base: position 566,641 of record CAVTVG010000021.1, read on the forward strand.
TTGTGCAGGATCTTGTAGAGGGAGTTCTTGTCGATCACGTGGCCGTACCGGTTGGTTGCGCCGGTCGCGATCAGTTCGCGTGCCAAAAGCGTTGCCGACTTCAACTGCGCAAACCTTCGGAAAATCGATCGCACCCGCTCGGCATCGGCTTCGTGAATGATGAGCTTGCGATCTTTGACCTCATAGCCCAGCGGCGTCCAACCGCCCATCCAAATCCCCTTTTTGCGGGAAGCTGCGACCTTGTCACGAATGCGCTCGCCAATCAGTTCGCGCTCGAACTGTGCGAACGTGACAAGGATGTTCAGGGCCATTCGGCCCATAGCGTCCTTTGTGTTGAAGGACTGAGTAACCGACACGAAGGTGACGCCATGCCGCTCGAAAAGTTCGACGAGGTTCAGGAAATCGAGCATCGATCGAGAAAGCCGGTCGATCTTATAGACGATGACGACATCGATTTTGCCGGCTTTGACGTCGGCCAGAAGGCGCTGAAGGGCAGGGCGCTCGAGTGTGCCACCGGAAAAGCCGCCGTCGTCGTAGCGATCGGCGACCAGCGTCCAACCTTCGGCACGCTGGCTGACGACGTAGGCCTCGGCCGACTCTCGCTGCGCATCCAACGAATTGAAGTCCATATCGAGGCCCTCCTCGCTGGACTTGCGGGTATAGACGGCGCAGCGGAATTTCTTGACCGGGCCGCTCAAGCTGGCAGCTTGGAAGTCCGAGTGGCCATGCTTGGCGGCGCGCTGCCGGCGGGAGCTAGTCATTTCCGCACCTGCGAATGCTTGAGGCCGAAAAACACCCAGCCGTTCCATTTAGTACCGGTGATTTGACGGGCCACCGACGACAGGGATTTGTAGGGCCTGCCGAGGTACTCGAAATCGTAGTTGCGGACCGTGACGCAGTGCTCGACACCCTCCCATTCGCGGACAAGCCTGGTGCCGACGACAGGGCGAAACACCGGGCGATCCTTTCGTCCGGGCCCCTCCTTGGCCGCCTGCTGCTTGGCCAGCGCCTTGAGCCGCTCGAGGGTCGCGGGCGTCAGTCCGCCATAGGCGAGCTCCTGGATGCGGTAGGCAAGCCGGCTCTCGAGGAAGCGCCGGTTATAGGCTGGTGGCTCGCCGTCAAAGAGCTCCCGCCAGCGGGCTTTTAGGGCGTCCGCCGGGGCGTCTTTTAGCGCCGCCAGCTGGGACAAAACGGTCTGTTTCACCTGGTCAAATCCTGGTTTTTTCCACTGACATGACCTCCGGACTGCGCGTGACAGTCGAGCGGAGTTTTGGTCTCAACGGGCGAATTTTGACTGGACTTTCGTGCCGAAAGACGCAGGAGGCCCGTCGCTAGAATGACAGCTACTTCGGCAATATTGGGATCACTGGGCATACACCGTTGATCGGCGTGATCGGCTCAGTGGTCCAACGATTTCACATGAAACAGTAGAACCGCGAAGCCGATCGCATTGGAACGTAGATAGCGCAGCTGCTTTCCCTGTGGAGTTTTCTAGTTTGAACGTGTCACTGGGCGTCATTCGACGAAAAACTCCCGAAGTGATTCGCAGGCGGGTCGATGTCCGAGAGAGCGACGACGTTTGAAGGATGGCCGGAGGCCGAGGCCTCGCAACATGTCCCGGATTTTGAAATCCGATTGGAAAAGGGCGAGCTCTTGGCCTGGGCTCGACTCGGTTGTTTGGACGTTGCGCGAAGCCCCCTTCCGCCATCTGCTTGGAATAACGTCGAACTTAGGCGAACGCCCGTGCCGACTAAGTCAGTCGGTCTTTGGAGGGGTGAAGCACTTTTCGACTTAAGGATCTTTCCGATCCTGGAGGCGCCGAACGTAGTGGAGCACGTCGGTATCATCCCGCTTCAGGATTTCTTTTCCCGATTCGTTGCGGGCGATCCTGAAGTGCAGCGTCTTGCTCAACTCGCGATAGCGAAAGCTCCCGACCTCGCTCGTATCTACGGCCAATCGGGAACCGAACGGCGCTATTTTTGGCCACTTGATCCAGATGAGTTGATCGACATTGGTGAATTCGAGCATGTCATTCAAAAGCACATTCGAGGATACGTTTGGAGTCCCGAGACAGTTAGAGCCCAGGAAATATTCCGGCAACGCTACCGGGCGATGATACGGTTATTGAGAAATCGTCACCTTGTCGGCTTTGGTGATCCAATCCGTTCGAATGATCCGCAAGAGATACTTTGCACCATCTGGGGTACGCCTGGATATCAGCTAGACCGGCGTAACGGGAATCTACTCCAGGATCGGGAATGGGGAGACGAAGAGATCGAGATAACACGTCTCCCTGACGGGAGTGAATGCTACGATCTGCGATGGAAAGCTGTTCTTCTCAAGCCGGCCATGACCAGCTCGACAGTTGAGCACATCGCGCCGGTGAGCAGGGATAGCAGTCGGCGAAGGTCGCTGCGCGTCGAGAGGTTCGATTGCGCTCTCGAATGCTTAAAGCGAATGATGGCAGCGAGCCCAAAAGCCAAGCCGAAGAAAAAGCAGCTGATATTTGAGGATGTGCGAAGGGAATGCCATGACAATTTAGGTTGGGACACATTCTGTGCTGCTTGGGAAGCGGCCAAGAAGGCCGTCCCGCACGCGGCCGCTGCCTGGGAGGCGCGGGGAGCGCCGAGAAAAACATACCTAAAATAATTGTGGTAGATTTCGTCAGCCCGGCCAGATTTTAAAGCGGGCTCGATTCGGCAACGTTCGTCTGCAACGGAAATGACGCAGGACAAACGTAGATGCCGACCGGAACACATCCGGATCCCGATTCTCTTCTGACTGAAGAAGAGACCGCCGATCTCTTGAACCTTTCTATTCGCACCCTGCAGGCGTGGCGAGCGAGGCGCACTGGCCCGTGTTTCGTGCACGCGGGTCGCGCTATTCGATATCGCCGCCGCGATCTGCTTGCTTGGATTGACGCGAATACGTGTGGCCGATCCGCGGAGCGTCGGCCATGAAGAACAAGCGTCCTTGCAAAAGACCGCGCTCGTTTGGAGAGCCAAGGCGTTTTTCGGTCTATTGCGGCCGGGAACGCTGGGGTCAGTACGTGCAGTTCTCGCAACGCAGATATCGGGCCTACGACTCGAAAGGTCGTCCCTTGGGCAAGTTTTCAAATAGGAACGCGGCATGTTTGGCAATCGTTCGCAACGCTGAAAGCACCGCATAATGAGCTGGGAAGCGACATCTTGGGCTCTTCGACAGAGAATCCGTCCACCGGCCCGCAAGCTGCTATTGGTCGCATTGGCCAACTATGCTGATAAGAAGGGCGTCTGTTGGCCCTCGCAAGACAGGCTTGCTTACGACACTGAAATGTCGCTGGACACGATCCAGCGGCAAACCAAAAAGCTTCGTGACGACGGCTTCCTATCGATTACTCGTGCTCCGAAACGCAGAGGGCAATGGCAATCTTTCGTCTATAAGCTCCAAATGTCGGAGCTGCCCGACCCGGGGGCAGCAGCAAATTTTTTGGGTCGGTCAGAGGCCGGCCCAAAGAACGAGAGGGCTCGGGCAAGTGGATTTAGCCCTAGCTCCCAGCAAGGGCTAAACCAGCCGGGAGATCAGTTAGCCCTCCGCCAGCCCTCCCCCATAGCAAGGGCCAAACTAATGACTGCGGCCCGGTCGGGCCGCAGTCGGCCCGAAAACCGGACCGCACAGCTTTGCGGCTTAAACCTTCAATAGAACCTTCAACTAAACAATCATACACGCGGCTGCTGCTGATGCGCGTCGCACGCATCCAGCTGATCTAATGGTCAGTGCTTTATTTGGATCGGCGCAATGTTCCAAACATAACAGTACCATTGGAGGCACAGGAAAGACTGAGGGCTTTCCAAGGACGGCGGGTGACGATCGACATTGCTCAAAATCGGATAGCGCATCGCTTAGGAGGAGCAGCAGAGGGTTGGGCTATTCTATGTGAAATGAACGAGGCTGAGTTGGATCGGCTGACAAGACTCGAGCAACGGGGGCAACTCGACGACCAGACCCTTTCCGAAGCAGGAATGCGCACTCTCCAAAAAATGAGGGCTGCGGTTGCGAGGGAGGGGGTGGCTAAAAGTCTGGGGCATCGAGGGCGACGACCGGTGTCCCTGGTTCACACGCAAAATCCCAGAATTAAATACAAAAAGCCACCAAGTCAGTTCCGGCGACGGAAAAACTCATACACTCTCTGTTCCTTGCTACGCTTCTCACAAGTCAGCGTCCTGGAGACGACGCCACGAGAACTCGGCAACGCTGCCGTTGCCAAATTCGCATTGGATTTTTCTTCAAAGCAAAAACTTACTGACGCAAGCCATGACAAGCCCGGTCCCCTTGCCGACGACAATAACGATGGCAACGCTCGCTAACAGCACCATCAGCAACGCCATCATCATCAGCACGAAGCCCGCACCCCGTCCGAAAGCGTCCGAGACCACCTTCGACTGAGCCAGGACGCTTGCGACCACGCCCATCTTTGGGCGCAAATCATCGTTCGCCCTTTTGGGGCGTTTTAAGATCGCCATATCCCTGTCCTCACAACAGAGGTTCAATCAACCGGAAGAAGCCGGCTCTTTGGAATTGACTCACCCTATTAGCTTCCAGGGAGCGTCAACCGTTCGCAACGCACCGTGGCGCAGGCGAAAACACCGAACAACGCACCATCGGAGACCCTTCACCTGTTTTAACCAGCCGAAATGCCAAACAGATGAGTTTTCGTCGATGTTGCAGTCGCTTACTCGAATTCAGTATTCCAACCAACGCGGATTCAATCACTGTTTTGCCCGACGGCACAATAGTTTTTTCGGATCGCCAGAACCGTAAGCATTGCAGGTGATTGCAAATAATGGTTCGCAGAGGCGCGCCCTGGCCTTGCGGTCTGATCAGCCATCCCTAAAGCGTCCCGCTCAAAACCGTGTTGCGGCCCGTTTGGCGTCAAGACAAGACAGTCGCGATCAGATCTGAGCCAGCTTAAAGCGAAGGGTGGGGGGGTGGGTCGATCCTTGCCGACTTCTCACCCGCAAATCGGCCCCACTAACATGTACGGATTTTTTTTCCACGGCGTCGCGTTTTTGGCGTTGATCTACCAATCGCTTCGGAGGTCCTTGCAAAAAGCGCTTTTGGATCTGTTATTTGGGCGGCAACCGGCGGAACTAGCGGCGATATGTCTGGTCATTTCGAGTATTTATTTTCGGTCTTTGCGTCCACCCAGTGACGTCGAAGTCACAAAGTGGCTTAGGCCAATCACCAATGCGCAGGCCGATGCCTGCAAGCACGGCTCCACAAGGGATTGGCATCCGCGCTGCCTCTGGTTGCACCGCAATCGTCATTAACCTATTTGTAATTGACGTTTCCGGGGGCTTCTGTTCCCATTTGCGGGGCAGGAGCGGAAATTTGTTAGTCGAAGTTCCAGGATGGCAGGAGCCAATCAGGGCGCTGGAGTTCGGCGCCGCGCTCAATTCGTTGGATCGGGCGAGCCTCTACAAGTTCGACTTCGGAAAGGTTTCCTTTGCAACTCCCGGATGGATGCTTGTCATTGGAGATGCGCTCCGCGAGTTTAGGGGGGCGCGCCCAAGCGCAAAGCGGCAAGCGATCAACTATAGGCACTTGGGATACGCTGCGCACGTAGGCTTCTTCCAATACTTCGGAATGGAATACGGCCAAGCTCCGGCGGAAGCTGCTGGAAGCAATACTTATGTTCCAATCACGGAAATCGACGTTTCTGAGCTGCGAAAAAGTGCAGCCGACAAATTCGTGCAAGTCGGAGAATTGATCGAAGACAATGCCCAGCAGCTCGCGCGCGTTTTGACGCAGTTGGATAGCGGCGAGGCGGTCGAAACCCTCACGTATTCAATCCGTGAGATCGTACGAAATGTTGTCGAACATAGCGCTGCACAATCGTACACAATAGCCGCGCAATATTGGCCCACGAGGAGCAGCGCCGAGCTGGCAGTATCAGATCAGGGATGTGGGATACTGGAATCCCTCAAAGAAAACCCCAAGCTCGAGGTAAGGAAAGATTTGGATGCCCTGAAGCTGGCTTTGTTGCCTGGTATCTCATCAAAAGCCTGGCGTCGTCGTAAGTCGGCCGATGTCTGGGCAAATAGCGGCTATGGGTTGTTTATGACCCAGCGATTGTGCTCGCTAGATGGAGAGTTCACACTGCTGAGTGGGGCTGCCGGTATGAGGATTGTTGACTCCGAGACCTCCACCGTAAAGTGCAATGCTCCAGGCACTACAGTGGTCTTGAGAATTGACGCCGGCAGAGTCGCAAATCTTTCTAAGCGATTGTCTGAATTTCGGGACGAGGGCGCCAGGCTTGCTAAGCTCGTGGGCGGCGCCAATAAGTTCGGTCCCTCTCTTGCCTCTCAAGTATTGAAGCCCTTGGCCAAGACGGATTAGACCCATGAAGTCTCGCTTTGAGGAAGTGATTTCTTCTGGACTAGTTAGTGTTGTCGAGCAGATCGAAATCCCGCCGCGGGCCGAACGGCTCCTACCAATTCCGCCTGAGTTCTTTGAGGGGCCAATTGGACGATGGCTTGGGAAGAACGCTGGTAAGAGCGGCTCTCTATGGCGTCACCAGAGCTTTCGACCGGAACGGCATCAGGAAAGTCCCTCATATTTCAGACTGCAATCGCGAAAGAGCTGACCGAAGGGGATGGGAAGGCGATTGTGCTCTATCCGCTGAAGGCATTGCTCGCTGATCAACTCGCGCGATGGAAAATACTCGCTAGTGAACTTGGACTTCCGGAAAATGCAGTGGCCGAACTGCACGGGCAAGTTCTTCCTGACGAGCGAATAGATGCGGTGAAATCAGCCCGCCTGCTGGTCGCTACCCCAGACGTGTTGCAGGCCTGGTTCATGCGGCAGGTATCGTCGCCTGCTTTCAGAAGTTTGTTGTGCTTGACAAAATATGTCGTCTTAGACGAGGCGCACGTTTATGAGTCGGTTTTTGGCAGCAATGTTGCGTATCTACTAAGGAGGTTTTTGGCAGCACGAAGACGTGCGTCAAAAGAAATGGGGGTGAACAGGCATCTGCAAATCATAGCCGCAACGGCAACGATTGCCGATCCATGCGAACACCTCAAGAAGCTAACTGGATGGCCGTTTGTGGGAATTGGCGAAGAGGAGGATGGCGCACCGACATTTGGGCGGTCGCTCTACCACATCGAAGGGCCCGACACGGCAGCGCCTGCAGAAACATTTTTATCGGATCTTATTTCTCGAGTCATCGACAACTCAGAAACTGAGGGATCCTTCATAGCTTTCCATAACTCTCGCCAAGGCGTCGAACGGATCGCAAAGTCGATTGACCAAGATGACGTGCTGCCTTATCGCAGCGGATATGAACTGGAAGATCGAACTAAAATTGAGCGAGCTCTAAGAAAAGGCGCTCTGAAAGGCGTAATTTCGACGTCAGCCCTCGAGTTAGGCATTGACGTTGCGCAGTTCAGACTTGGCCTCAATCTTGGAGTGCCTCAATCCAAGAAGTCGTTTCGGCAACGGCTAGGGCGAGTAGGACGAACCGCTCATGGCTGCTTCGCCGTCATAGCACCCCGCCTTGCATTTGCTCGCTACGGGACCACTTTTCAAGAATATTATGACGGTTCTGTAGAACCGTCCCATCTCTATCTCAGCAACCGGTTTATTCAATTCGCTCATGCTAGGTGTCTGGTCGATGAGTCCGAATCGTTAGGCAACGACACGAAAGGCTTGCCGCCGGGCGTGTCCTGGCCTGAGAGCTTCGAAAAAATATATGAGGTCGCTCGACCCGGGGCCCGACGCCCGCGCGAGTTTGACTATATCGCTCAGCTCGGGGCGGATTCCCCTCATTACAATTATCCACTCCGGCAAGTTGGCGAGTTTAGCTATAAAATCAGAGAGGGTAGCAAGGATTTCAGTGAGTCGATCGGTGACATCGCTCTCAATCAAGCTATACGAGAAGCCTATCCTGGTGCACTTTATTTACATCTCCGTCGCCCGACCAAGGTAGTCGAGTGGAGATCGTCTTCGTTTGATCGCACTATCCGAATTGAGTCGGCCCGCAGCATGGCCCCCACCCGTCCAATCCTGAAGAAGACCGTAAACGTTAGCCTCAATGCGGAGGAAATTGTCGCCGGCAGACTGCGTACTGGAACATCGGGGGCCCTTGCAGAGATTAATGTTCAAGTGAACGAGTCCGTGGAAGGGTTTTCTATCGGCGGAAAGAGTTTTCTGTATCGCGATTTACGAGCGCAAGATCCTCGTATGACGCGAAAACAGAGAGAGTTTCGATCAACTGGTGTGATAATCAAAATATCGGAGCCGTGGTTTGCTGGTACAGGACCTCAGGCAAATGCGAGGTTGGGCATTGCGGAGGGTCTTAAGCAATTGTTGTTGCGAGAGAAGAGCATCTCACCGAACGATATTGACTGCGCCCACACAAATATCGCTTTCTATGTTGACGGCGCGCCCAGAAGGGCAACAGACACTATTGTAATTTACGACAGCATTTACGGCGGTCTCAGGCTCACAGAACCTCTTTATGCTGAATTTCCCGATTACTTGGCGATGCTTGACAAGGGAGCTCAGCTCGCTGGCTCGAACGCTTTTATTGATACAAATACAGTCTCACAGCTGCGAGGCTGGTTTGAAACTTTGGCGCCGGGAGTAGCATCGATCACGGGTGCACCGATAGCAGCCGATGGTGAGTATTTGATCTACGCGCCTGGCAGTGAGGTTGCCCTGCTTCACCAAGGTGTCTTAGTCGATCGCATTCTGATCGCGCCCAGGCTCATGCCTGTGGGAAACGCGACCATGCTTATGTACAGCTACGAAAATGGAAATCGAGGCTCCTCCTGGATTCCTCACGACCAAATTCAGCCAACAGGACAAAACTGGCATTACGCGTTCTGGAATCCTGACACTAACGAAATCAGAGATGCCGACGTTAGCGACGGCGCTTTCTAAAGCGGAATCGTTCGATTAAGTCGAGCTGATTAGGGGGAAATATGCTTTCGACTACTGCCATGGGCGCTCTGCATCCCGACTTCGGAGAGCGCAGTATAGACCAGTTGCTTCTCTCGTTTCGAAACAGGCAAATTAATCTATCACCCGGTTTCCAGCGGAAGTCCGTTTGGACTGCGTCGGATCGCCGGCGACTTATTCAATCGATCGTCGATGGCTATCCGCTACCGAGTATCTTCCTTTATCAGCGAGACCACCAAGGTAAGCTGATATATGACGTGATCGATGGGAAGCAGCGTATAGAAACAATCCTGATGTTCATGGGTCAGGGCCGCTTTCGCCGCGAAAGTTTCCAGGCTCGACTAGATCTTGGTGATGGGTTGGAGTGGTACGATTGGAAGTCAATTCAACGTTTCCATCCAAGATTGGTTGCGGCGATCAATGCCTACAAGATCCAAACAGTCGAAATTCGTGGAGAATTGCCCCAAATCATCGATCTGTTTGTTCGCATAAATTCGACAGGGAAATTGACGGAAACCCACGAACTGTTTGCAGTGAAGTTCCCGCTTGCAAGGCCCACTATCGCTTTTCGATCGAAATCGGCGACGACACCGCAACGACGCGGGCTTGTGCCTCATGCATCAAATTGAGGCTTCCGGGCGAAACGCTGACCGCCGGTTCCTCCACCTGTCCGTTAGGCGACGGGAGCGAGAACAGCCAGTCGAAATCGAGCCGCGGTTGGCCGAGCACGTCCGACGAGTGGAGCAGCGAAATGTCGGTCCAGAATTCGTGACCCGAAGGTCCAGTCGCCTCGACCGCGACGAACAGGCCGAGCTTGGTTATCCGCGGCGGCGGGGCAAAATTGCCCTTCACCGGAACGAGCTTGCCGTCGGATTGCAGCAATCGCACGTCCACGACGGTAGGCGCGTTCTGTGACGCGCTCTGCTGCAGGTCCAGATGAATGCCGACGACAAAGGATTGGGTCGAATTCGCGAATTTGAGTTGGATGGTTGTTGGAGGGGCCTTCCCGCTTTCGATCGCCGGCCGAAGTTTGATGTCCAATCCGGTGAAGCCGCTCTGATGCGCGGGCGGACCGACGATCCGGAAAAAGAGATGAAGGGTACCATCCGCGTTGCCGTCGAATCCGGTCGAGAGCAGGTCGAAATAGGCTTCCTGATATTTCTTCGGCGCAAGCACTTTGCCGTCGCACAGGATTTGGGCGGGGGTCTCGAATTCGACCACGCGGACGATCTGATCCATCGAGTTCTCGGCGAGATCGGCCCGTTTTCCATCGGGTGTGATCAGCGCCGCCAGCCTGCCCTGCACCAGCGCGGTCCTGCAGAACAGCTCGGCCGGCCGGCCCAGCTCCTTCAGGACGTACGAGCTGATGATCGCGAGGTGACGATGGACGTGGATCGGATATGGATTGTCGAACGTGGACGGGCAAAGCCAGATCGGATGATCGACGCCTTTGAGCGCGAAGGAAAAATGATCCTTTTCCAGAGTGGCGACCAGATCGCGCACATGTTTGCGATCGGTGGTCCAGGCGTCCTCGTCGATCTTTAGATGCAGGTAGTCGACATCGCGGCCGGTCCGTGTCCATCTCACGAAGGTCGGGGCGCTGGCGAGCGTGAGATAGGCCGGCACATCCTGCCCGCTGATTGTGGCCAACGCCGGCTTCGGGCGACCATATTCGTCTTTCAGTGGCGGCGACCATTCGAAGCTTGCAAGCATCTGCGGCGCGTTGATCTCGCCGCGCTGGGTGTTGGCCGAGCTCGTCGTGACGAAGACCGACGCCGAATAGCGTCCGGGCGCGACCGGCTGATGCAGCACGGCCAGTTCCAGGACGCTTGCTCGATCGACCTTGAGAATGGCGACCAGATCTTTTTCATCATTCGTTTCCGACGGCCCGATGCCGTCGACGGCAAGCCGTGATGCGCTGACGACGATGCTCGCGTCGTCCTTGTCGACCACTAGAAGAGGAGGAAAGGCCTGGTCATTGCCCGGCACGGCATAGGTGAGCAAGTTTGCAGGCAGGCCGTCGAACGTCTTGCGAACCAGCCACCAGCAGCGTTCGCCGTTGAGCTTGTCGGCAGTCTGGCGCGCTTCGGTCGTCCACCACGGATCGATGTAGCGCCGCATTGCGGCGCCCACGAACATCTCCTCGAAGCTCTGATCGACCGTCTTGTTCTCTTTCTTGCTGTTGAGCGTGGCCGGCAAGAGCGAGAACATCGCGTTCGGATAGGCCGGCGCCGGCGCGTCGATATTGTCGAAGGTGAGCCCCATCGGGCCCTCGCTTCTCAACACGAGGCCGTACGCCGTCTCCTTGTCGAGCCGGCGGTAGTCCAGGCGCGGGTCGGGCCCGCCTTCCTTCCGGGAGTCGAGAATCTCGAGATGATGCGTGTCGTCCGCGAGTATGCGATCGTCATAGCTGAAGCCGTAGCTGAATCCGGTCTTGACCTCCGAGGCGATGCGGTCGGCGAGGCCGCCGCGCGCGAAGGGCGGCTCTTGCAGGATGGCTGCGACGGGCGGCGCGGGCTTGCGTACCTCGTCGCGGCCGGGAGCGGTGGTCAGCGGGATCAGTACGCGCAGTTGCGGACGCGTCATCTTCACATTTGCCAAATCCGCCAGCATCGCAACGCGCATGGTCCAGGCGCGCGCCGAGGTCCAGACATCCGGTACCGCCTTCGAATCCTTTCTGTCGGGCCAGGCAATCGCTTCGCCCCTGTCGCGCTGCTTCAGCGCACCCGCATAGCGTGACCGTAGCCGGAAGCGATGACGGAAATAGGTGGCCGATTCCGGGTTCCATTGAATTTCCTGCAGAACGGTGCGGGCGGGCAACGGGTCGAGAGTCTTGGTAATGGTCTGCGCATCGATATCGGGACGATCGAAGAATGCCTCGAGCTCGAACTGGGCGAGCTCGTCGCTGGCGTCACGACCAAAATCAAGACGCAGCGCCGGATGCGGAACGGCGGCGTCCTCCGGCTTCCTGTCGAACCTGTATTGGCGGGGATTCACATAGTGATAGATCGGCCGCCCGGTGGTGCGCCAGCGCTGCGTCGTGACATCGATCTCGTGCAGCAGCCGCCACTGCCGTGTCGCGGCGTCGCCGGGCGGCAGAGCCGACGTAATGATGTCGTATTTGCGGTTCTTTTCGACGCCCTCGACACCAATCATGGCCGCAGCAAGATCGATCGCTGGCTGGTTGGGATAGGCCTTCTTCTGAGCGACGTCGTGCGGATCGGCGGCGAACCCGGACATGCCGTCATACATGGTTTCGACACGAAGCGCCGCGGACGGGAACGTCAGATATTCTCCCAGCTCCCGCAACGCGTATTGTTTCAAACCGGAGTGGAAGACCGCAGGGTGCGCCGTGCCGGTGGCCGGTTCGAAATGCGCGGCAGGGACCAGCGCGTCGATCGACAGCCGCGCGACGACGCCCTCCGGAATCGTTGCCGCGAGAGTCGCGGAGTAACCCTCATCCCATGGAGGATTCGTATCCTTGGTCAGCCGATCCAACCTGAGTGATCTCGCGGGCTGCGAATCCTGCGGGATGGTCGGTTGCTCCGGTGAGACGACGATCTTGAACCGGAACCGTTTTTCGAGGCGCGGGAACAGGAAAAGGAGCAATCGACGAGGCGACCACGGAATCGGGACCGGCCTCTTGTGCTGCGGATCCCAAAGATTGTCGTGATCGAGCATCTCGTCGACGATTTCCGTGGCGAAGTCACGTCCGAATTCCTGCAACTCGTCCTTGATTGAAAGCGTCAGATGCGTGTCCTTGCCGAGAACGGGCTCTTGCCCGATCAGCGTGTCGTGAGGCGTCAATTCGATGCGGATTTGCTCCACCGCTGGATCCGGCAACCTGTCGAGAGCCGCCGCGATATTCGGATCGAGGTGACGCATGACATAGGCTGCGACCAGGGACTGCTCGAGCAGTCTGACTGAAGTCTCGATCGCCGGGATATCGCCTGGTTTGTCGGTCTTCTTGAAGAACATATCCTTCCGCAGGTTGGCGTTGGCGAACCAACGGTCGAAATCGAGATAACCGACCCGTGGCGCCGAAACCGCGATTTCGACGGAGTCGGAAAGACCTTCCTTCCAGATTTTCGAGTCGTCATCGCTCGGGGCAAGCAGCAGCAACGGATCGCTGACATTGTCGCTTTTCCGCGTGCCGGCGCTGGCGAACGTCATCGTTGCCGGCCCATGGTTGAAGGACTGAAGAACCAGACGCAGCCAGCCGAAGACGCTGTCGCCATCCGGCAGCGATTGCCGGTCGAGCGTCGTTCCACCGCATCTGACATGCAGCCAACGCTTGGGCAAACCCGCCTCAACAGGCTCGAATTCGATACTGATCGCGATTTCCGATATCGCCGTAAAGCCGGGCACCGTGTCTTCATCGATCTGGAAAGTCGCGTCCCCCGCATCCTTGGGGTTATTCGCCGGCCGGTCGAAGAACTTGAGGGTTAGTGACTCGGGCACCCCGCCAAACTGGATGTCACTGAGCCGCCATTCGGAATACTGCTTGGCGACCATCGTCCCGCTGCCGTCGGCCTCACGCATCACATCCCGCGCGGCCGCCTCGTTCGGTTCGGCCAGCAGGGCTGTGCGCGGATAGTCCCTTGCGAGGGGCGTTACACCGGCGATCTCCGCGCCGATCCGGGGCTCGTCGCCCTCGGTGCTCTCGATCACCGCCATCTGCGCGATCGCGGTGCGGCGCTGATAATTCGACTTCCCGATGAGCGGCTTCTCGGGGTCGGTGGGGCTCGGCGTCGGCGGCACAGGAGTCGGCATCCATGGCGACGCCGGATCCAGCTGCAACGCCAGCGGCAGCGTCCCCGCGTTACTGGTGATGAAACTGAAGGTCTGGAACGCGCGCCCATAGGCCAGACGCGGGACTTGCGGGAAGACGGTCCCGACATAAGGATCATGCCGATAGAACGGGCGTCGTGGATCACGCGGTCCGGGGTCGCCATCGACGATGCGGGCATCGTGCGGCCGGTCGGCGAACGGGAATCCCTGATATTCGATGAACATCGGACCACGGCCGTCGCTCAGAGCCGGCAGCATGGGATGGATGGCGCCCGTGACGTCGGCTGGGGGCTCATCGGGAAACACGTAGCCGGCAGGGAGAGGGTCAGGGATCTTCGGCATCGGCTTCCAGCCGAGGTCGGCCAGATTGGCGTGCGCCCAGACATCCTGCGTTGTGCCGTCCACGCGCCGGATCGCTATGCCAATGCCGTTGAAGTGCTTGGCGAAGTCGTCGAGCTTGCTGCCGTCGATGTTGCCGGCGATCTGGATCGCCAGCGGTTGCGGCATGCTGTCGGGAATGAACCGGGTCTTCGATTTGTTGAGCAAGTCCATCGGCTGGAAGGCCGCATCGAACGCTCGCTGCAGCCGTTGCCGCAATGCGGATTGTGTCGCGACGGGCAGACTGGACGCGTGCAGTGTGAGCAAGGCGTCTGTTACGGCCTGGAGTTCAGTCGGCCCGTGGTCCGGCGGGAAGACGCGTCGCTCATAGAAGGCGCTATCATGGACGATCCGGCGCAGGAATTCGGAGTCGGGCAATTTCTGGCCATCTTCCACCGGAACTTGCTGGCCGTTTTTGAAGCTTAGCAATGCGAGCACGAACGTGCTGCCGGCCGCGCGCCGTATTGCCTCTGCGCCGTTGAAAGAACCGTCGAGCAAGGCGCGATAGTCGCTCCACGCGCCGTCAACCGCATCCTGAACGCGCGGGAGCAATGAGTGGTCCTGAGTGATGGCGTTCGCCAGCAGGGACGTGAAGCGGTTGTTTCCGGTTTCCACGGTCTCGATCAGGCGAACGATCGCCGCCTCGGCGCCGGCTTCCTCGTGAAGAACCTGTTCGAGGTCGAGCAACAGCCGGGAAACGGCTTGCGCAGTGTTCGGCTTGTTGTCGTTTCCCTTGAGTCCCTGCAGATAGCCAAAGGACTGGGGATCGATCTGCTGATTGGGATTGGCGAAATCCTCGAGCAGCGCGGTGACCAATGTTCGTTCGTCGACGAGGAAGAGTTTGGGGGGCACGGGGGCGCCCGGCAGTCCGTAGACATGGCGAAGCGCGGCGACTAGGGACGCCTTGTTGCCCTTGTCCGACAATAAGGGGCTGTTGTCGGTGAGTACCTTGCGAATAAATCCGGCAAGTTGAACGCCGTCCAGCGCGACGATGCCGTCGAGGCGACGGATCAAGGCGGTCACGAACGGGGAGAGAATTTCGCCTTCGGGAGTCCTGGCTCCGGCCGCAACGGCGGCGGGTTTTAACAAGGCGATGACGAGATTGTCGAGCGCTGAAACTAGTCGCGCGACCACGTACCAGGGTGCCGACTCGTTTTGCCAGTTGAGCTTGTCGGGCTTGGCCGGCGGCGTTGGCGCCGGCGGTACAGCATTGTAGCCGAGCTTGAACAGCTGCTCGAATTCGGGATCCTGCGCGTTGTCGCCGTGAGGGAACAGCCCCAAATTGGCGGTCATCAGCGACGCCGCGCGCTCCTCAAGCCACACGAGCAGACGGCGGGCATCCTCGGCGTCGGGGTAGATCGTGACGTATCCGTCGTCGTTCAAACCCGCATCGATGTCGGACGGATGCAATGGTTTGGTGCCATGGCCGATCGCGTTGGTGCGGCCGGTCACATCCCCGAATCCGCCCTTTGGATCGTAGATGTAATCGAGCGCGTCCGGAGCCTGCTCTGGATCGACTTCGGGCGGCGTTGGTGGGCCGGGGAGGTGCTCGAAATACGGCAGGATGACGAAATTCCCGTCGGCGATTCTGTCGCGTGCAACCCGAACGACATGCGTCAGGCCGAAGCGGTGTGCCACCGGCGCGTTCCAGGACTGCGCCGCGCGCAACAGGTGGGTCGCGGTCACGTCGTCGGCATCGACGACGACTTCAGCCTGCGAAGCAGGCACGCTTGTCCAGTACCTCTTCGTCTCGCCGGCTGGCTTCTGGCCATCGAGCCAATCCCAAAGGACTTTTGGATCCTGGGTGGCCGAGATGCCGGAGGTGCTGTGGACGGGTCCGGCATAGCTCAGCTGCGTTCCGGCTGCGGGCACTTCGAAAAGGTGGAATTCGACCTTGAGAGCGGCCTTGAGGAAATCGAGATATTGCTGCTTGGCAGCGTCGTCTTCTGTGTGGGCGTCTTCCGGCGTCGTTCCATTGCCTCGGCAGTCCAGGCTCAGATTGATCGCGAATGAAAATGTCTCGCGATCCGCGTCGCTACTGTGAAACGCGGTCGGTTCCTGGTCGACCAGACACTGCAGGATCGGCTTGAGCAGCATGTCTACTTCCTCGCCGCATCAAGCGTCTTGGCGGCCTTCTGCAATTTGTTGATGTTGTCCGCGAGTTTGCCGGTGGGCTCGGCTTTGAGGTCGGTCGAGGTGGTGGTCTCCGACTTGCCGCCGCGCATCTTGTAGGTCACGCCGGCGCGCGCCGTGATCTTGAAGAATTTCGAAATCCGGATTTCGACGGTGAGCGTTCCATCGGCGTCGATCTCGCCGCTGTCGCGGTAGGTCATTCGCAGCATCAGCACGATGCCGACCGTGACGATGCCGCAGACGTCGACATGGCCGCAGATCACCAGCACGGCCGAGATCGACAGGCCACCGCCGGGCCTGCCGATCACCTTGCGATAGGAGAGGGCGCCTGACAGGGTGATGAAGACCTGGCCGACGAACGGACCGAATGCGAAGGCGAGCGACGCCGAGCCGCCGGCTCCGGCCTCGACCGTGACACTCAACTCGCTGTCGAAGGGGCGGTACTCCGCCTCGATCTGGATGTAGCCGGTGCCGCCGATGATGAAGATCGAGAAGATGAAGGGCCGCTCCACCGTCGACAGGTTGAAGCGGTCGGCCAGCAGGAAGTCCGGGAAGGCCAGCAGCTTGAAGTGATTCTCGATCGAGATGTTGGAGACGCCGCTGGTGCCGAAATTCAGCGAGATCGGCGGCAGCGCGAAGGTGTGCTGCACGCCGATCGGAATGCCGCTCATCTTGATGATCTCCAGGCCTCCGACCTTGCCGGGAAACAGCGTGCCGAGGAAATCCTGGATGAACTGGAACGACGGATTGAGCCGGATGCTCTTGGGATCGAACTCGACGTGCAGTCCGTTCTCGCGGGTGAAGTTCAGCGCGAATTTCTCGAAACGCACCATCGACTGGCCGCCGACGACGAGGTCGATGATGGCGCCGACACGGCCGTAGCCGGTTTCGGTGACCTTGTCCTGGTCTTTCGAGGCATCGAGCCGCACTTGCCCGGTCAGGCGCATGTCGACGAAATCGGCCTTGAAGACGCCGATCGAGAACAGGCTGCGGCGGCCTCCCATCGGAGCGTCGATGTCGACCTGGACCCAAGCCCGCGCCTGCTTCTTGTCGAAATCATGGGTGACGCGTACCGCGTCGCTCACCCCCGACGGGATCTTGTAGCCGTTGAGAAGATTGTCGAGCTTGGTGCCGCCGAAATTGCGGAACACCTTGGCGATGTCGAAATCCGGAAGGTTCGCCGGCAGCAGGCGGTCGCCGATCTTGTCGAACGGCAGCGAAAGCCCGAGCGCCTTCAACTCGTCGCCGAGCCGGTTGAACAGCGCATTGGCCCTGGTGGTCTCGACGATGTCGCTGAGCTCGTCGTAAGAGGAGCGGATGCGATCGATGTCCGCCTTCAGGGCGGCGATCTCGGGCGCGGTGGTGACCGCCGAATAGAGCTTGAGAATGTTGTTCGGGGCGGCCATCAAGCCGCCTTCGCCCAGCCGGCTTGCGGCATTGAAAACCCGATCGGCGTACATCCGGGCAGTCTGCGTCGATCGCGCCAGGTCGTTCTGAAGACCGCGCACAGAGTGATCGAACGCGTTGATCGAGGCGATGAGGCTTTCGGCTTGTTCCTTGAGCAGTTCGACGTTGACGAGCGCATCGTCGATGCTTTTCTTGACGCCGTCGAAAGCGGTGCTGAGCTTGCCCACCTGATCCGTCAAGTAGGCTTCGGCGTTGCCGGCCAACTTTCCGAGGTAGTCTTTTGCCTTGTCGACGGTGTCGAAGGCTGCGGCGCAGGCCGCAGAAATCTGATCGAGCTTCTCAAAGACCTTCGTATCGAGCTTATCGATCTGCGCGCTGATGGCGTCGCTCACCGCGGGGATGGTTTCGCGGATCCGCGTCAACGCCTTGCCCGAATCCTTGAAGTCTTCGTCTGTTATCGGTCTGAGCACGTCCTCGATCGCGGGGCGAAGCACATTGTCCTTCACCACGGTCCGCAGCAGTCCGCTCGGCGCCAGCGCCGATTGCACGGCGCCAAGCGCGTCCTGAACGTCGCCGAGCATCCCGCTGATCTGGCCTTCGATGCCGTGGACCGCCGTGCGGTAATCCTTGATTGCGCTTCGCAAGCGCGTCGTCGTGGACTCGACCAGAAAATCCAGCAGCGTTCCGGTTTCGGCGAATTTCTGCTCGAGCGGCGCGATCTGCTTCTCGAGGGCGTCCGTCAGCTTGTTGATTCCGGCCTCGACGTCCGGCCAGATCGCCAGCAACTGATCCCGGATGTCGTTGAAGCCCGCGTTGGAAAGCTCCTTGGCAACGTCGATCACATCCTGAGCCTTGCCGGCCAGACTCG
Source organism: uncultured Alphaproteobacteria bacterium (assembly GCA_963738155.1). GTDB lineage: Bacteria > Pseudomonadota > Alphaproteobacteria > Rhizobiales > Xanthobacteraceae > Bradyrhizobium. The sequence goes on from CAVTVG010000021.1 coordinate 585,161, forward strand.
CGACCACGCCGTTCAACTCGCCACCAAGGGTTTTGACGATTGAGCCGCCCTGGTTCAGCAGCGTGTTGGATGTCTGCTCGACGTTGTCGACCTTGGTGCGGGCAGCGGTGACGGTGGTCTTGGCCTGCCCGGCAAGTGCCTTCAAGGCATTGAGCGCGGCTTTGGCCTTGTTCTTGAGCCCGACATCAATGCCGGCATTGTTGTCGATGGCCGTAATCGCGTCGTTGATTTTGGTGATGGCCTTCTCGATGATGCCGCCCGCGCCCGTCTTCGGCACAAGCTTGTCCAGGCCATCCCGGGCATCATTGAAATACGACGACAGAATGGTTCCGAGCGAGCCGATCGCTGACAGCGCAGCGTCCTGTTCGTCTGCGATGGCGTGCAGCGCTTTTGCCAGAAATTCGCCGATGGCCTGGCTGGCGTCGTTCAAGCCGACGGCGAAATGCTGACGGGCTTCGTCGATCAGACCGGCGACGTCATCCGGTATGTTGCTCGCGCAGGCGCGCAAGCCGGAATGGAAAGCCAGGCGGCGTTCGTCCGACCACGGCTTCGTCCGGTCGTAGCCGGCAACGAACTGGTTGATGCGCTGAACCGCGCGGTCCGCGGTGGCGCCGAGTTCGACCTCGAGATTGAGAACGGTGGCGCGAGCCTTCTCGACGCCTTCGGCGGCGTTGCCGACGTCCTGGCCCGCCTCGTCGAACAGGGGTGCCAGATAATCGACGCTCTGTTTGAGCAGGGCTTCGATGGCAGTCTGCCTGTCCGGTATCGGTGTATCGGCGGGAAGTATGTGTTCGGCGTCCGCGGCCCAGTCGTGCAACGCGGTCCGGACCAGCATTTCCTTGCGTTTGATGACGCCGATGGCGTCATCCTTCAACTTGGCGCAGGATTCCTTGTCCGCCTGCAGGATGGTGCTGCCCAGCGTCGAACCCGAGAAGTACTTGCCTGCCTCCTTGAATTTGTCTGTCAGCTTGTCGGTGAGCGCCTTCGGAAGCTTGTCCGGCTTCTTCCATTGGTCTGTCAGCGTGTCTATCGCTGCTTGCACCGCCGGGACGCTCGGATGCTCGGCCTTGAGCGCGTCTTTGAGCGCTACGATTCCCTTTGAGTAATCCTGGAAAGCGCCGTCGCCGCCCGCTCCGTCGCTCGCCCAGTAGGTCAATTCCTGGATCGACGGGGGATTGGTCTTCCCTGCTAACTTTGTGGTCGCATCGAGAACCGCCGCGAGCTGCGGGTTCAGCTGGTCTCCACCGTCCGTCGCATGCGTCGCGCGCATGAAGCTGACGCTGTCGAGCCCGGCATAGACGGGCTTTGCGGCGCGGCCGGCGTTAATGGCGGCTTTCTGAGCCGCCGGAGCAAGCCGCCAGGTGAAGCGGCGGAGTCCGGGAAGGATACGGCCGACGGAGCGCCTCCTGCCGTCACTGCCGTTTTCTCCGTCCGGCGGGTCTTCCAACGATGCCTTGTCCGCATGGTCCGCGATCTTCTTGGCGGTGGGCATGTTGGGAAAGTCGAGATCGAGCCGCGATTCCCAGGTGTCGGTGTCGGCGGTGGTCGCGTCGCTGAAGTCGGCAAAAAAGAACAGATAATCCGGGTCGAGGCATTCCTGCGCAACGACCGGCTTTTCGCCTTCGCCTTCGCACGCCGACACGAAAGCGATATCGGGCATCGGATAGACCTGCGGGCGCTCGCGCGCGCTCAGGCGGTTCCACAACGGAATCTGCCAGCCGAAGTCACCGACGTCGCTGGCCCAGGCGCTGTCGACATTGATGATCTTCGAATTGAAACGCACGCGCTGCAGGAAGCCGGCGCTTCGTTGCGCCGCCGTGGTGAAGTCGGGATAGTTGCGCTCCGGCTGCAGCAGCTCGATATATTCGCGCACCTTGCGCAGGATCGGTCGGCGCGAACGGGTCTTCTTCGGATCTTCGCTCTTCTTCGGCGCGAACTGCGCCGGCAGGTTGACCGTGCGTTCGTAGACGACGACATGCTTTGCGCGGTGCCAGAAGGCGCAGATGCGTCCGAGCACCTCGACCTGCTGGCGCTGCACATAGCCGTTGCGCGTCTCGCTGATGATCCTGACCTTGCCGCCGATGAATTCCGCCTTCTGGGCGGCATCGCCGCCGGTCGGCGACAGCGCGATCGATTCGATCGTTCCGCCATTGGATTGCGGCGAGTTCAGAAGTCGCTTGAACAGATTGAGCGACTCGACCGGCCACAACGCGCCGCCGCTCAGGCCCTGCGGATGATAGCGGGGAGACGGAGTCGCTTGATTCGCGACCGCGGCTTTCGGAAGCGCCTCGTAGTTCTCGGGCTCGGTCTGATCGACCAGGGGCGCGCGATGCAGCGCCGTGGAACGCAACGCGAATTGCGCGCCGTCGGAGAAGCGCGCGGGCGTGAAATCGATCGTCGAATCGAGGTCGCGCGCCCACACTTCCAGCCGCTCCGGCCGGCGGGCGACCGCGTTTCGCAGCGCATTCCAGCGGGCGGAGAGCCGGACTTCGGCGTTGGTCTCGCGCGCCGCTCCCGTCAGCTTGCCGGTCAGTGCCTCGATTTCCGCGACGCGCGCCCCCCGGGCGATCCCGTGCTCCTTCGAAACGTCGACGCCCACCGAGAGCCCGTAGAGAAACTCCGCGCGCAGGAATCCGAGCGCGGCACCCACGCCATATTCGCCACGCTGCCGGAAGATCTCGTAGCTGGTCGACTCCGGCATGTAATAGCCGCGCTCGACGTCGCTCGGACGGATCCAGATTTCCGCCGGCGGCGTCAGGCGGAATTCGACCGCGCGGCGCTTCGTGTCGTCCGGTTTCGGGCTGTCATGGCCGTCACGGACGATGTTTCCGTTGCCGTCCATCTGATAGAGGAACGGCCGCGGCGGCGTCTCCACCTCGTCAACCAGATCGTGAATCTCGAGCCGGCGCGGCTTGTCGGCGCTTTCGCCGACCGCCTGAGGCGGCAGAATGTAATGGTAATATTCGGAAACGCGCTTGTATTGCCAGATACGATCGTCGCCAGAATATTCCGCCACCGAAGCGTTGCTGGCGTCGCCGCGGTCGTATAGCGAGCGGTGCGCAAAACGGTAGATTGTGAACGGTTCGGACGACAGCACGACATAGGAGCGGTCGCCGGTCTCCTGGCTGTCTTCGTAGACGTCGGCCTGGATCCGCCTGTCCTGGCTCGGCGAAACCGTCTCCGTGACAACCAGCCATAGCTGGTCCGGCAGTGCGTTGCCGCCGTCCTGCTGCGGTGTCGCCAGCGGAATCAACAGGGGCGCGGGACGCTCGCTGCGGTCGCTGCGCGCCACGTCGATGCCGATCGGCTCGACGCGCCCGGTCCGAATCGCGAGGTTGAATTCGGCGGCGGCCCGGCCGTTCGGATAGATCAGAACGGGTGCGCCGAGTCCCGCCCTGACGCCACGGCCGCCGATCCTCAGATGGCCGCTCTTGTCCCGATCCTTGTCCGCTTTTTTGGGTTTCTCTTCCTTGCTGCCGGTGAACTGCAGCGAAGAGAGGCGCCCCTTCCAGGACTTGTTTGCAAAAGTGTCGACTGCGAAGGAGGCGAAGAACGGAGGACCGTCGTCGACGGCGCCGAAGCTCGAGGGCGGCCAGCTTTGATCATGGCTCAGGCGCAGGTTGAGCGTGACGCCGCCGACCTCGAAGAATGTCTGCTCGCTCGCCACGAGATCGAGCGAGGTTTGCGGCTTGACGTCGTCGCTGCCATCGATGAGGTCGTCTTTATTCGCCACGCTCAGCCGCATCGATGAGCGCCGCCACGTCGCCTCTCCGTCTTTATTGGGCGGGCGCCGGCCCCATGTGAGATCACCGCCGTCGAATGTCGCGGGAAGCGGTGAGCCGTACAGCGAAAAGCGAACCCGGACGCTCTTGTTGTCCGCGGGGAGGAACGCAAGATCGGGAAGCAACGAATGGGGCAGCCCTGCCTCGCCGCGCGACAGCGCGCGGCGTACGATCTGCGCGGATTGGGCTGCGTGCGCGAGCAGGCCGGCTCGGAACACCGTGTCGGGGGTGACCGGGGCGGCGAGGTCCTTTTTCGGCTTGATTTCTTCGTGCCAATGCAGGCGGATGGTCACCGTGGGCGACCAGTCGACGTCGCGATGATCGCTCCAGATGTTCTCCCGCGCGATCTCCCAGGACAATTCGCAGTCTGCCGACAGCGGCGAACTGACCGACAGCCAGCCGTCGACGTCGGTGCCGTCATCACTCTGCAATCCGAACTGCGTGCCGTCGGCAATTCGGCCGCCCAGTTCGTCCTCCAGCCGCAGACGAAGCTCGATTTTGTCCGGGTCCTCCGGCTTGTCCTTGGGTAGCTTGTCTGCTCGCAGTTCGCTGTCTTTGATGCTGTGCGTCCGGTTCGGTCCCACCGTGGCGCGGTAGATCAGGCTGCTCCTGTGGCTGCGGTTGCCGTTCATGGCGACGAGCTTGGAGAAGCGCAGGCTTGAATCGGCGATCCCCAGCATCGTCGGGCTCAGCCAACCCGTATCGCCGTAAGGCAGGGAGAAACCGTAAGGTCGCAGGATGTCCTGCACGATCGCTTGACGGTTCAGCGGCCAATACTGGCCGGTGACATCCTTCCGTCTGTTATAAAGCGCGAAGTCTGCCGGCCCGCGGCCGTACTCGGACAAGCCGAACCTGCCGAGCCGTCTCTCCTTGGGGTAGTTGTCTTTGTCGATGGGAAACGATGTATCCTTCGGCGTCGTCTTGGGCTGCTTCAGGACCGGGAGGACATCGCCCTTGGTCCATCCCGCCACCAGGGTATCGATGTCGAGAACCTGCGCGGAGACCGGCGCCAGGCTGTACACCGCCGAGAACGGAAACGCCCGGACATTGTAGCCGCCGTCCAGGCTCGTTCGCCGCACCGGAAACGGCAAATTGAAGTTGAAATAGAGCAGCGGCCGGTCCGCGTAGTGGATGCCGAGGACGGAATAGACCTTGCCATCCTTCCTGTACTGGCACTCCGTCACCAGCGGCCATTGCACGTCGAGAACCGGCCCGTCATCCGACTCGAGATATTGCTCGAACAGGAACGCGCCGCGGAAGATCAGCCAGTCGTGGCTGTTCACGCTCGCGTTTGCCGGATCCAGCCAGACCGCGTATTCGCTGTCCTTGGTGTCGGTAAAGTCCTGGATGGCTTGCTGGATGGTGCCGTCGAACAGGTGCTTCGTCGGCTGTTCCTCGGGAGGCGGGGGATTGTTGGCGTCGGCCGCTTTCCTTGGATACCAGCGCAGCCAGGCCCGCCGCGCGCCAGCCGCATCGCTTTTCGGCACGTCGAAATGGATTTCGACGACACCGTCCGCAATCACCGGATTCTCGACCACCGCGGTCGCCGGCGGCCAGTGAAACTTGCCATAGAGCCTGAATGCAAGAGCCACGCGCTTCCCCCAGGGCCAACAGCGTCAAAGAGGCGACCGGAAGGGCGGTGTCCAGCGTGTTGGCCGCGATGTCCCGACAGGCCGTCCCGATGCGCAAAAAATTCGAATTCCGGCGCGCTAGGCGACGGAAAAGTGAATACGAGTCTTGTGATTGTTCAGCGTCGTGTCGTCGTACGTAAACTTGACTCCATCCTTGAAATTCCACTTGTTGCGCTCGGCGAGGTCGGCTCCGCCCGCGTCGAACGTGATCTCGTAGATCCCGAACTCGCCGACCTTGGCTGCGGTCGCGACCGCCGGAAGCAGCTTGCCTGCGACATCGCGGCCAATATCGACCGCCCTTCCTGCGCCGTGATCGTCGATGCCGATCCGCACGAGCTCGCGTATCAGGATCGGGTCCGGTGATGCCTTCGCCAATTCCAGCACCAACGACTGCAGCTTGTCGCTGATATGCACACCGCTGTTTTGCTGCAGCAGTTCACTCTCGAGCTCCGGCCGGCTGGGTTCGAAGGTAATCTTCTTCTCCGCGATCTTCTGCTTGAGCTGCTCGACCACGGTCGGTGCCGCCTTCTTCGGGTCGGCCTCATTCTTCTCGGCGTTGCCGCCGGGGTTGATGCCGAAATAGGCGTAGGCTGCGGACACCGCCAATCCAAGCCATGTCGTGCCGAGATCGGAGACCGTCTTGTTGACGTCGGGACGCAGCATGACGCCGACGACGAGCGCGGCGAGGCCGGTGAAGACCCACGCCAACAGGTAGATCGCGACAACGGTGTTGGTGGCGTAGATTCCGAAGTTGGATTCCGGCCTCGCGCCTCCTATGGTCGGCGCCGAGCCGGGTTTTGTGACGCTCAACTGCGCGATCACCAGCGCCGAGACGAGACCGCCCACGGTCGTCAGTACATAGACGTAGCCTTGTCCGAATGCCTTGGACAATTTCTCCGCCGCCTCCTTCGGATCAACCGTCGAGTCGACGTTGTAGACATTCCAGATTAGTCGGAGCGACGACGAGCAGTAGAGCGCCAGCAGCACCAGCGCCAATATTGCGCCGAACACCACGCCAAATCGTGCACTCATAACCACGCCCCCTAAAAAACTCGCAACCAAAGAGCCAGCGAAAGCGTAAAGACTATCCGTACAACCTCGGATGTGTCAAACTCTAGATTGTAAAATTAGTCACGTGCCGCTAGCTTCCGGTGCGCGACCAAGATGCCGACCCGGAACGAAAATCGTTGATAACCACGATTGGGGAGGACAACGCAGGCCTTTGTTACTCACGCACTCTCACCGGCTCCTTTGCGAGCAGTCTGGTGTGACAAAAGTGCTCGGTCGTCCGCATGGACGAACGCCGTCAGGCCGTGAATAGCCACACAAAGAGATAAATCGCCACTACTGTATTGGTGGTGTAGATTCCAATTGTGGTTTCGGGGTTTCGGACGCTCAGTTGCGCGATGAACAAGCCTGCCAACTTTGGTCAGAAGTAGCTATGGGCTGTGGGAAATCACACCAAGCGTAGCGAGGCGATGCTCGCCAATGACTGAATTGCGTTCGGCTTTTCTGTGAGGGTTCTAAAGAAGTATCGTTGTAAAGTGCGTATCCAATGAAGCGTTCCCGAGATTTTCGATCCAGCCAGCATGAGTTCAGTCAGTAGGGAGTTTGATATGGCAAAGTATCGATTCGACATTTCGCAAGCAGGCTATGGGACAATCAAGATCCAGGCAGACAAGGGTCTGATAATTGATGACTGGACCGATTTGAGCGCACCGTCTTGCCTCATAGTCCCCAATGGCGCCTTCAAGATTCAGGCGACGGAGACGGTCTTCACATCCGGCGGCAACGTCAATTTCAAGCTTCTGGGAAAGCCTTTCGACGCAGCGGTCGGAGATACCGGAGAGGCTGTCTTGGAGTTGTTCGACAACGGGTGCACCAACCTTGGTTGGATCTGGACAATGATATCTAAATCATGAGAGGCGCTGGAAACGACCCTCAGCCTGCACACGGCTGTCAGAGCCGGAGCAAGATGTTCGATGCTGTTAGGCGCGGGAAACTTCTCTAAGTTATTTTGACGCTGGCGCCTTCGCGGCCCAGAATCGCCGGATAATGTTCGGGAGTCGTTCAAAAGATTGAAAACGGCAAGTGAAAGCTGTAATCCTGCTGTTCATAATAAGGCGCCTTACTCGAAAATCGTGTTCTGCCGTTCTTACGCGCGCGCATAAAGGAAGGACTCCATGGCCAATACTATTGTACTTGACATTGCTTCTTCAACTTTTCCCAACGTAACAGCCGGGATCACTTTAAACAAATTGACCAAGACATGGTCGGTGAAAGAGGTCGAAAATGGCGGGCCTGTAAAAAAGATCTTCAGCAGGCAGAGCAGCGGCGATTGGGTTTACGTTGCGGACGGTAACCTCATTAAGCTGAAGAGCGGGAATGATCAGGTCGGAACGCTAAACGACATCAATCCGGACTCTCCCGGGAGTTCCGGTAGCGGTTTTGCGGTCTACGGCAATGTCGACTTTGATTGGAAGAAGAGCGTTTGAGGTTCGATACGCTTAGGCGGTGTAGTCAAGCGAACTCCTCGCGTTCGTCGGCGTTCTGCGGGCAGAGCAAGGCAACGTTATCAGGCGTCAAAACGTTGAAAAGATGGACCGCGGCAATGAGCGAACGACAGCTTTCCCGAGTAACCGGCCGAGGGGCGAACATCTGCTGGAGATGAGGCACAACTCCTATCGGACCTGATGATAGGGAGGTCGCCCCTTTTGAAGATGTTCTCCCCCGTGGGACGGCCGTCGGAGAGCACCCCGTCGGATTGGTATAGTGCGGTGCATCATGATCATGGTCTCAGAGGCTATTTGAGTAGGCAGGCAGCGATCTAACGCGCGCTAGCTCTGCTCGCAGCCGTCTAGAGTGGCATAACGCGCCCCCCAGTGGCGGCGACAAGCGGGACCTAGTGGAGAAGGTTCGTTTCCAGTTTCTCTCCTCCGCCATTATGCATGCGATCTCAATCGCAACACACCCTCACGCACGCCATTGGAGCGGGCGTCCGGATTCAATCAGGGTCTTTAAGCGTTGGCTCGATCAATGGACCTTCGCGTACTCGAAACCGGTAAACTGGGGACGTGACAACCGGAGCAGCCGATCTTGTTGAAGACGGCGTTGCCCAACGTCTGAGGAGCGCTTCCCGCGTCGCCAGGCGGTGAAAGCAGACTTACGTATTTTACGACCGATTCTAATAAATCATCCGGAATCTCGACGTGAGGATGACCAGAAGCTTCCGAGCAACTGACTTGGTAGAGCCCGCAATCTTCAGTTTGGTATAGCGATGATGTAATGCCCAAATCATGCAGAAAGGCCGCCGCGACAAACTCGTAGAGAGTGGGATGTTCGGCCTTCCAACCGAAACGCCCGATCGAGAACCGTTTGTTTTGGGGATCCCACACCAGGTTGGCATGCCCCTTTATCGGTCCGTCACTTCTTTTGTTGAGTGCTGCTCGTTCGAGTATCCAGTCGTCCGGAACCAATTCCAATAATCCCACGCCCGCTATTGCAGGGGGCATTCGAAGAGAAACGTGAATCTGTCCATCGCTCAGTTGAGGAGGTACCTGAGATAGCCGGACAAGCGGCCTGCTCAGTGAGACTTCAATGCCGTCGCTGAAGACGAGGGTCGATGTCTTGTACTCCAGCTCTATTCTCGGTTCTAACGGAACAGGGGCGACCGACTGGTAATGAAGTAGACCTCCGTAGCGGTGCAAGGTTTCTGCAAAAAGTTGACGACGACTCGGCTGGTGTCAGAATCCGATAGAAAGCCCCTGCCGTTGCGCAAATGGCAGAAGGAACAGGAAGTTGCGTTGTAAACAGGACCCAAGCCGCCAAAGGGCGCATCCTCTGAAGCCACTGGCAGCCAACTTGTGTGGAAGATTTTGCGACCGAGACGGAACGCTGAGATGTCCAACTCAGAGAGGTCGGGCAAAGGACGCTGGAAGACCGTTTCGGGTGACGCAACCTCTACTGGCTCCGGAGCGACGGGATACCAGATTTTCTCAGCAGCCGAGCTGTCGCTGATGATGGGCAGAGCCATCGTCATATTCAGCGCGAGAAAGACCTGAAAGTAATTGGTGCCGATGCGGCGCATGCAACCGATCACTAGCACGCGCTGAATTTAGAATGATCACGGTAAAATCTCGAAAGGGTTCGTTGCCGTGCGTGGCACGGTAGAGTTGATTTCGTTGAGGTAATTCTTCTACATAATGAGTCACCCGAAGCGCGAGAGGCATCGAAACATGCCCCCCACCTTCTCAACCCTCCTCCTCTCCCGCCGCGACAACGGCATCCTGCTGGTCACGCTGAACCGGCCGGAAGCGGCGAACGCCATGAACACGCAGCTGGGCCTCGACTCATGGCGTTGTTCGAGGGCTTCTCGGTCGATCTCGGAGGCCTGCGTGTCGCTGCCCTGACCGGGCAGGGCAGAGCGTTTTCGGCTCCCCCCTCTCCTCCCACAAGGGGAGAGGGGAAGAGTGCTCGCGGCGCCAGTCCTCCCATCGCGCGCCTGTTGTCTCTTCAACACGACGGGCAACCGAAAACCCGCCGCCTGTTTTGCCCGACGAGTCAACAACACTCCGCAAAAATATTTCTATTTCCGAAATACAGAAGATATGCGATAAGCCGTCCGTCCCGCCTCGGCAAGAGGGGCGTTAGGCCTATCGTCACCGAACGTGAGGCGGGATGCGATGGACGCGGTCGTGCCGCAAGACGTGCGGCAGGAGCGCGGACGGTCAAGCCGTGTGGTTCTGGCTCCCCGATGCTGGAGTCAAGTTTGCGGAATGGCGATGTCGGCCCTTCGGTCCGACACGCCGCGCAGGCGATGGTGGCTAAAAAGCCCGGCACACCAGGAAGAGCACGGAGCAGCCGTAAAACCATTGCGCAGGGAGTGCCGGATCGTTTCGGCCTACCTGTACTGACTTGTGGGCACCTTTCCTTTTCAGCCCACAAGGCCTGCGGGTGCGGCCAGCGCCCGGCATTCCCTGCACCCTCTCTGTTTTCGAGAGGGACGATGTCGATGCAAAATCCGGACGCAGATCGCGCCGCGGCAATGCTGTCGTTCGTCTTCGCCGTAGGGCGGGTCTGAACCCCTCGAAGCGAACGCTGCCAAATGGCGGCTTTTGACCGCGGAGGCTCCGTTGACGCGGTCGAGGGGAGACACAACATATCCCGTGCCGTCGATCGGGGCACCGCTCAGGAGCAGGATATGAACGCGCCGCCACATCTCGCCACTTCCACCGACGGCGACGTCGTGCACTGGCTGATGAACGACACCCGCGCTGAGCGCTTCGTCGACAATATTTTCGCCGAGCTGTGTATCCGGATTCAGCGGTCGGGCATTCCCCTCAAGCGATCGACGCTGCATATCCTGATCCACCATCCGCAGTGGCTTGGCGCCCGCTTCATGTGGGCCGACGGGATGCACGAGGCCGAGATTGCGCGGGTCGACTACGATGTCAGGGAGCGATCCGAGTATATCGGCAGTCCCGCCAACGAAATCCAGGACGGTGCCGCCGAGGTGCGCGAGCATCTCGAACGCGATCCCTCGCTTGGCCGCAAGCACGCCGTCTATGACGAGATGCGCGCAAAAGGCCTGACCGACTACGTGGCGTGGCCGCTGTACCATACGCTCGGCAAGCGGCATCTCGTGACCTTTGCGACCGACCGGCCCGGCGGGTTTGATGACGCTGACATCGCCGGCCTGTTGAAGCTGTTGCCGGCTCTGGCGCTGGTGAGCGAAATCCGCGTCAAGAACCGGCTGGCGCGCACGCTGCTCGAAACCTATGTCGGGTCGCATGCCGGCGAGCTCATCCTGGCCGGCGCCACCCGGCGCGGCAGCGGGACGACGGTGCGCGCCGCCATCATGATCTGCGATCTGCGCGACTTCACCCGGATCTCGGATAACTGGCCGCGCGACGATGTCATCGACCTCTTGAACAGCTATTTCGACGCGATGTCGGAGCCGATCGCGCGGCATGGCGGGGAAATCCTGAAATTCATCGGCGACGGTCTGCTCGCCATTTTTCCGCTCAGCCAGCCCTCGGCCTGCGCGGATCTGCTGCATGCGGTGACCGAGGCCCGCCAGGCCATGACGGCCCTCAACGAGAAGAACGGCGAAACCGGCCGTGCGCCGCTGAATTACGGCATCGGCGTCCATGTCGGCGACGTCATGTACGGCAATATCGGATCGCGCACCCGGCTCGACTTCACGGTGATCGGCCCTGCGGTCAACATGGCTTCGCGTCTCGAAGCCCTTACCAAGGAATTGGGTAGACCGGTGCTGCTGTCGCGCGCGTTCGCCGACTTCGTCGCGGGCGATTTCGATCTCGAACGCGTCGGCGAATTTCCGGTGCGCGGCTTCAACGACCCGATCGAGCTGTTTGCCTATCGCGGATAACCATGCGCACCGCGCGCATCGAGGAGCGCGTGGCGAGCACCAAATGGCGTTCGTGGGCCAATGCGAACCAAACGCATCTCCGTCCCGCGAATGGGTGGTTGATCTTTCGACCCGCAAGCTGCGCGTGAATAATGTCGCAGTGGCCATCGGCAGCCGCGCCTTCAAGATCGTGGTGAAGCTGGCGAGATCAAGCGGCGAGTTCGTGTCCAAGGACGATCTGATGAGGAGCGTCTGGCCGGACGCCAAGGTCGTCGAGGATGGCACGATTCGGCTTCATGTCTCCGCGATCCGGAAGGCGCTGGGCGCGGACCGGGGGATGCTGGAAACGGTCACGGGACGGGGCTTTGACGCGATCGAAGCCGAACTGGTGCGCCGTGGCGTTGACCCATAACGTCAGCGTAAGGGAAATACCTGAAAAGTGGGCTGTGGCGCCGCGACGTCAGAATTGGCGGAAACCAAGGCCGCCGCCAGTCCTCCCTTCGGGTCCGGCGCCGCCGACGGCATGACCGATGATTTCGCCTACAGACAGGTGACGCTGTCCTTCTTGATCTGCTCCTGCCAATCCGGACCAAGCGTCTCTCTCGCAGGCAAGGCGTTCCCGCCTTGCGGGTCGCCGTCCTTGAACATCTTGATGACGAGGCCCTGGTTGGGCGCGATGATCGCCTCGCCGCCCGAGGCCGTGTACATTCCGCCGCCCAGGCTCTGCACGTAGACCGGCGCGTTTCCCCTGTAGGTGCCGCTGGCTTGGGCGTTGAGAACCACGAACCGGTCGAAGCCGCGTCTGATGGTCTCGACGGCGGCTTGCTTGAGCGCAAGTTTCTCGGCGCCGACCGCACCGCAAACCGGCGCCGCTCTTGCCGTGATCTGAACCGTGTCCTGTGCCAGCGGCACAGTCGAGGTCCCGGCGCAGCCGCCAAGCGCAGCGGCCAGCGCGCAGGCCGTTACGAACTCACGCATACCATTTCCCCCGCAGCCGCAAGATATATCGCGCAGTCTTTTGGGAGGGTCAAGGCGCCCGGCGGCGCGCGATGGCTTGCCGCTTCTAGCCGGACCTCTCCGGTGATATGGACGAGATCTTCACCGTGAACTGGAGCTCGCAATGGCGACGAGCCCTGCGGAGTTTCATTCCATGCGCACTGATTTCGAAACCCTCATCCTCGACCGCCGCGACAACGGCATCCTGCTGGTCACCTTGAACCGCCCCGAGGCGGCGAACGCCATGAACACGCAGCTGGGGCTCGACCTCATGACGCTGTTCGAGGGTTTCTCGGTCGATCTCGATAGTCTCCGCGTCGTGATCCTGACCGGGCAGGGCAAGGCGTTCTGCGCCGGCGGCGATCTCAAGCAGCGCAACGGCATGACCGATGAGCAGTGGCAGGCGCAGCATCTCGTGTTCGAGCGCATGCTGCGCGCGATCCTCGCCTGTCCGCTGCTGGTGATCGCGGCGGTCAATGGCGCGGCCTATGGCGGCGGCTGCGAGATCGCAGCGGCTACCGATTTCGTCTACGCGGCGACGCAGGCGCGCTTTGCGCTCACGGAGGTCTCGCTCGGCATCATGCCCGGCGCCGGCGGCACGCAGAACCTGCCGCGCGCCGTCGGCGAGCGCCGCGCCAAGGAGCTGATCCTGTCCGGCCTGCCGTTCTCGGCTGCGGAAGCCGAGAAGTGGGGCCTGGTCAATCGCGTGCTGCCTCAGGAGGAATTGTTGAAAGCGACGCTGGCGATTGCCGAACGCATCGCCGCCAACGGCCCGCTCTCGGTGCGCCAGGCCAAGCAGGCGATCCATCGGGGGCTACAGATGTCGCTCGCCGACGGCCTCGCCTTCGAGATCGAGGCGTATAACCGGCTGGTGCCGACCGAGGACCGCCGCGAGGGCGTGCGTGCGTTCAACGAGAAGCGCAAGCCGGATTTTAGGGGGAAGTGACACGTCGTCCGGCTAGTTCTGGCGATCCGACAGCCGCTCCAGCAATTGCCGCTCGTTATTGTCCAGCGGCAGCTTCGTCGCAATCTCGCGAAAGAAGACGCCCGGGTGGCTCGATCGCACCGTACCGATCGCCCGGCTGCCGTCCGCGGAAACCGCGAACACCAGTCTGTTGTCATAGCAGTCGTGCGGTTTGCAAACCGATCCACCGAGATAGACGCGCCCGTTCTGGGTCTCCGTGAAAATGGGGCCGGCGACACCGTTGAGTTCATACAGCCAGGCGAAGTCCGGAGAGTTCGCAAAATTATTCGGTATCGCCGCACGCAGGCTTGCGTAAAGTGACGGGTAGACCTTGGAGAATTCGAAAGCGTAGCGTTGCGGGCTGGGGGCAGCGACTGCGGCAGGCGCGCCCTGTACCGTTGTGACGGCAGGCCCTCCCGATCCCTGAACAGTCGTGACGGCGGGGCCTGTTCGGCCGAACCAGATGAAGGCGCCCAGCGCGATCACCAGGGGAAACAGGACGAGCAACATGCCGGGGAGGGCGTTGCCTGACCGGCGCGCCTCGACCGCCGGTGGCCGTGCTTCGAGATGTTGTTGCTCGGCGCGCTCCTGCTCAACCTGGCGCTCGGCTCGCACCTCAGCCATGATCTTGCGCGCGATGTCGCCCAGATATTGTTTGTCGTTGATCGCGAGGTAATCCGCCGCTAGCCGATCCGTCCATTTCGGGCCGAGTGGCGCAAACAGCTGCGCGACACGATTCAGGTCCTCGTCATATCGCAGAAGCGCTTCCCATCGTTTGCGGTCATAGGTTTCGGACGTCTGAGGTTCGGGTAGAGCCGCTTCCCGCGTGATTCGCACCCGACCGTCGTCGGAGCTCGATTGGCCCGGGCTCTTGCTTGCGGCAGCGCCGAGGGCGAGGGCAGCGGCTATTCCGTTGAGAATGATCGCGCCGTTGGTGAAAATGTTGAAGCCATAGCCGAACTGGGCGCCGATCAGATACCAGCCGAACGCCACCGCCCCCAGCAGTAACGTCGAGAAGCCGGGTGACGACATCACGGTGCCCGCACCGACGAAGGACGCTATCGGCAAGCCCCACACAATGGCTCTCGCGAGGTTCTGCTGCGCTTCGGACAGTCCTCCCAATCCGAGCAGGGCGATGGCAACATGACCATAGGCCGCGAGCGACAGCCCGGTCAGACCGCCGCCGATCGCCAAGAGCAGAGCAGCCAGCCCCATTCTCGTCCCCTCCCCATCGATAGTCTGCCTTGCAGTTCCCGGTGTTACAATTGGAAAGTGCATCGAGTGCACGTGGCCGCCCCCTGCCCACCGCCGCATGCGAGTGTTGCCAATTCAGCCCGACGGGCCATTCGTAAAAAGCCGCCGCCTGTTTTGCCCGGCGGGTCAAGCTTGACTCGCAAAAATATTCCTGTTTACGAAAATCGGAACAGGCGTATATTCGCCGCCGTCCCGCCTCGGCAAAAGGGGCGTTAGGCCTATCGTCACAGAACGCGAGGCGGGATGCGATGGACGCGATCGTGCCGCAAGACGTGCGGCACAAGCGCGTACGGTCAAGCCGTGTGGTTCTGGCTCCCCGATGCTGGAGTCAAGTTTGCGGGATGGCGATGTCGGCCCGGACAAGCGAGCGTACGCGATCGCGATCGCGACCCATAACCACACGACATCGTTTGGCGAAGGCTAGAGCCACCGCGCGTCGCAACGACTCCGACCTGTGGCTATGGGTCCCCGCGTTAGCGGGGACGACAGGATAATACCCAATGCCGCCGCGCGGAAAAAGCCTCGACTAAATGACATCCACCAGCGCGCAGGCGTCCGGCCGTTGTCCTTGCTGCGCTTGACACACCGGTATTGAATACGCGCCGGGGCGAAGTGCTCCCAATAACAACAATCGGCAACAATCAATAGACCAAGGGAGAAAACGGATGGGCCGGAAAAACCTGCTGCTGCTTGCCGCCATGCTGGCGATCGCAGCACACCCCGCCGCCGCGCAAGTGAAGATCGGCGTGCTCAGCGACATGAACTCGCTCTATGCCGACATCACCGGCAAGGGCACCGGCGTTGCGGCGCGGATGGCGGCGGAGGACTTCGGCCCGGTGCTCGGCAAGCCGGTCGAGATCGTCACCGCCGATCACCAGAACAAGGCGGACGTCGCCACCAACATCGTGCGCAACTGGTACGACAACGAGAACGTGGACATGATCACCGACGGCGGTTCTTCGGCGGTCGCGCTCGCGGTCGAGGAAGTGTCGCGGCAGAAGCAGAAGCTCGTGCTGTTCAACGGGCCGGCGTCATCCGACATCACCGGCAAGAACTGCTCGCCCTATGCCGCGCACTGGAACTACGACACCTACGCGCTGTCGCATGTCACCGGCTCGGCCGTGGTGAAGTCCGGCGGCAAGTCGTGGTTCTTCCTCGCCGCCGACTATGCGTTCGGACGCGCGCTCCAGCGCGACACCGCCGAGGTCGTCGAGGCCGAAGGCGGCAAGGTGCTGGGCTCGGTCTACGCGCCGATCAACACCTCCGATTTCTCCTCGTTCCTGCTGCAGGCTCAAGCGTCGAAGGCCGACATCGTCGGCCTCGCCAATGCCGGCGGCGATGCCACCAATGCGATCAAGCAAGGCGCCGAGTTCGGCATCCTGAAGGGCGGCCAGAAATTCGCGGCGCTGCTGTTCTTCATCACCGACGTCCATGCGCTCGGACTGCAGGCGGCACAGGGGCTGCAATTCACCACCGCCTTCTACTGGGACCAGAACGACGAGACCCGCGCCTTCTCGCAGCGCTTCATCAAGGAGGTCGGGCACATGCCGACCATGGTGCAGGCCGGCGTCTACAGCGCGACGCTGCATTACCTCAAGGCGGTCAAGGCGCTGAACAGCAAGGACCCGCTCAAGGTGATGGAAAAGATGCGGGAGACGCCGATCAACGACTTCATGACCCATAACGGGAAGCTGCGGATCGACGGCCGCGTGCTCCGCGACATGTACCTGGTGCAGGTCAAGAAGCCGGAGGAGTCGAAGGGGCCGTGGGATTACGCCACGATCGTCCAGACCGTGCCGGGCGAGCAGGCCTACCGCCCGCTCGACAAGGGCAACTGCCCGCTCGTGGAGGCGGCAAAGAAGGGGTGAGGTGCTCTTCCCCCTCTCCCCGCTCTTTGCGGGGAGAGGGTTGGGGTGAGGGGCCGTGCACACTGAAAGACCAAACAAGGCCCGTGCCGAATCGAAGAAACGTTGTCCGCGAGTCTGGCAGGTTTGCGAATGTGGAGCCGGCGCGCCTCGCCCCTCACCCGCCGCGCAAGAGCGCGGCGACCTCTCCCCGTGAAAAACGGGGAGAGGTGAAGAAGGAGAGCTACCGATACGCGGCGACGATATCCCCCACCGCGCGCTCGAGTTGCTGCGCGGTGGCGCATTGGCGCACCACATTGCAGAACGTAGCATAGCGCGGCATCTCGGAATCGCCAAAGCCCCAGGTCAGCCGGCCCTCGGGGTTGAGCCACACCACGCGCTTGGCGCGCTCGGAGACGCGCCGCAGGATATCGGCGCCGGGATCGAGATTGTTGGAGCGCGCATCGCCGAGCACGATCACCGTGGTCTGCGGCGTCACCGCCGACATCCATCCGCGTTCGAAATCGGCCAGCGAATTGCCGTAGTCGGAGGAGCCGAAGCCGACCTTGCCCATGATGTCGATCATCGCCTCCTCGGCGCTCTTGGCTTCGAGGATGTCGCTGACCTCGATCAGGTGGCCGGAGAAGGCAAAGGAGCGCACGTCGGAAACCACCTCATGCAGGCTGTGGATCAACAGCAGGAAGAAGTCGGAGACGCGCGCCACCGAGCCGGAGACGTCGCACAGCGCCACGATCTTCGGCCGGTCGCGATGCCGGCGTTTCCATGCGGTGAGGAACGGTACGCTGCCCCAGGCCGCGTTGCGGCGGAGCGTGCGACGAACATCAAGATGCCCGCGGCGCTGCCGCTTGCGCGGCTTGGAGTAGCGCTCGCGCAGGCGGCGGGCGATCTGGCGGATCAGTGCGCGCATCTGCTCGATCTGCCGCGGTTCGATCCGGGCGAGCGGCGCATTGCGCAAAATCTCGTTGCGCAGGTTCTCGGCTTCCTCGCGGCCGTAGAGCAGCAGCGCCTGCGAGACCGCATCGCGCACGTTCTCGCGCAGGCCGTCGGTCAACGCCGCGAGCCGCTCGGCCAGCGCCGGATTGTTGGCGGTGAGCGCCTCGAGATCGTCGTTGAGGCGCCCGATCCCCATCTGCTCCAGGATGCGGCTGGAGAAGATGCCGCGCTGGGTGAAGAAGCGGATGTCGGACAGAACAGCCGCAGCCGAGGCGTTGGCGATCGCTGCTGCGATGGCGTTGCGGTCCTGCGACAGCAGCATTTGCGCCAGCGGGCCGAGATTTTGCGATTCCGCGCCGCCGCCACCCGAGGTCGGGCTTTGCGACGCCGGCGCTTCGGCGTTCTCCTGGTTGTCGTTCGCCTCCTGCTTCGGCTCCGGCTGCGAGAAGAACAGATCGAAGCAGGCGCCGAGCGCCTTCTTCTCGTCCTCGGATTTAGCAAGCGTCAGCAGCAGGGTGTCGCGCAGGATAGTGCGCTCGGCAAAGCCGACTTTCTCCACGGCCCGCATCGCATCGATGCTCTCGGCCGGCGAGACGTGCACGCCCGCGCCGCGGGCGGCGCGAAAGAACCGATGCAGGTTCTCGCGCATGATCCTAGTGGTCCGATGCTAACATTCGCATCCCCTTTCGGCAGGCACTTTTGCGATAGCAAATATTGGATTGTAGTGGAGCTCAGGATTTGACGTTCGCATTACGGGCATTTGGCAAGCAGTTTGCGAACGTCAAATCCGCTCCACTACCCGAACACGTTCTGGCGCGTCGCCTTGGCAACGAAGGTCGTCACATGCGGCGTTGCTGCCTCGACGTCGGATTCGTACTTCAGCAGCACGTTGAGCGTGTCCTTCACCATCTCGTGGCCGAGTTCGCTTGCCTGCAGCAGCACCAGCACGCGCGCCCAGTCGATGGTCTCGCTGACCGATGGCTGCTTCTTCAGGTCGAGGGTGCGCAGTTCATGGATGAAGCCGACCAGCTGCTTGCGCAGCGTTTGCGAAATGCCGGGCACGCGGCTTTCGACGATGCGCTCCTCGAGCTTCTGCTCGGGAAAGCCGATATGCAGATGCAGGCAGCGGCGCTTCAGGGCGTCGCCGAGATTGCGCTCGCTGTTCGAGGTGAGGATCACGGTCGGCGGCACGGCGGCCACGACGGTGCCCAGCTCGGGAATCGAGATCTGGAAGTCCGAGAGGATTTCGAGCAGCAGCGATTCGAACTCGGCGTCCGATTTGTCGATCTCGTCGATCAGGAGCACGCAGCCGGCAGGCTGCTCCAGCGCCTGCAACAGCGGCCGCGGCTCGACGAACTCCTTGGAGAAGAACACGTCACCGAAATCGTGCAGCTGGCCGAGCGCGTCATGCAGAGTTTGCGCGCCACCCAGGACTTCGCCGAGCTTGTCCTTGAGGATCTGGGTGTAGAGCAGCTGCTTGGCGTATTTCCATTCGTAGAGCGCCTTGGCCTCGTCGAGCCCCTCGTAGCATTGCAGGCGGATCATCTTCAGCTTGCGCCAGCCGGCGATCGCTTTCGCGAGTTCGGTCTTGCCGACGCCGGCCGGACCCTCGACCAGGATCGGCTTGGCGATCTGCTCGGAGAGATAGACCGCGGTCGCGATCTGGCGGCTGGCGATATAGCCCTGCGAGGCCAGCCCGCGTTCGACGGCTTCGATAGAGGCCAGAGGCGAGCTCAAACCGGAGCTCGGAACTTTGGGATCGGCCACGGATTTCGGCTCCAATTTTCTCGTTCGCCTCGCGGCTTATCACGGCGGCAGGGGCGGATGGTCGCGAATTTTGCGCACCCCAGCGTGCAGCAAGGCCCGGCGGGGACCAGAAGTATCAAAATACCGGCGTCCAGACGGCAGACATGCGCGTCTCGGTCTGCGAACGCTTTTAAACCGAGCGTTGCCCTACAGTCACAGGCGAGCGGTGGCCGCGCTGATACTGTCCCGGAAAATACGTGTCTGGGGCGTCAAAATGAAAAAGCTTTTTCCGCTTGCAGCGGTGTTCGTGAGCCTGGCGACGGCGGCATCGGCCGCGGATTTTCCGGTGGCGCCTCCCATGAAGGCCGCGCTGCCCGCGCCGATCCTGTTCTCGTGGACCGGCTGCTATGTCGGCGTCGAGGGCGGCGGCGCGAGCGGCCAGGGCGAGCAGACCGCAAGGTCGGGCCTCAACAGCGGTCAGACCATCACCGGCGGCATGACCATCAAGGGCGGCATCGCCGGCGGCACGGTCGGCTGCAACATTCAGATGAGCAACTTCGTGGTCAGCGGCGAGGCCGATTTCTCCTGGACCAACAAGCGCGGCAGCACGAACGATTTGCTGCCGTTCAATACCGCAAGCGTCAGCGAGACCCGCGAGAGATGGCTCGACACCTTCCGCGGCCGCTTCGGCTACGCCATCGACCGCTTCATGGTTTATGGCACCGCCGGTGTCGCGCTCGCCGGCACCACGGTTTCGGTTTCAAATCCGGCGTTCGGTACCATCAGCGAATCGCGGGATCGGACCGGCTGGGTCGCGGGCCTCGGCGCCGAGTTCGCGGTGTGGACCGGCGGCGCGTTCGACGTGACGCTGAAGGTCGAATATCTGCATGCGGGCTTCGAGACCAAGCAGTATTTCGTTTCGAACGTCATCACACCGGTTGGCACTATCGTGGCCCGCGACGCCCAGCTGACCGACAACATCATCCGCGCCGGCCTGAACGTGAAGTTCAACTGGGGTCCGGTGGTCGCGCGCTACTGACGGCCGCGTGGAGCGCCCTCAAGGACGCGTGCGCTTCGGCAGTCCCAGCAGAATCTCGACGACGAGCCGCGCGGCTTCCTTGGGATCGGTGGTCGTTGCCAGTTGCCGTGCCTGCTCGAGCGCGCCGTCGAGGCGCGCGCTCGCAAGCTGGCTTCGGCTTTCGATCCCGGCCATCGCTTCGCCATAACCGGGACCGCGCGGCATGCCTTCGCGCAATTTCTTCTGCGCAAGCCCCATGGCCATCGCAACGTCGCGCGCCGCGCCGCCAAATCCGCCGAGCGGCAACACGGCCGCACCCTCCGCGATCGACTCGCGCGCTTCGGCGGGAATGCCCGGCTCGCTGCCGGCATAACCGAACATCTTGCCGCCGAGCAGGATGCGCGCATCGCAGTCGCGCCCCATCGCCTTGCGCATCAGCGCAAGGCTCGCAGCAGGCTCGGCCGCTTGCGGCGCCTTGCCCTTTAGCCAGTTCATCACCTCGGCGGCCGTCGCGAGCGTCTCGCCGTTTCCAACCACGAACTTCCCGTCCACCCCCCTCACCGTGAGGTAGCTGTCTCCGCTCATGAAGCGGACTTCGACCATCCCGGCGCCGGAGGACAACCATGTCTCGAGTTCGGCCGGAGGGGGCGCCCAGATGTTGGCGGCCAGATAATGCACGAAAGGCGGTGCGACCGGTTTTTCACCCAGGAAAACCTCATCGGCATAGGCTTCGGCAACATTCTGGTAGAGCAGTTCGGTAAAACCCTGTGCCCGCAGGTCACCGCCATAGGCGATCCGCGCGCCGCGCAACACCAGCGC
Organism: uncultured Alphaproteobacteria bacterium; assembly: GCA_963738155.1. Lineage (GTDB taxonomy): Bacteria > Pseudomonadota > Alphaproteobacteria > Rhizobiales > Xanthobacteraceae > Bradyrhizobium. The sequence continues at coordinate 606,539 of CAVTVG010000021.1, forward strand.
GCCCGCAATTGCGCTCAAGACAATGTTGAGGTGGCGCTGCAACAGGCCATAAGCCTGCACGTCCTGGGAGTCGCCGGCGGAAATGCCGACGAGAACATCCTTCAGAGGCTTCTCACGTTTCTGGATCTCCGGCATTCAGCCCTCGCTCAACGCCTTGAAGACGATCCCGCCCGCCAGCGCCAATATAAGCTTCAATTCATGATTTGCGAGCGGCGGATCGGGATAGAGCACCACGGTCGGCCGCGCCTTCATCGTGTTCCATTTGGCCATGTCGGACAATTCCGGCTTGCGCGACAGCACGTCGACGCTGGCGCCATTGCGCGTCAGCCTGTCCTTCAACTCGCACGCCTCGCGGCGGAAGGACAGGCTGCGCAGGTATTCGAGACAGCAATCGAGCAGCAACAGGTCGATCTCGGCGCGCGACGGCTGCTTCGGAAGTATGCGCACCGGAACATTGCCGGCATAGGGAAACGAGCGGTCCTCACCCTTCTCCACCAGATAGGCCACGAACACCGGCCGCCGCAGCCGCTTGGCTTCGAGGATCTCGAACTGGCACACCGGCCGGCCCGCATAGCGATCGGTCGCAATCGCAAGGAACGAGGCATCAGCGATCGCGTACGTCAGCTGGTTCCAGAAGTTCTGCCCGGCGCGCAAATCCTGCGCGTCCAGGAAGATCTTGAGCTGGTACGGATTGTTCTGAATCAAGCCGAAAATGCTTTCTGCCAGCGCGAGCCCATGGGGATCGTGCTTGGTGTGGCTGAGGAACAGCGTCTGCGGCGGCGCGCGGAGGTCGCCATCGTCGACATCCGGGTTTTTCTCTTTCTCCTCCAGCAGCAGCAGGCGGTAGGCGATGTTGTCGGCAGCCATGATGGCGAGCCGCACCAGCCCGGGACCGGCGCGCCACTTGCCATCCTCGATCTCCACGATCTTGTCCGGCCATTGATAGGCCCGCAGCGCCTGCAAGCCCTGCATGGTCTCCGGGAAGCTGATATTTGCCGGCAGCTCGAGACTCTTGTCGTCGAACGCTGCGATCATCAAGGTGTCGCGCAGTCCCCGCTGCGCCATCCCGTCGACGAGGCTTTGGAAGAAACCCTGCCAAGGCCCCTTCGCAGCTTCGATCAATTCCGCCGTGCCCAGCACCAGCACCAGATTCACGTCGGCGTCGTCGAGCGCAATGGCGAGCGGCGCCTCGGCTGGCCTGCCAAACTCCGGTGCGCTGCGGATGCGGACCGGAATGCGCAGGCCAGTGATGAGATTGCCGGCGTTCAGCGGCTCGAACCATTCGGCGATGGTTTCGGCAGCAAGCGTACCGCCTGCGAACGATGGGTGCCAGACGATCGTCAGGGTCAATGGCGTTGCGGTCACGGGCCGTCCGAATGTGTCGGTGAACGCCGCAACAATGGACTGGCAACAAACACGAGTCGACCCGGATTTTTCAATCCCGGTGGGGTTGTATTTGCTTGACCGGCGCGCGCTCAATGCGCGCCGCCGCCCGCGCCGGCACTGACCTTGCGCAGCATCAGCATCGCGATGGCCGCGAGCACCAGCACGACGCCGATCACCGCGAAGGTGTCGGAAAAACCCATCACCAGTGCCTGGCGCTTGACCGTATTGCCAAGCGCGACGATGGCCTGATGCCGCGCATTGGCCGGGTCGGGCACGCCGTGCGAGATAAAATAGTTGGTCAATTGGGCGATCCGGGTGCGCACTTCCTCGCGGCCGAGATCGACGGACTGACCGATGATGTTGGAGTGGAACTGCTCGCGCTTGGTGACGATGGTGGCGAGCACCGCGGTGCCGATCGCGCCGCCGAGGTTACGCATCATGTTGGAGATGCCGGAGGCGGCGGGCGCATCCTGCGGCGCGACGCTGCCGAGCGTAACCGAGCTGAGCGGGGCCAAGGTCAGCGCCTGGCCGATGGCACGCACGATATTGGGCAGCCAGAACTGGTCGCCGGAGTAGTCGAGCGACATCCAGATGTTCATGAAGGAGCTGGCGGCGAACAGCAGCAGGCCGGTGACCGCGATGTGCCGCGCATCGAAGCGCTGCATGAGCTTCGGCACCAGCGGAATCAGCAGAAGCTGCGGCAGGCCGGTCCAGGCCAGCACGTTGCCGATCTGCTCGGCATTGTAGCGCTGCACCTGGCCGAGATAGGCCGGCAGCAGATAGACCGAGCCGAACAGCGCGAAGCCGAGGAAGACGGCGGCGACCGTGCCAATGCCGAAATTCCATTGGGTCAAGAGCCGCAGCCGCAGCACCGGCTTCTCGACGGTGAGCTCGATCCAGATGAAAAGCGCGAGGCTGACTGCAGAGATCACCGCGAGCCGCACGATGAAGGGCGAGCCGAACCAGTCGTCCTTGTTGCCCTCCTCCAGCACGGACTGCAGCGCCGACAACCCGATCGCCATGGTGGCAATGCCGAGCCAGTCGCCTTCACGCAACAGGCCGAGATTCATCGTTTGGCGCTCGAGGGTGAGAGAGAGCAAGACGACCATGACCGCGGTCGGCACGACGTTGACAAAGAAGATGGTCTGCCAGCCGTAATTCTCGGTGAGGTAGCCGCCGATCGTCGGGCCGATCGCGGGCGCAAAAGTCACCGCGAGCGAAAACATCGCCAGTCCGATCGGCTGCTGCTGTTTCGGCAGCTTGGTGAAGACCAGCGTGAAGGCCATCGGGATCAGCACGCCGCCGAAGAAGCCCTGGAAGGCGCGCATCGCGATCATCGAAGGCAGGTCGGTGGTGAAGGCGCACAGCACCGAGAAGACCGCAAACAGCGTGGCATTGGTAAGCATGACATTGCGGAACGAGAACACGCGGCTGAGATAGTCGGTCAGCGGAATCACCACGATCTCGCCGATCAGGTACGAGGTCGAGATCCAGGAGCCGTTGTCGACGCCGGTGCCGATGCCGCCTTCGATATCGAGCAGCGAGGCATTGGTGATCTGGATGTTCAGGATCGCCATGAAGGCGCCGATCATCGCTGCCATCACGGCGATCCACACCGTCGGGCTGGCGCGATCGGGGTTGGCGGGTGCGCTCCGTGGAATTTGTGTCGAGGCCGAAAGGGAGAGGGCACTCATGGCATCACCTCTGGATCGACGCGATCTTCGTGGAGTCGTTGCTGTGCAGTTTCGTCGAGATGTGGGGAACGACCGACATGCCCGGCCGCAACTCGATCGGCGCGCCGCCCTCGAGCACGATCTTCACGGGGATGCGTTGCACGATCTTGGTGAAGTTACCGGTGGCGTTGTCGGGCGGCAGCAGCGCAAATTCCTGGCCGCTGGCCGGCGCCAGCGAATCGACGTGGCCGTGCACGACCTGGCCGGGGAACATGTCGACGGAGACGTCGACCGGTTGGCCTTCATGCACGTGGGTGAGCTGCGTCTCCTTGTAGTTGGCGACCACATAGGCGCCGGAGGCCGGCACCAGCGACATCAGTTGCGTACCGGCCTGCACGAACTGACCGACACGAAGCGTGCGATTGCCGACGACGCCGTCGATCGGCGCCGTGATGGTGGTGTAGCCGAGATTGAGCTCTGCCTGCGCCTGCAGCGCAGATGCGCGGGCCCCGGCGGCTTCCGCCTGTGTGATCTCCGCCTTGAGCAGATCGACCTGCTTCAGCGCGGACACCAGATTGGCCTGGTCGCGCAGGATCGCCGCTTCCGCGCCGGCATTCTTGGATTGCGCGGCTTGTGCATTCTGCTGGCTACCGTAACCGGTGGCGGCAAGGTCGGTGTAGCGCTTGTTCTCCTGGCCGGCGAACGTCTTGTTCGCGATGTCGACTTCGATGGTCGCCTTCGCCGCTGCAATGACCGACTGCTGCACCTCGAGCTGTGCCTGCTTGCTCGAGACGGTGGCCTGCGCCGCGGCGACGTCGGCCCGGGCCTGGTCGAGCGCCACTTTGAAGTCGCGTTGGTCGATCCGTGCCAGCACCTGGCCGGCCTTCACATGCTCATTGTCGCCGACCAGCACCTCATGCAGATAGCCGGAAACCTTCGGCGCGATGGTGGTGTTGTCGGCCCGGACATAGGCGTCGTCGGTGGAGACGAGGAAGCGGCCGGTGGTCCAGTAGTCCCAGCCGTACCAGGATGCGCCCGCCAGCGCGGCAATCGCAACGCCAGCCAGCAAGAGCCGTCGCAAACGCCCGGTCGTCTTGGGCTTGGCCGTGGGCACGGTCACCGGGACCGGGTTAACCGCTGGATTTGGCAGAGGATTCGGTTCTGCGCGCAGCTCCTGCGCGGCTCCTGCGGGGACTTCGCGCTCGGCTTCGAAAGATGTGGAATGATGGCTCATGATGCCCTCCTGATGGGCCATCCCATTGCCAAGAAAGGGAAATCATCCATCGGCTCCGGCATGGGATAATTAGGAAACTTGACGTTTTCCAAAATAGCGCCTACGTTGGAACTGTCAATAGAATGACAGGCATCATCTAAAAGCATGGCGGTCACAAAGATGAGAGGCAGCGAGGACAATGGCCCGGCGGAGCCGCAGCGTGGCCGCGGCCGGCCGCAGATCCGATGCGACGAGGAGACAGGCGCCGTCATCGTCGCAGCCGCGCGCAAGCAATTCGCCGGCAGCGGCTTTGCCGGCACCAGCATGGACAGCGTCGCACGCGCGGCCGGCGTCTCGACCAAGACGCTGTATCGGCTGTTTCCCAACAAGGTGGCGCTGTTCGAGGGAATGGTGACCGAGCGCACCGATACGCTGGTCTCGACCGTGAAACTCCGCGCCTGTGACGGCGGCGACGTCGAGGCGGCGCTTGGGGAGGCCCTGCTGATGTGCGGCGAGCTGATGCTGGACGGTGAGGTGATCGCGCTTCAGCGCGTGATCGCCGGCGAGAGCGACAAATTTCCCGATATCGCCGAGGCCTTCTTCACCAGGGCAATCATGCGAACCCAGGGCGCGCTGGCCGATTGGCTGCGCGTGCAAGTCAAGCGCGGCTCGATCGCGCTCGACGATGCCGACGTCGCCGCCGGCATGCTGCTCGGCATGCTCGCGCTGCAGCCGCTACGGGCGGCCATGTTCGGGCATCGGCCGCCACCAACCCGCAACGAAATTGAGCAGCGTGCCAAGGCCTGCACCGCGCTGTTCCTCAGGGGATGTCGCCGCGCGCCGTGAACCGTCGCGCTGCACGCGCGACCGATGGTGCCGGCATACGGCCCGAAGCAAGAGCTGAGTGATCCTGGTCACATCCGCCCGGTAACAATGCTGCGATAACGTGCTAGGAGTTGCCTGCGCGTGGGCGCGGCGGCTCTCATGAGGCGGGATAATGAAACCTCTATCGGTTGATCGGAGACTGTTGCTCAAGGCCGGCCTTGTCAGCCTCGCCGGTCTCGCCAACAGCTATGCCTACGCGGCGATCCTCGATGCCGCCAGCGCCACGAACCCGAACAACAAGGCGATCGGCAGCGACGATCTTCTCGCAGCGCAAGCCCAGCTCGGCGAAAACCTGATCCGTTATCTCGCAGGGCGCGGCAAGGCCGACGCCACCGGCAACTTCGTGGTTTCGCCTGCGAGCATCGCATCGATCCTATCGTTCGTCGATCTCGGCGCGGGCAATATGATGCGCTCGGCGATTCATCGCACCCTCGGCTTCAAGCACGTCGCGCGGCGGCAGCAGGCGGACGAGGATTTGCGGGGCCTGCGCAACAACGTGTCCGCGATCATTGCAAAGAGCGCGGGCGACAGCCCGCTGGCGCTGGCCAATCTGATTGCCTTCGATCGCGCGGTGAAGCCCAAGCAGCTCGCGCTGCTTGGATTATCCGGCGCCGGCGCGGACGTACTGGTCGACAGTCTCAGCAATCCCGAGATCGTCGATCGCATCAACCGCTGGGTCAAGGACAAGACCCGCGATCTGATTCCCTCGATCCTGGAGGAGGCGCCAGAGACGCTCGGTCTCGTCGCCGTCAACGCGCTTTACTTCAAGGACAAGTGGCAGGTTCAATTCAACCCGGCCAAGACGCAGAACGAAAAGTTTCAGTCGTTGTCCGGCAATGTCGACGTGGCGATGATGCATTCGCCGGTCGCCAAATTCGCATTCCGCCAGGACGAGCGCTTCATTGCAAGCGAGCTCGGCTACGCCCATGACGATTTCAAGCTGGTGGTGGTGACGACCAAATCCGCACCCGCGAGCCCGGCGGACTTTGCGCCGGTCGCGGGCTGGCTCGGCGGCCATGGCTTTGAGACGCGGAACGGCGAAATCGGCATGCCGAAACTGTCGCTGTCGTCGGTGGAAGAATTGCTGCGGCCGCTGGACGCAATGGGCCTCGGCGCCGCGCGTCAGCGCAAGGATGCGCTGGAGCAATTCTCGGACGAGGATCTCATCATCAGCCGCGTGGTGCAGAAGCTGGAATTGCGGCTGTCCGAAGAAGGAACCGAGGCGGCGGCCGCGACCGCGGTGGTGACGACGCGATCGATCGCGCCCGATGACCATGTCAAGATGATCGTCGACAAGCCTTTCGTGTTCGCGCTGCGCGACCGCAAGACCGGCCTGATCCTGTTCATGGGATATGTCGGCGCCCCGCCGAAACTGGGCGCTTAGATTCCGGCGCGCCGCAATGCTTCCGCGACGCTGACCATCGGTATGTTGCGTCGCTTGGCCGCTGCCAACGCGTGACGCAGCAAGCCGGGCGTGCAGCCCCACGGGCTCGGGATATCAGCCACGTCGTGGGTGTAGAAGATCAGCCAACCGCTGGTTGCGACCGCCTCATCGAAGGCACGGTCGACGCCGGCGCGGTCGATATCCTTGTCGATCAGCGGGGTCGAGCGCAGGAACTGCAAATCGATCGTGCCGCTGTTGACGCCCGGCAGGATGCCGCGCGCCGAGTGAAAATTGCTGGTCAGCTGCCGCTTACGCGCGACAGTCGCGAGCCCGTAAGGGTAGGCGAAGTTCTCCAGCTTGATCGAGGCGTCGAGCCCTTCGAGAAAGCGCCGGTTCTGTTCGATTTCCGCGGTCATCGTCCGCGCGTCGAAGTCGATGACGCGCTGGTGCGAGAAAGTATGACAGGCGATCTCTTGGCCGCTGCGGTGAAGCCTCACGATTCCGCCGGAATCGATGCTCTCGCCTTGATCGGTGTGGCGATCGACCAGGCCGCCCGCGACATAGAAGGTTCCGCGCCCACCAAAGTCCTCCAACATCGGCGCGCCGACGGTGGCGGCGCTCAGCGGGATGTCGTCGAAAGTGAAGCTCACCATCGGCTGGCTGCTCTTGAGCTGCAGCGGCGCAGCGAAGAGATGCCGGGCGAGGCGATTGGAGAGGCGCGCTCTGAAGTTCGACAAGGCAGGCATGATCATTTCCGCGTGGAGGCGGGCTCGCGCGCTTCCTCGCGAAGGAAGCCGAGCCAGTTGCGGAAGATGGTGTTGGCCGCGGCACCTGCAGCTATATCGGGACGAAGCGTCAGGCCGGGTAGTTCGGCCGCCAGGACGGGATCGCGGTTGGCCCGTACCTTCTGCTCGAAGTTTTCGAGTTGCGCGACTGTCGCCGCGTCGAAATAGCCGACGGGGATATTGGGATAGTTGTCGCGCTCGCCGGCAAGGAAGCGCGCGAGATCGCGCATATATTCCCGCTGCAGCGATGAGGCGTCGTATTCGGGATGGCCCTGGAAGAAAATGAAGCGGCTCTCGAGCTGCCGAGCGAAGATGTCGACACCGGCAATGTCGGAGCACGTCAGGATCTCGTAGCCGCGTGCGGTCAGCTCGCGCTCCCTGAGCTCGTTGTAGCGCGAATGCGAGACCTTGAGTGTGGCGGGCAGACCGCGCGTCAACCGGTCATCGCCGATCTTGCTGCAATCATAGACGCCTGAGCATTTCTCGTTCAGTCGATGCCGTTCGATGCCGTCGAGGTGCTTAACGGCGGCATGCGCCGCGAGGCACGACCAGATGGTCGACCTTGTATTGGTCCCGGCCCAGTCGATAATCTCGGTGAGTTCGCCCCAGAACGGCTCGTCCGGCAGGTTCGCCGCGATCGGTTCGGCGCCGGTCACGATCAGCCCGTCGATCTGCAGCCGGTTGAGGTCGGCAATGTCTGCATAGTCATGATCGATATGCTCGCGCGCCTGCTTCGAGCGGGCTACCGACGACAGCGAGAAGCAGTGGAAGTTGACTCTGGTTTCGCCGGCCGCTGCCTGCACCAGCCGCATGAACTGTCGCTCGGTGGCCTTCAACGCGCTGTCGGGCATGTTGTTGACCAGCCCGATCGTCAGCTCGGCCGCGTCGGCACGCTCGAATTCGTCGTGCGCGGGCGCGAGCGCCGGGCTCTTGATCGGCCAATTCTTGTCGAACAGGAGCGTCATGGCCGAACCGCCAGCCTTACTCCGCGGCCTCGAGCCGCGATGATCCTGCACAGGCCACTGCCAGCGCCTGATCGATGTCCTCGATGATATCGTCGATGTGCTCGATGCCGATCGAGAGGCGGATGGTTTCCGGCAGCACGCCGGCCATGCGCTGCTGCTCCGCAGACATCTGACGATGCGTGGTGGAGGCAGGGTGACAGGCGAGCGACTTGGCGTCGCCGATATTGACGAGGCGCGTGATCAGCTTCAGCGAATCGTAGAAGGCCTTGCCCGCCTCCATGCCGCCCTTGATGCCGAAGGTGAACAGCGAGGAAGCGTTGCCGTCGAGATATTTCTCGACCAGCGCGTAATAGGGGCTGTCCGGGAAGCCGGCATAGTTGACCCAGGCGACGCGCGGATCCTTGCGCAGAAATTCGGCGACCTTGCGCGCATTCTCGACATGGCGCTCGATCCGCAGCGCCACGGTCTCGATGCCCTGCAGCAGCAGGAAGGCGTTGAACGGCGACAGCACCGAACCCATGGTGCGCTGATAGATGCTGCGTGCCCGCTCGATATAGGCCGTCGGCCCAAATCGCTCGGCATAGACCAGGCCGTGATAAGAGGCGTCCGGCTTGTTGAACGACCGGAAGCGGTCGGCGTGGTTCTTCCAGGGAAAGCGGCCGCTGTCGACGATGGCGCCGCCGAGCGTAGTGCCGTGGCCGCCCAGGAATTTCGTCAGGGAATGCACCGAAATGTCGGCGCCGTAGTCGAATGGTTTGAGCAGGATCGGCGTCGCCACCGTGTTGTCGACGATCAGCGGCACGCCGTTGCGGTGCGCGACCTTCGCCAGCGCCTCGATGTCGCAGACATTGCCGGCGGGATTGCCGATGGTCTCGGCGAACACCGCCTTGGTGTCCTCGTCGATCAGGCGCTCGATCGCATCGGGCTGGTCGCTGTCGGCGAAACGCCCCTTGATGCCCTGGCGCGGCAGCACATGGCCGAGCAGGGTGTGCGTCGTGCCGTAGAGCTGGGGCACGGAAACGATGTTGCCGCCGTCATCGGCGACATTGACGAAGGCGAAATGCAGCGCGGCCTGGCCGGTGGCGACGGCGAGCGCACCGACGCCGCCTTCGAGCTCGCTGACGCGCTTCTCGAGGACCGCGGTGGTCGGGTTGGCAATGCGGCTGTAGCGAAAGCCTTCGCTTTCGAGGTTGAACAAAGCGGCGCCGTGATCGGCGCTGTCGAAAGCATAGGCGACGGTCTGGTAGATCGGAACGGCGACGGATTTTGTCGTGGGGTCGGGCTCGTAGCCCGCGTGAATAGCGATCGTCTCGTTGCGCATCGTCGGCCTCCGCGTCCAGCGCAACGCACTCTTTGCCGGTGCGTTCTTGCGCTGCTGTCTGGATTAGAGGCGAGGGATGAAGTGAGCAATAATTAGCGGCAAGATTGACGAAATAACCCTAATGAAACGCAGAGAGTTAAGTAAAATTTGAAACAAGTTTTTACATCTCGTTAGCCAACCGCACGGCGCACCTGTTCACCGATCTGTGACAGGATCAAGCGCGCTTGCGGCAGCACCGCGCTCATGGCGTGGAAATTGTGGATCATGCCGTCGTGGCAGACATGTTCCACGCTGACCCCGGCCGCGAGCAGCTTGCGTGCATAGGCGTTGCCCTCGTCCCGCATCGGATCGAATTCGGCCGTGTGGATGATGGCGGCGGGAAGGCCAGCAACATGCAGCGCGCGCAGCGGCGAAATCCTGAGATCGGCCGGGTCGGTTCCATCAGGCAGATAATCGGCGAGGTCGGCTTCCAGCGTTGCTCGGTCGATCAGATGGTCCTCGGCGAAGGTTTCGCGCGACGGAGAAGTCTCTTCAAAATCCAATACCGGGCAGATCAGGCATTGCGCGACAATCGCCGGGCCATGACGGAGCGCGTGTTGACAGACCACGGCGGCCAGCGTGGCGCCGGCGGAATCCCCGCCGATCACGAGCTTTTCAGCATTGATGCCGAGACTGGCGGCATTGCGCGCGACGAACCCGGTCGCGGCAATGGCGTCTTCGATCGCCGCGGGAAACTTGTGCTCCGGTGCAAGACGATAATCGACCGAGATCAGCCGGCAGCCTGTCGCATCCGCAAGCGCGGCCGCGACGCGGTCATGGGTTTCGATGCTGCCGGCCACCATGCCGCCGCCATGGAAGAAGACGAAGCCGGGCGCGGGTGCGTCACTCGCGGGCACATAGAGGCGATAGGCGATGTCGCCACCCGGTCCAGGCAGAGTGCCGTCGGTTGCGCTGACGTTCATCGCATCGGCGCGTGCGAACTGCATCAGCTTGGCCAGCGATGCGCGGCGCTCGCTCGTTGTCGGCCTCCGGCGGTCCGCGGGCATGGCCGCAGCCATCATGGTGAGCAGGCGTTTGGCGAGGGGATCGAGCGGCATGTCGGTTCCGGTTAACCACGAGAGCTTACCATGGCGGCCGATCCGCCGTAAATCGGCCCCTGTTTTGGCCTAATGTGGATTCCTTAAATAATCCGGACAAGGATGCGCGATATCGGAAGCCGCGCAGCGGATCGGACAAATGGCCAATATCATCAAGCCCGTCAGCTATTCGCAGACCTGGACGTTCTTTGAAGGCAAATGGCACGAGGGCAACGCGCCGATCATGGGGCCGCGCACCCATGCGGCCTGGCTCGGCTCGACCGTGTTCGACGGCGCCCGCGCCTTCGAGGGCGTCACGCCCGATCTCGATCGTCATTGCGCGCGGGTGAACTGGTCCGCGACCAATTTCCGGCTCAAGCCGGTGGTCGATACCGGCACCTGGATCGGCCTCGCGCGCGAGGGCATCGCCCGCTTCGGGGCCAATGCCGAGCTTTACATCCGTCCGATGTATTGGGCGCAGCATGGCAGCGGCGGCGGTGTTCTGTTCGACCCGGATACCACCAACTGGTGCCTGTGCATCTATGAAGCGCCGATGCCGGCGGCCTCGGGCAGTGCGATCACGCTGTCGCCGTTCCGCCGGCCGACCATGGAGACCGCGCCGGTCGATGCCAAGGCGGCGTGCCTCTATCCCAACAATTCGCGCGCGCTGATCGAGGCCGCCACGCGCGGCTTCCAGAACTGTCTGATGCTTGACATGCTCGGCAATGTCGCCGAGTTCGGCAACGCCAATGTGTTCATGGCAAAAGACGGCGTGGTCTATACGCCGGCGCCGAACGGCACCTTTCTCAACGGCATCACCCGCCAGCGCGTGATCGAGCTGCTTCGCGGCGATGGCGTGACGGTGGTCGAGAAGACGTTGCGCTACGAGGATTTTGAGACAGCCGACGAAATCTTCTCGACCGGCAATTTCGCCAAGGTCGTGCCGATTATCCGGATCGACGATCGCCAACTCGCGCCAGGGCGATTCTACACGCGCGCCCGCAAACTCTATTGGGATTTCGCGCACGCAAGGCGCATGGCGGCGTAGGCCATAGCGTTTTCAAGCGAAGTGGGAACCGGTTCGCGTTAAGAAAACGCGTCAAAAAATCAAGGCCCGTATATCACCAGCTCGGTATCGGAAAGATCGGCGAGCCGCGGCCGGTGTGGGCCCTTGGAATATTTCCGGCCGCGCTTCTCGGTATAGAACCCGGCGAGGCCGGGCACCTTGCCATTGGCATCGAACAGCACGGAAATCCGCCCTCGCCGCAACAGCGCGCGGCCGATCGGGCCGGCGCAAGCGGCATATTCGGCAAGGTCGCGGCAATAGACCAGTTGCAGGGCCGGCGGCGAAATCCAGCCACGGCGGATCCGCATCGGCACGAACACGAACGGGAAGGCGCCGTCGGCCGTCCGGCACACCATGCTGGTGCAGCCGTAGGCGGCGTGCCGCATCAACAATTCGGCGTCGGCAGTCGGCAAACCGTCGATCGATGTCGTGTCGGCCGAGACGATCTCGACCGTTGCGCCGCGCTCGTTGCGCGACAGCGCGGGGAACGAAAAGAACAGGCCCTTGCAATAGGCGCGGAAGCCCTGGGCCTCGATGATCGGCCAGGTCCAGTGCGCCGGGCTGATGTTGAAGTAGCTGACTTCTTTGCGACGCTGCGCAATGCTGGTCAGCATCGGCGCATAACTGCGGAAAGCCGGCTCGACGTACCAGCTCGAGAGGTTGCAGTGAACCGCGGTCTCGACGTCGGCGTCGCGCAGTGAATAGATCAACAAGAGCACGCCGACCGGCGCGCCCTCATGATCGAGCATGTAGCCGAAACGCGGATAGCCTTGCGGCACCTCGCGTGCCGCCTGTCGCCGCAATCCCTGCAGCCAGTAATCGCGCGAGCGGCCATAGAAGCCGCGGGCGAGCAGATCAGCGACGCCGTCGAGATCGGCTTCGCCGATCTCCCGGCACCGGATCTGTGGCCTGAGCGCGTTCACTGGCGAAGTCCGCTTGGTGGTCTCTCAGCGCCAGCCTTCGCCGTGGCTGTCGGCGGAGACAAGCGTGGTCATGCCGAGCAGCTCGCGCACTTTGACCGGCCAGGCGGCGAGGTCGGTGCCATGGATATGGAACATCGCGACCGCGAGACGATCCATGCCGAAGGCGACGCAGCCGGTATGGGCAGGTTCGCCATTGGCGTCCTTGATATCCCAGGTCGTGCCGAAATGCGCCTGGTGATAGTTGAAGCTCATGCAGGCGGTCGGCTTGTCCTCCGAACGCAGCGGCACCAGCAGCTCGAACTTCAGCGACTGCTGCTTCTGGCTCACCGCCTTCATCTGGCCGACGCGGCCGAAGAAGGGATCGCTGGCATAGTCGACGCGGAACGAAAGGCCCAGGTCGCGCGCGATGCCCTGCGCGCGCACCATCCAGCGCTCGCGGAAATCGGCGACGTCGTCGGGCGTGCCGATGCAGACATATTCGCGCATCCGGAACGACTGCAGCCGGTCGAGATGACGCGAGGGCTCGCGGCGGAAGCAATCCGCGGCGACGTCGAAGCGCAGGCCGCCCGCGGGCAGCTGACCGCGGCTCGCCGCGATCGGATAGACCGGGTAACAGGCGGCTGGCGACAGCACGAGGTCGGCCGGCGACAACGACGTGGTCCAGTCGCCGCCCCTGTCGAAGCGGCTGACCGCGTCGTGAATCTCGCGCTCGGTGCCATGCAGGCCGCAGACGCAGCCGAGCAGGTTCGGAAAGCTCTTGAGGTAGCCGGATTTCTCCAGCTGCGCGCGGCTCATCACCGGCGGGAAGCGCATCACCTCGGTGCCGGGCTCGCGATTGCGCGTGATCAGCGCGGCGAGGCGCTCCACCACGTCTTCATACAGCGCGGTGCGGGCATAGACGCCGTCGGCGCCCATCTTGTGGAATAGCACGTCGGCGAGATGATCGAGGGGATCGGCCGCTTGCGGCGCGAGCTCGGGCGATTCGGTTCGGATCGGGGCGGGGACGTTCATCGCTGGTTTTTCCGTCTTGTTGTTGTCAGTCGCGCAGGGAGGTCGGCACGCCGCTCATCAGGCTCGACGTGGCGATATTGCTGAGAATGCGTTCGTTGTTGATCATCAGCGGCGACGACAGCACGTCGCGCAGCAGGCGGCCGACGGTGAACTCGCCGTCATTGCGATAACCCGAGAGGCCGCAGGCGCGCATCGCGCTCATCACGGTCTGCACCGCCAGCTCCGAGGCTTCGACCTTGAGCAGGTTGATCGAGGACTGGAAGTCGAGCGAGGACAGCGCGCGCTCGTCATGCTCGCGCGCGGCATAGCTGTCGAGATTGGCGGTGATGATGGCGCGCAGCTTGGCGAGCGACATTTTCGCCGCGGTGAAGTGCGCCGCTCCGGGCGGCATCTGGCCGCCGGTGCCGCGGGCGGCCTTGCGGATGAAACGTTGGGCGCGATCGACTGAGGCTGCGGCAATGCCGGCCCAGACCGAGGACCAGCAGAGATGCGCGACCGGCGTCATGGTCTGGGCGTGGATCTTCTCATAAGCCTCCGGAAAGACCTGCTCGGCCGGCGCCTTCGCCTTCAGCTCGAAGCCGGCACTGCAGGTGCCGCGCATGCCGAGCGTTTCCCAGGCAAGGCTGCGCTCGAGCGTATAGTTCTCCTTGGTGAAGGCGACCAGCACCTGGTCGGAGGAGGCCGCATCGCTGTTGCGGCGGGCGATGGTGACGATGCCGTCGGCCTCGGCGCCGTAGGAGATCACGGTGGCGTTGCGGTTGAGCGAAATCTCGGTTGCGTCGGTCTCGACCGCCGCGGCGCTGGAGCGGATGTTGCCGCCGTTCTGGCCCTCGGTGGTCGAGGATGCCAGCAGCAACTGCTCGGTGGCGACGCGGCGCATCAGCGTCTCGTGATAGCTGCTGCCCGTGCCATGCCGGACCAGGCAGGCGACCTTGGTCTGATGCATCGCGAAGATCATCGCCGCCGAAGAGCAGGCGCGGCCGAGCGTGTAGCACATCTCGGTGATGTCGAAGATCGAGGCGCCGAAGCCGCCGAACTCGACCGGAATTTGCGCGCCGAGCAGCTTGCGGTCGCGGGCGGCGTCGATCGCGGCCTTGGGGAAGCGCGCTTTCGCGTCGACCTCTTCGGCCTCTGCTAAAGCTGCCGCGGCGACTGCCGCCGTCCGCTCCTGGAAGGAGGGGCCGCGATTGAGCAGCTGCTCGCTGCGTTCGTCGATGGTGCGAAGGCCGGCTTCCTGGACGTTCATGTCTGACGCGCTCCGACTTTTTGTTGTTATGAACGCCTGCGATCGGCATCGGTGGATGCCGGAGGCAAGCGTCCCTTTCAGTTTTTGATTGACGCCAAGGTTATGGATTTAATTCAAATGCGTCGATGAAATTCAGGGTAAACGCGTCCCTTTCAAAATCGACGGTTAACCCATCGTATTTTAACGGTCTCAATTTTCCACGGTCGCGTTAGCGTTAAAATAAAAGTCAGCATTTACGCTAATGCCGCGACACAGTTTTTCAGCAATTGAGCGGCTATAAGCCCAGCTCACGAACGAGAAGTGATGAGGCCAGCGATGCCAAGTTTTGATGCGGACATTCGTAACCGGATCGTGATCCTGGTGAAGGGAATCCTCGAGCAGAATTCGATTTCCGCGGAGTTGACGACGGATGCACCGCTGGTCGACGTCGGACTGACCTCGATGGACATGGTCAATCTGATGCTCGGGGTCGAAGCCGAGTTCGATTTCACCATCCCGCAGGACAAGATCACGCCGGAGAATTTCCAGTCGGTCGCGACCCTTGAGCGCATGGTCGCCGGCGAGCTTCGCGCCGCGCAGGCGGCGTAGTAGCCCATCGTTCCCATTTCAAAACCGCGGTAAAGCTGGCATAGCTCGACCCGATTGATGGGGTGAGCATGACGCAGGCAGTCCTAGGCATCATCGGCGGCTCCGGCATTTACGATCTGCCGGGCCTCGAGAACATCCGCGAGGAGGCGATCAAAAGCCCTTGGGGCGAACCATCAGCGCCACTTCGCCGCGGCACCATCGCAGGTCTCCCGATCGTATTCCTGCCGCGCCATGGTGCCGGCCACAGGCTCTCGCCCTCCGATATCAATTACCGCGCCAATATCGACGTGCTGAAGCGCGCCGGTGTCACCGACCTGGTCTCGCTGTCGGCCTGCGGTTCATTCAAGGAAGACTTGCCTCCGGGCACCTTCGTGATGGTCGACCAGTTCGTCGACCGCACCACCAGGCGCGAATCGTCCTTCTTCGGCAAAGGCTGCGTGGCGCATGTCTCGATGGCGCATCCGGTCTCACCGCGGCTGCGCTTTCACCTGACGGCAGCTGCGGAAGCCGAGAGCATTCCGATCGCGCGCGCGGGCACCTATGTCTGCATGGAAGGCCCGCAATTTTCCACCTATGCCGAGAGCATGACGTATAAAGGGCTCGGCTATGCCGTGATCGGCATGACCAACATGCCCGAGGCCAAGCTCGCCCGCGAAGCCGAGATCTGCTACGCGACCGCGGCGATGGTTACCGACTTTGATTGCTGGCATCCCGACCATGATGCGGTGACCGTGCAGGACATTATCCGCGTGCTGACCTCGAATGCCGACAGGGCAAAGGCGCTGGTGGCCCGGCTGGCGCGGGATTTTCCGCGCCAGCATGAGCCGTGCCCGGTCGGATCGGACCGCGCACTGGATACTGCGCTGATAACTGCCCCTGAGGCGCGTGATCCGGAGCTTCTCAGGAAGCTCGATGCGGTTGCGGGCCGCGTGCTGCGTGCATAAACTGCCGTCATGAAGGTCGACGGCAAGCATTTTCGCAGCATCTGGCGCGATACCGACGGCTTGTCGGTCAGCGCGATCGACCAGCGCCGTTTGCCGCATGAGTTCGTCGTGGCACGGCTGACCGATTGCACTGAAGCCGCAGAGGCGATCCGCTCCATGTTGGTGCGTGGCGCGCCGCTGATCGGGGCCACTGCGGCTTACGGCATGGCGCTGGCGATGCGCGACGACAGCTCCGATGCCGCGATCGGTCGCGCCTGTGATCTGTTGATTGCAACGCGGCCGACCGCGATCAACCTGAAATGGGCGCTGGAAGAGATGCGGCGCGTGCTGCGGCCGTTGGCGCCCTCGGCGAGAGCCGACGCGGCCTATGCGCGGGCCGACGACATTGCCGAAGAAGACGTCGTCATCAACCGGGGCATTGCAAAGAACGGTCTGGCGCTGATCGAGGCGATAGCCGCGAAGAAACCGGGCGAGCCGGTCAATGTGCTGACCCATTGCAACGCCGGCTGGCTTGCCACGGTAGATTGGGGCACGGCAACCGCGCCGATCTATCTCGCGCATGATCGCGGCATTCCCATCCATGTCTGGGTCGACGAGACCCGCCCGCGAAACCAGGGCGCGTCGCTGACCGCCTGGGAGCTCGGCCATCACGGTGTGAGGCACACCGTGATCCCCGACAACACTGGCGGCCATTTGATGCAGCATGGCATGGTCGATCTCGCCATCGTCGGCACCGACCGCGTCGCCGCCAATGGCGATGTCTGCAACAAGATCGGCACCTATCTGAAGGCGCTCGCCGCGCATGACAATGGCGTGCCGTTCTATGTGGCGCTGCCATCGCCGACCATCGATTTCTCCGTGGCCGACGGCATCGCGCAGATCCCGATCGAGCAGCGCGGCACTGAAGAAGTGACGCACATGACGGGCCGTACCAGGGACGGTCGGATCGAGACCGTGCGGATCGTGCCCGAGGGTTCGCCGGTCGCGAATTACGGCTTCGATGTCACGCCGGCGCGGCTGGTCACCGGCCTGATCACCGAGCGTGGGGTGCTGAAGGCGGATCGCGCCTCGCTGGCGGCGGCGTTTCCGGAAAGGATGGCGACCGCGGCGGAATGAGCAGTCGTCATTGCGAGCGCAGCGAAGCAATCCACCTATCCGCTTGCGGCGCCATGGATTGCTTCGTCGCTTCGCCCCTCGCAATGACCAGAAAACGGCTAACGCAATGCCATTCCCGTCGCCGCTTCCAGTTCGCCGATCGCCTGCGCGGCGCTGGCCACCTTGATCGTGGTCATGCCCATCTCGCGCGCCGGCTTCAGGTTGACGCCGAGATCGTCGAGATAGACGCATTTTTTCGGATCGACCTTCAGCGCATCCACCATCATCACATAGATGCGCGGATCGGGCTTGCGCAAGCCGATCTTGGCGGACTCGATGACATGATCGAACAGCACCATGATTTCGGCGATGTAGAGCGTGCGTCCGCTGGTCGACCCCATCGCGTTGGCCGGCAGATTGTTGGTGATGCAGCCGGTCCTGAATTTGACCTTGATGCGCTTGAGCGCCTCGACCATTTCAGGGCGGAGATCGCCCTGCAGCAGCGGCAGCACGTCCTTGCCGCGCACTTCGGCGCCGAGCGCGCGGGATTCGGCGGCGAATAGCGCGTCGAAGGCTTCGATATCGACCTCGGCGCGTTCGAATTTAGCCCAGGCGTTCTCCAGGTGATTGGCGGCGTTGGTGCGGCGTATGATGTCGGCGGGAAAACCGCGCTCGCGCTCGAACCGCGCAAAGGCCTCGAATGGCGATGATGTCAGCACGCCGCCGAAATCCCAGATCACTGCCTCGATCATCAGATCATCCTGTGTTTCGCGCAAAGCGGCTAGCATGATGTGGCGGGCGATACCAGCCCGAGGCTTGAGCTCAAGGCTTGAGGCTCAAGACTTGGCGGCGGATGCGTCGCGGGCTAATGCTGTCAGCGATGAAATTCGCCACCGTAATCGTGCTTTCCTTGATGGCCAATGCGCCGCCTGCCCACGCTATTGTCGGCGGCGCGGCGCCCGCGCCCGAGACAATCGCCCGCTCCGTCGTCACCATCGTCGGCTCGCGCGGCAATTTCTGCACCGGGAGCGTGATTGCGCCTTCGCTGGTGCTGACGGTCGCGCATTGCGTGCAGCCCGGCGCCGACTACAAGATCGTGCAGTATGGCGCGGACAAGACGCCGCAGTTGCAGGACGTGAAGAGCGTCGCGATCCATCCGGGATTTCAGATGGAGGCGATGCTGGCCCATCGCGCCACCGCCGATGTGGCGCTGTTGCGGTTGGGGGCTCCAGCCATGGGCAAGACGTCGGCGCCGCTCGGTACGCCACAACTGCCAATTGCCGTCGGCGCGAAATTCACCATCGCGGGCGTCGGCGTCACCGTGCGCGGCGACGGCAAGAGCGCCGGCACGATCCGCAGCGCGGCGCTGGTCACGACCGGCAAACCCGGCACGCTGCAGATCCGCCTGGTCGATCCTGGGACGATGGGCGCGCGCGAGGGCCTGTGCGCCTGCACGGGAGACTCCGGTTCGCCGGTGTTCCAAGACCAACAGAATGGCGCCACAATTATTGGAGTCGTGAGCTGGTCGACGGGTGCGAACGGCAGCGGTGGCTGTGGCGGTATCACCGGAGTGACGCCGCTAACGCTTTATCGCGACTGGATTTTGCAGACGGCGCGGCAATGGGGCGTCGCGCTCTAAATGAAAATCAAACACTGTTTGATTTGCGACCCTGAACGAACATGCGCTTGACCGATCCGGACAGTTGAGGTCATTTCAGTCAAATCCCAGGGAAAAGACAAATGAACGTGGAAGCCGCCCGCAGGACGTTCGCGCCCGCATCGCAAGCAACTGAACATTTCGACGTGCTGATCGTTGGCGCCGGTATTTCCGGCATCGGCAGCGCCTGGCACCTGCAAACGAAGATGCAAGGCACGAGCTTCGTCGTCCTCGAGATGCAGGAGACTTTCGGCGGCACGTGGTGGACGCATAAATATCCGGGTATCCGTTCCGACTCCGATCTCCACACGTTCGGCTACAGCTTCAAGCCATGGGTTGGTCCGCCGATCGCGTCCGCCGACGAAATCCGTGCCTATATGGGCGAGGTGATCGAAGACAACGATCTCGCCAGACACGTTCGCTACAAGCACCGGATTCTCCGGGCGAGCTGGTCGAGCGAGGAAAATCTCTGGACCATCGAGGCCGAGAAGACCGATAGCGGCGAGAAGGTCGTGATATCCGCGAACTTCCTCTGGATGTGTCAGGGTTACTATCGCCATTCCGAAGGTTACACGCCGGAATGGGATGGCATGAGCGACTTCAAGGGCCGCATTGTGCATCCGCAGACCTGGCCGGACGATCTCGTGCTCGACGGCAAGCAGGTGGTGGTGATCGGCTCCGGCGCGACCGCCGCGACCCTGATCCCGAACATCGCGGACCGATGCGCGCATGTGGTCATGCTGCAACGTTCGCCGACGTTCTTCCGTCTCGGCCGCAATGCGATCGACATCGTCGAGGAGTTGCGGCGGCTGCAGGTCAAGGACGAATGGATCCACGAGATCGTGCGGCGCAAGATCGTCTACGAACAGGATGCGTTCACGAAGCGCTGTCTCGCCGAGCCCGAGCAGGTCAAGAACGAGCTGATCGGCCAGATCAGCGCCGTGCTGGGCCCGGACTACGATGTCGGCACGCATTTCACGCCACACTACCGGCCGTGGCGGCAGCGCATCGCCTTCGTGCCGGATGCCGACTTCTTCCACAGCGTCAAGGACGGCAAGGCTTCGGTCGTCACCGACGAGATCGAGCGCTTCGTCGAGAACGGCATCTTGCTGAAATCGGGCAAGACGCTGCACGCCGACATCGTGGTCACCGCGACGGGCTTCAATCTCTGTGTGCTAGGCGACATCGACTTTGCCGTCGACGGCAAGCCGCTCGATTTCGCCGACACGGTCACCTACCGCGGCATGATGTTCACGGAAATTCCGAACATGGCCTGGGTGTTCGGCTATTTTCGCGCCAGCTGGACCTTGCGCACCGATCTGGTGGCGGAGTTCGTTTGCCGGCTTTTGACTCACATGAAAGCGAAGGGCGTGCGCAAGGTCGTGCCGGCGCTGCGCCCCGAGGACCACAACATGCCGCTGTTGTCGTGGATCGATCCCGAGAATTTCAATCCGAACTATCTGATGCGCGACATGCACCGCCTGCCCAGGCGCGGCGACAAGGCTGAATGGCAGCACAGCCAGGAATACTGGACCGAGCAGCGCGAATTTCCGGGAATCGATCTCGACGACAAGGCGTTCGTGTATAGTTGAAGCTCGCTCGGTCTTATCCCTCCCCCCCTCGAAGCGGTGGGGAGGGTCGACGCGAGCAAAGCGAGCGTCGGGGTGGGGGGCGTTTCATTGGCACCATGCTCGCGCGGTAAGCCCCCACCCGCCTCGCTCTGGCGCGCAAGTGCGCTGCCGAGCTCGGCACCCTCCCCACCACTCGCTTCGCTCGCGGGGGGAGGGATAAGAGCGTCTGCGATCGAAAGCAGAAGAGAGCCGCTACTGCCGCTTCTGCTGCGGCCGGCGTGGCGGCGCAGGGGGCGGCAGGGCTGCGGGATCGATCTTGCGGGTCATGTTGTTGGCGCTTTCGCTGAGATCGCTCAGCATCTTGCGGCCATCGTCCATGAAGGTGTCGGCTTTCTTCTTGTAGGTATCGGCGAGCTCACGCAGCGACTTCATCTTCTCGAACAGCTCTTCGGCCTTGCCGTCGGCAAAGCCCGGCAGCGCGTTGGTGATCCTGTCCATGCCGCTGTCGAAGCCGGCAAACGCGCTGTCGGCCTTGCCGAGAATGCTCTCGATCGCATCGGCCTTGCTCTTCAGCGAGGCCGTGTAGCTTTCGGCCGACAACATGGTGTCCTTGATCAACTCGCGGTTCTCGATGAGAAAATTGTCGACCCGGTGCAGTGTATCGACCACAAACTCCTGTTGCTCGCGCAAGTCAGCGGTCAGCACGGGAACGCCATCGGCATCGAGCGGGACGGCCGGCGCCGATGGCGCGCCGCCGACCAGCGAGATTGCCGCTACCCCCGTCAGTCCCTGGAATTCGATCCCGACCACGGTGTCCTTGCGGATCGGCGCGCTGTTGTCGAGCATCGCCATCACCACGATCTTGCGCGGGTTCTCGAGCTTGATGGAGAGGATTTGGCCGGCGGGAACGCCGTCGAAATTGAGAGCGCCGCCCTTGCGCAAGCCCGACGCGGAACCGTCGAACACGATGCGGATCGGGCTCTGGTTCCGCACCGCGCGCACCTTCTGAACGACGAGCATGCCGACGAAGCCTGCGGCGAGCACCGCAAGCGTCGTCGTGCCGATCACCAGATTGGTCGCGCGCATGGTCCCCATTTTATGGGGAAAGGCCGGCCAACAAAAGGGTAATGGCGACGCGCCGCATGCCTCTTTTGGCGCTGCTTGACAGCCGAAGAGGCGGGGGTCACGCTCGTTCCAACGCCGAAAACAAGAGCAATGGGAGGCAAATGTGCCCAAGGTGCTGAGCGAGGCCGATGTCGCCTCCTATCGCCGCAACGGTTATCATTTCCCGGTCGACGTGTTGAGCGCGGACGAGGTCGCGGGCTTCCGCCGCAAGCTCGAGGATTACGAGGCCGCGAGCGGCGGTCCGATCCAGGGCGAGATGCGCCATCGCAGCCATGTGCTGTTTTCCTGGATCGATGAGATGATCCGGCATCCCAAAATCCTCGATGCGGTCGAGGATCTGCTCGGTCCTGATATCCTGTGCTGGAACACCAGCTTCTTCATCAAGGAGGCGCACGATCCCGGCTTCGTGTCCTGGCATCAGGACGCGACCTATTGGGGGCTGTCGTCGTCGGACGTCGCGACCGCGTGGGTGGCGATGTCACCGGCCAACAAGGTGTCCGGCTGCATGAAGTTCGTCGCGGGCACGCATTTAAAGCAGGTCGAGCACGAAGATACTTTCGACAGGAACAATCTGCTGACGCGCGGGCAGGAGATCGCGGTCAAGGTCGACGAAGCGCAGGCGGTCCATGTGGAGCTGAAGCCGGGACAGGCTTCGCTGCATCATGTGTTGCTGTTCCACGGCTCGGAGCCGAACCGCTCCGACCAGCGCCGCATCGGGCTCGCGATCCGCTATATCCCGACGCATCTCAAGCAGGCGGTCGGCTCGCGCGACTGGGCAACGCTGGTGCGCGGCAGGGACGCTTACCGCAATTTCGAGCCGGCCTATGTGCCGAAGCGCGACCTCGAGCCCGAGGCGCTGGAATTTCACCGGATGGTTTCGGAAGAGCAGGTGCGGGTGCTCTATCGCGGCACCGGCAAGACCGCCTATCGCGCTTGAGCGCGTCGCGACGACATTGTTTGATCCTGCTGAAGAACCGTTCCACCTGGTTGCGTGCGCGGTAGAGATAGGGGCTGAAGCAGATCGGATCGTTGCGGTTGCTTTTCGGCGGGATGTTGGCCCACGCGCCCTTCTTCCTGGCAAGCTCTCTGACCCAGCCGGCGTCATAGCCACGGTAGGCAAGCAGCATTGATCCGACCTTCAGACAAGAAAGCAGTTTTCCGGCAAGTCGAACGTCGTGGGCCTCACCGGGGCTCAGCGCCAGCCGCACCGGCAGACCATTGCTATCGACGACCGCATGAATTTTGCTCGTCAAGCCGCCGCGTGACCTTCCCATTGATTGACGCTGGTTTCTTGTAATGCAGGCTCCATGCTGGTGCACACGGCAATAGATGTGTCGATCATCTGGACAGCGGCATCGTGGGCGCCGGCAAGCGCGTCTATGATGCGGCCCCAGACGCCGGCTCGCCGCCACTTGACGAAGCGGTTATAGCAAGTGGTGTACGGGCCAAACGCTTCCGGCAGGTCGCGCCAAGGTCTCCTGATTGCAGGACCCAAAAGATGCCGTTGAGGACACGCCGGTCGTTTACTCGAGGAATGCCACGCGGCTTGTTCGGCAGCATGGGCTTGATGGCAATCCATTCATAGTCGGCGAGTTCGTAGCGCATGATTCGATCCCCACTTTTGGCGTTTGAATCACGGCGAGTTGGCCGAGCGCAACGCCTTGACCCGGCCCCCGCGGTGCTTATGGGCGGAAGCGGACATCAACCAGTCGACAATCCCCGCTCCAACTGTCGAAAATGACCCAAAGCGGGCCTTGTTGGCACTTGAGGTCGGCGTCGCTGTGCTACATGTGGCAAACACCATACCATTGACCTTGGCTTGGCATGCGCACACGCCCTTCTGCGAAGACCAACCGTCGTTGTTTGCTGCAAGACATGGCCTCTTTCACGGTCTTGGCATTTTCGGCGATCGTGCAGCCAAATTCAGCGCTCGGGCAAACGGCGACCGAGCCTCTCCTGATTGAAAACGTCAATATTCTGGATGGCCGTGGCGGTCCGGCGGTCAAGGGCCGCGTCCTGATCACAGGCGAAAGGATTTCCGAGGTCTTGCCGGACAGCGGACCAGTGCCGGCGGAGATAACCGTGATTGACGGCAAAGGCGGCTATCTCGTTCCTGGCTTTATCGATATGCATGCGCACATCATGCAGCCGAGATGCCGCGCCGACAATTCGGCAACGACGCATTTCGACCGAGCCGTTTCGGAGAAGGAGCTGTCCGCGCTGCTCGACTTTGGAATCACGACGGTGCGCAGCCCGTCTACCCCGACAATCGAAGGCTTGCAGCTGCGTGACGACCTTAACGCCGGTGCAGTCCGCGGTCCCCGAGCGTTCGCATCTGCTGAGCTTATCAATGACCCGAAGCTTACCGATCGGCAGCTGAGAGAGGTCATACGCGACGCGATGCCCTACCGGCCGGACTATTTCAAAGTCTACGCGCGACTCTCGCCTCAAGCCGTTGCCACGGTCATCGATGAAGCGCACAGGAATGGAATTCCCGTGATCGGCCATCTGGGCCGCACCTCATGGCTGGAAGCGGCCCGCCTCGGCATCGATCATCTTGCGCATACGGTCGATTGGTCGCCCAAGACGCTGTCAACGGATCTCCGTAAGCGCTATTTCGAGGCGGTTCGAAACTACCGTGCGGATTCCTTCCGCGCCCGAATTGATTGGCTTGAGTTGCTCGATCTCGCGTCGGACGAGGTCACCAGTATGGTTTCCGAGGTTGCCAAACGAGGCATCTCCGTCGATCTCACACTGATCGCTTATGACACTAAATTCGCCGCGCCGAATGGCGGTCGCTACGCAAGTAATCGCTTCGCCAAGCTAGTGCCGGACCTTTATCAGGATTGGACCCAGTGCAAGAATGTCGCGTCGACCGACGATTGGTCCGAGCAGGACTATCGCCGGTGGAATGCGGCGTATCCCAAGTTGCAGGCGCTGGTCCGCCTGATGCGTGATTCCGGCGTGCTACTGACGACAGGGACTGATTTGACCAATCCTTGGGTAATTCCAGGCGAAAGCCTGCACCAGGAATTCGAATTGCTTTTCGCAGCCGGGCTTTCGCCGTCCGACATTTTGAAGATGACCGGAGAGAACGCCTCTCGCGCGCTGCGCTCGAATGATGTCGGCCTAATCGAAGCTGGAAGATTGGCCGATCTTGTCCTGCTTGCAGTAAATCCTCTGGACCACATCGCCAACACGCGGAGCATCCAATGGGTGATGAAAGGTGGGAAACTAGTCTCTAGGGGTCCTCAATAATAAGACACGCTAATTCCAGCTTGGGAGGCAAGAATGATGACCGCCCGCTTCTGGCCCATCGCGTCATCTGCTGCGCCAGCACAAAGGCGGTTGATATCGACCCGGACATCGCCGACGGTTTATGAGTACGCGGCCTAGTGTCCTTCGAATCCGAAGTTCGCCAAGGAAGGCGCGGCAAATATGAGGCGAACTTCGGATTCGGGACGCTAACGCCTGTCCTTCAGCTCGGGACGCGGCTTTCCGGCGCTCGGTCAGAGTCGGCGCCGCCGCTCCACTCCTTTTCGCTGGCTCCGGCCATGGAGCGGACGCGCTCTTCGTCCTTTGCGAGTTCATCTGCCGGGCCGCTGTAGATAACGGCCCCATCGTCCAGCACATAGGCGCGATCGGCGATCGCCAGGCTGACGCGCACGTTCTGCTCGACCAGCAATACCGCGATCCCCTCCTTGCGCATCTTCTCGATGATCTGAAACACCTCCTTCACCAGCAGCGGCGCCAGGCCCTGGCTCGGTTCGTCGAGCAGCAGCAGCTGGGGATTGAGCAGCAGCGCCCTTGCGATGGAGAGCATCTCCTGCTCGCCGCCGGACAGTTGGCGGCCGAGGTTCTCCCGCCGTTCCGCCAGTCGTGGAAAGGTTTCGAACACGCGTTTGACGGTCCACGGGCCGGGACGGGTCATCGGCACCCGCAGATTGTCGCTGACCGTGAGGTTGGCGAAGATCTTGCGCCCTTCGGGCACGTAGCCGACGCCGAGTCCCGCGACCTGGTAGGTGGGCATTCTGCTGGCCTCGGTCCCGAAGATCCTGACGCTGCCTTCGCGAGGAGGCGTCAGTCCCATGATGCTGCGCAGGGTCGTCGTCTTGCCGGCGCCGTTGCGGCCGAGCAGCGTGACGATCTCGCCCTCGTTCACCGTCAGGCCCACATCGTGCAAAATGTGGCTCTTGCCGTAATAGGTGTGCAGCCCCTTGGCCTCGAGCGGTGTCATCCGGCTTCCCCAAGATATGCTGCCTGCACCGCTTCCGAATCCGCAATCTGCTTCGGCGTCCCTTCGGCGAGCAGATTGCCCTGGTCGAGTACCGTGATGTAGTCGGCCAGGTGAAAGACCACGCGCATGTCATGCTCGATCAGGACGATCGTGTAATTGCTGTCGCGATGCAGGCGGCGGATCAAGGCGGTGATCTCGTAGGTTTCCTGGTCGCCCATGCCGGCGGTCGGCTCGTCGAGCAGCAACAGCCGCGGCGATTGCGCGAGCGCCATCGCGATCTCCGTCGTGCGCTGGTCGCCATGGGCGAGTTCGCCGACCAGCCGATCGGCCTTGCCCGCAAGTCCCACCAGCGACAGCATCTCGGCTGCGACGTCGCTGGCGAGCTTCGTTGCCGCCCGGCTCGGCACCATATTCATCGTCTGCCCTGCCGCGACCTCGGCGGCGGTCAGCACATTTTCGTGGACCGTCAGCTCGGGAAAGATCTCGGTGATCTGGAAGGTGCGTCCCATGCCGAGCCCGACCCGCCGGTGGGCGGGGACCTGGGTCACGTCCTGTCCGTCGAACAGGATTGCGCCCGTGGTCGGAGCGAAATAGCCGCTGATCATGTTGAAGAAGGTGGTCTTGCCCGCCCCGTTGGGGCCGATGATGGCCCGCAGCTCGCCGCGCTTGACCGACATCGACACGTTCTTGACGGCAACCAGGTTGCCGAACCGCTTGGTGACGTTGCGAACTTCCAGCATGGTCAGGACGACCCGCGCAGGCGGCGCATGCCGAGCAGGCCGCGCGGAAAGAACAATACGACCAGCACGAAGATCGCGCCGACAAACGACATCCAGTTCACGGTCATCGACGAAATGTAGTCCTGCAGCACGACGAATACCGTCGCGCCCAGCAGCGGTCCCCAGAAGGTCCGCATCCCGCCCATCACGCACATCACGACGAAATAGCCGGACAGCGAGTAATGCAATGCCAGCGGATCGGCGAAGTTGTTGAGCAGCGCGTAGAGCGTGCCAGCAAGCGCGGTGAAGAAACAGGAGATCGAGATCGACAGCCAGATCTGGCGTTCGACCGGAATAGCCAGAAATCGCGCGCGGCGCTCATTCTCGCGGATCGCCCGCAGGGTATGGCCGAACGGCGAGCGGACCAGCAGCCCGAGCAGGGTCACGGCAATCGCGAAGACGGCAAGCAGGAAATAGTAGAACTGAGGCCCCGCGGTGATGTCGAGCGTCAGCGGCCCGAACCCGATCGGCTCGCGATGGAAATCGCGAAGCCCGTCGAAGCCGCCGGTGAAGTCGTTCCAGCTATAGGCGAGATAGTACCAGAGCTGGCCGAAGGCGATCGTGCACATCGCGAAGTAGACGCCGCGGCGGCGCACGATCAGGAGCCCGAACAGGGTGCCGGCCAATCCGCCGAGCAGCGTGCCCGCGATCATGGCGAGCGGCGTGCTGTGCACGAGATAGCGCAGCGTCAGGCCGGCGCCGTAGGCACCAAGGCCGAAATAGGCCGCATGGCCGAAGCTCAGCACGCCGGTGAAGCCCAGCAAGAGGTTCAGTCCCATTGCGGCGAGGCCGAACACCAGCACGCGCCCGGCGAGCGCCGTATAGCCGCCGAGCAACGGAAGCCAGTAGGGTGCCGTGATCAGAAGCCCCCAGATGACGACGAGCCTGGCCCATTGTGGAACGGCCGGCCGACGCATCGCAGGCGCGGGCGCGCTGGCGACGTCGGTGCTCATGACATCATTCCTTCCTCGCCCATCAGGCCGCGCGGCCGAAGCAGCAGCACGATCATCATGATGGCATAGATCACCGCCTCGCTGGCGGAAGGAAGAAAAACAGTGGTCAGGGCCGCCGCCATTCCGATCAGGAGCCCGCCGAACAGCGTGCCGATCAGGCTGCCGACGCCGCCGACGATGATGGCGATGAAACTCGGCATCAGCAGGTCGTCGCCCATGTTGGGATTGAGGCCGATCTGCCCGGCCGCGAGCACCCCGCTCAAGCCGGCCAGCAGGCAGCCGAGGGCGAAATTGAACGTCCGCAGGAAGCTGATATTGACGCCCAGCGAGGCGACCGTTTCAAGGTCGAGGGTGCCCGCGCGGATGCGGACGCCGACCTTTGTGTAACGCAGGAACGCAAACAGCCCGAGCACCGCGGTGATGACGACCGCGACCATGAACACGCGATACCAGGTGATGAAGAACAGCTCGGAGCTGATCGGCTGCGACAGGAAATCGGGCAATCCCAGCGGCAGACCGTTGGGGCCCCATATGTAGCGCGCGGCATCCTGCATCACGAAAGCGAAGCCGAAGGTGAGCAGCAGGCTGTAGACCGGATCGCGGTTGTAGACGCGGCGGATCATCAGCCGCTCGACCGCAAGCCCGATCAGTGCGGTCAGCAGCGGCGAGACCAGCAGCGCACCCCAATAACCCAGCGCCGGCGACAACGTGAACGCGAGATAGCCGCCGAGCGCCAGGAAATTGCCGTGGGCGAAGTTGATGACGTTGCTGAGGTTGAGGATCAACGACAGGCCAAGCGCCATCAGCACGTAGAACGCGCCGATGATCAGCCCGTTCGTGACGTTGAACAATATGACCTGCGTCATCCCCCCTCCTCGCAAGACCTGCCAAACTTGCGGAGAGTCAGGACGGCTCTACCATCTTGCATCCGGTGTCCGTGACCGAGCCTGCGGCTTGGTCACCAGGAACCAGCGCAGAGACAGTGAAGACGTCATCGGGGCCGGACTTGGGCGGATGGACTTCGCCGACGAAGATGTTCGGCATCAGCTCGTGATCGCCGGCGCGGTAACGCACCTTGCCTGGTTGCAAGGCCACATCGGGCGGCAGCTCCAAATCCTCCAGAGCCTTCGCCATTTTCGGGCCTTCCAGCGACTTCGCCTTCTCCGCCGCCAGCCGCACCGTCTGCACCGCCACGTAACCGAACCAGTCCCGCGCCGAGGGTGTCTTCTTGGTCGCGGCGCGATAGTCGGCGACGAACTTCACCACTTCGGGCACGTTGGGCTGGTTCCACCACCACTCCATGTCCCACCAGCCGGCCTGTGCATCCGGCGGACACGCCTTGATGCTCTCGATTTCGAACAGCGCACCACCGAGCGCCATTTCCTTCTGCATGCCGAACTGGGTGAATTGCTTCATGCAGTTGATCTGGGTCAGTCCGCCCATGTTGTTGAGCAGCACGTTCGGCTTGTAGGACTTGGCCTTGATGAGGGTGGCGGAGAAGTCGGTATTGTTGATCGGCAGCATGTCGCCCTCGAAAGTGCCACCGGACTTCTGCAGCGCCTTGACGAAGGCGTCCTGGAGCGTATGGCCGTAGGCATAATCGGGCGTGATGAAGAACCATTTCTTGCCGAATTTCTTGACCAGTTCCGGCGTGATGGCACTCGCATCCATCGTGGTGGTGTTACAAATCCGGAACACATTCCATTTGCAGTTGGTACCGGTGATCGGATCGGTATGGCCGCCCGGTACGATGTGCAGGACTTTCTTCTCGGTGGTCACCTGCGACATCGCATAGGCGATGCCGGAGTTGACGTCGCCGAATATGACATCGACGTTGTCGCGGTCGATCAGCTTGCGCGTCTTCTGCACGCCTGTGCCGACGTCGTTGGCGGAGTCCTCGACCAGCAGCTGAACCTGGCGGCCCAGAATCCCGCCCTTCTTGTTGATCTCGGCCTCGGCGTATTTCGCGCCGTCGACCTCGCTCTGCGCCAGTGCCGAGAGCACGCCGGTGAGCGGGTCGACCATGCCGATCTTGACCGGTGTGTCGCCTCTGGCTGTGATGATGAAGGGGGATGAGAATTGCGCTGCAGCAATCGCGGCGCCGGATTTCAGGATCGTACGACGATTGATCGACCAGGGCCGTTTTGAAAAAGTCATGCAGTCCTCCCGGAAGGTGATTATGTCTGTTTTGACGGCATTCTCCGATACCTTGCGGGGCGCAGCGTAGCCTTACTCGATTGCCTTTGCCAATAGAGGTCCTTGCGACCTTCGGAGGATGGTCGCCTCACAAAGCCGTCATGGACTCGCGTCGGCTCAGCTACGGGCTGCAGTCCTGGCTGCCTCGTTGTTGAGCACGATCAGGGCGTCGACGGCGACGCCGGTCTTCGGGTTGATCAGGAACGGATTGACGTCGATCGAGGCAATGCGATTGCCGGCATCCGCGATCAGGTTGGACAAGCCGACCAGCGCCTTCACCACGGAAGGCTCGTGCAGCGCCGGCTTGCCGCGATAGCCCTTGATCTTGACCCCGGCCTTGGTGCGGGCGATCAGCTGCTTGGCCTCGGCCGCATCGAGCGGTGCGCCGGCGAGCGCCACGTCTTTCACCAACTCGATGTCGACGCCGCCGGTGCCGAACAGCACCACCGGTCCCATCTCGGCATCGAGTGAGGCACCCACCACGAGCTCCAGATCGGCCTTGACCTGCTGCGCGATCAGGATGCCCTCGAGCTTCGGCTTGTTCTTGAGTTTCTTGACCCGCGCGGTGATGTCGTTGAAGGCCTTCTTGACCTCCGCCGCGCTGTTGAGGTTCAACACCACGCCGCCGATGTCGGATTTATGCAAGATGTCGGCGCTGACGACCTTGGCGACGACGGGGAAGCCGATCTTCTTGGCGATTTTCACCGCGTCCGCCGCAGTCTGCCCAATGGCCTCCTGCGAGACCGGAATGCCGTACGCCTTCAGCAGCGCTTTTGAAGCGACCTCATCCAGCGCCGCGCCCTTGGCTCCTTTCAGCGCCTTCTCCAGCACCTTGCGCGCCGATGTCTTCGAGCTCGAGAGGATGTCTGGCACTTCCTTGCGAAGGTTGGCGTATTCGATCAGCGATTTGATCGCGGTGACCGCGCGGTCCATGCCCTGCATCACCGCGATGTGCGGCAGCGACTTGCGCAGCACCTTCATGAAGTCGGTAAAACCGATGGACATCGCGCTGATATAGATCACGGGCTTGCCGCCGCGGCCGGCCATCTCGTTGACGATGCGCAAATTGCGCTCGCGCAATTCATGCGGCGCCTTCGGCAGCTCGGAATCGATGATGACGATGTCGGTATCGGGATCGTCGATCATGATCTTGATCGACTGCATGTAAACGGAGGGATCGACGACGGCGGCAAATCCGGCATCGAGCGGATTGCCGACGATCGAGCCGGGGCCCAGCATCTTCGCAAGCTTGTCGTGGGCGTCCTTTTTCAGCGGTGCGAAATTCAATCCGGCCGAGTAGAAGGCATCGAGCAGCAATCCCCGCTTGCCGCCCGACAGCGTCACGGCAGCGAGCCGGTTGCCCTTGGGCGAAGCAGCGTGAACGAAACATTCGGTGGTTTCGATCAGCTCGTCGAGACCGCGCACGCGGATCACGCCCTCGCGGGTCGAGATCGCGTCGAAGGTCTCGATCGAGCCGGCGAGCGCGCCGGTATGCGCCATCGCAGCCGCACGGCCGCCTTCGGAGGCGCCAAGCTTGAGCGCGATGACAGGCTTGCCGGCGGCGCGCGCCGCCTTGCAGGCGTCGCGGAACGCCTTGGTGTTCCGCACGCCCTCGAGATAGACCACGATCACGCGGACCTGTGGATCGGCCGCGAAATAAGCCATCAGGTCCGGTGTCTCGAGGCCGGCCTCGTTGCCGGTCGTCACCATATAGCCGACGCCGACGCCGCGATCTTCCAGCGCCTGGCGGATCGCCATCACGATCGCGCCGGACTGCCCGGCGATTGCCACCGCGCCTGCCTCCATGGTGACGATGCGGTCGTCGATATTGGTGAACAGGTTCTCGCCGGCGCTGAGATTGCCAAGGCAGTTCGGGCCGGTCACCGCCATGCCGGTCTCACGCACCGCCTGTTGCAGTTCGACGGCGAGCCGCTGGCTGTCTTCATCCTGCAACTCGGAGAAGCCTGACGTGACGATGGTTGCCGAGCGCGCACCGGCCGCGGCGGCATCGCGGATCACCTGCACGGCAAAGCGCGCCGGCACCAGCACCAGCACATGATCGGGCTTTTCCGGTAGGCTGGCGAAATCCTTGTAGCAGGGCACGCCCCAGATCTGCTCGCGCTTCGAATTGATCGGGTAAAGGCCGCCCGCGAATTTGTACTTGATCAGGTTGGTCCAGATGCGCTCGGCGTAATTGCCGGGCTTGTCGGTGGCACCGACCAGCACGACGTTGCGCGGGTGCAGCATCGCGTGAATCCGTCTGACGATGTGGCTGGCGTCAGGAGCGGGCTCCCATTTGGCATCGGGAACAGACGCGGCACGAACCTGAGCTTCCATCGGCGTTAACCCCTGATATTTTCCGCGCGACGGACGAACCGCGCGGAGGCTTTTCGTCCTTATTATGGGGAGTTCGCGCGAGTAGCAACCGAGGCGGCCGAATGGCGCCCCGCGTTGTCGGCCTACCAGACCTCGCGCGGCCGCGGCGGTGCGGCGAGACCAGCCAGCAGCACCGCGAGGATACCGGTCAGGAAAATGCCATCGAATGTCCCGGCGCCGCCGATGGAGGCGACGGGCGCGCCCAGCCCGCCGATCTTGTCGAGATTCATCAGGTCGGCCCCGATGAGTGTACCCATCGAGCCGCCGATATAGGCGAGCGGAGCCGCATACTCCCGAGACAGGATGAAGGCGAGGATGGCCGTGGCGATCACGGGCGCGAACACCGGCACGGCGATGCCGACGCCCTGCACCGGCGTCGCACTGGCGTGGATCACGATCGCGATCACGACCACCGCGATCGCGGCCTTCACCTAGAGCTGATAGCGCAGCATCAGATAGGTCGACATCAAGGTCGGAATGACAGCGCCGCCGACGTTGACCGCCAGCACCGTGCCCGGCCATGCGCTCACGAGCGGCACGACATAGCGCATGCCGTAGAAGTCGACGATCTGGCCGGTCTGGATGGTCTTTCCCGGAAGTATCGTGATGGGGACGTTGAAATAGCTGCCGATCAGCGAGCCGAACAAGAGCGCCAGCGCCATGCCGGGCCCGACGCCGAGCTTCATATAAGCGTAACGCAGGATGCGGAGCTGGATCAGGATGATCAGCCCGGCGAACAGCAGCACGAGGACCGAGAACAGTCCCGGCGTCAGCGGAAGATAGTGGACCTGAGAACCCATGGGATCGACCGTCGCCGGCCGCGAAACGGCCGCTGCAGGTAACTTGGCATTCGCGTCCCGCTATTTCAAGAATCCGGCCTGATCATGGTGGCGTGGAGGATGTAGCGTTCGGGGCCCGGCGTTATCGCATCGAACGGCCAGCAGGTCGTCAGCACCAGCTCATATCCGTCTGTGAGCGGATCGATGCCCGACTGATCGTAGCGCACGACCGCGGTTGCATCGGCGTGATAACGGAACGTCAGGCCGTCGTTGCGGGTGACGTCGATTTCGTCTCCGACAACAACGTTGCGCAGGAAACGGAAGTGGGTGTCGCGATGCGCGGAATAGACCGCAATGCCGCGCTCGCCGGCATCGGGCGTCAGCTCGACATGACCCGGGCCGAAGGCGAGCGCCTGTCCGCTGCTGCCGGCCAGCACGATCGTGCTTGCATGCAGCCGCTTTACCTCGATGCGCGCGACCGGCCAGGTGTCGGCCCAGGACCATGGCTTGACCGGATGATGGCTCGCGATCGATTCGGTGAATGCGCGATCGAGCAGCACCTGCGCGAGCATCGCTTTCGCGTGGATGTAGCCGCCATGGCCGAAAAGGGCGAGGCCGGCGAGAGCAAGGGCGATCGGGGCGGCGAAGCGGGGCATTGGGTCTGCCGGTAAGTCGCGCGCGCGGCCTCGGGGGGACGGAAGGCCGCGCGCGCTGGAGAAGAGGAGGCAGGTCGCGCCTCCTCCTTTCATCCGGCGTCAACGCGCAAACTGGTGACGCCGGTTGAAGACGAACAGGATCAGGCTTAGCGCCAGCAGGATCGAACCGGCGATCATGCTGAGTTCGGCATCGGTCGCCGTCTTCGGCAGGGTGACCGTGTTCGGTGCCGGCGTGACCGCAGGACGCTTCAGTGACGCAAGCTGTGCATGAGCATTGCCCAGCTCCGCCCGGCGTTCGGCCGGCGGTGCGGGCGGCTTCGCCCATTCGCCGAACACCTTCGCGAAATCCCAGCCGGCGGGCAGGTTGAGCGGCAGTTCGGCCAGCTTCAGAGCCGCACCGTCGGGACGGCTCGGCGTCTTGTCGACCGCGACGAGGCTGGTCAGGCGCGTAACCAGCTGATGCTCCAGCGCCAGCGCGAGGATGGTCTTGTCGGCGTCCTCGGGGCTCGCCTGCCGCAGGGTGCGCGCAACCTCGGCGTCGTCGATCTTGCGGCGCGCCCAGAGTTTGGACAGGCCCTTGCCTTCGGCGGCGCTCGCAATCGGCAAGGTCACGACCCACGGCCGGTCGCCGACCTTGCCCTTGATTTCGAAGGTGCCCGCGAGCTTGTCGAGCTTCGCCGCCAGCACCAGCGGCTCGCCGCGATAGATATCGGGCAGTACCGCCGGCGTGACGTCGGCCTTGGCATCCGAGAACTTCGCAGTGAGGCCTGTCACCGCGGGATTCTCCAGCTTGGCGAACAGGCCACGCATGCGCTCTTCGACCTGATCGACCGAGCCGATATGAGTGAAAGCGCCGCGGCCGATCTCGGCGGCGCGTGTCATCAGGAAGGTGTTTGGCGCGGACCCGATTCCGACCATGAAGACGCGCGAGCGGCCGCGCATCGCAGCGATGGTCTCGAACAATTGCTGCTCGTTGCCGATCGCGCCGTCGGTGAGGAACACGACCTGACGGACGAAAGCGCCGTCGCCGCTATTGCTGTCGGTCAGCGCAGCACGCATCGCCGGCACCATCTCGGTGCCGCCGCGGGCCTGCAGCGCATCGACAAAGGCGGTCGCCGTGCCGATGTGCTCGGCGTCGGCCGGCACGGACGCAGGGAACACCACGTCCATGGTGTCGTCGAAGCGGATGACGTTGAAACGATCGTTGGGCTGCAGGCGGCGCAGCGCGTAAAGCAGGCTCGCCTTGGCCTGCTGGATCGAAGTGCCGCCCATCGAGCCGGAATTGTCGATTACGAACACGACTTCGCGCGGGAGCGGCTTCTTCTCGGCCTGCTCGACCGAGGGCGGCGTGACAAAGGCAAGCAAATAGTCGGCGCCTCCGACATGCTCGCGGAACAGTCCGACCGACGGTGCCTTCTCGGAAGCGGGCTTCCATGTCAGCTCGAAATCGCGATCGGCGGGCTCGAGCTGTTCGGCGAGCGTGATGACGCGCGTGGTCTCGTCGGGACTTGCGATCTTGACCGGATGATGGTGGCTCTTGACCTCGCCGAGCGGAAAGCCGGCCTTGAGATGCACGGTAATGCTGGTCGGATTGACCTTCGGATTGAAGGCGGGATCGAGCACCGGTGGCGTGATGCGGTCGCGATCCGGGACGGAATCGGATGTGGTGGCGCCCCAGCCGCCACCGTCGCTGCGCATATCGACGCTCTGGATGACAGGCGCGGGGTTATAACGCGGCCCGATCACCAGCGGCACGCGCAGCGAGAACTCGCTGCCGTTCTGCTGCACCGGCTCCTGATATTCGATCTGCACAAGCACGGTTTCGCCGGGGCCGATATTGGCGACCGAATTGGTGAAGATGTTCGGCCGCTCCTGCTCGGTCAGGGCCGCCTTCTGGCCATTTCGCTTTGCCTGTTCGTAGATCACCCGGGCCTGCTGTCGCTCCTTGATGTCGCCGACCACGACGCGGTCGCCGATCACCATTTTCAGCGTGTCGACCGCGCCGCCCGGCGGCAGCGGGTAGACATAAGTCGCCTCCATCCAGTCCTTGCTGGTGTTGCGGAAGATCTGCGTGACCTTGGCGCGAACGGTCGGGCCCGCGACGTCGAGGTCGACGTCGATGCCGAGCCGGGCGGCGTCGGCATAGCCGTCCTCGGTCTTGAACAGCAGCGAGCCGGAGCGCGCGTCGCTGGCCTTGGCCAATTTGGCCGGGGCGCTTTCCGCCGACCAGGCCGGCGAGAAGTTCAAAAACAAGGCCGCAAACCCGATCAGGAATGCGGCTACGGTTTCCACCAGAAAGAACAGGGCTATTCGCGTCCTGCGCGACAGCCGTTTTGGCCTTTGTACGGTCTCGTCCATCGTCGTCATTTCCGGCTCCCGAGGGGACGTTTGCGATGCTCTCAAAATCGCGGGGAAGCCGGTTCGGCGCGAGCAGAATGATCGGCATTGTTTGGCCGGCCTCGGGCGCCCTCTGCCGCGGCCGAGGCGGCCTTGTGCGGTTTTGTGCGCAACTGTGCGGTCTGGTAAGGTAACGACCCGCGGAACGGGAGATTCGATGCCGACGCCGGACAAGCAGCTTTCCGCCGAGCAAAGCCGCCAGATTTCCGAGACCATTCGCGAGGAAATCGCGCGCCGCCGCATCTCCCGGCAATCGCTGGCCGAACAGGCCAAGCTCAGCCTTTCAACGCTCGAAAAGGTGCTCGGCGGCCGGCGGCCGTTCACGCTGGCGACCACGGTGCGGCTGGAGCAGGCGCTCGGCGTATCCTTGCGCAAAACGCCGGAGAAGCCCGCACCGATCCCGGTCAACGGCGATATCGCGCCGGATGGTCTTGGCGCTTATTCGCGCCGCGCAGTCACCTGGATCGAGGGAACCTACATCACCATTCGTCCCTCATTCGGCGACAAGGAGGCGATCTACGCCTATCGCACCGAGATTGCCTGGGATGCGGCGGCATCGTCTCTGCTGTTCAGGGAAGGCGAGCGGCTGGATACGGCTTTCAGCCAGTTCGGCGAGGTCGCGGTGCCTAACCAGTCGGGCTTCATCTATCTCGTCACCAACCGCCATGGCCAGCATCGGCTGATCACGGTGTCGCGGCCGACCATCACAGGCGAGATGTACGGCATCATCACGACGCTGCTAGCCGGGCGCGGCTCGCAGCTGACGCCGATCGCCGCCCCGATTGCGTTCCTGCCGGTTGAGAACATCCCGAACCCGAGTGTGGGTCGGGTCATGTCAGGTGACGCCAACTATGCACTCTATCGGCAGCATCTGCGCCGCACCGTCGAGGAGCCGTTCGCGCTGTTCATGCAGGGCTAGTTGATTCATCAATAATTCTGCTGTCCCGGCGAACGCCGGGGACCCATACCGCGGAAGCTATCGATTGGCTCGTCTGGTCGACGCTGTGCCAACAACGGCCGCCTGTGGTTATGGATCCCGACTCGCGCTCGCTTATGATCGCTTGGCCGGGACGACAGTAGTTGTTAACCCCCCGTTTCGGCGCTGATGATGTCGCCGAAGAACTGCCAGTTCTCGCCCTTGAACTGCATCATCTTGAGCTGCTCGATCGGCGCGAAGTCGTTGGGGCCGGTATTGATCTTGATGCCGGGCAGCAGCGTGTCCGGCGCAAAGTCCTTCAGGCTTGCGGCCTGCTTCATCACGTTCTCGCGGGTCAGATCGTCGCCGCACTGCTTCAGCACCTGCACCATGGTCTGTGCCGCGGCGTAGCCATAGACGAGGTTGGCATCGCTGATGTTGGCGCCGGGCATGTACTTGTCGATGAAGGCCATGAAGTTCTTCATGCCGGCATCGTCCTTCCATTGCGGATCGGAGGCGTCCTTCAGGTAGCCCGCCGACAGCACGCCTTGAGAAGCCTCGATGCCGGCCGGCTTCATCACGGCGCCGATCGAGATCGAGACGTCAGTCATCACATGCATCGGCTTCCAGTCCATCTCCGCCATCTTCTTGATCGCTTGCGCCGCAAATTTCGGCGTCGAGATGTTGACCAGTACGTCGGCGCCGGTGCCCTTGAGCTTGACGATGTGGTTGTCGATCGAAGGTTCGGTGGTCTCGTAGCTTTCCTCCGCCACGATCTGACTTGCGGCCTTGGCGCCGAAGACATCTTTGATGCCGGCGACGTAGTCCTTGCCGAAATCGTCATTGGCATAGAAGATCGCGACCTTCGCGTCCGGCTTCTCCTTCAGGATATACTTGGCGAAAATCCGCGCTTCCACGCGGTAGCTCGGCTGGAAGCCCATGGTCCAGGGAAAATCCTTCGGGTCGTTCCACTTGCTGGCGCCGGTGGCGAGGAAGAGCTGCGGCACCTTCTTGGCGTTCTGGTATTTCTGCACCGCGGTCTGGGTCGGCGTGCCCAGCGCGTTGAACACCAAAAACACCTCGTCGCTCTCGATCAATTTGCGGATTTGCTCCACCGTCTTCGGCGGGGAATAGCCGTCGTCGTAGGAGATCCAGTTGATCTTGCGGCCGTTGATGCCGCCCTGATCGTTGATCATCTTGAAATAGGCATCCTCGGTCTTGCCGATGACGCCGTAGGCCGACGCCGGGCCGCTATAGGCCTCGACATTGCCGATCTTGATCTCGGTGTCGGACGCGCCGGTATCGTA
This sequence comes from uncultured Alphaproteobacteria bacterium, assembly GCA_963738155.1. Classification (GTDB taxonomy): domain Bacteria; phylum Pseudomonadota; class Alphaproteobacteria; order Rhizobiales; family Xanthobacteraceae; genus Bradyrhizobium. Next base: position 645,049 of record CAVTVG010000021.1, read on the forward strand.
TTTCTTTTGCGCCAGTGCGCCTTGTGTTGCGAGCAGCGAGAAAGCAGCTGCCGCGGCAAGCAGGGTCATTTTCTTGTTGTTCATGGGTATTCCTTCGTTTCTTCGTGGTTGGAGTTACGACACTTTGGCCCGCGCCATTTCGGTGACTGCGGGTACTGAAAAATCCTTTCGCTAGGTGGGTTACGCGATCCAGTCGCAATAGCGAACGGCCAAGTTTTTCTCTCTGAGGGCGGTCTTTGCCGCCTGTTTTCGGCGGGCACCATGCCCAAACCGGGCGGCTGCCGCTAGCCGACTTTCCGCATGGGCGGCTCCGGTTGCAGCTTGGGTGGGAGCCGAAGCCGGTCTTGCGCCGAGCCGCTGGTGGTGTTCCCTTTTGGCCGCGCGACGGAATAAGGCATGCCAGCCACTGGACGCAAGTTGACCCCTCGCGCTACCGCCATGGTGATGGCTACCCAAGGGAATCGCATGAAGAGCCCGTTCTACACGGCCGAGCATGAGGCCTGGCGCGCGGTGGTGCGCCGTTTTGTCGAGAACGAGATCGAGCCATACGCCCATGAATGGGACGAGGCCGGCGAGACGCCGCGCGAGTTGTACCAGAAGGCCGCCGCGATCGGCCTGCTCGGCCTCGGCTTTCCCGAGGAATACGGCGGCACGCCCGCCGACCAGTTCATGAAGATCGTGACCTCGCAGGAGCTGGCGCGCGCCGGCGCCGGCGGGGTCAATGCCAGCCTGATGAGCCACACCATCGGCTCGCCGCCGATCGCGCGCGCCGCGCGACCCGAGGTGAGGGCGCGGGTGTTGCCGGAGGTCCTATCGGGCAAGAAAATCTCCGCGCTTGCGATCACCGAACCCGGCGGCGGCTCCGACGTCGCCAATCTGAAGACCAAGGCGCGGCGCGACGGCGATCATTACATCGTCAACGGCGAAAAGACCTTCATCACCTCGGGCGTGCGTGCCGACTACCTCACGGTTGCCGTGCGTACCGGCGGCGAGGGCGCCTCCGGCGTCAGCCTGCTGCTGATCGAAGGCGATACGCCGGGCCTGTCGCGCACCAAATTGAAGAAGATGGGCTGGTGGGCGTCGGACACGGCGAGCCTGCATTTCGACGATTGCCGCGTGCCGGTCACCAACCTGATCGGCGAGGAAGGGCAGGGCTTCAAGCTGATCATGCACAACTTCAACAGCGAGCGGATGGGAATGGCGGCGAGTTGCACGGCCTATGCGCGCGTCTGCGTCGAGGACGCGATCGCCTATGCCAAGGAGCGCAAGACCTTCGGCAAGCCGATCGCGCAGCACCAGGTCATCCGCCACAAGCTGGTCGACATGGCGCAGCGCGTCGCCGCTTCGCAGGCGATGCTGGAAATGCTGGCGTGGCGGCTGGGAGAGGGCGAAAGCCCGGTTGCGGAAATCTGCATGATGAAGAACCAAGCGACGCAGACCATGGCCTATTGCGCCTCCGAAGCGGTGCAGATTTTCGGCGGCGCCGGTTTTATGCGCGGCATCAAGGTTGAACGGATCTACCGCGAGGTGAAGGTCAATGCGATCGGCGGCGGCACCGAGGAGATCATGAAGGATCTCGCGTCGCGGCAGATGGGGTTTTAACAGGCATGACCATCACGGAGGGACGACACCGATGATCACGCTTTATCATTGCGACGGCGCGCGCTCGTTCCGACCCTTATGGATGCTGGAAGAGATGGGGCTCGCCTACGAGCTCAAGATGCTGCCGTTCCCGCCGCGCGTGTTCGCGAAAGAATATCTCGCAATCAATCCGCTCGGCACGATTCCTTATCTGATCGACGGCGAGACGAAGATGAGCGAGTCGTCGGGCATCTGTTACTACCTCGGCAGGAAATACGGCCCGACGCCATTGATGGTGGGCGAGGACGATCCCGCGTACGGGGCGTTCCTGAACTGGATGTATTTCTCCGACGCGACGCTGACCTTTCCGCAGACGCTGGTGCTCCGCTACAGCCAGCTCGAGCCGGAGGAGCGGCGCAACCCGCAGGTCGCGACCGATTACGCCAAGTGGTTCCTCGGCCGCCTGCGCGTGGTCGAGGCCGCGACCGCCAAGGCGGAAACCCTGTGTGCCGGGCGCTTCACCGCCGCCGATATCGTGATCGGCTATGCCCTGCGGCTCGCCTCGAGCATCGGGCTCGCCAAGGATTTTGGCCCGAATGTCACGGCATATTGGGGACGGCTGCGAGAGCGCGACGGCTACAAGCGCGCCCTTGCGGCGGAACAACGCGCCGGCGTCGAGCAGAACGTTGCGCCACGGGTCAGGGCCTGATTGTCCCGGAATGATACCGGTGACAGGCGGCTAATTTGCGCTAAGGTCGGCGCCGTCGCAGCGGCCCAAAGAGCCGCGCTAGTGCCGACGATCTGAAGTCCCTGACTCACCTCGCGGCAAAATCGGGTTCAGGGACTTCAGATCGAAAGCGGCACTAGAATCATAGATTTGCTAGTGCCCATAACTTTCCGAAGTCCGCGAAAAGGTGTTGCGGCGACGTAGCGCGGACTTCGGAAAGTGGGCACTAGGAGGACATCATGGACGACCGGGCCCGCAATTCAGGGCATCTGATGCTGATCACGCCGGAGCGGGTGTTTTACGCCGGCCTGCTCGGCCGTCCGCGCGAGCGCTGCCCCGGCGCGTTCCATATCTATGTCGCGCTGCGCGGCGGCTTGTGGCTGACCACCGCCGACGGTCGCGAGGCCTATGGCGAGCTGGTCGCGGTGGCGCCGAACATGCGCCACACCATCGCCAGTGATCATCGCTCGGCGATCTGCATCACGGTCGAGCCGGAGAGCGTGCCCGACGGCACCTTCGAGACTTGGGAGAAGCGCCTGCAGGGTATCGAGCGCGATTATTTCGCGCATCGCATTCGCACCGCTTACGAGACCCTGCTCACCCGCTCCCGCCGCGACGATATCGATAGCGCGTTGTTCGACGAGATGTGTTTCGGCGAAGCATTGCCGCGGCGCGCGCTCGATTCGCGCGTGGTGCGGGCGATGGCGACCATCGGCAGATTCTCCGGCGAGCCGGTCACCGCCGCGAGCTGCGCCACCGAGGCCGGCTTGTCGGCCTCGCGCTTCCTGCATTTGTTCAAGCAGGAGACCGGCATCTCCTTCCGTTCGTTCCGCGCCTGGAAGCGCGCGCGGCATCTGCTGCATTTCGCCAACCAGGACCTTAACCTCGCCCATCTCGCGCAGGACATCGGCTATCCCGACTCCACGCATTTCAGCCATTCGATCCGCAGGTTCTATGGCCTGAAGCCGCGTGCCATTTTCTCCGGCTCGCGCGATCTTGCGATCTATTCCAGCGGGCGCGCGGGCAGCGGGTTGACGCAAGAAGCCGGTTGATCCGGCCCGGATGATGCCGGCCGATTACGCTCTCACCGAAGGCATGCCATGAGCGACAAGGCCGTCATCACCTGCGCGCTGAACGGCGTGCTGACCGATCCGAAGCAGCACAACGTGCCGGTCACGCCCGAGCAGATGGCGCGCGAGGCCAAGGCCGCGTTCAATGCCGGCGCCAGCATCATGCATATCCATCTTCGCCAGCAGGAGCAGAACAAGGGCCATCTTCCGTCGTGGGACGTCAGCGTCAGCAAGGAGATTCAGCAGGCGATCCGCGAGGCCTGCCCCGGCGTGATCATCAACCACACCACGGGTACGTCGGGACCGCACTATCAGGGCGCGCTCGATTGTGTGCGCGAGACCCGGCCCGAGATCGCCGCCTGCAACGCCGGCTCGCTGAATTACCTCAAGGTCAAAGCGGACAACACATGGGCCTGGCCGCCGATGCTGTTCGATAACGCGGTGGAGAAAGTGCAGGACTATCTCGACGTGATGAAAGCGGCCGACACGATTCCGGAGTTCGAATGCTTCGACGTCGGCATCGTGCGTTGCGTCGGCATGTACGGCCAGACCGGCATGTATTCCGGGCCGCTCGAATATAATTTCGTGATGGGCGTCGCCTCCGGCATGCCGGCCGATCCGGACTTGTTGCCGATCCTCATCAAGCTCAAGGCGCCCGAGGCGCATTGGCAGGTCACGGCGATCGGCCGCGCCGAAATCTGGCCGCTGCATCAGCGCTGCGCCGATCTCGGCGGCCATCTGCGCTCAGGGCTTGAGGACACCTTCTATCTCGGGGACGGCACCAAGGTGACCTCCAACGGCCAGTTGGTCGAAGCGCTGACCGCCTGCGCGCGGCGTGCCGGGCGCGAGATCGCGTCGCCTTCGGAAGCGCGCAAGATTTTCGGCACGAGACGCTAGTTCATGGCCGTCATCGAAAACACCATCGCCGCCGCAAGCGATACCTTCAAGGCCAACCACGACGGCATGCTGGCGCTGATCGCGCGGATGCGCGCGCTGGAGGAGCGGACGCGGACGGCGTCATCGGCGGCGAAAGACCGTTTCCACAAGCGCGGCCAGCTGCTGCCGCGGGAGCGCGTGGCGCTGGTGCTCGATCCCGGCAGTCCCTTCATCGAGCTGTCGACATTGGCCGGCTACATGTTCGACGTGCCGGACCCCGACAAGAGCGTGCCCGGCGGCGGCGTGGTCGCCGGCATTGGGTTTGTCTCCGGCATCCGCTGCATGGTCAGCGCCAACGATGCCGGCATCGATGCCGGCGCGCTGCAGCCTTACGGCCTCGACAAGACACTACGCGTGCAGGAACTCGCGCTGGAGAACAAGCTTCCTTACGTGCAGCTGGTCGAAAGCGCCGGCGCCAATCTGTTGCGCTACCGCGTCGAGGATTTCGTTCGCGGCGGCAACATTTTCCGCAATCTCGCGCGGCTGTCGGCGGCAGGACTGCCGGTCGTCACGGTGACGCATGGTTCATCGACCGCGGGCGGCGCCTATCAGACGGGACTGTCCGACTACATCGTCATGGTGCGCGGCCGCACCCGCGCCTTCCTCGCCGGGCCGCCGCTCTTGAAAGCCGCGACCGGCGAGATCGCAACCGAGGAGGAGCTCGGCGGCGCCGAGATGCACACGTCGATTTCCGGCCTCGGCGACTATCTCGCCGAGGACGACCGCGACGCGCTCCGGATCGCGCGCGAGATCATGTCGAAGCTGGAATGGGACCGTCCGGTCGCAAGCTCGGCGAATGTCAAGCTGCCGCGCTATGACGCCGAGGAACTGCTCGGCATCATGCCCATGGATCACAAGCGCCCCGTTGATATGCGTCAGGCGATCGCGCGCTTTGTCGACGATTCCGACTTCACCGAGTTCTCGCCGAACTACGGCCCAGCCACGGTTTGTGGCCACGCCCGCATCGAGGGCCAAGCCATCGGTATCATCACCAACAATGGTCCGCTCGACGTGCCCGGCGCCAACAAGGCGACGCACTTCATCCAGGCCTGCTGCCAGACCCGCACGCCGCTGCTCTACATGAACAACACCACCGGCTACATGGTCGGCAAGGCCTACGAAGAAGCCGGCATGATCAAGCACGGCTCCAAGATGATCCAGGCGGTGACGTCGGCGACGGTGCCGCAGATCACGCTGTACTGCGGCGCGTCCTTCGGTGCCGGCAATTACGGCATGTGCGGCCGCGGCTTCCATCCGCGCTTCTGCTTCTCCTGGCCGAACGCCAGGACCGCGGTGATGGGCGGCGAGCAGGCTGCCGAGACCATGGCGATCGTGACCGAAGCCGCCGCGGTGCGCCGCGGCAAGCCGATCGAGAAAGAGAAGTTAGAGGCCATGAAGGCGCAGATCACTGGCGTGTTCGACGGCCAGATGGACGTGTTCTCGACCTCGGCGCGCGTGCTCGACGACGGCGTGATCGATCCGCGCGACACCCGCGCCGTGCTGACCGAAGTGCTGGCGATTTGCCGCGAGGCGGAGGCGCGCCAGCCGCAGCACATGCAGTTCTCGGTAGCACGCCCATGAATGTCGTGATGAAGCGGACGCCGTTCTTCAAGATCCTGATCGCCAATCGCGGCGAGATCGCGCGACGCATCATGCGCACCGCGCGGCGCCTCGGATATGGCGTCGTTGCCGTCTATTCCGACGCCGATCGCGAGAGCTTGCATGTGTGCGAGGCTGATGCGGCGGTACGGATCGGCGAGGCGCTGCCAGCGCAGTCCTACCTCAACATCGAGGCGATTATCGCGGCGGCGAAAGCCAGCGGCGCCGGTGCGGTGCATCCCGGCTACGGTTTCCTTGCCGAGAATGAAGATTTCGCACAGGCCTGCCGCGACGCCGGTCTCGTCTTCATCGGTCCGTCGCCGGAATCGATCAAGGCGATGGGCAACAAGGCCGGCGCCAAGGAGATCATGCAAAAGGCCGGTGTGCCGGTCGTGCCCGGCTATCAAGGCGCGGATCAAGCCGACGCGGTCATGCTTGCGGAAGCCAGGAAGATCGGCTTTCCCGTGATGATCAAGGCGGTCGCTGGCGGCGGCGGCCGCGGCATGCGACTGGTGGCCGATGAAGCGGGATTTCTCGAGGCGCTGCGCAGCGCGCGCTCGGAAGCGAAAGCCGCGTTCGGCGACGGCACCGTGATCCTCGAGCGCGCGATCAAAAATCCGCGCCACATCGAAATCCAGGTGTTCGGCGACCGCTATGGCAACGCCATCCATTTCGGCGAGCGCGACTGCTCGGTGCAGCGGCGGCATCAGAAGCTGATCGAGGAGGCGCCGTCACCCGCGGTGTCGCAAAAACTGCGGCAACGGATGGGCGAGGTCGCGGTCGCCGCCGTCCGCTCGCTGCGCTACGAGGGCGCGGGCACGCTGGAATTCCTGCTCGACGAACGCGGCGAGTTCTATTTCATGGAGATGAACACCCGCCTGCAGGTCGAGCATCCCGTGACCGAAGCGATCACCGGGCTCGATCTGGTCGAGCTGCAGCTCCGCGTCGCCGGCGGCGAGCCGCTCGGGCTGGTGCAGGAGGATATCAAGTTCTCCGGCCACGCCATCGAGGTGCGGCTGTGCTCGGAAGACGCGGATCATGACTTCATGCCGCAGTCCGGTACAATGGCGCGCTGGCGGATGCCGGATGGCGTGCGGGTCGAGCACGCGCTGCAGTCCGGATCTGAAATTCCGCCGTTCTACGATTCCATGATCGCGAAGCTGATTGCCTCCGGAGCGAGCCGGGAGGAAGCACGCAGCCGCCTGATCTGCGGTCTGGAACAGACCATCGCGTTCGGTGTGACAACCAATCAATCGTTCCTGATGGCCTGCCTGCGTCATCCCGCCTTTGCGAAGGGCGAAGCGACCACGGCCTTCATAGGAAGCCACCGGCACGAACTCGTGACTGGCGACCATCGCGAAGAGGCTCCAGCGGAGGGAGTCGCTTCGGAAGTCGCGCTTGCTGGACTGCTGCTCCATGTCACCCATCCGCATGCGCGCAGCCGGCGCGGTGGCCGGACCCTGGCCGCGGCCTTTCCGATTCCGCTGCGTGTCGAGATCGAGCGGTCGGTGCATGACCTGGAGCTGCTGCGCGAGCGCGAGGGCGGCTATCGCGTCAACGACGGCGGATGCGACTATCGCTTCGAGATCGAGGAGATCGGGGCGGAGGCGGTTCGCTTCCGCAATGGTGTCGTCATGGAGCGTGCCGAATATTGGCGCGACGGCGACCGGCTCTGGTTCCTCCATTGCGGCGGGACCCATTCGGTCCATGATCGCACGCTGGCCGCGCCCGAGACCGCCGCCGCGAATGGCGGCGACGGCAAGGTTCGCGCCGCGATGAACGGCCGCGTCGTCGCAGTGCTGGTGAAAAAGGGAGATCACGTCACTACCGGTCAAGCGGTGATGACCCTGGAAGCCATGAAAATGGAGCACGTGCATCGCGCCGGCATCGCCGGCACGGTGAGCGCCATCGATGTCACCGAGGGCGAGCAGGTCGCCATGGGGAAGGTCGTGGTGGAGATCGAGGCGGCTGCCTGAACTCTTACCTAGCCAGGGACTGAGCGAAACTCTCTTCTGAGTTGCGCTATGATAATTATTCTCGCATAATAATACTAAAATTGTTAATATCTAGAATTTCGATGATTTGAAAGATAGGCGATCTAGATTCGGAGTGACCTGTCGATGGTCGATGCGATTGTTTGGACAGAAGGTAAAACAGATGCACAACACATGCGGCGAGCTTGCGATGTGTTGGGATTCAAATACAGCATTGACCTACCCGTTTCATCCGACATGGGAGATGACGCACTTCTTAAGCAATGCCAAGCCTTGTCGAAGGCCCCACAGGCTTCACCTACTATCTTCATTTTCGACCATGATAATCCTGATCTTGTCTCGAAGGTTATGGCGAGCGACGGCTCCTACAAGTCCTGGGGGAACAACGTCTTTTCATTTGCGATTCCAGTTCCTGACCATCGGGCCCAACCGGGGGTTTGCGTCGAACTTCTTTTTAGCGACGATGATTTGAAAGTAGCCGACGATAAAGGCAGAAGGCTTTTTCTTTCGTCCGAGTTCAATCCTGCAAGCGGACGACATCTTTCAGATCCAACACTGAGCGTTGGACACAAAGGAAAACTTTCAAGCGGAAAGGTCGGGATCAGGGTTCTAGACACGGAGGTATTTGACCAAAATCATAGGAATGTCGCGCTTTCCAAAGCTGAATTTGCGGCGTTGATTTCGTGCGGCGACGGAGCCTTTGAAAATGTTAACTTCCAAGGTTTCCAGAAGATTCTTGAAGTTATCAAAGAGATTATATTGACCCAATCGATTGACGTGCTGTTTGCAGGAAAGGATGATTTTTTTGCGGGAATAGCTGAGCTTCCAAAGTACGAGAAGCTTGCATCGATTGTGGAGGCGGCGGTCCGACTCTGTAAAATGAGCAGCGTCATCTTTGCTGGAGTTGCAATTCGATACTACGATCCGTCCGATCCAGATCGGCTAGATATCGACTCCAAAAAGCTGCGGCCGGTACGACAAACAATAGTTGAGAACTTCGCGAGTCCGTCGCTCTCTACAATGGTTAGAACAGCGCGAGCTTGTTATCACCTGATTGACGAACAGGCGCCTGAATCTCTTCAGAGTTTGCGCGGCATGATGGGTGAAAATCCGATTCTCGGGCCCATTGGGGATTTGTTTGACGATCTCGAAAGACTGATCCCGCCTGATGGTCGGAGGGGAAGAACTATCATCAAAAGAAACACCAAGAAGCCACTGCTTGAGTACGTCTTTGCAGAGTTTGCCAAATACGAAACGCGAATCTCTGAGATCCGTAATTCCGATTCGGATGCGTTAGAGTTTGCCGACGAAAACACTTGGTCTCAAGCTCTGAAGACGCTCATCGCGCTTTCCGAGCCCCTTCGTCATATTAAATTTCGTGCAGGCAGCATTGTAAGGTTGGAAGCAGATAGCGACAAGTTTGTTGTCCACCTCACCACGTATTTAGACAACTCAGCCTATAAGGAGGAGGTTTATCGCGACTATGCCGATTTGAGTGGAGACAAACTGGACACGATCGAAGTGGCTTTATCGCAAGGAGAGGGCGCGCGGTGGGTAGATATCTCGCCCTTCATCGTAATAAGGAACGAACGGCTTTATTTTTATTCCAGAACACGATTTGTGGGGTATCAATATAGCCCAACTTTTGGATCGTCAGTTCAAATAGTTCCGACCAAGCGTCGATTCAGTCATGTCGCTCTTGGGGGTACGATTTCAGCAGACCGCCAGCTGCTATTCTGGACCCGCGTGGCTCCAGCGGTTAGCGGGGCGGGAGTGCGAGCGAATATTCCTCCGCACGATCCGACTGATTTTGTGGGTCGGAAGCAGCAGATTGCAACCATCATCGACGAAGTCATACAAATCCCCAACGAGAACGGACTGCTGCATGGTCCGGGAGGAGTCGGAAAGACGGCGCTACTCACAGAACTATCTCGTAAACTGTTCGAGGAGGGGCTGCCAATTGGCGCTCCGTTCAAGAACATTATTTGGGTGTCCGCAAAGCGAGATTACTACGATCCAACGCTCGACGTGATTGAGCAAGGAGCACAGCAATTTAAGACGCTCGACCAAGTCTTCACCGCCATTCTGGAGTTTCATGGGTTCGAGGAGCCGGAACAGTACTCTCGCGATGAGCAGAAATGGCTAGTTCTGGAGCTTTTCGAGGAACAGAAAAGCCTGCTGATTTTGGATAATTTCGAAACGATCTCACAGTCTGCTCAAGAAGAAATTATTCGCTTCTTTGGTACCGACCTTAAGAGGCACTTGATCCGCAAGCCCGATAATTCAAAAGTGATACTTACCTCTCGGGAGGTCATACCGTCCGGTTTCCACCAGATTCAACTAAAGGGCTTAGATAAGCGAGAGTCTAACTCGCTAATGCAACGACTCTATCAGCCTTATGCTCAATCTGGTCAGGCGCAACTTACCGACACGCAACGAAGCCAACTGTATGAGGCCACGAAGGGTATACCGCTCATCATCAAGCACTGCTACGGACAGGTTTTCGAATATAACATGCCTCTCGATAGCGTTATCAAGAATCTGTTGGTGGCCGGCAACAACGTCGTCGAATTTAGTTTTGCAGAGATTTTCAAAATCCTCAAAGATGATGAGCTGCAGCGTAAGATCATCGTTCTTTTAGAAGTAATTAAACGACCAATTCTAATACGACAGATGGCAGATATACTAAATGTCATGCAACCCAACATTGAGGCGCGCATCGGCAATCTTATAAACTTCCAATGCATAGTGCGGTCGTCCTCCGAATCAGATGATAAATATTCGATCAATCCGGAGGTGCGGTTGTTGGCCGCGCGATTAGTTCACGATTCGATCGAGCTGGCGGACAATATTCGGCATGATATTGCAAAGTTGTCTGGCGAAAAGCGAATTGACTACAATCAAGAAGAGTTAGATTCAGTCGTTGTTTTCCAACAGTACTTGGCGGACGGCAGATTAGCTCAAGCAGAAGACTGCATGAGAGATCTACTGAAGAAGCGTCCAGATTCGATCTTTTTCAACTTGCACTACGCTCGATATTTGAAAGAACAAAAGCGGCGGCCTGTAGAAGCGATTGCTCGACTGGAAAAGATACGGGAGAGCAGCGGGAATGATCCTCAAGTGCTTAGGCTGCTCATGATGTACAATATTGCGATTGAGCCCCCGGGCTTCGATGAGGCTTATATCTTTGCAAAGGAGCTGGAGAAGCATCCGCTGAATGAAGAAGACATTGTGATGGATCTAGCTCAGTTCTATACAGAATGGGCCACGACGCTAAAGCTACGCATTGAGCTAGATCCAATAAAGGAAATGCTCCGTAAGCAGAAATACAAAGAGCTCTCCGATCACGCCATCTCATTATTGCATAAAGGCGCAATTGAGCCCTCTCATAGGCGTTCTCATCTTCTCGCTCAGTGTATGTTTAACAAGTGGGATTATGGCGCAGCGATAAACTATATTGACGACGCTATCAGGTCTCTTCCTCCAAATTCGTATTTAGCAGATTCATACGAGAAGTTGCGTGTAGAAATAAGGAGGAAGGCGCGCTACTATCAAGGGCGGTCGTGAGAACCAACAATGTGCTGGTCGCTCATGCTACGCCTCCCGCCCCGTCCCGTCGTTCAGCAGACACGCCACCTGATGTCCGGGTTCGGTGTCGAGCAGCGCAGGCCGCTCTATCTTGCAGCGGTCGATGGCGTAGCGGCAGCGGGTGTGGAACGCGCAGCCGGACGGCGGATTGACCGGGCTCGGCACGTCGCCGTCGACCAGCGGCTTCAGCCGCTTCATACGGGGATCGGCGACCGGCACCGAGGCGAGCAGAGCCTGCGTATAGGGATGGCGCGGATTCCTGAACAGCTCGATCTTGTCGGCGATCTCGACGATGCGGCCGAGGTACATCACGGCGACGCGATGGCTGATATGGGCGACGACCGCGAGATCGTGCGCGATGAAGAGATAGGAGAAGCCGTGCTCGCGCTGCAGGTCGATCAACAGGTTGATCACCTGCGCCTGGATCGAGACATCGAGCGCCGAGACGGGCTCGTCGCAAACGATCAGGCGCGGCCCGAGCGCAAGCGCGCGCGCGATGCAGATGCGCTGGCGCTGCCCGCCCGAGAATTGATGCGGATAGTTGCGCATCTGGTCCGGCCGCAAACCCACCTGCCGGAACAGGGTCGCGACCCGATCCTGCCTCTCAGCGCCGGAGGCGAGCCCGTGCACGGTGAGCGGCTCGCCGACGATGTCGCCCGCGGTCATGCGCGGGTTCAGCGAGGCGAACGGGTCCTGGAACACGATCTGCATCGAGCGGCGCACCGGACGCAACTCGGCCTTGCTGAGATGGGTGATCTCCTGGCCGTCGATCCGGATCTCGCCCGAGGTCGGCTCGACCAATCGCAGCACGCTACGCGCCACCGTCGACTTGCCGCAACCGGATTCGCCGACCAGTCCGAGCGTCTCGCCGACGCCGACCGAGAAGCTGACGCCGTCGACTGCGTGCACCGTGCCGACCCGGCGGCGCAGCACGCCGGCGCGCACCGGGTAATGTTTCACGAGGTCAGTGACCTCCAGCAGCGGCCGGGTCTCGCTCATGACAGCGCCACCATTTCGTCGGCGCGCCAGCAGGCCGCAAGATGCGCACCGCCGAAATCCTGCAGTGGCGGATATTCGGCGCGGCACTTGTCGATCGCGAGCTTGCAGCGCGGCGCGAAAGCGCAGCCGGCGGGGAGATTAGTGAGCGACGGCACCATGCCGGGAATTTCGGTCAGCCGCGTCTCCGTTTTCTCCTGCAGCGCCGGCACCCCCGGGATCGAAGCCATCAGTCCGCGTGTGTAGGGATGCAGCGGGTTCGCGAACAGGGTGTCGACGTCGGCTTCCTCGACCTTCTTGCCGGCATACATCACGATCACGCGCTGCGCGGTCTGCGCGACCACGCCGAGATCGTGGGTGATCAGGATCATCCCCATGCCGAGCTCTTTCTGCAGGTCGAGCACCAGCGCGAGGATCTGCGCCTGGATGGTCACATCGAGCGCCGTGGTCGGCTCGTCCGCGATCAGCAGGGCCGGCCGGCAGGCCATCGCCATTGCAATCATCGCGCGCTGCCGCATGCCGCCGGAGAGCTGATGCGGATATTCCTGCGCGCGCCGCGCCGGCTCGGGAATGCGCACCAGCCGCAGCATTTCGATCGCCTTGGCCCAGGCCTCTTTCGACGACATCGCGCGATGCAGCCGCACCGCCTCGCTGATCTGGTCGCCGATCCGGATCACCGGATTGAGCGAAGTCATCGGCTCCTGAAAGATCATGGACATGCGGTTGCCCCTGATCTGGCGCATGCTGGCTTCATCGAGCGCGAGGATATCCGTGCCCTCGAGCATGATGCTGCCGCCGACGATCTTGCCGGGCGGATTCGGCACCAGCCGCATGATCGACAGCGCGCTGACGCTCTTGCCGCAGCCGGATTCGCCGACGATCGCCAGCGTCTCGCCGCGCTTGACGTGAAAGGAGACGTCGTCGACCGCGCGGAACAGGCCGGAATTGGTGAAGAACACCGTTTGCAGGCCCTTCACTTCGAGGACGTTCTCGCCGACCGGTGCTGCGCTCATCAGCCGCGCTGCCTCGGATCGAGAATGTCGCGAAGTGCGTCGCCGAACAAATTGGTGCCGAACACCGCGAGGCTGATCGCAATCCCCGGAAAGATCACCAGCCACGGCGCGGTGCGGACATACTCAGCCGCCGATTCCGACAGCATTCGTCCCCATGACGGATAGGGCTCGGGAATGCCGAGACCGAGGAAGGAGAGCGAGGCTTCGGTCAGGATGGTCGAGCCGAGCTGCGCGGTCGCCAGCACGATGAGCGGCGCCAGCGTGTTGGGCAGCACGTGGCGGAGCGCGATCCGCGTCTCGCTCATGCCGATCGATTTGGCGGCCTCGACAAAGGGCTGCTCGCGCAGCGCCAACGTGTTGGCGCGGATCACGCGCGACACGACGGGAACCAGCGGGATGGCGATGGCGATGATCACATTGGGCAGCGATGGGCCGAGGGCCGCGGTCATCACCAGCGCCAGCACCAGCAGCGGCAGTGCTTGCAAGATGTCGGTGACGCGCTGGAACACGAGGTCGACCCAGCCGGACAGATAGCCCGAGGTCAGTCCGACGATGACGCCGATGATGCCGCCCAGCGCGGTCGAACCGATGCCGACGGCGAGCGAAATGCGCGCGCCATGGACGATGCGAGCCCAGACGTCGCGGCCGAAGGAGTCCGTCCCCATCCAGTGCCGCGCATCGGGACGCAACAGCGCATGCGCGGAATCGACCGTCAGCGGATCGTAGCGGCAGATCAGGTCCGCAAACAGCGCGGTCAACACGAAGGCCGTCATGATCACGAGCCCGACGGTGCCGAGCACGTGACGCCGCGCGAGGAAGGTGTAGCGGCGCCACCCGTGCGTCGACGTTGCGCCCGCCCGCCTCAGCTCGTTGTCGAAGTTGATGGTAACCATGCCCCCGCCCCTAGTCCGTATATCGGATGCGCGGATCGAACACGGCATAGAGCATGTCGACGATGAAATTCGCTGATACCACGACCACGGCGATCAGCATCACCAGGTTCTGCACGATCGGGTAATCGCGCCAGCGGATCGCCTCGACCAGGTAGCGGGCGATGCCGGGAACGTTGAACACGGTTTCGGTGACGATCAGGCCGCCGATCAGGAACGCGGCTTCGATCCCGATCACGGTGATTACGGGCAGGATGGCGTTCTTCAGCGCGTGGTGAAAGTTCACCGACGATTCCGAAGCGCCCTTGGCGCGCGCGGTGCGGATGTAGTCCTGGCGCAGTACCTCCAGCATCGAGGAGCGCGTGATTCGCATGGTCAGTGCCGAGCTGCGGAAGGCGACCGCGAGCGACGGCAGGCAATAGGTCGAGAACATCTCGCCCAGCGTTTGCGGGTTCGGATTGAAGATCGGGATGCTGCCGAACATGGCGACGCCCGCCATCAGGATCAGAAGGCCCAGCCAGAACGAGGGCAGCGACAGCCCGCTGAGGCTGACGACGCGCAGCGCATAGTCGAGCTTCGAGCCCTGCTTGACGGCGCTGAGCACGCCCAGGGGAATGCCGATCGAAGCGGAGAATAGCAAGGCGAACGCGGCGAGCCGCGCCGTGATTGGAATCCGCGGCAGGATTTCCTGCAGCGCCGGCTTCTCCGATACGTAGGAGTAGCCGAGATCGCCGTGCAACAGCCCGTTGATCCAGTGCAGATACTGGAACACCAGCGGCTGATCGATGCCGAGCTCACGCTCCAGATTGGCCTTGTCGGCGGGATCGACGAAACCGGCGGCGTCGAACAGGATGTCGACGATATTGCCGGGAACGATGCGCAACAGGAAGAAGATGACGACCGATATCCCGAACAGGGTCACGAGCATCAGGCCAAGGCGGCGCACGATATAGCCAAACACGTGGGCCTACTCCTGTCGAAACGGCGGCGTTGCGTAGGGTGGCCGGACTACTTGTCCATCCACACATCCTCGTAACGATAGCCGTTATACGAGCTGTTCACCATCACCGTGACCCCCTTGACATAGGGCTGCCAGCAGGTAGCCGCGCGCGCATGGAAGATGATCGGACGGGCGACGTCCTCCTGAAGTTTCTTGTCGATGTCCCAGACCATTTTCTTGCGCTTGTCGAGATCGGTCTCCGCCGACTGCTGGTCGAACAGCTTCTCGATGTCCTTGTTGCAATAGTTGGTGTAGTTGCGCTCGGAGCCGCAGGAATAGTTCTCGTAGAACGACTGGTCGGGGTCATCGACGGCATTGCCGGTCAGGTTGAGGCCGAGCGCGTAGTCCTTGCGTGCGACCTTCGGAAACCATTGCGCGGTGTCGACCACGTCGAGCTCGCCGTCGATATAGATGCTCTTGAGCTGATCGATCAGGATCACCGCGGGATCGCGATACTCCGCGAGATTGCGGGTGGAGACCTTGACCGCGAGATGCTTGTCGGGACCATAGCCGGCCTTCTGCATCAATTTCCGTGCTTCCTCGCGGTTGGCGTTGACGTCGGGGCCGTAGCCGGGAATCGATTCCAGCATGTCCTTCGGCATCGCCCACAGCCCGTCCGGCGCCGGCTCCATGGTGCCGCCGGCGTCGGCCTGACCCTCGAACAGGATCTGGATGAAGGCCTTGCGGTCGAGCGAGAGCGCCAGCGCGTGGCGGATGTCGATATTGTCGAACGGCGGCGAACTCGAATTGACGATGATGTTGGTGGAGACGTTGGTCGGCGCGGTGACACAGACCGCGTTCGGTGCTTGCGATTTCACGTCCTTCAGCAGTGGGATTGTAATGTGCGTCGGAAAGGTGATGTCGAACTTGCCGGCGACGAAGGCGAGGATCGCGGTCGAGCGGTTCGTGATGATGGTGTACTCGATGCCGTCGAGATAGGGCAGGCCCTTCTTCCAGTAGTCGGTGTTCTTGGTCAGCTTGATCGACTCGTTGGCCTTGAATTCCACGAATTTGAACGGGCCGGTGCCGATCGGATGGGTGCGCATCTCCGCCGGCGAAACGTGGCAGGGATAGACCGGGGTGTAGCCGGAGGCGAGCAGCGCGAGCAGCGAGGGCTCCGGCCGCTTCAGGTTGAACGAGGCCTCGAAATCGCCGTTGACGCTGACGTCCTCGACCTGGTCGTACCAGGATTTGCGCGGGTTCTGGCGGAATTTCTGCTGCGACTTGCCCATCAGCATGTCGAAGGTGCATTTGACATCGGCCGAGGTGAACGGCTTGCCGTCATGCCATTTGACACCCTGCCGCAGCTTGAAGGTCAGCTTCTTCTTGTCGTCGCTCCAGCTCCAGCTTTCGGCAAGCTCCGGACGGATGTCGTCCATGCTGTTCTGCGCGATATGCTGGTCATAAAGCACCAGGTTGTTGAAGATAGGCATGAAGGGGACATTGAGCGAGTAGGTCGCGCCTTCATGGATGGAAGCACTGCCGGGGCTGTCACGGTGATACATCCGCAAGATGCCGCCGGATTTCGGCTGGTCGGCCGCAAGTGCGACGCCGCAAATGACCGGCAAACACAACATCGCGACGGCAAACGCGCGCACGCTCCGCATGCTCTTCCTCCGTTGACGATCCGGTCTTGTCCTCGGGTCGCCCTGGCCTGCCTGACCGGTTCGCGGCGACGATATCGGGGGCAGGGAGGGGAGGCAACGCCCGGCGCCGTCGGCTGCATTGGCAATTGGGATGATGGAAAAGCCGATTTTCCGCCGCATGAACACCGGCTGCGTGGATTCCCGCCGCCGTCAAATCGCGCCAAATTGTCTCAGCTGAAGCGCGACAAGAATCGCTAGCGCGCTCCGGATTCTTGCAGAACGCGGGTTCGCGGCTCGCGCGGGTCATCATGTCGATGCTGGCAGCAGCGGATTGCAGGACAACAGCAGGCGCCGTCTCTCGAGGATGCCTGCTCGCGGGAAAAGTGTCGCTCACCAGCGCAACCAGCGCGTCGCTGAAGCCGGATGATCGTGGACGATCGGGAATGCGTCATTCGGCGCAACCAGTGGGTTGAGAAATTCAATCACCCCGGCCTGCGCCATCGGCACGCACGATGGTTCTCTCGCCATCCAACACTCGGACTACGCTGTTTTAATTTCATTTTTTGCGCCGCAGCAGTCCGCCGTTCAGCGAGATGAACGGTGCGCGCAATCATATCGTCATTGTCTTTGCTGCAACCGATGTTAGGTTCCCGCGCCGGTTTCTCGAATCGGCGAAGTGGGGCGGGCTTAACCCTCAAGGACAAGGAAGCAATCGATGATACGAACAATTGCTCTCGGTGCGGCGTTGGCATTCAGCTTTGCGACGGCATCCAGCGCGACCATCATTCCGGCGCCGGCCGGAGTGAGTTCCGACCTGACGATCAAGGTTGCGGAAGGATGCGGCCGTGGATTCTGGCGCGGTCCGGGTGGCCGGTGCCATCCGATGGTGGTGAATCGGATGTGCCCTCCCGGTTATCACATCGGGCCCGAAGGCAACCGTTGCTGGCCGAACTGATTTTCGAATCTTCGTCGCGACGGCCGGACCTTGGGTCCGGCCGTTTTCGTTGGCGACCTGCGATCGAGCGTCTAGCGGAATGCAACGTTCAGGCCGACTTGCCCGCCATAGGTGACGACGTTGTGCTGTGCGATCTGGCTGAACAGCGTGGCGTAGCCGGTGATGCCGGGCGCAAAGGTCACGGTGGTGCCGACGGTCGCCGTGCCCCAATCCCTGCCGACGACGACTGCCGGCATGAAATAGGACGGCGCGACCACGCTGGTCAGCGACGCCGTCACGTTGCGGTCGGTCGGCGCTAGTTCGTGGTCCCAGACAAGCTTTGCGAATGGACGCCATCTGCCGAGATCGATGCTGGCCTGGTAGCCGAGCTCGCTCACCGCAGAGTCGCGGGTCTGGTCGCCGAACGATAGCGCCGTGAATCCGCCGATCGCCGCAAACTGATCGGTCTCGGTGTACCCGTTCACATGGACGCGTTGCAGGATGATGCCGACCAACGGACCATGTGTGATCTGCGGCCATGGCGCGGGCGCCGCAGGCGCCTTCACGGGCATGCCGGCCGGCGCGGCGCCGAGCGGGATCGTGAAGTCGTATCCGAACTCGGCAGCGAACGACACGTTGCGACCCGACGTGCTGCCGATATTTGATTGCTGGGTGATGCCGATCGGCACGATCCGGTTCACGTCGTAGTTCAGATTGCCATAGGTGCCGATCGCCTGGCCCCACCAGTGGCCGGCCGTCCAGGCGCCGTACAAACTGCCGGCGACTTCGGTCTGCCTGAAATTGCCGCCGAGGCTGAAGCTTTGCGTGGTCTGCCCCCAGGAGAAGGCGGCGCCGAAGATCATGTTGCTCGCGATCGCGTAGTCGATGCCGGCGGTGACGGATGCCGGCACGCCGGGATCGTTCGGGAAGCCGGGCGAGCCCGAATTGATCGCCAGCGAAGCGGCCTCGCCGGTGACCCAGACGTTGAAGGTATTCGCCTTGCGCTGGCGCTCCGAGATTGCGATCTGGTTGAAGATGGAATCGACGATGGCGGCGCGGGTCTTGACCGCGGTTTCCGCGAGGAAGGAAATCTCCATCGGCGCGACCAGCAGGCTATATTCGTAATCGGCGAGGATCTTCTGGCCCGCGCTGCTCAAATGCTGGTCGTCGGCGAACAAATGGGTCTGCTCGGCGTTCGGCGACACCAGCTGCGACGGCGCTCCCGGGTTGGCCGAGCACAGCAACGCCCACGAGCTGCCGACGCCGGCCGGCTGGCTGCATGCCGTCTGGCCGGGTCCGTTGCCGATGAACTGGAAGCCGAACAGCGCCGGATTGGAGGCGATTGCCAGCCGCATCGCGTTATAGTCGGCCGGAATGAAGTTCACGCCGTCGGCATGCAAGCTCGACCACAGGGTCTGGTTGTAGAGCAGGCGGTCCGCTCGCTCCGTTGCATTGCCGGCGCCTCCCGGAAACGAATAGGGCAAGTCTGGCACGACAAAGTAGCGCGCACCGGCGGCCTGCAGCGTCGCGACCGAGGTTGCGAGGCTGTTGGCGGCTGAGATGATGTAGCCTTGCGGATCCGCTGGCCACGGCCCGGCCCCCGTCTGTTGGAGAGCGAAAGCAACATCATTGCCGCCCGAACTGATCAGATAGAGACCGTTCGGATTGGCTCGGCCGCCGTTCGCCGCCAGATAGTTGCTGATCTGCACAGTGGTCGGGATCGCCGCGCCGAAGTCGCCGGTCTGGGCATTGTTGACGGTGACGTTCTTGGCGCCCGAAGTGGCGTAGTTCGAGCCGCCCTGGTTGGCGGGTGCGCCATTCAGGCCGAAATCGGACGCCAGCGCCTCGCTGCTCATCAGGCCGGGACTGTTAGTCGGCTTCCCTGCGCCTGCGGCGACTGCGGCGGGCCAATCGGCATTGTAGGTGGCGTTGCCGGACAGCGGAGACGGCAGGGCGCGGTAATAGCCGCTGTCGATCGTGCTGTCGCCGAAGCCGACGAATTGGTTGAGGGTCTGAGCCGTGGCCGGGCTGCTCGCGAGCAACAAGGCTGCTGCGAGGGCCGCCGGGGCAAAGGAGAGGAATTGGTTGGCGCGTTGATTCATGTGTAGTGCGTCTTGCGAAACAACGCACCGACAATGCCTGCGTCGACGCGCGCGAGCCACATGCGGCGCCTTGCGGACACCTTATCTTTTTCTTACGGAAATCTTCAGGTTCGCGCTGCGAAGCCCAGGTTAGCGGCGAAGAATTTGATTCGCTTTGGCTTTTGGCCTCGCGCGGGCACTGTTGCCCACTTCACACAATACGCGAGGTTTTGTTGCCCCAATAGCGGTCGCGCAACAGGCGCTTGTAGAGCTTGCCGGTCGGCAGCCGCGGCAATTGCTCTTCGAAATCGATCGAGCGCGGTACTTTCTGGCGCGACAGCGACTGGCCGCAGAACGCGATCAATTCCTCGGCGAGCGCCTGGCACGGCTCGACCCCCGGCATCGGCTGCACGACCGCTTTCACCTCTTCGCCGAGATCGGGGTTGGGCACGCCGAACACCGCGGCATCGGCGATCTTGGGATGGGTGATCAAGAGGTTCTCGCATTCCTGCGGGTAGATGTTGACGCCGCCCGAGATGATCATGAAGGTCGCGCGGTCAGTGAGGTGCAGATAGCCGTCGGCGTCGACATAACCGACGTCGCCGACCGTGCTCATGCTACCGTCGGGCGAGCGCGCCTCTTTGGTGCGCTCGGGATCGTTGAAATATTCGAACTGGGATGCGGTCTTGAACCAGACCGTGCCGGGCGTTCCGGTCGGGCATTCCTGCATGTTCTCGTCGAGAATGTGCAACTCGCCGAGCAGCACCTTGCCGACCGTGCCGCGATGGGCGAGCCATTCTTCGCTGTTGCAGGCGGTGAAGCCGAGCCCTTCGGTGGCTCCGTAATATTCGTGGATGATCGGCCCCCACCATTTGATCATGTGCTCCTTGACCAGCCCGGGGCAGGGCGCGGCAGCGTGGATCGCGATCTCCAGCGACGACAGGTCGTGACGCGTGCGCGCTTCTTCAGGCAGCTTCAGCAGACGCGAGAACATGGTCGGCACCAGCTGGCTGTGCGTGATGCCCCATTTTTCGATCAGTGCGAGATATTGCTCGGGGTCGAACCGCTCCATGATGACAACGGTGCCGCCGACGCGGATGGTGAGGTTGACCGCTGCCTGCGGCGCCGAGTGATAAAGCGGGGCCGGCGACAAATAGATCATGCCCTCGCGGTACTGCCAGAGCTTTTGCAGGAAATCGAACAGCGGCAATTGTTGCGACGGCGGCTGCTCCGGCAACGGCCGCAGGATGCCTTTCGGCCGGCCGGTGGTGCCGGAGGAATAGAGCATCGCGGTGCCGACCGACTCGTCCGCGATCGGCGTCGACGGCAGGCCGGCGGTCGCCTGCGCGAGGCCGACGATGCGATCGCTTTCACCCGGCCCGTCGGCGACGATGCAGAGCTCGATATCGGGACATTCCTTGATCGCCTCGCGCGCGCAGTCGAGCTTGGCGAGCGAGGTGATCAGGATCCGCGACCGGCTGTTGGTGAGGATATAGGCGAGCTCGCCCGCGGTGAGATAGGAATTGACGCAGGTGAAATAGAGGCCTGCGCGTTCGCCGGCGCCGCAGGCTTCGAGATAGCGGCTGTTGTTCTCCATGAAGATCGCGTAGTGGGCGAGGCGCTTCAGGCCGCGTTTGCGGAACAAATGCGCCAGCCGGTTGCAGCGTGCTTCCAGCTCGCGATAGGTCACGGTCTCGCCGGTCGACGCCATGATGAAGGCAGGCTGCAGCGGACGTAAGCGAGCGTGCTTGCCGGTATACATAGTCCTGTTCTCTCCCTACGCGGCTAATTCAAGAATTTCCCGCACGTCGGCCGGGCCGTCGATCTTGCGCGGGTTGCGCGGCACCCAGGGCGTGGCCATCGCGGCCTTGGCGATCGAATCGAAATGCTCGGCCCCGATCCTCACGTCGCGCAGGCTGCGCGGCATGCCGAGATTGCGGATGAAGGTGTCGAGCACGTCGCCGGCATCCTGGTGCGGATGCCCCATCGCTTCCGACACCAGCTTTTGTCGCTCGGCATTGACCGACTTGTTCCAGCGCATCACCGACGGCAGCATCACGCAGGAGGTATGGCCGTGCGGCACGCCATGCGCGGCGCCCAGCACATAACCGATGCCGTGACTCGCCCCCATCGGCACGCCCGAGGTGAGCCCTCCGGTCGAAAGCCAGGTGCCGATCTGGCAATCCATTCGCGCGTCCAGATCGTCTCGATCGGCCTTCACGCGTGGCAGGCCCTGCGCCAGCATGGCCAACCCTTTCAACAACTGCGCATCGGCATAGGGATGCGCTTCGTTCGAGCACAGTCCCTCGACGCAATGGTCGACGGCGCGGATACCGGTCGAGAGGAACAGCCAGTCCGGCGTGTGCAGGGTGATCGCGGGATCGAGGATTACCGCGCGCGGGATCGCAAGCGGATGACGCACGCTTTCCTTGACCTTGGTCGCGGTGTTGGTGACGCCGGCGTTGGCGGAGAACTCGCCGCCCGCGATCGTGGTCGGCACGCTGATCTGGCGCACCTTCGGCGCGGTCATTGGTGGGGCCGCGCCCTTGACGGCGCGGATACCGTCCATCGCCGCGACACTGCGGATGTCATTGGCCAGACAAAGCTGCACGGCCTTGGCGCCGTCGGTGATCGATCCGCCGCCGATGGTGACGATGAGGTCGGCGTTGGCGTTGCGCGCCATCTCGCTGGCGGCGATCACCGCCTCGCGCGGCGTATGCGCGGGCATCGCGTCGAAAATCGCGGCGCAGCGGCCACCGAGCGCCCGGCTGATGATTTCGACGGCATCGGTCTCGCGCCGCAGCGTACCTGACACCATTAGGAACGCGCGTTGCGCGCCCAGCCGATCCATTTGTTCGACGACAGCCTCGGCCGCCGGCTTGCCGAACACGACCTCGTCCATGGCGCCGAAAACGACACGCCCTTTGTGCACGCTTGTCCTCCCGAGAAGCTTTGGTTTAGCTTGAGGCTAATCTAGCGAAGTCGGCAACCCCAGTCATGTCCGAAGATTGTCCAGTCCTCTATGGCCGCTATGCCTCGCCTTTTGTACGGCGAGTCGCGGTGACGCTGCAGCTCTACGGCCTCAAATACCGGCATATGCCGATGATGCCGTTCGGTCCGGACAAGACGGAATTGGCGAAGTTCAATCCGATCGCGCGCGTGCCGGCTTTGCAACTGGCCGACGGCGAGATGCTGGTCGACAGCTCCGTGATCCTCGACACCCTCGACGGTCTGGTTGGCCCGGAACGTGCGCTGACTCCGGCCGAAGGCAAGGCGAGGCGGCGCGTGCTGACCTTGCTCGCGGTCGCGCATGGCGCCAACGAGAAGCTGGTCGTGAGCCTGTACGAGCGCCACTTCCGGCCGCGCGAAAAATGGCATCGGCCGTGGCTGGAGACTTGCGACAAGCAGGTGCGCGACGGCTTCCGCTGGCTCGATGCGGAATTTGCGGGTCCGTGGTTTGCGGGCGCAGAGATGACGCAAGCCGACATCACGGTCGCGGCGTTCTGGCTGTTTGCGCGCGGCAAGCGGCCGAATTTCTTTGCGGAGCTTCGCTGCGGTCAGCTCGACGCCCTCGCCGAGCGGATGCAGGCGACGCCGGCGTTCCAGGCGACGATGCCGGAAGCCGAGACGCTGACCAGCGAGCTTGCCTAGTGCGTGTACTCATAATTCCTGCCGTCAGCATGCGCAGCAATTGCACGATAGAGCACGGCTCTACTGAATGACCTCGTCAGCGGCCACCAAAAGGCTGGTGGGCACCGTCAAGTCGAGCGCCTTGGCAGTCTTGAGATTCAGGACCGTTTGGTACCGGGTCGGCGCCTGCACCGGAAGCTCCGAGGGCGAGCTGCCACGCAAAATGCGATCGACATAGGACGCTGCTTGCCGGAATAGCTCTACGAAGTTGGTTCCGTAGGACAAGAGGCCGCCAGCCGTGACAAACTCGCGCCATGCATACACGGCAGGCAAGCGGTACCTCGCCGCTAGCGCGACGATGAGGTCACGATTGGCAGTGGTGGTCGCATTCGGCGGAAAGACCAGACCGCCGTTTGGTAAACTGGCAAAGGACTCGATGACGCGCCCGATGTCACCGGCGTTCTCGATGGTGCTCAAGGTCAACTCGATCGCCCGCGATTGGGCCATGGTTTCGGTTTCACGCGCAAGAAGCGGAAAGGAGCTGGTCTTCGGGTTGATGATGAAAGCGGCGCGCGTGACGCGCGGGTCGATCTCCTTCAGCATTTCCAGCCACTTTCCCGCGACACTGCCGTCATACAGGGTCAGGCCTGTAAGATTGCCGCCCGGCCGCGCCAGGTTGGCGATGAAGCCCGCGCCGATCGGGTCGCCGACAGCGATGAATACAATCGGAACATTGCGGCTCTCTCGTCGGAAAGCAGCAGTAAGTGCCGTCGTCTGCGCCACGACCACATCGGGACTAACCGAGAGTAGCTCCTTCGCCAGCATCTGCGATTGCTGCTCATCGGCAGGGAGTGCAAAGCGAACATCAAGGTGGATATTGCGGCCCTCGGACCAACCGAGCTTCTCCAGTTCCTGCCGGAACGCCCCCAGACGCGCCTTCGAGTCGGGATCGTCTTCGGCTAAACCCATGAGGACGCCGACGCGGCGTATTCGGTCAGGTTGCTGCGCGCGCGCCGAGAGCGGCCACGCAACCGCTGCGCCGCCAAGCAGGGTAACGAATTCGCGCCGTCGCATAAGGTGGCCTCGGACGAGTGCACAATCTAGCACATCACAGGGCGACGAGGGCGCCTGTGCATTGCACCAGGATACGCCTGCTTATGTTGGTCAGGGTCAAAAGGCGACATTCCGGAGTTGCTTGCGGAAGTC
This sequence comes from uncultured Alphaproteobacteria bacterium, assembly GCA_963738155.1. Lineage (GTDB taxonomy): Bacteria > Pseudomonadota > Alphaproteobacteria > Rhizobiales > Xanthobacteraceae > Bradyrhizobium. The sequence goes on from CAVTVG010000021.1 coordinate 669,880, forward strand.
TGCTTCACCCCTAAAGCGGACATCACACATTATGAATACACGCCCTGGATGAGAAGCGAGTTGATCTCGGACAGTTCGATCTTGCGCTCGGCGAACAAAAGGTCCGCCGCGCCTGCTTCCCAATCGCCGGTCGACGGTGCGAGCGGATCTTGCGTGCCGAGGCGATGCTCGAGCACGAGCCGCGCCAGCAGGGCGCGCCGCGCATCCGTGCCCGGCCGGCTGGCCTCCCAAATCATCAGCACGGCGCTCGAGATATGGTAGAGGCCGCTCGCCGCTCGCCTTGCGTTTGCCTCCAGTGCCGGCTCGGCGGCGACGCGTTCGGCGAAGTCCAGCGCGCGCTGAAGGGTTGTGCGCAGGCGGTCGCGGAAGCCCGCGGGAATCGCCGCCGCCTCCTCCAGCAATTTGCCGAGTGATGCGGCCAGCGCGCGGTGCACGCCGCTCTTGCCGACGGCGCGGGTGATGATGTCGAGCGCGTTGATGTTGCTGGTGCCTTCCCAGAGCACGCCGATATGGGCGTCGCGGACCAGCCGCGGATTGACCCATTCCTCGATATAGCCATTGCCGCCGCGCACCTCCATGGCGCCGGTTGCGACCGGAATATTGTCGCGGCAGGCGCGGAATTTCAGCAGCGGAGTGAGGATGCGCAGGATGTCAGCGGCTTGTTTGTCGCCGCCATTGGCGCGATCCATCGCGTGCGCCGCGAACAGGAACATCGACAACGACTGCTCGACCGGCAGCATGATCTTCAGGAGCTGGCGGCGCAGCAGCGGATAGTCGATGATGGTCTTGCCGAAGGCTGCGCGGCTCTTTGCGCAGACCATCACTTCATTCAGGCAGCGCCGCATCATCGCGGAAGCCCGCACGCCGTGCGACAGCCGCGACAGGTTGACCTGCTCCATCATCTGCTTCAGCCCGGCCCTGGCGTCACCGACGAGGTAAGCAACTGCGCCTTCCAGCCGGATTTCGCCCGATGCCATCGAGCGGGTGCCGAGCTTGTCCTTCAGGCGCACGATCCGGTAGCTGTTGCGACGGCCATCCTTCAGCCGGCGCGGCAGCGCAAACAGCGCAAGGCCCCTGGTGCCCGCGGGCGCCCCCTCGGGCCGCGCCAAGAGCAGCGCGAGGTCGGCGTCCGCGTGCGAGCAGAACCATTTGTCACCGATGAGCCGCCACTCGCCGTCCTCACAGCGCGCCACCGTCTCGATGGCGCCGACATCGGAGCCGCCGGCGCGCTCGGTCATGAATTGCGTGCCCTTCCACATCGTGGCGACGTCATTGGTGAGCATTTTCGGCAGGAGATAATCCTGCAGCGCCTTGTCGGCGAATTTGCGGATCAGGTGGGTCGAGGTGTCGGTGACGCTGATCGGGCACATCAGGCCGAACTTGGCCTGCACGAACAGATATTGTAGCGCATATTTGGCGACTGCCGGCAACGGCCGATCCATGCCGAGCGCGCCGGCGCGATGGCTCATGGCGTGGAACTGGAAATCGCCAAAGGCAATCTCTTCCATCTCGCGATAGGCGCCGTGATAGTCGATCCAGTCCTCGTCGCGGCCGAAGCGGTCGCGCGGATGCAGGACCGGCGGATGCTTGTCGGCGATGCGGGCGAGCTCGTCGAGCCGGCCGCCGGCCAATGCGCCGAGCCGAGCGAAATGCGGCTCGAGCTTTGCGAAATCGGTGGTCGAGAGATAGAGCGGCAGCAGGTTGCGCAGGCCGCGGTCGACTGCATAGAAATTCTGGCCTATGCAATCCGGAGCGATAGTGGCCGCGGCGCGATCGGGATCGCCGGTCAGGGATTTTTTGCTTGCAAGCGCGTCCATGGCGGGCCTCGTCAATCGACCGCATGAATTCTTAGCCCTTCCGCGGCCAACGTCCAGCCCTATCGTTCGTTTTGCGGCGGCGCCACGGCCGAAGGGCATTTCCCTTTCGCGACGACCGGCGCTATCCTGAAACCAGCTCAGTTCGCAGGAACCCGACATGACGACGCTCGACCTCGCTGCGGTTGGAATCGACGACTTCAGGCCGCATCTGGGGTCGCAATTCGATGTGCAGGCGGCAGGCGGGCCGGTCGCGATGAAGCTGTCGCGGGTCGATCCCGCCGGCGAAAGTGGAAGAAAGGGCGGGGCGTTCTCGCTGATCTTTGCGGCGCCGAGGGGCCCCTGGTTGCCGCAGGCGATCTATCCGATGCAACACGGTTCGCTCGGCGCGATGGAGATATTCCTGGTGCCGATCGGGCCGCTCGGCGAGGGCCACGGCTATCAGGCGATCTTCACCTAGCGCTCCAGCGCATCAGGTCGTAGACGCCCTTGTCTTCGTCTACGGTGAATCCAAGGCGCCGATAGAGCCGCATTGCCGGATTGAACTTCTCGACATGGATCGACACGGCTTTGTCGACGGCAGCAGCCTCCTCCATGAGGTCGCGCAGCAACGCTTCGCCAAATCCCTGGCCGCGATGCTCGGGCAGCAAAGTGATGTCGATGAGTCGGTGCTGGTTCGGCCAGCGCTCGATGTAGAGACGTCCGACATCCTCACCGGCGTGGCTCATCACCAGCCAGTCGGCTTTGGGATAATATTTCTGGTAATGCGCATGCTGCGCGCGAAACTGCATGTCGACGAAGGCCGCCTTCTGCTCGTCGCTCCAACCGGACACGGTTGCGACTTCCTCGGCACGGGTCGAGGCGTAGACGCGCGCGAGAAACGGCAGGTCGGCGTCGGCGATGGGGCGGAACGTCAGTCCCGCCTGCGCGGCGCGCGACCAACAGACGGGCGGATTGTCGTCACTCATGGTACAGATGAACCGGAAAGCTGCTCGTTTCCACGATGCCGGAATGATCGACACCTTTGAAGTGAAATCTTTCTTGAGCCCGGCCGAATGCGCGGCGTTGCGCGCCGAACTGCGGCAGGCCGCCGGTGCGCAGGCGACCGTGCTGAGCCAAGATCCCGGCGGCGAAGTCAAGCCGCTGGTGCGGCGCTCGACCCGCATGGGCGTACCGGCGTCCACTGCAGAACAAATCAAGGCGCGACTGATGCAGCAAACGCCCGCGCTCGAAAGGCATTTCGGACGCGCGCTCTCCTCATGCGAGCCGCCGCAGTTCCTGCGCTACCTGTCCGGCGATTTCTTCGTCGCGCATCAGGATGGCAACACGCCGCTGATCCACGACAATTCGCGCTTCCGCAAGGTGTCCGCGGTGATCTTCCTCAGCGCATTCTCGCGGGCGCCCGCACCGGAAAGCTACGGCGGCGGCGCGCTGGTGCTGTACGGACCCTATTCGGGCCCGGACCTGCGCGTGCCGCTCACGCCCGCGCCCGGCACGCTCATCTGCTTCCGCGCCGAGACGACGCACGAGGTGCTGCCGGTCACGCATGGGGAGCGGTTCACCATCGTATCCTGGTACTTGTGAGCGCCCGAGAAGCCGACCTTCGCGGCCACGATGCGACCCCTGCACGGTGCAGGAGACGCCTTTATTTATTTGCGAGCCAGCATTTATTTGCGAGCCGGCGCGTTGGTGCAGGATTTCGGCCAGAAAACCCTGCCAGTCACACCATGGATCGTAGCGGTCCGCCATCGTCGCTCAAGGCCGCGGCGGATAGACCCCCTGCAGCGCGATGTTAAAATAGCAGGTCAGGTACGGCATCATGTTGTTGTGCGGCTGGTCGCCGCCCGCCGGAGCAATGGCATTGTCGGACATTGCCACCAGGCTGGCGCCGGCTGGGGGCAGATAGGGCGTTGCGCCGCTGACTTTCGCAAACGCGTTGTTCGTCGGCAGTGATTTGGTTGCGCTGACGATATCGGCCTTCAGAGGGTGGCTGTGCGAAGGAATTTCCGACTCCAGCAACGTGACGGTCTGGGAGCCGCCGGTCTCACCGAGATCGTGCAGCGACAGGCCGGGGCCCTGGCCCGGATGCATCGGCACATTGCCCTGCATGTCCGGCAGCGCGAAGTTGCTCTTGCCATCGCCGCCATAGGTGGTGCCGAGCAAGGAGAACAGCGCCGTGTTCTGCGACAGTGGCAGGATCTGGCCGTTGCACCACGCCCAGCCCTTGGGTGCGAAATTGAACGGAAAGATGCGGATCTCCGCGACGAACGGATCCATGGTGTACTCCTAGGTGGGGCTCGGGTAGATGCCGAACAATGAGATGATGAAATCGATGCAGAGATAGGGCTGGAAGTTGTCGTGCGGCTGATTCCCGCCCACCGAGGTGACCGAGCCCGGCGCCATCGCCACCGATGGTGTCACGTTGAGATAAGGGAAGAACGTCAGCGCCTGGGCAACGACATTGCCGCTGGCATTCGCGTCGATGGCGGTGCTGGTTGTGCCGAGATACGGATGGCTATGGGCCGGAATCTGGGACACCGTAAGCGTCACGGTTTCGACCCCGCCGGTCTCGGCCAGCGTAAAGCCGTTACCCTGATGCATCGGCACGCGTCCCCGCAAGTCCGGCAGCGCGAAGGTGGACTGCCCATCGCCGCCGTAAGTCGTGCCGATCAGGTTGAACAGCGTTTCATATTCGGAAATGGGGAGCAGCTGTCCTTCGCAAAACATCCAGCCGGCGGGCGGGAAGTTGCCGGCGAACATGCGGATTTCGCCCACATAAGGCTGTGCCACGCTGTTGCTCCTTCAGTTCTGCGACGGGAAAATGCCCTGCAGTGCAATGCAGAAATTGATGACGAGGAATGGCTGCATATTGAGATGCGCCTGGCTGCCGCCTATACTTCCCAGCGTTGCAGCGTTGAGCGCCGTCAAATTGTTGTCAGCTGCATGATAGAGCTGATTTGGCGAACCCGCCAAAAGGTTGCTGACGGGAGTAATCTGAGACCCATTCGCGCTCGCCGCCATAGCCGTATGAGTGTGCGTCGGGATCTCCGAGATCGAGAGGGTATGCGACTGCTCGCCGCCACGCTGTCCCAGCGTGAGACCGCTGCCCACACCGGTCGGAACGTTTCCCTGGAAGTTCGGCAGCCCAAAGTTGACCCGACCGTCGCCGCCAAAGGTGGTGCCGAGCAGCGAGAACAGCGCCTGATTCTGGTTGATCGGAAGCAGTTGGCCGTTGCATTGCGCCCAGCCACTGGGCGCGAAACTAAACGACATCATCCGGATTTCGGACAGGAAAGGTTCTGCCATGCCGGGCTCTCCCAAAAATATCTATCTGAAGTTTATTCAATCGGACGTTTTAGAGTATGACATATCGAACTTATAAGTCGACATGAATCTGCACGCTACAATGAAAATGGAACGGATGTCGGATAAATGACCGCCACGTGACGATGTGACGTGTGACATTGGTTGAACATGCGCGTGCGGCGCGGAGGATTTGTCGGGCCGCCGCGCATTATCATCATCGGCCCTCGTTGCAGTCGTGCAGCATCCGATCGTTCAAATCGCGAAATATCGTGCGAAACAAGATAGCGTGATCGTAACCCGCCCTTGAACGCGGCGTTTGCCGGGTTCATGTTGTCTCTGCCCAATCGAGGCATGGCGTGCTCGGGGGAGACAAACAATTGCGCGCGTTACAGATTTCGCGGCGTCTTGTTCAAGGCCTGGGCAGGTTCGGACCGGCGGTGCTCATCGCGAGCGCACTGGCTGCCTGCGGGGAAAAACCGCAACAGCCGGCCGCGGCCGCGCCCCCGCCGGTTACGGTGGCGCAGCCGGTCAAGCGCACCGTCACCGATTGGGATGAGTTCACCGGCCGCTTCGAGGCGGTCGAGGAGGTCCAGATCCGGCCGCGGGTCGGCGGCTATGTCACCAATGTCGAGTTCAAGGACGGCGACATGGTCCATGCCGGTGACCTGCTCTATCTGATCAACTCCCGCCCGTTCGAGGCGGTCGCCGCCCAGGCCGACGGCCAACTGGCCGATGCGCGGGCGAAGGCGGAGCTTGCCAAGCGCGATCTCGATCGCGGGCTGAACCTTGTGCAGACCAGCGCGGTTTCCGAACAGGTCGTCGACCAGCGCCGTCAGGCCCTGCAAGCCGCCCACGCAGCCGAGACCGTCGCCGAAGGCGCGCTGAAGGCGGCCCAGCTCAATATCGAGTTCACCCATGTGCTGGCGCCGATCACCGGCCGCGTCAGCCGCCATCTCGTCAGCGTCGGCAATCTCGTGCAGGGCAGCGATACCGGCACCTCGACGCTGCTCACGACAATCGTCTCGGTGGATCCAATCTACATCTATTTCGACGTCGACGAGGCAACCTACCTCAGGAACAACAGGCTTTGGTTCGAGGGCAAGCGGCCGAGCTCGCGCGACACGGCGAATCCGGTCCAGGTGACGCTGACCGGCGAGACCAAACCCTCGCATGACGGCCATATGGATTTCCTCGACAACCGGCTGGACCTGTCGACCGGTACGCTGCGCAGCCGCGCCGTGATCGGAAACCACGATCTCTCCATCCTGCCCGGTCAATTCGGCCGCGTGCGGCTGATCGGAAGCTCGCCCTATGAGGCGCTGCTGATCCCGGACACCGCAATTGCCACCGACCAGTCGCGCAAGATCGTGTTCGTGGTGAAGGACGATAACACGGTGGAAGCACGCGCGGTCGTGCTCGGCCCGCTGGATGAAGGTCTGCGCGTGATCCGCGAAGGCCTCAAGCCGGAAGACCACGTGATTGTCGATGGCCTGCAGCGCGCCCGCGTCGGCGCCAAGGTCAACCCGCACATGGCGAGCGGCGCCGGCAAGCCATGAATCTCGGGCGTCTTTCCATCAACCAGCCGATTCTGGCGATGGTGCTGTCGATCGTGCTCCTGATCGTGGGCGCGCTCGCTTACCGGACGCTGCCGATCGCCGAATATCCCGAGGTCGTGCCGCCGACGGTGGTGGTGACCGCGCAATATCCGGGCGCCTCCGCGCAAACCATCTCCGATACCGTCGCAGCTCCCATCGAGCAGCAGATCAACGGCGTCGAGGACATGCTGTACATGTACAGCCAGGCGACCTCGAACGGCCAGCTCACCATCACCATCACCTTCAAGCTCGGCACCGATCTCGACAAGGCGCAGGTGCTGGTGCAGAACCGCGTCGCGATCGCGCAGCCGCAATTGCCGGATGAAGTGCAGCGAAACGGCGTCGTCACTAAGAAGAACTCACCCGACATATTGATGGTCGTGTTCATGCTGTCGCCGGACGACAGCCTCGACCAGCTCTACATCTCGAACTACGCGCTGCTCCAGGTCCGCGACCAGCTGTTGCGGCTCGACGGCATCGGCGACATCCAGATTTTCGGCGCGCGCGATTATTCGATGCGGCTTTGGCTCGATCCCGACAAGATCGCCAATCTCGGCATGACCTCGGGCGACGTCATCGCCGCGATCCGCGCCCAGAACCTCCAGATCACCGGTGGCCAACTCGCCAGCCCCCCCATCTCCGACCGCGCTTTCCAGCCGAATCTCACCTTCACCGGCCGCCTGAAGGATCTGTCCCAGTTCGAGGACATCGTCGTCAAGGCCGGCCAGGACGGCCGCATCGTGCGGCTGCGCGACATCGCGCGGATCGAGCTCGGTGCGCTCGACTACTCCACCAACAGCTTCGAGCTGCGGAAGACCGCGGTCGCGATGCTGGTGACGCAGCGTCCCGGATCGAACGCGCTCGCGACCGCCAAGGGCATCAAGGACACCATGGCGAAGCTGAAGGCGAGCTTCCCGAAGGGGCTCGACTACGACATCGGCTACAATCCGACCGAGTTCATCCAGCAGTCCATCAGCGAGTTGATCAAGACCATCTATGAGGCGATGGCACTTGTCGTCGTGGTGGTGCTCGTGTTCCTGCAGGGCTGGCGTCCGGCGATCATCCCGATCATTGCGATCCCGGTCTCGCTGGTCGGCACGTTTGCGGCAATGGCGGCGCTGGGCTACGCCATCAACAATCTGACGCTGTTCGGCCTCGTGCTCGCGGTCGGCATCGTGGTCGACGATGCCATTGTCGTGGTCGAGAATGTCGAACGCCATCTCGAGCATGGCATGACCAGGCGCGATGCGGCCTTGAAGACGATGGAGGAAGTCGGCGGCGCGCTGGTGTCGATCGCGCTGGTGTTGTGCGCGGTGTTCGTGCCGACCGCGTTTCTCGGCGGCATCACCGGGCAATTCTTCCAGCAATTCGCCGTCACCATTGCGGTGGCGACCGCGATCTCCTGTTTCTGCTCGCTGACCCTGTCGCCGGCGCTGGCTTCGCAGATTCTCACGCCGCGTGACGAGAAGCGACCGCCCGCTTCATGGAACGTGGTCGCGCGCGGCTGGAACTGGTTCACGGGCCTCTTCAACCGCGGCTTCGACTGGCTGTCGAATTTCTACGCAAGTCTCGCCGGCTTCGTGATTCGGCACCGCGTCGTGATGCTGCTGGTCTATGTGGTCCTGATCGGCAGTGCCGGCTGGCTGATTGCCACCACGCCCCAGGGCTACATTCCGGCACAGGATCGCGGCTACGTGATCATATCCGCGCAATTGCCTGGCGCGGCCTCGCTGGCGCGGACCACCGAGATCGTTCGCAGGATCGAGAGCATCGCGCTCGACACGCCCGGAATCTCGCATATCGCAGTCTTTGCCGGCCTGTCGGGCGCGACCCGCACGCAGGCGAGCAACTCCGCGGCGCTGTTTCCGGTGTTCGAGGAACCGGAAGTGCGCCTGAAGAAGGGGCTGAGCGCACAGGTGATCACCGCGGACCTGCGCAAACGGCTCTCGGCCATCGAAGGCGCGTTCATCATCGTGATTCCGCCGCCGCCGATTCCGGGCATCGGCACCGGCGGCGGCTTCACCATGCGGATTCAGGATCGGCAGGGCCGCGGGCCTGAGCTGCTCGCGGCCGCGACCGACGAGCTCGTCGCCGCGGCGCGCAAGTCACCGCTGCTGCTCGCCCCGACTGTGTTCTCGCCGTTCTCGGCCAACACGCCGCAGGTGTTCGTCGACATCGATCACGTCAAGGCGCAGAAGCTCGGCGTGCCCATCCAGAATGTCACCGACACCATCCAGACCTATTTCGGCTCGACCTATGTCAACGACTTGAACCTGTTCGGCCGCACCTACCACGTCACGGCGCAGGCCGATCTGCCGTTCCGCAAGGAGCGCGCCGATCTCGCGCGGCTGCGCACCCGCAACGCCAATGGCGACATGGTGATGCTCGGCAGCGTGGTGGACTTCAAGGATATCTCCGGGCCGGACCGCGTCGCGCGCTACAATCTCTATCCCGCCGCCGAGCTGCAGGGTGAAGGGGTGCCCGGCACCAGCTCGGCCACCGCAATCGCCCAGATGAAGAAGCTTGCCGAGGACACGCTGCCGAGCGGCTTTTCCTTCGAATGGACCGACCTGTCCTATCAGCAGACGACCAGTGGCAATGCGGGCCTTGCAGTGTTTCCGATCTGCGTGCTGTTCGTTTATCTGGTGCTGGCCGCGCAATATGGCAGCTGGACCCTGCCCTTTGCCGTCCTGCTGATCGTGCCGATGTGCCTGTTTGCGGCCACCATTGGCGTGCGCATCATGCATCAGGACGTCAACATCCTCACCCAGATCGGCTTCGTGGTGCTGGTCGGACTTGCCGCCAAGAACGCGATCCTGATCGTCGAGTTCGCGCGCGACATCGAGCTCGAGGGCAAGGAGCGGCTCGAGGCTGTGATCGAGGCCTGCCGCTTGCGCCTGCGGCCGATCCTGATGACGTCGTTCGCCTTCATCCTCGGTGTGCTGCCGCTGGTGGTCTCGACCGGCTCGGGTTCGGAGATGCGCCAGGCGGTCGGGGTTGCCGTGTTCTTCGGAATGCTCGGCGTCACCCTGTTCGGGCTGCTCTTCACCCCGATCTTCTACATGGTGGTGCGCAACCTCGCCGATCGCCGCCGGCCGAAGAAGACCGTAGTGGCTGCGGCATAACCTCCCAATACTATTGGCTTATTTGAAATAGATGGGCAGCCTCAGGGTTATCAAATATACGAAACACCTAGTGGAGCGGATTTGACGTTCGCGATCCTGCCAGCCGAACACTGGTAAGCGAACGTCAAATCCAAAGCTCCACTAGAGATTTTATAATTTCTAGTGGTCCTTTGATTCCAACATTCGCAAAGTGCCCGCTGAAATGGCGTGCGAATGTTGGAATCGGACCACTAGTAAATAAAAACTGCTGGGAGGCGAAACATGAAATCAGTGTGGATGGCGGCTGTCGCGGTGGGCGGCCTTTTGCTGGCTGGGCCTGCGTCCGCGCAGGGCGTCAAGATCGGCATTTTGAACGACCAGTCCGGCGTCTATGCGGACTACGGCGGCAAGTACTCGCTCGAAGCCGCGCACATGGCGGTCGAGGATTTCGGCGGCGAGGTGCTCGGCAAGAAGATCGAGATCGTCACCGCCGACCACCAGAACAAGCCTGACCTTGCCACCGCGATCGCGCGGCGCTGGTACGACACCGAAGGCGTCGACATGATCACCGAGCTGACGACCTCCTCGGTCGCGCTCGCCGTGCAGGAGCTTTCGAAGGAAAAGAAGAAGATCGACATCGTGGTGGGCGCAGCCACCTCGCGCATCACCGGCGACGCCTGCACGCCCTACAGTTTCCACTGGGCCTACGACACCCGTGCGCTCGCGGTCGGCACCGGCGGCGCACTGACGAGGGCGGGTGGCGACACCTGGTTCTTCCTCACCGCCGATTACGCCTTCGGCTATGCGCTGGAAAAGGACACCAGCGCCGTCGTCAACGACAATGGCGGCAAGGTGCTGGGCTCGGTGCGCGTGCCCCTCAACTCGTCCGACTTCTCGTCCTTCCTGCTGCAGGCGCAGAGCTCGAAGGCCAAGATTGTCGGTCTCGCCAATGCCGGCCTCGACACCACCAACTCGATCAAGCAGGCGGCCGAATTCGGCATCGTCAAGGGTGGGCAGAAGCTCGCCGGCCTCCTGATGACGCTGGCCGAGGTGCACGGCCTCGGACTCGAGGCAGCGCAGGGCCTGGTCCTGACCGAAGGTTTCTACTGGGATCATGACGACCAGACGCGCGCCTTCGGCGAGCGCTTCATGAAGCGCACCGGCCGGATGCCGAGCATGATCCACGCCGGCACCTACTCTTCGGTGCTGAGCTATCTGAAGGCGGTGAAGGCCGCCGGCAGCAAGGACACCGAAGCAGTGACCGCCAAGCTGAAGGAGCTGCCGGTCGACGACGTCTTCGCCAAGGGCAAGGTGCTCGCCAACGGCCGCATGGTGCACGACCTCTATCTGTTCGAGGTCAAGAAGCCGTCGGAGTCGAAGAAACCGTTCGACTACTACAAGCAGCTCGCGGTGGTGCCCGGCGACCAGGCGTTCTTTACCGCCAAGGACAGCGGCTGCCCGCTGACGAAATAAGATTGTCGTCCCCGCGTACGCGGGGGCGACGGCCTTATGCGTGTACGATCTTCCAAACCACCACTCCGATCGCGCCGAACCACAGCACGATCGTGGCAAATGCCTGGATGCCGAAGCCCGGCCCGCGGCCGGGAACGGATTTGGTATAGCCGACCATGTAGACGATGCGGCCGATGATCCATACCGCTCCGATCGCGGCCGCAATGGCATCGCTGATGTAGATCGCAAACAGCCACAGCGACGGCAAGAAGATCGGTAGCCATTCCAGCGTGTTCATCTGCACGCGGAACACGCGCTCGAAGTCCGGATTGCCTGTGATCGCCGGCAGCTTCACGTCGTATTTGTAGCGCGCGCCTGCGACCTGCGTCGATGTGAAGAAATAGAACGCCACAGCGAGCATCGTGACGAGCGCAGTGTAGTGATACATGGCGACCCCCTGAAAGCGTCAGTTTACAGTCAATAGCCCGTCAGCTCCAGATAGCCTACGCCGGAGTGGCTGCCCCGAAAACCGATCGGGCCCTCCCAATAGGCAAAGCTGGTGCCCATCCAGGCGCGCTGGTTCAGCGCGCTGCATTCGATCGAAAGCGACAGCGACGGAATTTCGATCCGCCATGCGACGGGAAGTTTGTGTCCGTCGATATCAACAGGTGTGCCCGGAATCATCCTGATGTCGGACGGACCGAGCTGGCGCGCGGGTCCGTCGGGCACGATCCAGTTGCCGGAGACATAGTCGTTCCCATCGCTCTGCCGCATCCGGTACAGCATCAGCTTCTCGCCGCCGGCAAAATGCAGCGCGAACCAGTCCCAGCCTTTCTGATCCGGCGCCAATGGCTGGCTGCTCCATTCGCGGTCCATCCAGGCGAGACCGCTGACCACGACAGGCTTGTCGTCGATCGTGAGATAGCCTCGCGCTTTGAAGAACGGCTGGCTGTAATAATAGGAGGCCTGCTCGCGCAGCGATTTCCGGCTGTAGCCGCCGTCGCCTTGCAGCACCAGCGGATGATCGGCTTCGAGCTGCAGCGTGTAGGAGAAATCCTCGGCGGATGCATTCAGAGTGAGAGGCGAGATGTTGTTCGCGTTGAAGGCATCGGCGCCGCGCATCGCCCAGGAATCGATCCAGGCCGCAAACGGTTCTGGCGTGACGCCGGCCTGACCGACCCCGCCGCGAGCGTAGGCCTGGTTGAAGCGGTGGGTATCGGCGCGTGTCACCGCGGCGTGCGCCATCCAGATCTGCTGATTGGCCCAGCCCTCCTGCCGCGCGCCGGGTGTGAGCGCCTGCCGGAACAGCGTCCATTGCGCGCCGAAGGCGTTGCCGCTGCTGTCCTTCAGATTCGCGGTCACGTACCACCACTCGATCCGGAACTCCGGATGCGGGCCGTGATCGGCGGGGAAAGAAAATACCTTGCCGGGCTTTACCTGCGCATAGTCAGCGGCGTCCTCGCTCAGTCCGGCGAAACCCTGTGCACGCGCGCGTGCGCCCAAGCCGACCAGTGCGAGGCCGCAGGTAAAAGCACGACGGGAAATATTTTGGTCAGCGCTCACTGGCGAACACCTTGACCAGGCTGGCCGGCTGCATCCGCGCCAGCCGCGCCACGGGAATGAGCGAGGCCAGCAACGAGGCAGCCAACGCGACGCCGAGCAGCTTCAACAGTTGCAGCGGAAACACGTCGAACGGCAGCCGCCAGCCGAACGCCTTCACATTGACGATCGCGATCAGGCACCACGCAACCAGAAGTCCGAGAGGCAGCGCCAGCAGCGCGGTGATCAGCGCGACCGACATTGTCTTGGTCAGCTCGATCAGGGCGAGGCGGCGGCGCGTCACGCCAAGCGCCCATAACGGCGCAAGCTGCGGCAATCGCGAGTTGGCTAATGTCAGCAGGCTGGTCAGCAGCGCCACGCCGGCGACACCAAGCGTGAAGGCGTTCAGCGCGGTGGTCACGGCAAAGGTGCGATTGAAGATCCGCGTCGACTCAGCCTTCAGCGTCGACTGATCCAGCAGGTTGCGGCCATCGAGGCCGAATTGCATCGACATCGCCGTGATCAACCCACCGACCTTTCCGGGCTCGACCCGCAGCGCCATCCGTGTTTGCGGCACATCGGGAAAATGCGCGAACAGCGCGCCCGCATTGACCGCGACCTGACCCTTCGGGTTGCCATAGTCGGCATAGATGCCGGCAACCGTGAGCGGCCAATTGCCATCAGGCGTGGGCACGTCGATGCGCTCGCCGAGCGACAGGTTCATCCGCCGCGACAATTGCTCGCTGACGAAGCACGTCGCGCCCGTCGGAAGCTTGCTCCAGCCATCCGGCGCGATCTGCAGCAGCGGCCAGTGCTCGCGATAGGTCGCGTGATCGGGCAGGCCGAGCACCTCGACCGGTGCGCCCGCGATTTGCGCTTCCGCGCGCCCTCCCGATAACACGGCTTGCACCTCCGACCGTCCATGCAGCCACGCCTTGATCTCGTTCGCCTGCGCATTGTCTTTTGCGCTGACATAGATGTCTGCCGCGAGTCGTCCGTCGAGCCAGGTGAGGAAGGTCTTGCTGAACGTTTCGACCATGGTGGCGACGCCGACATTGACCGCGAGCGCGAGCAGCAGCGCCATCAGCGCCAGTGAGAGACCGGAAAGCTGCTGGCGGCTGTCGGCCCAGAACCAGTTGGCCAGCGCACTGCGCGTGCCGCGCTCGCCGGTATGGAGCACGATGTCGAGGATCGCGGGCAGGATCAGCGCGGCGCCGAGCAACAGCGCGGCGAGCAGCGCAAAACCCGATATCAGCGAATTGCCGGCAACAAGCAGCCACGCGGCGATCGCGAATGCGATCAGCGCCAGTCCGCTCTGGACCATCAGCCAGCGCCATTGCGCCTCTCGCCAGGCCTGCGGCTGCGCCACCGCCAGCACCGGCAGACGGATCGCCTTGAGAAGGCTGGTTGTCGCGGCCGCCAACGCGCCGGCGATGCTGACGGCGAGGCCCGCGATCCACCACTCCGGCCGCAGCGACAGTTCGCCGGGAATCGGCGCGCCATAGAGCCCGCGCAAGGATGCCGCGACATCCGGCAGCAGCGCCGCCGCGATGAAATAGCCGCAGACCATGCCAATGAGCCCACCGATGATTGCGAGCGACACCAGCTCGATCACCAGTACGGTATTCAGCAATTTCGCCGAGACGCCGCAGGCGCGCAGCGTGCGCAGGATCGGCAGTCGCTGCTCGAAGGCGAGCCCGATCGCGGAATTGACAATGAAGAGGCCGACCATGAAGGACAGCAGGCCGAACGCCGTCAAATTGAGATGGAAGCTGTCGGTCAGCCGTTCGAGGTCGCTTTCGGCGTCAGGCGCCACGCGATGCAGCTCGTCCCCGGTGACTCTCTCAAGTGGTTCGGCCGGACCCTTTGTCTTGCCGATCAGCAGGCGCGAGACCTGGCCGGGCTTGTCGAGAAGCTTTTGCGCAATCCCGATATCGACCACCAACACGTCCGGGACAAGCTGCGCCTGCACGCGCAGCGGTGGCAGAACGGCGCCGCCGCTTGACTCGGGTCTGGTGTCCTCCGCCAGATGCAAATCTGTCAGCGTCTCCGGCGCGACCAGCGTTTGTCCGGGCGGAGTGATGAAGCTGCGCAAGCCGTCGCGTCCGAGCGCCGGCGCGTTGCCGACCTCGGCCGGCAACGTCACCGGTTCGATGCCGAGCAGGCGATAGGAATGGCCTGATACCTGGACGCGGCCTTCCAGCACCGGCGACACTCGCCAGCCGGCGCGGCGCAATTTTACGAATAGCTCTTGCGAGAATGTCGGGACATTGCCGACCAGCATCGCGGTGCGCGAGCCGCCGAAGATCGCCGTGGCGCGATCGTAGGACTCGCGCGCCTGCTGGTTCAGCGCCTGCACGCCGCTCCACAACGCCGTTGCCGAAATCAGTCCGATCAACAGCGTCGTGAGCTGCAGCGGATGCCGCCGCCAGTGGCTCAACAGTACCGCAAGTGTCCAGATTGCACGCTTCATGTGACCAACCCCGCATGCAGCGTGACCCGGCGATCCAGCGTGGCGGCCAGACGCGCCGAATGCGTCACCATCAAGAAGCCGCAGCCGGAGCGCGCGACGAGATCGCGCGCTAGCCGCAACACGTCGTCGGCGGTGGTCTCATCCAGGTTGCCGGTCGGCTCGTCCGCGAGCAGCAATTTCGGCTTGGTGGCGAGCGCGCGGCCGATCGCGACCCGCTGCTGCTGCCCGCCCGACAATTGCTCGGGATAACGCTTGAGCAGATTGCGCAATCCCAGCCGTTCCACCAGCTCCGCATGCCAGATCGGGTCATGCTTGTCGGCGATGCGCGCCTGGAAGGCGAGGTTGTCGTCAACGGAAAGACTGGGGATCAGGTTGAACTGCTGGAACACCAGGCCGAGCCGGGCGCGCCGCAGCTCCGCGCGGCCGGCATCGGACAGCGTGGTGATGTCGGCATCATCGAGCCTGATTTCGCCAGCGTCGGCGGCATCGAGGCCTGCGATCAGATGCAACAGCGTGCTCTTGCCCGAACCGGATTCGCCTGTCAGTGCCACCCGCTCGCCGGCCGCCACCTCGAGATTGACTCCGCGCAGCACGGCGATCTCCTCGCCGGCCGCACGATAGGTCTTGGTCAGGTTGCGAACGCGAAGCACGTGAGGGGCGATCTCGCGTGCGTTCACATCGGCTTCTGGTATTTCAGCACGAACTCGTCGACCGGCACGGCGGGACGAAATACCTTGGCGTCGCGCGGATCCTCGGGATGACGCAGGAAGTCGCCCTCGGCAGCCAGCTTGAAACCGGCGGCCTCGATCTCCTGCTTCAGCGTCGCCTCCTCGATCCGGTGCAGCGTGTTGGCGACCGTGATGCCTTCGCCCGGTTTGGCGGAATGATCGGCGATGATGAGCAAGCCGCCGGGCTTCAGCGCCGCGAACATCTTGGCGTTCATTTTGGCGCGGTCGACCGGCATATAGGTCACGTCGTGATAGGCGAAGAAGAACGTGATCATGTCGAGGTTGGAGGCTTCCGGCGGGATCGGATCGTCGAAGTCGCGGATCACGTGCACGACATTCTTCATTGCCGGGCTTTTCGCGCGATTGTCGAACTTGTCCTTGACGAAACGATCGATGATCGCCTGCGGGTCCTGCGCGTAGACCACGCCTGACGGCCCGACCGCGCGCGCCAAGAGCTCGGTCGAGTAGCCGGCATTGGCTTCCATATCGAGCACCTTCATGCCGGACTTGACGCCGGCGAAAGCCAGCATCTTTTCCGGCTGGCGGCGCTGATCGGTCTGCCGGTCGGCCTCGCTGCGGTCGGGGGCGGCGACGATCGCCGCATAATCCTGCGCCCGGCTCATTCCCGGAGCGAGGATGGCAAGGACAAGTGCGCCGGCCGCAATGGTGCGCGTGATATCGATCATGGAAGCTCCCTCCGGTTTTGCCCGAGCATAGCAAGGCGCGGGCAGGAGATCACGACATCCCGCTGGCGCCGACGCGATCGTGATCCGGTTGCAGGCTTCGCTCGCAGCACCGTCGGGCAGTGTCTCTCGGCAGTGCGATACCACTGGCGAGCGCGATCCCGTACAAATGCTGATTGCGTTACGCGGAAAGCCATGGCTAGCATCGCCGGATGCCCGGATAACAGGGCCATTGATGCGTTACGAAACGGGGAAGAACATGGCCGCGCAAGCGACGCCCAAGGGCGCCTGGAAAATCACCTTTCTGCTGTTTCTGTTCATGCTGGTGAATTTCGCCGACAAGATCGTGGTCGGCCTGGCGGGCGTCCCGATCATGACCGAGCTCAAGCTCGAGCCGGAGTCGTTCGGCCTGCTCGGCTCCTCATTCTTCTTCCTGTTCTCCATTGCGGCCATCGTGGTCGGCTTCATCGTCAACCGGGTGGCGACGCGCTGGGTGCTGCTGGTGCTCGCCGTCGTCTGGGCGCTGGCGCAGTTTCCGATGATCGGCACCGTCAGTTTCACCACGCTGCTGATCTGCCGCATCATTCTCGGCGCCGGCGAGGGGCCGGCCTTCTCCGTGGCGGCCCATGCCGTCTACAAATGGTTTCCGGACGAGAAGCGCACGCTGCCGACCGCCATCCTGTCGCAGGGCTCGGCGTTCGGCGTCATCCTCGCGGTACCGGCGCTGAACTGGCTGATCGTCAATTACAGCTGGCACCATGCGTTCGGCGCGCTGGGCGTCGTTGGCCTGATGTGGGCGGTGGCGTGGCTGATCCTCGGCAAGGAGGGCCCGCTGGTGCAGACCGCGGCGCAGGCAGCCGACGAGCCGCGCATTCCCTATTTCCAGCTCCTGACCTCGCGCACCTTCATCGGCTGCGTGGCCGCCACCTTCGGCGCCTATTGGGCGCTGTCGCTGGGCCTCACCTGGTTCACGCCCTTCATCGTCAAGGGGCTTGGCTTCTCGCAGCAGCAGGCCGGCTTCATCTCGATCCTGCCCTGGGTGTTCGGCGCGGTGATCGTGATCCTCACCGGCTGGATCTCGCAGGTGATGCTTACGCGCGGCTTTACCACCCGCGGTGCGCGCGGCGTGCTCGGCGCGGCGCCCTTGATCCTCGGTGGTGCGATCCTCGCGATACTGCCGCATGTGGCGCCGGGCGGACTGATGATTGCGTTGCTGGTGGTCGGCTCAGGGCTGTGCGGCTCGATCTACGTGGTCTGTCCGCCGATGATCGGTGAATTCACGCCGGTCTCGCAGCGCGGCGCGGTGATCGCGATCTACGGCGCGCTCTATACGCTCGCCGGTATCCTCGCCCCCTATGTGATGGGCAGCGTGATCCAGAGCGCGGCGGCGCCGCTCGACGGCTACATGACCGGCTTCACCATCAACGCCTGCATCCTGGTCGGCTCCGGTTTGCTCGGTCTGCTGCTGCTCTGGCCGAACACCGAGCGCGCGCGGTTGATGGGAGAAGAGGCCGCGCAGCCGAAGTTTGCGTAATGGCTTCTTCTCACCTCTCCCCGCGTGCGGGGAGAGGTCGCGCCGAAGGCGCGGGTGAGGGGGACTCTCCAAGTACCATGCTGTTGGAAATTGCCCCTCACCCCAACCCTCTCCCCGCAAGAGCGGGGAGAGGGAGAAGTAAGACTATCCCGCCGCAGCCCCAAACTCCCGCGTCTCGCCTTGCGCCCCGCGGATCAACTTGCCCGGCCGCTTGCCGGTGGCGTGGCCCTCGCGCCGCGTGATCACGCCGGAGACGATCGTCGCATCGTAACCGTCGACCTGCTGCAGCAGGCGCCGGCCGCCGACCGGCAAATCGTAATGCACCTTCGGCGGATGCAGATGCAGCCGGTCGTAGTCGATCACATTGACGTCGGCCTTGTAGCCGGGCCCGATCAGGCCACGGTCGGAGAGGCCGACCGACAGCGCGGTCTTGCGTGACTGCGCCGCCACCACGAATGGGATCGACAGCTTCTCGCCGCGTTTGCGGTCGCGGGTCCAGTGCGTCAGCAGGTAAGTCGGGAAGGTCGCATCGCAGATGATGCCGCAATGGGCGCCGCCGTCGGACAGGCCGGGGACGCTACGCGGATCGAGCAGCATCTCGCGGGTGGAGTCGAGATTGCCATCGATGTAGTTGAGGAACGGCACGTAGAGCATGCCGCGTCCCCCATCCGAGAGCATCGCGTCATAGGCGAGCTCTTCCGGCTTCCTACCGAGCTTGCGGGCCTGCGGCCCCAGCGCGTTTTCAACCGGCTGCTCGTAATCCGGGGGATCGCCGAGCAGATACATCTTGTCGTAGTTCGGCCGGAAGAACAGTGGATCGTCGGTCGATGTCGCGCTTTCGCCGAGGATCGCCGCGCGCACGTCCGGCTGGTGCAGCCGCTTGAGCCGCTCGGCCAGCGGCAGGTGCGCAATCGCCTTGTAGCTCGGATGAGTCTGGAACGGATTGCGCGACAGTTCGAGGCCGAGCAGCAAGCCGACCGGGCGCGCCGCGATCTGCGCCGTGATGTTGAGCCCGCGCGCAGCGGCCGCGTTGATCTCGGCCAAGGTCTGGCGATAGCGCTGCGGCGCCTTGTCGTTCTGGGTGATCGAGAAGGTAATCGGGCATTTGGTGTTGTCGGCGACCCGCAGCATCATCGGCAGGTCTTCATGGATGGTCGAGAGGTCGAGCACGAATTGCAGCACGCTGCGGCCCTGGCCGTGCATCGCCGCCGCAATCGCGGTCAACTCGTCCTCGCCGGCCTTCAAGGTCGGCGTGTAGTCGCCGGTCGAGGTGCGGTGGTTGAGGGTGCGCGAGGTCGAGAAGCCGAGCGCGCCCGCGCGCACCGCTTCGCTCGCCAGCGCCGCCATTGTCCGGTTGTCCTCGGGCGTGGAGGGATCGCGGCGCGCGCCGCGCTCGCCCATTACATAGACGCGGAGCGCCGCATGCGGCAGCTGCGCGCCGATGTCGATGTCGAAATCGCGTTTCGACAGCCAGTCCATGTAGTCGGGGAAGCTTTCCCATGACCACGGGATGCCGGCGCTCAGCACCGGCTCCGGAATGTCCTCGACGCCCTCCATCAGCTGGATCAGGCGGAGATGGTCAGCCGGCTTGCAAGGTGCGAAGCCGACGCCGCAATTGCCCATGACCGCCGTGGTGACGCCGTTCTGCGAGGACGGCGTGATGTCGTGGCTCCAGGTGACCTGGCCGTCGTAATGCGTGTGGACGTCGACGAAGCCGGGCGCGACCAGCTTGCCCTTGGCGTCGATCTCTTCCTTGCCTTTGCCTGCGACCTTGCCGACCTCGCTGATGCGGCCGTCCCTGATGGCGACATCGCCTTCATAGAGATCGCCGCCGCTTCCGTCGGCAATGGTGCCGCCGCGGATCACGAGGTCTGGATTGGTCATGGCGTTTCATCCCGTTTATCGAATTGGCAGCATCATCTATTCCAACGAAAAACTGTCAACGGCTGGCGTTGGGGCTCAGCAATGCATCCGCCTCGCGCTCGTCGGCGGTCTCGTGCTTGGGCGCGGTTTTCCGCTCGGTGAAAAATGTCAGTAGCACCGTCATCGCCATGAACAGCGCGGAGACGATGAAGACCGCACGCGGCATGTTCTGGTCCATGATCCAGCCGAACAGCAGCGGGCTGGCGATCCCCGAAAAATTGAAGCCGGTGGAGACGATGGCGAAGGCGCGCCCGGCAGCCCCTGGAGGCGCGGCGTTGCGCACCAGCATGTCGCGCGAGGGCGCGATCACGCCGCCGAGGAAGCCTGCGATCGTCATCGCCGCGATGAGCGGAATCGCGGGCAGCGTCACGAAGGCGATCACCAGTACGATCGCGGTATTGATTGCGAAGCAGACGGCGGCGACCTGACCGTGGCGCTCGGTGCGGTCAGCGAGGAAGCCGCCCGCCAGCACGCCGACGGCGCTGGCGCCGAGAAAAGCGGTCAGCGCGATATTGGCGGTCGAGAACGAGGTGGCGTAGCCCGTCATCAGCGCGACCACGCCGAAACTGGCGATGCCGGCGTTGGAGAGGCCAAGCAGGGTGAAGAACGCGGTCAGCACGATCAGCGCCGGCGTCAGGATGCTGGTCTTCGGCGCCACGGGTTTGCCCGCGGCCCGCGCATGCTTTGCGCCGGCGTCGGGAATGCCGGCGATCAGCAGCAGCAATGCGACCGCGACACCGATCGCGCCGGCTGCGATCAGCGCGCCGAAGCCGCCGATCCAGGTGACGAGCGCGGCCATGACCGCCGGCGCCACCGCGCCGCCGAGGAAGCCGGCGAAAGTGTGGATGGAAAAGGCGCGGCCCATCCGCGCTTCGTCCATATGCGCCGACAGGATCGCGTAGTCGGCCGGATGATAGACGCTGTTGGCGACACCGAGCAGCGCTGCGCACGCGATCAGCGACCAGTAGCTCAGGTGCAGGCCGAGCAGGATGAACGCGAGTCCGCCGGCGGCGAGTCCCAGCAGCAGGATCACGCGCGCGCCCATGTGATCGACGATGTAGCCGAGCGGCGGCTGGGTCACGCCGGAGACCACGCCGAATACCGTGAGCGCGAAGCCGAGCTCGATATAGCCGACGCCGAGCTGCTGTTTCAGGAACGGAAACAGCATCGGCAGCACCAAGAGATGGAAATGGCTGACCCAATGCGCGACCGAGATCAGCGTCAGCGTGCGGTTCGCCGAATAGGCCTGAGCTTTGGCTTGTTGCGGTGCGGCGACGATATCGGCCATTTGCGGCTGCGATTCCTGATTTTGGCGCGCGAATATCGTTGAGCGGGGTTGTTTTGTCCATGAGTACGGGCGCATGGCACCCTCGCAGACCAAGCGGAATTGGGCGATAAATCATTAATTTATCGCTATTCCCCGCGCAGGTTTCCGATGCCGCTTCGCGTGCTCGTCTCAGAAGGTTCCAGTACCTCCGGCCGGGAAGCGATCACGGTCCTTGGGTTATTGGGTCATCACGTGGAAGTCTGCGATCCTTCGCCATGGTGCCTTGGCCGCTATTCGCGCTTCGTCAAAAAATTCCACCGCTGTCCGCCGCTGCGCGACGATCCCAAGGGGTACCTCGCTTTCATCGAGGCACTGTTGGTGTCGGGGCCGTTCGACGTGCTTCTGCCGACCCATGAGCAGGGATTCCTGTTCGCACGTGGGCAGGAGCGGTTTGCGGGCAAGGTCGCGCTCGCGTCGCCGTCGTTCGACAGCTATCGCACGGCGCACAGCAAGGCCGGCTTCAGCCGGCTGCTTGCCGAGTTGGCGCTGCCGCAACCGGCGACAGCGATCGTGACGACGGACAATGAGCTTCGTGCAGCGATCCGCTATCCCGCAGTGATCAAAACATCGATCGGGACCGCCAGCCGAGGCGTCTGGTTCGTGCGCGACGCGCGCGACCTCGATGACGCCGTTCGTGAACTTGTCGCTGCCGATGCTTTTGCCGACGAATTACTGGTGCAGGAGTTCCTGGCCGGCACGACCGAGAAGGCGCAGTCGGTATTTTGTCGCGGCAAGCTGGTCGGCTTCCATGCCTATCGCGGAATCGCAATGGGCGTTGGTGGCGGCGAGGCGATCAAGGAGAGTGTCGGCCGGCCAGGAGTGCGCGCGATGCTGGAAAAAATTGGGCAACACCTCGCCTGGCACGGCGCGTTGTCAGTCGATTATTTGATGCCGGAGACGGATCCGACGCCGCTGCTGATCGATTGCAATCCGCGGCTGGTCGACCCGATGAGCGCCTATCTCGCCGGCACCGATCTGGTCGGGCTCTTGCTCGAAGTCTCATGTGGCGCGACGCCCGCGCCGTTGCCCGCGAGCCGCGACGGTGTGCGCACCCACCTTGCGATGCAGGCGCTACTCGGCATTGCCGCGCGCAGCGGTTCGCGGCTCGCTCTCCTGCGCGAATGCTGGCGTCTTTCGCGCAGGCAGGGGCCCTACACCAATAGCCGCGAAGAAATGACGCCCGTGCAGACGGACTGGATGAGCGCGGTGCCACTGGCCACGACAGCGATGCTGCTATTGGCCCGGCCGCAGGCGGTGAGTGCGCTGGCGCGCGGCGGCTTCGGCGCGCATCTGCTGAGCCGCGAAAGTATCCGGCAGATCGAAAGCGAGGCCTTTCTCTCGGAGTGAAGTCGCCATGTCATCTTGACACCCGCGTTGAATTTCGAGGCAATGGGCTGGATCAACGCAAATCGGAGGGTCTCCCATGGCTCAGGCAGCCGTCGCCGATTCCGCTCACCCAGCCACGCCGTGGCTTCAGGGCCGCTCCTTCGAATCCTGGCGTGAACAGTTCGACACAAGCGGCTTCCTGATCTTCGAGCGCGTGCTATCGGCCGAGACGGTCACCGCGATCCGCGCCGCTCTGGCGCCGCATCTCGCCCGCGACCTGAAGGGCCGCAACGATTTCGAGGGGCTGAGCACCAACCGGGTCTACGCGCTGCTGGCGAAGTCGCCGGTGTTTGCGGAACTCGTGACCCATCCGCTCGCGCTTGGCTTCGTCGAGGCGGAGCTTGGGACAAGCTGCCTGTTGTCGGCCTGCCTTGCCATCAACCTGCAGCCGGGCGAGACCGTCCAGCCCTGGCACACCGACGATGGCGGCGCGCGATTGCCGCGTCCGCGGCCGGCGTTGGGTATCAGCACGTTCTGGGCGATCGACGACACGACGGAGACCAATGGCAGCACCGAGATCGTGCCCGGCAGCCATTTGTGGGACGAGCGCCGCATTGCGGGCGCCACGACACCGGATGTCTTCCATACGAAATCGGCGATCGACCAGGATCACGATCCCGGCCAACGCACGGACGCGGTGAAGCTCGCGATGCCGTCAGGCTCGCTCGCGATCACCAAGGGCACGCTCTGGCATCGCGGCGGCGCCAACCGTTCGAAGCGGCCGCGCCTGATCATCACGCCGCAATATTGCGTCGGATGGATGCGGCAGCTGGAGAACATGTGCCTCGCGGTGCCGCCGGCGGTGGCTGAAAGATTGCCCGAACGGGCGCGAGAGCTGATCGGCTATTCGATCCATCCGCCGTTCATGGGTTATGTCGACGGCACGCATCCGAGGCGATTGCTGCGGTCGGCTTGAAATAACCCCTCACCCGTGCAGCACCGGGCCGCCGGCCTTCTTCCAGGCATCGATGCCGCCGGCGATGTGCGCGGTGTTGGCGAGGCCGGCTTCCTTCGCAGCCGCGACCGCCATCGCCGAGCGCTCGCCGAACGCGCAGAAGAACACGATGCGCCGTCCGGTCGCCGCCGCCACCTCGCGCAGCATGCCGCCGGGCCGCAAGTTTTCATCGATCGAGGGATAAGGCGCATGCAGCGCGCCCGACAGCGTGCCGTGCTTTGCGCGCTCGCTGCTCTCGCGCAAATCGACCAGCAGCACGTCGGGCCGGCCCAGGCTGTCGATCGCCTGACGCGCGTTGAGCGCGAGACCCTGCTTCGCCAGCTCATCCTGATGCAGCCCGACATGCATGTTGGCGGGGATCACCACATCCATCAGTTTCGGATTCGGCAAGTTGAGATTGCCCATCAGCTCGACATAGTCGTCGATCGATTTCACCTGGAGCCGCGGATTGTAGCGCTTCTCCTCGCCGATGGTGGAGACGGTGTCGCCCTTATAGTCATGGGCGGGAAACACCAGCGTCTCGTCCGGCAGTTTCAGCAGGCGGTTGAAGATCAATTCATATTGTGCCCGCGCACTGCCGTTCTGGAAGTCGGTGCGGCCGGTGCCGCGGATCAACAGCGTGTCGCCGGTGAAGACGCGGTCGCCCATCAGGTAGGAATAGGAATCGTCGGTATGGCCGGGCGTGTAGAGCACGTCGAGCGCCAGTCCCTCGATCGTCACCTTGTCGCCGTCGGCGACCCGCATCGAGACCACGTCGGCCTTGCTCTGCTCGCCCATGATGGTGATGCAGTGGGTACGGTCGCGCAGCGCGCCGAGGCCGGTGACGTGATCGGCGTGCAGATGCGTGTCGACCGCCTTGACCAGCTTGAGGTTCAACTCCTGCAGCAGCTTGCAGTAGCGGTCGGCCTTCTCCAGCACGGGGTCGAGGATCACAGCCTCGCCGCCGGGACGGCTCGCGAGCAGGTAGCTGTAGGTGCCGGAAACGCTGTCGAAAAGCTGGCGAAAGATCATGGGGTGGCCCGCGTCCTCAAATCTGATCACGCGGAGCACATTATTCTATCATGATAGCCTATTCAAACAGTCTTCGTCTCTCGAACGACGATATCGCGAAACGGATATCCTCCTGTCAGGGCCGCACGTAGCTCCAGCCCTGCTCCTGCAATTCCATCAGCCGCACCACGCCTGCGGGCACGATGGTCGCCTCAGGCACGATCGAGATCGCGTGACCCTCGGTCTTCTCCATGTTCTGCTTGGTGTTGTTGCAGGCCGAGAACTGAACCTTGCCCATCTCCTTGAGCTTCTTGATGCGGTCCTGCACCGGCGAGGTGTCGGCGCGCAGCATGTGCATGCCCGGGCCGTAGGCCACGATCTCGACGTCCACGTCCTCGTTCTTGGCGCGATAATATTCGATCACGTTGGTCGCGTTGTTCAGCACCATGTTCATCACGGCGGGATCGTTCTGGTCGACCTGGATGGCGACGCGATGGGTCTTGCCGTCAGCGGCCAGCGCTGAAGTGGCGAGGGCGAGCGACAGGGCTGCGGCTGTGACGAGGCGGCGGAACATGATGGGACTCCTTACGGTCTTACCAGTGTATATCCGTTTTCGGCGAGGAACAGTATCTGCCCGACGCCGACCTGCACCGGTGTCGCGCCCGGCATGATCTCAGGCCGCCGCCCGGTCTCGCGTTCGATGGTATCGACGGTATTGAGGCACACGTCGAAGCGCACGCCCTGCGAAATGAGGCTCTCGACCTGCTTGCGCGCGGGGCTTTCGCTGCGCAGCAACTCGATGCCGGGACCGAACGTGACCACTTCGATCGCGACCTTGTCCGGATCGTAGAATTTCAGCAGGTTATTGGCGACGCTGATCACGAGGTTTTGCTTGCGGACGTCGTTGTCGGAGAGCTGCAGCACGATCTTGTGCTCGGCAAACGGCTTGTCCTGCAGCGGTACCTGTTGCGCCTGGCCGCACGGCAGCATTGTGGCGAGTACCGCCACGCCGACGAGAATGCGAAGCAATTTACAAATACTCATCCCGCAATGCCCAAATTGCCGTCGACGCCCTTCAGGGCAACATGACTTTCACGTGAGCCTGCAAGCTTGCCGGACCGCAGATAGCTCGCGAACACCTCCCACACCGGCTTGCCCGTTTGTGGATTGACCGAGGCCCAGCCCGCCACCTTGTAACTCCTGTGCGCCTCCAGCGTTCGGCCGTTGTCGAGCTTCAGTTCGGAAATGCGCTTGCCGATGCCTTCCGTCGGGTTGCAGGTGTAGGACAGCCCGCCGACGCGCACCATATCGCCGCCCTGCTGGTAGTAGGGATCGGCATTAAATAGATTGTCACAGACGTCTTCGAGCACGTCCTTGATCTGGGCGCCGGTCATGCCTTGCACATATGTCTCGGGATAGGTGATCGCGGTCTCCGCGAGCACGTCCTCCATGGTGAGCTGCTGGCCCACGAGCGCCGTGGTGCCCCAGCGGAAGCCGGGCGACAGTGCGATCTCGGTATCGAGCTCGCTGCGCAATGCATCGCAGATCAACTGGTCCATCGCGCCGGAGAAATTGCCGCGGCGGTAGAGCAGGCGGTCGGAGGTCGCGATCGTGGTGACCCAGTCCCTGTCATGTCCTGAATGCAGGCGGTCGATCAGCGCCTTCATCGCGGGATCCGGCTTGAGCAATTCCGAGAACACCGGCAGCAGCCGGTAGCGCACGTCCTTGACCTTGCCTTTGCCGAGATCGAGGTCGAGCACGCCCAAAAATTTCCCGTTTGAGCCGGCATTGGTGACCAGTGTGACGCCGCCGGCATTTTTCACCGCGACCGGCTGCGGCACGGCGTCATGGGTGTGGCCGCCGAGGATGACGTCGATGCCGGTGACGCGGCTCGCGAGCTTGAGGTCGACATCCATGCCGTTATGCGACAGCAGCAGCACGGCATCGGCCTTGTCGTTGTTACGCAGGCCGTCGACTACTTTCTGCAGTTCGTCGTCGCGGATGCCAAAGGTCCAGTCTGGCGTGAAACGCTTGGGATGGGCGATCGGCACATAGGGAAAGGCCTGCCCGATGACGGCGACGCGAAAGCCGCCGACGTCGCGCAGCAGGGAGGGTTTGAAAACGCGGCCCGAGGCGGGATCGAACGCTTTCGCGTCGTTGAACTTCGCTTCCTCGGTGAGGAACACGTTCTGCGCCAAAAACTCGCCCTTGAAGCGCTCGAGATTGGCGCGCAGCGCCTCCTCGCCATAGGTGAACTCCCAATGGCCCGTCATCGCCTCGATGCCGAGCAGGTTCGCGGCCTCGACCATGTCGGCGCCCTTCATGGCGTTGGCCAGTCCCGTGCCTTGCCAGAGGTCGCCACCGTCGAGCAAAACAGAGCGGGTCGGGCCGACGTCGCTGCGCAGACGGTCGATCAGGGTCTTCAGATGCGCAAAGCCGCCGAGCTTGCCGAAGCGCGGCGCGGCCTTTTCGAAATCGACCGAGGTGAAGGCATAGGCATCGGCGCTGTCGGGCCGGATGCCGTAGCGGTCGAGGAAGGCCTTCGCCACCAGATGCGGCGGCTGACCCGCCATCTCGCCAATGCCGATATTGACGTTGGGCTCGCGGAAATACACCGGCTGCAGCTGCGCATGCGTGTCCGTGATGTGCAGGATGCGCGCATTGCCGAAGCGTTCGAGGTCGTAAATGCTCGGGGTATCGGCGGCGCGCGCGGCGCGGATGATCGAGCCGGATAAAGCGGCGCCCGACAGTTTCAGAAAATCCCGGCGGCGGATTTTCATGTGCGTTGCGCCTCACATGAGCGAGAGCTGTTCAGTGGAGCGGATTTGACGTTCGCTTTCGTTTCGCCGAGATACTCTGATGCGAACGTCAAATCCAAAGCTCCACTGGAATCAATGATTGCTAGTGATCCTTTGATTCTGACATTCGCAAAAGTGCCAACCGCGAAGGGATGCGAATGTCAGAATCGGATCACTAGCGGATGTCCATGTCCTTCCAGCGGGTCTTTTCGCTGGTCGCCTGGTAGATCGATGCCTGCGCCAGTGCCTCGGCCTCCTTCGCCGCCGCGATTGCCGCATCGAAATCGCCTGACGCTGCCGCCTTCTTCGCCGCGGCGAGCTCCAATTCCGTCGTGGTCCATTTGTTGCGCAACTGATCGGCCTGCTTCTCGGCGGCTTCAGCCGCGGCATAGGCCGCTTTGAAATCGGCGTCGGATGCGGCATGCGCCGGCATCGCGCCTGCCATCACCAACACCGCCGCGGCGACGATATTTCGCGTGACGCTCATGGTCGCGCTCCCGGACCCGAGATCGGCAGGCCGTTGCTGACATAGGACAAATAATATTCGAGATCGCGATATTCGTCGGACTGCGGTTCCAGCGGGACGGCGCGGGTCTGGCTGTTGCAGGTCAGGAAGCGGCGGCTGGTGGTGCCCATGCCGCTCCATTCCGAGCGGTAGATCGGCATCGCGTTCATGATGCCGAGCGCGGGCGCCAGCACCTCGGCGCGGATGTGTTCGCCCGGGCTCTGCACATGGCAGGTGGCGCAGGAGAAATTAAGCTGGCCGCGGCGGGTGTAGAAATAGCGCTTGCCGTTCTCGTAGGCCTCGAGCGCGCGCGGATCGTTGGGGATCTTGATGTCCATCTTCTGGTCGCGCGAAGTGAAGGCCATATAGGCGGTCAGCGAGGCCATCTCGTCCTTCAGATAGTTGTAGGGCGCCTCGCCATTGGCCTCGCGGCAGCGGTTAAGCGCGAGCTCCAGCGTGACGACCTTGCCTTCCTTCTCGTCGAAATAGGGATAGTTCTGTCGGATGCCGATGCCCTTGTTGGCAAAGCAATCGGCATAGCTCTTGCCGTTCTTGAACGGCGTCGAGAACATCTCCTTGCCGGTCTCGACCGCGAACTCGTAGGGCGGAAACTGCTCTTTCTCCTCCCACTGCTTGTGCAGGCCTTCATCCATCGAATAGGGCCCGTTGACGAAGTCCTCGTACTTCACCTTGGGAAACTTCTTGATGAAGAAGTTCTGGAACGCCTTCTGGTCGGCCGCGGGATTTGGCTTGTCGTCGGCAAAGGCCGGCACGAGCCACGCCAGCACAAGAATCGATGCGAAAGAATACGCGGTACGCATGCGACTCACGCGATCTTTGCCGTAGTGGAATCGGAGGTACCCTTGTTGTCGACCCAGCTGATCTTCAGCTCGTCGCCCTTGGCGCCGCCCTTGAACGCGAATTTGACATAGGGGTCCTTCGACACCGCTGGTCCCCAATCCGCCAGGAACACGGTCTTGCCGTTGTATTCGAAGGTCAGCTGCTGGATGAAATGCGCGGGGATGATCTGCCCCTGTGCATCCTTGATGAAGCCGGAATCCATCGGATGCTGGATCAGCGCCTGCACCTCGGTGGTGTCGCCGTTGTTGGTGGCGCGCACGCGAATGGTCGATGCCATCTTGTCTATCCCTAACTTAACCGCCGCAGCCGCCGACGGTGACTTTGACTTCCTTGGTGGCGCTGTAGAGCTTGCCGCCAGATTCGACGATCGCGATCACGTTGCAGGTTTTCGCCATCTTCAGCCGGTTGGCGACGGCGGGCACCGTGCCTGATGGAATGACATAGGATGCCGCCAGCGCGTTCGGATTCTCGCTGACGAAGAATGAGATAGAGGTGACATCGGAAAGCGTTGTCGTGACCGCGATCGGCACCACCGCGCCGTTCTCCGCGATCTCCGGCGCGTCGAGCTTCACCTTGTCGCTGGCTTCCGCGGTCTTGCCATAGAGCGCCTTGATCGCGTCGGCGTCGCTCTTCTGCTTGAAAGCGTCCTCCGGATATTTGTCGTTGGCCGCGGCAAGCGCCGGCGTGAACGACAGAGTCCCGAACAGCGCGACCGCGCCTGCGCCCTGCAGGATCAGGCGGCGCGTCGGGGACTGGCAAGTGCTCATGGCTTGGGGTCTCCAGAAAAGACTTATAGCGTTTGCAGGAAATCGACGATCGCGTTGATTTCCTTCTCGGTCAGGATCCGGTTGCGCCCGAACGGCGGCATCACGGTCTGCGGATTGCGCCTCGTCTCGTCGCTGACGATGGCGACGAGATCGTTACGGTCCGGATATTTGGTCTTGAGGTCTGTGAGAGCCGGCCCGATGGTGCCGGGCGAGTCGCCGCCCTTGATCTCGTGACAGGTCAGGCAGTTGCCCTTGCTGCGGTCGAAGGCGATCCTCTCACCCTCGGCAGCGCCCGATTGCGCACTTGCGGCGCATGCGGACATGAGCAGGACAAGCGTGGCGAGCGCGGCTTTGGCGGAAGAGGGGATCACGAACGTTTCCGGCGATTTTGTCTTGCGAATATAGGTGCTGAAAAGCACAAAGGCTATTGTCTGGCAATCCGACCTTTGAGGCCCGCGAAACGCGGTTAAAATGTGCCGCAAAACCTGAACAGGTGGTGTTCCCCATGGCGGAGTATGTGGTCGAATTCGGCAAGGACGGGCGAGCCGAGCCCGATGGCCGACTGGATGCTGCGGCCTTTCATCGCAACCATGCGCCGATCTGGGCCGTGCTGCAGCCCTTCCTCGCCGGCCAGAGCGGCGACGCGCTGGAGGCCGGCAGCGGCACGGGCCAGCATGTGGTGCATTTCGCCCGCCACAGTCCCGGGATCAATTGGTGGCCGAGCGATCTCAACGAGGCGCATCTGAAAAGTATTGCGGCCTGGCGTGCGCATGCGGGGCTGCCAAATATCCGCCCGCCGCTGCGGCTCGATCTGTCCGATCCTGCCTGGGACGCGGCGATGGCAAACGCCAGCGGTCTGCCAAAACTGCTGGCGCTGTTCTGCGCCAATGTGATCCACATCGCGCCATGGCGCGTCGCGGAAGGATTGTTCGACGGCGCAGGCCGCGCCTTGCGCGACGACGGCCGGCTGTTTCTCTATGGGCCGTTCAAGCACGACGGCCGGCACACGGCGGCTTCCAATGCGGCGTTCGACACCAGCCTGCGCGAAAACGATCCGGAATGGGGCGTGCGCGATATCGCCGATCTCGAGACGCTCGCCGCGTCGACTGGCCTGCGGCTCGCCGACACTTTCGAGATGCCCGCCAACAACATGATCCTGATGTTCGCGCGTGCTTGATCGATTTGGCCGCAAACTCGGTTCACCTCTCCCCGGCGGGGAGAGGTCGCGCCGAAAGCGCGGGTGAGGGGGCCTTTGTCTCGCAGAGAGACCTTAACCGCTCACCCGGATTGCATCTGGCGATGCAATCCGACCTCTCCCAAAGGGAGAGGTGAAGCGAGCTCGCGGCACCGGCCTAACTAAAACGCTTATGCACGCATAGCCCATGCTCGTTTGCATCGGTTGATCGTGTCCGCCCGTCTCTCCATATTGGCCGCGGAATCAACGAAGCGCATCATGCGCGCCGGGCGGAAATGCCGATGATCGATGTGACGGCCAGCGACGAGACGGCCAACGACGCGCGCGTGCGATCGAACGTGCTGCGGCTCGCCGCGGCGCAGGCGCTGACCGGCGCCAATGGCGCGGTGATCTTCGCCACCGGCTCGATCATCGGCGCGACCTTGGCGCCCAGCATCTCGCTCGCGACCGTGCCCCTCTCGCTCTATGTGCTGGGTATGGCGGCCGGCACCTTGCCGGTCGGTGCGATCTCGCGGGCCTATGGCCGCAGGGTCGCCTTCATGATCGGCACCACGCTTGGCACGCTGACCGGCCTGCTCGGCGCCTTCGCGGTTCTGCATGCGTCCTTCTGGCTGTTCTGCTGCGCGACCTTCCTCGGCGGGCTCTATGGTGCCGTGGCGCAATCCTATCGCTTCGCCGCCGCCGACGGCGCCAGCGCCGCGTTCCGGCCCAAGGCGGTGTCGTGGGTGATGGCGGGCGGCGTATTCGCCGGCGTGATCGGTCCGCAGCTCGTGCAATGGACCATGGACATCTGGCCGCCCTACATGTTCGCCTTCTCGTTCGCGATGCAGGCCGTGGTCGCGCTGGTGGCGATGGCGGTGCTGGCCGGTGTCGATGCGCCAAAGCCGGCGGCGGCTGATCTGCATGGTGGCCGTCCCCTGTTCGAGATCGTGCGGCAGCCGCGTTTCATCGCCGCAGCACTCTGCGGCGTCATCGCCTATCCCATGATGAATCTGGTGATGACCTCGGCGCCGCTCGCCATGAAGATGTGCGGGCTGACGGTCTCCGATTCCAATTTCGGCATCCAGTGGCACATGGTGGCGATGTATGGCCCGAGCTTCTTCACGGGCTCGCTGATCGCGCGCTTCGGCGCGCCGCGCATTGTCGCGCTGGGGCTCGCGCTGGAAGCGGTCGCCGCCACCATTGGTCTGACCGGCATTACCGCGCCGCATTTCTGGGCGACCTTGATGGTGCTCGGCGTGGGCTGGAATTTCGGCTTCGTCGGCGCTTCCGCGCTGGTGCTGGAAACGCACCTGCCGCAGGAAAAGAACAAGGTGCAGGCCTTCAACGATTTCCTGGTGTTCGGCACCATGGCGATCGGATCGTTTTCCTCCGGCCAGCTGCTCGCCAACTACGGCTGGAGCGCCGTCAACCTCGTGGTCTATCCGCCGGTCGTGCTCGGGCTCGTCGTGCTCACCCTGGTGTCGTTCGCCAAGCGGCGCGCGATGCGTTTCGAGGAAATGGACGAATTCCCTGATCCCACCTGATTCACCCAAGCAAGGACATTTCATGCCGTCGCGCGCCCGTCTCGATGAATTCATCGCCACTGTGGTCTCCGGCGATCACGCCGGTGCGATCGAGCGCTACTATACCGAGGACGCCAGCATGCAGGAGAACGCCGCAGCCCCGCGCGTCGGCCGCGACGTGCTGGTGGCGCATGAGCGCGCGGTGCTGGAACGGATGGCGCAGGTCCATTCCAGATGCGTGGCTTCGGCGGTGGAGGGCGAACGCGTCGCCATTCACTGGAATTTCGAGCTGACCGACAAATCAGGCAAGACGCGGCATTTCGACGAGGTCGCGTTGCAGGAATGGCGCGGCGACAGGATTTATCGCGAGCGCTTCTTCTACGATCCGGCGACCGTCAATCGCTAGTGCCATCTGCTGACAGTTCGACCGGCATCGAAGCGATGTGATCTGGCGCCGGTCCGGCGCATCAATACCTTCTCCTCCAGAAATCGGGTGTCGTCGCTGGCCGGAACGTGCCAACGACCGAACGAGAGGAATCGCCTTGGACGCTTCCACGCCTATCGCGATCGACGAGAGCTCGCTCCGCTACGAGGGCTGGCGCATCGTCGGCGTCTGCTTCCTGGTCGCGACCTTCGGCTGGGCGTTCGGTTTCTACGGCCAGAGCGTCTATCTCGCCGAACTGCACCGCGCATACGGCTGGCCGGCCTCGCTGGTGTCGGGCGCGACCACCTTCTTCTATCTGTTCGGCGCCGGTGTCGTCGTGTTCGTCGCGGAGGCGGTGCGGAAATTCGGCCCGCGCAATTGCCTGATCGCGGGGACCTGCGCCACCGCGCTCGCCGCTGTCGGCATCGGCCAGGTCGACATGCCGTGGCAGCTTTACCTCGCCGATGCCGTGCTCGCCTGCGGCTGGGCCGGCATGAGTCTGGGCATGATCAACAACACGCTCGGGCTGTGGTTCGACCGCAAGCGCGGCATGGCGATCAGCCTGGCGCTGAACGGCGCCAGCTTCGCCGGCATCGTCGGCGTGCCCTTGCTGGTGGCCGCGATCGGCTATTTTGGATTTGCACGAGCGATGATGGTTGCGGCCGGCGGGATGGTCGTGCTGGTGGTTCCAACCGTGTTGATCTTTGTCGGACGACCGCCGCCGCATAGCAGCAGCGCGGCGGCGGCCGCGGCAGGCGCGCCGTCGGCGATGCAGCTCCGCTCCTTCGCGTTGCGCGACATTTCATTTCTCTCGGTCACCACGGCGTTCGCGCTGGTGCTGTTCGCGCAGGTCGGCTTCATCGTCCACCTGATCTCGTTTCTCGATCCATTGATCGGCCGCGCCAGTGCCGCGACCGCGGTGGCGCTGCTCGCCGCGATGGCGGTCGTCGGCCGCGTGCTGTTCTCGACCGTGATCGATCGGCTCAATCAGCGGCTCGCCTCGGCGCTATCTTTCCTGAGCCAGGCGGTCGCGCTGGTGGTGCTGATCAATTTTCGCGTCGACTGGCTGCTGATCGCGGCCTGCGCGGTGTTCGGCTTCTCGGTCGGCAACGTGATCACGCTGCCGTCGCTGATCGTGCAGCGCGAGTTCGATGCGCGATCGTTCGGCGTGCTGGTCGCCTTGCAGACCGCGATCGCGCAGGTGACTTACGCGTTCGGTCCCGGCGTGATCGGCGTGCTGCGCGATCTCTTCGGCAGCTACACCGTGCCGTTCACTTGCGCCATCGCGCTGGAGTTGACCGCTGCGGTGCTGATCATGATTCGCGGGCGCGCAGGAGCGCTTCCAGATCCAGCCGCTTTGTGAACATCGCCAGCGATCCATCGGCCGCGCGCGGCCAAGACTCCTTCGGCCGGTCCCAATAGAGCTCGACGCCGTTCTCATCGGGATCACGCAAATACAGCGCCTCGCTGACGCCGTGGTCGCTGGCGCCGTCGAGCGGAATGCCGGCGCTCAGGACGCGGTGCAGCGCGTCCGCCAACGCCGGCCGCGTCGGATAGACGATCGCGGTGTGAAACAGGCCGGTGGTGCCCGGCGGCGGCGGATGGCCGCCCTTGCTCTCCCAGGTGTTGAGCCCGATGTGGTGATGATAGCCGCCGGCCGAAATGAACGCCGCGCTGTCGCCCATGCGCTGCTGCAGCTCGAAGCCGAGCACGTCGCAGTAGAAGCCGAGCGCGCGCTCGAGATCGGCGACCTTGAGATGCACATGCCCGATGCGGGTGCCGGCAATGACGGGCGGGTTTGGGGACATTGGTTGCACTCCGTTCTTCACCTCTCCCCGCGTGCGGGGAGAGCATAGGCCGCCTTCGGCGGCCGTTTTCTTCCTAAGAACGCCGAAGCGAAGCTTCGGCTATGGCGCCCTTGCGCGGCGGGTGAGGGGGAATATCCACTTGCTCATGTATGACAAGAAGCCCCTCACCCCAACCCTCTCCCCGTAAGAAACGGGGAGAGGGAGCAGAGAGATCACACCAGCTCCGACACTTCCCCGTTCGGCAAAGCAAATTCGAACGTATTCAGCGTGAAACTCACCAGCGTGTAATACCCGCACAACCCGATCACCTCGGTCAGCCCGCGCTCGGTCAACACGCTCACCGCCTCGTCATAGAGCGTCTTCGACAGCCCGTGGCCCTCATGCAGCGACTTGGCCACTTCGTAGATGGTCTTGCCCTTGGGATCGTCGAAGACGGGCGTGCGGCGGTCGCGGATCGAATCGATGATCGCAGGGTCCATGCCGCCTTTCAGCGCAAGGCGCCTATGCGCCCACCATTCGTAATGCGCGGTGAAGTGCCGCGCGGTGACCAGGATCGCGATCTCCGACAATTTTGCCGGAAACATGGTGTTGAAGCGCAGCTCCTCGCCGAGCCGCGTGGCATGCCGCGCCATCGCTGGGCTGTTGAGCCAGGCCATCATCGGCGCCGGCGCCGAGCCGCGCTTGCCGGCAATCGCCTCCTCATAGGTCTGTTTCTGGTCGGCGTTCATTTCGCCAGGCGAAAGCAACTTCAGCCGCATTGTCGTTTCCTCTTGTTTTTCAATCGTTGGCGCGCACCGGTATAGCCGATCGCGCCAGCCAGCGACACCGGCGGCAGATGCACAGACATATTGAAATCCGCAAGCAGCCCGCTAAGGTCGGCGCAACAATCTTGACAGTGGAAACCAAGGCATGGCCGATCTCGACGCATTCCGCAAAGAAACCCGCGCCTGGCTGGAGGCGAACTGCCCGCCCGAGATGCGCAAACCGATGACGGCGGATACCGACACCTTCTGGGGCGGTCGCAACGCGAAATTCTCCTCCGAACCGCAGCGCGTCTGGTTCGAGCGCATGCGCGACAAGGGCTGGACCGTACCGCATTGGCCGAAGGAATATGGCGGCGGCGGCCTCGACGGCGAGGAAGCCAAGATCGTGCGGCAGGAGATGGCCGCGATCGGCGCGCGCCAGCCGCTGACCTCGTTCGGCATCTCCATGCTCGGGCCGGCGCTTTTGAAGTACGGCACCGAGGCGCAGAAGAAGGAGCACCTGCCGAAAATCACCGCAGGCCTGATCCGCTGGTGCCAGGGCTATTCCGAGCCGAACGCCGGCTCCGATCTCGCCTCGCTGCAAACCCGCGCGACCGCCGACGGCGAGGACTACATCATCAACGGCCAGAAGATCTGGACGAGCTACGCGAACTACGCCGACTGGATTTTCTGCCTGGTGCGCACCGATTCAGCCGCCAAGAAGCATGACGGCATCAGCTTCATCCTGTTCGACATGACGTCGAAAGGCGTGTCGACCAAGCCGATTCTGCTGATCTCCGGCTATTCGCCGTTCTGCGAGACCTTCTTCGACAATGTGCGCGTGCCGAAGTCGCATGTGGTCGGCACCGTCAATCGCGGCTGGGACGTCGCGAAATATCTGCTGCAGCACGAGCGCGCCATGATCTCCGGCATGGGCGAGCGCGGGGTGGGGCGTCCGCTCGGCCAGGTCGCGGCCGACTTCGATCGGCGCCGACGAGCAGGGTCGGCTGGACGATGCCGGGCTGCGTAGCCAGATCGCGAATTTCGAGGTCGATGAAGCCGCGCTATCAGCCGCCGCGGAGCGCATGGTCGATCTCGCCAAGGCGGGGCAGGCGCATCCGGCGTTCTCCTCGGCGATGAAATATTACGGCACCGAGCTCAACAAGCGCCGCTACGAGATCCTGATGTCATCAGGCGGCATCGACGCGCTGGAATGGGAAAGCGAGCGCTCGCGCGGCGGCGCGCGCCCGCGCGCTTGGCTGCGCACCAAGGCCAACTCGATCGAGGGCGGCACCTCGGAGGTGATGCTCGGCATCGTTGCCAAGCGCATCCTCGACCTGCCGGGGGCCTAATTCCGTCGTCATGCCCGGCCTTGTGCCGGGCATCCACGTCTTGACGCTTGCGCGGAACAGCAGACGTGGTTGGCCGGGACATTTTGGGTGAAGACGCGCTTCGCGCTTTTGCCCGGCCATGACGAACACAAACATCCAGTCAACAACAACAGCGTTATCGGACCTCTTAACCCATGGCCCTCGTCCTCACAGAAGAACAATCGATGCTGCGCGACAGTGCGCGCGGCCTGATCTCCGACAAGGCGCCGGTGTCGCATCTGCGCGGCTTACGCGACTCCAAGGACGTCACCGGCTTCTCCCGCGAACTCTGGAAGGAGTTCGCCGAGATGGGATTTGCCGGTCTCTTGGTGCCGGAAGAGTTCGGCGGCAGCGCGCTCGGCTGCGTCGAGGCCGGCGTCGTGATGGAGGAGATCGGCCGCACCCTGATGCCGTCGCCGTTCCTGTCGACTGCGGTGCTGGCGGCCTCAGCGCTGTCGCGCGGCGGCAGCGCCGCACAGAAGGCCGAGCACCTGCCGAAGATTTCAAAGGGCGAATTGATCGCGGCACTCGCGGTCGACGAAGGCGCCAAACATCGCCCGCTGCAGACCGATCTGAAAGCTGTTCGATCCGGCAATGGATTCAAACTTTCAGGCTCCAAGGCGCTCGTGGTCGACGGCCATGTCGCCGATCTTCTGATTGTCGCGGCGCGGACCGCGGGCGCAGCCGGCGAAAGCAACGGGCTGACGTTGTTCCTGGTCGATCCCAAAGCCAGGGGCATCGCGACCGAGCGTACCGTCATGGTGGATTCCCACAACGCGGCGCGCATCGAATTCGCTGATGTCGAGGTCGACGCCGATCACGTGCTCGGCGAAGTCGACCAGGGTCACGCGCTGCTCGAAGGCGTGCTCAACGTCGGCCGCGGCGCGGTCGCCTCCGAAATGGTGGGCCTGAGCGAAGAAGTGTTTTCGCGCACGGTGACGTATCTGAAGGAACGCAAGCAGTTCGGCAAGGCAATCGGTGAATTCCAGGCGCTGCAGCACCGCGCCGCCCAGCTCTATATCGATATCGAGATTACGCGCGCCGCCGTGTTGAAGGCCTTACAGACACTCGATGCAGATTTCGACAACGCCGCCAACGCGGTCGCGGTCGCCAAGGCGCGCGCCGGGACAACAGCGACCCGCGCGGTGCAGGAAGGCGTGCAGATGCACGGTGGCATGGGCATGACCGACCAGTTCGACATCGGCTTCTTCATGAAGCGCGCGCGGGTCTGCGAGGAATTGTTCGGCGACGCCAATTTCCACGCCGACCGGCTGGCGCGGATGCGGAGCTATTGAACCATGGCGGACAACTCGCCCATCCGCTTCCGCGATCAGGCAATCACTTTCGCCAACGGCGCTGTTGGTGTGACCATCGCCATCCCGTCGGCATCGCCCACGAACTACCATCACGTGATCACGACGCGCGACGCCATGCCGAAGGTGGAGCTCGACGGCAAGCTGTTCCTTCCGCCTGCGGGCAAACGCCCTGCCGACAAGCTGCCGCTGGTGATCGTCGTTCCCGGCAGTCTCGGCGTTGCGCCGTCGCACGTCACCCATGCCGAGACCTTGACCGACAACGGCATCGCCGCCTTTGTGCTCGACAATTTCGGCGGCCGCGATGTCACCTCGACCGTGGCCAACCAGACCCAGTTTTCCTTCGCGGCCAGCGCCTATGACGTGCTCGCGGCCTGGGCCGCGTTGTCAGCGCACCCCGAGATCGACGCCACGCGGATCGGCGCGCAGGGCCACAGCCGCGGCGGATCGGCGGTGCTATCAGCGGCGACACGGCGTTTCGCCGATGCCGTCATCGGCAAGGGCAGGGGGCTCTTCGCCATCCTCGCGGCCTATCCCTGGTGCGGCCATCAGTTTCTCGATCCGCGCGTCGGCACCACGGAAGTGCGCGTGCTGATGGGCGATGCCGACGAGTGGTGCTCGCCGATGCAGGCGCAGGGACATGTCCAGGCGCTGCGTCTTGCCGGCGCAGACGCGAGCATGCGTCTGTTCGCGGGCGCGCAGCACAGCTTTGATCGCGGCACGGGAATCGTGAACGTCCCAGACGCGGCGGTGTCGCCGGCCGCGCCCACCGCCTATCTCGCCGACGACGGCGCCTTCATCCATCCGATCGATGGAACGCCAAATCCCGCGCTGGTCGATCGCGACCTCATGGTCTACGGCCTCAAAGCCGGTTACGGCCGCAAGGGCGCGCGGATCGGCAGCCGCGACGGCGACGCCACAGCGTTCCGTGATGACATGGTGGCGTTCTGGCGCCGCATCATGGCGGTTCCGCGATCCTGAAATTCTTGCAAGTTCCTGCTTGACTGACGCATAACTCATAGGTTATGAGTTAATCCATAACCAACGGGTTATCGATCAAATGTCGAAGGCGCAAGATGTGCTGTTTCGGACGCTCGCCGATCCCACCCGGCGCGCGATCTTCGAGCGCTTGTGCCGCGGCGGCGAGCAGACGGTCGGCGCGCTGACGGCGCGGGCCGGGGTCTCGCAGCCCGCGGTGTCGAAGCATCTCGGCGTGCTGAAGCAGGCAGGTCTTGTGCGCGATCGCCAGGATGGCCGGCAGACGCACTACAGCGCGCAGCTGAGGGCGCTGGCGCCGCTGCTCGACTGGACCAGCCAGATGACCGGATTTTGGCAGAAGCGGTTCGATGACCTCGAAGACCTGCTCAAAAGGATGGACCAATGAACAACGCCGAAACGCGTTCCGTCGTCGTCGAACGTGAGATGCCGCACCCGCCGGAAAAACTCTGGCGCGCGCTCACCCAGCCGCATCTGATCGCGGAGTGGCTGATGAAGAATGACTTTGCGCCGGTCGTCGGCCATCGCTTCAATCTGCGCGGCGAATGGGGTGGCGTACTGGACTGCGAGGTGCTGGTGGTCGAGCCCAACAAGGAACTCGCCTACACCTGGAATCACGCGCACGACGATCCGGCCTTCAGTCTGCAAAGCGTGGTGACGTTCACGCTGACGCCGACGGCTTCGGGCACGCGGCTCCGGATGGAGCAGGCGGGCTTCCGGCCCGATCAGCGCCAGGCCTTCGGCGGCGCCAATGCCGGCTGGCAACAAATGTTCGCCAAGCTGGAACAGGTATTGGCGCAAGCGTGAGATAGGAGGGCTCATTGAACTGGAACAAACTGATACGGCAGACGCACCGTTGGCTCTCGATCGCCTTCACATTGGCCGTCATCCTGAACCTGGTCTTCTTGATGCAAAAGGAACAAGTCTTGTGGGTCGGCCTGCTGGCGTTGTTCCCGCTGATCCTGCTGCTCGTCAGCGGACTTTACTTGTTTGCGTTGCCTTATCTGGCTAAGGGACGATCATGAAAGCGACGAAAAGCGCCGCGACTAAAGCGAAAGAGGGAGCCTCTCCCTCCAAACTCATCGACGGCAGGATCAGGGAATTGGGCGACTGGCGCGGCGCGACGCTTGCGCGCGTCCGCGCGCTGATCAAACAGGCCGATCCTGATGTGGTCGAGGAGTGGAAGTGGCGCGGCGTTCCCGTGTGGGAGGACTGCGGCATCATCTGCACCGGCGAGACCTACAAGGCGATCGTGAAGCTGACCTTCGCCAGGGGCGCGGCGTTGAAGGATCCGGCAAGGCTTTTCAACTCCAGCCTCGAAGGCAATGTCCGGCGTGCGATCGACATCGCGGAGGGCGACAAGATCAACGAGAAGGCGCTGAAGGACCTGATCCGCGCCGCGGTCGAGCTCAATGTTGCCAAGAAGAAGCCGGCGAAAACTGGAAAGAAGTGACGGCAACGTTCGCTTAACCCTGCTCCTTAGCGGTTGCTAAGGGGATTTGCCCTATTCGTCACGCCACGCCGCGAGAGAAGCTCGCCTTTCGATCCAGAACGGTTTTCTTGGACAGGAGAGCGGGACAGCGGACGTGACACTCATCACCAGATTCTTGAAGGACGAGAGCGGGGCGACGGCCATCGAGTATGGCCTGATTGCCGCCGGTATTTCGCTTGCGATCATCTCCATCGTAAACGGACTCGGCACGAACCTCAGAACCAAGTTCACCTCGATCAACACCTCGCTGAAGTAATTCCGGCCCGTGTTGGATCTTCGTCATTCCGGGATGCGCCGCAGGCGCAGGCCCGGAATCCATAACCACAGGCGTTAGTCGGATTCCACGGACAGAGAGAATCGGCGAACC
Organism: uncultured Alphaproteobacteria bacterium; assembly: GCA_963738155.1. Lineage (GTDB taxonomy): Bacteria > Pseudomonadota > Alphaproteobacteria > Rhizobiales > Xanthobacteraceae > Bradyrhizobium. The sequence goes on from CAVTVG010000021.1 coordinate 710,833, forward strand.
TTGCTGTCATCATCAGCATTGGTGGTTATGGATTCCGGGCTCGCCGCTTCGCGTCGCCCCGGAATGACGAGGACTACCCATTCCTATACGTGTAGCTGTATCCATTCAGCGCCGGCGCGCCGCCGAGATGGGCGTAGAGCACCTTGGATCCGTCCGGGAAGAAGCCCTTCTTCACCAGATCGATCATGCCCTGCATCGATTTGCCCTCGTAAACAGGGTCGGTGATCATCGCTTCCGTGCGCGCCGCGAAACGGATCGCCTCGTTGGTTTCATGGCTCGGGATGCCATAGGCCGGATAGGCGTAGTCGTCCAGGATCACGATCTCGTCGTCGCGCACCTTGCGGCCGAGTTCGACCAGGTCGGCCGTGTTGTCGACGATCTCGCGCACCTGCGCCCGCAGCGGCGCCGGCGTGCCCGAGGCGTCGATCCCGATCACCCGGTGCGCGCGGTCATCGGCGGCGAAGCCGACGATCATGCCGCCCTGGGTGGAGCCGGTGACGACGCAGACGATGATGTAGTCGAACTTGACGCCCATCTGCTTTTCCTGCGCCCGCACCTCCTCGGCGAAGCCGACATAGCCGAGCCCGCCATATTTGTGCACGGAAGCGCCGGCCGGAATCGCATAGGGCTTGCCGCCGGCGTCCTTCACCGACTGGATCGCCTCTTCCCAGCTCTTGCGGATGCCGATGTCGAAGCCGTCATCGACGATGCGGCTCTCGGCGCCCATCAGCCGGGTCAGCAGGATATTGCCGACGCGGTCGTAGACGGCGTCCTCATGCGGCACCCAACTTTCCTGGATCACCACGCATTTCATGCCGATCTTGGCGGCAGTGGCCGCCACCATGCGGGTGTGGTTCGACTGCACGCCGCCGATCGAGACCAGCGTGTCGGCGTTGGAGGCGATCGCATCCGGCACGATGTATTCGAGCTTGCGCAGCTTGTTGCCGCCCATCGCGAGCCCCGAATTGCAGTCGTCGCGCTTGGCGTAGATCTGCACCTTGCCGCCGAGTGCGGCGGTCATGCGCGGCAGATGCTCGATCGGGGTCGGACCGAAGGTCAGGGGATAGCGCGCGAACTTGTCCAGTCTCAGCATACCAATTCTCCTTGAGACGAGACTATAGCTGAGAGCAGTTGGGTAAGCGCAACGTCACTCGATCAATTTGTCGGCGCGCAGGACGAGTCCGGCCGGCAGCTCGAGATCGATCGCCTTTGCGGCGCGCAGGTTGACGACAAGTTCGAATTGCGTCGGTTGCTCGACCGGAATTTCGGCCGGTCTCATGCCCCGGAATACCTTGGCGACCATCCGCGCGGCCTGACGGAAAATGCCGGACAATCGCGCGCCATATCCAAGCAGGCCGCCTTCTTCCGCCATTTCGGGCCATTCGTAGATGGCGGGAAGTCCGAGCGCCGTGGCGCGTTCGAACAGAAGTTTCCGGTTGGACGAGGCCAGGATCGACGCCATCACATTGACCGCAGCGGCACCCGATGCCTTGATCTGATCCATCACGGGGACGACGTCCTCGGAGCTGCGGATATAAAAGACGGATGACTCGACGCCGCCCGCGCGGGCCGCCTCCTGCAGCGCATTGATCTGCGCCGGCGTAGTAGTGAGTCCATCTCCGAGCATTGCGATCCGGCGCGCCGAAGGCACGGCCTCCAGCAGGATTTGCTGGCGCTTGCCGTCGAGCTCCGGTCCGAAGAAGCTGACGCCGGTGACGCCGCTGTCGGGACGCGCCAGCGACTTCAGCAGGCCGGAGCCGATCAAGTCGGATGAAAGGCAGACGATCGGAACGTTCGGCATGGCATCCCAGAGCACGCGTGACCAGCGTTCCGAAGAGCTGTAGATCGCATCGGGCTGGAATTTGATGATCGCGTCCAGCGCCTCGGACGGCAATTCGCCCTGCAAGCCATAGCGGGCTTCGAGCTTGAGGTTCTGTCCGTCCATGAAACCGAGGGCGCGCAGTTCGTCGAAAAACGCCGCTATGAACGGCGCAGCCTTTGGCGAGCCGAACACGGCGGCCAGGCGATAGGTGCGGCCCTGCTCCTGCGCGCGAACGATGCCCGGCGCAAGGGTCGCCGCCGCGCCTAGCCCGACCATGAACTCGCGCCGTTCCATGTCTGCCCCGTCTTTCGGAGCGCCATCATAATCGGTCGACCCGGCGTGCTGAAAGGGTGAAGTGGGCAGGCGGCAGCATTGAACCGGTTCATCTTTGCCCGCGTCTCATAGGCCAGCTGAGGGACCCGCATGAGCGTGCCGAAGAAGCTGGCCTTGATCGCGCTGGGCTACGTGCTGGCGCTGGTGGCCGGCTTTGGCGCCGTCACCGTCAACGAACTCCTGATGCCATCCGACATTTCCCAGGGCTCGCCGGGCATGGTCGCCTTCGGCGACATGATCCTGTTCGTGCTGGTCACCGGCTTCGTCGGCCTGCTCCCGACCCTGTTTCTCCTGAGGCTCGCCATCGACAAGGCGCCGCGCGCCTCGCTCGCCGTCCTGGCGCTGGTCGTGGTCGCCGGACCGTTGAGCTGGCTGTTGGTGAGGCATCTCGCGGGCGGCCCGCCCGCGGGTCCGCCGCAAGTCATCGCCCAGCTACTCGGCCCGCTCATCGCCTTCATCGCTATCCCCCGGATCGTTGCCGGTCCGGTCGTCGTCGTCGCCGAGGGGTTGGCCATGCTCCTTGTCCGGCAGCGCAGCATGCGCATCGTGCTGGCCGTGGCTGTTCTGATGGACCTCATCCCGATGGGCATCTACGCGTCGCGTATGGCAAGCGCGATGCTCCGCTGAAAGTCCAAGAAGATTCTTGCAGACAAATCACCCGATCCGGGCGTATCGTTGTTTCGGGTGCTAAGGGGACTTTTCACTCATGGACATCGCGGAGCGATTCTTCGTCGCCGCCGCGGCGGCGAGCCTGTTGCTCATCGTTGCAACGGCCTGGCTTGTTGAGCTGAGCTAGCGGCGGACGCAGCTGACCTGATTTTGCGGGACCGATACCGGCCCGGCCTTGGGCCGGTTGTGCCGTGAAACCCGCGCTGCAAAAGCCCCGGACCGTCGTCCGGGGCTTGCTGCTTTTAGGCCGGTCTCAGTATCGCGCGACGATCGGGCCACCAAAAGTGTAGTTGATGCGGACCGTTCCCATGTCGACATCCTGCTTGATGGTGTCGATGCGGTTGACCGCGTTGATCGGCGTGAACGTCACGCTTTGGCTGCCCATGAACAAATGATCGTATTCGAGGCCGACCGACCAGTTCGGCGCAAAGCCGAACTCGATGCCAGCGCCGACCGCGCCGCCCCAGCGGGTTTCGCTCGCGGTATAGATGGTCGCGCCGGTGCCGGTGAAGAAGCTGTTGTACTTGTTGTCGGTGACTGCGCCGCCGCCCTTCACATAGAGCAGCACGTTGCTGAAGGCGTAACCGACCTGGCCGGTGAACAGGCCGATGGCGTCGATCTTGGTCTGGTTGGTGAAGGGAATGGGGTTGGCCACCAGGCTGGAATTCGAGCCCTTCAGGTTGGCCCAGTCGCCCTGCGCTTCGACGCCAAACACCCAGCTCGCCATCTGCCAGCGATAACCGACCTGGCCGCCGGCCATGCCGCCGGTCGCGTCGTGGCAGCCTTCCGAAGTCGGATTGACGGCGACGTTGTTGACGTTGGTGATGGTGTAGCACTCGCGGCTGGTGCCGCCGCCGCCGTTGATGCCGACGTAGAAGCCGCCCCAATTGTAGATCGCTGCAATGGGCGGGGGCGCCTTGTAGGGGGCCGGGGCCCGCGCCGGAAGGTCGGCGGCATTGGCCGTGGCAGCGAAGCCGGCAACCAGTCCGGCGGCGATGATGGCAACACGCATGTTCAGTCCTCGGCTCAAAACACGTCCGTGGTTTCTCGCATGAAAGGGGGTGATGTGACAGACTGCCCCAGCTTTCGTCCGATCTTTGCCATTGAGTGTTGCGAAATTGCCTCAACAAATAGCCAACAATTGCGGAGGAGCCGTCCATGCCAAATCGTCGGACATTTCTTGGACTTGCCGCCGGTGCGCTCGCCGCGCCGCAACTGGTGCGGGCTGCGGATGGTGACAGGACGATGACAGGTCCGACGTTCTTTTACGTCAGCCGCGGCTCCTCCTTGCGGCTCTATTTGACCGATCCCGACAACGCGGGACTGATCGAACGCGGCGTCGTGCAACTCCCGGAAAATATCCAGTATGCCTGGCCGCATCCCTTGGCGCCGTTCCTCTATGTCGCCTCCAGCGATGGCGGCTCCGGCACGACCGGCGTCAAAGGCGACCGGCATTTTCTGAGTGCGCTGCGCATCGACAAAGCGAGCGGCGAGCTGCAGGCGATGGGTTCAGCGGCCGCGCTTCGCTCGCGCCCGATCCACGTCTCGGTCGACCGCACCGGCAGCTTCGTGCTCACCGCCTACAACAATCCGAGCAGCGTCGCCGTGCACCGGATCAATGCCGACGGCGTGATCGGCGAGGAGGTCGCGCAATCGGCTCGGCTCGATTGCGGGATTTTCGCGCACCAGATTCGCACCACGCCGGCCAACGACGCCGCGATCCTGGTCTGCCGCGGCAACGACAAGAGCAAGGACAAACCGGAGGATCCCGGCTCGCTGAAATTCTTCTCGTTCAAGGACGGCCAGCTTGCCAACCGCGTCTCGGTTGCGCCCGAGGGCGGCTTCGGCTTCGGACCGCGCCATCTCGAGTTTCACCCGACGCTTCCTTTCGTCTATGTCTCACGCGAGCGCGAGAACAAGCTCAATGTCTATCGCCTCGTCGACGGCGTGATTGATCCGCAGGCGCTGTTCGTCAAGGAGACCCTGGCCGCGCCCGACAAGCTCGTCTCGCGCCAGGCCGCCTGCACGCTGCATGGGCATCCGAACGGCCGCTTCCTCTATCTCGCCAACCGCGCTTACGACACCGTCAAGATCGACGGCAAGGACGTCTTTCCGGGCGGCGAAAACAACATCGCGGTGTTCGCGATCGACCAGTCCACCGGCGAGCCGACGGCGATCCAGCACGAGGACGTGCGCGGCATCTATCCGCGCACCTTCGCGCTCGACCCGAGCGGGCGCATGCTGGCCGTCACCGACGTCGAGCCGAAGCTGGCGCGCGATCCCCTGGGCGTGACGACCATTCCCGCCAACATCTCGACCTTCAAGGTCGGCAGCGACGGCAAGCTCACCTTCAACAATAATTACGAGATCGACACCGCCGGCCAGCTGCAGTTCTGGAGCGGCATGGTCAGTGTGGGGTAGGTTCAACTCAGCAATTCGTCATTGCGAGCGAAGCGAAGCAATCCAGCCTTTAGTCACCGCGTAAAGATTCTGGATTGCTTTGTCGCTTCGCTCCTCGCAATGACGAAGTCTGCCTTGCGGAGTCTGCTCGCCCGCCCCTCAATACGGCGGCGCTTTCCGCTTGCGCTGCTCCTTCGCCGCCTCGATCCACCACATCAAATCGTCGGCAAAGCGCGGGAACGCGCGCTCGACGGCCGCGCCGGCGGCGCCCGTCGGCTCGCCATCGGCCGACAGCGTCTCGCCGATCGGTCCGACCGCGATCGTGCTCGAGATCACGATCATGCCCATCTCGCACAGCGTGCCGTGCCAGGCCGTTGCCGCATGTGCGCCGGACAGCCGCCCGGCCGAGTAACTGACGATCGCCGCAGGCCGCCAGAACCATTCCTCCAGGAAGTGATCGGTGAGGTTCTTCAGCCCGGGCTGGACCCCCCAATTATATTCGCCGGTGACAAAGACGAATCCGTCGGCGCTGCGGATCTTGCCGGCGAGTTCTTCCAGCGCCGGCGGCGCCGCGCCTTTCGGGTACTCCTTGTACATGCGGTCGAGCATCGGAAGATTGACCGCCTTGGCATCGATCAGTTCGACATCGCAGCCGCGGCGGCGCAAGCGCTCGACCACGAAATGCGCGAGCCGGATTCCCAACCGGTCTGAGCGGTACGAACCGTAGAAGACGAGGATGCGATCGCTCATGATGTCACCGTCAGGCTGTCGCAGGGCGGACGTCATCCGCCCTGCCACCTTAGCACGGCCTTATTTCGGCAATTCCTTGCCGGCCTGCTCGCGGACGATGTATTCGGCATACCAGTCCGGCCACGCTTCGTCGTGCACGCCGGTCTGTCTCTCGTGCTGGCCATGCGCGACGGCGGCGCGCCGCAGCGCGGCGGCAAGCTCAGCCGACGAATTGAATTCGGTCTTGTCCGGATTGACTCGGCCGGGCAGCCGCTGCGTGACCTCCTGCAGCAGCCAGAAATTGCCGTCGGGATCGGTGAAGGTCGCAAGCGACGAATAGCTCTTCCGGTCCGGATCGAGACCGGGCAGGCGTCCGCCGGGGCCGTTGCCGGGATGGAAGATGTCGCTCACCTCGACGCCTTGCGCGGTGAGCTCGGCGCGCGCCGCCTGAATGTCGCCGACGACGAGATAGCGCGGGTACACCGGTCCCTTGCCGAGCTGGATCGAGGTCGGCGAACCCGGCGGCGTGAGCTGCACGGCGCGCGAGCCGTCGGGCCGCACGAAGTCGGCATCGAGCCGCCAGCCGAGCTTCTCGTAGAATTGTTTGGCGCGGTCGACGTCGGCGACGGGAATGACGACGGCTTCGAGCTTCAAATCCGATGTCGCGACTTTCGGGGTTTTGATCTGGATGGTCATGGCTTGCTCCTGGCTCTCGCTATGATCTCCCGTGAGCGAAACGGTGGTTTCCGGGAAAGCATCGCTTTGTTCGATTCGAACGGCGTTGGGATTCAGCGGTGAGCGTGATGGGGCTGCGCGGTGCCGAGCTCGCGCGCGACATAGGCCTGCATTGCCGCGGGGTCATTGGCGATCTTCAGGGCCGGCGTGGGCGCGCCACCGTTCAGCACGTCGAGATAGGGATAAGCCTGGGCGAAGGCGCCGGGCTCCTGGATCGCGGCTTGCGCGAACACTGGCGTGGCCAGTAACGCCGACATTGCGATGGCGGCGGCAAGGGCCTTGAATGTGGTCGCGGAGACGTGAGGTTGAAGATCGATCGCGGCGGCTTGGCTGCGGGCTTTTTGGAGGCGGGTCATGGCGAAATCCTTTCGGGCTGTCACTGGCCGGGTCGTCCCGGCTGTCGTCCGAAAGATGGTGCGGTGCGAAAGGGGATGAATGGACAGGCGGCGCAATACAGTTTTGCGCCGGGCGGTCGACTGGGTATCAGTCCAAGTCTTTGGTTAGACTAGCAAAATGCCTGCGGAGCCGGGGTGCTGCGAAGTCCATGAAGGCCCGCACCCGCGGTGCGGAGAGCCGCCCATGCGGGGCCACCAGATGCACCGGCAGCGGCGACGGTTCGTGGTCCCTCAGCACGACCTCAAGCGCGCCCTGACGCACATGCTCGGCCACCTGATACGAGAACAGCCGCGCGACGCCGCGTCCGGCGAGCGCGGAAGCCACCGCGCCGCGGATGCTGTTGATGACGAGCCGTGGCGCGAACTGCACTGTCCGCGGCACCGAAGAACCTTCCGGTGGCGGAAAGGTCCATGAATTGGGTAAGTGCGCCATCGCGATGATCTGGTGCCTGGCAAGGTCGGATGGCTCCTTGATGCGCGGGTTCTGTTTGAGATAACGCGGCGCGGCCACTACCAGCCGCCGCACCTCGCCAATGTGCACTGCGACCATCGCCGAGTCCGCGAGGTTGCCGATGCGCAGCGCGACATCGATGCCCTCGTCGATCAGGTTGACGAACCTGTCCAGCAGGAACAGCCGTGCCGACACCGTCGGCGTCGCGTCCAGGAACGCATCGAGGATCGGCTGCAGCACCAGCTCGCCCGACAATACGGGACCCGTGACCGTCAATGTGCCGCGCGGCGCAGACTTTCCGACGCCGACCATGACGTCGGCCTGATCGAGCTCGCTCAACACCCGCCGGCAGGTCTCGGCGTATCGCTCGCCTTCCTCGCTCAGCTTGATCGACCGCGTCGTCCGATGCAGCAGCTCGGCCCCGACCCGCGCCTCGAGAAAGGCGATGGCGCGGCTCACCGCGGCGGGCGAACGGCCGAGCTTGCGGCCGGCGGCGGCGAGGCTGCCCTCGTCGATCGCCACCACGAACACCTTCATTGCATCGAGACGATCCATGCCCTTCCGCGCCAGTGACCGGCCGATCGAGTCGGCCAGCGCATCGTACCCATTCCGTCGCGCCACGGAAGAGTGTCTGCCGAACACCATGGCTTCGACTGCGCGTTGAGGCGGCGTAGCTCTCGGGGCATCAAGCAGCGCCAAGGGCACCGCAAACCGCACAGGAGCACATCATGGGCATCGAGCAGAAAGTCGCAGTCATCACCGGCGCGTCGCAGGGTATCGGCGCCGCCCTCGTCAAGGCTTACCGCGATCGCAACTACCGCGTGGTCGCGACCGCGCGTTCGATCAAGCCGTCGAAGGACGAGGATGTCCTTGCCGTCCCCGGTGATATCGCCGACTGGAAAACCGCCGAGCGCGCGATTTCGGAAGGCGTGGCCCGGTTCGGCCGCATCGACACGTTGGTCAACAATGCCGGCATCTTCATCGCCAAGCCATTCACGCAATACACCGAGGCGGACTACCGGGCGCTGCTCGGCGTCAACCTCGACGGTTTTTTCCGCATCACCCAGCTCGCCATCGCCGAGATGGAGAAGCAGGGCAGTGGCCATGTCGTGCAGATCTCTACGAGTTTGGTTGATCACGCCAATTCCAGCGTGCCGTCGGTGCTGGCATCACTGACCAAGGGCGGATTGAGTGCCGCGACCAGATCGCTCGCGATCGAATATGCCAAGCGCGGCATCCGCGCCAATGCTGTGGCGCTCGGCATCATCAAGTCGCCGATGCATCCGGCCGAGACCCACTCCGTCCTCGATACGATGCATCCGCTCGGCCACATGGGCGAGATGTCCGACGTCGTCGACGCCGTGCTCTATCTCGAAGGGGCGGGCTTCGTGACCGGCGAAATCCTTCATGTCGACGGCGGCCAGAGCGCCGGTCATTGACCGGTCGCCGAGCCGCGGCGCGCAGGTGAGACAGCGGAAGCGGAGGGTGAGATGTCCGAGCCACAAGCAAGTGTCAAGCACGCCCACAGCCATCCGGGTGAGCAGGAGTTAGCAACCTGGCGGTTGGCGGCGGCGGGATTGTCCGCTTCACTCGTCGGCATCGGACTGGCACGCTTTGCCTATACGCCGCTCATTCCTGCCCTGATTGCCGCAAAATGGTTCGGCGCGACGGATGTGGTGTACCTTGGCGCGGCCAATCTGGCGGGTTATCTCGCCGGCGCGTTACTGGCGCGGCGTGCGGCGGGCCGCTTCGGCGCCGTCGCATCGCTGCGCGCGATGATGGTGCTTGCGACGTTGGCCTTCTTTGCGTCCTCGGCGCCCGTCTCATTCCTCTGGTATTTCACCTGGCGCTTCCTGGCGGGTGTCAGCGGCGGAATTATCATGGTGCTCGCCGCAACCGTGGTGCTGCCGCACGCCTCGCGCAGCCGCCGTGGATTTGTCGGCGGCGTCATCTTCGCCGGCGTTGGTCTCGGCGTCGCGATATCAGGCACGCTGGTCCCGCTGCTGCTTCGGCAAGGTCTTGCGCAGAGCTGGTATGGGCTTGGCGTGCTTTCGGGCCTTTTGACCCTGATCAGTTGGGCCAATTGGCCGAAGGAAAAGCAAGCAGGCGCGCCGCACGCTGCGTCTCATCCTGTGAAACACCACGGCCAGCCACAGGCGGCGCGGGCGCTGATCCTGCAATACGGACTCAACGCCGTGGGTCTTGTGCCGCACATCCTCTTCCTCGTCGATTTCGTCGCGCGTGGCCTCGGCCAGGGGATTGCCGCCGGCTCGCAATACTGGGTGCTCTATGGTCTGGGCGCCGTCGTCGGCCCCTTGCTCGCGGGCCATCTCGGCGATCGCGTGGGATTTGGACCGGCGCTACGCCTCTCCTTCCTGATCGAGGCGGTCGCGATTCTGCTCCCCACCGTCAGCACGGCGCCGCTATCGCTGATCGCCTCGAGCGTGATCGTGGGCGGCTTCACGCCCGGCATCGTGCCGCTGGTGTTGGGACGTGTCCACGAATTGCTGCCGCACAGCACCGAACAGCAACGCATGGCCTGGAGCCATGCTACCACGAGCTTCGCCCTGTTTCAGGCGACAGCGGCTTACGGATTCTCCTGGCTGTTCGCGCACACCGGAGGCGACTATCTGCCCCTGTTCGCCATCGGCGGCGGCGCCATGCTGCTCGCGCTGGCGATAGACTGTGTCCCAACATTATCGGGGCGCAAGTACTGAGTGTTGCGGTCCGCGACGGTGACCGGCCGCGAACACCGGCCTTCCGGCGCATGGCCCCCATTTCGCGGTGCCACGGAAGAGCGTCCCGCAGAAAGCGTGCGTCCTCGACCGTGGCCCGTACGGACGAACCGCGTCTCTCACCACCAACTGATCTTCCCGATCGAAACAGTGGCGGTGCGCCCGGCGACGAGGAGAAGGTCCGGCGGCACGTTGTCAAGCTTGATGCGCACGGGGATGCGCTGCGCCAGGCGCACCCAGCTGAAGGTCGGATTGACGGTAGCCAATAGCTCGCTGCTGGTGCCGCGGTTCTGGTCCTCGATGCCGTAAGCGATGCTTTCGACGTGCCCTGACAGCACGCGCGGATCGCCGATCAGCTTTACGGTCGCGACTTCGCCGATACGGATGCGCCGCAGCTTGGTTTCCTCGAAATAACCCTCGACGCGGTAGGTGTCGGAATCGATCAACGCAAACACGGCCGCCCCGGCATTGACGTAACGCCCCGGCAGAAGGGCGAAATTGGTGACGTTGCCGTTGACTGGCGCCACGACCGTCGAGCGCTCGAGATTGAGCTTCGCGACCTCGAGCGCCGCATTCGCCGCGTCGAACTCGGCTTGATCGACGTCGACCGCTTGCTGCCTCTGTTCGACTTGCTGGACGGTAATCGCGGCGCTGCTCAGGGCCTTGCTGCGCTCCAGATCGCGCTTGGCCTGGTCGAGCGTAGCCTGCCGGCTGGCGGCCTCGGCCTTCGCCTGATCGAGTGCATATTGAAAGCGCCGCTGATCGATACGGAACAGCTTCTGGCCCTTGCTCACCTTTTCGTTGTCCTGAACGAGGACGTCGCTGATCAGACCGGAGACGTCGGCGGCGACCGTGACCACGTCGGCGCGTACGCGGCCGTCGCGCGTCCACGGCTCAAGCATGTAATAGCTCCAGAGCTGCCAGCCGACGGCAATCGCTGCCGCCACCACAACGAGCGTGAGCAACACGCGACCGGAAGAGGTGAGAAGGTTTTTCATCGCTCCATTCCTCATGCCAGCGGGAGGATGCTTGCGCTCGCCGCCGTGACGACCCCGAGCAGAATGACATAGAGGGCGAGATCAAACAGCGCGCGATGCCAGACCAGACGATAAAAGCCATAGGCATTCAAAAGCCGCTTGATCGCGACCTGAAGCAGGAAGGCGAGGGCGGCAAAGATCGCGAAAGCCGGAAAGTAAACGCCGTAGATATCGAATTCGCCGATCACCATACGCTCCGATCATATCACGGTGCTGGCCGCGCTTGGCCCGGGTAGCGCCGCGCTCGTCTGCTGGAGTTGCCTCGGCCGATACTCCGGCGCATCAGGATAGAGGGTCTGCCGCAAGCCGACAATCGCGGCGACGCAGGCGTGCGTGGCCGCGCTGCAGGCCGTCACTTCGCCGATCGCACTGTCGATCTTCTGCAACAATTCCTGGTCAAGCTCCTCTACCCGGCCGCGCGCCAGGGCGCGGAAATGCGCAACGAGGCCCGGAAACATCGCCGCCAGCGCGTCTTGCGCCGGCTTCGACATGGTCGGCGCGATCGATTGTATCTCGATCATATTGACGCCGAGCCGCAGATCTTCGAGCGCATCGGCGAATTCATGCTGCGGGCGCGGCTCGAGGCGCGGTTGCCGGTGCAGCAACAGCGCGACACGATCCAGCATGTGGCTGGCCCATTGGTCGCGGGTCGGACGCGAGCGCCCGGCGGCGAGATCGGCGAGGTCGCGATAAATGGCCCGCATCAGGCGCCGCGCGCTGGCCTGGGTGCCTATCGCCCGCATCAGCCGGGTCACGATCAGGGCCACGACGCCGCCGAGCACGAAGGCACTGTTGGAATTGATGATGGCCGCCAGATCGGCGGTATAGCTCGTCTGCAGGCTTAATTCGACATTGAAACCCAGGGCGAGAGCCAAACCGACCGGTGCGTAGGCCGGATTCGCCATCAACAGGCCGGCCGGAATCAGGACAAACGCAAGCACCGCGCAAAGCAGGACGAATCCGCCGATCGCGGGCAACACGAAGAATTGGTAGAGAATCACGATCGGAATGCACAACGCCAGGAGCAGCGTAATGTTGCGAATGGTCGGCGTCGGGTCGTCCAGGGACGCAAAGAGAGTGCAAGCCACGGCGGCAAAGGCAACGGCCGCGCCTCCCTCCGGCCAGGCGGTCGCGATCCAGAAGAACGCGCATATGCTCATCGCGACGGCGGCCGCGAACGCCGACAGGATTGCGATGCCCGGATCCGTATGCATCGGTTTGGGCCCGATCTGCCCGGCTGCGGCGCGGACTTCAGCGGTCGGGGCCTGCTCGGGATTGCCGAGATAATCAGCAAGGCCGAGGCAAGCTTGCCAGGAGTCGATGAGCTCGATCAATCGAACGGCGAGATTGACCTTCACGAGGTCCGCCCAGCGCGATTGCGGGCTGACGGCCGGCGTTATCGCGGCGCAGGCCAGCTTGAGCTCTTCCACGCGCCGTCGGTCGCCCGGCGCATCCAGCTTCATCCAATCGCCGACGTCGGCCAGCGTCCGCGTCAGATCCGCATCAAGCGGCCCGATGCGCCGAAGCAGCGTCAGGCGATCCTCGATGGCGCTCACCAGCGGCAACAGCGTCACGATCTTGCGGTCGAAGGCGCGAACCGCGCCGATATCCGGGCGATGCGCCGAGGTGTCGAAGCGCAAGCTCGTACCCAGCAAATAAAGCTCGGTGATATCGGCGGCGATCCGGCGCCGCTCCATCTCGACTTGCGGGGTCGCTTGCTGGATCAATCCATCGGCAAGCCAACCGCGCGTGTCCGCAATCGCACTTCTCAACTTCTGCGCAAAGGCGGAGAACACACTGTTCGGAAGAATAATGCTGTGAACGATGGCGGCGCAGACGACCCCCAGCGTGATCTCTTCGACGCGAGACACCGCGGTGTCGAACACCGTGCCGGGCGCAAGCACGCTTGGAAAGCCGATCAAGGCCGCAGTATAGCCCGACAGCACGAACATGTAGGATCGCGGCGTGCGGTCGAGCAGTGAAACGAAGACGCAGAGCGCCACCCAAAGTATGATCGCAAGCGTTGTCAGCTCGGGCGCGTCGACCAGATTGGGAACGATCGCGATCATGGCGGCGGCGCCGATGAACGTGCCGATCGCGCGATAGACGGCTTTGGCCCGCATGGCGCCGGACAGCGGCTGGCTGGTCAAATAGACCGTGGTCATGGCCCAGCCCGGGCTCTTCAAGTCCAGACTGAAGGCGACGAACATCGTGAGGATGGTCGCGATATAGCAGTTGACGGAGAATATGATCGGCCGAATGCCAATGCTCCTGATCATATCATGTCCACTTCGTCGCGCCGGGAATGTCGGAGCTGAGCGCCAGCGGGACCGTCCCGCATCGTCTATGAGACCCTCGGATTCATGAGATTTCAAGCCGGAAGTGCGGCAACCAGCTACGCGGCGCCGCAGGCGCCGGCCATATGGTTCAGCAGTCCGTCACAAGCGGCGCGATTGCAGCCATCGACGAAGCTGCGACCGCGACGCTGCACCAGCCGAGACTGCAGTCCGAGCCTGACAGCGTGCCGGTCCCCGCGGATACCTCTGTGGGCATGGGAACCCTAGGCTTTTGCCGCCGTTTCTTTACGGAGATAAAGACGCAGCGTTCGAACGGGACCGAGCAAGATGGACGGCAATTGCCGCTCACGGGTCAAAACAAACTCAGGCATCAGGCCACCGGATGGCGAAGCAATCATCACGCTCCTGGAGACCGCTCTCGAGGGTACGACGGTCCATTGAAGGGCTTGGCCCTTACCCGTCATTGATTGTGCTCGCGATTCCGATGAGCCTCATTGAGCCGTTGAAGCTGGCTGCCGTAGCTATTGCGGGCGAGGGACACTGGATTGCCGGCACCATTGTCATCGTTTGCGCTTATGCAGGCAGCCTTCTTGTCGTCGAGCGGCTGTTCAGGATCGTCAAACCGAAGCTGTTGAAGCTGCCCTGGTTCGCTCGGCTCTGGAATTGGTTTGTCGCTCTTCGCCAGCGTGCGCTTGTGTGGCTTCGCTCGGCACGCGACCTGGTATTTTGCCGATCTTGACCATCGAAGATCTCGAGGTTTCAGCGAAAAAGAAAAAACTGCCTTCAGAGGGCCGACGACCCATGCCATCGCTAGATGATCCCGATCGCGACCGGCCGCACTGGACGACCTGGCTTGGCGGAGCTGCGGCCCTGTTCGCCATCGGCGGCGCCATGTTGCTCGCGCTGGCGATAGACTTTGCCCCAACATTATCGGCGCGCAAGCACAGAGTGTTGCCGCCACGGCGAGGATGAAACCGCGCCGGGCGGGGCGATGTCTGTGCTATTGTGGCGGCGCAACGGGAATGGCGGCCATCAAATGAAGGCAAAGCTGATTACTGTGATCCTCGGCGCGTTCATCGCGGTCGGGTCATGGGTGCCGCTATGGATTGTCGAAGCGTACGACCGCTATGCGATGCCGGTCGGTCTCGGCCTGTTTGCCATTGCAGGCAGTCTTGTCGGCGGCGTGATCGCCCTGGTCGGGGTCATCAGGCTTGTGATCGACGCCGCACGTGCTTCAAAAGCGCGATCCTGATCTGCCCAAGCGCGTCAGAATGCATTCCTGTATGGCGCGATCTCACTGTGGCTGCCATAAATCCACATCGGTTCGCCGCATTCACTTGGGCCCTGATCGGTCGTGCAGGCAGCGCTCCATGGCGGAGCTGCGATCTGGCGGCCCTCGATGACATTTGGACGCGCGCGAGCGGCGATGTGGTCAACTCGAGGCCGAGCTGTCGCTGACGTGGCGAGCGGCGCGAGCAACAACGCCACCAGAAAGCATGAGATTTTCATCGCTGGGATCCTTGGGTGTGAGACAGGACTTGCCGCTGCGCGTGAGCGCTTCTGATAACCAGACTTGCGTTGGGGTCCTGATATTTCCCGAACACCGAATAGTGAGAACCCCTCATCCATCCGGTCGCTGCGAACCCGGAGCTGTCCGCCATCGCCGAGCGGATCGCAATGGCGGCGTATTGACTCAGGCGATCTCGCTCGCGATCCGTTGATGCGCTGTGATGAAATATTCCAGGTGGATCATTGCACCTGGTTCCGGGAGCCGAGCTTGCTTGGCTTCTGTCACCATGTGGAGAAAACAATGACCAAAATGACCATCGTCGCGGCTGCGCTCGTTGCGGCAGCCGCATACACCAGTGAGGCTTCCGCCGCGCGCAGCAATGTCGCGCCACCGCATAGCTCGGCGACGACGCTGACCAGTCAGGCAGGCAATTGCGTGCGGGCTCCAGACGTCGGCGCGTTCGCCTCGGCTCCGTATACTTCGCCGCCGTGCATGCCGGGCACAGCTAACTGACGGTACGAATGGTCGGGCTGGCGTATTGGCTGGCCCGATCGTCGACGTGCGCGTATGCGCGTCACCCGCCGTTGCGCGCGCGTCCCGGCATGCCCCCGGATGTCCGGCGTGGTGGATACCTCGTTTGTGAAGGCAAATAAGGAACGGGGCCTCTTCAACATTTCTTGAGATGTGAGATTGGTCACAGCTGGGCAGCGGTCCCGGTGACATCCTGCCCTTGTTGTATTGCGAGTCGGCGTTTGAGTGCGGCCGTTTTTTGCGCTTTTTAAGCACGTATCGTTGCCGGTGTTTTTTTCAGAGGAGATTATTGCATGAAGAACGAGCAACGCGATCACGGCGACGCCGGATCAGCCGAAATCTGGCGCAACGCGAATCACCGCCGCACGCAGGATGTCTGGTGGTTGATCACCAGGATTTTCAAGACAGTGGCCGTTCAGATCACGCGTACCCGAAACGGGAATGCGCTGGCTAAGACTTTCCTGGCATCAGGAGACGGTTCGTTCGCTCCGGGAAAGACCGGAATGGCGGGAGGCCGAAGTGGGTCATGACCTGCCTTTTGCGGTGTTTGGTCTCAGCGGAATAGCAGCGGGATTTTTCGCGGGCCTGTTCGGCATTGGTGGCGGACTGATCCTGGTGCCCGTGCTGGTTTACGCGTTCACGACGACCGGAGCCGATACGCAACATGCGGTGGCGATGGCCCTCGGGACGTCGATGGCCGCAATCGTGTTCTCCGCTGCGCAGAGCGCCTACGGCCATTATCGCCGGGGCAGCGCCTCCACCGGAATGCTCCGCCGTGCCACGCCCTGTGTGATCCTCGGTGTCACGCTTGGCAGCGCTGTCGCTGCGGAATCGCCGGCCGTTCCACTGCTGACTTTTGTGGCCTGCTTCCAACTGTTCGCGGCGGCGTTGATGATCACAGATGTGTCGAAGCTCGGAACGTTGCAGACATTGGCGCGGCGCGACTCGGCACTGAACATGTTCAGCCTGGCTTTCGGCGGTGTCGCTGCGCTCGCCGGGATAGGAGGCGGGACGTTGTTCACGCCCTATTTCAAGGCTGCCGGCATGGAGCCGAAACTTGCGATCGGTACTTCAGCAGCCATCGGATTGCCGATAAGCCTGGCGGGCGCGCTGACCTACGCCTGGGAAGGCCGCAATGTGCCCCTTGGTCATTGGATGGTCGGCTACATCAACTTGCCCGCGCTTGTGGCCGTTGTTGCAGGAACCCTGTTGACGGTGCGCCTTGGCGTGGCGGTCGCACACTGGTTGCCTGCGGGAGTACTGGCACGGCTCTTCGCGTTGTTCCTGGTCCTGAATGGCGCCCATATGCTGCATTCGGCTTTGGTTTGAATCCTGCGGATTTGCCGCGAGCAGTTGCCCCATCGGACACAATGGCGTTCTTGAATATACGCCTTGGGAAGAGTTGCATCGGGTTGTTGCCGCCACGATACGACGGGCAAAACACCTGCGGATTTTACGCGTCGCGCAGTAGGAACGAACACGGGACCCGCCAGTTCACCATGAGCTGCAACATTTCTCACGGACTGGGTCATCGTGCAAATCAAAAAAAGGATACTGCAGATGGCGTCCCCGCGTACACGGTCGACTTCGTTTCTTTCAGACTGCATCTCCATCTTGCGGCAGTACCCTCTGGCGACTGCAATCGGCGTGGCAGCAAGTGTTCTTGCGGCATCGGCCGTCGTGAATGGACAGCTTGCGCGGAAGGCGCAACGCGATAATCCTCCAAAGGGGAAGTTCATCGAGATCGACGGCGTGCGGCTGCATTACGTGGAACGCGGAAGAGGCCGGCCTCTGGTTCTGTTTCACGGCAACGGCAGCATGATCCAGGATTTCGAGTTGAGCGGCTTGATCGACCTTGCCGCCAGGAACTACAGGGTGATTGTGTTCGACCGCCCCGGGTTTGGTCACAGCTTGCGGCCTCGCAACGTGATATGGACGCCGGAGGCGCAAGCCGATCTGTTTGCGAAGGCGTTAGCCAGCTTGGACGTTCCGCAAGCGATCGTACTTGGGCATTCCTGGGGCGCGTCAGTCGCCGTCGCTTTGGCAATCAAACATCCGTCCGTGGTCGAGGCGCTGGTGCTCGCGTCGGGTTACTATTTCCCGACGCCCCGCGCGGACGTCCTGCTGTCAGGCCCAGCAATACCGGGGCTCGGCGATATCGTCAGTTTCACCATGGCACCGATCGTCGGCAGGCTGATGTGGCCTGCTATGTTGAGCAAGATGTTCGGGCCGCAGCCGGTTCCGGAGAAGTTCGCCGGCTTTCCCAAGGAAATGGCGGTTCGTCCTTCCCAGATACGTGCCGGCGCCGCAGAAACCGCGCTGATGCTTCCCAATGCGCTCGTCTCCTCAAAAACCTACGGCGAACTGGCCATGCCCGTGATCATCATCGCCGGCGAGAACGATCGCCTCATCGATATCGACGAGCAATCCGGTCGGCTGCACGGCGAGGTCAGACAAAGCAAGATGCGCCGCGTTGCAGGCGCCGGTCATATGGTCCAGCAGTCCGCTACCGGTGATGTGATGGCAGCCATCGACGAAGCTGCTGCTGAGACGCTGCACTAGAAGTTGCACAGACGAACTTTTTTCAGAATGAGCGTCGACTGCGCAAAACATATCCTCCGACTGCGGAACCATTGATCTCCCCCGCCTCTTGTTCCAGCACGCGGACAAACTTCACCAATCAATACCGTCCTGATCCTGCTTTTTCGCGGATAACGCGAAGCCGTCCTCAAACAAGACTGGAACTGAATATGGCCAAAAAGCCGATGCTGCTGAGCGACCTGTTTCACGAGACGCTCAAGGATATCTATTTTGCCGAGAACAAGATTCTCAAGACCCTTCCCAAGATGGCCAAGGCTGCGCAATCGAAGGAACTGCAGAAGGCGTTCACGAAACATCTTCGGGAAACCGAAGGCCAGGTAAAGCGTCTCGATCAGGTGTTCAGGATCATAGGCAAGCCGGCACGGGGAAAAACCTGTGCGGCGATCAACGGCATCACCGAAGAAGGTGCGGAGATCATGAAAGACTTCAAGGGAATGCCGGCACTCGATGCAGGCCTTCTCGCGGCGGCTCAGGCAGTCGAACATTACGAAATGTCGCGCTACGGCACTCTGCGGACCTGGGCCCAAGAACTTGGAATGGCTGACGCGGCCAAGCTTCTCCAGGCGACGCTCGACGAGGAGGAGGCAACGGATGCCGCTCTTACCAAGCTTGCCGAATCTCTCGTCAACATTGACGCCGAACAGGAATTGGCGGCCTGAAACAGCTTGTAGCCTCGAATGGACATCAGCTGAGAGGCGGAGTGTTGCCGCCGCGACACGACGGGCAAAACACCCTGCCGATTTACAGAAACGTCTTGTCAAGCGGTCTCCACAAAAATATTCTTGTTTCCGTAAATCGGAAAGTGTGCTTTAAGCATGCCACCCCGCCCCAGCACGAGGGACGTTCGGCCAATCGTCACGACACGTGGGGCGGGATGCGATGGACGCCATTGGTACGCAGACGATGCGTATCCGATGCGGACGGTCAAGTCGCGTGGTCGTGGTCCCCCGATGCTGGGATCAAGTCCGTGGATAAATTCACGGGCGACGGAGGCTAACAAGCCCGGTACTCCGGCGAGAGCGCGAAGTAAGCTGTAAACCATTGCGCAGGGAATGCCGGATCGTTCGGCCTTACCTGACGACTTGTGGGCATCCTTTCTTTTCAGCCCACGAGGCTTGCGGGTGCGGCCAGCGCCCGGCATTCCCTGCGCCCTCTCTGTTTCGAGAGGGACACCGAAAGCGCATCACCCGGGCGAAAACGCGCCGCGGGAATGCGAATGGCTGTTTGACATTGACCGATACTCGATCGTCCATGGCCGGGCTTGTCCCGGCCGTCCACGTCTTGGCCACAGAAAGAAAGTCGTGGATGCCCGGCTCAAGCCCGGGCATGACGAAGGTGAGGTGGCGCGCTATCTCACCTAATCGGCGGCGCGTACTGGATGCCGCCGGCATTCCAGAGCTGGTTCAGCCCGCGCGGAATGTGCAGCCGTGACTCGGCGCCGACGTTGCGCTCATAGACCTCGCCGTAATTGCCGACATGCTTGATGATGCGCACCGCCCAGTCCTTGGTCAGCCCGAGGTCCGGACCGTAATTGCCCTCGGTGCCGACCAGCCGCATCACGTCGGGCTTCTTCGACTTCAGGGCCTCATCGATGTTCTTGGAGGTGACGCCGAGCTCTTCCGCGTTGATCATCGCATACAGCGTCCATTTGACGATCATCATCCAGTCGTCGTCGCGCTGGCGCACCACGGGTGCAAGCGGCTCCTTGGAGATGACGTCGGGCAGGATCACCTGATCCGCGCCCTTCGACATGTTGAGCCTGAGCGCATAGAGCTGGGAGACATCGGCGGTGAAGGTGTCGCACTTGCCGTCCTCGTAGGCCTTCGTCACCTGGTCCAGCTGCGGGAACTTCACCTCTTCGTATTTCATGTTGTTGGCTTTGAAATAGTCGGCGAGGTTCAGTTCGGTCGTCGTCGCCGCCTGCACGCAGACCTTGCTGCCGTTGAGGTCGAGCGCACTATCGATGTTGCGCGAGCGCGGGATCATGAAGCCCTGGCCGTCATAATAGGCGACTGCCGGGAAGTAGAGATCGTAGTTCTCCTCGCGCGACATGTTCCAGGTGGAGTTGCGCGAGAGGATGTCCACTTTCCGGCTCTGCAGCTCCTTGAAGCGCTCGTTGGCATCGAGGGGCACGAACTTCGCCTTGGTCGGATCGTCAAAGATCGCGGAAGCCACCGCGCGGCAGAAGTCGACGTCGAAGCCGCTCCAGTTGCCCTTGTCGTCGGGGATCGAGAAGCCGGGCAGGCCCTTGTTGACGCCGCACAACACTTCGCCGCGGCGCACCGTGCGCTTCAGCGTGCGGGTGTCGTAGAATTCATAGACGATGGCGCAGATGGCGACGAGAACCGCAACCGCGAGCCCGATCAGCAGGCCGCCTCGGAATGTGCGAAACATGTGTCTCTCTCAATAAGCGATGGGGCGGGGCGGCGAAAGTCGCGGGCGGGCTACAGTTCGGGCTTCTGGCGGATGATCACCTTGGTGCCGACAGGAACGCGCGCGTAGAGATCGCTGACATCGGCGTTGACCAGGCGGAAGCAGCCGGAGGAGACCTTGGTGCCGATGGTGTCGGGGCGGTTGGTGCCGTGGATGCGGTAGACCGTGGTGCCGAGATACATGGCGCGGGCGCCGAGCGGATTGCCCGGACCGCCGGCCATGAAGCGCGGCAGATAGGGCTGGCGCGCGATCATCTCCGGCGGCGGCGTCCAGTCCGGCCATTCCTTCTTGTTGGTGATGGTCACGAGCCCTTGCCACTGGAAGCCGTCGCGGCCGACGCCGATCCCGTAGCGCAGCGCGCGGCCGCCGGGCTGGATCAGATAGAGGTGGCGCTCGGCGGTGGAGACGATGATCGTGCCCGGCGCCTCGGTGGTGCGATAGAGCACCATCTGCTTCTGCCATTCCGGATCGAGTTCGTAGGAATCGTCGGCGACGAGGCCGGGCTGGTCGCCGGGATCCTGGCTTTGCGCAAAACCCGGCGTTGCCGAAAGCGAAAGGCTCGTCGCGGCGGTCAACATCAGGATCAGGTGACGCAGCTTCATCGCGGCTCTCTCCTTGTTCTTCTTGCGCGCGGGGCTTGTAGCACCGTTCGCCAAAGCGCGGGAACCATCTGAGCGGTGATTTGATGGCAAGTTAAAGGCATGCGGGGGAAGGCGTTTGGAATCCGCGACTTAGGTCGCAAGGAAAAGCGCTGCGGAGCGCGGATTTGGAAAGATTACGGACCCCCGGACGTAGAGCGACCCGGAAGGGGGGCATCCCGTCCGGGTCTTGGGTCTACTTGGGGTCTAACTGGCTCCGCTTGGGGATCACGGAGCGAATTGGACGGTTTGTTTGTAGCGGCAGAGTTTTTCCGGGTGATTTCGCCGATTGTTTCAATTGTTTCGTCGCATGAAATCTTTTGGCAGGGCCCGGAAATGCTTTGGCAGGGCCCGGGAGGTCCCGGAGCCCTGCCAAATGATTGATTCAGCTAAGTTTTCAGCCAAAGGTCAGGCAGCAAGGCTGTCCACGCCGGCGCCCCTGAGGAGGTCGGCGAGCTGCTTGCGGGCATAGAACATGCGGGTCTTCACTGTGCTCTGGGGAATGCCGATGATCTGGCCGACTTCCTCGACCGACTTCTCATGATAGTAGACGAGGTTGATGATCTCGCGGTGGGCCGGCGACAGCTTGGCCACGCAGGCGCGCAGGATCTGGCGCGTGTTGGAGCGGTCCAGCGACGTTTCCGGCGTGTCGGAATCGTCGGCGATCTCGCGCACTTCCTCCTGATCGATGTCCTCGAAGCGGCGCTGGCGCAGCGAGGTCAGCGCCTTGAAGCGCGCGATCGACAGCAGCCAGGTCGAGACCTGGGAGCGGCCTTCGAACTGGCTCGCCGTGCGCCACACGTCGAGGAAGACCTGGCTGACGAGATCTTCGGCCATCGTGGTGTCGCGCACGATGCGCAGGATGAAGCGATAAACCCGTACGTTGTGGCGGGAGTAGAGCGTATGCATCGCCGTGCGGTCGCCGTCGGCGATGCGCTCGAGAAGCATCTCGTCCGACGTCGCTTGAGCAGCGATGATGCTCTGGCGTGCCGCGGCGTTGATGGCGATGACGTTCTGCATGACAGTCTCCCGTGTCGCCGCTTGGTGCGGCGCTTCGTTGCGGGAAAGTGTTAATGAGCCAAGGTTTCCGGACTTCTGCACGAAAACAGGAAAATGGTTTCGTGCACGGGGAGAATTGTTTCGTGGGACGCCGCGCGACGAAACATACGAGGCGAAATTGTGAATATTTTCAATGAGCGGAAAATGCCTTCATTTCAGCCGGCCAAAAGTTCCGGCCGCGACAAATTGGCTCTGCGTCACGCCTTGTCGCCGGCGGGCGAAAACAGATAGCCGCCGCCGCGGATGGTGCGGATCACCGCGGGTTTTGTCGGGTCCGGCTCGATCTTGCGGCGGATGCGCATGATGCGCAGGTCGACCGCGCGGTCGAAGGCTTCGCTGTCGCGGGCGTTGGCCAATTCAAGGAGCCGCTCGCGGGAGAGCACGCGCTTCGGGTTGGCGGCGAACACTTTCAACAGGCCGAACTCGGAGGCGGTCAGCGGATGCTCGTTGCCCTCGTCGTCGCGCAGCGCCTGGGCTTCGAGATCGAGCCACTTTGTCCCGAACCGCACGAGCTGCTCCTTGCCTGCCTTGCCGGCGGCCTCGGGCGCCGCCGGCGCGGCCTTGGCGGGCGTGCTTCGCCGCAGCACGGAACGGATGCGCGCCATCAACTCGCGGAGCTCGCAGGGCTTGGCGACATAATCGTCGGCGCCGAGCTCGAGCCCGACCACGCGGTCGATCGGGCTGGCGGTGGCGGTCAGCATGATGACAGGGACGTTGGTGCGGCTCTTCAGGTCGCGGATGATCGAGAGCCCGTCTTCCTCCGGCATGTTGAGGTCGAGCACCACGAGATCGGGTGGCGCGCCGGTCTCGATCGCACTGCGCAGAGTCTTGCCGCCGTCGCACAGCGTCACGGTGAAGCCGTGCATCTTCAGATAGTCGCCGACCATCTCGCGGGCCGGCGCCTCGTCATCGACGATGATGATGTGCTGGCTCTGGGTCATGACAATTCGGCTGCGGGCAGGGTGACGGTGAAGGTCGAACCCTTGTTGGGGCCGGGGCTGGTGGCGGTCACCTCGCCGCCATGCATATCGATGATGCGCTTGACGATGGACAGCCCGAGGCCGGTCGAGCTTTCGCCGGCGGTGGGTTTGGCCGAGAGACGCTGGAAGCGGCCGAACAGCCGGCCCAGATCCTCCGGCGACAGGCCTGCGCCCTGGTCGGTGACGCGAATGACGGTGTTTTCGTTCTCATGAGACACTGCCACCGAAATCTTGCCGCCGATCGGCGAGTACTTGATCGCGTTGGAGACGAGATTATCGATCGCCTCGCGGATGCGGTCGGTGTCGCACATGGTGGCGATGTTCGGCGGCGCCGACACCGTGATGGTCTGCTGCTTGTTGACCGCGAGCGGCTGGTTTGCTTCCGCCACCTCGCTCACCAGAGCTGCGACGTCGACCGGCTCGCGGCGGATGGTGATATCAAAGGCGTCGGCCATCGCGTCCGAGATCAGATGATCGACCATCGAGGTCAGCCGCTTGGTGGCGTCGCGGATGTGCTCGATCTGGGCGGTGACGCTTTCCTTGGAAGCAGCGGTCGAGATCAGCTCGGTCAGCATCTCGGTGCGGCCGAGGATGACGCCCAGCGGATTCTTCAAATCGTGGGCGACGGTGCCGAGGATTTCGTTCTTGAAGCCGTTGGCGCGCTGCAGGCGGAGCCATTGCGCCGACAGGCGGCGGTTGGCCTGCATCAGCGCGCGGGTGCGCTGGGCGACGCGGTCCTCGAGCTGGGTGTTGGCCGCATTGAGCTGCTGATAGAGGATCACATTGTCGAAGGCGATCGACAGCCGGCTGCCGAAGATTTCCACCAGCGAGCGATCGGTCTCCGACAATTGCCGTTCGGCCTGCAACAGCACCACGACTTCGCGGCCGGATCCGGTGCGGATATAGAGCACGGTGCGGTGATCGGCAAACTCATGCTTGCGGCGCTTGAAGGCGGCTTCCACCATCGTGCGCAGATCGGCATCGAGCGATTTCGAGCCGGCCTTGCCGATGAAACGGCTGTAGCAGCCAGAACCGGCCAGCACCGAGAAGTCGTCTCTCCTGCTGCTGCCGTCGTCGCGCAGCACCAGGATGCCGGCGCAATCGACATTGAGCAGCGAGGCCAACTGCGTCAGCACGCCTTCGGCGAGCCGCTGCATCGAATGGAAATCATAAAGCGTGGAGGCGGCGTCGATGATGATCTCGAGCCCGCGCCGGGTCTGCACCATGCGCTCGAGCTGCTGGTAGCTGCGCAGCGCCGCGGTCAGCGAGGTGAACAGCTTGTCGGCGGTGAGCTCGGTCTTCGCCTTGTAGTCGTTGATGTCGTACTGGACGATGACGCGCCGCTCCGGCGCCTGGCCGGGCTGGCCGGTGCGCAGGATGATGCGGACGGTCTCGTTGTGGATTTCGTTGCGGATGTACTCGACCAGTTCGAGGCCGGCGACGTCGGTCTCCATGATGACGTCGAGCAGCACGGCGGCGATATCCGGGTTGTCGCGCATCAGGGTGCGGCCCTCCACCGCCGAATAGGCGGAGAGGATTTCCAGACCCGCGCCGTTCAGGCTGTAGTCGGACAGCGCAAAGCGTGTGCCTTCATGCACGGCCTGATCGTCGTCGATGACGGCGATCTTCCATTTGCGCACGGACGATTCGTCCGGAACCGTCCCGGTGTCGTCGATCAGGTGGAGGACATCGTCCTGTTCGGCCATTCCGCGTTTCCGTCCAAAATCTCAGGGGCCGCGCCCTTGGCGACCCGAGGCATAATAATGCGAAAAGTGGTGCCTTGTCCCAGTCTTGACTCCAGCATCATGCGCCCGCCGAGCTGCTGGGTGACGAGATTATAGACGATATGGAGGCCGAGTCCGGTGCCGCCTTCGTTGCGGCGCGTCGTAAAGAAGGGGTCGAAGGCCTGCCGCTGCACGTCCGGGGTCATTCCGGCGCCGTTGTCGGCGAAATTGATCTCGACGTCGTCCTGGCCGCGCGGCCGCGCCGCAATCGAGATCGTGCCCGAGCGCCCGTCGACGAAGGCGTGATTGACGGCGTTGAGGAACAGGTTGGTCAGGATCTGGCCGTAGGAACCCGGATAGCCGTCGATGATCAGGCCCTCGGGCACGTCGACGGTGAGCTCGATCGGCGCGCGCTTCAGCACCGGCCGCAGGCTTGCGATGATCTGGTCGGTGGCCTCGCTCAGCGAGAACTGCCGGCGCTCGGCATGCGAGCGGTCGACCGCGACCTGCTTGAACGACTGGATCAGCTCGCCGGCGCGGTGCAGGTTGGCGACCAACTGCTGCGAGGCATCGCGCGAGCTGCGCACGAAATCCTCCAGCTGCGAGCGGCGCAGGCCGCCGTCGGAGCGCAGCTCCGCCTCGAACATCTCGGTGCGCCGGGCAAAGGAGGAGGCGACCGTGAGACTGATGCCAATCGGGTTGTTGACCTCGTGGGCGACGCCGGCGACGAGGCCGCCGAGCGCCGCCAGCCGTTCGGCGTCGATCAGGTTCTGTTGCGCGGCGTTCAGTTCGAGCAGCGCGCTCTCGGCCTTTTCCTTCGAGGTGCGCAGTTCCTCTTCGGTGCGGCGCTTGGCGACGGCGTTCTCGCGGAACACCTCGACCGCGCGCGCCATGGCGCCGACCTCGTCGCGCGCCGTGGTACCCTGCACCTCGCGGTCGTAGTCGCCGATGGTGATGGCGCGCATCGCGGTCATGATCTGCTGCAGCGGCAGGCGGATCGACAGCGCGATCAGCACGCCCGCGGTCAGGATGATGCCGAGGAAGATCACGGCGATCGAGAGAACCCGTCGCGAAATAGCCGACAGCGTGCGGTCGAAGGTCTCCTGCGCCTTTTGCTCGCGCTCGCGCATCTTCTTGGAAAGCTCGTCGATCGCGCCGATCTCCTCGGCCTGCGTCGCGTCGATGGTGTTGCGCAACAACTCGGTGCGGCTGTTGAGCTGTTCCGAGAGTTTCGACAGCCCCTCGCGCAGCGCCGCCGTGCGTCCCTGCAGGCGATGCAACGCCAGCCGCTGCAGATCATTCTCGGCGAGATCGTTCATCACCGGGATGGTCTTCTCGATGGTGTCGGTGTTTCGGCGCGCGTCCTCGGCGGAGGCCGTCGTGAACGAGAGGTAATAGGAGTTGGCGGCAACCAGCAGCGCGGTGAAGGCTTCGCGGGATTTGCCGAGCGAGGGCCAGATCAGCGCGTCGCGGTGCCCGGTTGCGCCTTCGATGATGGAGTAAAGTCCGGCCATGTCCTTGGCCGGTCCCTGCACCTGCTCCTCATAGGTCCTGGCGATCGAGGCCTGCAGCGTGCGCAGCTCGCCGAAGCCGTTCAGGAAGCGGTCGGTGACGCGCTCGAGCTCCTCCACAGATCCCGACAGCATCGGATCGGTGGAGGCGCGGGTGGTCAGGGTGCCCAGCACCGCCTCGCGCAGCAGCAGGATTTCCGCAAACAGGTCCGGGCTCGGCTGGTTGATATAGCGGTGGATCAGGTTCTGCAGCCGGCTGGTCTCGCTTTCCAGCAAGGCCAGGATCTTGTCGGACTCGCGCACCTGCCGCACGTCGTCCCAGGCCGTGCCCAGCACCTTGGCGCCGTTCCAGATCAAAACGGCCAGCACCACGACCACGGCGGAATTGAGCAGTGCGATCGACAGGATGCGCCAGCGGATCGGCACCGCGCGCAACAGGCCGACGATGCGCGCGCGGAATTGCGCCGAAAAACTCGCCGGCCGGTCTGCAACAGATCTGGTCAGGAGTGCCGCCAAGCCGTCTCACTCCACCTTCCGGATACGGTCGATCAGCTGCGCCGACGCGGGGTCGCCCTTCGCCTTCTCATAGAGCGTCGCCATCGCTTCCTCGAACGGCTTGCGGTCGAAATCCTTGACGATCATGACGCCGGCGGCTTCGGCGCGCGCCCGCGATTGATCCTCGAGATCGCGCCATTTCTCGCGCATGAACTGGCTGGAGCGCAGCGCGCTCTCACGAAAAATCCTTTGATCCTCCGGCGGCAAGCTCGCCCATGCCTTCTGCGACATCACGAGCACTTCCGGGCTCATGGTGTGCTCGGTCAGGGTGTAGTAGCCGGCGAACTTGTAGTGATCGGTGGTGACGAACGACGGCCAGTTGTTCTCCGCGCCGTCGATCAGCTTTGTGGCAAGACCTGTGAGTACCTGACCGTAGGGCAGCTCGACCGGTTCGGCGCCGAGAGCCTTGATCATGGCCGACATCTGTTCCGATTGCTGCACGCGAATACGAAGTCCCTTGAGGTCGGCCAGCGAACGCACCGGGCGCACGCTGTTGTAGATCGATCGCGCCCCGGAATCGTAGAAGGCCAGACCGACGAATCCGAACGGCTCGAAGCTGCCCAGGATCTCGCTGCCGATCGGGCCGTCCAGCACCTTCTGCATATGCTCGATCGAGCGGAACAGGAATGGCATTGCCAGCACATTCATCGCCGGCGCGAAGTTCCCGATCAGCGCCACATTGGTGCGATTGAGATCGATCGCGCCGGCGCGGGTCTGCTCGATCGTCTCCTTTTCCTCGCCAAGCTGGCGCGAATGAAAAACCCGGATTTGCAGCCGCCCGCCGCTGCGTTCCGCAACCAGGCGACCCATGAAGCGCAGCGCCTGGACGGTTGGATAGTCTTCATTCTGGGTATCGGCCACGCGAAATTCGCGCGCAAAAACGCTCGTCGGCGCCACCGTCAGCAACAGCGCAACAACGAGGGTCAAGGTCCGCGGAAGGTCGGCGCGGTACACAGGCAACGTCTTCCCCTTACTGATGGTGTCTGCAGCCGGTGGAAAAGGTTCAACGGTTTTTTGGCAGAGGCGGGCGAGAACGCTATTGTGCCGACTGCGGAATGATCGTCAATGGCGGGGTCGACGCCCCGAGTTTATATGGAATAAATATGGGATCGCGGGATTCGGAAGCGCAGACTCCAATGACTGACCTCGCTCTTCGAGGTAAATCGAATGGTTCCAGGGTGAAATCCGTACCGAGAGTCCTGCAATTCGCGGCGTTAACCACCGCGATGATTTTCGCAAGCCCGGTTCTTGCGGCCACCGACATTCAGTGGTGGCACGCGATGTCGGGCCAGCTCGGCAAGCAGCTGGAGAAGCTCGCCGCCGATTTCAACGCCTCGCAGTCCGACTACCGGATCGTGCCGACCTACAAGGGCAATTACACCGAGACCGTCACCGCGGCGATCTTCGCGTTTCGTTCTCGCAGCCAACCGGCGGTCGTGCAGGTGAACGAGATCGCGACCGCGACCATGACCGCGGCCAAGGGCGCGATCTATCCCGTCTACGAATTGATGAGGGACGAGCACGAGCCGTTCTCACCGGAGGCCTATCTGCCGGCGGTGTCGGGCTATTACGCTGACACGCACGGCAATCTGCTGTCGTTCCCGTTCAACGCCTCGACCCCGATCCTCTATTACAACAGGACCATGTTCCGCGACGCAGGGTTCGATCCCAATGTCGCGCCGAGAACCTGGCCGGAGTTGGGAGCTGCCGCCAAGAAGCTGCGCGATCGCGGCGTGGTCTGCGGCTTCACGACGTCGTGGCCGTCCTGGATCAATGTCGAGAATCTGTCGGCGTTCCACAATCTGCCGCTTGCGACGCGGGCGAACGGCTTCGGCGGACTGGATGCAGTGCTCGATTTCAACAATTCGGTGGTGGTGCGCCATGTCGCGCAGCTTGCGGAATGGCAGATCACCAAGGTGTTCGACTACTCGGGGCGCGCGCAATCGGCCGAGCCGCGTTTCCAGAACGGCGAATGCGGCATCTTCATCGGCTCGTCGGCGACGCGTGCCGACATCAAGGCCAATTCGAAATTCGAAGTCGGCTACGGCATGATGCCGTATTGGCCCGACGTGGCGGGCGCGCCGCAGAACACCATCATCGGCGGCGCGACGTTGTGGGTGCTGCGCGACCGGCCGCGCGAGGAATACAAGGGCGTGGCGAAATTCTTCTCGTTCCTGTCGAAGCCGGAGGTGCAGGCCGCCTGGCACCAGAACACCGGCTATCTGCCGATCACGCGCGCCGCTTTCGAGCTGACGCGCAAGCAGGGTTTCTATGACCGCAATCCCGGCGCCGACATCTCGATCGAGCAGATCACGCTGAAACCGCCGACCGAGAATTCGAAGGGCTTGCGGCTCGGCTCTTTCGTGCTGATCCGCGACGTGATCGACGACGAGCTGGAGCAGGCTTTTGCCGGCAAAAAATCGGCGCAGGCCGCAATGGATTCCGCGGTCGAGCGCGGCAACCGGCTCTTGCGCCAGTTCGAGCGCGCCAGCCCGGATCGGTAACACACTCTGCTCGCTCATAAATGATGAGCGTTGGCGCGCCGCCCGCGCCCAAGGAAATTGCACTGCAAACAGGCAAACCTGCCGCTTTGTATGCAATGCCGTAGCCAGGAGAGCGGTGCGGCCGACCCAAATTTTTCGCTGCGCGTTCAATGATTTAATATGCCATTAGGGTTTCATTAACGCTTGGCACGAACCTTGCGACACCAGCTCCAAAACCCCCGTTGTGTTGGAGCCCGCATGAAGCGCCGCGATTTCCTCAAATCCGTCTCCGGTCTCGCGGTCGGCGCGCTCGCGCCCGCCGCGCCCGCGATCTGGTCGCCGGCCAAGGCCGATGCCCGCTCCGAAACGCTCTTGATCGTCAGCGAAGGCGGCCCGAACAATCTCGACATTCACGGCGTCGGCACCAACGTGCCCGGCTATGAGGTGTCGTGGAATTGCTACGACCGGCTGATCAGCCACGAGATGAAGAGCGGTCCGGGCGGCGTGCCCTATTACGACCGCGACAAGTTCAAGGGCGAGCTCGCCGAGGACATGAATATCTCCGACATGTCGGTGACGTTCAAGCTGAAGAAGAACGCCAAATTCCACGACGGCGCGCCGGTCACGGCCAAGGACGTCAAGTGGTCGCTCGACCGCGCCGTCTCTGTCGGCGGCTTCCCGACCTTCCAGATGAGCGCGGGTTCGCTGACCAAGCCGGAGCAGTTCGTCGTCGTCGATGACAACACCGTGCGCGTCGACTTCATGAAGAAGGACCGGCTGACCATTCCCGATCTCGCGGTCATCGTGCCCTGCGTCGTCAACTCGGAACTGGTGAAGAAGAACGCGAGCGAGAAGGATCCCTGGGGCCTCGAGTACACCAAGCAGCAGACCGCGGGCTCCGGCGCCTACAAGGTGGCGAAATGGACCGCCGGCACCGAAGTGGTGATGGAGCGCAACGACGATTGGGCCGGCGGCCCGATGCCGAAGATCAAGCGCGTGATCTGGCGCATGGTACCGCAGGCCGGCAACCGCCGCGCGCTCCTGGAGCGTGGCGACGCCGACATCTCCTATGAGCTGCCGAACAAGGACTTCCAGGAGATGAAGGCGGAGAAAAAGCTCGATGTCGTCTCGCTGCCGTTCTCCAACGGCATCCAGTATATCGGCATGAACGTCACCCAGCCGCCGTTCGATAACATCAAGGTGCGGCAGGCCGTGGCCTATGCGCTGCCCTACCAGAAGATCATGGACGCGGTGATGTTCGGGCTCGCCAACCCGATGTTTGGCGCTGCCGCCGACAAGCCGACCGAGGTGGCCTGGCCGCAACCGCACAAATACAACACCGATATGGAGAAGGCGAGGGCGCTGATGGCGGAAGCCGCACCCAACGGCATCGAGACCACGCTGTCCTTCGACCTCAACTTCGCGCAGGTCAACGAGCCGCTCTGCGTGCTGGTGCAGGAGAGCCTCGCGCAGATCGGCATCAAGACCACGATCAACAAGATACCCGGCTCGAACTGGCGCACCGAGCTGACCAAGAAGGTGCTGCCGCTCTACGCCAACGTGTTCTCCGGCTGGCTCGATTACCCCGAGTACTTCTTCTACTGGTGCTATCACGGCAACAATTCGATCTTCAACACCATGAGCTACAAGTCGCCGGAGATGGACAAGCTCATCGACGGCGCGCGCACGGCGGCGGCGAGCGGCGACAAGGCGGCGTATGACACCGACGTCAAGGGTTTTGTCGATCTCGCCTTCTCCGACATCCCGCGCATTCCGCTGTATCAGCCCTTCGTCAACGTCGCGATGCAGAAGAACATCTCGGGTTATCAGTACTGGTTCCACCGCCGGCTCGACTATCGCGCGCTGGTGAAGGCGTGACTGACAATGCGTGCGCGCGAGACACGCTCATTTGAGACGATCTCCGCTCTCTCGTTCCCTCCCCCCTTGCGGGGGAGGGTCAGGGAGGGGGGTAGCCACAAACTCCGGTGCTTGTGGTCACCCCCACCCCCGGCCCCTCCCCGCAAGGGGGAGGGGAGCGCAGCGGAGCAAGCTTCGCGCGGAAGGAGCGAGCCATGCTGAGCCTGATCGGCAAGCGGCTGATGTTTGCGATCCCGAGCCTGATCGGGGTCGTGATCGTCACCTTCCTGCTGACGCGCGCGCTGCCCGGCGATCCCGCGGCCTATTTCGCAGGCCCCGCGGCGACCAAGGAAGCGATCGAGCAGATCCGGAAGAAGCTCGGCTTCGACAAGCCGCTGATCGAGCAGTTCGCCCGCTACAGCAATGATCTCGCCCATGGCGATCTCGGCAATTCGCTGACCACGGGCCAGCCGGTCGCGGCCGAAATCCGCAACCGCCTGCCGGCCTCCGCCGAGCTGACGCTGATTGGTCTGTTCATCTCGATTGCGATCGCGCTGCCGCTTGGGGTGCTTGCGGCGACAAGGCCCGGAAGCTGGGTCGATCATCTCTGTCGCATCACCACCACGGCCGGTGTCTCGCTGCCGGTGTTCTTCACCGGGCTGGTGCTGGTCTATGTCTTCTACTTCCTGCTCGGCTGGTCGCCGGCGCCGCTCGGCCGTCTCGACGTGTTCTACAGCGCGCCGCCGACCGTGACCGGCTTCTACCTGATCGATACCTTGATCGCGCGCGACTTCGAGGCGTTCCGCTCGGCGCTGAGCCAGCTGATCCTGCCGGCGGCGACGCTTGCGATCTTCTCGCTGGCGCCGATCGCGCGCATGACCCGCGCCTCGATGCTGTCGGTGCTGGCTTCCGACTTCGTCCGCACCGCACGCGCCAGCGGATTGTCGCCATCGACCGTGATCGTCACCTACGCCTTCCGCAACGCCATGCTGCCGGTCATCACCACGCTGTCGATGGTGTTCTCCTTCCTGCTCGGTGCCAATGTGCTGGTCGAGAAAGTGTTCGCCTGGCCCGGCATCGGCTCCTATGCGGTGGAGGCGCTGATCTCCTCGGACTTCGCGCCGGTGCAGGGCTTCGTGCTGACCATGGCGGTCATGTACGTGCTGCTCAATCTCTTGATCGACATTCTCTACGGCGTCATCGATCCCCGTGTGAGGTTGGAAGGATGAGTACGGTTGCCCCCACTGTCGAACCCGTGGCGCCCGCGCGTCCGAGCTCGGGTATCACGGCCATGTTCGAGCACACCCGCTATGTGCTCGGCGAGAATCGCGTCACGGCATTTGCCTTCGGGTTACTGATGGTCATCGTGCTGGCGGCGCTGATCGGGCCCTATGTGGTGCCCTACGATCCCCTCGCGTCCGACACCGCTGTCGCGCTGAAGCCGCCGTCGCGGCTGCACTGGTTCGGCACCGACCAGCTCGGCCGCGACATTTTCAGCCGCGTCGTGGTCGCGACCCGGCTCGATACGTTCATCGCGGTCGCCTCGGTGGTGCTGGTGTTCCTGATGGGCGGGCTTGCCGGCATCGCCGCCGGTTACTTCGGCGGCTGGACCGACCGCATCGTCGGCCGCATCGCCGACACCATCATGGCGTTTCCGCTGTTCGTGCTCGCAATGGGCATCGTCGCGGCGCTCGGCAACACCGTGCAGAACATCATCCTTGCCACCGCGATCGTGAACTTCCCGCTTTATGCCCGCGTCGCCCGCGCCGAAGCCAATGTCCGTCGCAACGCGGGCTTCGTGATGGCGGCGCGGCTGTCGGGCAATGGCGAGTTCCGCATTCTGCTAGGCCATATCCTGCCCAACATCATGCCGATCATGATCGTGCAGATGTCGCTGACCATGGGTTACGCGATCCTCAATGCCGCGGGCCTGTCCTTCATCGGCCTCGGCGTCCGGCCGCCGACCGCCGAATGGGGCATCATGGTTGCCGAAGGCGCGGGCTTCATGGTGTCCGGCGAATGGTGGATCGCGTTGTTTCCAGGACTGGCGCTGATGATCGCGGTGTTCTGCTTCAATCTGCTCGGCGACGGCCTGCGCGACATCGTCGATCCGCAGCGGAGGACGTGAGATGACCGCGCAGTGCACTCGCTCTTTCTTCACCTCTCCCCGCATGCGGGGAGAGGCATCAGGCCGCCTATGGCGGCCGTCTTTTGAAGAACGCCGAAGCGAAGCTTCGGCTATGGCGCAGCGCCAGGTGAGGGGGAGTCTCCGCGAATTCCTCTACCTGCTATATTCGCTGGTCGATGCCCCTCACCCCAACCCTCTCCCCGTAAGAACTGGGCGAGGGAGCGCAGCGCGCAAGTGGAGGCGCTCATGACCTCCCAGCCGCTGCTCGACGTGCACGATCTCACGGTGGAGTTCACCACCCGCCGCGGCATCGTCAAGGCGGTGCAGCATGTCGATATCTCCGTCGCCAAGGGCGAGACGCTCGGCATCGTCGGCGAGTCCGGCTCCGGCAAGTCGGTGACATCCTATGCCGTGATGCGCATTCTCGACCGCGCTGGCAAGATCGCCGAGGGCTCGGTGACGTTCTCCGGCATCGACGTCAGAGGCGCGAGCGAGAACGAGATGCGCGACCTGCGCGGCCGTGAAATCTCGATGATCTTCCAGAACCCGCGCGCCGCGCTCAATCCGATCCGCAAGGTTGGTGACCAGATCGAGGACGTGCTGCGCCAGCATGTGCAGCAGGCCCAGGTCGGCGAGCGCGGCGAGAAGGCGATCGAGGCGCTGGAGCAGGTCAGGATCGCGCGCCCGCGCGAACGTTATCACGCCTATCCGTTCGAGCTGTCAGGCGGCATGTGCCAGCGCGTGGTGATCGCGCTGGCTCTCGCCTGCAATCCGCAGCTCCTGATCGCGGACGAGCCGACCACTGGCCTCGACGTCACCACGCAGAAGGCCGTGATGGATTTGATCGTCGAGCTGACCAGGAAGCGCGGCATGTCGACCATCCTGATCACGCACGATCTGGGGCTCGCCGCCGCCTATTGCGACCGCGTGGTGGTGATGGAAAAGGGCAGGGTGGTCGAGACCGCGAAGTCGGCGGACATCTTTGCCAGGCCCGAGCATCCCTATACGCGGAAATTGATGCGTGCCACGCCGCGGGTCGGCGTGTCCTTGCGGGACCTTTTGCCGGAGGAAGAGGCTGCGGCTCTGTCTTCCACCTCTCCCCGCGTGCGGGATCCGGGTGAGGGGGGTTCTCCAAGCATCGCGTTTGTGGAGACTCCCCCTCACCCCGGCCCTCTTCCCGCAGGCGGGGAGAGGGAGAAGAGCGAATCTGCAAAACCGCTGCTCCTTGTCGAAAAGCTGGTGAAGGAATATCCGCGCCAGGGTGCGACCGCCATGCTCGGCAAGCTGTTCGGCCGCAAGCCGCCGGTCGAGCAGGAGATGTTCCGCGCCGTCGACGGCATCAGCTTCTCGGTGGGCAAAAGCGAGAGCGTCGGTCTGGTCGGCGAATCCGGCTGCGGCAAGTCGACGACGTCGATGATGGTGATGCGCCTGCTCGACCAGACCTCGGGCCGCATCGCCTTCGACGGCGAGGAGATCGGCGCCATCATGCCGCAGGCCTTTGCGCGGCTGCCGCTGCGCAGCCACATCCAGATGGTGTTCCAGGATCCGACCGACAGCCTCAACCCGCGCTTCACCGCGGTGCGCGCCATCGCCGATCCGATCCTGCAACTCGGCGACGTCAGGGGACGCGACGCGGTGCGCGCGCGCTGCGAGGAGCTGGCCGGCATGGTCGGCCTGCCCATCAATCTGCTCGATCGCTTTCCGCATCAGCTCTCCGGCGGGCAGAAGGCCCGCGTCGGCATTGCGCGGGCGATTGCGCTGCATCCGAAGCTCGTGATCCTGGACGAGCCGACCGCGGCGCTCGACGTCTCCGTGCAGGCAGTGGTGCTGAACCTGCTGCAGGACCTCAAGCACAAGCTCGGCATGAGCTATCTGTTCGTCTCCCATGATTTGAATGTGGTGCGCCTGCTGTGCGATCGTGTCATTGTGATGCGGACGGGGCGAATCGTGGAGCAGGGTTCATCCGAGGCGGTGCTCGGCAATCCGCAGGATGCCTATACAAAGGAACTGTTGACGGCGATCCCACATCCGCCGTTGCCGGTCTGACAAAAAGAGAAGCGGGAGAGAAATGGCCGAAGGAAGCATCGACGACCACATCGCCGCCGTCGCGAAAGCGCTGGCGTTGCCGATCGAGGATGCCTGGTGGCCCGCGGTGCGGGCGAACCTGGAAGTGTCGCTGAGGCTTGCAAAACTTGTCGACGAGTTTCCGTTGCCCGATGAGACCGAGCCGGCCAGTGTCTTTGTCGCCTGATCTCGCCATGAGCGCCGCAACACCGTCGGCCTCCGACATCGCCAAGGCCGTTACCTCCCAAAAACTCTCGGCGCTACAAGCGACCGAGGACGCGCTGGCGCGCATCGCGCAGCATGACGGCACTCTCAATTCCTTCACCGACGTCACCGCCGAGCGCGCGCGGGCGAAGGCGCGTGCGCTCGATGCCGCGATCGCGGCGGGCAAGAATCCCGGACCGCTTGCAGGCGTGCCGTTCGCGGTGAAGAATCTGTTCGACGTCAAAGGGCTCAGCACCCGCGCCGGCTCGAAGATCAATCGCGACCTCAAGCCCGCCGCGCGCGACGCCACCCTGATCGAGCGGCTGGAGGCGGCCGGCGCCGTGCTGGTCGGCGCGCTCAACATGGGCGAATACGCCTATGATTTCACCGGCGAGAACGTGCATGACGGTCCCTCGCGCAATCCGCACGATCCGTCGCGGATGACCGGCGGCTCATCCGGCGGCTCGGGCAGCGCAGTGGGCGGCGCGCTGGTGCCGATCGCGCTGGGATCTGACACGAACGGATCAATAAGAGTGCCGTCGTCGTTCTGCGGCATTTTCGGCCTGAAGCCGACCTATGGCCGCCTGTCGCGGGCACGCTCATTCCCGTTCGTCGCGAGTCTCGATCATCTCGGCCCCTTTGCGCGCAGCGTCCGCGACCTCGCGCTGGCCTATGACGCGATGCAGGGACCTGACGCGGACGATGCCGCCTGCACCGCGCGGCCGCCGGAGCCCGTTGCGCCGGTGCTGGCCGAGAATATCGGGAGTTTGCGGATCGCGCTCGCGGGCGGCTATTTCCAGAAAAACCTTTTCCCGGAAGCAGTCGAGGCCGTCGCCCATGTCGCAAAGGCGTTGGGCGTCACGCGCACGGTCGACATTCCCGAGGCCGCGCGCGCCCGCGCCGCCGCCTATGTCATCACCACCACCGAAGGCGCCTCGCTGCATCTCGACCGGTTGCGCAAGCGCCCCAACGATTTCGATCCCGCGGTGCGCGACCGCTTGATCGCCGGCGCGATGGTGCCGTCTGTGCTGGTCGACCGCGCCCAAAAGTTTCGCCGCTGGTATCGCGCGCAATTGCTGGACATCTTCAAATCCGTCGACGTGCTGATCGCGCCGGCCACGCCCTGCGTCGCGCCGAAGCTTGGCCAGGTCAACTTCACGCTCGACGGCGTCGAGCTTCCCGTGCGTGCCAATATCGGCCTTCACACCCAGCCGATTTCCTTCATCGGCTTGCCTGTGGTCGCAGTGCCCGTGCCGCTGCAGCCGATGCCGATCGGCGTGCAGATCATCGCTCCGCCCTGGCGCGAAGACATCGCGCTGCGCGTGGCCTACGCGCTGGAACGGATGGGCGCAGTATCGGCACCGCCGCCGAGGGGGTTGTGATGGAGATCGATCTCCCCGATGTGTTGGCCGAGGTGACCGCGCAATTCCAGCGCTATGAAAAGGCGTTGGTGTCGAACGACGTCGGCGTGCTCGACGAGCTCTTCCACAGAGATGCGCGCACGCTGCGTTATGGCATCGGCGAGAATTTATACGGTTACAGCGAGATCGCCTCCTTTCGTGCGGCGCGCTCGCCAATCGGGCTGGGCCGCACCACCGCGCGCACACTGATCACCACATATGGCCGCGACACGGCGGTAGCCTCGACGCTGTTCTATCGCGAGACTTTGCGCGGCAAGGTCGGACGGCAAATGCAGACCTGGGTGCGTTTTGCCGAGGGATGGCGGATCGTCGCCGCGCATGTCAGCATCATCGACGAGCCGAAGGGGATAGCATGAGCCTCGACGATCTCCCCGCCAAAACGCCGCAACCGCCCGCCGACGCCGTGGTCCGGCGCATCGACCGTGCGCCGCCGCAAGTCGTCAAGATCACGCGCGCCGAGGAGTTGCGGCTGCAACTCGCCGACGAGATCGTGCGCGGCGCGCTGCCGCCGGGCGCCTCCCTCGACGAGACCGACATCGCGCGGCGATTTTCCGTGTCGCGCACCCCGGTGCGCGAGGCGCTGCGTCAGCTGGTCGCCTCAGGCCTGGTCGACGCGCGCCCGCATCGCGGCGCCGTGGTGGCGCAGCCGAGCCTCGATCGCCTGGCCGGCATGTTCGAAGCGATGGCCGAGCTGGAGGCGCTGTGCGCCGGGCTCGCCGCCGAGCGAATGACGCCGCTCGAACGTCACAAGCTGGAAGCCGTACATGAGGAGTTGCGCGTGCTGAGCTACGCCGGCAACCCCGACCGCTTCCACGAGGTCAACGAGCGCTTCCACAACACGATCTATGCGGGGTCGCAGAACGCCTATATCGCCGAAATGACCTTGGCGACGCGGGTGCGCGTGCAGCCGTTCCGCCGCGCCCAGTTCCGCAATCTCGGCCGGCTCGCCAAGTCACACGCCGAGCACGACCGCGTCGTGGTGGCGATCATGCGCGGCGACAAGGCGGGTGCGGCGGCCGCGATGCGCGCGCATATCGAGCTGGTGCGCGATGAGTACGAGGTCTACGCGGTGTCGGTGTGAGCGGGCGAATAGCGAGTAGCGAATAACGAATGAGAATTCCTTCGCCACTCTCTATTCGCTACTCGCCATTCGCCTCGCGTTACTCCGCCGCCCGCTGCATCTCCTTCATATACGCGCGCCAACCTCCGAACGCGGAGATGTCGCGCGCGCCGAGGGCGGCTGCGGCCTCGACCAGGAATCCCTTTACGTCGCGGCCGTCGGCTAGCTTGATCGTGCCGATCGAGAGCGGCGGCGGAATCGCCGCGACGAATTGCCCGAAGCTAGCTGCCGACAGCGCCCACACTTCCAGTTCGATTGCTGCTCCTTTGCCCGTCTCAACACGCAGCATCCCGGGCTTCGGTGGCGTGGTCGCAATCGCGTAGAGCTGATAGTCCGGCGCTGTGACGGTGGCCTCCAGCAGCCGTCCGCCGAGCGCCTTCAATTCGGCGTTCAGCGCCATGCCCGAGAGATGCGCGCCGACCACGGCGATGGCGAGGTCTTCGCCCCCGCTCGCGCGCAACGGTGCCAGCGGCGGCTGCGTCAATCCCTTGGCGCCGACCTTCAATTTAGTATCGGCGTGGAAGACGCGTCCGATGCTGGCGAGCAGCGCATCGCTGCCGGCGGGCGCAAGGAGCGTGATGCCGAAAGGAATGTCGTCGGCTCGGATGGCGGCCGGCAACGCCAGCCCGCAGAGATCGAGCAGGTTGACGAAATTGGTGTAGGTGCCGAGCCGGCTGTTGAGCTCGATCGGATTGGCCAGCACCTGCGCCGTCGAGTAGGCTGTCGGCGCGGTCGGCAGCACGATCGCATCCATATTGGCGAAGGCGCGCTCGGCGATCTTGCGCAGGCCCTGCAGGCGATACAGCGCCGAGAAAGTCTCGGCCGCGGTGAGCCGGCTGCCGGCCGCGGTGATCTCGCGCGTCACGGGATGAATCGCGTCGGGCGAGGACGCCAGCAAATTGCGGATCACGAGATAACGCTCCGCGACCCACGGCCCCTCATAGAGCAGGCGCGCGGTCTCGTAGAACGGCTCCATGTCGAACTCGACCAGCTCGGCGCCGAGCGCCTTCCAGCGTTTCAGCGCCTCGCCGTAAGCTGTTTCCGAGGCGCGATCGCCGAAAAAGATCAGCTGGCCTTGGCGCGGCACACCAAGCCGAACCTTCGCCGGGAACGGCGTGAGATCGTGCAGCGGCCGATCACGCGAAAACGGATCGGCAAGATCGGGGCCGGCCATCGCGGCAAGCGCGGTGACGGCGTCGTCGACGGTGAGCGAGAACACCGAGACGCAATCGAGTGTGCGGCAGGCCGGCACCACGCCCGCGGTCGAGACCATGCCGAGAGAGGGCTTCAGCCCGACGATGTTGTTGAGCATCGCCGGCACGCGGCCGCTTCCCGCGGTGTCGGTGCCGAGCGCAAGCGGCACCAGGCCGGCTGCGACCGCGACCGCCGATCCCGAACTCGATCCGCCGGGGATGAGATCGTCGCGCATCGGATTGACGGGGATGCCATAGGGCGAGCGCACGCCGACGAGACCGGTTGCGAACTGGTCGAGATTGGTCTTGCCGATCACGATGGCGCCGGCCGCGCGCAGCCGCGCCACCGCGGTCGCATCATGTGACGGAGAATAGGAGAACGCGGGGCAGGCCGCGGTGGTCGGAAGTCCCTTGACGTCAATATTGTCCTTCACGGCAACGGGCACGCCGAACAGCGGCAGCGCGTTCGCGTCCTTCGCGGCGAGGCTCTCGGCCTCGGCGATCGCGTCCTTTTCCTCGCGCAGGCTGATGAACACGGCCGGATCGTTGTAGCTGCGGATGCGCGCAAAACTGCGCGCCACGGTGTCCGCAGGCGAGGTGGCCGCAGCGCGATGCGCGGCGACGATCGCGGCAACCGTTTCAGTCACGCCAAACTCCCAATCCCTGCTTCCGCTCCATCCTCATCGAAGCAAGCGGTATGCCATTGTGTACAAAGGCGGCAGAACCGGACAGGCCGGAATAGTCTCATCCTCTCAATTATTTGGGTGGCTTCTCCAGCGTCTATGCGCCGCGCTCTTCGCCATCGCTGCCCAAATTCTAGACAGTTTCTTGTTGGCGCATGATCTTCTCGGAAAACCGCTACACACTTTTCCGGATCATGCGCTAGCTCGCGACCTTGCTGCTGCCCTGCGTGATCAGCCGCGCGGCGCGTTGGTCGCGGGCATGAATCCACAGCCAGCTCATCGCGACGCTGAGGCGGTTGCGTAGCCCGATCAGGAAATAGATGTGGGCGATGCCCCAGATCCACCACGCGAGCGCGCCGCGCAGCTTGATGCGGCCGAAGTCAATCACCGCCAGCCGCTTGCCGATCTGCGCGAGGCTTCCGGCGTGCTTGTAATGGAATGGCGGTAGTGTGCGCCCCTGAAGCCGCGCCCTGATCAGATCAGCCACATAGCGTCCCTGCTGCTTCGCGGCTGGCGCGATGCCCGGCACCGGATTGCCGTCAGGTCCCGCGATGACAGTGGTGTCGCCGACGGCGAAGATGTCGGGATGGCCGGGCACGGTGAGATCCGGTTCGACCTTCAAACGAAACGCGCGGTCGGCCGGCGCATTCAGCCATTCGGCCGCGCGCGAAGCGCGCACGCCCGCCGCCCAGATGATGGTGCGCGCTTGCAGCTTGTTGTCGCCATAGACCACGCCGTCGGCCGAGCAGTCGGTGACGGGCGCGCCGAACATCACCTCGACGCCGAGGCCTTGCAGCGACGCCAGCGCGTAAGCCGAGAGATCGTCGGGAAAGCCTGCGAGCACGCGGTTTCCTGCCTCGATCAGCACCACGCGCGCCTTGCGCGTATCGATGTGGCGGAAGTCCTTCGGCAGCGTGTCCTTGGCAAGGTCGGCGATGGTGCCGGCCATCTCGACGCCGGTCGGACCGGCGCCGATGATCACGAAGGTGAGCAGCGCGTCGCGCTTTTGCGGATCGGTCTCGCGCTCGGCGCGCTCGAACGCGACCAGGATGCGCCGCCGCAAGGTGGTGGCGTCCTCCAGCGTCTTCAGTCCCGGCGCGAACGGCTCCCATTCGTCATGGCCGAAATAGGCATGGCGCGCGCCGGTCGCGAGCACCAGCGTGTCGTAAGGAATGCTGCCGCCGTCTTCGAGCAACACGCGCTTGCCGGCGGCATCGACGCCGCTGGCGTTGGCGAACAGCGTCGTCACGTCGCTCCTGTCGCGCAAGAGATAGCGGATCGGCCAGGCGATCTCTGATGTCGCGAGCGAGGCGGTCGCGACCTGATAGAGCAGCGGCTGAAATAGATGATGGTTGCGGCGGTCGATCAGCGTGATCTCTACGCCGGCACCGGCAAGCCGATGGGTGGTCTCAAGACCGCCGAAGCCGGCGCCGACGATCACCACGCGATGGGGATGAAGCGGGCGTGTCGGCTCTGTCGTCGTCATAGCGGCGGTCCTTCAAGGGCTTCGGGCATCCGTTGATATCTAATTGCGCGCGCGGTCACGTCCAGACGCCGTAAATACTTGTGCTGTCACGAAGAATGTAGCGATCCATGGCGGCCATCGCAGGCTGGTGACGGTCCTCTGCCGGGAAACGCCGTGGCCCATTGTCGCAGCCGGTAACCGGCGTTCACAACTTGTGATATAGAGTCAATCATTGTGCACCTAAACATTCATTTTGGAGAGACATTATGCGTTCAAAGACTCTCGTGCACGCCAGTGCAAAATTCGCGACACTCGGTCTGATACTCATCGCATTGGGGGCCGGTCACACTGCCCTGGCTCAGCAAAAGCCGGCACCCGAGCCCGTGCCGGCGGCGAGCCCTCCGGCCCAGCAGAGTCCGGCAATTGCACCGGTGCCGATGCTGCCTCAACGGCCGAAGGCCGAGGAAACTGCCCCGCGTCAGGGCCCAAAGGAAGAGACCAGCGCACAGATCAAAATGAGGCGCGGGGCGGTGCCGGTGACAGAGGGGGCCTATGACGTCGGAGTCATCCCCGGCTCCGGGTGGTGTCCGCCCGGTTCTGAACTCATCATGATCTACATGGACGACGAAGATCATCAAAACGCAAACAGCCGGTCGGGGTGGATCGGTGCGATCGTTTCGGACAACAACACGAGGTTCGTGTTTTGCCGCGTCGACGGGAGCAAATTCGGGCCGTCGGTGGCGCCCTACGCAGTGTTGAAACTGTCCCCGCAATGTCCTCTGGGATCGTTTTCGTTCAGCCGCTATTTCGACAATGAGGACAACTACAACCAAAATGGCGCGTCGGGGAATATCGCTCCCAACACGTCGTCATTTTACGGCGTCACTGCCACCCAATTGTATTTCTGCCTGTTCCCACCACAGGCAAGCTCGCCTTCTCCGTTCCCCGACCTGGGGCTAGAGTACGGTGTATTCGCGGCCAATCTGCCGGGCGTCGGACTGGCGAATGGTCATCTGCACACCGACGACGAAGACGACAGTAACGAGAATTATTTCGATCTCGCGTACACCAATATGGGTTCGCTGGCGAGCCAGATCATCTGGGGCGACAGGAATACGGATATTTCGATTGTGAAAGTGAAGAACGCGCCGCCTCCGCCGCCTCACTGCCTTCCCAAGGCGGTGTCATGGAACGGAAGTCCCGTGAATGCGACTTGGGACGGCGCGAACTGTTACATCAAGGCGGTCGTAGCGGGCGCGACGCCGTTCATCTGGAACAACGGCTACTACGTGACGGCGGACAAGTTACAGATGTGCTTGCTGGGGACCGGAACGTGGGACACGGCCAACTGCTACTTCATGCCCAAACCGGCGGGAGGATTCCTGTACAACGACGCGTTCTACGTGCCGCCGGGACCGGGGAATACGTGCCCTGCCGGGTCTACATTCGATACCGCCAATTGCTTGATCAAGGCAGCGCCTTGGACAACGCATGCCTTCGAGTACCAGAACAACTGGTATTTCACGCCGCCGTTCCAATGCAAGGATGGATCCTATGACTCGGCGAACTGCTATG
Organism: uncultured Alphaproteobacteria bacterium; assembly: GCA_963738155.1. GTDB lineage: Bacteria > Pseudomonadota > Alphaproteobacteria > Rhizobiales > Xanthobacteraceae > Bradyrhizobium. The sequence continues at coordinate 754,171 of CAVTVG010000021.1, forward strand.
TGATGAAAGCTCCAGCAGGGCATTTGGCGTTCATTTACAACAACGCTTATTACTACAAGGAATAGCATTCGAGCTGCTCGCCTCTTCGCACCATCCGGGAAGCGGCGACCTTGCGGAAGTCAGCTCTTAGCCGTTGAGCGTCCATTGCTGCATCACCAGCGATGCAGCGGATACGTCTTGCAGGATGGTCCAGCGGCGGCGCCTATCGGTCGATAGGGCGCCGCCAATGGCAGAGGGCGTGTAAACCGCCCAAAGTCGGAGACCGGCGACATCAAAACCTGCATTATAGTTCTTGATATCGGCGACCATCACGAATTATGGTGCAGGAAAGCGGAGACGTGGTCACCGTTGAGCCGAAGGTTCTAGAGCTGGCTCGGGCTTCCCGCTTGCTGGCGGCCGGGATTTCGCGAGAAAACGCCTGCAACGGGCGCTCGCCCAAGCCGGCGGACGTTTCGAAATGAATGGGAGGGGAAACACATATGAAGACCGCTTACTTGCTCGCGGGCGCAGCCGCGCTGGCACTCTCAAGTCCCGCGCTTGCGGGCGACACCATCAAGATCGGCTTTGTCTCGACCTTCAGCGGCCCGACCGCTGTCATCGGCAACGACATGCGCAATTCGTTCGAGCTCGCGCTCGACCATCTCGGCCGCAAGATGGGCGGCAAGCCGGTCGAGGTGATCTATGAGGACGACGGCCAGAAGCCCGACGTCGGCAAGCAGAAGACCGAGAAGCTGGTGCAGTCCGACAAGGTCGACTTCATCGCCGGCTACATCTGGTCGAACGTGCTGCTGGCGTCGCTGAAGACCGCGGTCGACTCGCAGACCTTCATGATCTCGGCCAATGCCGGTCCGTCGCAGCTCGCCGGCGAGCTGTGCTCGCCTTACGTGTTCTCGACCTCCTGGCAGAACGACCAGACGCCGCAGGCGATGGGCCTTTACATGAACCAGAAAGGCGTCAAGTCGGTGTTCCTGATCGGCCCGAACTACGCCGCCGGCAAGGACATGCTCGCGGGCGTCAAGAGCACGTTCAAGGGCCAGGTCGTGGGTGAGGAATATACGGTGTGGCCGACCCAGCTCGACTTCTCGGCCGAGCTGACCAAGGCGCGCAACTCCGGCGCTGAATCGATCTTCGTATTCTATCCGGGCGCGGCCGGCGTGCAGTTCCTCAACCAGTATGCGCAGGCCGGCATCAAGGACAAGATGCCGCTCTACACTGCCTTCACGATCGACGAATTGTCACTGCCCTTGCAGAAGGACAACGCCATCGGCGTGCCCGGCGCGCAGGAATGGGTCAACGACCTCCCCAACGAGCAGAACAAGACCTTCGTCGAGGACTACCACAAGAAATATCCGGGACTGCGCCCGACCTATTACGGCGCGCAGGCCTATGACGCGGCGCAGCTGATCAACAGCGCCGTGGTCGCGGTCAAGGGCGACACCTCGAACAAGGAGGCGATGAAGGCCGAGATGGAGAAGGCCAACTTCAAGTCGCTGCGCGGCGGGTTCAAATACGGCAACAACCATATCCCGATCCAGAATTTCTACCTGCAGGACGTGGTCAAGGGCGCCGACGGCCAGCTCTCGCTGAAGACCGTCGCCACCATCGTCAAGGACGATCAGGACCGCTTCCACGACAAATGTCCGATGAAGTGATCGCGGATTTTGTTTAAACAAAGCGGTAGCGCCGAATAAGAACAACAGCGGCAGCGCCAACCACGCTGCCGCTTTTGCTTGAAGGCGGTCTTCACCCTCGCCTGGAGGGGGAGGGTCGGCTCACATGAGCGAAGCGAAATGTGAGACGGGGTGGAGTGATCTCTTAACTCGGGGGCACGGTCTCAATTGAGAGACTGTCACCCCACCCCGGTCCTTATCTCGCTTCGCTCGATAGCGGACCGACCCTCCCCCTCCAGGGGAGGGTGGGAAACTGAGTCCGCGGACGGATTGTCGTGATGCGACTCACTGGAATATCAAGGTAACGCCACCTTCATGCTCCTCGTCGTCGAACAGATCTTGAACGGACTGCAGTTCGGCCTGCTGCTGTTCCTGCTCGCCGCCGGATTGACGCTGGTGTTCGGCATCATGGACCTCGTCAATCTCGCGCACGGCTCGCTCTACATGATGGGCGCCTATTTCGCCGCGACCTTCATCCTCTGGACCGGCAACTTCCTGCTCAGCGCGGTGCTGGCGCTCGGCGCCACCTTGCTGCTCGGCATCGTCCTCGAATTCGTCGCGCTCCGGCATCTCTATGGCCGCGATCATCTCGACCATGTGCTGGCGACCTTCGGCCTGATCCTGTTCTTCAACGAGGCGGTGCGGCTGATCTGGGGCCCGGCCGGACTGGCGCTGCCGCTGCCGCCCTGGCTCACCGTGCCCGTGCAGATCCTGCCCGGCATCCAGTATCCGGCCTATCGGCTCGCGATCATCGTGGTCGCGCTTGCGGTGGCGCTCTTGCTTTATCTCGGCGTGATGCGCACCCGCGTCGGCATGCTGATCCGCGCCGGCGCATCGAACCGCGAGATGATCGGCGCGCTCGGCATCAACATCAAGCTGCTCTACACGCTGGTGTTCGGCCTTGGCGCCGCGCTCGCCGGCCTTGCCGGCCTGATGCAGGCGCCGATCCTCACCGTGCAGATCGGCATGGGCGAGAACATCCTGATCCTCGCTTTCGTCGTCATCGTGATCGGTGGCATCGGCTCGATCCGCGGCGCGTTCCTTGCCGCGATCTTCGTCGGCCTGATCGACACGCTCGGCCGCGCCTTCCTGCCCAATCTGCTGCGGCAGGTGCTGAGTGGTGCTGCGGCATCGACCGCGGCGCCCGCGCTGTCCTCGATGCTGATTTATCTCGTGATGGCGATCGTGCTGGTGCTGCGGCCGGAGGGGCTGTTTCCGGCCAGCAAGCGATGAGGCGTCAGCTGACCGTCCCGAACATTGTCGCGGCGCTGGTCGTCGCCGGCCTCGTGTTGCTGCCGCTCTACTCGCATCTGTCGGGCAACATCTTCATCCTCACTTTGTTCACCCGCATAGTCATCCTTGCGCTTGCCGCCGCCAGCCTCAACCTGATCATGGGCTATGGTGGCATGATGAGCTTCGGCCACGCCGCCTATCTCGGCGTCGGGGGCTATGCGGTGGGCATCCTCGCCCAGGAGGGCGTCGGCTCCGGCTTCCTGCAGTTTCCGGTGGCGCTTGCGGCGTCCGCGCTCTACGCGCTGGTGATCGGCGCGCTCAGCCTGCGCACGCGCGGCGTCTATTTCATCATGATCACGCTCGCCTTCGCGCAGATGGCCTATTACGTCGCCTCGGGCATGGCCCGCTACGGCGGCGACGATGGGCTGACCATCTACAAGCGCAGCGATTTCGCAGGCCTCATCAACCTCTCCAACCGCGTGCAGTTCTACTATCTCTGTCTCGCCTGCCTGCTCGGCGTGATCTGGCTGATCTGGCGCATCGTCAATTCGCGCTTCGGCCTGGTCGTGCAGGGGCTGCGCTCCAATGAGCAGCGCATGCAGGCGATCGGCTTTCCCGCCAAACGTTACAAGCTGGTCTGCTTCGTCATCGCGGGCATGATGTGCGGGTTGGCCGGCGCGCTGCTCGCCAACAATACCGATTTCATCAGCCCGGCCGTGATGTACTGGACCCGCTCCGGCGATCTCATGGTGATGGTGATCCTCGGTGGTATGGGCTCGCTGTTCGGGCCGGTGATCGGCGCGGTGGTGTATCTCCTGCTGGAAGAGTTCCTGTCGCAGCTGACCGAATATTGGGCGATCATCATGGGGCCGCTGTTGCTCCTGATCGTACTGTTCGGGCGCGGCGGCATCATGGGCCTGCTCGGGAGGTTGTCCCGTGGCTGAGCCGCTGCTCCGCGTCAAAGACCTCGTCCGCCGCTTCGGCGGCATTGTCGCAACCGACAACGTCTCGCTCGATGTCGCACAGGGCGAGCTGCACGCGATCATCGGCCCGAACGGCGCCGGCAAGACCACGCTGATCAGCCAGTTGACCGGTCATCTTGCTCCGGACGCAGGAACTATCTTCCTCGGCGGACGCGACATCACGGCGATGGCCGCCTGGCGCCGCAGCGCGCTTGGACTGGCACGCTCATTCCAGATCACCTCGCTGCTGCTGGATTTCACCGCGGCCGACAATGTCGCACTGGCGGCGCAAGCCCATGACGGCCACTCCTTCCGCTTCCTCAGTGATGCGCGCAAGGAGCCGGGGCTGCGCGCGTCGGCGCAGGCTGCGTTATCGCGAGTCGGCCTCGCCGATCGGGCCGATATACCGGTCTCGAAGCTCAGCCATGGCGAGCAGCGCCAGCTCGAGCTTGCGGTTGCGCTCGCGACCAGGCCGCAGCTTCTGCTGCTGGACGAGCCGATGGCCGGACTTGGCGTCACCGAATCCGCGCGCATGGTGAAGCTGCTGCAGGAGCTGCGCAAGGAAGTGACCATCGTGCTGGTCGAGCACGACATGGAGGCGGTGTTCGCGCTCGCCGATCGCATCTCGGTGCTGGTCTATGGTCGCGTCATTGCGTCGGGCATACCGTCGGAGATCAGGCAGAACGAAGAGGTCAAGCGCGCCTATCTCGGCGACCAGCATGTGGTGACCCGCCAAGGGGCCGAACATGGCTGATAACACGCTACTCGAAGTCGACGGCATCGAGACTTGCTACGGGCTGAGCCAGGTGCTGTTCGGCCTCTCGCTCTCGATTCGATCAGGTGAAATGGTCTCGCTGATGGGTCGCAACGGCATGGGCAAGACCACCACCATCCGCTCCATCATGGGGCTGACGCCGGCACGATCAGGCGCGATCCGGTTCGGCGGCCATGAGGTGCGCGAGCTGCCGTCCTACCGGATTGCCAAGCTCGGCATCGGTCTCGTCCCGGAGGGCCGGCAGATTTTCCCGAACCTGACCGTGCGCGAAAATCTCGTCGCGGCGTCCGCCAATCGCCACAACGCCAGCGATCCCTGGACGCTGGACAAGATCCATGCGCTGTTCCCGCGGCTTGCCGAGCGCGGCGGCAACATGGGCAACACGCTGTCCGGCGGCGAGCAGCAGATGCTGGCGATCGGCCGCGCGCTGATGACCAATCCCAGGCTCTTGATTCTCGACGAGGCGACCGAGGGCCTGGCACCGCTGATCCGCGAGGAAATCTGGAACTGCCTGTCCATGCTCAAGGCGCGCGGGCAGTCCATTTTGGTGATCGACAAGAACGTCGCAAATCTCACCCGCATCTGTGACCGGCATTACATGATCGAGCGCGGCCGCACGGTATGGAGCGGAACGTCGGAGCAACTCGTTGCGGAACCCGGCCTGCAGCACCGCTATCTCGGGATTTGAGCTCATTTCCCGCGATTATTCCCGTTTTTTCGCGAGGCTTGCGGTCTCGGGAATCGCGAACCTTTCGACAGGTCCGATCGACCTAATCTTGACGGGGACTCGGCATTCTCGAGCACGCGATTGCCGGCCTCGCGGGGAGCCCCTGATGAAGCGCCTCGTCCTTGCGGTCGTCTTGAGTGCTGCTCTGCTGGCGAATGCCGGCGGCGCCGCAGCGGATTCCACTGCTGATCACGAGATGGCGAACCGCTATCTGCAGGCCGCGCAGTCGGGCAGCGATGATGCGCAATTCTATCTGGCGGCGCTTTATTCAACGGGTGTCGGCGTGCCGCGTTCGGACGAAGAGGCGTTCCGCTGGTTCTCGCGGGCCGCCGAGCAGGGCCATTCGCACGCCATGCTGATCCTGGGCGGCCTCTATGCGATCGGCCGCGGCGCGCCGAAAGACAACGTCAAGGCCTACAAGTGGGCCTACATCGTCGGTACCGCCTCCCGCGTCGAAGAGTTCCGCAACGGCGCGCGGCAGTTGACGGGCCTGCTCGAAACCAGGATGACGCCGCAAGAGGTCGATCTGGCGAAGAGCGATGCGGGCCGCTGGCGGGCCACGCCGAGCAACGCGCCGGCGCAAGCAGCGGCGCCTGCCGCAGTCCCGCCAGCCGCCGCAGCCCCTCCGTCTGCACCGGCCGCGTCCGCAGCCGCGCCTCAACCTGCCGCGCCATCTGCTGCGCCGCAGCCGCCTGCTCCGCAAGCTGCGAAGAAAAGCGACACGGACGATCTGATGAATCAGATTCCCGCCTTACGCAAGAAGCTCGGCTTCTAGGTCGCGGGGATCGCCATGAAGCTCATCCGTTATCTTGCCATCGTATTCCTCCTGATCGTCGCGGGCGGCGGTGGCTATTACGCCTGGACCAATTTCATTCACGTCGAGACGGTGACCACCGCGATCGCAACGCAGGCCCCGGTGTCGGAAGCGATCTACGGCACCGGCACGGTGGAGCCGGCGCGCTGGGCCAAGGTGGTGCCGCTGCAGCGGCGTCGGCTGGTCGATCTCTGCACTTGCGAGGGCCAGCAGGTGAAGGCCGGCCAGGTGCTCGGCCGCATGGACGACGCCGAGGAGCGCAGTGCGCTGAACGAGCTGCAGATCAGCTTCCAGCAGGCGGAACGCGATCTCGACCGTGCCGAGAAGGACCGCACCAAGAGCGACCTCGCGCAAAAGGAATACGAGCAGCGCTGGACCCAGGTCGAGGAAAGCAAATCGCGGATCGCGGCGCAGCAGGTGCGGATCGACCAGCTGGTGCTGCGCGCGCCGCTCGACGGCATGGTGCTGCGGCGCGACGGGGAGGTCGGCGAGATCGCAGGCCCCACCGACGTGCTGTTCTGGGTCGGCCCGCCATTGCCGATGCATGTCGTTGCCGAGGTCAATGAGGAGGAGATCAACCGCCTCGCCGTCGGCCAGAAGGCGTTCCTGCGCAGCGAGGCGTTTCCCGGACAGGCGCTGCGCGCCTCGGTGTCGCAGATCACGCCGAAGGGCGATCCGACCCGCAAGACCTTCCGCATCTATCTGCTCTTGCCCAACGACACGCCGCTGCGCATCGGCATGTCGGTCGAGGCCAACATCATCGTGCGCGAGAAGCCGTCGGCGATCGTCGTGCCCACCGAGGCCGTCGCCGGCGACGTGGTGCAGATCATCAGCGGCGGCCGGATCGTGCGCGTGCCGGTGAAGGTCGGCATTCGCGGCAGCCGCAATGTCGAAATCATCGGCGATGTCGCCAGGGGCACGGCAGTCCTATCGCCGGTCCGCACCGATCTCGCCGCGGGCACGCATGTGCGCGAGGACACCAGCGTGAGGGCTGCGGCTGCACCCGATGCGATGGCGGACCAAGGGCAGGATCAGCAACTCGACCGCAATGCCGCCGGTCCTCTGCCTGCGCCCTCCGCCGCAACGGTTGCCTCGGCCGACCCGGACGCCGCGGTGATCTCGTCGGCGATCTCGGCCCATATCGACTCGGTCGTGAACGACGCGCGGCGCAACGTCAACAAATTCGCCGCCCCCCGCTGATGCGCGCGTGAAACAATGGCCACCAAGCTGATCCTCGACATTGCCTGGACCCACGTCACGGCGCGGGTGCGCCAGACGCTGGTCGGCATGGCCGGCGTCGCGATGGGCGTCGGCTTCACCATCATGATGGCCGGGCTGATGGAGGGCTCGCAGATCGATTTCCTGCGCCAGCTGGTCGACACCATGCCGCATGTAACCGTGCAGGACGAACGCCGCGCCGCGCCGCCGCAGCCTGCCGACCAGCAATACGGCGCGGTGCAGATGTCGGGCGTGGCCAATGTCGGCAGCCGTCCCGGCATCAAATATCCGGAATCGGCGATGGCCTCGTTGCGGGCCTGGATTCCCGGCGATGTGGCGCCACAGGTCAAGACCACCGCGATCATCGACCACGGCGGCGGCCGGATCGGCATCACGGTGGTCGGAATCGATCCGCGCCAGGAAATCCGGGTGTCGAAGCTGGCCACCCAGATGCGCGAGGGCCAGATCACGGATCTTAACCGCGCGCCGAACGCCGTCATTATCGGCCAGGCGCTGGCCGAGAAGCTCGCCGTCAAGACCGGCAACACCGTGACCGTGATCGGCGGGGAGGGCACCGAGCTCAGCGCGACCGTGGTCGGCGTCTTCCGCTCCGGGTTGAAGCGCGTCGACGAGGGGCAGATTTACGCGCTGCTCTCGACCGCCCAGCTGATGATGGGGCAGAGCGGGATCGTCAACGAGCTGCGTTTGCGGCTGAACGATCCGCTGATCGCGGACAAGATCGCCAGGCAGGTGGAGGCGCAGACCGGCTACAAGTCGGTGTCGTGGCAGGAGGCGAATTCCGACCTGCTCTCCAGCTTCGCCGTGCGCGACTTCATCGTGCTGACGGTGATGGGCGCCATGCTGCTGACCTCGTCGTTTGCGACCTACAACATCATCTCGACCATCACCCATGAAAAGCGGCAGGACATCGCGATCATGAAGTCGCTCGGCATGCACGAGGTGGCGGTAAGGCGGATCTTCATCATCGAGGCCGCGCTGATCGGCGTGGTCGGTATCATCGTCGGCTGGCTGATCGGCTATTTGCTTTGCTACGGGTGGTCGAAGATCACGATCTACAATCCGCTGACCGGGTCCACCGTGCCGCTGTCGATCTACTATTCACTGAAGCATTACATCATCGTCGGCGGTATTTCGCTGTTGTGCTGCACCGGTGCGGCGTTCTTTCCGGCGCGCAAGGCGACGCGCGTGCATCCGGTCGAGATCATCAGGGGCGCGTCATGAGCGAGGTGGCGCTGCAGGCGGTGGGTCTGGTGCGGCGTCTCGACGGCGCGGTGTCGCACACGCTCGTCAACGGCATCGACCTCTCCGTCAACAAGGGCGAATTTCTCGCTATCACCGGACCGTCGGGCTCGGGCAAATCGTCGCTGCTTTATCTGCTGGGCCTGCTCGACGCGCCGACCGAGGGCGACGTGATCATCTGCGGCCAGCCGACGTCGAAACTGTCGGAAGCCGAGCGCGCCGACGTCCGGCTGACAAAATGCGGCTTCGTGTTCCAGTTTCATTTTCTCCTGCCTGAATTCACCTCGCTGGACAACGTGATGCTGCCGATGCGCGCGGCGGGCAAGATGCCGGATCATGAGATGCGCGAACGCGCGCTCGAATTGTTGTCGTCGCTCGGACTGAAGGACCATGCGGGCAAGCGGCCGAGCCAGCTCTCCGGCGGCCAGCGTCAGCGCGTCGCGATCGCGCGTGCACTGTCCAACCGGCCGGAGATCATCGTCGCCGACGAGCCGACCGGCGCGCTCGATACCACCTCCACCGAACAGGTGTTCGGCATCCTGCGCGAGATCGCCAACTCCGGCCGCACGGTCGTCGTCGTCACCCACGATCCCGCACTCGCAGCGCGTGCCGACCGCCGTCTTCACATCGTCGACGGCAAGATCCACCAGACTTTCACCGGTGATGGCCACGCGCCGGCGGCGCCTGCTGTGGCCGCAACGCCGTCGTAACCGCAGCCCGCGCTCCTCCAGACGACAGATTCCCGTTGTGCGGTACCAAGCCGCGTGCCAGATTTTTTGCCATGGCGCCGCCTTGAGGTGCCCGACCGGGAGCAGGGGAATCTCATGCAGTTCAGGAAGCTCGTCGCTGCCGTCATGTTGTCCGGCATCGCGTCGCTCAGTGCGCAGGCCGAAGACCAGGTGTTGAAGGTCGGCTCGACGCCGACCGGCATTCCCTTCACCTTCCTCGACACCAAAACCAATACCATCGAAGGCGTGATGGTCGATCTGATCAGGGAGGTCGGAAAGGAGGCCGGCTTCAAGGTCGAGATCGAAGGCATGCAGTTCTCCACCCTGATCCCGTCGCTGACATCAAACAAGATCGACATCATTTCGGCGGCGATGTTCATCACCGCGCCGCGCAAGGAGGTGATCGACTTCTCCGGCCCGGTCTACACCTACGGTGAAGGACTGATCGTGCCGAAGTCGGACACGAAGGACTACAAGGAGTTTGCCGATCTCAAGGGCGCGACGGTCGGCGCGCAGAAGGGCACCGCGTTCGTCGAGCCGCTGCAGAAGAGCGGGCTGTTCTCCGAGGTGAAGATCTACGACAACATTCCGGCGATCCTTGCCGACGTCAATTCGGGGCGGCTCAAGGCGGGTTTCGCCGACAAGCCGATCCTCGCCTACAACATCAAGCAGGGGCTGTTTCCGGAAGTTCGTCTGGTCAACTCCTACGTCTCGACCGTGACCGGCTCGCTCGGCATCGGCGTGCGCAAGAGCGATCCCGACTTGCTCGCCAGGATCAACACCTCGCTCGACAACCTGACCAGGGACGGAACCGTGAAGAAGATTCTCGCCAAATGGGGCCTTGATTGATGAGGTGATGTTTTGGCGCATCGGAGATGAGCAAATTCCTCGCCGATACGCGCGAGTTCCTGCCGATCCTGCTGCAAGGCGTCTGGCTCACCATCGTCGTCACGTCAGGCTCGCTCATCCTGTCGACCTTGCTTGGGATGGTCTGGGCGCTGATGCGCGTCAGTCCTGTGCGCGTCCTGCAACAGTTGGCGAAGGGCATCGTCAACGCGATCCGCGGCATCCCGATCCTGGTGCAGCTTTTCTACATCTATTTCGTGATGCCGGAGTTCGGCGTGACGCTGTCGGCGCTGCAGGCTTCCATCATCGGGCTCGGCATCGCCTATTCCGCCTATCAGGCCGAGAACTTCCGCGCCGGCATCGAGGCGATCGACAAGGGCCAGGTCGAGGCCTCCGAATCGCTCGGCATGGGATGGGCGCTGATGATGCGGCGCGTGGTGGTGCCGCAGGCCGTGAAGATCATCCTGCCGCCCTACGGCAACATCATGATCATGATGCTGAAGGACTCCTCGCAGGCCTCGACGATCACGGTGGCGGAATTGACCCTGCAGGGCCAGTTGATCGCGGCGTCCACCTTCAAATACACCAGCGTGCTGACCATGGTGGCGGTGCTCTATCTCGTGATGAGCGTGCCGCTGATCCTGTTCGTCGGATGGCTGGAGCGGCGGATGCAGCGGGCACGGTCATGATCGAGCTCGCCGGCGTGCACAAGAGTTTCGGAAGCGTCGAGGTGCTGCACGGCATTTCCGCTCATATCGGCCGCGGCGAGGTGGTGTGCATCATCGGCCCGTCCGGCTCGGGGAAGTCGACCATCCTGCGCTGTATCAACGGGCTCGAGGCTTATGACGCCGGCAGCGTGACCATCGACGGCGTGCGCGTCGACCGGCAATCGCCCGACATCAAGAGGATTCGCACACAGATTTCGATGGTATTCCAGCGCTTCAACCTGTTTCCGCATCGGACCGCATTGGAGAATGTCATCGAGGGCCCGGTCTATGTGAAGGGCGTGAAGCGCGAGGAGGCGATTCCGCGCGCGAAGGAGCTGCTGTCGCGGGTCGGACTTGCCGGCAAGGCCGATGCCTATCCGGCCGAGCTTTCGGGCGGGCAGATGCAGCGGGTTGCGATCGCTCGCGCGCTCGCCATGCAGCCCAAGGCGATCCTGTTCGACGAGCCGACCTCCTCGCTCGATCCCGAGTTGGTCGGCGAGGTGCTGGCGGTGATGCGCGCGCTCGCCGAGGACGGCATGACCATGGTGGTGGTGACGCACGAGATTCGCTTTGCGCAGGAGGTGGCGGACCGCGTGCTATTCCTCGATCACGGCAGGATTATCGAGGAGGGACCGGCGAAGCAGGTCCTGACCACACCGCAACATGCGCGCACCCAGGAGTTCCTGCGGCGCATCTTGCAGCCGATCTAGGAGAACTGTGATGGCCGAGCCCTTTCCACTTGCCCCATCGCTGTGGGCGGCCACCGCACCGGCTGCACAAGCAACGCCGCCGCTTGAAGGCAACGTCAGCGCCGATGTCGTGGTGATCGGCGCCGGTTACGCGGGGATGTCGACCGCACTGCATCTCGCCGAAGGCGGCACGCGCGTTGTGGTGCTGGAAGCGCATGAGCCGGGTTGGGGCGGCTCGGGCCGCAACGGCGGGCAGGTCATTCCCGGTTTGAAATACGATCCGGATGAGCTGGAGGAGAAATTCGGCCCGGAGCGCGGCGGGCGGCTGGTCGATTTCGTCGGCAAGTCGGCCGACGTCGTGTTCGACCTGATCGATAAGCACGACATGAACGTGCCGCATGCGCGCAAGGGCTGGATCCAGGGCGCACACACCGAAGCCGGGCTCGACGTCGTCAGGAAGCGGAGCGAGCAATGGGCCAAGCGCGGCGTGGAAGGCGCGCGCGAACTTTCGGCCGATGACGTCGGTCATCTCATCGGCACCGACAAATATCTCGGCGGCTGGATCGATCCGCGCGGCGGCGCGATCCAGCCGCTGGCCTATGCGCGCGAGATGGCGCGCGTGGCGATCGCTGCCGGCGTCAGCATCCATGGCCGGAGTCCGGTGACGAAGCTTGATCGCATCAACGGCAAATGGGTGGCCGAGACCGCATCGGGTGCGCGCGTCACTGCCGATCGCGCGGTGGTCGCGACCAACGGCTATACCGGCAATCTCGTCCCGAACTTGCGCACCACCGTGATCGCGCCGAACTCGTACCAGGTCGCCACCGCGCCGCTGTCGGACAATGTCGCGCGTTCGATCCTGCCCGAAGGCCACGTTACCTCGGACACGCGGCAGCTGCTGTTCTATTTCCGGAAAGATCACACCAACCGCTTCATCATGGGCGGGCGCGGGCCGTTCCGCGAGCCGAAGGGGCCGCAGGACTGGGAGCATCTGGAGCGCATCGCGGTGAAGCTTTTTCCGCAGCTCAAGGACGTGCCGATTGCGCACCGCTGGTGCGGCCGTGTGACCCTGACGCGGGATTTCCTGCCGCATCTGCATGAGCCGGCGCCGGGGCTGCTGGTCGACATCGGCTGCATGGGCCGCGGCGTCGGGCTGCAATCGGCGATGGGCCGCGCGATGGCGGATTACATCGCGACCGGAAATGAAGCCGCGCTGCCACTGCCGCTTGCGCCGATGAAGGCGATGCCGTTGCACGCGCTGCACCGCGCCTGGATGGCCGGCATCATCGCCTGGTACCGCATGCAGGATGGCGGGCTGGCGTAAGGCATGATGAGTTTTGATTGAATCGATCCGTCAACGCGCTTCTCTTCACCCTCCCCTGAAGGGGGAGGGTCGATCGCGAATGCAATGAGCGATCGGGGTGGGGTGACAGTTTCATCATTCGGTACAGTGTCCGTGCTAGTCTAAGGGGTCACCCCACCCCGGTCCTTATCTCGCTTCGCTCGATGGCGGACCCACCGTCCCCCTCCAGGGGAGGGTGGCTTCAGTGCCGCTCCAGTTCAGCCTAGAACATCTCGAAATATTCGCGGTGCTCCCAGTCCGACACTTCGGCTTGGAAGCGCTCGATCTCCATCTTCTTGATATGCACGTAGTAGTCGATGAAGCCCCCGCCCAGCGCCTCGCGGAAGAACGGATCGGCGGCGAGTGCGTACACGGCCTCCCCCAACGATTTTGGCAGAAAATCTGCGTTGGTCTCATAGGGCGTGTCGGCCGACGGGCCGGGATCGAGCTTGCGGTCGACGCCGTCCAGCCCGGAAAGAATTTGCGAGGCCATGTAGAGGTAGGGATTGGCGGCCGGCTCGCCGATCCGGTTCTCCAGCCGTGTCGCGGGATCGCCTGCCGCCCCGAGCACGCGGATCATGACGCCGCGGTTGTCGCGCGCCCAGACGGCGCGGTCCGGCGCCAGCGAGAAAGTGCGGTAGCGCTTATAGCCATTGATGGTCGGCGTGGTGAATATGGTCGACGCCCGCGCATGCGCGAGCAGGCCGGCGAGGTAGCTTCTGGCGAACGGGCTCAGCAGTTCGTCCTTGGCCATGAAGGCATTCTCGCCGCTTGCGCGCGACACCAGCGACTGATGCAGGTGCCAGCCGGAGGCGAACAGGTTCGCCAGCTTCGGCCTGCACATGAAGGTGGCGTGATAGCCGTGCCGTCGCGCGATCTGCTTCACCGCCGAGCGGAACAGCACCATGTTGTCGGCGGGCTCGACGCCTTGCTTCGGCGAAAAGGTGAACTCGCACTGGCTCGGACCGAACTCGACCTCGACCGAGCGCAAGGGCAGGCCGAGCGCGAGGACGTCGCGGCGGAGGATATCGACGATCGGCTCGATCTGATCGAAGCGCTGCTCGGACAGGTATTGATAGCCGTGACTGAGCAGGCTGACCGACGGCGGCCGGCCGGGCTGGCCGGCGTCCTCGGGCGACATATGCGCGTCGTCGAGCTTGAACAGATGGAATTCGACCTCGAGCCCGGCGACGAAATCATAGCCGCGCTCGCCGAGCTTGTTGACGACGGAGCGATAGAGCTGCCGCGTCGAGAACGGCACCGGCTTGCCGTTGCCGAAATAGAGATCGCACAGTACCCAGCCGGTGCCCGGCGACCACGGCAGCACGCGGAATGTCGTGGGGTCCGGCACCATCAGCGCGTCGGCGGCGCCTTCCATCTCCTTCAACCCGAAGCCGCCGCCGGCGGTAAACACCGGAAAGACGGTTTTATGAGACGTGTCCTTGGCGAGCAGCGAGGTGGTGATGCCGCAGCCGCTTTCGAGCGAGGCCAGCGCTTCGCTTGCGATCAGCGTCTTGCCGCGCAGGATGCCGTGCTGATCGGCAAAGGAGAGGCGGATGGTTTCGAGGTTCTTCTCCTCGACGATCTGCGCGAGCCGTCGCGCCGCCTCGCGCTGCTCCTCCGACCACAGCCCGTGACGTTCGACGAAAGTCAAAGCATTGCCCCCGCTCGCCCAGTCATTCCAAACTCGTCATGCGCGGGCTTGACCCGCGCATCCATCATATAGATTTCCTTTTCGAGGCGATGGATTGCCGGGTCAAGCCCGGCAATGACGACGAGAAATCCTATCACTCCGCCGCCGTGAGATGCCGCACCTTGTCCGCGATCTCGGCCGGTACCGGCGAGGCCCAGGGCGCGCCGCGCCGCCTGTTCACGTCGACCTCCATCCAGTAGATCTCCCAGCCCACCGTCGGCCCGATGCCGTCCATGGTGCCCGGGCCCTGAATGCTCCTGGCATGCGCCTCGTCCAGGCACATGATCGGCTTCTCTCCGGACGCGGCCTTCTCGATCTGCTCGCGCAGCATGCGGCGATACTGCACGATCGCCTTGTCGGCCTGCCCGAGATGCTCCCTGGTGCGGTCCTGGATCGGACCCATGGATTCGATCGCCCACTGGTCGTGCACGTTGATGTCCATGCCCATGCCGGTGTAGGTCGCGGTCGCCTGCTCGTTCGGATCGAAGCCGTAATCGTTGCGCTTGTTGCGGCGCGACTTGTAGTCGGGCAGCTCGTAGGTCGCGAGGCGCTGCTCGCGCATCGTCTTCTTGTCGACCGGCGTCGTGAACGAGGTGAAGATCGAGTACCAGTAGCAGTTCTCGTCGTCGATCGGCACGTGATACTGCGTGATCGTCATTTCCTGATTCATCGGAATGACGAAGGCGTGCGGAAAAATCTGGTTGGTGACGCGCACATGGGTGCGCTCGGAATCGATCTCGCGCAGCGTGATCAGGCGCATGCCGTATTCGGTGTGCTCGACATTGATGATCGGACGATCGTATTCGCGCATGATCCTGGTCATCGGCATGTCGGAGCTTGCCGACGCGCCGCGGAACTGGCGGCCATAGGTGTTGGCGCTTGAGGTATCCTCGTCCTCGAAGAAGCGGTGCAGGTAGGAGGCGTGCGAGGGATCGACGCCGACTTCCAGTGCCTGCAGCCAGTTGCATTCCCAATGGCCCTTGAACGCGAAGACGTGGCTGTCGGGCGCGACGAAGCAGTCGAGTTCCGGAAACGCCGGCGGCTCGCCTTCGCCGAGATAAGCCCAGAGGATGCCGCTCTTCTCGACGACCGGGTAGGCGCGCTGCTTGATGCCCTGGCAGAGTTTCGAATCCTTCGGCTCTGCCGGCGTCTGCAGGCACTGGCCTGACACATCGAACAGCCAGCCATGGAAGGCGCAGCGCAATCCGCCCTGTTCCAGCCGGCCGAAGGCGAGGTCGGCGCCGCGATGCGCGCAATGGCGGTCGATCAGGCCGTAGCGGCCCCGCTCGTCGCGGAACAGCACCAGGTCTTCGCCGAGCAGTTTCACCGGGCGGATCGGCCGCGGCCCCTGCAGCTCATCGACCAGCGCCGCCGGCTGCCAATACATCCGCATCAGTCTGCCGCAGGGATCCTTCGCCCCCGTGCGGGTGATCAGGTCGTTCTGCTCCTGGCTCATCATGGCGCGTCACCTCATCCGGTCAGGCTTGGCTTGTTCGTCTATTGAACAAATGTTCAAATATGCTAACACGGGTTTTCAAACTGGCAAGCGGCTTTCCAAAGGACCTTAATGGTCAAACCCAAGCGTAGCGCCGGCAGCGCCCCCCGCGCCACCGACTTTGTCGAGAGCCTCGACCGCGGCTTGCGGCTGCTGCAGGTCTTTGGCGATCGCACCGCGCCGATGACACTGAGCGAAATCGCGGCCGCCGCTGGTCTCCCGCGCGCCACCGCGCGGCGCATTCTCTTTACGCTACAGCACGGCGGCTATGTCGCCAGCGACGGCAAGCTGTTCGCGCTGACGCCGCATGTGCTGACCCTGGCAGGCGCATATCTGCGCGCAAACCAGGTCGTAGCCGTGCTGCAGCCGGTGCTGGACCACATCGCGGTCGCCGCGCAGGAGATCTCGTCGCTCGCCGTGCTCGACGGCGATGACGTCGTGTTCATTGCGCGCGGCAGCCCGACGCGGATTTTTTCCGGCGGCGTCGAGATCGGTTATCGGCTGCCGAGCTTCTGCACCGCCGTCGGCCGCGCCATGCTCGGCCGGTTCGGCGATGCCGAGTTGAAGACGAAGCTGGCTTCGATGAAGCGCGCGGCGCTGACGCCGCAAACGATCACCGATCCGAAGCGGCTCCTGACCGCCATCGCCGCCGACCGCGGCCACGGCTATTCCCTGGTCGATCGCGAGGCCGAGCCGCATTTCCGTTCGATCGCGGTGCCGGTGCGGCGCTGTGACGGCGCCATCGTCGCCGCGATCAATATCGGCGCGCATGTCGACCGCATCTCGACGGAGGAGATGGTGAAGCGGTTCCTGCCGCTATTGCGCGAGGGCGCGGCGGGGGTGAAGGCGCGGCTGGTTTAACGATTGTTTGCCGCCTCTTTCGTATTGTCGATGAACACCCTATTATT
Organism: uncultured Alphaproteobacteria bacterium; assembly: GCA_963738155.1. Taxonomy (GTDB): domain Bacteria; phylum Pseudomonadota; class Alphaproteobacteria; order Rhizobiales; family Xanthobacteraceae; genus Bradyrhizobium. The sequence continues at coordinate 771,238 of CAVTVG010000021.1, forward strand.
GGAGCCATGACGAAATTCCTGGAAGAAGCGGCAGGCAAGGACCAGCCCGTAGTCCAATTGAGTGCCGCTGAGGAAGCCTCGCTTGCGGAATCCCTTGCGCAGGCGGATCGAGGCGAATTTGCCACCGACGAAAAGGTTCGTGCTATCTGCGCAAAATACGACCTGTGAAGCTGCATTCAAGTCGACCGATCCGCCCACTCCGGCTTCAAAATCGACATCAGCCGCATCGCGCGGAAGCTACCATCCTCGTTGCGGTGAAGGTCGCGCAAGATGCCTTCCTCGGCAAAGCCGATTCTTGCGTAAACGCTGCGGGCGCGCTCGTTATGGAGGTGGACAAACAGGTCGACGCGATGGGCGGCCAGTTCGCCGAAACAGACATCCAGCACCGACCGGAGGAATCTCGAGCCGATCCCGCGTTCCGGATTGCGCGCGATGATGCGCTTCAGGCGTATGGAGCGGTTAGCAGCTGCAAGGCCTTGCAGGATGGCAAAGGCGACGATCTCGCCGTTCTCGCGCGCGACCAGATATTTGCTCGCCGGATTGTTGATCTCGGCGGTGTGCTGCTCATGCTCCCACCGGCCAACGAAGCGCTCGTAACCATCGAGCCGCTCCAGCTGCATGATGACAGGAATATCCGCTTCCGTCGCGGTGCTGACGTCCATCGTACCCTTCCTAGCCGCCCAGCCCGAGCCGGCCGACGATCGCGCGTGCGACGGCGTCGGGTGGCATCGCGCCCGTATCGAAGGTGATGCACTCCTCGCGCGGCACCGCCGTGAAATCGCGGTCGTTGAGAAAGTCGATCAGGCCTTCCGCCGAGGTCAGCTTGCCTCGCTCGACCCGATCGCGATTGCCGACCCTCCGCAGCGCCTCTTCCTGCGGGCAATGCAGGAACACCGGAAGCATCTCGCCGTCATACTGGCGCATGATCGCTTCGAACTCTTCATAATGCGCCCGATCGTCCGGTTCGACATAGCAGTACGTCGTGACCAGCAGCGGCACGCCGTGCTTCGCCGCGGCCTGCAGGGCGACGCAGCGGGAGGAATGCACCAGCTCCCAGAAGCCGGGCACGCCGAAATCGAACACGGTGCGCGCCAGATCGACATTGGCGTGATTGTCCATCAGCCGCGCCGGCACCAGCCGCAGCAGCGCTTTGGCGACGGTCAATTTGCCGACGGCGGGCGAGCCATGGAGGAAGATCAGTTTCATGGCCCGCAGTATTACCGGCATGGCCGGCCGCGCGGCAAGCTTCAGACCGCGACGCCGCGCAATCCGAACGCGCGCGCCTCGTTCTGCAGCACCGGGCGCACGGTGTCGACCAGCCGCGCCGCGGCGGCATCGACCGAGAGGCCTGCCGTATCGACCACGGCTGACGCTCGCGCATAAAGCGGCTCGCGGCTGACCAGGATGTTGCGCAATTCCGCCATCGCCGAGCGATCGTCGGCCATCGGGCGCAGATCGCCCTGCTTGCGCACGCGGCCCATATGCTCTTCCGGCTCGGCCTTGATCCAGATCGTATAGAACGACGATAGGATCAGCTCGAAGGTCAAGGGCTCCGAGACGATGCCGCCGCCGGTCGCGAGCACCATCAGCTCCTTGCGCGCCAGCAGCTGATTGACCGCGGCCTGCTCCATGCGGCGGAAACCTTCCTGGCCGTAGAGCGCGATGATCTCGGCGACGGACAGTCCGTTCTGCGCCTCGATCTCCTTGTTGAGCTCCACGAAATTCCAGCCGATGCGTTTCGCCAGGAGTTTTCCGAGCGTCGACTTGCCGGCGCCGCGCAGGCCGATCAGCGCAATCCCGCAGAACGACGCCTGCGATGACGCGCCGCCGTGACCGGCGAGCAGATCCTTGGCTTGCGCGATCTGCGCCGGCGTCGCCTTGCGCAGGAGATCGCGGATCACCTGCCAGTCCGGCGCGTGATCGCCCGACGGGATCAGGTCTTCGAGATGCGCGCCCATCGCGCCCGCGACGCGGCGCAACAGCACGATCGAGACGTTGCCCTTGCCACTTTCGAGCTGCGCTATGTAGCGTTCGGAAATGCCGGAGACCTTTGCGAGCACCTTGCGCGACATGCCGCGCAGCGCCCGCATGGTGCGGACGCGCTGGCCGAGCTGCTCGAGGAAGCCGGATTCGCTGGATTCGGTCATATTCCGGCAACATAATGCCGGAGAGGATTGACAGCAAGCCAGGCAAGTGGCTTTCTATGCATTATAATTCAAGCGCGCCCGAGCAGGCCGAGCGGTGGCGAGGCCGTCGCGAACGGCGCAAAAACAGAGCGCGCCCGAGCAGGCCGAGCGATCGCGAGGCCGTTGCGAACGGCGCAAAAACAAAGCGCCGGGGAGAACGCCGTGACGACTTACAATGCGGTGACGTGGCTGCTCGACCGCAATGTCGAGGAGGGGCGCGGCAACAAGCTCGCCTTCACCGACGGCACGTCCGACCTGAGCTATGGCGAACTGCAGAGACAGAGCTGCCGTGCGGCCAACATGCTGCGCCGGCTCGGCGTGCGCCGCGAAGAGCGCGTCGCCATGATCATGCTCGACACCGTCGTTTTTCCGGTCGTGTTCCTGGGCGCGATCCGCGCCGGCATCGTGCCGGTGCCGCTCAACACGCTGCTGACCACCGAACAATACGCCTACATCCTGGCCGACTGCCGTGCGCGGGTGCTGTTCGTCTCCGAGGCACTATTCCCGGTCGTCAAGGACATCGTCGGGCGCATGCCCGATCTCGAATGCGTCGTGGTCTCCGGCAAGAACGCCTTCGGCCACAAGCTGCTGTCGGACGAGCTCAAGGGTGAGAACGACAGCTTCAAGACCGTCGAGACCCACACCGACGAGCCCGCGTTCTGGCTCTATTCGTCGGGCTCGACCGGCATGCCCAAGGGCGTGCGCCACTTGCATGCCAATCCGGCCGCGACCGCGGACACCTATGCCAGGCAGGTGCTCGGCATCCGCGAGGATGACGTCTGTCTTTCCGTGGCCAAGCTGTACTTCGCTTACGGCCTCGGCAACGCGCTGACGTTTCCGATGTCGGTCGGCGCCACCACGGTTCTCAATTCCGAGCGCCCGACGCCCACCTTGATGTTCGCGATGATGAACAAGTACAACCCGACCATTTTCTACGGCATTCCCACCCTGTTCGCTTCGATGCTGAACGACGAGTCGAGCAGGAGCGAGCGCGCGGGAACGCGGCTGCGCATCTGCGTCTCGGCCGGCGAGCCGTTGCCGGAATCCGTCGGCAATGCCTGGAAGGCGCGCTTCGGCGTCGACATTCTCGACGGCGTCGGCTCGACCGAGCTGTTGCACATCTTCCTGTCGAACGCGCCCGGCGACATCAAATATGGCTCCGCGGGACGTCCGGTCCCGGGCTATCAGGTGCGGCTCGTCAACGAGAGCGGCACCGAGGTCGCCGACGGCGAGGTCGGCGAAATGCTCGTGCATGCGCCCTCGGCCGGCGAGGGTTACTGGAATCAGCGTAACAAGAGCCGCTCGACCTTCGAGGGGTACTGGACCCGCACCGGCGACAAATATACCCGCGACGCGGAGGGCCGTTACACCTACTGCGGCCGCTCCGACGACATGTTCAAGGTATCGGGCATCTGGGTCTCGCCGTTCGAGGTCGAGAGCGCGCTGATCACCCATCCCTCGGTGCTGGAGGCGGCGGTGGTCGCAGAAGCCGACCCGGAAGGATTGCTGAAGCCGAAGGCGTTCGTCGTGCTGCGCGAAGGCCACGAGACGGATCATCTCCACGAGATGCTCAAGGACCACGTCAAGCAGAAGATCGGGCCATGGAAGTATCCGCGCTGGGTCGAGGTCGTCGACAGTCTGCCGAAAACGGCGACGGGCAAGATCCTGCGCTACAAGCTGCGGGATGGGGCGACGAATTAGAGCGTCTCGTCCTGGCAAGGGTCGTCATCGCCGGGCATGACGACGTGGTAAGAGTAATGATATGACCCTCGCTCCCTCCGGCTTCCTCTGCATCGACGACAGCGAACTCGAATACCGCATGATTGGACCGGCGCCGGAGCAGGCGCCGACCATCGTCATGCTGCATGAAGGGCTGGGCTCGGCCGCGCTTTGGGGTGATTTCCCGGACAAGCTGCAAGAAGCGACCGGCGCCGGCGTGTTCGTCTATTCACGCGCCGGCTATGGCGCATCGTCGCCGGTCACCTTGCCGCGGCCGATCGACTACATGCATCGCGAGGCGCTCGACGTCTTGCCGAAACTGCTCGCGCAGATCGGTTTTCGCCGCGGCATCCTCGTCGGTCATTCCGATGGCGCCTCGATCGCGGCGATCTATGCCGGCGGCGTGCAGGACCATCGCATCCGCGCCATTGCGCTGCTCGCGCCGCACTTCATCGTCGAGGACGTCTCGGTGACGTCCATCGCCGAGATCAAGACCGCTTACGAGACCACCAACCTGCGCGAAAAACTCGCGCGCTGGCACACCCATGTCGACAACGCCTTTTACGGGTGGAACGGCGCCTGGCTCGACCCCAGGTTTCGCCACTGGGATATCTCGGAATATCTCGCCTATATCCGCGTGCCGGTGGCGATCGTCCAGGGCGCCGACGATCAATATGGGACTATCCGACAGGTCGAGATCGCCAGGGAAGAGTGCTACTGTCCGGTCGATGTGACGATCCTCGAGGCGGGACATTCGCCGCATCGGGAAGCGCCGGGGGCGACGCTGAATGCGATCTCGGATTTCGCAAACGCCGTGCTGCACACGCACGAAAAAGGCCGCGCCGCCTGACACCGGTGTCCCGGTTCTGGCATTCGCACCACGTTGCTGCGGGCACTTTTGCGAATGCCAGAACCAAAGGGACACCGGCAAATATAAGATTCTAGTGCGGCCAGTGGATTTGACATTCGCCATGACACTCCGCGGAAACACCGAGGCGAATGTCAAATCCGCCGCACTAGCGGTGTATCGGCAATGAACACTCTTCCGCTGCCGCGATGGGCCTACGTGCCGGGCGAAACCGTGCCCGGCGACACCTATGGGGCCGATGCCGATTACGAGGCGCTGGCACAGGTGAAGCTGATGGTGCCGGCGGCGTTCCGCGGCTATGTGCCGGCGCGGCATCCGGCGCTGCGCTACGGCATCATGCTCAACGACCGCGGCTACTTCTGGGAAGCGCGCGAGATCCTGGAGGCGGTGTGGGCGGCCGCGCCGCAGGGCGGCCGCGAACGCATCCTGCTCCGCGCCTGCATCCTGATTGCCAACGGCAATCTGCGGCTGCGCATGGAAAAGCCGGGCTCGGCCGGGCGGCTGTTCACCGAAGCGCTGCAGGAGTTGCGTGCGCTCGGCCAGCGCAAGGCGACTGGCTCGGGCGACGGCTTTGCCGACGGCTTTCCGATCGACACGCTGGCCACCCTGCTCAAGGCGCGCATGGAAAAGCCGACTCTGACCAAGGCCGATTGGCTGCGGCTGACCTTGGAACGGACATGAAACAAAATGCGCATTACAACCTTAGCAACGACTCGCTCTGGATTGCTGCCGAAAAATGCCCTTCGCAAGCGCCTTATCTATCGACGGCTCGACCGAAAAGTCCTGCAACAGCGCATTAGACGATTGTTGAAACATCTGTTCTGAGGCTGCCACGATGTCGGAACTTGTAGATGCCAACAAATATCCCAAAGCTGCATTGTCCTTGGCCGTTTTTACGTTCTTTGGTGCCGTCATCGGCTATGTCTCAGGCGCATCCAGCATCTATCAGGCGTCGGTCAAGGTGCCGCAGGACCAACGCGTTGCGGTGGCGCTGGATGTCTCGCGAAGTTATCTTCGAGACGTCAAGAGAGAGGATATTGAACTTTATTCCGTCGCTGTAAGTGGCGAGCTTGATGCAGCTCAACAGAACAAACTGGCGTTGTTGGCCGATAACCTCGAATATTACTCGCTTTTGGCTAACAAGGGTCTTCTCGACCCCGCATTTCTTAGTCGGGCCCTAATCTGTGCCATCACCTGTGCGGCTAAAGCCGCCGACAAGTATAGGTTCTCAATTCCTACAGGAGGCGAGCCTTTAGAGCTCATAAAATTCGCAAAAACGGTTAAGTGCGCAGGGCCTACCTACCAATGACCTAATCACTTTTCGGCAGATTTTTCTTTGTGGCTTTTGTCCGTCTGCGCTTCTCGGTTTTCCATATTGCGGAGGTGCTTTCGCAACTGCGCCAACGCGGAATCTCCCCTCCAAATCCTCAAGGACTGAAAGAACGGCCCTGTAAAGGTCCGGGCTGACACCGCGCGTCAGCCCGACTTACTGGGTCGATACGGGTGATAAATACGTAGCGAATGTGCAACAAAATGCACATTTGAGGATTATCGGCTAGACGGCTCCGTGAACATGCATTATAGTGCATGTCACCAACCCAACAAAAGCTCAGGGGTGACCCATGGCCGGGGACAACCGCGTGCTCGCGGGAGGCGCGACCTACATCGATTTCCAGACCGACCCGTCGCGCTACCGCCACTGGAAGCTCGCGGTCGAGGCTGATGTCGCGACCTTGACCATGGACGTCGACGAGAACGGCGGCCTGTTCGAGGGCTACCAGCTCAAGCTCAATTCCTACGATCTCGGCGTCGACATCGAGTTGGCGGACGCCGTTCAGCGGCTGCGCTTCGAGCATCCCGGCGTCAAGGTCGTCGTGATCCGCTCCGGCAAGAACCGCGTGTTCTGCGCCGGCGCCAATATCCGCATGCTCGCGGGCTCCACCCATGCCCACAAGGTGAACTTCTGCAAGTTCACCAACGAGACCCGCAACGGCATCGAGGATTCATCCGAGAACAGCGGCCAGCGCTACATCTCCGTGGTCAACGGCACCGCGGCCGGCGGCGGCTATGAGCTGGCGCTCGCGACTGATCACATCATCCTCGCTGACGACGGCGCCGCCTCCGTGGCGCTGCCGGAAGTGCCGCTGCTGGCGGTGCTGCCGGGCACCGGCGGCCTGACGCGCGTCGTCGACAAGCGCAAGGTGCGCCGCGACCATGCCGATTTCTTCTGCACCATCGAGGAAGGCATCAAGGGCAAGCGCGCGGTGGCCTGGCGCCTGGTCGACGAGATCGCGCCAAACAGCAAGCTCGAAGGCAAGATCGCCGAGCGCACGAAAGAGTTTGCCGCGGGCTCCAAACGCAACGGCAACGGCAAGGGCATTCCGCTTAGCTCCCTGAAGCGCGAGATCGACGAGAACGGCCTGCGCTATGGTTTCGTCAGTGTCGACATCGATCGCGCCGCGCGCACGGCGACGATTGCGATCAAGGCGCCGGAGGCCGCGCCTCCCGCCGACATCGACGCGATGATCGCACAAGGCGCAGCGTTCTGGCCGCTGCAGGTCGCGCGCGAGCTCGACGACGCGATCCTGCATCTGCGCATCAACGAGCTCGACATCGCAATGCTCGTGTTCAAGTCGCATGGCGATCCCGCGGCGGTCATCGCCCATGACGAATTCATCGAGGCCAACAAGGCGCACTGGCTGGTCAACGAGATCAGGCAATATTTCAAGCGCGTGCTGAAGCGCATCGACGTCACCTCGCGCACGCTGGTGACGCTGGTCGAGCCGGGCTCCTGCTTTGCCGGCACCTTGGCCGAGCTCGTGTTCGCCGCCGACCGTTCCTACATGCTGATCGGCTCGCGCCAGGGCGACAACCGCCCGCCGCCGGCGATCCAGCTTTCCGCGATGAATTTCGGTCCCTATCCGATGAGTCATGGCCTGACCAGGCTGGAGTCGCGCTTCCAGGCGGATGCAGGCGATCTCGATCGCGCGCGCGAGAAGATCGGTAGCCACCTCGATGCCGAAGAGGCAGAAGAGCTTGGGCTGGTCACCTTCGCGCTCGACGACATCGACTGGGACGACGAGGTTCGCGTCTTTATGGAAGAACGCGCCAGCTTCTCGCCCGACAGCCTCACCGGCATGGAAGCGAACTTGCGCTTCGTCGGTCCCGAGACCATGGAATCGAAAATCTTTGCGCGCCTGACCGCGTGGCAGAACTGGATCTTCCAGCGCCCGAACGCGGTCGGCGAGGAGGGCGCCTTGCGGCGCTACGGATCAGGCCAGAAGCCGAAATTCGATATGACGAGAGTTTGAGGAGCACGCCATGAACGTCAACGTCATGAATGTCGATTACAGCACCAAGATTCCAAACAACGTGAATCTTGCCGAGGATCGCCAGGTGCTCAAGGCGCTGGAGGGCTGGCATCCCGGCTATATCGACTGGTGGAACGACATGGGCCCCGACGGCTTCCAGCAGTCGCTGGTCTATCTGCGCACGGCGTACTCCGTCGATCCGCGCGGCTGGGCCAAGTTCGACTATGTGAAGATGCCGGACTATCGCTGGGGCATCTTGCTGGCGCCGCAGGAAGAGAACCGCACGATTCCGTTCGGCGAAAATTTTGGCCAGCCGGCCTGGCAGGAAGTGCCGGGCGAGCATCGCGCCATGCTGCGCCGGCTGATCGTGATCCAGGGCGACACTGAGCCGGCCTCCGTCGAGCAGCAGCGCCATCTCGGCAAGACCGCGCCCTCGCTCTACGATCTGCGCAACCTGTTCCAGGTCAATGTCGAGGAAGGCCGCCATCTCTGGGCGATGGTCTACCTGCTGCAGAAATATTTCGGCCGCGACGGCCGCGAGGAGGCCGATGAGTTGCTGCGCCGCCGCTCCGGCGACGCGGATAGCCCACGCATGTTAGGGGCCTTCAACGAGGCGACGCCGGACTGGCTGTCGTTCTTCATGTTCACCTATTTCACCGACCGCGACGGCAAGATGCAGCTGCACTCTCTCGCGCAGTCCGGCTTCGATCCGCTGTCGCGCACCTGCCGCTTCATGCTGACCGAGGAGGCGCATCATATGTTCGTCGGCGAGACCGGCATCACCCGCGTGGTGCAACGGACGATTGATGCCATGCGTGAGGCCGGCATCGACGATCCCGCCGATATCGCCAAGGTGCGCGCGCTCGGCGTGATCGACCTGCCGACCATCCAGAAGAAGCTGAACCTGCATTACTCGCTCTCCCTCGACCTGTTCGGCTCGGAGGTCTCGACCAACGCGGCGAACGCCTTCAACGCCGGCATCAAGGGCCGCTACCGCGAGACGCAGATCGAGGACGATCATCGCCTGCAAGGTGACACCTATCCGGTGCTGAAGCTCGTCAACGGCGAGATCAAGCGGGTCGACGAGCCGGCGCTGACCGCGCTCAACATGCGCCTGCGCGATGACTACACGCAGGACTGCGTCAAGGGCCTCCTACGCTGGAACAAGGTGATCTCGAGCGCGGGCTATGGTTACAAGCTGACCTTGCCGAACGTCGCCTTCCACCGCGCCATCGGTGAGTTCAAGGATGTGCACGCCACGCCCGACGGTCTCTTGATCGACGACGCCATCTGGACCAGGCGCAAGGGCGAGTGGATTCCCTCGGTCGACGACGGCGACTTCATCGCGTCATTGATGACGCCGGTCACCGAGCCGGGCACGTTCGCGCCGTGGATCTCGGCGCCCAAGGTCGGCATCGACAACAAGCCCGGCGACTTCGAATATGTGAAGATCGAGACGTGATCTTCTTCACCTCTTCCCGCTTGCGGGGAGAGGTCGCCGCGCCCGGCAGCGCGCCTGTGCGCGGCGGGTGAGGGGGTACAGCGCTCTCATTAAACTCAATCGCGGAAAGAAGCCCCTCACCCCAACCCTCTCCCCGCAAAAGCGGGGCGAGGGAGCACACCGCCGATGCGGCGCCTCTGCTACCCCGCAATCTCCAGTCCCGCGGTCGCATACACCACGCCGCCATCGATCGCGATCGCATTGCCGACCACATAGTCGCCGGCGCGCGCGGCGAGGAAGATCGCAAGCCCCGCCATGTCCTCATCGGTGCCGATGCGCCCGGCCGGGATGAGTTTGGCGAGGTGGTCGCCGTGATCGCGCGCCGCGCGGTTCATGTCGGAGGCGAACGCACCCGGCGCGATCGCGGTCACGTTGATGTGGTCTTTGATCAGCCTGGTCTCCATCCGGCGCGTCAGGTGGATCACCGCGGCCTTGCTCGCCGCATAGGAATAGGTCTCCTGCGGGTTGACGAAGATGCCGTCGATCGAGGCGATGTTGATCACTTTGGCCGGACGCTCGGCGCTTGCCGCCGCGCGCAGCGGCTTGTGCAGCGCCTTGGTCAGGAAGAACAGCGACTTGACGTTCAGGTCCATCACCTTGTCCCAGCCGTTCTCCGGAAACTCGTCGAACTCGGCGCCCCAGGCCGCACCCGCATTGTTGACGAGAATGTCGAGCCTCGGCTCGCGTTTGATGATCTCGGAAGCGAGCTGCTCGCAGCCGGCGTTGGTGGACATATCGATCGGCAGTGCGATGCACTCGCCGTCATAGGCGGCGCTGAGCTCTTTCGCGGTCGCCTCGCAGGGACCGGCCTTGCGTGCGGTGATGTAGACCTTCGAAGCACCTTGGGAGAGAAATCCGGCCGCGATCATCTTGCCGATGCCGCGCGAGCCGCCGGTCACGACCGCGATGCGTCCCTTCAGCGAGAACAGATCCTTGAACATGATGCCTCCCTAAACTCATTCGTCATTGCCGGGCTTGACCCGGCAATCCATCGGCCAAGAGCTTTAGTGAAGTCAGATGGATGCGCGGGTCAAGCCCGCGCATGACGAGTCATTGCTGGAGGATAGTCCGGCGACGGTCACGCCGCGTCGACGCGCCTGAATCCATTCCACATCGCGGTCGCCGCCCCCGAGGTCAGCACGGGCAGGATGCGCGTGTCCTGGTAATTGCCGTTGAGCGAGACCCGCGGCAGCGCGGTCATGTGACCGGCGCTTTCCGGAAACACCATGCCGGGCCGTGTCGTGACCGCGGTCTTGTAGCCGGCCGCGCGGGCGAGCGCGAATTCGCGCGGACCCGCGGCCGGCTTGTCGCCATAGGGATAGGCGAGATGGATCGCGGGACGCTGCAGCGAGTCTTCGATTCGTTCGCGGCTCAACGTCAACTCGTCGCGCGCGATGGTCTCGCTCTGCCGGGCGAGATTGCAATGGGTGATGGAATGCGCGCCGATCGTCACCAGCGGATCGGCGGCAATGGCTTTCAGCTCGTCCCAGCCCATGCAGAGATCGCGGCAGATCGCCGCCTGGTCGACCCCATGGCGCGCGCAGAGTGCTGCGATCTCACGCTGCAGATCGTGTTCGGGCAGTGTGCGCAGCCAGTCGTGCAGGCGATCGAAGGCGGCCTGCTTGGCCTGCGCCGTCGACGTGTCGAGCCGGGTGGCCACGCCGCCCATCGTCATCTCGATCGTATCGGCTTTTGCGATCGCCATCTCCAGCGCGATCCACCACAGCCGGCCGCTGCCTTGTGCGAAGTCGCTCGCGACATAGATCGTGACCGGCGCCTCGAAATCGCGCATCACCGGCAGCGCATGGTCGCGGTTGTCGCGGTAGCCGTCGTCGAGCGTGAAGCAGGCGAAGCGGCTCTTGAAATTGCGCTCGATCAGCCGCTGATGCACCTCGTCCATGGTGACGATGTCGATGCCGCGCGCGCGTAAGTGCCCGAGCATCGCACGCAGGAAATCGGGCGTGATCTCGAGATGCCGGTTCGGCTGGAAGGCGCCTTCGCGTTGCGGCCGCACATGGTGCAGCATGAAGATCGCGCCGACGCCGGAAAAGATCGGGCGCAGCAGGACGTGCGCCCCGGAGAAATAAAGCGCTTCCAGTCCGGCGCGGATAACGGTGTTGCGAAGCTGCTTCATTTCCAACGAACGGCTTTCGGCCTGAGGCTTAGGTCAAGGAGGTTAACGAAAAACCGCTGAAGAAACGGTTAGCCCCCAACCCTTAAGCGGTCATGACACCGCCCACCCATTTCCGGGTTTGACAGTCCTTCAAGGGTTTGTTTTCTCTCTGTTTCCCGGCGCCGCCGGCTTCTCGAAGGGTTCCTGGATCGCCGCGGCACATCCGCACAAGCGATTTGGGAGCAAAAGCGGCCCGAAATCAGTGTGTTGGTATGCCTTTCGGCGGCCGCTACGGCTCGCGAAGCAGGCCGCTCCTCTGGGATATCGAATGCGCGGACTTTTCAGGTGGAGCAGCAAATGGTGGCCGGGTGTGATCCCCCTGGCCGTCTTTTGGGCCATCGCCGCCTGGAATAACACCGCACCGCTGGAGGCCGATCTTGCTGCCCGCAGCGGCGAGGCGCTGAAGAACATCACGCTCGACAAGACGCGGATCGCAGTCGCAGGCCGCGACGTCACCTTGGGCGCGGAGGCATTTTCGGTAGAGGGCCGGCAGAGCGCGGTCGCCTCCGTCGAGGCCGTGCCCGGCGTGCGGCTGGTCAATGACGAGACGCGGCTCGTCCCCGAGGCCAAGCCTTTCGTCTGGTCGGCGGAGCGCGACGTGGTCCGTGTCACGCTGGCCGGCAGCGCGCCCTTGCCGGCGGTCAAGGGCCGGCTGATGGATGCCGCCAAGGCCGCGCTCGGCAATGTCGAGGTCGCCGACCAGATGGGACTGGCGCGCGGCGCGCCGCCTCGCTTCGAGAACGCGGCGGTCCTGCTGCTCGATCAGATCGCCAGACTGAAGGACGGCAAGATCACGATCTCCGACGCCAAGGTGCAGCTCGCGGGCATGGCGCGCGATCTCGGCGGCCGCGAGGCCATTGCGGCGGCGCTGAAGAGCCTGCCCGAGGGCTTTTCGGTCGCCAACGAGATCAAGGCGCCGCCTTATGTCTTCCAGGCCTACAAGGATCCGGTCGCGGTCACCGTCACGCTGTCGGGCTATGTGCCCGACAACAATATCCACGCCGCGATCGTGCAGGCGGCAACGCGCAAATTCTTCAACGAGAAGGTCGTCGACAATCTCAAGGAGAGCATCGGTGCTCCATCCGGATTTTCCGCGGCGGTGGGTCCGGCGCTGGGCGCGCTGTCGCGGCTGTCGACCGGCACACTCGTCGTCGCCGACCGGGAGGTGAAATTGTCGGGCGATGCCTTCTATGAGGGCGCCGCCGGCCAGCTTCGCGCCGGCCTCGGCAAGGATTTTCCGCAAGGCTACCAATACAAGGCCGACGTCGCGGTGAAGCCGGCCGCGGCACCCGTCGATTCCACCGTGTGCCAGCAGCTGTTCTCGGACCTGCTCGGCAAGGGCCGGATCCGCTTCGAGTCCAACCGCGCCAATATCGACCCGGATTCCGCCGGCCTGCTCGATCGCCTGATCGAGACCGCGCTGCGCTGCCCGACCACCACCATCGAGATCGCAGGCCATACCGATTCCGCCGGTGAGGACGCGGCCAATCAGGCGCTGTCGGAAAAGCGCGCGCAGGCGGTGATCGACTATCTCGTCAAGGCCGGGCTGCCGGCCAACCGCTTCACCGCGGTCGGCTACGGCAGCACGCAGCCGGTCGCCGACAACGAGTCCGACGAAGGCAAGGCGCAGAACCGCCGCATCGAATTTCTGGTGAGGTAGCGATGGCATATCTCCTGACGTTTCATTGGGGCTGGCTTCTGGCGTCGCTGCTGCTCGGGCTTGCGATGGGATGGATCGCGGTGGTGCAACGTGGCGAAGGCGTCTCCAGGGTCATGATGCGCTGGCTGGCGGCGCCGGCCGCCGCACTCGTCGCCGTCTCCATCGCCCGGATCGTGCCGGGCCGCTTCGGCTACTGGCTCGACCTGCTCATTGTGATGTTTGCCTGCTATCTGGTGGGCTGCGCGGTTGGATCGGCCTTGCGCAACTGGGTGGTCTCGCGCAGCGCCCTGGTGCCGCCGATCTGAAGTCCCTGCACCATATGCCGCGAGTCTCGCCAGGGACTTCAGATCGAAAGCGGCACTAGAATCATAGATTTGCTAGTGCCCATGACTTTCCGAAGTTCGTGAAGTGCGTGCGGCAAGGGTGCACGAACTTCGGAAAGTGGGCACTAGGCGGGACCGGCTACCTCCTAAAGTCGTGCCCTTTGGCCTGTCGGACAGGCAAAATCCGGGGGTTGACGGATGTGATGCAGTAATTCTGTGCACCCGCCGTCATCTATTCCACCTAATATATTGAAGGCGCGCGCTTTTTATTCACATCAGACGAATTCCATCCCGGCCCGAAACGCGCTACCAAGCAGGGTAGGGAGCGACGTCCGTTCGAGGTCTAGATGCTGGAAGCGATCCGCAGGGCGATTTTGTTTCTGCGACAGAAGCAGGTCCTGCACAAAGTGGGCGTCGTGATCAGCGTCACCGTGATCGGGATCGCGTGCTATGTGCTGTACCACATGCTTCGCGGCATCAATGTCGATGAAGTGTTTGAGGCGATCAGGGACACCGAACCGCACCAGATCGCGCTCGCCGCCCTGTTCGTCGCCGCCGGCTATTTCACGCTGACCTTCTACGACCTGTTCGCGACCCGCGCGATCGGCCATCCTGTTCCCTACAAGATCAACGCGCTCGCCGCTTTCACCTCCTATTCGATTGGCCACAATGTCGGCGCCAGCGTCTTCACCGGCGGCGCCGTGCGCTACCGCATCTATTCCGCTTACGGGTTGAACGCGATCGATGTCGCGAAAATCTGTTTTCTCGCCGGCCTCACCTTCTGGCTCGGCAATGCCGCGGTGCTTGGCCTGGGCATCACCTACCATCCGGAAGCCGCCGCCTCGATCGACCAGCTGCCGGTCTGGCTCAACCGCCTCGTCGCGATCGCGATCATCCTGGGGTTGTTCGCCTATGTAGGGTGGGTCTGGACCCAGCCGCGCAGCGTCGGACGCGGGCCGTGGAGCGTGGTGCTGCCGGGCGGTCCGCTGACGCTGCTGCAGATCATGATCGGCATCATCGATCTCGGCTTCTGCGCGCTCGCCATGTACGTGCTGGTGCCGGACGAGCCCAATCTCGGCTTCGTCGTGGTAGCCGTGATCTTCGTCTCCGCCACGCTGCTCGGCTTTGCCAGCCATTCGCCGGGCGGGCTCGGGGTGTTCGACGCCGCGATGCTGGTCGGGCTCTGGCAGATGGACCGGGAGGACCTGCTCGCCGGCATGCTGCTGTTCCGCCTGCTCTATTATATTGCCCCCTTCGTCATATCTGTAATCTTGCTGACGTTTCGGGAGGTTATCATCGGCGCTCGATCGAAGCGGCTGCGTCAGGCAGCGCTTCACCTTGACGCCGGCCCCCGCCCCACTCCCGAAGCCGCTTATGTGAGAGAGCGCGGAGATAAGGGCGGCTGAAAACGAGGCGCGCATGTCACGAAGAAGCCGGCCAAGATGGCTATAGAAGCGCCCCCGTCATCGTCCTCGCTGTTTGCGCCATGGTCCGACCGGCTGCGCCATTCGGCCATCATCCTCGCGGCCGCGGCGCTGGCGCTCGCGGTCGTCGTCGTCTTCGATGAATTGTCGCTGCTGCGCGCCGGCGCGGTGTTCGTCTGCATCGCAGCCGCGGCGCTGATTCCGTGGCGACTGCACCATGCCGACGCCGCGCGCGAGGACGTGCGCAGGGTCGATCCGGTGGAGGCCGCGGCGGTCAGCGCCGTCGTCGCCGGCATGCCCGATCCCGCGGTGCTGCTCGACCGCGCCGGCCGCGTCATCCATCTCAATGCCGCCGCCGCGCAGCTCGCGCCCGCGCTGCGCAAGAACGAGCTCGCGCAGTTCGCGCTGCGCTCGCCGGAAATCATCAGCGCGCTGCGCGAGGCGATCGCCACCTCGGAGGCGCGGCGGGCGACGTATCTCGATCATGCTCCGATCGACCGCTGGATGGAGCTGATGATCACACCGGTGCCGGTGCCGACCAATTACGGCGGCGTCGACAAGTGCATGCTGATGACCTTCCACGACCAGACGCCGCTGCGCCGGGTCGAGGAGATGCGCGCCGACTTCGTCGCCAATGCCAGTCATGAATTGCGCACGCCGCTGGCGGCGCTGTCCGGCTTCATCGATACGCTGCAGGGTCCCGCCAAGGACGATACCAAGGCGCGCGAGCGTTTCCTGTCCATCATGCACGCCCAGGCCACCCGCATGGCGCGGCTGATCGACGACCTGCTGTCGCTGTCGCGTGTCGAATTGTCGGCGCATGTCCGCCCCGACACCATGGTCGATATCGTGCCGATCATCCGCCAGGTTACCGACGGGCTCGAGCCGCTGGCGCGGGAGCGCCAGGTCGAGGTCGAGATCGACCTGCCGCCGACGGCCGTGACGATCGCCGGCGACCGCGAGGAACTGCTGCGCCTGTTCGAGAACCTGATCGAGAATGCGCTGAAATACGGCGCCTCCGGCGGGCGCGTCATCGTCTCGCTGAACCAGGCGGTCTCGGGCGAAGGCACGCCGGAAGTCCGGGTCATGGTCCGCGATTTCGGTCCCGGCATCGCACCCGAGCACCTGCCGCGGCTGACCGAACGCTTCTACCGGGTCGACATCGGCGATAGCCGTTCCCAAGGTGGAACCGGGCTCGGTTTATCGCTGGTGAAACATATTCTTAACCGCCACAGAGGCCGGCTTTTGATCGAAAGCGTGCCGAAAAACGGCGCGACCTTTACCGCCTGTTTTCCCCAGTCCAAGGCCCCCGTTTCGGCCTGAACTTTAGTCGGATCAATACTTTAGTACTGTCATCTGACTGTCATCGAACCTTCGTAAAAGCAAAACCGAGCGCTCCTAAAGGGACGCCCGTGAGCGCGCTCAAGCGCTGATAGCGCTTCGCTCACCACAGGGAGATCCGCATGAATCTTGTGAAAACCATCGTCGCTGCCGGACTGGTCGCGGCGTCGACCTCGGCCTATGCCGCCGACATTACCGGCGCAGGCTCGACCTTCATCTTCCCCGTCCTCTCGAAGTGGGCTGACGCCTACAAGAAGGAATCGGGCGACGGCGTGAACTATCAGTCGATCGGTTCCGGAGCGGGCATCAAGCAGATCGTCGCCAACACCGTGACCTTCGGCGCCACCGACGCGCCGCTCAAGGCCGATCAGCTCCAGAAGGATGGTCTGGCGCAGTGGCCGATGATCATGGGCGCGATCGTTCCGGTCGTGAACATCGACGGGGTGAAGCCCGGCGACCTCGTCCTTGACGGAGCGACTCTCGCCGACATTTTTCTCGGCAAGATCACCAAGTGGGATGATCCGGCGATCAAGAAGCTCAATCCGAATGCGAAGCTGCCCTCGGATGCGATCTCGGTCGTTCACCGCGCCGATGGTTCCGGCACCACCTTCAACTTCACCGACTACCTGACCAAGGTCAGCGCGGACTGGAAGAGCAAGGTCGGGTTGGGCACCGCCGTCGAGTGGCCGGTTGGCGTCGGCGCCAAGGGCAACGAAGGCGTTGCCGGCAACATCTCCCAGGCCAAGAACTCGATCGGCTATGTCGAGTACGCCTATGCCAAGCAGAACAAGCTGACCTACACCGCGCTGATCAACAAGGCGGGCAAGACCATCCAGCCGACCACTGAGGCGTTCCAGGCGGCTGCCTCCAACGCCGACTGGACCAGCGCTCCCGGCTACTACCTGATCCTCACCGATCAGCCCGGCGACAAATCCTGGCCGATCGTCGCGTCGACCTTCATCCTCATGCACAAGGAGTCGGTCGACAAGGCGTCGTCGCAGGAAGCGCTCAAGTTCTTCAAGTTCGCTTTCGACAAGGGTGCCAAGAGTGCCGAAGAACTCGACTACATCCCGATGCCGGACAGCGTGATCAAGCTGATCGAGAAGACCTGGTCGGCCGACATCAAGAGCTGAGCGAAAGCGGTGTGACCCATTGATCCTCCTCCCCAACAGGGGAGGAGGATTTGTCAAAAAAGGGCGGTGTCCCCGCTATCAACGGGATCAGTTGCCCGAACCGGCCCGGCAAACACGGTCCGGATGTATAATCGACAAGTCAGGGGATTGGCGTGGCAGACATGGCCGTTCAAAGCGACTTGCTGGAAGCCGCCGGACCGTACGATCGCGCCAAGGCGCTGAGCGCGTTCAAGCTCGGCGATTCGACCTTCTACTGGATCACGCGGCTGTCGGCGATCTCGGTGCTGTTGATCCTGGGCGGCATTATCGTCTCCCTGGTCATCGGCGCCTGGCCGGCAATGAAGGAATACGGCTTCGCGTTTCTGACGACCCAGCGCTGGGCGCCGTCGGCCGATCCGCCCGTGCTCGGCGCCGTCGGCCCGATCTACGGCACGCTGGTGACCTCCTTCATCGCGATGCTGATCGCGATTCCCGTCGGACTCGGGGTTGCGATCTTCCTGACCGAGCTCTGTCCGCAATGGGCGCGCCGGCCGATCGGCATCGCCATCGAGCTGCTCGCGGGAATTCCGTCGATCATTTACGGCATGTGGGGCTTCTTCGTGCTGGGGCCGTTCCTGGCCTACACCTTCCAGCCTTTCATGATCGGCGTGTTCGGCAGCGTGCCCGTGCTCAACACCATTTTCGCGGGGCCGCCGTCTTATTTGAGCCTGTTCAACGCCTCGCTGATTCTGGCGATCATGGTGCTGCCGTTCATCACTGCGATCTCGGTCGACGTGTTCAAGACGGTGCCGCCGGTGTTGAAGGAAGCGGCCTATGGTGTCGGCTGCACCACCTGGGAGGTCGTGCGCAGCGTGGTCATTCCCTATACCCGCGTCGGCGTGATCGGTGGCGTCATGCTCGCGCTCGGCCGTGCGCTCGGCGAGACCATGGCGGTCACCTTCATCATCGGTAATTCCTTCCGCATCACCGGCTCGGTCTTCTCGCCGGGCACCACGATCTCGGCGGCGATCGCCAGCGAGTTCGCCGAAAGCGACGGCCTGCACCAGTCCGGCCTGATCCTGCTCGGCCTGCTGCTGTTCGTGCTGACCTTCTTCGTGCTGGCCGCGGCGCGGCTGATGTTGCTGCGCCTGGAACAGAAGGCGGGCAAGTAACATGGATATCAACCCGATCTATGCCCGCCGCCGCCGCAAGGACGTCGTGATCCGCGTGCTCTGTGTCGGCGCCGCCCTGTTCGGCGTCACCTGGCTGGCGCTGATCCTCTTCACGCTGCTCTACAACGGCCTGTTCGGCCTCACGCTGCAGCTCTTCACCGAGAACACGCCGCCGCCGGGCTCGACCTCGGGCGGCCTGCTCAACGCCATCACCGGTTCGATCATCATGACGGTGATCGGGGTCGGCATCGGCGCGCCGCTCGGCCTGTTCGCCGGCACCTATCTCGCCGAATACGGGAGGAATGACCGCCTCACCTCGGTGATCCGCTTCATCAACGACATCCTGCTCAGCGCGCCCTCCATCATCATCGGCCTGTTCATCTATGGCGCGGTGGTGGTGCCGATGCGCAGCTTCTCGGCGATCGCCGGCGCGCTCGCGCTCGCCGTGATCGTCATTCCCGTGGTGCTGCGCACCACCGAGGACATGCTGCTCTTGGTGCCGAACCCGCTGCGCGAGGCGGCGTCCGCACTCGGCCTGCCGCGCTCGCTGGTCATCAAGCGCATCGCCTATCGCGCGGCGCGCTCAGGTCTCATCACCGGCGTGCTGCTCGCCACCGCGCGCGTCGCCGGCGAGACCGCGCCCTTGCTGTTTACCGCGCTGTCGAACCAGTTCTTCAGCCTCAGCCTGACCAAGACGATGGCCAACCTGCCGGTGACCATCAACAACTTCGTGCAGAGCCCCTACGCCTACTGGAAGCAGCTTGCCTGGAGCGGCGCGCTGCTGATCACGCTCACCGTGCTTGCCCTCAACATCACGGCGCGCCTGCTGGCCGCCGAGAAAGCCGCGAAATGAACAATCTGTCCGTCTCCGTAGGTCATTCGAGCGGGCCCGTTCCCTCGAAGGCGCTGCCTGAGGCCGCGCCCAAGGTCACCGCGCGCAACCTGAATTTCTACTACGGCGAAAACCACGCGCTGAAGAACATCAATTTGACGCTGGGCACCAACCGCGTCACCGCCTTCATCGGTCCGTCCGGTTGCGGCAAGTCGACGCTGCTGCGCATCTTCAACCGCATGTATGACCTCTATCCGGGTCAGCGCGCCGAAGGCCAGCTGATGCTCGACAGCACCAACATCCTCGACCCAAGGCTCGATCTCAACCTGTTGCGGGCGCGGGTCGGCATGGTGTTCCAGAAGCCGACGCCGTTCCCGATGACGATCTACGAAAACATCGCCTTCGGCATCCGCCTTTATGAGAAAATCTCCAAGTCCGAGATGGACGGCCGCGTCGAGAAGGCGCTGCGCGGCGGCGCGCTGTGGAACGAGGTCAAGGACAAGCTCAATGCGTCGGGCCTGTCCTTGTCCGGCGGCCAGCAGCAGCGCCTCTGCATCGCCCGCACGGTCGCGGTGCGGCCCGAGGTGATCCTGTTCGACGAGCCCTGCTCGGCGCTCGATCCGATCTCGACCGCGAAGGTCGAGGAACTGATCCAGGAGCTGGCCGAGAACTACACCATTGCGATCGTCACCCACAACATGCAGCAGGCGGCGCGCGTCTCCGACAAGACCGCCTTCATGTACCTGGGCGAGCTGATCGAGTTCGACGACACCGACAAGATCTTCACCTCACCGAGCGATCGCCGCACCCAGGACTATATCACCGGCCGATTCGGCTGACGCGCGATACGCGGAAGGAATTTTACTATGGCTTCTGAACACACCGCCAAGGCCTTCGACAGCGACCTGCAGGAATTGACCCGGCTGGTCGCCGAGATGGGCGGGCTTGCCGAACGCATGATCGTCGATTCCATCGACGCGCTGATCCGCCGCGACGTGCCGCTCGGCCAGCGCGTGGTCGCCGCCGACGCCGAGATCGACAATTTGCAGCGCACCATCGAGGAGCGCGCGGTGCTGACCATCGCCCGCCGCCAGCCGATGGCGATCGACCTGCGCGAGATCGTCGGCGCGATGCGCGTGGCGACAGACCTCGAACGGATGGGCGACCTCGCCAAGAACATGGGCAAGCGCGTCTCGGCGCTGGAGAGCGATTTCCATCCCTTGAAGCTGATCCGCGGGCTGGAGCACATGACCGACCTCGTGCAGTCGCAGGTCAAGTCGGTGCTCGACGCCTATGCCGCGCACGATCTGCCGAGCGCCATGGCGGTGTGGAAGGGCGACGAGGAGGTCGACGCCATCTGCACCTCGCTGTTCCGCGAGCTCTTGACCTATATGATGGAAGATCCGCGCAACATCTCGTTCTGCATCCATCTGATGTTCTGCGCCAAGAATATCGAGCGGATCGGCGACCACGCGACCAACATTGCCGAGACCGTGTTCTACATGATCGAGGGCCAGCCGATGCTGGACAAGCGGCCGAAGGGCGACATGACGACCTTTGCCACGACGGTCCCGGGAAATTAGGCGTTGCCGTAAATCAGTTGCGTACCCAGTGTCCCGGTTCTGACATTCGTATCATGTCGCGGAGATTTCGTTTACGAATGTCAGAACCGAAGGACACTGGTAAGAATATGTTTCTAGTGCGGTTTAGGATTTGACATTCGCTATGATGACTCGCGGATATACTGAAGCGAATGTCAAATCCACCGCACTGGTGTCTGATAAAATCATCCCATGCGAATGGAGAAGCTGACGCCATGAACGCGCGCATTATGGTGGTGGAGGACGAGGAGGCGCTGACCACGCTGTTGCGCTACAACCTCGACGCCGAAGGTTACGACGTCGAGACGGTTGCGCGCGGCGACGACGCCGATACGCGGCTGAAGGAACGCGTGCCGGACCTGATCGTGCTCGACTGGATGCTGCCGGGCCTGTCCGGCATCGAGCTGTGCCGGCGCCTGAGGGCGCGGCCCGAGACCAAGCAACTGCCGATCATCATGCTGACCGCACGCGGCGAGGAAAGCGAGCGCGTACGGGGGCTGGCGACCGGCGCCGACGATTACATCGTCAAGCCGTTCTCCGTGCCGGAGCTGCTGGCGCGCGTGAAGGGCCTGTTGAGGCGCGCGAGCCCCGAGCGGCTGGCCACCGTGCTGGCCTATGGCGACATCGAGCTCGACCGCGAGAAGCGCCGCGTCGCGCGCTCGGGACGGCCGATCGATCTCGGTCCGACCGAGTATCGTTTGCTGGAGTTCTTCCTCGAGCATCCCGGCCGGGTGTTCTCGCGCGAGCAGCTGCTCGACAGCGTCTGGGGCCGCGACATCTATATCGACGAGCGCACCGTCGACGTGCATATCGGCCGCCTGCGCAAGCTGCTCAATCCCGGCCGCGAGCAGGATCCGATCCGCACCGTGCGCGGCGCCGGCTACGCGCTCGACGACCGGTTTGCGAAGGCGGAGAGCTGATTTTTATGGATTCGCCAAACGCTGCTCAGCAGCTCCATTGAAATCCGTCGACCACGAAATGCTGGCCGGTCATGTACATGTGCGCGTCCACCGCGAGATAGCGCACGATGCTGGCGATATCCTCGGGCGTGCCGACCCGGCCCAGGGCAATCCCGGCGGTCAACTGAGCCTCCCGCTCGCCGAGCAGACCGCGCAACAGGTCGGTCGCGATCACGCCGGGGCAGATCGTATTGACAGAAACTTTAGGTCCGAGCTCCTTTGCAAGCGAGCGCGTCAGGCCGAGGATTCCGGCCTTGGCCGCGGCATAGGCATGCTTGCTGACAGCGCTGGTCACGCCGCCTGACAGCGCGTTGATCGATGAGATTGAAATGATCCGGCCGCCTGTGTCCTGCTTTAGCATGATCGGCGCGCAAGCGTGAATAAAATTGAAGCAGCTCTTGAGATTCACCGCGATCGTTCGGTCGAACTCTGCCTCACTGATCTCGAGGATCGGTTTGGGGTTCGGCGCGCCTGCATTGTTCAGGAGCACGTCGAGATGTCCCCATTTCGTTTTGATCTGTTCGACGATCGCATGTGCGCGCGTAAAATCGCTCACATCGGCCTGGAAGGTCAGCGTACGCCTGCCGCCTGCCTCGATATCGCGCGCGGTCGCCGCCATCTCCTTCTCCAGGAGATCAACGAGGGCGATGTCGAAGCCGGAATCGGCAAGGGCCAGCGCACAGGCGCGGCCGATGCCGCGCGCGCCGCCGGTGACGAGGGCCGTTTTTGTCATGCGCAAGACTTTCTTTTAACCAGCACCATGCTCGCGGGCGTAGCGGACCACGTCGGCATGGGTTGCGCACCAGACGTCGCCCTTGGTCTTGGCCAGGCGAATGAGCTCCTCGATGATCCACAGACGCGACCGATAGCCGATGATGTGCGGATGGCAGGTGAGCTGGAAGATTCCCCCCTCCTCATAGGCCGCCTCGAATTCGCGCCTGAATACGTCGAACACATCCGACGGCGGCGTGTAGGGACGCAGGCCCTGGAAGCGATGCATCATGAAATAGACCGCATCGTCGCGGATCCATTCCACCGGAAATTCGATCACGCCGGTCGGCTCGCCATCGAGCAGCAGCTCGTAGCAATCGACGTCGGCCATCAGCGAGGAATCGTAGAGCAGGCCGGCCTCCCTGGTGATGCGCAGCGTATGCGGCGAGAAGTCCCAGGACGCGGTACGCGCGCCGACCGGCCGCACCCTGGTCGTTTTCTCCAGCACGTCGGCCGCACGCATCATCAAATCCTTCTCGGCCTCATAGGGAAGCACCGAGTTCAGCTCGTGGATCCATGAATGAATGCCGATCTCGTGCCCCTCGGCGATGATGCGCCGCTGCTCGTCCGGATAGAGCAGCGCACACACGGCCGGCACATAGAAGGTTGCCGGCACCGAGTGTTTCTCGAGTAATTTCAGGATGCTCGGGACGCCGACACGATTGCCATACTGGCCCCACGCCATGCGCCCGATCGACTTGCCGCCGTCGCGCAGCTCATTGGTCTCATGGTCGGAATCGAACGACAGCGCAAACGCGCATCGCGCGCCGCCCTTCCAGGTCCTGGGCCGATAGGTCTTGCCGGCACGGACCTGGTTGACCAGGGAGCGCCAGTGCTTTTCCGGCCATTGCCAAGGCTCCATTTGAGTTTCGAGCTTCGACGTCTCGTTCATGATAGTCCTCCCGAATGATGTGTTACAGCGGGCCGCCGGTGACGGGGATGGTCTGCCCCGTGATCCACGAGGCGTAGTCGGAGGCGAGATACGTCACCGCATTGGCGATGTCCTGCGGCGTGCCCATGCGCCGCATCGCAATCGTGTTGACGAAATTGTCGCGGACCGCCGCCGGCCAGTTGTTCCACTGCCGCTCGTAATCGGGGCTGGTCGCCATGAAGCCGGGCGCAACCGTATTCACGGTGATGCCGAACGGCCCAAGCTCCTGGGCAAGCTGTTTGACCAGACCGATTTGTCCGTGCTTGGCGGCGGGATAGCTTTGGATGCCGGTGAGGCTCGTGGCAAGGCCGGCGCGGCTCGAAATGGTGACGATGCGTCCCGTGCCCTTTTTCTTCATTTCGGGTGCAATTGCCTTGATGAACAGGAACGCGCCCTTGAGGTTGGCATCGACGATGGCGTCGAAATCATCCGCGCTCACCTCTTCCAGCGGCCGTGGCCTTTGGCCGCGCACGCCGCCCGCGACGTAGACGAGAATATCGGCGCCGCCGGCTGTGGCCACGACCTCGGCAATGGAGGCCTCATTGGTGACGTCGACCTTGGCGGCGATGATCTCGCCGCCGCCATCGACGCGGCCGGCCAGGGCCAAGAGATCATCGACCAGCAGGTCGCAGGCGATGACGCGCGCGCCGTCATTTGCAAGCGATCGCGCGATGGTCTGGCCGATGCCGCGCGCGGCTCCCGCCACGATCGCGGTGCGTCCGTCGAAGCGAATGAGCATGGCTGCTTGCTAGCTCAAATGTGTGCCGGCGGTCTCCTTCATGCTCCAGATCACCAGGAGCGAGATCACCGCCGCAGGCAGGAGATAAAGATAGGTCGGCGCCGCCGGCGAGCCGGTGGCCTCGATCAGCCAGGTTGCGACGAACGGCGCAAAGCCGCCGAAGATCGCCACCGCAAGCGCATATCCGCTCGACATCCATGTCGAGCGCAGATGCGTCGGGAAGATCTCCGAGATCGCCGCCGGGCCGGCGCCCGAATAGAGCGCGAGCAGGATGCCGAACAGGATCTGGATAGGCAGCACCAGCGCCAATCCCTTGGCCCCGGCCATCAGCGACAATAGCGGGTAGCACAGCGCCCCGATGAGGATGGCGCTGGCCATCAAGACGGGCTTGCGGCCGACCCTGTCCGACAGCGCGCCCCAGAACGGAACGGCGATCACCATGGCGATCAGGCCGATCGTGTTCGACCACAGCGCTTGCGAGGGCGAGAGCCCGCCAAACTTCTGGGTGAAGGTCGGCATCCAAAGCAGCAGCGTGTAGTAGGCGATGGTCCAGAAGATCGTGAAGCCAAAGGCGCGCGCGCCGAGCGCAAATCCGTCGCCTGCCGGCTGGCTTGCCACGGCCTCGCGGCTGGCTTGATAGGACGGCGTCTCATCGACGTTCTGGCGCATATAGGCGCCGACGACGAGCAGGACCGCGCCGAGCAGGAACGGCACGCGCCAGCCCCAGGCGAGCATCGCTTCGGGAGAGACTGACGAGGTCATAATCGCGGCAACACCTGAGCCGAGCAGCGTGCCGCCGGCGGTCGAGACCTGCTGGAAGCTGCCGAAGAAGCCGCGGCGGCCTTGCGGCGCCCATTCGATCATGAAGGCGGTCGAAGTGCCCCATTCGCCACCGGCGGCGAGCCCTTGCACCAGGCGCATGGTGACGAGCAGGATCGGCGCCCCTACGCCGATCGACTGATAGGTCGGCAACAGGCCGAGGCCCACGGTGCCGAACGCCATCAGGAAGATGGTGAGCACCAGTGCCGTCTTGCGGCCCCTGGTGTCGCCGAGCCTGCCGATGATGATGCCGCCGAGCGGCCGCGCCAGGAAGCCGACGCCAAAGGCAGCGAACGACTTGAGCAGAGCCGTGGTCGGATCGGAACCCGGGAAGAAATTTGTGGCGATCAGCCCGGCAAGAAAGCCATAGACGCCGAAATCGTACCACTCGAGCAGGTTGCCGATCGCTGCGGCCCAGATCGCCCTGCGGGATTTGTCCACCAGATGCGCGGTTGGCGCGGCCAGAACAGAAGCTTCCGCCATTGGATCACCCCCCTCTGTGTTTGTTGGTCACATTCCACATGACAATCGGAGCGGAGTCGAGAGGCAACGCGCTCGCGGTGGCCACTTGATTGCCGACCGCAAGGTGCTGCTCATGGATGCTTCTTCAAGAATGTCATCAGATCTTCGATGCAACGGGTGGCATAGCCATCGCAGATGTTGTGGGCGGCGGTGTCGTAGTAAATGAGTTCGGAGCCCGCGATCCTCTGGTTCATCTCCCGGTAGGCGCTGGCGTGTCCGATTTTCTCCTTGCCCGCCGCCACGATGAGCGTGGGAGCCGTGATCGCCGACACCTCGTTCATGAAGTCGTGCGTGCACATGTGAAGGACAAAGCGGGCAATGAAGGCAGGGTCGGTCGAACCGGCCTGTTCGATGAACCATTTGATCAAGTCAGGATCAGCCGAAGAATCAAACCGCTCGTCAATGGTATCGGCCAGGAATCGCTTCAAGCCGATTTCCTTGATCTTCGGTATCCATGTCGGGGCATGGCTATTCTTGAGACCCGGCGTCGACCCGAACAGGGCGAGTGACTTGACCCTGTCTGGATGGTTTATCGCCAGTTGCTGCGATACATATCCGCCGGCCGAATTGCCGACGATGTGCGCACGATCGGCTCCGACGAGGTCGAGCAGTGCCAGGGCATCGGACACCAGCAACGAGA
Source organism: uncultured Alphaproteobacteria bacterium (assembly GCA_963738155.1). Taxonomy (GTDB): domain Bacteria; phylum Pseudomonadota; class Alphaproteobacteria; order Rhizobiales; family Xanthobacteraceae; genus Bradyrhizobium. Next base: position 797,842 of record CAVTVG010000021.1, read on the forward strand.
GTGAAAACTCATCGGCAGGCTTCGGGATCTGGGAATTGCCGTGACCTCGCAGGTCAAGTCTTGCGACCCGATAACGACGCGACAGCGGCGGCACCCATTGAAACCAGCGCCGGGAATTGCCCATCGCGGCGTGCAGGAGAAGGACCGTGTCGGGCTTCCGCCACGGATCGGTAAAGTCGTCGACGTAATAGGCGAGCTGAAGGCCGTCCGCTGCGGTGAAGGTGCTGTTCATTTGCTTTTGGTCCCTGGCAGGAGAATTTTCCGGACGGCTCGCGAAGAAAGAAATACGGGGCGGGTCCCGAGCCCGCAATGGACGCCGGAATCGCTTCCTGGAAAAAGTCTCGCAGGGAAAGCCGATGCTACCGTGCCGAAAGTCCCAGAAATCCGGGCGTCAGTCCGATGTGCTGCGGGCAATCAGCCAAGTATGAGAACGCGCTAGGGAACGGTCGCCAACTAAAAAAAATCCCCGCTTTCGCGGGGATGTTTTTGTCTCGCAATGCTTCGGCTCACCGCCCCGGCGGCTTGTTGCTGGGCCGCCGGCGATCCCCTGCCGGCTGGTAGGCGACGCGCGAATGATGCGCGCAATAGGGCAGGCCTGCGAGCGCCTTGCCGCCGCAGAAGAAGAAATCGGAGCTTGAGGGATCGCCGATCGGCCAGTGGCAGGTGGCTTCGTTGAGTTCCAGCAACGACAGCCGCTGGCTCATCGGCACGACGTTGTCGTAGGCGATCGGGTCGGGCTCGAGCTCGACCTCGAAGGCGTGCGCGAGCGCGGTGTTGCCGCGCGACACCGGGCGCGACACCCGCATCATGTGCTGGGCGGGCCGGGCCTTGCGCTGCCGGGGCGCAGCCGACGACGGGCTCTTGGCGCGGCCGGACAGGCCGAGCCGGTGCACTTTGCCGATCACCGCGTTCCGCGTCACATTGCCGAGTTCGGCCGCGATCTGGCTGGCCGAAAGCCCGGCCTCCCAGAGTTTTTTCAGCTGCTCGACGCGATCATCGGACCAGGTCATTACCGTCATCGCACTCTTCCCTTCGTGGTGCGGCGGCCGGCGCGTTAGCCGTGCTGCGATGCCACATCTCAAAAATCCCAGTACGCAGAATCCCTTAGCCTTCGCCGGGCGCGGAAAGCGCGCCCGAACGTGTACGCGAGACACCAGAACTCAGGGGGTTAAGACTGCCGCACGAGATGTCGTACCCGACAACGAGAACGCTACAATATGCCGTGACTCCCGCGCAAGAGTCCGGGTCCGCAGTCCACATGTTCCATCATGTAAGTGTTGCAATCGGGTTTTCCACCGCACCGGGATCGTACGGGCTGGACAACCCGCTGCTGCGCAGCATTGACAGCCACTTTCGTGCGCCTAAGATGCCTGCACGCGCCGCCTGAAAAGGCGGCCGTTTTGTTTTCGACCGAGGGCTGCGAAGCGACCGCGTCAATGCGCGCATCGCGGCCGGCTCCAACACCTAGTGCCGCCGATTTGAAGCTCCTGCAGTGTCTGCCGCGAATTCGCGACAGGAGCTTCAAATCGAAAGCGGCACTAGCACTAAAAACTACCGGTGCCCTTCACTTTCCGAAGTTCGTGCAAGGGGCTGCCGGAAGATTTCACGAACTTCGGAAAGAGGGCACCGGGTGAAACCGCCATGAGCACCAGCGCCACGTCGCATCTGCTTCCCGTCTTCGCCCGGGTCGATCTCGGCTTCACGAGCGGCGAAGGCTGCTGGCTCATCGCCACCAATGGCGATCGCTATCTCGATTTCACCTCCGGTGTCGCGGTCAATGCGCTCGGCCATTGCCACCCTGCGCTGGTCGCCGCCCTGCAGGAGCAGGCGACCAAGCTCTGGCACATGTCGAACCTGTTCAAGAGCCCGGACGGCGAGAAGCTCGCCGCTCGACTATGCGAAGAGAGCTTTGCCGACTACGTGTTCTTCTGCAATTCCGGCGCCGAGGCGATGGAAGGCGTCATCAAGCTGGTGCGCCACTATCAGTTCTCGAAGGGGCATGGCGAGCGCTATCGCATCATCACCTTCGAAGGCGCGTTCCACGGCCGGACGCTGGCGACGCTCGCCGCCACGGGATCCGCGAAATATCTCGAAGGTTTCGGCCCGCCGATGGACGGTTTTGACCAGGTGCCGCATGGCGACCTCGAAGCTGTCAAGAAAGCCATCGGGCCGCACACCGCCGGCATCCTGATCGAGCCGGTGCAGGGTGAAGGCGGCGTGCGCTCAGCCCCGGTGTCGTTCTTCAAGGCGCTCCGCCAGCTCTGCGACGAGCATGGCCTCTTGCTCGCCTTCGACGAGGTGCAGACCGGCATGGGCCGCTGCGGCGATCTCTTTGCCTATCGGCGTCTCGGCGTCACGCCCGACATCATGTCGCTGGCGAAGGCGCTCGGCGGCGGATTTCCGATCGGCGCGGTGCTCGCGAGCGCGGAAGCCGCCAAGGGCATGGCGCCCGGCACGCACGGCTCGACCTTCGGCGGCAATCCGCTGGCGATCGCAGCCGCCAATGCCGTGCTCGACGTGATGCTCAAGCCCGGCTTCTTCGATCACGTGCAGAAGATGTCGCTGCTGATCAAGCAGAAGCTCGCCTCCGTGGTCGACCGCTATCCCACCATCCTGTCGGAGGTGCGCGGCGAGGGCCTCTTGGTCGGCGTCAAGGCGGTGGTGCCCTCGGGCGATCTCGTTAGTGCTCTGCGAGACCAAAAACTGCTCACGGTCGGCGCCGGCGACAACGTCGTGCGCTTCCTCGCGCCGCTGATCGTCAACGAAGACGAGATCGATCACTCCGTGCAGTGCCTGGAGCGGGCCTGCGCCGATCTCTCCAGCAAAGTCAAGCAGGCAGCCGCGCAATGAGCAAGCCGCGGCATTTCCTTGATATCGGCGAACTTCCGCTGAAGGATTTGCGTACCATTCTCGACGCCTCCAGCGCCATGAAGGCGAAGCTGAAGGCGCATGAGAAAGGCGGCAAGCCGCTCGACGGCAAGACGATGGCGATGATCTTCGATCGGCCGTCGACGCGCACGCGCGTTTCCTTCGACGTCGGCATGCGCCAGCTCGGCGGCGAGTCCATCATGCTCACCGGCACCGAGATGCAGCTCGGCCGCGGCGAGACCATCGCCGACACCGCGCGCGTGCTGTCGCGCTATGTCGACGCCATCATGATCCGGATCCTCAACCACGAGGCGCTGCTCGAGCTTGCCGCGCATGCCACCGTCCCCGTCATCAACGGGCTGACGCGGCGCTCGCATCCCTGCCAGGTGATGGCGGACCTGATGACCTTCGAGGAGCATCGCGGCTCGATCGCGGGCAAGACCGTGGCGTGGACCGGCGACGACAACAACGTGCTGGCGTCGTGGGCGCAGGCCGCCGAGCGTTTCAAGTTTCAGCTCAATATCGCGACCCCGCCGGAACTCGCGCCGAAGAAGCCGATGCGCGACTGGATCAAGGACGTCTCCGCGCCGATCATGATCGGCAACGATCCGGAAGCCGCGGTGCGCGGCGCCGACTGTGTCGTCACCGACACCTGGGTGTCGATGGGCGACAAGGACGGCGAGAATCGCCACAATCTGCTGCAGCCTTATCAGGTCAATGCCAAGCTGATGTCGCTCGCCAGGAAAGACGCGATCTTCATGCACTGCCTGCCGGCCCATCGCGGCGAGGAGGTCACCGACGAGGTGATCGACGGTCCGCAATCGGTGGTGTTCGACGAGGCCGAGAACCGACTGCATGCGCAGAAGGGGATTCTCGCCTGGTGCTTCGACGCGGTGGGGTAGCTGCTGTTCATCGCGAAGCGCAGCTTGTGCGACACGCACACTGTTACCCTCTCCCCTTGCGGGAGAGGGTGCCCGAGATGCGAAGCATCGAGGGCGGGTGAGGGGTCCTTTTTTGTGGTGAGAAACCCCTCACCCGGTTTCTCGCTGCCGCTCGAAACCACCCTCTCCCGCAAGGGGAGAGGGTACACTGTGCAAGCGGCGCCAGTCGCCGGACAGAACCCCTTTCGCATCTCCCTTCGCGACCCCAAATAAACCGCCATGTCTTCCCAATCCCCCGACACCAAAATCACCCTCACGAGCCCGGTGCGCGCGCCCTCGGCGGTTCCCGTCGACGACGCCGTGATTCCGTTCGAGGTCAACGCGCTCGACCTGCGCGGACGCCTGACGCGGATGGGTCCCACACTCGACGAGATCCTGCACAAGCACGATTATCCGGCCGCAGTCGGCAAGCTCTTGGGCGAGGCCATCGTGCTGACCACGCTGCTCGGCTCGTCCTTGAAATTCGAGGGCCGCTTCATCCTGCAAACCCAGAGCGACGGCCCGGTCTCGTTCCTGATCGTCGACTTCCAGGCGCCCGATCGGCTGCGCGCCTATGCGCGCTACGACAGGACGCGGCTGAAGGATGCGAAAGACTCCGGCGCGCTGCTCGGCAAGGGTCATCTCGCGATGACCATCGACCAGGGGCCGGACATGAGCCGCTATCAGGGCCTGGTCGCGCTCGATGGCGGCGGACTCGAGGAAGCCGCCCACGAATACTTCCTGCGCTCTGAGCAGATTCCGACGCGGGTGCGCATCGCGGTCGGTGAAGAATTTCGTGGCGGCGAGGGCGGCAAGCATCGCTGGCGCGCCGGCGGCATTCTGATGCAATTCTTGCCGAAAGCGCCGGAGCGCGCGCGGCAGCCCGACCTGCATCCGGGCGACGCGCCGGAAGGCCACGTGCCGCACATCGTCACTGAAGACGACGCCTGGGTCGAGGGCCAGTCGCTGATCGCAACGGTCGAGGACGTCGAGCTGATCGATCCCGATCTTTCCGGCGAGCGGCTGCTCTATCGCCTGTTTCACGAGCGCGGCGTGCGCGTGTTCAAGCCGTTGCCGTTGCAGGCGCGCTGCTCCTGCTCGCGCGATGCGGTCTCTGCGATGCTGAAAAGCTTCGCGCCGGGTGACCGCGCCGACATGGTCAAGGACGGCAAGGTCGTGGTCACCTGCGAGTTCTGTTCGTCGGTGTATGAGTTCACGCCGGCGGAGGCGGGGGTAGAGGAAGCGTCTTAATTCGTGGACACGAGTTTGCCGCGTCAATCCCCGGCTGGATAAGAAATCTCGAATGTAACGTCGGCTTTCTGAGCTTGCCGCCGCTGGCGTTCGAGACCGGCTTCGTTCAGGGCCCGACTCGCCAGTTCGACTTCGTTGCGGATTTCGCGCGGAATCGATTCAACGCCGGAAACCAGCACGCGGTATGGTGGCGCGAGAGAGTTGATCCCGCCCCAGACCATTGAGTCGATGAGCGCATCAATGCTGCGTCCATGCCAGGCCGGTGCGCCAAGTTCGGCAAGAAGTGCGTCATAAAATTCATGGACCGTTCGCCAATTCCCAGCATCCAGCTCAATGGTGCGCATCGGCGCGATCCCTAATTCAACACCCTCTTATAATGCGGGCTGTCCAGCGAGAACGTCGGGATATCGACCTCGAAGCGTTCGCCGGCCTCGGTGACCATCTGGTAGCGCCCGGTCATGAAGCCCGATGCGGTCGGCAGCGGCACACCGCTAGTATATTCGAAGCGCTCGCCGGGCGCGAGCACCGGCTCCTCGCCGACCACGCCGCGGCCCTTCACCTCCTGCTTATGGCCCGTCGCATCGGTGATGATCCAGTGTCGCGTGCGCAGCTGCACCGTCTCAGGTCCGGCGTTGGTGATGACGATGGTGTAGGCCCAGAAGAACTCGCTCTTCTCCGCCGAGGAGCGCTCCGGCATGAAGTTCGGCTGCACGGTGACTTCGATCTGGCGGGTGACGGCGCGGTACATGCGTCCAGTGTAGCTAAAAGCTCCACGGGAACCAACTGGCCCGCTTTCGACACAGTTCCGCGCCAAAGCCGCGCCGGCGGCCCATCGGGCACGCCTCTTGCCTGTCAAGACATCGTAACTTGCGACGCCGTCGCGCCCCGGTATACCCCTTGGAATTGGCCGATTTGCGCTTCTCCCGACACGGTGCCCGATGACAATTGCCGATCGCCTCACCGGTCCAGCCGCCGACGCAGCGGCCCAAGCGCCCGCGGCCATAAAAGAGGCCCCTGACAAAGCGTCTGCGGCCACAAAGGCGCCCGCGATCTCGCTGCCCGTGGTCGGGGAGCGCGAGCTGCGGCTCGACCTGTTCCGCGGGCTCGCGCTGTGGCTGATCTTCATCGACCATCTGCCGCCGAGCCTGCTGACCTGGTTCACAATCCGCAATTACGGCTTCTCCGACGCCACCGAAATCTTCATCTTCATCTCTGGCTACACCGCCGCCTTCGTCTATGGCCGCGCCATGCTGGAATCCGGCTTCGTGGTTTCGACCGCGCGCATCCTGCGCCGCGCCTGGCAGATTTATGTCGCCCACGTCTTCCTGTTCACGATCTTCCTTGCCGAGATCTCCTATGTCGCCAACAGTTTCGAGAACCCGCTCTACACCGAAGAGATGGGCATCATGGATTTCCTCAAGCAGCCCGACATCACCATCTTCCAGGCGCTGATCCTGCGCTTCAAGCCGGTCAACATGGACGTGCTGCCGCTCTACATCGTGCTGATGCTGTCGCTTCCCTTGATCCTCGCGCTGATGCGCTGGAAGCCGGACGTGACGCTGGCGCTGTCGGCGCTGCTCTACGCCGCCACCTGGCACTTTGATCTCTATCTCTCCGCCTATCCGAACGGCTACTGGAGCTTCAACCCGCTCGCCTGGCAATTGCTGTTCGTGTTCGGCGCCTGGTGCGCGCTCGGCGGCGCCAGACGCATGTCGGCGATCATCTCCTCGAACGTCACGCTGTGGATTTGCGTCGTCTATCTCGTCGCGGCGTTCTACGTGACGCTGACATGGAACGTGCCGGTCATGAACCATTGGATGCCGCGGCGGCTGGAACTGTGGATGTATCCGATCGACAAGACCGATCTCGACGTGCTGCGCTTTGCGCATTTCCTCGCGCTCGCCGCCATCACCGTGCGCTTCCTGCCCCGCGACTGGCCCGGCCTGAAATCGCGCTGGCTGAAGCCCGTCATCCTGTGCGGCCAGCATTCCCTCGAAATCTTCTGCCTCGGGGTGTTCCTCGCCTTCGCCGGACACTTCATCCTCGCCGAGGTCGGCGGCGGCGCCGGCATGCACGCGTTAATCAGCCTTTCCGGAATACTGATTATGTGCGCCGTGGCCTGGCTGATTTCGTGGTACAAGAACGTTGCCGACAAGAGCGCGCCGAAGAAAGGCGCCATCGGTAACGCCGACATGGCGGGAGGAAGTCTATGAGGCCGAGGTTGCTCCTCGTGCTCGCCTGTGTGACGGCGACTTTCGCCGCGCAACCCCTGCGCGCGGAAGATGCACCGCAGAGTTGCGACGTGCCCGACAATCTGCTCGCGACCGAAAGTGCGCTGCCGAAAACGGCTGAGGCCATCAAGGCCGGCAAGCTCGACATCCTCGTGGTCGGCAGCCGCTCCTCGACCATCGTCAGCGCGGACGCCAGCGCCTATCCGGCGCGGCTGCAGGCTGCGCTGCAGGCCGCGTTGCCGAAGCTGAACGTGAATCTATCCGTAGAAATACAGGTCAAGAAGACCGCCGAGGAAGCCGTCACGACGTTTCCGAAGCTGGTGGAGGCCAAAAAGCCTACTTTGGTCATCTGGCAGACCGGCACCGTGGATGCTATGCGGTCAGTCGATCCCGACGATTTTCGCAGCGCCGTCGACGAAGGCGTTGTTGCGTTGCAAAAGGCGGGAGCCGACGTGGTCCTGATCAACCCGCAATATAGTCCGCGCACCGAAACGATGATTTCCGTGCCGCCCTATATCGATAATATGCGGGCGGTGGCGCAGGAGCACGAAGTTCCGTTGTTCGATCGCTTCGGCATCATGCATCAGTGGAATGATCAGGGTGATTTCGATCTTTTCAGCACGACGCACGGCATCGATCTCGCCAAGCGTGTTCACGATTGCCTCGGCCGCGCGCTGTCGAAGTTCATCATCGATGCCGCGCATGCGCCGCCGGCGCAGCAGAATTAGGGTTTTTGGTTAATGACGTTGCCGGGCTTCAGCCGCCCTTTTCGCGCGCTCGCGCTCGCGTCGCTCGCGCTGGCCGGTGCGGCGTCGCCGACTTCAGCGCATGCCGAAACCGCGCAACCGGTGCAGACCGCGGCTGCGCCGATCTCAACTCCGGCGCCGCCGGCAACGCCGCCTGATCAATCCGCCGCGCCAGCCGCCGCCACGAGCGGCAACGCGACAAGCGGCAATCCCAATCCGTCTCAGCAAAAGACCATCGCCGCGCGCGCGGTCGACACCGTGAAGCAGGTGGCGAAATCGGCCAGCGACATTTTCAGCCGCGTGCCGTGCTCGGCGCCGAAGGGCGGCGTGCCGGCGATGGGATCGCTGCCGCGTGTCGCGAGCAAGCTGGCCGCCGGTCTTCCGGTGGTGATCGTCGCCTTCGGCTCGTCGTCGACGCAAGGCTGGGGCTCGAGCTCGCCGGACTTTGCCTACCCGAACCGGTTGTTTGCGCAACTGAAGCGGCAATATCCGACCGCCGACATCACCGTGCTCAATCGCGGCAAGGGCGGCGACGACGCGCCCGAGATGATGAAGCGGCTGCAGGCCGCCGTGCTCGACGCCAGCCCCGATCTCGTGATCTGGCAGCTCGGTACCAATGCCGTGCTGCGTGGCTTCGATCCCTCGGTCACCGAGCAGCAGGTCGAGGAAGGCATCGCGCGCATCCAGGCCGCCGGCAGCGACGTCGTGCTGGTCGATCCGCAATATTCCCCGCGCGTCAACGAGCGTCCCGAAAACGCCGGCCGCATGGTGAACCTGCTGCACCGGGTGGCCCGGCTGCGTCATGTCGGCATCTTCCCGCGTTTCGAGGTGATGCGCGACTGGCACGAGACGCAGCAGCTGCCGGTCGAGACCTTCGTCATCGCCGACGGACTGCACATGAACGATTGGGGCTATGCCTGCTTCGCGCAGCTGCTCGGCGACGATATCATCCGCTCGGTTGGCCAGATCAAGCTCGGCGTCGCCGTGCCGTCGGAAGTGCTGAAGTACCGGCCGATGTGAGGCGTCCGAAGGACGTCATCTCAGATGCGCAATTGCGCATTGTGGGATATCGATCGGCAAGCTCTCGCAACGCGGTCGCGCTGCGCAAAGACCCCGCGGGTTGCGCAGCAAGCCCTGATCGGCCTAAGTTGGCGATACGTTGAATCGCCTGCTGTCTGCCGGGACAGATCTTCATGCTGCAATCGTCGTCCACGATCGAGACCAGGCAGTCCTGGATCGTCGCATCGGTCGCGCTTCTCGTCATGATGATGGCGTTCGGCGCCGCCTGGATCATTGCGGTCGCGCTCAAGGACATTGCCGGCGAGCTCGGCGGCACGCGCTCGATTCCTGCGCTGGCCAGCTCGCTGGCCTGGCTGGGCCAGGGCACCGGCGGCATCCTGATGGGCCGCATTGCCGACCGCGTCGGCGCGCGCTGGACCGTGCTGTTCGGCACCCTGATGATCGGCGTCGGACTTTCGATCTCAACCCTGGGTTCGCCCTGGGCGCTGTGGATCGGGCACGGCCTGTTCATGGGCCTGATCGGGCTCGGCGGCATCAATGCGCCCATGTACATCTATGTCAGCCGCTGGTTCGACCGCAGGCGGGGCTCGGCGCTGGCGTTGATTTCGAGCGGCAGCTATCTCGCCGGCGCGCTTTGGCCGCCGGTGTTCGAGCGCGCCATTGCCGACATCGGCTGGCGCCAGACCATGCTCTGTTACGCCATCGCCGAGATCGTGGTCATCGTGCCGCTGGCCGCGATTTACTTTCGTCATCCGCCCGAGGACTTCCATCCCTCAGCCGTGCTCGGCACTGCTGACGGCCGTGCGCGCCTGTTCGGCCTGCCGCGCAACCTCGTCTTCGCGATGATGTGCGGCGCCGGCGTGCTGTGCTGCATTCCGATGGCGATGCCGCAGGGCCATCTGGTTGCGTTCTGCACCGATCTCGGCATCAGCCGTTCGATCGGCGCGCTGATGTTGTCGGTGCTGCTCGGCACCGCCTTCCTGAGCCGGCAAATCTGGGGCGCGATCTCGGACCGCATCGGCGGCCTCGCCACCGTGCTGATCGCATCCGCCTGGCAAGCCGCATCGATTGCAGGCTTTCTGTTCACCCAGAACGAGACCGGCCTGTTCACCGTGGCGGCCGCGTTCGGACTCGGCTTTTCCGGTATCATCCCGGCCTATGTGCTGGCCGTGCGCGAGCTGTTTCCGGCGTCAGAGGCCTCGTGGCGCATCCCGACGCTGTTGCTGTTCAGCGGGGGGTTCGGCATGGCCGCCGGCGGCTGGCTCGCCGGTCTGCTGTACGATCACTTCGGCACTTACGCGCCGGCCTTTGCCGCCGGCGTTGGCGCCAATTGTCTCAATCTGCTGGTGATCGGCGTGCTGGTCGCGCGGCAGCGCTGGCATGCCGGCACGCCTGAGCGTGGCGTACCGGTTCCGAGGTCCGCCTAGGACGGGTACGCGGAAGTCACCCCCTTGAGCAAAATGTCCGGTCTTGCCTCCGGAAGCAGACTAACCCGACAGGTGGCCATGTCTGCTTGGTGCCACATAGCGGTCGTGATGCGCTATCGTCTACTTCACCGCCTTAGGCCTAAAACCTAGGTCTGGGTTGGTCATGTTAGCGCGTAAGTTTTCGAGCAATTCGGCCGTCTGTTCTCGGCTCTCCAGCCGCAACTTGGTGCCGGAGAAATTGTTGAACAGCTTGGAATGGCCAGCAAAAGAGGATGGTGTCTGCCGAGTCCAATAGGCTTCCGCCCACTTCATCAGGTCCGCGGCGTCATGACTTGTTGCTCCCCGCCGCAGGCCGCGGGCCAGTAGCCCGGCGCGGCAAAGGCTCCACGGAAGATCAAGCCAAATGAGAGTGGTAGCTCTGGGAAGGGCCACTTCTGCCAGCCATCCGAATGCGCCTTCGATAATCCAGCGCGGCCGGTCAGAAATTTCCCGAACCATCTGTCGCGCGACGTCTTCATTTCGCTTTAAGCCATAGCCGCCTTCTTCCCAGTGCAGCAGATCGAGATCGACCGCAGGGATATGGGCTAGATTGGCGATGGCTTCGGCCAACGTGCTCTTTCCGGAGCCGCTGTTTCCAATAACCACCGTGCGTTTGGTCAGAGGTTCAAGCATTCAAACCGCCGGTGGTCGGTTCCTATCCCATTGCCCGATAACGGTTGCCCATTATCAACATTGCACTGGCAAAACCGCAATAAGGCGCGAAGTCCGTTCCGGGTCCATAAGGCGACATCGGCCGGCGACCGGACCACGTCTGCTTAACTTCCGAGAGCGGTCATCAGGCGACCATTCCGGCATGTCCGCTTCGTGCCACAGGCGACATGGCCGTGCTAAGACAGAGGCCACCAAGTGAGGCGGCCCGTGGGGAAATTTCCGATCATGCTTCGCGAAGTGTTGCGCGACCTCCTTCATTTCCTGATCGCATTGGATTGGGCGTGCGCCCTCATAATCTGGGCGATGGGCATTCGGACGGCTTTTCTCAGGGCAAACGAGTATTGGGAGCGCAGCTCTTTCACTCTGGGATTGCCGCCTCCGCCGCGCGAAGTATCGAAGAAAAACTATGTCTACTACCGACAATCGATTTGGCTCGGTGCCGCCTTCCTTGGAACTCTTGCTGTCGGCGCGATGCTCATTTGGCTTGACCGCCTGTTCTTCGGTAACCGCGCGTTCTTCGGCAATTGAATTAGGACACTCCGAAATTCAACTTAGGAGACTGGGGTTAGATGCGAACAGTACCTGAAGCCGGGTACTGGCCGAAATAGGCCAGAGGCCGCCAACTGCGTCGGTTGGTTACAGGGAATAAGCACTCATGTTTGCGGTATTCGTGATTATAGCGCTGCTCGCTGTGCTGTGGACACCGTCGTGGATTGTCTTGCGTCGTGGCGAAGGATTGAGAGCGTTGTGGCGCATCTGGATCGCGCAGGTGATCGTCGCCACCGCGTTGATCTTTCTGGCCGATAGGATTGGCTTACTTAATCCGGCAGGCTACATGCTCGGAATCTGTTTCTTGGTCGGATTGGTAGGTGCTTTCGTCCTCCATCGCGCCCAAGCAACTAGGCCACTGCGAAAATAAGCTTAGGCCACTAAGGCTTAAAACAGGCCAGCGCCGGCAGCCGCATAAGAACGTCTTGGTAACTGAGAACGCATCAAGAACTCACCAAGTCGCCTGCACGCCCGCTTTGGGTCCAACGGGCGACATCGTCGGTGTTGCTATTCGATCACCTCGTCGGCGCGCGCCAGCAGAGTTGGCGAGACATCGATGCCAAGCGACCGCGCAGCTCGCAGGTTGATCGTGAACTCGAATTTGGTCGCTTGCAGAACCGGTAGATCGGCCGGTTTGGCGCCTTTGAGGATGCTGCCGACATAGACGCCAACCTGGCGGAACACATCCGCAATGCTGGTTCCGTAACTCATCAGCAGGCCGTCCCCGACCGAGTCCTTGGCAAAATCGCTGGCGGGTATTCGGTCACGCGTCGCGAGCCTGGCCAATTGGAGGTGCTGGTTGGCAAGGAAGCCATCGGGCGCGATGAACAGCGCTTCCGCTCGCGCGTCAGCGAATGCGGCGAACGCCGCATCGATTTCCGCCGCTGTGCTCGCTTTGAAAAAGAGCAGTTGCAGCCCGAGACCGGCAGCCACGCCGTTCAGGGCTGTTGTGGTTGCCTCTGCGGTTATTGGATTGGCGTGATTGACCAGTACGGCCAAACGCTTGGCCTTGGGCAGCAGCTCATGCATGAGACCGAGCCGTTTGGCGTCGATCTCACTTGCGAAAAAATTGATCCCGGTCGCGTTGGCGCCGGGCTGCGACAGGCTCGCTACCAGTCCGAGCGCCACTGGATCCTCACCCACGCCGAACACAATCGGGATGGCCGAAGTGGCGGCCTTGGCCGCGAGCGTGCCGGGGGTACTGGCCGGCGTTGCGATGACTGCAACATGGCGTCTGACGGCGTCGCTTATGATCGCGGGAAGGTCCTCATAGCGACCGTCCAACCAGTGATATTCGACAGCTACATCCCTGCCTTCCGTGAGCCCTGTCTGACTCAGGCCTTTTCGAAACTCGGCGACGAATGCGATGGCAGCGTCAGCCCTTCTGGCATTGACGAGCGTGACGACCGGCATGTTCGCGGGCTGCTGCGCCCACACCGCAAGCGGCCAGAGTGTTGCGGTGCTGCCGAGCAGTGCGATGAAGTCGCGCCGTTTCACATGAAGCATCGGCGTCCCCTGTGCGGCAAGCGGAATGACACTCTTGGCATCCTAACTGTGAAGTTGCGCGTTGAGGCCTTCCCAATTTGGTGTGCGTCTGGTTGCCTCGAGAGCGCCGCTCTGAGAGTTGCGTCGAAATAGAAGGCCATTCCGGCCGGAGAGTTCTTTGGCTTTCACGATCCGGCCATCTTCAGAAAGGATGCGGGCGCCTGCTGTGACATAGCAGCCTGCTTCGACGACACAATCGTCGCCCAATGAAATGCCGATCCCCGCATTCGCTCCGATCAGACAGCGCTCGCCAACCGCAATCCTCTCTTTTCCTCCACCGGACAGCGTGCCCATGATCGACGCCCCGCCGCCAACGTCGCTGCCACCACCCACGACCACACCGGCGCTTATCCGACCTTCGACCATGCAGGGACCGAGTGTGCCCGCATTGAAATTGCAGAAGCCTTCGTGCATGACGGTCGTACCCGGTGCAAGGTATGCTCCGAGCCTCACGCGATCCGCATCCGCAATTCTCACGTCCGCTGGCATCACATAGTCGGTCATGCGCGGAAACTTATCCACGCCGGTCACCTCAAATGCGAGAGCGCGCTTTCGAGCCTCCATTCGCGCTTCTGCCACACGAAAGCATTCACAGGGACCGAGTGTCGTCCAGGCATTGGTCGGTAACAGGCCGAAAATCCCGTCAAGATTCAGGCGATTTGGCTGGACGAGCCGGTGGCTCAGTAGATGGAGTCGAAGGTACGCGTCGTGAACATCCATTGGCGCGGATGCCAGGGAACTGATTTCGGTATGGATCGCAACGACGTCCACATCGCGAATGTCGTCGTGCCGCGCATATCCATCGGCGGACTTACCCAATGATCTAGCGATCTCCAGCTTCGTCAACCGCACCGTGGCTGTCTTGTCCGTTGAAACCAACCGCGGCTGAAGAAACCAGGAATCCAGAACGCTACCGTCAACGGCGATCGTCGCAAATCCCTCGCCGCTCGCGCCCCCGAGCTCCATCGCCATTTGAATTGCTCACACCATGATCCAAGCGATCCAGCGCACCATACGCGAGCGCTGCCAGAATTGGCAACCGCCGCAGCCTTGTCCGCTTAAGGTCATTTCGACGGATTTAGCGAGGGTTGTCGAATCGGGTCCCCGCGCCACGCGCGCAATCGCGCGCTAGGCGGGGACGACAGCGGAGGGCGTTACTCCGCTGTCGCTTCCGCCCTCACACCTTCTCCAGCGCCGCCACGAGATCCTCGATCAGATCGTCCGCATGCTCCAGTCCCGTCGAGAAGCGGATGAAACCGTCGCTGATGCCGAGTTCGGCGCGCGCCTCCGGCGAGAGCCGCTGATGCGTGGTGGTGGCGGGATGGGTGACCAGGCTCTTGGCATCGCCGAGATTGTTGGAGATGCGTGCGAGCTTCAGCGCGTTGAGACAGCGAAATGCCGCGGCCTTGCCGCCTTTCACCTCGAAGCCGACCAGGGTCGAGCCGGCGCGCATCTGCTTCTTCACCAGCGCCGCCTGCGGATGATCGGCGCGGCCGGGATAGATCAGCCGCGACACTTTCGGATGCGTGGCGAGCGCATCGGCGACCTTGCCCGCCGTCTCGGTCTGCGCGCGCACGCGGATCGCGAGCGTCTCCATTCCCTTCAGCAGCACCCAGGCGTTGAACGGCGACAGCGATGGCCCGGTCTGGCGCATGAAATTGTGGATGTGCTCGGAGATGAAGGCTTCGGTCGACAGGATCACGCCGCCGAGGCAGCGGCCCTGGCCGTCGATATGTTTTGTCGCGGAATACACAACCACGTCGGCGCCGAGTGCGAGCGGGCTCTGCCAGATCGGGGTGGCGAACACGTTGTCGACGATCAGGCGCGCACCGGCCGCATGCGCGATGTCGGCGATTGCGGGAATGTCGAGCACGTCGAGTGTCGGATTGGTCGGGCTCTCGAGGAAGCAGCTCCTGGTGTTCGGCCGCATCGCCTTCTTCCAGGCGTCGAGATCGAGCCCGTCGACCAAGGTCGAGGCGATGCCGTAGCGCGGCAGCAGGTCTTCCACCACGTAGCGGCACGAGCCGAACAGCGCCTTCGACGCCACCACGTGATCGCCAGCCTTCAGCGGCGCCAGCACCGCCGTCGTCACCGCGGCCATGCCGGTTGCGCTGGAGCGGCAGGCCTCCGCGCCTTCCAGCTCGATCATGCGCTGCTCGAACATCGCAATCGTCGGATTGGAATAGCGCGAATAGATATAGCCGGGGTCCTGGCCCTTGAAGCGCGCCTCGCACAGCTCGGCGGTCTCGTAGACATAGCCCTGGGTGAGAAACAGCCCCTCGGACGTCTCGCCGAATTCGGAACGGAGCGTGCCGGCATGCACCAGCCTGGTTTCGGGACGATAGCGGGCGAGCGACGCCGCGGCAGTCTTGGACATGTGACCTCCTATGCCCCGCCTTATCAGGGGCACAAAAAAACCGGCCTGGGAAATTCCTCAAGGCCGGGATCACAATCGTCCCCGGCCTGTTTAGCGATTTATTTAACGTGGCTGCAAGCCGGCCGGCTCAAATCACCACGGGATAAGTCATGCTCTTATTATCCGCCGACCTTCCCGTCAAGCCAACCATCGGTTAAGGCCGTAAAGGGCCTTACTTCTAGGGATTTATGACAGTTCGCAGTCACGAGGGATCGCCCGTGCCGTTCACCCTCCCGCCCAATGCCAATGGCATTCTGCCCGATCGCATGATCGCGGCGATGGCGGATGCCGGGCTGATCCTGCCGGTCTATCCTTTCGTCGAAAGCCAGATCCAGCCCGCGTCGCTCGACCTCAGGCTCGGCGACATCGCCTATCGCGTGCGCGCGAGCTTCCTGCCCGGTCCGGGCGCCACCGTCGCCGAGCGCATCGACGAATTGAAGCTGCACGAAATCCCGCTGGGCGACGGCGCAGTGCTGGAGACCAATTGCGTTTACATCGTGCCGCTGCTCGAAAGCCTCAACCTGCCGAAGGAGATCGTCGCCGCGGCGAATCCGAAAAGCTCGACCGGGCGGCTCGACGTCTTCACCCGCGTGATCGCCGACGGCACGCGCCGCTTCGACATGATCGGCGCCGGCTATCACGGCCCGCTCTATGCCGAGATCAGCCCGAAGACGTTTCCGGTTTTGCTACGCGAGGGCTCGCGGCTGTCGCAGGTGCGTTTCCGCACCGGCGACGCCATCCTCAATGCCGACGAGCTCGATGCGCTGCATGATGCCGAGCGGCTGGTCGACGCCGACGACGCGGATCTGGCCGGCGGCGTCGCGCTGTCGGTCGATCTCTCCGGCGAGAACGCCAACGGCTTTGTCGGCTATCGCGCCAAGCGCCACACCGGTGTGGTCGATGTCGACCGCCGTGCCGGCTATCACGCCGAGGACTTCTGGGAGGCGATTTCCGCGCGTGACGATGGAAGTCTTATTCTCGATCCCGGCGAGTTCTACATCCTCGCGTCGAAAGAAGCGGTGCAGGTGCCGCCCGACTATGCGGCGGAGATGGTGCCGTTCGATCCCCTGGTCGGCGAATTCCGCGTGCACTATGCCGGCTTTTTCGATCCCGGCTTCGGCTATGCCGGCGCGGGCGGGCAGGGCGCGCGCGCCGTGCTCGAGGTGCGCTCGCGCGAAGTGCCGTTCATCCTCGAGCACGGCCAGATCGTCGGCCGCCTCGTCTATGAGAAGATGCTGGCGCGGCCGGACGCGATGTATGGCAGCCGCATCGGCTCGAACTATCAGGCGCAGGGGCTGAAGCTCAGCAAGCATTTCCGGGTCTAACTGCATTGTTACGCCAAACAGTGATCATATGTGCGCTGATCGTGTTGCTGTCGCCGGCGGCGGCGCAGACCACGACGCCCGAGCAGATGGCCGACTACCGCGCCAGGCTCGCCGACTACAACGCGGCGAGAGCGCAATATCAGGTGCTCGCGACGCCCTATTGGGCGCAGGTGAAGGCCAAGCGCGCCGCGCGCTTCGCCAAGCGCAGGGCACATCGCGAAATCACGCTGGAGGATTACGTCCTCACGCAACCGCCCGACTACACGGGCCCGAAGAAGCCCATCGATCCGTCCGGGCCGCCGAAAGGTCCGGTGCCCGTAGTCACCGATTTCCTGCGGCATGCGGCCGAGCAGTTCGGCTTCGTGCCGGACCAGCCGGCGGACGAGATCGATTTCAAGCGCGCCTATGCGCGCGTTGCTGCTGCGGCGGGATTGACGAGGGACCAGGCCGTGGGCGTCTACGGCTTCGAGGCCACCGGCAACGGCCGATATGACGTGCAGGCCGGGCTTGAATTCGGCAAGCCCGGCGAGATCGCGATCACCACCGCGCTCGGCTACAACCAGCTGCTCTCGACCAACAGTGTCGAGTTGCTGGCCGAGCAGGGCCGCTGGCTGGTCGAAACGCTGAAGGCGCGCACCGCCGAGGCGACGGCTGCAAAGCGCGCCGCGCTTGAGAAGAAGCTCGCGATCCTTGAAAAGATGATCGCCTTCTCGCGTTCGGTGCGCGACGACTGGAATTTGCACGAGCAGCTTGCCGGCACACCCAGGGGACTCGGCATCCATGCGCTCAATCTCGATGTCGATATCGGCCCGCTGCTGCAGACCCAGAAGCTGCTGACTTCGGTCGTCTTCGCCAGGCAACGCGGTACCGTCAAGCCGCTGACGGCGTCAGAGCTGGAGATGATGAACCTCACCGGCGACGGCAACGGCTACGACATGGTGGCGATGCCGCAGGCGATGCGCGAGAAGGTGCCGACCTCGAATTTCTTTAATCAGTCCGGCTACGAGCACAATCCGGTGGCGCGGCGCAACAACACGGTGGCGAAGCTGCTGACGGCGACGGACACCGTGATGGATCGCGAGACGCAATTGCCGGGCGCAAAGGACCTCGCCGCGGCTTTCGATGAGCGCTAGCATGCGGCACGCAACGACAGAGCCAGAACCGTGATCTGCTTGGGCATGGCCGTATCTATCTCTATCGATCGCGATTTTCCGGGTCCTTCGGGTCCTTTTTATCGCGAATGATTGCATAGACAAGCGCGGCCAGGCCAATGACGAGACTAGCGAAATTCATGGCGATGCTTAGATTTTCGTAGTTCATCTCTGCCTCGTGATTTCCCTTGAAGGATTCGAGCACGCTGGCAGGCCTCGTTTTTTTGGTCGCGGTGCAGATACGGAAATTTTGGAGTGGCAAAGATGTCTCACTCGATCGGCCGGGAAGATGGCGCTAGGCAGGTCTGGGAGGCGCGCCAGCGAATCATTGATCGCATCAAGGTCCTTGAGGACCTGAAGACCGATGCCGACGTTTTTGCGCGGATCGGCGTAGCGCCGGAGATCGCGCGGTCCGCGTTTCGAAGGGGTGACATCGAGGTTGCATGGGAGCACAAGTTCTTTGGTGTATTGGCCGATCACGGCGAAGGACGTGGCTTGGTCGATGACTTGCGGCGCGCGAAGAACAGGTTCGTCGAAGCGGTGAGCGGCGGACCACCCTATCGAACCCTGCGCCGCATGAAAGGTCACGAAATCCTTTCGCTGTCGCGCGGCGAAGCTCGGTTGGACGATCAAGGCAACGCCAAGCGCCCGGTGCGCCTAATCGACAGACTGTTCGACGATGGCATCGCCGAAGCAACGCCCCTCACGTGGCGTAACGCCGCCACCTTTCATATCGATACGATCGTCGTGGCGGTTCGGACAACACGAGGGGACATGGAAGCCTTCCGTAACGCCAGTGCGCTGCTCTTGGACATGTTGTCCGAGCCGTTCAACGCCCACGACGATTTTCTGCACTTTTTGCGGGTGGTGTATCGCGGTGCCGGAGACCTCGCAGCTCAGTTCGCGCACCAGGGTGCGCTTGCCAGCATCGTGCGGATTCTCGTTGAAAAGCAGAACGAGGCGGCCGGGCACCCGGGCTCAATCCTCTGCGACCGGATGATCAACGAATACCGTTCATTGATGACGAAGCATCCGGCGCGCGAACGTCGTGATTTTGCACTGAAGGCCCATTCGAAGATCGAAGAAGGTATCGCGGACCGCGCTCTATGGGTTGACCATCCAGACATGCAGCATGGTTGGGCGAGCACGAGCTTCAACGTCATTCAATCGGAGCATGATGACGCGGCACCTCGGACGCTCCCGGATTGTCTGAAAGCGCACGACGATATTCTGGCGAAAATCGCGGCCGTCGCCGGCACGAACGTGGCCGGCTTTCACTCCGTTCTGGAGACTTTGAAAATCGACGAACCCCATGCGGCCCAATTCATCGGTCACGAATTGCTGGAGAGCGCAGCCGCCCAAAAGAGCGGCGCCGACGCAGAAAAGGCGCTGACGATTCTGGATCACGCCATTTCCAAAATCGATAAGAACGGGCCGGGTCGGACGATCGTCGCTCAACTTCTGGCCGACCGGGCAAAGGCTTTGTTGCTCCATAGCGGGGGAGAACAGTCGTCGGACTTCCAGACCTACGAATGGGAAATGCGGTCTGCAGTGCATGCGTTCGACAATCTAGATATGCCGGTGAAGACAAGGAGGGTCTTAGCGGGATTAGGCAGTTTGGAACGTCGGATGCGGATAGCCGGTGGACCCGCGCAGCGGCTCCATGATCAGAGGGCCGCCTGACGTTTCGCAAGTGGTCACCAATCAGCCGGTCAGGCATTCTACCACCCATTAGATCGCAAAACAGCGCGGCTTCGATGTCAAAGACCCAAAACGCGACGAAATCGATATGAACGAGAAAGTCTACAGTACAGAGGAGCGTCTGTGGCTGCGCTGGCGCGGCCTCGCCGATCTCTATCACGCGTTCTTCACCGGACTCGTGCTGACGGTCGTCACGCGTCGCGGCACGCCCGAGGCCGCCGAGTTCATCTTCCGCGTGTTCCGCCGCCAGCAGCAGGAGCGTTTCCTGCCCGGCCTCGTCAAGCTCGGCATCGATCATCTGCCACCCGCGGTCGCCGCCGCGCAGTATCACTATCTCTCCAACTGGATCGGCGGCGTGCATGTCGAATACATGCATGAGAGCGACCGCAAGGCCTGGATCCGCTATCCGCCGCCACGCTGGGCCTGGAAGGGCACCGCGATCTGCGGCATTCCCGGCGAAGTCTCGCGTGCGATGCTGCGCGGCTGGCACGCCAATAACGGCGTTGCGCTCGGCGATACCAGGCTCGGCTTCGTCTGCACCAAGCAGAGCGTCGACGGTCAGGACGGACTCGAAGGTTATTACTATCAGTACGACCACCCGCTCGAGCTCGATGCGCGGCTGGTGTTTGCGCGCCATCTCGAGGCGCCGCTGTTCGAGGCCGCGACCGCGCCGGCGTTGCCGGTTGCAAGCTGGCCGCGGCCGCGGCTGGAGAAGGCCTATCGCAATTATGCAATGGAGTATGTGAAGACCGCGGCGCCCGTGATGGTGCAGCTGTTCGGCCCGGAGGAGGGCGGTCACCTGCTGCACCTCACCGGGAAATTGATCGGCATGCAGTATTTCGACGATGTCGCCCAGGCGTTGTCGCTGGGACGTGGCGGCGCAAAGGAATTTTCGTCGTTCCTGCGCGCGCTGTTCGAAACGCAGGACGACATTGCCGAGACGACCAGGTCCGAAGGGCAGTTCGAAGTCGTGCAGCAGAGCTGGAAGCTGATGGCCGACGTCGCGGATTATCATCCGGCCTGCGCAAAGGTGCTGGAGGGCTTGTTCGAGGGCCTGGCCTTTGGCTGCGGCCGTCATATTCCGGTGCGGATGCGCCCGTCAGGCGGCGGCAAGCCGCCGTTTATCTGGTCAATCGGCTAACGCCTGCAATCACGCAGCCCCCCAATGCGCGCGGCGCAGACAGGATTGCGCGCGACCATGCTAGGAACCTTGAGGCACGACTGAATCGGGGAGCGCGATCAGCAAAAGTGGGATCCGGTTTTGCGCCCGGATCGCGCTGCAATTTGAGATTGGCGCATGACCTAATCGCCAAACCGCTTCACACTTTGGCGGGTCATGCGCGGGAGAGAAAATGTCCGATATCGGCGTTGCCGAAATTCCAGTCGACGAAGACGAACGCCCGCTGCCGCCGCCGGCTCCTCCCGAGCGCCATGCGCTGGTCGTGGGCCCGATCCTGCCGACATTGCTGCACCTCGCCTGGCCGAATGCGCTGGCGTTTTCGGCCGGCACCTGTGTGGTGATCGCGGAGACCTCCTATATCGGTCGGCTTGGTGTCGAGTCGCTCGCGGCCATGGCGCTGGTGTTTCCCTTCGTGATGCTGACCATGACCATGTCGGGCGGCGCGATGGGCGGCGGCGTGGCGTCCGCGATCGCGCGCGCGCTCGGTGCCGGCGATCACGAACGCGCCTCGAACCTGGCGACGCACGCGATGCTGAACGCGATCGCCTTCGGCCTCGTCTTCATGCTGGGCATGCTGATCTTCGGGCCCTATCTGCTCGAAACCATGGGCGGCCGCGGCAATGTGCTGGCGCAGGCGGTCTCCTATGTGCAGATTTTCTTCGGCGGCGCCGTGCTGCCGTGGCTGCTGAACTCCTTCGCCGGAATTTTGCGCGGAACGGGCAACATGAAATTGCCCTCGGCCATGTTCCTCAATGCCGCGGTGTGCCAGATCGTGCTGGGCGGCTCGCTCGGCCTCGGCATCGGGCCGATCCCGCAATTCGGCATGCGCGGTGTCGCGGCGGGCTCGCTGATCGCCTACACGATCAGTGTTTCCGTGATGGGCTGGTACCTGTTCTCGGGCCGCGCCCGCGTCGTGCCGAAGATCGCCGGCCTGCGCCTGCAGGCTGCGATGTTCTTCGACATTTTGAAGGTCGGCGCGGTGTCCTGCTTCTCGCCGATCCAGTCGGTGCTGACGATTTCCATCTTCACCCACATGCTCGCCGGGTTCGGCGCCGCGGTGCTGGCCGGCTACGGCATCGGTGCGCGGCTCGAATTCCTGCTGACGTCGCTGTCGTTCTCATTCGGTATCGCCACGGTGCCGATGATCGGTATGGCGATCGGCGGCGGCGATGTTGCACGCGCCCGTCGCGTCGCCTGGACCGCGGGATCGATGGCATTCCTCTCGGTTGGCGGGATCGCCGTGATCATCGCGATCTTCCCGGATCTATGGGTCAATATCTTCACCCGGAATCAGGAGGTGTTGACCGCGAGCCGGCAATATCTGGCCACCGCGGCGCCGTGGTACGGCTTCATCGGGCTCGCCAGCTCGATGTATTTCTCCTCGCAGGGGGCGGCGAGGATGATCGGCCCGGTGCTGGCACAGACCGCGCGGCTGGTGTTCATCGCGCTCGGCGGCTACTGGCTGACGACGCATGGCGCGAATGCGCAGAGCTTCTTCGTGCTCGCGGCGTCATCCATGGTGGTGCTGGGCACGCTGTCCTGCGCCAGCGTGATCCTGACGCGCTGGGGACCGCGCCCAAGCGCCGCGCGCGTGCGGCCGGTGCTGTCGGCCGCCGAGTAGATCGCTCAGTGCTTCTTCTTTTTCACCGGGGTCGGCGAGGGCGCGGGGGCGGGCTCCGCCGCGGCTGCCGGAGTCACCTCCGGTGGTGGTGCCCGGTAATAGGGATTGTTGAGGCAAATCCCGGCCGTACCTGTCGCGCCTTGCTTGCACTGCTCCATGGAGGTGAAGAAGCAATTCATCACGCTGCCGTCTGCGCCGTACTGCTCCATGCAAACGGGATAGGCCGGATCGTAACGCTGCGCCGATGCCGACGACGCGGCGAGCGCCATTCCTGTCCCAACGATCAACCGAGCCAGCCCGCGCATCGCGTCCCCCATTTGATTGGATGCGCATCGAATACGGTCAGCGATGCCGGAACAAGTTACAAAAGATCAATGCCGGCGATGGCGCCGATGGCCGCCGCCAAACCCGCCGCCGAAATTAGCCATCCGCATCATCGGGCCGATCATGCCCATGATGTCGCCGCCACCGCCCATGCCGCCCATCATGCCCATGATATCGCCGCCGCCCATGCCGCCGGGAATCATGCCGCCCATTCCACCCATGCCGCCCATCATGCCGCCGAGGCCGCCACCGCCGCCTTCCGCCATGCCGCTCATCATCGGACCCATGGTCTGCATCATCATGGCGAAGCGGCGTTTGCCCATCCGCGCCTTCATCATCTCCAGCATCGGTGCCATCTGGGTCATCATGTCCTCGCCACCGCCGCCGCCCATCATGCCGCCGAACTGGGCCTTGGCCGGCGCCGAGGTCAACGCGAACAGCAGAAACACCGCCGCCGCCTGGCAGATCACCTTGTCAGCACCTCTCATGGATTTTCTCCTTGCGTGCGCTGCGCCGCCAAGCGGCGCCGGTCGGACGCACCCGCCGAGAGTTACGGATATCACGATCCGGCTTCTGTGAGTTAGATCACAGATGTGGGCCTAGTGCCCACTTTCCGAAGTTGGTGCTCCATCGCCGCACTACCGTTCACGAACTTCGGAAAGTAATGGGCACTAGCAAACTTCTGATTCTAGTGCCGCTCACGATCTGAAGTCCCTGAACCCGATTTCGCCGCGAGTAAGTCAGGGACTTCAGATCGGCGGCACTACGCGACACGCGGAAGCGCTTGACAGGAATCAGGCACGCACTTTTGCGAACGCGCGCTGCACGGCAGCCGCGCCCTGATCCATCTGCGAGCTGATGTAGGGCGCGATCTCGTGCGGCAGCACGTCGGTGGTCCAGAGCATGCGGCAGCGCGCGTCGCCGTCGGCGACGATCTGCACCGATGCCGAATGCTGCTTCAGCCGCTCGCTGGCGATGGTGTAGGCCAGCCGCCGCCGCGCGTCGTCGCAATCGACCAGCTGCTCGCGCGCCACCGTGCCGTTGGCGAAGGTTACGACGCGCACGTCGCCGTCGAGCCTGGTGTCGAGCACGAAGCCCGGCACCAGCCGTGTATGCAGCGCGCCGAAATCGCGCACCGCGTCCCACACCTCATGCGCGGGCGCCTCGATCGGGATGTCCTTGTGGATGGAAGCCATGGAAGTCACCTCGGTTGATGTTCGCTTATCCCTCCCCCGCGAAATCGGCAGCGCACTTGCGCGCCGGAGCGAGGCGGGTGGGGGCGTTCGACGCAACGATGACTGTCTCAAGTTCACCTCCACCCGTCTCATCGTTCGCTTGCGCTCACGATCAGCCACCCTCCCCACAAGGGGGAGGGATCGCACCGGCCGACTGGATGGATTGTCTCACGTGCATACCGCCTCGACATTGTTGCCGTCGGGGTCGATCAGGAAGGCGGCGTAGTAGGTCGGGCTGTAATCGTGACGATGTCCGGCCGCGCCGTTGTCGCGGCCGCCGGCCTTGATCCCCTCGGCGTGAAATGTCTTGATCGCGGCATGGTCGGGCGCGCGGAAAGCGATATGCGCGCCCTCGCTTCTGTAGCCCTGGTGCAGGTAGAGCCACAGCCCCGGCTCACCCTTGGGGCCGAAGCCCGCGCCGTTTTCGTCCTTCGAGCACAGCACGAAGCCGAGCGGCGCCAGCGCTGCGGTGTAGAAGCGCACGCTGGCGTCGAGATTGCCGGTTTTGATGCCGATATGGTCGTACATGATGATCTCCGAATCCTGGCGCGTTGCCGCACGTTGGAGATCAGTCAATCAGTGCACGGCGAGGCGTTCTTGGAAAATCTTGCGCATGCCGCGCGAGGCCTGCCGGAATTTCAGCGGCGAGACGCCGGCCGCGCGATGGAAGGTGCGGACGAAGTTGGAGAGATCGTTGAAGCCGACATCGTAGGCGACCTCGGTCACGGGCTTGTCGTCGTCAGCCAGCTGTCGCGCGGCGTGGCGCAACCGCGAGCGCACGAGATATTGATGCGGGGTGACGCCGAGCACGCCGGAAAACAGCCGCAGGAAATGGAACGGGCTGACGCCGGCCTGCCGCGCGGCGTCCTCCAGCTCGATCTCGCGATGCGAATTGGCCTCCAGCCAGAGCGCCGCCTCGACCGCGCGGCGGCGATCGCGCGCGGTGGCCTTCGCCGGCTTCCGCGCCTTGCCCGAAACGACGTCGACCAGCCGTTGCGCGAGCAGATGCCCGACTTCGTCCAAACCGATGTCGCTTCGGCCATCGGCCGCCGCCTGCGCCAACTCGCCCAGCACCATCAATTCGGCGAGCGGCGGTGTAGTGCCGACGTCCCATGCCTCGCTGCCGCCGCCGACCGCGTCGACCAGTTCAGGCGACAAGAAGAACGACAGGCATTCGTCGCCGCAGACATGGTCGTGGCTGCAGACGAACTCGGCACCAGGCGTACCGATCAGGAACGAGCCTGCCACCAGGTCGTGCGAACGCCCGCGGCTCTGGTAGCCGAAGCTGCCCTTGCGGACGAAGGAGATGGAGTGGCAGCTGTGCTGCTCCACAAACGGCTTGTCGCCCGGCACCGCCGAACAGCGGAAATCCGACACCGTGACCGACGGGCGCTGAAGCAGCGTGGTGGAGCTCATGCCCCCTTATTTAAGTAGGGGAGCGCGGCGGGGCAACCGGCAGCAGCACGTCGAACAGGCTCTTGCTCGCGATCGGCCGGGTGCCCTCGATCGACAGCAGATGGCGCTTGGAGATGGTGCCGCCGTGAGGCGAGATCTTGTCGGCGTAGTGGCCTGCCTCCAGCACGCGATGGCAGGGCACGATGATCATGAACGGGTTTTTGGCGATCGCCTGCGCCACCGAGAATTCGGCGCCGGTGCGCCGCATCGCCGCCGCTACCTCGTCATAGGTGCGGGTTTCGCCGCGCGGAATGGTGCGGGCGAATTCGTAGACGCGCTGGTTGAACAGCGAGACGCCTTCCATGTCGAGCGCAATGTCGGAGAAGTCGGCGTCGCGCCCGCGCAAAGCGGCGGCGATGCCCTGGGTGGCGATCTCGACCATGGGCGGCGGGCGCATGTCGCGCGCTTCGGGATAGAGGCGGAACAGGCGGCGGCGGGTGTCCAGCTCCCGCGCTTCGGGCAGCTGCACGGCAACGATCCCGGCATCGCTCCAGACGATGCCGCAACGCCCTACACCGGTGTCGAAGATCGCGTAACCGCGCCCCGTCATAACGCCACCCCACCCCTGGGCAGGGATCATAACACTGTTGTGACAGCGCGCATCTGGAATCTTGGGGTTCGGTTAAGGGGGAGGCGGGGGAGGGGCGGTTTGGGTCGGGCGGCGACCGGCTCGGCGGATGACGCGGTCTCGGCTAATCAAGGAGGACGGTCGCGGGCGTTGTTCAATGGCATTTTCGCGGGCGCTAAAGCAGTTCAAGCAGACCGACGCCTATCAAGCGATCAACCACAAATATCTTCCGTGACTTTCTTCCACGCGACACCTCGATAAGCGTC
Source organism: uncultured Alphaproteobacteria bacterium (assembly GCA_963738155.1). Classification (GTDB taxonomy): domain Bacteria; phylum Pseudomonadota; class Alphaproteobacteria; order Rhizobiales; family Xanthobacteraceae; genus Bradyrhizobium. Next base: position 824,352 of record CAVTVG010000021.1, read on the forward strand.
CGATGCGCGGCCACAGCTTCGCCCAGCGGATCGCGGCCTCATGGGGCTTCGCCAGGCGACATCGGCGCGGTGCTGACAAGGAAGGATATTTCGGCTAACCTTCAATGCGGCCAGCAAGGCTGGGCAGGACAGGGCCCCGGGAGATCGATGAGCACAGTAAAAAGCGCTCTGGCCCAGAAGAGTGGCTCCCTGATCCATGTTCGTTCCGACGACATGGTCGTCGAAGCCTTGCGCCAGATGCGCGAAAACCGGGTCCGGTCGGTGCTGGTCATCGACGACGACGTGCTGGTCGGTATCGTGACCCAGGGTGACTGCGCGATCAAAGTGCTGCTGCCCGGGCTCGATGCGAAGCAGACGCCGGTGGGCCAAGTGATGACGGGCAACCCGGTGACGGTCAAGCCGGACGATCGGCTGAAAGACTGCATGACAATGATGGCTGAACGCGGTTTTCGCCATCTGCCAGTGCTGGATGCGGGCAAGGTCGTAGGCGTGATCTCGATCGGAGACGTCGTAAAAAACATCATCCGGGATTTGGAGCACAACGTGGGCGACCTGATGGGCTACATCATGACGGACAGCCCCGGGGGCTGACAGACGAACCGCGGTGCCGTCGCCCCCGTCACCGATTTTGCGGCGGGCTTGGTTCTTGTGCGATTGAGAACCGCTCGCGGAGGTGGTCCAGCCGCCGCCCGAGCCGATCGCGCCCGGACTTCCACACAACGACTGCAATGTCAGCGGCAAACCGTTCAAGGCTTTGGCCCACTATATCGTTGAAAAGGGCAAGCCGCTGGCATCGCCTGTTCTGGCTCCTGCACCGTGATTTTGCAGCGAATTGTGGACGCTTCGCATGTCGATGTTGTGTTACAAGCAGCGGGCGCGATTTGAAGCGCGGACGTGAGGTGCCAGAGGGTGGCCATGAATCGTATCACCTGTTCGCAACCATCCCGTCGCTTGTTGCTGAGTTCCGCCGCCGCATTTTTCTTCGTTGGGACAACGCTCGCACGTGCGCGCACTGTTGCCGGCGGTCTGCCCTGGGAGGCAGGAACGGCGACGCCTCCGGTCGTGGTGCTTCCGGGCCCCTGGAAATTTTTCACGACGGACGAGGCCGCGGTGATTGAAGCCGTCGTTGATCGTCTGATCCCTCCCGACAATCGCGGACCCGGCGGCAGAGACGCCGGATGCGCCGTGTTCATCGACCGGCAACTCGCAGGCCCGTATGGCCGGTCCGAGGGCCTTTATATGAGGCCGCCGTTCATGCCAGGTGCGGCTACGCAGGGCTATCAGCTCCCTGACTCTCCCGCGGCCCGCTATCGCACGGGCTTGAGGGCGCTGGCCGATTACATCAAGAGCAATTTTTCTGGAAAGTCCTTTAGCAATCTCGCGCCCAACGATCAGGACGCCGTGCTCAAAGGGCTTGAGTTGGGATCAGTCACATTGAAGGACGTCAAGAGTGCAGAGTTTTTCGCGCTGCTGCTTGCGAACACGCAGGAAGGTTTCTTTGCCGATCCGATCTACGGCGGTAACCGCGACATGGCAGGTTGGAGGCTGATCGGCTTTCCGGGTGCGCGTTACGATTACCGCGATTGGGTCGAGCGCCATAACGAACCCTACCCGTTGCCTCCCGTCGGCATTATGGGTCGATCCGACTGGACAGTGAAGGAATAGCGATGGCCCGCAAACTCCCCGCGAAGGATGTCGTGATCATCGGACTGGGATGGACGGGCGCCATCCTTGGCTATGAACTCGCCAAAACCGGACTGAACGTCGTGGCGATCGAACGTGGCCCCTGGCGCGATACCGCGACCGATTTTCCACCCGCCTACGCGCAGGACGAGCTTCGCTATGCGGTTCGGCTGGATCTGTTTTTGCGTCCCGACCAACAAACGATGACGTTTCGCAACAATGCGGGCCAGACGGCGATGCCGATCCGCAGTTTCTCCGGCTTCCTTCCGGGTAACGGCGTCGGCGGCGCAGGGATCCATTGGAACGGACAGACCTGGCGCTTCTTGCCGAGCGACTTCGAGCTGCGCAGTCATCTCGAAGGGCGCTACGGCAAGGACGCTCTGCCGGCCGACATGACGATTCAGGATTGGCCGGTCAACTATGATGAGTTGGAGCCCTATTACGACCGGTTCGAAAAGCTCTGTGGCACTTCCGGCAAGGCGGGCAACATCCGAGGACAAAAGCAGCAGGGTGGCAACCCGTTCGAGGGATGGCGCTCGTCGGAATATCCGACGCCGCCACTGAAGCAAGGCTTGGGAGCGACGCTGTTTGCCGAAGCGGCGCGCAAGACCGGCCATTCTCCATTTCCGCAGCCGGCCTCCAATCTCAGCGAGGCATACGTCAATCCGCTCGGCGTGAAACTCGGACAGTGCACCTATTGCGGCTTCTGCGAGCGGTTCGGTTGCGGCAATTATGCCAAGTCGAGCCCACAGACCTGCGTGCTGCCGGCGCTGCTGCGATTTCCGAATTTCAGCGCTCAAACCGAATCCGAGGTGACGAAAATCAATCTCGACTCGACCGGGAAACGCGCTACTGGCGTAACCTATGTCGACACCTCAGGCGAAGAGTGGGAGCAGCCTGCCGACATTGTGCTGGTATGCGCTTTTTCGCTCTTCAATGTTCAGCTGATGCTGCTGTCCGGCATTGGAAAGCCCTACGATCCACAGACAGGGCAGGGCGTCGTCGGCCGGAACTACGCCTATCAGACGACCTCCGGCGTGAGTCTTATCCTCAAGGACAAGATACTCAACCCGTTCATCGCCACCGGCGCGCACGGCATGATCATTGATGATTACAACGGCGACAATTTCGATCACACCGGCCTTGGCTTTGTCGGCGGCGGCTACATGGGCGCAGGCCAGACCGGCGCACGGCCTATCCAGACCCGGCCGGTGCCGAAGGGCACGCCAAAATGGGGCGCGGAATGGAAGAAGGCGACCGCGGAAACCTATCAACGCGCGTTCAGTCTGGCAGTCCACGGCAGTTCTTACAGCTACAAGGATTGCTACCTCGATCTTGATCCCACCTACAAGGACAGGTTGGGCCGCCCACTGATGCGGATGACGTTCGATTTTCACGACAACGAATTGAAGATGTCGGCTTTCCTGACCGATCGGCTCGCCGAGATTGCCAAGGCGATGGATCCCGTTGAAATGACGGCGAGCCCGCGCAAGGGACCCTACGACAGCACGATCTACCAGACCACCCACAATACCGGCGGTACGGTCATGGGCGCCGATCCCGCGACCAGTGTCGTCAACCGCTATTGTCAGAGCTGGGACGTGCACAATGTCTTCGTGCCGGGCGGCGCATCGGTGTTTCCACAAAATCACGGCTACAATCCGACCGACACGGTGGGCGCACTCGCATATTGGGCTGCTGACGCCATTCGGGACCGCTATCTGAAAAACCCCGGTCCATTGGTTTAGGGAGGAAATGTGCGCCATCCTCTCACAACGGCAGCCATATTCGTCAGCCTGACGGGCACGGCATTTGCCCAGGATACGCAGAGCTTCGACCGCATCGAACGCGGACGCTATCTTGCCGTGCTCGGCGACTGCACCGGGTGTCATACCGCGCCGGGCGGGGCGCCTTTCGCCGGTGGCCTTGCGCTGCAAACACCGTTCGGTACGCTGGTCGCGCCGAACATCACGCCTGACCCCGAAACCGGGATCGGCAACATGACCAACGAGGAATTCCTCGCGGCATTGCACGAAGGCCGCGGTCACAACGGCAAGCGGCTTTATCCGGCGATGCCGTATCCGGCCTATACCAAAATGACCGACGATGACGTACTGGCGATGCGCGCCTATCTTGCGACGGTTGCGCCGGTCACCAATCAGGTGGTGTCCAACCAGTTGCCGTTCCCGTTCAACATCCGGCTCTCGTTGGTGTTCTGGAACGGGCTCGAGTTCACCTCCGGTCGCTACCAACCCAATCCGCAAAAATCCGCCGTGTGGAATCGCGGTGCCTATATCGTCCAGGGCGCGGCGCATTGCGGCACCTGCCACACGCCGAAGACGCTTCTCGGCGGCGACAAGAACAGTGCCGCCTTGACCGGAGCTACGCTTCAGGGCTGGTTCGCGCCCGACATTACGAACGATCCGCGCAAGGGTATCGGTGGGTGGTCCAGGGACGACCTGGTCCAGTACCTCAAGACCGGCGCCAACAAGTGGACGCTGGCGTCGGGGCCGATGGCCGAAGCCGTGTCTCATTCCACATCGCGAATGAGCGACGAGGATATTCTGGCCATTGCGACGTATCTGAAGGACAGCGGCGGAGGCCCCGCCAGCGCGAGGCCGCAGCCGGTTGCTGCCGACAATGATGCGATGCGTGCGGGTGCGGCAATCTACAAGGACAGCTGTGCCGCATGCCACAAGGATTCAGGCGAAGGCGAGGTCAATCTCTTTCCGCGATTGGCCGGTAGCGCGCTGGCGCAATCAGACGATCCGACGACGTTGGTGCGGGTCGTCCTGCATGGGACTCGTGCGGTCTCGACGTCCGGCGCGCCGACGGCTCCCGCGATGCCCGCCTTCGATTGGCGGCTTGGCGACGCGCAGGTGGCGGCAGTTCTGACTTACATCCGGAACAACTGGGGAAATGCAGCAGGATCGGTTTCGGCGAGCACGGTTGCGAGCCAACGCGCCGCGCTGGCCAAATCGCCCTGAGATCGCGCCTCAATTCCTCAGTCGGAGGCAATTCAATCAATGTGGCAAACAGTGTTGCATATGCTGCTAAATGGTGTGGGCGGCGATTTTTGGCCCTACCTTGGAGCACGCGTCGCGACCGGCGTGTTCTTTGTATTTTCAGGCTATCACAAACTCACCAATGCCGAACGCCGCGGCGTGTTCGTGGCCACGTTGCGGGCCTGCGACATTCCGTTCATTGCGGTGATGCAGTGGTTCGTCCCCGGCGTCGAGTTCCTTGCCGGCCTCGGCGTTGCTTTCGGATTCCTGACGCCACTTGCAGCTCTCGGCCTCGTTACAATCTGTCTTGTCGCGGTTTACGCCGACGGCTTGCACCGAATTAAGGGATGGGGTGCAATCGACAAGGCCGATGTGATAGACGACGTTCTCTATCTTCCCGAAGTACAAATTCGAGCGGAACAGGTTGCATTGAATGCTCGGCTCCGGGCGGGTGGTGGTTTCATCTTCGCCGATGCGCCGAATGCGGTCACATCGGCTGCTGTGACAGTTCACCGAGTCAGCACGCGTCGAAACACTTCGCCGCTACGGGTCACCCGATAATCACCAGCTTCGAACCGGACGAGCATTGGTTTTACGACTACCGTACCGGCGAGCTCTTCTCCGGCCCGGAGCTTCAAGCTCCTCACTCGCATCCGTTGGATCAATCGGTGCCCGGACCGGCCGAAGCGGTGCCTTCAAACTGGCAGACGCTGCTTCACCAATAGGGCGTCTCTCTGGTGTGTGATGCGCACCGATGGCCGCTAGTGGATGGATAGTAGTGCAAAAGTCGAAAGTTGTAGCGGGCCCACAATTTTGGCGAAAACCTGAAGCGCAAATAGCTCGATGATTGGCCTAGGCTCAGTCGCGATGCCGTTGCACTCAGGGGCGAGTGGTCAGATTTGTGCTCCTTCCGTCGTTGCACGTAGGCAGGAGGGCCGCTGCAACGGGCCGGCGCTCGACGGTGTTTGCTGCGCGTCCGCCGATCCATTTGCGAAACAAGACAGCGTGCTCGAGGCCGACGCCAGAATGCTACTCCCGACTTTGGTGACGCGGACACGACGGTCGAGCGTCGACCCGGCGAGCGCAGGGGAGAAAGCTGCGTAGGTCTTTCTGGCCGGAAGGATGAATGTCAAAGATAGGTTGCCAGCGGCAACTGAATCTATGTGAAAGCTTGATCCAGTCGTCTCATCCGGTATGTTGAATGGACTGTGGTCCTGCCACCAAAGTGGCACCAAATCGGTCGATGTAGCATAGAGCAATTTCAGTAGTAAGATATTGAGTTATATACATAATTATGCGGGCGTAGTTCAATGGTAGAACGGCAGCTTCCCAAGCTGCATACGAGGGTTCGATTCCCTTCGCCCGCTCCAATATCCCGCTGTCATCGACGAGAAAGTTTGTCGGCAGTTTTGCAGGCCCTTTCGAGCGCCTGTAGGTTCTCCGGCATTCGATGCCAAATCGAACGGTATGGTCCGATGCCCGCTATTCGCAGCTGCTTGGTTGCGCTGATCTGGATATTCATGGCTACGGGCTCCGCCGCATTCGCGGCCGGGTCTTCATCACCCTTCGCCGAAGGCGGATATATTCCGGATTTCCTGGAAATCGTCCGCCAATACAATGCAAGTGGCGAGGAGTTTCGTATCGAAGGTGTGTGCAAGTCGGCGTGCACGCTGTTCCTGGGCATTCGGAATGCGTGCGTCCAGCGTGATGCCCAGTTGATGTTCCACGCCGGGCACGACATCGCTGAAAACCGCACCGGTCCCGACACCCGTGCGAGCCGGGCGACCCTGTCCACGTATAGCGAAAGCTTGCGGCGCTATCTTCTCGACGGGCACTACATGGACACTGACGCATTTCACACGCTTGGAGGCGGCGTGCTCATCGAGCGCTTCGGTTACCGGGAGTGTCCGTCGGGGCCAGAGCCGCATTGAGGAGTGTTGCCGGCGCGACACGACGGGCAAAACACTTCCGCTATTCAGAAATCGCGCGCAATGTCCAGCCTTTCCCGCAAAAATATTTATCTTTCCGAAAGAAAGAAATTATGATTTAAAGAAGCCATCCCGTGCTCGCTAAAGAGGCGCTTCGCCATCGTCACGAAGCGTTGCGCGGGTCGCGATGGACGCTTTTGGTGCGGCAGGCGAATGCACCGGGGCGTACGGTCAAGCCGTGTGGTCCTGATCCTCCGACGCTGGGATCAAGTTTGTCGAGTGATTGACAGACGACGGGGGCTAGAAAGCCCGGTACCCCGGGGAGAGCGCGGAGTAAGCCGTAAAGCCATTGCGCAGGGAATGCCGGTCGTGTCGGCTTTACCTGTCTAACTTGTGTGCGTTTTCTTTTTTCAGCACACAAGGCTTGCGGGTGCGGCCAGCGCCCGGCATTCCCTGCCCCTCTTTATTGGGAGGGACGAGGTTCTTGCAAAGCCCGGACACAATCGCGCCGCGGGAATGCGAATTGCTGTCGCGTCTTGATGTTTTCGTCGGAATAAGCGGAGCTCGAACGGGTTAGTTGATCGGGAACTTCCCGGCTCCATGAACATCTACAGCGGAGGAGGACGTCCAAATGGCCGACAACCAAAACCCGCCCGCTGGTCCCGATCTCGCGCTCGGCGTTTCGCCTGACGATTTCAAGAATGACATGCTGCTCGGCCATGTCGGCGAGGCCGACGTGCTGGCCGTGCGCGTGGGCTCCGAGTTCTTCGCGATCGACGCGCATTGCAGCCATTATCACGGTCCGCTCGCCGATGGGCTGGTCACCGGCCACGACGTCCGCTGCCCCTGGCATCACGCCTGTTTCGATCTGCGCACCGGCGAGGCGGTGCGCGCGCCCGCGCTGTCGCCGCTCTCGGTCTGGAAGGTCGAGCAGCGTCAGGGCCGCATTTTCGTCACGCAAAAGCAGGACGCGCCGAAGGCGAAGAAAGCGCCGTTGGATGCGCCGAAGCGCATCGTGATCGTCGGCGCCGGCGCCGCCGGGTTTGCCGCCGCCGAGATGTTGCGGCGTGACGGGTATGGCGGTGAGATCACCATGCTCTCCAACGACTCGGCGCCGCCGGTCGACCGTCCCAATCTGTCCAAGGACTATCTTGCCGGCAGCGCGCCGGAGGACTGGATCCCGCTGCGGCCCGAGAGCTTCTATGCGGACGAGAAGATCGACCTGAAGCTTGCGACCAATGTGGCCTCGATCGACGTCAAGGCACGCCATGTCGCGCTTGCCGACGGTAAGACCGTGCCGTACGACCGCCTGCTGCTTGCGACCGGAGCGGAGCCGGTGCGCTTGCCGATTCCCGGCGCCGACCAGAAGCACGTCCACATCCTGCGCTCGCTCGACGATAGCCGTGCCATCATCGCCAATGCCAAGGATGCCAAGCGCGCGATCGTGATCGGCGCGAGTTTCATCGGGCTCGAAGCCGCGGCGTCGCTGCGCGCCCGCGACATCGAGGTCCATGTCGTGGCGCCCGAGGCGCGGCCGATGGAGCGCATCCTCGGTCCCGACATGGGCGACTTCGTGCGCGCGCTGCATGAGGAGCACGGCGTGATCTTCCATCTCGGCGACACCGTCACCACGATCGACGGCAAGCGCGCCACGCTGAAGAGCGGCGGCACGCTGGAGGCTGATCTGGTCGTGGTCGGCGTCGGCGTGCGCCCGCGCCTCGCCTTGGCCGAGCAGGCGGGATTGGCCATCGACCGCGGCGTGACGGTGAACGCCTATCTCGAGACCAGCGCGCCCGGCATCTTTGCCGCCGGCGACATCGCTCGCTGGCCCGACCCGCACTCGAACGAGAATATCCGCGTCGAGCATTGGGTGGTGGCCGAGCGCCAGGGCCAGACCGCGGCGCGCAACATGCTGGGCGCGCGCGAGGTCTTCGATGCCGTGCCGTTCTTCTGGAGCCAGCACTACGACGTGCCGATCAATTATGTCGGCCACGCCGAAAAGTGGGACGAGATCGCCATCGACGGCGACATCAAGGGCCGGGATTGCGTGCTGCGCTACAAGCTGAAGGGACGCGTGCTCGCGGTGGCCTCGATCTACCGCGACGTCGACAGCCTCAGGGCCGAAGTCGCGATGGAAAAGGCGTGAGGCGCGCCCTTTCCAACGCTTACGGCTCGATCTTGAGCGTCGCCTTCATGTTGGGATGGAAACGGCAGTAGTAATCGACCGCGCCGGCCTTCGTCAGCACATAGGTCACGGTCTTCTTGGGAGGCATCATCACGTCGAAGTCGCCGTTCTTGGCGCTCGCGGTATGCGCGAGCACGTCCTTGTTCACCAGTTCCAGGTTGTCGCCGACCCTGGCCGTGGCCTCGGCCGGCGAGATCACCAGGTTCTCCATCGTGATCGTGATGGTCGCCGCATGCGCCGGAACGACCATCGCCGAAAAGGCAAATACGCACGCGATCAGGCCAAGGCGTCCCGGCTGCATCGCAAACTCCTTACTTCAGCTCTGCCGCGACATGTTCGGCGTGCTGCTGATGGCCCTGGAAATCTTCAGGCCGGTCTGCAGCAGGCTCTTCAGCTCGGCATTGCTGGCCGACGGGATCAGTTGCGTCTCCAGCGCGCCGTTGACGGTCTTGTGGTAGGCGACCTCGTTGGCGACGTAGGCCTTGTCGTAGGCCGGGCCGGAAAGCTTGCCGAGCTCGGCGAGCTTGTCGGCGGCGGCCTTCGACAGCGCCTTGCTGGTGTCGTTATCCTCAGGCGTGACGTTGAGCTTCTTGACGAGATCCAGCGCCTGCTTGTTCACGGCTTCATGGTCGCGCACCATGTCTTCCGCGAACGCCTTGACGTCATTGTTGCTGGCTTTGGTCTGCGCCTGCTTGGCCGCCGCGATATCGATCGCGCCCGCGGTGTAGGCGATATGCGCGATCTGCGGATCGGTGAGCTTGGCGCTTTCGGCGAGCGCCGGGCTGCTCAAGAGTGTTGCCGCGGCGAGCGCCGCAGCCCATCGAACGAACATGTCAAAACCCTCCTGTGGCGCCGGCATTTTGCCGGCGCATTCGTTTGCACAGGAGTTGGATGGGTTGACGTGCCGGAGGTTCCGAAGATTTTTAGAGCATGGTCCGGAGAAGTGGGCACCTGTTCTCCGAAAAGACCATGCTCCAAAAATCAAGCATAGCCGACGCGCTTCAGCACGGCCCCGGTCAGGCGGTCGCAGCGGCGGCCGGCGAACGGGAACGCCTGCATCACCACGGGGCCGATCTTCTTCTCGACATTGTCGCGCAGCATGGCGCGGGCGCGATGCAGCCGGGTCTTCACCGTCTCCGGCTTCAGGTCGAGAATCTCGGCGGTCTCCTCGACATTCATGCCCTCGAGCACGCGGGTGATGAAGACAATGCGGAACGGTTCGGGCAGCTCATCGATCGCGCCTTCGACGACATGCTGGATTTCGCGTTGGGCCATGGATTTTTCCGGATCGTCTGCGGCGGAAGCAAGCGGAAACTGGATGATCTGCGCTTCCAGCATGCCCTGCGGCAGCGAGGAGATCTCGACGCCTGGCCGTGCGCGGCGCAACCGCCCCAGCGCCTCGTTCATCGCGATCCGCGACAGCCAGGTCGACAGACTCAACTCGCCGCGGAAATCGGCAAGGCGCGTGAAGGCGCGGACATAGGTTTCCTGCACCACGTCCTCGGCTTCGCCGTCGTTGCGCAGGATGCCGCGCGCCAGGCGATAGAGCCGGCGGTTGTTGGCCTTGATGATGTCCCGCACGGCCGCTTCGTCGCGCGCGAGCGCGCGCTTGACGAGTTCGGCGTCGCCGGCCGCGGTCGGGACGGGTTTGGGTGCGCTGGAGCCTTGCATGGCGGTCTCGCCTCGCTTCTAGCAGATATGACCATTGGATGCGGCGGAGGCCGAGAGGTTCCCGGAAATGCGTGATGACCCAGGCTGCACCTCAATCGTTGCACTGCAGCAGAGAGGCTGGATTGCGAATGGCCGAGCAGGTGCGGCGCTCAAACCACCATGCCTACCAGTTGCTAATTCTCCGTCGTACCAAATCCATGACACGATTATCCGTCTAGTGTATCCGGGTAAATCGCGTCCCCGGTTCATGGTCGACGAGATATGGTTGGAACAAGTGCAAGGGAGGATGTCGACATGAGCGCCGATGGAATCTTTCTCTATAATTCCTGGTACGTCGCGGCCTCAAATCACGAGTTGATCGACGGCAAGAAGCTCGCGCGCACCATCCTCGAAAAGCCGATCGTGCTCTATCGCGGCGTCAGCGGCAAAGTCGTGGCGCTGGACGATCGCTGCTGTCATCGCGCAGCGCCGCTGTCGATGGGCCGCATCGAAGGCGACGACATCCGCTGCATGTATCACGGCATGAAGTTCGCTTCCGACGGCCGGTGCATCCAGATTCCCGGACAGGACAACATTCCGCCGAAGCTTGGTGTGCGCAGCTATCCCGTGGTCGAGCGCTACAATTTCATCTTCATCTGGACCGGCGATCCCGAGAAGGCCGACCCAAAACTGATCCTCGACTATCCGCCGCTGGAAGATCCCAAGTGGCGCGGCCTGCCCGGCTACATGCACTACAAGGCGAACTGGCTCCTGATCGTCGACAACCTCTCCGACTTCGCGCATCTCGCCTTCGTGCACACCCATACACTCGGCGGCTCCGAGGAATATGCCTACAAGACCAAGCCGGTCGCGATCGAGAAGCTCGACGACGGTTTTAAGGTCGAGCGCTGGCACATGGGCGCCGAGCCGCCGCCCTACCACAAGAAGGTGATTCCGAACAAAACCGACAAGATCGACCGCCGCAACATCGGCCGCATGATCGTTCCCGGCATCTTCACCCTCGACACGACGTTCGCGCCTGCCGGCCAGGGCGTTGAGAAGGGTGTGCAGGTTCCGGGCACGCGCTCATACCGCAATGCGCAGTTCATGACGCCGGAGACGCGCAGCAGCACGCACTTCTTCTGGAACTATCTGCACGATTTCGACGTCGAGAATCCGAACATCGCGCTGTCGCTGCGGCACTCGCTGGAGGAAGCCTTCAACGAGGACAAGGACATCATCGAGGCGCAGCAGAAGGTGTTCGATGCCGATCCGAACTATCAATTGCTTGCCATCGGCGCGGATGCGCCGCTGACCTATTTCCGCTGGCTGTTCGCGCGCAAGCTCGAGGCCGAGAAGGGCGCAGCCAAGGCGGCGTGAGCTGAAAAGAAAACGGCGGCCGCGAGGCCGTCGTTGTTGCTCTATCAATTTCGTCATGCCCGGCCTTGAGCCGGGCATCCACGTCTTTACCTCCGCATCAAGAAAGACGTGGGTGGCCGGGACAAGCCCGGCCATGACGATTCGTTGATGCTTCGAAGTCGTTCTCTGAAGAGGTCTCGCCTACTTCGCCGCGACCACCATGATCTCGACGAGATAATCCGGCGCGGCGAGCTTCGCCTCGACGGTGGCGCGGGCCGGCGTATTGCCGGGCGACACCCATTTGTCCCACACCGCGTTCATCTCGGCGAAATTCTTCATGTCGGTGATGTAGATGTTGGTCGACAGCAGCTTCGACTTGTCGGTGCCGGCCTTGGCCAGATGGCCGTCGATGATCGACAGGATTTCCTGGGTCTGCTCGGTGGTGCTCTTGCCCTTGGCCTGTTTGGCGACGACGCCCGCAAGATAGACGGTGTTGCCGTTGACGACGACCTGGCTCATGCGCGGCCCGGTTTCAAAACGCTGAATGCTCATTGGGTTCTCCGGCTGGGAATACGGGCTCTTCCTAGCCTGTAGGGCGGGTTAGCGCCAGCGTAACCCGGCGGCGCAGGGGTATGGCGGATTACGCTTACGCTAATCCGCCCTACGATTGCCACTCACGGAAACCGCTTGAAGAACGCCCAGATCACTTCCGCGCCGTCGATATCGTGGTTCTGCGGACCAAAAATGTAATTGACCAACCGCACGAAGCGGCTGTCCGGAAAGTTGCCGGGCATGCGGTGGCCGCCATCGTTGATGCGGTAGAGCACGGCGTCGCGCCCGGCCGGGCAGCGCGAGGATACAAGCGTCACCGTCGATTGGTCGCTCAGATCCTTGTCGGCGAGATCGGTCGAAGCGGCGTCGCCTTCCTCGCAAGCGTTGACCTTGCGCCAGAATGCAATGGTCTTCTCAGCCGACCAGAACCCGTCGACCGCATAGCGGCTGGTTCCGCGCCCGCCCTCATACGGGATCAGCGGATCGGCGGTGCCGTTCATCATGAGCATCGGCACCGGCCGCGACGGCTGGCAGTTGTTCGCAAACTCGTCGGTGAAATTCATGATGACGCTGGCGGCCGCCGCGAACAGATCGGCGCGCTTGCAGGCGAGCGTCATGGTCATGGCGCCGCCGTTGGAAAGGCCGGTGACATAGACACGCCTGGGATCGGCCGTGCCCTCAGTGACATATTTCTCGACCAGTTTTGCGATGAAGGCGACGTCGTCGGTGCCTTCGGGCGGCGTGCGGCCGGCGCGCATCTCGTTCGAGCGCAAATCCGCCCAGGCACGTTTGAGCCCGTCGGGAAACACGGTCGTGAAATGCTCGCGCCTGGCCACCGCGGGCCATGACGTGCGCGAGGCCATGTCGGCGCCGGTCTGGGTGTTGCCATGGAGCACGATCACCAGCGGCGCCGGCTTCACGTCGGCAAGCTGCGTGCTGAAGGTCCGCTTCGCGCCGTTGACGATGATGGTCTCGGCTGAAGCCGCACCCGCCCCGCAGGCAAGCGCCATGCTCGCGGCAAGCGATCGCAGGAGATGTCGGTTCATGGGGCGCGGGTCCGGCGGGCGATAGCGAAACCGATCCTACAAAATTGTTCCCGGCCTTGTCTGCAATTGTTCCGGGAACAGGAACATCACATCCGCATTATCGGAACGGCGGGCAGACACTGGAGGACGAGAACATGAAATTGGCAATTGCACTGGCAGCCGTGGCCGGCATCGCGCTGGCGATCCCTGCTGCGAACGCGGACGAGACCCGGGTTGGCGTGGGCGTGGGCCCGGTTGGCGCCGGCGTGACCGTCGGCGAGCATCGTGACCGTGACCGCACCACCGTGATCAAGGAGCGCGAGCCGGCCGAGCACACCACGGTCATCAAGAAGGAGCGCGAGGAGCCTCGCGAGAAGACGATCATCAAGGAACACGACTAATCAGAGTGGTTGCCCGTTTCGGGGGCTTGCCGCCCTCGGCCCGTGCACGAAAAGGCCCCGTGATCTCACGGGGCTTTTTTTGTGCCTGCCGTGGTAGATTAGCAAATCGTTAACTTGTTCCAGTTTGGGACCTTTTTACCGCCTAACCGGCTTGGAGCCGGTCCAAAGTGCAGCAGCGCTGCAACACCTGATTTGAATTTGTTTTCGACCTTCGCCTTTGCCTAGACAAAATCACGATCTCGAAAGACGCTGGCGACGCATCACAACAAGACGACCAGATTCGGTTTCGACGGGACCGGCCTGGGGCAGGGGCAGACGATGAAGCTGTTGACGGGGTTGCTCGCGGCGGTTCTGTTGCTGGCGAGCTTGGGGGCAAGTCAGGCCGTGGTCCGCATCGCGGACAACCGCGGCGGCCGTATCGGCACCTATGTCGACAAATATCAGGGCCTGCGCACCTCCGGCGAGGCCGTGATCATCGACGGGCTCTGCGCCTCCGCCTGCACCATCGTCCTCGGCGCTGTCCCGCACGATAGGATCTGCGTCACCTCGAGCGCAACCCTCGGCTTCCATGCGGCGTGGGACTTCGGCGCCAACGGTCGCGCCGTTACCAATCCCGAAGCGACCCAGATGCTCTATTCGATGTATCCGTCGCCGGTGAAACGCTGGATTGCCCATCGCGGCGGGTTGACGCCGAAGATGATCTTCCTGCGCGGCAAGGAGCTGCAGGCGCTCTACAAGCCCTGCTATCTCAATGCCGAGGCCTCGACCAGCAAGACGCCCGGCGACGGCTTGCCAGCCTCCGCCAGCAGGACGCCGGCGCGTGCCCAGGCGCACTGAAGCGTAGCCATTCCATCAGCATGACGTGATGGCAGGCACGGTAAACGTGCTTGCCCGCCTCGCTGTCTCGCCTTAATTGAGGGCGGATGGCGCAGCCCCTCTCGCAGGACATGTTGAGCGCAAGACGGCCCGCGGCGCGGGCGATCTTGCTGTGGGGTACCGTTGCGACGACGACGATCGTCCTGCTGGCGACGCTTGTGCTCTGGGTCCACTACGGCACGGCCGTGTTCTTCGAGATGATCGCGGCAGGTTTCGCCGCCTGCTTCTGATGTGAGAGAAATGGACCGGGTCGCTACCAACCGCACGCTCGTCGTCGTCACCGCCTTCACCGCGAGCCTGTTGATCGGGCTTTTGGTGATGCTGTGGGCGATGGGCGGCGTGCGCGGGGTCACCGCGCCGGCTGCGATCGGCGGGCCGTTCCAATTGACCGACCAGAGCGGCGCCACCGTCACCGAGAAGAATCTGCAGGGCAAGCCGAGCCTGGTCTTCTTCGGCTTCACCCATTGTCCCGACGTCTGCCCGACCGCCTTGTTCGAGATGTCGGAGATATTGCGTGCGATGGGCAAGGACGCCGATCGGGTCAACGCCTATTTCATCTCGGTGGATCCCGAGCGCGACAACAAGGATGCGATGAAGGACTATCTGTCGAGCTTCGATCCGCACCTCAAGGGCCTGACCGGCGATCCCGAATCGGTCGCCAAGGTGCTGTCCGCCTATCGGGTCTATGCCAAGAAGGTTCCGCTGAAAGACGGCGACTACACCATGGACCATACCGCGCTGACCTATCTGATGGACCGCGACGGCAAGTTCGTTGCGCCCTTTAACCTCAACCGGAAACCGGAAGAGGCCGCGGCCGACCTGAAGAAGTATCTCTGAGCGGGCCTTTATTGGGGCAAAACGGCCCTCGAAATGTCGCCCGCGCAGTCTCGGTTTGCGCATGATCTTTTCGGAAAACCGCTGCACACTTTTCCGGATCATGCGCTATAAGGCCTCGACCCCGAAATCACCGGCCAACCCGTTGAAGATGATCTCGTCATTCTGCGCCCGATCGCTGTCGCTGGCTTGCCTGCTGGCAGCAGCATTCTGCGCGCCGGCACTTGCGCAAGGCGGACCCAAGGCTCCCGCGAGCCCGGTGCCCGGCATGCAGGCGCCCAAGCCGGCCGAGGCCGCGCCGCAGGCGGTGCCCGGCTTCTGGGACCCGCGGCGGCGGCCGGAGCGGCCGGATCTTTCCCGTATCTCGGTCATTCGCTTCCTGACCGAGACGGACTATCCGCCGTTCAACTTCACCGGCGCCGACGGCAATCCGGCCGGCTTCAATGTCGATCTGGCGCGCTCGCTGTGTGAGGAGATCAAGGTCACCTGCACCATCCAGATGCGCCGCTTCGAGACGCTGCTCGATGCCATCGCCAGCAACCGGGGCGATGCCATCATCGCTTCGATGGGCGTGACGTCGCAGCTGCGCACCCGCGTCGATTTCACCGATCCCTATTACCGCGCGCCGGCGCGCTTCGTGTCGCGGCGCGACGGCGTCCTGCCGGAAGTGCGCCCCGAATATCTCGAGGGCAAGAAGATCGGCGCCGTCGCCGGCTCCGCGCATGAAGCCTACCTCAAGGCGATGTTCACCGACGCCGAGATCCATTCCTATCCGAATGACGAGGCGCTGCGGCTCGCGCTCCGCCGCGGCGAGGTCGACTTCATCTTCGGCGACGGCATCGCGCTGGCATTCTGGATCAACGGCACCGACTCGGCGGATTGCTGCGCCTTCTCCGGCGGCCCGTTCGTGGAGAGCCGCTATTTCGGCGAAGGCATCGGCATTGCCGTGCGCAAGGGCAACGACCTGCTCCGGCGGGCCTTGAACTGGGCGCTGTTCCGGGTCTGGGAAAAAGGCCGCTACACCGATCTGTGGCTGCGCTATTTCTCTGTGAGCCCGTTCTAGTACGCGTCGTTTCGCGGAATTTTCTCGTCATTGCGAGGAGTGAAGCGACGAAGCAATCCATGCTTCCGCAAGCGGATAACTGGATTGCGTCGCTTCGCTCGCAATGACGAGTGTGCTAATTTCCGCGCCTTTGGAGAACTTTGCCTAAATGTCTACTCTCGAGCTTTCAGCCTCACCAAGCGACCTCCGCTCGCTCGCCGAACAATCCAATGCCTGGCCGTTCGAGCAAGCAAAGGCGATTGTTATGCGGCTGAAAAAGCAGCCCAAGGATGAGGTGCTGTTCGAGACCGGCTATGGTCCGTCCGGCCTGCCGCATATCGGCACCTTCGGCGAGGTCGCGCGCACCACCATGGTGCGCCACGCCTTCCGCGTGCTCACGGAGGACAAGATCAAGACGCGGCTGCTTGCGTTTTCCGACGACATGGACGGCCTGCGCAAGGTGCCGGACAATGTGCCGAACAAGGACATGCTGGCGGCCTATCTCGGCATGCCGCTGACGCGCGTGCCGGACCCGTTCTCCAACGAGCATCCTTCGTTCGGCGCCGCCAACAATGCGCGCTTGCGCGCGTTCCTGGATCGCTTCGGCTTCGATTACGAATTCGCAAGCTCCACCGACTACTACACGTCGGGACGTTTCGACGCGACGCTGCTGAAGATGCTCGCCGCCTACGACAAGGTGATGGCGATCATCTTGCCGACGCTCGGCCCGGATCGCCGCGCGACCTACTCGCCGTTTCTGCCGATCTCGCCGCGCACCGGCATGGTGCTCTACGTGCCGCTCGTCGAGCGGAATGTCGCGAAGGGCACGATCGTCTATGTCGATCCTGATACCGGCGAGAAGGTCGAGACCGTGGTCACCGGCGGCAACGTCAAGTGCCAGTGGAAGGCGGACTGGGCGCTGCGCTGGGTCGCGCTCGGCGTCGACTATGAAATGGCCGGCAAGGACCTGATCGATTCGGTGAAGCTTTCCGGTCAAATCACCCGCGCACTCGGCGGCACGCCGCCGGAAGGCTTCAACTACGAGCTGTTCCTCGACGAGAAGGGCCAGAAGATTTCCAAGTCGAAGGGCAACGGGCTTACCATCGACGAATGGCTGCGCTACGCCTCGCCGGAATCGCTGTCGCTGTTCATGTACCGCGAGCCGAAGGCGGCCAAGCGGCTGTACTTCGACGTGATCCCGCGCAATGTCGACGACTACCAGCAATTCCTGGAGAGTTACCCCAAGCTGGAAGCGAAACAGCAGCTCGGCAATCCCGTTTGGCATATCCATTCCGGTCATCCGCCGGAGGCGGACATGCCGGTCACATTCCAGATGTTGTTGACGCTGGTGTCGTCGTCGAATGCGGAGAATGCGGAGACGCTGTGGGGCTTCATCGGCCGCTACCGGCCGGGCGTGACGGCGCAGACGCATCCGAAGCTCGACGCGATGGTCGGCTACGCCATCAACTACTATCGCGACTTCGTGGCGCCGACCAAGCAATTCCGCGAGCCGACCGAGAGCGAGCGGGCGGCCCTGCAGGATTTGCGCGACGCGCTGTCGCAACTCCCCGCGACATCGTCGGCCGAGGACATCCAGAACGTGGTCTACGAGATCGGCCGCCGCGAGCCGTTCCTCGATGCCAACAGGAAGGGCAAGGACGGCCGGCCCGGCGTCTCGCTCGACTGGTTCAACATGCTCTACCAGGTGCTGCTCGGTCAGGAGAAGGGCCCGCGGTTCGGCTCGTTCGTTGCGGTCTATGGCATCGCCAATGCGGTGAACATGATCGACGGCGCGCTGGCGAGAAGCGCATAAAACCGCTTGCTCGAATACCCACTCCCCTTGTGCTGCCGAGCAGCCGAAGGCTGCGAGGCGGGTGAGATCGTAAGTTCCTATGACTTGCCTATCCCGTGCAGCCGGAACAGCCCGTCAAAGAAATCGATGATGCGCGCTTCGGATCCGTCTCCCACCAACTCATTGGATCCGAAGCGATAGATTTCGTAACCTGCCAGCCGCAGTTCGCGATCGGCAGAGACCATCTCGGCATAGATCTTCAAGGACGCAACGTCGTTTTCGGAGAAGTGGTGCTTGCCGTCGACCTCGACGACGATGCGCTGACGCTCGGGCAGCAGCAAAAGGAAATCCATGCGTTGCCGCGGAAGCGGCAGACGGTGGCGCAAGGTTTTTACCGTCCCGGGATCGTAGTGAAGATAGACCTGCGGCAGCAAAGCCGGCAGCCGTTCGCCGAGCGAGGGCCGGTATTTCTTGAAGTAGGTCGCGAACAGATTCCTCTCTCCGTCCGATGATAGCGACTCCCGGAGCCTGGCACCGAGAGCTGCGGCATTCGCGCCCGGGACCAGGTCGCCCCACCAAGTCACCATCTCCGACCAGAGCAACCCATTCGATCCGATCGGCCGATCGTAGACCAGACAACTCTCTTCGTTGGAAAGGATTACGATGTCGTTGTTGATGGCGTCGGCGAAGCCGATCTCCGGCTTCGGACCGCGCGAAGCGAAGATCAAATTCTTGGGCCGTCCGGTGACGCCACGGCTGACCGGTCGAAAGGCGAAGACAGGATAACCGGAAAGTTCGCCGTCCGGTATGAGGTGATAGCCGTCGCGCGTCAGAATCTTGTTTAGAGCCGCGACCACGCGCTGTTGTTCTTCGCCCGACCTTGCAAGTGGATGAACGGCTTCCTCGATCATCGCCGCGAAGCGTGCCCGCGAACAGTCGAACGCGCCGATTTCTCCGAACAGCTGCTCGACCGACCAGTCGCCGGGATTCAAATCCATGTGACGCTCAATCCGGGCGCGGAGACTGCGGTCGCTCGGAGCGAACATCTCGAACGGCGAAGAAAGGTCGAAGAACTTCTCCGCCAGCGACACGTGGCCGAGTTCGCCCGCGAGGTCGTCCCCGAAGACCCGCGCTATGTCCCGGCGCGCGATATGGGTCAGCGGTGGATCGCCCGCCTCCAGCACCTTTCGCGCGGCTTCGTCGAGATTGAAGTCGTTGCGCTCTTGGCCAAATCTCAATGCCAGATGAGCCAACTGCTTTTCGTCCAATCCATCGAGTGCGAGGTCGATGCGCTGCCTCTTCGAGAGGCCTTCGCCGATCGGGACCTCTAGCCCCGCGACACGCAACGGCGTCGAGCTGAGCTCGGTGTGGGTCATCATATGCAGAACGTTGATGATCAGGTTGCGGAGCTTGGACATCGGGTCGAAGCGAGAATGACGAAAGCCGGCGTGGAACCCCTAGATGCTTGTCACTTGTCTGTCAGGTTAGTTTTTCCTGGGACATCATTGGCATTTGACGTGAGCATGCTTCGCATCGCGCGTGCCGCTGGAATGAAAGCCTTTTCGTAGGTGAATGCGTGCCAGTCAATCTCCGCTCGGGCACCCAGCTTATCTTGGTGAAGTTTGTCTCTGACACTCTTCGCACTCACGACGTCCGCATCGAGACCGAGCTTTTGCTCGGGATCGAACTTCTTTGCTAGAGACGGTTTCCACTGGTGAGGTTCGATCTTATCGCCCTTCGATCCATCCCGCCCATTTTCGACTAGCCAGAGCGCAGAGCCTAATCCTTCGCAGATCGAAAAAGTACCGACACAAAATTCAAAGTTCAGAATCTGGAAATAGGGCTCGAACAAAAGAGACTTGCCGTTGCCTCGCGTGGCGTGAGGGACGATCAAGGCGGCCTTCATTTCCAAACCGACCAGAATGTGCTTGAGGTTGGAGACAAGGCGATCATGCACCTCCCGAGCGAGACCTGCCGGTAGACATTTCCGAATCCACGCCTCCCAATCGGACGAATCGGAGATATTGACGTATCCGTTCGGCTGACCCGGCAATTCGATGAGGTGAAATTTCAATTTTGTCTCCGTGTTTAGCGCGACTTGTGTCAAGGCGCTTGTCACCGCCGCCAAAGCCTTCCGACGAGCGACGTCAGGACGCCGAACAACTTCAATTACTGAGCGTCGCTCCCCCAAACTTGCGGCCAAGCTGTTCAGCCTCGGCGTCGGTGGTGGCTCGCGAAAGATAGTCTAGTTCGAATCCGGGGCAAAGCCGAATGCGGGAGCGACGTCTTCCCTCCAGATTTCGATCGCAGGTGCTCCTTGGCTACCATGAATATTTATTCGTTCGAGGGGTACGTCTGTCATGCTGATGCCCGACGGTACCAAGCGAAATTCGCAGTCGCCTGCCGTGAAGCGACGCGCCGGAAATATGCGGCTGAAGCGTCGCTGATCCGGCAGCGACTTGTTGTGGAGATTGGGATCTTGGCATCTCCGCCGGACATTCGGCGCGACAAGGTCCTCAAGACGCGCCTGCACGACTTCAGCCTTTTCGGACAGGAGCACGGGCAGGATAGCTTCCCGAAATGGATCTCGCTCCCAGTGCTGAAATCGCAGCGTCATATCGACGACGTCGTACGGCGGCACGGCCAACCACATGTGCCCAGGCTGGTAGCCAGCTCCCTGCGACTCGTCGATGATCGCAAAATGCCTCGTCTCGGCATTTTCGATGTTCGTGATGGTGGCCGATCCCTTGAAGGTAATATTCCAGACGCCCATGCGGTCGAGCATCCGCGATACCATACCGGTCACAGCAACACATCCGCCGATCCAGTCGTGCCTGGTCAGTCGTGCGTTCACGATATGGGCGAGCCTTGGTACGATATCCCGGACTTTGGCGTCCTCGTCGGCTGCTCGCGGTCGCGACATCACCCACTCAGCATAGGTCTCGAGAAACCGGCGATCTTCGGGTTCTTCTGCTAGGAATTCGGGTGTGTCATAAAATCCTGGTCGACTGAAGTCGATGCCCAGACGGCGAAAACGATCTTCGAGCTCACTGGCTCGGCCTCGCTTGCTTGCCTGCTTCCGCTTTGCTTCTCCCATCTTGGATATCTAGGTAGTTGCAATACCGGGACAAGACTCGGACGTACCCGGCCAACGCCTCGGGCAGCGAAAAAGCACGGAACAGCCGGTACATGGAGGCCGTTCGATCACGCGTGGAGCACGCAATCTGCTGCCCCGGCTAAGCGAGGCGCGAGCCGTGACCCATGGTCACAGACGTCAGTTGTGAGCACGCCGTCTGCCACCGCAAAAACACATAGATTCCGCGGGTCAGGGTCCCCGCTTTCGCGGGGACGACAGCGGTGCGTTCGGCGACAAATCGGACTATACTGGTGCCAGAACAACAAGCCCGCAGGGAGAACTCCAATGCAATTTCGCGTTTCACCGAAGTCGGTTTCCGAATGCAGCGCCGAGGAGTGGCAGGCGCGGGTCGATCTCGCTGCCGCGCACCGGCTGGCCCACATGCACGGCTTCTCCGAGGGCATCTTCAACCATCTGACCCTGGTCGTGCCCGGCCGCAGCGACCGCTACTACCAGATTCCGTTCGGCATGCACTGGTCGGAGGTGACGGCGTCGTCCTTCATGGAGGTCGGGATCGACGATGGCCTGGTCAAAAGCGGCGCTGGCGACGTCGAGCGCTCCTGCTTCTGCATCCACGCCCCGATCCACAAGGCGCTGGCGCAGGCCAAGGCCGTGTTCCACACCCACATGCCCTACGCCAGTGCCCTGACCCGGCTCGAAGACCCCCGCATCAAGGAGATCGGCCAAACCGAGGTCGGGCTGTCAGGCGAGATCGCCTATGACGATGTCTATACCGGCCCCGCAATCGATCCCGAAGAGGGCGCGCGGCTGGCGGGCGTGATCGGCGACAAGAGCATCCTGTTCATGGCCAATCACGGCATCTCCACGGTCGGCCCCACCGTGGCGGAAGCCTATGAACGCCTCTATTACATCGAGCGTGCGGCGCAGGTGCAGCTCTATGCGATGTGGACGCGCGAGCCGCTGAAGAAGATGCCCGATGCCGTGGTCGAGAAGACCAAGGAGACCTATGGCGGCCAGACCCGCTACAATCCGCCGCCGGCGCAGCGGCACTTCGATGCGCTCAAGCGCATCCTCGACCGCCAGGAGCCGGATTACGCGACGTAAGTTTGGCGCTGCTCTCTCAATACCCTCTCCCCCTGTGGGAGAGGGTGCCGAGCAGCCAGAGGCTGCGAGGCGGGTGAGCGGTCGCGGTCCATCGAGGGAAAAGAACTCCTCACCCGGCTCAATCTCGCGGAGCCTGTCATCGGGCGCGCATTCGCGCGACCGCTTTGGCTTGGCCGGGACGACAGATAGCCTTGAGTTCGGCCGGGGCCGCCGATACGGTCGGGCATTGCCCCGAAACCGAAGCTCATCCAGCAGCATTCAGTGGCCACTATCTACAAAATCTGCCTGGCTTCGGCCTGGCGCGAGGCCGAGCGGCAGGGCGTCTACCGCGGCAGCGGCGACGATGCGCGCGACGGTTACATCCATTTCTCGACCGCGGCCCAGGTTGCTGAGACCGCGCGGAAATTCTTCACCGGCCAAACCGGCCTGTTCCTGATCGAGGTCGATGTCGATGCGCTTGGCTCCGCGCTGCGCTGGGAGCGTTCCCGCAACGAGGAGCTGTTTCCGCATCTCTATGGCGAGCTCGATCTCGGCGCGGTGAACGGCGTGCGGGACTTGCCGTCGCGCGCCGACGGCTCGCATGCGATCCCGGAGCTGAAACCGTGATCCGCGCCTTCGATGCCCTCTCGCTGCCGCTGCTGCGCTGGATCGACGCCGAGGACGCGCATCGCCTTGCGATCCACGGCCTCAAATTCCTGCCCCCGATCAAGCCGCGCACTGACGATGCCAAGCTCGCGGTGCGCGCCTTCGGCCTCAACTTTCCCAATCCGGTCGGCATGGCCGCGGGCTTCGACAAGAACGCCGAGGTGCCGGACGCGCTGCTGCGGCTCGGCTTCGGCTTCGTGGAGATCGGCACGGTGACGCCGAAGCCGCAGAGCGGCAATCCGCGGCCGCGGTTGTTCCGGCTCGAGCGCGACGAAGCCGTGGTCAACCGCATGGGCTTCAACAATGACGGCGCGGAAGCCGTGCTGCGCCGTCTCGCGGCACGCGCCAATCTCGGCGGTATCGTCGGCGTCAATATCGGGGCCAACAAGGATTCGCCCGACCGCGTCGGCGATTATGTCACGCTGATCGAGACCTTCGCGCCGGTCGCGAGCTATTTCACGGTCAACGTCTCTTCGCCGAATACGCCGGGACTGCGCAACCTTCAGCAGGGCCACATCCTCGACGATCTCTTGTCGAGGGTGCTCGAGGCGCGCGACCGCGCGCGCGAGAAGGCCGGCGACACGCCGGTGCTGCTCAAGGTCGCGCCGGATTTGAGTCTGGCCGAACTCGACGAGGTCGTGCATGTCGCGCGCTCGCGCAAGGTCGACGGCATGATCGTCGCCAATACCACGGTGGCGCGGCCGTCGACCTTGCGTGAAGCCTCGCGCGCGAAAGAGCAGGGCGGGCTCTCGGGCCGGCCGCTGTTCCGGCTGTCGACGCGGATGGTGGCGGAGACCTATGTGCGGGTCGAAGGCGCATTCCCGTTGATCGGCGTCGGCGGCATCGACTCCGGAGGTGCGGCGCTGACCAAGATCCGCGCCGGCGCCAGCCTGGTGCAGCTCTATTCGCCGCTGATCTACAAGGGGCTCGGTCTGGTCGAGGACATCAAGCGCGATCTCGCCGCGACCTTGCTGCGCACGGACCACGAATCCCCGTCGGAGATCGTCGGCGCCGATGCCGCCGCGATCACGGCCGAGGACTGGCCGATTTAGCCACGCGAGCGCTGCCAGTTCTCCCTCTCCCCGCGTGCGGGGAGAGGGTTGGGGTGAGGGGGAGTCTCCAAGAGCACGGTGTGTGGAGAGTCCCCCTCACCCGCATCGCTGACGCGATGCGACCTCTCCCCGCCTGCGGGGAGAGGTGAAGAGTCAAGATTTCCCGAACGACGCCTTCAGCAGCGCCGGATAACGCGCCGCCTCCAGCCCGCCGCGCGCGGCATAGTTTGCAAGCAGCGCGCCCCACAGCCCGGCATTGCCATAGCCGCGCAGCGCGAACCATGCGGCGAGAAACACGGCGAGCGAGGCCAGCATTAGATTGCGCATGTCGCGGGCCCAGGTCGCGCCGATATAGACGCCGTCGAAACCGAAGGCGAACACGGCGGGGAGCGGCGAGACGATCACGAAGACCAGGAAGTCGCGCGCCGTTCTGCGCACGTCCGCGCTGGCGGTCATGATGTCGATCAGCGAGGGACCGAACAGCAGGAAGGTCGCGCTTACCGCGAGCGAAAAGACGAATCCCCACGCGATGACCAGCCTCACCGCGCCCGAAAAGGCGTCCTTGTCGCGTGCGCCGCAGGCCTGCCCGCAGAGTTGCTGGGCGGCATTGGCGAGACCGTCGAGGAAGAAGGCGCTGATCAAAAGGAAATTGTTCAGGACCGAGTTGGCCGCCAGCGCCACATCGCCGGTGCGCGCGCCCTGCGCGGCAAAGAACAGCCAAACGGCGATCAAGGCCGCGGTGCGGATCATGATGTCGCGATTGACTGCGAGCATGTGCACCAGCTTGTCGCGATCCAACAGCGAGTCCCGCTTGATTGCGAGTTTCCACTGTGTGAGATGGCCTGCGACCGCAATGCCAAGCAAAAGGCCGGCGGCTTCCGCGGCCACCGAGGCGATGGCCGCCCCGGCGATACCGGCATCGAGCACCAGCACCAGCAGCACGGTGCCCGCCGCGTTGATGACGTTGATCGCGATCTGGAGGCCGAGTGCGACCCGCGCATGCGCGAGCCCGATCAGCCAGCCGAGCATGACGTAATTGATCAGCACCAGCGGCGCCGACCAGATGCGGATGACGAAATAGGTTTTCGCAGCGCGGGTGACCGCTTCGCTGCCGCCCATGCTGCCGATGAGCAGGGAGGCGAGCGGAACTTGCAGCAGGATGAGCGCGCAGCCGACGATCGCGGCGACGATGAAGCCGCGAACCAGGATAACGCGCAACTCGGTGGTCTCGCCTGCACCGATCGACTGTGCTGCGAAAGCCGTCGTGCTCATGCGGACGAAAGCGAACAGCCAGAACAGGCAGTCGAAGATGACGGACGCCATCGCAACGCCGCCCAGCATGGCGGGATCGCCGAGCCGGCCGATCGCGGTGGTCGAGACGATGCCGATCAACGGCGTCGTCAGGTTTGCGATCATCGCGGGGCCCGCGATGGCAAACACCTGCCGTGTTGTGACGCTCGAGGGGGAATTCACCGGGCTGCTACAGTTCGACGATCATGCCGTCCTTTGCAGCAGAGTAGGGCAGCTTGTCCAGCCTGCCCAGCATGTCGTCGCTCATGTGAGTCAGGATCAGCCGCTTTGCATTGATTGCACCGAGATGCGCCTCCAGCGTCTTCAAGCTGAGATGGTTTTTCACCATCCTGTCGTAATAATAGGCCTCGGCGATGAACAGATCGGCGTTGTGCGCTGCCGGGATCAACGTCTCCGTCCATTCGGTGTCGGCGCTGTAGCTGATCACGCGGCCTTCCGCCTCGGTGCGATAGGCAAGGAATGGCCCACCCGACTCGCCGTGCACGACCGGGTAGGGTGTCACGGTTACGTTGCCGAAGGCGCGTGTTTCTTCCGGCGCAAGCTCGACAACGGAGAGCTCAAAGCGTTGTTGCGTCCTGGAGGAGTGCTCGAACATCACCTCCATCGCGGCTTTCAGCTTCGTCTCGATGCCTCGCGGTCCGGCGATGATCAGCGGCTGCGAGCGGCGGCAGAACTGCGCGTCGAGCAGGAAGAACGGCAGGCCCGCGAAGTGATCGCCGTGAAAATGAGTGATGAGGATCAGTTCGATTTGGTTGCGCACGATCCCGCAGCGTTTCAGCGCCGGCAGCGACGAAGCGCCGCAATCGATCAGAAAGTTGACGGCGCCGCCTGTCACGTGAAAGCAGGTGTTGGAGCGACCGCCGGAACCGAACGCGTCGCCGCAACCGACAAATTGCAATTGCATCGGCGGCACCCGTGCCGAAGACCTAGCGTCCGCGCGGCGCGCCGAACAGCCGCGACAGCAGCCAGACCGGGATCACGATCACGGCGCCGAGCAGGAAGTAGCGCCACACCCAGTTGATCGCGTCGAAGCCGAGATCCCAAAGCCGGCGGAACAGCAGCTCGATGCTGCGGAGGATGTTGTAGGGATCGAAGCCGATCGCGGCGAGCACGACCCCGACCAGGATCGACAGCAGGACCAGCCGCAACACCACCGTTGCGGGCGAGCCGCCGAGAAAGCGGCTGAAGCCGTCATGGGTGGCCGGCAATTCCCGGGCGTCGTTGGGCATCGGCATCTCTGGTCTCCTTGCGGATTCGCGCGCCGACCTTACTACGGCGAGATGCAAATGGGGAACCCGCTATCCCCCGCCAGAGGTTACCAAAACTTTATTTGTCGCATCCTTCTTCAGCATCTTCTCCAGCGTCTCCAGCCGGTCGGCGTCGCGCGGCGGTTTGTCCCAGCGCAGCCGGCTGATGCGCGGAAACCGCATCGCGATGCCGGATTTGTGCCGCGGCGAGCGCTGCAGGCCCTCGAAGGCGACTTCCAGCACCAGGCCCTGGCTCGGCTCATGAACGACATGGCGGACGGGGCCGAACTTCTCGGTGGTGTTGCGGCGGACGAAGCGGTCGATCTGCAGCAGCTCCTCGTCGGTGAAGCCGAAATAGGCCTTGCCGACCGGCACCAGCTCGTCGCCGGCTTCGCCCTTGGTCCAGACCCCGAAGGTGTAGTCGGAATAATAGGACGAGCGCTTGCCATGGCCGCGCTGCGCGTACATCAGCACGGCATCGATGATGTGCGGCTCGCGCTTCCATTTCCACCACTGGCCCTTCGGCCGGCCCGGCAGATAGGGCGCGTCGCGCCGTTTCAGCATCACGCCTTCGACCGCGTCGGCATCTTCACCGGCGCCTGCGTCTGCCGGATTGGCGCGCGCGGCGCGCAAGCCCTCCCAACTGTCGAAAGGGATTGTCGGCGACAGATCGATTCTGACATCGTCGAGCTTCTTGACGAAGGCTTCGAGCTTTTCGCGCCGCTCGGCGAAGGTCAGCTCGCGCAGATCGTTGTCGTCGTCGCTGAGCAGGTCATAGGCGCGCAGGTGAATCGGAAAGTCCTTGATCAGTTTCGGCGAGACGACTTTACGATTGAGGCGCTGTTGCAGGACGTTAAAACTCTGCACGCGGCCGTCGCGCACCACCAGCAATTCGCCGTCGATCGCGCCGGGCAGATGCAGCGACGCCACGAGATCGGGAAAGCTCTTGGTGATGTCCTCGCCGGTGCGCGAATAGAGCCGCGCCGTGATGTGCCCGCGCGGGTCCCGGCCGGCGACCGCCTGCACGCGGATGCCGTCCCATTTCCATTCGGCGATGTAGCCGGCGGCATCGAGGCCGGCGAAATCCGTGTCCTCGATCGCATGCGCCAGCATCACCGGGCGGAACGGCGCGGGATCGCGATTGACCGGCTTGTCGCCGCGCCCCTCCAGCCAGGCGAACAGGTCGGTGTAGGGCGGGGTGAGGCCGGGCCAGATCAGCTCGACCTCGTGCGGGTCCTTGCCGCCGAGCGCAGCGGCCGCGGTCTTGGCCAGCCGCGCGGACACGCCGATCCGCATCGCGCCGGTGACGAGCTTGAGCAGCGCCCAGCGCCCGGTCTCGTCGAGTTCGTCGAGCCAGCGCGCGAGTTGCTTCGGCAGTTCGGTCTTGCCGAGGGTGCGCAAGGTGGTGACGACTTCTGTGAGTGTCGGCGGCGGCGGGTGGTTGTGGCCGGCGGCTGGAACGGTGCCCTCCGCCGCTTGGGCCTTTCTTTCTCCACCTCCCCCGCTTGCGGGGAAGGGGGCTGAGAGAGCGGTAGACCGCGGCCACATCAGCGCCACCGTCTCCGAGAGATCGCCGACGTAATCGTAGGACAGCCCGAACAGCACAGGATCGGTGCGATCGGTGATGAGGTCGCGGATCAGGCCGGGTTTGGCGTGCTTGAACGACAGCGCGCCGGTGATGGCCGCGAGCGCATAGCCGCGATCGGGATCGCCGACCTCGCGGAAATAGGCCTCGATCAGCCGCAGCTTGTTGTTGCGGCCGGGTTCATAGGCAAGACGATCGAGCAGTTCGGCGAAGCGGTTCATACCTCGTCGCCCTCGGCCAACGGCTCGTTTTCTTCCTCATCGCCATAGCCGACCAGATCGAGCGGCCGCGCTGCGAGCCCTTTGGTCTGGCACCAATGCACCAGCGCGTCCTCCTGGCCATGCGTGACCCAGATTTCGCCCGCGCCGGTCGCGGCGATCGTTGCGGTCAGTCCGTCCCAATCGGCATGATCGGAAATCACCAGCGGCAGCTCGACGCCGCGCTGGCGGGCGCGCGCGCGCACCCGCATCCAGCCCGAAGCGAACGCCGTCACCGGATCGGGAAAGCGCCGCGTCCAGAGATCGGAGGTGGCGCTCGGCGGCGCCAGGGTGATGGTGCCGGCGAGATCGGCCTTCCTGGTGCCACGCACCGGTTTCAACTCGCCCAGTGCAATGCCGCGGCTCTGATAATAATGGGTGATCTTTTCCATCGCGCCATGCAGGTAGATCGGCGCGGCGTAACCGGTCTCGCGGATCAGCGCGATCACACGCTGAGCTTTGCCGAGCGAATACGCGCCGACCAGATGCGCGCGCTCCGGAAACAGCGCGACCGATGCGAGAAGCTTCTTCACCTCGTCGGCGGCATCGCCGTGGCGAAACACCGGCAGGCCGAACGTCGCTTCCGTAATGAAGACGTCGCAGGGCACGACCTCGAACGGCGTGCAGGTGGGATCGCGCACGTCCTTGTAGTCGCCGGATGCCACGACGCAGGTGTCCTTGCAGGACACCGCGATCTGCGCCGATCCCAACACATGACCGGCGGGATGGAATTTTATCCTGACGTCGCCGAGTTGGATCTGCTCGCCGTAGCCGATCGCCTGGGTCGATCCGGCAAAATTCCCGCCGTAGCGCAGCCGCATGATATCGAGGGTCTCCTGCGTCGCCAGCACCGCGCCATGGCCGGCGCGGGCGTGATCGGAGTGGCCATGCGTGATCACGGCGCGCTCGACCGGGCGCACGGGATCGATGTGGAAATTGCCCGGCTTGCAGCAGAGGCCGGCGGGGACGGGGGTGAGGAGGTCTTGCGGACGCATGACGCTCATATAGGCTTATGTTCGGCTCGTTCGAGCCTATCATCGGTTCCCTTGAGATGCCCGCGCGCCTGTTTCTCTCCTCCGGCGATCTGATCGCCGACCGCCGTTTCGAGTTCGCCCGCGACCTGCAATTGAAGGGCGATCTGGCGGCGGCCGCCGACCTCCTGGAGCAGACGATCGAGCTCGCGCCGGATTTCACATCGGCCTGGTTCACGCTGGGTGAAATCCGCCAGCAGCTCAAGGAAAACGACAAGGCGATCGTCGCATTCCGGAAGGCGCGCGCCGCCGATCCGGAAGATCGCCATGGCGCCGCCGTCAAGCTGATGCGGCTCGGTGCCGTTGAGCTTGATGAAATGCCGAAGGGCTATGTGCAGACGCTGTTCGATCAATATGCGCCGCGCTTCGAGGCGGCGCTGCTCGGCGATCTCGATTACCGCGCGCCGGAACTCCTGTTCAAGGCGGTCTTGACGGTACGGAACGCGGCGAAGAAGCCCGCCTTCTTCAAGCGTGCGATCGATCTCGGCTGCGGCACGGGGCTCGGCGCGGCCGCGTTCGCCAAGGAGGTCGACCACTTCATCGGCATTGATCTCGCGCCAAAAATGATCGAGCAGGCCCGCGCCACCGGCCTCTATGCCGAACTCGAAATTGCCGACATGGTCGCAGGCCTTCAGAGCAAGCTGGATGCGAGCGCGAACCTGATCCTCGCGGCAGACGCCATGTGCTATGTCAGCGATCTCGCGCCTGTGCTGAGTGAAACGAAACGCGTGCTGGCGCCCAGCGGCGTATTCGCCTTCACGCTGGAAACGCACGATGGCGACGGCGTCGTGATCGGCGACGGCCTGCGCTACGCCCACGGCAAAAAGACCGTGCGCGACAAGGTCGTCGGTGCCGGGCTCGCGCTGGCGTATCTCGAAGAGGCCTCGCCGCGCACCGAGGACAACGAGCCGGTGCGTGGTCTGGTTGTGGTTGCCGTCAAAACTTGAGTCTAGACGCTACGCTGAGGCCGAATGGCCGCTTTGCGCGACAATTTCGCTATTGCCGCCAACGCCGATGCCAGCACAATGAGAATATCCAGGGAGAAGCAACAATGAAGAAGCCTTTCACGCGCCGCGAACTCGGCGCAGTCACGCTCGGAACCCTCGCTGCGACAGCGTTCCCCGCGCCGTATCTTTCGGCCGCCGAGAAGAAATACGATCCGGGCGCCACCGATACCGAGATCAAGCTCGGCCAGACCGTGCCGCACAGCGGTCCCGGCTCGCTCTATGGCGTGCTCGGGCGCGTCGGCGAGGCCTATTTCCAGATGCTCAACGAGACCAAGGGCGGCATCAACGGCCGCAAGATGACATTCCTGACGCTCGACGACGCCTATAGCGCGCCGAAATGCGTCGAGGCGACACGGCGCCTGGTCGAGCAGGAGGAGGTGCTGGCGCTGTTCGGCTCGCTCGGCACCGCGCCGCAGACCGCCGTGCACAAATATCTCAATTCCAAGGGTGTACCGCAGCTGCTGCTCAACACCGGCGCGTCCAAGTGGAACGATCCGAAGAACAACAAATGGACCATGGCCGGCCTGCCGCTCTACCCGACCGAGGCGCGCATTCTGGCCAAGCACGTGATTGCCGTGCGGCCGGAGGCGAAGATCGGCATCCTCTACCAGAACGACGATTTCGGTCGCGACTTCCTCGGACCCTTCAAGAAGACGCTGGCGGACGCCGGCGGCAAGGCCCAGGTGATCATGGAGCAGACCTACGATCTCACCGATCCCACGGTCAACTCGCAGCTGATCAATCTGTCCAAGTCCGGCGCCGACACCTTCTATAACATCAGCACGGGCAAGGCGACGTCGCAGTCGGTGCGCAAGGTCGCCGAGCTCGGCTGGAAGCCGTTGCAGTTGTTGTCGGCAGGCTCGACGGGCCGCTCGATCCTCAGCGCCGCCGGTTTCGACAACGCCAAGGGCATCGTCGCCATCCGCTACGCCAAGGATGCCGGCGTGCCGCGCTGGCAGAACGACCCCGAGGTGATGGGCTTCGAGGAGCTGCGCAAGAAATATCTGCCCACCGTCGATGCCGACAACACCATCGCCTATGCCGGCTATGGCCAGGTCGTCACCATGAGCGAGATCATCCGCCGCTGCGGTGACGAGCTGACGCGCGACAACGTGCTGAAGCAGGCGTCCACGCTCAAGGGCTTCCACTCGCCGTTCTTCCTCGACGGCGTCACCTACGACTATACGCCCGACGACTACACGCCGATGAAGACGCTCTACATCTCGATCTTCAACGGCCAGGACTGGGATATCTCGGACAGGCCGGTGACGGAGTGACTTCTCCCTCTCCCCGTTCTTACGGGGAGAGGGTCGGAGTGAGGGGCTCTCTCTGCGAGGGTGGCGACAGACGAACCCGCGGAGATTCCCCCTCACCCGGTGCTGCGCGCCGACCTCTCCCCGCAGGCGGGGAGAGGTAAATCGGACGTCGCTTCGACCTTCGGATTCCAGGCTCTCACACCCTCGACGAATCCGCGCCGACGGCTTACCTGTTTTGCCGTGTCGCTGCTCGATCTCCTCGAATCTCCGCAACCCGCGGACGCGCTGCTGCCGGACCGTTTCCAAAAATGGTTCGCCGCGCGCGGCTGGTCTCCGCGCGAGCATCAGCTCGCGCTGCTGGAGAAAGCGCGCGAGGACCGCTCGGCGCTGCTGATTGCGCCGACCGGCGCCGGCAAGACGCTGGCGGGGTTTTTGCCGACGCTGGTGGAGCTTTCTTCCCTCTCCCCCCTTGCGGGGGAGGGTCGGGGGGCAGGTGAAAGAGTGATCTCCACCGGCCGTGGCGTGAAACGCGCGAACGGTCTGCACACCCTCTACATCTCGCCGCTGAAGGCGCTTGCGGTCGACATCGCGCGCAACCTGGAAACGCCAATCGCCGAGATGGGACTGCCGATCAAGGTCGAGACCCGCACCGGCGACACGCCGGTGTCGCGGCGCCAACGCCAGCGCCGTTATCCGCCGGACATATTACTGACCACGCCCGAGCAGATCGCGCTGCTGCTTGCTTCCGACGATGCGCCGTTTCTGTTCTCCTCGCTCAAACGCGTGGTGCTCGACGAACTGCATGCGTTGGTTACCTCCAAGCGCGGCGACCTGCTGTCGCTCGGCCTGGCGCGATTGTGGAAGATCGCGCCGGAGCTGCGCATGATCGGCCTCTCCGCCACAGTCGCCGAGCCCGAAGATCTTGCGCGCTTCCTGGTGCCGCAACCCGCGGGCCAGCGCGTCTCCGCCGACATCGTCGTCGCCGGCGGTGCCGCCGCGCCGATCGTCGACATGCTCGATACGCGTGAGCGCCTACCCTGGGCCGGCCACACCGCGCGCCACGCGCTCGGCGAAATCTACGAGCTCATCAAGCGAAACAAGACCACGCTGGTGTTCGTCAACACGCGCAGCCAGGCCGAGATGCTGTTCCAGGAGCTCTGGCGCATGAACGACGATGGGCTTGCGATCGCGCTGCATCATGGCTCGCTCGACGTCGCCCAGCGCCGCAAGGTCGAGGACGCGATGTCGGCAGGCAAATTGCGCGGCGTGGTCTGCACGTCCTCGCTCGACCTCGGCGTCGACTGGGGCGACGTCGATCTCGTCATCAATATCGGCGCGCCAAAAGGCGCCTCACGGCTGATGCAGCGCATCGGCCGCGCCAACCATCGCCTCGACGAAGCCTCGCGTGCCGTGCTGGTCCCGGCCAACCGTTTCGAGGTGCTGGAATGCGCCGCCGCGATCGCGGCGGTCGCGGAGAATGCGCAGGATACGCCGCCGCTCCGAACCGGCGGGCTCGACGTGCTGGCGCAACATGTATTGGGCTGTGCCTGCGGCAAGCCGTTCCTTGCCGACGAGCTCTACGACGAGGTGATCACGGCGGCTCCCTACGCCACGCTTTCGCGCACTGATTTCGACGACATCGTCGAATTCGTCGCGACCGGCGGCTACGCGCTGAAGACCTATGAGCGTTTCGCGCGCATCAAGCAGGACAAGGAAGGCCGCTGGCGCGTCGCCAATCCGCGGGTGCGGCAGAGCTACCGCCTCAATGTCGGCACCATCGTCGAGGAGGCGATGCTGAAGGTGAAGCTGGTGCGCTCGCGCGGCGGCGGTTCGGGCGCAACAGGCGCCATCGCGCGCGGCGGCCGCATGCTGGGTGAGATCGAGGAATATTTCATCGAAGGACTGGTGGTCGGCGACACCTTCGTGTTTGGCGGCGAGATCGTGCGCTACGAGGCGCTGGTCGAAGACCAGGTCTATGTCTCCCGCTCCAACGACAAGGATGCGAAGGTGCCGGCCTACATGGGCGGCAAGTTTCCGCTCTCGACCTATCTCGCCGAGCGCGTGCGCAATTTGCTGGACGATCGGCGTGCCTGGAAAGCGTTGCCCGAGCAGGTGCGCGACTGGCTGTCGCTGCAGCAGGATTTTTCCCGTGTGCCGGCGACACGCGAACTGCTGGTCGAAACGTTCCCGCGCGGCGGCAAGCATTACCTCGTCTGCTACCCCTTTGAGGGACGGTTGGCGCACCAGACGCTCGGCATGTTGCTGACGCGGCGGCTGGAACGCGCCCGGGCTCGGCCGCTCGGCTTCGTCGCCAATGAATATGCGCTGGCGATCTGGAGCGTCGCCGACATGTCCTTCATGATCCGCCACGGCCAGCTTGATCTAAACGGATTATTCGAGTCCGACATGCTCGGCGACGACCTCGAGGCGTGGCTTGCGGAATCCGCGCTGATGAAGCGCACCTTCCGCAATTGCGCACTGATCTCCGGGCTGATTGCGAGGCGCTTCACCGACGAGGAAAAGAGCCGCCGCCAGGTGCTGTTCTCGACCGATTTGATCTACGACGTCCTGCGCAAGCACCAGGCCGACCATGTGCTGCTGCGCGCCGCGCGCGCCGATGCCGCCACCGGGCTGCTCGATCTCCGCCGGCTCTCTGATATGCTGTCGCGAATCCATGGGCGAATCACCCACCGGGAACTCGACCATGTTTCGCCGCTCGCCGTCCCCGTGATGCTGGAAATCGGCCGCGAGTCGGTTTATGGCGAAGCATCGGACGAGTTGCTGGCGGAAGCCGCCGATGAGCTCGTCAGAGAGGCAATGGAATAGACCGTGACGGCAACCGCGCAATCTTCGGACAATCCCCAGATGGCGCGCAATTCGACCGTCAGCATTGCCGGCGTCACGCTCACCGCTGACATCTCCGGCGCGCTGTTCTGGGACGAGCAGAGCCTGCTCGTCGTCTCCGATCTGCATCTGGAGAAAGGCTCGAGCTTCGCCGCGCGCGGCGTGCTGCTGCCGCCTTATGACACCGTGGCGACGCTGAGCCGGTTGGCCGCCGTGATCGCACGGCACGACCCGCGCATGGTGATCGCGCTCGGAGACAGCTTTCACGATCGCGAGGCGCATGAGCGGCTGTCGGAGGCCGACCGCGATGCGTTGAGCGCGCTTCAGGCGCGGCGCGACTGGATCTGGATCTCGGGCAATCACGATCCGGCGCTGCCGCGCGATCTCGGCGGCGTGGTCGCGTCCGAAGTCGCGATCGGTCCCGTCACCTTCCGGCATGAGCCGACCGGCGCGGTCGGCGAAATCGCGGGCCATCTGCATCCCAAGGCGCGCGTGCCGACGCGCGGACGTTCTGTGGAACGGCGTTGCTTCGCCTGCGATGGCGAGCGCGCGGTGATGCCGGCGTTCGGCGCCTATGCCGGAGGCTTGAGCATCCGCGACCGCGCCTTCCAGAAGGTTTTCACGTCACTGGAATTCATGGCGCATCTGCTCGGCGACAGCCGGCTGCACGCAATCGCTGCGTCGCGGTGTTATTGATCGGCGCTAAGCCGCCTTCGCCTGCACAGTGCTACAGAACTCGGCCAGCCTGTCCGCAAGCCGCAGTGTTGCAGGGCTGGCCTCGGGCGAGGCCACCAGCGCCACCTCCGTCTTGTCGATCGGCGCAAAGCCGTCGCGCGCGGTCAGCACGCGGTGATCGGCCTGGATCGCGATCTCCGACAAGATGCTTAAGCCCATGCCGGCGGCGACCGCGGCCTGGATGCCGGCAAGGCTCGATGACGTATAGGCCATGTGCCAGGCGCGGCCCGCGCTCTCCAGCGCGTGGATCGCGCGCGAGCGATAAAGGCAGCCCGCGGGAAAGCCGATCAGCGGCACCGAACCAGCAGCTGTGGCGCGCGGATGGCTCTTGCTGGTCACCCAATGCACACGCTCGGGCCATGACGCGATGCCGCCCTTCTCGCTGGCGTCGCGCTTGAGCAGCGCCAGATCGAGATCGCCGCGCTCGAGATCGCGCTTCAGATAAACGCTTTGGTCGGCGCGCACGTCCATTCGCAGCTGCGGATGCGACCGCGAAAACGCGGCAAGCAGCTTGGCGAGCCGATAGGCCGCGAAATCCTCGGGGATGCCGAGCCGCACCGCGCCCTGATGATCGGGCCGCGCCACCACGTCGCGCGCCTCTTCCGCGAGCGACAGCAGCCGCCGCGCATAGGACAGCAGCCGCTCGCCGGCCTCGGTCGTCGAGACGTCCTTGGCCGTTCGGATCAGGAGCGGCTGGCCGATGTCGTCTTCCAGCCGCTTGATCTGCTGGCTCACCGTCGACTGCGTGCGATGGACGCGCTCGCCGGCGCGGGTGAAGCCGCCGGCATCGACCACCGAGACGAAACTGCGCAACAACTCCAGATCGAGCATTCGGGCGTCCATTCGAAAATCCACTGATCTTCAGTCTATCATTTAATTTCCAAATGGCAACGCGCGACCCTAAATCAAGAGTAAGTAAGGAGTTCCCGCCATGTCGCTCGCGCCCTCGGTTCCCGTCCCGCAAGCCCGCTTCAACTGGCTGCCGCTCACCATTTCGCTGTTCTGCCTGCTCTGGAGCTTCGCCTTCATCGCCGGCAAGATCGGCGTCACCTATTGCCCGCCGCTGATCCTGCTTGCTGCGCGTTTCACGCTCGCAGGGCTCTTGATCCTCGGCCTCACCGCGTTTCAGCGCGAGGCTTGGCAGTTGTCGTGGCGCGACGTGGCGGTGTTCGCCGGCCTCGGCGTCGCCAACAACGCGCTCTATCTCGGCCTCGGCTATACCGGGCTGCAATCGGTGTCGGCCGGCCTCGGCGGGCTGATCGTCTCGGCCAATCCGATCTTCACCGCGGCGCTGGCCGCGTTGTTTCTCGGCGAGCGGCTGACGGCGCGCAAGGTGCTCGGCCTGTTGCTCGGCATTGCCGGCGTCACCTTTATCGTCTGGCATCGCATGTCGGTTGGGACCGACAGCCTGCACGGCATCCTGTTCACGCTGGCCTCGCTCGCCTCCATCGTCGCCGGCACCATCCTGTTCAAGCTGTTTGCGCCCAAGGGCAGCCTCTGGCTCGGCAACGGCATCCAGAACATGGCGGCGGGACTGGTGTTGATTCCGGTCGCGCTGACCTTTGCCGACATGAACGCCATTGTCCCGAACATGCAGCTGCTCGGCGCCTTCGCTTTCCTGGTGCTGGGCGGATCGGTGCTCGCCTATGCGCTCTGGTTTTATCTGTTGAAGACCTGCGGTGCGACGGAAGCAAGCGCGTATCACTTCATCATGCCGCCGCTCGGCATCCTCTTCGCCTTCCTCGTGCTCGGCGAGCATGTCGCCTTTCGCGATCTGCTCGGGATCGTTCCGGTGGCGCTCGGGATCTATCTGGTGACGCGGCCGGCGCGATAGTCCGTCGTCATTGTGAGCGAAGCGAAGTAATCCATCTGTCCGCGTGTGGCGCTATGGATTGCTTCGTCGCTCCGCTCCTTGCAATGACGAATTTGCTCTCAATCCCTCCGGAACACGACCGACGCCAGCCAGCCGGTCATCAGCGCCATTGCCGCGGTGAAGAGGCCATAGATCAAGCTGTTCTGCAGCGCAGTGGTGGCGACGAACTGCTCGAAGCCGACCTTGACGATCTCGAAGGCGCTTTCGGTCTTCGCCACCAGGGCACCGCCCGCGAACAGCTTGATCTCGACGTCATAGGTGCCGATCGGCACCTGCGCCGGCAGCGGAATGCCCGTGCGGAACAGGGTCGGGGTCAGGAACGTCACCGCGGAGGTGTCTTCGCGATAGAGTCCGCGCTCCGTTTGCAGCCGCACGAAGGCCCTGCGGAAGGCGTCGTTCGGCACGACGTCGCCGAAGTCGGGACCGACGCGCTGGGTCAACAGCACGTTGTTGAGGCCGAGTTGCTGCCGTCGCTCGACATCGGCGGATGCGATATCGTCGAACGGCCGGTTGGCGAACAGCGCGAGATAGGTCGGCACCTGCAGGAATTGGCGGTAATCGGTGTTGATCCAGATGCCGAACCAGCGCTCCTTGCGCCGCGTCACCATGTCGGTGCGGGGACCGGCGACGGTCACGACGAGATCGTAGTTGCGCGATGCCGGCGTGGATGCGTCCTTCTCGACCGAGCCGAACAGTACCAGCTCCTCGCCGGAATAGTTCGGCGTCACCGTGACGCGATGGTTGGAGACGGAGACGATCAGCCGTTCCGCCCGCAAAGGTGCAGCGGCCGCGAACGCCGTGAGCAGCAAGAGTGCGAGCAAGCTGCGCCTCATTGCGCTGCCTCGGTCTGGCGGATGGTGAACAGCTCGGTCGGCTGGATCACGAGCTCGACGGCAAAGCGGATGCCGACCGAGAGGATCAACAGCCCCAGCAACAGCCGCAACTGCTCGCCGCGGATCCTGGCGCCCGCGCGCGCGCCGAATTGGGCGCCAGCGACGCCGCCGACCATCAGGATCAGCGCCAGCACCGCGTCGACGAGGTGATTGGTGACCGCGTGCAGCACGGTCGCGAACACCATGGTCACCAGGGTGAGCACCATCGAGGTGCCGATCACCCTCGAGGTTGGCACCCGCAACAGATAGATCAGGATCGGCACCAGGATGAAGCCGCCGCCGATGCCCATGATCGCGCCGATGAAGCCGATCAGGACGCCGACGATGACGACGGGGATGATCGACAGATAAATCTTCGAGCGCTTGAAGCGCATCTTCAAAGGCAATGCGTGCACCCAGTTGTGCGCGCGGCGCGGCGGCAGCACGCCGCGGCGCGTGCGCAGGATCGCGCGAAAGCCTTCCCACAGCATCGCCGCGCCCACTGTCGTCAGCAGCACGACATAGGACAGCGCGATCATCAGGTCGAGCTGGCCGAGCGAGCGCAGATAGGTGAAGGTCGAGACGCCGAGCGCGGTGCCGACCGTGCCGCCGGTCAGCAACACGGCGGCGAGCGCCGGATCGATGGCGCGCCGCCGCCAATAGGTGATGGCGCCGGAGAACGACGAGGCGGCGATATGGCTCGCCACCGAGGCGACTGCAACCGCAGGCCCGATGCCGATGAAGATCAGCAGCGGCGTCATCAGGAAGCCGCCGCCGATGCCGAACATGCCTGACACGAATCCGACCGCCGCGCCCATCGCCAGGATGAGGAAGATGTTGACCGGGAGGTCGGCGATCGGGAGATAGATTTGCACGCGCGGCCGCTAACTCTGTAGGCCGCGAGACCGGCGTCAAGGCCGCTTACGGCGGTTTCTATCGAGCAACTGCATAGCCGAAATCGCCCGCGAGCGGGACCAAAGAAATCGCATCAAGCGGCCGATGGCCGCCCAATATCGGGCGTGGTGAAGAATTGAGATTAATGCGCGGCCGATGCCGCGCGTTTCGGCGCGACCGGCTTTGCGGGCTTGGGACCAGCGGCCTGTGCCGGCGCAGAGTCCCAGCCGCCGGCGGGAGAGGCGACGTTGATCGAGTCGTCGGGCTGCGGCTCGGGCGTGAAGGTCTGGATCGCAAGCCTGGCGGCGGCGAGCGACTGGGCGTCGAGGCGTTTGGCGATATCGTCGCGCTTGCCCGCCGCGTCCGCATCGCCCTGCGCCGCCGCGAGGCTGAACCACTTGAAGGATTCGGCGAGGTTCTGCTCCACGCCGATGCCGCGGGCATAGAGGATGCCGAGATTGAACTGGCTGTCGGCGACGCCGCGGTCGGCGGCTTTGCGGAACCATTGCGACGCGCTCTTGTAGTTGGCGCCCTTGCCGCCGCCGTCGGCATCCAGCACCGCGAGATTATGCATCGCCTTGGCGTTGCCGCGCTCGGCGGCCTGGGTGTAGTAGCGCCGAGCGAGATCGGTGTCCTTTTTCACGCCGAGGCCCTTCTCATAGAAGGTGCCGAGCCGGAACGTCGCCGGGATGATGCCGGCCTGCGCGGCACGGTCGAACCATTTGGCGGCTTCGTCGAGATTCTGCGGCACGCCTTTGCCCTCGGCATAGCGCACGCCGATTTCGTAAGAAGCGGCGGCATCGCCTTTTAGCGCTGCCGCGCGCAATTTCGGACCCGCGATCAGCTCGGGCAGATTCTCGCCCTGCGGCACCTGCGCGGTCGCGCCCTTCTTGCCGCTCGGGATCGCGCCGGTGATGTCGCTGTCGGAGATCAGGGTCGGCGGCGCAGACGCCGTCGTCTGCGGGATCGCGACGGATGCCGTGGTGTCGGGCGCCGCGTTGTTGAGCGACTGCTTGCCGATCGGCGTCGGCGAGGTCATCGACGGCGCCGGCGGATTCGGGGCAGGCGCAGCCGGCTTGGCCGCGCCGTCGCTGGGCGACAGCGTGCTCGCGGGCGCTTCGTTCGAATGTTCCATTGCTGGCATCGGGGGCGGCGCGCCGGTGTCGAGCAGGGTCATCGCCATCTTGAATGTGCCGAGCACGATCACGACCACGCTCGCGCCGACCAGCAGCGAGCGGATCTTTGAGGTGATGTTCGAGGAGCCTTTGTCGCCCTTCGCCTTGTCGGCGGCCTTGGCACCGCGTCCCTTGCCCTCTTGCTGCTGGGCCGCCGCGGCTTGCGCCGCGCGGCGCGCTGCGGCGATGAAGCTCGACGAGGATACCTGCTCGTTCGACTTCGATTTGATATCGCTGATGGCGTTTTCGGAGGCGGCAATGCGCTCTGACGGCGTCGAGACGCGGCCGTTCGGCCGGGTGCCGGGTTCGAGCGGGGTATCGGGCGGCAACGCAGGATCGAGCGCCGCGCGCGGCGCCAAACTCGGCACCA
Source organism: uncultured Alphaproteobacteria bacterium (assembly GCA_963738155.1). Taxonomy (GTDB): domain Bacteria; phylum Pseudomonadota; class Alphaproteobacteria; order Rhizobiales; family Xanthobacteraceae; genus Bradyrhizobium. The sequence continues at coordinate 865,039 of CAVTVG010000021.1, forward strand.
GGATCTCGCTGATCGCCAGCGGCGGGGGCGGCGCAACTGGTGCGACCGGCGCGGCCGGCTCGGCGGCGTGGAACTCGCGCGGGGCCGCGGCAAAATGCGGCGCATCGGATGCGGCCGCGGCAAAGCGGGGCGCTTCCGCCGCCGCCGGATTCGGCAACTCGGGCCGAGTTTGCGGCATGGAGAAGCGGGGCGCAGCGGGCTCCGGCTCAACGGCCTCGGGTGCAGGCTCGAAGGCGCGAGCAGGGGTCGATTCGAACGCGGGAGCAGGGGCAAAGGAGGGCTGCGCCTCTGGCGCCGGCGCCGCGCGAGCCGCGCGCAAATCGCCTTCGATCATGGCGAGGCGATCCACCACATGGCCGAGCGTGGAGTTCACCGTCTCGAGCAAATCCTGGGTGTGACGGTTGGTTTCCGACTGGCTGTAGCGGATATCCGACAGTTCGCGCTTGAGCAGATCGACCAGCACAGCGTCGTCGCGCGGCTCCGGCATCGGCATCGGCTGCTGCCTGACGTCGGCGAGCGAGGCGAACGCCGCGTGCTGGCCTTCCAGATGGCGCAAGATGTCCGAGAGCGCGTCCTCGACGCGGGTGAGATTGTTGTTGCCGCCGCGATGATCGTTGGAGGCTTCGAGCCGCTCCAGCAGATACGACACGCGCTGTTCGAGATGTGCAAAGGCGGACGGGCCGTCATTGCCGACCTGCATGCGGTCGATGCGGTCGGAGAGCCCACGCAGCGCGCCTTCGAGCGCTTCCGAATTGTCGTGAACGACCGGCGTGGGACGGCTTTCCAGCGCTTGTGTCAGCGCGGCGATGCGTTGCTCCAGCACAGAAAAGGAATCGGTGTTGTGGCCGGCATGAATCAGCTGGTCGACCTTGGCCGACAGCGTGTGGACGTCGTCCGACAGCCGCACCAGCGCGTCGTTGGAGGCGACGTTGGAGACGATGGCGCGCAGCGCCGAGATCGCGCTTTCGAGCTGCTGCACGGTGCCCGGATCGTCGTTGGCGCGCAGGATCATGTCGAGCTTGGCGCCGAGATTGCGGATGGCGTCGTCGTAGCCGGCAAGCTGCTCGGCCGGCATCAGCGAGCGCAGCACCTCGCGGATTTCGGCGAGCGCGCGCTCCACGCTGTGGAGCGCATTGCCGTCGACCGCGCTCTGGCGGTTGTCATCGATGCGGCGCGCCAGCGAGCGGATTTCGCTTTCGAGCGACTCGATCGCGCGGCGCGGCATCGCTTCGGTGATGGCGGCGCGGATTTCCGCAAGCTCGCCGCGGAAAGCCGCGATCGACTGCTCCAGATGATCGGGGCGCTGCAGCGCCTCGATCTGGCTGGTGATCTTGAACAGATGCCGCTCCAGCGCCGAGAAATCCGGACCCGGAGGAGGGGGCGGCGGCGCCATCGTGGGCGCGATCGGCGGTGCCTGGCGCTGCGGCATCGGGCGCGGCGGCGGCGCATCGAGCTCGCTCTGGCGCGCGGCAATCTCCGCGATCGCGGAATCGAACGAAGCGGGGCTCAGAGGAGGCGACGGGCGATAGGCAGGCGCGGCCTGCGTCTGCTGCCCATATCCCTGCGACGAATAGACTCCCTGCGACGAATAGACTTGGCCCGCGGCGCGCTCGACCGCCTCGGTCTGGCGTTGCTGGCGCTCTTGGCCCTGACGCGCGCTTTGCGGATTCGAAATCTGCGACAGCCGGGCGTCGAGCCGCGAGATCGCGTCGTTGAGCTGGCGCGCAACGCCCTGTTCGCGCGGGGCGTCGCCGCGCGGCATCGGCTTCGAAATCTGGTCGATCTGGCGGGTGATGGAATCGAGCCGCTGGTGGATGTCGGCGACGTCGCGGCTCGGCGAGGCCGGGCGCGGATCCGGATTGCGGAAATTCGGCGGGGCGGATTCGCCCATCGTCGCGTTGAGCCAGTCGTTCAGCGACATGCCGGCGCGGCGCGCCGCGGCTTCGGCCCTTTCGCGGACGGTTGGATCGATGCCGTCAACACTCCACGATACGCGCGAATTCATTGATTCCGTCCGGTTCTGACTCCGGCGCCCCCACCTGGCGCCTCGGCCTCCCCGCGCGTCCCGAAAGAGAGACAATCCAATTCCGCGCAGGTCGTCTGCCTCAACTCCCGACTTTTTCCGGCTACGGTAAATATCGGGTTAAGGAATGCGGTCGGCGGCCGCTAAAGTTGCTTTGCGGAAGGGGAAAATCAGCTTTTGGCGCTCGGATGGCTTCGGCGGTTAGCCGCCGCTTTCGCGCTCGCTATTGTCGAGCGGAATCAGGTGGTCGCGATGGCTCAGCGCCGACAGCGCCTCGATCGCTTCCTCGTACCATTCCGTCACCATTTTTTCGTGCCGCATACCCAACTTGAGGATCAACAGCTTGCCGAGGTCGGCGGGTGCCGCACTCCCTTGCGGATAGTGCTTGGCGAGCAGGCGTTCGTGACGGTCGTGGCGGTCGCGGTGGTGTTCCAGCCGCGCCATCAAATCGGCGCGCAGCGGCTCGATGTCGACATGGTCGAGCGCATAGAGCCGCACCAGGAGATCGTCCTTGATCGAGGGGGGTACGCTCGGCCGCGCCGCCCAGTGCCGCAGCGCCGCCTTGCCGTCGTCGGTCAGCGTATAGACCAGCTTGTTCGGCTTGCCGGATTGGACGACCTCGCGGGCCTGGACATGGCCGCGGTCGCGCAGCTTCGACAGCTCGCGGTAGATCTGCTGGTGGTCGGCCTTCCAGAAGAATCCGATCGAGGCGTCAAAGGTCTTGGCGAGCTCGTAGCCCGTCATCGGCCGTTCGGTCAGGCAGGCGAGGATCGCGTCAGCAAGCGCCATGGCGTGCTCCTTGCTTGACTTTATGCATATTTGCGCATATGCGTCAATGTGCATATGTCGGGAACGCCGAGTGGCGGGTCACCGGCTCGCCGACAGGAGAGTCCCATGGCCATCGCTGGTCTCGCCAAATGGTACGCCTACATCAAGTCGCATGACCACGCGGCGCTCCGGGAGTTGCTGCATCCCGATGCCGTGTTCGAAAGTCCCGTCGTGCATACGCCCCAACGCGGCCGCGACATCACGTTCAAATATCTCGCCAGCGCCGACAAGGTTTTGGGCGGCCCCAGTTTCGCCTATCGCGGCGAATGGCGCAGCGACAATGGCGCGGTGCTCGAGTTCGAGACTGTCGTCGACGGCATCACCATCAACGGCGTCGACATCATCACTTTCGATCACGACGATCGCATCACGCATTTCAAGGTGATGGTGCGTCCGCTCAAGGCAATGAACCTGCTGCATCGCCTGATGGGCGAACAGCTGATGCGACAGACCGACGCTGCCAAGTCACCGGCGATTCCGCGATAATCATCGCGGCGTCATCCGTTTTCGCGTAAATCAGCATTCACATCCGCCCTGCCGGGAGACTCTCATGCCGATCTACAAGGCCCCCGTGGAAGACGTGAACTTCCTGTTCAACGACGTCTTCCAGATCGATCGCTACGACAACCTGCCCGGCTTCTCCGATGCCTCGGCCGACGTGCGCGAAGCGATTTTGGGCGAAGCGGCGAAACTCGCCGAAGAAGTGCTGCAGCCGCTCAATCGCGTTGGCGATCTGGAAGGCTGCAAGCACAATGCGGACGGCAGCGTCACCACGCCGAAAGGTTTCAAGGAAGCCTTCAAGCAGGTCGCCGAGGGCGGCTGGCTCGGGCTGTCGGCACCGGCGGAATATGGCGGGCAGGGGCTGCCAGTGACGCTCTCGCAGGCCGTCAACGAATTCCAGATCTCCGCCAACATGGCGTTCTCGATGTATGGCGGGCTGACGATGGGCGCGACCGCAGCGCTTCTGGTGCATGGCAAACCCGAACAGAAGAAAATGTTCGTGCCGAAGATGATCGCGGGCGAATGGACCGGCACCATGAACCTGACCGAGCCGCAATGCGGCACCGATCTCGGCCTGCTCCGCACCAAGGCGGTGCGGCAAGGTGATGGCAGCTACAAGATCACGGGCACCAAGATCTTCATCTCCGCCGGTGAGCACGATCTTGCCGACAACATCATCCATCTCGTGCTGGCGCGGATCGAAGGCGCGCCCAGTGGCATCAAGGGCGTGTCGCTGTTCGTGGTGCCGAAGGTGATGGTCAATGCCGACGGCTCGCTTGGGCAGCGCAACGGCGTCAGCTGCGGCTCGATCGAGCACAAGATGGGCATTCACGGCAATTCCACCTGCGTGATGAACTACGACAACGCCACCGGCTGGCTGATCGGCGAAGAGAACAAGGGCATGCAGGGCATGTTCGTGATGATGAACGAGGCTCGGCTCGGCGTCGCCGTGCAGGGGCTCGCGCAGTCCGAAGTCGCCTATCAGAACGCGGTCGCCTATGCCCGCGACCGCCTGCAGGGACGCTCGTTGACGGGAGCGAAGGCGCCGGACAAGCCGGCCGATCCCATCATCGTGCATCCGGACGTCCGCCGCACCTTGCTCACCATCCGCGCTTTCAACGAGGCGGCGCGCGCCATGGTGGTGTGGACCGCGCTGAAGAGCGACGTCGCGCATCGCTCCGCAGATCCGAAGGACCGCAAGGAGGCGGACGACCACATGGGCCTGATGACGCCGGTGCTGAAGGGCTTCCTCACCGACAACGGCTTTGCCAATGCGGTTTCTGCGCAGCAGATGTATGGCGGCCACGGCTATATCGCCGAGCAGGGCATGGAGCAGTTCGTGCGCGATTCGCGTATCGCCATGATCTATGAAGGCGCCAACGGCATCCAGGCGCTCGACCTCGTCGGCCGCAAGCTGCCGCGTGACGGCGGCCGCGCGGTGATGTCGTTCTTCGGCGAGGTGATGGGCTATTGCAAGGATCACGGCGGCGACGAGACGATGAAGCCGTTCGTCGCGCCACTGTCGAATGCGCTCGGCCATTTGCAGCAGGCCACCACCTGGCTGATGCAGAACGCCATGGCGAAGCCCGACAATGCCGGCGCGGCGGCCACCGATTACCTGCAGCTGTTCGGCTTTGTCACGCTGGGCTACATGTGGGCGCGGATGGCGAAAGTCGCGGTCGACAAGATTGCGGCTTCGGGCGAAACGGCCTATCTGAAGACCAAGCTCGTGACCGGCCGTTTCTTCATGGAGCGGATGCTGCCGGAGACGGCGTTGCATCTCGCGCGCATCCAGACCGGCTGCGACACCACGATGGAATTGGCGGCGGAAGCGTTCTGACCGGAGTGTGATTTCCTCCGTCAGGCGCGATCTGCAATCATATGATGATCATCATCTCTGGAGGGCGTCATGCCTGAGGCCTTTATCTACGATCACGTTCGCACCCCGCGCGGCCGCGGCAAGCAGGATGGCGCGCTGCATGAAGTCACGGCGCTGGCGCTTGCCACGGTGCCGCTGAAAGCGCTGAAGGAGCGCAACAATCTGGGCGAGGACCTCGTCGACGACGTCGTGCTCGGCGTGGTCGATCCGGTCGGCGAGGCCGGAAGCGATATCGCGCGTTTCGCCGCGATCAAGGCAGGGCTTGGTGAAAAGGTGCCCGGCGTGCAGATCAACCGCTTCTGCGCCTCCGGCCTCGATGCCGTGAATTTTGCCGCAGCCCAGATCATGAGCGGCCAGCATGAGTTGGTGATCGGCGGCGGCGCCGAGTCCATGAGCCGGGTCGGCATCGGCGCCTCCGGCGGCGCCTGGCCGATGGATCCCTCGATCGCGGTGCCGGCCTATTTCATGCCGCAGGGCGTCTCGGCCGATCTGATCGCCACCAAATACGGCTTCTCCCGCGACGACGTCGACGCCTATGCAGTGCAGAGCCAGCAGCGCGCCGCCAAGGCCTGGGACGAGGGCCGCTTCAACAGGTCGGTGGTGCCGGTCAAGGACGGCAACGGACTCACAATCCTCGCCAAGGATGAGCACATGCGTCCGACCACGACCATGCAGTCGCTGGCGTCGCTGAAGGCCTCGTTTGCCGACGTCGCTGCGATGGGCGGCTTCGACGGCGTCGCGATCCAGTCGCATCCCGAGGTCGAGAAGATCAATTTCGTGCATCACGCCGGCAACTCGTCCGGCATCGTCGACGGCGCCGGCGCGGTGCTGCTCGGCAGCAAGGAGGCGGGCGCGAAGCATGGCCTCAAGCCCCGTGCAAAAATCCGCGCCTTCGCCAATATCGGATCGGAGCCCGCGATGATGCTGACCGGCCCGGTCGACGTCACCGAAAAACTGTTCGAACGCTCCGGCATGAACAAGTCGGATATCGATCTGTTCGAGCTGAACGAGGCCTTTGCTTCGGTGGTGCTGCGCTACATCCAGGCCTTCGACATCGACAACGCGAAGATCAACGTCAACGGCGGCGCCATCGCCCTCGGCCATCCCCTTGGCGCGACCGGCGCGATGATTCTCGGCACGGTGCTCGATGAATTAGAGCGCACCAACAAGTCGACCGCGCTGGTGACCCTGTGCATCGGCGGCGGCATGGGTACCGCGACGATCATTGAACGAGTGTGAGGGAGCAACACATGGCCTTCAAGAATTTCAAAGTCGAGACCGACGCCGACGGCATTGTGCTCGTCACCTGGGACATTCCCGGCCGCTCGATGAATGTGCTCGACGAGACCTCGTTCAGCGAACTCGAGCAGATCGTCAAGCAGACTACCGAAGACGCGGCTGTGAAGGGCGTTGTCATCACCTCCGCGAAGGACGCGTTCTGCGCCGGCGCCGACCTCTCGATGCTCGAGGGCATGAACCAGGCCTACGCCAAGACGCTGAAAGAGAAGGGCGAGGTCGCGGCCAACCAGGCGCTGTTCGACCAAAGCCGCGGCATGTCGCAGGTGTTCCGCGCCATCGAAACCTCGGGCAAGCCGTGGGTCGCCGCGATCAACGGCCTCGCTTTCGGCGGCGGCTTCGAGATCACGTTGTCCTGCCACTATCGCGTCGCGTCAGACAATCCGAAGACCCGGCTCGGCCTGCCCGAGATCAAGGTCGGCCTGTTCCCCGGCGCCGGCGGCACCCAGCGCGTACCGCGCATCGTGCCGCCGCAGGATGCGATGACGCTGCTGTTGAAGGGCGAGGCGATCAATGTCGCCAAGGCCAAGGTGCTGAATCTTATTCACGCCGTCGTCCCCGCTTCCGATCTCATCAAGGCCGCCAAGGACTGGATCAAGGGCGGCGGCAAGGCCGTCGCGCCCTGGGACGAGAAGGGTTTCAAGCTGCCCGCCGGCCCCGTGTTCTCCAAGGCCGGCATGATGATGTTCCCGGCCGGCAATGCCATCTATCGCCGCGAGACCTACGACAACTATCCGGCGGCGCGCGCCATCATGAGCTGCGTTTATGAAGGATTGCAGTTGCCGATCGACGCCGCGCTGCGGGTGGAGTCGCGCTACTTCACGCAGATCCTGCGCTCGAAGGAAGCGGCCGCGATGATCCGCTCGCTGTTCATGTCGATGCAGGAGCTGAACAAGGGTGCGCGGCGCCCGCAAGGCGTGCCGCCGACCAAGGTGAAGAAGCTCGCCGTGATCGGCGCCGGCTTCATGGGCGCCAGCGTCGGTTACGTCTCCGCGCGCGCCGGCATCGACGTGGTGCTGATCGACCGCGACCAGGCCTCTGCCGACAAGGGCAGGGCGCATGCGCAGAGCGTGATCGACGATCTCGTCAAGAAGGGCCGCGCCAAGCAGGGCGACGGTGACGCCATCATGTCGCGCATCACGGCGACCGCGGACTACAACGCGATCAGCGATTGCGACCTCGTCATCGAAGCCGTGTTCGAGGACCGCAAGGTCAAGGCCGAGACCTATGCCAAGGCGCAACCGGTGCTCAAGAGCGGCGGCATCTTCGCCTCCAACACCTCGACCCTGCCGATCAACTCGCTGGCCGAGGAATTCAAGGACCAGGGCAAGTTCATCGGCATCCATTTCTTCTCGCCGGTCGAGAAGATGATGCTGGTCGAGATCATCCTCGGCAAGAACACCGGTGATGTCGCGCTCGCGACCGCACTCGACTATGTCCGCCAGATCGGCAAGACGCCGATCGTCGTGAACGACAGCAGAGGCTTCTTCGCCAACCGTTGTGTGCTGCGCTTCACCGCCGAAGGCCTCGAGATGCTGATGGAGGGCGTGCCGCCGGCGATGATCGAGAACACCGCGAAGATGGCGGGCATGCCGGTCGGACCGCTGTCGCTGTCCGACGAAGTCGCGCTCGATCTCGTGCTCAAGATCATGAAGGCGACCGAGGCCGATCTCGGCGCCAATGCCATCGATCAGGCGCAGAAGAAGCTGATGGTCGAGATGGTGGAGAAGCAGGGCCGCTTCGGCCGCAAGAACGCCAAGGGCTTCTACGATTACCCCGAGAAGGGCAAGGGCCAGAAGAGCCTGTGGGCCGGCCTCGCAGGCCTGCAGCCGAAGCACCTCGATCCCGACACGCTCGATATCGAGGAGTTGAAGCAGCGCTTCCTGGTGGTGCAGGCAGTGGAAGCCGCGCGCACCGTCGAGGACCACGTGATCGTCGACCCGCGCGAGGCGGATGTGGGATCCATTCTTGGGTTCGGCTTCGCGCCGTTCACCGGCGGCACGCTGTCCTATATCGACTTCATGGGCACGAAGAAATTCGTCGAGCTGTGCCACAAGCTCGAGGCCAAATACGGCTCGCGCTTCACACCGCCGAAGCTGCTGGAAGAGATGGCTGCCAAGGGCGAGACCTTCTACGGCCGCTTCCCTCCGAAGAAGATCGCGGCGCAGGCCGCGGAGTAGCGCTTCACCTCCCCTTGAAAAGGGGAGGTCGCTTTGCTCCGTAGGAGCAAAGCGGGAGGGGATCATTTCGCAATTGGGATTTTGACCCCCACCCCGACCCTCCCCCTTTCAGGGGAAGGGAGAACACTGTGCTCGCGAAGCCGTCACGCCGCCTTCGGCTGGGCTTCCATCTTCAGCGCCGCCTGCACGCCAGGCCGCGCGGCGACGCGGGCCTGGTAGGCCTTCAGATTGGACAGGCCGGCAAGGTCGAACTTGTTCCGGTCGGCCCATGCCAGCATCACGAACAGATAGCCGTCGGCGACGGTGAACTGCTTGCCCATCAGGTAGTCCTTGCCGGCGAGCTGGCCGTCGACATATCTGAACTTGCCCATCGCGCGGTCCTTGAAGACGCCCTTGGCGTCGTCGGACAGCGCCGGGTTGAACAACGGGCCGATGTTCTTGTGCAATTCGCCGTTGATGTAGGCCAGCCATTCCTGCAGCTTGTAGCGCTCGGGGCTGCTGGCGGCTGGCGCAAGATTTTTGGCTGCTGCCTTGTCGGCGATCATCTGCACGATGACGGGACCTTCGGTCACGAGCTCGCCATTGTCGAGCATCAGCGCGGGCACCTGGCCCTTGGGATTGACCTTCAGGTAGTCGTCGCCGTTCTCGAGCTTCTTGGCCCGCAGGTCGACCTTGACGAGCTCGTGCTCAAGACCGGCTTCATGCAGCGCGATATGGGGCGACAGCGAGCAGGCGCCGGGGCTGTAATAGAGCTTCATGGATATTCCTCCCTGGGAAATGTCTTGGTTTGGTTCGGGGAATGACTAAATGCGCTTGCATAGAATAGTCAAGATTGATGCAGATGCATTTAGTAGGGTACACTCACGTTTGATCTGAGACCGGGACATGAAACGCAAACCATCGACCGAGGCGACCGCCGCCTGGATCCGCCTGATGCGGGTGCAGAGCCGGGTGCTGGACGCCGTCGAGCAGGAATTGAAGAAGGCCGGCTTCCCGCCGCTCGCCTGGTACGACGCGCTGCTCGAATTGTCGCGCGCGCCGTCCGGCGAGCTGCGCCCGGTCGAGCTCGAGCGCCAGATGCTGATTCCGCAATATTCGACCTCGCGGCTGATCGACCGCCTGGTCGACGAGGGCCTCGCGGTGCGCCGCGAATGCAAGGTCGACAAGCGCGGCCAGTTCGTCGAGATCACCGAGGCCGGCCGCGAGCTGCAGAAAAAGATGTGGGGTGCCTATTCGGCCGCAATCGAAAAACACGTCGGCTCCAAACTGTCCGATGTGGACGCCACCAGGCTCTGCGGTCTGCTCGACCGGCTGGGCTGCTCATGCGGAGAGATGACCTCGCCCGCGGCGGGCGAGGGCGCCACCGTACGATGATCTTGCCAACACCTTTCGCGTTCGCGCGTATGCGCGCGGACATTCCCCGCTCCCCGCGCGCGTGTCCTCGCTGCGCCCTGATCCGGAAGTTTTAATGGCGCGTGACCAGATCGATATGACGCCGCTGCACTCGCGCGACGAATTGGTGGCGTGGCTGGAGGCCGGCAACAAGCCGCCGTCGGATTTCCGCATCGGCACCGAGCACGAGAAGACACCGTTCACGCTCGAAGGCTATCAGCCCGTGCCGTATGAGGGGGCGCGGGGCATCGGCGCACTGCTCGAAGGCATGCAGCTCCTGCTCGGCTGGGAGCCGATCATGGAGAAGGGCAACATCATCGGTCTCTATGACGTCACCGGCGGCGGCGCGATCTCGCTGGAGCCGGGCGGCCAGTTCGAATTGTCGGGCGCGCCGGTCGAGACCGTGCACCAGACCCAGAGCGAGCTGATGGCGCATCTGGCGCAGGTGCGCGAGATCGCCACTCCGCTCGGTATCGGCTTCCTCGGGCTCGGCATGACGCCGTCCTGGTCGCGGGATCAGATCCCTGTCATGCCCAAGGGCCGCTACAAGATCATGACCAACTACATGCCGAAGGTCGGCAAATACGGCCTCGACATGATGTACCGGACCTGCACCGTGCAGACCAATCTCGACTTCTCCTCCGAGAAAGACATGGTCAAGAAGCTGCGCGTCTCGCTCGCGCTGCAGCCGGTCGCGACCGCGCTGTTCGCCAATTCGCCGTTCACCGAAGGCAAGCCGAACGGCTTCCTCTCTTTCCGTTCCGAGATCTGGCGCGACACCGACAATGCGCGCGCCGGCATGCTGCCATGGGCGTTCGAGGACGGCATGGGGTTCGAGCGCTATGTCGATTACGCGCTCGACGTGCCCATGTATTTCGTCAAGCGCGGCGAGGAGTATATCGACGTCTCCGGTTCTTCCTTCCGCGCCTTCTTCCAGGGACGGAACAACCGCCTGCCGGGCCAGCGGCCGACGCTGTCGGACTGGGCCAATCATCTTTCGACGATTTTCCCGGAAGTGCGGTTGAAGCGTTATCTGGAAATGCGGGGCTCGGACGGCGGTCCCTGGGACCGGTTGCCGGCGCTGCCGGCGTTCTGGGTCGGCCTGCTCTATGACGACGACTGCCTCGATGCCGCCTGGGACATCGTCAAGACCTGGAAGGCGCATGAGCGCCAGTCGTTGCGCGACGACGTGACGCGGCTCGGCTTCAAGGCGCGGATCAAGAACCGCTATCTGTTCGAGGTTGCAAAGGAATGCCTGAAGCTCGCCCATGTCGGCCTGCAGCGCCGCAGCCGGCTCGACCATGAGGGCCGCGACGAGACCCGGCATCTGGAGCCGCTCGACCGCATCCTCGAGGCCGGCAAGACCCCGGCGGAGGAACTTCTGGAGAAGTTCAACGGTCCCTGGGGCGGTTCCGTGGATCCGGCCTACTCGGAATATGCCTTCTAAATCCTTTTGCTACCAAGGGTTTTGACGCCGTTCATCCGCCGTACAGGTTCATGGCGATCAAATGGCGCGGCTTATAACCAAAGAGCCCGTCTCAAAAGCCGAAAGCAATCCTGTATGGGGAACGGCCGTCTGCCAGGGGCATGTTGGGCGGCGCTCGTCTGTGTCGTGGCCGGGCTGGCCGCGGGCACGGCCCGGGCGCAGTCGAGTTTCGATCGTCCCGGCGGCGACTATCTGTCCGCGCCCGTCACCTCGGGCGATCCGGCCGACTGTGCGCTGCTGTGCGAGCGGGACCGCAAGTGCCACGCCTGGAGCTTCAACTATCCGACCGATCCCGCCGTTGGCGCGGTGTGCTGGCTGAAGAGTTCGGTGCCGGCGCGGGTGCAGAGCAATTGCTGTGTCACCGGCGTGCGCGGCGCCGGCGTGGTCGAGCGCTTCGTCGGCGGCGTCGAGAGCTCGATCGATCGCGCCGGCGGCGACTACAAGAGTTTCGACGTCAAGGACGGTGAGGGCGACGATGTCTGCATGGCGGCCTGCACCGCCGACAACAAATGTCGCGCCTGGACTTATGCGCGTCCCGGCTATGTCGGCAAGGAGGCGCACTGCTTCCTGAAAAAAGACATCAAGCCGCCGCGCCACAAGGCGGGGTATATGTCGGGCGTGGTGCGGTGACGTTGCATTGCAGGGTGGGTTAGGCGCGAAGCGCCGTAACCCACCTCTTTCGTTGCCGCGGATAGAGAAGTGGTGGGTTACGCTTCGCTCAACCCACCCTACGCTTCGTCAAACTTCTTCACCGCCGCCTTCGACGCCAGCTCGCGCCAGCGCCGTCGCAGCAGCGGTTCGACATGTCCGCGCTTCGCCTTGGACAGGCGGATCAGCACGGTCGGATAGTCGCGATAGTGATCGGTGAAATGGAATATCTTCGGCTCGCTCTCGCATAGCATCGCGCGCTCGTCCTGGGGGACGCCGAGCATGACGAGCGTATCGTCGTCTTCCTTGATCCGCGCCAGCAGTTTCTTGCGCACCTTGAGCGCTGCGGTGCCGTAGGAGGTGCCGTCATGAACCTCCGGCCACGCCAGTGCGATTGCCCTGACGTCGTCGAAGGTCACGAGAATCAACGCACCGCGGTGAAGAACCGGGCCATGCGGAAGCCGGAGAGCCAGGTCCAGACCGGCTGGCTGCGGATGCCGAGATCCCAGGAGCCGACCACCGCATCGGCGCGGCCGACCAGATTGTCGATCGGCAACAGTCCGACGCCGCCTTCGCGCACCGGGACGCGGCTGTCCGCGGAATTGTCGCGGTTATCGCCGAGCACGAACAGATGCCCGTCCGGCACGGTGATCTCGGGTGTGTTGTCGAGCCTTCCGTTGTCGCGCATCTTGAAGATCATGTGGCTGACGCCATTCGGCAGCGTCTCGACATACTTATAGGCGCGCTCGCTGTTGCCGTTGTCGTCCTCGGCCTCGCCCATGCCGTCGGGCTTCAACTCGGCCGGGCGATCGTTGATGAAGAGCTGGCCCTGCCGCATCTGGATGCGGTCATGCGGCAAGCCGACCACGCGCTTGACCCAGGCCTGCGAGCGGTCGCCCGGCCAGCGGAACACGACCACGTCGCCGCGCTTCGGCGTGCCTTCGAACACGCGGCCGGTCTCGGGCAGGCTGATCTGCATCGGCAGCGAGGCGGTGCCGTAGCCATAGGGGAATTTCGAGGCGAGCAGCGCGTCGCCGATCAAGAGCGTCGGCTCCATCGAGCCGGACGGCACGTAAAACGGTTCCGCGATCGCGCCCTTGGCGATGAACACCGCGAGTACGATGCCGGCGAGTTGCAGGCCCTGCGCCAGCCAGCCGCCCTTGGCGCTTTTGGCGGGGGTCGTCACTTTATCAACGCTCATCGGCCGGTGCCTCCAACAGTGATCCGATCCATCCGCAGCGTCGGCTGGCCGACGCCGACGGGGACACCCTGGCCGTTCTTGCCGCAGGTGCCGATTCCCGTGTCGAGCGAGAGATCGTTCCCGATCATGGTTATTCGATGGAGATCGGTCGGGCCGTTGCCGATCAGCATGGCGCCCTTCAGCGGCGCGCCGACCTTGCCGTTCTCGATTCTGTAGGCCTCGGTGCACTGGAACACGTATTTGCCCGAGGTGATGTCGACCTGGCCGCCGCCGAAATTAGCGGCAAAGACGCCGTTCTTCACCGAGGCGATGATCTCGGCGGGATCGCGTTGCCCCGCCAGCATGTAGGTGTTGGTCATGCGCGGCATCGGCACATGGGCGTAGCCCTGGCGGCGGCCGTTGCCGGTCGGCTTCATGTTCATCAGCCGCGCGTTTTGCCGGTCCTGCATGTAGCCGACCAGGATGCCGTCCTCGATCAGCACGGTGCGGCTGGTCGGCGTGCCCTCGTCGTCGATCGAGAGCGAACCACGCCGCGAGGCCATGGTGCCGTCGTCGACCACGGTGACGCCCGGGGCTGCGACCTGCTGGCCCATCAGGCCTGCAAAGGCCGAGGTCTTCTTGCGGTTGAAATCGCCCTCAAGGCCATGGCCGACCGCTTCATGCAGCATTACGCCGGGCCAGCCGGCGCCGAGCACCACGTCCATCTCGCCGGCCGGGGCCGGCACCGATTCGAGATTGACCAGCGCCTCGCGCAGCGCGCCGTCGGCGGCCTCGCGCCAGTTCTTCGATTCGATGAAGCGCGCGTAACCTTCGCGGCCGCCATAACCCTTCGAGCCGCTTTCCTGCCGGTCGCCCTGTCCGGCGACCACGGAGACATTGACCCGCACCAGCGGGCGGATGTCGCGATAGCTCTCGCCGTCAGGCCGCATGATCTCCACGACCTGCCAGGTCGCTCCGAGACTCACGGTGACCTGCCTCACGCGCGGATCCTTGTCGCGCAGATAGGCGTCGATCTCGGCGAGCAGCTTCACCTTGCTCTCGAAGCCCGGCGCATCCAGCGGATTGTCGTCGCTATAAAGTTTGACGTTGGTGTGCGCGGGCGGCGCCGCGAGCGCGCCGGAATAGCCGCCGCGCACGGCTGCGACCGCATCGGCCGCGCGGATCAGCGCCGGCAGCGACACGTCGGAGGAATGCGCATAGCCGACCGCGTCGTCTTTCACCGCCCGCAGGCCAAAGCCCTGCGAGGTGTCGTAGGTCGCCTGCTTGAGGCGCCCGTTGTCGAACATCAAGGCTTCGGTCTGGCTGTATTCGAGGAACAGCTCGCCGTCGTCGGCGCCGGCAAGTCCGCGGCCGACCTCGCGGCGCACGGCGTCGCGGTCGAGATTGGCGCGGTCGAGAAGCGAGGTGGTGGGGTTCATTTTCGATTTTCCGGGTGAAGCGCTTGGCTGCGACGCTGGTTTGCAAGATAAGGCCTCAACAAGGCAATTGCGAGGGGATAGCAGGTGGGTCCATTCGGGGCCACGGGTCTGAAAAAAGCGGCGCGAGCGTTTTGACCGCAGCGGATCGGCTATATTGCCCGCTTGTAATCAAGCGGGTATTAGAAGTTGAGAGGTGCGATTTTGAACGGTTTGAGTGAGAGGCTTTTTCTGATTTTTCCCAGACGGACATTGCGATGAACATCGAGAACGGCAGGCAGTTGGCAGCCGAACCTCCTGCAAACCGCGGTGCGGTGTTGCCGTCGCTTCAGGCCGCTGGCAGGCCATCGCCTCCAAAGCCGCCATTCTCGCTGACGATCGGCATCGTCGGACACCGGCCGGATCGGCTGCCCCAAGACAAGGAACTCTTCGACAAGGTGGAGCAGCGGGTCGCGCATGTGCTGGCGCAGATTCGCCATCAGTCGCGCGACGTTTGCGATGAATACAGCGAATATTTTGCCGTCGAATCGCAAGCATCGCTGGAGCTTTCGCTGGTAACGGCACTGGCGGAAGGCGCCGACACGATTGCAGCGAAGGCGGCAATCGAGCACGACTATGTCATTGATGCCGTGCTGCCGTTTGCCCAGGACAATTATCAGTGGGATTTCAAGAACGAGGTGGCTCTACGCCGATTCTGTAGTCTTTGCGCCGAGGCGAGATCGAGGCTGGTTCTGCCCGGCAACCGCACCCTGCCGCCGCAGGAAAAGGATCCCGAGGCGGACAAGGCCTACGAGGCCGCCGGCCTGACCGTGATCGGGAATTGCGACATCCTCCTGACGGTATGGGACGAAGGCGCCTCGAGAGGACAGGGCGGCACCACCGATATGGTGGTGGCCGCCGCAAGCCTCGGCATCCCGATCATTCACGTCGATGCCGGCGGCACGAAGCCGACACTGGTGAGGTGGAGCGGCCTTGACGAATTTCCCTTACGTGCCGAAAAGCTCGAAGCGGTGTCGTCGCAGCCACTGGACGCAGCCTTGCCGCGTCTGATCAAGGCGCTGGTGCAGCCTCCGGAGAAGAAGCGGGAGCGTTCCGGCCTTCTCCGTCATTATCGCGCGCGATTCTGGCCGATCAATCCCGGCTTCGCCTATCCGGCGCTGCTGACGTCGCTATTCGTGCGCCTGGCCTGGCCGAAGGACATGTGGTCGGTTCGCGTGGATGATCTGTCCGACGATTTGGCAAACTTGATGAAGCCTGGTGTCGCAAGGGGTGGTCTGCCTTCCGATCTCCTGCAGGCCTATTCGTGGGCGGATGCCGTCGGGCTGTTTTTTGCGCAGTTCTTTCGCAGCGCGTTCGTGCTGAATTTTTTCGTAGCGTCCTTTGCCGTCGCCGCGGCGTTGTTGTCCCTGATCTACGCCAAGTCCGACAATCCCGTGCTGATCGAAATCCTGCTCATCCTGATCGTTGCAGGAAACACTATCTTTGGACGCCACTATGGCTGGCACAATCGCTGGTTCGAGGCGCGTGAGGTTGCCGAACGTCTGCGCGTTGCCGCAATGCTCTGGGTCCTGGGAATCAGGCCACAGGCTTTTGCCGGCGGCGAACCGGCATGGACCGGCTGGTATGTGCGCGCTTTCGTCCGGGTCCAGCCGCTGCGATCTGGCTCGTTCGAAGGCGCCGAGATGGACGCCGCGCGGACCGCCATCCTCAACATTCTGCAGCATCAATGTGATTACCACGAGCGGAACGCTCAGCGGATGAAACGGCTTGATGCGCGTCTGGATTGGATCGGCTTCGTCCTGTTTCTCGCAACCGTGCTGGTAGCCGTCGATCATTGGAGCTTTCATAGCGCCGGTCTGGAATATCTCGTCCAGCAGTTTGGGCACGCTGACCCCCGGGAGGTGGAGCACCTCGGCATTGCTCTCAGCGCTTTCCTGCCGGCTCTGGCGACCGCGACCTACGGCATTCGCGTGATCGGTGATTTCGAAGGCTCCGCCCGGCGATCCGAGCGCGCACACCAGAGCCTTCACCAGCAAATCCAGGCGATAGGCACGACCGTCAACCTCGACGTGCTGAGACGCCGCGCCCGCGCGACCGGCGAAACGATGCTTGGTGACGTCGCGAGCTGGAGGCTGGCGGTCGAGAGCCGGGAGCTTGCGATACCGGGGTAGATGCCTGCGGCGGTTGGATGCGTTGGTGCACTCAGCCGATCACCGCACGGTGGCGCGGTCGAGAAGCGCAGTCGTACGGTTCACCAGTTATATTCCGTTGCGTGCGGGCAGGCCCGGAAGATAGTCTTTCGGCCGGCGAGTTGCGAGGGGGCGGGTCACCGCACCGCACGCCTTTGACATATTTGAAGGATTTCGAGGAGTCATACGGCCGTGAACGAGCCCAAAAATTACAGGGCGATCATGTTGTCGAGCACCTTTACCGATTTGAAAGATCATCGGGCGAGGGCGATCGAGGTGATCCAGAAGCTTGGCTACATGCCGAGGGTCATGGAGCATTCGGGGGCACAGGCAGAAGCCGACGTGATCGATACGTCGCTGCAGATGGTGCAGGACGCAGTAGCCTATGTCGGCGTCATCAGCTTGAAATACGGCCAAACTCCTGCCGATCCGGTGCGGAACCCGGACAAGCTTTCGGTGACGGAGCTCGAATTCAATGAAGCGATGCTGCTCAAGCGGCCGATCGTGCTCTTCATCATGGGTGAAGAGCACTCGGGCAAGAAGGGCGATTTTGAATCGGACCCCGACAAGCTCAAGAAGCTCAATGAATTTCGCGAACGCGCCAAGAAAATGCGCGAGGGCGGTGAGGTCGAGCGCATTTACGAAACTTTCGACAGTTTGGAGCAGTTTTCAACGGCTGCCGCCACAGCGCTCGGCAATCTGGTTCGTTACATAGAGCGCCTGGCACCAGCGGAAGCGCCGAACGCCGCTGAAAGGCCGGTACGCACCATCTCCAATATTCCCATCAACATCCCGTTTCATTTTGTTGGCCGTGACATTGACCTCGCCGAGATCGACAATGTTTTGAACAGGGAAGGCGGCCGTGCCGCGATTGTCGTGCTGCACGGCCTGCGAGGTGTTGGAAAGACCACACTCGCCGCTACCTATGCTGTGCGTCACCGTGACAAATACCGGGCTACTTGGTGGATCAAAGCCGAGACCGAGGCGACGATGCGCGCCGACCTAGTTGGCCTTGGTGTGCAACTCGGTTGGATTGCGCCTGATGCTCAAGAGGAAAAATCCTTTGGAGTTGTTTTGGATCGGCTCAGCACCGAGGGTGACGGTATTCTCCTTATCTACGACAACGCTATTGGCCCTAAGGACTCGTCGAAATTTCTGCCGCGTGGTTTTGAGCCGCGGATCATCGTGACATCGAATGCACCGAACTGGGGTGGAGTTGCTACTCCAGTGGAAATCGAGGTTTGGTCGAAGGAAACCGGTGCTGACTTTCTTATGGCGCGTACCGGACGCGCTACGGAGCGTGACGCTGCCTTGGAGTTGTCGGATGCACTCGGTGGGTTGCCGCTCGCACACGAACAGGCTGCTGCCTATTGCGAACGCATTGGCGTTTCACTAGCAGACTATGCAAAACGCCTTGAAACGATCCCGGGCGTCCTCGATAGCATTCCGGACGCCGCCGGTGAGTACCATGGTGGATTGACCGTCGCCAAGACATTTGCCTTGGCCATCGACGAGGCAGCGAAGCGCCATCCTGCCGCCGACGCGTTGATAACTTACGCTGCTCTGCTCGCATCGGAGCCGATCCCGCTATTTTTGTTTACGGAAAGTCGGGAGAAGTTTGCGTCGGCCTTTGCTTCCCAAATACAAGATGATGGTCTTGACGAGGCCCTCGCGGCTTTACGTGCTTTCGCGTTGGTTGATCGCGAAACCATCCCGGACGAGCGTGACCCGTCGATCGTGATCGATTGTATTCGACTGCATCGCCTTGTTCGAGCCGTTGCGGTGGCGCAGAAGGATGCGAGAACGAAGAACGGATTTCGGCGCGATCTCATCGCTGCAATGGCGGATGTCTATCCCAACAGTATTCTTCGGGACCCTGCCACGTGGCCACGCGTGAGACGGTTGGATGCAGTCGCCGTTGCCCTAGTGGGCAATGATGATGCTGTCCCTGAAGGTGCTGAAGATTCCGCATTAACAATTCTTGAGAGATCGGCTGCCTATCGGCAACGCGTCCTAGCTGCGCCCTACCTTGCGCGCCCTCTTCTTGAGCGCAGTCTGGCAATTTCTGAAAATGCGTTCGGTCCTGGCGATTCGCGTACAGCAACGTGCCTGAATAATCTCGCCTATCTTCTGCAAGCACAAGGCGACGTTTCCGGCGCCCGGGCTCTTCTAGAGCGGGCAATTGCGATCCGCGAAGAGGTGCAAGGCCCCGAACATCCCGAAATTGCAACGTGTCTCAACAATCTCGGCTTTCTTCTGAAAGATCAGGGCGAATTCTCGGATGCGCGTTCATACTACGAGCGTGCACTAGCAATCCGTGAAAAAACACTCGGGCCTGACCATCCCGATACAGCGACTATACTCAATAATCTTGGCATATTAATGCGAAAACAAGGTCAACTGCGGGAGGCGCAGTCGTACTATGAGCGTGCACTCGCAATCAATGAGCGAGTCCTTGGTCCCGAACATCCTAGCACGGCAATGAGTCTCAATAACGTCGGTACGCTGTTAGTAGTGCAAGGTAAGCCATTGGAAGCGCGACGGTACTACGAACGAGCTTGCGGGATTCATGAGCGGGTACTCGGCCCGAGCCATCCCGATACCAAATTAATCGCCAAAAATACTGCTATGCTATTTGACAGAATGGGCCTCGCCGCAGAAGCAGCCGCGCTCCGCCAAAAATTCGGCCTCAAGGACGACGAGTAGCTCTCGCAAAGTGCCCCTCACGGCAGCTTGTCAAACCCCTCCGACAGCCCGTTCAGGCTGAGCGGAAATCCGATGCCTTCTTCCGGCGTCTCGAAGATGATGAACGTCGCGGTCTTGGCGTTCTTGAGCTGACCGAGCAGCTTGTCCTCCAGCACAACCTCGGCGACGCAGCCATTGGGCAGGCAGCGCACGAAACCGGCGCGGCCGACGTCCTGGTTGTCGAGCTTCAGTCCGAGCCCGGAGGGCAGCAGCACACCGAGCGGAGCCACCACGCGCATCAGCCGGCTTTTCTGGTCGGCGGTCTTGAGCACGATCACGGTCAGCCCCGCATTGGAGCGGTCCTCCGCCACCACGCTCTGGATCAGGGCGCATTGCTCGTTCTGCGCGCCGGGCGGGGTGTCGCAGCGGATCTGCCAGTCGCCGTGGGTCGAACGAACAGCGCCCTGCGCCTGCGCCGGCGCGCTCCAGCCCAACGCAAGCGCGGCGGCGAGCACCAGCCCAGTCCATCCGCTGACATGTCTTGCAGGCCTCATCCGGGTCGGTCCCATCTGATTTCCAGCCATATCTTCCGGCGGTCGCGGTGTCACCCCGCAATGACAGCGCCTTGAAGGCCGCCGCAAAGCGAATCCCGCGCCCGAACGGCGTCCTCCACAGCCATTTTATCAGCGAATCACGCATCTCGGGAGGGCCTTGTCCGAGGGACCATCGCGGCGCCCCCCTGTCAAGCATAGTACCGGTGCGACAACGCCGGATTGCCCTGATTTCACGAGAAAATGTGACGCGCGCATGATCGGCGCTTGCGCGCCCTGCACACCCCTACTACTGCATTGCGAGACCGCGGAAATTATGGTTTGAGAGGCTTGATTTCGGCGTCTCACGATCCGGCCTCGCGCGCCTCCAAGGCGCGCCATCAGGCCGTTGGCAGGGGCGGATCGGACGAGCATCCCCCAAGGGCGGCGGATGCTTTTGGGGACGGTTTTAAGGGAGCACGAACGGCATGAAGCTGTCGAAGGGCCGGATGGGCCGCTGGTTGCTGGGCTTGGCGATTGTCTTTGGCGCGGTCGCAATGAGCCAGGTGGCGTTCGCCGAACTGGGCCAGCCCGCGCCGTGGGAATACAAGCTGCAGGAATCCGGCTCTCCGGTGATGGACCACATCGAGTGGTTCCATAACTGGCTGCTGGTCATCATCACCGTGATCACCCTGTTCGTGCTGGGACTCTTGATCGCCGTGATGGTCAAGTTCAACGCCAAGGCCAATCCCGTACCGTCGCGGACCACCCACAACACTCTGATCGAGGTGGCGTGGACCTTGATCCCGGTCATGATCCTGGTCGGCATCGCTATCCCGTCGTTCCGCTTGCTGTTCCAGGAACTCGACATCCCCAAGGCGGACCTCACCATCAAGGCGACCGGCAAGCAGTGGTACTGGTCGTACGCCTATCCGGACGGCAAGTTCGAATACGACTCGCTGCTGGCCTGCGACGAGAGCCGTACCAAGTGCCAGCCGCCGCGGCTGCTCTCGGTCGACAACGAGCTCGTGGTGCCCGTCAACAAGGTCGTCCGCGTCGAGACCACCGGCGCCGACGTGATCCACTCCTTCGCGGTGCCGGCCTTCGGCATCAAGATCGACGCCATTCCCGGTCGCCTCAACGAGACCTGGTTCCAGGCGACCAAGACCGGCATGTATTACGGCCAGTGCTCGGAACTGTGCGGCAAGGACCACGCCTATATGCCGATTGCGGTGCGCGTCGTAACGGATCAGGAATTCGCGACCTGGATCGAGGCGGCGAAAAAGAAATATGCGAGTTCGCGGACCGACTCGTTTGCGTCGGCGGCGGACGCGGCGCAGTAAACCTCGCGGCGCGACTGCGCAAGAAAGACAAGGGCGACGGGACCGCAAGGTCCAGGATAGGGACCAGGGTAACAGGATCTGAACATGGCAACGAGCGCAGCGACACACGACGACCACGCCCACGACGACCACGCGCACGATCATCCGACCGGCTGGCGGCGTTTCGTCTATTCGACGAACCACAAGGACATCGGCACGATGTACCTGGTGTTCGCGATCATCGCGGGCGTCATCGGTGCGGCGATGTCGATCGCGATCCGCGCCGAGCTGATGTATCCCGGCGTCCAGATCTTCCACGAGACCCATACCTACAACGTGTTCGTGACCTCGCACGGCCTGATCATGATCTTCTTCATGGTGATGCCGGCGATGATCGGCGGCTTCGGCAACTGGTTCGTGCCGCTGATGATTGGCGCGCCGGACATGGCGTTTCCGCGCATGAACAACATCTCGTTCTGGCTGCTGCCGGCTTCCTTCGCACTGCTCTTGATGTCCTCCTTCTTCGAGGGCGAGCCGGGCGCCAACGGCGTCGGTGCCGGCTGGACGTTGTACGCGCCGCTGTCCACTTCGGGCCATCCGGGGCCGGCGGTCGACTTCGCCATCCTGTCGATCCACCTGGCCGGCGCTTCCTCGATCCTCGGCGCCATCAACTTCATCACCACGATTTTCAACATGCGCGCGCCGGGCATGACCCTGCACAAGATGCCGCTGTTCGTGTGGTCGATCCTGGTCACCGTGTTCCTGCTCCTGCTGTCGCTGCCGGTGCTCGCCGGCGCCATCACCATGCTGCTCACCGACCGCAATTTCGGCACGACGTTCTTCGCGGCCGACGGCGGCGGCGATCCGGTGCTGTTCCAGCACCTGTTCTGGTTCTTCGGCCACCCCGAAGTGTACATCCTGATCGTGCCCGGCTTCGGCATGGTCAGCCAGATCGTCTCGACCTTCTCGAAGAAGCCGGTGTTCGGTTATCTCGGCATGGCCTACGCCATGGTCGCGATCGGCGGCATCGGCTTCGTGGTCTGGGCGCACCACATGTACACGGTCGGCATGAGCTCGGCGACACAGGCCTATTTCGTCGCCGCCACCATGGTGATCGCGGTGCCGACCGGCGTGAAGATCTTCTCCTGGATTGCCACGATGTGGGGCGGCTCGATCGAGTTCAAGACGCCGATGCTATGGGCGATCGGCTTCATCTTCCTGTTCACCGTGGGCGGTGTCACCGGCGTCGTGCTGGCGAACGCCGGCGTCGACCGCGTGCTGCAGGAGACCTATTACGTCGTCGCGCACTTCCACTACGTGCTGTCGCTCGGCGCCGTGTTCGCGATCTTCGCCGGCTGGTACTACTGGTTCCCGAAAATGTCGGGCTACATGTACAATGAGACCATCGGCAAGCTGCACTTCTGGTTTACTTTCGTCGGCGTCAATATGGCGTTCTTCCCGCAGCACTTCCTTGGTCTCTCCGGCATGCCGCGCCGTTATGTCGACTATCCCGACGCGTTCGCCGGCTTCAACCTGATCTCCTCGATCGGCGCCTTCATCTCCGGTTTCGGTGTGCTGATCTTCCTCTACGGGCTGCTCGACGCCTACATGCGCAAGGTGCCGGCCGGCAACAATCCGTGGGGCGTCGGCGCCACCACGCTGGAATGGACGCTGCCGTCGCCGCCGCCGTTCCACCAGTTCGAGACGCTGCCGCGCGTGCAGTAATCGAGTTGCGCGGCGCCTTAACCGGCGTCGCGCCGTTTTGAAGGAATCGAGCTACTTTGTCCGTCGTCGATCACAACGCCATTGAACTATCGGTCCCGCACATCTCGGAGGCTGAGGTCGGCGACTACATCGCGCTGCTCAAGCCGCGGGTAATGTCGCTGGTGATCTTCACCGCGCTGGTGGGACTCGCGATCGCGCCGGGCCATTTCCATCCCGTGCTCGCCTTCACCTCGCTGCTCTGCATCGCGGTCGGGGCAGGAGCCTCCGGCGCGCTCAACATGGCGCTGGAAGGCGACATCGACGCGCTGATGTCGCGCACCGCCAATCGGCCGATCCCGCGCGGGCGCGTGACCCGCGAAGAGGCCATGGCGTTCGGTGTGACGCTCGCCTTCTTCTCGGTGATGACGCTCGGCATCCTGGTCAACTGGTACGCCGGCGCACTGCTCGCCTTCACCATCTTTTTCTATGTCGTGATCTATACGCTGTGGCTGAAGCGCTGGACAGCGCAGAACATCGTGATCGGCGGCGCCGCCGGCTCGCTGCCGCCGGTCGTGGCCTGGGTCGCGGCGACCGGCTCGATCTCGGTCGAGCCGCTGCTGCTGTTCCTCATCATCTTCTTCTGGACGCCGCCGCACTTCTGGGCGCTGGCGCTGTTCCGCAGCGACGACTATGCGCGTGCCGGCGTACCGATGTTGCCCGTCGTTGCCGGCCCCGATGCGACGCGGCTACAGATCCTGCTCTACACCATCGTGCTGGTGGCGATTGCGGCTGCGCCCTGGCCGCTCGGCTATTTCGACGCGGTCTACGGCATCGTCTCGCTGATCCTCGGCGCCGGCATGCTGGTGTTCGCCATCAATGTCTATGTCAGCCGCGAGCGCTTGGCTTCGTTGCGCGCTACGCGAAAGCTGTTTGCCTTCTCCATCCTTTATCTGTTCGCGCTGTTTGCGACGCTGCTGGTCGAAGTCGTTGTTCGCGCGATCGTGCCGGGGCTTGGGTAGGAGGCGCATGACACCGCCATGGCTGACAAACGCGAGCCAGATGGAATCGTCCTCACCGAGGCGCAGAAGAAAAGCCGCCGTCAGCGCTCGATCGCCATGGCGCTCGCGCTTGGCGTTCTCGTCGTGTTGTTTTTCGCGGTCACTTTGGTCAAGGGGCCGGCCGTGCTGAACAGACCGCTATGATGGATATGGGACAACCAAAGACCAAAAAGCCGCGCCTGACCCGCGATGCGCTGGTTGCCGCTATTTGCGGCCTGGTCGTCGTGCTGATGGTCGGCGCCTCCTATGCCGCCGTGCCGTTCTATAACTGGTTCTGCCGCGCCACCGGCTTCAACGGTACCACGCAAGTTGCCACCTCGGCACCGTCGTCGGGACCGCTCGCGCGCACCATTGCCGTCCGGTTCGATTCCAATGTCGCGCCGGGGCTGCCCTGGAAGTTCGAACCCGAGAAGACCGAGATCGAGCTTCGCATCGGAGAGGTGACGACCGTCTATTACACCGTCACCAACCAGGCGGCGCGGACCACGACGGGACAGGCGGCCTACAACGTCACGCCGCTGACGGTCGGCTCCTATTTCCAGAAGATCAACTGCTTCTGCTTCACCGAGCAGACCATGGGGCCCGGTGAAAAGCGCGAAATGCCCGTGGTTTTCTATGTCGATCCGGCGCTCGCCGCCGACCATGAGAATGACACGCTGAAAACCATCACACTGTCTTACACCTTCTATCCCGTGCGCGATCCGGCAGTGAAGCCGGTGGCAGCGGGCGAGGGCGATCAACGCAAGGGAAACCTCTGATCGCGGGCATTGCCGCGCGATCGGATTTTTGGGACGAATAGGGGGCCGCCTCGGGCGGCACGAAGGAGAGAGCGACAATGGCTGAGGCGCACGCCAAGCATCACGACTATCACCTCGTCGATCCGAGCCCGTGGCCGATCGTGGGCGCGGTCTCGGCCTTCATCATGGCGGTGGGCGCCATCAGCTGGATGCATCACATGTATTCCGCCGCCTGGCTGGTGTTCGGCGTCGGTACGGTCGGCGTGCTCTACACCATGGCGGCGTGGTGGGGCGACGTGATCCGCGAGGCGCAATACAAGGGCGACCACACCCGCGTGGTGCAGATCAGCCACCGCTACGGCATGATCCTGTTCATCGCCTCCGAGGTGATGTTCTTCGTCGCCTGGTTCTGGGCGTTCTTCAATTCGTCGCTGTTTCCGGCGGATGCGGTGCACGCTACCCGCGACGCCGTGTTCGGCTGCGGCGCCGGCACGGCAATGGGCGCCTGCAGCGTCCCGGGCACCTGGCCGCCCAAGGGCATCGAGGCTTTCGATCCCTGGCACCTGCCGCTGCTCAACACGCTGCTGCTCTTGACGTCGGGCACCACCGTGACCTGGGCACACCATGCGTTGCTCGAGGACGACCGGCAGGGGCTGAAATACGGCCTGATCCTCACCATCCTGCTCGGGGCGGCCTTCACCTGCGTGCAGGCTTATGAATATGCCCACGCCCTGTTCCACTACTCGGGCAACGTCTATGGCGCGACCTTTTTCATGGCGACCGGTTTCCATGGCTTCCATGTGCTGATCGGCACCATCTTCCTGACCGTGTGCCTGGGGCGCGCCTATGCCGGGCATTTCTCGCCGAAGCAGCATCTCGGCTTCGAGTTCGCCGCCTGGTACTGGCACTTCGTCGACGTGGTCTGGCTGTTCCTGTTCGTGTGCATCTATGTCTGGGGCACCGGCGGCGGCCGCGTCGGAGTCGCGGGCGAGTAGGGCGCAGGGCCAGCGTGTTACAAGAGGGCGGCCGCGGGCCGCCCTTTTTGTTTCTATCCTTCACCTCTCCCCGCGTGCGAGGAGAGCATAGGCCGCCTTCGGCGGCCGTTCTTAGCACTAAGAACGCCGAAGCGAAGCTTCGGCTATGGCGCTTTTGCGCGGCGGCTGAGGGGGACTCTCCACGACCGAGTTCTTGGAGACTCCCCCTCACCCCAACCCTCTCCCCGCACGCGGGGAGAGGGGGCAGACCTTTTCGGCGGCTCCAGAGTTCGCGTGCTACACACAGTTCCACAATGACCGACTCGAGCAACTCATCGCCCACCGTCTTCCAGAGCGCGCTACGCGGGCTCGCCTGCAAATGCCCGCGCTGCGGCAAGGGCAAGCTCTTTGACGGATTCTTGACGTTGCGAACGAAGTGCGACACCTGCGGGCTCGACTATGCCTTCATCGATGCCGGCGACGGGCCTGCCGTGTTCGTCATCCTGTTTGCGGGCGCGATCGTGGTCGGCAGTGCTCTGATCGTCGAGGTGAAATACCAGCCGCCGTTCTGGGTGCACGCGGCGCTGTGGTTGCCGCTGATCCTCGTCGTGACCCTGTGGCCGCTGCGCGCGATGAAGTCGCTTCTGATCGCGCTGCAATTTCATCACAAGGCCGCCGAAGGCCGCCTCATCGAGCGCGGGCCGAAATGACCGCGGCCGCGGCGCGGCAGCGCACGCCATGGGGTTTCGGCGTCTTCACCCTCGTCATCGTCGCGATCTTCATCGGTCTCGGCCTCTGGCAATTGCAGCGCCGCGTCGAGAAGCATGCGCTGATCGCGGCGTTGACCGAGCGCCTGGCAGCGGCGCCGGTGCCGCTGCCATCAGCGTCGGAATGGGGCAGGCTGAACGCCGCCAAGGACGAGTTTCGCCGCGTCACTTTCGCCGCGACCTATGCGCGGCTGCCCGACGCCATGGTCTATAGCGCCGGCTCGGCGGTGCGCGAGGACGCATCGATCCCCGGGACCTGGGCTTTCCTGCCGGCGCGGCTCGCCTCCGGCGCAACGATCGTGATCGACACCGGCTTTGTCGAGAACACCATGCAGGACCGCAGCGTCGAGGATCGCGCGGTGGCAAAGCTCGTCACCGGCGAACCGGTCACGCTGACCGGCTATCTCCGCTTTCCGGAAAGTCCCGGCCTCGTCACGCCGGCCCCGAGCCGTGACAAGCGGCTCTGGTTTACGCGCGATCATCTGGCGATGGCGAAAATGCTTGGCTGGGGCCAGGAAAACGACAAGGTCGCGCCGTTCTACATCGACCTCGAGACACCGGTGCCGCAAAACGGCATCCCGAAACCCGGCCCGTTGCGGGTGTACCTGAAGGACGACCACCTGCAATACGCCATCACCTGGTTCACGCTCGCCTTCGCTGTTGCGATTGCCTTCGCGGTCTGGTGGCGCAGGCGCCCGCGCGCCTGAAAAACGAGCAAACCGGCTTGGGGCAGCCGCCCATCTCAGACTTAAGGCGCAGCAGCGAAATTGATTTCCCCGGTGCAGTCGTCCGCTTTGCGGATGGGCAGGCCGCCGCTATAGTCCTGACGCCAAAATAAAAAGAGGGCCAAGACCCTCAAACAAAGATTTGGGAGTTCACGAACGCTCTAGGGAGGAATTCAATGAAGCTGACTCGTCGTCAGGCGCTGGCGTCCGGCGCTGCCGTTCTTGCCACCACGATTGCCAAGCCCGCCATCGCGGCCAAGGATCCGATTCCGGTCGGTTACCTTCCCGCGTTGACCGGTCCATCGTCGTCCACCGGAATCGGGATCAACCGCGGCATCCAACTCGCGGTGCAGGAGATCAACGCCGCCGGCGGCATCGACGGGCGGCAGCTCGAGCTGATTACGCGGGACACCCAGAGCGATCCGACCAAGGCGGTGAACGGCGCGGCAGAGCTCACCCGCGGACAGAAGGTGAGCTGCGTGTTCGGCCCGGTCAATTCCGGCGAGTCGCTCGCCGTGGTGCCGCTCTTGGCGCGCACCAACACCCCGCAAATCCATCCCTGCTGGGTCGACACCCTGACCGATCCGCAGAAATATCCGGCGTGTTTCCGCAATGCGCCGACCAACCAGCAGATCGGCGGCGCCGCCAACCGCTACGTGACGGAGGTGCTCAAGAAGAAGAAGGTCGCGGTCATCAGCGACACCACCGGCTACGGCACTGCCTCGGTCAACGCCTATGTGCCGATGCTGAAGGAGAGGGGTGCGGAGGTCGTCTATCAGGGCAATGTCGACGCCGCCAATCCCGACCTCAAGCCCGAGCTGTTGCGGATGCAAAGCGCCGGCGCGGAGGCAATCATGCCGTGGAGCGTCAACGCCGGATTCCTGTCGCGCATCATCAATACGCGCGGCCAGATGGGCTGGGACGTGCCGATCGTCGGCCAGACCACGCTCGGAAGCGGCCAGACCCAGGCGCTGCTCGAAAAGCCGGATTTCTGGGGCAAGGTCTATCCCAACAACTTCCGCCCGGTTTGCTTCAGCGGTGACGGCAAGATGACCGAGCGCACCAGCGCGTTCGTCGACCGACTGAAGAGCGCCAAGATCGAGATGGGCGATACGCTGCTGTGGTGGATCGCGCTCGGCTACGACTCGCCGCGCATGATCGCGGAAGCGATGAAGGCCGTCGGCACCGAGCCGGACCAGATCGTCGGCTATCTCAACAAGCTGAAGGATTTCCCCGGCGTTTACGGCGACATCTCCTTCACGCCGGAGCGCCACAACGGCTATCCGGACGAGCAGGTGGTGATGGTCGAGGCCAATTCGCTCAAGGACGGTGCGTTCAAGCTGGCACCCGGCTACACCGCGTAATGGTCCAATCCATCATCCTCACGGGGGTGGCGGTCGGCTGCGTCTACGCACTGATCGCCATCGCCTACAATGTGATGTTCTCGGCCTCGCGCGTGTTCAGCTTCACCGCGGGTACGCTCGGCATGCTCGGCGGCGTGTTCGGCTCGCTGTTCATCGCGCGGATGGGCCTGCCGGTCGCGGTCGGCTTCCTGCTGTCGCTGCTCTGCGGCGCGATCTTCGGCGTCGTCACCGAGATCGTCGCCGTGCGGCCGGTGCTGAAAAGCCTCGACCAGCATCTCTATGTGCTCTCGACCCTGGCGCTGGCGCTGATGGTGCAACAGTTCACCGCGATCGAATTCTCGACGGAGCAGCAGCCCTTTCCGCGGCTGCTCGATCTGCCCCGCGTCGATTTCGACCAGCAGTTCTGGCTGCCGATGCTGGCCTGCGCTGTCGTGATCGTCGGTCTCGAACTGCTCTATCGCCACACCTT
The DNA here is from genome assembly GCA_963738155.1 of uncultured Alphaproteobacteria bacterium. Lineage (GTDB taxonomy): Bacteria > Pseudomonadota > Alphaproteobacteria > Rhizobiales > Xanthobacteraceae > Bradyrhizobium. Next base: position 894,412 of record CAVTVG010000021.1, read on the forward strand.
GATCGGCCACGCCTTCCTCGCGATCTCCGAGGACAATTATGCCGCCCGCGCGCTCGGCCTGCCCGAGCGTGGCTTGCGCATGGCGAGCTTTGCGCTTGCGGGCGCGATCGGCGCGCTCGCCGGTTTCGCCGGCGGGGAGATGCTGCTCGCGTTCTTCGCGAACGCGCCGACGCTGACCTTCTACGGCTTCGTCCCGGTCGCGCTCGGCGGCATGGGCAATAATCGCGGCGCCGTCATCGCGGGTCTTCTGCTCGGATTGTTCCAGCAGGCGGCGAATTTCCTGGTCGGTGGCATCTTTGCCTCTGTCGCGGTTTTCACCGTCTTCATCCTCGTCCTGCTGGCGCGCCCCGACGGGCTCGCGGGCGCCAGCCAGCGGCGCCGCGTCTGATGGACACACAAGTGGCGCCAGAGTTGAGCTCGAGCCGCGCCGATGTGCCGGCAGCACCCGCGAGCATCGTGTCGGCGCTGCTGCCGTTCGCCGTGCTGCTGATCATCGGTCTCACCTTTCCGTTGTTCGGCGGCGGCTATTGGGGCGTGATTGCGACCCGCGCCTGCGTGTATTGGGTGCTGGTGTCCGGCCTCAATCTCGTGGTCGGCTTCGCCGGCCAGATCGCGATCGGCTGGGTCGCGCTGCTCACCCTCGGCGCCTACACCACCAGCGTGCTCGCGGCCGGCAATGCCATGCCGGCGTGGCCGCCTTATCTGGCGCTCGCGTCATCGGCGGTGGTCGGCGCGGTGGCCGGCCTGATCGTCGGCCTGCCGGCGCTGCGGCTGCGCACCTTCTATTTCGCCATCACCACGCTCGGCTTTGCCACCATCGTCACGCAGGTGGCGCTGGCCTGGCAGAGCGTCACCGGCGGCGGCGTCGGCGTGCCCGGCCCGGTGTTCCCGCCGCCATTCTCCTCGCAATGGGGCTTCTATTATTTCTGCTTCGGCCTCGCCGCCATCTGCACCTGGATGACCGCGAACATCGCCGCGAGCCGCTTCGGCCGCGCGCTAGCCGCGATCCGCGATGCCGATGTGGCGGCCGAAGCCAGCGGCATCTCCAAGCCGGCGATGCTGGTCACCGTGTTCCTGTTTGCCGGCGCGGTCGCCTCGGTTGCCGGCGGACTGTTTGCGTCGCTGCAATCCTACATCACGCCGGACGCCTTCACGATCGATCTTTCCATCCTGTTCTTTATTGCTATCCTGATCGGCGGCCGCAGCTCGATCATCGGGCCGCTGCTTGGCACCATCCTGCTCACCGTGCTGCCGGAGTTCGCAGCACCGCTGGTGGCGTGGTCGACCTTTCTCTATGCCGTGCTGCTGCTCGTCATCGTGCTCGTGATCCCCGGCGGCATCGCCGAACTGCTCGACTTCAAGAACCGCCGTCCGCTGGGGAGCGACCGCGCCATCGTGCCGCGGCCCGAACTGGTACGGCGCTTGTTCAACGCAAAGTCCGATGCGGGCGCGCTGACATTGCATCAGGTCGCGCTGAGCTTTGGCGGCGTGAAGGCGATCGACGGGCTCGACCTCGAAATCAATCCGGGCCAGGTGCACGGCCTGATCGGCCCGAATGGCAGCGGCAAGACCACCACGCTCAACGTCATCTCCGGTTATTATGCGCCGAAGCAGGGCGAGGTCCGGCTCAACGGCGCCACGTTGCCGCAAGCCGCGCTGCATCTGCGCGCACAAAAGCGCATCGCGCGTACCTTCCAGACCCCACGCATCGTCGGCTCGGCCTCGGTGCTGGAGAACGTCATGATCGGCGGCACCATCGACGGCGAGGGGACCTTCGTCGAATCGCTGCTGTCGCTGCCGCGGCACTGGCGCGACGAAAGGAAGCTGCGCGAGTCCGCGATGCTGGCGTTGTCGATCGTCGGACTGGAACGGCTCGCGCATGTGCGCGCCGACCGCCTGCAGCATTCGGAGCTGCGCTTCACCGAGATCGCGCGCGCACTGATGCTGCGGCCGGCGTACCTGCTGCTCGATGAGCCCGCAGCCGGTCTGTCCGCCGACGAGATCGCGCGGCTCGCGACACTGATCCTCGCGATCTCGCGCGCCGGCGCCGGCGTGCTTCTGGTCGAGCATCATCCCGACCTGATCTTCGACATCTGTCACCATGTGACCGTGCTCAATCTCGGCAAGACGCTTGCCGCCGGCACGCCGGCCGAGATCCGCTCGCATCGGGAGGTGGTCAATGCCTATCTCGGTGGTTGATCCGCTGCTCGACGTCGCCGGACTTTCCTCCGGTTACGGCAAGATCGGCGTGCTGCGCGGCATCGACCTCAAGGTCGGCGCCGGCGAGGTGGTGGCGCTGCTCGGCCCGAACGGCGCCGGCAAGACCACGCTGCTCCGCGCGGTGTCGGGACTGTTGCCGTGGACGGGCCACGTGCGTTTTGGCGGCCGCGATCTCTCAGGCCTCAGCCCGCGCGACACCGTCAAAAGCGGGCTCGCGCATGTCGTCGAAGGCCATCGCGTCTTCACCCAGCTCGACGTGATCGACAATCTGCTGCTTGCCGCTTATGACCTGCCACGCGCCGAGCGAAATGTGCGCGTCGAGGAAGTGTTGACGCTGTTTCCTGAGATCGCGGAAAAACGCCACGAGCGCGCGGCCTGGCTGTCCGGCGGCCAGCAGCAGATGCTGGCAGTCGCGCAGGGCCTGGTGCGGCGGCCGCGGCTGTTGATGCTGGACGAGCCTTCGGCCGGATTATCGCCGGTGCTGGTCGATCGTGTGCTGGTCGTCGTGCAGCGCTTGCGCGAGGCGGGGACCTCGGTGCTGCTGGTCGAGCAGCTGATCGAGAAGGCGCTCGCACTCGCCGACCGCGTTTACGCGCTGGCGCGCGGCGCGATCGTGCTGGAGGCGCAGGCCAAGGAAGCCGACCTGCCGCACCGGCTGGAGCAGGCGTATATGACTGGCGGCAGCCACTAAATCCAACAACAACGGAGACAACCGTGTCCAAACCAATCCAGATCGGCAACTGCACCATCCATCGCATCGTCGAGCAGGAGGGGCCGTTCTTCCCCGCCTCGACGTTCTTCCCGACCATCACCAAGGAGCTGCTCGACGAGAACCGCGGCTGGCTGCGGCCGCGCTTCTTCGACGACCAGGACCGGCTGATGCTCTGCATCCAGAGCTACATCGTCAAGACACCGCACCACACCATCATGATCGACAGCTGCGTCGGCAATCACAAGCCGCGGCCGACGCGGCCGTTCTGGAACATGATGAACACCGACCGTTACGAGAAAAACCTCGCGGCCGCCGGCTTTTCCGTCAACGACATCGACTTCGTGATGTGCACCCATCTGCACACCGACCACGTCGGCTGGAACACGAAGCTGGAGAACGGCCGCTGGGTGCCGACCTTCCCGAAGGCGCGCTATGTCTTCTCCGACCGCGAGCTGGAGTTCTGGACCAAACGCGAGAAGGATGATCCCTCCGTCTGCCCCTGGATCACCGATTCCGTGCTGCCGATCGTGGCGGCGGGTCGCGTCGATATCGTCAAGAGCGCGCATGCGTTCAACGATCTGATGACGCTGATTCCGACGCCGGGCCATACCATCGATCATTATTCGGTGCATGTCGGCACATCGGGCGCGGACGCCGTCATCACCGGCGACATGATCCATTCGCCGCTGCAGGCGCGCTATCCCGAGCTCGGCATGATGGCGGATTGGGACTCGAAGATAGCGGGCGAATCGCGGCGCCATTTGTTCGGCCGCTTCTGCGATACGTCCACCTTGATGTGCACGGCGCACTTTCCGTCACCGTCGACCGCGCGCGTGGTGCGCCACAAGGACGCGTTCGATTTCATCGATGCGTAGCTCACCTCTCCCCGCAAGAGCGGGGAGAGGGAGTTACTGCACCATCCCCGCCGCGATCTTCTCCGCCGACATCAAGGTCGGGAAATTCGTGTTGGCGCAGGGCACCACCGGGAAGATCGAGGCGTCGACCACGCGCAAGCCTTGCACGCCCTTGACGCGGCCCTGGGTGTCCGTCACCGCCATAGGATCGTCCGCCCGGCCCATGCGGCAACTGCACGAGGCGTGCCAGACACCGATGGTGGCCTTGCGCACGAAGGCTTCCAGCGCCTCGTCGTCATTCATCACCTGATCGAAGGTGAAGCCTTCGACCACGAAATTGTCGATCATGAAGTGGCGCAGCGCCGCGGGGCCGTCCATCATCGCGGCCGCGATCGTGGTCAGGACCTTGTTCTTGGTGTTGACCACACCGATCTTGCGCACGCGGTCGCTGTAGGACGCAGGGAACGGCTTGTCGGTGACGGCCTTCACGGCCGCGTTCGCCTGCAGGCCTGCCATCTTGCGGAAGCCGCTCATCAGCCGGTCGAGGTCGCGCCGGTCCGACAGCAGATTGAACTCGACGATCGGCTCGGCGCGGGGATCGCGCGAGGCGAGCTTGACCTGTCCGGTCTCCGAATAGGTCTTGTTGACGAAGGCCAGCAGCGAGCCAATCTGCTCGCCGACCGAATGCCAGGCCGACTTGGTCATCACGGCGACGAACATGTCGCCTTTGGGCACGCCCGGAAGCCCCGAGGAATAGCGGAAGCCCATCTGGATGTGGCGGCGCGTATGGTCGTTCATGCGCGCGCCGCGGCGCACGAAGGACGACAGCGAGATCGAGGGATGATCCATCAGCCGCTGGCCGACGCCTTGCAGCCCCATCAGCACGGGAATCCCCACGTCGTGCAGATGCCCGACCGGGCCGATGCCGGCGCGCAGCAGATGCGCGGGCGAATGGATCGCGCCGCAGCACAGCACGACCTCGTTGCCGCGAAACTCCTGCTCGGCGCCGTTGACGGTCGCTTTCACGCCGACGCATCGCGTGCCCTCGAACAGCAGCTCCTTGACTTGCGTGCGGGTCGAGATCGTCAGGTTCGGCCGCTTGCGCGTCTCGCGATCGAGATAGCCCATCGCGGCCGAGACGCGGTGCTCGTCCTGGTTGGAATGCGTGATCGGGAAATAGCCGTCGGCGAATTCGCCGTTCTGATCGGGCAGATATGGCATCCCTGCGGCCTCGCAGGCCTTGGCCACCGCGACTGTATGTCCGGTCCAGTGCTCCCTGGGAATGCGGCGCACCGGAATGCGGCCCTCCTTGCCGTGATAGGCGCCGTCGAAATCGAGATCGTGCTCGACTTTCTTGAAAAACGGCAGCACGTCGTTCCACGCCCAGCCCGCCGCGCCGCGCGCCTCCCACTCGTCGTAATCGGTCGGCGCGCCGCGATTGGCGAGCTGGCCGTTGATCGAGGAGCCGCCGCCGAGCACGCGCGCCTGCTCGTATTTGCGCAACGGCGGGCGTTCTTCCGGATTGTTGTGGCTGACGACCTGGGTCGTGACCTTGAGATCGGTCCAGTGGAAGCGCGGATCGAAATAGGCCTTGCCCGAATAGCTGTCGCGGATCTCGGCCGGCTCCTCGCCGGGCGGCGTGTCCTGGCCGGCCTCGAGCACGAGGATCTTGTTGGCGCTTTTGGCGGAGAGGCGATGGGCCAGCACCGATCCGGCCGAGCCGCCCCCGACGATGATGTAATCGTACACTGGCGTTTCCCTTGTTCTTTCTTGTGGGTGAAAGCTAGCGCAGGTCGGCGGGCGCGTCACGCCGCCTTGTCATGCCCAGGAGGCAGACGTGTTCGCGTGGATGTCACGTCCCCTGATTTGGCGACCGGACATAGGCGCGCTCGCCGCTGCTGGCGTGAAACCACACATCGATCGTCTCGCCGGTCGTGGGATCGACAAAGCGCTCGCCGGTCTCTGTCCAGCCCGGTCCCGGCGGCGCGTCGAGTGGCCTTCGCTTGTAGCCGCCCTTTCTGAACAGCAACCAGATCAGGAAGGGCAGCGCAATAGCGCCGCACCAGATCGCGAAGCCGATCATCATGCGGGCTCGATCACCGCCGCCGTGCCATAGGCCACGATCTCGCTCATCGTATTGCCGATCTCGGCGCTGTCGAAGCGCATCATCAGGATGGCGTTCGCGCCCATCGCGCCGGCATTCTGCGTCAGCCGGTCGAGCGCATGGCGCCGCGCCTCCTCCAGCATCTGCGTATATTCGTGGATCTCGCCGCCCACGATCGATCGAAGTCCCGCCATGAGGTTGCCGCCGAGGCCTCTGCTGCGCACGACCACCCCGAAGCATTGCCCCAGCATGCGAACCGTCCGGTGCCCGGTCACGTTCTCGGTTGTGACGATGATCATTGGCGCCTCCCTGCAATTTGCGTGTGGAGGGAAACTAGCACGGCGGACTTTCACCTCGCTCGCTTTGCGGGCATGGGTGAGAGGGAACGTCCTAAATGATGCCCACAACCCGTTTCCCTCGGGCTCCAAAACACACTATGGTGCCGACCGATCCGCTCCTTGAGGTCTGCGGATCGTCCAACAAAATCAAAGGCTTGAGAAGAACGAAGAGCCTTTGGAGGGTGGTTTGACGCGGTATGTTTCGACCCGGGGCGAGGCTCCGGCGCTGGGTTTCTGCGACGTGATGCTGACCGGGCTTGCCCGGGACGGCGGCCTCTACGTGCCCGAGATTTGGCCGCAGCTTTCTGCTGCGACCACCGCTGCGTTCTTCGGCCGGCCGTATTGGGAGGTCGCGGTCGACGTGGTTCGCCCGTTCGTCGGCGGCGAGATTTCGGATGCCGATCTCGGCCGCATGGCGAACGAAGCCTACGCCACCTTCCGTCATCCCGCCGTGGTGCCGCTGAACCAGATCGGCCCGCATCAATTCGTGCTCGAGCTGTTCCATGGTCCGACCCTGGCGTTCAAGGACGTCGCGATGCAGCTGATCTCGCGGCTGATGGATCACGTGCTGGCCAAGCGCGGCCAGCGCACCACCATCGTGGTCGCAACCTCGGGCGACACCGGCGGGGCTGCGGTCGACGCCTTCGCCAATCTCGGCAATGTCGACCTGATCGTGCTGTTCCCGCACGGCCGCATCTCCGAGGTGCAGCGGCGGATGATGACGACCACGGGCGCGTCAAACATCCACGCGCTCGCCGTCGAAGGGACCTTCGACGACTGCCAGGCGATCGTGAAGGGCCTGTTCAATCATCACCGGTTCCGCGATCAGGTCGCGCTATCAGGCGTCAACTCCATCAACTGGGCGCGTGTGGTCGCGCAGATCGTCTATTACTTCACCTCGGCGGTGGCGCTCGGCGCGCCCTCGCGCGCCGTCGACTTCACGGTGCCGACCGGCAATTTCGGCGACATCTTCGCGGGCTTCGCGGCCAAGCGCATGGGCCTGCCGATCCGATGCTTGCGCATCGCGACCAACGTCAACGACATCCTGGCACGTACGTTCAAGACCGGCATCTATGAGGTGCGCGAGGTACACGCCACAGCGTCGCCCTCGATGGATATCCAGATATCGTCGAATTTCGAGCGGCTGCTGTTCGAAGCGAGCCGGCGCGACGCGGCCGCCGTGCGCCGGCTGATGGAGTCGTTGAAGCAGTCCGGGCGCTTCGTGCTGCCCGACGCGACGCTCGCCGCGATCCGCGAGGAGTTCGATGCCGGCCGCGCCGACGAGACCGAAACCGCGGCTGCGATCCGCGCCGCCTGGCGTGAGGCCGGCCAACTCGTCGATCCCCACACCGCGGTCGCCCTCGCAGTCGCCGACCGCGACACCTCGGACACCAGCGTTCCGAATATCGTGCTGTCAACCGCGCATCCCGCGAAATTCCCGGATGCGGTGGAAGCGGCGTGCGGCATCCGGCCGCAATTGCCGGCCTGGCTCGACGGGCTGATGACACGGCCTGAGCGCGTGCGGACCACGCGCAACGACCAGGCCGAGGTCGAGAAATTCGTGCTGTCGGTCAGCCGCGCAGCCAAGCAAGGAGTCCATTAATGGCGGTCGAAATCACGAAGCTCGAAACCGGGTTGACGGTCGTGACCGACGCCATGCCGCATCTGGAGACGGCGGCGCTCGGGGTGTGGGCCGGCGTCGGCGGCCGCGACGAGAAGCCGAACGAGCACGGCATCTCGCATCTGCTCGAACACATGGCGTTCAAGGGCACGGCGACGCGCTCGTCACGCCAGATCGTCGAAGAGATCGAGGCGGTCGGCGGCGATCTCAACGCCGGCACCTCGACCGAGACCACCGCCTATTATGCGCGGGTGATGAAGGCGGATGTGCCGCTGGCGCTCGACGTGCTGTCCGATATCCTCACCAATCCCTCCTTCGTGCCCGACGAGCTCGAACGCGAAAAGAGCGTGATCGCGCAGGAGATCGGCGCTGCGCAGGACACGCCCGACGACGTCATCTTCGAGCATCTCAACGAACTCTGCTATCCCGACCAGCCGATGGGCCGCTCGCTGCTCGGCACCACCAAGACGCTGCAGCGGCTCGACCGCGACATGCTGCGCAACTATCTCACCACCCATTATCGCGGTCCGGACATGGTGGTGGCCGCCGCCGGCGCCGTCAATCACGGCAAAATCGTCGCCGACGTCGCCGAACGCTTCAGGACCTTCAACGGCGCCCCGGCGCCGAAGCCGCAAGCGGCGATGTTCGGCAAGGGCGGCTCGCGCGTGGTGCATCGCGAGCTCGAGCAGGCGCATCTGACCCTGGCGCTGGAGGGCGTGCCGCAGACCGACCTGTCGCTGTTCTCGCTGCAGGTGTTCACCAACACGCTCGGCGGCGGAATGTCGTCGCGCCTGTTCCAGGAGGTGCGCGAGAAGCGCGGCCTCTGTTACTCGGTCTATTCCTTCCACGCGCCCTATACCGACACCGGTTTCTTCGGCCTCTACACCGGCACGGATCCGGCCGATGCGCCCGAGATGATGGAAGTCGTGGTCGACGTCATCAATGACGCGGTCGAAACCCTGACCGACTCCGAGGTGGCGCGCGCCAAGGCGCAGATGAAGGCGGGTCTGTTGATGGCGCTGGAAAGCTGTTCGTCGCGCGCCGAACAGCTGGCGCGCCATGTGCTGGCCTATGGCAGGCCGCAGACCACGGACGAATTGCTGGCGCGGATCGATGCCGTGACCGTCGAAACCGCAAAGAATGCCGCACGCGCGCTGTTGTCGCGCAGCCGGCCCGTCGTGGTCGCGCTCGGCACCGGCAGGGGTCTGGACACGGCGGTGAATTTTGCGGAAGGTTTGACGCGGCCGAAGGCGAAAGTCCGGTTACACTGAGTTTTGAGGCGGGGGAGCATCACCCATGGCCCTGTTTCGTTTGCCATCTTCCGGACCGGCCGCGCTGGCCCCGCGCGGCCACGGCCTCTTGCTGCGCGCGCCGCAAATGTCCGATTTCCTGCAATGGGCGCATTTGCGCGAATTCAGCCGCGAATATCTGACGCCATGGGAGCCGATCTGGCCGTCCGACGACCTCACCCGCTCGGGCTTCCGCCGCCGGCTCCGCCGCTACACCGAGGACGTCGCCGCCGACCGCTCCTATCCGTTCATCATTTTCCGCGAATCCGACGGCGCCATGATCGGCGGCATCACGCTCGCCAATGTGCGCCGCGGCATCGTGCAGGCCGGTACCATCGGCTACTGGGTCGGCCAGCCCCATGCGCATCGTGGCCACATGACCGCGGCGCTGCGCGTGCTGCTGCCGACGCTGTTCGGCGAGCTCAATCTGCATCGCGTCGAGGCCGCCTGCATTCCCTCCAATGCGCCGTCGATCCGGGTGCTGGAGAAATGCGGCTTTTCCCGCGAGGGCCTGGCGCGCCGCTATCTCTGCATCAACGGCGTCTGGCAGGACCACCTGCTGTTCGGCCTGCTGCATGAGGATTTCCGTGGTTAGTTGACCAGTTGACCGACTTTCGCAGCATGAGCCACGCCTTGGGTTTGCCGATATCGCCTTGCTATAAGTTCGCGTCGGGGGACGACGGCCAGGGCATGATCCGGAAAAAGCCTGCCCCGCACTTGATGCGGTGTGAAGCGGTTTTCCGAAAAGATCATGCCCAAACAAAGAGACGTGCAGGGTCATCGCATGGGTGAAAAGACGTTCATCAAGATTGGCGCGGCCGCGCTTTCTCTTGCGCTCGCCTGTGCATGCGCCGCGCCGGCATCGGCGCAGTCGCTGACCGATCGTTTCAAGGGCCTGTTCGGCGGCAGCAAGACGGACGATCCGCCGCCCGTCATCGTCGGCGAGCCCAAGCCCGAGCTCAACTGCCCGCAGGTGACGATCCGGTACGGCGCATCGACCTACGCGGTCGCGGCTCCCGGCAAGCAGGCGGTCGGCAATGACGTGCGCTACCAGGCCTCGATCGGCAAGCTCGCGCGCGAATGCATCAAGGCGGGCGACGAGATCACCGCGCATATCGGCATCCAGGGCCGTGTCATCGCCGGCCCGGCCGGCGCGCCGGCCACCGTCGAGGTGCCGCTGCGCGTTGCCGTGGTGCAGGGCGGCGTCGGCGAGAAGGTGATCGCCACCAAGGCCTACACCACCACGGTAACGATGTCGCAGGACGAAAGCGTGCCTTTCACCTTCGTCGCCGAGGATCTGGTCTACCCGGCGCCGGTCGGCCGGGCCGGCGACAACTACATTTTCTATGTCGGCTTCGATCCGCAGCTGGTGTCGGCGGAGAAGCCGAAGCCTGGGAAGAAGAAGAAGTAGGCGCACCGAGCAAAACGAAAGGCCGCCGTGAATTTCACGGCGGCCTTTGAAGACGAAGCCATTTTGAAAAAGTTATTTTTGACTCAGTTCAGTTTCTGCCGGACTTCGGCAATGCCCTTTGCGAGCAGGTCGTCGGCGAGCTGGCCCTTCACCGATTGCGACAGGATCGTGGTGGCGGCGGTCACCGCAGCCTCCGCGGCCGCGGCGCGGACATCGGCGACGGCCTGGGTTTCGGCGAGCGCAATCTTGCTCTCGGCGGTCTTGGTGCGGCGGGCGACGAAGTCTTCCATCTTGGCCTTGGCATTGGTCGCGATGCGCTCGGCCTCGGCCCTGGCGTTGGTGACGATGTCCTCAGCCTCGCGTTCGGCGGAGGCGCGGCGCGCCTTGTATTCGGCCAGCACCTGGGCGGCCTCATCCTTCAGCCGGCGGGCGTCGTCGAGCTCGGCCTTGATGCGTTCGCTCCGATGGTCGAGCGCGGTGAACATCGTGCGGTGGACGCCGAGCCAGGCGAACACACCCATCAGGATGACGAAGGCGATCGCTACCCAGGTTTCCGGGTCTTCAAACATGGACTTATCCCTTCAACGACGCGTCGACCGCGGCTTCGACGGCCTTGCCGTCGGGCGCGGCGCCGGTCAGGCGCTGCACGATGGCGCCGGCCGCATCGGCCGCAATGCCGCGCACATTGCTCATCGCGGCCGCGCGGGTGGCGGCGATGGACTTCTCGGCATCGGCGAGCATGGCCGCGAGCTTGTCCTCCAGCGACTTGCGTTCAGCCTCGGAGGTCGCGTTCAGCTTCTCGCGGGTCTCCGCGCCGATCGCCTGCGCCTTCGACCGCGCCTTGGCGAGGTCGTCCTCATAGGCCTTCAGGGCGGCCTCCGACTCGTCCTTCAGCTTCTGAGCTTCGGCAAGATCGCCCTCGATCTTGTCCTGACGCGCATCGATCACCGCGCCGACGCGCGGCAGCGCGACGCGGGAGACGATGATGTAGAGCGCGACGAAGAAGACGACCAGCGATACCAGCTGCGAGGGGAAGGTGGACGAGTCGAACGGCGGAAATACTCCGCTGTGCTGACCGCCTTCCGCTTCGGTGTGCGCGCCGGCCTTCTGGCCTTTTGCGGCGCCATGACCGTCAGCCATGGGGTTCTCCTGTTGCTGTCATTCGCGCCACAGAGGTGCGGCGCGCGACGATGCCGCTCAGAAAACGAACAGCAGGAGCAGCGCGATCAGCAGCGAGAAGATGCCGAGCGCTTCGGTCAACGCGAAGCCGAAGATCAGGTTGCCGAACTGGCCCTGCGCGGCGGACGGATTGCGCACCGCGGCGGCGAGGTAGTTGCCGAAGATCACGCCGACGCCGATGCCCGCACCGCCCATGCCGATGCACGCGATGCCCGCGCCGATAAGTTTTGCTGCTGCCGGTTCCATTTTTTGCTCCTTGAAGAAAGACAGGTGTGGGTGGAAGATTTTCGGAACCGCTCAGTGTCCCGGATGAAGGGCGTCGTTGAGATAGATGACGGTCAGGATCGCAAACACATAGGCCTGCAGGAACGCGACCAGGATTTCGAGGGCATAGATCGCAATCGTCAGCGCCAGCGGCAGCACGCCGCCGATCCAGCCGACGGCTCCGAGCGAGACGCCGAGCATCGCGACGAAGCCCGCGAACACCTTCAGTGCGATGTGGCCACCCAGCATGTTGGCGAACAAACGCACGCTATGCGAGATCGGCCGCAGGAAGAACGAGAAGATTTCGATGAAGACGACGACCGGCAGGACGAAGATCGGAATGCCCGACGGCACGAAAATTTTGAAGAATTTCAGGCCGTTCTTGTACAACCCGTAGATCAGCACGATGAAGAACACCAGGAGCGCCAGCGTCGCTGTGACGACGATCTGACTCGAGATCGTGAAGGCGTAGGGGATGATGCCGATGAGGTTCGAGACGCAGATGAACATGAACAGCGTGAAGATCAGCGGAAAGAACTTCATGCCGTCCGCGCCGGCGTTGCCGCGAATCGTGGCGGCGATGAATTCGTAGGTGATCTCGGCCATTGACTGAAAACGGCCGGGCACCAGCTGCCCGCGCGCGGAGCCGCCGATCATCAGCGCGGAGATGATCACCACCGACAGCAGCATGTAGGCGGACGCATTGGTGAAGTAGATCGCGCGATCGCCGATCTGGCCGATCTTGAAGAGGTTTTCGACGTGGAATTGATGGATCGGGTCGAGGGTCATCCGCGCGGCTCTTGGTCCGCCGGCGCCAGGCCGGCATTCGAAATTCTCTATGTCGTGACTTCCGCCGGCTCAGCGATTGCGGGACATGACGCCCGCGGTTCTCACCAGGTTGATCAGTCCGGCGACGAAGCCGAGCAGAAAGAACGCGATGAAACCGAACGGCGAGGTCGACAGCAAACGGTCGATACCCCAGCCAATCGCCGCTCCGACAACAACGCCCGCGACCAGTTCCGAGGAAAGGCGAAGGCCGCGCGCCATGGCCGAAGCCCTGGCTGCACCGTCTTCGCTTGCACCGGATTGGTCAGTCCCGATTTTCCGATTGCCCCGAACTTCGGACAACCGCTGATCAAGACTTCCGAGCCTTGCGGAAAGCGCAGCTTCGTCAGGCGATTGACCGCGATTCCCGTGTCCTTCGCCGTCCGCGCCATCCGACATGTTGTGGAGACCCGATCCGACGCGCTGGATGAGAGAAATTGCGCACCGCCGCCCTTGAAAGCCGCGCGGACCATACTGACGGCGACTAGCCAAGTCAAGATTGCGTGTTAATGGATTAGCTGTTTGATTTATATGAGTTATTTGGAATGTTATGAGCCTTCCACAAAGCTCGCATCGCACTGCAGCAGCCTGCGTCCACACCTCGTGTGCTTGCACCTCGCAAGCCGCTCTGTTCCGATGGGTGTACTTTTCCAACCCGTCTGCCCGGAGACCGCATGCCCCGCCAGATCGACTACTATTTCTCGTTCTCCTCGCCATGGGCCTATATCGGCCACAAGGCCTTCCGTGACGTCGTTGCGACCTACGGTCTCAAGGTGAATCACAAGCCGGTGGTGCTGGTCGAACTGTTCTCCGAGACCGGCGGGCTGCCGCTGATCAAGCGTCATCCGGTGCGGCAGCGCTATCGCATGATGGAGCTGCAGCGCTGGCGCGACAAGCGCGGGCTGAATTTCCATTTCCGGCCGAAGCATGTCCCGCTCAATGCGCGGCTTGCCGACGGCGTGGTGATCGCGGCCATCGAGGGCGGGCTCGATCCTGATCCGTATATGCGGCGCGCGTTTCCGGCGGTGTGGGAGCAGGAGCTCAATCTCGCCGACCCCGACATTGTCACGAAGCTGGCCGACGAGGCGGGCCTGCCCGGCAAAAAGCTGGTCGAACGTTCGGCTTCGGACGACATCACCGCGGCCTATGAGCAGAACCGGCAGGATGCCATCGCCGCCGACGTTTTCGGCTCCCCGGTCTATGTGCTCGACGGCGAGGTGTTCTGGGGACAGGACCGGATCGAATTGCTTGCGGATGCGTTGAAAAATGGCCGCAAGGCCTATAGGTCCGATGTTTAGGGTATGATTCTGCAAGGCGGAGCGACGCCATGGTTGCCTTGATGATTGCCTTGCCTTCGCGATTTTCATTGCTTGTTGCCGCCGCGTGTCTTGCCGGCCTTGCGCCGGCAGTCGCGGCCGAAACACCCGACACCGAGAACGGCCGCTATACGCTGCAGCCGTCCGGCGACGGCATGATCCGGCTCGACACGCGGACCGGCACCGTTTCCAATTGCAGTAATTCGGCTGCGGGCTGGGCATGTTATGTTGTGCCCGATGAGCGCGCGGCGCTCGATGCCGAGATTGGCCGGCTGCAGGCGGAGAACGCAAAGCTGAAAGAGCAACTGGCCTCGCGCGAACCTGCGCCCGCACCCGGCAAGATCGAGGACGCCTTGCCGAAATCGGACAAGGCGCCGAGCACAGCCGACGGCCAGCGCAAGATCGAGATTCCGCTGCCGAGCGATCAGGACATGGACCGCGTGATGTCGTTTCTCGAGCGCGCCTGGCGGCGGCTGATCGACATGGCGAACCGCGTGCAGAAAGACGTGTCCGGCGGAAAGCTTTGAGTGCAGTGAACGAGTCCAGGCAGATATCGCGCAGCCGGCCCTCGGTCGCGAACGTCGGCAGCATCGTCAGCGCGCGGCTCACGGTGCAGACCCGCGGCAAGGGTTTTGTCGATCTCACCGCCGACGTCGTCAAGTTCGCGCGCGACGCCAACGCGGGCGAGGGCGCGCTGACGCTGTTCATCCGCCACACCTCGGCCTCGCTCACGATTCAGGAGAACGCCGACCCGTCGGTGCTTGCCGATCTCAAAACCGCGCTTTCGCGGCTTGCGCCGGAGGATTTCGCCTGGACGCATGACACCGAAGGTCCCGACGATATGCCCGCGCATATCAAGACGATGCTGACCGGCACCTCGCTGCAGATCCCTGTGATCAACGGCGAGCTCGCGCTCGGCACCTGGCAGGCGATCTATCTCGTCGAGCATCGCAGCCGTCCCCACGCCCGCGAGGTGGTCCTGCAATTTCTCGGTGCCGCCAAATAAAAACGGCCGCGGATCGCTCCGCGGCCGTCTGCATCGAGAGAATCTTTCGACGATCAGGTCTTGGTGATGTCGACGTCCTTGGTTTCGGGAAGGAAGATCGCGCCGATGATCAGGCTCATCACGGCGATCACGATCGGGTACCACAGGCCGGAATAGATGTTTCCGGTCGTGGCGGCGATCGCGAACACGGTCGCCGGCAGGAAGCCGCCGAACCAGCCGTTGCCGATGTGATAGGGCAGCGACATGCTGGTGTAGCGGATGCGGCTCGGGAACAACTCAACCAGCCAGGCCGCGATCGGTGCGTAGACCAAGGTCACGTAGATCACGAGAATCCAGAGCAGGACCGTGGTCATCACGTAGTTGATGTCGTTCGGATCGGCCGAGGCGGGATAGCCGTGCGTCTTGATCGCCGCGGCGACATCCTTGCCGAAGGTCGGGCTTGTGGCGTCCAGCGTCTGGTCGCCGACCTTGACCTTGGCCTTGGTGCCGGCCGGCGCGGCCTCGTTGCTATAGTTCACCGACGCGGTGACGAGCGCGGCTTTCGCTACGTCGCAGCTCGTGGTGAACTTCTCGGTACCGGTCGCCTTGAACTGGAACGAGCACTCGCTGGGATCGGCGATCACGGTCACCGGCGCGTTTGCCAGCGCCGTCTCGAGCTTCGGATTGGCGAAGTGGGTAATTCCCTTGAAGATCGGGAAATACGTCACGGCGGCCAGCAGGAAACCCGCGAGGATGATCGGCTTGCGGCCGATTCTGTCCGACAGGATGCCGAAGATGATGAAGAAGGGCGTGCCGAGCGCCAGCGCAATCACGATCATGATTTGCGCAGGAACGGCCGCGACCTTGATGGTCTGGGTCAGGAAGAACAGCGCGTAGAACTGTCCGCCGTACCATACCACGGCTTCACCGGCGGTGGCGCCGAGCAGCGCGAAGATCGCGATCTTGGCGTTCGACCAGGTGCCGAAGGCTTCGGTCAGCGGTCGCTTGGAGGTCTTGCCTTCCTCCTTCATCTTCTGGAACACCGGCGACTCGTTCAGGCTCAAGCGAATCCAGATCGAGACGATCAATAGGATGCCGGAGAGCAGGAACGGAACGCGCCAGCCCCAATCGCCGAAAGTCTCTTCACCCTGCCAGCTGCGGATGCCGAGGATCAGCAGCAGCGCGAGGAACAGGCCCAGCGTCGCGGTGGTCTGAATCCAGGACGTGTAATAGCCGCGCTGGCCGGGCGGTGCGTGTTCGGCGACGTAGGTCGCCGCGCCGCCATACTCGCCGCCGAGCGCAAGGCCCTGCACGAGGCGGAGCAGGATCAGCACGATCGGAGCTGCGATGCCCCAGGTGCCGTAACCGGGCAGCAGGCCGATGAAGAAGGTGCCGACGCCCATCAGCGTCATGGTGATCAGGAAGGTGTATTTGCGGCCGATCATGTCGCCGAACCGACCGAAGATCAGCGCGCCGAACGGCCGCACCGCGAAGCCCGCGGCAAAGGCGAGCAATGCGAAGATGAAGCCGACATTCGGCGGCACGTTGGCGAAGAAGTACTTCGCAAGGAACACGCCGAGCGTTCCGTAGATGTAGAAGTCGTACCATTCGAAGACGGTGCCGAGTGAGGAAGCGAAGATGACCTTTCGCTCCTCAGCCGTCATGCCGCCCGTGCGGACTCCGCCCGCCGTTGCTGCCATTGTCATTGCGTTTGCTCCCCGACGATTTTGACGATGAAGGCCCTGCCCCGATGCCTGCCGGACTATTCCCGGCTGGGGCCTCAACTCACGGTAACATTGCGGTGAAAACCGTCCAAATAAGACTTTTGGCTCTCGCATCAATTATGTGTGGAGCGAGTGCAGTCGGGATCGCGCAGATGTCCTTGAGGCGGCGCGCTATTGCGGTGCACAACGCCTGTTAACCGAGCTTTCGTGAGGCGCCATTGCGTGCTTGCATGCGTTATACCAACGCAAGAGAATCAGATTGAAAACTCCCTGGACTTGCCTGCACAAGGAGTCGCAGGGTCATCGAAGGACGACAAGACAAATAAATGCCTGCTGCCAGCACCCATCTCGTCATCGCCGATGACCACCCGCTGTTTCGCGATGCCTTGCGACAGGCGGTCGCAAGCGTCGTGGCCACCGCTGTTATCGACGAGGCGGGATCATTCGAGGACCTGACGGCGCTGCTGGAACAGGATTCCGACGTTGACCTGATCCTGCTCGATCTCTCGATGCCCGGGATTTCCGGCTTCTCCGGGCTGATCTATCTGCGCGCGCAATATCCGGCGATCCCGGTCGTCATCGTGTCGGCCAGCGACGACGGCGCCACCATCCGCCGCTCGCTGGATTTCGGCGCGTCCGGTTTCATCCCGAAGCGGTTCGGCGTCGACACGCTGCGCGACGCGATCATGAAGGTGATGGACGGCGACGTCTGGGTTCCCTCGGACACCGATCTGACGTCGGCCGCCGATCCCGACATGACCCGGCTGCGCGACCGGCTGGTGACGCTGACGCCGCAGCAGGTGCGGGTTCTGATGATGCTGTCGGAGGGCCTGCTCAACAAGCAGATCGCCTACGAGCTCGGCGTCTCCGAGGCCACCATCAAGGCGCATGTCTCGGCGATCCTGCAAAAGCTCGGCGTCGAAAGCCGCACGCAAGCCGTGATCGCCGCAGCCAAGATCGCCGGCAGCCAGTGGCGGCAGAGCACGCCGTCGGAGCAGTAGCTACTACTCCGCCGCGACCATCTGCTGGGTGCGCCACTGCCCGAGCAAAGCTCGCAAGGAGGCCGGCTTCACCGGCTTGTTCAGCACCGCGATCTTCTCCTCGCGCGCCGCGGCGCGGACATGCGGGCTGCGGTCGGCGGTGATCAGGATTGCGGGCATGTTTTCGCCGAACCGGCGGCGGATGTCGCGGATCGCGGCGACGCCATTGCCGCGATCGAGATGGTAGTCGACCAGCAGCCCGGTCACGCGACCGCCCACGGCGTCGATCGCCTCCATCGCCGTCTCGGGATCGGTGACCGCGATCACCTCGGCATCCCATGCGGTGAGCAGCGTCTTCATGCCGTCGAGGATGGCGAGGTCATTCTCGATGCAGACAATGCGCGCGCCTGCAATGGGAGTCCGCAACAGCGGCGTTGCGCTGGTCACCGCGGCGGTGTGGTTGATCGCCTTGGCGGTCGGCACCGTCACCGAGAATACCGAGCCGCCGCCAGGGTTGGAATCGATCGCAATGCGATGGTTGAGCACGCGCGCCAGCCGCTCGACGATCGACAATCCGAGCCCCAGGCCGCGCGCGATCCTTGCGCCCTGTTCGAGACGGTGGAATTCCTTGAAAATCTCGCCGCGCTTGAGCAGGGGAATGCCGACACCGGTGTCGTAAACGCCGATCTGCAAGGTCTCCCCACGGCGGCGGCAGCCGACCAGCACGCGGCCCTGCGGGGTATATTTGATCGCGTTGGAGATGAAGTTCTGCAACAGCCGCCGCAGCAGCGAGCGATCGGATTCCACCGGCAGCGAACAGGGCACGAAGGTGAGCTGCAAGTTCTTGGCGCGGGCGATCGGCGCGAACTCGATCTCGAGCGAGCGCATCAGGTCGGCCATCCTGAAGCTCGAGATCGACGGCGTCATGGCGCCGGCGTCGAGCCGGGAGATGTCGAGCAGCGCGCTCAGGATCTCCTCGATCGCTTCCAGCGAGTCGTCGATGTTCTCGACCAGCCTGGAATCATCCCCCACGCTCTTGCGCTCGACCAGGCTCGTCACATAGAGCCGCGCCGCATTGAGCGGCTGCAGAATGTCGTGACTGGCAGCGGCGAGAAAGCGCGTCTTGGAGATGTTGGCGTCCTCCGCCGCGCTCTTGGCCAGCGCCAGCTCCGAATTGAGGCGGGTGAGCTCCTCGGTGCGGTCGCGCACGCGCTTTTCCAGCGTCGCGTTGGCGCGCTCCAGTGCTTCGGCCGCCTCGAAGGACGGCGTGACGTCGGTGAAGGTGATGACGAGGCCGGTGTCCGGCATTCGGTTGGAGCGCACCTCGATCACCATGTGGCGGTCGGGCAGCCGCTCCAGATAAGGTTCGCCTTCGGCGGTGTAGGCGGCGAGCCGCCGCTCCATCAGCATCTCGTTGTCGCCGGTGCCGGGCGGATCGATGCCCATCTGCTCCAGGATATCGCGCAAGGGAATCCCGATCTGCACCAGTTGCGGCGGCAGCGCCAGGATCTCGGCGAACTGCCGGTTCGAGCAGATCAACTGCAACTCGGTATCGAACACCGCGATGCCCTGCCGCACGTGATTCAAGGCGGTCTGCAGGACCTCGCGGTTGAAGTGGAAGGCAGCATGGGAGTCGTCGAGCAATTTCAGCGCAGCTTTGGCGGACACCGTCCGTTTGCGCAGCAGCAGCGACATCACGAGGCGCGATGACGCAGCACCGATCGACGACGCGATCAAATGCTCGGCGTGCTGCAGCAGTTCGAAATCGGCCGGCGCCGCCGGATCAAGCGGCGTATTGTGGGTCGCGGCAAAGGCCTGGAACGAGCGGCGGGCGCGGTCTGCGCCGAGATATTGCGCGACCGTGCTCTGGATGTCCTGCACCGTCACGGTGGAGCGCCAGCGCCGGAAGGTCGGCGCCATCGGCGCAAGTTCGTTCGGCACGAACAGATCGGCCTGCAGCCGCTCGATCGAGGAGGGTTGGCGCGCCAGCGACAGCGCGATGTAGATCAACTGGTTGAGCGTCAGGCTCCACAGCACGCCATGCAGCAGCGGCGGAAGGTCGGTGCCGAACAACGCCTGTGGCCGCAGCGCCTCGATGCCGAACGGGCCGTGCTGCAGGAATTCGATTCCCCCCGGATAACTGTCGAGGAAGGATGGAATGAACAGCGTGTAGGCCCAGACCGCAAAGCCGACCAGCATGCCGCCGATCGCGCCGCGCGCGGTCGCGCGCCGCCACAGCAGGCCGCCGAAGAACGAGGGCGCAAGCTGGGCGATCGCGGCGAACGACAGCAGGCCGATCGCCGCGAGCTGGGTGTTGCCCAATGCGCGATAGTAGAAATAGGCCAGCAGCATGATGGCGAAGATCGCGAAGCGGCGGACCTTCAGCAGGAAGTCGCCGAAATCCTTGGTCTGGCTGCGCGTGCGCGGCTCGCGCTGCAGCACCAGCGGCACCACGATGTCGTTCGAGACCATGATCGACAGCGCGACGCATTCGACGATCACCATGGCGGTCGCCGCCGACAACCCGCCGAGGAATACGCCGACGGACAGCAGCGGCGCGTCGCCTTCGATCGGCAGCGCCAGCACGTACATGTCGCTGTCGACGGCGCCGAACGGGAAGCTGACGAGGCCCGCGATCGCGATCGGAATCACGAAGACGTTGATGGCGACGAGGTAGAGCGGAAACAGCCAGCGCGCGCGCGAAACCTCGGCGTCAGAGGAATTCTCGACCACGCTGACATGGAACTGGCGCGGCAGCAGCAGGACGGCGCTGAACGACAGCAGCACCATGCAGAGGAAGTTGCCGATGGTCGGCGTGTATTCCATCGCGCGCACCGCTTCCGGCGTCTTCATGGCGCGCTGGACCAGCTCGCTCGGATGGAACATCACGAAGGTGATGAAGGCGCCGACCGCGAGGAAGGCGACAAGCTTCACCACGGATTCGATGGCGACCGCGAGCATCAAGCCGTGCTGGTGCTCGGTGGCGTCGGTCTGTCGCGTGCCGAACAAGACGGCAAAGGTCGCCATCGCCAGCGTCACCATCAGCGCGATGTCGCCGATGATCGGTATCTTGGAGAAGGCCTGGTCCTCGCTGAGGATGGTTTCGAGCGAGGACGCCATCGCCTTGAGCTGCAGCGCGATGTAGGGCACCGAGCCGATGATCGCGATCAGCGCGACGGTGGCGGCGACCGCCTGGCTCTTGCCGTAGCGGGCGCCGATGAAGTCGGCGATCGAGGTGATGTTCTGGCTCTTTGCCAGCGAAATGACGCGGCGGAGCAGCGGCGTGCAGAGCCCGATCATCATGATCGGACCGACATAGATCGCGAGGAAATCGGTGCTGGTGCGGGTGGCGAAGCCGACCGAGCCGAAGAAGGTCCAGGAGGTGCAATAGATCGCCAGCGACAGCGGATAGATCCAGCCGTTCGCATTGCGGCGCTCGGCCGGCGACAGGCGGTCGCCATAGCTCGCCAGCAGGAACAGGCACCCGATGTAGCCGAAGGCGGCTGCGATCACGCCCCAGTCGTGCAGCATCGCGGTCTTAAACTCCCTGGAACTGCTGCCCCTTGATTTCCAAGGAAAACTTTACTCCCTGCCGCCTCGGCAAGCGACAGCGATTTTCCGGCAAAAGGCCGGAATTACTAATGTCGTTAAGTCAGACGCGCAGGCCTATTCCGCCGCGAGCGACTTTCGTTTCAGCGGCAGGCCGAGCCGCTCCCAGACCTGCAGCAAGGCCTCGGCGAGCGCATCGATCAGGCCGTCCTCGTGATAGGGCGAGGGCGTGATGCGCAGCCGCTCGGTGCCCTTGGCAACCGTCGGATAGTTGATCGGCTGGATGTAGATGCCGTGCTCTTCGAGCAGCAAGTCTGAGGCCTGCTTGCAAAGCTCGGGATCGCCAACGAACAGCGGCACAATATGCGTGTCGCTCGACATCACCGGCAGGCCGGCGGCGGACAGGATCGCCTTGACGCGGGCGGCGCGATCCTGGTGGCGCTCGCGCTCCCAGCTCGAGGTCTTCAGGTGGCGGATCGCGGCGGTTGCGGCCGAGCAGATCGGCGGCGGCAACGCCGTGGTGAAGATGAAGCCCGGCGCATAGGAGCGCACGGCGTCGATGATCTCGGTGCTGGCCGCGATATAGCCGCCGAGGCAGCCGAACGCCTTGGCCAGCGTGCCTTCCAGCACGTCGATGCGATGCATGACGCCGTCGCGCTCGGCGATGCCGCCGCCGCGCGGACCGTACATGCCGACCGCGTGCACCTCGTCGACATAGGACATCGCGCCGTATTTCTCGGCGAGATCGCAGATCTTCGCGAGCGGGGCGACGTCGCCGTCCATGGAATAGAGGCTCTCGCAGGCGATCAGCTTCGGCCGGTCGCCGGCTGCGCACAGCAGCTCTTCCAGATGGGCGGTGTCGTTGTGGCGGAAGATCTTTCGTTCGCAGCCGGAGCCGCGGACGCCTTCGATCATCGAGTTGTGGTTGAGGGCATCCGACAGGATCAGGCAGTTCGGGATCAGCTGGGCGATGGTCGAAATGCCGGTCTGGTTCGACACATAGCCCGAGGTGAACAGCAGCGCGGCCTGCTTGCCGTGCAGGTCGGCGAGTTCATGCTCGAGCTGCACCAGAGGATGATGCGTGCCGGCGATGTTGCGGGTGCCGCCGGCGCCGGTGCCGGCGCGGGTCGCGGTCTCGACCATGGCGCCGACCACTTTCGGGTGCTGGCCCATGCCGAGATAATCGTTGGAGCACCAGATCACGATGTTGCGGGCGCCCCTTGGCGAATGCCACAGCGCGTGCGGAAAGCGGCCGGCGATGCGCTCGAGGTCGGCGAAAACGCGGTAGCGCCGCTCGTCACGAACGCGACCAAGGGCGGCACTGAAGAACTGGCTGTAATCCATCGCAAAACCTGAAGCGGGAACCGGGAAAGCTCCTGACCTTTTTAGAGCCTTTCCAGCTTGGCTGTCGAGAACGAATCCAGCCTGCTCCGTGCGCTGGCGGGTGAATTTAAAATTTTATCGAGATCAATAGGTTAGCGCGAAAGCGCGGTCCTGCCGGATTGGACAATCACGTGGTCCTGAAGCGCAGCACGCCGTCGGTCTCCGCAGCGGTCAGGCGGCCCTCGACCAGCATGTAATTGACATGGGCGATCAACTCTCCGGCCGCAAATCCCATCTGGTGGGCGTCCAGCACGTGCTTGTGGAATACGACGGGCACCAGTTCCTTGGAGGTCTGCGGAACGTCCAGGCAGGCCTCGGCAATCAGTCGGCAGCGCTCCTCGTGATGATCGGCGAGCTGCTTGATGCGGGTCTTCAGCCCGTAGAACGGTACGCCATGGCCGGGCAGCACCATCACGTCGTAAGGCAGGGTGGTGGTGAGGCTCGCGAGCGAGAACAGATATTCGCCGAGCGAGTTCTGGTCGGGCTCGACCGCCCAGACACTGACATTGGGCGAAATCCTGCTCAGCACCTGGTCGGCGGACAGGAACAGCTTGTCGGCGGCGCAGTACAGCATCACCTGGTCGAGCGCATGCCCGCCGCCGGTGATGACCTTGAAGCGGCGGCTGCCGATCGTGATCTCCTCGCCATGCGAGATGCGCCGGTAGGACGGCGGCAGGATGGACACCCGCTTCAGATAATCCTGGCCGCGGCCGAGCAGTTTTTCGGTCAGGCTCTCGTCCATGCCGTGACGGCGGAAGAACAGCCGCTGCGCGTTGCGCCGTTCTTCGGTGCCGCGATTCTGGTGATAGACCGACTGCAGATATTCGACCTGCGACATCACCAGCGGACAGTCGAAGCGCTCGACGATCCAGCCCGCGAGCCCGACATGGTCGGGATGCGAATGGGTCACGATCAGTCGGGTGATCTTGACGCCCTTGAGCGGGCCCTCGAGCAGCGCCGTCCACGCCGCGATGGTTTCTTCGTTGCCGAAGCCGGCATCGACCGCGGTCCAGCCGTCGCCATCGGCGAGCAGATAAATGTTCACATGGTTGAGACGGAACGGCAGCTTCAGCCGCAGCCACAGCACGCCCGGCATCACCTCGACGGCCTGGTCGTGTCCGGGATGGTTCTCCCAGGGGTAACGCAGTGCCTCGGCCGAGGAATGAATCTTTTCGCTCTTCGAATGCATGGCTTTGGCTTAACGCTACACGCGGCGCGGCGCCAGCCGAAAAAGCGTCATGACCGGCATTCCGGGGCAGCGCCCCGGAATGGCTGAGAATTCCTACGCCGCGCGGATATTGACCAGGAACGCGTCGATTTCCGCGCGGAGCCCATCGGCCTCGCGGCGCAACGCCGACGATGCATTCAGTACCTTGGTCGCGGCAGCTCCGGCCTCGCCCGAGGCGGTGGAGACGCCGACGATGTTGCTGGAGACCTCGCTGGTGCCGCCGGCCGCATGCTGGATGTTGCGCGCGATCTCGCGCGTCGCGGCACCCTGCTCTTCGACCGCAGCCGCAATCGCCGTCGTCACCTCGTTGATCTCGCTGATGGTCTGGCCGATGTTCCTGATGGCATTGACCGCTGACGTCGTCACCGACTGCATGCTGGCGATCTGGGCGCGGATTTCATCGGTCGCCTTCGCGGTCTGGCTCGCAAGGCTCTTCACCTCGGAGGCGACCACCGCAAAGCCGCGGCCGGCTTCGCCCGCGCGCGCCGCCTCGATGGTGGCGTTGAGCGCGAGCAGATTGGTTTGCGAGGCGATCACCTGGATCAGGTCGACCACGACCGAGATGCGGCTCGCATTGTCGGCAAGGCCCGCCATCGTGGCGTCGGTGGCACCTGCTTCTTCCACGGCCTTCTTGGCGATCTCGGCGGAGGTGACGACCTGACGGCCGATCTCCGAAATCGACGACGACAGCTCCTCGGTGCCGGCCGACACTGTCTGCACGTTGACGGAAGTTTCCTCCGCGGCGGAAGCCACCGCATTGACCAGCGCGTTCGACTGGTCGGCGGTGGCGGCCATGCTTTGCGCCGTCGACTGCATCGAGTTGGCCGAATGCGAGAGATTGTCGAGCGCGTTGCGCACCGCCGCCTCGAATTCGGCAATACGGGCTTCCATGCGCGCCGCACGCTCGCTCTTGGTTGCACGGTCCTTGTCCTGGTCGGCGGAGAGCGCGCGCGCCCGGATCATGCTGTCACGGAACACCTGCAGCGATTCCGACATCGCCGCAATCTCGTCGTGCTGGTGCGAGCGGTAGATCTCGGTTTGGAGATCGCCATTGGAGAGCAGCTGCATCGAGTGCTGCAGGCTGCCGATGCGGCGCAGGATGTTGCCGCCGACATAGAGCCAGACGAACAGCACCGAGCCGACCAGGGTCGCGGCGCCCATCGCCAGCATGATCGTGGTCGCAAACGAAATCTCCTGGCGCGCGTGGTAGGCGGCGGTATTGGTCTCGTTCTGCACGCCCTCGACCAGCTGCTGCACGCTGATGTCGAGGCCGACGTTGAGCTTGCGCGCTTCGTCGAGCACGGTCTGGCCGTAATCGAAGGCGTCGAGCTCCTTCTGGCGCAGCTGGAACACGCCGGTCTTGCCGGTGCCGAGCGCGAGCAGCTTCTCCGCGGCCGCGTGCAGCGCCTTGGTGCCTTTATTTTCCGGCAACAGATCGAGGTTGGAGCGCAGTCGTCCCTGCGCCGTCTTGAATTCCTTTTCGATGTCGTCGAGCTTGTCGCTGGAATTGGCCGACAAGGTCCCGACCAGGTCGGCGGCGGCGAGATTGCCGCTGGCGACGACATTGCCAAGCTGGCCCACGGTCTGCACGCCCTCGGTGGCGTCGCTGACGGTGAGGCTGGCCGATCCGAGAATGGCGTTGACCTGGGTCTGCGCCTCCAGCATCGCTGGACTTGCGGCGGCGACGAAGGCCGCCTGCGCGGCGCGCAGCTCGTCATAGAGCTTCTCGTGCTGGGCGGCGGCGCGGAGCCGCTCGCGGGCGGCGTTGATCAGGCTTTCGGTGGCCTCGCCGATGTTCTTGATGGTCTCGGAGAGGGCGGAGACAGCAGCCCTGTCCGTGCTGAGCTCGATCACCTCGCCGAGCGTCTGCTGCGTCTGCTGCTGGATCTCCTTCAACTTCTTGATGCGCTCGGCCAAAGCGTCCTCGCTCGGCGCGGCAAGCAGCGCCGGGCCCTGGGCTGCCAGGCTTGCGGCCTGCGCCGACAGCTGCAGGCTCGTGGCAAGGCGGGGAATGTTCCGCCCGCTGAGGTCTTCCATGGTGCCGCCGAGGTTGCGCAGCACGAGGCCTGCGCCGGCCGAGATCACGATCGCCATGGCGGCGATCACGGCGAAGGCGGCAAACAGGCTGCCTCGCACTCCCCAACGCGGCCGAAGCGCGCCGAAAACCCTGCCCAGACCCAACCGAAACGCCATGCCCGCCCCCAAACCACGACCTCAAGATGTGCGCCGGCAGTATCGCGGTACGGGGTTAACAAAATCGGGAAATTTGCGAGGATTTGTACAAATTTGACCTGGTGCCGCCGATCTGAAGTCCCTGACTCACGCGCTGCAAAATCGGGTTCAGGGACTTCAGATCGAAAGCGGCATCAGAATCATAGATTTGCTAGTGCCCATAACTTTCCGAAGTCCGCGAAAAGGTGTTGCGGCGATGGAGTGCGGAGTTCGGAAAGTGGGCACTAGCAAAAAGGCCGGCTCGCGCCGGCCTTTTCACGCCCCGTGGCTTGTGGCGAGCGGATTAGTACCGCGCCACCACCGGCCCCCCCAGATTTCCCAGATTGAAGCGATAGTTCACGCCGGCCTTGATGACATGGTCGTCGGTGGTGAAGCTGCCGGTCGGCACCAGCGCGGCAGGCGCGGTGAAGCGGGCATCGCCGAAATTGTAGTACATGTACTCGGCCTTGGCCGACCAGTTCGGCGCGAACATGTATTCGACGCCGAGGCCGATGGTGTAGCCGTTCGTGTGATTGGAATCGGTCGCAAAGAAGACAGGCGTGCCGAACGCCGTCACGGTCTCGTTGTTATCGGAATAGGCGTAGCCGCCCTTCACATAGACGAGGCCCGGACCCCAGGTGTAGCCGACGCGGCCGGTGATCGAGCCGAGCCCGCGCTGGTCGTTGGTGTAGGCGAAGCCGCCCGGAAAGATTGCGCCGACATTGCCGGACATCCAGCTATACTGGGCCTCGGCGCCGACCACCCAGTTCGGCGCGAACTGCCAGTCGCCGCCGGCCTGCAGACCGCCGACGAACCGGCCGTTGCCGTTGTTGCCGGTGCCGAGCCCGGTGAAATTGTCGCTGCTGGAGAACGCGCCGCCGGCATGGGCGCCGATGTAGAAGCCGGTCCAGTTGTAGAGCGGCGCGGCGTAGGCGGGCGTCTTGTAGGGGGCGCGATAGCCGAGGTCGGCGGCATGCGCCGGCAGCGCAGCGCTGAGCACCGCAATGGCTACCGTGGTGAGCAGAAATTTCTTCATCGATCAACTCCAACGCGAGACATGTGAGAGGCGCGAGGCGCCGGGCGCAGCGCCACTCATGGGAGTCGAGATAGATCGCTTTTTAATAAAATGCTGTCACCGCAACGGCACGGCGGCTTTCAATCCAACGTGTTGGGGCGCAAACGTTTTGTTGTGATTAACGTTGGCTTAAGGACCGATGAAGAAAGGCTTAAGACCGGCGGACGTCGCATCTTTCGACCGCGCGCGCCTCACGCCAGACGGCGGCGCACCTCGTCGCGCATCTGCTCGCGGAACGCTTCGCGGCGCGCCGGCCGGTCCTGCTCCCGCACGCTGTAATGGTCGATCACGTTGAAGTTTTCCAGGATCGGATAGTGATCGCTCGCCATCGCCAGGATGCGCAATAATTCGGAAGCCGGACCACTCGGCCCGGTGACTTCCCAGCGGCGGACTGTGTCGGCGCTCTCCGCCGCCAGTCCGCAGAGCTTCGCCATGTCGGCCGCCGAAAGCGTGCGCCCGATCGCCTCGCCAAGATGCTCGCGAAGCCGTTTCAGTTCCGAACCCGTCATCGCCATCCCTGTCCCGCGCGTCGAACGAATCGCGCGGACAGATTCGGTGATGGGTGCGGCGAGAAGATGGTGTGGGAGCTAGACGAAAGCAAGCGTCGCGGCATCATCGGTGCCGATCGTCGCGGACGATCGGGGGCCTCGGTCCGCCATAGGGGTGAATCGGTCGCTCGACAAATTCGACGCCGCAAACGTTTCCTCGGCTTGCGTGGCTTCAATGGTTGCGCTCTTCTAATGCCACGACCGAGTTTAGGTCGATGCAAGGAGGAATGGAAATGACCACAAAGCTATTCCTTTCAATTCTTGGAGCGCTTGGCGTTCTTCACGGTCTCGCGTTCGTCGTCGTGCCCGGTACGTTCGATACGCTTTACGGCCTGGCCATTTCGGACCCTGTGACGTTGATGAGCAGATTCTTCGGCGGGGCGCTGATCGCCTGGGGTGGAATTCTTTGGGCAGCGAAGAGCTTTCGCGATGAGTCCGCGATACGTGCCGTGTTGCAATGTACAGCCGTAGCCGATGCGATCGGCTTCCTGACTGCAATCGTGGGTACAACCGCGGGCACGCTCAATGCGTCTGGCTGGGTGCCCGTCGCCATCTACGCGTTCGGTACAGTGGGCTCGATCTATTTTCTGGCTGGCCAGAAGAAGCTTGTGGTCGCCTAGCGAGAGCCGAGCGGACCAACGCTAAACGGCGCCAGTAGACGCAGTAAACGAAGCGGGCGTGGCGTTCACCGAGAAGGTGTGGAGTTTCGGAAATGGTCGTCGAAGGCACGTGAACAGTGCGGATAAAGAGCTGAGCGAGGGAGTTCGTCTATTTTGTTCTTTCGCCGCTCTTGTCTGACTGCGACAGCCGCTTCTCGAATTCCATCATCCGCCTTTCGAGTTCTGTCTCAAGTTCGATTCTACTTGTAAGGTTGTCTAAGTCCCGTGTGCTACGGAAGTTGACGTAGTAGGCCGCGAACATAGAGACCACCGCAAAGAAAACCGTAACCGTATAGAACACAATTTCAGTCCAACGAGTCCGCCTCATTCGACGAGCAAGAAGTTCTTCCTGATTGGCGACAGTAACCATGGTGCCGGGTAATCTACACGAAACTTTGCATGCGGCAGCTGCACCATCAACCAGCGTCTTGAGAACGAAGCTTTCCTTCGGATTAAAGAAACCAAGAGCAACGCTAAAAATAGGATTCGTCTGCGGAATTGCATTTGAAAAGGTGATTTGAACTGACTTCTGTAGAGTGTCGTTCGCAGTCATGCATTCGGCGAGCATGATTCTTCTCTCGCCGGGAATGGTGATTTCGAAAGTGAGGTTTTCAATCTGCGTGTTGCCCGTATTCGTTACGCTGACTGATGAAACGTTTAGCTCACTAGCTGACTGGTCCCCCAGTGTGACCTTAAACTCACGGCCATGCCCTTGTAGCGCACCGGTAATCGTTTGGGGCTCTGAGACAACGAACTGAACGCGTCGTTTCGTGGCACGCAAACGTTCGAAGAAAAATATCGCGGCGCCGCCTACAATCGCCGCTACAATACTAGCTATAGCAACTACCCAATCCCCGTGCATGCGCCCCCCTTGCCGGGCATAATGCATCATTTGCAACCAAGAGTGCAATCGTGCCTTGGGGAAATCGCCAGCCAAAGCAGGGACATGGGTCCCGTCGCATTTCTTGATTTCATTGCAAAACTGGTGCTGCCGCACAGGATTGAACTGTGGACCTCTCCCTTACCAAGGGAGTGCTCTACCACTGAGCTACGGCAGCAAGCCGAGGGGCAAAAAAAATCGGCCAAAAGGCCCCCGCAGGCGGCCGGTTCTTGCCACAAGGTCCCCGCATGCGCAAGCACGCTTGGTTGCGGGCGCCGACAAAATCTGCCGCAAAATCAAGGGTGGGCGCTGTCTGACTGCATTTTCGGATGCCAATCGGTTCCCGCCGGCCGGTGATGCCTTGCGCGGCTCGATCGCGCTATGCTGAGACGACGGCGAACGACATCATCGTGCGAATTTGCAATGGCTGACAAAAGCAAGGACCGGACCCCCGCCACGGCACCGGCAAAGGATTCGCGGGCCGACCGCCTCAAGCTGGCGCTGCGCGAGAACCTGAAGCGGCGCAAGATGCAGGCGCGCGAGCGCGGCAAGGGCGACAACGCGCCCTCGACCGGCGGCAAACCCTCCCTACATGAGGACGGCGCAGACGACCCGGACGTCTAACGGGCGCGCCGGCGAGATGAGGGCAGCGCAATGGCGGCCGACGGCGGATCGGGAAATGGCAGCAATATCGTCGTGGGGCCGACGCGCTCGTTCGCGCGCCTGGAGCAGACCTTTCCGGCCTTGACCGATGCCGAGATCGCGCGCATGCGCCGCTTCGGCGAACTCAAATCCTATTCCGACGGCGAGCTGATGTTCGAGACCGGCAAGCCCGGAGGCGGCATGTTCGTCATGCTGTCGGGCCATGTCGCGATCACCGAGCGCGACGGTCTCGGCCACGTCACGCCGATCGTCGAGCAGGGGCCGGGGCAATTCGTCGCCGAAGTCGGCCAGCTCTCCGGCCGTGTCGCGTTGGTCGATGGCCGCGCCGAAGGTGACGTCGAGACGCTGCTGATCCCGCCGGACAGGTTGCGCGCCCTGCTGGTGGCGGAAGCCGATCTCGGCGAGCGCATCATGCGCGCGCTGATCCTGCGCCGGGTCAGTCTTATTCAGGGCGGTGTCGGTGGTCCCGTGCTGATCGGTCCGTCGAATTCGGCAAGCGTGGCGGGCTTGCAGAATTTTCTCAGCCGCAACAGTTTTCCGCATCATCTGCTCGATCCCGAGCGCGACGGCGACGCCGCCGAGATCATCGCGCGCTATTCACCCTCGCCCTCGGATTGGCCGCTGGTGGTGACGGTCGACGGCACCGTGCTGCGCAACCCGAGTGAAAACGAGGTGGCGCGTGCGCTGGGCATGGTCGGCGGTCCGCGCGAGAGTCGGATCTACGACGTCGCGATCGTCGGCTGCGGGCCGGCGGGACTGGCGACCGCGGTCTATGCGGCCTCCGAAGGTCTTTCGGTGGTGGTGATGGATGCGCGCGCGTTCGGCGGACAGGCCGGCGCCAGCGCCCGCATCGAAAACTATCTCGGCTTCCCGACCGGCATCTCCGGACATGCGCTGGCCGGGCGCGCCTTCAGCCAGGCGCAAAAATTCGGCGCCGAGATCATGATCCCGATGAGCGCGGCCTCGCTCGATTGTACGCGCAAAGACGGCAATTTCCGCCTGGCGCTCGATTGCGGCGACGAGGTTCGCGCGCGAGCGGTGGTAGTTGCGAGCGGCGCGCGCTACCGCCGCCCGGGCATCGAAAATCTCGAGAAGTTCGAAGGCCGCGGCGTCTGGTACTGGGCCTCGCCGGTGGAAGCGCGGCTCTGCGCCGGGCAGGACGTCGCGCTGGTCGGCGCCGGCAACTCGGCAGGGCAGGCGGCGGTGTTTCTCTCGGGCCATGCGCGGAAAGTGTTGATGATCATCCGCGGCGGCGGCTTGGGCGCCAGCATGTCGCGCTATCTGATCGAGCGCATCGAGGCGACGCCGAATATCGAATTGATCTTCAACACCGAAGTGACCGGTCTCGAAGGCATGCCGAGCGCCTCGCTCGAGCGCGTGCGTTGGCGCAGCCGTCTCGGCGGGGACGAAGTCGCAGCCGACATCCGCAACCTGTTCCTGTTCGTCGGCGCCGACCCGGCGACCGGCTGGCTCGACGGCTGCGGCGTGACGCTCGACCGCGGCGGCTTCGTCGTGACCGGGGCGCAGTCCGACCTCAACCTCGGCCGGCCGATCTCGCAGCTCGAGACCTCGGTGCCCGGCGTATTCGCGGTCGGCGACGTGCGCTCGGGCTCGGTCAAGCGGGTGGGTGGTGCGATCGGCGAGGGCGCGCAAGTGGTGGCGGCGCTGCACGGCTTCCTCGGCGACTCCGCCGAGCCGGCGCTTTGAAGGGGACAGTCGAGCCATCATGCGTTTTTGAAAGATAAGGACGGTCGCCGCTTGCTATGCAACATGTGGTTCGTTGCCCGATGGTGGTGTAGCATCGACCGCCGGCGCCTGAAGCGGGGGGATTCATCATGATGCTTGGCCTGAGCCTGTCTGCCTTCACCATCCTTCATGTCATCATCAGCCTGATCGCGATCGTCGCGGGCCTCATCGTGATGTTCGGCATGGTCAACTCGACGAGATCGGCCGGTCTGACCGCGATCTTCCTGCTCTTCACCGTTCTCACCAGCGTCACCGGCTTCATGTTTCCGTTCAACGGGGTCACGCCGGGGATCCTGATCGGAATCCTGTCGTGCATCCTGCTCGCGATTGCCTGCATCGCGCTCTATTCCATGCATCTCGCTGGCCCGTGGCGCTGGATCTACGTGGTGACCGCGCTGGTCTCGCTGTATCTCAACGTGTTCGTGCTGGTGATCCAGAGCTTCCTCAAGATCCCGCCGCTGCATGAAATCGCGCCCGGTAATCCGCCCGCCGGTCCGGCCTTTGCGGTGGTGCAGGGCATCGTGCTGGTGTTCTTCGTGGTCATGATCGTCCGCGTCTGGCGGCGTTTCCACCTCGCATGAAAGTCATCCTGTTCGGCGCGTCAGGCATGGTCGGGCAGGGGACCTTGCGCGAATGCCTGCGCGATCCCGAAGTCGCGCAAGTCCTGAGCGTCGGCCGCAGCGCCAGCGGTCAGCAACACGCCAAGCTCACCGAGATCGTCCGCGACAATTTTCTCGACTATTCCGATATCGAGCCTGGACTCACCGGATACGACGCCTGCTTCTTCTGTCTCGGCGTGTCCTCGGTCGGGATGGACGCCGAGCGTTACCGGCATCTGACCTATGACATCACGCTGGCTGCGGCGAAAACGCTGGCGCGGCTCAACCCGCAAATGACGTTCGTCTATGTCACGGGCGCCGGGACCGATTCTACCGAGCAGGGGCGGGTGATGTGGGCGCGGGTCAAGGGCAAGACCGAGAACGACCTGCTCAAGCTGTTTCGCGCAGCCTACATGTTCCGGCCCGGCGCAATCCAGCCGCTGCACGGGGTCCGCTCGAAGACCGCCTGGGTGCAGGCGATCTACATCGTGACCGCGCCGCTGCTATCGTGGCTCTCGCGGGTCGCACCGAAATACGTCACCACAACGGAACAGATGGGCCGCGCCATGATCAAGGTCGCGCGTGACGGCTACACGAAGCCGATCTTGGAAAGCGAAGATATCAATTCGCTTTAGGCTCCTGGTGGAGCGGATTTGACGTTCGCTATCCACCCGCCGAGGACTCGCATGCGAACGTCAAATCCAAAGCTCCACTAGAATCAGTATCTTCTAGTGGTCCTTTAATTCCAACATTCGCAAAGCTGCCAGCTGCTATGGGGATGCGAATGTTGGAATTGGACCACTAGTCTGCTAACTGCGGTCCCCATCCCGTCGCCACGAGACGACTTGCCAACACGAGCGGAACCGATGTCGCCGCAGCTCAAGCTGATCGCGCTGGATGCCGACGACCTCGCCGTCATTTCCGCGCATGTGCAGGACGCGCGCGTCCAGACCGCCGACATCATCTGGCGGCAGCACGAGAAGCGGCTGGTGATCGGCATAAACCGGCTGGACTGGGAACAGACGCTGGCGGGAGAAGCCGAGCCGCGCCGCCTGATCG
The DNA here is from genome assembly GCA_963738155.1 of uncultured Alphaproteobacteria bacterium. Taxonomy (GTDB): domain Bacteria; phylum Pseudomonadota; class Alphaproteobacteria; order Rhizobiales; family Xanthobacteraceae; genus Bradyrhizobium. Next base: position 927,834 of record CAVTVG010000021.1, read on the forward strand.
CGGCGCTGCGTTTCGACCGGGTGCTGGCCTGCAAGTCGCGCAACATCGATCTGGAAGCTCCCGACAAGGCGCTCGACCTGGTCGGCATCGAGTTTCACGAGGCCGAAGCGCCCTTCGGCAGCGCGTTGCTGCTGTTTGCGGAAGGCGCGGCGCTGCGGCTCGACGTCGAATGCCTGGAATGCGAGCTGACCGATCTGGGGGCGGAGGAGTTGGCAGCGGATGTCGACGGGGAGGGGTAGGGCGCTTATCCCTCCCCCCACGGGCGAAGCGAGTGGTGGGGAGGGTGCCGAGCGAAAGCGAGGCGGGTGGGGGGTAACTCCACATGCATGGTGCGAATGAAACGCCCCCCACCCCGCCACTCGCTTCGCTCGTGGCGACCCTCCCCACCGCTTCGCGGGGGGAGGGATAAGATCGGTAGGGTTGACGACGGGAGCCCCCCGCGCCATTGCAATAGCCAACGAATCCGCTTCACGACAGCCCCATGCCCGTTCGCCTCGACCGCTCCAGCGCCGATTTCGACGCGCGATTTGCGCAATTCCTCGCCGCCAAGCGCGAGGTCTCCGCGGACGTCGAGGCTTCCGCGCGCGCCATTGTCGACGATGTCGCCAGGCGCGGAGACGCGGCACTGATCGAGGCGACCAAAAAATACGACCGCCTCGAACTCGATGCGAAGAGCCTGCGCATCACGGCGGCCGAGATCGATGCCGCGACGAAGGCCTGCGATACCGCGACATTGGACGCGCTGAAATTCGCGCGCGACCGCATCGAGACCTTCCACAAGCGGCAGCTGCCGAAGGACGAGCGTTTCACCGATGCGGATGGCGTCGAGCTCGGCTGGCGCTGGAGCGCGGTCGAGGCGGTCGGGCTCTATGTGCCCGGCGGCACCGCGGCCTATCCGTCGTCGGTGCTGATGAACGCGGTGCCGGCGACGGTCGCGGGCGTGTCGCGGCTCGTCATGATGGTCCCGGCGCCCGGCGGCAAGCTCAATCCGCTGGTGCTGGCGGCGGCCCAACTCGGCGGCGTCTCCGAAATCTACCGCGTCGGCGGCGCGCAGGCGATTGCCGCGCTCGCCTGGGGCACCGCGACGATCGCTCCGGTCGCCAAGATCGTCGGTCCCGGCAACGCCTATGTCGCCGCCGCCAAGCGGCTGGTGTTCGGCAAGGTCGGCATCGACATGATTGCCGGTCCGTCCGAGGTGCTGGTGATCGCCGACGAGACCGGCAATGCCGACTGGATCGCTGCGGACCTCTTGGCGCAGGCCGAGCACGACGCGAGTGCGCAATCGATCCTGATCACCAATTCGCCTGATCTCGCCGACGACGTCGCGCGCGCGGTCGAGGCGCAGCTCAAGACATTGCCGCGGGCGAAGATCGCAGGCGCCTCGTGGGCCGATTTCGGCGCGATCATCCTGGTCAGGACTCTCGACGACGCCGTGCCGCTGGCGGACGCCATCGCCGCCGAGCATCTGGAGATCATGACCGCGGATGCGGAGGCCCTCTCGAAGAAAATCCGCAATGCCGGCGCGATTTTCTTAGGAAGCCACACGCCGGAGGCGATCGGCGATTATGTCGGCGGTTCCAACCACGTGCTGCCGACCGCGCGCTCGGCGCGGTTCTCATCCGGCCTCGGCGTGCTTGACTTCATGAAGCGAACGTCGATCCTCAAATGCGGCCCGGACCAGTTGCGTGCGCTCGGACCGGCCGCCATGACGCTCGGCAAGGCGGAGGGGCTCGACGCCCATTCGCGATCGGTGGGATTGCGCCTCAACCTGACATGACCAAGCCGACGCCCAAGGATGACTCCACCAATCGCATCGTCGCGGTGACGCTGGACGAGGAGTTGATCGGCCGTTCCGGTCCCGACATCGAGCATGAGCGGGCGATCGCGATCTACGATTTGATCGAGCAGAATCTCTTTGCTCCGGATGGCCACGATGGCAAGGGGCCGTTCGCGCTGCATATCGGCATCACCGGCAACCGGCTGATGTTCGACATCCGCAGCGAGAGCGGCACGCCCGTGGTCGCGCACCTGCTGTCGCTGACGCCGTTCCGCCGCATCGTCAAAGACTATTTCATGATCTGCGACAGCTACTATCAGGCGATCCGCACTGCGACTCCCGACAAGATCGAGGCGATCGACATGGGCCGCCGCGGCATCCATGACGAGGGCTCACGCACGCTGCAGGAGCGGCTGAAGGGCAAGGTGAAGCTCGATTTCGAGACCGCGCGGCGCCTGTTCACGCTGATTACTGTTCTTCATTGGAAAGGCTGACCGCGCATGGTCGCGGCCCCGCGTGCGCGCAACCCGCAGGCCGTGTTGTTCGCCTGCGGCCTCAACGCGGTGCGCTCGCCGATGGCGGCGAGTCTTCTGCAGCAGATGTTTCCGCAGCTCTATGTCAAATCGGCGGGCGTGCGGAAAGGCGAGCTCGATCCGTTCGTGGTCAGCGTCATGGCCGAACTCGGCCAGGACCTTTCCGGCCACAAGCCGACAACGTTCGAGGAGCTGGAGGACTGGGAGGGGCTGAATTTCGATCTGATCATCACGCTGTCGCCGGAGGCGCATCACAAGGCGCTCGAGCTGACGCGGACGCTGGCCGCGGACGTCGAATACTGGCCGACGCACGATCCTTCGGTTGGCGACGGCAACCGCGAGCAGAAGCTCGACGCCTATCGCGAGGTCTGCGACCAGCTGTTGCTGCGCATCCGCCGCCGCTTTGCCAGGGTCGGCGCCGCGAGCGGGTGAATCTCACTCGGCGTCGTCCCCGCCTAGTGCGCAATTGCGCACGGGAGCGGGGACCTATAACCACCGGCCTTTGTCATGGAAACAAAATATTGCCACTAGTGCCCACTTTCCGAAGTCCGCGCTCCATCGCCGCAACACCTCTTTGTGGACTTCGGAAAGTTATGGGCACTAGCAAATCCATGATTTTAGTGCCGCTTTCGATCTGAAGTCCCTGAAGCCGATTTGCCGCGAGTGAGTCAGGGACTTCAGATCGGCGGCACTACCACTTCCCAAAATCGCGAAATCACGCGGTATGGGCCCCTGCTTTCGCCGGGGCGACAGCCAGTTCTAAGGTTGTGAAAGCCCATCCCTTCCGATAGTTTCCGCGCAAATTTCCTCCGAATCTCCCCCCGAAAACACAGCATGCTGGGCCGCCCCAAATTCGTACTTGCTTCCGGATCGCCGCGGCGACTGGCGCTGCTCAATCAGGCCGGCATCGAGCCCGATGCGTTGCGCCCCGCAGACGTCGACGAAACTCCCCGAAGGGGTGAGTTGCCACGCGCATGCGCCAACCGCCTGGCGCGGGCCAAGGCCGACGCCGCGCTGAAATCGGTGCAGCTCGATGACGAGTTGCGCGGCGCTTACATCCTTGCCGCCGACACGGTGGTGGCGGTCGGCCGCCGCATCCTGCCCAAGGCCAATCTGGTCGACGAAGCCTCGCAATGCCTGCGGCTGCTGTCGGGCCGCAACCATCGCGTCTACACCGCGATCTGCGTGGTGACGCCGAAGGAAGCTTTCCGCCAGCGCCTGATCGAGACCCGCGTGCGCTTCAAGCGGCTCTCCGACGACGACATCCAGGCCTATATCGGCTCCGGCGAATGGCGCGGCAAGGCCGGCGGCTATGCCGTGCAGGGCATCGCCGGCTCGTTCGTGGTGAAGATGGTCGGCTCCTACACCAATGTGGTGGGCTTGCCGCTTTACGAGAGCGCGACCCTGCTCGGCGGCGAGGGCTTTCCGATCCGCTTCGGCTGGCTCAATGCCGGCGGAGGATAAGCCCACGCCGACGGCAGGGCGCTGCCCGACCTGCGGCAAGCCGGCGTCGGAGAAGACGCGGCCGTTCTGCTCGCCGCGCTGCCGCGACGTCGACCTGCACCGCTGGCTGTCGGGGCGCTATGTCGTTCCGGGTTCGGAGAACGACGAGGAAGAGCAGAAGTAGCGGCGTTGCGCCGTCTTTACCTCTCCCCGCGCGCGGGGAGAGGTCGGATCGCATGCAGCGAAGCGCAATGCGATCCGGGTGAGGGGGAGTCTCCGCAAGCACGTCTCGCAGTGCGCGTGGATGAAGCCCCTCACCCCAACCCTCTCCCCGTAAGGACGGGGAGAGGGAGAACACCACCCCGCGCGCACCATTCGTCGCATTGATTTCGGCCGCGCATCTCCGCAAACTCACTTGCAATGATACGACCTGAGCAAATCGGGCGATCTATTTTTTTGCGCATGATCTTTTCGGAAAACCGCTGCACACTTTTCCGATCATGCGCGTAGGGAGTTTCGTCCATGCTCAATCGCCGCCGATTCCTCACCGTCACCGCCGCGCTCGCCGCGCCGGCCATTTTGCCGTCGCGCGCGTCTGCCGCCGACTACCCGACAAAACCCGTGCGCATCGTGGTGCCGTTCACGCCGGGCGGCTCGACGGACATCACCGCGCGCCTGGTCGGCAACCGCCTGCAGGAGATCTGGGGCCAGTCGGTGGTGATCGAGAACAAGGGCGGCGCCGGCGGCAACATCGCCGCCGACATGGTCGCGCATGGCGATTCCGACGGCTACACCATCCTGATCTCCGGCCCGGGCATGGCGACCAACCAGTTTCTGTATCCGTCGCTGAGCTACGATCCCGTGGGCGACTTCGCGCCGGTGACGATGCTGATCACCCAGCCCAACATGATGTGCGTGCCGAACACCTCGCCGGCGAAATCGGTGAAGGAGTTCATCGATTTCTGCAACGCCAATAAAGGCAAGGTCACCTTCGCCTCGTCAGGCAACGGCACCACGCTGCATCTGTCGGGCGAGCTGTTCAAGCGGATGGCGAAGGTGGAAATGACCCACATCCCCTATCGCGGCGGCGCGCCCGCGATCAACGATCTGATCCCGGGCCGCGTCGACGTCATCTTCGACAACATGCCCTCGATCATCTCGCATGTCAGGAGCGGCAGCGTGCGCGGCATCGCGGTGACGACCAGGGACCGCGTCTCCATCGTCTCCGACGTGCCGGCGATCGCCGAGACCGTGCCGGGTTTCGACGTGGTGTCGTGGTTCGGCTTCTTCGCACCCGTGAAGACGCCGAAGGAGATCGTCGCGAAGATCAACGCCGACACCAACGCAGCACTGCTCACTCCGGCGGTGAAGACGCGCTTCGAGGACCTCGGCGCGGTGCCGAAGGGCTCGACGCAAGACGAGCTCGCCGCGTTCCTGAAGTCGGAGACCGACAAATGGGGGCCGGTGATCAAGGACGCGCAGATCAGGGTGGAGAATTAGGAACCTATAAAATAGTTGTTATCTTTCAACGGCATGCGGCGCCGGCCCCGCTTCGCCCTGCGGGCTACGCCGGGCACGCTTAGCCTCCGGCTAACGCGGGCTGCGCCACGCGTAGCCGTAGGCGAAGCGTGGTGGACAGGGCAGCCCCATCCCACTATAAACCGCCGGCTCGCTGGGCCTTTATCAGGCCTTCCGTGGCACGCCCAGGTAGCTCAGTTGGTAGAGCATGCGACTGAAAATCGCAGTGTCGGTGGTTCGATTCCGCCCCTGGGCACCATCCATTATCCCTAAATCCGCCGCGGACGCGCTAGCCCAAAGTTGGGTGCGTGAGAGAATAAATGTCTATCAGCTTATGCGTTCCGCCCGCGAGCGGCACCGGCGGAGAAACGATTTAGCCTCGCAACCACGTTTTCCGTTGCCCATTGACCCAAGTGGCATCAATAAGCTGATCTGTTGTGAATGCGCGCAATAGCGGTGCGATCAATTTTGAAACAATCTCTGGCAGGCCGTTGTCGAGCATCGTCACTGGGAAATTGCATTCGGAAACCCTGCGATCACTATTCGCACCTTCGCGCCACCGCACAGACCACAAAGCGTTAGGAGAGTGCAGAATCCGACCTTGCAGGCCAAACCATTCGCAACGAAAAGAAACTGACGCCGGATTTTCGAAACGCTCCGTTAAGGCCCTCGCGTGGCGTACAACTTCGGCTAGTGATCTAACCATCCAGTTCGGGCTGACGAAGGTGCCGGGTTTCATGCCGCCCCCCACAAATGTGTCCTCCCAGTAGTCCCGAACCACGGTGACTTTGCCGTCCGGAGAAACGCGCCAGAGGTCGGCAATGCTGACACCGATCTTACTGCGCAAGGCAGAAAACTCCAAAAAGTCAGCATCACCCAAGCCGGCCCTAGCGTCAGTTTGGAAAGTCGGCCTGACGTCGATTACGCCCTGTGGATCAAGCATATTCCATCCGCTGTCGACGGTATCGAACACTTCGCGATGAGCTTGCCGCAAAATTTCCAGCATGGAGGCCATTTCCAAGACTTGCCCGTCGCTGCATTCGATTGAATAACTCGCCTGCCAATTCCATTTGGCGCGGTCGGATGTGCCGGCGTCCTTTAGAAATGCTGCGTGCGCTGCGTCGTGCCATTGCTTGAGTGCATCAGAAATGCTCGGTGAGACCGGTGCAGTTCCCCGGAGGGCGGCATCCAAAGCGCCAAAGATCGCAGCGCGATCGTGCATCGCACATCGGCGAATGATCGGTGCCCACTCAGCAGAAGTTTGAATACGCTCACTCGCGGGACCCGGCTTTCTAGTGTAGTGCATCCCCTGCACAATCCCTCTTACTTTCCCGTTCACCAACGGTCCGTCTGCCTTTGCGCAAATTGGCGCGGCGCCATGAGGCGGAACTATAATGACCGGATGTATGTTGCCGACTGACGAGCGGACTTCGCGAACGTCGCATTGAAATGTCGGCTCAAGATATTTCTTGACGATGGACGCGACGAGGTCGCGATCACATGCGGGCAATGGAAATGGGTTCCTACCCGCGAATTGCATCGCGTCGGTAAATCCGAATACGATGTTCCCGCCTCCAAAATTAGCTAGGGCTGCAATATGTCGGGCCAAATCAGCCCGCGTCTCCGGATCGGAAAGATCAAGCCACTCTTTATACTCAATCTCCAGAGTTTCGTTCGCGTCATCCACCAATGCAACCAGCTGTGCACTATCAAAGGGGGCCATGCTCAAACACCCGTGTCGTTTCTCATGTTGTCGCAATTCCTGCCATCGTTAAAAATCGAACGCACATGTGCGCTCGCGCTCGTTATAAGCTCAAAATACACACTCGCCTTAGGAATTCAAATTGTGGGTCGGCTCATTCTGACATTCGGATAGATTGCTCTTTCTTCAGTTCCACATTCATCCGCTCAAGCAATAATATTTGCTTCTCGTTGCTTTTCTTTAGTTGGTCGCGTGCGGTTGCGTTTTTCGGCAAACCGCGACCCGAGTTGAGAAAGATTGTGTATTTGTGCAATGCTATGACGTGTTTTCCGTTTGCGACGATTTGATTTCTGATCTGAGAATCCGTCAGTCTTTCGTATTTTCTCATGCATATCCTCCTTTTGAGTATGCTAAATCAATCAGTGTACGTGTGGAGGTGCGCGTACTCTGCTTTGCAGTTAGGGCACTTAAGAGCCTGGATGCCCTTTCCAGCAACTTGAGCCGTTTCGATAAGCAAGCCATCTTTCTGGAAACAGACGTCGCACATCGGATTGCCAGCTCCTCCCTGTTTTCCATCTTTGCGCTTGCGGTATCTATAGCCGTACAACTCGATGGTCTCCTCCTCCACACGACGTTGCAACTTCTTCAGTCTCGCTATCTCCGCGTCTTTTTCTGCGGCTTCATCCCGTGCTTCCGTGAGTATCACTTTTAGGTCGGCCAACGTGCCTGTGAGATCGGCGACCTTCAGTTTCAGTTCGGCCTGACCCATTTCCTTGTCGATAGATCGCAAATCATTGGCGAACCTGAACGCTTGTGAAGCCGTAGAGAGTGCGAGTGCCCAATCAATCACGTTCATCTCCAATCGACTCGTTGACGCAACGGTATATCATAGCGCTTCGCTGCATCTCGCGCGTGTGAGAGTGCGAGTGTGCGGAAATCACGTCCTATCAAGGGCTTAGACGTAGTAGAATCTGCCGCCCCTGGGCACCATTCAAGTTTGAGGCTGCGACGGAGTCGTTCCATCGATGCCGCTCGAACGAGCAAGTCGAGGCGCTGCGGGGCGGACCGTGCGGCATGGCGCACGAGAGCATTCCGGACGGTCCCGACGGCGATCCGATGCTAAGCGCGCGCAGCCCGTCCGGCTTTGCGCGGACTGGCCTTTGTCCGGACGCCGAGCGCGCCACAAACCTCGGCTGCAACCACACCATGGCGCGCTATGTCTTGCGCGACACTATCATGCAGGTCCCGGGCGACGGCGACGTGACCGTGCTTGCCGCCCTGCATGACCTCGAACAGGCGATCAGCCTGCTCGACCACCGTCGCTACGATGCGGAAAGCCGAAGGGCAAACGCCAGGCTGGCGAAGGCGGACCGCGCCGGTGAAGAACGCGACATCGCCGCGCTCGTCGCCGAACACCGCACCTGTGTGAGGCGCGCCGGCGAACTCCGCGATGACTTGCTACACCGCATCGACGACGTGCTCGGCCGCGCGGACGTCGACTGAGATTCTGCGATCTTTCGTCTGACAGACGGTTGCCGACGGGAAGGTTTAAAGGAAGAAGATTGCGGCCGTTCATACAACCATGGATTGATCCAGGTCGCGCACTTTGTTAAAAGTGCAACGCCGATAGTGGATATCCGGCGTGGGGCGACAGGTTTCGGGAGGCAGATATGAGACGTCGGCTTCTTTTGTTTTTCTCCGCGGCCGTCATTGCAATTGCTGCCGCGGGCATCCCGTCGAGCGCGCAGGCGGAGTCGAAACCGCAGGCCTGCATGAAGGCCAGCGATTGCAGGGGACCGTTGCCGCGGCTCTGCAAGGTCTGTGGCGATGGGATCAGCCGTTGTGCGCATTGGACCTGTGCCAATTCCCAATGCGCCGTCGAGATCTGCCCCGGCGAAAAGTAGAGCGGCGCTTTCGGCGAACCGTTAACCCGATGTGTCGCTGACCCGGCGCGGTTAGCTGCGAGCTGGCCTGCCCAGCACCATCTCGATCGTCGCCTTCGCAATTTTCCTCAACCGCCCCTCATCACCAAACGCGCGCTCCAGCACGGCGAGGCCGCGCGTCACCGTGACGATGTGGAGAGCGGCGGCCTCGGCGTTGCCCTTGAACTCGCCGCGCGTGGTGCCCTCCGACAACGCCTCCTGAACGAGCGCAGTGATGCGGTTGATCAGATCCGCGAACGCCTGGCGCGCGCTCTCGTCCAGCCCTTCGCCCTCAGTCGAGCCCAGCTCCATCAATCCCCGCGTGGTCGGACATCCCCGCGACGGCGAGCCTGCGCACATGTTCCTGATGGTCATGTCGAAGAACGCCGTGAGGCGCTTGCGCAAGCTGCCCACGCCCAGCGCCTTCTCAACCGATTTCAGATATTCGTCCGCGTAACGTTCGTAGGCGACGAGAAACAGCGCTTCCTTGCTGCCGAACGCGTTGTAGAGGCTGCCGCGCTGCACGCCGGCGTCGCGCGCGACGTCGGCGAGCGAGGTGCCGCGCACGCCCTTGCGCCAGAACTGGTCGAACGCGATGCGCAGCACCTCGTCGTGGTCGAATTCGCGCGGCCTCACGCTTCTCTCCTCTATTCCCTCATCCTGAGGAGCCCGCTCTTGCGGGCGTCTCGAAGGATGAGGCCGGGGCGCGGCCTCATGGTTCTCCCGGCGATGCATAGCATCGTCCGGAGACGCGCTTTCGCGCTCCTGACCATGAGGGTTTACGAAAATATTTGACACTGCGTCAATAACAATGGAATGTATTTTTAACGCCACGTCAAAAATCAATGAGCCGGGTCAGGAGGTCCGCATGCCGCTGCTTCACATCTCGCTGCGCATTGGCAAGCCCGCCGCCTACCGGCAGGCCATCTTCGACGGCCTCTATCGCGCGATGCGCGAGACGCTGAACGTGCCGGAAGACGATCAGTTCATGACCATCACCGAGCATGACGCTTCGAATTTCCGCTATGGCTCCGGCTATGGCGTCGCCCGCACCCAGGATGTCGTCTACATCCAGATCACGGTGTTCGACAGCCGCACCGCCGACCAGAAGAGAGCTCTGTTCAAGCGGATCGCCGAGATGCTCGGCGAAAACCCCGGCATCCGCCCCGAGGACGTGTTCGTGCAGGTTCTCAACGCTCCGAAGGAGAACTGGTCCGTCGGCCACGGCATCGCGCAATTCGCGTGAGGTGATGCGTGCGAAGCCGCCTCAGAACTTCGCCCTGATCACGTCAGGCCCAAAGCGATAGTTGATGCCGAGCTTGACCAGCTGCAGCGAAGTGCCCAGCGTGGCAGAGGTCGGCAGGGTCCCCGTTGCCGCCCCGCGGGCCGGCAAGATCTCCGTGAACGTGCCCGGCAGGTAGACCTGCTGATCGTAGAAGTGGATCCAGTTGTATTCCAGCTTCGCGGACCAGTTGCCGAAGAACGCGTATTCGGCGCCGGCTCCGAGCACAGCGCCGGTGTGCCAGACACCGCCCTGGTTCAGGAAGATCGAATTCGTGACGGCCGGGCTGCCGAGGATGAAGTCATTGTCGGTGTGCGTGCCGTGGGCCAAAGCGGCGCCGGCCTTGCCGTAGACCAGCAAGCGGTCGAGCACGGGCAAACCGACTTGCGCGGTCGCCATCGCGATCTGATCGAAACGGCTCGCGAGGGTCTGCGTGCCCGTGAGAAATGGACTGACGAAGGTCACGTCGGACCTTCCGCCGGTCAGCTTGCCGCCCATCCACTCCGCTTCGACACCGGCCACGAACAGTGACGGCTGCACCCTGGCGCCGGCCACTACACCGCCGAGCGAGCCCGTGGCGGTGTAGTGATCGAACGGCGCAAATCCGATCCACCTCACGGGTTGCCGGCCATCGGCCCCTTCGCCGCCGATATAGAACCCGGTCCAGTCATAGCTTCGCGAGGTCCTGACCGGCGCGATGTCGGGTTGCCGGTGGGGGCCGAAATTGTAATTCAGGCCGACCTTGGCGATGTGAAGCCGTTCGTCGACGTGCATCAGCTGACGCGTGTTGGTGGTTACTCCCACGAAGCTCGTGATCGTGCCCCTCATGTCCACGGTATTGTTCAAACTCGTAAAATCGAAATAGTTGTATTCGGCCTTGACCGACCAGTTGCCGAGCAAGGCGTATTCGGCGCCGACGCCGAACATCGGCCCCATTCTGGTTTCGTTGCCCGCGAGCGTCACGGTTTGCGAGCGGGGCGGCACCACCAAAACGGTGTCGATCTGGCTTGCCGTGTGGGCCTCTTGCGCCCATGCAAGGCCGCCTTTGCCGTAGACGAACAAACGATCGACGGCGATGCCGAGACGGCCGGCGACGGTGGCGATCGCCTCGATCTTGCTGGTCCGCGTCTGGGTTTCCGGCGAGGTTGAGAACGGGACCAGGACGAATTCGTTGACGGAGCCTCTCATGCCCGACCAGGCGATGTCGCCCTCGAAGCCGAACACCAGATTGCCGACCTGCTGGTTGGCGCCGACCGTCACCCCGGCGAGCGCCCCGCTGGCGGGATAGTTGATCCCGCTCCAGTCCTTGTAACCGCCGCCATAGCCGGCATTCACGCCGGCGTAGAAGCCGCTCCAGTTGTACATGGCTTGCGGAATCGCCGGCGCCTCCACCGGCATGTCGGCGGCGAACGCTGCGCCCGACAGACCAAACGTCGCTCCCGCCAACAGCAGGACTTTCATCCCACGCATGCGCCCCACGCCCAAACCAACAGCCCATTCCCGATCAAAGGCTAGCGGTTCCCTGCGTGTCGGGGGTGTCTTTACGGCAACAGAATTGGAGCTCTCGCGGAAAATAGGTGCAGACCAGCGCATTGCCATGGCCGGTTGCAAGTCTCGGCTGGCGATCGGGCCTATTCGATCACCTCCGCGGCCGTCGCCAAAAGCGACGGCGACATCGCAAGGCCTCGCGCCAACGCGGGGCGCCGGGCCGAACGCTCAGTGACGATGGCGCCTAACCTTCGGATGAGAGACCACGAATGCGCTGTACAGCATCGGGGCAACAGTCTACCGTCCGGCGATCAGGTGGCAGCGGTCACCTCCTAGCTTTTCGCGAAGCTGCTCGTCATGGCAGCAGCGGGAGCGCCACCGGAAAGCGCAATCTCTCAAGGTTAGGCAATTTTGCCAGACGCGGATGCAGGCGGCATCGGCGGCGCTGCGGACGCGCTCGCGTGCGCAAACAATGGAGACCACCATGAACATGCCGGCAATCCTGCAAGGCGATGCGCGCAAGCGCTTCTTCCAGGGAATCGCGTTCGGCGCCGTTGCGGCGATCGCGATCGGATTCATCTGGGGCGGTTGGGTCACCGGCGATACTGCGAGAGGCATGAGCGCAACGGCGGAGAACAGCGGCCGGATGTCCGTCCTGGTCCCGATGTGTGTCGCGCAGTTCACGGCTGCCGACGGCGCCGTCGCCAAGTTCAAGGCGGCCAGCTCCTATTCAAAGGACACCGTGGTCGGCGAATACGTGAAAACGGTTGCCGCCACCAACATGGACTATTCGTTCGCCAAGGCCTGCGCCGCCGGCGTGGAAACCGAACTCGCAAAGACAGCCACAAAAAGCTGAACGGCCGGCTCGGCGGGATGGGGACGCAGACAAAAATGAACATTCGCTGGTCCGGGCGGCCTTCCTGGCTGGGATACTGCCTGTTGGCGGCCATCCTGCTCGGCTGTTTTGTGCTGTTCAATCGCGCCGACGACAACTCCGCGACCATGGCGCCAAACCTGGTATTCAATCGTTGACGTCCCGCAAAGTCTTTCTGGAGAGCCTTCCATGTTTGTCGTCGAGACACTGACCGCGGTGCCGGTCTACAAGGCGTTCGGGTCGTCCATGGCGGCGCAAAGATGGGCGGAGAATGACGCCTATCTCGAGCACGACGCGCAGCAATGTCAGATTTATCGCACCATTTCCGGCCTCAACCCGATGCAGGCGATCGCAGCCGTCAAGATAGGAAGAGCCGAGCGCGTGGTGACCGTTCGTCGTCGCGGTACCGACGGCACGAGTTCGCCGATTGCTCCGGGCTAAGGGTAGATCGTCTCAGAAATTCGAGGCGACCAGATCGTAAGATCCCCTGCTGCCGCGGACGTACATTTTGGCGGCGGCGGCACATATCAAGTCACGATTGCAATCGAACGCGTTCAAGAGACCGGACTCATCGGAATGAGCATCCGGTTGAATTTGCTTCAACGCGCCCTCGCTTATGAAAAACGATGCCTCGATCGCGCTGTCATGTCCCCAAAACCGCACGGCGTGCCGGGTGTGGTCGTATGAACGGCTATGATTTGGAAATTCAATCATTGGGATCGATCGGTTCTCGGTGCACGGATTTGCGCTCTGGCGCGGCCGGCTGCGCGAGTCCTCAAGGTGGCTAGTCCGGAACCGGATTACAACCCCGCCCATAGTCGCGCCTTGCCGTGCCGAGCGCCGGCTGAAACAGGCGATGTCCGAGGCGGCGGGCGAGCCGCGCGGGCACCCGCGTCGGCGGACTCGCGTTTATTCGATCACCTCGACCGCTGTCGCCAGCAGCGACGGCGAAATCGCAAGACCCAGCGCCTTGGCGGTCTTCAGGTTGAGGACGAGATCGTACCTGGTCGGCGCCTGTACCGGGAGGTCGCCAGGTTTCGCGCCGCGCAGGATGCGGTCGACATAGGTGGCCGCGCCGCGCCATTGCTCGACCTGGTCGAAGCCGTAAGACATCAGCCCGCCATCGATCGCGAGATACCGGAACGGGTAGATCGCCGGCAGGTGAAGTCGCGCGGCTTGTTCGATGAGCGGGACTCGACGGTCGATGATGCGCGGATGCGGCAGAAAAATCAGGCCGCCGTTCGGCGCGGCAGCAAATCCGGCGATCCCACGCACGATGTCATCGCTCTCCCGGACGCTGATGGCGGAGACCTCAAGGCCGAGTGACGGCGCGACAGTTTCAATGGCGCGCAAGAACTCGGATTGTACCGCCGTGTCGAGGTGCATGATCACCCCGGCCCGCGTGATCGCGGGCGCAACCTCCTTCAGCAGGCCGAGCCACTTGCCGCCGACCGCAGGCTCGAAATTCTGAAAGCCGGTGATGTTGCCGTCCGGGTGCGCAAGACTGCTGACGAATCCGCTTCCCAGGGGATCGGAGATCTGGACGAAGACGGTCGGTACGCGCTTGTCCAGCTTGATCCCGGCGGCCAGCGCCACATTGCCGCTGATCATGAGGACATCAGGTCCGGACCCGACCAGCGTAGCCACTTCCGCGCCGATCCGGTCGATCTCGGTGTTCGGCCAGCGCACCTCGATGCGGACGTTGCGGCCCTCGCTCCAGCCAAGCTTGTCGAGCGTGTCGCGGAACGCGGCGACGCGCGCCTCTCCTTCGGGGTCGCCTTGCCGAAAGCCCGTCGCCAGCACGCCGACGCGGCGGAGCTTGTCGGTCTGTGCACGCGCCGCCAACGGCCAAGCGACCAAAATGCCGAGTGCGGACAGAAATCGCCGCCTTGCAAGACCCGAAATCATTCGACCTCGTTGAGGGTGCGCCACGGCAGATGCCGCAGCCAACGATATGCAGGCGACGATATCAAGTTTCAGGCCGCAGGTCTGCCGCAGGCGCAGGCTCTGCACGTTCTTCTTGGACAGGGAGGAATCAGCTAACGCCGGCGCATGACCAGCGGCAGCAAGGCAGTCGGATTGGCTCGGCGCACGCGTCTCGCCGCGCATCGGCCTCGTCTGGTCGGGCAATCCCAACCATCTCAACGACCACAACCGCTCGGTGCCGCTGGGAAAGTTTCTGCCGCTGTTCGACGTCGGCGCGCAGTTCGTCAGCCTGCAAAAAGGCGCGCGCGCGACCGTGCGCTGCTCGCGGGACGCCGCGACATTCGCGACGCGGAGGGCGAGCTTGCGAGCTTTGCCGACACCACCTCGCTGATGCGTTCACTCGATCTCTTGATCTCCGTCGACACCAGCGTCGCGCATCTGGCAGGCAGCCTCGGCAAGCCGCTTTGGGTGCTGCTGCCCTATGTTGCCGATTGGCGCTGGCTGACCGGCCGCGACGATTCGCCGTGGTATCCGACCGCGCGCCTGTTCCGGCAATCCGCCGCGCGGCAATGGGATGAAGTGGTGGCGAATGTGCGGACCGCGCTCTGCGAGTTCGTCGAAGATGCGCGGAAGCCCTAACTCGCGCTACCGGTATGGATCCTGCAGCCGGATGGTCGGCGCCGATGGCCGTATCCGCCGCAAGGTAATGGGCGCGCCGTCGGACTCGAACGTCAGCTCGTATTTCCTGCCGCTCTTGTCTGTCGCCGAGCAGGTGACGTTGGACACTTCGCGGGCGGCGAAATTGCCGAGCTGCCGGCAGACGCCGTCGGAGGCTTGCTCTGCTGGGATCGGCAGGCCGTCGGACTTCGGGCGGTCCTTGTTGGACAGCAGCATGCGGTCGACCGCGAGCACGTAGAGATTCTCCTGTGTCCTGCGGCCGTATTCGCCGGAGAAGGAGATGACATGGCTGTCGTCGGCGGGATCGTCGAGCGCGACGGTGAAATTGGCGCGGCCCTTCTCGCTGTGGAAATAGGCGACGATCTTGCAGCCGAAATCGCGGCCCGCGACCGTAAGCCGGCTGCACTTGCCGGTCATCAGCGCATAGAGATCGACGTCGGGCCGGGGCGCTTCTTCGGCGCAAGCGGGCGCTGCCAACAGCAGGCTGCAGGCCAAACCGAGCGCGCGCCCAGGATGTCCTATCACGCAGGCGAGCCGTCCCCGGCGCATGCCCATCCACCCTTTCGAATCTTCTCCGTACTTTCATAGCACGGTTTCGAGCCGGGTCGATTTGCACCGAACGCCCTGGCTTTTTCGTGGCCGGAACTTAGGCGGCAGCCGCCCGCCAGCGCGTGTCGCGCGGCGAGGGGCGGCGGTGCAGCCGTGTGTCGAGCAGCGCGCGCGCCCGCGCAAGCTCGCCGGAGCGGATCAGCGCGACGATGAAGGTGTCCTCGATGATCTCGCGCTGGGCATGGCTGCCGCCGATGCGGACGACCTCGTGCAGCACGCCTTCCAGCAGCGCGGCACAGGAAGCGTAGTCCTCGCCGGCGAAGGCGTTCAGCGCGCGGCACATTTGCGGCACCGCCGGACCGGCCGGCAATTTGCCGTCGGACAGCCGCCGCTCAATGGCGGCGAGCCGCTCGTCGAGCGCGGCCCGGTTGCCGGTGGCGGCCGCCAGCAGCGCCATATGGATCTCGACAAAGGGCAGGCTCATCTTCGGAAAATAGCGGCGAGCATAGGCATCCGCGTCGTCCCAGAGTTGCCGCGGCACGGCGTGGCCGTGGGCGGTGAGCCGCCACAACAGCGAGGCGCAGTCCGACATCACGTTCAATGGCGGCGCCGCACTGATGGAGGGATGCAGCACGTCCGTATAGATCGCCAGCACCTTGTCGATATCGCCGTTGTCGAGCGCGCCGAGCGCCTGGTGCCAGCGGATATGAGGGTGCAGCAGGCCGGTGCGGTCGTAGCCGCCGATCCATTGCTCGACCAGCGCGTCGGCGTCCTCGACAGACCCGTCCTCGAACATCGCGTGCAGCAGCGCGTGCGCGCAATGCGCGTTGTTGCGGTGGAGCGCGAAGGCGCGCTCGGTCATGGCGCGGCCTTTTGCGACCTCGCCGTTCTCCGTCATCGCCCAGCCGTAATTGGTGAGGAACCACCAGTCTTCGCCGTAATGGGCGGCGTAGCGGGCGCACAGATCCTGCCGCGCCTGGTCGTGATCGGCCATGCCGGAAAACGCGTACAGGCCGAAGGCGCCGAGCGGCAGCGAGAACACGGCGGCATCGCGCGGCCAGCTTTCCAGATGTTTTAGCGTCGAAGCCAGCGCCGCCGGCAGATTGCCTTCGATCGCGAGCGCCAGCGTCTCGACATGGCTCTTCTCGCGCTCGGTGCCGCGCTTTGCGACAAGCTCGCGCGCGGTTGCCGCCAGCTTCCGCGCCACGTCGCCCTGCTGGTAGAGCGTATGCATGCGCGCCCGCGCGATGACCGGCAGCGCAAAGTCCGGATCGGCCGCGATCGCGCGCTCGAACGCTTCGGTGGCGCCCGTCCATGCCGCAAGCATCAGGTCGATGCCGTCGCAATAGTCGGAGGCAGCCTCGGGGGAGGCGGTGGAGAGTCGGAGGCCGTAGCGATCGGAGCAGGTCATTGGGCTGCTCTTGTCATGGAATTGAATGAGCTTGGCGACTTTTACCAGCGATTGCAAACCCGATCGCAATTGCTACCATGGGTTATATTGCCGGGGGATTGCACGATGTGGGTAGATTTCCTGTTGCTTGTTTCGGCGGGCACGAACGCATTCAAGCTCGCGATCAATCACTGGATTTCCGCGCAAGAGGCGGTGGTTTACATCGTGGTCGTCGTGCTCTTTCTTGCGATAACGGGAGCTTTGGGAGTTCGAACCCCCTTTCGCCGACGCACCGGCCTGGCCAAGGTCCTGCTTTCCGTCGTTCAGTTTGGTATCAGCGTTGCTGATGGCGACCTGCGTCTGGCTGCATTTTGCGCTGTCGTGGCGATACTCATCGGCGTCATGGGATTCGGGCTCTACTACATGGTTGCCGGGTCCCGTGACCGGATGGTCGCAGTCTTTGTGGGGAGCTTCTTCGCAGTAGGAATCGGTTGGTGGGTCATCGAGCAGGTGAAATTGCAGAGCGGGTCGGACACTTTTTCCTTGGATGCGGTCCTGACCGTCCTGCAACAGCGCATAGCCCCGCAACGAACCATCACACTGCAAATTCCGGCCCACGGCACCAGTCAGGCGGTGTCAACAAGCCCGCTCTATCGAATCGTGCGTTGGGACATCGAAGAGATGCGCGGGATCGGAATGTATGCAGCCGATGGCCGCGAGTTTTTCGGTTGCGCGGCGCCGTGGCCTTCGATGCTGAACAAGGATGGGGATGTCGTTCAACTCTATTTCAGGTCCTGCCGGGACGTCAACTCCCGGCTGACATTACGGTTCGAGTGAGGACGTACTCCGGTTTCGCGTCCGCTACCCCGTCCTCGCCCGCCGTCCCTCGATCGGATAGGCCGGATCGTTGAAGCCGGGTGTCGAGGGATGGCCTGACACGACGAGACGGTCGACCAGCGCCTCGTCCCCGGCGGTGAAGCGATAGTCGAGCGCGCGGACATAGTCGTCCCAATGCGCTTCGGTGCGCGGTCCGGCGATAACGGAGCTGACGAACGACGAGTTCAGCACCCATGACAGCGCAAACTGGCCGGCGGTGATGCCCTTGCTCTCGGCGTGTTGCTTAATCTGCTGCGCCAGCCTGAGCGACTCCGGCCGCCATTCCGTCTGCATCATGCGGGTGTCGTTGCGGCCCGCGCGCGTCTCCTTGTCCGGTGCCGCATCGGGGGCGTATTTGCCGGTCAAGACGCCGCGCGCCAGCGGGCTATAGGACACGATGCCGAGGCCATAATAACCGCAGGCCGGAAAGTGCTCGACCTCGGGCATGCGGTTCATCGCATTGTAATAGGGCTGGCTCGCCACCGGGCGGTCGATGCCGAGCCGGTCGCAGATGTTGCAGATCTCGGCGACGCGCCAGGCGCGATAATTCGAGACGCCGAAATAACGCACCTTGCCGGCACGGATCAGCTCCGCCATCGCGCGCACTGTCTCTTCCAGCGGCGTCGTATGGTCTTCCTTGTGCAGAAAATAGACGTCGATGTAGTCGGTGCCCAACCGCTTCAGGCTCTCGTCGCAGGCTTGCAACACCCAGCGCCGCGACAGCCCGCCGCGGTTGGGATCATTGCCCATCGGGTTGGCGAGCTTGGTGGCGAGGATCCAGCCCGGCCGACTGTTTGAAATGGCGCGGCCGACCACCTGCTCGGAATTGCCCTTGTTGTAGGCGTCGGCAGAGTCGATGAAATTGATGCCGGCCTCACGCGCCTTCGCGATGATCCGCGCCGACGTCGCTTCATCGGTCGGTCCGCCGAACATCATGGTGCCGAGGCAGATCGGCGAAACCTTCAGGCCGCTGCGGCCGAGTTGGCGGTATTGCATTTTCTTATGTCCTCCCTTGGGAATCCAGCATAACCGCTAGTTCTCGTCATTGCGAGGAGCGTAAGCGACGAAGCAATCCATAGTGCCGCAAGCGGATAGATGGATTGCTTCGCGGAGCCTGTCATCGGGCGCGCATTCGCGCGACCCGTTGGCTCGCAATGACGAATGCCCTCAATTCTCGTTCTTCAAGATCTTGAACACGCCGCTCGCCATCGCGATCACGCGCTTGTCGACCGTGACCTCCGTGGTGAGGAAGATCAGGCTGCGCGTCGAGCGCACCACATGCGGCCGCGAGATCAGGATCTCGCCGATCTTGCCGGCCTCGACGAAATGCGTGTCGAGCTGCACGGTCGCAAGTGTCGTCTTGCCGGAGGCGTAACGCGCGGTCATGCCGCAAGTCCTGTCTGCAAACGTCATCAGCACGCCGCCCTGCACCAAGCCGCGGCGATTGTGGTGCTTGTCCTCGGTCGCAAGCGCATATTCATGCACGTTGTCGACGACCCGCTGCCAGAGCGGTCCGATCAAATGCAGGAAGCCGGTGTTCTCGACCGTCTTCCAGCCATCGGATTTCAGCTTGGCGGCGGCATCGATCATATCAGGGTTTCTCTGTCGAAGGTCTCAGGTCATTTCATCCGAGACGCTATTGGTATAGTCAAGTCGAATGAAGCGTCCATTCGACGATACCACACGGCGGAATATCGCAGGGCTCTGCGCCGCGTTTGCGCGGGTGCCGCCCGAGGCGGCGACGCCTGAGTTGAAGCGCGCCGCGGTCGCGATCGCTTTGACCGCCGTCGACGGTGCTGATGAAACGTCGCTGCTGCTGACGCGCCGCGCCTCCAGCCTGCGCTCCCATCGCGCGCAATGGGCGCTGCCGGGTGGTCGTTGCGACGCCGGCGAGACGCAAATCCAGTCGGCGTTGCGAGAGCTGCATGAAGAGCTCGGCCTTGCGCTCGGCGAAGACGCCGTGCTCGGCCTGCTCGACGATTATCCGACGCGCTCGGGTTATCTGATCACGCCGGTCGTGGTGTGGGCGGGCGCGGAGCGAACCATCGCGCCGAACCCGGCCGAGGTCGCCTCCGTGCATCCGATTCCGCTTGGCATGATGGAGCGCGCAGATGCGTTCGACTTCATCAGCATTCCCCAAAGCACGCGGCGGGTGATCCGCTTCCATTGGGAGGACCGGCTGATCCATGCGCCGACCGCGGCGATGATCTACCAGTTCCGCGAGGTGCTCGGCGGCCGCGACACCCGCGTCGCCGATCTGGAGCAACCGGTGTTTGCCTGGAAGTAACCCCGTTTTGGGGTACAAGGGCGCGATGCTGCGCTCACCGATTCGCCGTGCCCTGATGCTGTCTGCGCTCGCTACGCCGTTGCTGGCGTGGGGCGCGCGTGCGGCGGCCGCGTCATGGACGGAATATCTCGCGGCGCGCGCGGCGTTCAAAGCCGAGGTCGAGGGCTACTGGACCTCGATCGCCGACAAGCGGCGCGGCCGCAACGCCAAGCGGCGCGAGCATCAGCAGATCACGCTCGATGACTACGTGCTGACCCAGCCGCCGGTTTATCACGGCCCGTCGCGGCCGCCCGGCCCGTCGCCCGAGCCGGTGCCGGAGAGCAAGCCGCGCGCTCCCAAGCCGATCCCCGTTGTGACCGATCTCGTTGCCGCGGCCTCGCAAGTCTATCAGTGGACGCCGCAGCGGCCGGCGAACGAGATGGACTTCAAGCGCGCCTATGCGCGCTATGCGGTCAATGCCGGGCTCACGGCGGAGCAGGCGGTGCGCGTCTATGCGTTCGAGACCGGCGGCAACGGCACCCATGCCTCACAATCCGGCTTCCGCAACGGCCACGCGATCTCGAGCGCGATCGGCTACAACCAGCTGCTCACCACCAACACCGTCGAGCTGATCGCCGAGCAGGGCGATGAACTTGTGAAGGAGCTGAAGGCGAGGGCGCGCTCGCTCTCCGGTCCCGCGCGCGCCGCGATGGAGCACAAGATCGCGGTGCTGACAAAGATGGTGGCGCATGCCACCTCGGTGCCGGATGAATGGGCGCAGCACGAGAAGATGGGCGACACGCCGCAGGGCTGGGCGATGCACGCCATGGTGCTCGACATCGATGTCGGCCCGATGCTGCAGACCCACAAGCTCCTGACCTCGGTGATCTTCGCCCGTGAAAAAGGCTACAAGCGGCCGCTCACCGCGGCCGAGCTCGAAATGATGAATCTCACCGGCGACGGCACCGGGCTCGACATGGTGACGATGCCGCAGGCGATGCGCGAGCAGGTACCGACCTCGAATTTCTTCGTGCGGCTCGGCTATGAGCGCAATCCGGTCGCGGTCCACAACGATACGGTGGCCAAGCTGCTCGCGGTCACCGACCGCTGGATGGACCAGCACAGCGAACTGGCGGGCGCGAAGGAGCTGGCGGCGGCGTTTTAGTTTTACCCTCCCCTGGCGGGGGAGGGTCGCCGCGAATGAAATGAGCGGCGGGGCGGGGTGAATTTACTCGCACCGCGCACCCCACCCCACCCCGTCACGCATTTCGCTTCGCTCATGCGTGCCGACCCTCCCCCTCCAGGGGAGGGTGAAGAAAGAATCAATTCCCCCCGAACATGAACTTGCCGTCGCCTTCCAGATACGGCCCGGTGCGCATGTAGAGCTGCCCGTTGTGTCCAACGAAGAACAGCGTGCCCTTCGGCACTTTCTTGGCACCCTTCAACAACTTGCCGGCATTGCTGGTGCCCATCTTGTAGGAGAAGGTCTTGCCGTCCTGGTCATAGGCATAGCCGGTATCCTGCTTCATCTCCCAAGGCGTCGGGCCCGCGTCCTGCGCAAGAGCGGAGGTCGCGCCGCCAAGCAGAGCCATTAGCGCCAGCACCGGAATCGAAATTCTCATCATCGGGTCTCTCCGCCACATCCTCTTGAACAAATCACGAACGCGGGCGCGCCGTCAATGCGAGGCGTCGTCGCGCGGCATCAAACCTCGCGCATGACTTTGTGATTTCCCGTCGTGCGCATCGCGACTATCTTCCCGTTTCGATTTAGAACCAATTCGACAAAAGCAGATCATAGGGATGATTCGGATGAACTACGTCGTGAGAATGGGCTTGCTGGCCGCGCTGTCGGCGCTCGCGTCGGGTTCGCTCGCGCACGCCGAGGAGCTGTTCAAGCTCTCCAATAACCAGCGCATCGCCTGCAGCCGCGGGCTGGCCGCCGGCAAGCTCAACACCGCGACCTGCAAGTCCTACACCTATGTCTTCAACACCAGGACGTCGGAATATTTCCGCTGCCAGGTGTCGCTGGCGCTGACCCGCGACAACAAGGAAGTGATCAACGTGCAGGCCGACGGCAGCTGCAGCAAGAAGGCGCGCATCTTCGACACCGATTCGAACTACACTTTCGACGCCACCGAGACCGAGCCGCCGAACACCAACTCGTTCTTCGGCAGCGGCGGCTATTCGATCTGGGCGGCCGATACCACGCAACAGAAGGTGCGCGGCTGCATCACCATCTCGTCCGGCCTCGGCTCCGACATCACCAAATGCCTGGACATGACCTTCCAGTGATTGCGTAGGCTTGAGGCCATGCGCAGGACGCGTCCAGCAAGATTGTGCCGCTCCTGGCTATTCCTCGAAGGCGCCAACGAGCAGGTGCTGCACGCCGCGCCCGACTCCGGCGCCGATGTGCTGATCCATGAGCTCGAGGATTTCACCCCGCCAGCGTTGCGGCCGAAGGCCCGCGCGCTCGCGGTAGACCTTTACGCGGCGTGGCGCGAGGCGGGCGCGGTGGTCGCGGTGCGCGTCAATCCGCTCGAGCTCGATGGCATGGATGATCTTGCCGCGGTCATGCGCGGTCGGCCCGATATCGTCGCGCTGCCGAAGGTGGCCGAACCCTCTCACATCGCGCGCCTCGATGAAGCCGTGACGCGGTTCGAGCGCGATTATGGCGTTGCCGAAGGGTCAACCGCGCTGTTGCCGAATATCGAATATGCGCGCGGGCTGGTGCAACTCGACGCGATCGCGCGCGTCAGCAAGCGCACCCACGCCTGCCTGCTGGCGGCCGAGGATCTCGCCGCCGATCTCGGCGCCGAGCGCACGCCTGACGGCCTGGAGAAGCCTGGTCGATCCTGCGCATGCCGTGCTCATCAATCGCCTGCTGACGCCCGACGATGAGGAGCTGCGCCGGGCGCGTGCGATCGTTGCGGCTTTCGAATCCGCGCGTGCGAAAGGCGAGGCGCGCGTCGAGCTTGATGGTTCCCTTGTCGAGGTTCCGACCTACTCCAATGCCAAACGCCTGATCGCGCGCTGGGACGCGCTGCGCGAATTCGAGCGTTAAGCCGGTGCACGACGGTCGCTTCTGTTACTGATTAACATTCGTTCCCGCGCATGGACCCACGGCGCCGCTGTGCCTTGACCGCGAGTCGCCTTGCGTACATTTTCCCGCCGGGTTTGGGGAGAGATATTCGATGGTCTTGAGACTGACGGCCGCACTCGTTGCTGCGGCAACAATTCTGTCGGCGCCTGAGGTGCGGGCGCAAAGCTTTATCAATGTGCTGACCGGCGGCACCTCCGGTGTCTACTATCCGCTCGGCGTCGCGATCGGGAAAATCCTTGGCGACAAGATTCCTGACGTGAAGACGCAGGTGCAGGCCACCAAGGCCTCGGTGGAGAATCTCGTGTTGCTGCAACAGGGCCGCGGCGAGCTGGCGTTCACGCTCGGCGATTCCCTGAAAGCAGCGTGGGACGGCGACGAGGAAGCCGGCTTCAAGCGCAAGATGGACAAGCTGCGCACCATCGGGGCGATCTATCCGAACTACATCCAGATCGTCGCGACATCCGACAGCAAGATCAAGACGCTCGCCGACTTGAAGGGCAAGAGCCTGTCGGTGGGCGCGCCCAAATCCGGCACCGAACTCAATTCGCGCGCGATCCTGGCTGCGGCCGGCATGACCTACAAGGATATCGGCAAGGTCGAGTATCTGCCGTTCGCCGAGTCCGTCGACCTCATGAAGAACCGCCAACTCGACGCCACCCTGCAGTCGGCGGGCCTCGGCGTCGCCTCGCTGAAGGACCTCTCGACCTCGGCCGACATCACCGTGGTCGCCGTGCCCCGGGAGATCGTCGACAAGATCGGCCCGCCCTTTGTCGCCGCGATCATTCCGGCCAACACCTATACCGGGCAGGACAAGGACGTGCCAACCGCGGCGGTCATCAATTATCTCGTCACCAGCTCGGACGTCTCCGACGACATCGCCTATCAGGTGACAAAGCTGATCTTCGAATCGCTGCCGGAGCTTGCCAATGCGCATGTCGCCGGCAAGGAGATCAAGCTGGAGACCGCGGCGACCGGCAGCCCGGTGCCGCTGCATCCCGGTGCGATCCGCTATTACCGGGAAAAGGGCGTGATCAAGTAGCGCGCTCTTCGCGATGACCGGCTTAGACGGAATCACCAAACGATATTATAAGCGTGCGCGGGTGGGACGATTCGATGTTGCAAGCCGAAGGCGCGGCGGCGCCCGATAAGGTCGCATTCGACAATTTCGAGCACGGCTTCCCCGAGGGTTTTGGCCCCGGCTGGTGGGCGCATCTCGCCTATGCCGTCGGCATCGCCTTTGCCGTCTTCCAGCTTTATGTCGCGGCCTTCAACTACCTGCCGAGCCAGGTGGTGCGCGGCATCCATGTCGGCTTCCTGCTGCTGATGACCTTCGGCCTGATCGGCAACTTCACGGCCAAGGGCAATGCCGGCCGCGCCGCCGGCTGGCTGATCGGCAGCGTCGGCTTCCTCTGCGGGCTCTATCAGTGGATCTTCTATGCCGACCTGATCGCGCGCGACGGCGATCCGACCCGCGCCGACCTCGTGGTAGGCACGCTGCTCGCCGTCTTGATCTTCGAGGGCACGCGGCGGCTGATGGGCGCGGCACTGCCGCTGATGTCCGGCGCCTGCCTGCTGTACTGGTTCTTCGGGCAGTATCTGCCGGCGCCGCTCAATCATCGCGGCTATGATTTCGACCAGGTGATCGGCCATCTCTCCTACGGCACCGAAGGCTTTTACGGCGTGCCGATCTACGTCTCGGCGACCTACATCTTCCTGTTCATCCTGTTCGGCTCGTTCCTCGAACGCGCCGGCATGATCCAGCTGTTCACCGACGTCTCGCTCGGCTTGTTCGGCCGCACCCGCGGGGGACCTGCGAAAGTCGCGGTGTTCGCCTCCGGCATGATGGGCACGATCTCGGGCTCCGGCGTCGCCAACGTCGTGACCGTCGGCCAGTTCACGATTCCGCTGATGATCAGGTTCGGCTATCGCCGCGCCTTTGCCGCCGGCGTCGAAGCCACGGCATCGATGGGCGGGCAGATCATGCCGCCGGTGATGGGCGCGGTCGCTTTCATCATGGCCGAGACGCTGGGCGTGCCCTATTCGGAGATCGTCAAGGCCGCGGTGATCCCGGCGATCCTGTATTTCGCCTCCGCCTTCTGGATGGTGCATCTGGAGGCCGGCAGGCACGGCCTCGTCGGCATGAAGAAGTCGGAGATCCCGAGCGCGTGGAAGGCGCTGGTGACGCGCTGGTACCTGGTGTTGCCGCTCGCGGCTCTGGTCTACATGCTGTTCGAAGGGTTCACGCCGCTCTACGCCGGCAGCATGGGCCTCGCGCTGACAGTCGCGCTGATCCTCGGCGCCAGCATCACGCTCGGCTTCGAGAATACGCTGTTCCGTTATGTGTTCTGGATCGCGCTGGCGCTCGCGGTCGCCGCGGTCTCGCGCAACGGGCTCGAGATCGTGCCGGTGGCCGGCGTGGTCGTCGCGCTGATCGTGATTTGCGCTTTCACCCGCGGTGGGCTCGCGACCTTGCGTGCCTGCCGCGACTCGCTCGCCGACAGCGCCAAGTCGGCGCTGACCGTCGGCATGGCCTGCGCCATCGTCGGCGTCATCATCGGCATGATGACCCAGACCGGCGTCGGCGCCATCTTCGGCAGCTGGGTGATCAGCCTCGGCGACAAGAGTTTGTTCCTCGCGCTGGTCATGACCATGCTGTTGTCGATTCTGCTCGGCACCGGCATTCCCACAATCCCGACCTACATCATTACCGCGGCGCTGGCCGCGCCCGCGCTGGCAAAACTCGGCGTGCCCCTGATCGCGAGCCACATGTTCGCGTTCTACTACGGCATCATGGCCGACCTCTCGCCGCCGGTGGCGCTGGCCGCGCTCGCCGCCGCGCCGATCGCGAAAGAGAATCCCGACAAGATCGGCTGGGAGGCGATGCGGATCGCGCTCGCCGGTTACGTCATTCCCTTCATCTTCGTCTATTCGCCGGCGCTGATGCTGCAGGCCGGTGATCCCATGGCGGCAAAACTCGGCTTCTATGGCGCGGTCGCGCTCGCGACCTTCAAGGCGCTGGTCGCGATCGTCCTGTTCGGCATGGTCGCGATCGGCTTCCTGTTCACGCGACTGACGTTGCTCGAACGCGCCGTCGGGCTTGGCGCCGCGCTCTGCCTGCTCGGCGACTTCCCCTATAGCGACACGCTGGGATTTGCGCTCACGGCCGCGCTCTTGCTCTGGCAGCAGCGCCAACGCAGCCGCGCGAACATGGCGGCGGTGTGAGCCTCTGCCTGATCTCCTCCGGCGTCGTGAAGACGCTGTCGCTCGCGGCCTTCACGCTGGCCTGGACCCATTCGGTCGAGAAGATCGAATGGCAGGAGGATTGGCGCGTCACGCCCGCCGGCCTCGAGCTGGTGCAGGCGCGCGTCAAGGGATCGGGCGCCGGCATGGAGCCGCCGCCGGAGGCGCGCCTTGTCAATGGCTGGTTTCAGTGGCAGCCGAAGCGCAAGGCCATGCCCGAGGTCGTGCTCGGCAATTCCGGCGCCGCCGGCGAATGGCGGCTCTGCGCTGACGGCCACTGCCGCACGCTGTCGGATATTCTCGGCCGCGAGATCGGTGCTAACGTCACCACCATGCGCGCGTGTAATAAAGAAACCGGGAGGCTTCGATGGATCGGCTCAAGGGCAAGGTTGCGATGGTGGTCGGCGCCGGCTCGATCGGTCCGGGCTGGGGCAACGGCAAGGCGACCGCGGTGACCTTTGCGCGCGAGGGCGCGCAGGTGTTTTGCGTCGACCGCAACGCCGCCGCCGCCGAGGAGACTCGCCAGATCATCGCGGGGGAGGGCGGCACAGCGACAGCGCACACTGCCGACGTCTCGAAGGCCGCCGAGGTCGAGGCGATGGTCGCGGCCTGCATCAAGGCCTATGGCCGCATCGACGTGCTCGACAACAATGTCGGCATCGCCGAGGTCGGCAGCGTGGTCGACGTTGCCGAAGCCGAGTGGGACCGCGTCTTCGCCGTCAATCTCAAGAGCGCCTTTCTTTCCATGAAGCATGTGATTCCGATCATGGTGAAACAGGGCGGCGGCTCGATCATCAACATCTCCTCCATCGCCTCGATCCGCCATGTCGGCATTTCCTATGTCAGCTACAACGCCTCCAAGGCGGCGATGAACCAGATGACGCGGTCGACCGCGGTCGAATTCGCCTCGAAGCATGTGCGGGTGAACGCGATCCTGCCCGGCCTGATGAAGACGCCGATGGTCGAGCATTCCGCAGGGCTGGCGCAGAGCTATGCCGGCGGCGACGTGCAGGCGATGTGGCGCGCCCGCGACGCCCAGGTGCCGATGGGGTACATGGGCGACGGTTTTGACGTCGCCAACGCGGCACTGTTCTTGGCGTCGGACGAGTCGAAATACGTCACGGGCATCGAGCTCGTGGTCGATGGCGGCATCACCTGCAAGTCGGGCCACTAAAGCGCCGTCATTGCGCCTCACGGAAGCGAGCATGACGCCTGACCCCGCGATCCGCGGCTTGAGCCTCGTCGTCCTCCTGATGGCGGCACTGCCGTATCGCGTGCATGCTGCGGGCGCGGATACCGCCAACCTGCCGCCGGTCGATCCGGCCGCCTGCTGGGCTGCGATCGCAGCCAGCGACGACGACAAGATCACAACCGATTGCGGCGCGCTGATCGACAACGAGAAGACGGCGAAGGCCGACCGCGTCAAGGCGCTGGCCGCGCGCGCTGCCGTCCTTGCCCGCAAGGATCAGCTCGACCGCGCGATATCGGACTACGGCGAAGCGCTGCGGCTCGAGCCGCAGGCCGACGTCTACAACGTCAGAGGCGAGCTGTGGTGGAAGCAGGGCGATCGGCCGAAGGCGTTGTCCGACTTCGCCGCCGCGATAAAACTCAATCCGGATCATCCGACGGCCAGGGGCAACTACAAGCGGCTCGCACAGGAGCTGGAGCGGCTCGGTGCGCTGATGGCGGTCGCCGGCAAACCGAGCTTCAACTGCGCGGCGGCGAAGCGGCCGGTGGAGAAGGCGATCTGCGCCAGCCCCGATCTCGCCAATCTCGACCGCCAGATCAATGCGGTGAACAGCAAGGTGGTGCGCGACGCCACGGCCGACAGTCCGCGCGCCGGCCGTGCCCTGCAGCAAGAACAGGAGGATTTCATCGCCCGCCGCAATGCGGATTTCGGCCGGCCGGACTACGATTTGCAGAAGGCGATGCGCGAGCGGCTGCAGCATCTGCTGGAGGTGGAAAGGTATTGAAGCGCGGTGACCCCCCGGTTCACCTCTCCCCGCACGCGGGGAGAGGTGAATGGAGCAAGTCGCCGGTCCGTTAGCCCAATAGGGCAGTTGTTCCGGCTTGAATCGTCACCTCGTAGCGTGAATATGGCGTCCAAACCAGCGGGCAGGCTCCGCGGGAGGACGCCATGAACATCCACGACAAAAGCCGGTATCGCGAGGTCCATGCGCGCTCGCTGGCCGACCCCGAGGGCTTCTGGGCCGAGGCGGCGCGCGATATCGACTGGATCGAACCGGCCAGGAAGATCTTCGATCCCTCCAGTGGCGCCTACGGCCGCTGGTTCACCGGTGCGGTGGTCAACACCTGCTACAACGCGCTCGACCGCCATGTCGCGAACGGACGCGCCGATCAGGTCGCGCTGATCCACGACTCCCCGCTCAACAACAACATCGTCACGAAATTCACCTACGCCGAACTCTTGAGCGAAGTGCAGGCGCTTGCCGCCATCATGCAGGATTTCGGTGTCGGCAAGGGCGATCGCGTCATCCTCTATATGCCGATGGTGGCGGAAGCGGTTGTGGCGATGCTGGCCTGCGCGCGGATCGGCGCCGTGCACAGCGTGGTGTTCGGCGGCTTTGCCGCCAAGGAGCTCGCCACCCGCATCGACGACGCCAAGCCGAAGCTGGTGTTCTCGGCAAGCTGCGGGCTCGAGCCCGGCCGCATCGTGCAGTACAAGCCGTTGCTCGACGAGGCGATCAGGCTCGCGAGCGCCAAGCCTTCCGCCTGCATCATCCTGCAGCGGCCGCAGCATGGCTGCGATCTCGTGGGCGGCCGCGACCATGATTGGGCCAGCCTGCGCAGCGCCGCGCTCAAGGCCGGCAAGTCTGCTCCTTGCGTGCCCGTGCTCGCGACCGATCCGCTCTACATCCTCTATACCTCGGGCACGACCGGCATCCCCAAGGGCGTGGTGCGCGACAATGGCGGCCATCTCGTCGCGGTGAAATGGTCGATGTTCAATCTCTATGGCGTCAAGCCCGGCGAGATCTGGTGGTGCGGCTCCGACATCGGCTGGGTGGTCGGCCACAGCTACATCGTCTACGGCCCGCTGTTCCACGGCGCGACCTCGATCATGTATGAGGGCAAGCCGATCGGCACGCCCGATGCCGGCGCGTTCTGGCGCGTCATCTCGGAACACAAGGCGGTGGCCTTCTTCACCGCGCCGACCGCGTTCCGCGCCATCAAGAAGGAAGACCCCGACGGCAAGCTGATCGGCAAATACGACCTGTCGAAATTCCGCACTTTGTTCCTGGCCGGCGAGCGCGCCGACCCGCCGACGGTCGAATGGGCGGAGGCGCAGCTGAAGGTGCCCGTGATCGATCACTGGTGGCAGACCGAGACCGGCTGGTGCATCGCCGGCAATCCGATTGGGCTGGGCATGCTGCCGGTGAAGCACGGCTCGCCGACGGTGCCGATGCCCGGCTATCAGGTCGACGTGGTCGACGAAGCGGCAAAGCAGGTCCCCCCCGGCACCATGGGCTCGATCGTGATCAAGCTGCCGATGCCGCCGGCCTGCCTGCCGACGCTGTGGCAGCAGGACGAACGATTCCGTGAAGCCTATCTCCACGAATTTCCCGGCTACTACAAAACTTCCGATGCCGGCTACAAGGACGAAGACGGCTACATCTTCGTGATGGGCCGCACCGACGACATCATCAATGTCGCCGGCCATCGGCTTTCGACCGGCGGCATGGAGGAGATCCTCGCCTCGCATTCCGACGTTGCCGAATGCGCGGTGCTCGGCATCGCCGATAGCGTCAAGGGCGAGGTGCCCTGCGGCTTCCTGGTGCTGAAGGCGGGCGTGACGCGGTCGCCGGCCGACATCGAAAAGGAGATCGTGGCGCTGGTGCGCGAGCGGCTCGGGCCGGTCGCCGCTTTCAAGCTCGCGATCACGGTGGCGCGGCTGCCGAAGACGCGCTCGGGCAAGATCCTGCGCGGCACCATCAAGAAGATCGCCGATGGCGAGTCCTGGACCATGCCGGCCACCATCGAGGACCCCAAGGTGCTGGACGAGATCACGGACGCGCTGAAGGGGAGGGTGTGATTTTAAGCTCGTCATGCCCAGGCTTGACCCGGGCATCCATCTTGGGCGAGCCATGCCTTTATTTTGATGGATTGCCGGGTCACCCGTCTACGCTAGTGCTTCGCCGGGTCTTCGGTGGTAGTCCGCCGAAGCCCTGGGGCGAAGGCGGAAGCCCGGCAATGACGAATCGGAACCGGATATGCGATTTCACCTCGCGCGGCTTCATCTGGCCCTTCTGCTCACCGCGCCCCTGCTCGCGGGTTGCCTCGAGCGCGGCGAGCCGCTGCCGCTGTCCAGCGTCAGGACCGAGGACGACGACACCTATTGCCGCGCCGGCGGCAAGAACGCGCCGGGCTCGCCGGACTATGTCTATTGCCGGAGGGATCGCGACGCCCAGCGCAACGCTGCGGTCGTGCGCGCCGACAAGAAGCAGCAAGACCTCGGCGAATACATGCTGAACCATCCGAGTAACCCCGGGAGGCTGCAATGAACGAGGACGTCTTCAACGCCAGTCTGCGCAGATTTTTGAAGAAAGTCGGCATCACCTCGCAGCGCGAGATCGAAAAGGCGGTGCGCGACGCGCTCGCTTCCGGCCGCCTGAAAGGTCACGAAAAGCTGCCGGCGAAAATCGTGCTGACCATCGGCGGCGTCAGCCTGACCCACGAGATCAGCGACGAGATCGAGTTGGGGTAGGGGGCGAACAAGGCCTCTCCCGCAAGCGGGGAAGGCGACGTGTGCTTGTGGCGCAGAGCGTTTTTCTTGGGACTCGCCTTGGACGATGGGGAACATGCGTATAGCGTTGTCAGGGATTCGCGCCGCGGAGATGGGGCAATGAAAGCCTTGCTGGCAACCTGCATCGCGGGTGCCATCATATTCACCGGGACGACCATATTCACCGGGCTGATGATCCATCGGCTTGGCGGAAACACGCCAGGCGCGACGGTGCCGGTCGCAATGCCGGATGTCGCCGTGCACTTCGGGCCTTCGGTCCCCGGCCGCTTCCCGATGCCCGGTTTCCCGGGTGATCGCGCATCGCTCGGGGAGCCTTCGCGGCCAGACGCCGCGCCCGATGCCGGCGCCGGGAAGTCCGTTGCGCCTGCGCTCGCCGCCGCCGTGCCGGAGCCAATTGCCGAACCCAAAACAGCAGCCCAGCCTGGCGTGGTGCCCGCAGCGGTGTCCGGACCATCTGTCATGGCCAAGGCCGTCGTCGGCGACGATCCTGTCGAGACAAAGCCGCCGGATTCGGGCCACCGTGATGCCGTCCAACTGGTGCCGACGATTTGCGATGCATCGGTCGATGCCACCAGGGTAGCGCCGGCGACGCAGGATTTCCGGTATCTCATCTGTTACGTCTGGTCCGAATTGCCGCCTGCCGAGAAGCCGGCGGCTACCGTCTTGCGTTCACTCAAGGACATTCCGGTCGGAACGCCGGTCGAGGAGATCAAGCGCGCGTCCGACGCTTTCGGTCTGGATTTCATTTTCATGAAGGCGGTCGCCAAGATCGAGTCCGGTTTCGACCCCAAGCAGCGCACCGGGTCGTATATCGGCCTGTTCCAGCTGAGCAAATACGAGTTCAGCAAATTCGGCTCCGGGGACATTCTCAATCCCCGCGATAATGCCGTTGCGGCAGCCTACAAGATCATCACCGAAGGCATTCTGTTCGAGTGGGTGACGGGCAGGAAGCCGGACTTGAACGATCTTTACCTGATCCATCAACAAGGCTGGGAAGGCGCCGCCGAGCACCTCAGCCGGCCCGATCGCATCGCCTGGAAATCCATGTGCGCCACCAGCGAAGGCAGGGAGAAGGGCGAAAAATGGTGCCGGCGCGCGATCTGGGGCAATACGCTTCCGGCCGTCAAAGACGCGTGGAAATCGGTGGAGAAGCTGACGTCGGAGGCGTTCGTCGGAATGTGGCGCGAGCGGGTTGCTCATTTCCAGTCGAAATACATGGGCACCGCGACCGCCACCGCCGACGCCGCGCGGGGGAAGTAGCGTTCGCTTCCGGGCTAAAGTGCGCGCTGTCTGCGCTGGATGCGCTCGCGCCGCCGATCTGTCGCTATGTTGCCTTGACGACAAGACGGGCAAACACCAAAAAGCCGGCCGCGGCGAAACTGCCGTCAGTTGACCGCCCGTGCGTGGACGATCTCTCGCGCCTCGACCGGCCGCACATCGGACGCATCAAGGGTCACGACCGCAACGGTATCGCCTGACAGCGTGGTGAACTCGACCTCGTAGCCCATACCCTGCTGATGTATCAGCACGACAGTGCCAACGTCACCGACAGCAAGCCGCGCGTCGGGCAAATCGCGCTTCAGCACGACGAGTTCCAATTCGTCGATCATGGGACAACGATCCTTCTCGGTACCAAGGTCACCAGGCGCGGGACATTTCCCTGCGCCTCCACGGGTTGCGACCATCCGGAGTCGGCAGAGGTCAAAACCTCGCCGCCTGTCTTGCCCGACGGGTCAAGCTCGCCCCCCAAAACTTTTATCCTTCGGAAATAGAGAAATTGTGATTTAGCGAAGGCTCCTCAGCGGCGGATCATTGCCTCGCATGAAATCAAAAAGAATACGGTTCTCGTTTCGCAACCGATTGACATAATGATTAGTACGAACTAATCATTAGCCATGTCTAATTATTGTCCGATTTGGCGATCGAACAGCAAACCCCTCAGGCATGGCCGGCAACGAGCGTGTAGCTATGGCTAAAGACAGCGTACAACTGGCCGCTCTGGGCGATCCGACGCGCAGGCAGATATTCGAACTGGTGGGTGCACGGCCTCGTACAGTCGCCGAAATCACGCGAGAACTGACCGTCTCTCAGTCGGCCGTCTCACAGCATCTCAAGGTGCTGCGCGAGTCTCGCCTGGTTCGTGCCGAGCCGAAGGGTGCCAGCAACGTCTATCACATCGATCCGGCAGGGCTCGGCCAAATGCGCGCGTGGCTCGACCGGTTCTGGAGCAGCACGCTGGCAGCTTACAAAGTGGTCGTCGAAAAACCACGAGAGAGGAATAGCAAATGAACACACGTATATCGGCTGCGCCTGTCAAACAGTCTATCGTGGTCGAGGCGCCTATCGAGCGCGCGTTCAAGGTCTTCACCGAGGACTTCGGCAGCTTCAAGCCGCGCGAGCACAATCTGCTTGCCGTTCCGATCGCAGAAACCGTGTTCGAACCTCGGGTGGGCGGAAACATTTATGATCGGGGCATCGACGGCAGCGAATGCCGCTGGGCGCGTGTGTTGGCCTTTGAACCGCCTCATCGAGTCCTTCTCAGCTGGGATATCAGCCCACGCTGGCAGATCGAGACCGATCCCGACAAGACCAGTGAATGGGAGGTACGGTTCATCGCAGAGACGCCGAACCGAACCCGGTTGGAGCTGGAACACCGCCTCCTGGAACGGCATGGCGAAGGCTGGGAAAGCGAGCGTAAGAGCGTTGAGGGCGATCAGGGCTGGCCGCTCTACCTCCGGCGGTTTGCCGAGCGGATGGCCCACGGGGCTTGACACGCGCTCGTCTAGTGTCCCGATTCCGAAGTTCGCATCATTTTGCGGCGCCTTGGTTTGCGAACTTCGGAATCGAAGGACACTAGCAACTTATTGATCTGGTGTGGCTTTGGTTCAGAAGTCCGCATGGCGGACTTGTCGAGAGAATGATGCGGACTTCTGAACCGCCACACTAGTGCGGGGCGATTGAAGTGCGGAGGCCCGTATGGCTGGTTACTCGCTTAGTATCGTGGGAGTGCTTTTCCTCTGCCTCCTGTCCATCATGCTCGCGGTTTATTCGGGGTCGTCCAAAGGGCGGGCGGGGGCACTCTCCGGACCCGTCCTGCCGGCGGATGACAACAACCTGCTTTACCGCATCGATCGCGTCCACATGAATGCGGTGGAGGCGCTGACGCCATTCGTCGTCCCCGCCGTACTGGCGATGATGGTCCGAGTAAGCCCGACCATACTTGCAACGCTCGTATGGGTCTATGTCGCAATCCGTGTGATCCACATTGCGGTTTATTTGCGCGGCGGCAACGCTGCCAAAGGTGGCAGCGTCAGAACCATTCTCTATGTTTCAGGAGCGCTCGTTACCATCGTTCTCATTGCCGCGACCATGGTGGCGGCCATCCACTGATGGCCCCCAGCCAACGAGTTCATATTGACCGCGTCAATGGAAGCGGACCTTTAACTTCTTGCCGCCACGACATGACGGGCAAAACAGCAAGAACCCGCCGCCTGTTTTGCCCGACGAGTCAAGTTCAGCACGCAAAAATATATCTCTTTCCGTAAATCGGAAACTGGCTTATATCTACGCCATCCCGCCCGCATGAGGGGCGTTTCGCGATCGTCACGATTCGTGGTGCGGGCTGCGATGGACGCCGGTCGCGCCGCAAGACGTGCGGTGCGTCGCGTACGGTCAAGCCGTGTGGTCCCGTCCCCTCGACGCTGGGGTCAAGTGAATGGAGATGATCCATTCGCGACGGAGGCTAACAAGCCCGATACTCCGAGGAGAGCGCGGAGCAGCCGTAAAGCCATTGCGCAGGGAGTGCCGGATGTTTCGGCCTGCCTGTACTGACTTGTGGGCACCTTTCCTTTTCAGCCCACAAGGCCTGCGGGTGCGGCCAGCGCCCGGCATTCCCTGCGCCCTCTGTCTTCGAGGGAGCGAAGGTTTGATGCATCACCCGGACGCAAATCGCGCCGCGGGAATGCGAAAGGCTGTTTGAAGTTGAATCAGAAAGCGCCGCAGGTCCGGATCACCTCGCCCCGCTTTGCGGGGAGAGGTCGGCATCGAGCGAAGCGAGATGCCGGGTGAGGGGCAAGGCATACTATCATCGCGATGTTGCCATATCGGATTCGAAGGATTGCAGACTACTTCGTCAGACAGAGCGGAGAGTCCCCCTCACCCGAAACCTCCGCTGCGCGTCGGTTTCGACCTCTCCCCGCACACGGGGAGAGGTGAAGATCAGGCAGCGTGCGAGGACCTACTCCTCTTCCTGCTTCTTCCCGCCAATCGTCTTCAGCTTGGCGAACACGGCGTCGACATTGAGATCGTCGCTGCTCTTCTTCTCTGCGGTCTCCAGCTCCACCTCCTTGCGGGTGGTCTCGGACGCCGGCAGCAGCGTCGCGCCGCCATACTGCGTGTCGATCGGCTTCTCCTTGGCCGCGCGCTGCACCTCGAAATCGAGCTCGATCTGCGAGCACAGGCCGAGCGTCACCGGGTCCATCGGCGTCAGGGTCGAGGCGTTCCAGTGGGTGCGGTCGCGCACGCTGGCGATCGTGGTCTTGGTGGTGCCGACGAGGCGCATGATCTGCGCGTCCTTCAGCTCGGGATGATTGCGCACCAGCCACAGGATCGCGCTCGGCCGCTCATGGCGGCGCGACACCGGCGTGTAGCGCGGGCCCTTCTTCTTGGCGGCGGGCGGCAGGATCACCTTGCTCTCTTCGAGCTTGAGGCGATGGTTCGGGTCCTTCTCGCCCCGCTCGATCTCCTCGCGGGTCAATTGCCCGCTGGAAATCGGGTCCGAGCCCTTGATGCCCTGGGCGGCGTCGCCGTCGGCGATGGCGCGGATCTCCAGCGGGTGCATCTTGGTGAAATCGGCGACCTGGTCGAAGGTCAGCGCGGTGTTGTCCAGAAGCCAAACGGCAGTCGCCTTTGGCATCAGCGGTGCGTTGGTCATGGCAAATCTCCTTTGCGCTTCGCCCGCCTTTCCAAGCGAAGCCGATGGTCATCAATGGCGGGAATTCGGGCCCTTATAGGCCCTCCGGGGCCTCCCGTGCAATGGTTTGCTAAAGTGCCTTGACATGGGCCGAAACCGGTCCCAATTCCTAACCTGAATTGGCCGTTTCCCCGCCGCCGGCGTGGGCCGATTCGCCCCCGAGACCGCTTAAAATGACAGTTTCCTCGGCCGCCAAACCAGACCTCCGAATCGTGCTTTGTTCGCCAAGGGGCTTTTGCGCAGGCGTCGTCCGCGCCATCGACACCGTGGAACGGGCGCTGACCATCTATGGCGCCCCGGTCTATGTCCGCCACGAGATCGTCCATAACAAATATGTGGTCGACAGCCTGAAGAAAAAGGGCGCGATCTTCGTCGAGGAACTCGCCGAGATTCCCGACAACACCAACGCGCCCGTCGTGTTCTCCGCCCATGGCGTGCCGAAGTCGGTTCCCGCCGAGGCAAAGACCCGCAATTTCTTCTCGCTGGATGCGACCTGCCCGCTGGTGACCAAGGTGCATCGCGAGGCGGCGATCCATTTCAAGCGCGGCCGCGAGATCTTCCTGATCGGGCATTCGCATCACCCCGAAGTGGTCGGTACGCTCGGGCAGTTGCCGCCCGGCGCGGTGACCCTGATCGAGACCGACGAGGATGCGCGCACCATCGCGCCAAAGGATCCGAACAACCTCGCCTTCGTCACCCAGACCACGCTGTCGATCGACGACACCGCCCATATCGTCGCGATCCTGAAGGAGCGTTTCCCGAACATCAACGGCCCGCATCGGGAAGACATCTGCTACGCCACCACCAACCGCCAGCTCGCGGTGAAGAAGGTGGCGCCGGTGGTCGATGCGCTGATCGTGGTCGGCGCGCCCAACTCGTCGAACTCGCAGCGCCTGCGCGAAGTCGCCGAGCGCGAGGGCTGTCCGATTTCGGTGCTGGCGCAGCGCGCCGCCGATATCGACTGGCAGCGGTTCGAAGGCATCAAGAGCCTCGGCATCACCGCGGGCGCGTCCGCGCCGGAAGTGATCGTCGAGGAGATCATGGGCGCGTTCGCCGAGCGCTTCCAGCTGCATGTGGAGACGGTCTCGGCCGCGGAAGAGAACGAGTTCTTCCCGCTGCCGCGTTCGGTGCGGCCCGACGCGGCGTAGGTTATTTACATGGCGGTCTACACCGACGTTGCCGCCGACGAGCTTGCGGATTTCATTTCCGAATATGACATCGGCGAACTGCTCTCCTACAAGGGCATCGCCGAGGGCGTCGAGAATTCCAACTTCCTGGTGCATACCAGCAAGGGCGCCTACATCCTGACGCTCTATGAGAAGCGCGTCGCCGCCAACGATCTTCCTTACTTCCTGTCACTGATGGCGCATCTCGCCGAGCGCGGCGTCAGCTGCCCGCAGCCGGCGAGGAATCGAAAAGGCGAGGTCTATTCGACCCTGGCGGGACGGCCGGCCGCGATCATCAACTTCCTCGAAGGCATGTGGCCGCGGCGGCCGAATGCGACGCATTGCGCCGGCGTCGGACAGGCGCTGGCGAAGATGCATCTCGCCGGGCGCGACTTCCCGCTTGTCCGCAAGAATCCGCTGTCGGTTGGCGGCTGGCGGCCGCTGTTCGATCAGGCCGCCCCGCGCGCCGACGGCGTGCAGGCGGGGTTACGCGATTTCATATCGCGCGAGCTCGATCATCTCGAAGCGACTTGGCCGAATCATCTGCCGGTCGGGGTGATTCACGGCGACCTGTTTCCGGACAACGTTTTCTTCCTCGGCGATCATCTCTCGGGACTGATCGACTTCCCGTTCTCCTGCAACGACATCCTCGCCTTCGACGTCGCGATCTGTCTCAACGCCTGGTGTTTCGAGATCGATGGCGCCTTCAACGTCACCAAGGCGCGCGCGCTGCTCAACGCCTATGGCCGCGAGCGCAAATTGTCGGAGGCCGAGCAGGACGCGCTGCCGCAGCTCGCGCGCGGCGCGAGCCTGCGTTTCCTGCTGACGCGGCTGGTCGATTTCCTCAACGTGCCGCCGGGCGCGCTGGTGAAGCCGAAGGACCCGCTGGAATATGTGCGCAAGCTGCGCTTTCATCAGGGCGTTGCCAGCGTGCGCGACTATGGGCTTGCCACAGGGATGGTTGCGTGAGTTCGCTGCCGCTGGTCATCATTCACACCGACGGCGCCTGTTCGGGCAATCCCGGGCCCGGCGGCTGGGGCGCGATCCTGAAATTCGGTGAGGTCGAGAAAGAGCTGAAGGGCGGCGAGGCGCACACCACCAACAACCGCATGGAATTGATGGCCGCGATCTCGGCGCTGGAAGCGCTGAAGAAATCCTGTCAGGTCGATCTCTACACCGACAGCCAGTATGTGCGGCAGGGCATCACGGGGTGGATCCATGGCTGGAAGAAGAACGGCTGGCGCACCGCCGACAAGAAGCCGGTCAAGAACGCCGAGCTGTGGCAACGTCTCGACGACGCCTTGAAGCCGCACGAGGTGCGCTGGCACTGGGTCAAGGGTCATGCCGGCCATGACGAGAACGAGCGCGCCGATCAGCTCGCGCGCGACGGCGTCGCGATGGCGAGGTTGAAGGGATAGGGGACCGTCATTGCGAGCGAAAGAAGCAATCCACCTATCCGCTTGCGGCGAAATGGATTGCTTCGTCGCTGCGCTCCTCGCAATGACGAAGGAGGCTTACAACTGCCCGAGCAGCGTCTCGCCGCCGGAGACCTCGACCTTGCCCGGCGCGGGCTCGAGGTTGAGCTTCTTCACCGTGCCGTCCTCGACCAGCATCGAGTAACGCTTGGAGCGGATGCCGAGCCCGTTGCCGGAGGCGTCGAGCTCCATGCCGATCGCTTTGGCGAACTCGGCGTTGCCGTCGGCAAGGAAGGTCGCCTCGTCGCGCTGGTCGGTGTCGCGCTTCCAGGCGTTCATGACGAAAACGTCGTTGACGGAGACGATGGCGATGGTGTCGATGCCCTTGTTCTTCATCGCGTAGGCGTTGAGGAAGATGCTCGGCAAATGCATCTTGTGGCAGGTGCCGGTATAGGCGCCGGGTACGGCAAACAGCGCGACCTTCTTGCCCTTGAAGATGTCGTCGGTGGATTTGACCTGCGGGCCTTCCGCGGTCATCACGCGAAATTTCGATTCGGGCAGCTTGTCGCCAACTTTGATCGTCATCGTCGATTCTCCTTCAATGAGTGTGGTCTCTTAGAGCATTTTCGCCTTGAGGGGAAAGCGGATCACCGGAGTGTGATGAAGGGTGGCGCCGTACCGAAGAACCTCATCCTGAGGAGCGGCATCTCTGCTGCGTCTCGAAGGATGAGGCCAAGGTTGGGCCTCATGGTTCGAGACGCGCGAAGACGCGCTCCTCACCATGAGGATGACCTAGGCCGCAGCCGCCTTCTTCTCGTCGCGGAGCTCGCGGCGCAGGATCTTGCCGACATTGGTCTTCGGCAGATCGGTCCTGAACTCGATCAGCTTCGGCACCTTGTAGGCGGTCAGGTTCTCGCGGCAGTACTTGATGACGTCCTCGGCGGTGACGTTGGGATCCTTCTTCACCACGAAGGCCTTCACCGCCTCGCCCGACTTGTCGTCGACAACCCCGATGACAGCGCATTCGAGCACGCCGGGATGGCTCGCGATCACTTCCTCAATCTCGTTCGGATAGACGTTGAAGCCGGAGACCAGGATCATGTCCTTCTTGCGATCGACGATCTTGGTGTAGCCGCCAGCGTCCATCACGCCGACATCGCCGGTGCGGAAATAACCGTCCGGCGTCATCACATTGGCGGTCTCGTCCGGCCGGTTCCAGTAGCCCGCCATCACCTGCGGACCCTTGGCGCAAATCTCGCCGGCCTCGCCGATCGGCAATTCCTTGCCGTCGTCGTCGCGGATCGAAAGCCAGGTGGAAGGCATGGGCAGACCGATCGTCCCGGAGAACTGCTCGATGTCGGCCCGGTTGCAGGTCAGCGCCGGCGACGTCTCGGACAGCCCATAGCCTTCCGACAGGGGGCAGCCGGTGGTCTTCAGCCACTTCTCCGCAACCGCCTTCTGCGTCGCCATGCCGCCGCCATTGGAAATTTTCAGCTTCGAGAAATCGAGCTTGTCGAAGCCCGGCGTGTTCAACAGGCCGTTATAGAGCGTGTTGACGGCCGGGAAAAAGCTGACCTGGTATTTCGTCAGCTCCTTGACGAAGCCGGCCATGTCGCGTGGGTTGGGGATCAAGAGATTGGTGCCGCCGGAGCGTACGCCCAGCAGATAACACGCGGTCAGCGCGAAGATATGATAGAGCGGCAGCGCGCAGACGATGATCATGTTGTCGACAATCGGCGGCTTCTTCAGCGCGGGCTGCAGCCATGCATCGTTCTGCAGCACGTTGGCGACGATGTTGCGATGGAGCAGCGTCGCGCCCTTGGAAACGCCGGTGGTGCCGCCGGTGTATTGCAGGAAGGCGACGTCATCGGGGCCGATCTTCGGCTTGTTGAATTTGGCGGCGCGGCCGGCCGCGAGCGCCTGGTTGAAGGTGACCGAGCCCGGCAGCGACCAGGCCGGCACCATCTTCTTCACCTTGCGCAGCACGAGATTGACGACCACGCCTTTCAAGCCGAGCATCTCACCCATGCTGCCGACAATGACGTGCTTGACCTGTGTGTGCGAAATCACCTGCTGCACGGTGTGAGCAAAATTCTCCAGCACCACGACCGCTTCCGCGCCGGAGTCCTTCAGCTGATGCTCGAGCTCGCGCGGCGTGTAGAGCGGGTTGACGTTGACCACCGCATAGCCGGCGCGCAGCACGGCGGCGGTGGCGACCGGATATTGCAGCACGTTCGGCAACATCAGCGCGACGCGCGCGCCCTTCTGCAGGCCCTTGCTTTGCAGGTAGGCGGCGAGCGCCCTCGACATCTCGTCGAGGTCGCGATAGCTGATGGCCTTGTCCATGCAGATGAACGCCTTGCGGTCGACGAACTTGGCAAAGCTCTCTTCGAGCAGCTCGACCAGCGAGGCATATTGGTTGGTGTCGATATCGGCCGGCACGCCGGGCGGATATTGCTTGAGCCAGACTCGCTCCATGGTCTTCCCCTCCAAAGCTTGATCTGTCCGTCTTCTTCCGCGGGACGGACTATTTGGAACAACATTGGTCCATGCCGCCGCCCATGGCAAGCGGGCGCAGCGGGTTGGAATTCGAGGACGTTTCGCCGCAAGCGGCGAAATCGGCGAGGGGCAGGCGGCGTTAACCGGCGGGCTTGCTGTCCGTGCTCTTCGGCTTGGGTTTGGCGGCCGTCCTGGGCGCCGGCTTTGCTGCGGCAGGAGCCGCCGCGGGCTTCGCCGCCTCCGGCTTGGCAGTGGCATGCCTGACTGGCTTGGCCTCAGCGGACTTCGCCTCGGAGGCGGCGGCATCAGGCTTCCTGGCGGCGACACGCGCGCGTTTGCCGCGCCGGCCGGTGGCCTGACTGTCGGAATCGGCGGCGACGGCCGCGACCAGCGCCGCCCCGCTGCGGGTCGGACCGGTGTAGACCACGACGGGCTCCGACGGCGCCGGATTGGCGGCGAGCCATTCCGACGGCTTCGGCATCGGCGGCTTCAGGCCGGCCGCGAGAAACACCGTCCCGTTGGCGCCGGTCTCGCTGCTGCTCGATCCCTGTGACGATGCGGCTGCAGAGCTGACGATCAGCGCATCGTCGTCATCGCTCGCCGGCTTGTGGTGTTTGCCGCCGCATACTTCATCGCGAAGGTTCGGCGGCGAGGCGTCGACCGCCGGCAGGCTGTTGACGTTACCGAGCGAGGGCCGCAGCCACGCCAGTCCATTGTTGGAGGCGAAGCCGCGATCGAGCAGTTGCGCGGCGCGCACCGCGCGCATGGTGCCGGAGGAGGCGCCCAGCACAACGGCGATCAGCCGCCGTCCGTCGCGCGTGGCTGAAGCCACCAGATTATATCCGGAGGCGCAGATGAAGCCGGTCTTGAACCCGTCGGCGCCGGGATAGCGTCCGATCAGCCGGTTGAAGTTTTGCGTGATCCTGCGTCCGAAGCGGATCGCGGGAATGTGCACGAAATATTCGTATTCCGGCAGGTCCTTGATGATGCTGCGCGCGAGGATCGCGAGATCGCGCGCCGAGGTGATCTGCTCGTCGGCCGGCAGGCCGTTCGGATTGACGTAATGGGTCTGCGTCATGCCGAGCTTTTGCGCGGTATCGTTCATCATGACGGAGAAGCCGTCGATCGATCCGCCGACGCCCTCCGCGAGCACCACGGCCATGTCGTTGGCAGACCTCACCAGCATCATCTTCAGCGCGTTGTCGACGGTCACCGCCGTGCCGGGCCGGAAGCCCATCTTCGCCGGCGACTGCGAGGCCGCGGTCGGAGAAACCGTGAGCAGCGTGTCGAGGGTGATCTTGCCGGACTTGACCGCGCTCAGCGTGACATAGGCCGTCATCAGCTTGGTGACGGAAGCGGGATACCACGGCACCGTGGCATTTTCCGCCTCGATGACCTTGCCGCTGTCGGCCTCGATCACCAGCCGCGCTTCGGCATGGGCGCGCGGCGGTGTGATAATGCCGAGCGCCGCCGCAACGACGATCGCGCTCAGTGAATGGCGAAGCAGCGGGCGAAGAAAATGCACTGGTCCGATTCCGGTCCTTTGAGACCCGCCTTTTGCAGGAGGGTTGAGTTGCAACATTCGGGTTTCAAGCGTGTCCGGCGCGCCGTCGGTTCCGGCGGTGCAAACCTATACCGGGGAGGCGTTTGAGAACAGTGCTTTTGCCTGTCTAATTCAGCGGCGAATGCGGCGAAAATTATGCCTTGACTGCGACTTCGCCGGCAGCCGGCTGTTGCATGCCGGCATGCGCATTTTCCTGCACCATGAACTGGGCCTTTGCGAGTTCCGCAAAACGGCCGCCCTTGGCCACCAATTCATCAAAAGTTCCGTTTTCGATCACGTGTCCATGATCGAACACAAGAATGCGCGTGGCATTGCGAATCGTGGAAAGACGATGAGCGATCACGAAGGTGGTGCGGCCCTTCATCACTTCGTCGAGTGCGGCGTTGACCTTCGCTTCAGTGACGGCGTCGAGCGCGCTGGTCGCCTCATCGAGGATCAGGATCGGCGGGTCCTTCAGAAGTGCGCGCGCGATCGACAGCCGCTGGCGCTCGCCGCCTGACAGCATGCGCCCGCGCTCACCGGCATTGGTGTCGAAGCCGCGCTCGCTCCGTTCGATGAACTCCAGCGCTTGCGCGCGCGCGGCTGCGATCTTCATTTCCTCCAGCGTGGCGTCGGGCTTGCCGACCCGCAGATTGTCCGCGATCGAGCGGTCGAACAGCAGCGCTTCCTGGAACACCACGCCGATATTGCGCCGGAGCGCTGCAAGCTTGAGACCGCGCACGTCCATGCCGTCGATCCTGATGAAGCCGGATTGCGGATCGAAGGCGCGGTGCAAGAGCGCGATTGCGGTCGACTTGCCGGCGCCGGTAGGTCCGACCAGCGCGATCGTTTGACCGGGCAGCGCGGTGAAGGAGAGG
The DNA here is from genome assembly GCA_963738155.1 of uncultured Alphaproteobacteria bacterium. Classification (GTDB taxonomy): domain Bacteria; phylum Pseudomonadota; class Alphaproteobacteria; order Rhizobiales; family Xanthobacteraceae; genus Bradyrhizobium. The sequence continues at coordinate 971,633 of CAVTVG010000021.1, forward strand.
TCCTCGACCGCGGACCGCTTGCCGTCATAGGAGAACGAGACGTCGTTGAATTCGACGAGGCCCGACAGCCGCCCGACCTCGATCGCGTCGGGACGGTCGCGCACCGCGGGCACCGCGTCGAGGACGCCGAAGAACTCCTTCAGGCGCGGCGCCTCCATGAACACATTGTTGATGAAGGAGACCACCTGCTCGAGCTTCTGGATCAGCATGGTCGCGAACGAGACGAACATCACGATCTCGCCGACCGTGGTCAGTCCCGTCTCGTGCAGAGCGATGCCGACAGTGAAGATCGCGAGCACGGTGATTGTCGTGGAGGCGCGGGTGATCACGGTGACCAGCGCCCACCATGACAGCACCGGCATCTGCACCGCGAGCAGCTGGTCGGCGACGAGACGCAGGCCCTGCACCTCGTCGCCGACGCGCACGAAACTTTGCACCAGCGCGACGTTGCCGAGCGCGTCGGACGCGCGGGCGGAGAGATTGCTGTAATGCTCCTCGACCTCGCTCTGCATGCCGTAGGTCTTGCGCACCACGAAAGTGGTCAGCGCCGTGAAGACGACGCAGAGCACGAACAAGAGGATCGCGAGCCGCCAGTTGATGTAGATCGACAGCGGCAGCAGCACGACGACCGACATGATCGCGGCGAAATGCTCGCGGAAGAAGCCGAGCCAGAGCCGCCACAGCGCATCCGTGCCGTTCAGCATCACCTTCATCAGCCTGCCGGAATGCGTCCCGCTGTGGAACGTCATCGGCAATTGCATGATGTGCTCGAAATAGCTCGCCAGTACCGCCTGGCGCTGGCGGTGGGCGAGGCGATCGGCGTGCAGCGCCACCAGCGCACCGATGCCGATGGTGAACAGGCCGAAGGCGGCCCAGGCGGCGAGCAGCGGCCAGGCCGAGCTACTGGTCTTGCCCGAAAGCACGTCGACGATGCGGCCGAACAACACGGGCTCGGCGAACTGGGCGGCTGCCAGCAGCAGATTGGCGACGGCAAGGATCCAGCCGAGCCGCGCTTCCTTGCCGAGCAATTCGAGGACGCGGGTATAGAGGCGGAGCAGGGACATGCAACTCGACAAGGTGAGAAGCCGGCCGGACCGGGCGACCGGATCATTCTAGTCGGGGATCAGGCCACGATGATAGCTCAATTGATCAGCCGGCCGCCGACGGGAGGGAGGAAACTGTCGTCGAAAATGTCCGCCGCCATGGGACGCTTGTGAAACTTGAAGTCCTCGGCGATCTGGCCGATCGAGCGGTCGAGCCTGGCGGGATCGACGCCGCCGAGGCCGTTGTGCCGGACTTCGCCGGTCAGGATATTGTCCGATATGACCGCACGCAGCCGGGCCAGCTCGAGCTCGCGCGAGCCGCCCTCCATCCTGGCAACCACGTCGTCGGCGGCGCGCACGGGATCGCGGATCGCGGCATGGGTGCCCGCGATGACTGCACGGACGAAGCCCTTGACCGCTTCGGGCTTCGACGCCGCGAAGGCCGGGCTGACGATCACGGCGAAGCCATAGGCCTCGCAGCCATAGTCGTTGTAGCGCAGCACTGTGAGATCGCTCTCCGGCACGCCGCGGTCGCGCAGATTGACGCCTGCGAGATAAGAGAAGCCTGCCACCGCATCGACCTGACCCGCGGACAGGATCGGTTCGCGCACCGCTGCGCTCATCTTGTAGATTTTCAGGCTGTCCGCCTTGATACCGTTTTGCCGCGCCAGCGCCGGCCACAGCTTGAATGAAAAGTCGCTGTCGGCGACGCCGACGGTCTTGCCCGAGAGGTCGGCAAGCGAGCGAATGCCGCGGCTCTTGCGCGCGACGAATGCATAGGGCGACTGGTTGAACAGCACGAACACCGCCTTGATCGGCGGCGCGCCTGGTTTGTCGCGCCAGCGGATCAGCTCGTTGATGTCGACCAGCGCCATCTCGCTCTCGCCCGCGGCGAGCTTCGCGATCGCCTCGATCGAGCCGTTGACGGAATTGGTGGAGACGTTGATCCCTTCTTTGGCGAACAGGCCGCGGTTTGTGGCGACCAGGAAGGGTGCCATGCTCGCTTCCGGCGGCCGGTCGAAGGTGAACTGAAGTGCGAGCGGCAGCTTTGCGTCCTCGGCGCGGCCTTGGCCGGCGGCGAGGCACAGGACTCCGATAAGCCCCATCAGCAGGGCCATCATGAGACGGAGGGCGCTGGTCTTCGTTACGCGCATCTGACGCCGGAGGAGATCGGACGAACTTGGCTGCCGCATGCCGCATGTCGGTAGCGTGACAACGAGCTACGCCGGCAACGGTATTCTGGCCCATCCAAAATGAACGGTCCATGAGCGGTTGATGAAAGGATTAACCGGCCGATCCGGCTTGTATTCCAAGGGTGGAACCCGACATGGAGGAAGGGGATTAACCAGCAACGGCCTTGGGGCCGCTTGTTCAGGAGGATACTCGAATGATTGCCCGGAAAGCTGCGTTTCCGTCCGCCCGCGCGGCCGCACTTGGTGTTGCGACAGCGCTTGCTCTGACGGCCATCGCGCCGACCATTGCCTCGGCTGCACCGGCCGGCAAGGGCCTCACTGCCACCACCGGTGGTATGACCGACATCAGCGCCCGCCGCCGCGGCTTCAACCCCGGTGCGGCCGCCGTTGCCGGCGTTGTCGGCTTGGGAATTGCGGCTGCCACGGCCGCCAACGCCAACGCTTATTACGACGATGGCTACGGCTATTACGGCGCCCCGGGGCCGGTCTATGTCGCGCCGGGACCGGGCTATTACTATGGCGGTGGCGGCTATGGTTATAGGTCGGGCGTGCCTGCCGATCAGCACGGGCATCCGCTCGCGAGCTGGTAAGCGCTTAACCCTGATCGAGACCGCCGGTCGCCATATTTGCGGCCGGGGCGGATATGCTATGTTTGATAAGCGGCGTTAACACGCTGCGAAGCGGTTTGAATTAGTGTGTTGCGTATGAGTGATTCGCTCGAACGGCTTTATCTCGCAGTGCTCGCGGCCAAGGACCTCGATCCCGCCGACTCGCGCACGGCACGGCTGTTTCAGCGCGGCCCGGCCAAGATGGCCAAGAAGCTTGCCGAAGAAGCGATCGAAGTGGTGATCGACGCCGTCCACGGCAACACCGATGCGGTCACCCGCGAGAGCGCCGATCTCCTTTATAACCTCACCGTGCTCTGGGCCTCCGCGGGCGTGCGCCCGGCCGACGTCTGGGCCGAGATGCAGCGGCGCGAGCACCTGCTCGGGATCGCCGAGAAGATGCCGAAGTCGGCCCTGAAGATGGCCAAGACCGTGGCGCCGCGGGCGACCCGGCGGCCAATTGTCGCGCTCGACAGCCGCCGGCTGCGCAAGCGGCACTGAGCCTCTCCCTAATTCCTTGTGCCCAAGGCATGGACAAATCCCGGCCATGATGGTTCATCGCCGCCATGCTGAAACGGATTTACGATTGGTGCGTCGACAGCGCCGACAAGCCCTACTCGCTCTGGATATTGTCGGCGGTGGCGTTCGCGGAAAGCTCGTTCTTTCCCATCCCTCCCGACGTGATGCTGATTCCGATGTCGCTGGCGCAGCCGAAGCGCGCCTGGCTGTATGCGACGGTCTGCACGATCGCCTCGGTACTCGGTGGGTTGCTCGGCTACGCCATCGGCGCGCTGCTCTATGACTCGATCGGGCACTGGCTGATCCAACTCTACGGTCTCGGCGACAAGGTCGAGGCGTTCCGCGCGTCCTACGCCCAATGGGGCGCCGTCATCATCCTGGTCAAGGGCCTGACGCCGATCCCCTACAAGCTCGTCACCATTACCTCCGGCTTTGCCGGCTACAACCTCGTGCTGTTTACGCTATGCTCGATCGTCGCACGTGGCGGCCGCTTCTTTGTCGCCGCGTTGTTGATGAACCGCTACGGCGACTGGATCAGGGTGCGGGTCGAGCGCCATCTCGCGCTGTTTGCCGGCATTCTCGTCGCCGTGCTGGTGCTGGGCTTCGTCATCGCCTTTAAGATGATCTGAACCGGCGGCCCCGGCGCTTTGCGGCCATCGCTGCTTCGGCTACGCTCGAAGCCATGATCGTTCGATCCGGGAGTATCGTGCTGCGATTGAGAGCGCCTGTGGCGATGCTCGCGGTGTCGATGCTGGCATTTGCGAAGGCCGCGGCCGCGCCGCAGCTTCCGACGCCTCAGCCGTCGATGGGTGTCCAGGAGCAACCGGCGCCTCCGCAAGCCGCACCGGAGCCGCAGCCTTCGCCCTCGCCGGAGAATCCCGGCCTCATCCACGAGATGGGCAAGCTGTTCAACAAGATCATTCCGCCGATGAAAAGCCCGGGCGAGGCGATCGACGATCTCAACGCGCGCGCCAAGGACACCATGAAGGATGCAGGTGACACGCTGTCGCGGCTCAAGCCGGGGGCGATGGTCAAGGGGCGGATGGCTTGCCCGGTGACAGCGGGAACGCCGGACTGCAAGCTGGGGGCCGACAAGCTCTGCCAAAGCAAGGGATTCAAGGAAGGCAAGAGCCTCGGCACCGATTCCGCCGAGGCCTGCTCGGCGAAAGTTCTCATTCCCGGACGGCAGCGCAAGCCCGACGACTGCCGCACCGATACGTTTGTCACGACGGCGCTCTGTCAGTAGCGCTGCCCGCAACTTTCAAAAAGGAGCGCACATGAGCCGCATGGAGCAGGACTTCCTCGGACAGCGCGAGATCGCCGACGACGTCTATTACGGCGTCCAGACCATCCGCGGCCGGGAGAATTTCCACATCACCGGCATTTCCATGAACCAGGAGCCTTTCTTCGTGAAGGCGCTCGGCTATGTGAAAAAGGCCGCCGCGATGGCCAACCGCGATCTCGGCGCGCTCGACGCGACCATCGCCGACGCCATCATCAAGGGTTGCGACCGCGTCATATCAGGCGAGATGATGGACCAGTTCGTGACCGATTACATCCAGGGCGGCGCCGGCACGTCGACCAACATGAATGCCAACGAGGTGATCGCCAATCTGGCGCTGGAATCGCTTGGCCACAAGAAGGGCGAGTATCAGCACGTCAGCCCGAACGATCACGTCAATTACGGCCAGTCGACCAACGATGTCTATCCGACCGCGTTCCGCCTTGCGCTGATCCTGCGGCTCGACAGCTACATCACCGCGCTGCGGCAGCTGCAGGACGCCTTCTTCGCCAAGGGCAGGGAGTTTGATCGCGTGCTGAAGATGGGCCGCACCCATCTGCAGGACGCCGTGCCGATGTCGCTCGGCTCGGAATTCCGCGGCTGGGGCACCACGATCGGCGAGGAGGTCGACCGCATCTATGAGACGCGCAATCTGTTGCGTGAGATCAATCTCGGCGCCACCGCGATCGGCACCTCCGTCACCGCGGCGCAGGGTTACCCCAAGGTCGCCGTGCGGCATCTGACCACGCTGACCAATGTCGAGTTCATTTTGGCGAGCGATCTGGTGGAGGCGACCTCGGACACCGGCGCCTATGTGCAATTGTCCGGCGTGTTGAAGCGCACGGCCGTGAAGCTCACCAAGATCTGCAACGATATCCGTTTGCTCGCCTCAGGTCCGCGCTGCGGTTTCAACGAGATCAACCTGCCGCAGCTGCAACCGGGCTCCTCGATCATGCCGGGCAAGGTCAATCCGGTGATCCCGGAAGTGGTCAACCAGACGAGCTTCCTCGTGATCGGCCTCGACACCACGGTGACCCTGGCGGCCTCCGCCGGTCAGCTGCAGCTCAACGTGATGGAGCCGGTAATCTCGTTCGCGCTGTTCTTCTCGATCCGGACCATGGAGCGCGCGGTCAACAGCCTGCGCGAAAATTGCGTCGTCGGCATCACCGCCAATGACGAGCATACCCGCAACATGGTGCTGAATTCGCTCGGTATCGTCACGGTGCTGAAGCCGCTGCTCGGCTACAAGCAATGCGCCGAGATCGCGCGCGAGGGCTACGCGCAAGGAAAATCCTTGCACCAGATCGTCGTGACGGAACGTAAATTGCTCACCCAGCAGACGTGGGACGAGATGTTTTCCTTCGAGCGGCTGATCAATCCGGATTTGATCGAAGAGTAGGGCGGCCTCAAACGCAACGAGCGCCGCCACCGCTTGGTATGATGCATGCCATCTTTATGAGCGCTATATCTTTACAATGTAAAGTTCTGCCGTTACAGGTACCCGCCAGCTTCTAGCGGAACAAAAGGAAATCCTCGCCAATGTCCATGCCCGCTCTGTTCAAGGGCCGTCTGTCGCTTCCGGTGATCGGGGCGCCGCTGTTCATCATCTCCGTGCCCGATCTCGTGATCGCCCAGTGCAAGGCAGGCATCGTCGGCGCGTTTCCGGCGCTGAATGCGCGGCCGGCAGCGCTGCTCGACGAATGGCTGGCGCGGATCAAGGAGGAACTGGCCGCTTACGACAAGGCGCATCCGGAACGGCCCTCGGCGCCGTTCGCGGTCAACCAGATCGTGCACCGCTCCAACAACCGGCTCGATCAGGACATGGCGCTGTGCGAGAAACACAAGGTGCCTGTCATCATCTCCTCGCTCGGCGCGCGCGAAGAGCTGAACCAGGCCGTGCACAATTGGGGCGGCATCGTCTTCCACGACGTCATCAACCAGTTTTTTGCGCACAAGGCGATCGAGAAGGGCGCCGATGGGCTGATCCTGGTCGCGGCCGGCGCCGGCGGCCACGCCGGCACGATCTCGCCGCTGGCTTTCGTCGCCGAGACGCGGGCGTGGTTCGATGGGCCGATCGCATTGTCGGGTGCGATCGCCAATGGCCGCGCCATCCGCGCCGCGCGCATCCTGGGCGCCGACTTCGCCTATATCGGCTCGGCCTTCATCGCGACCAGGGAGGCGAACGCCGTCGAAGGCTACAAGGCCATGATCACGTCGGCGAATGCCGAGGACATCGTCTATTCGAATCTCTTCACCGGCGTGCACGGCAACTACCTGAAACCCTCGATCGTCGCGGCCGGCATGGATCCCGACAATCTGCCGACCTCGGACGCATCCAAGATGAGTTTCGGCACCGACGCTTCGGGCGAGCGCGCCAAGCCGAAGGCCTGGAAGGAGATCTGGGGCTCGGGGCAGGGCGTCGGCAGCGTCGGCAAGATCCTGGCCGCCGCCGAGTTGATCGGCCGCTTCAAGAGCGAGTACGAGGCCGCCGTCGATCCGGCGCTGTGAGGGGACGCGGACGCGGCGAAATGGCGCTAACCCTCCCGCAAGGGAGGGGTGCGAAGCCACCTGACTGTTGCCGAGAGGTTCGCTAGTCTGCAGACCGCACGCAGCAGGATAGAGGGGGCTCGGTGAACATTCTCGGAATCAACGCGGTGTATCATGAATCGGCGGCGGCGCTGCTGATCGACGGCAAGCTGGTCGCCGCCGTCGAGGAGGAGCGTTTCAACCGCATCAAGCATGCCAAGGAAGCGCATTTCGACAACCCGCATCAGTTTCCCGAGCGCGCCATCCGCTGGTGCCTGAAACATGCCGGGCTCGCCGCCGACGACATCGATCACGTCGCCTACTCCTTCGATCCAAAACTGCGCCGGACACGCTTCAATCCCGAATGGTGGTTTCCGCAATGGGAGGAAACCTTCCTGCTGCGGCTCGGTCAGGTGCAGGGCGTGGCCGAGGAGCTGTTCGGGCGCAAGCTCGCGCAGAAATTTCACTTTGTGCCTCACCATCTCGCGCATGCCGCCTCGGCCTATTTTCCGTCGGGCTTCGATCGTGCCGCCATCCTCAACATCGATGGCATCGGCGAAGCCGCCGGCTCCGAGCTTGCAAAGGCGGAGGGCACGCGGATCACGCCGCTCGAGACCTTCGACTATCCGCATTCGCTCGGTTTCCTTTGGGAGGTGATCAGCGGCTATCTCGGCTTCTCGCATTACGACGCCTCGAAGGTCATGGGGCTCGCGGCCTACGGCGATCCCAAAACCTTCCGCAGCCAATTCGAAAAGATCATCCGTGTCGGCAAGGAGGACTACGCGGTCGACCCGGCCTACATTGGCTTTCACGGTCACAACGTGGATAAACTGGAAACGATGGTCGGTCCGGGACGATTCACGGAGACCGAACCGCTTCTGCCGCATCATGCCGATATCGCGGCCGCGCTGCAGGAAGCGACCGATGCGGCGGTGCTGGCGCTGGTGCGTCGCGTCAAGCGCAAGGTGCCATCGGATAATCTCTGCCTCGCCGGCGGCGTCGCGCTCAATTGCGTGACCAATGAGGTGATCCAGAAATCCGGCGAGTTCAAAAACATCTTCATTCCCTCCGCGCCGCACGATGCGGGCACCGCGATCGGCGCGGCCATGCTGGTACATGGCGCCAAGGACAAGAAGCCGCTGCAGCGCGGCTACTCCACGCCTTATCTCGGGCCTGCGTTCAGCCGCCGCGACATCCTCGCAGCGGTGAAGTCGGCCGGGCTCAAGGCGCGGCAGAGCAAGTCGCCGGCGCGCGACGCCGCCAAAATGATCGCCGACGGCAAGATCGTCGCCTGGTTTCAGGGACGCATGGAGTTCGGACCGCGCGCGCTCGGCAACCGCTCACTGCTCGCCGACCCGCGGCGGCCGGAGATGCGCAACATCCTCAATCAGAAGGTCAAGCACCGCGAGGATTTTCGTCCCTTCGCGCCGAGCGTGATGGCCGAGCATGCCGACGACTGGTTCGAAACCGGCAAGCATTCGGCCAGCCACGAGTTCATGCTGTTTGCGCCACGGGTGAAGGCTGACAGGCGCGACCGAATTCCCGCCATCGTGCACCAGGACGGCACCGCGCGCGTCCAGCTGGTCAGCCGCAAGTCAAATCCGCGCTTTCACGAGCTGATCTCGGCGTTCCACGCCAGGACCGGCGTGCCCGTCGTCATCAATACCTCCTTCAACGACAGCGAGCCGATCGTCTGCACGCCGATGGATGCGATCGTCACTTTCCGCAAGTCAGGCATCGACGCACTGGTGATGGACGACGTGGTGCTGACGGCGTAGGGGTGAGTCCGCCTTTTGCGACGCTGACCAATCAAGAAAAGACTCAAGGAGACAGCATGAAAATCGACCACGCGAGGCTGCTTGCGCTCGCCAACAAGATCGTCGCGGCCGGCGGCAGCTCGCCGGCGGAAGCCTCCATCGTCGCCGACCATCTGCTCGAGGCCAATCTGCGCGGTCATGACAGCCACGGCGTCGGCATGCTGGTCGCCTATGTCAGGGATTTCGAAGCCGGCACGCTGAAGCCCAATCAGGCGCCGGAGATCGTCTCGGACACCGGCACGATCTCGGTCTGGGATGCGCATGGCGGCTACGGCCAGGTGGTCGCGCGTCAGGCGGTGGAGTGGGCGATCGAGGCCGCGCGGAAACATGGCGTCGCGGTCAACGGCTTGCGCAACGCCCATCACATCGGCCGCGTCGGCACCTATGGCGAGATCGCCGCGCGGGCCGGCATGGTGGCGCTGCACTTCGTCAACGTCGCCTCCGGCGCGCCCGGGGTGGCGCCGTTTCGTGGACGCGAGGGACGCTTCCTGACCAATCCGGTCTGTGTCGCCATTCCGCCCACCGGCAACAACCAGCCGATCCTGCTCGATTTTGCCACGAGCCGCGTGGCACTGGGCAAGGTGCGCGTGGCGCACAATGCCAAAAAGCCGATGATCGACGGCGCCTTGCTCGACCATGCGGGCAAGCCCACGACCAATCCCTCCGTGATGTACACCGAGCCACGCGGCGTGGTGCTGCCGTTCGGCGAGCACAAGGGCTCCGGCCTTGCGCTGGTGTGCGAATTGCTCGCCGGCGCGATCGTCGGCTCGACCAGTATCACCACCAGCACGCCCCCGGAGCGCGGCATCCTCAACGGCATGCTCTCGATCGTGATCGATCCGGCGCGGCTCAACACGCGCGATGCCATGATGGCGGAAATCGACGCCATGATCGCGTGGGTCAAGTCGGCGAAGCCGAGCGATCCCGATCTGCCGGTGCTGGTGGCCGGCGAGCCCGAACAGGTCGCCAAGGCCGAGCGGCTCAAGAACGGCATCGAGGTCGATGACGAAACCTGGAGTCAATTGTCTGCCATTGCCGAGCGCTACCAGATTCCGGTTCCGCGATGACGCCGCTCTGTGTTCGTCTTTATCCCTCCCCACCGCTTCCGCCTTCGCTCTACGAGCTTCGGCGGACAAGTCGCGGGGGAGGGATTAGAGAGACCGCACACATCCGTCAGATGTTGAGGTTCATCGCTTCCGGATAATAGTGATAGCCCTCGCCGGTCTTGGCGATGTGGCCGATGCCGGGCCACGCGTAGTGATAGGCCATGACGGGGACCTTGTCGGCGGCGAGCCGCTCGAGCAGCTTCACCCGCGTCTCCGCGGCCTGCGCCGGATCGGTGTCGTAGGAGAACTGCATCCGCGGCTTCTCCAGCAGCAGGATCGGATGGTGGCTGAGATCGCCGAGGAAGCAGAAGGATTTCCCGTTCGACGTCACCAGGAAGATGGTGTGACCCACGGTGTGGCCGGGCGCCGCGATCGCCTGCACGCCGGGCAGGAACTCCTGGCCGTCCTTGTAGAACACGATGCGGTCCCGCACCGGGAGCAGGTTCTTGCGGGCGTGAACGACGAAGTCCTTTAGCGCGCCACTCATCTTGCTCTCGTCAGTCCAGAAATCGAAATCGGCCTGGGAGATGTAGTATTGCGCGTTGGGAAACAGCACTCGGCCGTCGCCGTCGACCACGCCGCCGATGTGATCGATATGGGCATGGGTGAACACGACCGCGTCGATATCCTCCGGCTTGATGCCGGCTTCCTGCATGCTCTTCTGCTGGCGGCCGGTGGTCGGGCCGAAGGCCTTTGACGTGCCCATGCCGGTATCGAACAGGATCAGCTTGTCGCCCGTGTTCACGATCGGCGAGTTCTGCTCGAGCACGACGTTTTCCGCCGAGAGGAAATTATCGGTCAGCATCTTCTTCACCTGCTCGTCCGGTACGCCGATGAAGGTGCCCTTGGGCGGACCGAGCGGCAGCTGGCCGTCCGAGACGACGGTGACCTCGGCGTCGCCAAGGCCGAAGCGATAGAAATAGGCCGGCTGCGTTCCGACCTTGGGCGCTTTCGCCAGCGCCGTTTCGCCGAGCAAGGCCGATGCGCCGAGCCCGGCACCGAGAGCGAGCAGCGACCGTCGCGATACATTTGGTGTCATGGGGTCTTCCTCCACTTAAGTTTTTTTGAAGCCTGGATTCACCCAAGGCAGATCGAATTCCCGATCGCTCCGCCGGGCAATGACAGGCTGCGCCTGCTTTGTGAAGCTGGCAAGAAGAATGAGATTCTTTGCAAACGGCTCGCTGACAGCAGAAAATTTCGGACAGAATGTCTGTCGGATTTCGTCTGGTTCGTGGTTAAGCCGCTATTCATGCACGATCGGGTCTCCTGCCGGGCGAACCAGGCCGCTAGCAGCGAACACTCACTGAAGGAGACCGAGAGGAAAGAGGATGCTCAGTCGAACAGAGACAATTTGCATCGGCCTCGCGCTGCTGATTGGGCTGCCAGCTAACTTCGCGGCGCGAGCCGACGAGCGAACACCGTGCCTGAAGATCAAGCAGGTCTGCGAGGAGGCCGGCTTCAAGCAAAACGCCGTCAAGGAGGGGATCGGACTTCAGGTCGATTGCATTCGTCCGCTCATCGAGGGCACGCCGCAACGGAAAAGCGCCGCCAAACCCCTTCCAAGGATCGACGCTTCCGTCGTCGCCGCGTGCAAGGCAAAAAATCCGACGTTTGGCACCCCAAACAAATTGAACGACCAGCCTGATCAGCCGACGTCGGGATCGGATTTTTAATGGTTCGGGATAACGACGTCCGCTTCAGGTTTTGAAGCGGACACCGCCGCCTTTGATGCCACGTCGCGCGTCCGATCCTTGACCGCGACCGTCTGACGCACTACCCGTGTTTGCTACCGGCGTTGGTAACCAACCTTTCGCTGAAAAGGATGCCTTCGCCTCGGGCAAGTCACCAGTCATTCTTGATTTTGGATTGGAGTATTTGCGGGGACGGGATCGAATGAAGGCATTCATCGACGTAAAACTCGCTGCCGGTTTGGATGAGATTAGTTTCGGATTTGCCGTATTCGACGACGATCTGCGCCTTGCTTTTTGTAACGCCCGATATCCGCTGATCCGCGGCTACCCGATTGAACTCTGCCAACCCGGTACCGAACTGGCTGCGTTGTTCCGATACAACGCGGCACGCGGCGACTATGGTGACGGCGACTTCGAATTGCACGTGAAAGAACGCTTGGCTCGGGTGCGGCAAGGTCAGGACGTCACGGTGGATCAGGTGTTGGGTGACGGCCGGATCCTGGCGGCGAGATATATGCCGCTAGCCGGCGGCGGCTTGGCGACGACATATGAAGATGTCACGGAAGCGCGCCGCGCAGAAATTGCGCTGCGCCGCGATCGGGCGCGTTACGAGCTTGTCACCGAGGCGGTCAGCGAAGGATTGTACGATTGGGACATTGTCTCCGGCCATCTTGATGTCTCGGCACGCCTGAATGCGCTGTTCGACTTCAAGCAAGGCGAGTTGACCGCCTCCGACTGGAACGCGAGGGTCCACCCCGACGATCTCGCGTCGTATCGCGATGCACTGAGAGCTCATTTCACCGGCAAGGCGCCGGTGGTCCATGCGGAATACCGCATCCGCGACAAGGCCGGCGCTTATCGCTGGGTCGAAGATCATGGAATGTCGATCCGCAACGAGGCCCAACGCGCGGTCCGGCTGGTGGGTGGAGTCGCCGACATCACGCCGCGAAAGAATGCCGAGCGGGCATTGCAGGAAAGCGAAGAGCGCTACGCACTTGCCATGAGTGCACTCAATGAAGGCGTCTACGACTGGGATGTGACCCGCGACGAAATCTTTTACTCCCCGAACGTGAGGGAGCTGATTGGCTTTAGCGGGGCGGAAATGGCGACGCCCAACGACTGGATCAAGCGCATTCATCCCGAAGACCTTCCCGCTTACCGGGCCGCATGGGCCGCGCATTTTCGTGGCGAAACGCCCCGGTTTTTCCGTGAAGTGCGATACCTGCGCGCGGACGGGTCTATCAGCTGGGCGCGTCAGCGCGGCACTGGCATTCGAGACCAGAGCGGCCGAGTTGTGCGCGTTGTTGGTTCGACGGGCGATATTACGGCCGAGAAGACGCTCGCGCGCGAGCGCGACGAGGCGCGCACGCGATTGTCCGTTGCGCTCGAATCGATCTCGCAAGGTTTCGCATTGTTCGACGCCGAAGACAGATTGGTCATGTGCAATGAGCCGTATCGCCGTTTCTTCACCCAGGGAGTTCCGGAATTTGCGGCCATGCTCGTTCCCGGTATGCGCTTCGAGGACTACGTGCGGAAGGCTTATGAAAACGGGCTGTATCCTGATTCCGGGCCGGACCGAGAGGTTTACGTGCGCAGCAGGCTCGCGCGCAGACAAGGGGCGGGCTCCGGTTTCGAGTTGGGGCTGCGGGACGGCACGTGGCTTTATGTAAGCGAACAGCGCACGCACGATCGAGGGCTGGTAGCGGTCTACACCGACATTACCGATGTGAAGAACAGGGAGTCGGATTTGCAAGCTGCACGGCTCGCTGCCGAGACCGCGCTGGTCGATTTGCGTGCGGCACAGGATCGCCTGGTGCAAACCGAGAAGCTGGCGTCGCTCGGCCAGCTCACGGCCGGCATCGCGCACGAAATCAAGAACCCGCTCAACTTCATCAACAATTTCTCGGCACTCTCGTCGGAGTTGGTCGACGAACTGAACGACGTGTTGGCCCAGGCGACTCTCAGCGAAAAGATTCATGCAGCGATCGAGGAATTGACGGGCCTCCTGAAGAACAATCTGGGCAAGGTGGTCGAACACGGCAAGCGCGCCAACTCTATCGTCAAGAACATGCTTCTGCACTCCCGCGAAGGGAGTGGTGAACGCCGGGAGGTCGATGTCAACGCTCTTGTTGAGGAAAGTCTCAATCTCGCATACCATGGCGCTCGCGCCGCGAATCCCCAGTTCAGCGTCGTTCTGCGGCGGGATTTCGATCCCGATGCGGGAGTGATCGAGGCGTTCCCGCAGGAAATCACGCGCGTCTTGATGAACCTGATCGACAATGGATTTTATGTTCTGATCAAGCGGCGAGCCGAGAAGAACGAAGCCGGCTTCAAGCCGGTCCTCAGCGCGACCACGCGCAATTGTGGCGACAAGGTCGAAATCCGCATCCGCGACAACGGCACGGGAATTCCGCCCGAGGTCAAGGAAAAGATGTTCAATCCGTTTTTCACGACCAAGCCGGCCGGCCAAGGTACCGGGCTCGGCCTGTCGATGAGCCACGATATCATCGTCAAGCAGCACGGCGGCCGTATCGACGTGGAGAGCCAGCCCGGTGCATTTTCCGAGTTCGTCATCGTCTTGCCGCGTGCAAACTCGATCAAAGGTGCTTGAGCGGACGCGGCCGCAAAGCCGCTTCAAGTTTGAAGCGGGCGTCGCAATCAGTTGGGCACGCTCTAATCCAATTCCAGCGGCGTGTACTTGCCGCTCTCGTCGATCGCTGTGCCCCAGATCTTGTGCGAGGCCTGGTGCTCGGCGCGGCCGAAATTCAAGGCCGTGCCGAGGCCGAGGTCGATGTTGCGCATCGCTTCGAGATTGTCGATCAGCTTCTCGGTATTGAGCTCCGGACCGGTCTGTCTGATGGCCTGGATCAGCACGTTGGCGGCGATGTAGCCCTCCAGCGAGACGTAATCCGGCGCCTCGCCGGGGAAAGATTTGGCGAGCGCGTTCTTGTATTCCATCACCGCGCTCGAATAGCCGCCGACTGCCGGCACCACTTGCGTGACGATCACGCCGTTGGCGTAGCGCGGACCGAGCAGCATCAACTCGTCGGCGAGCGCCGTCGAGCCGACGAACGACACGTTCGAATAGACCATGCCGGGATAGGAATCGCGGGTTCGCTCGATGAACTTTGCGGCAGCCCGGTAGGTCGCGACCATGACCACGGCGCGGATTTGCCCCTTCTGCGCCTTGAGTGTGCTCACGGCGTCGTCGACGTCGACGGTGTTGCGCTTATAGTTCAGCCGCAGGATCGTGCCGTCGACGCCGAGCGTGCGGAACGCCTTTGCAACACCCGCAAAGCCGGCATCGCCGTAAGCGTCGGCCTGCGCGAACACCGCGATCTGTCGCGGCTGCAGCTTCCTGATCTTGACCAGGTAGTGCACGACCGCGTCGGTCTCTTCCGCGTAGCTGGCGCGGTAGTTGAACACGTAGCGATCGGGCGGATCGTTGCGCAGGATGTTGGCGCCGGTGAAGGCGCCGAAGAACAGCGCGCGCCGCTCCAGCGCGAAGGGAATCGCGACCGCCGCGGTCGGCGTGCCGACATTGCCGACAAAGCCGAACACCTGGTCCTTGTCGTAGAGCGTCTTCATCGCATCCAGCGTTCGCGACGGTTCGTAACCGTCGTCGGCGGCGAGCAGGCGCAACATGCGGCCATTGACGCCGCCGCTATCGTTGACGCGGTTGAAGGCGGTGTCGATGCCGAGCTTCATCTGCCGTCCGAGCTCGCGCGACGAGCCGGAAAACGGCCCGACGATGCCGAAGCGGATTTCCTTGTCGGTGACGCCGCGCACCGCGGGCAGGGTGCCGAGCGGCACAGAAGGAGCGACCATGGGCGTCGCCAGCGCAACGGTGGTTTGTGCGGCAGGTGCGGGTGGCGGCGCGACCGAGGCGGCCGGCGCCGGCGCGGCGTTGGCCGACGACGGCCCGATCACCGAAGCCAGCGACGGGCCGGAGATCGACGTTTCGAGATCGGTGAGCTGGCGATCGGCGGACTTGCAGTCGACGCGCCCCGCGGCGACGCTGCCGCGGCCGTCATTGACGTAACGCTCGAACTGCCGCGAGATGTCGTCGCGCTCGGCCTCGTTGGTCGAGACTTCGCGGATCACGGCGCGAAACTTGTCGGCGATCGCCTGGATGCGCGGATGATTGATCTCGGGGCAGGCGAGCGCCGAGCCGACGATCGGCCCGACCCGGCTTGCGAGATCGCGCACCACGCCCACATTGTCGCCCGGCGTTGCGGCGGCTGCGCTGCCTGCCAGCAGCGCACACGACAGCGCGATCGCCCAGCGCGCGGCCGAGCGCAATTTCATTCCAACCCGATCGGACATTGTGATGCTCCGGGAGTACTCAGGGTTTGCTGACGGCAGCGGCCTTCTGTCGCCACTGCACGAATTGCTGAAGCAGCCGTTCTGACTGCTCGTGGGTGAAATTCTGGCTGTTCGCGTTGGCGTTGACCAAGGCGCGGAATTGCGACAGCGCCGGCTTGTCGTCGGCCTGACGCGCTTGCGGTGCCGCCGCGAACGGCCGTCCCGCCTCCTGTTCCCTCGGATAGACGGTGACGAACAGCAGCGCCGCGACGGAGGCCAGCGCCAATGCTGCGCCGACCCCGCTTGCGATGGCGATCAGGGTGCGGCGCGTGCCTTGGCGTCTGTAATCATTCGGCTCAGGCACGATCTCGGGCTCCGTTTGACGGCGTAGTGATTCGTAGACGGCACCTTCGAGTTTGGCGCTGAGCGCGGCCGATGCCGGCAGCGTGCGCGACGTCTCCGTCCTGGCGCGCTCGTTGACCGTCGCCAGCCGCGGCTCGACGCGCTCGCCTGGGCGCCGCGGGGCGTAATACTGCGGATCTTGCGGATTATTGGTCGGCCGCGGGGGTGACCCTTCACTCATCGCACTCATACGCTACTCCTCCGGCACTCACTGTTACGCATGTACGCATGCCGTCATGCCGCCGCGTCCGGCAAAGTTTCGAAGCAAAACAGGTGTGAAAAAGCCGACCTCGCGTGAGACGGTGTGCGGCCTTGCACGATCTGAATCGAAGGACGTGCTGCGCAACGGCGCGGCATTTTCACGATCAGAATGCAGCACAATCCTGGACGCTCGCGCGCCCACATCGTTCGCATTGCCCGTCCCCGGCGAAGCCTCTCGCAGCAGAAAGCGAAACGGTTCCCCGTCTCACGGAGGCGTGATGCGCCGCGCGCGCGTCATTATTAAGCTCAAATCCGGACTGAACCGCGAAGAGTTTTTGACCGCCGACAACTTGTGTGTGTCATTTCCTGGGCAGCGCGAAGCGACTTGTGCGGAGGCGGCAGGGCTTAACGATGCGTTAACCAATCAGCGCCTTTGGTTAACCATTCGCTAAGAACCCTGAGTCGACGCCATGGACGCAACAGCCGAGCCCACACGACAACTCGTTCGCCTGCGCGGCCGCTCCTATGTGGCCTTCGTGTTCTCGCCGGTCGTGCCGGTGATCGAATGGCTCGCCGACATCGACGCGACGCTGGCGCGCTCGCCCGGCTTCTTCATCGGCAAGCCGGTCGTGCTCGATCTCTCCTCGCTCGATCTCTCGACCTCGGCGATTGCCCATCTCATCGTCAGCCTGGAGAAGAAGAATATCCGCGTGCTCGGCATCGAAGGCGTCGACCCCGGCCTGCTGACGCCGACCATGCCGCCGCCGCTGTCAGGCGGCCGCATCTGCGCGATCCGCGAGGCCGAGCCAGAGAAACCCGAGGTGAAGCCGTTGACCTCGCTGCTGCTCGACAAGCCGGTGCGCTCCGGTCAGTCGGTGGTGTTTCCGGAAGGCGACGTCACCGTGCTCGGCTCGGTCGGCTCGGGCGCCGAGATCGTCGCCGGCGGCTCGATCCATGTCTACGGCGCGCTGCGTGGCCGCGCGATGGCGGGCGTCAACGGCAATTCGGCGGCAAGGATTTATTGCCAGAAGATCGAGGCGGAGTTGCTCGCGATCGACGGCTATTACCAGACAGCGGAGGAGCTCGACGCCGCTCTCCGCGATCGACCGGCGCAGGCGTGGCTCGAAGGCAGCATCATGCGGATCACTCCGCTCAACTGATATTGAAGGAGGTATGAAATGGCCAAAGTGCTGGTTGTGACGTCGGGCAAGGGCGGCGTGGGCAAGACCACGTCGACGGCCGCGATCGGAGCAGAGCTCGCGAAAGCCGGCAAGAAGGTCGCGGTCGTCGATTTCGACATCGGCCTGCGCAATCTCGATCTCGTCATGGGCGCGGAGCGTCGCGTCGTGTTCGATCTCATCAACGTGGTGCAGGGCGTCTCCAAACTCTCGCAGGCGCTGATCCGCGACAAGCGGTTGGAGACGCTCTGGCTGCTGCCGGCATCGCAAACGCGCGACAAGGACGCGCTGACGGAGGAGGGCGTCGGCCGCGTCATCTCGGAGTTGCGCGAGACCTTCGACTGGATCATCTGCGACAGTCCCGCGGGCATCGAGCGCGGCGCCATGCTGGCGATGCGCTTTGCCGACGAGGCGATCATCGTCACCAACCCGGAAGTGTCGTCGGTGCGCGACTCCGACCGCATCATCGGCATGCTGGACGCGAAGACCGTGAAGGCCGAGAACGGCGAGCGCGTCAACAAGCACATCCTGATCACGCGCTATGATCCGGCACGTGCCGCGCGCGGCGAGATGATCTCGATCGACGACATCCTGGAAATCCTCGCGACACCGCTGCTCGGCATCATCCCGGAGAGCCAGGACGTGCTGCGCGCCTCGAACGTCGGCTCGCCCGTCACTCTCAACAATCCGTCCAGTTCGCCGGCGCGCGCCTATGCGGACGCGACGCGGCGGCTGCTCGGCGAGACCATCGAGATGATGGTGCCAACCGAGCGCAAGGGGCTGATCAATCTCCTGCTCCGACGGAGGGCCGCATGAGCATGTTCCGGCTTTTTTCCAGCCGTCCTGCGCCAGCGCCGGCCTCGGCGCCGATCGCGCGCGAGCGGCTGCAGATTCTGCTCGCGCACGAGCGTGGGCTGCGCGGCCAACCCGACCTGTTGATGCTGCTGCGGGAGGAGATCCTGTCCGTGGTGTCGCGCCATGTTGCGCTCGATCCGGAAAAGGTTATGGTCCGGATGGAGAGGGGCAGGAACGTCTCGACGCTTGAAGTCGACATCGAACTGCCCAACGGGTTTGAGCCGGCGCTCGCGGCGACGGGCTGATCGCAACACAAGCTTCGCCGCGACTGATGCCTGGTTGATGGAAGCCATCTTTCGTGTCGACGGCCGCCATGTCGAAGTCGGTCCCAACGCCGCAGGGCCCTGGGACCCGCACATGCAGCACGGCTCCGCCCCTGCGGGGCTCGCGGTCTGGGCTGCGGAGAAAATTCCGACGCAGGTGGCCATGCGTGTGGTGCGCGTCACCGTCGATCTGATGCGGCCGGTGCCGCTTAAAGCGCTCACGATCGAGACCGAGGTGCTGCGGGAGGGGCGCAAGATCCAGCTGTGCGGCGTGCGCGTGCGCGCCGATGGCGTGCTCACCGTCAGTGCGACCGTGCTCAAAGTGAAATTGACGTCGGAGTCGCTGCCATCAGACGTCGGCGGACCAGAGGTCACGCTGCCCGGGCCGGACGAGTCGC
The DNA here is from genome assembly GCA_963738155.1 of uncultured Alphaproteobacteria bacterium. Classification (GTDB taxonomy): domain Bacteria; phylum Pseudomonadota; class Alphaproteobacteria; order Rhizobiales; family Xanthobacteraceae; genus Bradyrhizobium. The sequence goes on from CAVTVG010000021.1 coordinate 991,017, forward strand.
CCGAAGACCCCGCGCAGTTTTCCAACAGCCCGTTCGTGATGGGCATGCAGCTGCGTGCCGCGCGCGGCACTTTCGGCGTGCGCGGGCCGGGCGCGATCTGGTATCGCGTGCAACGGCCGTTCGTCGAAGGCGCAGCCGTCTCACAGGCGATGCGCGCGGTGATCGCTGCCGACTTCTGCAACGGCACTTCGGCGGCGCTCGATTTCCGCGACTGGACGTTTCTCAATGCCGACCTCACGGTCAGCATGAGCCGCGAGCCCGTCGGCGAATGGATATTGCTCGATGCGGAAAGCTGGATTGGGTCTGAAGGCGCGGGGCTGGCGATGGCGCGGCTGGCAGATACGACTGGCTATTTCGGCCGCTGCGTGCAGAGTCTGGTGATCGAGAAGAGATGACATGGGCGCGACCAAGCCATCACTGCCGATGACCGGCGGCTGCTCCTGCGGCAGGGTCCGCTACGAGATCACATCGTTTCCGCTGCTGCTCTACAGCTGTAACTGCACCAACTGCCAGACCGCGTCGGGCAGCGCCTTCGCGCTCAACATGCCGGTGGCGACCAAAGGCTTCCGCATCACCACGGGCGAACCGAAGGGCTGGCATCATCTATCGCCGTCGGGCGCCGAGGTCACGTCGTGGTTCTGCGGCGACTGCGGTGCGCGCATCTACGGTTCGCGCAAGATGAGGCCGGACTCCATCAACGTCCGTGCCGGCTCGCTCGACGACACCAAATGGCTGACGCCGGTCGCGCATATCTTCTTGAAGAGCGCGCAGCCGTGGGTGAAATCCGCCGATGGTGCGGAATGCCATGACGAGGAACCGTCCGACTTCATTCCGTTTGCACGAAAGTGGCGCACGCTGTGGCCGGAGTTCTTCCCGCCGAAATGACGGAATCAAAAAGGCCGCTGAAGTGATGTTCAGCGGCCCTGCGGGCACTAATTGATACGGAATAAAATCCCCCTGCCCCGGTGCATGAGTAGGGGAAAATCTCGCGTTTGGGGATTCCGGGAGACTACGGTGTTCCTGTTGCGGAACTCACCCCACCAACCGCTCCTTGCCGGCCCAGAACTTCGCGCGCAGCACCTTCTTGTCGACCTTGCCGACGCCGGTCATCGGCAATTCCTTGACGAACTGGATCTGCTTCGGCGCATGCGCCGAGCCCTTGCGCGCCTTCACCATCGCGATCAGTTCGTCCGCATCCGGCCGCGCGCCCTCGCGCGCCACCACGACCGCAGTGACGGCCTCGCCCCATTTGTCGTCGGGAATGCCGACCACCGCGCACATCGCCACATCCGCGTGCTGGGTCAGAACATCCTCCACTTCGCGCGGGAAAATGTTGAAGCCGCCGGAGACGATCATGTCCTTCTTGCGGTCGAGGATGAACAGGTAGCCGCGCTCGTCCTTGCGCGCGATGTCGCCGGTGTGCAGCCAACCGTTTCTCAAGGTCTCGGCAGTGACGTCGGGCCGCTTCCAGTACTCGGCCATCACGTGCGAGGCTCGCACGCAGATTTCGCCGGCCTCGCCGGTCGCGACCTCGTGGTCGTCGTCGTCGAGAATCTTCACCTCGCAGGCCGCGATCGGAAAGCCGCAGGACGAAAACAGCTCCGGCGTCCTGCGATCATGGTCGGCCTTGCGCAGCACCGAGACCGGATAGCATTCGGTCTGGCCGTAGAGCTGCGAGAACACCGGTCCGATTCGCTCGATGCCTTCGACCAGCCGCGACGGCGACATCGCGGACGCGCCGTAAAGCACGAGCTCGAGCGAGGAGAGGTCGGTCTTGCCGAGCGCGGGATGATCGAGCAGCACGTAGATCATCGTCGGGACAAAGAGGGTGAAGTTGATCTTCTCGCGCGCGATGGTCTTCAGCACCGCCTCGGGATCGAAGCCCTTCAGCATGTGCACGGTGCCGCCGCGCATCAGCGTCGGCAGCACTTTCGTGCCGGCGACATGGCTGATGGGCGCAACCGTCAGATAGCGCGCGCTCTCCGGAATTTCGAAATCGGCGAGGATGGCGTCGGCGGCGCTGCCTTGTTCGCGATGATAGCGCAGAGCGCCCTTGGACTTGCCGGTGGTGCCGCCGGTGTAGTTCAGGATCGCGATATCGTCGGGACTGGCGAAGCTGTGTGCGGTATTGCTGCCGGCTTCGTCGGCTGCGGCGAGCAGATCGGCGCCGTAATTCGCAGGGCCCAGGGTGAATACAGCCGTAACCCCGACTGCCTTCGCGGTGAGATCGCCGCCGCGGTCGCGGAACGCGGTCGCATCGACGATCAGCATCTGCGCTTCGGAGTCTTCGAGTTGAAACAGCTGGTCGTCGAGCGAGCCCAGCGGGTGCAGCCAGGTGATCGCAAGCCGCGACAGTTGGGCTGCGACGGCTGCACACCAGGTGTCGGCGCGGTTGGCGGTGAGCAAGGCGACGCGCGTGCCCGGTGTAAGGCCGAGCCGCATGAACACGGCTTGCATCCGCCCGATCAGATCGGTCGCGCCTTGATAGGTGAGCGAGCCGCCCGGCCATGCGAAGGCGGTGCGGGAGGGATAGCGCGCCAGCGCGCGCAGCGTCTGCTCGCAGGTGGCTGGAAATGCATAGAGCGGATTGCTCATTATTGTTGTCCTCCCAACTCTCCCCTCGTCATTTCCGGGCTCGCGGCTTCGCCGCGCCCCGGATGACGAGTTTTGTTTTGGTCACTCCCGTGCCAAGCTTGAAAGAACGCTAGCAAGGACTTCCACCTTTGCAAACCGATCCGTTGTCGCGCTTTCGCGACCGTCTCACGTTGCCGCTGATCGCGGCGCCGATGTTTCTGGTGTCAGGCGTCGAGCTCGTGGCCGCCGCGTGCCGCAACGGCGTGATCGGCGCGTTTCCGACCGTGAACTGCCGTACGCCTGCGCAACTCGACGAATGGCTGACAGAGATCGAAACGCGCCTCGGCAAGTTTTCCGATGACACCGGCAAGCGCGCCGCGCCGATCTGTCCGAACCTGATCGTGCATCGTTCCAATGCGCGCCTCGCCGACGACCTCAAGGTTTTGCTGAAGCACTCTCCCGAGATCGTCATCACCTCGGTCGGCTCGCCCGCGCCCGTCATCGCGCCGCTGCATGAGCGAGGTGCGGTCGTGCTGGCCGACGTGGCCTCGATCCGCCATGCCGAGCGCGCGGTTGCCGCCGGCGCCGACGGGCTGGTGCTGCTCACGGCAGGTGCCGGCGGCCAGACCGGCTGGCTCAACCCGTTTGCCTTCGTGCGCGCGGTGCGCGGCTTCTTCGACGGCCCGATCGTGCTGGCCGGCGGCATCGCCGACGGACAGGCGCTGCACGCTGCTGAAGTGTTGGGGTGCGATCTCGCCTATATGGGCACCAAATTCATCGCCACGCGCGAGAGTCTGGCGGATGCGCGCTACAAGCAAATGCTGGTCGACAGCTCGGCCGACGACATCCTGCTGACGACCGCCTTCACCGGCCTGCAGACCAACATGCTGACGCCGTCGATTTCAGCCGCCGGACTTGATCCGAACGACCTGCCGGCGCGCGGCGCCATCGACATCGGCAAGGACATCGACGTCGGCGCGCGGGAAAATCGCCCGCAGCGCTGGCGCGACATCTGGAGCGCGGGACATTCGACCTCCGGGGTCACCGGCGTGCTCCCCGTCGACGAGCTCGTCGCGCGCACGGCCAAAGAGTACCGGCAATCCCTCGATTTAACGCGCCGTTAACTATCTCCGCCCGACAATCACGGCGAGGCCCGCGACCGTCCGCGGCCATGCTCGATGGGAGTTGCGGGATGGAGTTCGAGACGCTTTTCGCCAAGACGCCGGCCACGCTGGACGAGATCAGGGCCCGCGTCGCTTTCGCGCTGCAGCGCCATCCTTTGTGCCGGCGGGTGCAATTCGACGTGGTCTCTACGCCCCGAACCCGGCGCGGCAGCAACTGGACGGTGAGCCTGAAATCGGTCGAGCCCGGCGCGCTCTGGGAGGCAGGTGACATCGTGGCCGACATCCAGGATGCCTACGAACTTGCCGCAGCCTGATTTTTCATAGCAATTCCAATATCTTAAAACCTTATCACCAAAGGCATTGTTAGGCCTTAATTAACGCCAAGTTTTCACGATGCTGTGACGTGTAAGCCCCATGGGGAGGGAATCCGGTTTGACCAAGGCGATCACCATCATCGCGCTGACCTGCTTTCTGGTCGCGGGCGCCGCAGTCACCAGCATTCTGGCCCGTACCGGCATGGAAGCCTCCGTTGCCGCGATGCCCGCGCCGGTCGTCAAAAGCCCCGTTGCCAACCGCGAGGCCAAGCAGGATCGCCTGTCGGTCGCGCGCTACGCGCTCGCTGCCGTCGCGCCGTCTCAAACCCTGAGCGAGCCGATCCGTCAGGCCTATGCGTCGTCCTCGCCCGCCGACGTCGAGGCCGCGAAGGCGGTCGCCGCGCTGCCGAAATCCGCGCCGCAGCCGATGGCGGCGCCGGCCGCATCCGCTTCCGACAATGCGCCGGTTGGGTCTGTACCGGCCAAGCCAAAGGTTGCCGCAGTCGTCGCCAAACCACAGCCGCAGAAATCCTACGCGCTGCTGTCGGATGCGCAGATCGCAGGGATCAAGGACCGCCTGAAGCTGACGTCGGACCAGGAATATTACTGGCCGGGCATCGAGAACGCGTTGCGCGGCATCGCGCGCAAGATTCACGCCGCGCGCCAGCATGATCCCGGCGCGACCGCGGCTCAGATCGATCCGGACTCGCCGGAAGTCTCGCAGCTCAAGTCGGCGGCGATGCCGCTGTTGTTCCAGCTGCGCGAAGACCAGAAGGACGAGGTCCGCAAGCTCGCCCGCATCATCGGGCTGGAGAAGGTCGCCTCCGCGATTTAAGCCTCTTTTCGAGGCAATCACGAACGCTGCATTAGCAGCGGTTCCCTCGTCACGCGCGGAACGTCGCGCATGGTGTCGGCGTTTCCTCACTGTACAGGGCAGGATCCGGAAAAGTGGACACCGGTTTTCCGAAAAGATCATGCCCAATCACAGACCGGAGCCGAACCATGCGCACGTCGATGGCCTATTTTGCGGGGGCTGGAACCGTCATTGCCGCGATCGGCCTCGGCCTCGGCGGCGGCTTGACCATCGCCAATGTATTGAGCCCGCACCAGGAGAAGCTGGAGCAGACCAAGCTCGAGCAGCGCATGTCGGCAAAGCCGATCTCGCCATCGGCGCAGACGGATCAGCCAAAAGTTCAGACGGCTAATACCAGCACTGCAACGGACAAGCCGCAGGCCGAGCCGGGGAAGGCGCCGGTGCCTTATGTGGCGGCGACGAACGCTGCCATATCGGCCAACAACGCGCCGGCCACGCCAGGCGAGCCGCAACCGCAGGCACAGGCCGCGGCTTCATCGCCGCAGCCGGCCGAAGCCAAGGTTGCGAACGAATCTGTAAAACCGGCGGAGCCGCAGACCGCAATGCCGCAAAGCCCCCCGCGCGAGCAGGCATCATCAGCGCCTGAGGATGCCAACGCCAAGGCGCGCGATACCGACCTGAAGCGGCTCGCCGCCGAGAAGCGCAAGGCCGATCGTCGCCAGCAATGGGCGGATCGCAAGAAGGCTCAACAGCAACGCGATGCCGAGCTGCGCGATGTCGAGGCCAGCGTGCGGCGCGACACCGACGGGCCGCGCATCGTGGTGCGGCAGGACGATGATGATTTTGGCCGCCGCGGCAACTCCGACCGTCGTCGCGACTTTGATCGCCGCGGCGGTCCCGACCGTCCGTTCGGTTTCCCCGGCTTCAATCTGTTCGGCGGCGATCGCGACGACTGACCCTCAGGCAGACGACTGAACCTCAGGCAACAGCAGCCGCATTCAGCGCGCTGAAGCCGCCCCAGTCCGCGTCCCTGATCGAGTCGGGATCGTAGTCGGCCGTGTTGGGACCCTTGCCCTGAACGATGGCCGCGCGCCCCTCGTCGAGAAACTGCTGGTAAGCGGTCCAACCCGGCGCGTTGGCAAGCCAGGCCTTGTCGCAGCCGGCCGTATTGAGCGCGGCGGCGCAGGTGGCGCCGCAGCCATAGGCGCCGATGCGATAGTAGCCGCCCATCGCCTGCTTCGCGGCCTGGAAATACGGAATCACGTAAGCGTTGATGTCATCGTTGTTGTCGACGTCGGTATCGACCGCAAAATAGACCACGGTACCCTGGGGCACGCCGAGCGCCTGCAAGGTTCTCAACGCATAGGCGCCGTCATATTCGCCAAAGGTCGCGTTGATCGAGGCAGCCAGGCCACCGAATTCAGGCGAGCCGCCATCCATCTCGTAAATGATGCCGACGTTGATGCCGGCATCGATCAACGTCTGCAGTTCGCCGACGTCGATGCATTTCGCCGAGTCCGAACGGGAAATGTAGCGGAGCACGGAATCGATACCGTTCTGACGAAGCCAGCCCAGGTTATAGCCGACGTCCAGCCTGCTGGAGACATCGATCGCGTTCATGCGCAAACCCCCATGCCCATGGATAAGTTGCAAGCTAACGATACTACACGCTGGCGAAGGCTGCCATCGATTTCCGCCATCCAGGCTTGGTGATCTCGAAGCGCGTGTCGAACGTGGGCGCGACGTCGCCAGCCGGCTGGCGGTCGTCGTTCATTTCGATATATCGATGGGAGTAGACGCGCCCGCTATTGCTGGAGCCCCAACAGATGATCGACGTCGTGAAGACTCTCGCCGCCCTCGGCTTGGGCTACCTCCTGGGCAGCCTCAACACATCCGTCATCGTCGGAAAGATCTACGGCACTGATATCACCAGCCTTGGCAGCAAGAGCGCCGGGCTGACCAATACGTTCCGGGTCCTCGGGAAGACGGCCGCGGTGTTTGTTTTGGTGGGCGATGTGCTGAAAGGAATCGTCGCCTGTCTGATCGGATTGTATCTCGGCGTCTACGTTCATTCGGGTGAGGCCAGCGATTGCATCAGCCTGTTGGCGGCCGGCGCCGGAGCGGTGATCGGTCACAACTGGCCGGTTTATTTCGGATTCAAAGGCGGCAAGGGCGCCCTGACGGCAGCGGCCGTGATGTTCATGTTCAACTGGGCGATGGCGCTGATCTCGCTCGGCTTGTTCGTGATCGTCATCGCGGCGACCCGCTATGTCTCGCTGGGCACGATCTGCGCGTCGATATTCTTCGTGGCGCTTTCATTCGTGCCGACGTTCGAGAGCACGGTCTATTTCCGGATCTTCACGTGCCTGATGGCGGCGATCATCATTTTCAAGCACAGGGAGAATATCCGGCGGCTGCTTTCCGGGAACGAAAACAAGCTGAGGTTTTGATTTTTTCCCGCGTTGTGTCAAAAGAAATTGAGCAGCGGCGATACGACCGCGTAGTCGCATGACGGGAGAGAAGCGATGGACCTGAGGGGCATGGTAGCACTGGTGACGGGCGGCAATGGCGGACTGGGGCAGCGCATCTGCCACGCGCTGGCACAGGAGGGCGTCCATCTCGCCGTCATGTATGCGCGCAGCCGCGACCAGGCGGAAAGCGTCGCCGGCGAACTCACGTCGCGTTATCAAATCAACGCCAAAACTTTCGCGTGCGACATCACCGACGACGCGGCGGTGGATCGGCTGGTCGGCGAGGTCACCCGGGCCTTCGGTCGCCTCGATATCCTGATCAACGACGCCGCTTACAACATCGCGATCCCCTTCGGCGATCTCGACAGCCTGACTATGGAGGTCTGGAACAGGATCATGGCCACCAACCTGACGGGGCCGATGCGCCTGACCAAGGCGGTCGCTCCCGTCATGGAGACTCAGGGGCGAGGCCGCATCGTCAACATCGCTTCGGTCGCAGGGCTCAGCCCGACCGGCTCTTCCATCGCCTATGCCGTATCGAAAGCGGGGCTCATTCATTTGACGCGTTGCATGGCGGTGGCGCTGGCGCCCGAGACGCTCGTCAACTGCGTGGCGCCGGGTCTCCTGGACGGCACGCGCGCGACTGCCAATCTCCGGCCCGAGCAGGTCGAGCGCTCCGCATCGAGCTCGCTCCTGAAGAAGCCGGCCGACAAGGACGACTGCGCCGACATGGTGGTCGCCATGTGCCGCACCGAGACCATGACCGGCCAGACCGTCGTCATCGACGCTGGACGCATTTTCCATTGAGACGGCGAGCTTGATCGATGGTTGTCTGGTCTCCTTTGAGGTTCAACAGCGGGCAGGAAGCGTCAAGCCGATTTGTAATGGCTCCGCTGACGACCGATTCCTCCCATGACGATGGGACGGCTCCTGAAAACGAACTCGCGTTTGTCCGGCGACGGGCTGCCAGTGGATTCGGCGTTGCCATTTCTTCCGCCGCCTACGTCGCACAGGACGGGCGCTCCTGGCAGGGCATCGGCGCGGCGCATGTTGGACACTTGTCCAGTCTCCGCCGGCTCGCTGAAGCGATGCGTGCCGCAGGAGGTCTTGCGATCCTCCAGATCTACGATGGCGGGCGCATCGCAAAGCCCGAGTTGATAGGCGAGCAATGTTTGCGTGCGCCGTCCGCGGTGGCATCGTTGCGGCCGGGCGCAAAGACGCCGAGGGCGATGACGCCAGACGAGGTGGTAAGCCTGATCGAAAGCTTCCGGGAGGCTGCTCGGCTCGCCCGAAAAGCCGGTTTCGACGGCGTCGAGATTCACGGCGCCAACCACTACGCGGTTCATCAGTTTTTCTCACCTCGGGCCAATCATCGCGTCGATCATTGGGGCGGCACGCTTGCAAAGCGCATGAACTTTCCTCTCGCCGTCGCGCAGGCCGTTCGCGACGCACTCGGTCCAAAGCTGATTGCGGGGTTTCGCGTGACGCCGTTCGAGGCCGAGTCGGACGGCTATACGCTGGAAGACTCAAAACTGCTCTGTGGTGAACTTGCCAGGCTCGATCTCGACTACATTTCCGTTTCGCTCGACGACTATCGGAAGAGCCGGCCTACCGGAGAAGCCCGTGTTTATAATGGCCCGATCGAGAAGGTTGATACCCCGGCGGAGAGTCCGATCACGGAATTTGCCCGCGTCATCGCGGGCCGCTGTGCGGTCATGGCAAGCGGTGGGATCAAGACGTGCGTCGATGCCGAGGGGGCGATCAAGCTGGGAGCCGATCTGGTGGCCATCGGACGCGCCGTGGTGGTTGATCCGGAGTGGCTTTGCAAAGTCCGAAGCAAAAGTGAAGCATCGATCCTTGCGGGACTGCCGAGGGATGAACGCGAGATAGCTAGCGCTTTAAGCATTCCTCCGCGAATGGTCGCATACCTGTTGAGCCGTCCAGGCTGGATTCCACGGCTTTAGGTTTTGCGCGGCTGTGGCACGCGGAGCTCGTTGTCCGGTCCGGCTTCGCCAAGTGGCTACGCCGGACACGCTTCACCTTCGGTCCTGCGTGGCTGCGCCACGCGTAGCCCGAAGGGCGAAGCGTGTCCAAGTGGCTACGCCGGACACGCTTCACCTTCGGTCCTGCGTGGCTGCGCCACGCGTAGCCCGAAGGGCGAAGCGTGGTGCCCTGGCCGGAATCGAACTCGTCTGCAAGCATCTGAAATATTGATATTTATTTTAAGTCGAGTGAAACCTACTCACATTTCTACTCACACTCTTGATGTTCTCTGACGACGCGCAATGGAGCGCTATGAGACGTGAAGAAACATGATGACGCGTCAGCGATTACTTTGTGCGCGGAATTCGATCGCAGTTCGTACAAATATTCTACGATCAAAAAAATAACACCACTTCGTGATGCGGATTCTCTGCAGCTGAGAATACTATTCCTCAACGAGGCCGAGCAATTGGAGAGCCCGGACGTGTACGCCCGTGACGGAGGGAATCGATTTTCTAGATGAAAGGTCGCAACTGCGCAGCATCGTATGGACTGAAATAAGGGATTTCGTTCTGCGCTTCTCTTTGCCTGAGAGAGTTCGCTAGGACGAGTTCTTTGCCGACTTTCCTTGATGCGCGTGGCAGCAAAACCAAAGGGAGAGGGGCGTGCCGATCATCCAGAACTTCGGTTTTATGTGGGAACGATCCGAGGTCGCTTGGGGAAGGCCGGGACCGGGCGGCAATGCGCGATTTGAAGGTCGCCAGGTAGGCAATCTTAAGCGAGTGGTCGATTTTCAGCAGCAGATGGGAATTTATGTCCTCTACGATCGGTTCGAGCAGCCGGTCCAAGTGGGACAATCGAACGTGATATTCACGCGTCTGCGCCAACACCGCGCGGATCACTTGCGAAACCGCTGGGCGTATTTCACATGGTTCGGTTTCTTTAAGGTCAGCGTCAGGGAAAACACATTGCTCGTCAACAACCGGACTAAAGAGCTACAGCGCCAGATCAAATTGGAAGCTGGGCTTAATGAGATCGAAGCAGTCCTTATCCAAGTCATGGAGCCGGATTGAATAGGCGGGGTTCGAATTGGGGTGATACCGAAGAGTATTTGCAGGTTCGGGAAGAAGACGAGTAGATGACCTCGGGCCTTCAATCATCGGTGCGAAGCGCCGTAGCCGAGGCGCAGCCCGGTTCGCGAATGCCAAAGCGCTCACTCACGGCTCGATTCTGAATATGGCTGGCCAACACGGTGCCTAGCGGGATGTATTGCGTGGTCTCCCGTCTCCGCGCTCTTTTCTTTATCGGCTCAGACCACCTCTCCCGACGTTTGAATATTTGCGTGACGACAACTGGCGGTGGTACTAAAGTGCCTCCAGTGGGGGAAAGGAATGGCACATCTTGCACAAGCCTATGTGCACCTGAAGCCATATGAGCTGACGGCGGAAGGCATCAATCGCCTCGGGTCAAGCGTCCAGGAAAGCGCGATCGAGGCGGCGCGCAACATCTACCGCGGTAATGTCACGGTCGACATTGAGCTTGAAGAAGGATCCGCGAAGCTCAGGGCGACGGTACTTGGCGTCCTAGCATTCCTCGGCTCAACGTACATGTTCATCGGCAACTACAAGGGCTTTATCGAGAGCGTGGAGCTGTTTTGCGAACACGCCAAGTGGTTCGGGGAAACGGTGAGCGGCGCCTTCACCCATCAATCCGGCGCTCAGCCTAAGCAGGTGTTTCGGGTCGAGCGGCGGTTGCAGACACCGGGCAAGATCAAACGGCTCACCAAGAAGCTGGACAACCTGCAAACCACCGGCCTGAACGCGGCGCAACTAAACGAGCAGCTTGAGGATATTCGGAAAGATATCGAGCAGATCGAGAAGGACATCTCGGAGGAGGAAAAGCACTCCTTCCACACGATGCTTTTGGAGTTTGAGAACTTGCACCCAATGAAGGGCGTGCCGCTTCATCTTCTCTCGCCCGCGACAATTCCTGCTGTGATCAGGCCGCAACTGGGATGGCAATCGTCCGGTGAGCAACTCGTTTCCCATGGCTTAATCATGACCCCTCCAGCATTTCCCAGATTTCTGAAGCCCGAGCCGCCAAAGGAGCAGCCGCTGGTGTTTCGTAACAGCGTCTTCGTGCCGCCGATTGACGACGGAGACGGTCCCGAGAAGGGGAAGGATACTCAGCCGATAACGACCTAGGCGCGTGCGAAGATGGCGCGCCAGCCCACCAACGATTTGAGCTTCGCCGTCGTGCTCGGCCGCTCTGTCTGAGTGACCAGAGGTACCGATGGCGATCAATTCGCGCAGTTCTTTAATGGGTCTTGCCGCATGCAAACCAACCAAGGAAATTGCTTATGGAGCTTCCATTCAGCCTGCAGGACGCGGCCAAAGCTTCGCGTCAAATCTTGAGTCTCCTCGACGACATTGCGAAGCGAGGCGGCAAGGTTGTTAAGTTCTACCAGGGGCGGCAGCGTAAGAAGGCGGCTCGGCGGCTCGACTATCTGCGCTTCCATGAAGGCGGAATGGTAAATCCACTCAGAAAGATCGCGAGCGGAGACTTCATGAGAGACGACATTGACGCGCTCAGGAAGGAGCTTTACGCCACGGCAGAGTTTGTGGGAGAGGCAATAGGCACACTGCGCAGCTACAGGAATAGTATCCGTGAACAGCTGAGCATCGAGAGTGCAATCCTTCTTGAGGAAATCATAGATGGCGAGGACGGGAAAAATAACATTCGCCAATTTCTTCACACGATAGCAGGCGTTCCGTTCGATGCCCATGACGGCCGGCGCAAAGAGTACATCCAAGGAGCTGCCATCCGGGTTTTGCGCAAGATCGACATAATGAATAAAAATATCATTGATCTTCACAACTCGCTGCTTGCTGGCAAGAAGGTCGCTAAGCGGCGCGTAAGAGCAAAGAAGGCAGCTTCGTCACGTAAGAGCGTCCCAAAACGAAGAGCTAAGTCTTAGAGGGGAAGAAAGACAATGACCGGGCAATCACATGCTGACCGTTTGGAGGTCGACCAAGCTAAAAATGGCATCGACACGCTGCGCAAAAGAATAAATGATGTCGATTCCGCTCAGACCAGCATGCATTTAGACATCTACACTAGTAGGTCCGAGGCGCTCAAAAGAAGCTCAGAACATTTGGAGAATTCACTTTCCGAAACTATTCACAAGTTGTTTCCGGAAGATACGCCACAACGTGCGCAAATGCTTGATGGCGCTAGAACGGCAGACTGGAGCGGTGGGTTTACCGACAAGGATTCAGTCAAAAATAAACTCGACAGCAATCTCGCACGGGCAAAGGATGCACTAGAACTTGGCATCCGTCTATTGGAAGCTAAAATCGTCCGGCTAACGGGGCAGAGCGCCGCCGCCCCGTCGACCACGCCCCCTCAGCTTGCTAAAAGCCGTCCAGAGAAGGACCTGATTAATTTTCGGGTCCGGATTCCATTTGTTGGAATAGAAATTGATGTGAAAGAAGCTTGGCGACGGCTTAAAGGTTAGATGGTCTTCACCGGCAGGTCCCTGCTGCCTTTGGAGCGCATTTCCTCGCGCTACGCTGGAATGAACTATCGCCCGGAGCCGCGCGAGGCCGGCCGGGGAAGTTGCCCCATGTCGAAACACCTCCACCGAAGCCGTGAACGAACAGAAGAAGATTTTTACCGTCCCACCCGAGTATCGTTTTGACTGTTGTATCCCTTGGAAGGCGCAAGCTGCGCCACAAAAAAGGTGTAGCATAAGGCATCGACCACGAAGAGCGGCAACAAGCGTCGGCGCCATCGAACTGCCGTCCCCAGCTATTGCTGGCGAGAGGTCTTGGGAAACGCTTGAGAGGCCAGTTACAAGCATAAGGTCCATTGTGAACGCGACAACTGTCGTGCAATATCCCTCAAGTTGTAGTACGTTGAACTCAACCCGGGGGGGCAATTCGCATGGGGCGTTCAAAATACTGGGGCATGACATTTCTGGCGCTGTCCGTCCTGTCGTTGATTGGCCTCTATCTCTACCAAAGCAAAGTAGAGAAGTCGGTCCGTATTGGCGCGCTTTTGGCTCTTACCGGGTCAGGAGCAAACTACGGAAAATCCCTCCAGCAAGGCATCGAATTGGCCAAAGAGGAAGTCAATAAGGACGGCGGAATCAATGGGCTCCCGCTCCAAATAATTTACGAAGATTCCCAAGGCGATGCCAAGACTGGTGTGGCTGCGTTCAACAAGTTGGTCTCGATTGACCGCGTTCCGGTGGTCCTGGGTTCTATCAGCGGTGTTGTCTTGGCCGTCGCACCGATTGCTGATCAACAGCAGGTTGTGCTGGTCAACTCGTCTGCGATAAGCCCGAAGATCTGCGACCAGGCTGGCAATTTCGTTTTTAGCATGATGGTTTCAGGAACCGACGAGGCAAAATTCATGGCCTCTGCATTTGCGCGGATCCATCCTGCGACGCCCCTCGCAATTCTCTACAGCAACAACGCATCTGGAATTGATACAAAGAATGTGTTGGAAAACGATCTCCGAGCCTCGGGTGTGCCAATTGCAATATCTGAAGGATACGAGCTCGGCGCGACTGATTTCAGAACGCAACTTGCTAAGATCAAGGCTTCCGGCGCTCAATATGGATATCTGATTGCATTCAGCAGCGCCGAATGGGCAAGAATCCTGCGGCAATCGCATGATCTCGCGCTCGATATCAGCTGGTTTTCCTACTCCGGCTTTGAGACGAAAGAGACGCTTGAGCTCGCGGCTAGCGCCGCGGAGGGAATAATCTATTCCTACCCCGCGCCGTCCGCGGGGACGAACGCCGTCGAGAAATTTCAGAGTCTATATAAGTCAAAGTATGGCTCGTGGGCCGACATCTACACCGTCACGTCCTATGATGCGGTGAAGCTCTTGTCATCCATTCTCAAAAAAAGTGGCCAGAATGCGATCGACGTGAGAAACGGCCTGAGAACGCAAACTAACTACGAAGGCCTCTTCGGAAAAATAAACTTCAACCCCAAGCAATGCGTTACTTCTGGACTGATGTGGAAGACTGTCAGAAACGGCGAGTATGTCATTGACCGGAAATTATCTCCCTAGAGCAAGCTCTCTAATTTTTTTCTCGGCAAATTTTTTGCAAATTTGGGTGGGGTGGCATGCCGACGGAACCTAAATACTTTAAGAGAAGAATGGATCAAGGTTTTCGCCTGGTGCGAGAGTATCCTTTTAGAGTGATTGTATCCTGTCTGCTGATTTGCGTAGCCATATATATCATCTCTTCATTGCACCGAGTCGCCTGGCTGAGCCAAATGGGATCCTTGGTGCCCATCGGTCGCGCGGGCACTACTCATTTCGTAAATCTTGTTGCACTCGCTGGGGTGATCTTTTCAGGATTAGGCTTTTTGTACACTTTTCTCCAACTTCGAGACAACAACGATCGCATTGATGGCTATCGCGATTTTTATCGTTGGGTACGCAGGCTATTCAAAGAACTAGAGGAGGGCAAAGCCGACAAATTTTATTTTTACGGACCAACGATTTTGCCGGGCAATGTGGCTGTCGGTGATACAGGGGCGGCTGATATTACATGGTTTAGGGAGGAGTTAGACGATCTATTCCGACGAAGAGACCGCTTCAAGAAGGTAAAGCGCTTTGTCGTGATCGTTCCACCTATCGAGAAGTACATTGACTCTTACCGTCACTTTCACAATGCGCGCATGAGCCATTTCGAAAAAAGGCAAAGTCTCGATGCGTGGAGGGAGTTTGTGGAATCAAAGCAATTGGCTGCGGTAGAATTTCAGAAGGAGTTAGCCATCAAAGACGGCGGCGAGAAGCTCACGCCGCGGGATTCGCGGTATGACGATATCAAAAGTGCCTATTTTTTTTCCAATGGAAGGCGCGTCATTTACGCCAAGCCATTACATTATGTGAGCGCGCCAGAGAGCGGCGAGGATCTTAGAGAACAGACGCCTCATCTCGTGGGCTTTACGACTACAGACAGTGTGACCATAGACGCATTCCAGGAGCATTTTTCGGAGCTTAGCCATGATCGTGACCGTGACCGCCTGCAGGCGATGTATAATAAGCATCTGGTGAGCCCTCGCTACTTGGATGAAGTTGTCCAGGATCTCGAGCTCCGGCGGCAATTGTCCG
Organism: uncultured Alphaproteobacteria bacterium; assembly: GCA_963738155.1. GTDB lineage: Bacteria > Pseudomonadota > Alphaproteobacteria > Rhizobiales > Xanthobacteraceae > Bradyrhizobium. Next base: position 1,006,435 of record CAVTVG010000021.1, read on the forward strand.
TGGAGGCCTTGGCGGTCCATGATCACGATCACTTCGGCGGAAAAGATTCCACGGACAAGTTTCTCGGTATTTTCGAGATAAAGCCTGGGGATCGTGTCTTGGATATAGGTAGCGGTTTTGGCGGACCCGCAAGGTATATTGCTGAGAAGAGCGGTTGTTCCGTCTATGGGATAGAGTTGCAAACCGACCGTTATGAATGGGCGATGCAAACAACGAGAAAGGTTGGTTTGCAGGAGCGTGTCAAGTTCTCAGATGCCAACGCGTGCAATGTCATAGACGAACTCTCAGAGAAATATAATTATGCCATTGCCTTTCTCAGCATTCTTCATTTTCCCGGCAAAGAGAAGTTTCTTAAAGCATTGGGAAGGCGGATTGAAAAGGGAGGGGGAGTCTATATTGAGGACTATGTACGTGAAAGGGAGCTGAGGCCCGAAGAGCGAACTGCACTTGCGAATGTGATCGCGTGTCCCGATCTTTTGTTGCGCGACCGTTATATCGCAGCGCTGCGCGAAGGCGGCTTGGAAGAAATGGGGCAGGCAGACAATCCAACCCCAGAGTGGATGAAATTCGCTGAAGAGAGGGTTTCATATTTCGAAAGCAACGAAAAAGACATCGTGGCTAAATTCGGGAAAAACCCATTTACAAAGGCCCAACAGTTCAACATCGGCGTAGTTCAGCTGTTCAAGACCGGTGTTGTTCATGGAATACGCATCGTTGCTAAAAAAAGCTAGTTAGAGGCGGTCGGCATTGGGGGATGTCTTATGTTGCTTTGGCAACTCTTTGTGAACGGCCTCCTTGCCGCTGGCGCATACGCACTGGTTGCTGTTGGATTTGGTCTCATTTACCGCACAACTCATTTTTTTAATTTTGCGCACGGAGCAGTCTACACACTCGGTGCCTACCTGGCGTACTGGTTCAATCAATCCTTAAGATTACCAGCGTTGTTTTCGATCGCATTGGCGATTGCTGGCGGCGCATTCGTGGGAACTCTAATGTGGGCTTGGATATATGGACCGCTCCGGCGCGCTGGAGCCTCTGATTCAATCCTTCTGCTGGCCTCCATGGGGATATTTACGATATGTCAAAATTTGATTTCGATCATCGCCGGAGACGCGACGATATCGCTTCGTTTCGACGCCTTCTCGGGAGTCATGCAAGTGCTTGGCGCCCGCGTTACCATCCTGCAAGTGATCACTGGGGCAACGGCGTTCGTTTTGTGTCTGTCTCTAACGGTCGTTTTGTGGCGCACGAGGTTCGGAAATGCGATGCTTGCGGTGGGATCGGACGCTGACCTCGCTGAGTCTTCGGGAGTCGATAGCAACGCGGTAACGCTTCAGGTGTTCGCTGTGGGCTCCTCATTAGCCGCGTCAGCCGGCGTTTTGGTTGGCATGGACACCGATATAACACCGTTGATGGGATACGCTGCCATGCTGAGCGGTGTCACTGCGGTGATCATCGGCGGGACAAGGAATCCTTTCGGGTGGCTGGCTGGCGCGGTTGTGCTTGGTTTGGCTCAAAACGTAGGCGTCTGGCGTATTGCGTCTCATTGGCAGGATACGATCGCGTTTAGCCTTCTGCTTCTCTTCATGATCTTTCGCCCGAAGGGAATCGTGCCGCCCTTAGAGGCGCGGTGATGAGCTACGTATTTCATCTGGTTTCGATGGTCGGCATCTACGCCATCCTGGCCCTATCGCTGAACATTGTCGTTGGCTACGCGGGATTGCTGTCGCTGTGTCACGCCGCGTTTTATGGAATCGGGGCCTATGGGGTCGCCTGCCTGACGCTTCAAATAGGCATGAGCGTGTGGCAAGGGATACTTGTTTCGGTGCTCGCGACGGCGGTCATTGCGGGCATCGTCGGGGCCGCATCGACGCGATTTAGTCGGGATTACTTTGTTATTGGAACCTTCGCGTTCCAGATTCTTGTATTCAGCCTTCTGAACAATCTGGTGTCGATCACGAATGGGCCGAATGGGATAGGCGGGATCTCGCAGCCGCGGCTCTTTGGACAGACCTTATCGGGTCCGTTTGTCTTCGCTGCCCTGGTCGGAATTCTTGCTCTTGGTTCGCTTCTCGTGTGCATCCTCATCGAGAACGCCCAATTTGGCAGAGTTCTCAGGGCAATTCGTGAAGATGAGACGTTTGTCCGGTCGTTGGGAATAAACGTCGGCATCTTCAAGGTCTTGGCGTTCGCGATTAGTGGGGCAATGGCGGCTCTCGCCGGAGGACTATATGCTACCTATGTTACGTACATAGACCCCACGAGCTTCACGTTCGCAGAATCCCTGACCATCCTGACTATGGTGATCGTTGGGGGTCTTGGTAACTCATTCGGCGTAGTTGCGGGCGCTTGCCTGCTAACACTCATTCCCGAGGTATTCAGATTCATTGGGATTGACGGCGCCATCGCAGCAAATATTCGTCAGATTCTGTTTGGGGCGTGCCTTGTACTGTTTGTGTTCATTAGGCCCAGCGGACTCTTTAGCGAAGAAATTGCCAGAGGTTGGGCATGGCGGCGATAGCGGTTGGCCCACTTGTTTCTGTGCAAGGGATTTCGAAGCGATACGGTGGAGTTTCCGCCTTGTCGGAAGTCTCATTCGAAATTGATGCCGGTACCATAACGGCGACGATCGGACCAAACGGTGCAGGCAAGACAACCTTGTTCGATGTAATAACGGGGTACACCCGCGCGGATGCCGGGCGCGTCTTGGTGAGAGGCGTCGATACGAAGGGAAAGAGCGCCGAATCTATTGCTAGGCTTGGCGTCGTTCGAACCTTTCAGGCCACCCGTCTCGCACGGAGGCTCAGTATCCTGGATAACCTGTTATTGGCTGCTGGGGGCCGGTCTGAGAGCAAGTTAGAACGATGGGGGTTAGCTACGCCTCACATGGATCGTGATCACGCACAGAAAACTCTAATCGAAGTAGGGCTGAGAACTGAGTTAGACCAAAAAGCGGGTGCACTATCATATGGAGAGCAGAAACTTCTGAGCCTTGCCATGTGTCTGGTAGGAGGCTTCGATGTCCTACTTCTTGATGAGCCGTTTGCAGGCGTCGACGGGGCCATCGTTGAGTTGATTACTGCACTTATGCAACGTTGGAGAGACATGGGAAAGAGTATGCTCGTCGTTGAGCACAACATTGGTGCGATTGTTGGGATATCGAACAGGATAATTGTTCTCAGTGCTGGACGAATATTCAAGATTTCCAGGCCGTCCGAATTGAAGAATGCAGATGACGTTCTGGGTGAGTTCTTGCGATGATGAATCCGGCATCGCATTTGGAGGTATTGAACGTCGCGGTGGAGTATAGCGGCAAGGCCGCGTTGTTTGGAGTCGATATGGGAGTGCCGGATGGGCAGATCGTTGCACTTATCGGACCAAACGGAGCAGGCAAATCGACTCTGCTGAAGGCAATTATGGGATTCGCCGCTGTTGCGTCGGGCGAGATAAGGTTTTGTGGGAGGCCTATTCAGAATGGCCGCCCCTCTAAGAACGTTCACCTTGGTATAGGCTACTTAGCACAGGGGGCGCCGGCCTTCGTGGAGCTGACGGTGATGCAGAACCTTTCTATTGCCGGCATGCATTTGAAAAAAGGGGAACTGAGGCAGCGAATCGAAGAAATGTTGGCGCTATTTTCAGGGCTTAGTACTCAACTCAATCAAAGAGCCGGCGCGCTCAGTGGAGGTGAGCGGCAAATGCTCGGTCTTGCACGATCATTTATTGGTAAGCCCAAGCTTCTTCTATTAGACGAGCCTTCCTCAGGTCTTCACCCAAAGGTGACCCTGGCTGTTTTTCAGAAACTCCGTCAATTGAACTCGCTGTACGGAACAGGGATGCTGATCGTCGAGCAGAACATTCCGCAAATTCTTGATATCTCTTCACTAGTATATGGTTTGAAGCAGGGGAGGGTTGTTGAATGCGGAAATCCTGAATCTTTTCGCGATCAGGAAACTTTGAGGTCTCTCTTCATAGGCTGACTCGGTTGCCACGGTCGACCAAAGGGACTGGGGCATCGTCTCTGTTCATAGCCGGCTGCTGCTGCCTACTTTATCGGCCAGGAATTATTTACCCCCAATTCTGATAATGGGGCGGCTAGTTCAGCCTCTCCTCTCATTCGGCGGATTCTATTAAGCAGTATTAGAGATTCAACGTTCCCAATAGAACTGATCACATCACGTACCTCTTTGCGTTCATCAGGACTAAATCTCCTTTTCGCCTCATAGCTGGCAATGCAATCAAGCACCCGATTTGCTTCCTTCAAGGCCCCCCAGCATTCGATTGAATCGCTTGAATGTGAATCGAGCATCCCTAGGATTTGGCCTTCGGTGATGTCACCTCGGGAGGTATAGAGGAGCTTCCGAACTTCTCGCCCAACCAAGTCTCTGCGACTTGCAAGAGCTTCAGCTTCAGAGAGGTGGGTAGCATATACGGATGGGAAGTCTCGATCGGGCCCTCTATCTCGAAAATGCCCCGTCTTCAATTCGTTGCTAACCGTAATATTAATGGTTCGTTCGACTGATTGCGGTACGGCCACTTTGCTCCATTCGGAGTATCCGGTGTCTCGGTTTGTTAGCAAGCCGTTTTCAGCCGGCTCGCGGCGGAAGAGTTTCTCACCTTCAAGCATACAGCGAGGGACTACGACATTCATTTCGAACCGTGACTCCATGCTCTGCCAAAGCGACAGCGCTACAGCGTCGCCAGGGGATTGTTTGGTGTTGGAGGAAAGTAAGATAGAAGCAAAAAGGATTGGTACGGTTATCGAAGCGGTCCGCGCTGCAGCAGCTAGTCATATGACAGGATGCGCCTATCATAACACTATCCGAATCGTTCAAGCTCGAGGTGCGGGGATAAGGCGAGTTCCTTGAAAATTGTTCCTTTGGTTCCCAGCGGTTGGGCGATTGAAGGTGTTGATGGTGTTTACCAGCAAGTGCGGCAGTCGGGTGATTCGCCAGATCACATCGTGGCGATGAGAGTCCGGTCGACGGAGGTGGCGATACCATGGATTATTTTCAGGGTATCCCCCATTTGTGGAGACCGCCTATGTGAATTGGGCTGGTGGGGGCGTCGAAGAGGGGGCGATCTGCTAAGTTTTGCATCAGATATACCGTCTCATCAGAGGACCAGAGGCGGCCGGAAGACCGCGATCATCGAGGGAAACGGCGCCGACTGCTTGCCGTCCCCGAATTTCAGGCGACCGCGCACAAAACGGATTTCCGCGGTTTTGCCATAGACCCAGTCATGGAACCAGCGAGTGTCGGTTCGCGCGTGAGCGAGCAATACGACGGTCGCGCCGGCGAGGGAGGCTTGGTAGCACTTGCACGCCCAGTCGCGCATGGCGGTGCCGTATGGCGGATTGCAAAACACAACGTGTTTGCCCCAAGACCGCATCAGGCCATTTTGTTGTTTCGTAAAGAACGTTGAACATTTAGCATTGTCGCGGGTCGCGCACGGATCGAGCGTGAAGCCAAACTCCTCGTGGAGAAGACTAAAAAAGGACTGAGGTGTTGGCCACTCTTCCGATCGGCTGCTGTAGAGTGCCCGGCTGATCGTCATGTATCGGTATCCTCTGCTGAGAGGACTCCCAATTACAACCCGAGCTTTCGCCAGTAACCGATCCGCATACGCAGCTTTGCGCATCCAAATGACGCGGCGAACTGCCACGCGCTGTGGATTAAATTTTCTTTAGGGTGCGCGGATCTGCCACGCCTTGTCGCGGCAGGCCCCGGCTTTGCGCGGCGGTGCGCACTGTAAAAAAACAGCCCGCGCAAGTGGCGGGCTGATAGATCGCGCTGTAGGGAACTCCGGCAAGTACGCGCCACTGACCGGCTCCGTAGGAGACACACATCCGCGCCGTCCGGTAACGGCGTGCTCGGCTTGGTTCGTACGAGGTCTGGCGATCAGTACAATTCCACGCTGTCGCATTTTTTCTCGTCCATGAGCGCCGCCAGCATTTCGAGCTGTTGCGCCGAAATGTCGTCCGTCAGAAACGCGACGACATTTTCCACCCCTTGTTCATAGGCGGTGAGGACGTCGAGGGGATCACGGACCAGGCAGAGCTGGCCCGCCTGAACCCGCTCGGCCGCAAAGATGGCGCCGTGCGGATCAAAGCCGTTGGGAAAGATCAGGGTCGGGCTCTCGCCTTTGACGCTGCGCCCGCAATAGGCCAGCAGGGTGCCGGCCCGGTCGTGGATGGGGATCGCCAGCCTGCCACGCATGATGCCTTTGGGGGCGTAGCCGGCGCCCCATGACTTGCAGGTGGCCTCCGACAATCCGAGGCCCTCGACCGCCTCGTTGAAGACGAGGTAGTCGAGGGGTTTCAGCTCCCGACCCTGCTGGACCGGGGGGCTGGGGGAACTGTTCCGGGAACTGTGCACAGTGTCACTGTGAGACTGTCCACTGTTCCCGAATTGCTGGTCGAGATAGGTGGCGGCATCTTTCTGGGTGATGCCGCGTAGGTGGGCGACGAGAGCAATCACGTCGCCGCCCTTCTTCTGGGAGAAGCAGTAATAGCTCTGCTTGCCGGAATTGACCGCCAGGGCGCGGTCGCCGGCTTGTTTGCAGGCTGGACACGGACCGCGATATTGCTCGCCGTGCTGTCGCATCTGCAGGCCTAGCAAGCCAAGGGTCTGCTCAATTCTGACGCGGGATTTGAGGACTTCGAAGTCAACGAACGTGCTCATGGTGAGCCTCCTTTCCTGCAATCAGTCTGACATGCAAATTTCGGGAGGCTTGCTACACTTGGGGACAGAGATTGGAGTGCGGATGCGGAATGGCGGGCAAGGGCGCGTTATCCGCACCCGCACTTCAGCTGCGGGAGAAAAGGAGAGCATCATGGCAGGTGCTTCAGTCTCGCGGCATTCGGTACAGCCGCAGGAAAAGCGCGAGGTGAAGTTCGTGGTTCGTGCGCCGGATTCCAACAATCGTGGGCGGTGGGTGACGGTCGGCGTCGCATTCGAACGGAAGAACGGCGAGGAGGGTTTCTCGGTGAAGCTCAATACGCTACCGGTCGGACAGTGGGACGGGACCTTGATCTTGCTTCCGCCGTTGCTGCCGGACGGCGATGGTCCGCCGGACGAATAACAAGCGTGATGCAGTGGACAAAAGAGTAGGGCTGGCCCGTGGGCCAGCCCTAAATCTTTATTGTGTCTGCAACTGCGGACAGGTGCGAGCACTATGACCTTCCTCATTGCAATTCGAGCAGCGTTGCGGTTTTCGGGCTTTCGCCGTCACGCCCAATATCGTGGACAGCTCAGCGTCGATCTCCTCGCGTTTTCCGATGAGGTCCTTTACGCGGGCGATCTGGGTATCAATATCCAAAGCAATCACCTCCCTTCGTCGGTTGTTAAGAGGTTGAACGTGCCGCCGATGCGCTGCCATGGTTCGGAAGCGAGGTGCAGCAACGTGGCGGCATTCAAAAGTGGGTCTACCGGCGCTACCGTTTTGAACAGGAACTGGGTCGGATAGGTCGCGTGGGATTTGGTCAGGCGCATGACATGCGCCATGCGCGTTACATCCGAGAAAATGCAGAGCACGAGCAGGTTGGGAATCTTCAGATAGGTTTGGTAGACGGGGTTTGGCTTCACGGAGGCAGCGGAGTACGACAGAATTTTGCGCAGCCACGAGGCGCGATGCAAGTTTTTGGTTGGCTCGACATCCTCGGTGCTGCGATCGAATTCTAATGCGAAGAATTTGTGGTCGCCCGCCGAGCCGATCCCGAACATGGCATCGGGCTTTACGTGCACGCCGGCAAGCGAGACGGTCTTTCCGTCCGGGAAGGTGTGCTGCAATTTCGGTAGGGGAATAGACAGCGGGCTTTGCGCGTTTTGTGCCTCGGGCGAAGCATGACTGAGGATATCGAGATGAGTAATAAAACGTATGTCGGACGCGCGACGGATGCCGATCTCGATCGACGACATCACAAGTGAGAGTGCGGCGTCGTGATCGGACGGTTCCTGCCAGGGGTCATCGGAGAGCTGGACGATGCGGCTGGTGTTAGCCCAGCGTACCATCATCGGGTCGAACAGACCCTTGGCATGGAGCAGGCGGCCAGTTCCGGCAGCGCGGCGGTAGATGGTCTGATGGTTGTAGCCGTAACGCCACTGGTAGTCGGGCCGCAGCAGGACTTTGCTGGTGGCCGGCAATCCCTCCGATTCGTGGAAAAGCTGCTTGAGCCGCGACAGGGTATGAGCGCTGCGCGGCGGCAGCCCGTGGATCGCGTTGTAGAGGGCAACGATCTGGCAAGTCAGCAGTTCGCCGTAACGTTCCAGCGGTTCGGCGATGCCGCGGGCGTCGTGGTCAGTTCTAACCAATACGCCGGTGGTCTTTTGTGCTCGATTGCGCGGACGGCGCTGGCGGTCAGTGCGAGGCTCCATACCGGTGATATGCCGGAAGACCGGCGGGGAGAAAACGTTCGGCAAATGAAGTTATGGAACGCAACGCGATGTCTTGATGAGTAGTGTTCACACATTTTATTTTACATCACATCGGCCATTGTTTCTTCTTCGGATCGGCCGCCGCTTCATCCGGCGCGCCGACTTCCGCTTTCGGCTCTGTGGCCTTGTCTTCTGGCTCCGCTGTAGGTGTCGGGCGCGGTGTCGCGTCTGACGGCGGCTTGCCGGGGTCGGCCGCGTCTGGTCGCGGCTTATCGGGTAATGTCGCGTAGCGTTCCCGGTTTTGCGTAACAACCTTGGCGGCTCCCTTGGATGACATGGTGGGTGCGGCTTCCAGCGCGCCGAAGGGGATGGTGAGCCGCAACGCCTGTGCCGTGGCGTTACGCACATAGCAGGCAAATTCGGTTGACTTGGCGTGCTTCTGCATCGACGCGATGAAATCGGGCGAAGTGCGCATGTCGGACGCGAGGGCGCGTGCGTCGCGGTCGTTGACGCCGCCCGCTAGCTTGATCGCGGTATTGGCCGCAATCGCGCTCTTCAATCCGGTAGAGAGCTGGTCGAGATGCTGGTGCGCAAGCACGATGCCGACATTGAATTTGCGCGCTTGCTCCAAAAGCATCTGGATGTTGTCGTCGAAATATTCGGAAGCCTCGTCGACGATCAGATAGGTCGGGCGGCGAACGCGGCTAGCGACCCGCTCGAACACTGCCCGGATCACCAGCGCGATGACGTAGCGGCCGAACAGCGCCGAGGCGTCGGATTTCAAAAGCGCCTTGCTGGTATTGACCAGCACCACCTTGCCGCTCTGCATCGCCTCGAACATGTCGAGCTTGCATTCGGTCGCCGAAAACATCCGGTCGAAGGCGGGCACCGAGAGCACGCCGTACAGGCGACGCGCGATCTGTTGTTTGAGGTCGCCGTAGCGCTTGGTGAAGAACTGGTTTTCGAAGTAGGCACGTGCCGTCGGCTCCAGTTTTTCGATGTGCTCGCGAAATGGGCTGTGAGCGAGTGACACGGCTGGATCTTCCATCAGCTCCCGCAAGGTATGGATAGTCGCGCCGGGAATCGACAGCATCAGCCGGGCGACGAAGGCGAACGCCGTGCTCTGGCGGCTGGTCATCTCGGCCGCAATCGAGGCAAAGATGTAGTTGTAGAGTTCGATGACACCGGCCTGCAATTGCTCGCGGTGCAGCTCGGTATAGTTGGCCGCGCGTGCATTGCTGGTGTCAAACATATTGAGGGCGGGGGAGTATTGTTCCGGGTCGATGATCACGAGCCGGTCCGGCTGCTCCGCGAAAAGTTTGAGGTTTTGAATCTTGCGCAGCATCTCGCCCTGGCTGTCGATCACGATCAGTGACGGCTGTTCTTCTCGTTCCAGATCCTGCAAGATCAGGTGTTGTAACAGCTGAGTTTTGCCGTGGCCGGAACCGCCGACGATGTGCATGTGTTCGAACCGGCGTTCGTCGGTGAATGCAAAGGGGATCGGGACATAGAACAACGCCTCGAACGGCGTATTGGCCAGATAGGCGGAGATGATTTCCCGTGGCGTGCCCTTGTGCTGATCCGGCGTGACCAGCTTGTGGCTTGCGGCCGGATAATCAACGCCTGATGCATAATGCAGATTGCGGTCCAGCTGGCTCCGCAGTTCGGCGAAAAGTCCGAACTCCTCCACCTCGTTGCGAAAAAACGGCAAGATCAAGCACCAAACGACCGCGCCGGCATTGGGCAGCACGTCGACAAGCGGAAAGGTTGCGAACGCTTCTACTTCGTCGCATTGGGCAAACTCTTCGTACGTGGCCTTTGCCATTTTCGGTAAGACGGCGATGAAGTCGAGGAAGCATTTGCCGAGCGTGACGTTGAAGATTTCGAGCGTGCGTGGGGCGTCTGACATCTTGCGCTGGTGCGCGATCAGCAGGTCGCGGTAGCGGCCTTCCTCGATCGTGTTGGCAGCGACGAGCGGCGGCAGGGGATTGGTGAGGTTTTCGGTTTTGTACAACGCGTCGGCGATCTGAACCGCCGCCAGATAGATTTGATACGCCGGAGGGTCGTCCCTGATCGCGTCGCGGAAGCGATCGATATAGGCGTCCGTGAATTTCTCCGGGGAGGGGAAATTCGCGTTGATCGTGCGCTGTTGCGTCTGGGCGTAGAGCTGGTCGGTCGGCGTCGGCCGGTGCGCATACCAATGCATGCCCTTGGCGATCCCAATAATGAGCACAACGGGCAGCAAGAACACGCCGCCAACGACGATCAGTATTACCGCGGCTATGACCAGGAACACCGCGATTGCGGCATTCATGGCCGGATCTTTGGAGCTGGTCAGCCCGCGCAGCCAATCGCCATTCATAGCTCGAAAGTTTGCTTGGCTTGAATCTGCGCGCTGTTTCGGATCAGGTTTTTCAGCTCGAACAGATTTTCGCGAATGTCCTGCTCGATGCCTTGGGCCGCGGCCGGATTCCAGGCGTGGACGGTGAAGCTTTGGTTGTTCAGCAGCTGCTTGATGGTGATGTGCTGCTCGCTGGTCTCGAAGCGCTTGTCTTCTCCGCGACCGCGCAACCAGCCGTAGATGGCGAGGCCGAGCCCTCCAAAAAACAGCAAGCCGGTCGGGGTACCGCCGCCGGCAACGCCCCAGACGACGCCGACCACCATCATCAGCCAGCCTCCGCCTCGCATGAGTCCGGTACCCGCCATACGGGTTTTCGTCGGCAGCGGCGTCGCGGCTCTTATCTCAAAGCCGCTGCCGGACAAATCGCGCGCCTTGACGATGGCGCGCTCCTCCTCAGAAAACTCGACCGTACAGTCGACGTAACAATCTTTGTGATTATTGAGAACGCCCGAGGCGACTTCCCTGTGTTCGATGGTCACGCGCATCTTCAGCCCCCCCCGCTGTGCCGCAACGAAAAGTAGAGTGATCAAGAAAATACGTGATAGTCAAGCCGGTCCGAGAAACTTTTTGATCCTAGCCTCGACGTCCCGCTACACTGCAAACAGCCTTTTGATGCGGGCTTCGATCTCTTCGCGCTTGCGAGCAAACCGCGTGGTTGAGTTTTGAATGAGGCGGCCGGCCCGGGAGTGGAGAGGCAGGGGAGGTGGCAGCAGGACGACGTATTCGGGAGTACCGGGATTGCCGTTGATGAGCGGCCGTACTCTGGCGGTGAAGTTTTGTAGATCAAGCAAAGCCCCGCCGTCGACGCCGAACTGTTTTGCCATCTCGCGGGCATCGTCGGCGCCAAGCCGCAGGGAAACGTAGGTGCCGGCGTTGCCGAAGACGGCCGACAGAATGTCTGGTGGTATCTGGTCGAGATACTGGGTGGCCAGAGTCAATTGCAGCCGGTATTTGCGGGCTTCGGAAAGTATGGTGGAAATATCGGTGGTAATGACCGAACTGAACTCGTCCAGGACAAGATCGAACGGTACTCTTTGATCTTCGGGGGTATCACTGCGCGAGAACGCCGCGCTAGAGATCGCCGAAACTAGCAGTGCGCCGAAGAACCGGCACGCTTGTTCGCCGACGCCGCCCTTGTTCAAGTTCGCGATCAGGATGCGTCGTTCGTCCATCATCTTGCGAATATCGAAGGTGTTTCTGGGCTGGCTGACAATGTTGCGGATCGCGGGGTGCGCCAGGCAGGCGTCCAGCTTGTTGCTGATAGGCGCGGTGACTTGATCGCGGAACCGATCGTCCCACGTTCCGAATGCTTCGACCCAATAACTTCTGACCAACGGGTCTACGACTTTGGAAATGATCCGGGTACGGTAGGTATCGCTACGCAACAGCCGGAGAACGGAAAGCAAGGTTGCCTCGTCTGCCTCCATCAACGCCATCAGGGAGTTTCGAAGGACTTCCTGCGATCGGTCGCCCACGGCTTCCTTACCCCAGATGTGGACGAACGCCGCAACCACGTTCGCAGCGGCGGTCGCGCGCTTCGCCGGGGGAACGTCGGCGAGAAAGTTGAGGCCGATAGAGTTGTCATGGTCGGAAAGATCAATGTAGACCAGCTCGGCCGCGCGTGAAGAGGGGACAAGAGAGACCAGCGCCTCGGCATTCTCGCCGTGGGGGTCGATGAACGCAAAACCGCTGCCGCTGCCGGCGAACTGCGCGGCGATGTTGCGGAGCAAGACAGACTTTCCGGTGCCGGTCTGGCCGGAAATGAACGTGTGCCGGGCACGGGCGGCCGGGTCGATGGTGACCGGAACGTTCGACGAGAGCCCACGCGTGGCGGTACCGATGATGATATGTTCGGAAGTCATGGCCAGAGGGGAGCCCTGCGTCGTGCAGGGCAGAGGGTTGCCCTGGGCCGGCTTAACCCTCGGTGTGTCACTTTCGCCTTCGCTTCGCGCAGGTAACACTACGCTCGCCACGCCGGCTTGTGACCGGTCGTCCGCTCGCAGGGGTCATCCCCGGCCACGATCTGCGTGGCCCCATTGCATTGTACAACGCAAAAGTTTTGAAAAACCCAAAAGGGCGATTTCTCGGTTCTCGGAAAATTGCAAAAATTGAGAATCGAAAAGGTCGAAATTGCCAAAGTCGAGATTCGTGAAAAGTGCGGAATCGGACGCAAAAGTTTCGTCGGTGCGAAACTTTTGCGTCCGCGCGATTGTGCGACAGTGACTTGTCGCGCGGTGGATTGCTCCGCCACACAGTCCCGTCGTTGCCCGAAAGGGCACAACTCCAATAGGATTCCCCAAGTTCATGTGTATCCCCAATGAAGCGACATATCTGCCTGTCTCATTTATTGAGCAGGCAGTGAGGAGCGAACTTAGGGGAACCATGAACGAGTGGGCGGAGCACGAAGCCGTAAGGCGGAGTGAAGCCTATTGGAGTCGTGCCGTAAGGTCGACGGGCTGTGTGTGCGGAATTTGCTGAAATTGTTGAGAAATTGCGGATGGTCCACCACATACCGGGACCACATACGGTATGTGGGGCCGTAAGTGGGGGAGTATGTCGGGGTTGTTGTCTGATTGCGAGGATTGTTGGCGCTCTAATTCGCGCATGAGATCCTCGTCGAACTGATCTTCGGCCTCGCGGAGTTGCTGGTCGCTGATATCAGGATTTTCGTCGTCTTTGAAATACATGCAAACATTGTAGCCGACGGTCGGCCGTCCAACCATGAAGTTGGCCGCCATTGTGGATGGCGCGCCGGCGGGAGCTAACAGGCGCGGATGTTTCGGCTGGACCAAAGTTGGGGACAGCGAGCGGCAACGATCGTGACCCGAAGGGACGAGACCCGCGATCTCGTCGCGGGGCTCGGTCGCCCGGCGTATGCCGGGGGATAGAGCGTGACCCGGCCTGAAGCCGGGGGCCGCCCGTGGCGTGATAGAATGCGGGTTCAATTTACCTGAGATATGGAAAAAGCGTTCGACGTTTGGAACGAGAAGAAGAAAGCGATTCATAAGGACGCAGGGTATGTGTTCTTTCACCCTCGCGAGCTTTGGTTCGCGCATCTTGGAATTAACGTGGGCTTTGAGCAAGATGGCCGTGGAGAGGGGTTTCTTCGACCGATCCTGATTGTGCGAAAGTTCAACAACGAGGTTCTCTGGGCGCTTCCTCTGACAAGAACATCGAAACCCGGCAGTCCGTATTACGCGGATTTTCAATATGCCGGCTTTCCGGAAGTCGAGGATGCTCCGCTGCTCTCATCCGTCGCCATATTATCGCAACTGCGGCTCATGGACGGAAAGCGGCTCGCCTATAAGATTGGAACCGCGCACGAGAATGAATTCGAAGCAATAAAAGAAAAGATCAGACGATTGCTCGTCTGATCTTTCCGTTACCCCTTGCGGGGAGGGCCGAAGCCATTTGTGCCGTTCATTGTACAGGACGTACACTGAACGCGCAATGAAGGTGGGAATAGCTGCTGGGGGAGCCCTGCGAGCATCCATATCGAATCGAGAATCAAAATAGCGTCGCCTGAACAGCTGTCGCAATCTCTTGAAATAAAGCTATAGGCCTTCGCCCAGCTCTAGTGTAAGTTGGTGCAACCTCTGCGTGATTTACGATACGGCGCCGTCGTGACAGGATCGAAAACGATGAACTGGTTCCCGGGATGTCCATCACATCGAATAGGTAACTCGCGCTGGCTTTGGACTTTGTGCATTCTATCTGTTCTCATCAGCCCAAATCGCTCGGTCGCGTATGACTTGGGCCCTCGTAAATGCGGCGGAGAATATGGCGGACTGAACCTCTCCTATTCTGAATCAGTGCATGGCTTCTCTGATATCGAAAAGCGCTTATCGTCCATGCCGTGGACTAAGAAGGAATACCAAGTCCTCTCCCAAAAAAGGGTGACGAGCGTCTATAAGGAAGTCAGTCGTACATTCTCGATAGGTGACGCCGGTGGAGAAACAAACGATGTTTACGTTCCTATCGGTTCCGAGCAGTACATTGTGGAGACCTTCCTGAAAAGCCGAATCATCAAGAAAGCAACGTTAGCAAACGGAGCGTGCGGGGGTGCAGAAATTAGTTATGCGTATATTCCGCTGACCGTGGGCGATCTTGTTAGCTCTCGAAATTTCGTTGACTACGTGTCGGGCGTACTAAAGGGCTATATTCACATGAGAAATGCTAACGGGACGATGGACGAGGGCCCGATTAGTCTATCACCCATTGAACCTTACTACGCCACAAAGCGATTCACGGTGGCGATGTCCTCTGATCTTTCTAGAGGCTCGAGCGTGAGCGGAACATGGGACCGATTCGATATCGTGTTCGCTCTGTATCAGAAGACCGCGAAGGATTTCCTGGTTGTGATTCACGCCGAAGACCTTCGTACCGCGCCTAAGCTTGCATCTCACGCAAATCCCCCTTCACTAGAGCACTTTAGACGACTAGGGGACGATCAATATGGTGCAGAGTATGTCGTAGCGGCGGGGATTGCTAATCACATGACTGGAAGCCCAGCACTTTGCAAAGTGGAAGCGGAAGGATTTGATGCGCGGTCTGAGGGCCCCTTCCGATGTGTTCACCCGTAAATGCACATTCCTAGAAAGGATGGCATGATTTCGAAAAGCATCGTGAGAAGCTCAGTCGCGGCAATTGTGATCTTTGGCCACCTTGCGGTGTTCATCGTCGCACTTGCTCTGGGGATTTTTTCCATTCTTCGCGGATTCGATGCAATTCAGACTCTACTTATGGCTAGTCCAATCTTAGCCGCGGTAGGACTTACTGCATTTACGTTTGTTATCGACCATCAGGAGGGCGCGAAGGATCGCGCGAGAGTGTCAGTATTTTATGCTACCCTTTGCTTAGCCTTTCCACTGATCCTGATCGCAGTTATCCTGGTCTTATTCTATTTGTTCTATCTGCAACTTGACAGGTTCGGTCCTGACGAGCTGAAAATCGCCTTGGGGGCCGTTGAGACTTTTTTTGGCGTTTTTCTCGGGGCAATATCGAAATCACTTTTTGGTACAGCAAGCACACCAGCTGGGTAGGCTCCGATCCTGCAGGACGTGCGGATCACGTTTATTCACCCTGGTATATGTGAAGACGGAGGTTCGACAACTCTTCGGCTTCTCGTTTCATTTTGTAAAACAGATATTGTGCGAAGTCGAAAATATGGCTCAACAGAGCCAAGAAATAGGGATTGCGCATTCTAGGACTCTGTTGAGCCATATTCTGGCGCGTTGTTAGACCGAATTTTGCATCGCATTCCTTTTTTGAGAAATCATTTTGCTACTGCGTATTGTTATTTTGAGTATTCTTAGATGCGTATTCTTATATAGAGAGACCGGCGGATTTTGCCGCTCTGAAGCAGCGATCATTGCCGTTCTTGACCGGCAGAATTTGCCGGTCTGCGCTGGCGACCTGTGGATTTGTCGATGGTGAGATGCAGCCGGTAAAGGTTGGTCTTTCCAAGGCCGCGCTGCTTGATCTCGAGCATGCCGAAGCTCTCAAGTTCCTTGAGGTACGTTCGCACGCTGCGCTCGCCTGCCCCCATATCCTCCGCGAGTTTCAACTGACCGGGAAAGCACGCATCGTTGTCCCAAGCGTATTTCAAAAGCATGGCGTAGGCGAGCTTGGCTCCGACGGATATCTCTTTTTTGGTGAGCACGAAATTCGGCACCTGCGTAAAGCCGTGCCGTGTGATCAGATCACCACCAACTATTTCAATGTTGCGCTCCTTTAGCAGGTCGCCGATGTGCTGGGGGCGAGAGTCCATACTCCGCAATTATACGTCACGGAATGGAACCCCTGCGGCTTATCCCCTACCCCGTTCCGGATTGTACATCGTGAGAGACGTCAGCATTCGAGGCGCCGAGCAACGGGGTCAGCATTTTTTGAAGTCCGGCGATCAAGTGATTTGTCTCGCGAGCTCGCTCGGTCAACTCCCCTATCTGCGTATCCTTGACCGCGATCTGTCCGCGCAGGAACTCCACCTCGCCTTCAAGCCGCGCGACATAGCGCGACTCGTCAGGGCTTGTCGCGTCTGGTCGCGACCTGTCATCGGGGGTCGGGTGGCTGACCTTCGTTGGGTCGTCTAGCAATTCTGCGACGACAACGGTCGAGGTTGGTCGCGACTGGTCGCGACCTGTCGTGACCGGTCGCACCTCCTCGATGTAGGCGATGTGCTTGGCGACGGACGTGGGAGCGATGATGTATTTAACGCCGAACTGCGTTTCCATCCGGCGGCAATCGAGATCGCCTTTGGCGCAATACCGCTGAATGGCACGGATGGTCCTGGGGTGGCCAGCATGATCGTAGCGGTCCGCGGCCTCCTCCACGGAGAGGGAATACTCGCTGTCGTCGGTGGTCGCGACTGGTCGCGACTGGTGGTCGGGCATTGCATCAATGATAGCGCGATTGGCGGCTCAGAAGGGCTGTTATCCCCAACGGCGCTGCTTACGCCGCCGCCCTCTCGGCGCCGCGCCAAATCCGATTTGCGACCTCACACAGGCTTCTTCCGCGTTGAACGATGATGTCTTCGTTCTAGTGGGGAGGGATCGCTATTCAAAGCGCCGACGTGGTGGACGGGCGGCGGCTTCGGGGAAAGCTCCTTAGCCCGTCAACTTCGTCCGGCGGACTCCCAGCGTTTTACGGTTTACAAGGGATTAAAGGGCATCGTGTGGTTCACAGGATTCATGCGAACCCCGGGGTTGGAGGCCCCAAGTACCATAATGTTCTTGATTTGTTCATATCGAAAACTTATCCTGGCCGCTTTCTGTCACGCCGGACCGGCGTCTAGAGTCGGACTTACCTTTGAAGAAAGATCAGCGTCGTGACTATTGGCCTGTCGCCCCAATGGAAGGAGGCATTGTCGCTGACGCGACGGCAGTTGCCTGAACTGTATGAGACAGGTTCGGTCGTTCCACCCGGCCCGCATGCGGACGCGATTCGCTTTGCGCTTTCCGATCTGAAGCTGGCTGCGGTCTTCTGCATCGAGGGCGTGCCAACTATCGCTTTCTTAAACGAACCGGACGTCGGTCTTGATCGAATCGACCACGTCCACCGCGTCTTGTGGAACCAAGGATTGATGAGCCTGTTGCTCGTCACCCGCACTGACGAACTGTTGGCCTATTCGCTTGTTCGTAGACCGTTCAAGCGAGATCCAGCGTCTTCGGCCGCTGATCCCAGATTAATCGACACCCTGACTCTAGTTTCCGACGCGCTTAGACTTCGACACCTGATTGAGTCCGCGGAATCTGGGCGGTTCTGGTACGAGCACGACGATTTTTTCGACCCCGATCAACGTGTGGATAAAGTTCTCCTCGAAAACCTTTTACAGTCCTTCCGCGACATGAAGGATGATTTGGGCAGCGACGCGGCCCAGGCCTTGCTGATGCAAGCGATGTTCATCTCGTATCTCGAGGACCGCAAACTTATAAAAGCGGCAGCTTTTCAGGAGGCGGCGGGAAAGTCCTTTTCAAATTTTGAACAAGTATTGCAGGCCCCTTCGATAGCGCCATTTGAGGGTCTGTTCGCATGGCTAAAGACCGCCTTTAACGGAAATGTTTTTCACACACCCTGTTCGTTTGAAGCAAACGGTGCCCGTACGCCAAAGCTCAAACTTAAACACCTAAAAATTCTCGCGCGATTTCGCCGTGGCCGCGAAGAAATGGTCACTGGACAAATCCTCCTGTGGGGCTATGACTTTCAGTACATGCCCATTGCGCTCATCAGCGCCGTGTACGATCGCTTTCTCAAAGAAGAAGCCGGCAAAAAGAACGCGGAAGGTGCTTTTTATACGCCTATGTTTCTCGCCGACGTAGTCGTCGACCAGATTTGGGCAGAGCTCAGCGACGAGCAGCGGACAACAGGGATTTTTTACGATCCAGCATGCGGCTCGGGAATTTTCCTTGTGCGTTTTTTCCAACGGTTGGTGGCCGACCACTGCCGTGTCAAGAAGAAGTCACATGCGACCTGGAGCGAACTGACTACACTTGCGCGACGAGTGCATGGTGGGGACATCAACGCATCCGCTGTACGCGTAGCTGTGTGCTCACTGTACATCGCAATGCTAGAAGGCTCGAACCCGCCTGATCTGCTTACCCTTATCAAGAAAGGAAAGCTGCTGCCGACGTTGTACGGCGATACTGTGCGGACTGAAGACTTTTTCACAACCTCCGATGAGGGCCGCTATGCCGCGGTGGTAGGAAATCCACCATGGAAGGGTCGCGCAGGACAGATCACGACTGCACAAACCTGGACTAAGGTAAACAAACTGCCCGACCCCGCCAAAGACATTGCGTGGGGATTCATCTGGAAGTCTCTCCGAGTAATCAAGCCTGGAGGCTTTATCGGACTCCTTCTCCCCGCGATGGGCGTTCTTCATAATGTATCAGCCGAAACCCAAAATGCACGCCGTCAGTTTGTTGCCAGGACCCGCATCAAACGCATAATCAATCTGTCTGATCTTTGTTTTCAACTTTTCGATGACGCGCAACGGCCTACTGCATTCGCCATCTATCAAGAAGTCGGTACCAATCCACCCGAAGCATATAGCTTTGAATACTGGACGCCAAAAGCAGACCTGAATTTGCGTTTGAAGCGCCTGCTTACGCTTGCGCGGTCTGATCGAGTTCGTTTGCGTTCCGATCAAGTTGCCCTCGATCCTTCTGTCTTCAAACGCAGACTATGGACAAAGTCGCCCGATGAAAAACTGCTTCAATATCTTGGCACCGTTCCGCCGTTGAATTCTTTCATCCGTCAGTTTAAGGAGCTGCGCGGACAGAAAGTTAACCGGGCAAAGGATTGGGTTATCGGACAGGGTTTCAAGCCGGCACAGGAGGACCGTCTTGATGATCCCGACTATGACGTGACGACGGCGCCAGCTGTGACGAAATATCCTTACCTTGACGCGAGCGCATTCGAACCGCTCGTCCTACCAAAGATCAAAGCCAGTAGGTGGCCTTCCCCTGTGGTACATCGCGCAGGCTTTAGCGAAGGCTTTTCCGGTCCGCACATCATCATCCCGCAAGGAGTGGAGCGCAAGACCGGCCGCATTCGCGCAGCATATACGGACCAAAGCCTCACGTTCGAACACTCCTTACAGGCGATAGCTTTTCCAAAATCGGAGGCCTTGACCGCCAAGGTGTTGACCGCCGTTCTCAATAGTAGCCTCGCGGCCTGGTTTTATTTTCACGAGACGGCGAATCTGGGCACGGACCGCGCAAAGGTCATTCAAAGTGATTTGCTGAAGCTTCCATTCGCGGAATCCAAAGATATGCCTGATCCGTTGCGGGCGAAAAATGCCGCGGCCAAGATTGTCGGTCTGATCGACGGCCTCGTCGAGAAGGTCGACAACCTTCTGCTCGCGCAGGACGATGTATTCGAGCAAATCGATAAACTGGTGTTCGAATATTTTGGGCTCAGCTCACAAGATGTCGCGTTAATTGAGGACAGCTTCGACTATATTATTCCAGCCATGCAGCCGCGCCGCAGCGCCGGCATTCAGAAAATCTGGAACGCAAGCGAACCGAAGCATCGTAAAGCTTACGCAGCAATGCTTTGCGAAGCCCTTCAACCTTGGATGCTCACCCATGTAAGCGCAACCCTTGCGGCGAAATCAGGCGACATTGCCGTGATGAAGGTCGCGATCGGCAATGGGACCACTCAGTACGCGGAAGGAGGAAGCACCGAATTTGACCAATTTCTCGACTCAGTCGCCCAGAGCCTACCGACGCTGCTGCCCGGCAATGTGCAACTAATTCCGGATCTTCGGTTCGTTATCGGCAAGGATATGTACCTCGTAAAACCCATCCAGTTACGCCATTGGCTCAGATCAGTGGCGCTTGCGGATGCCGAGCAGATTGCGGCGGAGTTGACCGCTGCGTTTGCGCGCAACAACGGAGACGCGCGCCGTGCTCGTGGGTGATCTTAGCGAGTGGCAAAAGCAATTCCGACTCTTGGAGGAACGGCTTGCGGAAGCCGTGGAGGCTGCGTGGCCACTTTGCATAGCGCCCTTGCAAGCACTTAAGGGAACGATGACACACGAGAACCACATCACTAACCATCTCGTAAACGCACTGATCCGCACCAAGAAACTGCCAGGCCGGTTCATCCTCCAATATCCGTTACTGACTGAGAACCAAAACCAGTTTGTCAAACTCTCAAGTGCCATCGATTTTGTTCTGACCATCGGAGACACCGAAGACGTTTATTTGGCCTGTGAGTGTAAGCGCCTAAACGTGCCGTATAAAAAACGAACACGCGTCCTTGCACTAGAATATGTGCGTGATGGCCTCATGCGGTTCGTTGCCGGCCAATATTCTCAAGGTTTGCCACTCGCAATGCTGCTCGGATATGTTATGGACAAGGATATCGACATCGCTCATACGCGGGTGAAGCGTGCGATCAGTCGGGCGAAAGCTATTCAGCTCAAATCGAGCTTTGACCACACCATCATCCCCGGCAAGCCGATCCGCTTTTCAACCACACATGCCTGCACAACAGGCCAGGACATTCAGGTACGCCACACACTGCTCGCATGGCCCTAGACCCTCGAAAGATGCCTACCGCTCAAATGGACGCCATCAACCGTCAGCTCGAAACGCTGCGGGCCTTCAACAGCAAGGTCGATCGTCTTGAGCAAACAAAATTCTGGCATCGTTATGAAAATCTAACACCTAACGTCATCATAAAAATGGAGGACGTGACATTCGAGAAGACCGGCACCGGATCGATGGCCCTAATCGGGCACATTGACGCATGGCTTGAAGAGTTCGACCAAGATGAGATAGACGCATTTGTCCTGACTTTCCGCATGTTCACGCAGGACAATGACCGCATCTCACTGCGCAGACTTTCCGAAATCTATGCCTGCTCTTGGATGAGGAGCGGGAATGCCCAGGAATGCTTTGAAGATGCCCGCCACACACTCAACAATCATCTCGATAGCGCGGCTACGTTGATGTTAGGAAATGATCAGATCAGCGTGCGCCAGATCGCGGATATCGTTATTTACGGCGGGCTCGCTCACTCGAACGAACAGAAATCGAGAATCTTCGAGGGTTGGAAGAACTCCGGCATCATGGGATTCATCTGGGCCGAATTCTTTGCTTATGCCCGCCATGCGGCCGAGACATTGAAGTACCTGCGTGGTATCAATCAAGGCGTACTTGATCATATTGAGAAGCACGGATTTGTTTTTGATGCTGATCATACGGAACTGAATTGATGTCAGGGATTCCAGAACACTGGCGGGTTATTCAAGAGCCGATGCACTGCGGGCGTATCAGCGGCGCACGCATGTATGGCACAAAGCCATAAAAGAACTGAAGCGCAGTCTGCACCCCTGTTCGAAACACCTCCAATTCTTGCTCAAACTGAACTTCAAGCGCCCCTCTAACCGCTGCCGCTGCCGTCCAGATCTTCTTGCTTTGCCTCACCGGGATTACTGCTCCGTTTTGGTGTCGTCGTTCGGCAGTAATTGCGCGTTTATGAGAATGTTCCTGAAGGAATAGTGATGGCCGCCAACACCGTAACCCTCAAACCCGCCAATCTGTGATTCTGAACCGGATAGTTCGGCCCGGGCCTGACGGAATTCTTCCTCCAGCTCAGCTTCGATCTTGAGCAACACCGGCAGGCCGCGGCGCAAGGCCGCTTCCGGCGTGCGCTTGATGGTTTCAAAGGCCCGCGCATTCAGCTCCAGCTCGGCTGCGTAGGTGCTATCGAGCACCGTTGGCGGCCTAACAAGCCGCACAATCTCCGGCGTCTCCTTGAGTTGTTCCGCTAGCTTTGGCCGCAAATCCGGGTAGATCGAAAGGACGAAATGCTTGCGCGTCAGGCGCAACAATGCGCACTCGACCTGGTTGATTGTCGGCAGGTCATAATCCGCCACCTTGTCGAAAAATGACCGAAGATTCTTCTTAACCTCATCATCCTTCGTTTGGTAATAGAGAACGGTCGCCGCAACGACGGATTGTTCTTTACGAAAGATCGGCTGCTGATCGAAGTCGTGCGTAATCGTCTCAAAAATATCCGCCGGCTTCATGCCGGCGGCGAGCGCTTTGGCGGCGTAGACATTCGCCTCCGAGTGCGGGCCTGCGCGCAGCGGCAGGCTCATGTTTTCAAGAATTATGGGCAGCGGCAGCGCTTCAGTTTCCTTGCGCCATTTTGCGTTTTCCGCATCCATTTTTTCCGAATAGAGCTTGAAGTAGTGCTTTTCAATCGCGCGCGCATTTTCCCCCGCGGAAGCGCCGACGCGACGGATCAACTGCCCGGGATAATCGCGATCAAGGCTTGAAAGACACAGCTTGTCGTACATTGTCTTGAGATCATCTTCGATTTTTCGGCGCAGCGTTTCAACCGAAAGCAACTCGTAGATCTGCGGCCATTTCGTAGGGAGTTCCGCCGCCTTGAATTCAAGGATCGGGGCGTAGATGTCTTTGTCCAGAAAGATGACGCCATGAACGTCATGTACGCAGGTGTTGGCACCGTTGGTCGTTACTAGGTACTTCGCTTGTATTTCCGGATGAACACAATATTGCAGGCCCTGAACCATGTAGCCGTCCGAGAACGGATACGGCACGCGTTTCGGTGACTTGGCCTCAATAATCCAGAACATCTTCTTTCGGATCGTCGGCACGTAGTCTGGAATATAGGTCCTGTCGCGTAACGCGCCCTTCTCTACGGGCGGATGCCTGAGCTTGAACGCTGAGCCATCGTCGCCATGGCGGATGACTTCATAATCCTTATGCGTCTCGTAGCCGAGGCATTCGAGCAACGGGGTGACGAATTTTTGTTCGACGAAGGATTCACCCTTGTCGGTAAAATCTAGCCGCGCGAGGTCCTCAAGGACCTTTTTGTGTTTAGTGTACGCCATCAGCCATCCCGTCTGACTTCTGAAACGTCCATGAAGCTCACACGTTTCGGGTCCTGCCCATGATTCACGGCTGCGAAATCCGGCGCGAACCCCAAAAAGCAAAAGAGCCCCGGTTTGGACGCCGGGGCTCTGCCCTTCTAAGAAGAAAATGTTTTAACGGTTGCCGATTCTCTCCTCGATCCACGTTTCCACTTCTTCCGCGACCCACGCTACTCGACAGGCACCAAGCTTTACCCGCTTGGGGAATTCACCGGCGACTTCGAGCCGCGCAATGTGCGCGGGGCAGTAGGGGACACCGTAGACCGATTTGAGCTCCTTCTTTGTAACTAGCTTCCGTGTCATTGCAAATCCCTCGTGAAAGGGACGTTGCAACGCCCGGTTAGCCCTGGGCAACGCAGATCATAGGTGTAGATGTGGCGCGTCGCAACCTAAACATAGTTGCTCATGCGGCCCGCCGGGCAGGTTTCTTTCCCTTGAAGCTGTCCAGAAGGTCGGCCCAATCCTGCATGAGTTGCGTTCGTTCGGGCATATAACGCGACCGATTATAGATGCGGCGGATTTCGTTTTGATCCTGATGGGCAAGCGCGGCCTCGATCACGTCGCGGTCGAAGCGTCGGCTGTTCAAAATAGTGCTCGCGGTCGCGCGGAAACCATGAGCCGTCGCCTTGTCCCGTGGGTAGCCCATGTTTCGAAGAACAGAATTGAAGGCGTTCTCGGATAGCGGCTTTTTGTGCGATCGTAACGAGGGGAAAACAAGCAGGTGTTCTTCGTTGAGTGGCCAAACTTCCTTGAGGACGGCCAGAGCTTGGCGCGATAGAGGCACATCATGCGGCTCGCGCATCTTCATCCGCTCACCCGGAATGCACCACAAGCGCTTTTCAAAGCTCACTTCGGTCCGCTTCATCCCACGCACGTCGCCTGGCCGCGTCATGGAGAGGATCAGAAACTTGAAGGCGGCTTGGACAATGGGCCAACCCTCATACTGGTCGAGCCCGACGAGAAACGCGCCAAGGTCCTTTTCGTCAGTGATGGCAGCGCGGTGTTTCACCTTCACTTTCAAGAGCGCTCCGCGAAGGGGATAGGTGGGATCGTTCTCCGCGCGTAGGGTCGCGATGGCATAGCGGAAGACGGCGCCGATAACGGAGCGCAAGCGATGGGCGGTATCACGCCGGCCGCTTGTTTCGATCTTCTTGAGGATGTCGAGCACTTCGACGGGCTTTATCTCGGCGATCGGCCGGTTCCTAATGGGGCCAGCGAGGTCCTGCAACATCCAGCGATTTTTATTGAGGGTCTGCTCGGCCGCATCGTTCCTCTTCAAATTAGCAAGGTACTCGTCCGCCACCGCGCCGAAGGTGTTTTGAGCGGCGGCTGAGTTGGCCAGCTTTTCGAGCTTCCTGCTGAGCGACGGATTTATCCCGGCCGCGAGTTGCTCCTTTACTCGGTCCCGTTTTCGTCGTGCCTGGAGCAGCGATACGGCGGGATACGGGCCGAGCGACATCATGTTCGCCTTGCCGCCGAACCGGAAGCGTAACCGCCACTGCAGGCCGCCCTTTGGGTGGATACGCAGGTGCAAACCGTCGCCATCCGACAGGAGGTAAGGTCTGTCTTTCGGCCTGGCATTATTGATGGCGAACTGAGAGAGACCCATGTGAGTACGCCTCTTCGCGATCCTGTTTTGTACTCGCAAAGTTACTCACATGTTGGGGAGAAAGCTAGAGTCTCGATGTGCCGGATGAGCAGACCAGAATCGCAGAAATGCCTGTCCCACAGGGGTTTCTGAGCATCTATGCGTCGCTATGAGAAGAGCTTCTGGTGCCCTGGCCGGAATCGAACCAGCACTCCTTGCGGAACTCGATTTTGAGTCCCCTTGTGGCTACTATAAGTTGATGAACTATAACATAATTTTCGGCTAGTGCAAGGGAGCGTGTAAGAGAGTGTGTAAGTTTCGGCCTTTTTGCCGCTGGAAACGGCCTTCTTAATGGCCTGCCTAGGGGCGGCCGTTTGCAATCAGAGGGCGTTGATACCAGATTCGCTTTAATGGCTTCTTCCCCCAAATCTCCCAGCTACACCCTTGCGAACTGGCAAAGGGCAACGGATGGCATCGCTGGTCGTGAGATCATCGAGGCCATGCTGTTCACCGACGCATGGATTACGGGAGAGGTGCACGATCTCGGCCCTTACTCGTTCCTGAATACGATTGCGCACGGCGATGGGCGCGGTCGCCGCCTGCGACCAGCGGTCGTGCTGCGGATGGCGCATCATTATAGGCCGGAGATTGATCCGCCTTATCGATCACCGATGACGGATGACTTCGAGCATTACCATGGCGGGGATTATTTGGATGAAATAGCGGCGCTCGGCTCTCTACTGCTCGGGATACGGTTGAAAGCGGGCGGCGCGAACCGGGAGTTTAGGGGAGAGGACGATCGGTTCGGAAGACCGATGCAATATAGTGGCAAACCCGATCCCGAGCTTGTCCTGGAAGCCCGTGAACAAATACCGCGCCTCTCAGGTCGCGCAGCCCTCAATGCAGGTTTGGCACCGCTGGCCAGCTTTCCGGAGCGGAGCGTTGCTGAAACGAATGCGTTCATCAAGGCGGCTCGCCAGTATCAGCAGGCGGTATGGATCGCGGATTCTGACCCCTCCCTTGCCTGGATCATGCTCGTATCGGCAATTGAGACGGCCATGCAGCAATGGTCCAGAAAAACAACGCCTGCGGACCAGCTTGAGTTAGCCTTTCCGGAGCTCGCGAAGCTCATTCGGGAAAGCAATAGCCCGGAACTACTCAGACCTATTGCCGAGACACTGAAGCAACTCACCCGGTCAACAAAGCGCTTTGTCGAGTTCGTGCGGACCTTCGCGCCGCCGCCACCGGCCGTCCGCCCGGAAGGTTGGATGCAGTTTTCGTACGAGCCTGCCAGTCTGGGTGCTGCGCTGGCACTGATCTATGGACATCGCTCGAAAAGCCTTCATGCCGGAACGGCCTTTCCATTGCCGATGTGCGAGGCGCCGCGACTGGCCAAGAAAGATAATGACGTAATTACCGTGCAGGAAAAGCCGGAAGGACTGGCCACATCCTCGCGGGGGGCAAGCTGGACGCAAGAGCAGACGCCCATGCTGCTGAACACTTTCGAGCATCTGGTGCGAGGAGCGCTGCTAAACTGGTGGGCCTCTCTCGGTAAAGCCGCTCCTTAAACCTTCCGGTTGCGCATGCAACCGGACTAGGCCCGCGCCAATGAGCGGGGATAGGCTGTCAAGGCCGCCGCTCGCGGCGCTCGCCTTGGCCTTGACAGCCGAGGGCCGCAGGCCCAGTTGCTGAATTTCTTTTCGAGAGGTCGCGATGGCGGTTCTTCAGAATGAAGTCGAAAAATGGATTGAGGATCTGCCCCGGCAGCTCACATGGGACCTTGTGAGCGACAAGCTGCGTTCGCAGAACGTCGCCTTGCCGAAAAAGAAGCTGGCCCATTTGGTGGACCATATCCTAGCAGGGGACGAAAGCGCCGAGGTCGACCTGGGACGTCGGCACAGGAATCTGCGCATCGAATTCACCGACGCGGATATGGCGGAACTGGACAAACGAGCCGATGAATTGCTCGTTCGGCTTCCGGCCATCATTGAAAAGCGCACCGAAGGCTTTTCGCTGGATGTGCTGTCCAGTTTGAAGAAGAAATGGCCGCGCGAGTGGCGTCAGCAACAGCGCGAGATGGAAGGCTTTCGCACGCGGCTGGAAGGAAGATGGGAAGACGGCCTGCACGGATTGCGGCTGCTGATCACGATGGCGCTGGAGTTCGGCGACGACTTTAACAAGGATGGTCACGCGGCCGGTGGCGGGTCGAATCCCGTCGCCTTTGATGTCCGCAACCGATTACACGCGCGTTCGTGTCAAGTTGCCGACGAAGTCCTGTGCCTGATGGCCAACGGGTTCGCGGACGGCGCGATGGCGAGGTGGCGAACCATGCAGGAGATTGCCGCCGTCGTTTACCTCATCGGAGAACACGGCGACGCGCTGGCTGAACGTTACATCGCGCATCAGATTGTGGAAGCGCGTAGCGCGGCCATCCAATATCGCAAGCATCAGGACAAACTCGGACAGGAGCCGATTTCGGACGAAGAGTTCGAGGCGATCGAGCGGGATTATCAGGCTGCCCTGCTGGTTTTCGGCAACGCGTTCGCGGGGCCCTACGGATGGGCCGCCGAGCACGTGGGCAAAAACAAGCCCTCCATGGCGGATATCCAGGAAGCGGCATCGATCGGCCACCTTGGTCCCTATTACAAGATGGCCAGTCATAACGTTCACGCCAACCCGAAAGGCGTGTTTTTCAAGTTGGGGCTCATCGGGGAAAGAGAGGTCTTGCTTGCGGGTGCCAGCAATGCCGGCCTTGTCGATCCCGGCCATGCGACCGCCCGGTCCCTTGTGCAGATCGCCAGCGTTCTGATGAATCTAAATCCGACGATCGACAATCTGGTCGTGGTCAAGATCATGAATCGGCTGGCGGATGAAATCGGCGTGGCGCTTTCGGCAGCGCACGAGAAGCTCGTCGAAGATGAGCGTTCGTTTCAGAAAAAAGGCACTCGCTAAAGGGGCAGTGATAGCGACGCCGGCATGAAATGACGGCGAGACCCGAAAGCGCGTGCGGTCGCGAGACCGGTTAACCAGGCACCCGCGCAATGGGCAGTGATAGCGGCGCCGCAACGCGGCGAGCCCCTTGCGCGAGTGCCTCCGGCGAGCGACACCTAAGGGAACATCTCGCGCGCCTTGCCAAGGCTTCCGAACCCGCGGATCTCAGTGGCTTAAGCCTTCCGGACGGATCAACCGGGCATCGATGCGGTCGTGACGATCGCTATCGATTTGGCCAATCTGTGTTCGCCGGATCGCTCAATTCGTCGGGCAACTCAGGGAAAGTATTGCGACTTCTAGCCTTGGGTGGACGCGATGACCAGGCAACCAAGAGATGATCGATGTCGCCATCCGAGCCGGCGGAGCGAATGTCGTTCGAAATGGCGGTCACATACGGCGGATGGAGCCGATGAGCGTCATATCTGTTTGAATTTTTTGAGTACGCGTGAACTCTGTCAGGGTCGTTCGATACTTTGCTGATCAGGCATTTGGCTGCGACGGGAAATTCAAGCTGCACCGAATTGCCAGATACAATGCCGATCTTGACCAGATTCCCTGGAGTTCGTTTCAGGCTCTTGGCGGAGAATTCATAACGGCGG
This sequence comes from uncultured Alphaproteobacteria bacterium, assembly GCA_963738155.1. GTDB lineage: Bacteria > Pseudomonadota > Alphaproteobacteria > Rhizobiales > Xanthobacteraceae > Bradyrhizobium. Next base: position 1,035,296 of record CAVTVG010000021.1, read on the forward strand.
ACGCGCGCATTGCTTTTCTGCTCTTCTTCGTTTTTATCGATATAGACGGGAAGGCCGAGCAAGGACTGACCGTATTGGCAGAACAAGCCTTCGAAATGCTCCAATTGCCGGTCGCGGCGATGGGGCTTCACGATGACTTCCATGCGCAGTGTTTGCGGATTGGTCGGGTCTGGCCGGATAACCATGGTGTCGACATTGATCTTGCCCTCGTTCGCGAACGAGTGACGGTAGAGCTCGTAAACCCCAATCAGGAATGCGCGATCGAGTTCGTCGAATACCCGGAGCGGCGTGCCCAATTGGATCGTGAGCTTGGTCGTGTGTCGGGCTAGTGCGCGGTAAAAATTGTCCTGAAAGTCCTTGATGTCATGCAGCAGGATGGAGTCGTCGAAAAACTCCCAACGCTTTTGGAGAAATTTTACCAGGCGTTCTATGGTTTTATCGTAAAGCTTGTGGCCGGGACTAAGCAAATCATCGAGGTCCCTTGTTTTGAACTTGTTGCTCAACTTGAGCTCTTCTTTGCAGAATCCGAAGAACTTCCTCCCGAATGCTGCAATATCCACTTCAGATGGACCTTCGGTAGAAGGTTTTTCGAAGTACGCTGCGATCAGAATTCGAAGCCTGCGGTCGGAGTGTTCGAGACCACTGGGGTGTGGCATCGGCGGTTCTCCCGGCGCGGCTCATTGTCGCACCCTGGGAATTTAGTGCGAGCGGCGCGGCAAATAATGGGGTTGGCGGCGGAAACGCGGAAGTGTGGATTGGTGGAATTCGGCGGGAATTCGTAACTCGCCGATTGATTGCATAAAAAAAGGGGCTCGCGCAAGCCTGCGAACCCCTCCGACCCCGGAATTTCGTTGGTTTACCCGCGTTTCCGCCGTGAGGCCCGCGCCTGAGCTGGCGCCGGGCTGGCCGGTGGGCGCATTTTCGACCGCTTGAGGTCCTCGAAATTGGCGATTTTTGTCGAACGGATCGGACGGCGGTCGGCACGACCGGAGCCGAGACCAGAGCTGAACAGGGTGTAAGGACGCGTGCCGCTCTTGTCGCGCACGATGATGAGGTCGCCGGCTTCGTGGACCGACAGGAGTTCGTTCAGGACCGCGATGGCGGCGCGAACGACGTCGCTCAGCGACTGAAATCGCGAAAACCGGCGGATGGCCTCGACCTGGCCGAGCATGTCTTCACTGAACGTAAAGCTGTGCCGCGCCTTAACCTCGTCGTCGCTAGGTACGCTCCATGATGGGGAAAAATGCGGGTAATCCCGAGGAGGCGTGTATGGCGAATAAGCCCATACTTTCTTGTCCTTTCCCGCCTTTATGAAGATTTGGCCGCCGGCCCTCACGAACTCGATCGTCTGGACCAGGATGCTGAGGGCGGCGTCGAGAACATCGCTGGGACTTGAGAGCCGGGTGCGGGCCTTGAGCGAGTCAAGCTGCTCGGAAGCAAGTGGCGAGAAGTAGAAGCTCGTTCGTGCCTTCGATTTTTCGAGCTTTCGAGGTGCCAGCCGGGACGCCGATTGCGGTTTCCGCTTCGCAAGGATGCCGAGGGTCATACGCGATCTCCATTAGAGGAAACAATGAGGCGATGAATGGTTGCGGCGTCCTCCGATCGGGGGGCGGCCACAGGCGGTGTGATTTGATGTGTTTTTGGAAACGCCAAATCAGTGAGGCCGACGCTAACCCCTCGTGCGCATTTGCGCAACGGTTTCACCACGCCGCACACGACTTGTTGCGGAAGCGAGCGATTACCCGTACCGTTCATATCGGAGGGGGTGTTGTGAGGTTGGGGCGCGCGGGCTGGGCCAAACGTTTCATCGAAGATGTCGTCGCAACCTAAGAAGTAAGGAGGTTCAACCATGAGCCCTTTATTCAACAAACCTGGAGACGACCCGCAGCCGGCGGGCCAACAGAACGATGACGAAGAGGTGAAAGGCGCTGGCACCGAATTGGAGCCGGCCCGTGCGCTTCGTATTGATCCCCCCGGTCCGGTGCCGGTTACGGGCGATCACACCGGGATAAGCGAGGCCGACTTGGATAAGGCGGCGGCAGACCTCGCCGAGCGGGAGAGCAAGGGACGGCGGACCGTCGAGAACCACCGGGCCGGACAAGTCGACGGACCGAAAACGAAGTCAAGCAAGTGGGATGCCGCCATAGTCTGGCTGACAAGGATCGCGCAGATCGCGGCGCTCATCCTGGCGGTGATTCAGGTTATACGGCTGTGGCCGGCCGGTGGGGTCCAGGAGATCTGGAACCTATTGGGATGGATCATCATGGCCCTCGTATTCTGGTCGCCGTTTTAGAGGGCAAAGCCGGCGCGACTACGCGGGCCTTGGCGAGTGATCGCGCAAGGCCATTTTTTTGCGCGCGACTTCGATATTCTGTCTGACCTGAAGCAAAAGAAGTGCCTCAGGCTCCATCCCGATCTCAGGAGCGATTTTCAAGGCGTACAGCGTGCTGATTGGTTCTTGATTGCGCGTAATAGCGTTCAGGTAATCGTAACGAACACCGGCGCACCGAGCGAGCGCGGCAATCGTCATGCGGCGTTGGCGGATCGCCGCGACGATAACGTCGCCAACGCTTGTCGGAGTCTCAGGCCTCGTTTCACTCATGGGAATAATGTCCGGCAATCAAGGCAGAGTGGCAAGCTATCTTTGGATTCGGGCTTAACCGTGCATGACGCAACGTCGGGATTGGTAATCTTCGTTAAGAGGGCTTTTCAAGGGACGCGGACCACGTTCAATTGTGGGATTCGTGCTGAATGGGACCTGAACCCTCGAATGAAGCATTGGGACGCCATCGATCTCGCGGAAGAAGTGGCGGTTTTGACGAGCGTTACCTGCTGGACCGTCGGCACGTGGTGGGGCGCTAATCGCCATATTTGGCGACGCCTCGCCTGGTTCCATGGCGTTACAGAGAAAGCGGCCGCCGCTAGAGCGAAGCGGCGGCGGCGGGAAAGAGGTCACCCGCCGAGGGGCAGTGATAGCGACGCCGGAACGGCGGGACCCGAAGGCGAGTGCAGTCGCGAGACCGGTTAACAAGGCACCCGCGCAATGGGCAGTGATAGCGGCGGCGCAACGCGCCGAGCCCCTTGCGCGAGTGCCTCCGGCGAGCGACACCTTGTCGTCGCGCGAGGATCGAAGCCGGATGGCCGAGACGCATCGCGGCTCGGTTCACGAGAGCTGTCGGCGAAGCCGCGCGCGCCCCTCATTTTCTAACCTGCAAACTGATCTCAAAATAAAGAATTAGCTCCTCAACCTGAGGGGCTAGCTTAGCTTTGGAGTAGCAAGACGCTTTGCGTCCGCAGTTTTTCCTCGAACGGAGGGAGATAACGCATTAGCCTATTGCAGCGTAAATCCGCGCGAATCAAAAGTCCCGCAGTGCCGAGATTGAGACCTTCACTGGATATGGCCGATGTGATCGATGCGATCTATTTTCGCGTGCATTTGGGCCACAGGGAGAATGCGACAGAACTCGCTATAAACCTCATCCGAAAGGCAGCAAGATTAGAAAAGCAAGAGAGCGAGGGCGACCCGTTTTCCGAAGAGGCATGTGAGATAGGAGAACGTTGGGCTATCGGCCACGTTATCGGCGGATGCTACATCGAAGAATATCACCATTGGGAGAAGGGGATCAAACAGTACTTCTCCGGGCAATATCGACGAAACGGGTTGACTGGGGATTTCAATTGGAGAGCGGGAGGCAAGAGTATGGTTGAACTCGCGCGCACGGCGCTGAGCGAGTTTTCTGCTTCAGTCGAAGAGCATGTTTTCCAGGAGATAGATGCGATACGCGACAAGGTAAATGCAATGAAGCATGATCCTCTGGAACACTCCGTGGAGGAAGCTGACTACTTCGCCTCGATCAAAACATTTGAGCGCTTCTGGGACGCGCTAATGGAGATTGAGCGTCAGTCGATTGGTTGAAGCTGCTTACCCGTAAGCAAGAACCTTTATCGTCGAACCTTGATGTGAGTGCCAGACGATCGATTATCTTTGTGGCAAAGGCGCCTTCTCTTTTGCTTCTCGAATACTCCGGATAAGGTCACTCAGCGGCTGTCGACTCCAACTGGCAGAGTTCATGTCAAGCCACATCGTCGAGCCCAAATAAGTTGGAATACGCTCGGACGCGGGCAGAGTATTTTCGCGAAGAACCGGAATCCAGCGACGGCGGCTCGGCTCCGATTCTGCGAACATTTTGCTTGTTATTACGGTTTCGTAGCCTACGCCGCCCTGGCGTCGATTGGCCTTATCAACGTAGATATTGGAACACACAAGAATTATGGCGTCGGCATCTTTTATACTTTGCTCCATAAAGAAGGTGATCTCCATTGGGGACCGGAGGTCGATTTCAGCAAGTATGACATCGATCCCATTTCTGACGAGCTCGTTCCGAAGGGCAACAACCCATTCCTTGTGCGCCTCCGAAAAAGCAGCATATGAAATAAATGCTTTTGGATTTGTCCCGCTGGCATCGGACGGTGCGTTCGGGGTGACCTCCAATGCAGGTATCCAATCCGTTTCGTGAAAGCGGTATGTCCAAGCCCGCGCGATTGGGTCAACATCGGCATATGCGCGCGGCGCGTTCCATATCTCGCACTTCAAATAATAGAGGCTCGGAGCAAGATCGGCAGGAATCTGCCAGCTTACAAAACATTCCTTTGTCGAAAAAATCGGAATATCGACCACGCGGAGCGCTCGCCGCTGTGTATCACCGATGCTTTCGAGCGTGGAGAAGACGACTTTCCCGCGGTCATAAGGCTCTGTGAGAGTCAAAATGGGATAGACCGTTCCTATCCGAAATCCGTCGTTCCGAATGACTATGCGGAATCTAACCTTCTCGCCGCGCCGAACGATTGAAGGTTCAGCCACGCAGCGATCACAACGGAAGCTCCAGCCGTAGCAGTTCAATGCATTGCGGAGCGATTCAATCAACCTCATATGATCGACCAGAAATAAGCCCAGGCAATTGCACTATTAGTGCAGGCCGAAAGCCTATCGTACAACTTTTCTTAGAACAGTGGAATGGCAGTCCAAAATTGGACGCTGTCAATATTGTGGTGCGGTAGAGGGAATCGAACCCCCACGCCTTTTGGGCATCGCATTTTGAGCGCGGCGCGTCTACCAGTTTCGCCATACCCGCGCAGGCTGGCGGAGCCTCAGCGGAGCCAGTCTACTATCTTGAGACGAAAGAAAAATGCACCCGCAGGAGGGTCAGCATAGCGCCGCCTCTTGGCGGGACCCGGGACCGAGGGCGAGTGCCTCCGGCGAGGGATTCCGAATTCTTGCTTGCGCGAGGTGATCGTTACCCAAGGGGTCGAGACGCCGGAATCCCGGCCTCGGGATCCAAGGCGGCTCGGTGAGCGCAGCGAGTGGAGCCCGGTCCGGCACGCCGGAGGCGCCCCACCAATAGCTGGTCGTTCTCATTTTTGTTTTCGGCGATATTATAATGCTCCAAACGGGTAGACGGGCATGACTTCTCGCGACGACTTTTCCGAAGCTACCAAGAGAACGCTCGCGATCCGCGCGGCGCATTTCTGCTCGAACCCGCAGTGCCTGAAGCTTACGGCCGGCCCTCATTCGGACGATACAAAAAGCCTCTCAACGGGACATGCTGCACATATCCACGCCGCAGCCCCAAATGGTCCCCGCTACGATCCGAACCAGTCATCTGCGCAACGGCGGGCGATCACAAACGGCGTTTGGCTCTGCCGCGTATGCGGGGATATTGTGGATAAGGATGCCGCTGCTCATACAGCCGATCAGCTGCGGCAGTGGAAACAAAATCATGAGGCTTTAATCGCTGAAGTTGGCACCAAAGGTTACTCAGAAAGTCTCGTCCTGATTCAGACGCGACGTGCGGAGCCTGCCATGGCAAAAGCAATTATCGCCATGTTCGAGGATCGTCGGGCATTCTGGGCCTCGTTCGACGCGGAGTTTCCGGAGCGCGTACGGAAATCGCTGGACAGGCTCCGGTTACAGCTCGCCCGTTTGCGCGGCGGCGTGCCGGACGGAAGCGGCCTGGATCAAATCCTTCTCTCGCTTACCAAGACGATCCACGTTTTCTTTAACGAAGTCGAAGACTCCGATCTCTCCACGTTGCGCTGCAACGGAAACGATCCAGAGTGGCTGCGGTTTCGCGATGCGCTCGCAACCCTGCGCAAGTCAGTCGGGCTGCAAATCGCGAACCTGGCGTCGGCTTATAATATCTCACTTAGCGGGGATTTGCTTCAGTTCGCGCCGACGCCGGTCGCCCGCTGACCCTGCTCGATCGCTTCGAGCCTTAGGCCTGGGCTGTCTAGCGTAACCGTGCGTAGCGCGCTCCTCCTTTGTTGTCCCTGAAGGATGTCGCCGCCTCTAAAATGTATGCAGTACCTTCGTGTCGTGGCGTCAGGAAACCTGCACCGAACGGAGAATCTGGCGCGGCATTGGAACAATGTCTTGGATTCCGGAGATAGCACTGGATCCAGTCTTTGACATCGTCAGATCAAAGCGACGTCCGGGCTCCTCGATGGAGCTTCGCAACTTGTGACAGAGGACCTCGGCGAGGGCTTGGTCCTCGACAGCGACGATAACCTGCCGGCCGGTTCGTCTTATCGCCGATAAGACCTCGACCAAGTTGAGAGCCCTGTAGTCGTCGATATGCTGGACAGGATCATCCAATAGTAATGATCTCCATTCGCACCATCTGCGCGAAAGATGAATTGATAGAAGGAAGGCTAGGCCCATTGCGCGGCGTTGGCCGCTACTAAACAAGAATTGCACGTTGTGGCCGTTGCCCACTGTGAAATTTAGTGAGCCTCTAACCTTTCCTCCGAAATCGGATTCGATGTCCCGCCATTCCGAATGAGGGCGAAGGCGGCGGTAGAGTTCCTGGAGGAGCGGCATGACAGTATCAAACTGCTCAGCCAAAATTTGATTCGCTATCGTCTTGGCGCTCGACTGGATTTGCTTCGCGTCCTCGACCGATCTCTCTAGATCGGCAAGTTTCGTCGACTGCGCATCGACGTTTTGGCGGAGTGTTGCCACGCGACTTTGCCAATTCATGATGCGATCAACGGCTCCTGACGCTTCAAGTATGAATAACGCTCGTTCAAGCTGAGCAACGCCTTCCTGATCATCAAGCAGCTTGATCCTGGCGTCGTCTGGATTGTCCGCCGTTGCATTGAAAGAATATTGCTTGAAAGCTCGCTGTATGTCTTCCAACCGGAGTTGGACTTGTCGACCCTGCTGCGTGAGCGCCTCGACCTCATCCTCAAGTCTATCCACGGAGTTTCGGGCAACCGCCACCTTATCTTCTGCTTCCATAACGGCTCGCGATGAAAGTGATAATCTTTCACCGCGACCTGCCAATCGAGACCGAGCAGCGGCAATCGCTTGCTCGAATTCTTCGGCCGAACGGAAAGCGTTACAGAGCGGGCAGTGGCCATCCTCAAGACCGATTGCCGATCCATGCTCAACAAGCGCGTTAAGGTGCGCCGCGAATGCATCACTTTCGCGCTCTGCGTCGTATGCTCTTGTGGCTAGTTCAAGAATATTCTTGGCTTGGACCAACGCATCGCGGGCTGAAACCAGTGCTACTTCCTTCTCGGCGAGGCTGCTTTTCCATTCCTTCGATGAAATCAGGTTCAGCTCGGCTTGCAATCCATACGCATCGTCAATCGTCCGTTCGAGTTCCGCCAGCCGTCTCTTTCTCTGAGCAACAATTTCACGCAATGCGTCATTCCGCCCTTCGGCAGGGAGGGGAATGTTTAAGCGCTCAACAATCCCAAGTGCCTCCGAAACGTTGGGCGACCTTTCGGCCGCGCTACGGGCTTCCGTCAGCGCGCTCAAAGCCCTTCCCAATTCAGTTTGCGCCGCGTCGACACGTCGAAGCTGCGCGTCGCGCTCGGCCGAGGCGGCGGAAACGATCTCGGCGGTCCGCTCGGTAAAGTCCGGCCCTACAAGGCCACCGATAGCTTCTTTTACAGCCTCAAACCTTGCTTGCTCGGATTGGTCGACGCTTAGGGCGACAATGAACTCATCACGGATAAGGCTGGTCTTCATCAGTGTTTCGGCGCTGGCGTGCGGGCTATCTGACGTGCCGCATAACTGTTGAATCGTGGCCTCGCTTCCCGCAAGAAGGCCCTGTCGACCGCGCACAATATTGAGGCGTTGCCCATTGTCTTTTATGAAGCCAACAGAGACGAAGCTTTCAGAAGGAAATCCTTGGCCGACCCACCAAATATGCTCGCCAAGGCCACCGCCGCGCGCGGTTCGCGTTGTAAATTTGTTAATTGAACCGGTGACAGCAAAGTCGATCGCGTCGAGCACGGTGCTTTTGCCGGCGCCATTACGCCCTGTCAGGACCACGAAACCTGCTGCGAAATCAAAACGCGTGCGCTCCTTGAATCCTCGGAAGCCAGCGATCTCAACAAATTCGAGTTTCATGGCTTCGTCCCGAGCATGTGTGCGACCTCGGCGGGGGAAACATCCTCATTCAGCACAGCGTCTGCTACGTTCGGAGCGAAGTCTGCGATGCGCTTGCGGAGGCGATCGACATAATTTTCTTCTTCCAGTCTGGGGCGATACTGTATTGGAAGAATAGGCAATAGGGCGAAGACAGTGTCCTCATGGCTAGATAGACCACAGGCCGCGATCTTGCGCGTGCGCTCTTGATTCTCTTCGATCTGCCGGATTTCGCGTGCCTGCATGTCGTCGACCGGACCCGCACTGAGGAAGAGCGAATAGATGTTCCAGGCCTTGTCCTGCGCCTCTCGGAACTGCTGATTGTACCGGGCCAAGACCGCTGTCTCCTGGCTCAGCCATTGACTAATTAGGGATTGAGGCGTGTCGAATATGAACGCAAAGCCGATCAATGTCTCGTCTTCAAACGAAATGACGGTTCTGCGATCAACCGAAATCAACCAGCTGTGGTAGCCAGCCTCCTTGAGAATGATTTGCAGGGTCGACGTAAGGTCGGTCATATCTGCAGCTCTCCACGGGCTTGCTCCAACGTGAGCCACTTCGACCCGTTCCCGCGCGCGGGCCGAACGATGCTGCCGCCTTGACCCTCGGGTATCAGTGTTGCGGGAAGGACCATGTCCGTCGATCCCGCGCAAATAACGATATCGGCAGGAGCGACGGCTGGCGGCTCGTTATATCGTTCGCGTACGGACGTGAGCGCTTGCCCACCGCCCTGGACGACTCTGATTGTCCTGCCACCAACCCTATACCACGCGCGCTCGCGTGTCGCATGCGCCGCGGTCAGGAGTGCGTGAGCGAGAGCTGCCTGGGCGGCTTCCGGGCCTGGCTCTTTCCGCGTGGCTGCGCGGTTATAAGGAACGCCTTCCGCGTCTCGGCGCAGATCATACAATTCGTCGCCTCGCCAATCATCAGGGTTTAAAGAGGCGACAGCGGCAGCGCCGGCCATGGGCTGGGCCAAGCCAAAGAATCGGCGTGCCCAGACTCTGGAGAAAGCCGTGCGAAGTTCGTCCAGCGCAGCCTCGCCGGATGCTTGGACATGTTCGAAATGTGCCCCCGTACCCAAGTGCTCCCACAACGCCGGGGCCTTGGCTTGAAGATCGACGGTTGATGCGGGATCAACGACTGTCACGCGCCCAATACCATGTACGGCGATCGCGTCGGCCAGTATTTCGTTGAAATACCCCCAATCAGTCCAAAATCCTACGATGAGCAAATCCTTACCGGGCAGGTTAAGGCTCATCCAGTGTGTTATGTTTGCAATCCGTTGCTGGATATCCGGCTCAGCGAGCTGACGCTGAGTCCACAGGGTTTGCGGTCGGTCCCGCCGCAGGCAGCCATGAAATTTTAGCAGAGGATTTGTTTTTGCCGAAAAGGCGGTGGCTTCGTTGCCGTCTAATGCTCCTTGGAGGTCGACTTTCCGAGTTTCCGCCCAATGTTCAATCAGTGGGTCGAAGTTTGCTGAGAGTGTGGAGTGCGCTGCCCGAGCGATCAGGAGATCAGAAACAGCGGCATGGCCTCGATTAGGTTCGCCGAGCAGTTCGTTCCAAGGCACCAACCCCAAGAACCTGTCCTTGAAATGTCCTGCTTGATGAAAGTGTCCGGCGAGGTTGTCCAAATCAGTCCGGAGCGCAGCAGGAAGTGCCTCGATAGCTTGCCACCTATCGTAGCAGATTTCTGCCACTTTCCATGCAGGCAAGAGATTGCTTGGCGATGGGATCGAAAGACCCGCGCCGCAAAGAATCATTAGGCTGTTGGCTTCAATGCTGCCAATCAGTTCAGTAACGAGATTTTCGGCAAGAGCAGGCATGCGTTGGGACGAACTCTAAACTGGTGCGGGCATCATCGACGACGGGTGAAGAGAGCGTTTGCCGATGAAAAGGAGAATGGTGCGGGTAGAGGGACTCGAACCCCCACGCTTTTTGGGCAACTGATTTTGAGTCGGCAGGCATATACCATAAGATTGACTTAAATGAGTTATTTTTTGAATCGCGTGTGTATGTGTAAGACACTGTTTAAAAATTCTTTGCGTTTTGAGGGTTGGGCATTTCCCGATGCCTTGAACTGTATACGGGCCAATTTTCCCTTTTCAAATACGTGTGCGGTGCTTCAGGAAGTCGATAACGCGTTGCTCCGCTGCCTTTGTTGGCCCCTCTTCTTTCATGTGCACGGTCAAGACCGAGTGCGGTCGGAATTGCGACGGCTGCGCATCGGCATCCTCCAGCTCGATCGCCTCGAACTTGTCGCCAAATTCCCGCCCGTACGTCTCGAATCGCGCTTTTGGAACTGCAGGATCGTCCTTAAAACGAAGACCGATCATTGACAGATTTTCGCTCGCGAAGCGCCGCTTCGCGCAAGCGATCTCTGCCGGGCAAGCGTCTATACCGGCGCTTCGCGTCGACCCGAATGGTGCGGGCAGCGCTGGCTGGGAGAGAACTGGTGCCACCACGCACGGCTCCGTCATCATGGCGAGTGCAAAGCCGCCGGTGAAGCACATGCCGACCGCGCCCACTCCCCTTCCGCCGCATCCACCGTGGGCCTCGCGCGCCAATGCGCGAAGCCAGGCGACAATGGGGCTCGATTTCCCAGCCGACCAAATATTGAATTCACGGCGAATGCATAATGTACTGAATATCGACCACGCCGCGTAGCCTATCGATGGCGGCTTGCCCGGTTCACCAAACAAGACCGGAAGGAAGACGGTCATTCCAGCTGCAGCCACGCGATCGGCGAAACGGATTACTAGAGGATGCAAGCCGGGGATTTCATGAATAATAATTACGGCTGGACCCGAGCCTCGTCGATACACAGACCGTGTCCAAACTCCGTGGGGAAATTCGAACCTGTGATAATTCGCGAGTGCTGCTTCGTACCGCATGGGAAATCATCAATGATGCGAGGCGCTGGCGCTGGATTGCACAACACCCCAATAGAAGAAGTCCTCCAGGTACGAAAGGCGTATAACTTTTCGTATCTTGATCGTTTGATCCGCCTTCAGGACGCTAACTATAGGTCCATAAAAAGCATTTCGCTGCCATGGCAACGTTCGCCCAGGTTTTGGATAAGGGGTCGGGCAACCATTGCGAAAGTAGACCTCCGTATTCCCGTCTACTGTTATTGAAGCAGGGTCCGGTAAGGCCGTCTCGGAATACGCATCGGTATCGGCAATACGATCCGGTAATTTATCGTCGAATCTGTGGATCACCGATGACAGATAGCTCTTACCGAATGGTGCCAATGCTTTGAGTTGAGGGCTGCCGTCTGGAAGGTTCCGGGCAGAGAATTTACCTACAAACACGCATCCATTATCGACAAGGCGTTCGAAGTTGATCTGTTGGGTCGCGGTGATTGGTCCTACGAGCTTCAATGGGGGCGGCTCCTTGACAGGGGCTCGCTTTGCACTTTCGAGCCAGTCCATCACGTCGGAGAGTGGAAGGGCCCGGCCGATCGTCGCAGTACCCTTGATCCTGTCGTCCAACTCCTCCACCAGCACCGCCACGACGCCGAGGTCTTCATCGTAAACCGGCGAGCCGCTTTCGGATTTTTTGAATTCCTTAAACTCCTGATCCGGCAACGCCTCGATCTCGATTAGCCCGGAATTGTCCGCAGAATGCCGCAAATATTTCACTTCCTTTATATATGGCTCCTCCTGGGTTGAGGTACTGTTGTGGGCATCTCCCCAACTCACGACGAAATATCTTTTGCCCGGATCGAAGCGCGAAGCAGAAAGTCGAACCGGCTTGCGATCCGTCGGCTCGGCGATCGAGACCTGTGCAATGTCACGCTGGGCATGCGTTTGGACGCCTCTATAGCCCCCGAGTTCAGTTCGGCCGAACGCCAGTTCGGCGTAGGGGAATACTTGGCGTGAGAGGCCATTTCCTGAGGGTGCCCAGGCCCTGTCGTCCCTTACCACATGCGCGGCAGTAAGGATGACGTACCGGCTGGTCTGTGCATCGAGCAATGTTCGCGCCAAGAAGCCGGTGCCGTAAATCGGCGGCTCATTGGCGCCAAACGGCTCCAGACCGCTTTCCTTGCCCGATACCCGCAGGGCCATAACCTGCTTTCTGCTCTGTGCCAGAATGCGATCGCGTACCGGATCGGCAAAGGCGTTTGGCAACACCGCCAACGTGAATATTAGCCAGAGCGATAGTCGTGCGCACGATAACATGGCTAGTCACTCATCCTTATGGAACGACAGGCAAAAGCTACGGCATCAACACGATGAACTCAGAGACAACAGGTTGGTCAACTGCACCCAGCAACGTCACTGCAAGTTCGGCGCCGCCGGCCTGAAAACTGGCCGTTGAGCCGTTGGCGGTGAAGGACAATTCGCCGTTAGCGGTCCTCGTCGAGGTCTCCTGCACTTCAAGCGGAACGTTCGCGTTGCCTTGACGTAGCGAGATTGCAGGCTTGTAAAGGCCTGGGCGCAGCCACAATCCGCTGGCAGCATCCAGCTTAAGCCTTACCTTGGCTGTCAGTTGTGAGCCCAGCTTGAGATACGTCGCGTCGGGGATAATCGAAACGGTTTCGACCTGAATGTCATGATCCTTGCCGTCCGCAGAAAGCTTCAATTCGGGATGGCCACTACCGCTAATTGGTCGGACGACGATAGCTTCAGCGTGGAAAAGCTCGCGCTTGAGTTCTGACCGCACCCAACTATCGTCAAAAATATTGGCGTGGGCGGTGAATGACTGCAGCGCGCCGGAAAGGCTGTTCAGTTCGGAGTTGCGGGCTGCGCTCCACCCCGGCACCGTTCCATCGCCAGGCTGAAATGAAAAATGCCAATTCGACGGTGAAGGACGTGTGTCAGCGCGGGCAACCGTAAAGATAAACCGTGTTTCCTTGGGGTCACCCGCGAATAGGATCTCGATGACGTCGGCAGGCTTCGCGGCGAGGATTGGTGTAAGCGAAGCGGATCGCCGCAGATTTGCGGAAAACACGTCAAAGCCAGCGCCGCGGTCATGTGGCGGGGTAAGCCAGTTCAGGCTCTTCCAGGACGCTGGGTTGAAGACGGATATTTCGCTATATTTGCCGTTGGCCTCCTTGATCTCGCAACAGTGACGAGTTGGTTTCGGAACGTAGCGCGGTAGTAGCTCAAGAAACCCCGGAAACGAGAGGATGGCACGCCGGATCGAGTCCTGGCCGCCGGCTATCCAGTTCTGTAGACCGACAGTATCCGCCCATCCTTCGGACAACATACCCAACGTATTCATGGAGCCAAGGAACGGCGTCCCAAGATAAATCACTTTATGGACCTTTGCACGTTGCTCGGGTTTTTCGAGATACAACCGCGTAACCAAGCCGCCCATACTATGGGCCACGATGTTGAACTGCTGGTCTGCTCGCAGCTTTCCCTCGCTGATTTTGCTGGCGACGAATTTGCTCAACTCCGCGGCATTATCGAAATTGCTCTTGCGCCAATCGTAATGAAAGACAAACAGGTCGCGTTCATCTTTGAGACCCCACCGCTCAAACTGTTTGAGCAGATCGGAATAGGCGGCAACTGAATAAAGTGGGCCGAGCACCTGCACCGAGGTGACGATCCCGCAAGAATGTATCTCTTCAGGATTCGCTTTGGATAAATCAAGGTCTGGCAAATGCTTCAACGAATCATACGCATTGTCGCCCCACAGCGTACCTTTTGAGTCGCAAAGCTTGCTGCCGAGAATTCCAGGAATCAAGATAATCGGATGCGTCGGTTTGTCCGCGGCAAAGCAAGGAACACCACAGAACGCCACCGCGCCGACGGCGAAAAGCATGAGCAGCCGCAGCATGGCTATTCCCCCTTCAAGACAATAGACCGAGCGTTATGGTCAGACCGCGCTTTTCGATGCGCGAGCCTAGCTGAGATTGCAACCCGATAGCATCGGGTCATATCCGCTATGCTTGGTCAAGCAGCTTGTTGAGACAAAGCGGTTCAACCAGACATGGCCCCTTCGTAACTGCGGGACAGCTTGCGATACGCTACCCGTGGCCCGGTGTGCCGGTCAGAAACGGTTTTGTAGAAAAACCCGCAAACTGGCGGGGCACTTCTTGGTAGTGGGGCACACGGACTTGAATCGCTGACATTAAGGTTGCCGCGAGTTATCCGGCTGCGCCACCCGCGTCGAACAGAAGAGATAGTCTGCGTCGGGCCGAGATCGGATGAATAGATTCGCTCAAGGATCGCACCTCCAGCATCAATGCGACTGGTCAGGATTACCAACAGACACGGAACATAACCTGCATCCGCAAGCAAAAAGAGAGGGCCGCTCGCGCGGCCCTCTCCGTTGGTAATGCTTACGCCCAGCTTATGCGGCACTCGCCGCAAGCAAGGCGGGAAGCCAGCCCTTACCCGCAAGCACCGCCTCGGCAGCTTCGGCCATTGCAGGCTTCTTCAAGCGAACGATGTTCTGCGCTGCCTGATCGGAAACGCCGTCGCGCACGGCCTCAACGATGCGCTCCTTGCTGACTCGGCCAAAGTAGCTGGTGGCGGTCGGCTGCCAGTAAGCCTTCATGTCCAGCCCGACTTCACGGGCGAGAGCAGCGGCGTTGCCTTCGGAGTCGTCGGCAGACTGGCGCGGAGCGCGGATCGCGTTGACCGTCAGCGAAACGCAGTGCGCCAAGAGACCCGAACGCTCGTCCTCCGAAAGCCCATGGATGAAAGTCCACAGGGCCTCCGGCTTCTGCGGCAGACGCTTGGCCCATGCCGTATGACGTTCGGCAATCTGCTTCTCGGCAACGCTCTCGTCGATGCCGGGAGCATACCCCGAAAGCCACGCGGACTTGCGCGTGATCTCCAAGCTCGAACCCTTGCTGCCTTCAAAGAACGTCGCCAGCGCCAGCGCGTGAACGAGCGCGATCAGCGCCGTTGCCGGGTGCTGTGCCAGTTCGTTGCGGAGAGCCGATGTGCGGTAGGCAGTCAAATCAGCGACCAGCTTCTCCGAAAGCGGCGCAAGTCCATTGGTGTCCTTGGCAGGAGAGTCCTTCTGATCCTTCGCCTTGGTCTTGGACTCCGGCTCGTCCTCGGAACGGACATAGCCGCGTTCGACACGCACCGACCCGTCACCGGCCAGACAAACGAACGCACCGGCAAGGGCAATGTCCTTCGCCTTGTATTCCTCGCGGTGCAGGGCTTCGATAGCCGCCTCGATACGGCCAAGCTTGGCCGCATCATCGGCGGACACGTCGCCATGCGGATACTTGTCGCAGAGGGCGTCGTACCGCGTTTCCAGCTTGCTCAGGCGCTTCAGGTCGGCCTTGGAGAGCGGCACCGGCTTGGCATAGACCCGCCGCATGGCCGCACTGGCTTCGTGATCGAACTCCGGCTCGGCCACGACCCAATGCCAGCCTTCCGCCGCCACCTCGTCGGCATGGCGTTGCAGCTTCTCACGGACAAGGCCATTCAGAAGCTCGGCATCGGCAAAGAAGCCGGCACCTTCCGCATCGAACAGATCGCGGATGATGCTGCCTCCTGCTTCCTCATAGGCCTTCGATCCCACGAACACGGCGCGGCGGTCGTCAGAACGTACTTGCCCTTCGCTCAAGGCGCGAAGGATGCTGTTGCGGCTTCGGTTGAAGGGCGGCAACTCGCTCCACACCCGCTCCTGCCGCTCATGATCCTCGGTGATGGCAAAGGCGGATAGCTGGTCGAGATTCATGTCGCCGTTGCGATACAGCGCCCTGAGCTTCGGGCTGACCGCGCCGAGCTTGAGACGCTGCCTGACTACCGCTGCGGTCACGCCGAACCGCGCCGCGATATCCTCGGCGCTCTTGCCTTCCTCGCTGTGCAGCTTGGCGAATGCCTCGTATTGGTCGGCGGGGTGCATGTCGCTGCGGATCGCGTTCTCGGCAAGGCTGATCTCCGTTGCGCTATGCTCGGTGTCGAGGATGCAACGGATCGGCTCGTCGGGCTTGATCGCCTTGCGCTTGACGCGGAGCAGTTGCGCGAGGCGGCGTCCTTCTCCGGCGTTGACCAGATAGTTGCCTGTCGGCTTGCCACGCGGCCCAAGCTCCGGCTCCACAACCGGGTATTGCAGCATGCCCAAAGCGCCGATGCTGGCGGCGAAAGCTTTGATGTCGGCTTTGGTGTGCGGCACCTTGCGCACGTTCTTCGGCGACTTCTTCAAGCGGCTGAGGGGGACAAACACAATGTCCTTGCTTGCGTCTTTAGCGGTACGGTTACTCATGGTCTCTCTCCTTGGGTTGGGGTTCTGCGCAGAGTCCGCGCATGAACCCCTGCCCGTCGGCGAGACCGGGTAAGGGGGAGCAAGAAGAAAATCGGCAGGGGGGACCGCCCGGTCTGGCAGCGACCGGAGGGAGCGAAGATCGGGGGATGCCGATTTTGTTCTTGCCGGGGGTGCCAGGGCAGAGCCCTCGCACTCCCCGGACAATCAAACAGCCAGTCGCGTAGCGACTCCTGCTCTTACGCGCGAGAGGCAGAGCCTCCGAGCGACCCCCAAGAAAAATGGCACCCGCTGAGGAGCAGTGATAGCGACGACGGCACGGCGGGCTCCGAAAGCGAGTGCAGTCGTGAGACCGGTCAAGAACGGCACCCGTGCGACGGGAAGTGATAGCGATGCCGGAACGGCAGCCCTTCGCGCGAGTGCCTCCGGCGAGCGACACCTTCATACTTGCGCGAGGGATGGAAGCCGCATGGCCGAGACCCGCAATCCCGTCTCCGGGCTCACTGCGCAGGCAGTGCCGGGGCTCGGTTCACGACAGCCCGGTCCTTCCGGCAAGGACGCGCCTGCCTGCGCTCTAAATGTGATAGTCTTCGCTATGGTTTGCGGTGAGCCTAAGGTTAGCCTTTTGCGATGGCCTCGCCTTTGTCGGGCCGTAGGCGTGTTGCTGCTCGCCTGCCTGATTATTGGCGCAACTGCCGCGCCGGCTCATGCCAACGATGCCGGCGATTGCAGCCAGACAAATGACAACGAGCGCGCTATCGGCGCCTGTACGGCGCGCATTCAGACCCTCAAATCGCTGCAGAAGGGTATGGTTACTGGATGGATCGCGGGAGGTTATTTTGGCGATCGGGCGATTGCTGACGCCTACAATAACCGTGGTGCCGCCTATCTCCGCAAAGGCTCATACCGTGAGGCGACATTGGATTTTAACGCGGCGCTTTCGATAGTACCGGATAATGCCCTGTTCTACTTCAATCGCGGCGCAGCCTTCGGAGCCGCAGGCGATTTCAAAGGTGCGATTGTTGATTTCGACCACTCCTTGTCCCTGCAACCCGATTTTCCTGAGGCGCTGTACAGCAGAGCGCTCGCTCGCCTGAAATCGGGCAACGCTGACCTCGCGCTAGCTGACTCGGAGCGGGCGGTTCACTTAATGCCCCGCAATGCTCGGGCGTTGGCGGTGCGTGCTGACGTCTATGCGGCTCTAGGCCGCATCGAAGAGGCCGTCGTCGACTACAGGGCGGCGCTGTCTGTCGATCCGACGATGCGCGCCGCGGCGGATGCGATAAGGAAGCTTGGTTTTCAACCGTAGTTCCGGCTATCGGTCGTGATCTGAGAGATCGACCGTCACGTTCCATTGAAAGTCGAGCAATTGTTTTATCAGCTCTTCCTCTATTGTGACATGCCTCGCAAGTTCTTGCCGTACGACGAGACGTTTCGCCTCGGCCCTGGCCATAACTGACGCCAGCCGCGGCACATTGCGCAACCGCTCCCTCGGCAGCTTGAGCAAGGCCTTTCGCGCCAAAAGGCGTCCCGACACGGTTAACAGTTCTCCCGGCATTGGAAGGAGATCCAGAATTCCGGAATCCCAGAGCACGCAAAACTGCTTGCCCGTGAGGGGCTTGAACCGTCCGCTATTCACCTCGTTTTCACAATCGCTGGAGTTGGCCATCTCGGTGCGAAGTTCCAAACCTTCATCAAGGTCGACGGTCCCGCCCTGATCTTCGAGAGATCTCCGTTCTTTGACACTGTTCACGATCGCTTTGGCGGTCTGCTCGTTGACCAGTTCGAGTGCGACGAGAGCGGGATTGCGTTGGCTGAGCTTGTAGTAATGAACAAAACGCAACAGATACACTATGTCATCGTGAACGCCACGCGCCTTTAGCTTGTCGGATAGGGCGAGCGCCTGCTCAGCCGAAAGGGCGCCAATCCGGATATTGGTGTTTCGTTGTATCTGAGTCTGCTCGCCGGATTGCGAAGACGCACCATCACAGCCAGGAAGTGACGCTGTGATCGCTCCCGTCAGTAATAGAATGACGATGCGGTAACGAACGGTGTCCATTTGGAGCGTTCCCTCTGCGCGCGTGCGCGCCTTCCCTCCGCGAAATCTTCGCCAGCATTTCCTTTCATCAGGAGCTACAGGCCTTCTTAGAACCCTAAGGAGCACGTCTCAACCTAAATTCATCCCGCTCTAGTTCTGAGTAATGTTGTTGGTCAAACCTCACGCAGCATCTTCAGGGCGGGGGTAGGTGCTAGGGTGAAGCCCAGCGACGACCTCATCAAAAGATGGTCTCCTTGACGGCTCCTGTGGAACGCAGACGGACAAATCGCGTTTCCACCGTCCCAAGCCTTTAACGTCGAAGTCCACCCGGATGGGCAGCCAGTTCTTCGTGGGAGCGTTGGCCAGAATCTCGATGCCAAAGACACGCTCGACGCATTGGAGCGGGGTGTCTTGCCGGTTCATGATGGTGTCGATGTACGGAATCGCGGCTTGGCGAATGACCTCCAGCTTCAGGAACTGCTCGAACCATGGAGAGCCGGAAAGCAGGTTGTAGTATTCGGCAAACCGCGTTCCGAAGTCTCGATGAAATAGGCTTTCGCCCTTCTGGTGCGATAGGCACATTTTGACTTTCTGGGGCAACGCCTCCAGGCCGGATACCGTTGCGAGGTCGCCATTTTTGAGCATGAGGTCATGGCTGTCCGACAGTGCAAGGTCCATCGGAAGGTCGGCTGCCCGGATGCGGTCGGCGCTCGGGAGCACCGGGCACCGGACAAGATAGCCTCCTGTCTTTTCTCTGGTCATGGATGGTGCGCCTTTGAGCACGCGTCCATCCCCAAGGCAGTTGACGAGAAGATAGCGGTCTATCGCAGCGGTCTGGTCGTAGCGCTCAATGAATGCGATCAGCCCATGAACGTCGCCTTCGACGAAGTCCCGCAGATGAAAACTCCACTCGGCATTTTCGATGCCGAGAAATTCGCCGACAAAAACGACGCCGGGTCCGATGGCGATTAGATCGGGAACAGATTCACCCGCCAGTCTGGCGTTCCGCTGTCTCTCAGAGCAGGTTGCCTCATGCTCGCGTTTCATCGCCCGGAGTATGTCCGCCGTGTAAGTCGCTTCGTCCCTATCAATCAGGTCGGCGTGGTTCGCACACAACCAGATGGCATTTGAAATATCCGAGCGCGCCTCGGGCGTCATTGCTTCGAGATAGCGTCTGCTTCCGGGTCCGGCGGCGGCACCGTGAATATGCGCTGCCTTGCCGGTCATATTCACAGCCTCCGGTGATTCATCGCTTGGGCCTGATGTCGCCTGTGGGCAACCACGGAACGAGCAGTGTTGATTGGCGCGAAGGGCGACCGCCCGCTTTATTTTTGGCGAGAACTCGTCTCGATTGCCCATTGGAGGAATCCAAGGTTTGATTTCACAGCCTGCTCAAAACATATTGTCGGCGTCGAATATGCCGATTTGGGGGACCCCGGTCCGCGCCAACCGGCATTTGTCCAAATTGCAGCCTAGAACGATTCAGGAACGGGCTCAACAGCGCTGGCAACTCCGGCAACTTAAAATGCGGAGAAAATAGCCAATTCATAGGGTTAGATCGCCCTCGGCTTGAACCTTATTTGTCGTGACATTGTCTGGCAAATTGTGGTATCCTCCAAGTCAGGAGGCACAATGACCCAACGCACCAATCGGACGGAAAAGCTCGATCTTCGGCTGAGCCGGGCCGCAAAAAAGACCTTGCAGGCGGCTGCAACAGCCGAACGTAAATCCGTCAGCGAATTCGTGCTCGATACCGCGCTCAGCGAGGCGGAGGAGCGGCTCGGGGATCGCCGCATCTTCATGCTCGATGCCAAGGGGTGGGATGCTTTTGCTGCCGCGCTCGATGCGCCACCGCGCCGTCACGCGCGCCTTGAGCGGTTGTTTCGCGAGCCGTCCGTGTTCGATCCCGCAAGCGAGTCGTGAAGGCTTCGCTTCACATAGAAAAATTGCATCGTACGCACAACGTCGAGCAATTCACCTGCGGTCAACCGGAGCTTGATCGTTTCCTCATACGCCACGCCTTACAAGCCCAACAGTCCAATTCATCGCAGACCTATGTCGCACTGAGCGGAGATGAAATCGCCGGTTTCTACACGATCGTCGCCGGCGAGGTTCAGCACGCGCAAGCTCCCGAGCGTGTCGTCAAGGGCATGTCGCGCCACCCGATCCCTCTCTTGGTGCTCGCACGCCTCGCCGTCCATCTCAACGCCCAAGGCCGCGGCATCGGTTCCGGACTGCTGCTCGATGCGCTCGGACGCACGCTCCAGGTCGCGGATGTGATCGGCGTGCGCGCTCTCGCGGTCCACGCCAAGGACGAGCGAGCCGTTGCGTTCTACCGGCACTTCGGCTTCACGCCGTCACCAACCGACACGCGGCATCTGTTCATGATTATCAAGGATATCCGGCTTGCGGCGGGGCAAAAGCCGTAGGACAGCTCAGGCCTCGCGGCCGCCGCGAGGATCGAGACCGATGAAAAAGCAGAAATCGACGCAGCGAAATAAGCGGGGAAAAGCGCGTCAAAAGCCGGCGCAGGGCTTTATGCTTTATCGTCATCCGTTCTCGGCGATGGAGCCTTCGGTCGTCAAGGCCGGACTGCTGAAATTGGCAGACAAAAAGACGGAAGAGTTTCCGATTCTGATTGAGACAATCCTGCAAACATTTCGCGGCAAATATCCGCCGCATATCATCGCGGTGATGGCGGGATACGGCCTTCAGGCAGGCGTCTCGGACGCCGGAGTCTCCGAGAAGCGGCTCATCGCAAAGTTGGAACAGCATCACCTCGAACTTCTGCAATCCTTGCTTTTGACGGTTCCCACGGACGAGTGGGGTGACTTACCCGCTTCGCCTCTGGATATTCAAAAGACGATCGACGCAGTCATTGGCCTGGCGGACGCATTTCACAGCCGCCGGTTCAAGGCTGTTGAAGCCGCCTCCGACGTGCAAGCCCGTATCGTACTTACGTTGCAGGAGCGGCTACGGCTGCACACGCAGATGGTACGGAACTGGGGTTACTTTTCCGAAGTCGTCCAAATATCCACTGAACTCTACGCGCCATTGGATGAGCTGTTCCGCAAGGCTCTTGGCTTCGGCGCCTCCGATCTCATGGTGATCGGCCGCCATCTCGTCGCTACATTCGAGCATCGCTGCAATGAGCGCTTCAAGCGGATGAAGCTTATCTTCCGCGAAAAGACGATCCCCGGCCTGGTGCGCGCATATTTCGAGCAACAGCCGGAGATGAAGGGAGATCCGGAGGCGTTCCTGAAGGCCATTCCCGAAGGCACGACGCGCGAGCAAGTCGCGTTCAAACTCCTGTCACATGCCGATATCTCGTTTGTCGCTCTCATGACTTTCAGGCCGGCTGAGATGACGCAACAGTCGGGAATACCGCTGGAGGTAACGAAACGCGTCCTGGACGCGTTGTCATTAAGGTCCGGTGACTTGTGCGGACAGGCCCCGGAACACCTGTTTATGGCTAATCCGGTCTGGCGGTCTCCCATCATGAGGGCCGGGGACCAATATTTCTGCCCACTGCCGCAGAGCATCTTCAGTCACATCCACGAGATCATGCGGACGCTTGCGGACAAGCCGGGGCTGACAAACGCGCTCGAAGCTCGACGCGCCGCCTATCTTGAAACAAAAGTGAACGAATTACTCGCAAAGGCCTTGCCGGCTGCTCAACTGCGCCACGGCGTAAAGTGGCGTGTCGGCGGCGTCGAATACGAAACTGACCACGTCGCTGCAATCGACAGAACCGTTGTTATCGTTGAAGACAAGTCTGCGGCTTTGACGGGGCCGGGACTGAGAGGGGCGCCCGACCGCGTTCGGCGCCATATCAGCGACTTGATCGCCGCTCCATCGGAGCAGTCGGAGCGCCTCGAGACAATGATATGGCAGGCAAAAGCCGGCGATGCCACGGCCGCTGCGTGCCTCGCGTCATTCGATTTGAATTTCGCCGACACAGAACGGATCGTCCGTATCTCGGTCACGCTCGACGATCTCTCAATCCTGGCTTCCGCGGAAGGCGATCTCAAGGAGGCGGGCTGGATACCAACCACGTTGACCCTGGCTCCTACGCTCAATATCGCGGACTTTCAACAAGCGATCGATATCCTGGGACGTCCGTCGTTCTTCCTCCACTACTTTGCGGAGCGCGGACGATTTCAAAGGGCGGTACGCATCTTTGCAGACGAGATGGACTTCTTGGGATGTTATTTGGATACGGGATTTAATCTGGGCAGTCTGGAAAATGAGCAAATTGCACTCGTACTAACGGGAATGTCGGCGCCGATCGACCGCTATTGTAACAGCCGGGACGCCGGCGTTACGATCAAGAAGCCACAGCCGAAGCTCAGCCCTTATTTTTCGTCTCTCGTTGGTGCAATCGAGACATTCGCTTTCCCGCGTTGGTCCACTGTTACGACCGACCTGTTGCGCTGTGCGAGTTACGAAGAGCAGATGAAAATCGACAAGCTTCTGGTGAAGCTTAAAGCGAAGGTTGATCGCAACTGGCGCGACCCCGAGCAGGAATGCTCGCTTATTGTCACCCCGCCCGAACCCCGCGATACCGCGGTTGTCTTTTACGCCTATCCTCCGCAACTCGCTCCGCGCCGGAAGGAGATTGCGGAAGAATTGGCTTCTACCGCGCTGGAAACCAGCGGCCGAAACCGATGCGTCATGATCTGCCGGAACACCGCGCGATGGGACAAGCCCTACGCGTCGATCATCATAATAACTTCTGCCGAGTCATCGCGCGCTTAACCGTTCCAACCCAAGCTCGCCTCAGGCGCTGACAAGGTCCGTGTAGTCGGTCATGGAGCCTATTGTCAGAAATTCCGGTTGCAATTCCGTGCGAAGCTGCTGCGTGGCGCGGAAGGCAATCCGGACCTCCCTTTGATAGGAGTAACCGAAATGCTTCGACATCTGAGGGATTCGGACCGTTGTGTAATCGCGATAAGGATCATAGTAGGTGACCGGACCAAATAGCGGGTCCCAGCCCGACCGTAGCGCCAAGAAGGCCGAGATCAAGCGCTGACTAAAACGCGCTGGATCGCGAATAATAAGCGCGGCGTCGGCGTCGAAGTCCGTCGGAAGCCGGTAGTAGATATAATCGCAAAGGCTGAACAGATAGTAGTCGGGCGCCACCACGGGCATCACAAGGTCATCGTTGCCGAACGGGATGCGATGGCCTTGGAAGTCGAGAACGTGCTGACCGGCGAGCCGCTCGCGGAAGGTCGGGATGAAAAACGTTTTGCTGATTTCATCATCTTGAATGGCCTCGATCAGTGCCCGGTTGTTGTAAAATCCGGCCGGGCAAATGCGGATGCGGCCCTCTCGTTGCATCGGTTCAAGAAATTGCCGGCGTCCGTATTTGACAAGGAAGGGCGACGACGGCGCCACATAACCCGCGAACATTTTTATCGCGATCGGATCGCCGTTTGCGAAATAACGCTGTATCGGCTCTCGCGCAGCCCGCACAACGTCCATCGGCGTGCCGCCCCGGAAAGCATACTCCTCCACGACATGGGTAAATTTCTGCATAAAACTGTTTTCGACATCGACCGGAAGTAGCCCAAGCGTCCCATCATGTCCAAGTTCGGTCTGATTGATGAAGACGGCACGAAACCGCTCGGCAAGACGATCATCGGGCGCGCCGATCAGGTAGGGATAAGACAAGTAGTGGTGCCGCCAGGTTTCGTGCCGCTTCAGCTTGCCTCCGGCCGCGGCGCTCTGGCGCTCGTAATCCGCTTTCCTTGCTTCCATCATCCCGAGGCGCGAGCGAAGCTGATCTGCACTAACTTCGGGCAAGACGATCCACCCCTCGGTATCCGCCCTGTTCAGGAACCCGTCGCGACAAGCGCCGGAGGTGTAGCGGCATAAGGCGCTAGAGTTGCGGCAAAGTCCGCCAACCGGCACAGTCGTGCGTACAAGTCGACAAACCGGACCAAGGCGTCGCACGTCGTGTCGGCCCCAGGCCTCGTATTGATCGTCATCATGATGGTGCGGACGGGACCGACCGGACTTTCTCGTTCTTCCACCACAAGCCATTTAGCCATGGCGCTCATGTGCTCTTGATGTAAAAAGAGATTCCGATAGCTGGTGATGTCAGCGAGCCAAGGGTCTGCGGCCGTCGTGTCAGAAGCCTCAATGAGACGCATGACGAGGGGGTCATTCAATGCAGATGCGTTGACCGATTTCTTGAGCCAAGTTCTCAGACGATTAAGAGCGTCGACATCTTCCGGAGCGCCGGCACGTCGAGCCGCGACTTGTGCCAAGTAATCGCGAGCGCTTGCCATCTCGGCCAGGACTGAATGGAAAGCGAGGTGCAGGTCATCCTTCGGAACATTGCTGAAGCGAGTGCCTACGCGTTGTCCGGAAGCGAGCGCAGCCATAAGCTGCTTATGATATTCATCTGACGCGTTACGCAATTGAAGGCCTGCGGCCCGCAGGCCGACCGAGACGTTGCTGGCAAGTCCTCCGTAGGAGCTGTCACCCGCCAACTGCGCTTGCGATGAAATCATCCCCCAGCTATCGCTTGCCGAGTGTTTCAGAGGCGGCGCCCCAAGTAGGGGAGTCCAAATTCGCGTTGGCAAAGGCGTGTCAAATCCGGAGATGCGATCAGCACCGAACAAAGTCAGCCCCATCGCAAGACCAAGGCCGCGAAGTTGCTGGTCTGGTATCCTGCCTACGGCCCGAATTGTCCCCTGTCGCAGAAGCGGGCCAATCTGCCAACCGTCATGGCCTTGATGCGCTCTCACTCCGCCCGTGAAATGCAATTCTTCTCTTATCATAGTTGTCCCCCGGACAAGGCCGGTGATGGGTATCGGCAGAGGCTCTGATGAATCGGTCATCCATGTATTGTATTCTTTGCGATCGTGATCCGCTACCTACGTTCAACGGCACAGCACTTGGAACATTCGCCTGATTCATTTCGCTGAGCATGCCCACATCCGCGCTGCGATCTCGCGCTCCTCGTCGCCGATGGCCTGCAAATAGATGGCTGTCGTGTTCATGCTGGCGTGGCCAAGCCAGCGTTGTACCAAATTCAACGGAACGCCCGAACGGATGGCGTGAAGTCCGAAGCTGTGCCGCAGCCCCTTTGGCGTGGCATGTAGACCCTTGGCGATGCCCGCCTGAAGCATGATGCCTTTGACGAGCTGCCAGGCGCGGCAACGCGAGAGACGCCAGAGTTTTGCGTTTCGATCGTCAAGAGCGTGCACCTCGCGAAGCGCCACGAAGAGTTCACCCGGTACGGGGATCTCGCGAAATACGACGGCGCGCGCCCGTTTCTTCAGCGAGCGGATCGCGATGAATCCGCCGTCGCGTTCGATCGATCCTGCCGTGAGCGCGAGCGCTTCCGATATGCGGCAGCCGGTATAGGCCAAGGTGAGACATAGCGTTCGGAGATCGGGACGTGGACAGTTGCGTGCTGCTTCGAGGAAGCGAAGGCGCTCCGCAGCCGTCAGATATTTTCGCTTCCCGGCGCTCGAATAGAGACTGCCGGGCGGTCTGCCATGCGTGAGCATCGTCGGCCCTCCCGCCGGCCGCAAGCCGACGCTCGGACACGACCATTTTGTCTATTCTGTTGAATTCTCCTCTACGCCCCGGAATTGCAGGGCTCACCGAGCCATCGGTTCGTGCTCACTCTACTGTAGGTCGTAGGTAATCTCAAGGTAAAACCCTACAATTATTGACAGTTGACAGAATAGACAAGTCTGTTGATAGCAACTCCGACCGGACATCTTGAGAGTTAATCTTCGTAAAGCTTCAACCACCGGGGCTATTTCTTCCCGGAATCGGAGCAGCCGCGATGCCCGGAGAGCCGGTACTGGCGAAGCGAGCGGAAGCCTGGGACGCGGAAGTAGGCCGCCGTATCCGCGCGCGCCGCCTTGAATGCGGGTTCTCGCAAACGGAGCTCGCCCAAAGGGTCGGGATCAGCTTTCAGCAAATCCAGAAATACGAAAAGGGCGTGAACCGCGTCAGCGCGGGAAGGCTGCAACGCATCGGCGACGCGCTTCAGGTGCCGATGAAGTTCTTTTACGACGCCGAGCGTTCCGGCCGGGGCCGCTTCAAACCGAGCCGGTTGTTCACCCTCCTTGCTGACCGCGACGCGCTGCACTTGGTCACCGCGTTCAACGGGGTATCCCATCGCGCTCTGAGGCGCTCGTTCGTCCACCTGATGAAATCGATTACGCAACCGAAAACCGTCGCTCGCAAGAAAGTCGCCGGGAAACCTCGCGTGCGTGCGGACAAGTGAGACCACGGAACGGATGGGCAAACTGTTTTCCGACCATTTTACGCACTTTCCAGAGCTTAGGAGATGCCTCGTGCTGAGAAACTATCGGCCATTCCGTTGCAAACGCATCCGTCCAAGCAGGTACATCTTTCTCGTCTTAGCCGGCGTGAGCTTCATGCCCACCATGAGCCGCGCGGACGGCTTGACCCGCGAGTGCGATCTCGCTGCGGCGGCTGATCACGACCGGGAGCGGCCCGAGAGCGTTCCTGGAGTCGCTTTCGACAAGATCGATGCCCAGCAGGCGATCCTCGCTTGTCGGGTCGCCATCGGAGCGGCGCCGAACAATCCCCGGATTCAATATCAATTGGGTCGAGCGTTAGAGGCGAGCGGTGATCTTACGCGCGCGCGTGCTTACTACGAGAAGGCTGTTGCCCAGAACTATGCCGCCGCGCAGGTTGCCCTAAGCTTCCTCTATCACGAGGGCAAAGGGGGTCTTGCCGCGAACCTTGCCGAAGCCATGCGTCTCCTTAAGCTCGCGGCCGACAATGGAAACGCTTTCAGCCAGACGATCCTTGCTTACGACTATTATGAGGGGCTTGATGGCCTGCCAAAAAATCTTCAGGAGACGGTGCGGCTCTACAAACTCGCATCCGACCAAGGGTATGCCGCGGCGCAGAGCGCGCTTGCGCTGCTTTATGCCGATGGATTTGGCGTAACCAAGAACGAGGCGGAAGCCGTGCGGCTCCTCAACCTTGCCGCCGCGCAGGGCTTCGCGCAGGCTCAGTACGAACTCGCTATGCGCTACCAGGATGGAAGCGGTGTGGCAAAGAATGAACCGGAAGCTGTGCGACTTCTGAGGCTTGCCGTTGCGCAAGGATACGCGAAGGCACAATTCCTGCTCGGTTGGTACTATGAGTTCGGCGTCGCGGGATTGACGCCCAACCCACAGGAAACCGAACGTCTTTATAGGCTTGCTGCTGATCAGGACGAGGATCGCGCTCAGTGCCGCCTCGGCCTCCTTTACGAAAACGGTAACTTCCTCCGCAAAAATCCGAGCGAGGCTCTTCGTTTCATTAAACTCTCGGCCGCGCAAGGCAACGCCGAAGCGGAGTTTTTCCTTGGCGTCTTTTATGAAAAAGGAAGTAATGGCCTTGCGAAGAACCAAAAGGAGGCCAACCGCTATTACAAGCTCTCGACCGAGAGTGGATATGCGCGCGCCCAGTACGTTCTCGGCCTGATGTATTATACCGGCGAGGGGATCGGCAAAGACGAAGCCGAGGCGGTGCGCCTTTTCAGGCTTGCCGCCGCGCAGGGCGATGCGTACGGGCAGCTTTATCTCGGGATGATGTTTGAGAAAGGTGCATCCGGCCTTGCCAAAAATCTGGCCGAAGCGGTCCGGTACTACAAGCTTTCTGCCGACCAGGGGAATGCCATAGCGCAACGCCGTCTTGCCGAACATTACGAGGATGGCGACGGCGGCCTCGCGAAAGACGATCGCGAGGCAGCGCGGCTTTACAAGCTGAGCGCAGATCAAGGCGATTCCGCTGCGCAATATCGCATCGGCACATTTTATGAATTAGGTCGAGGGGGACTTTCTAAGAGTGATCCTGACGCCCTCCGCTACTACAAGCTGGCTTCAGATCAGGGTTACGCGCAGGCTCAGACCAATGTGGGATTATTCTATGCGACCGCTCGCGGCGGACTCTCGAAAGATATGAGTGAGGCGGTTCGTCTTTTTAAACTCGCCGCAGCCAATGGTGACCAAACGGCCAAAGATAACCTCGCAACGCTTCATATCGCGGCTTCCGGCGTGGGAAATTCAATTCAAGGCGGTCCAAACAGCGCGTCACAGCCAGCGGGAAAAGATAATTCGGGCATCGGCGGCTTCATCGCCCTGCAATGCGCGCTTTCCATCGACAACCGCTTGCCCGACCACAAGACGCTCTACGACAATTGCGTGAGAATGCAGATCGAGCGTTACGTAGCCCGCAAAAAGCAATCCGACGATGCCACCCGGCGGATGTACGGGGGCGTTAGAAATTAGAAGGAACAGCAGAATTCAGTAGATGGCATCAAAGTCAATTTTGGAAGCTGAGCGACCTGTGTTGCAGGATGTGGTCTTCAATTCGATCTTCACCTTGACAGCGTCCCGGCGCGTCAGCAGATCGAACCGGCCCGTTCCGAAATAGTCGGCAAACTCTTTCTGCATGAGATGGGTAGCTACTGTGTAGCAGGTGCGCGGACGATGGCGATTTGATGGGCCGTGAAAGCTTCCCGCTGATATCAATCACTAAATTGTAAATCCGGTTGGCGTGCCGGCAAAGATGAGTCGGATCAAGGACATCGTCCTGCCCAATGAACGCGCTCTTCGTCTCTCTGATTTGACAGAGCGAAAAAACAGATTCCCAAAGCCGAATCCATATGATTCGTTTTAGTGGCGGCTGACAATTTTCAGCGGCGATAGAGAATCAGAAATTCAGGTGCGGCGCAGCGCGCTCGACGACGTTCGAGCGACGCAAGGAATATTCATGCGCAAATCGAAGAGGAGAAACAGATGCCCCGTCTGCGGTCGGAAAGCGAATTGGAGGCACTTCGCGCCAAGGCTGTCGCGCTCGATCAGAAAATTCGGAAAGTAGCTGCCCGCGCAAGGGCGAAACGCGAGGAGGAAGATCACCGTCGGTATCTCCTCGTGGGGCAAGCCGCGCTCGAACATATGACGGATGATAGCGCGTTTGCCGCGACTATGATGGCCTTGATCGATCGCCAGGCTCGTTCGGTCCCTGATCGTGCGCTGTTCGAGCTGCCGCCGATTGCAAAAGATCAAGCCGCGAATTCATCGACCCCTCCATCCGTGGGAGGGCACGATGGCGCACGAATGAATGCCCACGGAAATCCGGCGGCGGATGCTGCTGGCACTATTTCGTGAACTATCCGACCCGGCGGACCAGCCGGGCCGTCTCCATAGTGCGACCAAGGAAGGAATCTGCCATGTCTGACCCATCTCCTTCTTCCAAGCGTTCTAACGCAAAACCTCATCGGGCGGCCGTCCTCTTTGCCGCCCTTGCGGTCTCCTTCATCGAGGCCGTATCGCTCGGCATCGGTATCGGTCGCGATGTCTGGGGCACGGGCGGATCGAGCCTGATCCTGCCGTTCGTCGCGGCCCCCGTGTTCGCGATCTTGTTGGGCGTCGGCTGGCACATCGTGACGCGAATGGCAGTCGATGCCGAAACGTGGCTCGACCGCTGCTTCACCGTCGGCGCGGGCGGGTTGCTGTCGGCCTTCGGTATCACGCTTTCGGGGGCATACCTGCTGGCGCTGATCGCGGGAAACTCTGCAATTCAACAGCACGAAACCGCCTACTTGGGCAAAGCCAAGGCTGCATACAATATCGCAGCGGGCAACGTTGCCACGGAGAGCGGCATCATTGGCCCCGTGAAGGCGGCGCACGAAAACCTCAATGCCCTCGCTGAACGTGAGGCAAACGGTAAGGCGATTACCCCCTTCAAGGGCCGCGACAAGGTTTACGGCGAATTATACGATAGCGGTCGCATGTTCGGTAATGTGCTGAACTTGCTGACCGGAAAGGGCACAGCGCGGCAAGAAAGTCTTATTGCTGCGCTGACTGATTTGCAGACGGCTGAAACGGCCAGTGCGGCGTTTGACCATGCGGGTTTTCAGGACGCAATGGTGTCCTTTGCGGTCCGCCTGAATGAGGCGGATTCAAATCAGTCGGCTCCAAGCCTTGCAGGCATTGCCGCGGGCTTGTTGTCGGGTGAGGCCCGCCACATCGTTGACGACGCAATCCACATGGTGCGTGATGCGGTGCAGGGTATCGCACAAAAGCGGATGGCAATTAAGCTCGAACCCTACCGCCCGCTCGACGCGCTTCATGCTGTGCTGACCTATCCGCAGCCGGTTCAAATTGGAATTTGCCTGAGCCTCGAATTGATCTGCTGGCTCTTGGTCTGCCTGCTGCTGACGCTGCCCCGTGACCCGGAGGACGAGACGAAATCGGCACAACTGCAACAAGCGGCAAAAAAGTTCGTCCCCCAAGCCGCCGAGTAACCGCGGAGGAAAGGCATCATGAAGACGATGTTTAGCGGCACGGGTGCCGCCTTTAGTGGATTTTGGCGTGCGCTTCCCGCGCCTGCCAAGGTCGTTCTTGTTGCTGGGGGCTTGATGTTGTGCGGGGCCGAGTTGGTCGTCGTGTACAACGAAGCGCGCAACTCAGCGGACCTTACCAGCGGTCATGCGGCAACGGCTGTGGGTGAAGGCGCAATCAAAACCGCCCAAGGCGCGGCGCAAAACGCCGATATAGACGACATCCGTTACCGCATGTCGCACGGCAGGAAAGTCACATTAGCCGAGGCTGCGCTGCTCACTGAATTCGACCTTAAGAAAGCTGAAACAGATCGGACACGCGCGGAGGCCGGTATCAAACAAATCGAGTTGGAGATCAACCAAGCCGTAATCGGATTCATTGCGAACGTCGTGAAGGCGGCTGGGGAAAAATAAAATGGATTGGTATTGGCTTTGGTTCGTCGCCATAGCTCTCGTTGCTGCAACCGCGGCTGTCGTCTATGCCGGCGAAACACCCGACGAACCAGAGCCCCGGTTTGAGGACACGGATTTGGCTGCCAGAACCGCGACATTCGATGAGTTGTACAACGCCGGAATGATCGGCACAGGCGCGACCGACGAAACAAACTTTTTCCTCGGTCATCTTTGGGACGGAGCGTTGACGCGGCTTGAGGTCTATTTGCCGCCAGATAACAAAGCGAACGTCGTCTGTATCGGACCGCCTGGCAGCGGCAAAACCACGCTGCTTGTAAACGGCATTTGCAAGATGAAACGACGGCCGAAAATGTGGTTCGATCTGAAAGGCGAGATCACTGCCATGGTGCGACCGATGCTCGAGCGCGAAAATCCCGGCTCAACCTGGGTCGTCAATGCTTGGGAATTGCTGGCCGACAAATGCCCGCACCTGGCTGACGACGGCATGAATGTGGCGCTCAATCTCACCCCGGAAGACATCAATTTTTCCGACGATGCCGACGGTCTGTGCCTCGCCATGAATGCCAGCCACGGGCAAGGCGGGCCAAATTCGTTTTTCAACGACGGCGCAACCTATGCCATGTCGCCCGTGCTCCAAGACTTGAGAATGAGCGGCGGCGAGGGCGCAAACCTCGGCACTTTCCGAGAATTGATCTGCCAGCCTTACGGTATCGACAAGAAAGGCGACCCGATCGGATTATTCAAAAAGTTTATCGAGCTGACTGAAAGCCCTTCGCCGGAAGTCCGCGCCAAGGCTGGCCGCTTCGCGGCTGGCTCGAAATCCTCCATGGAGGTCATAGCGAGCGCGTGCAACGAAACGACGTTTCTTGATTCGCCCGCTCTCAAAAAATCCCTGCGCGGCCCCAAATTCGATTGGCAGAATTTCAAAAATTCGGATTCCGCGCTCGCGACCGTCATCCCCGTAGACAAGCTCAACTCACACAAGGGCTACTTGCGGCTGATAATGGCTACGGGATTGCGCGAGCTCATGCGGTCCGGCCCAAGCCAGCGGGTTGCGGGCGTGGCTTTGATGATCGATGAATTCCCGCAACTGGGTTTCATGTCTGAGCTACTCACGGCCGCCGCGACCGCCCGTGGCTTTGGCGTCCGTTTCATGCCCATGGTGATACAGGATCTCAATCAACTGCGCGGGATCTACGGCAACGATAAATTTTTGACCTTTCTGAGCACGGCTTCGTGCATCTGCGCCTTTGCCCCGCGTGATAGTTTCACCGCTGAGACCCTTTCGAAGCTGTGCGGCGAAAAAATAGTTGCAGCAACGACTACCAGTCTGACCGATACGGTCGGCCGGGAAACGCCGAACCTTAGCACGTCACATCAATTTCAAAGGCTATTCCGGCCGGACCAACTCATGACGATGCCGCGCGGCCGGATGCTGTGCCTGGTCGAGCATATGCTCCCGTTTTTCGTGCAAGTCCCAAACTATTGGGAAGAAGAGTGGGGGCGTAGCCTTGCACTGAATCCATACCACACACCACGTCAGGAGGCGTCTTAAGATGGAAGACCGTTCAGACCTCGAAACTCTTGACCCGCCCATTGCGTCGGACAGTCCATCGCCGCAGGAAAAAACCGATGCGTGGCGCGCGGCCTGCTGGGCCTATTATCTCAATGGCGGCGGCGGCGATCCCTCCTACTTCGGTGGCGAACTCTATAATCGCCGCGAACGCTAATCACGTGGGCTTTGGTTTTGCAGGCGGGCCACCCCATATCGATGCCTTCCTAATGCGAGCCCGTTTGGAATAAAGACGGATAGCCGCCTCGCGCCGTCCCTTGAGGTCTTCCGCCGCTTGTCGCCTGATCGCGGCCAGTGCTGCTTGGAGCTCGGCCTTGAATGCGGCAATTGCCCCGGCAAAGAGTTGCTTTGGAAGTGTCTTTCGAGCAGTGGCGATCTTGCCATCGTATTCAATCATAACGGCGGCGCTTGCCGCGGCTGACATACGCGCTACGTCCTGCGCGATTAAATCCAGAATGCCGGCAAGCTCCGTATCGCTTCCGCCGTCTTCGGCAATTCCCGCGCCCGTTTCTTCCGGCGAGCTGGGCCGCTGTTCAAACCAAGCGGCCTGCCCTCTAAATTCGCCACGTGTAGCGGTCTCGCCGCTTGAGAGGGCGCCAAATTCACCTGCGTTGACGATCGGCGGCAAAAAAGGCGGTCCAGCGGATGAAGGCATTCGGCTCAAAAGCGCGTAAAATGCCGCGCTTCGGCCTTCTTGTTTTCCGCGCCCTGATCGAGCGCGGGGTCTTTCTTCGTTCGGCCCTGGCGCTGCCCCGGCGCCGGGCCACTTACCCCCGCGTTCGTTCTTGGCCGCCGTCCTGCTCGAGTTCGTTACGGAAGCCTTCTTCAAGGTCGCGTCCGAACTCACGCGCGAAAGCCTGGCGGCGCTGATCCCGGTCGGTTGTCTCTTTGACCGGCGCCTCTTGCATGCGGTCGGTTTGTTCGGCCCGGGCCTTCTTGTGCTCGCTGGCTTCTTTAAACCAATCCATGGCCGAGCGTTGCTGCGCGACGAGACCGCCCCGATGGGTCCAGTCCGGATCGGAGCTAGTCGAGGGCTTCGGTTTGTCCCGGTCTTGTTCGGCCGCGAGACTAGACTGGTTCTTCGTTATGTCTTTCGCTTCGGAGACGCTTGGAAGCTGTTGAGCATCGATATCGGCCATTCGTTCGCGAACGTCCTTGGCTTTTGCACCATCGATACGGCGGGAAAGACTGTGCGTCCCGCCCATGGGATCGATCACAACGAAGTCGCGTCGATCACCGCGGGCCAGAACATAGCCGTGCTCGGCCAGTGCAGTGGCAAACTCCTTGCCGGTATCGGTGCTTTGCCAAAGAGCGGTTACTTGCGCCTTTACTTCGTTCGGGCTCATGCCGGTCCGTTCGGCCTGCAACATCTCGGCGTGGCTGGGCGTACGGGCGGGCCGTTCTTTTCCTTCACGCTCGGCATGCGCGCCCTGCACGCGTTGAAGTCCAAATTCACGCTCAAGGCTGCGAGCCACCTCTTCGTGTTTGCGGTAATTGTGACTGTCGCTGATCGCGGACATGCGTTCGAGATCGACGCGTGACCACACGATGTGGCAATGCTCTCGCCCTTCTTTCTCATGCACGACAACGACGCGCGGTTGGCCGGACAGTCCGAGCGCTACCTCTAATCGGTCGATCGCCAGCGTTCGCTGCTCGTCGGTCAACCGCTCTTCGGCGAGGGTATTGATCGATCCGTGGTAAAAGGGTTTGGTTGTACGAGCGCCCGCCGCGACGGTTGCCATTTCGAGAAGCGCCCCGCGTAAGTCATCGGCGACGACGCCACGAATTTCCTTTACCTCGGCGCGTTCGTTGGTGTCGGTTCGGTTCAGGTGAACGGCTAATCGGCCAGCTCCGGCGCAGGACGTGCCTTTAATGATCATGCCCGAGTGCCTTTATCAGTGCATCGCGCATTTGCACGATGTGCTGCCGAATGGCGACAAGTTCGGAATAGCCAGGAAGCGCGCCGCTGGCGTTATAGGCACGCGCGATCTGGTTGACATTCGATCCCACTTTGCCGAGATGCCCCAAAAGGCGAGCCAGTTCCTTTCGTTCTACGGGAGGTCGCCGGACGGCACGCGGGCCGGGAGCGCCAAGGGCCAAAGCCCGCAAATAGGCTCCCTTGCTGAGTCCGGCTTTGGTTGCCTCTTCGTCGATCGACGCACGGTCTTCCGCGGTGCATCGGACGGAAACAAAGCTGTCCTTCGGGTCAGCGACCCGGCGGCGTCCACGCCATGGCGCTGGTCTCTTGACCCGAGGCTTTTGAGCGTCGGTCATCACCGTGCGCCTCCTACGCCGGTGGCTCCGGGAGGGCGTAGCCCTCTCGAAACGGGGGATGCAACGGGGGCCAAAGCACCCTTGCCAAGCGTGATGTGAAGCGGATGCCAGGGGCATTTCCGTGTAACATCACATGGCTTGCCAAGCTCACTATTGGCTATTTTTGACTCTACACAACTCTCATTTAGGATTCTTTAAGAATTACAACAATGCCGGATAAAAGTCCGATAATTCCAAATCATTCGGCAATAAAGCTCCGCATCGTGGTTCCTCGCCGGTCTCGGCGTCGGTTCGGTGCGAATGATCTTATCGGCGCAAACGACAAGGCTGCCATGCTCGCCTTTGCGGACATTGGCCTTTAGTTCAAGCGCCTGCCTGAAAGTCATCCAGGTCGGGGCGGCATAGCCCTTCTCGATGGCCGCAGACCACAGCATCAGGACATTGATGCCCTGATAGGGAATGCCGTTGCCGCGCAAGGGGCGGGTAATGCGTCCGGCGGCATGCTCTGTATTCCACGGCTGGTGCTAGGGCCGAACGCCTCGCTCCAATTCGCAAACGATTTGATCGATAATCTTCTCGTAGATATCCGCTCTCATTGTCCTGCCTTTTTGGCGTGCGGGTTTCGCATGCAACCGACAAGCCTCGCGGCAATGAGCGGAGGTTGGCCGTCACAGGTCGGAAAACGAGCGGGGTGGTGCGGGCCGGAAACGGAGCCCAGCGAGGGCGACTACACGGCCCGCCGTTTTCCGCCCTCATATCTCATGGGGGCTTGACCTGACAGCCTGGGGCTACAGGCCCCGACTTCACCAAAAAACTGCACCCGACGAGTGTGAGTGATAAAAGCGGGACCGAATGCCTTAGGCGATGGCTCAATAAATATTCGCTTCGTTCTGGCTCTAGGGAAATTTTGCTTCCGTCGGCTGCGCTTGAAGTCGGAAACATCTGCTTGAACCTACGAAACGAACTCTTTCGTATTAATGCAAACGCCAACACCGCTCGACGCAATTTGGACATCCTTCGGATAAGAAATGCGAAGGTTGAGTAAGTCGGAGGATGCACTTAGCTGAACTGTGAGCATCGGGATTAGCTGCCACCGGCAGAGAGATCCTTCGTGTTGAGTAGGTACAAGAAGGTTGGTTGCGGTAACGGCTAAACTCGGCTTCGGACGGAGACACTATTCCATTTGTTATTTGGAGGGGGGACGACGATGAGATATGTTTTTTTGGGCGGTGTGTTGACGGCGCTGGTCGCTAGTCCCGCATTTGCAGATGATCCTACGAGTTATTCCGAAGGCGCGAAGGACAAATATTCAAACAAGGGTTCCGCAGCTTGGACAAACTGCCATGCTGGAGTCATTGGCGGTGGTTCTATCGGCAGAAGCAATCAGGTAAGCGGCGGCCCGGCGGAACCCGCAGGCGCGTATCTTACAGCCGGCTACGGTGTCAGTGGACCTCAGCTGGGCGCAACTGCCGGCTGTGATTTGCAGCCCGGGATCCCAGAGTATCTCAATCTGGTCTTCGGGTTCGAGGGTGATTTTTCCGGTGTCTTTGCCTCGGGCGCGGGATACGAGCCATCGCAATTTACTCCCGGTCCGTACCTTGGTACGAAAGAAAAATGGCTGGCGACCGGCCGGGTTACGATCGGCTATGCAGTTAACTATCCGAATCCAGCAACCGCAAAGCACTCCATCTTGCTTTATGCCACCGGCGGAATTGCCGCAGCGAGCGACACGGCTACATGGTTTCAGCCATATGTCGGAAGCTTCGCCGATACTCGCCCGCGCTTTGGATATACCGTAGGTGCGGGGATCAAGGTCAAGATCAACGACGATTGGCACTTCAAGACCGAGTATCTCTTCGTTCAACAAAGCCCTCAATCATATTTCCCAACACCTCCAAATCCAGGGATCAGCATTCGAACCAATGTACCGATGGAAGAGTCAGTCTTCCGAATTGGTGTCGAGCGGGCGTGGAGTCCATCGTGATCAGCCAAATGAGTTGATTAGGATCAATTGGGGCGGGAGTTCTCCGATTTGTCAGTGAACCTGAACTTACAGCTCTTGTCTTCCACCTTCATGAAATTAACTATTATTTCTTTTCCCCCAAGCTTGTAGGTGTAGTTGTGAGTTCGGTCCCCTTCATTAAATTCGTTGTAGTCTGGTCGGTCTCGTTGGTCTGCCCGCAGCTCTAAGCCACATCCACGGTACGGCATGTAGGTTACAACAAAATCATATGCTATTCCGTCGCAGCCCGTCACGGTGTGATGGTCTTCAAGAAAAAACGGGGTCTCTGACAGCTGTTGAAGCTTTGCAATCAATTGATCTTGGCAGCTTGCGGATTTCGGTTTCTCTATTTTTTTCTTGGATTCGCTCGCATGTCCGAGCCTAGAGTTCGGTGGCGTTGGGGTCGCGGTCAAGGTTGGTGTTGGGGTCAAGGCTAGGGTTGGGGTTTGGGTCGGTGTTGGCGATGCTGCTTTTGACTGTTGCTCGTCCTGTCTCTTCGTTAGCTCATTTTTTGTCTCCGCGTTTACCGGAGGTTGTACTTGGTCTACTGGCTTCGAAGCTGGTACTGAAGTCTCAGATTTAGAAATGGTCTGTGGCGAAGGAAAACAAATCCCATAAACAATCAGTGCGATTAGGACCGAGCAGAGAACGGCCACTGTCGCGATATAAACTTTGGGAATTCGTCTGCGAGCGAGCGGCGAATCTTCAGAAATCTGAGGCTTATAATCTCGAGTTGATTTACTTAAATTTGGCCGGTGTTTCGTCTGATCGGTTAGGTCGGCTGGAGACACATCCAGAAGCGCTTCTTGAGCGCGGCCGACAGTTTCTCGATAGATAGCATCTATCTTTATCCGCTGATCTTCAGCTTGCGCTTCTTTCTTTGGTTTGTTTGCCCACTCGTGCGCTTTCGCGATCAAACCGACGAAAGCGATGAGGAAGCCTATAAGGTAACTGGCATATCCTAGGTAAAATTCGTACGGTCCTAGGCGCGCGCTAAGATCAATTTTGACCAATACGTATCCGTAGGCAACAGCTATTGCGGCTAGAATAGCTACCAGCCGGGTGTTGGATGGATCAGCGAACCAATGAAGACCCAGGCTAGTCCGCTTTTGGACCGATTCGATCGTCGCGGCGATGTTGAATTTCATCTAGTCAGTCTGCCTGCTATCTCGATGATTGAGGAGATGGCGCCGTCAAAATGACGCGCAGAAGCTCGATCATCTCGCCTATTCATATAAGTCATTGATTGGATTACGAAAGTATTTTCGATGATTGAGTTCAGGTCTACTTTTCTCTACACTCTATTTTAGCCGAGCAAGCGGGTTGCATCGGTTTTTTTGACAACCAAGCACATTTTTTTCTATGCGTTTTATATTTTTCTCCACGCTCTCTGCAATTCACACGTCGATGTGTGTTTGGAATCTAGCAGGCTCGCACAATCCCGAGTGGTCGGCACTAGGCGGGGGCGTAGCGGTATTGACGGCCTTAGGAGCTTTTCGCCAAGCCATGTGGGACAATACCCAGCATCAGCATTCACTCCGAATGGGAGTGAACTTTGATCAGTCGGTTCGAAATGTTCGTACCGGAAATGATGGGCCGAAGGTTTTGTAGTTTATCTTTCTGAGCTGTCCGCCGAGCGAGACTGTGCAGATCGCCGCCGATGGCTTGCTCTGCGAGGTCAAAATCGTTGAGGTCGACCGCAGACATAACGGAGGCGTCTGCGCTGTTACCGACCGGCCAGAAGAAGGCTTCTTCAGGAAGCTGTCGTCCGATCTTAGAAAAGCCAAAGCGCAAATGGTGGTCCTTTTACTCCCGTGGGGACGGGAATCACATTGCCTATGTCATCCCAATTTTGACGACTGCCTGCACTAATATGCCGACCGGTATCAGCAACAGATCGACGGCTTCATTGCTGGCGGTCCAGTCCTAGGGCTTCAGGTGATTGTGTTCGAAATCAAGGCGCCATTTTACACGGCCAATGTGTAAAAACGGCGCCATATCTACGACGTATTCCGGTTCTGGCGCATCTCACGCAGGGTTTCTTCTGCGACCTTCGAGGCCTTGCCATCAGGATCGGCGAGCCACTCGGGATCATTCAGCACGCTCTTAAGGTGATCAAAAGCCGATTCGGGTTTAGCTGTGTGCCGGGTCAATTGGCGCCAGCCGGACGTCCGCTGCCATTCGTAAACGCCGGTATTGGCGAGAACAATGACCCTGGAAAAGACGGTGCCGTCTAAACACGGCACTGAGGCAAAATCGCTGACACCCGTGAGGTCGAGCACCATTTCGGAGATGCGCGCGCCGCATTGGATCACGAGCCACTGTTCGTCGGCGGGGCGGAACGACTTGCCGGATTTCTCGGCGACGATGTCGGCGATTATCTGGCCCGGTCTTGCGACATAACCGAACGCGACGCTCGAATACCATTCGGCGTACTGGTCGTGACGCAGGAAAAGCGTGCGCAGAAATTGGCGCATCAAGGGCGAGGTAAAGCTCTGCGGCCAGAACGTCAGATCTTCTGACGAAAGCTCGCGCGCGTACTTGCTCGCGAAAGCAGCGATCTCCGCGATGAATTCCGCATGCTGACGCTTCGGAGGCACCGGTCCTGCAAACATCAGACCGACGCTGACGTTGCGGAACTCGGGGTTAGCCTCGCGATAGCCGTCGACGGCGGCCTTAAGCAGCTCCCATTCGTTCTCGACTTGACGACGTCCGGTACCGCCTTCGATCACATCGCGCGACCGGTACATCGTGATCTCGACGCCGATGGTCCGGCCAAGCACAGGCACCATGAAGTCGGGCGTTTCGCCATCGGCCGGTTCGCGCTCGGCCTGAAGGCCGAGCGCCGCCAGGGCCGCGTTCAGCGTCCGGCGCTCGGCTTCCTTCTGGTTCGCTCTGGTCATGACGAAGCAATATTACATCGCTCGCGCCGGTTCGGCAGCATCGTTTGTCCGAGTTTCTTGCTCGTTTCCTCGACCGTCACCACACCAACCCCGTCTTCTGTTGGCCTTTTCGCACCGTTCGGCGGCTTTATAGCTGCAAATGCTTCCGCACTCCTTCTCTGACGTTCCGGTCGCAAGCGATGCACCCGCCACCTCCGGTGCAGGGCCTCCATCAGAAGGCCGCGATTAGCGCGGTCGAAATGATGGAGGAAACAATGCGAGTGTTAACACTGACCGAACTGATGCGTCTGTCGAAAATCGAACTCTGCGATCTCGCGGCGCGCATCACGAACGCTCTCCGGGATTTACCGGAAGGCTCACCAGCGCAAGCCGCCGCAGTCATCAACCTGCGCAACATTCGGACCGTCCTGGCCCGGCGGGACTTCTCGCCATGACACGCGAAAAAGCCCCTGCTAGTTCGCGCTAGCGGGGGCCTCTGCATCAGAACAGCGGAAGCTTGTCGTGGTCCTCGCGCCTTGCCTGAAGGCGTGATCTTAGCTGATCAAGCACGAAGTCCCGCGCATAATCACGGGGACTATCGTAAGCCTCGACATCTTCTATGCGCGCGAAGTGGCTGCGATAGCCGGTTTCACTGACGGGAATTCGTCTCCGCGGTTTATGCGGGCTGCGGAACTCGAACTGACCCATATCGACCATCCAGTCCGGCTTGTAGTTGACGATATCTCCTGTGCCTCGATCACGAGCGTAAAGGTGATGTTGCGCTTTTTGGCTTTGCGCCGAGGTGAGGGCGCGCTCATTGCGCGCCCCTTTCGGCTTCTTCATCGCCTGTAATGCGGATGACGAGTTGAGCGTCGTTCAGCGGCAGATAGTCGATGCGCTGGTTGAAGCCCTTGCCGTCCGCGTGTGCCCAGAGAGCACCAATGGGTTGCCAGTACTTCCTGCCGCCGGTATTCGTGACCGCGTAGATGCGATGCGTCGGGCGGGATTTGGTTTCGGTCGTCATGATATTGTCCTTTCGATTGTGAGCCCGCCCCAATGGCGGCCTCAATGCCCGTTTCAAGGCCGAGGCGGAAAAGCGGGGCTGTCACAAGCTGGCCGAAGGACACCGTAACGGCGCGGAGCTGCACAAACGCAGTGCGGAAGCGAGCGGCTTTGACAGCAACGCGCGCCTCGGCAGAAATCGGGCACAACGAGAGGACGCCTTGGTTGGCGGATCAGATGATTTCGAAAAGATAGCGGCGAACGGAAATCGGCTCAGCTCGATGAGCGCGGATCGCTAAAGCAACAACAAGGCCGGGTTGGCATATCGCGAGCTTGGAAAAAATTGGTGCGGGTAGAGGGACTCGAACCCCCACGCTTTTTGGGCTTCGCATTTTGAGTGCGACGCGTCTACCAGTTCCGCCATACCCGCGCTGGGGAAGTTATAGACACGCCCTTGCGCACTAGCCAACCAAAAAATGCGTCTATCATTCCGCCCTCGGTTGGCGGGTCTTTCGTTCCCTCGCGATAACACCCTTGCGAACATTGATCGAGGCCGCATCGAGGGTGGTCTTGATGTGGGCTGCGTAGAATTTCTCGATCATCTCGACGCTGGTTCGGCAGTTCTTTGCGATCTGATAGATATCCGCACCTTCCATGAGCCGGAAGCAAATGTAGGTGTGGCGGAGGCTATAGGCCGTTCGCGGATTGCCGTCGCGGTCCCTCTTGAGGTTTACCTCAGCAAGGATGGAGTTCAAAAGCTCACGTGGCTTGTTGGGAAACACCAGATCGGTAGCCTTTGGCTTGGCTAAACCTGCCTTCGGCTTTGCTTCCTTCAAGGCCACTAAACTCGCCTGCGGCTCGTCACCCTTCGGTGTCGCCAAACTCGCCTGCGGCGAGTCGCCCTTCGGCTTTTGGCCAAGGCGCTCCTTCGAGCGCCTAAAGTCTTCCGCGCTTCGCTCGCCCTTCGGCTCCTGGCGAAGGCGGTCCTTAAGGCGTCGGAACGGTTCTACGGCCTTAGCCGTGCTTTTGCAGAATCCAACGCCGCGCTTGCCGCGCACTTCGATTTCAAGAATGGTTTCTTTGGTTGCGTGATCCTTGACGATCGCCACATCGCGAAACTCTAGCCGTGCCGCTTCGTCGGGACGCAAGCCGGTATTGGCCATGAATAGGACGTAGTCGTGCAATTGCTCGCATTCCCACTTCCACCTGCCGCGGTTGTGCCGTGGGTTAGCGGCCCTCTCCCGCGTGGCCTTAAAAAGCGTCGTGTATTCGTCAGGCGAGAACCATGCACGGTGAGTGATTTTGCCAGACGTTTTATACGGCTGCGACATGTCCGGCAGATATTGAAGCCAGTTGTGCCGCAGCGCCGTCTTTAACACCTGCCGGATCGCAACCATCTCATGGTGCATACTGCTCCGTGAGGGAGGCCTGCCGATCCGTTCCATTGCCGTTTGTCTACGGTGAATACGGTACTCTTGCAGTTTGCCTGGAGTGATTTCGGTAAGGGCAAGCTTGCCAAAGAACGGGAGGAGATGAACGCGAAGCATGACGCGATAAGCTTCGACCCACGTCTTGCTGCG
Organism: uncultured Alphaproteobacteria bacterium; assembly: GCA_963738155.1. Taxonomy (GTDB): domain Bacteria; phylum Pseudomonadota; class Alphaproteobacteria; order Rhizobiales; family Xanthobacteraceae; genus Bradyrhizobium. Next base: position 1,078,012 of record CAVTVG010000021.1, read on the forward strand.
TTGTCCATTTGTGATGGTTTCATATTCTTCGAGGAATTGATCTGCGGCTCGCTTGAAAGTCGGCCCAGACGTGAGCTGTCCCGCGCGCGCCTTGCCGCGAAGTTCGAGATACCAATCCTCCGCAATTTCTTTCGCGTGGGAGAGGCTTTCTTCTTTGGTCGTGATGCGACGGTTCTTTCCACCGAGGTAAGTGGAGCATTGCCAATGGCGGCTGTTTTCACGCTTATAAACGTGAAGTTTTCCGCCCATCAATTCGTGATGCTCGGCCATTGCGCACCTTCCGCGTCGGAAGGGGTCAATTTGTGTAAGAGATGTGGAAGCCTTCCGACAAACTCAATATAACAAGAAGTAATTGAAATAGCTATAGAAAAAGTTATTTTGCGGACGGAATGATTCGCTTTTGAGTCGAGCGCGTCTACCAGTTCCGCCACAGGGGCATTCGCGTGGTCCGGCCCTTGTCGAAGCGCGGCGGCGGCGAAGCGGGCGGGACTATAGCGGGCAAAGGGAGGGGGTCAACCCGCGCGGATGTGATTTCGCGTCGCCTCGACAGGCCCTTGGTCGCGGGATACGAGACGTTGCACGAGTTTGATTGTCGGGACGATCGATGTGAGCACGCAGACCTCAGCCGTTTCCCACAGCGCGGGTCCGGCGCAAAATCCCGCGCTGACCGCGGCGATTGCGATAGCGCTGATCGCGGCTGCGACCATCGCCGGCGCCTGGTTCTTCCAGCTCGTGCTGGACATCGTGCCCTGTCCGATGTGCCTGGAGCAGCGCTGGGCCTATTACGCCATCATTCCGCTCGCCGTGCTGATCGCGATCGGCGCGAAGCTCGATGTTCCGCGCAGCGTACTGCTCGCCGGGCTTGCGCTGATCGCACTCGCAGCACTTTGCAATGCCGTCTACGGCGCCTATCACGCCGGCGTCGAATGGAAATTCTGGCCCGGCCCGTCGAGCTGCACCGGCTCACCTGCGCTCAATCTGGGCGGCGGCAGCCTGCTGGATCAGCTCGACAAGGTGAAGGTGGTGCCGTGCGACGTCGTGCAGTGGCGCTTCCTCGGTATTTCGCTGGCCGGCTACAACGCCCTGATCTCGCTGCTGATGGCGGCGCTTGCCGCGTGGGGTATCGCGAAGAGCGCGAACCGCTAGCGCGGGGCTTTATCTTGCGCCGTTCGCGACGGCCTCGCTGTGGCTCGGGCGCTAATCGTCCACATCATCCTGCGTGCGTCCGAACAGATGCACGATGCCGGGCGTCGCAATCGTGACGAACACGAATCGCGACAGATGATGCGCGCCGACGAAGATCGGATCGATGTGTAGGGTCAGTGCCAGCGCCAGCATGGCGTCCATCGCGCCGGGCGCGAACGCCACGACCACGTCGGACGGCCGCACATGCGTGGTCAGCGCGATAATGCCGACAAAGACGGCGGTCACCAGGATCGCGACCGCAAACGAGCCGAGCGCTGCATTGATATGCCCGGCCAGCACCCGCAGCTTCATGCGCGCAAACCGCGCGCCGATCAGCGCGCCGATGCCGACCAGCGCCACGTTGCGGACCCAGGGCGGCACGCCGCCGTCGACCAGGCCAGCGCCATGCAGCACGCTGGAGGCGATCATCGCCCCGAACATCCAGCTCGCCGGAAATTTCAGCACGCGCAGAATCAGCGACACCGCAAGCGAGGCCGACACCAGCGCCACGAGATGCCAGGGCGGCGCGGCGGTGAGCGTCAGGCCGGGCGAGGCCGCCGGTGCAACGCCGGTCAGCGCCAGCACCATCGGCAGCGCCGCGGTCAGGATGATGACGCGCATGGTCTGCACTACCGCAATCGCCGGCAGGTCGGCGCCGCGTTCGACCGCGAGCATGGTGATCTGCCCCATCGCGCCGGGCGATCCTGCGAGAAACGCCGAGGTGCGGTCCCAGCCATGGACGCGCTGCAGGTAAAGGCTGGAGCCGAAGGTCGCGCAGAAGGTCGCGCCCGCCAGCATTGCGATGGTGAAGGGATAGGCGCTGACATGCTGGATCAGGTCGCGCGATACCACCGAGCCGATGGAAATTCCGAGCACGACCAGCACGGCTTGCGTCAAGACCGGCGGCACCGCGAGCGGCCGCCCCGCAATGGCCGCAATGCCGGTTGCGATCATGGCGCCGGTGATCAGGCCGCCAGGCAGGTGTGCCCACAGAAACAGCAGTCCGCCAACCGTGCCGATGCCCAGCGTCTCGAGCGCGGTGAGAATCTTCGAACGGGTGGGAAAGGTAAGGCCCAAGGATGCGGTGATTTGCTTCACGCCACTTTATCGCAAATCCGCCCGCGTCATACCAATGCGCTAATGCGGTGCAGCAATGCGGCGGGCTTGCCGCACTTATCCCTCCCCCGCGAAGCGTGGGGAGGGTGGCTCGTCGCGAGCTTAGGCGAGCGGCGAGGCGGGTGGGGGCGCTTCTTAGCGGAAACACCCCCCACCCCGACCTTCGCTACGCTCAGGTCGACCCTTCCCACCGCTTCGCGGGGGGAGGGATAAACATCGTCACTTCTTCGCGTCGCTCGCGCCGCCCTTGGCCTTCGCGTCCTTCTTGCACTGGCTCATGAATTTCTTGCGATCCTTGCCGTGCAGACCCTTGTCGTCGGCTTCCTTGGAGCAGGCCAGCGATTCCGGCGACCGCGGCTTCTCGGCCTTCTTGGCGGGAGCCGTGGCGGCGGGGGCGGCCGCGGGCGCGGCGGTTTGCGCCAGCGCCGAGCCGGCAAAGAACAGTGACGCGATGGCGACGGCGGCGAGGCGGGAGGAGATATTCATCATGGAAGCACCTTTGGAGGAGGAAAGAGCGACAACGTCGCGTTGCAATGCTGAACCGTGGATGAATGAGCCAGCACTGCGATGCAGTATATTTTCGAGGCACGGTTGCTCGCAGCCTTGTCGCGGATGGCCGCTTGGCTAGGATATTGCCCCCGTTACAATCCCTGAAGGGAGATCAAGGATGAGCTTTCAAACCAGGTTGTTGTGCGCCGCTGCGGTGTCGGCTCTGGCCGCGTTTGCGATGACCGCGCCCGCCCAGGCACTGAGCAGCACAGAATGCAGCGCTAAATACAAGCAGGCCAAGACGGACGGCACCCTGAACGGCATGAAGTGGCGCGACTTCCAGAAGGCTCAGTGCGGCGCCGATGCCACTGCCGCTCCTGCGGCAGCGGCCCCCGCCGCACCCGCGCCGGCCGCAGAAGCCAAACCGAAGAAGGAGGCCGCGCCTGCACCGGCGCCCGCACCGGCCGCGACCGGAAACGCCGTCTTCCCGTCGGCTGTTGATCCCAAGTATTCCAGCTTGAGCGCCGGCAAACAGCGCTTCAAGACATGCGACGATCAATACAATGCCAACAAGGCCTCGGGCGGCAATGGCGGCCTGAAATGGATTCAGAAGGGCGGCGGCTACTATTCGGAATGCAACAAGCGGCTGAAAGGGCCGGCTTGATTTGACAACGCAGGCTCGGACCGGATCGGTCCGGGCCTGCTGGATTTGAAGATGGAGAATGCATGAGAATATCCGGGTTGGCCACGGTGGCGGCGCTGATGCTGCTGTCTCAGATGATCGCTTCGGCGACAGCCGGCCCTGCATCGCGTTTGGTGACCGCTCAGGCCGACCAGCCGGCCGACTCCGCTGCGGCTCCCGCGCCCGCCCCAGCCGCGGCGTCGAGCCCTGCGCCTGCCACGCAGGAGGGAACGGCGATGAAGTCGGCGATCTCGACGCCGGCCTGCTATGTGAAATTCCTGGAGACCAAGGTCGCCGGCAAATTGAACGGCAAGAAGTGGACCGATTATCGCCGCGACGTTTGCGGCGAGCACGAGACCACGGCGGTATTTCCGACCGTGATCGCGCCGAAATATGCCAGCGAAAAGGATCTCGACAAGGCGCGCACCAAGACCTGCGCCGATCAGTTCACCGCCAACAAGGCGAGCAACGCCAATGGCGGGCTGAAATGGGTCGAGAAGGACGGCGGCTACTATGGCGAGTGCATCAACCGCCTGAAGGAGGGCTGAAGGCGGCACTAGTGATCGCCGAGCAGCGCCTCGGCGGATTTCGCGATCAGCTGCGAGCGCTTGCGCATGCCCTGTTCGAGGAAGAGCAGGCTCTGTCCGAACACGAAGCAATAGAACAGGAAGGCGCGGGCGTCGGCCTCCTCGGCCTCGAGCCCGGTGGCGCGATAGAGCTGGGCGACGTTCTTCAGCCGCGCGGCATCGACACCGGCGACCGCCTCTGCCGCCGCCTCATCGGTGCGCGCCCATTGCCGGATCGCGAGCTCGATGGCGATCGCCTCGGTATTCATCCGCTCCGAATAGAGCTGGATCAGGGCCTGCAGACGGTCGCGGGCGCTCTCGCCGTCGAGGCTCGCCTGCTGCGCGATGGCTGCGATGCGCCCGGCGCTCCACTCGGCGAGCATGCCTGCGAGGAGCGCCGCGCGATCCCTGAAGCGGCGGTAGAAGCCGCCCTTGGTGACCCCGAGGTTTTTCGCCAGCACCTCGACCCGCACGCCCTCGACTCCGGTTTTTGCCAGTTCGGCGAATCCGGCCTTGATCCAGGTGGCGGTCCTATCGTCGGTCATGTCCTCACCGAGTGTTGATACGGTGCCGTATTGCTAACCCGCCGCGGCATTGATACGCTACCGTATCAGAATCAAAAAAGGGGCAGGAAGGACCATGGTGGAAGCGACCTATCGCGGCACGGTTTATCCGTGGCAGTGCGACCATGTCGGGCACATGAACATCATGTGGTATGTTGGCAAATTCGACGAGGCCAACTGGAATTTCTTCGCCCGCCTCGGAGTGACGCCGACCTATTTGCGCGAATCCGGCCGAGGCATGGCCGAGGTCCAGCAGAACATTGCCTACAAGCGCGAGCTGTTCGCCGGCGATATCGTGGAGGTCAGAAGCTCTCTCCTTGAGATCCGTGACAAGTCGATCCGCTTCCTGCACGAGATGCGCAACGCCGAGACCGGCGAGATCGCCGCGACCTGCGAGATCACGGCCGTTCACCTCGACCGCGAGGCGCACAAGTCGATGCCGTTTCCGCCCGCGATCCGCGAGACCGCGATGAAGCATCTGGCTCCATCAGAGCCCGCGATGGCGTGAGGCGATGCTACGATTTCAGCCGAAGAATCCGGACTTCCGCCGCGCCGCGACCGACGTGTTCGACGCCCAGCCGGCGATGCGCACGCTCGGCATCACGATCGCGCGGCTGGAAGCGGGCGAGGTCGAGCTGGCGATGGGCTATTCGGCGGCCTTCAGCCAGCAGAACGGCTTCGTCCATGCCGGCATCATCACCGCAGGCCTCGACAATGCCTGCGGCATCGCCGCCTACACGCTGATGGCGCCGGGCGCCGCCATCCTGACCGTCGAGTTCAAGACCAACCTGCTCGCGCCCGCCAAAGGCGAGCGCTTCCTGTTCCGCGCAGAGGTCGTCAAGCCCGGCCGCACGCTCACCTTTTGTGAGGCGCGCGCTTTCGCATTCGATGGGGCTAAGGAGAATTTGGTCGCCAGCATGACGGGAACGTTGATGGCGCTGATGCCAAACGAACGGCAGACGCAAATCGAAGCGCCACAGACCGCGACGGTGTGAGGCATCCGATCCCTGTCGCAGCGCGGCCTTGTGCTGCCAGCATGGCCATGAGGAGAAATTTCTTCTATAGGCTCACTATGAAAGTGAGTCCTTCGATTTGATCATCTCCGCAACGCAGAGCCTGCTCGGACTGGCATCGGGAATGCTGGTCGGATTTTCGCTCGGCCTGGTCGGCGGCGGCGGGTCGATCCTCGCCGTGCCTTTGATGGTTTATGTGGTCGGCGTGCCCGAGCCGCATGTCGCGATCGGCACCAGCGCGATTGCTGTTGCAGCCAACGCGGCAGTCAATCTCTCCAACCATGCCCGCGGCGGCACGGTGGTGTGGTCCTGCGCGCTGATGTTCGCGGCCGCCGGCATCATCGGCGCCTTCTGCGGTTCGATTCTCGGCAAGATGATCGATGGGCAGAAGCTGCTGGCGCTGTTCGCGCTGGTGATGCTGGTCATCGCCATGCTGATGCTGAAAACCCGCGCCCGGGTCGGCGCCGCCGACGTCAAGATGAACATGTCGAACCTGCCGGCGATTGTGGGCCTTGGGCTGGCGACCGGCTCGTTGTCCGGCTTCTTCGGCATCGGCGGCGGATTTCTGATCGTGCCGGCCTTGATGCTGGCCACCGGCATGTCGATCATGAACGCGGTCTCGTCCTCACTGGTCGCCGTCACCGCCTTCGGCATGACCACGGCACTCAGCTATGCGTGGTCAGGTCTCGTCTCATGGGGGCTCGCGGCGCTATTCGTGGCCGGAGGTATTGCCGGGGGACTGGCCGGCACGCGCTCGGCGCGGCACCTCTCGGAGAAGCGGGGCGTGCTCAATATCGTGTTCGCCGCTGTCATTATCGCGGTGGCGATATATATGCTGGCGCGTAACTTATCGGCCTTGTGAAGCGTAGCTGGATTCAGACCCATTGGGACAAAATGCGCAAATTGAATGATTTCAGCCGCCGCGACGCGCTGGCCCTGCTGGGCGCCGGCGCGGCGATGCTCGCCGCACCGCACGCTGCGTCGGCCGAGCCGACCAAATCCGCAGTGCTGCGCGACCCTGATAACCCCGTGTTCGGCAATCCCAATGGCGACATCAGCGTCGTCGAATGGTTCGACTTCAACTGTCCGTATTGCCGCAAGATCGAGCCGGAGATGCGCCAGGTGATCCAGGACAACGGTAAGGTCCGCCTGGTGCTGAAGGACTGGCCGATCCTCGGGCCGGTGTCGGTGACGGCATCGCGCATCGCGCTCGCCTGCAAATACCAGGACAAATACGACAAGGCGCATGATGCCATGATCGGTGTCAGCTCGAAGCTGACGGAGCCGCGCATCTACGAATTGCTGGCAAGTGCCGGCGTCGATGTCGACCGCGCCAAGGCCGATCTTGCGGCGAATGCCAAGGCGATCGACGGCATGCTCGCGCGCAACAATGCAACGGCAGAGGGGCTTGGCTTCCGCGGCACGCCATCTTTCATCGTCGGCAAATTCCGCGTGCCGGGCGTGCTGACCATCGATCAGTTCGAGCAGGTGATTGCTGACGCGCGCAAGGCGAAAGCGGGTAACTTATAAAGGCAAAGCGCCTTCGTGAGCGAAGGCGCTTTGCCTTAAGCGATGTCGAAGTGTGGTTACTTCGACGAAATCCTGATCCAGTCGTCGTGAGCGCGGGTCTTCAGCTTGTCCCAATCGGCTGAAGCGACATCCCAATTCACGATGGTGCGATTGGCTGCCGCGACCTGGCCATTGGCGACACTCGAGGTCTGCATCGAGTCGTAGATATAGACGCCGCAAACCAGCAGCAGCGCACCCAAAATCATTCCCAAAAACGCCTGCATGACGAATTCCCTCCGTGATGGCCAATAACGCGGGCCGCGAGGGATGGTTCCATCCAGCCCTCAGGCGAAAACGTCACGCCTTGCCGTTCAGCCACCTCAATATCTCCGCGTTCATCTCGCGCGGATAGCAATGGCTGAGATCGTCGATCTCGCGGTAAGTCACGTCGGCGCCGGCGGCCGACAACAGATTGCGGGTTTGCCGTGCGACCTGCACCGGAAACATCCAGTCGAGCCGGCCGTGCACGAGGAAAATCGGAAGGCCCCGTAATCTGTCCGCGTCGGCGATTTCCGCCATCAGCGGATGAAAGGTGGCGGCGATCGGCGCCAGATGCGTGAACGGCGAGGCGCGGTCGAGCCCGCTGACCCAGCAGAACGTGCCGCCGTCGCTGAGGCCTGTCATTAGCATCCGCTTCGCATCGACATTGTATCGGCCGCGCACCATCTCGAGGATGCGCATCAAATTCGGCGTATCGGTGTCCTCGCCCATCAAGGCCCAGGTCGGACCGGTCGCGGTCGGCGCAATCAAGATCGCGCCGAAGCTTCTGATATCGCGCAGCCAGCTCCAGAGGAAATTGCGTCCATTGCCGCTGCCGCCATGCAGCGCCACCACCAGCGGCCAGGCACGGTCGGGTGTGTAATATTCGGGCACGTAGAGCGAGAAGCCGCCGCGGCTGCCCGGCTCGTTGTGATCATGGAAAACGCCGCTGCTCTCGGCGGCCGGCTGCTCCAGCCGCGTCTTGAGCGCGCTGTCGTCGCGCAGCGCCGGATCGACGAAGAAGTCGCTGACCGGGGGAAATTTCGCTACCAGCGGATACAGCGCCTCCTGCGCGCGCGGCAGGTAACGCAGCGCGCGAAACACCGCGATCAGATCGCCGTTGCCATGCTGGACCTCACGCAGGCCCGCGAATGCCGCGAGTGCCGCATCGCTGGCAGCCTCGATCGATGTCCGCACACCGGCGAATTCGGAAGGCCACTCCGCAAGCCGGGCACGCGTCGACCGCAGGGTCTCATCCGGCGTGCCGGCTGCCTCCATGACGCGATTGAAATCCGGCGGGTTGAGATGTCGCGCGATAAAGGACAGCGCTTCCAGCGATTGCAGCAGCGGCGGCAGCACGGCCACGATGTCGTCCACCACGGCCTCGCTCATCGCACAACTCTCGGTTCGACGGAAACGGTCAGTGTAGCCGCGGTCCCTTCAGCAGCTTGGCGCGATCGGTCGAGGCCAGCGTGACATCGAAGGTGACCCCTTCGTGGTGCACGGTGAGCGGCACGTCGACGCCGGCCGGACCCAGCGCCCACAGCTTGCGATAGAAGCCGGCCTGGCTCGTCACCTTCTCGCCCTTCACCGCGAGGATCACGTCGCCGGCCTTGAGCTCGGCGCGCGCCGCCGGCCCGTTGCCGGAAATGCCGATCACCACCACGCGGTTGTCGATCTCGGTCGAATACATGCCGAGCCATGGGCGCGCCGGCCGGTTGACCTTGCCGAAGCGACGCAGGTCGGTGAGCACGGGTTTCAACAAATCGATCGGCACGATCATGTTGACATGCTCGGCCTTGCCGCCGCGCTCGCGCTCGAGCTGCAGCGAGCCGATGCCGATCAACTTGCCATTGTTCGAGATCATCCCGGCGCCGCCCCAGTTCGGATGCGCGGGATAGGTGAAGATTGCTTCATCGAGCAGATATTCCCAATAGCCGGCGAACTCCTGCCTGGCTGCGATCTGGCTCGCCATCGACCGCGTCCGGCCGCCGGCGCCGCCGATCACGACGCGGTCGCCGATCTGCGCCGCGGCGGAGGAGCCGAGGGGAATCGGATCGATGTTGAGCCGGCCGAGCGCCTGCACCAGGCCGAAGCCGGTGGCGGCATCGAAGCCGAGCGCGTGGCCTTCCATCACGCGGCCGTCGGGAAGGTGCAGCCAGACCTGCTGGGCCTCTGTTATCAGGTAGCCGATGGTGAGGATCAGCCCGTCGTCGATCACGACGCCGTTGCCGCCGCGCTCCGTTCCCAGTGTTTCCGCGGTGAAGGCATCGGCGGGAACGAACGAATGGAGGCCGACGATCGAGGACAGCACCTCGTCGACGTCGAAACCGTACTCGCCCTGGCGAGGTTGATTAGCGGGCAGGACTTTCCACTCGCTCATCGCGGCGCTCCTGTTCATTCGGCGCAAATCGGCGCGCAGGATGGCCAGCTTCCGGAGTCCGTCGGTCCGAAGCGGCAATGGCCTCATGCTAGCATTTTTGCCGGCGCATGCGCCAGTTCCGTAGCGCAGTGCTGCACATGGAATTGATTTCGCTCAGCTCGCCGTGACGCGCGGCCGCGCCGCGAAAATCCGGAACGTGCGATCCTCCTTCAGCCACGCCGCGCGTTCATCGCGCAGCAGCGTGCGGCGGACTTTACCTGAATCATCGCGCGGCGCGACCGCGACGACCTCGAAACTCTCGGGGTGCTTGTAGCGGCTCAGCCGCTGGCTGAGGAAGTCGCCCATGCCGTCGGCGACCGCCTGCGCGTCCTTGCCTTCGTTCAACTCGATGATCGCATGAATGCGCTGGCCGAGCTCCGGATCGGGCAGGCCGACGACGACGCATTGGCGCACGTCGGGATGCGCACTGACCGCGGACTCGACTTCGGCCGGATAGATGTTGGCGCCGCCGCGCAGGATCATGTCGGCGAGGCGGTCGCCGAGATAGAGATAGCCGTCGGCATCGAGCCGGCCGATATCGCCGAGCAACTCCCAGCCGTCGGCACGCCGCTTCGGCTCGGCGCCGAGGTAATGATAGGTGGTGCCCGCGCCGTCATTGGGCAGGAAATAGATCTCGCCGGTCTCTCCTGTCGGCACCTCGTTGCCATCCTCGCCGACGATGCGCAGCCGCGACGCGTCGCCGATCTTGCCGACCGACCCCTTGTGGGCGAGCCATTCGACGCCGGTGATGATGGTCGCGCCCTGCCGCTCGGTGCCGCCATAGAGCTCATGGATGCGCTCAGGTCCCAGCCAGTTGATCCAGTTCTCCTTCAGCCATGGCGGCATGGGAGCCGCCATGTGGAACACGATCTTCAGGCTTGAGAGGTCGTAGCCGTTGCGCACGCTCTCCGGCAGCGCCCAGATGCGATGCATCATGGTCGGCACGAAGTTGACCCACTGCACGCGGTCGCGCGCAATCAGCCGCAACGTCTCTTCGGCGTCGAACTTCAGCATGCCGGTGAGCCGGCCGCCCGCGAACAGCGAAAGGTGCGACACGATGAACGGCGCGTTGTGATAGAGCGGGCCCGGATTGAGCAGCACCGTGCCGGGCGCGACGCCGAGCATCTGGTCGGCCGCGGTCTCGGTCACTGCGGGCTGGTGATCGAGGATCACTTTCGGCCGCCCGGTCGAACCGCCGCTGGTCATGGCCTTCCAGTAGCGCGACACGGGATTTGCGATCGGCTCGTCCGAAAAACCTTCGGGCACGAAACCGGTTGGCAGCGAGTTGCCGGCGTTCCAGTCGGCTTCGCCGCCGACGACGAGCGAGGGTTGAAGGATGTCCAGCACGGCGGCAGCCTCGCCACGCGGCAATCGCCACGACAGCGAGGTCGGCGTCGCCCCGCATTTCCAGATCGCAAAGCTCGTCTCGTAGAACTCGTTGCTGTTGGGCAATCCGATGGCAACGCGGTCGCCGGGCTTGACGCCCTTGGCCATGAACGCGCGCGCACGGCGGTTGGCGTTGCGCTCGAGCTGCCACCAGGTCAGCGTTGCCTCGCCATGGCTGATCGCAATGGTGTCGTCCGGCCTGCGTTCGGCATACCAGCGCGGCACGTCGGCCATCGGGATCTGCATGCGGGCGTTTCCGTGACGGTGCGCTTGTGGCTTCGATATGGCGACCGCGGGCACTTCATCAACGATGGACGCGCCGGTCAAGGCCACTGGGATGCGGGAATTGGCAACTTCACGTTCTCGATGCATTTTATGCAAAACCCGACTCGCGTCGGGCGGCGATTGAAGAACTGCCGTCATCGATCGATGCGGTGCACGATGCCTACGTGGCGGCGGTCGCAGAACATCTGGCGCGAGTTTACGGGCTGCCAATACCGGCGTGGACGGAGACTCATGGCAACGGGCTTCGTGAGCCCTTTTTTGCAGGCGGTTTGCAATCGCTCAAGGACGTCCTGGTTGTCGAGAGCCCGACGGCATTTCGGCGGCGGCTTCTCTTCGTAAGCAAGAACGCTCTCTCAAGGCCGAGAACCTGAGTTTCCGTCGGACCGCGGTTGTTCCGTATTTTATGACTGCGCAACGGCATGATGCGGACCGCGCGACGGTTCCTCGATCATCCGACGCGCTCGTCGTGCAGAAAAGTGCGGCGGATCTTTCCGGATTGCCGCGGAAGCCGCTGCTGACGGGAATGGCGCGTCACCAACTACGGATCGAGCTCGGTGTCCCAGTAGAGATAGTCGAGCCAGCTGTCGTGCAGATAGTTCGGCGGGAACAGCCGGCCGTTGCGATGCAGCTGATGCACCGTCGGCGCGAATGGCGCTTGCCTCGGAAACATCTTCGCCTGTTGCGGCGTCATGTTGCCCTTGCGCAAGTTACAGGGCGAGCAGGCCGCCACCACGTTTTCCCAAGTGGTGTGGCCGCCCTTGCTGCGCGGGATGATGTGATCGAAGGTGAGGTCATCATTCGCCGCGCAGTATTGGCAGACGAAGCGGTCGCGCAGGAAGACGTTGAATCGGGTGAAGGCGGGATGCGTGGTCGGCTTGACGAAGGCTTTGAGCGACACGACGCTGGGCAGCTGGATCTCGAAGGAGGGACTTCGGACCGCCCGGTCGTAGTGCTCGACGATGTTCACGCGGTCGAGAAACACCGCCTTGATCGCGTCCTGCCAGGACCAGAGCGACAGCGGGTAGTAACTCAGCGGCCGGAAGTCCGCATTCAACACCAGCACCGGCCAACCGCCTTGCGAGACATGTGCGTTCAAATAACGCTCCTGGCTCCCATTCGCTGCGAAGCAGCATATATTGACATACTACATGCAGCGTGACGGGATTGTGAAGAGGTTAGAAGACCTTATCCCGCAGGCATGATCCGTGCGCAAGTCGCATCCGGACCTTGCTTGGGACATACGAATCAGTGGGGAGAGCTACGGATGCGCAAGGCGTTGGGGCTGATTGTGGCGGTGCTGGCCGCGCTTGGGATGGGTGGCTTGGCGCGCGCGGAAGACTATCCGTCGCGGCCGATCACCATGATCGTGCCGTTTCCGGCCGGAGGCGCCACCGACACGCTGGCGCGGTTTCTCGCCGAAAGCATGCGGGCGAAATTGGGGCAGCCGATCGTGATCGAGAATGTCGGGGGCGCTGCCGGCAGCCTCGGTGTGACGCGCGCGGTGCGGTCGGCTCCCGACGGCTACACGCTCTCGATCGGCACCTCGACCACGCACATGCTGACCGGCGGGCTCTACAAGCTGCCGTTCGATCTGTTGAAGGACCTGCAACCGATCATCCTGATCGGCAGCGAGCCGCTCTTGATCGTCGGCAAGAAGAGTTTTCCGGCCGACGATCTGAAGGGGCTGATCGCCTGGCTCAAGGCCAATCCCGACAAGGCTTCGGTCGGCATCGCCGGCGTCGGCGCCACCGGCCAGCTCGCCGGGATTTCGTTTCAGAAGGCGACCGGCACGAAGTTCGAGTTCGTGCCCTATCGCGGCAACGGGCCGGCGATGCAGGACCTGCTCGCCGAGCAGATCGATTTCATGATGGAGCCTGCCTCGAACTTCAAGGCGCTGTTAGGTTCCGGAAGCGTCAAGCCGTTCGCGATCACGGGCAGGGCAAGGCTGCCGTCCTCGCCTGATATCCCGACCGTGGATGAAGCCGGCGTACCGGGCTTCTTCGCCTCGCTCTGGTACGGGCTGTGGGCGCCGAAGGGCACGCCGAAAGACATCACCGCCAAGCTGAACGCGACCATGACGCAGGTGCTGTTCGATCCGAAGGTGCGCGATCGCTTCGCCGAGCTTGGAATAGCGATCACACCGATGGACCAGCAGACGCCGGAGGCGTTGCGTGCCTACCAGAAAGCGGAAGCCGATCGGTGGTGGCCGATCATCAAGGCCGCGAATATTAAGGTGGAGTGACGAGAGCCACCTTCACATCTTCTCCAATTTCTGCAAACAGCGCGAAGCACGCACCTCCGGCGGCATCGGCGTATCCGGAAAACTCGTCTTCCAGTTGGTGACGCCGACCTCGCCGACATAGATGTCGCCCTTGGAATCCAGCGCGACGCCATGCGGCGCGAGGAACTTTCCGATCTCGATACCCGGACCATGCTCGCCGCCGAGCCGCGCGATGCGCTTGCCTTTGGCATCGACGAAGGTCAGCCGCGGACCGAGATTGGGCATCTTCAGATTCACGGGCATGCCGGGGCCGAGTTCGCCCACGATGAAGGTCGGAGTCTTGCCACCGCCGCAGCAGCACAGTGCGCAGGGCCGATGCAGGTTGTTCCACTGCGCCTCGTATTTGCCGTTACCGTCGAACACCTGCACGCGATGGTTCTCGCGGTCGGCGACATAGACCCAGCCGTCGGCGTCGGTCGCGATGTTGTGGACGATGTTGAACTGGCCGGGATCGGAGCCGGGTTCGCCCCAGGTCTTGATCAGCTTGCCGTCGGGCGAATATTTGTGCACGCAGGCATTGCCGTAGCCGTCGGAGACGTAGATCTCGCCCTTCGGCGACAGCGCGGTGTGGGTGCAGCGATGGAACGGCTCGCCGCTCATATACGCGGCCGGCTTCTTGGGAATGCCGATGGTCAGCAGCACCTTGCCCTCTACGGAGCATTTGCGCACGGTGTGGTCGCCGTCATCGGTGCAATAGAGATTGTCGTCGGCGTCGATGTGCAGCCCGTGGGCGCGCGAGAACAGGCCTTCGCCAAAACTCTTGATGAAATTGCCGTCGCGGTCGAACACGATCATCGGGTGTTCGCCGCGATTGAAGACGTAGATGCGGTCCTTGCTGTCGACGCCGACCGACGCGACATCGGTGAGCTGCCAGCCGTCCGGCAGCTTCGCCCAGTTCTCCACCACGCGATAGCGATGCTCGCCGGTGCCGAGGATGTTTTTCATGTGTGCCTCCCGATTTTTCGTCATTGCGAGCGAAGCGAAGCAATCCATCTGTCCGCTTGTGGCGCTATGGATTGCTTCGTCGCTTCGCTCCTCGCAATGGCGGTTGTTATTTCAGCAACCCTTCCTCGATTGCCTTGATCTGCAGCGCGAGATACCGCGAATTGATCCGGCATTGCGCGAGGCTGCCGGCGATGAAATAGAGGCCTGGCTGTGGCGTGCGCACATACATGTTGCGCAACTCCTGGCCGTCGCCGAAACCCCAGATCGGGCCGACGCGCGTCGCGATGGTGTCGCCGAACAATTTCCGCACCAGTTCGTCCTGTGGCCGGTAGCCGGTGGCGAGCACGACCAGGTCTGCCGGCACGGCCTCGCCGCTCTTCATGCGCGCGCCGTCAGTGGTGAATGTCTCGATATCGGCGAACTGCTTGAGCTTGATCGCACCGTCGGCGACGAGGTCGGAGCAGCCGACATTGAAATAATAGCCGCCGCCGCGGCTGAGATATTTGAACTGCCAGCCGGTGTTGTCCTCGCCGTAATCGAGCTTGAAACCGATCCGCGCCAGCTTATCGAGCAAGTCCTGGTCGAGCTTCTTCGATTGCTCCGTGATCATCTGATGGCTGCGCCGCGCGAGTTTCAGCGGCATCGAGGTCGCGATCAGATCGTTGTCGTCGAGCGTGCCTTCATTGTAGGCGGCGTAAGCGAGCTGCGCCGACGGCTCGATATTGGTGATCAGGGTCGGCGAGCGCTGCACCAGCGTCACGTCGGCGCCGCTCGAATGCAGGTCCTGCGCGATGTCATGGCCGCTGTTGCCGGTGCCGATCACAAGCGCGCGCTTGGCGTCCCAATTTTCGCCGTCGTCATAGCGGCTGGAATGCACGATCTGGCCGCCGAAATTCTTCAGCGACGGGATGTCGGGAATGTTCGGAATGCCGCTGACGCCCGTCGCCATCACGATATGGCGCGGATGCATCTTGCGCGTCACGCCATCGCGGCGCAGCACCACATTCCAGCGGCCTTGTGCCTCGTCATAGGCGGCGCTGATGAACTCGGTGCCGGTCCAGTAATTCAGCTCCATCGCGTCGACGTAAGCTTCGAACCAGTTGGCGAGCTTGTCCTTGGGGATGTAGGTCGGCCAGTTCGGCGGGAACGGCATGTAGGGCAGGTGATTGACCTGCACCTGGTTGTGCAGGGTGAGCGCGTGATAGCGCTTGCGCCAGTTGTCGCCGATGCGCGGCCAGCGGTCGACGATCAGCGTATCGATGTTGAGCTGCTTCAGCCGCGCCGCGGCCGACAACCCGGCATGTCCGCCGCCGACCACCAGCACGGTCGGATCGCAGTCGGTATAGGCCGACGATGCATTGCGCTGGTCGAGCCAGTTCGGTCCGCGGAAGTCGCGCGAATAGGCCTGTCCGCGGGGCCGCGTCGCGCCCTGCGCTTCCTCGAAACCTTTCAGCTCTTCCAGCGCGGTCAGCAAGGTCCAGGCCTTCAGCCGGTTGCCGTCGGTGGCATCCGGCATCAGCCGCAGGATGCCGTGGCCGCGTCCAGGCGCGGTCTCGAAGGCGAAGATTGCCTCGATCGAATTGCTGCCGGCGCGCGTTACCCGTCGCGGGGCGGCGCGATCGGGGGCGATCCGGAAGTTTTCAGGCTTCGTGCGTGGGGCAAGCGTTTTCAGCTCGCTGAGGAT
The DNA here is from genome assembly GCA_963738155.1 of uncultured Alphaproteobacteria bacterium. Lineage (GTDB taxonomy): Bacteria > Pseudomonadota > Alphaproteobacteria > Rhizobiales > Xanthobacteraceae > Bradyrhizobium. The sequence continues at coordinate 1,094,177 of CAVTVG010000021.1, forward strand.
GGCGTCTGCGCCATTCCACGTCTGCAAGGTCCAGCTGAAGGCGAGTACGTCGCGCCAGTAGCTCTCCGGATGGAACAGCCGCGCCAGCACGGTGGCGTCGGCGTCCGACAGCGCGGCCTCGAACTGCGCGAGCCAGTGCTCGGCGGCAACCGCAATATCATCGGTCTTGTCGAGCATGAGCGACCTCCCTGCGCCACGCTATACCCTTTGCTGTAGCCCAGAAAGCGCAGGATTGGCGCAGTGGCGGCATGTCGCCTTGTGCGGATGGAATGGGTCGTGGGTTAGCTTCTCGTCTGGGCATGATCTTTTCGGAAAACCGCTTCACACTTTTCCGGATCATGCCCCGGCCGCGATCACGCCTTCGCGCTTCTTGGTGGCGCGGTAGTAGCTCCACCACAGATGCGCGGCCGCGCCTCGTAGCGGACGCCAGGGCTCCGCGATCGGCGCCATCTGTTTCGCATTGGGCCGTTCCTTTAATCCAAGCCCGAGCCTGACGCCCTCCTGCACCGCGAGATCGCCGGCCGGCCAGGCATCGCCATGGCCGAGGCAGAACAACAGATAGACGTCGGCGGTCCAAGGACCGACGCCATGCAGCGCGGTCAGCGTGTTGTGGGCGGCATCGGCGTCCTCCTCGGCGAGCACGTCGAGATTGACGCGCTCGGCGGCGATCTCGCGTGCGAGAGCCTTCAGCGTCTTGATCTTGGCCGCGGAGAGACCGAGCCGTCCGAGCCGGTCGGCGCGGGCACGGCGCACGGCATGCTGGTCGAAGGGATCGAAGGCCTTGGTCAGCCGCCCCCAGATCGCCGCGGCGCTGGCGGTCGACAGCTGTTGGCCGGTGACGATATGCGCGAGCCCGACAAAGCCCGGCTCGCGCCGGCGCAAGGCAGGCATGCCGGTGACGTCGAGGATCGGCTTCAGCCGCCTGTCCTGCTTCACCAGCACGCGGATGGCGTCTTCGAGGTCGGCCTGGGTGTTGAGGTGAACGGTCATTGCAGTAGAGTATGACAACCTCCCTTGATTTCGGAAGTACTGGATGGGCTTGAGAAGCATTCCTCCCGGGATGAATAGTGAAAAGGTCGCGCTGATCGACGCCATGCTCGACCGCATTGTCGAAGAGCACCGCGTCTTCCTGCCGCTCGCCGTCGAAAGCGGCAGCCGGGCCTGGGGATTTTCGTCGCCCGACAGCGATTACGATTGCCGTTTCGTTTTCGTGCGGCGCGCCGCCCATCATCTGACCCCGTGGACGCCGCGCGACGTCATCGAGCTGCCGCTCGAAGCGGACCTCGACGCGAACGGCTGGGATTTGGGGAAAGCACTGCGGCTTCTCTTAAAGGGGAATGCGGTCATCATCGAGTGGCTGCGCTCGCCGGTGATCTATCGCGGGCAGAGCTGGTTTCGCGACGCCTTCCTGGAATTTGCGCGACATGCGGCAAGTCGCGAGGCGATCGCCCGCCATTACCTGCATCTCGGCGAGCGCCAAAGGCGGGTCTATTTCGGTGACGGCACCAGCGTCGCGCAGAAGAAGATATTCTATGCCCTGCGCCCCGCGGCAACCCTGCGTTGGCTGAGGATGCATCCGACGGAAGCCGTCGCGCCGATGCATTTCCCGACGCTGATGGCCGAGTGCGAGCCGCCGTCCGGGTTGAAGGACGAGGTCGCCGCCCTGATGCGACAGAAGGCGATCACGCACGAGCTTGGCTTAGCCCCTCTTTCACCCGGCATTGCAAGCTTCATCGATTCGGAGTTTGAGCTTGCCCGGGGCGCTTTCGAGAGCGAACAGCCCCGCTCTTCGGAAGAGCGCGTCGCGCGCGCAGAGCAGTTCTACCGATTGGTGGTCGAGCGGCTGGAGTCGGATGGCACGACCGCCTTGCCGGCGCGCAACGGTCCGGCCTGATGCCACCCGTTTTCCGTTTTGCGCCAAGTCCGAACGGCTACCTGCATCTCGGCCACGCTTATTCGGCGCTGCTGAACTTCGACCTCGCGCGGCGCGCGGGTGGGCGCCTGCTGCTGCGGATCGAGGATATCGATCCGGCCCGCTGCCGCCCCGAATATGAGCAGGCAATATACGACGATCTCGCCTGGCTCGGCATTGCCTGGGAGGCGCCAGTCCGGCGGCAGTCGGAGCATCTCGCGGACTACCGGCGCGCATTGGAGACGCTATCCGCGCTGGGTCTGGTTTATCCGTCCTTTGAAAGCCGCGCCGAGATCGCAAAATTGGTGGCGGCGCGCGAGGCCGATGGTCCTTGGCCGCGCGATCCCGATGGTGCGCCGCTTTATCCCTGCGTGGCGAAGCAGCTCTCCGGCGACGAGCGGGCGCGGCTGATGGAATCCGGCGCGCCCTATGCGCTGCGGCTCGATATGAATGCTGCAATCGCGCGGGCCGGCGATCTTTCCTGGACCGAGCAGGGCGAGGCCCCCGGCGGCGAGACCGGCGTCATCGCCGCCCACCCGCAAGTCTGGGGCGACGTCATCCTCGCGCGCAAGGAGACGCCAACCAGCTATCACCTTTCCGTCGTGGTCGACGACGCGCTGCAGGGCATCACCGATGTGGTCCGCGGCCGGGACCTGTTCCTCGCCACCGGCGTGCACCGGCTGCTGCAGCGCCTGCTGGGCTTGCCGGAGCCGGCCTATCGCCAACATCGCCTGATTCGCGATGCGGCTGGCCACAAGCTCGCCAAATCCACGGCGTCCACCGGCTTGCGTGAGCTTCGCGCGGCCGGGATGACGCCATCAGACGTGCGCCGGGCTGTGGGACTCTAAATTCCCCTGTGCACGCTCCCGCGCTGCCGAGACTCCCGATGGTCGCCATGGCAAGCTGAGGCGGGCAGGGGTTTGAGTAGGTATGGCGGCAAAGTCGCGCGATCCGCGCAGAAAGCGCGCGCCGAAACGGCGGCCGTCGAACGCGCGCGCCGCCGCCAGGCCTGCGCGCAAGCGACCTGCGAAATCCGGGCCGATCGAGGAGGCGCTGGCGGTGTTCGCGCATGAGGTGCGCACGCCGCTGACCGGCATTCTCGCGATCAGCGATCTGCTGGCCACCTCCGAACTTGCCGAGCGCGAGCGGCGCTGGGTCGATACCATCAAGGCCGGCGCCCAGCATCTGGCAAGCCTTGCGACCTTGTTCGTCGATGCCGCGAAGGATCGCCACGGGGGCAGTGCGAGCCGCGAGGATCTGTTCGATCTGCGCGCGCTCGCACGTAGCGCGGGCGATTCGCTTGCCGGCCGCGCAGCGGCCAAGGGATTGCAGGCCGAGGTCGCGATATCAGATCAATTGCCGGCGCTGGTCGTCGGCGATCCCATCCGGCTGCGGGCGGCGCTGGAGAACCTGATCGACAATGCCGTGAAGTTCACGGAAGCGGGGCTTGTCTCGCTTCAAGCCGCGCCTGCGCGCGCCAGGAAAGGCAGGGTCGGCGTCGCCTTTGCGATTTCCGACAGCGGCATCGGCGTGAGTTTGAAGGAGATCAAGCGGCTGTTCCGGCCGTTCTCGCAGGCCAATGTCAGGGTCGCCTCGCGCTTCGGCGGCGCGGGGTTAGGCCTGTCCTCGGTCAAGCAGGTGGCACGTGGCATGGGTGGCGACATCAAGGCCGCATCCCGCCGTGGCGGCGGTACCACCTTCACGCTCACGGTGACGCTGGCAAGCGCCAACGGAACGCATGCCGGGGAAACCGATGAGGTGCTGACGGCGATGGCGATCCCCCCGTTGCGCGTGCTCGGCGTCGAGGACAATCCGTTCGGCCGTGTCGTTCTCAACACGATCCTGGGCGAGCTCGGCCATCAGGCCGAGTTCATCGGCCGCGGCGAGGCCGCCGCCGAGCGCATCGCGCAAGGCGGCTTCGACGCCGTGCTGATGGACATGGTGCTGCCGGGTATCGACGGCATCGAGGCCATCAGGCGCATCCGCGCGCTTGAAGCGCCGTCCGGGCGTATTCCCATCATCGGCGTGTCCGGCCGCGACGACGACGAGGCGGCCTCGCGTGCCGCCGGCGCCGACGCCTTCCTGCTCAAGCCTGTGTCTCCACGGGCTCTGGCGACGGCGCTGCTTGCAGCTGTTCGTCGCGCTGCACCTGCGACTTGATGATCGCCGCATTGAGCTCGCCGCCGAACACGAAGATCGCGGCGATGAAGTACAGGAACACCAGCGCGATGATGACGGAGGCCAGCCCCGCATACATGGTGACGTAGTTGTTGGCGAAGCGCGCGAGATATTGTCCGAACACGATGCCCGACACCAACGAGGCCACCATGGTGAAGACGATGCCGGGCAGGATCTGCAGGAAGCTGCGGCGGCCCGCCGGCAGCCAGGCGTGCAGGATGAACAGCGCGGCGATCAACGCGGTGATGGTGATGCCGTAGCGCGACAGGTTGAGTACCTGCTCGTTGCTCTCGACTTCCATCGGAAGATGGCGCCGGACCGCCTCGATGATCAGCGGCCCGAGCACGATCAGGAACGCCATGGCGAGCGAGGAGAAGGCCGCGAGCAGCGTGTAGCCGATCGATTCCAGCCGCAGCCAGTACCAGCGCCGGGGCTCCGCCACGGCATAGGCGCGGTTGAGCGCGACCCGCAGCGCCTCGACGCCGTTGGAGGCGAAGTACACCGCGAGCACTGCGCCGATCGTGAGGATATCGCCGCGCGTGGTGGTCAGGACGTCGTGGACTTCGCTCGACAGCGCGTCCGCGACCTGAGTCGGCCAGGTCTGCAGGAACAGCGAGGCCGCCTGGTCGGCCAGTTCCTTGGAGCCGAAGAAGAAACCGGCGAGCGAGGTCAGCACGATCAGGAACGGGAACAGCGCCATTAGCGTCGACAGCGCGATGTGGCTGGCGATCGCCCAGCCGTCATCGGCCAGGAAGGTGTAAAACGCATCCATCACGATGTTGTAGACGTAGCGAACGACCTTCACGGGACACCTTGGGTCACCGGCCCTCGTGAGCCGGATTAAGGACTGATATTACTGGAAAAATGCCCTGAAAGCACCGATGGCGGCGGGCTGTGCACGGTGTTAAGTAACTCGGATGGATTTCGTTCTAGGCAAGATCATACTGCCGATCGCGGTCGGCGCGGTCGCGTTCGTGCTGCTGCTCGGCCTCATCAACATGATGAAAGGTGGATCGCCCAACACCTCGCAGAAGCTGATGCGGCTCCGCGTGCTGCTGCAGTTCATTGCGATCTGCATCACCATGCTCGCGGTCTGGGCGATGGGGCGTTAGTTCCAGGACCCTCATGGTGAGGAGCGTCGCACTTGCGACGCGTCTCGAACCATGAGGCCCGATCGGTGGCCTTCATCCTTCGAGGCGCGGCTTGCGCCGCTCCTCAGGATGAGGGGAAAGAGTCGTGCAAGGGACAGGAGACCGTCATGGTCGTGCTCAATCGCATCTACACCCGCACCGGCGATGACGGCACCACCGCGCTCGGCTCTGGCGAGCGGCGTCCGAAATACGATCTGCGCGTCGCGGCCTACGGCACCGTCGACGAGACCAATGCCGCGATCGGCGTGGTGCGGCTGCATCTTTCCGATGCACGCGAGCTCGACACCATGCTGGGCATGATCCAGAACGACCTGTTCGATCTCGGCGCCGACCTTGCGGTGCCCGAGCGCGAAGGAAAGGCGGAGCGGCTGCGCGTGCTCGCAAGCCAGGTCGAGCGGCTGGAACGCGACATCGACAAGCTCAATGAGACGCTCGCGCCGCTGACCTCCTTTGTGCTGCCGGGCGGCACGCCTGCCGCCGCCTACCTTCATCTGGCACGCACCATCTGCCGCCGCGCGGAACGCATGCTGGTGGAACTCGCGGGCAAGCCCGACGAGCCCGTCAGCGACGCCGCGATACAGTACCTGAACCGGCTGTCGGATTTCCTGTTTGTGGCCTCTAGGACCGCCAACAATAATGGCGCGGGCGACGTGCTCTGGGTCCCCGGCCAGAACCGGTAGGCGGGAACGGTATGTTTGGCTCGCGAGGCCGACTTTTTGGCTCGCTGGCGCGTTGACCGGGCTGGGCCGGCGCTTTAGGTTCCGCGCCAGCTATTCAAGCCCCAAAATTCAAGCGAAAGAGGATCATGAAGGTTCTGGTGCCGGTCAAGCGGGTGGTCGATTACAACGTCAAGGTTCGCGTCAAGAGCGATGGAACCGGCGTCGAGCTCGCCAATGTCAAGATGTCGATGAATCCCTTCGATGAAATCGCCGTCGAGGAGGCGCTTCGGCTCAGGGAAGCGGGCAAGGCGACCGAGGTCGTCGTGGTGTCGATCGGGCCGGCGCAGGCCTCCGAGACGATCCGCACCGGTCTTGCGATGGGTGCTGACCGCGGCATCCTGGTCAAGGCCGACGGCAATGTCGAACCGCTGGCGGTGGCGAAGATCCTCAAGAAGATTGCCGACGAAGAGCAGCCGGGGCTGATCATCCTCGGCAAGCAGGCGATCGACGACGATTCAAACCAGACCGGCCAGATGCTGGCCGCGCTGCTCGGCTGGTCGCAGGCGACCTTCGCCTCCAAGCTCGAGGTCGACGGCTCCGATTTCAAGGTGACGCGCGAGGTCGACGGCGGCCTGCAGACGGTCAGGCTGAAGGGACCGGCGATCGTCACGACCGATCTTCGCCTCAACGAGCCGCGCTACGCGTCGCTGCCCAACATCATGAAGGCGAAGAAGAAGCCGATCGCGGACAAGACCGCCGCCGACTATGGCGTCGATCTCGCGCCGCATCTCGAAATCCTCAAGACATCGGAACCTCCGGGCCGCAAGGGCGGCGTCAAGGTCAAGGACGTTGCCGAGCTGGTGTCGAAGCTGAAGAACGAAGCCGGGGTTCTCTGACATGACGACATTGTTGATTGCCGAACACGACCACGAAACCCTCAAGGACGTGACCAACAAGGCGCTGACGGCCGCAAGCCAGCTCGGCGGCGACGTGCATGTGCTGGTCGCCGGCGGGGGTGAGGGCACCAAGGCTGCGGCCGAAGCCGCGAGCAAGTTGAAGGACGTCAAGAAAGTGCTGCTCGCCGAAGGCGCGGCCTACGAGCACGATCTGGCCGAGCCCTTGGCCGCTCTGATCGTGGCGCTGGCGCCGAACTATGACGCTTTCGTCGCGCCCGCGACCTCGCGCTTCAAGAACGTGATGCCGCGCGTCGCAGCCCTGCTCGACGTCATGCAGGTCTCCGAGATCATCAAGGTGATCGCGCCCGACACTTTCGAGCGGCCGATCTATGCCGGCAACGCGATCCAGACCGTGAAGTCGAAGGACGCCAAGAAGGTTATCACCGTGCGTACCTCGACCTTCCAGGCCACCGGCGACGGCGGCAGCGCGCCGGTCGAGAACGCGGCGTCCGCGGCCGATCCCGGCCTCTCCACATTCGTCGGCGAGGAAGTGGCGAAGAGCGATCGTCCCGAGCTGACGTCGGCGAGGATCATCGTCTCGGGCGGACGCGCCATGCAGAGCCGCGAGAATTTCGCCAAATATATCGAGCCGCTCGCCGACAAGCTCGGCGCAGGTGTCGGCGCCTCGCGCGCCGCGGTCGACGCCGGCTACGCGCCGAACGACTGGCAGGTCGGACAGACCGGCAAGGTGGTGGCGCCGGAGCTCTATGTCGCGATCGGGATTTCCGGAGCGATCCAGCATCTCGCCGGCATGAAGGACTCCAAGGTGATCGTCGCGATCAACAAGGATGAGGATGCGCCGATCTTCCAGGTTGCGGATTACGGCCTGGTCGCGGATCTCTACCAGGCGGTTCCGGAACTCACGTCGGAACTCGGCAAGCTCGGCAAGTAAGGCAATGCACCGGCCCGGAGGGATCATCTCCGGCCGGTGTTTTTAATATAGGGGCGTTAAGTCGGCGCGATATGCGCGCGGCTCGCGGTGGATGACAGGATGGCAATGATCAAGAAGATCGGCGTGATCGGCTCGGGCCAGATGGGCAACGGGATTGCGCATGTTGCGGCGCTGGCGGGTTTCGACGTGGTGCTCAACGACGTCGCCGCCGACCGGCTGAAATCGGGCATGGCGACCATCAACGGCAACCTGTCACGGCAGGTTTCCAAGAAGGCCATCACCGAGGAGGCCAAGGCGCAGGCGCTCAAGCACATCTCGCTCGCCGAGACCATGGACGGGCTTGCCGACTGCGATCTCGTGATCGAGAGCGCGGTCGAGAAGGAAGAGGTCAAGCGCAAGATCTTCCACGATCTCTGCGCGATCCTCAAACCCGAGGCCATCGTCGCCTCCAACACCTCGTCGATCTCGATCACCCGTCTTGCCTCGACCACCGACCGTCCCGAGCGCTTCATCGGCATTCACTTCATGAATCCGGTGCCGCTGATGGAACTGGTCGAACTGATCCGCGGCATCGCCACCGACAATTCCACCTTCGATGCCGCCAAGGAATTCGTCGGCAAGCTCGGCAAGCAGGTCGCGGTGTCCGAAGACTTTCCTGCCTTCATCGTCAACCGCATCCTGCTGCCGATGATCAACGAGGCGATCTACACGCTCTATGAGGGCGTCGGCAATGTCGAGGCGATCGACGCGGCGATGAAGCTCGGCGCGCATCATCCGATGGGACCGCTGGAGCTCGCCGATTTCATCGGCTTGGATACGTGTCTCTCGATCATGCAGGTTCTGCATGAAGGCCTGGCCAACTCCAAGTACCGGCCGTGTCCGTTGCTGGTGAAATATGTCGAGGCGGGCTGGCTCGGCAGAAAAACCCAGCGCGGCTTCTACGATTATCGCGGCGCCAAGCCGGTCCCGACGCGGTGACCAGAGGTTGACGCCGAAACTTACAGTTATCATTTCCGGCGGCTTCTCGCTCGCCTACCACAAGGTGCTGCCGGACTTCGAGCGCGCCACGGGCATCGCCGTGACCACGCTGTCGGGGGCGTCGCAGGGCACGGGCCCGAAGACCATCAAGCACCAGCTCGAGGCAGGTAGCGACCTCGACGTCGTCATCATGTCGAGGGAAGGCCTCGACGAGCTGATCGCGATGGGCCGCATAACCGCCGGCTCGAATGCGGAGCTGGCGACGGTGCCGCTCGGTGCGGCCGTGCGTCAGGGACAACCGAAGCCCGATCTCGGCAGCGTCGATGCGTTCAAGCGCGCCGTGATCAGCGCGCGTCTGGTCGCGATTCCCGCCAGCACCAGCGGCATCTTTTTGAAGGACGAGGTGTTTCCGCGGCTCGGGATCGCCGACAAGGTGACGTTTCGGGTAATGGCGCGGGGCACGGAGTCGACCGCGCTGCTGGCGTCCGGTGAAGCGGATCTGGCGCTGGGTCCGGTGAGCGAGCTCGTCGATCAGGCCGGCATCGAGCCGGTCGGTGCGCTTCCCGACGAGGTGCAGCTGATCCAGATGTTCACGGCGGCGATCGTCAATACAAGCAGCAATCCCGAACAGGGCCGGCGGCTGATCGATTTCCTCGTCTCCGAAGAAGCCGCGGCGGCGATCACGGCCTCCGGCATGGAGCCGGTCGGACATCGCCGCAAGCGCTAATCAGCTACGCATCGTTAACCGTTCCCGCCTAGGGTCGGCGTTGGGATACGGGATTAAGCGTATGGATATGAGTCTTGTGAGCGCCATTCTGGCGGCTCAGGCGGGGGCGGCTCAGCAGCAGGTTGCGACCGCCGTGACCAAACAGAATCTCGACAGCGAGAAATCGTCGGTTCTCACCTTGCTCGGTTCGGCCCAGCAGAGCCTGTCGCTCGCCAATGTTGGCGACGGCATCGGCGGCAATCTCAATCAGCTTGCGTGAAGGCGGTCTGATCCAAACCACGTCATTTTGGATCATCGCGGAACGAAAACTGTCCGCAATTGTACGCGCTTCGCGGCTTCCCCTCTTGGCCATGCCGACTTTCGCTCGGTCTCATCGGCGTCGGAGCGCCGGGGCCGGGACTCGATCCATCCATGTCATGGCGCAAATGAGAATGCATAGACAATACTTGAGCGGCCTAATAAATTTATGGCTGCAGGGACGGCAGGTATTCTACCTTTGAGAGAATATCATATTTTACAATGCTTTGCTGCATTGCACCTTATATTTAGCTATAGCTTGACAACCTTAGCTATGGCTCATAAATTGGAGCAGAAGCGTGAGGTACATATCGCTAGGTCGGATCTCGTCGAAGGCCGAATTCGACGAGATTGTCACGAAGACAAGCAACGGCACGCTTGAGACAAATCAAGTGCGCGGGTTTGCCGATCTTCTGACGCTGATCGACAAGGCCGAGCGCGATGGTTTCAGGCAGGAACGAAAGCGATGGGTCAAAACAGCAGATGTTTCTGTGTTCACTTTTGCGGGTCCATCCGATGCGAACGGATGGAATGCAATCTGGGCCGCAGTTCAGATCCAATCGGACAATCGCACGATAGTGCTGCTGAAACTCGTCGACGATTATTCCGGCGCTGTGGAATCCCACGAGGGGCTTCTTGCTGACGCACTTGATCGAAGTGCAAGAGGAACTCGACATGACTAACACCAATGTAGCTAACGTTATCAACGATCTGCGGCAAAAGAATCCTGACTTCGACCTGGCGACTGCAGAAATTGAATTGGTTCGTAAGGTCGGCGATACACTGCAAAAGATGCGCGAGGAGGCAGGGCTGACTCAGGAGGCGCTGGCAAAGCGCCTCGGGATTTCTGCTTCGCGTGTTTCACAATTGGAAAGTGGTACATTGCGTGATGCGCCAAACCTGAAGACGTTGGCGCGTTTTGCGCATGAGTGCGGCCAGAAGATCGAGTTTGGATACGGAGCCGCGTCGCCTGGGGGCCTGTACGACGTCGTTGCCATGGGCTTTGTTAAAATTGCTGAGCAGATAGCGCAAGCGGCCCCGAAATGGGGGACACCGGCGCAGGTTAGCGCGGGAGGCGGCATCACTGTCGGAGCGAACGACCTCGTCATCAATGCGGGGACAATCGATGCGCTCACGACGGATGTCGCGCATGCGACATACTGCACTCTCAAAGCTGCGGGCATGAAGATTGCGGGTGCGAATGACGTCCACGTCTATGTCAAGGGGACGGGGATTCAAGACGGGGCAAAAATGATAAATTCAGGGAACGACCTGCAGATGACGGTGACCGTTCCATTTGTCCGATGATGCATCTATTTCTCGCATACTTCGAATCGGGCCTGACAGCGATGCTTTCGGCCGCGCTGGGATTCGTCGGTGCTTTCGTTTTGGTGTTGGCAACGTGGCGCACCGTCGACTTGCGCAAGCAAATAATAAACACTGCCATAATCAGGAGTGACGATCCCAACACCCAAAAAGCCGCCAGCGTAATCCACGTCCAATTGCAACGAGTTCAACTGGAAGACTTGAACACGGAGCACCGCGCATACCTTGTCGGGGTAACCCTTCTTTTCGTGGGGTTTGTCGTGCAGTTCCTGCACGAACTCGCACTTTATGTGCGTGGCCACTAGTTGCCAGAGCGCGGAAAATGCATCTTCCTAATCCCCCGCCGCCTGCGGCTGCACCGCCGCCCGGATCAGGTTCACCGCATCGTCGCTGTCCCACTCCGCGGGGCCTGCGATGGTCGCTATCTCGCAGCCCTTGCCATCGACCAGCACCGAAGTGGGCATGCCCAGCGCCCGGCCTATCGATTTAAGATCCTGAAAAACCTTGGCTTTCTGGTCAGTGAAATAGCCCAGATTGGTGAGGTTGGCGTCTTTCAGGAAATTCTTCGGCTTCTCGGGATCGCGGGTGTCGATGTTAACAGCCACCACCTCGAAATTCGGCCCCTTCAGTTTGGTCTGCAGCCGGTCCAGCGCGGGCATCTCCTTGCGGCAGGGCACGCACCAGGTCGCCCACAGGTTCACCAGCACGGTCTTGCCCTGCCAGTCCGATAGCTTCTTCGGCTTGCCGTCGGCGTCCTCGAACGCGAGGTCGGGCAGCTTCAACGGCTTCGACGCCATGGTCAGCGCCGCAACCTCGCCATGGGCGAGCGGCGCGATGCGTTTGGCGGTGTCGACCGCGGCGCGGCAGGTCGGATCGCCGCCGGTCCCCTTGAGACCGCCGAGCCCGTAAATCCCGGCATATCCGGCGATGCCGCCGATCAGCACGGCCGCGACCGCGATCGGAATCCGGCGCATCACGGCGGCGTGCGCGGTGGGTTGTTCGGGCATATCGTTTGTCATTCCGGTCCAGATACGGCTATGCAGTGCCCTGTGTTACCAACGGACCGGGCGGCAAGTCACGGGCCAAGTTACGGGCAAGGTCATGAGCAACAAGATGTGGGGCGGCAGGTTTTCCGAGCGCCCCGACGCGATCATGGAGGACATCAACGTCTCCATCGACGTCGATCGGCACCTCTATGCCCAGGACATTGCCGCATCCCGCGCCCACGCCGACATGCTCGCGGCGCAAGGCATCATCACGGCCTCTGATGCAAAAAATATCGGGAAGGGTCTAGACACGATTTTGTCAGAGATCGGCAACGGCAGCTTCGATTTCAAGCGCGCGCTCGAGGACATCCATATGAATGTCGAGAGCCGGCTCGGCGAGTTGATCGGGCCCGCCGCGGGCAGGCTGCACACCGCACGCTCGCGCAACGACCAGGTCGCAACCGATTTCAAGCTCTATGTCCGCGACACCATCGATGAGACCGATGCGGCGCTATCAGCGTTCCAGCAAGCGCTGGTCGCGCGGGCGACCGAGCATGCCGCGACCGTGATGCCCGGCTTCACCCATCTGCAGACCGCGCAGCCGGTGACCTTCGGCCACCATCTGCTCGCCTATGTCGAGATGGCCGCGCGCGACCGCGGCCGCTTTGCCGATGCGCGCAAGCGGCTCAACGAGTCGCCGCTGGGAGCCGCCGCGCTGGCCGGCACCTCGTTTCCGATCGATCGCAATGCGACCGCGAAGGCGCTCGGTTTCGACCGGCCGATGGCCAATTCGCTCGATGCCGTCTCCGACCGCGACTTCGTGCTGGAAACGCTGGCGGCGGCCTCGATCTGCGCGATGCATCTGTCGCGCTTTGCCGAGGAGATCGTGCTGTGGACCTCGCCGTTGGTCGGCCTCGTCAGGCTCAGCGACAAATTCACCACCGGCTCGTCGATCATGCCGCAGAAGCGCAACCCGGACGCGGCGGAACTGGTGCGCGCCAAGACCGGCCGCATTATCGGTGCGCTGACCGGGCTTCTGATCGTGATGAAGGGCCTGCCGCTCGCCTACCAAAAGGACATGCAGGAGGACAAGCAAGGCGCGATGGAGGCCTTCGCCGCGCTGTCGCTTGCGATCCGCGCCATGACCGGAATGGTGCTCGACCTCGTGCCCGACGAGGCGCGGATGAAGGCGGCTGCCGGCGACGGCTACGCCACCGCGACCGATCTCGCCGACTGGCTGGTGCGGACGCTGAAGATGCCGTTCCGCGACGCCCACCATGTCACCGGGCGCGTCGTCGCGCGCGCCGCCAGGGACGGCGTGGCCCTGCACGAGCTGCCGTTGAAGGCGATGCAGGAGATTGAGCCGAAGATCACGGCCGACGCGCTGAAAGTGCTGTCGGTCGAGGCGTCCGTGAAGAGCCGCACCAGCTTCGGCGGCACTGCGCCGAGGAACGTGCTGGCGCAGGCGAAGGCCTGGGCGAAGCGGCTTGAAAAACAGCGAAAGTAGGGCTTTCTGCACCAATTTCGCTGCAATCTCATGGCTCTCTCGCCCTCGCCACCGCACCGCAATCTTTGTATGGTGCGGCCGATTTGGGGATATCGACGTGATCAGTGAGTTTCGCCCGACCGCATCGGGGTGGGCCATCGTCCTTTTGAGCGTGGCTGCGCTGACGCTCGGAGCTTGCGGGCGCAAGGGGCCGCTCGACCCGCCGACCTCGAGTGGGCCGAACGCGCCCAGGGCGTCGGCGCCTGCGGCGACCGATACCGAGGCCGAGAACGCCGCAAAACCGAACGTGTTCAATTCGACTTACGGCACCGAGACTGGGCCGGTCGCACCCAGAGGCGACAAGAGGTCCTTCGTTCTCGACCCGCTTTTGGGTAAGTAAGTTTCATGAACCATTTCGACTATCGCAACGGCGTGCTGCACGCCGAGGCCGTCAACCTGTCCGATCTCGCGGCAGCGGTCGGCACGCCCTTCTATTGCTATTCGACCGCGACCCTGGAGCGGCATTACCGCGTCTTCACCGAAGCCTTTGCCGGCGAGAAGGCGCTGGTGTGCTACGCCATGAAGGCGAACTCCAACCAGTCGGTGCTGCGCACGCTGGCGAAGCTTGGTGCCGGCGCGGATGTCGTCTCCGGCGGGGAGTTGAAGCGCGCGCTCGCCGCCGGTTTTCCCGCAGGCAAGATCCTGTTTTCCGGCGTCGGCAAGACGGAGCCCGAATTGCGCGCCGCCTTGGCCGCCGACATCCTCTGCATCAACATCGAATCCGAATACGAGCTGGAGCTGCTGTCGCGCCTCGCAGTGGAGGCGGGCAAGACCGCGCGCATCTCCGTGCGCGTCAATCCCGACGTTGATGCCGGCACCCATGCCAAGATCTCGACCGGCAAGTCCGAGAACAAGTTCGGCATCCCGATCGCGCATGCACGCGCCGTCTACGCGCGCGCCGCAAAGCTGCCTGGACTGAAGATCACCGGCGTCGACATGCACATCGGCAGCCAGATCACCGATCTCGACCGTCTTGAGATCGCCTATCGCATCCTGGCGGACTTCGTGCACGTGCTGCGCGCCGACGGCCACGCCATCTCGCATATCGATTTCGGCGGCGGGCTCGGCATTCCCTATTACAGGGATCGCGAGGCCCCGCCCGCGCCGGATGCCTATGCCGCCATGGTCAAGCGCGTCACCCACAATCTCGGCTGCACGCTGATGTTCGAGCCGGGCCGGCTGATCGTCGGCAATGCCGGCATCCTGGTGGCCCGCGTGATCCATGTGAAGCACGGCGACGGCAAGAACTTCGTCATCATCGATGCCGCGATGAACGATTTGATCCGCCCGACCCTGTACGAAGCCCATCACGACATCCTGCCGGTGCGGCAGGCGGCTGCAGCTGCGGCAACCATCACCGCCGACGTGGTTGGGCCGGTCTGCGAGTCCGGTGACTATCTCGCGCTCGATCGTACGATGCCCGCGCTCGGGGATGGCGACCTCATCGCCATCATGACCGCCGGCGCCTATGGCGCGGTGCAGTCCGGCACCTACAACACACGCGCACTGGTGCCGGAAGTGCTGGTCAAGGACAACCGGTATGCGGTGGTCCGCCCGCGCGTCGATGTCGACGCGTTGATCGCGATGGACAAGCCGGCGCCGTGGTTGTGAGTTAACGGCTGAAGCATCAGCGGTTCAACAACAAGACTGTCGTCCCCGCGAACGCGGGGACCCATAACCACAGGCAGATGTCATTGCGACGCGCTGTGGCTCTAGCTGTTTGAAGCACTCTATCCCGTGGTTATGGGTCCCGGATCGCGCTCGGCTTCGCCTCGCTTGTCCGGGACGACAGATGAAATTTATTTGCGCGATTACTTCCCCGTCGCGCCGCCGCGCTGTCCGCCCACCACAATACCCGCCGCTTTCTCGACAGTCTTCATCGCGGAGGTAAAATCGGACTCCGGGCCCTGATCCTTGATCACGGCCTCCCAGAGCCGTCCAACCGCCTCTGCAACTTCCATCGACATGCCGAGCGAGCGCATCTCCTCGACCGCGAGCTTGACGTCCTTCACCATCATCGCCGTGGTGAAGCCGAAGTCGAAACTGCGCGGCAGCACCGAGCGCGGAAACTTGTCGCGGCTCGCGGTGTTCATGCCCGAGCCGGAATTGATCACCTCGATCATCACCTTCGGATCGAGGCCGGACTTCACGCCCATCGCCACGGCCTCCGAGGTCGCCACCATCGCGGTTGCGGAGAGGAAATTGTTGGCGAGCTTCATGGTCTGGCCTGCACCCGGTTTGGTCGAGATGAAGAACGGCTTGCCGATCGCTTCAATGGCCGGCTTGACCGCCTCGTAGTGGTCCTTCGGTCCCGACACCATCACCGCCAGCGTGCCCTTCTCGGCGCCGGAGATCCCGCCGGAGACGGGACTGTCGAGCTGCACGATGTTGTGCTTGGCGAGCAGGTCGTGAATCCGCACCGCCATCTGCGAGCCGGTGGTGGAGAGATCGAGGAGGCGTTTGACCTTCCTGCCTTCGATCACGCCGTCCTTGCCGGTCGCGACCTCGAGCGTGACCTGCAGCGACGGCAGGCTGACCATGACCGTCTCGACGCGGTCGGCGACGTCTTTCGGCGATGATGCGGCTTGTGCGCCGAGCGCCACCAGCCGGTCGACCGCCGCCTTTTGCGTATCGAACACGGTGAGCGAATGCTTTGCCTCGATCAGGCGACGCGCCATGGGAGCGCCCATTCTGCCGAGACCGATGAATCCGATGTCCATGAAGTTTCCTCCCGCTCGTCATTGCGAGCGAAGCGACCTAGCGTGTAGCCCGCATGAGCGTAGCGACATGCGGGACCCCGGGTGTCGCTTCGCTCACCCGGGCTACGAGCAAAATGTTGTGTGCGTTACGCCGCCTTGTCGATCTCGGCAAAGAATTCGCGCGCGATGCGGAAACTGTCGACAGCCGCCGGCACGCCGCCATAGATCGCGACCTGCATCAGGATCTCGCGGATTTCGTCGCGGGTGACGCCGTTGGTGAGCGCGCCGCGCAGATGCGCGCGCAGCTCGTGCGGGCGGTTGAGGATCGAGATCATAGCGATGTTGAGCATGCTGCGGGTCTTGCGCGGCAACTCGTCGCGGCCCCACACCGAGCCCCAGCAATATTCGTTGAGCAGATCCTGGAACGGCTTGTTGAATTCGTCGACGTTTTTCAGCGCATTGTTGACATAGGCTTCGCCCAGCACCGCCTTGCGGACTGCGAGCCCCTTGTCGTGCATTTTCTGGTCCATGACGCTTCCTCTTTTGGGTTTTGGCGGGTGAAACTTACGGGCTTGGGATCGCTTAGTCACGCACTCGTGTTATGCAGGAAACGGCGGGATACCGTGGCCTGACGGATGCCTCATCGGCGCCATTGTGCTAGGGTGATTTGCCGGTAAAGGCGGAGAGTTTGTTGAACGGCGACACACCTGACCCGATCGGACCCGACGCGCTGGCGCGGCTCAAGCTGGCGCAGGCGCTGGGCCGCGCCAGATATGCGATCGCATGGGAGCGCGGCTGGCCGATCCTGGCGCGGCTCCTGACCGTCATCGGCCTGTTCCTGGTGGTGTCGTGGGCAGGCCTCTGGCTGTCGCTGCCATTCCTCGGGCGCGCGATCGGGATCGTCTTGTTCGTCGCCGCTGCGGTTGCTGCGCTGTGGCCGGCACTGCGCTTCCGTTGGCCGAGCCGCGAGCAGGGTTTGAGCCGGCTCGACCATGGCTCCGGCATCCGGCATCGGCCCGCGACCGCGTTGACGGATACGCTAACCTCGCAAGACCCCTTCGCGCAGGCGCTGTGGCAGGCGCAGCGCGAGCGCACGCTGGCCTCGCTCAAGCGCATCCGCGCCGGGCTGCCGTCGCCAAAACTCCGGCTCTTCGATCCCTGGGCGCTGCGCGCACTGGTCGGCGTGCTGCTGGTCGCGGCATATTTCGCTGCCGGCGACGAGCGAGCGTTGCGCCTCAGTGCGGCGTTCGACTGGAACGGCATGCTGGCGCCCGCCAACATCCGCGTCGATGCCTGGATCAATCCGCCGCTCTATACGGCGAAACCTCCGATCATCCTGTCGGCCGCGAACAAGGAAGCCGCACTGCCGCTGTCGGGTCCGCTCTCGGTTCCTGCCAATTCGACCCTGATCGTGCGCTCCTCCGGCGGCACGCTCGATGTCGTCGCGGGCGGCGGCATCAGCGAGGTGACGCCGAGCGAGCAGGCGCCGAAGGGCACCAACGAGAAGCACTTCACGATTGCAAGCGACGGCACCGTGCATGTGCGCGCGCCCTCCGGGCAGCCGCAATGGAAGTTCACCGCGATTCCAGATCGCCCGCCGACCATCGCGCTCGCCAAGGACCCGGAGCGGCAGGCGCGCGGCTCGCTGCAGATGGCCTACAAGATCGAGGACGATTACGGCGTCACCGAAGCGCAGGCGCATTTCGCCGCCCGCGCCGGCGAGGGCGCTGCCGCGACGCGGCCGCTGTACACGCCACCGTCCTTTGCGCTGGTGCTGCCGAATGCGCGCACCCGCAACGGCGTCGGCCAGACGGTGAAGGATTTGAGCGAGGATCCCTATGCCGGCGCCGACGTCACGCTGACGCTGACCGCCAAGGACGAGGCCGGCAATGAGGGTACGAGCGAACCGTTCAACATGCGCTTGCCCGAGCGTCTCTTCACCAAGCCGCTCGCGCGTGCCTTGATCGAGCAGCGGCGCATCCTCGCGCTCGACGCCAACAAGAACTCGGACGTCTTCATCGGGCTGGATGCGCTCCTGATCGCGCCCGAGCTGTTCATGGCGGGCGAGGCCGGACACTATCTCGGCCTTTATAACCTGACGCGGCAGCTGGAAGCCGCGCGCAGCGACGACGAGCTGCGCGAGGTGGTGGCAAGCCTGTGGGCGCTCGCCGTCACCATCGAGGACGGCAACATCAGCGACGTCGACAAGGCGCTGCGCGCGGCGCAGGACGCGCTGAAGCAGGCGCTGGAGCGCGGCGCCAGCGACGAAGAAATCAAGAAGCTGATGCAGGATCTGCGCGCGGCGATGGACAACTACATGCGCCAGCTCGCCGAGCAATTCCGCAACAATCCGCAAGCCCTCGCGCGGCCCCTTGATCCCAACACCAAATTCCTGCGCCAGCAGGATCTCAACAACATGCTGGAGCGGATGGAGCGGCTGTCGCGCCAGGGCGACAAGGAAGGCGCGCGGCAATTGCTCGATCAATTGCAGCAGATGCTGGAGAATTTGCAGATGGCGCAGCCCGGGCAGGGCGGCGACAACGACATGGAGCAGGCGCTCAACGAGCTCGGCGACATGATCCGCAAGCAGCAGCAGTTGCGCGACAAGACCTACAAGCAGGGCCAGGATTCGCGGCGCGATCGTCAGCGCGGCCGGCAGGGCGACCAGGGCATGGGCGATCTGCAGCAGGACCAGCAGGGCCTGCGCGACCGCCTGAAGAAGCTGCAGGACGAGCTTGCCAAGCGCGGCCTCGGGCCCGGCCAGAAGGGGGATCAGGGCCAGCCCGGCGCCGATCAGGGCGATGGCGAGGACGGTCTTGCGGAAGCCGACGGCGCGATGGGCGATGCCGGCAGCCGGCTCGGCGAAGGCAATGCCGACGCCGCCGTCGATTCGCAGGGCAAGGCGCTGGAGGCACTACGCAAGGGCGCGCAGAGCCTGGCGGACGCGATGCAGCAGGGTGACGGCGATCAGGCCGGCGACGGTCCCGGCGACCGCATGGGCCGCCAGCAGGCCGGTTCCAACGGCACCGATCCGCTGGGACGTCCGCTGCGTGGCCGCGAATGGGGTGACGAGCTGTCGAAAATGATCCCGGGCGAGATGGACGTGCAGCGCGTGCGCCGCATTCTCGAAGAGCTGCGCCGCCGCCTGTCCGATCCCTCGCGGCCGCAGATCGAGCTCGATTACATCGAGCGGCTGCTGAAGGATTATTGAGGTCTCTTCTTCACCTCTCCCCGCTTTGCGGGGAGAGGTCGCATCGCGAAGCGATGCGGGTGAGGGGCCGTTCGTGCACTTTCCGCCGATACGGCTCGCGTCAACTCCCTCTCACCCGAAACCTCCGCTGCGCTCCGGTTTCGACCTCTCCCCGCAGGCCGGGAGAGGTGAAGAGGAACTCGCTACGCTCCTCTGAACGACGACGCTACCTCTTCCTCGCCCCCAACGCGTCCGCCACCGCGGCGCGGATGTCGGCGACCGAAAACGGCTTGGTGATCACGTCATGCGCGATGGCGTTGAGGTTGGACGCGCGCTCGCGCTGGTCGGCAAAGCCGGTCATCAAGAGGATCGTCAGTTCCGGAAAATCGCGCGCCGCCGCCAGCGCCAGCGCGATGCCGTCCATGACGGGCATCTGGATGTCTGACAGCAGCAGATCGAACGCGCCGTCCTCTCTTGTCAGGATTTCGAGTGCCTCGGCGCCGTCCTGCGCGGTGACGATGCTATGGCCGTCCATGCCGATCGCGCGCGCGACCAGCATGCGCATGGATTCTTCGTCGTCAGCGATCAGGACGCGCGCCATTCAAATCCCGGATTCGATTTCACGCCGGCGCCTTTGACGCCGCGGGCACTATACACTGCCGCCGGCGATGTCGCGCTTGTTGAAGAAGCGCACATCGATCGAACGCCCCTCGGCCGGCGGCGAGGCGAGCCGCGACTTGAAGAAGGCGTGGTCACCGGGCTTCAGCCGGGTCTGCTCCAGCACCGTGTTCCAGGCGTAGATTTCGGCGCCTTGCGCGTCGCGCACGGAGAAGCGCAGCCGCGGCAGGTCGACCGGCTTCTTGCTCTCGCCGACAATCACGCCCTCGATAACCAGCACCGGTTTGCCTTCGACGGTTTCGGTCGTGACCTTGACGTCCTTGAACAAGAGCCCGCGCAGGTTCACCTCGAGACCAACCAGCTTGTAGAAGGTGGCGGTCTGCGGCAAGAGCCGCACCACATCGGCGCGCCAGACGAACAGCGCCACCACCAGCGCGCCCATCGCCGCAGCCGCGGTCGTCAGATTGGCAATCGATTTTCCGCGTGCGCCGCGCGCGGCCTGCCGCCTGCCGAACCAACCCGCCTTGCCGGGTGCGCTATCCGCCTCATCATTGGCCATGGCAGCCCAATCGGCCGCGGTGTTGCCGCCCCGATCGCCCGGAAAATCGCCGGCAATCGACGGGCTGTCGACGACGGGGGTCTCGTCGGCCTCGACCCTGTTCCATTGGGTGAGGTCGGCCTCGCGGCGCTCGGGCAGGCGGCTGGCCTCGGCCATGACGGGCTCGGCCGCGACCGCTTCGATGGCCTCCTCGGGCCGCGCCAGCCAGACCTCCTTGCAGCGGGAGCAGCGCACCGTGCGCCCGGCTTCGCCCAGGGTTTCCAGCTTGATCGCGTAGGACGTAGTACAATGGGGGCAAACGATGTGCATGGAGCCCTTCTCCATTATGCCGCTGCAATTCGGGTTAGCTGTGCGAGATGCTACAAGGCGACCGTTAACGAATCGGAAACCATAACGGACGCAAAAACGGGTTGTTGCGAGTATCCGTGTGGCCGGAATATCTGGTTTCCGGAACGGAGCTGAAGCTTGGTTCGGTTCGAAAATGTCGGACTGCGTTACGGCCTCGGGCCGGAGATTCTGCGCGACCTCAATTTCCTGATTCCCGCCCATTCGTTTCAGTTCCTGACCGGGCCGTCCGGCGCCGGCAAAACCTCGCTGCTGAAACTGCTGTTCCTGTCGCTGCGGCCGACCCGCGGCCTGGTCAATCTGTTCGGCCAGGACATCTCGCTGCTCGGCAAGGACGACATCGCCAATTTGCGCAGGCGGATCGGCATCGTGCTGCAGGATTTCCGCCTGCTCGACCACATGACGACCTATGAGAACGTGGCGCTGCCGTTCCGCGTCATGGGCAAGGACGAGTCGAGCTACCGCAAGGAGGTGATCGATCTCCTGCGCTGGGTCGGCCTCGGCGAGCGCATGGACGCGCTGCCGCCGATCCTGTCCGGCGGCGAGAAGCAGCGCGCCGCGATCGCGCGCGCCGTGATCTCGCGCCCGCAACTCCTGCTCGCGGACGAGCCGACCGGCAATGTCGATCCGACACTCGGCCGCCGGCTGCTGCGCCTGTTCATCGAGCTCAACAAGTCGGGCACCGCGGTCATCATCGCGACCCACGATATCACGCTGATGGACCAGTACGACGCGCGCCGTCTGGTGCTGCATCAGGGACGGCTGCACATCTATGAGTAGGACCGACGAGCCCACGCCGCTGGTGGACCTCGGGCATGAGCGCCCGCAGGTGCCGGCGCGCGCCCGCATTTCCTCGCCGATCGTCCCGCGGGCCTCCATTTCCGGGCGCGCGCTGGTAGCGGTGGTCGCGATCATGACCTTCCTCGCCTCGATCACCACTGGCGCCGTGCTGCTGGTCAGCGCGTCCGCCGCGGAATGGCAGTCGGACGTCGCCAGCGAAATCACCATCCAGGTTCGCCCAAAGGCCGCCCGTGACATCGACGCCGATGTCGCTGCCGTCGTGACTGCGATGCGCATCCAGTCCGGCATCGTCGACATCCGGCCTTTCACCAAAGAAGAGTCCGGCAAGCTGCTGGAGCCCTGGCTCGGCAGCGGGCTGTCGCTCGACGAATTGCCGGTGCCGCGCGTGATCGTGGCCCGCGTCGCGCCCGGCACCGCCCTCGATCTGGGCGCTTTACGCGCGCGGATTGCGCAGGTGGCGCCGACCGCGAGCGTCGACGATCACCGCGCCTGGATCGAGCGGATGCGCTCGATGACCGGCGCCACGGTGGCGGCCGGGATCGGGATCCTTGCGCTCGTCATCGTCGCCACCATCATCTCGGTGTCGTTTGCGACCCGCGGCGCGATGGCGGCCAACCGGCCGATCGTCGAGGTGCTGCACTTCGTCGGCGCCGGCGACCGCTTCATCGCCGACCGCTTCTTCCGCCACTTCCTGCTGCTCGGGCTGGAAGGCGGCGTGATCGGCGGCGGCGCGGCGATGCTGTTGTTCGGCTTCTCCGAGTCGATCGCCACCTGGTTCTCGGGTACGCCGGTCGGCGACCAGTTCGCGGCCCTGCTCGGCACCTTTTCGCTGCGCCCGTCCGGCTATCTGGTGCTGGCGGTGCAGGCGGTGATGATCGCCGCCATCACCGCCTGGGCCTCGCGCCGCACGCTGTTTGCCACCCTGGACGACATCGAATGATGCGGCATGATCCGGAAAAAGCCTGCCCCGCACTTGATGCGGGGTGTGAAGCGGTTTTCCGATGAGATCATGCCCAAAACGAAAGAGTCCGGGGAATCGGCGGGTTCCCCGTCTCCGCAAAACCTTCTAAAATCGAGACGGGAAGGGGTCTCCAAGCCGGATATGACCACGCAGTCCGACGATCGATCGCCGAATGCGGCTGCGCCTGCAACGCGCAGCCCGCTGCGGCTCGCATTGGCCGCGGTTGCCGCCGTGGCCGCCGTGATGGTCGCGGGCTTCGTCGGCTTCCTGTTCAACCTGCGCTCGACCGAGGTGCAGCCGGAGCGCAAGGCGGACGGCATCGTGGTGCTGACCGGCGGCTCCTCGCGGGTGTCAGACGCGATGGAGCTGCTCGCCGCCGGCTACGGCAAGCGGTTGTTGATCTCGGGCGTGCACCCGACCATTGCGGCGGCCGACATCTCGCGCTCGGTTCAGGAAGGCCAGGGGCTGTTCCACTGCTGCGTCGATCTCGACCACTCCGCGGTCAACACCCGCAGCAACGCGCTGGAGACCAAGCGTTGGGCGAAGGAGCGCGGCTTCAAGTCGCTGGTGGTGGTGACCTCGAACTATCACATGCCGCGCGCCATCGTGGAGCTGTCGCATGCGATGCCTGATATCACGCTGGTGCCGTTCTCCGTCGTCGGCGACAAGTGGCGTGACGAGCCGTGGTGGTCGAGCGGCGCGACCTTCCGCCTGGCGCTGTCGGAATATGTAAAATATATCGCCGCCGCGCTGCGGGTGCGCCTCGAAGGTTTCGGCGTCGATCCGACCCTGTTCGAACCGGCCGACCAGCCGACCGGCTCGCTGCCGCCGCGCCGCCCCGCCACCGCGCAAGCCAATTAGCTCTCCAGAATGTCGATGCCCGTCATCTTCCTGCGTTCGCTGATCTTCAACGTCCTGTTCTATGCGGCCTTCGTGTTTTGGGCGCTCCTCGCGCTGCCGACTTTCCTGATGCCGCGCGCCGCGGTGCTGCGGGTCGCGAGCTGGTGGGCGAAGACCGCAATCTTTCTGATGCGCGTCGTCTGCAACATCAGGGTCGAGTTTCGCGGCGTCGAGAAGATTCCGAAGGGGCCGCTGATCGTCGCCTCCAAGCACCAGTCGATGTGGGAGACCCTCGCGCTGCTGCGCTTCTTCGAGGCGCCGTTCTTCGTGGTGAAGCGCCAGCTGAATTTCATTCCGCTGTTCGGCCAGTATCTGATCAAGACCGGCATGGTGGCGATCGACCGCAGCTCCGGCCGCCGCGCGCTGCTTGAGGTGATGCGGCGCGCCGCCGCCGAGGTCAGGCATGGGCGTCAGTTCGTGATCTTCCCGGAGGGCACGCGGACCGCGCCCGGCGCGCCGCCGCAATACAAGGGCGGTGTCGGCATGATCTACAGCGAATGCGACGTGCCCTGCCTGCCAGTTGCGCTCAACAGCGGCCTGTTCTGGCCGCGCCGCACCTTCATGCGCTATCCCGGTACGCTGGTGGTCGAGTTCCTCGATCCGATTCCGCCGGGGTTGAAGCGCGACGAGTTCCTCCCGCGCGTCGAGCGCACGATCGAGCAGGCGACCAATCGTATCGTCGCGGTGGCGCAAGAGGAACAGCGGCGATTGTTCGGCGGGATTCCACCGAAGGGCGAATAACGTGCCTGGTATCCACACGCGCTTACCGCTGTCGGCAGGCAAGGTCCTTTGAGCGTTCGCCTTCAACGGGTTGAAGGAACAATGCCGTCCGTGCGCAGCGCTTCCACCTTGCTTTTCGGGAGGAGGCGATATGACATGCGGCCATAAAATCATTGGGGAGGCGACGATGGGCAAGCTCAGTCCGCAGACGCGCGACAAGCTCAGGAAGATCAGCACGGCGACGCTCACCACCGCACTGTTCAAGCGCGGCCTGCATCGCCAGATGATCCAGGACGTCCATCCGCTCAATCCGGCCGCGTTGCCGATGGTCGGCGAAGCGTTCACCCTGCGTTACATTCCGGCGCGCGAAGACCTCAACAAGATCGAGGTCTTTCAGGATCGCAAGCATCCGCAGCGCGCGGCGATCGAGGAGTGTCCCGCCGGCGCGGTGTTCGTGATCGACAGCCGCAAGGACGCGCGGGCGGCCTCCGCCGGCGGAATCCTGGTGGCGCGGCTGATGCAGCGCGGTGTCGCCGGTGTCGTGACCGATGGCGGCTTCCGCAATTCGCACGACATCGCCCAGCTCGGCATGCCGGCGTTTCATCACCGGCCCTCGGCCCCGACCAATTTGACGTTGCACCAGGCTGTCGAATCCAACGTGCCGATCGGGTGCGGCGACGCGCCGGTCTGGCCCGGCGACATCATCGTCGGCGATCATGACGGCGTCGTCGTGATCCCCGCGCACCTCGCTGACGAACTCGCCGACGAATGCACCGAGATGACGGCGTTCGAGGATTTCGTGCTCGAAGAGGTGAACAAGGGACGCTCCATTCTCGGCCTCTATCCGCCGACCGCCGAAAAGACTAAGACGGATTTTGCGGCATGGCGGAAGCAGCAGGGTCGCTAGCGCCGCCAAGCCCAAAAAACAAATAAAGGTCCGAAGAGGCTGAGATCACGATGCCAGGGAGGCGCGCATGACGGCAGCAGGCGACATCGCCGGGACCAGGATCGGTCATTTGCGCTACTCGATCGTGGCGATGCTGTTCGCGGTGACGATCGTCAACTACGCGGACCGCGCGACCATCGCCATTGCCGGCCCGGTCCTGTCGAAGGACCTCGGCCTCAGTCCGGTCCAGATGGGTTTCGTCTTTTCGGCGTTCGGCTGGTCGTATGTGATCGGCCAGATCCCGGGTGGATGGCTGCTCGACCGGTTCGGCTCGAAAGCCATCTATTTCGTCAGCATCTTCACCTGGTCGTTGTTCACGCTGATGCAGGGCGCGGTCGGCCTGATGGCCGCGACGCTCGCCTTCTATGCGCTGTTTGCGCTGCGCTTCCTCGTCGGCTTCGCCGAGTCGCCGTCGTTTCCCGCCAATGCGCGTGTCGTCGCGGCCTGGTTCCCCGCCAATGAGCGAGGGACCGCTTCCGCGATCTTCAACTCCGCCCAGTATTTCGCGACAGTGTTGTTCGCGCCGATCATGGGTTGGATCACGACCGCACTCGGCTGGCCATACGTGTTCTACTTCATGGGCCTCGTCGGGATCATCGTCTCGATGGTCTGGCTGATGATTGTCCATGCGCCGAACCAGCATCCGTTGCTCGGACGCGCGGAGCTCGATTACATCGAGCAGGGCGGCGCGCTGGTCAACATGGACCCGCCGAAGGGCACGGCGCGCGTCGATTCCGGCAACAAGCCGATCGAGTGGGGCCACATCCGGCAGCTGGTCGGCGACCGCATGATGATCGGCATCTATCTCGCGCAATATTGCATCAACGCCCTGACCTACTTCTTTATCACCTGGTTCCCGGTATATCTCGTCCAGCAGCGCGGCATGTCGATCCTCAATGCGGGGTTCGTCGCGTCGGTCCCGGCGATTTGCGGCTTTGCCGGCGGCGTGCTCGGCGGCATCTGGTCGGATGCCATGCTGCGAAAGGGCTTCTCGCTCACAGCGTCGCGCAAGACGCCGATCGTGGTCGGCATGCTGCTCTCGACCTGCATGATCATCTGCAACTATGTCGATGCGCACTGGGTCGTCGTCGCCGTCATGGCGCTGGCTTTCTTCGGCAAGGGGGTCGGCGCGCTCGGCTGGGCGGTGGTCTCCGACACCGTACCGAAGCAGATCGCCGGGCTCAGCGGCGGGCTGTTCAACATGTTCGGCAATCTGTCGTCGATCTCGACGCCGATCATCATCGGATACATCATCCAGAACACCGGCTCGTTCAACGGCGCGCTGGTGTTCGTGGGCGCCAACGCGGTGGTGGCGGCGTTCAGCTATCTGGTGATCGTCGGCGAGATCAAACGGATCGTGCTGAAAGAGTCGAGCTGACCGGGGCCGCAGAGAGCTCTCGTATCAGGATGCCAAAGTTATAGTCGAGGTCACACAATGCTAAAAAAGAAACTGCAAGATTTGCGCAGCCAGCGCTGGTTCAGTGCAACCGACCTGCGCTCGTTCGGCCATCGTTCGCGCGCCCTGCAAATGGGTTACGCCCGCGAAGACTTTCTCGGCAAGCCGGTGATCGGAATCATCAACACCTGGAGCGACCTCGCCCAGTGTCACAGCCACTTTCCCGAGCGCGTCGCGGATATCAAGCGCGGCATCTGGCAGGCGGGAGGATTCCCGGTCGAGCTTCCGGCGATGTCGCTGTCCGAGCAGTTCGTCAAACCGACCAGCATGCTCTACCGCAATTTTCTCGCGATGGAGACCGAGGAGCTGCTGCGTCAGCATCCGATCGACGGTGCGGTTCTGATGGGCGGCTGCGACAAGACCACGCCCGCGACGATCATGGGCGCGATCTCGATGAATCTCCCGGCGATCTTCATGCCGGCCGGTCCGATGATGCGCGGCCATTTCGGCGGCAACATCCTGGGCTCCGGATCGGACGTCTGGAAATATTGGGCCGAGAAGGAAGCCGGCAACATCAGCGAAGAGCAGTGGAACGACATGGAGGCGGGCATCGCGCGCTCGGCCGGCACCTGCATGACGATGGGGACGGCCTCGACCATGACGACGATCGCCGAAGCCCTTGGCTTCACGATGCCCGGGGCCGCGTCGATTCCGGCCGGCAATTCAGCGCATCCGCGGATGGCCTCGATCTGCGGCCGGCGGATCGTCGAGATGGTCTGGGAGGACCTGAAACCGCGCGACTTCATCACGCGCAAATCGGTGGAGAACGCGCTGGTGGTGCACAGCGCGATGGCGGGCTCGACCAACGCGATGGTGCATCTGGTGGCGATGGCGCGCCGCGCCGGCGTGCAGATCGACCTGAAGGATTTCGACGAATTTGCTTCCCGCGTGCC
This sequence comes from uncultured Alphaproteobacteria bacterium, assembly GCA_963738155.1. Taxonomy (GTDB): domain Bacteria; phylum Pseudomonadota; class Alphaproteobacteria; order Rhizobiales; family Xanthobacteraceae; genus Bradyrhizobium. Next base: position 1,121,873 of record CAVTVG010000021.1, read on the forward strand.
TGTCATCCTCAACCTGCGGCCCTCGGGCGAGTGGCTGATGGAGGACCTTCACATCGCGGGCGGCACGCGCGCGTTCTTCTCCCGCCTCAAATCCATGCTGCATCTCGATGCCGCGACCGTGTCGGGCAAGACGATCGGAGAAGGCATCGGCGACGCCCAGGTCTACAATGACGACGTGATCCGGCCGCTGAACGATCCGATCGCGGCCTCAGGCGGCACCGCGATCCTCTACGGAAATCTTGCGCCCGACGGCTGCGTGATCAAGCCGCCCGCGGCCGATCCGCGGCTGCTCACCCATACCGGTCCGGCAATCGTGTTCGACAGCTACGACGAGATGAGCAAGGCCGTGAACGACCCGGAGCTCGATGTGACGGCCGATCACGTCATGGTGCTACGGAACGCCGGGCCGAGGGGAGGGCCGGGGATGCCGGAATGGGGCATGCTGCCGATCCCGAAGAAGCTGCTGAAGCAGGGCGTGCGCGACATGCTGCGCATTTCCGACGCGCGCATGAGCGGCACCAGCTACGGCGCCTGCGTCCTGCATGTCGCGCCGGAATCGCTGGTCGGCGGACCGCTCGCAGCCGTGCGCACCGGCGACATGATCACCGTCGATGTGCCGAAGCGCTCGATCCATGTCGCGCTTGGTGATGCCGAGATCACCGAACGCATCAAGGAATACAAGCCCCCGCCGCGCGACTACCCGCGCGGATATTACAAGATGTTCGCCGAACACACGCGGCAGGCCAATGAGGGCTGCGATTTCGATTTCCTGGAGGGAGCGGAAGGAATTCCGGAGCCGGAGATTCATTGAGGGTGGCGCGGATGACTACTGCAGGTTTGGTCCGCAAGGTTCTCGCCACCGATATTTCTAATGCGTCAAAGGGCGGATTGCTCGCGCTTGACGCCGGCCATCGGGCGCTTGAGTAACGTCTGCCTCGATCGCTAAGCCGACCGACAAAGCGGAGAACACGTCTGTTCCGATCTGCCGCTCCGAAAAGTAGATGTCTCCGCCGTCGACATCAGAGACCAAAAAACCGTAGCGGGACTGTCCCATTGGCTCCAGGAGACGTTTGATCTTTCCAGTCAAGCGGGAGCTCGGAGCAGGTAGAGATGGTTCATGCTCTGTGAAAAGACGCTCGATCGATTTTTCGTTGGGCGCAATCGCCGTGGCGCGTTTGAGAAATTCGGCGGCTTCCTCACGTTTACCTTGTTTTCTTAGCGTATTGATCAAGAGGGGAGCGACGATTTCAATGCCCTTCTTGTTCCTCTTGCCTTCGTCAAATTCGAAGCCCTGACGCAACTGTTCGACTCCCGCGTCGATGTCGCCTCGTGTTACGAGTGCCTTGCCAAATGCCGTATGAACTTTCGCAAGATGCCCGCCATCCTTGAGCTTGGCTCCGATGGCGATACTTGAGGAGAAAGCGCGGTTGGCCTCCTGCGTACGTCCCAAGCGTTGCAACACCCCGCCAAGACTGTTGAGAACCATCGCCTGTCCGCGTTCGTCTCTCATCTGGGCTAATAGATCGTGACTGCGGTGCAGCGTATCTGCGGCCTCCTGAAACTTGCCCAAGCGCTGCAGGACGCCGCCCAGGCTGTTGAGAACCATCGCAAGGCTGCGCTCGTCTCCCTGTTTGGTTAGCAGATCGTGACTGCGGTGCAGCGTGTCTGCGGCCTCCTGAAACTTGCCCAGGCGCTGCAGGACGCCGCCCAGGCTGTTGAGAACCATCGCGAGCGTCACTTGATTATCCATTCGCTCCGCTATCTCCTTTGCACGCTCCAGCGCGTCTGCCGCGTCCTGAAATTTGCCTAGGCGCTGCAGGACGCCGCCGAGACTATTGAGGACCATCGCAAGCGTCACTTGGTTATCCAACTGCTCCGCTATCTCCTTTGCGCGCTCCAGCGCGTCTGCAGCCTCCTGAAGTTTTCCCAAGCGTTGCAGGACGCCTCCGAGACTGTTGAGCCTCATCGCGAGGCTGAGCTCGTCCCCCATCTGCTCGGCGATCGTCTTTGAACGCTCCAGCGCGTCTGCCGCGTCCTGAAACTTGCCCAAGCGCTGCAGGACGCCGCCCAGGCTGTTGAGAACCATGGCCTGTCCGCGTTCGTCTCCCTGTTTGGTCAGCAGATCATGGCTTCGTTCCAGCACGTTTGCGGCCTCCTGAAACTTGCCCAAGCGCTGCAGGACGCCGCCCAGGCTGTTGAGAACCATCGCCTGTCCGCGTTCGTCTCCCTGTTTGGTCAGCAGATCGTGGCTGCGCTCCAGCACGTCTGCGGCCTCTTGAAATTTGCCCAAGCGTTGCAGGACGCTGCCCAGGCTGTTGAGAACCATCGCCTGTCCGCGTTCGTTGCCAAGGCGTTCCTCTATATCGCCAGATTTTGCTAGCGCGTCTGCAGCCTCCTGAAATTTATCCAAGCGTTGGAGCACGCCGCCATATGTATTCAGAATCATTGCGTCGACGCGATCGCCTTCCGAAGTGATATCCTTCGATGCTTGCAAGAGCGGTCGAAGAACGTCAGCCGCTCCCTCGAAGTCGCCGCGGGTGCGGCCAGCGCCCGGCATTCCCCGCGCCCTCTTTGTTGAGAGGGACAACGTCGATGCAAAGTTTCGGGCACGAATCGTGTCGCGGGAACGAGGACGCATGTTTTCCGCTGTCGTCCCGGGCAAGTGTAGCGCGACCCGGACCCACAACCACAGAGCGATGTCGTGTGCAAAGTTGAAACGACGAGTCGTCGCAAAACCGATGGCTGTGATTATGGGTCCGCTGAGTTCGCGGGGACGACGACGGAGATTGCGCTACACCGCCGCGTGCTGCGGATGCGCGTCATGCAGCATCAGCGCGAGCTGATGCAGCGGCGCATCGCGAAAACCGGCCGCCTCGATCGCCTTCACGGTGGAGAGTACGTAATCCCGGTTGTTGCCGGACTGACCGTGGCCCTGCAGCACATGACGCAGCTGCTCGGCAAGCGACAGCCGGCCGGCATATTGCACATGGCCGCGGTCGACCACGTAAGCGAGCGCGCCGACGCGCCGCCGCGCGTCGTCCTCCAGCCACACCGAGCGCTTCACCTCGCGATAGACCGAGGTGACCTGCTCGCGCGCGCGCAAATAGGCGACCGTCGCGGCGCGCTTCTCGGCGGCTACACGGAACGCGACGCCGCGGCAGGCGCCGCCGCGGTCCAGCCCGAGCACGAGGCCCGGCTTCTCCGGCGTGCCGCGATGCACGAAGGAATAGACGCACAGCGCGCGATGCTCGCCGATCAGCCGCGCCGGCACGCGCTCGATGAATTCGAAGCCCGGCCGCCACATCAGCGAACCATAGCCGAACACCCAGAGGTCGCCGTTGGAGAAATCGTCGTCGGAGAGGGTCAATGCCGCCATTGCAAGCGTTTCGGTAGCAGAATCGCCGTTCCATGAAAATGCGTTAACTTGATCGGGATCGCGATGACCGCTTTATTGCCCAAATTGGTGGTCAAAGGGGCGGGGATGACCATGGCTATCACTACGTCGCGACGGCGTTCGCGCTGGGGGCTGTTCGCTGCTCCCGTCCTGCTGTTGATCGCAGCGATCGCATGGACCGCCTTCTGGTTCTTTGCCGCCTCGCAGGTCGACGTGCAAGCCGATGCCTGGCGCGCCCACGAGGCCAAGAGCGGCCGCATCTATGATTGCGCCAAACGCTCGGTCGCGGGCTTTCCGTTCCGCCTCGAAGTGTCCTGTGATGGTGCGAGCGTGACGCTCGCCTCGCAGACGGCGCAGGCCGCGAACAAGTTCACGGCGAAGCTTGACCAGATCCTGGTTGTCGCGCAGGTCTATGACCCCAAGCACGTCATTGCCGAATTCAGCGGGCCGGCTGCGATCACCGATCAAAACGGGCAGAGTTTCGCCGCCAGCTGGAAGCTCGGCCGCGCCAGCGTGTTCGGCCTGCCCGACGTTCCGCAGCGCGCGTCGATCGTGTTCGATGCACCCACACTGGCACGGGTCGATGGATCGATGCAGGTGCCGCTGGCCGAAGCCGGTCACGTTGAATTGCACGGCCGCCTTGCCGAGGGATCACCGAAGAATGCGCCCGTGATCGAAAGCGTGCTTGAGATCAACAAGGGCATGATCCGCGGCCTGCATCCGCTGCTCGCAGATCCCTTCGATGCGGATGTGCGCGCGCTGGTGAGCGGGTTGAAGGATCTCACGCCAAAACCCTGGCCGGTGCGCTTCCGCGAAATTCAGGCGGCCGGAGGCCATGTCGAGATCGTGCAGTCGCGCGTCCAGCAGGGCGATCTGGTCGCGGTCGCCGCGGGCACGCTGGGCCTCAGTCCCGCGGGGCGCCTCGAAGGCGAATTGCAGATGACGGTCGCGGGCGTCGAACGCATCATTCCCGCACTCGGCATCGAGAAGATGCTCGACGAAGGCGTGCCGCAGGCGACCCTCGACAAGGTCGCGCCGGGCGTGAAGTCGCAGGACCTCAACAATCTGTTCGGCGCGCTCGATCGCGCCATTCCCGGGCTCGGCAAGGTGGTGAAGCAGAATGCGAATGCCGGCGTCGCCGCCGGGATCAACGCGCTCGGCAAGGAAGCCGAGCTCGAAGGCAAGAAGGCGCGCGCCTTTCCGCTGCGCTTCGTCGACGGCGCGGTCTTCCTCGGGCCGATCAAGGTCGCCCAGACGCCGCCATTGTTCTGAAATTGTCGTAAGGGCACGATCTCACGCTCCACTCGCCGAAGCGTGATGGGCATCCGGGAATGCCGATGCCTAGCTGTCAGTCGTGTATTTCGAACGGCATGCGCATCACGGCATCCCGATGACAGGAGAAGATCATGACCAGCCTTAAATTACTTGGTGCGGCTTTCGTTGTTGCGGCGTTTGTCGCGGCACCGGTTTCGGCGCAGGAGGCCGTGCAGGAGCCCGGCGCCGCGGCGTTCTATCATCCGGACGCCGACATTCTCCATGCCGGCAACCCGGCGCCGTCAAATGCGTTTGCCGCAATGCGCGAGAGCGACGTTGCCGCGACGCATATGATGGTGCGGCCGCACCGGGCGATGAAGCGTCGCTGATGGAAGGCTTCAGTCCGGCCGCTTGGCAAGGTTGGCATGCGGTCGGCCGAAGTCCGGTGCGGCGGAATCCTGGCCGGTCTCGACAATGCCGCGGCGAATGGCGCGGGTGCGGGTAAAATGCTCGAACAGCGCCTCGCCGTCGCCGCGGCGGATCGCCCGGGTCAATTTCGACAGATCCTCGTTGAAGGTCCCGAGCATTTCCAGCACGGCGTCCTTGTTGTTGAGGAACACGTCGCGCCACATGGTCGGGTCCGACGCCGCGATGCGCGTGAAATCGCGAAAACCGCCGGCGGAGAATTTGATCACTTCCGACGAGGTCACCTGTTGAAGCTCGTCGGCGGTTCCGACGATCGTATAGGCGATCAGATGCGGCAAATGGCTGGTGATTGCCAGCACGAGATCATGATGATCCGGCGTCATGATCTCGACCTTGGCGCCGAGCGCGGCCCAGAACGCGCGCAGTTTCTCGGTCGCGGCCGCATCGGTGCCTTCGGGCGGCGTCAGGATGCACCAGCGGTTGATGAAGAGCTCGGCGAAGCCGGAGTCGGGACCGGAATGCTCGGTGCCGGCGACGGGATGCGCCGGCACGAAATGCGCGGTCGCCGGCAGATGCGGCGCCATGTCCTTGACCACGGCGCCCTTGACCGAGCCGACGTCGGAGACGATCGCGCCCGGCGCGAGGTGAGAACCGATCTCCTGTGCGACCGGTCCGCAGGCGCCGACGGGAATGCCGAGGATGACAAGGTCGGCGTCCTTGACCGCTTCCACGTTGGTCTCCACCACCGCATCGACGATACCGAGCTCCCTGACCCGCGCCCGGCTCTTCTCCGAACGCGCGGTGGTGACGATCTGCTTCGCAAGGCCGTGCGCGCGGGCGGCGCGCGCGATCGAGCCGCCGATCAGGCCGAAGCCGATCAGCGCGATCTTGTTGAATCGCGGGTCAGTCGTCACTTGCCGGCCATGAAGTCACGGAGCCCATCGACCACGAGGCGGTTGGCCTCCTCGGTGCCGATGGTCATGCGCAGCGCATGCGGCAGATTGTAGTTCTTCAGCCCGCGCAGCACGAGGCCGCGCCTGGTCAGATAGGCGTCGGCTTCATCCGAGGTCTTGCCCTTCGTGATCGGGAAGTGGATCAGCACGAAGTTCGCCACGCTCGGCGTCACCTTCAGCCCGAGCTTTCCGATCTCTTCGGTGAGCCAGTTGCGCCATGTCTCGGTGTGTACCTTCGACATCTGCTGATGCGCCGTGTCCTCGATCGCCGCGACCGCGGCCAGCATCGCGGGCGTGGAGACGTTGAAGGGGCCGCGGATGCGGTTGACCGCGTCCACGATATGCGCGGGGCCGAACATCCAGCCGATCCGCAAGGCCGCGAGGCCGTGGATCTTGGAGAAAGTGTGGGTCATGACCGTGTTGTCGGATGTCGCGACCAGCTCGATGCCGAGCTCGTAGTCGTTGCGCGAGACATAGTCGGAATAGGCCGCGTCCAGCACCAGCAGAACTTCGCCTGGCAGGCCCGCACGCAGCCGCTTGACCTCGTCGAACGGCAGGTAGGTTCCGGTCGGATTGTTGGGATTGGCGAGCCAGACGATTTTGGTGCGCGGCGTCACGGCTTTCAGGATCGCATCGACGTTCGCGGTAAAGTCCGTTTCCGGCACAACGACGTTCTTCGCGCCGTTCGCCATGGTGGCGATCGGGTAGACCAGAAAACCGTGCGCGGTGGAGATCGCCTCGTCACCCTGTTTCAGGTAGGCGTGCGCAAGCAGGTTGAGAATTTCGTCGGAGCCGGCGCCGCAGATGATGCGGTCGGGATCGAGCCCGAAGGTGCGGCCGATCGCTTCGCGCAGCACCCGCGAGGTGCCTTCCGGATAATCCTCGAGATGGGCGACGGCGCGGCTGTAGGCGTCCTTGGCCTTGGGCGAGGGCCCAAACGGCGTCTCGTTGGCCGACAGCTTGAACACCTTGCGGCCCGGCTCCGGCACCGGGCTCTTGCCGGGCGTGTAGGGCGCAATGTCGAGAATGCCGGGATTCGGCACGGGGCGGTTCATTTTCAACTCCGGCGTGGCGGGCGGCTACTTGGGCATCCCGGTAGTGCGGTGGATTTGACATTCGCCCGTGTTCTCCGCGAGTCAGGAAGCGAATGTCAAATCCCAAACCGCACTACAATTATATTTGGCCAGCGTCCTGCGGCTCTAACATTTCGCAAAGGTGCTCGCGGGGAAAAGATGCGAATGTTAGAGCCGGGACGCCGGCATGGGGACCGTATAGCGCGTCGCGTGGCTGCCGACGAGGGCCGCCGAGCGCACGGAGGCCCCCGCCCGGATCAGGGCCAGCTTGATCTTCTCGAGGCGATTGGCGCCGGAAATCGACACCAGCAGCGCCGCGCCGTCGAAAGCGGTGTCGGGCACCGCGACGATCTCGGCGAGCGGCGACAGCGCGCGGGCGATCTCCGCATTCCAGCCCGAGACGCGCACGCTCCAGGTCTCGACCTCGGTGACCATCGCGCTGTCGGCGACGCGCGAGACCACGAACACCGGCAGGGCGGCCGGATGATCGGCGCGCTCGACGAACGGAAGGCGCGCGATGATCTTGGGCGCGCCATCGGTTTCCAGCGTCAGCCACCACGGCGTACGGCTCGAGATCGCCGAAACCAGCGCGAGGTCGCCCTTGGATTTGGCCACCGCCTCGACCGCGGCCGAGGCGCTGAAATGGGCCACATAGGGCACGGTGAAGCCGAAATGGAAGCGCGCGGAGTCGCGCATCGCGACTTCGCTGATGGAGATGTCGGTGTGCACCGAGAATGGCGCCTGCACATAGGTGAAGGTGGAGATGATGACGCGCCAGATGCTCTCGACGGTGTCGAGCGGCAGGATGCCGCGATGGCGTTCGACCAGGCGACGCATCATGTCGGCTTCGCGCGCGGGCCGGAACGCGGAGCCCACTTCCTGGGTCTGCTTCACCTGGATCAGGCGATCGATGATGTCACCACGCTGCAGCAGCAGGCGATGCATGTCCTCGTCGATCGAGTCGATTTCCTGGCGCAGTTCGGCAAGCGAAGGCGGGGAGGGCGGCTTGGACATGAGAAAACCTGGAGAGTCTTATCCCTCATCCGCGGAAGCGCGGAACGCGCGTCCAAGGAGGAGGCCCGATCTTGGCCTCATGGTTCGAGACGGCGCAAGTGCGCCTCCTCACCATGAGGGGTCTCTGCGTTAACCACGCCATCGGCTTGACGAAAAGGGGCGAAGGGACTAATTTTCCATCGTTCCGTGGTCATTTGAGCCGGCCGGCTTGCAGCCACGTTAAAAAACTCGCTAAACAGGCCGGGGACACAAGTGATCCCGGCCGAACCCAAGTTCAGGCCGGGTTTTTTATTGGCCTGTTTCACATTGTGGTTCGGGAGCGGTCCGCGAAAAGCGGATCGAGACGAGATGGTGAGCGTGAAATCCGTATCCAGTCCGGCAATCCATACCGACGAGCGATTGCACGAGGCCGATCATCCGACATCGCTTGTCGCGCGCTTTGGCGCGGACCAGCCTCTGAAGCTCGACTGCGGCGTCGATCTCGCACCGTTCCAGATCGCCTACCAGACCTATGGCGAGCTCAATGCCAACAGCTCCAACGCGATCGTGGTCTGCCATGCGCTGACCGGCGACCAGCACGTCTTCAACACGCATCCCGTGACCGGCAAGCCCGGCTGGTGGGAGACCATGGTCGGCCCCGGCCGGCCGCTCGATACCAACCAGTATTTCATCATCTGCCCGAATGTGATCGGCGGTTGCATGGGCTCGACCGGGCCCGCTTCCACCAATCCCCTAACCGGCAAGCCTTGGGGACTCGATTTCCCCATCGTCACCATTCCCGACATGGTACGCGCGCAGGCGATGCTGCTGGATCGCCTGGGTATCGCGACGCTGTTCTGCGTGGTCGGCGGCTCGATGGGCGGCATGCAGGTGTTGCAATGGACCGCGGCCTATCCGGAGCGTGTGTTCTCGGCATTCGCGATCGCCTGCTCGACGCGCCACTCGGCGCAGAACATCGCCTTCCACGAGCTCGGCCGGCAGGCCGTGATGGCCGATCCGGACTGGCGCGGCGGACGCTACGCCGATCAGGGCGCCAACCCGCATCGCGGGCTCGCGGTGGCGCGGATGGCCGCGCACATCACCTATCTCTCGGATGCGGCGCTGCATCGCAAGTTCGGCCGGCGCATGCAGGACCGCGAGCTGCCCACGTTCTCGTTCGACGCCGATTTCCAGGTCGAGAGCTATTTGCGTTACCAGGGCTCGTCCTTTGTCGAGCGCTTCGACGCCAACAGCTATCTCTATTTGACGCGCGCGATGGATTATTTCGACATTGCCGGCGACCATAATGGCGTGCTGGCGGAAGCCTTCCGCGGCATCAAGACCCGGTTCTGCGTGGTGTCGTTCACCAGCGACTGGCTGTTCCCGACCGCGGAGTCGCGGGCGCTGGTGCATGCGCTGAACGCCTCGAGCGCGCGGGTCTCGTTCGCGGAGATCGAGACCGACCGAGGGCACGACGCATTCCTGCTCGACGTGCCCGAGTTCTCCGAGATTTCGCGCGCCTTCCTGCAATCGGCCGGCAAGGCGCGGGGATTGGGCGGCTGATATGGCCCTGCAAGGCCAGACCTTGCCGCTTGGCGGCGTCGCACCGGATCGCACCAGCAAGGGTCGCCGCGACCATCTGCTGGTCGCAGAAATGGTTGCCTCCGGCTCGAAGGTGCTCGACGTCGGCTGCGGCGAGGGCGATCTGCTGCAACTACTCGAAAGCCGTGGCATCGATGGTCGCGGCATCGAGCTGTCGCGCGAGGGTGTCAACCGCTGCGTCGCCAAGGGACTGGCGGTGGTGCAGGGCGACGCCGATACCGACCTCGTTAACTATCCCAACGACGCGTTCGACTACGTCATCCTGTCGCAGACGCTGCAGGCGACGCGGCAGCCCAGGGTCGTGCTGGAGAACCTGCTGCGGATCGGCCGCCGCGCGATCGTGTCGTTCCCGAATTTCGGCTTCTGGAAGATGCGGCTGCAGCTCCTGGTCGGCGGCCACATGCCGCGCACGGAGAATCTTCCCGCGACCTGGTACGACACGCCGAATATCCATTTCTGCACCATCAAGGATTTCGTGCAGCTTTGCGACGAGATCAACGTCAAGATGGAGCGCGCGATCGCGCTCGACGCGTTCAGCCGGCCGGTGCCGCTGACTCTGCCGTGGTGGGTCTGGAACATGTTCGGCGAGCAGGGCGTGTTCCTGCTGAGCCGCGTGGAGAAGATGAAATAGGCACGCACTAGCCCGGAGTACGCTTTACCTCTCCCGCTTGCGGGGGAGGGAGACTACCGTCACGGCGTCACGCATGCGCATATGAGCGCGGGTCGCGCGGGCCCCAGCGGCCGGCCTCGGCCAGCGCGATGAAGCGCTCAACCATCTCGTTGAACAGCGTGGGCTCCTCCAGATTGAGCACGTGGCCAGTTTTCGGGAAGAAAGTCAGGCCTGATGCGGGGAGATGCTTCTTCAGGAACAGGCTCGGCTCGATGCAGCCGTCGTCCTCGTCGCCGCAGATGATCAGCGCCGGTGTCTGAACTTTGCGGATCGCGTCCACCATGGTGTAGATCGAGGGACGACCGCCCTGGAAGCTTCGCATGGTGTTGGCCGAACCCTTTGAATCATGCCGCGCCAGCGCCGCATAGAAATCGGCGTGACCGCGCGGGTCCTTGACCAGAAAGGGAATGCGGCCCGGCGCTTCGCGCGTGACCTTCGCGACCTCGGCCGATCCGATCTTGTCGAACTGCTCGGCGGTCTCGCGGCAGGTCTTCCGGAACGTCTCGAGAGTTTCCAGGCTCGAACCTGAGCCGACACCGGCCAGCGTCATGGACAGCAGACGATCCGGCGCGTGCAGCGCCGCCTGCAGCGACGAATAGGAGCCCATCGACAGACCGACGAAATGCGCCCTGGGAATCTTCAGGTGATCGAGCACCGCGATCGCATCGGTGTAGAAGTGCTTGTAGGTGTAGCCGTCGGCCGAAGCCGGTACGTCCGATGGCGTGTAACCACGCGCGGAATAGGCGATGCAGCGATGGCCGCGCGAGAAGTAGCGCATCTGCGGTTCCCAATTGGTGTGGTCGGCCGCAAATTCGTGGACGAAGAGAATGGGCGTTCCGCTGCCCGCCTCTTCGAAATAGAGGCGGACGTTGTCGCTTGCGACGGCGTGAGGCATTTCGGGTTCCTTCTTCTGAGCCGCCTTCAAAATTACAGGTAATGCTCTTGGCGGCAATGCGGCAGCGATGATTTCTTTTCGCCACTTAACTTGCGCGGAAATACCCTGAAAGCGTTTCCGCACCGCCACATCGTTTCTTGCTGTCGTCACACCGCGATCCTTTACGACCCTCGAATGCCGGCGCTCCTCGCCGGCGGGAATGGGGGTCCTAGTGAAGGATCTGGTATGGTTGTGTTCTCTGCGTTCCGCCGGCTGCTGGTCGCGCTGGCATTGTGTGCGGCCTCCGTCGCCGCGTTGTCCTCTCCCGCTCTTGCAAGATCGCATCACGGCGTAAGTCGCCATGTCCATGCGCACTATGCCGTCCATCATCACGTCAGGCGGTATTACGCCACATACGTCAGGCGGCACTATGCCGTCCATCACGTCAGGCGGCATGACGCCACGCACGTCAGGCGGCACTATGCGTTGCGCGGCTATCGCCACGTGATACGCACCACACGGGTGCCGCATGAACTTGCCGTGGCGCGGTTACGGCATTTTGCCGACATGCATTCCAATCTCGCGCCCGACGCGGCCTCCAGCGCTGCGCCAATGTCCGGCGGCGGCTCGAGCCTGGTGATGGAAGCGCGCCATTATCTCGGCGGAAATCCGACCGGTCGCGGCAGCCTGTGGTGCGCGCGCTTCATGAACATGGTGCTGCAGCATACCGGCCATCGCGGCACCGGCTCCGACATGGCGAGCTCGTTCGCGCATTACGGCCATCGCATCTCGGGTCCGCAGGTCGGCGCCATCGCTGTGATGGGCAGGCACGGCGGCGGCCATGTCGGCATCATCACCGGCATCGACGCGCACGGTAATCCCATCATGATCTCCGGCAATAACGGCAACCGCGTTCGCGAGGCGCCGATCTCGCGTGGCCGGATCTATGCTTACGTGATGCCCGACTAAGTCTCGGCGCAGGGTGGGCGACGCTCCACGTCGTTGCCCATCCTGCGATCGTCGCATTCATGCTGCCGCGTTTGTTGCGCGTCCAGCGTGTTTCTGGTATTTTTTACGCGCGAGCATCGGCAACGATATCGACAATATGAAGAACTGGCCGCACGGATGGCCAGTCATCTGATGGGAGGACTGTGATGCAGCGTCTATTGGTTGCTATGTCCGCTGCGTTGATGATGGCGCTTGGACTCGCCTCGGTGAACGCCGCAGACAAGAAGGCGCTGGCCTTCGTCGTCAACGGCGCGTCCGATTTCTGGAAGATCGCCGAGGCCGGCGTGAAGAAGGCGCAGGGCGAGCTGCCGAAATACGACCTTCAGTTCAAGTATCCGGAACAGGCTACGGCCGCGGTCCAGCAGCGGATGATGGACGACCTCGTGGCGGCCGGCGCCGCCGGCATCATGGTCAGTGCCGTGGACCCGAAGAACCAGACGGAGCTGCTCAACAAGGTCGCTTCCCAGACCGTGCTGTTCACCACGGACAGCGACGCCCCGCAATCGAAGCGCGTTGCCTATATCGGCTCCTCCAATACCGATCTCGGCAAGGATGCCGGCAAGTTGATGCTGAAAGCGCTGCCGAATGGCGGCAAATGCGTCGGCTTCGTTGGCCTCCCCGGCGCCGACAACGCGCGCGAGCGCATCGAGGGCGTCAAGGAAACGATCAAGGGCTCGAAGGTCGAGCTGGTGGATGTTCGCGGCGATGAGATCGACCAGACCCGCGCCAAGCGCAACGTGGAAGATATTCTCGCCGCCATGCCTGATGTGAGCTGCCTCGTTGGTTTCTACTCCTACAATACACCACGCATTTACGAGGTGCTGAAAGAGGCAGGCAGGCTCGACAAGATCAAGATAATCGGTTTCGATGAAGATCCGATCACGCTCGGCGGCGTCAAGGAAGGCAACATCGTCGGCACCGTCGTGCAGCAGCCGTTCGAGTGGGGCTATCAGGGCATGAAGCTGATGGCGAAGTACATCGAGGGCGACAAATCGGGTATTCCCGCGAACGGCATCATCATTGTTCCCGGCAAGGTCATCGACAAGTCGAACGTTGACGACTTCATGGGTCAGATGAAGCAGATGCTCAAGAAGTAGCAGGCATCAGCGGCGCGCGGCCAGCCATGTCTGAGCCGTTCCTCGAACTGGTCGATATCAGCAAATCCTATCCCGGCGTGGTCGCGCTCGACCACGTCGATCTGTCGGTGACGCCGGGCGAAGTCATGGCGCTGGTCGGCGAGAACGGCGCCGGCAAGTCGACGCTGATGCGCGTCCTCGGCGGTGTGGTGGACCCAAGTGGCGGACTGATCCGTATCGACGGCGTCGAACGGCCGTCCCTCACGGTCGCGGACGCGATCAAGGCGGGCATTGCCTTCGTCCATCAGGAGCTCAATCTCTTCGATAATCTCGACGTCGCGGGCAACGTCTATATCGGCCGCGAGCCCGTGCATGGCGGGCCGCTGAAGCTCATCGACCGCAAGCGGCTTCACGCCCAGGTGCGGCCGCTGCTCGACCGTCTGGGCGCCGATTTCGGACCCGCTGCACCGCTTGCCGAATTGTCGCTGGCCCAGCGTCAGCTTGTCGAGATCATCAAGGCACTGTCGCTCGACGCGCGCCTTGTCATCATGGACGAGCCGACCTCCAGCCTGACCCTCACCGAGACCGCCCGCCTGATGCAGGTCATTGCGGGCCTCAAAGCCGACGGCGTGAGCATCATCTTCATCACGCACCGCCTGAACGAGGTGATGCAATGCGCCGATCGGGCCGTGGTGTTGCGCGATGGGTGGGTGGTCGGCGCGCTCGGACGGGCCGAACTTTCGCCGGCGGCGATGATCCGCCTGATGATCGGGCGCGATCTCAGGTCGCTCTACGTGCCGCCTGCCGCTCCTCCCGGTGATATCGTGCTCGACATCGTGGAGGCCGTGACCGGCACCTATCCGGACCGCGCCGTGAGTCTGTCGGTTCGCCGCGGCGAGATCCTCGGTCTTGCGGGGCTGGTCGGTTCCGGGCGAACGGAGCTTGCCCGTGCCGTTTTCGGGGTCGATCCGCTCCGCGCCGGCATGATTAAGCTCGATGGCAAGCCGATCCGCGTCGCCACCCCGCGCGCGGCAATCGCGCAAGGGATTTATCTCGTTCCGGAGGACCGCAAGAACTCGGGCCTGCTACTCGACGTCTCGATCGCAGGTAACATCTCGCTGCCGGACCTCAAGTCCTATCAGCGCTTCGGGCTGGTCGACATCGTGCGCGAGGCCGAGAACGCGTACCGCCAGCGCGAGCGTCTCAAGATCAGGGCGCCTGATGTGACGACCCCCGTCATTGCATTGTCCGGCGGCAACCAACAGAAAGTCGTGCTCGCCAAATGGCTGTCGATGCGGCCGAAGGTCCTGATCTTTGACGAGCCGACGCGCGGGGTCGACGTCGGGGCCAAACAGGAAATCTACGCAATGCTGCGTCACCTCGCCGACGCCGGCGTCGCGATCCTGATGATCTCGAGCGACATGGAGGAGGTCATCGGGGTCAGCGACCGTATCGCGGTCATGCACGAGGGCGCGATTTCCGGGTTCCTTGATCGCGGCCAGTTCAGCGAGCACAATGTGCTGCAGCTTGCCGTCGGCCACAGTTGAGGCGAGGGGACCTTGCACAAGAAAGACCTGAGCCTGTTGGTCCTGATTCTGGTGGTCGGCGCGGTCGTGGCCTTCATCAATCCGCGCTTCCTGCTGGCCGGCAACCTCTCGAACACCGCCAACCAGATCGGGATGTTCGGCATTTTCTCCATTGCCGAGGCTTTCGTCATCATCATCGGCGGGATCGAGCTGTCGGTCGGCTCGGTGATCGCGTTGCTCGGCGTCCTGTTCATCGATCTGATCGTCAATCGCGACGTCAACTGGATTGCAGCCTTCGCCATCATCATCACCGGCGGGCTTTTGATCGGCCTGGTGCATGGGACGCTCGTCACCAGGATGCGCATCCAGCCTTTCGTCGTCACGCTGTGCGGATTGCTGATCTATCGCGGTGCCGCGCGCTATTACACCGAAGATGCGACGGCCGGCTTCGGCTTCGGCGCCAGCTTTCCGACGCTGGAATGGTTGACTGCCGGCCGCACAAATGTGTTGGGTTTTCCGCTGCCACACAGCGTGGTGGCGCTGATCATCATCGCGGCAATCGCCTGGGTGGTGCTGCACCGCTCCGTGTTCGGGCGCTACCTCTATGCGGTCGGCAAAAACGAGGAAGCGGCGCGCTATTCCGGCATTCGCGCCAACCGGGTCGTCATCTCGGCCTACATCATCTGCGGCGGTCTGACGGCATTCTCGGCGATCCTGATCGCTATGTACACGCGTTCAATCTCGCCCGCGGTGCACGGCTCCTTCTACGAGCTCTATGCCATCGCTGCCGCCGTGCTTGGCGGCTGTTCGCTGCGCGGCGGCGAGGGCTCGATCATCGGCGTGGTGCTCGGCACCGTATTGCTGCAGATCCTGCAAAACCTCGTCAATCTGCTCGGCATTCCGAGCTCGCTCAATTTTGCGGTGATGGGGACGGTGATCCTGATCGGCGTGCTCGCGGACCAGTACCTCGCGCAGCGCAGCCGCCGCACGGCGACCGCCAGGGGGCGAATGCAGGCCAATGTCGCCGCAGTGCCGCTGGAGCGGGCGAACGCGGACTAGTGCCGCCGAGTCCCTGACTCACTCGCGGCGAAATCGGGTTCAGGGACTTCACATCGAAAGCGGCACTGGAATCATGGATTGCTAGTGCCCACGGCTTTCCGAAGTTCGTGAACGGTGGCGCGGCAATGGAGCACGAACTTCGGAAAGTGGGCACTAGCCTTCAGGTCCAGCCGCCATCCACGACGTAATGCTGCGAGGTGCAGGCGGATGCTTCGTCGGACGCAAGGAACACCACGAACTTTGCGATCTCGTCGGGGACCAGCTTGCGCTTCAGACACTGACGCCGCATCAGCTCCTCCTCGCCCTCCGGCGTCAACCATTTGTCGATCTGACGCTGGGTCATGATCCAGCCCGGCGCGACGGCGTTGACTCTGATGTTGTCGGGGCCGTAGTCGCGCGCGAGCGAGCGCGTGAGACCGAGCATGCCGGACTTGCTCGCAGTGTAGGCGGCCATGCCGCCTTGTCCCGCGATCCACGAGATCGAGCTGAAATTGACGATGACGCCGGCCTTCGCGGCCTTCATGTCGGGGAGCACCGCCTGCGCCGCAAAGAAGCAATGCTTCAGGTTGATGGCGATGCGGTCGTCCCAATATTCCGGGGTCATATCCTCGGTCCGATGACGCTCGTCATGGGCGGCGTTGTTGACGAGGACATTGATCGGGCCGTGCGCCTTACGCGCATCGGCGATACCCGCCCGCAAGCCAGCGATATCGGTGAGGTCGACCTTCATGAAGTGGGCATGAAGACCCTCGCTCGTCAGTTCGCGCGCGAGCTGGGCCCCTTCGTCGACCTTGATGTCGAAAAACACGACCACGGACTTCTGCTGGGCAAAACGCCGCACGATCGCTTCGCCGATGCCCGATGCGCCGCCAGTGACGAGTACGATTTGGCCGGCGAGATCCGAATAGATAGCTGCCATGACTTCCTCCCAGACGGCGTTCGGGCCGTTCTTCACACCAGCGTCGGCTGCTCGGCTGCGACCGTGTCGCCGACGCTGACCGTGCCGCCCTCGATCACCTCGGCATAGATGCCGCATTCGATGTGGCCGAGCCGGCGCATCAGGGCTTGCGGGATCTCGAGGTCGCGCACGCCGAGATCGGGGTCGACGTTGATCGCGGCGCAGCGGGTGATGCGCTTGACGACCCGCGCGCGGGCCGTGCCGATCGCGAGCGTCTCGCCGAGCAGGCTTGCCTCGTGCCAAGCCGGCCAGCCCTTGACATAGACGTTGGCACGGAACCGCAAGGGATTGACCGGGAAGCCGACCATGGTCTCGATCGCCGCCAGGCTTTGGAGGTTGATGATGGAGACGACCTTGCGGGCGACGTCGGAAAAGCTGTGGCCAGGGCTGGTCAGCACCTTGGGCGGGCCTTTGATCTTGCCGGCAAAGGCAGTCGCGAAGAAACGCTCGATCCCAGCCCGTCCTTCGGCTGTCTCGAGATCGCCCTTGGCCATCACCTCGTTGCCCCGGCGAATAGTCAGTACGTGGCTGGTGTCGTCGAAATGGGTGCGTAAGGCAGCCAGCCACTCGTCCCGCTGCAGCATCAGGAAATGCGGTTTAGGCAGCCAGGCCGGCGCCTTGGGGTCAAAGGGGCTCGGCCCGTTCTCGATGGCGTAGCGGCGGTCGGCGGGGAGGGTCTCGCCGGGGCGCAGTGGCACCGCTTCCAGGGGTTCAGGGGTCAGGCCCTTGACGGGGTAACGGTAGAGGCCGGTGATCTCGGCGGAGGCGGTCGGAGACATGCGATTTCTTAAGGGATTCCCCGCGTTAACGCCACCACGCACGAATTTGTGAGCGGGCCTCTTCCGAATCTGGCAGCCCATGCCCACATCAGCGCCAAGCCTGAAAAGAAGGCGACGACCGCGGCCGATTGAGGAACGTCAATGCGGCCCGCGGAGACCCAATGAAGATGCCGCTGCAGTGCCTTCGGGGCTGGGTGGCAGGCTGAGGGAATGACATGAACATTGAAAAATACACCGAGCGGTCGCGCGGGTTCGTGCAGTCTGCGCAATCGCTGGCGATGCGCGAGGGCCACCAGCAGTTCTCGACATTGCATGTGCTGAAAGTGCTGCTGGACGATAGCGAGGGGCTGGCCGGCGGTCTGATCGACCGCGCCGGAGGCAATTCCCGCGCCATCCTCAAAGCGACCGAAGAGGCGCTCAACAAGTTGCCGAAGGTTTCCGGCAGCGGCGCAGGCCAGGTCTATCTCGCGCCGGAACTCGCGCGCGCGTTCGATGCGGCGGAGAAGGCCGCGGACAAGGCCGGCGACAGTTTTGTCACCGTCGAGCGGCTGCTGCTGGCGCTTGCGCTGGAAAAGACCAGCGAGGCCGGCGCCATCCTGAACAAGGGCGGCGTCACGCCGCAAAATCTCAACGCCGCAATCGAGTCGCTGCGCAAGGGCCGCACCGCCGACAGCGCCACGGCCGAGAACGCCTATGACGCGCTGAAGAAATATGCCCGCGACCTGACCCAGGCGGCGCGCGACGGCAAGCTCGATCCCGTGATTGGTCGCGATGAGGAAATCCGGCGCACCATCCAGGTGCTGTCGCGCCGGACCAAGAACAATCCCGTGCTGATCGGCGAGCCCGGCGTCGGCAAGACCGCGATCGTCGAGGGGCTGGCGCTGCGCATCGTCAATGGCGACGTGCCGGAAAGCCTCAAGGACAAGAAAGTTCTCTCGCTCGACATGGGCGCGCTGATTGCCGGCGCGAAGTACCGTGGCGAGTTCGAGGAGCGGCTGAAAGCCGTGCTGCAGGAAGTCACCTCTGCCGAAGGCGGCATCATCCTGTTCATCGACGAGATGCACACGTTGATCGGCGCCGGCAAGGCCGATGGCGCGATGGATGCGTCGAACCTGTTGAAGCCTGCGTTGGCGCGCGGTGAACTGCATTGCATCGGCGCGACCACGCTCGATGAATACCAGAAGCATGTCGAGAAGGACGCGGCGCTGGCGCGGCGCTTCCAGCCGATCTATGTCGGCGAGCCGACGGTCGAGGACACCATCTCGATCCTGCGCGGCCTGAAGGACAAGTACGAGCAGCACCACGGTGTGCGCATCTCGGACTCCGCGCTGGTCGCCGCCGCGACGCTGTCGAACCGCTACATCACAGACCGCTTCTTGCCCGACAAGGCCATCGATTTGATGGACGAGGCGGGTGCGCGGCTGAAGATGCAGGTCGATTCCAAGCCGGAAGAGCTCGATACGCTCGACCGCGAAATCATCCGCCTGAAGATCGAGCAGGAAGCGCTGAAGAAGGAAACCGACGCCGGCTCGAAGAGCAGGCTGAAGACGCTCGAGAAGGAGCTTGCCGGGCTCGAGGAGAAATCGGCGGCTCTGACTGCGCGCTGGAGCGCGGAGAAGAACAAGCTCTCGAACGCGGCAAAGCTCAAGGGCGAGCTCGATGCCTTGCGCGTCGAACTGGCCAATGCGCAACGCCGCGGCGAATTCCAGCGTGCGGGCGAGCTTGCCTATGGCCAGATCCCGGCGCTGGAGAAGCAGCTCGCCGAGGTCGAAGCCAGCGAGAACGCCGGCGCGACCATGGAGGAGGCGGTCACCGCCAACCACATCGCGCAGGTGGTGTCGCGCTGGACCGGCGTGCCCGTCGACAAGATGCTGGAAGGCGAAAAGGACAAGCTCCTGAAGATGGAGGAACAGCTCGGCAAGCGCGTCGTCGGCCAGAGCGAGGCCGTGCGTGCGGTCGCGACCGCCGTGCGCCGATCGCGTGCGGGGCTGCAGGATCCGCACCGGCCGATGGGCTCGTTCATGTTCCTGGGCCCCACCGGCGTCGGCAAGACCGAACTGACGAAGGCGCTCGCCGAATATCTCTTCAATGACGAGACCGCGATGGTCCGCCTCGACATGTCCGAATACATGGAGAAGCATTCGGTGTCGCGGCTGATCGGCGCGCCTCCGGGCTATGTCGGCTATGACGAGGGCGGCGCGCTGACAGAAGCGGTGCGGCGCCGGCCTTACCAGGTGGTGCTGTTCGACGAGATCGAGAAGGCGCATCCCGACGTTTTCAACGTGCTGCTGCAGGTGCTTGACGACGGCCGCCTTACCGACGGTCAGGGCCGCACCGTCGACTTCCGCAACACGCTGATCATCATGACCTCGAACCTCGGTTCGGAATTCCTGGTGAACCAGCCGGAGGGCGAGGACACGTCAGCGGTGCGCGAGCAGGTGATGGGCATGGTGCGTGCGCATTTCCGGCCCGAATTCCTCAACCGCGTCGACGAGATCATCCTGTTCCATCGCTTGCAGAAGAGCGAGATGGGCCGGATCGTCGAGATCCAGTTCGGTCGGCTGACGAAGCTCCTGGAGGAGCGCAAGATCGCGCTCACCCT
This sequence comes from uncultured Alphaproteobacteria bacterium, assembly GCA_963738155.1. Classification (GTDB taxonomy): domain Bacteria; phylum Pseudomonadota; class Alphaproteobacteria; order Rhizobiales; family Xanthobacteraceae; genus Bradyrhizobium. The sequence continues at coordinate 1,142,120 of CAVTVG010000021.1, forward strand.
CGATTCGGCCGCGCGCGACTGGCTCGCCGCCAAGGGCTGGGACCCGGCCTATGGCGCGCGTCCGCTCAAGCGCGTGATCCAGCGTTACTTGCAGGACCCGCTCGCCGAGATGATCCTCTCGGGCGAGGTCAAGGACGGCGACAAGGTTGCCATCTCGAGCAAGGGCAACGTGCTGACCTTCAACGGTAAGGCGCCCATGACTGCGGATATCACGCAGTTCGACGCGCCGATCCCGAAGCGCAAGTTGAACTGATCGGGAAGCTGCTTGCACAAGAAAGCCCTCTTCGCGCGGCGGAGAGGGCTTTTTGTTTTGAGGCTGCCGGTATCGACATAATGGTGCGGTGGCACACAAGCACAATCAAAGCGAGATACCTGCAAAGGCTGTGTGGTATAAAAGGGACACGCTTAACGTTTTATCGCGGTGGATGTAGAATCATATTGAACAACTTCGCGCGTCGTTGCCACAATCCTTAATGGGGAGTTTGGGGGGCGCGCGATGTTGCGGAGAGTGCAAACAGCGGTCGGTATTGTTTTGACAACGGTCGCTTTGGGCGGCTGCGACGCTCTCTCCGGACGGTGGGGACCGAACCCCGCGATTACAGCGCCCGAGTTCACGAATGTTGCAGCGAACCAGGCCCTCGTACTGAACTATCTCGCGGGGGTCGCGGGCTATGCGACGTCCGAGGGAAGAGTGCCGGGCCTGCTTCCCGACCAGTGGGCCGACATAGCCCAATGGGGGTTCAATGTCGGTCGTCAAGATTGCGAAATCTACATGGATACGTTGTTTCGCATAAACCGCCAGAAAGGAAGAAATGACAGCATCTTGGCTGGACTTCAAACGGCAGCTGCCGGGATCGTATCGGCAACTACCACTTCACAAAAGCCGCTTTCGATCCTCGCTGCGGTATTCGGCCTTTCCGTCATCGTGAACGATTCAGTTTTTCAGACCTACCTTTTCAGTGAGTTTCCCGGCCTGGTTTCGAAAAAGGTCGCCGACTTGCAAGACGAGTTTCGAAACTCGGTCGTAAACAAGAAGGTCGTGGTCAATACTCCGTCTTCGGCCTTTTACGCCGTTCAGACCTACTACAGTATGTGCCTTCCGCATTCCATTGAAGGCGTTCTGCTCCAGACAGTCGCCGACGCCAAACCTGTAACACCAGCGTCGACGACTACACCAACTACGCCGGCGAACGCACCGCGTACAGCGGCGAGACTCAGTGCAGTGCGTACACCGAACTCGCCGTCAACTGAGTCAATCCGGAGGCCGGAATTGAGGTGAGCTGTCAGCAAGGTGGGCCGTGAATCGCACGTCCGAGATGTGCCGGCTGCCTCCCGCTCGTGATGGCGCAGGCTTGCTAACCACGTTTAGCCGCGCGCCAGCACGTCTATTGTCGGACTGACGGTTCGCCCACAAAAGCGGCGCAACCTTGGTCCGCGCTCGATAGCTTCTGCGTTTTCGGCGAATCTCTAACTCAAGCAAGAGAGATGACCGACGTCATCGGCCGAGGCGCGCGGCACTTCTGCGGCAATCGACGTGCTGCTGCCGCTGATGGCCGTTTCCGTCGGCCTCACCGCGATTGGAATCCTCTACCTGATTGAGCGCGCGTTCGCGACCTGCCGCAGCAATCAGCGGTTGGTGACCTGCAGCGGGCCGCCGCTCGCATCCGAGATGCGTGCGCCGGCGCGCCCGCTCATCATGCCGTCGAGCCGGTCGCGCTCCTTCTCGAAGCCCGTCATGACGGAGCCGTCGAGCGAGCGGCCGCGCGGCAGCTTGATGCGCATGGGATCGACGAAGCGGCCGTTGACCAGGATTTCATAGTGGACGTGCGGACCGGTCGACATGCCGGTCGAGCCGACGAAGCCGATCACCTGGCCTTGGCGCACGCGCTTGCCGGCTTCCATGCCCTTGGCGAAGGCCGACATGTGGCCGTAGGCGGTCTCATAGCCGTTGTTGTGCTTGATGCGGATGTATTTGCCGTAGCCGCCTTCCAGCCCGGCCTTCTCGATCACGCCGTTGCCGGAGGCGAAGATCGGCGTGCCGTAGGCGGTGGCCCAGTCGACGCCGGTGTGCATCTTGACATAGCCGAGGATGGGATGGCGGCGGCCGCCGAAGCCCGAGCGCATGATGGCGTTGTTGACGGGCTTGCGGACCAGGAATTTCTTCGCGCTCTTGCCGGTCTCGTCGTAGTAGTCGACCACGCCGTCGTCGGGGGTCTGGAAGCGATAGTATTTCTTGGTCTCGCCGCCGAGGGTCAGCGCGGCGTAGAGGACCTCGTTGCGTTCGGTGATGGTCGCGCCTTCGTCCTCACCGGCATAGAACACGTCGAAGGAGTCGCCCGGCTGCACCTTGCGCTGGAAGTCGACGTCGTAGGAGTAGACGCGGATCATGTCGTCGATGACCGGCATCGGCACCTTGTTGCGCAACGCCGTCTCGTAGATGCTCTGGTAGAGCCGCACGCCCGAACCGTCATCATCGTCGTCGTCATCGGCGGACTTGTTGTCGGCGGTCTCGGTCGTGGTATTGAGGCTCGAGACGTCGACGGCGACGTATTTGCCGAGGTCGGAGAGTGCCGCGACCGCTTCCACCATGGTGTCGTTGGCAACGATCACGCGATAGGGCTGCAGCCGCGCGCCTGGGGCGGGGCCCGACGGCGCCATCAGGATGCGCAGCTTCTCGCCTTCCTTTAAGCCCCCGTCGCGGCCGCGGGAGCCCAGCGTAGCCGCGATCGCCTTGCACTCTTCGGGTGTTGCGCCCTGGTCTTTCAGGATCGTGGTGACGGTATCGCCCTTCTTCACCACATGCAGGCGTTCGCCGCTCGGATTGCCGCCGGTGACCTGCTCCTTGGTCTTGGGCAGCATCGTGACGTTCTCCGGCACGATGCGCGTCTCGAAACCGGCATAGGGATCGGCCGCGCCGTTGCCCTCGGTGGCATAGGCCATCTTGATGTCGGACTTCACCGTGCCGCTCATGTCGGCGGACGCATTGGCGAGCGCGTAGCGGACGCCGCCGCCGTTGCCGCGCCAGTTCGCGGCGTCCTTGACCCGCATCAGCACTTCGTCGAGCGCGACCACCGCCGAAATCTTGGCCTTCGGCAGCACGGTGCCGAGGTCTTTGGTGACAAAGGACACTTCGGCATCGGGCTCGGCAGCGTTCGGATCGGCATCGTCGGAGCTCGCCGGCGCGGTCGATCCGGTATCGGCGAGCATGCGCTGGGCGTTGAATGGCGGAATCTTGGCCGAGAGATCGCTGGTCGTCATCGACAGATTGCCGGAGATGCGGATGAACGGCCGCACCCGCATCACGTCGCGATTGCCGACACGGGTGACGGTCGAGACCCGCACCACGCTTCGCGCGGCGGTGGACTCGCCGGGCGGCGGCAGGCGGTCGCTCTTGTGCAGGCTGGCCAGGCGGTCGGCCGAGCTGAACGCGCCGCGCAGCGCGCTCTCGACGCGCTCCGGCATCCGCGCAAAGGTCATCTCGCCGTCGAGCGACGCAAAAACGGCGCCGCCGATGAGAGCCGCGCCGCACAGACCAGTCAGAATCGTGCCGCTGAACCATTGTACGGAGACGCGGCGGCGATCGATCACCGCGGCCTCGGTGCCGTCGACCGAAAGCGGAGGCTCGTGACCGAGATCGATGATCCCGGCTTCACGTCCGTACCCGCCCCCGCGTGACGTCCTTTGGCTCAAGCCGCAGTCCCCCCAAGTTTGGCCGATTGCATCCGAGAAAACCTTTCGACGGCGGTCCGCCTTCCCACGGGCAGACCAACGAGACCGGCGTGGCGCACTCTTGTCCGGGAAACAGGGGCTTTGGAGCCGGCCGGAATCGGGAACAACAGCGCTGTCAGGATCTCTCGATATGTCACGGCCACCAGGGACAAGTTGCGTTCGCTCGAGATCGCTGTCCCTGTCTTTGAAGCGCCGGCAACCCCCTCTGGCACCCGGCGATTCAACGCTTAACTATACGTCAGAACGTCGCAGGATTGTGGCTCAAGTGCGGCGCCTGCTCCGTTAAAATAGCGGCTTCTTTGCGTCGCAAAATTCCGGCGGATGATGCGACGATTTGTTGACAGGGCCGTTGACAAGGCCAATCGGGCGGGCCTATAACCCGCCCACTGAGCGCGGCGCTGCATTGGCCCACAGGCCAAGGCATGTTTTCGCGCCCGTGAAGCTCCTCTCTTTGATGAGTGAAGTAACAGCCGATGCAAATCGGTTGTCATTTGCCGTCGAAACGGGGTTTTGCGGACCTCCCGGCCATGGGAGTGGGGCCTTCGGGTCCCGGGCTGTTTGACAAGTGAAGATGAAGAAAGAGAAACGTGGACGGCGGAGTCCTTGCGGATCTCGATGCATGAAAACCTTGTGTTTTCGTAAATCGGGATCGGACGAAAGACTTCGGCGGTACACGTTTTGAATAAGGAAACACCATGATCGTTCGCGATGTGAATCGCGTCGGTCGATATGGTGGGACCTCGTCAAACGTTGTGATCAGCCGGTTCGAAGTTTCAAGTCCAACTTGAGAGTTTGATCCTGGCTCAGAGCGAACGCTGGCGGCAGGCTTAACACATGCAAGTCGAGCGGATGTAGCAATACATCAGCGGCAGACGGGTGAGTAACACGTGGGAACGTACCTTTTGGTTCGGAACAACACAGGGAAACTTGTGCTAATACCGGATAAGCCCTTACGGGGAAAGATTTATCGCCGAAAGATCGGCCCGCGTCTGATTAGCTAGTTGGTGAGGTAACGGCTCACCAAGGCGACGATCAGTAGCTGGTCTGAGAGGATGATCAGCCACATTGGGACTGAGACACGGCCCAAACTCCTACGGGAGGCAGCAGTGGGGAATATTGGACAATGGGCGCAAGCCTGATCCAGCCATGCCGCGTGAGTGATGAAGGCCCTAGGGTTGTAAAGCTCTTTTGTGCGGGAAGATAATGACGGTACCGCAAGAATAAGCCCCGGCTAACTTCGTGCCAGCAGCCGCGGTAATACGAAGGGGGCTAGCGTTGCTCGGAATCACTGGGCGTAAAGGGTGCGTAGGCGGGTCTTTAAGTCAGGGGTGAAATCCTGGAGCTCAACTCCAGAACTGCCTTTGATACTGAAGATCTTGAGTTCGGGAGAGGTGAGTGGAACTGCGAGTGTAGAGGTGAAATTCGTAGATATTCGCAAGAACACCAGTGGCGAAGGCGGCTCACTGGCCCGATACTGACGCTGAGGCACGAAAGCGTGGGGAGCAAACAGGATTAGATACCCTGGTAGTCCACGCCGTAAACGATGAATGCCAGCCGTTAGTGGGTTTACTCACTAGTGGCGCAGCTAACGCTTTAAGCATTCCGCCTGGGGAGTACGGTCGCAAGATTAAAACTCAAAGGAATTGACGGGGGCCCGCACAAGCGGTGGAGCATGTGGTTTAATTCGACGCAACGCGCAGAACCTTACCAGCCCTTGACATGTCCGGGACCGGTCGCAGAGATGTGACCTTCTCTTCGGAGCCCGGAACACAGGTGCTGCATGGCTGTCGTCAGCTCGTGTCGTGAGATGTTGGGTTAAGTCCCGCAACGAGCGCAACCCCCGTCCTTAGTTGCTACCATTCAGTTGAGCACTCTAAGGAGACTGCCGGTGATAAGCCGCGAGGAAGGTGGGGATGACGTCAAGTCCTCATGGCCCTTACGGGCTGGGCTACACACGTGCTACAATGGCGGTGACAATGGGATGCGAAGGCGCAAGCCCTGGCAAATCTCAAAAAGCCGTCTCAGTTCGGATTGGGCTCTGCAACTCGAGCCCATGAAGTTGGAATCGCTAGTAATCGTGGATCAGCACGCCACGGTGAATACGTTCCCGGGCCTTGTACACACCGCCCGTCACACCATGGGAGTTGGTTTTACCTGAAGACGGTGCGCTAACCGCAAGGAGGCAGCCGGCCACGGTAGGGTCAGCGACTGGGGTGAAGTCGTAACAAGGTAGCCGTAGGGGAACCTGCGGCTGGATCACCTCCTTTCTAAGGATGATCCTTCAGAGAGCTCACGCTCACTATCGGATCGTTTTAGAAACATCAGGGGCCAGCAATTTCAGGATTGTTGAGTCCCATTGGCGGGATTTCGCCGTCTACGTTTCTCTTTCTTCGCGGACGAACACGCGCCAGGGGCTGCGCTGTGCGAAAGCATTCGGCGTTCGATGCCGTGGCTCGCGCATACGAAAGCTCCTCGTGTCAGGGGCTTGTAGCTCAGTTGGTTAGAGCGCGCGCTTGATAAGCGTGAGGTCGGAAGTTCAAGTCTTCCCAGGCCCACCACGCTTCGCCTTCGGCTCTGCGTGGCGCAGCCACGCAAAGAGAAATGCGAAGCGTGCCCGGCGAAGCCTAAAGGGCGAAGACGGGCTGACAGAACTTCGTGTCGAGACCTCCACGTGAAGCATTCGTCTTCTGGTTACGGGGCCATAGCTCAGCTGGGAGAGCGCGTGCTTTGCAAGCATGAGGTCGTCGGTTCGATCCCGTCTGGCTCCACCACGCTTCGCCTTTCAGGCTTCGCGTGGCGCAGCCGAGCAGGTTGATCGAAGCGTGCCCGGCGTAGCTCCGAAGGAGCGAAGACGGGCAGCCCGTCGACCCGTAACCACATCGTCCGCGAAAACATCGTTCCGCAATTTTGCTCGTTCTCACCAGAGCGGCAACTTGCGTGATTTCTGACATCGTAAAGAGGAGATCGATCCGAGTTGGATCGTGCATCAACAGTTGCGCGACCCTTCACAATCTCCAGGTCATTTCGGCGCTTGTTCATCGCAAGATGAGCGAGTTGTAAATGATCCTGTCCGCGAAGCTTGACCGCCTCGCGATCGGAACGATCTTACGAAGCAAGCTGGTCTTTCTAATCAGTGTCCGGCCGCACATAACATTCATCGAGGGTGTGCGTTTTGGGGTCTCGGCCTCAAGACAATTGTGCGGAGTACATTCTGCCGAGTGTGTGGACATTGATAATGAGAGCAATCAAGTGCCTTAAGGGTGTTCGGTGGATGCCTTGGCGCTGAGAGGCGATGAAGGACGTGCTACGCTGCGATAAGCCGTGGGGAGCTGCGAAGAAGCTTTGATCCACGGATTTCCGAATGGGGAAACCCACCTTCGATAGCCGGAACTCCAAGACCTTGTGTTTTGGGGTTCGACCAGAAATGCGAGAAATCAAACCGCGAGGTTTTGGATTTCCGGTTATCAAGTGAAGGTATGTGACTTCCGAATAAAATAGGAGGTTTCAAGCAAACCCAGGGAACTGAAACATCTAAGTACCTGGAGGAAAGGACATCAACAGAGACTCCGGTAGTAGTGGCGAGCGAAACCGGACCAGGCCAGTAACACATCAAAGACAACCAGAACCTGTCAGGAAAGCAGGGCCTCAGAGGGTGATAGCCCCGTATGGGTAATGCGATGATGTGTTCTCGAGTAAGGCGGAACACGTGCAATTCTGTCTGAACGCGGGGGGACCACCCTCCAAGCCTAAGTACTCCTCAGCGACCGATAGTGAACCAGTACCGTGAGGGAAAGGTGAAAAGCACCCCGACGAGGGGAGTGAAATAGACCTGAAACCGGACACCTACAAACAGACGGAGCCCAAGATACGTTCTGGGTGACGTCGTACCTTTTGTATTATGGGCCAGCGACTTAATTTAACGAGCAAGCTTAAGCCGATAGGCGTAGGCGTAGCGAAAGCGAGTCTGAACAGGGCGTCAAGTTCGTTGTATTAGACCCGAAACCTAGTGATCTAGCCATGAGCAGGTTGAAGGTGAGGTAACACTCACTGGAGGACCGAACGGGTGTCTGTTGAAAAAGACTCCGATGACTTGTGGTTAGGGGTGAAAGGCCAATCAAACTGGGAAATAGCTGGTTCTCCGCGAAAGATATT
>CAVTVG010000021.1:1152500-1287258 GCA_963738155.1 uncultured Alphaproteobacteria bacterium
TGAAGCAGATGGCGCTGACCGAGAAGCAGCTCGACGGCGCGGTCGCGGCCTCGAAGGAAATGGATCCGATCACCGCGAAGCTGCAACCGAACGCCAAACCGGATCCCAAGGTGATCGCGCAGCTCGAAGGCGTCGCCAAGAAGAACGGCTTTGCGAGCTACGACGAGTACAACGTCGTGATGGACAATATCAGCCTGGTCTTCAACGGCGTCGACCCCGCGACCAAGAAGTATGTCGGCACGGAAGCCGTGATCAAGTCGGAGATCGCGGAGGTCCAGGCCGACAAGAAGATGTCGCCGAAGGACAAGAAGCAGGCGCTGGACGATCTCAACATGGCGTTGAAGGAGCCCGCGCCTGAGGTCCAGAACAAGGGCAACATCGATCTGGTCGTGAAGAATTACGACAAGCTCACGCCGATCATGGGCGACAGCCAGAACTGACCGGAAGCGGACAAAAAAAGCCCCGGAGATTTCTCCGGGGCTTTTTTGTTTTCACTGACCGTTGCGGGGCCGTCTGCTAGACGAGAGGCCGGCAAAGGAAACGACGGCAATGGCGAAGAAGGTGGTGGTCGCGGGCGCGACCGGGCTGGTCGGTAATGCAGCGTTGCGGCACTTCGGCAGCGCGGGTGGCGCCGAGGTGATCGCGCTGTCGCGGCGGAAGCCACGCGATCTCCATGGTGCGCGCCACGTCGCGCTCGATCTCACGGTTTCAGCGCAATGCGCGGCCATTGCAGGCGAGCTGAAGGACGCCACGCATCTGGTCTATGCCGCGCTCTATGAGGAGCCGAACCTGGTCGACGGCTGGCGCAATCCGCATCAGATCGAGACCAACGACAAAATGCTGCGCAACCTGATGGCGGCGCTCGAGCCGGCCTCGCCTGCTCTGAAGCATGTCGCGCTGCTGCAGGGCACGAAAGCCTATGGCGTGCACGTGCGCCCGCTCACCGTGCCGGCGCGCGAGGGCCGCTCGGAAATGTACGAGCAGCCGAATTTCTACTGGGCGCAGGAGAATTTTCTGCGGGGCCTGCAGAAGGGCAAGGCGTGGCACTGGAGTATCCTGCGGCCGGTGCTGATCGTGGGGCTTGCGATGGGCGGCGCGATGGATCTGATCCCGCCGCTCGGCGTCTATGCCGCTGTCATGCGCGAACAGGGCAGGGAGGCGCTCGACTATCCCGGAGGCGCCGCGCGGGTGGCGCAGGCGGTCGACGTCGATCTGCTCGCGCGCGCCATCGCGTGGTCCGGCGAGGCGGAGGCCGCGCGCAACCAAGCCTTCAACGTCACCAATGGCGACGTGCTGGTCTGGGAAAACATCTGGCCGGCCATCGCGGATGCGCTTCGTATGAAGCCCGGCAAGGCGGTGCCGCTGTCGCTGGTGAAGGAATCGGCGAACTGGGCCGCGCCTTGGGACGCGCTGCGGCGCAAGCACAATCTGGCTGCACCGGGCTTAAAGGAATTCGTCGGGCTGTCGTTCCAGTATGCCGACTACAGCATGCGCTACGGCCAGACCCAGTCCGGTCCGCCTTCGATCGTCTCGACGGTGAAGATCAACCGCGCCGGCTTCACCGAGATGATGGACACCGAGGTCATGTTCCGGAAGTGGTTCGCTCTGGCGCGGGAGCAGCGGCTGCTGCCGTAGGCATTTCAATAGGGCTCTTGACGTACCACCAGATCACCTCTCAAAAAAAATCAGCGTATCCAGCATTCGTTTCACTACTTCGTTGGCTACTCGTTCAACTTCGTCCGATCGATCCAGGGAATTATACGTCACAAGCGAACTTTCGGTCATCATGAATCTCTTTGCTTCGCCAGTTTTCGACTCGTCGACGATACCGATGAATGGCCTGTTCAAACTGTAGTTGATGCCCCATTCCACGGTTTGATTCTCACTTAGAGCGTGATTTGTGCCCTTAGGGGGTGGATCAACGCCATAGAAGAAAAATAGGCCAGCGATCGAATACCATGCTCTCGCTCGCACTTCTGCATCTGCGGGCGACGCTAAGACTGTCGTGGGTCGTTGGAAGCCGTCCCATATGTAATAGCCGTTGAGCTCGAGCTTTTGAAATATCGCTTGGCTGAGTTCCTTTCCCGGCGTCCAGTCAAGAAACGATTTTCGGTATGAAGCAAAAATCGCTCTCTTGCCCGTAGCGGCGTACGTTTGCCGAAGTGGTGCGATGTCATCCGGTGGACGAATTTCTCTGAAACCAGGTAGCAAACGTTTTTTCGGAAACGCCATGTCTGCAATCGAGCGACCCACAGATAGCTTATCGAATGCTGGCTGGTAACGCGTTCCTTTCGGGCTATCCAATGCGATCTTGATTCTATTCTGGATATCGGGAATGTGTGTCTCTGAGCTGACAGCGTCTAGCGGCTCACAAATAGCAACGAACACGTTTTTGTTTTGTGTGCCGGTATCCCCGCCCGATCTCGAAAGACGCGAGAGCAGGATATTGCAGTTCATTTCTGTAATTACGCCGGTTATGTATCTGAGTGCATCAACGTAATTTGCGTGTGAAATTGGTATTTCAAAAACGCCTTTCCGAGGAAATATATATCTTATGAAGCGCGACTCGTCATTGGATGAGACTACGATCTTAGTAAAATCGAAATCGGCGTCGAAGAGGGGCTTATAGTGACGATCTATCCAGTCGAAAATACTTCTGCAGACGAGTTGGCCTTGGTTTACGGTGCCCGTTTCTTCTTTCTCGAATTCAATATCTTTTGGAATTATCTCGTGCGGGGTGAAATTCAGAAAAGCCGTATTTTGACGAATTTCAGCTTCGAAATTCTCTAGATTCTTTCGGAATTCGTCGCGCCGAAGACTTGCATCATCATCTCCATCCAAGAAATCAGGATTTGGTTCAAGAACAAGGGTTATTCGATGCTTTGTGCGCTGATCGATGGTGATCGATTCTGCGAGGGCAATATTAAATCGCTTTTTGATAAGAGATAAAGCTTCAAGCAGGGCGCCAGGTTTCTCTCGCAAATCAATCGTGACGGAAATCGTGCTCCGCAGGCGTGCGGTCACTAGTGGTGTTACAATGATGTCCGGTGGGGAAATCGGAGCCCCTCCGGAAGTCTTGACGACGCCGATGTGCACCTGAGTGTTCGAGGCCAAACCGAGCGCGGGCCGATTGAACCAAGGGACTGGTAATGTATGGGACGTTGGATTTAGAGTTACAAGACCAGCTAATATCTCCACGGAATGCTCCAAAAATGCGGCCGTTGGAATCAATTATCCACACTGACCAAGTCAAAAACGGCTTGGAAGCGCGGTGCAAAAAGAAGTAGTTAGTTACTTAAACGTGCAATCTAATTCATATGCAATCTATCGAGTCAATAGCAGGCGGACCGAAAGTAAGCTGAATGCGCCGGGTCGGCCAAGCTCGGGCGCCTTTGATATTTCAACCCTTCGCAAACTTCTCTTCCATCGCCTTGCGCGTCTTGATGGTGTCATTATCAGCGTCGAACGCGACATCGCTCCAGCGCACCACCGCGCCATGCGCGATGTCGTTCTTCAGTTTGAGGCGATGCGCCAGTCCGATCGGCAGCGCGCCGGCCGCAAGACTCGCGGCCGCCGGCATCAGCTTGCCCCACACCGTGTAGCCGCCTTCGCCGTCGAGCACTTCGCCCGCGCGCAGGGCTCGCTTGGCGACCGCGGCGACATCGCCGCGAAAACCCTGCGGCGCCCCGGTCGGCTCCTTGCGCAGCGCCGCCGACAGGATCGAGATGTTCAGCTCCAGCCCGATCAGATGATAGGGCTTGTACATCGCGGCGTACCGCCCGCTCGTGTCGGTCTTCAGCCCGTATTGCCTGAAGCAGTCGGCGGCATAATCGTTCGGCGCCTCCAGCACGGCATAGACGCCCCAGCGCAAATCGCGGAACACCGGCCGGCCGTCGCGCTCCAGCGACGACACCACCTCGACCACGCCCGATCGCTCGAGCACGCCGCCAGCCTCACGCGGCCGCATCACATGCGGCAAATCGTCGACGCCGCAGGCCGGAAACGCCAGTCCCTTCGTGGGCACATCGAGGCCGGTGGCATTCGCAATCGCCGCCATTTCGATGGCTGATTTGGTGCCGTCGAGGAAGGAGTTGAACATTTGCGGATTCATGCCGGCCGACTGCGCCTCGCTGCGCGTCAACCCATAATGCTGCCAGACCTCGTCGGGCGTGACGTCGTGATAGGCCGGCAGATATTTGGTGCCCTTGCCGGCGGCGACCACGCGAAAGCCGCATGAGCGCGCCCAGTCGACGATCTCGGCCGTCAGCGCCGGCTGATCGCCATAAGCGAGCGAATAGACCACGCCGGCCTTGCGCGCTTCTTCCGCGAGCAGGGGACCGGCCAGAACGTCGGCTTCGACATTGACCATCACGATGTGCTTGCCGGCAGATATCGCCGCCCGGGCATGACGGATGCCGACGGCAGGGTTGCCGGTCGCTTCCACGATCACTTCGATATGGCCCGACGTCGCCTTCGTCGCATCGGCAGTGAAGGTCGCGGCCGCAATGCGCGCCTCGTCCCAGCCGACGGTCTTGCAGGCGTCTTTCGCGCGCTGCGGATCGAGATCGACGATGACGGGCACCTCCAGCCCCTTCACATGCGGCACCTGCGACAGGAACATCGAACCGAACTTGCCGGCGCCGATCAGCGCGACATTGACCGGCTTGTTGGCGGCGGCCCTGATAGCGAGGAGATGGGAGAGGTTCATGACAATCATCCAAACAAGGTGATCATCATGGCCGGGCTTGACCCGGCCATCCACGTCTTTCGTCAGCCGGAGTTGAGACGTGGATGCCCGGCTCAAGGCCGGGCATGACGAGTTTCTATGCGGTGCCGGGTGTCAACTACTCCGCCGCCTGTCGCGGTGCGCGGGCGAGGCGCACCAGCGCGTCGTCGGGCACGGTCTGGATCGGCGTGAAGTCGCGATGCGCGATGTAGTCCGGCCGAGTCGGCGTTCGGATGTAATTCGAGACCGCGTTCAGGGTGAGATACACGATCTTGCGCGGATAGGGCGTGATGTTGCCGCTTGATCCGTGCACCAGATTGCCGTGGAACATCAGCAAGCCGCCGGCCTTGCCGGTCGGCGCCACGATGCCGCCCTGCTTGACCAGCCGCGTCACCGTCTCCTCGTCCAGCGTCCACAGCGGGTAAGACGTGGTCGTGGTGTCGTGTGAGGCGTCGAGCACGCCGGCGGTCTGGCTGCGCGGCACCAGCATCAAGGGGCCGTTGATCGGCATTACTTCGTCGAGAAAGATCGCGATGTTCATGGCGCGCGGCTCGGGCATGCCGTCGTCGCGCTTCCAGGTGCCGTAGTCCTGGTGCCACTGCCAGACGTCGCCGGTGAAGGCGGCTTTGGCGTTGATCTTGAACTGATGCATGTAGACCTTCTCGCCGAAGACCTGCTCGATCGGATCGATCATGCGCGGATGCGCGCCGAGCGTGGCAAAACCTTCGTTGTAGAGATGGGCGGCGAAGGCGGTTCGCGGCGCGCCGGACTTCTCGCGCCAGACTTCGGGGCGATTGGCGTCATAGATAGAGACCGCCTCGCGCGCGAGGAAGTCGACCTCTTCTTGGGTGAACAGCTCGGGCAGGAACAGCCAGCCTTCGCGGTCGAAGAATTCGATCTGTTGCGGAGAGAGTTTCATGGCGTTGCCTCCTTTGGTTTTATTTCATGCCGCCTGCGCGGTGCGTAATCTCTCTTCGGTGCGCCGTCCGGCGGTGAGCGCATGCGCCAGCGCCGCTGTCTCGGCGGCGGTCGCGTCGCCCGCGAAAATCGCCTGCGCGATCGCTTCGTGCTCGCTCCAGGCGCTGTCGCGATAATCGAGCTCGGCCAGCACGGTCGCCATCGAGCGGCGCATATGCGGCCATTGCGGCGCAATCATCTCCTCGATCGCCGGATTGCCGGCGAGCCGATAGATCGCGCCGTGGAAGTCGACGTCGAGAGCGATCAGCTTCGACAGCGGCGTCTTGCGATCGATCGCGCGACCGGCGTGCAGCGCTGTCTCCAACTGCGCGCGCCCCGCGCCGTCGGTCCTGGCGCGTTCGGCGGCAAGCTTTGCTGCCAGCGCGTCGATCGCGCCACGCACCTCGTAAAGCTGGCGGATGCGCTCGGGATCGAGCTGCGTCACCTCGAAGCCGCGGCGGCCGCTTTCGGTGATCAGGCCCTGCCGGTGCAACAGATGCAGCGCGTGCGAGACCGGCTGGCGCGACACGCCGAGCTTTTCGGCGAGCTCGTTCTGGCGGATGCGCTGGCCCGGCAGCAACGTGCGGTCGGTGATCGCCTCGAGAATCCGCGCATAGACCTGGTCGATCAGGTTCGGGAGGGGATTTAGCGGGATCATGCCGACCGCTCGTTTGGAATACGGAATGCCGTATGCGGAACGTACGGCAGAAGACGCCGGCCCGTCAAGCCGAAAAGCTCAATCATATGAGGCAGAAAGCCCGTCCTTCAGGCGGCCAGAAACGCCATGACCGCCCGGCAAAACGCCTGCGGGTCGTTCTCGAACATCCAGTGGCGGGCGTTGGGAATGACGGCGGTCTCGGCGCCCGCGATATGTTCGGCCATCACGCGCCAGATCATCGAGAGCGTGCCCGTGGTGTCGGCGCCGCCGATCAAAAGCGTCGGCGTCTTGATCAAGGGCATGTCGGCCTTGCCATAGGGCGTGCGGGCCTCGTGCAGCTGGCCGAGGAAGGTGAAGATATTGTCGCGGAGCTGTTGTTTGGCCGCGGCCGGCAACCGCCGCCACGCATTCTCGCCGTCGATCGCCTCGACGAAGTTCTGCAGTGCGCCGTCGATGTCGCCTTCCCGGACCTTCTTGACGGAGACGAGCGTACGCGCGGCCAGCGCCGACGGGGCGCCGGGCGTGACGTTAGGATCGAGCGATGAGTCGAGATCGCCGCCGGGCTCGGCCAGGATGATTTTGCGCAACAGGTCGGGGCGCTGCTGCGCGACGCGAAACGAGATATGCCCGCCGCGCGAATGGCCCATCAGGTCGACGGGCCTTGGTGCGATCTGTTCGATGAACGCGATGGTGTCGGCGACATGCTGCGCCATCCGGTAGTCGTCGGTGACGGCGCCGTTCCAATGCTCGGGGAAGAAGTGCCGCAAGCTGACCGCGATCACGCGATGTTTTGGCGTCAGCGGCCCAAGCACTGAATACCAGGTCCGGAAATCGCCGAGCGTGCCATGCACGCAGACCAGCGGGTGGCCTTGCCCCACTTCGAGATAAGCCATGTCGTGGCCGTTGACCCTGATCGTCTGCATGCTTCTAGCCCGCCAAAAAATCCAGCACGACCTCGGAGAATTTTTGCGGCGCCTGCTCGAACATCGGATGGGTCGCGTTCGGGATCATCACTGTCTTCGAGTTGGGCACATGCGCGGCCAGCGCATGCAGCACTTTCGGGAGTAGCCCCTTGGTCCGTTCGCCGCCGATGAACAGCGTCGGCATCTTGATCGATTCGGCGTCGGCCCTGGAGAACGGCGGACGATTATCCCTGACCTGGCCGATCAAGGTGGTGGCATTGTCGCGCAGGCCCTGCTTCATCAATTGGGGCAGCCGCTGCCAGTGGCCGGCACCTTCCAGCGTGTCGACGAAATATTCGAGCCCGCCCTCGATGTCGCCCGCCGCGATCCTGTTGGCCGAAACCGTGAAACGTGTCAGCAACGGCGAGGGGCCGGCCTTGTAATCGGGGTCGAGCGTGGCATCGACCTCGCCGCCGGGCTCGGCCAGAATCAGCCTGCGCAACAGGTCGGGCCGCTGCTGCGCGACGCGGAACGAGATATGCCCGCCGCGCGAATGGCCCATCAGGTCGACCGGGCCGGTGTCGAGCTGCTCGATGAAGGCGATGAGGTCGTCGACATGCTGCGCGATCGTGTAGGTCTCGCCCTTGCCGTCCCAATGATCGGGGAAGAAGTGGCGCAGGCTGACGCAAATGACGCGATGTTTCGTCGTCAGCGGACCGGTCACGCAGCCCCAGATGCGGAAATCATTCAGCGACCCGTGCACGCAGACCAGCGGCGGACCTTTCGCCTGGCCTATATCGAGATAGGCCATGTCGTAACCGTTGACGTGAAGGGTTTGCATGAGGGCTCGGGCGGCGGGGAGGGGTGGAACCAGCTGTGCAAGATTCCCGGAATCCGGGTGGATCGCAACAATTTCCAAGCCTAGATTCCACGGCAGACCTAGACACGGGGCATGCGATTTTGGAGCAAGCCATGACCGACCAGCATTTCACCCTGTTCGACACGCCGATCGGCGTGTGCGGTATCGAGTGGGGCCCGCGCGGCATCAACGGCGTCCAGCTGCCGATGGGCGATGAGGACAAGACCCGCGCCCGGATTCGTCAGCGCCGCGGCGGCGACATCGCCGAAACCGCGCCGACATCAGAGGTGCAGCGCGCGATCGGCCGCATCGTCGACCTGCTCGCGGGCAAGCGCGACGATCTGACCGATATTCCGCTCGATCTCGACGGCGTGCCGGAGTTCAACCGCGGCGTCTACGACATCGCGCGCAAGATCCCGCCGGGCCAGACCATGACCTATGGCGATATCGCCAAGAAACTCGGCGGCCTCGAGCTGTCGCGCGACGTCGGCCAGGCGCTGGGGCACAACCCGTGCCCGATCGTGGTGCCATGCCATCGCGTGCTGGCGGCCGGCAACAAGCCCGGCGGCTTCTCCGCGCGCGGCGGGGTGGACACCAAGCTGAAGATGCTCGCGATCGAGGGCGCGGCGGTCAACCACACGCCGAGTCTGTTCGATTGAGGGTGCTTCACCTCTCCCCGCGTGCGGGGAGAGGTCGCGCCGAAGGCGCGGGTGAGGGGGGCTCTCCAAGCACCGTGCTCTTTGAGACTCCCCCTCACCCCAGCCCTCTCCCCGCAGGCGGGGAGAGGGAGCCCACCGCGGTCGCGGCGAAATCTCGCCTCAAATCATCTCGCAGCTGAATCCGTTCGCCTTGCGCCTGATCTTGCCCGACGACGGCGACGGGAAATGCGCCGTGCAGCACAGCGTATCGCTGTCGCAATAGCGCTCGAGGAAACTCCGCCGCGTCGTCGCCGCCTGCTTCGGATCGACGTCGAAGCGTGGCGACAGCTCGGGATGGCGCAGTTGCAGCGGCGTGTGCATCAAATCGCCGGCGAACACGACATCGTCCTTTCCGCCGCGGCCGAAGGTGAAGGCGACATGGCCGGGCGTGTGACCCGGCGTCGGCAATATCCGCGCGTGATCGCCGAGCGCGAAATCGTCCGTCACCACCTCGGCGCGCTTGGCCTCGACCACCGGCAGCACGCTGTCGGCAAACGGCGGTACTTCGGCCTTGGCATTCTCGCCGGCCCAATAGTCGTACTCGGTCTTGCCGAACACGTAGCGCGCCTTCGGGAAGGTCGGCACCCAGCGGCCGTTCTCCAGCCGCGTGTTCCAGCCGACATGATCGACATGCAGATGCGTGCACATGACATAGTCGATGTCGCCGACCGAGACGCCGGCCGCCGTCAGCGCGCGCATATAAGTGTCGTCGCTCTTCATGTTCCATTTCGGACGGAGCGGCCGCGGCTTGTCGTTGCCGATGCAGCTGTCGATCAGGATGGTGTGATGCGGCGTCTTCACCACATAGGACTGGAAGGCCATGATGAACGTATCGGTGTCGTCGAGCGCGCCGGCCGCCTTCAGCCATTGCCGGTTCTCGGCGAGAACTTCAGGCGTAAGACTGGGCAGCATGTCGTGCGCCTGCAGGAACTGCCCCTCCTGCTCGACGATGCGCTGGATGGTGAGGTCGCCTACGTTGAACTTCAGGCTCATGACTTGCTCCGCAAATTTACGCCGCCGGCGGCACCGAGATCTTCATCGAGGGACGCTCCAGCATCTTCTTGTTGAATGCGTCGAGCTTCGGATAGGCCTTGCGCCAGCCGCAATCGGCGAAGCGGAAGTCGGCATAGCCGAGCACGCAGACGAGCCCGATCTGCGCGATGGTGAGCGGGCCGTTCAGCACATCGTCGCGCTTTTCGAACCGCGCCATGCCGCTCCAGGCCCGATTCCAGTGATCGTCCGACCACGCCTTCCAGCGCATCGCCTCGGGACGCACCATGCCCTCATAGCGGCACAGCAGCATGGCATCGAGCATGCCCTGCAACAGCGAGTGATCGCTCTTCACCTTCCAGCGGGTCGGGCCGTAATCGGGGATCAGGCTGCCGCCGGCGAGCTCGTTGAGATATTCGACGATGACGTAGGAATCGAGGATGACGTCGCCATTGCCGAGGATCAGCACCGGCAGCTTCTTCAGCGGCGTGAGGCGCTGATAGTCCTCATTGGCGGTGCCCGGCGCCACCGCGGACGGCACCAGCTCGATCTTGTCGATCAGGCCGAGCTCGATGGCCGCGATGCGGACCTTGCGCGCGAACGGCGAGGCCGGGGAGAAGGTGAGTTTCATGGTGGGGCCCCTTTGAGACTTTACTCCGTCGTCATGGCCGGGCTTGACCCGGCCATCCACGTCTTTCTTGCATCGGATTCAAGACGTGGATGCCCGGCTCGAGGCCGGCCATGACGAGTTGTGGTTGTCGACCAGGCATGCCTAACAGGCAATGATCTCCTGGCGCTGCTCGCCGAGGCCGTCGATGCCGAGTGTGACGACGTCGCCGATCTTGAGCCATTGCTGCGGCTTCATGCCGGCGCCGACGCCGGGCGGGGTGCCCGTGGTGACGACGTCGCCGGGCAACAGCGTCAGGAAGGTCGAGACATAGGCGATGCACTTCGCGATGGTGAAGATCATGGTCGAGGTGTTGCCGGTCTGGCGGCGCTGGCCGTTGACGTCGAGCCACAGGCCGAGCTTCTGCACGTCCGCGATCTCGTCCCTGGTGACGAGCCAGGGGCCGAGCGGACCGAAGGTGTCGTGAGACTTGCCCTTGGTCCACTGGCCGCCGCGTTCCTGCTGGAAGTAGCGCTCGGAGACGTCGTTGCAGACGCAATAGCCGGCGACGTGGTTGAGCGCGTCGGCTTCCGAGACATATTTCGCCCTGGTGCCGATGATGGCGGCGATCTCGACCTCCCAGTCGAGCTTGGTCGACTCGCGCGGCTTCTCGACAGGGTCGTTGGGGCCGGAGAGCGAGGTGTTGGCCTTGATGAAGAAGATCGGCTCGCTCGGGATCGGCGAGCCCGTTTCCTTGGCGTGATCGACATAGTTCAGGCCGATCGCGACGAATTTGTTGATGCCGGTGACCGGTGCGCCCAAGCGCGGCTTGCCCGAGACGGCGGGCAGGGAGGCCGGGTCGATCGCGGCCAGCTTCTTCAGCGAGGCCGGCGAATAGCCCTCGCCGTCGAGATCCTTGATCTGGCCGGATAGGTCGCGCAATTGGCCGGATTTATCGATCAGGCCGGGCTTTTCCGCACCCTTATCGCCATAACGAACAAGCTTCATTTCTGACTCCTCCCTTGGAAAGGCTGGTTTTGCTTGGGAAGGTTATTGGAACAGGCGGCGGGGAAATTCAACCGCTGTTGCCGCAGTGGCGGTGTGCTCCCTCCCCCCTTGCGGGGGAGGGTTGGGGAGGGGGGTATCACAAGCGTTGCTGTTTGTTGCTCACCCCCATCCCCGACCCCTCCCCGCAAGGGGGAGGGGAGAACTACAGCGCGATGAATTTGAAGGCATTGCCCTCGCGCTTGATGTGGCCGGCATTGTAATGCCCGCCGATCACGAGCACGGGCTTGTCGGCGAAGCGCGAAAACAGCTCGCGCCGCGTCGCCGGCGACTTCGCCGGGTCGGAATCCGCGGTCGACGACCAGTCGAGATGGGCCATCTGACAGGGATGATGGGCGACGTCTCCCGTCAGCAGGCCTTCCTCGCCCTCCGATTTGATGTGGATGCTCATATGGCCGGGGCTGTGGCCCGGCGTCGGAATCATGGTGATCTCGTCGGTCACTTTGGCGTCGCTGGCGATCAAATCGGCCTTGCCGACATCCATGATCGGCTTGACGGAGTCGTTGAACACCGCAATGTGCGCCGGCTCGACGCTATGGTCGCGCCAATATTCGTACTCGGTCTTGCCGAACAAATAGCGCGCATTGGGGAAGGTCGACACCCATTTGCCGCCGGCGAGCCTCGTATTCCAGCCGACATGGTCGACATGTAGATGCGTGCACAGCACGGTGTCGATGCCCTCAGGCGCAAAGCCGGCCGCGCTCAGTGTTTCCAGGAACGGGCCCTTGCGGTCGTTCCAGGTCGGCACGTTGCGACCCTGCTTGTCGTTGCCGAGCCCGGTGTCGACGACGATGCGGCGCTTGCCATCCTCCAGCACCAGCGAGTGGATCGACATTTTCAGCCGGCCTTCTTCGGTGGCGAAATGCGGGATCAGCCAGGGCAGCTTCTGGACTTCCTCGTTGGTCGCGAGCGGCAGGATGAAGCGCGTCGAGCCGACGGTTTCCAGCTCGACCACCTTGGTGATTTTGACCTTGCCGACCTTCCACTGCATCCGTGCTTCCTTGGTCTTACTTCACCTCTCCCCGCCTGCGGGGAGAGGTCGGATCGCGCAGCGATCCGGGTGAGGGGGTACGGGTGTATCAGCGCGCATCGCCTGTTGTAAGAGCCCCTCACCCAACCCTCTCCCCGTAAGAACGGGGAGAGGGAGAAGGAAGATCACCGCGCGCAATCGACCACGACGGTGCCGAGCTTGTCGCCTTTCTCGACGGCGAGATGCGCCTGCGCGGTGTCGCGCAGCGGATATTGCCCGGCAATGTTGTGCAGGCGCTTGCCGGCCATCAGCCATTTGGTGATGTCGGCCTGCGCGGCCGACAATAGCGGCCAAGGCAGCGCGAACAGCACCAGCCCGCGCAGATTGACGCATTTTTCCATCAGCTCGCGCATCGGCACGACGGGCGTGCGGTTGCCCTGGGTGGCATAGACGACGATGCTGGAATTCATCGCCATCAGCTTCGGCGTGATCGCGACGTTGCCGCCGAAATCGACCTCGGAAACATGGTCGACGCCGCGCTTGCCGGTGAGGTCCATGACTTTTGCGACCACGTCTTCGGTTTTGTAGTTGATCGTGTGATCCGCGCCGCCGCGCCGCGCCTGCTCGGCCTTGGCGTCGGAACTGACGGTCGCGATCACCTTGGCGCCGCCCCATTTCGCGAACTGCACCGCATAGTGCCCGACTGCGCCGGCGCCGCCGGTCACCAGCACGGTCTTGCCCGTGACCGGTCCGTCCGCGAAGACGGAGCACCACGCGGTCATCGCGGGAATGCCGAGTGTGGCACCTTCCGCAAACGACACCTGCTCGGGCAGCGGCGTGACCAGCTGCTCGGCGAGCGCGATATGCTCCGCCGCCGTGCCGAGCGCGCGGCCGTTGCGCTGGCCGTTGAACAGCCAGACGCGCTGGCCCGCCTTGAGCCGCGTCACGGCTGACCCGACCTGCTCGATGACGCCGGCGCCATCGCTGTTGGGAATCACCAGCGGAAATTCCAACCCGCGATAATTGCCCGCGCGACGGCCGACGTCGGCCGGATTGACGCCCGACGCTTCCAGCTTGACGCGGACTTCACCGGGCCCGGCCGACGGCGTCGGTTGCTCGCCATAGGAGAGCACCTCGGTCGCCGGCCCGCAGCGCTCGTACCAGACCGCTTTCATCTCGCCATTCCGATGTTTCGAATTGCTCGATCCGCTCGCTCGTTCACCTCCCCCGCAGGCGGGGGAGGGAGCCGACCACCATCGCGGCTTCAGTTCAACACTTACAGCGTGCCGGGGAAGGCGCCGCCGTCGAGCAGCAGGTTCTGCCCGGTGATGTAGCCGGCATGCGCGCCGCACAGGAACGCGCAGGCATAGCCGAACTCCTCCGGCGTGCCGAAGCGCCCGGCCGGATTCTGCTTGGCGCGCTCGGCCATGAGCTGCTCGACGGGAACGCCGCGCTTCTCCGACTCCGCCTTGCCGGTCGAGCGCAACCGGTCGGTGTCGAACGGCCCCGGCAACAGGCCGTTGATGGTGACGTTGTTGATCACGGTTTTGCGCGACAATCCGGCGATGAAGCCGGTGAGCCCGGCGCGCGCGCCGTTGGAGAGGCCGAGGATCTCGATCGGCGCCTTGACCGCGGCCGAGGTGATGTTGACGATGCGGCCGAACTTGCGCGCCATCATGCCGTCAACCGTCGCCTTGATCAGCTCGATCGGGGTCAGCATGTTGGCGTCGATCGCCTTGATCCAGTCGTCGCGGGTCCAGTTGCGGAAATCGCCGGGCGGCGGGCCGCCGGCATTGTTCACCAGGATGTCCGGATCGGGGCAGGCCTTTAGCACCGCCTCGCGGCCCGCGGGCGTGGTGATGTCGCCCGGCACTTCGGTGACAGTCACGCCGGGGCTGGCTTTGCGGATTTCGTCGGCGGTCTTCTTCAACGCGTCCGCGCCGCGCGCGGTCACCGTCACATGCACGCCTTCGTTGGCCAGCGCCATCGCGCAGGCGCGTCCCAATCCCTTGCTCGATGCGCAGACGATGGCGCGGCGGCCCTTGATGCCCAGATCCACTGTTTCACTCCCATGAGGTGGTTTTTGTCGGGCCGGACTTTAGCCAACCTCAATGGCCCTGATAAGGGCGTGCGGACAGCCAAAATGCATGGCGGGGCGCGGGGCCCGTTAAATATGCCGCTCGCGCTTCAGGCGGTCGATGGTGGCGGTGAGCTCGGGCGGCAGCGCGCGGACTCCCTTTTGGCCCATCGCGGAGAAGAAGGGGCGCAATTGCGAGTCCTGCAGGAAGGTGGGCTGGCGATACGAGGGAATGAGCTGGTCGAACACCAGCACGACCGAGGTCGCAACCAGGCCGACGCGAACCGCGCCAAGCGCCGCGCCGCCGAGCCTGTCGACCAATCCGATATCGGTGCCGATCGCCTCGTCGACCGGGATACGCGCGAGCTTGCCGATCACCATGCCGATCACCAGGAACGCGCCGAGGAAGAAGCCGGCGTTCTGCATCAGCGGCGAGTTGGTGTTTTGCGTCAGCGGCGGAACGAACGACA
The DNA here is from genome assembly GCA_963738155.1 of uncultured Alphaproteobacteria bacterium. Lineage (GTDB taxonomy): Bacteria > Pseudomonadota > Alphaproteobacteria > Rhizobiales > Xanthobacteraceae > Bradyrhizobium. Next base: position 1,167,480 of record CAVTVG010000021.1, read on the forward strand.
TCGCCCAGACCGTGATCGGCATCGCTACGATGTAAGCGACGATGGTGATGGCGCTGCGGATCAGACCGGTGCTGAAGCCGGTGCCGACCGCGATGACCAGTCCGAGCAAGACGGCAACGTCGAATGTGTTCATGCGAACCCCCAGGGCATGATCCGGAAAAGTGTGAAGCGGTTTTCCGAAAAGATCATGCCCCAACAACAAGCCGCCTACATGCCGGAGGTTCGTCAAGAAAACGGATTTGCGATCGTTAAAATTGTCGGGTTCCGCGCAATGGCGCTGGTTCTAGTTGTCGTCCCGGACAAGCGAGGCGAAGCCGAGCGCAATCCGGGATCTACCGTGTTGGGTGTATCCATAACCACAGGACAAGGTGCTTAAGACGACGAGAGCCACAGCTTGTCGCAACGACTCCTGCCCGTGGTTATGGGCCCCCGCTTTCGCGAGAACGACAGTTGCGTTTGGGGCCGCCAGCTACACCCGCAGCTCCGCCTTGATCATGTCCGCGGCCTTCTCGCCGATCATGATGGTCGGCGCATTGGTGTTGCCGCCGATCAGGGTCGGCATGATCGAGGCGTCGACCACGCGCAGGCCGTCGAGCCCGTGCACCCTGAGCTTCGGGTCGACCACCGCCATCGCGTCACTGCCCATCTTGCAGGTACCGACGGGGTGATAGACCGTGTCGACGCGGTTGCGCAGGATGGCGCGGATGTCGTCGTCGGTCTTCACGTCAGCGGTGAACATGTCTTTCGTCTGCAGCGCGCGCAGCGACGGTGTCTCCATCAGCCGTTGCGTGGTCTTGTAGCCCGCGACCATCGCCTCGAGATCGGCCTCCTCGCCGAGGAAGTTCGGATCGATCCGCGGCGCCGCCAACGGGTCGGCGCTGTTCAGGCCAAGCGTGCCGCGGCTCTCCGGCCGCAGCAGGCAGACATGGCAGGAGAAGCCGGTGCCGCGATGGCGCGTGCGGCCATGATTGTCGACGATCGACATGCCGAAATGCAGCTGGATGTCGGGCACTTCGAGATCGGGCCGCGTCTTGAGGAAGCCGCCGCATTCGGCGAAATTCGTGGTGATCGGCCCGCGCCGCTCGCGGCGATATTGCCCGATGCCGCGGATCAGTCGCGGAATGCCCTTCAGCGAGGTGCCGAAGAAATAGGGCGCGTCGGAGGCGTAGCTGAAGATGAAATCCGGATGGTCCTGCAAATTCGCGCCGACGCCGGGCAAATGATGCGTGCTCGCGATGCCGTGCTGCGCGAGCTGCTGGCTGTCGCCGACACCGGAGAGCAGCAGCAGATGCGGCGACTGGAACGCGCCGGAGGAGAGGATCACCTCGCGCCGCGCGCGGATCGTCTTCTTCTGCTTGCCCTGCATGTATTCGACGCCGACCGCACGCTTGCCCTCGAACAATATCTTCGTGGCCTGCGCCGAGGTCTCGACCCGCAAATTGGCGCGGTTGCCGATATGCGGATGCACATAGGCGCGCGCCGCGCTCCAGCGCTCGCCGTTGTCCTGCGTCACCTGGTAAGTGCCGAGACCTTCGTGGTCTTCGGCGTTGAAGTCCTCGCGAATGCGGAATTGCGCTTCCTGCGCCGCCTGCCGGAAAATCTGGTGCACGGGGTTGCCGGTGCGCAGCTTGTTGACGCGGAGCGGTCCGCTCTTGCCGTGATATTCGCCGTCGAATTCGGCGTTGTTCTCCGAGCGCTTGAAATAGGGCAGCACGTCCGCATACGACCAGCCGCTGTTGCCGAGCGAAGCCCAGTGGTCGTAGTCCCAGCGATGACCGCGGATGTAGACCATGGCGTTGATGGCGGAGGAGCCGCCGAGCCCCTTGCCGCGCGGCTGATAGCCGATGCGGCCGTTCAGTCCCTTCTGCGGCACGGTCTCGAACGCCCAGTTGTTGACCTTGCCCGCGACCATCAGGATCAGCGCGAACGGCGTGGTGACGATCCAGTTGTCGCATCTGCCGCCGGCATCGAGCAGCGCCACCGAGGTGCCGGCGTCCTCCGACAGCCGGCCCGCCACCGCGCAGCCGCCGCTGCCTGCGCCCACCACCACGAAATCGAATGTATCCGTCACGTGTCCCCCCAGTTTCTTCCATCGTCATTGCGAGGAGCGAAGCGACGAAGCAATCCATTCATCCGCGAATGCGGTGCGATGGATTGCTTCGCTTCGCTCGCAATGACGAACGACTACGACATAAACCGCAGCATCTTTTCCAGCCGCGCGATCTTGCCGCCATAGGGCGGATAGAGATCGGCCATGCGGTTGAGCACCGAGCGGTAGAACACCGGCTTGAGCTTGCTCAAGCTGTTAAAACCCCATTCGCCATGATAGGCGCCGGTGCCGGACGCGCCGACGCCGCCCATCGGCTGGTTGATCTGCGTGAAGTGGAACAGGCAATCATTGACGGTGACGCCGCCGGAGACGGTCTGCGTCAGCACTGCGTCACGCGCGGCGCTGTTGCGGCCGAACCAGTACAGCGCCAGCGGCCGGTCACCCCTGTTGATGAAGGCGATCGGCTCTTTGTCGTCCTTGTAGCCCATCACGGGCAACACGGGACCGAAGATCTCTTCCTGCATCAGGCCCATCTCGGGCGTCGCGCCGACCACGATGGTCGGCGGGAATTTGCGCTTGGCCTTCCAGTTCGGATCGTCGGCCTTGGCCGGCTGCAACACCTTGGCGCCCTTGGTGGCGGCGTCCGCCACCAGCGCTTCCAGCCGCGCGTAGTGCCGGTCCGAAATGATCGAGGTGTAGTCCTTGTTGTTGGCCTCGGTGCCGAACATGCGGCGCATATGCGTGCGGACCTTTTCGGCAAAGGCCTGCACCAACTCTTCCGGCACAAGTGCATAATCAGGCGCGATGCAGGTCTGCCCGGCATTCATCAGCTTGGCATACCCGATGCGCTCGGCAGCCTCGTCGAGATCGGCGGTGCGGTCGACGATCGCGGGCGACTTGCCGCCGAGCTCCAGCGTCACCGGCGTGAGATTGCGGCCGGCGGCTTCGGCGACGATGCGGCCAATCCGGGTCGAGCCGGTGAAGATCAGATGATCGAACGGCAGCGCAGCGAACGCCTTCGCCACCTCGTCCTCGACGCCGGTGACCAGCATCTCCGCCGGATCGAACTTCTGCGCGATTACTTCCTTCAGCAGCGCCGAGAAACGCGGCGTCAGCTCGGCAGGCTTGATCATGACGCGGTTGCCGGCGGCGAGCGCGCCGATCGCCGGCGCCAAGGTCAGCTGCAGCGGATAATTCCATGGCGCGATGATGCCGACCACGCCGAGCGGCTGCGGGATCAGCCGGTTCTTGCCCGGCATGAACTGCAGCGTGGTCGCGACGCGCCGCGGCGCCATCCATTTTTTGACGTGCTTCAGCGCATGCTTGATCTCGACATAGAGGAACAGCGTCTCGGCGATGGTGGTTTCGACCGAGGCGCGGTGGCCGAAATCGGCCGAGATCGCCTGCTCGAAGCGCGCCTCGTTGTCCGCGACCGCGGCGCGCAGCCGCCGCAGCCGGTCGATCCTGACCTCGCAGCTCGGCACGGTTTCCGCGCGCGAGGCGTCGAACTGGGCGTGGAAGGCGTCGTCGAGGGCGGACAGAGGGGGGCTCTTCAGGGACTGATCCATGGCATTTCCCCGTTTGTGGCTGGTGGATGGACTGAGGCTGGTCCTTTGCGGAACATCTGGCAAGGGCGGCCCTGTTTGCCGCCGTTTTCGCATGATTTTGCCGTCACAAAATCTAAAAAAGCGCGCCCTCGGGCCTTTCCAAAGCGGATCGGCGTTGGTACATACCGCCCGCACCCGATCGGCATCGGCCCCGGGTTGCCTTCTCAGGAAGCCTTCGAGACGGATCTGGCGCGGCAGCCCGCGTCGCTTGCCCGTTTCGAACAAGCTTTCTCCCAAGGCGCGCAACGGCTTATCGCGGGGTGGAGCAGCCCGGTAGCTCGTCAGGCTCATAACCTGAAGGTCGCAAGTTCAAATCTTGCCCCCGCAACCAAATTATCCTTCCAGGTCGGCGATCTGGAAGGATTTTTTTTGAGCCGTTGCAGCCCGGACGCGCCAACGTCTTTTCTGAAAACCTTCAGCCGAAATTTTTTCGGCGCCCGTCAACATATCTATCGGCGATGGGATCAGCGATGAGCATCCGGCGGCAATTTCCTGGAGGGCTCTCATGCCGGATGCATGCGAGGCCCGGGTCGCGCGGCTGCCCATGAGCATCCCGGCCGCCATATTCATCGTATTGCAGATACCCGCCCATGGCATCGGCATTCTCTCCACCGTGGCAATCGCCGCCGGCAAGCTGCCGTTGCGGCAGGCCGAAAGCGGCATCATTCGCGGAGATGCATGAGTCGCGCGCGGCCGAAGCCCGTGCCGATTTCGAACCCGCATATTTCAGTTAGGATGACGGCTGTTTCTGCTATTGAGGGCGCAAGGCACGCGTTTTCGAATGCTGTCGACAAAGATCCAGGCTCCCCATGGATGGTCCCGTTCAATCGCAACCTGACGAGGGAAAGCGCCAGACCAGGACTCTCCTGATTGACGAAGTGGGAGCGTTCGCCGGCGTCATGGACAGCATCGATTCCGCGGGCCTGCACTGCACCATCGCGATCCCGCTAACGCAGCGCATCGCTCGAACCCCCGCGGTCGGTGCGTGATGCCCGCGGCGGGGCACGATGATCAGGCGCAACCATTCATCCGGCGGCTCGATGCCTTTCGCAAATTGTCTGACAGCGCTGCCGGCCTGATCAAATCCGCGGTGCGCGAACGGGTTTTCAAGGCCGGCGCCGGCGAGGATATCGCCTGTGAAGGCGATCGCTGCGAGCTGGTTCGCGTGTTCCTGTCCGGTTGGGCCTGCCGCTACAAGGTGCTGGAGGACGGAAGGCGGCAAATCGTCAGTTTCGTCCTGCCCGGCGACACCTGCGATGCCTTCATCTACCTGCTTTCGAGGATGGACCACTCGATCGGCGCGCTGACATCCGTCACCTATGGCGAGTTCGACCGTGCGGCTTTCGAGCAGCTGGTCTCGGCCGACAGGACCATCGTCGAGGCGCTCCACTGCGAAACGCTTGCGAACTGCGCCACCCAGCGCGAATGGACGCTCAATGCCGGCCGCCGCGATGCGCACGAGCGGGTCGCTCATGTCATCTGCGAATTGTTTGCGCGCCTGAGCCTGGTCGGTCTGGCCGATCCGAATTCCTTCGCGTTTCCGGTGACGCAGATGGATTTGGCCGATGCAACCGGGCTGTCCACGGTGCATGTCAACCGGACCCTGCAGGAGCTGCGCGCCTCGGGCCTGATCACGCTGAGGGAGCGGCATGTGATCATCCATGATCTCGAGGGGCTGAGCAGGATGGCGATGTTCACGCCGCACTACCTGCATCTGGAGCGGCGGTAGCAGAAGGCAGGTTGTGGCGACGCAAGCTCCTTCATGCCGACCCGGCGCGGGACCGCCGGCGCGTCGACTCCCGGGACATCATCACATCCGGAACTGTATCCGTCCTTGCCGGTTAGCCCGGAGGCATCCAGCTGGAGACAGACATCATGGACAAGGATCGTATCGCGGGATCGGCCAGGGATTGGGCCGGCAAGGCTGAAGGCGCCATCGGCGACATCGCAGGTGATACCGACACGCAGGCGGCCGGCCGCGTCCGCGAAGCGGCAGGCAAGGTGCAGAATCTCTACGGGCAGGCCAAGGACGCTGCGCGCGATGCAGCCGACAGCGCCACCGATTTCGCCAAAAAGGCCGTCAGCAACGCCGGCGAAGGACAGGAAGCCCTGGCCAGGATGGTCCAGGACAATCCGCTCGGCGCGCTGTTGACGGCAGGCGCGATTGGTTTCGGGCTGGCGCTGTTGCTGCGCTCGCCCGCGCCACCGCCGCGCCGGCGCCGCTGGCCGTATTACGAGTGATCGCGCGATCGTCGCGCTGAGGGCGCCGCGCAACAAGTCGAACCGTGGCGGTTGAAGCCTGCATGTCGGGTGCCAACCGGCCGCAATGAAGATGGCGAACGCAACTGTTTTGCTTGGCGACGCCATTTGCCCAATGCCTATAGACAGCCCGACCCGGCATGTTAGCCTCGCTTGACCGGCAACAGCCCGATCGAGCGTCGCATGATCACCATCCCGCAGGTCCTGGCGCAGTCATTGGGCGCGTTTCTGGCGGCGGAGACGCGCGGCCGGTTCGGTTCGTCGCATGGCCATCTCGCCGACTTCCTGCCCTATGTCGCGCGGCTGACGATGGAGTGCATCGGCAACAGCGACGCGCTTTATCATGACATCGAGCACTCGATGCTGGTGGCGCTGGTCGGCCACGACATCCTGATGGGACGGCAGCTGCTACGGCCGACCACGCCGCGCGACTACGCGAATTTCATCGTCGCGTGTCTCACCCATGACATCGGCTATGTTCGCGGCGTGGTGCAGGGCGATGGCGACGGGTCCTATGTCGCCGATGTCAACGGCCGCACGGTGAAGCTGCCGATCGGCTCGTCGGATGCGGCGCTGGCGCCCTATCATGTCGACCGTTCGAAGCTGTTCGTGATCGAGCGGTTCGACACCGTCGACTATCTCGACGCCGACCGGATCGCGCGCGCGATCGAGTACACCCGCTTTCCCTATCCGTCGGCGTCGAACGAAGCTGATGAAATCAATGACGAGGAGGGGCTCTTGCTGCGCGCCGCCGACCTGATCGGCCAGCTCGGCGATCCCAACTACATGCGCAAGGCGAACGCGTTGTTCTACGAATTCGAGGAGATCGGCCTGAACAAGAGGCTCGGCTACGACACGCCGGCCGACGTCGTCTATAAATATCCGCAGTTTTACTGGAGCAACGTCGCGCCGCAGATCTCGACCGCGATCCGCTACCTCAACGTCACGTCCAGCGGCCGGCAATGGGTCGCCAATCTCTACAGCAACGTTTTCCGCGCCGAGCGCGAGCTGACGAATTCCGGTCCGCAGATCTAGACGCTGTTTTCGCAGCGCGCGGTCGCTCCGACTACGCCGATACCGGGATACTTACACTGCGCTTACAAATCCACGCCGTCGCCGGCTTTCCGAGCGCGAGGTCGACGTCGATTTATCGCGTCGAAAGAATCTGCGTGTTACCGAAACGATCAGCTTTCGCCGCGGCGATTCCTGTGGCGCGAGTCAGAGTCGGCGGCAGTTCTCAGCTTCCGCCGACTCGTCACGGCGGCGCGCGGCCGCAGGACAGCATGGCCGACTACAAGTCAGCGTAGCAACTCGAGGGGATGATCGCCGAGCTCGCCGGCTTCGACAGCACACATGTCCTGGTCACGGCCGTCGGCGATCACGGCGATTTTCGCGCCGAGTTCATCGGCAAGGTTGCCGCCCTCAAGCCTTCGCGCGCGCGGAACGACGTGGATGCGGCCTGCCGACAGGTCAAGGCGAGTTTCAGGCTGCGGCTGTAAATCCATTGGACGCGACGATATTGCCGTTCGACGCGACGGCAAAACGCGCCGCCTGTTTTGCCCGACGAGTTAAGCGCGACTCGCAAAAATATATCTCTTTCCGAAACACAGAAATTACGATTTAACGAGGACATCCCGCGCCTCTCAGGAGGGGCGTTTCGCGATCGCCACGACACGCGGCGCGGGTTGCGATGGACGCGTTGTGCCGCAAGGCGTGCGGCGCGACGCGTACGGTCAAGCCGCGTGGTCCTGGCGCCCCGATGCTGGTGCTAAGCCGACCGATGATGCGATTTCGGCCTTGCGGCCGAAACGCCGGAGTCGGAAGGCGACGGGGGCTATCAAGCCCGGTACCCCGGGGAGAGCGCGGAGTAAGCCGTAAAGCCATTGCGCAGGGAGTGCCGGATGTTTCGGCCTGCCTGTACTGACTTGTGGGCATCTTTCCTTTTCAGCCCACAAGGCCTGCGGGTGCGGCCAGCACCCGGCATTCCCTGCGCCCTCTCTCTCGAGAGGGACACCGAAATGCGAGACCTGGACGCGAAATCGCGCCGCGGGAATGCCCATGCTTGTCGTCCCGGGCAAGCGAGCCCCTTGCGGCGCGAAGCGCCGTCAAGTGTGAGCGCGACCCGGGACCCATCACCACAGCCATTTGTTATTGCGAAGGCTGGCAGCCCCAGCATCGCGCAACGACTTCCGCCAATGGTTATGGGTCCCCGCGTTCGCGGGGACGACACCGAGTAGTTGTTTTGCACCCCGCCGTTCCTTGACAACCCCTTCCCATCGCCTAAATACTTCGCATGCGAACTAACCCGCCGTCCCCCGACCGCCGGCTGATCTACCTGCTCAACGTCGCGCAGCGGCGTGTGCAGCGTTTCGTCGCGGGCCAGCAGCGCGGTGCGACCCCGGCCCAGAGCGGACTGTTGTTCGTGCTCGGCAAACGGGACGGCCTCTCGATGGGCGAGGCCAGCGCCGCGCTCGATCTCGGCCTTCCCGGTATCAGCGGGCTTGCCGAGCGTATGATGGAAGCGGGACTCATAAAAAAGCGCGCCGATCCCGCCGACGGCCGCGCCTCGCGGCTGTGGCTGACGGGTGCGGGGCGCAAGGAGCTGGCGCGCGCGAAGACAAGCGCCGCCGACATCAATGCGCGCCTGATGGACGGATTTAGCGAAGCCGAAATCGACATCGTCTCACGCTGGCTCAAGGCCGTGCAGATGAAATTTCCCAAAGGAGACGACGAATGACCGAGCACATCAAGATCGAGCACAAGGACCACGTCCTGACCCTGACCTTCGCGCGGTCCGACAAGAAGAATGCGCTGACCAACGCGATGTACGGCGCACTGGCCGACGCCATCATTGCCGCCGAGAGAGATCCCGCAGTCCGCGCGATCGTGCTGCGCGGCGAGGGCGACATGTACACCGCCGGCAACGATGTCGGCGAGTTCGCTGACATGGCGACCGGAAACTTCCGCGGCGAGCGCCATGTCTCGCGCTTCATCGATGCGATCGCGCGTTCGACCAAGCCGACCGTCGCCGCGGTGCAGGGCCGCGCGGTCGGCATCGGCACCACGATGCTGCTGCATTGCGACTTCGTCGTGCTGGCCGAGAACGCGCTGCTGTCCACGCCGTTCGTTGGCCTGGCGCTGGTGCCGGAAGCCGCTTCCAGCCTGCTGTTGCCGCTGCGCATCGGCTACGCGCGCGCTTACGAGATGTTCGCGCTCGGCGAGACGCTCGACGCCAAAACCGCACTCGCCCTCGGCGTCGCCAACCGCGTGGTGCCGCTCGATAAGCTGCATGCCGAAGCGGCCTCCGTCGCCGCGCGGCTCGCAAAGCAGCCGGCCGGATCGCTCGCCGCAACCAAGCGGCTGATGCGCAATGCGGAGACGCTGCTGGCGCAGATGGGTGCGGAAAGCCAGATCTTCGCCGAACGGCTGATAACGCCTGAAGCGCGCGAGGCCTTCACCGCCTTTGCCGAAAAGCGACCAGCAGATTTCATGAAACTGGCGAGCTGAGCTGCATTTGCAGCGAGGCTCGGGGACTCGTGTCCCTGCGGACATGCCGCTATGCTCCCTGCCATAACAAAAGCAGGGAGGCTGGTCATGGACCGCAGGAGACTTCTGAAAGTTGCCGGTGCGACGGCTGTCACGGGCGCGGTCAGCGCGCCCGCCATCGCGCAATCCGCGCCGACCATCAAGTGGCGGTTGACGACGACATTCCCGAAGACGCTCGACACGCTCTATGGCGCCTGCGATCTGCTCGCCAAGACGGTTGCCGACCTGTCCGACCAGAAATTCCAGATCACCGTGCACGGTCCCGGCGAGATCGTGCCGCCGTTCCAGGTGTTCGATGCGGTCGCCAACAACACGGTCGAGATGGGCAACACCGCGTCGTATTACTATATCGGCAAGGATCTCGCCTTCGCCTTCGGCACCGCCGTGCCGTTCGGCCTCAACACCCGGCAGATGAATTCCTGGCTTGCTTATGGCGGCGGGCTCGATCTCCTGAACGAGCTCTACGGCACCTTCGGCATGATGGCGATTCCCTTCGGCAACACCACCGCGCAGATGGGCGGCTGGTTCCGCAAGGAGATCAAGACGATCGACGATCTCGCCGGACTGAAATTCCGCGTCGGTGGCATGGCGGGCATGGTCTTGAGCAAGCTCGGGGTCGTGCCGCAGCAGTTGCCGCCTGGCGATATCTACCCCTCGCTCGAGAAGGGCACGATCGATGCCGCCGAATGGATCGGCCCCTATGACGACGAGAAGCTCGGCTTCCTCAAGGTCGCGCCGTACTACTATTACCCCGGCTGGTGGGAAGGCTGCGCCAACGGCTTCCTCTATATCAATGTCGGGAAATGGAACGAGCTGCCGAAGACCTATCAGTCCATGGTCACGGCGGCCTGCGCGGTGGCTGCCGGCGATCTCACCGCCAAATACGACGCCTACAACGCGCGGTCGATCAAGCGGCTGGTCGCCGCCGGCGCGCAGCTGCGGCCGTTCTCGCCTGAAATTCTCGACGCCTCGTTCAAGGCCACCAACGAGCTGTACGCCGAGATCGGCACCAAGAACGAAAGGTTCAAAAAGCTGCACGACTCCATGATGGCGTTCCGCCTCGAGCAATATCAGTGGGACCAGGTCTGTGAGGCGACCTACGACAACTACCTGATCCGAAAGCTCAGGGGTTGAACGAGATTGGGCGCCGCCATGCCGTTTTGGACTTGCGAGCAATGCGGCGCCCAGTTTCCCGACACGCGCGAGCCGCCGCGTGAATGTCCGATTTGCGAGGACGAGCGGCAATATGTGAATTGGAAGGGCCAGCGCTGGCTCACGCGCGAGGAACTCGCCGGTTCGCACAAACTGGTATGGCGCGACGATCTCGGCGTGCTCGGCCTCGGCGTCGAGCCGTCATTTGCCATCGGCCAGCGCGCGCTGCTGCTAAGGGAGCGCGACGGCTGCGTGATGTGGGACTGCGTCCCCATGGCGACGCCGGAGGCGGTGGATCATGTCCGCTCGCTCGGCGGCTTGAAGGCGATCGCGGTCTCGCATCCGCATTATTACGGCGCGGTGGTCGATTGGAGCGAGGCCTTCGGCGGCGTGCCGATCTATCTGCATGGCGACGATGCGCAATGGGTGACGCGGCCGCACCCCTCCATCGTCGCATGGCGAGGAGAAAGCCAACGCATCTCCGACGATATTCGCCTGCTGCGCGCCGACGGGCATTTTGCCGGCGGCACGGTGCTGTACTGGCGCACGGCGGCGGAGGGGAAAGGCGCGCTGCTCACCGGTGACGTCGTCATGGTGGCGATGGATCGCCGCTCGGTCAGTTTCATGTACAGCTTCCCGAACTACATTCCGCTCAATGCGGCCGCCGTCAGGCGCGTCGCCGATGTGGTGGCGCCGCTGGCGTTCGATCGCATCTATGGCGCCTGGTGGGGCCGCAATATCGCAGGCGATGCAAAAGTCCTGTTTGGTGCCTCGGTTGAACGCTATCTCGCTGCTATCAGCTGACTCATGCCGCGCCGAATGCTTTGCGCCCATCCTGCTGCCGCGACCAGGAGATGTAATAGGCAATCAGCGTCATCAACGCCGCGCCGGTGACGCTGACCAGCACCTGCATGACAATCGAATTGGGCCCCATGATCAGCACCATATGGCCGGCCAGGGAGAGGAATACGCCGGCGCAGAAGCAGGCGAGCCATTCGTCGCCGCATTTGATCACGGGCTGCAGGACCTTCGCGCGAAGGCCTTGCCAATCCCGAGGCACATACCACGTGAACACGAACGCCAGCGCCAGCAAATGCAGCACGCGATAGGGCGCGAGGTTTTCCTTGTCGTTCGGCGTGAAGGCGCCGAACACCGCATCCGGAATGAGGTTTGCAAGTTGCGGGTTTTTGCCGGCCGTCGTGATCAGGAGTGCGAACACAAGGAAGGCGAGGGCAAGCCATCGCAGCGGCGCAAGTTCCTGCATTGCACGGACGTGCCGGCCGCCGTCGAGCGCGAACCACGCGCCGAGCACGAACAGCAGTTGCCAGCAGAACGGATTGAAATACCAGCGGCCGTCCGGAAACGACGCGAGATAGAGATCGAACTGGCGCGCGGCGACATAGAGCGCAACCGACGCGGCGAGCGTGAGCTTGGGCCAGCGCAGCATGCCGGCGAGGATCAGGGGAAACGCCGCCAGAAGAGGAAAGACCAGCTGCAGCGTATCGAGATTGAGCGGCTTGGCCTGCAGCAGCAGTCCATGCGCCAGCACGCGCACCGGATGGTCGACGATCCCGGTGACGTTGTACTCGTCGATGATGTCGGGCACGGCGTATCGCGCCGCGACCTGGCCGATGACGTCGATATAGATCACGAACAGCACGACATAGGCCGCATAAAGCTGCCAGACCCGCTTCAGGATCCGGGTCGCTGTTACGACGAAGCCGCGTTCCTCCGCCATCTGACCGTAGAGGAGCGCAGCCGCGTAGCCGCCGACCAACACGAACAGGTCGGTGGCGCCGGAAAAGCCGAAATTGCGCAGCGTCAGCAGGTTCACTGCGTTGTGCGGGATATGATCGACGAAGATCGACCAGTTGGCGATGCCGCGCACGAGGTTGATGCGAAGGTCGCGCGTCCGTGCGGTCAGGTCGGGTTTAACAGGCGCATGCATGCGGAGGGAAGATCGCAGGTTGGAAATGGATCGGTTGCGAATCGAGCCCGCAACTCTAGAACGGCCTCGGGGGAGGGCTCGAATAGAGTTTTTGTGAAGGCCATGCAACGATCATGAGCAAGACGCCGTCTATTCCGTTCACGCGCGATCACATTTACGACAGAGCACCGGTATTCTCAGACGCGCGGACGCAGCGAGCGCTGCATGTCCATGCTGTAAGTATAGCGGCCCTCGGGATGCGTGGTCACGGTGACCTCGAACAGTTCCTCATGCGCGCCGTAATAGCGGCGCACCACGGTCAGCGCCGGCGATCCGGGTTTGACCTGCAACGCCTTCGCCAACGCGCGCGGCATGCCGCGCGCGAAAATTTCCATCTGGGCATGTTCGGTGACCTGCCCGTACATCTTGGCGACCTGCTCGTGCACCGGCGTACGGCCGTGGTCGGCGCGTTTGATGACGTCGGCGAATTTGCGCAGCACGTAAATTTCGGTCCAACCGAGCGGAGCCGCGAACTGGTCGGACCTTCTCACCGCCTCGATCAGGAACCAGTGCTTGCCCGGCTCGCATTTCAAAAGGCCCGCGAGCTTGCGGTCGGCGACGATGTCGCGACTGGATATGACGTCACGATACGTCTCGTTGGAATAGCGCAGCCACTCGGTGAGCGACGTGACGCTGTGGGTGAACAGCACCGGCGGCTCGGAGGCGATCACCACCGAGCCAAGGCCGGCGCGACGCACGATCAGGCCCTGATCATTGAGGATGCGCAACGCCTCGCGCACGGTCTGGCGGCTCGCCGAATGCTGTGCCATCAACTCGGTCTCGGTCGGCAGCAGCTTGCCGATGTCATAGCGACCGAGGCGGATGTCTCGTTGCAGCTTCGCGGCGATGTCGCGGTAGCGCGACGACTTCCGCTTGCGCGCCTCAGACGCCATGGCAGCTCACCGGCTGTCCCGATCGCATCGACTGCAACGCCGCCTCGAACGCGGCAAGCGTGGCGAGCACGTCGGCTTCCGGCACCGGGTAGACGCGTTTGCGCAGAATCGCATCGGCAAAGGCGTCGAGCTCGGCCGCAAGCGTGTCGATCGCGGGGTATTTGATCTCATGCGGCTTATGCCCCGACTTGCGCACCACCATCGTCACCTCGTCGAGCACCTCGGCCGATCCTTGCGTGCCGAAGGCGTGGACGCGCCAATAAAACGGCGTCGTCCGCACCGTTGCAAGCGTGCCGGTCGCGCCACAGACGAAATCGAGCGCGAGCACCGCCGTGTCGACCGGCGGGGGGCCGGGATCGCGCGAGGCGAGATGCGCATAGACCTGCCGCGCGGGCCCGAGCAGGCTGACGAAGCCGTCGAGCACGTGGAGACCCGCGCCCGTCAGCCCGCCGCCCGGCGACTCCTCCGGCGACAGCCGCCATCCGCCAAGCACGCCCAGCGCATTCTCGTTGCTGTTGTGGCCCTCGACATGGAGGATGGTGCCGAGCTCGCCGGAGGCGGCGATCTCGCGCAGTGCCCGCATCGACGGCCAGAAGCGGCGGTTGTGGCCGACCGCCAGCAGCACATCGGCCCTGCGGCAGGCGTCGAACATCGCCGCCGCGTCGCCGCGGCGAAGCGCCAGCGGCTTCTCGCAGAACACCTGCTTGCCGGCTTTGGCTGTCGCGATCACCTCGGCGTGGTGGAGCGAATGTGGCGTTGCGAACAGCACGGCATCGATTGCGGGGTCGGCAAGCACGGCGTCGAGGTCGCCGGTCAACGTGACGCCGTGCTCGGCGCAAAACGGCCGCGCGCGGACGAGATCGGTTTCCACCGCGTGCGTGATCTTCAGGTGCGTGGTTGTGCTGGCGGCTTCGACCAGGCTGCGCCCCCAGCGGCCGAGGCCGGCGATTGCGCAAGCGATCATCGGCGGCCTCGGGGCTTCGGCTTCGGCCTGATCGCCTCGATGACGGCGGAGCTGTCGGCCTCGGGTCCGACCAGCGTGATCGCGGAGCGGAGCAGCCCGGTTTGAATCAAGGTCAACGGCAAATGCTGTTCCTGCTGCCGTGCCTCCTCGAGGATCAGCTCGGAGTCCTTGAGCGTCTGCGCGATGTGCGATTGCGGGGCGAAGTCGCGCGCCAGCATCTTCTCGCCCTTGGAGTCCATCACGCGGGAATAAGCGGCGGAGCGGCGGGCCGTGGCGAGGAACGCAGCGGCATCGAGCCCCATGCTTTCGGCAAACGCCAGCCCTTCGGCGAGCGCGGCGCGATTGTTCTGCAGGATCAGATTGAGCGCGAGCTTGGTGCGGGCGGCGTTGCCGATCTCGCCGAGGCGCATCTGCTGCGGGCAGATCACATTCAGGACCGATTGCACGGCGTCGATCGCCTCGACCTTGCCTGCGATCAGCGCCAGCGCCGATCCGTCACGGGTTTCCGCGCTGGTGCCGGAAATCGGCGCCTCGACGAAGCCGAGCCCCGCATCGGCGGCGCGCGCCGCAATGCCATGGATATCCTCGGGCGCGCAGGTCGTGGTGCAGATCATCACCGCTCCCGCCAGATGCGGCTTCCGGCCGAGTTCGTCGAACAGGAGCTCGATCTGGCCGGCATTGTAGACCGCGACCATGATGGTCTGACATCGCGCCATCACCTGCACGGCCGAGGCTGCGACCTGGCCGCCGAGATCCTTCAGCACCGCGCGCCGTCTGGAATCGACATCGAAACCGGTGACGGGAATACCGGCGCCGATCAGACGTGCTGCAAGCACCGAACCGAGCAGGCCGAGGCCAATGACACCGACGGGAGGATGAGCTGTCATGATCTATTGCGGCTCGATGCCGGCGGTCCGGCACGCCTCGCCCCAGCGCACGATCTCGCTCTTGATGAAGCTGTCGAACTCCGCAGGCGTCTGGGTCGCGACAATGACGCCGACATCGGCGAGGCGCTTTCTGGTCTCGGGCATGTTGAGAAATTTTTCGGTCTCGTCGTGGATCTTGTTGACGATCGCTACCGGCGTGCCCGCCGGCGCGAGCAGCCCGTACCAGATCGTCGATTCGAAGCCCGGCATGGCTTCCGCAAGCGCCGGCAAATCCGGCAACAGCTCGTTGCGCTTCGGCGAGGTGACGCCGATGCCGCGCAGCGTGCCGCCCTGGATCTGCGGGATCGCGACCGAGAAATCGCCAAAGGTCAGATCGATCACGCCTGCCATCACGTCGGTCATGGCGAGCGGCACGCCGCGATAGGAGGCCGCGACCAGCGATATCCCGCCGCGCGATTGCAACTGCGCCACCGAAATCTGCGAGGCGCCGGAGCCATAGCCGCCGGTCAGGTTCTTGTGGGCGCGGGTATAGGCGAGAAACTGCGGCAGGTCCTTCGCCGGGAAATCCGGCTTGACCAGCAGCACCATCGCGGTCGTGGTGGTGCGAATGATCGGCGCGAAGTCCTTGGCCGGATCGTAGCCGGGGTTCTTCAGCGTGGCGACGTTGCTCGCCTGCGTGGTGTTGGTCCCCATCAACAGGGTGTAGCCATCGGGCACCGCATGGGCGACCTCGGCGGCGCCGATGCTGCCCAGCGCGCCGGCCCGGTTCTCGATCACGACCGGCTGACTGAGCGCGGCCTGCAGATGCTTGCCGACCAGGCGGGCGACCTGGTCGGGCCCGGCGCCGCCGGGGAAGGGCACGATGATCTTGATCTGCCGCGTGGGCCAGGTGTCATCGGCGGCAAAGGCCTGCGGCATCGCGAGCGGCAGCCAGAACAGGCCAAGCAGCAATGCCCACAACGACCTCATGACGTTCTCCCCGACAGCTTGCAATTTATACGGACAAAGTTCTGCTCAAGGCAAGCCGATGAGGTGTTTAAGGTGCTACCCGGGATTGAGAATCCGTCAATTTATCCGTATAAATCGGGATAAAATTTCGGTGCGAGGCGGACATGGCGGATACCAGGGATCTCTATGCGCGCGGATTGAAGCGCCGCAAAAAGATGTTCGGAGAGGCGGACGTGGAGAAGCGGATGGCGGCCTCCGGCGAATTCGGGACGCCGCTGCAGAATATCATCAATGCCTATGTCTATGGCGATATCTGGGAGCGCGACGGCCTTTCGGACGCGACCCGCAGCCTGGTGATGCTCGCGATCACGGCCGCCAGCAATCGACCCGCGGAGTTCCGCGTGCATGCCAAGGGCGCGCTGGCGAACGGCTGTACGGCAGCGCAGGTGCAGGACGTGTTGCTGCTGATCGCAATGTATTGCGGCATTCCGGCCTCGATCGAACCTCATCAGATCGCCGCGGAGATTTTCGGCAAGGGCGAACCGCGGCCTTAAGGGCGCGCCAGCAGCGCCTGCTCCTCCGGCGTGATCGTCGCGATCCTGTCGTTCGGGATCGTCGCGGGAAGATTGACCGGCGCATATCTGGCGGGCTGGCCGAACATCAGGCTCGATGCTGCGTTTCGCCTTTCGAGCACGCTCCAGTGCACCTTTTCGTTGACATGCTCTTCGTCGGAGTTCGCGGTGTTGAAGAAAAAGCCGTGCTCGATCGCGTCGGGCGACAGGATCACGCGGCCATGCGGGAAGGTCTGGTCGATCCACCAGCCCTTGGCCGAGTCCTCGATATTGCCCGTCGGGTTCGGCTTGGTGACCGACTTCACGCGAGCCACGTCGAACTCCAGGCCGGTAAGCGCCTGCAACCGCGCGATCATCCAGATCAGCGCGTGATCGGAAAGTCCGGCATCAACATAGCCGCCGCCGACATTGCAATGGACGCCGGCAAACCAGGTCTGCTCGACGTGGGTCGTCGGCGGCTTTGCCTTCGGCGCAGTCCAGAAGGTCGGCACGAAGGGCCGCCGACGCTCGTCGACCCCTACCGCGTGCAGGCCGACGTCGATATGTTGCCCGATCTCGGTGTCGTGGAAGCCGAGGAAGGCCAGCGTGAAATAGCGGCCGAGCGCGGCCAGGCCAATGCCGGCCGGAACACCATAGGACCCGACGGTGTCGAACACGCCGACGCATTTGATGCGCGGCGTGGGATCGACGGTGTTTTCCGCCGCGACCTTATTGAAGGAGTCGATCGTCTTCTGGTCGCCCGAGCCGGCGGCCTTCTTGCCATGGCGGATGTCGGGGTCGATGCGAAAGTTGCTCCACATCGCATCGAAGATGGCGTCGAGTTTCCCCGGATCGGCCGAGGTCTGGATTCCGGAGGCGCCGATCAGGCCGGCGAGCGCACGCGCGGCATAGGCGCCGCGGGAAAACCCGAGAATGTAGATTTCGTCGCCGCGCGCATAGTTCTCGGCGATGTGCCGGTAGGCCTCCTGGACGATCTTCCTCAGGCCGATGCCGATGGCGCCGCCCAGCGCGTGCTTCAGGAAGTCGGGGTCGCTGCCGACGCCCTCGTGGTAGAATGCGATCTGCCTGGTGCCGTCGCCGGCCGTGGGCTTGATCAGGGGCGCCCCGGCCTTGTCATAATTGGGATCGAGCTTGGCAATATTGGTGTCGTTGCCCTTGCCCTCTTCGTTCCAGGTGCCGTCGATCAGGCTGACAATGCGCTTCATGCCATCCCCTGTCTATGGAGCGATGCACGCTGAAATTGAATGTATCGCAAAATCTTGATCTAACAACCGGCATTGCTATATCGGATTTTTGACCCGTTTCCAGACCTTGCATGAGCGAACCGCCGATGACTGTCGATACCGCCCCCACGACCCAGCCGTTTCAGGCCGAGGTTTCCGAGCTTTTGAACCTGATGGTGCATTCGGTCTATTCCGAGACCGATATTTTCCTGCGCGAACTGATCTCGAACGCGTCGGACGCCTGCGACAAGCTGCGCTATGAAGCGATTGCCAGGCCCGAACTGCTCGGCGACGGTGCCGCCCCGAAGATCCGCATCGCCGCAAGCAACACCGCGGGCACGCTGACGGTGGCCGATACCGGCATCGGCATGGACCGGCAGGAGCTGATCGACAATCTCGGCACCATCGCGCGCTCCGGCACCAAGGCCTTCGTGGCGAAGCTTGCCGAGGCCAAGGACGGCACCGGCCTGATCGGCCAGTTCGGCGTTGGTTTCTACTCCGCTTTCATGGTGGCCGATCGCATCGCCGTCACCAGCCGCCGCGCCGGCTCGAGCGAGGCCTGGACCTGGTCGTCGTCGGGCGGTGCCGGCTTTGAGGTGGCGCCGGCCGGAGAGGAGGACGCGGCGCGGGTCACGCGTGGCACCGAGATCGTGCTGCACCTGAAGGACGACGCGAAGAAATATCTGGAGACTTACGAGATCGAGCGCATCGTCGGCGCCTATTCGGACAACATCCAGTTCCCGATCGAGCTCGTGCCCGAAGAGGGTGACCCGCGCCAGATCAATTCGGCGAGCGCGCTGTGGCAGCGGCCGAAATCCGAGCTCAAGCCGGAAGACTATTCGCAGGCCTACAAGTCGATCGCAAATGCGTTCGACGAGCCCGCAATGACGCTGCATTACCGCGCCGAGGGCCGCTACTCCTACGCCGTGCTGCTGTTCGCGCCTTCGGCCAAGCCGTTCGACCTGTTCGAACCGGCGCGCAAGGGCAAGGTGAAGCTCTATGTGCGGCGCGTGTTCATCACCGACGACGCCAACCTGCTGCCGGCTTATTTGCGCTTCGTCCGCGGTGTGATCGACAGCGAGGACCTGCCGCTCAACATCTCGCGCGAGATGCTGCAGAACAATCCGCAGCTGGTGCAGATCAGGAAGGCGGTCGCGACCCGCGTCATCTCCGAGCTGGAGCAGCTCGGCGAGAAGGAGCCGGAGAATTCCAACAAGATATGGGATGCCTTCGGCGCCGTGATCAAGGAAGGCATTTATGAAGACTTCGAGCGCCGCGAGAAGCTGCTTGCCCTGTCGCGCTTCACCACGACATCGGGCGAGCGGCGCTCGCTCAAGCAATATGTGGCCGACCTCAAACCGAACCAGACTGAAATCTACTTCCTTGTCGGCGACAGCATCGAGCGGCTGAAATCCAATCCGCGGCTCGAAGCGGCTGCCGCGCGCGGCATCGAAGTGCTGCTCTTGACCGATGCCGTCGATGCATTCTGGACCTCGGCGCGGCTGGACTTCGAGGGCAAGCCGCTGAAGTCGCTCAGCCAGGGCGATCTCAATTTCGACCTGATCCCGCTGCTCGACGACAACAAGGAAAAAGACAAGGACGAGACGCCCGCCGCCGACGAGGCCTCGACGATCGCGGTCATCAAGGCGAGCCTCGGCGATCGCGTCACCGACGTGAAGGCCTCGACCCGGCTTACCACCAGCGCCTCCTGCCTCGTCGCCGGCAGCCAGGGCCCGGACCGGGAGCTGGAGCGCATTTTATCTCAGCAGGCGCGCGGCGCGCGTTCGAAGCCGATCCTCGAGATCAATCTACGGCATCCGCTGGTGGCGGCGATCGCCAACGCGGGCAGCGACAAGGCGAAGTCGGACGACCTCTCGCTGCTTCTGCTCGAGCAGGCGCAAATCCTCGACGGCGAATTGCCGGAAGATCCTGCCGCCTTCACCGCACGGCTGAATCGGCTGGTGCTGCAGGGGATTGCCTGAGCGTCATCACTCCGCCGCGTGCTTGATCTCTTCGATCTCGCCCTCAGGCTCCGCCGGCTTCCTGGCCCTGGTCCAGCGCGAAATCGCATTGGAGAGGTTATCGAGATAGAGATAGACCACCGGCGTGGTGAACAGCGTCAGCATCTGGCTGACCACCAGCCCGCCCACCATCGAGTATCCGAGCGGCTGGCGGATTTCGGCGCCGGTGCCGGTGCCGAGCATCAAAGGCACGCCGCCGAGCAGCGCGGCCATCGTCGTCATCATGATCGGGCGGAAGCGCAGGATCGCGGCCTTGCGGATCGATTCCCTCGGCGTCAGATGTTCCTCGCGCTCGGCGACGATGGCGAAGTCGACCATCATGATGCCGTTCTTCTTGACGATGCCGATCAGGAGGATGACGCCGATCAAGGCAATCAGGCTGAAGTCGAATCCGAACGCCATCAGGATCGCGAGCGCGCCGACGCCGGCCGACGGCAGCGTCGACAGAATGGTGAGCGGGTGGATGTAGCTCTCGTAGAGAATGCCCAGGATCAAATAGACCACCACCAGTGCAGCGAGGATCAGCAGCGGCACGGTGCCGAGCGACTGCTGGAACGCCTGCGCGGTGCCCTGGAAGCTCGTGCTCAGCGTCGGCGGCGCGCCCATCGTCGCCATCGCGGCCTGCACCGCCCCGGTCGCCTGGCCCAACGCGACGCCCTGACCAAGGTTGAAGCTGATCGTCACCGCGGGAAACTGGCCCTGATGGGCGATGGCGAGCGGCCGCACCGGTACGTTGGTCCACTTGCAGAACACCGAGAGCGGCACCTGCTCGCCGGTCGTGGGCGAGCGGACATAGATCTTGTTCAGCGTGTCGATGCTGCCCTGCAACTCCGGGAGGATCTCCATCACGACGTGGTAGCTGTTGAGCTGGGTAAAATATTGCGTGACCTGGCGCTGGCCGAAGGCGTCGTAGAGCGTGTCGTCGATCAACTGCGGCTGGATGCCGTAACGCGACGCGGTGTCGCGGTCGATGGCGAGCTGCAGCGTCGTCCCCTCGGTCTGTTGATCGGTGGCGACGTCACGCAGTTGCGGCAGTGTCTTCATCTTCTCGAGGATCTTCGGCGCCCATTGGTTCAGCTCCGCGAGATTGGCGTCCTGCAGCGTGAACTCGAACTGGGTGCGGGTGGCGCGGCCGCCGAGACGAACATCCTGCGAGGCCTGCATGTAGAGCTTCGCGCCTTCGACCTTCTCGAGCTTCGGCCGCAGCCGCGCGATGATCTGCTGCGCGTTGACGTCCCGTTCGCTATGTGGCTTCAGCGTAACGTACAACCGACCCGAATTGAGCGCGGTCCCGCCGCCGCCGATGAACATGGCGATGCTGTCGACGGCCGGATCGGCCTGGACGATCGCGCTGAGGTTCTCCTGATGTTTTTTCATGGCCTCGAAGGAAATGTCCTGCGATGCCTCCGACACGGCGGTCAGAAAGCCGTTGTCCTGCTGCGGGAAGAATCCCTTCGGGATGATCATGAAGAGATAGACCGAGAGGCCGACCGTGCAGAAGAAGATCAGGAGCGTGGTGCGCTTCCAGTCCAGCGCAAGATCGAGCCCGCGCTCATAGGCGTGCAGCATCCGGTCGAACAGCCGTTCGCTCCACTGATAGAATCGACCGTGCTTCGTCTCGTGATGCGAGCGCAGGAAGCGCGAGGCCATCATCGGCGTCAGGGTCAGCGAGACCATCATCGACACGAAGATGGTCATCGCCAGCACGACGGCGAACTCCCGGAACAGGCGGCCGATCACACCGCCCATCAGCAGCAGCGGGATCAGCACGGCCACTAGCGACACGCTGATCGAGACGATGGTGAAGCCGATCTCGGCAGCCCCCTTGAGGGCCGCTGTCAGCGGTCGTTCGCCATGCTCGACATAGCGTGTGATGTTCTCCAGCATCACGATGGCGTCGTCGACCACGAAGCCGACAGCGATGGTCAGCGCCATCAGGGAGAGATTGTCGAGCGTGTAGCCTACCATCCACATCAGCGCGCAGGCGCCGAGCAATGCGAGCGGCACCGTGACGGCGGGGATCACAGTCGCCCAGAAGCTGCGCAGGAAGATGAAGATAACCAGGATGACCAGCACGATGGTGATCAACAGGGTGATCTGGACGTCCTCCACCGCCGCGCGGATGGTCAATGTCTGGTCGCTGATGATCTTGATCTTGATGGCGGGTGGAATCGCCGCGATCAGGCGCGGCAACTGCGCCTTGATCTTGTTCACGGTCTCGATGACGTTGGCGCCGGGCTGCTTGAAGATCACCAGGAAGACGCCGCGCTTGCCGTCGGCCCACGCGGCCTGCTTCATGTCCTCCGGACCCGCGACGGCATGGCCGATGTCCTTGACGCGCAGGGGCCCGCCGTTGCGATAGGCGATGATAACATCGTTCCACTTGTCGGCGTCCAGCAGTTGGTCGTTGGCGTAGATGGTGAAGGCGCGCTTCGGCCCGTCGATATTGCCCTTCGGGCTGTCGGTCGTGGTGAGCGCGATCTGCGTGCGTACGTCCTCCAGCGACAGGCCCTTGGCGACGAGCTTGGCCGGGTCGATCTGGACGCGGATCGACGGTTTCTGCTGGCCGCCGATGAAGACCTGGGCGACGCCGGAAATCTGGCTGATCTGCTGGCCGAGCTGGACGTCGATCGCGTCGCTCAGCCCGGTCAGCGGCACGGTGTCCGACGTCGCCGACAGCAGCAGGATCGGCGAGTCCGCCGGATTGACCTTGCGATAGGTCGGCGGCGAGGGGAGGTTTTTCGGCAATTGACCGCTGGCGGCATTGATCGCGCCCTGGATGTCGTTGGCGGCGCCGTCGATGTTGCGGTTGAGGTCGAACTGGATGGTGATCGCGGTTGACCCCAGCGAACTGGTCGAGGTCATCTGCGCGATGCCGGGAATCTGCGCCAGCTGCCGCTCCAGCGGCTGCGCGACCGAGGAGGCCATGGTTTCCGGGCTCGCGCCGGGCAGCGAGGCGTTGACCTGGATGGTCGGGAAATCGATCTGCGGCAATGGTGCGACGGGGAGCAATGGATAGGCGACGAGGCCGACGAACAGGATGCCCGCCATCAAGAGCGAGGTGCCGATCGGAAATCGGATAAACGGCGACGAAATGCTTTCGTTCATGCCCACAACCGGGGAAGGGTTGGCGCATCTTGTCCCGAAAGCGGGATCCGCGCTTCTGGCGGCGCGCGGGCGTGCGTTTCCTCAAATTTTTCAGGCGGTTCTCCGGAGAAAGGAGTCCGGCGCCGCCTGTTGGCGCGCAGCATACCGATTCCCGGAGTCGTTGCGAACGGAAAGGGCGGCATGCTCATTCGACCTTCGTCCTATCGACGCTGCATTCGGCGACGGCGCGCCGATCAAGTCCACCTAATTTAGACGCCGAGATAGCGTTGCAGAATCTCCGGCTGCGCCTTGATTTCCTGGGCCGGCCCCTCGTGAACGATGTGGCCGTTGTTGATGATGTAGATGCGCTGTGCCAGCGCCAATGTCGCGGCCAGGTTCTGCTCGACCAACACGATGGTCTGGCCGGCGGAGGCAAGATCGCGGCAGACTTTCATGAGGTCGCGCACGATGATCGGTGCAAGTCCTTCGAACGGCTCGTCGAGCAACAATATCTTGGGATCGCGCACCAGCGCTCGCGCGATCGCCAGCATCTGCTGCTCGCCGCCGGACAAATCGGTGCCGCGGTTCCCGCGGCGCTCCTTCAGCCTTGGAAACATCTCGTAGATGCGGCCGAGCGGCCAGCGGCTCGAGGCGGTGAGGCCGGCGATGACGAGATTCTCCTCGACATTGAGGCTGCCGAAGATCCGCCGGTCCTCGTGGACCAGCTGCATCCCGGCGCGCGCAATGGTGTGGCTCTTGCGTCCCGCAAGATCGATGCCGTCCAGCCGCACCGCCCCGGTACGCGGCCTCACCACGCCCATCAGGCTCTTCAGCGTCGTGCTCTTGCCGGCGCCGTTGCGGCCGAGCAGCGCCACCACCTCGTTGCGCGCGACATGCAGCGAGACGTCGAACAGGATGTGGGAATCCCCGTAATATGAATTCAGTCCCTCGATCTCGAGCAGGTTCATGGATCGATCACTCCATGGACGCCGCCGAGATAGGCTTCCTGCACGGCGGCGCTCTTCTTGATCTCGTCGGGCGTGCCCTCGACGAGCACGCGGCCCTCCTGCAGCACGGTGACGCGCTCCGCCAGCTCGAACAGTGCGTCCATGTCGTGGTCGATGACGATCATGGTGCGGTCTCGGCTGATCGATTTCAGCAAGTTGACCGTCTCGACCCGCTCGCGCGGGCTCATGCCGGCGAGTGGCTCGTCGAGCAGCAGCAGACTCGGTGATGTCGCGAGCGCAAGGCCGATTTCGAGCCGGCGCTTCTCGCCATAAGCAAGCTCCGATACCGGCGTGTCGGGACGCGCCGTCAGGTTGACCAGTTGAAGCGTATGTTCGACCTGCTCGTCGAGGCCCGTAATGCCGCCAAGCGAGGAGAACATGTCGAGCCGGAATCGTCCGCGCAACTGTGCAAGTGCCGCAATGACGATGTTGTCACGCACGGTGAGCCCGCTGAACAGCTGGTTGACCTGGTAGCTCTTGGTCAGGCCGAGCTGGCACACGTCGGTGACGTTCATGCCGGTGATGTCACGCCCTTCGAACACGATGCTGCCGGAGGTCGGCGGGATCTCGCAGGTGAGCATCTTGAAGAAGGTCGACTTGCCGGCGCCATTCGGCCCGATGATGCCTCGCAACTCGCCCTTGTTTACGGTGAAATCGATGTTGCTGTTGGCGACGAGGCCGCCATAGCGCTTGGTCAGGCCGCAGGCGCGCAGGACCGGCCCGGAACAATTGCCGCGCCCCGCACGGCGAACAGGCACCGCGATTGGTGCCGATTGCCTGGCGAGTTCGGCTTCGGCCGCCTTCAGCTCGGCTTCCGCGGTCAGACCCGACGCCGCCTCTTCGACCGGCGCCTTGGCGCGCTTGCCGGTGAGATAACGATAGAGATCTACGAAACCGCCGATGATGCCGCCGCGCAGGAAGCAGACCAGCAGCACGAAGACGACGCCGAGCACGAGCTTCCACGCCGCGCCGAGGCCGAGAGCCGCCTGCAGGAAGTCCTGCAGGAACAGCCAGACCGCGGCGCCGATCAGCGGCCCGAACAGCGTGCCGCGGCCGCCGATCGCGGTCTGCATCACGAGCTGACCGGACGTGTCGAACATGAACGCGTCCGGTGGCATGAAGGCCTGCATGACGCCGAGCAGACCTCCGGCAAAGCCGGCATAGGCGGCGGCGATCACGAAGGCGGTCAGCTTGTAGCCGTGAATGTTGTGGCCGACCGCGGTCGCGCGCAGCGGATTGTCGCGGATCGCGCTGAAAATGGCGCCGACGGGCGAGCGCACGATGCGCAGCGCGATCACGATGCCGATGAAATAGCACAGCGCGATGAACTGATAGAGCGACCAGCCATTGCTGAAGCTCAGCGTCGTGAAGCCGAGATTGAAACTCGGTGTCGGCACACCCGGCAGGCCGTTCTCGCCGCCGGTGTAGTCCGACAGTGGATTGAACTCGACGAAGAAGAACACCTCCGCGATCGCCACCGTGATCATGGCAAAGTAGATGCCGGTGCGTCGCAGCGCGATCAGGCCGATCAGGTAGCCGGTAACGGCGGCGGCCATCATGCCGATGACCAGAGCGGCCGCGACATTGCTGAAGCCGGTGCGGGTCAACAGATAGGCGGCGACGAAGCCGCCGGTGCCGTAAAAGGCGGACTGTCCGAACGAGAGCAATCCGGTGAAGCCGAACAGGATGTCGAAGCCGAGGCCGAACAGGCCCCAGACCAGAATGCGGTTCACGGTATTGGGCGCGAAGCCGAGATGCGGGAGGACGAAGGGTGCGACGATCAGGGCGACAGCGGTCAGTGTCTCGATCAGGAAAGGGCGTTGCTTGAGCATCACGTCACTCGCGGCCCTGCAGGCCGAGCAGGCCGTGCGGCCGCAATACCAGCACAAGCGTCATGGCCGCGAACAGCATCACATAGGCGTAGCCCGGGTTGACCATTGATGTGACGCTGATGATCTCACCCGCGATCAGGCCGCCGAGGATCGCGCCCGGAAACGAGCCGACGCCGCCAATCACCACCACCACGAAGGTCTCGACCAGGATGTCGTCGCCGATGCCGGGCGTCAGCGAGACCACCGGCGCGTTGACGATGCCGGCAAATCCGGCGGCCATTGCGCCGATGCCGAACACGACCATGAAGACGCGGTAGACGTTGATGCCGAGTGAATCCACCATCACCGAGTCCTCGATGCCGGCGCGCACGATCATGCCGAGCCGGGTGCGATAGAGGATCAGGAACAGCGCGCCGAGCGCGACCGCGACGATGCCGACCACCGCGAGACGGTAGGTCGGGTAGAACATGAAGCCGAGATTGGTGATGCCCTGGAACAGCGGCGGCGGCGGCACGATCAGCGAATTGCTGGAGAAGATCAGCCGCACGATCTCGACGAAGCAGATGCCGAGCCCGAAGGTGACGAGCAACTGGTCCTCATGCGGGCGCTGATAGAAATGGCGAATGATGACGCGCTCCATCACCACGCCGAGAGCCATGACGAACAGCGACCCGGCAATGACCGCCACGATGAACGAGCCGGTGTACTGGAAGGCGACGAAGCCGGCATAGCCGCCGATCATGAACATCGCGCCATGCGCGAGGTTGAGCACGCCGAGCGTGCCGTAGATGATGGTGAGGCCGGAGCTGATCAGCGCGAGCAGCGCACCCAGCGCCAGCCCGTTGAAGAGCTGAGAAATGAGATTCGGCCAACTGATCATGAAAAGGGGTTCGTCCCGATTTGCGGACTTCGCTGCATGGATCCCACAAAAAATTGACGCCGCGGCAAGTGTTTTGCACTTGCCGGCGGCGTCAGACTTCAACCCTGGATCAAGTATATCCGCCGAGATTGCAGCCGAAAGCGTCGGGCTTCTGCATCAACCCTTCGCCGGGGACGATCTCGACGACGTCGTAGTAGTCTTCCTTGTTTTTCATGTCCTTTTCCATCTTGCCCTTGACGATGATGACAGGACGGACGCACTGGTGATCCTCCGGGCGATAGTGGACGTCGCCGACCAGCGAGGCCAGGGTTTCGCCCTTCTCCCAGACCCTGATGATGTCGGGCGGATAGAAGCTGCCGGCTTCCTCGACCATGTGGGCCCAATGCGCGAAGCTGATATAGGCGTTGGCGGCGCCCCATTCCGGCTTGTAGCCGTACTTCTTGTCGAACGCGTCGTTGAACATCTTGGCCAGCGGATACTTGTCCTCGATGGTCCACCAGTAGTCGGTAGCGGCGTAGACGCCCTGCATCAGGCCGCCGGTTTCGCGCGCGATGAACGGCACCTGATAGGGGACCACCAGCTTCATCTTGTCGAGCACGCCGAATTGCTTGGCCTGCTGCGTCGAGAGCACCGCATCGTGGCCCCAGTTGACGTTGATTAGCACGTCGGCGCCGGAGTTGGCGACGTTGAGAAGATATGACGAGTAGTCGGGCGCGCCGAGCGGCGCCACCTGGTTGGTCGCGGTGGTCCATCCCGCGGTCGCAAGATAGTCCTGCATCGACTTGGTGACGGTGTGGCCGTAGGTGTAGTCCGGCGTCAGGTACGCGGCCTTCTTGCTCTTGCCGAAGTTCTTCACAACGATCGGACCGATCGCGGCGGCTGCGGTCTGTCCGTAGAAATTCTGGCGGAAACCGTAGCGGACGCAGTCCTTGCCGGTGGTGTCGTTGGAGCCCGAGATGCCAGTGACGTAGAGCACCTTTTCGCGCTGGGCGAGCTTGTTCAGAGCCACCGCGACCGCGCTCGAGGTCGAACCGGTCATCAGCACCGCCTTGTTCTCGGTGATGAAGCGCTGCTCGGCCTGCACCGCCTCGTTCGGCTTGGCGGCGGAATCCGCGACGCCGATCTTCACCTCCTTGCCGAGTACGCCCTTGCTGGTCTTGGGCGAGATCTTCTTGATCAGCTCGTTGCCGGAATTGATGTGCTCGACTGCGAGCTCCCAGCCCTTCAGTTCGTCCTCGCCCTGCACGGCGTAGGTGCCGGTGCGCGGCACCGCGACGCCGATGAACACCGATGAACCGGAAGAACCGGCCGGCCAGGTGCCGATCTCCGGCTTGTCCTCGGCGAACGCCAGCGGTGTCAGGCCCGGAAGCATGGAACTGCCGGCGAGCCCCGCTGCGGTCTGCAGCAGACCCCGACGCGACAGCCTGAAGCGGGAATTGAAGATTGCATCCTTCATTTTCGACGTCCTCCCGAAGATATTGTGATGAGTCGTTTCCCGGACCGCAGCGAGCGGAACTCAGCGCATCAGCGGATGCCGCGGCCCGGTCAGCGGGCAGCCAGAACGTTGCGCGCTTGCATGTTACATATCGTTTCACGATATAAAAGGCTGTCAATTTCACCTTTGGTCGAAGATGGCGCCAAATTCACCTGGGTGTATCGTAAAGCGATAGATCGTGGAACGCTGCCGCCCCGGAACCAGTGATGTCTGCTGATGACGGAGACGTCCGCACCGGCTCGCCCGAGACGGCGATGCCGAGCGAGGACGTTATCCCGGTAACACTCGTCAACACCTGCTTTAGTCTGGCGCATATGGTGCCAGCCCAAGGCGGACCTCCGCCTGCGCCTGGCGAACGCGAGGGCGAGCCGCAATTGAGCGGGCGCGCCATCAACGTCCTGAAGATGCTCGCCAACGAGATCATGGGCGAGGTCCCGCCGCACGACGACTGGGTGCCGCCCGAGGCGCTGCTGCGCAGCATCACCGTGGAGCGGCTGTCGATTGCGCGCAATTGCGGACCGCGGACCACCGATGAAATCATCCGCTGGGCCGAGGCGCGCGGGGTGACGATCCAGCCCGTGTTTCACGTCGGCAAGTCGCTCTCCGAAACCTGGCGGGAGCTGAGCGTGCGATTTGCCGCAGGCGATTTGAGCAAGGCAGAGCTTGCCGAGGCGCTGGAGAAATCGGTGCGCCGCAAGAGCACCAAGATACCCGTCGCCGTCCAGCAAATCCTGTTGAAGTATCTGAAGCGATTGGGCGATGACATCAGGCGGAGCTGAATTGCGCCGGCGAGGATGAGCAATGGTCCACAGATATTGCGGGCCTGGTTGTGGCGGCCTGGAGAGGTTGATGCCAACGTCAGTGTAACCAGCGGCACGGGATCGGCAATGCCTCCTTCGACGGGTAAAAAGCGGCGTCCAGGCCGGCCGCGCAAGGCTGCGACATCCGGCCGCGCTACGGTGGTCGACTACGAAACCCTGGCGCGGTTTCGCTACGAGCTCCGTCGGTTCCTTGCATTCTCTGAGGTTGAGGCGAACCGCTCGGGGCTCTCGGCTCAGCAATATCAGGCGCTGATGGCGATCAGGGGCTTTTCCATCCGTGAGCCGGTGTCGATCGGCGATCTGGCAAAGTACATGCTCGTTCGGCATCACACCGCCGTCGAGCTCGTGGACCGGATGGTCAAGTTGAAGATCATCAGTCGCAGCACCGACCCGTCCGACGGACGCCGCGTGTTGCTGGGGCTGACCGGGGAGGGAGAACGCCGCTTGCGGCGCCTTTATCGGATTCACGTGCACGAGCTTCGCACGATGGGGCCGACGTTAACGAAAATGCTGAAATTGTTCCGTCGATTGTGAGGGTGGATCGCGGGTTTTACCGTGCCGGTTAACCCCCGGTCAGGCCATTCCGACTATGAGAGTGGCCATGAACACCGGCCTGATCGATCGACCGACCGAAAGCCCGCCGCGAAAGCCGTCGGCCGCCAAGACCTGGCTGAAGGCGATCGAGCGGACTTCGCGCATCGAGGCGGAGCCATCGCGGCTGTTCGCCGACGTGGTGGAGGACTGGGCGTCGCGCCAGCCGGACCGGCCGGCGCTGGTTTCGGACGCGCAGACGCTGACCTATCGGGAGCTCGCGGCGCGCATCAATCGCTACGCGCGCTGGGCGCTGTCGGTCGGACTCGGCCGCGGCGATACGGTTTGCCTGATCATGCCGACGCGTCCCGACTATGTCGCGGCGTGGCTCGGCATCGGCAAGGTCGGCGGCGTAGTGGCGCTGATCAACACTAAACTCGTCGGCCAGTCGCTTGCGCATTGCATCAATGTCGCGCGCGCCGACCACATTATCCTGGCCGATGAACTCGCGGATGCCTTCGCGACCGCGCGGCCGCTGCTTGAGCGCGCGCCAAAAGTCTGGAGCGATGCGGATATCGACGCAGGGCTTGCAAAGCTCGGCGGCGGTCTGTTGTCGACCGCGGAACGGCGCGATGTCACGATCAACGATCGCGCATTGCTGATCTATACGTCGGGCACCACGGGCCTGCCCAAGGCCTCAAGCATCAGCCATCGCCGCATCCTCAACTGGGGCGGCTGGTTCGCAGGCCTCACCGGCGCATCGCCGGAGGATTGCCTCTATGACTGCCTGCCGGTCTATCATTCCGTCGGCGGCGTGGTCGCGCCCTGCAGTATGCTGTTTGCCGGCGCATCCGTCGCGCTCGCCGAAAAATTCTCCGCCACGAACTTCTGGCAGGATGTCGCGCGCTTCGACTGCACGCTGTTCCAGTATATCGGCGAGCTCTGCCGCTATCTCCTGAAAGCGCCGGCCTCCGAGTTCGAGCGGCAGCACCGGCTGCGGCTCGCCTGCGGCAACGGCCTGCGCGGCGACATCTGGGAGGAATTCCAGACGCGTTTCGCGATCCCGCAGATCCTCGAATTCTACGCGGCGACCGAGGGCAACTTCTCGCTCTATAATGTTGAGGGCAACGTCGGCGCAATTGGTCGTATCCCGCCGCTGCTGGCGCATCGTTTCCCGGCCGCGATCGTCCAGGTCGATCCCGACAGCGGCTCGCCCGTTCGCGGTGATGACGGCCTTTGCGTTGTCTGCGCCCGCAACGAGCCGGGCGAGGCCATCGGGCGCATCGGCACTGCGGACGAGGGCGGCGGCCGTTTCGAGGGTTATACCGACAAGGCCGAGACCGAAAAAAAAGTCCTGCGCGACGTCTTTGTAAAGGGCGACGCCTGGTTCCGCACCGGCGACCTGATGCGGCTCGACGAGCAGGGCTTCTTCCATTTCGTCGACCGCGTCGGCGATACCTTCCGCTGGAAGGGCGAGAATGTCGCGACCAGCGAGGTCAATGACGCGATTCGGGAATGCGTCGGCGTGCTTGATGCCGCCACCTACGGCGTCGCGATCACCGGCCATGACGGCCGCGCCGGCATGGCGGCGATCGTGATCGGTGAAGATTTCGATCTCGCAGCCTTTGCCGATCACATTGCTGCGCGATTGCCGGTTTATGCGCAACCGCTATTCCTGCGCATCAGCGCAAGCCTCGATGCCACCGAGACCTTCAAGCAGAAGAAGCATCAGCTCGCGCGCGAGGGCTTCGATCCCGACATCGTGAGCGATCCGATGTATTTCCGCGACCCGGCTTCCGGCGCGTATCGCCCGCTTTCGGCCGGTGACCATGCGCGCATCGTCAGCGGCAAGAGCAAAGTCTAAAAGTTTAAGAAATCTTTCTGCAACATTCGAATCTGGGGTGTTCCGGCAAGCGCAGTGTTTACCAACGGCGGCAAAGTTTCCGCCGAGTGACCGCGTTCCTTCACATTTGCGCCTTATGATGCGAACCGACGATTTTTGGAAAAAGCGAGCCATCCCATGTCGACGAAATTAAGGATCATTGCGGCGATGAAAGAGATCGCCGCTGAGCAGAAGGTAAATCTTCCGCCGCTCACCGACGACCTCTCGCTGCATGAAACCGGCTTCGACTCGCTCGCCTTCGCCATCCTGGTGGCGCGGCTCGAGGACGATCTCGGTATCGATCCGTTTACCATCTCGGAGGACGCCGCCTTCCCGCTGACCGTCGGCGATTTCGTCCGGGCCTACGAAAATGTCCCCGCGTGAGGTTTTCGCGCTTCGCGATTATCTGAGCCCGGAGTTGAAGGGCCGCGCCATCTCCGATGCGCGGCACAGCGTCTCCCTGACGGATATCCTGTCGCAGACCTGCCTCGACGACTGCCGCAGCAAGCTGTCGGGACGCTCGGTGCTGCTCTCGATGTCGGGCCAGCTGCTGTCGGGCCTCGCGATGATCGAGCTCGACGGCCTTGCCCGGCGCATGCTGCTCTGTCCGCCAGATCTCAATCCTGACCATCTCAACGCACTGATATCGGATGCCGACATCGACGCCATCGTCACCGACCAGCCGGAGCGTTGGGCCGATAGAGCCATTCCGTTGGTGGTGACCGCTGGTTTGCCGGTGACGCCGGCGCGTCCCGCGCCGGCCGAGCGCGCCACGGAATGGTTGATGCTGACCTCGGGCACATCGGGCGTGCCGAAGATCGTCGGCCACACGCTCGAGGGTCTTTCCGGCGCGATCGTGGCCGAAGGTCCCGCGCGCGGCACTCCGCCGGTCTGGGCGACCTTCTATGACATTCGCCGCTACGGCGGCCTGCAGATTTTCCTCCGCGCCATCATCGGCGGCGGCTCCTTGGTGCTGTCGGATCACGGCGAGGCGCTCGCCGACCATGTCGCGCGGCTGCACGCGCGCGGAGTCACTCACATTTCCGGCACGCCGTCGCATTGGCGCAAGCTTCTCATGAGCGGCTCGGCTGCAAGCTTTTCGCCGCGCTATGTCCGTCTGTCCGGCGAGATCGCCGATCAGGCGGTGCTCGACGGCCTGGCACAGGCGTTTCCGAATGCGTCCGTCGGCCACGCCTATGCCTCGACCGAGGCCGGCGTCGGCTTTGCCGTCAATGACGGCCGCGAGGGGTTTCCGGCAAGCCTGATCGGCGCCAACCGCGATGGCGTCGAGATGCAGGTGGTGGACGGCTCGCTCCGCATCCGCTCCAGGCGCGCCGCGCATGCCTATGTCTGCAAGGCAGCGGCTGCTCTGACCGACGCGAACGGTTTCGTCGATACCGGCGACATGGTGGAGCTGCGCGGCGACCGCTATTACTTCGTCGGCCGCCGCGGCGGCATCATCAATATCGGCGGCCTGAAGGTTCATCCCGAGGAGATCGAGGCCGTCATCAACCGTCACGCCGATGTGCGGATGTCGCGCGCGAAATCGCGCCGCAGCCCGATCACCGGCGCGATCGTGGTCGCCGACGTGATCCTGACGGCCGGTAGCGCCGATCGCGCCAAGGACATCCGCGACGAGATTCTCGGCAATTGCCGCGCCTCGCTGGCCTCGCACAAGGTGCCGGCGGTGATTCAATTCGTCGAGGCGCTCGACGTCACGCCCGCGGGCAAGCTCGCGCGTTCAGATGCGTAACGTCCTCGTCACCGGCGGCAGCCGCGGCATCGGGCTTGCGATCGCGCGCAAGCTCGCTGGCGCAGGCTTCAATGTCATCGCGGTGGCGCGGCGCGAGAGCGACGAATTGCGCGCGGCGATTTCGGGGGCGAAACAGGGCAATCTGCACTTTCGGGCCTGCGATCTCAGCGCAATCGACACGATCCCTGCATTCGTCAAACAGATGCGCGACGAGTTCGGCGCGATCTATGGCTTGGTCAACAATGCCGGCATCGGCACCGAAGGCCTGCTCGCGACCATGCACAATTCCGAGATCGAGGCGCTGGTGCGCCTCAACGTGCTGTCACCGGTCATTCTCACCAAATACATCGTGCGGCACATGATGGCGGACGGCGAGGGCCGCATCGTCAACATCTCCTCGATCATCGCCTCCACCGGCTATAACGGGTTGTCGGTCTATGGCGCGACCAAGGCAGCCGCGACCGGCTTCACCCGCTCGCTGGCGCGCGAGGTCGGCAAGCTCGGCATCACCGTGAACGCGATTGCGCCGGGCTTCATCGATACCGAATTGACCCAGAACCTCGGTGGCGAGGGTCGGCAGAAGATCGCGAGCCGCAGCGCGCTCAAGCGCCTGCCCGAGGCCGACGACGTCGCCAGCATGGTCGACTATCTCCTCAGCGACGGCGGCCGCAACATCACCGGCACCGTACTGACGGTGGATGCCGGCAATACGGCCTGATCAGCCAATCTCGTTCACACCAATCTTGTTTGGCGTAGCTCCCGGGCGCAATATCCCCCGCGTTTTGCGAGGGAGACGCAGATGGCAACGCGACGGGAATTCCTGGCTGGCGCCGCCGTAGCAGCCACACTTCCGCGGCTGATCACCACAGGCATCGGCGGGCCGGCGTCCGCGGCGGAGAATCCGCGCGAAAAAGATTGGGACCAGGGCGCGGTGCAGCACCTGATCCCGACCGCGAGTCACGACCGCTTCCTGATCAAGGCGTCGTTCAAAGAGCCACAGGTCGCGGCCCCCGAGCTTGAAGTCGGCAACACGCGCGTGCGCGGGCAGTCCAATGCCGCAGCCGGCGATTTCTGGCAGTTCGACGTGACCGGCCTTTCGCCTGCGACGGATTACAAGCTCGCGCTGACGAGCGCCGGCGGCAAGCCGCTGTGCGAGCCATGGCAGCTCTCGACCCTCCCTGCGCCGGAGGCGATGCCCGAACGGTTGCGGCTGATGATCTACACCTGCGGCGGCGGCCATGACGGTCTCAACCGGGGCCTGCCCGAGGGCAAGATCAACTGGCTGCCTTCGGCACTGCGCCGCCGCCTGCTGCAACGCGGATTATCGTTCAAGCCGGATGCGCTGATTGCCAATGGCGATCAGATCTACTGGGATTTGCGCGCGCCGCAGGCTTCCAAGGGCAGCGGCGCCTCCGTGCTCGGCAAGGAATTGGCTGGTGTGTTCGACCGGGCGCAGCCGGTGTTCGGCACGGCGAACGAGACGGTGTTCCGGCGCGCCACCGCTCCGCAGATCATCCCGCAATATGGCGCCCTCTTGCGTTCGACACCGGTCTTCTTCATGCAGGACGACCACGATTATTTCGACAATGACGAGGCGACCGACGACATCATCACCTTTCCGCCCGACGCTTTCATGCTCGCGCTCGGCCGCGCCACGCGCCAGCTCTATTATCCGGAATATCTGCCTGACCGTAATCGTCCGCTCGGACTGCCCGGGGCGTCGGCGGCCGACCGCCCACCCGGCGTGGCCGAAGCCTTCGGCACCTTGCGCTACGGCAAGCTCGCGGAAGTCCTGCTCTACGACATACGCCGCACGCAGACGCTCGCGGGACCGAGCGCAGTGTTCGTCGACGGCACCGTGGAAACCTGGCTGAGATCGCGGATGACCGACCGCGAGATGATCCATGTCGTCAACATCCCCTCCAATCCGCCGGGCTGGAGCGCCGGCAAATGGGGCGAATGGTATCCCGATGTCTTGTCGAAGGACGGCAAGCTCACGACTGATATTCCAAAACCCTATTGGCAGAGCGGCTGGCTCAAGCAGCACGATCGGCTGATGGCCGAGATCGCGGCGATGCCGGGACGCATTCCGCTCGTCGTGTCCGGCGAC
This sequence comes from uncultured Alphaproteobacteria bacterium, assembly GCA_963738155.1. Taxonomy (GTDB): domain Bacteria; phylum Pseudomonadota; class Alphaproteobacteria; order Rhizobiales; family Xanthobacteraceae; genus Bradyrhizobium. Next base: position 1,202,987 of record CAVTVG010000021.1, read on the forward strand.
CTGCACGCGATCGCGGAGGGGCGCATGCAGCGCAGCGGCGCGCTGGATTTCGGCAAGAATCCCGTCGTGGTGATCCTCTCAGGGCCGCTCGGCACCGGCGACCGCGGCTGGCCGTCGGCGTTCCGCGGCATCGGCGCCACGCCGTCAACGCATCTCACCATGGTCGAGGATTTGAAGCCGATCGAGGAGAACGGCTTCATCATCGCCGACTTCACCAGGGACGGCATCACCGTGCGCTATTTCCGCTTCAACTATCACAAGCAGCCGGCCGAGGCGATCGACATGCTGGAGCCGTTCCGCGTCACCGAGTTGAAGCGGCCGTGAGTTTCACAGGTGAGCGATAGCGACGCGGCTACTTGATACAGCGACCAACGTCGCCTGCGGTGGTCGTGCTCTCATACCCGCCGGGCGTTTGCGGCAGCCCATCGAAGAAGACGGCGAGTTGGTTGGGGATGCCGAAATCGGTCGCGCCGCGCCGGCGCGAATTGATCAACCGCACGATGTTCCATTCGTCGTGCGAGCCCAGGCTGTAGGCCACCGACGCGCGCAGGCCGTAATAATTTCGGAAGGCGATCTTGGTCTTGGCCGCGCCGTCCCGATCGATGGACGCCTTGAGGTCAGAATACTCCGCGGCGTGTTGGTCGAACCAGGCTTCGAGCGTTTCGAGATCACCCTGGCCGGTTAGTTTGAAAAACTTCCCAAAGTCGGTCGGGCCGGCAAAATAGAAGAAATTGAAATCCTCGCCCTCTCCCGTCGGGCCTTCGAGGATCTGCGTCCACATGTACATGAAATCGGCGCCGCTGGCTTTGCTATCCATCCCGTCGCCGCCCTGCGCGCCGGGATTGAGTATCCAGGTCGAGCGCGCTCCGAACCTTTCTGTGATCCTCTTCGCCATCTTCTCGGCGATATCCTTGTTGAGAAAAAAGGAGCCGCCTCCCGCTGGCGACAAGGGAATGCTGAGATAGCCGATCGCCTTGCCCTGCGCCTTGTTGTCCGCAATCAGCGTGCGGACCCGGGCGACATTGTCGGTGATTGCCTTCTGATAGTCGGTGTTGGTGCAATAGCAGATGTCGAGGCGGGTGCAGGCGGTGACGAGATCGCCGGCATGAACCACCGCCGGCGAGGCCAGCGCTGCGGCGATGAGCGCGCCTTGCCAGGAGCGCGTGGCGAGGCCTAGGCGCCGTCTCGCAAAGGCGTCAAAACGTTTCATCGCCCACCTGCCTGGTTGAGGATCGCCGCCCGGGACGCGGTAACGGCATCATACGTGTCTGTCCGGCAAAGACAACCTGAGGAAGCCGCTTCGCACCGAGGCTCAATGCCCGCCACGGGCAAAAATCTCGTAGGCCGTCACGATAATCTCGAACGCGATCAGGAATATGACGATCAGCTCCAGCCGAAGCGAGCGTTTTGCTTCCAGGATGTCGGCAAGCGTGGTCGCGGTGTCCGAGATCACCTCGAGCTTGCGGTTGAGAATCTCGACGCGCTCACTGAGCTCGTATTCGTCCTCCAGCCGCGCATAGAGCCGTTCGAGGTCGGGCCGATCCCAGAGCACATCGGGCTTCTCGTCGACCGCGACGCGGCCGGCGACATGCTGCTGCACCAGGAGCGAGTTGCCGAGCAGCTTGAGCAGGTCGGTACGGCTCTTCGAGGTCTGGCCCGACGTGGCGAGCTCGCGCGCGAACGGCTCGATGGTGTCGAAGACGTTGGTGACCTCCTTTTCGTCATGGGCGAGCACAACGCTCTTCGCCAGCGCATCGGCGACGACCAGCCGCCGCTCCAGCGACATGTCGCTGACCAGGATCGGGCCGCCGACGGGGATCGGCTCGCCGCCCTCGCGCGCGATCTGGACCTTGGTCCATTCCTCTTCATATGGGCTGATCTTGCCGGCGCAGCGTGCATGCAGCCGTTCGAGGAATTCCGCCTCTTGGTCGGCAGTCAGCCCGAGAAACACCACAGCGCCATAGCGAAACACCACGGCGAGCCCGATTTGCCCGACCCGTACCGCGAGCGGCGTGCCTGACAGCACCTCGCCCTCGAAGCCGGCCGTGTTGATGCGGTCGCCGATCTGCAGCGCATGCACGGTGATCTGGGAGGGCGCCGGGTCGGGAGGGGTCATGGCGGAAGGTTAGCATCCGGCGGCCGGCTTTTCGATGACGGGCGGCCAGCGCGCCTAGTGGAGCGGATTTGACGTTCGCTCCCCAACAGGTCGCGAACTCGCAAAGCGAACGTCAAATCCAAAGCTCCACTAAAATCAACAATTTGCTAGTGTCCATTGATTCCAACATTCGCAAGAGTGCCAGCTGCAATGGGATGCGAATGTTGGAATCAGACCACTAGCGTGCGTCATGTGGTCGCCTTTTGCATTCGGAGGGTGGTTTCGCTAGTTTTGGATGAACCCGACCACGATGTCGTGCCGTACCTTTTGAAATTTCCAATCCGAACGATCCACCGATGAGCACAGCAAGCGGTAGTGACACGTTCTATGGCGGCATCCCGGTCTTCCGTGGCTTCGAGCGCCTGATGGAGCCTTCGCTCTATTCGCCGCTGCCGGATGACTGGATCATCGGCGTCTCCGATATCGTCGAATCGACCAAGGCGATCGCCGCCAATCGCTACAAGGCGGTCAACATGGCCGGCGCCGCCGTGATCGCCGCCGTGACCAATGCGCTTCAGGGGCGCGAATTCCCGTTCGTGTTCGGCGGCGACGGCGCAAGCTTTGCGGTCTCTCCGGCCGATCTCGACCGCGCGCGCGAGGCGCTGGCGGCGACCGCGACATGGGTCAAGCAAGACCTCGATCTCGTCATGCGTGTTGCGCTGGTGCCGGTTCGCGCGATCCGCGGCCAAGGCATGGACGTGCGTGTCGCCCGCTTCGGGCCGTCGGCGAACCTGTCCTACGCGATGTTCTCCGGCGGCGGCCTCGGCTGGGCGGAAGCCGCGATGAAGCGCGGCGAGTTCGCGGTCAGCCCGGCTGAGCCCGGCACGCAGCCTGACCTCTCCGGCCTGTCGTGCCGTTTCGAGGAAATCCCGGCCGCGCGCGGCGTCATCCTCTCGGTGCTGGTGGTGCCGGCGCAAGGCGCCGATCCCGCAGCCTTCCGCAAGGTGATCGAGGACATCATCGGGCTGGTCGAGAAGAGTCCCGATGCCGGACGGCCGGTACCGGCGGAAGGGCCGCCGCTGAAATGGCCGCCGCAAGGCGTAGACTATGAGGCGCGCGCCGCGCGTGGCGGCTCGCTGGCCAAGCGACGCGCGGTCGTGCTGGCGCTGACCTTGTGGGCCTATGCGGTGATGCGCCTAGGCATCAAGGTCGGCAATTTCGTGCCTGACAATTATGTACGGCAGGTGGTCGAGAACTCCGACTTCCGCAAATACGACGACGGCCTGCGCATGATCCTCGATTGCACCGAGGAGCTGGCCGGCGCGCTCGAAAAACGCCTGGCCGCGGCGGCGGCAAGCGGCATCGTACGCTTCGGGCTGCACCGGCAGGATGCCGCGATGATGACCTGCTTCACGCCCTCGGTGATGCGCGCCGACCATGTGCACTTCATCGACGGTGCGCGCGGCGGCTATGCCACGGCGGCGACCGCGCTGAAGGCGATGGCGTAGCAGGACACCGTTCGCGTCAAGAAAACGCGTCAAATAATAAGACCCTGATCACCAGGGCAGGCCGCAAAGATCGATCCGGCCCTGCCGCGGTGCGCGCTTGATATCGAATACGAACGGCGCCGTCACATCGAAGCGGATGCGTCCAGCCGGCTGATCACACCAGATTTCGCCTTCGAACGGCTCCCAGCCGCGCGCGCGATAGAACGCGAAATTGTGCTCTTCGCAGAAGAGCAGCGCGAACCGCACCGCCTCATTGGCGCGCATGGTATCGATCGCCGCCGCGAGCGCGAGGCTGGCATAGCCGCGGCCGCGGCAGTCCTCGCGAGTCATGACGCCGCCGATGCCGCCGACATGGATCTTGTTGCCATTCCAGTCGATGGTGCGGAAATAGATGCCGACATGGCAGGCGAGCCCGCCCTCGGGCCCGTCGATCAAAACGCGCAAATCCGCATGGGCCCATTCGATATGGCCCCAAGGCAGCTTCTCGACGATCTGTTGCCCGAAGACTGCCGTGTGGAGGGGCTCGGTCCGTTTCCAGGATGCGTCCCCGTTGAGGACGTCGATTTCAATGCTCATGGAGCCGGCCCTCTTTTCCCAATTTGCGGTGTTTTACCGCGCGGGAACCTTCTATAAGGGTTCCCGTTAAGCCACGTCTCCCACAGTTCTCGGACACATCCCCATGACCTTTACGCTGCCCCCCCTGCCGTACGCCCATGACGCCCTTGGGTCCTATATGTCGAAGGAAACGCTGGAATTTCACCATGACAAGCACCATCAGGCCTATGTGACCAACGGAAACAACGCGATCAAGGGGACCGAATTCGAGAATATGTCCCTGGAGGAGATCGTGAAGAAATCCCACGGCAAAAACGCCGCGGTGTTCAACAATGCCGGCCAGCACTACAATCACACGCACTTCTGGAAATGGATGAAGCCGAACGGCGGCGGCAGCAAGCTGCCCGGCCGGCTGGAGAAGAAAATCAACGACGACCTCGGCGGCCTCGAGAAGTTCAAGACCGATTTCGCCGCCGCCGGCGTCGGCCAGTTCGGCTCGGGCTGGTGCTGGCTCGAGGTCAAGGGCGGCAAGCTCGCGATCTCCAAGACCCCCAACGGCGAGAACCCGCTGGTGCATGGCGCGGTGCCGATCCTCGGCTGCGACGTCTGGGAGCACTCTTACTACATCGACTATCGCAACCGCCGTCCGGATTATCTGAAGGCGTTCCTCGACCATCTCGTGAATTGGGATTACGTCGACGAGCTGTTCGGCAACGCGGGCTAAGCGCTACTGTTCATCAGCAGGGCGGCGGCGCGAGCTGCCGCCTTTTTGCTTGCGCTTGTCCTTGCAGGCGTTGCCCGCTTGCGGCAAAACCCGGATGCTGGCGATCTCGGGGAAAGGCAAATGAACTATCTGCTGGTTTTTGTCGGTGGCGGGCTCGGCGCCTCCTTGCGCCACTTCGTGAACGTCACCTGCGCGCGATGTATCGGCATCGACTTTCCCTGGGGCACCTTCATCATCAACATCACGGGCTCGATCGTGATGGGCCTGATCGCCGGTTATCTCGCCTTCAGGGGCGAAGCGTCGCAGGCCTGGCGGCTGTTCCTGATGACCGGCATCCTCGGCGGCTACACCACCTTCTCGGCATTCTCGCTGGACACCGCGCTGCTCTATGAGCGCGGCGCGCTGGGCCTTGCCGCCGCTTACGTGCTGGGCTCGGTGATCCTGTCGATCGCCGGCCTGTTCGCAGGCCTGTGGCTGATCCGTTATCTGACCTGATTTTGTTCGCGCATGGCCCTCTCAGCGGCGCGCATGAGTGCGGACTCGCTTCCGTTTGCACCGCGCTTCGGCCGCGCCTAAGCAAAGCCAGTACTTCACGACCGGCCGACCACCTTGCAGGACCAACCGATCACAGAGCCGGCCGACGATGCCGCGGAAGGCGCGCCGCGCCGCAAACGCCGCAAACCGGTCGGCTGGTCGATGATATCAATCGCCGTGCTGGTCGCGGTCAGCGCCACCCTTGTGTACAGGCGCGACGGCATCCATGGCGTGCTCGACATCCTCCTGCACGACCTCACCCTGTTCGGCGGCATCCTGCCGAGGGTCTTCGCGGGCTGCCTGCTCGGCGCCTTCATCGCGGAGATCCTGCCGCACGACAAGGTCTCGCGCGCGCTCGGACCGGAGTCCGGTTTGAAGGGCCTGCTGATCGGCGCGGCCTTCGGCGCGATCCTGCCGGGCGGACCGTTCACCGCCTACCCGGTCGCCAGCGCGCTGCTCGCGGTCGGCGCCGATTTCGGCGCGACCATCGCCATGGTCGTAAGCTGGACCCTGATTGGCTACGGCCGCGCGGTGGCCTGGGAGCTGCCGATCATGGGCGTCGACTTCACACTGTGGCGCATCGTGATCTCACTGCCGTTGCCGATCCTGGCCGGCGCGCTCGGTCGCTTCGTCTATGTGCGGATGTATCCGCGAGGAGACGACGAATGAGCGCGGCGCTCCTGATCGACGTCATCCTGTGGGGCTCGGTGATCGCCGTCGGGTTCATCGCCTTCCAGAAAGGTCCCACCGTGCTGACCTCGTCGCTGCGCGAGGGCACTTTCGATTTCATCGGCATCGTGCCGCGCATCGCGCTCGGCGTGGTCGGCTCGGGTTACATCGCCGCCGTCATCCCGCAGGAGATCATCACCGGCTGGCTTGGGCCCAACAGCGGCTGGCTTGGCGTTGCCACCGCCGTGGTCGCGGGCGCGGCGACGCCGGGCGGACCGGTGGTCGGCTTCTCCATCGGCGCGGTGGCGCTCAAGGCCGGCGGCGGGCCGCCACAGGTGCTGGCCTATGTGATCGCCTGGGCGCTGTTTGCCTTCCAGCGGCTTCTGCTCTGGGAAATCCCGTTCATGCCGGCCCGTTTCGTCTGGTTCCGGGCGGCGGTCTCGATCCCGTTTCCCTTCCTGGCCGCGGCCATCGCAATGGCGATTGGGAAACCCTAAGTCTTTGAAACTATTATTAGACACCTGAAATGTTATAATATAACGTTCAAGCATGGTTTCGCATGACGCCCACCATCATCACGAACACGGCCACAGCCATGGACACGCTCACGGCCCGGCAGCGCCGCATCCGGCTCAGAGCGCGACCTGGTCGATCCTGCGCTTGCCCGTTGTGGTGAGGCTCGCTGCCGCGTTTGCCGTCAGTGCCGCGCTCTGGGCCGCCGTATTGCTTGCGATGAGGTGAGCCGTGGCTGCGCAGCTGCAATTTTCCGACGTGACGCTCGGCTATGACCGGCATCCGGCCGTGCATCATCTCTCAGGCGACGTGGCCAAGGGCGCATTGCTCGCGGTGATCGGCCCGAACGGCGCCGGCAAGTCGACGCTGTTTCGCGGTGTCGCCGGCATCCTCAGGCCGCTCGCGGGTGCGATCTCGCGCTGCGGCCTCGACGCGCGCGACATCGCTTACCTGCCGCAGACCACGGACATCGACCGCAGCTTTCCGATCACGGTGTTCGACTTCGTTGGCACGGGGTTGTGGCGCGCCACTGGCTTGTTCGGCGGCATCGGCGCGCCCGAGCGCGCGCGGATCGCCCGCGCGCTCGCCGCGGTCGGTCTGACCGGCTTCGAGAACCGCACCATCGGCACGCTGTCGGGAGGACAGATGCAGCGGCTGTTGTTCGCGCGGGTGCTGTTGCAGGACGCGAGGCTGATCGTGCTCGACGAACCCTTCAATGCCATCGATACGCGCACAGCGACCGATCTGCTGATGCTGGTCCGGCATTGGCACGCGGAAGGCCGCACCGTGCTGGCAGCGCTGCACGACATGGAACTGGTCGCCGCGCATTTCCCGGAGACGCTGTTGCTGGCGCGCGAGGTCGTGGCCTGGGGAGCGACGACCGAGGTGCTGACCGCGGCGAATCTCGCGGAAGCCCGGCGGATGTGCGAGGCCTTCGACGATAGCGCGGCGGCCTGCGTCATCGATCCTCCATCACGGGCGGCCTGACCGTGTCGCTCTACGCCGCGCTCATTGCGCCTTTCACCGAATTCGAGTTCATGCGCCGGGCGCTGGCGGCGATCGCAGCCCTCTCGCTCGGCGGCGCGCCGATCGGCGTGTTCTTGATGCTGCGTCGGATGAGCCTTGTCGGTGACGCCATGGCGCACGCGATCCTGCCGGGCGCCGCGATCGGCTTCCTGCTGTCGGGCCTCAATCTCTGGGCCATGACCATCGGCGGGCTTAGCGCCGGCTTCCTGGTCGCGATCCTCGCCGGCGTGGTCGCGCGCTCGACTGGAGTGAAAGAGGACGCGTCGCTTGCGACCTTCTATCTCGCCTCGCTCGCGCTCGGCGTTTCCATCGTCTCCATCAAGGGCACCAACATCGACCTGTTGCACGTGCTGTTCGGCAACATCCTGGCGATGGACAATGAGACCCTGCTGATGGTCGCCTTCAACGCGACGATCACGCTGGTCGTGCTCGCGGTGATCTATCGCCCGCTGGTGATCGAGAGCGTCGATCCCTTGTTTCTCCGCACGGTCAGCCGCGCCGGCACCCCGGCGCATCTCGCGTTTCTGGCACTTGTCGTCATCAACCTCGTCAGCGGCTTCCAGGCGCTCGGCACCTTGCTCGCCGTGGGCTTGATGATCCTGCCCGCCGGCATCGCCCGGTTCTGGTCGCGCGATATCACCGGCATGATCTGCATCGCGGTCATCAGCGCAATCGTCTCCGGCTATGCCGGACTCGTGCTGTCGTTCCAGACCAAGGTGCCGTCGGGCCCTGCGATCATTCTGGTCGCCGCCGCGCTCTATCTCGCCTCAGTGCTGTTCGGCAGCGTCGGCGGGCTGGTGCGGCAGCTTTTCCCCGGCCGCCATCTCGAAGCCTGATGCGGCGGCTTCTCCTCATCGCATTCGCGTTGATGCTGGGGGCAAGCCCGTTGCGAGCCGACGAACGGCTCAATGTCGTCGCCAGCTTCTCGATCCTCGCGGACTTCGTGAGAAACGTCGGCGGCGACAAGGTCAGCGTGACGTCGCTGGTCGGCCCGAACGGCGACATCCATGTCTATGCGCCCGCGCCGTCGGACGCGAAGACGGTCGGCGACGTCAAGCTGCTGGTCATCAACGGCCTGGGTCTCGAAGGCTGGCTGCCGCGGCTGGTGCAATCGTCAGGCAGCAAGGCCGCGATCGTCACTGCGAGCAACGGCATTGCGCCGCTCAAGCACGGTTCGGAAGCCGATCCGCATGCCTGGCAATCGGTCGCCAATGCGAAAATCTATGTCGGCAATATCAGGGAAGCGCTCGCCGCGGCCGATCCCGCCGATGCCCAGACGTTTCGTACCAACGCCGATCGCTATCTGACCGAGCTCGATACACTCGACGCGGAGGTGAGGGCGGCCGTCGCAAAGATACCGTCCGAGCGGCGCAAGGTGATCTCGACCCACAATGCCTTCGGCTATTTCGCCGCCGCCTACGGCATCGAATTCATCGCGCCATCGGGGGTCTCGACCGAGAACGAGCCCAGCGCCCGCGACATCGCCGCCATCATCCGGCAGATCAAGGCCGAGAAAATCCCCGCGGTCTTTCTGGAAAATATCAGCGACGACCGGCTGATCCGGCGGATCGCGGCCGAGACCGGCGCCAAGGTCGGCGGCACGCTTTATTCGGACAGCCTGACGGGCGAAAAGGGGCCGGCCCCCACTTACATTGACCTCGTCAGGCACAATATAAAGACGCTGACCAGCGCGCTGGGCGGGTAAAGCGGGGGCCACCTCGCGAGCCCCAGCCGCGCCCAAAAAGACCCCGTTTCGGAGCGAAAATGGCTGAAGCCTCCAAGATCCCCGTAACCGTGCTGACCGGCTATCTCGGCGCCGGCAAGACCACGCTGCTCAACCGCATCCTGTCGGAAAACCACGGCAAGAAATACGCCGTCATCGTCAACGAATTCGGCGAGATCGGGATTGACAACGACCTCATCATCGGCGCGGACGAGGAAGTGTTCGAGATGAACAATGGCTGCGTCTGCTGCACCGTGCGCGGCGATCTCGTGCGCATCATGGAAGGCTTGATGAAGCGCAAGGGCAAGTTCGACGCCATCATCGTCGAGACCACCGGGCTTGCCGACCCGGCGCCGGTGGCGCAGACCTTCTTCGTCGACGAGGACGTGCAGAAGAATGCGCGGCTCGATGCGGTCGTGACCGTCGCTGACGCCAAATGGCTGTCCGACCGGCTGAAGGATGCGCCGGAGGCGAAGAACCAGATCGCATTCGCCGACGTCATCGTGCTGAACAAGACCGACCTCGTCTCCAGGGGGGAGCTTGCCGAGGTCGAGGCGCGCATCCGCGGCATCAACCCCTACGCCAAGCTGCATCGCACCGAGCGCTGCAAGGTGGCGCTATCGGACGTGCTGGAGCGCGGCGCGTTCGATCTCGACCGCATTCTCGACATCGAGCCGGATTTCCTCGAAGCCGGCGACGATCACGATCACCACCATCATGATCATGGTCACGACCACCACCACGGTCACGGTCACAGCCATGGCTTGAAGCACTATCACGACGAGGACATGCAATCCTTGTCGCTCAAGACCGACAAGCCGCTCGATCCGACCAAATTCATGCCGTGGCTGCAGAACCTGGTGGCGACCGAGGGACAGAAGATCCTGCGCTCCAAGGGTATTCTCGCCTTCACCGGCGATGACGACCGCTACGTCTTCCAGGGCGTGCATATGATGCTGGAGGGCGACCACCAGCGGAAATGGAAGGACGACGAGCCGCGCCAGAGCCGCCTCGTCTTCATCGGCCGTGAATTGCCGGAGCAGGCGATCCGCGACGGCTTCGAAAGCTGCATCACCACGTGATGAGCGAGTTCGAGCCCGGCGAGCGCGCCTCCATCGTTTCACTGACCGATCGCGTCAAGCCGGTTCCGATCGGCGCGGCGGTGACCTCGGTGCATTTCCTCGGCGACCGCGCCGCCTTTGTCGGCGCCGAGGAGAACGTGTCGCTGGTCGACGCCGAGGGCGCGGTCTCGAAGGTCGAGACGCATGGCGGCGGCATTCTCTGTGCAGCGTCGGACGGCAAGCGCCTGATCACCGGCGGCGATGACGGCAAGGTCCTCGGGCTGAATGCCAAGGGCGAGGTCACCCGGCTTGCAGTCGACGCCAAGCGGCGCTGGATCGACAATGTCGCGGTCCATCCCGACGGCGCCTTTGCCTGGTCTGCGGGCAAGACCGCATTCGTCAAGAGCGGCAAGGGCGAGGAGAAGACCTTCGACATGCCCTCGACGGTCGGGGGCCTCGCGTTTGCGCCGAAGGGCCTGCGCGTCGCGGTCGCCCATTATAACGGCGTCACGCTGTGGTTTCCCAACATGGCGGCGAAGCCTGAATTCCTCGAATGGGCGGGCTCGCATCTCGGCGTCATCTTCTCGCCGGACAATAAATTCCTGGTCACGTCGATGCACGAGCCGGCGCTGCACGGCTGGCGGCTCGCCGATAATCGGCATATGCGCATGTCCGGTTATCCCGGCCGCGTCAGGTCGATGTCATGGAGCGCGGGCGGGAAATTTCTTGCGACCTCTGGCGCCGACACCGTGATCATGTGGCCGTTCGCGAGCAAGGACGGCCCGATGGGCAAGGAGCCGGCGATGCTGGCGCCGCTGCAGTCGCGCGTCACCGCCGTGGCCTGCCATCCGAAGCAGGACATCCTCGCCTGCGGCTATGAGGACGGCACCGTGCTGATGGTGCGGCTCAATGACGGCGCGGAGATCCTTGTGCGCCGTCCCGGTGCATCGCCGACGACGGCGCTGGCCTGGAATGCCAGGGGCACGCTGCTGGCGTTGTCCGACGAAGAGGGCGACGCCGGTATCTTCCCACTCTGAGGTTCCGCAGGGAACTCCAGGCCTCACTCGGCCGTTGATATCGCGGAGGATGCCGCGATGAACGAACAGCCCGAGAGGCAGCCACATCTTGGCCGGGATATGTGCCTCGCCACGATGCTCGTGATCGCGGGCGTCGCGATCTCCGGACTTTCGGTCGCGCAAATCCGTGCGAACGATCATATGCATCTCGCACAGGCGCCGACACCGTCGCCTACGCCTGCGGAATCCATGCCCGGCGGCACGCGTCCGACTACGCCGGCGCCGGAGCCGGCTCAGCCCAACGCGGATGCTCAAAAGCAAGGCGCGCAGCCGGCCCTGCCCCCCGCACCGGCCGAGAAGGTCGCGCCTCCGATGAAGGATAAGTAGGCGCCAGGTGCTCGTTCCTCATCCTGAGGAGCCGCGCAGCGGCGTCTCGAAGGATGGGCCACGGGCCTCGTGGTTCGAGACGCGCCTGTCGGCGCTCCTCACCATGAGGGGACACTCTTTCGTCTTCGCATGGCCGATTTCGAATTCGCCTCATCCTGCCGGTTTTCTGGTCTCGCTCCCGTCGCACTCCCGCCCCATAATGGCGCGCGACAATGTGAGGACGGACCCATGAAAATCGACGACGTCAGGCGCACCGCCTATTCGATGCCACTCACCAATCCCGCCTTCCCGATGGGACCCTACCGCTTCTTCAATCGGGAATTTCTCGTCGTCACCTATCGCACCGATCCGGAGGCACTTGCGGCCGTGGTGCCGGAGCCGCTGGAGGTGGCAGATTCACTCGTGAACTATGAATTCATCCGCATGCCCAACTCGACCGGTTTCGGCGACTACACCGAGACCGGGCAGGTGATCCCGGTGCGCTTTAAGGGCGAGGACGGCGTCTATGTGCATTCGATGTATCTGGATGACGAGGCGCCGATCGCCGGCGGCCGCGAGCTCTGGGGCTTTCCCAAGAAGCTGGCGCGGCCGAAGCTCGAGGTCGAGAGCGACGTGCTGGTCGGCACGTTGCATTACGGCTCGGTGCTCTGTGCCTCGGCCACCATGGGCTACAAATATCGCGCCGTCGACCATGACGCCACCCTGAAAGGCATGAAGAAGCCGAACTTCATCCTGAAGATCATTCCGCATGTCGACGGCAGTCCGCGCATTCTCGAACTGGTGCGCTACCATCTCGAGGACATCACATTGAAGGAGGCGTGGACCGGCCCGGCCGCGCTCGGCCTGTTCCCGCATGCGCTGTGCGACGTCGCGCGCCTGCCGGTGCGCGAGGTGGTCTCCGCGCTGCATTTCAAGGCGGACCTGACGCTCGGGCTCGGCAGCGTGGCGTTTGATTATCTGGTGAAATAGAACGCTGGCGCCATCGCTTTTCGCTGCGTGCCCCGCGAAAGCGGGGCATCCAGGACGCCGCGGCTTCTCGGCTCTAGCACTGACGTCTCTGGAATACTGGATCGCCCGCCTTCGCGGGCGACGACAATGAAGCCTCACCGCACCAGCACGTTCCTGAACTGCCAGGGATCCGACGTGTCGATGTCCTCGGGGAACAGGCCGGGGCGGTCGGTCAGCGGCGTCCAGTCGGTGTAGAAGCCCTTGACCGGGCCCAGATAAGGCATCTGGATTTCCAGGCAGCGGCGGAAGTCCATCTCGTCGGCTTCCACAATGCCGGCTTCCGGATTTTCCAGCGCCCACACCATGCCGGCGAGCACGGCCGATGACACCTGCAGGCCGGTGGCGTTCTGATACGGCGCGATCCGCCGCGTTTCCTCGATCGAGAGCTGCGAGCCGTACCAATAGGCGTTCTTCGAATGGCCATAGACCAGCACGCCGAGCTCGTCGATGCCGTCCTCGATCTCGTTCTCGTCCAGGATGTGCCAACTCGGCTGCATCTTGCCGGTGGCGCCGAACATCTCGTGCAGCGACAGCACTGCGTCGTTGGCCGGATGATAGGCATAGTGGCAGGTCGGCCGGTAAATCACCTTCTGGCCGTCGCGCACGGTGAAATAATCCGCAATCGAGATCGATTCGTTGTGGGTGACGAGAAAGCCGTATTGCGCGCCGGGCGTCGGGCACCAGGAGCGCACGCGCGTGTTGGCACCGGGTTGCATCAGGTAGATCGCGGCGCCGCAGCCGTCGGGATGGGTGCGGCCATTGTCCGGCATCCATGTCTCATGCGTGCCCCAGCCGAGCTCGGCCGGCTGCATGCCCTCGGAAACGAAGCCTTCGACCGACCAGGTGTTGACGAACACGTTCATCAGCTTCGGCTTCTTGGAGCGCTGAGTGTCGCGCTCCGCGATATGGATGCCCTTGACGCCGAGCTTGTGCGCCAGCTGGCCCCAGCCTTCGCGGCTCTTCGGCTCGTTGAACGGCGTGTTGGTGTCGCGCGCGATGTCGATCAGGGCCTGCTTGACGAACCACGACACCATGCCGGGATTGGCGCCGCAGGTGGAGACCGCCGTGGTGCCGCCCGGGCTCTTGCGGCGAGCTTCCAAGAGCGTCTCCCGGAGCGCGTAGTTCGAACGTTTCTCGGGACCGATGTTCTTGTCGAAATAGAAGCCGGCCCAGGGCTCGACCACGGTGTCGACATAGAGCGCGCCAATCTCCCGGCACATCATCATGATGTCGACCGAAGAGGTGTCGACCGAAAGGTTGACGCAAAAGCCCTGGCCGCCGCCTTCGGTGAGCAGTGGCACCAGCAGCTCGCGGTAATTGTCCCGCGTCACGCCCTGCTTGATGAAGCGCACGCCGTGTTGCTTGGCGAGTTCGCCGTCCTCATGCGGATCGATGATGACGAAGCGTTTCTTGTCATACTCGAAGTGGCGTTCGATCAGGGGCAGGGTACCCTTGCCGATCGAGCCAAAGCCGATCATGACGATGGGGCCGGAAATCTTCGCGTGAATCTGCGAGGCGGGGCTCATTTAGTTCTCCGGAAAGGTGCTCTCGGGATTTGCGGGGATCAGGCGCTGCGGCGCTTGGCGGTGACTTCGATCTCGACCTTCATCTCGGGCTTTGCGAGGGCTGTGACGACAAGCAAGGTCGCCGCGGGGCGAATGTCGCCGAGAATTTCGCCGCAGACGGCAAAATGCGCATCCACGTCTTCAGGCCGGGTGACGTAGTAGGTGGCGCGGACGATATCGGCCATCGCGAAGCCACCCTCTTTCAGAGCGGCCTCGATGGTCTTGAAGCAGTTGCGTGACTGGCTCGCGACGTCGGCCGGCATGGTCATGGTCGCATAGTCGTAGCCGGTGGTGCCGGCGACGAACGCGAAATCGCCATCGATCACGGCGCGGCTGTAGCCGACGGTCTTTTCAAGCGGCGAACCGGTCGAGATCAAGCGGCGGGGCATGTCAGGCCTCGGTTGAAAGGTCTTGGCAGACGGGTTGGAGGATTTGCCTAGCTCAGTGAAAAGGCTCTGTCACGTCGGAGTTACGCGACGCGCGTCACGAGCCGTGCGGCCCTGCGGGCACGGACTGCCTTCGGCTTGGGCAGCGAGCCGCCGGTCGGGACGATCATGCCCCAGGCGCCGTCGAGCGCGCCGGGCGCCAACTCGATGCCGAGCAGGCGCCCCCGCTCGTAGGCACCGGGCAGCGTCAGTTCGCCGGTCTTCGCGGCCGAGAAACCGAAGCGCTCGTAATAGGCGGCGTCGCCGAGCAGGAGAACCGCGCGATGGCCACGCGTCCTTGCCGCCGCAAGCGCGCGGGTGATCAGCGCGGCGCCGACCCCCAGCTTGCGGAAGGCGGGGTCGACCGCCAAGGGGCCGAGCACGAGTGCTCGCGTGCCCCCGGCGCTGACGTGCCACAACCGCATGGTCCCCACGAGTTTCCCTTGCGCCACCGCCGACAGGGCAAGGCCTTCGGCGGGCGCACGTCCGTCGCGCAGGCGCTGGCAGGTGCGGGCGTGGCGGTTCTCGCCAAAGCAGGCATCGAGCAGCGCTTCGCGCGCGGCCTCGTCTTGAGCCCGCTCCGCACGGATCGCGAACGGAGCGGCTTTCGGGGTGAGGGCGATCGGGGTCTGGACAGCAGTCATGGCACGTCAGTCCTCGCTCCAGCAGCGGTGCACGCCGTGGAGCGTCGTCAGGATTGTTGTCTGGGAAAAGAAGCCGAGTGATCGGCTACTCGCTCTCTCTCCCTCTCCCCGCAGGCGGGGGAGGTGAAGACCGGCGCCTCAGATGTGGTAGGTCTTCAGCGGCGGGATGCCGTTGAAAGCCACCGACGAGTAGGTCGACGTATAGGCCCCGGTCCCTTCGATCAGCACCTTGTCGCCGATCTCGAGCGTCACCGGAAGCGGATACGGCATCTTCTCGTACAGCACATCGGCGGAGTCGCAGGTGGGGCCTGCGAGCACGCATGGCGTCATCTCGGCTCCGTCATGCGGGGTGCGGATAGCGTAGCGGATCGACTCGTCCATGGTCTCGGCGAGACCGCCGAACTTGCCGATATCCAGATACACCCAGCGCACCTCGTCCTCGTCGCTCTTCCTGGAGATCAGGACGACTTCGGACTCGATGATCCCGGCATTGCCGACCATGCCGCGTCCCGGCTCGATGATGGTCTCCGGGATCTGGTTGCCGAAATGCTTGCGCAGCGCGCGGAAGATCGACCGGCCGTACTGCACGACCGGAGCAACGTCCTTGAGGTACCGGGTCGGAAAGCCGCCGCCCATGTTGACCATGGTGAGGTTGATCCCGCGCTCGGCGCAGTCGCGGAACACCTGGGCGGTCATCGCCAGCGCGCGGTCCCACGCCTTCACCTTGCGCTGCTGCGAGCCGACATGGAAGGAGATGCCGCACGGCTCCAGCCCGAGCCGCTTGGCGAGGTCGAGCACCTCGACCGCCATCTCGGGGTCGCAGCCGAACTTCCGCGACAGTGGCCATTCGGCGCCGGCGCAGTCGTACAGGATGCGGCAGAACACCTTCGCCGCCGGCGCGGCACGGGCGATCTTCTCGACCTCGGCGGCGCAGTCGACCGCGAACAGCCGAATGCCGAGCGCGAAGGCGCGCGCGATGTCGCGCTCCTTCTTGATCGTGTTGCCATAGGAGATGCGGTCCGGCGTCGCACCCGCGGCCAGCGCCATCTCGATCTCGGCGACGGTGGCGGTGTCGAAGCAGGAGCCCATCGAGGCCAGCAGGTTCAGCACTTCCGGCGCTGGATTGGCCTTCACCGCGTAGAACACGCGGCTGTCCGGCAGCGCCTTGGCGAAGTTTGAGTAGTTGTCGCGCACGACGTCGAGGTCGACGACGAGGCAGGGCTCGGTGTCGAGCCCTTCGTTCCGGCGGTTACGCAGGAATTCCCTGATGCGTTCGGTCATAGCACCCTCCAAACGGCCCAAGCGACGGGGCCCGTTCAAATTGTTTTTCGGTGCATGAGTGCTTCGGCGTTGCCGCACGATGGAGACGCGGCGAAGCCTCGAACTCAGACCGAACTGTGCTGCCGTGGATTGGTTGGGAATGTTCCCGCCCGATCACCTGGCAATGAAGGACAAGCCTTTTCAGTAGCCCGCGCCGGCGGTGGAATGCCGGTAGAGACCAAAAAAGCCCGATCCGTCGTTGCTTTAAGTCGCGTCCCCCGTTGAGAGCGGGGTGCGCCGGTTCGCCTCCGGCTGCCAGTCACGGTTGCAAGGGGGTGAAGAGACCTTCAGCGGCATCTCTTGAGAGAGATGCTGGCCTCTTGAGGGGACTCATCTGAGTCCTGGTCTCAAGCGACCCTCGGTTCTTCATCCCTTGGCGGCTGTCCGGCCTCTTGTCCGGATACCTACCGACTGACACACGACCACAGGCACGTGCGAAATTGGGCAGAAACGCACATAAGACTTTTGACTCTGCTTCGCAACAATTTTTTTAGGCTGAGGACAAATTTGCCTAACACGAGCTTGCGATGCGGGCCCGAGAGGCTCGCGCGAGCGCTGAAGATGAACGGACGTTAAGTTTTTCTGAAGCGCGAAGCACGGCGGAAAGCCCTGCGGCACAGCGACTTCTCGAATCGCGCGCTCTTTGCAGACTCAGCCGCGCTTGAAGAAGGGCTCGACGCGCTGGGCGGCGCGGATGAAGCCGATCATCACGAACACGCCGATCGCAAACAGCACCGCCTGCAGGATGTGGGCGCCTCGGTCGCCGAGATCGAAGAGAATCGCGAGCGC
The DNA here is from genome assembly GCA_963738155.1 of uncultured Alphaproteobacteria bacterium. Classification (GTDB taxonomy): domain Bacteria; phylum Pseudomonadota; class Alphaproteobacteria; order Rhizobiales; family Xanthobacteraceae; genus Bradyrhizobium. The sequence goes on from CAVTVG010000021.1 coordinate 1,220,549, forward strand.
CCAGCCGCCGGCAAAGGCCGCGCCGAACACCTCGGCGCCGATCAGGATCGCGGCCGAGATCACCGTGACGACGCTGGGCCAGATGATCTGGCGGGCGTTCTGCGAGGGCTGCAAGCTCATCGATCGGGTCCTGTTATGCGGCCGCAATCTCTCCGAAAAGCGGGCCGCTATCAAGCGCAAAAGGCCCAAAAAAGCCCGATCGCGTGATATAGCAGGCAGCCAGATATGCCGCAGAAATACGGGATTTTTCGATGTCAGAGACCGCGACCGGCTCAGCCGCTCAAACTCAGGAAAACCCGCTCCTCACTCCCTGGGAGACGCCGCACCAGACCCCGCCTTTTGACACGATCAAGCCGGAACATTTCCTGCCGGCCTTCGAGCAGGCCTTCGCCGACCACTCAGCCGAGATCGCCGCCATCACCCATGATCCGGCCGCGCCGGACTTCGCCAACACCATCACCGCGCTGGAACGCTCCGGCAAGCTGCTGAACAAGGTGTCCGCGGTGTTCTACGATCTGGTGTCGGCGCATTCCAATCCGGCGATCCTGGAGATCGACAAGGAGGTGTCGCTCCGGATGGCGCGGCACTGGAATCCGATTCAGATGAACGCCGTGCTGTTTGGCCGTATCGCGCTGCTGCACGAGAACCGCGCCAACCTGACGCTCACGGCCGAGGAGACGCGGCTGCTGGAGCGGACCTACACCCGCTTCCACCGCGCCGGCGCCGGTCTCTCCGACGAGGCCAAGACGCGGATGGCCGAGATCAACGAGCGGCTGGCTCATCTTGGCACAAGTTTCAGCCATCACCTGCTCGGCGACGAGCAGGACTGGGTGCTGGAGCTCTCGGAAGCCGACTGCGCCGGGCTTTCTGATTCGTTCGTCGCCGCGGCGAAGGCCGCAGCCGAGGAGCGCGGCATGGCTGGCAAGACGATCATGACGCTGTCGCGCTCCTTCGTGGAGCAGTTCCTGAAGAGCGCCACCCGGCGCGACCTGCGCGAGAAGGTCTACAAGGCCTTCATCGCCCGCGGCGACAATGGCAACGCCAACGACAACAAGGCGGTCATTGGCGAAATCCTGGCGCTGCGCGAGGAGAGCGCGAAGCTGCTGGGATTTGCGACCTTCGCCGAATATCGGCTGGAGGATTCCATGGCCAAGACCCCCGAGGCGGTGCGGGGCTTGCTCGAGCGGGTCTGGAAGCCGGCGCGGGCGCGGGCGCTCGCCGACCGCGACGAGCTGCAGGCGTTGATCGCGGAGGAGGGCGGCAATTTCGCGCTCGCCCCCTGGGACTGGCGCTACTACGCCGAGAAGGTGCGCCAGCGCAAAGCCAATTTCGACGACGGCGCCATCAAGCCGTATCTGGCGCTGGAGCACATGATCGAGGCCGCGTTCGACTGCGCCACCCGCCTGTTCGGCATCTCGTTTGCCGAGCGCAAGGATATTCCGGTCTGGCATCCCGATGTCCGGGTCTGGGAGGTCCGGGACAGCGGCGGCGCTCACAAGGCGCTGTTCTACGGCGACTACTTTGCCCGGCCCTCGAAGCGCTCCGGCGCCTGGATGACCTCGCTGCGCGACCAGCAGAAGCTCGACGGCACGATCGCGCCGCTCGTCATCAATGTCTGCAATTTCGCCAAGGGCGCCGACGGCGAGCCCGCGCTGCTCTCGCCCGACGACGCCCGAACCTTGTTCCACGAATTCGGCCACGGCCTGCACGGCATGCTCTCCAACGTGACCTATCCCTCGCTGTCGGGCACCTCGGTTTTCACCGACTTCGTCGAGCTGCCGTCCCAGCTCTATGAGCACTGGCAGGAGCGCCCCGAGGTGTTGCAGCGCTTCGCGCGCCACTACCAGACTGGCGAGCCGCTGCCCGAGGATCTGCTGAAACGCTTCCTTGCCGCACGCAAGTTCAACCAGGGTTTTGCCACGGTGGAATTTGTCTCCTCCGCGCTGCTCGATCTGGAATTCCACACCCAGCCGGCTTCCGCCAGCCGCGACGTCGACGCCTTCGAGAAGGCCGAGCTTGCCAGGATCGGCATGCCCGATGAGATCGCGCTGCGCCACCGGCCGACCCAGTTCGGACATATCTTCTCCGGCGACCACTATGCGTCCGGCTATTACAGCTACATGTGGTCGGAGGTGATGGACGCCGACGCCTTCGGCGCGTTCGAGGAGGCCGGCAACATCTTCGATCCCGCCACCGCCCAGCGCCTGCATGACGACATCTATTCCAGCGGCGGCTCGGTCGACCCCGAGGCCGCCTATGTCGCCTTCCGCGGCCGCGAGCCCGAGCCCGACGCGCTGCTGCGCCGGCGCGGGCTGCTGGACGAGCCGAAAGCGGCCTGAGGTGAGGATCGCCCGCCGCCTGGCTCTGCTGTTGCTGCTGCTCTGTGGAGCGACGGCGGCACAGGCGCATCCGCATGTCTGGATCATTTCGGTGAGCGAGCTGCTCTACGCGCCCGACGGCACGCTGACCGGCGTTCGCCACGCCTGGACCTTCGACGACATGTTCTCGACCTATGCGCTGCAGGGCATCGAGACCAAAAAGAAGGGCGTCTACACCCGTGAGGAGTTGGCGCCGTTGGCCCAGACCAATGCGGAGTCGCTCAAGGAGTTCGCCTATTTCACCTTCGCGAAGGCCGACGGCAAGAAGGAAAGGTTCGAAGACCCGATCGACTACTTCCTCGACTACAGCAACGGCCAGCTCACGCTGCATTTCACCTTGCCGGCAAAGACGCCATTCAAGGCGAGGCAGCTTGTGCTCGAAGTGTTCGACCGCTCCTTCTTCATCGACTTCAAGATGGCGGACAAGGATCCGGTCCGGCTGGTTGGCGCGCCCGAAGGCTGCAAGATGCAGCTGCAGCGGCCGAATGACGGCTCGGCCAACGCGCAGACGCTGAACGAGCAGACCTTTGCCGACGGTGGCGCGAACGCCAATTTCGGCATGATGTTCGCCAACAAGATCACGGTGGATTGCCCGTGAGGCGCGTGGTGCCGCGTCTTTTGATAGCGGTTGCGGCGCTGCTTGCGCTGTTTGTTGTCTTCGACGATGCGATGCATGTTGCGATGGCGCAGACGCCGTTCGGCGGGCCGCGGCCGGCGCCCGAGCCGCAGGTCGGTGGCTTCGTGGGCTGGTTGCTGACGAAACAGTCCGAATTCTATCGCGAGATTTCCGCAACCATCCGCGCGGCGAAGTCCGACGGCTCGGCGGTCTGGACCTTGCTTGCCATCTCCTTTGCCTACGGCATCTTCCATGCCGCGGGACCCGGCCACGGCAAGGCGGTGATCTCCTCCTACCTGGTCGCCAACCAGGAGACGGCGTGGCGCGGCATCGTGCTGTCTTTTGCCTCGGCGCTGATGCAGGCGCTGGTCGCGGTCACCATCGTTGCGATCGGCGCCTGGCTCTTGAACGTCACGGCGAAGACCATGTGCGGCGCCGAGAAGGCGATCGAGATCGCCAGCTATGCCCTGATCGCGATGTTCGGCGCGCGGCTGGTCTGGACCAAGGGCGGCGCCTTCATCAGTGCGTTGCAGGCCGGGCGGCCGCAGCCGGCGCTGGCCGCCGCGCATCATCATCACGACCACGACCACCACCCCCGACACGATCACCACCACCACGACCATGACGAACATGGCGGCCATTCCCATGGACCCACGCCGGACCAACTGGCCGGTCCCGGCGGCTGGCGGCGAGGGTTGGCCGCGATCCTGACCGTCGGCATCCGGCCCTGTTCGGGCGCGATCCTGGTGCTGGTGTTCGCACTGGCGCAGGGCCTGTTCTGGGCCGGCATTGCCGCGACCTTTGTGATGGGGTTGGGAACCGCGATCACGGTCGCGACCATCGCCGTGGTCGCGGTGTTTGCCAAGGACATGGCGCGCCGCTTGAGCGCGAACCGCGAAGGCGGCGGCGCGCTTGTCATGCGCGGCATCGAGTTCGGCGCGGCGGGGCTGGTGCTGCTGTTCGGCGCAGGCCTCTTGTTCGGCTACATCACGGCCGAGCGCGTCGCCTGCCTTTGACGGCTAGACTGACAGCCACGTCCGGATCAGCGGCAGGAAGAAGATCGCGATATTGATGACGAAGCCGATGTTCCAGAGGATCGAGCGCAGCCGCGGGCGGTTGCCGATATAGGTCAGCACATAGGCGACGCGGACGATCACGAACAGCACGGCGAGCTCGTTGATCAGATTCTGCGGCGCGCCGCGAAATTCGGCAAGCAGCACGGCTATGGCAAACAACGGAAAGGCCTCGATGCCGTTTTGATGCGCGCCCAATGCACGGGCGCGCAGCGCATCTTCGTAAAAAGCGGGATCGCGCGGTCTGGAATTGTCGTACTGGCGGGAGCTGAACCATTTGACCGGTACGATAGTCAACAGATAGATCGCCACCACTCCGAAAATGCAGAATTCGGCGACCGTCATTGTTGTTCTCCGCGTGGTGAGCGGCCCGGACACTAGCGAAGGCGTCCCCGCCTTGACAAGGATGGTGCGGCGCGCGAAGGCACTGGCCGCATGACCATGGCCGATCCAAATGCCGACAAGGCCGCCGCGCTGCCGTCACATGTCGGCGTGCTGCTGGTCAATCTCGGCACGCCCGACACCGCCGACGCCAAAGGCGTGCGCGTGTATCTGAAGGAGTTCCTGTCCGATCCGCGGGTCATCGAGAACCAGGGTCTGTTCTGGAAGCTGGCCTTGAACGGCATCATCCTGCGCACCCGCCCCCGCATCAAGGCGCGCGACTATCGGAAGATCTGGAACAGGGAGCTCAACGAATCGCCGCTGAAAACGATCACGCGCGCACAGGCCGAGAAGCTGGCGCGCGGCATTGCCGATCATGAGCATGTCGAGGTCGGCTGGGCGATGCGCTACGGCAACCCGTCGATCCGCGCGGGGGTCGAGTCGCTGATGAAGCGCGGCTGCGACCGGCTTCTGATCGTACCGCTCTATCCGCAATATTCGGCGGCGACCTCGGCGACCGTTTGCGACGAGGCGTTTCGCGTGCTGGCCTCGCTGCGCGCGCAGCCGACCTTGCGGGTGAGTCCGCCTTACTACGACGACCCCAACTATATCGAGGCGCTCGCTGTCTCCATCGAGGCGCATCTTGCCTCGTTGCCGTTCAAGCCGGAGCTGATCGTCGCGTCGTTCCACGGCATGCCGAAAGAATATGTCGACAAGGGCGATCCCTATCAGGCGCAGTGCATCGCCACGACGGAGGCACTACGCAAGCGTCTTGGTCTTGACGCCTCAAAGCTGTTGCTCACCTTCCAGTCGCGCTTCGGCTATGCCGAGTGGCTGCAGCCCTACACCGACGCGACCATGGCGAAGCTTGCGAAAGACGGCGTGAAGCGCATCGCGGTCGTTATGCCGGGATTTGCCGCCGATTGCCTGGAGACGCTGGAGGAGATCGCGCAAGAGAATGCCGAAATCTTCAAACACAATGGCGGCGAGGAGTTCTCCGCGATCCCCTGCCTCAACGACAGCGATGAAGGCATGGACGTGATCCGCCAGCTTGTGTTGCGCGAGTTGCAGGGCTGGATATGACGCATGGATATGAAGATGCATCTGCTTCCATCCTGCTGATGCGCTGCAGCGGCAGTCGCTACTCATTCGCAAACGCAGGCCACACGGCGATGTGAATCGTGCCGTTTTCTCAAATCCAGAAGCCACTTGGCTGGTTAACGGCGCCCCCCATCTGGCAAGCCGTGAAACCCGTACATAGCTATCTGCGCAAGCAGATGCCGGATGAACCGGCGCGCCATCCCTGCCGACATAACGAGGCGGCAATCGTGAGACACGTTTGACGACGAATTTCGCGCGGGTATTTCCGCGCTTGGAGGGATCATGTCCGGCTTTGACATCTTTGCAATTGCGCTCGTTCTGCTCGTCATCGTCACGCTGCTGGCAGGTGTGAAGACGGTGCCGCAAGGTTGGGACTGGACCATCGAGCGGTTCGGCAAATACACCCAGACGCTGTCGCCGGGCCTGAATCTGATCGTTCCGTTCTTCGATCGCGTCGGGCGCAAGATGAACATGATGGAGCAGGTGATCAACATTCCCGAGCAGGAGGTCATCACCAAGGACAATGCCACCGTCACCGTCGACGGCGTCGCCTTCTTCCAGGTGTTCGACGCTGCGAAGGCGAGCTACGAGGTCTCCAATCTCAACCAGGCGATCATCGTGCTGACCATGACCAACATCCGTTCGGTGATGGGCGCGATGGATCTCGACCAGGTGCTGTCGCATCGCGACGAGATCAACGAGCGGCTGTTGCGCGTGGTCGACGCCGCGGTCTCGCCCTGGGGGTTGAAGGTCAACCGCATCGAGATCAAGGACATCGTGCCGCCGGCCGATCTGGTCGAGGCGATGGGCCGGCAGATGAAGGCGGAGCGCGTCAAGCGCGCCGACATTTTGCAGGCGGAAGGCCAGCGGCAGTCCGAGATTTTGCGCGCGGAAGGCGCCAAGCAAGGCCAGATTTTGCAGGCCGAAGGCCGCCGCGAGGCCGCCTTCCGCGACGCCGAGGCGCGCGAACGTTCGGCCGAAGCCGAGGCCAAGGCGACGCAGATGGTGTCGGAGGCGATCGCCAAGGGCGACGTCGCCGCGCTGAACTATTTCATCGCCGACAAATACATCAAGGCGTTCGGCGGCTTTGCCGACGCGCCGAACCAGAAGATCATCATGCTGCCGATCGAAGCCGTGAGCCTGCTGGGCTCGCTCGCCGGGATCGGCGAGATCGCCAAGGCGACGTTCGGCGAGAGCGCGCTGTCGGCACAGGCCGCCGCGCGCCGCACCACCTCGGTGCCGACCACGGGTCCGACCCCGCCGCCGGTCACGCCGTAACAGGTCAGGAATCGCGCATGGTCCGGAAAAGCGGCAACCGGTTTTCCGAATCAGATCATGCGCAAAAACAAGAGGTCGTGTCATGGCCGAGATGTTCACCACGCTGGGAACCTGGAACTGGCTGATCTTCGGGTTCATCCTGATGGCGCTGGAATTGGCAGCGCCCGGCGTATTCCTGTTCTGGCTGGGACTGGCGGCGCTGCTGGTCGGGCTGGTGTCGTTCATCGTCGCACCGTCCTGGCAGACGCAGCTCCTGATGTTCGCGGTCTTCGCCGCGATCGCCGTGCCGATCTGGCGGCGGCTGGCGAAGGGCAACAGCACCGCGAGCGTGAGCAACCCGTTCCTCAACAAGCGCGCCGACGCGCTGGTCGGCCGCGTGTTCACCCTGGAGAAGCCGATCATCGACGGCGCGGGCACGGTGCGGATCGACGACACCATCTGGCGGGTGGCAGGTCCCGATGCGCCGGCCGGCAGCCGGGTCAGGATCGTGCGCGCCGAGGGCGCGAACCTGACCGTCGCGGCGGCCTAGCGCTTGCTCCACCGATCCGCGAAGTGATGCAGCGGCATCACATGGGCCGATAGTTCCTTGCCGAGCGGCGTCAGCGCATAGCCGCCGGCCTCGCCGAGATCGACGAGCCCCGCCTCGCGCAATTCCTTCAGCCGCTCGTTCAGCACCGTCGGGGAGGCCTCGTCGCAGGCGGCGCGCAGCGCGCGCGAGGTCAGCGCGCGATCGTCGCGCAGCTCCCAGACGATGCGCAGCGTCCAGCGCCGGCCCAGCAAATCCAGGAGCGCCATCACCGGCCGCCCGGTACGCGAGCCGCGCACCTTGCGTTTTGTCATGGCTGCAGCCCGCTTAGGCATTGCCAGCTCCTTGCGGTTTGCTACGGAATATGTAGCATGTTGCTACGGATATTGTAGCACAGGAGCCAGCCATGTCACGCGTCGCCCCGCTTCAGCCGCCCTATGCCCCCGAAACCAGAGAAATATTCGACCGCATCATGCGCGGTGCGCCGCCCCTGATGCTGTTCCGCGTGATGGCGAGCCAGCCGCGCGCATGGGGAAAATTCCGCGCCGGCAGCCTGCTCGATCCCGGTCCGCTGTCCCTGCGCGAGCGGGAGATCGTGATCGACCGCACCTGTGCGCTGAACAAATGCGAGTATGAATGGGGCGTGCATGTCGCGATCTTCGCGGGACCGGCGCATCTGACCGACGAAGAAGTCCGCGCCACCGTGCATGGCGGCGCAGATAGCCCGTGCTGGTCGGCAGCCGAACAGGCCATGATTGCGGCGGTCGATGCGCTGCATCGCCGCGCCACCCTCGATGATGCCGAATTCGCGGCGCTGGCGGCCCATTTTGACGAGGCGAAGATTTTCGAAATCATCCTGCTGTGCGGCTTCTATCGCACGGTGTCGTATCTGGCGAATGGGTTAAAGCTTCCACTGGAGCAGAATGCGGCGCGGTTTCCGGATTGATCAGGCCACCCCCGCCCTGAGCAGATCGTGCAGATGAATGATCCCGACCGGCTTGCCGGCATCGGTGACAACAAGCGTGGTGATCTTCGACGAATTGAGCAGCTCCAGCGCTTCGCTGGCGAGCGAATCGCGCGCGATGGTCCTCGGATTGCGGGTCATGATCTCGTCGACGGTGGCCGACAGCAGGTCGGGGCGGCGCATCTGCCGGCGCAGATCGCCGTCGGTGATGATGCCCGCAATCAGCCCGCGGCCATCGACAATGGCGACGCAGCCGAAACCTTTGGCCGACATCTCGGCCAGCGCGTCCGACATGCCAGTGCCGAGCGGTTTCAGCGGCAGCGCGTCGCCGGTGTGCATCAGGTCGGACGTGTGCTTGAGCATCGCGCCGAGCTTGCCGCCGGGATGGAAGTTCGCGAATTCCAGCGCGGTGAAGCCGCGGCTTTCCAAAAGCGCGATGGCGAGCGCGTCGCCGATCGCGGCCTGCATCAGGGTCGAGGTGGTCGGCGCCAGATTATGCGGGCAGGCCTCGCGCGTCTTCGGCAGCTCCAGCACGATTCTAGCTGCTTGCCCGAGCGAGGACTGCGCATTCGACGTCAGCGCGATCATCGGGATGGCAAAGCGCGCCGAGTAATTCACCAGATTCTTCATCTCCGGCTGCTCGCCGGACCACGACAGCGCGACGATGACGTCGTCTTGCGTGATCATGCCGAGATCGCCGTGACTCGCTTCGGCCGCGTGCACGAAGAAGGCCGGCGTGCCGGTCGAGGCCAGGGTCGCCGCGAATTTCCGCGCGACATGGCCCGACTTGCCGAGCCCGGTGACGATGACGCGGCCCTTGGCCTGGCGGATCAGGTCGACCGATTCCGCGAATGCCGCACCGAGCGCGCCCTGCAGTGCCGCCGCGAGCGCCGCGATCCCGGCGCTGCCGGTCTCGAGCGTGCGCAGCGCCGACTGCACGGCGTCGCCGGCTTTGCCGGATGATGCGGTCATCAGCGGGTGTTGGCTTGCCATCGATGGGTTCCAGGAAGCGCGCCAAGGCTTAGCACGGGCGGCGAGGGGAGGCGATGTGAGGGCGCCGACCTCAACGGCTCATTAACCATAATTGTTTTAACTCCATTAACGACCTTTTCCGTTGTTCGCCAGCTTTGGGCACGATGGAGCGGGTCGACGAAAGTAATGATTTCGTTGGAGTTTTTCCATCGTGGGGACGGGTCCAGCCTGGGGCCGGCGACAGTGCGCACTTCTCTTGCGCGCGGCTTTCGGCTGGGTGGCGCTGATCCTCATCGCAAGTTCCGCCGGCGCGCAAAACCTCGGCCCCGGCCTGTTCAATCCCACGCCTGACAGTTTCGTCGCGCCGCAGGATCTGCCGCTGCGCAAGACGAGCCAGGCCGCGATCGACTCGCCGCCCGCAGCGCCCGCGCCGCCGTCGCCCCCCGATCCCAACGATCCCAAAGCGCGCAAGCCCGAGGTCCCTGCGGAGTCGCGCATCGGCAAAGTGCCGAGCTACGGCCTGCCCGCCGCCAGCGGCGCGAACGAGGCCGGCTACGACTCGCTCAATCGCAAGCGCAAGCTGGAGAAATATTACCCGGCGCAGGCCAAGCCGAAGAAGCCCGCCGGTCCCGGCTCGAAGCCGCCGAAGGAGCCGGCGAAAAATTTCGCCGGACAGCAGCGCCTCTCGGTGCCGCCGTCGGAGGGCGCCAACAAGCAGCCGCTGCCGCCCGGTATGGCCGACAACGTACCGGGCCAGCCGGTGCGACGGCGCATGAAGCTCGACGACGATCCGTTCGGCGCGGTCGGCGACTATGCCGGCAGCTTCCTGATCAAGTCTGCGCTGGAGGTCTCCGGCGGCTACGACACCAATCCGGGCCGCATCTTCGAGCCGCACGGTCTGCCGGAGTGGGTGATCGCGCCGGAGTTCCTCGCGGTGTCGAACTGGGAGCGTCACGCGCTGGTGGCGGATTTGCGCGGCTCGTTCACCGGCTATGGCGGCACGCTGCCGGCGCTGGTCGACGGCGGCCAGGTCAATCCGGCGCCGACCAATGTCGATCGTCCCGACTTCACCGGCCATGTCGACGGCCGCCTTGACGTCACCCATGACTTCGATCTCACCGGGCAGGCGCGGCTGCGGGTGGCCACCGACAATCCCGGCAGCCCGAACATCCAGGCCGGGCTGGCGCGCTATCCCATCTACGCCACCTACGGCGGCACCTTCGGCTTCGACCAGCACTTCAACCGCCTGCAGGTGTCCGCCGGCGGCACCGTCGACCGCACCGACTACCAGAACTCCAAGCTGACCGACGGCTCGTTTGCCTCTAACGACGATCGTAATTTCACCCAGTATGGCGGCGTCGGGCGCGTGTCCTACGAGGTACTGCCGGGCCTGAAGCCGTTCGCCGAAGCCGAGGGCGACACCCGCGTGCACGATTTGCAGACCGATCGCAGCGGGTTTGCGCGCGACTCCAACGGCGGCTACGTCAAGGCCGGCTCGTCCTTCGAGTTCACGCGGCTGCTGACCGGCGAGGTCGCGGTCGGCTGGTCCGAGCGCAGCTACGCCGATCCCAGGCTCAGCCGGTTGCAGGGCCTGCTCACCTCGGGCTCGCTGATCTGGACGGTGACGCCGCTGACGACGGCAAAGTTCATCGCGGATACCCAGATCAACGAGACCACGCTGCCCGCGACCTCGGGCGTGCTGGTTCATACCTACGCCTTCGAGGTCGATCACGACTTCCGCCGCTGGCTCACCGCGATCGGCAAGTTCACCTACGGCACCTACGACTACCAGGGCGACAATCGCCGGGACAAGACCTACTCGGTCGAGGGCGACCTCATCTACAAGATGACGCGCAACCTCTGGATCAAGGGCTCGCTGCGTCACGACATCCTCGACTCCAACGTGCCGCTCGCCGGCTCGCAGGCGACCGTGGTGTTGCTGGGCGTGCGGCTGCAGAATTAGTCTCTCCTAATCCCTCCCCCGCGAAGCGTGGGGAGGGTCGGCGCGTAGCGCCGGGGTGGGGGTGCCTAACGCGGAAAAGATACTTTCCATGACGCCTTCCAAATTTTGATCGACGTCCGAACTCCAATATCGAAGTACCCTGAACCCCTGCGACCGCAAAAACGCATCGCGCTCCAGGTCGGATTGAGCGCCTTCGGCTAAATTGTGTTGCCCACCATCGACCTCGACCACCATCCGAGAACGGAACGATGCGAAGTCGACGATGTATCGGCCGATCGGTGCTTGGCGTCTAAAATGAAAGCCGAGCGACTTTAGCTCGCGTAGTTTGACCCAGAGCTTCACCTCCTGCGGCGTCAGGCGCTTGCGAAGTGTACGAGCATTGGGGTTTGCCACGACTACCCCCACCCGGCCGGCCGTTGGCCGGCCACCCTCCCCACGCTCGCAAGTGCTCGCGGGGGAGGGATCAAAAAGCACGCGAAGCACATTGTCAGTGCTCTGTTCCGGTACCCTGCAGATAGCCCTTGACCTTGGGATCCGGCATCAGGATCGAGGCAACGAACGCGATGGCGCACATCACGGTTACATACCAATAGAAGCTGGTCTCCGCGCCGCTGTCCTTGAACCACAGCGCGACATATTCGGCCGAGCCGCCGAAGATCGCATTGGCGATCGCATAGGCGAGGCCGACACTCATGGCACGGACCTCGGGCGGAAACATTTCCGACTTCACCAGTCCGCTGATCGATGTGTAAAACGACACGATGGCGAGCGCGACGACGATCAGTCCATAAGCCGCAAACGGACTCTTGACGTCGGCGATCGCATACATCAGCGGCACCGTCCCGAGCGTCGCAAGCCCTCCGAACAGCAGCATCGACGTCTTGCGGCCGAAGCGATCGGAAAACGATCCGAACGCCGGCTGCATGACCATGTAGGTCAAGAGCACGGCGGTCATCACCACATTCGCGGTGCGGTCGTTCATGTGCGCTGTATTGACCAGATACTTCTGCATGTAAGTGGTGAAGGTGTAGAAGATCAGGGATCCGCCGGCGGTATAGCCGAGCACGATCAGGAATGCTCGCCTGTGATGCCTGAAAATCTCGCGCAGGGAGCCGGCTTCCTTGCGTGAGCGGCTTTCGGCCGAAGAGGTCTCGGTCAGCGAGGCTCTCAGGAACAGGGCGACGATGGCGAAAACGGCGCCCAGCAAAAACGGAATGCGCCATCCCCACGCGCGCAATTCGCCGTCGGAAACCAGCTGCTGGACGATGAGGACGACGAGCGACGCGATCAATTGGCCGCCGATCAGCGTCACGTACTGGAAAGATGCGTAAAAGCCGCGTTTGCCCGGCAGTGCGACTTCGCTCATGTAGGTCGCGCTGGTGCCGTACTCGCCGCCGACCGAAAAGCCCTGAACCATCCGGGCGAGCAGCAGCAGAACCGGCGCCGCGGTTCCGATGGTCGCGTAGGTCGGCATGACGGCGATGGCAAGCGAGCCAGCGCACATCATCAGCACGGAGATCATCATCGAATTCTTGCGGCCGTATCTGTCGGCGATGAAGCCGAAAACGTAACCGCCGATCGGCCGCATCAAAAAGCCGATTGCGAACACGGCAGCGGTCTGCAGCAGCTGCGTGGTCTGATCCCCTTTGGGAAAGAACGAAGGGGCGAAATACAGCGCCGTGAAGGCATAGGCGTAGAAGTCGTACCATTCGACGAGGTTGCCGGAGGAGCTTCCGAAGATCGCCCAGATGCGGCGGCGGCGATCGGCGTAATCGATGGTGTCCAGCGTGACGGCGGTCATTCGGCAATCCCCCCTGAAGATATTTTCAAGGATGGTAGGTCCAAACACACAGGGCAGCAAGGACGGGCCTACGGTGCCTAGGTCCGCTCGGACAGCGAGACGACATAAGTCCTCGTTCTCGCGGCGCCGATGCGTCCGAGTCTTGCGAGCAGCGCGTCCTCTTGAAGGAAGAGGGCGCAGGGAATGCCGGGCGCTGGCCGCACCCGAGAGGCCTCGTGGGCTGAAAAGAAAGGATGCCCACAAGTCGTCAGGTAAAGCCGAAACGATCCGGCACTCCCTGCGCAATGGTTTTAACGGCTGCTTCGCGCTCTCCCTGGAGTACCGGGCTTGATAGCCTCCATCGCCCATCGATCTCTGCGTTTCGGCCGCAAGGCCGAAATCGCAAGTCGATCGGCTTGATCCCAGCGTCGGGGGATCGGGACCACACGACTTGGCCGTCCGCATCACACCGCAAGTCTGACGATGTCATGCGTCCACCGCGTCCCGCGCCAACGAAATCGTGACGACCGCGAATCGCCCCTCTTGCGGGCGGGATGAGTTCTATTTAACAGAAATTCTGGAAAATGGAAGAGAAATTTTGCGCAAGTCTAAAATTGGCTAGAAGATATTGAATTTTTGGACGAATTTCTCTGGCCTGCCCGACGCCCCGACAACTCGCCGGCACCTCGTTGAAGACGGGATGTGGTTGTTGGACTGATGCGCCTATACTGCGAAGCTCCTTCGAAAGAACTCGGGAAGCGGAATTGAGATCATGGAGATGAGACAGTTCAATCTTGCGGAAATGGCCTCGAGCTTTACTGAACTCGATGCATCATTTAGGTACTTTCACGGCAGGATATACAGCTTCATTGTTCCCAATCTGGAAAAATTCAATGAAATTGCTAATTCTGGTATTCCTCGAAGGAAGGCATTTCCGAACGCCCACCCCGCGACAATAATAGTCGGACGGCTGGCTCCGCTAATCGCCAATCAAATTTCCGGAGTTCTCACTTTGGAGAACGAGCAACTGCGACTGTACCAACGTCTATCTAAGGCCGAACTTCCGGACTGCACTTACATCGCGTTCATCTCTCCAGCAGAACGCTCTGACAAAGGCGCCTCTTATGCTAAGGCATTTGAGTCCATCGCGTTTCTGAAGACGCTTATGGCTCTCGCCTTTGGAAGGTTGCCTCACTTCGGGTGGGTTGCCGATTTCGACTTCGATGAAAACGGCACGATCTCGGTACCAGGGCCAATATTTCGAATGCCGATGTTTAGTGATTTTTTCAAGATTGTGGACCCGGCACTCATGTCGGAAGTGCGGGAGCGGCTTTCGTTTCAGCAGAAGCAATATCGAGACCGTTTGCAACGAGCCACCAAGTTTTTCAATCTGGCTCTGAATGATGACGATGATACCCTTAAATTCTCCTCCTATTGGATCGCTTTGGAAATCATTGTGGGAGGCAAAAGTGATTCGATTAGGGCAAAATTATCTGCCGCCTATGGACAGCGAAATAAAAGATTCGCTGACGAGCGCTTATTGTTCAAAGAAATCGAGCGAATGCGGCATGATTTGATTCACAAAGGTAGCTTCCCGAGCTTTTTCCCTTATCAAGAACGTCTTATGCAGCTCTATTTTTGGGACATCGTGATCAGCCAGATTGGACTAAGGACGCGTCAGTTAGCTCTAGCACTTGTGGACAGTGGTCTTGTCGCGGATGAACGGGTGCGGTTTTCGGATCAAAAAATGAAACTAGGGCTCGTAATTCGTGGTTGGATTGCCTCCGCTATATGGCGTTTTCTCGGTTCGGTATAGTCTGTCGCCTCTACAAGGCCACTCAAACCCGTGTCTGAACTTAGCGCCCATGACTTCGAATTTTCGCGCGAGTTTGCCGCGTTCGCCAACTATATTGGGGGCGATGAGCTTCATCGATCAGTCCGTAAGGTCGCGCAAAAGCTAGGGCAGTTAGACCCCGCCGTCCGAAATTTGTTCGGGACAAGATACTTCTTTCAAGAAGGCGTCGACCAACTGTCTTTTGGCGCAACACCGTTCCGGCTAAACACTTCTGATCTGCTCTCGGTTCGTACGGCGAACTTCATTGCTGGTGCGAACAGGGCTCGCGCGAATATGTCAGACCTCGCGGCCGTTCGATTTCGGAGAATGATTCTTGATAATTTGAAACCTGATCGTGACTTTCGGCAGATCGAGCACGAACTCAGGTGCTATATTCATTTTCGGCAGAAATCGGCGGATGTAAAATTTGCAGACTTAGAGGGGTTAGGGAATTTCGACCTAATTTACCTGAAGCAATCTGAAACCGTTGAGGTCGAATGTAAGACCATATCGCAAGACACCGGAAATCCGATCAAGAACGAGACAATCGCTAGCTTAGTTCAATCATTTCTTCGGCTAATACGTAATCCGAGCCGACTTGTTGAGCCGGGAATTTTTTCAATCAAGTTCAAGACTGAACCGAAGGCGTCAAATAGCATTTCCGGGGGTTTAGAGGCCGCGGTTGGGGTGTCGATGCCGTGTTTCGTCGAGCTGACGGACGCGACTATAGAATTTGCATCCCGTCCCAGTTGGAGAAATCCAGATCAGCCACCGACTGACAAGGACCCCGACATTGTTGGACGTCCAAATTGCATAACCCGCATTAGAAATGGCTATGTTGCATTGGTGCTTCAAACTGACAGGTCCGGATCGCTTTCGGAACGCGTTATCCGCGTATTGAAGGATGCCGCGGACCAATTGTCTAAGCAGCGTCCGTCCATTGTTTGGCTTCACTTTGTTGGGCTCGCCGAGCAAGAGCTTCGAGAGATTGCTCAATTCTCTATGGATGGAAAGGGTAACGGGCTCAACGCGCTAGTAGCGAGAGTTGTTGGTGGAACGGGCAAAGATAGATCACACGTTAATCAGGTAAGATTCAGTAGCGAACCTGGAGGAATTGCACGCCGACCCACCTTAGATTCACAATTGTTGCTAACGCGTACTGCGTCTTTGGACGGTATCACTTATGAGGTACCAAACCCGTTCGGACGGTATGCCAGCGCGAAGTTCGATCTCTAAGAGATTGGCTCACCGCGGCAGATTCGTCGCGCCCATCAAAAACTTATCGATCGACTGCGCGCAGAGCCGGCCCTTGCGGAACGTCCACACCCCAGCAACAGGCCGCGGCTGGGCGCTTGTCGCCTGAAATGAAAGCCGAGCGGCTTCAACTCGCGCAGCCTCATCCATAGCTTCACTTTCTTGCGGCGTCAGACGTTTGCGAAGTGCGCGAGCATTGGTGTTTGGCACGACCACCCCCACCCGGCCGGCCGTTGGCCGGCCACCCTCCCCACGCTTCGCGGGGGAGGGATAAGAAGCGCGCGGCGGTCGCCCCTCGCCCGCACCGCGTCAAACTGCCATATCTCACTGATTTGCCTGCACAATTTGAACGCCAGGCTCGGCATGTGTGACTGATGTGTGACCTACCGCAAAGACCCCTTTGAACCGATCCAGCATTTTCAGCGTCACTTTTTCACGAAGCCGATGAAGTCCCATGAAGAACCATTTCCCATTGCTGGATCCGATGCGCTTCGCTGCCGCTCTCGGCGTCGCCGTCTTTCATCTGACCTTCTGGTCCTGGGCCTGGTCCGCGACCGGCACGGCTCCGGGCTTTGAGCACTACGTCGCCCCCGATCTTCAATTCCAGTCCGCCGCGCCGTTCACCTGGTTCGGCTGGGTCGGCGTTGAAATCTTCTTCGTCATTTCCGGTTTCGTCATCGCCAATTCCGCGCGCAACGTTTCGGCGCGCGAGTTTCTTCTGGGCCGCATCCTCCGGCTTTATCCGGCGGTCTGGGTTTGCTCGACCCTGACCTTCATCGTCCTGCTGCTGTTTGCGGGCGGATCGGCATCCAGATTTGTCGGCCCCTGGCTGAAGGCGATGCTGCTCATTCCCAAGGGACTCAACGGTCAATGGCTCGACTGCATCTACTGGACGCTGGCGGCCGAAATGGCCTTCTACGGGCTGGTGTTCTGCACGCTGCTGACGAAGAAAATCACGCTGCGGCATCTGGCCTGGGGTCTGACCATCTATAGCGCGGCCTTCAACGGCTTTGCCGTGCTGGTGCTGTCTGGCGTGATAAAATCCGAAATACTCTACTTCGTCGTCCTGATGTTCCGGGTGCCGTGTGCGGCATGGCTGTTGAATCACGGCTGCTTCTTCGCATTGGGCATCTGGCTGTTCACGTCCGCCAACAGACAATTGACGGCCCACGAATGGCTCGCCGTGGCTGTGACGGTTCTCTCGGGGTTTGCGGAAATCTACTATTTTGCCTCGTACCTTCTGACCGATATCCCCGTCATCTCGGGGCAATCGCCCTTTGTGCCGGTCGCCGTCTGGGCCGCGGCGGTGTTGCTGATGGCCGTTGCCGCTGATAGGGCCAGGCGCTCGACCGGCACCGCTTCGCCGGACGCGGCTGGTCATTCGAGAACGCATGTTTTGAGAACGCTCGGGCTGATCACCTATCCGCTCTATCTCATCCACAACGTCGTCGGCTCGGCGATCATTCGTGTGCTGGTCGATGCCGGTTTGAATGACGCGCTTGCTGTCGCGATGGGCTTGAGCCTCGTTGTCCTGGTCTGCTGGTTCATCTGCGCGAAGATCGAGCCCGCGATCCGGCGTCAGCTGCGCCAGGTCTTTTCCGACGCCGGAGGATTTGCGAAAACCGAGCCGCGCCTTCCCCTTCCGCATTCCGGGCTGCGCCATCCGATGCCCGGCCGCGCAAAGGTGAACGCGGGACGGTAGCGTCGTTCGCGGGATCTCTCCTAATCCCTCCCCCGCGAAGCGTGGGGAGGGTCGGCGCGTAGCGCCGGGGTGGGGGTGTTCAACACGGAAAAGATATTTTCGATCACACCTTCCAGATTCTGGTCGACGTCCGAGTTCCAATAACGAAGAACCCGGAATCCCTGCGAGCGCAGGAAAGCATCACGCTCTCGATCAGTTTGCGCACCCTCGGGTAGGCCGTGCTGACTGCCATCTATTTCGACAACAATTCGAGAGCCGAACGACGCGAAGTCGACGATGTATCGGCCGATCGGTGCTTGCCGTCTGAAATGAAAGCCGAGGGGCTTCAGTTCGCGAAGCTTGACCCACAGCTTCACTTCCTGCGGCGTCAGGCGCTTGCGAAGCGTACGAGCATTTGTGTTTGCCACGACGACCCCCACCCGGCCGGCCTCTGGCCGGCCACCCTCCCCACGCTTCGCGGGGGAGGGATCAAGAAGCACTCGCCGCTAGACTAGCATTACGATCGCGTTTGTAACTCGCGGCGCTTCGCGGGGAGGGATTAAACGAGACCGCGGCCTCGATTACCTCGGCAAATTCGTCGCGCCCATCAAGAACCTGTCGATCGACTGCGCGCAGAGCCGGCCCTCGCGGATCGCCCACACCACCAGCGACTGGCCGCGGCGCATGTCGCCCGCCGAGAACACGTTCGGCTTCGAGGTCTGGTAGTCGACGAAGTTGGCGCGGACGTTGCCGCGCTGGTCGAGCTCGACGCCGAGCGTCTTCAAGAGACCCTCGTGCACGGGATGCACAAAACCCATCGCGAGCAGCACGAGCTCCGCATCGAGATCGAACTCGGTGCCGGGCAGCGGCTTGAACTTGTCGTCGACCTTGATGCAATGCAGCTTCTTCACCTGGCCGTCGGCGCCGGAGAACTTCTGCGTCAGCACCGCGTATTCCCGCGCCGCGCCCTCGGCCTGGCTCGAGGAGGTCCGCATCTTCAGCGGCCAGTTCGGCCAGGTCAGGCCCTTGTCCTCGCGCTCGGGCGGCGCCGGCATGATCTCGAGCTGCGTCACGGATTTGGCGCCCTGCCGGAACGAGGTGCCGATGCAGTCGCTTCCGGTGTCGCCGCCGCCGATCACGACGACATGCCTGCCGCCGGCCAGAATATCCTTGGTGCCGTTGAGCGACTCCTTGCCGATCCTGCGGTTCTGCTGCGGCAGGAAGTCCATCGCGAAATGGATGCCGGCCAGATCGCGGCCGGGAATCGGCAGGTCGCGCGGGGCTTCCGCGCCGCCGGTCAGGGCCAGCGCGTCATATTGCTGCGCCAGCTCGCGCGGATCGAGCGCGCTGGTGGCCCCGACATGCGCGCCATAGTGAAACACCACGCCCTCCGCCTCCATCTGCGCGATGCGGCGGTCGATGATGTTCTTTTCCATCTTGAAATCGGGAATCCCGTAGCGAAGGAGCCCGCCGGCCTTGGCGTATTTCTCGTAGACATGCACCTCGTGGCCGGCGCGCGCGAGCTGCTGCGCACAGGCGAGGCCCGCGGGACCGGAGCCCACCACCGCGATCTTCTTGCCGGTCTTCTCAGGCGCAATCTCAGGCTTCAGCCAGCCGTTCTCCCAGGCGCGGTCGACGATCGCGCATTCTATTGTTTTGATGGTGACCGGATTGTCGTCGATGTTGAGCGTGCAGGACGCCTCGCACGGCGCCGGGCAGATGCGGCCGGTGAATTCCGGGAAATTGTTGGTCGAATGCAGATTGCGCGAGGCCTCTTCCCAGTTGTCCTGATAGACGAGGTCGTTGAAGTCGGGGATCTGGTTGTTGACCGGGCAGCCCGGGGTGCCCGGCGCCACCGAGCCGGTGCCGTGGCAATAGGGGATGCCGCAATTCATGCAGCGCGCGGCCTGGTCGCGCGTCTCTTTCTCCGAGAGCGGCACGACGAACTCGTTGTAGTGCTTCACGCGCTCGGCGACCGGCGTGTATTTGCGGTCGTGGCGCTCGATTTCCAGAAAACCCGTGACCTTGCCCATTAAACCCGAAGTCCCTGCATCACTTTGTTTCTTTCGTCATTGCGGGGAGCGGAGCGACGAAGCAATCCATGCCGCGGAAAGATTCTGGATTGCTTCGCTACGCTCGCAATGGCGATATCGTTATCTTATTTGCGCATGATCTGATCCGAAAACCGGTGCCCACTTTTCGCGATCATGCGCTAAGCCCCGATCGCGATTTTCGGCTCGGCGTCGGCATTCGCCTTCATTTCCCGCAATGCGCGCCGGTATTCCACCGGCATCACCTTGCGGAATTTCGGCAGCCACTGCTTCCAGTTCGCGAGAATCTCGGCGGCGCGCTTGGAGCCGGTCGCCTTGGCGTGCCGCGTGATCAGGACATGCAGCCGCTCGATATCGGACTCGAGCAGGTTCTTGAACACGTCGACCCGGCCGTGCGACTCCAGGTCGCCCGAGTGGTGATAGGCGTCCTCGTTGATCATCTCCTCCGACAGCAGCGGCTCGAGCTCGACCATCGACATGTTGCACAGCTTGTCGAAGTCGCCCGCCTCGTCCAGCACATAGGCGACGCCGCCGGACATGCCGGCCGCGAAGTTGCGTCCGGTCTTGCCGAGCACCACCACGATGCCGCCGGTCATGTATTCGCAGCAATGATCGCCCGCGCCCTCGACCACCGCGACCGCGCCGGAGTTGCGCACGGCGAAGCGCTCGCCGGCGATGCCGCGGAAATAGCATTCGCCCTCGATCGCGCCGTACATCACGGTGTTGCCGACGATGATGCTTTCTTCCGGCACGATGCCGCCGTTGCGTGGCGGCTTGACGATGATCTTGCCGCCCGACATGCCCTTGCCGACATAGTCGTTGGCCTCGCCTTCGAGGTCGAAGGTGACGCCCTTGGCGAGCCACGCGCCGAACGCCTGGCCCGCGGTGCCCTTGAAGGTCACCTGGATGGTGTCGTCCGGCAATCCTTCATGGCCGTAGATGTTGGCGACCTTGCCGGACAGCATCGCGCCGGCCGAACGGTCGGTGTTGTTGATCTCCATCTCGATTTTCACGGGCGCGCCGCGGTCGAGCGAGGCCTGCGAGCGCTCGATCAGCTTCTGGTCGAGCACGCGTTCCAGATGATGGTTCTGCTTCTCGGAGTGATAGATCTTCTGACCCTTCTCCTCCTTCTGCTTGACGAACAGCTTCGAGAAATCCAGCCCCTTGGCCTTCCAGTGCGCGACGAGCCGCGTCTGGTCCAGCATCTGGGTCTGTCCGACCATCTCGTTGAAGCTGCGGTAGCCGAGCGCGGCCATGATCTCGCGGACTTCCTCGGCCACGAAGAAGAAGTAGTTGATGACGTGCTCGGGCTGGCCGGTGAAGCGTTTTCGCAACACGGGATCTTGCGTCGCAACGCCGACCGGGCAGGTGTTGAGATGACACTTGCGCATCATGATGCAGCCCGCCGCGATCAAGGGCGCGGTGGCGAAGCCGAACTCGTCGGCGCCCAAGAGCGCGCCGATCACGACGTCGCGGCCGGTGCGGAAGCCGCCGTCGACCTGCACGGCGATGCGGCTGCGCAGTCGCTCGCGCACCAGCGTCTGGTGGGTTTCGGCAAGGCCGATTTCCCAGGGCGAGCCGGCATGCTTGATCGAGGTCAGCGGCGAAGCGCCGGTGCCGCCCTCGAAGCCCGCGATCGTGACATGGTCGGCGCGCGCTTTCGCAACGCCCGCCGCAACAGTGCCGACGCCGACCTCGGAGACGAGCTTGACCGAGACCAGGCCGTCCGGATTGACGTTCTTGAGGTCGTAGATCAGCTGCGCGAGATCTTCGATCGAGTAGATGTCGTGATGCGGCGGCGGCGAGATCAGGCCGACGCCCGGCGTCGAGCGTCGCACGCGGGCAATCGCCGCGTCGACCTTGTGGCCGGGCAACTGGCCGCCTTCGCCGGGCTTGGCGCCCTGCGCCATCTTGATCTGCATCATGTCGGAGTTGACGAGATATTCCGTCGTCACGCCGAACCGGCCCGAGGCGACCTGCTTGATCGCCGAGCGCATGGAGTCGCCGTTCGGCAGCGGCTTGAAGCGATCGGATTCCTCGCCGCCTTCGCCGGTGTTCGACTTGCCGCCGATCCGGTTCATGGCGATCGCAAGCGTCGTATGCGCCTCGCGCGAGATCGAGCCGAAGCTCATCGCGCCGGTGGCAAAGCGCTTGACGATGTCCTTGGCCGGCTCGACCTGCTCGAGCGGTACGGGCTTGCGCTTGTCGTCCTCGGCGCTCTTGATCCGGAACAGGCCGCGCAGCGTCAAGAGCCGCTCGGATTGCTCGTTGAGGATCTTTGCAAAGCCGCGATAGCGCTCGACCGAATTGCCGCGCACCGCATGCTGCAGGTTCGAGACCGACTCCGCGGTCCAGGCGTGATCCTCACCGCGGGTGCGGTAGGCATATTCGCCGCCGACGTCGAGCGAGGTCTTGTAGACCAATGCCTCGCCGAACGCATCGGCATGGCGGCGCGTGGTCTCTTCCGCGATTTCGGCCAGTCCCACGCCCTCGATGCGGGTGTGGGTGCCCGCGAAGTATTTTGCGACGAAGTCGGCCTTCAGCCCGACCGCGTCGAAAATCTGCGCGCCGCAATAGGACTGATAGGTCGAGATGCCCATCTTCGACATCACCTTGAGCAGGCCCTTGCCGATCGACTTGATGTAGCGCTTGACGACTTCATAGTCGCTGAGCGAGCCCGGCAGCCTGTCCTTCAGCGCGATGATGGTCTCGAAGGCGAGATAGGGGTTGATCGCCTCCGCGCCGTAACCGGCCAGACACGCGAAGTGATGCACCTCGCGCGGCTCGCCGGATTCGACGACGAGGCCGACCGAGGTGCGCAATCCGGTGCGGATCAGGTGATGGTGCACGGCGGCGCAGGCGAGCAGCGAGGGAATCGGAATCCGGTCGGAGCCGACCATGCGGTCGGACAGAATGATGATGTTGACGCCCTCGCGCACCGCGCCCTCGGCGCGCGCGCAAAGCTCGTCGAGCACCTGGTCCATGCCGGCGGCGCCGAGCCCCGCATGGAAGGTGGTGTCGAGCGTGCGCGACTTGAAATGGCTGTCGGAGATCTCGCCGATCGAGCGGATCTTCTCGAGGTCCGCATCGGTCAGGATCGGCTGACGCACTTCGAGCCGCTTGGTCGAGGCGAGGCCCTGCGTGTCGAACAGGTTCGGCCGCGGCCCGATGATCGAGACGAGGCTCATCACGATCTCTTCGCGGATCGGGTCGATCGGCGGGTTGGTGACTTGCGCGAAGTTCTGCTTGAAATAGGTGAAGAGCTGCTTCGGCCGGTCCGACAGCGCCGAGATCGGCGTGTCGTTGCCCATCGAGCCGGTCGCTTCCTCGCCGGTGGAGGCCATCGGCGTCATCAGGATGGTGATGTCTTCCTGGCTGTAGCCGAATGCCTGCTGACGATCCAGCAGCGGCAGGTTGGAGCGCACGCCCTTGGTCGGCGCGTCCTTTAATTCCTCGAGCTGGATCTGGGTGCGGTCGAGCCACTCGCGATAGGGATGGCTCCTGGCCAGCGTCGCCTTGATCTCGTCGTCGGGAATGAGGCGGCCCTGCTCGAGGTCGACCAGCAGCATCTTGCCGGGCTGCAGCCGCCACTTGGTGACGATCTGCTCCTCCGGAATCTTGAGCACGCCCATCTCGGACGCCATCACGATGCGGTCGTCGCTGGTGACGAGATAGCGCGCCGGCCGCAACCCGTTGCGGTCGAGCGTGGCGCCGATCTGGCGGCCGTCGGTGAAGGCGATCGCGGCCGGGCCGTCCCACGGCTCCATCAGCGCGGCGTGATATTCGTAGAACGAGCGGCGCCGCTCATCCATCAGGGGATTGCCGGCCCAGGCTTCCGGAATCATCATCATGACGGCATGCGGCAGCGAGTAGCCGCCCTGCACCAGAAATTCGAGCGCGTTGTCGAAACATGCGGTGTCGCTCTGGCCTTCATAGGAGATCGGCCACAGCCGGGTGATGTCCTTGCCGTAGAGCTCGGAGGTCACCGAGGCCTGCCGCGCCGCCATCCAGTTGACGTTGCCGCGCAGCGTGTTGATCTCGCCGTTATGGGCGATCATCCGGTAGGGATGCGCCAGCGACCAGGTCGGGAACGTATTGGTGGAAAAGCGCTGGTGCACCAGCGCCAGCGCGCTCTCGAAATCATTCTCGTGCAGGTCGGCATAGTACTTGCCGAGCTGGTCGGCGAGGAACATGCCCTTGTAGATCACGGTGCGGCAGGAGAGGGATACCGGGTAATAGCCGGCCATGCCGCGGTCGCGGCGCTGGTAGATCGCCTGCGAGATCGACTTGCGCAGGATGTAGAGCTTGCGCTCGAATTCGTCGTCGCTCTTCGCCGCGCCGTTGCGGTCGATGAAGACCTGCATGTGATAGGGCTCGGTCGGCTTCACGGTGACGCCGAGCGAGGAGTTGTCGCTGGGCACGTCGCGCCAGCCGAGCAGCATCATGCCCTCGGCCTTAATCTGCTCGGCGATGATGCTCTGGATCACGCGGCGCCACGCCGTCTCCTTCGGCATGAACAGTGCGCCGATCGCGTAGTGACCGGGTTCGGGCAGCTGGAAGCCGATCTCGGCCGCCTTGCGCTCGAAGAAGGCGTGCGGGATCTGCACCAGGATGCCGGCGCCGTCGCCGAAGCGCGGGTCGGCGCCGACCGCGCCGCGGTGTTCGAGATTGCAGAGAATCTGCAGCGCGTCGGAGACGATCTGATGCGACTTCCTGCCCTTGATATTGGCAATGAAGCCGACGCCGCAGGCATCCTTCTCCAGGCTCGGGTCGTAGAGGCCTTCGGCGGCAGGGCGCCACGTATGCAGCTCGCGGTCGGCCGGTTTCGAGTCCGCGGTCGCCGACAGCATCTCTGTCACGATGTTTTCGCGCTCGAATTCCGAACCGCTCATGTCACGTCCTCTCGACCGGTAAGGGCCTCACAGTCTTCGGCGCACCTTGGGCGTTCCGCGGCACCCCAGGAAAACCCTTCGGGGCCACCGCTCGTCCAAAAACGAGCCGCATTTTCAGAGTTCAGGCTCGGCGTTCAACGTCCCCGGAGAACGGCTTTGCCTAAAGTACCTTCGCAGCACCAGGTGCCCAGATCGGCGGCACCAGGAGCGCCGAATTTCGTTGCAATCCCCATGCCGGGCCGGCAACAAAATTTGAGACAGTGATGCTGTCCTAACTCCCACAATGCCTCATTTTCCCCTACCACACAAGCGCGGGAAAGTCCCCGGTCCCCAACGCAACTGTGCATCGCTGATCTGAAAGGCGCCGCGAAGGCGCCCAAGCTCCGCCAGAATTGCCGCCGATTTTCACGGCAAGGAGCGAAAGCGCTCAAGGGCACGCGGGGGCGTGACAGGAGTTTTTAAGATGATGAGGCTGTCCGCAGGATGGGCCGTGTCGGCCGTGTTGGTTGTCGCGGCCACGGCCGCGCATGCTCAGGCGCCGGCGAGGGCGCAATATCAGGCAGCGTCCGATGTCGACGCGCCTTATGCCGGCGGACCGCCGCCGGCTCCGGCGCCCGGCTATTACGGCGCGCCGCCCGCTTACGGGCCGCCTGTCGCGTACGGTTCTGCTCCGGGATACGGGCCGCCGCCGCTGCTGCCGCCGCAGGAAATCTACGCCGTGCTGCGCGACAACGGCTTCTCGCCGCTCGGCGCGCCCTTTCAGCGCGGCTTGACCTATGTGATCGCGGTGATCGATCGCGGCGGCGAGGACGGCAGGCTGGTGATCGACGCGCGCAACGGACGGATCATCCGCTTCACGCCGGCCTTCCGCTGGAGCAATGGCTATTACGGGGAGCGCAGCGGCTATTACGGCGATCGCTACGCGCCGCCACCGCCTTATGGTCCGCCCGGCGTGCTGCCGCCGATGGCGCCTAGTTCGAGTGACGCGCGGCCACCGGTCTCGGCGCCGCATCTGGCGAGCCGCAGCGTGCCGCTGCCGCAACCGAAGCCGTCTGTTGCGGGCAAGCTGCCGGAGGTAGCGCCGCAGAAATCGGCGTCGGTTGAGACGAAACCGGCTGCGGCCGCGCCGAAGCCGGCTGCCGCTCCTTCAGCAACGGCTCAGGCCGCCGTTCCGTTGACGCCCGCTCAGGCGGCGACCGTGCTCGCGCCAGAGTCGAAGCCCGCGCCGGAGATCCAGAAGACCCAACCGATGCCGAAGGTGCAGGGGTTGGATTAAAAGTTGGACTCGCGCTGGTGTAATTGAATCCCTCCCCCTTGCGGGGAGGGTATAGGCGGCCTTCGGCCGCCGTCCTTAGCGCTAAAAACGCCGATGCGAAGCATCGGCTATGGCGTAGCGCCGGGGTGGGGGTCCCAGCAAAGACTCTCACCAAGTTACCCCACCCGGCGCTCATGCGCTGCGCTTATTCGCGCCACCCTCCCCGCAAGGGGGAGGGTGAACAGAATGCCCCGCGGCGCTTCGCTCCTCGCAATGACGCAAACAAAAACGCCCCGGTTTCCCGGGGCGTTTCGTTACGCAACGCTACTGAACGCGCAAGCGGATAACGCTACTGAACGCGTGCGCGGTTAGGCGGCGGCCTTCTCGGCCGAGCCGTCGACCACCTGCGGCTGCGAGGCAGCCGAGCCGATCGGAATGTTGCGGGGCTTCTTCGCCTCCGGAATCTCGCGGACGAGATCGACATGGAGCAAGCCGTGCTCGAGCGAAGCGTTCTTCACGACGACGAAATCGGCGAGCTGGAACACGCGCTCGAAGGCGCGCGCGGCGATGCCGCGATAGAGCACCTCGGCCTTGTCCTTGCTGTTCTCATTGGCGACTTTCTCGCCCTTGATGGTCAGCGTGTTTTCCTTCGCGACGATGGACAGCTCTTCCCTGGCGAAGCCGGACACAGCTACCGAAATCCGGTAGGCGTTCTCGCCAGTGCGCTCGATGTTGTAGGGGGGATAGCCGGGGCTGCCGTCGGAGGTCGCCTGGTCAAGCAGGGAAAAGAGACGGTCGAAGCCGACGGTGGAACGATAAAACGGCGTGAGATCGTAGGTACGCATGGAGTCCTCCATTGAGCGACTGTTTCGGTTACCCGCCCGCCATCGGGCCGGGCTTGAGTGGTGCGTGCAGCCTCAACATTCCGCTTCCGAAATGCTGGTCGTGGCCTGCACGAAGGTGATATGGGAGGGGCTCCGACGGCCTTCAAGAGGGCGGGAGGCCGCCTCCTTTTTGCTGCTTCCACCCTTGATTTCCAGCCTTTTTCACCTAGCCGACGCCACTCATGACGCTTGTCTCGATTCCCGCAAATCCCGTCCCCGAAAACGTCGTCACCGGCACCATCCGCACCCCCGACGGTGCGGAGCTGCGCTTTGCGCGCTGGGCGCCGCCGGCGGGCCGCAAGGGCACGGTCTGCGTCTTCACCGGCCGCGGCGAGCAGATCGAGAAATATTTCGAGACCGTGCGCGATCTGCGCGACCGCGGCTTTGCGGTGGCGATGATCGACTGGCGGGGCCAGGGGCATTCGTCGCGGCGCTTGCGCGATCCGCGCAAGGGCTATGTCCGCGACTTCTCCGATTACGAGGTCGACGTCGAGACCTTCGTGCAGCAGGTGGTGCTGCCGGATTGTCCGCCGCCGCATTTCGCGCTGGCGCATTCGATGGGCGGGGCGGTCATGCTGCGGGTGGCGCATGCGGGCAAACGCTGGTTCGACCGCATGGTGCTGTCGGCGCCGATGATTGACCTGCCGGGCCGGCTCACCTCGTTGCCGGTGCGTGCGCTGCTCAAGGCGATGCGGCTTTCGGGTCAGGGCGGCCGCTACGTGATCGGCGGCACCGACGTGATCACCAACACCGAGCCGTTCATCAACAATGAGGTCACCAGCGATCCCGTGCGCTATGCGCGCAACGCCGCGATCCTGGAGGAAGATCCCTCGCTCGGCATCGCCTCGCCGACGGTGGCCTGGGCCGACACGGCGTTTCGAGCGATGCATGTTTTTCGTGGCGTCGACTATCCGCTGGAAATCCGCCAGCCGATCCTGATGCTGGCGGCCTCCAACGACACCGTCGTGTCGACGTCCGCGATCGAGGAGTTCGCCTATCATCTGCGTGCCGGCTCACATCTGGTGATCGCCGGTTCAAAGCACGAGATCCTGCAGGAGCAGGACCGTTACCGCCAGCAATTCTGGGCGGCGTTCGACGCCTTCGTGCCGGGCACGCCACTGTTCGGGTGAGGGTCTGTTCATGCTCGGCTTGCACGACCTCTGGCTCTTCATCGTCTCCGGCCTGCTGCTCAACATCACGCCGGGACCCGACACGGCCTACATCGTCGGCCGCAGCGTGCAGTTTGGATGGCGCGGCGGCGCGGTCGCCGTGCTCGGCATCAGCTCGGGCTGCCTCGTCCATGTTTTTGCTGCGGCGATCGGCTTGTCGGCGTTGCTGATGGCTTCGTCGGCGGCATTTACAGTGCTGAAGTTGGCCGGCGCCGCCTATCTCTGCTTCATCGGCTTGACCATGTTGCTGTCGCGCGCGCCGAGAACGCCAGACGAAATTCCGGCGACAGCGGCACCTCTCTTGCTACGTCAGGTGTTTTGGCGGGGTGCGCTGACCAATGTCCTCAATCCGAAGGTCGCGTTGTTCTTCCTTGCGTTCCTGCCGCAATTCGTGGCGGCCGATTCGCCGCACAAGGCGCTCGCTTTCATGCTGTTGGGGGCGATCTTCATCTTCAACGGCACGCTGTGGTGTCTTGGCGTTGCGGCCTTTGCGGCGAAGACCGCCGGCCGCATAGCGCAGGCGAGTGGCGTCGGGCCCTGGATCAACCGGGCGCTCGGCGGATTGTTCATCTATCTCGGCATTCGCATCGCACTGTTTCAGGCGAAAAGCTTGTAGACCGCCGCGCCCGCGATATAGAGCCCGAGGAAGATCATCGCGATCAGGAACCAGTAGCGGAAGGCGTCCGCGGGCATCCGCGTGCGCAGCGATTGCCCGATGAACATGCCGGCAAAGGAGCAACCCATCGCGATCGCGCCGGGCAGGGCGGTCGAAGCGCTGAGCAGGCCGGAGGTGGTGAGGTTGATCGACAGCGCCAGCGTCGCCACCGTGAAGAACACGCCGAGCGCCTGCACCAGCTCGTCCTTCTCCATGCCGAGCGCCTGCAGGAACGGCATCGACGGGATCACCTGCACGCCGGTTGCGGCCGAGATCATGCCGGTGGCGACGCCGACGATGCCGCCGATCCACTTCTCGTTGCGGCTAGCAACTTTGAAGACGAACTTTCCCAGGCCCATCACGGCGTACAGCACCAGCAGGATGCCGAGTGCGATCGGAAGGTAATGCGCATAAGGCCCGGTCAGCGATCCCCGGTTCAGCCAAATGCCGAGCGCAGTGCCGATCAGCAGCGGCCACAGCCGGCGGATAATGTCGCGCAGATAAGAGCCGACGAAGGTCTGCCAGATATTGGTGACCACGGCAGGGACGATCACAATGGCGAGCGCCTGGCTCGGGGCCATCGTCACGGCAAGCAGCCCCATCGAGACCGTCGGCAGGCCGAGCCCGACCACGCCCTTGACGAAGCCCGCCAGCAGGAACACGGCGGCGATGAAGGGCAGGAAAGGGTGAAGCTCGGCCATGTCCTCACATTGACGCATCCGCCAAGCTGGCACAATGTGGAGGTTACGGAGCCAACCTTCGGCAGTAACGAAGGCTAAGGGATCGGCACGATGCGTTTCGACCTGGTCGACCTGCAGCTTTTCATCGCGGTGGCGGACAGCCGCAGCATCACAGGCGGAGCCGACCGCAGCCATCTGGCGCTCGCCTCCGCCAGCGCCCGGATCAAGGGCCTGGAGGACGCGCTCGGCGTCACTCTGTTCAAACGCGGCCGCCGCGGCGTCGAACTCACCGCCGCCGGCGAGAGCCTGCTCGACCACGCGCGGCTGGTGATCCACAATGTCGATGCGATGCGCGGCGATCTCGCGCGCTTTGCGTCAGGCGTGACCGCGAACGTGCTGCTGCTCGCCAACACCTCGGGCCTGTCCGAGCATTTGCCGAAGGCGCTGGCGGGCTTCCTGCGCGCGTATCCAAAGATCAATGTCGACGTCGAGGAGCACGAGAGCACCGATATCGCAGCGGCGATCGTCGCGGGCGCCGCCGACCTCGGCTTCGCCGCCGAGCACGCATTGCCCGATCACATGGAGCGCTTCACTTTCAGCGAGGATCGCCTGACTTTGGTGACGGCGAAGAAGGGTCCGTTCGCCGGCCGGCGCCAGATCGATTTTCAGGAAGCCGCCTCCAGCAATTTCGTCGGGCTCACCAACGCGACCGCGCTGCAGGCGCATATTTCGCGGCACGCAGCGCGGCTCGGTATCCGCCTGCATGTGCGCGCGCGCCTGCGGGATTTCGACGCGATCTGCCGGATGGTCGCGGCCGATGTCGGGGTCGCCGTGGTGCCGGAAGCCGCGGCGCGGCGCTGCGCGCGGGTGATGCCGATTGCGGCGGTGCGCATCCGCGACGGCTGGGCCAACCGCAAGCTCGTGATCTGCGCGCGCAGCTTCAAGGCGCTACCGCGGCCGGCGAAGCTGCTGGTGGAGCATTTGCGGGAGGCCGCGGAGTAGGGCGCCGGCGTGGCCGCGAACGCCGCTGTTCTCCCTCCCCCCTTGCGGGGGAGGGTTGGGGAGGGGGGTAACGCCGAGAGACTTACATCGTGGACCCCCACCCCCGACCCCTCCCCGCAAGGGGGAGGGGAGATGCGCCACCGAGCCGATCAAAAGCGCTGCGCCGCTACTACTTCGCCCCTTCGAGCCCGGCCTTCTTGACCACGTTCGACCATTTCGTGGCTTCGCTCGCGATGAAGGCGCGAAACTCCTCGGGCGTCTGCGGCACCAGGGTCAGCCCCTGGTCGGCGAGCTTGTCCCGCACGGCAGGATCGGACATCGCCTCGACCGCGACGCGGTTGATCTTGTCGAGCACCTCGCGCGGCAGCCCGGCCGGTCCGACCATGCCGTACCAGTTCTCGATCAACAGATCGGGCATGCCGACCTCGGCCGTGGTCGGCACGTCGGGGGCCTGTCTGGCGCGTTCGCGGGCGCCGAGCGCGATCGGCTTGAGATTGCCGGCCTTGATCTGCGGCAGGATCACCGGCAGGTCGAGGAAGGTCATCTGCACCTGCTGACCGAGCAGGTCGTTGATCGCGGGAGCCGCGCCCCGATAGGGCACGTGGACGATGTCGATGTCAGCGGTGAGCTTGAACAATTCGCCGGCCAGATGCGGCAGGCCGCCGATGCCGGCGGATGCGAAGTTGAGCTTGCCGGGCTGCGCCTTGGCCAACGCCACCAGTTCGGCCATGTTCGTCGCCGGCACGTCCTTTGCGACCACCAGCATCTCCGGCACGGTCGCCACCAGCGTGATCGGCTGCAAATCCTTTTGCGGATCGTAGGCGATCTTCTCCATGCTCGGGCTGATCACGATCGCGCTCGCGCTGACGATGCCGATGGTGTAGCCGTCCGGCGCCGCTTTCGCGACCGCATCGGTGCCGAGTACGCCGGCCTGTCCGCCCCTGTTGTCGATGATGACGGGCTGCTTGAAGATGTCCGACATGCGCTGGCCGACGACGCGGGCGATGATGTCGTTCGGCCCGCCCGGCGGGAACGGCACGATCAGCCGGATCGGCTTGGACGGATATTCGTCGGCCGCCATTGCGGGTGACGCCAGCACCAGGCACAGCGCGAGCAGGAGATTGCTTGGAGTCTTCATGAAGCCGTGCCCCGCCCTGTTGTCGTTGTGACTACGGCGCTCTACCGCGCGGCGCAATCGTCTTATGTGGGCAAATCTTACAGGGGGATGGCAGTCAAACAACGCCGATTTTCGTCGCAAGGGCAGCGCGATGCGCTCAGGCCCCCAGCTTCCCGAGCAGTGCCGAGATGTCGTCGATCTTTTCCAGCGTCCACAATGTTTGCAAGACCGCATCGGTGCGATCCTTCGGCCAGCGATCGCCGACATTGCCGCGGAATTTGCGTTCGATGTCGGCCCGGTCCATCGGCTGGCCGGGGAAGCCGGGGAGATCGTCGACCTGGGTCACGATTTGCGTGCCGTCGGTGAGTGTGACCGTGAGGCGCGTCGAAGGTGCATTGCCTTTCGCCTTTGCGAATTCCGGCTCCGGCTTGACGGTGATCTTGCGCATGAAGGCGAGGATGCGCGAGTCGCGCAGCTTCTCCGGCGCATAGCTGGCATTGCTGATGTCGCCGTCGAACATCGCGCGCGCGGTGATGTAGGGCAGGCTGTGATCCGCCGTGTCCCGGTTCGCCGGCGTCCATTTCTCGGGATCGCGTCCGGTCTGCTCGTAGCCTCGTGGCGTGGTTGCGATTTCGATGGCGGCAATCCTGTCGAGGTCGCCAACTTGCCGTGCAGCCGCAATACCGGCCGCGATCGCGGTCTGGGAGTAAATGACGGCGGGATAGGCCTTCATGCCGCATTGATTGATCTTGAACGCGCCACCGTGCCCGCCGAAGGCCGCGACATCCACATCGACCGCGGTCGCGACGAGCTGGAAGAAGCCCTTGCGACCCTCGAAGATCGGCGCCGGACCCGTCAGGCCGCTGCGCGCCAGCGCCGCCGCAAACACCGCATTGCGACCGGCCTCGGCATCCGCGATGCCCTTCCAGTCGGAGTTCGTCTGGGTGCGGGTCTGCCCCATCGGAATGTGATCGTTGAGCGCCAGATTGACCGCCTGCACGAGCCTCTCCGGCGGAAGTTTCATCAGCTTGCCGGCGGCAAGCGCGACCGCCGGCAGGCTATAGACCGGCAAATCCCAGCCGCGCGGCGCCGCGTCGAAAGCGTCGGTCAGGCGGCAGTTGATTTCATAGGCGAGCACGATCGCAGTCATGAACTGCTGTCCGTTCGCGCGCTCGGCTTCCGCGATCGCCAGGCACGGTGCGAAATGGTCGCTCGGATGCACCGTGCCGGCGGTTGGTGACGTATAGCTGTCGTTGAGATCGTAGTAACGGAACGCGGCGCCGTTAGCGAAGGATGCGAGGTCCGGCGAGCTGCGCTTGCCGGCACCGATCACGCTCGAGGCCCCGCCTGCGGAAGCGAGCGCGACATCGCGGCAGATACGAACCGGCGGCTCGTCCAGCGCAGCTATCCCGCAGCCCAGCGTGTCGATCAGATGCGACTTGACCCGCTCGACGGTCGCCGAATCCAGATCGGAAAAGCTGATGCGGTCGGCATAGTCGGCAAGTCTGTCGGCAAGCGGACGGGCGGCCTCGGCCCATGCCCTGCGGACCGGCGCCGCCAGCAAGGCCGCGCCGGTGAGATACAGGAATTTGCGGCGAGGAAGGGTCATGATTGTCCCGCAGCGTTGTGTCGTGTCAGCCGTTGAGCAGCTTCAGCGCCGCTTCGTGCACGCGCGGGTCGCCGGCCGCGACGATGCGGCCGCCGTCCTGGGCAGGTTTGCCTTCCCAATTGGTGATGACGCCGCCGGCCCCGGTGACGATCGGGATCAGGGCGGCGATGTCGTAAGGCTTGAGCTCGGTCTCGACCACGAGATCGAGATGGCCGGCCGCCAGCATGCAATAGGAGTAGCAATCGCCGCCATAGCGCGACAGTTTTACCGCGCGCTCGATGCGGCCGAACACGGTGCGGTCGGAATCGTTCATCAGCAGCGGGCTTGTCGTGAAGGACGTCGCGTCCTTCAGGCTTGCGCAGCGCCGCACCGCCAGCCGCCGCTCGCCCGATGACCCCTGGTAGTTGGCGGTCTTGTTATCGCCGGAGAAGCGTTCGGCGATGAAGGGCTGGTGCATCATGCCGAATACCGGCACCCCCTTGTGCAGCAATGCGATCAGCGTGCCCCAGATCGGAAATCCCGCGATGAAGGATTTGGTGCCGTCGATCGGATCCAGCACCCAGACGTAATCCGAGTCCGTCCGCTCGTTGCCGAACTCTTCGCCGACGATGCCGTGCTGGGGAAACTGCGACTTGATCAGCCGCCGCATCACCGCTTCCGCGGCGCGGTCGGCTTCGGTGACGGGATCGAAATCCTGACTGGTGCTCTTGTTGTCGATCGACAGCGACGTTCGGAAGAACGGCAGGATGGTCTCGCCGGAAGCCGTGGCGAGCCGCCCGATGAAGGCGGAAAAATCGATAACCGTCACTTTGGATTCCTTGGAAGAGCGCGCACGCAAAACGGGTCGTCCTGCCTAGCCCAATTGGGCGAGCGGCGCACGAGCATCCCGCGTTTTTCGTTGGTATTTTGGATACCGAATCGACCCCTGCCTTCGTTGATTTTCCGGTGACAGGAAGATCACGAAATCGAGATATCACCAGCTTCGTTTGGCTTTCACTTCGCGGTTAATGCGCGGCAGACCTCGCCGCATCTCATAAGACATTGAAATATATAACATAAATAATGGAACCCGGAAGTGTTGCCGGCCTGCAATGATCCGGAACTTTACGGGGAAAGTGACTTCAAAAGACTTGCACTTTGTGCAGCGCGGTCGCATATTGTTGCGGTGCGGTAGCGCCTTGCGCTATCGCTGCCCTCCTTGGGCGTTTCCTCCCTAGACTTGGGCCGCTTGCTTTCGCAAGCGGCCCTTTTTTCTTTCCGTAACGGAGTCGGAAAGACGCCACGCGGAATCGGGAGAGAGCAGGGAGAGCCGATCCCGATGACTGCTACAAGAGCGGGCGGGGGGCGGCTTTATTCCGCGGCGGCCTGGAACGGCCCGAGATTGTCCAGTGGCACGGTGGCAAGGGCGTCGGCGAGCGCGGCGAAGTCAGCGGCGATCTGCGCAAAGCGCGGACCTTTTTCCCGTCGTCGCTCGTCCATATAGACCGCGCGGTTCAGCTCGAGCTGGATCACATGCAACCCCGAGGCCGGATTGCCGTAATGCTCGGTGATGAAGCCACCCGCATAGGGCTTGTTGCGGCCGACCGAATAGCCGAGCCGGCCCATGGTCTCCTCGACGCGGTCGGGCAACAGCGGCGAGCAGCTGGTGCCGTAGCGGTCGCCGATCACGAGATCCGGCCGGCGCGGCTCGTCGCGGGAGACGCCGATCGACGGCATCGAGTGGCAATCCACCACCACCACGGTGCCGAAACTCTGGTGCACGCGGTTGATCAGCCTCCGCAGCGCGCGGTGATAGGGCTTGTACAAGGTCTCGATGCGCGACAGCGCGTCATCGACCGCGAGGCGCTCGCGATAGATTTCCTGGCCGTCGCCGACCACGCGCGGGATGGTGCCGAGCCCGCCCGCGACCCGCATCGAGCGGGTGTTGGCGAAGCTCGGTAGCCGCCCTGCAAACATCCGCGGATCGAGCTCGTAGGGCTCGCGGTTGACGTCGACATAGGAGCGCGGGAAGTGGACGCGGACCACGGCGAAGCCGGCGGCGCCGAGATCGCCGATCAGTTCGTCCATGAAGGAATCTTCGGAGCGGCGCAGCGTCGGCAGGTCGATCCGCGACGCGTTGAGGAATGCGTCGGGATAGGCCGAGCCGGAATGCGGAGAATTGAAGATGATCGGCGCCCGCCATTCCGCCGGCTCGACGATCTCGAACGGAGGCAGCCGTTCGCCTTCTAAGCGGGTCATTGTCAGGCGCCGTCCCTCAAATCCTGTCCGTTCCGAGCATGGGGCGATTCTGGTGGAACGATGGAGCTTTTATTAGGTGCCGATTGTCTGTTTTCACAACCCTTCTGCCAAGCGAAAAAGTCTTAAACCGTGCTGGAACGGCTCTCAGGTCGCGGTCCGCGTTGATTTGGGCCGCATTCCGGTCCAGAAATAGCCCTCGCGACGGTCGACGCTGGCCCGCGACCTTCACCCGATCTTTACCGTCTGTCGGGCTTAGTGAATGTATCAGTACGCCGTTGGGGACGACGCTTCCTGCCATGCCCAAGATCCTGCTCGCCGAAGACGACAACGACATGCGCCGCTTCCTGGTCAAGGCGCTGGAAAACGCCGGCTTTGTGGTCTCGTCCCACGACAACGGCATGTCGGCGTATAAGCGGTTACGGGAAGAGCCGTTCGAGATGCTGCTCACCGACATCGTGATGCCGGAGATGGACGGCATCGAGCTCGCCCGCCGCGCCTCGGAACTCGACCCCGACATCAAGATCATGTTCATCACCGGCTTTGCCGCGGTGGCGCTGAACGCGGACTCGGAAGCACCGAAGAACGCCAAGGTGCTGGCGAAACCGGTCCATCTTCGCGAATTGGTCAGCGAAGTGAACAAGATGCTGGCGGCCTGATCCGGCGGCTTTATCGGGGTTTGCCGTCCTTGCCTGCCCGGCCTCGAGCCGATATACGGACCCCCGACCTGATCTAAGACTTTAGGGCACGTAGCTCAGCGGGAG
Organism: uncultured Alphaproteobacteria bacterium; assembly: GCA_963738155.1. Taxonomy (GTDB): domain Bacteria; phylum Pseudomonadota; class Alphaproteobacteria; order Rhizobiales; family Xanthobacteraceae; genus Bradyrhizobium. Next base: position 1,256,663 of record CAVTVG010000021.1, read on the forward strand.
AGCACTACCTTGACATGGTAGGGGTCACAGGTTCGATCCCTGTCGTGCCCACCATCCTTCGCTCGCTTCGCGAGCTACGGATGGCAGGCCTTGCCTCGCACTTCGGGGTTGGCAGAAAAACCGGTCGCGCGAGCACAATGATCCGGCTCCGGAGACCCACTCAATGATTTCGGTCACCGCCTCTCACACATATCACTCGCTCTACTTGGCAGTTTACCGCGCTCACAGGTCCGATCCGGAGACTTGGAACAGCCACCATTGCACCAGAGTGCTGACAGCGGTGATGGGAGGAAGGCATTTCTCCTGGCGGGTTGTCGGGATTACGGAAGCGGCATTGAAAATTCTGTACGAGCACGGATTTCAACTAAAAAAAGGCGTCAAGATCACACGCGCCCACATCAAGGCAAGAGCCGACACAGTGCAAGCGTTGCTCAAGCTTCCCGAATTGTCTGAAACCGATTTCATCGACTTCTGGCTCAAGCACGATGAGGTCGTCCTTTGCGGGCCTGGCGAGAACAGAAAACAGGTTGGCAAGTATCACCTTATCGAAAATGACAGTGGCGCATTGTTTAGTTCCAACACTGTTTCATGGAAGCATAAGCAGCCCGAGCGCGATCACCTGGCCGCGATGCACGCCTCCCTCAACCGTTGACCCGCTGTTGACCCTTCAAGGCAATCCCCTCGCCTGAACCTGGCTGAGCAACTGCTGCGTCCGCTCCGCCAGGCTGTCGCCGGTGCCGTCGAGCCCGAATACCGAGGCCGGGCTGTCGCGGTCCTTCAAGACAGCGACGCGCGGACAATGTCCGGCGCCGCAGAGCTTGTCCTTCAGCGCGGCGGCCTGTGCCACCAGATGCGGCGGATCCTCGGTCGACCACGCCAGCACGATCGGGTCCTCGATCTTGAGGATGCCGGGGAAGGCGGAGCGCTCGTCATATTTGCCGGCGTCGTTACCGAAATAGGATTTGGCGCCGTCGCCGATCTCGGCGTCGGCGCGGTAGATGCCCGACACCAGCACCGTGCCGGCGATGTAATTGTCGGCCTCCTGAAATTCCTTGTGCGCGAGATAGGTCGCGAGATGGAACGCGCCCACCGACCAGCCGACGGCGATGATCGCCTGGGGGTCGCCTTTGAACAGGTCGGCGTTCTGATGCACCCAGGAGATCGCGGCCGCGACATCCCTGGCGCCCGCCGGCCACGCATTGGCGGGTGCAAGCCGGTACTTCACGTGCACGCCGACCATGCCGTGATGCGCGGCAAGGCATAGCGCTTCATCCTCCACCGGATCGGGCGCGGGCGCCGCGCCGTCGCTGGCAAAGTGCTGGCCGGCGACGAACAGCAGCACGGGGCGCGATTCCCCGTTCTCGTTGGCGGTGGTTGCGACGTCGAGCACGTTCGCGTCGCTGTCGCCGTATTTCACGTCGCGCGTGAAGGAGACGTCCTTGCAGGTCTCCTCCAGCGAGACCGGCTGGTTCGGCTGGTCGTCGAGCCCGACCCTGACGAGGTTCGAAGCTGGCGGTGGCGCGCCGGGCCGGACCATCTGCGCGGAGGCCGCTGACAGCGCCAGCGCAAGCAAGACTGCGAGGTATTTTATCATTGTGTACCGCACCCCGATCGCGATCGGACGAGCATCGGTCCGCGATGCGGCGACTTCAGGGCAGGCCGCGCAGCGGATCGAGCGTTAGCTATGTCCGTCGAGCGATGGCGCAAGGGAAAGACGATGTCTTTCCTGTTCGCCCGATTTTTGTCGGCCGGCCAAATGCTTGCCGGCGGCATAGGGAGCGGGGAGCGGACGCCGTCGGTGTCGGGTGCATGTCAGCCTTGCACGAGCATGCGCTGCCGGCCTTGCGCGGTGTCGCGCGTTAGGGGCACTCTTGAGCCGCGGTCTTGTGCCGCCAACGAGAGATTGCGGGGGGAGAGCGATGGCGGGCGGGGCGTTGCAGTTCGGCATCTTCGACCAGAACGACCACGGGCGCTATCCGCTCACCGAGCAGTACGACAAGCGCCTCGCGCTGATCGAGGCCTATGACTGGGCGGGATTCCGCACCTATCACATGAGCGAGCATCATGCGACGCCGCTCAATCTGACGCCGTCGCCGAGCGTATTCCTTGCCGCGGTCGCCCAGCGCACCAGGCGCATCCGCTTCGGCGCGCTGGTCTACGTGCTGCCGGCGCATCATCCGCTCCGGCTCGCCGAAGAAATCTGCATGCTCGACCATCTGAGCCATGGCCGGCTCGAAGTCGGGATCGGCCGCGGCGCCTCGCCGCACGAGCTGAACTATTTCGGCGTCGATGCCGAGCTCGCACCGGCGATCTATGTCGAGGCCTATCAGGTCATCATGCAGGCGCTGACGCGGGACGAGGTGAATTTCTCCGGCAAGCACTATCAATTCGCCAAAGTGCCCGTTGACATGAAGCCTGCGCAATTGCCGCATCCGCCGCTCTGGTACGCGGTGCCGGTCCCGGAAGGCGCGGCGTGGCCGGCGCAGAATGCGATCAACATCGTCTGCGGCGGGCCGCTGCCGCGGGTTCGCGAGATCACCGAACGCTTCCGCGCCGAATGGGAGGCGGCTGGGAATCCGCTCGCGCGGCTGCCGCTGATGGGCATCAACCGCTTCGTGATTGCGGCCGACAGCGACCGCGAGGCGATGGCGCTCGGCCGCCGCGCCTGGCCGTCGTTCCACAAGAGTTTCATGAAGCTGTGGAAGCTGCACGGCACCCAGCCGCGCTTTGCGCGCCTGCCGGAGGATTTCGATACCCTCGTGCAAAACGGCGGCGCCATCGCAGGCTCGCCCGGCACGATTGCCGAGAAGATTCACGCGATGACAAGTGAGGCCGGCGCCAACTATTTCATCAGCCAGTTCTCCTTCGGCGATCTCGCCCAGGAGGAGGTGCTGCACTCCGTCGACATCTTCGCGCGCGAGATGATGCCGCGCGAACGCGTGGCGCAGGCGGTCTAGAACATCGTCCGGCTTGTGCTTTTCACCTCTCCCCGCGTGCGGGGAGAGGTCGCCGCGCTCTTGCGCGGCGGGTGAGGGGGAGTCTCCGCTAGTCCGGATGTGAAAAGAAGCCCCTCACCCCAACCCTCTCCCCGTAAGAACGGGGAGAGGGGGCGAGGCAGCGTGCTCGCTTCAAGGATAGTGTGCTCGCGTCGCCTACGTACCGCGCTCGTTCGCATTGTAGCGCGTGAGGGAATCAAACCCATCCATCAGCCGCTGGTGCCGCTTCTCGATCCACGCGCGCGGCTCCTCATGGGTGAAGATGAAAAACTCTCTTGCCGCGACCGCATCGAGCACGCGGCGGCCGACGTCGTCAGGCTGAATACCACGCGTGGTGAAAAGCCTCGCCGCCTCCGGGTTCGGCTTCCCGAATGCGCCGCCGAGCCGCTCCGGGCGGCGCTGCGATGAGGCATACAGCGTGGTCGCAACCACGGCCGGGCACAGCACGGAGACACCGAGATTGCTGCCTTCGAGATCCAGTGCCAGCGCCTCGGAGGCCGCGACAACAGCGTATTTGGTCATGGCATAGGAACCGTTGCGGAGTTGCGGGTTGACCTGTAGGCCGCCGATCGAGGCGGTGTTGACGACGTGACCGGCCTCGCCATGTTTTGTCATGCGCGGCACCAAGGTGCGGATGCCGTTGATGACGCCAAAAATGTTGACGCCGAAGATCCATTCCCATTGCTCGCCCGTCACCTCCCATAGCGGTTTCGGCCCCATGGTGATGCCGGCATTGTTGAACAGGAAGTGGATGTTGCCGAACTCGCTCTCCGCTTCGTCCGCGGCGCGCGCATAGGCGCTCGTATCGGACACGTCGACTTGAATCGCGCGGGTGCGCACGTTGAATTTGGCGAGTTCTTCGCGCGCGGCTTCGAGCCGCGCCCTTTCGATATCTGCAAGCACGAGGTTGACGCCGCTCCGCGCCAATGCGCGGCAGATGCCGAGCCCGATCCCGTTGGCAGCGCCGGTGACGAACGCCGTCTTGCCGGAGAATTCCATTGTTCGCCTCACTCTATCCCCTCATCCTGAGGAGGCGCGAAGACGCGCTCTCACCATGAGGGTCAATGCTATCCCGCTCACGCCGTCCGAGGCTGCGGCGCGGCCGCGACCGCTTCGCGATTGCGCGCGGCCTTCATGCTCAGCATGAAGGTGCAGGTCGCCGCGATCAGCGCCGGCAGGCATGCGCACAGGAAGATCTGCTTCGGCGGCAGGCCGAAGCCGAGCAGGGTGCCGCCGATCGCCGGGCCCGCAATGCCGCCGAACCGGCCGATGCCGAGCGCCCAGCCGATTCCGGTGGAGCGGATGCGGGCCGGATAGAGCGCGGCCACCATCGCATTCGCCCCGAGCTGGCTGCCGATCATCGCCGCGCCCGCGCCAAAAATGGGAATGCCGATGAAGGGCGCCGGCAGATTGTAGAGACCGACCGCGAGAATGAAGATCACGCCCGACGCGAAGCTGCAGGCCAGCACTTGCGGCGCGCCGAAGCGGTCGATCGCGGGACCGAGCACGAGGCAGGACAGGATGCCGCCGAGCTGGAACATGCTGGCGTAGAACACGGCGACCGCCGGCGTCAGGCCGGAGAGGTTGAGAACCGTCGGCATCCAGTAGCTGAACAGATACATGTTCAACAGGTTCGCGAAGAACACCACCCAGACCAGTGCCGTGGTCAGCGCCAGCCCGCCGGTGAAGAGTTGCTGCACCGGATTGCCTTTGGCGACGTCGACGAGTTTGGTGGCGGCGGCCTGCGCGCTGACGCCGACCTTGCGCAGGATCTCCTGCGTCGCCAGCGTATCGGGACGGTGCGCGATCAGGAAGCGCGGCGACTCCGGCAGCCACACGAGCAGGATCAGGAGTAGCATCAGCGGCGGGATGCCGCCGGCCAGGAAGATGCTCTGCCAGCCGAAGATCGGCAGGATTTGCGCGACCAGCTGGCCGCCGAGGAAGCCGCCGATGGTGTTGCCGCAGAACATCAGCATGAGAAGAGTGCCGCGCCGGCTGATCGGGCTGTAGTCGGCGGTCAGCGCGACGGTGGCGGGCATCGCCCCGCCGATGCCGATGCCGGTGAGGAAGCGCATCGCGGTGATCGACTCCACCGACCAGGTGAAGGCCGACGCCACCGAGAAGATGCCGATGAAGGCGGTCGAGATGATCAGCAGCGGCTTACGCCCGAAGCGGTCGCCGAGCGGGCCGGAGGCCAGCGCGCCGATCAGGATGCCGACGCTCGACATCACGAAGGCGATGGTGAAATCCTTTGGCAGCACGCTCCAGGTCTTGATCAGCGACGGCGCCGCCATGCCGATAGTGCCGAGATCGAAGCCGTCGAACGCCTGCACGAATGCGCAGAGCAGCACGACCCGCAATTGCAATGCACCGAACGGCTGGTGCTCCAGCGCGTCCTCGACCGGCGATTTCAATTCCCCGCTCATCAATGCCTCCCCTGGAAAGAGCAGGTGCCTTGGCCGGCACTCTTGTTGTTATGTTCGCAGATGTCTTGTTCGAATCCTAGAGCGTCCACGGACTCAGTCCACCTCTCCCCAGCGGGGAGAGGTCGATTTGCTCCCGGCGATGCGAAGCATCGTCCGGTGCAAATTGGGTGAGGGGGCATTTTGCTCTGAGAGACCGTAACCCCTCACCCGGCGCTTCGCGCCGACCTCTCCCAAAGGGAGAGGTGAAACCTCCCGTACCGTTGCTTGCTCGATCAACCTCGTCATTGGTCAGGCCGCAACGTCCTCGCCGAGCGGCACGCGGCGCACCTCATGCGCCTGCAGCGCCGGCAGCACCTCGCGCGCAAAGCGCCTGATCTGGTTCATGAACATCTCCTGCGGCAGCGCGCCGCGATTGAGGCTGATCTGCACCTGGTTGGCGCCGGCGGCTTCCGCCGCAGCAATGATGCGCTCGGTGACTTCCTTTGGCGTGCCGAACGCCATGTGCTCGGCCTGCCGCTCGAAGTCGGCCATGGTCATGTTGCGATAGTCCTCGCGCAGGCCTTGCGCCGCGCGCATGTTTTCCGGCCGCACGTAATCGTTGGAGGATTGCGAGACATAGCCGGCGTCGCGCTGCTTCGCGGTCTCGGTGAAGTTGCCGTGGCTGAACAGCGTGCGGTTGAAATAGAGGTGGTAGGGCCCGAACTCGCGCACCGCCTCCGCCTTGCTGTCGGCGACATAGGTGGGCAACGCGATCGAGAGATGATGCGGCGTGATCTTGTGGCCGTTCTTTTCGAGACATTTTGCGAAATAGCGGATGATGTCTTCCTGCAATCCGCCGCGCGCCAGCCCCGGCGTGATCACGGTGTTCTTCTTCGCCGCGAACTCGATCGACTCCTTGCTGCCGACGATCGGAATCCAGATTTCCGGAGCGGGCTTCTGCACCGGGCGCGGCCACAGCGCCACGTCCTTGTAGGACCAGAACTTGCCTTGATAGGAAAAGATGTCCTCGGTCCAGGCGCGGGTGACGATCTCGAAGGCTTCCTCGAAGCGCTCGCGCGATTCCTTCAAGGGGATGTTGTGCACCTGGTACTCGCGCGGGATGCCGCGCGCGAAACCCGAGATCAGCCGCCCGTTGGAGAGGCAGTCGAGCATCGCAAGCTCTTCGGCGAGCCGCAGCGGCTCGTGCAGCGGCAAGAGATTGCCGTAGATCAGGAGCTTGAGTTTCTTGGTGCGCTGCGCTGCGGCCGAGGCCATCAGGTTCGGCGAGTTCATCAGGCCGTAAGGCGAGCAGTGATGCTCGTTGAAGCCGACGCCGTCATAGCCGAGCCGGTCCATCTCCTCCCAGGCTTCGAGATGCTCTGCGTAAGTACGGACCGCGACGTCAGCCTTGAAGTAACGGCTGGAGAGCGGGTAGGGGAGCTCGCTGCCGACCTTGAGATGGTCGAGCTGTTCGCCATAGGCGAGCAGGTCGAAGACAAAGATTTTCATGGCGCGCTTCCCCGTGACTTGTCGTTGGGCGCGGAAGTTACGCCGCAAGCGGCGGGCCCGCCAAGCCGCGCAAGAAAATTCCACGTATGTGGAAATGCGCGACCTTCTCCAAAGGCCGGGTTCAGCCCCCGCAGTCGCTGGGCGCTTGCAGGCCTTTGAAACGGTCCGCCATCCACGCCAACACGTTCTTGGCGCTGTCGGCACCGGCAAAGCCGTGGCTGACGCCGGGCATGACGAGCATCCGAACGCGAGTCCCGGCCGCGCACAACCGCCTGTAGTAGGCCAGCGTCACCTGCGGCCGCACCAGTCCGTCGGTCGAACCCTGCGCGAGGAAGACGGGCAGCGTGCGCGGCAACAGGCCGGGCGTGTTCTTGACCAGCAGCGCGTGCCAGGGCTCGACCTCGGCCGGATTTTTCGTGGTCAGGAATTCCTGGGCGAGCGGCGCCGCCGTGCGGCCGCGCCGGAATATATCGAACGGCGACTCGATACATTCTTCAGCGAGGCGATCGATCGTCGGAACAGCCGAGGACGCGACGATGCTGTCGACCGGCGCGCCGTAGACGCGCGACCATGACCACACGGTCATGGCGGTGAGGTTGCGGCCGCCTGTCGAGTTGAGGTCGTCGGTCATCAGCGTTGCGAGATCGGTCGCCGGCGCTGCTGCTGCGACGCCGAGCAATTTTAGTTCGGGCGCGTAGCTTTCAGAAATCATCCCCGTGAACAGCGCGGCCTGTCCGCCCTGCGAATGGCCCCACACCGCATAACGGTCGCCGTCGATGCCCGGAAAGGTCCGCGCGGCGCGCACCGAATCGATCACGGCGCGGGCTTCGCTGATCCCGACCAGATAGGGATGCGGGCCCGGCGTGCCCAACCCCGGATAATCGGTCGCCGCGATCGCGTAGCGTTGCTCCATCATCGGCCGGCTGCCGGCGATCTGCTGAAACAGGAAGATCGCGAGTGACGGTGCGCAGCGCGGCACGATGCCGCTGGTCGGATGCGCCCAGGCGATCACAGGCCAGCCGCCTGATGGCGCGATCCCCGGCGGGACGATGATCACGCCGGAGACCGCGATCGGTTTGCCTTCCGGATCGGTCGAACGATAGAGCACGCGATGGGCGATACCGCCGGCCGGCGCGCCGACCATCGGCTCGTCGCGGATGACGCTGCCGGGCGGCCCGTTCGCCATCTCCGCCTCGGACGCCTGATAGAACGCGCCTTGCGCGCATGCCGCACTGAAACCGGCGGCAATTGTGATGATGGCGATGATGGCTCTTTTCATATGCGGCCTCATGTTGCCGCTACTTTACTTCCCCGCGCGCCGGGCGCGAAACCACCATGCTAATGAAGCATCCGCACGACCGGCACCGGGTCCACCGCGATTTCGAGCACGGTGCCGGGGCGTACCGTAGAGGCCCCCGGCAGCCGTCCCATCGTGATGTCGCCGAGCACCGCATCGATATCGCTCGAGAGCTCCACCTGCACCGACCCGCCGTCGGCAGCGGCGGCAACCAGCGTCGCTTCGAATTTCGACAGGTCTTCGAGCCCCGGGATGGGGATCGCTTTTCGCGCGAGGAATCGTCTGAAGCTCAGGGCTTCATCGGTCGGGAACACCGCCGGCGAGGAGGCCGCGACATATCGGTCCATCAGGTGGCGAAGGTCCATCTCCCCCATCGCGAGCAGCAACAACCGCGTCGTATTCGCCATCAGATCCGCAACGGCGCCCCGGCGGAACGAAGCAATGAGTTCCCGGTAGAGCGAAAACGACCGCTCGTCCGAGCTTCTCACCTCCAGTGCTTCGGCATTCGCAGGCGACTGGCCTTGCGATTGCAACAACCTCTTCGCCAGCGTCCGTTCCCAATCTTCCGGCGAAGGCGAAGCGGGCCCGGCAAATGCCCGCGGCCTGGTTTCTTTCTTGCTCGCCTCGGACCGGACCGCGCCACGAGACTTGTCCCAGAGACGCTGCACTTTCTCCATCTCCGTCAGCCAGTTTCGCTCGCCGAACCGGTCGACGCGGTCGGGCGCGATTTCGAAGATGATCGCGCCGAGATTGGGCAAGTCCGCGACGAGATCGGATGCGAGCTCGACGAGTTCGTCGTCCACCGCATTCGAATGCGCGTCCAGCCAGTAGCCGTGCGCGAACTCCAGGCCCGCAAGATGCACTTCCCACACACGTTCCAGCGGCAGGCACGCCAGCACGTCGTGAATGTCCGCGCGACCGTTCTTATGGTTCGCCCAGAGATTGGTCAGATCGAGCAGGATGCCGCAGTCGGCGGCTTCGGCAATCGTCCTGAAGAACTCGCCGTCCGGCATCTCGCACGGGCGCGGCGCGAAGTAATTGACCCCGGTCTCGAACGCAAACGGCTTTCCCAATGCGGCCGCGCGGCGCGTGATGTTGCGCACGGCGAGCCTTGCTCCCGCCTCGGTCTGCAGCGGAGGCATCAGAAAGCCGCACGGCTCTTCACCGTTTCTGCCGTGCAGGTGGAAGATGCTGAGATGCTCGCTGGTCCAGGGAGCGTTCAGCGCTTCGCTCCAGGCGCGAAAATACGGCACGTGCCGCACCTGATCACAGATCGTGCCGCCGATCGGGCAGCCGACGCCGTGCATCAGAATGTCTTGCGGCAGCGCTTGCAGCTGGCGCAGCTCTTCCGGGCTGCCTCGCGGCAGCGCGCCGGGAGCAGTCCCCTTCGTCCACAGGCTCTGTGGCTCGATCTCCGCCACCTTGATCAGGTCGGCGTGTGAGCGGAACAGGCCGTCAAGCGAACGCAGGTAGATTGCCCCCGGACCGAGCCGGGGTGGTGCAAAGGCCATGGCGAGGAGCCAAGGTCCTTAGCGGATCTGTGTTACGTTCAGGCTGCCCTTTTCGACCGTCAACACCATGTCGGCCGGATCGACGGCATTCTCGAACGCGATATTGAAGCCGGACAAGCAGTTCGGATGCCCGCACTTTCCCAGCACGGATGCCAGGACTTTGTGGCATTGGTCCAGATTGAGGGTGCCGGGGACGTGCACGGTAACGTTCTTCATGTCTGCCTCCATGAATGACTACCAGGCGTCAACTAGCCAAGGTAGAGCCCTGTGTCAGATGAAACGAAAGCGAGTGTACACCTCCGCGCATGTCGGCAAATGTAAGGCAGTTCACACGGCCCGAAATAAGCCGTAACCGGTGACCGATGCGCTACGGCGTCGACCTGCCGGTGCACGCGCCGACCGAATTCGAGCTCGCGATCAGCCCGAGCCCTCGACCTGGTCGTTCCAGCCACGCTGTTGACGCGGGCCGACGATGTGATCAAGCGAAAGCAATGAGCCGATCGACGGCTTGACAGCGCCGGGGCGGTCGGCGGCATGATGCGGCCAGGTGGTGGCGCATGAACATCCAGTCCCGCACCGATGCTGTCGCACACGCCCGCGAGCTTGGGCCGGAGATTGCTGCCGCGGCCGACGAGATCGAGCGCACCCGGCGGATTCCTGCGGCGTTGCTGGAGCGCATGCACGACCTCAGACTGTTCCGCATGGTGCTGCCGCGATCGGCCGGCGGCGACGAAGTCGATCCTGCGGTCTATGTCGCCGCGCTCGAGGAGCTTGCCCGCCACGACGCCTCGATCGGCTGGAACACATTTACGGGAAACAGCTCCGCCTTGATCGCGCCGTTTCTCGATGGCGCGGTCAATCGTACGATCTTCGGCAATCCCCGCACGGTCGTCTCCTGGGGACCGCCGAACGCCTCGCGCGCGCGAGCGGTCGAGGGCGGCTATCGCCTGACCGGCGAATGGAGTTTCTCCAGCGGCTGCCGGCAAGCCAACTGGCTCGGCGCGCACGGCCATGTGGTCGAGCCGGACGGTTCGCTCAGGCTCAATCGCTTCGGCCGGCCGACGGTGCGCACGCTGCTGTTTCCGGCCGAGCAGGCGACCTTGATCGACACCTGGCACACGATCGGACTGCGCGGCACCGCTTCGGACTCGTACAGCGTCGACGATCTGTTCGTGCCTGAGGCGTTCAGCACCACGCGCGAGGACCCGAGCCTCCGCCGCGAGAAGGGCCCGCTCTACGCCTTCACCATGCAGGGCCTTTATGCGGCCGGCGTCGCTGCTGTCGCGCTCGGGATTGCGCGGGCGATGCTGGCCGAGTTCGTCGATCTCGCCTCGCGCAAGGCGCCGCGCGGGCTCTCGCGGCTCGCCGACAGTGCGCTGGTGCAGGCCGATGTGGCGCGCATGGAGGCACGGCTCGGCTCGGCGCGTGCCTATCTGGTCGAGACGCTCAGCACGATCTACGCGCAGGCCGGCGAGGCGGAGCCGATCGGGCTCACAGATCGCGCCCGCGTGCGGCTCGCCTGCACCAATGCGATCCATGGCGCGATCGAGGTCGCGGATTCGACCTACAAGGCTGCCGGCGTCGACGCCATCTTCCCGGGCAGCCCGTTCGAGCGCCGTTTCCGCGACATGCACACGCTGTCGCAGCAGATCCAGTCGCGCGGTGCGCATTTCGAGGCGGTCGGGCACATCCTGCTCGGCGGGGTGCCCGAGGTGTTTCTGTAGGCTGAAAGTTCCGCGCCGCGTACTCGGTTCACCTCTCCCCGGCGGGCAGAGGTGATCTTCGCTACTGTTCTAGCTGAAGGTGGGGTCCATTTAGTTCGCGGCCTCATACGAACATTCCGCGCCGCCGCCGCCCTTCTGCTTCAGCACTTTCGGATCGAGCGTGCAGCTCAGCTTCGACAGGCTTTCGAAGTTCGATCCGGCGGCGCCGTCGGGTGGAATGCCCGCCATCGCCTCGGTCGCATAGAGCTCGTTGGCCTCGCGGCCTTTGAGCGTCTTGGTCGAATTCTTGAAGGTCAGCTCGCAGGAGCGCGCGGTGATGTCGACATTGCTGGTGCGGCACACGATCTTCTCCGCCGCCACCGTGATCTTGTTCGGATAGGGGAAGTTGGTGTCGCCCTTGAACAGCGCGGCCACCGCTTTCTTGTTGGCGGCCGGCATCGGCGCATACAGCGCCACGACGCCTGACAGCGCGAGCGCTGCCTGTCCCGTGATCGACGCCGCGGAGGCGGCCGAGACCGTCCCGAGCGACAACGCGATTGCGATCACGAGCCTGACGAACTTCATCCGAGCCTCCTCATTGGCGCCGACCTGCCATGCGCGGCCATATTGCGTGGCGCAGAATACATCGCATTTGCAGGACCGATTGTGAAATCGTCGAGGCAAACGAGGGCCTCCCAAGCGTCCGGCGATGCCAGCGCAATTGACTCGACCCCAACGCAATGTACTCTCGCAGCATTACAAGAACATCTATCCGCACAAGGATAGGGCATCGGGGAGGACGTCATGCGCGGTCTGCGGCTGCTTTGCTACTCGTTTGCGATCCTGGGATTGTTGTTCACCGGCCGGCCGGTTGCGGCCGAAGAAACCATCAAGCTCGCCTATACCGATCCGTTCTCGGGTCCGTTCGCGTCGGCCGGCGACGAGTTTCTCAAGGTCTTTCAGTTCATCATCGCGCGAAGGAACGCCGCCGGTGGCCCGCTTGGCCGGAAGTACGAGCTGGTGCCGTTCGACGACAAGCTGCAGCCGGCCGAAGCGCTGATCGCGCTGAAAAGCATGACCGACCAGAACATCCCGTTCGTGATGCATTGCGTCGGATCCAATGTCGGGTCTGCCATGATCGACGCCGTTTCCAAGCACAATGCGCGCAATCCCGACAACCGCATCCTCTACCTGAATTGCGGGGCGCTCGCCACCGAGCTGACCAACGAGCAATGCGACTTCTGGCATTTCCGCTTCGCGGGGAGCGTCGACATGCGCGCCGCCGCCCGGATCAAGTCGCTGCCGGCCGACCTCAAGAAGGTCTACCTGCTCAATCAGGATTATCTGTTCGGCCAGTCGATCCAGCACGATACCAAGAAATGGCTGGCCAAGCTGCGGCCCGACATCGAGATCGCGGCCGACGAGTTGATGCCGTTCGGCAAGGTGCAGGACTTCGCGCCCTATGTGGCGAAGATCAAGGCATCCGGCGCGCAGAGCGTGGTGACCGGCAACTATAACCGCGACCTCAATTTGCTGATCAAGGCCGCCAACGATGCCGGTCTTGACGTGCGTTTCGACACCTTCCTGTCGCATCTGATCGGCGGCCCGACCGCGATCGGGGCTGCCGGCGAAAACCGGCTGACGTCGGTGATGGAGTTCAACGGCAACGTCGCAGTCGACCAGAAAAGCCCGGAAGCGGAGAAGATCGCGGTCGACTGGCGCGCCAACCACGAGACCGATTTCTCGGAACTCAACTTCCTCACCATGATCGACATGTTGACCAACGCCATCAACAAGGCCGGTTCGACCGACCCGCTCAAGGTGGCGCTGGCGCTCGAGGACATGCATGTCAAGGACCTCGACGGTCAGGAAAACATCATGCGCAAGGACGACCACCAATTGCTGATGCCCTATTATGCCGGCGTCTTCAGCAAGGACGTAAAATATGATTCCGAGCATACCGGTTTCGGCTGGAAGACCCAGATGACCGCGACCGCCGCCGACCTGACCTTGCCGACCATCTGCAAGATGAAGCGGCCGGAAAACTGAGCTCGGTTTGAAAGGCGGGCGGGGAAACGGGGCGGTCATGGAGATAGTCCTGGTTTCCCTGCTCAACGGCCTCGTCTACGGCATGCTGCTGTTCATGCTGGCGAGCGGGCTGACGCTGATCTTCAGCATGATGGGCGTGCTGAATTTCGCGCATGCCTCGATCTACATGATCGGCGCCTATCTCGCCTTCACGGTCAGCCAGTATATCGGCTTCTTCCCGGCACTGATCGTGGCACCGATCCTGTGCGGACTGCTGGGTGCGGCCATCGAGGTCTTCGGGCTGCGCCGCGTCCACTCCAACGGCCACATCGCCGAGTTGCTGTTCACCTTCGGCCTCGTATTCGTCATCCAGCGCGCCGTTCAGATGATCTGGGGCATGCTGCCGATGGCCTATCGCGTGCCGGCGCTGCTCGACTTCCCGCTGTTCACTTTCTACGGCCAGTATTTCCCGGCCTATCGCGGCTTCATGCTGCTGATCTCGGCCGCCATGCTGCTCGCGACCTGGGTGCTCCTGAAGAAGACCCGTGTCGGCCTGATCATCCAGGCTTCGCTCACCCATCCGCAGATGGTGAGTGCGCTCGGCCATAACGTGCCCAGAGTGTTCACGCTGGTATTCGCCGGCGGCTGCATGCTGGCAGGACTGGCCGGCGTCATCGGCGGCAATTACCAGACCACCGAGCCGGGCATGGCCGACGGCATGGGGCCGATCGTCTTTGTGGTCGTGGTGTTCGGCGGGCTCGGCTCGCTGATGGGCTGCTTCATCGCCTCGATCCTGATGGGGATGATCCAGACCTTTGCGGTGGTGATCAACGCCTCGCTTCTCGATCTGCTCAAGCCGCTCGGCGTGACGCTGTCGGGTGACAATCTGTTTACGGAGTTCATGACCGTACCGGTGGCGCGGATCGGCGCGCTGTTGCCGTTCTTGCTGATGATCCTGATCCTGCTGTTCCGGCCGCGCGGCTTGATGGGCACGCGCGACACATGAAAAAAGGCGGGGGCGTACAGGGCTGGGTCTGGCTCGCGGCGCTGATCGCGGCGATCGCGATGCCCTGGGTGTTCTTCAACTATCACACCGGCCGGCAATCCGGCTTCGTCATTTCGATGCTGAGCCAGATGGGGATGATGAGCATCCTGGCGCTGTCCTACAACATGCTGCTTGGGCAGTCCGGGCTGTTCTCGTTCTGCCACGCGGTGTTCTTCGGCATCGGCGGCTATGCGACCATCCACTTCCTCAATCTCGCCGGCGGCGGCTCCTTGCCATTGCCGCTCGAGCTGATTCCGATCCTGTCGGGGCTGGCGGGCCTCGGTCTCGCCATCGTGTTCGGCTACATGGCGACCAAGCAGCGCGCCACCGCCTTTGCCATGATCACGCTCGGCATCGGCGAGCTGATGACCACGGCCGCGCTGAGCTTTCACCACTTCTTCGGCGGCGAGGGCGGCGTCAATTCCAACCGTGTGATCGGTCACAGCCTGTTCGGCTTCAAATACGGCCCGTCGATCCAGGTCTATTACCTCATCCTCGGCTGGACCGTGATCTCGGCGCTGCTGATGCTGTATCTCACGCGCACGCCGCTCGGGCGGATGGCGAATGCCTCGCGCGACAATTTCGAGCGCGTGCAGTTCGTCGGCTACGACCCGCGCATGGTGCGCTTCCTGCAATTCGCGCTGTCCGGCTTCTTCGCCGGCATCGGCGGCGGCCTTTACGCCATCACCTATGAGATCGTCACCTTCGATGCGCTGGCCGCGCCGCTGTCGGCCAATGCGCTGTTGATGGCCTATATCGGCGGCTCCAGCGCCTTCGGCGGGCCGATCCTCGGCGCGGTCCTGATCACGCTGCTGCAAAGCGGCGTCAGCCTGATGTCGAACTCCTGGCTCGTCTATGTCGGCGTGCTCTTCGTCACCATGGTGATCTTCGCGCCACAGGGCATCATGGGGCTGCTCGAGGCGCACAGCCCGATCGTCAGTGCGGGGCGCTTCTCGCGATTGCTACTGCCTTATCTGCGCGTCATCTTGCCGGCGCTCCTCATGGTGCTCGGCTTCGTCGGCATCGTCGAACTGGCCTCGTTCCTCACCATCGGCGCCGCCCAGGGCAAGGTGCTGATCCTGTTCGGCCACAAGATCGACGAGCACGAAGTGCTGCCCTGGCTCATCGCGTTCGCCTGCCTGATCGCGGGTACTTTTTGGTTCAACATCGAGGCGCGTGCGTTCCGTCAGGTCTGGGACGGCTTGATGCTGGAGCTCAAGCCGCAGCGGAGCGCCGCATGACCGAGACCGCGCTGTCGCTCCGCAACGTCAACAAGGCCTTCGGCCCGACCGAGATCATCCGCGGCGTCAATCTCGACATCAAAACCGGCGAGCGCCATGCCATCATCGGTCCGAACGGCGCCGGCAAGACCACGCTGTTCAATTTGATCAGCGGCCGCTTCCCGATTTCCTCCGGCGAAATCCTGCTCGACGGCGTCAGGGTCGACGGCATGCCGCCGCATCGCATCACCCGCATGGGACTGTCGCGCAGCTTCCAGATCACCTCGATCTTCCACCGGCTGTCGGTGTTCGAGAATTTGCGTTGCGCGCTGCTCTGGAGCATGGGCTATCGCTATTCGTTCTGGACACCGCTGTGGCGGCAGCGCGAGCTGAACGAAAAGACGGCGATGATGCTGGAGGACCTGACCCTTTCCTCGCGCCGCGACACGCCGGCCGGGCTGCTGTCCTATGCCGATCAGCGTGCGCTGGAGATCGGCATGACCATTGCCGGCGGCGCCTCCGTGATCCTGCTGGACGAGCCGACCGCCGGCATGAGCAACACCGAGACCGACAAGGCGGTCGCGCTGATCCGCCGCGTCTCCGCGGGCAAGACGCTTGTCATGGTCGAGCACGACATGAAGGTGGTGTTCGACCTCGCCGACGTCATCACCGTGCTGGTCTACGGCCAGGTGATCGCCTCGGGGACGCCGCAGGTCGTGCGCGCCAACAAGGCGGTGCAGGAAGCCTATCTGGGTGCGCTGGCGGCATGATCCTCGACGTCGCCAATCTCCATGCGTATTACGGGCAGAGTCACATCCTGCACGGCGTCGATCTCGACGTCGGCGAAGGCGAGATCGTCAGCCTGTTGGGCCGCAATGGCGTCGGCCGCTCCACCACCTGCAAGGCGATCATGGGGCTGGTGCCGGCGAGCGGTACGATCAGGTTTCGCGACAAGGATATTGCGGGCCTGCGCCCGGACCAGGTCGCCCATTGCGGCATCGGCTACGTGCCGGAGAACCGCGAAATCTTTCCGACGCTGACGGTCAAGCAGAATCTCGAGCTTGGCCTGAAGCGTGCCGGCAAGTTCGGGCGCTGGACTTTCCAGGACGTCTATCGCCTGTTCCCGAATCTCGACGAGCGGCAGGACGTCGCCGCCGGCGTGCTCTCCGGTGGCGAGCAGCAGATGCTGACGATGTGCCGTACCCTGATGGGCGATCCCGATCTGATCCTGATCGACGAGCCGACCGAGGGCCTTGCCCCCAAGCTGGTCGAGCAGGTCGGCGAGTTGCTGGCCGAAATCTCCCGACGCGGCGTATCGATCCTGCTGATCGAGCAGAAGCTCGGCATCGCGCTGAAGATCTCCAACCGCCTCTATGTCATGGGCCACGGCCGCATCGTGTTTCAGGGCACGCCGGCCGATTTCGGCGCCAATTCCGCGGTGCGCAAGGAATGGCTGGAAGTCTGATTTAGGGGTTGTTCCGGCTTGCGTCGGGGACCACTCGGCTGCACATTCGAGCGCGCGGCGCAAAGGCCGCCGACAGCCATATTTTTCAGGGAAACCCAAGGAATAAGATGACCACGGCGACGCGGATCGACTGCGATATCCACCCGGCGGTCGGGGGAACGCGCACCACGCTGTTGCCTTATCTCGACGATCACTGGAAAGAGCAGGTGGTGAGCCGCGCCATCGACGGCCTCGATCTCACCTCTTACCCGCCGAACATGCCGCTGTCCGGCCGGCCCGACTGGCGGCCCGAGCGCGGCAAGCCGGGCTCCGATCTCAAGATGGTCCAGCGCGGCGCGTTCGACCAGCTCGGCGCCAGCCACGCGATCTGCAACGTGCTCTATGGGGCGTCGGCCGTCTACGATCCCTATATGGCGTCGGCCTTCTGCAAGGCGATCAACGACTGGATCGCAGCCGAATGGCTGGCGCAGGATTCCCGCTTGCGCGCCTCGATCCTGGTGCCGATGCAGGCGCCGGATTTGGCGCTCGAAGAGATCGAGCGCCGCGCCGGCGACAACCGCTTCGTCTCCATCCTGGTGCTGGCACAAGGCGAGATGCTGCTCGGCCGCCGGCAGTTCTGGCCGATCTATCAGCTTGCGGAGAAGTACAAGCTACCAATCGCGATCCATGCCGGCAGCTCGTACCGGCAGGCGCCGAGCTCGATCGGCTGGCCGTCGCATCGTTATGAATATTACTTCGTCGAGGCGCATGCCTTCCAGGCGCAGATCCTGAGCCTGGTCTATGAGGGCGTGTTCGGCAAATTTCCGGGCTTGAAGGTCGTGCTGATGGAGTCGGGCGTGAGCTGGCTGCCCGCCTTCATGTGGCGCGCCAACAAGACCTGGCGCGGCGTGCGCGTTGAGGTGCCCTGGGTCGAGCGCGAGCCGGCCTCCATCATCCGCGACCACGTCCGCGTCACCATGCAGCCGTTCGACGGACCGCCGAGCGCGCAGGGCGTCGCCGACGTGATCGACCAGATCGGCTCGGAGAAGATGTTCCTGTTCGCCTCCGACTATCCGCACTGGCAGTTCGACGGCGACGATCCGTTGCCGCCGCATTTGCCGCCTCATATCATCTCGCGCATGTGCGCGGACAATCCGCTGGAAACATTTCCGCGGCTGAAGCTCAATTAGATTTAGGAGGATCGCATGAGTGAAGTCATCGACCGCCCGCTGTCCAGAGAAGAGCAGACCGCCCAGAGCCGGCTGCGCATCATCGATTGCGATATCCATCCAAGCCTGCGCTCGCGCGCCGACCTCAACGAGTTCCTGCCGAAACGCTGGCAGGAGCATCTCAAGACCTACGGCGACCATTTGCGCACGCCTTATATCGGCACCACGCCCTATCCGCGCTCATCGCCGCTGATCTGCCGCCGCGACGCCTGGCCGCCGAACGGCGACCTGCCCGGCTCCGATCTCGCCTTTATGCGCAAGCAGCACCTCGATCCCTACGACGTCGAGTTCGGCATCCTGCAGGTGCTCGACCTCTTCATCTTCTCGCAGCAGAATCTCGAATGCGGCGCCGCGATCCAGCGCGCCATCAATGAGTGGCAGCTCGCGCATTGGACGCATCGCGACCCGCGCCTGAAGGCTTCGATCCTGGTCAGCCAGGACGACACCGAGGCCGCGATCGCCGAGATCGACCGCTGCGCAAAGATCGGCGAATACATCCAGATCAACATCTCGCCGCGCGCCAACGAGCCGCTCGGCCGCCGCCGCTACTGGCCGATCTACGCGCGCGCGCAAGAGCTCGGCCTGCCGCTTGGCATCCATGTCGGCGGTTATGGCGGGCACGCGCCGACCGGCGGCGGCTGGCCGTCCTATTACTGCGAGGAGCATCAGTCCAACGCGCATACCATGGCCGCGAATCTCGCGAGCCTCGTGATCGAAGGCGTGCCGGAGCGCTTCCCGAAACTGAAGATCGTCTACATCGAGGGCGGCTTCGGCTGGATTCCCTCGGCCATGTGGCGGATGGACCAGCATTTCGAACGCTTCCGCAGCGAGGTGCCGCATCTCAAGCGCAAGCCATCCGAATATGTCCGCGAGCAATTCTGGTTCACGACCCAGCCGATCGACGAGCCGGATGAGGCGAAACATCTGCGCCAGCTGATCGAATGGGTCGGCATCGACCGGCTGCTGTTCTCGTCGGACTATCCGCATTGGGACTATGACGACGCGCGTTTCGCCTTCAAGACGCCGCTGTCGGACGCCGAACGGAAGAAGATCTTCAACACCAACGCCCGCGCGGTTTACAATTTCTAATGCCTCGTCACATCGTCGCGCGCACCAGCGATATCCCGCCCGGCGGCAACAAGGTGGTCGGCGTCGACGGCCGCGACATCGTCGTGTTCCATGTCAATGGCGAGTTCTTCGCGCTGCTGAACCGCTGCCCGCATGAAGGCGCGCCGCTCGACAAGGCTGCCTGCGTGGCGCGGCTCACCTCGCCGGAGCCCGGCGTCTACCAGCGGTCGCGGGTCGGCGAGTTCCTGCGCTGTGCCTGGCACGGCTGGGAGTTCGACATGCGCACCGGCCAGTCCTGGTTCGATGCGAAGCGCTTCAAGATCCGCTCGTTCCCGGTCGCGGTCGAGCGCGGCGAGGAACTGGCCGAGGAGATGAAGAAGGGTCCCTACGTCGCGGAGACCTTTCCGGTGCATGTCGAGGATAGCTACGTCATCGTGGAGACGTGAGCCCGTCGACCATCGCCCGCACCAGCGTGGCGATCTCGCGCCGCAGCGCCTCGATCGGCACCGCGATCAATCGTTGCTCGAGGCCAAGCATCACCATGCCATGCACCGCGGAAAACAGGCTGCGTGCGGTCACCGCGAGCTCGGCGGGCGCGCGCCTGGGCAGCAGCGCCGCAAGCGGCCGGTAGATATGCCCGAACAATTCCATCTGCTCGCTGATCACCCAGTCCGGAATCGATCGGCCTTGCGCCATCCGGTGCTCGAACAGCGTGCGCCACAGTTCGAGATTTTCCGCAGCGAAATCGCAATAGGCCAGCGCGATGCGCACCAGCCTGTCGCCGGGTGAGGGGGCGCCGTCGCTTTCGGCTTCGGTCAGCGCGGCGTCCAGGCGTGCCAGAGTCCGTGATCCCACCAGCAGCACGAGCTCGTCCATATCGGCGACGAGATTGAAGACCGCGCCATTGGCGCAGCCGATGTCGCGCGCCAGATCGCGGCTTTTGAGACCCGCCAGGCCGCCCGCGACAATACGCCGTTCCGCCGCCGCAATCAGGTCGTGGCGCTGTTTTTCCCGTCGTTCCAAAGCCTTAGTCATTTATTGACCATTCTTGTGAGCGCCGCTCAAATATTTCTTGAGCAATGCTCAAAACGTGTTATAACAGCTTTATGAGCAGTGCTCATAAACAGGGAGCCGACAATGTTCAAGACCGTTTTCACACTTTTCCGCGGCAGCGTTGCCGCGGCGGAGGAGGAGCTGCAGGACCGGACGGCCCTTCTCATTCTCGATCAGCAGATGCGCGATGCGGCCGCGGCCGTGGAGCGCAGCAAGCGGACGCTGGCGCTTGCGATCGCGCAGGATCAGCAGGAAGGCCGCCGGCTCGATACCACCAACACCCGTATCGCCGATCTCGAGCTCCGCGCCAGCGCCGCGCTCGATGGCGGCCGCGAGGATCTCGCACGGGAGGCGGCGCAACAGATCGCGCACCTCGAAGCCGATCGCGACGCCGCGATGACCGCGCGCACGCTGTTTGCGCAGGAGATCGCGCGCCTGAAGCGCCACGTCTCGACCGCCGAAGCGCGGCTCACCGAACTCGACCGCGGCCGCCGCATCGCGCGCGCTTCGGAAGCGGTGCGGGCGCTGCGCCGCGGCGGCGTCGAAGCCGCGCGGCCCTACGAGTCGACGCTGCCGGAAGCCGAAAACACGCTGCGGCGCCTGCGCGAACGGCAGCAGGAAGCGCAGGCCGCCGACGAGGCCCTGATCGAGATCGATGCCGCCGCGGGGCCGCTCGCGACCGCCGAGAAACTGGCCGAGCAGGGCTTCGGCCCGCGGCTGAAATCGACCGCCGATGACGTGCTCGCGCGGCTGAAGGCAAAGCGCACGCCACCCGTCTGAACCACCCGCCACCAACGTTTGAACCACCACCAACCCTCATCACAAGGAGACTGTCATGAACCACACTGCCCAGCACAGCCCCGCCTGGATCACCTTCACCTACATCTCGTTCGCCGCATCGGCTTTCATGGTCGCCATCGGCATCTGGCTGTTGCCGCTGGAGCTGTCGCTCAAGGGCTATCTCTCCATGGGATTCCTGATGACGGTGCAGTCCTGCATCACCATGACCAAGACGATGCGCGACATGCACGAGAGCGACAAGCTGGTGAACCGCATCGAGGACGCCAAGGCCGAGCGTCTGCTGATGGAAGTCGAGCGCGGCTCAAGGGCCGCGTAACGAACCGACCGGCGGCGGGCGAGCGATCGCCCGCCGCTTGCGCCGGTGAAAGTCTTTAGCCCCGGCGAAGTGGTCGCAGCTCCCCGAGGTGTTCGATGAAGCGGGTTATCGTCTTCCTTTTGCTCGGTCCCGTGTCGGTCGCCGTTGCAACATGCTGGGCTGTGTCCGACCCGATCGGACCGAGGCCCGAAATCGTATTCCTGATCGGAATGTTTGCATTCTTCCTGACTTTGCCGATAACCGCTCTCGTCGGAACTGTCGATGAGTGTCTTGCGCTCTATATGCCCATATTTCCGAGAGCTGTTCTGACCGCCGTCGCCGGCGCAATACTCGTAGGCGGAGGTCTGACATGGTTGCTGAGCGACCACATGCCATCTCCGCCATTGAGATTTTGGACGTTGGCCGGCGCGGCCTATGCGGGCGTGTGCGCGCTGCTCGCCAACGACTGGGCGGCGGCGCCCGCCAAAAGGATAGACGCACGGAACTGAGGGTTCGTCGCCGGATCTGCCTCCCGGTGCAATAGACTGTTTACTCCTCGGCCACCCATTTCGCTTTGCGCAACCTTCCTTAAGATAAGTCCATGCAGTGATGCTCCGATCAGGGCGGACGAGATGGCATCTGGCGAAAGGCGGACTGGATCGGTGATCGGCTGGCTGCACGGCCAGGCTGGCTTCTGGTGGAAGGCATTCCGCCAGCCTTGCATCGATCTCTCCCTGCGCACCCATGCGGGCCTGATCACGCGGATCGTCGAAAGCCCCGGAACATCGCTTGCGCAGGGCGAGCTGGACGAACTCGTCGCGCAGCTTCGCGCCGTCGCCGCCAGGACCTTGCCGGCCGGCAATCTCACTTACGGGATCTTCTCCGGTGAGCGCGAGCGATTGTCGCGCGCCATCGTCACGCTGATTCAGGAGGAAGCGACCGGACGGCCGATCGCGTTCAATGCGCTGTCGGTGATGCCGGTCGAACTCGACGGGCTGCCTGCCGACGTCACCCATCTCGGGCTGGTCATGGTCGATCCTGACGTGCAGGGGCAGGGTCTCTCCTGGGTGCTCTACGGATTGACCACAATCGTGCTGTTCATGCGCGGCGGGCTCCGATCGAAATGGATCTCCAACGTCACCCAGGTGCCGGCGGTGTGCGGCATGGTCTGCGAGACGTTTTCCGATGTGTTCCCGTCGCCGCAGTCTGAGGCCAGGCAAAGCTTTGCGCATCTGCATCTGGCGCGCGGCATCATGCGTCAGCACCGCGCGGTGTTCGGCGTCGGCGAGGAGGCCGGCTTCGACGAGGCGCGCTTCGTGATTACCAACGCCTATACGGGCGGCTCAGACGCGCTGAAGAAGACTTTCGATGTCGCGCCAAAACATCGCGACGAAAAGTACAACGTCTTTTGCGCCCACGAGCTGGATTACGAACGGGGCGACGATCTCCTGCAGATCGGTCGTATCGATGTCGCCGGCGCCAGGCGTTATCTGCTGGGCGAGGTGCCGCCCGGCTCGCTGCCTGCCTTGCTGACGGCCTCGATGGTGCTGGCCTTGCAGCGGCTGCTGCTTCCCGTCGCCCATTGGATGGATGACCGTCGTCAATTCGGCGTGTTGCGGCCGCGACGCGGAGACGTGCGATGACATCAGGCGTGATCGCCGACTCCATCGTCAATCTTTGCGGCGCGATCGGCCTCGTGGTCGCGATGATCGCGTTCCACCGCCGCGATCCCAAGGGACCGCTCACCAGGCGTTTGCTGTTCATGCTCGGCGTGGTCGCGGCGCTGTTCCTGATCCGCGGTGTTGCATGGTGGAGCGGAAGCGCTTCCCTCGACTGGCTTTCGGTGATCCCGGCCGCGCTGGTGCCGCTCGGCGCCCTCATCGTCACCGAAGGCATCCTGCGCCGCCATGCCCCGCGTCTCTTCAAGCGCATCGCGGTTTACGGCGCCCTGCTGCTCGGGCTCGGCGGCGTGCTTGGGCTGGAGTCCTGGGCGGCGCCCTATGCGATCGCGCTGTCGCTGTTCCAGCTGGCGGGGTTTGCGGCTTGCGCCCTGCTGCTGGCGACGCGGGACCGCAGCCAGTTGCTCGCCTCGGAAAATCGCGGCATCGGCCGGGTCGCCATCGGCGCGTTGCTGGTCATCCCCTTCATCGTCACGGACTTCCAGGCGCTCGCCCCCTTCATGCCGGTCAGGCTCGGTGCGCTCGGTGCGTTGCTGGTCGTCACCGCCGTGCTGATCGCCGGGAGCAGTGGCGAGACGCGGCGGCAGGCGGTTTCGATGGCGTTGCTGCGACTGTGCAGCGGCGCATTGCTCGGTGCGGTGGCGGCGTTCCTCGCCCCCGACGTCGATGCCGCACAGATCATCCGCTTCTCGGCCGTTGCGGTTGCGGGCGTGCTCGCCATCGGCCTGACGACCGATACGCTGCGCGCCCATTTCGAGCTTCAGGCGCCGGGCGTGCTGAACGCGCTCGCCGCCTCGCCCGCGATCACGCGGCAGGAGTGGATCGCCGAGTTGGCGCGGCACCCGATTTTCGAGGGCGCGCGATGGCTTCGTGAAGGCGATCTCTCGCCCTTTGATCCGCCGCTCTTGCGCGGCTTGCTCGCGGCGCGTCAGGTGCTGCGGCGATGCGACGTGCCTTGGGGCCTGGCGCCGACCGATCCGGCGGCCGAGCGCATGATTTCGCTGATGGCGGCGCATCATGCCACCCACGTGATCGTGCTCGCCCACGAGCCGATCGACGCCGTCGTGCTGGCGGTTCCCGTGATGCTGGCCGATCCCGCCACCGAGACGGCACTGGCCATGGTCCGGCGCGTGCTGGTGTCGGCGCCGGGCTCCGCCGTTGCGGATAACGAGCGGGATGCTGTCAGCTAGCCCGTTGGTCTGCTTGCCGCCATGCCTCGGTCTGCGCTAGATCAACTTGCAGGCGAGTGGGGGCAGGGCTCGGATGAAACGAAAGAGCGCACGCAAGGCTGGCAGCAAGGCCGGCAACGATCTGTACAAGCATCATTCCGTGGTGGAGGGCAGCCACCGCAAGCGCAGCAAGGGCGCGCGGCGGGTGGGCGACGCCAATCCGCGCGAGAAGCTCGAGCTGACGCTGTCGCTGCGCGGACCAACGCTTCCGCCCGCCGACGAACTCGCCGAGGGCCGGCTCACGCAGGCGGAGTTCAGGAAGAAATATTGCGCCTCGGCGCGCGACGCGCAGAAGGTTGCGAAGGCGCTGAAGGGTTTCGGCCTCAAAATCGAGAGCACCACGTTGGAGACCCGCAGCATGCGGGTCAGCGGCACGGTTGCCGACGTGGAAGCCGCCTTTCACGCGCGCCTCGGCATTTATGAAAGCCGCAGTCAGGGCCGCTACAGGGATCGCGAGGACAACTACAAGGTGCCGCCCGGTCTCCGCGGCATCATCACCGCGATCCTGGGCCTTGGTCAGCGCCGCGTCGTCAAGAAGCGGCTTGCCGCGGGCAAGGGCGAGGTCGCGCTCAAGCCATTCGGGCCCGCCGACTTCGAGCGGCACTATCACTTCCCGCATGGCGACGCGGCCGGCCAGAAGATCGCGATCGCGGAGTTCGTGGACGAATGGTTTCCGGACGATGTCGCGGCCTATTGCCGCTTCTACAAGCGGCCGGTGCCGAAGCTCGTGGCCGTTCCGATGCACATGCGTCTGCGCAACCGCAGGCAGGTCGCAAAGCTCCGGGGCGGCGCGCGCAATGATGCGCTCGGCGACGCCAAGGAAGTGATGATGGACACCGAGATCATCGCAGGGCTTTGCCCGAAGGCCGCGATCTCGGTCTATTTCGGGCATGACACCCAGAAGGGCTGGGTCGACATGCTCGACCGCGTGATCAAGGATCGTCCTGTCGTGTTCTCGATGAGCTGGGGCGCGACCGAGGACGGACGCGACTGGGCGCCGGCCGCGGTCGACGCGATCAATGAACGGCTGCACGTGGCGGCCGCGCTCGGCATCACCATCTGCGCCAGCGCCGGTGACGACGGCAGCAGTGACGAGCAGGACGACGGCAAGGCTCATTGCACTTTCCCGGCGTCGAGCCCGTTCGTGCTCGCGGTCGGCGGCACGCAGATGGAGCATCATGAAGGCCAGTTGATCGAGCGGGTCTGGCACAAGAAACCGGGCCGGCGTACGCCGAACCGCAAGCGGCGCAGCGGCGCCACCGGCGGCGGCGTCAGCACGCGTTTCCCGCGCCCGAAATGGCAGGACGTCAGGGTCAAATCGCTTAACAAGGGCAGCATCGACGGCCGCGTGGTCCCTGACGTCTCGGCGCTGTCGGGCCCACCCTGGTATGCGATGGTGCTCAACGGCAAATGGACCACCGGCGGCGGCACCAGCGCCTCGGCGCCGCTCTGGGCGGCGCTGATCGCGCGCATCAACGCGTTGTTGCCGAAAGACAAGCGCCACCGCTTCCTGACGCCGCAGTTCTACAAGACCTCCGCGTTCGGCGAGCCGCTCGGAAAGCATGTCTGTCACGACGTCACCATCGGCCACAACGCCTCGATCCCGCATCCCGGCTTGGGTTACGCGGCCGGCCCCGGTTTCGATGCCGCCTCAGGTTGGGGAACGCCGATCGGCACGTCTCTGTTGCTTGCGTTGTGAGGCGCAAACTGTCATCAGCGCCGGGCAGAATCTCCACGCGGAGCGTTGATGTCCAAACAGTCGATGCGCGAAGAAGCCGAACGCCTGATCCGTGAAACCATGGAAAAGCGCAACCTGGTCGTCAAGCAGGGCAACACGCGGATCGAGGCCGTCTGCGGCAAATGCGGCGCACCGAACCGGCTCACGGCTGCGAAGGGCACGACGCGCGTGAAATATGCCTGCAAGGAATGCGGTCACAAGCAGGAGACGCTGTAGTCCTACTCGATCTCCTCGTGGTGAGGAGGCCGCGTAAGCGGCCGTCTCGAACCATGAGAAGCAATCCATCTTTCTTTTTGTTGTGACATGGATTGCTTCGCTTCGCTCGCAATGACGATGGGGAGAGACAATGGCCAAACCAACCGTCGCCGCCGGCATTGCATCCGGCCAATGCCTGTGCGGCAAGGTCGCCTTCGAGATCGACGTGCCGGCGCGCTGGGCCTGGCACGATCATTCCGCATCGAGCCGCCGCGCGCATGGCGCTGCCTATGCCACCTATGTCGGCAGCTGGCGCAAGCGCTTCCGCATCGTCAAGGGCAAGACCCTGATCACGCGTTATGAGGATAAGCCGACCGGCACCGCGCGCAGCTTCTGCTCAAGTTGTGGCACGCCGCTCACTTACGAGCGCGGCCGCTCGCCGCACATGGTCAACATCCCGCGCGCGCTGTTCACTGGCCGCACCGGCCGCCAGCCGCTCTATCACATCGCCATCGAAGAGCTGCAGGAATGGGCCTATACCGGCGAGCCGCTGGTGCCGCTGAAGGGCTTTCCCGGTGTGGTCTGGCAGCGCTCCAGGAAGAAGCGTCGTTCCGCGGGCGAGGACCCGTTCGAGCTCAGCCGCGAAGACGGTTGAACGCCTCTTCGAGCCTCTCGGATGCATCGACCAGCTTCTTCCGCGTCGCATCGAGCCACGCCCGATCAGCGGCTAACCGATCCTTCGCACCGGCCAGCATACGCGCGACCTCCGCCGGCTGCGGTCCGCCCAGCCCCTTGCTCGCGGTCACCATATTCTCCGCTGACAGCGAGCGGCGGAATGCCTCCTCCGACAGCGGCAGCTTCGTGTCCATCTTTGCAGGACCGGCGATCTCCGAATAAATCCGCTGCGCCTCGGCATAGGGGATCTGGCTCGCGCGCAGGCGATGGCCGCGGCCGTAATTGACCAGCTCCGAGGCGAAGTGATGCCCGATCCGGAACGGCACGTCGGCCTCGCGCTGCAAGGTGTCGGCGAGCTCGGTCGTGGTCGAATAGTCGCTGTTGACCTCGTCCAGTGCGCGCTCGGGGCGGAAGCGCATGGTGCGGATCACGCTGTCGGCATGCGCGAACAGGGAGGCCATGTCGCGCAGCATCACGTCGGGAAATTCTTTTGGATTGCCGAAATCCTTGTAGTCGCTCATGCCGGCTTCGACATTGTGTGCGATCACGGCAAAGGTCGTGGCTTCGCCGATCAGCGTGCTCGCTTCCGCGCGCAAGCGCACCAGTCCGCTCGGATTGCGCTTCTGCGGCATGATCGAGGAGACGCCGGTCTCGTTGCCTTCGCTCAGCACGATCCACGGCTCGGTCTGCGCATATTGCGCGGTGACGTCGGCGATGAAGGTGCCGAGCGTCAGCGCGGCCGAGGTCGCGAGCCCCGCAAGCTCGGCGCCGCCGTCTACAGGCGAAATCTGGTTGGCGTCGAGCGAGTTCTCGACCGGCGCATCGAAGCCGAGCAGCTCGGCGAGACGCGGGCGATCGACCGGGAAGCTCGATGTGCCCAAGGCGGCCGCGCCGAGCGGCGATTGGTTGAGTCGCACGTAGGCCTCGCGCATCCGCGTGGCCTGGCGGTCGAGCGCATTGGCATAGGCCGAGATGTAATGCCCGAGCGTGACCGGCTGCGCCTGCACGCCCCAGGTATAGGCCGGCAGGATCGCGTTCGGCGCTTGCGCGGCGAGCGCCAGCAACGCGTCGCGCAGGCCGTTGAGCTTCTCGAAGGCGGTGAGGAAATCGTCCCGCGTAATCAGCCGTTGCGTGGTCGATCCGATGTCCTGGCGGCTGCGGCCGGAATGCAGCCGGCTGATGTCGGGTCCGCCGGCCGCTATTAAATCCTTCTCGACCACGAGATAGTCGCCGGAACGCACAGCACCTGGCGCGTCGCCCGCGGCATCGACGCGGTTGATCGCGTCATAAATCTTCACGCCGAGCGGCTTTGGCACAATGCCGCGCTCGACCACCATCACGGCCGAGGCCTTGTTGATCTCCGACATCCAGAAGAAGCGGTCGCGCGGTGCCGCCAGCGAGGGCGCGACAAGGCTGACCGACAGCAGAACGCCGGCCATGCCGGCGAGACAGGCGTGCATCATAAGTTCCTCCCGCGCGTTGTTTGCCGCCTTATAGCGCAGCGGCTGAGGCTTGCCAGCGCAACGCAGCCATGACGACCCTCCATTGATCTCGCCAGCGGGATCAGCTTGATTGCCTCAACCGCGCGCCAGACAGCGACGGGCATGGAGGAGACATGAAGAACCGCATTACCGGCCGCTCGGCTTTCCTGGCGCTGCTCAAGGACGAGGGGATCACCCATCTGTTCGGCAATCCCGGCACCACCGAATTGCCGATCATGCATGCGCTGAAGGATCATCCCGATCTCACCTATGTGATGGCGATGCAGGAGAGCCTGGTGGTCGCGATCGCTGACGGCTACTCCCGCGCTTCCGGCAAGCTGGTCGCCTGCAATGTCCATGTCGCGCCGGGCCTCGGCAATGCTCTGGGCTCGCTGTTCAACGCGCGCTTCACCGGCACGCCGATGATCCTGACCGCCGGCCAGCAGGAGCAGGGCCACGGGCTGATGGAGCCGGTGCTGTTCGGCCCGCTGGTGCAGATGGCCGAACCACTGGTGAAATGGGCGGTCGAGGTCACGCGGCTGGAAGACCTGCCGCGCATCGTGCGCCGTGCCGCCAAGATCGCGACCACGCCGCCGACCGGCCCCGTCTTCATCTCGCTGCCCGGCGACATCCTCAATTCCGAGGCCGGCATCGAGCTCGGCCGCTCCACCCGCGTCGATACGCGCGTCAGGCCGTCGGATGAATCCCTGCAGGCGCTGGTCGCGCGTATTCTCAAAGCGCAGCGGCCGGTGATCATTGCCGGCGACGAAATCGTCAAGAGCGACGCGCTGGCCGAAGCGGCGCAGTTGGCAGAAGCGCTCGGTGCTCCCGCCTATCAATGCTCGACGCCCTATGGCGCGCATTTCCTCTCCGAAAGCCCGTGTTTCATGGGCGCGCTGTCGCGGCTGCAGAAGCAGGTGCGCGAGGTGCTGTCGCCCTACGATCTCATGATCGTGCTCGGCGCCGATCCGCTGCGCATGTCGGTCTACAGCGAGGTCGATCCGATGCCGGACGGCATGGGAATCGTGCAGGTCGGCCTGGTCGACTGGGACCTCGCCAAGAATTACGGCGCCGAGATCGCGCTGAAGGCCGACGTCAAGGAGACGCTGCGCGCGCTCATTCCGGCGCTGAAGGCGGCCGGCGGCAGCGCACTGGAGTCGCGCGCGAAGAAGGGCGTCGCCGATCTCGCGTCGAAGAACTGGTCCGCGCGGCGCAAGCCGCTGATGGAGCAGATTTCCAAATCCGCCGGCAAATCGCCGATTGAGCCCGACTATCTCTCGCTGCAGATGGTCGAGGCGATGCCCGACAATGCGATCCTGGTCGACGAGGGCCTGACCTCGGGCCGGCAGCTGCTGTCGCTACGGCCGCATCGCGATCGCTACGGCTATCACGCGCTCGCCTCCGGCGGCATCGGCTGGGGACTTCCTGCTTCCGTTGGCGTCAGCCTCGCCAATCCCGATCGGCCGGTGGTCTGTTTCTCCGGCGACGGCAGCGCGATGTATTCGATCCAGTCGCTATGGACCGCCGCGCATCACAAGCTGCCGCTCAATGTCGTGCTCTGCAACAATGGCGGCTATCGCATCATCAAGCAGCGCCTGCTCTCGTTCCATGGCGACGACAATTACATCGGCATGGATTTCGTCGATCCGCCGGTGGATTTTACCGGCCTCGCGACATCGCTCGGGCTCGAAGCGATCAGGATCACAGATCCCGCCGAGCTGAAGCCAAAGCTGTCGGACGCGTTCAAGCGTCCCGGTGCCAAGCTGATCGAAGTGGTGTTGAATGACGCGGTGAATTGATTTTTTTGTCATTGAACACAGCGTCGTTCTTCACCCTCCAGGGGAGGGTGGCAACTCACTCCGCCGCCCTCGCTCTTACCTGCGGCCGGTACTGCGCGGCCGGATGCGGCGCGGATAGACGCGCGCGGCCCTTGCCGAACAATTTCTCGCGCAATGTCCCTTCGGCGTATGCAGTCTTGTAGCGTCCGCGCTTCGC